>CAVTBK010000008.1:0-192942 GCA_963732935.1 uncultured Acidobacteriota bacterium | reverse complement strand
GGTCTCCCGCGGACCCCCGCGGTTGCGGCCGTCAGCCGCCCTGATAGGATTATCCAGACTTCGCGAGTGGGGGGCATCCGATCTGCGGGGGTTTTCTTTTACCGGGTTTCTATTGGCCGGCGCGTTGCTCACGACCGGCGCCATCGCTGCCGACGATTTGCACATGTGCATCTACGACAGCGGCAACGTCGCCTTGGAGGCCTGCAACCGCGCGATCAATTCCGGGCGCTACACCGGCGTCGATCTGGCAAATGCTTATGCCAATCGTGCCGCGGAGTTGATTAGCAAGGGCGAGTACGACCGCGCCATCTCGGATTCAAACACGGCGATCAAGCTGTTTCCGATGAATACGGTGGCCTACACAATCGCGGCCGTGCTTATCAAATGAAAGGCGATTTTAAGCGCGCGTTCGCCGACTACGGCGTGGCGATCAGCCGCGACCGCGAAAATCCTTCGGCCTATAACAACCGGGCCATGGCTCGCTACAAGATGGGCGATCGCAAAGGCGCCATTGCGGATTTGCGAAGAGCGCTGGCGGCCAAGCCGCGCAAAGGCAAGTTCGTGAATGAGCAAGCTGATAAGCAGTTCGCCAGGGAAAATCTGGCCCGACTCCTGAAAGAGAAGCCGTAGCGGCCCTCGAAGGATGACGCCGCCGCACCCTTCGAGGCCTCGGCGCTTCGCGCCTCGCGCCTCAGGGCGACGGCGCTAAATCCCGCCTTCGCCCGGCGCTGCGGCGTGGATGGCGAGCGCATGCACGCCGCTGGCCAACTCGCCCGACAAGGTTTGATTGATCAGCCGGTGGCGTTGCAGCCGGGTCATTCCTTTGAACAGTTCCGACACTATATAAATGCGGAAATGGGTTTGCCCGCCCGGCTGGTGCCCGGCATGACCTTCGTGCTGGTGGGATTCATCCACCACCTGAAGGCTTTGCGGCGCTAAAGCCTCGGTCAACTTCTTTGTGATGAGATCGGCGGTTCGCATGCTGCCCGACTTAAGGAGCGGCGGCAGGCGGGTCAATGGTTGTTTCGTGGCGGAATCGGGAACAACGGGAGCATTGCCAGGCGAAGTGGGCACCGGTTCGCCGTCCGGCAATGCGACAAAGGTAAAGATGCAGCATTGCCAGGCGAAGTGGGCACCGGTTCGCCGTCCGGCAATGCGACAAAGGTAAAGATGCTGCTGTCAAGTCTTGAAGGCTTCATCGATAAAGGCGCATAGTGTTCGGTCATGAAATTTGATTCACCTCTATTCGATAGCATCCGGGTCAAGCCGACAAGGACCGTCGGATCAAATCCGACGGCCCGGGCTGCGATTGGGCCGGCTGCAGCCAAAAAGCCACCCACCGCGCGCCCAAGGGGCGTGGGCGCGAGAAAGACTATTGGAGCTACTGCCTCGACCACGTGCGCGAATACAACCAGTCCTATAATTTCTTCGCCGGCATGAACGACGCCGCGGTGATGGCCTACCAGAAGGACGCGCTCACCGGTCATCGCCCGACCTGGAAGATGGGAACCGGCAACGGCCCGGCGCGGGCGGACTTCAGCGCCTTCGGCAACCGCGCCAACTCGTTCGACCTGTTCGGCGAGGGCATGCGTGCCGAACAGAAGGCGCGCGCGGAAACCCCGCCGATACGCAATGCCGAGCGCAAGGCGCTCGGCACCCTCGGCCTCGAGGTCGGCGCCAACGCGCACCAGATCAAGATGCGCTTCAAGGAACTGGTCAAACGCAACCACCCGGACGCCAATGGCGGGGACCGCTCCACCGAGGACCGCCTGGTCGAGGTCATCCAGGCCTACAACTATTTGAAATCGGTGGGTTTCACCTGACCTGAAAGAAAGCCCCGCAAGCAACCCAGCCCTGCCTTTCGCGCCGGGCCCGGGGCACCTATCTTATTGAAAAGATTGATAGGGGTGTTTGCGGGCACCGGGTTTTTCCGGTCCCGACCCTCTGCTAAGTTACCCTGCTCAGCCGGACCGTTTGGAATCGGACCGTATCGGGCTTCGGGCCGTCCGAAGCCATGGAGGACCAATGACTGCCGCAACTGAACAAGTCGCCGGCCTGCCCGACATGAAGGTGTCGATCCGGCAGGTATTCGGCATCGACAGCGATATGGAAGTGCCGGCCTATTCCCAGCCCGACGAGCACGTGCCGGACATCGATCCGGATTATCGGTTCGATCGCCCGACCACGCTCGCCATTCTCGCCGGCTTTGCCAAGAACCGCCGCGTGATCGTCACCGGCTATCACGGTACCGGCAAGTCGACGCATATCGAGCAGGTGGCGGCGCGGCTGAATTGGCCGATGCGTGCGCGTCAATCTCGACAGCCATATCAGCCGTATCGACCTGATCGGCAAGGACGCCATCGTCATCAAGGACGGCCAGCAGGTGACCGAATTCCGCGACGGCATTCTGCCCTGGGCCTATCAGCACAATGTCGCGCTGTGCTTCGACGAATACGACGCCGGCCGCCCGGATGTGATGTTCGTGATCCAGCGCGTGCTGGAATCCTCCGGCCGCCTGACGCTGCTCGACCAGAGCAACGTGATCAAGCCGCATCCCGCGTTCCGCCTGTTCGCCACCGCCAACACCGTCGGCCTCGGCGACACCTCCGGCCTCTATCACGGCACCCAGCAGATCAATCAGGGCCAGATGGACCGCTGGTCGATCGTCACCACGCTCAACTATCTGCCGCACGACAACGAGGTCGAGATCGTGCTGGCCAAGGCCAAGCACTATCGCAACGAGAAGGGCCGCGACATCGTCAACAAGATGGTGCGGGTCGCCGACCTGACGCGCAACGCCTTCATGAACGGCGACATCTCGACGGTGATGAGCCCGCGCACGGTGATCACCTGGGCGGAGAATGCCGAGATCTTCAACGATATCGGCTTCGCCTTCCGGCTCACCTTCCTCAACAAGTGCGACGAGCTGGAGCGGCCGATCGTGGCCGAGTTCTATCAGCGCTGCTTCGGCATCGAACTGCCGGAAAGCGCGGTGAACGTGGCGCTGTCGTAATCTGTCATTCCGGGGCGCCGCGCAGCGGCGAACCCGGAATCCAGAGCAGCGGATGACGGTTATTTGATTTCTGGATTCCGGGTACGCGCTTTCAGCGCGTCCCGGAATGACGCAAGGGCGAAAACCCGAGCACAAGAACGCCGAGACACATGGCCTCCAACATCAAACCGAAATCCGTCGGCGAAGGAATCGCCCACCGAGCCGTTCAAGCGCGCGGTGGCCGGCTGCATGCGCGCGATGGCGCGCAAGCCGGAGCTGGAGGTCTCCTTCGCCGCCGAGCGGCCCGGCCTGATGGGCGGCAAGGTGCGGCTGCCGGAGCCGCCGCGCAAGCTCGGCAAGCACGAGGCCGCGATCGTGCGCGGCCATGCCGATTCGATCGCGCTGCAGGCTCGCCTGCCACGACACGCCGCTGCATCGCCGCCTGCAGCCGGCCGGCCAGCAGGCGCGCGCGGTGTTCGAGGCGGTCGAGCAGGCGCGCGTCGAGGCGATCGGCGCGCGGCGCATGGACGGCGTCGCCAAGAACCTCACCGCCATGCTCGACGACCGCTTCCACCGCAGCAAGTTCGACGAGATCACCGACCGCGCCGACGCGCCGATCGAGGAAGCGCTGGCGATGATGGTGCGCGAGCGGCTGACCGGCCTGGCGCCGCCGCCGGCGCGCCGCAAGCTGGTCGATCTGTGGCGCCCGCTGATCGAGGACCGCGCCGGCCGCGATCTCGACCGGCTGGACGGCGTGATCGAGGACCAGCGCCAGTTCGGCGACGCCGTGCACGATCTGCTCGACGCGCTCGACATGGGCGAGGACCGCTCGCAGCGATTCCGAGGACGAAGAGGACGAGGGCGACGAGGATCGCCGCCAGCAGGATTCCGGCGAGGACGGCGAGGCCGACGATGCGACGACATGCAGCGCGCGAGCGCGGAGGACACGCAGGTTTCCGCCGAGGACATGCCCGAATGCCGCCGCCGAGGCGGCCGACGCGCCGACCGCCGACATGGCCGACGACGGCGAGATGGGCGACGCCGAGACGCCGGGCGAGCCGCAGCGGCCGCGCCATTTCGGCGCCAACGAGCCGCGCGGGCCCGACTATCGCGCCTTCACCCCCAAGTTCGACGAGATCATCGCGGCCGAGGAACTGTGCGAGCCGGAGGAGCTCGACCGGCTGCGCGGCTATCTCGACAAGCAGCTCTCCAATCTGCAGGGCGTGGTGGCGCGGCTCGCCAACCGGCTGCAGCGCCGGCTGATGGCGCAGCAGAACCGCTCCTGGGAATTCGATCTGGAAGAGGGCATGCTCGATCCGGCGCGGCTGTCGCGCATCGTCATCGATCCGCTGCATCCGCTCTCCTTCAAGCACGAGAAGGACATGCAGTTCCGCGACACCGTGGTGACGCTGCTGCTCGACAATTCCGGCTCGATGCGCGGGCGCCCGATCACGGTCGCGGCCACCTGCGCCGACATTCTGGCGCGCACGCTGGAGCGCTGCGGCGTCAAGGTCGAGATCCTCGGCTTCACCACGCGCGCCTGGAAGGGCGGGCAGTCGCGCGAGGCTTGGCTGCACCGCCGGCAAGCCGCCCAATCCCGGCCGCCTCAACGACCTGCGCCACATCATCTACAAATCGGCCGACGCGCCGTGGCGGCGCGCGCGCAAAAATCTCGGGCTGATGATGCGCGAGGGCCTGCTTAAGGAGAACATCGACGGCGAGGCGCTCGACTGGGCGCACAAGCGCTTGCTGGCGCGCACCGAGCAGCGCAAGATCCTGATGATGATCTCCGACGGCGCGCCGGTCGACGATTCCACGCTGTCGGTCAATCCCGGCAATTATCTCGAGCGGCATCTGCGCTGGGTGATCGAGGAGATCGAGACCCGCTCGCCGGTCGAACTGATCGCCATCGGCATCGGCCATGACGTCACGCGCTATTACCGCCGCGCCGTCACCATCGTCGATGCCGAGGAACTCGGCGGCGCCATGACCGAGAAGCTCGCCGAATTGTTCGAGGAGAATGCCGGCCGCCGAGCGCCCGGCGCCGCACCAAGCGCGCGCGCCGCGGCGCGTCGCTTGACGCGGCACCCGCCGCCGCTGGCTTGCTCGCCGGCACGCTGTTGGCCGGCGCGCTTGCTCGTCGTTCTGCTCGTCTGCGCGCTTGGCGCGCTGCGCTGCGCACCAGCGCCGGCGCTCGACGCGCGATCGCGATCGAGCCGCGACGCCGATCGCTCCTTCGATAACCGCGATCCCTCGCGCATGCGTTTCGGCGCGCTCGAATTCCGCGGCGGGCTGGCGCTCACCTCGGACGACAAGCGCCTTCGGCGGCATCTCGGCCCTCCGCGTGGAGCCGGATGGCGCGCATTTCCTCAGCCTCACCGACAACGGCTCCTGGCTGCGCGGCCGCATCGTCTATCGCGACGGCCGCCCGGCCGGCATCGCCGACGCCGAGATGGCGCCGATGCTCGGCGTGGACGGCAAGCCGCTGGCGGCGCGCGGCTGGTACGACACCGAATCGCTCGCCGAGCTCGGCGGCCTGTTCTATGTCGGCATCGAGCGGGTCGAGAAAATCGTGCGCTTCGACTTCGCCGCGACGGCCTCCGGCGCGCGGCGAGCCGATCGCGGTGCCGCCCGACTTCAAGAGCTTCACCTATCAACAAGAGCCTGGAATGCCTGGCCGCCGTCCTGCCGGCATCGGCCGTCGCCGGCACAGCTGATCGCCGTCACCGAGCGCAGCCTCGATGCCGCCGGCAATCATCCGCTCGTTCCTGCTCAGGGCTGGCGACGTCGCCCGCTTCAGCGTCAAGCGCAGCGACGATTTCGACGTCAGCGATTGCACCATTCTGCCGCCCGCCGACCTGCTGCTGCTGGAGCGCAGCTATTCGCCGGCGCGCGGCGTCGCCATGCGCATCCGCCGCATTCCGCTTGCCGCGCATCAAGCCGGGCGCGGTCGTCGACGGCAGCCGCTGATCGAGGCCGATCTCGGCTATCAGATCGACAATATGGAAGGCATCGCGGTTCACCGCAACGCGCGCGGCGAGACGATCCTGACGCTGGTGTCGGACGACAATTTCTCGGTGCTCCAGCGCAATCTGCTGCTGCAGTTCACGCTGGTGGAGAGTAGCCGAGGGGCTCCGGAGCGCGGCGTAACCACTCCCCGTCATCCTGAGGTGCGAGCGCGCGTAGTGCGCGAGCCTCGCAGAGGATGCGAGCGTGCGTAGCACGCGAGCCTCGAAGGATGAACGACCCGGGAATTGCACAGTTCAAGTCATTGGCCGTCGCGCTTCGAGGGCCGCCTGCGGCGGACACCTCAGGGTGACGGATTGAGGCTGCGGGCTGCTCGCAGCGCGGGTCCAGAGACAAAAACGCCGCCTTGCGGCGGCGCTGGTTTGCGAGGCAGGCGCGTGGCAGCTCAGGCGGCCGTCTCGGCCTTCGCCGTCTTCTTGGCGATCTGGCGCTTGAGCTCGAGCATCTTCGGCGCCAGCTCGGCGTCCTTGGCCTTGAGCAGGAAGGCGTCGAGCCCGCCGCGGTGGTCGACGGTCTTGCAGCGCATTGGCCGACACGCGCACCCGCACCGGCGGCCCAGCGTTTCCGAGGTCAGCGTGACATTGAGCAGGTTCGGCAGGAACCGCCGCTTGGTCTTGATGTTGGAGTGGCTCACTTTGTGGCCGACCAGCGGGCCTCTTGCCGGTCAGATCGCAACGCCATGACATGGCTAAATCCCTCGAAAAAAGCGCCAGCGCCGGGCGCCGGTCCGTTCCGTGCTATTGGGATTGACGGGTCGGACGTATAGAGAGCGGGAAAAGCCCGTCAAGCCGAGGCTTTGCCACCTATTTCGAGCGCCTTGGCCGCGGCCATCACAGATTTACTTATTCCGCCGCCGACCAGCTTTGGCTGCTCGTTCCTGTGGGATCATCGCGCGGCCCGGCTGAAGGCCCTTGCGCGGCGGGCGTGCGCCGCCCGTTATATGTCCGTCGCCCGGCCGCGGACTTTCCGCAGGGACGCGTCCGCGGAGGTATCAGGTTTCGTGCTGCCGCTCAGGCATAGGCTTCGCATTGTCGCTGGCCGTCGGCGCGCTGGCGCTCGCCGCTCGGCGTGCCGGCCGGCGCGGCGCGGCGCAAGGGCAGCTGCGAGGCGCGCTACACCGCCTCGCTCGCCGGCATCCCGATCGGCAAGGGCACCTGGGTCATCGACATCAACGAAACCCATTACACCGCGGCCGCCAGCGGCATCACCACCGGCCTCATCCGCGTCTTCACCGGCGGCGAGGGCACCAGCGCCGCGCGCGGCATCATCGATGCCGGCCAGCTGAAGTCGTCGATCTACGCCTCCACCATCAAGACCCGCAACAAGACCGACGAGGTCCGCTTCACCGTCGACAACGGCGATGTCAAGGATTTCAAGATCGATCCGCCGCCGGACAAGGACCCGGAGCGGGTGCCGCTCACCAAAGACTATGAGCATGGCGTGCTCGACCCGATGACCGCGTCGCTGCTGCGGGTGCCGGGCGACGACAACCTGCTCAAGCCGGAAGCCTGCACGCGCACGCTGGCCGTCTTCGACGGTCGCCTGCGCTACGATCTGCGCCTTGGTCCGGATCACGAGCTGGTAGCCGTAGACGCGGTTCTTGTGGACGATCCGCCTCGGCACGCGCAGGCTCCCGTGCGACTCGTAGTCCTCGCTGATCGTGGTGCCCACCCGGCGTCCGCCCGAGAACCACTGCGCCTCGGAGCGCCAGGGAGCGGCCGCCAGCCTGAGCCGCAGCTCGGTCCCGTCGGCCAGGCGCCGGGTCACGAGCGCGCCCTGCCCCGCGGGCCGCGCCGTGTCGTCGCTGCGCGGGATGCCGTCGAAGTAGATGCGCCGGATGTCCTCCGCCATCGCGCGCGTCCATGCCTCGGGATCACCGCCCGGCAGCGCCGCGAAGGACCCGGCGGCCTCGCCCCCGCTCTCGTTGACCGTGAAGAGGGTCGCCCCGGTCGGGCTCAGGCCCACGAGAGCGAACGTACCCCGCGCGCGGTCGCAGCGGAACCAGCCCAGCGCCGTGAACGGCCGATGGTGCCAGCTCATCACGACCGACTGCACCGCCTGCATCCGCAGCGGGCTGCTGCGCGCGTAGGCCGCGACGAGCTCGTGCGCCGGCAGCTCCAGCGCCGGGGTCACCGCACGCGGCGCACAGCCCGTCAGGCAGGCCGCCAGGGGCGCCAGCCACGCGAGCCGCGCGGCTAGCCGCGTGCCAGCCATAGGCGGAGCGCCGCCGGCACGACCGTGATCGCGCCGAGATAGCCGCACAGCGTCCCGATCGTCAGGGTGAGCCCGATCGAGAAGAGCGCCGGGTGGTGGGCCAGCAGCAGGACGGCCGTGCCGACGATGGTGGTGAGCGCCGAGATGTGGATCACCAGCAGGCTGGTCTCCGCCTCCTCGTGCTGGATCCCGTGCATCATCGTGTAGCTGTAATCCATGCTGAGGCCGAAAACCACGATCCCGGCCATCAGGTTGGCGACGTTGATCGACAGGCCGAAGGCCGCCATCGCCGCGAACAGGCCCGCCACCGCCGAGACGGGGGGCACCAGCACGATCAGCAGCAGCGGGAGGTTGCGCACCAGCAGCGCCGTCACGACCAGGATGCAGGCGAGCGCCACCAGGGTCAGCCGGCGGATCTCGCTGTTGAACGTGTCCGAGAGCGCCCCGGCGATCGCGCGCGCCGAGACGACGTGGGCGCCCGGTAGGCCGGCGATCGCCTTCTCCACCACTCCCAGGTGCGTCACGTCGTCCGGGAAGTACGACACCACATGCACCTGCCTCCCCTGCTGGCGAACCAGGCGCAGCCAGAGCGGCCTGAGGACCGCGTGCGCCGACGGGTCGGGCAGCACCGAGGGCTCCCCGACCCAATCGAAGAACGGCGCGAACGCGCGCGGCGCGAAACCGAGCGCGCGGCCCTCGCTCGCCAGCCGCTCCCGCAGCAGCTCTCCGGTAGGGCCGCGCCAGAAGTCCCGCCAGCGCTCCTGGTTGGCGAGCCGCGTCTGCCAGCCCGGCCAGAGCGAGGCGATGCTGACCAGCCAACCGTCCCCGCCCGCCTCGAGACACCGGTCGTAGACGAGCTCGTTCACCGTCAGCGCGCCCTCGAGTGAGTCCGCGCTCACCGCGAGCAGCGCCTGCCCCGGCGCGTCCTTGCGCCAGGTGTCGTCGAAGCGCCGCTCGACCTGGCGGATCTCGGGGCTGATCCCGTCCAGCCGCGCGATCTCTCCGTCGAAACGCACGTGGCGCGAGGCCAGAAGCCCCGCGCAGACGGCGACCAGCCAGGCGGCGACGATCAGCAGGTGAAGCGGGCGGCGCCCGCCCAGGGGGCGCGCGGGGTGCGTCGGCGGCTGCTGGTGCCCGGCCGGGCGCACGAACTGAGGCAGGACGAAGAGCGCGAGAGCGAGCGACGCCAGCAGGCTGAGCACGGCGAACCAGCCCAGCTGCCGATAGCCCGGGCTGCGCGAGACCGCGAAGCCCACGAACAATCCCGAGGTGGTCAGGAAGCCCGAGGCGACCGGCACCCCGACGGCCCGTACGGCGCGACCCGGATCGCGGCCGTGCCGCGCCGCGACGTAGCTGTGGATCCCGTAGTCGATCGAGATCCCGGCGATCACCGTGCCGAGACCCACCACCAGGTACGACAGGATCCCCGTGGCGAGGAAGGTGAGCGGCAGCGCCAGGAGCGCCGCCAGGCTGGGGATCGCCAGGATCAGGAAGGCGGCACGGACGTCGCGGAAGGTGACGACGACCAGCAGCAGGAACGCGATCGTCTCGACGGCGCCCGTGATGGCAATGTCGCGTCGCAGCAGCTGCTCGTTGCTGACGGTGTGCCGGTGCGCGCACACGTAGTCGCCCCGGACGCCCGGCGGCAGTCCCGCCAGGACACCCTCGAGATAGGCCGTCAGGCCCTTCGCCCCCGCGCTGTCCGTCATCGGCACCGGCGTCTCCAGGATCAGGAGGGCCGAGCGCCCGTCGCCGCTCAGGAGGAGCCCGTCCTTCAACCGCAGGTCGAACCCGAGCGCCGACGAGGCATGGAAGGCCCGGCGGGCGAGGTCCCCCTCCAGCCCGAACGGGTCGCGCTGGATCCTGCCTGCCATGAACATCCCTTGCGGGGCCAGGGCCTGCGCGCGCTGGCGCCGCAGCAGCGAGCGCAGGTGGTCCGGTTGAGCCAGGTCGAGAAGCGCTCGCTCGCGCCCCTGGTCGAAGGTGGCCGGCGCCAGGTCGAGAAGCGACAGACGCGACGGATCCGGGGAGTCGAGCGGCGTCACCACACCGCTCACCCAGGGGCGCGCGACGGTCCGGACGAGGTAGCGGACCGCGCTCCGCAGGCGTCCCTCGCACGCGTCCTCAGCCGTCGCTCCCGTGCACTCGAGGCTGACCGCCACCTTGTCGGCCATGCCGCCCTCGCCCAGATAGCGGAGCATCGCCCGCACGCGGCTCCGCTCCGGGAGCATCGGCTCGAGGCTGTTGTCGAAGGGCAGCAGGTACAGACTGCCGGCGGAGGCGCCCAGAAGTAGCCCGAGGGCCAGGACCAGCTTGCCACGGTGTCGCCGGCAGAAGGCGAAGGTGCGAAGAAATGCCTCACCGCCCACGCGGCAGCACCTCCCAGAACTCGGGCCCGAGCGGCAGGTTCAGCTGGACGTCGCGGAAGCTGAGCCGCGTCTCGCCTCCCTGGCTTTCCCGCACCGTGACCGCCGACACGTAGCGCTCGTCTGCCCCGAAGCGGACCGTGAAGGAGCGGATCGTGGCCGCGGCGGGTGAGCCGGGCCGCGCGCTACCGGTCAGCTCCACGGGGTCTTCCCGCACCAGCGAGAGCTCGAACTCGTTGGTCATGGCCAGGAAGCGCCCGCTGAAGAACCCGGTCAGCTGATCCACCACCACGCGCAGGACGGGGTTGCCCTCCAGCCGTCCTCTCTGAACCCGGCCCGTCTCCGCGTCCCACTGCCGGAAGCCCGACTTGTCCATGACCAGGCAGTAGGGCACCGGCTCCGCCACGCGCCAGAGGAACCGGTCCGGCTTCTCGAGTCCGATCTCGCCGTCGAGCGAGATCTCGCTGGCGAAGAGGGGCACGTGCTTCACCTGGTGGAAGCGCGCGCGGAGGGTGCGGACCTCCGCCATGCGCGCCTCGATCCTCGAGAGGACCTTCTGGGTCGCCGGATCGGCCGGCTGGGCCCGCGCCGCGGAGGCGAGCGCCAGACCGACGACGAGCAGCCAAAGCCGTCTCACGAGGCGGTGCGCGAGTCGATCTGCAGGATCTTGATCTCGCCGCGGGCGAGGACGTCCGCCTGCCGTTTGACGCACCCCGACACGATGCCGAACTCGCCGAGACGCGCGGACTTGGCCACCTCGATCTCCAGGCGGTCGCCGATCCTGGCCTCGCCCAGGATCTCGAGGTTGCGGGTGCCGAGCATCAGCCCTTCCTCTCGTCGCCCCCCCTTGCCCCGCTTGCCGAAGCCTCCCATGGCCGCGGCCGCCTGCGCCATCATCTCCAGGTAGGCCGCCTCGGAAAGAACCCCGTTCGCGTCGACGAAGGGCATGTCGGCGCGTATGGTGACGCCCGCGGTGGCGACCCGCTCTCCCACCGAGTGGAGGGCGTCGACGAGACGCATGGGATCGTGCTGGGGGATGAGCGGCGCGGCGGGCAGAGGCATTCGCTCGATCTCCGCCTGCCGCTCGCGGTTGTGCCAGCAGCGCGGGTCCGAGGCGAGATAATCGCCGGTCTCCGTGTAGGCCGACCCGCGGCAGCCGTAGCAGCTGTCGCTGCGAGAGCAGGCGGCACAGGGACCGCTGATCGTCTCGCGGTAGCTGCGCAGGTTGTGGATGACCTCGCTTTCGTCGAGGATCTCGCGCAGGGACCGCTCGCGCAGGTTGCCCACCGGGATCGGCACGCCGACACAGGGCAGCACGTGCCCTTCCGCGTCGACCAGGCAGGAGAAGAGGTGCCGTAGACAGCGGTTGCCGACGAGAGGCGGCTGCGGGTCCCAGTTGAGCCCGCCGTGCTCACGATCCCACGCCGCGAGCCCCTCGAAGATCCTCTGGTACTCCTCCGGTTGGAGCGAGAGCTCCTCCAGATGCGGGATCCCCTGGTGGGGCGTGATGACCTCGATGTAGGGCACCAGGCCCTCGCTGCGGATCCACTCCCACAGGCGCGGGATCTCGGACTGGTTCTGCCGGCAGATCACGCTGCTGATCCCCAGGATCCGCTCCCGTGACGGGTAGCCGGCGGCGCGCAGATGGCGGTACGCGGTCTCGATCACCCGGAAGGCACCCTTCTGTCCGGCGAGCTCGTCCTGGACCTCGGGCACGAAGGAGTTGCGCTTGAGCACGACACGAACGTCCAGCTCGAAGAGCCGCTCCGCGGTCCGGCGGTCGATGCGGCTGCCGTTCGTGAAGATCTCGACCTGCAGCCCCTGCTCGCGCCCGTAGGCCAGCATCTCCACGATGCTCGGGTACAGCATCGGCTCGCCGCCCAGCACGATCAGCTTGCGCGCACCCAGGTCGCGCGCCTGCGAGATCACCGAGCGGCCCTCGTCCGGGGTGAGCCCTCCCTCGCCCCCGGACCGGCCCTGCAGGTAGCAGTAGCGGCAGTGGAAGTTGCACTTCAGGCTGAACTCGACCTCGATCGAGAGCAGACCCTTCTCGCGAACCGTCCGCTCCACGTCCTCGGGCGAGAACTCGAAATCACCGACCCTGAGGTGACAGCTCATTCGGACCTTCTCCGCCGGTCCAGGAAGCGGACCGGCTTGCGCGCGCCAGCAGGGTACACGACCTTGCGCACGCTCTCCAGCGGCTCGGTGACCACCTTGGGCAAGACCCGCACGCCCGCCTGCAGCCGGCGGCCGATCTCCGCCGCCTCCAGGCCCGCGACGGCGCAATGCACGCGGAGCTCGTCCGAGAGCTCACCCGTTTCGAGCGCCTCGACCCAGTACTCCTCGACACCCCGGATGCCGTCCAGGATCGCGAAGACCGCCTGCGGAAAGAGGGTGGTGCCGCGCACCTTCATCATCTGCTTCAACCGTCCCAGGATCGGCCCCAGCCGCGGCGTGCGGCGGCCGCAGGGACACGGCTCTCTCAGCAGGAAGCTCGTATCCCCGGTCCGAAAGCGCACGAGCGGCATGCCCTCGACCTGGAGGGGTGTCACGACGACCTCACCCACCTCACCATCCGCTACCGGGCACCCTCTTTCGTCCAGGATCTCCACGACCGCCAGCTCCGCGTGCAGGTGCCCTCCCTGCCGGGCGGTGCACTCGCAGAACGAGCTCACGATCTCCGAGGAGGCATAGGTCGAGTAGGCCGGTGCGCCCCAGATCCGCTCCAGATCCGCGCCCAGCGGCACGGGGTGCATGCTGCGGTCGCGCAGCGGCTCGCCGATGCAGACGAGCCCGCGCACTCCGGCCAGCGCCGCCGGGTAGCCCTGCGCGTCCAGATACGCGCCCAGCCGGCGCAGAAAGCTCGGCACGCCCACCAGGAAAGTCGGCCGCATGCGGCGGATCACCTCCAGGTGGCTTTCGATCGTGCCGTGGCCGTTGCGGATGCTGGCGGCCCCGAGCCGGCGCATGCCGAGGAAGTAGGCGAGACCTGCGATGAAGCAGCGGTCGAGCGTGCAGGTGAGGAGAGTCGTGTCCTCTGCGGTCACGCCGCAGGCCTCGAACGAGAGAAACTCGTTGTACGACAGGCGATCGAGGTCACCCTCCGTGTACATGATGCGGGTAGGGAGCCCGGTGGTCCCCGACGACATCACGATGTCCGCCACCTCGCGCCGCGGGACGGCCAGGAAGTCGTCGTTGTTCCGCTCGAGATCGCTCTTGGAGGTGGTCGGCAGCAGGCCCAGTTGATCGGGGGCGACCTCGGCCAGATCCGACACCGCCAACCCCGCCCTGCGCCAGGCCTCGCGGTAGAAGGGCGACCGCTCGGCAACGTGGGCCAGGTGCTCGCGCAGGAGCGCCGCCTGCACCTCCCGGATCTGCTCGAGGCCAGCGAAGGCCAGTCGCGCCCCGCGCGGCTCGAAGCGCCTCATGCCGCACCATCCATCTCCGCCAGCGTGGCGGCGATCCTTTCGCGGACGCGGTTCTTGAGATGGAAGGCGTCGAGCGCTCCGTACTCCTCCGGCAGCAGCGCCGGGAGCTTGCGCACGCGGATGACCCCTGGCTGCAGGATCCAAGTGCCCCGGGGCGGGATCTGCTCGCTCCCTGCGATACAGACCGGCACGATGGGCGCCCGGCTCTTCAGTCCCAGGCGGAACATGGCCCCGTGGAAGGGGCCGAGCGCGGTGCTCCCGGACCGCGTTCCCTCGGGAAACGCCACGACGCCCACGCCCTGAGCGAGCAGTCGCGCCGCACGATCGACGAACTCCTCGATCGACATCTCGCGCACGCTCAGGAAGCCGGCTTGCCGCGCCAGGAGCCCCAGCACCGGCAGCCGCATCGGCCAGAGGTTCACGACCGAGACCCCCTCACCCTGGAGACGGGCGAGAACGAATACGTCCGAGGCGGCCCGGTGGTTGGCGATGACGATGGCACCGCCGATCTTGCGGCTGGGCTCCTCGTCCTGGACGCGGATCCTGACGAACGGAAAGAGCAACGCGCAGACGAGCATCCCCCACCAGCGGATGGCAAGACGGAACAGGCTCATCGTGCGACGGCGCGGCACGACCAGCCGCGACACCGCGACCATCGCGGCAAAGGCGGGGATCGCGATCACGGAAGCGAGCAGCACCAGGCAATAGAACCAGACGCTGAACGCAACCCAGGTCGGCCGACGCATCACTTCAGCTCCTGTGCTTCTCCCGCTCCGCCTGGATGAAGTCGTAGAGGTGGGCGATGGTCTCGATCGACCGCACCTCGGTGCTGTCCTGGATGCGCACACCGAACTTCTTCTGCAGGGCCACCACCAGGTCCACGGTATCGAGGCTGTCGAGGCCGAGGTCCTTGAAGATGTGCGCCTCCGGCCGCAGCTTGGCCGGCTCGATCTCGAAGGACTGCTCGAAGACCTCGTTCACCATCCGCACCACGTCATCCTCGACCATCGGGCTCCCCTCCCTCACGCCTGGTGCCGGCGCAGCACCAGACAGGCGTTGATGCCGCCGAACGCGAAGCTGTTCTTCAGCAGGACGTCCGCCCGCCGCGGTTCAGGCCGCATCAGGTGCCAGAGGCCCTCGCACTCCGGCGCGGGCTGCTCGAGGTTGCGCGTGGGCACCAAGACGCCTCGCTCCATCATCGAGAGACAGGCGGCCAGCTCGATCGCGGCGGAGGCCCCGAGCGTGTGCCCGAGGTGGCCCTTGAGGCTGCTCACGGGCACCCGGTCGCCAAAGAGGTCGCGAAGAGCCGCGGCCTCCTCCGTGTCCCCCTGCCGCGTGCCGGTCGCGTGGGCGTTCACGTAGTCGACACTCTGGGCGTCCAGCTCGGCATCCCGCAGGGCCTCCTTGATGCAGCGAACGATCGCGGCCCGGTTCGACTCGCTCATGTGCAGGCCGCTGGTACAGGTATGGTAGCCGCACACCTCCGCCAGGATCGGGGCACCGCGCCGCAGGGCGCGCTCCCGCTCCTCGAGCACGAGAATCCCGGCACCTTCCCCGCAGACGAGCCCGTCCCGGGCGGTGTCGAACGGCCGCGGGGTCCGCTGCGGGTCGTCGTTGTAGGCGGAGGAGGTGGCGAGCAGCATGTCGAAGGAGCCCGTCACCGTCTCGTGCAGCTCCTCGGCCCCTCCGCACAGCACGACGTCCTGGCGCCCGAGCCGGATCAGGTCCAGGCCGGCCCCGATCGCCTGCAGGGCCGACGAGCAGGCCGCCGAGGCTCCCACCACGATTCCAAGCAGGCCCAGGAACTGGGCGACGTTGATGGCGGCGGTGTTGGGGAGGCACTGGAAGAACATGGTCCCGGACAGCTCGCTCGTGTTCCACTCGGGGATCAGGCTCCGGTAGGTCCGGTCGAGGCTGATCGCGCTTCCCATGGTGGACCCGATCAGGCAGCCGACGCGGCTCAGGTCCAGGCCGTCGAGCGACAACGCGGCGGCGGCGAGCGCCTCGCCCGCCGCCTGGCAGGCGAAGATGCTGAGCCTCCCCATCGTGCGCCGCATCGGGCGGGGAATCGCCTTCTCGTTCTGGAGCAGGGCCGGCGCGCCGACCCGGCTGCGGAGCGGCACCCCGTCCCACTCCCCCATCCGCCGCACCGCGGAGCGTCCCTCGGCGAGGGCAACGACCAGCTCCGAGACGCTCGTCCCGAGCGGGGAAACGGCACCGGCACCGGTGATCACGACTCTCCTCATGATGCGAGCGCTCCCTCCACGTGCTCGTCGTAGATTTCGGGGCCGACCAGGGTCCGGCACACCGCGAAGGAGGACATCATCGTCCCCAGCAGCCCAGGCAGCACCGCGCTCTGTCCGGCGGCGAACACGTTGCGCAGAGGGAGCCGCCCGAAGAGGCTGACCTGACCGAGCTGCTGCCGCACCCCGTAGGCCGAGCCGTCGGGCGAGTTCAGGTAGTCGCGGAAGGTCAGCGCCGTCGCGGTGGCGATCACCTCGATCCCGCCGGCGAGACCGGGCCGCCAGGCGTCGAGCCGCTCCAGGATGCGCCGCTCGCGCCGCGCCTTGTACTCGCGGTAGCCCGCCGGACGAGAGCCCGTCGAGGAGCCCTGCCACTCGCCGACCTGCTCGACCGGAGTCGCCTCGAGGACGTGCAGGACGCCAGATCCCGGGCCCGGGCCACTGTCGCCTCCCATGATCACGAGCGCTCCGTCGCCCGCATGGGAGGCGTCGAACAGGCTCTCGAGATCGGGCGTCGGCAGGAGGGTCACGAGCGTGCGACTCCAGTCGACGTCCTGCTCCCCACGCAGCACGGCAAAGAGCGCGAAGAAGCCGACGCTCGGCCGCAGACCGAGCACCCGCTCCCGGAACGCCGGTGTCAGGCTCCGGGCCGGGAGGGTCTCGAGCACGGCCCGCGGATGCAGGGTCGAGACCACGTTCCTGAAGCGGAGCCGCTCGCCGGTACTGAGCACGAGCCGCTCGCCCTGGCGTCTCTCCGAGCACTCGAAACCCTTCGCCGCCCGCCCGCAGAGGACGTCGACACCCACGGCACGCAGAGCGCGCCGGAAAGCCTCGACCAGCGCCCGGCCGCCGCCGTCGATCCGGGTGGTCGAGTCGTGGAGCGCGAAGGCGACCCGGCTGTGGTTGGCGAAGGAGATCTCCGCGGGACTGCTGCCGTGGCACATGCAAAGCAGGCCGAGCAGCCCCTTCAGGGTCGCGTTCGAGGTCAGCCCGGCGAGCGCCTGGCCGAGCGTCAGGTTGTCCTCACTCGTGAGCTGGAAGCCCCGGCTGAGCGCCCGCAGGTCCGCCGCCGCGCTGCCATGGCAGACGGTGGCCATCCGGCGCCAGTACTCGTCGATCGCGGCTTCCTCACCCGGGAAGTAGCCGTGCAGCTGCCGGCGAAACGCCTCGCCCCCCACCGGCAGCTCGTAGGTCCGTCGCTCGGACTCGACGTGGACGAGCTGTCCCCCCTGCTCACGAATCGGGACCGCGCGGATCTCGTCGCGCAACCCGAGGACCCTGAGCATGTCCGAGAGGACCCCGCCCGTCTGGAGGCCGCCCGTGAAGTGGAAGCCCGACTCGAACTCGTGATCGCCGCAGCGAAAGCGCGCCAGCGCGCCCCCGATGTCCCGCGACTTCTCCACCAGGGCGACTCGGCGACCCAGCCGCGCCAGCAGGAGGGCGGCCGTCAGGCCGCCGGCTCCCGCACCGATCACCACCTCGTCGTACTCCGCGATCGCCGTAGTCAAGCCCCGGACCTCAGGTCGCCATGCCGCCGTTCACGCCGATCACCTGGCCGTGGATGTACATCGCCTCTTCCTTGCACAGGAAGTCCACGATCGCGGCCACGTCCTCGGGCGTGCCGTAGCGGTTCAGCGGGATCAGCGGCAGGATCTGCTCGCGCGGCAGCTGCTCGGTCATCGCCGTCTCGATCACGCCGGGGGCGACCGCATTCACCAGGATGTTCTTGCGGCCGACCTCGCGCGCCAGCGCTCTGACGGCGCCGATCAGCCCGGCCTTGGAGGCCGAGTAGTTGACCTGGCCCGCTTGCCCCACCTGTCCGGAGAGCGACGTGATCGCCACGATCCGGCCGGAGCGCCGGTGGAGCATCGGGAGCAGCAGTACCGACATCACGGTGTGAAAGCCGTCCAGGTTGACGGCCATGACCGAGCGCCACTCCTCCCGCGACATCCAGACCAGGAGCCCATCGCGCGCGATGCCGGAGTTGAAGACGACCACGTCCGGAACCGCCTCCTCGACCCGGGCCTGGAGCGCCGCGCGCGCCTTCTCGTGATCGGAGAGGTCGAGAAGGACGAGCTCGCAGGTCCGCCCCAGGCGCCGCACCTCCGAGGCGGTGGCCTCGGCCTCGGGGCTCGCCTGCCGGCTGGTCAGCCAGACGTCGAAGCCCGAGCGCGCCAGGCGCAGGACGATCGCGCGTCCTATGCCACGACTCCCTCCGACGACCAGCGCGAGGCGACCCACCTTGTCCATGCCAGGCTATCCGTGATCAGGCCGGGCGATCCCCGGGCGGCGACGAGGCGCGATCCACGACTTCGACCGACCGCGAACGCCGCGGCAGGGCCCCTGCCCCGACGTCTCTTTCGAAGCCACGGCCCCACGAGGGCGGGCAGTCTAGCAGAAAACGGGCGATCCAACCAATCCTCCCACTGCGACTTCATTGACACGCCCGCTTCGCGTGCAACATAATGCGCGGGGACATAAGTCGGGATCTTGCTTGATTTAGGCGCTTCCGCCAAGAGGACTCGATGAGCCTCGAAGACGACCTCAAAGCACGCACCTCAGCGCTCATCAGCCAGCAGATGGCGGGTTGGGTCGTCGAGATCCAGCGTGCGATCCAGGAGCATCAGGCCTCACTCGTACGCGCCCTCGACGAGCTCGGCGAGTCGGTGGCACGCTACGACGAGAAGGTCGACGAGCGCGCGATCGGCGCCGCGATGCGCGAGGTGGTGTCGCGCCAGCCGGCCCAGGGCGGGACCGACTACTCGGGGCTCAAGGCTTCGATCTCGGCCATCGAGAAGGGCGCGAACCTCTCGGAGGTCCTCACCCACCTCGTGGTCGAGGTCGCCAAAGGGATCGAGCGGGCCGCGATGTTCATCATCAAGAGCAACGCCGCGGTGGGCTGGTACGCGCGCGGCTTCGACCACTCCGAAAGCGTGAAGTCGGTCTCCGTCCCCCTGACCGCCGACACCGTGTTCCGGGTCGTGCACTCTTCGCGACGCGCCACCCGGGGGCACATCACGCATTCGCCGGGCACTGCCCAGGCGCTCACGCGTCTGGGCGGTAACCCGAGCGGCATCCTCGCGGTCCCTCTCATCCTGCGCGAGAAGGTCGCCGCCGTCCTTTTCTGCTCCAGCTCCGAGGACGAGATCCCCCAGTCCACGTCGGACGCAATCGAGATCCTGGTCGCCTTCGCCGGCAAGGTGATCGACGTGCTGAGCGCCGGGCCGAAGACGAGCGCCTCGGCCACCTCTCCCGGCACCGGCCCCACTCCGCGGCCCCCGGTCTCGCTCCCGCCCCAGCCGCCCGAGCCCGAGCCACCGACCTCGCCGGCCTGGGGTGCGGCGTCCGTGCGTCCCCAGCCCGTGAGCGCCTTCCGACCTCCCTCGGGGGCCCCCGCCTCCCGCCGCCCCTCGGCCCCGACTGCCATGCCCGGGTCCGCTCCCGCCCGCGCGCGGAGTGTCGCGCCGGAAGACCAGAAGGCACACGACGACGCCAAGCGCTTCGCGCGGCTCGTGGTCAGCGAGATCAAGCTCTACAACGAGGCGAAGGTCACCGAAGGACGTCGCACCAAGGACATCTACGAGCGGCTCAAGGAGGACATCGAGCGCGGGAGGCAGATGTACCACGAGCGGGTGCCGGCCCCGATCCGCGAGTCGACGGACTATTTCCTCGACGAGCTCGTACGCATCCTGGCCGGGGGCGACGCCAGCGCCCTCGGACCCATGTAGGGAAGATCCGCTGCTCCTGATGGCGAGCGTCGCACTCTCCTTCCTGCTCGCGGCCCCGGGCGCGAGCCCGTCCTGGCGGCTGGATGCGGAGCCCGCGGACACCGCCGAGGCGGCCCTGCACGACGCCGCGGCCCGCGACGGGCAGTCGGGCCAGGAGGCCCTTTCGGCGGTGGCGCGTCGCTACCCCGACAGCACGGTCTGCGGCCTGGCGCGGCTCGCGCTCGGACTCCGACTGCTCGACGCGGGTCGTGCCCCCGAGGCGCTTGTCGAGCTCTCCCGCCCCGAGGTACAGCGCGCTCTCCTCCGTGACTACGCCCTCGAGGCGATCGGGCGAGCCCAGGAGAAGCTCGGGCGTCTCGAGCCGGCCGCCCGCTCCTACCTCGCCGCCGCCGCCGAGCCCGCGAGCGCCGTCGGCTGCTCGGCGCTGCCGCGGGCGGCCGACCTGCTGCTGCGCTCTCGGCAACCCGACGCAGCCGTGGCACCGCTCGAGCAGGTCGTCGCGAGCTGTCCTCGGGAGCTGCCCGACGCCCTGCTCGCGCTGGCGACCGCGCAATTGGCGCGCGGCGACCGCCCGGCGGCGGCCGCCGCTCTCGACCGCTTGGACCGCGACCACCCAGCCTCGCCCCAGGCAAAGGAGGCGCGGGCGCGCCTGCGAAGCCTCGCCGACGCGCTCCCGCCCCGCACGTCCGAAGACGAGGCAAGGATCCTGCTCGAGCGCGGCACGGCGCTGCTCGCCGCCGGACACACGCGTGACGCCCTGGCGGCACTCCGCTCCGTCCCCTCCCACCTCTTGCCGGCCCCGGACGCCGAGCGCGCGCGGGTGAGCCTCGCGCGCGCCCTTCTCACCCTCGGCCGCGCCCGCGAGGCGCGTCGGCAGCTGCAGCCGATCCCATCCGACTCGGCGCTCGCGGCCGAGGTGGCGTTCCTGCTCGCGCGCGACGAGGCCCGGCGAACCGGCTCCCCCGACGCCTACGAGCTGGTGGCCGCCCACCACCGCGGAACGCCCTGGGCCGAACAGGCGTTGCTCGCGCTCGCCAACTACTACCAGAAGGATGCCCTCGACCTCCCGGCGCTGCCCTGGTGGCGGCGCCTCCTGATCGAGTTCCCGGAGGGGCGCTACGTCGAGCGGGCCGCCTGGCGCTGCGGATGGGCCGACTACCGGGCGGGACGCTTCGAGGCCGCCGCGACGACGCTCGAGCGGGCGGCGCGGCTGCGGCCGCCCAGCGGCTCCACCGCCGGCTTCCTCTACTGGGCCGGCCGGGCTCGTCTCGCCCTGCACGAAGACGAGCGTGCCCGGCGCCTGTTCGAGGAGACGGTGCAGCGCTTCGAGCACTCCTATCACGGCCTGCGCGCGAGCGACGCCCTGAAGCAGCTGGGCGGCAGTCGCCGGCCACGCCTCGCCCTGCTCCCCGCCGGTGCGCCCACGGATCCACCGCTGCCCGAGCCGCGTGGCACCCGCCTGCGCCAGCTGTTGCTGCTGGAGCGACTCGAGGAGGCGGAGCGGGAGCTCCACCTCCTGCCCGAGTCCTCCCGCGTCCTGGCCACCATGGCCTGGATCGACTGGCGCCAGGGGCGCCTGCGTCCCGCGATCGTGCGGATGAAACAGGCGTTTCCCGAGTGGCGCAGCGCCGCCGGCGAGCGGCTGCCGCCCGAGGTGTGGCGCATCCTCTTCCCTCTGCGCTACCAGGCGCAGCTCGAGGCCGCCGCCGACGCGAACGCGCTCGACGCGGCGTTGGTCGCGGCGCTCATCCTCCAGGAGTCCAGCTTCGACTCGGCCGCCCTCTCCCGTGCCGGCGCCCGGGGCCTGATGCAGGTGATGCCGGCGACCGGCAGGCGGATCGCCCGCGCCAAGGGCAGGCGCTTTCGCCGGGCCGCGCTGCACGACCCGGGGGTCAGCCTGGACTTCGGCACCCACTACCTGCGCCAGATGGCCGATCGCTTCGACGGCGCCATCGAGAGGGTGCTGGCGGCCTACAACGCGGGCCCGCACCGCGTCGACGCCTGGACCGCCGCCCGGGGGCCAGCGAGCGCGGAGGAGTTCATCGAGAGCATCCCCTTCTCGGAGACGCGCTCCTACGTCATGATCGTGCTGGCGAACCGCGAGCAGTACCGTCAGCTCTATGGTCTCGGGCGTTCCGCGCCCGGAGTCGTGAGCCAGGGGGCACGGCCGTGAGCTTCCGGCTCGGCGACTTCAAGCAGCAGATCGACCCGGCGGTGCTCGCCCCTGACGGGCGACGCTTGGACGGACGCGGGCCCGACCAGCTGCGTCCCGTCAAGATCACCACAGGCTACCTCAAGCACGCGGAGGGCTCCTGCCTGATCGAGCTGGGCGACACGCGGGTCCTCTGTGCCGCGAGCCTCGACGAGAAGGTGCCCCAGTTCCTGAAGGGCAAGGGCGAGGGCTGGGTCACGGCCGAGTACGGCATGCTGCCGCGTGCCACCAACACGCGTTCCCAGCGCGAGGTGGCGAGGGGAGCGCCGTCCGGGCGCACGCACGAGATCCAGCGGCTGATCGGCCGCTCGCTGCGTGCCGTGGTCGACCTGCGGGCGCTCGGGGAACGGACCGTCTGGCTCGACTGCGACGTGCTGCAGGCCGACGGGGGCACGCGCTGTGCCTCGATCACCGGTGCCTTCGTGGCCCTGGTGGAGGCCTTGCGACGACTGAAGCGGCAGGGCACGCTCGCCTCGCTGCCGGTCAGGGACTTCGTGGCCGCCGTGTCGGTGGGCCGCGTCAAGGACGCGATCCTGCTCGATCTCAACTACTCGGAGGACTCGACGGCACAGGTCGACATGAACGTCGTCAAGACAGGCGACGGGCGGTTCGTGGAGATCCAGGGAACGGCCGAGGGCCAGCCCTTCAGCGAGGACGAGATGCGGCAGCTGCTCGCCACGGCCGAGAAGGGCATCCGCGAGCTGGTCGGCTTCCAGCGCAAGGCCCTGGTCGACTTCGAGCCCCGCAAGCCCTAGGCGAGGGCTCAGCTCTCCAGGACGCTCAGCTCCGCGAGATAGGCGCGGAGCCGGGCGAAGGCCTTGCCGCGATGGCTGACGGCGTCCTTCTCCGCGCGCGAGGCCTCCCCGAAGGTTCTCCCATAGGGGGGATAGAAGAACAACGGATCGTAGCCGAAGCCGTTCCTGCCCCGCAGCTCGTGCGCGATCTTCCCGCTCACCGTCTCCTGGGCCTGGAACAGAACGCGCTCGCCCTCCGCGACCACCACGGCGCTCGTGAAGCAGGCGCTACGGCTTTCCCAAGGGACGTCGCGCAGCTTCTCGAGCAGGAGCAGGTTGCGATCGAGGTCGCTCGCGCCCTCGCCGCCGAAACGGCGGGAGTGCAGACCAGGTCCGCCGCCAAGGGCGTCGACCGACAGCCCCGAGTCGTCCGCTACCGTCAGCCGCCCCGAGCGCGTGGCGTAATGGAGGGCCTTGAGCGTCGCGTTCTCGAGGAAGGAGGCGCCAGTCTCATCAGGGGACCCGAGGATCCCGATCTCCCGCGGGCCGACGACGCGAAAGGGCATCCCCTCGATCAGCAGCCTCATCTCGTTCAGCTTGCCCGGGTTCTGGCTGGCCAGCAGCAGCTCTCGCATCTCAGGCATGATACGCCGCGCGCGGCGCCCGGGCTGCTATGATTCAGGTGCATCATCGCTCCGCTACGGGGAGTAGCTCAGCCTGGTAGAGCACGAGCCTTGGGCGCTCGTGGCCGCGGGTTCAAATCCCGCCTCCCCGACCAGATGGCGGGCGGAGGGCAGACATGGTCGAGAGGGCTCGCAAGAGCACGTCCGCCGGCCGCACCGGCGCGAGGCGGGGCTCTACGTCGCGCGCCGGCCGACGCGTCGCCTCGGCCCACTCCGGCGATGCCCGGAGCGGGGCGGGGCCGACGCGCGCGGCCCGCGTCGTGGAGCGCAAGGCACTCGCCCGGCGAGCATCGCGCGGCCGGGCCCAAGGGGTCGCGATCCCGGTCCTGGCGAACGGCGCCGATCCCGGAAGAACCATGCCCTCGCCGATGGCGATCTGCGACCGTCTCGTCATCGATCGCCGCCTGGTCGAGGACTACGGCCCGGACCGCCTGTTCGCCTACGACGTCTCCACGCGGGACATGGACTTCCTGCGCGGCTTCGCCGCACCAGGCGATCGCATCGTGTTCCGGCGGGGTGGGCACATCACTCCCGACCGGATCTGCGCCGTCCGCACGCGCGCCGGCATCGTGCTCGCCCGGGTCGAGTTCCGGGGCCAGTCGCTCGTGCTCCTCCCCGGCCAGGGGAAGCGAGCCAAGGAACCGCTCGAGCTCGAGAACGTCCAGGGCCTGCCCGGTGTCGTCGCCGGCACTCATGTCCTCCTGATCCGCCGCTAGAAGATCGCCCCGGAGAATTAGCGAACCCGTGCCCCCGCCCCTGCGTATCAGAGGTCAGAACGGAGGGCACATGAAGCGTGGCATTCTGGCGGCCGGCGCCATTCTTGCGGCTGCGGTCTTCACCGGCTGCATCGACGGAGGCTTCGGCCCGACGGTCCGCGCCTCGATCGACGAGACCCGCCCGATGTCGGTGACGGGCGAGCTATCGCTCGAGAACACGAACGGGAGCGTCCGCGTCGCGACCTGGGACGAGCCGCAGGTCCGCGTCCACGCGACCAAGTCGGCGCCGAACCAGCGGCTCCTGGAGCGGATCGAGGTCCTGGTCGAGGGCCAGGGTGACCACGTCACGGTCCGGACTCGCCAGCCCCGCACCGGTTTCTGGCTGGGAGGCTCGGGCGGCGTCGCGTACGAGATCACGGTCCCCCGCTCCGCCCACGTCTCGGTCCGCAACGTCAACGGCCGGGTGGTGATCGACGGGGTCGCGGGCCACGTGCGCGCCCAGACCGTGAACGGCACGGTCGAGGCACGCAACCTCGGGAGTGAGGTCGAGGCCACGACCACCAACGGCAGCGTCGAGGTCGCAATGGCCCGGGTCGATCCCGCGGGGCGGAACCGTCTCAGCACCACCAACGGATCGGTGCGTCTCGTCCTGCCCCGCGATGCCTCCGCCGACCTCGATGCGCGTACCGTCAACGGCAGCGTGCACTCCGACTTCGACCTGGTCCGCGCCGCGCGCTCCGGTCGACGCCGGCTCGAGGGCCGGATCGGCGCCGGCGGCGCGCGCTTCGAGCTGCGCACCGTGAACGGCGCCGCCCGCATCGAGCAGGGCCTGGCGTCTGCGCGCGAGACGGAGGCCCCGCCCTCTCCCGCCGCGCGATAGCCCCATCTTTCCCACGCACGCGCCGCTCGGCTCGCGCCGGGCGGCGTCGTTTTCGGCCAACCACCGCTCCCCATCGGCGAGTGACGGTCCAGGCAGGGAACGGCGTGCCTGTGGGCGGCGTAAGCTTCGACGGAGGAAGAAGAAGCCGATGGACCAGCCCCCCGCCGCCCCGCCCGCCCGGCCCGCCGTCGACTGGGCCCGCGCCGCCGAAGGCATCCAGCTCGCCGGAGTCGCCGTCTTCCTGCTGCTGAACACGATGGGCGTCCTGCCCTGGTCCTTCTGGGTCGACGCCATCACCCTCTGGCCGGTCCTGATCATGTCGGCCGGCATCCGGATCGCGTTCGAGAAGACGCGGGCGCCCTGGCTCCTCCTGCTCGGTCCGGCTCTGGTACTCGGCTCGCTCGCCTGGGTCGCGAGCGGCTCTCGCCTCGACGTCGCCGCGAGGGGCCCATGGCAACGTGAGTATTCCGGAAGACCCGCGGGCACGCAGAGCGTCGAGCTGGCGGCCGACCTGTTCGCGACGCGACTCCGGCTCGAGAGCGTGACCGGCCTCGCGCCGGAGACGCTCGTCGACGGCCGTTCACTCGCCGGCGCCGACGGCACGCACCTCGCGGTCGAGGAGCGGGACGGCAGCGCCCGGGTGCGCCTGCGGAGCCGGCAGGCCCGCGTCTTCTTCCTCCCGGGACACAAACAGCGCTGGGAGCTGCGCCTTCCGGCCGAGCTGCCTCTCGGCTTCCGCGTGAGCGGCGCGATGGTGCGGAGCCAGATCGACCTCACCCGGGGCTCCTGCACCGGTGGCCGTCTCGAGGGCGTCTTCCTCGCGACCACCCTGCGGCTGCCGGCCCCCGACGCGCCTCGCCGCATCCGGGTGTCCGGCGTCTTCAACTCGGTCACCCTCACCGTGCCCGAGGGCACCCCGGTCCGGGTCCACGGCGCTGGCCTGCCCTTCAACGCCGTCGACCGCGGCGTCGGCGGCGCTGGCGGGCATCCCGGCTACGACGTCAACGTCGAGGGCATCTTCACCGCGGTCGACGTCCGCAGCGAGGGCGCTCCGCCGGCACCCCTGCCGGCCGAGGCGGCGCCCAGCGACGGGCCTTCGGCCCCGCGCTGAACCTCAGGCCTCCTGCTCGCGGAACTCACCCCAGACCTTCACGAACAGGTTGAGGATCACGATCGCGAGCACGAAGTGCGCCGCCAGGAGGTACCACACGTACTCGGCGTGACCCAGGCCGCGCAGGTACCCGTAGAGGCTCGTGTAGGTGACCCCGCTCAGGGCTCCACCGATCCCCACCGCCAGGAAGTTCGAGCCCATGTAGAGCCCCGCCTTCTCCTTGGGCGCGATCCAGGTGATGTACTCCTGGATGCGCGGAGAGGCGACCATCTCTCCCACCGCGAACAGGAAGATGCCCGCGAACACGAGCGTCGCGGCGGAGACACGGGCGTATCCCAGGACCAGGAAGCCCGCCGCCGCGATGGCGAGGCCCGACATGAACGAGGGCAGGGCGCGCCGCTTCTCCAGGAAGCCCGACACGAAGACCTGCAGCAGCATGATGATGTAGCCCGTGGTCGAGATCGACTCTCCCATCACCCGAAGCGCTCCATCCGGGCCCCGGTGCGAGAGGAAGCCCGCGAAGCCGGAGCCGAAGACCCCTGCCAGGGCCGCGTACAGCGTCGCGGTGTCGAGGTCCTGGTCCACGTAGATGGCGCAGAGGTTGAAGAAGGCCCAGAAGGGAAGCCAGAACATCACCCCCAGCAGCACCAGGAAGGAGGCGAACTTCCCGTCCGACAGGACCTCCCGGATCTCGCGGAGCTTCTGTCCCAGGGTCGCACCCTCGATCTCTCGCGGAGGCTCCCGGTAGAAGAAGACCGTCACCAGCAGCATCACCACGATCGCGGCGGCTTCGGCCGCGAAAGCGAGGTTCCAGGAGATCGCCCGCAGGCGCCCCGCCACCACCGGACCGAAGGTACCTCCCACGTTCACCATCGCGTAGAAGATCCCGAAGCCGAGCGTCTTGTTGCTCTTGTCGGTGACCGCCCGGATGGTGGCCGAGACGAGAGGCTTGAAGATGCCGGCGGCGAGACCGATGCTCAGCATGGTCAGCACGATCCCCGAGAACGACCGGGTCAGCAGCAGCAGCAGGATCGAGGGCAGGTAGGCGAGGTAGGAGACGATCAGCACCTTCTTGAACCCGTAGCGGTCGGCGAAGCTGCCCGACACGACGGGCGTCACGTAGGACAGCAGCAGGAACAGGCTCTGTACGACGCCGAGCTGGCCGCGCGAGTATCCGAGCGACGCCATGTAGATGCCGAAGCCGAAGTAGAGCCCGTAGTAGGCGAAACGCTCCAGCACCTCGATCAGGTTCGCCACCCAGAACACCCGCGGAAACACCGTTCTCGTGCCCATCGTCCGACCTCCCGGCGTCGATTCTAGTAACATCTGGGCAGGGAGTATCGGCTCCGGTGCTTCCGCCCACCACCAGCAGACCGCGTTCGCGGGGCGCCCGGCGCGCCCTTTCGCAGGAGGAGTGATGCAGAAGCGGCGGCTCGGAAGTCAGGGGCTCGAGGTCGGGGCGCTCGGCCTGGGCTGCATGGGCATGTCGGATTTCTACGGTCCGCGCGACGACAGCACCTCGATCGCCGTCATCCATCGCGCGCTCGAGCTGGGCGTCACCCTGCTCGACACGGCCGACGTCTACGGCCCGCACACCAACGAGGAGTTGCTCGGGCGCGCCCTGCGCGGGCGACCCCGCGACTCCTTCGTGCTCGCCACCAAGTTCGGCATGCTGCGGGGCAGCGACCCGGCGGCGCGCGGCGTGAGCGGACGCCCCGAGTACGTTCGAGCCTGCTGCGACGCGAGCCTCAAGCGCCTCTCGCTCGACGAGATCGACCTCTACTACCAGCACCGGGTCGACCCCAAGACGCCGATCGAGGACACGGTCGGCGCCATGTCCGATCTGGTCCGAGCCGGCAAGGTGCGCTACCTGGGCCTGTCGGAGGCGAGCCCGGCGACGCTCCGCCGCGCCCACGCCGTCCACCCGATCAGCGCCCTGCAGGACGAGTACTCTCTCTTCTCCCGCGAGCACGAGACGGGCGCCCTGGCTGCCTGCCGCGCGCTCGGCATCGGCTTCGTCGCCTACAGCCCGCTCGGACGCGGCTTCCTGACCAACCGCTTCCACGCCGTCGAGGACCTGAGCGCGGACGACTGGCGCCACTCCTCCCCCCGCTTCCAGCCGGGGAACTTCGAGGCGAACCTGGCCCTGACCGGCCCGCTCGCCCAGCTGGCGGCGGCCAAGGGAGCGACCCCGGCCCAGCTCGCGCTCGCCTGGGTGCTCCAGCGCGGCGAGGACGTGGTGGCGATTCCGGGCACGAAGCGGGTGCGCTATCTCGAGGAGAACCTGGCCGCGACCGAGCTGCGGCTGAGCGAGGAGGAGCTGCGGCGTCTCGACCAGCTCTTCCCGATCGGGGCCGCCCACGGAGAGCGCTACGGCGACAACGCGCGCGCCCTGCTCGACCACTGAAGCGGCAGCGACCGAAGTGGCAGGCGCCACGGCCCCGGGTGCCGGTGATAGGCTCCAGGAACCAAGGGGACAGAAGCAATGAGCGAACGTAGCACCTTCTTCACCGGGCTCTGGCGTGCCGTCGATGCGCTGCGTCGCCTGATCCTCAACCTCCTCGTCTTCGGCCTGCTCGCGGCCCTGGCGGTGGCGGCCTTCAGCCACCGGGCGAGGGTTCCGAGCGGCGCCGCTCTCGTCCTGAAGCCGCAAGGAGCGATGGTGGAACAGCTCTCGGCCGGCGACCCGGCGGCGCAGCTCGCTAGTCAGCTGCTGGGCACCCCTCCGGTCGCCCGGGAGACGCTGCTCAAGGACCTCCTCGACGCCGTCCACGCCGCCAAGGACGACGCTCGGATCAAGGCTCTCTTCCTCGATCTCGACGACATGGGGGGTACCGGCCTGACCAAGCTCGAGGACCTCGCCAAGGCGATCATGGAGTTCCGCGGCACCGGAAAGAAGGTCGTCGCCTACGCCGAGGGCTACGGCCAGGCCCAGTACTACCTGGCGGCGCGGGCGGACGAGGTCTACCTGCATCCCTCCGGTTACCTGCTGCTCGAGGGGTTCGGCCGCTGGCGCAACTACTACAAGGACGGCCTGGACCGGCTCGGCGTCGAGGTACACGTGTTCCGGGTCGGCGAGTACAAGTCCTTCGCCGAGCCCTTCCTGCGCAACGACATGTCACCCGAGGCGCGCCAGATGACCCTGGACGTCTACGGCGACCTGTGGCGCGACTACCTGGCGGCGGTCGGCTCGGCCCGCAAGGTCGCGCCCAGCGAGATGGTGGCGACCATCGACAACCTGCCGCGCCGCCTGCGCGCCACGGGAGGCGATCTCGCCAAGCTGGCGCTCGAGACGAAGCTCGTGGACCGCCTGGCGCCGCGCGACGAGGTGCGCCGCCGCATGATCGAGCTGGTGGGCGAGGACAAGGACGCCAAGTCCTTCCGGCAGGTCGACACCGCGACCTACCTGCGGGCGCTCGGAGGCGACCGCAGCGGGGCCGGTCGCGGCAAGGCCGTCGCGGTCGTGGTCGCGAAGGGCGAGATCCTCGACGGCTCGCAGCCCGCGGGGACGATCGGCGGCGAGTCGACCGGGCGGCTCATCCGCCGTGCGAGAGAAGACGACTCCGTCAAGGCCCTGGTGCTACGCGTCGACAGCCCCGGCGGCAGCGCCTTCGCTTCGGAGCTGATCCGCCGAGAATGCGAGCTGACCCGCGGCGCGGGCAAGCCCGTCGTGGTCTCGATGGGGAGCGTCGCGGCCTCGGGCGGCTACTGGATCTCGACCGCCTCGGACGAGATCTGGGCGAGCCCCGACACCATCACCGGCTCGATCGGCATCTTCGGAATCTTCCCGACCATCGAGAAACCGCTCGCCAAGTACCTCGGGATCCACACGGACGGGGTCGGCACCACGCCCTTCAGTGACGTGGCCCGCCCGGACCGGCCCATGGATCCCGCCTTCGCCGACGTCTTCCAGCAGGCGATCGACCACGGCTACGAGGAGTTCCTGGCGCGAGTCGGCCAGGCCCGTCACATGACACGCGACCAGGTCGACAAGATCGCGCGCGGGCGGGTCTGGAGCGGCCAGGACGCCAAGGAGCTCGGTCTCGTCGATCAGCTGGGAGACCTCGACCAGGCGATCGCGGCGGCAGCCGGGCGCGCGAAGCTCGAGAAGGGTTACCGCGTTTGGTACGTGGCGAAGGAGAAGACGTTGCGCGAGCGTCTGCTGGGGATGCTGGTCACGGGCATCCGGGAGCTGGCACGGGTGAGCGGCCTCGAGCCCCCGCCCCACGCGTCGCTCGCCCCGACAGTTGCGGAGCCCGTCCGGCGGCTGGCGGCGGAGGCCCGGCGGATGGCCCGCTGGAACGACCCGCAGGGCGTCTACGCTCACTGCCTCTGCGACGAGCCCTGAGCCCGCTGGTCCGCCCGGCCGACAGCACGGGCCCCCAGCGTCTGTCCGGTGACTAGATGCTGGCGGCCCGAATCCGCCGATTGAGACGGTGATACTCGCGGCGAAGCGCCTTCGCCCGTGCGTGGTCACGCGCCTCCAGCGCCTTCTGCTTCTCGGCCTTGAGGGCGTGCATGCGGGCCTTCAGCTGGCCCTTCTCGATGCCCGTCGCCTCGTGGTGCGGGTGGCGGTGCACCTCGATCCCGAGCGCCTTGCAGATGGCCGGGAGCAGGTGCTCCTTGTTCATCTGCGTGTGGCCTTTCACCGCCTCGCTGTCGAGGCCCTTCGCGATCTCCCGCAGGTCCTCGATCGTCTTCTTCTTGAGCTCCTCGTAGCTGTGCTCCATCCTCGTCGGCCTCCTCGGGCGAGATCGGGACCCGACTTCGCCGGACCCCCCGCGCCTCCTTGTCGCGCCCGGCCCCTCGGTCGGCGAGGAGCCGCGATCCCGATCATACAAGGCCCCGAACGCCAAGGTCTCCTCTGTCCCGTTTTTCGCGTACCCTACTCGGGGAGGGCGCCATGCCCGACGAGCTGGGCGAGTTCGACATCCGCACGGAGCAGGAACAGAACCGCGACACCGAGGGCTTCGACCAGTCCCGGCCGCCCCGGCCACCCTCGCAGCGCGGCCCACTCCTGCTGGCCCTGGCCGCGGTCGTACTCCTGCTCGCGGCCGCCGTCTTCGTCTTCCGCTACCAGCCCTGGAAGCCCGGCCCGACGCCGGCCGCTACCCCGACGCCGGCCGCCAGCCTTGGACCGCCCTCGGCCGAGCCACGGATCTCGCTGCCGCCCCTGGACGCGAGCGACGTCTACGTGCGCGGGCTCGCGGAAGGTCTTTCGACCCGCCCCGAGCTGGCGCGCTGGCTGGCGCAGTCGTCGCTCGTGCGCACCCTCACGGCGGTCGTCTCGAACATCGCGGACGGCGAGACCCCGCGGCCGCACCTCTCCTTCCTCGCCCCCCGCCAGCGCTTCCGCGCGCGGGGCGCCGAGGGCCGCAGAACCGTGGCCGACCCGGCGGGCTTCGCCGGCTACGACGCCTTCGCCGACACGATCGCGAGCGTCGACGCCCGGGCGGCGGTCAAGACCTACCTGGTGCTCGAGCCTCTCTTCGATGCCGCCTACCGCGACCTCGGCCATCCGGAAGGCTTCCGAGGCGCCCTCGAGCGGGCGCTCGCGGCGCTCATCACCGTGCCCGTCCTGCCTTCGAATGCCGAGCTCGTCCCCTATGGCGCCGGCTTCCGCTGGGCCGATCCGCGGCTCGAGGAGCTGAGCGCCGCGCAGAAGCAGTTCCTCCGCATCGGGCCTCGCAACGAGCAGCTGGTGCAGGCCAAGCTGCGCGAGATCCGCGCCGCGCTGGGCGCATCCGCACCCGGGGCGGCGGACGGCAGCGCGCCGCTCCGCTCACCCGCCGGCTAGATGTATCCGACGGCCTTGTAGCGCGCGATCTTCTGCGGCACCACCACCTGCCAGTACTCGTCGAAGTCGAAGCTCGAGTAGTCGTGCAGCGGGGCCGGTCCGGTGTCCACCAGCAGGCAACGACACTCGCTGCCCTGCTCCACCACGAAGATGTTGTTCGGGGAGAACGACGTCTTGCAGTGCGGCTCCCGCAGGAACAGCTCGACCAGCTGGCCGCAGAAGCGCTCCACCGCCTCGCGCACCCGGAGGTGGCGCGGGCCTTCCGCCGGCCCCAGCTTCTGGTAGAGGACCGCCAGCGACTCGCCGGCCAGGCGCTCCTTGACGCAGAAGCTGCCGTGGGGATCCTGCTCGAGCACCGCCGGCACCGGCACGCCCTGGGCCACGAAGAAGCTCGTGATCTCGCACTCGTCCCGGATGTGCGCGCGGCTGTACTCGCGGGGCTTGGCGAGCTTCAGGACCGCACCCGCGCTCTCCTCGAAGTCGAACACGACCCCGTTCTCGCCCTCGCCCATCTTCGGCAGGCGCACGCCGTAGGTCCGTCCCGCCGCCTCCACCCGGACCGTCCCCCGGCCGCCGGCGAGGCCAGCCAGCACGTGGCTGGTCTCGTTGTCCAGATAGAGCTCCACGAGGTCCCGGGCCAGCCCGTCCACGTAGTCGCGTGACCCGAAGCCGAGGGTCGTCGCTTCGCGGTCCTCCTTCAGGAACAGGCCCAGATAGCGGGCGTCCCGCAGCGCCTGCACCAGGTCGGCGACACGCTCGTATTGCCGCGCGAAGACGACCTCGAAGAGCCGGGTCTCCCGCCCGCTGAGCGCTCGGTAGCCGCAATTCGGGCACTCGTCGACCTGCACCTTCGCCAGGCGTACGGTCGAGTCGAAGACCGGGAGGTCGCGATCGACCGATGCCGTGACCAGCATCCCGTCCTCACAACGGGGGCAGATCTCCGCTCCCGGTCTCGGGATCGCGGCCCCCCCCGCAGGCGTCCCTGTCATCGCCTCAGCGCCTTCATCCGATGGTGCCATGCTCCTCCAGCACCTTCTGGTGCACCTGGTCCAGCGAGTACAGCCTCTGGGCCAGGATGGTCGCCATGTTCTGCAGGAGCTTGTAGGGGGCGGTCAGCTGCGCGTCCAGCATCTCCCTGAAACGCTCCCGGTCGAACTCGATCAGCTTACAGGGCGTCGCCGCGGCCACGGTCATGGAGCGCGGCACGTGGAGCAGGAAGGCCATCTCGCCCAGGACCGACCCCTTGCGGATGCGCGCATGGAAGGTGCCCGGACGGCTGAAGAGGCCGCGCCGCGCCTCCACTTCCCCCTCCAGCACCAGGTAGAAGTCCTCGCCGATCTCGCCCTCCTTGACGATCACCTCCTCGGCGTCGAACTCGACCGTCCGTGCCGCCTTCAGCAGCAGGTAGACCTCCGACGGCTTCATGCCGTGGAAGATCTCGAACTCCCGCGCCTCGTCCCCCTCCGACTGCGTCACCTGCTGCGGCACCAGCCACTGCAGATAGCCGGTCCGCTGGTACTTCTGGATGCGGTCGGGCAGCACCTCGTTCCAGTAGGTCGCGAAGGTGAAGGAGTCGTACTTCTTCTTGAGCGTCGTGCCGGGGTCGATCAGGACGAACCGGTTCGGGTCGTGGAAACGCCCCCCATCGCTCAGCACGTAGATGTTGTTCGGACTGATGCTCACCTGGCACTCGGGGCGCTTGCGGAAGAGCGCGAGCAGCTCGTCGAGAAACACCTTGAGGTCGCGAAGGATGGTGCTCTGGGCGTGCGCGGACAGGCCGGCGAAGCGCAGGTAGAGGCTGGTGATCGACTCTCCCTCCACCAGATCCTTGACGCTGAAGCGGCCCTTGGGATCCATGTAGTGGATGCGCGGGACGCTCACCCCCTCGGAGAGGAAGAACTCCGTCGTCATCCGCTCCTCCAGCAGGCGCTCTCGGCAGACCGCCTGCTGCTTCGCCACCTTGAGGCAGACCGCCCCGCTCGCGTCGGGCAGCTCCAGGGAGTGCGAGAGCAGGCGGTAGACGATTCCGCGATCCCCCTCGCCGAGGGGGGGCACCCTGACCCGGAGGCGGACGTCCCCCATCACGTGCTCGAGCTCGCCTCGGCCCGCGACCACGGCGTCGTGCGCCCCCTGCAGGAAGTCGACGGCGTCGGCCTCGAGCTCGACCGAGTCCAGCGTCTCGTCCTTGACCACCGAGTCGAGGTCCGTGCTCTTCCCCGTCTCACCGCTCATTGCGCTCCCCACTCGTGCGACCGCCTCACCCGCGGGCCGCCGGTTTCTTCGTGCGCATGATAGCAACTGCCCCTCCGGGTTCAACGTCGTCGGCCAGGGCACACTCCCACAGCCCGCGCCGGATTCGTGACAGCGGGTCCGACCGCGACTGGCACGGGCGGGATGCGGCGAGGGTCCCCGCGGTCGCCCGCAGTCCCGCCCGCGCCGCCTTGACAACCCGGGAATCACGCCTACGATGCCTTCGGATCATGCCTGAGGAGGGTCAACGATGACCAGACGATCGACACTCGTCGCAACCTTGGCCGCGTCCGGCGCGCTGGCGCTCGTCGCCTGTCAGATGCCCTCGACGCAGCCGCGGACCTCGGGAGTCGCCGGCGCGGTCCCGGGTCGCGCGGGGACGGGTTTGCCGAGCGGCGCGATCGTCGCCTATTTCGGTACCGACGTGCCCGCGGGCTGGCTTCTGTGCGACGGACGCGTCTCCGCCAGCGGGCGGCGGACGCCGGATCTCCGCAATCGCTTCGTGATGGGGCTCGATCCCGCCTCCCAGTCCACGCTGGGCGAGACCGGCGGGAGCCTCACCCACCAGCACCGGGCCGAGACCAGCCGGCCACTGGGTGAGAGGGAGCAGATCGAGTCGGGCAACGACGAGCACGCCGCCAACGACGATCACACCCACTCCGTGATGGTCCAGCCCGCGAGCCACCTGCCGCCCTACGTCAAGCTGGTCTACATCATGAAGGAGTAGCGCGGCCCGCCTCCGGCGGATCGCCGGTCACCGGCGGCTCCTTCGGCAGCGGCACGAAGCGGATCGCCAACGGCTCTTCGAGGCGCGCCGCGAGTGCCTGAAGATCCGGGCGCCCGTCCGGCACACCGGCCGAGGTCCGGCCGCTCGGAAGAACGGTCATCATCTCGGTCCGGTCGAACCCCCATTTGTGGGCGCGGCCCTCCACGACCAGGGTCCCGTCCGCCGCCAGCGTGCTGCGGCTCTCGACGATGCTCGCCTCGCCGATCACGGCGAACAACACGCCGAGGGTTCCCGTCAGCGGCCGTCCGGTGAGCCCGTGGATGTCCGCGTACCAGAGGCGATCCCCATAGTCGATCAGCCGATAGTTGATCACCCGCTCCTGCGTCACCCGCAGCTCGGGATGCGACTGCAGGTCGTCGTAGGAATACTCGTCCCGCCGATCGGTCCCCTCGGGCCAGAAGATCCACACGTTCGCGACCCGGAGCGGGTTCGGACCCGCGAGCACCGCCTCGACCACGTCCTGGCGGCGATAGTCGACCAGCATGTCCTGTCCCAGCTCTTCCGAGATGCGCGCGGCGAGCGGCGCACGGTCGGGAGTGAGCCCATTGCGGGCGAGGAACGCCTGGAACCACTCCCGGTGCCCGATCAGCAACGGCCCGCGCGCGGGATCGAGGCGCTCGCCCTCCCGGATCAGCTCCAGCAGGACCTCGGCCTGAAAGCGGGCGTTGTTGGCCGTGGCAGTGAGGTCGTAGCCCACGCACTTCTGCATCGCGGCCAGCAGTCGCTCCGAAGACACGACCACCTGGGTCGCGGACGACGACCATGCCTGTCCCGAGACCGAAGTGGCGGACGCGAGGTGTGTCACGAGCAGGGCGGCCGCAAAGGCCACCAGCGAGGGTCGGCTCTCCAGCGATTCCATGTCAGCCGGGCTCATTGGCCAGTCTAGACCGCCTGGCAGCCGCCCGCCAGGCCGGCAGCGCTCGCCCGTTCTCGACAGCAGGGACTCCCGGGCCGTATAGTCGGGTCCGCGCATGCAACGAGTGCTCGTGCTCGACAACCGCATCCAGGACTACGCCTGGGGCTCGCACATCGTCATCGCCGAGCTGCTGGGGCGGACGACACCGTCCCCCGGGCCGGAGGCGGAGCTGTGGATCGGCGCCCACCCGAAAGCGCCCTCGACTGTGGTCGATCCTCCGGGCCTCGGCACCCTCGATCAGGCGATCGAGGCCGATCCGGTCGGCCTGCTGGGAGCCATCGTCTGCGAGCGCTTCGGAAACCAGCTCCCTTTCCTGCTCAAGGTGCTCGCCGCCGACGCGCCGCTCTCGATCCAGACCCACCCCAGCCGAGAGCAGGCGCGGCGAGGCTGGGATCGAGAGAACGCGGAGGGGATCCCGATCGAGGCCCCCCATCGCAACTATCGCGACCCGAACCACAAGCCGGAACTGCTCTCGGCGCTCTCCACCTTCACGGCGCTCAAGGGATTCCGACCGCTCGACGAGATCGTTCGCAACCTGGAGCCAATCGCGCGGCCCGAGCTGGGCCGCGAGCTCGGGCGCGTCGCCCACGAGAAGACGCCCGCCGCACTGCGGGCGCTCTTCGCGCGCCTGCTGACCCTCGAGGAGAGCGAGCGATCGCCCCTGCTGGCGCGCACCGCCGCTCAGGCCGCCCGCCGAGGCGCGGACCCGGAGTGGCGCTGGATCGCCCGGCTGATTGCGGACCATCCAGGCGACCCGGGTGTCCTGGCTCCTCTCTACCTGCACCTGGTCGTGCTCGCTCCGGGCGAAGCCGTCTTCCTCCCCGCCGGCGAGCTGCACGCGTATCTCGAGGGCGCCGCGCTCGAGATCATGGCCAACTCGGACAACGTGCTGCGGGGCGGTCTCACTCCGAAGCACCTGGACGTGCCGGAGCTCCTGGCGACGCTCGTCTTCGAGCCTCGTCCTCCCACGGTGCTGCAGGCGGTCGAGGTCGGCCCCGGCGAGCGCGCCTATCACACGCCCGCGCGCGAGTTCGAGCTGACCTCGGTCGAGGTCACACCGGAGCGGCCCTTCGAGGCCGCTGGCGGACGCGAGGTGGAGATCCTGCTCGGGCTCTCCGGAGACACGACCGTCTCGGCCGGGCAGCAGGCGACACCGCTGGGGAGGGGACGCTCTGTGCTCGTGCCGGCCGCGCTCCCGGGCTACACGTTGATCGGCGCCGGCCGCGTGGCCCGGGCGCGCGTGCCCGCCTAGGAGCCTTCCGCCCCGCAAGCGCCGCTCGACAACGGGCAGGGCGCGGGGCCAGAATGTCGCCGCTCGCCATGCGTCAAGACCTCACGCCCGCGCAGATCCGGGCGGCACGGCTGGTGGCCGCCAGCGCGGATCTGCTCCAGATCGTCCTGCTGCCCGCGTTTCTCCCGGGCTCGGCGTCGCCCGCCGCCGACGTGATCGACGTGGCCGTGGCGCTCGTGATGCTGCGGCTGATCGGCTGGCACTGGGCCTTCCTGCCCACCTTCCTGGTGGAGCTGTTCCCGCTCGTCGACCTGGTGCCGACCTGGACGGCCGCCGTCTTCCTGGTTACGCGGGGCGCCGCGGTCCCTGCCGCCCCCATGGACGTGGTCGTCGAGCCGACGAGCCACGACCGGAAGACCCTCGAGTCCGGCCCTCAGCCTCCCGGCGGTGCCGCGGGCTCGTAGAGCAAGCCGAGCCGGTAGAGACCGGCCGGCAGCTCGAAGCGAACGCTCCCCAGCCCGTCCAGGCGGAGGTCGTGGCTCGTGCCATCGTCCCCCGACAACCGAATCACGATGTCACTCAGGATCGCGATGTCCGGGAGCTGCACTTGCAGGTAGCGCGCCCGCCCTCCGCCGAACTCCTGGTCCTCGAAGACGCGAAGCGGGCCGAACTCGCCGAGCCCCGCGAGGTCGTCCGGAACACGCAGCTGCGGCGTCGAATAGCCGAAGTGCTCCTTCAGATAGACCTGGACGGCCGCCTCGACCTCCATCAGCCGGAACAGCGACCGCGCCACCCGGTTCTTCCGCAGGATGGCGAGGAGAGGCGTCCCCACCACGTTGCGCGCGAGGGCGTACTCCCCCGCCACGAGGAGCGTCGCCAGCTGATCCAGGCTCTTGAACAGCAGCTCGCCCTCCGCCGGCGTGAGGCGCACGCTCGACACCTCGAGCAGGATCGTCTCCAGCGTCTGCAGGGCCTCCCCGCTGTCCCGCCGTCTGTCGCCTTTCCCCGCCGTCTCGTCCCAGGCCATGTGGACGAGCGTCGGCGCCAGGCGGAAGAAAGTGGCCTTCACCTCCTGGGCGGGCTGGTCGCGGAGAGTCGGGGCGAGGGTCTGGAAGAAGACGATGAAGCTCTCGACGCCCAGGGCCGCCTCGCGGCTCGCGCTGCCACGGCACGATTCGATCAGATCGTTCGACCGCTCGACCAGCAGGGCCGGGGCCAGGCCCACGAAGGCGGTCTCGTCGAGGGCCGGCCCCCCGGGGCTGAGCGGCGCCAGGAATCTGCCCAGGGCCTCCTGCAAGCTCTGCACCGCGGCGGCCGGTGCCGCCGAAGAGACGGCGACGCCGGACTCGACTACGAGCCCCTCGAGCTCGGACACGAAGTCGGCATCGAAAAGATCGGCCGCGGCGGACTCCGGGATCGCGCGCCTCCGGCGTCCAGTGTATGCGCCGCGGCCGGGTCCGGCAACGCGACCCGCTTTGCGTCGGAGCGTCGGCGAACGTAGACTCGAGCGCTCCTGTCATGAGGCGTCTCCTTCGCTGCGCCGCACAGATCCTTCCGGCCCTCCTGGCGGTGGCCCTCCTCGGCTTCGTGCTGCGCAAGGCCGACCTTCCTCGCGCGCTGGGGCTCGTGAACGCCTTCGGCTGGCTGCTGCCGCTCCTGCTGGTCCCCAACCTGCTGGCCGTGCTCACGGAGCTCGCGGGCTGGTGGCTGCCCCTGACCCGGATCGGTCCGCGCCCGCGCTACCTGTCGCTGCTTGGGGTTCGCTTCTCGGCGGACGCCCTCCAGTACGGGCTGCCCTCCGGGGCCGTGGTCGCCGAGTCGATGCAGCCCTACCTGCTGAAGCAGCGCTGCGGTCTGCCGCTCGAGACGGCGATCGTGGCGAGCGTCGCGCGGCGCTTCCTGATCCTGCTCGCGCACGGCGTCTTCCTGCTCGCCGCCACGCTGCTCGCCTGGCGCGTGCTCGAGCGGGCCTCGCGCACGGTGGTCCGCGCGCCCGGCCTGCCCTGGCTCCTGGTGGCGACCGCGCTCGGGCTGCTGACCGCGGCGGCCCTGACCGCGGCGGCCACTGTCCAGGGCCGGCTCGGTGACCGCCTCCACCGAGCCCTCGATCGATTCGGGGGGCGTTGGCTCGGCGCCTGGCTCGAGCGCAACGCCGCCCGGTTCCAGGCCACCGACCGGCGTTTCGGGGCCTTCTTCAGCCACCCCGCAGCCTTCGTCGCGCCGGTCGCGCTCTTCCTGGTGGGCTGGCTGCTTCGTTCCTTCGAGACGTACCTGTATCTGCGCGTCGTGGGCGTCTCGGTCTCGCCGGTCCTGGCGATGGTCATCGAGGCCGCGCTCATCCTGCTGCGCGCCGTCGCCGTGCCGGTCCCGGCGGGTCTCGGCGTCCAGGACCTCGGCTACGTCCTGTGCCTGCGGGCGCTCGCTGTGCCCGACGCGGCCACCGTGGGCGCCGCTTTCGTCCTGCTCAAGCGCGGAAAGGACCTCGCCTTCATCTTGCTCGGCTTCCTGTTGCTGCTCACCGGGCGGCGCGGGACGGCGCTCGTCGCGCCGGTCGTGACACCGGGCGACGCCGCAGCCACCTAGCCCGGCCCGTTCGGGCGAGCCTTGTCTCGCCGCAGGCTTCGTGGTTCACTCGGCCCGTGCGGCTCGTGACGCGGCCGGATCTCGACGGCCTCACCTGCGCCGTGCTCCTCTCACGCTGCGAGCGGATCGACGCGATCGCCCTCGTCCACCCGCAGGACGTGGCGGATCGCCGCACCCCGATCGGCCCGGACGACGTTCTCGCGAACCTCCCCTATCACCCGAGCTGTGGGATGTGGTTCGACAACCATCTGCTGACGGACTCCCGCTCGGTCCCACCCGCCGGCTTCAAGGGGCGCTATGCCCAGGCCCCGAGCGCAGCGCGGGTCGTCTACGAGCACTTTCTCCCCACTCACCCGGAACTCGACTGTTACGAGAACCTGCTCGCGGAGACCGACCGCCTCGACTCCGCTCGGCTCACCCTCGATGACGTGCTGGCGCCGGGCGGCTACGTGCTCCTCGGCTTCACGCTCGACGCCCGCACCGGCCTCGGCAGCCTGCACGACTACTTCCTGCGCCTGCTCCCGGCACTGCGTGACCTCAGCTTGAGCGAGGTCCTGGCCCTGCCAGAGGTGCGGGAGCGGGTAGCGCGCATGCGTGAGGCGGACCGCGCCTTCCGCCAGACGGCGCTCGCACACTCCCGGCTCGACGGCAACGTGGTCGTGACCGACCTGCGCTCCGCAGGCCAGCTGCCGATCGGCAACCGCTTCTTGATCTACACCCTCTTCCCCCGGGCGAACGTGTCGCTTCGGGTGCAGAGAGGATCGAGCCCCGGCACCGTTTCGGTGTCGGCGGGGCGCTCGATCTTCGACCGGAACTGCCGGTCCAACCTCGGCGTGCTGCTCTCGCTCTACGGCGGCGGCGGCCACCCCGGGGCCGCCGCCTGCGTGCTGCCGGAGGGCGGGGCGGACGCCGCGATCGCGGAGATCCTGGCCGCGCTCAAGCGCAATGGCTGACCTCCCCTTCGGGGCCAACCTGCCCTGGATCGAGTACGGCCAGGACTTCGGGGCCAGCGCCTGGCGTCCCCAGGGTGGAGTCTCCCAGCCGGACCTGGGCGAACGGATGCGGGATGCTCTCGCGAGGCTGGCCGGGGCCGGCGCCCAGCTCGTCCGCTGGTGGCTGCTCGCCGACGGTCGGTCGGGTCTCGTCTTCGACGCGGACGGCTCGTTGGTCGGGCTCGACGAGCACGTGTTCCCGGACCTGGATGCCGCGCTCGAGGCGCTCGACCAGAACGGCCTCGAGGCGATCTTCGTCCTGACCGATTTTCTCTGGTTCTCGCGGGCGCGGGTCGTGAGCGGGGTCCAGCTCGGCGGCCGGCGCGGCCTTGTAGGTGATCGCGACCAACGGGCGCGGCTCCTGGAGAGCGTGCTGGCGCCGATCGCCCGGCGCTACGGGCGCGAGCCCACGATCGCCGGCTGGGACCTGCTGAACGAACCCGAGTGGGCGACCTTCGCGGTCGGCACGCTGAACCCGTTCCGCTCCGTCTCCCGTCGCACGATGCGCGACTACCTGGCCGAGATGGTCGACGCTTTTCGCCTCGAGGAGGTTCAGCAGCCGCTCAGCGTCGGTCTGGGGCGGGCCCGCTCCCTGTCGCTCGCCGCGGGGATTGGTCTCGATGCCTACCAAGTTCACTGGTACGAGCACCAGGAGCCGTTCACGACCCTCGCGCTCCCGGTCGCCGAGCGCGGTCTCGACCGTCCCCTCCTGCTCGGCGAGTTCCCCACCCGCGGGACCTCCGTCGGCCCCGGACGGGTCTTCGAGGTGGCCCTGGCCGCCGGCTACAGCGGCGCGCTCGCCTGGTCCTTGTTGTCGCGCGACGATGCCAGCGACGGCGACGCCTGCGCGGCGGCCCTCACCGCCTGGTCGAGCCGGGCGCTCGCGGAGCCCTGACCCCAGTGCCGGTCTACCGCCTCGATGAGCGGCTCGTCTTCCCGCCGCCCGAGAAGGGACCCCGCCGGGGGCCGATCGCCGTCGGCGGCGACCTGCGACCCGAACGGCTGCTGCTCGCCTACTCGCTGGGCATCTTCCCCTGGCAGGGGGAGCCCCTGCACTGGCATTCCCCCGACCCGCGCATGGTCCTGCTCGCCGACGAGCTGCGCGTCTCGCATAGCCTGGCCAAGACGATCCGCCAGGGCCGCTTCCACGTGAGTCTCGATACCGACTTCGCCGCCGTCATCACCGCCTGCGCCAGCGTGCCCCGTCCGGGCCAGGACGGGACCTGGATCACGCCCGGGATGATCGAGGCCTACGGCGAGCTGCACCGCCGCGGGGTCGCGCACTCGGTGGAGGCGTGGCGGGAGGGTACCCTGGTCGGCGGCCTCTATGGCATCTCGCTCGGCGCAGCGTTCTTCGGCGAATCCATGTTCGCTCGCGCGCGCGACGCCTCGAAGGTCGCCTTCGTCACGCTCGTCGAGCAGCTCCGCCGCTGGCGGATTCGCCTCGTCGACTGCCAGGTGTACACGCCCCATCTCGAGTCGTTCGGGGCCCGCGAGTGGCCGAGGAGGGCGTTCCTGGACGCCCTGCACCAGGCACTGCACTCCCCGACCCGCCTCGGACCCTGGCGTCTCGAGGAAGGAAGCGGCACCTAGCGCTGGCCGCGACCGACGACGACGCGCCGCGGGGCCTCGTCGCGACGCCGAGCCCGAGGCCGACGCGCGGCCGCAAGCGCAGCCCGGAAGTCGTCGGGGAGGGGGCTCTCCAACACGAGGCGCTGCCCGCTCAGGGGATGCGGCAGCGCGAGCCGCCACGCGTGCAGCATCAGCCGCGGCACCCGCACCGCGCTCGCGGGCCAGCGGCTCGGGCCGTACCGGGCGTCACCGAGGATCGGCAGACCCACCTGCGCCAGGTGGGCGCGGATCTGGTGCTTGCGTCCCGTCCTCGGGCGCGCTTCGACCAGGAGCGCCCCGGGCAGGACCTCCCGCACGAGGACCTCCGTCTCCGCCGGGACGGCACCGGCACCGCCGGCGCGCGTGCGCCTGCCACCCTCGGTCGAGCCGAGGGGGGTCCCGATCCGGAGGACGGCCGGTGGCAGCCGCGCGGGGCGTGCCGTCAGCGCGAGGTAGGACTTCTCCACCTCCCGGCCCTGGAAGGCCCGCGCCAGCGCGGGATTCGCCGCCGCGTCGGTCCCGAACAGCACGAGACCCGAGGTGTCCCGATCCAGCCTCTGGTGCACTGCCAGGTAGCTCCCGCGGCCCTCTGCGGCGAGCAACGCCTGGACGTGGCGGACGAGGTGTGGCCGCTCGGGATCCACGGTCGCATGCGTCGGCAGGCCCGGCGGCTTGCTGACCACGATCAGGGAGTCGTCGCGGTACGCGATCGCCCGCGCGTCCAGCTGGAACGGCCGGTCGAAGCGCTCGCGAGGCGACGCGAGCGCCGCTGGGCGCACGAGGGCCTCGAGGCGCACACCAGGCCGGAGGCGCTTGCCGGGGTTGCGCTCGACGGTGCCGTCCGCGCGCACCGCGCCGGAGACGACCATCGCACGCACGCGTGCCAGCGCAACCGGGCCCGTGAGCACGCCCCGCAGCAGGCCGGCGAGCACGTCCACCAGGCGCTCCCCCGCCTCTCGCGCGGTCGCGACGTGGACGAGTCGACGGGTGGCCCCTGTCTCTCCGGATGCCATCTTTCAGGAGAGAGGGTACCTCGCCGCGCCCGGCCGGCCCAGCTTGGGCACGCAAGGGGCACGCGCGCTGCGGCTTGCCCGCGGCTTTGTCCTCTGGCACGATGGGCTCGCTCATGGCGGCCGCGCGGCTTTACCGCATCACGTTCCTGAACCAGGGTCAGGTCTACGAGGTCTACGCGAAACGCGTCAGCCAGGGAGGGCTGCTCGGCTTCATCGAGGTCGAGGGCCTCGTCTTCGGCCAGAAGACGAGCGTCGTCGTGGATCCGAGCGAGGAGCGCCTGCAGCGCGAGTTCGAGGGCGTCAAGCGCTGCTACCTGCCGATGCACGCGGTGGTCCGCGTCGACGAGGTCGAGAAGCGGGGGCCCAGCCGCATCAGCGAGGCACCCAAGGGCGCCAACGTCTCCGCCTTCCCCGTTCCCTACTTCCGGCCAGGCCCCGGCGACACGGACTCCTGACCCGTCGCGTCCGGTACCAGCTGTCGGAAGAGACTGGACTCTCTCCGAAAGAACCCCTCGGTGTGGTAGGAATCGGCGAGCGAGAGCCGTTCGTAGTCGACGTGATGGCCCAGCTCGTGCAGGAGCGTGCGCAGGAAGGTCCGGAACGCGACCACCTGTCGATGGCGGACGGTTCGCATCCACAGCTGCACCCGGGCGGGGCCTCGCGTCTCCCGTGTGTAGAGGCCGTGCAGCTCCCCCCAGCTCGACGAGGGCCGAACGGCGAGCACGGTCAAGGCCAGCGGCGGCAGCTCGAGCTGCTCGACGAGACCCCGGGTCAGCTTCTGCGACGCGCTCTCGACTTCACGCCGCTCATCACGCGCGAGGGCCGAACGCAGGTCCTCCACCAAGGGCCGGAGGCTGCCCGGCGAAGGCAACGGCACCTCGGTGACCGCGTCGCTCCTGCGGTAGATGGCCTTCCCACGCGCCGAAAGCCGGTCAAAATACGCGAAGGGCATGCCAGTCTCGATTCTAGCTGTGCGAACGGGGCGAGGCGATCGGCACTGGAGCCGGCCGACCGGCGCACCGCGCGCGACAGGCAACGAGACGAAGCCACCGGACGAGTTAAAACACTCACGTCCATCCGATCGTAGTGGCAATCCGGCCAGCCGAAGCCTACTGTATATATGGCTCGAGGGGTGGTCCCCGATCGGCGCAGCCGGTTGCCGGTCAGGGACGAGTCGAGTTTCAGTTCCTGTGGAGGGCGCGCGATGACCCAGGGGCTCTCGGTCACCCAAGCGGCTCGCAGGGCCGTCGGCGAGCACGATCTCCTCCGGCGCCTGGTCTCTCAGGTGGAAGCAGCCTTCGGCCGCGCCGCGCCCGACGCTGGCAGCGGCCCCGACGTCGTCGCGGCGCGACTCGACACGTTGCGCGGCCCCCTCCAGGCCCACTTCGACGAGTCGGAACGTGCGGGCGTCTTCGACCGGATTCAGGAGCACACGCCCCGGCATCGCCAGGCCTGCGCGCGCCTCCGGAAGGAGCACCAGCGCCTCATCCTTCTCCTGGACTCGCTGCGCACGGCGTCGCCGCTCGAGCGGCGGGGCCCCGTCTGGCCCCGCGAGGTGCGCGGCTTCGTCGACGCCCTGTTGAGGCACGAGGCGCGCGAGACGGCGCTCTTCAGCCGGACGCTCGACGCGCCCCTCTCGACGCTCGACGAAGCCCGGTCGGCGACCGACTAGCCGGCTGTCGCCGACCCCTCGCCTCGCGCGGGCGCACCGCCGTTCTTGTGCTCCGCGATCAGCCTCTCAACCACCTCCGGCTCGGCGAGCGTCGTCAGATCGCCCAGGCCCTCGTACTCCGAGGCCGCGATCTTGCGCAGGATGCGGCGCATGATCTTGCCGCTCCGGGTCTTGGGCAGGCCCGAGGCGACGTGCACCACGTCCGGCGCCGCGAAGGCCCCGATCGCGTGGCGCACCTGTTCCTTGAGCGCCCCCTGCAGCTGGTCCCGGTCCTGGCCAGCGTATTCGCCCGTGACCAGCACGTATGCGTAGACACCCTGGCCCTTGATGGGATGCGGGAAGCCGACCACGGCAGCCTCCGCGACCGCGTCGTGGGCGACCAGGGCGCTCTCTATCTCCGCCGTGCCCAGGCGGTGGCCGGACACGTTCAGCACGTCGTCGATGCGTCCCGTGATCCAGTAGTAGCCGTCCTCGTCGCGGCGCACGCCGTCGCCCGTGAAGTAGTAGCCGGGATACTGGGTGAAGTAGGTCTCCTTGAAGCGGTGGTGATCGCCCCAGACCGTGCGGGCCTGGCCGGGCCAGGGACCGCCCAGGCACAAGGCGCCGCTCACCCCGTTGCCGTCCAGCACCTTGCCGTCCGCCGTATCCAGCACCATGGGCTTGACGCCGAAGAACGGCAGCGTCGCGGAGCCGGGCTTGGTGGGCGTGACGCCGGGAAGCGGCGTGATCAGGATGCCGCCGGTCTCGGTCTGCCACCAGGTGTCCACGACCGCGCAGCGCTTCTCGCCCACCACGTCGTGGTACCAGCGCCAGATCTCGGGGTTGATCGGCTCGCCCACGCTGCCTAGGATCCGGAGGGACTCGCGGCGATAGCGCTTCACCCACTCGTCGCCCGCGTGGGCGAGGGCGCGGAGCGCCGTGGGTGCCGTGTAGAGGATGTTGACCCCGAGGTCGTCGACGATCCGCCAGTAGCGTCCGGCGTCCGGATAGACGGGCGTCGACTCGAAGAGGACCGTGGTCGCGCCGTTGGCGAGCGGCCCGTAGACGATGTAGGTGTGCCCGGTGATCCAGCCGACGTCCGCAGCGCAGAAGTAGACCTCCCCCGGGTGGTAGTCGAAGACCAGGCGATGGGTGTAGGCGGCGTAGACGAGGTAGCCGCCGGTCGTGTGCATCAGGCCTTTGGGCTTGCCAGTGCTGCCCGAGGTGTACAGGATGAAGAGCGGGTCCTCGGCCCCCATCCACTCGTTGGTGCAGGTCGAACGCTGCTTGCTCGTCTCTTCGTCGAGCCAGAGGTCCCGCCCCGGCTGCATCGGGACCTCACCGTCCGTGCGCCGAGCGACCAGCACGGTCTCGACCAGCGACATGCCGTCGATCGCCCGGTCGACCGTCCTCTTGAGCGGGATCCGCTTGCCGCCACGGAGCCCCTCGTTGGCGGTCACCACCATCCGGCAGCGCGCGTCGACGATCCGATCGCGCAGCGACTCGGAGCTGAACCCCCCGAACACGACCGAGTGCACGGCGCCGATCCGCGAGCAGGCGAGCATCGCGTACACGAGCTCGGGCATCATCCCCATGTAGATGCAGACCCGGTCGCCGCGCCGGATGCCGTGCGCCAGCAGCACGTTGGCGATCCGGCACACGTTGTGCTTCAGCTCCCGGTAGGAGATGTGGCGATACGCTCCACCTCGTCCTGGGCCCAGACGATCGCCGTCCGGTCGCCAAGCGTGCCCAGGTGACGGTCGACGCAGTTGAAGGAGACGTTGAGCCTGCCACCCGAGAACCAGGCGAAGTCCACCTCGTCGTAGTCGGCGTCGAACACGGTCTGCCACGGGTGGAACCAGCTGATCGCCTTTCCCTGCTCGCCCCAGAACCACTCGGGATTGTCGAGCGACAGGCGGTACAGCCGCTGGTACTCGGCCATGCTATTGACGTGGGCACCTGCGGCGATGTGAGCCGGAACCGGGTAGAGATCGGACACGGCTGGCCTCCTTGTCGACCGACCACTCCAGCGGGAGCGCCCGGACCGGACCCCTGGCGCAGGGCCCGCCCCCGGAGTCTCCGCTCGCCCCTCTGCTTGGACAGTTTCGACTGTGATTCTAGCTCACTGTCGCAGCCGGCGCGCGATCCAGAAGGTCCGGTGCGCGGCGGTGGCCAGGCTACCCACGGCAATCACGCTGAGGATCGCGAGCAGCACGGTCCCCTCCCGCCGTCCGATCGCGCGGCTCAGGATCGGGTCGAACAGACACCCGAGCAGGGTCAGCGCCAGCCGCTCGCCCCGCTGCATCAGCCCGCCCGCGCCCGAAACTCCGACCGTCTCGCCTCGCGCCTGGGCGTAGCTCACGAGCAGCGAGCCCGCGAGCCCGGCCGCCACGACCACCGGACCACCGAGCCACCCGGAGAAGTAGACCGCGAAGCCCAGGAACGCGAAGCTCTCCACGAAGCGGTCGAGCGTGCTGTCGATGAACTTGCCGTAGCGGGATGCCGTCTGCAGCTTGCGCGCCAGGCGTCCGTCCAGCACGTCGCAGATCCCGGCCAGCAGGATCGCCCAGCCGCCGGCCTCCAGCCAGCCAAGGGCGATGAAGGTACCGCTCAGCAGGCCGAACAGGAGCCCTCCCACGTTCATGTGGTCCGGTGTCGCGCCGAGACGGAACAGCACCCGTTCGACGGGTCGCAGCGCCCACATGAACCAATGGACCAGGAAGGTGCCGACGCCCAGCAGGAAGCTGGCGCCCTTCCGCGTCGCGTCGGGATCCCGGTAGCCATGGCGGAAAGCCACTGCGAACACGAGCAACGACAGCACGGTGAGCGCCAGGGCGACGAGGACGACGGCCATGCTCGCGGTCACGACGAGGCTCCTTTCCGGTTCTTGTTCCGCAGGAAGCGCAGCGCCCGCCCCCAGAGCAGGAGGAGTGGCCAGCGACGCTCGCGAGGCGTGATCTCGATGCGCTCGCCCGTGTGGCGGCTGGCCTTGCGCACGATGTACTCGAGCCAGCCCTCGAAGCTCAGCACGTGCTTCGCCCAGCGAGCGGTCGCCCGCACCAGCGAGCGGGTGAAGTAGAGCCGCGAGCGCAGGCGCTCCCCGCCGCCCGGCTCGGTGGTCATCGCCCAGCGTGCCCCGTCGATCCCCCGCAGGCTCCCCTGCTCCTCGAGCCCGCGCAGCAGGGCCGAGAGGATCGGGAGTTGCGCCTCCCGCTGGGAGATCCAGAGCGACTCCGCTCTGCCGCGGGGCTCGGGACGGATCTCCCAGGCCATGGACGTGACGAGCGCCTGCCGCCCGTAGTCTTCCGCGTCGAAGCAGGCGGCCAGCCAGGGTCGCAGCCAGTGCCAGGTCTCGGCGTAGGCCGAGACGAGCGCCGCCAGCATTGCCTCGCGCGCCTGCTCCCCCCGCGCGTGCACGATCCGTGAGGGTTGGAACAACCGCCCGACCGTGAAGTGGTCGTGCCGCCGCGCGGAGGTCTCGCGCAGCAGGGTGTCCGCTCGGATTACCGCGAGCTTGGCATGGAACTCCGGCGAGCTGAAGCGCAGAGAGATCTGAGTCGGGGGCAGCCAGCGCCCGAGCAGGGCGAGCCAGCCGGGACGCCGGCGCACGAGCCCGCCCCGATGCAGGGCGGCAAAGAAGGGTCGGTACGCCCCGACCACGGCGAACAGGTCGTAGGCGCTCCAGGCGTTCGCCCCGGCCGCGCGAGTGCGCCGCGAGCCGAAGAAGATCAGCCCCTCGAGCGTCTCGCCGCACAGTGTCGCCAGCCGGCCGATCGCCGTGAGCAGGGTCGGATCGCTCTCCGGCGAGAGGACCTCGGCGGCCACCGACCGGCGCAGCATCGGGAACGCCTCGGGGAGGATCTTCATCGCCGCTAGGGGACCAGCACGCGCAAGGCCTTGGGCACCGATTCGACCGTCAGCTCCGTGCCCCGCGCCTGGTTCCACTCGCCGTCGGTCTCGTAGCTGGGAGGCGAGGTGAAACGGTAGACGAGCCGCGACGCCGTGAGCGAGCTCACCAGGGGGTGCGACTCGTGGGTGCCGCGCAGCAGCTTCACGAGCGCAGCGACCCGCTGGCTGAACCCCATGTTGGCGAAGGCCACGACGTTCAGCAGTCCATCCTCGAGGTCCGCCCGCGGCGCGACCTTGAAGCCCCCCCCGAAGACCCGAGCGTTGGCGACGATCACCATCAGCATCTCCCGGCGGCCGAGGGCGACGCCGTCGGCTTCCGACTCCAGCTCGAAGCCCCGGTAGGAGTGCAGCTGGCGCAAGGCACAGTAGAGGTAGAGCGCGGAGCCCTCCAGGTACCCCACGCTCCAGGACTGTTCGAGCACCGCGACGTCGTAGCCGAAGCCGGCGATGTTGAGGAAGTGCCTGCCTTCGATCCGGCCGACGTCGATCGCTCGGGTCCGGCCCGCGAGCACGATCCGGCACCAGTCGCCGAGACCGCGCCCGGGAATCCCGAGCGACTTGGCGAGGTCGCACCCCGTGCCCGCAGGCACCAGGCCGAGCGCGGCCGGTTCGCCGGAGCTCAGGATCGCGTTGCCGACGTTGCTCCAGGTCCCGTCGCCGCCCACGGCCACGATCCGGCGGAAGCCCCGCGCGATTGCCTCGCGCGCGAGGCGCCCCTCGTCGCCCGGCTCCCGGGTGAGCGCGTGCTCGACCTGCCCGCCGCCGCCCAGCCCTTGCAGCACCGGGGTCACGTACTGGGCGCCTCGCCCCTTTCCCGAGCGGGGATTGAAGACGACGAAGATCGGCTCGTCCACCGGAGGCGCGCGCCTCCCGCCTAGGACGAGAGCTTGACGAGGGGATCGAACAGCTGGCAGCCGTCCCGCATCCACATCTCCCGGAAGGGCGTGTCGTACACCTCGGACAGCACGAGGTCGCCGTTGAAGGCGCACTCCTGGAGCACGATCTTCCCGCTCTCCTCCTCGTGCTCGCTCTTGGCTCCCTCGAACAGGATGTTCGCGAGATAGAGCCCGGAGTCGTCCTTCTGGAAGGATTGATAGAGATGTGAGACCGGATCCCAGGAGTGGTCGGTCACCGTCAGCTCGCAAGCCAGGCTGCCCTCCGCCTGGACGCGAGCCACCAGGCGCCCGGGCGAGCGGTCGAACTCGATGGCGACGTCCTCCATCCAGTGCGGCAGATGCCAGCGCTCGATCGCGTGCTCCCGGGCCGCCTTGGTGGTGGTCGCCACCTGCCACGGGTACATCGCCGACTTCGGCATCCGGCCGTCACGGACCAGGGGCGGAACCACGACGGCGTAGACGGCCTCGCCGTAGGCGCCCACCTCGCTCTCGACGAAGTCGAACACCGTTACCGCGAGGATGCTCGTGCCGTGATGCAGCTCGAACGGCTCCAGGTCCTTGGGCAGCAGGCGACGGGCGTTGTCGGTCGGAAACTCGAAGAAGCCGCTGATCGCGTCCCGGTATCCGTAGCGTGTCAACGACAAATGATGCCCTCCTCCCGCAGGACCTCGCTGATCGTGCGGGCCGCCTGATCCAGGTCCTGCTCGCTGTGCGCCGCGGAGACGGAGATGCGCAGGCGCGACTTGTGCTTCGGCACCGCCGGGAAGGTGACCGGATTGAGGAACAGCCCGCGGTCCTGGATCTTCTCGGCGACGGCGAAGACCTTGGCGTCGTTGTTGACCATCACCGGCATCACCTGCGAGTTGGACTTGCCGATGTCCACCCCCTGCTCCGCGAAACGGCGGCGCAGGAAGGCCACGTTGCTCCAGAGCCTGGTGCGCAGCTGCGGCTCGCTCGCCGCAATCCGCAGCCCCGCCAGCAGCCCCGCGGTCAGCACGGGCGACAGGTTGCAGGAGAAGAAGCGCGAGCGCCCGAAGGCCGCCACGTAGTCGACCATCTGTCTGGACCCGGCGACGAAGCCTCCCTGGCCGCCCAGGCTCTTCGAGAAGGTACCCAGGTGGAAGTCCACGTCCTTGTCCAGCTGGAAGTGCTCGGCGACGCCCCGGCCGTTCGGCCCGAACAGGAAGGTCGAGTGCGCCTCGTCGATCAGCATGCGGGCCCCGTGGCGCTTCGTCACCTCGAGGATCTCCGGCAGCGCGCACATGTCCCCGTCCATGGAGTAGACGCCCTCCACCACGACCAGCTTCTTGCCCTTGACCGACGCGATCTTCCGCTCGAGGTCGAGCGGATTGTTGTGGCGGAAGAATATGGTCTTCGACTTCGCCAGGATCGCTCCGTCCACGATCGAAGCGTGCGAGTACTGGTCCAGGAAGATCGTGTCGCCCGACCTCATCAGCGCCGAGATGAACCCGACGTTCGCGCTGTAGCCGGTCGGGAAGATGATGCACGCCTCCTTGTCCTTGAAGCGCGCCAGCTCCTCCGCGAACTCCTCGTGCACGTCGAAGGTGCCCGAGAGGATCGGCGAGCCGGACGCGCCGAGCCCGTAGCGCGACACCGCCTCGACTGCCGCCTGCTTCACCTCGGGCCGGTAGGAGATGCCCAGGTAGTTGTAGGAGGCCAGGTTCAGGAGATCGTGCCAGCGGCCGGTCTTGCCGTTCCTGACCCGAACGTGCGTCGTGGGCGCCGAGCCGAGCGCCTCCTGGTACAGATAGTAGCCGTTCGGCTTCGCCTCGCGATACCAATCGGCGTAGGGCTTCAGCAGGTTCAGCGGATCCTCACCGGCGCCGTAGTAGAAGTTGCTGTAGTCGTACTCGGCAAAGGCCGGTCTCTCGGTCGCGGATTTCTGCACCGCCTCCATCGCTCGCTCTTCCTCTCTTTTCGCTGCCCGCAGCGGCACCGCGCGCAGAAGCGAGCCCAGGGCCCGCGAATGACCGCGGCATCATAGCAGGTACGCATCACCTTGCGTACCCCGTGCATCCCGGCCCGTCGCGGTCCCGTCAGCTGGTCATGCTATTCAAATACTACTCATATCAAATACAAATAGTCACGCACAGAGCGCAGCTCGTTCGTTCGTCCCGCCGCCTCCGCGCGCGACCGACTTGGCATGACCTCTCCCCGTGCTCTCGAGGCTGGCACCTGCGAGCCCCGGCAGAAGGTCGCCCCTCGGACCCCTTGCGGCGCTATGCCTCCGCGCGCAGCGTCTCGAGGATCGACTCGAGCGCCCGAATGACCTCCGCGCGATCGACGTCGGCCTTCTTGAACTGAAGAGCCAACGAGAACCCCCCGCCGCGCGGCTTCAGCTTGAAGACGAAGTGCCGCGGTCGTCCCCGGCGGCGCGACTCGTCCTTCGCCGTCAGCTTCCGCACGCCCGCGCGGGTGGTCCCCTCCTTCTGGAGACGCTCGATCAGGACCGCCATTTTCTCGGCGTCGCCCTGTCTAACTACCTGAATAAGAACGGACTTAGACTGAATGTCGGCCAGCCGACACAGCTGCCGGACATCCTCGGGCATGGCGCTCAGAGAGAGCGACTCGGTGATCGTGGAGCGGCTTTTCCCAAGCTTCTCAGCCAGATCGTCGTGCGTGTAGCCGAACGTCTCGACCAAAGCATGGAGACCGTCCGCTTCCTCGAATGCCGTCAGGTCCTTCCGCTGCAGGTTCTCGATGAGCGCGATCTCCATCGTCTCGGCGTCCGACGACTCCCGCACGACGCATGGAAGATCCGTGAGTCCGGCCTCCAGGGCCGCCCGATAGCGTCGTTCTCCGGCGATGATCTGATACCGCAGTCCCGCCTTGCGTACGAGAAGCGGCTCGAGGACGCCCTTTTCCCGAATCGATGCCGCGAGCTCATCCAGGTCTCCGAGTGTCTGGCGAGGCTGTTGCGGATTGGGTTCGATCTCGTCGATCGGGATCAGGCGTCCGATGCTCTCGCCTCGGGGGTGGGCCAGCTGGTCCACGAAGTGGGTGTCATGCCGCATACGAACCGTCTGAGGCAAGCCGATGCGCCGGGGACTGGACACGTCTTCAACCTCCTTCGTGGGGCACTAGCCTCTTGCGAGCCCGCTGCCAGGCTCTCTGGGAGCCGCCTCCGCGCCGCTCGTTCCCATGAGCATGGCGTCGATGCGCTCGAGCACTTCCTCGCAGAGCTTGTAGTACTCGTAGGCACCGCTCGACTGGGCGGCAAAAGTGAAGATCGTCTCGCGGTGTGCGGGGCTCTCCTCCAGGCGGATGCTCTTCGAGATCGTCGTCTCGAACACGCGTCCGGCGAAGACCTCCGTGACGGCCTTCTGGACATCTCGCGCCAAGGTCGTGCGCTTGTCGTGCAGTGTGATCACGGCACCGAGAAGCTTCAGGTCAGGATTCGGCCGCGCACGGATGCGATCCACCGTCTCCAGCAGATCGTCTGTGCCCTCGAGCGCGAAGTAGCTGGACTGGACAGGGATCAGCAGGTGCGTCGCCGCGACCAACGCATTCACTGTGATCAGCCCGAGCGCCGGTGGTGTATCGATGACCACGAACTCATAGCGGTCGAGGACGGGCGCGAGCCGGTCCTTGAGCCGGAAATGGGCATCCAACTCCCCCACGAGCAGCGCCTCGATCTTCGCCAGCGCGATCCGCGAGGGAGCCACGTTGAGGCGCGGCATCTGAGTCGGCTGGATGACCTCGTCGAACGGGGCCTCGCCGGTCAGTACTTCATACATGGACTTTCCGAGCGAGCGCACGTCGAGAAAGGTCATCGACGAGTTGGCCTGAGGGTCGAGGTCGACCAGCAACACAGACCGTCCTCGCATGGCCAGAGCGGCGGCGAGGTTGATGGCCGTCGTGGTCTTCCCGACGCCACCCTTCTGATTTGCGATTGCGATGATGGTCACCGGGCTGCTCCCGAGGCAGGGGGTCGCGGAGCGCGACGATGCGGGCATGTTACGAGCAACACTCCGAGGGGGTCAAGCACAAATGGTGGTCAGGCGCCATCCGAGCCCCATATGTAGATCACACGATGGCGAACCGTCGGCGAGGAGCTTGGGATATCACGGGAAAGGCTCGAGAACCGAGCCGCGGCGCTACATCTTGTACTTGCCGAGGTCGTCGTCGGAGAGGTTCTCGAGCCACTTCTGCAGGCGGCCGACATCCACGTCTTCACGGCTCATGTCGACTGTTCGCGCGGTCTGGATGACGGAATCCTCGACGAAGATCCGAGAGCCCGTGCGCAGGGCCAAGGCGATCGCGTCCGACGGGCGCGCATCGATCGAGTGCTCCCCGCTGGCCGTCCGCACATGAAGCAGAGCGTAGAAGGTGTTCTCTTTCAGCTCACAGACGACGATCCGCTCCACGCTGGCGCCGAGCTCGTCGATCACCGAGCGCAGGAGGTCGTGCGTCATGGGCCGCGGGGTCTGGACGTTCTCGACCTGAAGGGCGATTGCGTTCGCCTCGAAGACGCCCACCCAGATCGGGAGGACCCGCTGGCCGTCCACCTCGCGGAGCACGACGATGGGCATGTTCGTGATGGGATCGACCATCAGCCCCTTGATGGCCATTTCGATCTCCACGCTGCCACAGCCTCCTTCCAGCCGAATATAGGAGGCGCGGAACTGCCTGTCAATGAACGCCTTGCGAAAGGCGTCCTTGCAGGGCGTTGGGGCCTGCCCCGATGACCTCGACCCACACGCTCCTGCCGACGAGCGTCTCCGGGCCGTCGAGGTGCACGATCCGGAAGTGCGGCGTCCGCCCCGAGACACGGCCGGGCCCGTCGACCGACTCGACGAGGACCTCGTCCCTCCGGCCGACCAGGGCCCGGTTCCGCCGCCGCTGCCACTGCTGCTGATGGGTGTTCACGGACTGCAGCCGGCGTCCCTTCTCGGCCGAAGGCACGTCGTCCTGGAGGCGGCCCGCTGCGGTGCCGGGGCGCGGGGAATAGGTGAACGCGAAGAGGGCGTCGAACCCGACCCGTTCGAGCACGCCGATCGTCTCCTCGAACTCGGCCTGCGTCTCGCCCGGGTAGCCCACGATCACGTCCGTCGAGAGGGCCAGGTCGGGCACGCTGTCACGCAGGCGCTCGACGATCGAGAGGTAGTCCGCGCGGGTGTAACCCCGTCGCATGGACGCGAGGATCCGATCCGCACCGGCCTGGAACGGCAGGTGGAGATAGGGGCAGACGCGTGGCAGCTCGCGCAGAGCCCGGATCATCCGCGCGTCGACCTGCGCGGGATGGGAGGTCGTGAAGCGAAGACGCCGTAGTCCCGCGACGGCGCCCACCCGCTCCAGCAGCCCCGCGAAGTCGACCCCCGCGTCCCGGTCGCGGTAGGCGTTCACCGTCTGACCGAGCAGCATCACCTCGGTGAAGCCGCGGGCGACGAGCGCCTCGGTCTCCGAAACGATGTCGGCGGCCGGCCGGGCCAGCTCCGGTCCCCGCGTGCGCGGTACGACACAGAAGCTGCAAACGTGATTGCAGCCTTCGATCGCAGTGACGTAGGCACGGACGGGGTTGCGATGGGCGACGGTGGCCGGGGGGATCAGGTACGGATCCGCCTTGCGGTCGAGATCCACCGCCGGCGTCCCGCGAGCCGCGGGGGCTTCCAGCAGCTCCGGCACCCGGTGCAGGTTGTGGGTCCCAACCAGCAGGTCGACGTGCTTCGCCCGATCCAGGATCGCGGTCCCCTCGAGCTGGGCCACGCAGCCGCCCACGCCGACGCGCAGCTCGGGCCGGCGCCGCTTGAGGTGGCCCAGACGCTGGAGAGCATGGTCGAGCTTCGCCGCCGCCTTCTCGCGCACGGCGCAGGTATTCAGGAACACGAAGTCGGCCGAGTCAGCGTCCGCGACCGGTTCGTAGCCCCGCGAGCGCAGAAGTCCCGCCAAGCGCTCGGAGTCGTTGACGTTCATCTGGCAACCGAAGGTCTGCAGGAAGAACCGCTTTTTCTCTTCTTGGATCAAACGGTAGACCTCAGCTGCGCAGATTCTGCCTGAGCATCTCCCTAGCGTGCTCACGCCCGGTGGGCGTGATCGTCTCGCCGCCGAGCATCCGTGCCACTTCCTCGATTCTACCTTCGTCGCCGAGGCCCTCGACGGTAGTCACGGTCCGCCCTTCCTGGACCTGCTTGCGCACGGCCAGATGCTGATCGGCGAAGGCGGCGATCTGCGGCAGGTGCGTGACGCACAGGACCTGCTGGCGTGCCGCGATCGTCTTCAGCTTGCGGCCGACCACCTCGGCGACACGTCCGCCGATCCCAGCATCGACCTCGTCGAAGACGAGCGTGAGCCCCGGCGCATCGTCGCCGACCACCGACTTGAGGGCCAGCATCAGTCGAGACAGCTCGCCACCGGAAGCGATCCGGGCCAGGGGCCGCAGCTCCTCCCCCGGGTTTGGCGACAACAGGAACTCGACCCGCTCGAGCCCGCGCTCGGACCAGCCGGCCGAGGAGGCCGCCGCCGCCTCGGGGTCCGCTGGCGTGAACGCGACGTCGAACCGCGTCTTCTCCATCGCCAGCTCGCCGAGCTCCGCCTGCATGCGCCCCCGCAGGTCGCTGGCCGCAGCACGCCGACGCTTCGACAACACGCGGGCCCGTTCGAGGTAGGTGCTCGCCTGCTGCCGGCAGCGCTCCTCGAGCTGGCGCTCCTGCTCCTCGGGAGTCCCAAGGCCGTCCAACTCGCGACGGCAACGCTCGCCGAACGCGCTCACCTCCTCGACGGAGGCGCCGTACTTCTTCTTCAGCCTCTCGATCTGCGCCAGCCGGGACTCGATCTCGTCGAGCCGCCCGGGACTCACTTCGAGCGCCTCGCGGTAGTCCCGAAGCCGCAAGGCCATGTCCTCGAGGGGCGCCATCACGGAAGACTTGCCCTCGAGGTCTTGCTGGAACTCCGGGTCGATGGCGGCCAGCTCCTCGATATGGCGGAACACCTGCCCGAGCCGGCCCAGGACCGCCGCCTCGTCGTCGTAGAGAAGGGCATAGGCCTCGGAGCTCAGCCCAGCCAGACGCCCGGCGTTGGCCTGGCGCGTCTTCTCCAGCCGCAGCGCCTCCTCCTCGCCCAGGCGCAGCTCGGCCTTCTCGATCTCCCCCGCCTGGAACTCCAGCATCTCGCGGCGCCGTTCGGCCTCTCGACGATCCCCACGCAGGCGCTCGAGCGCCGCCTCGCTCGCGCGGAGGTCGCGATAGAACTCGGCCAACGGCCGGCCCGGCTCGCCCCCGGCGAAGTGGTCGAGGATCTCGACGTGCGTCTCGGCGTCGAGCAGGCCTTGAGGCGCGTGCTGCCCGTGAACGACCACCAGCCGCGGCGCCAGGTCGCGGAGCATGCTGACGGGAACGAGGGCCCCGTTGACGCTGGCGCGGCCCTTTCCGCCGACCTGAATCTCGCGCCGCACCAGAACCTCGTCCCCGTCGGCCAGAAGCCCACGTTCACCCAGCAGACCCTCGGCATCCCCGATCGAGAAGACCGCCTCGACCGAGGCGCGCTCCTCACCGGTGCGGATGAGATCGGGTGAGGCGCGCTCGCCCAGAACCAGTCCGAGCGCGTCGATCAGGATCGACTTGCCGGCTCCGGTCTCCCCGGTCAGGAGGACGAGACCCCGGCCCAGCTCGATCTCGAGCGAGGGGATCAGGGCAATGTTGTTTATTCTCAGTAGCTTAAGCATCGAGATCGCGGGCCGGAGCAGAATATCACAGCCCCTTCTCGCCTGTAAACCTATGATGGAGCGTCAGAAGGACAGCCGGGGACCCGTCGTGTCGGCCGCAGAAGCGAAAATTGACAGCCACAACAGCTTGTGGGATCCTCAAGCGTTATCGCAACTTAGAGAGGTATCTTTGATTCTGACGGCCCTTCTGGCTCAGGCCCAGCAATCGGAGTTCTCCTCCAGCGTGGCGGGCCTCGTGTCGAAGAGCGGGTTCGTCGCGCGGGTGGTGCTGGTCGTCCTGCTCGTCTTCTCGCTCGTTTCCTGGGCGATCATCCTCTACAAGGGCCTCGTCCTGCACCGGGCCCACGCACAGTCGGCCGTCTTCCTCGAGGTGTTCCGCAAGAGCAGCAAGTTCTCCGAGGTGAACGCCGTCTGTCCACAGCTGCGCGCGAGTCCGCTGGTGGGCGTCTTCCAGGCGGGCTACCTCGAGGTGAATCAGCAGGTGCGGAGCATGGGGGGCAACCCGGCGGGCTCGGGCGGCCAGCGGCCCACCGTGCGGAGCCTCGATTCTTCTCGCGCTCGCTCGCCCGGGCGGCGACGGTCGAGGTGACGCGCATCGAGCGGCGTCTCAGCTTCCTGGCCACCACCGCGAGCGTCACGCCCTTCATCGGTCTGTTCGGGACGGTGTGGGGCATCATGAGCGCCTTCGGCGACATCGGGCGCATGGGCTCGGCGAACCTGGCGGTGGTGGCGCCGGGCATCTCGGAGGCCCTGATCACGACGGCCATGGGACTGGTCGCCGCCATCCCGGCGGCCGTCTTCTTCAACTTCTTCAGCAGCCGCGTCAGGGTCCTCTCGGCGATGCTGGACGACTTCGCCTTGGAGTTCCTGAACATCGTCGAGCGGAACTTCACGTAGGGAGCGCGTGATGCACTCGGGCGGCAACGCAACGAGCGCCGGCTCGGTCTATCGGGGCCTTCGCTCCCGGCGCGATCCCGCCATGCTCGGCGAGATCAACGTGACGCCACTCGTCGACGTGGTGCTGGTGCTGCTGCTGGTCTTCATGGTGACGGCGCCGATGATGAGCCGCGGCATCGACGTCTCGCTGCCGGTCGCCAACCAGCCGCAGATCCCGCCCGAGGACCGCGTCACCGTCTCCATCCGCTCCGACGGCCACGTGTTCGTGGCGAACCAGCCCGTCAACATCGTCCTGCTCGAGGACCGCCTGCGCGCCCTCACCTCCGGTGCGCCCGGCAGCGTCGTCTATCTGCGCGCCGACGAGAGCCTGCGCTACGCCCAGGTGATCCGGGTGGTCGACGTGATCAAGCGCGCCGGGGTCGATCGGATCGGCTTCGTGTACGCGCTGCCGGAGGAAAGGCGTCGGTGAACGAGGCTGTCGACCGGCTGATCTCGGAACGAGCGCGGCTCGACGCCGGGCTGCCCGGCACCCTCCTCGTCTCGATCGTCGGCCACCTGTTCCTGCTCGGGGTCGTGGTGGTGCTGCCCGCCCTGCTGCCGAAGCCGCCCGCGCTGCGCGTGGCCGACGGCTTTGCCGTCGTGCTGCCGCACGGCGGCGGCGGATCGCCGGCGGCGGCGCCCCCGGCGGCGGTGGCGCCGCGACCCGAGCCGGTCGCCCCCACCGCACCTCCGGCTCCACCCAAGGTGCTGAAGCCGCCGACCAGCGAGCCGAGACCGAACGCGCTCCCGGCCCCCGATGCCAAGCGGGCCTCACGTCGGCCGCCTGAGCCGCAGCCGGCGCGGCCCCAGGCGGCGACGCAGGCGGCCGCCGGGGCCGGGTCCGCGACGCCCGGCCTGGAGTTCGGTCCGCCGGGCCCCGGCGTGCCCGACGGCACGGACACTGGCGGCGACTGGTATCTGGCGAGCGTCCAGCAGAAGATCTGGATGCTCTGGAACCAGCAGATCAAGTCCGGCTTCACGCAGCCGATCGGCGTGACGTTCACGATCATGCCCGACGGCTCGGTCACCGACGTCAGGGTCACTCAGCAGAGCGGCACGGCGCTGCTCGACATGGCGGCGCAGCGCGCCGTCCTCAACGCGGCGCCCTTCGGGCCGCTTCCGAGGGAGTATGGTCAGAACCCCCGAACCATCCAGGCGCTGTTCCGGCCGACTTCGTAGCCGGCGCTGGCTCGCCCTCGCTCTCGTCGCCGCGGTCGCCGGCGTCGGCGCCGCGCAGATGCTGCCGGCGCAACAGCCTCCGCCCGTCGAGCAGATCGTGATCGGCGGCGTCGCCGCCCGCTTCGCGGTGCCCGACTGCGTGCCGCGCGACGCGGACCAGGCGAGCCGCGTCGCCTGCCGGACGATCAGCGAGGTGCTGCGCCACGATCTCGCTTTCGAGGGCCTGTTCCAGTTCGTGCCGGCGAGCCTGCTGGCCGCCATCCCGGCGCAGAACCTGGACGCTCCCAACTTCGAGGACTGGAAGGGCATCGGCGCCAGTCATCTGGTCGTCACGCACGCCGAGGTCGCCAAGGGCGAGCTGGTGGTCGAGCTGCGGGTCTTCTTCGTCAACAACGGCGCCACCATGATCGCCCGCCGCTACGCGGGAAAGAACGTCGACAACCCGCGTCCGTTCGCGCACCAGGCTTCCGACGACATCATGGCGCTGACCCAGTACAAGGGTGTCGCCCGCACGCGAATCGCGTTCGTGTCCGACCGCGACGCGACACGCGAGCACCGCACCAAGGAGGTCTACATCGTCGACTACGACGGGTACGACCCGCGGCGCGTGACCGTGAACGGCTCGCTCAACATCACGCCCACCTGGACCCCGGACGGCCGAGGGATCGCCTACGTGTCCTACCGCCAGGGCTCGCCCCTCATCTACCTGGCGCGCATCTTCGAGGGGAAGAGCGAAGCGAACCTCACCGGCGAGCGGGCGGACTCGCAGGCCTTCGCGCCCGCGTTCAGCCCGGACGGAAAGTCCCTCGCCTTCGCCAGCAGCCGCGCCGGCAACCTCGACATCTGGGTTTCCGCCGCGGACGGCGGCGGCGCCCGAAGGCTCACGACCACGCGCGCCTCGGACACGGCGCCCTGCTGGAGCCCCACCGGGCAGGAGATCGCCTTCACGTCCAATCGTACCGGGACACCCCAGCTCTGGATCATGGACACCGATGGTCTCAACGTCCGGCGTCTGACCACGGTCGGCAGCTACAACGACGGATGCACCTGGAACCCTTCGAGGCAGTACAGCGAGGTCGCCTACACGGCCCGGCTCGAGGCGGGCGGCTTCGACATCGCGGTGGTCGACCTGGCCAGCCACCAGGTCCGGCAGATCACCCAGGGACGCGGGTCTTGCGAGTATGCTTCCTGGGCGCCGAACGGACGCCACCTGGTCTACTCGTGCAACCGTGGCGGCCGATGGGAGATCAGGACCTCCGATCGGCAGGGCCGTTCTGAGGAAACCCTGTCCACGGGACCGGGCAACAACGTCCAACCCGAATGGGGGCCCTGATCAGAATCCGTCCAGGAGGACGCATGACGACACTCGCCAAGAAACACGGATTCGCGGGCGTGATCGCCGTCGCGCTCGTGCTCGGCTTCGCAGGCTGCGGGCCCAAGCGAACCCCCGCCCTCGCCGCGCCCGGGGCGGTCGGTGCAATCCCCTCACCCGAGGAGGCGACCCCGACCCCGGAGCCCGGTCCCGACGTGCAGGCGATCGGTGGAGGGGACACGGCGATGGACACCGACTACCTCGACACCAGCAGCCTCACCTCGAGCGGCGAAGGAGGCCCGCTCGACGACATCCACTTCGCGTTCGGCGACGCCGCCCTGACCGACGCGGCCCGCGCCACGCTCGACAACCATGCCGTCTGGCTGCAGAGTCACCGCGAGCTGCGCGTCACGGTCGAGGGCCACTGCGATGCCCGCGGTACCGTCGAGTACAACCTCGCCCTCGGGGAGCAACGGGCCCGTGCCGCGCGCGACTACCTGGTGAGCCTGGGGGTCGCCCCGGAGCGGCTGCGCACGGTCTCCTTCGGGAAGGAGCAGCCCCTCGACCCGGCCCCGACCGAGGCCGCCTACGCCAAGAATCGCCGCGTGCACTTCGCGGTCGCGCGCTAGGCTGTCCACCCGGCTGCTATCATGGAGGCTTCGCTCTGTCGCGAGCTTCATTGGAGGGTCACCGTGATCATCCGTCGAACCATCTCGGCCGTCGCGATCGTGGCGCTGCTCGCGCTCTGGCCGTCTTCGGCCCACGCCCGCAACAAGGACATCGAGCGCCTGCAGCTGCAGATCGCGACGCTGCAGGGCCAGCTGCTCGACTTCCAGCGCGCCGGCGAGGAGACGCGCAAGGAGCTCCAGCGCCTGACGGAGCTGGTCGCCGAGCAGAACTCCCTGCTGCAGCGGGTGACCACCGACCGGCACCAGCAGGACGAGGCCACCGCCGCCAGCTTCAAGGACCTCGACGAGCGGGTCGGGCAGGTGCTCGAGGCCATGCAGGCCCTGCGGAGGGCCGGCATGGTGGCCCTGCCGCCGGCCGGGCCGGCCGCCGCGGCCGCGGGCACGGACGGCGCCGGGACGCCCGGCGCGGCGCCCTCGCCGCCCCCTCCGGCCCCGCGCGAGCTCTACAGCCAGGCCTACGCCGACTTCGCCCGGGGCAACTACGACCTCGCCATCCAGGGCTTCGGCGAGTACATCCGGAACTACCCGGACACCGACTTCACCGACAATGCCCAGTACTGGATCGGCGAATGCCTGTACGGGAAGAAGCAGTATGCCGACGCGATCGAGGCCTGGAACATGCTGTTCAGGGACTACCCCTCGAGCGACAAGCTGCCCGACGCGCGGGTCAAGAAGGGCATGGCCCTCGAGAGGCTGGGCCGGCGAAGCCAGGCCCTCGTCGAGTACCGCTACGTAGTCGACCGCTTCCCGAGCTCGCCGGCGGCGCGGATCGCCCGCGAGCATCTCAACCCCTGAGGAGCGAAGAACGAGCATGGCTTCTGTCAACAGAGTGATCCTGATCGGCAACCTGGGCCGCGACCCCGAGATCCGCTACACGCAGTCCGGCGAGCCGATCGCCAACTTCACGTTGGCCACGAACGAGGTCTGGAACGACAAGAGCGGCCAGAAGCAGGAGCGCACCGAGTGGCATCGGGTGGAGGTCTTCGGCAAGACCGCCCAGATCGTCCGCGACTACCTGAGCAAGGGCCGGCAGGTCTACATCGAGGGCAGCATCCGCTACGACGAGTGGACCGACAAGGACGGGAACAAGAGGAACACGACCCGCATCCGCGTGAGCGGACCCAACTCCCGCCTCGTGCTCCTGGGCAGTCGCGGCGAGGGCGGCGGCGGGCAGCGCGGCGGGGGTGCGGCCGGCGCGGGCTCGGCCGAGCCCGCCCGGGAGGCTGACGACTTCCAGGCCTCGGACGACGACGTCCCGTTCTAGGAGACCGGGGCCGCGAGCGACGCTCGAGCCTGACTTCGGCGCCGTCACCGATGGTGGCGGGAGCAGGGGCGTGCCTGCGGTAGAATCATCGTAACTCGCCATTTCGTTCGGACCGGGCGAGCCCGCCAAATCAAGGAAAGCGAATGGCTCAAGCGGTTGTCGGCCCGCGGCCGCGCGTGCAGAACGAGACGCTGCTGGCGATCTACCGCACCATGCTGCTCTCGCGGCGGCTCGACGACCGGGAGATCCTGCTCAAGCGTCAAGGCCGCGTCTTCTTCCAGATCAGCGGGGCCGGCCACGAGGCCGTCCTGGCCGCCGCCGGAATGGTGCTCCGGCCGGGACACGACTGGGTCTACGCCTACTACCGCGACCGTGCGCTGCTGCTGGCGCTCGGGATGACGGCGGGCGAGATGCTCCTGGCCGCGGTCGGCTCCAGCGACGACCCGAGCTCCGGAGGACGGCAGATGCCGTCACACTGGGGAAACCCGAAGCTGCACGTGGTGAGCCGCTCCTCGCCCACCGGCACCCAGTTCGCCCAGGCAGTCGGCTGTGCCGAGGCCGGTGTGCACCTGGCAGCCGGGCACCTGCGTGGACCCGACCTGCCGCCCTTCGCCGACGACGAGATCGTCTACTGCTCGGCGGGAGAAGGAGCGACCTCCGAGGGGGAGTTCTGGGAGAGCCTCAACGTCGCCTGCAACCTGAGGCTGCCGGTCCTCTACCTGATCGAGGACAACGGCTACGCCATCTCGGTCCCGGTCGAGGTCCAGACCGCCGGCGGCAGCATCTCCCGCCTGGTGAACGCCTTCCCGAACCTGTTCGTGCGCGAGGTGGACGGTTGCGATCCGGTCGCGAGCCTCGCCGTCGTGGGCGAGGCCGCCGCCTGGTGCCGTGCGCGCCGCGGGCCCGCGCTCGTCCACGCTCACGTGATCCGACCGTACTCGCACTCCCTCTCCGACGACGAGAGCCACTACCGCTCGGGGGTCGAACGCCAGGAGGATGCCCGGCGTGACCCGCTGGTCGCCTTCCCGCAGCGTCTGCTCGGCCAGGGCCAGGCGAGCGCCGAGCAACTGGCGCACGTCGGCGCCGAGGTCGAGCGGGAGGTGAACGCCGCCACCGAGCTGGCACTCGCCGCTCCCCTTCCCTCGCCCGAGAGCGTCCACGAGCACCTCTACTCGGCGGAGCTGGACCCCTGCTCAGAGGCCTTCGAGACGGCGCCCGCCGCGAGCGGCGCCCCGAAGACGATGGTCGACCTCTTGAACGCCTGCCTGGACGACGAGCTGCGCCGCGACGGCAGGATCCTGGTCTTCGGCGAGGACGTGGCGGACTGCTCGCGCGAGTCGAGCCTCGGGGAGCTGAAGGGCAAGGGCGGCGTCTTCAAGGTCACCCACAACCTGCAGCGCCGCCACGGCTCGCACCGCGTCTTCAATACGCCGCTCGCCGAGGCCAACATCATCGGCCGCGCCATCGGCCTGGCGACGCGCGGGATGAAGCCGATCGTCGAGATCCAGTTCTTCGACTACATCTGGCCGGCGTTCATGCAGATCCGCAACGAGCTGGCGCTGCTGCGCTGGCGGTCCAACGGGCGCTACAAGTGCCCGGTCGTGGTGCGCGTGAGCTACGGCGGCTACCTCCAGGGGGGTGCCATCTATCACAGCCAGTGCGGCGAGGTGCTGTTCACCCACGTGCCGGGCCTGCGGGTGGTGATCCCCGCGAGCGCCCAGGACGCGAACGGCCTGCTCCGCACGGCCATCCGCGGCGACGATCCAGTACTGTTCCTCGAGCACAAGCACCTCTACCGCCAGACCTACAACAAGGGCCTCTACCCCGGTCCCGACTACATGATCCCCTTCGGGCGAGCGGCACGCGTCCGCGAAGGCCGGGACCTGACCGTGGTGACCTTCGGCGCGCTCGTGCAGCGCTCCCTGCTGGCGGCCAAGCAGCTGGCGCAGGAGGGCGTCGAGACCGAGATCCTCGACCTGCGAAGCCTCAACCCCTACGACTGGGAGGCGATCGCGGCGAGCGTGCGCAAGACCGGCCGGGTCGTGGTCGCCCACGAGGACGCGAAGTCGTGGGGTTATGGCGCGGAGATCGCCGCGCGCGTGGCGGAGGAGCTGTTCGAGCATCTCGACGCCCCGGTGCGGCGGGTCGGAGCCCTCGACACGCCGATCGGCTACCACCCCGTGCTGGAGGACGCGATCTTGCCCCAGGTCGCGACGATCGCGACCGCGATCCGGGAGACGGCCAGGTACTAGTAGGGACGCGGCCGCCCACAAGGGCGCGAGGCGATCCGGCGCCGGCCCTCAGTCCCCTGCGATCGCCTCGACCAGCAGCTCTCGTCGCACCACCGTCGCGATCTCCTCGCAGGTGGGCAGGCCGAGGCAGCGCTCGGCCACCGCACGGGCATCCGCTGCCCGCACCGCGCGCAGCGCCGCCTTGACGCGCGGGATCGCGGACGGGGCCATGGACAGCTCCCGGAAGCCCAGACCGACCAGCAGCACCGCCTCCATCGGGTGGCCCGCCATCTCCCCGCACACCGAGAGCGGCCGCTCGTGGGCGAGCGCCGCGCGCGCGATCTGCGCGAGCGTCCGCAGCACCGCGGGGTGGAGCGGCTCGTAGAGGCCGGAGACCCGCGGGTCGGTCCTGTCGACCGCCAACAGATACTGGATCAGGTCGTTGGTGCCGACGCTGAAGAAGTCCACCTCCGCCGCCAGCAGGTCGGCCACGACCGCGGCGCTCGGCACCTCCAGGTTGACGCCCACCGGCATGTCCTCCTGGAACGCGACACCCTCGGCCCGAAGCTCGGCACGGGCCTGCTCGAGCAGGGTCAGCGCCAGTCGCAGGTCGGCCGGTCCGCTCACGAACGGGAACATGATCCGAATCGGGCCCTGGAGGCCCGCCCGCAGGAGCGCCCGCAGCTGCACCCGGAATGGATCCGGCGAGCGCCGCAGCAGCCGCAGCGCCCTCTCCCCGAGGGCGGGGTTGGGGCTGGAGGGTCCCGCCGGCCCGAACGCCTCCAGTCCGACGTCCCAGGTACGCACCGTGACGGGATGAGGGTGCATCTGCTCGACCAGCCGCCGGTAGACGTCGAGCTGCTGCTCCTCCGTCGGCCAGCGCAGTCCGCGCCCGAGCAGGTACTCGGAGCGGAAGAGGCCGATCCCGCAGGCACCGTGCAGCTGGGCGGTCGCCGCCTCCTCCGGGAACTCGACGTTCGCCTCCAGCCTCACCTCGACCCCGTCCAGGGTGCGGGCGGGCAGCGCCCGCGTGCCCCGCAGGCGCTCCTCCTCCCGCTGGTAGCGCTCCCGCGCCCGGCGAAAGCCGTCGAGGTCCGTCCCGGACGGCTCCACGAACAACTCGCCGCGCTCGCCGTCCACCACGATCAGGCTGCCCGGCTTGATCTGCCGCGTCGCCCCCTTGAGCCCGGTCACCGCCGGGATCCCGAGGGAGCGCGCGATGATCGCGGTGTGGTAGGTCGAGGAGCCCACGTCCGTGACGATTGCCAGCACGCGCTCCCAGTCGAGCTCGCCGGCCTCGGAGGGCGTCAGGTCCCCCGCCACCAGCACCACCGGCCCGGGCAACCGGCTGAGCGACGGCGCCTCGGCGCTGCCCCGCAGGTTCAGCTGGACGCGGCCGATCACGTCGTCGAGGTCCGTGCTGCGCTCGCGCAGGTAGGCGTCGCTGAACTGGCTGAAGAGCGCGTGCAGGCTCTCCGAGACCACCCGCAGCGCCCACTCCGCGTTGACCCGCTCCTCGCGCACGATCGCACCGGCGCGTTCGCGCAGCATCGGGTCGTCCAGCATCAGCAGGTGGGCGTCGAAGATGTAGGCGTGCGGCGTCCCCACTTCCCGCGACAGCCGCTCCTTGATCGCCGCCAGCTGCTCCCGCGACGCCTGAAGCGCCCCCTCCAGCCGCCGGACCTCCGCCTCCACCTGTGACGGCTCGATCGCCAGCCGGAAGACGGGAGCGGCGTCGCGCTCCATGACCAGGGCGCGCCCGACCGCGATCCCCGGCGAGACGCCCGTGCCGCGCAGCGTGCTCACGCCTCCTCCCCGAAACCGCCCTCGACCAGGGAGGCCAGCGCGGCCATCGCCTGCTCCTCGTCGGGGCCCTCGGCCGTCACCTCGATCGTGGTCCCCTGCGACGCCGCCAGCAGCAGGATCCCGAGGATGGACTTGCCGTCCATGACGCGGCCGTCACGCGCGGCGGTCACCTTGGCGCGGAAGCCTCCGGCCGCGTGCACGAAGCGGGCCGCCGCCCGGGCGTGCAGCCCGAGCCGGTTGCGGATGCGCAGCTCGCGTCGGATCACGCGTCCTTCCGCTCCAGGATCTCGCTGGCGACGTAGATCGATCCTTTCCCCTGCTCGCGCACCGCGCGCGCCACCTCGATCAGGCTGCCCTCGCGCAGCGCCGAGGCCTTGATCACCATGGGCAGGTTCACGCCGGTCACGATCTCCACCCGCTCCGAGAGAAACGGCAGGCTCAGATTGGTGGGCGTGCCCCCGAACATGTCGGTGAGTACGAGCGCCGATCCGCCCACCGCCGCCAGCCCGCGCTCGATCGCCGCGTTGGCCGCCGCCGGGTCGTCGCTCCACCCGATCGAGACCGCGGCGATCGCCGGGATCTCGCCCACGATGTTGCGCGTGGCGTTGACCAGCTCCTCCGCCACTCCTCCGTGCGTGATCACCACGATCCCGATCATCGCCCTCACCCCTGCCTGACGTCGCGATGGTAGACCCGAACCGGGTAGCGGCGTTTCCGGACCGCCGCCCCGATCGCATTGGCGATCATCACCGAGCGGTGCCGACCGCCCGTGCAACCGACCGCGATGGTCAGATAGCTGCGTCCCTCCTGCTCGTGCCGCGGCAACACGAACCGCACCAGCGACAGCACCCGCCGCAGGTAGGCCGCGCTGTCCTTCTGCCGGCGCAGGTAGCCGACCACCGCCGGGTGAGCGCCGGTCAGGCGGCGCAGCCGGGGCACGAAGTTGGGGTTGGCCAGGAAACGCACGTCGAACACCAGGTCCGACTCCGGGGGCACGCCGTACTTGAAGCCGAAGGAGAGCACCGAGACCACCATCCGGCGCCCCTCGGAGCGCACGTCGTAGCGCTCGCGGACGTAGTCCCGCAGCTCGTGCACCGTGTAGCGCGAAGTGTCCAGGATCACGTCCGCCATCTTGCGGATCGGCCGCAGCGCTTCACGCTCGGCCCGGATTCCCTCGATCGCCGGCTCGTCGCCGGCCAGGGGATGCGGCCGTCGCGTCTCGCTGAAGCGGCGCACCAGCGCCCCCTCGCCGGCCTCCACGAAGACCAGGCTGGTCGCGAGCCCGCTGCGCTTCAGGCTGCGGTAGACACCCGGGAAGGTCTCCGGGAAACCCCGCTCCCGCACGTCCACGACCAGCACCGAGCGTCGCAGCTGCGACGAGCTGCGCAGCAGGTGGGCGAAGGACGGCACCAGGGCGATCGGCAGGTTGTCGACGCAGAACCAGCCGGCGTCCTCGAGCGCGCGAGAGACATGGGTCTTGCCCGAGCCCGAGAGGCCCGTGATCACCAGCAGCCGTGGCTCGAGCCGCGGGGCGGCGCTCACGCCCGCTTTCCCGGGCGGCGCTGGCGACCGGCAGGGGGCGGCGCCACCAGCCGGTCCACCCGCTCGACGAAGCGGCGAGCGGCGTCGTAGCCGCCCTCGTGCAGCAGCTGGTTCCTCGCCGCCACCTCGACCAGCAGGGCGATGTTGCGCCCGGGTGCCACCGGCATGCGGGCGAGCGGGACCTCGACACCCAGGATCATGAAGGTCTCGTCCTTGAGACCCAGGCGGTCGTATTCCTTGCCGGCCTCCCAGCGCTCGAGCTGGACCACCAGCTCGACCCGCATCGCCAGCCGGATCGACGAGACGCCGTAGAGGTCCTTGATGTTCAGAACGCCCAGGCCACGAAGCTCCATGTGGTAGCGGGTCAGGTCCGGCGAGGCACCCTCCAGAACGTCCGCCAGGCGCTTGATCTCCACGACGTCGTCGGCGACCAGCCGGTGGCCCCGGTCGATCAGGTCGAGGGCGCACTCGGACTTGCCGATCCCGCTCTCGCCGAGGATCAGGACCCCCAGGCCGAAGACGTCCATCAGCACGGCGTGCAGGTGCAGCCGGGTCGCCAGCCTCTCCTCCAGGAAGCGCGAGAGGAGCTCGATGAAGACCGTCGACTCGAGCGGCGTCGTGAGTACCGGGATCCCGCGTGCCTCGGCGGCGGAAAGGAGCTCGGTCGGGGGCGCGATGCCCTTCGTCACCACGAAGCAGCTGATCCGGCAGCGGCACAGCTTGGCGAGGATCGCGGAGCGGCTGCGGGGGCGCAGCTTGCGGAGGTAGCCCTCCTCGCTGCTGCCCACGATCTGCACCCGACCGTAGCGGATGTAGTCCGTGTAGCCGGTCAGCGCCAGGCCCGGCCGCTGCACGCGCGCGAGGTGGATCCGGCTGTCGAGACCCGCGCGGCCGGCCGCCAGATCCAGCTGCAGGGACTCCGCCGCCTCGCCCAGCAGCTCCGCGACGCTCACCCCGGAGCCCTCGGGCTGCGCGGGCGCGGGTGTCGCGGCCCGTCCCCGCCCCGCAGCGGAGCGCGGCCCCATGCTACGCCTCCGGCTCGACCAGACCCAGGTTGCCGTCTCGCCGGCGGAACAGGACACTCACGCGCTCGGTCGCGGCATCGCGAAAGACGAAGACGTCGTCCCCGCGACCGTCCATCTCGAGCGCCGCCTCGTCCAGGGTCATCGGCTTGACGGCGCTGCGACGGGACCGGATCACGCGGGGCGAGGAGGACCCGCCCACGGCCTCGCGCCCGGCTCGCGCGACCGGCGGCACGAGCCGCGGTGAGGCGGCACCCTTGCGGGCCCGCTGTTTCGCACGCTCGCGCTCCACCTGCCGCACCAGCTTGTCGATGGCGCTGGTCAGCGAGAGGCGCGGGTTGGTGCTCACTTCGACCGCCGAGAGGTCCCGCTGCCGGGAACGCACGCTCACCTCCGCCACCTGCCGGTGCTTGTCCGCCCTCAGGATCACGTGGGCACGCGTGGTGGAAGGCAGGAGCTTGGCGACCTTCTGCAGCTTGCGCTCGGCGAGGCGCCGCAGCTCGTCCGGAATCTCGGTCTGCCTTCCCGTGTAGTCGATCTTCATCGGTCCTTTCCTCGCTCCAGGCCGGGCCGGCCGCTACTGGACCGTCTTGCGCAGGTTGGAGGGCGGGATGCGCAGCTCCTCGCGGTACTTGGCGACCGTGCGCCGCGCCAGCGGCAGCCCCTCCGCCTCGAGCACCTCGGCGATCTTCGAGTCGGAGAGCGGCCGCGACGGGTCCTCCTCCTCGATCATCTTGCGGATCCGGTCCTTGATCGAGACCGAGCTCACCGGCTCCCCCATCGACGAGGTGATGCCGCTGTGGAAGAAGAAGCGCATCTCGTAGACGCCACGCGGCGTGTGCATGTACTTGTTCGCCACCACGCGCGAGACGGTCGACTCGTGCATGCCGATGTCGTTCGCCACGTCGCGCAGGACCAGCGGACGCAGGTGAGTGATCCCGTGGTCCAGGAACGCCCGCTGATGACGCACGATCGAGTCGGCCACCTTGTAGATGGTGCGCTGGCGCTGATCGACGCTCTTGAGCAGCCAGAGGGCGCTCCGGAGCTTGTCCTTGACGTAGGCGCGCGTTTCCTCCGAGCCCGGCTCCTTGTGGTCCAGCATTCGTCGATAGGTGGGGCTGATCCGTAGCTTCGGCAACCCGTCGTCGTTCAGGACGATCTTGTACTCGTCGCCTTCCTTCACCACGAAGACGTCGGGCAGGATGTAGGCGGAGCGGTTCGGGCTGTAGCGATTGCCGGGGCGCGGCGAGAGGCCGCGGATGATCTCCAGGTGGTGGGCCACCTCGTCGGCGGTCAGGGCCATCTGCCGGGCCAGCTCGGGGTACTGGTGGCTCTGCAGCTGCTTCAGGTGGTCGCGCACCATCAGGTCCGCGGGCGAGCCCTCGAGCCCCAGCAGCCGCAGCTGGATACGCAGGCACTCGGTGAGGTCCCGCGATGCGACTCCCGGGGGATCGAGCGACTGCACGAGCGCCAGGACGGTCTCCACGCGCCTCGAGCGGCCACGGCCCCATCGCCGCCACGTCCGGGAGCGAGACGCGCAGCAGGCCGTCCTCGTCCAGGTTCTGGATGATCGCCTCGCCGATCTCCATGGTGAGATCGTCGGTCGCGGTCATGCGCAGCTGCCAGAGCAGATGGTCGTAGAGGTCGGGCGACTCGGTGAGGGTGTTCTCGATGGGCGGCACCTCCGGCACCTCCGCCGGGCGCACGCGCCGTTCCGTCCCTTCGTCGAAGTAGTCCTCGAAGAAGCGCTCGATCTCGATCTCCTTGAGCGGGTCCTCCGGCCGCTCCCGCTCCTCGACCGGCTCTTCCTGCGCGGCCTCTTCGCTCGCCTTGGTCTCCTCGACCGGCACCTCTTCGAGCAGCGGGTTCTCCATCACCTCCTGCTCGAGCACCTCGGCCAGCTCCAGGGTGGTGAGAGGCAGCAGCTTGATCGCCTGCTGCAGCGAAGGCGTCAGGATCAGCCGCTGCGACAGCCGTGCCGACAGCCCGAGCTTCTGCTGGAGGGGCACTTCGCCTAGGCTCCGCCCGGCGGCTCAGGCCCGCGCGCGGCCGAGGCGAGCGCTGGTGACCGAGCCACGCCATCGCATCCGGAGCGCCGACGCGAGGTCCCGTAGATCTGTGTCGGGGAGAGCATTACCGGAGTTGAGGATATAGGTGCGGTCCCCGATTTTCAAGGTCGCACGCCCACGCGCACGCCGGGCGCGCCCGTCAGTCCTGCGGCGTCTCGAGCCGGAAGCCTTCGCCCAGGTAGACGCGGCGCACTTCGGTGTCGGAGGCGAGCTCGAGCGGAGTCCCGGACCGGAAGACGGCCCCGTCGCGCAGGATGTAGGCGCGGTCGGTGATGCGCAGGGTCTCCCGCACGTTGTGGTCGGTGATCAGGATGCCGATCCCGCGGTTGCGCAGGTGGGCGATGATCTTCTGGATGTCGAGCACTGCCAGCGGGTCGATGCCGGCGAACGGCTCGTCCAGCAGGATGAACGAAGGCGAGGCCGCCAGGGCGCGGCAGATCTCGAGCCGGCGGCGCTCGCCTCCCGACAACGTGTAGGCGGGCTGGCGGGCCATCCCGGCGATGCCCAGCTCCTCGAGCAGCTCGCGCGCCTGCTGACGCTGCTCGCGCCCCGGCAGCCCCCGGGTCTCGAGGATGGCGAGCACGTTCTCCTCCGCGCTCAGCTTGCGGAAGATGCTCGCCTCCTGGGGCAGGTAGCCGATCCCCGCCCGCGCGCGCTGGTACATGGGCAGTGAGGTGATGTCGTCCTCGCCCAGGAAGACCTGCCCGCTGTCGGGTCGGGTGAGGCCCACCACCATGTAGAACGTGGTCGTCTTGCCGGCCCCGTTGGGTCCCAGCAGGCCCACGACCTCGCCCTGGCGTATCCCGAGCGTGACATCGCGCACCACTACCCGGCGGCCATACGACTTGGTGAGGTCGATTGCCCGGAGCAGGCGGCGTTCGTTCAAGGCTTCAGGGGCTCTTTCCGCTCGAGAACGGCCTCGCTGCGCGTCTCGTCGCGGCCGTCGACGCGGATCCTATCACTGCCCACCTGGAACGTCAGCGCGCGTCCCTCGATCCGACGCCCCACTTCCTCCAGCACCACACGATCGGCCTGCACCGCGCGGTCACTGAGCAGGACCAGGGTCTCGTCCCGCGGCGTGTAGCTGGCGTCGTGTCCGGAGGCGCGCCGGGCGCCCTGCCGCACCTCGACCGGCGAGCCCGCCAGCACGCGCTCGATCTCGCTCCCGTCCTTGCCGAGCAGGACGGTCGCCTCCGGGCTCTTGGTCAGGATGTCGCCCTGCCGCAGCTCGACGTCGCCCGAGTAGACGACGCGACGGGCCCGCTCGTCGTAGACCATCTCGCGGCTGCGCGTCTCGACCGCGGCCGGCGGCCTGCTCGCCCCCTTCGCCGGCCGTGGATGCAGGAGCGACGCGACCCCTCCGCTCGCGACCAGGCGGCGAGCGCCCTCGCCCGGCTCGTCGATCTCGATCAGCGGGGCGCGGACCTCGTCCTTGCCCGAGCGCAGCAGGGCTCCGTCCCGGTAGCGGGCCTTCTTGGTGGAAGGGTCATAGTCGAACTGGTCGCACAAGAGCAGGGTCGGCTCCTCCCCACCCAGCGGCCCGGCCATCCTCTTTCTGCTGATCGTGTGGCGAACCGCCCCGCTCGCGCTCACCGACTGGGAGCGGGTGTCGATCTCGATCCGCCGCGCGTGCAGCTCGCTCCCCTCCGCCTCGTCCGCGAGGCGCGGGTCGTCCCCGCCCAGCACCACCCGGCCCGCGGTCTCGTCGAAGCTGGCGTGCCCGGCCCACGCGCGCCGCCCCGGCTCGCGGATCGCGACCCCGCCCGCGAACCGTGCGCGCGCGAGCTCGCCGCTCTCCGGATCGAACTCAGCTGTCAGGGTGCGCGACGCCACCCGGCGCAGCTCGCCCCCTCCCCCAACCGGCTCGCTCACCAGCACGGTCTGCCGCTGCTCGGGAGGCCCCGAAGGCCCCTTGGATTCCGTGATCAGGCTGGTCAGACGACCCTGCTCGTCGAAACGGAAGAGGAGCAGCGAGGCCGTGAGGAGCCTCCGCTCCTGCGCCGCTCCCGGCCCCGGCAGCAGCTCCAGGCTCGCCGGATTGACCGCGCTCAGCTCGACCAGCACCCCCTTCTCGTTGAACTTCAGGTTCAGCCGGCGGCAGCGGATCCGCTTCGTGCCCCCCTCGGGGCCGGCCGGCGGCGCCGCGCCCGGCGGCGCCGCGCCGGCGCCGATCCGCAGGTCCACGTCCTCGACCGCCGCCGCCCGCTCGATCGCCCCCAGGTCCGGAGTCAGCTTGAGCTGCAGGCGCTGCGAGCGCAGTTCGCGCTCTCCCTGCCGCACGGTCACCCCACCTTCGAACCAGACGAAACCTCGCTCGCGCGAGGCGCTCGCCGTGGCGGACTCGATCTCGGTCGGGGCACCCGCCTGGTCCTCGATGCGGAGCTTCACGTCGCTGCTGAGCTGGATGCCGGAGCCCTCCCGATAGTAGATCCCGGTGGCCGTTCCTCGAGACGTGCCGCGCCGGAACGCCACCGGGTCCTGGCTGCGAACCTCGACGCGCGGCTCGGAGGCGTACCGGAGGCTCTCGGTGTCGAGCTCGAACCCGTCGTCGGTCCGCACTCGGACCTGCCCCTTGAAGACCGCCTTGTGCGCCTGCGCCCGGTAGAGACAGCTGTCGGCGGCGATCGTCGCGGTACCCTTTCGCCCCTGTGCCACGAAGGGCAGCCTCAGCTCGACGCCCGTCAGCCTCTGGGCGTCGCCCTCTTGGCGCATGGAGCGCGCCCGCAGCTCGACCTTCTGCTTGCCCTCACGAAAGCTCAGGTAGACGAGGTCGCCGACCGTCGTCTCGGCCTGCCCCGCCTCCCCGGCGCTGGTCGCGGGCGGATGCGCCTCCGGGGGCTTGCGCAGGCTCCACGCCACGGCGCTGCCCACGACCACGAGCAGACCCAGCAGGCCCCAGCGCGCGATCCGCGTGCGGTCCCGCCTCATCCGAGCGGCAGCCCGCGGACGATGCGGAAGGTGTCCCGCGCGATCAGCAGCTCCTCGTTGGTCGGGATCACCTGGACGCTGCAGGCCGCGCCCGCCGGCGAGATCTCGGCCTCGACGCCGCGCACCCCGGCGTTGCGACCCTCGGCGATCGTGATGCCGAGCGCGCCCAGCCCCAGCAGGGAGCGCTCCCGTATCGCCGGCGCGTTCTCACCGATCCCGCCCGTGAAGACGAGGGCGTCCAGCCCGCCGAGCGCCGCCAGGTAGGCGCCCACGTACTTGCGCAGCCGATAGCAGAATACGTCGATCGCCAGCCTGGCGCGCTCGTTGCCCTCCGCCTCGGCCTCCAGGAGCTTCCGCATGTCGTTGCTGAGCCCCGACAGCCCGATCAGCCCCGAGTGCTTGTTCAGGAGCGCGTTCATTTCCGCCGAGCCCAGCTCCTCCTTCGCCATCACGTGCAGCAGGATGGCCGGGTCGATGTCCCCGCTGCGGCTGCCCATCACCAGGCCCTCGAGCGGCGTGAAGCCCATCGAGGTGTCGATCGAGCGGCCGCCACGAATGGCCGCCAGCGAGCAACCGTTGCCGAGGTGGCAGGTGACGACGCGCAAGGCGGGATCGTCCGTCCGCCCGAGCCGCTCGGCGACCCGGCGTGAGACGAACCGGTGCGAGGTGCCGTGGAAGCCGTAGCGCCTCACCCCGTGGCGCTGATAGAGCACGAAAGGGAGCCCGTAGAGAAAGGCGGTCGGCCCCATGGTCTGGTGGAACGAAGTGTCGAAGACTGCCACCTGCGGCACGCTCAGGAGCTCCCGGGCCGCCCGATAGCCTTTCACGTTCGGGGGGTTGTGGAGCGGGGCGAGGTCGAAGCACTCCTCGATGGCGCCGAGCACCGTGTCGTCGATCAGCACGGACGCCTTGAAGCGCTCGCCTCCGTGGACGACGCGGTGGCCGACGGCCTCGATCTCCGACCGGTCGCGCAGAACCCCGCTACCCTCCCGCGTCAGCAAGGACAGGATCCATTCCACCGCCAGCTTGTGCTCGAGGATCTCCGCGCTCTCGCGCAGCGGCGCCTGTCCCTCGGCCTGGTAGCGCAGCAACGCGGTCCCGCCGATGTTCTCGACGGCGCCCTTGGCGAGCGCAAGATCGCTGCCGGCCCCCGCCGCCGGCTCGTCCGTCTCCACCAGCTGGAACTTGACCGAGGAGCTGCCGCAGTTGAGGACGAGCACCTTCACGGACCCATTGTACGTCGTGAGCCCGTCACCGCCCCCGAAGGGAGCCCAAGATCTCCCGATCAGGACCGCCGGGACGCCTTCGAGGCACCGTCCTGGTCGTACTCGAAGAATCCCTGGCCGCTCTTCACGCCGAGGTGGCCGGCCCGGATCATCTTGCGAAGCAGCGGACAGGGCCGGTACTTGAGGTCGCCCAGCTCCTCGAACAGATAGCGCATCCAGCGGTTCACCTCGTCGAGGCCGATGCGGTCGGCCAGGGCGAGGGGACCCACCGGCAGACCATAGCCCAGCTTCATCGAGGTATCGACCGCCTCGGCGCTGGCGACCCCTTCCATCACGACGTGCATCGCCTCGTTCAGGAAGGGCAGGATCACCCGCGTCGTCACGTAGCCCGGGTACTCGAAGACCTCGATCCCGGTCTTGCCCAGCAGCCGCACGAACTCCATGGTGGTCCGAAAGGTCGCGTCCGAGGTGGCCAGGCCCCGCACCACCTCGACCAGCGGCACCTTCGGCACCGGCTGCAGGAAGTGCAGCCCGATCACGCGGTCGGGGCGCCTGGTCCGAGTCGCGATCTCCGTGACCGAGAGCGACGAGGTGTTCGTCGCCAGCACGTCCTCGGGCGGGCAGACCCGGTCGAGTGTCTGGAAGATCGAGGACTTCAGCTCCAGGTCCTCCGAGACGCACTCGATCACGATGTTGGCGGTCCCCAGCCCATCCGCCTGCTCGACCGTGCGGATCCGGCCCAGGATCGCCTTCTTCTCGGATTCGGTCCGCCGCCACTTGGCGATGTCGCGCTCGAGCGCCTGCCCGATCTCAGCCACGCTGCGCCGGGCGAGCTCCGGCGTCTGCTCCAGGAGCAGCACGTCGAGTCCCGCTGCGGCGCAGGTGATCGCGATGCCCTGTCCCATGGTGCCACCGCCGACCAGCCCGACCGTGCGGACGGTCACGGCGCCGCCTCGCGGAACTCGCGCCCCAGCCGCCCGATCGCGCGGAACTTCGCGTAGCGCAGCTCGGGCATCCGCTCGGGCGTGGTCTCGCGAAGCTCCTGCAGCTGACGCCAGAGCACCGCATCCACCGCCTTGAAACACGCGTCGTGGTCGACCTGTGCCCCTCCGGGCGGCTCCTTGATGACCTCGTCCACGAGACCGCTCGCCGCCAGGTCGGGGGCGGTGATCTTCATGGCGATCGCCGCCTCTTCGGCGCGGCTCGCGTCACGGAACAGGATCGAGGCACAGCCCTCCGGAGAGATCACCGAGTAGACCGCGTGCTCCAGCATGTTGACCCGGTCCCCGATCGCGATCGCCAGGGCGCCGCCGCTGCCGCCCTCGCCGGTCACGGTCACGATGATGGGCGTGCGCAGGGAGGCCATCTCCCGCAGGTTGTAGGCGATCGCTTCGGCCTGCCCGCGTTCCTCGCCCTCGATCCCCGGGTAGGCGCCCGGGGTATCCACGAAGGTGAGGATGGGCCGGCCGAACTTGGCGGCGATCTGCATCACCCGCAGGGCCTTCCGGTAGCCCTCCGGCTTGGGCATCCCGAAGTTGCGATGAATCTTCTGCTTCGTGTCGCGACCCTTCTGATGCCCGACCACGCACACGGGGAGCTCGTGGTAGAAGGCGAATCCGGCCACGAGAGCGGGATCGTCGCCGAAGCGGCGATCGCCGTGGATCTCGGTCCACTCGCTGCACAGCGCCTGGACGTAGTCGAGGGTGTAGGGACGGTTCGGGTGCCGCGCAACCAGGGTCTTCTGCCAGGGCGTCAGGCCGGCGTAGACCTCGCTCCGCTTCTGCTGCAGCTCCTCTCGCAGGCCGCGCGCCTGCTGTTCCTTCTCGGGGTCCCCGGGCCACTGGTCCAGCTCCTCGATGCGTCTTTGCAGCTCGACGAGCGGCGCTTCGAAGTCCGCTTCGGCCATGATCCTCCTCGCTACGACGTGCGCCCCGGCCCCGCCGTGCGGGCGAGCACGAGCGACCCCACCCCGAGCAGCGCCTCCACCTCTTCCCGCAGGACGGCGTCCGGCCTCACCCGATAGTAAGCGCTCGGAGCGAGCGCCACGGCCCAGGAGCCAGGTCGGACGAGCTCGAGCGTCACGGGGCAGTCGCCCCGGTGCGCGCCGAGTATATCCCGGAGCCGCTCGCCCTTACCCTTGTCCCAGACCGCCAATGGCACCCGGATCGTCACGTAGCGCGCCTCGGCCAGCTTCGCCTGCTCGAGGGGCAGCACCTCCGAGGCGAGCAGCTTCGCCTTGCCGTCGTCGTCGATCTCCGCGCGCGCCCTCACCAGGACCAGCTGGTCGTCCGCCAGGTGTCGGGCGGCCTTCTGATAGGCGTCGGGAAAGACGACCGTCTCGGCGCTGCCCTCGAGGTCCTCCAGCAGGAACGCCGCCATCCGGTCGCCCTTCTTCGTCTTCAGCAGCCGCAGCCCCGTCACGATGCCACCCACCGTCAGCTCCCCGCCGGCCGCCTGCTGCGCGAGCGTGCCGGTGGTGGCGCTCGCCCACTGAGCGAGCTCCGCTCGGACGCGCTCGAGCGGGTGCCCGGAGATGAAGAAGCCGAGCGACTCCTTCTCGAACGCCAGGCGTTCCGCCTCGGGCCAGGGCGCGACGTCCGCGATCCTCTCCTGCACCCCCTCGGCCGCGGCCGGGGTCTCCAGCATGCCGAAGAGGCTCGCCTGGCCCGCCTCCCGGTCGCGCTGGCGCTTCTGTCCCGCCTCCATCGCCCGGTCGATCACCGCGAAGAGCGCCGCCCGCCGGGGATCGATCGAGTCGAAGCAACCGCTCTTGATGAAGCTCTCCACCACCCTGCGGTTGACCGCCCGCGAGTCCACCCGTTCGCAGAAGTCGAAGAGCGAGCGGAAGGGCCCGCCCTCGCGACGCGCCGCGAGCACGGCCAGCACCGCGCCCTCGCCCACGTTCTTGATCGCCGAGAGGCCGAAGAGGATGTCGGGCAGCCCGCCTTGCGCCTCGTCCGGCGTGGCCACCGTGAAGAAGATGTCCGACTGGTTCACGTCGGGCGGCAGCACCCGCAGGCCCATCTCCCGGCACTCGCCCAGGTAGCCGACCATCTTGTCGGTGTTCGCGCGCTCCGAGGTCAGCAGCGCCGCCATGAAGTAGGCCGGCTCGTTGGCCTTCAGGTAGGCCGTCTGGTAGGCGAGCCAGGCGTAGGCGGCCGAGTGCGACTTGTTGAAGCCGTAGCCGGCGAACTGCTCCATCGCGTCCCAGATCCGGCGCGCCTTCTTCTCGTTGACCTGCCGCGAGGCACAGCCCTTCAGGAACTTGTCCATCTGGGCCGCCATCACCTCGGCCTTCTTCTTGCCCATCGCCTTGCGCAGGATGTCGGCCTCGCCCAGGCTGAAGCCGGCCAGAGCCGAGGCGATCTGCATCACCTGCTCCTGGTAGACCATGACCCCGTAGGTCCCCTTCAGGATCGGCTCGAGCGCCGGGTGCTCGTAGCTCACGCGGGTCTGACCGTGCCGGCGCTTGATGAAATCGTCGATCATCTGCATCGGCCCGGGACGATAGAGGGCGTTGAGCGCGGTCAAGTGCTCGAGCTGATCGGGCTTGAAGCGCCGCAGGATGTCGCGCATGCCGTCCGACTCGAACTGGAAGAGGCCGCTCGTCTTGCCGGCCGTGAACAGCTCGTAGGTCCTGGCGTCGTCGAGCGGGATCGCGGCGGGGTCGATGCGAACGCCCTTCTGCTGCGCGATCATCTTCACGCAGTTGTCGATCAGGGTCAGCGTGCGCAGGCCCAGGAAGTCCATCTTCAGCAGCCCGATCCGCTCGACCCCTTTCATGTCGAACTGGGTCGTGATGTCGGCGGTCGTGCCCTTGAAGAGCGGCACCAGGTCCGTCAGCGGCTGCGGCGCGATCACCACGCCCGCCGCGTGGGTCGAGGCGTGGCGCGTCGTGCCCTCGAGCCGCCGCGAGATGTCGATCAGCTCCTTGACCTTGCGCGTCCTTCTGGTACGCATCCGTCGAGCGGCGGCGACTCGGCCAGGGCCTTGTCCAGGGTCATCTTGAGGTCGAAGGGGATCATCTTGGCGATCTTGTCGACCTCGGCGTAGGTCAGATCGAGCACCCGGCCGACGTCGCGCACCACCGCCTTCGCCTTCATCGTGCCGAAGGTGATGATCTGCGCGACGTTCTCGCGCCCGTACTTGCGCGTCACGTACTCGATCACCTCGCCCCGCCGCGCCTCGCAGAAGTCGATGTCGATGTCGGGCGGGTTGACCCTTTCCTCGTTCAGGAAGCGCTCGAAGATGAGGTCGTTCTCGATCGGGTCGATGTCGGTGATCCGCAGGCAGTAGGCGACCAGGCTCCCGGCCGCGGAGCCGCGCCCCGGCCCCACCGGGATCCCCTGCTCCTTGGCGTAGCGGATGAAGTCCCACACGATCAGGAAGTAGCCGGCGAAGCCGACCCGCCGGATCACCCCGATCTCCTTCTCGATCCGCGCCTCGTAGTCGGCGAGCCCGTGACGGAGCCGGCCCGCGGCCGCCAGCGGCTCGAGCGAGCGGCGCCGGTCGGTGAAACCGTCGCGGGCCACCTTCTCGAAGTAGCTCTCGATCGTGAAACCCGGCGGCACGTCGAAGGCGGGCAGGCTGGAGACCGCCTTCAGGGTGAAGTCGCACTGCTCCGCGATCTCGATCGTCGAGACCAGGGCCTCCGGGTGATCCGGGAAGAGGGCCGCCATCTCCTGAGCGGACCGGAGGTAGAAGTTGGTGGTGTCGAAGCGCAGGCGCTCGGTGTCGCTCACCTTCTTGCCGGAGCCGATGCAGAGGAGCACGTCATGGGCCTGCGCGTCGTCGCGGTGCAGGTAGTGGGCGTCGTTCGTCGCCACCAGGGCGAGGCCCGTCTTCTCCCGGATCCGGAGCAGACCCTGGTTGACGCGGCGCTGCTCGGGGATCCCGTGCTCCATCACCTCGAGGTAGAACCGCCCCTTGCCGAGGATCTCGCTGAAGACGCCGACGCTCTGGAGCGCCGTCTCCTGGGCACCGGCCAGGATGTGCTGCGCGATCTCGCCGGAGAGGCAGCCCGAGAGGCCGATCAGCCCCTCGCTGTGGCGTGCCAGCAGGTCCTTGTCGATGCGGGGACGGTGATAGAACCCTTCCAGATACCCCGCGGAGACGAGCTTGACCAGGTTGTGGTAGCCGGTCTCGTTCGCCGCCAGCAGCGTGAAGTGGTTGTAGGCCTCCGAGGCGCTCCGGGACTGCTTGTCGAAGCGGCTGGCCGGGCGCCACGTACATCTCGCAGCCCAGGATCGGCTTGACGCCCTTCTCGCGGCAGGCGTCGTGGAAGGCCACCGCCCCGAACATGTTGCCGTGATCGGTGATGGCGAGCGCCTTCATCTCCAGGCGCGCGGCCTGGCAACCAGCTCGTCCAGCCGGTTGGCGCCGTCGAGCAGGCTGTACTCCGTGTGGAGGTGGAGGTGGACGAAGTCCGGCTTCGTGCTCATTCCCACTCGATCGTCGACGGCGGCTTGCTGCTGACGTCGTAGACGACGCGGTTGATCCCACGCACCTCGTTGACGATCCGGCTCGAGACGCGGGCCAGGAGGTCGTAGGGCAGGCGCACCCAGTCGGCCGTCATGCCGTCGAGCGACTCCACCGCGCGCAGGGCCACCGTGTACTGGTAGGTGCGGTCGTCTCCCATGACCCCCACCGAGCGGACCGGCAGCAGCACCGCGAAGCTCTGCCACATCTTCCGGTAGAGCCCGGCTGTCCTGACCTCCTCGACGAACACCGCGTCCGCCTCCCGCAGGAGGTTCAGTCGCTCCTTGCTGACCGGGCCCAGGCAGCGCACGGCCAGGCCGGGCCCCGGAAACGGCTGGCGATGGACGAACTCCTGGTCGAGCCCGAGCTCGAGACCGGCCTTGCGCACCTCGTCCTTGAAGAGCCAGCGCAGCGGCTCGACCAGCTTGAACTTGAGCGCCTTCGGCAACCCTCCCACGTTGTGATGGCTCTTGATCACGGCCGAGGGACCGCGCACCGACACGGACTCGATCACGTCCGGATAGAGCGTGCCCTGCGCCAGGAACTCCGCCTGGCCCACCTTCCGCATCGAGGAGCGGAAGACGTTGATGAACTCCCGGCCGATGATCTTGCGCTTGCGCTCCGGGTCGGCCACCCCGGCCAGCTTGCGCAGGAAGAGGCGCGAGGCGTCGACGCTCACCACCTTGAGCTTCAGCCGGTCGGCGAAGCGCCGCTTCACCTGGCGGGCCTCGTCCTTGCGCAGCAGACCGTTGTCGACGAAGACACAGGTCAGGCGCCTGCCGATCGCGCGCTGCACCAGGAGTGCGGCGACGGCGGAGTCGACCCCTCCCGAGAGCGCGCAGATCACCCGGCCCTTGGTGCCCACCTGCTCACGGATGCGCTCGGTCGCCTCGGCCACGAACGAGCGCGCGTTCCAGTCGCGGCGGCAGCCGCAGGCGTCCAGGAAGTTCTCCAGCACCTTGGTGCCCTGCTCGGAGTGGACGACCTCCGGGTGGAAGAGCATCCCGTAGAGGCGGCGGGCCGGGTCCTCGATCGCCGCGATCGGGTTGGTCTCGGTGCGGCCGACCACCCGGAAGCCGGCGGGGGCCCGGCGCACGTCGTCGCCGTGGCTCATCCAGACCCGGCTTCTCTCGGCCAGCGTGCGGAAGAGCGTGCCCTGCGCCTCGGGCATGAAGACCGCCTGCCCGTATTCGCGGTGGCCCGAGCGCTGGACCTCGCCTCCGAGCAGGTGGCTCATCAGCTGCATTCCGTAGCAGATGCCCACGACCGGCACGCCGAGAGCGAAGACGCCCGGGGCGCAGCGCGGGGCGCCTCGCTGGTGGACGCTGTCCGGGCCTCCGGAGAGGACGATCCCCTTCGCGCCCCTGGCGGCCAGCTTCGCGACGCTCGTGCTCGGCGGAAGGATCTCCGAGTACACCGCCAGCTCCCGGAGCCGCCGCGCGATGAGCTGCGTGTACTGGGATCCGAAGTCGAGTATGAGGATCGACTCTCTCTCCATGTCCTCCCCGGAACGCGGATTATACCCCCCGGCTTCCGCGGTTCCGCCGCCGCCCGCTCGTGTATAGTGCCTGTGCTTTGCCGCGCACCCCGCTCCTGACGATCGCGCTGCTTGCCGCCGGCTGCGCGGGCATCGTGCCGCCGCCCAAGCCGGCGAGCTTCCCTCCCGCGCCCACCTGGAAGACGCTGGTCGGCGACTTCGTCGTCCCTCCTCTCGGAAGCGGCGGCCCGCGCATCTTCGTCGCCACGCGGGACGGTGCCGTTCGCGCCCTCGACGAGGCAACCGGCGCCGTCCTCTGGAAATCGGGCGATCTGCCGGGCACCCTCTCCGCGAGCGACGGGATCGTGCTGGTGCGCGCGCCGCAGGGCCGCCTGACGAGCCTGCATCCGCGTACCGGCGCCGTCCGCTGGAGCGTCGAGACGGGCGTCCCGGGGCCGCTCCCGGCCGTGCTCGACGGCGACAGGGCAATCGTTGCCGGCGAGGGCGTCGCCGGCGTCGATCTCGCGAGCGGAAGCATCCTCTTCACCAATCGCTCCGGTGCCTTTGTGACTGCCGCTCCGGTACCCGTGCCGGCGGCCGACCTGCTCCTGACCGGGGAGGCCGACGGGGCCCTCCGCTGCCGGGACCGACAGACCGGGATCCCGATCTGGACCCTCGCGACCGCCAGTCGCCTGCTCGCGCCGCCACTGGTCGATCGCTCCCGCGGGGTCTTGTACCTCGGCACGACCGAGCACCAGGTGCTCGAGGCTCGTCTCGACCACGGCAAGGTGGGCTGGCGCTGGACGGTGGGGGCGGACGTCGCGGATCCCGGCCTTCTGCTCCCCGACCAGGTGCTCTTCGCCTGTTTCGACGCCGTGCTCTACGCCCTGCGGCCCGGCGGCAACCTGGCCTGGCGCGCGCCGCTGCCCTCCCGCCCGCTCTCGGGACCGCTCGCGGCCGGGCACTATCTGATCGTCGCCTGCCTCGAGAACGAGCTCGTGGCGATCGATCCCGAGACCGGCCGCACGACGGGCACGCTCCGCACGAGCGCGGAGATCCGCACGCCGCCCCTGCTCGTCGGCGAGCGGCTGGTCGTCGGCCTGCGGGATCGCTCCGTCGTCGCCTACGCGCTGCCCACTCCGGCCGGGACCGTTCCCGCCGCGGCGCCGGGGCCACGGCCCGTCCCCCCAAGCCGCCGGCAGTTGAGCGGCCCCCGGGCGACCGATAGACTCATCTCCTATTACCATGAACTCGACCGGCTCATCCGTCTCGGTGGCCTTCGCCGATCGCTGGGAGCTCACCAAGCCCGGTATCACCGGGATGGTGGTGCTGACGGCCGCGGTGGGCTTCCTGATGGCCTCCCGCGGACCACTCCAGCTCGCGCGGCTCGCGGCCGCGCTGGCGGGCACCGGTCTCGTCGCGGCCGGTGCGGCCGTGCTGAACCAGGTGCTCGAGCGGACGAGCGACGCCGCCATGGTCCGCACCCGAAGGCGCCCTCTTCCCGCCGGGCGGGTTGCAGCCAAGGACGCGTCCGTCTTCGGGGCCGTGCTCACGACGGCGGGCCTCGGCACGCTGCTCGCGGGCTGCGGCCCCCTGGCCGCGGGGTTCGCGTTCGTCACCTGGGCGAGCTACCTCTTCCTCTACACGCCGCTCAAGCGCCGGACGCCCCTCGCGACCCTGATCGGCGCCGTCCCCGGCGCGTTGCCCCCCGTGATCGGCTGGAGCGCGGCCCGAGGCTCCGTCGAGCTGGGAGCGTTCATCCTCTTCGCCATCCTCTTCCTGTGGCAGATCCCCCACTTCCTGGCTATCGCCTGGCTCTACCGCGACGACTACGCCCGCGCGGGGTTCCCCATGCTGCCGGTGCTGGACCGCGAGGGGCGGTTCACGGCTCGCCAGGCGCTCGTGCACAGTCTCGCCCTGCTGGCGGTCAGCCTGACGCCCGTGCTCGCCGGCATGGCGGGCGGCCTCTACCTGGCGGGCGCCTTCACGCTCGGGGGGGCTCTCTCGCTCTTCTCGGTGCGGCTGCTGGGCGCCCGCGACCTGCCATCGGCACGGAGGCTCTTCTTCGCCTCGGTCGTGTATCTGCCCGTGCTGAGCTCGCTCCTGGTCGCGCTACGGCGGTGACGACGCCGCTCTGGCCGTCCCTCAACGCGCTGCTGAACGCAACCAGCGCCGGTTTCCTGGTGGCCGGCTGGCTGCTGGTGCGACGCGGCCACCGCCAGGCCCACCGCCGCGCCATGCTCGCCGCATTCACGGCCTCGTCGCTCTTCCTGGCCTCGTATCTCGCCTACCACGCCCGAGTCGGCACGGTGCGGTTCACCGGGCAGGGACCGGTACGGATCGCCTACTTCGCCCTGCTCCTGAGCCATACGGTGCTGGCGGCGGCGATCGTCCCCCTCGTCCTGGTGACGCTCCGCCGCGGTCTCGCCGGGCGTTACGCAGCACATCGGCCCCTGGCCCGGCTCACCGCCCCGCTCTGGCTCTGGGTCTCGCTCTCCGGGGTCGCCGTCTACTGGATGCTGTACCGGACGTAGTTGAGCCGCGTCAACGACGGAATGCCTTCCGCACCACCGCCAGGGCCTCGGGGGTGAGCTGGTAGGCGGGAAGGTCGCCCTCGGCGGCCCAGGCGACCTCGAGCGCGTCCGAGCCGGCCCGCGCCTCTCCGGAAAGCCATTCGCACCGGTAGTCCACGATCACGTAGTGGTAGGCCACCTGGTGGCCCTCACGCTCGATGCGATCGAGCACCGCCAGGACCTCCCTCGGCTCGACGCGCAGGCCGGTCTCCTCCTCCATCTCGCGCAGGAGCGCCTCGACCAGGGTCTCACCCAGCTCGACCGTGCCACCCGGGATCATCCAGCGACCCAGCAGCGGTGGTTTACCCCTCCGGACGAGCAGCACGCGACCGCCGCGCACGAGTACTCCGCCGACGCCGACCTGCGGCGCGGCCGCGCTCACGGCGCCGGGGCAGTCGCGGTCGCCGGCGGCTCCCGACGTCGACGCACGGCCCCGAGCACCCAGGCGAGCGGTCCCGAGACGGTATAAAGGCTCGTCACCGTCAGCAGCGTCGCCTCCGGATGTGCCGCCACCAGCAGGAAGAGGAGCGCTATGCCCAGGACCGTCATGTAGCTCCTGCGGCGACGCAGGTCGACTCCCTTGAACGAGCGGTACCGGAACGTGCTCACCATCAGGAACGCCACCACCACGACCACCGCCAGCAGTACCAGCTGCTGCCAGGGCTGGTCGGGCGGGTCGGGGAACGCGAACACGATCGTCCCGATCTGCACGGCACCGGCCGGTATCGCCAGGCCGACGAAGTAGCGCGCGTCGACGACCTGGCGCTGCACGTTGAAGCGCGCCAGCCGCAGGACCCCGCAGACCAGGAACAGGAAGGCCGCCGGCCAGCCGGCCCGCGGGACCGCATGCAGGGCCCAGACGTAGGCGAGCAGGGCCGGTGCCACTCCGAACGAGACCGCGTCGGCCAGACTGTCGAGCTGGGCGCCGAACTCGCTCTGCGTCCCGGTCAGCCGCGCGATGCGTCCGTCCAGCATGTCCAGGATCGCGGCACCGCCGATCATCAGCGCCGCGTCGGCGAAGTGGCTCCCGTCCCCGAGCCGGCCGTCGAGCGTCTTGATGATCGCCCAGAAGCCCAGGAAGAGGTTGCCGGTCGTGAAGACGCTGGGCAGGATCGCCGCACCGCGACGAAACCGGCGCCCCCGCTCCGGCTGTCCTGGCCCGTTCTCTTCCGTCACGCTCCTCACCTCAGCCGGCGACCCTGCAAGGTCACGCCGGGCACGGAAATGCGAGCCGGGCTATCGCCCGAGCGTCTCGGGCTCCGAGCCCGAGTGACCCTCTCGCGCCTCGCAGGCGACGTGCCATGCGCCGCCCGAGTGGCCTGACGCCGTCCGGAATCAGGAGAGCGCCGAGCTCTCCCGGAACCGCCGCGAGATCTCCTGCATGCGGTCCTTGAGCTGCAGCTTCTTCTTCTTCAGCGTGATCTCCTCGACCTGCTCGGCGTCGCTCAGGACGGCCTTCTCGGCCAGCTCGCCCAGCCGGCTTTCGTAATCGTGGTGCTGCGCCTCCAGCTGTCTGTACTCCTCGTCGCCTCGCGCGAGGTTGTGGATGGGCGAAACCGGTTCTTGCGACATCGGCTCCTCCTGCTCCGGTCTGTCGGGAGACCGCGGATTGGATTCAGGCGTGCATGGCAGGGGGGCCGTGGCGTCCACCACCCCCCGGGAGGACGGTAACACGCCCTCCCCGGGAACTTCAACAAACCGGTCCGGGCGGTGGTGACCCACTACCGGCGGGGCTCTCGTTGAGATGGTCCCGCAGCAGCAGGACGGCATCCTCGACCGGCTCGCGGTAGTAGCCCCGCCGCATCCCCTCGCGAGCGAAGCCCAGCGAGCCGTAGAGCCGCAGCGCCGCGAGGTTCCCGGCGCGGACCTCGAGCCGGACCGTGCGCGCCCCCGCCAGGGCCGCTCGACGCAGGGTGAGGCGGAGGAGGAAGCGCCCGAGCCCTCGCCGCCGCCAGTCCGGGTGCACGGCCACGTCCAGGATCTCGGCCTCGTCCAGCATCACGCGATAGGCGCAGCTGGCACACAGCACCTCCCGCCCATCGGGTCCCGTCCCGCGCAGCACCAGCAGCGCGCCGGGCGCCCCCGCCGCCACCTCGTCGGCGATCTGGCCGGGCGTCCAGGGGTGGGAAGAACACGCCGCCGCGAGGGTGGCGAGGGCCGGCACGTCCGTGGCGGCGGCGCGGGCCAGGTAGACTCCCCTGCTCACGACCGAGACACGCGGATGTCCGCCCCGCGCAGATACAGGGGGCGCAGGGCCGCCGCTGGGCTCGTCTCCTCGCCGGCGGCCAGGCGGGTGAGGGCGGCCCTCCCGAGCGGGACCGCCAGGTGCAGATCGATCGGCGGGAAGCACGCGCCCCGGGCGCGCTCCTCGATCCGCTGTCGCGCCCCGCTCACCGCGTCGCCCACGAACGCAGCCCCTGCCGGCGCCTCGGCCAGCGCAGCTTCGAGCGGGCCCACCCGAGGGCCCGCCAGGCGGCCGCCCTCCCGGTCGTAGACCGCCCAGTACACCTCGCCGCGGAAGGCATCCATGAGCGTGACGATCCGCTCACCCGAGCCCGCGCTCGCGCTCGCGAGCGCCAGGGTGTCGAGCGCAGACAGGGCGACGCAAGGCCTGCCGCTCGCCAGGGCGAGTCCCTGGACGCTGCTCAGACCGACCCTGAGGCCCGTGAAAGAACCGGGACCCGTCGTCACCGCGAAGCCGTCGAGCTCCCGGGCGCCGACGTCAGCCCCGCGCAGCAGGGCGTCCACCGCGGGCAGCAACCAACGCGAGTGGCCGGCCGCGCTCCGCACCCGAGCCTCGCCCAGGATACCCTGGTCCGAGACGAGAGCGACGCTGCCCCGCTCCGTCGTCGTGTCGACCGCGAGCACACGCACGAGCTAGCTTATACTCCACCTTCCCACGGCGCCGTGAGCCGCCGCGGGAGCGCTCTCATCGGAGAAACCTGCTTTGTCGTCGCCCGGCCTGGTCCAGACCCCCGCCATGCAGCAGTACCAGCGGATGAAGGCGGAGCACCCGGACGCCCTCCTCTTCTTCCGCATGGGCGATTTCTACGAGCTGTTCTTCGATGACGCCGTGGTCGCGGCGAAGGCCCTCGAGATCGCCCTCACCTCCCGGTCGAAGGACCGGGACGGCACCCCGATCCCGATGTGCGGGGTCCCCTACCACGCGGGCACGGCCTACATCGCGAGGCTCGTCCGCCAGGGGCACCGGGTCGCCCTCTGCGAGCAGATGGAGGATCCGCGCTCCGCCAAGGGCGTCGTCAAGCGGGAGGTCGTGCGCCTGATCACGCCGGCGACCCAGCTCGAGGCCTCGGCCCTCGACGGAAGCGAGAGCTCCTACGTGATGGCCGTCGAGCCCGGCCCCGCCAGCCTGGGCGTCGCCTGGCTCGAGCCCACGACCGGCGAGTTCCAGCTGGCCGAGTGGGACGACGAGGCTCGCTTCGAGCGCCTGCGCGACGAGATCGCCGCCTGCCGCCCGCGCGAGATCCTGGCCCGGCGCGACGCGCCGCTGCCGGCCTGGCTCGCCGACCCCAGCCAGCCCGAGGGGGCGATCCCGCGCGCGCCGGTCGACGAGAGCGCCTTCCAGGCGGAGCGCGCGCGGCGCGAGCTGCTCGCCCACTTCGGGGTCGCGACTCTGGCGGCGTTCGGCTGCGAGCAGCTGCCGAGCGCCGTGGCGGCGGCGGGGGCCGCCCTGCGCTACGTGCGCGAGACCCAGAAGCGCGACCTCGCCCACGTCACCAGCCTCGTCACCCGCGTCTCCCAGGACCTGCTCACGATCGACACCCTGACCCGGCGCAACCTCGAGCTGGTGGAGAACCTGCTGGACGGCGGCCGGCGCGGCACGCTCCTGGACGTGCTCGATCACACGCGCACGGCCATGGGCGGTCGGCTGCTGCGCGAGTGGATCCTGCGTCCGCTCGTCCAGCTCGAGCCCATCCAGGACCGGCTCGATGCGGTCGAGGAGCTGGCCTTCCAGGCCCTCGAGCGCGGGCGCGCTCGCGAGGCCCTGGCACGCGTGCAGGACCTCGACCGCATCCTGGGGCGCATCGTCCTGGGGAGCGCCGGGCCGCGCGACCTCGACGCGCTCGCCCGCTCCCTGCGCGCCCTGCCCGCGGTCAAGGAGGCGCTGCTGGAAAGGGTGGCGCCGCTCCTGCGCCTGCAGTGCAAGGACCTCGATCCGCTCGACGATCTCCGCGCCGAGATCGCGCGCACGCTCGTCGACGAGCCGCCGGCGCTCGTGCGCGAGGGCGGATTCGTCCGCGACGGCGTCGACCCGGAGCTCGACGCCCTGCGGGCCACCAGCCGCGGCGGGCGCGAGACGATCGCCGGCATCGAGGAACGCGAGCGGGCCCGGACCGGGATCTCCTCGCTCAAGGTGCGCTTCAACCGGGTCTTCGGCTACTACATCGAGGTCAGCAAGTCCAATCTCCCGCTGGTGCCGTCCGACTACGTGCGCAAGCAGACCATCGCCGGCGGCGAGCGCTTCGTGACCGGCGAGCTCAAGGAGTACGAGGAGCGCGTGCTGAGCGCCGACCAGCTGACCCTCGAGCACGAGACGCGCATCTTCGAGGCCCTGCGGGCGCGCGTCGCGAGCGAGGCGCGACGCATCCAGCAGACCTCCCGGGCGGCCGCCACCCTCGACGCGCTCGCCTCGCTGGCCGAGGCCGCCACCCGCTTCGACTACGTGAAGCCCCGCCTGAGCACGGGGGACGAGCTCTCCTACCTCGAGGGTCGGCACCCGATGATGGAGCGGCTGCTCCCGGAGCCGTTCGTGGCGAACGACCTCCTGATCGGCGACGCGGCACCGCGCCTCTTCGTGCTCACCGGTCCCAACATGGGCGGCAAGTCCACCTTCCTGCGCCAGACCGCCCTGATCGCCCTGATGGCGCAGATGGGCAGCTTCGTGCCCGCGCGCGAGGCGAAGCTCGGTCTCCTCGACCGCATCTTCACACGGGTGGGCGCGAGCGACCAGATCCTGCGCGGGCAGTCGACGTTCATGGTCGAGATGCAGGAGACTGCCCACATCTTGCGCCAGGCGGGCGGGCGCAGCCTGGTGCTGCTCGACGAGATCGGCCGCGGCACCGCCACCTTCGACGGGCTCTCTATCGCCTGGGCGGTGGCCGAGCATCTGGCCGGGGCGCCGAGCGGCCCCAAGACCATCTTCGCCACCCACTACCATGAGCTCGTCGACCTGGCCGCCGACCTGCCGCGGGTCGGCAACCTGCACGTCTCGGCGCGCGAGTGGAAGGACTCCGTCGTCTTCCTGCGCAAGATCGAGCCCGGCGGATCGGACCGCTCCTTCGGGATCCAGGTGGCCCGTCTGGCGGGGCTGCCGGCGCCGGTCGTGGTGCGGGCCCAGGAGATCCTGCGCAACCTCGAGAGCACCGAGTTCGACCGTGAAGGCCGTCCCCGGCTCGCCCACTCGGAGGGCTCGGCACCCCCGGGTGCGCACCAGCTCGCCCTCTTCGCTGGCCGGGACGACGCCGTCCTCGATGACCTGCGCCGCGTCGACCCCGACCGCCTGACGCCGCTCGAGGCCCTCGCGCTCCTGGCCGAGCTCAGGAAACGACTCGACGACCTGAGCTAGACTGCTCGCATGCCTCTGCGACCGGACCCGCTCAAGGAGCTGCTGGACCTGCAGGAGCGGATGAACCGCCTGTTCGACGAAACGCTCGGCCGGGAGCGCCTGACCGAGCCGGCGCTCGGCCAGGGAGCCTGGCTGCCGATCGCCGACGTCTTCGAGACGCCCGATGCCTACTTCGTCGAGGTCGAGCTGCCCGGGCTCGGCAAGGACGAGATCGAGATCCAGGCCCTGGGCGACGAGCTGGTGGTGCGGGGCGAGCGGCGCTCCTGCCAGCCGAGCCGCCCGGAGGTCTTCCACCGGCTGGAGCGGCGCGAGGGTCCCTTCGCAAGAGGATTCCACTTCCCCGAGGAGGTCGATCCCGACCGCGTCCAGGCCGAGTTCAACGACGGCCTCCTGCGCCTCTCGGTGCCGAAGGCGCGCCCGCACCGCTCGGCGAAGGTGCGTGTCGAGCGCGGGCAGTAGCAGCCCCGCGCCTCCCTGCGCCGCTAGTCGAAGGCCCGCTCGAAGCCGGGCTGCAGCACGATCTCGCGCCCCTCGACGCGCACCAGACCCTGCCGCTCCAGGTCCTTCAGCATCCGCGTCACGGTCTCGCGGGTCGTCCCGATCCGGTTCGCGATCTCCTGGTGGGTGGCGCGCCGGAAGGCGATCCGGCCGTCCTTGAGCCGCCGCCCTTCCTCCCGCGCCATGTCCAGGATCACGCGCGCCACCCGGCCGTAGACGTCGAGCAGGGCCAGGGTCGAGATCTGGTGGTTCGCCCGCCGCAGGCGGGCCGAGAGCACGCGGATGAGCGCGCTCGAGATGCGCCGCGTTCGTCGCCGATCACGCTCTGGAAGTCCGATCCGCGTGCAGCGACAGAAGCTCGCTCTCCTCGACCGCGATCGCGGTCGCCGAGCGGGGCTCGTTGTCGAGGAGCGCCATCTCGCCGAAGAAGTCGCCCGCGGCTCAGCATGCTCAGGATGATCTCGCGCCCGTCGTCCCCCAGGATCGTGACCTTGATCCGCCCCTCGACGATCATGAAGAAGAAGTCGCCCTCCTCGTTCTCGAAGAAGACGACCGTGTCCTTCGGGTAGCGCCGCCTGGAAGCCAGCCGGCTGAGGCTCGTGATGTCGACGTCGGAGAGCTCGGAGAACAGCGGCACGGTGCGGAGCAGCTCTCTCTCGTCCATCGGGTTCTCCCTCTCGCGATGCTGGATGGTACTCCAATTCGCCGGTCGCTCAGGGTCCGACGAGACGCGACAGCGCGTCGATCACCTCGAGCGCCTCCCCTCCCGAAACCGGCCGCCAGGGCTCGAAGGCGCCGGCGGGAGTGAGTCTCATGAGGCCCGCGCCCAGCACCCGCTCGACGGCGTCGTAGTCGAGGTGGGAAGGCGTCATGTCGACAGGCGCCGGCGCCCCGGCACGCGGCCAGCCGAGCCTCTCGAGCACGCGCCCGGCCGCCCGCGCCAGCCCGACGCGCCGCACGATCGTTCCCGGCTGGAAGGTGTGGTTCGGGTACACGTTCATGATCGCGAGCGCCAGGGCGCCCTGGATCTGATCGCGGGCCCAGGAGCCGGAGATGTCGATCGCGACCTGGGGATCGCCTGACGGCAGCCGGCGCAGCGCCTTCACCCGCACCAGCAGCAGGGCTGCGAGGTCCGCGCGGGTGAGCTGGGGTGCACCGGCGATCTGCCGGTACTCCTCGGGCATCAACGAGCCTTCCAGGGCGTCGCGCGCCGCCGCCTCCCCGGCCCGCGCGGCCTCGTCCGCCGGATCACGCGCCAGCAGCTCCCGATAGACGGCGATCGCCTGCTCGAACCGCTCGGCGGCCACCAGGGCCTCGCCCAGACGGAGCGCAACGCTCCTCTCGCCGCTCGGGTCGGACGCCAGCACGGAGATGGCGCCGGAAGCGTCTCCCGATCTCTGCAGGAGCTCCGCGAGCGAGAGCCGGACGCCGGAGACCTCCGGCGCCGCGTCGAGCGCACTACGGTACTCCTCGATCGCCGCCGCGGTGTCGGAGGCCTCGATCGCACTCTCCGCCCGTCCCAGGTGGCGCTCCGTCACCTGCAGCTTCAGCGTGCCCAGCCGCTTGCGCACCACCGGATCCCCCGGGGACGCGGCCGCGGCCCGCTTGTACAGGCCGAGCGCCGCGTCGAGGTCACCCCGATGGGTCGCCGTCGATCCGGCGCCCACGAGCGCCGGCAGGAAGGCGGGCCTCAGCGCCAGAGCCGCCCGGAAGCCCCGCTCGGCGTCCTCGGCTCGCCCCGACCGCAGCGCGACGTAGGCGAGCGCCGTCTCGACCGACGGGCGGCCCGGCGCCTGCTGGCGCAGCCTCGCGAGACGGCTCCGAGCGCCGGCCGCGTTCCCCGACACGAGCTCGCTCCAGGCCCGCCGGAGCGTGGCCGCCTGGCTCGCCGTCAGCTCTCCCTCCCCCGGGGTCGGGAAGACGTAGTCTTCGGTCGCGGGGATGGGTACGCGGATCCGCTGCACACAGGCCCCGCCCAGGAGCGCGGCGCCGATCAGCGCCAAGAACGGGAGGGTCGGCACCCCTCCCGCCGGGTTTCGTCGCAGGCTCATTGCACGTGCCCTCGGAATCGCTCGACTGACCGCCCCGGCAGCTCGGCATCGAGCTCCACGAAACCGCCGTCCTCCACGTGTGCCAGTACGCGCCCGGCCGCGTAGACGCCGGCGATCCCGCGCCGGTCTCCGGAGGGGAAGCGCAGTCGCACGCGCAGCGGCGCGAGCTCGAGCCGGCGGGCGATCGCGTCCACGAGCTCGGTCAACCCCTCACCGGTTCGGGCCGAGACCCACACCGCCTCCTGCCGTGGCGCTGGTGTGCCGGCAGCTTCGCCGGTCGGGTCCTTTTCTCCGACCCTCGGCAGGAGGTCCAGCTTGTTCAGGACCAGCATCTGCGGACGCTCGGCCGCGTCGATCTCGCGCAGGACGGCGAGGACGGCCGCCTCCCGCTCTTCGGCGTCGGCTGACGAGCCGTCCACGACGTGCAGCACCAGATCCGCTTCCCGTACCTCCTCGAGCGTCGCCCGGAAGGCCGCCACGAGTGAATGAGGCAGCTTCCGGATGAAGCCCACCGTGTCGACCAGCAGGAACGCGCGGCCTCCCCCCAGTCGGACCTTGCGGACCAGCGGGTCCAGGGTCATGAAGAGCTGGTCCGAGACGACCGCCTCGCCCTGCGCTAGTGCGTTGAAGAGAGTCGACTTTCCCGCGTTCGTGTAGCCCACCAGGGCGACCACCGGCGCGTCGTGCCGCGTGCGCCCCTCCCGCCGCACCTGCCGCTCCCGCCGTACGTGCTCGATCTCGCGCCGGATCGCCTGGATGCGCTGGCGAATCCTCCGGCGATCGGTCTCGAGCTTGGTCTCGCCCGGCCCGCGGGTCCCGATCCCGCCGCCCAGACGCGAGAGCAGGATCCCCTTGCCCGAAAGCCGCGGCAGGAGATAGTCGAGCTGCGCCAGCTCCACCTGCAGACGGCCCTCTCGGGTGTGGGCCCTTCGCGCGAAGATGTCGAGGATCAGCTGCGTCCGGTCGAGCGTCTTGCGGCCGAGCGCCCCTTCCAGGTTCCTCTGCTGGGCCGGCGTCAGCTCGTCGTCGAAGACCACCAGGTCCGCCCCAGTCCCGTCGCAGACGGCACCGAGCTCGGCGACCTTGCCCCGCCCGACGAGCGTCGCCGGGTCGCGGCGCGGGCGCTCCTGGAGGAGGCTCGCGGCGATCCGCGCGCCGGCGCTCTCGGCCAGCAGCCCCAGCTCCTCGAGCGAGGCACGGGTCGCCTCGCGGCGCCGCCGGCCGAGCGCGAGCCCCACCAGGACCGCCGTCTCACCGATCACGCCGCCGCGTCTGTCCGGTATGGTGAGCGCCCCCGCGCGCGACTCAGGCGCGCGCCGCACCGGTCTCGGTGACGCGCACGATGCGCGACTTGCGGACGAACAGGTCGTGGTCTCCGTTGCGGAGGGTCAGGAACTCGCCCGGGCGGTTCAGCAGGTCCAGCACCCGCGAGTGGCTGGCGGGCATGTCGATCAGGACCTCGCCTTCGAGCCGGAGGGCGCCGCACTCGACGCGGATCCGCCGCCGGAGCGCGCTGCCAGCCCCGCGCTCGTCCTCCGACTCGACGGGCACGGTCACCACGATCAGCTGCTGCTTGCTCAGGAGGACCGGCCGGCCTTCGCCGTCCGGGAGGAAGGGAAAGAACGCCCCCGGCTCCTCGAGCCACTCGGAGAGACGGAGGGCGCCCGCGTGCGACTCGGCCGCCGCCGGCAGGAACACCCGCCCCCGCAGGACGCGTCCGTCCGCGCAGACGACCTCCGCCGAACGCAGCACGCGCGGCACGTAGAGGGCCTGTCCGCTCGGCATCGTGACCTCTTCAGGGATGGTCATTGACTGGAGGCTCCGACGCATTATCCGGCCCGGGGACGCCGCGTGCAACGCCGCCCGCCCAGCGCATCTGGCGGGCGATCCCCCGCAGCAGGTTCAGCTCGCGGCCGCTCGGAGCCGCGCGCGCCAGCAGTCGCCGGAGCTCCGTCAAGATCCGGTCCGGGCTCTCGGGCTGGAGGTAGCCGATCGCGAGCAGCCCGGCCCGCAGATCGGCGAGCGCCCTTTCGATCTCACCTGCGCTCGCGGGACGGGGCTCGGCCTCGGCACCCGATCCGCGGTCTCCGGAGGCGAGAAAGGCGAGCCGCAGCTCGTAGGCGAGCAGGAGGACCGCCTGGGCCAGGTTCATCGACGGGCAGGCTGGATCGGTCGGCACGTGGACGAGGCGATGACACAGGCCCAGCTCGGCGCCCGTCAGTCCCGAGGCCTCCGGGCCGAAGACGAGGCTCAGGCTTCCTCCGTGCGACAGCTCCGCCGCGCGTGCCGCCAGCTCGCGGGGACTGATCGTCCCCGCCAGCTCGCGCCCCGTCGTCGCCACGATCAGCGTGCTCCCGGCCACGGCTTCGAGCAGGCTCGCGTTCCGCTCGGCGCCGTCCAGCACCTCCCAGGCTCCGTAGGCGAGCGCCCGTGCCGCCGGGTCCGCCAGGCTGCGCGGGGGTTCGACCAGATGGAGCGACGAGAGGCCCATGTTCTTGAGCGCGCGGCAGGCGGCCGCGACGTTGGCCGCCCGCGCCGGGCGCACCAGCACCACCTCGACGCGAGAGAGGTCCATCGAACGCAGTCTACAGCGCGCGACGCCGCGGCCCCGTATAATCCTGCTGACGCCTCTGATGCTCGAGCGCTGCCGAGACCTCTCGTGACCTTCGCCCTCCGCCCCCTGCCACGGCCGCTCGCGCACGCGCTCTCGGCCCTCGTCCTGGTCGCCTGGCTCGCGAACATGGGCCTCCTGGTCCGGAGCGCCTGGTCCTCCTCGCCGGCGGCGCTCGCGACCGACCTCGCCGGCTACACGCCCGCGGCGCGCTGGAACGGGATCTACTACCGCGGCGAGAAGATCGGCTTCTCCGTCGGGCAGACGATACCGACCGAGCGGGGATACGAGATGCGCGAGGACGGACGGCTGCAGATGTCCCTGCTCGGGTCCTCCACGGCGATCCGCTTGAGCAGCCGTGCCCAGGTCGATCGCGCCTTTCGCCTCCGCTCGTTCTCCTTCTCCCTCGACCCGGGCACGGGTCCGACCGAGGTCTCGGGCGCGATCGACGGCACGCGTCTGCGGCTGACGGTCAAGACGCCCTCGGGAACCCGCAGCGAAACCCGGCAGCTGCCCGAACCACCAGCGCTCGCCATGAACCTCCCCCGTACCCTGGCCGCTCGCGGGCTCAGCCCCGGTCGGCGGATCGAGGTCTCGCTCTTCGACCCGGCCACGCTCCGCAACGCGCCCATGACGCTTGAGGTGCGTTCGCGCGAGGTCGTGCGCGTGGAGGGCCGCCTCGTCCCCGCCTTCCTGGTGGAAGGTCAATTCGCGGGCGTCCGGACGCGCTCCTGGATCACCGACGTCGGCGACGTGGTCCGCGAGGAGAGCGCCATGGGGCTGGTGGTCGTGCGCGAGAGTCGCGAGCGGGCGCAGCGCCTCTCCGTGCCGTACTCTGTGCGGGCGGACATGCTCGAGGCCGCGGCCCTCGTCCCCGACCCCCCCGTCCGCATCGACGACCCGAGCCTCGTCTCGCGCCTGCGGGTGCGCCTCTCGCCGCTCGACCGCTTCGATCGCGAGGACCTCGATGGCCAGGGCCAGAGCGCCAGCGGGGACGTGATCGAGGTCGTCGACCCGGAGAGCCTGCGCCCCTCGACCCGGGTGCCGGGCCTCGAGCGCTTCCTGCGCCCCGAGCCGTTCGTGGAGAGCGACGCCCCCGAGATCCGGGCCGAGGCCCGCCACGCCGTGAGGGGAGCGGTCTCCCCGCGCAAGCAGGCCGAGACCCTGGTCCGCTACGTCCACGCCCTCTCGAGAAGAAGCCCACCGTCAGCCTGCCCTCGGCGCTCGAGGTGCTGCGCACGAAGGTCGGCGACTGCAACGAGCACACCGTGCTCTACGTGGCGATGGCGCGTTCGCTGGGCCTGCCCGCGAGGATCGCCGTGGGCCTCGTCTACCTGCGCGGGGCCTTCTACTACCACGCCTGGCCCGAGGTCTGGATCGACGGCCCGCCCGGCCGGGGCCTCTGGCTGCCCGTCGACCCGACCCTCGACCAGTTCCCGGCCGACGCCACGCACGTGCGCCTGGCGCGCGGCGGCCTGGACCGCCAGGCCAGCATCCTGGGTCTCGTGGGACGCGCCCGGATCGAGGTGCTGAGCGTCCAGAGCCGGCCCGGCGCGACACCCTTGCTGGTGGGCCGACCCGCCTCGGACCTCCGGCCGCTCGACCTGCCCCTGCCCTCGCGGGACAGCGGGGGCTGCTGGTCCTCTCCCTCTCGCGCGAGGCGTCGCAGATGATCCGGATCGACAATCTCGTCAAGACCTTCGGCACCTTCACCGCCGTCGACGACGTCAGCCTGCACGTCCCGCCGGGCGAGATCCACGGCTTCCTGGGCCCCAATGGGGCCGGCAAGACGACGACCATCAGCATGATCGCGGGCCTGCTGCGTCCGAGCGCCGGACGCGTCACGATCGACGGACACGACCTCGCCCGCGAGCCGGAGCGGGCCAAGCAGGCGCTCGGCTTCATCCCCGACCGGCCCTTCCTCTACGAGAAGCTCACCGCCGCGGAGCTGCTGCGCTTCCACGCGGGGCTCTACGGGCTCGAGGCGGCCGCAGCCGACAGACGCGCCCGGGAGCTGTTGGAGCTGTTCGAGCTCAGCTCCTGGCGCGACGAGCTCATCGAGAGCTTCTCGCACGGGATGAAGCAGCGCCTGGTCATGTGCGCCGCGTTCCTGCACCGTCCTCGCGCGGTGCTGGTCGACGAGCCCATGGTGGGCCTCGATCCCCGCGGCGCGGTGCTGATCAAGGACATCTTCCGGGCCATGAGCCGCAGCGGCGTCGCGATCCTGATGAGCACGCACACGCTCGAGGTCGCAGAGGAAGTGTGCGACCGGATCAGCATCATCCTGGGCGGGCGGATCATCGCCGCGCGGCACGGTCGACGAGCTGCGCGGCCTGGCCGGGACCGCGGACGCGCCGCTCACGCCGGTCTTCCTCAAGCTCACCGGGGGGGCCGGCCTGCGCGAGATCGAGCTATGAGGGACGCCTTCCCCTGGCTGCTGCTGCCCACCTGGTGGTCCGCGCGCAACCGCGCGCGGCGGCGCGAGCGCGGGCGACGCTCTGCGCGCGCTGCTCTTCGGCGGCATCGGCCTGGCCGTCGGCGGCGCCCTCTTCGCCGTCTTCTTCTGGCTGGCCTGGCAGCTGCTCGCCTACGAGGAGCTCGGCGACTATCTCGTCCGCCTGGGCCTCGGCTGGCTCTTCCTCACCTTCCTCTCCTTCGTCGCCTTCAGCGCCGTCGTGACCTCGCTCAGCACCTTCTTCCTGTCCGAGGACCTGCGCCTCCTGCTCCCGGCCCCCGTGCCCCGGGAGCGTCTCTTCCACTCCCGTTTCGCGCGCACGGTCGGCCAGTCCTCCTGGATGGTCGCGGCCTTCCTGCTGCCGGTGCTGCTGGGCATCGGCCTCGCCCGCTGCGCGCCGGCCGGCTACTACCTGACGGCCGTCGCCGCGGTGCTGCCGTTCGTCGTCATCCCCTCGGCCCTCGGCGCGGTGGTGACGCTCGCCCTGGTGAGCGTCTTTCCGGCCAGGCGGGCACGCGACGTGCTGATGCTGATGGGGCTCGTCTTCGCGGTCGCGATCGTGCTGCTGCTGCGGTTCATCCGGCCCGAGCGGCTGCTCGACGTCCAGGCACTGCCCGACCTGACCGCCTTCTTCGCCACCCTGCAGTCGCCCATCTCGCCGTTCCTTCCGTCGTTCTGGGCCGGGGAGAGCCTCTTCGCCGGGCTGCGGGGCCGCGCCGACGCCCTGCACCTGGGCGCGCTCTGGACGAGCGCCCTCGCCGGCACCATCCTGGCGCGCGCCGCCTACGGACGCTGGTACTTCGCCGCCTGGACGAAGGCGCAGCAGGCCCGCAAGGCCCGCTTCACCCGGCTCGCGATGCTCGAGCGTCTCGCCGCGCGGCTGCCCGTCGACTCCGCGAGGCGCGCGCTGCTGGTCAAGGACCTGAAGGTGTTCCTGCGCGACACCTCCCAGTGGTCGCAGCTCCTGCTGCTGCTCGCCCTCGCCTTCGTCTACGTCTACAACTTCCGCGCGCTCGATCTCGAGCGGATCCCCTACATGAGCGCCGTCGTCAAGAACGTCTACGCCTTCGTCAACCTGGCCATGGCCGCGTTCGTGATCTCGGCGGTCGCGGTGCGCTTCGTGTTCCCGGGGGTTTCGGCCGAGGGTCGCGCCTTCTGGATCGTGCGCAGCGCCCCGGTCCCGCTTTCCTCGTTCCTGTGGTCGAAGTTCTGGACCGGCTTCCTCCCGATCCTGGTGCTGGCCGAGGCGCTCACCATCGCCTCCAACCGGCTGCTCGGGATCGTGCCCGCGCTGCGCTCGGCGGCCGTGGTGGCGATCGCGTTCATGACCCTCGCCCTGGTCGGCCTGGCCTGTGGCATGGGGGCGCGCTACCCGCGCTTCACCGCCGAGAGCGTGACGCACGTGGCCGGCTCCTACGGCGGCGTCGCCTACATGGTGAGCGCCGTGCTGTTCATCGTCGCCACCACCTTGCTGCTGGCCTGGCCTGCCTCGACCTGGCTCTGGTACGACTACCGGTCGCTGCCGCTGCCGCCGCGGGCGCGCCTCGCCATCGCCTTCGCCCTGCTGGCCGCCGCTTCCCTGAGCGTCGCGACCTTCTGGACCGCCATGCGTCGTGGCGTGCGCGCCCTGGAGGACCTGGGCTAGGCTCGGGCCCGGCCTCGCCGTCGCGAAGGGACCGCGAAGGCTGCTACGATCGAGAGATCGCGATGATCAAGCGAAACCCCACCCGCAGCGTGCGCGTCGGCTCCGTCTCCCTCGGGGCAGGACACCCGATCGCCGTCCAGAGCATGTGCGCCACCCGCACCCAGGACGTGGACGCGACCGTCGCCCAGGCGGAGGCCATCCGCGCCGCCGGCGGCGCTCTCGTCCGCATCGCCGCCGACAGCCCCAAGGACGTCGAGGCGCTCGCGGAGGTCCGCCGACAGACCCGCGCCAACCTGGTGGTCGACCTCCAGGAGAGCTACCGGCTCGCCGCCAGCGTCGCGCCCCACGTCGACAAGATCCGCTACAACCCCGGGCACCTGTGGCATCACGAGCGCGGCAAGCCCGTGCGCGAGAAGGTGCGCTTCCTGGTCGAGGTGGCCCGCGAGCACGACCTGGCGATCCGCGTGGGCGTCAACTGCGGCAGCGTCGATCCCGAGCTCAAGGCCCGCTTCCCCGGTGACGAGGTCGCCGCCATGGTGGAGTCGGCGCTCGAGCACTGCCGCTACCTCGACGAGCTGGGCTTCGAGCGCTACCTGGTGAGCCTCAAGGACTCCCATCCCCGGAGCGTGATCGAGGGGAACCGGCGCTTCGCCGCCGCCCGGCCGGACGTGCCGCTCCACCTCGGGGTCACCGAGGCCGGGCTTCCCCCCGAGGGCGTCATCAAGACACGGGTCGCCTTCGAGCAGCTGCTCTCGCGCGGGATCGGCGACACCCTGCGCGTCAGCCTCACCCTGCCGAACGCGCGCAAGCACGAGGAGGTGACGGTCGGCCGCGAGATCCTCGCCGACGTGGCCGCCGGTCGCTTCCGCTCGGTGCCGGTCTTCGACGACGACCGCTTGAACATCGTCTCCTGCCCCTCCTGCTCGCGGGTCGAGAACGAGCGCTTCGTCGAGCTCGCCGAGAAGGTGAAGGAGATGACGGCCTACGCCGAGAGCCACGCCCTCACCATCGCGGTGATGGGCTGTCGCGTCAACGGCCCCGGTGAGACCGACGACGCGGACCTGGGCTTGTGGTGCGGCCCGACCCACGTCAACCTCAAGCGCCGCAGCCAGACGCTAGGCGCCTTCAGCTACGACGAGATCCTGCTCCGGCTCAAGCTCGAGCTGGACGGTCTGATCAGGGAACGGACCGCCGGCACCCCGAGGCACGGCTAGGCCGAACGGCCGGGGCGGACGGGCCCGCTAGCGTGGCCGCTCGAGGTGCTTGCCGGCCATCTCCAGGTCCGCCTCGACCATCAGCCGCGCCAGCTCCTTGAACGTCACCCGTGGCGCCCAGCCGAGCACCTGGCGGGCCTTCCCGGCGTCGCCCAGCAGGAGGTCGACCTCCGCGGGCCGGAAGTACTTCGGGTCGACCTTGACGAACTCCTGCCAGTCGAGGCCGACGCAGGCGAACGCCTGCTCGCAGAACTCCCGTACCGAGTGCGTCTCGCCGGTCGCGATCACGTAGTCGTCGGGTCGGTCCTGCTGCAGGATCCGCCACATCGCCTCCACGTAGTCCTTGGCATAACCCCAGTCGCGCTTGGCCTCGAGGTTGCCGAGCCGCAGCTCCCGGGCGCGGCCCTGCTTGATCGCGGCCACCGCCATCGTGATTTTGCGGGTGACGAAGTTCTCACCGCGCCTCGGGGACTCGTGGTTGAACAGGATCCCGTTCGACACGTGCAGGCCGTAGCTCTCGCGGTAGTTCACCGCCATCCAGTGGCCGTAGACCTTCGACACGGCGTAAGGCGAGCGGGGGTGGAAGGGCGTCTTCTCGTTCTGGGGAGTCTCTTGCACGAGGCCGAACATCTCCGAGCTGCCCGCCTGGTAGACGCGGGTCGGCAGACCCAGGTCGCGCACGGCGTCGAGCACGCGCAGGACCCCGATCGCGGTGACGTCGGTCGTGTACTCCGGCATCTCGAAGGAGACCTTGACGTGGCTCTGGGCAGCGAGGTTGTAGACCTCGTCGGGCGCCAGGGCCCCGAGGGCGCGCATCAGGCTGTTCTGGTCGACCAGGTCCCCGTAGTGCAGGACGATGCGGTCGCGGATGTGGTCGATGCGCCAGGTGTTGAAGGAGCTGCTGCGCCGGACCAGCCCGTGCACCTCGTAGCCCTTCTCCAGCAGCAGCTCGGCCAGGTAGCTGCCGTCCTGACCGGTGATCCCCGTGACCAGCGCCTTTCTTTCCGCCAAGTTCCCTCCGAGCCGCCCTGCCGCGAGCGGCGAAGCACAGAATCTACACTGCACTCGACGTCGGTGGGTAGTCCGAGGGGGACAGACGCCGCCGGGTCAGGACCGGAATGCTATGATCGAGCGACTCGAAGGCAGACGGGGTCTCGGGCTGTCGGAGGTGGAGATCGTGCTTGGCAGGCTGCCGCAACGGGCTTTGGTCGTCCTGCTGCTGGCGTTCGCCTCGCTCGCCTGCCCGGACTTCCAGCCCGATCCGCCGGCGGGCCCGACACCGATCACCGGAGGCCAGCGCTTCGCCACGATCACCGTCGAGTACCGGCAGCCGCGGCCGTGCTCCAACACGCCGGACCATTGTCTGGACCGGGTCGTCTTCTTCGCGAGCTGGATGCGCCCCGGCGACGAGGTCGTCCTGGCGACGCCGGCGGGCCCCACCTTCTGGACCGGAGTCGTGCACGACGTGCCCGTCAACTGGCCCCCCAGCGACCAGCCGCACTCCGTCCGCGTCTACGACCCCCACCTCGTGGACACTCCGACCGCCGGGGTCACCGCCGCGCGCCTGGTCGTCGGTTCGCAGTCGGTCTACTACCTCGACCGGGCGGGAACGCCGCAGGAGGTCGGGCTCATCTACGTGGACGACGACGGGATCGGCCACAACCCCCTCTAGCCTCGGCGCCCGCGCCATCCGGCCTCAACGCCCGCGCACCTCCCGGAGTCGCTCGTCGATCTCGCGCGCTCGCTGGGCCTGGGCCGAACCCGCTTCGATGCCCAGCCGGCGCGCGTCCTGCAGCCGGGCCTCGGCGCCCACGTACTCCTGGGCGGCCAGGTGAGCCGCGGCGGCCTCCAGGTGGATCTCGACCATCTTGGCACGCGTCGGCGCGTCGTCCGCCCGCCAGATCAACGCCTGGGCATACCGGGCGAGCGCCGCGTCCGGTTCCCCCCGGGGCCCGGCCAGGAAGTCCCCATAGCGCACCAGCAGGTCCGGGTCCTCGCGCTTGCGCCGGAGCAGCTCCTGGAAGCCCGCGTCGGCCTCGCTCAGCCGTCCGGCGGCGATCGCGAAGCGAATCAACGCCTCGGCGGCGTCCGTCGCACCAGGGTCGGCCTGCATCGCCGCCGAGTAGTGGCGGAGGACCCGCTCGACGCTGGCGTCGGGCTGCCCGGCACCCGCCGCGGAGGGCACCGCGCTGCCGTCCCGCTCGGCCGCCACCCGCGCCAGCGCGTGCGGGGCGAGCAGCTCCGCGATCGCCAGCTGGGCCGCCGCGTGATCGGGCTTCGCGGCCACGACCCGATCCAGGAAGCCGAGAGCAGTCAGCTCCTCGGGCTTGAAGAGCCCCTCGGGCGGGACCGCGGTGCCGGGAGCGGGCGTCGGCAGCGGAGCCGTCCGGGCCTTGCCCGCCCAGGCGCGTCCCAGCACGTAGAGCGACTCGGGATCGGTACCGTCGCCGGCTCGGGCGATCGCCTCGTCGAAGCGCCCCTGTCGTACCAGCTCCAGGGCGGCCGCGGCCCGCTTCGGGCCGGAGCCGACCGCGCCGTCGTGTCGACAGGCACCCAGCGCCAGAACCAGCGCCGATGCCGTCACGACCGCGCTCCTGCTCACGGCTCTGGTGCGGCGGCCTCGGCCCGGCGCAGCCTCTCGATCGCCCGGTTGGCCTTGTCGGCAACCTCCGAGTTCGGGTCGCCGCGCAGCGGGACCAGCCTCGGGATCGCGTTGACCTCCCCGAGCTGCGCGAGGATGTCGCACAGGGTTCCCCGCACCCGCGCGTCCTGGTCCTGCAGGTAGGGATAGAGATCCGTTGCGACCTTCGGCCCCAGCTCGAGCAGGTACGCCCGCGCTCGCGCCGCAGTCGCACCCGAGCCCCCCAGGCCGAGCACGATGCTGTCCAGGAATGCGTGGTCGCCGAGCAGCACCATGGCGAAGTTGTAGGCCATGCGCACGTCGCCGTCCCGCTCGCGCTGGAAGTCCTTCTTGAACGCGGGCAGCAGCGAGGGATCCGCGATCCGACCGAGTCCCTCGATCGCGAGCCGGCGGCGCTCGCTGTGGCTCGAGGTCAAAAGCTCTCGGAACAGGTCCACCTGGGCCGGATCCCCGATCCGGCTGAGGGCGGCGAGCGCCCGGTCGCCCAGCTCGCGCCGCTTGTTCTGCTCGAAGAGCTCCCGCAGCCGGGGCCCCGCCTCGCGCACGCGCAGCACCCCGATCGCCTGCAGGGCACGGTTGCGGACCGTCATCGAGTGGTCGTCGAGCAGCGGGACGAGCGCCCGTCCCTCCGCCTCCGTGCCCACTTTCCCGAGCGCTGTCGCCGCGGCCGCCCGCACCTCGGACTCGGGGTCCTGCAGGGCCGCCACCAGGTCGGTCGCGACGCTGTCCCCGCCCAGGATCCCGATCGCGTAAGCGGACGCCGCGCGGATGCCCTTCTCCTCGTCGCGAAGCGTGCCCGCGAGTCCCTTGAACACGGCCGGCGAGACCGCCGTGTACGGGGCTACCGAGGCCCGCTCGTACTCGTCCGAGAAGCTCTGCAGGAAGCGGTCGAGCGCCCCTCCCCGCTCCCGCTCGGCGTATATCTCGACCAGGGCCGAGATCGCCTGCTCGCGGACCTTGGGATCCCCGTCTTGAAGCGAGGTCACGAGCGCCGGCACCGCCGAGACGTCCCGCAGCGAGCGCAGCGCGTTGACCACCTCCAGCCGCACCTTCGGCTCCGGGTCGCGCACCAGGGCCGAGAGCGGGGCCACGGCGTCACGACGACGGCTCTTGCCGAGCGCGCTGGCCGCCGACACCCGGGTGCGGGCCGTGGGGCTCTTGAGGTCGCCGAGCAGGTCCTCGAAGGACTCCCCGGCCGCGACCGGCGCGACCGCGAGCACTGCCACGGCGGCGAGGGCGAGGGCCGGCAGCAGCCGCTGCGCCGGTCGGGAGAAGGCATGCACTCTCATCACGTTGGGATGATATCAGACCCCTCGAAGGTCAAGCGGTCGCACCCTGTGCCGTCGCCAGCACGTGTCGAAGGTAGGCCGCCGTGTGGCCGCGGCCTTGCGCGACGAGCGCCTCCGGCGTGCCCTGGAACACCAGGCGCCCGCCTTCCTCGCCCCCTTCGGGGCCGAGGTCGATCACCCAGTCGGCCTGCTTGATCACCTGCATGTTGTGCTCGATCACGATCAGGGTCGCTCCCCCGTCCAGCAGGCGCTGGAGGGCGTTCAGCAGCTCCGCCACGTCGGCCATGTGCAGCCCCGTGGTGGGCTCGTCCAGCACGTAGAGCACGCGGGGACCGGGCCGGCGCAGCAGGTGCGCCGCCAGCTTGATCCGCTGTGCCTCGCCGCCGGAGAGCGTGACCGCGGGTTGTCCCAGCCGCAGGTATCCGAGACCGATCTGGCCGAGCACCTTCAGCCGGCGCGTGACACGGGCCTGTCCGGCGAAGAAGTGCAGCGCCTCCTGCACGGTCAGCTCGAGCACCTGGTCGATCGAGCGCCCTTTCCAGAGCACCTCCAGCACCGGCCGCCGGTAGCGGCGCCCGCCGCAGGTCTCGCAGACGAGCCAGGCGTCGGCCAGGAACTGCAGGTCCACCCGCACCCGGCCGTCCCCGGCGCAGGTCTCGCAGCGGCCGCCCGGCATGTTGAACGAGAAGTCGGAGGCGCTCAGCCCGCGCCGCCGCGCCTGTGGCGTCGCCGCGAACAGCTCCCGGATGGGGTCGAAGGCCTTCAGGTAGGTGACCGGGTTCGAGCGCGGGGTGCGCCCGAGCGGCGACTGGTCGACCACCTCGAGCTGCTCCACGTACTCGGCCCCCTCGACGATCGCACCGCGCGGCTCGGCGCCTTTGCGCCGCCGCCGCAGACGCGTACACAGCACCTCGTGCACGAGCGTCGACTTGCCCGAGCCGGAGACGCCGGTCACGACCGTGAACGCCCCGAGCGGGATGCGCACGTCGAGGTCCTTCAGGTTGTGTACCCGTGCCTCGCGCACGCGCAGGTGCAGGCCGTTGCCCCGGCGCCGGCGCGCCGGCACGGGAATGCGCAGGTCGCCGCGCAGGAACTTGGCGGTCAGGCTCCTCGGCTCGCCGACCAGATGAGCCGCCTCGCCCTCGTAGACGACGCGTCCGCCCTGCTCGCCGGCGCCCGGCCCGAGGTCGATCACGAAATCGGCCGCGGTGACGATCGCCGGGTCGTGCTCGACCACGACCACGCTGTTGCCCTGGTCACGCAACGCCCGCAAGGTCGCGATCAGGCGGTCCGTGTCGCGCGGATGCAGCCCGATCGAGGGCTCGTCGAGCACGAAGAGGGTGCCGACCAGCCCCGTCCCGAGCGCGGAGGCGAGCGCGATCCGCTGGGACTCCCCTCCCGACAGGGTCGCCGAGGGCCGATCCAGGCTCAGGTAGTCGAGGCCCACGTTCTCGAGGTAGGAAAGGCGCCTGCGGACCTCGTCCAGCACCCGTCCGACCACGACCCCGGCACCGGGCGCGAGCTCGAGGGCGCCGAAGAAGCAGCCCGCCGCCCGCACGGTCATGGCCGACACCTCGCGGATCGAACGCCCCCCGACCCGCACCGCCAGCGCCTCTTTCCGCAGGCGCCCGCCGCCGCAGCTCGCGCACTCGTGGTAGCCGCGGTAGCGTGCCAGGAAGGCGCGCACCTGCACCCGGTACTTGCGGCCCTCCAGCCAGCGAAAGAAGCCCACCACTCCCGGGAAACCTTCGTCGCCCTCGAGCACGAGCCGCCGGTCTCCCTCGTCGAGGAACGACCAGGGCACGTCGAGCGGGATCCCGCGCCGGCGTGCGAAGCGCCGCAGCTGTTGCTGCAGCGCGCGATAGTGGGGCTTGTTCCAGGGTTCGACGGCGCCCTCGCCGAGGCTCTTGCCGGTCTCCGGCACCACCAAGCCCAGGTCGATCTCGATCACGTTCCCGAAGCCGTGGCAGGTCGGGCAGGCGCCGAAAGGATTGTTGAACGAGAAGAGGCGCGGCTCGGGCGCCACGAACTCCTTGCCGCAGCCGCGGCATTCCAGCCGCTCCGAGAAACGCTCCGTCTTCTCCCCATCCAGCAAGCAGACGGCGCGCCCACCCCCTTCGCGGAAGGCGGTGCCGAGCGCTTCCGCGAGACGACCCCGCTCCTCCCGGCGCAGCCGAAGTCGGTCCACCAGCACGATCGCCCGCCCCTCGCCGGAGAGCGGCTCACACTCCTCCAGCTCGACCACCTTCCCGTCGAGCAGCAGCCGGCGATAGCCGCGCTTCTGGAGGTCGGCGAGCACCGTGCCATCCGCGGGCAGAGGGAGCTCGAAGCCGACCAGCGCCGGAGTCCCCGCCGGGGCGCGGAGCAGCCGCTCGGCGGCGGACCCCGGCGCGTCCTGCTCGACGGTGCCGCCGCACACGTCACAGACGATCTGTCCGGCACGCGCGAAGAGGACGCGAAGGTGGTCGTGGATCTCGGTCACCGTCGCGACCGTCGAGCGCGGGCTCCGAGACAGGGTCCGCTGCCGGATCGCGATCGCGGGGCAGATGCCCTCGACCTCGTCCACCTGCGGCTTCTCCATCCGCTCCAGGAACTGCCGGGCGTACGAGGACAGGCTCTCGACGTAGCGGCGCTGTCCTTCGGCGTACAGGGTGTCGAAGGCCAGACTGCTCTTGCCCGACCCAGATACCCCGGTGACGACCACCAGCTTGCGGGTCGGGATGGTGACGTCGACGCCCTTCAGGTTGTGGACGCGGACTCCCCGGAGGGCGATGTCGGCGGGCATGGAACCCCGGATTTTACCACGCCCCTCACGGCCGCCGGACGCGCTCCTGCCCGGAAGGGCAGGGGCGTCCTCGCGCGCTACTGCTGCGCCGCGCCGGCGTCGGCGAGCCGGCGGTCGTGCTCACGCTCGGCCACGAAGGTCTTGGGGTCGCGGAGCAGCAGCTCGGCCTTCGGCACCAGCTCCAGGGCCTTCCTCACCTGCGGATCCCAGCTGACGCTGCGCCGGCGGGCCGCGGCTTCCCCGAAGACCTGCCTCAGCACCTCGTCCTCGATCAGGTGCACGATCATCTCGCGGTTCTGCTCGAGGTCCGCCTGCGTGTAGCGGAGCTTTCGCGAGTCGAGATAGGCCCGGAACTCGACCAGCGTCGCGGCGTCGGCGTGGAAGTCGGAACCTACCAGCGTCATCTTCGCGGAGAGGGTCTCGGGCCGCGTCCCGGTCCCCGCGATCGAGGCCTGGTCCTGCGCGTCCGCGGCGTCGTAGCCGCGCGCGAAGCCCGTGAATGCCTGCCGCGCGATCAGGTAGGACAGGAACTTGTCGGGCGTCGCCTGGGGCACGCAGTAGTCCGGCGCGATCCCGTCACCACCGTAGACCTTGCGCCCGGCGTCCGTCAGCTTGGGGTCGCTGTTGCCCACCTCGCAGGCCGCGCGGTCCCGAGGCGCGTAATAGTCGTCGAGGGCCGTCTTGGCGTAGTCGCGCTGGATCGAGCGCCCGGACGGCGTGTAGTAACGCGCGGTGGTCAGCGCCAGGGCGTACCCATGGGCGTTGCGGAGCGGCATGATGGTCTGGACCAGCCCCTTGCCGAAGGTCGTCTCGCCCACGATCAGCGCGCGGTCGTGGTCCTGGAGCGCGCCGGCCACGATCTCGCTCGCGCTCGCGCTGTGCCGTGAGGTGAGCACGACCAGAGGCACGTTCGCCCACGGGCTCAGCGACTCGGTGATGTAGTTCGACTCGTCGCGCCGCGTGCGCCCGCGCGTGAACACGACCAGCTGCCCCTTCTTCAGGAACAGGTTCGAGACCGCGAACGCCTGGTCCAGGAGCCCGCCCGGGTTGTCACGGATGTCCAGGATGTAGGCGGTCGCTCCGCTCTGCTTCAGCTCCTTGAGCGCGTGCTCCAGCTCCCGCTCGCAGTCGGGGCCTTCGACCGGCCGGCAGGCGGTCATCTCGTTGAAGTCCTGCAGGCGGATGTAGCCCACCTTGGGCGCGGCCATGAACGAGTACGGCACCGCGTGCAGCGGGATCGCGTCGCGGATCACGGTGAACTCGAGCGGCTTGTCGTAGCCCTGGCGGACGATCGCGATGTGCACCGGCGTTCCCTTCGGCCCGCGCAGGCGCTTGACCGCCTCGTCGATGCTCATCCCGCGCGCGTCCTCTCCCTCGATCCGGCTGATGACGTCCCCGGCGCGGATCCCCAGCCGGTGGGCGGGAGTCCCTTCGAAGGGCGCCACCACGGTGATGTTGCCGTCGATCGACTGCACCGTGATGCCGAGCCCGTAGTACTGACCCCGCTGGCGCTCCTGCATCGTCTGGTAGTCCTTCTGCTCGAAGAAGTTCGAGTGCGGATCCAGGGTGCGGAGCATCTCCCGGATGGAGCCCGTCACCAGCCGGTCCGCGGGCACCTCGTCGACATAGTCGCGCTCGACCGCCGACAGCATCGCCGTGTACAGGCGCAACTGGTCGCTCAGCTGGCCCCCGCCGGCCAGCACGCGGCCTCCCATCAGGCCCCCGACCAGGGTCGACCCGACCAGAACGCCCACGGAAACGCCGCCGATGCGAGAGAGCTTCATGGTCCGATGATAGCAGGCAGCGGGCGCCCGCAGCAGCCACGGGCCGCCCGGTCGGCGGCCGCTCTTGGGCACGGCTTTCGACCGACGAGCTTCGTGCGGGCGGAAGGGCCGCGAAGCCCCGCCGCCCGCAGCAGGCGGGACAACGCCTCAGAACCTGACGTGCGCTCCGACCGTGAAGCTCACGCCGCTCAGATCGATGCGATTCACGAGGCCCGGCTCGTTGGGGGCGAAGTCGCCTCCCATGTCCCTCTCGGCCCATTGGTAGCGGCCCTCGCCCACGACCGCGAAGTCGCGGTTGAGGTAGACCCGGAGCCCCGCCACCGCGTGGACACCGAGCGCCGCACCGGTCGCCTTGAAGTCGTCGCCGTAGATGGGGAGCGTGGCGTCGAAGAAGTCGACGAAGTCCCCGTACTCCTCGTAGGAATAGAAGACCGCGTCGACGCCGACACCCAGGTACGGCGCGACCCGGGCCTGCTTGCTGGTGGGGATGAGCCGCAGCGTGGCCCCCAGCGGGACGATGCGCAGCCTCAGCGTCTGGCGGATCGGGCTGCCGTTCTCGTCGTAGTCGCGGTACGAGGTCTCCAGAGTCCGGCCGAACCCGTCCAGGTGGACTCCCAGCTCGAGGTTCGGGAGGATCGCCGCGCTGTATTCGACCCCGCCGAAGACGCCGCGGAAGTCCCGCGCGCGGACACCCTGGGCCGGGTCCTCGTTGGGCGTGTAGAGCGAGTTCAGGTCCGCGAACAGCGACTCGTGGCCGCGCGGGAAGAAGCCGCCGATCCGGACGTCCAGGCCGCCCGCAGAGGCGGAGCCCGCGGCGGCCATGAGGCCCGCCACCATGGTGAGACGCAGCGTTGCTCGTCGCACGGGATGTCTCCTTTCGGCCCGAAACCCCTCCGGGCCCGCCGATCTGTCAGGAAGCAGGATGGATGCCAATTCCTCAGAACTGTAAGCCACTATTTCTCAACAGCTTACCGACTTCAACCCCGCCCCGGCTGTCCTCCTGGGACGACAGTCCTTGGGAAAGGTCCGCTCGAGTGGGTCATCGGCCGCGGAGGTTGGAGGCGGCGAGCGGATTCGAACCGCTGAATAGAGGTTTTGCAGACCTCCGCCTTGCCACTTGGCTACGCCGCCTCGCGATAAACGACTATATGAGACTCCGCTCGCGCGATCAAGACGACCTCCGAGCGCGAGGAGCGACCCCGCTCGCTTGACGAACCCGCAGCCGCTCGCTTATCTTCACAGGGCTGAGGGCGGGAATAACTCAGTGGTAGAGTGCGACCTTGCCAAGGTCGAAGTCGCGGGTTCGAATCCCGTTTCCCGCTCCATTCCTCCCTAGCTGCCCGGGCTAGACCAAAGCATTCAAGTCAGAGAGAGTCCCGGAGGCCCCGAAGACAGGGGTCTCGGGGGTTTTCTCTCCTTGCTCGGCCGTCGGCTCGCTCAGCGTCCGTCGGCGTCGAAGGCCCCGGCCTCGTGCCGCAGATGGGGTCCGTCGGGCCCCCAGTCGATCGCCACCACGTCGAAGCGCAGCGGGCACTCGAAGAACCCGTGCCGCGCCGCGTAGGAGCGGCTCGCTCGTACGACACGCGCGCGCTTCCGGGCGGTCACGGCCTCGATGGCCGCTCCGTGCGAGCTGCCGGTGCGCTCCTTCACCTCCACGAACACGACCGTCTCGCCGTCCCTGGCCACGATGTCGATCTCTCCGCCCCGACACCGGAAGTTCCGCTCCAGGATCAGCAACCCCTTTCGCTCCAGGTAGGCGCAGGCCGTGTCCTCGCCCGCCTGGCCGGGGCGTGTCGCGCCTCCCGCCAACGGACTAGCGCTTCCTCCGCCAGCGCGGCCCCCGGGGCGTGTCTTCCACCACGACCCCTCGGGCCTCGAGCTCCGCCCGCGCGGCGTCGGCCCGGGCGAAGTCCCGCCGGCGGCGAGCGTCCTGTCGCTCGTCGAAGAGGGCCTGCTCCTCGGCAGAGAGCTGGTCCTCGCGCGTCGCCGGCAGCAGCACCCCGAACACCCCGTCCATGGCCGAGAGCTCCGAGCGCAGGCGCGCCGCGCCCGCGGACCCCAAGGCCCCTTCCGCGATCAGCGAGTTCCCCCGACCGACCAGGGCGTGGACCGCGGCGAGCGCCTCGGGCGTGTTGAGGTCGTCGGCCAGGGCCGCATCGAACGCCCCCCGGCAATGGAGGCAGGCCTCCTCGACGGGGTCGTCCGGGGCGGTCGTGTTTCCGGCCGTCCCGACGGCGCCGGCGCGGACGATCTCGTCCAGCCGCGCCACCAGCCCGTGGATCCGCTCCAGGGCGGCCGCCGCCTGCTCGACGCCCTCCAGGCCGAAGTTGAGGGGCTTCCTGTAGTGCGAGCCCGCCAGCAGATAGCGGATCGCGTCGGGCCTGTGGCCGCGCTCCAGGAGGTCGCGGATCGTGAAGAAGTTGCCCTTGCTCTTCGACATCGTCTCGTTGTCGATCAGCAGGTGCTTGACGTGCATCCAGTGACGCGCGAACAGACGCCCGGTCCCGCACTGGCTCTGGGCGATCTCGTTCTCGTGGTGCGGGAAGATGAGGTCCTCTCCCCCGGCGTGGAGGTCGAAGCTCTCACCCAGGTACGCCATGCTCATCGCCGAGCACTCGATGTGCCAGCCCGGCCGCCCCTTCCCGAAGGGTGCCTCCCACTGCGCCCAGGCAGGCTCGTCGCTCTTCAGCTTCCAGAGCACGAAGTCTCGCGCATTCTCCTTGTCGTACTTGTCGGTGTCGACGCGCGCCCCGTCCTTGATCCCCGCGACGTCGAGATGGGAGAGCCTCCCGTACTCCGGGAAGGAGGCGATCCGGAAATAGACGCCGCCCTCGGCGTCGTAGGTGTGGCCTCGCGCGCGCAGCCGGCCGATCAGCTCGATCATCTGGGCGATGTGATCGGTCGCGCGCGGCATGTGCTCCGGGCGCTCGAGCCGCAGCGCCGCCATGTCCTCCTCGAAGGCGCGGACGAACTCGGTCGTGAAGGCGCGCAGGTCCTTGCCCGCCTGCTGCGCCTTCTCGATGATCCGGTCGTCGACGTCCGTGATGTTCATGACCTCGCGGACCCGGTAGCCGAAGTGCCGGAGCGTCCGGCGCAGGACGTCGACGGCGACCAGGGTCCGGAAGTTGCCGACGTGGGCCCGGTCGTAGACGGTGGGCCCGCAGGCGTAGAAGCGCACCTCGGGCGGCGGCAACGTCTCGACCTCGGCGCTCAGGGTATTGAAGAGTCGCAGCTCCATGCTCATGTCGCTCTCAGGGTCAGGATCGTCAGATCATCCGAGCAGCCCGCCGCCCCGGTCCACGCCTGGACCGCCGCGACCAGCCCCTGCAGCGCGGCCTGGGCGCCCCGCGGCGCCGCCGAGCGCAGGGCGGCCAGGGTGCGCCTGTCCCCCAGCTCCTCGCCGCTCGGCGCCATCGCCTCGGTGACGCCGTCGGTCACGGCGACCAGGAGGTCGCCCGGGGCGAACGCCATCTCGCCCGCTTCGAGGTCCACCTCCTCGAGCAGGCCGATCACGGGGCCGCCGACGTTGAGCCGCTCCTCCCGGCCGTCGGCGCGCAGGAGGTACGGCGGCACGTGACCGGCGTTCACGTAGAGGAGCGCGCGCCGCCGGGGATCCAGCTCCCCGTAGAAGAGGGTCACGTATCGGCTGGTCTGGGTTCGTTCGAACAGGAACCGGTTCAGCCGCTGCAGGAGCTGCGCCGGCGCGCCGCTGCCGGCCATCGCCTCGAGCGAGGCGTGCACGGAGGCCATCATGATGCTGGCCGGCGTGCCCTTGCCGGACACGTCGGCGATCACGATCGCCAGGCGGCCCTCCGGGAGGCGGATTACGTCGTAGTAGTCGCCGCCGACTTCGAAGCAGGACTGGCTGAGCGCCGCCAGCTCGAACCCCTCCACCTGCGGCAGCGAGGGCGGGAACAGGCTCTGCTGGATCTCCCGGGCGATCTGCAGCTCCCGGTCCTGCCGCTCCTTCTCGATCCCCATGCGATGGAGGCGGGCGCTTTCCAGAGCGGCCTGCGTCTGGCGCGCAAGGGCCGCCGCGAAATCGAGGTCCTCGGCGGCGTAGCTGCGCCCTGCCGGCCGATCGCCGACCGCGAGCAGACCGCTCGCCAGCCCGCCCGCGGCGAGCGGGACGACGAGCGCGAAGCGACCGGCCGCGAGCGCGTCGCGCAGCGGACCGGGCGCGAGCTCGGCCACCCTGCACGGGCCCACGAGCTCGCGGGTCAGCGCCTCCTGCGCCACCGGTAGCGTGCGGACCGCCGCGTCGTCGGGGCGCAGCCCCCGAGCGCGCCCGAGCCGGAGCGCCCCGTCCTCGCCCGGCCGGTAGAGGGCGCAACGCGAGGCCAGGAAGTGCCCCATCACGGTCGCCGTCACCAGTCCCTCGATCGCGTCCTCGTCGAGGACGGTGGTGAGCTCCCGGCCGATGTCGAACAGGTTCTCCAGCTGGTAGACCTTGACCGAGAGCGACTGGTTGACGCGGCGCAGCTCCTGGTAGACGAGGCCGTTCTCGATCGGCGTCGCCGCGCAGGCCGCCAGACTCTCCAGGAACCCGGTCTCCTCCGGTCCGAACGGCCGTCCGTCGGCCCGCGGTCCGAGGGCCAGCAGCGCGATCGTCCGTCCCGCGCGCCGCACGGGGCAGACCAGCACGAACCCTGCGTCCTCCGCTCCCGCCTCCAGCTCCTGGGGAGCGCCCGCCGGCAGACCCCGGCCCGCCTGGAGGTGGAACCGCCCCTCGCCGTCGGCGACGTAGAGAGCCCCGCGGCCGACCTGCAGCTCGCCCATCACGATCAACAGGGCCGCGTCCAGCGTATCGGTGCCGCTCGAGCCCGAGCCGAGCGTCGTGGCGAGGTCGAGGAGCGAGATCAGCTCCGACATCCTCTTGAGCAGGGGCGGCTCGCGGCCCTCCCGGCGAAACGCGTCGAGCGCCCGTTGGTACTGGTAGACGACCGGGGTGCTCACCGGGCTGGCTCCTGCGCGCCCGGCTTTCGCTTGACCATGCAGCAGACGTTGCGGTGGGCGGCACGCGCGAACGTCACCGAGTCCATGATCTTGCCCATCAGGTGCATGCCCAGCCCGCCGGTTCGCCGCTCGTTCGCGTAGCGCTCGAGGTCCACCTGGGGCACGTCGCGGGGGTCGACCGTGACGCCGTCGTCCAGCAGGTCGATCCGCAGCTCCTCTCCTTCGTCCCAGAAGCGCAGCTCCACCACCCGGTCGGCGGCCCCCGCGTACGCGTGCTCGATCACGTTGGTCGCGGCCTCGTCGACCGCCAGCGCCAGACGCTCGGCGAGAGCGTCGTCGAAGCCGCTCGTCTCCGCCATCCTCCTGGTGAGATCCCGCACCAAGGCCAGGAACTCGGTGCGGCTCGGCACCCGCAACACCAGAGCGGGACGAGCTTGGCGCCTGCCGCTCACGCCCGCGGGCTTCCGCTGGCCCCGCCCCCCCCCCGGAAGCTGAGGATCGCGTCCACCTCGGAGGGAAAGATGCGGTAGAGATGGTTGAAGCCCAGGATCTCGAAGATGTTGCGCACCGTCTCGTTGAGGTCGGCGATCCGGATGTCGCCGCCGTTCGTGCGCACCTCCTCGATGACACCCATCAGCGCCCCCAGCCCGGCGCTGGCGATGTACTTGAGCCCGGCGCAGCTCACCACGATGTTGAACCGCTGGCGCTCGAGCGCCCTCTGGATCTCGGCCTCGAACAGGCGAACGGTGTGGGCGTTGATGAAGCCGCGCGGATAGAGCAGCACCACGTCCTCCAGCTCGCGCGTGTCGACCGACAGGTCACTCATGCCTCGCGCCTTCGCACCCGACTATAACCCCTCGTCTCCGGGCCCCGAAAGGAGCCGCCGGGCGTGCGCGACGTCCTCGCGGATCTGAGCCACCAGCGCCTGCTCGCCGGCGAAGCGTCGCTCGTCACGCAACCGGTGCTCGAAGCTCAGCCGCAGCGTCCTTCCATGGAGGTCACCGTCGAAATCGAGCAGGTGAGCCTCGATCGTGCCAGTCGTGCCGCCGAAGGTGGGCCGGATCCCCACGTTCACGACGGCCAGCCGGAAGGTGTCCGACCCGACCCGGCAGCGACCCGCGTATACGCCGCGCGCCGGGACCACCTCGTTCTGCGTGGCCAGGTTCGCCGTCGGCACGCCGAGCGTGCGCCCGCGACCGTCCCCGGCCACGACGGAGCCGTCGATCGAGTAGGCGCGACCGAGCAGAGCACGGGCCTCCTCGACGGCGCCGCGAGCGAGTGCCTGGCGGATCCGGCTGCTGCTGATCGGCACGCCCGCTTCCAGCACCGGTGCCATCGCCTCCACCGCGAAGGCGTGCTCGTCCCCCAGCGCGGTCAGCTCGGCGACGTCGCCCCTGCGGCCGTTGCCGAAGCGGAAGCCCGCGCCCACGAACACGCGGCGAGGCCTCAGTACTCCCACCAGGAGCGTCCGCACGAACTCGGCGGGCGCGAGGCGTGCCAGACGGCCGTCGAAAGGCACCACGGCCAGCAGCTCGACGCCCAGGACGGCCAGCAGCTCCGCCTTCTGGGCGAGCGTCGTGAGCGTGCCCGGGGCGCGATCCGGGGCGAGGACACGGGCGGGATGGGGGTCGAAGGTCAGCACCACCGCCGTACCCGCGCGCTGCTCGGCCCCGGCGACCGCCGCCTGGACCAGCTGCTGGTGGCCGCGATGCACGCCGTCGAAGTTCCCGATCGCGACGCAGGGCTCCTCGAGGGCGAGCGGCGCCCCCGCCCGGAGCCACAGCTGCTGCATCCGCCGCTTCGACCCGCGCCCGGCCTAGCGGGCGCCGGACGCGTCGCGCCCGGCGCCCGGAGGCGGGCCCGCCAGCGAGTAACCGCCCGAGCCCACCTGGTAACGCAAGGGTCGTCCCCAAGGGTCGACCAGGTACGCACGGTCGACCAGCCCCGTCCTGACCAGGTCCTCCAGCGTCTTCGGGAGCGTCCCGTGGCTCGCGCGCCAGGCATCGACCGCCTCTTCGAGCTTGCCCAACCGTGAGCGCGTGATGCTCTCCTGGAGCCGCGAGTACGAGGTCTGCAGGAACGGCCCCAGGCCCGGCACCGCGAACGGAGCGCGCCACCGCAAGCCCAGGCTCCCGAGCGCCAAGGCCGTGACCAGCACCGCCGCCAGATAGGCAGTCAGGGCGGGAGCCGTCGCGACCGGTTCCTCCTCCTGCTCGGGAGCCGACGTCGTCCGCACTCGCGCGGCCGGGCCGATCAGGTTGCGGTTCAGGAAGTCGAACAGGATCCGGCAGGCCTCGAACTCCGCGACCCCGGTGCTGTCGATGATGGACTGGACGGTGCGCACGCCGTCCACCCTGCGGAAGACCCGCTCCTCCTCGGGCGAGAGGCGGATCCGGCCGCTCGCGCTGGCGGCCGCGCCGCGCGTGCCCGCGCTCGTGTCGGCCTCGCCGCCGGAAGCCACCTCGATCAGCGCAGGATCGACCACCGGCCGGAACACCATGTTGAAGGAGGGGATCTTCTTCTCGATGATCGGCCACTCGTCGACCATCCGGATTCCTTCCATCAGGATGAAATCCGTGCTCATGGGCGCGAAGTTCTCGCGGTCGTAGTCGACCGCGTCGGAGGGCGCGAACTGGTAGCGCCCGTCTCGCCAGCGGAACACGCGGAACACGATCTGGGAGACCTGGACCGTGAGCGCGTCGCGCAGGTCCCGTCCGGTGAGCCCGCTGGAGCCGGCCAGGATGTGTCCCAGCCGCTGCAGGGTCTGCTTCTGCACCGCCAGGGCCTCCTCCAGCCGCTCGCGGGTCAGCTTCCCCTGCTTGACCAGCACGGTGCCGAGCCGGTCCTCCAGGCGATGAGGCGAGGAGTCCGCCATCACCACCATGCCGTTCTCGAAGGTGACGGTGACGACCTCGCCGTCCTTCTCGTTGTTCAGCGTGAGCGTCCCCGTCTTCCGCTGCAGACCGATCAGCTGGAAGATGTCGGGCAGGCCGAAGTCGCGGATGGTGCCTTCCAGAGCCATGCGCGATCCTCCTAAGCGACCTTCGCGCGCCGCGGTCCCGGCCGCCGCGCCGGCAGCGCGACCTCTGCCGGCTCCGCGCGCAACCGGTTGGCGGCGACCCAGAGCGCCAGGAGCAGCGCCAGGAGCGCCCACACCGGCCAAGACGGAGCGACGCGGCGGGAGACGCTGGCGAAGGGCGCGACCCTCGGGGCCACGAGCAGCGCGAGGAGACCGTACCACGCCGACGTCAGCGCGATGCCGACCAGCGGGCGTCCCGCGTAGAGGTGGCCCGCCCCCGGCGACAGGACGGAGAGCACGCGGAAGACGCGGCTGCGACGGCTCTCCGCCTGCTGCACCTCCGAGAGCTTGCGGTTGCGGGCCGGTCCGGAGACGCCGTCCCGGACCACGAACAGGTGATAACACTGCGAGCACAGCCCGCCCGCCACGCGCCCCAGGTGGCAGTGGCGACAGAAGGCCGTGCCGCACCGACCGCAGTAGAGAGTGAACGCCTTCGGACCCCGCCAGCGTCCCACCAGGAACACGACCAGCGCCGCGAGCGCGATCCCGGCGGTGAAGCGGTCGAGCAGTGAGCCGACGGACCAGGAGCCGCCGCCACGCGTCGGTCCCCCACGCACCAGGTTGCGCACGCCGACGCCGTCCCCAACCCCTTCGAACTTGGTCCGGACCTGCTCGGGGGTCATCCCGAGGTCCACGACCGCGTAGTCGCCGGTGTCGTACTTCCAACCCTCGTAGCGCGCCACGCGCTCGGGAGCGAGCCGGTCCGCGTTCGACTTCGCCTCGTTGAAGGCCTCGTACTCGAACTTCTGCAGGTGGGCGATCGACTGGTTGTAGTACGAGGTCGCCGCCACGGCGGGGTCGGAGCTGCTCACGCCCTGCTTGTAGTGCTGGAGCGCCGCGTCGTAGGCGCCTCGCGAGAACTCGATGTCGGCCAGGTTGTTGCGCGCGTATGCGTCGTTCGGATCCGCCGCCAGCAGCTGGCGATAGTGCTCGGCGGCCTCCTCGTAGTAGCCCGCGCGCTTGAGCCCCACCCCCAGCAGGTAGCCGAGGTCCCGGTCCTGGGGGTCGGCCTGGGCGGCCCGCGTCAGGAGCTCCAGCTCACCGCGGTCGGGGACTCCCTCGACCGCCGCCAGCGAGGCCGTGTAGAGGGCGTTGTCGGCGGTGCGCAACTGCGTGTCGAGCGAGGCCACGATCGGGCCGACCGTCACCGCGGCGAGCGCGAGGACGCCCGCGAGCATCCGCTCCGCCCGATCCAGGTAGGCGAAGCTGAGGGCGATCCACCAAAGCGGCAGCCACCCCCATCCCAGGAAGCTCGCGACCGGCAGCAGCAGCACGCCCACCAAGAGCGGCGTCGCCGAGTCGCGTCGGGTGGGCCCCAGCCACTCCTCGAGGTCGTGCCTCAGCAGCCCGCCCTTGCGAAGCAGGAAAGCGACCGCCACCGCCCAGCCCACGGCGAAGGCGAAGAGCAGCCAGGCGATCGTCCCGAGGGCCTCGAGCCTCACCTCCCCCTGCCCCGTCCTCGCAAAGGCCGCCAGCCCGCGAAGCGTCGCGGCGACGCTCGCCGGTACGCCGAGCGGCCCCTTGCGGAGCAGCGCCCGGGCCAAGGCGAAGTGGGCATCGGGCAGGCCCGGCGCGACCGTGACGGCGCTGCGGAAGGTTGCCTCGGCGGCCTCACGCTCACCCTTGGCGAGCCGTTCCAGCCCCCGCAGCACCATCCCGAGCCCGACCGTCCCGACCGTGTCGACGTTGCGCTCCACGCGCAGCCGGCGGATGTCCTGAAGGGTGCGCGCGGCACCCTGGCTGTCACCCGCCTGCTCGGCCCTGACATGCTCCGTCCAGAGGGCGTCGAACGTCACGGGCTCCACCGCGGCGGCCGGGGCGGGCGCGGATGCCGGGGCGGCTCCCGCCGGCACCACCGCCACGAGCAGCGCGACGGCCAGCGCGGGCGGGGCCGTCCTCACGACCGCCCCGCGCGGCTGCGTTCGACGAACGCCATGCGCAGCTCGAAGAGCAGGCCCTCGAGGATCCGCTCCTCCTGCTCCGTCCTGTGGCCCTCCGTCTTGTCGCGGAGCATCTCCAGGATCGAGATGATGGACCGGGCGCCTTCGAGGGCCGCGGTCCGCTCTACCGCCGGCTCCTCGCCGCCCGCCCCGGACAGGAGCGCGCCCGCCTGGGCGCCGAGCGAGAGCAGGAACTGCGAGAAGTCCACCGGGCCGCCGGCCGACGGCCCCGGCGCAGCCGCCCGCCCCTCGCCGGACGCCGCCGAGGCCTGCGCGTCGCCGCCACCCGCGGCCACACCCTCCGTCTTCGCCTCACCGCCCTCGCGGGCCTGTCCTTCCGGGGTGAAGTGCCGCCGGTCGCTGACGGTGAAGGGCTTCTCCTTCTCGTTCATCCACAGTCCATCACGCAGGCGTTCCCGGCTCGGCGAGTCCTTTCGCCAGCCCTCCGGCCGACACGGCGGCCGCGACCACCCAGTCGAGCTCGCCTCGCGGGCGGCGCGATGGTAGCACGAACGACTCGGCCTTCAGCGGATGCGGCGCTCCCGGGCCTCGCCCGCGGTCCGCACCCAGAGCCTCGTTCCGTCGGTCGCCACCTCGATGGTACCGTCCCGATCCGTCCGCAGCACGAGGGCGCCGACCGCCAGGCACCTCGCCAGGACCTCAGGCCGCGGAACGCCGAACGGGTTGTGGGCGCCCACCGAGACGAGAGCGACCCGCGGCCGCACCGACGCCAGGAAAGGGGCGGAGCTGCTCCGGGCACTGCCGTGATGAGCGACCTTGAGCACCTGCGCGCGGCCGACGGCGAGGGAGCGCTCGGCCGCTCCCCCCACGTCGCCGGTCAGGAGCAGATGCACCTCGCCGAAGGCCGCGTCCACGACCACCGAGTCCTCGTTGCGCGGCTCGCGCGGCGCCTGCCGCGGTCGCGCCGGACCCAGAACCGAGAGCCGCACCCCGTCCCACTCGAGGGCCATGCCGGCCGCTAGCGTGCGACGAGTCGCCCCGGAGCGCGCGAGGACCGGCTGCAGCAGGCGAAAGCTGGGGTGCGCGAGCGGCGCCGGTCCCTCCCAGACCTCCGCGACCCGAAACGCGCGCAGCAGGAACGGCGCCCCTCCCGCGTGGTCCGGGTGCAGGTGCGAGAGGAGGAGCGCGTCGAGCCTCCGCACCCGGCGCGACCACAGCTCCGGCGCGACCACGCGCTCGCCGGGATCGAACCGCGACTCGCGCGAGCCGCCCGTGTCGACGAGCAGCGCCCGGCCGGACGGCGATCGCAGCAGTAGGCTGTCGCCCTGGCCCACGTCGATCATGGTCAGGTGCAGCCGCCCGTCCGCGAGGGGTCGCAGCGGCCCCACGATCAGGAGCGCGTGAAAAGCCGCCAGCAGAAGAAGCGCCGAGGCGCGGCGGCCGCGCCCAAGCAGGACCACCCCGCAGGCGTAGAGGGCCAGGAGACCGCAGCTCGGCGTCCCGACGCGTAGGTCCAGCCACGGAGCGAGCGGACCCAGGTCGCCCGAGATCCGCAGGCCCCGCGCGGCCAGCCAGGCGAGCCCGGCGGCGGCCCGGGACACGGAGGACCCGAGCAGCGAGGCAGCGATCAGCGCCAGCCCGGAGAAGAGCACCGCCGTCGAGAGCGGGACCGCCGCGATGTTGAGCAGGAGCGCCGCCGGCGCCAGACGATGGAACGAGGCGGCCAGGATCGGCGAGAGGGCGAGCTGCGCCGCGAGCGAGGCGCCGAGCGCGAGCTCGGCGCGCAACGGCAGCCTCGGCAGCCCGCGGGAGAGCGGGCCCAGCAGCAGAAGGATGCCGAGGGTGGCGGCGAAGGAGAGCTGGAAGCCGACGTCGCTCACGCACGACGGGCGGTGCGCGAGCAGTGCCAGCGCGGTCAGGCCGAGCAGGTTGACCGCGTCCGCGTCTCGTTCGAGAGCGCGACCCAGCAGCACGGCGGTGGCCATCAGGACCGCGCGCACCACCGGCACGTCGCCTCCCACCAGCATCGCGTACGACGCGATCGCCGCGCTGGTCACGATCGCCTGCGCCCAGGGAGGCGCCAGCAGCCAGCGCAGCGCGACGACGATCAGCCCCGCGACCAGCGCGACCTGGGCGCCCGAGAGCGCCAGCACGTGATAGGTGCCCGAGGCGCGGAACGCCTCGCCGGTCGCATCGTCGATCAGGGAGCGGTCGCCGAGCGTCATCGCCAGCACCAGGCCCCGCTCCGGTCCCGGCGCCATGCGCCGGACGATCGCCGCCCTGCCCGCCTCACGCGCACGGCCGGCCAGGCGGCGCAGGAACCAGGTCCGACCATGGGCCCTGACCTCGAGCAGCAGGACCGACTTGCAGAACCCGGAGCCCGCCACCCGATCCTGCCGGCCCTCCTCGGCCGCGCGCAGCCTGGCCCAGAGCGCGACCTCGTCCCCGTCCACGATCCGCGGCCTCGCCCGTCGGCCCCCCACGCTCACACGAACCCGCCCCGCGCGCGGCTCCCAGACCCGACCCCGCTCGACCGCGCTCACGTCGAGCAGCAGCGAAAGGCGGCCCGCGCGCTCCAGGGCGTCCCCGTAGACGACCCCCAGGAGGCGCATGGGCTGCGCCTCTTCGCCCGTCGCCTCCCGCTCCTCGAGCAGCCGCCGGATCCCCGCTCCGCGCAGCTCGAGGGCTTCGACCTGCGCCGACGCCGCGCCCAGCGCCAGGGTCGCGGCGCCCAGGGCCCAGGACACCAAGCTCTCCTGCGGCCGCGACCAGGACAGCGCCAGCAGCAGGCCGCCGAGCACGACAAGCAGCCCGACCTCGGCTCGGCCGCCGCGCCCGTCGCTCAGCAGGCATCCGACCGCGAAGAGGGCGGCCCCGGCCAGCATCGGTCGTCGCACGACCCGAGACGCTACGTCGGAGTCGGAGGCCGGGACCGCTCGTTCGTCACAGTTGGTCGACCGTCACACGTGTCGGAGCCTCACCACCGTCTCCATGTGGAATGTGTCCGGGAAGAGGTCGAAGAGCGCAGCCTCGTCCGCCCGATAGCCCCGGGCGGCGAAACGAGCGAGGTCCCGCCCGAGCGTCGGCGGATCGCACGATACGTAGACGACCGCGCTCGGCAGGCGATCGGCCACCAGGTCCACGACCTGGGTCCCGGCCCCGCTCCGGGGCGGATCGAGCACGATCCGCTCGCCCTCCTCTCCGGGCAGGGACGCGAGCGCGCGCGCGACGTCCTCGGCCACGACCCGCACCGCCCTGAGCCCCGCGCGCTCCGCGTTCGCTCGCGCGTCATCGGCGGCGCGACGGGCGCGCTCGACGGCGATCACCTCGCCCTCGCCGCGCGCGGCGAGCGGCAGCGCGAAGAGACCGACCCCGGCGTAGAGATCCAGGATCCGCCCCCCTTCGCGCGGGACCAGGTCGAGGACCGTGCGCGCCAGGGCCTCGAGCAGGAACCGGTTGCCCTGGAAGAAGGAGTCCACGTGCGTGCGCAAGGTCAGGCCCAGCACCTGCGCGTCGACCTGCGGCGCGCCGTGGAGCCAGACCCGTCGCCCCGCACAGCGGATCCCGAACCCGGTCAGGGCGGGGATCCTCCCCCCGAGCGAGGCGAGATCCCCCGCCCGCCGCGGAGGCAGCGTCGTCTCGAGCGAAGCCACCAGCGCACTTCCGTCGGGCGCCTCCAGCAGGTCGAGTCCCCGCAGGTGAGGGAGGACGGACGGACGGGTCGCGAGCCCGTCGCGCAGGGCGCGGGCCGCCTCGTTCATCCGCGCCGAGAGCTGGAGGCAGCTCGAGACGTCGACGACGCGCCGCGAACCCTCCTGGCGAAGGCCGAGCGCGAGCGCTCCCCCGCTCGACCGGGCGAAGTGCAGCGACGCTCGCAGGCGCCACCCCTGTTCGGGTGAGGCATGCAGGGCGAGCGCCCCCGGGAACGGGACTCCGGCCCGGGCCAGCGACTCGCGCAGCACCGCCTCCTTGAGGCGCAGCTGCTCCCCGGGGACGATCTCCTGATACGCGCAGCCACCACAGAGTGCCGCGTACGGGCAGGGCGGCTGGCGGCGCGCCGGCGACGGCGTCAGCACCTCGACCAGCGCCGCTTCCGCCCAGCCCGCGTGGACCGCCTCCACCCTCGCGCGCACGCGGTCGCCCGCGTGCGCGCGAGGGACGAGGATGACTCGTCCCTCGAGGCGGCCAAGACCGCGCCCGCGATAGACGCCCTTCTCGATCGCCAGCTCGACGATCCCGCCCTGCCGCAGGCCGTCCGGCCCGGCGCCGCTCACGAGGCTCCCCCCGCTTCCAGGTGGAAGAGGCTCAGCCGCGGCAGCCCGTGGGCCTCGAGCATCCGGCGGGTCCGGGACTCGACGCGGATCTGCTCGATGACGCGGGCCGGCATGCGCGAGAGCCAGGGGCCGAGCGCCGCCTCGACCTCGGCCTCTCGCGCGGCACGCCGCTCGGAGGGCTCCTCACCCGCGATCGCCGCCACCAGCCGCGCCTCGCCGTCCGCCAGGAGCGCCGTGAGGCGCGCGAGACCGGCCTCCGCCGCGCACGTGCGCAGCTTCTCCGCGATCTCGTCCGCCACCGCCCGCGCGCGCGGCCCCAGCCCCCGCGCCCGCTCCAGGTCGGCCGCGAAGCCCGCCAATGTCGCCTGCGTCGCGCTCGCCGCGTCTCCGCCGGCACCGAGCGCGCGCTGCCAGCGCTCCCGCGCCGCGTCCACCTCGCTCGCGCAGTAGGCGAGGCTCCCGACCGCCCGCGCGCGGCTCCAGCTGACGGCGTGGGCGTCGAGCGCGTCCCGGATGCCCCGCAGCACGACCCGCAGCGGGATGCCCGCCAACCGCCATCTCCGCACCAGCGTCCAGTCGGCGTTGGAGAGAACCAGGGGGGCGCCCCGCCGCGAGACGAAATACTCCTCCACGGTCTGGTAGTACTCGGCCTCGGGATCGTTCGACCTCACCCGCTCACCGCTCTGCCGGCCGATTCCGCTCCCAGATCAGCCGCAGGCCGGTCAGCGTGAGGATCGGGTCGACCGCCTCGATCGCCGGGATCTCGGCGGCCAGCGACTCGGCGAGCCCGCCGGTCGCGACCACGCGTGGCCGCTCGTCCAGCTCGCTCGCGATCCGGGCCAGGATCCCATCGCAGAGTGCCGCATAGCCGAAGTAGAGACCCGACTGCATCGAGCTCACCGTGCTGCGCCCGATCACCCGTCCCGGATGGCGCACGTCCACGCGAGGCAGCCGCGCCGCCCGCTGGAAGAGGGCGTCGGCGCTGATCCCGATGCCGGGGCAGATCACACCGCCCACGTACTCCCCCTTGCGCGAGACGACGTCGAAGGTGGTCGCGGTGCCGAAATCGACGACCACCACGGGGCCGCCGTAGGCAGCGTAGGCGGCGACGCCGTTCACTATCCGATCGGCGCCCACGTCGCCCGGGGGCTCGTAGAGGATGGGCATGCCCGTCTTGATGCCCGGCCCGACCACGAGCGGCTCGTACCCGATCGCCTGCCGGGCGAGCGCGACGATCACCGGCGTCAGCGGAGGCACGACGCTCGCGAGCGCCACCGCGTCGACCGAGCTCTCCTCCAGGCTCGACCGGGCGAACAGGTTTCGCAACAGGATCCCGTACTCGTCGGCGGTCTGCTCGCGCCGGGTCGTCAGCCGCCAGTGCACGAGCAGGCGCTCGCGGTCGAAGACGCCCAGGACCGTGTTGGTGTTGCCCACGTCGATCGTGAGGAGCATGCCCGCTAGCCCTCCCGCCGGAGTCGCGCGACGTCTCCCGACAGCAGCCGGCGCATCTCGCCGCCGACCTTCACGAGCAGCGCGCCCTTCTCGTCGACGTCGATCAGCCGCCCGCGCCAGGTCCCCTCCGCGGTCGTGACCTCGACCGCCTCACCCCACCAGGCGATGGCCCGCGCCCGCCATGCCTGCACGATCGATCCCGGAGACGAGGCGAGGGCATCGTACCAGACGCGCAGCCGGCCCACGATCGCCGCCGCCAGCCACGCCAGCTCGGGCAGCGAGGCTGCCGACCCCTCGGCGAGACCCGCGACCCGACTCGCCGTCGCGGCAGGCAGGGCGCCCGCCGGGAGCGTCACGTTCACTCCGATCCCGAGCACGACCCACTCGTGACCAGAAGGCCCCGAGATCCCCTCGGCCAGGATCCCGGCGAGCTTCCGATCGCCCGCGCCGCTCGCCGTCCCGGGGGTCTCCGCCCGGACGGCCGGCACCAGGACGTCGTTCGGCCACTTGAGCACGACATCCAGCCCCTGCTCGGAGGCCGTCTCCGCGACCGCGACACCCGCAGCGAGCGGGAGAAGCTGGATCTCGTCGAAGCGCGGCCGCAGCAGGACCGAGAGGTAGAGCCCGCCGGGCGGCGATACCCAGCTACGCCCCCCGCGACCGCGGCCGCTCGTCTGCCGATCGGCCATCACGATCGTCCACTCGGGGGCGCCCCGGCGAGCCAGCTCCTTCAGGCGGTCGTTGGTCGAGCCGATCGTCTCGTGCCACTCGGCGGCCGGCGCAGGCTCTACCCCCCACGCGGCGAAGGCCCGCGCCAGCGCGGCCAGCCGGGGCATCAGGCCTCCGGCTGCGGCAGCGGCAGGAGCTCCATCTCGACCACCTCGAAGGCGTCGTCCGCGAGCCCCTCGCGCGCGAGCAACACCTCGCCCTCGACGCGCGCGGCCGCCGCGAGGTCCCCCGCGCAGGGCCGCAGCAGGGCGACGATGCGCGGGCTCGCCGCGACCTGGAGGCGCTTCAGATGCCGGCCGACCGTCGCCCCGGCGGCGCTCTTGGCGCGGCGCACGACCTCGAGCAGGGCGCAGGCGGCGGCGAAGGCGGATCCGGCGGCGGCGGACGCGCCGGGCTCCGCGAACTCGGAGGCAGCGGGCCAGGGCGCTCGGTGGATGCTGCGCGGGCCGGGGCTCGTCGAGAAGCCCCACGACCAGACCTCTTCGGTCACGTAGGGCAGGTAGGGCGCCAAAAGACGCAGCAGCACGCGAAGACCCTGCTGCAGGGCGGCGACGGCGGAGACGCGTCCCGCCGGGTCCACCTCCGAGCGGGCGCGGGCCTTCACGAGCTCCAGGTAGTTGTCCGTGAAGCCGGCCCAGAAGAAGCGCTCCACGGTGTCGAGCGCCCCCGCGTAGTCGAGCTCGTCGAACGACGCCGTCGCCCTCGCCACGGTCTCGCCCAGCCGTGCCAGGAACGCGCGGTCGAGCGGGTGCGTGACCGGACCCTCGGGGGCGGACTGCGAGAGCACGTACTTCGAGGCGTTGAAGACCTTGGTCACCAGACGCCGTCCGACCTTCAGCACCTTCTCGTCGAAGGCGGTATCGGTGCCGAGCCGGGCGGCGAGCGACCAGTAGCGCACCGCGTCGGCCCCGTACTGGTCCAGCAGGTGCATGGGCGTGATCACGTTGCCCTTGCTCTTCGACATCTTCTTGCGGTCGGGGTCGAGCACCCAGCCCGAGATCGCCACGTGACGCCAGGGGATGGTGCCCTCGTGGAGGAGCGCCTTGGCGATCGTGTAGAAGGCCCAGGTGCGGATGATCTCGTGGCTCTGGGGCCGCAGGTCCATCGGGAAGAGCCGCCGGTGCCGCTCCGGCGCCTCGAACCAGCCGGTCGCGATCTGGGGCGTGAGCGAGGAGGTGAACCAGGTGTCGAAGATGTCCTCTTCGCCGCGGAAGCCGCCGGGCTGGTCGCGCTGCGACTCCTGGTAGCCCGGCGGGACGTCGGTGGTGGGGTCGACGGGCAGGCTCTTCTCGTCGGCGACCAGGGGCCGGGCGAAGTCCGTGGAGCCGTCCTCTGCCACCGCGTACCAGACCGGGAAAGGCACGCCGAAGAAGCGCTGGCGGCTGATGCACCAGTCGAGGTTCAGGTTCTCGGTCCAGTTGCGGAAGCGCAGGCCCATGAAGTCCGGGTGCCACTGGACCTTGACGCCCGCCTCGACCAGCTCCTGCTTGTGCTCCAGGATCCGCACGAACCACTGGCGCGTGGTGATGAACTCGAGCGGCCGGTCTCCCTTCTCGTAGAACTTGACCGGGTGCTCGAGCGCTCGCGGCTCGGCGACCAGCGGGGGCTGGGCGTCACCGGACGCCGAGGCGCCGGGATCGCGGAGCAGCTCGACGATCCTCTTCTGCGCCTCCCGCACGGTCTTCCCGGCGAGCGCCCCGTAGGCCGCGTTCGCGGGCCCCACGGCGAGGCTCGGCCAGCCGTCGCTGCCGAACTCGACGGGGGCCAGGCGCCCGTCGCGCCCCACGATCTGCCGCAGCGCCAGCTTCTGCTCGCGCCACCAGCTGACGTCGGTCGCGTCGCCGAAGGTGCAGACCATCAGGATGCCGGTCCCCTTCTCGCGCTCGACCAGCTCGCTCGCGAAGATGGGCACCGGCACCCGGAACAGCGGCGTGATGGCGCGCTTGCCGAGCAGGGACCGGTAACGCTCGTCCTCGGGGTGCGCCGCGACGCCCACGCAGGCGGGGAGCAGCTCCGGCCGCGTGGTCGCGATCACGAAGGAGCCGCCGCCCTCGACGCCGAAGCGCAGGTCGTGGAAAGCACCCCGCTGGGGACGGTCCTCGACCTCCGCCTGCGCCACGGCGGTGCGGAAGTCCACGTCCCACAGGGTCGGCGCCTCGACCTGGTAGACCTGCCCCTTGCGAAAGAGGTCGAGGAAGCTCCACTGGGCCGCTCGCCGGGCGGGCGCGCTGATGGTCGAGTACTCGAGCGTCCAGTCGATCGAGAGCCCGAGCCGCTGCCAAAGGGCCTTGAAGGCCTGCTCGTCCTCGGCGGTCAGGGCCAGGCACAGCTCGATGAAGTTCGCCCGCGACACGCGGCGCGCAGGCTGCTTCCGCTCGGCGTCGCTCGCCATCGGCAGCGCCAGCCCGGCCTCCCGGGCCACGTGCGGCTCGCACTTCACGTGGTAGTAGTTCTGTACGCGCCGCTCGGTCGGCAGCCCGTTGTCGTCCCAGCCCATCGGGTAGAAGACGTTCTTGCCGCGCATGCGCTGGTAGCGCGCGAGCACGTCCGTCTGGGTGTAGCTGAAGACGTGCCCGACATGGAGCGAGCCCGACACCGTGGGTGGCGGCGTGTCGATCACGTAGCTCTCGCCCGGAAAGGACTCGTCGAAGCGGTGGACGCCCCACTCCTGCCAGAGGCGGTCCCACCTCTCCTCGGCCTGCTTCGAGTCGAAATGGGTGCTCAGGGTGGTCGGATCGATGGTGATGGACAAAGGCGTGCGCCTCCTCGCGCTCGGCTGCCTGCGGATCGGGAGCGACGCCCGGGGCTACCCGGACGTCACAACTTGGCGAGCTCGGCCTTCAGCCGCTCGATCTCCCGCTTGATCAGGGCCTCGGCTAGGTCCGGGATCACCTCCCAGGCGACCTCGCGGACGATCTTCTCCGAGATCTGCGCGATCACGCGCTGAGCGATCTTCTCGACCATCTCGGCCGGCACGGCGACCCCAGCAGCCTCGGAAGGACGGGCGGGCGGCTCGGGCTGAACCGCTGCGGCCCTGGGGGCAGACTCCGGACGCGGGGGCGCCGCGTCCAGGAGCGTCCGCGGCGGGGCCGCGGGCTTCGGTGGCTCGGCGAGGACGGGAGCGGGCCTCACGACCGGCGGCGTCGGTGCGGGCGGCATTCGCGGGGGCACTGCGGGTGCGGCGGGCTCGGCGGCCCTCGGGGGCGGAGCCGGTCGCAGCTCCGGCGGGCGGGCCGGATCGAGGAGAGTCCGCGCGGCCCCGGCCGGGGGCTCGGGTCGCGGCGCCGGAGGCCTCGGCGGCGGGACGAACGGCGACGCCGGCTCCTCGAAGATCGGGCGCGACGGCACCTCCGTGGGCGGCATCGGCTCGGCCTCGAGCAGGTCCTCCTCGACGGCCGCGGACTTCGGGAACTCGGCGGTGCTGGCGGCGCTCGTCTCGATCGGCTCCGCTGTCTCTCCGCGAACCAGGGCGGCGAACGGTCCGCTGGTTCCCTCCTCGACCTCGCCGACCGGAGGCATCGTCCCGGCGTTGGTGGAAAAGGCCTCGCTGATGTCCGCTCCGCCGGTGGAGCGCGGGGGGGCGGTCGTACCGTAGTCGCCCGGGCCGAAGTCCAAGTCCTCCTCGAGGACGGCGTCGAACCCCGGCTCTTGCCCGGCTCCGGCGGGCGCCGCTGGCTCGGGCGCCCCCGGCCGGGGCGGCGCCGGAGGTTCCGGCGCGTCCGGTTCCGGCGCGCCAGAGCCACCCTCCCAAGGCGATTCCGACGGGCGATAGATCACGGTCGCGGCGTTGTCCTCGCCCCCTTCGGCGGGCGACCCGCTCAGGGTGTCGGACTCCTCGAACGAGATGGGCGCGAGCGCCGGTGCGGGGCGCGCGGCAGGCGGGCGCGCCGGCGTCGGAGGCGCCTCGAAGGCGTCGGCGTCAAGGCCCGAGAAGGGCTCGTCGGGGATGAAGGAGGCGGCGGGGGTCGGAGGCGCCACGGTCCGCGCCGCCGCAACGGCGATCGGAGTCTCCGGCCGAGCCGGAGGCTTCGCCAGGTCTGGGACCGCCGCCGGCATGGGCCCCGTTGGCCCCGGGGAGGCCGCGAGGGGCCGGGGCGCCTTGGCGAGCAGTTCCTTGACCTTGGCGATCAGCGTCTCCGGCTCGAAGGGCTTCGCCAGCGAGCCATCGTAGCCCGCCCGGGATGCGCGTTCCTGGTCGAACGGCTCGAACGCCCCCGTCAGGAGGAGGACCGGGATGTGCCCGGTGGACGGGCTCGACTTGATCTGCTCGCAGACCTCGTATCCATCCTTCTCCGGCATGATGATGTCGCAGAGCACGATGTCGGGCCGGACCTCGGCGAGTCGCTCGAGCGCGAGACGACCGTTGCCGACGGTCACCACCTCGAAATCCTCGTCCGAGAAGGTCAGCTCGATGACCTTCTGGATCGTGATGCTGTCGTCCGCGAGCAGGATCTTCTTGCCCATCCCGTTCATGCCCTCTCGAGGCCGCGCCGCGGCGCCCACAAGCCGTGCCGCTCCCCAGCAACGGCGTCAGGCCGAAGGCTGGTGGCGTCCGGGCTGAAGATAGCCCCTTCCCTCCCATGTGTCAATGAGTTAGCGCCACACGCGGGGCCGAAACCGGAAGCCGCTTCAGGCGGGGTGGACCGCGACACCCGCGATGGCCTTGATGACGTCCTCGGTCGAGGCGCCCGGCAGGAAGACCTCGTCGACCCCCAGCCGCTTGAGCTCGAGAATGTCCTGGCCGGGGATGATCCCGCCCACGAACACCCGGACCGAGCCCATGTCCCGCTCGCGGAGCAGCTCGATCACGCGGCGGCAGATCGGCAGGTGCGCGCCCGAGAGGATGCTGAGGCCGACCACCGCCGCGTCCTCCTGCTCGGCAGCCGACACGATCTGCTCCGGGCTCTGCCGGAGACCGGTGTAGATGACCTCCATGCCCGCGTCGCGCAGCGCGCGCGCGACCACCTTCGCCCCCCGGTCATGCCCGTCGAGTCCCGGCTTGGCGATCAGGACCCGGATCTTCCCGAACTCACTCATGGACGCATGATAGCCAAAGCGTGAAGCCGGCGCTCAGTGCGGAAGCGAGCTTCCCCACTGCGGCTCCGCGAGACGGCCTTCCGCTGCCGCAGGCCCTGCAACCTGGCCCCTCAGAAGCTGGGCTGCTCCTGGTACTCGCCGAAGACGCTGCGCAGGGTGTCGCAGATCTCGCCCACCGTGGCCTGGGCCCGTGCCGCGGCCAGGATCGGCGGCATCAGGTTGTCGCTGCCCCGAGCCGCCGCCGAGAGCCCGGCGAGCGCCGCGGCCACGCGCGGCCCGTCCCGCCGAGCGCGCAGCGCCGCCACCCGTGCCAGCTGCTCGTCCTCGACGGTCTCGTCGATGTAGAGGATCTCGGGTGGCTGCTCTTTCATGACGAAGTCGTTCACGCCCACGACGGTGCGCTCTCCCCGCTCCACCGCCCGCTGGAAGCGGAAGGCGGCGTCCTCGATCTCCCGCTGCGGGAAGGAGCGTTCGATGGCGGCCACCATGCCCCCCATCGCGTCGATCCTGCGGATGTAGTCGAGGGCCTCGGCCTCCAGCTCGTCGGTGAGCTTCTCCACCAGCCAGGAGCCCCCCAGGGGATCCGCCGCGTTCGCCACTCCCGACTCGTGCGCGATGATCTGCTGCGTCCGGAGCGCGATGGTGGCGGCCTGCTCGGTCGGAAGCGCGAGCGCCTCGTCGAGCGAGTTCGTGTGCAGCGACTGGGTGCCGCCCAGGACGCCGGCCAGGGCCTGCAGCGTGGTGCGCACGACGTTGTTGTAGGGTTGCTGGGCGGTCAGGCTCACCCCGGCGGTCTGGGTGTGGAAGCGCAGCATCCAGGAGCGCGGGTCGCGCGCGCCGAAGCGCTGGCGCATGGTGCGCGCCCAGATCCGCCGGGCGGCGCGGAACTTGGCCACCTCCTCGAAGAAATCCGAGTGCGAGTTGAAGAAGAACGAGAGCCGGGGCGCGAAACGGTCGACCTCCATGCCCGCCTCGACGCACCACTGCACGTACTCGATCCCGTCGCGCAGCGTGAAGGCCAGCTCCTGGGCCGCGGTCGCCCCGGCCTCGCGGATGTGGTAGCCCGAGATCGAGATCGTGTTCCACTTCGGCATCCGCTCGCTGCAGTAGCGGATCATGTCCACCACCACGCGCATGCTGGCGCGCGGCGGATAGATGTACTCCTTCTGTGCGATGAACTCCTTCAGGATGTCGGCCTGCAGCGTGCCGGAGAGGGCCTCGGGCGCGACTCCCTGTCTCTCCGCCACCAGCAGGTAGAAGGCGAGCAGCACGGGCGCCGGCGCGTTGATGGTCATCGAGGTGGTGACCCGGTCGAGCGGGATGCCCTCGAAGAGCGTCTCCATGTCCTCGAGGGACGTGACCGCCACCCCGCACTTGCCCACCTCGCCTCTGGCCAGCGGGTGGTCCGGATCGCGGCCCATCAAGGTCGGCAGGTCGAAGGCGACCGAGAGCCCTCCCCCACCGTGCCCGAGCAGGTACTTGAAACGGGCGTTGGTCTGCGCCGCGCTGCCGTAGCCGGCGAACTGGCGCATGGTCCAGAGCTGGCCGCGGTACATGGTCTCGTGGATGCCGCGCGTGAAGGGGTAGCGGCCGGGGTCGCCGAGATCGCGCTCGTAGTCGAAGTCCGGGAGATCCGAGGGCCGGTAGACGGGAGCAATCGCGCGACCCGAGATCGTCGTGTGCCGGAGGCGGCGGGCCGAGCGGCGCGCAACGGGCACCCTCGCCTCGACGGCCTCGCGGTTCTTCTTCATGCGCGCCTCCGTCCCCCGGCACCAAGCATTTCCGCTCGCCTGCGCGCGCGGCGATCCTCGTCCCGACGGCTCCTGACTCACGTAGGGTGGGTCTGCCTCGATTCTACCGGATCAGGCGGGCGCCGCGGTCCGTTGGCGCAGGATGCGGGCGGGGACGCCCGCGGCGACGGCACCGTCCGGGAGGTCGCCGTTCACGACCGCGTTGGCGCCCACCACGACGTCGCTCCCCAGGCGGACACCGTCGAGCACCTTGGCCCCGGTGCCGAGCCAGACGTTGTCGCCCAGGGCGATCCCCCGCGAGGTGCGCGGCTGCTCGATCACGGCGCGCGCCTCGGCCTCGAACTCGTGGCCTCCCCCGACCAGATAGGCCTGGGCGGCGAAGAGGCCGTGGTGGCCCACCGTCACGCTCGAGCCCGAGAAGATCTCGCAGTGGAAGCCCAGGTTGGTGTGCTCCCCCAGCCGGATGTCCCCATCCTTGCAGGAGAGCACGCTTCCGCGACCGATGAAGACGAAGTCGCCGATCTCGATGCCGCGGTTGTGCGTGCCCTTGGCGTCCAGGACCACCAGGTCGTCGATCGTCACGCCGCTGCCGATCCGGATCTTGGCGGGATGGCGCAGTACCACACCCTGCCCGAAGACGACCCCACGACCCACCGAACCGAGCAGCAGCGGGTAGAGGACCTTCCGCAGCAGCAGGCCGAGGGCGCCCGGCACCCAGGAGCTGGTGGTGACGACCGCCTCGTGCAGAAGGAGCCGCGCGAGGCTGCGGCTGCCGACGACGAGATCCTGGTACTTGCGGAGCGCGGAGCTGCCCTCTCCCCGCATGGCGTCCTGGATCCCGATCTGCTGCCGCTCGCCGTCCTGCAAGAGCGCGACTCTCCCGGGGCTCGTGACGACGTTTGCCCGGACCGCGGGCGCTACTGTAGCATGGCGCGTTCAGATGAAGCGCCTGGCGTTGCTCGGGGCCAAGATCGCCGTCTCGCTGGCCCTGCTCACTTATCTCTTCTCGACCACGGACCTGCGCGCGCTCGAGGGGCGCGTGCGCTCGGCGGACCTCCTGGATCTGCTCGCGGCGGTCGTGTGCTTCGCGGCCATGCTGGCCGTGGCGACCTGGCGCTGGCAGATCCTGCTGCAGGCGCTCGGCCCGGTCGCTCCCCTGCGGAGCCTGACCGCCTCCTACCTGATCGCGACCTTCTTCAACAACTTCCTCCCGAGCAACATCGGCGGCGACATCGTGCGGGTGCGGGACGGCTCCAAGCTGACCGGTTCCACGACCGCCTCGCTGGCCGTGGTGGGGATCGACCGCGTGCTCGGTTTCGGGGCGCTCTACGTCCTGGCCGCGGCCGCTTTCTCCGTCGCGCCGCCCAGCGTGCGCGGGCTGGCGGGGGCGCGCGCGGTGCTCCTGGGCCTCGCGCTCCTCTTCGGCACGCTCGGCTACGTCTTCTTCCGCCCGGGCACGGCGCGCCGGCTGATGGCGCTCTCCCGCCTGGACTCGATCGACTGGCTGCTCGAGAAGTTCGAGGTCGTACAGGGGGCGGTGCACGTCTACCGGGTACGGATGGTGATCCTCTGGGCGGCAGGCGCCGCGAGCCTGGTGGTGCAGGCGCTGAGCGTCCTCTACTTCCTGGCGGTGGCCCGCGGCCTCGGCATCCCGCTCCAGGCGGGAGCGGCCTTCCTGATGGTCCCGCTCTGCACGCTGCTCCAGGCCCTGCCCGTCTCCTTCAACGGCTGGGGCCTGCGCGAGGGGCTCTTCGCCGTCTACTTCGCCCAGCTCGGGCTGGCCCGCGACAGCGCCCTCGCCTTCTCTCTGGTGGGGGCCGGCCTGATGGTGCTGCTCTCGCTCTCCGGCGCCATCGTCTGGATGGCGCGGGGCAACGCCGCCGACGACGTCAGCGTCCGCGCCGCATGAAGGTTTCGGTCCTCCACGTCTGCGACAAGTTCGGCGTGCGCGGATCCAGCATCCACGGGGTATCGCGCCTGTTCTCGTGGTGGTTCCCCCGCTACGACCGGGACCGCTTCGAGGTCTCGCTCTGCGGCCTCAAGCACGAGGAGCCCGCGAGCCTCTGGCTCCGCGAGCAGGGCATCCCGGTCGTTCACCTGGGGCGGGGCCGCTTCGACCCCCGGATCGCCACGGACATAGCGGTGCTCGCGCGGAAGCTCGGGGCCCGCATCCTCCACGTCCACGGCTACGCCGCCGCTGACTTCGGACGCCTGGCGGCCCGCCTGGCCCGCGCGCGGCTCGTCCTCCACGAGCACTTCGCCGATCCCCGGATGCCGCGCTATCAAGGCGTCGCCGACCGCCTGCTCGCGCCCTGGACCGACGCCGCCATCGCCGTCAGCCGCTCGACCCGCGAGTTCCTGGTGAAGGAGAGGCACGTGCCCGCCGGACGCATCCGCCTGATCTGGAACGGCGCGCCGCTCGAGGAGTTCGCGCCGATCTCCCGCGACCGGGCAGGCCGGGTCCGCGGCGAGCTGGGCATCGCGGAGGACGCGCTCGTCGTCGGCACGGTCGGCCGGTTGAACGCCCAGAAGGGACACCGCTTCCTGGTCGCGGCCGTGGCACGCCTGGTCCCGAGGGTCCCCCGGCTCCGCCTGCTGATCGCGGGCGACGGCGACCTCGCCGGCGAGCTGCGCCGGCAGGCCGTCGAGCTCGGGGTGGCCGATCGGGTCGTCTTCGCGGGCCATCGCACCGACGTCCCCGACCTGCTCGGCGCCATCGACGTCTTCTGCCTGTCGTCGCTCTACGAGGGAACGCCGCTCGCACTCTTCGAGGCGATGGCGGCCGGCAAGCCGATCGTGTCGACGGCCGTGGACGGCTGCCGCGAGGTGCTGGAAGAGGACGCGACGGGCCTGCTCGTGCCCGCGGGGGACGAGACGGCACTCGCCGGGGCCCTCGAGCGCGTCCTGCTGGCTCCCAGCCTGCGCCAGGACCTCGCCCGGCGGGCCCGCGAGGCCTCGCGCCGCTACGACGTCAGTGCCTGCGTCGACGCGATGCAGCAGCTCTACGACGAGGTCCTCGCCGGCGGGGGGCCCTGAAGGCATGGCCCTGGGCACGCTCGCGCGAAACGCCCGCGAGGCGTGGGAGGTTCCTCGGGACCTGCTGCTCGGACGCTATCCGCGCTTCGTGACCGGCGGCCCGCTCCGTCCTGGCGAGGTCCCGGTGTTCGTCCTGCACGGGGCGGAGCCGGAGAGCCTCGGCCGCAAGCTCCAGCACCTGGCCGACAACGACTACCGCACGCTCTCGCTCGGCGAGTACCTCGCCGTGATCCGCGGCGAGCGAGCGGCGCCGCCGCGCGCGGTGCTGCTCACCTTCGACGACGGCCGCGGAACGGTCTGGACCGTGGCCGCGCCGCTCCTGCGTCGCCGCGCCATGAAGGCCGTCGTCTTCCTGGTCCCCGGCCGGATGGGCGAAGCCCCGCCCACCCCGACCTGGGACGACGTCCTTGCCGGTCGAGCCGAACGGACCTCGGTGCTGCGGCGAGAGACGGAAGGCGGCGCGCTGCTGAGCTGGCCCGAGGTCGAGGCCCTGGCGCGCGCAGGCGACCTCGACTTCCAGAGTCACACGCTCCATCACGCGCGGATCCACACCGCGCCGCGGCTCGCCGGCTTCGCGACGCCCCGTTCCCGGCGGGGCTACCACGCCTTCGACCAGCCGCTGGTGCGCACGGGCGAGCGCGACCTGCTGGGCGCCGAGGTGCCGCTCGGGACGCCGCTCTTCGCCTCCGCCCCACGCACCTCCGACGCTCTTCGCTACTTCGAGGACGAGGCGGCTCGCCGCATCTGCGTCGAGCTCGTGGCGCAGGCCGGCGGCGAGGCCTTCTTCGAGATGCCCGGCTGGGAGCGCCGCCTGCGGCGCGCGCTGGCTGGGGTCGAGGTCGGCGGCCGGCAGGAGAGCATGGAGGAACAGGCTCGGGCGATCGGGCTCGAGCTGTCGGAGTCGCGGCGGTTGATCGAGGAGCGCACCGGCCGGCCCGTCCGCCACCTCTGCTACCCCTGGCACGCGGCGGGGACGACCGCGCGGCGCCTGGCGGCCGACGCCGGCTACCAGACGGCCTTCTGCGGCAAGGTCCGAGGGACGCCGGTCACGATGCCCGGCGGCGATCTGCGGTCGATCGCCCGCCTGGGCGAGGACTACCTGGAGCTCCTGCCGGGTGCCGGCCGAGCCACGCTCGGCGACGTGCTCCGGGGCAAGTGGCGCCGACGCTTCGCCGGGCCCCTGGAGTAACATCGCAACGGGTGGAGCAAGCGCTGCCGGCGGAGCTCGATGCCAAGGCTGGGCACCAGCTGGTGCCGGTGCTCCCGCTCCCGGACCTCTGCCTCTTCCCCGGGGCCTCGCTCTCGACAGCCGTGGCCCAGCCCGGCTCGCACACGGCGCTCGAGATGGCCGATCGGACGGGGGGGACCGTGCTGGCCCTCGCGCGACGCGAAGGCGCCTCGGGTCCGCGCGACCTGCACGCGGTCGGCACGCTCGCCGTCGTGCGCCAGCGCGACTCGCTCTCGCCGGTCGAGCATCGCGTGGAGCTCGACGGACTCCAGCGGGCGCACGTCGAGCAGCTGGTGGGCCTGGACGTGCTGGTCGCCGAGGTGTCGCCCCTGACCGAGGGCGACGAGGGCGACGAGTGGGGTTCCGCGGTCGAGGCGCTGGCCCGCTACCTCCACTCGCACGGCGATTTGCGCCAGTTCCTGGAGAGCCAGCGCCGCTCGAGCGCCCCGATGGCCTGGGTGAACCTCGCCTGCCAGCACCTGCCGATTACGCCGTCGGCGCGCCAGAAGCTCCTGGAGGCGAGCGCCGCCGAGCGCTGCGCCAAGATCGGCCGCGGTCTCGACGCGCTCCTGCGCAAGGAGCAGGGCGCATAGCTCCGCGCGCCTCGCGGCTGTCGAAGCTCCAATCGAGCGTCGGCGACGACGCCTCCCGCCCGCCTTGCTCCTCCAGCACGATCCGCACGAAGGAGCCGAGCTCGCGGGGGTCCCTCGCGGCCGGACCGCCGTAGCGCGAGCCGAGCCGCAGCAGGTAGAGCTCCGTGCCGTAGTAGCCGACCGGCCGCGCCGGCACCAGGCTGAGCCGCCTCGTCTCGAGGGGTCCCATCACCAGCCGCTGCCGGTCGCTCCCGAGGCGCACCGTCACGATGTCCCCCGCCGGTCCCGAGGTGACGACCAACCGAATCGAGCGTGGGGGCGCGAGCGTCTGCAAGACCACCTGGGTGCTCTCGCCACCGCGCAGCCAGAATCCCTCCTCGCCGAACGAGGTCTCCTGGCCGAAGCTACCGTCGTCGAGGAACCACAGGAAGTACGACGGCGGCGCACCTGGCGGACGCCGGGCAGGGTCGCCTCCCGGCGCGTTGTAGGGCCGTCGCTTGCGCCAGACGTCGGTGAAGACGGACAGATCACCGAGCATGGTGAGCTCCGCCGGCAGCCTGCGGAACGCCGCGCGCGTCGCGTGCTGCCCGGGGTCGAGCGCGCTCTGGACCGGCGTCGCCAGGGTCGGGCCGAGCAGCAGGACGACCGGGGGCAGCGCCAGGGCCGCGGCCCAGCCGCCCCGGCCGCTCGGCAAGAGCAGCAGGCCGAGCGGGACGAGGTTCACGAAGTAGCGGTTCCCGATCGCCCCCGCGCCACCGTACCAGTTGTCCGGAATGATCAGGATGTAGCCCAGCCACGACACGACCAGGGCGAGGAGCGCCAGCCAGCCGGCCCGCTCGCGCGGGCCGACCAGGAGGAAGAGCAGCAACGCGGCCGCGACCCCGGGGTAGTACGGGAGCACGCCTCCGAAGCGGCCGATCCAGAAGAGAAACAGGTTCAGGAGGAACGACTGCCGCAGCTCCCGGCGCGAGCGCGGCGGCGCGACGCGTTCGTTCCCCTCGTCCTCGTCACGACCGGCCACCAGCGGACCCAGGTGGTCGGTCGTCATCCAGACCCCGGCCGAGTCGAAGCTGACGCCCGGGTCGAAGGGGTAGCGATCGTAGAAGGTCTTGCGCTCGCCCCCCTGGTAGTTCAGCTCCCCGGTGGCAAGCCAGTTCACCCCGAAGCCGGCGGCGAAGACGAGGCCGGCGACCAGGCCGCGCCGCGCGGAGACGAGGATCCTCGCCCGCCAGCGCCGGGCGAGAGACTCGGCCCCCGCCGGCGCCGTCGCGAGCAGCGGCTCCAGGAGCAGCGGCAGCGCCAGCGCGGCGTTGGTCGGCTTCGCGTAGGCCGCGACCCCGATCAGGACCGCGCCCAGCAGCGGACGCCCGCGCCTCCAGGCAAAGAGCCCGAGGGTCACGAGACCGAGGTCCAGGATCTCGGGTGTCTGCCAGAGGAGGTAGGCCGGCACCACGCCGCCCAGGAACACGGCCAGGGTCCCGGCCACCGCCACGGCCCGCGACGAGCCCGCGCGGAGCAGCGCGTACCCGAGCCAGAGCGACCCGACCAGCACCGCCGCGTTGAGGGCGGGCAGCCCCCGGTCCGCCCCGAGCAGCAGCACCCAGGGCGCGGCGAGCAGCGGGTAGACGAGCGCCTTGGCGTAGACGAGCCGCGGGCCGGCCGGCCCGGCGACGCGTTTCAGGAAGACCCCCTGCGGGCCGCCCGGGTACGACGCGCGCACCCGGGCCAGGTCCCTCGGACCGAACTCGAGGTCTCCGTCACGGGCGATGCTGCCCGCCATCGCGTAGTAGGTCGCCCCGTCGCTCCAGAACCGCCCGTCCGAGACGCGCGGCAGGTCGACGGCCAGAGCCGCCAGCAGCAGCAGGCCCGAGACCACCGCGAGCACGATGCGCGCTATGCGATCGCTCATCGCGACTCGACCACCAGCGGCGGGCCCATCACCAGTCGCGGCTCGACGAAGGCCCCGACCTCCCGCCCATCCGCCAGGCGGCCACCGCGATGCGAGCGCAGGTGCAGCACGTGCAGGTAGGTGTCGTAGTAGGGAACGCCGGGTCCGATGGCCGGCAGCTCGACCTCGCGATGCTCCCCCGGGCCGACCCGCACGCGCTCCCGGTGCCAGCCGAGACGCACGTCCACGGTGTCGCCGCGCGGACCGCCGGAGAGCCGCAGCACGATCCGGTCGACGAGGGCGAGGTCGAAAGCCCTGACGATCACCTCCGCCGGTCGGCCCGCGCGCAGCCAGAAGCCGGGGCGCCCCGCCCAGTCCTCCTTGCCGTAGCTGCCGTCGTCGGTGAAGTAGAGGAAGAAGGCGTCGGGATCGGCGTGACGTTGCGGGTTGCCGACGAAGCCGAAGGGCCGCTTCTTGCGCCAGGTCTCGGTGAAGACCGAGAGGTCGTTGAGCATGGTCAGCTCGGCCGGCAGGAGGCGAAACGCCCCGTGCGTCGCATGCTCCCCCGGCCGCAGCGAGCTCTCGACGGGACGGGCGAGCACCGGGGCCAGGAAGACGGCCACACCCGCGACGCCGGCCGCGGGGACCCATCGCCACCTCGAGCCCCGGGCCGGCACGAAGAAGAGGAAGGCGGGCAGCAGGTTCAGGAAGTACCGGTTCCCCACCGTGCCCCCGCCGCCGTACCAGTTGTCGGGGATGATCCAGATGTAGGCGAGCCAGGAGAGCGAGACGCTCAGCAGCGCGAGCCAGCCGGCACGGTCGCGCGGACCGAGCAGGAGGAAGAGGAGGAGCGCGACCACCGCCGGGAAGAAGTACGCGAGCGCTCCGCCGAATCGCCCCACCCAGAAGTAGCCGAGGTTGAGCGCCAGCGTCTCCGCCAGCTCCGCCCGTTTGCGCGCGGGCCCGCTGCGTTCGCTCACCTTGCTGTCGTCGCTCCCCGCCACCAGCGGGCCGAGCTGGTTGGTCGTCATCCAGAAGCCCGCGCCGGGCGTGTCGAAGGTGGTGCCGGAGGCGTCGAAGGGATAACGGCCGTAGAAGGTCTTCCTCTCGCCCCCCTGGTAGTTGTACTCGCCGGTGACGAGCGCGTTCGCCCCGTAGCAGGCGGCCGCGGCCGCGCACAGGACGAGGCCCCGCCGGACGGCCTCCGCCAGCCTCGGCAGCGCCCGCACAGCGGACCACGCACTCGCCGGCGACACGCCGGGCGGCGGCAGGACCGGAGCCAGCAGGAGCGGCGCCGCCATCAGCAGGTTGGGCGGCTTCACGTAGCCGGCGATCCCGAACAGGACGGCCGAGAGGAGCGGCCGTCCCGACGCCCATGCCCAGAGCCCCGCCGTCACCAGCGCCAGGCCGAGGATCTCGGGCGTCGGCCACACCAGGTAGAGAGGTGCCACGCCGAGCAGCAGCAGCGACGAGGCGGTCGCGAGCGCCGGCCAGGGACCGAACCCGCGGCGGCGCAGCGTCGCGACGGCGAGGACGAGCGCCAGCGCGAGGAGGAGCCCGTTCGCCAGGGCGAGCCCGCGCGTGCCGAGGACGGCGACCAGCGGGGCGGCCAGGACCGGGTAGACCAGAGCCTTCGCGTAGTAGAGCCGGCCCTCGTCCGCGCGCACGCGCCGGAGCCACGGGAAGCCAGGGGCGTCCGTCGTCAGGCCGCCGTGCGCCCGCTTCAGGAAGACGCCGGAAGGGCCGCCCGGATACTGGGCCCGCACCCTGGCGAGGTCTCGCGCCTCGAAGCGCACGTCGCCGTCACGCGCCAGGCTCCACGCCATCGCGTAGTAGGTGGCCCCGTCGCCCCAGAACTCGCCACCGGACGCACGCGGGAGATCGACGGCCACGGAGGTACCGACGAGAGCGAGGCACACCGCCGCCAGCACGACCCGCGCCGACCTCGCGCCGCGCTCGCTCCCGCTCCCCTCCGGCGACGCCATCAAAGCCACCCCCGCTCGCGGTAGGAAGCCGCGGTCCGCGCGATCCCCTCGTCGAGGTCGACCTGGGGCTCGTAGCCAAGCAGGCGGCGCGCCTTCTCGATCGTGAACGCGCGGCTCTTGGTCCAGAAGTCCACCCGCCGCCGGTGCAGGGGCGGGTCGATCCCGAGGGGGACGCACACCGCCTCCACCAGGTCCCCCGCCCACTGCAGCGGACGGGCCGGGATCCGGAACGGCAGCACACGACCATTCGTGTGTCGCGCGATGAGCGCCGCCAGCTCTACCTGTGAGACGTAGCGGGGGCCGCAGATCAGGAAGGCCTCGCCGGGCGCCTCGGGCCGCTCCAACGCGAGCAGGTAGCCTGCCACCAGGTCGTCGATGTAGACGGGATGGTAGTAGCTCCGCCCGTCACCGACGATCGCGTAGCGGCCCCGGGCGATCGCACGGAACAACTTCAGAAGCCGCGTCTCGCCGGGTCCGTAGATGGCGCCCGGGCGCACCACCGCGACCGGAAGGCCGCGGGTCGCGTGGTACCGCAGGGCCAGTGCCTCGGCCTCCGCCTTGGTCTCCTGATAGATGTCGCCCGGGGCGATCGGCGCACGCTCGTCCGCAGGCGGGCTCTTCACGTGCCCGTGGACCCCGACCGTCGAGGTGTGGACGAAGCGCCGGACGCCGGCGCGCGCGGCGGCTTCGAGCAGCCGCTCGCTGCCGCCCACGTTGACCTCGCGGTAGTAGGAGTCCGGGTGACCGGCGGTGCGATAGACCGCCGCTACGTGCAGGACGGCGTCGCTGCCCTCCACCAGGCGCGCGATGGCCCCGGCGTCCGCCAAGTCCCCCTCGACCACCCGAGAGGCGAGGGCGCGCAGGTCGTCAGTGACCGAGCGCGGTCGCACCAGCGCCGAGACCTGGTCGCCCCGCGCGCGCAGGGCCTCGAGCAGGCGCCCGCCCGTGTAGCCCGAAGCCCCCGTCAGCGCGATGCGCACGGGGGCTTCTCCGCGGAGAGCTGGGATCCGAAGCTGGGCGAATGCCACACCGGCAGAAGTGTAACGGCTGGACGCGCTTTGTCGTGAGTCGACCCGACCGGCCGTGGCCTTCGAGGCGCTGGACCGGCTGCTTCACTGAGACGCCGGCTCGTCTCAGCCTCCCCGCTGCCTCAGGATTCCCCTTGACGCGGAGCTGGCTCGAACCTACGCTTCGCCTGAGAACGCGTCGTCGTCCAGGCATCGAGCCCGGAACGAGAGCCCGGCGGTGCCGAGTCGGAGCACTGTTCGGGACGTCGCGGCCGGGTTCCTTCGCCAGAGGGTTGGGGAGGCGGCCATGGCCAGGCAGCGATACTACCTCGACACCCGGGTGCTCACGGCGTTCTTCTTCGCGGCGATGCCCTTCGTCGCCTTCGGCTCCTTCGTCGTCGTCAACATGGCGAAGACCCGGCTCCGCGAGTCGGTCGGGACGAGCCTCGAGCAACGCGCGGTGCAGACCAAGCTCGCGCTCGAGCAGTACCTGACCGAGCAGTTCGCCGTGCTCCACCTGCTCGCGGTGGGACCCGACCTGCAGCGGGCGCTCGTCCCGCCCGCGCCCGCCGTCAGCGAGACGCAGGCGGTGAGCCTCGAGCGGGCCTGGGCGCGCGGCAGCGACCCCGCCCTCGTCGCCTCCGTCCTCGGCAGCCCGCTCGCGGAGCGCCTTCGGACCGTGGTCGCGGTGCGGCCGGCGATCCGGCAACTACAGCTCGTCGACGTCCACGGTCGCATCGTGGCGGCCTCGGCGCGCGCGGGCCGGCTCTTCCAGGCCGAGGCCCCCTGGTTCAGGGCCCAGGCCGCGGCGCCCGACGCGCCCGGACCCCACATCGGGGACATCGAACGTGCTCGCGGCTCGAACCTCACCCTGCTCCAGATGAGCTACCCGGTACTGGATCGGGACGGGGCCTGGATCGGGTCCGTGCATGCCTTTCTCGACGCGAACGACCTCTACACGGTGCTCGCCCCGGTCCGCATCGGCCGTACCGGCCACGCGGCGCTCCTGCGCGCGAGCGACGGCTTGGTGCTCGCGTCGGACGAGAGCGAGCGCATCCTCAAGGCGACCTACCCGGGCTTCGACTCGCTGCGCGCCGCGCTCGAGGGGTTCCCGATCGCCGAGCCCGGCGAAGCCCTCTTCGGCCGCTCGCGCTTCAGGCACGGGTACTGGACGATCCCCGAGGTGAGGGGCATCGAGCCGGCGCGGCTGGTCGGCTTCTCGCCCATCGACCAGGCCCCCGACGTCAAGTGGCTGGTGGCCGTCGAGCAGGACCTTTCGGAGGCCCTCGCCCCGATCCAGACCGTGACGCGCTACCTCTGGATCCACTTCATCGGCGTCTTCACGACCGTGATCCTGCTGGCGCTCTACTTCTCCTTCAAGCTGGAGCGACCGGTGATGGAGGAGGGTCTCCACCTTCACGAGCAACATCTGCCCGCGGGAACCCGGGCGAACGCCGAGGGCTGATCTCGGCGAAGAGGGCGCGGTAGCGCACGAGGGCGTCCCGCTCGTCGAAGCGGGCGAGGGCTAGTGCGCGCGCCCGCTCGCCCATCGCCCGGCGAAGCACGGCGTCGCTCGCCAGCGCCCGCAACGCCTGGGTAAGAGCACGGCCGTCGCCGGGCGGTACCAGCAGACCCGAGCCGCCGTCCTCGATCACGTCCACGATCCCGCCCGTGCGGCTGCCGATCGCAGGCAGCCCGCACGCCGCCGCCTCCACGAGCGAGATCCCGAGGGCCTCGTAGAGCGAGGGGAACACGAAGAGGTCCGCGGCCCGCAGCCAGTCGAAGACCCGCTCGCTGCGCCCGGCCAGGCGGACTCGCCCCCCGAGGGCGAGATCAGCGACCCTTTGGTGCAGCTCCTCCTCGATCGAGAGCGCCTGGCCCTCGCCCGAGCCGACCAGCGCGAGCTGCAGATCGGGGCACGCCTCGGCCGCCTCCCTGAAGCTCTCGAGCAGCAGCTCCAGCCCCTTGCCGCGCAGCAGCCGTCCGGTGTAGACGGCCACGACCCCGTTCGACAGCCCGAGCGACGAGCGCAAGGCCGAGCGCTCGTCGCCTCCCGCCGGCCGGAAGAGGGTCGTGTCGACACCGTGCGGGATGAGCCCCACCCGCGCGGGATCGACGCCCACCGCCAGGACCTCGTCCCGGATCCGTCGCGACATCGCCACGAAGCGGTCGGCGTCCCGGAGCCACGGATTCCTGAGCGCTGCACACCTGCGGACCAGCCTGCCGGCCAAACCGGCCGCCCAGGGCTTGCCCCAGGTGAAGGCCGTGCCGTCCAGCTCGCCGTTGATCTCCGGCTGCAACACCGTCGCCAGCCCGAAGAGGCGCCCCGCCAGGAGTCCCGGCAGCCCGAGCACCCGCGTCCCCCGCACCACCAGGACCTCGTGGCGGGCGGCCTCGCGCGCGACCGCGCGCAACGCGAAGGGAACCATCAGGAACTTGCCGACGCGGGCGGGACCCGACGGCGCCACCCGCACCACCCGGATCCCGTCGGCGAGCCGTTCACGCGCGGGCCACGAGCGTTGGCTGCGGCGCGTCACGACCGTGACCTCGTCACCCGCGGCGACGAGCGCCGCGCCGAGACGCCGGATGTGTGTCTCGCCTCCGCCCAGGACGGGATGGAACGACTCGCTCAGGAAGAGGATGCGCCTCACCGGGCGGGACGCCGCTTCCGCACGACGTAGATCGTCTTGCCCTGGCTCTCGTGCCAGGTCCGGACCAGAAGCTCGCCGATCAGGCCGAAGCTCACCAGGATGACGCCGGTCAGAAAGAGGAGCGCCCCCAGCAGCAGGAGCGGCCGGCCTCCGATCGCCTCGTCCCGGAAGATCTTGAGGGCGGCGAGGTAGCCGAGCAGGAGCGCGCCGGTCGTGCCGAAGCCCAGTCCCAGCAGGCCGAAGAGGTGCGCCGGACGCGTGCCATACGACGCGAGGAACTTGACCGTGAACAGATCCAGCAGCACCCGTGTCGTGCGGCCGAGGCCGTACTTGCTGTGGCCGGCCGTGCGGGGCCGGTGGTTCACCGCGATCTCTCCGATGCTCACGCCGGTCCAGGACGCGACCGCCGGGATGAAGCGGTGCATCTCGCCGTAAAGGCGCAGCCCGCGGGCGATCTCGCCACGCATCGCCTTGAGAGAGCAGCCGTAGTCGTGGAGGCGGACGCCGGTCGCCCACGAGATCAGCCGATTGGCGAAGAAGGACGGGATGCGCTTCGAGAGCGGGTCCTTCCGGCTGCGCCGCCAGCCGCAGACCATGTCGAGGTCCTCCGTCTCGAGCTTGCTCACCAGAGCCGGGATGTCGGCCGGGTCGTTCTGCAAATCGCCGTCCGAGGTCACGACCACCTCCCCGTGCGAGCGGTCGAAGCCCGCCGAGAAAGCGGCCGTCTGGCCGAAGTTGCGGCGCAGCAAGACCGCCTGCACCCGCGGATCGCGGGCCTCCAGGGCGAGCAGCGCGTCGCGAGTCCCGTCCGTGCTGCCGTCGTCGACCAGGATCAGCTCGAAGGAGCGGTTCATGCTTTCCAGGGCGGCGCGGAGCTGGCGGTGCAGCTCGGCCAGGTTCTCCGCCTCGTTGTAGAGGGGAACCACGATGGAGATCGAGGGGCGTGCTTCTCCGTTCATGAGCTGACGAGTATATGCCACGCGCCCGGCGGCCCGGCTCAGCGGCCAGCGGCCAGCAGGTACACCCAGTTCGCGAGGAAGAGCGCGAGCACGACCACGCGCAGCACGCTTGCGAGCCGCGGGTCGACGTCGACGGCGAGCGCCCGGCGCCTCGTCAGCAGGATGGCGTCGGCGACCGCCCAGGCCGCGATCAGCGCGAAGATGAGCGTGGCGAGCGGGTTCATGGCGATGGCGCCCCGCAGGTCGAAGGCGAACAGGTGACCGAGGGCGCGCGTCGAGCCGCAGGTCGGGCAGGGCAGGCCGGTGAGGCCCTTGAAGACGCAGAAGACGACCGGCAGCCGGTCCAGGTGGAGCACGGCGACCGCGATCCCGGCGGCGAGGCCGATGGCCCCCAGGATCGCCCCGAGCGGCGGGTGGTCTTCAGGTGCGGAGAGTCGAATGCCCGCGCTCAATGCAGCCTCGACGCGAGACCCGCGGCGCCCAGGAAGACGAGCCCCCCCAGCGCGGCACAACAGCAACACAGCAGCAGCAGCGGGAGCAGCACCGCCCCGACGGCCTTCCCGTGCCCGATCCGGTGCGCCTCGGCCAGGCCCAGGACGTAGAGCACCAGAACCCAGACGGCGCCCGCCAGCTGGCCGCAGAACGGCACCAGGAACACCAGGCTGGCCGCCTGGGAGAACGAGACCACCCGCAGCGTCGCCTCGAAGCCCCGCTGCGCGCCGCCCAACAGCAGCAGGGCGAGGTGCAGGACGGCGGAGCTGACGATCACCCCGATCGCGACGAAGACGCCGCCGAAGACGACCTGCCCAAGGAACCCGCCCCAGCCCTCGATCCAGACGGAGAGGGGAGACGGAGCGGGCACCGCTCCCGGGTTCACCATGCGCGCGAGCGCCTCGAAGGGGCTCCTCCCGACGATCGAGTGGAACAGGGCCTGGTAGAGGCTCGCCGCCACCGTGCCGAACCAGCCGACGACGACGCCGTAGAGGAGCGGCGCGCCGATCCCTCCCTCGACCGGCATCGCCCGGAAGAAGGCCGTGGGTGTCGTGAGGACCTGCCGTGTCGTCTCGAAGAGCGCGGGGAAGAAACCCACGCGTCCCCGTTCCTCCCATGCCGTCCCAGCGCGCGGCTCCCCCGTCCAACCTTCGGTGGGCGGCGCCGGACGCGCGGGCGGCGGCGGTGCCGTTGCCGCGCTCAGGCTCGCGCCGCAGTTGGGACAGATGCCGGACGCCGTCTCCGGCAACGGGTGCGCGCAGATGGGGCACAGCGCCATTCTCGCCTCCTGGGTGCGGCAGTCGCGCCAGCTGAGTGCGGCAGTCGGACTAGCAGTATAAAGTAGCAGCGCATGCCCAGAGCCACCATCGAGACCGTGGACCACGTCGCGCGCCTGGCGCGGCTGAACCTGACGGAGGAGGAGAAGGCGCTCTTCGCGCGTCAGCTCGACGAGATCCTCGCCTGGGCCGAGTCCCTGCAGGGGCTCGACGTCGCCGACGTCCCCCCGATGAGCCATGCGCACGCCAGCGACAGCTGGCGCGCCGACGAGCCCGGACCCGCGATCGACCGCGAGCGAGCCCTGCGCGGAGCGCCCGACGCGGACTCGGGCCTCTTCCGTGTCCCGCGGGTGATCGGGTGAGCGCCGGAGAGGAGACCGCCTCGGAGCTGCGCCGGCGCGTGGCCGCGCGCCAGGTTTCCTGCGAGGAGGTTGCCCGCGCCCACCTCGACCGCATCGCCGCCGCGGAGCCCGCCGTCGACGCGTTCCTGGCGGTGCTCGCCGACCGCGCCCTGGAGCGGGCGCGCTCCCTCGACCGCGCGCTCGCCGCGGGTGAGCCCGTCCCGCCTCTCGCCGGCGTTCCGCTTGCGGTCAAGGACGTGCTGCACATCGAGGGACAGCCGACCACCTGCGGCTCGCGGGTCCTCGAGGGATACCAGGCGCTCTTCAGCGCGACCGCCGTCGCGCGGCTGGAGCGCGCGGGCGCGATCGTGCTCGGCAAGACCAACCTGGACGAGTTCGCGATGGGCTCTTCCACCGAGAGGAGCGCCTACAAGCCCACCCGCAACCCCTGGGACCGCGAACGGGTGCCGGGAGGCTCCTCCGGCGGCTCGGCGGCGGCAGTGGCGGCCGGCATGGTCCCGGTCGCGCTCGGCAGCGACACGGGCGGCTCGATCCGCCAACCCGCGGCCTTCTGCGGCGTGGTCGGCCTCAAGCCGACCTACGGCCGCGTGAGCCGCTACGGCCTGGTGGCCTTCGCCTCGTCGCTCGACCAGGTGGGCCCTTTCGCGCGCAGCGTCGAAGACGTAGCCCTGGTCGCGGAGGCGCTCTTCGGCCACGACCCGAAAGACGCGACCAGCGCCCGCACGCCCGTCCCCGCCCTGGTGGCGGCGCTCGCGGGCAGCCTCGAAGGGCTGCGCGTGGGCGTGCCCCGCTCCTTCCTGGCGAGCGGCGTCGAGCCCGCGACCCTGGCCCGCTTCGACGAGGCGCTGTGCGCGCTGACGGCGGCCGGAGCCGACGTGCGCGAGGTGGCGCTCCCCCACCTCCCGCACGCGGTGGCGACCTACTACCTGGTGGCGACAGCCGAGGCTTCGAGCAACCTGGCCCGCTACGATGGCGTCCGCTACGGCCTGCGGGCTGCCGGCGAGGGGGACCTCCGCGCCATGTACGGACGCACCCGCGACGCCGGCTTCGGGCCGGAGGTGAAGCGGCGGATCATCCTCGGCACCTTCGCCCTCTCCGCCGGCTACTACGACGCCTACTACGTCCGCGCGCAGCGGGTGCGCACCCTGATCCGTCGCGACTTCGAGCGGGCCTTCGAGGGCTGCGACGTGATCGCGACCCCGACCACGCCGACGCCGGCTTTCCGCCTGGGCGAGAAGACGGCGGACCCGCTGCAGATGTACCTAGGGGACATCTTCACCGTGCCCGCGAACCTGGCCGGGATCCCCGGCCTGTCGCTCCCGTGCGGGCTCGCCTCCGGCCTGCCCGTCGGGTTGCAGCTGCTCGGGCGCCCCTTCGACGAGGAGACCCTGCTCCGGGTCGGGGCCGGCTTCCAGCGCGAGACGCGGCACCACGAGCTGCGTCCGCCGCTCGACGCCCCAGCGGTCAGGACCTAGAGGCGTCGGCGGCTTCGGGGGCGGACGGCTTGCGGCGCGCGAGGGCCGCCCGCAGCACCACGAAGGTCACGAGCGCCACCAGCAGCCCCAGTATCAGGTTGCCAACCGCGTACGGAAGCACCAGCGGCCGGAAGCCCGCGACCAGCGATTCGTAGAAGGCCGGCCCGCGCAGCGACCAGTCCACCCGGCCGAGTGTCGCCGGCGAGATGCCGGTGAGCGAGCAGCCGAGGAGAGTGCCCGCCGTCAGCATCGGGCCGACCGTCCAGGGGTTGTTGACCCACACCCCGACCAGGATCGCCACCTTGTTCAGTCGGAACGCGATCGCCAGCGCGAGCGCGATCCAGGTGTGGATGCCGAGGATCGGGAAGAAGGCGATGAAGACACCCAGCGCGAACGCCGAAGCGACGCGGTCGGGGCTCCCCTCGATCGTGAACAGCAGACGTGTCCGACGAGCCAGCCATCTCATCTTCGCTGCGCCTCTCGAGCCCCGTGGGCACGGAAGTGGTCGTGCCCGCTCGGCGCGAGCGGCCGCTCGCCCGAAGCTTCCCGAATCCGTACTACCGGCTCCCCCGCCACGAACTCGCCGATCGCCCTCACGTCCACACCCCAGACCCTGCCCAGCTCGACGATCGCGGCGAGATCGTCCTTCCCGACCGCCAGCAGGAGCTGGTAGTCCTCTCCGCCGTGGAGGGCCAGCTCCAGGGCGTCGCCGCCGCCCCGCGCGCGCTCGAGGCCCGCGGCATGGGCGTCCACCGGCACCGCCGCCGCATCGACCACCGCCGCGAGGCCGCTCTGTCGGCAGACCTCGGCGAGGTCGGACGACAGGCCGTCCGAAAGGTCCATGCCCGCGCGGGCGAGGCCGCGCTCGGCGATCGCCCGCCCGAGCGCGAGCGGCGGACGCGGGTCGAGCTGCGCGCGCAGGCAGGCCGCCACCGCCGCCGACGACGACTCGGTCCAGAGGCCCCCGCTCGCGAGCTCGCCCTCCTCGTCCAGGCGCGCCCCGTCCGCGATCAGGCGCACGCCCTCGGCGGCGGCCCCGAGGCTGCCGGTCACCACCACCTGGTCTCCCGGCCTGGCGCCGCTGCGCAGCAGCAAGTGGCCCGCATCGCCGAGCAGCGTCACGTCAACCACGATCCCCTCGCCCCGCCGCGTCAGGTTGCCGCCCACCAGCCCCACGCCGGTCTCGGCGGCGCGCTCCAGGAGCCCGTCGTAGAGCGCGTCTAGCCAGTCGAGCTCGAGCTCGGGGGGCAGGCACAGGCTGACGGTGGCGTACCGCGCCAGGCCCCCGGTCGCCGCGATGTCCGAAAGGTTCACCGACAGCGCCTTGCGCCCCAGCAGCCGCGCCGGCGTCGCCTCGCGCAGGAAGTGGACATGCTCGACCAGGCTGTCCGTCGTGACCAGCGCGAATGGACCCACCTCGACGGCGGCCGCGTCGTCACCGATGCCGAGGACGACCCCGGCCACGGCCGGCACGCGGGCCTGCAGGTGGCGCAGCAGCGCGCGTTCGCCCAGGCTGTCGAGCGTCGTCACAGCCATGTTCAAGAAGAGGCTCTCCGCTCTGTCGTGTGGCGGGCGACCTGAACCGGGTCACCAGGTGGGAGTCCTAGCCGCGCTTCAGGCTTCCTCGACGCGGAGGCGTGCTCACCGCGAGGCGAATCGAACCCCCTCATCAACGACGTTGGTTCGAGGTATCCATAACCATCACGGGCATCGCAGAGAGCCTCCGCGCGATGATAGCTGCCGGCACCGGGCGGGGCAAGGCGTTCCCGTTCCCTGGCAAGGGGGCGCCCGTGCCTACTCGCCGAGGGCGGAACCGAGCGCCTGCGCGAGGCGCTTCACCCTCTCGTCCGACGAGGTCCGCGGCGGCTTGGACGGGGAGCGCGCCTCTGCCAGCTCACGGCGCAGACGCGCGCATTCGTCGGCGAGGTTCAGCGCGGCCAGCACGGCGATCCGCACGCTGTCGACCGCACCGCTCGCGCGGCCGACCTCCTTCATCTGCTCGTCGACCGAGGCCGCCAGCTGCTCGACGTAGCCCGGATCGGGCCCAGCCTTGACCGCGTAGGTCTGCCCGAAGATCTCGACGTGCACCAGGCTGGGCTTGTCGGTCACCGGCGGATTATAGCCCGGCCCGCTACTCCAGCCGCTCCAGCAGCTCGAGCAACCGGGCCAGCCGGACCCGGACCTCCTCCCGCTCGGCGGCGAGCTGCCGGGCCTCCGCTCGGACCCGCGCCAGCTCGTCGGCCGAGCCGGCTGGCGGAGCGCCGGCGGCCGGTGACGCGCGCTCGGCCTGGTCGGCTCGCGCAGTGGCGGCCTCCACCTCGGCGCGCAAAGCCGCGTTCTCGGCCCGCAGCTCACGGAGGCGCGCCGCCGCCTTCTGGACCCTCTGCTCGAGCAGTTCGAAGTGGTCGTCCATGGCCGCCTCCTCGCGCCCGCAGCTTACCGCGGTCCGGGACCGCCCGGTTCCGTCGCGCCTGCCTCCGGTCCGCGGTCGCCGCGGATCTCGAAACCCGCCGAGCGCAGCTCCCGCACCACCTGCTCGACGGCGGCCTGCACCTCCTCGCTGGTCAGGGTACGCTCCGGATCCTGGAAGCGCAGGCTCACGGTGAGGCTCACCTTGCCGGCCGCCACCTGGTTGCCCGTGTAGCGATCGAGCAGGCTCACCGAGCGCAGGCGCTCGCCCGCCGCCGCGCGCACCCGCGCGTCGATCTCGGCCGCGGGGGTCGTCTCGTCGCACAGGATCGAGAGGTCGCGCTGCACGGGCGGGAAGCGGTCGAGCGCCGTGAAGCGCGCCAGCCGCGGCACCTCCTCGAGCAGGGCGTCGAGCCCGATCTCGAGCACCACCGCCTCGTCGCGCAGCTCGAAGCGACCCCGCACCTCGGGGTGCAGCGCCCCCGCGTAGCCGATCGGCAGCCCCCCTCGCGAGAGTCCCATGGCGCGTCCGGGATGCAGGAAGGGAGGGGCCGCGCCACCGCTGTCGAAGGCAGGCAGCGGCTCCCCCAGCCGCTCGAAGAGCAGCTCCAGGTAGCCCTTCAGGTCGAAGAGGTCGAAAGGACGCGGACGGACCGACCAGTGCTGGGGGTGCGTCATGCCGGAGAGGAGGAGCGCCAGACGGCGCTCCTCGCGCGGCGCGGGATCACCCGGCGCGAACACCCGGCCCAGCTCGAAGATCGCGACGTCACGCCGGCCCAGCCGCAGGTTGGTGCGCAGGGTGCCGACCAGGCCCGGCATCACCAGCGAGCCGCGCAGGGTGTCCTGCTCCTCGGTGAGGGGGTTGGCGAGGCGGATCCGGGCGTGCTCGGGCAGGTCCAGCGACGCGCCGGCCACGAAGGCGTAGTTCACCACCTCGGTGAGGCCCACCCCGGTCAGCACCTCGCGGATGCGCCGCTCCCGCCGCTGCGAGCGGCGCAGCGAGCCGGGCCGGCTGGCCGGCGGGAGCGCCGAGGGGATCTTCTGGATCCCGTGGTGCCGCCCGACCTCCTCGGCCAGGTCCGCCTCGCCCGAGACGTCCAGGCGCCAGCTCGGCACTCGGACGCTGACCTCGCCACCCTGCTCCTCTACACCGAACCCGAGCGAGCCGAGGATCGCGACCTGCCGAGCCTCGGGCACCTCGGTGCCGAGCAGCGCGCTCACGCGCTGCGGGTGCAGGCGCAGGCGTCGCGCGGGCCGGCCGTCGCCCCGGCGCTCCACGAGCCCGGGCCGGACCGAGCCCCCGCCGATCTTCTGCAGCAGGTGGGCGAAGCGTGCCAGGGCATCGACCCCCGCGCCGATGTCCGCCCCCCGCTCGAAACGGTGCGAGGCCTCGGTGTGCATGCCGAGGGCGCGCGCCCCGCGCCGCACGGCGAGCGGCTCCCACCAGGCCGCCTCCAACGCCACGACCCGGGTCCCTTCGCCGATCTCGCTCGAGGCGCCGCCCATGACGCCGGCGAGCGCCAGGGCCGGCTCGCCTCCTCTGCCGGCAATGACTCCGACCCGCTCGGGCAGCGTGCGCTCGACGCCGTCGAGCGAGGTCAGCTGCTCGCCCGGGCGCGACCAGCGGACGACGAGCTGTCTCCCGGGCACGCGCTCCAGGTCGAAGGCGTGCGTCGCCTGTCCCATCTCGACCATCACGTAGTTGGTGAGGTCCACCACGTTGCTGATGGAGCGGATGCCCACCTGCTCCAGCCGGTCGCGCAGCCAGGTCGGAGAGGGCCCGATCCGCACGTCGAAGAGGCGGGCGCAGAAGCGCCCGCACAGGTCCTTGGCCTCGATCACGACGTCGAAGCTCTCGCCGACCGGCGCGCCCGACTCGACGAAGGACACCTCGAGCGGCGCCAGTGGCAGGCCGTAGAGCGCCGCCACCTCGCGCGCGACCCCGTAGACGTTCATGCAGTCGACGCGGTTCGTGGTGATGTCGAGATCGAGCACCGTCTCGCCGCCCACGGTCTCGATCGCGTCGACCGCGAGCCCGGCCGCGGTGAGGTCGTCCGCCAGGCGGCGTGTCTCGACCTGGTAGGGAGCGTACTCGCGGAGCCAGCTGAGGGGGATCTTCATCCGACGAACTGCTCCAGGAAACGCAGGTCGTTCTCGTAGAAGAGGCGGATGTCGTCGATCCCGTGGCGCACCATCGCCACCCGCTCGATGCCGAGACCGAAGGCGAAGCCCGTGATCCGCTCGGGATCGTAGACGACGCGCCCGAGCCTCCGGTTGACAGCCGCGAAGACGGCCGGGTTCACCATGCCGGAGCCCAGGATCTCGAGCCAGCCCGTCGCCTTGCAGATGCGGCAGGGTCCGGCGGCGAGCCGGCCCGAGCCCCCGCAGACGATGCAGCCGAGGTCGGCCTCCACCGAGGGCTCGGTGTACGGGAAATACGAGGAGCGGAAGCGCACCGGGTACTGCTCGCCGAAGAGGGCGTGCAGGAACGCCTCGACCGTGCCCTTGAGGTGGCCCAGGCTGATCCCCTGTCCGACCACCAGCCCCTCCACCTGCTGGAACATCGGGGAGTGGGTGACGTCGCTGTCCCGGCGGTAGGTCTTGCCGGGGCAGATGATCCGCACCTCGGGCGGATGCGGGTTCTCCAGCATGTAGTGGATCTGCGCGGAGGAGGTGTGGGTCCGGAGCAGGAGACCCGTCCCCGCCGATCCGCTCGCGCCGGTGGCGCCCCCGCGCTCCAGGTAGAAGGTGTCCTGCATGTCGCGCGCCGGATGGTCCGGCGGCATGTTGAGCGCCTCGAAGTTGTGGTAGTCGTCCTCGATCTCGGGACCGTCGTACACCTCGTAGCCCATCGCCACGAAGATGTCCTCGAGCTCCTCGCGCACGGCCGTCAGCGGATGGCGGCGCCCCAGGTAGGGGTGGCGCCCCGGCAGCGTCGTGTCGAGCCGCTCGCGGCGGAGCGCTTCCTCGCGGCGGCGCAGCTCGAGGGCGCCCCCGAGCGTGTCGAGCCTCTGCTCGATCGAGGTCTTGAGGGCGTTCAGCTCCTGCCCGGCCGCGCGCCGCTCGCCTTCCGCGAGGCCGCCCAGCGACTTGAGCAGGGCCGAGAGCGCCCCGGAGCGCCGCCCCAGGAACCGGTCGTGCAGTGCCTGCAGCGCACCGACGGCCTCCGCCTTCGCCGCCGCCGTCTCGAACTCCTCGCGGAGCCGGAGCGCCTTGTCGCGCAGCTGCTGGATGGTGTCCAACCAGAGACTCCCGCCCTCGCGCGCGGGCCTCAGGCGCTCTTGCGGGCCGCCTTGGCCGACTCGACGAGCTTGCTGAAGGCCGCGGCGTCGGTGGCCGCGATCTCGGCCAGGGACTTCCGGTCGAGCGCGACGCCGGCGAGCCGCAGACCCGCCATGAACTGGCTGTAGCTCAGGTCGTGCTGGCGAGCGGCCGCGTTGATGCGCACGATCCAGAGCCGGCGGAAGTCGCGCTTCTTCCTCTTGCGGCCGACGTAGGCGAAGTTGCCCGCGCGGTCGGTGGCTTCCTTGGCGAACTTGTAGAGCTTGCTCTTCCCGAGGAAGTAGCCCTTCGCCATCGAGAGAAGCTTCTTGCGCTTCTCGCGGCGGCTGCTGCCCCGCTTCACTCTCGGCATGACGGATGCGTCCCTTCGTCTGGTCCGGGCCACGAGCGGCCCGGCCCGTCGCGCTTCCAGGCGGCGACGCCGGCCCGGGCAGCTCGACCGCTGCCCCTGTCGCGACGCTTCTGGATTCGCCGCCTCGAGACGAGGCGGCCGGGCGGGGCGTCGCGCCCGCCCGCAACGGTCTAGTCTACGCCAACAGCATCCTCTTCACCTGCGCCTTGTCCGCGTCGGACACGAGCACGGCCTGGCCGAGCGCGCGCTTGCGCCCGGGGGCCTTCTTGGTGAGGATGTGGCGCTTCATCGCCTTGTGGCGCTTGATCTTGCCACTCGCGGTCACCTTGAACCGCTTGGCCGCGGCCCGCTTCGTCTTGAGCTTCAGCTTCGCCTTGGGCTTTCTCATGGTCTCACTCGGATTTGCGGGCCTCGACCGGGGCCTCCGCCGGCGCCGCCTTCTTGGGCTTCGGCTTGGCGGGAACCACTTCCTTCTTCGGGGACAGGATCTGCACCATCGTGTTGCCTTCCTGGCGCGGGGCCGACTCGACCACGGCCAGCTCCCCCAGCTCGGCCGCCAGGCGCTCCAGGATCCTGCGGCCGATCTCGCTGTGTACGATCTCGCGTCCGCGGAAGATCACCAGCGACTTGATCTTGGCGCCTCCGGCGAGGAAGCGCTCGACGTTCTTGCGCTTGAAGGCGAAGTCGTGCTCGTCGATCTTGGGCCGGAACTTCACTTCCTTGATCTGAATGTGCCGCTGGTGCTTCCGCGCCTCGGCATCCCGCTTCGCCTGCTGGTAGAAGTACTTCCCGGAGTTCATGATCCGGCAGACCGGCGGGGTCGCGGTGGCCGCGATCTCGACCAGGTCGAGTCCTTTCTCCTCGGCGAGCATCAGCGCCTGCTGCGGCGGCATGATGCCGAGCTGCGCGCCGTCCTCGTCGATGACCCGGACTTCCTTCGAGCGGATGCGGTCGTTGATGCGGACCGTCTTGTTGTCTATGAGACACCTCCTGCGGTCTTGGGGGATTCCTCCAGGACGGCGCGCTCCGCCGCGAGGCGAGCGAGCCGCGCCCCCAGCACGGCGACCTCCTGCGGGCCGAGGTCGCCCGCCTGCCGATGGCGCACCGCCACGCTGCCGGCGGCGAGCTCCTTGTCGCCCAGGACGAGCATGTAGGGGACCTTCTGCAGCTGGGCCTCGCGGATCTTGTAGCCCATCTTCTCGCTGCGTTCGTCGACCGAGACGCGCAGCCCCGCGTCCGCAACTCCGCCGCCACCGCGTTCGCGCGCTCCTGGTGCCGCTCGGCGACCGGGATCACGACCGCCTGCACGGGCGCCAGCCAGAGCGGGAAGGCCCCCGCGTAGTGCTCGATCAGGACGCCGAAGAAGCGCTCCAGGCTGCCGAGCAGCGCCCGGTGGATCATCACCGGCTGGTGGGCCTTGCCGTCCTCGGCGATGTACTCGAGGCCGAAGCGGGTGGGGTTGTGGAAGTCCACCTGGATGGTCGAGCACTGCCAGGAGCGGTCGAGCGCGTCCTTGATCTTGATGTCGATCTTGGGGCCGTAGAAGACGCCCTCGCCCGGGTCCACCTGGAACGGAAGGGCGCGGCTCTCCAGCGCCTTGCGGAGGGCGCTCGTCGCCACCTCCCACTGCTCGTCCGACCCGCTCGCCTTCTCGGGCTTGGTGGAGAGGTAGATGTCGTAGCGCTCGAAGCCGAAGGTGCGCAGGATGTTGGTCACGAAATCCAGCACCCGCAGGATCTCGTCCTCGAGCTGGTCGGGGCGGCAGAAGACGTGGGCGTCGTCCTGGGTGAAGCCCCGCACCCGCATGAGACCGTGCAGGACGCCCGAGCGCTCGAAGCGGTACACCGTGCCGAGCTCCGCCCAGCGATACGGCAGCTCGCGGTAGCTGCGCAGCCGCGACTTGTAGATGGTCAGGTGGAACGGGCAGTTCATCGGCTTCAGCTGGTACTGGACGTTCTCGATCTCGATCGGCGAGTACATGTTGGCCCGGTAGTACTCGGTGTGGCCGCTCGTCTTCCACAGATCCAGCCGCGCGATGTGGGGCGTGTAGACGAGGTCGTAGCCGCCCCGGAGGTGCTCCTCGCGCCAGTAGTCCTCGATCTGCTTGCGGATGAAGCCGCCCTTCGGGTGCCAGAGCACGAGCCCAGCGCCCGTCTCGTCGGCGATCGAGAAGAGGTCCAGCTCGCGGCCGAGCCGGCGATGGTCACGCCGTTTGGCCTCCTCCAGCCGGAACAGGTGCTGCTCCAGCTCCTCCCTGGTGAAGAAGGCGTACCCGTAGATGCGCTGCATCGCCGGGTTGCCTTCCTTGCCCTTCCAATAGGACTGGGAGGGAGCGGCCTTGAGCTTGAAGGCCTTGATCTCCTTGGTGGAGGCGAGGTGCGGCCCCAGGCAGAAGTCGACGAACTCCCCCATCGTGTAGCACTGCACGGGGTCGCCCGACTTCTCGCGGATGAGCTCGCACTTGAGGGTCTGTCCCCGCTTCGCGAAGAGCTCCAGCGCCTCGGCCTTGGGGAGCAGCTTCTTCTCGATCGGCCGGTTCTGCTTCACGATGTGCGCCATCTTCTTCTCGATGGCGGCGAGGTCCTCGGGCGTGAAGGGACGGCTGACCAGGAAGTCGTAGAAGAAGCCGTCCTCGGTGGGGGGACCGATCCCGCACTGGGCGTCCGGAAAGAGCTCGGTCACCGCCGCCGCCAAGAGGTGGGCGGACGAGTGCCTGTAGATCTCGATCGGGGAATCGGCCGGCTTGGACTCGCCGGAGGGACCTGTCTGGTCGGTGGGCTCGACGGAGCTCGACGACATCACGCGAGGTTCAACATGTCAGGTCCGGAGCCCTCCTCGGCTCGGCTCGTTTCCAGCCCGCGAGGGCTGGTAGGCGCGGGTGGAATTGAACCACCGACCTCTTCCGTGTCAAGGAAGCGCTCTACCACTGAGCCACGCGCCTTCGGCCGGAAACTCGAAAGTTAGCAAGGGTTCGGGTAACTGTCAACGGAATCTCCCCTCGGGCGTTGACGACCCCGACCCCGACTCCCATAATCCCACCGAGTTCCCGTGGTGCATCCGACTTCGTCGCGCAAGACGATCGCCGGCCCGTCCCTCGAAGGGCCCGAGCTCCTCTCCGTCCTGGTCGCCCAGAAGGTCCTGAGCGCCGAGCAGGTCGAGAAGCTGCGGCGCGCGCAGAAGGTGAACGGGCTCGACGTCGAGCAGGCGGTGCTCCACCTCGGCCTGGCGAACGACGTGCAGATCGCCCAGGCGCTGGCGGCCCAGGCGAAGCTCCCCTACGTCAAGATCAACCCGCTCGATCTCGACCTCGACGTGGTGACCAAGGCCATCGCCGGCCCCTTCGCGCGCAGGCACGGCATGGTGGCGATCGCCAAGACCAACGAGCGCATCACGATCGCGGTCCACGACCCCTTCGCGCCCTTCCCCTTCGAGGACGTCAAGCGCGTGACCGGGCTCGAGGTGGATCGCGTGGTCGCGACCCGCAGCGACGTCGAGACCGTCAACAAGGGCTTCTACGACCTCAAGGCGAGCCTCAAGCACGCCGAGAAGCAGCTCAGCGAGAGCCGGCTCGCCACCGTCGACCTGGGCAACCAGGAGTTCCTCTCGAAGGCCGCGACCGACCTCGACCCCGCGGCGGCGCCGGTCGTGAAGGCGCTCGACCACATCCTCGCCTACGCCTTCGAGCAGCGCGCCTCCGACATCCACTTCGAGCCCAAGCGCAACCTCACCCTGGTGCGCCTGCGCATCGACGGGGTGCTGCACGACGTGCACGTGATCCCGAAGATCGTCTACGAGGCGGTGGTCTCGCGGATCAAGCTGCTCTCGGGCGCCAACCTGGCGGAGAAGCGGCGGCCCCAGGACGGCCGCATCAAGCGCGAGCAGGGGGGCAAGGAGATCGAGCTGCGGGTGAGCACGATGCCGACCGCCTTCGGCGAGAAGGCCGTGCTGCGCATCTTCGACCCCGACATCCTGCTCAAGGGACTGGACGAGCTCGGCCTCTCGCCCCACGACGCTCCCAAGTTCCACGAGTTCATCGCCAGACCGACCGGGATCATCCTGGTCACGGGCCCGACCGGCAGCGGCAAGACCACCACCCTCTATTCCGTGCTCAAGCACCTCTCCAAGCCCGAGGTCAACATCATCACGATCGAGGACCCGATCGAGATGGTGTTCGAGGACTTCAACCAGGTGCAGGTCCGGCCCCAGATCGACATCACCTTCGCCTCCTCACTGCGCACGGTGCTGCGCCAGGACCCCGACATCGTGATGGTGGGTGAGGTGCGCGACGGCGAGACGGCGGACAACGCCGTGCAGGCGGCCCTCACCGGACACCTCGTGCTCTCGACCCTGCACACGAACGACGCCCCCTCCTCCATCACGCGCCTGCTGGACCTGGGCGTGCCCCACTTCCTGATCACCTCCACCCTGATCGGCGTCGTCGCCCAGCGCCTGGTGCGCGTCAACTGCCCCCATTGCCTCGAGGAGTACGAGCCGAGCGAAGGGGAGGCGGTCGCGATGAAGATCCCGCTCGAGAAGCTGAAGCCCTACCGCTTCCGGCGCGGCCGGGGCTGCCTCCACTGTCGCGAAACGGGCTACCTGGGACGCACCGGCATCTACGAGATGCTGCCCATGAGCGAGAAGCTCCGCCGGCTGGTCTCCCAGCAGGTGGGGGCGCTCGATCTCTACCGCGCCGCGCGCGAGGAGGGCCTGCGCACGCTCAAGGAGGCCGCGATCGAGAAGGTGTTCCACGGCGTCACCACGACCACGGAGATGGTCCGGGTCACGGGCAAGTGAGCGCCGAGACGCCGCGCGACGCCGCCGCCCTGCGCGGCAAGGTCTTCCTGGTCAGCGGAAGCGCGCGCGGACTGGGGGCGGCCGTGGTGCGGGCCGCGGCGGCGGCCGGCGCCCGGGTCGTCGTCCACGGCCGGAAGGACGAGAGTGCCGTCGAGACGGTGGCGGCGCAGCTCGGCCGCCCGGCTTCCGACGTGCTCACGGTGCACGCCGACGTCACCGATCCCGACCAGGCACGCGATCTGGTCGCGCGGACGATCGCCCGCTGGGGCCGGGTGGACGTGCTCGTCAACACGGTCGGCAGCTTCAGCTGGAAGCCCCTGATCGACCTCGATCCCGCGGAGTGGCGCCGGGTCCTGGCGTCGAACCTCGACTCGGTCTTCCACATGTGCCGTCTCGCGGTTCCGCACATGCGCGAGAAGCACTTCGGCCGGATCGTGAACTTCGCCTGCCCGGGGGCCGCGACCCAGTGCGAGCCGCAGCTCGGCGCCTACTCGGCAGCCAAGGCGGGGGTGATCGCGCTCTCGCGGGCGCTCGCGCTGGAGGAGGCCCGCTCCGGGATCACGGTCAACGTGGTCTCGCCCGGCCTGATCCGCGAGCACGGCGAGCCGAACGGCGCGGACGCCGCGGAAGAAAGGCTCGGACGGCGCGTGCCGGTGGGACACGCCGGGACCCCCCAGGACGTCGTGCGCGCGGTGCTCTTCTTCGCCGCGCCCGAGGCGGAGTTCGTCACCGGGCAGGTGGTCGAGGTCGCCGGAGGCGCCCGGACCTGAAGCGCGTCTCTAGCCGCCCGCCGCCTCTTCCTCGCTGAAGACCGTGGCCGTGAACGCCAGCAGCTCGGTCTGCGGCGCACGCCACGCGTCCTCGGGCAGTCCCGCCTTGCGGCAGGTGTGTGCCAGGAAGGTCTCACGGTCCCACCCGTGCTCGAGCGGGACCTGCGGCAGCAGCACGCCGCGCCTCCCCCCACGGCTGATCAGGAGACCGTGGCGACCCACCTCGACGTCTTCCGGCCGGATCGGCCGCATCGGGCCGAGCGCCGAGATCTCGATCGCGATCACGGGCAGCTCCTCGCTCGCGACCGGCTCGAAGCGGCCGTCCGTGGTCGCGGCAGCGACGGCCATCGCCGCCACGGTCTCGAGCAGCGAACGCTCCGAGCGCATGAGGCCGACGCAGCCGCGCAACTCGCCGTCCTCGCGGCGGGTGAGGGTGACGAAGGCGCCTCGTTTCTCGGCGAGCGCCCCGGCGGCCTCGGGAACCGGAGCGGCGGCACCCCCAGCCAGCCGCGCCCGGATCGCCTCGCGCGCCGTCTCGAGGAGCAGCCTTCGTTCCTGCGCGCTCAGGTCGTCGGGCGAAGCCCCCGCCCTCGGGCGCGTCATGAGGCGCTCGCCGTGAGCGCGGCCGAGAGGTAGCCGACCACCTGGCTCTTGTCCCCGCCCGTGTCGCCGCTGTCCGCGTAGCGGAGCACGGTCGCGTGGTCGGCGCCCAGGGCGCGCGCCGCCCGCATCACCGCCACGATCGGACCGCCGCCACAGGCGACGTTGTCGTGGCTCTCCAGGCGGTCGAGCAGCCCGTCGGCGTCGAACCGTCCCACCTGGTCGACGACCAGGGCGTCGAGCTGGTTCGCGACCGCGGCGGGCTCGTAGTGGGACAGGTCGCTCGAGGCGACCAGGAGCGCCTCCCGGCCGACCAGCGCCCGAGCCAACGCCTCGGCGAGGGCGCCCACCTCGTCGCGGGTCTGGCTGCCCATCATCAAGGGGACGATGCGCAGGGAAGGCACGAGCCTCTGCAGGAACGGCATCTGCATCTCGAGCGAGTGCTCCGCGCCGTGGACCCGCGAGTCGTCGAACACGATCCGGCCTCCCGCCGCCAGCAGTGCCTCCGCCGTCGCCTCGTCAACCTCGGTGCGACCGAGCGGCGTCTCCCACTCGCCCCGCGCCTGGAGGGCGACCCCGTGGAAGGCGGCCCGGTGCGAGGGGCCGACCAGCACGGCCGTGAGCGCGGAACGGCCGCGCAGGAGCGAGTAGCCGTGGGCCGCCACCGGCCCCGAGTACCGGAGCCCTGCGTGGGGGGAGATGAGCGCCACCAAGCGGCCCGGGGCGGAGGCACCGGCGGCGGCCGCGAGCTGGCGATCGACCTCTCGAGCGAGTGCCTCCGCCGTCCCCGGATACCAGGTGCCGGCCACGGCGGCCTTGCGAAGCGGGACGCCCATCGGCCCTCCGTATGACGCTAGCTCCGGAAGCTATACACCCTCACGACCGCGCGCCACAAACACGCGCTCGCTCGCGGCCAGCCGCCGGAAATGGCCGGAGGGCAGGGTGACACCGAGCTCGGCGCGGTACTCGCGGCGGGCGCCGTCGGTCCTCACGTACCACCAGCGCGCGCCCAGCGGCAACAGTATGTCGCTGGCCGCCCCGCTCGCCGGGTCCACGATGCGGAGCGTCAGCCGGGAGAGCCCGAGCGAGCGCTCCCCCACGTGCTTCCCCAGGTCCCTCATCGCCTCCGGGTCGACGTACCAGTAGGCGAACATCCATTCCGGGGCCCGCACCAGCAGGCGGATCCGGTTTGCGCCACGAGTCCCCGGGAGGACGAGCCGCTCCGCCTCGAGCGCCCGCGCCGGCGCCACGGCCGGCTTCGTCTTCGCCCGCTCGCGGCCAGCCGTCTTCGCCCGCTTACGGCGAGTCACGGACCGGCCCGCGGCGGCCCGCGACTTCTTCACTGCCTTCTTGACCATGCGAGGGCAGTATATCCGCTCCCCCGAACCGCGATCCCCCGCCCTCGTCGCTCGCCCGGCCTTTCGTCAGTCGCGCGAACCGCCTCTCGGGTGCGCGCGGCCCATGAGGGCCCGCATGCGCTGCTCCACCTCCAGCTCGAGCAGCCGGTACTTGACCTGCTGCAGCGGCGTGAGCGCGCCGTCGAGGGCCTCGATCGCGCCGGCGATGCGTGCCGGCCCCTCTCTCTCGAGCTTCTTCAGCTCTTCGAGCTTCAGCAGGAGCTGCGACTCGCTCGCTCCGCCCTGGCGCAGCAGGCGGCGCATCTCACGGATCACGTGGCCCCGGCCCAGGAAGTACTCGCGGCGCTCCTGTTGCAGACGCGTCACGAGCGGCAGGACCTTCACGTACTGCTGGTCGCTCAGGCCCAGGCTCTCCTGGAGATGACCGATCACGTACGCGTCGACGATGCGGAACGCCTCCTCGTGCCGGCCACGCCCCTTCTCATGCCCGGCGCCGCCGCGTCCCGCCTCGTCCTCGGCGCCGGCGGCCGCCGCCGCCAGCAGCGCGAGCAGCACGAACCCGAGTCGCTTCCTCACAACGCACCTTCCTGGTTCTGGCGAAGCGCGACGCCGCTCCGGCCGAGGGCGGTCGCGAGCAGCGCCGAGTCCTCGTCGCTGAGGCCCGCCAGGTATGCTCCCAGCCCGCGTCCCTCGTCCCAGTCCACGACACCCGACGCCGCCAGGCCCTCGAGCACGGGCAGGTCCGCGTCCTCCTCCGCGGGAGGCAAGGCGGTCCAGGCCGGCAGAGGCCGTTCCGGCACGGCGCTCGCGACACTCCTGGCCTGAGGCGCCTCACGCCCGGACGGGGGCCGGTACACCACGACCGCCACGACCAAGGCGACCGGCACTGCCGCCAGCGGCAGCAGCCAGCGGCGCCAGGCGGCGGGCGGGCGCTCCTCCTCCGCAATCCGTCGCCGGAGGTCCCGCCGGAACTCCGCCCAGAAAGGCTCCGGCGGCTCCGGGACATCCACCTCCGTCGCGAACTCCGCCACCGTCCTTGCCTCCTCCACCCGCGCCGCGCAGGCGGCGCACTCCGTGAGGTGGCCCCGCGCCTCGGGCGAGCCGTCGCCCAGGGCGAGGTCCAGCAACCTCTCCTCCGTCGGATGGGCCCTCATGGCACCGCTTCTCCCCGCTCGTCGAGCAGCCGTCGCAGGTTGGCGAGCGCATGGAACAAGTTCGACTTCACCGTACCCACGGTCGAGCCGAGGACGCGTGCGACCTCCTCGTGAGTGAGCTCGTGATAGACCTTCAGTATCAAGGTCGCGCGCTGCCGGTCGGGCAGGCGGCTCACCGCCGCGCGCACGCGCGCGGCCTCGTCGTCCCGCAGGACGCGCGCCTCGGCCCCGCGTGACGGGTCGGCCAGGCTCTCGGGCAGCTCCTGCGCGGGCGGGCGACGCGCCGCGCGATGGTTGAGGCAGGTGTTGACGGCGATCCTGTAGAGCCAGGTCGAGAAAGAGCTCTCGCCCCGGAAGCGCCCGATCGCCCGCCAGGCCTTCAAGAACGCCTCCTGGGCGAGATCGTTCGCGTCGTCATGGTCGTTCACGTAGCGGTAGCAGAGCCGGTAGATTCCCCGCTGGTAGCGCTCGACCAGGTGGTCGAAGGCCTCCCGGTCGCCGCGCTGGCAGGCGCGCACGAGCGTGCCGTCCGCCTCCGCCGCGGACGGCACGCCTCGCACATCGTCACTCGCAGCCAGACCGAGTGGTGGGGGCAATACCAGCTCCATCACACGCGCCTCACCCGCGAGCCCTCAGCGCTGCCCCTGCTCGAGCACCGCCGGACCGCTGGGCGTCATGGGCCGGCCTGCCGGCCCGACGCCGAATCGGCCTTCGTGCTTCCGGTCCCGACCCCACCCCCGATCGCGACCGCGGTGCTCGCGGGCCAGCTGCTTCATCTTGGCCCGCTGCTCGGGCGTCAGCAGCTTGTAGACCGCCAGGCGATGGTCGACCCGTGCCTGGAGCGCGGCCGCCTGCAGCTGGTCGAGCGCCGCGACCTTCGTGGCGACGAGCTTCTCGTCGATGGTCGCCGCGTCGAGCGACTCGTCCAGCTCCATGCGCGCGATTCGGATGTCCGCGCGGCGCCGGATGCCCGCCTTGCGCTCCTCCTCCCGCAGCGTCTGCAGCTGCGCCGCCTGGGCGTCGCTCAGGCCGAGCGCCTGCTTCATCATCGCCGGGTGGGGCCCCTGCCCGTGCCGCGGCCCGTCACCGCGCCCCCCGCGCCCCGCCGGCTGAGCCGCCACCACCAGGGCCGCTCCGGCCACCGCGAGGGTTGCGATACCTGTCAGAATCATTCGCATCGAAGGCCTCCTCGATAGCCTTAGACCGCTCCCTCAGCGGAAGGTTGAGCGGTGAGACGGATCCCCTTCAACAGCATAGGTCCGCCGCCCCGCAGCCGCACGTCGATCGCGGGGTCCGTCGCCTGCACCACGATCGAGGTCTCGAATCCCCCGCTCGCGCTGCGCAGCGGTGTGACCCGGCCGGGCGCGCCCGGCCGGTCGGGCAGGACCTCCACCACCGCGGGAGGCATCCCCGGTGCGAGGTCCTGCCCCCGCAGAAAGAGCCGGTAACGCCCCGGCGAAAGTCGCAATCGGCGACCCAGCTCCACGCCTGCGGGATGGCGGTACGGCTCATAGAGCGGCCCCCAGCCCAAGACCTCGGGCGACCACTCGCCCGGCGCGGCCCGCGTCACGAACCACCCCGGCACGGCGAGCGCGGGCCGGCCCACGAGGCGCACGGCGTCGCGGTCGTCCGTGCGGGCATGCGTCCAGCCTGCCGCCAGCTGCGCCGCCCCCATCAGGACCAGGCTCGCCCCCGCCACCCTCGCGGCGCCGGCGCGCCGCGACCTCCAGGGAACCGCGAGCAGGAGCGCCGCCCCCCAGACGAGCGCAAGCCGCCGTCGATCGGCGTCCTCGAGCACGTATCCCGGCAGGAGCGACGTCCACTCGTGCGCACCCGAGAAGCGGCGGAAGAAAGGCGCCGTGCCGTCCCGGTCCCGGTGCACGAGCTGCGGACAGGCGGCGCCCCCGATCCCGGTCCAGAGCCCCCAGCCCACCAGGAGCGCGGTCCCCGCCGTCAGCCCTCGCCGGCCCAGCACGAGCGCCACCGAGACGGCGAGGATCGGGACGACGGGCACCAGGAAGCGGCCCGGCGGGTTGAAGCCTCCCCGCCACATGTGCCAGGAGCCCGCGGTCAGCACGGTCGCGAGGACGGCGAGCAGGGCGGCGAGCCCGAGCCTGCGGTCCCGGCGCAGCAGCAGGACGAGGCCGGCCAGCGCCAGGACGAGCACCGGGGCGTACACGAGGAGACCGAACTCCTGGTCCAGGAAGAGGCCGGGCAGCCCCTCGCGCAGCGTCACGAGCGCCAGCTCCGGGCGGCGGCCGTAGACGCGCCTCGGATCCCAGAAGCCGTAGAGCAGGTGGTGGTAGTAGCCCAGGCCCACGACCGACGCGACGAGCGGCGAGGCGAGGGCCACGGCCGCGCGCCGATGGCGCCAGACCGCGTGCGCCAGCACCACGAGCGCGAGCGGCGCGTAGCGTACGTTCAGCCAGGGCAGGAACGCGACGGCGCCTCCGATCGCGAGCGCCCCCGCCCAGCCGAGGCGCTCGCTCCGGGCCCGGCGCAGACCGCAGGTCACCGCCAGCGCCGCCGGCACCTCCGTGAAGACGAGCCCCGCGTAGTGGAGGAGCGGCGGCGACAGCACGAAGAGCCAGCCGGCGGCGTCGGCCAGGTCCTCGCGCCCTCCGAGCTCCGCCGTCCACTCCCGCACCTGCCAGGCGAGCAGCGCCGAGACGAGGGCCATGAAGACGGTGACGCCGGCATACCCCGCCAGGGCCCACGCGGGCAGGATCAGGAGCGAGAGGCCGATCGCGTGCAGGGAGTAGATCTCGCCGTGCCGGCCGCGGACGCGGTAGTGCGGCGGCAGGGGCGCGTCGTGGAAGCGTGCGTAGCGTCCCTGGGCGTAGTCCTGCTCGAGGTCGAGGTCGCCGTCGCGCAGCAGGCTGTCCGCTACCATCAGGTAGTGCGGCTCGTCGCCCTGCGGGCCCACGAGGACCTGCGAGCGCCCGGCCGCCGCCACCAGGACCAGGAACGCGAGCGGCAGGAACGCGACCCGCCCGGGTCTCCATCCGGCGCTGGCGACCACCAGGGCCGCGCCGGCGAAGACGAGGGCCAGGAGCGCCAGCCCGGAGAGTACCCGCACGCCGGCCCCTGGCACGCCCGAGACGAGGAGCAGCAGCGGGACCAGGAACCCGGCGCACGCCGCCAACCCCTTCCGCGTCCGCTTGCCGGCGAGCAGGGCGGCGGCGACCAGGAGCGTGATCGAGACGAGCCCGAGAGGCGGCAGACCGAGCCAAAGGCCGCCGGGACGGGCCGCGGCGCCTCCCGCGGCCAGCGACACGGCACCGGCGAGCGCGAAGGCTCCCAGGACCGGAGCGACACGGGACCAGGTCATGTGCGGCGATTCTGATATGGCGCGCTGTCCGGCACAAACCCCGCCGCCCGCCGTCCCGCCCTGTCCTCTCGATCCCAACCTCCTTGTCCCCGGCGCAGGACGGATCTCTTCGGGGACTTCCTGGCCGGGTCCCGGCAAGTGCCCGTTTCCCCGCTCCTCAGAGAGGGAGGGGCGCCTCCGAAGTCCTTGGGCATGGGCGTTGCAGGCTCTAGAATCGGAACCGGGAGGGGCCGATGGCGCGTCCGAGTTGGGCGGTTGGTATCGCGGCCGTGGCGGGCGTCCTGATCCTGGTCGCGTCCACGGCGACGGCCGACGAGATCCAGCTCCGCCACGGGGGGCGCATCAGCGGCGTCCTGGTCGAGAAGACCGAGAAGACCCTCACCATCGACACCGGGCCCGGCCGGGTCACGCTGCCCCTCGCTCTGGTCGAGAAGATCGTCGAGGGCCGGTCGGTCCTCGCGGTCTGGCAGGAACGCGCCGCCGCCCTCGCCGCCAGTGACGCCCAGGGCTGGGCGGCGCTCGCGCGCTGGGCGGGCGAACGGGACCTCCCGACCCAGGAGCGCATCGCCTGGCAGCACGTGCTGGCCGTCGATCCCGGCAACGCCGAGGCCAACGCGGCGGTCGGGCGCGTCCTCCTGGATGGCACCTGGGTGAGCCAGGAAGACGCCTATCGCGCCCAGGGACTCGTGCCGTTCGAGGGACGGTGGGTCACGCGGCCGGAGTACGAGTCCGTCCTGCAGCAGCAGGCCGCCGAGAACGCGAGCCAGTTGCAGCAGCGCGAGGCGCAGGTGCGCTTGCGCGAGGCGGAAGCGAGGGCCAGGGAGGCCGAGGCTCATGCCCGCGAGGCGGAGTCGGCGCCTTCCTCCGAAGGCGGCGGCATCCCCCTCTGGGGTGGCTACGGCGGCGCATACGGCGGCGGATACGGCGGCGGATACGGATACGGCGGTGTCGTCGGGAGCGGCGGACAGGGCGAACGCGACCGGGACCGGGGCCGCGACCATCGCGGCCGTGATGCGCGCAAAGACGCTGGAGGCGGGCGTGGGCCACAGCCGGCCCCGACTCCACGTCCCGGCTCGCTCGGCCCGACCCCGGGAGCGGCCCGCCCCCACGGCCAGCCCGTCCCGGACCGCTCGAGCCCGCGCGGCTCCTCGCCCCGTTGATTTTCGCCTGATCTTCGCCTAGACTCCTCCCGAGGCGCGATGCCCGGGAGGAGGTGCCATGTATCTCACGCGCCGGCAGAAGGAGATCGTCGACTTCCTCGATCGCTTCATCGAGAAGAAGGGCTATGCCCCGACCATCGAGGAGATGGCCGATCACTTCGGCCTCCGTTCCCTGGCGACCGTCCACAAGCACCTCACGAACCTGCAGAAGAAGGGCCTCGTCAAGCGCGACAGCAACCGCAGTCGCGCGCTCGAGCTCGTCCCGACCACGGTGAAGGTGAGCGCGGTCGAGCTGCCGCTGCTCGGACGCGTCGCCGCCGGCTCCCCGATCGAGGCCGTCACCTCGACCGAGACGATCTTCGTGCCCGAGGACATGGTCGGCCGGCGCGAGACCTACGTCCTGCAGGTGAAGGGCGACTCGATGATCGAGGAGCAGATCCGCGACGGCGACTACGTGATCGTCGAGAATCGCAGCCCGACCCGCGACGGCGAGATGGTGATCGCGCTCCTCGACGGCGAGAACGTCACGCTCAAGAAGCTCTACCGCGAGGGCCACGGCCGCGTGCGCCTGCAGCCCGCCAACGCCGCCCTCGAGCCCATGTTCTTCGACCAGGACCGCGTGACCGTGCAGGGCGTCGTGATCGGGGTCCTGCGCCGCTACTGAAGCGCGCCCTGCTACACTGCCGGGGCGGAGGCCATTCATGCCCGACGAGAAGGGCCAGTTCGACTTCACGATCGTCCCCGACGACACGGACCTGCCCCGCGTCTACAGCAACTTCTGCGCGATCCAGAACTCACCGTTCGACTTCACGCTGACGTTCTGCGAGATGCTGCCGCCGACGCCGAAACAGGTGCGAGAGGCCCAGACCACACACGAGGTGAAGGCCCAGGTGAAGGCCCGGCTGGCGATCCCCGTGCAGATGGTCCCGGGCCTCATCTCCGCCCTCCAGGAGAACTTCCGCCTCTACCAGCAGTCCTTCAACCCGCCCAAGGGCCCGCTCAACTGACGGGCTTCTGAAGGCGGGGCCCGCCTGGTCGCCCCGGACCGCCGGACCTCGGCTGACCCCGCAGCCTTCTAGACTGGTGGTGTGAAGGAACGCCGCCGCAGCATCCTGCACGTCGATCTCGACCCGTTCTTCGTCTCGGTCGAACGGAGCGCCGATCCTTCCCTGCGCGGCCGGCCGGTCGTGGTGGGAGGGGACGGGCACGGGCTCGGGTTCGTGGCAGCCGTCAGCGCGGAGGCGCGCGAGGCTGGGGTGCGGGTCGGCATGCCGCTCGCGCAGGCGCGGCGGCTCGCGCCCGAGGCCGCCTTCCGCCGGGGCGACCTCGAGGCCTACGGCCGGGTCAGCGACGAGGTGACGGCGGTGCTCCTGGCCGCAAGCCGTCGGATCGAACGTCCCTCCGCGGACGAGGCGTTCGTGGACCTGACGCAGGAGTCCCTAGGCGGGCCCCCGCCGGTCCGCGCCACCGAGACGATCCGCGACGAGCTGCAGCGGCGGCTCGGGCTCGACGTCTCGCTCGGCCTCGCCTCTTCGCGGCTCGCCGCACGGATCGCCTCGAGCTGGGCCCGCCCTCGCGGCCTGCTGGTCGTGCTCCCCGGCTACGAGCTGTCCTTCATCGCCGGCAAGCCCGTGTCGATGCTGGGCCTGCCGCCCCACCTCGAGTCGGCGCTCGAGCGCGAGGGCATCGCGACCCTCGGCGCGCTCGCGGAGTGCGACGAGGGCCGGCTCGCCGCCGTGGCCGGCCCCCAAGCGGCCCGCCTGCGCGCCGCCGCGCGCGGCGAGGCAGAGCCCGCGATCCCGGTCGCCGCGCCGCCGGCCTCGGTCCAGGAGGAGGCCCAGATCCGCGACCGGCGCAGCGATCAGCGCGTCCTGCAGGAGGTCGCCGAGGGTCTGGCGCGTCGCGTGGCCCGACGGCTGAAGCCGTTCCGGCTCGCGGCCGCGGCGGTGAGCCTCGAGGTGCACCGGACCTCCGGGGTCACCCGGCGCGCCCAGATGCTGCGCCCGGCGGTCGCCGACGAGGAGGCGATCGCGGCGCTCACCCGCTCGCTCGCCGAGCCTCTGCTGGCGCCGGCCGACGGCGTGCGCGCGCTCGTCGTCCGCCTCTCGCGGCTGGAGGCGCCCTCTTCGCAGTCGCCCCTCTTCCCGCTCTCGCCGCTGCTGAGCCGCGCGCGGTAGCCTCGCCCGGTCCGGGCTAGAATCGTTCGTGCCCTCCCGCAACAACCCACCCAAGCCGACGCCGGAGCGCGCCCGGCGGATCCTCGACATCCTGGAGAGGACCCACCCCGAGGCACGCTGCGCGCTCGACTACAGGAACGCCTTCCAGCTCTCGGTGGCAACCATCCTCTCCGCCCAGTGCACCGACGAGCGCGTCAACCAGGTGACGCCGCAGCTGTTCGCGAAGTATCCCGAAGCGGCGTCTCTCGCGGCGGCGCCGCTCGCCGACGTCGAGGAAACGATCCGCAGCACGGGCTTTTTCCGCGCCAAGGCGCGCAGCATCACCGGCTTCGCCAGGGGCCTGGTGGAGAAGCACGGCGGCCAGGTGCCGCGGACCATGGCGGAGCTCGTGCCGCTTCCCGGCGTCGGCCGCAAGACGGCGAACGTCGTGCTGGGGCACGCCTACGGCGTCAACGAGGGGATCGCGGTCGACACCCACGTCCTGCGCCTCTCGAACCGGCTGGGTCTCGTCGACGAGGACGACCCGCTCAAGATCGAGGCGGCTCTCATGGCCCTCGTCCCGCGCGACCGCTGGACCCGCACCACCGATCTCCTGATCTTCCACGGCCGCAAGATCTGCGACGCCCGCCGGCCGCTCTGCGGCTCCTGCCCCGTGTTCGCTCTCTGCGCCTGGGAGAGTCGCCAGGCCTGGGCGAGCGGCGAAACCAAGCCCATGCGTCCCGCGCGTGCCCCGCGCGCGGCGACCAGGCGACCCGCGATCAGAAGGCGCAAGACGGCGGTCCGCGGCGCCCGCCCGAGGGCCCGCCAGGGCAGGACCCGCCGATGAGCGCCGGGGCCGATCGCGTCCTCGCCGCCGTCGTGCAGATGACCTCGACGACCGACGTCGAGCGCAACCTCGAGCAGGCCGAGGCGCTGGTGGTCCGCGCCGCGAGCCGGGGCGCGCGCCTGGTCGGCCTGCCCGAGAACTTCGCCTTCCTGCGCTGCGAAGGGGAGCCCGTGCCGGATCCGCAGCCGCTCGACGGCCCCTGGGTCGAGCGCATGGCCGCCCTCGCCCGGCGGCTCGAGATCACGCTCCTGCTCGGGAGCATCCCCGAGAGGGTCCCGGAGGGCGAGTGCATCTCCGGCCCGCGCGTGCGCAACACCTCCCTGCTGCTCGGGCCCGACGGCGCGACCCTCGCCGTCTACAGCAAGATCCATCTCTTCGACGTCGACCTGCCGGGCATGGAGCACATCAAGGAGTCGCACACGATCGCCCCGGGCCGGGAGATCGTGGTCGCCGACTCCCCCGCCGGACGGCTCGGGCTCTCGATCTGCTACGACCTGCGCTTCCCGGAGCTCTACCGCGCGCTCGCGCGGCGAGGCGCCCGCGTGCTGCTGATCCCGGCCGCGTTCACCGAGCGCACCGGCAAGGCTCACTGGGAGGTGCTGCTGCGCGCGCGCGCGATCGAGAACCTCGCCTACGTCCTGGCGCCCGCGCAGATCGGCCACCACGGGCCCGGCCGCGACTCGTTCGGCGACGCCATGATCGTCGACCCCTGGGGCGCGGTGGTCGCCCGCGTTCCGGACGGGGAGGACGTGGCGCTGGCGGAGCTCGACTTCGCGCGACTCGAGCGGCTGCGCCGCGAGCTGCCGGCCCTCGGCCACCTGCGCTTGCCCGTGGGAGAGCCGGACGCGCGCCGGGGCTGAGCCTGGCCGAGTCGCCCCGCCCGCTCGCGTCGACTCCCGTGAGGGCGCCGCGCGCGGGAGCTGGCGCGCAAGGCCTTGACACACGCTCCCAAATGCCGCAAAAATACGAGGTTTGTGCCCCTCGATATGGTAGACGCCAGGGGCGAGAGGGAACCAACTGGATGCCGACCTACATTCCCAAAGCGGACGCGCTCGAGCGCCGCTGGTTCGTGATCGACGCGAGCGGCAAGGTGCTCGGGAAGGTGGCCACTGCCGCGGCCGACGTCCTCACCGGCAAGCGCAAGCCGATCTACACGCCCTTCCTGGACACCGGCGACCACCTGGTGGTGGTGAACGCCGACCAGGTGGTGCTGACCGGCCGCAAGGAAGAGGACAAACTCTATCGGCACCACTCCGGATTCATGGGCGGCCTCAAGACGCGTGCCGCGCGTGACGTGCGGAAGCAGCACCCGGTGCGCCTCATCGAGGAGGCGATCAAGGGCATGCTGCCGAAGACCAAGCTCGGGCGCGCCATGTACCTGAAGCTGAAGGTCTACGGTGGACCCAAGCACCCGCACCAGGCACAGAAGCCGCAGCCGCTCACCCTGTAGCAGGAGCAAGAAGAAGCTTGAGCACAACGCCACTCGAGTACTACGGCACCGGGAAGCGCAAGTCGTCGATCGCCCGCGTGCACCTCCGCCCCGGCAAGGGCGAGTTCCAGCTGAACGACCGCGGCCTCGACGAGTACTTCGGCGGCATCGAAGCGCTGAAGCAGGTCGTCAAGCAGCCCTTCTCCGCGACCGAGACCAACGACCACTTCGACGTGATCGCGACCATCGAGGGCGGGGGCGTCGTGGCCCAGGCCTCGGCGATCCGCCACGGGATCTCCCGCGCGCTCTGCGTCTTCAACGCCGAGCTGCGCGGCAAGCTGAAGAAGGCGGGCTTCCTGACGCGCGACGCGCGCATCAAGGAGCGCAAGAAGTACGGGCAGAAGGGCGCCCGTGCCCGCTTCCAGTTCAGCAAGCGCTAGACACGTAAGTTCGAGCCCCGAGAGGGGCCGGTAAGCCCGCGGCGGCGCCTCGCGCCGCCGGGCTGTCAAGGAGGCCGTCTTGTCAGAGACCACCGTTCCTACCCCAGCCGTCGCCGAGACCCCGGCACCCCCCGGCGGCGTCAGCATCAAGGATCTGCTCGAGGCGGGCGTCCACTTCGGGCACCAGACCCGCCGTTGGGACCCGAAGATGAAGGAGTACATCTTCGGCGAGCGCAACGGCATCTACATCATCGACCTGCAGAAGACGCACCGGCTGCTGCAGGACGCCCTGCAGTTCGTCCAGGACCACGCCGCGCAGGGCAAGACGCTGATGTTCATCGGCACCAAGCGCCAGGCGCAGGAGGCGGTCGCCGAGGAGGCCAAGCGCTGCGGCATGCCCTACGTGACCGAGCGCTGGCTGGGTGGGCTGCTCACCAACTTCGTCACCGTGCGCCGGAGCCTCGAGCGGCTGCGTGACCTGGAGATGACCCTCACCGGCCCGCAGGAATCCCACCGCGAGCGGCTCACCAAGAAGGAGCTCGCCCACCTCGAGAAGGAACGCAGCAAGCTCGAGAAGAACCTCTCCGGGATCAAGCACATGAAGACCGTGCCCGACGCGGTCTTCGTGATCGACACGCGGCGCGAGGCGATCGCGGTGGCCGAGGCGCGCAAGCTCAAGATCCCGGTGATCGGCATCCTCGACACCAACTCCGACCCCGACGAGGTCGACGTGCCGATCCCCGGCAACGACGACGCGCTCCGCGCGATCCGGCTCTTCGCGGGCAAGATCGCCGACGCGGTGCTGGCCGGCCGCGGCCTGCGCGAGGCGCAGCTCGCCGAGACGGTCGCGGGCGGCGCCGAGCCGCCGCGCCGGGGCGCGCGCCCCGCGCCCGCGGCCGCGACAGCTTCGGCCTGACGCCCACCGGGCCCGGCTGGGGCCCGCTCCAGGTCGACGCCCCGGGTCCGCCGCGCGAGTCGGCGCCCCGGGGCTTCTCACGAGAACAGGATCGAGGAAGAAGGACGATGAGCATCACAGCCGAGGTCGTGCGTCAGCTCCGCGAAGAGACAGGCGCCGGGATGATGGACTGCAAGACCGCCCTGGTAGAGGCCAAGGGCGAGATGGAGGCGGCGCGACAGATCCTGCGCAAGAAGGGCCTGGCGGCGGCGGCCAAGAAGGCGGGCCGCACCGCCGCCGACGGCGCCGTCGCCTCGGAGCTGCGGGACGACGGCCGGGTGGGCGCCCTGGTCGAGGTCAACTGCGAGACGGACTTCGTCGCCAAGACGCCCGAGTTCCAGGGCATGGTGAAGGACATCGCCGAGCACGTCGCCCAGGCGGCGCCCGCCGACCTCGAGACCCTGCTCGCGCAGCCGTTCACGAAGGACTCGAAGCTGACGGTGGGCCAGCTGGTGCAGGAGCGGATCGCCCTCATCAAGGAGAACATCGTCCTGCGCCGCTTCGCCCGCTTCGAGCAGCCCGCGGGCAGCTTCGGCCTGGTCGCCTCCTACATCCACCCCGGCGCCAAGGTCGGCGTGCTGGTGGAGTTGGCGGCGCCCTCCGCCGAGCAGGCGGGCTCGCCCGAGTTCCGCGCCCTGGCCAAGGACCTCGCCATGCACGTCGCCGCCGCCTCGCCGGCCGCGGCCCTCTACCTGACCAAGGCCGAGGTGCCCGCCGAGGTGCTGGAGAAGGAGAAGGACATCTACCGTGCTCAGGCGGCCGCCTCCGGCAAGCCGGCGAACGTCGTCGACAAGATCGCCGAGGGCAAGATGAGGGAGTACTACTCGACCTTCTGTCTGCTCGAGCAGGCCTTCATCAAGGACCCCAAGACGACGGTGGGCCAGCTGTTGAAGCAGGGCACGGCCGTCCGCCGCTTCGTTCGCTACCGCCTGGGCGAGGAGTCCGCCAGCAAGCCGAGCGCCGAGTAGTAGTAGTAAGATTCGGCTCGGTCCGCCCCACCGCCTCCGGCGGGCCGACCAGCGAGGAAGACCTCATGCCCGGCACCCAGAAGGGTCTCGCCTACAAGCGCGTCCTCCTCAAGCTCTCCGGGGAGGCGCTGCTCGGCGAGAAGACCTTCGGCATCGATCGCGACTTCGCCGACTACCTGGCCGGCGAGATCCGCGAGGTCCACGACCTGGGCCTCGAGATCGCCGCGGTGGTCGGCGGCGGCAACATCTTCCGCGGCGTCTCCGACAGCGCGCAGGGGATGGACCGGGTCTCCGCCGACCACATGGGCATGCTGGCGACCGTGATCAACGCGCTCGCGCTCCAGGACGCTCTCGAGCGGGCCCACTGCTTCACCCGGGTCCTCTCCGCCATCGAGATGCAGGAGGTGTGCGAGCCCTTCATCCGCCGCCGCGCGATCCGGCACATGGAGAAGGGCCGCGTCACCATCTTCGCCGCCGGCACCGGGAACCCCTACTTCTCGACCGACACCGCCGCGGCGCTGCGCGCCATGGAGGTCAAGGCCGAGGTGATCCTGAAAGCGACCAAGGTCGACGGGATCTACGACGCGGACCCCATGAAGCACCCCGGGGCGACCCGGTTCGACAGCCTCACCTACCGAGAGGTCCTGCACAGAGGGTTGCGGGTGATGGACACGACCGCCATCTCCCTGTGCATGGACAACCACCTCCCGATCGTCGTCTACGACCTCAAGCGCAAGGGGAACCTGCGCCGCATCGTGGAGGGCGAGACGATCGGGACGCTCGTCAAGGAGTAGCGATGCCCCTCAAGCAGATGGTCGTGGACGCGAAGAGCCGCATGCAGCACACGGTCGACACGGTGCTCAAGGAGCTCGGCACCATGCGGACCGGACGCGCCTCGGTGTCGATGCTCGACACCATCCGCGTCGACTACTACGGCACCCCGACGCCGCTCAACCAGGTCGGCAACCTGGCGGTCCCCGACCCCACCCTGATCACCCTCCAGCCCTGGGACCCTTCCATCCTGCCCGCCATCGAGCGGGCGATCCGGACCTCCGACCTCGACCTCAACCCTCAGAACGACGGCAAGATCATCCGCATCCCGGTGCCCCAGCTCACCGAGGAGCGGCGCAAGAACCTGGTCAAGGTCGCCCACAAGCACGCCGAGGAGGGCCGGGTCGCCGTCCGCAACGTGCGCCGGGACGCGAACGAGCACCTCAAGAAGCTGCTGAAGGAGCACGAGCTCAGCGAGGACGACGAGAAGCACGCCCTGGCGGAGGTCCAGAAGGCGACCGACCAGCACATCGAGGAGATCAACGCGGCCCTCAAGAAGAAGGAAGCCGAGATCATGGAGGTCTAGCGGGCCTCCAGGCTGACGCCGGCCCCAGGCGGGGTGTAGAGTCGCGCGCATGCGCCGCTCACACCCCGCTTCGCTCTTCGCCCGTGCCCTCGCCCTTCTCGCCCTGGCCCTGCCCCTGGCCGGCTGCCTCGAGAACCGGGTCACGGTCGACCTCTTCACGCAGATCAGCGCCGACGGCAGCTGCACCCGCCGCGTCCGCTACCAGGTCGAGAGAGTCGACACCGGGAAGGGCGACGCGCGGGTCGCGCTCCCACCGGAGAAGGACCCGCTCCGCCAGTTCGTCTTCCCGAGCGGCGAGCCCTGGCGAGTGCAGGACGAGACCGAGCTGGGTCTGCACGTGGTGACGGTCGAGGCGACGCTCCCCTCGCCGGCCGACTTCGAGCGGGACTTCCGCCGGCTGCGCACGAAGAACGCGCCCCCCGCCGAGAACTCGGTCTCCGCCTTCGCCGACCCGGAGAGCGGCCGCTACGAGTTCCAGGAGCTCCTGACCGACCCTGCCTCCCCGCTCGCCGGCGCGCGGCTCCTGGCCCGGCTGGTCCAGAAAGCCGACGACGACTTCGCCCGCCGCTTCCTGGCCGCGCTCGACGACCCGGGCAGCGCACCACGGGACCGGGACGTCCGCCGCCTCTTCCGCGAGCGCTTCGCCGCGCCCTTCGCTCGCGAGATCGACGCGCTCGCCCGGCGTCCCTTCTACGGCCCCCGTGAGCGGCGCGAGCTGGAAGCGGCCCTGGACGCCCTCGACCAGAGGCAGGCGCAGCTCGCCGCCGGCCTCGTCGCGCTCACGCCCGGGGTCGCTCCCGAGAAGCTGACCGGCGACGCCAACACCGCCCTCAACGACGTCGGCGAGCGGCTGCTGGGCCGGCTGGAGGCCGCGGGCCTGCCCCTCCTCTCGCTCGACGGCAGCGACGAGATCCACTTCCACGCCACCCTGGTGATGCCCGGGCTCATCGTCCGCGCCAACACCTGCGCAAACGGCGACACCGCCGAGTGGGACTTCGAGCAGGCGGACCTCTTCGGGCGCGGCTTCGAGATGAAGGCGCTCGCCGCGGCGCCCTGACGCTATAATCGGCCGACCCTTTCCAGCGGGAGACGGCCATGCTCACCCACCTGGAGTGCACGAAGTGCGACCGCCGCAGCGAGCCCGGCCGCGACGCGACCCTGTGCACGTGCGGCGCTCCGCTCTTCGCCCGCTACGACACCGCCGGCGCCGCGCTCGAGATGCGCCCGGGTCACCTGGCCCTGCGCGAGCCGAGCCTGTGGCGCTACCGCGAGGTGCTGCCGCTCGAGGACCTGGAGGAGCGCGTCACCCTGGGCGAAGGGTCGACGCCGCTCGTGCCGGCCCCGCGCCTCGGCGAGAAGCTGGGCCTGCCGAAGCTCCTGGTCAAGGAGGAGGGCGTCAACCCGACCGGCTCCTTCAAGGCGCGCGGGCTGGCGATGGCCGTGTCGATGGCCCGGCACTTCGGCGCGACCGACGTCTGCCTCCCCACCGCCGGCAGCGCCGGGGCCGCCTTGGCGGCCTACGCCGCGCGCGCGGGTCTGCGGGCCCACGTCTTCCTGCCCCAGGACGCGGCGCGCCTCTTCGCCATGGAGACCCGCGCCTACGGCGCCGACCTCGTGATGGTCGACGGCAGCCTCGCCGACGCGGCCCGCCTCTCTACCCAGGCGGCACGGGAGCACGGCTGGTACGAGTGCGCCACCTTCAAGGAGCCCTATCGCGTCGAGGGCAAGAAGACGATGGGCTACGAGCTGGCGGAGCAGCTCGAGTGGGCGCTGCCGGACGCGGTCGTCTATCCGACCGGGGGCGGCGCGGGGCTGGTCGGGCTCTGGAAGGCCTTCTCCGAGATGACCGAGATGGGTTTCCTCTCCTCGCGGTGCCCACGTCTCTACGCGGTCCAGGCCGAGGGGTGCGCCCCGATCGTGAAGGCCTTCGCGGAAGGGCTCGAGGAGGCGACTCCCTGGGAGGGCGCCACGACCCTCGCCCACGGCCTCCGCGTGCCCAAGCCCTTCGGCGACTTCCTGATCCTGCGCGCGCTCCGCGAGAGCCACGGCGCCGCGATCGCGGTCTCGGACGCGGAGATCGTCCAGGGCGTCAAGGACGGCGCGGCCGGGGAGGGCCTCTTCATGGCCCCGGAAGGCGGGGCCTGCGTCGCCGCCGCCCGCAAGCTGAAGGCCTCGGGACACATCAGCCCCGAGGACGCCGTCGTCCTCTTCGACACCGGCAGCGGCTACAAGTACGTCGACGTCCTGGAGCCCCTCTGGGGAGCGTGAGTGAGCCCCCTCGCCGCGCCGCGCGGCGGGACACCCTCTCGCCCTGGCTGACCCTCGCGCTCGCCGTCCTCTTCGTCTCGTTCGGCGCTCCGCTGGTGCGCCTCGCCGCCGCACCCGCCCTGGCCGTCTCCTTCTATCGCGTGGCGATCGCGGCCCTGCTGCTCGCCCCCGTCGCGGCAGGCCGCGCCGGTCGAAGCTGGCCGCTCCTCGGCCGCCGGCGCCAGCTCGTGCTGCTCGGCTCGGGCGTCGCCCTCGCCCTCCACTTCGCGACCTGGGTGGCCAGCCTCTCCTACACATCGATCGCCTCCTCGGTCCTGCTCGTCAATACCGCGCCCCTTTTCGCGCTCCTCTTCTCCCGCCTCTTTCTCCGCGAGCGCGTCGCCCCGGTCGTCACCTTCGCGATCCCGCTGGCGCTTCTGGGGGCCGCCCTCATCGCCTACGCCGACTGGACCGGCTCCCCCGGCACCCTCCGCGGCAACCTCCTCGCCCTCGCCGGCGCCGTGACCCTGGCCGCCTATCAGGTCATCGGCCGCGGCCTGCGCGACGCCCTTCCCCTGGACGCCTACGTCCTCGCCATCTGGACGACTGCCGCCGTGGTGCTCGCCGCCCTCGCCCTCGGCTCCGCGGTCCCGCTCCTCGGCTTCCCGCCGCGGACCTGGCTCGTCTTCGCCGCCCTCGGCCTCGTCCCCACCCTCGGCGGCCACGGCCTCGTCAACAAGTCCCTCCGCGCCCTTCCCGCGCCGACCGTCAGCCTCTTCCTGCTGGGGGAGCCCGTCGGCGCCTCCATCCTCGCCTTCTTCCTGTTCGCCGAGACCCCCGGTCTCTGGACCCTCGCCGGCGGCGCGATCGTGCTGGCGGCACTCGTGCTCGTGGTCACCCGGCGCGCCTCGGACACGCGCACGCTCCCCGAGCGGCCCGCAAGCCGCGAGCTCGGGCAGCGCGCTCACGGCAGCCGGTAGAGCGCGCCCCAGCTCCCCGTCGCCACCGGCGGTGCGAGTCTCGTCCACGGCTGCGTCGAGAAGGGAAACGCCGCGCGCTCGCGCCTGCCCCAGAAGAGGTAGCGCGCGTGCAGGTGGCGCGCGAGCGTCTGCCAGTCGTCGTCGCCCGAGAGGAGCCGCGCCAGCTCGGCCTCGACGCGCCCGGCGTCGAGCCCGTGACTCCAGAGATGCCCCGCGTAGCCCGCCACGAGCGCATGGCCGCAGAGCGCCACCGGGTGGTTGTGGACCTGGACCGTCGCCACGCGCTCGTCCGGTCCGACGCCGGCGAGGGCCGCGCAGACTCCCTGGTACTCCTGCGACGTCCAGGACCTCGAGACCGGGCCCGCTCCCCCGCGACCCGGCCGCAACGCTGACGGCGCCCGAGAAGAAGAAGCCCGAAGACGCACAAGGGACCGCAGCGGGAGACGCAGCCGGGCGAGCACCAGGGACTCGATCGCCGGCAGGGTGAGCAGATAGCACCAGAGCATGACCTTGGTGTTGTCCCATTCCCAGGGCGCCACCCGTACCAGGAAGAGTGCCGCGAAGACCGCGAGCGCGGGCGCGAGGAGGGCCAGTTCCTGCCGGCACCTCTTCCGCTCGGCCAGACACCAGCGCCACGAGCGCGAGCGGCAGCCAGAAGCCGAAGTTGACGAGCAGGAACAGGAGCGGGTTGGCGCGGCCGATCATCCAGCCGGGATGGAGCCCGACGAGCGACGCCGAGTGGAAGCCGCCCGTCACCTGCCACACGCTCCAGGTCGCAGGCACCACGGCGACCAGGAAGCTCGGCACGAGCGCCCGCCAGCGCCGGCCGGCCACTGCCCACACGGCGCCCATCAGCGAGACGAACGCGAAGGTATGGACGTGGACGAGCGGCAAGGCGCCCCAGAGAATCCCTTCCACCCAGGGGGCGAGCGCCTTCTCCCCGCGCAGCAGCCGCCGCCGCCAGCTCCAGAGCAGGACGAGGCCCGCCGGCAGCGCCAGCAAGAGCCCGCGCTGCGGGACGAAGAGCGTCAGGTAGAGGCTCTTCCAGGCCACGGCGTCCTGGTAGTCCAGCAGCCGGCCGGTCCAGAAGACGCGGAACCCGACGAGACCACCGGCGAAGAGGAACCCGGCGACGGCGAAGGCGCCGCCCCAGCGGCGGAGAGCGAGCGCCGTGAGCGCGGCGCCGGCGAGCCCCATCACGACCAGCAGGACCGGCAGCGACGCACCGAGCTGGACGAAGACGGCCGTCAGCAGGTCGACGCCCAGCGGGTAGTGGAGCCGCTCGCCGGTGAGGATGGGATCCTGTGGCCAGAAGGGCGCCCCGATCGCGAAGTGCTGCGCGTAGGTCCAGTGCAGCGGCAGGTCGCCGAAGTTGGAGGGCAGGAGCGTGAGCAGGCGGCCATGCCGCTCGTAGACGAGGCACCCGAACTGCCGCAGGGACACGAGCGCGAAGGCGAGAAGGGCCAGGACGTCGACCACACGCCGCATCCTGGTCGCGGCCACGGGCGGCGCGAGCGACCACGGTCGCCAGGCCACCGCGAGGGCCCCGAGCGCGCCGGCGACGAGGGCCGCGATGCCCGACCGCGGACTCCAGCCGGCCGGCGAGCGTGGCGAGGAGGGTGGCGACGAACACGGCCACCGAGCATCCGGCGAGGGCCGCCGCCAGGAGGTCGCGGCCCGGGGACGCGCTGCTGGGGCGCGGCGGCTCAGGCACGCCGCCTCCGTCCACAGTCTGTCCGCACCCTGTGCACAGCTCCCGCCGGGGTCCGCCGACAGGTCTTCCACAGGCTTTCCACCGTGTCTTCCACAGGCCGGACAACGGGCACACGCCGGCCGCCGGAGGGCGCGCCGGCGCCCGTCACCGCGCCGCCCAGTCGCTGGCCGACGGGAGCCCGGGGAGGCTGGTCGCGGCTCGGACGCCTCGCAGAACCGCCCGCGCCACCGCCTCCGCCGCGAGCGCCCCCACGACGAAGGCCGGCTCCGGGACGCGCACCTTTCCGAGCGAGAGCGCGAAGATCGTGTCGCCGTCCCAGGGAGTGTGGACCGGCCGGATGGTGCGAGCCAGGCCGTCGTGCGCCATCTGCGCGACCTTGGTCGCCTCGCTCTTGTCGAGGGCGACGTTCGTCGCCACCACCCCGAGCGACGTGTTCTCGACGCCCGGAGCCGCGCCTAGGCCCCGGCCCGGCAGCTCTCCCCGCAGCAGCGAGGCCATCGTCCCGCGCAAACGCGTCCCGTCCTCGCTGCGCGCGCCGGCGACGAGGGCGCCCGTCTCGGGATCGATCACGTCCCCCACCGCGTTCACCACCACGAGCGCCGCCACCACGGCCTCGTCCCCGAGACGGAGGGACGCCGTGCCGAGCCCCCCGCGCATCGCGCCGCTCGGGCCGAACAGCTTCCCGACCGTCGCCCCGGCACCCGCGCCGACGCTCCCCTCGTCCACCGACCCGCTCGTCGCCGCGCGAGCCGCCTGGTATCCCGAGGCGGCGTCGGGGCGGACCTTGAAGTCGCCGACCCCGAGGTCGAAGAGGATCGCGGCCGGCACGATCGGCACGCGGCCGACGCCCACCGGGTAGCCGATCCCCTTCTCCTCCAGGAAACGCACGACCCCCGTCGCGCTCTCGAGACCGAAGGCGGAGCCGCCCGCCAGCACCACCGCGTGCACGACCGCCACGTGGTTGACGGGATGGAGGACGTCGGTCTCGCGCGTGCCGGGCGCGCCGCCGCGCACGTCGACGCCGCCGACGGCGCCCTCTTCCGCCAGCACGACCGTGCAGCCCGTCGGCCGGTCCCCGTGCGTGAAATGGCCGACCTCGAGCCCGGCGACGTCCGTCAGGCCACCCTCGCCCCTGGCCGTCATCCGTCCCTCCGCTGCCGATGCGACAGACCTGGTGATGCTACACGCGCACGCGCGGATCGAAGAGCTTGCGGTGCTCGTCGACCGCGAAGCGATCGGTCATGCCGGCGATGTAGTCGCAGACGACCCGCGCGACGCCGTCCCGCTCGATCTGCGCCTGGAAGTGCGGCGGGCAGCTGCTGCGGCTCGGCGACGTAGGAGCCGAAGAGGTCGCGCAGCAGCCGCCCGGCCTTGCGTCCCATCCTCACCACCCGGTAGTGGCGGTACATGCCGTGGAACAGGAACTCCTTCAGCTCGCTGCACCTGAGCGGCCATCTCCGGCGAGTAGGCCACCAGCCGCCGGCCCGCCGCCCGCACGTCGGCGACCGAGCGGACGCCCGCCCCCTCGAGCGCGCGGCCCGTCGTCTCGATGAGGTCGGAGACGCAGTGCGCGATGATCCAGCGCACCACGTGGTAGCGCACCAGGCGCGGGTCGTGGACCCCGCTCGCGAGGGCGTCGTCGTGCGCCTCCCGAAACAGCGCGACCGCGCGGATCTCGTCCACCTTCACCATCCCCGAGGCGAGCCCGTCGTCGATGTCGTGGTTGTTGTAGGCGATCTCGTCCACGAAGTCGACGAGCTGCGCCTCGACCGTGGGCGCCTCGCCCGGCGCGTACTCGGGCGGGGCCGTCGCGTCCGAGTCGGGGTGGTGCTTGATGATCCCCTCGCGCACCTCCCAGGTGAGGTTGAGGCCCGGGAAGGCGGGATAGCGCCGCTCCAGCAGCTCCAGGACCCGCAGCGTCTGGCGGTTGTGCTCGAAGCCGCCGTGCTCGCGCATCAGCTCGTCCATCACCTTCTCGCCCGAGTGGCCGAAGGGCGTGTGGCCGAGGTCGTGGCCCAGGATCAGGCACTCGGTCAGCTCCTCGTTGAGCCCGAGCGCGCGCGCGACCGTCCGCCCGATCTGCGCCCCCTCCAGGCTGTGGGTGAGCCGCGTGCGGTAGTTGTCGCCCTCGTGGTTCACGAACACCTGCGTCTTGTACTCGAGCCGCCGGAAGGACGAGCAGTGGATGACGCGGTCGCGGTCGCGCTGGAAGCAGGTGCGCAGGGCGTGCTCCGCCTCCGGGTAGCGCCGGCCACGGCTGAGGGCGCTGCGCATGCCCCAGGGCGCGAGCAGCTGCGCCTCGCGCTCTTCCTGCACGCGCCGGTCGACGAAGAACATTCAGGCCTCCCGGCCCGATTCTACCCGGCGGCGGCCGCACGCGAGGTCCGCGCCCCACTGTGATCTGCGTCTCTTGTGGCGACCGTCGTGGCGGGCTAGTCTGTCCGTAGTCCCCCGACATTCCCTGAGGAGAGAACATGCGCCTGAGGCTGCCCGCAGCCGTCCCGCTGCTGTCGCTGGGAGCGTTCGCCTGCGGCAGCAGCGCGACCAGCCCGAACCCGCCCGTCACCCCCACCCCGGTGCCGCTCGCCTCGATCCTCGAGCACCACGCGGGCCCCCTGCGCCAGGGCCTCTACCTGCAGCCCGCCCTGACCCGCGCCGCGGCAGCCACGTTCGGGCGCGATCCGAGCTTCGCCGGCATCGTCAAGGGCAACGTCTACGCACAGCCCCTGTACGTCGCGGACGGCCCGGGTGGGCAGGGCACCTTCTACGTCGCCACCGAGGACAACGAGGTCGACGCCATCGACGAGGCGACCGGCGCGACCGTCTGGACCCGTTCCCTCGGCCCCGCGGCCCCGCGCACCGGCGCGGGCTGCGGCAACGTCACGCCGCTCGGGGTCACCGGCACGCCCGCCATCGACCTCAGCCGCCGCACGCTCTACGTCTCGGCGGTGAACGGCACCACCCGGATCGACACGCACCGGGTCCACGCCCTGTCGATCGACGACGGCAGCGAGCGCCCGGGATGGCCGTTCAACCTGCTGGGCGTCTCGTTTGCCGGCCTCCCCTTCGACCCGATCCCCCAGAACCAGAGGGGAGCGCTGACCATCGCCGACGGCGTCCTCTACGTGCCCTTCGGCGGCCATGCCGGCGACTGCGGCCCGTACCACGGCTGGGTGGTCGCGATTCCACTCGATACGCCGGACGCGGCCACGGCCTGGGCGACCGACGCCAGGGGCGGCGGCATCTGGGCCCCGGGCGGGCTCGCCAACGACGGCAGCTCCGTCTTCGCCGCCACCGGCAACACCTTCGGTGTCACGACCTGGAGGGGAGGCGAGGCGGTCGTCCGGCTGCAGAAGGGCGCCGTCTTCCCGGGCGGCACTGCCGACTACTTCACGCCCTCGAACTGGAAGGCCCTCGACGACCGCGACGTGGACATCGGCGGCTCCGGACCCGTCCTCTTCGACGTGCCGGGGGCCACGCCCTCGACGCTGGCGGCGGCGCTCGGCAAGAACGGCGTCGTCTATCTCCTCGACCGCACGAACCTGGGCGGAATCGGGAAGGGCGACGGGATGCGGGGCGAGGGGCTCTTCAGCGCGCAGGTGGCCAGCCGGCAGATCATCAACGCCGCGGCCGTCTACACGACGCCGAGCGGCGTCCATCTCGTCTTCCACGGCTACCGGGGCTCCGTCGGCACCCACTGCCCGGCGGGCCAGTCGGGCGACCTCGTCTCGCTGCGCATCACGGCCACCTCGCCGCCGACGGCCATCACGGACTGGTGCGCCGACAGCCGTGGCCAGGGCTTCCCCATCGTCACGACCACGGACGGGGTCGCCGACACCCTCGTGTGGGTCGCCGGAGCGGAGGGCAGCAACCGGCTCCACGCCTGGAACGGCGAGACCGGGGCGCTCGTCTTCGACGGGGGCGCGGACGCCGACGTGATGAAGGGCCTCCGGCGCTTCGGCACGCCGGTTGCCGTCAACGGCAGGGTCTTCGTGGCGGCCGACAACCGGCTCTACGCCTTCCGGCCGCAATGAGCCGCGAGCCCCCGGGACAGGCCACGATCCCCCCGGGATAAGATGCCCGCGTGACTCCGCGGGATCGAACCATCGAGTCCGTCTGCGTCTTCTGCGGCTCGAGCCCGGGCGCGCGCCCGGAGTACGTCGAGGCCGCGCGCGGGCTGGGACGTGTCCTCGCGGCCCGAGGTCTCCGGCTCGTCTATGGCGGCGGCCGTGTCGGCCTGATGGGCGAGCTGGCCCGCGCCGTCCTGCAGGCGGGCGGCAAGGTGACGGGTGTCATCCCCCGGCCGCTCGTCGAGCGGGAGCTGGCCTGTCGAGAGGTCTCGGACCTCCGCGTGGTGGGCTCGATGCACGAGCGCAAGGCGCTGATGGCCGAGCTGGCGGACGCCTTCATCGCGCTGCCGGGCGGCCTGGGCACGATCGAGGAGCTGTTCGAGGCGCTCACCTGGGCGCAGCTCGGGATCCACGCCAAGCCCTGCGGTCTCCTCGACGTCGCGGGCTACTACGGCTCGCTGATCGCCTTCCTGTCCCACGCCGTCGCCGAGGGCTTCGTCGCCCCCGAGCACCGGGACGCCCTGCTCGTCGACTCCGATCCCGAGCGGCTCCTGGACCGCTTCGCCGAGTACCGGCCGGTCACGCTCGACAAGGCCAGGCGCGCCCTGGGCCAGTCCGTCCTCTGACCCCGGCCGGGGCGGCAGGACGCGGTGCCGCGCCGCCGGGCGGCCGGGGGTAGGATGTGGGGAGATCGGCGTCTGAAGAAGAAGGGGGACCTCGCATGAAGAACCCCGTCCAGTTCCGGCTGAACGGAAAGCCGGTGACCCTCGACACGGACGACCAGCGCACGCTCCTCTGGGTCCTGCGCGGGGAGCTGGGCCTCACCGGCACCAAGTACGGCTGCGGAGAGGGGATCTGCGGCGCCTGCACGGTGGTCGTGGACGGGCAGGCGGTGCGCTCCTGCCAGACCAGCCTCGCCGACGTGCGGGACAAGGACGTGATGACCATCGAGGGCCTGGCGACGAGCGGCCAGCTCCACCCGCTGCAGGAGGCCTTCATCGAGCACGGCGCCTTCCAGTGCGGCTACTGCACCTCCGGGCATGCTGATGAACGCCTACGCCCTCCTGCGCGGAGAGCCGCACCCCACGCCGCGAGGCGATCGCCCGGGGCATGGAGGACAACCTCTGCCGCTGCGGCGCGCACAAGAGGATCCTGGCCGCCGTCGAAGCGGTCGTCGGAGCAGGGAGGCAAGCCATGAGCGCCCCGCTCCGGATGGATCGCCGCTCCTTCATCGAGCTCGTGGGCGGCGGGATCGTGATCGTCTTCAGCCTTCGGCCGGACGAGCGCGCTCGCCCAGGGCCGGCGGCCCTCCTACCCCGAGGACTTCAACGCCTACCTCCGGATCGGCGCAGGACGGCACGGTCACCGTCTTCTCCGGCAAGATCGAGATGGGCCAGGGCGTCATCACCTCGCTCGCCCAGATGCTGGCCGAGGAGCTGGGCGTGAGCTGCCCGTCGTCGACATGGTGATGGGCGACACCGACCGCTGCCCCTGGGACATGGGCACCTTCGGCTCGCTCACCACCCGCATGTTCGGGCCCGCCCTGCGCGCCGCGGGCGCCGAGGCCCGCACGGTGCTGATCGAGCTCGCCGCGCGAGCGAGCTCGGCGTCCCGAAGGACCGCCTGGTCGCGGCGAACGGCCGTGGTCGCGGTGAAGGACCGAGCCGGACCGGAGCCTGAGCTACGGCGAGCTCGCCAAGGGCAAGGCCATCTCCGCGCACCCTCGACGAGAAGGCCGTGCTGCACACGGTCGCCGAGTTCACGGTGATGGGCCAGTCGCCCAGGCGGACTCGACGGCCGGGAGAAGGTGACCGGCGCCGCGCGCAGTACGCGGCCGACGTCCGGCTGGCCGGGATGCTCTACGCGAAGCTCCTCCGGCCCGCCCGCCCACGGCGCGAGGCTGCTCAAGCGCCGACACCTCGGCCGCGGCGAAGCTGCCGGGCGTCACGCGTCGTGGAGCAGCGACGACCTGATCGCCGTGCTGCACGCCGACCCCGAGGCAGGCCGAGGCCGCCCTGGCCAAGGTCGGCGCCGAGTGGACCGCCCGCCGCGCCGGGAGCGGACCAGGACGGCATCTTCGACGAGCTGCTCGCCAAGGCGCCGGCCCGCGAGATCCGCGAGACCAAGGGCGAGCCTCAGCGGCGGCGCGCAAGGCGGCGCGCCGAAGGTCTTCGAGCACGACCTACCTCAAGGGCTACGTCGCCCACGCGCCCATGGAGCCCCACGCCGCCGCCGCCGACCTTCGAGGACGGCAAGCTCACGGTCTGGGCCTCGACCCAGACGCCGTTCCCGCTCCGCGACCGCCTCGCGCCGCATGCTCGAGCCTCGACGCCAAGAACGTCCGCGTCATCACGCCCTTCGTCGGGGGCGGCTTCGGCGGCAAGAGCGCGGGCCCGCCAGGCCGAGGAGGCGGCGCGGCTGGCGAAGACGCACTGGGCCGGCCGGTGCAGGTCGCCTGTCACGCGCGCGGAGGAGTTCTTCTACGACACCTTCGACCCCGCCTCGTCGTGAAGATCGGCTCGGGCATCGACGCCGACGGCAAGATCACCCTCTGGGACTACGACGTCTACTTCGCGGGCGACCGCGCGGCGGAGCTCTTCTACGACGTCCCCAACACCCGCATGCGCGTCTCCGGCGGCTGGCGCGGCGGGCCCGGCGTCCCCCACCGTTTCGCGCGTCGGCCCCTGGCGCGCGCCCGGCGCCAACATGAACGTCTTCGCCCGCGAGTCGCAGATCGACGTCATGGCCGCGGCCGCCGGCGTCGACCCGCTCGAGTTCCGCCTGCGCAACACCAGCGACCCCCGCATGCGCCGGAGCGTCCTCCAGGCGGCGGCGGAGAAGTTCGGCTGGAAGCCGGCCGCGGGCCCGAGCGGCCGCGGCGTGGGGCGTCGCCTGCGGCATCGACGCGGGCACCTACGTCGGCGCTCATGGCCGAGGTGAAGGTGGACCGGCGAGCACGGCACGGTCCAGGTCGAGCGCGTCGTCTGCGCCCAGGACATGGGCATCGTGGTCAACCCCGAGGGCGCCACCATGCAGGTCGAGGGCTGCATCACCATGGGCCTCGGCTACGCGCTGCGCGAGGAGCTGCAGTTCAAGGGCGGGGAGATGCTCGACGGACAACTTCGACACCTACGAGATCCCGCGCTTCTCCTGGCTCCCGAAGATCGAGACCGTGCTGGTGAAGCACGACGAGCTCACGCCCCAGGGCGGCGGCGAGCCCGCCATCGTCCCCATGGGCGCCGTCGTCGCCAACGCCGTCTTCGACGCCACCGGCACGCGCGTCTTCCGCCTGCCGATGACGCCGAAGCGGCTCAAGGCCGCGCTCGACGCGGGAAAGACGGCCGCAGCGAAGGACGCCTGAGCGCCGCCGGGGCGTCTACGGGGTCGACGACTGCTCCGGCTCCGGCACCTCCGGTGCGCCGACGACGGGGCTCCGGAACGAGACGACGACGCAAACGACCCCCGGCACCGTGACGCCCCCGCGTGTGGCCGGGCGGAACGTCCACCCGCGCACCGCGTCGAGCGCCGCGCCCGCGAAGGGCGGCGACCCGCTGATCGCCTGCGTCGCGTGGACCTTCCCGTCGCCGCCGACGGTCGCCTCCAGCAGCACCGTCGCGTCCCCCACCGCGTCCGCCGGATAGCCCGGCATGGGCGCCGCGATCGGCACCGCCACCTCCGCCGAGCCCGACGCCACGTCCTGCGGCAGCGCGCCGATCGCCCCGCCCACCACGGTGGGCGGACGGAACTGCGCCACCACCAGCACCCGTCCGGCCGCGGCCTGCTCTCCCTCGACCGCCGGCCGGAAGCTCCAGCTCCTCACCAGCCCCCGCATCACGTCCGTGAAGGGCGGCGTCTCCCGCAACGTCACCACGTCCGTGACCGCTCCGCTGGGGCTGATGCCCAGCTCCAACCACACCTCGCCGCCCCCCACCTCCGGGGCCGGCACCCCCGGCACCGCCCCATCCCGCAGATCCGGCGGCTGGAACGACGCCGCCGCCAGTGCCAGCGCTACGACGGGTCCGAGCAGCATCATGATCGGCTCCTCCCCCGTTCAACTCCCTTTCCTAAGAGCATCGCACACCCTGCACACACCCTGCATCGCTCGCGCCCCTCCAGTTGCTCGCCCCCACCCCCTCCGGTAGAATCCCTAGGTTCCGCTGTGGGCCGCTAGCTCAGCTGGGAGAGCGCCTGGTTCGCAATCAGGAGGTCGCGGGTTCGAGCCCCGCGCGGTCCACCAATCCCTCAACAACTTACGAGGATGGCCCCCGGCTCGCCCCCACCGGGGCGTGCGCGGGGCGTGAGGGCGCGGCCCCTCCCACCTAGCGGCCGGCGTGCCCCAATTGCCCCGTGAGCACCCTCTGGTCCCAGCGAAAAGGAGAACCAATGCCTCGTGGGCCCGGATTCACTCGACGCGAAACCAGGACGGGGTCATGCTCCACGTCGCTTCATCCGAGATGTTCACGGATGGTCCGGCGTTCAGGCTGCTGTGCTTTTTCGCGGGAAGGGATGCCCCATTCATCGGCCGCTTCCTTGGCCCAGATGAGGCCAAGGAAGCCGAGAAGGCCGAGGTGCTCGCGCCTCTCCGGACCACCAGTGCGTCTCCTGCACCGGCTGGGGCCAGATGGCCGGCAAGTAAAGCCTGAACGCACGACGGCCCGCACCAAGTGCAGCTTAGCGGCTGCTGAGCGGAGCGGCGCAAACGGCGTTGCGGGGGCGTTGCGGGGCTACTCCCGGTAGCTGACTCTCCTGAGCCTGAACGGCCCTGGCGAGCTGAGGTGAAACACGGCGGGCTGCTCAGGCGAGAACACGGTCTGCCCGCCGCTGCCGCCGTACCAGTACTCCAGCGTCGAGCTGTCGAGCCTCTTCCACGGCTGCGGATCGGGCACACCCTCGAGAGCCGCGTTCCTCGGCGCCGTGTCGAACGTGAACTGCAAGCGGGGACGGACCAATGGAAGCGTCGTCCGCACGATAACCGTACAGGACCGCAGATCGCCATTCGGCGGCTCCTCGCTGACGCTGAAGGTGATTGGCGCGAGATCACGCTTCAGCACCGTCGGAAGCTTCGCCACTTCGACGGCGAGCCTACTCAGCCCCTTGATTTCCCCGCTAAGGCGCTGGTTGTCTGTTGCGAGCTTCTCGATGCGCGCCGTCTGCTCCGTGATCCTCGCAAGCGACGCCTCGTGGCGACGCTGGGCCTCATCCGCCGCGACCTGTGCGTTGCCGTTTCGCCAGCCCTGGACGAGAGCGAGAAGTACCGACAAGACCCCGAGGATGAAGAAGGCCGACTTGTAACGGGTCTTCTTCTTCGGATCAGTGTCGGGCGGGTGGAGCGTCATGTGGACGCCCAGATAACCCATGGTGCCGCGAGCAGTGCGACGAGAACCGGCAAGGTGGTGTCCACGGGAACTGAGCATACAGCAGCCAGACGCGCATCACAGGCACACAACGGCCCGCTCCATTCCAGGCAGCGGGCCGTGTGCGGGTCTGCTACTTCTTTGCGGCTCCCGGCCTCGGGAGCGCCGTGAACTGGTCCGCAGGCCGGCGGAACCCGCCCTTCCCTGTGGGCACCTGCCAGCCGTTCTTCTTCGCGTCCTGCACCATCCTGTCGAGCGTGATCCGGGCAGCGGCCAGGTCCTTATGCACCTGCGTCGCGCCCCTCACGTTCTTCGCCGCCTTGCTGGCCCGGTGCACGGCCTCGGTCCGGTAGGTCCCGTCCGGCAGCTTCGTCGCGAGCAGGGTCAGTGTCTCCGTGCCCGCCACGAGCCGGTGGCTGAGCTCTCTGGGGTCCGCCGCCGGGGTCTTCGCCTTCGCCGTCTCCTTCGTGTCCATGTCATCCCTCCCGGCCCGCCCTGGGCCTGACGGGAAAACATAGGTCCCGTATCTGCGGGCGTCTACCACTATTATTCCCACAATGAGCCGGTCATTGTCGCGCCATTGTCGGCAGCACAGCGCCGGCTGCGGAGACTGTGCGGAGAGCAACGCGGCGGGACGCCCCTGGGTCTGATAGCTGGGGACCCCCGCGCGCGTTGCCCTCCGCCAGAGCGCTTCCCGGCGGCTGGCCGCCGTGGGGGCCTACGAACCCGGAGGGGGCCTCGGCCGGCATGTCGGGGCCGATGATGCGGGCGGCACCGACGTGCCCGACGCGCGTGGTCGTGTCGGCCCAGACCTTGAAGCCAAGCTCCCGGGCCAGGGGGCAGAACGTCTCGTCCTCCGACATGCGCTCGGTGAACGCAAAGGGACCGCCCGGCCACATGCGCTTCCGCGACTCGCGGTACGTGGCCATCAGCATCTCGGCGCTCGTCCACACCAGGCCGAATCCGCACCAGGCGACCTCGACCAGCGGCGCGGCATCGACCTCGGCGTCCGTCAGCTCGTGGCCGTGGTCCCTGTACACCTCCCAGAGCTCCGGCCCGTTTCTGAATATCTCGCGCTTGCGGTAGAGCCCGGACACGAAGTCCAGCTTCCGCTCCACCGCCCCGGCGATGAGGTTCACGAAGCTGTCGGGCTTCGGCACGCTGTCGCCCGCGAGCGTGTGGGCGAGCTCGTGGATGGTCGTCCCGAGGAGCGCAGCGCGGAGATGAGGCGCCGCGCCGCCAAACGGCGAAAGCGGGCGGACGCCTCCCAATGAGGCAGCACATGCCGTGCTCCGCATCCCTTTCATCCGCCCTCCAGCCCCCGTCGTCCCCCTCCATGCCAGCCGAACGTCCAGTTCAGCGGCGCGGCACCATCGCTTGCGCCGGCCTCGTCCGCTCCGACTGGTTGTTATGAACCACCCCCTCCCTCGACGGCGTTTCTCGCCACCTGTCATGGCGGTGAGCCGCCTCGCAGCCTCTCCCGAAGTTCGGTCACGTTTCTGTACTCGGGGCAGTTGTGCACCGCCAGGTCGAAGTGAAGACGAGTGCCGGCGCGCCGGTACAGGATGGGGCGCTTCCCGATGGCGTGCGCATAGCCGATCTCGTAGTACACGCTGGGCCGCTCGCCACTCAAGTCGGCTA
>CAVTBK010000007.1:0-377697 GCA_963732935.1 uncultured Acidobacteriota bacterium | reverse complement strand
GACACGTCCGACCCGAACCGGTTCCGGATCTCCGCGAGGGGGCTGACCGTGTAGGGTGGCGTGCCGCTGAACCAATCGAGGCGCACCTCGGCGGCATAGGGCCCGATCACGGCGATCGATCGCAGGCGGTCCGGATCCAGCGGGGCAGAAGGCCGTCGTTCTTCAGGAGCACCACGGACTCTCGCGACACGCGGCGCGCAAGCGCGCGACGGTCGTCGCGGGTCCAGGGCTCCGGGCCCTCGCCGATCGTGGAGTACGGAACCATCTCCGGTGGATCGAGCAGCCCGAGCCGGATCATGACGCGATAGACGCCCTCGAGCGTCTGGTCGATGTCGGCCTCGCTGTACAAGCCCGCGGGACAGGGCATCGCGCACCGGTCCCCTCTGTAGTCGTCGAGAAACTGGTTGATGCCGGCGTGGATCGCCGCGGCGGCCGCCTGGGCCAGGTCGGGAAAGTAGTGGTGGTGCGTGACCGAGAAGCCGAGGGCTCCCGCGTCGGTGCAGATGATGCCGTCGAAGCCCCATTCCGCCATCACCATGCTCTTGAGCACCGGGTGCACCAGCATCGGGATGCCGTTGACCGCGTTGTACGCCGTCATGAAGGCCCGCGCCCCACCGCCCTCGATGCCCATGCGGAAGGGGACCGAGTAGTACTCGCGGAGCAGGCGCTCGTCGAAGTCCGAAGACGAGCCGAAGCGGCCGTCCTCGTTGCTGTTGGCCATGAAGTGCTTGAGGAGCGACGCGGCCTTCCAGTAGCGGGGGTCGTCCCCCTGCAGGCCCTCGACGAAAGCGGTCGTGAGGGTCCCGGTGAGAAAAGGGTCTTCTCCGTACGACTCCTCGGAGCGCCCCCAGCGGGGGTCACGGGCGAGGTCGGCATTGGGAGCCCGGATGACGATGCCCCCGCGCCGGTAGCGCGGTCTCTGGAAGATGTAGCGCGCCTCCTCGGCCTCGGCGGCCGCCGCCTCGCGCACGAGGTTGGGGTCCCAGGTCTCGCCCAGGCCGACGGACTGGGGAAACTGCGTGGTCGGGATCGGGCTCGAGCCGCCCCAGGCCCCCGGTCCACCCAGCGCGGCGCCGTGCAGGCCCTCGATGTGGTCGCTCCCGCGGATGCCGAGGCGCTGCACGGAGGGATCGGTACCCAAGGCGGCGATCTTCTCGTCGAGGGTCATCAGCGAGAGGACGTTCTCCACCCGTCTCTCGACAGGCTGGCCGGGATCGTCGAAGATCCGCGGCTCGTCGCCGCAGCCGCCCAGGGCGAGCGCGAACAGGGCGAGGGCTGCGGACGAGAGACCGACGCCGCCGTGTCTCATGCAGAGCCTCCCGCGGTGAAGGATACTCCCGGGGCCGCGGTCCGCGCGCCGGTCTGGAGGGCCATCAGGCCGATGGGCAGGCTCAGGCTGAAGGGGAAACAGAGGCGCACCAGGACGACGCACCAGAGGGCGTAGCGGAAGGTGGGGGAGGCCCTCCGGCCGAGGAGCGCGGCCAGGGCCACGAGCGCGACGTTGTGGCGGTGCGCGACCGGCCCGAGAGCGGGATAGTCCCTTCCGGGGGGTCGTCGTACAGCCAGGCGCTGGCTTGCGCCACAGCAGCGGGTTACGCTAGGCGCCGTGGACCGCGACGAGATACTCCGCGTCCTTCGAGCTTTCGAGCGCGAGGATCTCGAGTACGTACTCATCGGGGCCGCCGCCATGGGCTTCCATGGTCTCGTCCGGGCGACCGAGGACCTGGACGTGTTCATCCGGGCCACCGCCGAGAAACCAGTAGGTATTTCGATCACGCGTCGCCCCCGTGAGGAGCGAAACCAGTAACCAGTAGGTATTTCGATCACGCGTCGCCCCCGTGAGGAGCGACCAGGCCGTGCAAGGCGTCCGAAGCGGGCACCCAGGGCGTCGGGTCCGCTCACCCGTTCGGCGTCCCGGCCGCCCGGCAGCTTGCCCCCACCAGCCATTCCATCAACCCGGTGCAGACTCCCCCGCTCCGGAGGGGGCCATCAAGCTTCGAGCGGCTCGTCGGGCGGCTCGAAAGTCAGTCCCAGTCCGCCGGCACTCCCCAGCCGTCTCCGTGCTCGGCCACGCGGACGAGCTCGCGCTCGGGCGGCGGCTTCTCGGCTTGCGGTGTGCGGAGGCCCAGATGCTCGAGGATCCGCCCTACGGCAACCGCGCCCGTCACGAACCCCACGACGCTCATGCGCTGGCCGCAGCGGGTGCACACGAGAGGGTCCACCTGGTACACCTTGGCGAGCAGCCTCGCCCAGCTCGACAGGCAACGCTTGCGCGGCTTCTCCTCTTGCGGCGTCTTGATCTCGGGCTCGCCGGACTCGCCAGCGCCTCGGGCGCGATTCGAGTACTCGCCATAGAAGAGCGTGCGGTGCTGCCCCGGGTCCGGGATGTGGTCGCTCAGGCGAGCCAGCCACTCGAGAGGGTCCATCGCCTCGAAGTTCCGGCCGAGAAAGGGATTCATCCGCGAGCGGTAGACGACCGCCTTCTTCCCGTCGAGATACACGAGCTTCTTGAGTGAGAGCGGATTGCGCACGAGGTAGGCGGCCGTGTCCTCGAGCCGCTGCTGCTCCTCGGGAGTGATCGGTTCGCCGACGTGGGCAGAGAAGCCGGGGTGTTTCCAGGCGAGGAGCTTCGCCACCAGCTCTGGCGAGATGGCGTGGCTCGCGACCAGCCTCCCCAGGAGACGCTCCCGGAAGAGCCCCATCAGCAGTACGCCGTCCCACTCCCGCAGAGGCTGCCACGAGCCGTCTGCCGTCTTGCCGCCGTCGGTCGTGAGGAGGTGAACGTGCGGATGCCACTGCAGGAGATCCCCCGCTGTCGCGATCGAGACGACGATGCCGGGGCGGGCTCCATCCCCGGCGGCCCTGCGGACGAGCTCACTCACGGCCTCGGCTGCCGCCCGGCCCAGCTCGCCGAGCAGCTCGCGGCGACGCCGGAGGAGCGGCCGCAGCAGCCGCGGGATGGTCAGCACGACATGGCGGTGTGCGACCTGCTCCAGCACCTCCTTGCACAGCCACTCGGCCCAAAGGATCTGCCGCTTCTTCTCGCACGACGGGCAGAAGCTGCGGCCGCGGCAGGAGAAGGCGACCAGCACGCTGCGCCGGCACTCCCCGCACCAGAGCCGAGCGAAGCCATGCTCGACGAGCCCGCAGCGCAGGAACTCTCGCAGCACCCGTTCCACCACCGGACGCAAGGCGCCGTGCTGGCGCGCGAAGCGCTCCGGCCAGACACGCAGCAGCTCGTCGAGGTGCCGTTCGACCAGCTGGAAGAGCGGCGACTCGCGAGGCTTCCGCGGCCGATACACCCGGCAACTGATCTCCACGCCCAGCCCCAGGCCGGGGGAGAGTCGCCGGCAAAGGCAGGCGGACAGCCCGCCTGCCCATGTCGCAGAGTCTCGCCGGGCTCAGTGCCGAGCCGGGTCCGCACCGGGTCCGAACGCCAATTCGTCCGAGATCCTGTCCCGGAGCACCCGCAGTGACCTGCCCCCGTTCACTCCTCCAGCTATTCTGAGGGCCCTCCGACTGGGTTGATCCCTCCGCGCTGCGGGTCGGAAGGCGCTGAAGGCGCCTGGAGAGCTGCAGCGCACCGCGCGAACTCCTCGGGGGTCTTGCCCCCAAGGGAGCTGTGCGGTCGATAGCCGTTGTAGTCACGGCGGTACGTCTCGATGGTCCGGCGAGCGTCGTGGATGTCCACGAACCAGTGCTCGCTGAGGCACTCGTCCCGGAACTTGCCGTTGAAGCTCTCCACGAAGGCGTTCTGAATTGGCTTGCCCGGATCGATGAAGTGGATCCGCACTCCGCGCCGGTAGGCCCAGCGATCGAGATCGCGGCCGGTGAACTCCGGGCCGTTGTCGCAGACGATCGTGCGCGGGAGACCTCGTGTCTCTGCGAGACGGTCGAGCACTCGAGTGACCCGCAGTCCCGGCAACGAATGGTCGACCTCGATCGCGGGGCATTCGCGAGTGCAGTCGTCCACGATGTTCAGCGTGCGGAACGGCCGCCCGTTCGACAGCGTGTCCGAGGTGAAGTCCATCGACCATCGCTGGTTTGGCCGTGTGGCTCGCGTGAGCGGCACGCGGTCCGCGGCTGCGACCCGCTTGCGCCGACGGCGCCTAACCTGCAGGCCGTCGAGCTTGTACAGCCGGTGCACCTTCTTGTGGTTCACGACGGTGTCGCGCCGCAGGATCTCGTAGAGCGTCCGGTAGCCCCACCTGGGACGCTCCCGCGCCAGCTGACGCAACCTCGCCCGCAGCGCGTCGTCAGGCTCACGACACGCTACGTAGCGGCAGCTCGTTCGGTCGATGTCAATGAGGGTGCAGGATCGGCGCTGGCTCAGCCCGAACCGATCCACGACGAATCCGACCGCTGCGCGTCGAGAGGCTACCCTCACCAGCGTTTTCCCAGGACCGCCTTCAGCGCCTGGTTGTCCAGCGTGAGATCAGCGACGACGCTCTTCAGCCTTCGGTTCTCGTCCTCGAGCTGCCGGAGCCGCCGGGCGTCGCTCACCTCCATCCCACCGACCGAGCGGGGTCTGGCGCTCGAGTACGTCCTCCGCGGGCGCCGCGCCGGGCTCTACGAAGTGTCGGAGACCGTCAGCATGACCTGGGGACGGACAGGCGCCTCGTTTGGTCCGGCGCACACCTCGCGCCTGCCGCTGGCGGTGGGCGACAACCAGCGCCGGGCCTCCTTCCCCTTCAGCGCGCTCGACAAGTACGCAGGGGTTCGCGCCAGCGGCGCGCTGGTCGGTGGCCCTGCGGCGGAGATCCCCGAGCCCTTCTGGGTGCTGTCGGTGCACATCCGGCCCATCCTGAGCCAATCGGCGAGCGCTGGGCTGGGGCTGGTCGAGCGATTCCGGCTCCGGCGCGACAGCGGCTGGGTGTCGTCGCTCGAGGATGCGCGGAGCGTCCAGGTGCCGCTCGACTGGTCGCAGCTCGGACGCTGACGTCGAACGACGCACGGTCGGATGCAGCACACGCGGCACGGTCTCCCGAGGCGCTGAGCACCGCCTGCCTGGGGGTTGACGGCGCGAGCCGCGCGAACCACACTCCGTACCAGCACCCCTGCAGGAGGCAAGTCCAATGCATCTCAAGATCTCGCGGGCTGTGGTCCTTGCGGTGACGTGTTCCCTCTTGTGCCTTGCACAGCCCGTGGCGGCTCAGGGCGCCTGGAACACCTTCCTGGGATCAGCGATCAACGACGGCGCAACGGACATCGCTGTCGACGACCAAGGTAACGCCTACGTCGTCGGCGCCTCCCTGGCCGCCTGGGGTCTACCGATCCGCGCATACACCGGGGGGAGCGATGCCTTCGTTGCCAAGGTCGCGGCCGACGGATCGCTGCGGTGGCTCACCTTTCTGGGATCGGCTGCATTCGATTCGGGGGAATCGATCTCGGTCGATGACTCGGGGGCCGTCTACGTGGCCGGTGTGAGCTACGCCACGTGGGGCGGGCCGATCGCCCCCTTCTCCGGCCAGGCCGACGCCTTCGTTGCCAAGCTCGACAGCTTCGGAACGCTGGAGTGGAACACGTTCCTGGGCTCGAACGAGTGGGATGGCGCACTTGGCGTCTCTGCCGGGGCGGGGGGTGTTCTGGTGACGGGCCTCAGCAGCATGGGTTGGGGCACCCCGGTTCGACTGTTTCAGGGGGACTATGATGCTTTCGTCGCGAGGCTTGGCCCGGATGGTGCGCTGGATTGGAATACCTTCCTCGGCGGAGGCGGTCTTGATCGCGGCAAGGATGTCACGTTCGATGAACGCAGCGGCTACGTCTATGTGACGGGCGAAGGCAATGCGAGCTGGGGCAGCCCGGTTCGCCCCTTCGTCGGAATGAACAACGACGATGCCTTCGCCGCCCAGCTGACCGATTGCGGCGTCCTGCAATGGAACACCTTCCTGGGCGGCACATCTCTCGACAGTGGCTGGGGGATTGCCGTCGACAGCGACGGCGCGCTTCTCGTGACGGGAATGAGCGGAGCGAGTTGGGGGACACCGGTTCGACCCTTTGGCGGATTGGAGGACGCCTATGTCGCCAAGATCGATAGTTGGGGCAGCCTCCAATGGCACACCTTCTTGGGCTCACCGGGCGGGGATGCGGGGTACGACGTCGCCGCAGAGGGTGGAGACGTCTATGTGACCGGCCTCAGCCACGCGACCTGGGGCATGCCCTTGATCCCGTTCGCGCCGTTTGCACTGACGAACGCGTTTGTTGCCGGACTGACCGGCGACGGCGCCATTGAGTGGCACACCTTCCTGGGGTCGTCGATCGACCAAGGGCACGGCGTGGCCTATCACGAAGGGTCCATCTGGGTGGCCGGACTGAGCGGCGCCACTTGGGGCAGTCCGATTCGCGCCCATGCCGGGGCGGTGGATGCCTTCGTCGCCAGGTTGCGCCAGCCGGCGGACGTTTCCGTGGTCAAGACGGTGAATGCCACGAGCGTCGGCGTAGGCGAAGTCTTCGAGTACTCGATCCTGGTCACGAACGCTGGCCCCGGACACGCGAGCGGGCTCGGGGTCTTCGAGAGCTGGCCCGCCCGACTGGTCCACGTCTCCACGACCGTCTCTCAGGGGAGCTACGACACGGCCAGCGGGATTTGGGACATCGGTGACCTTCCGCGCGATGCTTCCGCTCAGCTCACGATCGAAGCGCAGGCGACCAGGCCGCGTCAGATCACCAATACCGCCACCAAGGTCAGCCAGAACGAGGGCGATCCGGACGCGACGAACGATGTCTCTTCTGTGACCATGATCGCACAATAGCCCCGCCCCGGAGCCGGCCGCTGCGCCCGTCGCGCCGAGCGCGACGGCTTCGCCTGGTGACAGTCGTCGAGACAGAGCGTGTCGCGGCGTTTCACGTGGCCCCGAGGCGGACGTAGCGACGGATGCACCGTGCCCGGGGCGTGGCGGCCCCTGGCATCGGGCACCCGTATCGGGCGCCGCTGCGGCCGTCGTTGTCAGTTAGGCGCGTTTCAGGTCGAGGACGATCGGCTGACGCTTGCCGCCGCGGCTCACCGTCAGGGCGTGGCGGCCGTCGGTGCGGAAGACGACCCGCATCTGGTCCAGGTTGTAGGTGATCGGCTTGTTGTCGATCTCGATGATCAGATCTCCGCGGGCCAGACCGGCCTCGGCGCCCGGGGAGCCGGGCTCGACCTGCATGACGCGGAAGGCGCCCTGCGCAGACGGGTCCTGAGTCAGCGTGACCCCGCTTCGGAACCGGCGCAGGAACTCCTGCTTGTCGACCGCCTTGGCGAGGGCCTCGTCCCTGGTGATGGTCTTGGCCTCGACCAGATGCATCAGCTCGTCGTTGAGCAGCGTCATCCCCTGGCCGCGGCCGGCCTGCATGATGCCCGGGATCTGGACGGTCTTCGACTCGCGGATCAGGTTGGCGACCGCCTGGTTCACCACCAGGATCTCGAGCGCGGCCACGCGGCCTCCGCCAGCGCGCTTGCACAGAGTCTGGGCGATGACCCCGCGCACGACGTCGGCGAGCACGCTGCGGATCTGAGCCTGCTGGTCGGCGGGGAACTGGTCGACGACTCGGTCGACCGCGCTGACCGCGCTGTTGGTGTGCAGCGTGGCCAAGACCAGATGCCCCGTGTTGGCTGCCTCCAGCACCAACTGGATGGTCTCGGCGTCCCTCATCTCGCCGACCAGGATCACGTCGGGGTCCTCGCGGAGCGCCCGCGCGAAGGAGCGGGCGTGGCCGCCGATCTCGCGCTGGGTGACCAGGCACTCCTGCGGCGGATGAACGAACTCGATCGGATCCTCGATAGTGACGATATGGGCGTTGCGGGTCCTGTTGACGCGGTCGACCATGGCGGCGAGGGTGGTCGACTTGCCGGAGCCGGTCGGGCCGGTGACCAGGATCAGGCCCTTGGGGATGGTGCACAACTCGCCCAGGATCTCGGGCATGCCGAGCTGCTCGAGGGTGAGGATCTTTCCTGGGATCTGGCGGAGCGCCGCTCCGTAGCCGTTCGCCTCACGGAAGACGTTGACGCGGAACCGCGCCAGGCCTGCCGCCGCGTAGGCGAGGTCGACGTCGAGCTGCTCGCGGAACTCCAGCTTGTGTCGCTCCTCCATCACGGGCTCGAGCAACTGCAAGGCATCATCAGGTCCGAGTACCGTGGCGTCGGTGATCTCCTTCATGTCGCCGTCGATGCGCCAGCGGGGCTTGAGGCCGGGGGAGAGGTGGAGGTCCGAGGCCCCCTCGGCCACGACTCGTTCCAGCATCTGGTCGAGCTTGGGAGAGCTGACGGTCTTCGGAGCAGCGGAAGCGGCGGGGGTCGGGCCGCGCCAGGTGGGGACGCCACTCTGGCCACGCAGCAGCTCGTCGAAGGCGGCGGCGGTCACGCGGACGGCCTGGACCTCGACGCCGGGCAACTGCTCGGCCGGCGCCGAAGACACGAATCGTGTCCCACGCCAGCGAAGAGCTGCAGCGTCTTTGGCCCTTTCAGGGCGTCGAAGATGGCGCGGGCCTCGTCGACGCGGACCCACTCGTCTTGATCACCGTTCATCAAGAGCGTTGGCACCCGGACGCGAGCTGCTGAGTCCACCGGGCGGTACCGGAACCCGTTGAACCCTTCCTGCGCTCCTCCCCAGAAGACGAGCAGGTCCGCCAGAGGAAAGGATGGTACTCCCCGGCTCGTGAAGCGGTGCCGAACCGTCCCGAGCAGGCTGTCGAAGGGGCACTCGAGGATCAGCGCCGCCGGCCGAAGGTCGTCGTCGGCCACGGCCTTCAGTACCGCTGCTGCGCCCATCGAGGTCCCGTAGAGGAGCACCGGCCCCGGTCGCGGGAGGCGTTGCGCGTATGCAAATGCCTGGGTGACGTCGAGGGCCTCGTAGTAGCCGATGCTCGTGCCGTTCCCGCCCGAACCGCCAGAGCCGTAGAAGTCGACGAGAAGCGCGTTGAGGCCCATCCCGTGAAACGCCTTCGCTTCCCGGAGCTGCGAGTCCTTGCTCGCAGCGTGGCCATGGAACAGGACCACGGCCCCATGCGCATCCGGCCGGGGTACCAACCAAGCCTCGAGCGCGACACCGCGGCCGCCGCGAAGCACGTGCCGCTCGTAGGTCACCCCGATGTCGGCCGGCGTTCGCCTGTTCTCCGGACGCGGCACGCGCACGCCGTTGATCAGAACCTTGACGGTCTCGACGACCGAGAGCTGCCCCATGCGTGTGCGAGGCCCTGCCGGGGCGAAGTGCGTGAACGCGTGCGCCTGCCGATATGCGACGGCGTTCAGGGCCGCAAAGCCAAGTACCAGAATCCCGCCGATAGCCTTCAGCAGCCTCGCCCGTCGCATGGCGAAGGACAGGCTACGACGAGGACTGCATTCGTCGTTAGCGCGCCGCCGAGTTCACATCGCCTCGACGGAGCGCACAGTTCGCCTCTCGAGACGTCTACTTGCCCGCACCGCAGGAGGCATCGTAAGGTCCCCTCTTCGCCGTGACGGCCGCGCACGTGGTCGTGAATCAACCGCGCGTGTCTCTCAGGGTCAACAGGAAAAGCGGCGGCATGACGATCATCGAGGTGGAGCAGATCAGATGGCAGTATCACTCCTCTGGGGATGACATCGCGGCGGCGTGGATCGATGACTCCTCGCCAGACGTGTATGGGATTCCGCCACGGCAGTTTCTCTCTCAGGAGATCGTGGACCGCTACGCCATCGGAATCGGTGACGAGACGTTCACGGTCGGCCGGTTCGTCAACCACGAGGGCAAACAGCGCAACACCCCGGCGGTCCGCTTTGGCAACATTGCGATGATGCCGCTCGAGCCCATACGGAATCCTAGATCCGGCCAGGAGCACGCGGCGTATCTCATCGAAACCCGTTCTCAATCGGGGTACAGCGGCGCGCCCGTATTCGTCTACCTGGTGGGCGGCGGCCAGCGCTGGATCGGCGAGAGAACGGGGCTCCTCCTGGGCTCCCAGGGCCCATGGCTGCTCGGCCTGCTCTGGGGATACACGCAGACCACGGGCCAGGCATTTGGCTACCCACAGGTGTTCCAGACCGGGCCAGGAGCGGTTGTTCCGGTTTCGCGCCTTTCCGAGCTACTCGCACTTGAGCCGCTGGCGAAGTACCAGCACAGGGCTGAATCGGGTCTGGAATCGAAGTAGGCCACCGTGCACGGCCGCCCATGCGCGGCGAGCGTTAGCCTTCTGTTCGTCGTCGTTCAGCGCGACGCCCGCGCTTCCATGCGCGCTTCAGCTCGCCCAAAACCTTCACATCACCCGACGGGAGAACGCGTCCGATGAAGGGCGGCGGTTCGCTCCTCGCGACATTGCGCATCCGCCGAAGTGCGGCGAGAAAGGCGGCGACTTGCGCTGGGCCGCTGAGATCCTGCTGACTCAGCAGAAACGCCCGCGCTCCGGACTCGAATAGCGTGATGCGCTCGAGAGCGTTGCTCGAGATATTGAAGTCCTTGGAAAGCACCACCCAGCCACGCCGCGCCACCTCGGCGAGCCATTCTGTGTCCTTCGTCCTCGGCGGGAAGTGGTCGTCGTGCAGCTCCACGCGGCAGCCTGCGCCGCGTAGTGCGTCCGCAAGTAGTCTGGTTCCGAGGCTGTGGTCGATGAAGAAGACGAGCGCTTCCGCCTCGTCCTTAGGCAGCCCGCCGCTCCCGGCGCTCCCACCGGATCGCCTCGAGGATGTCCTCCTGCGGGCGGCCGAAGTCCTCGATCAGGCTCTCGAGTGACTCTCCGGCGTCGAAGCGTCCCGCGATGACTCGCGTCGGTATCCCGGTCCCGACCAGGGTCGGCCGCCCGAACGCGACCTCCGGATCAACTACGATCGAGCGCGGCTGGTTGGCGACGTCTCCCGTGTGCGGAAATGGATAGAGTCTCAGCGCCTCGCCGTGAGGGCCCCGCTCGACGCGCCTGAGGTGTGCCTCCAGCACGTCCTTGATTCCGAGCTGTCCGTGCTCTGACACCGCGACCAGGTTGCCCAACTCTTCGAGCCAGACGTCGAGGCCGTCCGTCAAGAGATCGAGGTCAGCCAGTGGGTGCTTCACGTCAGGGTAGTGCTCGGCGAGGTACTCGATCGACCGACGGATCTTCGGTAGCGATACCGCGTGCACGCGACGCAATGCGCTCAGCACGTGCAGCTCGACGAAGTTGACGAACGAGAGTGCGAGCGGACTGTTGCGCGGCACACCGACGCGTGTTGGCTCGATCACCGGTCTGAAGAACCGGCGCTTCCCGTGGACGTCGTAATACTGCCCTTTCGCCCACGCACGTACAGTGGCATTCGGCAGGTTGAGCCAAGCTGCAACCTGTGCCGGCCTGTAGGCCGCAACTTCTCGACGAGCCGGCGAGCCCGAAAGTGGGTTGATCGGAGTGCCCTCCCGGCACAACCTACCACAACCTGGGCTCCAGGGAGACCTCTGCTCAGGAGGTCCCGCCCGTTACCCCGGTGTTACCCCGAGCCGTTTCGGCCGGAAACACCTCGCGCGCCAAGTTGTTGACTGGCTTGGAGCCGGCGCTCGGGATTGAACCGAGGACCTGCTGATTACGAATCAGCTGCTCTACCGCTGAGCTACGCCGGCGTAAGAAGGGAGTCGGTCCGAGGCGACCGACCGAACGGTGATGGTAGCAGAAGCCCCTGGCGGGGAACAACCTGGCGGCCCCCGGGGGGGGTGGAGCCAGTAAACCCCTCGTCTCGAAGCCGATCGCCCGGCCGACTACGGTGTTGACCCCGTGGAGGGCTGGGACTACAGTCCTTCGACCATGTGATGGGCTGGTGTCCCCCGTTGCCGCTCGGAGGCGGGAGGGGGCAGCGGCGGCCGTCGTCACCCTCTGGTCGGTCCTGGCTGCGCCCGGCCCGGTGGCGCCCGCGGAGCCAACCTTCCGTGAGAGAGCCAAGAGAACGCGGAGGGCCCAACCAGTGAAGGTCGTTCTCGTCATCGACACCTACAACGAAGGAAACGGCGGCTGCGTCACGACCAAGCGGCTGGCCGCGGGGCTTCGCAAGCGCGGGCATCGGGTCTCCATCGTCTCGACCAACGCCGCCGACGCGGAGTCCTTCGTGGTCAGAGGGGCCTATCTGCCCTTCGTCAGGGAGTCCCTGGAGAAGATGCAGTTCCTCTTCGGTATCCCGGAAAAGAAGGTGCTGCGCAAGGCGTTCGCGGACGCCGACATCGTCCAGATCCAGTTCCCGTTCTACCTGGGCTACGGCGCCGTCAAGATCGCCCGCGCCATGGGGAAGCGGGTCATCGGGACGTTCCACGTCCAGCCCCAGAACGTCATCGCGGCCCTGGGCAAGGAAAGCGTGCTGATGGAGAAGGTGCTGGCGTGGTTCTTCAACTTCTTCCTCCTCAAGCGCGCTCCCGTCGTCCAGTGCCCTTCCCGGTTCGCCGCCGATCTGGTCCGGAAGTACGGGAGCCGCAGGCCGACGCGCGTCGTCTCCAACGGGATTCCGGAAGAGTACGTGCCGACAAAGCACCCGCGCCCCGAGGAGTTCGGGGACGACATGGTGCTGTTGAACGTCGGAAGGCACGCCCTGGAGAAGAGGCAGTCTCTGGTCATCGAGGGCGTCAGGCGCTCCAAGCACGCGAGCAGGATTCGGTTGCTGCTCTGCGGGAGGGGCGAGCTTTCCACGCAGCTCACCGCCCTCGGCGCGAAGCTGCCGAACCCACCGCTGGTTCGCTACGTGACGGACGAAGAGAAGCTGCAGTACCTCAACACCGCCGACCTGTACGTCCACGGCTCGGTCGTCGAGCTGGAGAGCCTCGCCTGCCTGGAAGCCGTGGGCTGCGGCCTGCCCTGCCTGGTCGGGGACTCTCGGTACAGCGCGGCATCGCAGTTCTCGCTCGATTCCCGCCTCGTCTTCAAGCACGATGACCCCGACGACCTGGCCACGAAGATCGACTACTGGTTCGAGCACCGCGCCGAGCTGGCGAGCCTCCACGCGCCGGTCCTGGAGATGGCCGAGCAGCTCCGCTTCGATCGGTGTCTGGACAAGATGGAGGCCCTGTACCGGGAGGCGCTGGACGGCGCCTTCGAGACCGAGGAGGCCACCGGCAAAGCCCGCGGTGTCGACCGGATCTCGGCATGAAGCGAAGGCCGCGGCGGACGATCCCGGCCGACAAGCTCTTCGTCGTCACGGGCAACACCGAGAAGATCGACTTCCGCAAGAAGTTCACCTTCATCTACTTCGACTGGTGGTTCGAGCTACTGGCGCTGCCGAGCCTCCTGTTCTGCTACCTCCTCGCCGCGTCGTGCGCCCTCTATTGCAGCCTGCGAGTCACCGGCCGCAGGCACCTGCGGGCCCTCCGCCGCCAGGGCTGCGTCACCGTCTCCAACCACTGCCACTACTTCGACACCGTCTTCGCCGCCTTCATCCTCTTTCCGCGCCGGCTCTACGTCTCGGTCGCGCAGCGCAACTACGAGGTGCCCATCGTCCGCCGGATCCTGCGATTGGTGCGGGCCTTCCCGATTCCAGCCGATCCCAAGGGATTCGAGATGGTGGCCGGGCCCGTGGGGGAAGCCCTGCGCCGCGGCCATCACGTCCACTTCCTGCCGGAAGGCGATCTGGTCTATCTCAGCCAGGAGATATTCCGCTTCAAGTCCGGGGCATTTCGCCTGGCCTACCTGCACCAGGCGCCGATCCTGCCGATGGTCTTCGTGCTGACGCCGCGTCGCCTCTTCGGGAAAGAGCAGAGCCCTCACTGGCCGCGCATGCGGCTCGTGTTCGGCGAGCCCGTGTCGCCTCCCCCGCTGCGCGAGGACGGCGCCCTCCCCAGGGAAGCGATCCGCGAGATGATGGAGCAGGTCGCGGGATGGATGGAAGCGACCATCGCCTCGTACCACGAGCAGCGGCTGCCCCAGACCACACCTGGAACCCCTGTTGACCAGGGTTGCTGAGCTCTGCTTCCGTCACCGCCGACGGGTGCTCGTGGCCTGGTGCGTCCTCTTCCTGAGCGCGATCGCGGTCGGACGGCTCGTCCCTGCGGCCTATCGGGCGGAGTACCAGACGCCGGGCGCCGAAGCGACGCGCGTGTTCGACATCCTGGCCAAGCGGTTTCCGGCCCGCAAAGGCGACTCCATCGACATCGTGTTCTCGGCGGCCAAGGGTCTCTCCACGCCGGCCAACCGGGACGTCGTCCGGGCCTTGCTGGCGTCGGTGGCGACGTTCCCGCACGTCGCCTCCGTCAACGGCCCCCTCGATCCCGGCGGCGAGCTGCAATGGGCGAAGGACGGGCGGACGGCGTTCGCCGTCGTCAATCTCGATCGCACCATCGACAAGCTGGCCAACCTGGATGCCGACTACCAGCGGAAGTTCCTGGAGCTGGTGCGACCGGGCACGCACGACGGCCTGCAGGTCGAGGTCACCTCCTTCGTGTCTCCCCTGAAGCTGGGCAACGAGACGATCGCCCTCGTCTTCGCGGCCTTAGTGCTGCTCCTGGCCTTCGGCTCCGTGCTGGCCAGCGGGCTGCCGATCGCGACCGCGCTCTGCGGCTTGGGCGTCGGCGCCGCTCTGGGCGGCTGCCTGACGCGGGTCGTGGAGACCCCCGACTGGGCGGCGACCGTGGCGACGATGATCGGGCTCGGCGTCGGCGTCGACTACTCCCTGTTCATCGTGACCCGCTATCGCCGCGCCCTCTTCGCGGGGCTCGAGCCCGAGGCCGCGGTGCGCATGGCCATGGCGACTGCCGGGCGGGCGGTCCTGTTCGCCGGCGCTGTCGTCATGCTCTCGCTCACGGGGATGGCGGCCATGGGCTTGGCCTACGTGAACGGCGTCCTGGCGGCGTCGGTGGTCGCCGTGGCGGCGATGCTGGCGACTTCGCTCACCTTGTTGCCGGCGCTCCTCGGGTTCGTCGGGCGCGAGATCGATCGGCTTCCCGTCCCCTTCTTCGCAGCGGCAGGCTCCGAAACCGGCTCCGGGTTCTGGTACCGCTGGAGCCGCGCCGTGCAGCGCCGGCCGTGGAGCGCCTTTGCGGCCGGTGCCGTCGTGCTGGTGCTGCTGACGCTTCCGCTGCTCTCGATGCGTCTGGGGCTTCCGGACGATGGCAACCGGCCCGAGACGGAGACGTCGCGACGCGCGTACGACCTCCTCACCGCCGCCTTCGGTCCGGGGTTCAACGGCCCCTTGATCGTCCTGCTGCACAGCCAGGGATCGCTCATCTCCCCGCTGGTCCTGACCGAGACCAGGGAAGAGCTGCGAGCGCTGGGCGACGTCGCCCTCGTGGGCCCGGTCATCACCGCTCCCTCGCGCGACGCCGCGATCATCGCGGTGTATCCCGCCAGCTCGCCGCAATCGAAGCGGAGCGAACGGCTGGTCGAGACGCTCCGCGGCAAGACGCTCCCCGAGGTCCTGGAGGGTACGGGTACGCAGGCGTCCGTGGGCGGCTTCACCGCCATCTCCGTCGACCAGGCCGCCTACATCATGCGGAGGCTGCCGTGGTTCATCGGCAGCGTCGTCTTCCTGGCCTTCCTGCTGCTGACCGTGGTGTTCCGCTCGCCGGTGGTGGCGCTCAAGGCCGGAGTCATGAACCTGCTGTCGATAGCCGCGGCCTACGGCGTGATGGCATACGCGGTGGACGGGACGTGGCTGGGGAGGCTGCTGCGGATCCCGCAGACGCCGGTGCCGGCGTTCGCGCCGATGATCATGTTCGCCATCCTGTTCGGGCTTGTCGATGGACTACGAGGTCTTCATCCTCTCGCGGATCCGCGAGGAGTACTCGCGGTCGGGCGACAACAGCTCCGCCGTGGCGGACGGGCTGGCGGTGACGGCTCGCGTGATCACGGCCGCTGCCGCCATCATGGTGTTCGTGTTCGGGGTCTTCTGCCTCGATCCGAACGTCTTCATCAAGCAGATCGGGCTCGGGCTCGCGGTCGCGGTCCTGGTCGACGCGACGGTCGTGCGGATGGTGCTGGTCCCGGCGGCGATGGAGCTTCTGGGGGAAGCCAACTGGTGGTTGCCGGCATGGCTGGATAGGACGCTGCCCCACCTGTCCGTCGACTTCGCGGAGCCCTCGACGGTGCAGCCGGCCGCCTGCGCGCCGGGAAGGGAGGAACGGTGATCGGGGAGAAGCAGCGGGGATGGCTTCGGGGATGGCTTCGCCGCGGGGTCGTGCTGGGGGCGATCGCCGCGGTCACGTGCGTGGGGCAGGCACTGGCGGCGCCGGAGCCGGTGACGTTCGTCGTCTGTGCGCCTGGCTACCCCGGATCGACCGAGGAGGCGCAGCAGGCAATGGACACCCTGGCCGCGGCGATGGCGACCAGCGCGGGATGGGCGCCGGGCGAGCTGGCGGCGGTCTACTACCCTTCGGAGAAGGCCGGCATGGACCGGCTGCAGTCGCCGAGGGCGGCCCTGGCCCTCGTGCCGCTGCCGTTCTACCTGAAGCACGGCGCCACGCTGCGGCTGACGCCGCGCTTGCAGGGCGTGCTGGAGGGCGGCGACGCGGCCGAGCCGTGGAGCCTGGTGGCGGCGAGGGGCGCGGTGCGCACCCCGGCGAGCCTGGCCGGCTTCGAGATCATCTCCCTGGCGGGCTATGCCCCGCGTTTCGTTCGCGGCCCCGCGCTCGCCTCGTGGGGGGAGCTGCCGCGCGACGTGACCATCACCTTCTCCGGCAGGGTGTTGAGCGGGCTGCGCAAGGCGAGCAAGGGGGCGAAGGTCGCCCTGCTGCTCGATCGCACGCAGGCGGACGCCCTGCCCACCCTGGCCTTCGCCAGCAAGCTCGAGGTGGTGGCTCGCTCGAAACCGCTGCCGGTCTCCGTGCTGTGCTCGGTCGGCGCTCGGATGCCGGCCAAGCGGCTGGCCGTGCTGGTCGAGGGGCTGCGGAAGATGGAGAAGAGCGCGGAAGGAGCGCAGGCGCTCAGGGACGCGCAGCTTTCGCGCTTCGTCGCCGTCGACGCGAAGGCCCTGGCGGAGGCGCGGGCGGCGTTCGATCGTGCGCGGGAGTAGCGTGGCGCGCCGCTCGTCCCTGCTGGCGCTCGTCCTTGCCGCGAGCGGCTGCGCGCCCGCGCTGCGCGAGCCGCCGCCCGTGGCCGCGCTCGGGGGCCCTGCCGTCCTGGCCGAAGGCAGGACGCCCGACGAGCTGCTCCGGCTGGCAGAGGAGGGCTACGCACGCCGGCCCGATCGCCAGGGGGTCGAGACCGCGCGCGAGCTGTTCCTGGCCGCCGCCCGCGCGGACGACCACGACGTCCGGGGGCTGCTGGGGGCCGCGCGGGCGATCGCCTGGCTGATCGAGCACGAGCCGGACGCCGCCCGCCGGGCAGCGCTCGCCACCGAGGCCGTGCAGGTCTGCCAGTGGTGCGTCCGGAGGGCCCCCAGCGACGGCGCGTGCGACTATCGCCTGGCGCTCGCGCTCGGGCACCAGGCGCGGGAGCGCCCGAGCACGGCCGCGGACGCACTGCCCCGCATGGTCACGCTGCTGGAGAAGGCGATCGCGGCCGATCCTCTCCTGGACCACGCCGGCCCCGATCGCGTGCTCGGCCTGGTCCTGCTGCGGGCCCCGGGCTGGCCCGTCGGTCCCGGCGACGAGGAGGCCGGCCTCGAGCACGTGCGGCGGGCGGTCGAGCTGGTGCCGGATCATCCACTGAATCTCCTCGCTCTCGGGGAGGCGCTGGCCGAGAACGGGCGCGCGCAGGAAGCGGCCGCCGCGTATCGGCGGGCCGAGCAGCTCGCCGAGGCCCTCGTCGCCGCGGGGGATCCTGACGCTTCCGAATGGTTGGAGAGCGCTCGCCGGCAGCGCCCCCTGTCTCACAGGCCCTGATCAGGGGACACGCCGTCCGGTTTTTGATATCGTCCGTGCGGTTTGGGATACTTGCATCTGTCGAGTTTTGTTCTCGTGTGCCCTCTGGAGTCCTGACGGTGCCCACCACGCCCCTTTCGGCTGATTTCCTGACCGCCTACGGCAGCATCCTCTGGTTCCTGATCGCGATCGTGGGCTGTCTCGTGTTCGCGCTCGTGCTCTGGAAGGTGCTGCGGCCGGAGCGGTTCAGCGAGGAGAAGCTCACCACCTACGAGTGCGGCGAGGAGCCGGTCGGCAACGCCTGGATCCAGTTCAACATCCGCTTCTACGTGTTCGCCCTGATCTTCATCGTGTTCGACGTGGAGGCGGTGTTCCTGCTGCCCTGGGCCACCGTCTTCCGCTCGCTGGGGATGCTCGCCTACGTCGAGGGGCTGGTGTTCATCGCGATCCTGGTGGTGGCGCTCGCCTACGTCTGGCGCAAGGGCGATCTCGCCTGGGTGCGCCCCGACGATCGGGCCTGAGGGAGGCATGTCGGAAGTCACGGGTCTCATCCAAAACCGCTTCGAGGACGGCCTCGTCGTCACCAGCGCCGACCAGGTCATCAACTGGGCGCGCAAGAACAGCATCTGGTTCATGACCTTCGGTCTGGCCTGCTGCGCCATCGAGATGATGGCGACCGGCGGCAGCCGCTACGACCTGGACCGGATCGGGATCATGCCCCGCGGGACGCCGCGCCAGAGCGACCTCATGATCGTGGCCGGCACGGTGACGCTGAAGATGGCCAGCCGGATCAGGCGCCTCTACGAGCAGATGGCGGAGCCCAAGTACGTCCTCTCGATGGGCTCCTGCGCCAACAACGGCGGACCCTACTGGCGGCACGGCTACCACGTGCTGAAGGGGGTCGACGAGGTGATCCCGGTGGACGTCTACGTGCCCGGCTGCCCGCCGCGGCCGGAGGCGCTCATGTACGGGATGCTGAAGCTGCAGGAGCGCATCCAGGAGGACCGGGTGCTCCGCAAGCGCGGCTTCACGGTGGGCTCGCTCAAGGACGCGCACCAGGACGGCGCGGCCGACAAGCCCTACGAGAAGGTGAAGTAGGGCATGGACGCCAAGGCCATCCACGAGAAGCTGGTCGGGCGCTTCGCCGAGAGGGTGACGGGCGCCGAGCTCGAGGCCGCCTCGCCCTTCGCGATCGTCGCCCCCGAGGCGATCGCCGAGGTGGCGGCCTTCTGCAAGGAGACGCCCGAGCTGGCCTTCGACAACCTGATGTGCCTCTCGGCCGTCGACTACCCGAAGGAGACGCCGCCGCGGATGGAGGTGGTCTACCACCTCTACTCTTATGTGCACCTCCACACCTTCGCCCTGAAGGTGCAGCTGCCGCGCGAGCACCCGTCGCTGGCGACGGTGGAGGGCGTCTGGGGCGTCGCCAACTGGCACGAGCGCGAGGCCTTCGACCTCTTCGGCATCACCTTCACGGGCCACAGCGACCTGCGCCGGATCCTGCTCCCCGACGACTGGGAGGGGTATCCGCTGCGCAAGGACTGGCAGGACCCCGAGTACTACCATGGCCTCCACGTGAAGCCGACCCAGCAGATGGCCGAGCGCGCCGCCTCGGGCGAGGCGATCGGGGTGGGGCCCTTCGAGTTCACGCCGGCCAACCGGGCCAAGTGATGAGCAGCGCACCCATCCGCGAGAGCTGGGACCCGTCGGAGATCGACACCGACGAGATGATCCTCAACATGGGGCCGCAGCACCCGGCCACCCACGGGGTGCTGCGCCTGGAGCTGCGTACCGACGGCGAGATCGTCAAGGCGGCGCGGCCCCACATCGGCTACCTCCACCGCTGCTTCGAGAAGCACTGCGAGAACGTCGACTATCCCGGTGTCATGCCCTACACCGACCGGATGGACTACTGCGCGGCCATCGGCAACACGCTCGGCTTCGCGCTGACGGTCGAGAAGCTGCTGGGCCTCGAGCTGAGCCCCTACGTCGCCACGGTCCGCATCATCATGGCGGAGCTGCAGCGGATCGCCTCGCACGCGGTGGCGGTGGGCACCTACACCATGGACATCGGGGCCTTCACCCCCTTCCTGCACCTGCTGCGGGACCGGGAGAAGATCCTCGACCTCTTCGAGTGGACCTGCGGGGCGCGGCTCCTCTACAACTACAACTGGGTGGGCGGGGTCAGCCACGACCTGCCCGAGGGCTTCATCCGGGCCACCCGCGACTTCCTGCGCGAGTTCGACGAGGTCACCTTCCCGGAGCTGCTGGACCTCATCATCAACAACAAGATCTTCATCAAGCGACTGGCCGAGGTGGGCGTCTGCTCCAAGGAGCTGGCCATCTCGTACGACCTGACCGGTCCCAACCTGCGCGGGAGCGGCCTGCCGCGCGACCTCAGGAAGGACCACCCCTACCTCGGCTACGAGACCTACGACTTCGAGGTGTGCGTGGGCGAGGGTCGCTTCGGGCCGCTCGGCTCCTGCTACGACCGCAACTGGGTGCGTGTGGTCGAGATGCGGGAGAGCGCCAGGATCGTGCAGCAGGCGCTCGACCGTCTGGAGAAGATGGAGAAGACGGACGTCCACGAGAAGGTCCCCAAGCGGGTGAAGCCGCCCAAGGGCGAGGTCTACTGCCGGAGCGAGGCCCCACGCGGCCAGCTCGGCTACTACCTGGTCTCGGACGGGAACATCAACCCCTACCGGGTCAAGGTGAAGAGCCCCTGCTTCACCGCCATGAGCGTCTTCCACCACCTGGCCCGGGGCATGATGATCGCCGACATCATCGCCCTGATCGGGAGCCTCGACATCGTGCTCGGCGAGATCGACCGCTGAGATGGACTTCTCCTACGACCTCCTGATCCGGATCCTCCCCGCCGCGGCCGGCTGGCCCTCGTGGCTCCTGGCGGCGATCGCCGGTCTCGTGCCCGCGCTCGTCTGCTTCGGCTTCATGTCGCTTGGGCCGGTCATCTACGTGTACGTGGAGCGCAAGATCTCCGGCTTCATGCAGGACCGGCTGGGACCCAACCGGGTGGGGCCCTACGGCCTCCTGCAGACGATCGCCGACACCATCAAGCTGCTCTTCAAGGAGGCCGTCTACCCCAAGGGCGTCGACCGCAGGCTCTTCGTGATCGCGCCCGTGCTCGTGAACGTGGGCGCCTTCATGCCCTTCGTGGTGATCCCCTGGGGCTTCCACCTGCAGGGCGCCGACCTCGACGTGGGCGTCTTCTACGTCACCGCGATCGCGGCGCTCTCGACGGTCGGCCTGATCATGGCGGGCTGGGCCTCCAACAACAAGTACGCCCTCTTCGGGGCCATGCGCTCGGCGGCCCAGATCGTGTCCTACGAGATCCCGGCGGTGATGATCCTGCTGCTGCCGGTGATGCTGGTGGGCACCCTCTCCATGCAGCAGATCGTCTACGCGCAGGCGGGCGGGCTGCAGTCCTGGTTCGTGTTCCGCTACTTCCCGATCATGCCGGTCGCCTTCCTGGTCTTCTTCGTGGCGGGACTGGCCGAGACGAACCGCGCCCCCTTCGACATCCCCGAGGCCGAGAGCGAGCTGGTGGCCGGCTTCCACACCGAGTACAGCGGCTTCTTCTTCGCCATGTTCTTCATGGCCGAGTACACCGAGATGTTCGTGATCTCGGCGGTCTCCGCGGTGATCTTCATGGGCGGCTACCTGACGCCCTTCCCGGGCGGGATCGGGCAGGGCCTGCCCCTGCCCTTCACCAGCTACGTGCTGCCGCTCGGCCCCTTCTGGCTGATCGTCAAGGCCTGGGGCCTGATGCTGGTGATGATGTGGCTGCGCTGGACGCTGCCCCGCTCGCGCGTCGACCAGCTCATGCACATCGCCTGGAAGGTGCTGCTGCCGGTCGCGCTCGTGCTGGTGGTGGTGGTCGGCGGCCTCTCCCTCTGGCAGCCGACCCGCAACGGCTTCCCCTGGGACGGGCTCGCAGGCTGGACCCTGACGGTCGGCCTCTTCCTCTTCCTCGTCAGCGTGATGGTGCGCGCGCTCGTCTGGAACCGCCGCCGCGCGCAGGAGCTGGCGGCATGAGCGCCGGGACGATGGCCTCGAGCAACCCGTTCGTGCAGTGGTTCAAAGACGCCTGGGAGGGGGTCTGGACGGTCCTGGTCGGGATGCGGATCACCTGGCGGCACCTCTTCACCCAGCCGGTGACCCTCCAGTACCCGAAGCAGAAGTGGCCGCTGCCGCCCAAGAGCCGGATGCGGCTCTTCATGAAGTACGAGGACTGCATCGGCTGCGGGCAGTGCGTGCGGGCCTGCCCGGTGCAGTGCATCTACCTCAAGAACGACAAGCGGCCGGCCGACGCCCCGCCCATCTGGGCCGCGACCGGGCAGCCGATCAAGCTGCACGTGGCCGTCTTCGACATCGACATGTCGCTCTGCTGCTACTGCAACCTGTGCACCTACCCCTGCCCCACGGACTGCCTCTACATGACCCCCGAGTACGAGTTCGCGTCGAGCGACGTGACCCAGCACCTCTACCACTTCGCCAAGAAGGACGCCCAGTTCCTGACGGAGGACCCGAAGAAGAAGGCGGAGACAAAGTGAGGCACGCATGAACGCCGAGGCCATCGTCTTCTGGGTGTTCGCGATCGTCACCGTGGGATCGGCCGCGGTGGTCGTGCTCTCGCGCACCCTCATCTACAGTGCCTTCGCGCTGCTGTTCACCTTCTTCGGCGTCGCCGGGCTCTACCTGCTGCTGGGCGCCGACTTCCTGGCCGCGGCGCAGCTGCTCGTCTACGTGGGCGGGATCCTGGTGCTGCTCCTCTTCGGCGTCATGCTCACCCACAAGATCTACGACCTCGACCTCAAGGCCGGGACGAGCCAGCTCGCCTCGGGCGTGATCGTGGCGGTCGGTCTCTTCGTGATCCTCACCGCGACTGCGCTCCGGACGGGCTGGGCGACCCAGACCCGGCCCCCGGCGCCCACCACGAACGCGATCGGCCGGCTCTTCATGGGGCAGTACCTGCTGCCCTTCGAGGTGGCGTCGCTCCTCCTGCTGGTCGCGTTGGTGGGCGCGGCCATGATCGTCCGGCGCCGGAGGGACGCATGATCGGCCTCCCGCACTACCTCATCGTCTCGGCGGCGCTCTTCTCGCTGGGCGTCCTCGGCCTCCTCACCCGCCGCAACGCGGTCACCGTTCTCATGAGCATCGAGCTGATGCTGAACGCCGCCAACCTGAACCTGGTCGCCTTCTCGCGCTACGCGGCCGGCAACCTGGAGGGGCAGGTGTTCGGCGTCTTCGTGATCGTGGTGGCAGCGGCCGAGGTGGCGGTGGCGCTCGCGATCGTGCTCACCCTCTACCGCCTGCGGCGCACGCCGAACCTCGACGAGGCGGACATCCTGAAGGGCTAGCGAAACGACCATGGACGAGCTTCTCCACAGCCTCGCTCTCTTCAAGCCCGAGACGGCGCTCGGCGCCGGCCTGCTGCTGGTGGTGCTGGCCGACTCGATCGGCGGCGCCTGGCGCAACGCCGCCGTCCGCCTGCTGACGCTCGCCTCGCTCGCCGTGGCGCTCGGCTTCGGCTTCCGCCTGCTGGCCTCGGGCGCCGAAGGGGCGCTCTTCTCCGGGATGCTGGTCGTCGACCCGCTGGGAGCGGCCTTCAAGCTGATCCTGATCGGGGCGGCGCTGCTGACCGTGCTCGCCTTCACCTTCCGCAACTCGCGGGAGCTCTTCGGCCTGGGTCACGGGGAGCTCTACGCGCTCGTGCTGTCGCTCGCCCTCTCCAGCCTCCTGCTGGCGGCGGCCAACGACATCGTGATGCTGTACCTGGCGCTCGAGATGGTCTCGATCACCTCGTACGTGATGGTCGCCTACCTGAAGGGCGACCGGATGTCGAACGAGGCCTCGCTCAAGTACGTCCTCTTCGGCGCCGCCTCCACCGGCTCCATGCTCTATGGCCTGTCGCTCCTCTACGGCATGACCGGCTCGACCAGCCTGCCGCGGATCCAGGAGTTCCTGGCCGGCGGCATCCCCGACCAGAACCGCTTCGCCGTCTACGCGATCGTGCTGCTGATCGTGGTCGGCTTCGGCTTCAAGATCGCGGCGGTGCCGTTCCACTTCTGGTGCCCCGACGTCTACCAGGGCGCGGCGACGCCGGTGACGGCGCTCCTCTCGGTCCTGCCCAAGGCCGCGGGCTTCGCGGTCCTGCTGCGCTTCTTCTACTCGAGCTTCTCGGTCGCCGGGGCAGGCCCCTGGGACCTGGTCGGGACCATCGACTGGCCGAAGCTGCTGATGCTGGTCTCGGTCGTGACCATGACCGTCGGCAACGTCGCGGCGCTCACCCAGACGAACATGAAGCGGCTGCTGGCCTACTCCTCGATCGCGCACGCCGGCTACCTGCTGATGGGCGTCGTGGCGCTCTCGGAGAACGGGGCGCGCGGGCTGCTCGTCTACCTGGGCGCCTACCTGGTGATGAACCTGGGCGCCTTCCTGGTGGTGACGCTCGTCCACCTCCACGACGGCAGCTTCGACCTGCGCGACTACCCGGGGCTCTACCGCCGCTCGCCCTTCCTGACCGTGGCGATGGCCTTCTTCCTGCTGTCCCTGGTCGGCATCCCGCCCTTCGTCGGCTTCCTGGGCAAGCTCTACGTGTTCGGCGCGGTGATCGAGCAGGGATACGGCTTGTACGCGGTGGTCGGGGCCGCCAACGCGGCGATCGCCGCCTTCTACTACTTCAAGGTCATCAAGGTGATGGTGATCGACGCCGGCAACGAGGAGAAGCCGCCGCTCGCGCTGGCGCTTCCCGACCGGCTCTGGGTCGGGGCGTTCGCCGTCGCCAACGTCCTGCCGCTCCTCTTCTGGGGGCGGATCGACGCCTGGGTCAAGGGCGCCCTCGTCCTCTCCGCCGGGCGCTAGCGCGGCCCCCGGCGGCCCCGAGCCCGGCCCATGCTCTTCTTCATCAGCCTCTGCCTGGCCTCGCGCCTCGCCTACGCCGTCAACGACATCCTGATTGGACGCTTGGCACGCCTGCACGACCAGGTGGAGGTCGCCGCCCTGCGCGGCGCGGCGCTGGGCCTGACCATGGCGCCGCTCCTGCTCTGGGCACCGGCCGAGGCCTGGGGCGCGCTGGCGGCGCGCTGGCCGATCTACCTGCTGGCGATCGCGGCCACCGCCGGCTGCAACGTGCTGCAGAACCAGGCGGCCCGCCACCTCCCCTTCGGGCTGCGCTCGGCGTTCATGTTCACCACCATCTCGATCGCCAGCGTCCTCATGGGAGCGGTGCTGTTCGGCGAGCGGCTCACGCCGGCGCAGGCCGCTTTCTCGGTGCTGCTGGTCGGCTCGGCCGTGGTCGCCGCCCTCGGCAGCCACGCCGCGCACGAGATCCGGCCAAACATCCCGAGGGGCGCGGCGCTCGCGATCGCGGCCGGGAGCCTCCTGGCGGTGGCCGCGGTGCTGACCAAGCGCCTGGCCCTCGAGACCCATCCCCTGCTCACCGCCTGGGCATGGGAGTTCGGCTCGGGCCTGATCCTGGCCGGGCCGCTCCTGTGGCGGTGGCGCCGTGGGGTCCCGCCGGGCCTTTGGCGCCGCTTCGGCCGCATCACCTGGGCCTCCTCGCCGACCGTGGTCGGCTCCGGCGCGTCGATCGCCGCGCTCACCCTGGGCGCCCTCGGCCTGTGGGGGGCGCTGGCCGGCACCCACCTGCTCTTCACGGCGGTCCTGGGCGTCCTCTGGCACCGCGAGACGATGGGGGCGCGGCGCTGGCTCAGCTTCGCGACCGCCGCCGCGGCGATCGCGGGCCTCACGCTCTTCGCCGGCTGACGGCGCGGCCGCGGCTGGCGCGTGATGCCAACACTCTGACGCCAACTGCCAGGGTCCGGCCGGGACACCAAGCTCGTACTCCCGTGTTGCGAGGACGGACGACGCGCACCCGAAACCGCGAACGCACTATGATGGCTGGCCTGTCAGTCGGCAGCGGCGATCGAGCAGGGGGTCAAGATCCCCGGTCGTGACGTCGCGTTTGACCCGTGCAATGCCGCGCCTCGAAGACATCGACCAGGAGGATGCCACGGCGAAGCGGCCGTGATGAAAGCGAGGAGGGAACATGAGCGGAACGAACGGGAGCAGGCTCTCCGCCGCCGCGTTGCGAAGGCACGGGCCATGGAGCGCGCTGCTGATCGGCGCGGCCGCGATGCTCTCGTGGGCCGGAAGCACCAGCGCGGGACAGGCGCCCTCCCCCGGGCAGGCTCTCTTCGATCCGTCAGCGGTACGCAAGCAGCAGCTCGAGCGATGGGACGAGTTCAACGCCGCGCACGGCGGCCGCTGGCGGGTCGTGTGGAACCCGCGAACCGGAACGCCGCACAGAATCAGCGGCTACCACCTGGAGCTGCCGGTGAAGCAGCCGGCGCAGTCCGCGGCGGCGGCCGAAAAACAGGCCCGCGCGTTCCTCGGAGAACAGGAGGAGCTCCTCCAGGTCGGCGAGCGGGACCTGGCGGTCGTGGCCATCGACCGCGATGCGGGGCAAGGCCAGGCCGGGGTCGCGAGCTGGTACGTTTCCTATCGCCAGACGTACCAGGGGCTGCCGGTCGCGGGGAGCTCCGTCCGCGTGGCGATGCGCGGCCGGAAGCTGGTCGCCTTCGGCGCCGACGCCTTCCCGCACAGATCCAGCTCGACGGCTCGCCCAAGGTGACCAGGGACAAGGCGGTGGCTCTCGCGCTCGCCCACGCGAGGATCAAGGCGCGCATCGGCGAGGAGGCCGTCGACCTGGTGGTGTTCCCTGAGTACCGCGCGGGCGCGATCGCGTACCGACTGGCATGGCGCCTGCGTCTGCCGACCGTTCACCAAGTCCAGGCTCTGGTGGCGCGCGTGGGAGGCAGAGACGAGGCGCACCCCGCGGCGAAGGTCCCCGTACAGACGGCTCTACTTCGTCGACGCCCACACCGGCGAGATTGTCGACCGCCTCGACACCACGATCGTGGGTGCCGTGGGAGGTGTGGTCACCGGCCCGGTGCACCCTTCGCATCCTCGGACGACCTCCCCCTCGAACTGCCCGTCTCCGATCTCGATCGTCCGGGCCACGGCACCGGGCCCCTCAGGGGGCCTGTCGACCCTCGTGACGGACGGCGAGGGCCGGTGGAGCCTCGACCTCGCAGAGCCCATTCCCGGAGGCGTCTTCACGCTCGAGGCGTCCCTCCAAGGGCCCCACGTCCTGGTGCACAACAACGAAGCTCCGAACCCGCAGCATCGCGCCGGCTTCGTGACCGTCGCCAGCGGCACGGGCCGACACAGTTGGAGCTGGGCGGGGGACGATTCCTCCCCCGCCTGGGTGGCAACCAACGCCTTCTACCACGCCAATGTCGTCCACCGGTGGTTCCAGAGCGGCGATCCGTTCGACGTCCTCCCGTCGCCCAATCCCATGCCGGTCGTCGTCCGTGACGGTCCCTACTGCAACGCCTTCGCGAACTTGGACGGACTCTGGTTCGGATCGGGCGACGGCGCCTTTCGCGACTTCGCCCTGTGCTCCGACGTCATCTACCACGAGTACACGCATCGGATCATCGGTGCCATCTATACGGATCCGTTCGCCTTCCCGTACCACGGCCAGACCGGCGCGATGAACGAAGCCTTCGCGGACTTCTTCTCGGGCGTGATCACGAACGACCCCGTCAACGGCGAAGGCTGCTACGAGGGGCGCGACTTCGACGATCCCGACGCCGTCTTTCCCCAGGACTGGGTGAACGAGGTTCACACGGACAGCCGGATCCTCTCGGGGGCCTTGTGGGACCTGCGCGGAGCGCCGGGCCTCGACGCCGCCAGCCTGGCCATGCGAGCGATGAAGCACGGCACGCTCGGCTTCGACGAGTACCTGGCGGCCACCATCGAGGAGGACGACAGCTCAGCGTACGGCGGAGACCCCCTGGCCGACGACGATGCGAGCAACGGCAGCCCGCACGTGGCCGCGATCTGCGAGAGCTTCTACGACGGGCACGGGATCTTCCACCCGTATTGCTTCGGCCACACGGCCGAACCCGTGGCCGTCGTCTCCTCCCCGCCCCCAATCGCTCTCAGCTACCGTCGCATGGCCGACGGTCCCGTGGAGATCGTCGGCTCCGCTGCCGGCGGAAGCCACCCGCTGCGCGACTACGTCCTCGAGTACGCCCCGCGCTCGTCACCGACCGACTGGACGGCGATCGCGTCGGGCAGCCGGGAGATCCGGGAGGGCGTCCTCGGCCGGTGGCTGGTCGCGGGCCTCGCCGACGGCTTGTACGTCGTTCGACCGACGAGCACCGACATCGCGGACGTGTCCCGCAGCTCCAAGATCTCCGTCAGCCTCGACAACCAGCTGCGACCTGGATGGCCTCAGGTCACGGATCGTGAGTTCGTCTCGCCGGCGGCGGCCGGCGACGTCGACCGGACGACTCCGGAGCTCGAGATCGTCGCCTCGTCGTGGGACAGGATGTACGTCTTCACCCCGGGAGGGCGTGTCGTAGCGGGGTGGCCACGCTCGCTGCCGGCGCCGACCGTGAGCGCCCCGGCGCTCGGCGACCTCGATGGCGACGGCGACCTGGAGATCGTGACCTCGACCTTCTGGGGCCTCCGCGCCTGGCACCACAACGGCGCGGAGATCTTTACCGTGGCCTACGCCGCCCCCCTCCCCGAGGCCGTTTCCAGCGTGTCCGTCATGGACTCGTCGGCCGCCCTGGCCGACCTCGACGGCGACGGCGACCTGGAGATCGTGGCCGGGTCGGCCCACGGCAGGGTCTACGTCGTCCACCACGACGGGAGCGCCTTCTCGATGGGTAGCTTCACCTGGCCCAAGGCGACCACAGGGGCGATCCAGACCACCCCGGCCCTGGCCGACATCGCCACTCCGACGGGCAGCTCGAGATCGTGGTGGGCTCGTACGACGGCTTCCTGTACGCCTGGAATCTCGACGGCAGCAACGTCGGGGGTCGCTGGCCCGTCTCGATCGGCTCGCCGGTGGTGTCGTCGCCCGCCATCGGGAACATCGACAACGACCCGGACGGCGATCTCGAGATCGTCCACGGCGCCAACGACGCGGGGATCTACGCCTGGCGTCACGACGGCACTCCCGTCTCAGGGGCATGGCCCGTCATGCTGCTGCTGGGCCCGGACAGGGTGTGGTGCTCGCCCGGTCTCGCCGATCTCGACGGCGACGGGGACCTGGAGCACCCTCGTCCACGGCCCCCAGATGGACATGCGGGCCTTCGAGCACGATGGAGCCTCTCGACTCACCTGGGCGCGCGACGCCGACATCCAGTTCACGAAGTCGTCGCCGTCGTCGTGTCCAACGTGGCCGGGGACGGATCGTTCGAGGTCGTCGCGGCCACCCTGTTCTGGGAGGGATTCCCGGAACACCGGCTTCCCTTCAGCCGCGTGGTGGCGCTGAACGCCGACGGCACGGCTCGAACCGACCTCAGCGGGTACATGGACGGCGGCAGCGACTACTGAACCGCGCTCCTGACGGACTTGGAGGGAGACGGGCACGCCGAGATCGTGACGGGCTCCTGGCAGGGCCTCTTCGTGTGGACGCTCCGCGACGGATCCGCGGGCCCGCCGGCGCCGTGGCCGACCTTCCACCAGAACATGCGGCGCTCGGGGGTACGCGACTGATCGTGCTGTCAACGAGGCGCCGTGCCCTCGAGCGCCGCGCCCTTACGACTCGCCGGCCAAACGGCCGCGACACGACCCTGGTCCCCGGAGCCCCGCCGCCCGGCGCGGGCACGTCGACCCGAGAGGAGGACGAGGGCGCAGAGAGCTGCGACACCACCGATGAACTGCGAGGTGGAGAGCGACAGCAACGTCCCGCCGTTCCCGCTCGTCCCTGAGAAGCTCCAGCAGGTACCGTGTCGCGCCTTACCAGATAGACGAACGTCAGCAGCACCTCCCCGGCGATCCGGCGCTTGCGAAACCCCCAGCGAGCAGCAGGAGACCGATCATCCCGTTGCGGCTGGCCACGAGCTCGACCTGGAGAACCGGAAGGGAGAGCGCTGGCCACGGTATCCAAGAGACCCATCCGAAGGTGATGGAGGAAGGCCGGGCTCCCTGCCGGAAAACGTACCGAGAACCACGAGTCCGAGATGCGACCGAAGCAGCAGCCGTTGAGGAAGCAGCCAATGCGCGTGAGCACCAGGCCCAGGCCCAGGGTCGGAGCCGCGTGAACCGCAAAGGCCCAGAAGCTCACCTGGTTGCGGCGGCAGGCCAGCAAGGCGCCGAGGATGCCGCCCAGGATCCCGCCGTACGCGACCAGCCCACCTCGCTGGAGCCTGAAGAGGTCCAGTGGGCCGCGCAGTGACGCCGGGTTGGCGATCACGAACAGGAGACGGGCCCCGACGATTGCACCGACCAGCGCGGCCGTGAGGATGCGGCGGGTCGAGGTGGGAGGATGCCATCCCTGGCGGCCAGCGTCAGCACGATCAACCAGCCGAAGGCAAAGGACAGACCCAGCATGGAGCCGTACGAATAGACTGCCGCGCCTCCGATCAAGGGGACCCATCCAGGTAGTCTCGTCAGGATTGGATGCATGACGCGGCCTCCTTGGCACGGTCCCCGCGCTTGAGCCGCGCTCGCGCGGCGACCAGGACCAGGATCGCGGGGCAGAGGACCCAAGATGTCGCCCCACCGCTGGTACAACGTTTGCCCTCGAAGGAGCCGAACCTCCCCTAGCATCACCGCAGTCTGGAACGGGCGTGCCTGGCGACGACACGCCCGAGGATCGACGAGCGCCGTCACGCCGGTGTTGGTGGCGCGAACCAGGAAGCGACGCTGCTCCACGGCCCGGAAGGCGGCGACCTGGAGGTGGCCGCGCGGCTCGGCCGTCTCGCCGAACCAGCTGTCGTTGGACAGGCTCACCAGGCCGTCGGTGGCCGTGGCCCCGATCACCCTGCGCACGTATCCGGGCATCACGTCCTCGTAGCAGATCAGCGCTCCGATGCTCCACCTGCGCCCACGATGGTCCAGCGGCAGCGATCGCGGGAAGTCACCGGGCTCGATCCGCGTCCTGAGCTGGGCGAATCGGCGCAGCCACGAGGACGCAACCCAGCTCGGCAGCGCCTCGCTGACGGGGACCAGCCGCATCTTGTCGTACACCCCCGTGATCTTGCCGTCGGGAGTCGTCATCACGGCGGAGTTGCGTCGCGGCGCCGTCGCGCGACCATCGGCGCACGACGGCTCCGAACAGGAGCGGCACGCGGCGGCCCGCCGCGACCTCGTGCGGCGCTCGAGACGCCCGGGGGCGAAGCGTCGAACGTTACAGGCCGCCTCGGGCCACACCGTCAGCTCGGCTCCCCGACGCTCGGCCGCTTCGGAGCCGCGGCGACAGCGGACGAGGCCCTCGACGGGGGCACGCCACTTCTCGATCGGGCCCAGACCGGGCTGGATCACGCCGACTCGGAGGGAGGGGGCCGAAGCCATCGCTCCGACGATCGACGGCATGCGCACGGTGCCGTACCAGAACAGGAGCAGCACCAGCGCGGGACCGACCGTGACCTCCACCCACTGGACCCGCGTCCGCCGCAGCGTTGCGGCCGCCCCGGCGTACACCGCGACGTTGAGACTCACGAGCGTCGCCGTCAGCAGCAAGGGACCCAGCAGGTCGACGCCCTGGATCAGGTGAGTCAACGGTTGCAGCGTGTAGCCCATCCGGATCGGAACCGGCACTGGAAACACCATCTCCACCGCGACCATGGTGACAGGCGCGACCCAGGCGAGGGCGTGCCCGGCCCGACGAACGACGGCAAGGACCCCGGTGAAGAGCGCGAACACGAGCCCTTGATAGGCGAACAGCAGGACGCCGGCGGTCCAGGACGCGACGGACGGGACACCGCCGAACGCGTGGATGGTTCCCGGGGATCCAGTAGTAGCCGATCCCGTACCCCACGAAGCCCGCCGCCCACCCGAGCGCGGCCGAGCGCCAGGGCGGCTGCTGGTCGGCGATAGCCAGGAGCGGCACGAACGCCACGCACGACGTCCACCACAGGCCCCGGCCGAGAAAGCCCGCCGGGAGCAAGGTACCGCTTGCGACGGCGAGCAGCATGGCTGGGGCCAGTTTCATTCGCAGCTTCCCCGAGCGCGCCAGCGCGGGCGACCGTGACGTGGTGGCGATGGTGTGTCCCGAGACGGCCGGCATTATAGCGCCCGAGATCCGACAGAGTGCCGCCGTCGCACGGGAGCCGCGAGCAGGCCGCGGCTCGGCAGCCTGTGATCGGCGTCACACCGCGAAGCCGGCGCGAGCTCCCGCCCGTCGACAGTCATTTTTGATGAGAGACACCCTTAACTTGGCGCCAATGGAATGCGTATTGTCACGGTCAATACGCAGGCCTACCGGAAGTCGAGCCGGACCCGCACGGCCTGGCGGATGGACGATCGAGCCTTGAGCGCGCAGCGGGGAGGTCCACAGGAGAGGAGCCATGAGCCAGCCACGGGAGGACTCGATGCGCAGTTGCGCTCCAGCCGGGCGTCGGTCTCGCGGTCAGGGCATGATTTGTGCCGTCACGATCCTGTTCCTGGGAGGCTGTGCGCATCTGGCTCGCCAGCCTGCCCCGGCGCTGACGGGTTCTTACGCCGGGGAGACGACCGACGGAACGCGAGTCACAATTGCGCTCCAACAGGAGCAGAACGCGGTGACGGGCCACGGGACGGTGGGACCCGATCGCATCAGCATCTCGGCCCTGACGTCCTGGGCCGGCCCCGTTGCGATCGCCTTTCCCGACGGTCGCGTGGCTCACGGACATCTCGCGCTCTCTCCGCTCGGTGAGAAAGCCACCCTCGAGGTGCCGGGACTCGAGCTCGAGCTCGCTAGATCCGCGGGCGTCCCCTTGACCGCCACAGGGCCCTTTTCGGGATCCTACCTGCAGGAGGCGGAGACGGCGGCGTGGGTGAGACTGGCCCAGAACGGCGATCTCATCGCGGGCACCGGCTATCTGGACGGCAAGCCGATCGCCGTTGCCGGGAAGGTCATCGGCCCCAGCCAGGCTCGAGGGACGCTGCTCTTCTCCGACGAGAGTCGCACCACCGTCACGGCCGTTCTGTCGGAGGGCGATCGGGTCCTGACCGTCGATGGTGCCGGCCGCCCGATCAGGCTCCGGCGACGGTGAGCGCCGGAACGGGGGATAGCCCGCAACGCACGCCGGGCCTGTCGGTCGCCAGCAAGGAGGGGAGATGACGCCGGCCCGACGAACGCATCCGACACCGTTGGCGTGGATCGGCGCTCCGCTCTTCCTCTGGGCAGGGGCCGCGCTCCTCTTTCCAGGGTGTTTTCTCGACTCGAGGGGAACGGGCCCCGGTCCGGAGTTCAGCTCGAGATGCTTCGTCCACGTCGACGGGGCGGAACACGGGCAGCTCGTCATCGACGACTGGGGCACGGTCGGCTCTGTAGACGCGGGCAACCTGACCTACGTCTTCTCCGGCGTCGCCTGGGGTCTCGACGAGCTCGCAGTGTCTTCCGGCGAGGAGGTATGGGTCTTCACCGGGACCGTCACGGGCGAAGTCCCCGACGATGCCGGCACCACGTGGCGCACCGGCGTCAATACCGAGAGCAGTGATGGGGAGGCGACCCACATGCACGGGACCTATCGGGAGCCTGATGACGGGACCCCGTCGTTTCGGCTCGAGGTGGTGGACGCGAGCGGCCATCCGTCCGAGGACCGTCGGGTCGACCTCCGGGCAGTGGGATGCTCGATAGACTGAGGATGGCGAGATGCGCACGGGTTTGACTTGCCGCGTGGGGCTGGAGGGGACGGCGGTTGCGCTCGCTTTCTGGGCCGCGGCGGCTCTGCTCCTGCCCGGATGCGAGCCCGGCTCGCTCGACAGCTCCAGGACTCCGCCGCCAGCGCGCACGCCCTTTACCGGCCACTTCGCATTTGACCCCTGCGCGGACGCCGGGCGCGGGACGTGTCGAATCGCCGCGCAATCCAACCAGGACAGTGACAGCGAGGTGGGGATTCTGATCGCGCAGGAGAGCGGGACCCCCGCCTGCGACTGGGAGAGCATGAGCTTCCAGGGCACGACCGACGGGCCGCTGGAGGCCACGGGGCCCCTGCATCGCTTCCCTCCAGGCGTTCTGGAGTCGTCGCCGGAGACGCTGCTTTGCGATCGCGCGCTGGTGGTTCTGAACGGGGACCCCGCCGACTGTCCTCCCACGATGACCCTATCGATGGCTCGCTGTCCCGAGGCGACGATCGCGTGCGGTGACACCGTGCCGGTAGAGTGGGTGCTCACACGAACGGATCCCTGCCACTGATGCGAAAGCGCGAGAAGGAGACCAGCATGGTGCCTTTGCCTGCGACCGGAGCCCGGGTATGGATGGGGATCGCCACGGCGGCGCTCCTGCTGCCCACTCTGGCGGATGCCGCCGGTGATGGGCGGTTCTATGGCACGTACTGCGGAACGCACCGCGAAGAAGTCTCCGTCTGGGTACCCCTCTTTCCACTGCTGCCGATCCCCGTCAGGCGGACCTATCACGTCGACCTCTCGCTGAGAGCGCACGCCGACTACATCGAGACTCATCTGGGGAACGGGCTCCTGCATGGCGTGGGACGCGCGCGAGTGGAGAGCCACACGTTGCCAGGCTTCGCCGCTCATGGCCTGGAGGCGGGCGACGAGCTCGGATTCGCCTTCACCGGGCGGGTGGTGGCACGGGGATCGGCGACGGGCGTTGTCCGCGCCAGGGGTATCGAAGCGACCTCGGGCAGTGTCGGGCTCTCGAACGACGGGATGACCGTTCGTGTTCGCGCCATGGATCGGGAGATCGCACTCAGCAAGCTGGAGTGCGGCAACCGGGCCCCGACCGTGACGATCAATCTGCCACACGAGGAGGAGTTCCCCTGGGGACGCGCCATCACCTTCTCAGGCTCGATCCGCGATGATGGCGACGTCGCCGCCATCCCCGACCGCCACAAGAGGTGGCTGTCGGACCGCGCGGGGCTCATCGGCACCGGTGATCGGATCTCGACTCGCGACCTGGCCCCCGGCCCGCACACCATCACCTTCGCTGTCGCCGACACCGGAGGATTGACGGCCTCGGCGACGAAGCGCATCACGATCTCGAACACGCCTCCACGGGTCTTCATCGACGAGCCGAACGCCGCGGGGACCTACTATGCGGGCGCGCCGATCACGTTCAGGGGCCACGCCAACGACACGCAGCAGGGGAACCTGACCGGCTCTTCGCTGCAGTGGACGACCGGCACCACTCGAATCGGGACCGGCACGGACTTCATGGCGGCGCTGCCGGCTGGAGCCCACACCGTCCGGTTGACCGCGACCGACGGCATCAGCCCCGCCTACAACGAAGTCCGCATCTCGGTGAGCCCGTGCCCACCCGCCGGCTGCCCGCCTGGAGTCCGGATTGTCTCGCCCGGGAACCTCTCGGCGCCGGTCGGAGACGAAAGTCCCGCCAACTGCCTGCCCCTCGTCGCGGAGGCGGCCGACAGCGAGGGGCGAACGCTGGGCGGCAATGCCCTGGTGTGGACGACCCAGGCGGACGGCGCCCCTCCGGAGGAGTTGCCCTCCCGCGGGGAAAACGTCGAGAAGTGCTTCGCTGCCGGGCCGGGAGGAGACTGGTGGAGCACCATCACCGTCACGGCAACGGACCGGCACGGCGTCAGCGCCAGCGACTCGATCCGCATTCTCGTGATCGGCGGGCCTGGCCTCTACTGACCGCCTCCCGCCGCAGGTGCGGGTTGAGGTCGCGTCGAGCACGCCAACGCTCGGAACGCGATAGGCCCCTCGGCCCTACCGCCTGAGGATCCCGCGATCTTCGAGCCAGGCGAGAAGCTGGTCCGGCCAGCCAGACACCGACCAGGTCCCCGCCCGCCGAGAAGCCCATGATCCCGATCCGGCCGGGATCCACCTTCCATTCCGCTGCACGGCTGCGGATGAGCCGGAGGGCCCGCTGCGCGTCCTGGAGGGCATGCACCTCCAGGAGCACGAAGCGCAGCCCGGCCTTCATCGTGGGTGAGGTGTAGTACGGGCGTGGCCACTGGCGCGCGATGCCAACACTCTGACGCCAACTGCCAGGGTCCGGCCGGGACACCAAGCTCGTACTCCTGTGTTGTAAGGGTTGCCGGCAGCCAATCCACCCGGCAGGAGGAGCATCGAGCATGTTGCGCACGCGTCTCGTTTTCACCATCGGCCTTCTGGCCGCCGTCTCCCTGCCGGCCCGCCCCGGTCGGGCCGAGTCCCGCCCCGGGGCCATCCAGGTCCGCGTGCTGGACGCCGCCAGCCGCCAGCCGCTGGCCGAGGCGAGCGTCCGGCTGGTCGAGGTCGACGTCTCCTCGAGCACCGGGCCCGACGGCGTCCTCATCTTCCAGAAGCTCGTCCCGGGCAGCTACACGGTCGAGGTGCAGCAGACGGGCTATCGCCCGCAGCGGCACGCCGACGCCATCGTGAATCCCGGCCACCAGGCCTCGGTCCTGGTCGAGCTGACCCGCGACGAAGCGGCCACGGGCTACCACCGCGAGGAGACGGTCGACATCGTGCCGACCTACTTCCCCGAGGCGGACCAGCAGCCGCTGGGCCTCACCTCCTTCTCCTACGAGGCGGTGCGCCGGGCCGCGGCCAGCGCCGGCGACATCAGCCGCTTCGTCTCCGGCCTGCCCTCGGTGGCCAAGGTCAACGACTCCGACAACAGCCTGGTCGTGCGGGGCGGCAGCCCGATGGAGAACGGCTTCTTCCTGGAGAACATCGAGATCCCCAACATCAACCACTTCCCGGCCCAGGGGTCGTCGGGCGGTCCCATCGGCCTCGTCAACGTCGACTTCCTGCAGGATGTCGACTTCTACGCCGGCGGTTTCCCCTCCCGCTTCGGCGACCGGCTCTCCTCGGTGATGGAGCTGCACTTCCGCGACGGCAACCGCGAGCGCTTCGGCGCGCAGGTCGACCTAAACTTCGCCGGCTTCGGCGCTGTGGCCGAGGGCCCGCTGGGACGGCACGGGTCGTTCCTGCTCTCGGCCCGCCGCAGCTTCCTTGACCTCCTGGTCGACGCCATCGGCACCGGCGTGGCGCCGCGCTACTCCGACTACCAGGGCAAGATCGTCTACGAGCTGGGCCCGCGTCACCGCCTCACCGCGCTCGGCATCGCCGGCGTCGACCAGATCGCCACCAAGCGCGAGGACGCGCGCGAGGACGGCCTCCCCGCATACGGCACCCTGCGCAACCGGGAAGGGGCCGGCGGGCTGAACTGGCAGTGGCTCTGGAGCGACCGCGGCTTCTCGGACACGTCCGTTTCCTACAACGGCCAGCGCTTCCGGCAGCACTACTGGCAGACGACCAGCGACGACGACCTGGCGACCAACGCCTCGGACGAATCCTCCTGGAACCTCCGCCACGTCACCCGCTTCCGCGCCGCCTCCTGGCTGAGCGCGGAGCTGGGCGCCGACGCCAAGCGCCTGGAGGTCCGCTACGACAACACCTTCGGCGAGTACACCGACTCCTTCGGCCAGACCATCCCGCCCCTCGCGGTGGCGACGCGCCACGACGCCTGGCAGCTGGGCGGGTCCGCCTCGGTCGCGCTGACGCCCGTCTCCTGGCTCACCACCACCCTGGGCGCGCGCACCGACTACTCCTCCGCCAGCGAGCGCACCACCGTCGACCCGCGCGTCTCGGCCGCGCTCCGCCTGGGCTCGCGCACCACGCTCTCCGCCTCGGCCGGCCGCTTCCACCAGGCCCTGCCCCTCATCCTGCTCGAGCAGCACCAGGGGAACCAGAAGCTCGCCGACCCCGAGGCGGTCCACTTCGTGGCCGGCCTGAGCCAGCTCATCGGCGGCCACACCCGCCTCACCCTCGAGGCCTACGACAAGCGCTACCGCCACTTCCCCCTCGATCCCTCCCAGCCGCAGCTCTTCGTGATCGACGAGCCTTACGACCGCTACGGCTTCTTCTTCAACCACGAGGCCCTGGTCGACACCGGTGAGGCGCGGGCGCGGGGCGTCGAGCTGCTGCTCGAGCGGCGCGCCTCGCGCGGCTTCTACGGGCAGGTGAACGGGGCCTTCTTCCGCACGCAGTATCGCGACCTGGACGGCGTGTGGCGAAACCGCATCTTCGACAACCGCTACCTGGTGGGCGTCGAGGGCGGCTGGAAGCCGAACGGCTCCTGGGAGATGAGCCTCCGCTGGAACTACGCCGGCGGAGTGCCCACCACACCCTTCGACGAGACGGCCTCGCGCGCGCTCGGGCGGGGCGTCTACGACGAGGGCCGGGTGAACGCCGAGCGGTTGCCCGACTACCACTCGCTCAACCTGCGCGTCGACCGACGCTTCCACTTCGGGGGCACGACCCTGATCGCCTACGTCAGTGTCTGGAACGCCTACAACCGCGAGAACGTCGCGGACCTCTTCTGGAACGAGACCGAGAACCGCCCCGATCGGACCTTCCAGTGGGGAGCGCTGCCGATCTTCGGCATCCAGTACGAGTTCTGACGCGGTCCCGAAGAGCCACCTTCGTGCTCGGCCGGGGGGCCGACCGCCCCCCGGCCGCTGTCAGACCTCCAGCCGGTCGCCCTGGCGGCTGACGATCGCGTAGAGGGCGGGCATCAGGAAGACGCTGATCAGCAGGCGCGAGAAGAGCCCGCTCACGATCACGAGCGCGAAGGGACGCTGGGAGTCGGACCCGACGCCGGTGGCGAGGGCCGCCGGGAGCAGGCCCAGGGCGGCGACGAGCGCCGTCATCATGATCGGCCGTAGCCGCAGGAGCGCCGCCTCGCGGGTGGCCTCGGCGATGCCCATGCCCCCCCGGCGCAGCTCGTTGGCGTAGGAGATGTAGACGACGGCCGTCTGCACCGAGACGCCGAAGAGGGCGAGGAAGCCGATGCCGGAGGAGACCGAGAAGGGCGTCCCCGTGAGCCACAGGGCGAGGAGCCCGCCGGCGGGGGCGGAGAGCAGCACGCCGGCGACGGTGATGACCGGGAACTTGAAGTTCCCGTAGAGGGCGAAGAGGAGCAGGAAGATGACGAAGAGCGTCAGCGGAAGGACGAGACGGAGCTGGTTCCGCGACGCCGTGTACTCCTTGTACTCGCCGCCCCAGTCGAGGCGGTACCCCGTGGGCAGCTTGATCTGGGCCGCCACCTGCCGCTGGGCGTCGGCCACCGCGCTCGCGAGGTCGCGGCCCTCGACCGAGAACTGGATCCCGATGTAGCGCGAGTTGTCCTCCCGGTAGATGAAGGACGCCCCACTCTCCACCTGGATGTCGGCCAGCTCCTTGAGCGGGATCTGCTGGCCGTCCGGTGTCGCCACCAGGATCCGCCCGATCGCCTCCGGCGTCTCCCGAAAGCGGGGCTCGAGACGGACCACGAGGTCGAAGAGCTTCTCGCCCTGGACGACCTCGGTGGCGGCGGCGCCGCCCACCGCGGCCTCGATCAGGCCGTTGATGTCGGCGACGCTCAGCCCGTAGCGGGCGATCTGGGCCCGGTTCGCGGTGACGGTCAGGCTCGGCTGGCCCAGCTCCTGGACGAGAGTGACGTGGGCGATGCCGGGGACGTTCTCCAGGACGTGCTTGATGACCTTGCCCTTCCGCTCGAGCAGCTCGAGGTCGGCCCCGAACACCTTCACCGCGAGCGCGCTCTTGAGGCCCGTCTCCGCCTCGTCCACCGCATCCTCCGCCGGCTGCGTGTAGTTGAAGATGATGCCGGGAAAGGCCTGCAGCTTCGTGTTGATGGCGTCGATGAGCTGCTGCTTGGTCCGGAAGGGACCGTGCCACTGGGAGTAGGGCTTCAGCCCCACGTAGAACTCGTCGTTGAAGAAACCGGTGGGGTCGGTGCCGTCGTCGGGCCGGCCGTGCTCGGAGGCGACGACGGTGACCTCGGGGAAGGAGCGGAGGATGCTCCGGACCTGGGGCGAGATCTTCGAGGACTCCTCGAAGGAGATCGTGTAGGGCAGGGTGGCCCGGATCCAGAGGGCTCCCTCGTCGAGGTGCGGCATGAACTCGGCTCCGATCCTGGGGATCAGCAGCAGCGACGCTCCGAGCACCGCCGCGCTGGCCGCGGTGGCGCCCCAGGGGTGGGCGAGGCAGAAGTCGAGGCCGCGGGCGTAGGCCGCACGCACCCACTCGAAGGCGACGTTGCGCCGCTCGCGGACGCCCTTGCGCAGGAACCACGCGCTCAGCACCGGCAGCAGGGTGAGGGTGGCGATGAGCGAGCCGATCAGAGCGAAGATCATCGTGTCGGCCATGGGCTTGAAGAGCTGGCCCGACGGCCCGGACAGCACGTAGATGGGCAGGAACCCGGCCACGATGACGGCGACGGCATAGAAGATCGGGCGGTCGACCTCCGCGGCGGCGGACACGATCACCTCCCGGACGTCGAAGGGCTGGCCGTGGCGCAACGCAAGCTGGCGGTAGACGTTCTCGACCATCACCACCGCGCCGTCGACGAGGATCCCGAAGTCGATGGCCCCGATCGAGAGCAGGTTGGCGGGGATCTTCTCGAGGTCGAGGCACACGAACGCGAACAGCAGCGAGAGCGGGATGGTGACCGCCACGATCAGCCCCGAGCGCACGTCGTACAGGAAGAAGATCAGGACCACCACCACGAGCACCATGCCCCGCACGAGGTTGTCCTCGACCGTGCGGGTGGTGAGGGCGATCAGGTCGCGCCGGTCGTAGAAGGGCCGGATCTTCACGTCCTTGGGCAGCACGTGCTGGTTGAGCTGGCGGGTCTTCTCCTCGACGCGCTTCAGCACCACCTGCGCCTGCTCGCCCTTGCGCATCAGGATCACGCCCTCGACGGCGTCGTTCCTGTCGTTGAATCCGAACTGGCCCAGGCGAGGCGCGTGCCCGATCTCGACCCGACCCACGTCCTTGACGAGCACGGGGATGCCGTTCCTGACGGTGAGGACGACGTTACCGATGTCCTCGAGGGTCTTCACCCGCCCCAGGCCCCGCACGTAGTAGAACTGGCCGCCCTGGGAATAGAAGCCTCCCCCCGCGTTTCCGTTGTTGGCGGCGAGGGCGGAGACGACCGCCGGGACCGAGAGGCCGGCGCCCGCGATCCGGGTGGGGTCGAGGAGCACCTGGTACTGCATCGTCTCCCCGCCCAGCCCCGAATCGTCGGCGACGCCCGGCACCTGCTTGTACTGGCGCTCCACCACCCAGTCCTCGAGGACCTTCAGCTCCATCGCGGTGCGGTCGGGGCTCTCGAGGACGTAACGGTAGATGAGCCCGGAGGGCGAGAAGAGCGGCGCCACCGAGGGCGTCACGCCCTCGGGCAGTTCGGCGTCGGGGAGCCGCTCGAAGACGCGCTGGCGCGCGAAGTAGCTGTCGGTGCCGTCGGCGAAGGTCAGCCGCACGTCCGAGAGGCCGTAGAGCGAGATGGAGCGCAGGATCGTCATCCTGGGCGCGCCGTTCATCGCCACCTCGAGCGGCACCGTGATCAGCCGCTCCACCTCCTCGGCGGCGTGGCCGGGCCACTGGGTGATGACCTCCGCCATCGGCGGCGAGAGGTCCGGGTAGGCGTCGACCGGCAGCCGGCGGAACGAGAAGATGCCCAGCGCCACGAGGTGCAGGAACAGGAAGACCACCAGCAGCCGCTGGTGGAGGGAGGTCGCGACGATGCGGTTGATGAGCGAGGGCGTCGTGGCGTTCGGCGGCCTCGCGCCTTGCGGCGACGCCGCGCCGTCCGGGCCGCTCACTGGCTCTCCGCGAACTGCATGAACAGCCCGCCCTCCGTGACGATCTGGTCCCCGGGGGCGAGGCCGGAGGCGACCTCCTCCTGGTCGCCGACGCGCGGGCCGAGGGTCACCCGCCGGCGATCGAAGCTCCCGTCCGGCTTCGCCACGAAGACGAAAGGCAGGTTCTCGTCGTCGCGCAGGACGGCGGAGACGGGAGCGAGGAGGCCCGTGCTCTCGCGCCGCGACTCGATCGCCACGCGGACGTAGAGGTCCTTGCGCAGCACGCCGGTGGGGTTCTTCGCCACCACCCGCACCGCGATCGCCCGCGTCGTCGGGTCCACGAGAGCGGAGACGTAGTCGACCTTCCCCGGCCGCACCTCGCCGCCCTCGCCGACGCTGATGGTAGCGGGATCGCCCACCGCCACGAACGGGAGGTCGGTCTCGAAGACGTTGGCCATCACCCAGACCGTCGAGAGGTCGGCCACCGTGAAGCAGGGCGTCGCCCCCGCCTGCAGGAGCTGGCCCGGCGTGACCAGCCGCTCGACGACCACGCCCGCGATCGGAGCGCGGATGACCGCGAGGCCGCCGTCGAGAGGGCGGTTCTTCAGGATGTCCTCGAGGCCGGCGTCGTCGACGCCGAGCGCCCGCAGCTGCTGAAGGGCGGCGTCGCGATCGGCCTCGGCCGAGACCGCGTCCGCCTCGGCCTGCTCCATGTCGCGCCGGGCGATCCCGTCGGCCGCGTAGAGCTTCTGGTCGAGGTCGGCGATGCGTCGGGCGTTCTTCGCGAGGGCCTCCGCCTTTCGATAGGCGCCGACGGCGGCGGCGAAGTCAGGGGAAGCCACCTCGGCGAGGGCCTGGCCTGCCTTCACCCGGGCGCCGAGCGGCACCAGGAGCCGCGACACCGGGCCCGAGATGGGCGAGAGGACCTGCGTCGCCTGGTCGGCGTCGAAGCCGACGGTGCCGGTGGCCGTGATCGAGCGGCGGAAGCTTCGGGGGGCGAGGGTGAGGGTCTTCACCTTCTGCCGCTGGTCCGGGGAGAGGGTGAAGCCGCCGGCGCGAGTGGCGCCCGGATCCGGCTCGCGGGCGTCGCGCTGCGAGCACCCGGCGCCGAGCAGGATCAGCGCCGCGAGCACGGCGGGGACTCGTCTATCGCGCATGGGGACCTCCGGTGGTCGCGGGCGGCAGCTCCTCGCCCACTGCCCGCTCCAGGTCGGCGCGGGCGTCGTTGGCGGCGCCCAGCGCATCGGCGAGCTGGCTCTGGGCGGCGAGAAGGGTGTTCTTGGCGTCGAGCAGGTCGAGGGCCGAGGAGCCGCCCAGGCCGTAGCTCGTCGACGCGATCTGGTACGCCTCCTGCGCCTCGGGCAGCAGCTCGTCGCGGAGGTAGAGCGCCTGGCGCTGGGCGGTGTCGGCCGCCGCGTAGGCCGTGCGCACGTCGAGCGCGATCTGGGCGAGCACGTCGCGCCGGGTGGCCTGGAGCTCGAGTTCGCGGTGCTCGGCCTCGGCCACCTGGCCCTTCTGGTGCTGCCAGAAGAAGAGCGGCAACGTGGCCGAGAGGGCCGTCGAATAGGCGGCGGGGTCCCCGGCGGTGTAGTTGCGCGACAGGGTCAGCGCGAAGTCCGGAAACCAGAACTGCTTCGCCAGCCGGGTCGCGGCGTGCGCTCCTTTCTGCTCCTCGGAGACGATCAGGGCCTCCGGCCTCGCGCGTACGGCCGTCTGGAGCAAGGTGTCGACGTCGGGAAGCGGCGGTGGCACCTCGAGAGGGTCCGTCGCCTCGACGGGAGCGCCTGGTGCGCGACCCAGCGCGCGGTTCAGGGCCGCCCGGGACGTGGCCAGCGCGCGCTCGTTGGCGATCAGGCCGTTCTCCGCCTGGGCCAGGTCCACCCTGGCCTTGATCACGTCGAGACGGGGCACGGTGCCGGCGCGCAGCCGCGCCTCGGTCTTCTCCAGGAAGTCCTGGGCCAGCGCCTTGGCCTGGGTCAAGTCGTCCTGCCGACGCGTCGCGACGAGCAGGGCGTCATAGGCATGGGAGGCCTGAGCGGCGATCTCCCGCCGGAGCTGATGGACGGTAAGCTCGGCCGCGCGGAAGGCCGAGCGTGCCACGTCTCCGCCGAGCTTCAGCTTGGTGGGAAAGGGGAGGGTGAGCCCGAGGCCGAGGTCCTTGCTCGCAGACGTGCCCGGTCTCAGGAAGCTCTTCTCCTCTTCGAGCGTGGCCTCGAAGGTCGGGTCGGGCAGCGCGGTGGCCTCGCTGATGCGGGCGTGCGCCTGCTCGACCTGCTCGCGCGCCGCCACGAGGGCGGGGTTCTGGGCGCGGGCCATGTCGATGGCCTGCTGGCGCGTGAGTGACAGCGTCGGGGGGGACGGCGCCTGGGCGGCCGCGACGCGAGGGACGAGGGCGGGGAGGAAGATGCCGGCGAGCAGCGGAACGACGAGCGGGGCACGAGTCACCGTAACCTCCGTCTGACCGCCCGCCTCCGAAAGCCTGACGAGGCCCGAAGGAGCGACGAGCGGGCGCGAACGAAGTCCGACAGCGTTCGGGCCGGGGAAGGGCCGCCCCGGCGAGGCGGGATCCGCTAGGCGGGGGGAGAGCGTCCGGGCGAGTCCGCTGGCAGCACCGCTCCGGTCGTCATCTCGACCGCGGGCACGACCCGTTCCACGGGCGTCCGGTCAGGCACGCCGAGGGCGGGTTCGGGCTCGAGCTGCGTCGCGGGCGGGTTGGCCAGGCAGGCGGCGCAGTGCCCGGGCGACTCGCCGAGGCAGTCGCTCGGGTCGTGGAGGGCCGGCATCGCGAGGAGGACCAGCGCGTAGGCGAAGGTCATACCCAGCGCCCAGCGCGCTCGACCAGTCTGCCTGGATTGGGACACGTAAAGTCAGTCTACCAGCGGCACGCGCCACGCACCACACTGTCGCGGCGAGGAGGGTGGCCGCCACCCGCGCGAGGGCCTGGCCGCTAGCCGCCCGTGATGAAAGCGGCTAGAGACCGAAGGCCAGCCGTAGCCCTCGCTCGACGACGGCCAGGTCGTCGGGACGGGCCTTGCCGAGCACGCGCCTGATGATCTTCTTCTCGATGGCGACGATGTTCGAGACGCGGACGGTGCTCGGGTGGCGGAGCCCGAGCGCCTTCCAGTGCGCGAGCGGGTGATCGCCGGGGCCCGGCTTCGCGAAGAAGCGAGGTTGACTGCTGATCGGGCACACGACGAGATCGGGGATCTTCCCGTGGAAGCTCCGCGCGCTCACCACCAGCGCCGGCCGGGGCTTGCTGCCACGCTGGCCGGTGAAGGCCACGTTCACGACCACGACATCGCCGCGCTCATAGGTAGTCATAGAGCGCGTCGTCCTCTCCTTCCCACGCCTTGCTGAGCCGCTGCTTCGCGAGCCCCTTCCACTCGAGGCTCTCCAGATCGTGCTCGGTGATCGGCTGGATGATCGCGTAGGGCTTCCCGTGCCGGGTGACCACGATGGGTTCCTTCTTCTTCTGGGCCCGAGTCAGGTACTCGGAAAGGCCGTTCTTGACCTCGGCGACGCTGGCGAAACGCACGTTCACCTCTCTGGCCGGAATTATAGCCATATTCCTAACAGGTATGCCTGGCAGAGACTCCGGGCCCGATGACAGGCGAGTCGGAGGCGGGCACGGCCGCAGACGACGCCGCTCGAATCGACGGGGACCGCTTGAACCGAGGGGGAGAGCACGCGATGCTAGCGCCCGGTCATGCAGGGTCTGGTGTCGGTGCGCGTCGTCCGCGGCTCGCTGGCGGGCATGGCGGCGGCCGGGCAGGACGTGGAGGGCCTGATCGCCGATCTCGGCGTGGAGCCCGGGCAGCTCGAGGACGTGGACGGCTATCTCCCCGAGCGCGTCTGGCGGGACCTCTGGATCGAGCTCGAGCGGCGCACGGGCGACGGCTGCGCGGGCATCCATGCCGCCGAGCACGTCGAATGGGGCCACTTCGACGTCGTGGACTACGCCATCGCCGCGAGCGGCGACCTCGCCTCGGCCCTGCGCCTCTTCACCCGCTACTTCAGGATCCTCAACACCGCCACCGACTTCGTGCTGGCCGAGACGGACGACGGCCTGCGCGTCGAGCGCTGGATGACGGGGGACGAGGCGCTCTCGATGCCGCGCCACGCCGCTCCTGCCCAGGCGGACGAGTACCGGCGCCTCTTCGCCTGCGAGGTCCGCTTCGGCTGTCCGCAGGACGGCTTCGTGGTGCGCCGGGCCGATCTCGCCGTGCCGATGAAGGCTGCGGACCCGGCGCTGGCGGCGCTCGTGGAACGCCACGCCCGCGACCTCATCGAGCGCCTGCCGCGCGGGCGCGCCTGCGTCGACGAGCTCCGGCGGGTGCTGGCGCGCGAGCTGGCGGGCGGCAACCCCACCATCGAACGCGCGGCGGGAGGAGAGCCCGAGCGCGAGGCGCCGTAGCCGACACCACGACGCCCATCCTCGGCGCTCGTGGTAACTTGCAGTTCTCCCCATCGACAAGGAGGGTCTCCTCATGAAGACTCGAGCCGTCCTGGCTGTCGGACTGTTCGCGGGTGCCGCTCTCTTCTGCGCGGCGACCGCGAGCCGGGCCGCAGACCAGGCCGCACCCGGCGCCGCGGTAATCCGCGTCACCGGCCTCGCCACACCGGAGTCGGCGCTCCACGACGAGCAGGCGGACGTCTACCTGGTCAGCAACATCAACGGCTCGCCGTTCGCGAAGGACGACAACGGCTTCATCTCGCGCATCTCGCCCGAGGGCAAGATCCTGCAGCTGAAGTGGATCGACGGCGCCGCGGCGAACGTCACCCTGAACGCCCCCAAGGGGCTCGCCCTCTCCGGCGACCGCCTCTACGTCGCGGACATCGACGCGGTCCGGATCTTCGACCGCAAGACGGGAGCGCCGCGGGGCGAGGTGGCGATCAAGGGCGCGACGTTCCTCAACGACGTGACACCCGCGCCGGACGGAGTGTACGTGACCGACAGCGCCTTGGTGGCGGCTCCCTCCGGCCTCGCGCCCACCGGTCACGGCGCGCTCTACCAGGTCAGGACGGACGGATCCGTCACGCCGCTGCTCAAGATGGAGAAGGTGCCCGCCCTCAACGGCGTCACCACCCTCGGCAAGCGCATCCTGCTGGTGCCCTTCGACTCGAACGAGCTGCTGGAGGCCAAGGACGGCAAGCTGGTCACGCTGGCGAAGCTCCCGAAAGGCAGCCTCGACGGCATCGTCCACCTGCCCGACGGCCGCTGGGCGATCTCGAGCTGGGAGGGCCAGGCCGTCTATGCCGGCCCGCTGGAGGGCCCCTTCGAGACGCTGATCAGCGGCGCGCCGTCGCCCGCCGACATCGGCCTCGACGCCAATCGCCATCGCATCCTGATCCCGATCTTCACCGGCGACGAGCTCCGCATCGAGCCGATCGGGCGCTAGCACCGCTTCCCGGGGATCGGCCGCTGTCGAGAAAGGCCCTCGGCCGAGACGGCCGAGGGCCTGAGGGGCGGCGCGTGACGGCTAGTTGCGGACGGGGGACCAGCTTGAACTCCTTCGTGAACGCCCTACGCTTCCGTCGCTCCATGACACCCATAGTCCACTCTTCCTGGGTGTCCACGGAAACGGGTCAAGACCATTCGGGAGATGGAACGGCGGCGGTCAGGTGATGGGCGCGGGTGACGGGAGGCTGCCCGGAGGCCAGGCGTAGGAATCATCCCGCCGCTCTCTTGGCGTGCTTTTCCGCGTAGAGCCTACGATCCGCCTCCTCCATCATCTCCTCAAGGCTCTCGTACGCGGACGGCTGCCATGCCGCGCAGCCCATGCTATAGGCGAGGTGATACGGCTTTCCCGAGGTAGCGTTGAAGCCCTCCACGATGCCCGCGAGCCTCCTGCGGACGACGGGTTCCTGCTCTGGCCTCATGTCGATGGCGAGCACCACGAACTCGTCCCCGCCCATACGGGCGATGATGTCTGTCTGACGAAACGCCTTGAGGAGAAGCCCGGACATGCTACGGAGCGCATCGTCCCCGCTCACGTGGCCGAACGAGTCGTTGATCGACTTGAGCCCATCTATGTCGACGTAGAAGAGGAGAAGGTCTCGCGCCCGACTCCTCGCGAGATCGAAGTGCTGGCGGCTGCTCGCGAAGAACCCGCGGCGGTTTCCTATGCCCGTGAGCTCGTCGGAAGCCGACAGTGCCTCCAGCCTCTGGTTGGCGCGCTCGAGGTCCGCCAGCGCGGCCTTCAGCTCTGCCGAGCGCTGCTCGACTTTGCGTTCGAGCTCTTCGGAGTGCGAGCGCACGGCGCTGACGAGCGCGGCGCCTTTGATGGCGTTGGAGATCTGGCTCATCAGCGACTCGTACAGCGCCCCGTCGGGAATGCTCACGCGGCAGATGACGAATCCAAGATCCTCGCTGCGATGAAAGAGGGGGAGCAGAATGAGGGATCCTGCCACGTCTCCACGGCCGCAGAACGCCAGAAATGGGTCGATGATGAGCTGTGGCGCGCCGACCGTGCCCACGCTCAGTCCAGAGGTCGCGTCGACGGAGAAGAGGTACTCCACACGGACGCGCGCTGTGGTCCCCTGGTAGAGGCACATCAGGAAGGACGAGACGCCGATCTGCGGCAGCGTGTCGTCGAGATCGCCGGGCAACGTAGAGGGGTCGAACGTGAAGGCGCTTCTCTCATGGAATTGGTTGAGGATGATGTACGTGTCCCGAACGCGCACGGCGTTCGCCTTCTGGAGCTCCTCGACCGTCTTGCCCAGGTATTCGAGCGCGTGAGTGTAGAGGCTTTCGGCCATGACGCGGCCGGACGCAGCCGACTCCGCGCCGGCTCCGCGCTCGTCCCCGAGGACCCTGTTCAAGATGCCGAACCAGCGCCCGAACGACGGGAAGAGACCTTTCTCCTCCCTGAGCGCGGCGTCGAGCGCATCGAGGAAGGGCCCCGTTCCTGCATTGGACATACATTGCCGGGCGGCGCGCCGCAGTCGCGACAACAGGGCCAGGTCGTGCCCTTGTGCCTCGATGCTTGCGTGAGGCATCGTGCATCCGCAGGAGGAGCGCAGCACCGTCCGCGTGGGCAACGTGACGGTCCGTCCGCCCTCGCCCTGAATGGAGGCCCGGACGAGGTCGAGGGCCGTCTCTCCGATCGCGTCGTACGGCTGAGCCACTGTGGTGACAGTGGGATGGGTGCTCACGCAAGCGCGGATGTCGTCGAATCCCGTCACAGCCACGGCTTGGGGCACGGCAATACCTCTCCTGCGGAGCTCGCCGATCGCGGAGATCGCATTGTAGTCGGTCGAGGCGACCACAGCGTCGGGCTCCCGACTGGACTGCGCGAAGAGCGCGTGCACGGCGCGCGTGCCGTGGATCCGATCGAAGTCGCCGTGGTACACGAGGGCAGGGTCGTAGGAGATGCCGTGGCCTTCCAGCGCTTCGCGATACCCCGCCAGTCTCTCCATCGCTTCCGGATTGGTTGAAGCGCCAGCGACGAACGAGATCCGTCTTCGGCCGTGCTCCTCGATGAGGTGGGAGACCAGCTCGCGCATTCCCATGCGGTTGTCGACTAGGACGCACGGCCAGTCCCCCACGGGCTTGCCAATCAGCACCTGGGGCACAGGCGGCAGGGACCGCAGGAACTCCCGCATGCGCGCGTCGTCAGCGAAGTTGCCAATGGACCCCGCGGTCACGACCAGGCCATCAAGAGCCACGTTCCGGATGACCGAGTAGACGGTGGCCTTCTGACGGTGGATCTCGTAGGGATCCTCGATGGCGCCACCATCGATGGCCAGCAGATCGACGTCCCGCTTCTCCGCAGCTCTAGCGAGCCCGCGCCACAGCTCAGCGGCGTAGTCCTCTGTGAGGTAACTAACGAGGAAGCCTATTGTGAGGCGGCGCCCGCCCATCGTGAGAGTGTCAGCCGGCGGCCGCACGCTGTCAAGAATGCCGCGGAACGCGGCGTCCTCGAGTCCGGTGCGAGGATCGATTTGCTTCAGGCGCGGGGGCTGGCTAGTGAGGTCGGGTGCGAGTGCGGTCGGGCTCGGGTATTGCGCGCGGGTCGAACAGATGCTGAACGGCCTCGTTCGGGCAATGGAACGGCAGCGGCGGTCGAAGAGCAGGGGATGCTCGGTCCTGCTCTTGATGGGCCGGTAGAGGAACGCGCGGGCTGTAGACGTGGTCCGGCCCCGCCTCCCGGCGCAGGTGCCCCTTCTCCTCCAGGGTGCGCAGGAAGGCGCAATGCGGGTCCGAGCGGCGGCCCTCAGCGGCCGGGCGTCCCCCGCTCCAGGGGCCGGAAGCCACCCACGAAGCTCGGCGAATCGTTCACCGGACGGTCGTCGTGCACCACCCAGGCGTGGCCCTGCAGGCTTCCCTGCCCCTGGAGGCCCCCCTCCTGCCGCCGCAGGCCCAGCTCCAGCCGCGCCGCGACGCCGTGCCGGACGAGGAAACGCAGCAGGGCCACCGAACGGGGCAGACAGCCCGCCGCGCAGAGCTGGTCGGTGTGGGCGCGCCGGAAGAGGCGTGCCAGCTCCCCGCAGGAGGGATGGGCGCCACGGGAGCGCCGATCGGCCTCGGGGCCGTGGGCACGGGCGAGCGCCCGCGTCAGGAGCCCGCGTCCCCGCAGGGGGCCCGCGAAGCGCAGGCGCACGCGGCAGGCGAGGAGCGTCCACCAGGCCTCGAGGTAGAGCCGGCGCTCGCTCCCCCGCAGCCGACCGAGCGAGGCGAGGGTGCGGAGCGAGGTCCGGAGCGCGCGCATGGCCGCCCCGATTCTCTCCCAGTCAGACCAAGTCGCGCAGGGTGAGCACCACGTCCCGTTCGGCGGCGCCCTCGCGGATCCGCAGCGTCACCTTCGTCCCGGGGGCGTCGCTACGGAAGCGCTCGCGCAGGCCGGGCAGCGTCAGGTCGGCCGCCGGGTTCCGTCACTCGACCGCACAGGCACCAGCCGCGAGGCCGGCGTGTCCGCCCGCCCCCGCGCCGCGCCCCTTGAGCCCGAACAGGAACCGGAGCATGGGCCGACGCCGGATCGCGACCTCGTAGCCGGCCAGGCTGATGCCGAGCGTCCCGAACGCGACCAGCGACGCCTCGACCCACAGCGGCAGCTTCGAGGGGAACAGCGCCCAGGCAAGCGCGATCAGGACGGTCTGGTGAAGCACGTAGACCGGCAGGATCGCGGTGTTGAGATAGCCGAGCGCGCGCGAGGGGCCGGCCAGGTGCTCGCTCGCCGCCCCGAGAATCGCCAGGATGGCCACCCAGCCGTAGAGCCCCGACCCCACGCCGTAAGCTGGCCCGTCCCAGCGGTCTCCGACCCAGCCGGCCTGCAGCGCAAGGCGCACCGCGACGAAGAGCCCGAGCAGAGCGAGCGCGATTGCCGCCAGAGCGCGACGGCGGCGACGAAGGAGGAACCAGAAGCGATCGGAGCGAGCCGCCAGCGCCCCGCACGCGAACAGCCCGGCCCAACGGAGGTGTCCCGCCCAGTCGTCCAGGAGGGCATGCGTGTCGGGACGAAGCTCGCTGGCGAGCACGTTCGCGGCGGCAAGCCATACCGCGGGCCCGGCCAGGAGCACGCCGGGCGGGCACTCGGCCGCCCGGCGCCCGCGTGAGGCCGCAGCAAGGCCGGCGAGCCCGAGGCAGTAGAGGAGCAGGTAGACCAGGAACCACAGGTGGTTCCAGGTCGGCACGGCGACGCCGAGCGTGCGGTCCGCGGCGAGATAGTGCCCGATCCAGAACGACAGGTAGCCGCCCGCCCACCGCCCCCGACTGACGAGCTCGAGGTAGGTCTGCGGAGGCACCACGACCAGCATCCCGAACACGAGCGTGGGCAGGAGCCGCCTCACGCGGTCCCGTGCGAACCTGCCCGGTCTGAGCTTGCCCAGGAGGAAGCGGCTCGCCACGCCGGAGATGAAGAACAGCAGCGCGAGCCGCCAGGGATTGACCAGCACCATCGCCCACTCGACGCCCCCGGCGATTCGCGGGCTCTTCAGGTGGTAGGGCCAGCTCACGTAGAGCATGCCCGTGTGGTAGAAGATGAGCAGGCCGAAGGCGAGGACGCGCAGCCAGTCCAGGTAGTGCAGGCGGGTGTTCGTGGCCATGGTTACCTCGCTGAAGCTATGGTGGCGGATGCTCGAGGGCCACCCCGAGGTGACGAGCGGCTGGGGTTTGTGACGGGAGGACTCCGTGGGCAGCCGCAACCAGGAGCCTGGTCGCGCCGGTTCGCCCCTGACGGGACGAACGGCGGCCGATCTGGGACCACCGGGGCTGAGCCTGAGCCCGCGGCGACCCGGCTTCTGGATCGCCTGGATGGCGGCCGGCGGCTTCGCCGCCCTGATGAACGCCCTCTCCACGACACGGGACCTCGAACGCAACGGGGTCGTCTTCCGCCGCTGGGAGCCCTTCGCCTGGGAGCTCACCAGCCTGGCCGCCACGATCGCGCTGCTGCCGGCGCTCGTGTGGCTCGTGGAGCGCCGGCCCTGGTCACGTCGTCCGCGCCGGGTGACGGCCGCGCTCTACGGGGTCGCCGCGGCCGGGTTCAGCGTCCTGCACGTGGCCGGCATGGTTGCGCTGCGCAAGGCGCTCTATCCGATCCTGCTCGGCCCGTATCGCTTCGGTCCCCTGCCTGCCGAGTTCCTGTACGAGCTGCGCAAGGACGTCGTGTCCTTTCTCCTCATCGTCACGATCCTCAACCTGCTCCGCGAGGTGGAGCGCCGGCTGGCGGCTCCCGTCCTGATCGCGGCGCCGGCGACCTCGCCAACCCGGCTGCTCACGGTTCGCGACGGAACCCGTGACGTCGAGATCGACTGCGAGGGGATCGTCGCGGTGCGAGCCGCCGGGAACTACGTCGATGTGTTCCGGAACGGGCACGATCCGCTGATGCTCCGCGCCACTCTGGTCGAGGCTGCGACCCGGCTCGCCAGCGTGGGGCTGGTCCGTGTCCACCGCTCGTGGCTGATCGCGCTCGCCGAGGTGGAGACGATCGCGCCGTCGGGGTCCGGCGACTTCCGGGTCCGGCTGCGCGGCGGGATGGAAGCCCCGGTCTCACGTCGCTACAAGGACGCGATCGAGGGCCTGCGGAGCCAGCAACCGGCGTAGCTCCATCGAGGCCCGGGTCCCTCGCCGCCGCCGCGCCGCGGGGTCTGCGCTATAGTCCTCGGGGACATGGGGACCATCATCGTCACCGGCGGGGCGGGCTTCATCGGCAGCGGGTTCGTCCGCCACGCGCTCGCGCACAGTGACTGGCGCGTGGTCGTGCTCGACGCGCTCACCTACGCCGGCAACCTGGAGACCCTGGCCGACGTGTCGGCGAATCCCCGCCTCGCCTTCGTCCACGGCGACATCGCCGACCGCGAGACCGTGCGCCGGCTCTTCCGCGACGAGCGGCCCGAGGCCGTCGTCAACTTCGCCGCGGAGACCCACGTCGACCGCTCGATCGACGACCCCTCCGGCTTTGTGCGCACGAACCTGGCCGGGACGGCCGAGCTGCTCGAGGCGGCCCGGCTCCACCTGCGCGAGAGCCCGGCCCGGGACGGCTCCTTCCGCTTCCTCCACGTCTCGACCGACGAGGTCTATGGCACCCTCGGCGCCGACGGCCGCTTCTCCGAGACGACGCCCTACGCCCCCAACTCGCCCTACGCCGCCTCCAAGGCCGGCGCGGATCACCTGGTCCGCGCGTGGCACGAGACCTACGGCCTGCCCACGCTCATCACCAACTGCTCCAACAACTACGGCCCCTACCAGTTCCCGGAGAAGCTCATCCCGCTCATGATCCTCGAACGCCGTCGAGGGCCGGAAGCTCCCGATCTACGGGGACGGCGGCAACGTGCGCGACTGGCTCTTCGTCGAGGACCACTGCGAGGGGATCCTGCTGGTCTTGCGCGAAGGCATTCCAGGCGGCAAGTACAACATCGGCGGGGGCAACGAGCGGACCAACCTCCAGGTGGTCGACGCGCTCTGCGCGGCGCTCGAGGCGGAGCGGCCCGCGGCCGAGAACCCCGCCCTGCGCCGGGAGGGGCTGCACGCGTACGCCGAGCTCAAGACCTTCGTGGCCGACCGCCCCGGCCACGACCGCCGCTACGCGATCGACGCGACCCGGATCCGCGAGGAGCTCGGCTGGCGCCCGCGCCACGCCTTCGAGAGCGGGCTCGCCGAGACGGTGCGCTGGTACCTCGCCAACGCCGCCTGGTGCCGGACCGTGCAGCAGGGCAAGTACGACCGGGAGCGGCTCGGCCTCTGAGGGCGGGCGCTGTAGAATCAGCGGCCATGCGCGTCCTGACGACGGAGCTGCCGGGGGTGCTGATCGTCGAACCCGACGTCCACCGCGACGCGCGCGGCTTCTTCCTGGAGACCTACTCCGAGCGCCGGTATGCCGAGGCGGGCATCTCCGCCCGCTTCGTGCAGCACAACCATTCGCTCTCGACCCGCGGCACCCTGCGCGGGCTGCACGCGCAGCTCGTCCACCCTCAAGGCAAGCTGGTGCGAGCGATCGCGGGCGAGATGTTCGACGTGGCGGTCGACATCCGGCGCGGGTCCCCGAGCTTCGGACGCTGGACGGGCGCCGTGCTCTCGGGCGAGAACTTCCGGCAGCTCTGGATCCCGCCCGGCTTCGCCCACGGCTTCTGCGTGCTCAGCGAGCGGCTGCACGTCGACTACAAGTGCACCGACTTCTACGACGGGAGCGACGAGCTGGCCGTCGCCTGGGACGATCCGGAGATCGGCATCGCCTGGCCGATCACGGCGCCTGTCCTCTCCCCGAAGGACAAGGGGGCGCCGCGGCTCGCCCAGCAGCTCGACAGGCTGCCGCGCTGGGAAGGCTGACCCCGAGGAAGCGCGGCCGTTCCGGCCGTCGACAGTCGGGTCAGCTGGGATCCGAGCGGTCGCCCTTCAGCTTCTTGTGCACCACGGCGGCGAGGCCCCAGGCCGGCGGGCTCTTGTAGTCCGCGAGGTGCCGACCGGCGAAGTAGTCGAAGACGCCGCGCTGCGAACTCTCCCGCTCGGCCTCCTCGGCGGGCGTCGGCTGCCACTCGACCACCTGCACCTGCCCGTGCCGGCGCAGCCGTACCCGGGCGAGCGGCGGCTCCGTCTGCACGTTGACGCCTGCCAGGACCTCGATCGCGCCGCCGTCCTCGCTCACGTACTCGAAGTCGTCCCAGGCGTTCGGGCCGGTAGGCCGATAGTGGCCGACCACGCGGCCCTGGAAGGGCGCCGTCGTCCGCGCGTTCGGATCCAGCACGTCGCGGGAGTCGATCCGCAGGTTCGCCATCATCTCCTCCTCACGATATCGGCCCGACGGGCCGACCTCAAGCACGCGCGGGGGGACGCGCCGGCGTGCGGCCGCGCGAACGCGGCCAGTGCGCGGGGCGCCCGATCGATGCTAGTGTGCGCGGCATGACCGCTCCTCAGGCGAACCCGCGCCGGCTCCCGATCGCCGCTCGCTTCGCCAACCTCGCCCTGCTGGGTGCCGTGACCGTGGCGTCGGCGACCGTGGCGACGCCCGCGCTCGCCGAGGAGGCGGCCGCGCCGGCGAACTACCTGGCGGCCCTGGTCGGGACCTCTCCCGGCTACCGGCCTCCCGGCGGCCCGTGGGACGGCTGGCAGCACGACGTCACGCCGCTCCTGGGCTACGGCCGGCAGCTCAGCCCGACCGTCGCGCTCGAGCTGGACGCGGGGCCGAGCTACGTCCGCGGGTCCTACTCGAGCTTCTCCCTCACCCCAGGGCTCGTCTGGTCGGTCCACCCCAACGTCTACCTGGCCGCCCGTTTCGTGGTGCCCGTCGACCCGGAGGCGAACCTCGTGCTGTTCCCCGGTATCGGGATCGCCCGCTCCTTCGGCCGGGTGATGCCGACCCTCGAGCTGAACCTCTCGAGCGCGGTCGGCCGCGGCGACCCCGACGTCGGGGTCTCGCTCACGGCAGGGCTGCTGGTCTTCTTCTAGCGGGTCGCTCCGTGGCGGGCCGCTCCTTCTTTGGGGGCCGCTTCCGCGCGCCTCGTCCGGATCTCCTCGAACGCCCGGTACGAGTGCGCCTTCACCGGCAGCCGGATCCGGGTCCGGCCGGCATCGGGTGAGCGGAAGAAGCCCTGCCCCTCGGGGATCGTCTCCCCCGGGATCCGCTCGCCCGTCTCGAGGTCGCGCAGAGCGGTGACTCCAGGGGCGGCGACGAGGCCCACCTCGACCGTCTCGTCGCGGAAGGACTCCACGACCAGGGTCTCGTTGTCGTAGAGGAAGAGAGACACCAGGGACGGGCCCTCGAGCCGGAGCTCGAGGCCCTGCGTCGCGATCCGCCGGACCTGCCCCAGCACCTCGGCGGGCAGCTCGTAGAGGTCCGCGAAGTTGTCGGGGACGGTGAGGACGTAGAGGTGCCCGCCGGCATAGGGCGCGTCGAGCAGGAGCGGCCAGCCCATCGGACCGTCGCTCGCGTCGACCAGCGACCAGGAGTCGTTGGTGAAGTAGTGGAGCTGCGGGAGCAGGATCCGCTTGGGCGCCCGCACTGCCTCGCCCCAACCCACGCGGAAGGTATCGACGAAGGCGCGCGCGTCGAGCATCGCCAGCTCGGCGATCCTCTCGATGCCCTTCCCCTGGAGCGCCCGGAGGAACCCCGAGGTGATCAGGACGCTCCTGCCGGCACGAAGCTGGTGGTCGATCTTCCCCACGATCCCGGGATCTCCGGCCGCCGCCTCGGTGAGCAGGACGAGCGGCGTCTCGTCCGGGAACGCCGGGCCGAGCTCGATCGGGATCCCGATCATGCCCAGGAAGCTCGGCAGGAAGTCCTCGCCGGTCCCGTGGACGGGGCGGTGGGCGGTGACGCCGACCGGTTTCCCGAGCCGGCCGATCACGGGGTCGACCTTCGCCAGCGACCAGCCCGCGACCCGCGCCATGGTCAGCTCGGGGGCGAAGGAGCCGTCGTCGCGGCGGTAGGGAGCAACCACGGCGTCGAAGTCGAGGCTCGTCCCCTGCCCTTGCCAGGGGGCGCGCTGGCTCTTCAGGACCGGCAGCTGCATCTGCCGGAAGTCGAAGAGGGTGATCTCGGGGGCCTTCGCGAACAACGTCAGCCAGAGTTGCTCCGCGTAGCGGTCGAGGTAGCGCATGCCGCCGGTGTCGACCCAGCCCCCGGCGTTTCTGCCCGGGCGCAGGTTCTCGAGATAGCGCCAGATCGAGTAGCCGTGGTACGGCTGCAGGTGCTGGGCGCTCCTCTCGGCGTCGCGCGTCTCGGTCCCGGTGTAGATGGCGTCGAAGATCTGCGGGCCCTGCTCGAGGTCGAAGCCCAGGGCCGGGAAGTGCGGGTACCAGTTCGGGTACTTGATGATCACCCGCACCTTGGGGTTGACCTTGCGGGCGGGCGCGAGGACGAGCTCGCGCGCGGCCTCGGCCAGGAGCGCCAGGCGGTACTCCGTCCAGCTCCGCTCGCCCCGGGCGCGGATCTCGGACTCCGATTTGCAGCTCGTGAAGAAGAAGTCGTCCAGGATGATCTCGTCGAAGTGCCGCGCCGTGTGCTCGACGACCTTCTGGACCCAGAGGCGGTCCCCGGGATCGCTGTAGCAGAAGGTCTGGAAGCGGTTCCGCTCGTCCACGGTGAGGGTGATGCCGCCGGCGGTCACGATGCCGCGATCCGCGAAGAAGCGCTTGGCCTTCTCCAGGGTTGCGTCGTCGACCAGGATCTTGTCCCGGTGCGTCTCCAGATAGACCTTGGAGACCCCGAGCTGCGCCTCCATCGGCGCGAAGCGCGCGCGCAGCCAGTCGAGGTCGGCCATCTCCCGCACCTCGTAGGCCCGCGCGTAAACGGCGGCGCGGAAGTGCGCGTAGCCTTCGGCCGCAGCGATGGGCCGCGGCAGCAGCGCGGCGAAGACGACGGCGAGCAGCAAGGCGATCCTGGAGCACATGTGGGTTCCTCCGAAGGTCGATAACCCGGCGCCGCTCCGGACTGCGCGGCGGCGGGCCAGCGCGCGCATTCTACCGGAGGCCGGCCGGCGGCCACCGAGGCCCGCCGGGCGGCGCGGGCGTGCTAGGGTGGAGGCTGAGCCGGGCGGCGCAGCCGAGGTACCCGGATCCACGAAAGGAGACTCCCCCCATGTCCTCTGCCATCGAGGGTCTGGAACCGCAGCCGCTCTGGAAGCACTTCGCCGCGCTCGCCCGCATCCCCCGCGGCTCGAAGAACGAAGCTGCCGCGGCGCAGCACGTGCTCGACACGGCGCGGCAGCTCGGCCTCGAGGCGCAGCAGGACGGGGCCGGCAACGTCCTCGTCCGCAAGCCCGCCTCGGCCGGCAAGGAACGCGCGGCGAGCGTCTGCCTCCAGTCGCACCTGGACATGGTCTGCGAAAAGAACTCGGACAAGGTGCACGACTTCACCAAGGACCCGATCGAGCTGGTGCGCGACGGGGACGTGGTGCGCGCCAACGGCACCACCCTGGGCGCCGACAACGGCATCGGCGTGGCGGCGGCCCTCGCCGTGGCCGAGGACCGCTCGCTCGTGCACGGACCGCTGGAGCTGCTCTTCACGATCGACGAGGAGACCGGCCTCACCGGGGCACAGCGCCTCGAGCCCGGCTTCGTGAAGAGCCGGGTCCTGCTCAACCTGGACTCGGAGGACGAGGGGGAGCTCTATGTCGGCTGCGCCGGCGGCGTCGACACCACCGGGACCTGGCAGGTGGCGCGCGAGGCCGCCAAGCCGAACCTGGTCCCGCTGGAGCTGCGCGTGACCGGCCTGCGCGGCGGCCACTCGGGCCTGGACATCGACAAGGGGCGCGGCAACGCGGTGAAGATCGTGAACCGCGTCGTGCTGGCGCTCGCCGGGAACGCCTCGGCGCGCCTCGCCTCGATCCAGGGCGGGAACAAGCACAACGCCATCCCCCGCGAGGCCTTCGCGACCGTCTGCGTCCCGAGCTCGCGGGTCAAGAAGGCGCTCAAGCTGGTCGCGAGGTGGGAGACGACCCTGCGCGCGGAGCTGGGCACGGCCGACCCGGACCTCAAGCTCACGGCGAGCGAAGGAAAGGGCGCCTGTCCCGAGATCCTCAAGCGCAAGCACCAGAAGCAGGTCCTGCAGACGATCGCGGCCCTGCCGCACGGTGTCATCAAGATGAGCGCGGCCATCCCGGGGCTGGTCGAGACCTCGACCAACCTGGCGGTGGCGCGCAGCGAGAACGGGACGATCTCCCTGGTGACCAGCCAGCGCAGCTCGGTCGCCTCCGAGATCGAGGAGATCGCCCAGACCGTGAACGCGGTCCTGGAGCTGGGCGGGGCGACCGTCAGCCGGGGCGACGGCTATCCGGGCTGGAAGCCGAACATGGACTCGCGGGTCCTGAAGCAGGCGATCACCACCTACTCCTCGCTCTATGGGAAGCAGCCCGCGGTCAAGGCCATCCACGCCGGCCTCGAGTGCGGCCTCATCGGCGAGCGCTACCCGGGCATCGACATGGTCTCTTTCGGCCCCACCGTGATCGGCGCCCACTCGCCCGAGGAGCGGATCCTGGTCGAGACGGTGCCCAAGTTCTGGGGATTCCTGGCCGCGCTCCTGAAGGACGTCGCGTAGCGCCGGCGGCGATCGGCGCGGCGCCGGCGATCGGGGCGTCCGCGTTCAGGGCTCGCGCAGCGAGCGTCGCACGATCCATCGGTTGGCGGCCACCAGGGCGGCCAGGACGACGGCGAACTGGAAGAGCACGGTCCCGACGTTCTCCTGGGCGAACGGGCTGAGCCAGCCTTTCGGATCCCACGACCACGCCTCAGCCAGCCACCAGGCCAGCAGGACGACGGCCTGGACGGGCACCAGCAGGCGCATCAACACGTCCCACCAGCGCCCGATCCGGATGTCGGAATCCGGGTGGTTGACCTGCTCCTCCCGGAAGCGGCGGACGCCGTACCGGATGATCGCCAGCGAGAAGAAGAGCCCGGAGAGGAGCAGGCCCACGCCCCAGACCCAGTCCTGGTTCTTCAGCACCCGGAGCGAAAGGGCCGAGGGGATGCCGAGCAGGAAGGCCCCGACGCCCACGAGGCGCACCGCCCTGTCGCGCCCGAGGCCTGCGTCGACGAGCACGCGTGTCGCCAGCTCCACCATCGCGATCAGGCTGGTCATGGCGGCGATGGCGAGCGCGGCGAAGAAGAGGAACATGACCAGCCGCCCGAGGGGAAGTGTCCCCATGAGCTGCGGGATCCAGATGAACGTCATGCCCTCGTTCCCGGCCCCGAAGATCGTCCGCTGCAGGAGCGCCGGGGTCACGGTGGCGCCTCCCCGGACCGCCTCGGCCAGGGCCGGAAAGCGCGCGAGCCTCTCGGGGTGCGCGCCCATGTCCGCGACCAGGCCCGGCACTACCGAGAAGACCGTGCACAGGACCGTGATCCCGGCCAGCAGCGAGACGACGTTGTTGGCGACGGGCAGGACGAAGGCATTGAGCGCCGTGTCCTCGCGCTCCCGAAGGTAGGCGGCGTAGCACAGGACGAGCCCCCAGCCCGCGCCGGTGTCCCACGCGTTCTGGGTGAGGGCCTCCATCCAGAGACGCGCGTTCCCCAGGCGATGCCAGTCGACGTGGAAGAGGTAGTGCAGTCCCCCGGAGGCACCCGGCAGGGTCACCGCCCGCAGCGCCAGCGCCACGATCAGCACGATCAGGATCGGCATCAGCACCTTGGCGACCCGCTCGATGGCGCGGACGCCCCGGGCTACCACCAGGGTGCCGAGGCCGATCGCGACTCCGTGGGTCACGACCGGCCACCAGGAGCCCGTGTACGCGGCCCAGAAGGCCCCGGGCTGTATCTCAGGCAGCTCGCCCAGGAGCGTCGCCAGCACGTACCGGAAGGTCCAGCCTGTCACGACGGAGTAGTAGAAGAGGATGGCGGTCGCCACGAACGCGACGAAGGCCCCCATCCAGGCCCAGGCCGGCCCCATCAGCCGGGCGAAGGCCACGACCGGCCCGGCGCGCACCTTCCGCCCCACCCCGAACTCGACCAGCAGCAGCGGCGCCGACCAGAGGAACAGGAAGAGCACCCAGGGGATCAGGAACTCCCCGCCCCCGTTCTGGGCGGCGATGCGAGGGAAACGCCAGATGTTGCCGGTGCCCACCGCCATGCCCAGCATGACGAGCATCATGCCCAGGCGCGAGCCGAACTGTTCCCTCTGGCTCATGCGGGGGAGAACCGCTGCTGCGGACGAGGCGGCTTGGGCGGCTGCGTCGCGTCCATGGGCGGGTGCGACCATTGTATCCGCGCGGTAGCATGACAGGACGATGCCGAGCCTGACCGCACCCGCCCTGCTGCTCGTGATGGCGGCCGCCGCGGCCCCCGGGCAGCCGGCCTCCCCCGAGGCGCGGGTCTCGCTGGACGTCCGCGAGGCGCCGGTCCAGGAGATCGTGCGCGCGCTGGCTGACCTGGGGGGCTTCCAGGTGGTGTTCGACCACGACGTCCGCTGCTCCCTCACCGTCAAGCTGCAGCAGGCGTCCTGGCTGACCGCGCTCGACGCGACGCTGCGCGCCTGCCGGCTGGACCGCGACGAGGGCGGTGGTGTGTTGCGGGTCGCCCCGATCGAGAGGCTGCGGCAGGAGGCAGAGAACCGCCGGCGGCTCGCGGAGGAACGGGAAGCGAGCCGCTCCGGAGGCCTCGTCCTGTTCCGGCTCTCCTATGCCCGCGCCGAGGCGATGCTGCCGCTCCTGAACGGCCTCCTGTCCCCGCGGGGCCAGGTCTCGCTCGACCCCCGGACGAACACCCTGATCGTCCGGTACTGAGGGCGGGCCAAGGACCGCAGCCGCGCGGATGGACGAGAACCGGCTCCGGCTCGACCTGCCCGACGCGGCCTCGCCCCGCGCTCGCGTCGGTCCCGAACCGCGAACGATCGCGCTGGCCGTCGAGACCCTGGCGCTCGGCGCGGCGCCGCGGTAGTCTCGGCCCGACTCGGCCGCGGGCGAGGAAGTGCGAGGAGGGGGTCATGCGCCTGTTCTTGCTGGTCCTGCTGGTGGTCCATGGGCTGATCCACCTGATGGGCTTCGCCAAGGCGTTCGGCCTCGGTGACAAGCTCCCGCTCACCCAGCCGATCGCTCGCCCGCTCGGCCTCGCCTGGCTGCTCGCGAGTCTCGGCTTCGTGGCCGCCGCGCTCTTGTTCGGTCTGCACGTGGAAAGCTGGTGGTGGGTGGGCGCACCCGCGCTGGTCCTTTCGCAGGCGCTCATCATGACGTCCTGGCGGGACGCCAGGGCCGGCACCCTCGTCAACCTGATCCTGCTCCTGCCGCTGGTCGCGGCGGCTCTAGAGGCCCGCCCCACCAGCTACCGCAACCAGTACCGCGCGGCGGTACGCGAGGGCCTGTCGCGTTCTGCCCCGGCGGAGCTCGTGACCGACGCCGACCTCGCCCACCTGCCGCCCCCGGTCCAGGAGTACCTGCGCTACACGGGTGCCGTCGGCAGGCCCCGCGTCCGGAACTTCCGGGCCGTCTTCTCCGGCCGCTTCCGCAACGGCCTCGAGGGCCGTTGGATGCCGTTTCGATCCGAGCAGTACGACTTCCTGGACCAGCCCACGCGCGTCTTCCTGATGAGGGCCTCCGCCTACGGCCTGCCCATGGAGGGGCTGCATCTCTTCCGCGGGCCGACCGCCACGATGCGCATCAAGGCCGCCTCCTTCGTGGAAGTCGTCAACGCCAAGGGCCGGGAGATGAACCAAGGCGAGACGGTGACCTTCTTCAACGACCTCTGCCTGATGGCGCCCAGCTCCCTGATCGACAAGGAGAGGATCGAGTGGGAGAGCGCCGGACCGCTCACGGCGCGGGCCCGGTTCACCAACCAGGGCGTCACCATCGGCGCCCTTCTGTCCTTCGACCGGGACGGCCGGCTGACGGACTTCCTCTCCAACGACCGCTTCCTGTCGGCGGACGGGAAGAGCTACACGAGCTATCCCTGGTCGACGCCCGTGCGGGACTACCGGCGCGTCGGCGGCCGCGTGCTACCCTCGTCCGCCGATCTCGTCTGGCTCACTCCCGAGGGCGAGTTCAACTACGCGCGCTTCAACCTGGTGGAGATCGAGTACAACCTCCGGGAGCCCCTTTAGCGCACGGCGTCCGCTCTGGGGCGGCCTACCGCTCCGCGACCAGCAGCTGTGCCTCCGCCGGAGCCAGGTGCAGGACCACCCGCCCTGCCTGCCCTTCGAGAGGGGCGTCGCGGCGCCGTTCGTCACGAAGCGGGAGTTCTGCAGCACCATCACCACGTGGCCGTTGACGATGTGCAGGCTCCGGCCAGAGAACGCGACGAGCTCGAGCTCGGTCCACTCTCCCGGCCGGCTCTCGCGGTTCTCACTCCGCAGGCAGAAGCCGCTAACGCTCGGCTGGGCGCCGAAGGAGAGAAACGGCTGGGTTTCTCCGGCCACGGCGTTCATGGTCCCTTCCGGCGGGTAGGCACGGATGTCGATCGCCGAGCTCGCGATGCTCCAGTAGTCGCCCATGTGCCCTTCCATGACCTGGAACTCCTGCGCGAGCATCCAGGATCGCCAGTAGTCGACACCCGCGGGGCCGTTGGAGTGATAGAGGATCCCGCTGTCGCGCAGCTTGTCGCGCCTCGGGGCCCACTTGGCGGTGCCCCATCTCACCATCAGCCTCAGGCGATAGTCCGAGAACTCCTGCTTCGTGAAGAGACAGCCGTAGATCTCCCCGCTGACGCGCAGGACGAGGTCGCCCCCTTCCTCGCGGATCGAGAAGACACCGGCGGGATCCTTGCCGTAGCCGACGGGCTCGATCTTCTTTCCCGCGGTATCGACCGGTTCGCTCCCGTCGTAGGCGTCGCTGTGACGGAAGCTGAGATACGTGCTCCATTGGCTCAGGTCTTTGTCCAGCAGCTTCGTCCAGTCGACCGCCGCCGCTTCCGAGGCCGGGGACAGGAGCGCGAGCGCGCCGCAGAGGACGGACGTGCCGCAGAGGAGGTGTCTCATGCGGCAACGGTACCGCTCCGGGGGCAGAAGGGCCAGTGGGGGGAGGCGGGCGCGTTCGTCCCCGCTCACTGGGCGGTGTTCGGCTCCACCGTGATGGCGACCAGGTTCGGCGCCGCCGCGATGACGTCCGAGACGAAGTCTATGGTCGTGATCTCCACGTCCGGCAGCGGGTTCTCCCACGTGTACTTGATCAGGTGAGTCGAGAACCCCATTGCGCGCGTCGCCGGGTTCGAGCCGCGCCACACTTCCTGCGCTTCCGAAGGGGACGTTTCGTCGGGCCGGGCCCACCAGTCCAGCACGTTGCGCCCGTAGAGAATGGGGGCGCGTCGGGTCTGTCCATCCGCGTAGTGGACCACGTAGTCCCCGAGCTTGGCTCCGACCTCCGCGCTCCAACCGCAGGCCTGCAGGAAGTGGAGCCGGCGGCCCTTTCGATTCACGGGGATGCCCCGGACGGCCTCGGGGAGCACGACGCCTGCGACGTCCAGCGACTGCGTGCCGGCGAGCTGGATCAGCCCTCGCACGTCGAATGCCACTCCTCCGAGCGTCTGCACGCCCTTGGGCAGGTCCTGGAGGTCATGGCCGTAGTGCTGGAACCAGTCGTCGTCCAGGGACGCATCGTAGAACTTCGAGAGGTCGACGAGGTCCGGGCCCGCGGCGGGGCTGCGTTGCGGGATGCCGTTGTCGATCGACACGGCCTTGAGCCCGAGGTAGACGGGGTTGAGCGGCTCCACGGTCAGGGCGACCAGGAACGGAGCCGACTCGGCCATGGCCGAGACGAAGTCGATCGTCTGGATCACCTGGTCGGGGAGCGGATTGTTGGCACTGTACCTGTAGAGCCGGACTTGACAGCCCTGCTCGTGCGCGGCCTCGCTCTCTCCGGTCCAGGCGGGATCCGCGTCCGTCAGGGCGGGATCGCCTTTCTTCACCCACCAGTCCCTGACGTTGCGCTGATAGGTGATGGGCAGGCTCCTGGTCTGGCCGTTCGCGAAATGGAGGACGTACTCTCCGATCACCGTGTCGTCCTTCGCACCCCAGGCGGCGCCTTGCAGGAAGTGCAGCCTACGGCCCTTGCGGTCGATCACCATGCCCTTGACGGCACGAGGGAACTCCGCCCCGGTGGCGGCGAGCGTATCTTTGCCCGCGAGCTGGATGAGTCCGCGCACGTCGAAGGCAGCCCGCGCGAAGGCCTGGACGCCCTTCGGAAGCTGTCCCAGGTTGGCCCCCGGCTTGCCGAGCCAATCGCGGTCCAGCGAAGTCGTGTAGTAGGCGGACAGGTCGATCAGATCGTTGCTGGCCTGTCGGCTCCGCTTGGGGATGCCGTGGTCCCCTCCAGCATCGAGGCCGAGACCCTCTGATCGACCGAACACCGCAAGCAGGAGGAACGTCAACAGCAGAGAGAATCCGGAGCTGAGTCCGCTATTCATGAGACCTCCCCTTTCAGCGAGCCGCTTCGGGGACGAGGGCGTTTCGGATCGGCTCGACCCAGCGGTCCTTGTCGATGTCGTAGACGACGAAGTCGCTGTCGAACTGCCAGTAGGCCCAGCTCCAGCCGAGCTGCTCGGCGGTGCGGGCGACGAACGCGGTATAGCGCGCCCGCGAGTCCATGTCGCCCTTCTCGTAGGCGCCGAACTCGCCGAGCAGCACCGGCCGGCCGTGCTGCTGCGCCCAGGCCTGCGCCTCGGCGAAGTCCGCTTCGACCCGCTGGCGCTCGGCGTCGCTGCCCCACACGATCCCCGACCTGTCCTTGTTCTCGCGGCTCCAGGGCGCACCCTGGTGGGTGAAGGCCATCGGCTCGTAGTAGTGGACGGTGACGATCAGGTACGGGTCGTCCTGCGGCAGCGAGAGCCGGTCGAGGGCTCGGATCGCGTTCCACTGGCCCGGGCCGACGACGACCACGCGCTTGGGGTTCGTCTGGCGCACGATCGCGAGCGCCTCGCGAAGATAGTCGTTCCACATCTCGGGCGTGAGCTTGCCGTGGGGCTCGTTCAGCAGCTCGAAGACGACGCTCTCGGGCGCGTCCTGGTAGCGCGGCGCCAGCTGCCGCCAGAAGGCGAGGAACTTCCCCTTGCGGCCCACCGGGTCCTCGGCCATCGGGCCGAACTCGTGGAAGTCGAGGATCACGGCGAGGTCGTTGGCGAGCGCGCCCTTGACGGCCCAGTCGAGCGTCTCCCACCAGCTCGCCGGCAGCCGGTTTCGCGCGTCCATCAGACGGAACGGCTGCAGCACGATGCGGACGGAGGAGAAGCCGGCGTCCTTGATCAGCTCGAAGTGCTTTTCCTTGAAGCGGGCCCGCGAGCGGTCCTGCCACAGCGGGTCGTAGCCGATGATGTTCACACCGCGGCCGAGCTTCCCGTTAACTTCGAAGGCGACCGCGCGTCCCGGCGGCAGCGGGGGCGCCAAGGGTAGAGCGGCGGCGTCCGGCCGGCCCGCGGCCGCCGGCGCCCCCGTTTCCTTCCTGAAGGCGCGATAGGCGTGCGGCTCGAGGTCGACGCTGAAGACCGTCTCGCCGTCTCGAACGACCCCCGGCGCCGGCCGGCCGCCGAAGAAGGTCGGCCGCGGGTTCAGCTCGACCAGGCGCGCCTCGCGGCCGTCGACCGCGACCTCGACCCGCGTGTGGTGGTCGAGGAAGGAGTGGAGGACGAAGCTGTCGTTGTCGTAGGTGAGGAGCGCGATCCGGCTCTCGCCCTGGAGCCGGGCGGGCATCCCCTTCGAGACCACCCGGCGGATCCGGTCGAGCGCCGGAGCGGGCAGAGCGTAGAGATCGCTGTAGCTGTCGGGGATGGTCAGCAGGTAGAGCCGGCCGTTCGCGTAGTCGGCGTGGTGCAGGAGCGGATAGCCGTTCGCGCCGTGGTAGGCCGTCAGGTCTTCCCAGGAGTCGTTGGTCGCATAGCGCACCTGCGGCAGCAGGACGTCCTCGCCGCCCTCGAAGACCGTGCGGGAATCGCCGAAGCGGCGGGTCGAGACCCGGTTGTCGAGCACCTGCAGGTCGACGATCCGCTCGATGCCCTTGCCCTGGAGCGCCTTCAACAGCCCGGAGCTGATGACCACCGTCTTGCCGTCGACCAGGAGCTTCTGCATCTTGGCCACGATGTCCTGGTCGAAGCGCGCCGACTCGGTGAGGAGGGTGACCGGGCTCGAGTCGCGCAGCTCCGGCGTGAGGTCGATCGGGATCCCGACCATGCCGAGATAGGAGTGCAGGTAGTCCTCGCCCGAGGAGTGGTAAGGCTTGTAGCTCGCCACGCCGACCGGGTTGCCGAGCCGCGAGAGGATGGCGTCGGCGCGCTCGATCGTGTCGGCCGCGACGCCGGCGACGCGGCTCGCGGGAAGCAGGGATCCGTCCGGCTGCTCGATGGGATCGAGCAGCGACGAGAAGCAGAACAGCGTCAGCTCGCGCGCCTTGGCGAGCAAGGTCAGCTCGAGCTGCTCCGCGTAGCGGTCGAGCGTGCCTCGGCCGTAGGGGTCGACCCAGCCGCCGCCGTTGCCGCCCGGCTTGACGTTCTCGAAATAGCGCTGGATCGAGTAGCTCTGGTACTCCTGCAGGTGCTGCTGGCCGTAGACGGGATCGCGCGTCTCGTTGCCGGTGTAGATGCCGTCGAAGATCTTCGGCTCCGCCTCCAGGTTGAAGCCCGCGTAGGGGAAGTGCTCGTACCAGTTGGGGTACTTGATCACGACCTTGATCCTGGGGTTCGTCTGCTTGGCGGGGCCGACGATCACGTTCTCGGCGGCGTCCTTCATCAAGGCGAGCCGGAACTCGCTCCAGCTCCGGTCGCCCTTGGCCCTGATGCAGCGCTCGCACTTGCAGGTGGTGAAGAAGAAGTCGTCGAGGATCAGCTCGTCGAAGAGACCCGCCGTGAAGCGGACGACCTTCTCCAGGTACGCCCGGTGCTCGGGACTCGTGTAGCAGAAGGACTTGAACTCGCGTCCCTCGTCGAGCGCGGTCGTGATCCCGCCCGCCACCTTCACGCCCCGGCTCTCGAAGAACTGCTTCGCCTTCAGCAGCGTGTCGCGATCGACCAGGCGCATGCTGCGGTGGGTCTCCAGGTAGACCTTGCTGATCTTGAGCTGCCTCTGGAGCATGTCGAAGTTGCTCGCGAGCCACTCGGCGTCGGCCATCCGCGCGACGTCGCGGGCGGGACAGTAGACGGCCAGCTCGAAGTTGCGATAGCGCGGCGCCTCCGCGGCCCCGGCGCTGGCGGCGAGAAGAGCGAGCGGCAGAAGGGCGGCGAGCAGCTTCGATCGGTCGGGCATGGTCACGCTCCGGCGACCTTCTTACCCCCTCCGGGCCGGAAAGGAAACCGTTAAGGCCGTTACCTGCCCCGGTTACGGTGTGTAACCTCACGCCGAAGCCGCACCGCTCTCAGCGGCTTGCGCCGTAACGTCGACGGGTTAAGATCCTCACCGGTTCCGCTGGTGTCCGACACGACCGCGTCCGATACGCCTGCACTGCCCGCCGAGCCGGCGGCGGATCACGCCGGCGAACGGGCCGAGCTGGCGCGGCTGCTCGACTCGGGGGCCTTCGACCGCTCGCCGATCCTCTCGCGTCTGCTGGTCCACGTCTGCCAGCGCCACTTCGAGGACCGGCAGACGCAGCTCAAGGAGTCGACGATCGCCGTCGAGGTGTTCCGGCGGCCGGCCGACTTCGACTCGCGCCAGGACCCGATCGTCCGCGTGAACGCCAACCGGCTGCGCGAGGCGCTCTTCCGGTTCTACGAGAAGCGCGGTCGCGACCACCCGCTGCAGATCACGATCCCGCCCGGCCAGTACGCGCCCGTGTTCCGTCGCGTGGCCAAGCTCGACGAGCCCGCGCCTCCGGACCGGCCCGAACCGGCGACACCGCTCGCCTGGCTCGCCGACTCGGCGATCCGCATCCTGGCCGGGGCTTCGAAGCCGTCGATCGACTCGTTCGGCCGCCTCTGGGGCGCCGACGCGCACTACACGGGCGGCAAGGCGCTCGTGGCCTCTCCGCCGCTCGCCGGTCTGGCGCCCGTCTATCGCGCGTACCGCAAGGGGGCCTTCGCGTACGACATCCCGCTGGCGCCCGGCTGCTACGAGCTGCATCTCCACTTCTTCGAGGCCGAGCTCGGCAACGCCGTCCAGGGTGGAGAAACGAGCCGCCTCTTCGACGTCGAGCTGAACGGCCGTCGCGTGCTGCGGCAGTTCGACGTGATCGCTGACGCCGGGGGCAGCCGTACGCCGGACGAGAAGGTGCTGACCGACGTCTCGCCGGCTGCGGACGGCTTCCTGCACCTGGGCTTCCCCGAGGGACGCTTCCAGGCGGTCCTGAGCGGGATCGAGGTGCTGCCCGGCGCGCCCGGCCGGATGCGCCCCGTCCGGATCACGGCCCAGTCGCGCCCGTTTCTCTCGGCGGACGGGCTGCTCTTCGGCCCCGACCGTTTCGCCCGCGGCGGCAACACGGTCGTGCGGACGCGGAGCGTCCTGGGCACGACACCCGATCCCGGCCTCTTCCGTGCCGAGCGCTTCGGAAACTTCCGCTACACGATCCCGGTGGCGCCGGGCCGCTACGCGCTCAATCTCTACTTCGCCGAGACCTTCTTCGGGACGGCGAACGGCCGCAGGCTCGGCGTCGGCGCGCGGCAATTCGACGTCTTCTGCGGCGGCCAGGCGCTCCTGCGCGACTTCGACGTGATGAAGGAGGCCGGCGGCGAGAACCGGCCCTTGGTGCGGACGTTCAACGGCCTCGCACCGAACGCCCAGGGCAAGCTGATCCTCGACTTCGTCCCGGTGCGCAACTTGGCGACGCTCTCGGCGCTCGAGGTCGTGGCGGAGCCGCCCGCCGGCCACGGAGGTTCGTGACGCCCGCATCCTTGCCGCCACGGGTGGCCGAGGCGCAGTCAGTCCCCAGGCCAGCCGGCCCGCGAGCAAGCCTCAGAGTTCCTTCACTCCCCAGAGCTTGTTGATGCTCGACCAGGGGACGACGTTGGGCCGCGCGAAGGCCCGCTTCGCCTGGCCGATGCGGCAGCCCCTGACCTCGATCTCGTCGAGGCTCCCTGGGTGTATCCCCGCCCGATGCGCGACGGCGAAGGTGGGGACCTCCTCGGGGTCGATCCCCATGAGCGCGGTGGCGACCATGTCCGCCGCCAGCGGGTCGGTGCCGGCCACGATCAGGTTCATGTCGACGAGTGTCCCGTTCGCGGGACCGTTGCCTTCCATCGCCGAGGAGGCGTCTATCACCGAAAGGCCCGTGCGGTTGGCCCGAACCATGTCGACGACCTCGTAGGCGACCCCGGGCGACCCTTTCTCCTGGGCCCGATCGTGCAGCCAGGAGCGGACCGAGTAGTAGACGGTGCCGGGGTAGAGGCCGATCAGGTTCTTCATGGAGAGGGTCACGGTCGCCAGCGTGTGCGTCTTCATCATCGGCACCGAGCAGAGGAGGTCGACCTCCGTCAGCGAGCGGTGCAGCGTCAGCCGGTCGGACACGTACCCGTCCCGGAGCGGGACCTCGGCCATCTCGCCCGAGTGGAGGTTCACCAGGGGGACGTGCAGCGAGCGGGCCAGCTCCGAGTAGCCCAGCTGATCGAAGACCCGCTGCTGCATGGCATCCAGGATCTCGCGCTTGCGGGTCCTATAGGTCTCCGCGCCCAGAAGGTTGAAGCCGGTGGCCGCGGCCGAGCCCTCGCCGATCAGCACCTCCCGGCCCGAGCGCTTCATGAGCCGGGCCAGGGTCCCGATCACCTCCGGCTTGGTGGTGATGGCCGGCGACTCCGCCACCAGGTTGGGCTTGAGCATCACGCGCCCCTTGCCCCTGGCCGCCGTCTCGATCCCTCCCAGGAGGTCGACGGCCTCCTCGACCGCCCGGCCGATCTTGCCGTTCCGGACCCGCGCGATGCTGACCACGCTGCGGGCGCGTCTGGCGGCGCCCCGAGGGTCCGCCCGGGCGGCCAGCGGTGCGGCGACGGTTCCCAGGACGGCCCCGAGCCCGATCTCGAGGAAGTCCCTGCGCGAGCGGTCCTGTCGTTCCATGGCTCCCCCGCCCCTTCGGCGCGTCGCGCCTACCGGGGCCTACGTGACCGGCGCTGCCGGCGTTCCCTGGATCCGAAACTAGAAGAACGTCTGGACGACGTCGACCACGCGGTAGTCGCGGTCGACGACGGCGATCTGCCGGTACTTGTCGAAGGTCAGGCACGGATGCGAGATGTCGAAGGCGAGCATGTCGCCCGGGCGGAGGTCGTCGCCGGACGCGATCTCCAGGTAGGCGTGCTGGTCCATCATGCCCATGACACGCCAACGCCCGGGCGCCGGCAGCGGACGAGAGTCCCGGCCGGGGCGGAAGACAAGCGCGGGCATCGGATAACCGGCGTCGAAGGCCGCATCGCGCTTGCCCAGCCCGATCACGGCCTTCGCGGGCTCGGGCACCGAGTGCACGTAGGCCCAGAGCTGCAGCGCCGGGCGGAGGCCTTCTTGCATACGCCGTGCCACGACGTTGCGCTCGAGGATGCGGGCCTGCGGGGCGCGGTAGAGCCCGGCGTCGTGCGTCAGGTAGCAGCCCGGTCGCAGCACCAGGTCGACGGGCGTCTCACAGCGACAAGTCGAGAACTCCTCGGCCACGACGTCGTACCAGGCCGAGCCCGCGGCCGACAGGACCGGCGGGCGACCCTCTACCTGTCCGCTTTCGACCAGCGTCCGGAAGAGCGCGACCGCCCGCCGGAGCAGGGCGCGGATCGCCGCCTCTTCGCCGAGGACGCCTTCGTAGAGCTCGACCCCGGCGAGCTTCACGTCGCCGCGCCACGCCTCGAGCGCGCCGAGCACGGCCTTCTCCTGCGTCTCGTCGCGTGCGCCCGTGCGACCACCCTGGGGCCCGATCTCGAGCAGCACCTCGAGCCTGACGCCGCGCGAGCGGAAGAAGGAGCCCAGCAGCTCGACGCCCGCTGCTGAGTCGACCAGGCAGAGGAAGCGCGGGGAGCCTTCGGAGCCGAGCAGCTCCGCGACCAGCTCCATGTTCCGCCGGCCGACGAGCTGGTTCGCCATCAGGATGCGGGGCACGCCCGCCGTCGCCGCCACCCGCGCCTGCTGCGCCGTCGCCACCGTGATGCCCCAGGCCCCGGCCTCGATCTGGCGGCGGAAGAGGGCCGGCGCCATGGTGGTCTTGCCGTGCGGGGCCAGCTTCAGCCCGTAGGCGTCGATGAACGCCTGCATCCAGCGCAGGTTGTGCTCGAGCCGCTCCGCGTCGAGCACCGCGGCCGGGAGGCTCAGCTCCTCGGCGAGCAGGCGCCAGCCGGGCACGCCCGTGCCGGCGAGGGCCCCGATGCCCTTGTCGAGCGAAGTCGCTCGGGTGACGGCTGGCGCGCCCGTCGACGAGTCGCTCGTCAGGTCCCTGACGGAGTCGCGTCCGGATCCCATGCCCGCCTCCTCGCCCGAGCGGCAAAGACACTCCAGTTCATTCTAGACTCGGCGGGTGAGTCCTTCTCCCCGATCACCTGGTCGGCGACGCAGCCGGAGACGGGCGGACGCCGGCTTGCTCCATCCCTGGAGCGCCCCTTGGACCAAACCGAGCAGGCCGAGCGCCGACACCCAGGCCGCCACGGCCGGCCGGCGCCAGGTGCGAATCAGCAGTCGCCAGAAGCGCACGGGGAGACTCCTCCGCCCCTCGACTGGCCCTGGATCTCCAGCCGAGGCCGTGTCGATCATCTTGTCGGCGCCGCGCGAGGCCGACCTCGACGAGCTGGCCGCCGTGCTGGGCGGCTAGAACTGGTCGGACGCCCCGCCGCCGCCGAAGCCCCCGCCCCCGCCTTCGAAGCGCGCGGGGCTATCCTGGTCGGCTCGTGGCGCCGGGCTCGCCACGGCGACCGCTACCGCCGTCTCCAGGAGCTTCAGCGTGCGCTCCTCGCCGGCCAGGTCCTCCGCCGTGAAGCCTCCCCGCTCGCGTGCGGCGCCGCCATGAAGCCAGCGGCGCAGGCCCAGCGCCAGCACGATGAGCGCCACGCCGGACACTGACAGGACGAGCCAGAGCGGAGCGACGTGGACATAGGCACGCAGGGTGACGAGCGAGGCGGCGACCAGCGCCGCCCCGAGCAGCGTCAAGAGGCGGTGCCGCAGGGACACACCCAGGGCGAGCACGGCGACGGGCAGGAGCGCCGTCGTCGCCACGAAGACGCCCCGCGGCGGCACCCACTGGCGCGCCAGCGCGCGGTGGAGGTAGACGACGGAGTCCTCGAGCAGGTGCTCGTCGTAGGAGCCGAGATGGAAGGCGATGTAGACACCGGCGACGAGCAGCAGCGACACGGCCAGGCAGCTGCGGCGGTGCGAAGGCGGCAGCCCGGACTCCTCCGAGCCGCGCAGGGTCAGCGGGACCACCAGGAGCGCCACCGCCAGCCAACTGAGGCGCGCGCCCGGCAGCTGCGCCAGCGCCCCTCCCAGGCAGGCCGTCGCCAGCAGTGCCCCGACCGTCGACCCCCAACGAAACGCGGCGAGGGCGTAGGCGCCGGTCGCGACCAGCAGCGCGACCAGCAGGCCGTAGGGCGAGCCCGTGCTGATCTTCGACAGCAGCCACATCACGGCGCCGAGCGTCGCCAGCGGAGCGAGCTGCCCCGTGGCCGACTCGACGCCGGCGTTCGCCAGACGCAGCGGGCCTTTCAAGAGCTCCGTCGCCCCGACAAGCGCGAGCGTCGAGACGAACGCCAGGACGCCGATCGTGTCGTCCGAGTGCGCGTCGAGCAGCACCAGGACGAGCGCGAATGCGGCGCCCACCGCGAACACGGTAAAACCGTAGGCCAGCGTCCGAAGCACCGGCCCGAAGCGGCGGCGGTCGTCCGGGAAGCTGCGCTCCACGTGAGCGGCAGCGGCCCAGTCCAGCAGGCCCGCCCGCCGCCAGGCGCGTGCCGTCTCGCGCGCGGCCTGGGCGCGCTCGGCGCGCGCCTGCTCCGGGCTCACGCCTGCTCCCTCAGCCGACGCTGCGCCCACACGAGGCCCGCCAGCAGGGCCAGCGAGGCGAGCAGGTACCACGCGGCCGTCGCGGCGTCCGACGGATCGAGCCGATGGAAGAGGGCCGAGATCGCGATGAAGGCCGCCACCACCCCCATCGCCAGCAGCGGGAAGCGCCGGCCCCGGAACGCCGCGCTCGCCAGGAAGATCGCGGCCAGCAGCGTGACCAGCGTCCACGCCAGCTCCACGTCGCCCCGCCTCCCGATTCCGGAGACGCAGGCTCCCAGGAGCAGCAGCCAGCCGAGGTGCGCGGCGACGGGCTCGAAGTGCGCCTTCCTTCCGGTCCTCTGCAACAGCAGGCCCAGGACCAGGAACAGCAGCGCACAGGCGATCGCGTTGGCACGCAGGCGGTCCGGCGCGTGGAAGAGCCGGCCGATGCCGCGCGTGCCCAGCTCGATCGAGACCCCGCGCCAGGCGGCGAAGGTCGAGAGGGCGAGCGAGAAGACGATCCGGGAGTCGTAGCGGAACGCGACGAGCGCGGTGGCGATCGAGACGAGCAGCAGGTGCCAGGGCCAGGCGGAGCCGAGCGGCGTCCACTGGGTCTCGACGAAGGCGAGGTCGGCCGCCCCCAGCAGCACGCCCAGCAGCAGGATGTAGTCGAAGGCCAGGTGGGTGGCCGGCGCCTGCCCCCAGGCGAAGCGGGGCGCGTGGCGCGCCACCCAGAAGAAGCAGCCGGCGACGGCCAGCGTCAGCGCTGCGGCGATCGTCACGGAACCCAGGCGCGCGAGGTTCTCCTCGACCAGCAAGGAGACGCCGGCCGCCACGAGCAGGACGCCGGCGTAGAGGGCGAGCCGCAGCTCCGAGCGGACGGAGACGAGCTCGCCCCGCGCGATCCGTTCCAGACGCGCCGCGGCCGGGCCCGCCAGGAGCCCAGCCTCGCGCAGCTTCGCGACGACCGTCAGGGCCTCGGCGGACACTTTGCGACAGCTCTCCTCAGGATCCCAGCGGGAAGTGGCAGGCGACCTGGCGGCCGGGGGACAGCTCGCGCAGGCGTGGCTCCGAGTCCCGGTCGGCGCAGACGGCGGGCTCGCCCTTGGCGCGGTAGACCGGGCAGCGGTCCCGGAAGCGGCAGCCGGTCCGGGGACGGTCGCCTTCCGAGATCTCCCACTGGTGTCCGTCGCCACTCTCCGTGCGCATGCCCGTGTAGGGGTCGACCGCCGACCAGAGCAGCTTCGAGTAGGGGTGGGCGGGGGAGGAGGCCAGGGCGCCCGCCGGCGCCTGCTCCACCACCTGGCCCAGGTACATGACGATCACCCGGTGCGCGATCAGCTCGACCATGCGCAGGTCGTGGGAGATGAAGAGGTAGGTGAGCTGCAGGCTCTCCTGCAGGTCGCGCATCAGGTTCGCGACCTGAGCGGCGATCGAGACGTCGAGCGCGGAGAGGGGCTCGTCGGCCACAATCAGCTGGGGCCGGACCGCGAGCACGCGGGCGATCGAGACGCGCCGCTTCTCGCCCCCAGACAGCTCGGGCGGCAGCGCGGTGAGCTTGGCCGGCTTCAGCTTGACCCGGTCCAGCAGCTCGACGCTCCGCGCGCGGACCTCGTCGCGGGTGAGCGGCGTGTGGAGCGTGAGCGCCTCGGCCAGCAGCTCGCCCACCCGCATCTTCGGGTTGAGCGCCGCATCGAGGTCCTGGAAGATCATCTGCATCAGGCGGCGCTGGCGCCGGAGGCCCTCGCCCGCGAGGGCGAGCACGTCCTCACCCCGATAGCGCACGGAGCCCGAGGTGGCCGGCTGCAGGCGCAGGATGGTCCGGCCCAGGGTCGTCTTCCCGCAGCCGCTCTCGCCCACGATCCCGAGCGTCTCGCCCTCGGCGACACCGAAGCTGACCCCGTCGACGGCGGCGACGTAGTCGTCGCGCCTCACGATCCCGAAGGGGCCTCTCCGGAAGAAGAAGGTCCGCAGGTCCTCGACCTCGAGCAGCGGCCGGCCGGCATCGACGGTCGGGGTCCCCGCTCCCGCGGCGGCGTTCGGGGCGGTGCTCACGAGGGAGCCCCTTCCACCGGGAGGTGGCGCCAGCAGCGCACGCGGTGACCCGGCACCGGCGCGTCCAGGTTCGGCTCGCGCTCGACGCAGAGCGCCTCGCGCCCCTCCGGCTTCATCGCGCAACGCTCCGCGAACTGGCAGCCGGCGGGAAGCCGTGACAGGTCCGGCACGTCGCCCTCGATCACGCTGAGCCGCCGCTTCTCGCGGATGTCGCCTGCGCTCGGAACCGCGTAGAGGAGGCCGTGCGTGTAGGGGTGCTTGAGCGGGTGCTTGCCGTTCAGTACGTCCCCGGCCAGGCCCTCCTCGACCACGCGCCCCGCGTACATGACCGCCACCCGGTCGGCCAGCCGACGCGCGACGCCCATGTCGTGGGTGATGACGATGGTCGTGGTCTTCAGCTCGGCCTTCATCTCCTCCAGGAGATCCAGGACGCGGCTCTGGATGGTCGCGTCGAGGCCGGTGGTGGGCTCGTCCGCGATCAGCACCGTCGGCCGCGCCGCCAGCGCGAGCGCGATCATCACCCGCTGGCACATCCCCCCGGAGAGGTTGTGCGGATAGTCGTGCAGGCGCCGCCCCGGCGCGTCCAGGTGGACCCGCGCCAGCCAACCCTGCGCCTCCTCACGGGCCTCGGCGCCACGGATCCGCGGGGAGCGCCGCCGGATCGCCTCCAGCAGCTGCTGGCCGACCGTGAAGTAGGGGTGGAGGGCGTTGCGCGGGTTCTGGAAGATCATCGCGAAGTCGCGCCCGCGCCGCCCGCGCATGCCCGCCTCGTGCCAGCGCAGCCAGCGCCGGTTGTCCTTCTCGACCGCGAGCGGTGGACCCGGGTCGAGGTGAGCGAAGCGGTCCAGTCCCTCCAGCAGGTTGACCTGCTCCTGCCCAGGCGGTCGGTACCAGATGCGCCCGCTCACGATCCCCGGCGCCGTCGTCACGAGACCCATCACCGAGAGCATGGCAACGCTCTTGCCCGAGCCCGACTCCCCCACCACCACCAGCGTCTCACCCTCCTTGACGGAGAGCCGCACGCCGTCGACGGCGCGCAGCAGGCGGCCCCGGTGCGGGAGGTGGAAGTAGGTGCGCAGGTCCCGGATGAAGAGGACGGCCCCCTCTCCCTCGCGGCGGGCGGGGTGCGTCGGCGCCGGGGCGGCGGGGCCAGCCATGCCTCAGGCGGCTCCTTCCTCGAGACGCTCGAGCAGAGCGTCCCCGAGCAGGTGGAAGCCCAGGACCGTGACCAGGATGGCCATGGCGGGTGCCGTCGAGATCCACAGCTCCCCGCGGAAGAAGTAGTCCTTCCCGAGGGCGACCATGTTGCCCCAGGAGGGCTGCGGCTCCTGGACCCCGAAGCCTAGGTAGGAGAGGGAGGTCTCGATCAGGATCGCCTCCGCCATCCCGACGCTCGCCTGGATCAGGACCAGGCCGCGGCCGTGCAGCCACAGCACGTGCTTCAGGATCACGCGGGAGGGACGCAGGCCCAGCGCGAGCGCGGCCTCGATGTAGCTCTTCTTCCGCAGCACCGCGATCCGCGCGCGCAGCAGCTCCGCGGCGGCCGGGATGTTCGTGATCCCCACCACCAGCAGGATCAGATAGATGTTGGGACGGAAAAGGGCGATCACCAGCAGCAGGATCACGAGCTTCGGCAGCGAGTCGAGCGACTGCAACAGGAGCCCGACCGGCGTGCCGAAGCGCTCCGGCCAGTAGCCGGCCAGCACGCCGAAGAGGGCCCCGAAGACGAGGCTCACCGAGACCGACAGCAGCCCCGGCAGGAAGAAGGCCTGGGTGCCGACCATCACGCGGGTGAGCAGGTCTCGGCCCACGAAGTCCGTGCCCAGGAGGTGAGCAGCGCTGGGCAGGGCGTTGATGGACGAGAGGTCCATGGCGTTGGGGTCGGCGGGCAGCGCCCCGGTGACCGAGCACAGGTAGGCGGTGACGACGGCCGCGGCCACGAAGGTGCCGAAGACGGTCGCCGCCGTCCTGTTGAGCGGCCAGGCGCGGAAGCGCTGCCAGCTGGTGGGCTCGGCCGCGAGCTCGAGGTAGCGGCTCACTCGGCCAGCTGCGGGTTGACCGCCACCTGCACGGCCTGCTTCACCGCGTGCGCGAGGCGGACGATGACGGCCGAGACGAGGGTGATCCCGAGCAGGATCGGGTAGTCGCGGTCGGAGGCGGCCTGCCAGGTGAGCCGGCCCATGCCCGGCCAGTTGAAGACCTGCTCGACCACGATCGCCCCGCCCAAGCAGGTAGGGCACCTTGGTGGCGAGGACCGACGAGAGGGGCATCACCAGGCCGTCCTTGTAGACGTGACGCCAGAGGCTCGCTCCCTTGGCCCGGGCGGTGCGGATGTAGTCCTCCTGCAGCACCGCCCCCAGGTGGGTGCGCAGGTGGCGCGTGATCTCCGAGACCGTCCCGTTGCCGAGCCCCAGCACCACCACCGGCACCAGGAAGAGGAGCCAGGCATGCTGGCCCGCGGTCTCGCCCATCATCACCGGGAAGACGCCGAAGCGCGTGGTGGCGACATAGATCGCGAGGTACCCCAGCCAGAAGACGGGCAGGCCCGAGAGGACGTGCCCGAGCAGGGTCAGCGCCGAGGCGAGCAGCGGGTGTCGCCCCATGGCCGCGAGGTAGGCGGTGGCCGCGGCGAAGAGGAGCGTGAGCAGGAGCGCGCTGCCCGCGAGCAGCACCGTGCGCCAGCCGGTGCGCCACAGCTCGAGGGTCACCGGACGGCCGCTGCGGAGCGAGTTGCCGAGGTCGCCGCGCACGAGCCGCCCTACCCACACCCCGTAGCGCACCGGGAGGCTGCGATCGAGGCCGATCTCGTGGCGCACGGTCTCCACCTCGGCCGGCGAGAGGCTCTGCACGTTGACGTAGAGGGAGACGGGGTCCCCGGGCGCCAGGTTCAGGAGGGCGAACATGGCCGCCGTCACCAGGACCAGCAGCGCGACCGTACGCGCCGCCTCGCGCAGGAGCGCCCGGCCGACCCGCCTCATCGCATCCTCGCCCGCCCGGCGAGCCGGGCGACCCCGGCCCGCCGGCTGCGCTTCCCCTTCTCCCTCACTGTTCCTTGGTCGGGATGTACCAGGTGTCGGCGAAGGTGAAGAAGCGGAACGGGTGGATCTCGACGTGGCGCAGCTTCTTGTGCGCGGCCGCGTAGTTGGTGAGGGTCCAGAGGAAGGTGTAGGGCTGCTCCTCCGCCAGCAGCTGGTGCAGCCGCTGGTTGATGGTGCGCTGCTTCTCGCGGTCGAGCGTCGTCTTGGCCTCCACGATCAGGGCGTCGATCTCGGGGTTCGAGTAGCCGATGAAGTTGTTGCGCCAGGGGCCGGTCTCGCTGGAGTGGAAGAGGGTCGAGATGTCGGCCGAGTCGTCGAAGGCCCAGACCGCGATCACCATGTCGAAGTCGTGGTCCACGAACACGTCCTGCTTCCAGGCCTGCCACTCGCGGAACTCCAGGTTCACCTTGATCCCCACCTGGCGCAGGTAGTTCTGGAAGGCGAGCGCCACCCGCTTGACCGTCTCGTTCTCCTTCTCGATCGGGATCTTGAGGGTGAACTGGAGGGGCTTTCCGTCGTCGGTCAGCAGGATGCCGTCCGGCCCCGTCTTCGTGTAGCCCGCGCTCGCCAGCAGCTCCTTGGCCCGCGCCACGTTGTAGGGCAGCGGCTTCACGTCCAGGTTGTAGGCCCAGCTGCCGGGGGCGAAGGGCCCGGAGACGAGGGTGCCGCGCCCCGCGTAGAAGGAGTCCAGCATCTCCTGGCGGTTGGTCGCGTAGCTGATCGCCTGCCGCACCTCCTTCTTCGCCAGCTGCGGGTTGCGCATGTTGTGGGCGATGAAGGCGTAGGAGAGGGCGTTGTAGGGATAGAGGTTGAAGCGCTTGTCCCCCTCGATCTGAGCGATGTCGCGCGGGTTCACCTCGACCACCATGTTGACGGCGTTGAAGAGCAGCGACTGGGTGAGCACGTTGCGGTCGGCGAAGGGTTTGAGCACGACGGTGTCGAGGTGGGGACGGCCCTTGTAGTAGGAGCGGTTGGCCTCCATCACCACGTCGCCCTCGTCGGTCACCCGCGCGAGCTCGAAGGGCCCGGTGCCGATCGGGTTCTGCACGAAGGGATCGTCGCGCGAGAGGAAGTCGGGCCGCTTCAGGGCGAAGGTCGGGATCACCTTGAAGGAGAGCCGCCCGAGGGCGTTCACCACCGGCCGCTTCAGGGTGATCTCGACGGTCTGGGCGTCGAGCTTGCGCGCGTCGGCCACCAGCTCGTAGGCGGCCTTGAGCGGGGTCAGGGTGCGTGGGTTCTGGATGAGATCGAGCGTTCCCACCACGTCGTCGGCGGAGACGGAACGGTCCCCCGCCTTGGCGTGCCACTTCGCGTCCGGGCGCAGCTTGAAGGTGTAGACGCGGTTGTCGGGCGAGATTTCCCAGCTCGCGGCGAGGTCGGGCACCACTTCGTTCTTGGGCGAGAAGCTGACCAGGCCGTTGAAGAGCAGCTCCGTGAGGCGCAGGCCGACCATGTCGTTGCTGGTGATCGGGTCCAGGGTGGCCGGCCGGCCGTACTCGCCGTAGACGAGCTTCCCGCCGTTCGGGAAGCCGTCGCTGCGCTCGGCCGCCAAGGCGAGCGCGGGGACGAGCAGGAGCCCGAATACGACGGCGACGGCGCGTTTCATGAGACACCTCCGCGAGCGGATCTTCATTGACTGATGCGTGCCTCGCCGCCGGCCTTCTGCCGCGCGGCGTAGACCCCTTGCAGGTTCCACTGCAGCCAGCGCAGCCCGGGGAGCGTCTTCGCGAGCTCGAAGAGCGTCTCCAGCGACTGCGCGTACTGCTGGTTGCGACTGTTGGCGGCCACGAGCGCGACGAGCAGCAGCGGGTCGTTCCAGTCGAGCTTGTTCTTATTCGAGTCGTCGCGGTACTCCGCGAGCGTCGTCACGAGCGAGGCCGGGTCGGCGCCCCGCCGCAGGCGGGCGAGCGCCCAACGGCCGACCAGCGCCCCGCTGGGGCGCCCGGAGGGCGCCCGGAGGAGCCCTCTCAGGCGGCCCCCCAGCTTCCGGGTGAAGGGCTCGCCGCGCGCCTGCGGGAGGTGCGAGAGCTCGTCCCAGACGAGCACCGCGTCGGGCTGGGCCTGGGTCGCCTCCCAGAGCCGCAGCAGCGCGGCCGGCGCCGGGGCCCGCTCGTGCCAGGAGCCGGCGGCGAGCAGGACCTGGGCGCTCGCCTGGAGCGGCGCCGGAAGCGACGCCCCGCTCGCCTGGCGCAAGAAGCGCAGGGACTCTTCGCGCTCGCCGAGCTCGAAGAGGCTCAGGCCCGTGTAGTAGGCCGCCAGCGTCCGCTCCAGGCCGGAGCCGCCGATCGCCTGCGGCCGGAGCGCCATCACGGCCCGCTCCCAGCACACGCGCTCCCAGGCCGCGGCCACCAGCGGGTCGTAGAAGCGCAGCACCTTCTGCGGGTCGGAGTGGTCCTCGGCCTCGGGCAGGTCCAGGTCGAGGCCGGCGAGCAGCGGCTCGGCCGCCCAGGCCCGCCCGCCCCGGAAGAGGATGGTGGCGGCGAACAGTCGCTCGCGGTCCGTGGTCGGTTTCATCGGCGAGGCATCCGCGACCCCGGTATCGAGAAGGCGCCAGAAGCGGGCCTCGATGCCCGGCTGCGCGAGCACCGCCGCCACCCGGCGGCCACTCCCCGTGCGCCGGAGCGCGACCGCGTGCCGCAGGCGCGCCACCGCCTTCCACTCGGGGGGCAGGGTCCGCAGCCGCGATGCCGCGAGCAGCCCCCGGGCCGCGGCGCGCTCGTCGCCGGACTCGAGCTGGTAGAAGGCCGTGAACAACGGGACGAGAGCGACGCGCCGGTTGACGCGCTCCGCCGCCAGTTCCTTCAAGTAGACGAGGCCGACCTCCACGCCGATCTGTCGCAGCGCGCGGTAGAGCTCCGCCTCGCGCACGTGGGAGCGGCCGATCAGGAAGGTCGCCGCAGGACGGTCCTTCGCGGGGAGGGAGTCCCACGCGCCCCGCAGGTGCGCGCGGGCCTCTTCCCAGTGGTTCCGGCGGAAGAGGTCCTGGGCGCCTTCCAGTCCGGGCTTGACCGCGGCCGACGCCGTCCCGGCCAGCGTGAGCGCCGCCAGGGTGGCCGCGAGCCGGAGGGCGGGGGGCTTCACGGCGTCCCCCGCAGGTCGGCGACGAAGATGTCGTCCCAGCTCGCCACCTGGGCGCGGAAGGCGAGGACACCGTCGCGCGAACAGGTGAGGTCGTGGTTCATCCGCGTCTTCGGGTCGAGACGGACCTCCTCGCGACTCGCCAGGTCCACGGCGTAGATCGGGTTCCACTCGGCCTTCAGGTTCCGCGCGTAGACGATGGCCTGCCCCCAGGGCAGCCAGGCCGGCCCCACCTCGGGGTCCTTGACGACGTTCGTGGCGACAGTCCGCTTCGCGAGAGCGACGCCCTTGGTCGGGCCGCTGCCGTCGGCAGGCACCGTCACGATCGACCACTCCTTCTCCTCGTCGGTCGGGCTGTAGTTCGAGTAGAAGGCGATCTCGCTGCCGTCGGGGGAGAAGACGGGACGCAGGTCGTCGTAGCGCCAGACCGTGAGCTGCTGGGGCGCCGCCCCTTCGACCGTCACGTCCCGGATCAGGAAGACGTCGTGGTTGTCGTTCTCGCCCGAGGTGTAGGCGATCGAACGCGAGTCGGGCGACCAGGCGGGGTAGAGGTCCACCTGGTCTCCGCTGGTGATCGTGCGCTCGGCCTGGGTGACCAGGTTCCGGAGCACGAGCTTGCCGATCCCCGAGCGGGCCGAGACGTAGACGAGCCATTGCCCGTCCGGAGACAGGGCCGGGTGGCCGTCTTCCTTCGACGCCGGCGTGATCGCGATCGGGTCCGGCGCGCCGAGCGTGCCCTGATAGAGGCGGTAGATGCCGGTCCCCGCGTTGCCCACGAAGACGAAGCGGCGCCCGTCCGGGAAGAAGGTGAGCTGGGCGTTGAACGAGTCGTCGACGGGGCTGAGGCCCAGCAGCGCGTCCTCGGCGTTCGCGGCCTTCCGCGGCGGCTGGGAGCTGATGCGCTCCACCGCTGACTCCGCGGTCAGCTCCGTCACGAAGATGGCCTGTGCCGCGCCGTCGCGCCGCTCGAAGCTGAGACGCGCCCCGTCCGGCGAGAAGCGCGGGTTCCACTCGTTCTGGTCGACGGTCCGGCTGACGTTGCGCGCGACGGGCTCGCGGCGGAGCCGGCCGAGGGCGCTCGCCTGCGCCGCAGCCGGCTCCGCAGCAGGGGCGACCGCCTGGGGCGAGGGCCAGCCGAGGGCCGGCAGGCCCAGGCCCGCGGCCAGGGCACCAAAGCCGAGCGCCAGGGCCAGGGCCCTCGTTCCGGAAGCCGCCCCGGGAAGACCCACGCCTACTCCGCTTCCTTGAGCTTCAGCTTGATCTCCTCGTAGTACTGCTGGGCGCTGGTCCGCGCCTTCTGCGCCTCCTCGGAGCCCGTAAGCGAGGCCGGGAAGTAGTCGAAGTAGTCCTTCCAGCGCGCGGAGGCCTCCTGCAGCAGGCGCTCGCCGCCGTTCGCGTGATAGAGCTTGTGGGTGGCGAGTGCCAGGAAGTAGTAGGTCTCGTGGGTCGCCTGGTCGGCCTGCTCCCTCGGGAAGAAGCGCTTGTTGTCGCGGGCGATCAGCAGCTCCTCGATCGCCTTCTTGTAGCCCTCGGGAGTTCCGAGCAGGTAGTAGGCGCGCCCCAGGTTCAGGAAGGTCACCGCGAAGCGCTTGTTGACCAGCTCGCGGTTCTCGGGAAGGGCCAGCACCTTCTGGTACTCGTCGATCGCTCGGCTCGCGTCCTTCTTCTCGTCCAGGTAGAGCCCGGCCAGCCGGTGGTGGGCGGCGGAGTAGTCAGGGTGTCCCGGACCGACCTTGCTCAGCACCTCGATCGCCCCATCCACGTCCCCCTTGGCGAGCAGGGCCTCGCTGCGCTTGAGCAGGTCCTTCTGCAGGACCAGCCGGCGCGAGCCCGTGTAGCTCGCCTCGGTGGTGGCGAACTCCATCACCTTGTCGTAGGGACGCCAGTCCCCTCCGGCGTCGATGACGACCCGGTGGAAGCCCATCACCACGTCGGTCTCGAGCGGGGTCTGCCCCACGTCCTCGCCGTCGATCGTCACCCGGGCGCCGGAGGGGTCGGAATCGAGCTTCACCCGCGAGGTGACGTCGGGCAGCAGGATCGTCTTCTGGCCGCCCGTCTGCGCCACGTCGATCTCCTCGCGGTACGGCTTGATCCCGCCCTTGACGAAGAGGAAGACGTGCTTCTCGCCCGAGGAGACGGGGACCCGCAGCTCGCCCGTCCTCGAGGTGATGCCCACCCAGGTCCCGTCGCGGTAGACATTGACGTCCGAGAAGGTCTTCTCGCTTCCGGGCCGGCCCGCCTTCACCGTGAGCGCGACGGCGGAGTCGAACGAGGCCTCGAGCGCACGCGGCAGCAGCACGACCGAGTCGCCCACCACGGGGACCTGCGCCCCCCTCTGCAGCTCGACGCGCGAGAACTCGTTGTCGACCTTGCGCACCACCGCGCGGCCGAGGGGCGCGAGCTTCGGCGGCGTCTTGCCGTTCCAGTGATAGAGGAGGACACCGTCGCCCTTCTTGACCCCGCGGTCCTGGCCGGAGCCGAGGCTCGTGATCGGCCGATCGCCGTCGAAGCCGAGCACGTGGCCCTCGAACGGGAAGACGTCGACGACCTTGGAGGCGACGGCCTCGGCGAGGGCCTTCACCCGCTCGAACTTGCCCATCTCCGCGAAGCCGCCGATCGGCTTGCCCTTGGTCCAGTTCACTTTCACCGACAGCAGCAGCGCGCTCTCCGCGCGGCTCGCCACCACGGAGACCACCGCGTCGGCGCCCTTCTCGCCCGACGCCCTGACGAAGCAGGGGTGGGAGAAGAGCTGGTCGGACAGCTTGTCCTCGATCTCCGCGAGCGCCCCGTCGACGCCGGCGTCGCCCGGGTTCGCGCTCTTGGGCGGCAGCAGGGCGATCCGGTAGACCGGCGGCTCGCGCGGCACCAGGGTGAGCGAGACCTGGGCGGCGCGGCGCGCGGGCACCGTGCCAGTGGCCGGGCTGGGCAGGTAACCCTCGGCGCGCGCCTCGACCGGGGTCGCCTTGCCCGGGGCCTCGTAGCGCACGCTGCCGGTCTTGTCGGTCTTGCCGAGCGGGCGTCCGCCTAGCGAGACCTCGGCGCCCACCACCGGGAGGACGCGCCCCATCGCCTGGTAGGCCACGATCACCTTGCCGTACTGGACGCCGATCTTCACCAGCCGCGCGACGAAGGTCTCGCCGGCGGCGAGGGTCGCCGTCTCCGTGAAGGGCTGGAACCCCTTGAGCTTCACGGCGAGCTTCGCCTCGCGCGAGAGCTGGCCGGCGAGGTCGACGCGGATGCGGCCGTCGGCCTCCGCCTTCACCGGCCGGCCGTCGAGGCTCACCTCGGCCCCGCTCGCCGGCTCGCCGGCGGCGTCCAGCTCGATCCGGGCCGCGAGCGCGAGCGGCTCGAGCTTCGCCTCCAGCTGGTACTCGAGGCTCTCGGGCCGGGCCGTGTCCCACTTGCGGACGACCACGCTCTGCTGCCAGGGCTTGAACTGCAGCCCGTCGCGGTCGAGCTTGGCGACCGTGGCGAACTCGTCGCCGACGTCCGCCGTGAACGGGAAGCTGAGCTCCCCCTTCGCGTCGGTCGTGCCCTGAGCCTTGCCGAACGCCTCGACCGAGACGCCGGGCAACGGCTCGCCCGCCGGCGTCATCGCCTTGAAGTGCAGGGTCAGCTGCGGCCGCTCGGGGGCCTTGCGGCAAGCGGCCCCGGCCAGCAGCCCGAGCCCCACGACGAGCGCTGCCCGTGCGGCGAAGCGGATCGACTTCCTCATGGCGCGACCTCCTTAGAACCAGACCCGGCGGGCCGAAGCGTCCGGTAGCAGGGGCCCGTCCTCACATCGGGGGCTTGATCTTGACCTCGCCCGGGTTCGGGATGTTCTCTTCCTGGGCCTCGTTGAGGGAACGGCCGGCGTCCTCGCGGATCTTCTTGAGCACGAAGGGCGCCTTCTTCTTGCCGTGCTTGCCCAGCACGACGGTGGTGCGCTCGATCACGAAGCCGGGGTACATGGCCTCGACCGTGTACTTGCCCGGCGGGAGCACGGCCGAGGCGTACTTGCCCTTGACGTCGCTCTGAGCCGACGCCAGCGAGTCCTCGAGCGTGCCGCCCAGGTTGATGAAGTTCACCGTGACGCCCGGGGTGGGCGGCAGCGCCACGCCCTGCTCGTCCATGAGCGTCGTCTTGCCCACGATGCGCGCCGCCGTGCACGCCGTGCCGAACACGGCGACGAAGAGGAGAATCCCGACCTGCTCCAGCTTGACCCTCATCGCCTCACTCCTCTCGGTCGAACACGACCATGGCCGCCTCGCCGGCGGCCGTCGCCACCAGGAATCCCCCCTCGACCGGCGCCGCGTCGGCCAGTGTCGTGCCGAGGTCCGTCGTCGTCGCTCTTCCGTCGCCCAGGCGCGTCTCGTGAGCCCGCCCCAGACGGTCCAGCCACCGCAGCACCCCGTCGCCGGCCGGCAGGCCGACCGCCGGCGGCAGCTCTCCCCGCACCTCCGCGGCGAGGGCGGGCAGCTCCAGCTTCTGCTCGTGCTTCAGCTCGCCGCTCCCGGCGTCGAGCACACGCAGGGCGTCCCGGCCCAGGAGCAGCAGGGCGCCCGAGCGCGGGGAGACGAGAACGCGATCGTCCGCGGCCAGGGCGAGACGCCAGACCTCCTCGCGGGTGGCGAGGTCGAGGCTCGCGAGCGTGCCCCCAGCCGAGCGGAGCAGGGCGCGGCCCGCCGCGAGCTGCACCTCGACGAGCGGTTCCCCCAGCTCCTTGCGCCACGCCTCCACCAGTCCCGTGGCCTCTTCCCAGGTGACGCCGATCAGCGCGCCGGCGTGCGTGGCGGCGAGCCAGGAACGCGGGCCCGTCGCGACGACGGCCAGCAGATCCCCGCCGACGGGCAGGGCATCACCCACGAAGCGTCCCGGCGGCACCAGCGCTCGCAAGCCGCCCTCGCCGTCGTCGACGAGCCAGGGCACCGCGCTCGCTTCCGGCTCGCCCCCAGGCAGCGCGGGGGTCACGAAACGAAGCTCGCCCTTGAGGCTCCAGGCGAGAGCCCCATCCTCCGCCGCGAGCGCGGAGACGCGCCCCCCGGCACAGACGGCGAGCGCCGTCCCCCCGGCGGTCACGGTCGGCTCCCCGCCCAGCGTCCGCCTCCAGGCGACGGCACCCGTCCGCGGGTCGAGCGCGTAGACGTCCTCCCCCACCGAGGCAACCACGCGGCCGCCCAGGAGGCGCGGGGCGCCCGACACGGGCGGGCCCGCGTGGTAGCGCGCCAGCGGCCGGAGAGAGGAGGCGTCGAACAGGTAGGCCCACCCCTCTTCGGTGCCGAACGTGAGCTCGTCGGCAGCGCCCGCCGCGGAGACGAGGCGCGCGGGCCCGAACAGCGGGCCGGCGATCTCGAAGGCCTCCTGCTCCTGGAGCGCCCGCTTCTCGGCCGCGGAGTAGGTCTTCTCTCCCTCGAGCATGGCGTCCGCGAAGCGGCGCTCGAGCTCGTCCACGGCTCCCCGTGGATAGTCGGCCAGACGTTCCCCTGTGAGCGGATTCAGACCCACCAACAACCTCGACACCGACAGCAGCCGTGGAGCTGCGCCGATGGGCTCTTGCCAGAGGAGAGTCGCCGGGCCGAGGGCGGCGCCCGGCGCGGTCCACAAAGCGTGGCCGGAGAGATCGTAGCCGCGGACGGCGCCGTCTTCGGTGACGACAGCCACAAGTCCGGGCGCCACGAACGGCGCGCCGGCGAGCCTCGCCCCGAGGGGCACGGACCAGGAGAGGCGTCCTGTAAGTGTCTGGTAGGCAGAGAGCTGGCCGTCCCAGGTTCCGCACAGAACGAGCGGGAACGGCTCCTCGACGAGGCTCGGCGCGTGCAGGACGACCCCGCCGGGAGACACCCTCCAGCGGACCGCCCCGGTCCGAGCGTCGATGCGGAGCAGGGTCGGCGTCTTGGTGGCGACGAGGACGTCGTCGCCTCGCCTGACAGCCGGCGCCTCGGCGCGGCCGCCGATGTCCGTGGACCACCTCGTCCGCCCATCCTGGGCGGAGAGAGCGGTCAGCCTCCCGTTCCAGGTGGCGGCCAGGACCAGCGGGCCACCGTCCCAGCCGATCGACGTGACCCGCTCGCCCAGCTCGCGACGCCAGCGCAGCGCGATCGAGGCCTGAGGCGACACGGCGAACAGGCTGACCGTGCCCAGCCGGTCGGCGAGCGCCAGGCCCTCGCCGGCGACCGCGACGCCGTTGGCGGCCGCCGAGTCGGCCGCGAGCCGCGCGCGCTTGCGCAGACGGCCGTCGCTCCCGCGATCGAAGAGATAGGCAGCGCCGGGAACGGACACCACGACGGGGACGGCGGCGGGCGCCGCGGAGCGCGGGGTGGGCGCGAGCGACTCCGCCCCCAGCTCGACCAGCCATCGCACGTGCGCGATCGTTGGCGCGGGGATCGCGGCCACGGTCGCCGCCGGTTGCTGCGCGAGCGCCAGCGGGGCAGCAAACACCCCGAGCAGAAGCGCCGTTGCGGCCTTGGGGGCAACCGTCATAGGGCCGATGCAGTCGGCGAGGGCCGAAGCGGCCCGGAGGATATCCCGCGCCCACATTTCGGTCAATCGAGACCTCACGCAGCGGGACCCTCACGCCGGCGTGCTATCGTCGGGCCGCAGCGTCTCTTCGAACGGGCCACCGCCGTGAAGCGCACGATCGCCGTCGTCACGACCTCCCGCGCCGACTACGGGCATCTCTACTGGCCGATCAAGGACCTGTCGGCACATCCCGGCGTGTCGCTCACCGTGATCGCACTCGGCCCTCAGCTCTCCCCCACCTTCGGCAACACGGTGGCCGAGCTGGATCGAGACGCGATCCCGGTCCACGAGCGGCTCGAGTGCCTGCTGAGCTCCGACTCCGACGTGGGGATGGCGAAGACGATCGGCGTCGCCACCCTGGGGCTGGCGGACCTGCTGGGGCGCCTGCGCCCGGACCTGCTGCTCCTGATCGGCGACCGCTACGAGCTCCTCGCCCCGGCTTCGGTCGCCCTCGCGCTTCGGGTCCCCATCGCCCACATCGAAGGCGGCGAGGTGAGCGAGGGGGCGATCGACGACGCGGTGCGCAACGCGCTCACGAAGCTGGGCCACGTCCACCTCACCACCACCGAGACCGCCCGCCGGCGGGTGCTCGCCCTGGGCGAGGAGGCGTGGCGGGTCCGAAGGGTCGGCTCGCCCACGCTCGACCACCTGCGCCGGAGCCCTCTCCTGCCGCGAGAGGTCCTGGCGGAGCGGCTGGGGATCGACCTCGGCCCGCCGACGATCGTGGTCGCCTACCATCCGGTGACGCTCGCGCGCGACACGACACGCGAGGCGGACGCCCTCTTCGCGGCGCTCGGCGAGGTGTCCGAGCAGATCGTGTTCTGCTACCCGAACGCCGACGCCGGCAGCCTCGCCCTGATCGAGCGAGCCCGCGCGTTCTGTGCCGAGCGGGCGCACGCGCAGGTCGTCGTCAACCTCGGGCCCATCGTGTACTGGAGCCTGCTCCGCTCGGTCGCCGCGATCGTGGGCAACTCGAGCAGCGGGATCATGGAGGCCGCCTCGCTGTGCCTGCCGGCGGTGGACGTGGGCTGGCGACAGGCCGGCCGCGAGCGCGCCCGCAACGTGCTGCACGCCCCCGCCGAGAAAGCGGCCATCCTGGAGAAGCTGCGCCTCGCGACGCAGCCCGCCTTCCGGGACTCCCTGGCGGGGCTCGAGAACCCCTACGGAGACGGGCGGGCCGCCGAGAAGATCGTGAGGATCCTGCTCGAGGTCCCGCTGGGCGAGCGCCTGCTGGCGAAGAAGGCTCCGGTGCTCGACGGACCGGGTGACGAGGACGGGCCGCGGACGTGAGGATCCCGCTCTCGGCCCCGGACCTCGCCGAGGCCGACATCGAGGCGGTGAGCGCGGTGCTGCGCACGCCGCGGCTGAGCCTGGGGCCAAAGCTCGCCGAGCTCGAGCGGGCCATGGCCGACTACGTCGGCACTCCCCACGCGGTGGCCGTGAGCTCGGGGACCGCGGGTCTGCACCTGTGCGTCCGGGCGCTCCACCTGGGGCCGGGCGACGAGGTCGTCACGACACCCTTGAGCTTCATCGCCTCCGCCAACGCGGTTCTCTTCGAGGGGGCGGTGCCCCGCTTCGTCGACGTCGACGAAGTGAGCCTCAATCTCGACCCCGCCCGGATCGAGGCGGCGATCGGCCCCCGGACCCGGGCCATCCTGATCGTCCACGCCTACGGCCGCCCGGCCGCGATGCGCGAGATCATGGCGATCGCCGAGCGCCATCACCTCCCCGTGATCGAGGACGCCTGCGAGGCGATCGGCGCCGAGTGCGCCGGCGCCCGGGTGGGCTCGATCGGCGCGGCGGGGGTCTTCGGCTTCTACCCGAACAAGCAGATCACCAGCGGCGAGGGCGGCGTCGTCACGACCGCGGATCCGGACCTCGACGCGCTCGCCCGCCGGCTCCGCAACCAGGGACGGGACCCCTCGCTCGACTGGTACGAGCACGTCGAGCTCGGCTACAACTACCGCCTCTCGGAGGTCAGCTGCGCTCTGGGCCTCGCCCAGCTCCAAAGGATCGAGGCAATCCTGGAGCGAAGGGCCGCCGTCGCGCGCGCCTACCACCGGCGGCTCGCGGGCGAGTCCCGCCTCCTGCTACCCGAGCTTGTCGCCCCCGATGGACGGGTGAGCTGGTTCGTCTACAGCGTGAGGCTGCGCGCTCCCCTCGCTCGTCCCCACCGCGACCGGATCGTCGAGCGGATGCGCGCGCGGGGCATCGAGTGCGGCCGCTACTTCGCCCCCATCCACCTGCAGCCGCTCTACCTCCGCCGCTTCGGCTACGCGCCGGGCGACTTCCCCGTCTGCGAGGCGGCGGCCGACCGGTCGATCGCCCTGCCCTTCTTCACCCGGCTCGAGGACGCCCAGGTCGAGGAGGTCACAGACGCGCTGCGCGGGTTGCTCGACGAAGCCGCCTGATCCTGACCATGTCGCTCGATCCTCAGGCCGGGACGCCGAGCTCGTAGAGAAGCTGGCCCTCGAAGGGGAAGCGGCGGAGATCGCCGGTATCGTAGTCCACCAGATATCGCCGGCGGACGGCGAGGCCGGCCTCGCGGAACAGGCCTTCGACCTCACCCGGCGTGAAGACGTGCCCCGTGAATCGAACGGTCGTCTCCCCGACCTGCCAGGTCACGACCACGTCCCCGTGGCCTTCGGAGTGCAGGCGGTCCAGGAGCCACCGGCCGACCGTCCGAGCGACGCCGTAGGCGCGGGCGTTGTAGCGGTTGTTGACGTCGAGGAACAGGACTCCGCCTGGGGACAGGAGCCCCCGCATGCCCCGGAGCGCGCGCAGCCGGGCCTCGTGCGTGGGAACGTGCCCCAGGACGTTCCAGAGGCAGGTGACGACGTCGAAGCTCCGCGACACCGCGGGTAGCTCCTCCGCCCGGACGCGCCACACCTCCGCGGCTGGCCGTTCGCGGCACCGGGCGGCGAGCGAGGGGCTCGGCTCCGCGAGCACGACCGCCCCGAGCCCGCAGGCGCCGGCGAGGGCCGCCGCCCGCACGCCGTCCCCCGCCCCGACGTCGAGGAGCGACCGCGCGCCTGCCGGGATGCGGCTCCTGAGGATCCGGTCCACGGCCTCGAGATAGGCCGATCGGGCCCGCGCGCGGATCCGGAACCGAGGCGCCAGGATCTCGTAGGCCTCGTCGGCCGACTCGAAACCGCCCGCTGGTTCTGGCAAAAGCGCCTTCGACCTCCCTGCCCGTCCGTCCTATTGTGGGGCAGGCGCCGCTCATGTGCTGCGGGCCTCGCGCAGGTGGGCGGGTGCGCCGGTGCGGCAGGCCACTCGACTTTCGGTCGCCCCCCGGGCTCGGGTTATCATGAGGCCAGCTTCCGCGGGCGACCCGGCCTCATCGGGGCCGGCCTCGACGCGAGGTTCGGCTTCCCGCCAACGAAAGGCAAACCCTGCATGGGTCTCATCGACCTCTTCAAGGGCAAGTTCGTGGACCCGACCTACCCGGGGGTCCACATGCGCGGCGACGTGATCACGACCACCCTCGACGCGGTCGTCAAGTGGGGCCGCAAGTCGTCGCTCTGGCCGATGCCGTTCGGCACCGCCTGCTGTGCGATCGAGTTCATGGCCTTCACGGCCCCGCGCTACGACGTGGCGCGCTTCGGCGCCGAGGTGCTGCGCTTCTCGCCGCGCCAGGCGGACCTCATGTTCGTGGCGGGCACGATCGCCGACAAGGAGGGCCCGGTCCTGAAGATGATCTACGACCAGATGCCCGAGCCCAAGTGGGTGATCTCGATGGGCGTCTGCGCCTCGACCGGCGGGTTCTACCGCTCGTACTCCGCCATGCAGGGGATCGACGAGATCATCCCCGTCGACGTCTACGTGCCCGGCTGTCCGCCCGCGCCCGAGTCGCTGCTGGCGGCGATCATGAAGCTCCAGGACCTGATCAAGAGCGGCCGGCAGCAGAAGACGCCGCAGCGGGCGAGTCACCTGGGATCGAGCGGGGAGGCGGCGGACGACCGGCGGCGGCGGCGCCAGGCCTGGGCCCGGGAGAACGCGGAGCGGGCCGCCCGGGGCCTGCCGAAGGAGGGTCTCCTGGAGCGGCCCGCGCCGGGCTCGGAGGCGCACCGTGGCTAGCGCCGCCGTCTCCCTGGCGCCTGAGCTGCTCGCCCGGCCGGCCGTACGCGTGCTCCACGAGGCCCTCGGCGAGCGTGTGCTGGCGGTGACGGACTTCCGCGGCGACCTCGCCATTCGGGTCGCCCGGGGGGCCTGGGTCGAGGCGGTGCGCCTGCTGCGCGACCACCCCGAGCTGGATTTCAGGCTCTTCCTGGACCTGTGCGCGGTCGACTACCTCCACAAGGACGAGGCGGCCGAGCGCTTCGAGGTGGTGCTGCATCTCTACTCGGTCTCGAAAAAGCACCACGTCCGGCTGGCGACGCCCGTCCCCGAGTCCGACCCCAAGCTCTCCACCATCACCCCGCTCTTCCTGGGGGCGAACTGGTTCGAGCGCGAGGCCTGGGACCTCTACGGGATCGTCTTCGAAGGACACCCGAACCTGACCCGCCTGCTGACCCACGACTCCTTCGTGGGGCACCCGATGCGCAAGGACTACCCGGTGGGCCGGCGGCATCCGCTCAAGACCCCGCGCGAGTGGCTGCTCCAGGTGCCCGAGGGCTCCGAGCAGATCGTGGTCAACATCGGTCCCTCGCACCCGGCCATGCACGGCACCTTCCGGGTGCAGGCGCTGCTCGACGGGGAGACGATCACGGACGCCGAGGCCGAGATCGGCTACCTGCACCGGAACTTCGAGAAGATGGCGGAGAACCGCTGCCTACTGGCAGATCATCCCCTACACGGACCGCCTCAACTACTGCTCCTCGTTCATGAACGGTCACGGCTGGGCGCTCGCGGTCGAGAAGGCGCTGGGCGTCCCCGCCCCGCCCCGGGCCGAGGCGGTCCGCGTCATCCTCTCCGAGTTCTCGCGGATCATGGACCACATCGTCTGCATCACGGCGAACGTGGTCGACCTCGGGGCGATCACCCCGTTCTTCGTGATGTTCCGCGCCCGCGAGGCGGTCTACGACCTGCTCGAGGCCTGCTGCGGGGCGCGGCTCACCGTCTCCTACGTGCGCATCGGCGGGCTCGCCGACGACGTGCCGGCGGACTTCGCGGAGCGCTGCCGTGCCGCCTACGCGAGCTGCCTCCAGTCCTGGAAGGACGCCCACGAGCTGCTGACGCGCAACCTGATCTTCGTCCGGCGCTTCCGGGACGTGGGCGTGATGTCGAAGCAGGACGCCCTCTCCTGGGGCTGGGTAGGGCCCTGCCTGCGCGGCTCCGGCGTCGACTACGACGTGCGCAAGGACCACCCCTACTCGGGCTACGAGGAGTACGACTTCGACGTCCCGGTCGGGACGGTGGGCGACTGCTACGACCGCTACCTGGTGCGAATGGAGGAGATGCGCCAGAGCCTGCGCATCATCGAGCAGGCGCTGGCCAGGCTGCCGCGACGGCCCGGTGCTGACCGACGACCGCACGGTCGCGCTGCCGCCCAAGGCCGGGGTCTACTCGGACATCGAGGACCTCATGAACCACTTCAAGCTGATCATGGACGGGATCCGGCCGCCCGGCCGGCGAGGTCTACGGCTACACCGAGGGCGCCAACGGCGAGCTGGGCTTCTACATCGTCAGCGACGGCGGCAAGTAACCCTGGCGGGTCAAGGTCCGGCCCGCCCTCCTTCAACCTCTTCCAGGCCTTCCCGCACATGATCCGGGGCGAGATGCTCGCCGACGCGGTGGCGATCGATCGGCGGGCTCAACATCATCGCCGGCGAGCTGGACAGGTAGCGCGATGCCCAAGTGCACGATCGACGGCAAGGAGATCGAGGTCGCTCCCGGCACCACAGTGATCCGCGCGGCGGAAGCAGCGGGGATCCGCATCCCGCGCTTCTGCTGGCACCCGGACCTCAGCATCGACGGCAACTGCCGCATGTGCCTGGTCGAGATCGAGAAGATGCCGAAGCTGCAGATCGCCTGCAACACGCAGGTGAGCGAAGGCATGGTGGTCAAGACGTCCTCGCCCCGGGCCAAGGAGGCCCAGAGGACGACCCTCGAGTTCCTGCTCATCAACCACCCGATCGACTGCCCGGTCTGCGACCAGGCGGGCGAGTGCTACCTGCAGGACCAGTACATGACCCACGGCCTCTACGGCTCCGAGGTGACGCTCGAGGACAAGGTCCACAAGAGGAAGGTCGTGGACCTGGGCCCGATCATGCTCGACGCCGAGCGGTGCGTGCTCTGCTCGCGCTGCATCCGCTTCGAGCGCGAGGTGAGCGGGCACCAACTCCTTCGAGTTCGTGAACCGCGGCGACCACACGCAGATCTCCACCTTCGAGAGCCGGCCCATCAGCCACGAGCTACGCGGGCAACCTGGCCGACGTCTGCCCGGTGGGGGCGCTCCTCTCCCGCGACTTCCGCTTCAAGATGCGGGTCTGGTTCCTGAAGTCGCACCCCTCGGTCTGCCCGGGCTGCTCGACCGGCTGCAACGTCTAGGTCGACGAGCGCGACTGGAGGTCTACCGCCTGCGCCCGCGCCGCAACCCGGAGGTCAACAAGTCCTGGCTCTGCGACCCGGGGCGCGCGAGCTACCGGGAGATCGGCGTGGCCGAACGCGCCTCGCCGCGGCGCGCGGCTCCGGGACGGCGCCGGCTTCGAGGAGCGGCCCGCTCGCCGCGGTGATCGAGCGCGTCGCGGCGGCGCTCCGCGAGGCGGGGAAGGCCAGTCGCCTTCGTCGCGACGCCCGCAGGCGAGCAACGAGGACCTCTTCGCCTTCAAGACGCTCGCCGACGCGGCCGGCGGCAAGCTCGACTTCCGGGTGGGCGATCCGCAGAAGAAGGTGCGCGTCCTGGCGCGACCGGCGTGCTGCAGCACGAGGACCGCAACCCCAACACCCAGGGCTGCCTCGACCAGGCGCTCGGGCGCGACGGCATGGTGGCGATCCTGGAGGCCTGCCGCTCCGGCGAGGTGAAGGCGCTCGTGCTGCAGGGGCCCGAGCTGCTGCGGGTGCCGGACGCGGCCGCGGTCGTCGCCAAGGTCCCCTTCGTCGCCGTGATGGCGAGCCACGAGGGCCCGGAGCTCGACGGCGCGCACGCCGTGCTGCCGGCGGCGGTCTGGGCGGAGACGGACGGCACCTTCACCAACTACCAGCGCCGGGTCCAGAGGCTGCGGGCGGCGGTCACGGCGCCCGGCGAGGCACGTCCGCGCTGGGAGATCTCGACCGCGCTCCTCGAGCGGCTGGGCAGGCCGCTCGGGGCGACCAGCGCCCGCGAGCTTCTCCTTCGCCTGGCGGCCGTGACACCCGACTACGCGGGGCTCGACGACAAGGCGATCGGCCCCACGGGTCGGGCGCTCCCGCTCGACGAGCCGGTCGGCAGGCCCGACACACAGGAGGTCCCCGTCTAGGGGGCGAGGCGCCATGGCAGCGAACGTCGTCGTCGTCGACCGCGACCTGAAGCCGGGAGTGGGACCGATCCTGCGCGGGCTCTGGCTCGTCTTCAAGAACTTCTGGAAGACGCTCGTCCTGCGCCAGGCCTCGACCATCGAGTACCCGGAGAAGAAGCGCGCCGTCTCCACCCGCTACCGCGGCATCCACATCCTCACCGAGCGCGAGGACGGCACGCCCAAGTGCGTCGCCTGCTACATGTGCGCGACCATCTGCCCCGCGGAGTGCATCTTCATCGAGGCCGCCGAGCGCCCCGAGAAGACGATCGAGAAGTACCCGACCCGCTTCGAGATCGACCTGCTGCGCTGCGTCTACTGCGGCTTCTGCGTCGACGCCTGCCCCGAGGAGGCGATCATCATGAGCCGCGAGAACGACCTGGTCGGCACCTCCCGCGAGGAGATGGTGATCGGCCGTGACGCCCTCATGGCCCGGGGCCGGATCGCCGAGCACGGCACCGGCTACCGCCCCTCCGACCACGACGTGCACCGCCCCGTCCGCATCGCCGCCCTCGAGCGACTGAAGCGCGAGCGCGGTCTCGTGCCCGGTCCGCCGCGGGTCGAGTAGGATCGCGCACCGGGCGCGACCTTGCGCTATCCTCCCATGCCGTGATGGAGACTGGATCGGAGCAGGCCCCGCCGTCGCCGGGAGGGTGGTGGGACGCCGGCGCGACACGGCTCCTGCTGTGCGGCCTGGCAGCCCTCTTCTGGGAGCTCGTCCTGATCCGCTGGCTGGGCACCACGATCCGCGTGGTGGCGTACTTCTCGAACCTGATCCTGATCTCGGCCTTCTTCGGCCTCGGAATCGGGGCCCTCCTGGCGCGCTTCGGCGTGCGCCTGGAACGGCTGATCGCGCGCCTGGCGGCGCTCGCGGTCCTGCTCGGCGTGTGGCTGGGCGGACTCTGGCACCCCAACCCCGGCAGCGCCATCGAGTACATCTGGATCGGGGCACCGGCAGGCCTGCTGGTCGGCGCGCAAGAAGGCCGGATCGTCTCCGTCGGCGTCGTGCTCGTCCTGGTGTACGGGGCCACCGCCGCCCTCTTCGCCGCCTTCGGTCAGTACATGGGACGTCTCTTCCGCAAGCATCGGCCGCTGAGAGCCTACAGCATCGAAGTCGCCGGCAGCCTGGCGGGCATCGCCCTCTTCGCTGTGCTCTCGCGCCTGCAGACGGGACCGATCGTCTGGTTCGCGGTCGGCTCGCTCCTGCTGCTCGGCATGCTGCCGTGGCGTCTGAGCGACGCGCTCGTGACCCTGGTGGTCGCCGGCGTGACGCTGGCGAGCGCCGGGCTGGAGTCGCGGGGGCACACCTGGTCGCCCTACTACCGAATCTCCCTCACACCGCTGACGCGGATCGCCGAGCGCACGACCAACCGGTCGGTCCGGTTCGAGAAGCCGATCGGCGAGGTGCTCACGGTCAACAACGACTACCACCAGATGATGCTCGACCTGCGGCCCGGGCCACGGCAGCACGAGTTCATCGCGGACTGGCGCCGGCTCTACGAAGCCCCCTACGCGAACATCCCGGGTCTCCCGCCGCTGCCGCCCGGACGCATCCTGGTCGTAGGCGCCGGCACCGGCAACGACGTGGCGGCGGCCTTGCGCAAGACCCACCGCCCGGTGACCGCAGTCGAGATCGACCCCGCGATTGCAGCTCTCGGTCGCGCTCGCCACCCCGAGCACCCGTACTCCGACCCGCGCGTCACGCTCGTGATCGACGACGCACGCAGCTTCTTCCACCGCGCCCCCAGCGGCGGATACGCAGCCGTCGTCTTCGGCTTTCTCGACAGCCACCGCCTGCTGTCCGCCTTCGGCTCGGTCCGCCTCGACAACTTCATCTATACGCGCGAGGCGATGGCGGAGGTGCGCCGCCTGTTGGCGCCGGGTGGGCGGGTCGCCCTCACTTTCGCGAGCAACCGGCCCTGGATCCACGAGCGGCTGCTGCGGCTGGTGGGACAGGGGTTCGGCGGACGCGTCTGGACGGTCTACCCCCGCTCCGGTTACGCGAACGGCATCCTCTACCTGGCCGAGCGGGACAGGTCGACGCCCGCGAGCGCGGACGACGCAGCGACGACGCTGGTCCCGACCGACGACTGGCCGTTCCTCTACTTGCGGGAGCGGAGCATCCCCGCGCACAACCTGCTCTTCCTGCTGGTGTCGCTGTCCCTCAGTGGCGGAGCGTTCCTGGTGCTCCCGAGAGGTGAGCGCCGCATTCGCGTGCCCTACTTCCTGCTCGGGGCCGCATTCTTCCTGCTCGAGACCAGCAACGTCGTGCGGATGGCGCTGTTGTTCGGCTCGACCTGGTCGGTCAACACGGTCGTGTTCGCCGGGATCCTGGCGCTCGTGCTGCTCGCCAACCTCACCGCCTCGCGCCGGCGCATCCCGATCGGCGCCTGCCTGGCCGCCGTGGGCGCGGGGATCCTGCTCGCGGCCGTCCTGCCCGTCGGGCTGCTGCTCGAGCTGCCCCTCTGGGCACGGGCGATCACGGCCGTCGCGGTGTATCTGGGCCCGGTGTTCTTCGGCGGGCTGATCTTCGCCCGCCTGATCGAGAACGAAGCCAGGCTGTTCGAGGCCTATGGCTCCAACGTACTCGGCGCCGTGCTCGGAGGTTGTGCCGAGTACCTGTCTCTCGTCTTCGGGTTCCGTTTCCTGCTGGCGCTGGCGCTGGCCTTCTACCTCGGCGTCTACCTGCTCCTGCAGCGGCAGGCGCGGATCCCTGCGACGCCCTGAGCCGCCCCCTGGATCACCGGGGGGGCGAAGCCACATACAATCTCCTGCGCGGCGGGATCCTTGGCCGCGGCCTTCGGGCGGAGGTGGGGTATGCGACGCCACGTGCGTGCGGTCTGGGTGGTGCTGGGCCTGCTGGCGATGGCGATGGCCTGTCGAACGGCCTGCCGCGCCAAGCCGCCTCAGGAGCGGGGTGAGCTGAGTGACGCCGAGAAGGCGGTGGTCGCCGCCTTCACGAGCGGCACCATCTCGCGCGAGAGCCCGATCCGGGTCGCCTTCCACGAGGCGGTCGCGCCTCCCGACCAGGTCGATCGCCCGCTCGCAGAAGCACCCTTCCACTTCGATCCGAAGATCGCGGGTGTCGCGGTCTGGGCCGCGCCGGACCGGATCGAGTTCCGCCCGGCCGAGCGGCTGCCCGCCGGCAAGACCTACGGCGCGAGCCTCGACCTCGCCGCGCTCCTGCCGAAGGGACGGACGAGCCTCACCCGCTTCGACTTCGTCTTCTCGACCATGCAGCAGTCCTTCGAGGTGTCCGTGGACGGGCTGCAGGCGCAGGACGCGACGGACATCAAGCGCCAGGTCCTGACCGGCCGGCTGGTCACGGCCGACGTCGAGGACGCCCGTGCCGTGGAGAAGGTGGTGCGGGCCTCCTTCGAGAGCCGCGACCTGCCGGTGTCCTGGACCCACGACCGCGACCGGCGGGTCCACGGTTTCTCAGTCGGCGGGATCGAGCGCGCCGAGCAGGCGACCGTCCTGCGGGTGAGCTGGGACGGCGGGCCGATCGGGGTCGACAAGAAGGAGGCCCGGGAGATCGCGGTGCCGGGCCTGGACACCTTCACGGTCAGCCAGGCGCGCGCGCTCGCGACGCCGGAGCCGCACGTCGAGCTGCGCTTCACCGATCCCCTCAAACCGGGGCAGAACCTCAAGGGCCTGGTCCGGATCGCCGGCCGAGACGACCTGCGCTTCACGATCGACGGCAGCCTGGTGGAGGTCTACGGGAGCAGGGGCTGGAGCGGCGAGCAGACGGTGCGGGTCGAGGCGGGCGTGAGGAACGTGCTCGGCTATCGCATGAAGCAGGCCCGGGAGCTGACCGTCCAGTTCGAGCAGCTCAAGCCCGCGGTGCGCTTCTCGGGCAAGGGTGTCATCGTGCCCACCTCGACGGGCTTCACGGTGCCGATCGAGGCGGTCAACCTCAAGGCGGTGACGATCGAGGCCTTGCAGGTCCCCGCCGGCAACATGCCCCAGTTCCTGCAGGTCAACACCCTCGAGGGCGAGCAGGAGCTGCAGCGGGTGGGGCGCGTGGTCTGGACGAAGACGCTCTCCCTCGACCTGACGCAGGACAAGGAGAACCGCTGGCTGAGCGTGGGGCTCGACGTCTCGCCTCTGGTCGCCAAGAGCCCGGGCGGGATGTACCGGCTGGCGCTCTCCTTCCGCAGGCCGGACATCGCCTGGCCCTGCGATACCGCGGCCCGGCCCGAGGCGGAGCAGAAGCTCCGCAACACCGATGAGGAGCAGGAGCAAAGCTACTGGGACAACTGGGCGGAGAACGAGCAGGGCGATTGGGAGACCCGCTACCAGAACCGGGACAACCCCTGCCACCCCGCCTACTACCAGCCCTTCTACGACCACGACATCCGCGCCGCGCGCAACGTGCTCGTCTCCGACCTGGGCCTGATCGCCAAGGCGGGCGAGGACGACACGGTGCTCGTGTTCGTGAACGACCTCCGCAGCACCGACCCCGTCTCTGGCGCGGAGGTGACGCTCCTCGACTACCAGCAGCAGGTGCTCGCCAGCGGCAGGAGCGGCCGCGACGGGATCGCGCGGCTCGCCGTCGAGCGGCCTCCTTTCCTCGCCACGGTCCGGCACGCGGGACAGGTGGGCTACCTGCGGCTGGACGGCGGATCCGCGCTCTCGACCTCCCACTTCGACGTGGCCGGCGTCCGCGCGCCCAAGGGGCTCAAGGGCTTCCTCTACGGCGAGCGCGGCATCTGGCGGCCCGGCGACACGCTCCACCTCACCTTCATCCTCCAGGACGCCGGCAAGAAGCTCGCGGCCGACCACCCGGTGCGGCTCGACCTCCTCGACCCGCGCGGCCAGCTGGTGCGCACCCTCACCCGCACGAAGTCCACCGACGGCTTCTACACGTTCGAGCCGGCGACCGCGGCCGACGCGCCCACCGGGAACTACACCGCGCGCGTCAGCGTGGGCGGGGCGAGCTTCGAGAAGACCCTGAAGATCGAGACGGTGATGCCGAACCGTCTCAAGATCGCGATGGACTTCGGGACCGACCAGCTGCGCTCGGGGAGCGCCCTCGCCGGGGTGCTGACCTCGGCCTGGCTGCACGGAGCCCCCGCGCGGAACCTGAAGGCGGACGTGGAGCTGGCCCTCTCGCCGGCGCACACGACCTTCAAGCGCTACGAGGAGTACGTCTTCGACGACCCCACCCGCAAGTTCGACACCGAGCGGGAGACGATCTTCGAGGGGCCGCTCGACGAGACCGGCAAGGCGCGCGTCGACAGTACCGTGTCAGCGGAAGGGGAGGCACCGGGCAAGCTGCGCGCCGACTTCACCACCCGGGTCTTCGAGCCGGGCGGGGCCTTCAGCATCGACCGCTTCAGCATCCCCTACTCCCCCTACCGGCAGTATGTAGGCATCCGCCCGCCCAAGGGCGACCGTGCCCGCGGGATGCTGCTCACCGACACCAAGCACCGGCTCGAGGTGGCGCTGCTGGACGAGGACGGTGCTCCGGTCGACGCGGGCGAAGTCGATGTGAAGCTCTACAAGGTCGGCTGGCGCTGGTGGTGGGAGAAGGGGGAGGAGGACCTCGCCACCTGGGCCGAGGCAACCGTCCACACGCCGCTCGCCGAGGGCGTCGTCAAGGTCAAGAACGGGGCGGGGGCCTGGGAGTTCGAGATCAAGTACCCCGACTGGGGACGCTACCTGATCACGGCGGCCGACCAGGCCGGCGGCCACCGCACCGGCAAGGTCGTCTACATCGACTGGCCGGGCTGGGCCGGACGCGGACAGAAGGAGATGGGCGGCGGCGCGAGCGTCCTCTCCTTCGCCCCCGACAAGGAGGAGTACGCCCCCGGCGAGAAGGTGACGCTCGCCATCCCCACGCCCCGCAAGGGGCGCGGTCTCGTGAGCCTGGAGTCGGGCTCCCGGGTCCTGCACACGGACTGGATCGAGGCGAAGGGCGCGGAGACGCGCTACACCTTCACGGCCACCGGGGAGATGGCGCCCAACGTCTACGCCCACGTGACGCTCCTGCAGCCGCATGCGCAGACCGCGAACGACCTGCCGATCCGGCTCTACGGCGTAGCCCCGATCCGGATCGTCGATCCGCAGACGCGCCTCCAGCCCGTGCTCGAGGTCCCGGAGGTGATGCCTCCGGAGGCGACCTCCACCATCACGGTGCGTGAGGCGAGCGGCCGGCCGATGGCCTACACGGTGGCGGTCGTCGACGAGGGTCTCCTGGGCCTGACCCGCTTCCGGGCCCCGAACCCGTGGGACTACTTCTATGCGCGCGAGGCCCTCGCCGTCCGCACCTGGGACCTCTACGACGAGGTGGTCGGGGCCCGAGGCGCCGCCATGGAGCGGATGCTCGCGATCGGCGGTGACGAGGCGGGGCCGGAGGCCAAGGGCCGGCGCGCGAACCGCTTCCCGCCCATGGTCCGCTTCCTGGGCCCCTTCCACCTGGCGGCCAAGGCGGTCGGCCATCACGCGATCGAGATCCCGCAGTACGTGGGCGCCGTGCGCGTGATGGTGGTGGCCGGACGTGACGGGGCCTATGGCGCGGTCGAGAAGTCGGCCTTCGTGCGCCGTCCCCTGATGCTACTCGCCACCCTGCCGCGGGTCCTGGGACCGGAGGAGGACGTGGCGCTGCCGGTCTCGGTCTTCGCGCTCGAACCCCAGGTGAAGAAAGTGGAGGTCTCGGTCTCGACCAAGGGACCCCTGGCGGTCGCGGAGCAGGCGAGCAAGACGATCGCATTCCAGGCGACCGGCGACCAGCTCGTGGCGTTCCGCCTCAAGGCCAAGGCGGGACTCGGCGTCGCCACCGTGACCGTGACGGCCCGCTCGGGGAGCGAGCGCGCCCAGCAGCAGATCGAGCTGGACGTGCGGAGCTCGACCGCGCGCGTCACCGACGTCCTCGGCGGCACGATCAAGCCCGGGGAGACCTGGACGCCCGCGATCGCGCTCCCCGGCCTGGCCGGAACGAACCAGGCGACGCTCGAGGTCGCCCGCATCCCGCCGCTCGACCTGGGGCGGCGGCTCGAGTACCTGATCCGCTACCCGCACGGCTGCATCGAGCAGACCGTCTCGGCCGCCTTCCCGCAGCTCTACCTGGGGAAGCTCCTGGAGCTGTCGCCCGAGAAACAGGCGCGCGTCCAGACGAACGTGAAGGCCGCGCTCGACCGGCTGCGCCGCTTCCAGGCCTCGGACGGCGGCTTCGGCTACTGGCCGGGCGACGACGACTCGGCGGACTGGGCGACCAACTACGCGGGGCACTTCGCCCTCGAGGCGCAGAAGGCGGGCTACCTCCCGCCTCCGGGCGTCCTCGAGCAGTGGCGCGCGTTCCAGCGCCGGCGCGCCCGCGCCTGGGTGCCGGGCGAAGGGCAGGCGGAGCTGACGCAGGCCTACCGCCTCTTCACGCTCGCCCTCGCCGGAGAGGCGGAGCTGCCGGCCATGAACCAGCTGCGCGAACGGGCGAGCCTGCCCGTGACGGCGAAGTGGCGGCTGGCCGCAGCCTACCAGCTGGCGGGCCAGCCCGAGGCCGCTCGCGCGCTCGCGACGCGCGGACCGGTTACGATCGCGCCTTACCGCGAGCTGGGCGGGACCTATGGATCGGACCTCCGCGACCGCGCCATGGTGCTGGAGGCGGTCGTCCTGATGGGCCTCTCCGAGCACGTGGGTCCCCTGGCGACGAGCCTCTCGGCGGCGCTCTCCAAGAACGCCTGGCTCAGCACCCAGGAGACGGCCTACGCCCTGCTCGCGCTCTCGAAGGCGACCACCGACCCGACCGGCGAGGCCGGGAGCGACTTCTCCTTCGAGTGGGAGGGCGGGAAGCCGACGCTCGTGACCTCTGCCTCACCGATCGTCCAGCGGACGCTCGAGCCGCGGGGAGACGGGCCTGCGAAGCTGGTCGTGCGCAACGCCGGCAAGACCGTCCTCTACCCGCGGCTCGTGCTCTCGGGCCTCCCCGCGGCCGGACGCGAGACGGCGGCCTCGAACGGTCTCACGCTCGAGGTCCAGTACCTGACACCTGACGACCAGCCCGTCGACCCGACGCGCCTCGCCCAGGGCACCGACTTCAAGACGATCGTGAAGGTGACCAACACCGGCGTGCGCGGCGACTACCGGGGCTTGGCCCTCACCCAGGTGGCGGCGTCGGGCTGGGAGATCCGCAACGACCGCCTCGACCCGAGCCGCCAGCGCGCCCCCTCACCCTTCACCTACCAGGACCTGCGCGACGACCGCGTCTACACCTACTTCGACCTGAAGGCGGGCGAGACCAAGACGGTCGAGACGGCATTGAACGCGAGCTACCTGGGCCGGTTCTACCTGCCGCTCGTCGCGGTCGAGGCGATGTACGACGCCAGCATCAACGCCCGGGCGAAGGGTGCATGGGTCGAGGTGGTGGCGCCGGGCCGGTAGCGTGAGGCTTCGCCTGCCCGCAAAGGCGGCCCTGCGGGGTTGGCCGTCGCGCCTTCTGGGCGCCGGCCTGGGGCTCTTCGTCGCCTTCTGGGCGCTGGTGCCCGTCGTCCCCTTCGAGGACCCGCTCTCGACCGTCGTGCTCGACCGTGACGGCGCGTTGCTCGGGGCCTCGATCGCGGCCGACGGCCAGTGGCGCTTCGGCGTCGCCCTGAGGGTGCCTGCAAAGTTCGCCGCCGCGATCACCTGCTTCGAGGACCGCCGCTTCTACTGGCACCCGGGGGTGGACCCGCTGGCCCTCGCACGGGCGACGCTCCAGAACCTGCGGGCGGGGCGGATCGTGAGCGGCGGCAGCACCCTCACCATGCAGGTCGTGCGCCTCTCCCGCAAGGGACGGCCGCGCACGCTCACCGAGAAGGCGGTCGAGGTCGTGCTCGCGCTCCGCCTGACGCTCGCGCTCAGCAAGGCCCAGGTCCTCGGTCTCTACGCCGCGTACGCCCCTTTCGGCGGCAACACGGTCGGGCTCGACGCGGCGGCCTGGCGCTACTTCGGGCGCGAGGCGGGGCGGCTCTCGTGGGCGGAGACCGCGACGCTCGCCGTGCTGCCGAACTCCCCCGCGCTCGTGCACCCGGGACGCAACCGGGCGCTCCTGCTCGCGAAGCGCAACCGCCTGCTGCGCGCGCTCCACACACGGGGCGTGATCGACGCGCTCAGCGAGCGGCTCGCCGAGCGGGAGCCGCTCCCGCCCGCCCCGGCGCCCCTGCCCATGCGCGCCCCGCACCTGGTCGCCCGCATCCGGGCGGAGCGTCGGGCGGTCCGCTTCCGGACCGGGGACGCGAGCCCCTGGGTGAGCACGTCGCTCGCCGCCCCGGTGCAGGAACGCGTGGTCGCCATCCTTGGGCGGCACCGACGTGCCCTGGCCGACAACGGCGTCCGCAACGCCGCCGCGCTCGTGCTCGACGTGCCGACGGGCGAGGTCCTGGCCTACGTCGGCAACCAGTGGCCGCGCGGGGAGGAGGAGGGGGAGCACGGCGAGCACGTCGACGTCGTCCCGGCCCCTCGCAGCACCGGCAGCGTGCTGAAGCCGCTCCTCTATGCCTCGATGCTCCAGGCGGGCGAGGTGCTCCCCTCGCAGCTCGTCCCCGACGTTCCCACCCACATCGGCTCCTTCCATCCCGAGAACTTCGACCGCGCCTACGCGGGCGCCGTGCCGGCGGCGCAGGCCCTGGCCCGCTCGCTCAACGTCCCCGCGGTCCGGATGCTGCGGCACTACGGCGTCGACCGCTTCTGCGCGACGCTGCGGAGGCTGGGCATCACGAGCCTCGACCACCCCGGCGACTACTACGGCCTCGCGCTGATCCTAGGCGGGGCCGAGGCGAGCCTCTGGGACGTGAGCGGCGTCTACGCGGGTCTGGCCCGGGAGGCGCTCGCGCCGAGCGAGACAGAGGCGCGCGCGGCCTTCTTCGCGCCGATCTTCCTGCCGCGGCCGGACGAGCGGCGCTCCCGGGTCCGGACGGCCACGGCCGCCTCGTCCTCGCCCCTGGGACCCGGCGCCAGCTACCTCACCCTCCAGGCCATGCTCGAGGTCGAGCGGCCCGGAGACGAGCTGGCCTGGCGTGCCTTCGGCTCCGCCCGCAAGATCGCCTGGAAGACGGGCACGAGCTACGGCTTCCGCGACGCCTGGGCGGTCGGCATCACGCCGCGACAGGTGGTGGGCGTCTGGGTCGGCAACGCCGACGGCGAAGGTCGCCCCGGCCTCACCGGTCACTCAGCGGCGGCGCCCATACTCTTCGACGTGATGGGGGTGCTGCCGCGGGCAGGCTGGTTCCCATCCCCCGACCAGGATCTGGTCGACATCGACGTCTGCGCCCGCAGCGGGATGCGCGCCGGCCCCGACTGCGAGACGCGCCGGGCGGAGCTGGTGCCGCGCGCCGGACTCGACTCGCCGGCCTGCTCCTTCTGCCGGATCGTGCACCTGGACGCGGGCCTCGCCTGGCAGGTGCACGCCGACTGCCAGCCGGTGACGGCGATCCGCTCGCTCGACTGGTTCGTGCTGCCGCCCGCCATGGAGACCTACTACCGGCGGCAGCACGCCGACTACCGGCCCCCGCCTCCCTATCGCCCCGACTGCCGGGCCGCCTTGGGCACGGCCGGCAGCGCCTCGCTCTCCATCGTCTCCCCCCGCGAGGGGGCGATCGTCTACGTCCCCATCGAGATCGACGGCTCGCTCGGCCGGGTGGTACTGGAAGCGGCGCACCGCGAGCCCGGCACCCGTGTCTTCTGGCACCTGGACGACGAGTACCAGGGCGAGACGCGCGACATCCACCAGCTCGCGGTCGCGCCCGGCCCCGGCCGCCACCTGCTCGTGCTCGTGGACGAGCGGGGTGAGACGGTGAGCCGCCGCTTCACGGTCGTGGGACGAGGGCGACAGGGCTCGTCGAGACCGGTCCCGCCGCGACCCCCCTCGCGCTAGCTAGCGACGCCCGGCGAGCGTCAAAGCTCCGCGGTCGTCTCCTCCGCCACCTTCCGCAGCGGGTCGGGGACGGTGCGCGCCTCGCCGGTCCGGAAGAGGGCGCGGCGGGCGGCGAGTGGCCCGAGCACCTCGAAGATGAGCACCGAGGCCAGCACTACGGCCGTCACCGCGGGGGCGAAGCCGGGGAAGGAGCTCCGGACCTGAATAGTCAGGCCCACGGCGAGCGAGGAGGAGGAGAGGAGACAAAGGCCCAGGTTGCGCTCGACCAGGCGGTCGAGGCCCTGGCCGCGCATGCCCAGGCGAGCACCCACGGTCTTGCCGGCGGTGCGTCCGAGCACGTAGACGAGCCCGGCCAGGCCCAGCGCCCCCAGGCTGCGCAGCTGCAGCTCGGCACCGGCGAGCACGAAGAAGGCCGCGTAGAGCGGGGGGTCGGCGCGCCCGAGCGCGCGCAGCAGGGTGTCGCCTTTGTGGGTGGTGTTCGCGACCGTCGCCCCCAGGGCGAGGCTCGCCACCAGCGACGAGAGGCCCAGGCCCCGCGCGGCGCCGACCGCGACCAGCACGACGCCCATGGCCAGGATCATGGCCTCCCCGGACTCCTTCACCCGCGAGGCCCAGGCGTCGATCAGCAGGCCCAGCAGGATCCCGAGCGCCGTCGAGCCGACGATCGACCACGCCAGCCCGTGGCCCGCGTGCCAGACCGCCGACAGCCAGCCGGCCTCGCCGCCTCCCGCCAGGGTCAGCGCCGCCGACACGAGACCGAAGGTGGCCAGCACCAGCATGTTGTTGAGGGCCACGAGCGCGAGCAGGCGCTCCGTCATCGGCCCGCTCGCGTCGTACTCGTGCAGCACCATGAGGGTGGTGGCCGGGGCCGTCTCCATCGCGATCACGCCCAGGAGCAGCGCCACGCCCAGGGGAGCCCCGGTCAGCGCCAGCCCCCCGCCCACCAGCAGGAAGGAGAGCCCGGCCTCGGTCAGCGTGATCCGCACCGCACCCGGACCCAGACGCCGGAAGTTGCCGGCCTCGAAGATCGAGCCGATGCTGAACAGGATGAGGCCGAGCGCCACCTCGCTCAGGAAGCCGAGTGTCCGCAGGTTGTCGTGGCTGATGAGATCGAGGAGAGACGGTCCGATCGCCACCCCGACCAGAAGGTAGCCGGTGACCTCGGGCACCCGGGCGACCTGCGCCAGGTGACCCGCCAGCAGGGCGGCGAGCAGGATCATCCCGACCGAGAGGACCTCGTTCACGGCGCGACCACCGCGAAGTAGCGCCGGGAGCCGTCGTGCAGGTAGACGAGCCACGGCGGCCGGGTCCTTCTTGCCCGGGCGGAGGGACGGCCGTCGGGGCGGGGTGGGGCCCCTTCGATCGCGAGCAGGCGGGCCTGGGGATCGAGACCGAGACGCGCCAGCCGCTCCCGCGGCACGAGCGCCGTGAGCGGCGGCGCGTCGGCCGGGTACTCCTGGACCTTCCAGGTCACGAGTAGCGCCGGCTCGGGCGTCACCGTCAGACGGTGCGCCGGCGGCGAGCGCGCCATAGCATGAGCGTCGCCGTCTCCCCCGACGGGACCGCAGCCAGAGCCGCGAGGGCCTGCTCCGGGGAACCCACCTTCGCGTCGCCCACGGCGGCGATCACGTCTCCGGCCCGGAGACCTGCTCGGGCCGCGGCGCCGCCCTCACGCAGGTCGGCGACGAGCACGCCCGGGCCGCCCAGGCGCGTCGCCAGCTCCGTCGTCAGCGGCTGCAACGAGACCCCGATCGTCGAGCCCAGGCCCGCGCCCGAGGCGAGGCGGGCGAGCAGCCGCTCCGTCGCCGCGCCCGCTTCGAAGGCGGGAGCGCCGGCGGAGCCCGCGACCGCCAGGGCCTCGCCGTCGAGGTCGAAGACGGGCAGCCCGGGCACGAGCAGCGCGGACCCGAGCGTGTAGGCCGTGCCCTCGTGCGAGGTGACGAAGACGGGGGCGACCAGCTCGCGTCCGCCCATCTGCGCGGCGGCGATCGCGACCTCCCCCGCCGCGGCGGGCGCCGCGGCGGGCAAGGCCGGATCCAGGGGCGAGGGCGCGGGGACCTCGATCAGGACCAGGCCCGTCTCGGGCTCGCGGGCGACGACGCGTCCGCGCACCCGCTCGCCTCCCGGCAGCTCGACCTCGGGCTCCGAGCGCCCGGCGAGGGCGCTCACGTGGGTCAGGATCCGGCCCTCGGCGGAGACGACGAGGCCCGCGCCGCTCACTGCCCGGCGCACGGGACGCGGAGCGGCCAGCTCCAGGAAGGTGGGGACCGGCGGGTCGGCAGACGGGAAGCTCGCCGTGTGCACGAGGCAGCGCAGGCCGGTCTCGCGGAGCAGGCCGAAGAAGCGGACCGGCTCCCGCCGCTGGATCTCCTCCTGGAGGACCGGGGCCACCGTCTCCGCCTGGGGCTCGGGTGCCGCGTCGACCTTCGAGCGGGCGGGCGGCGAGCCGAGGTATCCGAGGCCCAGCACGACCAGGCAGGCGCCGGCGAGGCGCAGCTTCGTGCGCCGTCCCCGGATCAGTCTCTGGAGAACGCGAGGGCGGGGAGAGGGATCGGTCGAGGGCATCGTGCCGCAGGGTCGAAACAGGACCGGGCTACGCTAGTGCAAATGCCGGGCACCGGCAAGGCCCGGCGCGACGACGCGCGGCGATCGCCTACTCCGAGCGGTCGAGGACGCTGTAGACGACCGGGATGATGACCAGGGTGAGCGCGGTCGCGCAGACGAGCCCGCCGATCACGGTCCAGGCCATGGGGGCGCGCAGCTCGCTGCCCTCGCCGTGACCCAGGGCCATCGGCAGCAGCCCCAGCACCGTCGTGCCCGTCGTCATCAGGATGGGCCGCAGCCGCACCCGGCCCGCCTGGCGCAGGGCCTCGCGCTTCTTGACCCCCTCGGCCCGCAGGCGCTTCGTGTAGTCGAGCAGGATGATGGCGTTGTTCACCACGATGCCGGCGAGCAGGATGACGCCGATCAGCACCACGACGCTGAGGGCGATCCGGAGCGCGGCCAGGGTCATCACGACACCGATGAGAGCGAAGGGGACCGTGAAGAGGATCACGAAGGGGTGCAGCAGCGACTCGAACTGCGAGGCCATCACCAGGTAGACCATGAACACGGCCAGCAGCAGCGCGAAGCGCATGCTCGTCGAAGGAGGTCTCCATCTCCTGGCGCTGGCCGCCCAGGCGACTCTCGAAGCCGGCCGGGAAGGTCATCTCCGAGACCGCCCGCTGGATGTCCACCGAGGCGCCACCGAGGTCGCGGCCCTCGAGGTTGGCAGTGATGAGGGCCATCCTCTCCCCGTCGGAGCGGCGAATCTCGGCCGGCCCGATCGTCTCGTCGACCTGGGCCACCGCCGAGAGCGGGAGCGCGGTCGTGCCCTCCTGGGCGACGTTCAGGTTCCGGAGATCGCGGGCGCTGTCGCGGAAGCGCTCCTGCGCGCGCAGGCGGATGTCGATCGTGCGGTCCTCGCGCGGGATGTCGGTGACCACCTCGCCCAGCACCTTGGAGCGGACGACCGAGGCGACCTGCCGGACGGAGAGGCCGAAAGTCGCCGAGCCGCTCGCGGTCGAAGCGGATCTGCAGCTCCGGATTCCCGCCCTCGGTCGAGGACTTGACGTCGACCAGCCCCGGGATCCGATGCAGCCTGGCGACGGCCTCGTCCGCGAGCCGCGCCAGGAGCTGCAGGTTGTAGCCCCGGATCTCGAGCTCGATCGGGGTCTTGAAGCTGAAGTAGGAGGGCCGTCCGAAGCGGTAGGCGAGGTCCCCACCACGGTCCAGCTCCGGCCGCAGGGCGTCCATGAGGGCGTCCTCCTTCGCCCGGTCGACCGGGGGCGCGACGCGCAGGGTCACCTGGGCCGAGGTTCTCCCGCAGCTCGCCGGCGATGCCGCCCTGCTGGCGGCTCGTCCCCGCGACCGCGTAGACCAGGTTGACCCCGTCGAGCTTGCGCGCCGCCCTCTCGATCCCCGCCAGACGCCGCGCGGTCACGTCCAGGTTGGTCCCCGGCGGCAGCTCGGCGTCCACGTAGAACTCGCCCTGGACCAGCTCCGGCACGAGCTCGGTCCCGAGGGTCGGGATGAGCGCCAGGCTGGCGAAGAAGAGGAGCGCGACCAGCCCCAGGGTCTTGGCAGGGCGGTCGAGGGCGCGGTCGAGCAGGACGGGGTAGACCCGCTGCAGCCAGGTGTAGCCGAGATCGAAGACACGGAAGGGAACGGCGAAGAGCAGGCTCGCCACGCCGCCCACGACACTCCCCGCCGCTTTCGCCAGGCGAACGCCCGCCAGGGCGGCGGTGTGGAGCCCCCGCTGCAAGCGGCCCCGGGGCGGAGGGGCGCTCGCGTCCCGCGGGCGCAGCTGGCGAGAGGCGAGCATCGGGATGATGGTGAGCGCGACGACGAGCGACACGCTCAGGGAGTAGGTGACGGTCAGGGCCTGGTCGCCGAACAGCTGGCCCGCGACCCCCTCCACGAACACGATCGGCACGAAGACGCAGATGGTGGTGAGGGTGCTCGCCACCACCGCCTGGCCAACCTCGCCGGCGCCGGTGCGGGCCGCCTCCACGGCACCCATACCCTCGTCGCGCCGGCGCTGGATCGCCTCCAGCACCACGATCGAGTTGTCGACCAGGAGGCCGATCCCGAGGGTGAGCCCGCCCAGCGACATGATGTTGAGCGAGACGTGGGAGAGGTACATCAGCAGGAAGGACGCCACCACCGAGATCGGGATGGAGACCGCGATGATCGCGGTGGACTTGAAGCTGTGCAGGAAGAAGGCGAGCACCAGCACCGCGAGCAGGCCGCCGATGAGGGCGGTCTGGATCACGTCCGACACCGCCTGCCGGATGTAGCGCGCCTGGTCCGTGACCACCGTCAGCTCCAGCTGGCGGCCGGTGCTGGCGAGCCGCTTGCGCACGGCGTCGAGCTGGGACAGCACCCGGTCCACCACGCTCACCGTGTTGGTGCCGCCCTCCTTGTAGATCGCGACCTCGACCGCCTCCTTGCCGTTCGATGCGGGTGATGACCTGCCGCTCCTTGTGGCCGCGGACGATGCGGGCGACGTCCGAGAGGTGGACGACCCCCTTGCCCTGGGTGTCCACCACGATGTCGTCGAGATCGCGGGCGCGCTCGATCTCGTTGATGGTGCGGACCAGGTACTCGGCCTGGCCTTCCTGGAGCCGCCCGCCGGTGAGGTTGACGTTCTCCTGGGCCAGGCGGGTCACCGAGCTGCTGGACGCTCAGCCCGAGGCTCGCGAGCCGCCTCTCGTCGACCTCGACCTGGATCTCCTCCTCGAGGCCCCCGGCCACGAGGGCCGCCGCCACCCCGTCGACGCGCTCGAGCAACCGCTTCACCTCCCGCTCGCCGATCAGGCGCAGCCGCACCAGCTCCTCGTCGCCGGTGAGCCCGATCCGCATCACCGGGTCGAGCGAGGGGTCGTAGCGCAGGATGATGGGACGGGTCGCCTGGTCCGGCAGCTCGAGCACGTCGAGCCGCTCGCGCACGTCGAGCGCGGCGAAGTCCATCTTGGTGCCCCAGGCGAACTCGAGGGTGACCTCGCTCAGGTCGGCGCGGGAGCTGGAGCGCACGGAGACGACCCCGTTCACGACGCCCACCGCGTTCTCGATGGGGCGGGTGAGCAGGGTCTCGATCTCGGACGGGGCCGCTCCCTCGAGCTCGGTGCGGATGCTGAGCGAGGGGTAGGCGATGTCGGGCAGCAGGTCGACCGCCAGGTCGCGGAAGGCGACCACGCCGAACACGATCGCGGCCAGCGCGAACACGACGACCGTGACCGGACGCCGGATCGAGAAGTCGACGATCCTCAAGCGGGCCCTGCCAGGATGCGGATCGGCGTGCCCTCGCTGAGGCCGTCCTGCCCGACCACGATGACCTTGTCTCCCTCCTGGAGCCCGGAGCGGACCTCGACCAGGTCGGCCTCCTCGTAGCCCAGCTTGACCGGACGGCGGGCGGCGACCTTGCCATTGACCACGTACACGGTGTCCCGGAGGCTCTCGAGCGACAGGGCGGCTTTCGGGATGGTGAGCGCCCCCTCGTGCCGGTCCACCTCCAGGAAGATGCTCGCGAACATGCCCGGGCGCAGACGCTCCTTCGCTTCGAGCACGAGCGTGACCCGCACCGTGCCGGTGTCCGCGTCCACGACCGGGCTCACCCGCAGCACCTTGGCCGGGAAGCGTTCCTTCGGCCAGGCCTCCACGGTCAGGTACGCGGGCTGACCCTTGTGCAGGCGCGGCAGCTCCTTCTCCGGCACCTGGATCTTGCAGAGCAGGGGATCGAAGTCGGAGATCCGGAACAGCTCCTGGTTCACGGTCACGTTGTCGGCCAGCTTCACCATCCGCTGCGCCACCACGGCGTCGAAGGGGGCGATGATGCTGCGTGTAGTCGAGCTGGACCTTGCGGTCGGCCAGCGCCGCCTCGGCCCCCTCCTTGGCGGCCAGGGCCTGGTCGTAGTCCGCCTGGCTGATCAGGTGCGCCTGGAAGGTGCTGCGGGCCCGCTCGAAGGCACGCTCCGACTCGCGCAGCGCCACCTCGGCGATCTGCGCCTGCGCGCGCGCCTCCCGGGGATCGATCCTCGCCATCAGCTGGCCCTTGCGAACGTGCTGCCCTTCCTCGGTGGCGAGCTCCACGATCGGGCCGGCGACGCGGGCGACGATCCGGACGTCGTTCTCCGCCTCCAGCGTGCCGTTGGTCTCGAGGTAGGCCGCCACCGAGCGGCGGGTGACCGCCGCCACCTCGACCGGCACCGCGGCCGTCTCTTTGTCCGCCGGGGCGGCGCCGCCCTTGCGCCCGGGCCCGGCCGGCGCTCGCGGGGCCTGGACGGCACCTGCCGCCGCCTCGCCCGGCGGCACCGAGTCGCACCCCGCCAGGGGCACGGCGAGCGCCGCGGCCGCCCCGAGGATGAACGTGCCTAGAGTGCGCATGGTGTCGTCAAGCCTCCCGGACGACGCGGCCGAAGAACTGGACCACGTCGTCGACCAGCGAATAGAAGGTGGGGATGATGAGGAGCGTGAGGAAGGTCGAGGTGGTGAGCCCGCCCAGGATCACGAGGCCGATCGGCGCCCAGTTGGCGGCTCGGCCCTCGGGCTGGCCGAGCAGCCCCGGGAAGAGGAGAGGCGCCACCATCGGCAGCAGGCCCAGGATGGTGGTGAGCGCGGTCATCAGGATCGGACGCAGCCGGTGCTGCCCGCCCAGCACGATCGCCTCCTCGCGCGAGAGGCCCCGGGCTCGCAGCCGGTTGATGTGGTCGATCAGCACGATCGCGTTGTTCACCACGACGCCCAGCAGGATCACGAAGCCCAGGTTCGTGTTGTTGTCGAGGGGCTGGTTGGCGTAGCGCAGGGCCACTCCGACCCCCAGGAAGGCGAAGGGGATCGAGAGCATGATGGTGAGCGGCTGGACGAAGCTCTCGAAGAGCGCGGCCATGATCAGGTAGACGAGCAGGGCGGCGAGCACGATCGCGAAGTCGGAGCCCTCGAGGTCACGGGTGGCGTTCCTGGTCCAACGGCCGAACTGGACGTCGTAGCCCGGCGGCAGGTGGAGCGAGTGGAGCACGGCCTGCACCTCGGCCATCATCCGGAAGGAGGCCGCCGGCCTGGTCGTGTTGGCCCGCACGTCCAGCTCCGGCCGGCGGTTCTCGCGCTCGATCGTCTGCGGGCCGCTCTGGATCGAGAAGTCGGCGAGGGCCCCGATCGGCTGGCTTCCCGCGGCCGCCGCCACCGGCAGCGTCTTCAGCTGGCCCAAGGTACGGCGGTCCTGCTCGCGGAACTGGACCACCAGGTCGACCTCGCGCTCCCCGGTCTTGATCTGGCTGACCGGACGGGTGGTGAGGGCGCCCGCGACGGTCGCCGCCACGGCCTGCGAGCTGAGGCCCGAGGCGAGCGTCCGCGCACGCCGGGGCCGGACCTGGATCTCCTCGTCGCCGCTGTCGAGCGAGGTGTCGACGTCCTTCACCCAGGGGATCCGTCGGAGCGACTCGGCGACCTTCTTCGCCACCAGCTGGAGGACGGCCATGTCCTCGCCGTGCACCTCCAGGCTGATCCCCGAGTCCGCTCCGTGACCCCGGGACTGGGCGAGCCGGAACTCGACGCCTGCCTTCTCCGGCAGCAGGCGCCGGATCTCGTCCTGGATCTCGCGGGTGGAGCGGTGCGACTCGTTCTCGTCCTTCAGGAACACCTCGAAGCGGCGGCCGCGCCAGCCGCCGCGTGAGCGGCCGCTGCTGCGATCGTACTGGTAGACGATGTCCGCGATCTCGAGCTCCTTGCGCCGCTGGTTGAGGAGCTCCCGCACCTGGTCGAAGACGGCGGCGGTCTGCTCCACCGAGTAGTTGCGGGGGGTGTCGATGTTGATGGTGACCTGACGCTCGAGGGAGCCCGAGAAGAGGGTCCTTTCGATCCCCGAGAAGATCCACCAGGAGCCCCAGAGCATCAGCACGATCGAGAGCAGGAACGCCGGGCGGTGGTGGAGGGTGAAGGCGAGCACCCGGCCGTAGAAGAGCCCCAGCCACTCGACGAACGGGGCCCGGCGCCCGGTCTCCCCGGAGAGCAGGAACGCGGCCACCATCGGCACCACGGTCAGGGCGACCAGCAGCGACGCGACCATCACCACACAGACCGTCGTGCCCAGGTCGACCATGAACCGCATGAAGCCGCTGCCCGAGGAGCTGATGAAGATCATGGGCACGAACACGCACACGGTGGTGGCGGTGGAGGCGATGATCGGCATCGCCACCTCGCTCGTGCCCCGCAGCGCCGCGGTGCGGGCGTCCTCGCCCAGGTCCTGGACGTGACGGTAGATCGACTCGATCACCACCACCGAGTTGTCCACCAGCATCCCGAGCGCCAGCATCAGGCCCATCAGGCTCATGATGTTGAGGGTGATGGTGGACAGCCCCGACTGCCGCATCAGGTAGAGGATGGCGAAGGTGACCACCACCGAGACCGGGATGGCGAGCGCGATCAGGAGCGTCGTGCGGAGCTTGCGCAGGAACAGGAACAGGAAGGCCACCGCCAGGGCGCCTCCCAGGATGCCGGCGTTTCGGAGCTGCCCCAGGCCCTCGCGCACGTCGAGCGAGGAGTCGCGGTAGACCCGCGTCGCCAGGCCCTCCGCCTCGGGCGTGGCCTCGAGGGCTGCCAGCTCGGCCTTCACCCGGTCGGCGACGGCCAGGAGGTTCGCGGTCGAGGCCTTGAAGACCTCGACCGTGAGGGCCGAGCGCCCGTTCAGGAAATTGAAACGCTCCTGGCGCGGGTAGCTGTAGCTCACCTCCGCCACGTCCCCGATCCGGACCCCGGTGCGGCCGATCGGCTGGCCCCGGATCTCCTCGAGGTTGCGGTACTCCCCGATGCTGCGGACCAGGAGGCGCCGAGGACCCTCCTCGATGTATCCCCCCGAGAGGGTGACGTTGCCCTGGCGGAGCGTGCGCGCCACCTCGCGCACGTCGATGCCGTGGGCCTGGAGCCGGGAGGGGATGAGGTCGACCCGCACCTCGGCGATCTGGAGCCCGTTGACCTCGACCTGGGCGACGCCCTCGAGCCGCTCCAGCCGTCGCCTCAGCACCTCGTCCACGAAGTGCTGGAGCCGATCCTTGCTCCAGTCGGAGGTGAGATGGAAGCTCAGGACTGGGATGTCCTCGCTCTGGAAACGGCGCACGTAGATGCGGCGCAGGTCCGTGGGCAGGAGATGGCGGACGCGGTCCACTCGGTCCCGCACCTCGACGGCGGCCATGTCCATGTCGACCCCGTCCAGGAAGGTCAGGCTGACGTTGCCGGAGTCCGCCGAGGCGCGGGCGCTCAGGGTCTCGATGCCATTGATGGTCCCGAGCGAGTCCTCGAGCGGCCGGACGATGCGGCGCTCGGTCTCCTCGGGAGAGGCGGAAGGGTAGGGCGCCCAGATCCACATCCGCGAGGAGGAGAAGGTGGGCAGGAACTCGAGGGGCAGCCGGGTGAGAGAGACCCAGCCCAGCACGAAGGCCCCCAGCACGATCATGCCCATCGTCACGCGGCGCTCGACCGCGAAGCGGGCGATCGGGTTGATCCGCTCGTGGGAGGCAGGCGTGTCGTGGCGGGGGGAGGGCTCCATGGTCGGCGGGCGCTCGCGACCCCCGGCCGGCGGGAGACGGCGACGCGGATCTTTCCAGTCTAAGACCGCCCGGGCCCCGATGGGTTGGGCGTATGAAAAAGGATCTGCGCGGAGCGAGGGCGGGCCTCGGCGGCTTCACCCTGAGCGGACCCGGCTCAGATCGCCTGCGCCAGGGACGCGAGCATGCCGGACCCGCCAGCCTCAGTCGTTGCCGCTGCCGGCGCTGCCGCCGTGGTACGGCACGTCGCAGCCGACCACGACGTTGCGCGAGTAGGTGTGTCTTGGCGGGTTCAGGCCTTCGGCAGGCTCAAGCGAAAGGTCGCGCCCCGGCCAGCGACGTTCTCGGCGGCAATCGTCCCGCCGTGCGCTTCGACGACGCGCTTGCAGATGCTGAGGCCGAGGCCGTAGCCACCCGTCTTGCGGGAGCGAGAGCGGTCCACGCGGAAGAAGGGCTCGAACAGGCTCGCCAGGTCCTCCTCCGGGATCCCAGGGCCGTCGTCGCGCACGATCAGGAGAGCGCTCGCTTCCGTGTCCTCGACCGCGACCTCGACGGGCCGGCTGTCCGGGAGCGAGAACTTGAGGGCGTTGCCGAGCAGGTTGTCGAGGACCTTGCGGATCTCGGTCGGGTCGACCTCCACCAGCAGCTGGGCCGGGGTCACGGCAATGCGCGCGCCCGGCGGGTGCTCGCGCACCCGCTCGACCGCCTCGCGTGCGAGACGCGCGAGGTCGCAGCGTTCGCGCCTGAGGGCACGGCCATCGCGAAATCGCTCCCGTTCCAGCAGCTCGCCCACCATCGCCTCCATCTGCGCCACCTCGCCCGCCAGCCGGCGCCGCGCGTCGCCTTCTGGCTCCAGGGCCAGCGCCACCTTCATGCGCGTGAGCGGCGAGCGCAGCTCGTGGCTGACGTCCTGCAGGAGTTGGTCGCGGGAGCGCACCATCTCCTTGACGCGCGCCGCCATGCGGTTGAAGGCCTCGGTCAGGTCACCAAGCTCGTCCCTGGTCCGGGTTCCGATCGTGACGTCGAGCTCGCCGCGGCCGAGGGTGGCGACGCCGTCGTGGAGCGCCCGCAGCGGCCGAAGGGTGCGTCGCAAGAAGAGGTGGGCGGTGAACGTCACCAGCACCAGCAGGCCCAGCAGAAGTCCCAGCAGCCGGTCGTGGACCCGCGCAACGTGTCGGCTGAACCGCCACACCAGGAGGTAGAGAACCGCCGTCCGCGCGCGTGGCCAGGTAGTACTCGTGTCCGAACGGCACGTGCGGGTCGCCCTTCGGCCATCGCTCGCGACGCGCCTCGGCGAAGGAAGGCAGGTCGTCACCCGTCGCCCAGGCCCCGTCCTTCCCCTGGTAGCGGATGCCGATCCCGGTGCGGGCGGCGATCGCGCGCGCGGTCGCGAGATCGGGCGCGGAGGCGGCCAGCAGGCCCGCGTACTCCTGGAGCACCCCCTCGATCGACGCGCCCAGGCTCGGGCGCACCACGAGGCCGAAGAAGCCGCCCACGGCGGCCAGGATCGCGAGCGTCATCCCCAGCATGATCGCGAGCAGCTTGGCGAAGACGGAAGCGCGCAGGCGGGGTCCACGGACGAAGCTCATCCCCTCCCCCCGATGCAAACAGTCGAGCCCTTCCCCCAGACCGTCTTGACGAAGCGGGGCCGCTTCGAGTCGTCGCCCAGCTTGTGGCGCAGCCGGCTCGACCAGGACGTCGATCGAGCGGTCGAAGCTCTCCCAGTCGGCGCCGCGCGTCGCGTCCAGGATCCGGTCGCGGGTCAGGACGCGGCCCGCGTTGCGGACCAGCAGGCCCAGTAGCTCGAACTCCGTCGTGGTCAGCTCCAGCGGCCGCCCCTCGAGGCTCGCCGAACGCTCGGCCCAGCGGATCTCGAGGGCGCCGAGACGGAGGGGCCCTTCCGCGTCCTCTCCCGCCGGGGCGCCGCGGCGAAGGATCGCGTGGATGCCGCGCCACCAGCTCGCGCGGCTCGAAGGGCTTCGGCAGGTAGTCGTCGGCGCCCAGCTCCAGCCCGACGATGCGGTCCATCACGTCGCCCCGAGCCGTGAGCATGAGGATGGGCAGGCGGCGGGTCGCGCTCGTCTCGCGGACCTTGCGGCAGACCGCGAATCCGTCCATGCCGGGCAACATCACGTCCAGGACGAGGACGTCGGGCGGCGCGGCGAGCAGCGCGCGCAGACCCGACTCCGGGTGCGCTGCCGTCGTCACCACGAAGCCGAGCTTGCCCAGGTACTCGCTGAGCAGCTCGTTCAGCGCCTCGTCGTCGTCGATGACGAGGATCCGGGTCCGGGGGCGGTCGGCTGCCGGCTCGCTCATCGGCACCGCGAAAGGTACCACCCTCCGTGCCTCATTCCGCGGCCAGCGCCTCGGCGGGCGGAAGCCGTGCGGCCCGCAGCGCCGGCACGAGCCCGGACGCCAGCCCGACCGCGAGCGAGGCGGCGAGGGCGACGAGCGCGGCCGACGGGGAGAAGCCCATTCGCCAGCGCGTGGCGAGGCCCACCAGCCAGGAGCCGAGGCCGCCGAGCGCCGTCCCCAGGATCCCTCCGGCGAGCGCGATCGCCAGGGCCTCGCCCAGGAACTGCACGAGGACGTCGCGAGGGCGGGCGCCCACGGCCATGCGCAGGCCGATCTCGCCCCGGCGCTCCCTGACTGCGAGCAGCATGAGAGCGAGGACGCCCGTGCCGCCGACGAAGAGCGAGACGGCCGCGAGCGACGCGGTGAGGCGCCTGAGCGAGCGGGCGGTCCTCCGCTGGGACTCGACGACCCGCAGCTGGTTCTGGATCTCGAAGTCGTCCGGCCGGTCACGCTCCGCGAGCCGGTGGCGATCCCGCAGCAGCGCGCGAAGCTCAGCCTCGGTCCGGAGCGCCTCCTCCGGCCGGCGGGCGCTGACGAAGACGGTGTTGAGCGCCCGCACGTTGAAGACTCGCCGCAGCGCCGTGCGGACCGGGATCAGCACCTGAGTGTCCTCGTCGCTGCCTCCGGGCGTCGCCCCCTTCGCGCGGAGCGTCCCCACGATCTGATAGGGCACGCCACGGATCCGGATGCGCTCGCCGAGTGCCCGCTGGTTTCCGAAGAGCGTGCCACGGATCCGCGCGCCCAGCACGGCCACGCGCCGTGCCGCCTCTTGATCCTCGTCGTCGAGGAAGCGGCCCGAGGCCAGCTCGAACCCGCGCACGCCGGGGAAGCTCGACGTCGTGCCGAGGACCTTGGCGACCATCACCGCCCCTCTCGCGCGCACCTTCAGCATCCCCTCGAGCGCGGGGGCCACCTCTGCAACGCGCGGCAGCAGGCGGATCGCGGCGGCGTCCTCGAGCCGGAGGCTGGTCACGCTCCCCCGGATCGTCCGCCGTGCCACCAGCTTCGGAACCTGGGCCGGGCGCACGACGAGAAGGTCCTCCCCGACGCTCGCCAGGCTGCCGAGCACCTCCGCCTCGGCACCCCGGCCGATCGTGCTCGTCAGCACGACGGCGGCGATGCCGATCGCCACCGCGAGGACCGCGAGCCCGCTCCGCACGCGGTGCGCCGCCAGCGTGCTCAGCGACGGCCCGAGCAGACGCAGCGCCTTCACCGCAGCGCCTCGACCGGCGGCAGGCGCGCGGCGCGACGCGCGGGGAGCACTCCGGCCAGGAGCCCCGTGCCCGCGGCCAGGATCAGGCCGAGCGCCATCGCCGGCACGGAGACCACGGTCGCGAGCCCCATCCGTCGCGCCAGCATGACGGCCAGGGCCCCACCCAAGGCCGCGCCGAGGACGCCCCCGCCTAGCGTCGTGAGGGCCGTCTCCAGCAGGAACTGGCGGGCGATGTCACGCGGCCGCGCCCCGACCGCCCCGCGCACGCCGATCTCGCTGGTGCGCTCGTTGACCGAGGCGAGCATCAGGCTCGCCGCGACCACCCCGCCCGCCAGGAGCGAGACCACGGCGACCAGGGGAAGGAAGACGAAGAAGACGCGCTGTGCGCGGGCCACCAGCCGCTGCACCTGGGCGGGCGTCACCAGGGTGAAGTCGTCCGGCTGGTCGGCGGCGAGGGCGTGACGCTCGCGCAGCAGGCGCCGGACCTCGCGCGCCGTCTCCGCGACGCGCGCTGGCTCACGCACCAGGATCTTGGCGCCGCTGATGGTGTCGGCGTTCGAGAGCCGCCGCATGGCGGTCGAGATCGGGACCACGATCTCGTTGTCACGGTCCATGCCGTGGGCGTCGGTGCCGAAGGGGGCCAGGACGCCGATCACGCGGACCGGGACGCCGGAGATCCGCACCTCCGCGCCCAGAGGGTCTTCGTGCCCGAACAGCCGGCGCACCGCCGTCTCCCCGATCAGCGCCACCCGGGCCGAACGGGAGACGGCCGAGGCGTCGAAGTACTCGCCCTGCGAGAGGCCGCGGTCCCAGACGCGTTCCGAGCGCTCGGAGCTGCCGATCACGCGCACGGTGGCGGTCGCGTTGCCGTAGCGCACCTCGGCGCCGTCCAGGACCTTCATCGGGTCCCAGGTCTCGATCTCGGGAAGCGCCGAGACGACAGCGCTGACGTCGTCGAGGGTGAGCCGGGCACCGTCCTGTCGCGGTCCGCCCATGAGGCGGCCGCCTCCGCTCATCACCAGGATCGACGAGGCGCTGAAGAGCTGGCGCACGGTGGCGAGGATCTTGCGCTCGGCGCCGGTCCCGACGGAGACGACCAGGGTGAGGGCGGCGACACCCACGAGTGTGCCCAGCGCCATCGCGGCGCTGCGCAGCTTGAAGCGGCCGATCGTTCGCAGGCTGGCGGCAACGAGAGGAATCATGCTCATGACAGCCTCCTCAGGCGGCGGGTGCGCCGACGCTGGACACGTCCGGGGCGGTCGCGTCGGCGGCGGCCGCGACGAGCGGAGACGCGACCGGTTCGTCGGAGACGATCCGGCCACCTTCGATGCGGACGATCCTGCGGCAGTGGCGGGCCAGCTGCGCGTCGTGGGTGACGATCAGGACCGTGCGCCCCGCGCGGTGGAGGCCCTGGAAGATCGCCATCACCTCGAGCGCCGCGCGGGCGTCGAGGTTGCCCGTGGGCTCGTCGGCAAGCAGCAGCTCCGGGTCGTTCACCAGGGCCCGCGCGATCGCCACTCTCTGCTGCTGGCCTCCCGACAGCTCGGAAGGCCGGTGCCCGATCCGGGCGGCCAGGCCGACGGCATCGAGCGCCCGGCGCGCGAGCGCGCGGGTACCGGTCCTCTTGGAGTAGAGCAGCGGCAGCTCGACGTTCTCGAGCGCGCTCGTCCGCGGCAGCAGGCGGAAGGCCTGGAAGACGAACCCCACCTTCTCGTTGCGCAGGCGCGCCAGCTGGTCGACGTTCAGCTGCGACGCGTCCTGGCCATCGAGGTGGTAGCTGCCCGTGCTCGGGAGGTCCAGCAGCCCGAGCAGGTTCAGGAGGGTCGACTTGCCCGACCCCGAGGATCCGACCACGGCCAGGAACTCGCCGCGCTCGATCCGCAGCGAGACGCCGGCCAGCGCCTCGACGCTTCCTCCGCCATGCCTCGGGTACGTCTTCCCCACGCCAGTGAGCTCTATCATCCCGGTCCTCCATTCCCTTGCTCGACCGCGGCTTCGCCCGGGGTGTCACCCGCAACCACCGCGTCACCCTCGGCGACGCCGCTCCTCAGCTCGATGCGGCTCTCGTCGCGGCTTCCCGTCGTCACGTAGCGGCGCTCGAAGCCGTCGCCTCGCGGCGCCAGCAGGAAGGCCCGTCCGGCCTCGCGGCGTAGCGCGCGGCGGGGCACGGTGAGGACGCCGGTGCGGGTCTCGACCGCTATCGTCACGGCCGTCGTCATCTCGGGACGGAGGACCCGCTCACGCTCCGGCGCGACGCGGAGGACGGCCACGTAGTTCACGACGTTGTCGCGTATCTCGGCTCGCGGGTAGATGGCCGTCAGCTGCCCGGCGAATTCGTGGTCGCCGTACGTGTCGACCGTGAAGCGCGCCTGCTGCCCCACGCTGACGCGACCGATGTCGGTCTCGTCGACGTAGGCCCACACCTCGAGCCGGGTGAGATCGAGGATCGTCACGAAGGTCGGCGACGCCAGGCTCGCCGAGACGGTCTCCCCCTCCTGGGTGGTGATCGAGGCGACGCTGCCGGCGATCGGGGCTCTGATGCGCGCGTAGCCGAGCTGGGTGCGGGCGTAGGCGAGGTTCGCCTCGGCCTCCTCGACCGCGAGTCGCGCCAGGGAGAAGCCGCGCTCCGCGAGGTCCAGCTCGCTTCGCGAGAGAAGGGCGGCCCCCGCCAATTGGCGCTTGCGGGCGAGCTCGGCGCGCGCGTAGTCGAGGCTCGCGCGCGTCGACGCGAGGGCGGCCTCGGCCTGGTCGCGCCGCGCCTCGAGATCCTCCGCGTCCAGCTCGGCCAGCAGCTGCCCTCTCGCGACCGTGTCACCGATCCGGACCGGCAGCCTGCTCACGACGCCCGAGACGCGCGAGCCGACCCGCACCTCCGCCCCGACCATTGGCCGCACGATGCCGGTCGCCTTCACGACCGTGGCGACGTCGCCTCGCGACACGCGCACGAGCTCGACGCCGCTGCCGGCCCCGGGGCCGTGCAGGATGCCCGCCCGCCCCACGAGCGCGAGCGGCAGTCCGACCGCTCCCATCACCACCCCACCGACGATCAGTTTCCTCACGCCGTCTCCTCGTCGCAGCGAAACGCGGTCGGCCGAGCGGGCCGGCGCCGTCCGCCTCCAGACCGGAGTGTGGGGCGAGGGTCTTGCGAGGGTATGTCGCAGATGTGACAGGTTGAAACAGCGCCGCCGGGCGCTCGGTGTCGGCGGCGTTCGCTTCAGCTGGCGCGAACGGCCTCACGCGGACGCTGTCAGATGACCCGGTCATCCGAGAGGAGGCACGGTTACTGCCGACGCCCGATTCTGCGTATCATGCCCAGGCTCGACCGCGAGGAGACGCCCATGTCGTGCGCCGTGTGCGGGACGGAGAACCGACAGGAAGCGCGTTTCTGCCAGGCCTGCGGCGCGCCGCTCGGCGCCAGCGGCGCCGCGCCTGACAGGCTGGTGGCCGGGCGACGGCCGGCGCGGCTGGGCGATCGCCTGTTCGCGGTGCTCCTGGACCTGACGCTCTTCTCGGCCGGCTTCGCCTTGGCGGGCACGTGGGCCGCGGCTCGCTGGGGTGGGGTCACGGAGAGAGGCTTCGACGTCAACGCGACTCCGGTCCTGCTCCTGCTCGGCGGCGTGGCGTTGCTCCTCCTCCTCTACCACTGGCTGCTCGAGGCGATGGTCGGAGCGACGGTCGGCAAGGCCATCGTAGGGGTCAAGGTCTGCGACGACAGCGGGCACGCCTGCGGCCTCCGGCGCTCGCTGGTCCGCAACCTGCTGCGACTGGTCGACGCCCTGGCCGTGGTCGGTCTCCTGATCGCCGCCTTCTCGAAGAAGCGACAGCGCCTCGGGGATCACCTCGCCGGGACCTACGTCGTCGAGAGGAGCGGCGGGCGGCTCTGGCGCGGTCCCCTCGCCCTCCTGTGGGCGGGCGGGATCGGGGCCGCCCTCTGGGGTGCGTTCGTGATCCATCGCGCTGCCCCGAAGCCGGCGGCGACGACGCCCGTCGAGGCCTCCGCGGCGGCTCCTGTCTCGGTACCGACGGCGATCCTGGTCAGCGGCGACCTCAAGCTCGAGGACTTCGCCTTCCTCGAGGATCTGCACGGGGCTGCTCGCGCGCCGCGTCCCTTCAAGCCGCGGGAGCGCCTCTTCGCGCACTTCCAGGCAAAGGATCTGGCGGCGGACGCCGAGGGACGGATCCACATGCGCTACGGCGTCGAGGCCGTGGACCCGAACGGGATCCTGATCCAGACCCTCACCAAGGAGCTGGACGGCGCGCCGGGCGGTTCGACGACGGCCAAGGTCTCGGTCTGGCTCGACGTCCCGCTCTCGATTCCCTCCGGCACCGCCAAGCTGCGCGTGACGGCGCACGACAACGTCAGCAACAAGGACGGCGAGATCGAGGCGTCGTTCCTGGTCGACTCCAAGGCGAGGCTCGTCTCGCGGGAGCTCGAGATCCGCGACCTGCGCTTCTCGGCCTCGGAGGGCGGACCGACGCTCGATCCGGCGGTGATCGCCCCGGGCGACCGGATCTTCGTGGAGGGGCAGCTCGCCGGGGTGCAGTTCCGCGGCGACCAGGTCGACGTGGGCATCGCCCTGCGGGTGCTCGACCCCAGCGGCGGCACCGTGCTGGACAAGCCGGACTTCCTGACGCTGCGGAGCTCCTACGTCTACCACCCGCCCACGTTCTACGTCCCGATCAAGGCCCACCTGCGCCTCCCCTTCGGCACGCCGAAAGGGACCTATCGGGAGGAGTACCTGGTGACGGATCGCATCGCCGGCGCGACGCGCAGCTACCATCTCGTCTTCGAGGTGGAGTGAAAGCGGCTCAGCTGGGCGAGGGCGGCGACGCCCGCTCCGTGGCATAGGGGTCCACGGGCCGCGCCAGGTAGTAGCCCTGCCCCCAGCGCACGCCCAGCTCGCCGAGCGCGTCGTACTCCTCCTTGGTCTGGATCCCCTCGGCGATCACCGTCGCTCCGAGTCCGTCCCCCATGTCCATGATCGCCCGCAGCACCTGCTGGCTCACCCGCTTGAGGTGCACGTCCCGCACTAGGCCGATGTCGATCTTGAGGAAGGACGGCTTGAGCACGGCCACGGTCTCCAGGCCCGAGTGGCCCGCGCCCACGTCGTCGATCGCAAAGCTGAAGCCGAGGTCCGTGAAGGAGTGCATCGCCTCCCGGTAGAGGTTGAGGTTCTCGATCACGTGACGCTCGGTGATCTCGAGCGTGACGGCGCTCGGCGCCAGCTCCGCGCCCAGGTAGTCGAAGACCCCCCGGCCCATGAAGCTCGGGTCGCGGACGGTTGCGGGCACGGTGTTGACGAAGAGGCGCCCGGTCTGCGCGAGCACCCGCCAGTCGTGGAACGCCTGGCGGCGGCAGGACCGCTCCAGCTCCTCGATCAGGCCGTAGCGGCCGGCGCGCCCGAAGAGGAGCAGCGGCAGCTCGATCTCGGAGCCGCGGGGACCGCGCGAGAGCGCCTCCCAGCCCAGCCGCTCGCCGGTCGCCAGAGACACGATCGGCTGGAACGCGGTCCAGATCTCCCGGTTCTGGATGATCTCGAGCAGCCGCTCGCGCTGGTCGCGGTCGCGCAGCTTCGCCCGCATCTCGGCGCAGGCCGCGGCCTCGTCCACCAGGCGCAGCACCTGGCGCTCGGGGCTTTCGAGCGGGCTCCAGATCACGACCCCGTAGCCCACGCCGAGGCGGGGCCGCTCGCGCAGATAGGGCAGGGTCAGACGCCCGATGCGGGCGGTCAGGAACTCCTCGAGGCGGTCGACTAGCTTGCGCAGCTGCTCGGAGCGAAAAGGAGCGCCGCGTCGCGGCCCGCAGGCGAAGAGCAGGAAGCGGTCGCCCTCGCGCTCGTCGCGCGTCAGCACGTCCTCGCTGCGGAAGCGCTCCCGCATCGCCTCCAGCAGCGGGTCGACCTGCTCGCGGAGACTGCGGAAGACCGCTCCACCGAAGCTCTTCTCGACCTGCGCGAGCGCCCCCAGGTCGACCAACACGACCGCGAGGTAGCCCTGCTCGCGCATCTGGGTCGAGATCTCTTCCTGCGCCTCGCGGAAGGTCGGGATCCGCACCCGGTCATTGTGCGCGGGGGAAGGCCGAAGTCAACGCGGGCGGCGGGCGACTCGTAACGGTGGTCTCAGGCCACCGCGCCGCGGCGGAGGCTTCGTAGCAGGGTGGTGACGGCCAGTCCGAGGCCGAGCACCAGCACGAGAAGCCGGGCCAGCGGGCCCAGGTACGGGAGGTTCACCGCGACCGTCACGCAGGCGAGCCCCACCAGCAGCACGGGCGCGAACGCGGCGGGCAGGGCGTCCGTGCGGTGCAGGATGCTCCTCCCCAGGAGCGCGGCGACCAGGATCTGCGAGAGATACAGGCCCAGGAGCCAGAACCCCGCCACGATGAGGCCGGCGGGCAGGCCGACCAGGGTCAGCATCAGCACCACCGCGGCAACGGGCACGGCGACGAGCGCGACGAAGCCGAGGCCCGCCGCGCGCAGCAGGATGGCGCCGTCCGCGGGGCGCGCCGGCAGGAAGCCGGGCACCAACAGATGCAGCGCGAGGCCGATCAGGAATGCCCCGCCCAGCCACACCAGCTGCCACACGTAGAACCCCGCCCGGAGGTAGCGGCTCCTCGCCTTCGGCTCGATCCGGGTCTCGGTCTTGCCGGAGACGGTCGCCCCCTGGTCGACCTCGAGATCTGCCGCGTCGCGGACCCGAGCCGTCAGGCTGCCGCCGATCTTCGCGGGCGCCTCGAGATGCACGCGGCGCGCGCCGGTCGAGGCGTTGCGGCCCACCTGCCCCCGCAGGTTCACGAGGCGGGCGAAGGCGGTGAGATCGCGCCCGACGCGGCCGTCCAGGTCGACGACGCCGGCGAAGCCGAGCAGGTCGTCCTCGACGCGCCCCGAGGACTCGAGCCGCAGCGTGTCGGCCGCAGCGTGCACGCTCCGCCCGACCGACCCGCGCACGATCACGGTATCGGCGCCGGCGAAGACGTTGCCCTCGACGGTTCCTTCGATCTCGATCCGGTTGGCGGCCGCCACCAGGTCTCCCTTGACGGTGCCACGCACGAGAACGCTCCGGCCGGCGGCGAGCAGGTTGCCGGTGACGATCCCGTCCACCTCGACGGCCTCCCCGGCGGCGGCCAGGGAATCGTCGATGATCTCGCCGGGGCCGACCACGACGCGATCGCGCTCGTGATGGGCGCTGCGCAGCTCCAAGGCATAGGACGGCACCGCGAGGGCACCGAGGGCGAAGAGGGTGAGGGCACCACTGGCCCAGCGCCGGCGCAGCGAGAAGGCGACGACGGCGCCCAGCACCAGCAGGCCAAGGACGAACGAGGTCGAGACGATCGATTCCAGCATGGAAGCTCCCTCCCTCAGCACGTAGAAGACCGCATCGACGAGCAGCCCGAGAGCCAGCCGTCTCTCGTCGACCAGCAGGGCGGGCGCGCCCTGCCCCAGGCCGGCGAGAGCGTCCGAGACGACGCGCACGCCCGCCGCCAGCACCAGAAGAGCGGCGAGGCCCGCCACCATCCCGGGCAGGCCGAGCCTCTTCGCCGGCGCGGGCTGCGGGATCTCGCCCAGCACGCGCGAGAGCAGACGGTTCTCCTCGCTCAGGGCCTCCACCAGATCCCGGCAACGCGGACAACCGGCAAGATGCGCCTCCAGCTCGCGCGTCCGCGCACGCGGCTCACCGTCGGCGTAGGCGTTCCAGGTCTCCTCGGAGGGGCAGCTCATGCGTCCTCGCTCCCCGAGCGCAGCGCACGGCGCAGGCTCTGCTTGGCCCGGAACAGGCTGACCGCCACCCGCTGGCGGGTCCAGTCCAGGCGCTCCGCGATCTCGTCGTAGCTCAGCTCGCCGTGGTAGCGAAGCACGAGGGGTACGCGCTGGCGCTCCGGCAGGCGCGCGATCGCCGCGGCCAGGGCTGCGCGTCCCTCGTCGGCCAGGAGCCCGGCGAGCGGCGACTCGCCCGGCTTCGCCGCCGGGGCCGGCTCCTCGGCTTCGGTCTCGAAGAGACGCATCTCGCGCCGCCGACGCCGCAGGCGATCGAGGCAGTGGCGGGCCGCGACGGCGGTCAGCCAGGGCCGAAACGGGAGCGACTCGTCGTAGCGCCCGAGCGCCGTCCGCAGCTTCATGAAGACCTCGCTGGTGGCGTCCTCGGCGTCCTCCCGCTTCCCGAGCAGATGCAGACACAGGCCGAGCACTCGCCAGGAGAAGCGCCGATACAGCTCGCCGATGGCCTCGCCGTCGCCCTGGCGGGCGCGGCGCACGACCTCGGCGGGTACGGCGTCTTCCGTCGGGCTGCCGTCCACCATCCCAGATACGCCCGAGCCGTGGGAAAGATTACGTCCCGCTGCGGCGACGATCGGCCGCACGCCGCCGCGGAGCGCGTGACCGAGCGTCCCGCTCAGGCTACTTGATCGCCTGCCCCGCCTCGACCTTGGTCAGGCGCTCGAAGAGCTGCGGGTCTTTGTAGCCGAGCTTGCGCGCCTTCGCGCCGTGGGTCTTGAAGCCGGCCGCGTCCTTGAGGCCGAAGTACGACCAGGCCAGGAACGCCTCCGCCTGGGCGTTGTCGGGGTTTGCCGCGGTCGCCTTCTGGAGGGCGGCGACCGCCTCCTTGAACCGGCGCGCCTTCAGCTGGGCCGTGCCCAGATAGAACCACGCCTGCCAGCCCGTGTAGCCTTCCGCTCCCGTCACCTTGGAGAGCTCCTCGACCGCGCGGTCGAGCTGGCCCGCGTCGATGAGGGCGGCGCCGAGGCTCGTGCGATAGAGGAGATTCTGGGGCTCGAGCGCCGCCGCCTGCTCGAACGGGCCGACCGCAGCCGCCGCGTTCTGCTTCATCACGTGCTGCACGTAGCCGAGCTGGTACTGCGCGTCGGCGTCACCGGGATCGAGCTCGACGGCCTTCTGCAGGGCCGGGAGGGCGGCGGCCGCGTCGCGGCGGGCGATCTCGGCCTTGCCGAGCCCCAGGCGGGCCGCCACGGAATCGGGGTTCTGCTCGATGAGGCGGGTCAGGTCTTCGATCGCGAGATCGGTCTGCCCCTGCTCGATCTCCTGCAGCGCACGCGCCACCTTCACCTCGACTACGAGCCCCTGGGCCTCCTTGTCGTCCTCCGCCATGACGGCGGCGAGGTTCGCCTCACCGAGCGCCTCGCCGGGACGTCCGAGCGCCACCAGCACGCGCGCCATCTCCTTGTGCGCTTCGATCGCTCCGGCATCGAGCGCCTTGCGCAGGAGCGGCTCGGCCTCGGCGGCGCGGCCGGTCTTGCGCAGGACCCGGGCCAGGCCGAGCAGCGGCATCAGGGCATTCGGCTCCGCGGCGAGGGCCTCGCGGTAGGCGGCCTCGGCGGCGGCCATCTCGCCCTTGGCCCCGAGCGCGCGGCCGAGGGCCGCTTGGGCGCTCGCCCCGCCGCCCGCGTCGACCGCCTTGCGTGCCAGGGCGACGGCCTCGTCGGTCTGGCCCTCGCGGACCCGGCGGTACGTCATCGCGATCAGCGGCCAGACCCCCTCCGGGTCGGCGGCGATGGCCGCATCGGCCGTGGCGCCCGCCTCCGCCATGCCCCGCGTGTCCTGGAGGACCGCCATCCGGCCGAGCGCCTCGCCCTGCAGTGGGCCGGTCAGCCCCTCCGCCGCCGCCTTGTAGGCGTCGATCGCGAGGTCCAACTCGCCCTGGCTCGCGCGCAGGACGCCGAGCCGCAGCGCCGCACGCGGATCGGTCGCCATCGCCTCTTCGAGCGACTCCTTGGCCCCGGCAAGATCGCCGGCGGCGATCTTCGCCTCCGCCTCCGCGACCACGTCGGGGGCGGTCGCCTTGCCCTTCTTGTCGTCCTTCTTCTTCTCGGCGGCGAGCGCGGGGGATGCGAGCAGTACGGCGATGAGCAGCCAGGACCAACGATTCATGGAACCCTCCCCTCCCGTCCAGCTTGAGGCGCAGAGAGACCGTGGCAGGGACCCCTGCCGCCGGGAATGCTAGGCCCGCGGCGGCGCGAGCGTCAACCTCCCTGGAGGATCGAAGCCCGCGCTCAGCGCAGACGAGAGGCTGCTCGAACTGCCGAGTCGACGTCCGACGGGCGGAGGGTTCCGATCCTCGACCACACGACCTTCCAGTCGCCGCCCGCTACGATCGTGGTCGGTGTCGACACGACGCCGAGCCCCGAGGCGAACGGCACGGCGGGGAAGGCCAGGTTGATGCGAAGCGGATCGATCGGCCGGGCAAACGCCTCGTACGAGGGCGCGAGCTGGATGCTGCTGCAGCCCCGGGCGCGGAGCGCCTTCTCGATCTCCACGAAGAGACCGTAGTCCTGTCTGCAGACACTGCACTTCGCGCTCGCGTACCGCAGCAGGTGACAGGGCTGTTCGAGCTCGCCGGCGGAGATCTCGCTTCCGTCGAGCGTGCGTCCGGTCGGCCGGGGCAGCCGCTCCCCGCGAGGCATCCGCTCCACTGCGGTGAGCTCCCTGCTCACGTGTCGATAGGCGAGCAGGAGGCCCCCGTTTCCGGCCAGCGCCGCCGCCAGCCAGGCACGGAGGGCGATTCGATGGATCACGACGGGGCCTCACTCAACGCTCTCAGCACCTCGCGGGCCTCCGCCCGCGTCAGTGGCGCCGGCATCGTGCCCGTCACCGCGAGCGTTGCGCCGTCCGCAGCCACGACCTCCCCCCGACGGTCGTATTCGGCGAGCGCCCTCTCGGCGAGCAGCGAGCCCTCGGCGATCACCGGGAAGTCGGCGGCGACTCCGTGTCGCAGCTCCTCGGCACAAAGGGCGCCGTCGCAGAACCCCAGCAGTGCGACCCCGCGCGCGTGAGCCTCCCCGGCCACCGAGCTCCAGCGCTCCGCCTCGGCCCGGACGTTCGCTCCGTGGAGGACGAACGCCACCAGCCTCCGCGGCGCGTCTACCTGGAGGTCCACCCGGCGGCCACGCACGTCGTAGCCGGAGGCCGAACCGAGATGGCCCGGCGGCCGCGACACGACCCGCAGCTGTGCTCGCACCTGCCTCAGCACGCGGTAGTCGGCCTGGACGCGACTTGCCAGGACGACGTCGAGGCTGGACGCCAGCAAGGCGAGACCGACCAACAGGTACTGCCCCGACACCGTCCCCCTCCTTCGCCCTCGTAGGTCCTCGAGTGTGGCTGCTTCGCGCCTGGACACGCAAGTCGCGTGCTCGACGCCAGGCCACGTGCGCAGCAACAGCTGCTTCCGAAGCGAGAACTTGCGGAACCGGGAGCTTGGAGGCGTGACAGTCGTCGAACGCGATCAAACGCCGTCGGCGTGAGGCTCGCGTTCAGGCCACGTCGCGAGGCAGCGCGATCCAGTAACGCCTTTCACCTTGGCTGACACCGGGCGCGCGGCGCTGTGACGACGATCACCGCTCCCGCCCCATGCGCCGAAGACCCCAGCGTCGACGGGCCGCGCAGCCTGACATCACGTCTTCCGTGTCACTCCGCGACCGTCACAGGAGGGCACCGCTATTTCCTGCGCAACCTCACCGCTGCCCCGCCTCCCGGCGCGAGAGCGAGTCGCAGGACTCCCGTGCCCTCGACGGACTGCGTGGAGCGCCGATAGTCGGTCCCCACCTTGTCGGCGTTCCTGCCGTCGGTCCAAAGCGACGCCTCCCAGCTCCCTCCGCCAGTGAAGGCGAGCGGGACCTCGAGCGTGCGCGCCGACCAGTCGGTCATCGCGCCGATCCACCACTCGTCGCCCTTCTTGCGGGCCTCGACCACCCACTCGCCGATCCTGCCGTCGACGCCCACCGTCTCGTCCCAGGTGGTCGGCACGGCGGAGAGCATCTCGAGCGCGGCGGGCTCCTTCTGGTACGCCGAGGGCATGTCGGAGAGCATCACCAGCGGGGCGTCGTAGACGACGTACATCGCGAGCTGATGAGCCAGCGTACCCTGGGCCGAAGGCAGGTCGTTGGTCGCCCTCCAGTTGGCCTGGTTGAGGACGCGCATCGCCCCCGGCGTGTAGTCCATGGGCCCCGCCAGCATGCGCGTGAACGGCAGCGTCACGTCATGGGGCGGCGGCGTGCCCTGCTCGTTGAACTTGTCGTACTCGAGGCCCCGCACGGCCTCGTAGCTGAGGACGTTCGGGTAGGCACGCGAGAGGCCCCAGGGGGCGGTCGCGCCGTGGAAGAGGACGAGCAGCTTGCGCTTGGCGGCCTCGGCGGCGAAGCGCCGGTAGAGGGCGATCATGCGCTGGTCGTCGCGGTCGAAGAAGTCGATCTTGAGCCCGGCGACCCCCCACCGCTGCGCGCGATCCATCGCCGGGGCGAGCTGCGCCTCGAGGGTACGGGCGAGACACCAGACGAAGACGGAGACGCCCTTCTCGCTCGCGTAGCGGACGATCTCGGGCACGTCGATCTCCGGGTTCAGGGCCGTGAGGTCGAGCGGGTCGGTCCAGAGCCAGTCGATGTTGACGTAGCGGAAGCCGTGGGCCGCGGCGAAGTCCACGTGGTACTTGAAGGTCGCGGTGTTGCGTCCCGCCACGAAGTCGACGCCCTCGAGGTTCCAGTTGGCCCAGTAGTCCCAGACCACCTTGCCCGGCTTGACCCAGTCCCACCCGGAAGCATCCGGCGCGGGGGGCGGCGCCAGCCGCGTCACCATGTCGCTCGCCACGAGGTCCGCGTCGCGGCGCGCGAGGACGAACGCCCGCCAGGGGAACGAGCGCGTGCCTGCCGTCAGCGCGATGTCGTCGGCGCGCTCGGTCGCGACGAGGTCGAAGTCGAGGAAGCCCCCTGGCGCTTCCTTCGTGACCCGGCGCGGGAAGAGCGACACCAGCGAGCGCGGCTGGCTCAGCCTATAGGTGAGATACATCGCCGGGTAGTCGTCGAGGTCGGCCTCGAGGAACGCCAGCTTCGGCCCCCCAGGCAGATCGAAGACGAGGGGTAGCGCCGCCGCGGCCGGCGCGCTCCAGGACCACAGCGCCGAGATCGGCTCGTGGCGCCAGAGCCCCTCGTAGCCGTGGTGAGCTCCCGCCCCCCCGAGGAAGAAGGCCCGCGGCTCCTCGGGGAAGACGATCGAGAAGGTCTCGTCCTGGACGCGGACCCGGTCGAAGAAGCTCGTCTCCCAGCGCAGCGCGAAGCCGTCGTCGAAGACACGCGCTCGCAGGATGGCGCCGTCCGCGAACAGCAGGGCCGCCTCGCGGTAGGCGTTGCGGACCTTCGCACGCTTGCCGAGAGGCGTCGCGATCTGCTCGTCTCTCTCCGCGCGATCGACGCGCCGCAACCGCGCGAGACGACCCAACACCCTTCCGTCCCCAAGCGTCATCGACAGCGGGGAGGACGCGACCAGCGGGCGGCCGTCGAGCGCCAGGGTGTAGCGCAGCTCGTCGCCGACCGTGATCGTCGCCGTCAGGTGCCCGTCGGGCGACGTGAGCACTTGCGCCGCGGCTGGCGGCGGGGCGGGAGCGGCGTGAGCCGGTGAGGGAAGGAGCGGCAGCGCACCGGACAGGATCGCGCCGAGCAGGACGCGGACGTTGGGGCTCCTCACAGCACCCTCGCCGGAGCGGGACTCCATAGGCTTCCTCTCTTTCGAGCGCGACGCTACCGCTTCCCGCACGTCAGCGTCAAACGCCCTCGCCGCCCGCCGCGCCCTGGCCTGCTGCCCGCGACGCGCCCCGGGCCTTTCCTGGTAGGAAATTCTTGAGGTTCGTAATATCCTACCCGGCGCCGTCGCGAGGGGGCCCTTCCGACCCGGTCGACAGCAAGGAGGAGCAGCGATGACGCGAACCATCCTGGGCGTGGCCTTCTGCCTCACCTGTGCGACGCTGGTCGGAGCCGAAGACGCTCCCGAGGCGCGGGAGGCCGATCGAGAGAAGCCCCCTCCCAAGCTCCACCTGCGCGAGCAGGTCACCGTGACCGCGACTCCTATCCTGGAGGGAGTCCGGCTCGACGACTCGGCCGGGGCGATCAGCACGGTCGGGCGCCGCCAGATCGAGGACCTGAACGCGCAGGACCTCGCCTCGGCCCTCCGGCGCGTGCCGGGGATGGCCATCTCCCGCTACAACCCGATCGGAAGCTACGGGGGCGGCGACGGGGGCGCCGTCTTCGTACGGGGGCAGGGAACCGGCCGGCCTGGGGCCGAGATCTCCACCATGGTGGACGGCGTCCCGAAGTTCGTGGGCGTCTGGACACACCCCCTGCTGGACCTGCTCTCCGTCGACCTGGTCGAGCGGGTCGACATCTACCAGGGCCCGCAGCCGGTGCTCTTCGGCAACATGGCCTTCGCGACGGTGGACCTGGTGTCGCGCCGGCGGACCGCCCCCGGCCTGGGCGCCCACGTCACGGTGGCCTACGGCAGCTTCGATACGAGCGTGCTCACCCTCTCCCAGGAGGGCCGCAAGGGACGCCTGGACTGGCTGGTCTCGGCGAGCCACCGGCAGAGCGACGGAGGTCGGGCGAACGCGGACGGCCGAACCCGCGCGCTCTTCTCGCGGGTCGGCGCCGAGATCGCCCCCGGGTGGGACCTTGCGCTCACGGTGGACCTGTCGGACGGCCGCACGCACGACCCCGGGGTCGCGGGTGCGGCGCCTCTGCCTGTCATCCCGCTCTTCCAGTCGTCGGACGGCATGGGGATCCTGACGCTGACTCGCCGCAATGGGGGCCAGTGCGGCTTCGTCAAGCTCTACTACGACGACGGGGCCATCGACTGGCTGCAGTGGGACGCGACCAAGCTCGAGGGCTTCTCGACCCTGACCGACTGGCGGAACTACGGCGTGAGAGCGAGTGAGCAGTACTCCGTCCTGGGCAGCGGCCAGCTCACGGTCGGCCTCGACCTGGACAGCTACGGCGGGAAGTCGCACGAGGAGCACCCGGCCGGCCCGCTGCCGCAAAGCGATTCCCGCTTCCGGACCACGGCGGGTTATGCCGGCTACCAGCACAGCTTCGGCGGGCGGATCCGGATCACCCCTTCGGCCGGGGTCCGCTACACCAACAGCAAGGATTTCGGCGGGCACTGGGGCGGCCAGGCCGGCCTCGCGGCGAAGGGCGGCTTCGGCGATGTGCACCTGCGCTGGGCGCACGCCCTGAACCTGCCCGGCGTGTGGGCGGCGGTCTTCTACCAGGGGTACGGCCGCGGCGACGAGTGGCGCGACCTGGAGCCCGAGCGCATGGACCACTGGGAGCTCGGCTACGCGCGCGCCTTCGGCAAACGGGCCAGGCTCAACCTGGTCCTGTTCCACGACCAGGTCGAGAACGCCCTTCGCTTCGTGGCGCCTCCGCCCCCGCCGCCGTCCTTCGCGAACACCGGCAGCTACCGCTCCGCCGGCGTCGAGACGACGCTCGAGGTCGAGCCGGCCACGGGCCTGCGCCTGATCGCGGGCCTGACCTGGCTGGACACGAAGCCCGCACAGATCCCGTACGCGCCGGCCAGCAGTTGGATCGCCGGGGCCGTCTACGCCCGGGGTCGCTTGCGCGTGTCGGCCGACGCGCAGCGCGTCGGAGAGACCTGGGTCGGCAACCTGCGCTACGCGTCGCCCACGCAGGCGATCGAGCCGTACTTCCTCCTGAACGGCCGCGTGGGCTGGCGGGTGGGCGAAGGGGCGCGGGGCGCGGAGCTCTACCTCGCCGGTGAGAACCTGACCGACAGCGAGTACCAGTACCGGCCCGGGTACCCGATGCCCGGCGCTTCCGTGATGGGCGGCCTTGCCTGGGGGTTCTGAGACGGGCGCCGGAGAGGCGGTGGACGTGGACGGCGAGTCCGGGCTCGACCTCAACGAGATCTCCCGTGCCGCGCTGGTGACGGCGGCCGGCCTGGCGTTGCCGTGGGTCTTCCACGCTCTCCACGTCGGCCACGTCTTCCTGCCCATGTACCTGCCGCTGCTGGTGGGGGCGTTCTACCTGCGGCCGCGAACGGCGGCGGCCGCGGCCTTCGCGACGCCTCTCGTCTCGGCGACCGCGACCGGGATGCCGCCGCTCTTCCCGCCTGTGGCGGCCTGGATGGCGATCGAGCTCGCTCTCATGACCGGACTCGCGTCGCTGCTCCACCGCTCGCGCCGGCTGCCGGTCTGGGCCGTGGTCGCGATCGCGCTGGTGGTCGGTCGGGCTTCCTACGCAGTGCTCGTCTACGCGACCGGTCTCTGGCTGCGGCTTCCCGCGGGCGTGCTGACCGTGGCCTCGCTCCTGGCCGGCTGGCCGGGCATGATCCTCGCCCTGGCATCCGTCCCCGCCGCGGTCGCGCTTCTGGGACGAGCGGGGAGGGACGCGTGAGCGACACCGCGGCCGACAAGCGCCGCTTCTTCGACGAGCTGGCCCCTCGCTGGGATGAGCTCCACTCTCCCGAGATGCGGGCGCGCGGCGTCGAGCGGGGCCTCGCGCTGCTGGGCCCCCTGACAGGCGGGAAGGTCGTGGACCTGGGCTGCGGCACGGGGTTGCTGGAGGGCCACCTGCTGCCCCGGGTGGGCGACGGCCGGATCGTGGCCGTCGACTTCTCGGCCGAGATGCTGGCCCTGGCTCGCGCCCGTCACGTCTCCAAGCGCATCACCTGGCTCTGCCGGGACGTCCTCGCGACGGGCCTGCCCAAGGCGAGCATCGACGCGGTCGTCTGTTTCAACGCCTTCCCGCACTTTCCCTGCGCGTCCGCCACGGCGCGGGCCGTGAGCCGTTGGCTCCGGCCGGGTAGCCCCTTCCTGGTCTGGCACGACATCGGCCGCGAGCGGCTGGCCACGATCCACGGCGAGGGCCCGCCGCCGATCCGAAGCGACCTCCTGCCTCCGGTCGCGCGGCTCGGGCAAATCTTCGGCGGCGCGGGTCTCACGGTCGAGAGGGCCGAGGAGGACGAGGAGTCCTACCTGTTGCTGACCCGGCGGCGGCCGAGCGCATGAGGCCCGACCCGCGCACGGCCCTCGCGGTGTCGCTGCTGGCGGCGGCCGCCGCTCTCGCATCGCCGCGAGGCGCGGCGGTTGCCCTGGCCGCGTTGGGCCTGGAGGCCGTCCTCGCCCGGCTGCAGCCGCGGGAGCTGCTGCTGCGGCTGGTCCCGCTCGCTTCGGGCTTCTTTCTGTTCCTGCTGCTCCTCCCGCTGGCACCCCGCCCGCTGCTCGAGGTCAGTCTCCGTGGCCTGGCGGTGGGGGCGGCCGTCGTGCTCCTGGGCGCGGTCGCGAGCTGGAGCGAGCTGGTCGGCATGCTGCAGGCCATCGGCCTGCCACGCACGGCCGTCGCATTCCTGGTGATACTCGCCCGTCACGCGGGCGGCGTCGCCGAGGAGACCCGGCGCGCACACCAGGCGCTCCTGACCCGCGGGGGCTACGACCGCGCTCGGAACCTTGGCCGCACGACGGCGGCGCTGCTGGCGCGCGTCCTCGTCCGCGCGCTCCACCGGGCGGACCAGGTGGCCCGCGCGCTCGAGCTGCGCGGGTTCCAGGGGCGCGTTCCCCGCCTGCCGCGGTGGCATCCGCGCCGGGCGGAGACGCCCCACTACGGCCTCGCCGCCCTCCTGCTGCTGGCGACGATCCTGGAGGCGGTGCCATGGTCCCGCTGAGCCTGGCCGTCGAGGCGGTGAGTCATCGTTACCCAGGCCGTGATCGGGACACTCCGGCGGCGGTGTCCTTCGCGCTGGAGCCCGGCGAGCGCGCGCTCCTGCTGGGCTCGAACGGCGCCGGCAAGACCACGCTGCTGCTGCGCATCGTCGGCCTGCTCCAGGGATCCGGGCTGGTGCGTGTGGGGGGAGAGGAGATGTGCGGGGCGCGCGTGAGACGCCTCCGGCGTGGGATCGGCTTCCTGTGGCAGAACCCGGACGACGCTCTGCTCCTGCCAACGGTCCTGGAGGACGTGACGCTCGGTCCGGTCAACGACGGGCACGCAACGGCGGAGGCGAAGGCTCGCGCACGCGAGTGGCTGGAGCGCCTCGACATCGGGCATCTCGCCGCCAGGGCGGTGAGCGAGCTCTCCTTCGGTGAGAAGCAGCTGGTCGCTGCGGCCGGCGTCCTCGTCCGCGAGCCCGGACTGCTGCTCCTGGACGAACCGGCCTCGGCGCTCGACGAATGCCATCGCGGCAGTCTGGCGCGAGCCCTCTCCGAGCTGAACGCCACCATGCTGATGACCTCGCACGACCCCGACCGGTGGCAGACTCGGGGCTTCGTCCGACGGGTCGACCTGCCGGCACCCGCCACGGTGCCGCCGTGACGCCGCGAGCGGACGAAAGCGCGCCGGCTCAGAACCGCAGCGCGAGCAGCACCGCCCCCACCGCCAGGCCCACCACCAGGCTGATCCCCTTCACACGCAGGAAGTCCCTGCGCGACTGGGCCAGGAGCGGCAGCAGGCCGTGGCCGTCCTGCACGATCGAGCTGGTGGCGAGGATGCTGATGGGGATCCCGCCCGCGGCGTAGAGGCTCACGAACACCAGGTGGGGACCGGACTCCGGGATGAGACCGATGAGGGCGGCGGCCACCAGGACAGCCCAGGGGTTGTGCCGCACGAGCGCGTTCAGGTCAGCGAACCGCTCCAGGAGCGCCACCCCGACCAGTACCCCCGCGGTCCAGGCGAAGATGCGCGGGACGTGCTGCCTCGCCACGTGCCGCCAGAGGTGCTCCTGCAGGAAGTGGTCGGGCACCGTGCCCACCACGAAGAGGCTGAAGGCGCCGGTGAGCAGCAGGGTCACCCGGACCCAGTTCCACTCCCCGGGCAGCCCGCTCCCGCCCACCCCGATCCAGACCAGATAGCCCAGCAGTGCCAGGCCCAGGAGGACGCGGGAGCGGACGGGCCGGCGCCACTGGCGCAGCAGCGCCGGGAGCTCGAAACAGCGGCACTCCTCGGCGTGGATGGCCATCCGGGCGCAGGACTCGCCGGCGAGACGGAGAGGTCCCGCCAGCCGGTCGACCAGGGGGGCGACCAGGACGCCCAGGACGGTGAGTCCCAGGGTGAGCCAGAGCGCGGCGCGAGGGAAGAGCGCCAGCATCACGAAGGCCTCGTCGCCGCTGGTGGCGATCATGGCCGCCACCACCGCGCCGATCGTGACCACGCGGTGGGAGTAGAGTGCCACCACCGTGAAGGCGCCCAGGCAGCCGGGGATGGCGCCGAGCAGGGCGGCGGCCAGGTACTGGGTGATCGGGGAGCCGCGCAGGGCGGCCTCGAAGGTGCCGCGCGTGAGCACGTTCACGTACTCCACGGAGATCATCATCACGGCGACGAACCCCGTGATCATCGCGGCGTGGGTGAGAGCGTCCGTCAGGGTCGAGAGCATCGCAGGTCGAGCGGACGCTCAGCCGCGGGTGCGAGTCTTGTTCTCCAGCCAGGCCCGGTGGTGGCGGGACCCCTGCCGGAGCATGCGTGCGCCGCAGCGCGGGCAGTGCTCGTCCTGGCAGCGCGTTCCCTTGCGATGGGAGACGGTCGTGCCGCACCCCGGGCACACGCACTCACCCCCCGGACCCAGCTCGTGCAGTCGCTCTCTCGGCATCGCTTCCTCCTCGGGGGCGCCGGGACGTCGTGCCTCCGGCCGCCCTCATTAGAGAGTAAGCATATGCTCACAACTGTCAAGAGCGGTCGGAGTCGCTGGGCGGACCGCTGCCGAGAATGATCTTGGAGCGACCGGTCTCGGTGGCGACCCGCTCGACCGACCGGAAATGCCGCCGGAACAGCGCCTCCTCGTTCCCCAGCACCTCCCGGGCCTTCCGCAAGCCCATCGAGAGCAACCTCACATAGAAGAGGACGCGGATGAGCGGCCTGCGCGGCACCTCGTGCTCCATCATCAGGAACGAGCCGCCCGGTCGCAGGATCCGCGCCACTTCCTCGAGCGCCCGCTCGGCCCCCTCGCCCTTGAGCTCGTAGAAGGCGTGCGAGCAGGTGACGGCGTGGAAGCTGCCCCCGCGAAAGGGGAGGCGTTCCGCCTCGGCGCGGACCAGGGTGATGCCCGGCGTGCTCCCCAGCTTGCGGCGAGCCCGCTCCAGCATGCCGCGCGAGAAGTCGAGCCCCACCACCAGACCATGGCCGCCGGCACGCCGCGCCAGGCTCGGCAGCATTGCCCCGGTGCCCGTGCAGAGGTCGAGCGCGCGGGCGCCGGCCGCGAGCGCGCACCGACCGGCCAGCAGCTCCCGCAGCCGCCCTTCCGGGTCACTCGAGTGCGCGGCGACGAACCGATCGTAGACGCGGGAGAAGGCATCGTAGTAGCGCGCGCGATAGCGGGAGCCGAGCTTCGTCATCGTCGCGTTCACCTCCGCTCATTGTGTATCGACCGAGACCCCGCGGTTACGGCTCAGCGCCGCTGCCGCAGCGCCGCGACGGCATCGGTCACCCAGGCGGGCTCCCGCGGTTCGGGACGCGGTTCGCGCCCTTCCGCCATGATCCAGCGCTGGATCCACGACCAGCCCTTCCGCGTAGTCGGCACGGGTCGAGAGTAGGCGGGATCCTCCAAGGCCGTCGCCAGCGGCACGATGGAGTACTCACGCTCCTTCAGGAGTGCGATCAGCTCTTCGATCAGGTCCGCGTTCAGGTGGTTCACGTGCAGCAGCACGACGTGGCGCAACTCTCGACCGAGCACCTCGACAGCGAGACGCTCGTGGAAGGAGAAGTTCTCCAGCAAGTAGGCTCGGTACGCCTCCACCACCCGACCCTGAAGGCCCGGATCCCCGCGGTGCTTCGCTTCCGCGTAGACGGCAGCGAACATGTAGTCCTGGGTGTCGACCGTGACGGGCGCGACCAGGTAGCCCCGCTCGCGCAGGAAGCTGCTCAGACCTTCCCGGTACTCCGTCGTGGGCCCGGTGCGCAGTTGGGGGTGACGGAAGTAGCGGAGGCGGCCGCCCTTCTCGGCCAGCAACATCCGTGTCACCGTCTCTCCGCGGACCACTTCCTCTTCGTACTGCGGCAGGCTCAGGCCGTCGATCCCGGAGTGGCTGAAGGTGTGGTTTCCGAGCTCGAGCCCCGCATCCGACCACTCTCGCAGGAGACCGATGCGGGCGTCGACCTCGCCTTCGACGTACAGCCGGGCCTCGTTCACGAAGACCACCGCTGGGAGTCCGTGGGCTCTCAGCGCGTTCACGATGCGGCTCGAGATCTCGACCTGACACGCGAGGGGCTCGCCCGTCTGGGGGAGGTCGTCAAAGGTGATGGCAGCCTGACGGCCTGCGTGGGCGGGCCCCGCCCACGCAGATGCGGCCAGGACGGCGATCGCCAGGCGCTGCAGCACCTGCCGGTTGGCTCGATGGACCATCGGTCTCCTCCTGCGATCGAAGGTGGCACGGCGTATCGAGGGGCTCACTCGATACGCCCTGCGTGCGGGCTTTGCGGGTGGAGGGCGAAAGCCTCGGCGGCCGCGCATCCGGCCTCACGACCGCGGAAGCGCTGCATCTGATCGTGCTGCGCCCACATGCCGGCCGGGTCCTGACTCGCGTGGGCGAAGCATGCCGCTCGCTTCCTTTCGAGCGTGCCCGTGACGTCGACCCGATGCGTGGGGGCGAACTGCTGCGTCTGCTCCCCGGTCAGCACCTCGCCGTAGTAGAGGTCGAATCGGCGGCCCAGGGCCAGCCAGGCGTCGTAGGCCAGGAGCGCCGCCGCGCGGTGATCCCGGTGCGTGTCCACGGGCCAGTGGGTAATGACGAGGTCCGGATGCTCGGCCTCGAGTATCCCCCGGAGCTCGGCGTAGCGGCCCGCTGTCACCTCGGTCGCGCCATCGACCTGTCCCGCGAACCGCGCGCGCGCACCGAGGACCGAGCACGCCTGCTCGGCCTCGGCCGTCCGGACGCGGGCCGCCTCCTCGTTCGACTTGCCCGCGATCCCGGCCTCGCCGCGCGTCAGGTAGAGGCAGACGACGTCGTGACCGAGAGCCGCGAACCGGGCGGCCGTCCCACCGGCCATGGTCTCGGGATCGTCCGGGTGGGCGCCGAAGACCACGACCCTGAGGCGACGCGCCGCCGGCAGCACGGTCGTCGCGGCGACCACGGGGAGCGGCAGAGACAGCAGGCCGCCAGCGGCGAGCGACGCCTGCTTCAGGGCATCCCGGCGTGAGATCCCGTCGGTCATCACGATCTCCTCGTTGTGTGGCGCGTCGAGTTTCGACGCTCGCGGAGCCCGTCAGTCCACGACCGGCTTGCCTGCGGCCTGGAGGGCGTCCGTCACCTCCTCGCTCAGGTCGTACCAGACGGGAGACGAAGCGCGCGGCCGATAGGCGCCGCCGGTGAACCGTATGGCCATGCGGACTCGCCACTGCTGCCCCTGCTGCTCGAGCTCGACCCGCCCGGCGGCAGCGTCTCCATAGACGCGCTCGATGGCCGTCTGCCAGCTCTCTGCGTCGCTGGGCTCGCTTTGCTTCGGGATCCAGACGAGCGAGATCATCGACTGCGGTTTTACCACGCTCGACGGGTGAGTGTCGCCGCCGCCACCGTCGCAGGGCGGCCGGGTCGCTAGGACCCGATCAGGTTCTGCAAAGACAGGCTGGCCTCCGACACGTCGGGGTTCTTGAGCCGCGAGAAGCGGCTGAGGTCGGCCTGCCGCCAGGCGCGGTCGTGCATGAACTGCAGGTACCGAGGCGCCTGCTGAGCCTGGACGGCCACCAGGTGCGTCTTGCGCGTCTCGGGGGTCAGATCGCGGTTCTGGTGGTGGTCATGGAGCAGGATCAGAGCGCGCGCCCCGTCCACCAGGTGGCCGCCGATCGACACCTCGAGCCGCCCGTCGCCAACCTCGGCCAGGGCGCGGTCCATGAGGTCGATGCCACCGATCAGGATGTCCTTCCCGGGCTGGCGGCCCGCCTCGACGGCGGCCTCGAGCGCACCGAGGGCCATGGCGTCGTTCGCGCACCAGAAGACACGGATCTCGGGCGACGACCGGAGCATCAGCGCGGCGGCCTCCTTCGCCGGCTGTTCCTCCCAGGTGCCATACTGGAAGGCGGTCTGCACGACGTCGGGGTGCTCTCTTGCCACCATCTGCAGGCCACGAAAGCGGGCGTTGCCCGCCTGCGTGTGCTCGCCGGCGATGGCTCCCACCTGGATCTTGCCGGCCGCGTCGACCAGACCCCGGCTGCGTGCCGCGTCGGTGAGGATTTGCGCGAGCAACTGGCCGGCCTCGACGTCGTCCGGGACGATCTGCCCGAGGTAGCCGCTCGGCCGGCGGCCTCCCCCTGTCCCGACCTCGGCGCCGGCCATCGCTTCCACGACGAAGAAGGTCCCCACGCCGGCCGCCGCGTTCACTGTCAGGAGATCGTGCCCCACGCCCATGTAGTTGACGAGCAGCATGTAGTCCGGTCGTCTCGGACCCGTCGCGACCTGGCTGCCGCGCTCGAGCATCGTCTTCGCGTCCTTGGTGCCGTCGACCAGCTCGAGGTCGGTCCCGAGCTGACGCGCCGCCACGCTCATGAAGTCCGCGAATACCTCGTAGAAGGTTCCCGGGTTCCCGACGTTCGGGGCTACGAAAGTGACCCTCATGGTGCCTCCTGGCTCGACGAAGACAAGACCGCTTTCATGCGGCTCCGTCGTGATGGTGGCACAACACGGCGACGAATGTCAGGCCTGTGCCTCCCCTGGGACCGGGCTCGCGCTCAACAGGCGACGCGCGAGACGGCGGCAGTCACCGCTACGCGCGCTCAAGGGCTCGCGGTCGAGGACGAGGCCAGCTCGGAGGCTCTCCGGCGAAGCTGTGCGGCCCTAGCGGCATCCTCGCGCGACGCCGTCGCCTGCCCCGTACATGCCCGCGAGGGTCTCGCAGGAGGGCGCGTCCCGAGCATCGCAGCCTTTCTGGTAGAGAGCTGCGGCCTTGGCCTTGTCCTGTGGGACGCCGTCCCCGGCCCTGTACATGCTCGCGAGACCGGCGCAGTCGAACCACTCGTCGCAGGCCTTCCGATAGAGGTGGGCGGCCTGGGCCGTGTCTCGCGGGACGCCCTCACCGTCCCGGTACATGCCGGCGACGATGCTGCAGACCGCCAGGACCCCATCGTCACAGGCTTTCTGATAGAGCTGGGCGGCCCGGGTCTTGTCCAGCGGGACGCCCTCGCCCTTCCGGTACTGCTCCGCCAGGTCGGCGCAGCCTTCCGGATGTCCCTCGTCACAGACCTTCTGGTACAGCTGCGCGGCCCGGGCGTCGTCCTGTGGGCCGCCCTCTCCACGACGGCACATGAGCGCGACACCGTCGCAAGCGTCCAGGTCCCCGATGTCACACGCCTGCTGATAGAGCTGCATGGCCCGGGTCTCGTCCGACTCGACCTCCCAGCCCACCCGGTATTCCCCCGCGACGGATCTGAGGCAGTGCGTGTCATGCCCGCCGTCGCACGCTGCCCGCCGGATCCGGGCGGCCCGGGCCTCGTCCTGTCCGACGCCCTCACCGTCCCCGTACATGTCGGCGAGGACGAAGCAGCCAAGCGCATCGCCGCCGTCACAGGCCCTCTGGTAGAGCCGCGCGGCCACGGACATGTCTCGAGGGACGCCCTCGCCGTGGACATGCCTGTGACCGAGGATGCTGCAGGACGATCGTCGCCGCCGTCGCAGAGCTTCCGGTAGAGCCGTGCCGCTGCGGCCTTGTCCTGCACGACGTAGACGCCGGCGTCGTACCTCCGCGCCAGAAAGCGGCAGCCTCCCTCGCCCCCCAGCTCGCAGGCCCTGGCATAGAGCTCCGCGGCCTTGGCCTCGTTTTCGAAGCGCCGGACGGCATCGCTCCCATCCTGCCCGAAGCCGTCACCGTCGTAGTACCTCGCCGCGAGCGAGGCACAGGACCACGGCTCCCCGGCGTCGCAGGCCTTCTGGCGGAGCTCCGCGGCCCTGACGTCGTCACGCGTCACGCCGGTACCGTGTTCGTAGGCGACTGCGAGCGCGGCGCAGTCGGCCGCGCTGCCGCCGTCACAGGCCTCCTGTTGACTGGCACGGTACGCACCCGAATCGTCTCCGACCTGGGCCGGCGCCGGAGGCGAAGAGGCCCACAGCCCGAGCGCGGCGAACGTGGCAACAACGCGGTGTCCCATCGTAGCGTCCGCGGAGACTACTTTCTTTCGTGACGCGCGCTCACGCAGTCGACGGCATGGCGAGCCTACACCTGCGGCGCGGTCCGCCTCAATCACGCTTCCTCCGGCGACGGCGCGGCCGCAGATCCTAGGCGCCGCCTCCCAGAACCTTGTAGAGCGCGATCCGGTTGGCCTGCTCGCTGAGGCGCACCGCCACCAGGGCCTGCTGCGCCGCGAAGAGAGCACGCTGGGCGACCAGGACCCCGAGGTAGCTGTCCAGGCCTGCCTTGAAGCGGGCCTCCGAGAGATCGTAGGTCGTCTGCAGAGCCTTGACCAGCTCCTCCTCGGCGGTCCGCTGCTCGGTGAGCGTCGTCTGCAGGGTGAGCGCGTTCGCGACCTCGGCGAAGGCCTGCTGGATCGCCTTCTCGTAGCGGGCGACCGCGATGTCGCGGTCCACATGGGAGGCTCTGAGCCGCGCCAGGTTGGCCGCCGCCGGTGAAGAGCGGCGCCACGATCTGCGGCGCGAAGCTCCAGGTCCCGGTTCCGGCACCGAGCAGCTCGGACAGGTCGCTGCTCACGGAGCCGACGCCTGCCGTGAGGGTGATGCGGGGGAAAAAGGCCGCCCGGGCCGCGCCAATGCTGGCGTTGGCCGAGCGGAGCTGGTGCTCGGCCGTCAGGATGTCGGGACGACCCAGAAGCACGTCCGAGGAGAGGCCGGAGCGCACCGGGCGCGGCGAGCTCGACCGCCGAGATCCGTTCGGGAAGGAGCTCGGGGGCGATGGGGGCGCCGACCAGGACCGAGAGGGCGTTGCGGTCGGCCGCGAGGAGCCCAGCGTAGCGCGCGACGTCCGCGCGCGCGCGGCCTCCGCCTGGCTCTTCACCTCGCTCAGGTCCAGGTCCGAGGCGACACCCAGGTCCCGGCTCCTCTGGATGAGCGTAGAGCGCGGCCCGCTGCGTCTCGAGGGTCTCCTCGCGACAGCCGGAGACCTTCACTGTCGGCGCACTACCGCCAGGTAGGTCTGGGCCACGGCGGCCACCACGGACAGCCGGGTGGCCCGGCCTGTTTCCTCCATGGCGAGGTACTGCTCGAGGGCGGCCTTCCTCGAGGCTCCGGACCCGGCCGAAGAGGTCGATCTCCCAGTCGGTGGTCCCGACCGCCGCCGTGTACGTCTCGACTGGTGACCGGCTTCTTGTCGTCGGTCATCTTCCCCGGAACGCGCTCCGTCGAGCCGTTCACCACGATTCCGATCGCTGGGGAGAAGCTCGGCGCGCTGGATGCGGTACAGCCGCCCGCAGCTTGTCGACGTTGAGGAGCGGCCATCCGGAGGTCGCGGCTGTTTGCGAGCGCCAGCTCGATCACGGCGCGCTCGCGCTCGTCCGTGAAGAACTCCTGCCAGGGCAGGTCCGCGAGGGAGCGGTTCCTCGGCAATGGCCTTGGTCCCCGCCAGGCGCGGCGGCACCGGTGCCGCGGGCCGGACGTACCTGGGGGCGAGCGTGCAGCCGGCCAACGAGAGAAGGGCCAGGGAGGGAGCCAGCAGGGCGGCGACGAGCGCGGTCTTGCGGTACATGGTCACTGCGCCTCCGTTCCCTGCGCGCCCTCCGCTGCCGGCGCCGCCGAGCGTCTGCGGGCGAACGCCTGCACGACCAGCACGTAGAAGAGCGGGATGAAGAAGATCGCCAGGAAGGTGGCGGTGATCATGCCGCCCAGGACGCTGGTGCCGATGGCCATCTGCGCGCCGGCGCCGGCGCCGCGCGCGATGGCCAGCGGCAGGACACCGAAGCCGAAGGCCAGCGAGGTCATCACGATCGGCCGCAATCGGAGGCGCGCCCCGTGGATGGTCGCCTCGACCAGGCCCATCCCCTGCTCGAGGTGGGTCTTGGCGAACTGGACGATCAGGATGGCGTTCTTGGTGGTCAAGCCGAGCACGGTCAGCAGACCGATCTGGAAGTAGACGTCGTTGGGCAGGCCGCGCAGGGAGGAGGCCAGCACGCCGCCGATGACGCCGAGCGGCAGGGCCAGCAGGACGGAGATCGGCACGGTCCAGCTCTCGTAGAGCGCGGCCAGGCACCAGGAAGATCACCAGGATCGAGAAGGCGTAGAGCAGCGCCGGCCTGAGACTGGGCCATCCGCTCCTGGTAGGAGAGGCCGGTCCACTCGTAGGTGAAGCCCTGGGGCAGCTGGCGGCATCAGCTCCTCCATCGCCTTCATGGCCTCGCCGGAGCTGTGCCCGGCGCCGGCTCGCCCTGGATGTCCATGGAGGGGAACGCCGTTGTAGCGCTCCAGGCGCGGCGAGCCGTAGATCCAGTGGCCGGTGGCGACGGCCGAGAGCGGCACCAGCCCGCCCTGCACGTTGCGTACGTAGAGCCGGTCGAGGTCGCTCCGGCAGCATCCGGAAGGGGGCGTCGGCCTGGGCGTAGACCCGCTTGACCCGCCCGCCCTGGACGAAGTCGTTCGACGTAGGCGCTGCCGAAGGCGGCGCGCGACGTAGCTCTGCATCGGCGGCTCACCGAGGCACGCCCAGGGCGCCCGCCTTCTCCCAGTCGATGTCGACCTTGTACTGCGGGCACGTCCGCCATCCCGTTGGGCCGGACCCGCGCCAGCCGCTGGTCCTGGGCGGCCATGCCCGAGCAGCTGGTTGCGCGCCTGGCATGAGCTTCTCGTGGCCCAGGCCGCCGCGGTCCTGGAGCTTGAAGTCGAAGCCGGTCGCCGTTGCCCAGCTCGATGACCGCCGGCGGCGGGAAGGCGAAGACGAGTGGCGTCGCGCGATGCCGCCGAGAGACCGCATGGCGCGGCCGGCGACCGCCGGCGCCCGCAGGTCGGGCGGCTCGCGCAGCTCCCAGTCCTTGAGCTTGACGAAGGCCATGCCCTGTTCTGGCCGCGCCGGCGAAGCTGCATGCCCGACGATGCGCCAGAACCGAGTCGACCGCCTCCGGCTCGTTGCTGCGGCGAAGTAGCTCGCGGAGCCTGGTCCATGACGCCCTCGGTCTGCTCGAGGGTCGAGCCGACCGGGCAGCTGGACCATGCGCCATCAGGATGCCCTGGTCCTCGTCCGGGAGGTAGCCGGTGGGCATGCGGAGAAGAGGAGCCCCAGCGACGGCGACGATCACGAGGAAGACGGCGACGAAGCGCAGCCTTGCGGTCCGAGGATGTGCGCCGACCGTCAGCGATGTAGCGGTCGCGCAGGCCGATAGAAGAGGCGGTCGAACCAGAGGAAGAAGGGGCGCAGCAGGCGGAATGCCGGTCTCGGCGGCCTCGTGGCCCTTCTCCACCGGCCTGAGCAGCGACGCGCACAGCACCGGCGAGTCAGGATCAGGGCGACCACCACCGACAGCAGCATGCGAGGCGATGACCGTGACCGAGAACTGCCGGTAGATGATGCCGGTCGAGCCGGGGAAGAACACCATGGGCCGAAGACGGCGGCCAGCACCAGACCGATGCCGACCAGCGCGCTCGGATCTCGCCCATCGACTTGCGCGGTCGCCTCGCGGGGCGGCAGCCCCTCCTCGCTCATGACGCGCTCGACGTTCTCGACCACCACGATGGCGTCGTCCACCAGCAGGCCGATGGCCAGCACCATGGCGAACATGGTCAGCATGTTGATCGAGTAGCCGAGACAGCCGAGCACGCCGAAGGTGCCGAGGATCACCACCGGCACGGCGATGGTGGGCACCAGGGTGGCGCGGATGTTCCCCATGAACAGGTACATGACCAGGAAGACCAGGAGGATGGCCTCGAGCAGGGTCTTGACCACCTCGTCGATCGCGACCCGACGAACGGCGTCGTGTCGTAGGGGTAGATCGACCTTCATGCCGGGGGGAAGTAGCGCTCGAGAGCTCGGCCATCGTGCGGCCTTGATCGCGTCGGCGGTGTCGAGAGCGTTGGCGCCCGCCTCCTGGCGGATGGCGATGCCGGCCGCCGGGCGGCCGTTGTAGCTGGCGATGCATGTCGTGGCAGCTCGGTGCCCAGCTCGGTCCGGCCGACGTCGCTGACCCGGACCACCGAGCCGTCGGGGTTGGTGCGCAGCGGGATGGCGGCGAACTCCTCGGGGGTCTCGCAGCAGCGACTGGACCAGGATCGAGGCGTTCAGCCGCTGGCCCGGCACGGCGGGGACGCCGCCGAACTGGCCGGCCGAGACCTCGACGTTGTAGGCGCGCACCGCGGCGACCACGTCGTCGAGGTCATGCTGTAACTGGGTCAGCTTGTCGGGGTCGAGCCAGATCCGCATCGCGTAGCCGGAGCCGAAGATCTGGACCTCGCCGACGCCCGGGCACGCGGGCGAGCACGTTCTCGACGCTGCGAGCCGAGCGTAGTCGTTGAGGTCGTCGCTGGTCGATGCTGCCGTCCGTCGGAGGTGAGGCCGACGATGCATCAGGTAGTTGCGGGTCGACTTGCTGACCGTCACGCCCGCGGCGCTGGACCACGTCGGGCAGCGTCGGCAGGGCGAGCTGCAGCTTGTTCTGGACCTTGGCCCAGGCCAGGTCCGGGTCGGTGCCGGGGGCGAAGGTCAGGGTCGACCGTCGGCGGTGCCGGCCGAGTCGCTGGTGGCGCTCATGTAGAGCAGGCGTCGAGGCCGGTCATCTTCTGCTCGATGATCTGGATGACGCTGTTCTCCACGGTCTCGGCCGAGGCGCCGGGGTAGAAGGCCGGTGATGGCGATCGACGGCGGCGCGATCGGCGGATACTGCGAGATCGGCAGGTTGTAGATGGCCAGGACGCCCGGCCAGCATCATGCGATGGCGATGACCCAGGCGAAGACCGGGCGGTCGAGGAAGAAGCTGGACAGCATGGCGCGCCTCCTACTTCGGCCGCGCCGGCGGAGGCCGGTGCCGCGCCGGCGCCCGGCGTCGGGGTCGCCGGGTGAAGGGGACGGCCTTCACCGGGCGCGCCCGGCCGGACCCGCTGCAGGCCCTCGACGATCACCTGGTCGCCCGCGCCGAGCCCCGAGGTGACCAGCCAGCGGTCGCCGATCGCCCGGCCGAGCTCGAGCGGTCCGCGCTGCTCGACCTTGTCCGTCGGCGTGCACGACCATCACGGCGTACGGTTGCCCTTGGGGTCGCGGGTGACCCCCTGCTGCGGGACCAGGATCGCCTGCTCCGTGACGCCCTCCGTCGACGATGGCGCGCACGAACATGCCGGGCAGCAGCGTGTGCGTCCGGGTTCGGGAAGACCATGCGCAGGGTCACCGAGCCGGTGGTCGGATCCACCGTGACGTCGCGGAACTCCAGCGTGCCCGTCGTGGGCGTAGGGCGTGCCGTCCTCCAGGATCAGGCTGACCTTGCCGCTGGCCGACCCGGCGCTCTGCATCTGGGCCGCTGCTCGAGCTCTCGCTCGCAGGCGCAGCAGGTCGGCGGTCGACTGGGTGACGTCGACGTAGATGGGATCGAGCTGCTGGATGGTGGCGAGGGCTGTCGGCTGATAGGCGGTGACCAGGGCGCCCGGCGGTCACGAGGACCTGCCGATGCGGCCGGAGATCGGCGCGCCGCATCGGCGTGTAGGCGAGGTTGATGCGCGCGCTCTCGACCGCCGCGCGCGCGGCGGCGACGCTCGCCTCGGCTCTGAGCGAGCGCGGCGTTCGCGTCGTCGTAGTCCTGCTGGCTCACGGCGTGGATCTGCACCAGACCCTTCGAGCCGCTCGGCGAGCGAGCGCGCCGGCGGGACGTTCGCCTCGGCGACCGCCAAGGCGGCCTTGGCCTGCTGGTAGGCCGCCTGGTAGGGCGCCGGGTCGATCTGGTAGAGCAGGGCTCCAGCCTTGACCGTCGGCGCCCTCCACGAACTTCCGCTCGCGGATGATGCCGTTCACCTGGGGCCGTACCTCCGCGATGAGATACGCGGCCGTGCGGCCCGGCAGCTCGGTGGTCAGGACCACTTTTTCGGGATGCAGCGTCACCACGGCCACCTCCGCGGGCCCCCCGGGCGGGCCTTGGGGGCGCCTCTGGCAGCCCATCGCGAGCACGACTGCTGCCAGGAGGCAGAGCAGCACACGGCGTTGGCTAGTCATTCGGAGTCTCCATCAGGACGGCAGGCGGGCGCTCTTGCCGGGAACGCCCTGGATGTGACGGACGGCGGCCACGGTGAAGCGGACGGCGTGCTCGAGCTGGGCGTCCACGGAGCCGAGGTCGGCGCCCGCGCCTCGCACGATGTGCAGGAGCTGGGCGACGAACGAGTGGGCGCAGGCCCGGGCCAGGGCGGCGGGCATGCCGGGCCGCATCTCCCGGATGAGACCCGCCAGCGCCTCGGTGTTCGGCGCTCGGAGCTCCCGCTCCAGGAAACCCGGCGGAAGGCACCTCTCGATCATTTCCCGCGCGAACAGGCTCACGATGCGGAGCGAGCCGCTCCGCCTCTGGTGCGGCGCCAGGAAGACCCGGCCCACGGCGCGCAGGCCCTCGGCCGGCCTCCGGCGAGCGATGCCCGCGGCCTGTCGGGCCGCCGCCGCCACCGGCTCCCGCAGCAACGCCACGCGGCGCGCGAAAACCTCGGCGTACAGGTTCTCTTTCGAGTGGAAGTGGTAGTTGACGGCCCCTAGGTTGGCAACCGCCGCGTCCGTGATCTCACGGACCGAAGTTCCGGCGAAGCCGCGCTCGGCGAACAGCCGCTCTGCTGCGTCGAGGATTCGCTCCCGGGTGTCCGGCGAGTGCGGCGGCGCAGGTCTCATACGATCGTTTCAAACAACCGTATGAATCTAAAGTAGGGTGCGCGCCCTGTCAAGGCCGGTCGCGCAGCCGGTCGCGCCCCGCCGTCGGGCATCCAGCGGCTTGAGCGCCTGCTGCGCGGGAGTGTCGTCCCCTTCCTACGCTTCAGCCCCGGGCTGAGGCGCGGGAGCGACTGCGGGCCGGACCCGCGCGCGGACGGACAGCTCGTCCTCCGCCGGGAAGGACGCGGGATCCAGCAACACGACCGGCGGCGGCAACTCGCCCGTGCGGAGCACACGGTCGACGATTTCTAGCGCGGGACCCGTCGCACGGGGAAGGACGACCGTCGCCCGCAGCACACCCCTCGTCACAAGCGGCTGGCCGAGCTCGGGCGAGCCGTCGCAGCCGGTGACGGGGATGGTCCGGATCTCGGGGCGTCCCAGCTCGGTGGCCACGGCGTGCAGTGCCTCAAGCGCACCCTGCGCGAGCGCATCGTTCTGACAGGCGATCAGTCCGAGCCGGCGCTGAACCCTGAGTGCCAAGCGCAGCCAGGTCCCAACCGCCTCGCGGCCGTCCTCCACCGTCCAGCCTGCTTCGATCGGCACCACCTCGAGCGGCGCTCCCTCGATGGCCTCGAGCATGCCAGCCTTGCGGTCGCGCGCGGTCAGAGAGCGCGTTCGCCCCTGGACGTAGAGCAGTCGCCCACCCACCGGCACGAGCTGACGAAACTGACGGCCCTGGATCCGACCGGTCTCGCGCTCGTCGGGGCACACGATACTGACCGCCACGCGCGGGCTCCCGGCACGAACGGCGTCGAGGTCGTCCTCCGAGTCGTTGAGGAAGATGATGTGGACTCCCTTCTCTGCCGCCCGCCGCGCGACACCCTGGAGGCCGCGGTCGTTGACGCACATGAGCAGGATCGCATCGGGGCGATGGTCGCTGTCGAGCGAGCGCTGCACGAGCGAAAGCTGTCTCGCGAAGTCGATTCCCGAGAAGTGCGTCTTGAGCGTGAGGCCGGCGCCGGCGGCGGCCTGCTCCGCGTCCTGCCGCAGCAGGCGATGGAATTCGTTCGTCTCGTCGACCAGGAACAGCTCGACTCGCCCGTTTGCCACCTTTCAGTGCCTCCCCTTTCCGGGTTGTGTACGCAAGAGACATGCCCGCACAAACCGCCCAAAGTCCCAGGAAATGGCAGCTCCATGGTCGTGAGGACGGAAGGCTGAGACCGCTTTCCGGACACGCGAGCCGGCAGCTGTCACGGAGCGCTCGCACGCACGCGGAACTCGGCACGCGCGCATTCGTCAGACAGCGGGCACGACGCAAGATCCTTGCTGGCACGCCGGCTGTGGGCCGCGCTGGCGCGCGCACAGCCCGCGTCATGCTCCAGCGGCTGGCCGCGAGCTCGCCATTGGGCAGCTCAGCCGCGGCGAGTCCCGCCACTCAGCTGGCCCGGCGGGTCTTCTTCGCGAACCATGGCAGGGCCGCTCAAGCCTCATTCTGCCGGTTGTTCTGGCCCTCTCTGGACGCGGCTCGCATCAAGACGCAAGACGAAGCCCCGGTAGGTAGGAGTCCGGCGATCACGCGACGTTGACGACGGAGCGGGACTCGACGTTGGGCTCCACCCAACCGGCGGAGGGCTCCCGCTGGATCAGGAAGGCCTCGCACTCCGAGATGCCGAGGGGCCTGCTGTAGAAGAAGCCTTGAATGCGATCGCAAGCTCGTTGGCGCAGGACGTCGAGTTGTTCGCGGGTCTCGACCCCTTCCGCCTGGACGCTGAGCCTCAATGTGTGCGCCAGCTGGATGATGGCGGTGGCGATCGCGGCATCGCCGGGGCCAGTGGCGATGTCCTGGACGAACGATCTGTCCACCTTCAACGTATGGATCGGCAGCCGCTTGAGACAGCTGAGCGACGAATACCCGGTCCCGAAATCGTCGATCGAGATGCGCACGCCGAGGTGGCTGAGCTCCGCCAGGACGCGCGAAGTGGCCTCGGGGTTCTGCATGGCCTGCGTCTCGGTGATCTCGAGCTCGAGGCAGCTCGCGCGCAGTCCCGTCAAGGCCAGCACGTCTGTCACGCGCCGGAGGAAGCTGGGGTCGTGGAACTGGCGCGCCGCGATGTTCACGGCCACCGTGAGGGCCGGGTGCCCATGCTGCTGCCACGCCTTTGCCTGGCGGCACGCGCTGGCAAGCGCCCACCAGCCCATGGGGATGATGACGTTCGTGCTCTCGGCCAGGGGCAGGAACTCGCCGGGGGAAAGCACGCCGCGGACGGGGTGCCGCCATCGCATCAGCGCTTCCACGCCGTAGACACGATCGCTGACGAGGTCGAGCGCCGGTTGGTACTCGAGGAACAGCTCTCCGCGCTCGAGGGCGCGGCGTAGCCCGCCCTCCATCTCGAGGCGCGCCATGGCCGCGGTGTGGAGGCTGAGGGTGTAGAGCTGGCAGTTGTCGCGCCCTTCCTCCTTCGCCCGGTAGAGCGCGGCGTCGGCATTCGTCAGCAGGCTGTCGATGTCCGTCCCGTCTTCGGGGTACATGGAGATGCCTATGCTCCCGTTCACGAACAGCTCGCGCGTACCCACTCGAACGGGCGCCTTCAGCAGCGCCAGGATCTTGTGGCCCACGAGCACGGCCTGCGTGGCATCTTCCACGTCGGTGAGAAGCACGACGAACTCGTCCCCGCCGATGCGAGCCACCGTATCGTCGCCGCGCATGGCTCCTGCGAGAAGCTTGGCGATCGCTTTGAGCAGCTCGTCTCCCGCCTGGTGGCCCAGGGAGTCGTTCAGATCCTTGAAGTGGTCGAGGTCGAGGAAGAGGACGCCGAGCCGCCTGGCGCGCCGGTGGGCTCGGGCCATGGCCACGCCCATGCGGTCCTGCAGCAGCTGGCGGTTCGGGAGGCCGGTGAGAGTGTCGTGGTAGGCGAGGGATGCAATACGTGCGTCGGCCTGCTTGCGGTCCGTGATGTCGAGGCCCACTCCCATGATCGCCGGACGGCCACGATAGCTCAGGAGAGACGCCGAGAGATCCACCCAGCGCGGCTTCCCGTCCTTGCGAACGAGCTTCACCTCGTAGCGCGAGGGCGCCGAGGAGGTGCACATCTCCGCGGCACGTCGCAGGACCATCTCCCTGTCATCCGGATGAACGACGTCATGAAGGGCGCGGTGCTCGAAGTCGTCGATCGAATAGCCTGTGATCTTACAGGCGGCCTTGTTCGCGAACCGGACCTCCGCGTGCTGGAGGATGAAGATGGCACAGGGTGCGTTCTCGGCGAGGGCCCGAAAACGCGCCTCGCTCTCCTCCAGCGCCTCGAGGGCGTGGCGGTGGGCGATCGCCTGGCCGAGGTGGCACGAGGCCACCTCCAGGATCTCGAGCTCGCGCATGCCGAGCTGGGGGCCGTTCGGATAGGTCTTCACCACGAGAGCGCCGAAGGCGACCCCGCCGTCGCGGAGGGGCGTGCCGAGCCAGGCCCGGAGAGGGACTTCGATGGGATCCACGTCGCCGCAGGCCACGAGCTGGTTGAACGCCACGGAGGTTGCGAGCAGCGAGTGATTCGTGCGGATCACGTAGTGGGCGAGGCTTCGCTGGTGGACGCCGGCCGCAGGCGTGACCTCCACCTCGTCGATATGATAGGCGAAGCTCAAGCCCTCGCCCGAGGCGTCCCGCAGCGGCACCGAAAAATTCCGCGCCGGGAGGATCTCCCCGAGCACCTCGTGGATGCCCGCGCATAGCAGCGATATCTCCCGGATCTCGGCGAGGTGCAGCAGCCCTGCGCGAAGGCCGGTGGCTCCCCGGTCTGCCCTCACCTCATCAAGTGCCGCCTGGATCGCCCCGATTCGGGCCGCGGGCGCGGGCGCCGCCATGCCAGCTCTCGTACGCTGGCCCGCAGATCCTTCCAGGGCGGAAGTCCTCCAATGGGCGTCAGCTTCGTTCCGTCGGTGAGCGGTAGCGGTCGTTCGGCTCATGGTTGCCATCAGCGTCCGCCCGCGGGAGCCGTGCCGGCGTCGCGGCCGCGTCGCGACACCCGGTGTTTCTGCTCGAACCCCGATCTCACCTGAGGAGTCTGCATGGCGACTCCGCGCCCCTCGCGTCAGTAGGCCGAATCCGACCGCGCCCATCGTGGCAAGCCGAACGCGCCGAGTCTGTTCAATAACGCACACAGTGCTCCGGCCCCCGCGGCACGCCTCGGCCGGAGTCAACACCCACCATTCGTCTCGCCGTCAACCACGCCAAGTCCAGCCACCCGTTTCTCGGCCCCGGTGGTGATCGGTCCAGCCACCAGACCGGCACGACCCTGGGAACCGCTCCGAGGGTGTGGCTGGGCGCGTTGGCACGGGTGGCGGTCCCTCCAGGCAGGTATCCACGCACTCCCCCGCCCGGTGGTGCACCGAGGTTCCGAGCGACTCGGGGGTGTCGCCTGCGGGTCGACGGAGCTCGCGCCGACCCGGGCGCCGGCCGCGTCTTCAGTGCCCCTGTGCGAGAGATTCTTTACCCTGCGCTTTTCGTTGTGCTAGGCTCGGCTAGTTGCACAACATCTAGGGGGTTAGTCCTGGGCTCGATGCGTCTGGATTCGGTCGAAATCGTCGGTTTCAAGAGCTTCTGTGACCGGCAGGAGGTGTCGTTCAAGGGCGGCGTGACGGGCATCGTGGGCCCGAACGGCTGCGGGAAGAGCAACATCTCCGACGCGATCAACTGGGTCCTGGGCGAGCAGAGCGTCAAGAGCCTGCGCGGGACGTCGATGGAGGACGTGATCTTCAACGGCAGCTCCTCCCGGCAGCCTCTGCAGATGGCCGAGGTCAACCTCCGGGTCTCCGGGCTGAACGGGAACAGCCCCGACGGCTCGCCGGAGTGTCTCGTGAGCCGGCGCCTCTACAGGAACGGCGAGAGCGAGTACCTGATGAACGGCCACCTGTGCCGCCTGCGCGACATCCACGAGCTGTTCATGGACACGGGCCTGGGCTCGAAGGCGTACTCGATCATCGAGCAGGGCAAGATCGGCCTCATCCTCTCCAGCAAGCCCGCCGACCGGCGCGCCATCCTCGAGGAGGCGGCCGGCATCACGAAGTACCGGGCGCGCCGGCGCCAGACGCAGCTCAAGCTCGAGGCGGCCCAGCAGAACCTGCTGCGCGTCAACGACATCGTCAACGAGGTCGAGAAGCAGCTGGAGAGCCTGAAGCGGCAGGCCGCCAAGGCGCGGCGCTGGCGGGCGGTCAAGGAGGAGATGCAGGCGGTCGAGCGGGTCGTCTTCGGGCGGCGCTTCCTGGAGCTGGTCGACAGCTCGCGCGTCCTCGAGGAGCGGCACGCGGCCGAGGCCGAGCGCGAGCAGGCCGCGAGCGTCGCGCTCGAGACCGAGGAGGCCCAGCTCGAGGTCCGCCGCCAGGCGCTCTACGAGCTGGAGGCGGCGCTCGAGGCGCGTGCGCGCCCGGCTAGTGAGCTGACGGTCGCGGTCGAGCGGCACCAGAACCGCAGCGGCTACTGCAAGCAGCAGATCGGCGAGAGCGGCACGCGCGCCGAGCAGGCGCGCGAACGAGGAGCGGGAGCTGGTCGCGCGGGTGGCGCCGCTCTCCGAGGGGCTCGCCGCGCGGCGGGACGAGGAGACGCGGCTGCGCGAGCAGCTCGCGGTCGCCGAGCAGGAGCTGCTGGCGGCCGAGGCCGCCGTCGCCGAGGCGACCACCCGGCTGGGCAACGCCGAGCGCGAGCAGGAGCAGCTGCGCGAGGCCCAGGTCGCCCTGATGGGACGGACCGCGGCGCTCCAGAACGCGCGCGCCTCCTTCACCGGCGCAGCGCGGAGCGGGTCGCGGCCGACCTCCTGAAGCTGGGCGCCGAGCGCGCCGAGGTCGAGAGCGAGTCGGCGCAGGTCGCCTCCGTGCGCGATGCCGCCCTCGTCCGCGGGTCCGAGGCGGAGTCGCTCGCCGCCGAGCTGCTGCGCGGCCGCGACGACGCCAGCGCGCGCGCGGCCGAGGCCCGGATCAAGGCGGAGTCCTTCGGCCGCGAGGCCGACGCCCTCCAGAGCGAGCGCGACGGCCTGGCCGGCCGCCGCGCCTCGCTCGAGGAGATGGTGGCCACGCACTCGGCCTTCGACGAGGGTGTCCGCGCCCTGCTCGCCCGCCCTGAGGGTCTGGACGTAATGGGCGTCGTCGCCGACGCGCTCGAGACCGACTCCGTGCACGAGCGTGCGCTGGAGGCTTTCCTGGGCGATCGCCTGCAGGCGGTGCTGGTGCCCGACGCCGCCCAGGCGCTGGCCGGCATCCGCTGGCTGCAGGCCTCGGGCGCCGGCCGCGGCGCCTTCCTGCCGCTCGCCTCGGCCCGCACCAGAGAACGGCTGTGGGCCGCTCGCCGAGATCGCGAAGCAGGAGCCGAAGTCGCTGGGTCTCCTCTCCGAGTTCTACCGCGTCTCGGGCCCGCACGCCGAGAGGATCCGCGCCTCGCTCCCCGACGCGATCGTGGTCGCGACCCTCGAGGACGCGTTCGAGGTCGTGTTGCACCAGGGCCCCGTCTCCCGTGGTCACGCTCGAAGGAGAGACCCTGCGCGGCGCGATGGTCGAGGGCGGCCGCGGCGTGAAGGGCCTGCTGGCGCCCCGGCGCGAGGTCAAGGAGATCGGCGCCCGGCAGGAGGAGGTCGAGTCACGCCTGGCCGGAGCCCGCGCCGCGGCGGCCGAGGCGGGCGCGCTGGCGGCGGCGGCCGAGGCCGAGGCACGGGCGCTCGCCGAGCGTATCCACACGGCGGAGAAGGACCTGGTGGCCGTGCGCCACGAGCTGCAGACGGCGGAGGAGGAGAAGGCGCGCCTCGACCGCAAGGCGGCCATCCTCGACACCGAGCGCTCGCAGGCGGAGCAGGAGAGGACCGCCAACGCGCAGCGTCTCGCGGAGATCGCGGAAGGGCTCGCCGCGGCGGAGGCCGAGCAGGCGGAGGGCCAGCGACGCCTCGGCGATCTGGCGACCGCGGTCGCTGAGGGGCGCTCCGCAGCCGAAGCGGCGCAGGGGCGCCACGCGGAGGCGCGCAGCTCGCTCGCCGCCATGCGCGAGCGGTTGGCGGCGGCCGAGAACGAGTGCCGCCGGCTCGCCGCCGACCTGGAGGATTTGGAGCAGCGGATCGCGGCGGCTCGCACGCGCGCAGCCGAGACGGCGGCGCGCCGCGCGGAGCTGGAGAGAGAGCTGGTCGAGGTGGAGCGACTGTTGGCCGAGGCCCTGATCGAGCGCGACCGGGCGCAGGGCGCGGCGGCGGTCGCCGAGGAGCGCGTGCGCGAGGCGCGCGGCGAGATCGAGGGCAGCGAGCAGGGGCTCAAGGAGCGCCGCCACGAGCGCGACACCCTCCGCGAGGCGCTCTCCGAGGTCGACGTCCGGCGCGCCCGCACGGGCTCGGACCTCGATCACCTGGCGCGGGAGTGCCAGCAGGCGGTCGGACACTCCGCGGCCGAGGCGGCGGCCAGCCTCGGCGAGGAAGACCAGGCGCGCGACCTCGAGGCCCTGGCGGCCCAGGTGCAGGAGGCGCGCGAGAAGCTCGAGCGGATGGGCGCCGTCAACGTGCTGGCGGTCGAGCAGGCGCAGGAGCTGGACGAGCGCCACGTCTTCATGACGGCACAGCGGCAGGACCTGCTCGACTCGATCTCCGAGCTGGATCAGGCCATCCGCAGGATCGACCGGGCCTCGCGCGAGCGCTTCCAGGAGGCCTTCCAGATCATCAACCAGCACTTCGGCGAGACCTTCCGCCAGCTCTTCGGCGGAGGGACCGCCGGGCTGTCGCTGCTCGACGAGGAGGACGTCCTCGACAGCGGCATCGACATCATGTCGCAGCCGCCCGGCAAGCGCCTGCAGAACGTGATGCTGCTCTCGGGCGGCGAGAAGGCCCTGACCGCGATCGCTCTTCTCTTCGCGATCTTCCAGTACAAGCCCTCGCCCTTCTGCATCCTGGACGAGGTCGACGCCCCGCTCGACGACGCCAACGTCGGCCGCTTCGTCAAGATGCTGGAGGGCCTCAAGGAGCAGACCCAGTTCGTCCTGATCACCCACTCCCGCAAGACCATGTCGATCGCGGACCAGCTCTACGGGGTGACCATGGAGGAGCCGGGGGTCAGCAAGCTGGTCAGCGTCCGCTTCCAGTAGCGGCGAAGGCGGTCCCTCGCATCCCCGCCCGAGCCGCAGGAGGAGCCATGATCGCATCGGTCGACTTCGCGAACCTCAGTCTCCAGGACGCCCTCGATCTCGCGATCCTGGTCGAAGAGGAAGCGCAGGAGCGCTACCTGGAGTTCGTGGATCAGATGCAGCAGCACCACACGCCCGAGGCCGCCAGCTTCTTCGCGGTCATGGCGAAGAACGAAGAGAAGCACGGCGAGGAGCTTCGTGCCCGGCGCCGCGCGCTCTTCGGCGACCGGCCCGCACAGGTCAAGCGCTCGCAGCTGTGGGAGGTCGAGGCTCCCGACTACGACCAGCCTCGCGCCTTCATGTCGGCACGGCAGGCGATGCAGGTGGCGCTCGCGTCCGAGATCAAGGCCCACGAGTTCTTCGTCCACGCGCTGCCCCACGTCGCCAACGCCGAGGTCAAGGCCCTCTTCGACGAGCTCCGGGAGGAGGAGGTGCAGCACCAGGCGCTCGTTCGCGAGGCGATGAGCGCTCTGCCCCCGGAGATTCCCGTCGATCCGGCCGACTACGAGGACCCGCCGGTGGCTCAGTGAGCGCCTGAGCGGGTGCCCGCCAGTCCGGGACCGAGCGTCCTGTCCCGGCGCTCAGGCTCCGGGGGTCCCCAGAATCAGCCGGTTGTGCGGGGTGATCTCGGCGGGGATCGTCTGCGTGAGGACGTGGTAGCCGGCCGCGCGGAGGCGTGCGACGCGGGTCGCGTCGACCGCGAGCGGCAGGGGGAGGAAGCCGAGCAGACCTCCCGCGTCACAGCTGCGCGCGTCGTGGCAGCAGGGCAGCACGGCCACTGGCGCCCGCGCCGCGACGGCGCGTGCGAGGACGAGGTCCGAGAGTGCCCCGCAGGCGTGGACCGAGACGATGAGATCGGCCGCGGTCAGCGGCACCTCGGCCAGATCGCGGGCGACGCGCTCGACGCGGCCCTCGAGCCTCGGCCAGGCCGCGACCAGGGCCTGCGCCAGTCGCTCGGCGCTGGGCGCCGGGCTCGTGTCGGCGGCGAGGGCGCTCTCGCTCGTGTCGTCGAGCAACAGCAGCAGGTGCGAGACGAGCGCGTGCCCGGCGGCGAGCTCCACCACGCGCCGGCCGCGGACCCTCCGCCTCACCCGCCGGGCGAACTCCCAGGACTCGTAGAGCTCTTTGCGGGGGAGGCAACCCGCGTCGCACACGGCGCGCGCCACCCGGGCGAAGAGACTCTCGCCCGGGAAACGGCCGAGGTCCCGCCGCGTCAGGAGCGAGCGGCTGTTGTGCGCGAAGCTCATGCCGTACCCAAGGGCGCGCGAGGGCGCCTCTCGGGACGGCGATAGCCGAGCGCTTCCAGGGTCGGGGGCAATCCCTCCCGGAAGGTGGGATAGGCAAGGGTGAAGCCCGTCGCCACGAGGGCGGAGGCGTCCGCTCGGACGTCGCGATGGAGCGTTTCCATGAGGACCCTGCCCATCAGGCGCGACAGCAGCCAGTCCGGCGCGCGGAGCGGCGCCCGCACCCGCGCGGCTCCCGCACCCGAGCGCACCAGCACCTGCACCGCGAGCCCTCGGGCGACGGCCTCGTGTACCGTCTCCTCGCCGACGAAGCCCGTACCACCGAGGACGAAGATCCTCCTGCGCTCCATGGATCGCCACCGCCTTTCGGTGCTCGCGCCGTCGCTGCTCACGGCCTGGGCTCGCGCGCCTTCAGCATCCGGCTCACCGCCAGCTCGAGCTCGCCGCGCCATGCGCGCGCCGGCCCCGCCACCTCGCCGAAGTAGCGCACGCGGCCGAACTGCGCCATCAGGCCGAGGAGAGCGGCCACGGGCACGTCGCCCGAGCGATAGCCGACCACGCTTCCCTCCCGGATCCCGCGCTCGACGAGGGCACGCAGGGCGCGCACGATCGAGTGGCGCCGGGTCGAGCGCGGCAAGCGGGGCCAGAGCAGGCGCAGCCCATCCTGGACGAAGAGCGCCGCCTCGAGGTCCTCGTCCATCCATGTCACGAACACGGCGAGGACCTGCCGGAGCGCCTCAGGGAACGAAGGATCCGCCGCGGCGCGCTCGATCTCGAGGGCGAGCCGAAGGTAGCAGCGTTCGAAGAGATGGAGGGCGAGGGCGTCCTTCGACTCGAAGAACTTGAACATCGCCGGGTTGGTGTAGCCCGCCTCGCTCCCGATCGCGCGCACGTTCGTCCCGGCCATGCCCTGCCGTACGAAGAGCCGGAGCGCCGCCTGCAGGATCGCCTGCTTCGAGGGCGGGTCGTCCTCGCTGATGAAGCACCGCGCCGCGGGCCCGGCAACGCCCATGCCTCATGGTTAGCACATGCTAACCAATCCGTCAAGCCGGGACGACCGCTTCGCGCCAGCTGCCCCGCCGCGCATCTGCCGCGCCACTCCCCCCTCCGCGCCGGGCGTACAATGACGCCCGCCCCGGAACAGGGAGGCACCATGCTGGTGATGGGTTACATCGTGCTGGCCGTGGTGGGCTCGGGGTACATCCTGATCTCGATGCTGCTCGGCCACCTGGTGGACGTCGGGGCGCAGGACCCCGGCGCGCACGCGGGGGTCGACGTGCACAGCGAGGGCGCGGACTATGGCGTCGACCACGTCGGACACGGGGACGCCACGGCGGGAGACGGCATCGCACCCGCCTTTCACTTCCCGTTCTTCTCGCCGCTCGCGCTCGCAACGCTCTCGGCGGCGATCGGCGGCCTGGGTCTCGTGGCACGCTTCGGTACCAGCATGAGCGACGGCCAGAGCCTGGCCGTGGCCGTGCCCGGGGCGCTCGTGGTCACGTACCTGGTGACCTGGGCTACCTGGCGCGTCGCCAGCAGCTCGGTCGGGACGAGCACGATCCGGCCCGAGCAGCTGGCGGGCGCCGCCGCCGAGATCCTGACCCCGATACCCGCGGGCGGCGTCGGCGAGGCCGCCGCCAGCGTCGCCGGGCAGCGCTTCGCGGGGCCGGCACGCGAGATCGACGGACGCGAGGTCCCGCGGGGCACGCCGGTCACGGTCGTCCAGCTGTCGGGCTCGACGCTCGTCGTCAAGATCGCCGCGCGCTGACGCGGCAGGAGGTTCGCCGTGAAGGAACTGCTGGTCGTCGGCGGGCTCGGCTTCGTCGCCATCGCGGTCGTCGGCTACGTCCTCACCTATCTCGCCTTCCTGCGCAAGGCCGGCCCCAACGAGGTGATCGTCGTGTCCGGACGCGGCCGGGTGCGGTTCATCACCGGCGGCGCCGGCATGGTGGTTCCGCTCTTCAACACCTGGAACCGCCTCTCGCTCGAGGTGATGACGCTCGACGTCACCACCCCCGAGGTCTACACCTCGCAGGGCGTGCCGATCATCGTGGACGGTGTCGCCCAGATCAAGATCAAGAAGGACGAGGCGTCTCTGCACTCCGCCGCCGAGCGCTTTCTCGGCAAGCAGCCAGAGGAGATCGCGAGGATCGCGCTCGAGACCGTTCAGGGCCACCTGCGCGCCATCCTCGGCACGCTCTCCGTCGAGGACATCTACAAGAACCGTGACCAGTTCGCCCAGAAGGTGCAGGAGATCTCGGCGGGTGACCTCGGCAACATGGGCCTCGGCATCGACTCCTTCACGATCCGCGACATCCGCGACAAGCACGGCTACCTCGAGGCGCTCGGCAAGCCGAGGATCGCCGAGGTCAAGCGCACGGCGGCGATCGCCGAGGCGGTGGCCGCCAAGGAGGCCTCGATCGCCCAGGCGGACGCCGAGCGCGAGACGCGCCAGCGCCAGGCCGAGGCCCTGCGCCTCTCGCAGGAGGCCGAGGCCAAGCGCGACGCGGCGGTCGCCGAGGCGAACGCCGACAAGGTGCGGCGCCAGCGCGAGGCCGACGCCACCGCCCGCCGCGCGGCCGAGATCGCGACCTTCCAGGCGGAGCAGGCGATCGCCGAGCAGCAGGCGATCGCCAACCGCAAGAAGGCCGAGGCCGAGATGGCCTTCGATCTCCAGAAGAAGACCATGGAGATCCAGATCCAGGAACAGGAGATCACCCGCCGGGAGAAGGAGCTCGACGCCACCATCAAGCGCCAGGCCGACGCCAAGCGCTACGAGATGGAGACGATCGCCACGGCCACCCGGATGAAGGTCGAGACCGAGGCAGCGGCCGAGAAGCAGCGGCTGACGGCGGTGGCCGACGGCGAGAAGGCGCGCGGGCTGGCCGCGGCGGCCGTCACCCAGGCCCAGGGCGTCGCCGAGGCGGAGGCCAGGAAGGCGCAGGGCCTGGCCGAGGCGCTGGCCATGGAGAAGAAGGCCGACGCCTGGCGCAAGTACGGCGAGGCCGCGGTGATGCAGATCCTGGCCCCCGTCCTTCCCGAGATCGCGCGTGCCGTGGCCGAGCCGCTCTCGCGCATCGACAAGATCACGATGGTGAGCACCGGCTCCGGCAACGGAGGCGACGGGATCTCCCGCGTCACGGGCGAGGTGGCCAAGGTCATCTCGCAGGTGCCGCCGGTCGTCGAGTCGCTGACCGGGCTGCGCATCGAGGACCTGATGGAGCGGCTGCGCGGGGCGAGCGCGGCCGCGACGCCCGCGAGCGACACGGACGACGCGGAGCCGGTGCTTCCGGACGAGGACGGTCCGAGCTAGGGCGGCGCGCGGTTACGGGTCGCAGCGACACGGCAGCGGCGAGTCCTCGGGCCTTCCCGCCCGCGACCTGCGTGACGAGCGTGTGCCAGCTGGTGTTGAACAGGGTCGGGCGGCTCTCGTGCCAGCCGCCGTTGGGCAGATACTCGAAGTCCAGCTCGCTGTAGTCGGGGTCCATGTCCTTCGCGCCGCGCGGGACGCAGGCGCGCCCCGCGTCGCGCCCATGGTGACGCACCACTCCCTTTTCGGTCGCGCTGGCGCCGATCGGGACCTGCCGACACCTGCCCCGGCGGGTCAGCCCTCGCCCGCCGGGGCCCGATGACGCGCTTCCCGGATGCTAGCCCTGCTGCTTGGGGCCGGGCGGGGGCGGCGGCGGGGGCGGCGGGGGCACAGGCGTGCCGTCGCCGTAGGCGATAACACGCTTCTGATCAGATATTTGCGACATCGCGTCCGGCGACGTCCAGAGCAGCAGGGCGGTGCCGGCCAACAACAACAGGGGGAGAAGGGTCTTCATGACTCAGCCTCCAGCAACGGGCCAAACGGCGGCGTCGAGAATACGAAGAGCGTTCGCATATTCTTACACTCGAGTCCAGAACGACTTCCGGAAGTGCTTGATTAGTGGCCGTGTTTTGGATATCTAGGAACCAACGACACGAGGTGGGGGGGCATGAGCATCGAAACAGCGGCTCTGGAGCGCGTGTTGGCGCGGGACACTCGGGTGGCCACCCAGGAGATCCTGGCGCAGGTCTCGCTCGAGACAGACGCCGCGAGCGCCGTGCTCTTCGTCGATCGCGGCGGCCTCGAGCTCCTGGGCGGGCTCGGTGTCGATCAGCTTTGCCTCGATCGGACCCACTCCGCGTGGGCCACGTCAGCCGATCAGCTGCGCGAGGGGCGTCCGCACTGGAACGGCCCCTGGTGCCTGTGGCCCTGCCGCACGCCGCGCGCCCTGGCTCTCGTCTATCTGGCCGGGGCGACACTCCGCCCGACACAGGTCCGCAGGACCGTGGGCGGGATCGCACGGCTCCTCGCGTTGCTGGTGAGCGAGGGTCTCCCCTCGGAAGGCGACGAGGCAGCACGCCTGACACAGACCGCGGTCGACCTATTCCTGCGGCACGCCACCGTGGAAGAGATCGAGCGCCGGCAGCTCACCATGCTGCTCCACGACAGCCAGTGGAACATCGCGCGCGCCGCGAGGAAGCGCGGCGTGACCCGCGTGACCGTGTACAACTGGATGCGTCGGCTCGGCATCGAGCGCCTGAAGGTCCGCCGGGGCCTCAGGATCCTGGGCCGGGAGAAGCCGGCAGAGGGCGGCGCCGTGTGACACCGGCACAGGAGACGGTCGCGAATCTGGTGGCGCTGCTGCTGGCGGCCGCGCTCGCCGGCCTGCTCGTGACGGGGCGGGTCTGGTTGTGCAAGTCCTTCGGACTCTACCTGGCGGTCGCGTTGACGACCAACCGCGCCGTCGTCTGGTGGCCGGAGCGCTGTTACACGCCGGCATTCTGGACCGTGAAGGAGATCCTGCAGGCGGGCCTGGTTCTCGTCGTGGCGCTCGAGCTGGCGGCCGTGGCCCTGGTGGCCTTCCCCCGCGCCCGCCGGGTGGCGCGTCTCGCGATCGCGGCCGTGGCGGTCGCGACACTCGCCGGGATGAGCGGGGGTGTCACCGGCGGCTACTTCGCCTGGGTGGGAGCGCTCGCGCCGCGGGCCTCGCTGGGCGCGGCCTGGGCGATGCTCGTCGTGCTCGCCGTTGCCGGGTGGTATCGCCTGCCGCTCGGACCCTGGCACCGCACGATCGCCTTCGGTTTCGTGCTCTACCAGTGCGTGTACGCGCTGCAGCTCAGCGCACTCGCCCGCTCGGAGTGGTCGGCATACAGCTACCTCCTGGCGCTGGACCCGGCCGCCTATGCGGCGACTGTGGGTCTCTGGGCCTTCGGCGCCTGGCGGCGCGCGTGGGCCGGCCTGCCGCGACCGGTGGCCGAGCGATGATCGACGTCATGACCGTCCTGGGGGTGCTCGCGCTCGCTCTCGCGCTGGCGCTCCTCGGGCGTGACCAGGACGAGCTCGCACGCGTCTGGCACCGGCTCGTCTCGCCTCAGTCGGAGGGCCTCCGGCGGAACCTGGAGCTGCAGCTCGAGACCCAGGACCAGCTTGCCCGGAGCCGTCGCGCCATGGCCGCCGAGGCCACGCGTTCGGGCACGCCCCTGGAGGCGGGGCGGCTCGCGGAGCTGGAGCGTGAGGCCCGCGCGCAGCACCGGGCGCTCGTGATCCTGCGCCGGATGCTCTCGGCCGTCCGGTCCAGATAGCCGGCCTTCATCGCCCGTCCACGATGCCGTCGCCAGGCGCACCCGCCCGCCCCATACCCTCTCCTCTCACGAGCCGAAAGCGATTCCCGCCGACGCGAGCGCTAGACTAAGCCGTGCGCCGAGCTCAAGGCTCGCGTCGAAGAGGCGCTCGCGCGGGTCAAGGTCTTGCGCGGGCTGCTGAGCGGCCCTGAGCCCTCCCCCGAGCGCCCTGGCGATGGGGATCGTGCTCCTCCCGCTCGGAGCCTCGGCCTCGCTCGTGTCGCTCCGCCGATCGGGTCGGGTGGTCAGGCCTCAATCGTCGCGCCTGGTGCGCTTGCCAGCGCAGCGCGCCCGGCCTGCCCCGAAGCGGGTTGCGACCACAGGATGAGGACCGCCATCGCCAGGAAGCCCGCGGCCGCCGTACAGTAGACGAACAGCATCTGACGAACGCTGAGGGCGCCGAGGTCGAACACGCGGAACGACATCACCAGGAAGACACCCAGCAGGATCGCGAGGCCGTTGCGCAGCACGCGCGGGACGCTCTCGGCCCGCTCCAGCCAGACGACCGTCATCGGCAGCAGGCCCAGCAGCGACACGATCCGGTACTCGTAGACGACCGTGATGATGGCCTGGGTCAGCAGGGCGAGGGCCAGGGCGAAAGGCAAGGCGACGGCCTCGAGCGCCCGCTGGCGGTCCATGCCGCGGCGGGCGCGGGCGGCGAAGAGCGCGACGAAGACGAGCGTCAACAGCGCCGGCACCGCCTTGGCGATCCAGCGGGGCATCAGCAGCTCGAGGCTCACCCCCTTGGGCGCGACCTCCAGCTCGTACATGCGCAGGCTGGGCCAGAAGTCCGGGATCTCGGACGCGAACGCCATCACGCTCAACACGAGGATGGCGGGCACGGCCAGGAAGACGAGCCGCCGCCGCGGGGTCGGCGAGGCGACGAAGCCGAGCACGCTGAAGAGGCCCAGCAGCGGGAACGCGGTCCATTTGAGAGCGCCGAGCAGAGCGCCGCCGACGGCGAGCGGCAGGCTGGCCCGCCGCGCGTACACCGCCGCGACCACCAACAGGTGGGACGTGCCCACGACGAGGTAGAACTGCCCCCGCTCGAAGTGGGAGAACCCGACCGGCGTCAGGAATCCCAGCATCAGGCAAGCCAGGCCCGCCGCCAGCACCTCGCGCCCGAGGCCGAACATGAGGAGCACCAGCGCCGTCGCGCCGAGGAAGAGCGCCAGGCTGGCGAGCGTGTGGACGACCAGGGCGTCCCGGTAGGCGAGGAACGTCAGCGGGATGTAGAGGTAGTTGGCCAAAGGTGGATAGATGGGGCGACGGCCGAAGCGGTCCTGGAAGGCGGGGTTCTGCGGGTCGTAGGGCGCGTCGCCCTTCCGGATGGCCAGGGCCGAGAAGTAGACCTGGCTGAAGTCGGCCCCGAGCGCCGGCGGACCGTCGCTACCGTCCGGGACGCGCATGATGCCGTAGCGGTGGGCGGGGGTGGTCGAGAACGTGCTGCGGGTGCCCCGAAGGAAGCTGATGTAGTCCCACGCCGTGGTGAGCGCGTGATCCGCCAGCACTATCAGGCACAGGCCCCAGCACAGATAGCTCGAGACGCGCCGACCGTCCCTCTCCCGCACCTGCGTCACCCCTCCCGATGCCTCGCGCTGCCGGCCAGCTCAGCCCATCACCACGACGACGTCGTTGACCGAGCCCTTGGCCTGGATCGGGATGACGCCTGTGACCGGATTGCCGTTCACGGCGACCGACTTGACGCCCTTCGAGACGCCGCTCGGATTCTCGACCTTGATCTTGTAGAGGACGCCCCGCCACCGGCGCTCGACCTCGAAGCCCTTCCAGTCCCTGGGGACGCAGGGGTTCGAGACGCCGATGTAGTTGGTCCGGGAGACGGGCACGTCCGCCCGGTCGATGACGTACTCCCGCTCCTCGTTGTCGAAGTACCCGTAGCGCATCTCGTCCTCCCCCGGGCCGCTGGTCAGGTCTTCGGCCGAACGCCGCAGGTCCGGTTCGGCAAGCCGTCTCCAGTCGGGCGAAGGGAGATTCTATCCGGCTCGAGAGCGCATGGCGACGAGCGCGGAAGCCGGCGCGAGGGCTCGAACCAGGATGCCGTTCGAGGTCACCCCCGCGCCGGCTTCCGCCGGCGAGTCGGAGCCTGACCAACCCCTCAGGATTGCTCGAGTACCAGCACCGTCGACTTGCCCCGGAAGAAGACCTGAGTGAGCACCCGCGACCCGGAGTCTTGCCGGCTCGTGCCCACGGCGTTGGAGTCGGACTTGGTCGGCTGCTCCTCGATGCGTCCGCGGCCCTTCGCCATCAACTCCTTGCCATGTAGGATGGTCACGTCGAGACCACTGCCGTCATCCTGCCACTTGAACGTGTACTCCCCGGCCGGCAGCACCTTGCCGGCCCAGGTGACCTGGTATGGGATCTCCACCTTCGCGGAGTCCTGGCCGGCGGCTGCGGCAATGCTCGCCGCGGCGAAGAACGCCAGTGCTGCGATCCAGACTCTCTTGCGCATCGTCATTCCCTCGCATTTCGGGCTTCGTTCATCGCTGACCACGGAGCGGGGGCGCCCGGCTCACGCACCTCCGCCTGCCTGCAGCGTGGCCAGCTGAGATTGACTGACTACAAGGGAACTACGAGTGAGACGGCTTCCTGGTTTCGTGCCGCGATAGCGGTGCTGCCACGGAACTGCTGGCGCTGTTCACGCCGTTGGACGAGTTCAACGAGGTGAACCCGATCCTCGCACCCAGGTGTCACAATGCTGGTCGTGGCCCCCGTCCGTGCCCTGGTTCGCTCCTGTCGGCGCCTCTACCACTCCCTGAGCGCCCGCCGGATCCCGATCGTCTACGACAATCGCTACCAGCACAGCATCAGCGGCGTCCCGATGGATCCCCTGCGCGGCGACAAGGTGTTGGGCGCGCTCGAGGAGGCGGGGCTGCTCGCGAGCGACCAGCTCTCCGAACCCCGGCCGGCCTCCCTCCTCAACCTGCTGCGCGTCCACACGCCCGAGTACCTACAGTCCGTTCAGGAGCCGGAGACGCTCACTCGTATCCTGGGCGTCGAGATCCCGGTCCGCGAGGTCGAGCGCACCCTGGACCTGCAGCGACTGATGACCGGCGGCACCATCCAGGCGCTCCGTCTCGCCATGCGCACCGGCGGGATCGCCGTTCACCTGGGCGGCGGCTTCCACCACGCGTTCCCGGACGCGGGCGGCGGCTTCTGCGTCTTCAACGACGTGGCGGTCGCGATCCGCCGCCTGCGCGCGCGCGGCTTCCTGGCGCCGATCCTGGTGGTCGATCTCGACCTGCACGACGGCAACGGCACGCGGCGCACCTTCGCGGAGGACGCGAGCGTCTACACCTTCTCGATCCACAACGAGCACTGGGGTGACGCGGAGGCCCTCGCCTCGACCGCGATCGCGCTCGGGGCCGGGGTCGAGGACGCCCGCTACCTGGCGACGCTGCGCGAGGCGCTGCCGCCCGTCGTCGAGTCGATGCGGCCCGGTCTGGTCGTCTACGTGGCGGGGACCGATCCGGCCGAGGACGACGCGATCGGCAACTGGCGGATCTCGGCGGCGGGTCTCTTCGAGCGCGATCGTTTCGTCACCGGCCTGGTGAGGGCGAAGGGCCGGAGCTGTCCCCTGGTGATGCTGCTGGCCGGGGGCTACGGCCGTTACGCCTGGAAGCACACCGCGCGCGCGCTGCTCTGGCTCGCCTCGGGACGCGAGATCGAGCCGCCGCCGGAAGAGGCACTCACCCTCAAGCGCTTCCGCCGGATCGGCAGCGACCTGCGGGCCGCCGAGCGCGGCGAGGACGGTCTCGCCTTTACCCTCAGCGAGGAGGACATCGCGGGCCTGCTGCCCGGGCCGTCACGCCCGGAGCGCTTCCTCGGCTACTTCACGCGCCACGGCGTCGAGCTGCTGCTGGAGCGGGCCGGAGTGCTCGCCCAGCTTCGCGCCAAGGGCTTCCGCTCGCTGCGGGTGGAGCTCGACGCGCTCGACGCGCACGGGCAGACGCTGCGCGTCTTCTGTGAGGACGGTCTCCGCGAGCTGCTGGTCGAGATGCGCGCCGTGCGCAGCCGGAGCGCCGTCGCCGGCATGGAGACGATTGCCCTCGAGTGGCTGCTGCTCCAGAACCCACGCGAGCCCTTCTCGGCGGCACGACCGCGGCTCCCCGGACAGCAGCATCCGGGCCTGGGGCTGCTGCGGGACTTCATGGGCTGGCTGATGGTCGTCTGCGAGTCCCACGGGCTGGACGGGATCTCCTTCGTGACCGCGCACTATCACATCGCCATGCAGAGCCGGCGCCTGGTGCGGCCACTCAGCCCGCTCGACGAGGCGCGACTGCGGGCGACGGCCCGCGCGCTGGCCGGTCTGCCGCTCCCCCAGGCGACGGCCGCGGTCGACGAGGGCCGCATCTTCGACACCACGAGCGGCCAGCCCGTGCGCTGGGAGCCGATCCTCACCGTGCTGCCGGTCTCCGAGCGGCTGCGCGTGATCGTCAGCTCACGCGACTACGAGCAGGCGGCCCGGCGCGAGGCCGGGCGCCTCGCCTACGTCGTTGAGACGGCGCCCGCCCCGGAACGCGACGCTTCGGGGACGGGGTAGGATGGGGGGCTCGCAGGAGCTTCCCGATGCCCTCTCGGCGTGTCCTCCTCCCTCTCCTGGCCGCGGCCGCCCTCGCGGTCGTGGCAGCCCTGTTCGGCGCCAAGGCGCCGCTCCCGGCGCACGGCGCCCCCGCGGCCCCCGCCAAGCTCCGCCTGGTGGCGGTCGTCTCGGTCGACCAGATGAGGGCGGACTATCTCGATCGCTTCCGCCCGCTCTTCACGGGCGGCTTCAAGCGGCTGGTCGAGCAGGGGGCGGTCTTCACGAACGCGCGCTTCCGCCACGCCTGCACCTCGACGGGACCCGGCCACTCGGTGCTGCTCTCGGGCCGCTCGCCTCGCAGCTCGGGTATCGTCCACAACAGCTGGTACGATCGCGCGCTGCGCCGCCGGGTCAACGTGGTCGAGGACGAGACCGTCCGCACGCTGGGCGGCGAGGGGCGGCCCGCCTCTCCGGTTCGCTTCGACGGCTTCACGCTCGGCGACCTGCTGAAGGCGCGCTCGCCCCGCTCGCGCGTCGTGGGCGTGTCGTTCAAGGACCGCGCGGCGATCCTCATGGCCGGACGGAGGGCGGACGCCGCGTACTGGTACGAGACGGAGGACGGGCGCTTCGTGACCAGCAGCCACTACATGGACGCGGTGCCCGCGTGGCTCACGGCGTGGAACGCGCGCCGTCTCCCGGACGGCTTCGCCGGCCGGCCCTGGCAGCGCCTGCTGGACGACCCCGGGCTCTATCGCCGGTACGCGGGCCCGGACGCCGTCTCCGGCGAGGGAGACGGCGTCGACAACGTCTTCCCCCACGCGATCCCCGGCACGCCCCCGGCAGAGGGTTTCTACGACGGACTCAAGGGCACGCCCTTCGCCGACTCCGTCCTGCTCGATTTCGCGCTCGCCGCCATGGCAGGACACCACCTCGGCGAGGACGATGCCACCGACCTCCTGGCGGTGAGCTTCTCCTCCTGCGACGCGGTCGGGCACAGCTACGGCCCGGACAGTCAGGAGATGATGGACGAGATGCTGCGGCTCGACCGCGCGCTCGGCCGCTTCCTGGACGAGGTCGACCGGCGGGCCAGCGAGGGCGGCGCTCTGGTCGTGCTCACGGCCGACCACGGCGTCATGCCGTTGGTCGAGACCCTGCAGGCGAAAGGCATCCCCGCGCGCCGCGCACGCGAGGAGGACCTCGAGGAGACCGTGGAAACGGCCCTGGCGGCGCGCTTTCCGGGAGCGCGGGGCCTGGTCGCCGACAGCGACGAGCTCGAGTGGGTGCTCGACCAGGAGGCGATCGCGCGACAGGGTCTGACGCGAGCCGACGTCGAGCAGACGATCCGGAAAGCCGCGATGGGCACGGGCATCGTGGACACCATCTACTCGGCGGCCCAGCTCGTGGGTCCGGCGCCCGCCGGCGATCCTCTCTTCGCGATGCAGCAGCGCGCCTTCTACGCGCCCCGCAGCGGCGACCTCATCGGGCGCGTCAAGAAGTACGTGTATCTGACCAGCCGCAAGTACAAAGGCGGTACCGGCCACGGGACTCCCTACGACTACGATCGCCACGTGCCGATCGTGTTCCTGGGTCCGGGCATCCGCCCCGGCCCGCGTCCGGTCGAATGCGGACCCGAGGACATCGCCTGGGCGCTCGGCCGGCTGCTCGGCCTCGACTACCCGCAGCAGGACGCGGCCACGGACCTGGTGCCGTATCTGAAGTAGGCCCGGCCCGCCACAGCCCTCGTCGTGCTCCCAGCGCTTCTGCTGGTTGCCGTTGCGGACGGCCGACTGATGAATGAGATGCCGAACTTGGTTACAGTGTTTCGGGACTGCCCTTGACACCGGCCTTCGTTCCGGCTACTTTGTTCGAAATGTCGATTCGTACCACCACCGCCGCGAGCCCCGTCATGGCCATGTGCATGGGCATGTGTGCGCACGTGCGGGTGGAGGTGCACGGGAGCTAGGCAGGACAGCCAAAGCGAACGTGGCCAGCAAGACCCGCAACGGCAGAGCCGGAGCGGGTTTTTTGTTGCCCACCGGCCTTCCGCGGAGCGAAACCAGGCCCGCCAGAGGACGCGGGCGAGAGGAAGAGAGGGAGAAAGGCCGATGAGCAACGAACAGACGGGCTACCGATTCGAGACGCTGCAGGTCCACGCCGGTCAGGAGCCCGCGCCCGGCACACACGCACGCGCGGTGCCGATCTACCAGACCTCGTCCTACACCTTCGACGACGCCGACCACGGGGCGCGGCTCTTCGCGCTCAAGGAGTTCGGCAACATCTACACCAGGATCATGAACCCGACCACGGACGTCTTCGAGAAGCGGGTGGCGGCGCTCGAGGGCGGAGCGGCGGCGCTCGCGACCGCGAGCGGCCAGGCGGCGCAGTTCCTCGCGCTCTCCACGATCCTGCAGGCCGGCGACAACGTGGTCTCGACGAGCTTTCTCTACGGCGGCACCTACAACCAGTTCAAGGTCTCCTTCCCCCGCCTGGGCGTCGGCGTCAAGTTCGTCGAGGGCGACGACCCCGCCGCCTTCGCGAAGCTGATCGACGCGCGCACGCGCGCCCTCTACGTCGAGACGCTCGGCAACCCCCGCTTCAACGTGCCCGACTACGAGGCCCTCGCCAAGGTCGCGCACGACCATGGCATCCCGCTGGTGGTCGACAACACCTTCGGCGCGGCCGGCTACACCTGTCGGCCGATCGAGCACGGCGCCGACATCGTGGTCGCCTCGGCCACCAAGTGGATCGGCGGCCACGGCACCTCGATCGGCGGGATCATCGTCGACTCGGGACGCTTCGACTGGGGCAACGGCAACTTCCCCGTCTTCACGGAGCCGGCGCCCGGCTACCACGGGTTGAACTTCTGGGAGACCTTCGGTCCCAAGAGCTCCTTCGGGAACATCGCCTTCGCCATCCGCGCCCGGGTCGAGGGGCTGCGCGACTTCGGCCCCTGCCTGTCGCCCTTCAACGCGTTCCTCTTCCTGCAGGGCCTGGAGACGCTCTCGCTGCGGGTGCAGCGCCACAACGACAACGCGATCGAACTGGCGCGCTGGCTGGAGAAGCACCCGGCGGTCGGCTGGGTCAGCCACCCGAGCCTGCCCTCCCACCCCTCGCACGCCCTCGCCAAGAAGTACCTGCGTCACGGCTTCGGGTCGGTCCTGACCTTCGGGATCAAGGGCGGAGCCGTCGCCGGCCGGCGTTTCATCGACAACGTCCGTCTCGCCAGCCACCTCGCCAACGTGGGCGACGCCAAGACGCTGGTCATCCATCCCAACACGACCACCCACCAGCAGCTCTCCGACGAGGAGCAGAAGACGAGCGGCGTGACCCCCGACCTGATCCGGGTCTCGGTCGGCATCGAGCACATCGAGGACATCAAGGGCGACTTCCAGCAGGCGTTCGCGACCGCCGTGAAGGCCGTTGCATGAGTCCCGGGGTCGCCCCGGAAGGCACCCGGTTCCTGGAGCTGGCGCGGCCGTTCACGCTCGAGTCGGGCCCCGTGCTCGCCTCGGTCACGGTGGCGTACCGCACCTGGGGCCGGCTCGCCTCGGGCGGCGACAACGCGGCGCTCGTGTGCCATGGCTTCACCGCGTCCGCCGACGTCGAACGCTGGTGGAGCCCGCTCCTGGGACCGGGGCGCGCGCTCGACCCCGACCGGGACTTCGTCGTGTGTAGCAACGTGCTGGGCGGCTGCTACGGTACGACCGGTCCCGCCTCGCTCCGCCCCGACGGCCTCGGCCGTTGGGGCGGGGCGTTCCCTGACGTCACCGTCCGCGACATGGTGCGCCTGCAGGCGGCGCTCCTGGACGCCCTCGGCGTGCGGCGGCTGCGCCTGGTGATCGGCGGCTCGCTGGGCGGCATGCAGGCCCTGGAGTGGGCGCTCGTCTTTCCCGAGCGCGTGGACGCGATCGTCCCGATCGCGGTCTCGGCACGCCACTCAGCCTGGAGCATCGGCCTCTCGGCGGCCCAGCGGCGGGCGATCGTCTCCGATCCCCGCTGGCGCGACGGACGCTACCCGCCCGACGATCCGCCACGGGCGGGCCTGGCTGTCGCGCGCCACGTCGCCATGCTGAGCTATCGCAGCCCCGCCGGGCTGGAGGCGCGCTTCTCGCGCTCTTCCGGAGCGGACGGGCGCTACGCGGTCGAGGGCTGGCTCGACCACCACGGTGTCGCTCTCGCCGACCGCTTCGACGCCGCCTGCTACGTGACCCTCTCCCGGGCCATGGACACGCACGACGTCGGGCGCGGCCGCGGCGGCTGGCAAGCGGCGCTGGCGCGCGTGGACGTCCCGACGCTGGTCGTCTCCATCGACAGCGACCTGCTCTATCCGCCGGCGGAGCAGCAGGCCCTGGCATCGGCCTTGCCGAAGGGTCGTCTCGTCACGCTCCACTCGCCCCATGGCCACGATGCCTTCCTGATCGAGGCCGAGAGCGTCAATGATCTCGTGACCGGGTTCGTCCCGCGTCAATCCAGCCGTCGCCAGCCGGCGCGCGCGACCCAGGTCGCGTGAAGCGGCCTCGCGCGCCTCACGCCGGCCTCGCGGGTTCGGCGACGCCCGCCCGCTGCGTCGCCTGACGCGGACGGTTTCAGCGCCTGTGCCGTACGGGCGACCCCTTCGGAACGACCCGAGCGGCGAACCACGACGAGCGCTACGATAGCGGCGCCGCGGCGGGCGAAGGGGCGAGCGGGCCCCGAGCCGGACGCCCGCGGAGATCTCAGCTCTCGGCCCGGGACTCGAGGCGATGAAGACCCTGACCTGGTTCGTGCTCCTTTCCGCCAGCGGCGCCCTGCCGGCCGCCGCCGACTCGTCGATGCCGCGGCTCCGTGCGCACGGCAGGGCGACGCAGCTCATCGTCGACGGGGCGCCGTTCCTCATCCGGGGCGGCGAGCTCGGCAACTCCACGGCGGGCAACCCGGCCTATCTGCGGCAGTTCTGGGCCAGGTTCGCCTCCCTCCACATGAACACTGTCCTCGTCCCCGTGCCCTGGGACCTCCTCGAGCCCGAGGAGGGTCGCTTCGACTTCTCTCAGGTCGATCAGGTGATCGCCCAGGCGCGCGAGCACGGGATGCGCCTGGTTCTGCTCTGGTTCGCCTCGTGGAAGAACAGCATGTCGTGCTACGCACCCGCCTGGGTGAAGCGCGACCCGGAGCGGTTCCCGCGCGCGATGGACGGAAGCGGCGTCCGGCAGGAGATCCTGTCGCCGTTCGCGGCCGAGAGCCGCGACGCCGATCGCCGCGCTCTCACGGCGCTCTTCCGGCACCTGCGCGAGGTCGACGGAGAACGGCACACGGTCCTCATGGTGCAGGTCGAGAACGAGATCGGGATGATCCCGACCGCACGCGACCACAGTCCGCTCGCCGACCGGGCGTTCTCCGGTCAGGTGCCGGCGGAGTTGACCCGCCTTCTCGCCGGCGACGCCGACCGCCTGTCGTCCGAGCTGCGGACGGTCTGGCGGAACGCCGGCGCCCGGACGAGCGGCACCTGGTCGGCGGTCTTCGGCGACGGACCGGCGGGCGAGGAGGTCTTCATGGCCTGGCACTTCGCCCGCTACACGGAGGCCGTCGCGGCCGCCGGAAAGCGCGAGTATCCCCTGCCTCTGTACCTGAACGCCGCCCTCATCCGCCCGGGCTACCAGCCGGGACAGTATCCGAGCGCCGGCCCGCTCCCCCACCTCTTCGACGTCTGGCGCGCCGGAGCCCCGAGCATCGATTTCCTGGCGCCGGACATCTACTTCCAGGACTTCTCCGGGTGGGCGCGACGCTACCGTCGCCCGGGCAATCCCCTGTTCGTTCCCGAGGCCCGGCGCGGCCCGGAGGCCTCGGTGAATGGCCTTTTCGCCGTGGGCGGGCTGGAGGCGATCGGGTTCTCGCCTTTCGGCATCGAGTCGATCGAGGAGCCGGCGGCGAAGGACCTGGCCGAGAGCTACGACCTTCTGGCGCAGCTGGAGCCGCTCATCCTCGAGCTGCAGAGGAAAGGGGCGACCGCCGGCCTGCTCCCAGAGGGCCCTGAACAGAAGCAGCCCCAGCAGGTGCGGCTGGGCGGCTACGTCCTCAGGGCGTCGTTCGAGGGGGAGGTTTCTCCCGCGGGCGGTCTCGTGCTGGCGACGGGACCCGACGCGTTCGTCGTGGCCGGGACCGGCGTCACCGTCACTTTCGCCTCGACCGCGCCGGGCAAGCAGGCCGGGATCCTGAGCGCCGAGGAAGGCCGCTTAGTCGCGGGACGCTTCGAGAACCTCCGCTGGCTGAGCGGCGACGAGACGCACCAGGGCCGCCACGTCCGTCTCGAACCGGGCCGGTTCTCCATCCAGCGAGTCCGGCTGTATCTCTATTAGCGAGCTACTGCCCCCGTATCTTCGCGGCCGCCCCCTTCATCGCCGCCACGAGCTTTGCCTCGCGCTCGCGGTCTCGGGCGTCACCGGCGGGCCACGGGCCGGCCCGGGTCAAACGCTCCAGCACGGGCAAGGCGTCGCGGGCCCCTGACGCCATGTCCGCGAGGCCGTCGACGATCGCCTCGCGTGCGGCGATCGCGGTCGTCCTCCGCTGGAGGGCGGAGGCGAGAGGGAGGACGCCCGTCCTGCCCAGATGCAGCAGGCCCCTGACCGCACGCACCTCGTCGCCGGCGTTCTTCGAGCGGAGCTGGTCGACCAGGGCGTCCAGCTCGTCGGCGGCCCAGACCGGCTTGTTGAGGACTCTCCGGAGCGCGCTGACGTCGGCGCCGGCGCGCGCGGCCAAGCCCGTGTAGAACCCGGCCTTGTAGCCGTCGCCACTGCGGTAGTAGCACCAGGCGGTGCCGAGAAGCGCCTCGCGGTCGTACCGGCGGCCCATCGCCGAGACCCGCTCGTAAGCCTCGACCGCCCTGGTCCACTGCCGCCCGGCGCGATAGCTTCGCGCGATGCCCAGGGCGGCCTCGGCATTCTTGGGCTCGAGCGCCAGCGCGGAGCGGTACGCCGCCACCGCGTCCTCCACACGGGGCGGGTCGAAGGAGCGGTCGATCTCACCGAGGGTCATGAAGGCGTCGACCGTCTTGCCCTCGGGTCGGCTCGTGACCTCGAGCAGCGCCGAGCGGGCCTCTTCGAGGCGTCCGTCGTAGGCGAGGAAGCGTCCGTAATTCGACCGATAGGTGAGGTCGCTGGGATCGAGCCGTACCGCCCGGCCATACGATTCGGCGGCCAGCGCCAGCTCGCCGGCATCGTAGGCGGCACTGCCGAGAGCCGCCTGCGCCTCGGCCGATCCCGGCAGCGCCGCCACCGCCCGGTCGAGGGCGGCCTTGGCGCCCCTGAGATCGGCCTTGCGCGTGAGCAGCTCCCCGAGCAGCAGCTGGGCCTCGCCGGAGGCCCGGATCTCCTCGGGAAGCGCGCGCAGGTCCGCGAGCACTCCGTCGACCTCCCCCTGCCGCGCGCGGAGGTCGAGCAGCGCCACGCGTGGCGCTGCCCACGAGGGGTCGACGCGCTCGGCCTCGCGGTAGGCGGCGGCCGCCCGGTCGGGCTGACCACGACCCTCGAACACGCGGCCGAGCGCGAGCCGGCAGAACGGGTTGTCCGGCTCCATGAAACGCGCCTGCTGCGCGGCGGCCACCGCCTGGCTCGCCCGGTCTGACGGATCCTGCAGGACCAGCGCGAGACCCAGGGCGGCTTCGGCCTCCGCGAAGTGCTCATCCATCCCGGCGGCCGAGCGCGCCGCCTCCTGAGCCTCCGCGGCCTTGCGCTGACGGATGAGGGCGAGCGCGAGACCGGTTTCCGCGGTCGCCGAGCTCGGCTCGAGCTCGAGCGCACGCCGGTAGGCGGCCTCGGCCTCGGCCCCCAGCCGGGCAGCCAGGAGCGCATCCCCGCGCGCCAGCTGAACCGGCGCCGAGTCGGGCTCGAGCGCGACCGCGCGCTCGGCGGCGGTACTTGCCTCGGGGTCGCCACGCCGCGCCAGCGCGCGAGCCAGCGCCGCGAGCCCGGGGGCGCCGGTCTCGGCGGCTACGGCCTGTCGCGCGAAGGAGAGCGCCTCCTGGGTCGTGCCGGCGCGCAGTGCGAAGGCGGAGCGGGCCGCCAGCACCCGCGCCCGCACCTGCGGTGGAGCGCCGGTCGCCCGCGCGCCAGCCTCGACGAGCGCCGGCGCCACCTCGCCGAGCCTGCCCACGCGGGCGAGCATACCGGCCAGCGCGAGCGAGGCCAGCGGATCGCGAGCGGACTTGGCGGCCGCCTTCCGCAGGATCTCGACCGCGTCCTCCTGTCTTCCTTTGGCGAGCTGCGCCTCGGCCTTGGCGACGGCCTGGTCGAGGCGCTTGTCGGCTCGCACCGCCGGGGCCAGGCACACGCCGAGCGCGAGCACCGGCAGCATCCGCGTCAACCGCATCCACCCTCCACTCGCAACCGTCCGGCTCGGGGAGCCGGCGACTCCGGAAGCGGCGATCTTATCGGGCGCGGCCCGCGTCCTGCAACAGACCTCGGACTCGGCCTCGATAGGCCTGAGCGCCCAGAGGCACACTCCCCGAGCGTCGGTCCGGTCGCCTAGGCGCTGCCGCCCAGCGGACGCAGGAGCGACGGCCGCGCGAGCAGGCCGACGAGGAACGCCAGCCCGGCCAGCGTCGATGCCACACCGAGCCGGAAGGATAGCGGCCGATAGGTGAAGCGAACCTCGTGCACACCCGCCGGCACCACGGCTCCCTGCAGGAAGCCGTCCGCACGATAGAGGGGAGTCTCTACCCCGTCGACGCTGGCCGTCCAGCCGGACGCCATGTTGCTGCCATGCACGAGAAGGCCAGGGGCTGGGCTTTCCAGGCGTACGCTGGACGTCGCCAGGCTCCATCCTCAGGACCTCGACTCGCGCCGGGCGCAGCGGCTCGACCGCTGGAGCCGCTTCCAGAGCGGGATCGGGAGGCGTCACCCCCGGAGGGACCTCCACTAGGCCGCGAGCGACGGCCGAAACGGCTCCTCCCCGAGCCGACCCGTCTTCAGGGCACGGAATGCCTCGTCCGCGCTGGCCCTCAGAACCCGGGGGATCCAGAAAAAGCGCGGGAACGCCGTTCGGTTCTGGTAGACGACCACGTGGTGGTTTCGGAACACCTCTGGGAAGTCGCTGCTCGTCCTGCAGGGTGATCCCGGCGGCGGCGGGCACCAGCACGAAGCGCGTATTCATCAGGTCCATGAACCATCGGAAGCGCTTCCATCCGAGCACGTCCGGGTTGGCGACCACGCCGGTCGGACCAATCACTCCCCGGGAGGCGGGCAGGAGCTGCCGCAAGAAGACCACGTCGTAGCCGCCCAGCGACTCGACTCCCACGGCTTCGTTGAAGTCGGGGACGAGCGACTCCTTGGCGGTCTCGATCCGCCCGGGCACGCCGACGGTCAGTGCCCGGAACGGCCTCTCCTGCCGGGAGAGGAATCGCATGACGTCCGGACGCTCGGCATACACGCTCGGATCGTCCGGGGTGCGAAACGCGCCGCCGAAGCTGAAAAGGTCACCGGTGAGCAGCGCGGCGAGGGCGAGCGCGAAGACGGAATGACGGACGAGCGCCGGTCTCACGACCGCGCTTCCCAGGAGCAAGAGCGTCAGGGCGAGGATGGGAAGGCGGCTGGTCACCGCGGCGTCCGTCGTCCGGCCCGTCCCGGTCGCCGTGACCAGGGCCACCGAGCCGGCCGCCGCCAGGGCGATGCCCACGAGCGCCCAGGCCAGTGTCCGCCGGGTCCGCGGGACTCCCCGCCGCAGCGACTCGAGTCCCAGCGCGGCCAGCGCGGCTACGGCCAGGGTGAGCTCGAACCAGTTGCGGGCGGGGATGCGGAAGCTGTTGTAGAGCGGGAGGCGGTAGAGGAGCGGGTACAGGGGGTTGTATCGGCCGAGCGCCAGGAAGACGGCCCCCGCGGAAAGCCCAATGAAGAAGTAGCGGTGTCGGCTCTGCGCGCCACCCGCTCGCCGGGCACCCACGTATGCCAGAGCCAACGGGGCGATTCCCACGTATCCGGACATTTCGACCAGGTTCACACGGTAGAGACGGGGAAACACGAAACTGAAGAGAGCCGAAGGCGGAAACGAGTACATGGTGAAGTACTCGTAGCTACCTCGTCCGTCGCGAACGAGGTCGTCGCGTAGGGCAAAGAGGGTGGGCAAGATCTGGACACCCGCGGTCGCGGCTCCGGCCAGGCCCAGGAAGAGCAGGCCGGTCAGGCATCGCCGCCTCTCTCCCGCCTCCACCGCGGTGGCAGCGAACCACAGCCCGTAGACCGTCAGGACCACGAGGGACAGGAAGGGAACCTGAGGGTGTCCTGCGAGGAGCAGGAGCGTGACCGCCAGAGAGCCCAGCACGAGGTGGCGGGCCGATCCCCGACGCCGCCACGCCTCGAATGCCCAGAGCACCAGAGGCAGCCACGGGAAGGTCCGGAGCATGCAGACATGTCCCAGGTGGGACATGGTGAAACCGCCGAACATGTAGACGATCGCCCCCGTGGCCGCGCTCCCCCGCGACACCTCCAGGCTGCGGAGGTACAGGAAGGCGAAGACCCCGCACAGCGAGTAGTGGAGCAGGATGGAGTAGCCGTAGGCGAGCCAGAAGGGCTTCAGGAGCAGGAGGAGAGCGTCCGGAGGGTAGAAGACACCCCCCTGCATCGCGGCCGCCAGGGGAGTCCCTCCGAAGATGTGCGGGTTCCAGAGCGGGACGCGGCCCTGGCTCCACTGCTGCGCGACCTCGTACAGGATCGGGTAGTTGAAGGTGAACAGGTCGGCTCGCGAACACCTCGCGACCCAGGCGATCGGCCAGAGAAGAAGAAGCGGCAAGCAACGCCAGACCCAGGGCCCAGGCCGTGCTCCGCCACCACGGCCGCGCCGCTTCTCGACCATCCAGGAGGGGCCCTGAGGATCCGAGGACAGAGGGTACCGCCAGATCGGTCCGCGAGTTCCACGGCGGCAGAGGGGACCGGTGCGCCGGACTCAACCGCGCGAGCGGCGGAGGAGCGAGCGGACCCGCTCGAGCATCCGTGCCATCACGTCGGGGAACGCCTGGTCGTTCGTCTGGTAGGTCCAGGTGGCGCCGGTACCCGACGCGCGCTCCGCGATCGCCTCGGCCGTTCCCGACGCGAAGGCCGCGAGCACCTCGGCGTCGACGCGCTCCCAGAAGCGCTCGAACATGCGGGCGACGCTGCGCTGGTACTCGTGGAGCGGAACGCCGCTCAGCGAGACCCAGGCGACGTCCTCCCGCGTCTGGCCCGCCTCCTCCAGGTACTGGCTCCACTCGGCGTCGATCGTCGCCAGGGTGACGTCGCGCTCCAGCCGGACCAGGGCGTCCTCGCCCAGCTGATCGGCCAGCTCCCGCCAGCGCTCCGGCCGCTCGCGCGCGAGGAGCTCCTCCGCCTCGCCCAGCAGAACCTCGCGCCGCTGCGCGTGCACGATGCGACGCTGCAGCTCCAGGATCCGCTCGTAGCGCTGCAGGTTCTGGCGGATCTCCAGGTGTTGCCCCTCGATCACCCGCTGGGCGTGGTCGATGTCCACGTCCCGCCCGAGGACGAAGCGGCGAAAGAGGTCGTCCTCGAGCGAGACGTGGAACTCCGACTCGCCGGGATCGCCCTGGCGACCGGCGCGTCCGCGCAGCTGATGGTCGATGCGACGGCTCTCGTGGCGGTTCGTCCCCAGCACCAGCAGCCCGCCCAGGCCCACCACCCGTTCGTGCTGCTCGGGCGGGTCGCCGCCCAGCAGGATGTCCGTGCCGCGCCCCGCCATGTTGGTCGAGATGGTCACGGCACCCACCCGCCCCGCCTGCCGGACGACGGCCGCCTCGGCCTCTTCGTTGCGCGCGTTCAGCACCCGGTGCGGGATGCCGGCGGCGACGAGACGCCGGGCCAGCTCTTCCGACTCGGCGACGCTCGCGGTGCCCACCAGCACGGGACGCCCGCGCTGGTACGCCTCACGGATCCGGGAGACGAGCGCTGCGTGCTTCTCCTCCCGCGTCGTCCACACGACGTCGGGCAGGTCGCGCCGCACGAGCGGCCGGTGGGTCGGCACCACCACCACCTCGAGACCGTAGATTTCGCGGAACTCCGTCGCCTGGCTGGCCGCGGTGCCGGTCATCCCGCAGACACGGGGGTAGAGAGCGATGAAGCTCTGCAGCGTTATCGAGCCCAGGATGCGCCCGGCGTGCCGGATCGCGACGCCTTCCTTGGCCTCGACCGCGGCCTGCAGGCCCTCGGGCCAGCGGCGGAGAGCCGCCGTCCGGCCCTTGTTCTCGTCGACCAGGACCACCTGGCCGCCACGTACGATGTAGTCGACGTCGCGGCGCAGCAGCGCGTGGGCGTGCAGGGCCTGGACGAGCGCGGCGAGCAGCGGTCCGTTCGCCGGCTCGAAGAGGTTGCCGCATCCCAGGAGCGCCTCGGCGTGGGCCGCCCCCGACTCCGTGAGCACGACACGCTGGTCGCCCTCGGCGCCCTCGAAGTCGAGGCCGCGCGCGAGCCGCGGCGCGGTCTGATCGGCGAGCCGCGCCATCCGGGCCGGGGCCTCGGCGCCGCCGGCGATCACCAGCGGGATGCGCGCCTCGTCGATCAGGATCGAGTCGATCTCGTCGACGAGCGCCATGCCGAAGGGACGCTGGACGAGGTCCTCTGGCCTCCGCCGCAGCTGGTCGCGCAGGAAGTCGAATCCGACCTCGGTCGCCGAGCCGTAGGTGACCTCGCTCGCGTAGGCCGCCCGGCGTGCCGAGAGGTCCGAGTCCTGTCCCACCGAGCCGACGCGGAGACCCAGCAGGCGGTAGACCGGGCCCATCCACTCCGCGTCGCGGCGCGCGAGGTAGTCGTTCGCGGTGAGGACGTGCACCGGGCGGCCGCCCAGGGCGGCCCAGCACACGGGCAGCGTGGCGGCGAGCGTCTTGCCCTCGCCGGTCTGCATCTCGGCGATCCGGCCCTCGGCCATCGCGAGGCCGCCCAGCACCTGGACGTCGAAGACGTCGAGCCCCAGCCGGCGGCGCGCCGCCTCGCAGGCGAGGGCGAAGGCGTCGGCACGCATCAGGCCGGGACTCTTCGCTGCGATCGTCAGCTCGGCGTCGGTCCTCTCGCGCAGCTCGGCCCTCCGACGGTTGACGGCGGCCAGCTCCTCTTCGTGCCCCCGCGCCCGCCGCGGCCGTCCAAGCGCCCGATCCCAGAGGTCGGTCCAGCTCATCGCGTCCTCGAGTGGTCGACGCGCGAGATCAATCGGGGGAAGCGCGGGACGACGCCACGCGCTCCAGCCGGCCGCCGCGCAGGGCGAGGGTGAGCTTCCCGCCCGTGGTCGGCGCGGGCAGGCGAATGGTGCAGCGCGTCCAGCGGCCGGACCCGGGCTCGTACTCGACCTGCACACGCAGGCCGGTGGCGAGGGCGACGGCCTCCTTGACGAGGCCGCCCCACGCCTCGCTGAGGTTGGGCCGCAGGTCGGGCCGGTCCTCCACGACCACGACCGCGGGGCGCGGCTCGCTGGTCAACGCCTGCCGCAAGTCCGCCGTCACCCGCGCCGACAGGTCGGCGTTGTGCACCGAGCGCGCGTCGCGCGCCCGGAGCAGCGGGACGAACGCCAGCGGCAGCAGCGCCGCCGCGAGGGCGAGGCGCACGCGGGCGGCCGGTGAGGCCCCGCGCCAGAGCGCCGAGGCCACCGCCGCCCCCGCCAGCGCGACGCCCACCGAGGGGAAGCAGACATACAGGCTCGAGCGCGACGGCACGAAGACCGTCAGACCGAAGCCGAGCAGGAGCCAGGCGGCGCCGAGGCGCACGACCCGCCATTCCCGCGGCTCGAGCCGGGGGACCCGGCGAAGAGCGAGTGCCATGACCAGGAGCACGACCAGGGTGAGCGTGCCGGCACGGTCGGCGTACTCGAGGACGTTGCGAAAGAGCAGTGAAGGGTCGACGGTGAAGCGGTAGTAGGCGGGAGCGCTCGTCGGCAGATAGGCGGCCGTGCGACTCCGGGCGAGGAAGTAGAGGACCAGGGGGATGGCGAAGGGTCCGCCGATCCGCAGCAGCCGACGGACCGTCCTGCCGCCGCCCGGCTCGAGTGCGATCGCCCACAGCACGAGGATAGCCGGAAGCAGGACGGCTTCCTCCTTGGAGAAGACCGCGAGCAGGGCGAAACCGACGGCCCAGAAGCGCCGCCGGTGCACCAGGGCGAGGGCGGCGAGCAGCGAGAAGAGGGTCAGCAGCCCCGAGGTGCGGCCGCTCGTCCAGAGCACCAGCCCGCTGATGCCGTGCGGATTCAGGCACCAGAGTCCGGAGGCCAGGAGGGCGGCCCCGGAAGGCAGTCCCAGCCCCCGCGCGAGGAACCCCAGGGCCGCTGCGCAGGCCAGCATCAGCAGCAGATTCACCTCGCCGTAGGGTCGGGGCTCGGAGCCCGCCAACCACTCGTTCACCGCGAAGGACAGGCTCACCACCGGGCGGTAGAAGCCGTTGTCCCGCTGGAGGAGCCCGGCGAGGTCGGCGGCGCTGCGGACCCGGCTTTCGAGCACCCAGCGGAAGTCGTCCTTGACGAAGCCGTGACCCGCATCGGGCAGGTACACGGCCAGCACGGCCGCGGCCAGGCTCAGCGTGGCGAGGCTGCGCAGGCTCCGGAGCGACATGGACGCCGCGAGCCTACCACGCCCCCGCTTCGCCGCCGCGTCTCCCGGGAGGTGATACCGTCTTCGAGAAGTGCACCGTCCCGTCACGGCCCTGCTCGGCCCGACCAACACCGGCAAGACCCACCTGGCGCTCGAGCGCATGCTCACGCACGCGAGCGGGATGATCGGCTTCCCGCTGCGCCTGCTGGCGCGGGAGAACTACGACCGGGTGGCCGCACTACGCGGGACCGAGGAAGTCGCGCTCGTGACCGGCGAGGAGCGAATCGTCCCGCGCCGGCCCCGCTACTGGATCGCGACCGTGGAGGCGATGCCCCCCGACCTCGCGGTCGACTTCCTGGCCGTCGACGAGGTGCAGCTCGCCGCCGACCGCGAGCGCGGCCACGTCTTCACCGACCGCATCCTCTCCGCGCGCGGCAGGCTCGAGACCTGGCTGATCGGCGCCGAGACGATCCGGCCGATCCTTCACAAGCTGCTGCCGGACGCCATCTTCCAGACGCGGCCTCGGCTCTCGACGCTTTCGTACGCGGAGCCCAAGCGGCTCGCCAAGCTGCCTCCCCGCTCCGCCGTGATCGTCTTCTCGCTGCGGGAGCTCTACCAGGTAGCGGCCCGCCTGCGCCGCGAGCGCGGGGGGGCGGCGCTCGTCTTCGGCGCCCTCTCGCCCCGCACCCGCAACGCGCAGGTGGGGCTCTACCAGGGCGGCGAGGTCGAGCACCTGGTGGCGACCGACGCGATCGGCATGGGGCTGAACCTCGATATCGACACGGTCGTCTTCACGGGCCTCGTGAAGTTCGACGGGGTCGGCCCCCGCGCGCTGACCGCGGCCGAGGTCGGTCAGATCGCCGGGCGCGCGGGCCGGCACGTGCGCGACGGCCAGTTCGCCGCCACCGTCGAGCTGGGACCGCTCGACCGCCGGCTGGTCGAGGCGGTCGAGTCGCACCGTTTCGCGCCGCTCGGGCGCCTCTTCTGGCGCAGCGACGAGCTGGACTTCTTCTCGCCGCTCGCTTTGCTGGCCAGCCTGCAGCGCCGGCCGCCCGAGCCCTTCCTGGTGCGGGCCCGCCACGCCGAGGACGAGAGCGCCCTCGCCGCCCTGGTACGCGATCCCGAGACGATGGCCCTGGCGCGGGATCCCGAGTCGGTACGCCTGCTCTGGGAGGTCTGCCAGGTTCCCGACTTCCAGAGCGTCCTCACCGAGGCACACACGCGCCTGCTGGCACGAGTGTTCCGCGATCTGTGCTCTCCGGCCGGACGCATCCGCGAAGACTTCTTCGCCGCTCACGTCCGCGACCTCGACCGCACCGAGGGCGAGGTCGACGTGCTGCTGGGGCGGATCGCCGCCATCCGCACCTGGACCTACCTCTCCCAGCGCGCGTCCTGGGTGGCCGAGGCGCGCCACTGGCAGGAGGCGACGCGCGCCGTCGAGGACCGGCTCTCCGACGCGCTCCACGAGCGGCTGACGCAGGAGTTCGTCGACCGGGCGGGCGCGGTGATCGCCCGCTACCAGGCCTCCGACCTCGTCACCAGCGTCGCTGCCGACGGCGAGGTACAGGTACAGGGGCTGCGGGCCGGGGTCCTCGAGGGCTTCCGCTTCCGCCCGGACCGGGGAGAGGGAGAGGGCTCACGCGGGCTGCTGGCGGCCGCCAACCGGGCGCTGCGCGAGCTGGCACGGGAGCGCGTACGGGCCTTCGAGAACGAGGAGGAGGATGCCTTCCGCGTCGGTCCCGGCGCGGAGATCCTGTGGCGGGGTGCCGCCGTCGCGCGTCTGGCGGCCGGCGACACGGCGCTCTCCCCTCAGGTCGAGGTGCTGTCGAGCGATCTGCTCGATCCGCCTCTGCGAGAACGGGTCCGAAGCCGGCTGGCCCCGTGGCTGGGTGCGCACCTGCGGCGGACGCTGGCGCCGCTCTTCGAGCTGCGCGACCGGGCTCCCGCCGGCGCCGCTCGAGGGCTCGCTTTCGCCCTGGCCGAGGGTCTGGGCGCCGTCGCGCGCCGCACCGTGGCGGAGCAGGTCGACGTCCTCTCCGGCGAGGAGCGGCGGACGCTCGGGCGGCTGGGCGTCAACCTGGGCCGGCTGTCCGTCTTCCTGCCCGGGCTGCTCCGCCCCGAGGCGATGCGCCTGCGGGCACGTCTCCACGCCGTGCGGCATGGTCAGCGTCCCGAGCCCGGGCCGGACGGTCCACCCTCGGCGCCGAACGACCTGCGCCGCCCGCTCGGCTTCTACCTCGCCTGCGGCTACCTGCCTTTGGGCCCGCGCGCGGTGCGGCTCGATCGCCTGGAGCGCGCGGCGGCGCTGTTGGCGCACCTCGCGCGCGGCGGGCCCTTCGTCCCCCCGCGCGAGCTGGGCCCGATCCTCGGCTGTCCACCGGGCGAGCTCGCCACGCTCCTGTCGGCCATGGGCTACGCGGAAAGAGACGGGCGCTACGAGCGCCGCGCCCATCCGGGCCGACGCCGGCCACGCGGCGCGGCCAAAGCGCGCTAGCATGACGCGGTGGCGACGCTGAGGGACGAGATCGAGGACGCGCGGCTGCTCGCCGAGCGGCTCTCTCTCCCATTCGAGCCGCTCGACGACCCGCTCGAGGACGCGACGCTTTGGGGCGAGGTGCCGATCGACCTGCTGGTGCGCTACGCCTGCGTGCCCGTACGCCGCGAAGGGGAGAGGATCGTGCTCGCCTTCGCGGAGCTCGACGACCCGATGCGCCTCGACGAGCTCGAGTTCCTGCTCGCGCGCCCGATCGAGGCCGTGCTCGCCCCCGCCGGGCGAGTGTCGCAGCTTCTGCGCCGACACCACGGCGGCGAGGCCTTCCTGGAGCAGGCGAGCGAGGGGCTGCGGGTGCTGGCGGACGACGAAGCCGAGGAGACCGAGTCGCGCCAGCTCGCGGCCGAGAGCCCGATCGTGCGTCTCGTCGATTCCCTGATCCTGGGGGCCATCGAGCGGCGCGCCTCCGACATCCACTTCGAGACCAAGGATCGCGAGGTGCTGGTCAAGTACCGGATCGACGGGGTGCTCTACCAGGCGGTCGAGCCGCTCGACAAGCGGCACCACCAGACGATCGTGAGCCGCCTGAAGGTGATGTCGGAGCTCGACATCGCCGAGAAGCGCGTGCCGCAGGACGGACGCTTCCGGCTGCGCGTGCGCGGCCGCACGATCGACTTCCGGGTGTCGATCATGCCCTCGATCCACGGCGAGGACGCTGTCATCCGCATCCTGGACAAAGAGCAGCTGAACGCGGCCTTCCGCTCGCTGCGCCTGGACGTGCTCGGCTTCCCGGAAACGGACCTGCGCAAGCTGCGCAAGTACATCACCGAGCCCTACGGGATGGTGGTCGTCACCGGACCTACCGGCAGCGGCAAGACCACGACCCTCTACGCGGCGCTCAGCGAGATCGCGAGCCCCGAGGACAAGATCATCACCATCGAGGACCCGGTCGAGTACCAGATCCCGGGCATCGTGCAGGTGCCCGTCAACGAGAAGAAGGGCCTCACCTTCGCGCGCGGGCTCCGCTCGATCCTGCGCCACGATCCCGACAAGATCATGGTCGGCGAGGTGCGCGACTCCGAGACCGCCCAGATCGCCGTGCAGTCGGCGCTCACCGGGCACCTCGTCTTCACGACCGTCCACGCGAACAACGTCTTCGACGTGATCGGCCGCTTCATCCACATGGGGGTGGAGCCGTACAACTTCGTCTCCGCCCTCAACTGCGTGATGGCACAGCGCCTGGTGCGCGTGCTGTGCACCGCCTGCAAGCGGCCCGCCACCCTCGCCGAGACGGCGCTGCGGGAGTCTGGGCTCGACCCCGATCTCTACCACGAGCAGATCTTCCTCGAGTCGGTCGGCTGCGAGGAGTGCGGCGGCACGGGATTCCTGGGCCGCACCGCGGTCGCGGAGCTGCTTGACATGTCGGACCGCATCCGCCAGATGATCCTCGACCGCCGGCCGGCGACCGAGGTCAAGCAGGCGGCCCGCGAGGAGGGCATGACCTTCCTGCGTGACTCGGCCCTCGAGAAAGTCTTCTCCGGCGTCACCACCCTGCGCGAGATCAACAAGGTCACCTTCGTACAGTAGCCCGGCGGCTCCGACATCGACGGCAGGCTTCCACATGGCTCGGCTGACGCGACCCGGCGTGAAGGCGGTCCAGGCGGCGTTCGTGCTCGCCGTGTTCGCGGCGCTCTGCCTGCCGCTGCTCGCCCGCTGGCTCGGGCCCACCCCGCGCGAGCACGGAACGAATCTGCGGGCGCCGAGTCCGGCGGCCTGGCCGCCCGCCCCACGCAGGGGCGCCGACCTGCGAGCATGGACGCGGGCGGTGGAAGACGCCGTCAAGTCACGCCTCGCGCTACGCGATGCGGCCATTCGCGGCTACTACGGCTTCGTCTACTTCCTGCTGCACGCATCGCCCACGCAGAAGGTCGTGCGGGGCCGCGCAGGCTGGCTCTTCTACAACTCCGCCGAAGAACCGTTCAGCCTGACGGCAGGCTCGATCGCCGACGCGCGGCGGAGCCACCCGCTGGGCGTGGGCAAGGTGAACGTGCTCGCCGCCATGATCCGCTCGCGCCAGGAGCTTCTCTCCAGCTGGGGCGGACGCTATCTCTTCGTGGTGGTGCCCAACAAGTCGAGCATCTACGCCGAGCATCTGCCCAAGGCGCTGACGCCGGTCGGACTCGGCAAGCCGCTCGAGCAGCTCGGGGCGCGTCTGCCACCGCCGCCCACCGGCCCCTTCCTCGACCTGACGCGGGTGCTGCTGGAGCGCAAGGGTGAGACCATCCTGTACCACAAGACCGACTCGCACTGGACCCCGCCCGGCGCGCTCCTTGGTCTGATCGCGATCATGACGGCGCTCGCGACCGACCACCCGGGCCTGCGCGTCCCGCGCCCGGACGAGTTCGCGGCCGAGGAGGTCGAGACCCGTGGCTTCGACCTGGCCAGGATGCTGCGACTGGACCCGCTCCTGCGCGAGCCGACCTGGCACCTACGCCTGAAGACCGCTCCCGCCCTGCCGGCCTTTCAGCGCCGGCTCAGAGTGTGGGTCTACCACGACTCTTTCTACAAGACGATCCCGCGCGTCTGGAAAGCGTTCCTGCCGGCGCTCGTCGCCCACCCCATGAACGAGGTCTGGTCGGAGGACGAGGTGCGGGCCGCGCGACCCGACGTCGTCATCGAGCTGTTCGTGGAACGCCGGCTCCGGGTGCCGACCCGCAGGCCGGCCCCCTTCTTCTAGTCTGGCCGCCCCCGGCGGACGCGGACGATCCTCGACGCCGACCGGAGGCCGGCCCTCAGGCGGCCTGCGCGACCGATACCTCCGGGCGGAGACGGAACGGCTGGCGGCGCAGCCAGGTCAGCGAGCGCCACGCCCACTCGACCGGCCCGTAACGGAAACGGGAGAGCCAGAGCGGACAGAGCCAGGTCTGGACAGCGACGACGGCGACCCCGATCGGGACCGTGACGGCGTTCCCGTAGCGGCCGAGCAGCCCGAGCCCGAAGCCGAAGAAGAGGAACGCCCCGACCACCGTCTGCAGGAGATAGGAGGTGAGCGCCAAGCGTCCGATCGGCGCGAACCGCACCAGCAGCGGCTGCCACCGCGGCCGCAGAAAGAGAAGCGCGAAGGCGGCCACGTAGAAGACCGTCATCACGTTGTTCCACATGTCGTAGAAGCAGACGCTCAGCACGACCGGCCAGCTGGCGAGGTCAGGCATCGCGCCCGACTCCTGCGGGCCCGAGGGCGCGCCCGCGAGGCGTGCCGCGAGCATCACGACGCCCACCCCGAGCAGGGGCACCGCCAGGATCAGCCCGCCGGTCCAGCGCAACACCCGCTTGAGGAAGGCCCGATGCATCTCGGCGTTCTCGAAGATCCGCCGACGACCCACCCACAGCCCGATCAGGAACAGGGCGAAGGTCTGGTAGCCGCGCCCCATGAAGCCCATCTGGAAGTCCCACTTCGAAAAGAGACCCTCGGTGGCGTTGTTGGGGATGATCCTGGTGAGGTCCCCGCTCTCGAGCGCCTGCCAGTGGCGAACGGCGGCGGCGTTCATAGAGGTCTCCATGGCCTTTCGATCGCCAAACGCGCCGGGGCCGCCGACCAGGGTCCTCACGATGCGGGGACTTCCCACCAGCAGGACGAGCGCGATCGCGAGTAGCCACCGGTCGGGAACGCGATAGAAGAGAAGCAATGGCACGCCGAGCAGGGCGTAGATGGTGAGGATGTCGCCGGCGAAGAAGAGGCTGTGCAGGTAGCCGATCCCGAACAGCACGGTCAGCCGCCAGGCGAAGCGGCGGCGGAAATCGTGCTGCGGGTCGCGTCGCTCGGCGCGCTGCATCTGGAGCGCGAAACTGAGGCCGAACATCAGCGAGAAGAGGCCGAAGCCCTTGCCGACCACGAAGATCTGGAGCAGCGCCTCGATGACCTTGTCGGCGGTACCCGGGACGGCGAAGCTTCGGTGGTCCGGAGGCGGCATGAAGCCCAGGTACTGGCCGCCGAAGTGGACGATCCCGATCCCGGCCAGGGCGAGCCCGCGGAGCGCGTCGATGAGGCGAATGCGGTCGTTCACGTTGATCCTTTCGTCGCCGCCGGCCGCGGACCGCGGCCTCGTCACACCGCCATACGGATTCCCGGACGGCCGAGTTCCGGGAAACCCCTTGAGCTTCGTACGATTTGCGGGCGCGGGCCGGCCGGCTGGCATGGCCCTCCCTTCCGTGCTATCTCTCGGGGGGGGCGCCGGCCTGACCGTGGTGATGGACCGCTGCACCAAGATCGAGCACGCGCGGTTGCTTGGCGCCGGCTGGCGGCGCGACTCCGAGGCGGGATGAGGGACGAGCGTCCCACGCAGGCGGCCCTCGCCGAGGAGCAGCGGCGCCTCGACCGGTTGCGGCGCCTCGCGGACGTAACTTGCGCCGTGCTGCGCCAGGCGCGGATCTCACGCGGCGAGGGCGAGGCCCTGATCGATCAGACCCGCCGGGAGGCGCTCGCTCTCTTCCCCGGCAAGGACGACGTCTTCGACCTCGTGCTCGCCCCACGCTTCCGGCGCATCCTGGACGAGCGCTGGCCGCCCGCGCGCGGCCGGGTGCTCCCGTTCCGGCGCGAAGGCGGGGATTGACGACCTAGCGGCTCACCAGGGTGAAGTCCCGCATCAGGCCGTCGCGGTCGAAGAAGACGAAGTAGTACATGTCGGCGGTCGCGAACACGCGCAGCTCGGGATAGCGCGCGGCCTTCGCGCGCAGCTCGGCCGCTCGGCTGGCGCCCTCTTTCGCGATCACGCGTTCCGCGTCCTCCGGACTGACGGGCGCCGCGACCAGCGAGGTCCCCTCCGCCGCGAAGGCCCGGGTCAACCGATCGACCGTCACCTGCGGCTGCTGCATCACCTTGCGCAGACGCTGTTCGTGTTGGGGATAACGGCGGCCGTTGAACCCCGCGCTGCCGAGCAGCATGGCGATCCAGAGCGCGCCCACCGTGACGACCAGCGCGCCGACCACGATCCAGAAGCGTTTCATGAACACCTCGGCGGCATTCTCCGGATCCTTGCGACCTGGGCGGATCGAGCGCCCCCTAGGGGACTCTAGTGAGCTGTCGGGCGGATCGCAAGGGCCCTTGAACGGTCGCCGCCTCCGGACCAGAATCCCGGCCGTGCGGATCGGGATCGACCTGGGCGGGACCAAGATCGAGGCGGTCGCGCTCGACGACAGTGGCGCGGTCCTTTGCCGCCGGCGGGTAGCGACGCCACGCCGGGACTACGAGGCGACGCTCGAGGCGATGGCGGCGCTCGTGCACGACGTCGAGCGGGAGGCGGGCACACGCGGCACGGTGGGCGTCGGCATCCCCGGCGCCGTCTCGCCCGCCAGCGGACTGGTGAAGAACGCCAACTCGACCTGGATCATCGGCCGTCCGCTCGACCGCGACCTGGCGAGCCGCCTGGACCGACCGGTGCGGGTCGCGAACGACGCCAACTGCTTCGCCCTCTCGGAAGCGGTGGATGGCGCGGGCGCGGGCGGCCGTGTCGTCTTCGGCGTGATCGTGGGCACGGGCACCGGCGGCGGCATCGTGGTGGACCGCAGGGTGCTGACGGGACCGAACGCGATCGCCGGCGAGTGGGGCCACAACCCGTTGCCCTGGCCACGCCCGGGCGAATGGCCCGGCCCCCCCTGCTACTGTGGGAAGACGGGCTGCGTCGAGACGTTCCTCTCCGGTCCCGGGCTCGCGCGCGACTACCGCGAGGCGACCGGGGAGGCGATCGACGCGGCGGAGATCGCGGCCCGCGCCGCCCGAGGGGACCCGCGGGCGGAGGCCGCGCTCGGGCGCTACGAGGACCGCATGGCACGGGCACTCGCCGTCGTGCTCGACATCCTCGACCCCGACGTGGTGGTGCTCGGGGGTGGGATCTCGCGGATCGAGCATCTCTACGCCGCGGTCCCCCGGCTCTGGCGGGAGTGGGCGTTCTCCGACCGTGTCGACACGCCGCTCCGGCCTCCCGTCCACGGCGACTCGAGCGGCGTCCGTGGCGCGGCCTGGCTCTGGGGCCCGGGCGAAGCGTGACAAGTCGAGCTCTTCGGGCGAGGCGGCCCTGACAGCCGCAGAGGAGGATGGCGCTAGCGCCCCCCCGAGGTTCGGCCTCCGCGAGGTTGGCGAGCCTCGTTTGACGGGCCTGCCGCCTCTCGCGTAGCCTCCCCCGACCGTGCCTGCACCGGGGCGATCCGGCGCCCCGGGATCCGAAAGCGGGAGACAACGTCGTGAAGATGCGAACCCTGCCGATCTTCCTGTGCTTCTTCGCGATGGGCTTCGTCGACGCCATGGGCCCGCTCGCGAGCACGATCCAGAAGGAATACTCCCTCTCCGGCTTCATGGCCGGCCTGCTCCCCGCCTTCGCCTTCGTGGCCTTCGCGGTCTTCAGCGTCCCCGGGGGGTTGCTGGCGGCGCGGATTGGCAAGAAGAACCTGCTCGTGCTCGCTCTCGTGCTGAGCGCGCTCGGCGTCCTCGTCCCTACCGTCCTGGTCCCGGGCTACCTGCTGCTGCTCGCGTCGGTCTTCGTGCTGGGTGTCGGCACGACTCTCCTGCAGGTGGCCGGCAACCCGATCATGCGCGACGTCTCGGCGGAGGGCCGCTTCGCCCGCAACCTGAGCTTCGCCCAGTTCGTGAAGGGCGTCGGCAGCGTGGGCAGCACGGCCCTCGTGGCGAAGCTCGCGATCGGGGAGCTGGGCTGGCGCCGGGTGTTCCCGGTCTTCCTGGCCATCACGATCGTGAGCCTGGTGGCCCTGCTGCTGCTCAAGGTGAAGGAGACGCGGGCCGAGGCTCCGCCCAGCGTCGCCAGCAGCCTCGCCCTCCTCGGCGAGCCCACCTTCGGCCTGGCCGTGCTCGGCATCTTCCTGTACGTGGGCGCCGAGGTCGGCCTCTCCACCTGGCTCGGTCCCCGACTGGAAGGGCTGGGATTCCACCAGGCTCGCGTGCACTGGTTCGGGCTCGACCTCGGCGAGCAGGCGAAGCTGCTGGGGCCGACCCTCTTCTTCGCCGGCCTCACCCTCGGCCGCCTGCTCGGCAGCGGCGTCCTGAGCTTCATGTCGTCGCGCTCCTTCTTCCGGGTGAGCGCGGGTCTCGGCACGATCGGCATCCTCGGTGTCCTCTCCGGCGTGCCCGGGCTCGCGATCGCCGGCGTCATCGCCGCCGGGCTCGGCTTCGCGAACATCTGGCCGGTGCTGTTCTCGTTGACGGTCGAGGCCCGGCCCGAGCGCGGAGCGGAGCTGTCGGGGCTCATGTGCATGGCGATCTTCGGCGGCGCCGTACTGCCGCCGCTCATGGGCAAGCTCAACGACACGGCCGGCATGACCGCCGCCTTCCTAGTGCCCCTCGCCTGTTTCGCCTACCTGCTCGCCCTGTCGCTGCGGGGCACAACCCGGCCGGCGGCTGCCGCCCAGGGGGCGTGAGATGGGTTTCGCGGCGGATCCGCGTGTCGTCCTGACCCTCGACGCGGGCGGCACCAACTTCGTCTTCTCCGCGATGCAGTCCGACCGCGAGGTCGTGGAAGCGGTCGTGCTGCCCTCGAGCGGAGACGATCTCGAGCGCTGCCTGGAGACGACCCTCGAGGGCTTCTCGAAGGTCAAGGAGAAGTCGCCCGCGACGCCGGTCGCGATCAGCTTCGCCTTCCCCGGCCCCGCCGACTACCCGCGCGGGATCATCGGCGACCTCGGGAACCTGCCGGCCTTCCGGGGCGGCGTCGCGCTCGGACCCATGCTGGAGGACCGCTTCGGGGTCCCGGTCTTCATCAACAACGACGGGGACCTGTTCGCCTTCGGCGAAGCCATGGCGGGGCTGCTGCCCTGGCTGAACGGGATCCTGGCGGAGGGCGGCAGCCCGAAGCGCTACCACAATCTCCTGGGCGCGACCTTCGGCACGGGCTTTGGCGGCGGCATCGTGCGCGACGGCCGGCTCTGGCTCGGCGACAACTCGGCCGGGGGCGAGATCTGGCTGCTCCGCAACAAGATCGACCCGCGCTCGAACATCGAGGAGTCGGTCAGCATCCGTGCCGTGCGCCGCGTCTACGCGCAGAAGGCCGGGATCGCGCTCGCCGAGACGCCCGAGCCCAGGGAGATCTTCGCGATCGCCAAGGGCGAGCGGCCGGGCGATCGCGCGGCGGCGCTCGAGGCCTTCCGCAGGATGGGCGAGGCGGCCGGCGACGCGCTCGCCAACGCGGTCACTCTCGTCGACGGTGTGGTGGTGATCGGCGGCGGTCTGACCGGCGCGGCCGAGCTGTTCCTGCCGGCGCTGGTTGCCGAGATGAACACCCCCTACGACTCGCCCTGGGCCAGGAATCCCCGGCTCGAGGTGAAGGTCTACAACCTCGAGGACCCGGCTGAGCGGGCCGCTTTCGTGACGGGCGAGGCGCGCGAGGTCCTGGTGCCCGGATCGCGCCGCAAGGTCGCCTACGACCCGCTCCAGCGCGTCGGTGTCGGGCTCTCGCGCCTGGGGACGAGCCGCGCCACGGCGCTCGGAGCCTACGCCTTCGCGCTCACCGCCCTCGACGCACTCTAGCCGATCCTGCGCGGCTGATCACCTGGAGGGCGCTGCGGCGCTCCGGAGGGCTGTACCTCGTCGGCACGCCCCGGACGCTTCTGCGCAAGGTGGAAGCGGCCGTCCGGCGCCTCGCGTTCCACGATGAGGCTGAGCCCGTTGCCGCCGACGACACGCACCTCGGTTCCCTCGGGGATTGGAAGAGGGCCGCTTCCGGTGGCGACGGCCCGCCACAGCTCGCCCCTCAGCATCACGAAGCCTGCCGGTTCGAGGGAGCGCCGAACGACGGCCGTCGCGCCCACCAGCTTGTCGAGCTGCGAGCGCGGGTCGACCACGTAGGCGGGCCGGACCAGGCGGTAGAGCAGGACGTCCTTCGCCAACCAGGCGACGACGATCCCGATCTCGACCAGCCGGGGCAGACGGAAGTGCTCGCGCAGCAGCAGCAGCACGACCACCACCAGGATCCAGCCGGGAAGCTGGAACAACAGGTAACGCAGGAGCGTCGGCACGCCTCGATGATAAGGGCCCCGAGCCGCCGATGGCCACCAGGCGAGCCCCCGGAACCCCGCGGCTAGAGCGCGCGCGTCAGCGCGCGCAGCTTGGCGAACAGCTCGTCGACCAGCGCGGAGGCGTCCTCGTGGTCCTGGTCGTACCAGACGTTGAAAGCGGTGTCGAACATCGCGCGGGCCAGGAAGGCGAGCAGGGCCGGCGTGCTGTCGCGCTCGGGATCGATCCCCATGCGTCCGGCCAGCAGCGCCGCCAGGCGCTCCTCCATGCGCGCGTGCCGCTCCAGCATGGCGCGGCGCAGGGGACGGCACTCGCGCAGCAGGCGGATGATGCCCCGCACGAAGTCGGGTCGCGCGATCTCCCTTTCCAGGACGAAGACGAGAGCCCGACGGATGGCCAGGAGCGGCGGCTCGCGCTCGGGGCGTGCCGCCACCGCATCGAGCATCGCCTGCTCCAAGTCGTCCGAGGTCTCGACCAGCACGTCTTCCTTGGAGGCGTGGTAGCGGAAGAACGTGCGGCGAGAGACGCCCGCGGCGCGGGCGATCTCGGCGACCGTGGTCGCCTCGTAGCCCTTGCGAGTGAAGAGCTCCCAGGCCGCGCGCGAAAGCTCCGCACGCACGAGATCCTGCTTGCGCTCCTGGAGGGTGGGCGGCGGGGTCGGCGGGGCCCGCCGGGCCGGTGCGCGGCGGGCCCCGGACGAGCGCCGGACCGGCGCCACCCGCCCGCTCGCCGCCCGTCTCCCCGCCGTCGGCCGCTCGCGCACGTCCAAGATTATGCACCAGGCGCGGTCGTGTGACACTGAGTGTTGACACTGACACCTGGTGTCACTCGGATCGGCGCCAGGGCTCGAAGGTTCGCGCCGACGCCGGCGAGGGGGCTCTGCGGAGACCGGAGAACAGCCTTCTGCTCGCCCGCGCATGCGTCGCGGATACCCGGGGAGGTATGGCCCCGGAGGTGACCTCAGCGCCGGATGGCGGCGAGCGTCGCGAGCACCTTCTCGCGCGCGAGCGTCTCTCTGGCCGATGGGGCTGGCGACGTCGTGCCCGTCGGGACAGGCGCGGGAAGCGAGAGCAGCACGTAGAGGGCGCGCAGGAAGCTGCGTCCGTTCTGGGCCGCGTCGAGCAGCGACGGATCCGGGGGGGCCTTGGCCCAGACCTGCTTCTCGAGGTCGACGAACTGCGAGAGCCACAGGTCCAGCAGAGCGGGATCGAAGTCCTTCCGGCGCACCAGCGAGACGACCGCCGCCGCCAGGCGCTCCTCCTCCGCGTGGGTGAAGACGGCCGTCCCGGGCGCGATCAGCTTGACCGCAACGCCGTCCAGCAGGCGCTTCGCGTCGGCCGCCGTGAAGCGAGGGTCGCGGGCGAGGAACTTGAGGAGGTCCGCCGTGTGGGCGGTGGCGTGGACCCAGCCCACGCCAGGCTCGAGGCCGCGCAGGTCGCGCTCCGCGGCCAGGTAGGAGAAGGCGGCGTCCACGAGCCGGCGATACCCGGCGGCATCGAGCGCCGGTGCCTCGAGCTCGAGCGCGGCCAGGATCGACAGGTCGAGCGCCGAGAACGAGCGCAGCAGCACCGAGTCGGTCCTGATCTCGCCGATGCCGCGCGTGAGGTTGGCGCGGAGCCGCTCGACCAGGGCTCGCCGCTCGTCAGCGTCGAGCGCGCGTTTCCGATAGACGCAGCTCGCGACGACACCGTAGCCCACGTCGTCGCGCCACTCGCTCGAGGGCGACCCCAGCAGCCCCACTGCCTCGTTCACGAGCGTCGCGGCCGTCTCGCCCTCCGGCAGACGGCACTCCTCGACCACGGGTCTCCAGAAGTCCGTGCCGCGGGCCGCAGCGGACATCGGCGGGGCGAGAGCGGACCCCAGCAGCAGCGCGAGGATCATCGCAGCTGCGACAGCTCGGCCAGCAGGTGCACGGCGGCGCGCATGGACTTCCTCCAGTCGCCGAGGTGCAGGCTCTCGTTCTCCGAATGCGCCGCACAGGCCGGGTCCTCGACACCGATCAGCAGGCACGGCACGCCGCGCCACGCCTCCGAGAAGGGCTTCACGAACCCGATCGAGCCGCCGGCCCCGATCAGGACCGGCTTGCGGCCGTAGCCGCGCTGGAGGGCGCGCAGCGCCGCGTCGAAGGCCGGGCCCGAGGGCTCGGTCGTCCACCAGGGCGAGGAGCGAACGATGCGCGCGTCGACCCGAGCCCCCGCCGGCGGCCGGGAGGTGAGCTTCTGCACCAGCAGCTCGCCGGCACGCCGCGTGTTCATGTTCGGGACGGTGCGCATCGAGATCCGCGCGCGCGCCGAGTCCAGGATCTGGTTCACGGCGCCCGCGAGAGGATGGGCCTCGATCGCGATCACGGTGAGGGAAGGCCGCGTCCACAGCTGTTCGTAGACGGAGCGTCCCCGCTCGCGGAGGAGACGCGTCCCGGGCAGCATCCCCGCGCCCCGGCGGAAGGCCGCCTCCGAGAAGGGCAGGCGCCGCAGCCGCCGCAGGATACGCGGGCTCGGAGCAGCCACGCCGCGGTAGAGCCCCGGCACGGCGATCGAGCCGTCGGGAGCCCGCAAGTCGTCGAGGATGCGGCACAGGATGCGCACGGCGTCGGGGACGGCGCCACCGAAGTCGCCGCTGTGGACCGGCCGGTCGAGGCAGGTCACCTCGACGTCCACCTGCACGATCCCGCGCAACTGCCAGGTGAGCGCGGGGACTCCGGTCGCGAAGTTCGCGGTGTCCGAGAGCACGAGCACGTCGGCGCCGAGCTTCGAGCGGTACGCCTTCAGGAACTCGCCCAGATGCGGGGAGCCGACCTCTTCCTCTCCCTCGATCAGGAGCTTCAGGTTGACCGGCAGTCCGCCGGCCGCGCCGAGGTAGGCCGAGGCCGCCGCCAGCCAGGCCATGAAACCGCCCTTGTCGTCGGCGGCGCCGCGACCGTAGAGCCGCCCCTGGCGCACGAAAGGGGCGAAGGGCGGGTTCGTCCACTTCTCGGTCGCGCCCGGCGGAACCACGTCGTGGTGGCCGTAGACGAGCACGGTCGGCGCCCCCGGCACGTGCAGCCAGTCGGCGTAGACGCAGGGCGGCGCCTCCGGGGCCTCGAGCAGCGTCACGTGCTCGAGGCCCAGGCGCTGCAGCGCGTCGGCGGTGACCTCGGCCGAGCGCCGCATGAACGCGGCCGGGAAGCCCGCCGCGGAGACGCCGGGGACGCGCACGAGGTCGGCCAGGATGTCCTGGAACTCGCGGAAACGCCGGTCCAGCGCGCGCAGGGCCGCGTTCCTCTGCCGTGCCGCGAGGCGGGCGGCCGCTGCCGCCGCCCGCGCGGCCGATGGCCGCCGCTTGGGCGCCCGAGACCCCGTCCCGCGACGGCGCGGGACGCGCCGCGCGACCTTGCGAACCGAGGCGGCTGTGCGCTTCTTCGGGCTCATCGGAACCTCTACAGGCGCGTGGCCGGGCGCGCCGGGCCGGCTACATCATCGCGGTGGGCGGCGCCGGCTCGTCGGCCGAACCGGCCTTCGAGAGCGGACGGCGCACGAGGTAGTACATCAGGAACAGCATGACCGGGATCGCCAGCCAGGGAGCCACGGCGCCGAAGCCCGGCACCTGCGGGAAGCCGATTTCCGTTCCGGGCCCGGCGGTCGCCGCGATGTAGGCGACCACTCCGGCCACCACCAGACCCATGAGCGCCTCTCCCGCGATCAGCCCGGAAGCAGTGAGGACCCCGGCGTTCTCGACCCGGGCCTTCTGCGCCGCGTTGTAGCCGCGCTTCTCGACCAGCCGGTCGATCAGGCCGCGGATGAGACCGCCTACGAAGATGGCGAAGGTGGTCTCCAGAGGCAGGTACATGCCGACCGCGAAGAGCATGGGGCTCTTCACGCGCACCATGATCAGCGACAGGCCCATGGCGATCCCGACGATCACGAGAGGCCAGGCCATCTCGCCGCCCACGATGCCTTGGGAGAGCGCCGCCATCAGCCCCGCCTGGGGAGCAGGGAGGTTCGGCCCCCCGAAGCCTCCGTTCGTGGGGTTGGCGGCGAGGTCGGAGGTGTGGAGCAGGTAGAGCGGGAAGTAGAGGACGAGGCCGGCGACCACGACGCCGATGAGGTCGCCCACCTGCATCTTCCAGGGGGTGCCGCCCAGGATGTGGCCAACCTTCAGATCCTGCAGCATCTCGCCCGCGACGGCGGAGGAGACGCAGACGACCGCTGCGACGCCGAGCACCGCGGCGATCCCCTGAGCGCCCTTCACGCCCACGATCACCATGGTGAGAGCGGCGACGATGGTGGTGGCGAGGGTGAGGCCAGAGATCGGGTTGTTGGAGGAACCGATCAGCCCCACCAGGTTCCCCGACACCGCCGCGAAGAAGAAGCCGGTCACCAGCATCACGATGGCGGCGAAGATGGCCCCCGGTAGCACCTTGGCGAAATAGAGGTAGAGGGCGATCATCAGCACGAAGACGACCGCGATCCCCATGAGCACCGTGCGGAAGGACAGGTCGCGCTGGGTGCGCACGGCCGGGGCCTCGGTGGTCGCCGACTTCTTCACGTCGGCCACGCCACGCTTCATGCCGGCCCACAGGTTCTTCCGCATCTTGAAGAGCGTGTAGGCCGCCCCGACCAGCATGCCGCCGACGGCGATCGGCCGCACCACGAAGAGCCACACCTTCGTCGACATCGTGGCCCAGTCGGTCCCGCCGTTCGCCGCCGGGTAGGACGCTGCCAGCTGGGGTCCCAGGAAGAAGACCAGCAGCGGGACGAAGAGGCCCCAGGCGAGCAGGCCGCCCGCGAAGTTGAGGGCGCCCAGCTCGGGGCCGATGATGTAGCCCACGCCGAGGTAGGCGGGGCTCACGGCCGGGGCCTGGAAGGTGGTGGCGGCGCCGGCCGGCACCGTGACGGCGTCCTTGGAAAGGCCGAAGCGGACGAAGCTGGCCTTGATCCGGCCCACCGCCAGCAAGAAGTCGTTGGAGGCACGGAAGATGCCGGAGTCTCCCAAGACCTTGATCAGGGCCCCGACGCCCATGGCGCTGAAGAGCTGGATCGCGGCCGAGGCGCCGCGCTGTCCGGCCTTGTGGATCTCGCTCGCCGCGACCGACTCCGGGAACGGCAGGGTGGCATCTTCCACCATCACCCGCCGCAGCATGGTGACGAAGAGGACGCCCAGGATGCCGCCCACGATCATGAGCGCGCTGGCGGTCAGGTACTCGGTCCAGTCGAAGCGCTCGAAGCTCCACATGTTCAGGATCACGAAGGCCGGGATCGTGAAGATGGCGCCGGCCGCGACCGACTCGCCGATCGAGCCGACCGTCCGGGCGAAGTTCTCCTCGAGCAAGGAGCCCTTGAAGCCGCGCAGCACGGCCATGCCGATGACGGCCGCGGGGTAGGTGGCCGCGATCGTCATCCCGGCGCGCAGCCCCAGGTAGGCGTTCGCCGCCCCGAGCACGACACACATGACGAGCCCGAGCAGGAGGGCGCGGACCGTGAACTCCCGCATGGTCGAGTCGGCGGGGACGTAGGGCCTGAACTCCTTGTCGCTCACGGGACCTCCGTTTCGGCCCGGGTTCGGGCCCTGGGCGAACGACCTGACTAGGTGACCGGGAATTCTACCCCGCGATGGCCGGCGCCCGCCCGGGCCCGGCGGGTCCCGCTCGCCCGGGCCCGACGCCTGGTCTAGACTCGATCCTTGGGCCGGCCGGCGCGGCCCGCGGAGGCCCCCCATGACAGAGCCCGATCTCGCGGCGGCGCTCGCCTACGTCGACTCGCAGGTCGAGCGTACGAAGGCGCGGCTCGCCGAGCTCGTGAAGATCCCGAGCGTCTCGGCGGAGGGCTTCCCGCGCGAGGAGGTGCGCCGCTCGGCCGAGGCCGTGGCCACCCTGCTGCGCGAGGCCGGGCTCGAGAACGTGCGCCTGCTGGAGATGCCCGGCCAGCATCCCTACGTCTACGGGGACTGGCTGCACGCGGAGGGCGCGCCCACGCTGCTCGTCTACGGGCACCACGACGTGCAGCCGCCCGGGCGCCCCGAGCGCTGGACGAGCCCGGCCTTCCAGCCGACGGAGCGCGACGGACGGCTCTACGGGCGCGGCACCGTGGACGACAAGGGGACGTTCGTCTGCCACATCGCCGCCATCGAGGCCTGGCTGCGGGCCGTCGGCCGGCTCCCTTTGAACCTGCGCTTCCTGATCGAGGGCGAGGAAGAGACGGGGTCGGAAGGCCTCGAGCCCTTCCTGGCGCGGCATGCCAGGGCGCTGGCTGCCGACGTGGCCGTGCTCGCGGACACCGGCAACTTCGACGTCGGGCATCCCGCGCTCACCTACCAGCTGCGCGGGATCTGCCAGGTGGACGTCGAGGTGCGCTGTCTGAAGCAGCCCATCCACAGCGGGTTCTGGGGCGGCCCGGTGCCCGACGCGGTTCGGATCCTGACCGAGCTCATCGCGGGGCTCGAGGCCCGGGACGGGAGCCTCGCGATCCCGGGCCTCTACGCGAGCGTCGCCAGGACCGGGGCGCGGCAGCTCCGGCGGATCCGCGCGCTGCCCTTCGACGAGCGCAAGTTCCGGGGCGCGGCCGCCATGAGGCCGGGAACCCGCCTGGTCGGAGAGAAGGCCTACGGGGTCTGGGAACGGCTCTGGACGCGGCCCGCGCTGAGTGTCGTCGCCCTCGAGGCGCAGCCGATCAAGGGCTCGGCGAACCGGATCCTGGACGCGGCCCGCGCGCGGCTCTCGCTGCGCACGGTGCCCGACATGGATGCCACGGTCGCCGGCCGGCTGCTGGTGAAGAAGCTGACCGCCGACCCGCCGGCGGGGGCCAAGGTGACGGCACGAATTACCGGCACGGCGCGCTGGTGGACGACCGACCCCGAGGGCCCCGCGTTCGAGGCCGCGCGCCGAGCGCTCGCGGCCGGCTTCGGCCGCGAGCCGGCGATGATCGGGGCCGGGGGCTCGATCGGCTTCGTCGAGCCGTTCTCCGAAACCCTCGGCGGCATCCCGTGCCTGCTGATGGGCGTCGAGGATCCTTCGGCGGCCATCCACTCCGAGAACGAGAGCCTGCACCTCGGGGACTTCGTCAAGAGCATGCGGACCGCGGTCCATCTGTACGACGAGCTCGCCCGCGCGCCCCTGGCCCCGGCCGGAAGGCCCGGCCGCCGGCGGGTGGGCCGCCGGACCGGCCCGCGCCACGCAGCCCCGAGGCGGTCAGCCCCGCGGCGGGCGGCTCGAGGTGGCCGGGCCGGCCGGAGGTGAGATGAGCGGAAGCGAGAGAGTCTACCGAAGCCCGATCCCCTTCGAGAGCGCCCGCATCCACGCGGCGGCGGTCTACTGCTCGGACGGCCGGATCGGCGACCACATGGACGACTTCCTGCACCAGGGACTCACGCTGCCGCGCTACGACCGTGTCGCCTGCCCCGGTGGACCGGTGGCGCTCGCGGGCCGGCTGCCCGCCTTCTGGGAGTCGCGCGGCGTCGCCGACCAGCTGCGTTTCCTGGTCGAGGTCCACGACGTGCACCAGGTCGTCCTGATCGCTCATGGCGGCTGTGCCTACTACGGACAGCGTCTGGGCATGGATCCCGCGACGGCAGAGATGGAGCAGCGGGAGGACCTGAGCCGAGCGGCCTCCGCGGTCCAGCGGATCGACGCCGCCCTCGAGGTATCGGCCTTCTTCGCGCACGTCGACGGCACGACCCTCTCCTACGAGCCGGTCTTCGCCTCGGAGCACATCGCGAGCCAGCTGAGGAAGCTGGCGCCCGGTGGGCCCTCGCGAACCGAGCCGCCGCGCGAAGCGAAGGCGGCGCCCCCGGTCCGACCCGCGCCCACGACGCGGCGCTCGTGAGCGTCGAGCGAGGGCGGCCAGCCGTGCTTGGGCGCCCGCGGCGCCCGTGCTAAGGTCGGCGCTCGCATGAGCGAGACGCTCCCCAGGCAAGGCGGCACCCCCGACCCGATCCTCGAGGAGGTGCGTCTCTTCTACGAGAGCCACCACCAGGGGATCGAGGCCTCGCGCCGACGCCACCGCTACTTCTACGACTACCTGACGCGGATCCTGCGGGTCCGGGTTCCCGAGGGGCTGCGGGTGCTCGATCTCGGCTGCGGGTCGGGAGACCTGCTGGCGGCCCTGCGCCCCTCTCGGGGCGTCGGCATCGACGTCTCGCGGGCAGCGGTCGAGACCGCCCGGTCCCGGCACGCAGGCGGTCCGCTCCGCTTCCTCCAGGGCGACATGGCGGACCCCGCCATGCTCGCGCAGGCCGGGGGGCCGTTCGACATCGTGCTGCTGGTCAACGTCGTCACGCACCTGACGGACGTGCAGACGACCCTCGAGCGGCTGCACGCGGTCGTGCACCCGCGCACGCGCGTGCTCATCTACAGCTACAGTCGCCTGTGGCAGCCGCTCCTGCGCGTGGCCGAGCTGCTGCACCTGAAGTACCGCCAGCCGCCGGAGGCGTGGCTTCCGCCCGAGGAGATCAAGAACATGCTCTCCCTGGCGGACTTCGAGGTGGTGCGAGACGACGCGCAGCTCGTCTGCCCGGCGTGGATACCGCTCCTCGCCGACCTCGCCAACCGCTATCTCGGACGGCTGCCGCTGCTCGACCAGCTCTCGCTCATGTTCGGGATGGTGGCGCGTCCCGCGCCGGCCCGGACGGCGTCCGCGCGCCCGGCCGCCCCCTCGGTGAGCGTCGTCATCCCCTGCCGCAACGAGGCCGGGCACATCCCTCCGCTGGTCGGGAGCCTGCCGGCGCTCCCGGCGGGCAGCGAGTTCCTGTTCGTCGAGGGCAACTCGCAGGACGACACCGCGGCCGTGATCCGGCGGGAGATCGGCGCCCACCCCGAGCTGCCGCTTCGCTTCCTGCAGCAGACCGGCCGCGGCAAGGGCGACGCCGTGCGGCTCGGGTTCGCCGAGGCGCGCGGCGACGTCCTGCTGATCCTCGACTCCGACATGGGCGTCGCACCCGGGGACGTCCCCAAGTTCGTGGCGGCGCTTACACGCGGCAAGGGTGAGATGGTGAACGGCTCGCGCCTCGTCTATCCCATGGAGGGCAAGGCGATGCGCTTCCTGAACCTGCTGGCGAACAAGTCCTTCGCCGCCCTCTTCAGCTGGCTGCTGGGCCAGCAGGTGCGCGACACCCTGTGCGGCACCAAGGCCCTCTGGCGCGAGGACTACGAGCGGATCGCCGCGAACCGCTCCTACTTCGGGGACTTCGACCCCTTCGGCGACTTCGACCTGCTGTTCGGCGCCGCGCGCCTCAACTTCCGGATCGTGGACCTCGCCGTGCGCTACCGGGAGCGCAGCTACGGCCGGACGAACATCTCGCGCTTCCGGCACGGCTGGCTGCTGCTGCGGATGAGCGTCTTCGCGGCGCGGAAGCTGAAGCTGCTGTGAGCCGTCGCTCGAGCCGGACCGCGGGCGCCCCCGGGTCCCATGTTCGAGACTGAGCCGATCCTCTGGCTGCAGGCCCACGGCTCGCCGCTCGTGACGGGGCTCCTGTTCGGCGTCAGCCTGCTCGGCTACACGCAGGCCTACGTCGTGCTGCTGCTCGCCCTCGCCTTCGGCGTGCGCCTCCGCCCCAGCCTGGCGGTCCTGGTCGCCACGATCCTCGCCGCGACGATCGTGCAGGGGGCCAAGGCCGGCTGCGCCATGCCCCGACCCGAGGACGTGGACGCGCGCGTCCTCCGGAACGCCCGGGGGGCCCCGGTCGCTCTCGTCGCACGGGGCAGTGCCCCGGACTTCTGGTCCCTGCCCCTTCCGGACGGGCTCGCCGCCGTCAGGGCGCAGGTGGGCCACGACTACGGCTTTCCTTCGGGCCACGTCGCGGCGGCGGCAGCTTTCCTGCTCGCCCTGGCGCGCTTCTTCCGGTCACACCGGGCGCTCGCCTTCGCCGCCTTCTGGGTGCCGGTGATGGCGCTGTCGCGGATCTACCTCGGCCGCCACTTCCCGGGTGACGTGCTGGGCGGTCTCGCGGTCGGCATCGCGGCGGTGGCCCTGTCCGTCCCGCTCGTGCGCACGCTCGAGTGGGGAGCGTTCGAGAGCCGGGGCTGGAAGGGCCGGCTGGTGCTGGCGGCGATCGCCCTCCTTCCACTCGGGCTCGCCCCCTTCGTCCCGCTGCTCGCGCCTATCTTCGCCGGCAGCCTCGCGGGCGTCCTCTCCTGCTACGCCTTCCTCGCCTTCGGAAGGCCCTGGCCGGAGGGAGGCAACGAGCGGCAGCGGCTCGCTCGCGTCGCGCTGGCGGGCCTCATCTGCGGGCTGGGCTCGCTCCTCTTCGCCGGGCAGCTGGACGACGCGACCGGCTGGAGCGCGGGGCCCCTGCTGGCGGGGCTGCTCGTCACCGGCGCGACCCTGATCGGTACGATCGTCCTTTCCCGCCGGCTGCGTCTGGTCGGCTGAGGCCCGGCCTCACCAGCGCCGCGGCGCGTTCCTGACGCAGCGCACGGTGTCACGCGCGATCAGCAGCTCCTCGTTGGTCGGGATCACGAAGGTCCGGACCCGGGCCTCGGCGCCGGCGATGTCGCCCTCCTTGCCGCCCACCGCCTCCCGGTTCTTGGCCTCGTCGATCCCGATGCCCAGGAAATCCAGGTCGGCGCAGATGCGCGCGCGGACCTCGGGCGAGTTCTCGCCGATCCCACCCGTGAACACGATCGCATCGGCCCCGTTCATCTGCGCCAGGTAGGAGCCCAGGTAGTGCTTCACCCGCAGGCAGAAGATGTCGGTGGCGAGCCGGGCGCGGCGGTCCTGGTGCACGCGCTCCTCCTCGAGCAGCTCGCGCATGTCGTTGGTGAGACCCGAGACGCCCAGCAGCCCCGACTGCTTGTTGAGCAGCGCGTCCAGCTCGTTGAAGGACATGCCCTCCTTGTGGTGCAGGTACTCGAGCACGGAAGGGTCGATGTTGCCGCTGCGGGTGCCCATCACCAGCCCCTCGAGCGGCGTCAGGCCCATCGAGGTGTTGATCGACTCGCCCTTCTGGATCGCGCAGGCCGAGCAGCCGTTGCCGAGGTGCACGGTGATGATGTTCGTCTCCTCGAGCACCTTGCCGGTGAGCTGCCGGTAGCGATAGGCCACGTAGCGGTGCGAGGTGCCGTGGAAGCCGTAGCGGCGGATCTTGTGGCGTACGTAGAGGGGATAAGGGATGGCGTAGAGGTAGGAGACCTCGGGCATCGTGGAGTGGAACGAGGTGTCGAAGACCGCGACCTGGGGCACGCCCTGGCCGAGCAGCTCTCGGGCGGCGTAGATGCCCTTGAGGTTCGCCGGGTTGTGGAGCGGCGCCAGATCGATGCAGTCCTCGATCTGGTCCACGACCTCATCGCTGATCGTGACCGAGCGGTTGAACTTCTCGCCGCCGTGCACGCAGCGGTGGCCGACGGCGTGGATGTCACCGACCGAGGAGATGCCGGGGACGCTCGCCTCCGGCGAGACGAGCCAGCGCAGCAGGTAGTCGAGCGCGGCGCGGTGGTCGCGGAGCGCCGCCGTCCGGCGGACGGCGGCCTTGCCTTCGACCCGGAAGGTGACCAGCGACTCGCTGCCGATCCGCTCGATCACCCCGCGCGCCAGTTGCCGGTCGGCATGCTTCTCGATCGCCTCGAGATCGGTGTCGATGGCCTGGAACTTGAGGGAAGAGCTGCCGGAGTTGAGGACGAGGACGTTCATGATGAGTCATCCTAATGGCAGAGGCCCCGCCTCCGGAAGAGCCAAACGGCTCAGGCGGAGGCGCCGCACGACCTGCCTCCGACGCCGGACGTAGAATCGTTCTCCAGCCGGCCTCCCGGGCCGGAGGAGGTGAACGGCCGTGTTCCCGAGCGTCGCGCGCTCGTCCGCCATGGGCGCCTTCTTTCTCATCTCCCTGCCGGCGCCTTCCGGCCCACCTACCAGGAGCTGCTCGCGCTCGCCGAGAAGCCGATCGCCGTCGGCGAGTTCGCCTCGGGCGAGTTCACGAAGGACGGGCTCGACAAGGCCGCCTGGATCCGGGAGACCTACCGGAGGATCAGGACCGACTACCCTTGGATCAGGCTGGTCATCTGGTTCCACATCAAGAAGGAGCGGGACTGGCGCATCAACTTGAGCCCGGCGGCCCTCAGGCGCCTACCAGCTCGCGCTCGATCTGCTCGAGGGTCTTGCCCTTCGTCTCGGGTATCCACCGGAGCACGAACAGCAGGCAGGCGACCATGAAGAGCCCGTAGATGAGATACGTGACGGCCGAGCCCATGTGCTCGAGCTGGCTCGGGAAGACGGTCGCGACGGTGAAGCTGGTGACGGCGTTCCAGGTGCCGGCGACCGAGATGGCCAGCCCGCGCAGGCGGTTCGGGAAGATCTCGGAGAGGAGCGCCCACATCACCGGGCCCAGCGAGATCGCGAAACCGGCGATGAAGCCGAGCAGGGCGATCAGCACCAGGGTGGCGTTGACCGTGATGCTGCCGCGCAGGACGCGATCCTTGTACGCCGAGTAGCGCATCTCGCTGATCTCCCGCGCCACCTGCGCGACCGCGGCCGGCCCGCCCGCGGCCCGGGCCCGCGCGCGGATCAGCGCCGCGTCGGGCGAGTCCTCCCCCCCGATCAGCACGGCCTCGACCTCCCGGCGGACGGCCTTCGCGGTCTCGCCCTTGATCCGCGCGAAGAAGGCCGTCTCCTTGGTGAAGGTCTCACCGGCCACGGTTCCGAGCACCGCCGACATGCCCGCTGCGTCGGCGCGGGCTCGGGCGACGGCGGGGGCATCCGCCGAGGGCGCCTCCTTGAGCGCGTCCGCGACGACGGCGGCGCTGGCGCGCGCGAGGGCGTCGCTGGTGAGCTGGTAGCGGGCCTGCCGGAAGGCGAAGCTCGCGGTCAGCAGCGACACCGCCATCAGCAGTGAGCCGATCAGCAGCAGGGGCTTTCGGCCCAGCCGGTCGATCAGGAACATCGACACGATCGTCATCCCGAAGTTCACGAGACCCAGGATCACCGCCTGCAGGAAGGCGGCCTCCTTCCCGCCGCCCGCCATCTCGAAGATCATCGGCGCGTAGTAGAGGATCGCGTTGATCCCGGACACCTGCTGGAAGAACGCGATCACGAGGCCGATGAACATCACGAAGCGCATGCGCTTGCTGAACAGCTCTCGGAGCGCCGCCGTCTCCTTGTGGGCATGGCTGGCCAGGCTCTGCTTGATCTGCTGGTACTCCCCCTCCGCATGCTGGTCGCCGCCCACCCGCCGCATGATGGCGAGGGCCTGCTGATCGCGGCCCTGCTGGACGAGCCAACGCGGGCTCTCGGGCACGATCAGCAACAGCAACAGGTAGAGCAGAGCCGGCACGGTCCCGACGCCCAGCATCCAGCGCCAGTTGACGGTCGGGTCCTGGACCAAACGCAGGATGAAGTAGTTCGAGAAGTACGCGACCGAGATGCCGGTCACGATGTTGAGCTGGTTGAAGGTCACCAGGAAGCCGCGCTTGGCCGGGGGGGCCACCTCGGCGATGTACATGGGCGCGACCAGGATGGCGAGGCCGATCCCGAGCCCGCCCACGATCCGCGCCGCGATGAACAAGACGACTCCGTTCGCGAGGGCGCAGCCGACCGCGCAGAAACCGAAGAGGAGCGCGGTCGAGATCAGCACCTTCTTGCGGCCGAAGCGGTCGGCCAGCAGGCCGGCGAACAGGTTACCGATGACGGCGCCCAGGATGATCGAGCTCACGGAGAGGCCGATCAGGAACGAGCCCTCAGCCAGCTCGAAGACGCGCTTGTAGAAGGGGGTCGCGCCCGAGATGACGGAGGAATCGAAGCCCAGGAGGAAGCCCCCGATCGCCACGATCAGCGAGATCAGGATCGAGTAGGCACCCGGGTGCTTCCTGGCGGCGGCTTCAGTCATGGCGAGCTTCCTGGCGGGCGGGATCACGCCCCGCGGAGAGAGGGACCTTCAGGGACGAGGCAGGACGAGCGATGCCGAGCGGCCGGGGCATGGCGAGGTCCGCGAAGCGTACCACAACGGCGTCCGCCGCCCGGCCCGAGGCGCTCGCCGATCGTTTGACGCCTTGCGGCCTGCGGAATACTATCCGCCCGCGAGCGCGGCACGGCGCGCGCCCCTACGGCGGCGATCGCTAAGAGGGTTCGTTCGCGTCCTCGACGCACGACGCTCGAGCCCGGCTGGGCGACAGGTCAGGCGGCAGGAGCGAGGGAGCCGGATCGCCGGCGGAGCGAAGACGGAGGGTGTGAATGGGCGCGGCGCCGGGCAGGGTCTCAATCACCGAGAAGATCGGGTACGCCCTGGGCGACTCGGCCTCGAACCTCTACTGGAAGACCTTCGAGTTCTTCCTGGTCATCTACTACACAGACGTCTTCGGGATCTCGGCCGCCGCCGTCGGCACCATGCTGCTGGTGACGCGGGTGGCGGACGCGGTGGCCGACCCGGTGATCGGCGCGATCGCCGACCGCACCAAGACCCGCTGGGGTCATTTCCGCCCCTACATCATCTGGTTCGCGCTGCCTCTGGCCGTGGCCGGCGTCCTGACCTTCACCACCCCGAACCTGGGATCGGGCGCCAAGGTGGTCTACGCCTACCTGACCTACGGCCTGCTGATGTTCCTCTACACGGCGGTGAACATCCCCTACACCGCCCTCATGGGCGTCATCACGCCGAACTCGATCGAGAGGACGGCGCTTTCGTCGCTGCGCTTCATCGGCGCCTTCGGCGCCGCCGTCTTCGTGCAGTACTTCACCCTCGGCTTCGTGCGCTTCTTCGGCAAGGGCGACGACCAGCGCGGCTGGCAGCTGACGATGGTGCTCTACGGCGTCCTGGCCATCGTGATGTTCCTGATCTGCTTCAGCACGACCCGCGAGCGGGTGACGCCGCCCGCGAGCCAGAGCCACGACCTCAAGCGCGACGTCCTGGACCTGCTCGGCAGCAGGCCCTGGCGGGTGTTGATCGGCGCCCTGATGCTGATGCTCTCCGCCTTCATCATGCGCGGCGGGGTGACCGCGTACTACTTCAAGTACTTCGTCGACCCGGCACCGTTCGTGGCCTGGCTCTCGACGACCTTCGCCGAGTACCCGAGGCTCCTGGCGCGGCTCCTCCAGCTCGCCGGCACCAAGGAGACCCTGCTCGGCTGGTTCCTGGTCAGCAACGGGATCTTCGGCCTGCTGGGCGTCGCGGTCACCCCGACGCTGGTGAGGTGGCTCGGCAAGAAGCGCGTCTTCGTGCTGGCGGTGGCTATCGGCGGGGTGGTCTACTGCCTGCTCTGGCTGCCCGGACCCACGAACATCGGCTGGATGTTCGTGCTCCAGATCCTGGCGAGCTTCATCCTGGCCCCGAACAGCCCCGTGCTCTTCGCGATGTTCGCCGACACCGCCGACCACGGGGAGTGGCGCACGGGACGGCGCACCACCGGGCTCGTCTTTGCCTCGTCGCTCTTCGGGCTCAAGGTGGGCCTCGGCATCGGCGGCTGGCTGCTCGGCATCGTGCTGGCGGCGTTCGGCTACGTGGCCAACGTCGCGCAGAGCGCCAGCTCGATCATGGGAATCCTGATCGCGATCAGCGTGCTGCCGGGCGCGATGCTGCTCGCGGCCGCCCTGCTGATGAGGTTCTACGAGCTGGGCGACGACATGATGGTGAAGATCGAGGGCGACCTCAGGGAGCGCCGCGGGGAGCCGGCGGCGGCGGGAGCATGAAGAGGCCGACGACCGTCTCCGCCCTGGCGTTCGCCGCCCTGCTCTCCTCGGCCGGCGACGCTGCGGCCGGCAAGCCTGGCCCGCAGGCGCCGGCGCCGGACCTCCGGGTCCAGGCCTGGCACGGCAACGCCCTCTGCTACTCGGGCTACCGCGCTGGCCAGAGCCCGAAGACCGAGACCTTCCCGAGCCAGGCCCAGGTGCTCGAGGACCTCCGGATCCTCGAGCGCAAATGGAAGCTCGTACGCCTCTACGGCTCCGACCGGCACAGCGACGACGTGCTCGAGGTGATCCGGCGCGAGGGCCAGAGGGCGGCGAGGTGAGCGAGCGCACGGTCTTCGTCGCGGGCGTGCCCCTGCGGCGTGACACCCGCGAGGTGACGGGGACGCTGGTGGAGCTGGAGGGTGAGCGCTTCTACCGCATCGCGAACCACGACGCGATGGCGCCCTTCTTCATGAGCCTGGTGAGCGACTCCGACCACTGGCTGTTCGCTTCCAGCAACGGCGCCCTGACCGCCGGCCGGCGGGACCCGGACCGCGCCCTCTTCCCCTACTACACCGACGATCGCATCCACGACAGCCTGGACCAGACCGGCAGCAAGACCCTGCTCCGAGTGGCGCGCGGCGGCACCGTCTCCCTCTGGGAACCCCTCTCCCCCCGCTACGCCGGGCTCTACCGGGTCGAGCGCAACCTCTACAAGAGCGTCGTGGGCAACAGGCTCCTGTTCGAGGAGACGAACCTCGACCTGGGCCTGCGCTTCCGCTACGCCTGGACGACCAGCGAGCGCTTCGGTTTCGTGCGCAGCGCCGCGCTCGAGAACGCGGCTGACGCCCCGGTCGAGATCGAGGTCCTGGACGGGGTGCAGAACCTGCTGCCGCACGGGCTGGGCCGACGCTTCCAGATGGAGTACAGCACGCTGGCGGACGGCTACAAGGAAGCGGAGCTCGACGCGGCGACCGGCCTCGGCATCTTCCGGCTGAGCTCCGTCCCGACCGACAAGGCGGAACCCAGCGAGGCCCTGCGCGCGACCACCGCCTGGTCGCTCGGCCTCGAGCCCGCGATCCGGCTCCTGAGCGCGGGCCAGCTCGACCGCTTCCGGCGCGGGCTGGGCGTCGAGCAGGAGACGAGCGTCCGAGGCCGCCGCGGCGCCTACTTCGTCCAGGCCAGCGTCTCGCTGGCGAAGGGCGCCCGCAAGGAGTGGCTGCTCGTCTGCGACGTCGAGCAGGACGCCGGCGCGGTGCGTGCGCTCCTGCGCAAGCTCGCGACCGGTGCCGGCCTGCTGGCCGAGGTCACCGCCGACGTCGAGCGGGGCAGGCGCAACCTGGTCCGCATCGTCGCGAGCGCCGACGGGCTGCAGGCGACGGGCGACGAGCTGTCGGCGTTGCGCCACTTCTCGAACGTGCTCTTCAACGTGATGCGCGGCGGCGTCCCCGACCGCGGCTACCAGGTCTCCCGGGACGACCTCACCGCCTTCCTGCGCCAGGCGAACCGCGGGATCGCCGAGCGCCATTCGGCCTTCCTCGCCGGCCTGCCCGAGACGCTGCCGCACGGCGAGCTGCTCTCTCGCGCGCGCGAGCAGCGGGATGCCGACCTCGAGCGGCTCACGCACGAGTACCTGCCGCTCACCTTCAGCCGCAGGCACGGCGACCCGAGCCGGCCCTGGAACGTGTTCGCGATCGAGGTCAAGGACGAGCACGGGCAGAAGGTCCTCAACTACCAGGGCAACTGGCGGGACATCTTCCAGAACTGGGAGGCCCTGGCGCTTTCCTTCCCCGGCTACGTCGAGAGCATGGTCTTCAAGTTCCTCGACGCCTCGACCGCCGACGGCCACAACCCCTACCGGGTGACGCGCGACGGCTTCGACTGGGAGGTCGTCGATCCGCACGATCCCTGGTCCCACATCGGCTACTGGGGCGACCACCAGGTCGTCTACCTGCTGAAGCTGCTCGAGGTTTCGAGGCGCTACCATCCGGGCGCCATCGAGGAGCTGCTGCGTCGCCGCGTCTTCAGTTACGCCGACGTCCCCTACCGGATCAAGCCCTACCGGAAGCTGCTCGAGGACCCGCACCACACGATCGAGTTCGACCGGGACGCGCACCGCGAGGCGATGCGCCGGGTCGGCGAGCTGGGCGGCGACGGCCGCGCCCTTCCCGACGCCCAGGGCGTCTACCACGCGAGTCTCGCCGAGAAGCTGCTGGTGGTGGCGCTCGCCAAGCTGTTCAACTTCGTGCCCGAGGCCGGCATCTGGATGAACACCCAGCGGCCCGAGTGGAACGACGCCAACAACGCCCTGGTCGGCTACGGCGTCTCGATGGTGACGCTCTACTACCTGCGCCGCTTCCTCGGCTTCTGCCAGCAGCTGTTCTCGAACGGCGGCAGCGACGGCTTCGAGGTCTCGGCGGAGCTCGCCGAGGCGTTCCGCGGCGTGAGCGCGGCCCTCGTGCGCCACCAGGGCCTGCTGGCGGGGGCGATCTCCGACCAGGATCGCAAGCGCGTTCTCGACGACCTGGGTGAGACCGGCAGCGCCTACCGGCAGCGCGTCTACGGCGGGCTCACCGGCGCGCGCGCGACGCTCGGCGGCGAGGAGCTCGCCGGCTTCTGTGCGCTCGCCCTGAGCCATCTGGATCACTCGATCCGCGCCAACCGGCGCGAGGACGGCCTCTACCACGCCTACAACCTGATGCGGGTCGCGGACGGCACCCGGATCGCGATCCGTCGCCTGTACGAGATGCTGGAGGGGCAGGTGGCGGTGCTCGCCTCGGGCGCGCTCACTCCCGAGCAGGCCGCGGACCTGCTCGAGCGGCTCGCCAAGAGCGCGCTCTATCGACCGGACCAGAACAGCTACATCCTCTACCCCGACCGGCGGCTTCCCCGCTTCCTGGAGAAGAACAACCTCCCGCCTTCGGCGCTCGCCGGCTCGCGCCTGCTGGCGGAGATGGTGCGGCGCGGGGACGAGCGCATCGTGCTGAAGGACGCTGCCGGCGGCCTGCACTTCAACGCGGCCTTCCGTAACGCCTCCCTGCTGCGCGCGGCGCTCGCGGCGGTCGAGGACCAGGACCTGGTCGCCCTGGTGAAGGAGGAGACCCCGCTGGTCCTGGCCCTCTACGAGGAAGTCTTCGACCACCAGTCGTTCACGGGCCGCTCGGGCACCTTCTACAAGTACGAGGGGCTCGGCTGCATCTACTGGCACATGGTATCGAAGCTGCTGCTCGCGGTGCAGGACGTGCGCGCGGGAGCGGAGGGGGCGCCGCCGGAGCTGCAGCGCCGGTTGCGTGAGCGCTACCAGGCGATTCGCGAGGGCATCGGCGCACACAAGTCGCCGGTCGAGTACGGCGCGATCCCGATCGATCCCTACTCGCACACCCCCGGCTTCGCCGGCGTCCAGCAACCGGGGATGACCGGCCAGGTGAAGGAGGACATCCTCTCCCGCTTCGCCGAGATGGGCGCGTCCGTGAGCGATGGGCGGCTCGCGTTCCGAGCGGACCTCCTGCGCGGCGAGGAGATCCTGGAGGCGGGAGGCCGCTTCACCGGCATCGACCTCGAGGGAGGGGCGTGCGCGATCGAGCTTTCGCCCGGCTCGCTCGCCTTCACGATCTGCCAGGTGCCGGTGGTCGTTCACCGCGACGGACCGGCTCGGGTCGAGCTGACGCTCGCCGACGGATCCTCCAGCAAGCGCGACGGCCTCGAGCTGGACGCCGAGACGAGCGCGGCCCTCTTCGAGCGAACCGGCCGGATCCGCCGGCTGGACGTCCACCTTGCGCTGTCGTAGCGGGATCCGCGGGGCGCACCCGTCCGCGGCGGCGCCTCGGGCGACGGGAGCAACGGGACTCGGGAGTTGATGGAGACCAGCGGGCCGACGGACGGCGACGATGCGGGGATCGACTACGCGGCCCTGGTGCTGGCGGCGCTGCGGGACGTGGTACGAGGGGTCCTGGGGCGCGTCGCGGCGTCCGGCCTTCCCGGGGATCACCACTTCCTGCTGAGCTTCGGGACCGCGGAGGACGGGGTCGAGATCCCCGAGCGGCTGCGCCGGCAGTTTCCGGACGAGATGACGATCGTGCTCCAGCACCAGTTCTGGGGCCTGGAGGCGGACGATCGGGGCTTCGCCGTCACGCTCCGCTTCGGGGGTGCGCGGGAGCGGCTGGTCGTGCCCTGGTCGGCCCTGCGCAGCTTCGCCGATCCCTCGGCGGGCTTCGGCCTGCGGCTGCGCCCGGAACCGGAACCCGCGAGCGCGGGAAGCCTGAGCAGCGTGCGGGAGAGCGACGATGCCTTCGCGAGCCGCTCGGACGCCCCCCGGGGGGCGCCGGCGCAGCCGGAAAAGGTCGTGGACTTCGGCGCGTTCCGCCGCAGGGGAGAGGACGCGGGCTAGCTGGCACCGCCGATCGCGGCGCCTGATCGCGCGCTAGCGGCCCTTGCCGCAGGCCGGGGCGTAGCCTCGCTCGCAGGCACGACGATAGAGGACTGCTGCGCGGGCCGGGTCGCGCGGGACACCGTGACCCAGCTCCAGCAGCCCCGCCAGCATCGCGCAGAAGGTGGGCTCGTCGGTCTCGCACGCGCCCTCGAGAAGCTTGGCGGCCTCCTGCAGGTCCTGGGTCGTCCCGCGCGCCACCAGCAGGCCCGCCAACTCGCCGCAGCCCCACGACGAGCCCTTCTCGCAGGCGCTGCGCAGGAGCGGCTCCGCGCGCACCATGTCCTGCGGCAGCCCGTCGCCCACCCGCAGCATCGAGCCCAGCTTGGCGCAGGCCATCGCGTCCCCGGCCGCGCAGCTCTGGTCGAGCAGGCGGGCCGCCTCCGTGACGTCCTGCGCGACGCCGTCGCCGCTCGCCAGCGCGAAGGCGAGGCGGGTGCAGGCCCAGCGGTCGGCCGCCTGGCAGGCCTTGCGGTAGAGCCCGATCGCCCGCGCGGGGTCCTTGGCGACGCCGGCGCCGTCCTCGAACGCCCAGCCCAGCGAGGAACAGGACATGGCGTAGCCCAGGTCGCAGCCCTTCTGGAAGTACGCGGCCGCCTTCACGGCGTCCTTCGCGACGCCGGTGCCATCCCGGTACTGGGTGCCGAGCAGCTGGCAAGCGGGCCCGAAGCCACCGGCGCAGCCCGCCTCGGGCGGCAGGCGCTTGGGATCCGAGACCTCCACGATCGCCGCCTCTGTCTTGCGGCGCTCGTCGCCCCAGAGCGAGGCCAGCAGCCGGTCGGCCTGTGCCCGCGCCTGCGCCAGCTCGCCGCCGCGCGCCATCAGCCGGATCGCGGTGATCCGGTAGGAGAGGTTCCCGGGCTCGAGCGCCGCCGCGCGCAGGGCGAGGGGGACGGTCTGGTCAGGGGGCGCACCGCCTGCCTCCCGCACCAGCGCGAGGCTCTCCTGCACCTTGGCATAGCGAGGATTCAGCTCGAGGGCTCGCCGGAACTCGGCCTCGGCGCGGTCCAGGCCCGCCTTTCCCTTGACGTCTTCCCAGTAGAGCTGCCCCAGCAGGGCGTGGGCGAAGTCGCTCGCGCCCGGCAGCTGGACGGCGCGCTCGAGGAGCTGGCGAGCCTCGTCGCGCCGGTGCGCCCGCCAGGCGATGATGCCCCTCACCTCGTGTCCGGCCGCGAGGCCGGGGTCGGCGCGGAGAGCATCGGCCGCGAGCTCCGCCGCCGCCGCCTCACCCCCCGCCGCCGAGAGGAAGCCGGCGCGCAGGGCGAGCACCTCCCCCTCCGGGAGCTCGCGCGCGACGGCGGGCCTCGTCTCGGGCAAGGCCTCGTGGCGCCGGTTCGCGAAGACGCCCCGCCCCACGTAGGCCGTGTAGTCCCGCTCCAGGGAGGCCAGGTCCCCGAAGGCCTCCGTCATGGCCGCGGCAGGCGGCTTTCCGGTGCGCAGCAGGTCCATCAGCTTCCCGAGCTGCCCGGCGCGTGCCTCGCTGGTCATGAGCTCGTGCACGAGCGCCCAGGACTCCGCGTAGAACGTCGTGGCGCGGTCCGCCTCCGAGTATTCCCGGGAGCCCCGGTCGATCGCGAACAGCCTGGCCAGGGGCAGTGACGGCCGCTCCCGCAGGGTCCACAGGTGCGAGGGGATCACGCGCCCCACGGTCACGCGGTCGCCGTTCACGACCGTGGCACCCCAGAACTCGGCGAGCCCCTCCTCGAGCCAGGCAGGCAGCTGGGCGTAGTTCAGGTTCAGCACCAGGTGGACGTAGTCGTGGAAGAGCGAGCGGTAGGGATTGTCCCAGGTATCGTCGTCCTCGCTGACGTGCGAGACGTCCATCCGCAGCGCGACCCAGTTGCGGTCTTCGGCAGGCACCAGGATCGCGGCGGCGAGCGGCACGCCCGGCGTGCGCTGGGCGGCAGGCACCAGCGAACGGTAGTCCTGCTCCTGACGCAGCGCGAGAACGGTCACCGGCCGCGACGGGTCGACCACCGCCCAGGGCCACGCCTCCTTGATGGCGGCCCGCACCTGCTCGAACTGCGAGAGCACGCGGCGCGCGTCCTTCTCCCCGCCGTCGCAGACGACGGTGAAGGCGGGGCTCTTGACCTCGACCCAGTCGGCGGCGAACGCCGGTGCAGCAGCCAGAATGCCGAGAACCGTCACGATGCGGCGCATCGTCGCCTCCCTCCAGAGACGTCGCGCCGAGATTCTATCTCCGCTCGGGCCCGAGCGGTGGCTTTCGTTGCCGGGCGCGGCGAAAGCCCCCCGCGCCCCTGCTTGGGGGACGGCGCGGGCCCGAGCCGGCACGGGCGAGGCCGGGGCGAGCCCGTTGGCGAGCCTGGGCCGCCGCGATTGCCGGCGACTCGAGCCGATGCTAGCCTCCCGCGAATCCGCGAGGTCCGACGATGCTCGACGTCGCCGCGCTGCTGGTCACTCTGACGGCCCTTTTCGCCTGGCTCAACTACCGCTTCGTGCGGCTGCCGGGCACGGTCGGCGTCATGAGCATCTCGCTCCTCCTCTCGCTCGGCCTGGTGGGCCTTGGGCACCTGGGATTCTCCGGGCTCACCCACCGCGCGGAGACGCTGGTGGCGAGCGTCGACTTCTCGACGGTGCTGATGCAGGGGATGCTCTGCCTGCTCCTCTTCGCCGGCTCGCTCCACATCGACCTGGCGGACCTCGCCAGCCGTCGTCTGGCGATCGGCGTCCTGGCCACCGCCGGGGTCCTGCTCTCGACGGCGGTCGTGGGCCTCTCGGCCTGGGGGCTGCTGGCCCTGATCGGGCTGCCGGTGCGCCTCCTCGACTGCCTGGTCTTCGGCGCGGTCATCTCGCCGACCGACCCGATCGCGGTGATGGGCATCCTCAAGTCGGCCCGGGCCCCCAAGGGGCTCGAGATCAAGATCACGGGCGAGTCGCTCTTCAACGACGGCGTGGGGGTCGTCGTGTTCGCCGTGCTGCTGGGCCTGGCCCAGGGGACGCGTCCGCTCAGCCCGACGGGCGTCGCCCTCCTCTTCCTGGAGGAGGCGGTGGGCGGCATCGTGCTGGGCCTGGCGCTCGGGTACCTCGCCTACCGTCTGCTCCGCAGCATCGACAACTACCAGGTCGAGGTCCTGATCACACTCGGGCTCGTCCTGGGCGGCAACGCGCTGGCGGGCCAGGTCCACGTCTCGGGTCCCCTCGCCATGGTCGCGGCGGGGTTGCTGATCGGCAACCACGGGCGCCTGTTCGCCATGTCGGACGTCACCCGCCGGAACCTCGACATGTTCTGGGAGCTGGTCGACGAGATCCTGAACGCGGTCCTCTTCGTCCTGATCGGCCTCGAGGTTCTGGTTCTGGACTTCCTGCCCGGCACGCTCGCGGCCTCGCTGCTGATGATCCCGGCCGTGCTGCTGGCGCGGTTCGTCTCGGTGGGGGTTCCGGTCACGCTCCTCCGCCGCCGTACGGAGATCTCCCGGCACGCCGTCAAGGTGCTGACCTGGGCGGGCGTGCGCGGGGGCATCTCGGTCGCCCTGGCGCTGTCGCTGCCTGCCGGGCCGCCGCGGCAGGTCTTCCTGCCCATGACCTACGTGGTCGTCCTCTTCTCCATCCTGGTGCAGGGCCTCACGCTCGGCCGAGTGGTGCGCTGGCTGCTCGCGCAGCCGCAGCGACGGGCGGCCACAGCTGGCTGACGATCAGCCTCTTCCCCGCGACAGCAGGAAGCGCCGTTCGGCCCACAGGAAGTACGGGATCGAGAAGGCGCTGAGGGCCGCCGCCACGCCGAAGGCCCCGCCAAAACCGATCCGCTGCGCCAGCCAGCCGACCGCGATCGAGCCGGTGCCGATGCCGGTGTCGAAGGCGGCCAGGATGCCACCGAAGGCCGAGCCGCGGCGGGAGGAGCTCACGAAGTCCAGCACGTAGCTGACGAAGGCCGGGTACTGGTTGCCGAAGCCGAGGCCGAAGACCGCGGCGGCGACCACGACCTGGAGGCGCGTGTGGGCGAAGGCGGTGAGGCCGAGGCCAACGGTCGTGAGGGCGAGGCAGGGCAGCAGGACCCGCCGGTGACCGACCCGATCGGCGATCCGGCCCGAGAAGAGCCGCGTCACCAGCACGGTGAGGGCGAAGGCGGTGAAGAAGATGCTGCGCGGGGTGACGCCGTTTCGGTCGGCCACCACCGCCACGAAGCTGGTGATCCCGCCGTAGCCGAAGGAGCACAGGAAGAGAGCGAGCGCGACCCCGACCACGCGCCACTCGACGAGGCGGGGCCCGAGGAAGTGGTCGCGGGTGAGGCGGGCCGCGAACGTGCTGTCGGGCGGCAGGCGCCAGGCTATCGCCGCCATCACCAGGTTCAGGACCGCGGCCTCCGCGCACAGCCATCCCCAGCCGTGCCGATAGACCCGCAAGCCGAGCCAGGGCGCCATCGCGGTCGCGAGCATGGTGGCCATGCCCCAGTAGCCGATCCCCTCCGCGCGGCGGCTCTCCGGGATCACCTCGGTCATGTACGCCGAGGAGGCCGACAGCAGCCCCGACCAGAAGAGCCCGTGGAAGAAGACGAGCACCAGCGGGAGCCAGTAGCTGCGGCTCGCGGCGTAGGCGACCGAGAAGCCGGCGATCGCGACGCTCGTCACCAGCAGCAAGACGCGCTTGCCCACGCGGTCGGCCAGGGCCCCGGTGAAAGGAGCCGAGAGCGCCGAGGCGTAGGTCAGCATGCCCAGGAAGAGCCCGGCCATGGCGGTCGTGCCGCCGAGCTCGAGGATGCGGAAGGGGGCCGTCGGCAGCAGCTGGAAGAGCGACAGGAAGACCGTGAAGCTGAAGCCGCACATCATGAAGAACCGCCGCGTGAAGAGCGGCGTCGGCGGCGCCGGCGGCAAGCCCGGGCTGCCCAGCCTACTCGTCATCCAGGAAGCAGATCCCCCGCTGCTCCATGGCGTCGACGCGCAGCCAGCAGCGCCGCCAGGCAGGCAGCCTGCCGATCTCGACCACGCGCACGACCTCGGCGAGCGCCTGGTTGCCGGGCAGCAGCTCCCCGAGGGCGTTCGGCGCGCCCGCCAGCAGATCGCTCTGGATCATGCTCCCCGGCTCGCGCGGGTCCACGGCCAGGTACAGCATGTCCAGCTCCACGATGTCGTTGAAGAAGTGGGTGCCCAGCGACACGTTGGGGACGAGGCCCGGGTGCATCTCGGCGATCTCGCACAGCACCGAGACGGTGTCGATGTCGGCGATCGTGACCGGCACGCCGAGCGCCGGGGTGGTGGTCCCCCAGCGTCCGGGCCCGATCAGCAGGGTCGTCTCGGCCCCGGCCTCGCCGGCCAGGTGGGTGATGCGGCCCACCAGACGCGCGACCGCGATCCGCTCCGCCATGGGAAGGACACCGTAGCTCTGCGGCACCACGTACACGATCCGGTCGACCGGCGTGACCCGGCTGTGCCCGATGATCGGGCCGCTGGTTCGGAGCACGACGCGCTCCTCCGCCACCGTGCGCGGCAGCTCGACGCTCCCGGGCAGCCCGCGCACCTGGAAGGGGCGGCACTGCACGATGTTGATCCGGTAGCTGCTTTTGTCGACGAAGTTCGCCGTGAACTCGACGTCCACCGGGTGCGCGTAGGCGGCCTCTAGCGTCGCCAGCATCTCGCGCATGTCGTCGACGAACGGGGTCTCGCCGAGCAGCTCCTCGAACTGCAGGATCCAGGGGAAGACGTGGTGCGACCCCGGCTCGCTCGCGAGCTTGACCAGCGCGCGGTCGCGCGCAGCGAAGATGTGCAGGGGCAGGGTCGGGGAGCCCTGCGCGACCTGCTCGAAGGGGAGCGACACGTGCCGGTTGTCGCGCAGGTCCAGCACGTCGACGCGGCGTTGCGCGTACTTGCGGGCCTCCTCGGGATGCGCGACCGGCAGCCGCAGCGGGGCGTTCAGGGCGACGATACGGGTGTAGTCGTCGTCCGCGCGGTCGACCGCGCGCGTGCCGAGCCCGAACACCAGGCGCAGGAAGCCCGCCTTGGGGTCGATCATGCTGCTCCACACGAACGGGTTGAAGGAGAAGCCGGCGCCGGCCGCCTGCGGGTAGAAGTACGACCCGTAGCGCTGGCCCGAGACGCGCTGCACGAGCAGGGCCATCTGCTCCTCGCGATCGAGCAGCTGCCGCCGCGCCCGGTAGGTGAGCGCCTCGCGGCTGGTGGTGCTGGCGTAGACCTTGCGCACCGCGTCCATGAACGCGTGCAGGCGATCGGCCCGGGTGCCCTGGTTGGCGCAGAAGACGCTCTCGTACTTTCCCGCGAAGGCGTTCCCGTAGGCGTCCTCCAGCAGGCTCGAGGAGCGCACGATGATGGGCGACTGGCCGAAGTAGTCCAGCATCTGCACGCACTGCTCTTCGAGGTCCGCCGGGAAGTGCCCGCGCAGCAGCCGGTGGCGGGCCTCGCGCGCCATCTCCAGCCCCGCTTCGAAGTCCTTCAGCGACCGGCGGCCCCACCAGGCGTCGTTCTGGATCAGGTATGTATAGAAGACGTCCGAGCCGATGTAGAAGGAGTCGTGGGGCTCGAGCCGGTCCGCCCAGCGCGGGTTCGACCGCTTGAGGATGGCCCGGGCCAGCAGCATGCCCACCGCCTTGCCGCCGATCTGGCCGGTCCCGATCATGCGCTTGCCGATCCCGACCAGGTCCGAGAGGCCGAGGTACTCCTCGGCCAGCGCTGCCAGGCGTTGGTCGCGGGTCACGGCCATCGCCAGCAGCTTCCGGAAGGCCTGCCGCTCGCGATCGGGGTCCGGCCTGCCGGCCGCGGCGACCTCCACCAGATCCGCCGCCTCGCGGAAGGCTCGCGTCCACACGTCGGCCTTCTGGATCGTGAAGTCCAGCCAGGGCTGCGGGGCCGAGGCGAGGATCTCGGTGATCGTCGAGCTGTGCGTGACCGGCACGAACTCGTCCCCCTCCCAGCCGTGCAGCATGTGCATGGTCTCGGAGTGGCGCTTGTAGGCCTTGAGCGGGTGCACGTACAGCCGGCCGTTGCTGCGGTAGGCGTCGATCACGACCTGGGCGGTGCCCTGGACGGCATCGGTCGCCTTGCGGGTGTGGCGGTCGCGGAGCAGGGCGAAATAGGCGACCGTCTCGTAGTCGTAGAGGTAGGGACAGGTGAGCAGGAAGAAGCTGCCCAGCATCCGGTCGCTGCACCAGTCCACGGCCAGGCCGGACAGGCAGTCGAAGACGTAGCAGCCTCCCACGCCGACCCGCTCGACGACGTCGAAGATCTCCGAGATGAAGTCCTCGAAGCCGCGTTCGGGGTGCAGCTCGTAGACCTCGGCCTTGGCGCTCGCCGGCACCAGCGGCGGGTGTGACGCGAAGCGGAAGTAGACGAGCGACTGGCGCCGGCGGGTGGCCTCGCTGCAGAAGTGCTGGACGAAGGGAACGTACTCGTCGACCGACTCCACCTGCCAGACCACGTTGTCGCCGGGACGCAGCCCGGTCAGCAGGTCGTCCAGACCCTCGAGGCCCGTGCTGAAAGGATGGCTGCTGGGCACGCCTTTCGCGCTCCTCCTCCGCTCGTCTCTACGGACGAACTCTACAGCAGTCGGACCCGGGGGCGGGACGAGGCGCGTCAGAAGCGGGTCGAGATCAGGTAGACCCCGACGCCGACCAACAGGGTCGCCAGCAGGCCGCGCAGCACCCGCTCGGGGACGAACGACGTCGCGCGCACGCCCAGCGCGACGCCAGGCATGGCGCCGGCCGCCACCGCCAGCGCCAGCCGGAGGTCCACCCGCCCGCTGAAGAAGTGGCCGACCGAGGCGACGCTGGTGAGGAGAAGAGCGTGCACGAGGTCGGTACCGATCATGGTGCGAGCCGTCAACGGGTAGAACAGACCCAGCACGCACAGCACGATCGTGCCGCTGCCGACGCTGGTCGTGCTCACCAGGAGACCGGTGACGAAACCGAAGGCGACGGTGGCGGCAGCGGGGGGCGCCGGACGCTCCTGCGACGGTGCCGGCTGAAGCAGCCGGAGGACCATGGCGGCCCCCGCGAAGACCAGGACGACCCCGAGCGCGCCCTTGAGCAGCCCGTCGATGCTCGCGACCGGGACCCGGTTGAGGAGCGTCACGCCCAGCGCGGCGCCCGGCAGTGAGCCGAGCGCCAGCCGCAGGACGGTCGGCCAGTGCACGGCGCCGCGCAGCGCGTAGAGGCCGCCCCCCACGAGCTTCATCATGCTGGCGATGAAGACGTCGGATCCGATCGCGAGAGCCGGCGGTACGCGCAGGATCAGGACCAGCGACGGCGTGAGGAGCGCACCGCCTCCGGTGGAGGTCATCCCCACCACGACGCCGACCACGAAACCGACCCCGACCGGGGCGAAATCCACGCGCGTCACCACCTGCGCCGCCCGCGCCAAGGGAGGGGAGCAGGGGCGCGCGATCATGCCACGACCGGGCCGCTTCCGCCAAAAACCCGGCCCGCGCCTGCTCGCGAGTTGCGGCACAATCGACAAGGACGTGTCCTGGAAGGGAGGGGCCATGCGGGTCATCTCGGTGGTCGTTGCGCTCGTCGCCTGCGGGCTCGTCGCGTGCGGGAGCGGCGAGAAGTCGCGGCCCGACCAGGAGAGCCTCGCCAGGCGTGCCGGCAGCAAGGTCGGCGAGACGATCACGCAGTTCACCTCCGGCGTCGGCGCCGGGGTCGATACCACCCTCGTCGTCCCGGTCGAGCTCTCGCGCGAGCTCACGGCGCGAGGCCTGAGCAAGACCGTGGCGAAGGCGCGCGGTATCGGCAGTCACGAGAAGGGCTTCACGGTCTACCTGATCGCGAAGCGTCCGCTCTCCGGACGGCTGATGGCGCGGGCGTACGACGCGCAGGGCCTCGAGATCGGGAGGGCGAAGACCCAGGTCAGCTTCGGCGACGACGACGCGAAGTACGTGACCTTCACGTTCGAGTCCGAGATGGACGCCAACCTGGTCGCCCGCTACACGATCGACCTTGCGAAAGGGTGAGAGCGCTCGCACCCTCGACCGGCCATGCGCCTGTGGACCCTTCACCCGAGCTACCTCGACGCGAGAGGCCTCGTGGCCCTCTGGCGAGAGGCCCTGCTCGCCCAGGCCGTGCTGCGAGGTGCGACCAGGGGCTACACCAAGCACCCGCAGCTCACGCGCTTCCGGCGATCGCGCTCGCCGGTCGCGTGCATCGGCAGCTACCTCGTCGCGGTCCAGGAAGAGGCGACGCGCCGCGGATATCGGTTCGACCGCCGGAAGATCGCGCGTGTGGGACGCTGCGTGCGTCTCCGGGCGACCGCAGGCCAGCTCGACTACGAGTGGCGACACCTCAGCGAGAAGCTCGCGTCGCGTGACAGGGCCTGGCTCTCGACGCTCGGGAAGCTGAGGCGGCCGGAGGCGCACCCGCTGTTCCGAGTGGTGCCGGGCGGCATCGAGGAGTGGGAGGTCGGCAGCCTCACGGGCCGGCGACGCGCGGGGCGCGATCAGAAGCCGTACTTGTCGACGGTGTCGCTCACGATCCGGAAGACGTCTCCCGGCTCCAGGTCCTCCGGGCTGAAGATGAGCGGCAGTCGCCCCTTGGATCCGGTGATGGTGACGAGGACCTCGCCCACTCGCCCGAGGGGCTCGACGCGGACGGAATAGTACCGCCGACGCCCGTCGAGGGCGCGACAGAGCGGATCTGTGAGGCGATCGAGGAGGGCCGCGTTCTCGGCACTGATGTCGACCTGCCGCTGACGGCGTTGCAGACTGGCCATGGACCCTCCCCGGGACACGCGTGGAACCTGCGGCAGCCCCATGGACAAGTAGTGTATATCAACGGCACTGATTCCGTCATTTGATATACGCTAAACGACTACCACGGCATCAATGCGGCGGCCCCGTGATTGTGTCGCTGCCGCAACGCGACCGGCGAGGATCCTTCTGGGCTAGGCCCCGAGCGCCTTTACCGCTCTTGCGTACGAGGCCGGGGGAACCCAGAGGATCATGCCATACTGCCCGCTTCCGGCCATCGTGGCGCAGGCCGCCGTGATGTTGATCCCCGCCCTCGCGAGCCGCCTCGTGAGGTCCGCCACGGCACCGATCCGGTCGTCACCTTCCACGAGGAAGGCACGCTTGGCACGGCTCAGCTTGAAACCGGCGGCACGCGCGGCGCGTTTGAGCGCCGCCGCATCGGACGGGACCAGGTCGATCTGGGACTTGCCGCGACCAGCAGGGAAGCCGAGGTAAGCGAGCAGGTTCACGCGTCCGTTCTCGAGGGCGCCGAGGACGCTCGCCCCGGAGCCCGCCTTGTCCGGCACCACGACGTAGTAGTACTCGACGCGACGGATGGATTCGGCCATCGCCACTCCCTCCTGTCTTGGTGCAATGTCCTATGCTACCGCCCTCACGTGGGACGTCGACAGGCTCGTCTCAGGGTCGATCCGGGGCGGCGATCAGGCCCGGGGCGATCGGGCGGCTCTCGCGATCGCCCCGGCGAGCGCGCGGCCGAGGCCAGCGGCGAGCGGTGCCATCGCCGCGCTCGCCTCGGCGCAGCGGGCGAGGTCCGTTGCCGGCGGGCGCCAGGCCTCTGCCAGGCCCGGATCGCACATCCAGCTGACGGCCATCTGCTCGGTCGTCTCCACGTGGAACTGCAGCCCGAGGGCGTTTCCCAGTCGGAAGGCCTGATGCCGGTACGCCGACGACGAGGCGAGCAGGGTCGCCCCCCGCGGCAGCTCGAACGTGTCCCCGTGCCAGTGCAGAGGCTCGAAGCGCTCCGGCCAGCCCTCGAGCCACGGGTCGTCGGCGATCCGCTCGACGGCGTGGAACCCCACCTCCGGCGCGGGCCCCGGGTACACGCGCGCGCCGCCCGCCGCCGCCAGGATCTGGCTGCCCAGGCATACGCCGAGCGCCGGCAGCCCGCGCGCGATCGCCTGGCTCAGGAGCGCGATCTCGGTGCGCAGGAAGGGGAAGCGGTCCGCCTCGTAGACGCCCATGCTGCCGCCCATGACGATGATCCCCTGGTAGCCGTCGAGGGACGGGGGCAGCGGCCCCGGTACCAGCCGCTCGTCCAGGGTCAGCCCCGCGTCCACGAGCGGCGGGCCGAGGGCCCCTAGGGGCTCGGTCGCGGCATGCAGGACGACGAGCACGGCGTGCATGCACCATTGAATCACGGGATCCACGACCGCGCAGGTGCCACGCCCATCCCCAGGGCCACAGCCGGGCTCAGGGGTTCCGGACGCAGTCGTAGCTGAGAGCGATGCGCGGGCCGCCTTTGACCATCTCGAAGTCCGCGGGCCGCAGCGGGGCGAGGTCGCGCGTGTCGACGAGCCCAGCCCACTTCGCCGTCGTGAAGCGGTCGCTGCGCGCCGTGAGCGCGATGCTGCCGCCGTCGGCGAGCAGCATGCCGTAGCGCTGCAGGGCGCGGGCGACGACCTGCGCGCCGGCCGGCAGGCTCGCGACCGGATAGTCCGCGCGCAGCCGCAGGCGCGCCCCGTAGGGAGGGGCCGCGGCGGGGCCGCTCGGGGCGCCCGCGTGGGTTGCCGGGTGCAGGTAGACCCCGCGACGGATCCGGGCGTTCGGCAGGATGAAGCGGATGGCGTGGTCGATCGCCCCCGCGGCCACCTCGTCGGCATCGAAGAGGAGTGGCGCGATCGGGAAGCCCGCGGCGTCGGCGCTGGTGCACTGCTCGCCGCGCCCGCTCGGCGGGTAGACGCGCGTCATGTCCCAGACCGCGAGGCAGCCGCCGCGGAACGCGTCGCCTTCGATGTCGGCCCGCCACATCTCGAAGAGCTTCCCGTGCGGGCGGTCCGCCACGATCAGGTGACAGTCGCCGTCGCCCGCGCAGCGATAGCCACTCTCCCCTTCCAGGGCACCCCCCGCCGGGACCGGCACCGGATCGCGGTCGCAGTCGGGTTCGTAGAAGTCCTCCGTGGGCGTGAAGGAACGCGCCGGCGTGTCGGCGCTCGCCTCCAGCACCTCGATGCTGAAGTCGATGCGCATCGTCCCCGTGCCCCAGCCGGCGCCGTCGAGGAAGGCGATCACGCGCGCCGACTCGGGATCGAGCGGGGCGCCGCTCACGTCCTGGTACCAGGTGGCGCCAGCGGGGAAGTAGCGCCCGGTCGAGGAGGTGGCGGGACCGGGAGACCCGGGCGCGTCGGGTGACTCGCCGGTGTCGCTGCCACAGCCGAGAGATGCGAGGCCACAGCCGAGCGACAAGAGGGCCACCATCAGGAAGGGCCGACGCGGGACGGGAAGGCGTGTCACCTGGGATCACCTCGCAGCGTCCGGACCACCGGACCGGCGAGGGCAACCCTAAGGGACGACCCTTCGGGCCGCAAGGACACCGATCACGCCGGGGACCCCTCCCACGCAAGGCTCGGAATCGACTAAGGTTCCCCCCGGCGGCCGCCTCCAAACCCTCGCGGCCCGACCGGCATCTCAAGGCTTGGTAGGACGCCATGGAGGGTTTGCAGCAGGAGATCGGCCGGGGAGTCGGAGGAGGGCCCGCGGAGGCGGTGCTCGGAGGCACGATCATCACGGCCCAGGACGACGGGGATCGCCGGGCGGTCGAGCGGCGGCTGGTGAAGGCGGCGCAGGAGGGAGACCTGCTCGCCTTCGAGCGGCTCTACCGCGACAATGAGCGGAAGGTCTTCGCGCTCTGCCTGCGGATGTCGTGCGACGCCGGGCTCGCCGAGGAGCTCACCCAGGAGGTCTTCGTCCGCGCCTGGCGAAAGCTCGCGAGCTTCCGGGGCGAGAGCGCCTTCTCCTCCTGGCTCTACCCGCTGGCCGTGAACGTGGCGCTCTCGGAGCGCCGCTCGCGGCGCCGGCGCGACGCGCGCGTGGTGGCGACCGAGGATCCGCTCCTGCTGGAGCCCCCGCCGCGAGCCCCCGCTCCCGAGCGGGGCTTCGACCTCGAGCGCGCGCTCGCCACGCTGCCACCCGGCGCGCGGGCGGTCTTCGTCCTGCACGACGTCGAAGGGCGCACCCACGAGGAGATCGGGGCGCTGCTCCACGTCGCCCCGGGCACCTCGAAGGCCCAGCTCCATCGCGCCCGCCGGCTGCTCAGGGAGGTGCTGGAATGAGATGTCAGGAGCTGGACGACCGCCTCGACGACTGGCTCGACGGCGTGCTGCCGGCGTCGGAGGCGGCCGCGGTGGAGAACCACCTGGCGGGCTGCGCCTACTGCCGCGAGCAAGCGAGGAAGCTGCAGCGTCTGCTGGCGCACGCGACCGCCCTCCCCGCCTCGCTCACCCCTCCGCGAGACCTGTGGCCGGCGATCGAGCGCCGGATCGCGCGCCCGAGCCTCTGGGCGACGCTCCTCACCTGGCGCAGCCCGGCCCTGCTCGCGGCAGCGGCGGTCCTGGCCGCCCTGACCGCGGTGCTGCTCCTCCACCACGAGGAGGGGACCGTGAGGACGGTGGAGATGCCGCTCGCCACCAACGCGGCCGAGGCACCGGCGGTAGTCGGGGCCGTGAGCGCGGCAGCCGTCGAGGACCCCGTGCTCGCCCAGGCCGAACGCGAGTACGAGGCCGCCGCCAACGCGCTGATCGCGGCCTTGCAGCAGCGGCAGGACGACCTCGCGCCGGGGACGATCGCCGGCGTGCGACACAACCTCGTGGCGATCGACCGCGCGCTGGTCGAGGTGCGGCAGGCGCTCGCCAAGGACCCGCACAACCCCGAGCTGAACCGGATGCTGGTGGCGACCCACCGCAGGAAGGTAGACGTGCTCCAGCGCGTCGTCCGGCTCTCGACGACGCTCTAGGAACAGGAAGAGGAGCAGGATCATGAAACGCACGACGCTCGTTCTCGCCGCAGCACTCGCCTTCCCGATGGCGCTCGCCGCCGGGACACCCGATCCCGCGCAGCCGGCGGACGGCCGGGGCAGGATCGTCGAGAAGAAGCACGCGGCCGCGCCCGACGCCAGCGTATCGATCGAGAACTTCTCGGGCTCGGTCAAGGTCACGGGCTGGACCAAGCCCGAGGTCGCGGTGAAGGCCCGGCTCGGCGAGGGCGCGGAACTGAGCCTGGACGGAACCGAGAAGGCGATCACGGTCGAGGTCGAGGTCCAGGGCAACCCGATGGGCGTGAGCAGCGACCTCGAGGTCCTGGTCCCGGCGGGGAGCCGCGTCAGCGTCGAAGGCTTCCAGGCCACGATCACGGTCGCCGGCGTCACCGGAACCGTCTCGGCCGAGACGGTCAACGGCTCGATCACGCAGGACGGCGCCGCCAAGGAGGTCCAGCTTCAAAGCGTCAACGGGCCGGTCCAGGCAACGGGTCCTTCAGGGCGCCTGCGGCTGGAAGCCGTGAACGGGCCGCTCACGGTCCGCGACGCGGCGGGCGACCTCGAGGCCTCCACGGTGAACGGTCCGCTCACCGTCGCGGGCGGACCTTTCGAGCGCGCCAAGCTCGAGTCGGTCGCCGGCGGCGTGCGGTTCGAAGCCACCCTCACTCCCAAGGCGGCCCTCCACGCCGAGAGCGTGAGCGGCAGCGTCGATCTCTTCTTCCCGGCCGGCTTCGGCGGCGACTTCACCATCTCCACCTTCAACGGGGCGATCACGAACGAGCTCGGCCCCGCGGCCGAGAAGAAGGGCGCCTGGACGCCCGGCTCGGAGCTCCGGTTCACCAGCGGTGCCGGCGGCGCCCAGGTCAGCGTCGAGACGCTCTCGGGCGCGATCGGCATCCGCAAGCGCTGAAGCACCTCCAGCCGAGCCGGAATGGCCCTGCGCGCCACGAGCGCGCAGGGCCGTCTTCGTCCGCGCACGGTCGTGGAAGGGGCGACCTCAGGCCGAGCGCCAGGCGAGCGCGCGCGACACCAGGAAGTTCCAGGCGGTGACCACCAGGATCGCGACGGCGTTGGCCAGGTAGCGGTTCATCCCCAGCAGGTTGAACTGGACGTTCAGCAGCACGACGTTGAGGGCCAGCCCCGCCAGGCAGATCAGGTTGAACTTGCCCAGCCGCCGGAACCCGGCGGTGAGCGTCCGCTGCTCGGGGACGAGGTCGCGGAAGGTCCAGAGGTCGTTCCAGACGAAGTTGTTGACGATCGCGGACTCGGCGGCGATCAGCTTGCTGCGGGTGAGACCCCAGCCGAGGTTCGCCGGATCGCTGAGCAGCCAGAGCAGGCCCATGTCGATCGCGACCCCGGTGAGGCCGACGACGCCGAAGCGGACGAAGCGGCTCTCGAGCAGCGTGTCACGACGCAGCCGCGCGAGCTGGACCAGATAGTCGCGATAGACGCCCGCGGTGGCCTTGCTCTCCCCCGTCGCCCGCTCGCGGAAGACGTAGCCGGTTTCGGCGATCCAGCGCGCCCGCCCGCGGCTCAGGACCTCGATCAGGATCTTGTAGCCCGCCGGCTTCAGCTCCACGCCGGCGACGACCGAGCGCCGCAAGAAGAAGAAGCCGCTCATCGGGTCGCTCACCCGGCCGACGACGCCAGGCAGGACCACGAGCCCGAGGAGCTGGGCACCCCGCGAGAGGATGCGGCGCCTCAGGCTCCACTCGCTGACGCCGCCGCCCGGCACGTGACGGCTGGCCACGGCCAGCTCCGCACCGCGCGCGACCTCGGCCCAGAGTCGGGCGCAAACCTCGGGCGGGTGCTGCAGGTCGGCGTCGATGACGCCCAGCACGTCGCCGCGCGCGAGCTGCCAGCCTCGGACGACCGCGCTGCCGAGCCCGGCCTCGCCCGAGCGCCGCAGCACCCGGAGCGCCGGATAGCGGCCGCGCAGGGCCAGGGCCTTTCTCCAGGTCCCGTCCGGGCTGTCGTCGTCGACGACGATCAGCTCGTACCCGCCCGGCAGCACACCATCGAGCGCGGCGGTCGCGGCCTCCAGGAAGGCCTCGATGTTCCCGGACTCGTTGCGGGTCGGGACGACCAGCGAGAGGCGCGGAGCGCCCTTCGGCTGAAGCTCGGGGACGACGAGCGGCCCTCGCGGCTGTTCTTCGAGGCCTTCGGGTGTCGGCACGGTCCGGCCATTCTAAGGGCTTCTTCGGTTATCGTTGAGGACAACCACCGCGAGGCCAGGAGGCACGCGCCGGCGAGGACTCGAAGCTCGAGGCCCCGGCGATGGGATCTCGTCGCCTTGGGTGCGAACGACCAACCAAGGAGAGAGGCAGATGGCAACCGTCACGTTCAAGGGCAGCCCGATCGAGGTCGCCGGCGTCTTCCCGAGCAAGGGCAAGAGCGTCCCCGACTTCAAGCTGGTGAACAAGGACCTGAAGGACGTCTCGCTGGCGGAGTACGCCGGCAAGCGCAAGGTGCTGAACATCGTGCCCAGCCTGGACACCTCCGTGTGCGCCACCTCGGCCCGCAAGTTCAACGAGAAGGCCGGATCCGTGGCGAACACGGTCGTGCTCGTGATCTCGGCCGACCTGCCCTTCGCCAGCAGCCGCTTCTGCGCCGCCGAGGGGCTGGAGAACGTGGTCACGCTCTCGACCCTGCGCGATCCCGGCTTCCGGCGCGGCTACGGGGTGGAGATCACGAGCGGCCCCCTGGCCGGGCTCTGCGCCCGCGGCGTCGTGGTCCTCGACGAGAAGAACCAGGTGCTCCACGCGGAGCTGGTTCCCGAGATCGCGCAGGAGCCCAACTACGACGCGGCCCTCGCGGCCTTGAAGTAGACTCCCGGCGGACCGCGGCCCTGAAGGCCGGCCGGCAGGGGGGTCTCTCCGATGAAGAAGACGCTCGCGCTCCTGACGCTCAGCCTGGCGGCTCCGCTCTGGGCCCAGAAGTACGAGGGGCTCGCCCCCACCCCACCCATGGGCTGGAACAGCTGGAACGCCTTCGAGACCCGGATCAGCGAGCAGCTGATCGAGGAGACGGCGGACGCGCTCGCGGCGAGCGGCATGCAGGCCGCCGGCTACCGCTACCTCGTGATCGACGACGGCTGGGAGGCGGCGGAGCGCGACGCCCAGGGGCAGCTGGTCCCCGATCCGGCTCGCTTCCCGAGCGGCTTGAAGGCGCTCGGGGACTACCTGCACGCGAAGGGCTTCCGTTTCGGCATCCACAACTGCGCCGGCACCAAGACCTGCGCGGGTCTGCCGGGAGGGCGCGGCCACGAGTTCGAGGACGCCCGCCGCTACGCCGGCTGGGGTGTCGACTACCTCAAGTACGACTGGTGCAACCACGGCACGGCCAACGCGGAGGAGACCTACAAGACGATGCGCGACGCCCTCTACGCGGCGGGCCGGCCCATCGTCTTCAGCCTCTGCGAGTGGGGCAACAACAAGCCCTGGCTCTGGGCGCGCGAGGTGGGTCACCTGTGGCGCACCACCGGCGACATCGTCGACTGCTACGACTGCCAGGCCACCTACTCGCTCGGATTCCTGCACATCCTGGAGAGCCAGGTCGGGCTGGAGAGCTATGCCGGCCCTGACCACTGGAACGACCCCGACATGCTGGAGGTTGGCAACCCGGGCCTCACCCTGGCTGAGTCGCGCGCGCACTTCAGCCTCTGGAGCATGCTGGCCGCGCCTCTCATGGCCGGCAATGACGTCCGCCGGATGTCCACCGCGGTCCGCGAGATCCTGACCAATGGAGAGGTGATCGCTCTCGACCAGGATCCGCTCGGCAAACAGGGTTACCGGTTCATGGACCACCCGAGCAAGCAGATCTGGGTGAAGGAGCTCTCGGACGGCGGGTGGGCGATCTGCTTCTTCAACAGCGGGGACGCACCGCTCCCGCTCCGCATCGACTGGGCGCACTACCCCTTCCTCGAGGGCCGCTACCGGATCCGGGACCTGTGGCAGAAGAAGGACGTCGGGGACACCGGCGCGCCCTTCCGGGTGACCGTCGCGCCGCACGACGTCGTGCTGCTGCGGTTCGCGCCCCTCGCCGAGTAGCCGGGCCTCGCCGGCCCCGCCTGCGGCCAAGGCTCGCGTGCCGGGATAGTCGGCCTCCGGCTCCTCTGCCCGACCCAGACCTCCACCCTGCGCGGGCTTGCACGGGCACGGGGCCCCGTGATGTATTGGCGGGCGATCATGGAACCCAGCCTCCGTCGTCTCGCCCTCTGCCTCGGGTCCGCGCTGCTCGCGCTCTCAGGCCTGGCCGCGGGCGCTCCCGCGTGGGCGCAGCCGGCCTCCGGCTCAACGCCCGCAGCGGCCGCCGCCTCGCCCTCTCCCGCCGCCTCACCGGCCGAGCCGGAGGAGCACGAGGTCGCACCCGACTCGCCGCGGGCGTCGCTGCGCGCCTACCTCGACGCCGCCCGCGCCGGGGACTGGCAGCGGGCGGCCCGCTACCTGTCGCTGTCGCCGGAGCAGAGGCCGCGGGGGCCGCGGCTGGCCGAAGAGCTCAAGGCCGTGCTCGACCGCCATCTCTGGTTCGACCTCGAGGAGATCTCCCCGCTCTCGCAAGGCCGTCTCGACGACGGCCTTCCGCCCGAGCTGGAACAGGTTGGCAAGCTGCCGGCCGGAAACGGCCACACCCAGTCGATCCGTCTGGTCCGCACACAGGACGCGAGCGGGCCCTACTGGGCCTTCTCCCGCGCCACCGTCAGCCACATCGGCGACTGGTACGCGTCGCTCAAGGATCGCTGGGTACGTGACCTGCTGACACGGGCCGATCTCGGCGTTCTGCTCCTGCCCGGGCCCCGCGACATCCTCTGGTGGCAGTGGATCGCGCTGCCGCTGCTCGTGCTCCTCGCCTGGGCGCTCGGCCGCCTGCTCGGCCTCGTGACTGAGAAGATCCTGGGCCGCGTCTTCGCCCGCACCCGCAACACCTGGGACGACCAGCTGCTGGCACGGATCGGCCCGCCCCTCACCTTCGCCTGGGGCCTTTTCGTCTTCTACGCTCTCCTCCCCTCGCTCGGACTCACCGTGCCCGCCGAGCACCTGCTCCGCGCGCTGGTCGCCGGGGGCACGGTGGTCGCCGTCTTCTGGGCGATGTGGCGCTCGCTCGACGTCTTGGTTGGCGCGTTGCTCGAGACACCGTGGGCCAAGGAGAGCGCCTCCACCCGCAACCTGCTCGCGATCGGCTCCAACCTGGGCAAGGGGGCGATCGCCGCGGCGGGTGTGGTGGCGACGCTCTCGGCCTTCGGCTACCCGGTGGCGACGCTCCTGGCCGGGCTCGGCATCGGTGGCCTGGCCGTCGCCTTCGGAGCCCAGAAGACCGTCGAGAACCTGTTCGGCTCCATCTCTCTCGCGATCGACCAGCCGTTCCGGGTGGGCGATTTCGTCAAGGTCCAGGACTTCGTGGGCAACGTGGAGGCGATCGGCCTGCGCTCCACCCGCTTCCGCACCCTCGACCGCACCCTGGTCAGCATCCCGAACGGACACGTGGCGGACATGCGACTCGAGTCCTTCAGCGCGCGCGACCGCATGCGCCTCGCCACCACGATCGGGGTCGAGTACGGGACGACGCAAGCTCAGATGCGAGAGGTGCTGGAGGGCTTCGAGCGGGTCCTGCGCGAGCACCAGAAGATCTGGCCGGACGCGGTGGTGGTGAAGTTCAAGGAGTTCGGCCCGAGCTCGCTCGACATCGAGATCATGGCCTGGTTCGAGGTCCCCACCTGGGCTGACTTCCAGCTCTGCCGCCAACAGGTGCTGCTCGGCTTCATGCAGGTGGTGGAGGCCGCCGGGACCGCGTTCGCCTTCCCGACCCGGACGGTGCACCTCTTCAACGAGCCGGCGCCGGTGAGCTTGGCCCAGCCGGTGCCGGCCGGGCCGGGGCCCGCCGGCGTCTCCGACCCCGCGACGGCGCGCGTCAAGGATCTGCCGACAACCGACGAGTAGCATTGGAGGAGGCTCATGGGCGAGCCGGTCCGGTTCGGCGATCTGACGGAGGTCCGGCAGCGCCTCTCGCCGGGGGAGCTGGCCTTCGAGCGCCGGCGCCGCACCGTGGGGCTGGTGCTGGGCCCGGCCGCCTTCGTGCTGCTGCTCCTCTTCCCCCTGCCGGGGCTCGCCCCCGCGGCCGCCCGGCTCACCGCCGTCGTGGCCTGGGTGCTCGTCTTCTGGATCACCGAGGCGATCCCGATCCCGGTCACCGCGCTCCTGGGGCCGGCGCTGATGGTGCTGCTGGGGGTCGCCTCGGCGCGGGACGTCTTCGCCGCCTTCGGCGACCCCGTGATCTTCCTCTTCCTGGGCTCCTTCGTGCTGGCCGAGGCGATGGGCAGCCACGGCCTCGACCGGCGCATCGCCTTCTCTCTCCTGAGCACGCGCCTCTTCGCCGGTTCCGCGACCCGCATCACCGTGGGCTTCGCGGTGCTGGCCGCCGGGCTCTCGATGTGGCTGTCGAACACCGCGACCACGGCCATGCTCTATCCGATCGCGATCGGCGTGATCGGCGCCCTGACCCGCGTGCTGGGTGACGGTACCGACGCCACCCGCACCCGCTTCGGCACGGGTCTCCTGCTGGTCTGCGCCTATGCCTCCTCGGTGGGCGGACTGGGGACCCCGGTGGGGACGCCCCCCAACCTGATCGCGCTCGGCCAGCTCGCGAAGCTCACCGGACTGCGAGTGCCCTTCTTCCAGTGGATGCTGATCGCCCTGCCGATCCTGCTGGTCCTGCTGGTGGTGGTGATCGTCTTCCTGCGCCTGAGCTTCCCGCCCGAGGCCCAGCGCATCGAGGCCGCCGCGACGCTGATCGCCGACGAGCGGCGCCGGCTCGGGCCGTGGACAGCCGGCCAGCGCAACGTGGTCGGGGTCTTCGCGCTGACCGTCTTCCTGTGGATCCTGCCGGGGGTGGTGGCTCTCGTGGCGGGGACCGAAGCGCCCTCCTACCGGCGCCTGGCCGCGATCCTGCCGGAGAGTGTGGTCGCCGTGCTGGGCGCCTGCCTGCTGTTCGCACTGCCGGTCGAGTGGAAGGAGCGCCGCTTCACGATCAGCTGGAGCCAGGCCGTGCGCATCGACTGGGGCACGCTGCTGCTGTTCGGCGGGGGCCTGGCGCTCGGCAGCGCCATGTTCAAGACCGGCCTGGCCGCGGCGCTCGGACACGGCCTCACCTCCCTGACCGGCGCCCACTCGGTCGCGGCGCTGACCTTCGTCTTCTCGATCTCCGCGGTCGTCCTGACCGAGGTCACCTCCAACACCGCGACGGCCACCATGCTCACCCCGCTCGCGATCGCCGCGGCGCAGGCTGCCGGGGTGAGCCCCCTGCCGCCGGCGATCGGCTGCGCCCTGGCCTGCAGCGTCGCCTTCATGCTGCCGGTCTCGACGCCGCCCAACGCCATCGTCTACGGCTCCGGTTGCGTGCGCATCACCCAGATGGTGCGGGCCGGCTTCTGGATCGACTTCGCCTCGGCCCTGATCGTGCCGACCGGCGTCCTGCTGATGTGCCGCTGGGCGGGGCTCTCCTGACGCCCCGCTCGCGCCGCTAGCTGCTCCAGAGCAGACTGAACAGGAGCAGGCCGAGGACCAGCAGCGTGACGACCACGTAGAAGCGATCGCGCTCCGCCGCGAAGGCCGCCACCGACAGCGCCACGCGGGCGATGGGCGTCGCGACCAGCAGCAGCAAACCCAGTTGGATGATCCCACGCCCGTTCAGGGCGAAGGCGTCGGCGACGATGCCGGAGACGCTGCGGAGCGCGCCGGGCTCCCCACGGAAGACACCGTAGTGCGGCCGGCCAGCCCCGTTGCCGGCGAGGTAGACGACGGCTCCCACGAGCACGAAGGCAGCGGAGGTCAGGACTCCCACGCGCAGGAGCCGTCCGATCAGGATCTCGACCGCGGCCGTGGGGAAGTCTGTCTTCGTGGTTGGCGTTCCCATCCTAGATCCTGCCCGCGAGACCGTTGTAGATCATCTCCAGGCCGAGCGCCACGACCACTGCCGCGAAGACGAGGCGGAGCCAGCGCACGTGAGCCGCGGCCAGGATCCGGGCTCCCAGGAGGGAGCCCGCCAGCACTCCCAGCATGATCGGCATCGCCAGCCCGGGATCCAGATAGCCTCGCCGCAGGTAGACACCGGCGCTGGCCGCGGCGGTCACCCCGATCATGAAGTTGCTGGTGGTGGCGGACACCTTGAAGGGAAGCCCCATGGCCTGGTCCATGGCCAGGACCTTCAGCGCCCCCGACCCGATGCCCAGGAGTCCCGACAATGCGCCCGCCAGGCCCATGAGACCGAAGCCGGTGGGGAGATGCCGGACGTGGTAGGCCCGCAGCCCGTCCGCCGCGGGGTAGACGCCGTCGAGGCGCAGCCGCTGGGAGAGCGGATCCGGGGGAACGGAGGCGGTGTCGCGCTGCGTGCGAGGCCGACTCGAGGCGTAGGCGGAGTAGACGAGCACCAAGCCGAAGATGAGCGCGATCACGCGGGTGGGGATGGAGGTCGCCAGATAGGCACCGAGCACGGCGCCGATCGTGGTGGCCACCTCGAGCAGCATCCCGACCCGGATGTTCGTGTATCCCTCGCGCAGGTAGGCCGAGGCGGCCCCCGACGAGGTCGCGATCACCGACACCAGCGACGCCCCGATGGCGTAGCGGATGTCGACACCGAAGACCAGGGTCAGGAGCGGCACGATCACGACCCCCCCTCCGAGGCCGGTGAGCGCACCCAGGAAGCCCGCGGACATCGCCCCGACCAGGAGGACAATCGAGAACGTCAGGATCGTCACGCTCGATGCCCCCTTTCGCGTGCCTCGCGCCCGGCGGCAGATCGTCCTCCGAAAGAAGCCCGAGCGTCAATCGCGGCGGAGGGCGGCGACGGCCGCGGGCTCCGAGATCCGGTCGTCAGCGGGACGCCGCGGAGGAGGTCTCCAGCGGGCGGCCACTGCGCTCGTAGCCATCGATCCCGCCGGCCAGCACGCGCGCGTCCAGCCCGTTGTCGTGAAGGGTGCGCGCCGCCCGGGCGCTCGCTTGCTCGTGCGGTCAGCCGCAGTAGAGGATCGGCAGCTTGCCGAGGCGGCGCAGCTGAGGCACCTGCGAAGCGATCGTGGAGCCCGGCATGTTGAGCGCACCGGGGATGTGGCCCGCGGCGAAGGCGCTCGGTGAGCGGACGTCGATGATCACGGCCTCGCCGCGGTCCCGCCGGGCGAGCGCCTCGTCGAGAGGCATCGGTGAGGCGGACGGGCCCGCGCCCGCGGGCCAGAGCACGCAACCGCCCACGAGGGTCGCGGACAGGATCACGCCGAGCAGACGCCGTGCCATCCTGGTGAATCGTAACCCGAACCTGTCGGGCGGAGCGACAGAAACCTCGGTTGCCCGGACGTTCTCAGGGCTTCGGGGCGAGGACGCGCAGAGACGCGCGCGCCGGCACTCCCCCGCACTCCGCGAACCAGCACTCGCCCTCGCTGACGAGATCCCAGTCGACGAGGTACGCGCCCGCGCGTTGCGGGGCAGGAAAGGTGAAGAGGAAGCGCGCGGAGTCTCCCGGCGTCACGACGCGCGGCACCGGGATCCGCTCGCCGTCCCAGCGTTCGAGCGCGCCGGAGCTGGTGTAGAGGTGGTAGCTCAGGGAGAGCTGGGGCCAGGACGTTCCGGTGGGCGGCAACCAGGCCAGGCGGCCCGTGTTGCGGGCGGTCACCTCGCCGACGACCAGGTCCCCCGCTGGCGCTGCATCCGGCATCCGGGCCTCGAGCACGGCTCCCCAGGGAGGCCGCTCCGGTCTCTCCGGCACGGAAAGGACGCCGTCCAGAAACCGTCCTGGCCGGGGCCGTGGCGGCGGGGCCGCGGCGGGACCGGGCGTGAGCGGCCTTCTCTCCCAGCCGGCCGTCGACTGATGCTGCTCCTCTGCCCGGCCCTCCCCGCCGTGGGCCCGATAGAACGCGCCCTTCGCACGGCGCTCCTCCTCGCTGAGCACGAGCGGCTCGTAGTGGAGGATCGTGGTGCGATCCTCGCGGCAGCCGGGACCCATCACGCGATAGCCGCTGTGGACGCGACCTGTGTGCCACACGCGCGTCGGGTCGTTCCGGAAGAGACGCAGCTGCCAGTCCGGGTACCAGGGAGCCGCGTGCAGGTAGCGAGGCGGGTCGAGATCGACGAGCCAGCGACGCGGGAACCAGTAGTGCGTGTAGCGCGGGTCCGCGGTGAGCTCCCCGACCAGCGGCCCGAAGCCCGCGTCGAGCCCCTCGTCCTCGTCCAGCGAGAGGATCCACTCGCCGGTCGCCCACGCCAGCGGCAGCAGCCGCGCACGCACCGGGGGCCCTACGTGCTCGAAGCGGAAGACGAGGTCCGCCCCGGACCGGGTGATCTCGAGCGTGTCGTCCCGCGAGGCCGCATCGACGCCGACCACGACCTGGTCGGCCAACGACCCCAGCTCGCGCAACAGCCGCGCCAAACCCCCGCGGGAGGAATGGGCCAGGATGCAGGCCGAGAGGCGGGGCCGGGAGGCGCTCATGCGCGAGGGGGATCTCCGGTCGCGCCACTCATCGGCCGCCCTCGGCGAGCTCCCTGACCACCCGGGCGGGGATCCCCATCACCTCGACCCGGTCCGGCACGTCCTTCGTGACCACCGCCCCCGCTCCGATCACCGCCCCTTCGCCGATGCGGACGCGATCGAGCACGATGGCGCCCATGCCCACGTAGCTGCCCGCGCCGATGGAGACGGCGCCGGCGACGTTCGCGCCCGGCGAGAGGGTGACGTAGTCCCCCACCACGGTATCGTGACCCACCAGCACGCCGCGGTTGACGATCACGTGGCTCCCGATCCGGGCCTGGGCCGCCACCACCACGCCGGCGCTCAGGAAGGAGCCGGCCCCGACCTGGCTGCGCCGTGAGACCCGGGCGGTCGGGTGCAAGACGGTGGCGAAGCGGAAGCCCAGGGCGGCGGCCGCTTCGACGAACGCGCGCCTCCGGGTGGTGCCGAGCGAGCACAGCGCCTGGTGGGTCGCGGCGAGCGGCGCCGCCTCCTCCAACCACACGATCGGCCGGCCCAGCAAGGTCTCACCGGCCTTGGACCGGTCCCAGTTCTCGACGAAGACGGAGACCTCGAAGGTGCCGCAGTCCTCGACGATGTCGGCGACCTCCGGTGCGAAGAGGCTGGTCCCCAGGATGGCGAGCTTCTGCGGCCGACGACGGACCTTCGGCCCCACGCCCCTCGATCGGACTCGCTCTGGTCCTCTCGCCATGCCTCCCTCCCCGGAGAGCCTAACGGATTCCGCTCCTGAGCGGACGGGTGCGGCCGACCATTGGCGGATGTTGGCCATGATGTCCGCGGTTCTGGCGGTCGCCTCTCTCCTTCACGGTGCACCCTCTCCGGAGGCCGCGATCACCTTGCGCGTGACGCGAGCCGGAAAGGCGTCGTGCGTTGCAGACCTGGCCGGGCCGGCGCATGGCGAGCGCTTCACCCGTCGAGGCGAGGGCGGCGAGTGGCGGTGGATCGCGTCGCCGGAGGACGTCGTCCATTGCGACGCACCCGGGTTCGAGCCGACTTCCGAGCAGCCCGACGAGCCGCTCGAAGCTTGATGGCCCCCTCCGGAGCGGGGTAGTCTGCGCCGGGTTGATGGAATGGCTGGTGGGGGCAAGCTGCCGCACGGCCGGGGCGCCGAACAGGTGAGCGGCCCGACGCCCTGGCTGCCCGCTTCGGACGCCTTGCACGGCCTGGTCGCTCCTCACGGGGGCGACGCGTACAGGATCGCATCTCTCCCCCGTCGAGACCGAGGGTACGGACCCACACGGGTCCGCCCGCCTCGGCGCGTCCCGGCAACGGGCCTGCTGCCCCGCTCGACGCCACGTGTCCCAGGCCTCTTCGGTTCGCAAACCCGAGCTGCTACGGCCGGTGTCGGCCGCGGCGGGCGAAGGCCTCGTCGAGGAACGCCGCCGTCCAGGCCAGCGGCGCGTTCCAGTTGATGGTGATCTCGTTGGTGGAGAAGGACTCGATGTCGTCGACGTAGCACTTCTGCGGTGCGCATCCCGCGAGCCGCGAAGCAGCATAGGGATCCTGCAGGGCGGAGTTCGGGCCGCCGGCGACTGCGCCCGGAGGTGGCCCCGGGAGGCTCGCGTCCAGTTCGTGCGCCCAAAAGCGGTGGTGCGGGTTCTGAAGCGCCCTCTCGCCGTAACCGGAGACGAAGGACCTCACGTTGGGGTTGCGTCCCAGGATGTAGTCCATTCCGCTGCTGACCGCTCGCAGGTACCTCTCCCGTCCGGAGAAGTCGTAGGCCAGGCCCAGCAGCACCATGTTGTTCAGCACTGCGGAGTTCGAGCCCCAGTGGTACCCGCTGGCGGAGGCGTAGGGCTGGCCGTACGCCTCTCGAGCCTGGGCCGCCACGTAGCCGTCGGCGACTCGGATCACGTTGTGGCGTGCCCGCACCACCTGCCGGCCGGGCAGGCGACTGGGCACCATCGCGAGAGAGATCGTGCCGAGCGCCTGTGTCTTCGGCCAGTCGAACGAGCTGCCGGTGACGACCCCGTTCGCCGCGACCGTCCCCGGAATCTCCAGGAAGTGCGGCGAGTGGACGATGAAGCGGTAGTACCGCGGGTTGCCCGTGGTCACGAACAGCTCCGCGGCCGCCCAGTAGAACTCGTCGCTCACGTCGTCGTCCCCGTACCCGCCGCCGCCGGAGAAGCTGTCCCGCGCATAGATCGCCGGATGGGCGCGCGCGGCCGTCCAGGCAGCCTCCGCCGCCGACAGGCAGCGCGCGGCAAAGACGTCGTCGATGTGCCGGAAGACGCGCCCGCACTGGGCCGCGACGGCGGCCAGGTTGAGCGTGGCGGCGGTCGTGGGCGGATAAAGGTAGCGCGGCTGCGGGTCGTCGGCAGGCTGCATCGGAAGCCCGGTCCAGACGGCGTCGTGCAGCTTGTGGTGAACCATGCCGCCCAGCGGGACACCCTCGACCAGGCCGTCGGGGGGCACCTGCATCGCGAGCAGGAACTCCAGCTCCCAGCGAGCCTCGTCGAGGATGTCGGGCACGCCGTTGCTGTTCTCGGGGATGTTCAGCGTACCGTCTGCGAACCCGCGCCGGGCGAAGGGCGGGCCGTGCATCGCCCGCTCGTACTGGTTCAGCATGGTCCAGACGGAGATGCCGCCGTTCACCACGTACTTGCCGTGATCGCCCGCGTCATACCAGCCCTTGATCGCGTCCAGCGTGTAGTCGCAGCCGATCCAGGGCGTGCCCCAGCTGTCTACCTGGTCGAAGCACGGCACGGAGAAATCGCCCTGATTGGGGCTGATGCCCAGATGACCCGCGGCCCTGGTCCATTGCGCCTCGCCCGCGAACGGCAGCGTGATCTCGATGCCGCTGCGGTTGTGGTAGTAGTAGGCCAGCGCGTCGTACTTGAGATCCGCGTAGACGTCGTCGCTGATGTCGAACGGATAGCTGCGCTCCGCGTAGACCTCCAGCGTGTAGCCGCGGCCCGGCTGCCTGAAGCCCGAGAAGTCGGCGATCTGGAGGTGCTCACCCGAAGCGAGACTCGCGCCGAAGACCGTCGTCTCCCCCGAGAAGACCGCGTTCTCGCTGGCGTCGTACAGCGTCCAGGGCAGCGGCGTCGCGACGTCTACGGCGATGGTGGCGCGCTTGGGGGCGCGTGGCAGGAAGCCCGTCTGGTTCAGGCGCACTGCGGTCAGGAACTCGGTCGGTGGAGTCGGCGACGGTCCGAGCAGCGAGACGTCGTCCAGGTAGAAGACGAAGGGACCGTTGCCGCCGACCTGGAACTGCAGGGTCGCGGCCGGGTCGTCGTGGGTCGCCGTGAAGGCGAAGGTGAAGCGCTGCGGGCTGGTGATGAGAGCGAAAGGCGAGGCGAAGTAGCCCGTGTAGGGCGGACCGCTCTGCTGGACGACGGCCACCGCCGCCGCATCCTGGCTCGCCCAGGCCGTGAAGCTCAGCGTGTAGTGGCCGCCGGCCACGATCGGAATGGCGCTCTGTCCGACGAGGGCATCCCACGGGTTGCTGCCACCGTCGGCGACGGTCCCCTGCAATGCACCGGTCGACACGTCGATCGAGACGTTGTTCGTCCCCCAGGGCGGGCTGGAGTTGGCGAAGCCCCCATCGACCACCAGCTGCTCGATCGGCATGCTGGAGACGGGTTGGGGCCCGTTGAGCGACACGTTGTCCATGAAGAACACGAACTCGCCCTGGCCGCCGAGATCAATCTGGAGGTTCGCCGACGGATCCGCGCCGCTCGAGGTGAAACTGAAGGTGAAGACCTTCGGCGTGGTGGCGAGGGTGAGAGTCTCTCCGAAGAACGCCGTGTAGGGAGCTGTGCCCTGCTGGAGCGACAGCTGCACGTCGACGTCGCTGCTCGCCCAGGCCTTCAGCGTCAGGGTGTAGCTGCCGGTCGCGAACACCGGGATGTCGCTCTGGCCCACGATCGCGTCCCAGGGATTGACCCCGCCGCTCGTGATCGTCGCCTCCAGGCGCCCGCTCGCGACGACGGGAGAAACCGAGCTGGTGACCCACCAGGGAACCGCCGTGCCCGTGCTGAAGCTGCCGTTGCGCAACAGCTCTCCGATCCTCGACGGTGGGCCCGAGCCGCCCGGCCGCGTCAGCGAGACGTTGGCGAGGTGGGCCGTGTACGCGCCGTTGCCGCCCAGCTGGAACTGGAGCACGGCCGCCGGGTCGTCGACCCCGGAGGTGAAGGTGTAGCTGAAGGTCTGCGGGGTGGTGCCGAGCGCGAGGGGAGCGTCGAAGTACGCCGTGTAGGGCGGGCCTTCGAGCTGCACGATCGCGCTGATGTTCGCCGGCGCGCTCGCCCAGGCGTCGAACGTGAGGGTGTAGGCGACGCCGTTCGAGACCGGAATGCCGCTTTGTCCGACGATCGCATCCCAGCGGTTGGTGGCGCTTGCGCCGACGTCCGCGGCGAGCACGCCTCCGCTCACGCTGACGGCCACACCCGCCGCCCACCAGGGCGCCTGTCCAGCGCCGAAGTCGCCGTTGACGACGAGATCCACGTCCGCCGCAGCCGGCGAGGCCGGTACCAGGGCGAGCAGGCACGGCAACAGGATCGTGAGGGAGAACGCTCGAGTGTGGAAGTGTCTCTTCATGCTCGTTTCCTTCTGACCTCTCCTGAGGCGGCCCAAGACGCCCCATCCTCCTCGCCCAAACCGTCGCCACGGCGCTGTAATCTGGCCCGCTTTCGCCACTCGGTCGGGCGGAGGGCGTGGAAGGCCGGATGGCCGACGACCAAGTGAAACGACGAAGACGAGGTCCCTGGACCAGTCCTCTCAGGCCACCTGGAGCATTCTCTGGCGACAGTCTCGGGGAGGTTGAGGGAATGCTAGCACGACCTCGAAGGTCGCAACCGACTCGCGCCTCATTGCAAGGTCCTTACTGGCCGCGGTTCTCGCGGACGAACACCGCGGCCCGAAGGGCGGCGCGGCCGGACTCTCCTTGCGGAAGCGCAGCGTTTCGGCCCCGCCCGGCTCCGCCGTAGCGGCCCGCCAGGACCTCGACCGCCAGCGGGTTCTCGAGAGATGCGGGAGAGCCGATTGCCACTGGACTTTCCCCCCTGCAAGGCGTACAAAGGTGATACTCGATTTCAACTTTCGTTCCACGAGCGAGGCTAGCGCCGTCGGAACCGAGCGCCAGCCACATAGGGGGGTCCGTGCGCCGATGTCGCCTTCGCGTGTCGTCGCTCCCCGGTGGCGCGGCGCGTGGTCGACCCCGAGATCGTCAATCGACGAGCGATCTTGGCGGCTCCGGCAGCGGCGCAGACGGTGCTGCACCCAATCGGGGGACTCGCATAGGCCGGGCATAGGGAGGCTCAGTTCGCATGAATCAGGTCAGCAGAAGGGTCGGGAGCAGAGCTGGAGATCGACTCATGTGGCGCGGGGGATTGGCGGTCTTGGCGGGTCTGCTTCTGAACGCACCGGCGTATGCCGGGTTGACCATGACGGTCAACGACACGCTGGACGAGGTGGACGTGAATCCGGGGGACGGGGTCTGTTCCACCGAGGCGGGGACCTGTACGTTGCGGGCCGCCGTGATGGAGGCCAACGCCACCATCGAAGCGGGTGCGGACGAGATCCGCTTGCCGGCTGGGACGTATCAGCTCACGATTCCCGTTCCGGCAGATGCCGAGGTCTCGAAAGACGCCCATGGCAGCCTGCGGCTGGGCTACTACCAGCCGCTGGTTCTCAGCGGAGCCGGTCCGGATTCGACAGTCATCGAGCAGACGACCGAGGACCGCGTCATCCTCGTCCCGCTCGGAGAGCAGGTCACGATTCGTGGCGTCACGATCACTGGCGGGCGAGCACTCCGTCCTCTTCCGGGGGAAGCCCTGGCGCACTATGGCGGAGGCATCGCCTCTTTCGGTGGGCTGCTGACGCTGCAGAACGTCGTCATCGCCGGCAACGAAGCGGTGGGTCCCGGTGGGGGCCTCTTCGTCAAGGGAGGGCTCCACGTGTGGAGCACGCGCATCGTGGAGAACCGATCCCAGACTCATGGGGGCGGCATCGCGGTCGGTAGCTTCCAGTTCAGCTACCCGTTCGATGTCACCGAGACGACGATCAGCGGGAACAGGGCACCCTTCGGTGGCGGGATCTTCTACTGGGGCCGGGCCCGCAACTTTCATCTCAGCCAGTCACTGGTGAGCGCCAACGTCGCCGAGGGTCTGCGGCTCGAGGACGGGTCACTGGCCAGCTCCGGACGGGGCGGGGGGATCGAGTTCTACATGATCAACGAGCCGTGGGACGAGAGCACGCCGGGACTCGTCGAGACCACGACGGTACGTGGCAACGAGGCAACAGATGGCGGCGGCATCTATCAGTACGGTTTCGATCCGATGCGGATCGAGCGGAGCCTGGTCGCCGGCAACACGGCCAATGACGGTGGCGGGATCATGGTCCGCGGACCGTTGACCGTCCAGAACACCACCTTCAGCGGAAACGACGCGGACCTCGGTGGCGGCATCACCCTGCGGCGACTTAAGCTGACCGACGGGCGCGTACAAGCCCGCACGTCGATCGTCACGAGACACGTGGACGTGGTGGGCAACACGGCGCGGACGGGCAGCGGCCTCTTCAGCAACGGTGAACGCAACGGTGTCTTCGCCATCGCAACGATCTTTGCCAACGACCCGGCGACGAACTGCACCCTGGCCGCCTCTCGTGCCGCCGGCTCCGGCGGATACAACATCGACTCCGGGACCAGCTGCCGGCTGCCCCACCCGACGGACCTGAGCGCGACCGATCCGACGCTCGACGCGCTGGCGGACAACGGCGGTCCGACCCTGACGCACGCCCGTTTGCCGGGTAGCCCGGCGCTCGATGCCTACTCGGGAGGGGGTTGCCCCACCTTCGATCAGCGCCAGGGTCTGCGTCCCTACGGTGGGGGTTGCGACATCGGGGCCGTCGAGCAAGACGCGCCCCTCTTCAGGGTCTTCCTTCCGCCCGCTGCGGATCTCCGCGAAGCTCTGGGCGGCTTCACCCACTTCAACGTCGACCCGGCCTTCACGCAGGCGCTGATGGCAGAGGGTATCGTTCTCGAGCCGATCGAGCCCGGCCGTGGACAGAGCGGAGCGGCCTCGCTCCCGGTCTCGGGCGGCTATCTGGGCGTGCGCTGGGCACAGCTCTCGACGCGCGGGGGAATCGCCTTGCGCCGTGGCAAGCGCGTGGCGAGGCTGCTGGGACTCAGCCTGTCCCTCGAGGACGGCAAGGGCTTCGTCTCGGCACGCCCCGGATCCGGGCGTCCTGGCAGGCGCTCCTACGTCGCCTTCGCCGCGGAACAGGCCTTCTGGCAGGGTAGCCAGGGCCAGGCAACGCTCACCCTCACCCGCCGCGCCGCGCGGGGGTTGAACTTGCGCCTGCGCACGCGACTGTTCAAGCCGGGCATGCTGGTCGGTGAGCTGCTGGTGGAGGCCGAGCTGCCCCAGCCGGGGCAGGAACCACCGCCGAATCAGGACCCGCTCGATCCGCCCGGTCAGAATGTCCAGAATGATCCGCCGGAGATCCAGTAGGGAAGCAGGCCCAGTGTGCCTGGCTTACGGCTGAAGTCCGGCGGAACCTAGCGGCTTGGCTGCCCGGGTGGGCTTGGATCGCGCGCGCGGCGGCTCCGGCGTACTGGAAGAGGCAAGTGCTCCGCTCGCACCGAATCGGCTGCTTCGAGGCACCACAACTCCCATTGCCGGTATGCACTCAGTCAAGGAAACACGCACCTAACGTGCCGCACGGAACGTGGCGACCCTCGATGGCTCGCTCGAAATCTCGAGGCTGGCCAGCTTCGCAAGCCCTTCGGCGAAGTCGGCCTCGTTGACGATGCGGTAGCGATCGAACACCGCCCGAGTCTTCCGGCCGCACAGCGCCATGATGACCCGCTCCGGAACGCCCGCCCGCGACAGGTTGCGCGCCGCCGTCCTGCGGCAGTCGTGAGGCGCGCGGCGGACGCCGGCTCGGCACTGAGCCCGGTGAGACTCTGCGACATGGGCAGGCGGGCTGTCCGCCTGCCTTTGCCGGCGACTCTCCCCCGGCCTGGGGCTGGGCGTGGAGATGAATTGCCGGGTGTACCGGCCGCGGAAGCCTCGCGAGTCGCCGCTCTTGCAGCTGGTCGAACGGCACCTCGACGAGCTGCTGCGTGTCTGGCCGGAGCGCTTCGCGCGCCAGCACGGCGCCTTGCGTCCGGTGGTGGAACGGGTGCTGCGGGAGTTCCTGCGCTGCGGGCTCATCGAGCATGGCTTCGCTCGGCTCTGGTGCGGGGAGTGCCGGCGCAGCGTGCTCGTCGCCTTCTCCTGCCGCGGCCGCAGCTTCTGCCCGTCGTGCGAGAAGAAGCGGCAGATCCTTTGGGCCGAGTGGCTGTGTAAGGAGGTGCTGGAGCAGGTCGCACACCGCCATGTCGTGCTGACCATCCCGCGGCTGCTGCGGCCGCTCCTCCGGCGTCGCCGCGAGCTGCTCAGCGAGCTGGGCCGGGCGGCAGCCGAGGCCGTGCGCGAGTTTGTCCGCAGGGCCGCCGGGGATGGAGCCCGCCCCGGCATCGTCGTCGCGATCGCGACAGCGGGGGATCTGCTGCAGTGGCATCCGCACGGCCACCTGCTCACGACCGATGGAGGCAAGACGGCGGACGGTTCATGGCAGCCTCTACGGGAGTGGGACGGAGTACTGCTGATGGGGCTCTTCCGGGAGCGTCTCCTGGGGAGGCTGGTCGAGAGCCACGCCATCTCGCAGAGACTCGTGGCGAAGCTCCTCGCCTGGAAGCATCCCGGCTTCTCTGCCCACGTCGGCGAGCCGATCACTCCCGAGGAGCAGCAGCGGCTCGAGGACACGGCCGCCTACCTCGTGCGCAATCCGCTCTCACTCAAGAAGCTCGATCAAGGCGCCACAAGAGGAGAAGCCGCGCAAGCGCTGCGTGTCGAGCTGGGCGAGGCTGCTCGCCAAGGTGTACCAGGTGGACCCTCTCGTGTGCACGCGCTGCGGCCAGCGCATGAGCGTCGTGGGGTTCGTGACGGACGCGGTTGCCGTAGGGCGGATCCTCGAGCATCTGGGCCTCAGCACACCGCAAGCCGAGAAGCCGCCGCCCGTGCGCGAGCTCGTCCGCGTGGCCGAGCACGGAGACGGCTGGGGAGTGCCGGCGGACTGGGACTGACTTTCGAGCCGCCCGACGAGCCGCTCGAAGCTTGATGGCCCCCTCCGGAGCGGGGTAGTCTGCGCCGGGTTGATGGAATGGTTGGTGGGGGCAAGCTGCGGCGCGGCCGGGACGCCGAACAGGTGAGCGGCCCGACGCCCTGGCTGCCCGCTTCGGACGCCTTGCACGGCCTGGTCGCTCCTCACGGGGGCGACGCGTGATCGAAATGCCTACTGGTCTGCCCGAGTCGGCGGGGGGCAGGCCATGGACGTTCCGAGGGCCGTCTACCGGGCACCTGTCCGCAGGGAAGGCCACCCTGTCTGCGCATCCACCGCAGCACTGGATGCCTCAAGCCGCGCGCAGCCGCCTTCACGCACTTGAGTAGGGGCAAGAGAATGACTCCTAGATCCCTTGCGTCGCGTCGCGCCAAGCTTCTCATCTCGACCGGCGCTGTCCTCGCTCTTTCGTGCGCACATGGGGCAACACTTCGAGCCTCCGAGTCCGCCGCCGACCGCTGGGCGGAACTCTCGCCGTCTGGTGCCGTCAACGTCGGCAGGACCTATGAGCATCGTGGCGATCGCACCCACGCAGCTCAGCTCTATGACCTCGCGTGCGGTGGTGGTGACCCGGATGGGTGCTTCCGCTCGGCACTGCTGGAGCTTCGACGGATCCCCAAGGGCAAGAGCACACCCCACACAACGGCGCTCCTGGAAAAGGCCTGCGCGGGCGGTGTCGCGGAAGCCTGCCGCCGGTGGGCCGAGACCCAGGCGCCCGATGGCGGGAACGCCGAAGGCCAGATACGTGACTACCTCCGGAAGGCCTGCGCCGGGGGCGACAGTAACGGTTGCGTCGAGCTGGGGAAGCGCTTGGTTTCGGCGCAATCGACCAAGGACCTTGCGGAAGCGGCGGGAGTCCTGGAGAAGGCATGCAATGCGGAAGCGGCGGAGGGCTGCGCCGCCCTAGGCGGCCTGTACCTGGTCGGGCGCGGCGTGGCGCGCGACGTAGCGCGGGCGCAAAAACTTCTGGAGAAGGGATGTGACGGAGGGCTAGGAGACGCCTGCGCGTCGCTCGTCCGGCTCTACTCGGGGCGAGACGGCGTCACGGCCGACCCCGCGCGGGCGGCCCACTACGAGCTCGCGGCCTGCATGCATGGAGTCGCCGGCGAGTGCCCGGGGGCCGAGGAGTACTTCCTCTCGCGTTGTGAAGCAGGCTCCGCGCACGCGTGTGTCGGCATCGCCGACATCTACCAGCAGAGCAGCAGCTCGGCGACGAAGGCGCAGGCGATTCGGTACTACGAACAGGCTTGCTTGGGCGGAAACGCGCAGGCGTGCGCGGAAGCGGGCGAAGCCTACACCACTGGCCGGGCCGTCCGTCTGAATGAGCAGCGTGCGACCGAGCTGCTGCAGAAAGGATGTGACGGCGGCGTGGCCTCGGCGTGCCTCGAGGAGGCCGGCCTCGCGTATTCCGGTCAGATTACGCGCGAGAAGTCCATCGCGCTCGCAAAGACAGCTTGTCATGGCGGAGAGTCCCTGGCTTGCACAAGGGTGGCCCAGGGATTCCTCGACGGCTACGGCGTCCGGAAGGACCTTGATGCTGCCAGGCGCTGGACCGACACCGCGTGCCGCAGAGGGAATCCCTACGCCTGCCGCCGACTCTATGCTTGGTACTACAACGGCCAGAGCGTGCCGCGAAATCGCGCACGGGCCGCGGCCTATGCCGAGCGTGCCTGCGATCTGAACGACGACTCCTACTGTTACGCGCTGGGGATGCAGCGGTTGGCGGGCAACGGCGTGCCGAAAGACGTCGCCCTGGCGGCTGAGTTGTTTCGGAAGTCGTGCGATATCGTGTGTTTCGGGGCGAGTGATTCCGGCACGGCACCGGCCTGCGCAGAGCTCGCCAAGCTGTACGCGGAGGGCCGCGGAGTGCCGCGCGACCCCGCACGCGCCGCTGAGTACCGGGAGCGCTCTGCGATTAGCGTTGGGATACCGATCGAGATGGTCGGGCATTGAGGTGCCGGTGAGTGGCACCGCGCGGCCAGAGCAGTCCGCAGAAGGGGGGCTGTGTTGAGAGTCGTCGTCACGGCCCGTCCAACACGCACCGCGCGAGGCGCAGTCCTCTTGAAGCTTGCTGTCTTGTCGTGTCTGTGTCTGGGAGCCTCGGGGGAAAAGCAGTGCGCCAACACCCTCTGTCCGGGGGCTGAGAATTGCGCGGCCTGCACCGCAACAGAGTGTTGAGCCAGTTCGGTAATTATCCGACAGTCCGCCTTTCTTGACCGCAGAGACGAGAAGGGGCGGACACCCGGCCTCCGGGTAGAGTGGAAGTGCTTGATCAACCACCTACCGAAGGAGGATCCGAATGGCCGCCGTGTCTCAGAGTATCCGTCGGAAGCTGTCTTTGCTGAAGCTGGCTGAGGAGCTCGGCAACGTGTCGAAGGCCTGCCAGATCATGGGCTATCACCGGGATTCTTTCTACGAGATCCGCCGCGCCTTCCGGAAGGGCGGCGTCAGCGCGCTCGTGGAGGAGAAGCGCGGCCCCCGTGCGCCTCACCCCAACCGAGTCTCGAGCCAGGTCGAGACTCGAATCCTCGACTACGCCCTCGCCAAGCCAACCCACGGTGCACAGCGTGTCGCCAACGAGCTGCGCCTCGAAGGCATGACGGTGTCCGCTTCGGGTGTGCGCGGTGTCTGGCTGCGCCACGAACTCGAGACCCGAACCAAACGCCTGCTCCGTCTGGAGCGCAGCTCTTCCGACACCACCTTCGTGCTCAGCGACGAGCAGGTGCGTCTTCTCGAGCGCCACAGCGTCGACTTCCGCTGCAGGCACGTGGAAGCCACGCGGCCAGGCGAATTGCTCAACCAGGACACGTTCTTCTGACCCGGACTTCCAGCCCATGAACCGGCTCACGGGTTACCGGTCGGCGGCGGCCCTCGTGCAGAAGGTCATGCTGACGCTCCATCCCGGCGAGGCGGACGGGCTCGCCGACGTGCCTTTCCCGCCGCCGCGCGGCGCCCACCCCCGCCCCCACCGGCGCTCGACGAGCCCGCCGGCGCCTCGGCTCGCCTGGCGCAGGCCGTGGTGCGTCTCAGTGTCCGCTCGCCCGAGGACGGGCTCCGGGTCCTGCGCGACCCCGAGACGCCGCCCGAGCAGAGCACGCTCGCGCTCCGGGCGATGGCCGACCCTCCGGCCCCGCAGCTCGTCTGGTACGTCGACGGCTCCCCCTATCGCGACGTCGACTATCCCTACACGGTGCGCTGGAAGCTCGCCGCCGGCGAGCACGCCTTCCAGGCCCGCCTCACCGACGGGCGCACGGCCTCGAGCGCCGTGCGCGTGATCGTCCAGTAGCGACGCTCGCGTCGACGCGGGGTGAGACGAGAGCGATCTCTCCGGTGTCGCTCTGGGTCAGGGCACCGTTCCCGGCGCGAGGCCTTCTGTGCGCGGCGTTCGTCAGCAAGCTCCTAGAAACGGACCGCGACCGCGGCACGCCAGCCATGGTCGCGCGTGGGTGCGAGCTGCAGGCTGACGCGGGCGGGTCGTCGGGCCGGCTCCCAGCTATCACCGATCACATGGAGCGTGACGCCGACCACTGCGCCCACCAAGGCGCCGGCGGCCACGGCCTTGACCATGAGCGGCCTGCACTCGCGACCGCCGAAGTAACACTCATCCGACAGATGAATCACGATCGCTGCCGGTGCACCGTAGGCGAGGCCGCCGATCGCGGCGCCTTCGAGGAGGCCCTTTCGGATCCTCTTCGAGGTCGTGCGGGAGACCTGCACGCGCAGGTCCTCGGCGAGCGGCACTCTTCTCGCCGCGCTCCCGTCCTCCGGCATGAGGACCGGCGTTTCGCCCTCGGTCGCGACCACGTCCCCGACGAGCGTCCCCTCGGCGATGCTCGGCCCCCGGAGACGGACGCGGCGGCCCTGGAGCTGCACCGGCCACTCGGGCACGTTCTCCGCAGACGCGCACAGGGAAGCGAGAAGGAGCGTGGCACAGACGGTGAGCGTGAACAGGTTTCTCGTAGGGCGTTTCATGCCGCCCAGTCTCCGGCATCCCAGCGGCCTGCGTCCCTAGCGAATGCCAAGGAAACCCAAAGGCCGCCTTGGGCATCCTCTGCGGGTTGCATCAGGAGGACAGCCACTACCTGAACACGTTCTGCCTCTGGCTGCTGGGGTGGCACTCCGACTGGACGGTGTATCGACTGCCGTCGATGACGGCCAGCGCCGCCTGGCCGGACTGATCGGCCGGTGGCACGGGCGCGCGACGGCGCTATTGGCGATGCGGCTCCTCGGCGGGTCGTATCTGCAGATCCACTACTCGTCGGAGGCGCGCGGCGACTCGCTGGCGTCTGCTTCGCGCTGGCCGCCCTGGCTGCCCGCTTCGGACGCCTTGCACGGCCTGGTCGCTCCTCACGGGGGCGACGCGTGATCGAAATACCTACTGGTAAGACCAGCAGAGCGATTTCGAGCTCACGGGAGGGGTTCTGCACCTGGCCGTCGCCAGCGACGACGGCAGTGCCCTCGACACCCCCGTCCAAATCCAAGTTCGGGGCCCGGTACGGCGGGAGGGCTTCGTCTCGCCCGACGACGCGGCGGACTTCACGGTCTTCGGCCTGGACTTGGTCGCTACACGGTGACCGCCGAATCTGCCCTCGACTGCGCCCCGTTGAGTGAGTAGCCCGCAAGGTGATGCGGGCGGCGGCGGCAGCAGAGCCCTCCGCTCGACGAATGAGCGTGACTTGACGCTTCTCCCCGCGGGGGCGTACGTTGAGGCCCATACCGCCAAGCGCACCGAGCCGCCGCTTGCGGGCGCGGTCCTGCGCGCGGCGCTCGCGCCACGAAGGAGTCCGCTGCCATGACCCGACGACGAGGCGCATGTTCCGCTCTGTCCGTGCTGGTCCTTCTCGCCTCCGCCGCGAGCGCGCCGGCGGGGAACGCCGCAGCCGCCCCTGCCACGACCACCGACGCGCGTGCGATCGTGCGGGCCGCCTGGGAGCACTGGCGGGGCAGCTCCTCGCAGGGCGAGATGACCATGACCATCCACCGCCCGAGCTGGGAGCGCACCATGTCGATGCGTCTCTGGACCCGGGGGCAGAAGGACTCGCTGGTGCGGGTCACGGCGCCCGCCAAGGACGCGGGCAACGCCACCCTGATCCTCGGCGACAGCATGTGGACCTACTCGCCCAAGGTGAACCGGGTCCTCAAGATCCCCTCCTCGATGATGGCCCAGAGCTGGATGGGGTCGGACTTCTCCAACAAGGACGTCTCTCGTGCCGACACCATCGTCGACCAGTACGATCACCGGATCCTGGAGACGGCCCACGAGGACGGGCACACCGTCTACGTGATCGAGTCGGTCCCGCATCCGGACGCAGCCGTGGTGTGGGGCAAGGAGGTCCTCCGGATCCGCGACGACCACGTGGTGTTGGCCGAGGACTACTACGACCAGGACGGCAAGCTGGTGAAGTCCATGCGCAGCCTCGAAGTGGGACGGATGGGGGGCCGCACCATCGCCACCCGACAACGAATGGAGAAGGCCGAGGCCAAGGAGGAGTGGACCGAGGTGCGCGTCGACAGCATCCGTTTCGACCTCGCGATCCCCGGTCGCGTGTTCACCCGTTCCAACCTGCAGAACCCCCGCGACTGATGAGCCTCAGCCTGCGCCTGGCCTGGCGCAACCTCTGGAGACATCCGCGCCGCACCTGGCTCACCACCGGGGCCATGGTCTTCTCCAACGTGATCCTGGTCTTCATGATCTCGATGCAGCTGTCCTTCTACCGCCTGATGATCGAGAACACCCTGCGCGCCTCGACGGGGCACCTGCAGGTGCAGGCGCGCGGCTACTTGGAGGACCAGAGGATCCGACAGACGGTGCCGGACGTCGTCTCCCTCGCCGACCGGCTGCGGCGCGAGCTGGGTCTCGAAAGCGTCGCGCCGCGTGCCTCCGCCTTCGCTCTCCTGGCGAGCGCCGACCGCAGCTTCGGCGTGCAGGTGCTGGGTGTCGACCCGGCGAGCGAGCCCCGTGTCTCTTCGCTCCCGGGCCTCGTGCACCAGGGGCGCTACCTGAAGGGTCCGGACGCCGGCGAGGTGGTCCTGGGCCGCACCCTGGCCGAGAACCTGAAGGCGGGCGTGGGTGACGAGCTGACCCTGCTGGGCAGCGGGCGCGACGGCTCCTTCGCTGCGGCGCTGCTGCGGGTGGTGGGGATCCTGGACACGGGCAACGCGGAGATGGACCGCAGCCTGGCCGAGATCCCGCTCCGGTTCTTCCAGCAGACCTTCTCGATGGGGCAGGCGGGCCACAGTGTCGTGGTGATGGCGCCCAGCCTGCTGCAGGTCGGCGCCCTGAAGGCGCGCATCGGGCAGCTGCTCCCGGCGGGCGCCGGCCTGGTGGTGCTGGACTGGGAGCAGCTGGTGCCGGGCCTCAAGCAGGCGATCCAGGCGGACCTGTCGAGCGGCTTCTTCATGTACGCGGTGCTGATCGTGCTGGTGGCCTTCAGCGTGCTCAACACCCAGCTCATGTCGGTGCTGGAGCGCACCAAGGAGTTCGGGATCGTGCTCGCCCTGGGGGTGAGCCCGGGGAGGCTGGGCCGCCTGGTCCTGATCGAGACGGCACTGATGGGCGTCCTGGGCCTGGCACTGGGCGTGGCACTGGGCGGGGCGCTCGTCTTCTGGTTCAGCCTGCACGGCCTCAGCTTCCCGGGGCTCGCGGAGATGGCCGGCCAGTTCAACCTGCCCGACCGGATCTACCTGTCGCTGAACCCGGTGGGGCTCTTCCTGGGGCCGTCACTGGTGCTGGCCGCAACCTTGTTGGCGGGCCTGTACCCGATGGCGCGCCTCCACCGGCTGGAGCCGGTCGCGGCCATGAGGGCGGCGTGAGAGGGAAGGCCCGGATCACGCTCCGTCTCGCCTGGCGCAACCTCTGGCGCAACCACCGCCGCACGCTCATCATGCTGGCGGCGGTCGTGGTCGGCGTCTGGGCGATGATCTTCATGACCGCCCTCACCCGCGGCATGGTCGACGACATGGTGCGGCAGGGGATCCGATCTCTCCCGGGCACCGTGCAGGCCCACGCCCCCGGCTTCCTCGAGGACCCGAGCGTCGCGAACGTCTTCCCGCCGCCCGATGCCCGGCTGCGGGCCGTGCTCGATCATCCGCCGGTGGTGCGCTGGGCGAGCCGCGTCCGCGTGCCGGCGGTGGTGTCGAGCGAGCGCGACACGCGCGGTGTCACCCTGATCGGGATCGACCCACAGGCGGAGCGCGGGCTCTCCTTCGTCGCGGACGACGTCGCCGAGGGACGCTTCCTCGAGTCCCCTGACGACGACGGCATCGTCCTGGGGAGAAAGCTCGTCGAGCGCCTGCAGACGGGCCTCGGCAAGCGGGTCGTGATCATGACCCAGGACCCGGCGAACCAGATGGTGGACCGGGGCTTCCGGATCGTCGGGATCTTCCACACCACCATGGAGGCCCAGGAGGACGCCTTCGCCTTCGCCGGCAGGAAGACGCTGCAGAAGCTCCTCGGCATCGGCCCGGACGTCTCGGAGATCGCCGTGCTCGGCAGCGGCTATCGCGACGTCGAGGGCCTGCGCAAGCTCGTGGCTGCGGCTGCGGGGCCGGGCCTGGCGGTCGAGTCCTGGCGGACGCTCGACCCCTACACGAGCGGGATGCTCGGCACGATGGACGGCTTCGTCCTGATCTGGATCGTGGTCGTCTTCCTGGCCCTCGGCTTCGGGCTCGTGAACACGCTGGTGATGGCCGTCTTCGAGCGCGTACGTGAGATCGGCCTGATGCTGGCCCTGGGCATGACTCCCGGCTCCATCCTGGCCCAGATCGTCCTCGAGTCGGCGCTCCTCCTGAGTCTGGGGCTCTTGGCGGGAGACCTCATCGCCTGGGCCACCATCCTGCCCCTGAGGGGCGGCATCGATCTTTCGGCCGTGGCCAAGGGAATGGAGCTCTGGGGGTCGGGAAGCGTCCTCCACCCCGCCCTGCGCTGGCAGGACGTCCTGCTCGCCAACCTGGTGGTCCTGGTGCTGGGCTTCCTGGCGAGCCTCTCTCCTGCCTGGCGCGCCTCGCGCTACGAGCCCGTCCTCGCCATCACGAAGGTATGACCATGCCTGCTGTGCGCTGTGTCGACGTGTCCAAGACGTACCGCCAGGGCGACCTGGAGGTGAAGGGGCTCGACCACGTGGACCTGGAGATCGAGGATGGCGGCTTCGTCTGCCTCTCGGCCCCCTCCGGAGGCGGCAAGACCACCCTCCTGAACGCGATCGGCGGGCTGCACAGCGTGGACAGCGGCGAGCTATGGGTCGCCGGCAGGCGCATCGACGGGATGGACAAGAGCGAGCTGGCGAGGATGCGCCTCCACCAGATCGGCTTCGTGTTCCAGGCCTACAACCTGATCCCGGTCCTCTCCGCGCGCGAGAACGTGGAGTTCGTGATGGAGGTGCAGGGGGTGCCGGCCGAGGAGCGGCGGACGCGCTCGCTCGCGATCCTCCGGGAGGTGGGACTGGCCGGGCTCGAGGACCGACGGCCCGCACGCATGTCCGGAGGCCAGCAGCAACGGGTGGCGGTCGCGCGTGCGATCGTCTCCCAGCCCGCCCTGGTGCTGGCGGACGAGCCCACCGCCAACCTGGACTCCGCCACCGCCGAGCAGCTGATGCAGCTGTTCGCCGACCTCAATGCCCGCCACCACACCACCTTCGTGATCGCCACCCACGACGAGCGCGTGATGCGCTTCGCGCGGCGCGTCGTGCGCATGCTGGACGGCAAGGTGGTCGGCGAGGCGCCGGGCGCGGCCGCCTGATCCGCCCGTGGCGATGCCCCGCCTCGCGGCCTGCGCTCTCGCCGCCCTGGTGACCGCCGGCAGCGTCGCTTGGGCGCAGGGCACGCACCTGGGCTTCGGCGGTCACGTCAAGTACGACTTCCTGGGCACCCGTCTGCCAGAGGACAGCCTGCTCCGGAGCCTCACCGACAGCCCCACGCTCGACTACTCCCTGGAGTCGCGGCTCAACCTGAAGCTCGAGCGGGGGCCCTGGCGCCTCGACCTCGGCTACCAGCTCCTGGGCCTGGCGGGCGACACGATCGACTTCACCAGGGACCTGCCTGCCGACCTCGAGCCCTTCTATCCCCGCTACCCCCGCGACCGGGCGCGGCTCGTCGACCTCACCCACGTGATCCACGACCGGGGACGCACGGCCCTCCTGCAGCGTCTCGATCGCCTGAGCCTCGGCTACTCGGGCGCGAAGCTGGTGGTGCGGGCCGGGCGCCAGGCCCTCTCCTGGGGCAACGGTCTTGTCTACACGCCGATGGACATCCTGAATCCCTTCGATCCCGCGGCGATCGACAAGGAGTACAAGACCGGGGACGACATGCTCTACGCGCAGTACCTGCAGGACGACGGCAACGACCTGCAGGCCGCGGCGGTCGTGCGTCGTGACCTCGAGACGGGAAAGGTCGCCGCGGATGCCTCGACCTTCGCCCTCAAGTACCACGCGCTCGTCGGCCCGGGAGAGCTGGACGTCCTCGCGGCGCGCCACTTCGGCGATCCGCTGCTGGCGGTGGGCGGGAACCTGGACCTGGGCGGCGCGGTGGGACGCGGCGACCTCGTCGTCATCTTCGCCGAGACGCGGACGGTCGTCTCCGGTGTTGCCAGCCTCTCCTACTCCTGGGTCTGGGCGGGCCGGAACCTGAACGGCTTCGTCGAGTACTTCTACAGCGGCTTCGGCCAGCCGGGACGCGACTACGGGCCCGAGAGCCTGGCCGGCAACCCGGAGCTTCTCGCCCGCCTCACTCGCGGCGAGCTGTTCACGCTGGGCCACCACTACCTCGCCGCGAGCGTCGTGGTGGCGGTCCATCCACTCCTGCAGGTCACGCCGACCGTCTTCGCCAACCTCGCCGACGGGAGCGCCCTTCTCCGGCTCGCGGCCAAGGCCGATCTCAAGGAGGATCTGACGCTGCTGAGCGCCGCCAGCGTGCCCGTGGGCGGCACGGGCACCGAGTACGGCGGCATCCCGAGCGGCGTTTCGGGGCGGACCCTCGGGCCCGGCGCCTCGCTCTTCCTGCAGCTCGCCTGGTACTTCTGACGTGCCGGACCCGGCAGCCCGCGCGGGAGTGCCGTCCCCCTTCTGCTATGCTCCGGCCCGGGAGCGGAGATGTTCGACATCCAGCGTATCCGCGCTCAGTTCCCGATCACCGAGCAGCGTTTCCAGGTGCTCGGCGATTCGGAGCCGAGGCGTCTCATCTACCTCGACCACGGCGCGAGCACCCACCCGCCGCGATCGGTGCTCGCGACCTACCAGGACTTCCTGGAGCACTCGTACGCCAACGTCCACCGGGGCCAACACCACCTCTCGCAGCTGGCGACCGACCGCTTCGAGCACGTCTCCGACGACATCCTGCGCTTCATCGGGGCGGAGCCGGACCGCGCCTCCCTGATCCTGCTCGGGAACACGACCCAGGCGCTCGACCTCGCGGCGCACGTGATGCAGGAGCAGGACGGGATCACTCTCGTCTCGCTGATGGAGCACCACTCGAACGACCTGCCGCACCGCGCCCGCGGCGAGGTCGTTCACTCCGGCGTGCGTGACGACGGGACGCTCGACTACGCCGACCTCGAAGAGAAGCTCCGCAGCCGAAGGGTCAAGCTGGTCGCGGTGACGGGGGCCTCGAACGTGACCGGCTACCTGACCGACGTGCACCGGATCGCGCGCCTCGCGCACGCGCACGGCGCACGCATCCTGGTGGACGCCGCGCAGCAGCTCGCCCACGCCCCAATCCGGGTGCTGCCCCTGGCCGATCCCGGTCACCTCGACTTCGTCGCCGGGGCCGGGCACAAGGCCTACGCGCCCTTCGGCTCGGCCTTCCTCTACGGCCCGGTGGCCCTCCTCGACCAGGCACCGCCCTACATCCCGGCCGGCGGGACCGTCGTCTACGTGACGGAGGACGAGGCCTTCTTCAAGGGGTCGCCTGAGCGTCACGAAGGCGGCACCCCCAACATCGCCGGCGCCGTGGCCTTCGCCGCGGCGCTGCGCTTCCTGGAGGAGGTAGGGATGGACGCGGTGCGCGCTCACGAGCGCGCCCTGGTCGCGCGCGCGATGGCGGCGCTCGACCCGATCGACGGCGTCCGCGTGCTCGGCCACCCCGACCCGGAGCTCCGGATCGGCGCCCTGGCCCTGACCATCGACGGCGTCCCGCACGAGCTCGCCGCCACGATCCTCAACCGCGAGGCGGCGATCGCCGTCCGCAACGGCTGCTTCTGCGCCCATCCCTACCTCCACCGCCTGCTGGGGATCGAGGACGCGAGCGATCTGCGCCGCCGGCTGGTGGCCGGAGAGGAGGTGGAGCTGCCCGGCGCCATCCGGCCCACCTTCGGGATCTTCAACGACGAGGAGGAGGTCGACGAGCTGGTGCGGATGATCCGTGTCCTTCGCGACCGCGCCTGGAAGGGCCGCTACGGCGAGATCCGGGGCGCCGCGGCCTGCAAGGAGCTTTGATGGCGGGGCGACCGGACCCCACGACGTCCGGGGAAGACACCGCCGCTCCCGCCGGTACCGAGGAGCTGCGGCGCGCGCTCGAGAGAACGGCACGCCTCGCCCAGGAGGAGGCGATCCGGATCGAGAGCCTGCTCGATCGCGTCGAGACCCTGCAGGCCGAGGCGGAGGACCTGGCGCGGGCGGGGGGCCTCCTCTGCAAGCCGACCCGGACCGGAATCGTGGATGCCTTCACCCGCCTGCTCGCCTCCCCCGCCTGGAGAAGGGGCAGCGCGATCGGCAACGGCTGGGCCCGGCTCCGGGGCCGCCCTGTCTGGGGCCTCACGCAGGCCGTCCAGGCCGAGTGCCGGGCCCTCTCAGGGTGCGAGCCAGCCGGCGGTCACGGCGAGCCGTGGACGAGAGAGCAGGCCGCGCGACTCGAGCACCTTCACGGCCTGGCCTCGCTCCTCCTCGGCAGCCGCCGCTTCCGCGCGGGACGCGTGCTGGCACTCCTGCTGGGATCCGACCGGGGCGGGGATCGTGCGGCCCACGAGCTCGCGTGCCTGCTGCGCGTCGCCCGGGAGCAGGTGTCGGCGGCGCGCACCGCCCGGGAAGCAGGTCTCGAGGAGCCGACGGCTATGGAGTCCTGTCGTTGAGGCCGTCGGTGGGTCTCGCCGGCTGCGGCAACTGGGGGAAGAACATCCTCCGGGACCTGCTCTCCCTCGGCTGCGTCGTGCGGGTGGCGGATCCCGACCCCGGCGCCCGCAGCCGAGCCGTGTCGGCGGGGGCCGCGGCGACCTGCGCCGACCCGGACCAGCTGCCGGAGTGCGACGGCTACGTGGTGGCCGTTCCGATCCCATTGCTCGCTCCCGTCTCGGCACGCCTGCTGCCGCGGGATCGCCCCGTCTTTGCCGAGAAGACCCTGTGTCTGTCTCTGGACAGCGCCGACCGACTGGCGAAGCTGGGCGGCGAGACACGGTTGTTTGCCATGCACAAGTGGCGGTATCACCCCGGGGTCGACGCGCTGCGCGCGGTCGGCGCGGCGGGGGATCTCGGCGAGCTGCAAGAGCTGCGTCTCGACCGCCACGCCTGGGTCCCGGACTTCCACGGCGGCGACGTCTTCTGGACGCAGGTGGTGCACGATCTGACCATCGCCCGGCACGTCCTGGGGCACCTGCCGCCGGTCGCGGCGGCCTGGGCGCGCCTCGAGGACGGCCTTCCGGTCGGGGTACTGGGCGTGCTCGAAGATCGCATCCGCGTCGTGATCAGCACCACGGCCCGACATCCGGTGGCGCGGTCCTCGGCGAGCCTCTTCGGCAGCCTCGGCTCGGCGGCCCTGACCGATCCCTACGCCAGGGGCATCCTGGTGCGCGGTTCGGGAGGCGCCAGGGAGATCGCGGTCGACACCACCTTCCCCCTGCTCCTGGAGCTGCGCGAGTTCGTGGAACACATGAACGGCGGGCCGCCGCCACGATGCCCTCTTTCGGAAGCGCGCGCAATGACCACGGCCCTCCTCGAGCTGCGCCGCGCGGCGGGGATCGGGGACAGGCCATGAGCGGCACGGCCACGGCGCGCGCGACGGTCCTGATCCCGACCTTCGGCGACGCCCCCTTCCTGCGCTGGGCCGTCGCCAGTGTCCAGGCGCAGACGCTGCGAGAGATCGAGATCCAGGTGGTCTTCGACGGCTCCCCTCCGCACATGGTGGACATGGTGGCGGCGATGGCGGAGAAGGATCCCCGGGTCGCCTTCCGGGTCTTCCCCAAGGGACCGCGCACGGGGGAGCCCCACCGGCATCAGGTCCTCGCCGAGACCGGGGGTGAGATCGTGTGCTACCTCAGCCACGACGACCTGCTCCTGCCCTGGCACGTCGAGACCATGGAGGACGCCCTGCGGCTCCACGACTTCGCGCACAGCCTCCACCTGGACGTGGAGACGGGCGTCCACGGAGCCAGGAAGGAGGCCGCGGTGCGACAGGTGCTGGTCGCCGACCTGCGCGAGCCCGGCTTCCGGCAGATGATGCTCGACCCCGCCCGCAACCGGAACTATTTCGGGCTGACGTTCGGCGCCCACACACGCGCCGCCTACCGACGCCTCCCCGAGGGTTGGACGACGGCGCCCGACGGCCTGGCGACCGATCTCCACATGTGGCGGAAGTTCCTGCGCGAGCCCTGGTGCCGCTGCGAGAGCGTCATGGAGGTGACGGCGCTCCACTTCGAGAAGCCGTTCTGGCGACGGCACTGGTCGCCGGAGCGGCGCGAGTTCGAGTCCAGCTGGTGGTTCTTCCTGTCGCAGGAGCCGGGATTCCGCGAGCACCTCACCTCGCTCGCGCTGCGCCGCGTCGCCCTCGACGCCCTGCACCGGGAGCAGACCCGGGGAGAGGAAAGCGCGGGATGAGCGGCGCCCAGGTCTTCTCGCCCTGCAAGGTGGACGTGCACGCTGACCGGGTCCGGGCGTACGAACGCGGCGAGCGGATCTATCCGGTCACGATCGAGCTCGACCTCACCCAGCGCTGCACCCGGGCCTGTCCCTGCTGCCCGTACGCCTCGGCCCGGACCTCCGGCCTCACGCTGAGCCTGGAGTTCCTCGATCGACTGTTCGGCGTCCTGGGGCCGCACACGCCGGGCCTGGTCGTCTCCGGAGGCGAGGCGACGGCGGTGCCTCACTATCCGCAGGTCCTGGCGCTGGCGCGCTCGAAGGGGTTCCGGGAGATCTCGACCATAAGCAACGGCACGCGCCTGCACCGCCCCGAGGTGCTGGAGGCTCTGCTCCGCCATGGCACCGCGATCCGAGTCTCGCTCTACGACTGGCAGGAACGGGACGAGCCGGCCTTCTCCTGGACGCTGCGCCGGATCGAGGATCTGCGCCGACGGATCGACACCGAGGGGAGCGCGCTCCAGATCGGGGCTTCCATCCTCACACGCGCCGAGTGGCTTCCCCGGATGGGGGAGGTCGCACGCAAGGCCCACGAGGCCGGGGCGCATTGGGTCTACTTCCATCCCTTCTGCGTGGGGTGGGAGGAGCAGCACCCTCGCAGGGCCGGGCAAGCCGGGGTGCTGGAGGCCATCGACGCCTGGCGTCGCGAGCTGCCCGAGGCGAACCTGCAGGTCCCGACCGAACGCTATCAGGACTACCCGCTCGTCTTCTCGGAGCTGCACGCGGGCCACTTCCTGATGCAGATCGGTGCCGACGGCGTCAACTACGCGGGACCGGAGTGCAAGTACGACCCGGACTACGCCCTCCTCGACCTGAACGGGAATCTCCGTGACGATTTCCTGTGGCACCCGCCGCGCCAGGCCATGCTGAAGTCGATCCACAGCGGGAACTACCGCTGCATCGGCACCCGCCATCGCCCGCCCATGTTCAGTGACCACCTGCAAAGAGAGCTGGCGGCGGCGGGCCCCCGGGACGGGGCAGACCGGACGCTCTTCATCCACCCGTTCCTGATCTAGGCCGGGAGCGTGCTGTACCGGCCCGGCCGGGCTCACCGTGCGCGGGACGCAGCCAGCGCGAGCCGCACCGCCTCGGCCAGCTCGACGATCCGGTAGGGCTTCGGGAGCGCGGCGGCGAAGCCCGCGGCCCCCGGGTGCGCCATGATCGGATCGCTCGAGTAGCCGCTGGTGGCGATCGCCGTGATCTGCGGCGTGCGCCGGCGCAGCTGCGCGAGCACCTCCCCGCCACCGTCGTGACCGGGGATGGTCAGGTCGAGGAGCGCCGCGTCGAAGGGCTTCCCCTCCGCGACAGCTCGCTCGCAAAGCGCCAGCGCCTCGCTGCCGTTGCGCGCGGTGGCCACCTGGTAGCCGAGCCCCCCGAGCGCCTCGCGCGCGATCTCGCGCAGGTCCGACTCGTCATCCATCACCAGGATGCGGCCGCGTCCGAGCGAGGTCGCCACCGCGGGCGGCTCCGCGATCGCCGCGCCTTCGGAGGCGGCCGGCAGGAAGAGCGTCACCGTGGTGCCGCTGCCGGGCGTGGAGGCGAGCACGATCTGACCACCGTGCCTCTTGACGATGGAGTAGCTGACCGCCAGGCCGAGCCCGGTCCCCGTGGGCTTGGTGGTGAAGAAGGGGTCGAACACCCTCGCCTGCAGCTCACGTGGGATGCCCGGACCGTGGTCGCTGACGGCCAGCTTCAGATAGCGCCCGGCCGGGAGTCCCTGCGGGTTGTGCTCGCGTAGCGTGACGTTCGAGGCCGCGACCTCGACCGTGCCGCCGGCCGGCATGGCGTGACGCGCGTTGATGACGATGTTGTCGATCACCTGGCCGATCTGGCGCCCGTCCGCGAGGGCTGGCCAGAGATCCTTCGGCAGTTCGAAGACACATTCCACGTTGGAGCCCGCGAGCGCGAAGCGCGCCGCGTCCTGCGCCAAGGCACCGAGCGCCACCGGCGCCGTCACCGGCTGGCCGGCGGTGGTGAAGGTCAGGAGCTGCTGGGTCAGACCGCGCGCGCGCTCCATCACCTCGAGGGCGGCGCGCAGGCGTTCCGCGACCGGGGTCTCCCCGGGCGCGTCCCGCCGGGCCAGCTCGATGTGCCCGAAGATGCCCGCGAGCAGGTTGTTGAAGTCGTGCGCGATGCCTCCGGCGAGCAGACCCAGGGACTCCAGCCGCGCCGCCTTCTGGAGCTGCTCGTCGATCCGCTGCTTCTCGGAGACGTCACGGAACACGAGCACGGCCCCGATGATCCGGCTCTCCGGGTCGCGAATGGGCGCCACGCTGTCGGAGACGACCAGCTCCCGCCCGTCGCGCGTCAGCAGCAGCGCCGAGCGGATCTCGAGCGTGCCCGCGCCGCCTCGGAGCACGCCCTGCGCCGGATCCGAGAGCGGGGCGCGGGTGTGCCGGTCGACGAGCCGCAGGACCTCGCCGAGCGGCCGGGAACGGGCCTCGGCGAACGGCCAGCCGGTCGTCTGCTCGGCGACCCGGTTCATGAGCGCCACCCGGCCGTCCGTGTCGGTGGCGATGACGCCGTCGCCGATGCTCCGCAGCGTCACCGAGAGCCGCTCGGTCTCGGCCTGGAGCTCGGCCGTGCGCCGCGCCACCCGCGCCTCCAGCTCCTCGTTCAGCCGGCGCACCTCCTGCTCCGCGCGCCGCCGCTCGGCGACCTCGTCCGACAGCTCGCTCGTGCGCGCGACCACCAGCCCCTCCAGCTCCTTGCGCCGCCTCTGCAGGCCCGACAGGTGCCAGCGGTAGACGACGAAGGCGGTGCCTGTCAGGGCTGCGGCGAGGAGCAGGCGGAACCAGGGCGTCCGCCAGAACGGCGGGCGGATCCGGATCCGGAACGAGGCGCCCGCGTCGTTCCACACCCCGTCGTTGTTCGAGGCGCGCACCCGGAAGACGTAGCGGCCCGGGGTGAGCCCGGTGTAGGTCGCCGAGTGCCGGGTCCCCGCCTCGTTCCAGTCGGGCTCGAGCGGCTCGAGCCTGTAGGCGTAGGCGTTCTTCTCGGGGACCAGGAAGTTGAGCGCCGCGAAGTCGAGCGTGAGCACGTTCTGCTCGTGGGGAAGCGTGATCGCGTCCGTCAAGGAGACGTTCCTCGAGAGCGGCGAGCCGGGCGCCCCCACCGTCACCAGATGGCCTTGGATGCGCAGGCCCGTGATCACGACCCGGGGCGCGTCCGGGTTCGTCCGGATGCGGGCGGGGAAGAAGTGGGTCAGGCCGCGCTCGCCGCCGAAGAACATCTCGCCGCTCTTCGCGCGATAGGCCGCCCCATAGCGGAACTCCGTCCCCTGCAGCCCGTCGTGGATGTCGAAGCACAGGAAACGGGGCACGGCGGGCAGGCGCACCGCGTCCACGAGCTTCGCCAGCCCCCGGTTCGTGGAGAGCCAGAGGTTGCCGGTCCCGTCCTCGAGGATGCCCCCGACCGCGGCGTTCGGCAGCCCATCCGCGACGCCGAAGCGGCGCAGGCGGCGCGTGCGCGCCGCGAAGACGTTCAGGCCGTTCTCGGTCCCGATCCAGACGTTGTCGCGGCTGTCCACGAAGAGGGTCCAGGTCCGTCCCGATCCCAGGCTCTGCGGGTCACGGGGGTCGTGTGTGTAGACCGTGCGGACGCCGGTGCGCTCGTCGACGTGCTCGACGCGGCCATTGCCGGCCAGCCACAGGCCGCCGCTGCGGTCCTCTTCGATCGCGAAGGCAGACCCCTCGCCCGCGCCCGGATAGCGCTCGCTGATCCGGTGGAATCGGCCGGTCCGCCGGTCGAACAGCTCGATCCCCTCCCAGGTCGCGAGCGCCAGCTCGCCGGTCGAGAGCTGCCGGATCCAGGAGATGCAGTCCCGTCTGGCGGCGACGTCGTCACCTCCTGGATGGCGGAAGACGACGAAGCGACCACGGGCTCGGTCGAAGCGGGCGAGGCCCGCGTACCAGCCTCCCACCCACAGCGTGCGCCGGTCGTCCTCGAAGACGGCCAGGATGGCGTCGGAGCCGAGGCTGCCGGGATCGCGGGGACGGTGCCGGTAGACGGTGACGCGGCCCGTCCGCCCATCGAACCGGTCGAGCCCTCCCCCGTCCGTCGCGACCCACAGGTCACCCGAGGCGTCCACCGTCACCCCCGTCACGTGCGGGTTCGAGAGGCCTCCGCGGCGGGCGCGGATCAGGCCGAACCTCTGGCCGAGCGGCGAGAGGATGTTGACACCGCCGTTGTGGGTGCCGATCCACAGGATGCCCTGATCGTCGTAGAGCAGACTGTAGATCGACGTCGAGCTGAGGCTGCTCGGGTCGTCGAGGTCGGTGACGTGGTGGGTGACGCGGCCGGTCCGGGTGTCCAGGATCTCGAGACCGCCGTTCTCGGTGCCGACGAAGACCCTGCCGCGACCGTCCCCGGAGAGCACGCGTACGCGGTTCGTGCTGATGCCGTCGCCTCCCCGTGCGCCGGGCAGGAAGCGCTCCTCGCGGCCCGTGGCCGGATCGAGGCGCTCCAGGCCTCCACCCAGCGACCCGACCCAGAGCGCGCCGGCTTCGTCCTGGTAGAGCGCCCAGATCTCGAAATGCGACATGTCGCGCGGGTCGTCCGGTCGGGCCGGCCAGTGCGAGAGGCGTCCCGAGCGCGGATCGAGCCAGTCCAGGCCGGCGTTGGTACCGACCCAGAGCCGGTCCTGGCGGTCGAGGAGCAGGGCGTAGACGTTGTCGCTGCTGAGGCCGTCCTTCGTGCCCGGCCGCCCCCCCAGGCGGGAGAAGGTCTCCTGCTCGAGGTCGTAGGCGTAGAGACCCTTCTCGGTCGCGATCCAGATCCGCCCCCGGTGATCCGCGACGATCGCGCGCACCTCGCGCACGTCGAGCCCCCCCCCGCGGCCACCCGGGAGGAAGGAGACGAACCGGTCCTGGTCGAAGTCGTAGCGAGCCAGTCCGCCTCGTCCCCAATACGCACCCAGCCAGAGGCGCCCCCGCTCGTCCTCGCAGATCACCTTCACCGAGGAGAGCGGCAGGCTGCGGGGATCGCTCGGATCGTAGCGGTAGACGCTGAAGGTGCCGCCGGCGTAGCGGCTCAGGCCCTCCTGGGTCCCGAACCAGATGAAACCGCGGCTGTCCTTGACGATGCCCTGCACCCAGGCGTTCGATAGACCATCCTCGACCGTCAGGTGGCCGAAGCGGAGCAGACCCGGCTCGGCCGCGGGCCCGCTCCGGGCCAGGCTCGGGCTCACAGCCAGGCCGAGGAGGATCGTGAGCGCCGCCACGCCCAAGGGAGGTCGGTGCCTCCGGGACTCGTCCGCACGCACGTCCGAAGGATCCTCCACCCTCTCGCTGCTCGCAGCGAGAGGGTAGCCCCCACGCGTTCGGGGCGTCAACGACACGACACGACACGACGGATCCCGGTCGCGGGCTTCCCGCCCATACACTCCGCCGCGTGCCCGGGGTAGCATGGAGATGTCGACTCCGGCGGCCAGCCAAACACATACGGGAGGAAACCATGAGGCAACACGCGATCGTGATGCTGCTCGGACTCGCCGTGTCTTTCGGACCGGCTCTGCTTGCCCCGCCCGTGGCGGGGGCCGAGGAGAAGGCGGCGCCGACGCTCGCCAAGGACGTCCAGCCGATCTTCGACAACTCCTGCGTGAAGTGCCACGGCGACAAGCACCAGAAGGCGAAGCTCAACCTGTCGGCGGCGACCGCCAGGAAGGAGCTCGTCGACGTACCTTCCGACGAAGTGCCCCAGATCGTGCGCCTCAAGCCGGGGGACCCCGAGCACTCGTACCTCTGGCAGAAGCTCGAGCACACGGCGAGCAAGGGCAAGGGCATGCCTCGCGTGTTCTTCTGGAGCACGAGCCTCTCCGATCAGGAGCTCGGGGTGATCCGCAAGTGGATCGAGGCCGGCGCGCCGGAATGACCGCATGGACTGGATCCAGGCGCATCTGCTCGTCAACCACGTCCCCGTGATCGGCGTCTGGATCGGTTCCGCCGTCCTCGCCTGGGGGATCGTGACCCGCCGGGCGGAGACCCGGAGGCTCGCCCTCGGCCTGCTCGCGATCCTCGCGCTCTCTGCGGCGCCGGCGTACCTCTCGGGGTCCGAGGCGGAGGACCGCGCGGAGGCCCTCCCGGGCGTTTCGGCGGCGGACGTCAGCGACCACGAGACGGCGGCCAGCATCGCCTTGGGCGGCTGCACCGTGCTGGGGCTCGCCGCGGCTGCGGTCCTGCTCGGCTTCCGGCGCCGGGAGTCCATCGGGACCGGCTGGCTGGCGGCCGTGCTCGCCCTCGCCATCGTCTGTTCGGCGCTCCTCGCCTGGACGGCGCATCTCGGCGGCGAGATCCGGCATCCGGAGATCCGGGGCGCGTCCTCCCAGGTGCTCCGGTCCTAGGAGACGATCGGACCACCGCGCTCGGCGCCGCCCCCGGGAGAAGCCGCGGCGCGCGAGCGCGGCCTTCGGCTACACTCCTCGTTCGTGATCCTGCGCCACGACGTCGAGCCCCGTCCCCGAGTCGAGATCCGTCGCGTACGGGACGGCGTCCAGCTGCGCGTGGACGGCACGCTCGCCTCGTTCCGTGGCCCCGGCCGCACGCTCACGGGGGTCGTCTGGTGGACGCTCGCGGCGCCCATCCTCCTGCTGCCGCGGCGACGCCGCCGCGTCCTCTTGCTGGGCGTCGGCGGAGGCAGCGTCGCCCGCGCGCTGCACGCTCTCGACGCCCGGGCCGAGATCGTGGGCGTCGAGTACGACCCGGAGGTGCTGCGCCTCGCCCGCCGGCACTTCGGACTGGGCGCGCTGGGGCTCGAGCTGGTGGTCGACGACGCCCTCGACTACCTGACCCGCGAGCGGCGCCGCTTCGACCTGATCGTCGAGGACCTCTTCATCGGTCCTTCACGCTCGGTGCGCAAGCCCCCCTGGCTGCTGGGCGAGGGCTACCGGCTGATCCGCAAACGCCTGCGTACCGGAGGCATCGTGGTCTCGAACACCATCCACGAGACGCCCGCCGTGATCGACGCGATGCGACCGCTGGGGGCACCGATCGTCTCCTTCGACGTGCGCGGCCACTGGAACCGGATCGTGGCGGCCGGGCGCGACCTGCCGCCCGCGCGCGAGATCGCGCGGCTCTTCCGCGGGACACCGCAGCTCGCGAGACCCTCGCGCAAGCTCTCGTTCCGGCTGATCCCGCCCCTGAGGGCCACTCACCCCAGTGCCTCGACGAGGGCGCGATGACGACCTACCAGCAGACGGCGCAGAGGCTGCGGGACGAGCCGGGCCGATGGCTGCTCACGGGGGTCGCGGGCTTCATCGGCTCCAACCTCCTCCAGGCCCTGCTGGAGCTGGACCAGACGGTCGTGGGCCTCGACAACTTCGCGACCGGGAGGCGCCAGAACCTCGACGAGGTGCGGGAGGCGGTTTCCTCCGAGCGCTGGGCCCGCTTCCGACTGCTGGAGGGGGACGTCGCCTCCCCTGAGGTCTGCGCCCGTGCCGTGGCCGGTGTCGACCGCATCCTGCACCAGGCGGCCCTCGGCTCGGTACCGCGCTCGATCGAGCAGCCGCTGGAGACGAACGCCGCGAACGTCACCGGCCAGCTCGCGCTGCTCGAGGCCGCAAGGCGCGCGGGCGTGCGCCGCTTCGTCTTCGCCTCCAGCAGCTCTGTCTATGGGGACGATCCTGGCCTGCCCAAGCTCGAGGACAGCCTGGGCCAGATGTTGTCGCCCTACGCCGTCAGCAAGCGGACGGACGAGCTCTACGCCTGGGTCTACGACCGGCTGCACGGGCTCGAGACGATCGGCCTGCGCTACTTCAACGTCTTCGGCCCCCGGCAGGATCCCGAGGGCGCCTACGCCGCCGTCATCCCGCGCTGGGTCGCGGCGCTTCTCCGCGGCGACGAGGTCCGCATCAACGGGACCGGCGAGACGAGCCGCGACTTCTGCTACGTCGCGAACGTGGTACAGGCCAACCTGCTGGCTGCGACCACGACGAGTGAAGAGGCGCTGGGTGAGGCCTACAACATCGCCTGCGGTGCCCGCACGACGCTGCTCCAGCTCTTCGAGGCGCTGCGCCGCCGGCTCGCCGAGCGTCGTCCCCGACTCGCCCAGGCGCGACCCGTCCACGGGCCCTTCCGTCCCGGCGACGTGATGCACTCGCTCGCGGACATCGGCAAGGCGCACCGTCTGCTCGGCTACCAGCCCTCCCACCTTCTCGACCGGGGCCTCGACGAGGCCATCGACTGGTACGTCCAGAACCTGTCGTAGCCCCGGGGCGGGAGGGCCTTGGCCGTGCCGCCTTTCCGCTACCTTCGGTACGCCCACCAGATGCGGAGCAGCTCGAGGCCCGAGCGCACGAAATCCCAAGGGCGCACCTTCGAGCCGGCGACGTCCGTCCAACGCTGGAGCGGCAGCTCGTAGACGCGCGTTTCGAGCGGGGGCTCGTGGCCCGCCACCGCGCGCCCGAAGCGCGCGAGCAGCTCGACGTCGAAGACCCAGCGCGCCAGGAAGGGGGTCGTGAATATCTCTCGTGTGAAGGCGGTGGCGCGCAGCAGCTTGGCTCCGCACTGCGTGTCGTAGACGGGCAGGCCCAGTGTGACCGAGGCGCCCGTCGCGAACACGCGCCCCAGGTAGTGTCGCAGGGCCCGGCGCTCGATCCGGCGCCCCAGCAGCCTTACCCGCGAGCCGATCACGACCTCGACCGCCGGCCTCTCCTCGAGCACCTGGCAGAAACGGGGCAGCTCCGCGAGCGGCGTCGCCAGATCGGCGTCCCAGAAACCGACCACCCCGGCGCCCAATCGGAAGGCCTCCAGCATCCCGAGCCGCACCGCCTCGGCCTTGCCCTGGTTCTGCGCGAGGTCGACGAGGACGGCTCGGCCCGTCATCTCGCGGCACAGGCGCTCCAGGACCGTGCGCGTCTCGTCGCGGCTGCCGTCGTTGACGAAGCAGAAGACGAGGCGCCGTCCCGGTATCCGGTACTCGCGGAAGGCGGCGAGGTCGAGACGCGAGGCCTCGTTGTAGCAGGGGACCACGAGCGCGACGTCGGCCTCGGGAGCGGGCCTCTCCTCGGGCACGCCGCTCGTGCGCTCGCTCGACGACATGGATGGCGCGACTCTAGTGGCTCGCCCGCACCACGTCAACCAAGCGAAGGGGTCATGGCGACGGCTCACCAGGCAACGGGTCCAGGCCGCCGGCCGGGGCGGAGGCCGCCTCCGGCTCGGTCGGCGCCGTCACCAGGTCGAGAGGCTCTGCGAGAGCAGCTGCGTAGTCGGCCTCGCTGAGCGCCCCGACGTCCACCAGCTTCCCGAACAGCGTCGTCATCAGACCTTCGAAGAAGGGGGTCGGCGTGCCAGTCGCGAAGGATCTCTGGTACTTGAGCGGGCCCGGGATCAGCGACACCAGGAAAGCGATCTGCTTGGGTGTGAGCTGCTGAGGGTCCCGGGCGAAGTAGTGGCGGGCCGCGGGCCGGAGACCGTAGAGCCCTGGCCCCCACTCGATCACGTTGAGGTAGATCTCGAGAACCCGTCGTTTGCCGAGCGCGGAGTCGAGCAGGAGCGCGAGCGAGGCCTCCTCCAGCTTGCGGCCCAGCGTCTTCGTCCGCGAAAGGAAGAGGTTCTTCGCGAGCTGCTGCGAGATGGTCGAGGCCCCGCGCACGAAGGCGCCGCGCGCGAGGTTGGTCGCGAGCGCCGCCGGCAGCTCGCTGAGGTCGATGCCCGGATGGCCGTAGAAGTTGGCGTCCTCGGCGATCAGGAGCGCCCGCAGGAAGAGCGGCGGCACCTCGGCGAGCGGGATGAAGTCCGGCGACTCCGGCGAGACCAGGATCGGCGTCGTCCGGCCGGCGCGGTCCACCGCACGGAAGAGGAACGGCCCCCGAAGCCGCGTCAGCGCCCTCGGGATCTGCTTGGGCGGGTCGAAGTCCAGGTGCTGCGTCACCGTGAGCCGCGATGGGGTGCGCAATCGGCCCGAGACGTGTCCCCTGAGGGACGCGGATCCCAGGTCCTGCGCGGCCAGGTCGAGGCCGGCCGTGGCGAGCAGCCGCGCGAAGTCCAGCCGCGCGACCTCGAAGGCGAGGTCGACCCGCGGATCCTGCCAGCCGCCGTCGACCCGGAGCCGACCCACGGCGTCGAGCGCGCCCGCCACGACCAGAAGCCGGTCGGCCATCAGCGACCCCTCTCGAGGCTGGATGGTCGCGTCCGCTTCCAGCTCGACGTCGGTTGCGGCGCCGAAGGGCGACTCCGCGCAGCCGGGTTCGCCGTAGTCACCGAGAGAGGCGACGGCGAGGCCGCGGGCGCGCCCCTTGACGACCACGTGCACGGCGTCGGCTCCCAGGTCGAGGCGCGCGTCGCCGTCGAGCGTGCCGGGATCGAGCACGGGGCAGCCGCGCAGCCGTACCTGCACCACCCCGGAGAGCGGCGCCTCCGCCGCGTGCGCCGACACCGAGTCGCCTCCCGAGGACCGGACCAGCCGCAGCTCGAGCCGGCCGCCCCCGCCCCGGCGCGCGAGGCGCACCTCACGCGCCGGCAGCTCGAGCGCCCACTCCGAGGGCGCCACGTCGACCTGGATCCCGACCGGCAGCACCAGGACCACCGCCCCGACCGACAGGTTGGCTGCGCGCCCGATCAGACCACGCGGCGAGAGGCGCGGGCGCAGCTCGACGACGCGGGTCGCGATCTGGACGCGCCGGTTCTCGAGCAGAACCTCCCGCAGCTCGAGCCGGAGCGACGGCGTCAGGCGCACGCCGCCGATCGTGGCCGCCAGCCCGTGCCCGGAGGCGAGCTGCTGCAGCCGCGCGCGCACGCGCTCCTCCAGGACGGGTCGCGAGACCAGGTAGCCGGCGTAGGCGAGCAGGACCAGCCCCGCCGCCGCCACCGCGATCAGCCGCCCCCGTCGGCGGCCAGGACTCGCCACTCCGCTCCGGGTCAGGCCCGCTCGAAGAAGCGGAAGAAGAGGGCCTGCTTCGCGACCGGCGCCGTCCGTGCCTCGAGCGCCGCCATCTGTGCCCGGCTGAGGGGCGTGAACTCGCGGGCGAGCCGTACGTTCTCCTCGAGCTGCGCGATGGAGTCGCAGCCGACGATCGCCGTGCTCACCGGCAGCGAGAGGGCGTAGCCGAAGGCCTCGCGCATGTCGATGGTGCCGGGAGCGTCCGCGATCACCCTGCCCCCGACCGCCTCCCACATGTGCCGCTGCTGCTCGGGCGGCGGCGGCGTCCAGCTCGACAGGATCCGGCTGCGGCCGGTCAGCTTCATGGCAATGATGCCCATCTGCTTCTCGAGAGCGAGCGGCAGCAGCCGGGTCATGAAGCTGAAGTGGTGGACGTCGGCGGCGTTGACGGCCATCAGCACGGTGTCGAACGGGAAGCGCTGGATCCCGGCCATCAGCGACTCGTCGCGGTGATGGCCGGTGAGGCCGAGGTGGCGCACGATCTTCTGCTCGCGCGCCTCGACCAGGGCCTCCAGGGCGCCGCCCTTCGCGAACACCTGGTCGATGTCGCCGAGGGTCCCGATGTCGTGGAGCTGCCAGAGGTCGAGGTAGTCGGTGTTCAGGAGCTTCAGCGACTGTTCGAGCATCCGCCAGGAGTCGTCCCGCGTGCGCTCCTTGGTCTTGGAGGCCAGGAACGCCGCGCCGCGGCGCCGCTTCATCACCTCGCCGATGTAGCGCTCGCTCCAACGCTCGGGCCCGCCGTAGATGGAGGAGGTGTCGAGGTAGTTGACGCCCAGGTCCAGCGCCCGCTCGACCAGCGGGACCGCGACCGCCTCGTTGCGGCCGCGCTCGAGGGCCGCCTGGCCACCCAGGCTGAAGATCCCGACCCGGTAGCCGGTGCGGCCCAGGTTGCGCATCGGCATGGCCGAGGCGGTCCGGGGATTCTCCGGGAGGCCGGGCAAGGTCCGCACGGTCTCGGGCCGGGCCGTCTTCGCGAGCAGGGCGACGGCGGTCGCGGCGCCGCCGGCCTTCATGAAGTCCCGCCGGCTCTGTCCACCGCGGCCGCCCGTTTCCAGCTTCTTCATCGCGTCCTCCCCCGCCGAGCGGGGCCGGCATGACGCCGGTCCCGCCTTCCGCCGAAGACGGCGTAGCTGCAGATGATGTCACGCCCGGCCCGTAACCTCACGCGCGCCCCGCGGGAAGTACTCTTGGGCCGGCCTGGCCCGGGGGCGCGGCCCGTGTCGCCCGCGCCTTCCCGCTCGGGCTCCCGGCCACGGAGGCGCAGCGCAAGGTGGTCTTCCCGCGCGGCTTCCGCTGGGGGGCCGCGACGGCCTCGCACTAGATCGAGGGCGCCACCAAGGAGGACGGCCGGGGAGAGTCGATCTGGGACCGTTTCGCCCACACGCCCGGCAAGGTGAAGAACGGCGACACCGGCGACGTCGCCTGCGACTCGTACCATCGCTGGCGCGAGGATGTCGGCCTGCTCAAGGAAATGAACCTCGGCAGCTACCCTCTGATCCGCCGGGGTTAGAGTAGGCGCCATGCTGGAGCGCCTGTTCGGCCTCACGGCCCACGAGACGACGGTACGCCGCGAGTTGCTGGGCGGCGCCACCACCTTCGCGACGATGGCCTACATCATCGTCGTGAACCCGGCGATCCTGTCCTTCGCCGGGATACCGGCGGGGCCCGCCACGGTCGCCACCATCGTGACCGCGGCCTTCGGCACCCTCCTGATGGGCCTCTACGCCAACCGCCCCATCGCGGTCGCGCCCTACATGGGAGAGAACGCCTTCGTGGCCTTCGGGCTCGCGGCGATCGGCGCCAGCTGGCCGCAGATGCTGGGGGCCGTCTTCGTGAGCGGGCTCGTCTTCCTGGCCGTCACGCTCCTCGGCGTGCGGGCCTGGCTCGCGGACGCGATCTCCACCAGCCTCAAGCACGGCTTCGCGGTCGGGATCGGTCTCTTCCTCGCCCTGATCGGCCTCTACGAGACCGGGATCGTGACCAGCGGCGCGGCCGGCCTGCCGGCCGCCTCGCTCACCACCCCGAGCGGTCTCCTGCGGGCGCCGGACGTGCCGCTCCGGATCGGCGATCTCCACGACCCGCGGGTCCTGCTCGCGCTCGCCGGGTTCGTGCTGATCGCCGTCCTGCTGCAGCGAAGGGTGCGCGGCGCGATCCTGATCGGCATCGTAGCGACCGCGCTTCTGGGTGCCCTGCTCGGCTACGGCGAGGCCCCGCGCGGGATCGCGGCGCTGCCGTTCCGGGGCGAGCTGAGCCTGGCTCCGCTCTTCCTGAAGATGGACGGTCTCGGAGTGCTGCGGCTGGCATTCCTGCCCGCTCTCCTCACCCTGGTGCTGATGGGGTTTCTCGACACGCTCGGGACGCTGGTCGGCCTCGGTTCGGCGGCGGGGCTGCTCGACGAGCGGGGCGCTTCCCCGCCATCGAGAAGCCGATGACGGTCGACGCCCTCACCTGCGTCTTCGCCGGCCTCGTGGGCACCACCACCAGCGGCGCCTACATCGAGTCGGCGACCGGCATCCGCGAGGGTGCCCGCACCGGGCTCGCGGCGCTGACCACAGCCGGCCTCTTCCTGGGGGCGCTCTTCTTCGTCCCCCTGTTCATGCCCCTGCAGCGCCTGCAGTACGCCTACGCGCCCGCCCTGGTGGCGGTCGGGTTGCTGATGATCTCCTCGGCACGCGGCATCGACTTCGACGACATGACGGAGCTCGTGCCCGCCTTCGCCACCATCGCGATGATGGTCTTCACCTACAACATCGCGAACGGCCTGACCGCGGGGCTCGTGCTGTACCCGCTCGTGAAGACGGCGGGCGGCCGCGCTCGCGAGGTGCGGTCGGGCGCATGGGCGCTCGCGGCGCTCTGCCTCAGCTACTACCTCTTCGGCATCCCGCACTGAGCCGCCCCCGAGGGGCGATGTATGCTTGGCGCCAGGACGATCAGCCGGCCGGCGCCACGCGTCGTCCACTGGAGTCGTTCACTGGAGGTGTGATGCCACGCAATCCGTGGGGACAGGGACCCGTGATCGACGTGGGCGGGGGGCGCCTGCGGGTCCCGGGCATGCCCCGCCTGCCCATCGGGACCCTTCGCATCGTGGTCGTGATCCTGGTCGCGTTGCTGCTGCTGGCAACGACCTACTACCAGATCGAGCCCGAGGAGGTCGGGGTGGTCCAGCTCTTCGGCGCCTACGTGCGCACGACCGGCCCCGGGCCGCACTTGAAGCTGCCGTTCGGCATCGAGCGGGTGACCAAGGTGCCCGTGCAGCGCCAGCTGAAGATGGAGTTCGGCTTCCGGACGCTCCGGCCCGGGATCCGCTCCGAGTTCGCCGCCGACACGCCGGAGACGACGGCCGAGTCGCTGATGCTGACGGGGGACCTCAACGTCGCCGTGGTGGAGTGGATCGTGCAGTACCGGATCAAGGATCCCAAGGCTTTCTTGTTCAACGTGCGGAACGTCCGCGGGACTTTCCGAGACATGTCCGAAGCCGCCATGCGCAGCGTGGTGGGCGACCACAGCGTCGACGAGGTGATCACGGTCGGGCGCGCCGGGATGGCACTCGCCGCCAAACAGGAGCTGCAGCGTCTGTGCGACCTGTACTCGATCGGCATCGAGGTGCAGCAGCTGGTGCTGCAGGACGTGAACCCGCCCGGGCCGGTGCGGCCGGCCTTCAACGAGGTGAACCAGGCCATCCAGGAGAAGGAGCGGGCGATCAACGAGGCCTGGGCCGAGTACAACCAGGCCGTGCCGCGCACCAAGGGCGAGGCGGAACAGGCCGTGCGCGCGGCCGAAGGGTATGCGCTCGATCGCGAGAACCGCGCGCTCGGCGACGCGGACCGCTTCGACGCGCTCTACACCGAGTACCGCAAGGCCCCTGACGTCACCCGCAGGCGCATGTACCTCGAGACCATGGGCGAGATCGTGCCGCGTCTGGGAAGCAAGGTGATCGTGGACGACAAGGCCAGGGGTGTCCTGCCGTTCCTCCAGCTGGGGGCCGCCGCCTCGCCGAATAGCAGGGCCGGCAAAGGGGGCGCCACGTCTGGCGCTCAGGGGGTGACGCCATGAGCCGGATGCTTCTGATCCTCGGCGCCATCGTTCTGGTCCTGCTCGCGTTCTCCTCCGTCTACACCGTCAGCGAGACCGAGCAGGTCGTCCTCACCCAGTTCGGCAAGCCGGTGGGCGGCGTCATCACGGTTCCGGGCCTGCACGCGAAGCTGCCCCTCATCCAGGAGGTGCACCGCTTCGACAAGCGCTGGCTCGAGTACAACGGCGACGCCAACGAGATCCCCACCCGCGACAAGAAGTACATCTGGGTCGACACCTATGCGCGCTGGCGGATCATCGACGCGCTCCGCTTCTTCCAGGCGGTCCAGGACGAGCGCGGCGGGCAGAGCCGGCTCGACGACATCGTCGACGGCGAGACCCGCAACGCCGTGGCCTCCTACGACCTGATCGAGATCGTTCGCTCCAGCAACCGCGACTTCGCCACCATCGAGGAGCTGGAGGGCATCGACGCCGCCGAGGCGCTCGGCAAGGTCAAGACCGGGCGCGACAAGATCGCCCAGCAGATCCTGGAGCGGGCCGCCAAGATCACCCCCGTCTTCGGCGTCGAGCTGGAGGACGTGCGCTTCAAGCGCATCAACTACACCGAGTCGGTGCAGCAGTCCGTCTATCAGCGGATGATCGCCGAGCGCAAGCGCATCGCGGAGCGCAGCCGGTCGGAGGGCCAGGGCCGGGCGGCCGAGATCCGGGGCCAGAAGGAGCGTGACGTGCTGGCCGCGAGCTCGGTCGGCTACAAGAACGCTCAGGAGCTGAAGGGCAAGGCCGACGCCAAGGCCACCGCGATCTACGCGCGGGCCTACGGCCGCGATCCGAGCTTCTACGAGTTCATGAAGTCGATGGAGACGCTGCGTTCCTCGCTCGACGACGGGGCGACCGTCGTGCTGACCACGGACTCGGATCTGTTCAAGTACCTGAAAGCGCCGCGCTAGAAGGCCAGGGCGAGTCGCAGGTAGAGCTTGGTGTCGCCCCCGGCCGCGAAGCCGTGGGCGACAACCAGCTCGGCTGTGGTGGGCACCGAGAAGCCGATCGCCGTGTCGAGGCCGAGCGAGGCCCCGGCCGAGGTCTTGAGGTCCGCGAGCCGGAACGCCGCAGAGCTCCTCCCGTCCCAGACCTCGGCGGCGTCGACGAACACGGAGCCGTGCAGGTGGCGGACGAAGACGGGGAACGAACGCCAGCCGCGCTGCGGGGAGACGAGCGGGAAGCGGTACTCCAGGTTCGCCACCGCGAAGCTCCGGCCCTCGAACGCGTTCGCCTCGTAGCCCCGCAGGTCGCCAGGGTTGGTGCGGAAGACCTCGAGCAGGGCGGCGTCGGGATAGCCGCCGAGCGAGAAGGTGTCATGGCGGGGGGGCGCGCCGAGAGTCGTTCCCGCCCCCATCCGGACCGCCAGCACGTCCCGCTCGCCGAGCAGGCGGCTGAAGTAGCGCAGGTCCGCCGTCAGCTTCTCGAGCGAGAGATCGCCGCCCAGGGCCTTCGCCTCGTGCAGCCAGGCGAGACGCAGCTGAGCGCCGTCGACGGGGGAGATCGAGTACGGGTACGACTTCGCGGAGGTGAAGGTCCAGGCCGTCTCCAGTCCGCCCGCGTCCTCCGTCTCGCGGCCCGAGCTCTCCCGGCGCCGGCGGTAGGTGAAGGACAGCGACTGCAGGGAGCGGACGGTGCGGCGGATGGGAAGCGTGGCCGCGACGTTCAGCTGTCGTGTCCGGCGGAGCCCCTCCTCGAGCGGGTCTGTCACGTCCTGGGCGGCCAGGGTCAGGCTGGTGCGGAAGCGGTCGTAGCGATAGTAGCCCGTGAGGTTGACGCGTTGGCTCTCGCTACCGTAGCTTCCCTGGAGGGCCCAGGCGTGGCGCAAGAGCGGGTCCTGTCCGCCGGTCGCGGCGCCGATCCGAACCTCGCGGCTGTCGCGCTCGAACCAGGGCGTCCAGAACCGCGGCAGCAGGAGGCGCGCGGGCCGATACGGCTCGATGCGGGCATCGGAGGGCACCGGGTCGGCGTGCGGCGCCGGGTTGTCGTCGACGAAGGGCTCGGCCGCGACCGCCGTCGCCAGCTGGAAAGGCGCCAGCGCCAGGTCGAAGCCGCGGGACGAGTAGGTCGTGAAGGCGATCGTCCGTCCGTCCGGGCTGATCGACGGCTCGAAGGCGCCACCCAGCACGTTCGTCAGCCGAAACAGCGCCCGGTCGTGGAGACGCGCGGCGTAGAGGTTCGAGACCCCGTCGCGGTCGGAGCGAAAGACGACGGCTCGTCCGTCGGGCGTCCAGGTGGGCTCGAGGTCCTTGGCCCGGTCGTGCGTGACCTGACTGACGGCGCCGCTCGTCCGGTCGACGAGAACGACGTCGAGCCACCCTCCCGGCAACAGGCGTGACGCGGCGATCCGGCGGCCGGCGGGGCTGAAGCGCGGGTCGCTCCACTCGACGCCCGCGAGCGAGCGGGTGAGCCGCGCGAGGCCGCCGCCGTCGACGTCGACCGTGAAGAGGTCGCTCCTGTCCCCGAGTCGCCGGACGAAGACGACGGTGTGTCCGTCCGGCGAGACGTCGGGATCTCTCGCGCGCAGGCCACGGGTGAGCCGGCGCACGCGGCCCCCCGGCACTTCGACGAGGCTCAGGTCGCCGAAGACCGCGAAAGTCCGGTGGACCTGCAGCTCGGCGAAGACGATTCCGCGTCCATCCGGCATCCAGGCGAGGCCCGAGCCGCCGTTGCGCAGCGAGAGGCGATGGTCCTGGGTCCCGTCGGGGCGAACGAGCCGCAGCTCGGGGAAGCGGGCGAGGGTCGCGCTCGAATAGGCGATCCAGCTCCCGTCGGGACTGAAGCGCGGCTCACCCTGACGAATGCCGCGCGAGGTGAGCGGGGCGATCGGGCTCCACCCCCTCGCCCCGCGCTCCGCGGCCTCACGCCGCGCCTGCACGGTCCGTTCGGCCGTCCACCCCTTCCACTGCGCGTCGAGACCGCGGCCGGTCACCTTCGCGACGGCGCGGCCGTCCAGGTAGGGAATGATCTGCCGGGCCTGTTGCCGCGCCAGCCGCGGCAGGGTGTCCTCGCCATATCGTTCCGTGAGGTCGCGCAGGAAGGCCTCGCCGAACAGGTAGGGGGTCTGGCCTCCCGGCCAGGCCTCGAGCGCGTAGATGGCCTGGTCCTCCTTGGGGAAGCGCCCCGCGAGGGCCGCCATCCGCAGCACCATCGCCGAGTCCGGATCCCTGCCGCGGCCGAAGGCGGTGAGCCGGGTCTCCTCGTAGGTGGCGAGGCCCTCGATCATCCAGCTCATGGCGAACACGTTCGGGAAGAGGAACGGCGCGCGGCCAAAGACGTGCCGGCCGACCCGCCAGAGGCCTCCCGCCTCCTCGAGATCGACCACATGGGCGAGCTCGTGCGTGAGCGCCAGGCGCAGCCAGCCCTCGTGGTTGCCGAAGCCGTCGCTGCCGTCCGGCGCCGCCGCCTGGATGGTCACGAACGGATAGGGAAGCGGCGTCGCGAACCCGTTCGAGTCGTCCTCGGCGTCCACGAGGACGATCTGGACGCGGCCGACCTTCTGACCGTAGCGTTGCTCGTGGCGGGCGAGGATCTCGGTCGCGAGGGCCGCGGCCTCCCGCGCCATCGCCTCCTCACCCTGGTGGAAGTGCACGGACACGCGGTCGGTCGAGAGGGTGTGGAAATGGAACCCGGGAGGATAGGTGGCCGCCGGGAGCAGGCAGGGCGCGCCGAGAAAGGCGAGGCTGGCCAGCCCGAATGCAGCCGCACGCAGCTGGGGCGACGCCATCCGAGCCGAGGACATGCGGTGCCCAGCGTACCATAGGGCTCGCGAGTTCAGCCGAGCCGAGCCCCGACGATCCGGCCGAGAGCGAAGAGCGCGGCCTCCGAGTCGAACGAGCGTTTCCGAGCGACCACCTGCTGCAGGGGCGCCACCGCCTCGGCGCCCCGACCCGCGGCGACGAGCGCCTGTGCCAGCTCGTACTGCGCGTCGACGCTCGCCGAGTCGCGCTCCACCGCCCTTTGAGCCGCCTCGACGGCACGGGGGTACTGCCTGCGGGCACGGAGCGCGGAAGCGTAGCCGAGCCAGCTCGCCGCGTTGTCGAGACGATGGACCTCGGCCTCGGCCATTCGCAGCTCGCCCGAGGTCACCTTCCGCCCCTGCCCCCCCGCCCAGCCGAGCGTCGGTTGGTCGAGGTACTCGGAGAAGAAGAAGACCGCGGCTCCTACCGGGCCGAAGAGCAGGATCAGCCACAGCCATCCCGATGCCTGCCCGCGACGCACGGCCTCGACCGCCATCCAGATGGTGAATGCCGACCCCAGCACGAAGATGACGCCCAAGCGGACCTCCCGGCCACGGTCTCGGATCGGAAGGGTAGCAGGATTTCAGCGGCAGCTCTCGCCGCCGCTCTCCAGGAAGCGGCGCCGCAGCTCGACGACCGCTTCCTGGTAGGCGGCGAGCGCCTCGGGCTCCGACTCGTAGAGCCGGAGCCTGCGGGTCATGACCACCTGCTCGAGGTGCTCGACCGAGCGCCACAGGTAGCAGATGTCGTCTGAGGAGGCGCGCACCGGCTGCCCCGCCACGATCACGTAGACGGGGCTGGTCAGGACGTAGGGGCTGCGTGCCGCGATCCAGGAGCTCCGGGCGACCGCCACCCGGGCGTGCACGAGCCGGATCCCCGCCCCGACGGGAACGCGGGTCGCGGCGACGCCGTTCACCAGCACCTCCACCTCGGCGGCCTTGCCCGCGGTCTCCAGAGTCACCTCGACCTCCCCGGGCGCCGCCAGCGGTACCTCCTCGCCCATGCGCTTGCCTTCGACGCGCAGGTTGATGTGGTTCCCGATGCCGAACGCGGCCGTCGTGCGCCCGGCCTTGATCGCGAGCAGCCAGTACTCGTAGCTCCGAGGCCCGTCGAGCAGGGCGTCCGTGCGCAGCGTGTACTCGTCGAACTGGTGCGTAATGCACGACCAGTCGCTGGCGCCTGAGATCGCGACCCGGAAGCCAGCGTTCTGCAGGGCCTTCCACAAGCGAAAGCTGCCCGGCCCTTTGTCCCAGCTGTGCTCCATGGAGAGGAAGTCCAGCCGGCCGCGGGCGGCATCGACGACGGCCTCGAAGGGCGTGCAGCATCCTCCCGGAGGCTCGGGGAAAGAGCCGTCGCTCGGCCAGAACTGCGCATGGGCCATGCCCACGACCGCGCGCGGTTGCCCGCGCGCCCACTCGACGACCGGCACGCCCGAGTGCGGCACGTTGAAGACGTCCCCCGAGAACTCGAGCGAGTCGAGCCCCAGCAGCACGAGGTGTCCCGTGCGCGCCGCGGCAAAGTGAGAGACCTCGAGGTCGTAGTGGAGGATGAAGTCGGCCCGTGAGAGCGGATCGTCTCGTCCGGTGAAGAAGCCGGAGTCGTTCTCATAGCCCTCGCCCCAGACGAGAGCCGCCCCGATCTGGATCTGCTGCCGCCGCAACTGCGCCGCCAGCTCCTCCGGCGGGGCGTACAGGCTGCAGCCCGTGCTGTGGACGTGCGGATCGCTGGTCGTCCAGACGACCGGGAGCTGACAGGTGGTGAGACAACCATCCGCATTGTCGGCGTTGCCGTCGTCGCACGCCTCGCCCGCCTCCGCGACGCCGTTGCCGCACACGGCCGTCGGTGCCGCGACCGGAGGGGACACGTCCACGTCCGAGGAGTTGCAGGCGACGAGCGCAACGACGACGGCGGCCAGCAACAGCCGATTCGGCATGCGAGCGCTACTGTACACTGGTTCGGATGATGCGCCGTGGGCTCGCGAATCCGGCGAGATGGCTTCACCGCTCGCCGCGCTCCTCGCCACTCGCCGGCCGCTTCCTGCTGGCCTGTGCCAGCTGCGCCCTGCTCGCCCTCGCGCTCGTGGCGCTGGAGCTCGTCGCGCGGTGGTGGGCGCCCGGCTATCTGACGGAGATCCGGGGTATCCACGTCTTCTCCCCCACCTACGGGTGGGCGGGACGGCCGGGCGCGGTCGCGCTGATGGGCGACGGCCGGGTGAGCCTCAATGCCCGCGGTTATCGAGGGCGGCGCCTGGCGCTTCCGCGGGAGGGCGACCACGTGCGCGTCGTGGTCCTCGGGGACTCGATAGCCTTCGGCTACGGTGTCTCGGACGAGCAGGCCTTCCCGCACCTGCTCGACGTGCGGGACAACGGCCTCGAGGTGGGCAACCTCGCCGTCGAGGGCTACGGGCCGGCGCAGGAGCTGCTGCTGCTCCGCAACGAGGGCCTGCGGGAGGACCCCGACGTCGTCGTGCTCGCCCTGTGCCTGCGGAACGATCTGGTCGATGCTGCCTTGTCGGTGGCGCTGTACAACGGCGTCACACCCAGGCCACGCTACCGCCTGGTGTCCGGACGGCTGGTCCTCGAGGACGGCGCCCTGCGTCGTTCCCCAGCGGAGCGCGCCCTTCAGTGGCTGGTCGACGATTCCCACCTCTTCAACCGGCTGCTGGCGCTGGTTCCGCCCCCAGCACCCCCGGAGGACGTCGGCTGGCGCCGGCGCAAGCAGCAGGTGCTGCGGGACGAGGCGCAAGTCCTCCGGCTCAACCTCGCCCTGGTCCTGGAGATGCAGAGGGTCTGCCACCGGCACGGCGTCGCCTTCCTGGTGGCCGCCTTCCCGAGCGGGCTCGACTACGAGGCCAAGCCGGGACTGCAGCGGCGGTTCCTCGACGCGCTCGAGTCCGAGGGGGTCACCGTCGTCGACATGGGCGCCCGCTTCGACGCGCTCGGCGTCACCCCGGCGGAGCTCTCCCTCGACAGGACCGGGCACCTCGCCCCCAAAGGACATGCCCTCAGCGCCAAGATCCTGGAAGCCGCGATCGCCGGCCAGGAGAGGACGGCGGCTTCCGATCGCGGGGACTAGCGGGACGGCTTGCCGTACGCCGCCGCGGACCGGCCTGCCTATCTCCCCTCGATCTACCTCTTGCTCGGGGATCCGGCGATGCGGCTCCGCTGACCGGAGCCTCGCGTGCTCAGGGCGTAGAGCCGATCTCCGTGCCCGGATAGTAGTGCGCGAGGATCGTGCGGTAGTCGTTGCCGCGGGTCGCCATCACCGCGGCGCCGATCTGGCAGAGGCCGACGCCGTGGCCCCAGCCGGCGCCGTGGAGCGTGAAGCGGCCGGCGACCTCGTCCACCACGAAGGCGGAGCTCAGGAGGTGGGTGGGGGCGAGCAGGCGCCGGATCTCCAGCTCCTTGCCCGCGATCAGGGTGCCCTTGTCGCCCGTGATGCGCAGCCGCACGATGCGACCCGAGGCCCCGCGCTCGAGAGGCTCGACGGCGCGCACCACTCCCAGGTCCTGCCCAAGCTTCTCGCGCACGAAACGGTGGATCTCCTCCCCGGTCAGCACCACGGTCCAGCGGAAGAAGTCCCGCGTCTCCTGGTCGAAGCCGGGAAGCAGGAGAGCGAGGAGCTCCCGGTCGTCCGTGTTGCAGTAGGCGGGAGGGTCGCCGAGGATCCACGGCTCCGCCGCGAAGCGCGGCGCGGGCGGCGGACCGTCGTAGACGGCGATGAGATAGGGCACCTCGCGGTCGTCCCAGGCGCTGCCATAGCTCTCGCTCATCCCGCCGCAGCACTTCGAGAAGCGCGCGTCGCACACCTGGCCCTGGTAGAGGAGCAGCTCGTCCGCGGTCTCCGCCACCGCCCGGGTCGCGGCCTCAGAGAAGACCTTGCTGATCCCCTGGTAACGCTGGCAGTGGTCGTCCGCGCAGACGTCGAAGAGACGATGCGCCTCCCGCCCGTACCAGCGGACGATCTCACCCGGACCGCGCGACGATCCGGCGGAGCCCCGCGTCTCGGGCCTGCTCGGCGTCTCCGCACCGCCCTTCCCGGCCCGGCCTCGCGGGTGAAGCAGCCAGCTCCGCGAGATGACCGCGTGTGCCTTCAGCAGCTCGAGCGGGCAGGAGGCGCTCATCTCGGAGGAGATGACGCTCGTGACGTACTCGTCGAGCGGCACGTCGTTGATCGCGACCAGTCCCTGGTCCAGGACGACCCGGAGCGCGCCCCGGAAGACCTGACGTTCCTGGCGCTGCCAGTGGAAGCCGACGCCGATCGTGACGTCCAGGACGGCGAAGGAGGCCGAGGCGGGATCCTCCGGGCGGAGCGAGAGCGGGCCCTTGATCTCGAGACGGCCGGGCGGGTGACGCCGCCCGTCCTGGTCGAGGTACGGCGCCAGCAGCTCGACCTGGATCACCTGCCTCCTCTCCACCAGTCCCACCGAAAGGTTCATGGACGCGCCCCCGCAGCGGCGACGACCTCGGCGAGCAGGCTCGCGTCGAGAATCACCTCGTCCAGGATCGCCTCGGTCCGCTTGGCCGTCAGCCTCTCGAAGTCCTCGGCGCGGGGCGTGACCAGGACGCCGCACAGATCGATGGCGGCCGGGCTCACGAGCAGCTCGCCGCTCTCGAAGGCCTGCGGCCGGTGCCGCCGGCGGGCGAAGACGGCTACCTGGAGCCATCCGCCGGAGCGGAAGGCGGCGAGATTGACCAAGGGCTCGGCTGGCCGCGCCATCCGCTCCGCGAGCGTCGCGATCACCCGCTCGAGCCGCACCACGAGGCGCGTCGGCTCCTCGTCCCTCAGCACGATCGGCCGGGCGGGATGGTCGAGGAGACCTTCCTGTCCGGCCGTGTCCGCTTCGATCGGGAAGAGCGAGCGCGAGCAGGCCTGGAAGTGGAGGTGGTCGGGCGCCGAGGCGCCGCACTCGGGGCCGTTGTAGATGACGAAGCAGCCGGGCAGCTGCCGCGCGAGTGAGAGCAGCGCGCCGATCCGTCCCGCCAGGCGTTGTGGCCGGTGCTCCCGGTGGACGATGGTCAGGTGCCTGTCGAGGATCGGGAAGGGATTGCAGAGAATGACCCACTCCTCCCCGGCCGCGACCCCGCGCTGCTCGGGAGGCAGGTTCGCCTGGCAGAGGAAGCAGGGACGTGCACCGATGGAGGCCGGGTCGACGCGCGCGGTCGTGCTCCGCAGTCGGTGCGGGATGTGACGCAGGATGACCGTTCCCGACCCGACCTGGAGCGTCCTGCTCCGGGCCGCGCCGAGACCGACGAGCCCGCTGGCGAGCAGCGGCCAGGCCGAGGCCTGCTCCTCGAAGAGCCGCTCTACCGCCGCCTCGAGATCCAGCGGGCCGGCCTCGGCGAGACGCGGGGCCCAGTCGCTCATCGCCGCCAGCCGTTCTGCTTCTGCCGGGCGCGGATCTCTGCCGTGCGCAGCCAGTCCTTGTAGTGGTCGTAGCGGTTCTTCGTCTCCCGGGGCAGCGCGCTGTCGCTGTTGCCCTCCCAGCGGCGGCACAGGTAGAGGGAGTCGAAGACGCGGCCGATCTCGAACTCGCGGCTGACCCGAAGTCCGATGGCGTAGTCCTCGCCGTAGCTCACGTTCGGAAAGCCGAAACGCCGGATGACGCCGACGTCGTAGCCGCGCGGAGCGCCCAGCCCGTTCACGCGCAGCAGGTTGTTGTGCCCGTTCTCCCGCGCCCACTCCCGGTGGTCGACGAGCCCCGGCGGAACCTCGCGCAGCGAGAAGTCCACGAGCGTGTACGCACCCACCACCATCGCCAAAGGACCGTTCTCGAGCGCCGACACCATCCGCGCGAGCACGTCCTCACCAGCGTAAAGATCGTCCGAGTCGAGCTGTACGGCATAGCGCCCGCACCGCGGCGAGAAGACAGCCTGGTTCCAGCAGCCGCCGATGCCGAGGTCCTTCCGGCCCGGCACCAGCACGACCAGGCGGGGGTCGCGGATCCCGCTCAGCACCTCGCTCGTGCCGTCGCTCGAATGGTTGTCGACGACGATCACGTTGAACGGGAAAGGTGCCTTCTGCGAGAGAGCGCTTTCGACCGCCTCGGCTATCGTCTTGGCGCGGTTGCGCACCGAGATGACGACGCTCGCCCGCGCCGGGAACTCGCTCGCGGCCGGCGGGACGCCGGCGAAGGTGGGTGGGAGCCAGGCGCCGATGCGCCGCAGGTGAGCCGTGGCGATCGCCTCCATCTCGAGCTGGTAGTCCCGCTGCCGCGGGTCGACGTAGGCGAACTGGGCGGCGCTCGCGGGTTCGGCCGGCGGCTCGACCGCATCCCCCGGCTCGAGGTCGTAGAGCGGCTCCGGGACGCGGACGATCGGGTGGGTCTCGGCGAGCTTCAGGCGCAGGTCGTAGAGCCCGCCCCAGCGCAGGTCGTCGGCCACCGCCCCGGCTCGGTCGAAGGCCGCGCGCGCCGCCGCGACCGAGATGCCGACGACCGGACCGAAGTCGAAGTCGTCGCGGATGCTGCCGGCCTGGTAGTCGATCCGCGGCTGGCCCAAGGCGTCGGCGAAGACGATGCCCGCCTCCGTCTCCTCGAGCACCTGGGTCATCCTCTGGAAGAGACGGTCGCCCGGGACCAGGCGCCGATCGCAAACGAAGAGGACCGTGTGTTTCGCTGCCGCGATCCGTTCACGGACAGCGGCGCCCGTCCGCATCTCCTCCGCAGCAACGTCGCCGTACGAGAGGTGACGCGACAACGTCAGCTCTCCCTTCGGGCGCGTCGCACGCCTCGGGCGGGACGCGTGCGGCGGCCGCGGCGCGAGAGCCTGCCATGTGCTTCGACAGGGCGCGCCACGATCACTCCGGCCATGGTGTTGTCCGCCAGGAAGCCGGCGAGGTCCTGCTCGACCACCCGGCCCCGGCTCCGGGCCGCATGCCACAGGCGCAGTTCGCCTCCGCTCCAGGCGGCGATCCCGGCGTGGAAGACGTCCAGGTTCCGCTTCGTCGAGGCGAAGCACAGGATATCGCCGTCGCGCACCGCGTCCCGGACCCTCCAGAAGGCGCGCTTGGGCAGGCAACGCAGTTGCAGGCGTCGCGGGGGTAACCCCGGCACCGCGTCGAGCCGGCGGGCGCGGACGACTTCGGGCCCGGGCAGATGGACCCGGCGCAGCAGCCCCGCGCGGGCGTTGGCGGCGATCCAGCCCGTCAAGTAGTGGTGGCGGCGCCTCCAGGCGACGACGCCCCCTCGATACCGGATCCGCCGCAGCCAGTCCAGGAACTGGCGCGGGTCGCGGGAGAGAGCGAGCGCGAAGGCGGTCTCGACGTAGCTGACGCAGTCGAAGCCGGCGAGCGAAGCGCAGAAGACCTCGGGCGTGGCGGCCGAGCCGACGAGCGGACACGCGCGATACGGCCTGCCGAGGAGCGTGCGCGACGCCGCTGCAACCCTCTCGCCCGGCGACGCACGGCGGTCGAGCCCGCGCAGGAGGCCCCGCAGCGCGGCGAGGTCGAGGGTCTTCAGTGGAGCGGAACGGCGCACCATGCACGACGACTCTAGCACCTGCCGGCCCGCGACTCCTGCGCCGGGGATCGAGATCGAGCGCAGGAAGGACCTGAGGGACCTCAGGGACGTGCAGACGCGGGCGTCTCCCGCTACTATGGGCGCGCAGGGGGGCGATGCCTGAGGAGTCGGCCGCGCCGTCGCCGTCACCGACCCCGCCGCCCGAGCTGGTCGAAGAGGCTCAGCTCGGCGGAACGCCCGCGGGGCGCGCGGCGAACGCCGTTCTGCGGGCCCTCTCCCGCACGGCACGCAGCTTCCTGCTCTACGACGCCCACAACGACGCGATCCGCACATTCATAGAGGACCTGCGCGCGAGGCTGGAGGAGGCGCTGCAGGTAGCCGGCACGCTTCGCGCTCGAGGTGCGACCTTTCGAGCTGGTGCTGGACGGTGAGGTCGTCTACCTGGAGCGCGACCGCGAGCGCTCGCTCGCCTTCCGCATGTACCGCGACGGCGTCCGGCGCCTGACCATCCAGCCCGAGGTCGAGTGGGACGAGGTCCTCCGGCTGCTGGAGGTGCTTTCGGTCCGCTACACCGGCGTCCGGCAGAACGAGGACGACATCGTGACGCTCCTCTGGAAGGCCGGCTTCCAGCACATCGAGCTGGACGCAGTCGAGGGTTTCGTGCCCGAGGAGGACGACGCCGTACCGGGGGGCCACCTGGCCCACGAGCGTTCCGAGCTTCGGACCGAGGTGCCTTCCGATTGGGATCTGCCGGCGCGCGGCGCCCTCGAGCCCGCGGCGGTCTTCCCGCGTTCCGTCGGCGAGGCGGAGCTCGAGGCACTGCGCGCCGAGGAGGCGTCGAACGCCCTGCCCGCGAACGCGGTCCGCGCCGTCGTCGCGATGCTCGAGGCCGTCGCGGATCCCGCCGACCCGACCTCCTTCACAGACCTGGCCGCCTTCGTCGGGGAGGTGCGCGACTTCCTGCTGGCGGACGGGCAGCTCGTGCACCTCACCGAGCTGGTTCGCGCGCTCAGCGATCCCGAGAAGCTCGCCCCCGAGCAGGCGGCCCCGGTGCTGGCGACCTTCACCGACAAGCGCGCCGTCGGCAAGATCCTGCACTCGGTTCCCAAGGGGACCGAGACGGCCCCGGCAGAGCTCGTCGCCCTCCTCGACCTGCTCCCCGCCGACCACCTGGGGCATCTCATCGACCTGCTCGGGGAGGAGCGCAGCGAGGCGAGCCGCCGCTGCGCGCGCAGCCTGATCGAGCGCTACGCGCCGAAGCGCCCCGAGCAGCTCCTCTCCCGCCTGCGGGTCGCGGAGCCCGCGGTCGCCCGCGACCTCCTGCGCGTCTGCGCGCATGCCCTGCCCGAACGGGCGGTGGAGACCGCATCCGAGCTGGCCGTCCACCCCGACGACGGGGTCGCGCTCGAGGCGCTCTGGATCCTGAGCGCGGCACCCTCCTCGCCGGCGGTCGGGCGCACCCTGGTGCGGATGCTCGAGTCGTCGCCGCCGGAGATCCGCCTGCGCGTGGTCGAGACCTTCGTGAAGAGGAACGAGCACGCGGCCTTCTCGCCGCTCGCGCGTCATCTCGAGCGGCGGGCTCACCACTCCATGACGACGCGGGAGGCGGAGACCTACGGGCAGGCGCTGGCACGCCTCTCCCCAGAGGCGGCCCTGGCCCTCTTCGAGGACTGGACCCACGAGCGGCGGCTGATGGAGCGCCTGGTCCCGAGCGCCCACGAGCAGAGCCTGCGCTGGGCGGCCGTCTGCGGTCTCGAGGTCCTGCCCGGCCCAAAGCCCGTACAGCTGCTCCGGAAGGTCGCAGAACAGGGTGACGAGGAGGTGCGCGATCGTTGCCGGGAAGTGCTGGCGCGACGGGAGAAGCGGGGTGGATGAGCTCCGTCGGGCCCAGGAACGGCTCTCTCGCGTGCTCGATCGCGCGCGCGGAGGAGAGGATCGCGTCCTGGCCGCGGTCGTGAGGGAGGAGGGCGAGCGCCTGGTCAAGCTCCTGAACGGGGTCCTGGCGATGGCCCGCCTGCACGCTTCCGACAACCACGCCTTCGACCAGCCGATCGGCGATCTCGTGGGCGCGCTCGGCCGGCTGGTCGAGCTGCTGGGTGCCGTCCACCTGCTGGCGGTCGAGGACCAGGTCTACGTCAACGACATCCGCATCCGCCTGGAAGGGACCGAGGCGGCGCAGGACCTGGGCGGGCGTCTCCGGCGTCACGGCGTGGGTGGAATCTCGTTCCACGCGCCGCTCAGCGAGGGGCAGCTCCGCCTGCTGGTCGCGGCGGTCGCGGCGAACCCCGACCCGGATCGCCCCCGTGCCGCGCTGCAGGCGGCGCTCGCGGCGCAGGGCATGGACTCCGTCGATCTCGTCGGCATCCACCGCTTCCGCGTCTCCGGCGAGTCGCAGCCGGCGCAACGCGACGCTCGTGCCGTAGCAGTCTCGGCCCGGACCCTCGCCGACGAGGTCTGGGCGAACCTGGGCGCGAGCCGCGTCCCGAACCCGTTGCCGCTGCGCCGGGTCGTGATCGAGATCCTCGAGCTCGGCAGCGGCGGCGAGGGGTTGTCGGATGACCCCGATGGGGCGACGCCCTACGCGGCGCACACCCTCCGCGTCTGCCGTCTGGCGCTGCTGCTGGGCAGCCGTTTGGGGCTCTCCGAGGGCGCTCTCCAGGACCTCGGCGTCGCCGCCATGTTCCATGACGTGGGGTATGCGGCGCGCGAGGGTGCCGAGCAGCACGAGGGACGGGCCACCGGCGGCTACCCGCCGCCATTCGAGCGCCATTCGACCGCCGGTGCGCGGCTGCTGCTCCGGCAGCGCGGCTTTCACGAGGCCAAGGTGCGACGCGTCCTCGCGACGCTCGACCACCACCGGCGCTACGACGACTCTCGCGGTCGGCCATCGCTCTTCGGGCGCCTGCTCGCGATCTCGGAGGACTACGACACCTGGATCCGGACGGGATCCGGCGCCACCCCCGCCGAGGCGCTCGGGCGCCTGGTTGCTGGCGCTGGCACGATCTACGACCCCGTGCTGGTGCAACTCTTCGCGAACGCGCTCGGACGCTATCCCCCCGGGACGCTGCTGAGACTCTCCGACGGGCGGCAGGCACGCGTCGTCTCGCTCGCGCGCAGCGAGGAGACCTTCGACGCGCCCCTGGTCCGCGTCGAGCATCTGGCCGACGGGTCGGCGCCAGCGGGGGAGACGTTGGTCGACCTCGCGCAGCACCCCGAGCTGCGCCCGGGCGAGCCCGAGCCTGCAGGCGAGCCTACCGCGACCGAGTCCCCTGGGCCCGGACCGGCCGTGGCGTTCGAGCCGGCTCCCCCCTTCAGGGACTGGACGCCGCTCCCGGACGAGACGACGACAGGCGAGAAGCTGCCAGCGGCGGCAGCACCCGCGGCGGCAGCACCCGCGGCGGCGACACCCGTGGCGGCGGGCGCGCCCGCCGCGGGCGGCGTCTTGAGCGCAGCGGCGCGGCCGCTCTTCCCCGGCGTCCTGCCTCAGCTGCTGCGCGACATCCACACCGGCAAGCGGAGCGGCTTCCTCACCCTGATCCGCAAGCACGAACGACGCGGCGTGCGGTTCTGGAACGGGAACATCATGTACGGCCGGAGCAGCGTGTACGAGGAGCAGATGGGGGCGTTCGCCGTGCGTCTCGGGATCCTGACCGAGGAGGACGTCGAGCGCGCCAGCGGTATCGCGCGCCGCGAGAACGAGCGGCTCGGAGTGGTGCTGTGCGGCCTGGGCCTGATCACGGCCGAGGCCCTGCAGGACCTGGTCGGCCAGCACGCGCGGCAGGTACTGGAGCGCGCGATTCCCTGGACCGAGGGTTCCTACCAGTTCGAGGCCGCCAGCGAGGAGCCCTCCTGGTTCGAGCGCATGCCCTCGAGCCTCTCGACCGCCGACGTCATCCTGGAGGCGGCTCGCGCGATCGAGGACCCCGAGGTGATCGCCTGGCACCTGGGCGACATCGATCGGGTGGTGGTCCCGGCCAGCGAGACCCCGGCCGACGCCGCCTCCTGCCGGCTCACCGCGTTCGACGGCTTCGTGCTCTCGCGCACGGACGGGAAGCTCACCGCGCGTGAGATCGCGAGCATCGTCCCCAAGGACTCCGACGACGTCCAGCGCGCCCTCTTCGGCCTGCTCTGCCTCGGCTTCGTGCGCTACGGCGGGCCGCGGAGCGCGCCGGCGTCCTGACGGATCAGCCCGCTTCCTGCGCGAGCACGCCTTTCGTCCTCCAGACTCCCGTCCGCCAGCGGGCGTAGTCCATGAGACCGCGGCTCGCCTCGTCGACGATCATGGCCAGCCAGACGCCGACCAGACCCAGCCCCAGCCGCAGGCCCAGCAGGAAGGCGAGCGGCGTCGCGAAGCACCAGGTGAGCAGGATGCTCACGAGCGAGGTGAAGCGTGCGTCGCCCGAGCCGCGCAGCGAGAAACCCACGATCATGTTGCTGGAACGCGCCGGCTCGAGCGCGAGACCCATCCACAAGAGGGTCGTGCCGAGCGCGATGATCCCCGGGTCGCGGGTGAACACCCGGTAGCGCGCGCTCGGGCCGCCCGCCCCCGATCAGCTGCGAGGCGACGCTGGCGCCGCTCTGCGCGAAGGCCTGGAAGACCATGAAGCAGAGGCCGAAGACCGGGAAGAGGGACCCCACCGCGGCGTCCGCCTGGTCGGAGATCTTCGCCAGGTAGAAGGAGTCCTCGGCGCCCAGCGTGAAGCTCAGGACCAGCTCGACGAAGATCGGCCAGGTGAGAGCCCACAGGCTCATCTCGAGGACGGAGCGTCCGTTTCTGGCGGGCATCGGGGCCCTCGCGGGCCGGGCATCCTACATCCCGGGTCGCGACCGCCGCCAGCAGGGCCGACACTCCTCTCGGCGGAGACGCGCTTCCGCCCTGCTGGCAGAACGGAGGACAATGGCTGCCGAACCGAGGAGGCGCCATGAAGCAACCCGCGCTCGCTTTCTTTCTTCCCGCATTCGCCGCGGCAGCGCTGACGTTCGCAGCGGCGGGACGCGCCCCGGCGCAAGACGTGGCGAGGGCGGGCCCACGGGCGCCGGCAGCGCGGCAGTCGGTGCCACGATCCGGACCCGTGGCCGAGCGCTTCATCGCCGAGCTGATCGGGCGCATGACGCTCGAGGAGAAGGTCGCCCAGCTGCGATCGACGTCGCGCCGCCTCTCGCTGAGCGACCAGGCAGGCGTCTTCTCGCCAGAACGCGCCGCGCCGATCCTGAAGGACGGCACCGGCTACGTCGGCAGGTCCACCATGGCGCTCCCGCCCCGGCAGGCGGCCGTGTTCGCGAATGCGATCCAGCGATACCTGGTCGAGAACACCCGGCTCGGCATCCCCGCGCTCACGAGCGAGGAGGCGCTCCACGGGTTCATGGCCAAAGGCGCGACCGCCTTTCCGCAGGCGCTCGCGCTCGGTGCCACCTGGGACCCCGAGCTGATCGAGCGCGTCTTCACGGCGGCCGCGCTCGAGGCGCGGGCGCGGGGCGCCAGCTGGGTGCTGACCCCGGTGCTGGGCGTCGCACGGGAGCCGCGCTGGGGCCGCACCGAGGAGACGCTCGGCGAGGATCCCTACCTGGTCTCCCGCCTCGGGGTGGCGGCGATCCAGGGGCTCCAGGGTCGCGGCCCGGGCATCGCGAACGACCACGTGCTGGCGACCGCCAAGCACTTCGCGGCGCACAGCCAGCCCGAGGGGGGCACGAACACGGCGCCCGCCAACTACTCGGAGCGCATCCTGCGCGAGCAGTTCCTGCCGCCCTTCCAGGCGGCCGTGCGTGAGGCGGGTGTCGCGGCCGTCATGGCCTCCTACAACGAGATCGACGGCATCCCATCGCACGTGAACCACTGGCTGCTCGAAGACCTGCTGCGCGGCGAGTGGGGCTTCCAGGGGATCGTCTGCTCGGACGGAGGCGGCATTCGCGACCTGGTGACCCGCCACCACGTCGCCGTCGACGAGGCCGACGCGGCGCGCCAGGCGATCTCGGCTGGGATCGACGTCGAGCTGGACGGGACCTTCGGGAGCGTCGCCGACGACGTCCGCGCCGGGCGCATCGACCTGGCGCGGCTCGACGAGGCCGTGGCACGGGTGCTGCGCGCCAAGGTCGCGCTGGGCCTCTTCCACGACCCCTACGTCGACCCCGACCGCGCCGAGCGGGTCACCGACTCGTCCGAGCACCGCGCGCTCGCTCTCGAGGCGGCGCGCAAGGCGATCGTGCTGCTCAAGAACGAGGTTCCGCCGGGAGCGAAGCGTCCCGTCCTTCCCCTCGAGCGGGCGACACTGCGGTCGATCGCCGTGATCGGCCCGGACGCGGCCGAGGTGCACACGGGCGGGTACAGCTACGACCCGGCGCCGGGCGTCTCGGTGCTCGAGGGGATGAAGCGCAAGGCGGGCGGGATCATCCGGGTTCGCTACGCGGAGGGCGCGCGCATCACCGAGCACCCACAAGGCTGGAAGGACTGGTGGGATGACGAGGTGGTTGCCCCCGATCCGGCCGAGGACGCCCGGCGGATCGCCGAGGCGGTGGCCGTCGCGAGGGACGCCGACGTGGCCCTGCTGGTGGTCGGCGAGAACGAAGCCGTCTGCCGAGAGGGTTGGAGCGAGAAGCACCTCGGCGATCGCGACACCCTGGACCTCCCCGGCCGCCAGGCCGAGATGGTGAAGGCCGTCGCCGCGACCGGCACGCCGACGGTCGTGCTGCTGATCAACGGCCGTCCGCTCTCGGTCGGCGACGCGATCGCGGACGTGCCGGCGGTGCTGGAGGGCTTCTATCTCGGCGAGGAGACTGGTATCGCCGTCGCCGACGTCCTGTTCGGCGACGTGAACCCCGGCGGCAAGCTGCCCATCACCTTTCCCCGCAACGTCGGCCAGCTCCCCGCCTACTACTACCAGAAGCCCTCCGCCAAGCGGGGCTTCGTGTTCTCCGACGTCACGCCCCTCTTCCCGTTCGGCCACGGGCTGAGCTACACGAGCTTCCGCTACGGCGAGGTGCGGGTCACCCCGGAGCGGATCGCTCCTGACGGCGACGCCGAGGTCTCGGTCGAGGTCACCAACACGGGCGAGCGTAGCGGCGACGAGGTCGCCCAGCTCTACGTCCACGACCGGGTCGCCTCGGTGACGCGCCCGGTCCGCCAGCTGGTAGGCTTCGAGCGCGTCACGCTCGCCCCCGGCGAGACGCGCACCGTCCGCTTCCACCTCGCCGCCGACGCGCTCGCCTTCTACGACCGGGGGAAGCGGCGCGTCGTCGAGCCCGGCCTCTTCGACGTGATGGTGGGAGGCAGCTCCGACGCCCTGAAGACGACGGCCCTCGAGGTCGCGACACCCGTGGCGCGCTGAGGCCCTTCGCGCGAGAAGGGTCCGCTAATCGGTCAGCACCTCGTCCTGGTAGCGCTCGGGCGCGAAGCGCTTCGCCAGATACCGCGTGGCCTGGGCCGGAACGACTTCCCCCACCACCAGCGATTCCTCGTGGAGTGGGCTCGCAGCCATGCACTCGCCCTCGGGCGATACGATGCTCGTCCGGCACTCCTGCACGGGAAGGGCGTAGTTGACGCTCGCGAACCACACGTGGTTCTCGCCGGCCCGGCAGGCCATCGCCTTCTCGTAGAACCCTGCCCCCCAGGCCGGCGGCCGCGACTCGTCCCTGGCATTCCCGAGCCCGGCCCCCCCGCAGAAGTGCGGGTGAAGGACGAGGTGGGCACCGCGGACCGCCGCCCAGCGCACCGTCTCCGGATAGCGCCAGCCCTCGTGGCAGACGACGATGCCCAGCGAGAGCTCGCCGATCCGGAACAACCGGCGCGCGGATCCCGGAGTGAAGAACGGCTCTTCCTCGAGCGGGACCTGGTTCTTGGTCTGATAACCCTGCACCGCCCCGTCGGCCTGGATCAGGTACGCACCGTTCTGCCAGGCGTGGCCACGAGGCCGCTCCGTCGGGAGCACGACCCACAAGCCATGCTCGGCCGCGCGCGCCTGCACGTCGGCCAGGCCACGATCGTGCTCCTCACGCGTCAACGCTTCGACCGTGAAGTCCGTTCCGCGCATGCCCTTGAGGCAACACTCCGGAAAGCAGACCAGCTGCGCGCCGCTCTCGGCAGCGGCGGCGATCCCTCTCTGCACGGCTGCGAGCCCGGCGGCAAACGAGGTGGGATGGGGGACTTGAGCAAGAGCGATACGCATGACCCCAAGAACGCTAGCACGACCACGCCGCCCTCCACCGACCCGGCGTCTGGCCCCACTCCGCCCGTCGCGGCGGTCGCCTCCTGCTCCTTGCCGGACATCCAGCCTGGTGTGCAGACGGACTGCGGGTCTGCGCTAAGATGGCGGGGCATGATCGAGATGAAGCCCGACGCGCGCGTGTTCGTGGCCGGCCACGGGGGCCTGGTGGGCTCGGCCATCGTCCGGCGCCTGGAGGGCGAGGGGTTCTCGCGGATCCTGACCGCCACGCGCGAGCAGCTCGACCTGCGCGACCAGGCCGCGGTCAACTACTGGTTCCGCGCCAACCGGCCCGAGCTCGTGTTCCTGGTCGCCGGCACGGTGGGCGGCATCCTCGCCAACTCCACCCGGCCCGCCGAGTTCATCTACGACAACATGATGATCCATGCCACGGTGGTGCACGCGGCGCACCTCTTCCCGGTCCGGCGGCTGCTCTACCTGGGCAGCTCCTGCATCTACCCGCGCGAGTGCCCGCAGCCGATGAAGGAGGAGCACCTCCTCTCCGGGCACCTCGAGCCCACCAACGAGCCCTATGCGATCGCCAAGATCGCGGGGATCAAGCTGTGCCAGGCCTACCGCAGGCAGTACGGCTGCGACTTCATCTCTGCGATGCCGACGAACCTCTACGGACCCAACGACAACTTCGACCTCAACGCCTCGCACGTGCTGCCCGCACTCATCCGCAAGTTCCACGACGCCAAGCAGGCGGGCGGGCGCGAGGTCGTGGTGTGGGGCTCGGGCTCACCTCGTCGCGAGTTCCTGCACGTCGACGACCTGGCCGACGCCTGCGTCTACCTGATGCGGCACTACGACGCCCCCGAGCACATCAACGTCGGGACCGGGATCGACCTCACCATCCGCGAGCTGGCCGACGCCGTGCGCGAGATCGTGCATCCCCGTGCCGAGCTCGTCTTCGACGCCGGCAAGCCCGATGGGACGCCGCGGAAGCTCCTGGACGTCTCGCGCCTGCACGCCCTCGGCTGGCGCCACCGGATCGAGCTGCGGGAAGGCATCGAGTCGTCCTACCGCTGGTTCCTGGCCAACCACGACCAGGCCCGCGGGGCCAGCGAGACCGGCACCGCGGCCTGAGCCGCCGGCCGCCGCTCTTCCGGCAAGGAGAGAAGCCATGTCCGTGCTCGTGACCGGCGGTGCCGGGTACATCGGCAGCGCCTTCCTGGGGCAGCTCCTGGACGCGGGCGAGCAGGTGGTCGTCCTCGACGATCTCTCGCGCGGACACCGGGCCGCCGTCGACCCGCGCGCGACCTTCCAGCAGGGGCGGACCGGGGACCGCGAGCTGGTCGCGCGCCTGGTGAGCGAGCACGAGATCGACGCCTGCGCGCACTTCGCGGCCTTCGCCTACGTCGGCGAGTCGGTGACCGAGCCCGCGCGCTACTACGACAACAACTTCAGCCAGGCGGCCGCGCTCGTCGAGGCCCTCGTCCAGGCGGGCGTCCGGCACTTCGTCTTCTCGTCCACCTGCGCCACCTACGGCGTCCCGAAACAGGTGCCCATCCCCGAGACCCACCCGCAGTGGCCGATCAACCCCTACGGGTGGTCGAAGCTGTTCGTGGAGAGGCTGCTCGCGGACTTCGACCGTGCCTACGGCCTGCGCTCCGTGGCGCTGCGCTACTTCAACGCGGCGGGGGCCGCCGCGCGCTGCGGCGAGGCGCACCACCCCGAGACCCACCTCGTGCCTCTGGTGCTGGCGGCGGCGGCGGGGCGGCGGGCGAACGTCACCGTCTTCGGGAACGACTACGACACTCCCGACGGCACCGCGATCCGGGACTACATCCACATCGAGGACCTGGGCGAGGCGCACCTGCTGGCGCTCCGGCACCTGCGTGGCGGCGGCGTCTCGCAGTGCCTGAACCTCGGCAACGGCCTCGGCTACTCGGTGCTCGAGGTGATCGAGACCGCCAGGCGCGTGACCGGCCGGGAGGTGCCCTTCCTGATCGGCCCTCGTCGCGAAGGCGATCCGCCGCGTCTGGTGGGCGACGCCGCGCAGGCTCGCGCGATCCTCGGCTGGACACCGAAACGCCCACAGCTCGAGGGCATCGTCCGCTCGGCCTGGGAGTGGATGCAGGCGCATCCGGACGGCTACGGAGCCGGCGGGGTCTAGGCCTCGACGACCGCGGCCGGGCCGGCCTCGCGACCGCGCTGGTGGCGAGGGCGGCGCAGCAGCAGCACGAGAGGCGTCAGCGAGACGAACAGCAGCGCCAGCAGGCGGAAGGCGTCGAGGAAGGACAGGAGCGCCGCCTGCTGCTGGACCATGCCGAAGAGCGCCGCGTACGCCCGCTCGGTGGCGGTGTAGAGGTCTGCTCCGCTCGCCACGAAGCCGTCCCGCAGGTGCTGGAAGGCGAGCTGCGCCTGCAGCGAGTAGCGGTCCACGTGCGCGACCAGGACGTTCGTGTGCACCTGGCGGCCGCGGGCCAGCAGCGTCTCGACGATGGCGATGCCGAAGCTGCCGCCCAGGTTGCGCATCAGGTTGAAGAGGCTGGTGGCGTTGCCCATCTCCGCCCGCGGCACCGCGTCCACCGTGGTCGTCGCCAACGGGACGAAGAGGAGACCGAAGGCGATCCCCTGCACGAACTGCGGCCAACCGAAGTCCCAGAACCCGGCCCCGAGGTTCAGCCAGGAGAACCAGAGCAGCGTGAAGGCGCCCAACACGAATCCGGCGGCCAGCAGCTTGCGCGGGTCGGTGCGCGCCACGACCAGCCCGACCAGCGGCATGGCGATCAGCGAGCCGACCCCGCGCGGCGAGAGGGCGAGGCCCGCCTCGAGCGCGGGATAGCCCATCAGCGTCTGCATCAGGATCGGGAGCATGACCAGGCTGCCGTAGAGCCCGACGCCCATCAGTGTGACCAGGGCGGTGCCGATCGCGAAGGTCCGGTCCCCGAACACCCGCAGGTTCACGACGGGCTCGCGCGTCCGGAGCTCGTGGATCACGAAGGCCAGCAGGCACAGGGGGGCCAGGACCACCAGGAAGGCGATGAAGTGGGACGCCAGCCAGTCCTCTTCCTGTCCCTTGTCGAGGGCGACCTGCAGGGCGCCGATGCCCACCGCCAGCAGGCCCAGGCCCCAGTAGTCGATCCGGCTCGCGCCCCGCTTGAGGTACGGGGGGTCGCGCACGAAGGCGCGCATCAGCAGGATCGCGGCCAGGCCGACCGGCGCGTTGATGTAGAACACCCACCGCCAGGAGTAGTTCTCCGTCAGCCAGCCGCCCAGGACCGGCCCGATGATGGGTGCCACCACCACCACGATGCCGAAGAAGCCCATCGCCTTGCCGCGGTCGCGGGGCGGGAACGCCTCCAGCATGATCGCCTGCGCGAGCGGCTGCATGACGCCGCCGGTGGCGCCCTGGAGGACCCTCCACAGGATCAGCGACGGCAGGTTGAAGGCGAGGCCGCACATGAGCGAGGCGCCGGCGAAGGTCGCCACCGCCAGCATCAGGAGGCGCTTGCGTCCGAGGAGCGAGGCCAGCCAGCCGGACATGGGCAGGACGATCGCGTTGGCGGCCAGGTAGGAGGTGAGGGCCCAGGTCGACTCGTCGACCGTGGCGGAGAGGCTGCCGGCGATGTGCGGCAGCGAGACGTTCACGACCGTGGTGTCGAGCACCACCATGAAGGTCCCGATGGCGACCGAGACCGCGACCAGCCAGGGGTTGGGTTCCGCCTCCGCGCGCGGCACCGCCTCGCCCATCGTTTCACTTCAGCGGGTGAACACGGTCGGCCCGCTCATCCCCCCACTCCCCAGGTAGCGCCCGGCCTGGGACTCGGCCACCCCGAGTGAGCGGGCGAGCGCCAGCTTGGCCAGGTTGTGCGCCAGCAGGCTCGAAACGTAGTTCTCCTCGGCCTCGGCGAGCGCCGACTGGGCCTGCACGACCTCGATGTTGCTCGCGACCCCGGCGGTGAACCTGTCCTCGGCCTCGGCCAGCTGCCGCCGGGCCAGCACGCGCCCGTCTTTCGCGACGCGCACCTCGTCGGCGGCCGCCTTGAGGTCGAGGAGCGCCGCACGGACATCCAGCTCGACGCCGGCCTCGAGGTCGGCGACCCTGGCCCGCTGCTGGGCGGCGACGGCCCGCGCCTTCACGATCTCCCCTTGGGTGCGCGCTCCGTCGAAGAGCGGCACGCGCACGCCCGCAGTCAGCGAGTAGGTCATCTTGAGACTGTCGATCGCCGGGCCCACCTCCGCGACGGCTCCGTCCACGTAGAGCGAGGGCAGCGCGCGCCCGAACGCGGCACGCTGCTCGTGCTCGGCCGCCCGCAGCAGCGCCTTGGCGCTCTTCAGGTCGGCACGCCCGGCGAGCGCCTGCGCGACGGCCTGGTCCGGGCCGAGCGCGTCCAACTCGGCGTAGGGGACCTGGTCGACGAGCAGGAACGGCTCCCCGAGTGGCAAGCCGATCGCCCGCGCCAGCTGAAGGCGAAGGCGGTCCAGGGCGTTCCGGGCTCGGATCAGGCGCTGGCGCTCGGAGGCGAGCTGCACCTCCGCCCGCAGCACCTCGACGCCGGCGACCGTTCCCGCGGCCTTCCTGTCACGGGCCCGCTGCGCCAGGGCTTCGGCGGTGGCCGTCTCGGCGCGCGCTGCCTCGACGCGGCTGCCCGCGGCCACGGTCTGCAGGTAGAGGCCGGCGCAGGCGGTGACGACCAGATCGCGCGCGTCGCGCAGCGACCAGCGGGCCGCCGCCAGTCGCTGGCCGCCGGCCCGCGCCCGCTCGATCGCACCGAGGTCCAGGAGCGTCTGCGAGAGCGAGAGCTGTCCCAGCGTCACGTTGAAGGGTCCGATCAGCGGCGACTCGCCCGGCGCGACCGGGAAGCCGTACTGCTCCAGGCTGATCTTCTGGCGCGAGGCGTCGAGGTCGGCGCGCAGCGAGGGCAGAACCCCGCTCAGCGAGGTCCAGCGCGCGCCGCTCGCAGCGTGAACCTCCTGTTCGGCGAGCACCGCCGCGAGGTTGTGTGCCAGGCCGCGCTCGATCGCATCGGCCAGGGTGAGCCGCGGCGCGGCCGGCGCGCCGGCCTCAGAGCCGACTTCGGACTGGGCACGGACAGGACACGGGAGCGCGACCGCTCCCGCCAAGACAATCGTGACGAACGGCCATCTCACACTCATCCGCCCTCACCGACTTCTCGCGACTCTCAGGGGAAGACCCGGGCGGGACCCTTCCGGGGCCGATCGCCATTCGGCGCGCGGGCCGTGACCGCCGCCGCCCTCGAGGGCCGGCGCGGCACAGGCTAAGTATGGCTCCGATCAACGGCGGTCGTGAATAGGGGGCCGGTTGCCGCGCCGTCGCCGGCGCGAGGCGTCGGCCGTCGGTTCGATGCTCGTCGGGGAATCGCCTCGGCGATTCCCCGACGAGACATCAGCGACCTCGGCGGCCGTCAGCCGCGCCGCCCTGGTCGCGGCGATTCAGATTGCGGCGATTCAGGACGCGGGAAAGACCAGGGCGTCCTTCTGGCCGCCCAGCCGCAGCTCCTCGAGGACGCGTGTCCCCGCCTTCGGCGTCCGGACTACCACCTCCTGGTGGGGGTAGTCCGTGGCGCGCTCCTGGACCTTCGCCTGGACCTCGGTCAAGACGTGGTGACTTCCAGTCTTCTCGACGGTGACGCCCACCTTGTCGGCGCCCTCCGTCCACGAGAAGCGGTATTGGCCGGCCGGCATCATCTTCCCGCCCACCGAGGTCGCCTGGTCTAGGGTCACGCGGACCGAGTGTGAGCTGGAGGAAGCGGCCCAGGCCACCCCGACCATGGCGAACACCGCCCCGGCCACGACGGGGAAGACACGACGCAACATGGAATCCTCCTTTCGCTGCGAACCGATCCTTGGTTTCGCAGCCAGCGGGACGCTCCACCTCTTCTCGTTCTTTGCTCGGAGTGGTCGTCCCTACTACTTGTGACGCCCGTGGAGGGATGAGCGTCGGTAGCGCGGCCCGCGCCCGCCGTCAAGCCGTGTCAACGAGGTAAAAGGGACGCGCGCGTTCCGGCCCCGGGTCCTCTACCCCTACCACTACGGGGAGACGGACCCGGCACGCCTGGTGGCCCTTCTGAAGGACGAGAAGGGGATCGAGGTGCGCGTACGGCGGATGAGGTGAGCCGCTAGCCGTCCAGACCGCGCTTGGAGATGTCGCGCCAGATGACCAGGGCGCAGCCAACCCCGAGCCCCAGCACCAGGCCTCCCCGCAAGTGCTGGCCGAAGAGGACCTGGCCCAGCCCCATCAGGAACGAGTAGACCATCACGACGCCGAGGAACCAGTCCAGGAACAGGTGGCCGAAGCCCGAGTCCGGTTTCACCTCCGGAACCAGGCCGGCGATCCGGCGCCAGCCCCAGCCGCCCGGGTGGACGCGCCGGTAGAAGGCGACCAGGGTGGCGTCCGGGGTGGGGCGGGTCAGGAAGGTGACCACCAGCCAGACGACGGTCGTGCCGAGCACGGTCGGATAGAGGGTGAGCGGAGGCCGGACGTCGTAGCCGAAGCGCGCGATCGGGTAGATCACGAGTGGCGCGATCATGGCCGCGATCTCACTCCAGGCGTTGATGCGCCACCAGAACCAGCGCAGGATCAGCACCGCGCCCATGCCGGCGCTGGCGTTGATGACGAACTCCCAGGCGCCCGAGATCTGGGTCAGGAAGAAGCGCGTCACCACCAGCGACAGGACCGTCATCAGGATGATACCCGAGCGCGAGACCAGCACGTAGTGACGCTCGCTCGCCACGGGCTTGAGGAAGCGCCGGTAGAAATCGTTGATGACGTACGAGGTTCCCCAGTTGAGCTGCGATGCCAGGGTGGACATGTAGGCCGCAAGGAAGACGGCAATCAGCATGCCGAGGAGCCCGGTCGGCAGATGGCGCACCATCAGCTTGGGGTACATGATGCCGGGGTCGACGGTGTTCTCGTACTTCTCGTACATCTCCCGGAACGCGGCCGACTGGGCGACCGCCGGGTCGACCGGCGCCGTCCCGGAGTGGGTGTAGGCGGCCACGACCTGCTGGTAGAGCGCGGGGTTCTCGGCCTGGATGGCCTCCGGGCTCTGCGCGCGCGGGAGCACAATCAGGGCGGCGAGCGCCACCAGGATCCAGGGCCAGGGACGCACCGTGTAGTGGGCGATCGTGAACCACAGCGTCGCGAAAAGGCTGTGCCGCTCGTCCTTGGCCGACATCATGCGCTGGGCGATGTAGCCGCCGCCGCCCGGATCCGCGCCGGGGTACCAGGCCGACCACCACTGCACCCCGACGTAGGCGAGGAAGGCGGCGAGCGACATGGCTAGCGCGCCCCCGGTCACACCAATGGCATGTCCGCTCTCGATGCGGGGCAGGAAGTCGAGCAGCTGCGGGGCCAGCTTGGCCTTCATCGCCACCAGGCCGCCGACCTCGGGCAACCGCACCACGAAGACGGCGAGCAGCACGCAGCCCACCATGGCGAAGACGAACTGGAAGCTGTCCGTGCGCGCGGTGCCGAGCAGGCCCGAGGCGGAGGCGTAGATGGCGAGCAGGAAGGCCGAGACCACGACCAGCAGGAAGGGGTCGACCTCCGGGACCGTGACCTTGAAGACCTTCTCCATCGCCTTGTTGACCCAGCCCAGGACGATGGCGTTCATGAAGAGGCCGAGGTAGAGGGCGCGGAAGCCGCGCAGCACGGCGGCGGCCTTCCCCGAGTAGCGCAGCTCGACGTACTCGACGTCGGTGACGATGCCGGCCCGGCGCCAGAGCCGCGCGAAGAAGAAGACGGTCAGCATGCCGCCGATGGCCAGGTTCCACCAGAGCCAGTTCCCGGCGATGCCGTTGCGGGCCACGAGCTCGGTCACCGCGAGCGGGGTGTCGGCTGCGAAGGTGGTGGCCACCATGGCGGTGCCGGCGATGTACCAGGGCATGTTCCGCCCGGAGAGGAAGAACTGTCCGGTGTCCTTGCCGGCCTGGCGCGCGTAGTAGGCCGCGATGCCGAAGACGATGGCGAAGAAGCCGATCAGGACGACGAAGTCGAGCGCGTGGAGATGTTGCATTGGTCCTCTCTTCTTCTCCCGATGTCAGGGACCGTGGCGAACGCTTCCACGACGCTCCGCGTCTCGCTCTCCGGCAGCCGCGAGCCCCGCGCAAGTTTGCCGGCGCACTGGACAAAGTCAACCGGAGACTGCGGACCGTGCTACCTTGCCGGCGCCGAGGGCCACTGGCGACAGGCCCTCGGCAGCCCTCGGCGCGCCTTCGATGACCACGAGCATCCCAAGACACGAGACCTCCCCGCGCGTGCGGCAGGCCCTGGAGGCCCTCGGCATCCGCAACCTGCTGCTGGGAGTCCATGACGCGGCGTTTCCCTGCCTGCCCGAGGAGGACGTGGGCCGGGGGACGCCCTACTCCGCAGGGGCAGAGCGGTTCCTGGACTTCGTCCGCCACCTCGGCTTCGACGGGCTGCAGCTCGGCCCGCAGGGGGCGACCGCCGCGGGCAACCCCTCTCCCTACGACGGAACGCTCTTCTCGCGTAACCCCCTCTCGCTCGCCCTCCTCCCGCTGACCGAGCCCGAGCACGGAGAGCTGCTTCCCCGCCAGCTCCTCGCGGAGCTGGCGGCACTCTCCGGTGACGGTGGTCGCGTACCCTACGGCCTCGTCTACGCAGGTCATCGGAGGGCCCGGGAGGCGATCTGGCATCGCTTCCGCTCGGCCCGTGCGGGGGGAGCGTCCGCGGCGATCCGAGCGCTGGACGCCGCTTTCGCGGCCTTCCGAACGGAGCACGCCGACTGGCTCGATCGCGACGCGATCTTCGGCGCCCTGCGCCGCGCGCAAGGGGATCGGGACTGGAGCGAGTGGCCGGACGCGCTCGACCGCTGCCTGTTCGCTCCACCACCCTCCCTGGCCGAAGCCGCGGCGCGCCGGCTCACCGCGTACCGCGTGCGGTACGCGGAAGCCATCGAGAGCTGGGCCTTCTTCCAGTTCCTGCTCCTCCGCCAGCACGGTCGGCTCCAGGCGCACGCCCGCGCGTTGGGGATCAAGCTCTTCGGCGATCTGCAGATCGGCCTCTCGCGCCGGGATGCCTGGGCCGCCCAGGGGTGGCTCCTGCGCAGCCACGTGATGGGCGCCCCGCCCTCCCGCACGAACCCCGAGGGCCAGCCCTGGAACTACGGCGTCCTGGACCCTTCGCTCTACTTCGAGGCCGGCGGCGGCCGGCGGGACGGAGCGGCCATCCGCTTCCTGAGGAGCCGGGTCGAGAAGATGTTCGCCGAGTTCGACGGCCTGCGCATCGATCACCCGCACGGCCTCGTCTGTCCCTGGGTCTACCGCGCCGGTCAGCCCGATCCGCACGCGGCGGTTCGGGGAGGAGCTCGCCTTTTCTCGTCTCCCGATCTCGAGGACCATCCCGAGCTAGCCTCCCACGCCATCGCGCGACGCGACCAGCTCGACGTCCAGCGGCCCCGCCACGACGACCGTTGGATCGTGGCCCTCGACGACGAGCAGGTCGAGGGCTACGCCGCCCTCTTCGACGTGATCGTCGAGGCGGCCCGGAGCCGAGGCGACGTCCGGCAGATCGCCTGTGAGGTGCTGAGCACCCAGCCGTATCCCCTCCAGCGGGTCATGCAGCGCCACGGTCTGGGACGTTTCCGGGTCACCCAGAAAGCCAACCTCTCCAACCCCCGCGACGTGTACCGTGGAGAGAACGCCGCCGCCAACGACTGGATCATGATCGGCAACCACGACACGCCGCCCATCTGGGCGGTCGCCGAGCGATGGCTCGCGGCCGGCACTGCCTTGGAGCAGGCCCGATATCTGGCGGGCCGGCTGCTCGCGCCCGAGGAGGATCGGGAGGCCTGGGCGGCGCGCGTCGCCAGGAGCAGCAGCGCCCTCGCCCAGGCGAAGTTCGCCGAGCTCTTCGTCGGACCGGCGCGGAACCTGCAGGTCTTCTTCAGCGACCTGTTCGGCCTTCGCGAGACCTACAACAAGCCCGGGATCGTCGACGACACCAACTGGTCGCTCCGTGTCCCGCGGGACTTCGCCCGCCTCTACGACGCCCGCCGACGCGCGGGCGGCGCGCTGGACCTTCCCCGGGCCCTCGCGCGCGCCCTGCGCTCACGCGGCGCGGCCTTCGTGGCGGCTCACCGGTCTCTCATCGACGACCTCTCCGGGACCGGTGAACGACCCGACCGGGCCGCCGGCTAGAAGGCACGGCGAGCCCCCCCACCTGGGACAAACGCCGCCTGCAGCGTGTGGCGATCGAAACCTCCGGGAACCGAGCCCGTGTTGGCGTACTCGTAGAGCGCCGTGTTGAAGACGGAGTTGGCGACGCTGAACACGAGCGAGACGACGATCACGTAGGCGACGCCCAGGACGAGCAGCGGCAGCAGGGGAACGCCGGCGGCGGCCGCGAGGACGACGAGCAGCACGACGGGCGCGATGACCGCCACTTGCACGAGACCGAGGCCGAAGTGCCGCACCAGCGACTCGCCCCAGGTCCGCTTGAGGACCTCGACGCTGCGCTTGATGGCGTCGAACGGGCCGAGGCCTTCGTAGACCATCACCGGGACGACGAAGAGCGTGACGATGCTCCACATCAGCCCCAGGATCCCGTGCAGTGCGGCGATCAAGGCCTCGGCGATGCCTCCGGCGCGCTCGGCCACCTGATCGAGGGCCCGGAGCAGGACGCCGACGCTGGCGGCGACGAGGCTCCACAGGAAGATGATGTGCAGCCGTGAGAACGCGAAGGAGAGGCTCTCCCCGAAGGTCGCGTTCCCTCCCGCGAAGCGGGTCTTGGCCGTGTAGACGACGCAGGTGTTGAAGAAGGTGCCGATGAAAGCCAGGCCGAAGTAGGTCGCGAAGGCGGCCAGCCACTGCACCACGCCCCACACCATGCCGGTGCCCTGCGGATCCATGAGGTGCGTCAGGACCGTGGGCCAGAGCACCAGGGCGCAGTAGAGGAGGGAGAAGACGCTTCCCAGGGCCGGGAAGAGCAGCATCTCCATGTCCTGTCGGATGACGGCGAAGGTCAGCTTGGTCAGCTCCCAGCTGCGCGCGAACGTGTCGAACATGTCTCCCCCCTTGGCCGTCGGTCGATGGTCGATCCTAGCACCGCGCGGCGGCGACACCTTCGCCCGCCGCGTGCTACCCTGGATGCAAGCACACTCAGTCGACAGGCGGGCAGATCTCCCGGGGGGCTGCGGACCCTCGGCCATGAAAGAGAGCGGGTTCCCTTGCCGGAGCTTCTCTTGCGCGTGGAGCCGTACCTGGGGAGGGGCTTCCTCCACAAGGTGACCCGGGACTCGCTCGCGATCGGCCGCTCGGCGAGCGCCGACCTGGTGGTGCCCGACCGGTACATGTCGCGGCTCCAGGCACGCCTCTTCCGCGAGCGCGGCGTCTGGTTCGTCGAGGATCTCGGCGGACGGAACCCGACCCTGCTGAACGGACGCGCCGTCGACAGGCCCAGCCGGCTGGGTCCGGGCGACGTGATCAGCGTCTCGGAGACCCGCATCCTGGTGCAGCAGTCGGCGAGCGAGGAGGCGACGGGCGCGGGGATCGCCAACACCCTCTTCCGTCCCGCCCAGGCGCTGATCGCCGCTCGCGAGGCACGCGCCCAGGAGCTGGACCGCGAGGAGGGCGACGTCCGAGGCCGGACGCGCTGGCTGCGCGCGCTCAACGAGTTCTACCGGCAGCTGGCCGAGCCGGCCCGGCTCCAGGACGTCCTGGAGCTGGTGCTGGACCGGATCTTCAGCGACCTCCGGCCGGAGGAAGGTGTCGTCTTCCTGCGTACGGCCGAAGGGGAGTACCGGCAGGCGGCGGCGCGGCGAGCCTCGGGCAGCGACGAGCCGTTCCTCTGCTCGCGCAGCCTGATCGCCGAGGTGACCGAGAAGGGCCTGGCGGCGCTCGTCACCGACGCGAGCCTGGACGACCGCTTCGCCGGCTCGGAGAGCATCGTCAGCTCCGGCCTCCGCAGCCTGCTCGCGGCCCCTCTCCTCGGTCCCGATGGCTGCCCCGGGATGATCGCGCTCGGCTCTCGGGCCCAGCTCAGGACCTTCTCCGAGGACGACATGGAGGAGCTCGTGTCACTGGCCGCGGCCGCGGCGCTCCGGATCAGGAACCTGGGTCTGGCCGAGGAAGCCGCGGAACGACGCGTCTTCGAGAAGGAGCTGGCCCTCGCCCGGCAGATCCAGGTGGCGCTCCTGCCCGATGAGTTGCCCGTCCTACCAGGCTTCGAGCTCTACGCCTCCAGCCATCCGACCCGCGCCGTCTCGGGTGACCTCTACCAGGTGCAGTTGCGGGCGGAGGGACGCGAGTGCGTGCTGCTGGTCGCGGACGTCTCCGGGAAGGGCATCGCCGCCTCGCTCCTGACCGCCTCGGTCGAGGCCCTGGCGGCGGGGCCGATCGAGGTCGGACAGCCGCCCGAGGAGATCTGCACCAAGGTCTCGCGCCGGCTCTGGACGCGGACGAGCCCGGAGCGCTACGCGACCGGGTTCGTGGCGGTCCTGCACCCCGATTCGGGGCGTTTCTGCTATGCGAACGCCGGACACAACGCGGCGCTCCTGCTGCGCGCCACGGGCGAGGTCGAGGCGCTCCCGGCCACGGGCCTTCCCCTGGGGCTGCTGCCGGAAGGGGAGTATGCCCGCGAGGAACGTCTCCTGCGCCCGGGAGATGCCGTTCTCATCTACACGGACGGCATCACCGAGGCGACGGACCCGGCAGGAGAGGAGTACGGCCTGGAGCGCCTGACCGATCTCGGCCGCCGGCTCCTCGATCGGGGTGTCGACGCTCTGGCGGAGGCCCTGGATCGCGAGCTGACGGCCTTCGCGCAGGGGACGCCCTTCGGCGACGATCGGACCTTGATCCTCCTGCGGCGTCTGCCCTGAGTCGCCCGGGCGCGGAGCGGGCCGTACGGCGTCCGTCTGACGCCGTCAGTGGGACGTCGGCTGGGACGTCGGCTCTTGACGCCCCGGGTCTCGGGGGATAGTTTGGCCCGGCGATCACTGGCTCGCCCCGAGGAGGCTTGCGCATCATGAGACCTGTCTTCACCATCGGCATCGACTTCGGCACGAACTCGGTCCGGGCGCTGGTCGTGGCCTGCGCCGACGGGCGCGAAGCCGCGAGCGCCGTCTTCGACTACCCCTCGGGTGAGCAGGGCGTCCTGCTCGACCCTCGCGATCCCCACCTCGCCCGGCAGAACCCCGCCGACTACGGCCTCGGCCTCGAGCGGTCGGTCACTGCGGCGCTCGAGGCCGCGGAGCGGGCGGGCGGCTTCTCGCGCGCGGACGTGATCGGCATCGGCGTCGACACGACCGGCTCGACCCCGATCCCGGTCGACGCACAGTGCCGGCCGCTCGCGCTCGATCCGAAGTGGAAGGACGTGCTCGCGGCGCAAGCCTGGCTCTGGAAGGACCACACCGCCGCCGCCGAGGCCCTCACGATCACCGCGACGGCGAAGGATCACGCGCCCAAGTACCTGGCCCCGATCGGCGGGACCTACTCCTCGGAGTGGTTCTGGTCGAAGCTGTGGCACTGCCTGCGGGTGGCGCCCGAGGTCTTCGACGCCGCGGAGAGCTGGGTCGAGCTGGCCGACTACGTCCCGGCCCTGCTGGCCGGGATCGACAGCCCGCAGCGGATCGTCCGGGGCGTGTGTCCCGCCGGGCACAAGGCGATGTACTCGGAGTCCTGGGGCGGTCTGCCGGCAAAGGACTTCCTGGCGCGCCTGGATCCCAAGCTCGCCGAGCTGCGCGACCGGCTCTACCAGAAGGCGTACCCGGCCGACCGTCCCGCTGGCACGCTCTCCGACGAATGGGCGCGCCGGCTGGGCCTCACGCCAGGCATCCCGATCGCGATGGGCAGCTTCGACGCGCACTACGGTGCCGTCGGGGCCGGCGTGCGGACGGGCACCCTGGTCAAGATCATCGGCACCTCGACCTGCGACTGCGCGGTCGCCCCCCCGGGCCGCGAGCGGAGGGACGTGCCCGGCATCTGCGGGATCGTGGACGGCTCGATCATGCCCGGCTACTTCGGCATCGAGGCCGGCCAGTCGGCGGTCGGCGACATCCTCGCCTGGTGGGTGGACGAGATCTGCCGGGGCGACGCCACCCTGCACGCCTCGCTCTCGGCCGAGGCAGCGAAGCTCCTCCCGGGCGAGTCGGGGCTGCTGGCCCTGGACTGGAACAACGGCAACCGAACGATCCTGGTCGACCCGCGCCTCACCGGCCTCCTGATCGGACAGACGCTGCACACGACCCGCGCCGAGGTCTACCGGGCGCTCATCGAGGCGACCGCCTTCGGGGCGCGCGCGATCGTCGAGCGGCTGAGCGAGTACGGTGTCCCGATCGAGCGGATCGTCTGCTGCGGAGGGATCGCCGAGAAGAACGACGTCTTCATGCAGATCTACGCCGACGTGATCGGCCACCCGATGCGGATCGCGGGCTCGGCGCAGACGCCGGCCCTCGGCTCCGCGATCGCAGCGGCGGTCGCCGCTGGCGAGGCGCGAGGCGGCCACCCGGGTTTCGAGCGTGCCCAGGAGAAGATGACCTCCCTCAAGGAGAAGCGCTTCACGCCCGCGACAGACGCCGCCCGCGTCTACGACGAGCTCTACGGCATGTACCGCGAGCTGCACGACAGCTTCGGCGGTCTGCCCGAGGCACGCGCCGACCTCGCCAGCTTCATGAAGCGCCTGCTCGCGATCCGGGAGCGCGAGGCGGCCCGCAAGGGCGCCGCGTGAGCGCCCTGCGCCAGGCCGCGCTGGCGAGCGTGACCCTGGCGGCGACGTACCTCGCCGTGGACCAGATCGCCGAGCACAAGGCGGCGGCCCTGGCGGGCGAGGGCGCCTATCCGCTCGAGCGGGACTCCCGGGAAGGTCGCGCCTTCGGGGCGCTCCTGGAGCGTCTGCAGCGATGGAACGATCGGACACTCGCAGCGTCTCTCGCCGCCCTCGAGCACGAGGGTAGGCTGTGGATCGCGCCACAGCTCTCCGGCGACCGCGCCGCGATCTACGTCGACGCCCTCAGGCTGGTGAAGCGGATCTACGTGCGCCGTGACCAGCTGGTCGTCCGGCAGCTCCCCTTCCCGGACCTCGCGGTCTCGGACGCCGCACGGCGCGAGTACGTGTGGATCCGCCTCGCGGGCACGCTCTACCACGAGTTGCAGCACTACGACGGCTTGGAGGACGAGGGCGCCACCTACGATCGTGAGATCGCCTGGTATCGCCTGCTGCGCCGGGACGTGCTCCCCGGGCTCGAGGGCGAGCCGGCGCGGCAGTTCGAATGGGCCGTCGATTCCGCGATCGTGAGCGCGCTCGCGGCACGGGAAGCGGCGACCGGCGGACCGGCCGCCGGCGAGGGGAGCTACGGCGCCTCGGGAGGAGATGTCCGATGACACGGCCGGCAACCGCGGCGACGCTGCGCGAGGAGGTCCACCGCGCCAACCTGGAGTTGGCGGGGAGCGGCCTGGTGATGGGCACCTTCGGCAACGTGTCGGGTGTCGACCGCGCGGCCGGGCTGATGGCGATCAAGCCGAGCGGCGTTCCCTACCCGTCGCTCGAGCCCGACGACATCGTCCTCGTCTCGCTCGCGAGCGGCGAGGTCGTCGACTCGCGCCTCCGGCCTTCCTCCGACACGCCGACCCACCTCGCGCTCTATCGGGCCTTCGCCTGCGGTGGCGTCGTCCACACCCATTCCGAGCATGCCACTGCCCTCGCCCAGGCCGGCCTGCCGGTGCGCTGCCTCGGGACGACGCACGCGGACCACTTCCGCGGCGACGTACCAGTGACGCGGGCGCTGACCGCCGCCGAGGTGGCGGGAGACTACGAGGCGAGCACGGGGGCCGTGATCGTCGAGACCTTCCGCGACCACGGCCTGTCGCCCGAGGAGATCCAGGCGGTGCTGGTGGTGAGCCACGGGCCCTTCACCTGGGGCGCAGACCCGACGGCGGCCGTCGCTAACGCGGTCGTGCTCGAGTTCCTGGCGCGCCTGGAGATCCACGTGCGCGCGATCGCGCCCGCGGTCCGGCCGCCGGCGAGCTACCTGGTCGACAAGCACTTCCTGCGCAAGCACGGATCCGGCGCTACCTACGGGCAGAAGCGCTAGTAGAGTCGCGCCGGCGCGTCCGTATCCTGCCACGCTCGACCGGGAACAACCCGACGAGCGTGGGCCTTTCGGACCCAAACGGCGCCGAGGGTGAAGGCGGCCGGGCGCGGGACGACCTCGGCCCTTCGCTCGCAAAGCCTTCCTGAGAGTCTATGAGACCGAGCGGGGCGCCGGGAGATGGCCGGCGCCCCGAGGCGTCTCCGCGGCGCGAACCCTGGCCGACGGCCCTCTGCTATCCTGCGCCCTTGCTCCACCACGAGGATCGAGAGAGGGCGCGGCCGGAGGACCCGGCCACCGACGCTCACGAGGGCGGCGGCGTGCGCCTCGTCGTCTCGCTCGCCCTCCTCAACGTGCTGAGCTACGTGGACCGGCAGCTGGTGGCGGCCCTCGCGCCGCTGCTGATCGCGGACCTCGGCATCTCGCGGGCCCAGGTCGGGCTTCTGATCGGCACCTTCTTCATCGTCGTCTTCGCGGCCGTCACGCTCGCGATGGGTGTCGCCGCCGATCGGCTCTCCCGGCCGCGCCTCCTGGCGGGCGGCATCACGGCCTGGACCGCCGCCACGGGCCTCACCGGGACGGCCCGGGGCTTCGCCTCGCTGGCGCTCTGGCGCGGAGCGGTGGGCGTCGGGGAGGCGACCCTCTCCCCCGTCGCCCTCTCCATGCTCGCGGACCGCATTCGACCTCAGCGGCTCGGCCTCGCCAACGGTGTCTTCTACGCCGGGATCCCGGTGGGCTTCGCGTGCAGCTTCGCCTTGGCAGGCTGGATCGGGCCGAGGCTCGGCTGGCGGGCCTGCTTCTACCTGCTGGGGCTCGCGGGCCTGGCAGGGGCCGTGCTGGCCTGGCGGATCGCGGATCCGCCGCGCCGGGCCCACGGGCCGCAGGCCACGACCCGCGTGGCGCCGCTCCGGGCGACCTTCCGGCTCTTCGCCGAGCGACCCATGCTGGCCGTGCTGATGCTGGGCGGGGCACTGCTCGCGTACACGAGCGCGTCCTCACAGCACGGCGTCACCTGGCTGGTCGCGGAGCGGGGCTTCCCCTATCCGCGCGCCGCGGGCCTGTCCGCGCTCGTCATCGCAACCGCCGGCCTGGCCGGGAGCTTCGGGATCGGCGCCCTCACCGATCGTGCCCGCCGCCGCCACGCGTCGGGCCGGCTGCTCGCCTTCGCCGCGCTCGGTGCCCTGGGTCTGGGCGCGACCGCCGCCTTCTATCGCCTGCCGCCCGCGTCTCCTCTCTTCCTGCCCTGCTGGTTCCTCGCCCAGGCCTGGCTCCTCGGATGGTATGGCCCGCTGTTCGCCGCCGTGCTCGAGGACTGCCCCGCCCCGTTGCGTGCCACCTGCGCGGGCGCCGCGCTGCTCGTGATCAACCTGCTCGGAGTCGCTACCGGGCCATGGCTGACCGGGGTGATCGGCGACCGCACCAGCCTCACGCAAGGTCTCCTGGCGAGCGTCGCGGTGGGCGCGGTCGGCCTCCTGCTGGTGGGCGGAACGGGTCTCGGCCTGCTGCGCCGCGCGCCGCGCTGAGCCGCGCCCGCGGGCGCGGCCGCAGCCGCCCGCGCGTGCTACGCTCGACCGCGGGCGGGAGGTTTCCATGGCAGGCAGCGGCCGAATGCGGAAGCTGGTGAAACCCTACAGGATCGAGGAAGGAAGCCGCTTCCGTCTCGCCGACCACGATCCGGCCGACACCAGCGGCCTCGCCTCCAAGGAACGGGCGGAGAAGTGGCTGGCCCGGGGCGTCGAGCGGCTGAGCGCGCTGCAGGAGAAGCTGTACGCCGACGACCGCTGGGCGGTCCTCCTCATCCTCCAGGCCATGGACGCGGCCGGCAAGGACTCCGTCATCAAACACGTGATGTCCGGGATCAACCCTCAGGGCTGTCAGGTCTTCTCCTTCAAGGCGCCCAGCGCGGAGGACCTCGACCACGACTACCTGTGGCGCACGGCGCGCCGCCTGCCGCAGCGGGGACGGATCGGGATCTTCAACCGCTCCTACTACGAGGAGGTCCTGGTGGTGCGGGTGCACCCCGAGATCCTCGCCAGGCAGAGGCTGCCCGCCCGCCTGGTGGGCAAGCGCATCTGGAAGGAGCGCTACCAGGACATCGCGGCCCACGAGCGGTACCTGGCGCGCAACGGGGTGGTGATCCTCAAGTTCTTCCTGCACGTCTCCAAGGCCGAGCAGAAGAAGCGCTTCCTCGAGCGGACGGACGAGCCCGAGAAGAACTGGAAGTTCTCGAGCGCGGACGTTCAGGAACGCACGCACTGGAAGCAGTACATGGCCGCCTACGAGGAGATGATCCGCGCGACCGCGGCGCCCCACGCACCCTGGTACGTCGTCCCCGCAGACAAGAAATGGTTCACGAGACTCGTCGTGGCGGGGGCGGTGGCCGAGGCCATGGAAAAGCTGGGCCTCGCCTTTCCCGTGCTCGACGGGCGACAGAAGGCGGACCTGGCGGCCGCACGGCGCAGGCTCGAGCGGGAAGGGAAGGCGAAGCGCGCGCGTCCGCCCCGCAAACGCGACCGTCGCCGGGACGCGCCGGACGAGGGACAGGAGACGACCGCAGCGGCAGGCTCCGAGCCGACTGAGCCCCTCGTCCCCGGCGCCGACGAGGCGCCTCCCACGGCTGGATGAGCGACGCCGCGCCGACGGCCGGAAGGGCGCCTGGGCCAAGCGGTCCGCGCCGTCCCAGCCGTTGGCGCAGGCTCGCCAGGGTCGGGCTCGCGGTGACGCTGCTCGCGCTCGCGTCGCTCGGCGCGGCGCTCATCTTTCTCCACACGCCACCGGGGCGAGCCCTCGTCGAGCGCTTTCTCGAGGGAAGCGTGGCTCCGGCGCTGGGAGCCGAGCTGCGGTTCGGGTCCCTCTCCTACCGGCTGTGGGCCGGGGCTCTCGACGCGACGGCGGTGAGCCTCCGCTGGGAGGACGCGCGACTCGATGTGCGCGAGGTCCACCTGCGCTGGTCCCCGGGCGGCGGTCTGCGGGTACGCCTCCTGCGGCCGAACCTGGTCGTGCGCGGCAGCAGCCGGCCACCGCCGAGCGGTCCGGCGACCGGCATCGCGGCGCGACCCTGGACAGCGCTCGAGCGACTGGCGGAGGCCGAGATCACGGAGGGCCGGCTCGAGCTCCAGGACGCGCACGGCGTGTCCTACCTCGTTCTCGACCCGCTCGGGCTCACCAGCCGGGAGCGAGGGAGCGTCATCCACCTCGGCGCGCGGAACGGCTTCGCGCCGGCGCCCCCGCGCACGCGATTGCCGCTCGCCGGCGATGCCACTCTCCACCTCGAAGGCGGGAGCCTCGTGGTCGACGCGCTGCACCTCGAGTCTCGCGGCTCGTCCATCGACATCCGCGGCGCCCTTCGCCGAGTGCAACCGTTGGAAGGCACGGCGGCGGGGCGCATCGACGCCGATCCGACCCTCCTGGCCCTCGTCTCGCCGGACAGTGCCATCGAGGGACGCGTCCGTGCTCAGGTGGATCTGACGCTGCGGGGCACGCTGAGCGGCCGGGTGCGGGCCTCGTCCCCCGCCTTGACGGTGCGGGGTGTCGGCCCCTGGGACGCCTCCTTGAGCGCCAGCTTCGACGGGCGCGGTCTGGAGGTCGACAGCGCCGAGGCACGCGGCTACGGCGGGCAGCTCAGTGCCACGGGTCCCCTCGCGCTCGACGAGCGGTCCACGACAGACCTCGCCCTGCGTGCCGAGAACCTGGACGCCGCGGCTCTCGCCCGCAGCGCGGGCGCCGTGCTGCCTTTCCGTTCGCGCCTCGACGCACGCCTGCGCTGGACGACGAAGGGACTCGACGTCGACCGGGGTCGCGGCACGGCCCAGGTGACGCTGCGGCCGCTCGCGGCTCCGGCCGCCCCGGCGGGCGCCACGGCCGCGGGCCTGCCCGTCTCGGGCTCGACGAAAGTCGCCCTCGTGGGCCGGCGGCTCGAGCTGCGCGCCCTGCGCCTCGAGACCCCGGGCGCGGCGGTCTCCGGAGACCTCGCCCTCACGCCGCGGGGGAATCTCGAGGGGCGCTATTCGGCCGAGCTCTCGCTGGATTCCCTCCCCACGCTGGCGGTCGAGCTGGGCACGCCTTCGACTCTGCCCGCCCTGGTCGGACACCTGGACGTCGAAGGCGAGATCGCCGGGCCGGCGCGCGACCCGCTGCTGACGGCGCGCCTCCGCGGCGACGGCGTTTCGACGGAGGAAGCGCGGCGCCTGGGTACCGTGAGCTTCGAGGGCGACGGCCGCTACGGCGCGGGCCGTCTCACGCTCCAGCAGCTCATCGTGCGCTCCTCGGGCGGCGGCGAGGCAGTGCTCGCCGGCAGCGTGCCGGTGAGGGAGGAGGGCGGCGACTGGGACCTGCGAGGCGAGGTCCGCTCACTCGAGATCGCTCCGCTGCTCGCGGGCTTCCGGGTCCGCGGAAGTGGCCCGCTGGACGGACGGGTGTGCGTGCAGGGTCCGCGGGCGCAGCCTGCGGTCGATGCCGACCTGGTCGCGCGCCTGAGGCTCGCGGGGGGTGCCGAGCCGATCGGGATCTCGCTCTCCGGGGCGAGCGCCGGAACCAGGATCTCGATCCGGAGCTTCGAAGCCGCGCTCGCCGGCGGACACGTGCGGGGCGAGGGGTCGTTCGATGCCAAGAGCGGCGCGATCTCGGCGAACGCCACCGCTGACGGCGTGCGCCTGGCGCGCCTGCCGTGGCTGCCCCCCTCCCTGCGCGGCTTCGACGGCGCGCTCGTCGCGGGTCTGACCCTGCGGGGTACGAAGGATGCGCCACGCGGTGAGCTGCGTGCCGAGGTTGGCCAGGCGAGTTGGGGCGAACGGACGCTGCCCGGCTTCGAGCTGACGGCGCACGCCGACGGGCGGAGGCTCGACCTGGCCGGGGCGAGCGTCGAGGCCGGGCCGCCCCGCACCGAGTCGGTCTTCCTGCGCGGCGGTGGGCCGCTCCGAGAAGACTGGCCGCTCCGGCTCCAGGTGGACACTGCGGCGCTGCCGTTCCGCGAGGTGCTCGAGGCCATCCCTGCCGCCGGCGAGTGGGGAGCAACCCTGGCGGCGAGTGGAACGGTCACGGTCGACGTGGCGCTGCGAAGACCCGGGAGCCTGCACTACGCGGGCGAGGGGCTCGTCGCGAGCGGCCGTCTCCAGGACCTCGAGTGGCACACCGGACCGTTTCAGATCGAAGGCGGGAGCGAGGAGGCCGCGATCCACGGCCTACGGTTGACCACCACCAGCTCGTCGCCGGCGTCCCCGCCCGCCGGGGCCCGCGGTCCGGCGAGCGAGCGTGGCTCAGCCGACGCGCGGCCCGGCGCGATCGTGGCCCACGCGAGAGCGGTGGAGCCTGCCGACGAAGCGGCGGGAACGGCCCCCGCCGCCCGCGGGACGCTCGTGATCGACGGCCGCGTCGCGATCGCTCCGGACCGTGCCTTCGATCTCGCTATCGAGGGCGGCCTCGACCTCGGGATGTTCCGCCAGGTCGCCGGCAGCCGGGTCGCCGGCGAGGCGCGGGTGAAGCTGCAGGTGGGCGGCACCGGCGCTCTGCCCGATCTGCGGGGCGAAGTCTCGATCGAGAACGGCCGCGGCCGACTGGGCCCCGTCTGGGTGAGCGGGGTCCAGCTCATGGCCCATCTCGAGGGCGCGCGGGCGCGCGTCGAGAGGCTCGAGGCGTCGCTGCTGGGCGGCCGCCTCACGGCGAGCGGGATGCTGCCGCTGCGCGAGCTGCCGCCGGGCTCGCCCGCGCACCTCCGCTTCGAGGCGGGCGACCTCGATCTCTCGCGCCTGGCGCTTTCCAGGTCGGAGGCCGGCGCCGACGCGCCCTCGCTCTTCGTGTCGGTCACCGGCGAACTCGAGGCGAGCGCACCGGACCTGGACGCCGTTGCCGGACGCGGCCGCTTCACGCGCTTCGAGGAAGACTCGCCCGAGGGACGCATCGCCCTCGCGGCCCCAGCCGAGTGGAAGCTCGAGCGCGGCCGATTCGAGATCGCGCCGCTGCGGCTCCAGGGGCCGCTCGGCACGCTCGAGGCGCGGGCACAGGGGCGGATCGCGGGCGGCCCCGTCGCCGGCTCCGCCTCCCTGGTCGGTCCACTCGACCTGCGGACGATCAGTCCCTTCCTCGCCGACGCGACGCTCGCCGGCCCGGCACGTCTCGACCTGCGGGCGAGCTGGGACCCCAAGGGGCTGCGCCTCGACGGCGGCCTGACGGTGGAGGACGGACGCGTGACCCTGGACGCCTTCGCCTTCACGATCTCCCAGATCAAGGGCGAGCTGGGCCTGCGGGGCGACCGCGCGACCGTCGACGCGACCGCAGCCTCCGGCGACGGCCGGCTGATCCTGAAGGGCGGGATGAGCTTCGGGCCGCACGTGCTGGGTCCCACCGAGCTGCGCCTCGACGCCGAGCGGGTTCCGATCAGCTATCCGGACGGCTTCCGCGCGCGAGCGAGCGGCATGCTCCGCTTGAGCGGCGAACCGGGGGCCTATGGGATCAAGGGCGACATCGCCCTGACCCAGGCCTACTACACGGCGGACTTCGACCAGAAGGGCCGGTCGCTGGACCGGTTGGAGCGTCAGCTGGCGGCACTCCAGGGGGAAACGTCCATCGGCGAGAGCCTGCCCCTCTCGGTTCGCGTGCGCTTCGTGGATCCGCTCCGGATCCGCAACGCCCGGGCGACCCTCGACGTGGTCGGCGAGTTCACGGCCCAGGGCACGCTCGCCCAGCCCGCCGCGGGTGGCCAGGTGAGCCTGCTCGAGGGCGGCATCATCCGGATCCGGCGCGGCGACGTCCGTGTCCAGCAGGCCCGCGTCGAGCTGAACGGCTATCCGGCGGGCAACCCGGAGCTGGACCTTTCCGGCATCTCGCAGATCGCCGGTATCGAGATGGACGTCCGCGCCCGGGGCACCTTCGAGAACCTCCAGCTCGACATCACCTCGCCGAACCGGCCGGATCTGTCGGAAACGGATCTCGTGTCGCTCCTGCTCACCGGGCGCACGGTGCACACCGCCGCCGCGCAGAGCACGACGATCGTCGCCGAGGAGCTCGCCGCGGCCCTCGGCGGCGTCGTCCAGAAGAACGTCGGCGAGCTGCTGCTGGTCGACGTCGGTCCCGAACGCTCGCTCCTCTCGGACGACCTCGACCCCACGCAGCGCTTCAGCCTGGGCGCGCGGCTGCGCCAGAACCTGGTCGTCCTCTACTCGACCCGGCTCGACGGCACCGACCGGCGCTGGATCGTCGAGTGGAACCCGGGCGGCGGCCGACTGCGCTTCCGTGCGTTCGACGACCAGCAGCAGGGGCTGTCCTTCGAGGCCTCCCACCGCCTGAGCTTCGACGTCTTCCGCAGACGGCGCGCACAGGCGCCGGAGCCACGCGAGGTCGCCAAGCTCGTCGCCCTGCGTTTCGAGGGCGAGATACCGCTCCCCCGCAAGCTGCTGGCCAAGGCCGCCGGACTGAAGATCGGCCGGGCCGAGAGCGTCCTCCGCCGCGAGCAGGCCGCCGAGAAGGTCCGAGAGCGGCTGGTGTCCGAGGGATGGCTGAGCGCCGACGTCGAGACCGAATCGGCCCCGGCGGCGAAAGACCCGCGCTCACTCGAGCTGACCCTCCGAATCCGCGCGGGGCCTCGGATCCGCGTGACCTGGACCGGTGACGATCCGGGGAAGGAGGTGCGGAAGCGGGCGCTCGCCGCTTGGCCGGCGCACGCGTCGGCCGAGGCGGCCGCCGTCGTCGTGGGGCGCACCGCGACCGTGCTGCTCCGGGCGGAGCGCTTCTTCCTGGCGGAAGTCGAGCCCGAGACGCGGCAGGGCGAGGGCGAGACGGAGCTGCTGCTGCACGTCGCGCGCGGGCCGCGGGGCACGGGTGTCGTGCTCGACTTCGAGGGCAACACGGTGCTGGCGGACGAGGCCCTCCGCGCGGTCCTGCCCAAGCCCGGCTCGCGCGAGTTCTTCCTTGAGCTGGCCGGACGCGGCAACCGCCTCGGCACTGCGCTTCGGATCGCCTACGCCCAGGTGGGCTACCTGCACGTGCGCGTGCTGCGACCCCGGCAGGGCTTCGACCCCGAGACGGGCGCGGCTTGCACGTCGTGGTTCCCGATCCGCGAGCGGAGCGCATCGCTCGTGAGCGCGCTCGTGCTTCCGCAGGAGCTGCGGGACGCTGGGAAGGAGGCCCCGGCCCTCAGCCTGCGCGAGGGGAAGCCGTTCGACCTCGACGCCTACATCGCCGATCGCGACGTGATCGCCGCCTGGTATCGAGCCTCCGGCTGGATGGAGGCGCGCGTGCGCGGTGTCTTGGAGCCTTCCGGCGACGAGCTGCGGGTCTCGTTCGTGGTCGCCGCGGGCGTCCGCCTGCGGGCCGGAAAGGTGCGGATCGAGAGCCGCGGGCGGACCAGGCCGACCCTGGTCCGGCATGCCGTGGCGGTCGAGCCGGGGGCCGTGATCCGGCCGCGCGAGCTTTCGGAGAGCCGCGCCCGGCTCGCGGAGCTGAACGTCTTCCGCTCCGTGGACGTGCGGCCGGTGCGACTGGGCGAGATCGAGCAGGTGCGCAAAGGCACGGCCGCCGGCGAGACGGGCGGGCAAGGGCCTCCCGCTCTTCCCGCTCCTCCCGCCGGGACCGCGCGGGGCGAGGCCTCGGCGGCGGCCACGGGCGAGAGTCACGAGCAGGTGAGTGACGTGGTGGTGAGCTATGTCGAGCGGCGGGACGTGACGCTCGAGTACGGCTTGCGCTACAGCAGATCGGGGGCGGTCGGCGTGGGCGGTGCGCCTTCGACCCCCGACAACGGGCGCCTGCAGCTCGCCGGCGCCCTCGAGCTCGCGAACCCGTTCGGCTGGGGTTGGCGCCTGCGCCCTTATGCCTTGCTGACCACCGAGCGGCACACGCTCGGGACCGCCCTCGAGTCGGCGACGCTCTTCGGCTGGCGGGTCCGCACGCAGCTGCTGGTGTTCGACGACGCCGACAACCGGGCGAGCACGACCTCGCTGGCGAGCCGGGTGCGCGGCGTCAGCCTCCAGCAGACCCGATCGCTCCTGGAAGAGACCGCCACCGAGCGCCAGCACGATCGGCTGCGCCTGCAGTGGGGCTTCGCCGACAAGAGGATCGAATACCTCGATCCGACGGGCGCGCCCACCAGCCTGGCCGGCAGGCGCAGCTACTTCGGTCTCTCCCTGGTCGGCGACGAGCGCGACAGCCTGACCGACCCGCACCGGGGGCTCTTCTGGACGGCCAGCTCCGAGCTCTCCCGCCGGGCGTTCGGCTCCGACGTCGACTATCTCCGGTTGTACGGGCAGATCTTCGCCTACCTTCCGCTGCCTGTGGGGATGGTCTGGGCACAGGGCTACCGCGCCGGCATCGCCCCCGGCGACGATCCCATCCTGTTGCTCGACAACCGCTTCCAGGCCGGCGGACCCACGACGGTGCGCGGGTATGATCAGAACCAGCTCGGGCCGCAGACGGCCGAAGGTATCGGCCTCGGCGGCCAGGGCGTCGTGATCGTCAACCAGGAGCTGCGCTTTCCCATCTGGCGGTTCGTCGCGGGCGGCATCTTCTGGGATGCCGGCAATGTCTGGGTGAGGGCGGGCGACGTGAGCCTGGGTGACCTGCGCCAGAGCGTCGGCGCCGGGCTGCGCTTCATGCTCCCCTTCGGCCCCGTCCGCATCGAGTACGCCTGGAACGTGGGGACTCTTCGCGGGGCGAGCCGAGGCCGCTTCGTGTTCGGCCTCGGCCACGCGTTCTGACGGACGTCCTTCAGTGGCTTTCGGGTGCGGGGGCGACGGGCGTCTTCCCCTCGCCCTGCCGGTGCGCCTTCCGCTCGCTTTGCCGTCGCGCCTCTTCTTCCGCGCGGCGGGCCTCTTCGCGCGCATGCCGCATCTGCGCGCGGGCGCGGCGCAGGTCCTGCTCGGCGCGCCGCATAGCCTCCCGCGCCTGGCCGGCCGCCTCACGGGCCTGCCGTGACGCGGCGTGCGCCTGCTCGCGCGCCTCCCGCCGGACCTGCGCGAGCTCCTCGGCGCTCGGCGTGGCCTCGCGCGCCAGGTCGCGGGACAGCCGACGCAGCTCGCGCAGCTCGTCCTCAGTAGGGCGCGCCTGCAAGGCGAGGGCGCGCGACTTCTCGGCGAGGCTGCGGATCTCGTCCTTGGGCAGGCGCAGCTCGCCCGTCAGCGCCCGGAGCTTCCCCTCCAGCTCGGCCATGCGACGGGCTGCCGCGGTGGCGCGCTCGCCCTTCTCCCCCGCAACACCGTCGACCACCGCCTGCGCCAGCTCGTCGGCCGCCCGGCCCATCTCGTCACCCAACCTCTCGATCTCCGCCTCGTTCGGCGCGAAGCTGTCGGCCAGGGCGGCCATCTGTTCTTGAAGCTTCTCGAACTCGGCCTCGTGTCTCTTGGCGCGAGCCTCGATCTGCCGCTCCAGCTCCTCGAGGCGCGTCTCGGCGCCGGAGCTCGGCGCCGGGCGGGGCCGAGGCGCGGGCCTCACGCCGGGGGCGGGGGGCGCCGGTGCCTCCCCGGGCAGGGGCGCGACCGCCGGCAGCGGCGGAAGCTCGGGCGGAGCCGGCGGAGGAGGATCGGACGGGGGTGCCAGCGGGGGCAGCGGGGCCAGCTCCGGCAGCGGGGCGAGCGGCGCCGGCTCGGGCAACGGCGCCTCGGCCGGGGACGCGTCGGCGGGCTGCGGCGGGGCGGGCGCAGCCTCCGCGACCGGCGCCTCAGGCTCGACCGGCGCGGGCGGCTTCGCCGACACGACCGGCGTCACGAGCGCGCTCGCCAGGACGCAGAGCGCGGCGACAGGCAGGAACGAGCGGTTGGGACGCTCCGGCTCACGTACAGGATCCATGAGTCTCTCCACGCGATGGCCGAGGCGGCTGCGGCGATCGAGAGCGCCGGCAACCGTCACGGGAAGGAACGAGGTCTCGCCGATCGTCCACGACGCGACGTCGACCAGCGAACGGGCCAGCCCCAGCGGGCGGGCGGATGCGGAGACCGCGAGGTCGTCGCTCAGGCACTCGGCGAGGTCCTGGAGACGGCGGCGGGCCCAGGTGTTGAGCGGCTGCACCGGTGCGATGGCCTCGATGGTCCGGGCGACCAGGATCCACGCCGGGTCGCGCCGGGCCAGGTGAGCGAGCTCGTGGGCGCAGAGCGCCAGCTGCTCCTCCGCGTCCATCTCGGCGAGGGCGCGCGCGGGCAGACACACCTCGGGCCGCACCAGCCCCGTCGCGAGCGGCACCATGAGCCGCGGCGCCGCGCTGAGACCCACCGAGCGGCGGATCCCGAGCGCTGCGGCGAGGAGCGACACGCGGGCCCGCAACCCGCTTCCCGCGATCCGGAAGCGACCGTGCAGCAGACGCCGCAGGCGGGAGCCCGCTACCAGCAGCCTCGCGAGGCCGAGTAGGGCGGCGCCCGCCCAGACGAGCCCGAGAGCGAGCGGACCGTTCCGCACGAGCCCGGCGGCGGAAGTGAACGCGCGATCCCGGAGCGACGGGACCGGCGCCGGCAGGGTGGGTACCGAGACCGCGTCCTCAACGTCGTCCATTTGCCGCGACCGCGGGAGCTCGCGCGACGGGCGGAGCGCGGTCTCCCGGGACGATGGCCGGGGAGACGCGAGGGCAACCGGCCCTGCACCGATCCGCACGCTCAGGCGACCGGCGAGCGGCTCGAACCCCAGGCCCAGCTGCAGGGCCGAGGTCACGAGCCCACCGACGAGAGCCGCCCGAAGCAGGGCCTCCTGGAGGGCGAGGCGCCGCCCGCGCAGGACGATGCTGGCGAGCGCCGCCAAGCCGAGCAGGATGGTGCTGTGAAGGAGATAGGTGAGCACCATCCGGACCATGAGGGACATTCACTCCCTCCCACGGCGGCGAGGGGGGCCGAGGCGGCGCCGCAGCGCACGCAGCTCGTCGGGCTCGATCTCGTGCTCGGACACCAGGTGCGCCACGAGCGCCTTGGGATCACCACCGAACAGCCGCTCGACGATCTCGCCCACCATCGAGCGGCGGACCTGGTCCTCGGTCACGGTCGGCCGGTACACGAACTGCCTCCCGGCGGCGCGGTGCGCGACGACGCCCTTCTCCTCCATCTTGTGCAGCATGGTCGCGATGGTCGTGAAGGCGAGGCCGCGGGCGTCCCGGAGCGCCTCGTGCACGTCCGCCGTCGTCGCCTCGCCGCGCTCCCAGAGGATCGCCATGATCGCGTGTTGCAGCTCGCCCAAAGTCTGCCGCGGCATCCGACGCCTCCCTCTTCCACTTCTACTACCAAGGTAGAACTACCATGGTAGTTTTGTCAAGCCTCCTCCCACCGGTTCCTGGAGGTGAAGACGCACCGGGGGCGGCGAAGGTTCGGCTCGGCTTCAGGGCCGGGTCGCGATCGCGGTCAGCTGGTCGGTGGGCAGATGGAAGCCGTCCTGCTGGCGGGCGGCACGCACCCGCGCCAGGAGCTCGGCCTTGAGCCGTTCGAGCGCTCCCTTCCCGCCCATCCGCTCGATCGGGTCGAGGTACGCGCGCGCGCTGATCGAGCTGAGCCAGGTCCACCAGTCCTCCGCGCTCGGGAAGACGAAGTCGAACGCGCCCTCGATGACACGGATCCCCGAGAAGCCGGCGCCTGCGAGGGCATCGACGAGGTCCGACGGTCGCGTGAAGCGAAGGGACGGACGCGCGGGGATCGGGATGCGCGCCGGCCAGTGCCTCTCCACGACGTCGATCACCCACAGGTTGGCCGCTTCGAAGCGCATCCCGCCGGTGGTGGCGACCACTCGGCCGCCGGGCCGGAGCACTCGGTGGAACTCGTCGAGCGCCTGCTGGGGCTCCGGAAACAGGAACAGCCCCCAGCCGCAGAGCACCCGATCGAACTCGGCGTCCGCGAGCTCGAGCCGCTCCGCGTCCATGCGGGCGAGCCGCACGTTGTGGAGCCGGCGCTCGGCCACCCTGTCCGCCGCCCGGGCCAGCATGCCCCCGGAGAGGTCGATGCCGACCACGCGCCCTTCCGGCCCGACGCGCTCGGCCGCGGGAAGCAGGACGGCCCCCGTGCCGGTGGCGACGTCCAGGACGCTCTGGCCGGGCCCGATCTCGGCCAGCTCGACGAGCCGTCGCGCCAGGACGTCGAAGAAGAGCGGCCCGGCGAGAAGGTAGCTGCCGGCGGCACGGTCGAAGATGCCCACCAGCCTCTGCTTCGCCTGCTGCGCGTTCACGACATCGGCCGACATCGGGCCTCCTCCTCGCCTCGCGAGGCGATGCCTGCTGCCCCCTCCTGGTATTCCCGTGAGACGCCCGGATGTTGCGGTCCCGAGCCTGGCGCCTTCAGCGCCCGAGCGTGCGCAGCCGGGCCGCGACCGCGGCGCGGCCGCGTTCGCCGGCATCGAGGCGGAGAAGCTCCCAGCTCGTCTCGAGGGTGACGCTGTCTCCGACCCGTGGAGCGCGCATCGGAGAGGTGAACTCCAGCTCGACGTAGGAAACGCCCATCGGCAGGTTGGGGTCCGCGTCGAAGTGCGAGTAGATCTGCGCCCGGTCTCCGAGCGCGAAGGCGGCGAGCGGCGTCTCGCGGTCGCTCGCCTGCTCCACGAAGAGCAGCTCCCCACGCCGCCACGCCAGAAGGTCGGCGTCCATCCCGATCTTGGCGTACTCGGCGCTCTGCCGCTCGATCAGCAGAACGTCCTCGGCCTCGCGCGTCACCGTTGCGAAGCTCCCGAAGTAGGCCTTGTACCCCTCGGCCAGCCGTGAGCCCGGGCTGAGCCGGGCGAACAGCGCTCCGTCCGCGGGCACCTGGGTGACCGTCCAGGCGGCAACCGGGAACTCCGCGCCGCCGTGCTTGCGGAGCTCGCTCCGGATCTCGACCCGCGTCCCCGAATCCGCGAGGCGCATCCGGCGCATGAGCGACAGCCCGAAACCCGGATGCGGCGGCGTGGTCAGAACCAGGGTCGCTCCCCCTTGAACCTCGACCGCGCTTCGGATGGTGTCCGGCAGGTCGGTCGGAGGCGGCCAGGCGCTGCCGGCCCGTGTCGGCCACTCGTGCTCGGGCCAGACCCAGGTCTTGCTGCCGCCGTAGTTCGTCCACTGCTCCTTTCCGGGCACGTGGCCGCCCACCGCGGCGTTGTGCCACAGCACGTTCTCCCCGCCGGCAAGGCCGTAGTGGAGGACTCGGGACACGGCCGGCACCACGACCAGCTCCGCCTCCCCGTTCGACAGCCGATAGGCCTCGTCCCAGCCGCCCCAGGGAAGCCGCTCGATCCTCGCGCCCGACCCTTCGCTCATGGGGAGATCCTCAGGAACGCCGTGAGCGGCGTACGGCCCGCACGGCAGCGGGAGTCTAGCACGCGCCCCCAGGACCCCTCGGGAAGCCGCCGGAGACGAGGGCGCGTGACGGCGGGTTCGATCGTAGAATGGGCGTCCAACCATGGCCTCTGCCCCGCGTCGATCTCACCCGGCCTCCCCGGGGTCCCGGCCCGGAACCCCCGGACGCTCGACGGCTCCCGCCCCCCGGCCTTCCGGGCTCAAGGTGCTCCTGGCCGGCGTCGACAGCGACACGCGCGGGCTGGTCGAGGCGGCCGTGCGCCACGCGCTCGGGTCCCGGGCGGTCTCCGAGAAGTGGACCGTCTCCCTCGTCCGCATCGCCGACAAATGGTCGGTGACGCTCGACGGACCCGAGCCACAGTTCCGCAACCTGTCGTTCACGGCGCCCCAGGATCGCCTGAGCACCGCCATTCGCGAGGCGATCGGCGCGCCACGGGCGGAGGCGGCGGGCGGAGCGGAGGCCGGGACCACGCTTCCCCGCACCGAAGCTGCCTCCCATGCTGCCCCCCTGGTCTCGACGACCGGCAACGAGGTCCGTACGCGCCAGGAGTGCGACAGCTGCGGGCAGGCTTTCGTGGTGGTCTACGAGCAACGTCCGGGTGAAACGAAGGTCGTCGCCTCGGTCGCCTGCCCGCATTGCTGGCAGATCAACCACTCGGAGATCGGCGACTGGGCCGCCGCGGGCCGGGACTACCGCGCCGAGAAGGCCTGAACGGACCGCCCCTAGAACCTGCGCTCCAGCTCGTCGACCACCACGTTGCGCAGGATCTCGGAGGTGCCGCCGCCGATCTCCAGGAGCTTCGCGTCCCGGGCCAGGCGCTCGACCGGGAACTCGCGGATGTAGCCGTAGCCCCCGAGCACCTGCACGGCGTCGAGGGCCGCACGGGTCGCTGCCTCGGAGGCGAAGGTCTTGGCTGCGGCCGCGAGCGGACGGGCCCTCTCCCCGGCGTCGACCGCCTGCGCAGCGTCATAGACCAGGCCTTCGGCGGCGCGATGCTCGATGTACATGTCGGCGATCTTGTGGCTCACGGCCTGGAAGCCGATGATCGGCCGTCCGAACTGCTGCCGCTCTCGAGCGTAGCGCAGGGCGTGATCGAGGCAGGCCCGCGAGATCCCGAGCGAGATGGCCGCCAGGCACACTCGCTCGATGTCGAGGTTCTGCATCATCGGCACCAGGGCGCCGCCCTCGTCGCCGACCCGGTTGGCGGCGGGCACGCGGCAGCCGTCCAGTACCAGCTCCCCGGTGGGCGAGCTGCGCATGCCCATCTTCCTGAGCTTGCGGCCGCGCTCGAAGCCGGGGGTGCCCGCCTCGACGACGAACGTCGACAACCCCCGCTCGGGCGAACGGGCGTAGACCAGGAATAGGTCGCCCACCGGACCGTTGGTGATGAACATCTTCCGCCCGTCCAGGCGGTAGCCGTCGCCCTCGCGCACGGCCGCCGTCGTCATGCCGGCGGCGTCGGATCCGATCCCGGGCTCGGTCATCGCGAGCCCGGCCACGGTCCGGCCCGAGATGCAGCCGGGCAGGTAGCGCTCCTTGATGTCGTCCTGCGCGTGAGCCGCTATGTTGTGGACGAAGAGGATCGTGTGCGCCAGGTAGCTGAGCGCCGTGCCGGGCTCGGCGTAGGCCAGCTCCTCGATCACCGCCGCGGCCGCCACCGCGCCGAGACCCGCGCCACCGTGCTCTTCCGGCACCGTGATGCCGAGCAGATCGAGCCCCGCCAGCTTCGGGAAGATCCCGGGGGGCAGCTCCTCTCTCGCGTCCAGCTCGTCGGCGGCGGGAGCCAGCTCGCGTCGGGCGAAGTCGCGCACCACGGCAACGATCTCCGCGTACTCGTCCTTCGGATGCGCTGCCATCACGGCACCTCCTGATCGGCCGGGGCGGGCGGCGCGGCGACGGAGACCAGGGCGAGAACGCCCGGGCCCTCCAGGACCTCCCCGGGTCGCACGAACACGTCCTCGACGACGCCCGACGCGGGACTCGTCACCTCGAGCTGCATCTTCATCGACTCCAGTACGAAGAGGACCTGTCCCTGCTCGACCACGTCCCCAGCCGAGACCCGTACCTCGATCACGGTGCCGGCCATCGGCGCCTCGACGCGCCCGCCGTCTGCCCGCCCGCGCGCAGCCGCCGCGGCCCGAAGATCCACGAGCCGCCACGTCTCGCCCCAGGCCGTGGCCGCGAGAGTCTCCGGCGCGACGCGCGTCGCCGTCAGCTCGAGCGCGGGCTCGCCTTCGCCGGCCGCCCGCGCCAGGAGCGCCTGGAGCGACGCCGCGCGGGGCGGGCCCGCCGTGCCCGACTCGACCAGGGCGGCGTTCAGGGCCGGACCGCTCACTTGGAGCCGGCCGTGCGCGTCGAGGCACGCCACCCGCAGCGGCGCCAGGGCGAGGCCCGCGAAGGAAGGGAAGGCCGGCGCCTGGCGTGCGAAGCGCACGACGTGCTCCCGAGGCTCGTTCTCCGGCCCGCCGTCCAGCGCCTCCGCGATCCGCCCCGCGAGCGCGGGCGAGCCCAGGAAACCGCCGAGGGCCTCCGGCACGCGCGGCGCGTTCAGATCGCTCGCGTGCTCGTCGATCCAGCGCGTGTGGAAGCGTCCCGCCCGAACGTCGGGATCGAGCGCCAACGCGTGCAGGAAGGGGAGGTTGGTGCCGCAGCCGTGGATCACGAACGCCTCCAGGGCCCCGGCCATCCGATCGAGGGCGCCCGCGCGATCGTCCGCGTGCGTGATCACCTTGGCCAGCAGCGAGTCGAAGGCCGTGCCGACCTCGCTGCCGGCGCCGATGCCCGAGTCGACGCGCACACCCTCCCCGAACGGCTCGAGGTAGCGGCGGACGACGCCGGGCGCGGGCAGGAAACCGCGGCGAGGCTCCTCCGCCAGGACTCGCGCCTCGAAGGCCTGCCCCCGTGGGGTCGGCACCAGGAAGCTCCGAGGGCTCGGGAAGCCCTCAGGCCACCCGCCCTCGGCGAGGTCGAGCTGCGCCCCGACCAGGTCGACACCGTAGACCTGCTCGGTCACCGGGTGCTCGACCTGAAGGCGCGTGTTGACCTCCAGGAAGAAGAAGCGCCCCGCGCGGTCGAGCAGGAACTCGACGGTGCCTGCGCCACGGTAGCGGGCCGCCCGCACCAGGCCGAGCGCCGCGCGGCCCAGCGCCTCCCGCAGCTCCGGCGTGACCCCCGAGGACGGGGCCTCCTCGAACAGCTTCTGGTGGCGGCGCTGGAGCGAGCACTCGCGCTCGCCCCAGAAGACCCCGCCCCCCTCGCCGTCGCCGAAGACCTGGATCTCGACGTGCCGCGCCATCTCGAGCAGACGCTCGACGAACACGCTGCCGTCGCCGAAGGCGGACCGCGCCTCCTCGCTCGCGCGCACGACCGCATCCTCGAGGTGCGCCGGGTCGGCGACCAGCCGCATGCCCCTGCCACCGCCGCCCGCCGACGCCTTGACGAGGTAGGGCGGCTCGATCCCGCGTACGGCGAGCGCCGCCGGCCACGAGCCGGGCGCGAGCCGCGAAAGCTCCGCCGAGGACAGGGCCCGCAGGGTCGGGACGCCCAGCTCGGCGGCGAGCGAGCGCGCCGTCTCTTTGCCCCCGAGCGCCCGCATGCCCTCCGCGGTAGGGCCTACGAAGCGGATGCCGGCCCCTTCTACCGCGGCGGCGAATTCGGCGCTTTCGGAGAGGTAGCCGTAGCCCGGGTGCACGAGATCCGCGCCCCAGCGGCGGGCGGCCGCCACGATTCCCTTGCCGTCGAGAAACGAGGGGACCTCCAGCACGTCGTCCGCCTCGCGGCGAACCGGGGCGGAGACATCGGCGGGTGTCGAGACGACCGCCACCCTCATCCCTCGCCCCCGCGCCGTGCGCAGGATGCGCCGCGCGATCTCGCCCCGGTTCGCGACCAGCAGTCGCCTCACCCGGGGGCCTCGCCGCAGCTCGGGCTCACGCCTTGCTCCGCGGCTCGGGCAGCCAGGGCGCGCTCCGTCCCTCCAGGAAGGCCTCGATGCCGGCGCGCGCCTCGTCGCTGGCCCGGGCCTCGGCGAGCGTCGCGGCCGTCAGCGTCTCGGTGGTGGCCGAAGGCAGCGGGCTCAGCTGCAGGTAGAGCTGCTTCGTGCGCCGCAGCGCCTCCGGGCCGCCGCGCAGGACCTCGCCGACCGTCCTCTCGAGGGTGGGCGGCAGCTCGCCCGCCGGCACCACCTGGTTCACGAGGCCCATGCTCTGGGCCTCCGCCGCCGTGTGGCGGCGGCCGCTGAGCGCGAGCGCCAGCGTCGGAGCAAGACCGATCTTCCGGATCAGATACGGTCCGATCACCGCGGGCAGGAGACCGAGCCGCACCTCGGGCAGGGCGACCTGGGCCGTGTCTTCCGCGATCGCGAGATCGCAGCACGCCAGGAGACCAAGGCCTCCGCCCAGGGCCGCCCCGCGCAGCACACCGACGACCGGCACGGGGAGCGCCGCCAGCCGGCGGAAGACGCCGGGCAACCTGGCGGCCCCCGCGCGGTTGCGCTGGCCGCTCTGGCTCCCCTGGTCGCGCATGTCGCCAAGGTCCGCGCCCGAGCACAGCACCTCGCCCTCTCCGCGCAGGACGAGGACCCGCAGCTCCCCGGCGGGCAGGGGCGCGAGGGCGTCGAGCGCGTCGGTCAGCTCCCCGAGCAGGACGGTGTCGAGGGCGTTGCGCGCTTCCGGCCGGGCCAGGACCAGGTGATGGACACCGTTGTCCAGCCTCTCCACGCGCAGCTTCGATCCCGAGAAGGCGGGCTGCGGTCGCGTGTCGCTCATCTCGGACCTCCTGAGGGACGGCGCGGCCTCCGGTTCTCCGGCCGGATGGTCGCCAGGAGCCGCCGAGGGACGCGCACCTCGCAGCGCAGCAACGCCTGCGCGAGGGTCTTGCCCTGGGCGTCCAGGCGCAGACTCCGGGTGCCGCCGCCGCCGAGCGCGTGCTCGAGCAGAAAGTTGAGGGCCCAGAGGTTCGGGACCAGGTGGCGGTGCACGGGTCCGGGCGTGCGGTCGCGGAACCAGCCTCGGATCCGGGCTGCGGTCAGGTGGCGTGCGAGCCACGCGTAGCATTCCGGACTGCGGCCGATCAGGCCGATGTTGGCCGTGTCCCCCTTGTCTCCGCTGCGCGCGTGGGCCAGGGCGATGAGCGGCAGGCGCACCGTCGCTCCGCCAGGCACGGGCGGAGGCGCTGGCTCGCGGAGGGGGGCGGGCGCGGTCGGCACGCAGACGTCCGGCCAGGCCAGGGTTCGCTCTCCGACGCAGCTCGCCTCGCCCGCCCCGGCGGGCTGCTCCCAGACCTCGATCCGCGGCAACACAGCGTCGCGAGGGACGAGACACGGCCAGTACGAGACGACCTCGGAGATGGGCGGCGCGCCGCCGGTCACCGCCACGCCGGGCGGGCCCGAGAGGATGAGGCTGGGCAGCAGCTTCCGGAAGACCTCCAGAGGCCGGCGGGAGGGGTCGCGCGCCGAGAGACGGAGCAGGATCTCGGTCGGGCTGTGCGCGGGAGTGAGCCGGCCGTGGCAGGAGTCGTCGCCGACCAGCTCCGTCAGCGTGGCCTCCGGCCGGCCGAGCCCGTCCCGGTCGAGCTCGGCGAACAGGCGTGACCAGCAGATCTCAGCGAGCCGGCGAGCCTTCGCCCGCGCCTCGGGACCCGAGACGATGAGGGTGCCCGAGGCCTTGAAGCCGTCGCCGTAGGCGGCCGAGACCTTGAGCGTGGGAGGCGGAGGCGCGCCTCGGACCCCGCTCACCCGAACGCGGTCGCGGCCGTCGCGCTCGAGGGCGATGCTGGAGAAATCGGCGACGCAGTCGGGTGTCAGGTACGAGCGCGGGTCCCCCATCTCGTAGAGGAGCTGCTCGCGCACGGTGGCGCAGCTGACCAGCCCGCCCGAGCCGGGCTGCCTGGTCACCACGAAGGAGCCGTCCGGGGAGCACTCGAGCACCGGGAAGCCCATCGCGTCGAAGGAGCGGACCTTGCGCCAGTCGGTGAAGTTGCCGCCCGTCGCCTGGGTCCCGCATTCGATGATGTGCCCGGCCACGATGCCGGCCGCCAGCTGGTCGAACTCCGTCTCCCCCCAGTCGAAGGCCGCCATCATCGCCCCGAGCGTGATGCCGGTGTCGGTGACGCGGCCGCAGACGACGAGGTCCGGGCGAGAGCGCAGCGCCTCGCGGACCGGCAGCGCGCCGAAGTAGGCGTTCGCCGCCACCAGACGCCCGGCGACCGGCGCCAGGACCTCCCCCGTCTCCAGGTTGCGGAAGTCGACGCCGGCCGCGCGCAGCTCGGAGACCCGCGGCAGGATGTCGTCGCCCGTGACGACGGCCACCCGCAGCTCGAGCCCTCGGCTCCGCGCGGCGGCGAGCAGGGCAGCGGCGCAGCCTCTGGGATTGACCCCGCCGGCGTTGGTCACGACGCAGGTTCCTCGGCTCTTCAGCTCACCGAGCAGCGGCTCGATCTGTGCGAGGAAGTCGCGCGCCCATCCTGCCGACGGGTCCTTCGCCCGCTGCTTCTGCAGGATGCTCATCGACAGCTCGGCCAGGAAGTCGATCGAGACGTAGTCGAGGTGGGTGGGGCCGAGCAGCTGGCGCCGCAGTGCGTAGGGGTCGTCGCCCCAGTACCCGCCCGCGTTGCCGATGCGCACGAGCCCGGCCTCGCGGGCCAGTCGTCGAGTCGCCATCCGAGGGCCCCTCCCCGCTCACATGCGGAAGACACCGACCGTGGTGCGTTCGATCGGCGCGTTCCGGGTGACGGCCAGGCTCTGTGCCAGGACCGAGCGCGTGAGGCGCATGTCGACGACGCCGTCGTCCCAGAGGCGCGCCGAGGCGAAGAAAGGATGCCCCTCTCTCTCGTACTTCTCGCGGATCGGCTCCAGGATCGCCGCCTCCTCCTCGGCCGTGAGCTGCTTGCCCTCGCGGGCGGCCTGGTCGCGCTTCACCGTGAGCAGGACCTGCGCCGCCTGCTCGCCACCCATCACCGAGATGCGGGACGAAGGCCAGGTCCAGACGAAGCGCGGGTCGTAGGCACGGCCGCACATGCCGTAGTTGCCGGCCCCGAAGCTGCCGCCCAGGATCAAGGTGATCTTGGGCACTCGTGCCGTGGCCACGGCGTGGACGAGCTTCGCTCCCTCCTTGGCGATGCCCGACCTCTCGTACTGGGCTCCCACCATGAACCCGGTGATGTTCTGCAGGAACAGGATGGGCACGCGCTCGGCCGTGCACAGCTCGACGAAGTGGGTGGCCTTCTGGGCGCTCTCGCCGAACAGCACGCCGTTGTTGGCGATGATGCCGCAGGGGATGCCCTCGACCTGCGCGAAGCCGCAGACGAGCGTCGTGCCGTACCGCTTCTTGAACTCGAACAGCCGGCTCCCGTCCACCAGCCGCGCGATCACCTCGCGCACCTCCACCTGGCGGCGCGGGTCGGCTGGCCACACGCCCAGGAGCTCCTCCGGATCGTAGAGCGGCGGCTCCCCCGCGGCGGGCAGTCGCTCGCTCGCGGCGGGCGGCCACCCGGCCCCTGCCCGCGTGCCCAGATGCGCGACGATCTCGCGCAGGATGGCGATCGCGTGCGCGTCGTCCTCGGCCAGGTGGTCGGCGACACCGGACCGCTCGGTGTGCATGCGCGCGCCGCCCAGCTCTTCCGCCGAGACCTCCTCGCCGGTCGCGGCCTTGACCAGCGGCGGCCCACCCAGGAAGATCGTGCCGGTGCCCTCGACGATCACGGTCTGATCGCTCATGGCCGGGAGATAGGCGCCCCCGGCGGTGCAGGAGCCCATCACCGCGGCGATCTGCGGGACGCCGGCCGCCGAGAGCAGCGCCTGGTTGTAGAAGATGCGTCCGAAGTGCTCGCGGTCCGGGAAGACCTCCGCTTGCAGGGGAAGGTAGGCCCCACCCGAGTCGACGAGATAGAGGCAGGCAAGCCGGTTCTCGGAAGCGACCTGCTGGCAGCGCAGGTGCTTCTTGACCGTGAGCGGGAAGTAGGTGCCCGCCTTCACGGTGGCGTCGTTGGCCACGATCATGCACGCTCGCCCCGAGACGATGCCGACGCCTCCCACCAGGCCGGCCGCGGGAACGGGCTCCGGGTACACCTCGAAGCCGGCCAGCATCCCCAGCTCGAGGAACGGCGTGCCCGGGTCGAGCAGCGCCGCGATCCGCTCACGGACGGGAAGCTTGCCCTGCTCGCGGTGGCGGGCCCGCTCCCTCTCGCCGCCGCCCACCGCCATCAGCTCCTGGACTTCGCGCAGCCGACGGCAGAGCCCCTCGTTGTGGGCGTGGTTCGCACGGAACTCGTCGCTGGCCGGATGGACCTGGCTACGGATGACGGGCACGGTGACCTCTCGGGGATTTCCTCCATCCTCTCACCGTTGCTTGGGCGGCCACAATCCCGCGGCCCGGAGACTCAGGAACTCCGGGGGGCCGGAGGCGTCAGGGAACCGCGCTGCTCACAGCCAGCGACTGCACGGCGTCGAGGTCGGCTCCTTCGCTCGGCGTGCCGCAGGGGCAGGGGTAGATCTCGGCGTCTTCGACGCGGACGTAGCGGGCCTGGGCGACGCCCGCCGAGGCCAGGTCGAACTCGCAGTAGCCCTTCACCCGGTCGCCGGGGACGCGCGTCCCGCAGTCCTGGAAGAACGGCTTCAGCAGCGTAAAGGGACCGGTCTCCGACGTGGACACGTAGACGGACAGCGGCTCGTTGGAGACACCCTGATAGACGCGGATGTCCGCGCCGGTGCCGTCGCCGATGCAGCCGCCGAGATCGACGGTGACGTGCCCGCCGAAGCCCAGGCTGACGAAGCCGACCCACTTGTCCGGCCCGTAGCCGCCCGCGTCCGGAGGCCCCAGCGCCTGCTCGGGGTCGTTGAAGATGTCTTGGGCGAGCGACTCGGCGGGGATCCACGACTCGACGACGCGCGTCGCGTAGACGGACGTCGTCGGCGCACAGGGCGTCGGGTTGTCGGTAGGACCATTCCCGCCGGTGTCGCCACCACAGGCGCCGAGAGCGAGGAGCGGGAGCGCGTAGAGGGCCAGCCGCGGGGCCTTCATCGCGCGGCGGCCCTCCCGCAGCGGCCGAAGGCGGCTTCGCCCGCCGGTCCGGTCAGGAACTCGAGGAAGGCCCGGGCCCCGTCCCGCCGGGGCGTGCCGCGCACGCCGAGAGCCCGCACCTGCAGGGGCGGCACGTCGGCGCTCGCGACGGGCCCGGCACCGGCGAGGCTCAGCGGGACCAGAGCCAACTCGTCCCGCCCGAGGTGCCGGACCAGTGAGGGATCCTTGACGCTGGTGACGCGCGAGGGTGACAGCGACTCGAGGCTCTGGCGCGCGTAGCGCGAGACGACGCCGCCGAAGACGCGCACGCTCTTGCCGGAGCGGGCCAGCGCCTTCACGTCGCCGGGAGCGGCGACCGCGCCGGTGAAGACCCACGGGATCGTCGCGACGTCCACGTCGAGATCGGGCGCCGTCTCGCCGCCCTCGATGACGCGCGTCAGCTCCTCCTCCACCGCGACCACGACGTCGGCTCCCTGCGCTGAGCCCACGGCGCCGATGGGTGCCGTCTCGACGGAGACCCGCCGCCCGGTCGCCTGCTCGAGCGCCGCCGCCGCGGCCACCACGCAGGGGGCCACGGCCGGGCTCGCCTTCACCACCAGGGCTCCGCCGCCACGCGCGGCGTCGTTCCCGATGGCCGGCCTCCCGGCCCCGGCGATCACGCCGGACGCCAGCACGCATGCGACGAGGATCGTGTTCTTCATCGGAGGCATGGCCTCACTGCGGGTCGAGCTGCCACGTGAAGTCCGTGCCGGTACACCTCGCGAGCGAGCTCGGGTAGTCTTCCTCGGGTCCGCCGGCAGCCAGGAAGCCGAAGGCCGTCCCCTGGACCTGCCCGCGCCCGCCGCTCGTCGTCACCGTCCCGTCGAGGACGAGCCAGGGCATGAACAGGTGGCCCTCGAGGCTCGTGATCGGCTCGCGCTCGGTGCGGCCGCCCTGCGTTCCGATGGCTCCGTGCACGACCGAGCCGGACCGCAGGAGAGTGATCTCGCCGACCGAGGTCTCGTCGGGCCGGCTGGGCCGGCCCGTGACCTCGCTGCCCCGCGTGACCACGCGCTCCTTCAACTGGAGCAGGAGCGACAGGGACGGGACCTGCGTCTGGCAGCTGCCCCCGAAGCGGAGGGTCAGCTTGTAGGTGCCCGCGAAGCCGGGCGTCTGGGCGCCCGCGGGGCTCGCCGCCAGCGACAAGGCCAGCGCCGCGCCCAGGGCGAGACCGGCTCCGCGAAGCGGTGCGTTCATGCGCTCCTATTCTAGACTGACGCCCGCCCTGATCGGGGCGCCGCCCCGGCTGCTCGCTTCGAGCCGCGCCACGGCGTCTGGCCCGCGCTCGTCAGTAGCGCAGGTACGGCAGCGCCTCCGCGACCCGCGCCGTCTCGGCCGCGCCGTCGAGCAGCTGCCCGATCGGGTCCCACTGGCCCGAGACGAGCGCTTCGCGCGCGCCCGGCTTCATCCAGAAGGAGAAGCGCCGCCCGCCCGCCGTCACCTCCTGCGCCTCGAGGTCGACCACCACCTCGAGCGACGGCTCTTTCTCGACCAGGGCCGCCAGCGCGAGCGCGGCCTCGTGGCTGACGCAGGCGCAGGGCATCCCGAGCGCGGTCGCGTTGCCGGAGAAGATCTCGGCGAAGCTCTCGGCCACGATCGCCCGGAAGCCGCTCTTGGCGAGCGCCTGCGGGGCGTGCTCCCGCGAGGAGCCGCAGCCGAAGTTGGCGTTCGAGAGCATGATCGTCGCGCCCTGGAAGCGTGCGTCGTTGAGCGAGCAGGTCTTGTGCGAGCCGTCCTCCGCGAAGCGCAGGTCGTGGAAGAGGTGCGCCCCCAGCCCGTCGAAGGACACGCACTTCATGAAGCGCGCCGGGATGATCCGGTCGGTGTCGATGTCGTCGCCCGGCACGGGGACGGCGCGCCCCTGCACCCTGGTGATCTTCTCGAGTGCCATCTCGTGCTCTCCCTTCCCCGCTCAGTCGATCACGAAGACTTCGCGCGCGTCGGCCACCCGGCCGCGGATCGCCGCGGCCGCCACCATCAATGGGCTCATCAACACCGTCCGACCGGTGGGGCTTCCCTGTCGCCCCTTGAAGTTGCGGTTCGAGGAGGAGGCGCAGAGCTGACGGCCGACCAGCTTGTCCGGGTTCATGGCGAGGCACATCGAGCAGCCCGGGCCGCGCCACTCGAATCCAGCCTCGCGGAAGACGCGATCCAGGCCCTCCGCCTCGGCCTGCCGCGCGACCTCCGCCGAGCCTGGGACCGCGATCGCCCGCACCGAGGGCGACACCTTGCGGCCCGCGAGATGGCGCGCGACCTCCCGGAAGTCCGAGAGCCGTCCGTTCGTGCAGCTGCCGATGAAGGCGACGTCCACGGGCACGCCCTCGATCCTGCTGCCCGGCTCGAGCTGCATGTAGCCGAGGGCGTCCTGGATCGAGGCCTGCTCGGCCTCGCTCTTGCCGTCCTCGACGCGCGGGACGCGCTCCTTCACGGAGATGGCCTGGCCGGGGTTGACGCCCCAGGTGACCGTCGGCGCCACCTCGGCCGCGTCGATCTTCACCACGTCGTCATAGCTCGCGTCCGGGTCGGAGGCGAGCGAGCGCCACCAGGAGACCGCCTGCTCCCAGGCGGCACCCTTCGGCGCGAGCTCGCGACCCCGGAGGTAGTCGAAGGTCTTCTGGTCGGGGTTCACGTAGCCGACCCGCGCCCCCCCTCGATCGCCATGTTGCAGAGGGTCATGCGCTCCTCCATCTCGAGCGCCTCGACCGCCTCCCCGGCGTACTCGTAGGCGAAGCCCGTCCCGCCGTCGACGCCGAGCAGGCGAATGGTGTGGAGGACGAGGTCTTTCGCGTAGACGCCGGGACGCAGGCGGCCGCCCACCTCGATCCGGCGCACCTTGAGCGGCGCCAGGCTCAGCGTCTGGGTCGCGAGCACGTCGCGGACCTGGGTGGTGCCGATGCCGAAGGCGACAGCTCCTATCGCCCCGTGGGTCGAGGTGTGCGAGTCGCCGCACGCGATCACCATGCCGGGCTGGGTGAGGCCGAGCTCGGGCCCGATCACGTGCACGATCCCCTGGCGCCCGGAGGCCACGTCGAAGAGCCGGATCCCGAACTCCCGGCAGGCCTGCTCGAGGGCGACGATCATGCCCTCGGCAAGCGGGTCCTTGAAGGGCCGGGCCAACGAGTCGGTCGGGACGATGTGGTCGACGGTCGCGAAGGTACGGTCGGGGCGCGCCACCTTGAGACCGAGGTCTCGCAGCATCCCGAACGCCTGTGGGCTGGTCACCTCGTGGATGAGGTGCAGCCCCACGAAGACCTGCGCCTGACCATTCGGCAGCGTCCGGACCACGTGCCGGTCCCACACCTTCTGGAAGAGACTCTTGCCCACGGCCTCACCCTCCACGAAGCGCCGGCCGCCCGCCGACGGCGTCGACGTCCGATCACTGCCGGGCAGTCTGGCGCCGACGCTCGATTAAGTCCAGTGAATGTTTCTTGCGTGTCTCGTGAGTCTCACTTATGCTTTCGCCGTGGACCCCGCCCTGATACCGGCCCTCTACGACGCGGTCACCGTGGCCCGTCTGGGCTCGGTGGCGCTTGCCGCCGATCGTCTGCACAAGACCCCGTCCGCCGTCAGCCAGCAGCTGCGCCGCCTGGCGGAGGCGCTCGGAGCGCCCCTCTTCGAGCGGCGCGGGCGCGGTCTCGTGCTCTCCGCCGTCGGCCAGCAGGCGCTGCCTTCGATCACGCGGCTCTTCGACCAGGCGGACGCCGTCTTCGGGGTGCTGGGCGACCTCGCCGGCAGCGGCGTCTCCCTGCTCCGGATCGCCGCCAGCGACTACATCGGTCGCTCGCTGCTGGTCCCGGTGCTGCGGCGTCTCGCCGCCGCCGGGGCGCCGCTTCACTTCGAGATCACGACCGTCCACTCCGAGGAGTCCCTGCGCCGGCTCGAGCGGGGCGAGGTGGACGTCGCGATCGTGTCCATCGCCGGCGAACGACCGGCGCTCGCTTCGCGCACCCTCTTCGAGCAGCCGTTCCTGTGGCTGCTGCCCCGGCGCCCCGGCCGGCCCGCCTCGCTCGACGAGCGGCTGGTGCGCGAGCCGGTGCTGCGCCTCGCGCCCGGGAGCGGGGGGCGACGCCTGCTCGACCACTACCTCGAGGAGCGGCGCCTGCGCCCGACCTCGACCATCGACGTGCCGAGCGTCTCGCTGCTGCTCTCCTACGCGACGGGCGGCGTCGGGATCGGCCTGGTCCCGGCACTCGCCTGCGAGGGGGTCGCGGGCGAGCGGGTCGAGCTCGAGACGACCACCATGCCCCCGCATCCGGTGCGTCTGGTGACGCGGACACTCTGGCACGGCGGGGTGGCGGCCGAGCGCTTCGTGACCGAGCTCGTGAGCGAGGCCGCGCGCCACGCGGCGGCGCTCCCGGGGGGCGTCAGGACCGCCCGGTCGGGCCGAGCAGGCGGGCGGCGTACCGGCGCGAGACGCGGACCGCCTCGCCGTTCCTGAGCACGGCGATCAGATCGCCGTGCTGGTGCCGTTGCACCTCGCCCACGAAGTCGAGGTTCACGATCTCGGAGCGGTGGACGCGGACGAAGCGCTCCGCGCCGAGTCGCGCCTCGAGCCCGGCGAGGGTCTCGCGCAGCTCGTAGCGGCCCGCGGCGGTGTGGACGCGCACGTAGTTGCCCTCGGCGCTCAGGCGCACGATCTCCCCCGCCGGCACGAAGAGCAGCCGCTCCCCGTCGCGCACCAGCAGCCGATCGAGGGGACGCTCGCCGCGTCCGAGCCGCTCGCGCAGCAGCCGCTCGAGCGAGTCCCGGCCGCCCGGGCGAGTCGCGACCGCCGCCAGGGCCCGGGCGAGCGCCCGCCCGAAGCGTTCCTGCGTGAAGGGCTTGAGCAGATAGTCGACCGCGGCGACCTCGAAGGCGGCGAGGGCGTACTCGTCATAGGCGGTCACGAACACGACCACCGGCATCGCCTCGACGCCGACCGCCTCGATCACCTCGAAGCCGTTCATGCCGGGCATCTGTACGTCGAGGAAGACGAGGTCCGGCTGCAGCGACCGGATCGCCTCGACGGCCTCGGACCCGCTGCCTGCCTCGCCCACGACCTCGACGCCCGCCTCCGCCGCGAGCTGGGACCGCAGCCTGCGGCGCGCGGGCGCCTCGTCGTCCGCGATCAGCGCGCGCGCGCTCACGGGGCGTCCGCCGCCGCCGGTTGTCTCAGGATGGGCAGCGTGATCTCGACGCGCAACCCGCCTGCCGCGGGCGTCGCGAGCGCGAGCGCCTGGTCCTCGCCGTAGAGGTGACGCAGACGCTCGGCCGTGTTGGTGAGCCCGACGCCGCGGCCGAGCACCGGCAGGCCGTCGGCCGCGAGACCCGGGCCGTTGTCCTCGACGACCAGGAGGAGCGTCTCGCCGGAGCGGACCGCCGCGAGCCGCAGCCGCGCCTGTCGCTGGTGGTCGCCCATGGCGTGGGTGATCGCGTTCTCGACCAGCGGCTGGAGCAGCAGCTGGGGTACGAGCGCCGGGCCGGCCGAAGGATCGATCTCGCGCTCGACGGCCAGCCGCTCCTCGAAACGGGCCTTCATGATCTCCAGGTAGGCGTCCAGGAACTCGAGCTCGGTCGCGAGCGGAACCAGCTGGGCCTGCGAGTGCCGCAAGGTCAGGCGGAGGAAGTCCGAGAGGTGCGCGATCATCGCCTCGGCCCGGGCCGGCTGGTCGCGGACCTGCGAGGCGATCATGTGCAGCGTGTTGAACAGGAAGTGGGGATTGAGCTGCATCTTGAGCGCCGCCAGCCGCGCCTCGTAGAGCTCGCCCTCGAGCCGCGCGGCGCGGAGCTCCCGGTCCTTCTCGCGTCCCGCGTAGCGGAGCAGGGTGACGACCGCGTAGACGGCGAAGTAGCCGATCAGCTGCTTGCCCGCCTCCATCGGGAAGCGGTAGCGCATGTCGCCGTAGTCGTAGCTCCCCCAGCCCAGCAGGCGGTAGAGGAGGTTGCGGCTCCCCCACATGAGAAGGGTATGGACGATCGAGAAGGGCACGAAGGCCAGCAGGTGCAGCGGCAGATTGCGGCGCAGGTGGGGGCCGTCGACGGGGAAGCGGCGAATGAGAGCCAGCAGGAAGGGCAGCAGCGCCAGGAAGGCGTAGGCCCCCGTCAGCTCCCAGAGCAGAGGGTACTTGGCAGAACGCGTGACGCCCTCGGCCCGCCAGGAGTTGAGGGCAACCGAGAAATTGAGGAGCGCGACGAGCGTCGCGATCAGCGTCGCGGCGAGGCCCGTCAGGACCCAGCGGCCGACGGCTCCCCGGGCGCGGCCTCCCCTCGCGTCCTCCATCGGAGGCGAAGGGTACCCCGATGCGCCGCCTCTGCGCGAACCTCCGGCGCCCCGGGGGGCCGCCCTTCTCTCCGCTCGCGGCACCCCTGCTCCGCTCGTCACCGCGCCCGGGAACTCAGTCCCCCGCCGCGCGTAGGCTCTCCTCGAGGTGACCATGACCACGATGACAGGCACTGCGGCCGACCTGGACCCGGCCGCGGGGCGGGAGCAGCCGGCTGGGGAGGCACGCGCCCGCTGGTACCTGAGCGGCCCCGCCATCGTCGGCGCCCTGGCGTCGGCCAAGCTCGCTCTGCACATGGCGACGGCGGCCGTCTACGGCTTCTTCATCGACGAGCTGTACTTCCTCGCCTGCGGCGAGCATCTCGCCTGGGGCTATCCGGACTTCCCGCCCCTCACGGCCTTCCAGGCCTGGCTCACGCGACACATCTTCGGCGATTCCCCCTACTCGATCCGGCTCTTCCCGGCCCTGGCCGGGGCCGGGCTCGTGTTCCTGACCGGGATGCTCACGCGGAGGCTGGGCGGCGGGCGCTTCGCCCAGGCCCTGGCCGCGCTCTCGGTGCTGGCGGCGCCAGTCTTCCTCGCCTTCAGCAGCTACCTGTCGATGAACCCCGTCGAGCCCCTGATCTGGACCGGGTGCGCCTTCCTGGTCCTGCGCATGATCCAGACGGACGACACTCGACTGTGGTTGCCCTTCGGCCTGCTCGCCGGGATCGGCGTCCTGAACAAGCACACGATGCTGCTGTTCGGGTTCGCGCTCGTGGTCGGGCTGCTGCTGACGCCCGAGCGCCGTCTGCTCTTCAACCGTTGGCTCCTCCTGGGCGGGCTCGTCGCGCTGGTCGTCATCCTGCCGCACCTCGTCTGGCAGATCCGCCACGGCTTCCCCCACTTCGAGGTGCTCGCCAACATCCGGCGGGACGGCCGCGACGTCAGCGTGGGGTTCGTCCAGTTCTGGTCGATGGAGCTGCTGTTCCTGAACCCGGCCGCGGCCCCGGTCTGGATCGCCGGCCTCGTCGCCCTCTTCACGGCCGCCCGCCTGAAGACCGTGCGCGCGTTCGGCTGGGCCTTCCTGATCGTGATCGGCTGTCTGTTCCTGACGACGCCGGGCTCCCACAAGACCTACTATGCGGCGGCGGCCTATCCGATGCTGATCGCGGCCGGCGCCGTCGTGATCGAGCCGGTGCTACGCGGCCGGCGCACGCGGTGGCTGAGGCCCGTCGCTCTCGTGCAGCTCGGCCTGGTGGGTGCCCTGGTGGCGCCCACGGTCTTGCCGATCCTGCCGCCCGACGCCTATTTCCGCTACACCTCGGTCCTCCGGATCGCCCAGCCGCGGCTCGAGAACCGCGCGACCAGCGCGATGCCGCAGATGTTCGCCGACCGGTTCGGCTGGCCCGAGATGGTGGAGACGGTCGCCCGCGTCTACAACGGCCTGCCGCCCGACCTGCGGACGAAGACGGGCATCTTCGCGAACGACTTCGGCCAGGGCGGCGCGATCGACTTCTACGGGCCCCGCCTGGGCCTGCCCAAGGCGATCGGCGGGCACCTCGCGTACTGGTATTGGGGGCCGCGGCAGTACACGGGCGAGAGCATGATCGTGCTCGGCGACCGGCGCGAGTCGGCCGAGCGGTGGTTCTCTGACGTGCGCGAGGTGGCGACGGTCGGCCACCCCTATGCGATGCGTCAGGAGCACTTCACCGTCCTCCTGTGCCAGCACCCCCGCGGTTTCGCGACTCTCGCCGACGTGTGGCCGCGGCTCAAGAACTGGCGCTAAGGCCCGACCGGGCCACCTTGGGTCGAGCGCTGGGCTGCAAGTCCTCAGCGCGCCGGCGTGAAGCGCGCGGCACACGCCCGGCGGTAGTCCCAGTCCGGGGGAAGCTTCCCCGAAACGAGCGTCTCCACCACGTCCGCGGCCACCTCGTGCCCCCGCTCGGTGAGGTGGCCCGGCTCGTCGATCGCGAACTCCGAGAAGTCCAGCCCGGCCGCGCGATGGCGGTCGCCCATCTCGACCACGGTGATGCCGTCGAGCATGGGCGAGGTGCACAGCTTGCGCAGCAGGCGGGAGCGATGGCGAAAGGCGAACTCGTCGGGATGGACGACCACGTAGAAGCGCGCCCCGACCTGACGCGACAGCTCGTCCATGCGGCGAATGAGCGCGAAGGTGAGCTCGGCCGCGGGCCCCAGGTCGTCCTCCACCTTGTTCTTGCGCTCCGACCAGACACCCGGCTGGCGGGCGGGCCGCCGCAGCCCGACCAGCACGCGCAGCCGGTTGTACAGGTACGAGTAGTCCGAGAGCCACTGCGCCAGCCGGCGCACAGGCGAGAGCTTCAGGTGCTGGTCGTGCTCGACGAGCGTGTGGCCGTCCCAGGTGAAGAAGGGCTTCGGCTGGCGGGCGTCGAAGAGCGCCGAGGGCAATGAGTTGTCCGTGTAGTCGCTGAACAGGCAGAAGTGCAGGATCACCACGTCCGGGTGATAGCGCAGCCCCTGCCGCTCGAGCTTGATCAGCTCCTGGTCGGTACCGTACCCACCCACCGCCAGGTTGACGATCTCGATGTCCGGGCGCCGCTTCTCGACCAGCGCCGAGAACGAATGGTCGTCGTCGACGCCGGCGCTGTAGGCGATCGAGTCTCCGAGCATCACGACCCGGATGTGCCCCGGCGTCTTGCGGTAGGGGTGCACAGCTCCGCGATAGCCCTGGCTGTTCACGGTCGCCACGTGTCCGAAGTCGATCCCGTGAAACCCCTTGCGGAGATCCCAGCCATAGGTCTCCGAGTAGACGTTCGAGCTCTCTTCGGCGCGCAGCTCGTACAGGTAGTCGGGGTCGACGAGGCGTGCCACCCCCTCGGCTCCGAGCAGCAGGAGCAGGAACACGACGACCGACGCGAAGGACAACAGCCAGTTCGAGAGGTGGCGCAACTTGAGATCCTGGTCCGTCCCGACGTTACTGCCCTGCTGCGGCGTGCGTCAACCAGAGCCCGCCAGCACGCCGCGGCACGGCTCGCCAGTCCGTAAGGCGGCCGTCCCGCCGACGGCGACTTCGTTGACCTTCGCCCCGGAACCACGCAGACTGCGCGGCGTGGGTACGGGCCTGAGCGTGGAGCTGCAGCACCTTCGCCACGTCGGCCCCTCGGGAACGACACTCGCCGTGGTGGTGCCCGAGTGGGGCGCCAACGTGATCGGCCTGTCGTTCCATCCCCGCGAGCTGCGCTGGCCGGTCTCGGTGCTGGAGCCCGCCAACATCGCGAGCGTCGCCGCCAAACCCACGAGCTACGGCATGCCGGTCCTGGCTCCGACCCCGGGGCGCGTGGGGCGGGAGAGAGGCGGCGTCTTCCGCTACCGGGGGACGGAGTACCGCATGGCGCACGAGCAGCACGGCTTCTTGCGCCATCTGGCCTGGGAGATCACCGAGCGTACGCCCGCGGCGATCACCTGCGCTCTCCAGGTGCGCCCGCAGGAGGCCCTCGGTAGCTTCCCCTTCGAGTTCCTGGTCGAGCACCGGATCGCGCTCGGCGAAGGGCGCCTGGACGCCTGGCTCGTCTTCTGGAGCACGGGCCGGGGTGTTCAGCCGATCAGCGCCGGCTGGCATCCCTATCTGCACCGGCAGCCCAGTTGCCGGGTGCTGATCCCGGCCGCCCGCCTCTGGCAGCTGGACGGCCGCGAGAAGCCGACCCCCACCGGCACTCTTCTTCCCGTCACGGGAGCGAGCGACTTCAGAGAGGGCCGGCGGCTTGGGGAGAGCGACAGCTGGGACGTGACCTTCACCGACCTCACGACGGAAGGAGGCCAGGCGCGCTGCTGGGTCGAGGACGAGCCGGTCCTGGTGGGGCACGACGGCGGGCGCGTCGCTCGCGTCGTCCGCCGCACGGTCGAGTTCTCGCCTCGGGCGGGTACGGCGGGCCTGCGCCATCTGCAGCTCTACACGCCGCCGGGTCGGCCGGCGATCGCGATCGAGCCCCTCTCCTCGCCGCCGAACGCCTTCAACCTGCTGGCCGAGGGGCAGCCGCACACGGACGTCTGCGAGCTCGAGCCGGGGGCGGAAGCCTCCTTCCACATGGCGATCGTGCTGACCCTGGAGTCCCGCCAGATCCCGCCGGGCCGCTGAGGCTGAGGCTCGCGGGGCGGGCGCTTCACCACGAAAACCGATCGCGCGACCAAAGGAGGGTCGCGGCCGCACGGCCGCAACCCTCCCGTGAGTCAGAGACTCGTGAGCGTCAGAACGTCAGGCGCACGCCGAGCTGCATCGTCCTCGGATCGCGGGCCGTGTTGAGCTGCCCGAAGTTGCCCGGGCGTCGGCGCTGATGATCGGTTCGCGGTGGCCGCGCTTCGGCGGCTCCGCCCGGTCGCCCTTGCGAGCAGACGAGTCGGCCCGGGGCGGCGGCGGCCGCGCTAGGGCAGCTGTCGAACCGCCCCGGTGTCCGCAGAGGACGCGAGCAGCGCGTAGACCTTGAGGGCCTGAGAGACGACGCGCTCGCGCCCGCGCGCGGTGAAGGCACCTTCGCCCCGCGCCTCCTCCGCCTTGCGCCGCCTGGCCAGCTCGGCAGCCGACAGCTCGACGTTCACCGAACGCGCCTTGACGTCGATCGCGATCAGGTCGCCGTCCTCGACCAGGGCCAGCGCGCCGCCTTCGGCGGCCTCGGGCGAGACGTGCCCGATCGAGAGGCCCGAGGTGCCGCCCGAGAAGCGTCCGTCGGTGATGAGCGCGCACTTCGTGCCGAGCTGCCGGCTCTTGATGTAGGAGGTCGGGTACAGCATCTCCTGCATGCCGGGTCCGCCCCGCGGCCCCTCGTAGCGGATCACCACCACGTCGCCCGCGGTGACGGCCCCGGAAAGAATCCCGTCGCAGGCGGCCTCCTGCGAGGAGAACACCTTCGCCGGGCCGCGGAACTGGAAGATCGAAGGGTCGACGCCCGCCGTCTTCACGATCGATCCGCGCTCGGCGAGGTTCCCATAGAGGACCGCGAGGCCGCCGTCGGCGTCGTAGGCGTGGGCGATGTCACGGACGCAGCCCTTCTCGCGATCGACGTCCAGCTCGGCGTAGCGGCTCTGCTGCGAGCCCAGCACCAGGTTGGGCCGCCCGCCTGGCGCGCTCCGGTAGGTGTCGCGCGCCTCCTCGCTCACCCTGGGCGAGCGGAGGTCCCAGGCCTCGAGGGCCTGAGCGAGGGTCAGGCCGTCGGCGCGCACGACGGACGTGTCGAGCAGCCCGCCGCGGGCGAGCTCGCCCAGGATCGAGTGGATGCCGCCGGCGCGGTTCACGTCCTCCACGTGATAGGAAGAGCTGGGGGCGACCTTGCAGAGACACGGCGTCTTGCGCGACAGGCGGTCGATGTCGGCCATCGTGAAGTCGACACCGGCCTCGCGGGCGATCGCCAGCAGGTGCAGCACCGTGTTGGTGGAGCCGCCCATCGCGATGTCGAGCGACATCGCGTTCAGGAAGGCTGCCTTGGATCCGATCGAACGCGGCAGCACCGAGGCGTCGCCCTTGCCGTAGTAGAGCTCGGCCATCTCGACGATGCGCGAGGCGGCCTTCTCGAAGAGACGCGACCGGTTGGAATGGGTCGCCACCACGGTGCCGTTTCCCGGCAGCGCCAGGCCCAGGGCCTCGTTCAGGCAGTTCATCGAGTTCGCGGTGAACATGCCGGAGCAGCTGCCGCAGGTCGGGCAGGCCGAGCGCTCGAGGCTCGCGAGGTCGGAGTCGCCGACGGCCGGGTCGGCGGCCTGCACCATCACGTCGATCAGGTCGTGGCGCTTGGCGCCGCGGACCCCGGCCTCCATCGGCCCGCCGGAGACGAAGATGGCCGGTATGTCGAGGCGCATGGCCGCCATCAGCATCCCGGGCGTGATCTTGTCGCAGTTGGAGATGCAGACCATGGCGTCGACCTTGTGGGCGTTCGCCATGTACTCGACGCTGTCGGCGATCAGCTCGCGGGAGGGCAGCGAGTAGAGCATCCCGTCGTGGCCCATCGCGATGCCGTCGTCGATGGCGATGGTGTTGAACTCGGCGGCGAAACAGCCCTTGGCCTCGATCATCGCCTTCACCTTCTGCCCGATCTCGTGCAGGTGCACGTGACCCGGTACGAACTGGGTGAAGGAGTTGACGACCGCGACGACGGGACGGCCCATGTGCTCGTCGCGCATGCCGTTCGCCCGCCACAGGCTGCGGGCGCCGGCCATCCGCCGCCCCTCGAGAGTGGCGGCGCTTCGGAGTGGGATCGCCATCGAACTGCCCTACCTTCTGCCGGCCTTCCGGGCCCCCTTCTTCGTCTTCCGGGCCGGCCTCTTCGCAGTCTTCTTCGCAGTCTTCTTCGCGGTCTTCTTCGCAGGCGTCGCCTTCCGGGCCGCCTTCTTCACGCTCTTCTTCGCCGCCGCCTTCTTCTTCGCCTTGGCCGCGGGGACCGTCTTCTGCCAGTTCTCGGGGCGCAGCGAGCGGACGGCGGCTCCCGCCTGCCACATCTCGGAGTTCCCCATCACCGCCAGCTCCGCCTCCAGCTTCTCCCGGTAGTCGGTGGCGCTGTTCACGCGGATGACGACCTCGGTCTCCCTGCCCTCCTTGACGGACTCGTAGAGCTCGTGGAAGACGGGGCAGCACGGCCTTCTGGAAGCGCGGCTTCCAGTCGAGGGCGCCCCGCTGGGCGGTGGTGCTGCAGTTGGCAGTACATCCAGTCCATGCCGTTCTGGCCCACCAGGCGGATCAGGCTCTGGGTCAGCTCCTCGACGGTCTCGTTGAAGGCCTCGCTCGGGATGTGGCCGTTCTGCCGCAGCACGTCGTACTGGGCCTCCATGATCCCGGCCAGGGCGCCCATCAGCACGCCGCGCTCGCCGGTCAGGTCGCTGAAGACCTCGTTCTGGAACGTGGTCGGGAAGAGGTAGCCCGAGCCGATGGCGATCCCGATCGCGAGCGTGCGCTCGGTGGCGCGCCCGGTCGCGTCCTGGAAGACGGCGTAGCTCGAGTTGATCCCGCTCCTGGCCAGGAAGTTCGCGCGCACGCTGGTCCCGGAGCCCTTGGGGGCGACCAGGATCACGTCCACGTCCTTGGGCGGGATGACTCCGGTCTGCTCCTTGTAGACGATCGAGAAGCCGTGGGAGAAGTAGAGGGCGTCGCCGGGCTCGAGGCACTTCTTGAGGGTCGGCCAGACGGCCTTCTGGGCCGCGTCGGAGACCAGGTACTGGATGATCGTCGCCTTCTTCGCCGCCTCCTCGATCGGGAAGAGGGTCTTGCCCGGCACCCAGCCGTCCCGGATCGCCTTGTCCCACTCGCGCTGGAACCTCGGCTCCTGGCCGATGATGACCTTGAAGCCGTTGTCGCGCATGTTCAGGGACTGGGCCGGCCCCTGCACCCCGTAGCCGATCACGGCGATCGTCTCGTTCCGGAGGATGTCCTTCGCCTTCTTCAGCGGGAACTCGTCCCGAGTGACCACGTCCTCCCACACGCCGCCGAAGTCGATCTTGGCCATGGCTCGCCCTTCCCTCTCCTTGAAGCTGTCTATTATGCACAAGCCGGCCCAGCCGAGCGAGCGCCCCGGTCCCGGAGCGCGTCAGCTTGCCGCCCGGACGACATCGAACAAGCGTATCTGGACCCCTGCGTCAAGAGTGAAGATGCGACGGTGAGAGTAGCGCGCTAGGCGTCGTCCTTCTTTGAGGCTGTCGGGGAATCGCGTGGCTCGAGGAAGGGACTGCAGTCGTATCTCCGGCCTCTCGAGTGGAGCGGTTGCGCTCCGGGCCATGAGGGGCATACGCGCGCACGGTGCCAATCGGATGACACGGCCTGGCGGGGCCATGCTTGTTCTCGGCGTGTCCGTGCGCTGGTCCGACCTGTTCGAGCCATCAAGTGATCCGGTGCAGCCTTGTGGGAGGGGACAGGGGACAGGCTAGGCAGCCGTGGGCGCGGAGCGGAAGGGCTGGTCACGCTTCCAGACGGCCCAGGCGATCCTGGCGAGCTTGTTGGCAAGGGCGGTGGCGGCCTTGTTGTGACCGCGAGCGCTCTGGCGGCCGAGTGCCCAGGCTCGGAGGCGATCGGGGGTTCTACGCTTGGCAGCGTTGAGCACGGAGCGAGCTCCGTGGATGAGGAGCATGCGCAGGTAGACATCGCCACGCTTGGAGATGGCGCCGAGGCGACGCTTCAGGCCGGACGAGCGTTCACTGGGTGTGAGGCCGAGATAGCTCGCGAAGTGCCGGGCCGAGGGGAAGCGTTGGATGTCGCCGACGAAGGCGACGAGAGCGGTGGCGATCAGGAGGCCTACACCCGGGATGGTCATGAGCTGAGCGACAGCGGGCGTCTGGGGGGCGAGGGCGGCGAGCTGATGCTCGAGCATCTTGATGCGGCGTTCGAGGTCTCGGATTTCGTGACAGACCTCGGCCAGCGCGGGTCTGAGGGGATCAGGGATCTCGCTTTCGGCGTCTTCGAGTTGGGCCCAGGCGGTGGGGACGGCATGCTGTGCGCCGAGCGGAATGATGATGCCGAACTCCCTGAGCAGTCCGCGCAGGGTGTTGATGCGGGCGGTTCGCTCGGCGAGCCAACCCGAGCGGAGGCGGTGCAGCGAGGCGAGGTGAACCGCCCCGGGATTCCCGGAGACTCGGTTATTTGAGTCCAGCCACGGCGGCTGGGGTGCTCTGAGTCCGATAGTAGGCTGTTTCATACTCCACCGGCGGAACGTAGTCGAGGGGTTGGAGCAGGCGGCGGTTGTTGAACCAGTCGACCCACGTGAGCACCGCGAATTCGACTGCGTCGATGTTGCGCCACGGCCCGCACCGCCGGATCACCTCCGTCTTGAACAGCCCGTTGACGCTCTCCGCAAGCGCGTTGTCGTACGAGTCGCCGATGCTTCCGACCGACCGCTCGATGCCCGCCTCGGCCAGCCGTTCGGTGTAGCGGATCGAGAGGTACTGCACGCCTCGATCGCTGTGGTGCACGAGCCCTTCCACGTCGGGCCTCGCATGGAGCGCTTGCTCGAGTGCGTCGAGTGCAAGATCGCTCCTCAGCGAGCTCGAAACCCGCCAGCCGACGATCGCCCGAGAGAAGACGTCGATCACGAAGGCGACGTAGACGAAGCCGGACCATGTCGCGACGTACGTGAGGTCGGCGACCCAGAGCTGGTTCGGACGGCTGGCCCGGAAGTCGCGCTGGACGAGATCGGGCGGCCGCACCGCCGCTTCGTCGGCGATCGTCGTGACCTTGAAGGCTCGCCCGCGGACCGCGCCCCGCAGGCCCATCGTGCGCATCAGCCGCTCGACCGTGCAGCGCGCCACGTCGAACGCCTCGCGCCGAAGTTGCCGCCACACCTTCTCGGCGCCGTACACCGAGAAGTTCTCCTTCCACACGCGCTCGATCTCGAAACGAAGCTCCTCGTCTCGCTTCGCCCGCTCAGAGTGCCGCGTCGGATCGAGCTTCCAGCCCCTGTGCTCGTAGTACGTTGCCGGGGCGATCGGAAGCACCGCACAGATCGGCTCGACCCCGTATACGGCTCGCTGCTCCTCGATGAAGCCGACCATCACTTCGCTCGGCGGTCGAGCTCCGCCTGCGCGAAATACGCCGACGCCTTGCGAAGGATCTCGTTCGTACGCCGCAGCTCCCGGTTCTCGCGCTCAAGCTCCTTGAGCCGATCTCGCCCCGAGCTCGTTAGCCCGGGTCGCTTGCCGGCATCACGCTCCGCCTGGCGCACCCAGTGTCGGAGCGTCTCCGCCGTGCAGCCCAGCTTCGCCGCGATCGACGTGATCGCCGCCCACTGCGAGGCGTGTGACCCCTGCTCTTCCAGCACCAGCCGCACGCCACGCTCCCGAACCTCCGCCGGATACCTGCCGCGTCTCTCCATCACTCCATCCTCTCAAGGTCTGGAGCCTCCGAAATAGCCGGGGCGGTTCATCTGCGCAACCGCGCCTTCTTCTGCCTCAAGAGCCGTGGTCACAGGGTCCTCGTGGCACGCGACGGCACCGAGGCACTCCAGATCGCCGACGAGCAGACAGCCGCGATCCAGCATGCCTGCAGCTTGCCGAGGAGCTGGCGCCCGCTCGGCCCGAGATGAGAGTCCTCTTCATCTCCGGATACACCGACGGGGCTTCGCTGCAGCGCGGCCTCCCGGGTCCCGGGCCGGCATTCCTGAGCAAGCCGTTCAGCCCCGAGGCCTTCTTGCGCAAAGTACGTGAAGTCTTGGACGCGGCTGTCCGGCAAGATCCATCCTGAACGCGAGCGAGCTATCACGGGGCCGTGGATGCGTAGGCGCCACAACGCGCGCGAACCCGTCGCCGCGTTTCCCTTGCCGGCATCCAGAGGGCCCGGGCACGCTTCCATCTCAGCCGCGACGATCACGTTGCTCTCCCCGCCGGCACTTCGCCGTGACGTGACCGGCTCATGCTGGAGGCCGAGCCAGAGTCGCCACCAGCATCGAGCCAGCTCGACTCCCACGACCACGGCTGCGCCGCCGGTCGGCACGCAGCCGGCCGAAGTGCTCACCTGCCCCCGGGCGGTCTCGAGCTGCACCGCGCGTTCAAGCTGCGAATCGTGGCTTCGCTGGCCCACGACGGCTGGACGCTCACGGACGAGGATGTCGCCGAGGCGATCCTGCACTTGGGCTAGTCGAGCTCGCGCTCGAGCCTAGGCTTGCCCCGGCAGCAGCCGCAGTGCGCCCCTACCGGTCCAGTACGCGATCAGGATCAGGCCCACTCCGGTAGCCGCGATCATCAGCACGCACAGGTACTTGATGAAGTTGCCGCGGGTGCCGAACCCGTACTGCGAGAACCAATCCCATCCACGCATCGTGAGCAGCAGCGCGCCGAAGACCGCCCCGCCGAAGATGAACGGCTTTGCGCCCCCGAGCGGAACCTGAAACAAGACGAGGACCAAGCCCCAGACCACGAGGCCGATCAGGAAGTGCGCCAAGTAGTCCTTGAGCCGACTCCCGACGCCCCCCCGCGGCCGTGCCGGCGCCACCGGACGCTCGCCGCGCAGCCCGGACCCGCGCGGGGCCCTATTCCCTTCTCGCGGGCGCGTGGCCAACGAGCGCTCGGACCCAGCTGACGAGCTCCTGCGGGTCTGGCTCGGGGCCGACCTGCCACGGATCGGAGCCGCTGCCGATCTTCACAGTCACGCCACCGGGACAGCCGGACGGGATCCCCCCGCGCAGGGTCGTGCGTGCCACGATCTGTGTTGGGTTGGCGAGCGACAGCGTCACGTCGTAGGCCGGCTGCACTCGGTAGATGACGCCCATGGGGATGTAGTGGCAGACCTCGATCATCTCGGGAACCTGTCGGACGGTCGCGAGCAGCGTCGCCTCGGATGCGGATGCCGCCCACTGCGTTGGCAGGGCCCGCTGCCACGCGTGCGGCCGGCCCTCGGTGTCACGGACGAGGAGCCGCACGGAATCAGCCGATACTCCGTCGGGAAACGGGACCCTGGTTTCGCCCGGCGTGGCCGCCATCTCCGGCGGCTTCCGCTCTCCCAGTAGCTGCGGGTGGACGTCAGGGATCCGATCCCCGACGCTCATCCATTCCTCCCCCTTCCACTGCACTTCGAGGACCCAGATCCAGACGGGGCTCGGACAGGCGGCGGCGTGAACCAGGATGTCGAGGGACGACTGATCCGGCGTGCTGGCTAGGGCGCGCACCTCGCTGCCGTTGGGGATCGAGCAGAGGGGGCGTCCCTTGCGGCCGGGGACCGCGTACCCGTTGACAGCAGCGCCCATGTCGCTCGCGGCCACACCCACCGGCCCATTCTCCGGAGGCGGCTTTGTCCACGAGTCGACGGCGGGCCAGCCGAGCGTGGGGAGATCGGAGAGAGCGGGCAGCTGCGCCGCGTCACCGCTGCCCAACCAGGATACGTCGTTCATCCAGGAGGGCTGGTCGCACGCCTTCGATGCTACGAGTCGCCAGGACGTGTCGTCGACGTACGCAGGCGGCTTCGCAACGCCGTAGATGCGCGTCGAGGCCTTCGGCGCGGGGCAGACCATCTGGCCGATCGCGCGATCGGGGTAGTCGTATCCGGCCACCTTCGCGAAGCCCACGACCTCGTAGTTCACGCGGAGCGGACCGGTGGGCGGGCTTGGCGTAGCGGGAACAGACCCTTCTGGATGCCACCCGATGTCGCCTGCTGTCGGCCTGGGTGGTGGCGTGAACGGGGGTGACGCCGTCCCATTCCCGCGGCGGCTCCAGTGGGCCAGCCCGAGCAGCGCCACGACGACCACGGCGGCCAGGAGGGTTGCCGCCAGACAGGTGAAGACAGCGAAGTGCTTCCCGGAGAGCCCATTCTGGCCCAGCCTCACCGCGCACCCCCTCCGTTCGATCCGACGGGTCTCGGCTCCGCGGCCACGCCCTGCGGTCGGCCGAAGATGTCCGCCCGAAGAATACCGTATGGGCGGGCCCGCAGATGCGTGGCTGACTCTGATTTCCCACCAGGGTAGCCGTCCGGGGTGAGCGTCCGACGGACGACGTCGTTCGTCGGACGCTCACCGTAGAGCACGCCGGGGGACCCGAAGCAACGGCCCCGACCTGCGACTTCCGTGGAGGACGCATGAGCGACATCAAGCTCTTTAGGATCAGCGGGTCGCGGCCGGAGGGGCTGGTTGGCAAGTCCGTGGCTCTCGAGAAGTCGCTGCAGACGCTGATCGAGCAGCACCTCGATACGCTACTGGGCGTTCGTTTCCTTGGAAGCGAGTATCTGACCGGCAAGGCCCACGGTGGTCGCGTTGACACCCTCGGGATCGACGAGAACGGATGCCCGGTGATCATCGAGTACAAGCGCGCGACGAACAAGAACGTCATCAACCAGGGCCTGTTCTACCTGGACTGGCTGATGGATCATCGCGGGGAGTTCGAACTGCTGGTTCTGAAGAAGCTCGGCAAGCTGAAGTATCTACTTAGCTTCTGACCACCCTACCTGGAGGGTTGTATGGAGCTGAGCATGGTGCCAGCGCGCTATCGGCTGAGGGTGAAGCAACACCTGGCGATCGTGAAGTACGTTGAGGAGCACAACGTCCGGGCGGCCGCACGGCGATTCGGTCTGACCCGCGGAACGGTCCGTCTCTGGCGAAACCGTTGGCGCGCCGAGGGGATCCTCGGGCTGGTCCCGCGCTATGCAGCACGTCGACGGGCACGCCGGGTCACGCCCGAGATGGTCGCGCTCCTCAAGCGGGCCCGCACCGAGCTGCGGTACGGCTCTGGCAGGGCCAAGATCTGGCTCGAGCGTGTCCACGGCGTTCGCCTGACGGCCACGACGATCCAGAGGGTCTTCCGAGACTTGGGCATGCCGAGGCTGCGCCGCACCAAACGCCGTGAGCCACGCCAGCTCCTTCTGTTCGAGAAGGAGAACCCCGGGGACTCGGTCCAGGTGGACGTGAAGGTCGTCAAGACCGCAGAAGGCCGTAGCTACCAGTACACGGCCCTGGACGACTGCACTCGATATCGGCTCCTGCGCCTCTACCATCGGTGCAACGAGAGGACGGGCCTGGCCTTCCTGCGCGAGATTCGCAGCGGTATGCCCTTTCCCATCCGGAAGCTGCAGACGGGACAACGGCTCAGAGTTCTCCCTCACGTTCTCCCTCTCGGTGCAGCAGGCTGGGATTCGCCATCGCTACATCAGGCCTCGCTGCCCGCAGCAGAACGGGAAGGTAGAGCGCAGCCACCGGATCGACAGCGAGGAGTTCTGGGGCCGCCAGGAATTCGCGACATACGGTGACGCAGCCGCCGCCCTCGCCGGCTGGGAGCACACCTACAACCATCAGCGCTTCTCGATGGCGCTGAAGGGGCGCACGCCGGCCGAAAAGCTCAAGGCCGTCCTGGACGCCAGGCAAGCGGCGAGCGAGCTCGCCCCCCCAGCACTGGGACTGGACGCACGCCCGGCGGTCGCCGGAGTGGTCACGTCTTGACCATCCAGAACATGTGACGTGTTTGGCCTCGGTTTGATTCTCGGGTTCTCACGCGATTCTGGTGCTTGCAGCGTCGAGCATCGGCGATTCGACGAACGGCAAGACCCGGGCGTTGAGCAAATCGAAGCCGGCCCGCCCGTACATCTGCCGCTTGATCACCTTGAGGCGGTTGACCTGGCCCTCGAGCGCACCGTTACTCCAGGGTGTGGCGATCGCGGCCTTCACCGCGCTCAGATCCCGGCGGATTCTCGTCGCGTAGCCTGCGACGTAGTCGAATCCAGACCCGAGAGCGCTTTCGATCCACACGTCCAGTCGCGAGGGCGCATGCAGCCGAAGGAGCGCGCGAAACCGCAGCGCCAGCCGTCGCAGCTCGCGCGCCGAAGGACAGAGCCGAAAGTACGCGTCGAGATAGCAGCGCTGGGGCTCGGACAGCAGCCCAGGTGGCTTCACCAGCAGAGCGGCGACACGTCCGGCGGAGAAGCTCCGCTTGGTGGTGGGCCGGCCGGTCGCAACGTCCCTCAGGAGCCGCCTCTCATCTCTGCGCCGGATGCTGCTGACTTGGCGTTCGGGGAACTCACCGGCTGCGATCCAGCGCGACACCGTGAGTGGTTGGACGTGGACCTGGGCAGCGATAGCGCGTTGGCTCAAGCCTCGCTCCGCCAGCGCGACTACAGCACGGTAGCGCTCGAAGCGGGCCTCCCGGCAGCGCAGTTCTTGATGAGGTGGAAACGATCGTGGACCTGGCCGGCAGTCGGCGCCCCTCGGCGGCCGCCCTCCCGGTAGAGCAGGCTGCGGTCGCGGGCGATGAGCTCGATGCCAGGGTGTGCACGCAGCCATCCAGCAAAGCTCTCCGCCGAGCGAACGGGCAGCAAGTCGACCACGCGCCGCTGCTCCAGATCCATGAGGATCGTCCCGTATCGCCCCCTCTTGCGCCATGCCCACTCGTCAACTCCCAACACTCGCGTGGGTGGAGCGCCCGACTGGGGATGCGGCTCCTTCACTCGGCGAAGAATCGCATCGGTACCGACCTGCATGCCGATCCTGCCAGCCAGGCGTGCTGAGGCTCTGCCACCGAGAACGTAGCCGAATCGTCGGAGCGCCTCCGAGAGCCGGATCGTCGTTCTCCTGTGCGGTTGCGCCGTAGAGGGAATCCGCTCGACGAAGAGCCGTCGGGGACACGAGCGTGAGCGGCACCGGAACCGCCGCAGACGAACGGTCAACAGGACGGGCCTGCCCCAGCATGGCAGGTCCCGCAACGTGCGCTCGTAGTAGCTGTGCACCGTCACCTGGGCACCGTGGCAGGTTGGGCATCGAGGTCGGCGCCCGCGCGACCGGGCAAGCAGGTACACCTTGCCGTCGTTCACACGCACCGTCTGCAGGCAGAGGTCCCGATCAGACACGGCAAGTCGTGTAAGGCCAGAGGCTTGAGGCATCCTCCATCGCTACCACGAGCACCAAGATCGCGACAGAACCCGCAAATCAAGCCGAGGCCACGTGGGTCGACTGGTTCAACAACCGCCGCCTGCTCGAGGCTCTCGACTATGTCCCGCCGGCGGAGTACGAAACGGCTTACTATCGGGCTCAGAGAACCCCAGCCACCACGGCTGGACTCAACTAACCGAGCCTCTGGGAAACCCGGGGCGGTTCAATCACGAGGGGAGGATAGACCTTGCCTGTCTGCTACGGAACCGGACCGCTACGACGCCAGTTGGCGACACGCAGGCTCTGTGCGCCCGTGCTGGCCGGACTCGCGCTGGCGTCGTTCGCCTGCGGCAGGAGTGAGCCGCCCACAAAGGTCGAGGCCACGCCACCCCCGCTCAGCACCCTTTCGTTCGTCTACACCGGGAACAGCCTTTCGGGAGACGTCTCGGCCCTGGCCCTTCGGTCCGACGGGTCGTTGCAGGCGGTTCCGGGTTCTCCATTCCGGACCGGCCGGTATCCTCGCGGCCTGGCAGTGGACGAGCGCGGCCGCCGCCTCTACGTCCTCGAGCAGGCGACGGGCGAGCCATGGTCGGACGGCTCTGTCACGGCTTTTGCAATCGGCTCAGACGGGAGCCTGACCGAGTTGGCGGGGTCGCCCTTCGCCGTGCCGTCCAACTCGTCCGACCTGGCCGTGCACCCGGCGGGGACCTTCCTCTACGTCACGCGTTACGAGAGGCCCGGAATCGCCACTTTCGAGATCCAGGGCGGCGGCGGACTCGTCCCGCGTCCCTCCCCACCTGCCGACGTCAACATCAGGTCCGCCCGCTTCCTGTCCTTCAGCCCCTCCGGCAGTCATCTTTACCTGGCCTCGGCCGACGCCATCCGGGCGTTCAGGGTCGAAACGGACGGCGGGTTGACCTACTTGGGCGGCCCGCACCTGCCCGACGGCGTGCAGACGTCGCTGGCGATCGACCCTCGGGGGCGATTCGTCTTCGCGCCGATGTCGGACTACAGCGTGCCGCAGACCGACATGGCCGTCCGCACCTACCTCGTCGAGGGCAGCGGCGAGCTGACACAGCTCCACGAGTACCCCATGGCCGATCGGCAGGACCTGACGTGCGCGACGGCCGATCCCCGGGGGCAGTGGCTGTACGTCGCGGATCACGGTGACAGCAGGATCCTCGCGATGCGGATCGGATCGGGAGGAGAGCTCAGCCCGCTCGCCGGATCGCCGTTTGCCACGGGCTTCATGCCGATGTCGCTCGCGATCGATCCCGCGGGGAGCTTCATCTGCGACGCGAATCGGGCGTCCGACAACGTCTGGTGCCACGCCCTCGCGGCCGACGGTTCTCTCGGCCCGGGCACCTCGACCGCTGTCGGACGGTATCCGCAGGCGATCGCGATGGCTCGGCCGGCTCCGGCTCGGTAACGGAGGCGGGCGGAAGGGACCGGTGGCGCCGTCGCCGTCCACGTGAGGCGCGAAGAGGGCCGCACGCCCCGGGGACGTGCGGCCCGGAAGTACGTCAGTAGCCGAACAACCTGCTCGGAGATCTCGATCCCTCCGCGCTCGACCGGGTGTACGACGCCTACGAGCCGGAGCAGCGCCACCAGTCTCTTGGCAGCAGCCTGGGCGGCGGTGTCACCGTGCAGGCGACGGAGGGCCTGCCGCTGGGGGCCGAAGGGCGCTGGCACACGAACCTCACCGACGGCCCCTGGATGAGCTTCGCGCAACCCTGGGATGGGGTTTCTAACCCTTCCGGGACGGCCTCGGTTTGTTGGTCGTGCCAAAAGTGACGGAGTCGAACGAGACCATCAGAAACCGTGTGGTGACGCGGGCCCGCCATGCCCCGAGCCGGGCTGACGACGCCCGTCCCCCGCCATGAACCCTGTCATCTTGGGTCGCCGGAGATGGCCAGGGAGGTGGTATGAGGTGGGTGTTAAGGTCGTGGCCGACGGAGGCAGGGGTGAGAGTCACGAAAAGACCATCGCCACCATCGAGCGCGGTTGCGACCTGAAGCTTGAGGAGCTAGGTCTCACCCTCCAGGACGGGAAGGAGGTCCTTGCAGTCCTTCAGCATCTCGTCGTGACCACTCAGGTTCAGGAGCACCACGCCGAGGTTCCTCGATGCGACCGCTGCGAGCGCAGGCTCCGGACCCAGGGGATACTATCGAGCCCTCTTCCGCTCGGCGTTCGGGAACGTCCCCCTTCGCGTGCGGAGGCTTGTTGTCTGCCCGTGCCTCCCCTCGGCAAGGAGGACCTTCTCGCCGCTCAGCGACCGTCTCGGCCATGACCTCGTCGCTCCGGAATGGCTCTACCTGGAGGCCAAGTGCGCGAGTCTCATTCCCTTCGAGAAGGTCGCCGACCTTCTGGGCGAGGTCCTTCCCGTCGAAGATGGGCGGAACGCCGAAACCGTACGCAGCCGCCTTGGCAGGGTCGGCCGCCGCCTTCACGAGGAGAAGATCCAGAACGAACTCGCACGGGCCAAGTCTGGAGACCCCGAGGGCGGCTATGGAAAAGCTGAGGGTGTTGAGAGCGAAGCTCAGACGGTCGTTGGGCTTGACGGCTGCTATGTTCGCAGCCAGCATCCCGCCCCGGAGCGCCTCTTCGAGGTCATCGCCGGCCGCGTTCAAGGTCCCACGGGCAAGACGCGGTGTCTCGCCTGGGTGCGGGATCCGCGGACGCATGCCCACGACGTGCGCGAGGCTGTCCTGGGCGTCGGAGGCCATCCCTCGTCGATGACGATTCTGACGGACGGGGACGCGAGCCTGCGCCGGATGGTGGGCGCTGTCGCCGCCCCTGGCCCCATGAAGCACGTCCTCGATTGGTTCCACATCGGGATGAAGTTCCAGGTTCTGATCCAGACAGCGAGGGGTCTTCCAACGAATCTCGGCTCGACGCGGGAGTTGATCCTGAAAGCCATCAGGAGCGCGAAGTGGCACCTTTGGCACGGCCATCAGCGCAGGACGCTCGAGCTGCTGGACCTTGTCCACCGCTTGACCCTCAGGACCTTCGTCATGAAGGCGGATCCGTCGCTGAGCAAGACCGTGCGCAAGCGCACGACTGACTTGCTCGCGTGGCTCGGCAGCAACGTGGACTCGCTCCCGAGCTACCGACGCCGGCATCAGCTCGGGCTGCCGATTGCGACCAGCCCGGTCGAGTCCGCTGTCAACCAGGTGGTGAGTCGCAGAATGGTCAAGAAGCTGCAGATGAGGTGGACCAAGCAAGGCGCGCAGCGGCTTCTCGACGTTCGGACGGAGGTGCTAAACGACACCCTCGAGGATGCGTTCCGCCGGTGGTACCCGCGCTTTCGCGCGGCGGCGTAGGCCACCACACGGTTTCTGATGCTCTCGTCACTTTTGGCACGAAGAACAAGGCGAGGCCCAGCCCCGCCGCGCTGCCGGGGGGCGCTTGCGCCCCCCGGCGCCCCCCCGGCGCCCCCCCGCCCTGCTGCTGTCGCCGGGTCAGCCCACGACAGATGCTCGAAGTAACCCTCGGATTGCTGGGAAAGAATACCGACACTGTTGGCACCGAGAACAAGGGAGGGCTAAGACGGACGCCACGAACTGATTGACCGCGAATCGGTCGCGCGTATCGTCTACCGGAGCGCCGACCCGAGGTACCGGCCGACGAGAGCAGCCACGGCGAACAGCAGCCACGAACCGAGAACCACGACGGTGCAATTCATGATGCGGTCTTTGGAACTCCGTTCGTGGCTCTTCGCGATCATCAGGCACGTGCCGGCAACCCCGAGGCAGTACATGAGCGTCAAGCCGACTACGTGGACGCTCACAACGGCAAGACCGCGACCAACACCCTCGCTGGTCATGATCAGGCCGACGGGGGCAAGAGATGCAGGAAGAAACAGCCACACCCACGCCGGCGCAAACCCGAGCGCGCTCTTGGGGGCTTCGTATCCGCATTCGCATGGCCCGGACTGCGCAAGACTCGATTCGCCGCATTTAGGACATCGCATCCAGACCTCCTTGGTCCTCGGGCGCTGCGCTTGGCAACGATCGCCCGACGCGGGCGACCAGGTCCGTGGCGTTGCCAGCTAGCACTCGGGCGCGGGAATCCTACACCGGAAATCCTTGCCCCATCTGACCGCCGAGCTGATCAACTCCAATCCGACTCTCTGGCCACCCACGACCCCGGGGTAGGCCTCGGCTGGATTTGCGTGCCAGAACTCTCGGGCTTCTGTTTATGGCTTTCGGGGGTGTCTTCGCCGTTCTCTCGTCGAGTCAGCTAGTTACGAACTTCACGGCGAAGTCGAGCAATCCCGCCCCCGTCCCGGGAGAGCGCCACGAGGTCGGGATCATGCGGCGCGAGTTCAAGGCCTGCAAGCAGCTTTCGACACTCCGCTTGGACGGACGGATCTCTCCGGACGCCCGGAGCCTGCTACGCGGCGCACCCGGCGTGCTTACCGCGGCGGGACTCTCACCCGCTGGTCTGGTACAGCATCTTGAGCCCGAATCAGGCTCGCGTTCAGGACGCACCAGCACGGCGGGAGTCTAGGTCACGGGTCGTGGGTCTATCGATCCCGAGTCGCACCGTCCGAGTGCCCCGGGTTACTGCGCGGCGGCGCGAGGCAGTTCGTTTTCATAGAGATTCTCCCGAGGCGGCATGAGGCGTGTCATCGATGGTGATGCTCGAGCAGGCGGCTCGTGCCTGTGCGAGTAGCTCGGTGGCTGTCGAACAGCAGTTTACCGCCGGACTGGAAGATGTAACGGGCTCAGCGACTGTCCGGAGGTTAGCTGGCCCGCAGGGCGACAGCTCGCATGACGATTGAATGAGGCCGCCCTCTCCTCGACACACTGGACGGTGGTTCGGTCAGGATGCCGGAATCGGCAGGTCGACGTCCCCCACGTCGAGCACAGAGGCCGTGGAGTCAGAGATCTTGATCTCCAACGGTCGCTCCCCCTTGAGAAGGAAGGGACGGATGCCATCAGTCGAGAGTACGTACTTCTGAACGACCAGTACGTACGTGCCTGAAGCGAGCCCGCTGCACGTAAGCGAGAAGGGTCCCTTCGCGGGCATCGATACCGTCGGCAGACTCGATGGAAAGGAGAGGAAGCCCGCCTCTGCCTTCACGCTCAGCTTGCCGTCTGGTGGAATGAGCAGCAGCTGCAAGTAGGTATCGGGCGTGATGCGCGCCTTCCCCGCCAGGAGGTTGGTGATCACTCCCCTGATCGTGACAGCGGCCTTACCACTCGGGACGGTCTGCTTGTGGGCTTCCTCGCCGGACGCAGCGTTGCAGGTCAGCGCAACTCCGGCAAGGACGATCAGGCAGGTGCTCATCATCCTCTTCATTCCAATCCTCCATACCAGGGTCGGCGTTCGAAAGCAGGCTCAGGCAGCTCGCCTTGTTCATGATGGGGTTATCAGTCCAAAGTGAAGCCGACTGTCACGGTCATGATCACGGGGACGGCCACGCCGTTGAGAAGCGTGGGGCTATACACCCGCTGCTTGACGGCCTCGATCGCCGACTGGTCAAGGAGTGGGATCCCCCGGACGACGCGGACGTCGGTCACCCGTCCCTGCGGGCTGATCGTGCACTCCAAGATCACCGCGCCCTGCACCCGAGCCTGCCTCGCGCTGGCGGGGTAGGTGGGCTGCACTTCCTTGAGCTTCTTGGGCTCCTTGATGTTGCCGCCCACCCGCACTGCTGCGGGGGGAACCTCAGGCACGCCGCCCACGACGCCGGCGGCCACGCCACCCTCAACGCCGAGGTCATCGAGGCTGCTTTCGGGCCGAGAAGCGACTAAGTTGCTGCTCGCGGGCGCGGCATCCTGCGGGAAGCGAGTGAGGTAGAGACGGCCATTCGCATCGGCCACGTCCGAGACGCTCTTACCCTCGTTGTCCGTAAGATGGGGATCGGCCCCCTTGCTGCGGAGCAGGAAAACCATCTTCCTCTTCGCGTCTTTCTGCCTCGGCGGCCTCCACCGTTCTCATGGATTGAGCGTCACCGACGGCGATCATCAGCGCCGTCCTGCCCTTGCTGTCCCGGCCGTCCACCTTCATCCCGGCGTCGAGCAACTGCTCAACCCACCGGACGTCTCCGTCCTCGACGGCCTTGATCAAGAAGGTGGTGTGCTCCCCCTCGGCACCCATGTGGTCACTGGCACCCCGGCTCAGCAGGAGCTTCACCATCTCGGGGTGACGGTGGTCGAAAGCGCAGGTCAAGGCTCGCCAGCCCATGGAACCGCGCCGGTCGACATCCGCTCCCTTCTGGAACAGCACCCGCGCGACCGGCAAGCTGCCCACGGAGGCTGCCGCCATCAACGGCGTGACCTCGTGTTTCTCGGTGAGCGATTGATTGAACCAGCGGATCGTCTTGCTGACGACCTTGAGTTCTCCGGGTTTCCACTCGCGGTAAGTGGCGGGGCGGTTGGGATCGACCCCGGCTTCCAGCAGGCGAATGGCCTCGTTGTCGTTCTGGGCGACAATCGCATCCACGAGCTTGCGGCTGTCGGACGTGCCACAGGATGCGAGCGCCAGTGCCAGCGCGACGGCGGCGATGCCCCGACCTGGCGGCAGGCAGGCCTCACCCGTGAGGCGAGTGGCGTGGGTTCTCATCACGATCAGCCCCCGTTCGTTGGTGGGCATCATATCTCCGCAGGCGTCAAGGTCAATCGCGCTACGGGCACTACCTCCTGGATGCGTCCCCCGTCGAGCTCGCCGAGCTCGAGCGCGGAGGCTACACGCTCCTCCGTCCGGTCAGCCCGACCCTGTAGCCGGGGAGTCCGCCCCAGCTCGCCAGTCCTTCACCACCCTGGCTGTGTCGTCGATCTCGCTCTCCGTTTTGGGGCTTCTCGCGCCCCCCGTCATTCGTGAGGGGGACGAACCAGCCCCTCGGAGCGAGATCATGACGACCACGACACAGCCGGCCACGCCGAAGGACTTCAGGCTGGGGCAGATCGTCGCAACCCCCGGGGCGCTCGGGCTCGGCGTCGACCTTACTGGCGCTTCTGCGCCGTCACGCGCGCGGCGACTGGGGCGACATGTGCGAGGAGGATCTGGGGTCTTGGTAGCAACCGGACCGAGAACCGGCATAGGCCGACATGTGCCCTTGAGTCACAACACGTTAGGCGGTTGTCTCCAGATGGAAGGCGCGGACCAGACTCTCGCAGCACGCCTCGTCCGGACGCCGGGCGCTCACGCGCAACTCGTTCCTTTTCGGCGCAGCGCGAGAAGACAGCCCGAACCGACCTGGGCTTATGCCGGTTTCCTGTTCTACTGCTACCAAAACCCCAGCTACGGCGACCTCGACGCCATCTTCAGCGGCACCGTGGACCTCGCGCTGATCGCCGAGCAGTGGGACGAGCTCGTGCGGATCGCCGCCTCGCTGAAGGCGAGGACGGCCAAAGCCCACGACGTGATGCAGCGCCTCGTCGGCTCTCCAGCGGACAGGTGCTCGAAGGCCTTGACCGCGCTCGGCGAGGTGCTGAAGACGACCTACATCCTCCGATACATCACCGATCCGGTCCTTCGCGCGGCCGTCCAGCTACAACTCAACCGCGGCGAGGCGCGCCATGCGCTGGCTCGCAAGGTCTTTTTCGCCGAGCTCGGCGAGTTCGTCCGGGGCGACTACGAGGAGATCATGAACAAGGCGAGCTGCCTCAGCCTACTCTCCAACGCCGTCATCGCCTCGAACATCCCCGCCATGGGCAGCATCGTTGACGCCATGCGCAACGAGGGCCGCGAGGTGCGCGACGAGGATCTGGCGCACGTCTGGCCCCTGCTTCGACGCCACATCACCGTCAGCGGCTCTTACAGCTTCGGGTTCGAGGAGCCACCGGCCGCCGCCTAAGGCGGGGGACTCGATTGCGCAACATACGCTACCGACGGTTTTCGCACCGAAGCTGCCAGCGGGCCATGTACTGCCGATATCGGTCGCCGAACCGCTCAGACATCATCCGCTCCTCTGCCGACACCCGCAGGATGTACATCGGCAGCAGGGTGCCCAGATACAACGCCGCCACCAGCCAGTTCGCGGACAGCAACGAGAACCCCACTCCGACTAGGAAGAAGCCCGCGTACATGGGGTGCCTCGCGTACCGGTACGGTCCACCGGTCACCATCTCGTGATCCGCCGACAGGGCCAATACGGCCGTCCAATGCCGCCCGAGCGCTGGGTGTGCCCAGCCGAAGACGCCGATACCCACGCAGACCACTGCCCCACCCAGCCAACGTAGCCATGCTGGCAGGGCTACGCCCGCCACATCCAGCCAGGGTGTGACCGGGTACAGAACGACGCTCAGGTCCCCGATGGCGAATGCTCTGAAGAGCCGCCGCTCTTGCGTCTGGTTCACCAGGGAATAGGCGAGACCCCGGGGGATTCTCCGCTGAAAGTACAAGCGCATGCCAAAGAAGAGCAGCCACAAGAACCCGAACGTCATCCGGAACCACGTCTCGCTCACGCTCCTACCTCCGCACCCCGGGGCGCCCCGGGCCCCCGGCCCCAGTCCGCCCAACGCTGAGATTGACCTCCTGGCGAGCGCTCAATGTCTTTGGACGGGCGCTCGACCGCCAGGTCCAATCTCTCGTTCGGCAGCTGTATCACTTCGACCTAGGCGTGCCGCTTACCACCCGGATCTTCCCCCTATCGGTGACCGCCAGGACAGCACCGGCCTCCCACCACTTTGCTCCATCCCAGTATTCAGCTTTGGTGACCACGTCCTTGATGTTGGCATAGAGGTATCTGAGGTGGACCCCATTCTTCGGACCAGAAATGGAGCGGGCTTAGGTGTGGCCTGCTCGGATGGTGCGACCTTCGTTGCCGTCGTTGAGGGACCTTCGGTTTGGGCTGTGGGAGCTGTGGGAAACGCGCAGCGTTTTCCAAGGCGCTGTGGGCGAGCGGTCCGTGTCGCTCGTCCACAGCGGCGGCAGCTTCCACAGCCCCGTTTCCCGCGCGGGTTCACTCGTTCTCCTCAGCCCTTCCCGTGATCACGCCGCCCGTCCCACAAGGCCATCGTAGAAGGCAGCCGGCGTCTGGTAGCCGAGCGCCTGGTGCGAGCGGTGGGTGTTGTAGAACTGGAAGTACCCTGCGATTCCGGCCCTCGCTTCGATGAGGTTCGAGTAAGCCTTCAGGTACACGTCCTCGTACTTGAGCGAACGCCAGAGCCGTTCGACGAAGACATTGTCGATGCAACGGCCTTTGCCGTCCATGCTGATCTTCACTCCGAGGCCGAGCAGCACGTCGGTGAAGTCCTTCGCCGTGAACTGCGAGCCCTGGTCCGAGTTGAAGATCTCAGGCCGGCCGAAGCGCGAGAGAGCCTCCTGCAGGGCCTCCACGCAGAACGAAGCGTCCAGCGTGTTCGACAGCCTCCAGGAGAGCACGCGTCGCGAGTGCCAGTCCATGATCGCGATCAGATACGCGAAGCCGCGCGCCAACGGAATGTAGGTGATGTCGGCCGCCCACACCTGGTTCGGTCGGTCGACCGTGACCCCTCGGAGCAGGTACGGGTAGACGGGGTGTTCCTCGTTCGGCTTGCTGGTATTCGGCTTTGGAGCCACCGACTCCAGGCCCATCAGCCGCATCAGACGCTGCACCCGCTTGCGGTTCACGCGGTGGCCCTTTCCTCCAAGCTCCCGAGCGATCGAGCGGCTCCCGTAGAACGGGAACCTCAGATGGATCTCGTCGATCCGCCGCATCAGCTCGAGCTCCTCCGCCTCGGGCACGACGGGCACGTAGTACACGCTCGAACGACTCACGCCGAGAAGCTCGCACTGGCGCCGAACCGACGTCTGCTCGTCCGGTCCGATCAGGCGCCGACGCGCCCTCATCGGAGCCGTCCGAGCCCTCGAGCTAAAAAATCCCGCTCGACCGTCAGCTCCCCGATCTTCTTGAGCAGCTCCGTCTCCCGCTCGGCGCCATCGTGCTCCCCGCCTGGCTCGAACACCCGCTGGACGTTCTCTGCCAGCTGCCTCTTCCAGTTCGCCACGACGTTCCCGTGGAGGCGGTATCGCCGGGCGATCTCCGCCACGCTCTCCTGCTCGCGCAGCGCCTCCAGCGCCACTTTCGCCTTGAAGGCCGGGCTATGATTCCGTCGCGTCCGCTTCGCCATGATTCCTGCTCCCTTCGATGAAGAGCAGGCCAGGAATACCACCTAAGCCCCTGGTCCAGAAAACGGGGTCCACTTCAATCCGCCCTTGCCGTCGGCTGTCACGTCACCCGTCACACCGATGCCGCCGAGGTTGATGTGGAGCGTACCCGAGCCCTTTAGCACCGCTATGCTTCTGCCGTCAGCGCTCACTCCTATGATTGCCCCGGGAGCCCACACTCTGCAGGGCCGTCCTCGTTCTCCCTCGAAATACTCGACCGTCGTCGTGCCACTCGTTACGTTGCTGTAGCTGATCACACCCTTTGCGTCCGAGGTCGCGTCACCTGTGATGTGAGCCCCACCCGGGGAGAATTCCAGCTTGCCCGTGCCGCTTAGGACCCTTAGAGCACCACCCGCAATTCCCATGGTCCCAGTGGACCAGGACACGGCTGGTTCTGGCGCGCCCGGCAGGGCGTCTTGAGCGAGAGCGGCAACGGAAAACGCGAACGGTGCCACGAAGGCGTATGCGAAGCACGCGGTCCTCTTCATTTCACTTTCCTCTCAAGCCGTGGGTATCTGCCGAACAGATAGCGTTGTTTCCGCAGGCGCAGACACAGGAGTGGAGTGCACTGCGAAGGCGAGGGCACGGCTGCGGAAACGACCTGTTGGACCAAACCGCGTCCTGCTCAAGGCATGGGGATTCTACGCCCAGATGATCTCCGCGGGAGGGGCAAAAAGGCGTGCGCACGAGCCTGGCGTGTGGGCGCGGTCGCTGCGACCTGGCCTTGTTGCGTGGCGGCGGTGAGAGCTGGAGCGTTGCGGTGAATCGAGCGGACTTGGAGCGCAGGAGCACCGTCATTCGTCTCGTCGTCGCGGACTCGTGAGGTTGGCGTTTGGCGAGGATGCTCATGGCCCACGCCCGGACGTAACGAGCCAGGCCGGAGCAAAGGTGGCCACGATCGTGAGCCTTCCGCAGCCGCAGACTGGGCACCGGTCCGGATCACGCCCGGTGACCCGACGGTGGAGGTCCTGCCACGACTCTGCGAGAGCCGTCAGTGGCTGAGGGGCCATTGGCGCGCCGAGAGAGCTATAACCCGAAGTTGTGGATGGAGGCGTTCATGAGAAAGGCGGCGTACCCTTCCGTGTGAACCAACAGACGCTCTCCCGGTTCCAGCCGGGAGGAAGGAGACGCCACCCATGCTGAGGTTAGTCGAGAACGCCGTCCAGCCGGAAGGATGAGGCGAAGGTGGTCAGGACGCGAACCACCGCATGCCACTGCCGCGGAGCGGCTTAGTCCAATCCGCCTATCGCTCCTATCCGCGTCCCCGTCGACAGCCGACTTCTTCGTCGTACCCCGTGAGCCCGCGCACTGGGTCGTGGCCGTGGGGGGCACACGCGAGGCGGCAGGCTTCCCAGCGGCCACGCCACTTGCGAGCGGAGACTGGGAGCGGGGCGCGCTATGGGCGAGAAGCCAAGAAGGATGCCTGGACTTGGGGCTCATCGCGCGAGCGTTGGATCTACCCCATAATTCGTGGCACGCGCGAAGCGGCCCGCACCTTCCATGCTCCCTACCTTTCGAAGCCGCCGCGCAGATTGGAGGTCGAATGAGGGCGCTTGTCTTCCTGCTGTCCACGACCGCAGTCTGTGTCCCAGCCCACGCCCAGGCACCGCAGAAGAGCGGGAATGGTGGCCAGGCAGCCGCCAAGGCCGAGGCGCGAGCGCCCGACACCGCCGCGGCGATCGGCGATCTCCAAGTGCTGCTTGAGCCCACCCGGTATGAGACCATCCCCCGGTCGGGAGGACAGCCGGGTGGCATCGACGGGTGGCTCGTCGTCATCGCTGTCACTAACAACACGGCGGACTGGAAGCCGCTCGTGATACCGATCTCGCGCCTTGGCGTCACCACGCCAGACCGCGAATCCCACCCCATCACCGCGCAGCGGGCGCTGGAGGTGTCCAACAGCCTTCTGTCGCTGCAGAAGGTGCAGTCGATGAAGTGGGAGCCAGTTGCCGCAAAGACGGATGGAATCATGTCGTCCTTCGACACGCTCGCCATGTACTTCTCGCCGCCGGGCAAGAACCCCGCTCATGACCCGCATGTGGCTAGACTCTTCGACAATATGAAGGACGGTACCTGGCGTCTGGAGGTCGCGCCCGGGCAGACGTTCCGCGTGCCCCTGTTGTTCGGCTGCCCGAAGGACTCGAAGCCACTGGAGATGTCCTGGCCCGAGGTCGGCTCCTTCGGACTCTGAATCAGAATTGAAGGCCCAGAGCCAACGGCCGCATATCCAGGGGCAAGGCTCGCGCGGGCGGCCCAGGTGCAGCTTCGTGTATCCCTGCGCACAGAAGTCCGGGGCGGCCGCGGCTCGGCGTGGCCGCGGCCGCCCATCTGCTCCGGCTGCCGGCCACGCGCAATAGGATCCTCAGGCTCATGCTCGCGGCGGGACTCAACAAGCCGATCGTGCCGTCTCACGCGCTGGGGGCTCGACGCTACGATGAGGCGAGTGTCCCCTGCCGCGAGGGTCGCGGCGGTACCGCTTCGCTCATCTCGCCGCCATCCGGCCCTCCGCCACCCTGGTTGCGCTGCGTGATATCGGTTGGCACGCGCTGTAGACCAGGAGGAGCCGTGCGGGCCGCCGCTCGGCGCTCACCTGCTACTGCAGGTGCGCACGGCGGAGCTCAATGGCGACCTGCGCGGGGTCTTCGAGCGCTGGTATCCAAGGCTGGCGGAGGAGGCGCTACCTGCAGCGTAGCTGCCCCCGTTTCCTAGTGCTCTCCATCCCCGACTCCAGGGCAGCATCGCACCCTCTATCCAGGGCAGCATCGCACCCTCTATCCAGGGCAGCATCGCACGCTCTTCTACGCCGAGTACTCGAGCCGTGTCAGAGGCTCGAGCGAGTCGCACGAGCCCGAGATGGAGGGGCCGCAAGAGGAGACGATGCGCAAGCGTTGTCTGTCGACCTGGGCGCGGCTGCTCGCCAAGGTGTACCACGTCGACCCGCTCGTCTGCACCCGCTGCGGGAAGCGCATGAGCGTCGCCGGGTTCGTGACCGACACCGTGGCGATTGGGCGCATCATCGAGCATCTCGGGCTCAGAACGCCCGAGGCGGCGAAGCCGCCGCCCGTGAGGGAGGTTCTCCGCGTCGCCGAGCACGGAGACGGTTGGGGCGTGCCGGCGGACTGGGAGTGAACTCCAGACGAGGGCACCGCTGCGGCGCGCCGACGCGGCGGCCGCGCCGCAACGACCTGTCAACGCAACGACCTTGACGGCGCCCGCCTGGGCCGCGTAGTCTGTCCGCGGTCTGGCGACCAAGAGGTGGGTGTGGTCAGGAAGGGCCGATCCGCAGGGCCGGCGGCGCGTCCCACATGCCTCCTCTGCCGCGCGGCCTTCGTTGCGGCTGCTTCGGTCGCTTCGGTGAGCCCGCTGCCGGCACCCGCGGCCGAGGCTGCGGAACGAAAGGCCTATAGGTAAATGCGCAGCCGCCTTTTCACGTCGATGATGCTCACCTCGGTGCTCCAATTGGTGCCGCGTGCGTCGGGGGCGGCCGAGACGGTTCAGTCTGGTGGCGGCGAAGTCACTGCCGCGAACACGCCGCTTGTCGAACTGCGCGATCCTCCCAATGTGAGGACGCACGCCGAGATCGGAGCCTTGGTCGATCGAGGGGCCAAGCTGACGAAGGATGGAGCGACGGTTTCCATCGTGCGCGTGAAAGGAGCGGCATCGCTGCAGGACGTACTCCGCTATTCGGAATTCAACGCTTCGGGCGTGATCTTTGCGACGGAAGACGGCAAGAACCTCTTGGTCGGGAGGGACGCCGACGGCAAACTGGTGACACAGGAGCATACGAACTGGGCCACCGGCAGGAGAGCGGTGACGTTCGCGGCCACGGCCAGGGTCTTGTACGCCTTTGTCGCCGAGGGGCAGAAGTCAGCACTCAACATCCTCGACCGCAAGGAGGGCGTCTTCGTCGACGTGGCCACTTATGCGACAGGGAACATCAATGGGGCGGGGAAGGCCGTGACCGTCGACGCCAAGGTCTTCATGAATACGCTGAGGGGGTCCGGGGTCATCGATGCGGTGAGCCTAGGGAGGGAGCAGCGGTTCGTAGACGCGAGATTCGGGGTCTACCTGTCCAAGGACGGCAAGATCGTCAACTGCCGACAGTTCGGCAACTTCTATCGTGACGACGGCACTGTCGTGCGCTGCCTCATAACTAGGAAGTACAACGTGGCTCAGGACAAAGCCGGCATCTACATAGGCTTGAACCTCGATCTGATCGACGTCCCCACACTCCTGTCTGATCCGAGCAAGGTGGCCATTGTCAGGGACATCTTGGCCAACAAAGGCATTGCCGCCGCAACCTTGATCGTTGTCGGCAGCACCCTCAAGAACCAGGGCAAGGTGGCGAACGTGCCGGCAGACATCTTGGACGCCTTCAACCTGACTCCTGCGCAAATCCCCTCGAACTTCAGCTTTCAGCAGTTGCTGCCTCTGGCGTCGCGAGCGGCCGCGGCGGCTCAGCCTGTCGGCGGTGAAGAGACTGCCGCGAATGCGCCGAGTGTCGAACTACGCGATCTCAACGACGACACCGTGCGACGTGGCAACTTCTACCTTGACGACGGCACTGTCGTGCGCTGTTTCATCACCAAGAAGTACAACGTGGCTCAGGACGAGGCCGGCATCTACATAGGCCTGAACCTCGATCTGATCGACGTCCCCACACTCCTGTCTGATCCGAGCAAGGTGGCCATCGTCAGGGACATCTTGGCCAACAAAGGTATTGCCGCCACAGCATTGATCGTTGTCGGTAGCACTCTCAAGAACCAAGGCAAGTTGGCGAACGTGCCGGCAGACATCTTGGACGCCTTCAACCTGACTCCTGCGCAAATCCCCTCGAACTTCAACATCGAGCAGCTGGTGCGGACGTCGGGAGCGACCCCCGGTCCGTAGGTGGGGATGGCGTCGATCAGCCAGTAGCGGGATGCAGTGTCCTGCTGTGGCGGTTCTCACGACGCAGATCCTCCGGCGCCGTAACCGCCCGAAGAATACCGTATTGGCCAATACTCGGCATCTTCGCCCGCCAGGGAGTGGATCTGTCGAGGAGCACGATGTGCGGCCAGCTGGCGCTGGCCGAAGAGGCGCTTACTCCGCTCGGCGAAGAGATCGTGACACGCCTTCGAGCGGGACCCTACCTGCAGTTCGACGACACGTCGGTCTTGGTGCAGGCCGAAGACGACAAGGCACGCTTCGGCCTCGGTTTGATTCTCGGGCTCTGTGGCGACCATAATCGCTTATGGGAGAACGGGTTGCCGTGGCGAGTTGAGCTCGGAGTGACACCCTCTAAGTGAACGGCCATCCGACGTCGAGTCCGGTGAGAGGAAGTCGCTACCTCTCAGTCACCTAGTGTGCCGTCTCGTAAGTCGATAGAACACGACGGATGTCGCGCTTGATCTGCCGCGCCGACCTCGTCCACCGGAAGGGCCGCGCGTTCTCGTTCCATTCGGCGAGGTACCGGTTGATGGCACGCTCCAAGGCACGGACGCTGTCGAAGCTGCCCCGGCGAATCGCCTGCGTCGTGATCAGGGCGAACCAGCGCTCGATCAGGTTCAGCCATGATGCGCTGGTTGGCGTGAAGTGCACCTGCACCCGCGGGTGAGCGGCAAACCAAGCTCGCACGGCAGGATGCTTGTGCGTGCCGTAGTTGTCGCAGACCAGATGAATCTCCCGCTTCCGGTACTGCCGCTGCACGGCGTTCAGGAAGTCGATGAACTCCGCGTGCGTGTGGCGCGGGAAGCAGCGCCCGAGAACCTTGCCGCTCGCCACCTCGAGGGCGGCGAAGAGGCTCGTCGTACCGTGTCGCTTGTAGTCGTGCGTCATGCGCGCCGGCAAGCCCGGTCTGAGAGGGAGGATCGGCTGCGTTCGGTTCAACGCCTGGATCTGCGACTTCTCGTCCACGCAGAGCACCAGGGTCTTCTCAGGCGGGTCGAGGTAGAGCCCGACGATGTCCGCGAGCTTCTGCTCGAACGCAGGATCCTTGCTGAACTTGAAGGTCGTAGTCCGATGCGGCTGCAGGTCATATTTGCGCCAGATCCGGTGGACGGTGGACGGGCTGAGACCAACCTCCCTCGCCAAGCGACGACAGCTCCAGTGAGTGGTCGCCTTCGGTGTCGTGAGCGTCTTGGCCACGACCGATTGCTCCTTCGCGTCACTGATGCGCCGCGGGCGGCCGGAGCGCTCCCGTGTCTTGAGTGCCGCCAGTCCCCCTTCCGAGTAGCGCTGCCGCCACTGGCAGACTGTGGCGGGCGTCACCTCCAACCGGCGTGCCGTGGCTCTCACAGCCTCACCTTGGCCGGCTGCGAGCACGATCCGCGCCCGCAGCGCCCACTGCTGCGGCATGGTGGGACATCTGAGCCACTGCTCCAGGGTCCGGCGGTGCGTTCGCGCGATCACGAACGGCGGTGCCGTAAAGGGCATACGGCATCATCTCACAAGTCTCGATCGTGTTCTATTGACTTTAGACACAGCACACTAGTGCCCGTCGGGAGCCTGCCTTCAGGCATCGAAACTGCGTGAGAACCCGCAAAGCAAGCTGAGGCCGTGACGGGGACGCAACGGTACGCGAGGCTGCCGTGGAGCGGCTAATCGACCAGACGCTCCTTGACCGGATCGCCGAGACCGACCCGGTGTGCGAGAGAGCACTAGGAAACGGGGGCAGGCACCGGGGTAGGCTTGGCCGCCATGGCCCCTGGCCGCCTCGCGTCGACCCAGGTGTACACGCTCCGGGTGGTCCTGCGAGGCATCAGCCCGTTGGTCTGGCGCCGCTTGCTCGTCCGGGCTGACTCCACGATCGCCGACCTGCACGACGTCCTCCAGTTGGCTTTCGGCTGGGGCGATGAGCATTTGAACCGCTTCTTCATCCACGGCCGCGAGTACGGCGTGGAACACGAGGGCGCCATCTGGTTCCGGCGGCCTGGCCACGAGGTCGTGCTTTGCGAATTGGGCCTGCGTGCCCCGGAGAGGTTCACCTACGAGTACGACTTGGGCGACGGCTGGCTGCACGACGTGCATCTGGAGGCCTCCCGGACGCTTGACCCAAGTCGAAGCTACCCGGTCTGCATCGGCGGGCGTCGCGCCGCGCCACCCGAAGACTGCGGAGGCCCGGCAGGGTTCATGGAGTCGCGCTGGCGCTACCGGCTCCAAGCCCGGTGCAGCCCGGCGGAATTCGAGGAAATCGGAGAGCTACTGCAGTTGGACGAGGACGATGAGGAGTACCCCGCCACGGCCCGACGATACGACCCGGAGCGGTTCGACCAACGAGAGGTCAACCGGCTGCTATCCAAGTGGACGGCGAGTCGGCGCGAAGGGAGGCTGGGATGAAGTGCAGCATCGAGTTGCGCGTGGAGGGCAAGGTGGGGCCGCTCAGGGTTGAACTGAGCAGCATCGACCGCGAGTGCCGCGGGGCTGAGGACGTCGGCTTGCGGCTGGAAGAAGCCAAGCGCCTGCTCGGGCGGCTTCAGGAGGAGCTCGTTCGCCGCCAGCTCGCTGAGTACCTCGATCGGCGACACCGCTGCGCCCGCTGCCGAAGGCTCTATCGAACGAGGGGCCACCACCCCGTGCGCCTGCGCAGCGCGTTCGGCGACCTCGCTCTCCAGAGCCCGCGTTGGCGCGCCTGTCCGTGCCGGTCGGCTGGCAGCCCGGCGTCCTTCAGCCCCTTGGCGGGGCTGTTGCCCGGGCGCACGACACCAGAGCTCGAGCACCTGCTCGCCAGGTGGTCGGCCTACGGGGCCTTCGAGGCTGTCGCGCGGCTGCTCCGCGACGTGCTGCCGATCGGGCGAAGGCTCACGGGGGTGGCGGTCCGCGCCGCGGTCCAGCGGGTCGCCCGTCACATCGAGGCCGATCTGGGTCCCGAGGAGTACTTCTACAACGGCGGCTCTCAACGAGAGATCGAAGCGTCTGCAGAGCCTGGCCGCCCGGTCACAGTCGGCCTGGACGGCGGCTACGTTCGCGGCCGCGAACGGCCTCCGGGTGGCACCGGATGCTTCGAGGTGACCGCCGGCAAGAGCATCCCGGAGGAGGGCAAGGCGAAGGTGTTCGCGCTCGTGCGCCGGGTGGATGAGAAGCCCAAGCGCCGGCTCCACGAGGTCCTGGCTTCGCAGGGAATCGTGCCCCGTCAGCGGGTCACCTTCCTCTCCGACGGCGGTGACACGGTTCGCGAACTGCCGAACTTCCTGCACCCCAACGCCGAGCACATCCTCGACTGGTTCCACGTCGGGATGCGCCTCGAGCAGCTCTCCCAGACGGCACGCGGGCTGCCCAAGTCACAGCACGCCGATGCCCTGACCTCAGAGCGGCTACTCCACCAGCTCGAGCGCGTGAAATGGTTCTTCTGGCACGGCAACCTGCTTGGCGTTCGCGACTCGATCGAGGATCTTGCCGGAACCGTCGAGGCAGTCATCGACGAGGAGGAACCTGGGGCGGGCGCGCTCGCTGTGCTGCGGAAGTTCGCCCGCGCGCTCGGCGAGTTCGCGGGCTACGTGGAGGCGAACCGCACCTCGATCCCCAACTACGCAGAGCGCTACCGATACGGGGAGAGAATCGCCACAGGCTTCGTCGAGTCGGCCATCAACCAGGTCGTCAGCAAGCGCTTCGTGAAGACGCAGCAGATGCGCTGGACGCCGCTTGGCGCCCACCTGCTGCTGCAGGTGCGCACCGCGGAACTCAACGGCGACCTCCGGGGGGTCTTCGAGCGCTGGTACCCGGGGCTGCTGGAGGAGGCTCTACCTGCAGCGTAGC
>CAVTBK010000006.1:0-14719 GCA_963732935.1 uncultured Acidobacteriota bacterium | reverse complement strand
AGACCCCAAGCCCTTCTTCCAGCCGAGGTTCAGGAGAGCGGCCACAGGAGCATGCCGGGGTTGAAGCGGTCAGCCAGAGGTTGATGGCGACGTCGAGCACCGCGGCATATCTCAGGCAGGGTCGATTCGCCAGCGGAGGATACCTCCGGATAACATTCGACATCATGGGCTCGTGGCGGCTGGTCTTCTTCCGGGCTGCGCTGCTCGTCGCCCTGGCGGGCTGCGCGGCGCTGCTGGTGGACTTCACCCACGCGCTGCCGGTCTACTGCGAGATCGGCTCCGGCTGCTTCCGGCTGAGCCGGAGCATCTACGGCTTCCCCCTCGGGAGGAGCTTGCCGCTGCCGCTCCTCGGCCTCCTGGGGTTCGGCGCGCTGCTGGGCGTCGGGCTGCTTCCCCGTTCTCGGCCCAAGCGGCTGCTGCTGCGCGGGGGCGCGCTCCTGGCCGGCCTCGCGGGCCTCGCGTTCCTGGCCCTCCAGGCCTTCGTGCTGCGGACGTTCTGCGGGCTCTGCACGCTCGTGGACCTGTGCGGCGTCGCCCTCGCGCTGCTCGTCTGGGTCGCGCCGCGCCTCGCGCGCGAGGCCGGGACCCAGGAGCCGGACCCGCTGCGTCGCTGGGCGTGGGTGAGCCTGGCGGCGCTCGCGATCGCCGGGCCTCTCGTCTGGCCCGCGGTGCGTCCGCCGGATCCCCTGCCCCCCGGCCTGCAGCAGCTCCAGGACCCCCACCAGCTGACCGTGATCGAGTTCACGGACTTCGAGTGCCCCGCCTGCCGGGCGCTGCAGCCGATCCTCGCCGGCGTGCTGAAGGAGCAGGGTGAGCAGGCGCGTCTCGTGCGCCTCCACTTCCCGATCCCGGCGCACCGGTTCGCCCGAGGAGCGGCGCGCGCTGTCCTGTGCGCGGAGCAGCAGGGACATGGCGAGGCCTGGCGGCCGTCCTCTTCGAGGCCACCGACCTGAGCGCCGTCGCGTGTCGCACCGCGGCCCTCGCGCTCGGTGTCGACCGGACCCGCTTCGACGAGTGCGTGGGCGGCGACGCCGTCGAGGCCACCTTGAAGGAGCACGAGGCGCTGCTGCGCTCGACCCGCTTCCCGGTCGTGCCCACGACCTACGTGGGGCGGGAGCGCCTGATCGGCCGGGTCGACGCGGACAGGCTGCGCGCCGCCTTCGAGCGGGCGCGGGGCGGCGGCTACCAGGTCTCCGGCCGGTCCTTCGCGGGCGCCACCCTGCTCTGCGCCTGCGCGCTGCTGCTCCTCGGCCGGCGTCGCGACGCGCTGCCCCGAGACAATCCGAAAGCAAGCTGACCGCCGCCTGACGCGCGCCGCGGTGTGCTAGCATCCCGTCCGTCGGGGGGGAGCGCCGTCGGCGCTTCTGGGGGCGACTCGTGAACGTCCTGGTCGAGTCGAGCTGCAACCAGCGCTGTGAATTCTGTTTCCAGCGGAGTGCGTTCGAGCGCGAAGGCCGCGCCAGCATGACGCTCGACGAGATCCGGACCGTGGCCTCCTTCATGACCGCGAACGGCCTGCATGCGGTCGGCGTCCTGGGCGGCGAGCCGACGCTGCACCCCGAGTTCGGCGGGATCGTCCGCGAGCTGGCGGGACGCGGCCTCCACACGACCGTCTTCACGAACGGGCTCTGCGACCCCGCCCGGCTCGAGCAGGGCCTGCCGTACGTGGACGCGGTGCTGGTCAACTGCGCGACGCCTTCCGCCCGCGACGGGCGGGGGCACCAGGCGCTCCGGGCGACGCTCGAGCGCCTGGTCCGCGAGCGCGGCGAGCGACGGCGGCGCGGGGCGGAGCTCGGGATCGATCTGGGGGTCACGCTGATGGAGGTCGGCCAGGATCTCTCGTACCTCCTCGACACCGCACGCGAGTTCGAGGCGCGCGCCGTGCGCTGGGACCTCGCCAAGCCGGCCCCGGATCGCACGAACCGCTACCTCGACCCCTTCGCCGACCAGGGCACCGGCTCCTGGATCACCGGCTTCGTGCGCGAGTTCGAGCGCGCCGGCGTCAAGACCGCCGTCGACTGCCCGGTGCCGCTATGCCTCTTCACGCCCGAGGAGCTCGCCTACCTCGAGCGCACGGTTCTCTCCTTCCGGGGAGCCTGCCTGCCTCCGGTCGACGTGCTGCCAGGCCTGCGCCTCGTCCACTGCCTGCCGCTCGCCCACGTCTGCGAGCCTCTGCAGCTCTCGGAGATCGACAGCTGGAACGAGCTGCGACGCTTCTTCTACGGCGTCGTGCGCTCGTCAGCCTGGAAGCGTGCGCTGCCACCCGCCTGCCGCGAGTGCGCCTTCCTGCGGGACCGTCGCTGCCAGGGCTACTGCCCCGCGTTCCGCCTGTCCGAGGTCGAGGCCTGATGAGCGAGGTGTTCGTCCGAAAGGCATCGGCGCTCGCGGCCCCCGACCGCACGGCGGTCGAGGCCGCCGCCCTCGCGGCCATGGATGCCCTCGAGCGGGCGGCCAGCGAGCGCGCCGCAAGCGAGAGCGCAAGCGCGACGCTCGTGCGCCTGGGCCGCGACGAGCTCGAGCTGGCCGGGTTCGCCGCGCAGGCGCTGGTCGCGGGCGAGTGGTACCAGCCGTTCCTGGGCGCGCCGTCGGGCACCGGGGACCGTCGGCTGCGCCTCGAGAGCCGACTCTGGGAGCCGCCGCTACCGGCCGTCGATCCGGCCTTCGCGATCGCGAGCGACGTCGCGGGCGAGGCCCACCGCTTCGTCTGCGACCGTTTCGGGCTCGTGCTCGACGCGCGGAGCTGGCGGGGCACCCTCTTCCTCAACCACGAGGACACGGAGGCATACGACCGCGGCCTGCGGGTGGCGGCCTCGCTCTTCTGCCTCGCCGGGCGCTCCGTGCTCGTGCACTCTTGCGGGATCCGGTACCGGGACCAGGGCTTCCTCTTCGCGGGCCCGTCGGGTGCGGGCAAGTCGACGCTCGCGAACCTCTCCGACCGCTACCAGGTGCTGAGCGACGAGACCGTGCTTCTGGATCTGGCCGGGAGGCCGGTGCTGCACGGGACGCCCTTCCGTGGCCTCTCGAGCCGTCCGCACTACCGCTGTGACGCGGCCCCGCTCGCCGCCTTGCTCTTCCTGGTCCAGTCCCCCGCGCAACGCCCTCTCGCCCCGTTCCGCCGGCCGAGGCGGTTCGGCGGCTGGCCGGCCGCGCCTTCGTCCCGGCCAAGGCCCAGGCCGCGCGCATCGCGGCGCTCGACCTGGTCGACGCGGCCCTGCACGCGGTCCCGGCGTTCGCCATGGAGTTCACCAAGGACGACCGCTTCCTGGATCTCGTCGACCAGGAGTTCTTCCCGGCGACCGGCGATGCCTGAGCGAACCGGCGCGCCGCGGCTCACGATCGGGATCCTGGCCGGCCGCGAGTCGGACTGGCTGGCACGCTGCCTCGCCGAGCTCGCGGGCGTGCAGGCGCCGAAGCTGGTGGTCACAAACCACGACCTCGCTGCCACCCGGCGGGCGTGCGAGGACCACGGCGCCGGCTGCTCCCTCTTCGCGCCGCCGGGACCATTCTCCTTCGCGCGCCAGCGCAACCGGCTCTTCGAGGTCTGCCGCACACCCTGGATCCTGATGCTCGACATCGACGAGATGATCGCGCCCGCGCACCTGAAGGAAGCTCTCGAGCTGGCGGAGCAGCCCCCCGACCGGGCCTTCGTGCCGCGTCACCGCTTCGTCGGCAGGGAGGGACCGCTGATCATCGACGAGCAGCCGCGGCTCCTCCCCGGCGACGGGCGCTTCGCCTTCGAGGGGCACGTCGCCAACACGATCGAGGCCGAGCACGAGCGTGGCGACGTCCTGGAGCCGGCAAACTTCGAGATCGTCGACCGCGGCGCCGTCTGGGATCCCGGGCGCGTCGCGCTGCGACAGGCACGCCATGCGGAGCTCGGCCGCCACGAGCGGGCGCGACTGCGGGCGATCGCCCGGGCCAAGGACCCCGCGAGCTGGTGCCGGCTGGGGTTCCGCCAGCACGTGATGGGTCACGATCGGCGTGCGGAGCCCTACCTGCGGGCGTTCCTGCGCGAGCGGCCCGCCCATGCGACCGCCGAGTACCTGCTGGCCCGGGTCGAGGAGCGGACGCGCCCGCAGGGGCGGAACGCGGCCCTCGCGCGGCTGCAGGCGCTCGCCGAGCGGGGCGCTCGGGACTACCGCGTCTACCGCGCACTCACCCGCCTGCACCACGCGGACCGCGACTGGAGCGCCCTCGCCCGAGCGGCCGAACGGGCCCTGCGGCTCTACCCGCGCTCGGCCGTCTTCCACCACCAGCTCGCGGTGGCGCGCCACGCGCTGGGCGACCGAGAGGGCGCCGAGCGCGCCCACGACCAGGCGCTTCTCCTCTTCCCGGAGCTGCGCCCGGCGCGGGCCTTCGCCCGCGTCCTGGAACGGACGACGGAGGTGCCGGCATGAAGCCTCTCTTCCGCACCCTCGTCAATCGCGGCATCGAGCACCGCGACCCGACCCAGGTGAAGATCGAGCTGACCTCGCTCTGCAACCTGCGCTGCGAGCACTGCTACCAGGACCACCTGCCGGCGGCCGAGCTCTCGCTCGCGGAGCTCGAGAAGCTCTTCGACCAGCTCCTGCTCGCGAACACGCTGCTGCTCGTCTTCACGGGCGGGGAGCCGATGCGGCGCAAGGACTTCCTGGAGATCGTGGCGGCGGCCCGCTCGCGCGGCTTCCTGGTGGAGCTGCTCTCGAACGCGACCCTGGTCGACGAGGAGATGGCCCGCCGCTTGCGGCGCGAGGGGGTGCAGAAGGTCCAGGTCGAGCCTTTACGGCGCCGATGCGCCGACCCACGAGGCGGTGACCCACGCGCCGGGCTCCTTCGCCCGCACGCTCGCCGGCATCGCTCACCTGCGCGCGGCCGGCATCCCGGTCACGATCGCCTGCTCGCTGCTGCGGCAGAACGCCACCCGCTGGCGGGAGATCCGCCGTTTCGTGGAGCAGGAGCTGGGGCTCGAGCTGAGCCTGTCCTTCCGGCTCTATCAGTCACAGGCGAACGCGGAGCGGCTCGACCGCTCGGCGCTCGGGCTCCCAGAGATCCGCGCCTACCTCGAGGACCTCTACCGCGAGCGCGCGCCGCGCCTGCCCGAGCCCGCGACGCCGGAAGAGCTGGACCAGCTGATTTGCCTCGCCGCCGTCAACAACTGCCGGGTCCTCCCCAACGGCGACGTGATGGCCTGCGCCCAGCTGGGCCGGCCGCTCGGCAACGTCCGGGAGACGGACTTTCTGACCGTCTGGCGCCGTTCGCCGGTGGCCGAGCGGCTGCGGGCGATGCGCCGGCGGGATCTGGTCAAGTGCGCCGCCTGCGGAACTTCTCGATCTGCCTCGTCTGTCCCGGCTATTTCCAGGACCTCGGGGACACGTTCGAGCCGCCGGCCGCTTTCTGCGCCATCGCCGAGATCGACCGAGAGGAACGGGCGCGCGCGGTCGCCGCGCCCGGGAAGGGGGCGGAAGCGAGCTTCACAGCTCATCAGGAGTGCAATGACGTTTGAGACGTGACTTGACAGGAGCGCAAACATGGATGAACGCCGAGACGATCGCAGGCCATACGAAACGCCGACCGCCGAGGTCGAGAACTTCTTCGAGGAAGTCGGCGTCTTCGCCTCGGGCTGCACGACCCACTACTGCCTGACATCGGGATACTGCTCGTCCTACAACGGATCGGACTGCAACTCAGCGTCGACCGTGCCGGCCGGCGGATGCGTCCGCCGGCCGGCGCTCTTCTCCCCAGGCGCAGGAGCGCTGCCCATGATCGATCGCGCGATCCTTTCCGACGACGTCATCGCCCGCAGCATCCGCGGGCAGGTCGTGTTCATGTCCAAGTCGCACAACGACGTGCTGACCCTCAACGAGACCGCCTCCTTCATCGTGGAGAACCTCCCGGGCGCGAGGGACCTGGCCGAGCTCTCGGCCCGCGTGATGACGGAGTTCAAGATCGACGACGCCGAGCAGGTCGCGCGAGACGTCCGCGACCTGCTCGGCTCCCTGCGCGAGAAGGGCATCGTCAAGACCGAAGCGGTCACGCGCGTGCTCGGCGAGTAGCGCCGCCGTGGGTCTTCCGGTGGGTCTCGATTGCCTGCTGCTGGCGCCGCCCGCCTGGTACCCATACCAGCCCTACTCGGCGTTGCCGTCGCTCCAGGCCTATCTCCGCCAGCAGGGCTTCACGGCGCGCATCCTCGACCTCAACCTCGGTTACCTCGACGCCCAGCTCCAGCCGGAGGGCTTCCGCGCGACACTCGACCAGGCGGAGGCGCGCACCTTTTCCCAGCGGCCGGCGTTCCTGAGCGCCGAGCAGCAGCAGGCGCGCGAGAAGCTCTACCGCCGGCTGGCTCTGGTCGCCGACCAGATCGCCGGCCAGCTCGAGGAGGCGCTCGCGATCCTGCGCGGGCCCGGCTACTACGACTATCGCCGGCGCGCCGAGGCGACCAAGGTCGTCTACTGGGCGCTCCAGGCCGTGAGCGCATGCTACTTCCCCACCCGCTTCAACGGGAACGACCTGCACCTGCGGCTCGACCCCTGCCACCCGGCCCAGCTCCTCGCGCTCGTCGCCTCGGGCGAGGAGAACCCCTTCCTCGAGCACCTCGAGGGCGCTCTGCGGCCGGCTCTCGCGGCGCACCGACCGCGCGCGGTGGGGATCGGGATCTGCGGGGCCTCGCAGCTGGTCGGCGGCCTGACCGCCGCGGCGATCGTCAAGCGCCTCGCCCCCGAGGTCCACGTGATCGTCGGCGGCAGCTACTTCAGCCGGCTGGAGGGGGCCGTCCTCCGCTTCCCCCAGGTGCTGTCGCTCGTCGACTCGATCGTCTGCCATGAGGGAGAGATCCCGCTCGCCGAGATCCTCTCCCGCCTCGGCGAGGGGCGCGACCTCGCCGGCGTGCCGCAGCGGATCGGGCGGGCGGCGAGCGGCGAGCCGACCTATGACCCGCGACCCGTCCCGCCCGCGATCGACTCCCTGCCCACCGCCGACTACGAGGGCATGGCGCTCGACAAGTACCTCGCTCCCCTGCCGATCCTCGGTCTCGGCAGCTCGCGCGGCTGCTACTGGCGGCGCTGCGCGTTCTGCGATCACGGCTTCTGCTATCAGGGCGACTACCGGGAGCGCCCGATCGAGAAGGTGATCGCGGACCTGGCGGCGCTCGAGGCGCGCTGGGGCGCCGGCCGCTACGAGCTCGTCGACGAGGCGCTCGAGCCCGCGCGGCTCGAGCAGCTGAGCCACGGGATCCTGGAGGCGGGGCTCGAGATCAGCTGGTTCGGACTCGCCCGGGTCGACCGCAAGCTCACCCCCGAACGCTTCGCTCTCGCGCGGCGCGCCGGCTGTCGGCTGCTCTCCTTCGGCGTCGAGTCCCACGACGACGGCGTACTGCGCCGGATGGCGAAGGGCACCACCGCCGCTCTCAACCTGCGCGTGCTGCGCGACTGCCGTCAGGCCGACATCCGCACCCACGCCCTCGTCTTCTTCGGCTTCCCGGGCGAGTCGGAGGCGGCGAGCGCCGCCACCATGTCGCTGGTGGACGAGCACGCGGAGCTCTTCGACGACGCCTCCTCGGCGCCCTTCAGCGTGGGCCGCCAGTCGCGGGTGATGAAGGAACCCGAGCGCTTCGTCGTCGAGCTGCCCGCCGGCTGGGAGGACGACCCCGCCTACGCCTACGCGCTCTCGATCCCATACCGCGTGGACGGAGTCGACACCGCGAAAGTCGCCGACGCGCGCGCCCGCGAGTTCAAGGAGAAGGTGACCCGCCGCAAGGCCGCGCTCGATCGCACCACCGCCTTCCTGTACAAGGCCCACTTCGGGCGGCTGGGCGCCGAGGGGATCCTGGCGGAGTTCGAGGCGCATGGTCGCGACCGGCGTCTACCCAGCCTGGAGCCCGACCCTCCGTCCGGCCGGCCGGTCCCGGACCGCGCGCGGTGAGCGGCGACACCTGGTCCGGGCTCCGCCGCCTGGCGACACTCGCGCTGCGGGCGCGCCCGGCGACGGCGCTCGTCTGCCTAGCGCTGGTGGCCTTGAGCGCCGGCGCCAACCTGGGTCTCGTCTGGAGCGTGCGCCGCCTGGTCGACGCGCATGGCGCCGGCGGCTCCGTGGAGGCGGCGCTGGCCCGGGCGGCGCTCGCCTTCGCCGCCATGCTGCTGCTGGCGGCCGCCGACTCGGGCGTCGCCTACTCGGGTCTTTCGCTCGCCGAGGCCGTGACGGCCGAGCTGCGCTCGCGGATGCTGGGGGCCTTCCTCGCCTCGGATTACAGGAGCCTGATCCGCCACCATCGCGGCGAGGTCTCGACCTGGCTCGTGAACGACCTCGACCAGGTGAAGGGCGGGCTGGTGCGCCTCTTCACGAGCGCGGTCCGCGATCCCGTGGTCGTCCTGCTGCTGCTCGGCTCCATGTTCGCGCTGGACCCGGTGCTGGCGAGCGTCGCGGGTCTGGTGGCGGCGGTGCTGGTGCTGCCTCTGCTGGTGGTCGGGCGGCGGACGCGAAGGCTCAGCCGGGGCATGCTCGACGCGCTCGGCCGCGTGATGAGCTTCCACACCGACGCTCTCGCCGCGCTCCGTACCGTCAAGAGCTACGGGGTCGAGCCCGGCATCGCCGCCGCCTACGCCGAGCGCAACCAGGACCTGCGCCGCCGCTTTCTCGCGGTCGTCCGCTGGGGCAGCATCTCGAGCCCCGTCGTCACGCTGGGCACGGGCGTCCTGCTGCTGAGCGTCGTCGCGGTTGGGCTCGCGCGGGTCGGCGGCGGACGGATGACGACGGGCAGCCTGGTCGCCCTGGTCTCGTCACTGCTGCTCTTCGCCCGGCCCGCCTCGGCCCTGGCCGCGAGCTGGAACTCGCTGCAGGCGGCGCTCGGGGGCGCGACCAAGGTGTTCGCCGTGCTCGACCTTGCTCCCGAGCCGAGCGGAGGTGCGACCGGTGTCGTGCTGCACGAGGGCTTGAGCCTCGACCACGTCTTCTTCGGCTACGACGAGGAGCGCCTGGTGCTCCGCGACGTCTCGCTGGAGGTGCCGCGCGGCAAGAGCGTCGCCATCGTGGGACCGAACGGCGCCGGCAAGTCGACCCTGGTCGCCCTGCTGGTGGGGCTCCTGCGGCCGAGCCGGGGTGCCGTGCGGCTCGACGGCCGCGACGTCTCCGAGCTGCGCGCCTCCGAGTACCGCCGCCTGTTCGCGCTCGTCTCGGCGGAGCCCGAGCTGGTCGCCGACTCCGTCTACGCGAACGTGGCGCTCTTCGACCCGGCCATCGGTGCCCCCGAGGTGAGCGCCGCCCTGCGCGCGGTCGGGATGGCGGAGTGGCTCGACCGCCTCCCCGCCGGGGTGGCGACGCCGATCGGGCCCGGAACTCTCGAGCTCTCGCGTGGCCAGCGGCAGAAGCTCTCGCTGGCACGTGCGCTGGTGCGGCGGGCCCAGGTGCTCGTGCTCGACGAGGCGACCGAGTCGCTCGACCCGCGGACGGTGTCCCTGCTGGACGAGGCCGCGCACGCGTGGCTCGGGGACTTCACGGTGGTGCTGATCACGCACCGCGTGACCCTGCTCGAACGCTTCGACACCGTGGTCGTGCTCCAGGAGGGCGAGGTGCGCGAGACGGGGACGCACGCCCAGCTGCTCACCGCGGGAGGCCTCTACAGCGAGCTCTTCGAGCTGCGCCGACGCCACGAGCGGGAGGCGCGCCTGGTATGAGCGGGAACGCCGAGGTCCAAGGCGCCCACACGTCGCGCCGGCTGCGGGGCCTCACCCGCGAGACGTGCCAGGCGCTGCTGGCGACCCTCGGCGCGCTCCTCCGCGGCGAGGCGGTCGGCCCCGCGCCCTGGCAGGCCTTCCAGCCGGTGCTGCACAGACACCGCCTGGAGGGACTCGTCTACGGGCGTCTCGCCGACGGCGACGCGCTCCCCGAAGGCTTTCGCCGCGCCTACCTCGCCAACGTCCGCAGGAACGCCCTCCACCTCGAGGAGGCGCGCCGGATCGTGGACGCGGCCGAGGGCATCCCGTTCGTGTTCGTCCAGGGCGTCGCGCTCCTGGCGGAGCCCGGCGCCGATCCGGGCGAACGCCGCCTTTCCGACCTCGACCTGCTGGTGGCGCCGCGCGACGAGGAGCGGTTCCTGGCGGCGATGCAGGGGCTGGGCTATCAACCGAAGCACAAAGCGCGCTTCCTCTCCTGGGACCACCAGGGTCATTGGGAGCTCGCCCGCGAGAGCGAGTCGGGCCACGGCTTCGCCCTCGACGTCTCGAGCGGAACCCGGCTGCCGGTGTCCCTCCTGACCCGTCACCTGCGCCTCGAGGCCGAGCCGATCCTGCAGCGCTCGCACAACTGCAGCTCCGCCCTCCACTCGGCGGGGAGGCAGGACGGGTTGCCGATCCCGGAGCTCGCGGACCTCCTCGCGCTGTGCGCGCTCAACGTCGAGCACAAGGACTTCGCCTGGCTCGGTCCCTACCTGGACGTGACTCGGCTCGCCGCACGGTGCGGGGAGCGGGACTGGCGGGCGGTCGTGGCGGCGCTCTCCCGCGACGGCAACCGCGGCGTCGCCGGAGCGGTGCTCGACGCCTGCCGGCGCTTCTTCGGCGCCGCGATCCCGGAGTGGGTGGTCGCGGAGTGCAGCACGCGAGCGAGCCTCGCGGTCCGGGGCTGGCAGGATTTCTTCCTCGACCCCGTCACGGTCTGCAGCCAAGGCGCCGGTGCGGGACGCGGCCACGGAGCCGCTCCTTCGCCGGCCGGCTTCGCGCTCGGCTTCGGCCGGCGCTTCCAGTCCTTCCGAACCGGTCCGGTGCGCGCCCAGGTGCTGGCGGAGGTGCTGACCGACGGCTTCACCGCCGTCAACGAGTTCCTCTACCGCGCCCGCTCGCGTGCGGGCCGCGCGTTCGCGCGCCTGGTCTTGAACCCTCTCGTGGTCGGCGGCGGCTGGCTGGTCGTCCACCCCGCTTTCCTCGTGAGCGGAGCCGTGCTCTATTGGGTCTACTCGCGTCGCCGCCGGCCGCGGCTCCGAGGTCAGCCATGAAGACGATACCGAGATCCGCCCTCCTCCTCGTCCTCGCCCCGGCCCTCCTCTCGGCACTCGGCGGTTGCGGCGCCCCGACCTCGCGGGTCGAGGCACGCAAGCGTTTCACGGTCGTCGACACGGGCGGCGCGCGGCTCGAGCTGCGCGGGACCCTCGAGGCCCGCGAGCTGGCGGTGATCGCGAACCCCGCCGGGCTCGAGATCGCCCGCGTCGTGCGGGGCGACGGCTCTCCCGTCGACAAGGGGGACGTGATCCTGGAGCTGGACGCCTCCCGCACCCGCGAGGACCTCGGGCGCCGGCGGTCCGAGCTCGCCGCGCTCCGCCGCCAGGCCGAGCGCGACGAGCGCATCTCCGCCCCGCGCGAGCAGGCCGATGCGGTCGAGAGACTCGCCCAGCTCGACCTCGAGATCCGCCGCACGCGTACGGCGCTCAACCTGGAGGAAATCCTGGCCAAGCGCGGCGTCGTCGAGGCGACGCGCCCGACCGAGGCGCAGGCGCGCCTCTCGCGGCTGCTCTCCCTGCGCGGCGACATGGCGCGGGCGGTCGAGGCGCTCGAGGAGCCGGGCGCGGCCTCGGCGGACGCCGCCCGCGGCGCGCGGATCCTGGAGCTGGAGCGCACGATCGCCGAGGAGCAGCGGACCCTCGCCCAGGCGGTGGTCGCGGCACCCGTCGCAGGACGCGTGCGAGCGCTCCAGCCCCTGCGCCCGGGACCGACGCAGCCCGGGCCGCTCGCGAGCCTCTTCGACCCGCGCGTGTTGCGCGTCAACGCGACACTCTGGCAGAACCAGTTCGTGGAGGTGAAGGTCGGAGAGGGTTGCGTCGCGCGCCCGGATTTCATGCCGGAGCGGCAGGTCGCCTGCCGGGTGGCGTTCAAGGAGCCCTACGGCACGCGGGCCACCGACCCCGCGACCGGCATGGAGCTGTCGCGCTTCGAGGTGACGCTCGATCTGGTGGGCTCGCTCGAGGGGCTGCTCCCCGGCATGACCGCCACCGTCAGCTTCCCCGGCGAGAAGGGCGTGTCGCAGGTCCCCGAGGAGTTCGTGGGCGATCAGGCGGGCCGGCGCTTCGTGCTGGTCGAGAAGCCCCCGGGGCCACCCGAACGGAGGACCGTCGAGGTCGGCAAGGGCTGGGCGGAAGGCTTCCTGGGCGTGCGCGGCATCGAGAACGGGGCCGTGCTCGTGGCTCCAGCTCCCGCCCGATGAGCACGCTCGCCGTGGCTCGCGAGCCGGACCCGCCTCCGGTGCTGCGCCTGCGCGGCATCCGGAAGAGCTATCGGCGTGGCGGGCTCGAGGTACCGGTGCTGCGCGGCGTCGACCTCGCGGTCGAGGCCGGCGAGTACCTGGCGATCCTGGGCCCGAGCGGGGCGGGCAAGAGCACGCTCCTTCACGTGATCGGAATGCTGACCCGGCCCAGCGGGGGCGACTACGAGCTGGACGGCGTCCCCACCACGACCCAGTCGCTCGCGCGACTCGCGGAGCTGCGCTGCCGCAACGTCGGCTTCATCTTTCAGGACTTCGCCCTGATCGACTGGTGTACGAGCCTCTACAACGTCGCGCTCCCGCTCATGAACCTCTCGCGGCCGAAACGCGAGCGCGAGCAGCAGGCCGCCTTCTGGCTCGAGAAGCTCGGCCTCGGCCACCGTCTGCACCACCTGCCCCGCGAGATGTCGGGGGGCGAGCAGCAGCGGGTGGCGATCGCGCGGGCGCTGGTGGCGGGGGCGCGGGTGATCCTGGCGGACGAGGCGACCGGCAGCCTGGACCAGGCGCGGGGCGCCGAGATCCTGGACCTCTTCGACGAGATCCACGGCGAGGGACGGATCATCCTGCACGTCACCCACAGCCTCGAGGTCGCGGGCCGGGCGGAGCGCTCGCTGACCCTGGTGGACGGGAGCTTCCGCGCGTGAGCTTCGACACGCTCGAGCAGGCCTTCCTCTCGGCGCGCCGCAACTGGCTGCGCTCTCTGCTCACCATGTGCGGCCTGACCGTGGGCGTGATGGGCTTCGGCGCCAGCTTCATGACCGCCCGTGGCGTGCGCCAGGGGCTTTGGTCCGAGCTGGCCGAGCTGACCGACAACGTGATCGAGGTGGAGTGGCAGGCGGCCACCCCGGCCGAGGGACCGCTCCTGCGCCCGCCCCGGCCGCTCGACCAGGACGACGTCGACCGGATCGCCCGCGTGCGCGGCGTCCAGAGCGTCTACGCGGCCGTCTATCGGCCCCGCATCAAGGTGCGCTCCGGAGCCGTCGAGGTCGCGGCCGGCTTCGAGGCGATCCCGCGCCTGCCCGAGGGCGCACCCTACTATCGCCTGGCCACGGGACGCGAGTTCCTGCCCTGGGAGCAGGCGGGCCTCGTGCGCGTCTGCTACCTCGGGCAGGAGCTGGCCGCGCGCCTCTTCCCGGGACGCAACCCCCTCGGCCGCACCCTCCTCTGCAACGGGGCGCCCTTCGTGGTGGTGGGCACGCTGGCCGAGCGGCCGGACTTCTTCCGCAGGAACTTCAACTACCGCGTGGTGGTGCCGATGTCGGGCGCGGCCGACGTGCTGCCCCGGCTCAGCAGCCTCGACTCGATCACGGCCCGGACCACCAGCCTCGACGACATGGCCCGGGTTGCCGCCGACGTCGAGCGCGTGCTGGCGGCACGCCACGGCGTCCGGAACTACCGGGTGCAGGTGCCGCGGGAGATGGTCGAGAAGCAGAAGCGGATCTTCTACGGTGTGGTGGCGGTCGTCTTCGCGCTCTCCCAGATCTCGCTGCTGGTGAGCGGCATCGGGATCATGAACGTGCTCATCTTCTCGGTGAAGGAGAGGACCCGAGAGATCGGTATCCGCCTCGCCTGCGGCTCGACGCCGCGACAGATCTTCCTGCTCGTGACCATGGAGGCCTTCGTGCTCTGCGTAGGCGGCGGGATCGCCGGCTGCCTGCTCGCGTTCCCGACCGCGATCCTGCTTGGGCGCGGGGCGGCGCTCTCGATGCCGAGCGGTGTCGCCCTGGCCCCGGTCTTCGACCCGGCGGTCGTGGCGTTGGCCTTCGTGCTCGCCCTGCTCACGGGTGTCCTCTCGGGCGTCTATCCTTCCTACCTGGCGAGCCGCCTGGAGCCCGCCGAGTGTCTCCGGGGGAAGTGAGGTGGAAGGCATGAACGTGCTGCCCGGGCGCCGGCCACCCCTCGCGTCCAGCCGCCGCGCGCCGGGCGTGCTCCTTTCCTGTGCCGTCCTCCTGCTGGGCGGGGTCTCCGGCGGGGCCGACCCGCAGGCGGAGCCCGGTCTACAGCCGGAGGCCGACGTGCGACCGGCGACGGACCGGCCGCCAGCGCCTGACGCTTTGCCGCTCCAGGCAGCCTGGCAATACGCCCTCCGCAATTCCGCGGACGCACGGGAGGCCGAGAGCCTGCGCGAGGCGGGTCTGCGCGACGCGGCGGGAGCGGCGACCGGCTTCCTGCCCACGGCCAGCGTCTTTGGCGGGTACAACGCCAACGACTACCAGGACGCCGGGAGCGGCTGGGTCGGCAACCTTCGCCTCGAGCGCCCGGGGGGCGACCTCGCCCAGCAGTTCCTGCAGTTCAAGGACCGGAGCGTCCTGGCACGGCTGGGGGCCCTGCGCTCGCGGGCCGCGCTCGATCGGCTGCGCGAGCGGATCCTGCGCGGCTACGGCCACTACTACTTCGTCTCGCAGAGGCTGACCGTGGAGGGCAAGGCCGTCGATTCCTTCGGTGGCCTGTGGGAGACGCTGGATCCGCGGGCCGGAGGCGCGGTTCTGGACGCGACGCTGCT
>CAVTBK010000005.1:0-1133459 GCA_963732935.1 uncultured Acidobacteriota bacterium | reverse complement strand
ACTCGACGATCTCCCGCACGCGCCGGTTGATCGATGTGGAGACGCATCAGGCGGTGTTCGGCTGGGCGCTGAAGCGGCTGGCGGCAGCAGGGTTGCTGAAAGGCCAGAGGCTGGGGATAGACGTGAACGCTGGAAGCGAACGCGGCGATGCGTAGCATCGTGCGGCGTGACACCGGCGAGAAGTACGACGAGTACCTGAGGCACCTGGCGAAGGCGGCGGGGATCCGGACACCCTCGCGCGCGGCCTTGGCCCGCCTGGATCGGCGCCGTGCGAAGAAGGGCTCCAACGAGCAGTGGCAGAGCCCTTCGGATCCGGACGCGAAGATCACGAAGATGAAGGACGGGCGCACGCACCTGGCGCACAAGGCCGAGCACGCTGTAGATCTGGAATCCGGCGCCATCGTCGCCGTGACGGTGCAGGATGCCAGCGTTGGCGACACGGGCACGATCATGGACACGCTGGCGGAGGCAGAGGGGCAGCTCGGGAAGCTCCAGCGCAAGGCATCGCTTACGGGCTTGGTTCATGGCATGGAGGAAGTGGTCGCAGACAAGGGCTACCACAGCGACGACGTGCTGCTGGGCCTTGAGGAAGTGGGCTTGCGCAGCTACGTCTCGGAGCCTGAGCGTGGTCGTCGTCGCTGGCGAGGTGCGCGCTCAGCCCAGCGTGCGCTCTATGCCAATCGCCGCCGGGCGCGTGGTGCACGAGGTCAGCACCTTCAGCGGTTGCGCGGCGAACGAGTCGAGCGCTCCTTTGCGCATATGTACGAGACCGGCGGCATGCGACGCACCCACTTGAGATGCCGGGCGAACATCCTGAAGCGGATCCTGATTCACGCCAGCGCCTTCAACCTCGGCCGGCTGCTGCGTGAGATGGTCGGCCGGGGCACGCCTCGCGGCCTGCAGGGCCGTTCGAGTCTCGTTCTGCGCGTCCTCCTGGCCCTGTATCGCGCCCTTAGGCCGCTCCTGCTCGCCCCTGGCTCGCCACTTCGTCAACGGCCGAGTCACCGCGCTCGCTCAACGCAGGCCTTCCGGCGGGCGCTCGAACGTCATTTCGCCACGGGCTGCTAGAGGCTTTCTCCCACGTGGTCATCGTGTACCTCATGCACCAAGCGCGTTTCGAGCCCCGCGAGCACGTAGTTCGGAGGCCGCGAGAGCGTGCGGACATGCCTCTGGTTGGTATCTTCGCGCAGCGCTCTCGACATCGCCCGAATCCGATGGAGTCACTGCGGTCAACTTCGAGCGCGTGCACGGTGGATCCGTACACGTCCGCGGGCTGGATGCGATCGACGGCACACCTGTCGTCGACGTCAAGCCCCACGTTCGTCTCTGTGACGCGCCCACCGGGGCATCGGAACCGGACTGGATGGCTCGGCTGCTTGACGGGTACTGCTGAAGTGCTGGGGAGGCGCGCCGTCGAACAAGGCGATGAAGCTGACGAGGCTCTCGGTGGCACCGGCGGGGCGAAGCATGGTAGTCGGCGGGTGCCGCGGTCGCGCTGCGCATCGTCCACGGACCTCAGGGTGCGCGCGCCTCGCAGCTTATCGCCAGTGTTCGGTGGACACAGGGACGCCCGAGAAGGACGCGGAGGACGAGACCGGTGCGGCGGGCGGAAGGAACGGCGGCGTGCTTCTGGAGCAATGCATGGACCTCCGTGCAGAGCGCTGGCTGGCGCCGCTCGCTGGCGAAAGCAAGGGTCGCACCGCGCCGCATGACACGGGTGGCAACGTGTCCGGCGCGGTCCGCCCCTTGCACGCCTTGGGTGTTGAGAGGCAGCTGCGGGCGCCAGCCGGTCCTCGCGAGCGCGGCACTTATTGTTCTGGGACTTGCTCGGTCAGGACCGACCCAGGACGTGAGTGGGGTGCCACCGAACAAGGCGTTCAAGCTGACGAGGCGCCGTTGGAGGCGGGGCGTGGCATGGTGGTCGGCAGGGGGCGTGGTAGCGTTGTCACCGTGTGGGTCCCTGCGAGTTCGGGCGCCTCGCAGCTTAACGCCGGTGTTCGGCAGACGTAGGACGAACACGCCTCGCGAGTGACCGAGTGGCGCGAGGATCAGGGGGCTCGCATGGGCGCGAACGGACGCTACGGCCATGCCGGCTAGGTCGGTTAGGAAATCCCGCGGACTGTCCTACGTGGCGAGCGTAAGCGGAGGTCTGGGCATGTGCCAGAACGCTCGCACGGGTCCGCAAAGGGTCCAATCCTCCACCCGCGCCCAGTGCGGAGCGGGGCGTGGCGCTTCCCTTGGGCTCGGGTTTTCCAAGGCATTCTGGTAGCCTTTCACGGAGCTGGGAACGGCTTCATGCCGGTGGCGCTTGAGTAGAGGAACGACGCTGCCGAACAAGGCGTTCAAGCTGACGAGGCGCCGTTGGAGCTGGAGCGAGGCATGGCGCTAGGCAAGTCCTGCGGTTGCGCTGTCATCGTCCACGGGCCTGGCGGTGCGCGCGCCTCGCAGCTTAACGCCGGTGTTCGACCGACCTTAGGAGAGCGATGACGGGGAGACGACCGCGGGGCGCAGCGTGAAGATGATTAGGGCGGCGTGGAGTCGATATCTCGTACTCCTGGCGGGTCTGGGTCTGGTGGTTCTCGTGGCCGTGGTGTGCATCTGGCCCTGGCCATACTACGCTGCCGTCGAGCGTTACGTGTTTCCGACATACGAGGCTGAGTTTGGGTTCCGGTGGGGCACGGTCGCGTGTCGCGAAAGATCCGTCGGCGGCATCATCCATGTCACTCCAGGTGGGCGGATGGCCCAGGCCGGTGTCAGGGCTGGGGACTGAGGTGGACCCCATTCTTCGGACCAGAAATGGAGCGGGCTTAGGTGTGGCCTGCTCGGATGGTGCGACCTTCGTTGCCGTCGTTGAGGGACCTTCGGTTTGGGCTGTGGGAGCTGTGGGAAACGCGCAGCGTTTTCCAAGGCGCTGTGGGCGAGCGGTCCGTGTCGCTCGTCCACAGCGGCGGCAGCTTCCACAGCCCCGTTTCCCGCGCGCGGGTTCACTCGTTCTCCTCAGCCCTTCCCGTGATCACGCCGCCCGTCCCACAAGGCCATCGTAGAAGGCAGCCGGCGTCTGGTAGCCGAGCGCCTGGTGCGAGCGGTGGGTGTTGTAGAACTGGAAGTACCCTGCGATTCCGGCCCTCGCTTCGATGAGGTTCGAGTAAGCCTTCAGGTACACGTCCTCGTACTTGAGCGAACGCCAGAGCCGTTCGACGAAGACATTGTCGATGCAACGGCCTTTGCCGTCCATGCTGATCTTCACTCCGAGGCCGAGCAGCACGTCGGTGAAGTCCTTCGCCGTGAACTGCGAGCCCTGGTCCGAGTTGAAGATCTCAGGCCGGCCGAAGCGCGAGAGAGCCTCCTGCAGGGCCTCCACGCAGAACGAAGCGTCCAGCGTGTTCGACAGCCTCCAGGAGAGCACGCGTCGCGAGTGCCAGTCCATGATCGCGATCAGATACGCGAAGCCGCGCGCCAACGGAATGTAGGTGATGTCGGCCGCCCACACCTGGTTCGGTCGGTCGACCGTGACCCCTCGGAGCAGGTACGGGTAGACGGGGTGTTCCTCGTTCGGCTTGCTGGTATTCGGCTTTGGAGCCACCGACTCCAGGCCCATCAGCCGCATCAGACGCTGCACCCGCTTGCGGTTCACGCGGTGGCCCTTTCCTCCAAGCTCCCGAGCGATCGAGCGGCTCCCGTAGAACGGGAACCTCAGATGGATCTCGTCGATCCGCCGCATCAGCTCGAGCTCCTCCGCCTCGGGCACGACGGGCACGTAGTACACGCTCGAACGACTCACGCCGAGAAGCTCGCACTGGCGCCGAACCGACGTCTGCTCGTCCGGTCCGATCAGGCGCCGACGCGCCCTCATCGGAGCCGTCCGAGCCCTCGAGCTAAAAAATCCCGCTCGACCGTCAGCTCCCCGATCTTCTTGAGCAGCTCCGTCTCCCGCTCGGCGCCATCGTGCTCCCCGCCTGGCTCGAACACCCGCTGGACGTTCTCTGCCAGCTGCCTCTTCCAGTTCGCCACGACGTTCCCGTGGAGGCCGTATCGCCGGGCGATCTCCGCCACGCTCTCCTGCTCGCGCAGCGCCTCCAGCGCCACTTTCGCCTTGAAGGCCGGGCTATGATTCCGTCGCGTCCGCTTCGCCATGATTCCTGCTCCCTTCGATGAAGAGCAGGCCAGGAATACCACCTAAGCCCCTGGTCCAGAAAACGGGGTCCACTTCACGGGGCGTAGACCCCCGGCAGGGAGACGCGGCATGAGGATCCGTGCCTATGTGGAGGCCGACGCTGACGACGTGGTCGCGCTCTGGTCGCAGTGTGGGCTCCTTCGGCCTTGGAACGATCCGCGGAAGGACATCGCCCGCAAGCTGCGCGTGCAGCGGGAGCTGTTCCTAGTGGGGGAGCTGGAAGGACGACTCGTGGCCACGATGATGGTCGGGTACGAAGGGCACCGTGGGTGGGTGAACTACCTTGCGATCGAGCCCGGACGGCAGCGCGGAGGTCTTGGACGGCAGATGATGGCGGAGGGGGAGCGGAGGCTGCGTGATCTGGGGTGTCCGAAGGTGCAGCTGCAGGTTCGGAAGGAAAACGTGCAGGCCCTCGCGTTCTACCGGGCGCTTGGTTATCGGGAAGACGCAGTCGTGAACATGGGGAAGCGACTCATCGACGACGAGGAGCGCTAGGTGAACCGGTGGGGCGGACCGCTGGCGGGGTCGGCATGAGCCGGCCAGGGATTGTCTTCCGGGAGCACGACGGCGTTCGTCTACGCGGGACCGGTGTAGTGCCGACGCCGCGGAAGCGGTTCGGGGGGGCGTCGCGTGCTCGGCGGGGCGGTGGGGCGGGGGGCGGCGGGGTGGCGGGGTGGCGGGGTGGCGGGGGGCGGCGGGGTGGCGGGGGCCGCGGGCGATGGGGCAGATGATCGCGTTGGCAGCGTTGTTGCGTGCTGAGGTCGAGAGAGGATCCAGACGACTCAGGAGAATCGACGAGGACGAGTCCAGCCGCACGAGGGGTGAGGGCAAGTGGGTGAGGAAGGAGATCCTTGGCCACTTGATCGACTCCGCCGCCGACAACCACGAGCGCTTCGTCCGGGCGCAGTTCGCGGAACCGTTCAGCTGGCCGGGCTACGACCAGGAGGCCTGGGTCGTCGTTCATCGATACCGGGAGCGGCCGTGGAGAGAGCTGGTCGATCTCTGGGTGGCCCTCAATTGGCAAGTGGCGGCGGTCATCGAGGCGGTGCCGACCTCGAGGCTCGGGATCGCGTGCCAGGTCGGGGGCGGCGAAGCCGCTCCTCTGGAATGGTGGACGAGGGACTATCTCCGGCACTTGAAGCATCATCTGGCGCAGATCGACGTCGGCTGAACAAGGGGACTGGCCGCCAGGGCTCTGCGCGCGTGCCGGGATACTCGGACGTGACGTGAGCGCTGACGGAGGTGATTCGCATCGTCCGACTCGGCGGGCGAAGGATTGCGCGTGGGAACGGTTCGACGCCCGCCCCGTGGGGTTCCCAAGGCGGAGTATCAGTCGCGGGACTTCTATGACGTGTGGCTGCCTGAACTGGCGCCAAGTGCCACGCTGGTGAGACAGGCGCGGCAGGTTGCCGAAGAGAAGGCCTGGCGCGAGTTCGAACGCCGATACCGCGTGGAGATGAGGAGACCGGAGGCGGCCAGGCGGCTCGATCTGCTGGCGGCGCTCTCGAACGCCACGGATCTCGCAGTCGGCTGCTACTGCGCCCGGGAGGACCGGTGTCACCGTTCCGTGCTGCGGAGGTTGCTGTCGGAGCACGGCGCGCACTCGGCGTGAAGGACGGCGGCGAGCGGCAATGAGACTGGGAGCGTTCCAGGCGCGACCAGAAGGGCAGTGCGCCGCGCCTCGTCGCGCGGGGTATCATCAGCGGCGGGCAGAGGGAAGACGCGAGGGCAGGTTCGCGAGCGCGACCATGCCCGTAGCGGCCAGGAGGCCAGGGCGAGGGCGAGGGCGAGCGACCTACGACGAGTTCGCGAGACTGGCCCGAGCCGGGCGCCCGCGACAGTTGCCAGAGGAGGTAGACGTGCCGACCCTTGCGGCAGGCCTGGTCGCATCGATAGCCGGATGGGTGATTGACGGCGTGTTCCGGTCGTATCTGGGGACCGGCGTTACGCTGGTGATATCGCTCGCGGGCTCGACGGTCGTCTTCTTCGTCGTCCGCAACTGGCTCGTCGATCTGCGCGGGCGGTGAGCTCTCCGCTGACTCGGCGGCCCAGGTGGATCTAGCCGAGTCGATGGGTGGGCGTGAGGCGATCGCGGCCGTGGCCCGCGGCTGACGAACTTTTCGCGTACCCTATCAGCGGCCACTACCGGTGTGCCGTCGAGTCAGCGCGGCCAAGGCGGAGCGTTCGGAGGCGACGAGCGAACCAAGCCACGAGTGAGGTGCCATGGATCTCGCGGAGTGCAGGGCGCTTCTGGGACACGCCGAGTGGGCGGACGCGCTCGTCTGGCAGCCGGTGCTGGTGCTCGGCCGCGAGGATCCGGAGCTGCGGGAGAAGCTCCACCACCTGCACACCGTGCAGTGGGGTTACCTGCACATCTGGCGCGGCGAGATGACGAAGCCGCCCGAGCTCGCGGCCTTCGCGAGCAGCGAGGCGATCCAGGCGTGGGCGCGGGAGTACTATCGGGAGCTTCTCGGCTACCTGCTCACGGTGCACGATGCCGATCTCCAGCGTGACGTGCGTTTCCCCTGGGCGGATCACCTGGTCAGGAAGTTCGGCCGAGCGGAGCCGGCCACCTGGGCCGAGACGGTCGTGCAGGTCGCCATGCACTCGGGCTACCACCGCGGCCAGGTCGTCAGGCGGCTTCGAGAGCTGGGTGCCGAGCCGCCCTTGACGGACTACATCGCCTGGATCTGGATGAAGCGGCCGGGGGCCGACTGGGGCGGCGGGGAGGCGGCCTAGGACGCCGACCGGGCGAGCGCCGCGATCTCCAGCAGGTAGCGGTGCAGGGCGCGTGAGCGCGTGAGCTCGGGATGGAAGGTGCCGGCGACGACGCGGCCCTGCCGCAGCAGGACCGGCTCACCCGCGTAGCGGGCGAGGATCTCGACCGAGGGATCGATCTGCCGGAAGCGCGGGGCCCTGATGAAGACCGCCGTGACCGGGCCGCCGAGCGAGGGCGCGTCGATGGTGGCCTCGAAGGAGTCGACCTGGCGGCCCCAGGCGTTGCGCTCGATGGCGACGTCCAGCAGGCCGAGGCTCGGCTGCACAGGCAAGACCTCGCGGGCGAGCAGGATCGCACCGGCGCAGGTTCCGGCCAGCAGGCCTCCCTGGCTGTGAAAGGCGCGGAGCGCCTCGAACCAGGGCTCGTCGCGCATCAGGTTGAGAAGGGTCGTACTCTCGCCGCCCGGGATCATGAGACCTGCCAGACCGGCGAGCTCGGTGGTCCGGCGGACCTCGCGAACCGGGGCGCCGAGCGCGCGGAAGGCGGCGGCGTGCGCGGCGAAGTCACCCTGCAGGGCCAGCACACCGAAGGGCCGGACCCCGGAGCCGCGGTCGGCGCCGGGTCGGGGAGAAGACACGCCACTCGTCCCCTCGGGGCCCGCGAGCGAGGGGCGGCCGCCGGTCCCGCGATCCATCACCAGCCCCGGGTCTGGAGGCGCTCCGCTTCGGGGATCTCCGATGTCTCGAGGCCGTGCATGGCCTCACCGAGACCCCGCGAGACCTCAGCCACGGCCTTGGCGTCCTGCCAGTGGGTCGTCGCCCGCACGATCGCCTTTGCGCGCTTGGCCGGGTCGGCGGACTTGAAGATGCCGGAGCCGACGAAGACCGACTCGGCGCCGAGGGCCATCATGAGGGCCGCGTCGGCCGGCGTCGCGATCCCGCCGGCGGCGAAGTTCGGGACGGGCAGCCGGCCCGACTGGGCGACCAGCCTGACGATCTCGTAGGGCGCGCCGAGGTTCTTGGCCTCGGCCATCAGCTCCTCCGGCTGCAGCACGGTGAGGCGGCGGATGCCGGACACGACCGTGCGCATGTGGCGCACCGCCTCGACGATGTTGCCGGTGCCGGCTTCGCCCTTCGTGCGCAGGAGCGCCGCGCCTTCCCCGATACGCCGCAGGGCCTCGCCGAGCTCGCGGCAGCCGCACACGAAGGGGACCTTGAATGCCATCTTGTCGACGTGGTGCGCCTCGTCGGCGGGGGTGAGCACCTCGCTTTCGTCGATGAAGTCGACGCCGAGCGCCTCGAGCACGCGCGCCTCGGCGAAGTGCCCGATCCGGCACTTCGCCATCACCGGGATCGTCACGACGTCCATGATCCGCGTGATCACGTCGGGGTCGGCCATGCGAGCGACGCCCCCCTCCTTGCGGATGTCGGCGGGCACCCGCTCGAGGGCCATCACGGCGACGGCGCCGGCGTCCTCGGCGATCTTCGCCTGCTCGGGGACGGTGACGTCCATGATCACGCCGCCCTTGAGCATCTCGGCGAGACCGGTCTTGAGGGTGAGGGTTCCCGTCGCCTTCTCGTCCATCTCCGTGGTTCTCCTGGTTCCTCGTGATCTGAAGCGCGGTCTTGAGGTGCGCCCGCGGACCTCAAGCCACGCTCGCAGACTCCAAATTTAGTGGTGGCAAGAGAAGGTGTCAATTGCTATATTGTCGCGGTGACAATGTGGGCTCCCAAACTGCAAGGGGTCGCCGGGCACCGTTATCTTGCTATCGTAAAAGGACTTGCTGAGGACATTGCGAGTGGCGTCCTCCACGAGGGCAGCCGGCTGCCGACGCATCGCGAGCTGGCGGAGCGTCTGGGAGTCACCGTCGGGACGATCAGTCGTGCCTACGCGGAGGCGGCGCGTCGCGGGCTCGTTTCCGGCGAGGTGGGGCGGGGCACGTTCGTCCGCAGGACCGCGGACGAGCACGCAGACACGCTCGTCGACCTCAGCCAGAACCATCCGCCGGATCCGGTGGCGCAGCCGCAGCGCGCAGCCCTGCTGGCGACGCTTGCGGAGCTGGCGTCGCGGGGGGACCTCGGGCGACTGCTCGGTTACCCGGCCGCGGGCGGCGACGCGGAGGATCGCGCGGCGGGGGCCTCCTGGATCGGGCGGGCGGGAATCGAGACGAGCGCGGAGGAGGTGCTGCTCTGCACGGGGAGCCAGCACGGCCTCACCGTCGTGCTGGCGACGCTCCTCGGTCCGGGGGACGTGCTGCTGACGGAAGAGCTGACCTATGCCGGCCTCAAGCCGATCGCGGGGCTCCTGCACTGCCGACTGCGCGGCCTGCCGATCGACCGCCACGGCATGCTGCCTGACGCGCTCGCGACCGCCTGCCGCGAGAGCGGCGCCAAGGCGGTCTACCTGATCCCGACCCTCCACAACCCGACGGCTGCGGTCATGCCCGAGGCCCGGCGCTCGGAGATCGTCGCCGTCGCCCGCACTCACGGGATCGCCATCGTCGAGGACGACGTGCACGGGCTCGTTCCGGAGGTCCGCCCCAGGCCGCTCGCGACGCTCGCGCCCGAGCGGACCTACTATCTCACCAGCACCTCCAAGACCCTGGCGCCGGGGCTGCGCATCGCGTACGTGAAGGCGCCGCCGGGGATGGTGACGCGGCTGGCGGCGAGCCTGCGGGCCACGACCTGGGCCATCGCGCCGCTGACGGCGGCGATCGCTTCGGCGTGGATCCGGGACGGCACGGCGGACGCGCTGGTGACGGCCCGTCGCGCCGAGGCCCGCGCACGACAGGAGCTCGCCCGGAAGAAGCTCTCCGGCGCGTCCTTTGACACGCATCCCGAGGCCTACTACCTCTGGCTGCGGCTGCCCGAACCCTGGCGGGGAGACGACTTCGTCGCGGAAGCGCGGGGGCGGGGAGTGGCGCTCACCGCGGCCGAGGCGTTCGCGGTCGGTCCCAACCCGGCGCCTCGCGCCCTTCGCCTCTGCACCGGCGCCGCCCGTAGCCGGGAGGCGCTGGTGCGCGGGCTCGACGTCGTGGCGGAGCTGCTCCGCGGCGGCGCCTCGGCGAGCACGGCCGTCGTCTAGAGACGCGGGACCCGCTTCAGTAGACCAACTCGCGGAGGTCGTAGCGCGCCAGGCGCGGGCCGGACCCTCGCAGAGCCCGTGCGAGCGCCTCGCGCTGGGCGCGGGCGCGCGGGGGCGCGAGCGGAGCGAGGTCGGGCGCACCGGCGGCGAGTCGGCCATAGGCGAGGGTCGGGTCGTCCACGTAGTCGGAGAGGTAGACGATGTCGCGAGGACCGAGGCGCATCGCCTCGAGAACCTCGATCGTGCGTGCTATGTGGGCGGCCGAGAAGCGCTCGCCTCCCGCGCCGACCAGGACGATCACGCCCGCGGCCACCCCTCCCTCGTGGAGCGCCCGCACCAGCCCCACGGCGTCGCCGGGTTCCCCGGGCTTTCCGAGCCAGGAGAGGAAGGCCGGATCGCCGGTCTCGAGGCCGACGTAGACGCGGCGAAGGCCGAGGGAGCGGTAGTGGCCCCACTCCCGCCCGCCCTTGCGGTGGCCCGTCCAGGTGTCGACGAAGGAATGGAGCGGAGCGCCGGGGAAGGCGGCCACCACCTGCTCGACGAGCGGGCCGAGCTGTTCCTCGGGAAGGCGGAGAGCGTTCGCGTCGCCGAGGAAGACCGAGCGGCGCAGTGCGAGCGAGCGGCCGAAGTAGTCGCGCAACGCCGCGAGATGCGCGGCCAGCTGGGCGGGTGTCTTGACGCGGAAGGGGACACCCGCGTAGCAGCGGCAGAAGGCGCAGGCGTTCCAGGAGCAGCCCTCCGTCACCCGGACGACCAGGGACAGGTATTGGTCGGGCGGCAGGATGCCGACCGGACCGCAGGCGGCGAGAAAGCGCTCGGCGTCTGCCTGAAGGGCCGGCGTGTCCATGGCGACGACCGTGCCCAGGCGCGCGAGCGCCTCGGGCTCTGCCTCCTGGACGGCGCCGGCCGGGGCGCGGACCGCGTCGCGCGCCATCAGCGCTTCGGTGCGCGCGGCCTCGACGACGGGGGCGCCCTCGGTCGGCGTCAGGCGCCGGCGCACTCGAGCCGAGCCGCGGGTGGCTTCACGCTTGAGCAGCAGCCTGCCGTCGAGCCCGCGCCGGTAGCTGCCGTCCTCGCGGACGAGCGCATAGGGCCGCCCCACGAGATCCCAGGACGAGACGAGCGTGTCGCCGACCGCCAGCACCGTCGACGCCTCACCCAGAAGAAGCGTCGCCTTTCGGCCGTCGGGAAGGACGAGCTTGAGCGAGGGCGCCACGACTGGTCCTGATTATGGCGACAGGCGGGCCGGGGGCCGAGGGGGCATCCTCCGGCGTGTGCCCGGGGGAGAGAGAAACGGCGCGTCGCCGCCAGGAAGAAGGCGACGACGCGCCGGAAGAAGCACCGAAAGAGTGGACGGTCCTGCTACTGGGCGTCCCGCCAGCTCTGGAGGACGAGCATGTAGTTGGCTCGGGTGTAGACCATCGGGTCGGGACAGGCCTCGAGGTTCATGCTGCCCTGCGCCTGGTGCAGCGAGTGGTACTCGTGCTCCTCCAGCCACTGGGCGAGCTCCTGGCGCAGCGTCGAGAGGTACGACGGGCCTCGCTTCAGGAGCGCCGAGACGACCTGCACCGCGTGCGCGCCGGCCATGATCGACTGGACGACGTCGAGGGCCGTGTGCACGCCGCCGCTCGCGGCGAGCGAAGCCTTGAGCTTGGGCGAGAGCATGGCGAGCCAGGTGAGCCTCAGGGGCAGCTCCGCCGAGCTCGACAGGTGCACCTGGCGGCGCACCTGCAGCTCCTCGACGTCGATGTCGGGCTGGTAGAAGCGGTTGAAGAGGACGAGGCCGTCGGCGCCGGCCTCGTCGAGCTTGGCGGCGAAGTGGGCGAGCGAGGTGTAGAAGGGCGACAGCTTCACCGCGACCGGGATGCGGACGGCCTTGCGTACCGCCTGCACCATCTGGACCGTGCGCAGCTCCATCTGGGCGCCCGACTCGGCGGGGTTGCTGCCCAGCACGAAGACGTTCAGCTCCAGCGCGTCGGCCCCGGCCTGCTCGATCAGCTTCGCGTACTCGAGCCAGCCGCCCATGGTGTAGCCGTTCAGGGAGCCGATCACCGGCACCGAGACAGCCTGCTTCACCTTGCGCAGGTGATCGAGGTAGTCCTCGGGGCCGAGGTGAAAGGACTCGGGGCTCGGGAAGTAGGTGAGGGCCTCGGCGAACGACTGGTCGTGCGACTCGGTATGGACGAAGCTGGCCACCTGCTCGCGGGCGATCTGCTCCTCGAAGAGGGAGTGCATCACGATCGCCGCCGCGCCCGCGTCCTCGAGGCGGCGCACCGTGTCGATCTCGTCGACGAGCGGCGAGGCACCCGGCATCAGGGGGTGGGACAGCTTGAGACCCAGGTAGGTAGTGCTGAGATCCATGGGCTTCCTCCCTAGCTCTTGGTCGAAGACGGCGCGGCCGCTTCGATCTCGCCGTCGCTGATCTGTGGGACAGTGACACCGGCCAGCTGCTTGTAGACCGCCACGCGCTGGCGGGCCTGCCTCTCGGCGGCGTTCAGAAGCCGCTTGAAGCGCTCGGGATTCAGCTTCTCGACCATGCGGAAGCGCGTCTCGTTCCGCATGTACTGCTTGGCCGAGACCTTGGGCTCACCGGAGTCGAGCTGGAGAGGCGGCAGGCCCTGGGCGGCGCGGCGGGGGTCGAAGCGGTAGAGCGGCCAGACCCCCGACTCGACGGCCAGCTTCTGCTGCTCGGCGCCGTAGGCGAGGTCGTAGCCGTGGGCGATGCAGTGGCTGTAGGCGATGATGATCGACGGGCCGTGGTAGCTCTCGGCCTCCTGGAACGCCTTGAGCGTCTGCACGTCCTTGGCGCCGAAGGCGACCCGCGCGACATAGACGTGGCCGTAGGCCATCGCCATGAGACCGAGGTCCTTCTTGCCGATCTCCTTGCCTGCCGAGGCGAACTTGGCCGCGGCGCCCGTCGGGGTGGCCTTGGAGGCCTGGCCACCGGTATTGGAGTAGACCTCGGTGTCGAGCACCAGCACGTTGACGTCGCGGGTGTTGGCGAGCACGTGGTCGAGCCCGCCGTAGCCGATGTCGTACGCCCAGCCGTCACCGCCCACGATCCAGACGCTCTTCCTGACCAGGTAGTCGGCGACCTCGCGCAGGCGCTCGGCCTCGGGCGTCTTCAGCTTGGCGATCGTCTTCTTGAGGGTCGCGACCCTCTCCCGCTGGGCCGCGATCCCGGCTTCGCTCCCCTGGTCGGCCTCGAGCAGCTCCTTGACCAGGTTGTCGCCGAGCGCACCGTCCATGCGGTGGAGGAGCGTCTCCGCCTGCTGCTGCAGGCTGTCGACGGCCAGCCGCATGCCGAAGCCGAACTCGGCGTTGTCCTCGAAGAGCGAGTTCGACCAGGCAGGCCCGCGCCCGTTGTGGTCGACCGCGTAGGGGGTGGTCGGCAGGTTGCCGCCGTAGATCGAGGAGCAGCCGGTGGCGTTCGCGACCAGCGCGCGGTCGCCGAACAGCTGCGTCATCAGCTTGATGTAGGGGGTCTCGCCGCAGCCGGCGCAGGCGCCCGAGTACTCGAAGAGCGGGCGCAGGAACTGGCTGCCCTTGAGGTCCTGCTTGACCTCGACGCGCTGGGGATCGGGCAGACCCAGGAAGAACTCGTAGTTCGCGCGCTCCGTCTCGCGCAGCGGCGGCATCGGCGTCATGTCGATCGACTTGTGCTTCGGGTTCGACTTGTCCTTGGCCGGGCAGATCATCACGCACAGGCTGCAGCCGGTGCAGTCCTCGGGCGCCACCTGGACCGTGTACTTCTTGCCCTTGAACTCGTTGCCCTTGAAGTCCATCGACTTGAAGGTGGCCGGGGCGCCCTGGAGGGCGTCCGCGTCGTAGACCTTCACGCGGATGGCGGCGTGCGGACAGACGAACGCGCACTTGTTGCACTGGATGCAGATCTTCTCGTCCCAGCTCGGGATCTCGAGCGCGATCGCTCGCTTCTCCCACTGGGAGGTCGCGGTCGGCCAGGTCCCGTCGACCGGGAACGCGGAGACGGGCAGGAGGTCGCCCTTGCCTTCGATCATCACTGCCTGGACGCGCTTCACGAAGTCCGGAGCGGCCGCCGGGACGGGCGGCAGCATCTTGCCCTCACCGGTCGCCTGTCCCACCGGGATCTCGTGGAGGTTCTCGAGGGTCGCGTCGACCGAGGCGAAGTTGCGCTTGACCACCTCGGCGCCCTTCTTGCCGTAGGTCTTCTCGATCGCCTTCTTGATCTGGACGATCGCCTCCTCGCGGGGCAGGACGCCCGAGATCGCGAAGAAGCAGGTCTGCATCACCGAGTTGATGCGGGTGCCCATGCCCGTCGCGTCCGCCACCTGGTAGGCGTCGATCGCGTAGAACTTGAGCTTCTTCTCGACGATCTGCTCCTGGACCTTGCGGGGCAGGTGCTTCCAGACCTCGTCCTTCGCGAAGGGCGTGTTCAGCAGGAAGGTCCCGCCGGGGACCGCGTAGTCGAGCACGTCGTAGCGCTCCAGGAAGCCGAACTGGTGGCAGGCGACGAAGTTCGCTTTCTTTATCAGGTAGGAGGAGCGGATCGGCCCGGGGCCGAAGCGTAGATGGGAGATCGTGATCGCGCCCGACTTCTTCGAGTCGTAGACGAAGTAGCCCTGGGCGTCGTTCTCGGTCTCCTCACCGATGATCTTGATCGAGTTCTTGTTGGCGCCGACGGTACCGTCGGCACCCAGGCCGAAGAAGACCGCTCGCACCCGCTCCTCGGAGTCGATGTCGAAATCGGGGTCGACGGGCACCGAGGTGTGCGTCACGTCGTCGACGATGCCGACCGTGAAGTGGTTGCGCGGGCCCTCGCGCCGCACCAGCTCGTCGAAACAGGCCTTGACCTGGGCGGGGCTGAAGTCCTTCGAGGAGAGGCCGTAGCGGCCGCCGATCACCAGCGGGTCGACCGCGAAGGAGGTGAGCCCGGCCTCGCGCGCCTCGCGCAGCGCCGTCACCACGTCCTGGTAGAGCGGCTCGCCGATCGAGCCCGGTTCCTTGGTGCGGTCGAGCACGGCGATCGCGCGGACGGTCTTGGGGAGCGCGCCGGCGAAGTGCTTCACCGAGAAGGGCCGGAAGAGACGCACCTTGAGGACACCGACCTTCTCCCCGTGCGCGACCAGGTGCTCGACCGTCTCGTGCGCGACCTCGGCGCCGGAGCCCATCATCACGATCACGCGCTCCGCCTGCGGGTGACCGACGTAGTCGAAGGGCTGGTAGGCGCGGCCGGTGCGCTCGCCGAAGCGGGCCATCGTCTTCTCGACGATGTCGGGACAGGCCGTGTAGAAGCCGTTGCAGGCCTCGCGTGCCTGGAAGAAGACGTCGGGGTTCTGCGCCGTCCCCCGCAGGACGGGCTTCTCGGGGTTGAGCGCGCGCTGGCGATGCGCGCTCACCAGCCGATCGTCGATCATGAAGCGCAGGTCGTCGTCCGAGAGCAGCTCGATCTTGCGCACCTCGTGGGAGGTGCGGAAGCCGTCGAAGAAGTGCAGGAAGGGCACGCGCGCCTCGAGCGTCGCCGCGTGGGCGATCGCCGCGAGATCGTGCGCTTCCTGGACCGAGCCCGAGGCGAGCAGAGCGAAGCCGATCTGCCGGCAGGCCATCACGTCGGAGTGGTCGCCGAAGATCGAGAGGGCATGGGTCGCGATCGAGCGCGCGGCCACGTGCATGGTGTAGGCCGTCAGCTCACCCGCGATCTTGTACATGTTCGGGATCATGAGCAGCAGGCCCTGCGACGCGGTGAACGTCGTCGTGAGGGCCCCACCCTGGAGAGCGCCGTGAACGGCACCTGCGGCGCCGCCCTCCGACTGCATCTCGACGACGTCGGGCAGGTTCCCCCAGACGTTCTTCTTCCCGTACGCCGACCACTCGTCGGCGAACTCGCCCATGTTGGAGGACGGGGTAATCGGGTAGATGGCGATGACTTCGCTGACCCGGTGGGCGACCGAGGCCGTTGCCTCGTTCCCGTCCACCGTGATCGTGTTCTTCGTGGCCATATTCGGCAAATCCTCCAAAAGAGGTGGAGTGGTAGCGACTTTCCAATGTCTGCATGATGCGGGCCAGCACGGTACGCCCTCATTTGGCCCTTCGCGTGGCCCTGGAGCGCAACGTTTGCGGACCGCGGTGGATTTGGGCGATTTCTTGGCGTGATCTCGAGTGTTTCCGCCGTCTTGGCCTCGGAATGGTGATTGCAGACCTTGGCGCCCATGGCGCCGTCCCTGCATCCGCTGCCGCCTGCGGCCGTCCCGCATCGCCGCGTCCTCGTGGTGGACGATGACGCCCGCAGTCGGGACGCCGTGGCGCGGATCCTCTCCGACGAGGGCTACGAGACCGCGGTCGCCTCGGACGGGGAGGAGGCCGCGCACCTGCTCGCTCCCTGGCAGCCGGACCTCGTGCTGACCGACCTGAACATGCCCCGGCTCGACGGACAGGGCCTGCTGGCGAGGGTGCGCAGCGTCCTGCCGGGAACGCCGGTGATCGTCGTCTCGGCCCGCGGGTCCGCCGTAGACGGGAGCAGCGCCACCCTCGAGACCTTGGGCGCCGCCGGGTACTTCCCGAAGCCCGTCAGACTGGACGCCTTGCTGGCGCGGATCCACGACCTGATCGGCCACTGATCCCGCCGATTCTCCTGGCTCTTGCCGGGGCGCGGACGTATATTGTTTTCTAGACCGATCCTGGGCTCTCTCTCTTGGGGAGTTGAGCATGAAGGCCGCCCAAGACGCTCCGATCCGGACCAGCGCAGCGGTTCTGGAGAGGATCCTGGCCTCCGGGTATCCGACAGTCATCGTCTTCGAGACACCCGACTGCAGCCCATGCCAGGATCTGCGACCAGTACTCGACGACCTCGCCCGCGAGTTCGCGAGCCGCGTGCTGGTGTTGCGTGTGACGGACGCTGGTGAAGGATGGTTGGCCGCACGGTACCATCTCTCGTTCGTACCGACGTTGCTGTTCTGCCGCGATGGTCGTGAGATCGCACGCATCAAGGGGAACGCGGGTCGCGCGCCGATCCGCGGATACCTCGAGTTCCTGCTGAGCGGCGAGAACCCACCCGAGGCTGCCGAAGGTCCTCGCTATACGCTCGCCGCCTGTTTCGGACCGGCACGTCGGGAGCAGACGTCGGAACCGCGGGCGCTGCTCTTCGACGGGCTCTAGTTCCCGGTTTCGCGGAGGGCGGAGGCCCGCCTGGCTTCGCCCTCCGTCCTCAGCCGGCCCTTTCTCCCACCTCCCAGCGAGCCGGGATGAAACGGGCCGAGCGCCGCCCGCGAGCACTGCCGCCGGCACACGGACCCTGCCCTTCCTTGATAATGAAAGAGAAGGCCGAAGAGCTAGCGGGGACGGTCCCTCGTCTCCTGCGCGGAAAGGAAAGGAGGCGTCGATGATGACGTCCTTGATGAGGCGGCTGGCTCCCTATGCCTACGCGCTGTTGCGGATCGTCGCCGGGTTCCTCTTCGTGTGGCATGGCACACAGAAGCTCTTCGCCTTCCCGCTGGCGGGCCCGTCCGCCTCGTCGCCGATGCTCCTCACGGCCGCGGTCGTCGAGCTGGCCGGGGGAGGGCTGGTGATGGTCGGCTTCGTCACCCGACGGGTTGCCTTCCTGTGCAGCGCCGAGATGGCGGTCGCCTCCTGGATGGTGCACGCGCGCGGGGGGCTCTTCCCCGTCGCGCACGGAGGCGAGCTGGCCGCTCTCTACAGTCTCGTGTTCCTGCTCATCACCGTTCAGGGCCCGGGACGGTGGAGCCTCGACGGCCTGCTGAGGATCTCGCGGCCGGCCCCGCCTGCCTGACCGGCGCGCTGGCGAGAGGCGTCCCGAAGCCTCCGGACGAATGAAGAAACCCCCGGGAGCGGGGATTCCCGCCGCGAGGGCGAGTGACCGGGAGGCGGGCTGCATTATCCTGGGGAGCGAGGAGTCCATGGGAGAGGAAACGCGCGTCTGCGGTCGCATCGAGGACTACGCCCTGATCGGCGACTGCCACACGGCCGCTCTCGTCGCTCGCGACGGTTCGATCGACTGGCTCTGCTTCCCGCGCTTCGACTCGCCCGCCTGCTTCGCCGCGCTGCTCGGGACGCCCGAGCACGGGCGCTGGAGCATAGCGCCCGCAGGAGAGGTGCGGGAGACGCGTCGCGGGTACCGCCCCGGGACGCTGGTCCTGGAGACCGAGTTCGAGACCCCCGAGGGAAAGGTCGCCGTGGTCGACTGCATGCCGCCGCGCACCGCGGCACCGGACGTGGTGCGGGTGGTGGAGGGCCGGGCCGGCCGCGTGCGTATGCGCTTCGAGCTGACCGTCCGTTTCGACTATGGGTCGATCGTGCCCTGGGTGCGGAAGACCCCGCATGGGATGCGGGCTACGGGAGGCCCCGACACGCTCTACTGCAGCAGCCCCATCCCGCTCCGTGGCGAGGACCTCCGCACGGTTGCCGAGTTCGAGGTCTCCCCGGGGGAGCGGCTCGGCTTCACCCTGAGCTGGGCCCCGACTCACGGCGCCGAACCCGAGTTCAGGCCCGCCGAGCGGATGCTCAGCGACACCGAACGCTGGTGGCGTGCGTGGTCCGGCCGATGCAGCTACCGGGGTCCCTGGCGCGAGGCAGTCGAGCGTTCCCTGGTCACCCTCAAGGCCCTCACCTACGCGCCCACCGGTGCGCTGGTGGCCGCCCCGACCACCTCGCTCCCGGAGCAGCTCGGGGGCGAGCGCAACTGGGACTACCGCTACTGCTGGCTGCGCGACGCGACCTTCACGCTCTACGCTCTCATGACGGGCGGCTACGTGGAGGAGGCCCGCGCCTGGCGCGACTGGCTGGTGAACGCCGTGGCCGGGACGCCGTCCGAGATCCAGATCATGTACGGCCTGGCCGGGGAGAGGCGCCTGCCCGAGCTGGAGCTGGGCTGGCTGCCCGGTCACCATGGCTCCCGGCCGGTACGGATCGGCAACGGCGCCGCGAACCAGCACCAACTCGACGTGTACGGCGAGGTGATGGATGCCCTGCATCTCGCCCGGCGGGCGGGTCTCGCGCCGAGCGAGAACGCGTGGCGTGTGCAGCAGGCGTTGCTCGAGTTCCTGGAGACCGACTGGAGGCAGCCCGACGACGGGATCTGGGAGGTGCGGGGACCGCGCCGCCACTTCGCGCATTCCAAGGTGATGGCGTGGGTGGCGATGGACCGGGGCGTCCAGGCGGTCGAGGAGGTCGGGGCTGCCGGGCGACGCCAGGACCTGGCGGCGGCTGCGCGACGAGATCCACGCCGAGGTCTGCCGCGAGGGGTTCGACCGCGAGCTGGGAGCCTTCGTCCAGTACTACGGCGCCAAGCAGCTCGACGCCAGCCTGCTGATGCTGCCGCTGGTCGGCTTCCTGCCCGCAACCGATCCGCGCATGGTGGGCACGGTCGCGGCCATCCAGAGCGGGCTGACGCGCCACGGCCTGGTCGACCGCTACCAGGGCGCTCAGGAGCTCGACGGCCTGCCGCCCGGCGAGGGTGTCTTCCTGCTCTGCAGCTTCTGGCTCGCGGACAACCTGGCGCTGCAGGGTCGCCGGGAGGAGGCGAGGGAGCTGTTCGAGCGGCTGCTCGCCTTGCGCAACGACGTGGGGCTGCTTTCCGAGGAGTGCGACCCCGTGAGCGGGCGCCTGCTCGGCAACTTCCCGCAGGCCTTCTCGCACCTGGGCGTCGTCAACACCGCCCGCAACGTGACGCGCCGAGGCGGTCCCGCCGAAGACCGCAAGGGCAGGAGCGCCGAGAAGTCGACGGTCCCCGAGCCGGCCGGGGCCGAAGACGCGACGTCCGGATGAGCCTCTTCGACACCGCGGCGCTCCTGGTCTCGCTCGCGGCGCTGTCGAGCTACCTCAATCACCGCTTCATCCGCCTGCCGACCACGATCGGAGTGATGGCGATCGCGCTCGCGACGTCCCTCGCCCTGCTGGCACTGGGGAAGCTGGGAGCGGAGCTCCCGCGTCACCTCTCGGCCGTGGTCGCTTCCTTCGATTTCGACCGCACCTTGATGCACGGCATGCTGAGCTTCCTCCTGTTCGCGGGCGCCCTGAACCTCAGCCTCGAGGACCTGCGCCGGCAGAGGCTGCCGATCGCCTTCTTCGCGACTCTCGGGGTGGTGCTGTCGACCGCCCTCGTGGGCCTCGCGACCTTCTGGCTGCTCCCGTGGCTCGGCCACCCGGTGCCGCTCCTCCATTGCCTCCTGTTCGGCGCCCTCATCTCTCCCACCGATCCGGTGGCGGTGCTGGGCATGCTCAAGGCGGCAGGCGCCCCGCGCCTGCTGGCGGCGAAGCTCGCCGGCGAGTCTCTCTTCAACGACGGCGTGGCGGTGGTCGTCTTCACCGTCCTGCTGCAGCTCACCACGGAGGGCAAGGGCGTGACCACGGCAGGTGTCGCGATCCTCTTCCTCCGGGAGGCCGTGGGCGGCGCCCTCTTCGGCCTCGCCCTCGGCTACCTCGCCTACCGCATGCTGCTCCGGATCGACGTGTACCAGGTGGAGGTGCAGATCACGCTGGCGCTGGTGATGGGCGGCTATGCGCTCGCCAGCGCTCTCCACCTGTCCGGGCCGATCGCGATCGTGGTGGCCGGGCTGCTGATCGGAAACCAGGGGCGCCGGCTCGCCATGTCCGACACCACGCGCGAGCACCTGGACGGCTTCTGGGAGCTCGTCGACGAGAGCCTGAACGCGGTGCTCTTCGTGATGATCGGGCTCGAGGTGCTGGCGCTCCCCTTCGAGGCCGGCTACTTGTGGTCAGCCGTGCTCTCGATCGCCGTCGTGCTCGCGTCGCGGGCGGCCGTCGTGTCACTACCCAGGCTGGTGGCGCCGCTACGAAGGCTGTTCGCGCCGCTCCCCACCGCCGTGCTGACCTGGGCCGGCCTGCGCGGGGGTCTGTCGGTCGCGATGGCGCTCTCGCTACCGTCGGACGAGTTTCGCGCGCCCTTCATCACGCTCACCTACGTCGTGGTGGTGTTCTCGGTGCTGGTGCAGGGCCTGACCCTGCCTCGCGTGCTGCGGTCCCGGGTCTGAGACGGCCCGGCGGCGTCGCCCTCTGGAGAGGGGTGCACGAGGCATTCCAGGAGGCCGGCGGGGCAGAAGCCGCCAGCTCGGGCCGGCGCAGGCCGTCCGGGCCGGGTGCCGCACACGGGTTGGCTGGGGCGCGGCACGTCAATTCGCGCACCGGCGAGCGGAATTCCCCACAGCGGGGCTAGGCGACGACGACCCCGCGAGCGGGGGGTAGGGCGAGACCGAACTTCTGGATCCGGCGCCGGACCTGGTCGCGCGTCATGCCGAGCAGGGCTGCGGCGCGCCTCTGGTTGCCTGCCGTCCGCTCGAGCGCCTGACGCACGAGATCGCGCTCGAGGTCCTGGAAGACGAGCCCCTGGGCGGGCAGGCGAAGCCCTTCGCAGGGCCCGCCGGGAGCGAGCACATGGAGGTCCGCGACCTCCAGGACGTCGGCTCCGGAGAGCAGGACCGCCCGCTCGAGCACGTTGCGGAGCTCGCGCAGGTTCCCCGGCCAGGAGTGCGCCTCCAGGAGCCGTGCGGCGTCCCGCGAGAGGTCCTTCACCCCCTTGCCGAACTCGCGGCTGGACTCCTCGACGAAGGCGCGCGCGAGCGACGGCAGGTCCTGCTTGCGCTCGCGCAGGGGCGGCAGCCGGACGGCGTGAGCGGCGAGGCGACCGAAAAGGTCCTCACGGAACTCCCCGCGGGCGACGGCCGTCTCGAGATCGCGACCCGTGGCGGCGACCAGTCGCACGTCGACCACGAGGTCGGCCGTGCCGCCCACGCGACGGAACCTCGCGTCCTCGAGCAGACGCAGGAGCCGGGCCTGCAGCCGGATCGGCAGCGCCCCGATCTCGTCGAGGTACGCGGTGCCCCGGTTCGCCTGCTCGACGAGACCCCTCTCGATCCGCGGCCCGCCGGCGGTCTCCGTCTCGCGTCCGAAGATCGCGCGCTCGAGCAGCCCTTCCGGAACACCCGAACAGGTGACGCGCACGAAGGGGCCGAGGGTCGTTCTGGGGCTCGCGTGGTGCAGGCAGCGAGCGACGAGATCCTTGCCGGTTCCGTTCTCGCCTCTCAGCAGGATCGCCTGGGCGGGGCTCGAGGCGAGCTTCGCCAGGGCCTGCCGCAGCCCGGATGCGGCGGGCGAGGTCCCAAGCAGCCTGTCGAACGACCAGAGAGCGGCCTCCCGCGTCCGGAGATCCTTCAGCTCTCGGCGCAGGCGGCTCGTCTCGAGGGCCTTGTCGATGGTGAGCAGCATCTCGTCGATCGCGAAGGGCTTCCGGACGTAGTCGTAGGCACCGCGCTTCATCGCATCGGCGGCGGTCTCGGCGCTGGAGTAGGCCGTCATCAGGATCACCAGCAGATCCGGTCGAGCCCGCTCGATCTCCGCGAGCATAGCGAGCCCGTCGCCGTCGGGGAGCCGGCGGTCCAACAGCACGAGGTCGGGCTCCTGCTCGAGGAGCCGGCGGGCCTCGCTCGTGGAGCCGGCCTCGACGACGTGGTGCCCCTCGGCGACCAGCCGCTCCCGGAGCGACCAGCGAATCAGCTCCTCGTCGTCCACGATCAGAACGGTCGCATCGCTCATCGGGGCATTCCCGCACGGACCACGGGTGGAAGCCGCACGCGGGAATTCCTTGCAGGCGGCGTGCCAGCGGGCTGCGCCGGATTGACGCCCCGCGAGCGACCGCGCTAGCCTGGATCATCCGGGAGCCGGCGAGGAGACACGGCCGCCGACGACGGTGGCGCCCCGCACCCTGGAGACGGAGTCCATGCCCCGATCGACGCGAGGCGTCCCCCGGAACCGTCCCCGAAAAGCGGCGGCGCGGGCGTCCCGCCCCGCCTTCGAGCGGAGGCGCAAGAGCGCCCCGGCCCCGGAGCAGGCGGATCGCCAGGAGATCTGGCGCCAGCTCTTCGAGCGGGTGCCCGAGCCGACGCTGGTCAGCGATCCGGACGGGAGACTGGTGGCCGCGAATCGCGCCGCCCTGCGACTGCTCCGGAGCCGGGCGAGCGCGCTCGAAGGCCGCCCGGTCGAGGCCCTGGTGGGTGAGCGCGATCGGCCCCGCGTCCGCGCGCTCCTCTCCCGCCTGCAGAACTCGCGCCGCGCGGCGCTCGAGACGGAGCTGGACCTTCACCGCGAGCCGGGGAGCACGACCAGCACCGCGACGACCCTGGTGGGCCTCCGCGGCGAGGGCGGACGGTTGCGCGCGATCGGGTGGCTGCTGCGCAGGGTCGGCCAGCCCCGCCGGCTGGCCGAGCGGCTGCAGCGCACGCGCCAGGAGGCCTCCGATCTCCGCCTGGCGCTCGACCAGGCGGCGGCGCTGCTAGGCTTCGACCGCGAGGGCCGGGTGAACGAGGCGAACGAGCGGTGCTGCCGGGTCCTGGGGCGCTCTCACCACGAGCTGGTCGGGTGCCAGGTCGAGGAGCTGAAGCTCGGACCGGACGTCGCGGGCCGCTTGCCCGAGATCCGTCGCACGCTGGCGCGCGGAGACGTGTGGGGTGGGGAGCTGCAGATCGTCAGGAGGGACGGCGAGGCGCGCTGGCTGCACTGCACGGTCGTGACCCTCCTCGACGAGGGCAGCCGGCCGTCACAGTACTTCGCGGTGCTGCAGGACGTGACGGCGCGGCGAGTGGCGACCGAGCGGCTCGCCGAGCAGGAAGGGCTCGCCCGTCTGGGCGAGATGGCAGCCGTCGTGGCGCACGAGGTCCGGAACCCGCTGGCCGCGGCGCGGGGAGCACTGGACGTGATCGGCCCGCGCGTGCCATCCCCCGGCGACCGGCGAGTCCTCGCCGAGGTGTCGGGCCGGCTCTCCAAGCTCAACGACCTGGTGAGCGACATCCTGCTCTACGCCCGGCCCCCGCGGCTCACGCCCATGGAGACCGACCTCGTCGAGCTGGTCGCGGAGGCGGCCCGCGCGACCCGGGTCGACCCGCTGGCCCGAGAGGTGGATCTCTCGTTCGAGCGTCCCTCTGAGACGCTGCGGCTGAGGATCGACGCGGGTGCCATTCAGCAGGCGGTCCTCAACCTGCTCCGCAACGCCGTGCAGGCCACGGGAGGCCAGGGCCGGATCGTGCTGAGCGTCGAGCGGGACGGCGACCGCTGCCGCATCCGCGTTCGTGACCATGGCCCGGGGATCCCCGAGGCCTATCGGGCGCGGATCTTCGAGCCCTTCTTCACGACCAAGCACCGAGGCTCGGGTCTGGGGCTCGCCATCGCACGGCGCACGGTGGAGCTGCACGGAGGCCAGCTCACGCTCCGGCCCGCGCAGGGCGGAGGCGTCGAGGCCGTGATCGAGCTGCCGGTGGAGGCCGGTCTCCAGCCGGAAGCGTGAGCCGACCCGGGCCCGCCCCGGCCCGCACTCCCCAAGGCCCGCCCCCGTTTCACTCGTGCGTCGTCGGCGCGAGCGTCTCCTGGGCGCGGCGCTCGGCGAGGACGCCCGCCTGCTGGTACTCCTTCAGCTTGTACTGGATCTTGCGTGCGCTGATGTCGAGGATGCTGGCGGCCTTCGAGGTGCTGCCGCCGACCGCCTCGAGCGTGCGGAGGATCGCCTCGCGCTCGAGATCGGCGAGCGTGCTGCCCGGGATGCGCACGCCCAGGCTCGCCGCTCCCGGCTGCGCTCGGGCGGGCTCGTTCGGCCCCGGCCGACGCAGGGTCGGGAAGTGCGCGGGGGTGAGCGTCGGGTCGCTGGTCAGCACGACCGCGCGCTCCATCGCGTTCTCGAGCTCCCGCACGTTGCCGGGCCAGGGGTGGGAGAGCAGGAGCGCCAGCACCTCGTCCGAGATGCCTTTGAGCTCCTTGCCGTTGGCGTCGGCGTACTTGCGCAGGAAATGGTGGGCGAGCAGCGGGATGTCGCCGGGTCGGTCCCGCAGCGCCGGGATGTGGATCTCGATCACGTTCAGCCGGTAGAAGAGGTCCTCGCGGAAGCTGCCCTCCTCCAGCTTCTTCTTGAGGTCCCGATGGGTGGCGGCCACGATCCGCACGTCGACCTTGAAGGTCTTGTTGCCGCCCACCCGCTCGAACTCGCGCTCCTCGAGGAAGCGCAGCAGCTTCACCTGCACCGTGGGCGTGATGTCCCCGATCTCGTCCAGGAACAGGGTCCCGCCGTCGGCCGCCTCGAAGCGGCCCGCCGCGCGTGTAGACGGCCCCGGTGAAGGAGCCCTTCTCGTGGCCGAACAGCTCGCTCTCGAGCAGGGTCTCGGGCAGCGCCGCGCAGGCGACCTTCACGAAGGGCTTGGTGCGTCGCGGGCTGTTCTGGTGGAGCGCCTGTGCGAACAGCTCCTTGCCGGTGCCGCTCTCGCCGAGCAGCAGCACGGAGGCGGAGGAGGGTGCCACCTGGCGGATGGTCTTGAAGACGGCGAGCATCTCGGGGCTCTCGCCGACTAGGTTGTCGAGGCGGTACTTGTGCTCGAGCCGCTCGCGGAGCGAGCGCGCCTCCTCCAGCAGGCCCTTCCTCTCGAGCGCCTTCTGCGAGCACCACCTCCAGCTCCTCGACGTCGATCGGCTTGCCGAGGTAGTCCTCCGCTCCCAGCTTCATGGCCTTGACCGCGGTCTTCACCGTGCCGTAGGCGGTCATCATGATCACCATCGTCCGCGGGCGGATCTCCTTGATCTTCGCCAGCAGCTCGATGCCGTCCATGCCCGGCATGCGCAGGTCGGTCAGCACCACGTCCGGCTCGACCTTCTCGAGCAGCTGCAGGCCGGCGCGCGCGTCGTGCGCCCGGGCGACCTCGTAGCCGTCCTCCTTGAGCAGGGTCTCAAGGGCCGCGGCGGCGTTCACCTCGTCGTCGATCACCACCAGCCGCCCTTTCACGTTCATGACTCGTCTCCCGCGGCCGAGTCCGGCCGCTCCACGGGCAGGCTCACCTTGAAGCTGGCGCCCTGGCCCGGCACGCTCGAGGCGGCGATCTCGCCGCCGTGCTCGAGCACGATCTGCTGGGCGATCGAGAGCCCCAGACCGGTGCCCTGGGCCTTGGTGGTGACGAAGAGCTGGAAGACGTCCAGCCCCTCGGGCAGTCCGCCGCCCTCGTCCCGGACCACCATGGTCGGCGCGGCCCCCGACCAGCCCGCTCTCCACGGTCACCACCCCGCCTCCCGGCATGGCCTCGATCGCGTTCTGCACCAGGTTGATGACGACCTGCTTGATCTTCTCGGGGTCGACACGCAGGTCCGGGATCGGCTCGCCGATCCGCTTGCGCTTGAGCGTGACGCTCGCTGCCCGGGCTTCGGGCCGCAGCAGGCGCATGACTTCGTCGAGCAGATCGTCGAGGCTGGCGGGCCGGTACTGCACGCGGTTGCTGCGCGAGAACTGCAGGAAGTCCCCGACCAGGTTGTCGAGACGCTTGACCTCCTCGCGGATGACGCCGACCAGCTCCTTGATCTCGCCCGCCACCGTGGTCGGCAGCGGGGCGATGCGGCGCTCCAGGATCGACAGCTGAAGGGCGATCGAGTTCAAGGGGTTGCGCACCTCGTGGGCGAGCCCGGAGGCGAAGGTGCCGACCACCGCCATCTTCTCGCTCTGGATGATGCGGGCCTGGGCCTGGTTCAGCTCCCGGTAGGCGCGACGGGCGTTGTCGTAGAGCCTCGCGTTCTCGAGCGCGACCGAGGCCTGGGAGGCGAGCGCCTCGGCCACGTCGACCTGGTCCTCGGTCCACTGCTGCGGCGAGGCCGAGCTCAGCACCAGCAGGCCCATGCTGGTCCGCCGCGCCACTAGGGGCAGGATCAGCACCGCCGCGCCCGCCCAACGCTGGGCGATGTCCCGGTTGACGTGGGGGTCCCTCTTCCAATCCTCGGTCCCGAGACGGATCTGCTGCTCGAACGCGCGCAGGTGGAGGCTGTCGCCGAGCACGGGTGAGATCGAGGATCTGTCCGCGCTGCAGCTCCGGGTGGGGCAGACCCGCCAGGTGGGCGACGCTCAGTCGGTGCGGATCCGAGCCGAGCAGGATGTGCACGCGATCCACGCGCAGGACCTCGAGCGCGGTGCGGCCCACGGCCTCGAGCACCGCCTCCGGGTCGAGCGACTCGCCGCCGATGCCCTTGTTGAGCGCCGCCAGCGCGCGTGCCTCCTGGTTGTAGAGACGCTCGGCCTTCAGGTGCCGGGCTCCCTCGACCGCCACGCAGACCTGGCGACCGACCGTCTCCAGGAAGCGCAGCTCGGCCTCGTCGAAGGTGCGGCCCGGCGGGGCCGCCACGTTCAGGACGCCGCGGCTCGCGCCGTTGAAGGCGAGCGGCACGCTGGCGTGGGCGACCGGCGGCGTGATGCCGGCGACGATCGTCGGCATGCGAGGACAGTCGGTCCTGTTGAAGGCCTGGCGGGCCTCGCCGCTGTCGAAGACGCTGCGGCACAGGCACTCGCTGACGCCGCGGGTCCGGAGCTCGTCCAGGTACGCGGGCGAGATGCCGCGGTGCGCCGCGAGGCGCAGGCCCTCGTCCTTGTCGTCCTCCAGGAAGATCCAGGCGGTGTGGAGAGACAGACCGTCGAGGATGGAGTCGAGGGTACCGTCCAGGATGGCCTGCACGTTCTCCTCGCCGTGCAGGCGCAGGGAGATGTCGGCCAGGACCGTGAGCTCGCGTTGCCGACGCGTGACGGCGGCCCGCAGCTGACGCAGCACGGTCGCGCTCTGAGTCGACGGGTCACGAGACATCGGTTCCGCGAAGGGTGCGTCCTTCGGAAAATCCTGCGGCACAGACTCTATGTTGACACGGCGAAGGGCCGAGCGCCAATTTTTCGCTGGACGTCGGCGGGTGCGGGAACTGCGTTTCTCCGGCGCATCGTGCGCTTGACTGGGGATGGTACGTGGGAAATGCGCGGCGGCGGCCCGAGGCGCGCGAACGGATCTCCGGAGGCAGCGGGAACTGCGCCCGGCCCAGCGGATCGACCCTGATGACCGGGCGGATGCCAGGAAGCTGCGTGCGATTGCGAGGTAGTCCCGATGACGAGGACGCAGTCCCGGTGGCGAGGCAGTGGCGTCACTGCCGGAGTCCGGGTACAGTCACAGAATCGGAGGGCCTGAGGTGTTAGCCAACCTGGGACGCAACGACCCGTGCCACTGTGGGTCGGGGAAGAAGTACAAACAGTGTCACCTGGCCGAGGACGAGGCCAAGGCGCGGGACGAGCGCGCGAAGGCCGCCGCCGCGGCGCCGGCCCCCGCTGCCGAGGAGGCCGCGCCGACGCCCACGGCGCCGAAGCACCAGACACGCCAGCCGTGGAAGAAGAGCGCCACGAACACGCACGGCTTCGGCAAGACGAGCCTGCCGCGCAAGGTGGGCGGCAGCTAGTCCCCCGCGCCGCCCCTCGAGGTGCCTTGACCTGGCGAAGGGTCGCGTCATAGCGTGAGCGCGCCTAGGGGGTGATCGTCTTCAGGATGGCCGGGTTCGGCTCGTCCTGGGCCAGCAGGTTGTGGCAGGTGCTGCAGTCCTGGGTGATGGTCGTCCCGTCCGAGGAGGCATGCTCCTCGTCGTGGCAGCGGAAGCAGCCGACCTGATTCGACATGTCGGGCGTGTGGCCGAGGTGGTTGACGTAGGTGCCCCAGGTGATGTTCATGTTCGGGAACACGTTCCAGGACCAGATGTCACCGAGCGCCTTGCCGGCGGCGGCCACCGCCTGTGACTGCCCGCTCGCGACCTCGGGGTAGTTCTTGGCGTAGTACTCCGCGAGCGCCTGGGCGATCCCCTTTCGGGCCGCGGCCTGGCTCGGGTAGCTGACCTTGAGGGCCGTGAGGCCCTCCCGGTGGATGAAGGGCAGCCGGCGGTCGATCCGGTGCTCGAAGAGCGCCTGGTCGACCTCCTGCTCCGGCGTCTTGTAGATGTGGGTCGGCCGGTTGTGGCAGTCGACGCAGTCCATCGTGCGCCACTCGGCCGCCGCCTTCCCCGCGGGGGTCTCGGCCGTCGGCGAGCGCCAGCTCTTCCGGGTGCCGTCCTTGGCGATCATCTCGACCTCGTAGATGGTCTGCCGGCTCTCGTCGGACCGGTAGCGCAGGGTGTGGTCGGGATCGACGTGCCAGTGGATCCCGTGGCTGTGCCCGGACTGGCGGCCTCCCACCTTGACCACCAGCACCGTCTTGAGCGGCGTGTTGGCCTCGTCGTCCTGGTAGTGGGTGTTGACCTTGAAGCGGTCGCCCACGAACTTCTGCGGCCAGTGGCACTGCTCGCAGGTCTCTCGCGCCGGCCGCAGGTTGTGGACCGGAACCGGGATGGGACGCGGGTACAGGTCGAAGGTGACGGCCACCAGCTGCCAGGAGCCCGACAGCTTGGACTTGACGAACCAGTTGGCGCCGGGGCCGATGTGGCACTCCACGCACTGGACGCGGGCGTGCGGCGAGCGCTGGTAGGCGGTGAACTCGGGGTGCATCACGGTGTGGCAGGCCTGGCCGCAGAACTGTGTCGAGTCCATCACCTCGACGCCCTTGTAGGTGGCGATGGCCAGGATCACGAGGTTGACGCCGGTGAGGACGAGGAAGACCAGGAAGTTACGCCGGACGCGCTCCAGGTTCAGGTCCCAGACCGGCAGCAAGTCCGGGACCGGCTTGCCTGCCTCCGCAGCCCGGCGCCGGCGGGCCCGCTCGCGCCAGACGCCGACCGGGATGAGGACGAGACCGAGCAGGAAGAGGCCGGGAATGACGATGAAGGCGAGGATCCCGAGGTAGGGACTGCCCTGGTAGCCGACCAGCTGGAGCCCGAAGAGCGTGATGAAGAGGATGGCGCTCACGGTGGTGAGGACCGCCCCCGCCATCCCCACGCGGTCGCGGGTGATGTGGGCGAGGAAGCGGGTGAACGCGCCGAGGAAGCTTCTCATCGAGGGTCCTTTCCTGAGTCCAGCCGAGGAGCTTATCAGCCCGGCCGGTCGGGGCCTAGCCGCGCTCGTTTTCGGGGCCCGTCTGCCCCTCCTGCCGCGCATCGTGGTAGAGATCATGTTCAAGGCGCGCGCCTCTCTCCCTGCTCAGGCTCACCCGGGTGCTCGGTCCGACCGAGGCGGCGCGGGAGACGATCGATGGCCGAGGAGGGGGACGAGCTTCGGCGGACGCTCGAGGACGTCGCGGGCCGGCTGCGTCGAGTGGAGGATCGGGTCGCCGCGCTCGAGGCCGTTGACAGCCGGCGGCGGGAGGCCGACGCGGCCGAGGAGGGGCCCGCGCTCGAGCGGCCGCTGCCCGGGGCGCCCCTGGCCCTGCTCGGGCGCACGCTTCTGGTGCTGGCCGGCGCCTACCTGTTCCGGGCGGCCACCGAGAGCGGACTCCTGCCGCTCGCTTCAGGGGTCGTGACGGGTCTCGGCTACGCCCTCTTCTGGCAGTTGCTCGCCGGGCGCTCGGCGCGGCGCGGCCGACGCGACAGCGCCGCCTTCCACGCCCTCGCCAGCAGCGTGATCGCCTTCCCCCTGGTCTGGGAGGCAGCGGCGCGCTTCGACCTGGTGCCGGGACGCTCGGCGCAGGCCCTGGTGGTGGGACTCTTCGCCGCAGGCCTGGCGGTCGCGCTCCGCTACCGCCTCGTGGTCAACCTGGTGCTGACCACCTCTCTGGCGGTCGTCACCACGGTCGCCCTGCTCGCCTTCTGTCACGACCTTCTCTCTGCGCTCCTGGGCCTTCTGGCGATCGCCGTCACGCTCGAGGGCCTGGCGGCGAGGGGGGGAGGCACTGGCACCGGGGCGGCGGTCGCTCTGCGCTGGCCCGCCGTCCTGGTGCTTGACGGCGTTGCCCTGCTGTCGGTCGTCGTCACCACCCGCGCGGACCTGGCCGAGCGCTACTCCGCCCCCTCGCCGCTGGCGATCACGCTGACGCTCCTGGCGCTGCCGGTGCTGTCACTTCTGGCGGTGACCTGGCGGACGCTGCGCGGGCGCGAACTCTCGCCCTTCGACGTGGTTCAAGGATCCTTGGGTCTGGGGATCGGCTTCCTGGGGGCCTGGCGAGTCACCTCCGCCGCCGGATTGGGGGCGACGATCCCGATCGCGGTGGCGCTGGTGCTGGGCGCGCTCTCCTACGGCGTCGCCTTCCGGCTGGCGGAGAGGCGCCCCGGGAGCGGCCGAAGCTTCTACTTCTGCTCGACCGTCGCCCTCCTTCTCACCTTGGGCGGGACGGCGGCGCTGGGGACGACGACCGCCGTGCCTCTGGCCTGGGCGGCCCTCGGCGTCGGCTTCGCCCTGCTCGGGCGGCGCTACGATCGGATGACGCTGCGGGCGCACGGAGCGTTGTGTCTCGCCGTGGCGGCGGCGCGCACCGGCCTCTTCCTGGCGGCCGTCACGGCGCTCGGGGGCGGGCACTCCTCGTCGCTTCCCCCGGCCGCCTGGGGGGTGGCGCTGGCTGCGGGAGCGGGATGGGTCCTGCTGGCCCGCGACCGGCGGGCCCCAGGCACGGGCCCCCGCCGCCTGCCGCACCTGCTCATGGCCTTGCTGGCCGTGCTCGGTCTGGGAAAGGCCCTGCAGAGCGGCCTCTGGGGCCTGATGGCGGCGCGGCTCGCCGAGGACGCCGGCCTCGCCGCTGTCGCACGCACGGCTCTGTTGGCGGCCCTGATCCTGATCCTGGCCGCCGCCGCCCGGCGTGTCCAGGCGCCGGAACTGGGCTGGCTCGTCTACGGTCTCTTGGCGCTCGCCGGGCTGAAGCTCGTCACTCAGGACCTGCGCGAGGGGCGCCCGGTCACCCTCGTCGCCAGCCTCGCGCTCTACGGCTCGGTGCTGATGCTCGCGCCGCGCCTCATCCGCTCGTCGCGCGGGGAGCGCCCGCCCGACGCGGAGAGCTGAGCGCCCGGTCGCGTCCCGCGGCGGCCGCCACGCGGCAGCCGCCACGCGGCAGCCGCCACGCGGCAGCCGCCACGCGGCAGCCGCCATGCGGCAGCCGCCATGCGGCAGCCGCTATAATGGCCGCTCCGCGGCGAGGCCCCTCGCCCGAGGAGGGCCGGCAGGCGCGCGTCATGATGGTGGATCCGATCGAGCTCAGCCGGCCATGAACCGCTCTGCCCGCCGACGCCTGCTCTGGGTCCTGGCCCTGGCAGCGCTGGCGCTGGCCGCCGCCGTGATCCTGCTGCTTCCTGCCCCGGGGCAGGGCATCGCCAGCGGCCCGCCTCCGCTCGCCTATGTCGGTGTCGCGGCCTGCGCGGAGTGTCACGCGGACGAGACGGAGCGCTGGCGTGCTTCGCACCACGCCCGCTCGACCCAGGAGGCCAACGAGCGCACCGTGCTCGGGGACTTCGCGGACGCCGTCTTCACCGAGGCGGGCGTTCGCTCGCGCTTTCATCGCCAGCGCCACCGCTTCTTCGTATGGACTCAAGGGCCGGACGGGCGGATGGGGGATTTCCCCATCCGCTACGTGATTGGCCTCGATCCTCTGCAGCAGTACCTGGTCGAGATGCCTCGGGGGCCGCTACCAGGTCCTGGGCAGCTCCTGGGACGGCCGGCCCCGCCGGCAGGGCGGCCAGCGCTGGTTCGATCCGTACCGCGGCCCGTCCCTCTCTCCCCCGAGGGCTCGCGAGTGGACCCGTCCCACGCGGAACTGGAACAGCGAGTGCGCGGAGTGTCATTCGACCGACCTGCGCAAGGGCTACCGGGCAAGAGAGGATCGCTTCGCCACCACCTTCTCGGCGCTCGCGGTCTCCTGCGAGGCCTGCCACGGCCCGGGCTCGCGACACGTCACCTGGGCGCGGAGCGCCCGCTCGCATGGGCGCCCCGCGAGCGGGGACCCGCGGCTGGTGGTGCGTTTCGGCGAGCGGCGCAGCCGAAGCTGGCAGATGGACGTCGATCGCGGGATCGCCAGGCCGGTCAAGTTCCAGGAGCCGCGCGTCGAGGTCGAAACCTGCGCGCGCTGTCATTCCCGCCGTCGCACCCTGACCGAGGAGTACTGGCCCGGCCACCTGCTGGCGGCAACGCACCGTCCGGCGCTCCTGGACCAGGGGCTCTACTACGCGGACGGGCAGATGCGCGGAGATGTCTACGAGTGGGGATCCTTCCTGCAGAGCCGAATGTACGCGGCGGGGATCACGTGCGCGGACTGCCACGACGCGCACGACCAGAAGCTCCGGATCGGGCGGGACGAGGTGTGCTTCTCCTGCCACCAGCCCGAGAAGTTCGCCACGCGCAAGCACCACTTCCACCGCGAGGGCGGCAAGGGTGCCTCCTGCGTCGCCTGCCACATGCGCAGCCGCAGCGACCTGGGCGTCCTGGTGCAGCACGACCACTCGCTGCGGGTGCCGCGGCCGGACCTCACCGTGACGCTCGGCGCGGAACAGGCGCCGAACGCCTGCAACGACTGCCACCGCGATCGCTCCGCACGCTGGAGCGCGAGCACACTGCGCCGCTGGTTCCCCCAGGGACGTGGTGGGGAGCCGCACTACGGAGAGGCGCTCGCGGTCGGCCGCGGCTACGGACCCGCAGCGGAGCGGCGCCTGCTCGCCCTGGTCGGCGATGGCCGGCAGCCGGGCATCGCGCGCGCGACGGCGGTCTCGCTCCTGCCCAGGCACCTGACCGCCGCGTCCCTGCCGGAGCTCGAGAAGACCGCCCTCGACCCGGATCCACTGGTGCGCCTGGCGACCGCCTCGGTGATCGGGGCGCTCTCGTCCAAGGACCGGCTGCGGATCGGGGTCTCCCTGCTCTGGGACCGCGTCCGCGCGGTCAGGATCGAGGCAGTCCCGGCCTTCGCCGACGTGCCGGACGCGGAGCTCGAGAGCGAGCAGAGGGCGGCATTCGACCGCGCCCTCGACGACTACCTGCTGGCGCAGCGCACGAACGCGGAGCGCCCCGAGGCGCACGTCAACATCGCCCGGGTCTTCGCGAAGCGGGGACGGCTTGTGGAAGCCCGCCTCGCGTGCGACGCCGCACTTCGGATCGATCGCGGGTTCGTGCCGGCCTACCTCGAGCTCGCCGAGCTGCTGCGGAGACAGGGACGGGACGGCGAAGGCGAGCCGGTGCTGCGGGAGGCGCTCCGGGTGGCCCCCGGGAACCCCGCCGCGCACCATGCCATGGGGCTGCTGCTGGCGCGCCACGGGCGCGGCGCCGAGGCCCTGGCCGAGCTCGGCCGAGCCTTCGAGCTGGCCCCGGCGGATCCGCGGTTGGCGCGAGGCTATGCGCTCCGGCTGGAGGCCTCGGGGAAGGACGAGCAGGCGCTGGCGGTGCTCCGCGAGGCGCAGCGGCTGAGCCCGGGCGCGCGGGAGCTGCTCGTCCCCCTGGTGAGGATCAGCGGCGAGCGGGGATCGCTCCGCGAGGCGCGCGCGTGGTCCCGACGCCTCCTGGAGGCGAACCCCGACGACACCCGGGCCCGGGAGTTGGCGGGCGCGCTGGGGATCGAGCTGATTCCGGCGGGCACGCCATCGTCGGTCGACTCGCCAGGGACGCCGAGCGAGCCGCCAGGAACGCCGGCGAGCTGAGACCGGTCGGTTCCTGGCGGGCGCCCCCTACCAGGCGTTGAGCGTCTGCCGCCAGCCGTCGTGGCGTGGCTGGGGCGCCTGCGTGCGGAGGAGTGCCTGGAGCCGACCCGTGGCGGAGGCGGCGCCGCTGCAATGGCCGGTCCGCACGACGTAGAGCGCTTCCGCCAGCGATGCCTCGCTCGGGCTGGCCAGGGCGTGGTCCAGATCGTCCGAGGCAGGACAGTCCGCGGGGATGCCGTCGAAGTAGTTGGCCTCCCCGCGTGCGTTCGTGACCAGGAAGCAGACCGGGTAGAGGACCTTGTCGCAGAAGTCGAACCCGTACTGGCCGACCGGCTTGCCGTAGCTCCGCTCGCCGACGGTCTTCACGTCCAGGTAGGGCCGCAGCCCGTTCACCACGGCCTCGCTCGCCGAGGCCGAGGCCCCGGTCATGATCACGACCAGGCGCTTCACGCCGAGCGCCTGGGGCAGGCTCTCGAAGTCGTAGCTGCTGTTCTTGTCCGTGTGCTTGTCGTTGTGGGTGAAGTTCACGAACACCTTGCCGACCGTGGGCTGCCCGGCGATCAGGCCGGCCAGGTGCTGTGCCACCGAGACCAGCCCGCCTCCGTTGTAGCGGAGGTCCAGGACCAACTGGGTCGCCCCGCCCGCGCGCAGCTGCGTGAAGGCGGTGTCGAGGGCGGCCACCGACGGCTGGACGAAGTTGCGGAAGTGGAGGTAGCCGACCCGGGTGCCGTCGTCGTCCAGGATCGCCGCTTGCGAGACGGTGGGGATCGTGACCTTGCGCTTCAGCATGGTGGCCCGGTGCTCGGCACCTGCGAGGTCGCGCCAGGTGATGTCGACCGTGACCCCCTCCTGGTCGGGCCCGAACGCCGAGTCGATAGCACCCGTGCTCAGCAGCTCCGGGACCGGCGTGCCGTTCACGCTCAGCAGCGAGTCGCCACGGAGGAGCCCGACCTCGGCCGCCGAGCCGTCCGGGAAGACCTGGGTGATCCGCAGCTCGGTCGCGCTGGTCCGCCGGTACGAGAAGCCGAAGCCGATGTACTGGCTGTCCGAGTAGAAGGCGTCGCTCGCCGCCTTCGAGGTGATGTAGCTGTAGCTCGTGTCGATGGGCCGGTAGCGGACCGCCTCGAGGTACGCCTCAGGGGAATCGAAGGAGCCGGTGTCGGGATCGGGCAGCTGCTGGTACCAGTAGTACCAATCCTGGAGCGCGTCCCGGACGAAGCTCACCTGGCCCTGGGTGGAGCAGTCGTCGGAGCTCGTCGACTGTCCGTTTTGCGCGTTCTCGTTGCACGCCGCGCCCAGGAAGGCGAGCAAGACCAGGAGAGAGCGGCGGAAGGACACGTTTCACCTCCGGCTTTCCTCCAGTGTGACGGCTCGGAGGCCGGCTCGCAACGGGTGGGTGCCCGCCAGAGATAGAATGTTCGGTCGCGGCAGGGAGGCGAGGAGACTGCATGACGTCAGCGGAGCCGTGGGGACGCTATCGGGCCTGGTCGTTCGAGGACGCGGGGCTCGGGCTGCGCCTGGACCTCAGCCGTATGGGGATCGAGGAGGCCGACCTGGCGGAGCGGGAGCCGCTCCTGCAGGCGGCCTTCGAGCAGATGACGGCGCTCGAGAAGGGCGCGATCGCCAACCCGGACGAGAAACGGATGGTCGGCCACTACTGGCTGCGAGCGCCCGAGCTGGCGCCGAGCGGCGAGCTCGCCGCCGCGATCCGCGGGATGCAGGAGCGTGCGCTGGGCTTCGCCGCGCGCGTGCACGAGGGTCAGGTCGTCCCGGCCCGGTCCAAGTCCTTCCGCCGGCTGCTGGTGATCGGCATCGGTGGCTCCGCGCTCGGTCCCCAGCTGCTGGCCGACGCCCTGGGCGGGGACGCGGACCGGCTGCGGCCGCACTTCCTCGACAACACCGACCCGGACGGCCTCGATCGCGTGCTCTTGGGCCTCGGCGACGCTTTGGCCGAGACGCTGGTGGTCGTGATCTCGAAGTCCGGCGGCACCGCGGAGACGCGCAACGGCCTGGCCGAGACCGCGGCCGCCTACGCCGCGCACGGCCTGGAGCTGGCGCCCCACGCGGTGGCGGTCACCCAGGAGGGGAGCGCCCTCGATCGGCAGGCGCGCGAGCGCGGCTTCCTCGAGCGCTTCCCGATGTGGGACTGGGTGGGCGGTCGCACCTCGGTCACGAGCGCGGTCGGTCTCGTGCCGGCGGCGCTGCAGGGGATCGACGTGCGCGCTCTGCTGGGCGGCGCGGCCGCGATGGACGCGGTGACCCGCCGCAGCCAGACGCGCGCGAACCCGGCGGCGCTTCTGGCGCTCGCCTGGCACGTGGCCGGCGAGGGGCGCGGTTCCAAGGCCATGGTCGTCCTGCCCTACAAGGACCGGCTGCTGCTGCTCTCCCGTTATCTCCAGCAGCTGGTGATGGAGTCGCTGGGCAAGGAAAAGGACCTGGCGGGCCGGGTCGTGCATCAGGGCCTGACGGTCTACGGCAACAAGGGATCGACCGACCAGCACGCCTTCGTCCAGCAGCTGCGGGACGGCCGGCCGGACTTCTTCGTGACCTTCGTCCGCGTGCTGCGGGACCGCGACCGGGCGAGCCCCGAGGTCGAGCCCGGCGTCACCAGCGGCGACTTCCTGGACGGCTTCCTGCTCGGGACGCGTCGGGCGCTCGGCGAGAGCGGCCGGCCCACCCTGACCCTGACCCTGCCCGACGTCTCCGCGCGCAGCCTGGGCGCTCTCATCGCTCTTTACGAGCGGACCGTCGGCCTCTACGCGAGCCTGATCGGGATCAACGCCTACCACCAGCCGGGGGTCGAGGCCGGCAAGAAGGCGGCCGCGGGCGTTCTCGAGCTGCAGAAGCGAGTGCTGGCGGCGCTTTCGGCGCGAGGCGCGGAGGGGGCGAGCGCGGAGCAGCTGGCGGCGCTCGCCGGCGCGCCGGACGAGGCGGAGACCGTGTTCCTGATCCTGGAGCGGCTGGCGGCGAACCCCGATCGCGGCGTCGCCCGGCGCGCGGGGCCGACGCCCTTCACGGCCGTGTATGCCAGAGCCCGAGAGGTCGAGAAGAAGTGAGGTTTGCTGATGCGGAGGCGTCCCGCCGTGGGCCGGGCGTGCTCGCGAGCGGAGGTAATGGATAGTGAGGCTCCCTGGGAAAACCTACGACGACCCGATTCCACCCCGTCTCGCTGACGAGAGTCGCTGGTACATCGAGCACGCGGCCCTCTTCGTCACGACGCTCAAGTGGGCGAGCCTGGGAGCCGTCGCCGGGTTCTGCGTGGGCTGGGGAACGCGCGCCTTCCTGTGGTCGCTCGGCGCCTCGGCGCGGCTGGCGGACCGCATGCTGCCCGACGGGATCCGGCCCTACTACCTGCTGCCCCTGGCCCTGCCCGTCTGCGTCTGGCTGATCCGCTCCTTCGCCCCGTCGGCAAAGGGACACGGCACGGAGGCGGTGATCGCCGCCATCCACCAGCGGTCCGGGAAGGTCGGCTGGCGGGTCGCTCCCATCAAGCTGCTGGCGACGGTCGTCACGCTCGCCTTCGGGGGTTCGGTCGGCAAGGAGGGGCCCTGCGCCCAGATCGGCGCGTCGATCACCAGCCTCTTCGCCGACGTGCTCCGGCTCAAGGACGGGGACCGGCGCCGCCTGGTGATCTGCGGGATCGGTGCCGGGTTCGCGGCCGTCTTCGGCACGCCCATCTCGGGGGCCCTCTTCGGGATCGAGGTCTTGTACCTGGGCCGCATCGAGTACTCGGTTCTCTTCCCCTGCCTGGTCGCGGGCATCGTCTCGCACCTCGTCTGCGGCGGCGGCCCGCCGGTGCCCGCCCTGCACGAGGACCTGGCCATGCTCGGTCACCGCACCATCGTGCCGCTGACGATCGCGCTCGGGGCCATCTTCGGCCTGATCGCTCTCGTGCTGATCGAGACCATGCGCGCCCTCTCCAAGGTCGCGGAGCGCTTCGCGCACTACCCCTACCTGGTGGCCTCCGCGGGGGGAGCACTGCTCGCGCTCCTCTTCGCCACGGCCGGCGAGGAGTACGCGGGGCTCGGGATCCCGAGCATCGAGGGGTCGCTGGGGGGCACCGCCGCTCTCTTCGCGCTGGCGTTCCTCTACAAGATCATCGCCACCGCCGTCACGCTGGAGGCGGGCGGCAGCGGCGGCATCGTCACTCCGCTCTTCTTCATCGGGGCCACGAGCGGCGTCGCCCTGGGGCATGCGATCGGTCTGGACCCTGGCGTCATCGCTGCCTTCGGCTTCGTCTCCGTGGTCGCCGCCGCGGCCAACACCCCGATCGCGGCCGCCGTCATGGGGATGGAGCTGCTGCCCCCGCAGCTCGGCGTGTACGCCGCCCTGTGCGCGGGGACGGCCTTCCTGTTCGTCGGGCACCGGAGTGTCTACGCCAGCCAGAAGCTCGGCCTCTCCAAGTCCGGCGGTCTGGAGGTGCCGTTCGACGTGGCGATCGGCGACGTCCACCCCACGGAGATGCGCATCCGCAAGGGGAGCCTGACCGAGTCCCTGCTCGGCGAGATCAGTCAGGCGGAGAAGCGCATTCGCAAGAGCGGCTTGGCCCGCCGCCAGCGCCGGCGGCCCGCCGCCCCCAAGCCGAGCGAGGACTGAGCCGGCCTCGCGCGTGATGGCGGCCGGCGGCGCGTGATGGTGGCCGAAGGGAGGACTGGGCCGTGATCGGCGGGGAGCTGGTGTTGATCGCGCTCGGGGCCGCGGTCCTGGCCTACGCCGGGAACCGCCTGGTCGACCTGGCGGTGGCGCTCGCCGAGAAGGCCCGCCTGACGCCGGCCGTGATCGGCCTCACGATCGTCGCCGCGGGGACCTCGGCCCCGGAGCTGGCCGTCTCGGTGACCGGGGCGCTCCAGGGCTCGCCCGACATCGCGCTCGGCAACGTGGTCGGCTCCAACATCGCCAACATCGGGCTGATCCTCGGGGCCTGCGCCGCGATCACGACGGTTCCGGTCACGCGCGGCGTGCTCCGCTTCGAGTATCCGTTCCTGGTGCTGAGCTCCTGGATCGTGCTGCTGCTGTGCCGCGACGGCCGCCTCGATCGCCTGGAAGGGGCCTTCTTCGTGGCCTCGCTGGTCGGCTTCACCGCCTACGCCGTCTGGGTGGCGCGGCGGGAGATCGACGAGCGGGAGAGGAGCGCCGTCGCGCGCAGCGTGCCCGACCGGGCCGAGCCCCTCAGCCACCGGCGGACGCGATCGCTGGTGCTGGGGATCGTGGCCACCCTGGTCGGACTGGTGCTGGGTGCCCAGGCCCTGGTGGGCGGTGCCGTGGGCATCGCGCGGGCCTTCGGGATCAGCGAGCGTGTCGTCGGCCTCACCGTGGTCGCCTTCGGGACCTCGCTTCCGGAGCTGGCCGTGGGTCTGGCCGCGGCGCTCAAGAAGCAGCAGGAGATGGCGGTCTCCGGCGTCGTGGGATCGAACGTCTTCAACCTGCTGATGATCCTGGGCGCCGCCAGCCTGGCGCGTCCCCTGCGGGTCGACGCCCGCATCCTCTCCGTCGACCTCTGGGTGATGCTGGGCTTCACGATCCTGCTGCTTCCGCTCGTCTTCCGCCGGCGCACCCTCACCCGGGCGGGAGGCTTCGGCCTGCTCGTCTCCTATCTCGCCTACGTCGCCTGGCTGGTGGCGGGCGGGCAGTAGCTTCGCGAGCGGGGCCGGCGCCTCCGCTCAGAACGTCGCCGGTGCGCAGGCACCCTTGTACTTTCGTATCGCCCAGTGGTCGGTCGGAGTCCCCCAGCCGACCCGGGAGACGATGAGCCACTGCTCGCTGAACGCGTTCTCCTGCTTGACTCCGATCTCGCCCTCGGCGTCGAGGTTCCCGCAGTACCCGGCCTCGCCGAGCGCCGCCACCACCGCCGTCATGTAGGCGGCGACGTCCAGGACCTTGGGACCGCCGTTGAAGTCCGTGAAGTCGACCAGCTCGGGCCGCACCTTGGCCACCCGGTCGATCGCCGCCTGGACGGCGCCGCCCAGGCGCTGGGGCGGGTCCGTACAGACGGCGGAGTCGCCCGGATGGCTCGCCGGCAGAGGGCAGGGAGGAATGACGCTCAGGGGCACCGGTGTCGGTGTCGGCGCCGGCGTCGGTTCCGGCGTGGGGGCGGGTGCCGCGGGTGAGCTGGCGCCCCCGCAGCTCACGGACGACAGCGCCGCGACGGCGACGACGAGCACGACAGGAACCAGTCTCCGCATGCGCTCCCACCTCCCTGGGCGAAACGCGCAAGTGTAGCCGATCGGCGCGGCTCCGCCGCGTTGCCGGCACGATGTCGCGCCGGGTGGGCGTAGGCCTGGGCCGCCGCCGCGCGCGGTCCTCGATCCGTGCCGTTCAGGTAGCGACGGTCGCCGTGTCCTCGTGCTAGCCTTCTCCCCTGAAGTCCAATCGAAAATCACGCCGGCCCGGTGCCGGCAGGAGGCAATCACGATGAGGCTCTCTCTCCTGGCCTTTGTGGCCGCGCTCGCGCTCGCCGTCGTCGCTCCCACTCCCGCCGCCGCCCAGGCGCCGATCGGGACGCCGGCCGAGATGGTGGCGACCTACGACACGCTCGCCGACAGCATCCTGGCCGTGAAGCGGACCGAGGAGAACCTGGTGAAGTCGATCCTGGCCGTGACGCTCGCGCACGGCCGTGGCGCGGTCGCGCACGCCGAGGCAGCGATCACGGCGAAGGACGCGAAGGCAGCCCGCTCGGCGGTGGAGGCGGCCGCGGCGGCCGCCGCCCAGGTCGCGACGGAGGGTGACAACGCGGTCGGTGCCGTCCGCAAGCGGCTCCTGGAAGGCGGCCATCACCACAACGCCGCCGGCGAGGCACAGGGGATCTACGAGGACGGCTACGTGGTGGTGACCCGCGCGGCCAAGGCCAAGCTGCTCGAAGCCTCGCGCGCGATCGCGGCCATGGCGGCGGCACCCCAGGCCGACGCCCTGGCGGCCGAGTGGAAGAAGGTCGAGGAGATCGTGGCCGGTCTCACCGCGGCCAAGTAAGCTCGGATGGCATTCGGTCGTTCGGGCCGGGTCGCGGTGGTGACGCTTCTGCTCGCGAGCCCGGCCCTCACGACGCCAGCCGCCCGCGGGGCGGTCCGGTCGCTCGTCTTCCAGATGGGCCGCCCCGGGGCGCGGAGCGCGACGCCGGGCGCGAGGGCGACGCCGTCTCCGCCGAGCGAGCCCGGTTCCCCCTATCGCTTCGTGGACGTGGCCGGCGAGAGCGGCCTCAGCCGCGTGGTACTGGCCGGGCGGCCTGGCAAGGACCACCTGCTCGACTCGGCGGGAACCGGCGCCGCCTGGCTCGACTACGACCGGGACGGCCGTCTCGACTGCTACATCGTCAACGACTGGAAGATCGAAGGCGACAAGGTGGTGGAGAAGGGCAGGAACGCGCTCTACCGGCAGTTGCCCGACCACACCTTTCGGGACGTGACCGCGGAGGCCGGCGTCGGCGGCGAGGGCGAGTGGGGAGCAGGGGCGTTCGTCGCCGACTTCGACCAGGACGGCTGGCCGGACATCCTGGTCACCAACTTCGGAAAGAACCTGCTCTACCGGAACCTCCACGACGGCCGCTTCCAGAACGTCGCCGCGCAGGTGGGGCTCGAGTCGCCCGGCTGGAACACGGGCGCCGCCTGGTTCGACGCGGACGGCGACGGCGATCTCGACGTCTACATCGCGCAGTACATCGACACGACCCTCGATGAGGTCCTGGCGGCCAAGCCGACCCTCTCCTGGCGGGGGCTGGAGCTGGTGGCGCGGGGTCCTTTCGGGATGAAGGGCGCGCCCGATCACTACTTCAGGAACGACGGCGGGCACTTCGTCGATGCGACCCGCGAGGCGGGGCTCGAGGACAAGGCCCTCGGCTTCGGCTTCTCGGTGCGGATCGCGGACTTCAACGGGGACGGCTTCCCCGACATCTACGTGGCCAACGACTCGGATCCCAACTACCTCTATCGCAACGACGGCACCGGGCACTTCAGCGAGGTCGCGACCTGGACGGGCTGTGGGCTGGACGACAACGGGGCCGCGCAGGCGAGCATGGGTGTCGCGGTCGGCGACGTCAACGGGGACGGGATCCTGGACATCTTCACCAACAACTTCTCCGAGGACTTCTCGACCCTGTATCGCGGGCTCCCCGGGGGGCTGTTCGAGGACATCTCGCGCAAGAGCGGGGTGGGGCCGGCGACCTACAAGACCCTCGCCTGGGGCGCCGCCCTCGCCGACCTGGACCGCGACGGGGACCTCGACCTCGTGATCATGAACGGGCACATCTACCCGCAGATCGACCGGCATCCCGAGCTGATCGGCGGCTACGAGCAGCGCAACATCCTGCTCGACAACCGGGGGCCGCTGGGTCCGCAGGCGGTGCCGAGTTTCGTGGACGTGACCGACTCGGCCGGCCCCGGCTGGCAGGAGGTCTACGCCAGCCGCGGGGTCGCGGTTGCCGACTACGACGACGACGGCGACCTGGACCTGCTCGTGACCCAGCTCGACCGGCCGCCGTCGCTGCTCCGCAACGACAGCGAGACGACCGGCGCCTGGCTCACGGTGATCCTCGAGGACGAGCGAGGCGGGATCGCGTCGATCGGGGCCGAGGTACGGGTCCTGGCCGGCGGCCGTTCCTACTGGAGGGACGTCGCCTCCGGCGACTCGTACATGAGCACGCACGACCCGCGACCGTTCTTCGGGCTGGGCGGGGCGAAGCTGGCCGACGAGGTGCGGGTGCGCTGGCCGGACGGGACGACCTCGCTCCGAAGGAACGTCCCGCTGCGCCGGCAGATCCGGATCAGGAAGGGGAGCTGAACGAGCATGAAGACGCCTTTGCTGCTGTTGCTGGTCCTGATGCCGCTGCTGCTCGCGGCCGCCTCGCGGGCGGGGCTCGAGTACCCGAAGACGCGCCAGGTCGATCAGGTCGACGACTACTTCGGGACCAAGGTCCACGATCCCTACCGCTGGCTGGAGGACGACGAGAGCGCGGAGACGAAAGCCTGGGTGGCGGCCGAGAACGCGGTCACCTTCAAGTACCTGGCGGAGATCCGGGAGCGCAAGCCCATCGAGAAGCGGCTCACCGAGCTCTGGAGCTACGAACGCTTCGGGCTGCCCTCGAAGCAGGGCGCCTTCTACGTCTACTCCCGCAACAGCGGGCTCCAGAACCAGGCGGTCCTCTATCGCGCGCGTGGCCTGGACGCGACGCCCGAGGTGCTGCTCGACCCGAACACCCTCTCGCAGGACGGGACGGTCGCTCTCCAGGGGGCGTCCTTCAGCGACGACGGAAGGCTGCTCGCCTGGGCGAGCGCCTCGGCCGGCTCCGACTGGATCGAGTGGCACGTGCGGGAGGTCGCGACTGGGCGCGACCTGCCCGACCAGGTCTCCTGGTCGAAGTTCTCCGGGGCCGCCTGGCGGAAGGACGGGTCGGGCTTCTACTACAGCCGCTACGCCGCCCCCAGCGAGGGCGGAGTTCTGACGGGAGTGAACAAGGACCAGAAGCTCTTCTTTCACCGCGTGGGGACGGCCCAGGACGCGGACGTTCTCGTCTACGACCGGCCCGACCGGCCCGACTGGGGTTTCAACGCCGACGTGAGCGAGGACGGGCGCTTCCTTCTCGTCTACCAGAGCGACGGCACCGATCCGCGCAACCGCATCTTCCTCCAGGATCTGGGCGAGCCGGGAGGCCGGATCGAACCCTTCCTCGATGCCTTCGACGCCGACTACCAGGTGGTGGGGAACGACGGGGACGTCTTCTTCGTGCGAACCGACAAGGACGCGCCTCGCTACCGCCTGGTGGCGATCGACCGCAGGCAGCCCGCGCCCGAGCACTGGCGGGAGATCCTCGCGCAGGACGCAGGCAAGGGCGTTCTCTCCACGGCCACCATGATCGGCGACCGCTTCGTGGTGGTCTGGCAGGTCGACGCCCACGACCGGCTCGCCATCTACGGCAAGGACGGGACCCTCGAGCGCCAGCTCGACCTGCCCGGGCTCGGCAACGTGGCGGTCGCGGGGCGGCGGCGGGACCGTGAGTTCTTCTACTCCTTCACGTCCTTCACCGAGCCGACCGCCGTCTACGGCTGCGATCCCGCGACCGGAGCGAGCACGGTCTTCCGCCGGCCGCGCCTGGCCTTCGATCCGGACGCCTACGAGACCGTCCAGGTCTTCTATCCCTCGAAGGACGGCACCAAGATCCCGCTCTTCATCACCTCGCGCAAGGGGACCGTGCGCGACGGGCGCAACCCGACCCTGCTCACCGGCTACGGCGGCTTCGATATCTCGATGACCCCATCCTTCTCGCCCAGCACCATCGGCTGGCTGGAGATGGGCGGCGTGTACGCGGTCGCCTGCCTGCGCGGCGGCGGCGAGTACGGCAAGGAGTGGTACGACGCCGGGCGGCTCACCCACAAGCAGAACGTGTTCGACGACTTCGCGGCGGCCGCCGAGTACCTGATCGGCGAGGGCTACACCGTGCCCAGGAAGCTCGCGATCGCCGGGGCCAGCAACGGCGGTCTGCTGGTAGGCGCCGTGCTCAACCAGCACCCGGAGCTGTTCGGCGCCGCCCTGCCGGCGGTCGGCGTCATGGACATGCTGCGCTTCCACCTGTTCACGATCGGCTGGGCCTGGAAGTCGGACTACGCGAGCTCGGAGACCAAGCAGGGCTTCGAGACCCTGTACGCCTACTCGCCGCTCCAGAACGTCCACCCGGGGACGCGCTACCCGGCCGTGCTGGTGACGACCGCCGATCACGACGACCGGGTGGTGCCGGCGCACAGCTTCAAGTACGCGGCCACCCTGCAGGCGGCGCAGGCGGGGGACGCGCCGATCCTGATCCGGATCGAGACCCGCGCCGGCCACGGGGCGGGCAAGCCGACCAGCAAGCTGATCGAGGAGGCGGCCGACCGCTTCGCCTTCCTGGTGCGGAACCTCGGGATGAAGCTTCCGGCCCGCTATCTGTCCAGCAGCCGGTAGCTCACGAAGGCGAAGCGCGTGCTGTCCGGAGACCAGGAAGGCACGTTGATCGTGCCCTGGCCTCCGAAGAGGTGGGCAACGATCCTGGGCTCTCCGCCGGCGGCGGGCATCAGCCGCAGCACCACGTCCTGGTTGGGGGGATGTCCCTCGACGGACTTGTCGAAGGACACGAAGACCACCCACTTGCCGTCGGGGGAGGGATGGGGGAACCAGTCGGCCCACTCCTCGTTGTGGGTCATCTGGGTCTGGTTCCTCGCCGTCCTGGTCCATGTGCCAGATCTTCATCACCCCGGTGCGGACCGAGTTGAACCAGATGCGGCCGTCGGGCGCGTAGTCGGGGCCGTCGTCGAGTCCCGGAGCCGTGGTCAGCCGGGTCTCCGGACCGCCCTCGGCCGGGATCGTGTAGACGTCGTACTCGCCATCGCGCCGGGCGCAGTACGCGAGCGTCTTGCCGTCCGGCGACCAGCCGTGCCAGTAAGACGGGCCCTTGGGCGTCACCAGCCGGGGCGTGCCCCCGCTCGCGGGCAGCACGTAGACGAGCGAGTCGCGCTCGGGCGCGTGGCTCACGGCCAACCACTTGCCGTCCGGCGAGAGTCCGTGGTCGTTGTTGCAGCGGGTGGCCGTCCCAGTATCGAGCCAGCTCGGCTGGCGCGTGTCGAGCGGCAGGACCCGGATGCGGCCCTCCTGGTTGAAGAGGAGCGTCTTGCCGTCACGCGACCAGTTCGGTGCCTCGAAGTGCGCCTGGGCCGAGTACACTACCTCGCGCGCGGTCGTCGCCACCGTCATCACCTCCAGACGGCTCTCGATCATGGGCCTCTCCTGCGGATGGCCAGCTTCGGCCAGGAACGACCGCGCGAGAGCCAGGCAGAAGACGACGATTCGTCGCACTAGATCCTCCCCTCGGGGTGTCGCCGCGAGATCCCGTCCTGGCGCGCCTGGCTGACTCCGACGAACGGCGACCGACGCGTCCATTGTCGCATCGAGCCCGCCCGCGAACGCCGCGCGGACCGCCCCCGACTCGGGTAGAATGCCCGTCCGCGCCTGCTCCGGTCGCACAGGAAGCGGGAGGCCTCGTCGCGGGCAGGGTCCGCTCGGTGACGGGGGAGAGGAAACGATGTCCGACGCTTGGGTGGTGGTTGGTCTCGACAACGGCGGCAACAAGAACAATGCCACCGTGCTCGACGCGTCGGGCCGCTTCCTGGTCGACACCTTGTACGAGATGCCCAGCCGCGTCACGGAGGGTCCCGAGATCGCCGTGCAGGCGCTGGTCGACTCGTTCGAGGACATCCTGCGTCGCACCGGTACCGAGCGAGCCCGAGTGCGCGCGGTCGGCCTCGACAGCCCTGGGCCGGCGAGCGCGGAGGGGGTCATCTCCTCGCGCGGCTCGACCAACTTCTCGCACCCGGGGTGGCGGAACTTCGACTTTCGCGGCGCCCTTCAGCAGAAGATCCAGCTACCGGTGCTCTACAACAACGACGCCAACGCCGCGGCACTCTACGCCCACTACGAGCTGTTCGGCCCCCTGGCGATGCAGTGCTCGTCGATCTCGGCGATCGTCGGCACCGGCCTGGGCGGCGGCGTGATCGAGAAGGGCCATGTGGTCAAGGGGGCGGCCGGCTTTGCCGGCGAGCTGGGCCACATCCACATCCCGATGGAGGGGCTGCTGGGACCGGAGCAGCCTGTGCCGCAGTGCAACTGTGGCTTCTCGGGTGACGCGGAGAGCGTCGCTTCGCTGACCGGCATCGAGCTGAACCTGCTGCCGTACTGGCTGGGGCACCACCCGGAGCACGAGCTCAGCCGGACGGGCTCGATCGGCCAGGCGGCCAAGCTGGTACGGGCCTACGCGGAGAAGGGCGACTCTCTGGCGCTGCGCATCTTCGAGCAGCAGGCGATGGCGCTCGGGCGGCTGTTCACGATCGCGGCCGCCTTCACCGACCCCGAAGGCTACTTCGTGGGTGGCGGCGTCGTCGAGGCCGCGCCGCACTTCCGCGAGTGGTTCCTGGCGAAGGTCCGCGAGAACACGGCGCTCAAGGAGGAGCAGGCGGCGATCGCCCGCTTCGCCGTGGTGCCTCATCTCGACATGGCTGGCGCGCGCGGGGCGGCGCTCGCGGCGCTGCGCAGCGTGCGGGTCTAGCAGGCAGGCCGGCGGGTGCCCGAGCGCGTGGTCGCCCGCGTGCTGCTCGTGGCCGGGACGGTGCTGGCGCTCGCCTCGGGCATCGCCTGGTGGCTCGGGGGCGGCGTGCTGCGGCTCGGGCCCCTTACGCTGCTCAGCATGCAGCGGCCGCTGCGCGCGCTGGCGCTCGCCCTGGGGCTCCTGCTCCTGGCCGAGGCGCTCCGTGGCGCGGTCGTCTCGAGAGCGAGCCTCCGCTTCCTCGCGTTGCTGGCTGCCTTCTTTGCAGTGCTCGTCCTCGACTCGCGGCCGCGGATCGTCGGCGACGGCCAGGAGTACCTGGCGATGGCCTGGAACCTCGCCCACGGCCGGCCGCCCGGCCTCGACCCGGCAGAGCAGGCGGAGGTCGAGCGGGCGGCGGCCCTGCGTCCGGGCGAGCTCGCCCTGGGCCGCGCGGGACTGGTCGGCTTTGACCGGCGGCAGGACTTCCATCACTTCTGGCTCTACTCCCTCCTGGTCGCCCCCTTCCTGGCGGGAGTCACCGCAGCCGGCGGGCCGCCGCTGGCCGCCTTCGCGATCGTGAACACGCTGCTGCTCCTGCTGGCCGCCGCCGTCGTCCAAAGGCACGCGGGGCCCGCCGCCACACTCGTGCTCTTCGCGGGACCGCTCGTGTGGTGGCTGGACAAGCCGCACCCGGAGTCCTTCCTGGTGACGCTCGTCGCGGGAGCCCTGGTGCTGGCACGCGATCGCCCCGAGCTCGCCCTGCCGTTGCTGGGCCTGGCCGCGGCGCAGAACCCGGTGTTCGGCCTGGTTCTCGGGCTCGGATCGCTGTGGACGATCGCCCGGCTCAGGGGCCGGCCGTTCCTGGTGGTCGCCCTCGCCGGCTCCTGGGCGTTGGCGCTCGCAAACCCGCTCTACTACCTCTGGCATCTCGGACGCGCCGTCCCGCTGCGCGCCACCGTGCTGCCGCACGTGCCCAACCTGGCCGAGCTGCGGGCCGTCTTCGTGGACCCGAACCTCGGCCTCCTGCCCGCCTGGCCGTCGCTGGGCGTCGCCGTCCTTCTCGCTCTGGTACTGCCGGCAGGCGGATCCGCACGGCGGAGACTTCCCTGGTGGGACGTCGGCGCGCTGGCGCTCGGCGTGGCGTTGCTCGCGGTCGTCTTCACGCAGCCCGGTAACATCAACCACGGTGGTACCCGCGGGATGAGCCGCTACGGCCTCTGGCTCGCCCCGTTTGCGCTGCCGGCGCTCGCCCGCCTGGGCTCCCTCGGACGACGGGGTCTGGTCTGCTCAGTGGTGCTCGCCGGCTGGTCACTTGCGAGCGCCATCCCGGAGTACTTGCCCTACCAGCCGGAGCGCTACCTGGAGCCGACCCCGCTCGCCGCCTGGCTGTGGACGCGGCACCCGGGTCTCGACCGGCCGCTGCCCGAGGTCTTCGCGGAGAGAGCATGGGGTTACCCGCCCCGGGGCCGGGTGCCGACCTCGACGCTCGGATGCGAGCAGGCGCTGGTCCGCGGCGACGGCAGGGCCATCGGCCGCTGGCCGCTCGCCTGCGCGCCCGCGGCAAAGCCGCCCTCCTGTCGCGAGCCGGGAGTGCTCTGCTACGCGGCCCGCCGAGGCGCCGGCTACGGCTTCGCGCGTGCGCCGGGGCAGCCGACCTACCTCGAGCGGGACGCGAGCCGCTGGTACTGGAGCGGCACCCCGAGCGCGGGCCTCGCGGCCGCGCTCGGGCGGCTGCCCTGGAAGGACTACGTCGTCGTGGCCCCCGAGGACGAAGGCGCCGTGATCGCGGCGAGGTGGGGAGTCGGCAGGATCGAGCTGTGGGTGGCCGAGGACTCGTCTCTCGCCTGGCTCGACGGCGTCCGCAAGGACGGCGCCTGGCTCACGCCGGTGGTGACCGTGGAGAGCACGGCGCTCGTGATCGATCCGCTGAGCGGCGAGGAGTTGAGCCGCCTCCGCGTGGGCCCCGCCTCCACGCCCCAGATCGCGGTGCCGCGGCGGGCCCCGCTCCTGCTCGTGGTCGCGGCGGCGGTCCAGGGCCACGACCACGATCCTTGACCCGTCGGCGGCCATGCCGGATACTCTCGTGAGGCGATGGAGTCCGCCGCAACCGCCCCGGCCGTCCGGGGATGATGACTCCTACAGGAGCTCTGGAACCGCCGTTCTAGAGGATTCTGTGGGAGGACATGGTGTGACGCCGATTCCGTCGCAAGCCCCACTCGCGAGCCCAGGACACGACTCTGAGGCGGAGCGCTCCGCCCTCGAGCCGGCTTTCGGCGAGACGGTCGCCGAAAGCCGGACGATCGACGAGGCGCTCGGCACAGCCGAGACTCGGGTCGGGGATCTCGATCGGCGAGCCCGTAGAGAAGGCGGCCGGCACCAGGCCCGTCTCCGCTCGCTCCAGGAGCTCCGGGTCGCCTTCGAGAAGACCGCGTGGAGCTGTACCAGCCCGGCGGTCGAGGAGAGAATCGGGCATGAGACGAGCTTGGCGACAGCGGCATTCTCGCCGGACCTGGTGCCGTCGATGAGGTGGCGGTGATCCAGAAGCTGATGCCGTTCCTGCTGGTCGGTGCCGGTTCCTTCGTGGGGGGAAACGCGCGCTACGTCCTCGCCCGCTGGGTGGGGAGCGCGATCGACGCACGCTTTCCTCTCGGCAGCTTCCTCATCAACGTGGGAGGATCCTTCCTCCTCGGTCTCATCGGGGGATTGCTCGCCGACCGCGCGCTGCCGCACGCGGACGCGATCCGCCTGGCGCTGGGCGTTGGCTTCTGCGGCGGCTTCACGACCTTCTCGACCTTCGAGTACGAGACGCACGCCCTCTTCGAGGACGGGGTGTGGCTGCCTGCAGTTACCAACATGTTCCTGAGCCTGTTCGCGGGACTGCTCGCGGTCCGGTTCGGCATCGTGGCCGCGAGGAGCTGGTTCTGATGGCCGACCCTGCTACCAGGATGCGAGAGACATCGTTGCGAGAGACATCGTGAAGCTCGAAGCCGAACAGGTGCTTTGCCGCTTCCAGCTGTCGAACCTCGCCCGCCACGGAGGGGAGCCGCTCTACGAGTGGATCGTCGAGACGGCCCGGCACGAAGAGCTGCAGGGGGCCACCGTTCTCAAGGGGTTCATGGGGCTCCGTGCGGACGGCGGGATCGTGCAGGAGCACACCTGGTCGCTCGCGCACGAGGTGCCCGTCGTGGTCGAGGTGGTCGACGGCCCCGACCACATCGAGCGGCTGCTCGAGCGGGTCGAGCCGGCGATGCGGGACGGCACCGTCACGCTCGAGCGGGCGCACGTCGTCCTCTATCGAGGCAGCCCGAGAGAGCTCACGGCGAGGGACAGGGCCGCGGGCCGGGACGTGATCGGCACCCAGGACGCGAGCGCGGCATGGGAGGTGAAGACCGTGAAGATTCCGGAACAAGGCGTCCTGCTGCGGATCTTCATCGGCGAGAGCGACCGCGAGAAGGACAACGACCGGCCGCTCTACGAGGCGATCGTCGAGCGGGCACGCGCTGCCCACCTGGGCGGCGCCACGGTGCTCCGAGGCCCGATGGGCTTCGGCCGGCACTCGCTCATGCACGCGGCCAAGCTGCTCGAGCTGTCGACGGATCTGCCGATCGTGATCGAGATCGTGGACGCCGAGGAGAAGATCCAGGAGTTCATCCCGGTCGTCGACGAGCTGGTCAGCGAAGGGCTGGTGACGCTCGAAGCGGTTCGGGTCCTGAAGTACGCGAGCCCCGACCGTCCGCGATGACGGACCGGATTCCAACCAGCGCACTATGCTTCGAAAGGAAGTGACATCATGACGACAGCAATCGGCGCCGTGCACGCCCGCGAGATCCTCGACTCGCGCGGCAATCCCACCGTCGAAGTCGAGGTGACGGTCGCGAGCGGCGTCCAGGGCCGCGCCGCGGTCCCCTCGGGCGCCTCGACCGGTGCCCACGAGGCGGTCGAGCTGCGTGACGGCGACAAGAAACGCTTCGGGGGGAAGGGTGTCCGCAAGGCGGTCGCCAACGTCAACGAGACGATCGCCAAGGCGCTGGTCGGCCAGGACGCCCTCGATCAGGCCGGGATCGATCGCCGGATGATCGAGCTCGACGGCACCCCGAACAAGGCCAAGCTCGGCGCCAACGCCATCCTGGGCGTGAGCCTCGCGGTGGCACGGACCGCAGCCTCGGCGGTCGGCCTCCCCCTCTACCAATACCTGGGCGGTGCGTCGGCGCAGCTGCTGCCGGTCCCCATGTTCAACATCCTCAACGGCGGGGTGCACGCGAACTGGCAGGGGACGGACCTGCAGGAGTTCATGATCGCGCCGGTCGGGGCGCCGAGCTTCCGTGAGGCGCTGCGCTGGGGGAGCGAGGTCTACCACTCGCTCAAGAGCGTGCTGAAGAAGGCCGGCCATTCGACCGCGGTCGGCGACGAGGGCGGCTTCGCGCCCGCGCTCAAGAAGAACGAGGACGCCCTGGTCGTGATCGTGCAGGCGATCGAGGCCGCCGGCTACCGGCCCGGGCAGGACATCGCGATCGCCCTCGACCCCGCGTCGAGCGGCTTCTTCGAAGACGGGCGCTACAACCTGCGCACGGAGTCGAGGAAGGTCACCGCGCAGGAGATGGTCGGGATGTACGCGGACTGGGCGCAGCGCTATCCGCTGGCGGTGCTCGAGGACGGGCTCGCCGAGGACGACTGGGAGGGCTGGAAGGTCCTGAACCGCGAGCTGGGCGAGAAGATCGAGCTGGTGGGCGACGACCTCTTCGTGACGAACGTGGAGAGGATCTCGCGCGGCATCCGCGAGAACGTGGCGAACGCCGTCCTGATCAAGCTCAATCAGATCGGGACCCTCACCGAGACGGTGGCCGCCATCAAGCTGGCGGGTCGCGCCGGTTGGGGCTCGATGGTCTCTCACCGCAGCGGCGAGACGGTCGACAGCTTCATCGCCGATCTCACGGTCGGGCTCGCGACCGGGCACCTGAAGACGGGCGCGCCCTGCCGCGGCGAGCGGGTCGAGAAGTACAACCAGCTGCTCCGGATCGAGGAAGGGCTGGGCGCTTCGGCGGTCTACGCGGGCCGGAACGCCTTCGTGCGTCCGCGAAGCGCGTAGCTCGAGGCGCCGGTCCGGAGCGCCGACATGCGCGTCCTGGTCGTCTCGGACGTCCACGGGAACTGGCCCGCGCTCGAGGCCGTGGCGGCGGTCGCGCACGACGCGGTCGTCTGCCTTGGGGACGTCGTCGGCTACGGTCCGGAGCCCGCGGCCTGCCTGCGCTGGCTGCGCGCGAGCGGCGCCGAGCTCGTTCAGGGCAACCACGACCGAGCCCTGGCCGACGACGTCCCGCCTGGCTGCCGTCCCGACTTCGAGCGGCTGGCCGCCGCCGCGGCCGGCATCGGCCGCGCCCAGCTCACCGAGGGAGAAAGGGTGTTCCTGAGGGAGATTCCCAGGACGCGGTCGCTCGTGCTCGACGGCCGGCGGATCCTGCTCGTGCACGCTACGCCGGCCGAGCCGCTCTACAGCTATCTCGGGCCTGAGCCTGAGCGGTGGCGCGCGAGCCTCGCCTCGGTCGACGCCGATCTGGTGCTGGTCGGACACACCCACCTGCCGTTCCGCTTCCGATTCGACGGAATCGAGGTGGTGAACCCGGGGAGCGTCGGGCAGCCGAAGGACGGGGATCGGCGGGCTGCCTTCGCTCTCATCGAGGACGGGGTGCCCCGGCTGGAGCGGGTGCCCTATGACGTGGAGAGAACGATTGCGAGCCTTCGTGCGGCCGGGATCGACCGCGGGGCCCTGGAGCGGCTCGAGGCTCTGCTCAGGACCGGGCGGGTGCCGCCGGCGAGCGATCCGTCGTCTCGATCGGGAACGCCGCCTCCGCCTCCGCCTCCGTGAAGTCCGCCACGCATTCCCTGACCTGGGCTTCGCGGGTCATCCACATGTCCAACTGCGCCAGGAAGCGCATCAGGCGGCCGAGCATCGCGAGCTGGCGGGTGCCGGTGGCGATGTCGACACCACGGATCCAACCGTTCACCAGGTCGCCCACGATGCTGACCGTGAAGTGGTGGAGTCGCAGGACCTCCCCCACGAACTCGGCCCGCAGGTGGCGTTGCCAGGTAGGAGCTCCGCCGCCCTTCAGTCGCATGCTGACGTGGTTGCTGTTCTGGTTGGCGGAGAGGAAGCTGTCGATGATCGTGAAGTGGTAGGCCTGCCGCGAGTTGAGGTTGAGGTAGCTGTCGGTGATGCAGGCGTAGTTGGGTGCGCCGAGCTCCCTCGAGGCGGCCGAGACCATGGTGGTGGCGAGGACGGACCCGAACGAGGCCCCCGGTCCTTCCGGCCGCCGCGGCTCGAGCACCGGAGCGCTCAGACCGAGCCAGAGCCCGCGGAACGGGGTCGAGACCACCTCGTCGGGGGTGACGGTCTGCTTCGAAGCGGCCTCGGGGCAGACTCCGCCACCCAGGTCCACCAGGTGGACGTAGACAGGCGGCGGACAATCCAGCCTCTTGACCCCCCCGATCGGGGAATCCAGGAGGTGGTCGCCGACGTCGAACATCGCCTGGATGGCCGTCTCGTGGGCGAAGCGAATCACGTCGTGCAGCGAGCGGCACGCCCAAGTGCCCATGAACGCTCCGCCGCTCAGCTTGGTCAGGCGCCCCGCCAGCACCTCCGGCAGTCCCACGGTCTGGCGTCCGAGCAGCGTGACGGGGAGCCGGCCGCGCAGCTCGGGCCAGACGGCGCCCGCCAGTACCCTTCGCCCGGCCGCGTCGAGGCTCACGACCTGGCCGGGGACCAGCTTGTCCAGGGCCCCCGCCACGCCGAACAGGCTCGGGACGCGGAACTCGCGCAGGATGGAGGCCGCGTGTCCGGTGACGGTTCCGTGCTCGACCACGATGCCGCAGACGCGCGGAAGCAGCTGCACGCAGTCGGGAAGGAGCTGGGGGACGACCAGCAGGGCGCCGGTCGGGGTCTCTTCCTCCTCCTGCACCGTCCTCGCCACGTGCACGGGGCCCACGGCCCGTCCCGGCCAGGCCGGGTTCCCGCCACAGAGCAGGACCTGCGCGTCCTTCGGGAGGTCGGTACGGGCCGCCTCTCCCTTCTCGGTCCGGAGCGGACGGGCCTGCAGGATGAAGAGGCGATCGTCGGAGTCGAGTGTCCATTCGATGTCCTGGGGGCCGCTGAAGTAGCGCTCGATGTCGAGGCCTGCCTTCGCCAGCCGGGTGGCGTCCTCGTCGCTGATGGATGCCAGGGGCTGCTCCTCGACCTCCAGCGCGACCTGCACGAGGCCGCCCCCTTCGGCGGCGACGATGCGCGCGGGCTTTCGGGCGATGCGCCGCTCGACGACGTGCTCCGGTGACCCGCGCAACACCAGGAGCTCATCGGCGTTGGCGATCCCGGCGGAGACGTCGGGGCCCAGGCCTCGGCCCGCCGTGATCAGGAGAGTCGCGCCCTTGGGATCGTCAGGCGGGCGCGTGTAGAGGACACCCGATGCCCGAGCCCGGATCATCCGCTGGACGAGCACGGCCATCGGGGTGTCCACCTCCGCCAGGCCGGCCGCCCTACGGTAGAAGACGGCGCGCGGAGAGAAGCGGCTGATCACGACCGTCTTCCACGCCTCCACCACACCGTCAGCGGGTACGTTCAGGACCGTCTCGAACTGTCCCGCGAAGGAAAGCTCGCCGTCCTCTCCCGCCGCGCTGGAGCGGACCGCGACCCCCTCTCCCTCCGGGATACCGCTGGCCCGGTACGCCGAGCTGATCGCCTCGACTACGGCCGGAGGTACCCGTGCCTGGCGCACCAGGTCCTGGGCCATCTCGCAACGGCGACGGAAGTCGTCGGGGGCGTCGAGGCGCGCCGGGGCAAGGATCGTTCGCAGCTTGCTCGCCAGGTCCTCGTCCTCCACGAACTCCCGGTATGCCTCCGTCGTCACCACGAAGGACTCCGGGACCGGCAACCCGAGGTCCGCTTCCACGCGGGCGAGACGGACGGCCTTGCCGCCCACCTGGCCGACGGTCTTCGAGTTCACCTCGCTCAGCCGCAGGGTCAGGCGCGGGTCTTCCGATTCCGGGGCCTTGGCCAGGAAGGCGGACACGTCGGCCCGGACGCTCGCGACCACGTTGCGGAGGTCGAAGTAGCGGTCGCCGGCGAGCTCGTTGAGCACCCCGACCATGTCCGCAGTGCCGTCGAAGAGGGCGCGGATGCCCATCCGGACCCGTGGGTGCCGGAACGAGGTCCACGAGGACTCTTCCTCCAGCTCCGCCAGCAGCTCCAGCAGCTCGTTGTTCAGAGTCAGTAGGGTTCGGAACAGCCGGTACTTGGCGCGCATCCGCGCCAGGTCCTCGGGCGTGCGGACCCGCTGGCGCGCCGATACGAAGGCGCCGCTGATCCCTCGGGCGAGCGCCACCACGGCGACCACGACAGGATGGCGGCCCCGGGTGGCTTTCCGACTGCCCAGGAGATCCACCGCCACGCCCGCGGCCAGGAGCACGAAGACCGTCAGCAAGCCGAACAGGGTGCCGTGCTCGTGCGCGAGCCGGAAGAGGTATGCCGGCATGCCCACGCGCTCGAGCCGCACGCGGGCCGTGTCCTCCGCGACCACCGTGCCATCGAGGATTTCGAACACGGCCACCTCGATCTCACCCTGTGGCGTGGTGGCGGGCAGGGTCACCGTGGCCTCGAACCCGCGCCCCCCCTCCTCCGCCTCCGCAAGGAGGATGGCTCCGGGAGCGAGCCGATACAGGCCTTCCCGCTCCTTCAGCCGCACGAAGTTGTCGATCATCTCCCGCTTGTCGACGTGCGCTCCGACGACCTCCATTCGTGCTTCGAGGGTCTCGTAGCCCAGCCGGAGCCGAGCCCGAACGGCCGCCGGCGCCACGGCCGGGAGGGCGGCCGCGGTGTAGACGGCGTAGACGCTGGGCGCGTGATGGAAGGTCACGTGCTCGACGCCGCCCCAGATGAGTCCCCAGATCTTGCCGCGTCGATTGAAGGTGTGGTGCTCGGAGGGCCCCATCACCCGGATCGCCACCTGCGAGCGCTCTCCAACGTGCCCACGCACGTGCAGGGTGGCGCCTCTGTAGAAGGTGCCGGCCGAGATGTGGTCCGGCTCCACGGAGAAGAGGGCCTCGCCCGCGGCCAGCCGCGGGACGGCAAGGCAGGCGGCGAGCGCCAGGAGCGAGAGGCTGCGGCCGCGCGATCCGCGGGTTCGGCTGAGCATTTCCTTCCTCACTCCCCAGCCACGTACGACAGCAGGACCGTCGGTGCCCGGAGCAGATCCGTGGTCACCTTGACCGCCACGCCGAGCACGACGAGAGCGAGCAGGATCTTGAGCTGGTCGGCGCGCAGCCGCCGTCCCCAGCGGGTTCCCAGCACGGCTCCGGAGGTCGAGCCGGTGGCGAGCAGGACGGCGAGCACGACGTCCACCGTGTGGTTCTCGGTCGCCTGCAGCACGGTGACCAGCATGCAGGTCAGCAAGATCTGGAGGAGACTCGTGCCCGCCACCACGTGCATCCGCATCCGGAGCACGTAGAGCATCAGGGGCACCATGATGAAGCCGCCTCCCACGCCCATGAGGGCCGCCAGCATCCCGGCCAGGACGCCCAGGGCGACCGGAAGCAGGAAGGAGACCTCGACCTCCGAGCGGGGGAACCGCATCCGGAACGGCAGCGCATCCACCCATCGGCGCCGGGGAACGGGCGCGAACCTGCGCTCGGACATGTAGATGCCGCGCCGCCAGGTGCGGATGGACTCGACCAGCATGAAGGCGCCGATGGTCCCGAGCATGACGACGTAGAGCACCCGGATGACACTGTTGGCCGGGCCGAGGCGGTTCAGCCACCGGAGCACGGCGACGCCGGCGAAGCTGCCGATGGACCCGCCCGCGAAGAGCGTGAGCCCCATCCGGTAGTCGACGGTGCCCACCCGGGAGTGCTGGAGCGTGCCGGTCGTTGCCGCGGCCACGATCGCGGCGGAGTCGGAGGCCGCCGCGACCATCGGCGAGACGCCCAGGAACATGAGCAGCGGCGTCAGCAGGAAGCCTCCCCCGACCCCGAACATGCCCGACAGCAGCCCCACCACGCCGCCGACGCCGACCAGCACCAGGAACTTCGCGCTCATGTGTGCGATAGGGAGGAAGACGTCCATTGCTCACTCCCCCGCGACGTGCGAGAGCAGGATCCCGGGTGTCCGGAACAGACCGACCGTCAGGTCGGCCGCCACGCCGAGCACGGTCAGCGCGAGCAGGATCTTGAGTTGGTCGGCGCGCAGCCGGCGGCCGAGGCGTGCGCCGGCCATGGCCGCGACCGTCGATCCCAGGGCGAGCAGAAACGCGAGCACGAAGTCGACGGTGTGGTTCTCGTCGGCCTGGAGAACAGTGACGAGGGTGCAGGTCAGGAGGATCTGCAAGAGGCTCGTCCCCACCACGACGTGCATCCGCATCCGGAGCACGTAGAGCATCAGCGGGACCATGATGAAGCCTCCTCCCACGCCCATCAGGGCCGCCAGCACGCCGGCCAGCACCCCCAGGGTGACCGGCAGCAGGACGGAGATCTCGATCTCCGACCTGGGGAACCGCATCCGGAGCGGCAGCCGATCCGCCCATTGGCGCTCGGGGGGTGGGCGAGAACCTCCGCTCAGCCATGTAGGTCCCCTGTCTCCAGGTGCGGACGGACTCGGCGAGCATGAACGCCCCGGTGGCTCCCAGCAGGACCACGTAGAGCATCCGGATGACGCTGTTGGCCGGGCCCAGGCGATTCAGCCAGTGGAGGAGCGCGACGCCTCCCACGCTGCCGATGGATCCCCCCAGGAACAGCATGAGTCCCATCCGGTAGTCGACGGTGCCCGCGCGGGAGTGCTCGAGGGTCCCGGTCGTCGCCGCCGCGACGATCGCGGCCGAGCCGGAGGCCGCCGCAACCATGGGCGAGACGCCCATGAACATCAGCAGCGGCGTCAGCAGGAACCCCCCGCCTACGCCGAACAGCCCGGACAGAAGGCCGACCATGGCACCCACGCCCACCAGGGACGCGATGCTCGTGCTGGTGTGCGCGATGGGGAGGAAGACGTTCGCGCTCATCCCCGTCCCCGTGGGCCCACCAGCTCGCTCTCCTCCGCGTTCGCGACCTCCCGTGTCTGCTGCGTCGACTCGAGCGTGGGCGGCGTCGGCCGTGCCACCCTGCGGCCTCGAGCGGCGCGAAGCACCCAGCGCCGGCGGGTGAGCGAGTCCATGGCGAAACCCGTGATCGCAGCGGCCAGGACGGCCGCCAGGCCGTACGCGAGGGCGTGGGATCTCGCGAACTCGCTGAGTCGAGCCGGCAGGCCGACCTCCACGACCTGGAAGGCGGCCGAAGTCCGGCCCACCACGGAGCGGTTCCGGCAGGCGAAAGCCTGCACCTGGTAGGCTCCAGGCTGCGCCTTCCTCGGCCACTCCAGCTGCGTGCTGTAGTGCGCGACACCCGCGGAATCGGCGATCACGACCGCGTCCGGGTGAACCTGGTAGGTGCCCTCCTGCCTCTTGAGGTCGAAGTAGCCGGACCGGACCAGCTTGGCCTGCCGTGCGTCGAGTTCGACACCCGTGGTGCACGGGAGAGCGGACCCGGCGCGTGTCGCCTCGCCCGCCCGGCACCTGCAGCCCCTCCGGACGCTCATCGAACGCTCGATTGCGGAGTCGTCGAGCTGATGTGCCTCGACGCTCGCCTCGTCGAGCAGCGAGTGGAGATCGCCGCCGCCGAGCCGGATGAAGAGGGAGGGCACCCGAGTGACGTGGACCTTGCCCACGCTCAGCCAGACCGGACCCACGCGCTCCTTCCGGTTGAAGAACTCGGTCTCCTCGGGCCCGCGAATCACGACCAGGACCGCGGTCCCGGGCGGCGCCTCCCCCTCGACCCTCACCGTGGCACCGTTGTAGAAGGCGCCCATCCGCAGCACCTCGGGCGAGACCCGAACCGACGGCGCGGGTGGTGGCCCAGCCGGGTCGCCGCGCAGAAGCGAGGGGGCCAGGACGGCGACGGCCAGCCAGGACATGTGCCGCCATCGGAAGCGGGCCGAGTTGGACCCGAGCTCATGCATCGGCCCCGGACGCCTCCTTCGTCGCGTCCTCCTCCGGTTGGAAGGCGTAGTTGCCACGCAGGAACTGCCGCACGTACCACTGCATTGCCGTGTCGCTGTTCATGTACATGTCGAGCTGGCTGCTGCACGCCATCAGGCGGCCAAGAACGTCCAGCTTGGTTTCGGTCTCCCGGGCGGGTGCCTTCTTGAACCAGGCGTTGACCAGGTCGCCCCGCCGGTCGACCCGGAAGCCGTGGTGCAGGAGGCAGGCTTCGATGAACCGGGCGCGCAGGTCGCGTCGAGGCCGCGCCGCCCCTCCGCCGGCGAAGCGGAAGGAGATGTAGTTGAGGCCCGGTGTGTCGCAGACGCAGGCGTCGACCAGGGTGAAGTGGAAGGCCAGCCGGGAGTTGAGGTTCATGTACCCGTCGGCCACGAGCAGGTAGCTCCTCTCGCCGAGCGCACGCATCGCGCCGCTCTGAGGGGCGAGCGATGTCGCCAGTACCGAGGCGAGATCGCTGAGGCTCGCCGGCATTCCGCGCGTCCAGGTGACGGCAGGGTGGCACACGCCCCGCCAGAAGGCCTGGAAGGGCCGGGAGCGGATCTGTGCCGGGCTGACCTCCGTGGCCGCCTGCGCGGCCTCGGGCAGACCTCCGCCCAGGTCGAGCACATGCAGGTCGAGCGGCGCCGGCGTGAGGAGCCGCTTGCAGGACGCCGAGTCTCGTTCCCGCGCGGTGTCGTTCGCCTCGAACATCGCTTCGATCGCCTTCTCGTGGCAGAAGCGGAGGACATCGTGCACGGACTTGCAGCTCCCCGGCCGGAAGGCGAACGAGGCGGGGTCGAGCAGGTGCAGGGCGAGCAGCCGTTCTTCGACAGGATCCCTAGGTCGGTCCCGGTTGCGGGCGGGGGGCCGGGCGCGCGCCTCACGTGACGGCCAGAGGGTGCCCGCGTACACGCGGGCGCGTGTGGCGTCGAGACTGACGAGATCCCCGTCTGAGACGCGCTCGAAGGCGCCTGCCAGCTGGAACGTGGAGGGGATCTTGAACTCGCGCAAGAGCGCGGCGGCGTGACCGGTCAGGTTGCCCCACTCCGCCACCAGGCCCGTGATGCGCGGGAACACCTCCACGATCTCCGGCACCGCGCGGCGCAGGAAGAGGATGGCGCCGTCGGGGGTGGCGTGGAGCGCCGCCGGTCCGGAGACGAGGCAGGCGGATCCGGAAGTGCGCCCCGGGTAGACGCTCCGTCCTCCCGAGAGGAGCGGATGCTCCGGGACCGGCGTGGTTTCCCGGGCGGAGGAGTGGGCCGCCGTCGCCAGAGGCCTCGATTGGAGGATCCAGAGCCGTCCCGCCTCGTCGAAGGCCCACTCGACATCCTGCGGACAGCCGAAATGCCGTTCGATCGCCAGGCCGTGGTCGGCCAGCCGGGCGAGCTCGTCCGCGCTCAGGCAGGGAGAGGCGGCGAGGGCGTCCGCCTGGGCGACGATCGTCTGCTCGAGCAGCTGATGGCGGCGACCCCGCGCCAGGACGAACAGGTCGGCGGGTGCCGCGCCGTCGCCGACCCCGCCGGCGACCCCTCGCGTGGCCGCGATCCACAGCGCCCCGCCCTTCGGCTCACTGGGGGCGCTCGTGTAGAGGACGCCCGAGCTGCGGGCGCGGACGAGCGGCATGACCAGCACCGCCATCGGGCTCTCGACCTCCGCGAGCCCGCTCGAGAGCCGGTAGCTGAGCGCCCGCTCGCTGAAGCGGGAGGCGACCACGCGCCGGTAGGAGTCGACGGACCCTTCGGGCGGGACGTCCAGCAGGCTCAGGAACTGGCCGGCGAAGCTCTGCTCCCCGCCTTCGCCGACCGCGCTCGAGCGGACCGCGAGTGCGCTGGAGCCGAGGCCGCGAGTCCGCTCGCGGATCGTGGTCTCGAGCTCGGCCGGGAAGGGCAGCGCCGCGAACAGCGAAGCCACCCGGGACGAGATGCTCTGCAGCGCGTCGAGCTCGCCCAGATCTGCGTCGCGCGTCGCGTCCCGGATCCGCGCCCAGAGCGGCAGTCCGCAGAACAGTCGATAGGCCTGGGCCGTCACCACGAAACCCTCGGGGACGGGCAGACGGAGCCGGTTCTTGATCTCGCCGAGGTAGGCGGCCTTGCCCCCCACCTCGGCCGCCTTCGAGAGGTCGACCTCCGACAGGGACGCAGATAGCGCCGCGGTCGGGCGCTGCCGGATCTCGGCGAGGAAGGCGGTGACGTCGCGGCGCTGTGACCGGACCGCCTCGGCCAGGGTGTGGTGGTCGTGGCAGGTCAGCCTGCCCAGGGCCTCCACCGCCTTCGCCGTCCGGTCGCAGATGGAGCTGACCCGATCGGCCAGCAGCTCTTCGCTGGCGGCGACGTACTGGAGGTCCTCCCGGATCGAGGCCAGCGTCTCCAGGCACTCGTTGTTGAGAGAGAGGATCTCGCGGAAGCTCCGATACCTGCCGCGCAGGGCACGGCCCGCCTCGTCCCTGGGCTCCTCCGCGCTCCGCTTTCTCGGCCAAGTCGCCATGGAAGAGGTTCCTGCGTCGGTAACTAACGATCGGGGTAACCACCCCGAGCGTCGCTGGTCGCGCCCGCGCCGCCCGCAGATCCCATCAGTGCCCGCTCGCGTGGAAGAGCACGCTATCCGGCGTCACCATCAGCCGGTAGGCCATCTTCGCCGTCACCAGGAGCACGACGCTCGCCAGGACGATCTTGAGCTGGTCACCGCGGAGCAGGCGGGCGAGCCGCGCGCCGACCTGCGCACCCACGGTCGAGCCGAGGGCGATCAGCAGGGCGAGGACGATGTCCACGGTGTGATTCGTGGCCGCCTGCATGAGCGTGACGCCCGCGCTCGTGAACAGGATCTGGAAGAGATCCGTGCCGATCGCGGTGTGCATGGGCATCCGGAGCAGGTACACCATCATCGGCACCATGATGAAACCGCCGCCCACGCCCATGACCGCCGACAGAACACCGACCAGTGCGCACAGGGCGAAGGGCACCAGCACCGAGTGCTGCACCTTGGAGCCGGGGAAGTGCATCTGGAAGGGCAGTTTCCTGAGGAAGCCGTGCTGCGTACTCGGCCGGTGGGCGGCGGGCGTCATCACCCCCCGCCGGAGGCTGTGCAGGCCCTCGACGAACATGAACGCACCCACGCTTCCCAGCACCACGACGTAGGCGACGGTGATGACGAAGTCGGCGTTTCCCAGAACGCGGACGATCTTGATGATGCGGACGCCGATCGCCGCGCCGACCAGGCCGCCCAGCAGCAGCACGCCCCCCAGCTTCAGGTCGACGTTACCGAGCCGGAAGTGCACCGCCGCGCCGGAGGCCGAGGTCGCGACGATCGCGTTGCTGTCGGAAGCGGCGGCCACGGTCGGCGGCACGCCGATCATGATGAGAACCGGGGTCATCAGGAAACCCCCGCCCACTCCGACCAGGCCCGACAGGAAGCCGACCACCATGCCGGTGCCGATCAACAGGAAGACGTTGAGGCTCGTCCCCGCGACGGGCAGAAGGATGTCCATCGCCCACCTCGTTTCCCTCACTCGAGTTCGTACCCGGCCCCCCAGCCAAGAGCGTCAAGCCCGGATCGGGGGCGCCAGGTGTGCGAGGTCCAAAGACGCGACGCCGGGCGTCCCCGACGCCACGCGTCGGACCTCCTCGATCTGAGCGATCGTCGAGACCGAGCCCCTGAGTGAAACCGCACCGGCGCGCGCGACGACCTCCACCTCGAGGTCCTGTGTGGAGGTGTCGATGGCCAGGGCCGCGCGGACGCGACTGCCGAGGGCCAGGTCGTCCATGCGCTGCTGGCACTCCGGCGTGAACTCGAAGCACCTCTCGGCGACGGTCGCGACGATGATGCCGCACGCGTCGTCGATCGTGATGTGCTCGAGGTTGAGCACGATGTCGTAGAGCGAGGGGTCCCCCCAGTCCACACCATAGAGGAACCGTGTCCACTTTCGCCGATCCGCGTCGACGGTCTCGATGTAGGCGATGGCGCGGCTCCGGCTGTAGTCCATCCGCTCCTGGAGCATCTGGATTCGGACCTCCAGAGGGGCGATGATCCGCGTTCGCAGGATGGGATGGCCGCCCTTCAGGAGGAGATGACCGGCCAGGCCGTGATACACGGCCTTGCCAGTCCGGACCTCTTCCGTGAGCGCCGCCTGAATCAGGGCCAGGTAGCGGTACCTGTTGTGCTGAAAGCGTTCGAGGAAGCCCGGGGGTTTCTCGAGCGCATGCTTCAGCTCGTCCTCGGAGGCGCCGAACGCGGCGGCCCGCTGGACGATGACGTCCCGGTCGATGCAGCGGTAGCCCAGGCGCTGGCACAGACACCCCGCGAGGGTCTTTCCCCCGCTGAAGGAACCTCTCGAGATCGTGATGACGGACATCCAAGGGCCTCCGTCCAGGGGCGCCCGCACTTCGCTACACAGCGCCCCACGCGCTCGCGGCCGATGCCCCCCACAGCAGCAGGATTCGTGCCGCGCAGGCCGCAGGTCTGGCAGGGGCACCCCTCCAGGGCTGAGGAACCCCAGGGTCCGGTTTCGTCAGCAGATCGGTGCGCCCCGATGTCCACGGACGGCTCTCCGCGCTCGGTGAGGCGATGCGGTCCTCGGACAGGGGCCGACCCTCGTTACGGCAGGGAAACACTCCTCGCGGTTCGTGTAACGTTCCGCTCCTCCCACGGTCACGAGGTCCGCCTTATCGCCGGCTATCACGACTCATCGAGGTGGCCCGAAGGTTGCTAGTCCCATGACGAGGTCGCAGGCAGCCGCCGAAAGGGAGTCCCATGAGCGATACCAAGAAAAAGCGAGCCACGCCGCTGCTCGACGAGCTCGAGAAGGGTCCGTGGCCCAGCTTCGTCAAGGAGATCAAGAAGAGGCCCACCGCCCCATGGTCCAGGACCTGCTGGGCGTCCTGGAGCGCTCCTACGAGGAACACATCGGGCACTGGAAGCACGGCGGCCTGGTGGGCGTGATGGGCTACGGCGGCGGTGTCATCGGCCGCTACTCGGATCTCGCCGACGAGTTCCCCGAGGTGGCCGCCTTCCACACCTACCGCGTCAACCAGCCCGCCGGGGTGGTTCTACACCTCGGATGCGCTGCGCGAGCTGTGCGACATCTGGGACCGCCATGGCTCCGGACTGACCAACATGCACGGCTCCACGGGCGACATCATCTTCCTCGGGTCCAAGACCGAGGCCCTCGAGCCGTTCTTCGCCGACCTGACGGCGAAGGGCTGGGACCTGGGCGGGTCCGGATCGGACATGCGCACGCCGAGCTGCTGCGTGGGCCCGGCGCGCTGCGAGTGGGCCTGCTACGACACGCTGAACGCCTGCTACGACATCACCCAATGCTTCCAGGACGAGCTGCACCGCCCGGCCTTCCCCTACAAGTTCAAGTTCAAGTTCGCCGGTTGCCCGAACGACTGCGTGGCCTCCATCGCGCGCTCGGACATGTCGGTCATCGGCACCTGGAAGGACGAGATCCAGATCGACCAGGCCGAGGTCCAGGAGTACGCGAAGGACGGGGTGGACCTTGCGCGCGAGGTCTGCAACATGCTGTCCCGACGCGCTGCATGGCGTGGGACGGCAAGACGCTCTCGATCGACAACCCCGAGTGCGTGAAGTGCATGCACTGCATCAACGTCCTGCCCAAGGCCCTGCGCCCGGGCAAGGAGCGGGGCGCCACCATCCTGCTCGGCGCGAAGGCCCCGATCATCGGCGGCGCCTTGCTGGCCTCGGTCCTCGTCCCCTTCATCAAGATGAAGCCGCCCTACGAGGACATCAAGGAGCTGGCCCAGGCGATCTGGGACTTCTGGGGCGAGCACGGCAAGAACCGCGAGCGCGTCGGTGAGTTCATCCAGCGCATCGGTCTCGGCACCTTCCTGGAGCAGATCGGGCTCGATCCCGCTCCCGAGATGATCGCCCACCCGCGCACCAACCCTTACATCTTCTTCGAGGAGACGCTCCCCGAAGAGGCTTCCAAGTAGGGCGCAAGGAGGACCTTCCATGGCTGAACGCAAGACCGACATCGGTCCGCCCCACTACGAGAAGTTCCTTCCGCCCATCGTCAAGAAGAACTACGGCAAGTGGGCGTACCACGAGATCCCGGAGCCCGGCGTGCTGATGCACGTGGCCGAGTCGGGCGACAAGCTCTACACCGTGCGCGCCGGCGACCCCGCGCCTGCTCAGCATCAAGACCATCCGGCTGTTCGCGGACCTGGCCGACAAGTACTCGGGCGGCTGCCTGCGCTTCACCAGCCGCAACAACGTCGAGTTCCTGCTCACCGACAAGTCGAAGGTCGACGCCGCTCGATCGCAGGAGCTCATCGGCGCTGGGCTTCCCGGTGGGCGGCACGGGCCCCGCGATCTCGATCATCGTCCACACCCAGGGCTGGGTGCACTGCCATTCCTCCGCGACCGACGCCTCGGGCGTCGTCAAGTCGCTGATGGACGAGCTGCACCCGCACTTCGTGCAGATGGACCTGCCCGCCAAGCTGCGGATCGCCTTCGCCTGCTGCCTCAACATGTGCGGCGCCGTGCACTGCTCCGACATCGCGGTGCTGGGGATCCACCGCCGGCCGCCCCGGATCGACCACGGCGAGCTGCCCAAGATCTGCGAGGTCCCGACCCTGGTCGCCTCCTGCCCGACCGGCGCGATCCGGCCGGCCACGGTCGAGGGCAAGGCCTCGGTCGAGGTCGAAGACGAGCAGTGCATGTACTGCGGCAACTGCTACACCGTCTGTCCCGCCATGAAGATCAACAACCCGAAGACGGACGGGATCTCGATCTGGGTGGGCGGCAAGGTCTCCAATGCCCGGCACGAGCCGATGTTCTCGAAGCTGGCCATCCCGTTCCTTCCCAACAACCCGCCGCGTTGGCCCGAGGTCGTTCAGGCGGTAGTGAAGCTGGTCGACGTGTACGCCAAGAACGCGCGCAAGCACGAGCGCATGGGCGAGTGGATCGAGCGCATCGGCTGGCCGCGCTTCTTCAAGGTCGCGGAGATCCCCTTCACCGAAGTACCACATCGACGACTTCACCCACGCGGGCGAGACGTACAAGCGTTCCGCCCAGCTCCGTCACTAGGAGACGAGCGATGGCTCCGGTCAACGTCGACGAGGTCGCCAGCGCCATGCTGGAGCTGGTGACCTCGACCCAGGGCAAGAAGAACCTCAAGGCCATGGACCTCACCAAGGCCATGATCGAGAAGTTTGGGGAGGGCGCCTGCGACAAGGCACTGTGCAAGCTGGCCATCCGCCAGCTGATCGATTCCGGCCGCTGCATCTACAGCTACGTGGGAGGCAGCTACATCACTCTGCCTCCCGCCGACAAGTAGGCGGTCCGGTCGGCGGATCGTGAGTGGGGCTGGGACGCCCAGCCCCCGCTCGCTGCCGGCCAGGTGAACGGAGGAACGGCATGGGTGAGGAGAAGGTGAAGGGCGCCGAGCGGACCCAGCGGCTCGTCAGCGCCCTCGGTCGTTGGCAGGCGATCGAGCGCCAGGCCATCGACCACACGGCGCAGATGATCGAGAAGACCGACAACCCGCTGGTCCGACAGATCCTGGAGATCATCCGCAACGACTCGGTCCAGCACCACCGGGTGCAGCAGTTCATCATCGACAGCCTCACCAAGACCCCCGTGCACCTGAAGCCCGAGGATCTGGGCGAGATCTGGGACGAGATCGAGAAGCACGACCAGGCGGAGCGGGAGGTCATCGAGCTGGGCAAGAAGCTGCGCGACGATTGCACGTTCTTCGTCCAGAGAATGCTTCTGGACTACCTGATCTACGACGAAGAGAAGCACGACATGATCCTGGGGGCACTGGAGAAGTTCAAGAAGAACCTCTATCCCTACGCGTAGGGACGGACCCAACGGATAGGCACGGACGACCCCCGGGGCCGTCGGTCGAGGGTCTGGCGGCCGACGTCGTGGGCGGAGGAGGCGGGAACCGGAACTCATGGCACTCCTGAAGAAGAGGGACGACAAGAAGCCGTTCGTCGCGCGTTCCACGGGAGGCGCGGGGGGCGAGGTCTCGCCGCTGCGGCCCCAGGCCGCGCCAAAGCTGCCGCCCTGTATCGCCACTTGTCCGAGCGACAACGACATCCGTGGCTGGCTGACCACGATCGCACAACGGGAGAAGACCGGCCTCAGCTTCGAGCAGGCCTGCGACCAGGCGTGGCAGATCGAGGTGGAGACCAACCCCTTCCCGGCGGTGATGGGGCGGGTCTGTCCGCACCCGTGCGAGGGGGAATGCAACCGCAAGGAGAAGGACGGCGCGGTCGGCATCAACTCCGTCGAGCGCTTCCTCGGAGACTGGGCGATCGAGCGCGGCCTCAAGCTCGGTGCGCTGCCGAACGGCGGCCCCCACGAGCAGAGGATCGCCGTCGTCGGGTCGGGGCCCTCGGGGCTCTCCTGTGCCTACCAGCTCGCCCGCCGCGGGTACCCGGTCACCGTCTTCGACGCGTTCGAGAAGCCGGGAGGGATGCTGCGCTACGGCATCCCCGAGTATCGGCTGCCCCGGGCGGTCCTGGACGCCGAGATCCAGCGCGTCCTCGACCTGGGTGTCGAGCTGCGCTGCCGGACGACGGTCGGCAAGGACGTGACGCTGGAGCAGCTCCGGCGGGACTACGCGGCCGTCTTCGTGGGGATCGGCGCCCACCAGGGCAAGACCATGGGCGTGCCCGGCGAGGATGGCCCCGGCGTCTACACCGGGACCGACTTCCTGAACCGCGTCAACAGCGGCCAGCACCCGGCGATCGGCGCGAAGGTCGTCGTAGTCGGCGGCGGTGACACGGCGATCGACGCGGCCCGCGTCTCTCTCCGCCTCAGCTCCGACGCCGCCGGCGTGTCCCGCCGCCTGGGCGCGCAGGTCACCATCCTGTATCGGCGGACCCGTACCGAGATGCCGGCGATCGCGCGCGAGATCGACGAGGCCCTGGAAGAGGGAATCGCGATCGAGTTTCTGGTCGCCCCGGCGCGGATCGAGCGGGACGCTTCGGGTCGGATCCGCAAGCTCGCCGTCCAGCGCATGCAGCTCGGCGAACCGGACGCCTCGGGGCGGCGGCGCCCGGTGCCGGTCGAGGGCGACGTCTACGAGATGGAAGCAGATACGGTGGTGATGGCGGTCAGCCAGCAGCCCGACTGGTCCACCCTCGGCGCGGTGGCGAGCGCGGGCTCCTGGCTGGAGGCCGACGCCTGGGGCCGCACCGCCGTCGAAGGCGTCTGGTCGGGCGGCGACACGCTCCGGCTCGGGCTGGCCACGGTCGCCATCGGCCAGGGGCGCAAGGCCGCCCTGAGCATCGACGCCACGCTGCGCGGTGTCGAGCCACAGGCGCCGGCCGTTCGGGCGCCGATCGGGCCCGACAAGATCAAGCTCGACTACTACGAGGCCAAGGCCCGCGCCGAACGCAGGATCCTCTCTCCAGAGGAAAGGCTGGCGCGCCCCAGGGACGAGGTCGACCTCGGGCTGGGCCGCGAGCAGGCGATCGAGGAGACCGCGCGCTGCTTCAGCTGCGGCTTGTGCTTCGGCTGCGAGCGGTGCTGGATGTACTGTCAGAGCAACTGCTTCAAGAAGGCGCCTGCCCCGCAGCAGGGGGCTTACTACAAGATCGACCTCAACGTCTGCGACGGCTGTCGCAAGTGCGCCGAGGAGTGCCCGTGCGGCTTCCTCGACTTGATCTAGGCGGGGGCTGATCGACGCATGCAGGTGTCGACTCCACGGCTCGTGATCGCCGGCCTGGCCGGCGACAGCGGCAAGACCCTGGTCTCGGCCGGGCTGGTCCGGCTCCTGACCTCGCGGGGCTTGGCCGTGGCGCCCTTCAAGAAGGGCCCCGACTACATCGACGCCGGCTGGCTGGGCGCGGCCGCGCGCCGGCCGGGGCGCAACCTGGACACGTTCCTGATGGCGCGCCCGGCCATCGGTGAGGCGCTCCGGCGGGGCGGTCGCGCCGACCTCGCCCTGATCGAGGGCAACCGCGGGCTCTTCGACGGTCTCGACGCGCAGGGGAGCCATTCCACGGCCGAGCTCGCCAAGATCCTGCGCGCTCCGGTCGTGCTGGTGGTCGACGTCACCAAGGTCACGCGGACCGCCGCTGCCATGGTTCTCGGCTGCCGGGCGCTCGACCGCAGCCTAGACCTCAGGGGTGTCGTGCTCAACCGCGTCGGCTCGCGGCGCCACGAGCAGGTGGTGCGGGAGGCGCTCGAGGCCGCGGGCGCTCCGCCCGTCCTGGGCGCCATCCCGCGCCTGCCGGGCGATCCGTTCCCCACCCGGCATCTGGGCCTGCTGACAGCCGTGGAGCACGCAGCGAGAGAGGAGGCGCTCGACGGGGTGTCCGAGGTGGTGGCGCGGTACCTGGACGTGGACGCCCTGCTGGCGCTCGCGCGAAAGGCCCCGCGGACGCAGTTCGCCGCCCGGCCGGCGGCGGTGTCGTCCACGCGGGCGAGGATCGCCGTCCTCCGCGACCAGGCGCTGAGCTTCTACTATCCCGAGAACCTGGAAGCGCTGGAGGAGGCGGGCGCCACGCTCCGCTTCGTCTCACCCCTCGCCGATGCGGACCTGCCCGAGGTGGACGCCGTTTACCTGGGTGGTGGCTTTCCCGAAGCGCACGCGGAGCGCCTGGCGCACAACCTCCGCTTCCGACGCGCCTTGCGCGAGGCGGCCTCGGCGGGCCTGCCCGTATACGCGGAGTGCGGCGGGCTCATGTACCTGGCGAAGGAGCTGCTCGTGAACGGGGTCTCCTATCCCATGGCCGGCGTCCTGGACCTGACCGTGGAGCAGACGTCGAGACCGACGGGCCACGGCTACGTCAGCGCCCGGGTGGAAGAGGAGAACCCGTTCTTCGCGCGCGGCACGACGCTGCGCGGGCACGAGTTCCACTACTCCCGAGTGGTCGCGGGCAGCGACCGGCCCGCGAGTGTCCTCCGGCTCGAGCGCGGGACCGGGCTCGGCGAGGGACGCGACGGGATCGTGGTCGGAAACGTCTGGGCTTCCTACCTTCACCTTCACGCGCTGGGGACCCCGGCCTGGGCCCCGGCCCTGGTGGCGCTGGCGAGTGCGGCCCGGCGAGAGCGGGCCGGCGCGTCGTCGTCGGTCGCGGAAGAGGGAGCGCGTGGATAGGGAGGAGAGCGTGGAAGCGACGATGGTGGGCGCCATGGTCGACCCGACCCGGCGCCTCGAGGAATGGAAGCGGCGCGCCGAGGAGCGCCCGGCGTCGGCCGCGGCGCAGTTCAACCTGGGGCTCGCCCTCGGCAAGCGAGGGCTGGTCGATCGCGCCGAGAAGGCCTACCGGCGGGCGCTCGACCTCGACCCCGATCTGGTCCAGGCCTGGGTGAACCTGGGGGGCATCCTGCTGCTGAAGTGGGACTTCCGCGGGTGCCTGGCGGCGAACGCCGAGGCCGTCAAGAGGCGGGACGACCTGCTCGCGGCGCACTTCAACATCGGTCAGGCCTGCCTGTATCTGGGCGACGCCGAGGGGCTGGTGCGGGCGGCGCGCCGCGTGCTCTCGCTCGAGCCGAAGCACGCGGCCGGGCATTACTTCCTGGCGGTCGGCCTGCTGGCCGAGGGCGACGTCCGTCAGGCGCGGGAGACTCTGGGCCGGGCCATCGCCCTGGGCCACCGTCCCCTTCCCGAGTTCCTGCGCGCGTTGGAACGCGCCGAGCAGGCGCTCACCAAGCAGCGTCCCGCGGGCGATCCCGAGGTCCGGGAGCCCGAGGGCACATAGGAGGTAACGAGGATGCCGACGTTCACGCACGGTGAGGTCTCGATCGAGGTCGACGAAGACGGTTTCATCCAGCACCCGGAGTTGTGGACCGACGCGGTGGCGGCCGCGCTGGGCAGCACCGAGGGCGTCGAGCAGCTGACCGAGGAGCACTGGAAGGTCGTCCACTACCTGCGGGACTACTTCGTCAAGTTCGGCGTGGCACCGATGATCCGCAAGCTCTGCAAGGAGACCGGGTACGACCTGAAGAAGATCTACCAGTTGTTTCCCTCCGGGCCGGCCAAGGGGGCCTGCAAGGTGGCAGGACTTCCCAAGCCCACGGGCTGCGTCTAGCGGGTCGACCGGAGGGCGAAGAGCGGTGACCAGCGCAGCCACGCCGCGTCCGAGCGGCCTCGGGGCCGTAGGGGGCGCGGAGCGCCTGTGCGACGTCCTGGCAGAACATCGCTCCCCGATCCTCGAGCGCTGGCGGGCGCTCGTCTTCGAGTCCTATCCGCCCGACGCCGCCCGCTTCTTTCGCTCCGAGAAGGATGCCTTCCACAACCCGGTCGGTTGCACGCTCCTCCGAAGCACGCAGGTGATCTACGACGGGCTGGCGCTCGGTAGCGAATCGGCTTCGGTCGCGGAGGCGCTGGAGACGGCGGTTCGGCTGCGGGCGGTGCAGGAGTTCACGGCCTCCGGGGCGGTCGGATTCGTGTTCTGGCTCAAGCGCGCGGTGCGCGAGCGGCTGCGCGAGGTCGGTGCCGAGGACCGGCACTGGCGCGCGCTGGTGGACTTCGACGAGAGGATCGACGCGCTGGCGGCGGCGGCTTTCGATCTCTACGCCCAGTGCCGGGAGCAGGTCTATCGGATCCGCGCCGACGCCTGGCAGCGAAGCGCGGCGTCGCTCCTGCGGCGACTCCAGGGGACGGGACGCGGGGAGGGATCGATCGAGCCCGCCGTCGCGGAGGGCGGGCCGGAGGGAGGGAACTCGCCATGAAGGCCCTTGCCGCCTTGGCGGCAACCGCCGCTCTGCTCGGTGTGGTGTGGGTGGGAGCGGGTGTCGGCGGGCAGGCGTACCTGTTCGCCGTGGTCGTCCCCTGCGCTGCCGCGATCGTCTTCCTGCTCGGTGTGGTCTACCGGGTCCTGCGCTGGGCAGGGGCGCCGGTGCCGTATCGGATCACGACCACCTGCGGGCAGCAGCGGTCGCTGCCCTGGATCGAGGCCGATCGGCTGGACAACCCGCCGACCCGGTCGTGGGCGGCGGCGCGGGTGGCGCTCGAGGTCCTGCTGTTTCGTTCCCTGTTCCGCAACACGCGGATCGCTCTCACGCCGTCGCGGCATCTCACGCACGAGCCGACCAAGCTGCTCTGGCTGGGCGCCCTGGCGTTCCACTACAGCTTCCTGGTCATCCTCTTGCGGCACCTGCGCTTCTTCGTGGAGCCGGCGCCGGCCGCGACCGCCCTGCTGGAACGCCTGGACGGCTTCTTCCAGCTCGCCGTGCCGGCGCTCTTCCTGAGCGACGTAGTGATCCTGGTGGCGCTCGTCTTCCTGCTGGGCCGGCGCCTCCTCGACCCCCTGGTGCGCTACATCTCGCTGCCGGCGGACTACTTCGCGCTCTTCCTGCTCCTGTCCGTGGCCGGCTCGGGCGTCCTGATGCGCTATCTGACCCGAGTCGACCTGGTCGCGGTCAAGGAGCTGGCGCTCGGGCTCGTCACCCTGCAGCCGCGGGTGCCGCAGGGCCTCTCCCTGCCCTTCTACGTCCACCTCTTCTTCGTGAGCGTCCTCTTCGCCTACTTCCCCTTCAGCAAACTCATGCACATGGGCGGCGTCTTCCTGAGCCCGACCCGCAACCTGGCCAACGACTCCCGCCGGCGCCGGCATCTGAACCCGCAGAATCCGACGGTCGAGCCGCACACCTACGAACAGTGGGAGGACGAGTTCCGCGACAAGCTGGTGGCCGCCGGGATCCCGGTCGAGAGGGCGACGACATGAGCGTTCGAAAGGAACCAGAGGAGCTGCTTCGGATCAGCCACCGGCCGCCGAAGTCGGACTGGATGGACCCGAGCCTCGACTTCGAAGCACGGCGCGGGAGCTGGAGCTATCCGGCGGCGGCGAAGAACCTGGAGTACCTCGGCTTCCCAAACCCGCGCGCGTGGTCTCCGACCGACCAGGACTGGAAGCTGCCGCCGGACTGGGAGCGGATCATTCATGAGGGGCTCAAGGAGCGTCTGGCGAAGTACCGCTCGCTGCAGCTCTTCCTGGATACCTGCGTGCGCTGTGGCGCCTGCGCCGACAAGTGCCACTTCTTCATCGGCTCGGGCGATCCCAAGAACATGCCGGTGCTGCGGGCGGAGCTGCTGCGCTCGATCTACCGCAACGACTTCACGACCGCGGGCCGGATCCTGGGCAGGCTGGCGGGAGGGCGTCGGCTCACCGAGCAGGTGCTGAAGGAGTGGTACTACTACTTCTACCAGTGCACCGAGTGCCGGCGCTGCTCGGTCTTCTGCCCGTACGGGATCGACACTGCCGAGATCACCATGTTGGCCCGCGAGCTGCTGAACCTGGTCGGGCTCAACATCAACTGGGTGATGGAGCCGGTGGCGAACTGCCAGCGCACCGGCAACCACCTCGGCATCCAGCCGCACACGTTCAAGGACAACGTCGACTTCCTGATGGAGGAGCTGGCGGAGACGACCGGTATCAAGATCGAGCCGTCGATCAACCGCAAGGGCGCCGAGGTGCTGTTCGTGATCCCCTCGGCCGACTACTTCGCCGATCCGGGCATCTACACCTTCATGGGCTACCTGCTGCTCTTCGAGCACATCGGGCTCGACTACACGCTGAGCGCCTACGCCTCCGAGGGCGGGAACTTCGGGCTCTTCACCTCGCACGAGACGATCAAGAGGCTCAACTACAAGATCTACGCGGAGGCGAAGCGGCTGGGCGTCAAGTGGATCCTGGGCGGCGAGTGCGGGCACATGTGGCGCGTGATCAATCAGTACATGGACACCATGAACGGCCCGGCCGATTTCCTGGAGCTGCCGGTTTCACCCGTGACCGGGACGCGCTTCGAGCAGGCGGCTTCGACCAAGACCGTCCACATCTGCGAGTTCACCTCGGACCTCGTCCAGCACGGGAAGCTCAGGCTGGAGAAGAGCCGCAACGACCACCGGTGCGTCACCTTTCACGACTCCTGCAACCCGGCCCGCGCGCTCGGCCTGCTCGAGGAGCCGCGGCACGTGCTGCGCAGCGTCTGCAACCATTTCCACGAGATGCCGGAGAACACCATCCGCGAGCAGACCTTCTGCTGCGCCGGCGGCGCCGGCCTCGGCAACGACGAGAACATGGAGATGCGGTTGCGGGGCGGGCTGCCGCGCGGCAACGCCGTGCGTCACGTCCGCGACCGGCACGGAGTCAACCTGCTGGCCTGCATCTGCGCGATCGACCGCGCGACCCTGGTGCCGCTGGTTGAGTACTGGGCCCCGGGCGTCGAGGTGGGGGGGCTCCACGAGCTGGTCGGCAACGCCCTCGTGATGGAAGGGGAGAAGGAGCGGACCACGGACCTGCGCGGCAACGCCCTCGCCGCCGCAGAGGCCGCCCCTGCCTGCGCCGCTACGGAGGCCGGCCATGTATGACGGGAGCCGGATCCTTCCTGGACTGGGGGTGTTCCTGGCTCTGGTGACGTATCCAGTCTGGCACGCGCTCGCCACCGGTCAGGACGCCGCGCCCCCCAAGCTCGCGAAGCCCGCGACCGAGGCGACCGAGTGCGTGCTGGACACCGCGCAGATGCGCCGGAGCCACATGCGGCTGCTGATCGAGTGGCGCGACCAGGCGGTGCGTGACGGCCAGCGTGTCTACGTGTCCGCCTCCGGGCAGCACTACGACAAGAACCTGACCGGGACGTGCCTGCACTGCCACGCGGACCGAGCCGGCTTCTGCGACCGGTGTCACCACTACCTGCAGGTGACCCCGCATTGTTGGGAGTGCCACGTGGACCCGAAAGGCGGCTGGTGATGGCGATCGAGAGGAGGCGCTTCTTCGAGCTGGCCGGTCTGCCGGTCCTGGGCCTCGCCGTCGCCCGCGCTCTTCCGCGCTCCGCCAGAGGGGAGACCGCTCTCGCCGAGCCCCCTCGTTCCAAGCGCTGGGGCCTGGTGATCGATGTCACGAAGTGCCTCAAGGCGGAGGGCTGCGACAAGTGCATCAAGGCCTGTCACACGCGGCACAACGTCCCGCAGATCGGCAACGCCAAGGACGAGGTGAAGTGGATCTGGAAGGAACGGCTGCGCGAGGCGCTGCCGGAGCAGATCGACCGCTACGCGCCGGAGCCCCTGCGCGAGGCGAAGGTGCCAGTCCTCTGTAACCACTGTGACAACCCGCCCTGCGTCCGCGTCTGCCCGACCCAGGCGACCTGGAAGCGCGCCGACGGGGTCGTGATGATGGACTGGCACCGCTGCATCGGCTGCCGCTACTGCATGGCGGCCTGCCCGTACGGCTCCCGCAGCTTCAACTGGCGCGACCCGCGACCGTTCCTCAAGTCGGTCGACCCCGGCTTTCCCACCCGGACGCGGGGTGTCGTCGAGAAATGCAACCTGTGCGAGGAGCGACTGGCGCGAGGGGAGGCCCCTGCCTGCGTGGCAGCCTGCGAAGAGAAGGCGCTCGTCTTCGGCGACCTCGAGGACGCGGAGTCCGCGGTCCGGAAGGTCCTGAGCGAGCGCCCGGCGCGGCGACGAAAGCCCGCCCTCGGCACCGGGCCTTCCGTCTACTACCTCCTGTGAGGCGGACATGCTCGAAAAGGCACTGACCGGACATCGAGGGTACTGGATCTGGGTGGCCGTCCTGCTGACGCTCATAGGCGTGGGCTCCTTCTTCTACCTCCGGCAGCTGCAGCAGGGGCTGACCATCACGGGCATGAGCCGGGACGTGACCTGGGGGCTGTACATCGGCCAGCTCACCTTCCTGGTCGGCGTGGCGGCCTCGGCGGTGATGGTGATCCTCCCGTACTACCTCCACGACTTCAAGATGTTCGGCAAGGTCGCCATCCTCGGCGAGTTCCTGGCGATCGCCGCGGTGACCATGTGCACCCTGTTCGTGACGGTAGACCTCGGCCAGCCGGGGCGCATGTTCAACATCCTGCTCCATCCCACGCCGCACTCCCTCCTGTTCTGGGACATGTTCGTGCTGTCGGGCTACCTGGCGCTGAACGTCGTGATCAGCCACGCCAGTCTGAACGCGGAGCGCAAAGGCGAGCCGCCGCCGCGCTGGGTGAAGCCGCTGGTCATCGTCTCCATCCCCTGGGCCATCAGCATCCACACCGTGACGGCCTTCATCTACTCGGGCCTGGCGGCGCGCCCCTTCTGGCTGACGGCCGTCCTGGCCCCACGCTTCCTGGCTTCGGCGTTCTGCTCGGGGCCGGCCCTGCTGGTGCTGCTCTGCCTGCTGCTGCGCCGTCTCACCCGCTTCGACGTCGGCTGGGAGGCCATCCGCCGGCTCGCCGTCATCGTGGCCTACGCTCTCTTCGCCAACCTGTTCCTGCTGCTGATGGAGGTCTTCACATCCTTCTACAGCGGCATCCCGGCAGACAGCGAGCACTTTCGCTACCTCTACTGGGGGCTCGCCGGACACGCGGAGTTCGTGCCCTGGATGTGGACCTCCACGCTGCTCGCCGCTGCGGCTCTCGTCGTGCTGCTGCGCCCCCGGCTTCGGGACCGCGCTGGCTGGCTGGCGGCGGCCTGCCTGGCGATCTTCGTCTCGGTCTGGATCGAAAAGGGCCTGGGGATGATCGTGGCCGGCTTCGTCCCCTCGCCGCTCGGTCACGTCACCCGCTACCTGCCGACCGCGCCGGAGCTGCTCATCTCGCTGGGGATCTACGCGATCGGCGCCCTGCTGGTGACCACGCTCTTCAAGGTCGCTCTCTCGGTCCGAGAAGAGGCTGCGTGAGCGACGCTCCGATCGGCGCGACGTGAGCGACGGGACCCGCGCCGTCGTCATCGTGGGGGCGTCGGCAGCGGGATTGCGTTGCGCCTGCCGCCTGGCGCGTCTCAAGCCCCGCTGGCAGGTGACAGTGGTCGAGGAGAGCGAGGTCTTCTCCTACTCTCACTGCGGTCTGCCCTACGTCCTCTCCGGCGACATCGACGACGTAGCGGCGCTCAGAAGAACCGTCAGCGGCGCGCTCCGGGACCAGCGCTACTTCGCGGAGGAGAAGGGCGTTGCGGTCCTGGCAGGCTGGCGCGCGACCGGCGTACGGCTGGCTGAAGGACTGCTCCGGATCGAGGGCGCCGACGGCCACCGCGACCTGGCCTGGGACGAGCTGGTGCTGGCCGTGGGCGCCCGTGCTCGGCGGCTGCCGAGGCAGCCGAACCATCCGCGGGTGCGCAGCTTCCACGGCTGGCAGGACGTCGAGGCGCTCAAGTCGGGGCTGGCGTGCGGGGAGATCCGCAGTGTCGGCGTGGTCGGCGCGGGTCCCCTCGGGTGCGAGCTGGCGGAAGCCTTCCGGGAGCTGTGGGGCGCCGAGGTCTGGCTCTTCGAGGCGAGCCCGGCACCGCTTCCCGGTGTGCTGGATCCGGAGCTGGGGGCCTGTGTCGCCCGCCACCTCGAGGAGAACGACGTCCATCTGCTGAGCGATTGTGCCGTGGGGCATCTGCGCGCCGACGACTCGGGCGTGACCATCGCGGCCGGGGCGGACACGGTCCGGGTCGATGTCTGCGTGGTCGCCGTGGGGGTGGAGCCCAACGTGGATCTGGCCCGCCGCGCCGGCGTCCGGCTCGGCAAGAGCGGTGCGATCGCCGTCGACGGGCAGCTCGCCACCAACCTCCCGCACGTCTGGGCGGTGGGGGACTGCGTGGAGGTCGAGGATGCCGTCTTCGGCTGCAGCCTGCACCGGCCGCTCGGGTCGCTGGCGAACCGGCAGGGTCGCACCCTCGGCAACATCCTGGGCGGGCGTTGCGATCGGTTCCCTCCCGTCGCCGGCGCCTCGGCGGTGAGGACCTTCGCCTTCAACGTCGCCGCGGTGGGCGCGACCGAGCGCCGGGCGCGAGCCGGCGGCCGGGCGGTCCGCTCTTCGTGGGTGACGGTGGACGACCGCCCCGACTATTGGCCCGGCAGCGCGAGGATCCATCTCAAGCTGCTCTACGAGCCTGCCTCCAAGCGCGTGCTGGGGGTGCAGGCGGTGGGGAAGGGTGAGGTGGTCCGATGCGTCGACGTCGCCACCCAGATGATCCTCCGCGGCGCGACCCTCGCGGACTTCTCGCAGCTCGAGCACGCCTACGCGCCGGCCTACGCTCCGGCCGTGGACCCTCTGGCGGTTGCCGCCTTCGCCGCGCAGAACCAGGAGGAAGGCGTCGAGGCCGAGTCGCCGCTCAGCCCGCTGGTGGACGTGACCGACCTGCGCTCGCCCGGGGAGCGCCAGAGCCGGCCCGCACGGGCGGCCGTGGTGCACGAGGCGGCGGTGAGCGGGCTGCGCAGCAGCCCGGACGCCCGCCTGAGGGCGGAGGGCACCCTGATCTGCGAGCGCGGCGGGCGGGCGGCCGAGGCGGTGCGGCTGCTGCAAGGCTCGGGCTTCCAGGGCAGGTACCTCGGGGGCGGGCTCCTCTGGCGCGAGGCCGCCGAACGCAAGGGGAGCCGATCCCGGACCAGCGGACCCGCCAGGACGGAGGAGCGATGAGGCCCTTGAGCGACGCGGAGCGCGAACGCGCCTACGCCCGCACCAAGAAACCGGAGGCGATCCAGAGGCAGCGGCTCGACGTGCGCTACCACGTCGAGGACGCCGACCTGCGGGACCGCCCGCGCCGCTTCCTGGAGGCGCTGGCGGCGGTGCTCGAGCACGGCAACTACCGTCCCGCCCTCGAGCACTACGTTCGGGTCACGGCCAAGTGCTCGCGTTGCAGCGCCAGGTGCCAGATCTACCAGGCCACCGGGGACGCGAGAGACCTGCCCTGCGCGCGCTCGGAGCTGCTGCTGGCGGTCTATCGCCGGCACTTCACGGTATCGGGCATCCTGCGCGGGCGTCTGCTCAACGACCCGGGCCTGACCGACGCCGGCGTCGAGCAGATGGCACAGGCCTTCTACGACTGCACCGCCTGCCGCCGCTGCTACTCCTCCTGCCCGATGGGGGTCGACCACGCCCTCGTCACGCACCTCGGCCGCTACGTCCTGTCCGAGATCGGCGTGGTGCCTCGGGCCCTGGCGGTGAGCGTCCGCGAGCAGCTGACCGGGAAGTCGGGCAACACCTCGGGGATCCCGGCGCCGGCGATGCAGGACGGCCTCGAGTTCCTGAGCGAGGAGATGCAGGAAGAGAAGGGCGTCCTGATCCCCTTCCCGATCGACCAGGAGGGAGCCGAGTACCTCTTCCTGCCCGCGGTCTCCGACTTCCTGATGGAGGCGGGGACCCTGATGGGCAACGCGGCGGTCCTCCGGGCCACCGGCGACAGCTGGACCATCGGCACGCGCTACTTCGACGGGATCAACTACGGCCTCTTCTACAGCGATCACGTGCTGGAGGAGGTGCTGCAGAAGATCCGGGCCGAGGTCGAGCGCCTCCGGGCCGGGCGGATCCTGATCGGAGAGTGCGGTCACGCCTCGCGCGTCGCGAAGTACTTCTATCCGACCTACTGCGGCGGCCGGCAGGCGACGCCGGTCGTGAGCATCGTCGAGTACACGCACCAGGCCTGGAAGCAGGGGCGGCTCAAGCTCCGCCCGAACGTGGTCGAGGAGCCGGTGACCTACCACGACCCGTGCAACCTGGTCCGGACCGGCTGGATCGTCGAGCAGCCGCGGGAGTTGCTTCGCGCGTTCTGCAGCAACTACGTCGAGATGACCCCCAACCGCCGCGACAACATCTGCTGCGGTGGTGGAGGGGGTGCCGTCTCGATCGACGAGAACCGGCCCTATCGGATGCTGGTCGGCGGAAGGGCCAAGGTGGAGCAGATCCGTGCCACGGGTGCCAAGTACTGCGTGGCTCCCTGCGCCAACTGCAAGAAGCAGCTCCGCGAGCTGCTCGAGGAGCACGGCGTCGACTGCCAGGTGGTCGGGCTGCACGAGCTGCTCTACCGGGCGGTCGTGCTCGAGTGATTGATGGCGGGAGGGTGAGCGAGTGGAAGCCTGGATCGAGTTCGGACGCGGGCCGCTCTTCCGTCTGACGTTCTCGCTGCTGGTCCTGGGCCTGCTGCGGCTGGTCGTGCTCAGCCTGGTCGGGATCGCCGAGGCGTATCGGCGCAGCTCCGACCGGATCGTGCCTTGGGGTGAGGTCGCCCGGCAGACCCTGGGCTGGCTCTTGCCCTGGCGTCGCCTGTGGAACGGCCGTCCCCTCTACAGCACGGTCTCCTTCGTCTGGCACATCGGTCTGCTCTCGGTCCCGCTCTTTCTCTCGGCTCACGTGCTGCTGTGGCGGCGGGGCCTGGGCCTGGGCTGGCCGGCACTGCCCCAGGGGCTGGCGGACTGGCCTCAGCCTGCTCACCGTCGGCGGCGCGCTCGCTCTCTTCGCGGGACGGGTGCTGCAGCGCGGCGCCCGGGCGCTCAGCCGGCCGCAGGATCATGCCTGGCCGCTGGTCCTGGCCGTGCCGTTCCTGACCGGCTACCTCTGCGCGAACGCCGCCCTCACGCCCGCCGCCTATCAGACCTCGATGCTGGTGCACGTGTACTCGGCCGACCTGATCATGGCGCTCGTCCCGTTCACCAAGGTGGCACACTGCGTCCTGGAGCCGCTCTCGCAGGTGGTGACCGCGGTCTCCTGGAAGCTGGTTCCGGGAGCGGGAGCTCGGGTAGCCGCGACCCTGGGCCACGCGGACCGCCCGAGCTGGGTGGAGGGTGCGCGCGCGGAGTCCGCCCAGCCTGTGGTCCCCGACGCGGTCAAGGAGGCGTGCGCGAAATGAAGGCGGCCATCCTCACCGATACCACCAAGTGCATCGGCTGCAACGAGTGCGTGACTCGCCTGCAAGCAGGTGAACCACCTGCCGCCCGACGCCCCGCGCACCTGGGACCTCGACGGACGGTCTTTCGGCCCGCAACTGGACCTCGATCGTGGAGGGGCCGGGGCAGACCTTCGCGCGCAAGCAGTGCCGCCACTGCCTGGAGCCCGGCCTGCGCCTCCGCCTGCCCGGTCGGCGCCCTCGCGAAGACGCGCCATCGGCGCGGTGGTCTACGACGCCGAGAAGTGCATGGGATGCCGCTACTGCATGATGGCCTGTCCCTACGGCATCCCGCGCTACGACTGGGACCAGGCGGTTCCCTACGTCGCAAGTGCATCCTGTGCTACGAGCGCATCCGCGACGGACGGCCAGCCGGCCTGCACCGAGGTCGTGCCCAACCAAGGCGACCATCTTCGGCGACCGCGACGCACTCCTCGCCGAGGCCCACCGCCGCATCCGCGAGAACCCCGGACAAGTACATCGAACAGGGTCTGGGGCGAACACGAGCGTGGGCGGGACCTCGGTCCTCTACATCTCGAACGTCGACCTCTCGTTCCTGGCTCCGGTGATCCGATCAGGCGACACACCGCTGCCGGAGACGACGGCGCCTGGCCATGCACGCCGTGCCGTTCGCGTTCACGGGTGTGGTGGCGGCGATGGCCGGCACTGGCTGGATCATCGGCCGGCGCATGAAGATCGGCAATCGGAAGGACCCGGATGAATAGGGTCCGCGAAGCTGAAGCTCATTCTCTGGATGATCGCTGGGGCTGGCGGCCGCGGCCGCCGTCGCCCGCTTCCTTTTCGGCCTGGGTGCCACCACCAACCTCTCGGACGCCACCCCGTGGGGCCTCTGGATCGGCTTCGACGTCATGAGCGGCGTGGCGCTGGCGGCCGGCGGCTTCGTCCTCACCGCCACGGTCTACATCTTCAAGCTGGAGAGGTTCCACAGCGTCGTCCGCCCGGCGGTGCTCGACCGCCTTCCTCGGCTACCTCGCCGTCGGCGTCGGCCTGCTTTTCGATCTCGGCCTGCCGTGGAACATCTGGCACATGCTCGTTTACTGGAACCCGCACTCGCCCCTGTTCGAGGTCGGCTGGTGCGTGATGCTCTACCTGACGGTCCTGGCGCTGGAGTTCTTCCCGGTGCCGGCCGAAGAGTTCGGCGCCCTGGCCAGGTGCGGCGCTTCCTGCTCAAGTTGCGGCTGCCGCTGGTGATCGTGGGCATCGGCCTCTCGACCCTGCACCAGTCCTCGCTCGGGTCGCTGTTCCTGATCATGCCCTACCGGCTGCACCCGCTGTGGTACTCGCCGCTGCTGCCGGTGCTCTTCCTGATCTCCGCGATCGCCCTGGGGCTGATGATGGTGATGTTCGAGAGCCACGCTACCGCCTGGCTGTACCGGCGCAAGCCCGAGACGGAGACTGCTGGCCCCGCTCGGCGGGGCCGCGCGCTGGGTGCTGCTGCTCTACCTCGCGCTGCGCTTGGGCGACCTCGCGGTCCGCGGTCAGCTCGCACCAGCTCGCGGTCGGGACCTGGCAGGTCGGCCTGTTCTGGTTCGAGATCGCCGCGATGGCGGTCGTGCCGCTGGTCCTGCTCCTGATTCCGCGAGTGCGGCAGACGCGGGGCGGCCAGTGGGCGGCGGCGAGCATCGCGGCGGCGCGGCGTAGTGCTGAACCGGGTCGACGTCGGCGGGCTTGGCACACCTGGGCAGGGGCGGCCCCTTCTACTTCCCGCCTGGACCGAGATCGCCATCAGCGCCGGCGTCGTCGCGGGCGGCGAGGCTCGCGTTCCTCTTCTTGCTGGAGCGCTTCCGGGTCTGGGAAGAGCGGCCGGCCGATCCGGAGGCCGACCCGCTCCGGCTGCCGGAGTTCGACAAGGTCGGGACGACCTGGCTGGGCATCCGGCCGTGGCCGGCCGCACCGTGTACTCGCTGGGCTTCCTCGTCGCCGCTTCAGTCGGCTTCGCCTTCCTGTCGCCGGTGCCGGCGCAGGGCCGTGGCGTGTCACCCGAGCCGGTCCACCGCGCGCGGGGCGGAGACGTGCTGTGGATCGACGGCAACCTCGACGGCTACGGCGTCGCCTTTCCGCACCAGCGAGATGGAGAAGCGTACTCGGCGGCACGGCGTCGTGCGTGAAGTGCCACCACATGAACCTGCCGCGGGACCAGGAGCTCCGGCTGCTACGAGTGCCATCGCGATATGTACCTCAGCCACCGACGCCTTCCGTCACGACTGGCATGCCTCGCCGGCCGGCGGGCGCGTGGCCTGCGTCCAGTGCCATCGCCCGGGGCCGGCACGCAGCGCAGCGAACGCCAAGGGGTGCCAGGGCTGCCACAAGGACCTCGTGCCCAAGGGCGCGACGCTGAAGGCGGAGCACTACCGGGCGGTCGGCTACGTGCAGGCGATGCACGGGCTGTGCATCGATTGCCACGCCCGGATCGCCAAGCGCGACGGCAAACCGGAATTCGCTCGCTGCACGGCGTGCCACCGGGAGAGGCGTGGAGTCGTCGACGGGCCGGACCTGGTCCGGCGACCAGCCGTCGGGACAGGAATTCTGCTGCCCGCCGTCTCGAGATAGCATCGCGCGTAATGCTGCGAGCGGAGACGCCATGTTCCCCGTGATGCTGGAGGTCAGGAACCTCGAGTGTCTCGTGGTCGGCGGCGGCGGCGTGGCTCTCAGAAAGGCCGAGTCCCTGGTGGGGGAGGGCGCGCGGGTTACGGTGGTGGCGCCGGTCGTGGTGGCGGAGCTCTCGGCGATGGCAGACCGGCGCGAGCTGCGGCTGAAGCGAAGGGCCTACCGGCATGGGGAGGCGGCCGGCTACCTGCTCGCGTTCGCCGCCACCGACGAGCCGGCGGTCAACCGTCAGGTCCACGACGACGCGGTCGCGGCCCGGGTCTGGGTCAACGTGGCGGACGAGCCGGAGCTGTGCACCTTCCAGCTCCCGGCCCGCGTGCGCAGCGGGCCGCTCGAGCTCGCCATCAGCTCCGGGGGGCAGGCGCCCTTCGCGGTGAGGCGCCTGCGGGCGCTGCTGGAGGGTCGCTTCGGGGCGGAGTGGGGGGGCTGGGCCCGTGCGGCTGCGCAGCTCCGCGCCCGCGTGCGCGGTCGCTGGAGCGAGTCCGCCGCCCGGGAGGCCTGCTACGACCGCTTCTTCGCGGCGACCGTCGATTCTCCCTCCCTCTCGGCCCGCGTCCCGTCCGAGGACGAGGTCGAGGGCTGGGTCGCAGCGGGCAACCCGATCCCGGCGGCTCCCGGGCGCGGATTCGTCTCGCTCGTGGGAGCCGGACCAGGTTGCCCCGGCCTCCTGACCCTGCGCGCGCGGGACCGACTTCTCCGCGCCGACGCCGTGGCCTACGACCGACTGGCTGCCCCGGCCCTGCCGCCCGACCTGCCCTCGCACGTCGAGCTTCACAGCGTGGGCAAGGAGTCGGGCCACCATCCGATCCCTCAGCCGGACGTCAACGCGCTGCTGATCCGGCTGGCACTCGCGGGCAAGCGTGTCGTGCGCTTCAAGGGCGGTGACCCCTGTGTCTTCGGGCGGGGCGGAGAGGAGGCCGAAGCGCTCGCGGCCGCCGGCATCCCCTTCGAGATCGTCCCGGGCGTGACCGCGGCGGTGGCCGTGGCCGCCTGGGCGGGGATCCCGCTGACTCATCGGCGGGAGGCCGTCCGCGCCACTCTCCTGACCGCCCACGAGTCGGCCAAGGACGAAACACCCCAGGTGCGCTGGGACCTCGTGGCCCAGGATCCGCATGCGACGCTGGCCGGATACATGGGGGTCACGGCGCTTCCGAACGTGGTGCAACGGCTGCTGGAGGGCGGGATGGATCCGGCCATGCCTGCCGCCATCGTCGAGCGCGGCACCACCGCCGCGCAGCGGGTGGTCGTCTCGACCCTGGCTGCGCTGCCCGGAGAGACGGTGCGCGCGGGCATCGCCCCCCCAGCCCTCTTCGTGATCGGGCCCACGGTGCGGCACGCCGGGAGGCTCGACTGGCTGCACGCGTTCCGACTCGCGGGCGAACGGCTGGCCGTCTTCCCGTCGGCCGGCTGGGACCCCAGCCTGGAGCTGGAGCGCGCCGGCGCCGAGGTGGTCCCGGTCCGGCCGCCGGTCGCGCCGGTGACGCGCATTCTCGCCGCGGCGCTGCCGCTGACCGGCTGCGTGCTGCGATCCGCCGCCCAGGCCGCGGCGCTGGAGGTCGAGCTGGCGGGTGTCGTGTGGACGAGCGAGGCCGTCTGCTGGTGCCTGGGAGCCGAGGCGGCTCGGGCCGCGCGAGCCTGCCTCCGGATTCGAATCGAGGAGCTGGACGCGACCTCGGCGCCGTCCGAGCTGGTGGCGCGGATAGGGCAAAGGACGTGTCGTCCCTCCTAGCGCGGTGCCGCTCGCGGCAGGGTCCGCCTCCCTCCATTGGCGCATCACCCACCATCGGAAGTAGGATCGGACCGCTCACCGAGGCGTCGAGGCGGCGAGGACGCAAGGGCGGCGGCAATTGCTGAAGCTGGGCCTTCGAACCAAGTTCTTTCTCTATTCGAACACCGTCATCGTGGCCACGATCGGTCTGGTGGCGTTCCTGGCCGACGCGCACGATCGCGGCCGGGCGTACGAGGCCGTGGCGCAGCGGGACGAGACGGTCACCCGAGGGCTGGCCGTGCTGTTCAGCGACACCCTGGCGAGGGCCCAGGAGCGGCCCATGGAGGCAGCGCGCTATTCGGCCCGAATCGATCGCCACATGCGGCGGATCCTGTCCGGCAACGAGGGCGTCATCCGCTACGTGGTCGTCACCGACCCGGCCGGCGTCGTGACCCATGCCAGCCTGCCCGGGCTGGTCGGCCAGCGCCTCGACGCGTGGAGGAGCGCTCGCCACGCGGTCCTGGTCAGCGGCGGCAGCGGTCCCCGCGCCTCCTGCGCCTGCCACGGCGTCAGCCAGCCCGAGCTCTTCGGCAGCGGCGTCGGCGGTGTCATTCGGGCCGCTCCGCCGCCGGCCGGCATCGGGACCCGAGGACCGGAGCTGGACGGGCGCACCCTCGAGGTCCGCGTGCCTCTGGGCGACTCCACCCGTCAGCTGGGCGAGCTGGAGATGGGATTCTCGCTCACTCCTCTCCAGCGGAACCTGGACGCCATCTCCCGCCGGCTGCTGGTGGTGGCGCTGGTCTTGGTGTTCGTCAACTCCATCGCGACCGCCGTCTACGTGGAGGCGCTGATCCGTCCGATCCTGAGCCTGAACCAGGTCATGAAGCGCGCGGGCCGCGGGGACCTCGGCGTGCGCGCGTCGGCCACTCGCGGTGACGAGGTGGGTGAGCTGGGCGCCGCCTTCAACCGCATGATGGAGGAGCTGGAGCGCTCGCGCGACCTGGAGACGGTCCGCCAGACGCAGCTCGCCCACACCGAGAAGATGGCCGCGGTGGGCACCCTGGCCGCCGGTGTCGCCCACGAGGTGAACAACCCTCTGGGCGGCGTGCTCACCTGCCTCGAGAACATGCGGTCGGACCCGGCCAACGAGGAGATGAGATCGCGCTACCTGGCTCTGATCCAGAGCGGCGTCGAGCGCATCCAGCGCACGGTGGCCAACCTGCTCGACTTCTCGCGCCAGCGACCGCTGCACCTCGAGCCCATCTCGATCAACCAGAGCCTCCACCACGTCGTCGACCTCGCGGCCTACCAGCTCCGCAAGGGGGGAGTCGAGGTCCGCCTGGCCCTCGATCCGGACGATCCGCGGGTGATGGCCGACCGCTCGCAGATGGAGCAGCTCTTCCTCAACCTGATGCTGAACGCGCTGCAGGCGATGCCCGACGGGGGCACGCTGACGGTGCACACGAACGTCTGCGACGGGCAGACCCTGGCCGAAATCCGCGACACCGGCCACGGCATCGCGCCCGAGATCCGTGACCGCATCTTCGATCCCTTCTTCACGACCCGTGGCGTGGGCGGCGGCACGGGACTCGGCCTTGCCGTCAGCGACAGCATCGTCGCCGCGCACGGAGGACGCATCGAGGTCAGCAGCGAGGTGGGCGCCGGCGCCACCTTCCGGGTCTGGCTGCCGCGCTGCGAAGCCGCGGGCGAAGGGCGGGCATGACGGTCTGCGGCCGCCGTCTGCTGATCGCCGAGGACGAGCCCCTGCTCCGCGTGAGCATGGCGGACGCCCTGCGCAAGGAGGGTTGGCTGGTGGACGTCGCCGAGGATGGCGTCGAGGCGGCCGCGCTGTTCTCGCAGCATCAGCACGACGTCCTGCTCACGGACCTGGTGATGCCCCGGCTGAGCGGCTTGGAGCTGCTGCGGCGGGTCAAGGCGCTGCAGCCCGACACCACGGTCGTGATCGTCACCGCGTTCGGGTCGGTGGAGGAGGCCGTCGCGGCGATGCGGGACGGGGCCGCGGACTTCATCGCCAAGCCGTTCTCGGTATCGCAGTTGATGATGCGGCTGGACAACATCTGTTCCATCCGAACGCTTCGGGAACAGAACGTGCGGTTGCAGGAGCAGCTGGAAGGGCGCTACTCCTTCTCGAACCTGATCGGCAAGAGCAAGAAGATGCAGGAGGTGTTCGCGACCATCCGTGAGGTGGCCGATTCGGACGCGACCGTGCTGATCCACGGCGAAAGCGGCACCGGAAAGGAGCTGGCCGCCTCGGCTATCCACTTCAACTCCGGCCGCCGCGCGAAGCCGTACATGCGTGTCAGTTGCGCGTCGCTGCCGGAGTCGCTGGTGGAGTCGGAGCTGTTCGGTTACGAGAAGGGGGCCTTCACCGGCGCCGGCCAGCGCCGGATCGGGCGCTTCGAAGCGGCGCACCGGGGCACGCTCTTCCTCGACGAGATCGGTGAGCTGCCTCTGTCGTTCCAAGTCAAGCTGCTCCGCGTGCTCCAGGAGCGACAGATCGAGCGGCTCGGCTCGAACCAGTCGGTCGACATCGACGTCCGCATCGTCTCGGCCTCGCTGCGACCGCTGGAAGAGGAGGTCCACGCGGGGACGTTCCGCGACGACCTGTTCTTCCGCATCAACACGGTGGCGATCCACCTGCCGCCCCTGCGCGAGAGGCGCGAGGACATCCCACTGCTGTGCCAGGTCTTCCTGCGGGAGTTCGGCGGTGAGAAGGGCAAGGAGATCGAGGGGTTCTCCGAGGAGGCGCTCGAGCTGCTCGACGCTCACCCCTGGCCGGGCAACGTCCGCGAGCTGCGCAACGTGGTCGAGCGGGCGGTCCTCTTCTGCCGCGGGCCTCGCATCCTGCCCGAGCAACTCCCCGTCAGCATCCGTCAGCCTGCCCACGCGGACCCGAACCGGCCTGCGCGAGGCGTCGTCTCGATGCACCAGGCCGTCGAGCGGGCTGAGATCGAGGCGATTCGGCTGGCGCTTGCCGCGACGCACGGTCGGCGCAGTGAGGCCGCCGACCTGCTCAGGATCAGCCGCAAGACGCTCTGGGAGAAGATGAAGGCCTTCCAGATCGACGCGGACGGCTGAGGAACCCCTACCGGCGTTTCGTTCGACGGACACCGCCGGCCGCGATGTTTCGCGCACCAGACAGCCTCGTTTCCGCCGTTCGTGCGGGGTGCCGGCTCTCGGCGTCTGGCGTCACCCCGAGCCGGGCTTGAGGCCTGCCAGCGCGCGTTTTCGCGCTCGACCCGCGCCCGGCACCGGAATCTCCCCCCGCCGGCCGTCTGGTGCGGAGTTTGCTAACCATCTAGAGGAAGCGAGTCTAGCCCGGGACGGCAATGCCCGCCGCTCGGGTGGACTCGATGGCTCCTGATGGCCTCGAACAGAGTCGACTGCCCCACCCGCTCGAATCGACCCAAAGCCGCCATTCTTGCTGTCTCTTCGCCCCGCCAGGTCGGGCGTCCGCTGCGGTCGTGGAGGGCGCGCCGCCGGCTCTTGGCCGGAGCGACTGAACCGTTGCACACGCCAGAGAGGTGCAAATGCCGAGCTTCGTGAATCCCGAGAAGTGCGATGGCTGCAAGGCCCTCGACAAGACCGCCTGTCAGCACATCTGCCCCAACGACCTCATGGTGCTCAACAAGGACGCCATGAAGGCGTACAACCGCGAGCCCGAGATGTGCTGGGAGTGCTACAACTGCGTCAAGATCTGTCCGACCCAAGCGATCGACGTCCGCGGCTACGCCGACTTCGTCCCCATGGGGGCGTCGGTCGTGCCGCTGCGGTCGACCGACAGCATCATGTGGACGGTCAAGTTCCGCAACGGGACGGTGAAGCGCTTCAAGTTCCCGATCCGCACGACCCCCGAAGGCAAGGCTGACCCCACCGGCGGCTGGCAGAGCGATCCCGATCTGGACGGCCCTGTCCTGTCCACCGAACCCAGCTCGCTCGGTCTTCCCGACGTGTGGACGAAGTAGGAGGGGAACGTGCAGGACTTCGAGACAGTCATCGTCGAGACGGATTTGCTGATCCTCGGTGGCGGAATGGCGGCTTGCGGTGCGGCCGTCGAGGCTGCCCACTGGGCGAAGAAGCGCAACCTCAAGGTGACCCTGGTCGACAAGGCGGTCATGGACCGCTCGGGCGCCGTGGCCATGGGGCTGTCGGCCATCAACCAGTATGTCGGCCTCAAGGACGGCCAGAACACCGTCAAGAACTACGTGGACTACGTGCGGAACGACCTGATGGGCGTCACCCGAGAGGACCTCGTCGCGAACATCGCCCGCCACGTCGACTCCTCGGTGCAGCTGTTCGAGAAATGGGGCCTTCCCATCTGGAAGGATGAGAAGGGCGCCTACGTGCACGAAGGCCGCTGGCAGCTGATGATCAACGGCGAGTCGTACAAGGTCGTGGTCGCCGAGGCTGCGAAGAACGCTCTGGGGACGGAGAACATCTACGAGCGCGTCTTCATCGTCGGTCCGATCATGGACGGCGATCAGTGCAAGGGTGCCTATGGCTTCTCGGTGCGCGAGAACAAGTTCTACGTCTTCAAGTCACGCGCCACGGTAGTCGCCATGGGCGGAGCAGTCCACGTCTTCAAGCCGCGTTCCTCCGGAGAGGGCACCGGGCGGGCCTGGTATCCACCGTGGAACGCCGGCGCCTCCGCCTACTTCACGCTCGCGGCTGGTGCCGAGATGACGTGTCAGGAAGTGCGCTTCATTCCAGTGCGCTTCAAGGACGCCTACGGTCCGGTCGGCGCCTGGTTCCTGCTGTTCAAGTCGCGGGCCACGAATGCGTTCGGCGGCGAGTACATGGTGGAGCGCAAGGCCGAGCTGGCCAACTGGGGCCCCTACGGAAGCGTCAAGCCGATCCCCGCGAACCTGCGCAACTACCTCGGCATGCTCGACGTGATAGCGGGCAAGGGCCCGATCTACATGCGCACCGAGGAGGCGATCAAGAAGATCGCCGAGCAGACGCCGGAGGAGAAGGCCTACAAGAAGAAGATGAAGGAGCTGGAGTCGGAGGCGTGGGAGGACTTCCTGGACATGACGATCTCCCAGGCCATCCTCTGGGCGGCCACCAACACCGCCCCCGAGGAGCGCTCGTCCGAGATCGCGGCAGCCGAGCCCTACTTCATCGGCTCGCACTCTGGCGCGTCGGGTGCCTGGGTCAGCGGGCCCAAGGACCTGGCTCCGCCCGAGTACTTCTGGGGCTACGACAACATGTCGACGGTCAAGGGTATCTTCTGTGCGGGTGACGCCTCCGGGGCTTCGTCGCACAAGTTCTCCTCCGGCTCCCACGCGGAGGGCCGGATCGCCGGGAAGGCGGCGGTCCGCTACCTGACGAGCGAAAAGCCCCAGAAGCCGGCCCTCAGCGACGCCGAAGTGGCCAAGCTCCGGGAGGCGACCTACAGACCGCTGGCGCACTTCGAGAAGCACAGGGGCGCGACGACGCAGACTGACGTCAACCCCAACTACATCCTGCCGAAGATGTTCATGATGCGGCTGCAGAAGCTGATGGACGAGTATGCGGGAGGAGTCACCTCGCAGTTCACCACCTCGAAGCCGCTCCTCCAGCGGGGGCTCGAGCTCCTGGATTTCCTGCGTGAGGACGCCGAGAAGCTCGGGGCCCAGGATCTGCACGAGCTGATGCGGTGTTGGGAGAACTACCACCGCATGTTCCAGGCCGAGGCGCACGTGCGCACGGTGCTCTTCCGCGAGGAGACGCGTTGGCCCGGCTACTACTTCCGCTCGGACTTCCCGAAGATCGACGAGAAGGAGTGGCGCTGCTTCGTGAACTGCCGCTACGACGCCAACACGGGCAAGTGGGACCTCATGAAGAAGCCGATCGTGCCGGTGTTCCAGCCGCAAGCGGAGCACGAGCTTCTCGGGGGCTGATGGCCGCAAAGACGCTCTGGCCCCAGGCGCGCCGCGCCTGGGGCCGGTTCGCCAAGGAGCGAACTCGTGATGAGGCAGCCCCGATGAAACAGCCTCTCTGTCCGCACTGCGCTCAGCCGCTCGAGCCGTTCTCGCTGCCGGACGCCGGGGGTTGGGACGCTCCCTTCCACGTGGCCTGCTTCAACGACGACTGTCCCTACTTCCGGCGCGGCTGGGAGTGGATGGAGAACCGCTACGGGGTCAAGGCCTCCTACCGATTCCGCGTCGACCCGACGAGCGGGTTGGCTTCGCCACTAGCCGTCTGGTCTTCCGCTGCCCTGCGCGACCGCATACTGGACGCCGAGGTCACGACCGACTCCACTGGCGACGGAACGGAGAAAGGAATCGGAGCGTGACGGCGTCGCCGTGGACGGTGCCCCCCGAGCTGGCGGGCAAGCGCCAGCTCTGCGGGGACGAGCGCTGTACTTTCGCCTGTCATCCCGACGTGCCGTGCTTCACCCGTTGCTGCGCGGACGTCAACATCGTGCTCACCCCCGCCGATGTCCTGCGGCTCTCGCGCCGCCTGGGCATGACCACGACGGAGTTCCTGGCCCGGCATGCCCTGGTCCCGATCACGAAGGACCTTCAGCTCCCTGTGGTGATGCTGCGGATGGGGGAGGAGGAAGGCCGTCGCTGCGCCTTCGTAGGTGAGGGCGGCTGCACCGTCTACGAGGACCGACCCTGGTCGTGCCGGATGTACCCCGTGGCGATGGCCTTGCCCCCGGCGCGAGCCGGTTTCGAGCCGCAGCCGCTCTATTTCCTCCTCGAGGACGAGTTTTGCCGCGGCCGCGAGGGCGGACGCACGTGGAGCGTCGACGAGTGGCGCCGCGACCAGGGCGTCCTGGCGCGGGAGGAGCTGGAGAGCGGGTTCCGCGACCTCGTCTCGCACCCGTGGTTCATCGGCGGGCGGCAGCTGGACCCGAAGCGGTGCGAGATCTTCTTCACCGCCTGCTACGACCTGGACAAGTTCCGCAGCTTCGTCTTCGAGTCGACCTTCCTGGAGCGCTTCGAGCTTCCCGCCGAGACGGTCGAGCAGATCAGGGGAGACGACGAGGCGCTGCTCCGCTTCGGCTTCCGGTGGCTGCGCTTCGCCCTCTTCGGCGAGCCGACTCTGACGGTGCGCCCCGATCGGAGGACGGCGTGAGCGCAGCAGGGGCTCCGTTGCTGGTGGTGGGGGCCGGCATCGCGGGGGTGACGGCGGCGCTCGAGGCCGCCGAGGCAGGTCACGACGTCGTCCTCCTGGAGAAGGAAGCGACTGTCGGGGGGCGCGTGCTGCGCAACCACCGCTACTTCCCGAAGCTGTGTCCCCCGTCCTGCGGGATGGAGATCAACACCCGGCGGCTCGAGCGCAGCCCCCGCGTCCGCGTGATCACGCAGGTGGAGGTCGTCTCCAGTCGCCGGAGCCCCGGGGGGCACGAGGTGAGCCTCCGGCGGGCCCCGCAGTACGTGAACGAGCGGTGCACAGCCTGCGGCGCCTGCTCCGACGTGTGTCCCTCCCGCGTGCCCGACCCCTTCAACATGGGGATGAGCGAGGCGCCCGCGATCCGGCTGCCCCACGCGGCGGCTTGGCCCTTCCGCTTCGTCCTCGACCGGAGCGCCTGCGCCGACGGCTGCAAGGCCTGTGTCGAGGCCTGCCGGTACGAGGCGATCGATCTCGCGGCCCAAGCGCACGAGGAGACGCTCACGGTAGGCGCGATCGTCGTGGCGACGGGCTGGACGCCCTATCCCCTCGAGAAGCTCCCGGAGCTGGGAGGCGGACGGCACAAGGACGTCGTCGCCAACGTCCAGCTCGAGCGGATGGCGTCCGCCGGTGGCCCGACTGGCGGGAAGATCCTGCGGCCCTCGACCGGTGAACCCCCCCGGCGCGTGGCGTTCATCCAGTGTGCCGGGTCGCGCGACGTCAACCACCTCGCCTACTGTTCAGCGGTCTGCTGCCTCGCTTCGCTGAAGCAGGCTCTCTACGTGCACGAGCAGAACCCCGAGGCCGAGGTCACGATCTACTACATCGACCGTCGCACGCCCGGGCGAGGCGAGGACCTGCTCGAGCGGGTGGCGGCGCTCGAAGGCGTGCGCCTCGTCAAGGGAAAGGTCGGCAGCGTCGAGGGCGCCCCCGAGGGCGACCTCGTCCTGAAGCTGGAGGACGTCGAGTCCGGACGCCTGGTCGAGGCCCGGGCGGACCTCGTGGTCCTGGCCACGGGCATGGTTCCGAACCTCGGCGGAGCCCGCCTGCCGTTCGAGCTCGCGTGCGACGAGGACGGCTTCGGGACGGGCGACGGGCGCGACGGCGTCGTGGTCGCGGGCGTGGCCCGCCGGCCGACGGACGTCGCCTCGTCGGTCCGCGACGCCACAGGCGCCGTCGCCAGGGCTCTCGTGGCCGCGGGGGTGAAGTAGATGGAGCGCATCGGTGCGTTCTTCTGCGGCGGGTGCGGCATCGCCGACGCCGTCGACTTGGCGGCCTTGCAGAGTGCGGCGGGGGAATCCGCGCCCGCGTTCTGCGCCGATCACCAAAACCTCTGCTCCCCCGAGGGGGTCGCCCGCATCCGGGCGGCCATCGACGAGCAGGGGCTCGGCGGCGTGCTGATCGCCGCCTGCTCCCACCGCGCGAAGCAGCGGGAGTTCCGCTTCGATCCAGCGCGGGTCGTGGTCGAGCGCGCGAGCCTGCGCGAGCAGGTCGTCTGGTCCCATCCGCCGAAGCACGAGGACACGCAGGCGCTCGCCGAGGACCTCGTCAGGATGAGCCTGACGCGGCTGGCCAAGGCCCAGGCGCCTGTCCCCGCAACGGCGCCGGTCGAACGGGCCGTGCTGGTCGTGGGAGGGGGCGTGGCGGGGCTGGAGGCCGCGGCCGCCGCGGCGGGCCTCGGACATCCCGTCGTCGTCGTCGAAGCTGCCGGCGCTCTCGGCGGGCACACCGCTCGCGTGCGGGACCGTCTCCCGGCACGACCGCCCTACGACGTCCTGCAGCCCAATCGGCTTCCCGAGCGCATCACCGAGATCGAGGCCCTCCCCGCCGTCCGCGTCCTGAAGTCGACGAAGCTGAAGGCGATCCATGGCGAACCCGGCCGCTTCGAGGTCGAGGTGGAGACCCCGGCCGGGATGGAAACCCTGAGGGTGGGGGCGATCGTGCAGGCGACCGGCGCCCGACCCTACGATGCCCGGCGGCTCGACCATCTGGGCTACGGCCGCTTCCCGGACGTCGTGACCTCCCACGAGCTGGAGCAGATGCTGGCGGAGAAGCGGCTCCGGCGACCATCCGACGGGGCTCTCCCGAAGCGGGTGGTGTTCGTCCAGTGCGCAGGCTCCCGCGACCCCCGGCACCTGCCGTACTGCTCGGCCGAGTGCTGCGGCGTCACGCTGCGGCAGGTGGCGCTCATCGACCGGGACCATCCCGAGGTCGAGACCGTCACGGTCTACCGCGACATGCGGACGCCCGGCCAGGTGGAGCGCTTCTACGCCGCCGTGCAGTCGCGGCCCGGTCGCCTCTTCACTCGCGGTGAGGTCGAGGCCGTGGAGAAGAACGGCCGGTTGAGCGTGCGTCTGAGCGACTCTCTGCTCGGCCCGGGTGTCGCCCTCGACGCGGACCTCGTCGTGCTCGCGGTGGGGATGGTCCCGAACTCCGCGGATGGAGAGGCCATCCGCGCCCTCCACGACGCCCAGAGGCGTGCGGAGAGGGGCGAGTCCGAGATCCAGCGCGAGGAGGCCCGCAAGTCGGTGGAGCAGCTTCGCCATCACGAGGGGACCGAGATCCTGAACCTCGAGTACCGTCAGGGTCCCGACCTGCCCCTGCTCCGCTACGGCTTTCCCGACTCGCACTTCATCTGCTTCCCGTACGAGACCCGCCGCACAGGCATCTACGCCGCGGGCGCGCTCCGGGACGCGATGGACGTCGAACAGGCTGCGCAGGACGGATGGGGGGCCGCCATGAAGGCGGCCCAGTCCATAGCCGCCCTCGCCCGGGGCGAGGCCGTGCACCCCCGCTCGGGCGATCTCGAGACACCCGACTTCTTCCTACAGCGTTGCACGCAGTGCAAGCGCTGCACGGAGGAGTGCCCGTTCGGAACCCTGAACGAGGACGAGAAGGGGACTCCCCAGCTGAACGCCGCGCGTTGCCGGCGCTGCGGGATCTGCATGGGGGCGTGTCCGGAGCGCATCATCAGCTTCCCTTCGTACTCCGTGGACGCCGTGGCCAGCATGATCAAGGCGATGTCGGTCCCCGAGGAGTTCGAGGAGAAACCGCGCATCCTCGCCCTCCTCTGCGAGAACGACGCCCTGCCCGCCCTCGACGCCGCGGCCGAGAGGCGCCGCTCCTGGAACCCGTGGGTGCGGGTCGTCCCGGTCCGCTGCCTCGGGTCGGTCAACCTGGTGTGGATCGCCGACAGCCTCTCGCGGGGGATCGACGGCGTGATCCTCATCGGGTGCAAGCGCGGCGACGACTACCAGTGCCACTACGTCCGCGGCTCGGAGCTGGCCCACACGCGGCTCAGCAACATCCAGGAGACCCTGACCCGGCTGGCGCTCGAGCCGGAGCGCGTCAGGATCGTCGAGCTGGGTCACGACGAGAGCGATCGCGTGACCGCGGTGCTCGACGAGTTCGCTGCCACGCTCGAGGGGCTGGGTCCCAGCCCCTTGAAGGGATTCTAGGGAAAGAGCAGATGGAGCAGATGGCCTCGCCGGCGCCGCTCGATCCTTCGCGGACGTTCCGCGAGGCCCTCTTGGAGCGCGGCGGTGGCAGCGCGGCGAAGTGCTACCAGTGCGCGACCTGCTCCAGCGTGTGTCAGCTCTCTCCAAAGGGAGCGCCGTTCCCTCGGCGACAGATGCTCTGGGCGCAGTGGGGGCTCGCCGACCGCTTGGCCGCCGATCCCGCAGCGTGGCTCTGCCACCAGTGCAACGACTGCACCGTGCGCTGCCCACGCGGCGCCCGTCCCGGCGACGTGCTGCAGGCCGTGCGCAGCCTGGCGGTCGAAGCGCTGGCCTTCCCCGCCTGGCTCGGCCGCTGGGTCGCGAACGCCCGCACCACCTGGCCGCTGCTGCTGGGGCTGCCGCTCCTCTTCTGGGTCGCGCTGCTGGCCGGGACGGGGATGCTGCGCTTGCCCCAGGGCTTCCATGCCTACGAGCAGCTGGTCCCGCACTGGCTCATCTACTCGGTCTTCTTCCCGGCGGCGGGCTTCGCGGCGTTCGCCTCCTGGACGGGGGGCAGGCGCCTCTGGCGTCTCCTCGGCCAGGGCGACTCCCGGTCGGGCTCGTTCCCGGCCAGCCTGGCCGCGGTGGCGATCGAGATCGCGACGCACAAGAGGTTCGGGGAGTGCGGATCGGCCCGCTTCCGCCGCCTCGGTCACCTGGCGCTGTTCTGGGGGTTCGTGGGCGCCGCGGTCACCTCGGGGCTGCTGGTGATCGCCATGTACCTGCAGGGCGAGGCCATGCCGCTCGCGCTCGGACATCCCTACAAGATCCTGGGCAACCTCTCGGCGCTCCTGCTGCTTCTGGGCGGCGGGGTCCTGATCGTCAATCGGCTCACCCAGCAGGAGCGGCTGGGCGGCTCGACCGCCTTCGACTGGTTCTTCAACGGGGTAGTCGCGCTCGTGATCGTCACCGGCGTGCTCTCGGAACTCCTCCGCCTGCTGGCCACGGGCGGTGGGCCGGTCGCCGCCGCTGCCGTCGTGTACGTTCTGCACTTGGCCGCGATCACGACCCTCTTCTTGACCTTTCCCTATTCGAAGTTCGCGCACGTCGTCTACCGAACCCTCGCCATGACGCACGAGCACATGGCGCAGGAGCCCGGAACGGGGGACCGATGAGGAGCCTCCGCGGCGAGGCAGGCCGGGGGACGAGGTGAGACCAAGGAGGAGATGATGGCGAAGCTGGTCCCGCCGCACGGTGGCAAGTCCCTGCAGCCGTTGCTGCTAGCCGGTCAGGCCCTGGAAGACGAGAAGAAGAGGGCGGCAGGTCTCAAGAAGGTCCCGATGACCAGCCGCGAGACGTCGGACCTGATCATGATGGCGATCGGCGCCTTCACGCCCCTGTCCGGCTTCATGGGCAAGGACGACTGGAAGGGCTGCTGCGACGACTACCAGCTGCCTTCCGCGGGCAAGGTGTTCTGGCCGATCCCGATCACGCTCTCGGCCGACGAGTCGCTGGCCGCCTCGATCAAGCAGGGCGAGGAGGTGGCACTCTGGGACGTCGAGACCGACGCCTTGATGGGCACCATGAAGGTCACGGAGAAGTACGGCATCGACAAGGCGCACGAGTGCCGTCAGGTCTTCCGGACCACGGACGAGAAGCATCCCGGAGTGCAGAAGGTGATGGCCCAGGGGGCGGTCAACCTCGCCGGACCGGTGAAGGTGGTCTCCGAGTCGTACTACCCGGAGATGTTCGGCGCCATCTACCAGCGCCCGGCGGAGGCGCGCCGCATCTTCGAGGAGCGCGGCTGGAGCACCGTCGCCGCCCTGCAGCTCCGCAACCCCATGCACAACTCGCACGCCTATCTCGCCTGGGTCGCGGTCGAGGTCTGCGACGGCGTCTACATCCACCAGCTGGTGGGCAAACTGAAGCCCGGCGACATCCCGGCCGAGGTCAGGGTCAAGGCGATCGACGCGCTCGTCAACAAGTACTTCCGGAAGGAGCGGGTCGTGCAGGGCGGCTACCCGATGGAGATGCGCTACGCGGGGCCGCGCGAGGCCCTGCTGCACGCGGTCTTCCGCCAGAACTACGGCTGTTCCCACCTGATCGTCGGTCGTGACCACGCCGGTGTCGGCGACTACTACGGGCCGTTCGACGCCCAGAAGATCTTCGGCGAGATCCCCCAGGGCTCGCTGGTCCTGCAGCCGCTGGCCATGGACTGGACCTTCTACTGCTACGAGTGCGGCTCCATGGCCTCGATGAAGACCTGCCCTCACGAGAGCAAGGCGGTGATCGACGAGAACGGCAAGTACCAGGGGGGAGCGCGCCTGCTGCTGTCGGGCACCCTGCTGCGCAAGCTGATGAGCGAGGGCAAGCCGGTCCCGGCGGAGTTCTCCAGGCCCGAGGTGATCGCGATCCTGAAGGAGTACTACGACAGCCTCGAGGAGAAGGTCGAGGTCGCGCTCCACGGAGCCGCCACCGGCGACGCGGCCGCGAAGAAGTAGCTGTCGCCGTTGAGCCGGCGCTGGCGGCGGATACGGCTGTGCGGCTCGATCGCCGCACGAAGGAGGGTACAGATGAGCCAGGCGACCCTTCCCGAGACGGGGAGTGGGGGGGCGGCCGTCGTCCCCAAGGACTCCCTCACCGTGATCGACAATCGCACCGGCAGGAGCTACGAGCTCGCCCTGGAGCACGGGGCCGTGCGCGCCATGGACCTGCGCCAGATCAAGGTCTCGGCGGACGACTTCGGCGTCATGAGCTACGACCCCGCGTTCATGAACACGGCGTCCTGCCGCAGCCGCATCACCTACATCGACGGGGGCCGCGGGATCCTACGCTACCGCGGCTACCCGATCGAGCAGCTCGCCGAGAAGAGCAACTACCTGGAGACCGCCTACCTGGTCCTGGGCGGTGAGCTGCCGACGAAAGCGCAGTACCAGGAATGGGTCGCCCGCATCAAGCGGCACTCCATGGTCCACGAGAACGTGAAGGACCTGATGGCCGGGTTCCGCTACGACGCGCACCCGATGGGCATGCTCGGCTCGACCGTGGGCGCCCTGTCGACCTTCTACCCCGACGCCAAGAACGTCCACGACCCTCTCAGTCGCCAGAAGCAGATCTATCGCCTGATCGCCAAGATCCCGACCCTCGCCGCCTACGCCTACCGCCACTCGAAGGGGCATCCCTACGTGTACCCGGACGCCGAGCTGTCCTACGCCGGGAACTTCCTCAGCATGATGTTCAAGGGGGCGGAGCTCAAGTACCAGGTGAACCCCGTGCTGGAGAGGGCGCTGGACGTGCTGTTCATCCTGCACGCGGACCACGAGCAGAACTGCTCCACCTCCGCCATGCGCGGGGTGGGCTCCTCGCAGGTCGATCCCTATGCGGCGGCAGCAGCCGCGATCAGCGCGCTCTACGGCCCCCTGCACGGCGGGGCCAACGAGCAGGTCCTGCACATGCTCCGGGTGATCGGCTCGAAGGACAAGGTTCCCGGCTTCGTGAAGGACGTGAAGGAGTCGGGGGGCGAGGTCAAGCTGATGGGCTTTGGCCATCGCGTCTACAAGAACTACGATCCGCGCGCCAAGGTGATCAAGCGGATGGCCGATCAGGTGTTCGAGGTGACGGGACGGAATCCGCTGCTCGACATCGCTCTCGAGCTGGAACGGATCGCCCTCTCGGACGAGTATTTCCTGAAGCGCAAGCTCTACCCGAACGTCGACTTCTACTCCGGGCTCATCTACCAGGCCATGGGCTTCCCGGTCGACATCTACCCGGTGCTGTTCGCGATCGGTCGGATGTCCGGCTGGCTGGCGCAGTGGGACGAGATGATTCAGGACAAGGAGCAGAAGATCGCGCGCCCGCGCCAGCTCTATCTAGGGAAAGACGAACGGAGCTTCGTCTCCATGTCGGAGCGCGGCTAGCCTGGAACCTCGCGGTCGTCGGGATTGGTGGAGCTGATGGGGATCGAACCCATGACCTCGTGAATGCCATTCACGCGCGCTCCCAACTGCGCTACAGCCCCACCGAGACGAAAAGTAAGGTTAGCAGCTGGGTGGGGGGCGGTCAACCGGGCGTTGGCACCGGAGGCGTAGGCGCCAGGTGTCGGCCGCGAGATCGCGGGTCCGGCCGCGGCCAGGGGTCAGGCGACGGTCGAGACGAAGACGTCCGCCACCGCGTCCACGTCGGCGGGGGAGCCGCCCACTATGGCTAGCGTGCGGCCGGCGGAATGCAGGAGGCGCACCGAGAGCCCGTTGCAGCGGCCCTGCCAGCCGTCCCGGATCCGGGCGGGCCCGGAGAGCACGAAGACCGATACGTAGCTGCGCGGCCCGCCGTAGTAGACGTGGGCGGCGATGCGGTCGGCGAGCGCGCAGTAGCGCACGCCCAGCAGCACGAGGTCCCCTGCCTTGGCGGGCAGTGGCTGCACCGGGGTTCCCCGCGACTCGAGCCAGGCCCGCACCTCCCCGGGCTCTCTCGTCCAGAGCCGGGCGCGCAGGTGCGAGCGACCGAGGCAGCGAGCATGGTCGCGGGCGAGCTCCCAGCCCAGGAAGCACGGCGTCCCACGCGCCCAGAGCAGGGCCGCGAGCAGGAGCCCGGCGAGCAGGAGCGTGGCCGTGGCTTGCCCCGGGCGGGAGGGAGTCTCCAGAGAGGCGGAAGGCATGGCAGGGGGCAGCATAGCAGCGATCCGAGTGATGCGACCGTTGACGTGCCGCTCCGCACGCGGCGAGAATCGAGCCGGATGAGGTATCTCACGACCCTGGAGGTCGCGCGCGAGCTGAACGTCAGCAAGCAGACGTTGCTGAACTGGCTCTACGCGAAGAAGGTGCCGGAGCCGCCACGCAACCGCAACGGCCACCGGCTCTGGAGTCAGTCGCGGGTGAGCCTGGTGCGGCAGCTGATTCGCGAGGGTCGGCTGCACCGTCGCACCGTGGTGCATCGGGAGCCGTCGGACGATCCGGTGGTGGTGACGGAGCTGGCGCAGGAGGTGAGCCAGTTCCTGCGTGACGCGGAGCTGCCGCTCTCCCGCTTCGTGCGCGAGCTGCACCGGATCCATCGCGCCCGGCGGGCGGGGCGCGGCCGCCGTTCCTGACCGCGCGCGGCCTGGGGCTGGCGGCTCACTCCCAAGGGATGTCGGGCATCAGCAGCCGCGCGACGACGTGGTCCGCCTCCAGGTGCGAGGAGCAGATCTCGGCGAGGTCCCCGGGCGTTACCGCGGCGTACCAGACGTTGTCCGGCTGAACGGCGAGGACCGGCCCGCGGCTGCAGTGCTTCAGGCAGTAGGTTCGGTTGACCATCACGCGGTCGGCCAGGCCGCGCTCGCGGACCAGCCCCTTGAGCGCGTGGAACAGTTCCTCCGAGGCCTTCGCGCCGCAGGAGCCCTTGCTGTGACCCTCCGGACGCGTGTTGACGCAGACGAGGACCTGTCTCTCCGGCTTGGGCATGCATCTCCTCCGAGGACCAGGGGCCGCTGCGCCCGCCGTTGCGACCGCCGCTGTGACACCGCGCACGGGCGCGGCGCCTCCCGTTCCCGTCACTATGTACCAGATCACAAGGCAGCGCACCCGTTCGTGGGCGGCTTCGAGGATGGTGGCCGTCCCCACGGGCGGATGCTAGGCTCGAATGAGAGCTCGCTCGAGCGAGCGTCTGTTCCCAAGAATGGAGGAAGTACGAAGATGCGAATCCCCTGCCTCGCCCTCGCCGCCTTGGCGACGGCTGCCGTCGCCGTACCTGCTGTCGCCGAAGACCTCACCGTGGTCTACCAGACGACCGCCAGCGGGAAGCAGAGCACGTCGACCGCCTACTACTCGGCCGACGCGATGAGGACGAGCAACGGAAGCGGCGACACGATCATCGAGTACGGTCCAGGCCGGATCATCACCGTCGACCACAAGCGCAAGGAGTACTCGGAGATGACGCTGGCCGAGATGGACGCCGCCCTCGCGAAGATGTCGGCCAAGATGCAGGAGCAGATGGCCAACCTGCCTCCCGCCGTGCGCGACATGATGGGCGGCGGCAACGAGGCCGTCACGCTCAGCAAGGGCGGTGTGCGCAAGGTGGCCGGCTACGGCTGTCAGGAGTACACGGTCAGCATGGGCGGCTCCGACACGATGCAGGTCTGCGCGACGACCGCGGTCGTCCCACCTGCCGTGAAGGTGGACTACCGGAAGTACACGGCCCTGGCCGGCGCGGCGCAGAGCCCCATGTTCAGGACCATGGCCAAGATGACCGAGGAGCTCCGGAAGATCCAGGGCTTCACCCTCGCCGAGTCCACCTCCCTCAAGATGATGGGCATGAACCTCCACAGCACGCGGGAGGCGACTGAGATAAGGAGAGGTCCGATCCCCGCCGCGACGTTCAATCTCGCCGCGATCGCGCCGGGATACAAGCAGGTACCGAACCCGATCACCAGGATGCACTGAGGCCGACCGCGGGTCTGGCCCGCCGGGGGGCGCTCCCTGGCGGGCCGGGGGCGCCGCAGCTGCCGAGCGGGTCACTCGCCGGGCGTCGGGCACGGGCAGACCGTGACTGCTAGAATCGCCGGCCGTGGCTCGATCCGGCCCGACTCGGCCCGCACGCGGCGCTCGTGACCCGCTCTTCGCACGGCTGCGCCGGGCGGCGGGCCTGGTCGTGTCGCGCGAGGTCGCGGTGCTCACGAACGCGATCGCCTTCAACACGCTCGTCTGCCTGTTCCCCCTGTTGCTGGTGCTGGTCGCGGCGGCGCAGCGGCTGGCGCCGGGCGGGGCCTCGGCGAGCGCCGTCAGCCTGCTGCTGGCCGAGCTGATCCCGTTCGGCGGGGAGACGATGGCGGGCTCCCTGCGGACGATGACCCGGCTCGCCGGCGGCCTCGAGCTGCTCTCGCTCGCGCTCGTCGTCTGGGGATCCTCGGGCATCTTCATCCCGGTGGAGATGGTGCTGAACCGCGTCTGGGGCCGGACCCAGCCGCGAAGCTTCTGGAAGAGCCGGCTGATCGCCCTCCTCTTGACCCTCGCCGCCTTCAGCCTCGCGCTCCTCTCGGTCGGGCTCACCCTGGTCGCGCGCGGATTCGGGAGGGAGTGGCCGGCCCTCACCCGGCTCGCCGTGAAGGCCGCGGCGCTCCTGCTCGCCTGGGCGTTGTTCGCGATCATCTTCCGGCTCGCCTCGAGCGTGCGCGTCCAGCTGCGCCCGGCGCTGTGGGGCGCTCTGTGGGCCGCCGTCCTCTGGGAGGCCTCGAAGTACGCATTCGTCTGGAACCTGGGGCGGACCCGGATCGCCACCCTCTACGGCCCGCTGGCGTTCGCGGTGTCGCTGGTACTGTGGGCCTATCTCTCGAGCCTGGTGCTCGTCTTCGGCGCGGCGATGACGGCGACCGGCGGCCGCCACCGCGGATAGGCAGGCCCGGCCGTGGCCGCTAGGCCGGTCCCGCCATCAGGTCGAGGCGATCGAGCTGCTGGCGGTGGCCAAGAGTGATCAGCACGTCGCCCGCGTCGAGCACCGCCGAGGAGGCCGGGTTGAAGACCATGCTGGCCCCGGGCTTCTTGATCGCGACGATGATGATGCCGAGCTCGCTGCGGACCGGGCTGGCCCGCAGCGAGCAGCCCACCAGCGGGCTGCCGGGGCGGATCTCCACCTCCTCGATCTGCAGTTCGAGGTGCTGGCTGCGGGTCGCCAGCTCGATGAAGTCCATGGCGTTCGGTCGCAGCACCGCCTGCGCGACCCGGTGGCCACCGATCGTGTAGGGCGAGACGACGCGGTTCGCACCCGCCCGGCGCAGCTTGAGCTCGGCGCCTTCCCCCTCCGCGCGGGCGACGATCAGGAGCTTCTCGTTGATGAGGCGGGCTGAGAGGGTGACGAAGAGGTTGTCCGCGTCGGAGGCCGCCGCGGTCACCAGGGCGTGAGCGCGCTCGACACCGGCCTGCCGCAGCACCTCGTCGGCGGTGGCCTCGCCGACCAGGGGGATGCCGTGCGGCAGGTCGAAGCCCTCGAGCACGCGCGGGTCGCGGTCGATCACCACGAAGTCGAGCCCGGCGGCGGCGAACTCCTCGGCCACCAGGCGCCCCATGCGGCCGAACCCGCAGACGACCAGGTGGCCGCTCAGCTTCTCGAGCCGATTCTCCATGCGCTGTCTCCCGAGAACGGTGCGGATCTCGCCGGTCACGACGGCGCGGATGAACTCCGCCGCCGCGTAGAAGGCCAGGAAGACGCCGCCGAGTGCGAGGGCCATCGTGAAGACGCGCCCCCCCGGTCCGAGCGGACGCACCTCGAGGAAGCCGACCGTGGTGATGGTGATCACGGTCATGTAGAGGGCGTCGAACCAGCCCCAACCCTCGACGAGCTGGTAGCCGGCAGTGCCGACCAGCAGCAGGGCCAGCAGGATGACCAGAGGCAGCAGCAGGCGGCGCAGGCCGGTGATGCCGGAGCGCGCCGTCTGGCGGGCGCCGATCATCGCGCCTCGTCTCCGAGCGCCGCCACCCAGTTCGCGACCAGCTGCGGCCAGGGAGGGGACAGGAGCGCGCGGTCGTCGCCGGCCGCCACCAGTCGGGTCGCGCGCGGGTTCCGGGCCAGCCACTCGTCCACGAGTCGAGCTTCCGCGGCGGGGCGCTCGCGGCCTTCGAGCACGAGCACCGGGCGGTCGACGGTCGTCTGGGCGAGGCTCTCCGCCAGCGCCGCTCGCAGTGCCGAGGGCTGGGGAGCCGACGGCCCCGCCTTGGCGAGCGAGGGCGCGAGGGCGACGGCTCCCCGGACGCCGTCGACGGCCGCCGCCGCGAGTGCGATCCAGCCACCCAGGCCGTGTCCCGCGACGAAGAGCGGGCGCTCGCCGAAGCGGCGGCCGCCCTCCCGCGCCAGCTGCTGCGCGCGCGAGAGCGGCTCGACCCCGTTCGTCGGGGACGGGCGCGGCTCCCAGGCGATCACCTCGACCCGCTCGGCGAGGGCCTCGAGGGCCGCGGCGACCACGGGCTCTTCGAGGCTCTCGCCGAGATCGAGCTCCAGGAGCAGACGTGCCGGAGGAGTGAGCCAGGGCGCGAGGCGGCGGGCGCGCAGCCGCGGCTCGAATCCCAGATAGAGGTCCTGGACCAGGCTGGCCCGTGGCATCAGCCGACCTAGAGGCCGATCTCGTCGGCGATCGGCACGAGCGCCTCGATCACGAAGGCGACGTGGTCCTCGAGCCGGCGGCCCACCGCCTCGGCGCCGCCGTAGACGCAGGCACGGTCGACCGAGCGGGCGAAGGCCTTGTCCTTGAGCTTCTTCAGCACCGACTCGACCGGCAGGTCCGCGAGCTTCTTGCTGGGACGGACCTTCACACAGGCACCGATGAAGCCGACCAGCTCGTCGCACGCGTAGAGGGCCTTCTTGAGCGGCGTGTCGCGCTCGATCCCCATGTAGTCGGCGTGGGAGGCGATCGCCTCGACCATCTCCACGTCGACGCCGCGCTCACGCAGGATGCGGCAGCCGACATGCAGATGGGTGTCCGGCGTCGGGTTCTGCTCGTAGTCGAAGTCGTGCAGGAGCCCGACGACCCCCCAGCGCTCGATCTCGGCGTCCGCGGCGATCCCGTACCAGCGCGCGTAGGCGCGCATGGCCTGCTCGACGGCGCGGGCGTGGCGGCGGAGCGCCTCGGAGCCCGTGAACTCGAAGAGCAGGGCCTCGGCCTCGGCGCGGGTGGGAGTCATCGCCGTGCGTCCCTCGGGAAGCGGGAGTCGATCCAGGCCCGGACCGCCGCCTCGACCTCGTCGCCGTTCGCGCCCGACACCTCGTGCACCGGCGTCTCGTCGCGAGCGAAGAGGTAGACGGTCGCCCTCACCAGATCGCCCTCCTGGTACAGGTAGGCTTGCAGCTCCCCGCCCGGCCGATGGAACTTGAGGAGCCGGCCGGTCTTCATGGTGCGCCCATGATACGCCCGCGCGCCGCGCGCGCACGCCGGCCGGGGAGCCGAAGGGCGGGCGGGTGGTCCTCAGCGGGAGAAGGTGAACAGGGGCGCGTGCAGGCTGGAGGCGGAGGCCGAGTAGGGTCTCGTGATGGCGGCGAAGAACGAGCGCGACATGATCCTGTAGCCCTGGTCGTTCGGATGTTTGTCGTCGGCAAAGAGGTCCGGCAGGCTCGGCTGCGCCTCGAAGTCCGCGTAGACGTCCGCGACGGCCACCTGCTCCTCCTGGGCCATGGCGCGGATGAGATCGTCCATCCTGCGCACCCAGTCGTTGCGCTGGGCGGCGCTCCGATCCACGTAGTCCGGGTTCACGGGGGGGATCGTGCCCAGGATCGGCCTGGCTCCCGCCCCCCGGGCCTGGTGCACCATCGAGCGCAGCGAGTCGATGGTGAAACAGGGAAAGGAGGAGTCCCGGCACTGCGGCTCGTTCCAGTCGTTGGTGCCGTAGAGGATCAGCAGGTAGGCGGGCCGGTAGGTCGCCAGACTGCCGGCGACACGGTTCAGGCCCTTGTCGCTCTTGGTGCCGGGGACACCGTCGCTCTCGACGGTCGCCTTGCCCCAGTAGGCCCGCAGGTCGGCCTGCAGGTAGCTGCGGTAGCCGGAGAGGTCGGAGGACCCTTCACCCCAGGTGATGCTGTCGCCGAAGGCGAGGTAGACGTTCGCCCGCGCCCGACCCGAGAGCGCCAGCACGGCCGGGATCGCGAGCTCCGCGGAGGTCGGCACGCTGAGGGTCTGTGGCGCGCCCGGGGTGAAGTACGCCGGCAGGGTCTCGGGCAGGGCCGCCGCCGTCTGCTGGCCGGCGGGCACGCTGGCGACCGTGAAGCGGCCGCCGGCGGTGGTCACCGCCGTGCGTCCGCCCACCGAGACGCTCACCCCCGGCAGACGCACGACCTCGGCCGGATCGGCGACGCCGTTGGCGTTCTCGTCGTAGAAGAGGACCCCGCTCACCGGAGAGCCGGGCGTGGGCGTCGGCTGGTTCGGGCCCGTGGGCGAGCCGCCGCCACAGCCGGCGAGAAGCGAGACGAGCAGAAGCGGGAAGTACGGTCGCAAGGCGCGCAAACAGGGGCAGGATAGCAGATCCGGGGCCCGGGTCACGGGGGTTGCCTGAGGCACGGCCGGCCGCTATACTCAACGCTTCCTCGCCGTTCTGAGGATTCCTCCCGAGGCATGAGCGAAACAACGGTTCCGGGCCGGAGCAATCGGCGCATCACCGCACGCAAGGCCTGTCTGCTCACGGTCCGCTATCGTGTCAACGGCGAGTGGCGACCGGCGACGGCGATGGACCTCTCGCCCTACGGCTGCCGGCTGCGGGTGGGAGAGGACATCACGCGGGGCGTGCCGATCGCCGTCGTCTTCGAGGCTCCGATCCGGGACGGGGCTCGCGGCGCGATCGTGGAGGTCCCGGGGACCACGATCTGGGCGCGCCTGGAGGGACTCTCCTTTCAGGTCGGCGTCCACTTCGAGAGCTCGCCGGCGAGTCTGCTCGACATCCTCGCGATGCTCAGCTGACCTGGTCGGGAGCCGCCCCTCGTCGCCGCAAGGCGGCCAGCACGCGTCTCATGTCCTCCGGGACCGGGCTCTCGGCGGCCACGCGCTCACCGCTCACGGGGTGCAGGAAACCCAGCTTGAAGGCGTGGAGCATCGGCCGCCGTGGTCGCGGGAGCGCCGGACCGGAGCGAGGCGTCCCTTCGCTCCCGTAGACGGGGTCGCCCAGGACCGGCAGCCCGGCGTGAGCCAGGTGCACGCGAATCTGATGCTGGCGCCCGGTCTCGAGCTGCACCTCGAGAAGGGCCGCCCCGGCGAAGCGCTCGCGCACACGCCAACGCGTGAGAGCCGGCCGGGAGTCTTCGCCGTGCCGCGCCACCGCCTTGCGTCCGCCCGTCCAGGCCTCGCGCAGCGGCGCGTCCACGACGCCCTCATCCGTGCGGGGGACGCCCCGGACCAGGGCCAGGTAGGTGCGCTCGATGCGATGTGCCCTGAAGGTCTCGATCAGCCCGGCGCGCGCCGCGGGCGAGAGTGCCAGCGCCATCGCTCCCGAGGTGTCGCGGTCCAGCCGGTGGACGCGTTCGGCGAAACCGCCGCGGGGGCTCAGCCGCTCGGCGTACTCGCGCACCCGCAGCAGGACCGAGTCCTCCCCGGGCGGGCCCGCCGGCGTGGGAACGCTCAGCAGCCCGGCGGGCTTGTCGACGACGATCACGTGCTCGTCCTGGTACAGGACCGGCAGCGAGCAGCGGGCGCGCGGGAGGGCGGGGCGATTGCGGTCGAGCACCAGGACCGCGTCGGCGCGGACGTCCCTTCCCGGCTCGCGCACGCGCTCGCCGTCCACCGACACCTGCCCCTTCTCGATCACCTCCCGCGCCTTCCGTCGCGACAGCTCCCTATGCTTCCCGATCAGCAGCAGGTCCAGGCGCACGACGAAGCGTACCGTAACCGCGTCCGGGGAGGGCAGCGCGTCCCGACAGATCGCTCCTAGCCGAACTTGCGCAGTTGGGCCCTCGAAACGGCGGTTTTCGGGGGAGGCATGCCGTGTAAGTGGGCCTGAGGGTTGAAGGTGGGTTTCGAAAAGGGCGTGTAGTACAGACCTACCCTCTTGTTTCGCGGCGCTCGACGCGGGCACTCTTGGCCTGCGTGTTCCTGAAGGTCCATCACCGAACGAAGGACGGCAAGGACCACCGCTACTACTCGCTGGTCGAGTCGGTGCGTACGTCGCGAGGGCCGCAGCACCGGACGCTCGCGTATCTGGGCGAGCTGAACGGCTCGGCCGAAGGCGCCTGGCGCAAGTCGATTGCGGTGTTCAACGGCGAGGGCACGGAGACGCAGCTCGAGCTGTTCGCGAGCGACTCGGCGACGATCCCGAGTGGCGAGCGGGTGGTGCAGGTGCGTCTGGACGGAGTGCGCTGGGAGCGGGCGCGGGATTTTGGCGAAGTCTTCCTGGCCCGCCACCTGTGGAGCCTGCTCGGGCTCGATGCGCTGCTCGAGGAGCGGATGGAGCGGGGCTCGGAGGCGATCCCCTGGCCTGTGATGGCCTTCATCCTGAGCGCGGCTCGACTGGTCGCGCCGTCCTCGGAGCTGGCGATCGAAGAGCGCTTCTACCCGCGCTCGGCGCTCGAAGACATCTGCGGCGTGGGCGAGGAGCAGGTGAACAAGGACCGGCTGTATCGAGCACTCGATCATCTCTTGCCGCACAAGGCGGCGCTGGAGGCACACCTCAAGGCGCGGATCGGGACGCTTTTCGAGGAGCCCTTCGATGTGCTGCTCTACGACCTGACGAGCACGTACTTCGAGGGGCTCGGCCAGGCCAATCCTCTGGCGCGCCGCGGTTACAGCCGCGATCACCGCTCCGACTGCGTGCAGGTGGTGATCGGCCTGGTGGTCACGCGCAGCGGGCTGCCACTCGGCTACGAGGTCTTCGCCGGGAATCAGTCCGAGCCGATGACGCTCGAGGGGATGATGGCGAAGATGGAGGCGCTGTACGGGAAGGCCTCGCGGATCTGGGTCTTCGACCGCGGCATCGCGAGCGAGAAGAACCTCGAAATGCTGCGGCGTTCGGGAGGACTCTACCTGGTCGGCACGCCGCGGACGCTGCTGCGCAAGGTGGAGAAGGAACTGCTCGAAGAGAACTGGACGCAGGTGCGGAAGGGCATCGAGGTCAAGCGCGTGGGCTCTCCTGACGGCAGCCCGGACACCTTCATCCTCTGCCGCTCCAGCGATCGCCAGAGGAAGGAAGCCGCGATCCACGACCGTTTCGAGCGGCAGATCGAAGAACGGCTCGGGCGTATCGAGGCTGCAGTCAAGAGTGGGCGGCTTCACAGCCGTGACGTGCTCCAGCAGCGGCTCGGGCGGCTCAAGCTCGAGTGCTCACGTGTCGCCCGGGCCTACAGCTTCCACGTCGAGGGCGAGGGCTCGACGCTGAGCTTCTCCTGGACCAAGGACGAAGACAAGGCGCAGTACCTGCGCCACACGGAAGGCGCCTATCTTCTCCGCACGAACCTCGACGGCCACGCGGAGTCAGAGCTGTGGACGATGTACATGCAGCTCAACGACGCCGAGGCTGCCTTCCGCACGCTGAAGCAGGATCTCTCGATCCGCCCGATCCATCACCAGAATGGGGACCGGGTGAAGGCGCACGTCCTCGTCTGCTTCCTCGCCTACGCCATGTACCGCACGCTCGACAGGCTCGCCAAGGTCAAGGGCTTGGGAATGACGGCACGTCGCGTCCTCGACTCACTCTCCACAATCAAGAGCGGGGACATCATTCTGCCGCTCGTCGATGGGCGAGAGCTTCGGCTTCGTCGCGTCAGCCGCCCTGATGCCCAGCAGGCCGAGATCCTCACCCGTCTGGCCATCGAGCTGCCAGAACGCATCGGCGCCGACTCGTTCCATGCGCCCGATGTAGTACAGACTCGGCCATGACCCCTGCTGAGTCGAAAGGCCTTACGCCGACACGACCCCTTCAACCGCGCAACTTCGGCTAGAGCCCTCGAGCGTCGTCCCACGCCGCGGGATCCTGGCCGAAGTAGCGGGAGAGGATCGCGTAGACCTCGGGATGGCGCCCGCGGACGAGCTGGGGCACCTCGAAGAACGCCTCGACGGCCACGGCCAGGAACTCGACGGGGTCGTGGGCCCCGTAGTCGTCGAACGCCGAGCGGCCGCTGCGAAGACGCTCCATCTCCTTCTCGGCGACCGCCACCCACGCCCGGGCGCTCGCCTCGTCGAGCCCGGCCGGGATGCCCTCGAAGTGGGTCTGGCTCACGTCCAGCAGGTGCGCGAACTCGTGGATACCGACGTGGTAGCCGTCGTCCGGGTACTCGAAGCTCTCGACCAGGGCCGGAACGGACAGGATGACCGTGCCCCACGCGTGCGTCTCTCCGACCCGTTCCGCGCCACCGAAGACGTAGTCGCGATCGAAGTCGTCGGGGTAGAGCAGCACCTCGCTCAGCTGGTCCCACGCGTAGCCCTTCCAGCCCACGCTCAGGGTGACGGCGGAGGCCGCCACCAGCAGCCGCAGCTCGTCGTCGACCTCGACCTCGACGCCGGTGATGCGCTTCTCGGCGAGGAAGAGGTGCACGGCCCGCTCGAAGCGGTCCCGCCAACGGGCGTCCAGCCGCTCGAAGTGATCGTAGGCGCGCAGGAGCGTTTCGCGCCATTCCGCGGGAAAAGGTGTCGCGAGCCGGGCGCGGCGGCGCAGCCTCGCTGTGTGGGCGGCCCGGGCGGCGAGGGCCAGCGACGCGCCGAGCAGGAGCCCCGCCGCGGCGCCGGCGCGGCCGGCGAGCGTTGCACCGAGCGCCCCACAGGCGAGCGCGGCGAGCAGCCACGGGCCGTGGCGCAGGAGGCGCTCCGTGCCCGTCTCCCGTCTCACGGGCGCGTCGCTCCGGGGCGGGCGGCGAGGAGCCCTGTCAGCACGTTCAGGTCGATGTTCCCGCCGGTGAGGATCGCGACGACCGGTCCCGGCTCGAGGGCCCGCAGCTTCCCGGAGCGCAGGGCGGCAACGGTGACCGCAGCCGACGCCTCCGCCACGACCTGGTCGGACGCGAGCAGCGCCACGATCGCGTCCCCGATCTCCGGCTCGCCGACCTCGATGATCTCGTCGACCAGATCGGCATGGTCGAAGGCGATCCTGCCGATCCCACCGGCGAGGCCATCGGCGAGCGTCGGGCGCGCGGGGTAGGTGAGGAGCGGTGCCCCGAGCCGGAGGGATTCGCGAAACGCCGGGGAGGCCTCCGGCTGTACCGCCACCACCCGCACCTGCGGTGCCAGCGCGTCGAGGACGGTCGCGACACCGGCGAGCAGACCGCCGCCCCCCACCGGCACGAGGACCGTCGCGAGCTCGGGGCATTGCTCCAGGATCTCGAGGGCGATCGTGCCTTGGCCGGCCGCGGTCCGGGGATCCTCGTAGGCGTGGACGAAGACGGCACCGTCGTCGCGCTCGAACTGGCGGGCGGCCTCGACGGTGTCGTCGTAGCAGTCGCCTACCTGGCGAACCTCCACCGGGAAGCGGGCCAGCTTCGCCAGCTTCGCTCGGGGAGTCGTGCGCGGGACGAAGAGCGTCGCCGGGAACGCGCCGCCGAGCCGCTCGAGGGCGAAAGCCACCCCGAGCGCGTGGTTGCCGGCGGATGCCGCCACTACACCCCGACGCCTCTCTTCGGCAGTGAGTGACGAGAGGAGACAGAGCGCACCCCGGACCTTGAAAGAGCCCGTGGGCTGCCAGCACTCGAGCTTGAGGCGCAGGTCCTGGCCGGGGACGGCGAGACTCGGCCGGAGCGGCGTCGCCGGGAGGTGGGGCGCGAGGACGGCGCGGGCCTCCTCCACGGCCGGAAGCGTGAGGCGCACCGTCACCGCTCGCGCTCCGCCGTGAAGGGCGCCGCGCGAGGTGCGGGGCCGGCCGCCACCAGATCGAGGCGGGGCTCTCCGCACGCCGCGGCGATCACGTCCCGCACGCGGTCGCGGAGCGCGAGCTGGGCCGGCAGCCCCGTGCCCTCGGCCAGCTCGGGATGCCCGACGATGAGACGGACCTGGCCCGGACGCGGCAACTTCCAGTCCCCTCTCAGGATCCGCCGTGAGCCGGCGAGGGCGAGCGGGACGACGGGCGCCCGAGCCGCGGCCGCGGCGCGGAAGGCGCCCAACCGGAAAGGGCGCAGGCCGGTGGCCGCGGTGAAGGTACCTTCGGGGAAGAAGAGGATGCGGGCGCCGTCACTGAGCGCCGCGTCGATCGCGTCGGCGCCGGCGAGACCCTGCTGGGTGTCGCGGCGCTCGACGGTCAAGTAGCCCGAACGGCGGACGAAGGCGCGCAGGAAGGGGTTGGCGAGCACCTCGCGCTTGGCGACGAAGACGACGTCGCGCGGCAGCAGGGCGAGCAGGACGGCGACGTCGACGTAGGAGGCGTGGTTCACGGCGAGGACCAGCGGTCCCTGCCGGGGCAGCCGTCCCAGGCCGCTCGCCGTCGTCCGGCAGCCGATCAGACGGAGGCAGGCGCGGGCGCTGTGGCGCGCCACCACCGAGGCGAAGCGGCGGCTGGGTACCGCCACGACCAGCGCCCAGGCGGCGAGCAGCACGGGAGGAAGAACCAGGGCGAGCCAGAGGGCGTAGAGCCCGCGCAGGGAGCGCGAAACGAAGGCGCGCAGGTGCTCCCGGGCCGCGGCCGTGAGCAAGCGCAGGCGCTGGGCGGGACGGAGGCCCGGAGGAGGACCGAGGGTTCCCGAGAGGTAGAGCTGCCGGGCGGCCGAACGGCGCAGCTTGCCGCTCGAGGTCTTGGGAACCGTGCCCGGCGCCACCAGCAGCACCCGGTCGGGCGGGAGTCCCACCGCCTCCACGACGCGGGCGATCACGCCCTGGACGAGCCGCTCGCGCTCGGCACGCTCGCCGTGGCGGGTCTCGGCGACCACCACGAGAGCCTCGGTGCCGAGGTCGGAGCTCGGGACACCGAAGGCGACCACCGACCCCCGGCGGACGCCGTCGACCTCGCTCGCCGCCTGCTCGACGTCCTGCGGCAGCAGGTTCCGGCCGGCTTTGATGATGAGATCCTTGCGCCGCCCGCAGACGTGGAGCTCGCCGGCCGCCCGGTAGGCGAGGTCTCCGCTGTCGAGCCAGCCGTCCGGCAGCGTGATGGCGTTGGTCGCCTCCGGGTTCAGGTAGTAGCCGGCGGTCGCGGAGGGTCCACGGAAGACGAGCCGTCCCGCCTCGCGCTCACCCCGCTCGCGGCCAGCGTCGTCGACGATCCGCAGCTCGTGGCCGGCGAGCGCCCGCCCGAGCGAGACGAGCTCGACGGCCGTCCGATCGTCCGGGGCCGCTGGCAGCGCGCGGGCCTCGTGCTCGAGCGCGAGGCGAGAGACGCGATCCACGCGCGGAGCTCGTCCGAGCGGAGGGAAGGCGAGGCCCACGGCGCACTCGGCGAGGCCGTACACGGGGAGCAGGGCCTCCCGCCGGAAGCCGCTCGGGGCGAAGCGGGTGGCGAAGCGTTCGAGCGTGCGCGGGCTGACCGGCTCGGCGCCGTTCAGAGCCACGCGCCAACAGGAGAGGTCGAGACCCTCGATCGCCTCGTCCGGCAGCCGGCGGGCACAGAGCTCGTAGGCGAAGTTCGGGGCCGCCGACAGGGTGGCTCGGCGCTCGTGGATGGCCCAGAGCCAGCGCTCGGGCCGGGCCAGGAACGCCGTGGGTGGCAGCAGGGTGAGAGGGACGCCCCGGTGCAGGCACAGCAGCCAGGAGCCGATCAGTCCCATGTCGTGATAGAGCGGCAGCCAGCTCACGCCGACGTCCGTCGGCGCGAGCTCGAGTCCGGAGGCGATCGCCTTCAGGTTGGCGAGCAGGTTGTCGTGCGTGAGCAGGACTCCCTTCGGCTGGCCCGTCGAACCGGAGGTGTACTGGATCAGGGCGGGATCGGAGCCGGTGCCGCCGAGCGGGTCGATCGACGCGCCCTGGACCGCGAGCTCCTTGGCCGTCACCAGGTCCCGGAGCGTCGGCACGGCCGAACGGAAGAGGGCCGTCACCGGGCGTGCACGGGGGATCGTCACCAGCAGCTTCACTCCCGCGTCGACCAGGATCCTCGCCTGACGAGCGGCGTACTCGGCGAGGCGGTCGAGGCGAAGCGGTGGATAGATGGGAACCGGGATCGCCCGCGCCGCAAGCGTGCCCATGAAGGTCGAGAGAAAGTCGAGGCCGGTGGGAAGCATCAGGGCGACGGTGTCGCCGGGCGAGATGCCGCGGGAGCGGAGGCCCGCCGCAATCGCCGCGGCCTCGTCACGGAGGTGGGCGTAGGTCACCGGCAGGTCGACGCCGTCCTGCTCGCGCAGGAAGACGTGCTCGCGCTCTGGCTCGCGCGCCGCGCGTCGCCAGAGCGACTCCTGCAGCGTCGCGACCGACCCCAACTCGGCCGCCGGACCCTGTTGCCGCTCGCCCCCCCGCGATCTCGGCCGCTCGACGGGCCCGGCGGCGAGGACCGCGGCGGCGAGGGCCGCCGGAGTGTCGAGGTCGAGGCACTCGTCCGCGAGCGTCCGCGCGAAGGCACGCTCGAGCCGCAGCAGCAACTCGACCTTCTCGAGACTGCCGAGCCCGAGGTCGTGTCCGAGCGACGCCTGGGAGTGGACCGCGGAGGCGGCGCGAGAGCCTCCGGCCTCGCGGGCGAGCCGCTCGACGAGCTCGAGGACGCGCGCCTGGACCGCGGCCTCGTCCCCGGTGCCGCCCTCTTGCGGTTCCGACATGCGCAGACAGAAAGGGCGCGGGACCTCGTCCCGCGCCCAATCCAGGATGGCGGGTCCTACTTGGCGCCGAGGACGGCGTCCTTGGCGGCCTTCGCCACCACGAACTTCAGCCGCTTGCGGGCGGGGATCTTGATCGCCTCGCCGGTCTGCGGGTTGCGGCCCATACGAGCCTTGTAGCTGCGGACCACGAGCTTCCCGACGCCCGGGAAGGTGAAGCCGTTCTTGGCTTCCTTGTACGACATCTGAGCCAGTGTCTCGAGAGCGAGGGCGGCCTGCTTCTTGGTGATGCCCACCTTCTCGGCGACCGCCGCCACGATCTTCGACTTGGTCATCGGCTTTGCTGCCATCGAGTTCAAACCTCCAGAGAGTCGGGTGCCGGGTACGGGCGTTTGGGTGGAGCTCGAAACGCGGGCCCATCTAAGCGCGTTTCGAGCGCTCCTGTCAAGGGCGAAACGCGTTTCGAACGCTCCCCTCAAGGGCTTTCGCCCGCACCTCAGGGGCCGGTGGTCGCGTCGTCCTCGCGGATCAGGAACACCGTCTCGTCGGGCCGTGCCAGCCCGAGCTCCTCTCGCGCGAGGCGCTCGATCGCGCGAGGGCTCGTGCGCAGGGCTCCGATCTCGCTCGCGAGCCGTGCGTTCTCGATGCGCAGCGTCTCGATCTCGCTTCGCAGCTCGGCGACGTGCCGCTTCTTCTCGACCAGGTTCAGGAAGCCCCGATCGCCGAACACCGAGCCGACCAGCAGGGCGATGAGGGCGATGCCAGCGCCGAGGACCCAGGCCTTGCGCCGCGTCCCCGGCTCGCTCCTCGCCTGCTCCTCTCGCGCCAAGACGTAATCCTTCACTTTAAGATCTGATCGTAACTCAGCACTATATCTCATATTCTAGGCGCTAGCCTCCCGCGGGAGGCCGACCCGCCGGCTGCCCTGCCGGGTGGTTTCCTGCTGGTAACGCCGCAGCAGGACGACGAGCTGCTCGGTCACCTTACGCAGCCTCTGCATGCCCTTGCGGAACTCGCGGAACGCCTTCACGAGCTCGCGCGCCTCCGCCATCTGCGCCTGGTCGAGATAGGAGAAGCCGCCGCGGCCGCCGCTGCGCGTCGAGAGGACGTAGTAGGGGCCGTGCCTCTGCCCACTGTGGCACGCACAGCCCGCCTTGCCGCAGACACCGTAGCGCACGAACAGGGACCCAGCGAGCTGCTCGCGACGCCTCAGCAGGTCCTCGACCAGGGCGCGCTGCTCCTGCAGCCTGGCCCGCACGCGTTGCCGGATGCTGTCGGGATCCATCTTCCTGTCCTACAGTGCAATCCTAGAGAAGCACTGTAAGAATACCGGGTCGGCCTTCCGGCGGTCAAGGGCTTTCTGCCGGGGCGGCGGTGCGAGGTTCCCGCCCGGAATCTCCTGGAGGAGCCCCGGTGGAGCCCGCGCCGGCGGTCCGGCCGGTGGTGGGCTAGGATGGGTCCCATGAACGCCGAGGGGCCGCTGCTCGCGCTCACCACCGTCGGAACGGCCGACGAGGCGGAGCGGATCGCCCGTGCTCTCGTCGAGCGGCGGCTCGCCGCCTGCGTCAACGTCGTCCCCGGGGTCGTCTCGGTCTATCGCTGGCGGGGCGCCGTCGAGCGCTCAGGCGAGTGGCTGCTGGTGGTGAAGACGAGCACGCGCCGGCTCGAAGCGTTGCGCGCGGCGCTCGTCACCCTGCATTCGTACGAGGTCCCCGAGCTGGTCGCGATCCGGATCGACGGGGGGTCGGCTCCCTACCTGGCCTGGCTCGAGGCCTCGCTCGGGGGAGATCGCTAGGAGGGGACAGCCGGCCCGCGATCAGGCCAGACGCGATCAGGCCAAGGGAGAGGTGTCCTCCCATGGAGACCTCGACGTCGCCCGGCGATGACACTCGGGCGGCGGCGGTCACGCCGCGGGCGACGGGCGGGAGGTCGCGCGGGGCGCGCGTTGCCTCGTGGGCGCTCGTGCGTGATCACGAATGTCACGGCCCTGCAAAATCACGTTGCCAGGGTCGTCCGGCCCGAGGCTGGCGCCCGGCCGGGAGGGCGGTTTGCACATGCAGAGAATCGGGCGGCTCGGAATCGGCGAGTCGGCCCGTACACGATGGAGGTCGGGATGAACTGGAGACGGACGGGCACGACCGTCGGAGCGACGATGGTGCTGGCGTTGGGGCTCGGGCTCGTGTCGGCGCCGGCCGAGGAGGCTCATCACGGTCCGGGCGGTCACGGCCACGGGCGGGTCGTGGTAGGCGGCGGATTCTACAGCCCCTACCTCGGTCCCTACTTCGGTTTCGGTTTCGGTCCCTACGCCTTCAGGCCCTGGCGTTGGGGCTGGGGCGGTCCCTGGGGCTACTACGGCCCGGAAGATCACATCGACGCGCTGACGATCGCCAAGATGACCGGCTGGGGGGCGATCGACTTGAACGTGAAGCCGAACCGGGCGGACGTCTGGGTCGACGGAAAGTACCAGGCCGAGGCGCGCGACCTGGACGGGGATCCCTCCTATCTCTGGCTGGAGAAGGGGCCCCACCACCTCACCATCTACAAGGGCGGATACAAGACCTTCTCCGAGGACGTCGAGGTGGAGCGCGGCGTGCTGAAAGACCTGAAGGTACGACTCGAGCGCGGCAACTCCGTGCCGCCGGGCGAGAAGCCTTCCAGCAAGCAGAAGGCCCAGGCTGCCGGCCAGAGCGGCCAGGCCGACTGAGGCGGGGCAGCCCCGAACGGGGCGGGGTGGGACGAGCTCCACCTCGCCCGCGTGCGGGGTCGATTGCGCGCTAGCGCAGGGTCACCTGCAGCGAGAAGGGCTTGCCGCCCCGCAGAACCACGGCGCGCAGCTCCGAAGCGCCCTGCAGCCTCGGCCAGAGCGCGATCAGGGAGGCCATGCCGTCGATCGAAGTGCCGTTGACGCGGGTCAGGACGTCCCCGGCGCGCAGGCCGGCGTCCGTCAGCAGGCTGCCCTCGGCGATGCGCGTGATCCTCACCCCGACCACGCGTCCGTCCTCGGTCACCGGGGCGAGGGCCGTATTGGAGAGGATTCGGTTCATCTCCTCGCCGAGGCGGATCTGCACCTGACGCCGGTCCATGTCACGTGGCGGCGTCGCTGGGTCCTCCGGCGGCGCGTCGGATGGGAGCGCGGCGGCTCGCGGGGCGGGCCCGAGCGGAGCCCCTGCTGGGGTCGGCGCGAGCTTCAGCTCGAGCGGGCGGCCGTCGACGTCGAGGCGGATGGTGTCCATGCCGATCGCGACCAACCGCGCTCCGAAGGCCTTCTCACCAACCGAGACGACGCGCGTTCGTCCCCCGTTGCGCAGGATCGCCACGGAGCGCGTGGCCGTCGGCGAGCGCACCAGACCGACGGCCTCGATCGCGAGGACCGTGCCCGGCGTCGTTTGCGCCGCCTCTGCCGGCGCGGCCTCGCACGGGGGTGCCGCCCCGCACAGGAAGCTCAACGCTCCCGACGCTAGCGAGCCTGCCAAGAGGGTGGCGCGTCGCATCTCGGGTCACCCTAGCCGGTCGGATCGAGAGCTGTCAACCTCGCGGCCGCGGTGCTAGATTGTCGCGCATGCCGTCGCTGCTCCCCGCGGGGCGGATCCGCGCCCCGCTTGCCGGCCTCCGCCACGCGCTGAGCGCGACCTGGGGCCGTCGGATCGTGGCCGCGGCGCTCGGCCTGTGGGGGCTCGACCTGCTGCTGGGGGCGCTGGGCCACGCGCTGCCGGCCGCCGTCGGCGTCACGGCTCGGATCGTTCTCGCCTTGGCGGCGGCCCGCCTCCTCTGGAGGGGGCTGCGCTGGGCGTCCGACCGACTTCTGTGGCGGATCCGGACCAAGCTGATCTTCTCCTACCTCTTCATCGCTCTCGTGCCGGTCCTGTTGATGGCAGCGTTCGCCACCATCGCCGGCGTCCTCCTGCTGGGCCTGGTGGGCTCGCGCATCGTGACCGGGGAGATCGACAAGGCCGGCGAGGTGCTCCGGACGGCGGCGCGCTCGGCGCTGGTGGAGCTACCCGGGTCCGACGTGCAGGCCGCGCGAGCCGTGCCGGCGCGGCTCGCCGCCGTTCGCGTGCTCTACCCCGAGCTCGCCTATGCGCTGCTTCGTGACGGAAGGGTGGTGATCTCGGCGGGGCCAGTGCCACGGGCGGTTCCCGAGTGGCTGAGAAAGGAGCGGAGCTTCGCCGGGCTCGTGACCGTTCCCCCGGGCGAGCGACCCTCGTCCGAGGTGCTGCGGGCGGCGTGGCTGCAGGACGGGACCGCGCTCCTGCTCGAGGTGCCGGCCGATCGGAGCTTCTACGCCGACCTCGAGAACCGCACCGGCATCCACGTGATCCAGAGCAGCGAGATGGAGGTGGTACCGCAACCGGCCGCTCGCGGCGCCCTGCACGTCGAGAAAGGCCCGGTGGTCGAGTACCAGGAGGGAGGCACTCGCCTGCGGGCGAAGAGCGACGGGGGATTCATCGCTCTCGCCTTTCCGGAGAAGACCAGCTGGGCGAGCGGAGAGAGAAGCGCCATGCAGGGGCCGCCGGTCGCTTTCCGCTATCGACCGATGGAGATCGTGCGGCGGCTCTCGCCGGTGTCGTTGCGGGAGCTGGGCATGCACACGATGCCTGAGCTGCTGCTGTACCTGCTCGGGATCCTGGGGGCGGCGTTCGTCGCGGTGTACGGCTTCGCCCTGGTGCTGGGGCTGCTGCTGGCGCGCCAGATCACGCGGGGCGTCCATGATCTCTCGGTGGGGACGGAGCGGCTGCGCCAGGGCGACTTCTCGCACGTGATCCGGATCCGCTCCCACGACCAGCTGGGAGACCTGGCCGAGTCGTTCAACGTGATGTCGCGCTCGCTTCAGGAGCTGATCCTGGAGCAGAGCGAGCGCCAGCGCCTGGAGGAGGAGCTGCGGATCGCCCGCCAGATCCAGATGAGCCTGCTGCCGGGCGACGGCCTCGTGCGCCTGCCGGGGATCCAGATCGCGGCGCTCTGCCTGCCCGCGGCCGAGGTGGGCGGGGACTACTACGACCTCCTCCCGCTCGGCGAGAGCCGCATGGGGGTCCTGGTGGCCGACGTCTCGGGCAAGGGGACCTCGGCCGCCCTCTACATGGCCGAGCTCAAGGGCCTGGTGCTGTCGCTCTCGCGCATCCACTCCTCGCCCGCGCGGCTGCTCTGCGAGGCCAACCAGATCCTGGCCGCCAACATGGACTCGCGCTCCTTCGTCACCATGACCTACGCCATCGTCGATACGGCGGCGCGTCGCATGCGCTACGCGCGGGCGGGCCACAACCCCCTGATCCAGCTCGAGGGTCGCACGGGCACCACCCGGGTCCTTGCCCCGCCGGGGCTCGGGCTCGGGCTCGAGGCGGGCGGGCGCTTCGAGACGATCCTGGAGGAGGCGGAGCTTCCCTTGGAGCAAGGCGACGTCTTCCTGTTCTTCACCGACGGGCTGTCGGAGGCGATGAACGAGCGGGCCGAGCTGTTCGGCGAGACGCGGCTGCGGCGGATCCTCGAGCAGGGCGAGGGCCTGGACAGCGAGCAGATGAAGGAGCGCATCCTGGCCGAGGTGCGGGGTTTCGTGGGCGAGGCGGCGCCGCACGACGACCTGACGCTGGTGCTGCTGAAGGTCGTGCAGGAGGAGAGCGTCACGTGACCGGGGAGCGCCTGCGTGCGCTTCAGGGCCTGGAGGCGCGCCTGGGCCACCGCTTCGCGGAACCGGCGTTGCTCGAGCGTGCGCTCACTCACGCCAGCCTCGCCAACGAGTCGCTCGATCCCGAGGTGGCCGACAACGAGCCGCTCGAGTTCCTGGGTGACGCCGTGCTCGGGATGGTGATCACCGACCTCCTGCACCGCCGCGACCCGGACGGGCCGGAGGGCGGCAAGAGCCGGCGCCGGGCCCAGCTCGTCTCGACCGTGAGCCTGTCGCGGCACGCCGCCGCCGCGGGTATTCCGGAGCTGCTGCGGCTGGGCCGCGGCGAGGAGAAGACCGGCGGGCGGACCAAGACGGCGCTGTGGGCGAACGCGTTCGAGGCAGTGGTAGCGGCTCTCTACCTGGACGGCGGACTCGAGGCCGCGCATCGCTTCGTGGCCGCCGAGTTCTCGCCAGAGTTGGACGCGCGCGCGGGGCTGGTCGAGGATCCCAAGAGCGCGCTGCAGGAACGCCTGCAGGCGACCGGTCGCCCGCTGCCCGCCTACGCGGTCGTGGCCGAGGCGGGTCCGAGCCACCGCCGGCGCTTCCGCGTCGAGTGCCGGCTGGACGACGGCACGCTCACGATCGGCGAGGACTACTCGAAGAAGGCCGCGCAGCAGATCGCGGCCCGGCTGGCTCTGGCGCATCTTTCGGGTGCCGACCCCGAGGAGCCATAGCGAGTCCCTCAACGGGCGGGGGGCGGGGCCTCGATCCAGCCGCCGCCCAGGCAGAGCTCCCCATCGTAGAAGACGGCCGCCTGGCCGGGAGTGATCGCCCGCTGCGCCGAATCGAAGAGGACGAGCGCCCGCGCACCCGGGAGCGGCCGGACCCGCGCCGGTGCCGCGGCATGCCGGTAGCGGATCCGGACCTGTGCCCGGATCTCCCCGGCCGGGGCCGGCCTCGAGAGCCAGTTGACCTCGCCCGCGACGAGCCGGTCGCCTGCGAGCCGCTCCGGGTCACCGACCACGACGGTCCGCGAGTCGGGCTCGATCGCGACGACGTAGCGGGGCCGCGGCGCCGTGAGGCCGAGTCCGCGCCGTTGCCCGACCGTGAAGCGGTGGATGCCGGCGTGACGTCCCAGCTCACGGCCGTCCTGGTCGCGAATCGTCCCCCCCGGTCGGGATCGGGTGCCTGGCGCTCCACGAAAGCCGCGTAGTCGCCGTCGGGGACGAAGCAGATCTCCTGGCTCTCGCGCTTGTCCGCGACGGGAAGCCCCTGCTCCCGCGCCAGGCGCCGCACCTCGCTCTTGGCCAGGCCGCCCACGGGGAAAAGAGCGCTCGCCAGCTGCTCCTGGCTGAGGCCGAAGAGGAAGTAGGACTGGTCCTTGGCCTGGTCGCGGCCGCACAGCAGCCGTCGCCGACCGTCGTGCGCGCGGTCCTGGCGGGCATAGTGGCCGGTCGCGACGTGGCTCGCCCCGAGCGCGCGCGCCCGCGTGACCAGGCTGGCGAACTTCACCTCGCTGTTGCAGCGGGCGCAGGGCAGGGGCGTCCGGCCGGCGAGGTAGTCGCGGACGAAGGGGGAGACGACCCCGTCCCGGAAGGGACGCTCGAGGTTCACCACGTAGTGCGGGATGCCGAGGCGCGCGGCGACGCGCCGGGCGTCGTGAAGATCGTCGAGCGCACAGCACCGCCCGAAGGAGGGGCCTTCGCCCGCGGTCTGGTCGGCGAGCTGCATCGAGATGCCGATCACGTCGTGACCCTCCCGCTTCAGCAGGGCCGCCGCCACGGACGAGTCGACGCCTCCGGACATCGCCACCACGACACGCACGATCCATCCAGTATAGCGGCGTCGTCGAGACGCTCGCGGGGCGCCGGCCCCGTACGCTGCTACCGGCCTTCGCCGGCGGCCCCGGGCCCGCGCATCCAAGGCGGCAGCTGCGCTGCGCAGCGGCCACAGAAGGCCCCACCCCGCGCGTCGACCTTGTCGACGGTGCCGGCGAAGCTCATCAGGCAGGCCCGATCCGGACAGTGGTCGAGTGCCGCGAGGTGGCCGAGCTCGTGCAGGATCTCCGCCACCGCGCGCTGGTCGCGGAGGCCCTCGTTCTCGGGCAGGCCGTAGAAGGACGGTGCCGCCCGGGCCAGGGAGACGAGGCAGGCCCGGCCGCCCCGGCGCGCGAGGCCGAACACGAAGGTGAAGATCGCGATCGCTACGTCCTCGCCGGTGACGCCGACCAGGAGCCGGCCGGGCGCCGTGGCGCGCGACTCGAGCCGCTCGAGCAGCGCACCGGCGTCGAGCTGCTGGCGTCCGGCGAGCTGGGGCAGGGGCAGCTCGTCCTCCGGCAGCACGTGGCAGGGCAGACGAACGCGCCGGCTCAGGCGGGCCGCGAGAGCGGGGAGGGTGCCGGGGCGCAGCGTCCCGATCGGCTGAAGGTCGACGCCCTCCGCTCGCAGCGCGGCATCAGCCGCCATGGTCGGGCTTGTCGCCGGGGGTCGGACTCGCGGGCTTCCTGAGCTCGTACTTGCGGATCTTGTTGTAGAGGGTCACCCGGTCCACGTCGAGGATGCGCGCGGCCCTGGTGATGTTCCAGCCGCTCGCCTCGAGCACGGCCGCGACGTGCGCCCGCTCCGCCTCCGCGAGCGAGCCGGGCGCCGGACCGGGGGCGTCCGGCACCCGGGTGACGCGCACGGGCAGGTCGGCCGCCTGCACCAGCTCCGCCTCGTCCGACCACGACCGCGCGCTCGATCGCGTTCTGCAGCTCGCGCACGTTGCCCGGCCACGGGTAGCCGGCCAGCGCGTCGAGCGCCTCTGGCGAGAAGCGCATCGGGCGCCGGCTCATCGACTGCGCGAAGCGGGCCAGGAAGTGCGTGGCCAGCACGGGCACGTCCTCGGGTCTCTCGCGCAGCGGGGGGATCTGGATGTGAACTACGTTGAGCCGCCAGTAGAGGTCCTCGCGGAAGGCACCGCTGGCCACTGCTCCCGCCAGGTCGCGGTTGGTGGCGGTGATGATGCGGAAGTCGACCGGCACCGGCGCGCTGCCGCCGAGCCGGGTGACCTCCTTCTCCTCCAGCACGCGCAGCAGCTCCACCTGGACCTTCGGGCTCACGTCGCCGATCTCGTCGAGGAAGATGGTGCCGCCCTCGGCGGCCTCGAACCTGCCCTTGTGCCGCGCGCGCGCGCCGGTGAAGGCGCCGGCCTCGTGGCCGAAGAGCTCGCTCTCCAGGATGCCCTCGGGCAGCGCCCCGCAGTTGACCACGACCATCGGGTTGTAGCGGCGAGAGGAGTAGCCGTGGATCGCCCGAGCCACGACCTCCTTGCCGGTACCCGACTCCCCGGTGATCAGCACGGTCGAGTCCGACGCGGCCACCGTCTTCACCAGCTCGAGCACATGGCTCATCGCGGCCGAGGTTCCGAGCAGGGGCGGTGGCCCTGCCGCGCTCTCCAGGCTCTTCTTGAGCCGTAGGTTCTCGGCCCGCAGGGAGCGGTGCTCGGCCGCGCGACGGACGAGCAGGGAGAGGTCGTCGGGATCGAAGGGCTTGACGATGTAGTCGTAGGCCCCCGCCTTCATCGCGTTGACCGCCGTCTCGACCGAGGCGTAGGCCGTCATCAGCACGATGGTCAGCTCGGGATCGGCGGCCGCCAGGCGCGTCTGCAGCTCGAGGCCGTCCATGCCCGGCATCTTGATGTCGAGGAAGGCGAGGTCGTAGCGGTTCGCGGAGACGAGACGCAGGGCCTCCTTCGCCGCTTCGGCGACGTCCACCGCGTGACCGTCCTGGCGGAACCAGGCGCCGAGCGACTCGCGGACGATCGTCTCGTCGTCGACGATCAGGATCCGCATTGCCGCCGCCGGGGCCGTGGTCGCTGCGCTCATCATTCGTCTCCTGCCCGGGTAGCCGCCTGGTCGCCGGGCCGCTCGGACGTCGCCGTCGAGGCGCCGGCGGGGCCAGCGCCCGGCGGTTGGCGGAGCGGCAGCCGCACCGCGATCGAGGTCCCCCGGCCGGCTTCCGAGACGACCGCGATCGTCCCATGATGGCGGTTGACGATGCCGTAGACCACCGCCAGGCCGAGGCCGACGCCCTTGCCCGCCTCCTTGGTGGTGAAGAACGGCTCGAAGATCCGGTCCTGGTGCTCGCGCGGGATGCCGGCGCCGGTGTCCGAAACCGTGAGCCGCACGCCTTCAGCCTCGGCCTCCGCCCGGAGATCGACCCGCCCGCCGGCAGGTGTTGCCTCGAGAGCGTTCATCGCCAGGGCCAGGATCACCTGCTGCACCTGCGCCGCGTCGCACACGATGCGCGGCAGGTCGGGCTCGGAGCCCGCCTCCAACGTGACGCTCAGCATCTCGGCCTGGTGCTTGAGGAGCAGATGGCAGCGCTCGATGATCGGCGCCAGGTCCTCCTCGGCGAAGCGCGCCCCGGCCTGGCGGCTGAAGGCGAGCAGGTTGCGCACGATGTCGCCGCAGCGGCCGGCCTCGCTGTCGACCACCTCCAGGATCTTGTCGGCCTCGCGGCACTGCTCGGGATCGGGGGGGCCGCCCTTCCCGCCCCCCAACTGCCGTCGCAGGAGACGCGCGTAGGTGCGGATGCCCGCGAGCGGGTTGTTGATCTCGTGCGCCACCACCGCCGCCAGCTTGCCCAGGGAAGCCATCTTCTCGACTACCACCATCTGGTGGTGGGTGTGCTCGAGCTCGAGCGTCTTCTCGCGGATGCGCTCCTCCAGCGTCCGGTTGAGGCCTTCCAGGTCCTCGCGGGCATGCTGCAGCTCGCCGCTCATCTCGTTCCAGGAGCGAGCCAGGTCGCCCATCTCGTCGCGGCTGTCGACCGGGACCCGGGCGCCGAGGTCGCCCAGGGCGGCGCGCTGCATGGCGTTGCGCAGGCGCCTGACGGGGCGCATCACGAACCCCCACAACAGGAGGAAGCTCAGGAGCAGCACCCCGGCGCCGGTCGCGAACATGCCGTACTGCATCTGGCGGGCGGAGCCGCGCAGAGCCGCGTCGGCCTGGGCCATCGAGAGCCGCACGTCCAGGATCCCCAGCACGCGCTGGGAGGCCGGGTGGACGTGGCAGGAGCGGCAGGCCGGCTCGTTGTAGATCGGTGTGATGACGCCCAGCACGCGGCCTCCGCCCGGGGTACGGAGCATGCGGATGCGGTCGCCCCGGTCCAGGCCGGCCTTCGGCTGGGATCCGGCGTGGCAGGCGATGCACTCGTAGGAGTGCTTGTCGACCAGGGTTCCCTCCTCGCCCGGCCGCGAGGAGACCCGGACCCGTCCCTCCTTGTTGTAGATGCGGACGCGGTCGACGCCTTCCTGGTCTGCGATGTTGGCGATGATCCGACGCACGCCCTCCGCGTCGTTGCGCAGCATGCCGTCGTGTGTCGCGCGATGGACGATCCCGGCGGTGCGGTCGGCGGAGAGAGCGACCAGGCCCTCGAGCTGGGCGCGCTGGCGCTCGAGGCCGATCTGGTCGGCGAGATAGAGGATGGCCGCGGCGCCCAGGCACAGGCCGAGGCCCATGCGCACGGCGAGGCGCCTCCAGGGCCGGAGGCGCCTCGCGAGTGTCGCGGCCGCGTGGAGTGGCGTCACGTCCTCGCGTGCGCCGGGGCGAGCGCGGCGGCAGCGGCGGGCTCCGGCGCCGGGATCGCCGCGGGCTCATGGACCTCGGCCATCACCGGCAGGAAGCGCACGGCGAGGGCGAAGGCCGCGACCCCGATCGCCACCAGCATGATCGTCACCACACCCTCCCCGAGCGCCGGCAGGTAGTGACCGCCCTGCGCGCCCTCGAGACCCGTGATGCTCACGTTGAGGCGGTTCACGATGAAGCCCGCGACCACGAGCAGCGCGGCGCCGTAGAGGCGGCCCGAGTTGCGGCGCACGGCCGGAAGAGCCAGCAGCACCATCGGAAGGATAACGCCGATCCCGAGCTCGAGCTGGAAGAAGGCGGCCTCGCGGCTCCCCGAGAAGGCCTGGCCGAGCACGCCGCGGTGGGCGAGGTCGGCGAGGCGCGCGGCCCCGTAGACCCCGAGCGCCACCAGGAGCGCCCTGCCGATTGAGGACAGCAGAGGCATCTCGAGCCCGCGCCCGAGCGCGCGCGACGACAGACGCGACTCGACGATCATCATGGCGAGCCCCCCGGCGATCGCCGAGAGGAAGAACATCCAGGGCAGCAGCGGCGTATACCAGATGGGATGCAGCTTGCCCGGCATGATCAGGTAGAAAGAGCCGAGCGACGACTGGTGGAGCGTCGAGATGACGGCGCCGGCGATCACCAGGGGGACCGTGGCCGCGTGCTGCACCGCGAGCGCGCGGGTCCAGCCCAGCCGCTCCCAGACCATGCCCGAGAACTCGAGCGCCAGCACGGTCAGGTACAGCATCACGCACCAGGAGACCTCGAACATCGGCGAGTGCGGGTTCCACATGACCATCGGGTGCCAGATGTTCCAGGGCCGGCCGAGGTCGTACATGAGGCCCACCGCGACCAGGATGTAGCCCAGGAAGGCGGTGAGCACGGTGGGCCGGACGATCGGCTGGAAGCGCTTCAGGTTGAAGACGTAGACGGCGGTCGTGATCGTGAAGCCGCCGGCGGCCAGACCCACCCCGCACAGCACGTCGAAGCCGACCCAGAGCCCCCAGGGGAAGCGGTCGGAGAGGTTGGTGACGGCGCCGAGTCCCTTCCAGTAGCGGAGCACGGTGACGACGGCGCCCGCGGCCAGGATCACGAAGAGAAGCCAGGTCCAGAAACCCGGAGAGAATCGCTCAGTGCGTCGCATCGTGGTCCCCCTGCTCCCGGTGCTCGGCGGCTGCGACTTCCTGCCGGCGGTGGGTGATCCAGTAGATGGCGGAGAGGCCAACACAACCGATGCCGACCACCTTGGGGATCTTCGAAAGAGCCGCCCAGGTCAGGTTGGGCAACGGCTCATTGCCGAGTCCCAGCTTGAGTCCGAGCTGCTCGAAGGGTACTGGCGAGAGGATCAGCACGTCCGTGCCGCCGACCTCCTTCTCGCCGTAGATCTGCGGGTAGTAGGCGTTCGGGTCCTCCGCCATGCGCTTGCGGGCGAGGGCGAGCAGCTCCTCGCGGGTGCCTGCCATGGTCGCCTCCGCCGGACAGGCCTCGGCGCAGGCGTTCGGCTTGCCCGCCAGCTGGCGGTCGATGCAGCCGTCACACTTGCGGACGCGCGGCACCGGCTTCGACCACTCGTAGCGGGGCACGCTGAAGGGACAGGCGACCATGCAGTAGCGGCAGCCGATGCACTTCGAGGCGTCGTAGACGACAGGGCCGAGCTTCGTCTTGTGCAGGGCGCCCACCGGGCAGGCACTGGCGCAGCTCGGCTCCTCGCAGTGCATGCACATGCGGCGCAGGTAGCGGTCCTGGCCACGGTCGAGGACAACCGTGTAGGTGACGGCGTCGAGCTCGGTCTCCTCGCCGGTGCCGGGGAAGCCGTGCGACTCCTTGCACGCCCTCGCGCACGACCCGCAGCCGATGCAGCGGGTAGCGTCGAAGAGGAGCGCGCGCGAACGGGGGTTGGGTGGTTGAGACATGGGATGACTCCTGGATCGCGACCTAGGTGAGGAGGAACTCGGAGACGAGCCGCTCCCAGTCGGCCGCGGCGAGGTGGTGCCCGAGGTCGGGACCGGGCTCGCCGCCGTCCTGCACCACGGAGCCGGACAGGGCCATCAGCCGTAGCTCGAGCGCCTCCCGGCTGTCCTCCATCCACTTGCGCGCGAGACGGCCGGAGAGGAGGTTCTTCAGGTTGGTCGCGAGGTTCGGCGCCTTGAGCTTCAGGACCCAGCCCCGGCCATAGGGATCCTCGCTCGCCAGGGCCGGCTTCTGGACGACTTCCCGGTTCACCTCGACGACCTCGCCTTCCACGGGCGAGACGAGCTCGGCCGCCCTGCCGGCGAGCCGGAGTCCGAAGCCGTGACCGCCCTGGTGCAGCCAGTCACCACGGGAGGGCAGGCGCAGGGCCGCCGGGGTCCCGATCAACCTGCGCGCGAAGTCGTCCAGGCCGACGAGAACCGTTTCGGTGTCGAGCGGCCGCGCCCAGGTATGACCGCGGTGATAGAAGAGGCTCTCCGGCATCTGATAGCCGGCCACCCAGGCAGGCTCGAGCGTGGGCGCGGCCAGCAGGCCCTGGGCCCTGGCCTCGCGAGCGAGCCGCCGCTGCGCCACCAGGTAGTCGAGGCCAATGAAGAAAGCGAAGAACGCGAGTACGAGCAAGACGGTCATGGACGTCCACCTCCTGCTCGCCCTCCACTGCAAGATGTGTGTCGCTGCCGTCCTCGATGGGGGAAATCGTCGGAAACCACTGAAGGCAGAAGAACCAGACCTGGCGTAGACAAAATCACCTGATCCGGGCGTGTTGTTGATGAAATCAACGATTCGGATGGCGAGTGGGCTAGCGCGGTCGGAACATCTAGTCCCTGCTAGCACTTAGTCGTGGCGAAGAGAATATCAACGGACCGTAGAGATACTCAGCGCCCCGCCAATCGGGCATTGCTCGATCGGTCGTCCGGCCCAGCGGTCCCAAGCCGGCCTCGCTGGTCTCCGAGGCACGCGCGTGTCAGCTCTCTCGGGCTGGCAGGGCGGGCGCGGCGCTCGCCACCCAAGCGCGCGCCTGGCGGATCACGGCCCGGATGGCACGCGGGACGGCTCGGCGGACCGTGGGGGAGAGGGTCTCGCCCAGCCCGAAACGTTCGCCGTCCACGGTGACCACGACGGCGCGGGGTGCGCGCCCGAAGAGGCCCTCCGCATAGAGGAGCAGCGCCTCGGGGCTGAGCGCGTGGGCGAGCGGGTTCGCGCCGGCCTGCGGAGACACGGCCTTGCAGCGCACCAGCCCCGGCGTTCCGCTGCTTCGTGCGTCGACGAACACGACGCCGGCAGCGCGACTGACCGGTTCGGCCAGCTCGGGCGTCAGCTGGTGTGCGTGGCGCAGGCGGAGCGGCGGCAGGGACGGGCGGGGCTGGAGCCGGCGCAGGCCGTCGACGACGTGCCAGGCGACGGCGTCGTCCTCGCGCAGGGGATTGCCCCAGGCGATTACGAGCACGGCATCAGGTACCTCGTGCACGGTCCTCACCTCGGCCGGGCCGCGCCCGGCGGTCCGGCTGGTCCCGCGCCTCAGCCGCGTGCCACGGTGTCGAGCACCGTGCCGTCGGCCGCGCGCAACTCGACCTGGAGCGGCATCTCTCCGTACGCGTGCGTCGAGCAGGACAGGCAGGGGTCGAAGGCCCGGATCCCGGCTTCGACCCGGTTCAGCATGCCCTCCTTCAGCTTCTCGCCCTTCACGTAGTGCCGGGCGATCTGCAGCACCGTCTGGTTCATCGCCAGGTTGTTCTGCCCGGTCGCGATGATCAGGTTGGCCCAGGCGATGAGACCGCCCTGGCGAACCTTGTAGTGATGGAAGAGGGTGCCGCGCGGGGCCTCGCAGCAGCCGACGCCCTCGTAGCGGTTGCGGCGGGCATGCGCCATCACTTGCGTCGTCGTGAGCTCGGGATGGACGAGCAGCTCCTCGATCCTCTCCACGCAGTAGAGGATCTCGACCAGCCGCGCGTAGTGGTAGTGGAAGGAGGACAGCACCGCGCCGCGGCCGAGCTGGCGGAACTCCGCCAGCTCGCGATCGGCGAGCGGCGTTCCGCAGTGTGAGGCGACGTTGAGCCGCGCGAGCGGCCCCACCCGGTACATGCCGCCCGGGTAACCGAGCGGCCTGTAGTAGGGGAACTTGAGGTAGGTCCAGGGCTCGACCGCCTCGCCGATGTACTCGTGGTAGCGGGAGGTGGGGAGCTGGTCCGCCACCAGGTTGCCGGTGGCGTCCACGAAGCGGAGCTTGCCGTCGTAGTGCTCGAGTCCGCCGTCGGGCGTCACCAGCCCCATGAACAGCGACGGGAAGTTGCCGAAGACGCGCGCCTCCTCCTGGTGGCGATCCAGCTCGCGCTTCCAGAAGGTGAGCGTCTTGAGGGTCGACTCCTTCGCCTCGGGCAGCCAGCGGGCGATCCGCTCGCGGCCCTCCGGGGTCAAGGGCTCGTCGACTCCCCCGGGCACGACCCAGGTGGAGTGGATCCTCTTGCCCGAGAGCACCTCGATCAGCTCCTGGCCGAACTGGCGCAGCCGAATGCCCCGCCGCGCGACCTCGGGATGGGCGGCGATCACCCCCATGACGTTCCGCGCGGCGGGGGCCGCGTCGTGGCCGAGCAGGAAGTCGGGCGAGGAGAGATGGAAGAAGGAGAGCGCGTGCGACTGCACGATCTGGCCGTAGTGCAACAGGCGCCGCAGGCGCGTGCCGCCCTCGGGGATCGCAACCGCCAGAAGCTCGTCGCCCGCCTTGGCCGAGGTCGAGCATGTGGCTGACCGGGCAGATCCCGCAGATGCGGGAGGTGATCCCGGGCATCTCGCGGAACGAGCGTCCCTCGCAGAACTTCTCGAAGCCGCGGAACTCGACCACGTGGAAGCGGGCGTCGGCGACCTCTCCCTGGTCGTCCAGGACGAGACGTGATCTTGGCGTGGCCCTCGATGCGGGTGACAGGGTCGATGACGATGCGTTGGCCCATGCTGGTCGATTCCCCCTGCCTAGCCGTAGTGCAGCCGGTCGTGGAGGTCCGGGGTGCGCCCGGCCACGAGCTCGCTGAGGACGAAGTGGATGAGGTCGGCCGACGGCGGGCAGCCCGGCAGGTAGACGTCCACCGGCACCACCTCGTGCAGGGGCCGTACGCGGTCGAAGAGCGTCGGCACGATGCCGGGTTCGGACGGCCGGCGCGGGGTGAGGTCGGCGTTCTCGATGTAGGCGCGCTTCAGCACCGGCTCCGCGCGGCGCAGGGGGTTGCGCATGGCCGGCACGTTGCCGGTGACCGCGCAGTCGCCGAAGGAGACGAGCACCTTGGTCCGGGCCCGGATCAGGCGCGCCTCGTGCAGGTTCTGCTCGTTGGCGACGGCCCCCTCGACGAGCGTCGCGTCGACCTCCGCCGGGAACTCCTTCACGTCCATGATCGGGCTGAAGACGAGGTCGACCAGCGGGGCGAGCTCGATCAGCCTCTCGTCCATGTCCAGGAAGGACATGTGGCAGCCGGAGCAGCCGCCCAGCCAGGCGGTGGCGACGCGCGGCTTGCTCGTGCCCCGAGTGCCCGGCGGAGCGGGGCGCGTCACCGGATCCATAGCTTCTTCTCCCGCGCGGTCTTGAGGTAGACCAGGAAGTCGCGGCTCTTGATCATCTCGGCCTTGGGCCGCACCTTCTCGAAGAGGGCGCCGGTGGGGCAGACCTGCACGCACTTGCCGCAGCTCGTGCAGCGTCCCCGACTCCCCCCAGGGGCGGTTCAGGTCCGTGATGACCTGGGCAGAGGCGCCCCGGCCGCCCACGTCCCAGGTGTGGGCCCCCTCCATCTCGTCGCAGACGCGCACGCAGCGCGTGCAGAGGACGCAGCGGTTGTGGTCGAGCGCGAAGCGGTGGTGCGAGGCGTCGATCTCCAGCGCGGGGGCCTGGTAGGCGAAGCGCACGTGGTCCATGCCGACCGCGTAGGCCAGCTGCTGCAGCTCGCAGTAGCCGTTCACCACGCAGATCGAGCAGACGTGGTTGCGCTCGGCGAAGAGCAGCTCCACGATCATGCGACGGTAGGTCTGGAGCCGCTCCGAGTCGGTGGTGACGACCATCCCCTCCTCGACCTTGGTCATGCAGGCGGGCAGCAGCTTGTGCGTCCCCTGCACCTCCACGACAGCAGAGGCGGCAGGCACCGACCTCGGAGAGTCCCTCCAGGTGGCACAGGCGCGGGATGTCGACCTCCGTGCTCGTCGCCGACGTCGAGGATGGTCTGGTCCTCGCCGGCGCTCACCGGTTGCCGTTCAGGGTGAAGGTCTTGACGCTCATGGACGCACCTCCGGCAGAAGCGACGCGGTGCGGGCGGGCGGCGTGATCTTGCAGACGCCGGCCGGGCAGCGCCGCTCGTCGATGTGGGCCAGGTACTCGTCCCGGAAGTAGCGCAGCGTGCTGACGACCGGGTTGGGCGCCGTCTGCCCGAGCCCGCAGAGGCTCGTGTTCTTGAGCAGGTCGGCGAGCTGCTCGAGCAGCGTCGAGGTCGTGCGTGCGTCGCCTCGCCGCGCGTGATCTTGTCGAGCAGCCCGTGCATCTGCACGGTGCCCGGCGCGGCAGGGGATGCACTTGCCGCACGACTCGTCACGGCAGAACTCCATGAAGTACTTGGCCACGTCGACCATGCAGGAGGTGTCGTCCATCACGATCATGCCGCCCGAGCCCATGATCGAGCCGACGCCGGCGAGCGACTCGTAGTCGACCGGCAGGTCCAGGTACTCGGCGGGGATGCAGCCGCCCGAGGGCCCGCCGGTCTGCACGGCCTTGAACGTGCGCCCGCCCGGGATGCCGCCGCCGATCTCGAAGACGATCTCGCGCAGGGTGATGCCCATCGGGCACCTCGATGAGCCCGGTGCGCGCGATCTTGCCGGCCAGCGCGAAGACCTTGGTTCCCTTGCTCTTCTCGGTGCCGATCGAGGCGTACCAGGCGCCCCCGTTGCGGATGATCGGCGCGCACGTTGGCGAAGGTCTCCACGTTGTTGATCAGGGTCGGATGGCCCCAGAGGCCGCTGGTGGCGGGGTAGGGAGGGCGCGGCCGCGGCGTGCCGCGGCTGCCCTCGATCGAGGCGATGAGCGCCGTCTCCTCGCCGCAGACGAAGGCGCCCGCGCCGATCCGGATGTCGACCCGGAAGGAGAAGCCGGTGTCGAAGACGCGGCCGCCCAGGAACTGCAGCCGCTCGGCCTGTCGGATGGCCGTCTTCAGCCGCTGGATCGCGAGCGGGTACTCGCCGCGCACGTAGACGTAGCCCTGGTCCGCGCCGATCGGCGAAGGCGGCGATCGCCATGCCCTCGAGCACGCGGTGGGGGTCGCCCTCGAGGACGCTGCGGTCCATGAAGGCGCCCGGGTCGCCCTCGTCGGCGTTGCAGATCACGTACTTCCTGGCGCCCCTGGCCTTGGAGACCGTGCTCCACTTGAGCCCGGTCGGATAGCCGCCGCCGCCGCGTCCGCGCAGGCCGCTGGCCGTGATCTGCTGGATGACCTCGGCCGGCGTCATCTCGGTGACCGCCTTCTGCAGCGCCTCGTAGGCGCCTTCCGCCACGCAGGACTCGATCCGCTCCGGGTCGATGCGGCCGGAGTTCTCGAGCACGATCTTCCGCTGCTTGGCGAAGAAAGCCGCGTTCGAATCGTCGAGCAGGTCCTGCGCCGGCCTGCCCCCCAGGGCGTCTTCGCTCGCGATCCGTGCGGCCTTCTGCTCGTCGACCTTCTGATAGAGGCGCACGCCCTTCTCGTCCGAGACCTGGACCAGGGGGCCTGCGTCGCACAGGCCCAGGCAGCCGGTGCCGATCACCTCCACCTCGTCGGTCTCCGCCGCCTTCACCGCCCGCTCGATCGCCTCGCGCACCGCCTGGCCACCGCTCGAGAGGCAACCGGCGGCGCCGCAGACGGCGACTCGACAGCGCTTCTCTGCGCGCGTCGCGCGCTCCTTCTCCTGCAGATCGCGTCGGGCCTCCGTGCTCATAGCTGGCCTGCCGCGTCCTGGACGCCGGGGTCGTCTCGCCACGGCTCGACGCGGGCCAGGGTCGCCTCGACCCCGATCTTGCCGGCGACCTCTCCATCGAACACGACCGCGGGCGCCAGGCCGCAGGCACCGAGGCACCGTGCGGTGACCAGCGACATCTTGCCGTCCTCGGTCGTCTCGCCCGCCTTGATCCCGTGCCGGCTCTCGAGCGCCTCCAGGATCTGGCCCGCGCCTTTGACGTAGCAGGCCGTGCCCATGCACACGACACAGGTGTGCTCGCCCGAGGGCTTCATCGAGAAGAAGTTGTAGAAGGTCGCGACGCCGTAGACGCGCGAGAGCGGCACCCGGAGGGCGCGGCCGACGTAGATGAGGACGTCGCTGTCGAGGTAACCGAAGAGCTCCTGCGCGTTGTGCAGGATCTCGATCAGGGCGTCCTGGCGGAACTGGTGGCGCTTGATCGCGACATCGAGCAGCTTGAATCGTTTGTCGCCGCTCGGATGGGGAGGAGTCTGGGGCGTGAGGTTCATGTCTCTCCGGCGGGGCCCATTTTCTTGCGCCGCGCCGTGCGCTATTGCACGAGCAGTGCCATCAGCTCCCGGACTGCGCCCGCCACGGGTCGTGACAGGCGGCGCCCGTGTCGGAGATGACCGGCCTCGATCGCGTAGATGACGAGCCCCGATGGCAGCCTGCCGAGGGCGCTTGCGAGAGCGAGGGCCGCCGCGACTCCGAGGCCGTGCGTCGACTCGTATCGACGGGGTTCGACGCGGCTCAGCCGCTCGAGCGAGGCGACCGTGAAGCGGTGGATGCTGCCGGGCGTCCCAGCGCCCCGGCAGGCGTCCACCAGCACCACGTCATCGAAGCCCGTCCACGCATCCATGAGCGCCGTTGCTTCACCGGTGCACTCGCGCACCTCGAATGCGCAACCGTTTCGGCGGCGGAGCCGCGACGCGAGGACTCTGCCAGCGCCGTCGTCGCCTCGTTCGGGATTGCCGACACCGATCAGCAGCCGGGGCCGGGCGGTCACTCGCCGCGCAGGTCGACCTTCAGGAAGTGGGTCGCGCACGAGATGCAGGGGTCGTAGTTGCGGATGGCCTGCTCGCAGCGCAGGGTCAGCTCGTCCTTGGGCAGGTTCAGCACGGTCGGGACGAAGTGCCAGAGGTCGTTCTCGATCGTCTTCTGGTTCTGCGCGGTGGGCGGCACGATCTGGGCGGCGCGAACCAGCCCGTCCGCTCCGATCGCGTAGCGGTGATAGAGCATCCCTCGAGGCGCCTCCGAGGCCCCGTGACCGGTTGCCTCACGCGGCTCCACCTCCAGGAACGGGCGATCGGGAGGCTCGTACTCCGCGATGATGCGGAGGGCCTCGTGGCACGCGAACACGAGCTCCAGCGACCGTACTACGATGCTCTTGAAGGGGTTCCGGCAGACGGGTCCCAGGCCGGCGGCGCGGGCCGCATCGCGTGCCACCTCTGGCAGCCGGTCGAAGTTCAAGGCGTAGCGCGCCAGTGGCCCGACGTGGAAGGCCCCGAAGCCTTTGTGCACCGAGTGCAGGGCGTTCGACTGCGGGACGTGCTCCTCGACGAAGTTCTCCTCGTAGGCGGAGACCGGGATGTCGAGGCCGTGGCTCGAGGCGATCCGCCCCTCGTTGAGCGGATACTCGTCCGGGTGGGCGAGGGAGACGAACTCGTAGTCCTGCTCGAACTCGGGGAAGGGGAGCCCAGCCGCGAAGCGGACGGTCGCGAGCGAGATCTCAAGCGCCCGCTTGAGCCTCTCTTCGATCGGCCGCAGCTCGGCGCGCGCAGGCGTCCGGTAGAAGCCGCCCACACGGACGTTGATCGGGTGGATCTCGCGCCCGCCCACCAGCGTCACCAGGTCGTTGCCGATCTTCTTGAGCTCGAGCGCCTGCTCGACGATCCCCTTGTGGTCGGCCGCCATGTGGATGGCGCTCTGGTAGCCCAGGAAGTCCGGCGCGTGCAACATGTAGACGTGCAGCGCGTGGCTCTCGATCCACTCGCCGCAGTACAGCAGGCGGCGCAGGGCCCGGATCGGCCCGCCGACCGTGACACCGCAGGCCGTCTCCATCGCCTGGACCGAGCTCATCTGGTAGGCGACCGGGCAGATGCCGCAGATGCGGGCGGTGATGTCGGGCACCTCCCGGAAGCTCCGCCCGCGCAGGAAGGCCTCGAAGAAGCGGGGCGGCTCGTAGATCCGCAGCTTCACGTCCGCCACCCGGCCGCCGCGCAGCTGGATCGTGAGCCCCCCTTCGCCTTCGACCCGCGCCAGCGCGTCGACCTTGACGACCCGGCTACGTGCGTTCGTGCTCATAGGCGTCGCTCGCGGTGCGGAACGGGGCTGCGTAGGCGTTGAAGCTGCGGAAGGCGCGTACCAGCTCGGGCCGGCTCGCCCCCAGCTGGGCCTGCCACCAGGCGCCCAGGGAGGCCGTGTTGGGGGCCTCCGCCGGACCGAAACAGCCGTAGCAGCCGCGTTGATAGGAGGGGCAGATGGCACCACAGCCGGCCTGCGTCACCGGTCCCAGGCAAGGCGTGCCCTGTGCGACCATCACGCAAGCGACGCCACGCCGCTTGCACTCGAGGCAGACGGGGTAGGTGGGGATGTTCGGCCGGCGGCCGCGCAGGAAGGCCCCCAGAACCTCCAGGAGCTGCGCCTTGTTGATCGGACAGCCACGCAGCTCGAAGTCCACGCGCACGTGCTGGGCGATCGGGGTGGAGGCCTCGAGTGTCGACACGTACTCCGGCGTCGCGTAGACCACGCGCGTGAACTCCCGCACGTCCTTGAAGTTCCGGAGCGCCTGGATGCCGCCGGCGGTGGCGCAGGCCCCGATCGTGATCAGCAGGCGCGAGGTCTTGCGCACCTGCTGGATGCGCTCGGCGTCGTGCGAGGTCGTGATCGAGCCCTCGACCAGGGCCAGGTCGTATGGGCCTCGCTTCACCTCCCGCGAGGCCTCGAGGAAGTTGGCGATCTCGACCTGACCCGCGACCGTGAGCAGCTCCTGCTCGCAGTCCAGCAGCGACAGCTGGCAGCCGTCGCAGGAGGCGAACTTGAAGACCGCGAGCCTGGGGCGGGCCACCTCACACCTCCCGCATGCCGAAGAAGCGCTGGATGCGGTCGTAGGCGAAGACCGGCCCGTCCTTGCACACGAAGAAGGGGCCGAACTGGCAGTGGCCGCAGACGCCGACCGCGCACTTCATGTTGCGCTCCATGGAGACGTAGACGGAGGACTCGGGCATGCCGCGCTGCTGCAGCCCGAGCGCGGCGTAGCGGATCATCACCTCCGGGCCGCAGATGAAGGCCATCGCGCTGCCGGGATCGAAGGGCGAGCGCTGGACCATGCGGGTGACGACACCGACGGCGCCCTGCCACTCCATGGTGGCCCGGTCGACCGTCACCTCGACGTTGACGTCGAAGCGTCCCCGCCACTCGCGCAGCTCCTTGGCGTAGAGCATGTCGCGCGGGGTGCGTGCGCCGTAGAGCAGCACGATGCGGCCGTAGAGCGCGCGGTGCAGCAGCACGTGGTAGAGGGCGGGCCGGATCGGGGCGAGCCCGATGCCACCCGCGATCAGCACCACGTCCTGGCCGTGTGCCTTCGCCACCGGCCAGGCCGTGCCGAAGGGGCCGCGCACCCCGACCCAGGCGCCCCTCGAGAGCTTCTGCATGGCGCGGGTGGTGGCGCCCACGGCGCGGATCGTGTGCACCAGGATCTCGGGCTTGGCCGGGTCCCCGCTGATCGAGATCGGCACCTCGCCCACCCCGAACACGTAGAGCATGTTGAACTGGCCGGGGGCGAAAGGCCGGAAGTGGGGCTCGGCGAGCGGGGCGAGCGTGAGCGTGAAGGTGTCACCCGTCTCCTTCGCGATGTGGCGCACCTCGAAGGGCTCCGGCCGCATCGGGTCGGAGCCGGGCGGCGCGGTAGCGAGCGTCTCAGTCGGGGTTGCCATAGAGGTCCAGGAGCTGCATGCGCACGGCCTGCAGGCGGGAGATCACGAGCACCGTGAAACGCTTCAGCAGCTCGTAGCCGAGCGCGGGGTCCTTCTCGCACTTCGTGCGCAGGCAGGCCCCGTCCAGCGAAAGGGCGCGTACGGCGTTGAGCGCGCGCGCGTCGAACATGGCCTTGTAGGGCGGGAAGAGCCAGGACCAGCCCAGGATGTCACCCCCCTCGACCGTCTCGATCGTGATCGCCCCCTTGTTGGGCACGAACACCTCCACCGCCACGCGTCCTTCCCGGATCACGAAGAAGTTGTCCGCCGGCATCCCCTCCCGGAGCACGAACTCGCCGGGCTGGAACACCACGTTCGCGACGCAGCCGGTCACCGTGTCGAGGTGGGGTTGTGGCAGGTCCTTGAAGAAGGGGTGATCGGCCAGGACCGATTCGAAGGTATGGATGGTCACGGCTGACTCCTTGCCCGAAGATGGCGGCACAGGACGTAGCTCACTCGCGCGACTCGCGTGGCGTCGCGGCACTCCCCCGACGTGAAGGCGTCTCGCCCCGGCGCACCGCCTCGGCCTCGGCCGTGATGTCGATGCCGACCGGGCACCAGGTGATGCAGCGACCGCAGCCGACGCAGCCCGAGGTCCCGAACTGCTCGTGCCAGGTCGCCAGCTTGTGGGTGATCCATTGGCGATACCGCGCGCCCGCGGAGGTGCGCACGCTGCCGCCGTGCACGTAGGAGAACTCCTGCGAGAAACAGGAGTCCCAGACCCGCCGCCGCTCGGTCGAGGCCCCGGTGAGGTCGGTCTCGTCCTCGACCGTGGCGCAGAAGCAGGTCGGGCAGACCATGGTGCAGTTGGCGCAGCCGAGGCAGCGCCGCGCGACCTCGTCCCACTGCGGGTCCTCGTAGCGCTTGTACAGGATCTCCTGCAGGTTCTCGGTCTCGAGCACCCTGCCCATCCGGGCGCTCGCCCGCTCCGTGACCTCGTGCGCCGCCTGGAGGTCGGTCGGTCCCGCCGGGCGATGCGGAAGCGCCTCGGCCACGGCGGCCCCGCGCTCGGTGCCGACCTCGCACACGAACACGTGGTGCTCGCGCTCCAGGATCTCCGTGAGCGCCAGGTCGAAGCCGGCCGGCGCGCGGGGGCCGGTGCCGAGCGAGGCGCAGAAGCAGGTCCCCGAGGGCGCGCCGCAGTGAATCGCGATCAGGAACGCCGCCTCGCGCCGTGCGCGGTACGCGGTGTCGACGAAGGAGCCGCCCAGGAAGACCCGGTCCTGGACCAGGATGGCAGCCAGTTCGCAGGCGCGCACGCCGACGAACGCCAGCGGCGGAGTCGGGGTCGTCTCGGCCTCGGCCAGGAAGCCGCCGTTCTCGCGCCGGGCGCGCCAACGGACGAGAGCCGGCGGATGGAGGTACCGCTTCCAGGAGTGCGGGCCGACCGCGTGGCCGAAGAAGGCCCCGTCCTCCCGTCGCCGGAGGCGGTAGTGCCCTCCGTCCTGCTCGTCGGTCCAGCCGACCGGCAGGTCCCCGGCGTGCTGGATCTCGTCGAGCACGATCGCGCCGTCTCGCACGACCGGGCCGACGAGCGTGTAGCCGCGCTCGCGCAGGGTGTCGAAGATTCCATCCAGCTCGTGCGCCTCCACGACGAGAGAGTCGCCGGGTTTCACCAACACAGCCCCTCCCGGCTTCGATCGAGCACGCCGCCGAAGCCCGACGCCGATCGTAACCCGGCTGTCAAAGACCTCCCGCACCCTGCGCGTCCGGCCGGCGACCGCACCGACGCCGATAGCCGTGCAGATGATGCGATCGTGCTCTTCGGGTGACTCGGCCGGCGTCGGGCAGGCCGGGAGGGCGCTGGTTCGAGCGCGCTACTCGACTTCCGTCACGATGAACATGAGGACGTGACTGCCGATCCGGAACTCCTGCTGGTTGGAGATCTGCTGCTGCTCGATCCGGTCGAGGTCGATCCAAGTCCCGTTCGTCGAACCGAGATCGCGCAGCACCGCGAGCTCGCCCATGATCTCGATGGCCGCGTGCTGGCGCGAAGCCTCGGGGTCGTCGATGTTGATGTCCGCCCCCGACCGGCCGATCAGGGTTCGCGTCTTGCTGATCGGGAAGATCTGGCCGGTGGCGGCGCCCTGGATCACGGCCAGCGAGAAGCGCTTGTCCTTGGGCAGCTGCAGGAAGCCCATCCGGATCGCCTCTCCACCGGCGAGCGTCGCCCCGCCCGACTCCCGCGATTGGACGGGCGTCTCGCGGGTCTTCAGGCTGTCGGCGGGAGACGGGGTCGTCGGTTCGGCGGCCCGCGGTGCCGGCGTCGCGCGGGGCGGGGGAGCGGGCGTCACGGCCGGATCCGCGGCGGGCTCGTCCGGGGGCATGGTTGCGGAAGCCATCAGGGGGTTGTCGATCTCGATCGTGCCGCCGCACTTGGCGCAGCGCGTCCGGACCTTCGGGCGGTCGGCGAGCTTGGCCTCGTCGAAGCGATAGCGCGCCTGGCAGGCTGGGCAGACGACGATCATCACTCTCTCCTTCGACCGCGCTCCGCTGCGGGGCCGCTGCACCCGGCGGACGGGGAGAGGATAATACGAATCCGCCCGGGAGAGGCACCCTCGAACCCGGGTGAGCCACGCTAGAATGGACCGTGCACGACCCCCCCGGGTCTTTCGAGCGAGGAGGCGACGTGGAGCGCGAGGACATCCTCCGTTTCGACGAGGACGACGAGGACGACGAGCTCGAGGATGACGAGGACTTCGAGGACGAGGACGAGGACGACGAGGACGACGAGCTCGAGGACGATGACGAGGAAGACGAGCTCGAGGACGACGAGGAGGAAGAAGAGGACGACCTCGAAGACGAAGATGAAGACGAAGACGAGGACGACGACTGGGACGACGAAGAGGACGAGGAGGAGGAAGACGACGCGTGAGCGTGATGAGCCCTGTACCGTCGCCGCCGCGCCCTTCGTGGATCAGGGCGCGGGCCCCGCAGGGCGCCGGCTACGAACGGCTGAGGACGCTGGTACGGGGGCTCGAGCTGCACACGGTCTGCGAGGAGGCGCACTGCCCGAATCTCGGCGAGTGCTGGGGACGGGGTACGGCCACCTTCATGATCCTGGGAGACGTCTGCACGCGGGCTTGCGGGTTCTGTGCGGTCAAGACCGGCCTGCCGGGCCGACCCCCGGATCCCGAAGAGCCGCGAAGGGTGGCCGACGCCGTCGCGCGCATGCGCCTGCGGCACGCCGTCGTGACGTCGGTAGATCGTGACGACCAGGCGGACGGCGGCGCCTCCGCTTTCAGCGCCACGATCCGCGAGATCCGAGCACGGGTCCCGGGCTGCACGATTGAGGTCCTGATCCCCGACTTCAAGGGCCACTGGGATGCCCTGCAGACGGTGCTGGACGCGCGCCCCGAGATCCTCAACCACAACGTCGAGACCGTGCCGCGCCTCTATCGTCAGGCGCGTTCCGGGGCCAGCTTCCCGCGTTCACTCGAGCTGCTGAAACGCTCGCGGCAGCAGGCGCTGCTCACCAAGAGCGGGATCATGGTCGGCCTGGGCGAGGAACGGGTCGAGCTCGAGGAAACGATCCGCGCTATCCGGGAGGCGGGCACGGAGATCCTCACCATCGGCCAGTACCTGCGTCCCTCTCCCAAGCACCTCCCCGTGCAGCGGTACTACCCGCCCGAGGAGTTCTCTGAGCTGCGGTCCCTGGCGCTCGGGCTGGGCTTCGCCCACGTCGAGTCAGGCCCTCTGGTGCGCTCGTCCTACCACGCCGAAGAGCAGATCCCCAGGTAGCGCGGCGAGCGCCGCCTCAACCCTCCTGGGCGCGCCGCTGTCGTTCCACCACGGCTGCGATCACGCCGGCGGCGTGATCGACCTCGATCTCGGACGTCTTGCGGCCGAGGGAGAAGCGGAGCGAGGACTGCACGCGCTCGGGGGGAAACCCCATCGCGCGCAGGACGTGCGAGGGCTCAGAGGCGCCGGCCGCGCAGGCCGCTCCGGTCGAGACCGCGACGCCTTCGAGGTCGAGGGCCATCAGGAGGCTCTCGGCCTCGGTGCCCTCGAACGACAGGTTCGTCGTGTTGGCGAGTCGCGAGGCCTCGCCGTTGCGCCGCACGCGACCCAGGGCCAGGAGCCGCTTCTCCAGTCGGTCGCGCAAGGCCGCCAGCCGCGCGGACTCCGCGTCCTGGCTCTCGAGTGCGAGCGCGGCGGCGGCACCGAATCCCACGATGCCCGCGACGTTCTCGGTTCCGGCCCGGCGGTTTCGTTCCTGACCTCCGCCCCGCACCAGGGGCAGCATCGGCGTGCCGCGCTTCAGGTAGAGGCAGCCGACGCCCTTCGGCCCGTACAGCTTGTGGGCCGAGAGCGTGAGCAGGTCCACCCCGAGCGCGCGCACGTCGACCCCGAGCTTGCCTGCGGCCTGGACCGCGTCGCAGTGCACGAGCGCCCCGCGCGCGTGGGCCGCGCGAGCCACCTCGGCCACCGGCTGCACGACGCCCGTCTCGTTGTTCGCCAGCATCAGCGAGACGAGCGCGACCGTGTCGTCGAGCTCGGCCGCGAGGTGGGCGGGCTCGAGGCGTCCCGACTCGGGGACCCTCGCCACGGCGACCGGCAGGCCCTCCTCGCGCAGAGCCTTGGCGCAGTTGAGGACCGCGTGGTGCTCGATCTCGCTCACGACCAGCTTGCGGCGCGGGGCCTTCGCCCGCGCCGCGACACCGCGGAGGGCCATGTTGTCGGATTCGCTTCCGCTCGCGGTGAAGACGATCTCGGCCGGGGCCGCGCCGAGCAGACGTGCCACTTGCTCGCGGGCCTCCTCGACGGCTGCCCGAGCGCGCTGGCCGAACCAATGCAGGCTCGACGGGTTGCCGTACTCGTCGCGGAGGAAGGGCAGCATCGCTTCCAGCACGCGCTCGTCGAGCGGTGTCGTTGCGTTGTGGTCCAGGTAGACGCGCATCTCGCGGTGGCCGGCCCCCGGCGCGGGGCTCACGCCGTCCTCCTCCCTTCCAGTATCAGTCGGGTCTTGAGCTCGTGCAGCTCGAGCGACAGCCCGGCCGGGTACTGGTGGGGATTGACGAAGCGCCGGACCCCGGGATGCAGGCGCGCGAGCTGCCCCTGCAGCCGTGCACGCGCCTCCTCGATCGAGGAGAGAGTGCCGACCGGCGTCCCTCCGCGTAGGACCGGCTGCAGCAGGTCCTCGCCGGGCGCCCCGGGCGGCACGCGTTTGCGCCGCGTTGGGTCCAGGGGATCCACGGCCAAAGGCGCCGGACCGGGTCCCTGCGTCTCGTCGTAGATGACGTCGGCCACGAAGCCGGCCGGGCCGTGATAGCGGCGGACCTGCTGCACGCCGGGGTTCGAGGTCTTCGCGACCTGCTCCGAGAGCTTGATCCGGCTCCGCCAGCTCCCTCCCGGCTCGCGGATGGCGCTCAGCTTGTAGACGCCACCGAGCGCCGACTGATCGCCGCCGGTCACGAGCCGGGTGCCGACGCCCCAGACGTCGACCCGCGCCCCCTGCTCCTTCAGGCTGGCGATCGTGTGCTCGTCGAGGTCGTTGCTGGCGACGATCTGGGCCTGGCTGAGACCCGCCTCGTCGAGGATCCTGCGGGCCTCGATGCTGAGGTAGGCGAGATCCCCCGAGTCGAGCCGGATGCCGGCCAGCTGGTGGCCGCGTTCGCGCAGCCGCAGGCCGACGGCGACCGCGTGGCGCACCCCCTCGAGCGTGTCGTAGGTATCGACCAGCAGGATGCAGTTGTTGGGCTGCGCCTCCGCGAAGGCCTCGAAGGCCTCGAGCTCTGTCTCGAAGGCCATCACCCAGCTGTGCGCGTGAGTGCCCTTCACCGGCAGGCCGAAGAGGCGCCCGGCGAGCAGGTTCGAGGTCCCGACGCAGCCGCCCACGCAGGCCGCGCGCGAGGCGGAGAGCCCGCCGTCCATGCCCTGCGCGCGCCGCAGCCCGAACTCGACGACCGGATCACCGCGCGCGGCCGTCACCACGCGCGCCGCCTTGGTCGCGATCAGGGTCTCGAAGTTGACGATGTTGAGCAGGGCCGTCTCCACCAGCTGGGCCTGCAGGATCGGCCCGCGCACGCGGAGGAGCGGCTCGTAGGGGAAGACGACCGTCCCCTCGGGCACCGCGTCGACGTCGCAGCCGAAGCGCAGCGCCGCGAGGCGTCGCAGGAAGGCTGGCTCGAACAGGGCGCGGCCGTCGTTGCCCGCGAGCCCGGCCAGGTATTCGAGGTCCTCGGGCTCGAAGCGGAAGGAAGTCAGGAAGTCGACCACCCGGCTGAGGCCGCAGGCGACCGCGAAGCCGCCCGCGAACGGGTTGCTGCGGAAGAACAGGTGGAAGACGGCTTCGGTGTCGGCCTTGCCGGAGCTCAGGTAGGCCTGGCCCATGGTGAGCTGATAGAGGTCGGTCGCGAGGGCGAGCGACGGGCGATAGACGTCGCGCAGCCGGGTCATGCCGTCCATGATGCGGCAGGTTCGGGCAGAACCTACAATGGCTCATGGCGGTGATCGCCCTGCTCACGGACTTCGGCCTCCAGGATTCCTATCTCGGCGCGATGAAGGGGGCGATCCTGGCGGTCTGCCCCGAGGCGGCCCTGGTCGACGTCCTGCACGAGCTGCCCGCGCACGACGTGCTGGCAGGCGCGCTCGCGCTCGAGGCGGTCTACCGCGTCTTCCCCGAGCGCACCGTGTTCCTGGTCGTGGTCGATCCTGGCGTCGGCTCGGAGCGGAGGCCGATCGCCGCCGCCGCCGGGGCTTGGCTCTTCGTCGGGCCCGACAACGGGGTCCTGAGCCTCGTGCTGCGGGCGCATCCGGAGGCCCGGGTGCGCGAGCTCACGAACCCGGTGCTGCGGCGCCCGCAGGTCTCGCCGGTCTTCCACGGTCGCGATCTCTTCGGACCGGCCGCCGCGCAGCTGGCCCGAGGGCTGCGGTTCGCCGAGGTAGGACCGGTCGCCTCGGATCCGGTGCGGCTCGAGCTGCCGGCGGCGGAGCGGATGGACGAGGGCTGGCGGGCCGCAGTTCTGCATGCGGACCGGTTCGGCAACCTCACCACGAACCTGCGTGAAGCCGACCTCGCCGCGCTGGGCGGGCCGCCAGCGGGGCGGATCGAGGTCGTGGCCGGAGGGCGCGTCCTGCCCCTCGTCCGGGTCTACGCCGACGTCGCCCGGGGCGAGGCCTGCGCGCTCATCGGCTCGGGCGGGCGGCTCGAGCTCGCGGTGAACCGCGGCCGCGCCGACCGCCTGCTCGCGGCCTCGCCCGGCACTGTGGTCGTCGTGCGGCTCGCGCGACCGGGCTCGACGGGCGCTTGATCGTGCTACACTCGCGCCAGCGATAAACCGTACCAGCGGCGCGGTTTGTCGTGGAGCGAGCGGGCCTGCCCGCCCAGAAAGGGGCCGATCGCGCGCATGGCCGAGGAGTACGAGGATCCGCACGAGCAGGACGTGTTCGGGGGTGTCGGGGTCGAGAGCTTCAAGTTCCTTCACGTCGACACCGCTCAGGGGGTCACGCGCATCACGCTCGACCGCCCGCCGGCGAACGTGCTCTCCGTCGAGGTGATGCAGGAGCTGGCCGCGGCCATCGAGTCGCTGGAGTATCAGAAGGACGTCAAGCTTCTGACCCTCTACGGCGCCGGGAAGTACTTCTCCGCGGGCTTCGAGATCGGCGACCACCTCGGCGACCGGGCCTATCCGATGCTGGAGAGCTTTCGGCGCGTGTTCGAGGCGCTCGCCAAGGTGGATCGCCCGACGTTGGCCGTCGTCGCGGGTCCAGCGCTGGGCGCGGCCTCGATCCTGGCCGCCGGCTGCGACCTGGCCTTCGCCGCCCAGAGTGCGAAGTTCGGGCACCCCGAGATCCGGGCCGGGGTCTTCAACACGGTGGCGGCGGCGCTCCTGCCGAGGCTGGTCGGTCGCAAGCGTGCCTTCGAGATCCTGCTGCTCGGTCCGTCCCTGAGCGCGGCGGATGCCGAACGCATGGGGTTGATCACGCGCGCGGTACCGGACGATCGGCTCGACGCCGAGGTCTCGGCTCTCGTGCAGCGCTGCCAGGAATCGAGCGCCCCCCTGCTGCAGCTGGCGCGTCGGGCGATCGCCGGGGGGCTCGACCTGCCCTTCGACGAAGCGCTCCGCCACGCCGAGGACGTCTACCTGAACCAGCTGCTGATGACGCAGGACGTGGAGGAGGGACTGCGCTCGGCGGTGGAGAAGCGCCGGCCCGTCTGGAAGGACCGGTGAGCGAGCCGCAGCCTCCCGCGCCGGACTGGGAGGCCGTCCTGGAGACCGACCAGATCTACGAGGCCGAGCTGGCCGCGCTGCGCCTGCGCGAGGCCGGTCTCGAGGCCCAGGTCGTGGACCAGAGTTACCGCCAGGAGCCGGTACGCCTGGTGCGTTCCCTGGCGCGCGTGCGCCTGTTCATGCCGGCGGACCGTGCCGCTGAGGCACGGGCGGTCCTCGCGACGGCGGCCACACCGCTCCCGGAGGACCTGGAGGACGGGCCGTCGTGATCGACCTCGGTCTCGGCGAGGAGCACGAAGCGCTCGTCGGGACCGTGCGGGAGTGGGCGCGCGACCAGGTGGCGCCCCGCATCCACGCGCTCGACCGTGAGCACCGCTTCGAGCGGGATTTTCTTCGCCAGATGGCCGAGCTGTCGCTGCTCGGGGTCTGCATCCCGGAGGAGTGGGGCGGGGCGGGCATGGACTACGTCAGCCTCGGCCTCGCCTGCGAGGAGCTCGAATACGTCGATACCCACCTGCGCGTCATCCTCTCCGTGCACGTCGCCCTCAACTCGATGACCCTCTGGTGTTGGGGCACGGAGGAGCAGAAGCGCCGCTATCTCGTCCCCCAGGCCCGCGGCGAGAAGGTCGCGAGCTACGCCCTCACCGAGCCGGACGCCGGCTCAGATGCGGTCGGGATCAAGACGACGGCGGTTCGCAAGGGCGATCGTTATTTCCTGAACGGCGAGAAGATGTGGATCAGCCTGGCCGACGTAGCCGACCACTTCCTGGTCATCGCCTGGACGGACCCCGCCAAGAGGAAGAACCGCGACCACTCGGGCCTCTCGGCCTTTCTGGTCGAGCGCTCCTTCCCGGGCTTCCGCTCCTTCTCGATCGAGGAGAAGTGGGGGATCCTGGCCGGGAACACGGGCGGCTTCTCGCTCCAGGACGTCGCGGTGCCGGTCGAGAACCGCCTGGGCGAGGAGGGCGAAGGCTTCAAGATCGCCATGTTCGCCCTGGAGAACGGGCGCTACACGGTCGCCGCCGGCGCGACCGGGCTCATCCGCGCCTGCCTCGACGCCTCGGTCCGCTACGCGCGGTCCCGCGAAAGCTTCGGCGTGCCGATCGGGCAGCACCAGCTGGTGAAGGAGATGATCGCCCAGATGGTCTCCGACTACGATGCGGCGCGCCTCCTCTGGCTGCGGGCGGGCTGGCTCAAGAACCAGGGCCGGCGCAACACCCGCGAGACCTCCCTCGCCAAGTGGTTCGCCACCACGGCCAGCGAGCGGGCCGCCTCCGACGCGGTCCAGATCCACGGCGCGAACGGCTACTCGGACGAGTACCCGGTCGGCCGCTTCTTCCGCAACGCCAAGGCCGCGGTCATCTACGAAGGCACGCGCGAAGTGCACAAGCTGATGCAGGCCGACTATGCGCTCGGCTACCGCCAGGACAGGCCGCGCCGGGTAGAGCTGCCGCCGTACCGGCGCTCGTCGGCGGGCTGAGACGGCGTGCGTGTGATCGGCGGCACTGCCTCTCGGCGCCATTCGGAACTCTAATGGCTCGCCGCAGTCAGCCGTCGAGTGCCCACCCCTGAGGGCACGTCCGAGTGGCGCGCAGGCTCACGGGCTAGGGTTGTCGGGGGTTTAGGCGCTCTTTCCTAACTTTCCTCTTGACAGCAAGGGGTCTTCTTGTTAGCTTCACCCGGAACTTTAACTATTCTCGATAAGTATGGATAAGGATTGAGGTCGGATAGGACGGATCGCGGACGCGAGCGAGACCGCGGACGAGACGGCGCGTCAGGAGCGCTAACGGACACGAGAGGGAGACGCCCGTGGGCCTTTTCGGCAAGAAGAAGGGACTAGTCGGCGTCGACATCGGCTCTTCGGCCGTGAAGGCGGTGGAGCTGAGGGTCGGCGGGAAGGCGGAGCGACGAGTTCGAGCTGGTCAGCATCGGCATCGAGCCGTTGCCGCCCGAGGCGATCGTCGACGGCGCCATCATGGACTCGGGCGCCGTCATCGACTCGATCCAGCGCCTCTTCCAGGACAGACCAGATCAAGACCGGCGAGGTCAGCACCGGAGTCTCCGGCAACGCCGTCATCGTCAAGAAGATCAGCCTGCCGCAGATGAGCCCGAGGAGCTCGCCGAGTCCATCCACTGGGAGGCGGAACAGTACATCCCCTTCGACATCCAGGACGTGGCCCTCGACTACGAGGTCATCGAAGGGCGGCGGGTCGGGCGGGAACATGGACGTGCTGCTGGTGGCGGTGAAGAAGGACAAGATCAGCGAGTACACCTCCGTCCTGACCCAGGCCGGTCGGGCGCCCTCGTCGTGGACGTCGACGTGTTCGCGCTTGCAGAACTGCTACGAGATCAACTACGGGATCGACCCGAGCCGGCTGGTCGCGCTGCTGAACGTCGGCGCCTCGATCATGAACATCAACGTGGTCAAGGCCGGGGTCTCGGTGTTCAACCGTGACATCGGGGCCGGCGGGCAACCAGTACACGGACGCGATCCAGAAGGACCTGAACCTCTCCTTCGAGCAGGCGGAGGCCCTCAAGCGAGGCGAGCCGGTCGACGGCGCGTCGCCCGAGAACCTGCTCCCGATCATCCAGGCGAAGTCCGAGGAGATCGCCATGGAGATCCAGAAGACCTTCGACTTCTTCCGGGCCACCAGCTCAGAGGACAGGATCGACCAGATCTACCTCTCGGGCGGGACGGCGAAGATCCATGGGCTGCGGGAGCTGCTCTCAGAGCGCTTCAGCGCGCCGCGTCGAACTCCTGAACCCCTTCCTGAACGTCCGCTACAGCGACAAGGAGTTCGATGCGGGGTTCCTCGAGGACGTCGGGCCCTCGGCGGCTATCGCCGTGGGCCTCGCCGTGCGGAGGGTGGGTGACCGATGATCCGCATCAACCTGCTCGCGCCCGAACGGACGAAGGCGAAGCCCAAAGCGGTGGCGGCCGGCCCTTCCGCGCCGCCCGGCGCGATCCAGAGCATGCTGCTGCTCGCCTTCTTCGTCGGCGGCGCGGCGGTGCTGTGCGCCGGGGCCTGGTGGCTGAAGTCGAGCGAGCTCAAGGCCCTGGACCAGAGGATCGAGGAGGACAATCAGCGTCTGGCCCAGCTCCAGGCGATCCAGAAGCAGGTCGACGAGTTCCAGGCGAAGAAAGCGACCCTGGAGAACAAGGTGCGGGTGATCGAGCAGCTGCGGCTCGCCCAGAAGAGTCCCGTCCACATGCTGGACGAGATCTCCAAGGCTCTCCCCGATTACGTGTGGCTTAGCTCGCTCGACGAGAACCGCGGTGGTCTCAAGCTGCAGGGCGACAGCAACAGCCTGGCCGCCGTGGCCGACTTCATGGCCGCGCTGCAGAGGACCGGATGGTTCCCGGAGGTGGACCTCCAGAACTCCGCCGCCAAGGGTTCGCTGGTGAGCTTCAGCCTCTCGGGCAGCTTCAAGGATCCCGAGGTCGCGGCCAAGGAGAAGGCCGCACCCCCCCAGGCCCGTCCGGGGCGGAAGTGAGCGAGGAGAACGCGCATGGCTGAGAATCCTCTCGCAAAGCTGCCGCTGGTCGGCCAGCTCGGCGTCGCCGTCCTCCTGGCGGCTCTCCTGGTCGGCGGGTTCTACTGGTTCTGGTATAGCGACGCCCTCGAGCAGCAGAAGGCGAAGGAGACGCAGCTAGAGGACCTGCAGAAGCAGATCCGGGCACTCGAAGCGACCGCGAACAAGCTCGCCGACTTCCAGCGCGAGGTGCAGATGCTGGAGGCGAAGCTCGAGGGTCTGAAGCGGAGCCTCCCGCCGGAAAAGGAGATGCCGGACCTGATGCGGCGCCTGCAGTACCTGGCGGCGCAGTCGAACCTGGCCGTCATGAAGTTCAACCCGGCCAAGCCGCAGAGGCGGGATTTCTACGAGGAGATTCCGATCAGCCTCGACCTGCAGGGCACCTACCACAACTTCGGCGCCTTCCTGGACCGGATCAGCCGGCTCCCAAGGATCGTCAACGTCAGCAACATCCGCATCAAGGCCGAGAGCAAGCAGACCGTCAACGACACCATCGCGGTCTCGGCGACCGCCACGACGTACGTGTACAAGGAAGGGCCGCCGCCCGCCCGACCGCGACGAGGAGCCCGCCGATGAGAGGCCCAGTCACGCCGGTCGCGTTCGCCGCCGCCCTCCTGCTCGGGCCGTTCGCCCTCGCTCAACAGCCGGCCCCGGAAGCCACCGCCACGCCGGCGGCCGGGGGCGCGGCCGAGGCCCCGACGCCGGCAGCCACCGACGTGACGCGGCCACCGCTCGACGTCGAGATGGAAACGGGCGGCTACAGCTACAACTCCCAAGGCAGGCGCGACCCGTTCGTGAGCCTGCGGCGGCCGGTGACGGCGGATCGCGGGCCGAAGACCCGCAAGCCGGGCATGGAGGGCTTCCTGATCCAGGAGGTGGCTCTGAAAGGGATCGTGAAGACGAGAGGCGGCGGCCTGGGCAGCGCGAAGCAGCCGGGCTACATCGCGATCCTGCTGGGCGCAGACGGGAAGTCCTACTTCGTGACCACCGGACAGCGGCTCTACGACGGCGTGATCGTCGGCATCGACGCGACCTCCGTGACCTTCCGGCAGGAGGTGACCGATCCCCTCTCGCCGGTCAAGACGCGCGAGGTCCGCAAGAGCCTGAATGCGTTGGAGGAGGCGAGGCAATGAGAGCGAATCTCGCTGGGGTCTGCCTGATCACGGCGGCCCTTGCGCCGGCCGCTTGGGCGGTCGCGCAGGACGGGCCCGCGACGGCGATCACCGACATCCGTCAGGAGAGCGGGGAGGGCTCCACTCGGCTCATCCTCGAGACCACGGGACCGATCGCCTACACGACCTACAGCCCCGACCCGCTGACGCTGGTCGTCGACATCACGGACGTCGACGCGTCGAAGCTGCCGGCCAGGATCAACGTCGGCACGCCTGAGGTCGAGTCGGTGCGCGTGAGCAACCTGGCGCGGGCGGACGGCCGCAGCCTCGCCCGGGTCGAGGTGCGGCTCGCGAGCCTGGTGCCGTATCGACCTGTGTCGAGGGATGGCAAGGGGCTGGTGCTCGTCTTCGAACGCCCGGCCACGGTCGATGCGGGCAACGGACCGGCCAGCGCGACCACCGCCCAGACGGCAGCACCCGTAGCGGCGGCGCCTCCGGCCCGTCCGGCAGCGAAGCCGGTCGCCCCGGTGGCGCAAATGGTCGCCGCCCCGGTCTCGGGCGCCGGCTCGGGTCGCCGCGCGACGAGCATCCTCGGCGTGTCCCGCGACGAGGACGCGGGACTGCTCGCCTTCACCGTGAAGGCCGACGGGCGGCTCGAGTACCGGGACTTCCTGCTTCCCTCGCCGGATCGGTTGGTGCTGGACTTCCCGGACGTGGTGGCGCGTGCGAACGTACGGACCCTGCCGGTGGGAGAGGACCCAGTACGCAAAGTGCGGCTGGGCCAGTTCAGCGCTGCCGCGCCCAAGGTGGCGCGCCTGGTTCTCGATCTGACCCACAAGACGCCCTATCGGATCATCGACGGGAGCGATGGCGTCCGGATCGTGTTCGGTGACAGCGCCACGGCAGAGCGGGGGCCGCAGGCCCCGCTGGCGGCGCTGCGGGCGTCGGCGGACCCAGAGCCCGCCGTGCTCGCGAGTGCCGTGCCCGTCGCGCGGCCCGGCGCACTCGAGCCTTTGGCGCTGCCGGAGCCGCAGACGCAGGCGAGCCCTGCCGCCTCCAGCGCGCCGGAGGAGCCGGCGGAGCCGAGCAACGTAGGCATGGCCTGCGGGCAGACCGGGGACCTGGGCACGCCGATCAGCCTCGACTTCCGCGACGGCGATCTGCTGGACATCTTCCGGCTCTTCTCCGACATCTCCGGCCTCAACGTCGTCGTCAATCCGGGCGTCAGCGGGAAGGTGACGCTGCGCCTCAACGAGGTGCCCTGGGGACGGGCCTTGGAGCTGATCCTGAAGACGAACGGTCTCGGCTGCGTGCTCGAGGACAACGTGATCCGGATCGCGCCGCTCAGTGCGCTGCAGAAGAGGAGGAGGATCGGCGGAAGCTGCAGGAGCAGAAGCAGCTGGCCGGCGATCTGGTCGACTTCACGAAGCGCATCTCCTATGCCAAGGCGGACACTCTAGGCGGCGTGCTGAAGCAGTCGGGCGCGCTCTCCTCGCGGGGCCAGCTGAACGTCGACGCACGGACCAACACGCTGATCATTCGCGATCTGCCGAGCTTCGTGGACAAGGCCAAGGGGTTGATCGCGGAGCTCGACACCCCGACGCCGCAGGTCGAGATCGAGGCGCGCATCGTGATCACCTCACGGAACTTCGTGCGGGACCTCGGCATTCAGTGGGGCTTCGGCGCGCAGGCCTCGGCGCTCTACGGCAACACGACGGGCCGCGAGTTCCCGAACAGCATCATCCTGAACGGCGGGGCGGTTCCCAGCCAGCTGGGCATCGCGGCGGACCAGATCGGCCCCGGCGGACTCGCCTCCTCCCAGGGGATCGGGCAGGCGGGCCGCGGCTACGCGGTCAACCTGCCAGCCGGCGGGGCGAACAGCGGGATCGGCATCTCCATGGGAAACATCCTCGGCAACTTCAACCTGGACGTCGCCCTCACGGCGCTGGAACGCCAGGGCCGCGGACGGCTCTTGTCGACCCCGAAGATCACCACCCAGAACAACCAGGCCGCCGAGATCAAACAGGGCGTGCAGATCCCGATCCAGACGTTGGCCAACAACACCGTGAGCGTCATGTTCAAGGACGCGGTGTTGACGCTCCGAGTGACGCCGCAGATCACCGACGCGGGCACGGTCATCCTGAACCTCGAGGTCGAAAACAATACGGCCGACTTCGCGAACAAGGTCAACAACATCCCGCCCATCAACACGCAGGCAGCGAAGACGATCCTGCTCGTGAAGGACGGTCAGACGGCAGTAGTCGGTGGCATCTACCAGAGCTCGGAGACAACCAGCCAGGACCGCACGCCGTTCCTCGGGCAGATACCGTTGCTCGGGTACCTGTTCCGGAACAGGTCCTCGTCGTCGACGAACAACGAGCTGTTGCTGTTCATCACGCCGCGGATCGTGAAATCCTAGAAGGTGAGAAGAGCCATGGGTTCCCAGAAGCTGAGTCGTAGTTGGTTCGGCGGGCGCTGCCTCGGATGTGCGGTGGCCCTGGGCCTGATCGCCTTTGGCTGCGCGCCCGACTACGTGACGAGCAATAGCGCGCCAGTGAACTTCTACGTGGCGGGCGTCACGGCGAGCGGCGGTGCCGCGGTACTGGACTCGGACGTGCGCAGCGGCTCGAGTACCGAGTCTCCGTTCTACTGCGAGGACTATGCGACGGTCTCGGTGGGGGTACGAAACAAGAACCCGCAAGCGCCGACCCCGAACGTGGCCTCGGCGGTGATCGTGGACAGTTACGTCGTCCGCTACTTCCGGACGGACGGGCGCGGGGTGGAAGGGGTCGACGTCCCGTACCGGATCACGGGAAGCCTGACGGCTGGGGTGGACGCCGCCACGTCGGGTACCACCGACATCCCGATCGAGGTCGTCCGGCACCAGGCGAAGAACGAGCCTCCGCTGAGCACGATCCAGCAGACGGTGGTGCTGACTATGTTCGCCGAGATAAGCCTGTACGGGAAGACGATCGCGGGTGAGGCGGTGTCCGGTACGGGGCGCCTGCAGATCAACTTCGCTGACTTCATAGACAACGCCACGGCTTGTCCGGGCAAGTAGGAGAGGTGGCCATGAATACGCGAAACACGCGGCCCTGCCCGCGGGCCGCCACGGCCGCTGCTGCGGCGCTCGTTCTGGTCGTGACGTGGGGCTGCAAGCTCGACCAGAGACAGGATCCGAACCTGCAGGGGCCCTCGGATGTAGGCGTCTCGGTCGACCTGACCGCGGCGCCGGACACCGTGAACGCGGACGGAGTGAGCACGAGCCTCGATCAGCTTGAGGCTCCGCGACAATCTCGGGGAGCCCCTGGTGAACCGGCCGATCCTCTTCCAGCACGACGGGGACGGCCGGATGCTGCCCGCGCCCGGCGCCCGGTACGTCGGACCCGTGCAGACGGGGGAGGTGATGGCGACGGACGGCTCGGGCATGACGAGCGTCGTCTACAGAGCGGGCAGGAGCATTCGGTTCGTGCAGATCTGGGTGAGACCCTATGGCACGGACACGGATCTCACTCCGTTCTATCGCTACGTGCAGATCGTGCAGCAATGATGCGGTAGAGGCGTGACGTGAGGCCCTGCCGGCGGGATCGGGGCAGAGAGCGGCGGTCCTCGCGCGAGCCGTGGCTGAGTCCCGGATCGATGAGCTGCGGCGGCGGGCGGGGCGCGATCCCGGGTCGCGCCTCTTCGCGCAACTGGCCGAGGAGACACGCAAGGCGGGGGACTTGGCTGAGGCGATTCGTATCGTTCGCACGGGGCTCGGGGTCCATCCGACCGACCCGGCCGCCCTGGTGACGTTGGGGCGGGCGTTGATCGAGTCGGGCGACCTGCCGGGCGGGCGCTCGGCGCTCGAAGAGGCTGTACGGCAGGCGCCCGAAAACATCCTGGCGGGCCGCCTCTTGGGTGAGGCGCTGGAGGGGCTCCAGGAGCGGGGCGAGGAGGCCGTGCCGGCCCGGCCGCAGGGAGGCGCCGGGGAGGAGCGGGGTGTGCCAGCGGACCCGGGCCCGCCGCTGGCTTCGCCGACGCTCGGTGAGCTCTACGTCAAGCAGGGCCTAGTGGAGCGGGCGGTCGAGGTGTATCGGCAGGTCGTAGCGGAGCACTCTGGGGACGAGCGGTCACGGATGCGGCTGGCCGAGCTGGTGGCGGGGCAGCGGGCCGAGGACGCGGCGCGCCACGGGGAGGCCGCCATCAAGCGCCGGGCCCTGGAGCGGACGATCGGGGTGCTCGAGATCCTGCTCGGTGCGGCGCGGAGGAGGTGAGTGGTGGGGGCTTTCGCGGAGGCGCTGCAGGCGGTGGCGAAGCGGGTCCCCGAGACCGAGGTGCTGATGATCCTCGGAACGGACGGCATCCCGATCGAACGGCTGATCGTGCGGGCGGATCCGAACATGGAGGCGATCGCGGCGGAACTGACGACCCTGCTGCGGGCGAGCCTCTCGGCGGCGGCCGACACGGGGCTCGGCGCTCTGCAGGAGCTCTCGATCGAAACGGAGCGGATGACGGCGCTCCTGGTGTCGATCACGGCGGAGTATTTCCTGTTCGCGTCCTTCTCCGCCGGGGCGCTGATCGGGCGAGCGCGCTTCGCGCTCGGTCTCGCGAAGGACGGTCTGGCGCAGGAGTTCGAGTGACGGTTCGCGCCGTTCCTTGACTTCGAGCCGCCCGAAACGAATAATCAGCCCTCTTCGACAGCACCGCCGGCAACTCGAAGGCCGCCGGCGGGCGGCGGCGGGCGGTGGCCTTCGCCCTTCAAGGAGAGTCCGTGGACATCGCCGACCTCAAGGAGATCCTTGGCATCCTCGAAGAGCAGGACATCACGGAGTTCGAGCTCGAGCAGGACGGAGTGAAGCTCCGGGTGTGCCGGTCGGGCGCTGGACGGGGTACCGTTTCGGGGTCGCCCGCGGACGTCGGCGGGACGGTGCTCGAGGGCGCACGGCGGGGAGACAGCGACGGTCGGGGGGGGGCGGCCCGCGGCCGGCGCCCGCTCCGGTTCCGGAGAGCGGGCCCGGGGGGCTGGTCGTCACGAGTCCGATCGTGGGAACGTTCTATCGCGCGCCCGATCCGAACTCGCCTCCGTTCGTCAACGTCGGCGACCACATCAAGGTGGGGCAGGTGCTGTGCATCATCGAAGCGATGAAGCTGATGAACGAGATCGAGGCTGAGGCGGCCGGGGAGATCCTGAAGATCCACGTCGAGAACGGCCAGGCGGTCCAATACGGGGACGCCCTCTTCACGGTCAAGCCGGCCTGAGTCCGCGCTAGCCGCCGCCGCGCCCATGTCCGAGTGCCCGCCATGTTCAAGAAGGTCCTGATCGCGAACCGGGGCGAGATCGCCCTGCGGGTGATGTGGGCCTGCAAGGAGCTGGGGCTGAAGACGGTGGCCGTCTACTCGGAAGCGGACGCGAACAGCCTGCACGTGCGCTTCGCGGACGACGCGGTGTGCATCGGACCCCCCCGCAACATCGAGTCGTATCTGAACATCCCAGCGATCATAAGTGCCGCGGAAATCACCGGAGCGGACGCAATCCACCCCGGGTACGGATTTCTCTCGGAGTCGGGCTACCTGGCGGAGATCTGCGAGGCCTGCAATATCAAGTTCATCGGCCCGGGGCCGCAGGCCATTCGGCTGATGGGGGACAAGAGCCGCGCCAAGAAGGCGATGGCGAAGGCCGGGGTGCCGGTGATCCCGGGCTCGCAAGGCATCATCGAGGACGAGGAGAAGGCCGTGCGGGTCGCCAAGGACATCGGCTTCCCGGTGATCCTGAAGGCCTCGGCGGGTGGCGGCGGCCGCGGCATGCGTCTGGTGCGGGAGGCCGCCGACGTGACGGCGAGCTTCCGCGCCGCGCAGGCGGAGGCGCAGGCGGCCTTTGGCGTTCGGGACGTTTACCTGGAGCAGTACGTGGAGAGACCGCGCCACGTCGAGATCCAGGTGATGGCCGACAGCAAGGGCAACGTCGTGCACCTGGGGGAGCGCGAGTGCTCGATGCAGCGGCGGCACCAGAAGATCATCGAGGAGTCGCCCTCGACGGCGGTGAGCGAGAAGCTGCGGCGGCGCATGGGCCGCACGGCCGTGGAGGCGGCGGCCGCGGTCCAGTACGTCAACGCGGGCACGGTCGAGTTCCTCCTGGACGCCGAGGGGGACTTCTACTTCATGGAGATGAACACGCGGATCCAGGTCGAGCACGGCGTGACGGAGCTGGTCACCGGGCGCGATCTCGTGAAGGAGCAGATCCTGGTGGCGGCGGGCGAAGCGCTCTCCTTCAGCCAGAAGGACGTCGAGTTCCAGGGCCACGCGCTCGAGTGCCGGGTCAACGCTGAGGACCCCGTGAGCTTCGTGCCGTCACCCGGGACGATCCGGCACTTCTTCCAGCCAGGAGGCCCCGGCGTACGGGTCGACACGTTCGTCCACGAGGGTTGTGAGATCTCGCCGTACTACGACAGCATGATCGCAAAGCTGATGACCCACGGACGGACCCGGGCGGAGGCGATCGCGCGCATGAAGCGCAGTCTCGAGATGATGGTGGTCGAGGGGATCAAGACCAACATACCGTTGCACCTGCGCATCCTGGACGATCCGGACTTTTTGGCGGGGCGCCTCGATACGGCCTTCATGGAACGCTACCTGCCGAAGAAGGCGGCCGCGAGCGGGCGGTGAGCGGCCAGCCTGCGCCGCCCGCCGAGGAACCGGGCTGGACGCGGTGGCTGCCGGCACTGCTCGTGCCCGTGGCGCTCGTCTACGACCTCTCGGCGGGCCTGCCGATCCGTAGCTACTTCTTCCGGGACTTCACGGTCACCTTCCTGCCGCTTCGGCTCTTCGCGGCGGAGGAGCTGCGTGCGCTGCGAGTTCCCTTCTGGAACCCGTACGTCTTCGAAGGCACCTTCCAGCTGCCCTCGCTCTATCCCGGCGACCTGCTGCAGGCCCTCTGGCCGAGCCCGGTCTTCGTCTCCTGGCTTCTCACGCTGCACCTGGTCCTGGCGGCCCTGGGGGCCTACTGGCTCGCCCGCGAGCTGGGTGCGGCGCGGCTGGGAGCGTTCGCAGCGGGTGCCGCATTCGCGCTGGGCGGCTTCGCTCTCTCGTGTCTCAACCTGTACGTCTTCCTGCAGGGGCTGGCGCTGGCGCCCTTCGTTGTGGGTTGGCTGCGGCGTGCGGCCCTGGCCGGCGGCGCGGCGCGCGTCTTCGCGGCGGGCGTGCTGGCTGCCGCCATCAGCACGCTGGCCGTGGAGTTCGTCGTGCAGGCAGTGGCGCTTGGCATCGCGCTGGGGTATCTGGAGGCGCGCGCTCGGGGGCTCCGGCGAGCGGCCCTGGCCGTGCTGCTCGGCGCCGGGCTGGCGGCGGTACCGGTGGCGGTGGTGCTGGGGCTGCTCCCGCAGACCGCGCGGGGCGCCGGGTTCGCGCGGGAGGTGGCGCTCGGCAACGCGGTTCACCCGGTCGTGCTGCTGCAGGCGCTGCTGCCACACCTGTTCGGCGCCGCCGCCGCGCCGGCGGAGGCGTGGTGGGGAGGTCGGTTCTTCAGCAAGGGCATCCCGTACTTCCTGTCGCTCTACCTCGGGCCGCTCGCTCTCGGTCTGGCCGCGGTGGGTCTCGTGCGGCTCCGGCGCGGCATGCGGCTGACCCTGGTCGCGTTCTCGCTTCTCGGCCTGTGGTACGCGCTCGGTGAGCGTGCGCTTCTCGCGTCATGGCTGCACGAGCTGCCGCTGTCCTCGTCGTTCCGCTTTCCGAGCAAGGCCCTGCTGCTGCCTTACCTGGGAGTGACGCTCTTCGTGGGCTTCGGCGCCGACCGGCTGAGCGAGGGCGCGAGGGCCTTCGGCAGGCTGGCGGGCGCGACCTGCGCGGCGGCGACCATAGGGCTGGCGGTGGCGGCCGCGCTCTGGTGGGGGCCCCCTGAACTCGTGGCCTGGAGCGGGGTTCGCGAGGAGTTCTGGCCAGCGCTCGTGGGCGTCGTCGCCCGCGACGCCCTGATGGGCCTGCTGTTGGCCGCCGGGGCGGTCGCGCTCGCCCTTGTCGTGCGTGGGGGATGGGTGCGCCCCCGGACAGCCGCGGTGGCGCTGATCGCCCTCATGGTGGCGGACCTCGCCCGAGCGGGCGCGGGGATGAACCGGCAGGTGGATGCTTCCTTCTACGACCTCGTGCCGGAGTTGGCGGCGCTCCCGCTCCGGGACCCGGACGGGGGGCGCCTGTTCTCGTATGGGCTCGACCACAGCCCCGCCTTCCGCAGACTGCTCTCGAGGGGAGGACCCACGCTGACGCTGGCGGGATTCTTCATCTCCCGGCAGCTCCTGGCTCCCTACACGAACGTGCTCGACCGGGTGTCCAGCCCGGAGGGCAAGGACCTGACGGCGTTCGCGCCGCGCGCGCCGGAGCTCCGGCCGGAGGACTACGATCCGGCTCAGGTCAACCGTCTGCTTCCCTGGCTGCGCAACGCAGCCGTGTCGCGCGTGCTCAGCGTGGACCCGCTCGCGGATCCGGCGCTCGTGCCACTCGGCGACGCGACGATGGGAGCGCCGGGGATCGCGGTGCACGCGTACCTTGTGAAGTCGGCCTGGCCGCGCGCGTACGTCGCCTGCCGAGCCGTCGACGAGCGCGACCCGGAGGCGGCACTGGTGCGTCCCTACGCGGCGGGGTTCGATCCGCGCGCGGAGGTGGCGCTGGCGGCTCCCGACGCTCCGGGGTGCCGGTCGGGACGGGCACGGGCGCTCTCGGCTCCCCCGGGCCGGGAGCGGCTGCAGGTCGTCGCGGACGGCGCCGGCTATCTCGTACTGCGGGTGAGCTACGCGCGCGGGTGGCGGGCGCGTGTGGACGGCCGGCCGGCGGCGGTGCTGCGGGCGAACGGCAAGCACATGGCGGTCCGGATCCCGGCGGGACGGCACGAGGTTGCGCTCGCCTATCATCCGCCGGGTCTCGGCGTGGGCCTAGGGGCGAGCGGGCTGTCCGCGCTCGCCTGCCTGCTGCTGCTCAGCGTCGGCCGACGTGGGGCGCGAGGTGAGCGAATGGCGAAGCTGGACCCGACCCAGGAGGCACGGTCGAGATCGTGACGGACTTGGCCGAGGTGCGAGAGGGCGCCGGGGGAGGGGGGGCCACGCCCCCGAGATGGCGCCTAGGGATCGCGCTGGCCGGGCTCGTGGTGGTCTTCGTCGGCGGCTTCTCTGCGGTGCGGTCCACGAACTTCGGCGGCTTCGACGAGTGGCTCGTGGTCTCCCTGACGTCGCAGGGGATCGTGGACATCCCCTTACGCGAACAGGCCGCTCGCGCTGGCCTGGGCCCTCCCTGGCGTGCTGGGCCTGCCGTCGAGCCTCGCCGGCTACCTGTTGGCTCACTCGGCGTACCTGTTGACGTGCGGGATGGCGGCCCTTCTCCTGGCGCGCCGGCTGGCCCCGTGCTGTAGCCGGTGGGCCGTGTTGGCGGCGGCCGGAGCCCTCGTCTGGGCGCCCCTCGACCGCCATCGGCTGAACGCGCTCAACGACCTGCAATACAGCGGCGCCATCCTCGCCGCGCTGCTCGCTCTTCTCGCTCTCGTCGAATGGGCGCGCGGAGCGGGTCCCTTGGCACTCGCCGGTGCGCTTGGGGCCGCGTTCCTGGCGCTGCGCACCTACGAAGGAACGCTGGGCCTGCTGAGCGTCGGGGGGGCGGTCCTCGCGGGGGCGCTGGCGGCCGAGCGGCGAAGGTCGCTCTTGAGGGTACTCGCGATCTGGGAGCTGAGTCTGACGGGGCTGGCAGGCTTCGTCGTGATACCGCTCCTGGGAACGCGCTCGTACCAGCTCTCGGGCCTGCGGCTCGACCCCACGGTAGCCGGATTGCCGGGCCGCATGGCCCAGCAGTTTCAGTGGGAGATCGGACCGCTACTGCCCGGGCTCGGCAGGCTCGTTGATCTCCGGGTCGGGGTCGCGGTCGCGGGACTGGTCGCTGCCGTGACCGCGATCGGCGGGGAATGGTCGCTCTCGCGCGGTCGCGCGGCAGCACTGGCGGGAGCCGGTGTGCTGATGGGGGTCGCCGGCTGGCTGCCGGCGCTCTTGAGCCCATCGGTCGCGACGCCGGAGCGGATGCAGGGTGTCGCCGCGCCGGGTTTCGGCCTGGCCCTCGGGGCTGTCGCGATGCTGGTGGGGTCGTTCCTGCCCCGGCGGGTGCGCGCGCCGGCTGTGTTGTGCCTGGCCGGCTGGGTGGTGGCGGCAGGAACTGCGGGGACGTTGGCGCTGCAGCGCGCATGGGACGCCGACTCGTTCTACCCTCGCCAGAGCCGGCTGCTCCGCGAGCTGGTCGCGCTGGCGCCCGACCTGCGCGATGGCACGCTCATCGTGCTGTTGGACGGTGAGCAGGTGTTCCCGGCCACCTTCACCTTCCGCCACGCTGTGTCGTACCTGTACGGCGGCAGGGCCGAGGGCCTCGTGGTGGGCGGGTTCGACTTCCTCTATCCCGCGTGGTTCGAGGCGGACGCTGTCAGGAGCCGGCCCTGGCCGGTTATCCAACGACCCTGGCGGGCGCCGGCGCGAAGCTACCCGTACCGGGCCCTCGTGATCGTGCGGGAGGTGAACGGACGACTCGCGCTCGCCGAGCATTGGCCGGAGGAGCTGCCGGCGAGCGCGGGCGCCGCGGGATACGCACCGCTCGGGCGCGTCGTCCGGGGAGCCGTCGCGGCCACGATCGTGGTTCCCGGCCCGTAGCGGTAGGATCTTCGGCGTGTTGCGTGTGGGCCTGACCGGAGGGATCGCCTGCGGCAAGTCGCGGGTGCTGCTGCGGCTGGCCGGCCACGGCTTTCACACCCTCGACCTGGACGCGGTCGCCCGCGAGCTGACCAGCCCCGGGCATCCCGCCCTCGCGGAGATCGCGGAGGCGTTCGGCCCTTCGGTGCTGACCCGAGAGGGTGCCCTGGATCGCCCGGCGCTCGCTACCCGGGTCTTCGCCAGCCCCGAGGAGCTGGCACGGCTCAACGCGATCGTCCATCCGCGAGTGCGTGCCGAGGAGGAACGCCGGGCAGCCGCGCTCGGAGTCCGCGGGGACGCCGTGCTGGTCACGGACGCGGCGCTGCTGGTGGAATCGGGGGCGCACCTGCGATTCGACAGGATGATCGTGGCCTACTGCGAGCCGGTGTTGCAGGTGGCGCGTCTGCGTGCGCGGGACGGCCTGGACGAGGCCGCGGCGCGTGCCCGCATCGCGGCGCAGATGCCGGCGGACGAGAAGCGCGGCTTCGGACACTTCGTCGTGGACACCTCGGGCTCGCCCGAGGAAACGGACTCGGCTTGCGACCGCGTGGCGGAGGAGCTGTCGGCGGCGGTCGTTCGTCCGCCGCGCATGGCTCCTGGCTGCTTTCCAGCGCTGCTGGGTCTGCTCGCACACGGGCCGCGCACGGGGCCGCGGGGTCTGACTCCGGCGGCGGTGCTGGAGTCGATCGCGGTGCGGGGAGGGCTCGAGCTCGCGGCGCTGGCGCGGATGCTGGCCCCGCCCTCGGGTCTCCCCTGGTATCGTGCGGCGCGGGAGACCCCTGCCCTGGCGCCGGCGGAGCTGCTCGCGGGCGCGGTGGTGGCCTGGGCCCTGACTCGTCGAGCAGGGGACGCCTCCTATCTGGCGGCTGCGGCGTCCTCTCTCGCGCGTCTGACCCACAGCGAGGGCGAGGACCGCGCCAGCGCGTGCCTGATGTCGCTGGTGGCTCACGAGATCGTGACGTATGGGGCGCCGATGCCGGGTCTGGCGTCGGTTGTCCGCACCCACACGCGTGAGGCCGAGCGCTGGGGTGGGGGGCCGCCTTCGCCGCGCCTCCAGCCCGTCTGGTTCGCCGTCCAGCGTCACCCCGACGATCCCGTCGCCGCCGCCGAGGCCTGCCGGTCGCTGGGCGGGGAGCCGGCGCTGGCGGGGGCCCTGGCTGGGGCGATCGCCGGATGGGTGACGGGCGCGGCCTCGCGCGGCGAGGACGCATGGCGGACGGCCCTCGCGCGGATCGGCCTGCGTCCCTAGGGAGGCCGCCTCCGCTTCAGCGCAGGTCGGCGCCGGGGCCCACGCGCTCCTCGACGAAGGTGTTCCACTCGTGGCAGTGGGGGCAGCGCCACAGCATGTCGTCCGCGCGGTAGCGGCAGACGGTGCAGATGTGCGGATCGACGTAGAGCGCGGCGTCCTCGACGGTGGCGAGGTAGCGTTGCTCCTCCAGGCCCAACCTGCCGAGCGCCTGCAGGGTGCGCCACACCTCAAGGTGGAGCAGTAGCAGGTGGGGGTTCGATTCGAGGGCGCGCAGGAGGAGGCCGTGCGCCTCCGCGCCCCGGCCCTCGTCACGGAGCTGGCGCGCGAGGGCGAGGCGCGCGCGCCAGTCGCGAGGGTCCTGGGCGACCAGTCGCTCGCACAGAACGGCGAAACGGGTCGGCTCGCCGCAAGCGGCATAGGCCCGGCGCAGCGGCGAGAAGGCCAGGTAGGCACGCTCGGGGACGGCCGCGATCGCGGCCTCGAGCACCGCGGCCGCGCGGGCGGGATCGCGTTCCAGCCAAAGCCCGGCGATCTCGAGGTGAGCGGGAAAGGTGCGCCGATCGAGCGAGAGCGCCGTCCGGAAGGCCCGTTCCGCATCGTCGCGTCGTCCGCTGCGCAGAGCCTCGCGGCCCAGCTCCGTCTGCAGGAAGCCGAGCACCAGCCCGTCGTGGGAACGGCGCAGCCGGGCGAGGCGTGTCTGGGCCTCGTAGGCGTCGCGCCAGAGGCGCTGCTCCTCGAAGAGCTTCTGCTGGCCGGTGAGGGCGTGTAGGTTCCGGGGATCGACCTCGAGGGCCTCCGCGTATGCCCGGCCCGCCCGGTCCAGGAAGCCGGCCCGGCGGTAGTCGGTTCCCAGGCTGGCGAGGGTGTGTGCGCGCTCGGCTCGGGTGAGGTCGGTGCGCCCGAGCAGGGCCCGGTGCATCTCGATGGCGCGCTCGACCTTGCCGACCTCGCGGAAGAGGTGGCTCAGCACCTGCTGCACCTCGACGGCGCCCGGGTGGTCGCGCATCACTTTGGAGAGCTCGCGGATGGCGCCCTCGATCTGGCCGGTGGCGAGGCAGTGCAGGCCCTCGGTGTAGTGCGGCGAGGAGCGGAAGCTGGGCCGCGAGCGTTCCTGCGCGCGGCGGCGGCTGGCCGCCCAGGCGCGACCGGCCAGGACGCCTGCGCCGGCTGCCAGCAGCACCGCGAGGACGGCCGTTTCGCTCATCAGGTCGTCTGCCAGGCGGGTCAGGCTGGGAGGCGGCCCCCGAGGGCCGCGACGATTGGCTCCCAGTCGCCGCGAGCGCGCAGGATGGCCTCGACGAACTCGCGCAGGCAGCCATGTCCGCCGGGCGCCTCGGTCACCATGAAGGCGTGCAGGCGCACCTCGAGCGGCGCGTCGGCGGGCGCCGCCGAGAGGCCCACTTGGGTGAGCACGGGAAGGTCGTTGACGTCGTCGCCGATGTAGGCGACCTGGTCGGGGCGCAGGTCGAGATCAGCGAGGATCGCCCTCAGGGCCTGGCCCTTGTCGGCGGCACCCTGGCGCACGACGTCCATTCCGAGGTCCGCCGCCCGGCGGGTGACGACCTCCGAAGGACCGCGCCCGGTGATGAGGCCGGTGCGGAGGCCGGCGCGCTTCGCCAGCACCACCGCCAAGCCGTCCCGGATGTGGAACGCCTTGGCCTCGCTGCCGTCGGGCAGCAGCAGCACCGTGCCATCCGTCATCACGCCGTCGACGTCGCTCAACAGGAGCCTGAGCGCGCGGCAACGCGCGGCGAGGGCCTCGTCCTTCATCCCGTCCTCCCGAAGGGTGCGGGGACCCGGGTCAGATCATCTCCGTCTTCCACAGGTCGTGCAGGTGCAGGACGCCGGCGATCCGTCCCGCCTCGTCGGTCACCAGCAGCGACGTGATCTTGCGCGATTCGAGGACGTCCAGCGCCTTCGTGGCCAGCTCGCGCCGGCCGACCAGCACGGGCGCGCGGGTCATGCACTCGGCGGCCGTCCGGTCGAGGAGAGCGTAGCCGTGACGCTCCATCTGCCGGCGCAGATCGCCGTCGGAGATGACGCCCAGCAGCAGATCGTCGCTCGCGACCACGGTCGTCAGGCCCAGGCGCTTGCGGGTCATCTCGAAGAGCACGTCCTTCATCGGGGTGTCGGGCGAGACGCGCGGGATGTCGTCGCCCGTGTGCATGAGGTCCTCGACTCTGAGCAGTTTCTTGCCGAGCCGGCCGCCGGGATGGAGGACGGCGAAATCCTCGACCGTGAAGCCGCGCCGCTCCAGGAGCGCCATCCCGAGGGCGTCACCCATCGCGAGCGCCGCCGTGGTCGAGGCCGTCGGCGCGAGGCCCAGCGGGCAGGCCTCGGTCCGTATCGAGACGTCGAGGTGCGCGTCGGCCGCCTGCGCCAGCGGCGAGCGCGGGCTCCCGGTGAGGGCGACGAGCGGGACGGAGAGACGCTTGAGCCAGGGGACCAGGCCCAGGATCTCCTCGGTGTCGCCGCTGTTCGAGACGGCGACGAGGGCGTCGCCCTTGACGATGCGCCCCAGGTCGCCATGGATCGCCTCGGCCGGATGCAGGAAGAGCGACGGCGTGCCGGTGGAGGCGAGGGTGGCCGAGATCTTCTGCGCGATGATGCCGCTCTTGCCCATGCCGGTCGCCACCACCCGCCCCGCGCAGGAGAGCAGGATCTCGACCGCACGATCGAAGCTCTGGTCGAGCCGCGGGATCAGCTCGCGGATCGCCTCGGCCTCGATCTCCAGCACCTTGCGGGCGGTGTCGAGGGACATGCGCCTCATCGTAGCAGGGTGTCCGTCGGAAGAGTGTGCGAGGCGTTCTGGCGCGGCGATCCCGGGGGCGGAGCGGTGGCGTCAGGACGAGCTCGGGCAGGAGAGAGGACCGATGCGCGACCAGACGGCGAGCGCTCGCCGCGGGTCCGTCATGGAAGGGTCGGGGCGAAAGGCCGGGGGGGTGCCGAGAGCGTCTTGGGACAAGCCGGAGGGAAGCACCACGTACTTGGCGCAGGTGCGTTCCAGCAGGGAAGCGCGTGCGGCGGGGGTGAGGGCAGGGTCATAGAAGAGGTGGACGAGGGCGAGGCGCGCCGGGTGGTCCGTCGCCGCCGGGTGAGAGACGTAGGGCCAACAGGGCGTGAGACCGCCGAGCAGGAGGCCGATGTCCGGCGGAGCGAGCACGAGGTCGCCCGGCTGACAGGCCCGGCCGAGAGCCGCGACCACTCGCCAGCGCTCGATCGGCACGTGCGTCTGCGGCCGCGGCTGGGAGCAGAGGAGGACGGCCACGACGGCAGTCGAGGCCATGAGAGGGCTCGCCACCTCCAGCACCAGGCGGCGCAGGCTCGCGAGCGCGGCGGCGGCGAGCACGAGCAGGGGGAAGCCGACGCCGACCAGGAACTGCAAGGAGTACGCTACGGGGTGGAGCAGGACGGCGCCAGCGACCGTCGCCAGCCACAGCGCAAGGCGGAGGCGATGGGCACGTTGCGGGTCGCCGCCGCGCGGAAGCTCGGGGCCTCGGCGCAGGTGCGCGAGGAGGGCGCGGGGCCCGGCCCCGAGCGCGAGGCCGGCGAGGAGGATCGCCGCAGCCGGCCCGAAGGCGACCAGGAGGTCGATCGGTGCGGGCCGGAAGGCGCCATAGAGGGGACTCGAGAAGACATCGAAGCCCGGCCGCCTACTGACCACGAGGGCGGAGTAGACGAGAGGTGGCGCGACGGAGGAGGCGGCCAGCAGGCGGCCGGGCCACCGCCGTACCGGCGCGTCGAGGAGGACCGAAGCGCCTTCGACCGCGAGCAGCAACGCGGCGTCATAGGGACGTACGAGCGCCAGGACGAAGCCGGCGGCCGCCCCCAACGCGAGTCGGCCGGCCGCGAAGGCGGCGAGTGCCGCCGCGAGCAGAGTGGTGCCCGCGACGAAGTGCGGATTGGCGAGCGCCTCGACGAACGGATAGGCGCCGGTGCGCAGGTCGAGCGCACGCTCGCCGGGGAGAAGGCGGGCGGCATAGAGGACGCCTCCGAGCCCCCCGCCGGTCATGACCAGCAGGAGGGCGGCGGGCCGTCGCGGTGGGGCGAGTCCGCAGCCGTCGAGCCAGCGGCCGGCGAGGGCCACGAGCCCGGCGAGGACGGCCAGCCCGAACAGGCGGTAGGCGAGCAGGGCGTGTCCCCCGAGCAGCACGGCGAGCCAGCCGACCGCGAGCCACTCCAGGTTGACGAGGGCGGGCGGCAGCGCGGGCGAGGCGAGCTTGCTCCGGAAGACCAGCGCCCCGCGCTCCGCCTGCTCGACCGAGCTCAGGTAGTTGTAGAAGTCGTCGACGTAGTAGAAGGTGCCCACGAAGGCCGTCCCCTTGGGCGGGGCGAGTCCGGCACGGAGGAGGAGCGCGCCCGAGACGGAGGCGAGCAGCAGCCAGACCAGCAGGACGGCTCGCGAGGTCCCCCTCAACGCGGGACCGGCGCGCGGCGCGCGGCGCGATGGATCCGCAGCAGTCGGCGGAGCAGCGCGTCGAGGCCGGCGAGGCGGTACGCGTTGGGTCCGTCCGAGAGGGCCCGCGCCGGGTTCTCGTGGACCTCCATGAAGAGCCCGTCGACTCCCGCCGCGACGCCCGCGGGCGCCAGGGTGTCGATGAAGTGCGCGTCGCCGCCCGAGCGGTCGCCCAAGCCCCCGGGTCGCTGCACGCTGTGGGTGACGTCGAACACGACCGGGAAGCCGAACGAGCGCAGCACCGGGAAGGAGCGCATGTCGACGACCAGGTTGTTGTAGCCGAAGCTGAAGCCACGCTCGGTGACCATGACCCTGCGGTTGCCGGTGGAGGTCGCCTTCTCGAGGATCGCCTTCATGTCCCAGGGGGCCATGAACTGCCCCTTCTTGATGTTGACGATCCTGCCGCTCGCCGCCGCGGCGCGCACGAGGTCCGTCTGGCGGCACAGGAACGCCGGGATTTGCAGGACGTCGGCGACCGCCGCGGCCGACGCGACCTGGGCCACCTCGTGGACGTCGGTCAGGATCGGCACCCGCAGCTGCTCGCGTACCGAGGCCAGGATCTCGAGACCCCGAGCGATTCCCGGGCCCCGGTAGGAGCCGAGGCTCGAGCGGTTGGCCTTGTCGAAGCTGGCCTTGAACACGTAGGGGACGCCGAGCGCGCGGGCGATCGCCTTGACGCGCGCGGCCACCTTGTGAGGGTGGGTCGGGCTCTCGATCACGCACGGGCCGGCGATCAGGAACAGACGATCGCGGCGGGTGAGGGCCCGCCAGAGCTCGTCGGTGGTCGGCCGGGCCGTCACGAGCGCGCGGCCTTGGCACGGGCGCCAGCGGCGGGACGCCGGGCGCTCTCGGCGCTGGCGCGTATGAAATCGCGGAAGAGGGGGTGCGGGGCGAGGGGCTTGGACTTGAACTCGGGATGGTACTGCACGGCCACGAACCACGGGTGATCCGGCAGCTCCGCGATCTCCACGAACTTGCCGTCGGGCGTGCGCCCCGACACCACCATGCCGCCCTTCTCGAGCGTCTCCAAGTAGGCCTTGTTGAACTCGTAGCGGTGGCGGTGGCGCTCGCGTATCTCGGAGGCGCCGTAGATCGCGGCCGCCCGCGAGCCGGGCTTCAGCTGGCAGGTATAGGAGCCCAGGCGCATGGTCCCGCCCATCTCCTCGACCCCGAGCAGATCCTGGAGCTTGTAGATGATCTTGTGGGGGGCGTCGGCGTCGACCTCGGTCGAGTTCGCCCCCGCCAGCCCGCAGACGTTACGGGCGAACTCGGTGACCGCCCACTGGAAGCCGTAGCAGATGCCGAAGTAGGGGATCCCGGTCTTGCGGGCGTACTCCGCCGCGGCCAGCATCCCGCCCGTGCCACGGGTTCCGAATCCGCCTGGCACCAGGATGCCGTCGACCTTGCCGAGCTTCTCCGGCGCGTTGGTGGCGTCGAGCTCGTCCGACTCGACCCAGTGCCGCACCACCTTGACCTGGTTCGCGAAGCCTCCGTGGGAGAGGGCCTCGTTGAGGCTCTTGTACGAGTCCTCGAAGGTCACGTACTTGCCGACGATCCCGATCGTCACCTCGGCCTTGGGGTTCTTGATCCGACCCACCAGGTCCTCCCAGGCCCGCATGTCGAGGCCGCCGCTGGTGAGGTCGAGCTGCTTGAGCACGATCTCGTCCAGGCCCTCGGAGGAGTAGACGAGGGGCACCTCGTAGATCGTCTCGACGTCCTTGGCCGTGATCACGGCCTGCTCCGGGACGTCGCAGAAGAGGGCGAGCTTGGCCCTGATGTCGGGAGGGAGGAAGCGGTCGGTGCGGCAGAGGAGGACACTCGGCGAGATGCCGATGGCGCGCAGCTCGCGCACGCTGTGCTGCATGGGCTTGGTCTTGAGCTCGTGGGCGGTGGCGATATAGGGTACCAGCGCCAGGTGGACGACGATGGCGTTGTCGCGGCCGACGTCCTGCCGGAACTGACGCACCGCCTCCAGGAAGGGCAGGCTCTCGATGTCGCCGACCGTCCCCCCGATCTCGACGATCACCACGTCGGCGTCCTTCGCGACCCCGCGGATCGAGGCCTTGATCTCGTCCGTGATGTGCGGGATCACCTGCACCGTGCGGCCCAGGTAGTCGCCGCGCCGCTCCTTCGCGATCACCGAGCCGTAGATCTTGCCGGTGGTGGCGTTCGAGGCCTTCGAGGTCTGGCAGTGGGTGAACCGCTCGTAGTGCCCGAGGTCGAGGTCGGTCTCGGCCCCGTCCTCGGTCACGTAGACCTCGCCGTGCTGGTAGGGGCTCATGGTGCCCGGATCGACGTTGATATAGGGATCGCACTTCATCATCGCGACCCGGAAGCCGTGGCCCTCGAGCAGCGCGCCGATCGAGGCGGCGGCGAGGCCCTTGCCCAGGGACGAGACGACCCCGCCGGTCACGAAGATGTACTTGGTCAAGCGTTCCTTCCCTTCTGCTGAGCAATGAGCGCCCGGACGCGCTCGAGGTCCTCGGGGGTGTCGACGGCGATGCCGGCCTCACCGGACATGGGCACGACGTGGACGCGCATGCCGTTCTCGAGCGCGCGCAACTGCTCCAGCTCCTCGGCCCGCTCCAGCGGCGAGGGGGGCAGGGAGGCGAAGCGCAGCAGCGCCTCGCGTCGATAGGCGTAGAGGCCGACGTGCTTGCGCGCCAGCCCGCGGGCGAGAGCCGCCACGGCCGACGCGCGGGCGTCGGGCGGGCCGTCGAGCCGCAGGTGGGGGATGGGGGCGCGGGAGAAGTAGAGCGCGTCGCCCCGGCCGTCGGTTACGACCTTCACGACCGAGCTGGCGAGCATCTCCTCGGGCGAGGCGAGCGGCAGGGAGAGGGTCGCAATGGGCAGCGTCTCGTCGGCCAGCAGGGCGTCGGCCGCCGCGTCGATCCCGGCGGGGTCGAGCAGCGGCTCGTCGCCCTGTACGTTCACGACGATCTCCGCCGAGATCGCGCGGGCGGCCTCGGCCAGCCGGTCGCTGCCGGTGGGATGGTTGGGCGAGGTGAGCACGACCTCGCCGCCGAAGCGGCGCACCTCGGCGGCGATCCGTTCGTCGTCGGTCGCCACGACCACCCGCTCGGGCCGTCGCGCGGACCGAGCCCGTTCGTGGACCCGCTGGATCAGGCTCTTACCGTGGATCTGCGAGAGAGGCTTCCCCGGGAGGCGCGTCGATGCGAACCGTGCGGGGATGATGGCGATGATCGCCAACTTCGATCGGGGTCCTCGCGTAACGCGGAATGCTACCAGATCGGGCGTCTGGAAAGAAGCGGCGATCGGGCCCCGACGACCGGGGTCGCCTCAGTCGATCGAGCGGAGCACCCGGGCCGGCACGCCCGCGACCACGTGCCGGGGCGGGACGTCGCGCGTCACGACCGCTCCTGCGGCCACGAACGAGCAGGCGCCGATCCGCACGCCGGGCAGGAGCGTGACGTTCGCCCCCAGGAAGGCGCCCTCCTCGACCACGACCGGCCTGGCGATGGGCGGGAAATGACGCTGCAAGGGATGGTCCACGTAGCCGACGTTCATGTGGGTGAGGATCACCACCCGTTCCGCCAGGGTCACCTGGCGCTCGAGACGGATGCCCTCCGCCAGGTCGAGCAGGCATTCGTCGCCTATGAAGCAGTCCTCGCCGATCTCGAGCCCGGCGAGCCCGCGTCGGTAGAGGTTGAAGAAGCGCACGTCGTGCAGCACGGCGCGTCGGCCGATGCGGGCGCCGAGCAGCCGCAGCCAGGGGGCCCTGAGCTGCGGCACGAGAGCGAGCCGGTAGGGCAGCATGGCCAGGGTGAAGAAGCCGAAGCGGGCGGCGCGCCGCCAGCCGATCTCGGCCATGGCCTTCACGCTCGCCCCGGCTCGCCGGGCTCCCGCAGCCGACGGCGGAAGCGCAGCAACTGTCCGAAGTACCGGACGCTGTCGCGCACGCCCTTGACGGTCGAGGTCTTGTCCGCGCGCCTTATGTAGGCGCCCGGGATCTCGACCACCCGGAGGCCTCGCCGGGCGGCGCGCGCCATGAACTCCGTGTCCCAGAACCAGCCGCCGTCCTCGATCTCGTCGAGCAGTGGCAGGACCGTCTCGCGCCGGAAGAACTTGTAGCCCGTCTCCGTGTCGTGGAACGGCAGACCGAGCAGGCGGCGGACGAGCCAGGAGTAGCCGCGGCTCATCAGGTAGCGGTCGAGGGAGAGCAGCTGGAAGGCATAGACGCGCCGGACGGTCGCGATGTCCGCGCCCTTCTCGATGGCGCGGACGAGCGCCGGAATGTACCGGCAGTGCACCTCGAGGTCGACGTCGAGGTAGCCGGTGATGGTGCCTCGCGCGGCGCGGAAGCCGTCGCTGACCGTGGCGCCGCGGCCCTGGTTCCGCTGGTGGCGGAGGAGCCGCAGGTCCCGGTCGGGGTGCCTCGCCACGAGCGCCTGCAGCAGCTGCGGGGTCGCGTCCCGGCTCAGGTCGTCGACGAAGATGACCTCGAAGGTCCGGCCGGTCTGCGCGAGCGTCTCCTCGATCTCGGCGAAGCTCGCCTCGATGTGCTCGGCCTCGTTGTAGCAGGCGAGCACGACGCTGAGATAGGGCGCCGGTCGCTCGCTCATCCGCCGGTCTCCTGCACGGTCTCGATCACCCGTTCGACGTCTTTGGGGTCGAGCTGCGCGTAGAGGGGCAGTCGCAGGAGGCTCGCCGCCACGCGGTCCGTGACCGGCAGCGCTACCGGGTCCGACCCGAGCGCCCTGCCGAAGGGCGAGGAGTGCAGGGGGACGTAGTGGAAGGTCGCCGCGATCCCACGCTCCTGCAGGGAGGCGAGGGCCGCGTCGCGCAGGCGTCCGTCCGGGTAGAGGAGATAGAAGATGTGGGCGTTCGGCGCGCGCTCCGGCAGCTCGGCCGGGAGACGCACGCCGTGGCGGCCCGCCCAGTCCGAGAGGCCCTCGCGATAGCGGCGAACGATCGCCGCCCGCCGCACCTGGATCTCCTGCAGCTTGTCCAGCTGGACCTCCAGGATCGCGGCCAGCAGGTCCGAGAGCACGTAGCTGCTGCCCTCCGCCACCCAGGTGTACTTGTCCACCTGCCCGCGCAGGAAGGCGCTGCGGTTGGTGCCCTTCTCCCGGGCGATCTCGGCGCGCGCGGCGAGCACCGGGTCCGCGAGGACGAGCGCGCCGCCCTCCCCGCAGCTGACGTTCTTCGTCTCGTGGAAGCTGAAGCAGCCCGCGTCGCCCAGGGTCCCGAGGGCGCGGCCCCGCCAGCGGGCCGTGATCGCCTGCGCGGCGTCCTCCACCAGTCTCAGCCCGCGCCGGCGCGCGATGCCGGTGAGCGCGTCCATGTCCGGGGCGACGCCCGCGTAGTGCACCGGGAGCAGGGCGGCCGTGCGGGGCGTGAGCCGGCGCTCGACGTCCTCGGGATCGAGGCCGAGCGTCCGATCCTCGATCTCCGCGAAGACGGGCCTGGCCCCCATGCGCAGGACCGCGTTGGCGCTCGAGACGAAGGTGAACGAGGGGCAGACGACCTCCTGTCCCGGACCGATTCCGAGCGCCAGCAGCGCGAGCTCGAGGGCGTGGGTGCCAGAGGTCGTCAGCAGCACGCGCTCGGCCCCGAGGAGCGACGCCAGGCGTGCCTCGACGCGCCGGCTCGCCGGCCCGTCGCCGGAGGCCTGGACCGCGAGCGCCCGGCGCACGGCCTCGAGCTCCCGCTCGTCGTACCAGGGGCGGGAGAAGGGGATGGTTCCGCTGGGTGCGGACTCACTCATGCGGTGGCAATGATAGCCGCTCGCGCCCGCGTTCCGGCAGCCGCCGCGCTCGTTCGTAGACCGAGATCTGGCTCGGGCCTTCGCCCACCGTCGCGACGGCCTGAAACTCCGTGGCCGGCCCGAGCCAGGCGACCGGGCGGCGTCCGGGGAGCCCGGGCAGCACGAGCCGCGTGATCCCGTTGCGATCGAGCATCGCCTCGACGCTCGCCTGGCGGTCAGGGTGGCATAGAAGGCACGTGTCTCGGCGAGATGAGCGGCTGTAGTCGGAAGCGAGCGGAGTGCGAAACGAAGGCATGACAGGCCGTGAGCCCGACGGCGTAGAGCGAGATGTCGGGCGGGGCGAGCAGGCGATCGGCCGGGCCGCACGAGTTCCTGAGGGCGCGCGCCACGGCCAGCCGCTCGCTCGGGGCGAACCAGTTCGGGTCCTCGGCGAGCACGTTGCGCGTCGAGACGACCGCGCTCGTCGAGAGGACGAGTGCGACGAGCGTCGTCCAGGCGGGAGGGAGACGCCGCAGCGCCGCGGCTCCCAGCAGCAGCAGAGGGACGCCCCCGCCCACCAGGAACTGGAGCGAGAAACCCGGTGGCCGGCCGGCGATCGCCGCCGCCGTCAGGGTCGCCCAGATCCAGAGGTGAGCTCGTGCCCTTCGCGATCCGGGGTCGCTCTCGCGCAGCGCCGGAAGCGCCAGAGTGTGGCCGGGCCCAGCGCCGCCGCGAACGCGAGCGGGCTCGGGAAGGGTGATCCTCGCCGGAACGTGGCGAACTGAGAGCTGCCGAAGAAGACCCAGAGGTCGTAGGCCAGAACCGGCAGCAGACCCGCGAGCGGGAGCAGGGAGCGAAACCATGCTGCCGGTCGCTCGGTCAGGAGGACCCCCAGCCCTCGGACGAGGCCCAGCAGGGCGAGATCGTAGGGTCGAACCAGGCCGAGCACGCTTCCGAGCGCGATTCCGCCAACGGGGCCTTTCGGCGCGTGCACCTCCACGAAGAACCAGAGGCTCCAGAGGAGGAGGGCCGTGCCGAGCGTGAAGTGCGGGTTGGCGAGCAGCTCGAGGAAGGGGAAGAGCGCCACGGCGAGATCGACGCACTGAGCGGCCGTTGCGTCGGTCGCCTCGAACAGGAGGCCCCCCAGACCACCGGCGAAGGCGAACAGGAGCAGGGCCGGCAGGCGATGGGCGGTCCCGACCCCCAGCTTGGCCAGCCACCGATCCGCGCCCGCCAGGAGCGCCAGCGCCGCGATCACCGCGAGCACCCGATAGGCGAGGAACGGCCGCCTCGAGAGGAGGCGCGGAGAGGCGCCCGAGCAGCAGCCATTCCAGGTTGAGGAGCTCCGGCCGTGCGTCTCGCGGGGCGACGAGCTTGTTGTGGAAGAGAAGGTGACCATCCTCCGCCTGCTGCACGTACTGGGCGTAGTTGTAGAAGTCGTCGATCCAGTCGAAGGTACCGGCGAAGGTGCGCCCGACGGGCGGGTCGAGGGCGGCGCGAAGGTAGAGGGCACCGGCCCACGACGACACGCAGAGCCAGGCGAGCCAGACCGCCTTCGAGCGTGTCACAGGCGGGATGCTACCATCCGCCGATGGTCCGTCGGCGCTCGCGCCCGCGCTGTGGATCGGGTGCCCTGGCCGTCCTGGCCGTTCTGGGGACCTCTCTTCGGTGGGCGGATCCTCTACTTCCGCGACGTCGCCTACACCTACCTCCCGGACCTCGTATTCCTCTCGCGCTCCCTTTCGCACGGCGTCTGGCCCGCTCTGGCATCCGGGAGCGGATGCCGGAGCGCCCTTTCTGGCGACCTATCCCGTACAGCTGGGACTCGTCCTCGCCTTCGGCGCACGCTGGGCGCTCGCGCTCTCGCTCGCCCCCTTCACCTGCTCCTCGCGATGGCGGGCACGGGGGCGCTGCATCGGTCGCTGGGCGGAAGGGCCCCTGGGAGGGCGGGATCGTCGCCGGCGGAGTGCTCGGCTTGTCGGGAATGATGCTCGGGTCTCGTGCTCTACCCGTTCTTCCTTCGGCGGCCTGGGCGCCCCTGGCGGTGGCGCTCGCCGTGAAGCTCGCCGGCTCGCCTTCGCGGCGCGGCGTCGCCCTCCTGGCGGCGCTGGTTGCGATGGAGGTCTCGGCCCTGGGTGGCGAGGCCCTGCCCCAGACGGCCCTGGCCGCGGCCCTGCTCGCTGCGGCGGCTGCTGCGGCCGGCCGCCGGTCGCCTCCTGGCGATGGGTGTCCGTTGGCGATCGCGACGCTGTCGCCGCCCCCGCCCTGCTCGGTGCCGGCGGCTTCTCCATGACATCGCGCGCCCGCGGGTGCCCGCTTCACACCGGGTGTCGCGCTCAGCTTTTCGGCCTCCCTGCCGGTGCTGCTCGATGGCGCACTACCCCGTTTCCTGGGGGATCTTCACACCTTCAGCGAGCCGGCTTCTGGGGACAGGCCGTTCTTTCCCGGACGGCACCCCCTTCTTCCTGAGCCTCTACCTCGGGCCGATCGTGCTCCTGCTGGCCCTTCGGGCGGGCTTTCGCGACCGCCGCCCGTGGGCTCTGGTCGTGATCGGCGTGCTGCTGGGTCTCGGCGAGCGCGGTCCCCTGGGGCCGGTTCTGCTCGTCGGGGCACGGCTGCTCCCGATGCGGGTGCCCGCGAAGTTCCTCTTCACCGCACTGCTGGGGGTGTCGCTGCTGGCCGGTCGCGGCATCGATCGCGCCCGACTCTTCGCCGCTGACGGGGCCGCGGCTGTGGCGGGTCGTCGAGCTGATGTCCCCGTCTGGCCGGTGCTCCTCCTCGCGCTGCTCTGCCTGGAAGAACCCCGACGCCCTGTGCAGGGGGATGTCCGCGCTCATCCCGACGGCGGCGGGTCCCCTGGCTCGGTACGTGGCTGTCGGCGCGCTGGCCGGCCGACTTCGCCCTCTCCGGGCTGTTGGCGCTGGGTGCGGGGCTCGCGCTCACGCGGGGCGGCCGCCTCGCCCTGCTCGCCGGGCTCCTGGCGATCTTGGACCTGCTCAGGGTGAACGGCGGATCTCAGCCCGTCGGCCAGCGGGAACTTCTACGACCTGCGCCCGCAGGTCAGGGAGGCGGTCGAGTCCGTCCAGGACCTCGGCCGCTATCGCTGGTTCTCCTACGGGCTTGCCAACTCCCCCCGCCTCACCTGGAACCCGGTCGTTGCCCGTACCGTGTCCTCCGACGTATGGCTGTACTACGTGGATCGGCAGTCCCTGCTGCCGAGAACGGGGGTCATCGACGGGCTGGAAAGCGCCTACGACGTCGACCGGACGGGCCTCGCCCCGGTCGGGTCGACCCTCGCGCTCCGGGAGACGGGGCCCGAGTCGTACCGCGGGCAGTACCAGCGGCTGCGGCACGCCAACGTGCGCTGGATCATGTCCTTCGTACCCTTGCCGAACGACCTGGCGGCTTCCCGTCGCCAGCTGCAGCTCCCGGAGCTCGCCCAGCCGCTCCGGCTCTACGAGCTTGCGCCTGCCCCCCTGCCCCGCGGGCCTATTGTTGCGCGGACACCGGCACGGACCGCCGGAGTCGGTCGGCCACGTCGAGTACCAATCGACGGATCCCCACACCGTCGAGCTCCGCTGCGACACGCCGCCCGGCTTCATCGTCGTGCTCGACGGATATCACCCCGACTGGTCGGGCGGCGGAGCTTTCGAGGCCGGTCCCGGTGCTGCGTGCGCTGGAGCGCTACCGGGCGCTCCCGACGCCGGGTGGCGATCACGTCTTCACGCTGCGATTCCGGCCGAGGTGGCTCGAGCCGTCCCTGCTCGTGATGCTCGTCGGCCTGGCGGTCTTCGTCGCCATCCTGGTGCGGCGCCCGCGGCGGGCGCCGGGTGTCGCAGTTCACACCGGGGGCGGGAGCGCCCACGTGCTAGACTGACGGCCGCCTCCCCTGTCCCTGGGAGCGCTCCCAGGCCCGGGGGGGGCGGGAGCAAGTGCTTGACACTATTAGACCTGCGCGTTAGCATCCCGCAGCTAAGTCGTTACGGCGCTGCACTTTTTATGGCGAACTGCTGATGCCGGTGAAGCTCGGCGAGCTGCTGCTGAAGGAGAACATGGTCTCTCCCCAGCAGCTTCAGGAAGCGCTGAACCATCAGAAGGCCAACGGCGGCAAGCTCGGCAAGGCGTTCGTCGAGCTCGGGTACGTCAAAGACGAGGAGATCACGAGTCTCCTTTCGCGGCAGTACGGCGTGCCCTCCATCAACCTCGAGCACTTCGAGGTCGACCCGGCGATCATCAAGATCATTCCGGCCGAGACCGCCAAGAAGTACCAGGTGCTGCCGCTCTCCCGCTCCGGCGCCACCCTCACGATCGCGATGGCGGACCCGACCAACGTCTTCGCCATGGACGACATCAAGTTCATGACGGGCTACAACGTCGAGCCGGTGGTGGCCTCGGAGAGCGCCCTCGACACCTCGATCGACCGCTACTACGGCTCGGTGCGTTCGCTCGAGCTGCGGCGCGACAGCGGTTCTTCGCGTGCCGCCGGCGGCGGCTGGGGGAGCGCCCGGGGGCCAGTCGAGCCTCAAGGAAGTCCTCGACGGCCCGACGCTCAGCGTCGACGACATGGCGTCGATCGGCGGGCTCTCGGAGATCGACCTCGACTCGATGCAGATCGGAGGCGGACGTCGAGACCATCCGGCAGGAAGACGACGAGATCGACCTCGGCAACCTCGCCAAGTCCGCCGACGCGGCGCCGGTCATCAAGCTCTCGAACGTGCTGCTGGTCGACTCCCTCAAGCGCGGGGCCTCCGACATCCACATCGAGCCCTACGAGAAGGAGTTCCGGGTCCGCTTCCGGATCGACGGAATCCTCTACAACGTGATGGCGCTGCCCATGAAGCTGCGGGACCCGCTCATCTCGCGCATCAAGATCATGGCGAAGCTCGACATCGCGGAGAAGCGGCTGCCGCAGGACGGGCGGATCAAGATCAAGATGAAGGTCGAGGACCGCAGCCGCGACCTCGATTTCCGCGTGTCGGTTCTGCCCACGCTCTGGGGCGAGAAGATCGTCATGCGGCTGCTCGACAAGTCGAAGCTCATGCTCGACATGACCAAGCTGGGCTTCGAGTCGCACTCGCTCGACCGCTTCAAGAACGCGATCTCGAAGCCCTACGGGATCGTGCTGGTGACCGGCCCGACCGGCTCCGGCAAGACCAACACGCTCTACTCGGCGATCGCCTCGCTCAACAAGCCGGACACCAACATCATGACCGCCGAGGACCCGGTCGAGTTCAACCTGCCCGGGATCAACCAGGTCCAGATCCGCGACAACATCGGGCTCAACTTCGCCGCCGCGCTCCGGTCGTTCCTGCGCCAGGACCCCAACATCATCCTGGTCGGCGAGATCCGCGACTACGAGACGGCCGAGATCGCGGTCAAGGCCTCGCTCACCGGCCACCTGGTCCTCTCGACGCTGCACACGAACGACGCACCCTCGACCGTGTCCCGCCTGGTGAACATGGGGATCGAGCCCTTCCTGGTGGGGACGGCGGTCAACCTGATCCAGGCCCAGCGGCTGGTGCGCCGCGTCTGCTCCAAGTGCAAGCAGGACGTCTCGGCGGAAGTCCCTTCCAAGACGCTGATCGACATCGGCTTCACGCCGGAGCAGATCGGCAGCTTCAAGGTCATGAAGGGCAAGGGCTGCGGAACCTGCAACGGGACCGGCTACAAGGGCCGGGTGGGGCTGTACGAGGTGATGGAGGTCAGCGAGGGCATCCGGGACCTGGTCATGGTGGGAGCGACCGCGGTCGAGCTCAAGAAGAAGGCGCTCGAGGAAGGCATGCTGACGCTGCGCATGAGCGGGCTCGAGAAGATCAAGAACGGCGTCACCACGGTGGAGGAGGTCCTTCGCGAGACGGTCCTCTGAGGCCGAAGCGTCGGACGGCGTGCGGCGGCGCGACGAGAGCGCTCGCCGCGGAAGGGAGTTGAGGCGTGGCGGTCAGCCTTCATCAGCTGCTTAAGACCATGACGGAGATGGGCGGGACCGACCTGCACGTGACCACCAACTCCGCGCCGCAGGTGCGCATCGACGGCAAGCTCAGGCCGCTCGACCTGCCCCCGCTCTCGCCCGTCGAGACGAAGCAGCTCGCCTACAGCGTGCTGACCGACGCGCAGAAGCATCGCTTCGAGGAGAGCCTGGAGCTCGACTTCAGCTTCGGGATCAAGGGCCTGGCCCGCTTCCGCGCGAACGTCTTCATGCAGCGCGGCGCGGTGGCGGCCGTCTACCGCACGATCCCCTACGAGATCCGCGGCTTCAAGGACCTCGGCCTGCCGCCGGTCATCTCCGGGATCTGCGACAAGCCGCGCGGGCTGGTGCTGGTGACGGGCCCGACCGGATCGGGCAAGTCGACGACGCTCGCGGCCATGCTCGACAAGATCAACTCCGAGCGCCACGAGCACATGATCACGATCGAGGACCCGATCGAGTACCTGCACCAGCACAAGAAGTGCGTCGTCAACCAACGTGAGGTGCACGCCGACACGCACTCCTTCTCGAACGCTCTCCGCGCGGCCCTGCGCGAGGACCCCGACGTGGTGCTGATCGGCGAGATGCGCGACCTGGAGACGATCGAGTCCGCCCTGCGCATCGCCGAGACCGGGCCACCTCACCTTCGCGACGCTGCACACGAACTCGGCTTCCCAGACCATCAACCGCATCGTGGACGTCTTTCCCGCGCACCAGCAGCCGCAGGTGCGCGCGCAGCTGTCGCTCGTGCTCGAGGGGATCATGTGCCAGTCGCTGCTCCCCCGCGCGAGCGGCACCGGGCGCGTTCTGGCGATGGAGATCATGATCCCGAACCCGGCCATCCGCAACTTGATCCGGGAGGACAAGATCCATCAGATCTACTCGTCGATGCAGACCGGCCAGGACAAGTACGGCATGCAGACCTTCAACCAGTGCCTGGCCAGCCTCTACTTCGCCAAGCAGATCACGCTGCAGGTGGCCCTCGGCATCAGCTCGAACCCCGAGGAGCTGCAGGACATGATCAACCGCGGTGCCGGGCTCACCACTCAGCAGTCGAGCCGCACGCCCGCGCAACGGGCGGGTCGTTAGAGCAGTCGGGAGGAGCCGATGCCTGCATACGTCTGGAAGGGCAAGACGCGCGACGGCAAGGCCGTCGCCGGCGAGAAGGTGGCCGACAACAAGGAATCCGTGCTGGCGCTGCTCAGGCGGGAGCAGATCCTGGTCTCCTCGGTCAAGGAGAAGGGGCGGGAGCTGGCGCTGCCGAAGTTCGGCGGCGGGGTCCCGACCAAGGCGCTCGGCATCTTCACCCGGCAGTTCTCCGTCATGATCGATGCGGGCTTGCCGCTCGTGCAGTGCCTCGAGATCCTGGGCAGCCAGCAGGACAACAAGACCTTCGCCAAGGTGCTGCAGCAGACGCGCATGGACGTGGAGGGCGGCGCGAGCCTCGCCGACGCGATGCGCAAGCACCCGAAGGCCTTCGACGAGCTGTTCACGAACATGATCGCGGCCGGCGAGGCCGGAGGCATCCTGGACACGATCCTGAAGCGGCTGGCCACCTACATCGAGAAGAACGTCAAGCTGAAGGCGCAGGTCAAGGGCGCCATGGTCTATCCGATCTCGGTGCTCGCGATCGCGGGGATCGTGATCGCGGTCATCCTCTGGAAGGTGATCCCCACCTTCGCCGCCATGTTCGAGGGGCTGGGGGCTCAGCTGCCGCTGCCCACCCGGATCGTGATCGCGATGAGTCACTGGTTCGTGCGCGGGCTTCCCTTCCTGGTCGTGGGCGGTATCCTGCTCGTGATCGGCTTCCGGCGCTACTACGCCACCTACGGCGGGCGCCGGGTCGTGGACCGGACGGTCTTGCGCGCCCCGATCTTCGGCAGCCTGATGCAGAAGATCGCGGTCTCCCGCTTCTGCCGCACGCTCGGGACCCTGATCTCGTCCGGCGTGCCGATCCTGGACGGATTGGAGATCACGGCGCGCACGGCGGGCAACGCGATCGTCGAGGACGCGATCATGGTGGTGCGCAAGGGCGTCGAGAGCGGCCTCACCCTGGCCCAGCCCTTGCGGGAGACGGGGGTCTTCCCGCCCATGGTGGTGCAGATGATCGGCGTCGGCGAGCAGACCGGCGCCCTCGACGCGATGCTCAACAAGGTCGCGGACTTCTACGAGGAGGAGGTGGACCAGGCGGTCGCGAACCTCCTCACCCTGATGGAGCCGATCATGATCTTCTTCCTGGGCGGTACCGTCGGCGGCATCATCATCGCCATGTACCTGCCGATCTTCGACATGATCAGCAAGCTGTCCTGAGGCGCCGCAGCCGCGCCCCGCGCCGGCGCGGGGCGGCTCGGGTGTCATGATCCCCGACCTCGAGAGCCGTCTGAAGCGGTTGATGCTGTTCAGGGTGGTGATGGTGACCACCCTGCTGCTGGCCGCGACCTACGTGGAGGCATTCTCCGAGACGCTGCTCGCCAGAAACCCCCTCCACTTCGTGATCATCGGCACCTATGCCCTCACCGTAGTGCACGCGCTCGCCCTTCGCTTCCTGCCGCGGCGCCCGCTGCAGGCCTACGTCCAGCTCGTCTTCGACCTCGTCACCATCACGGCGCTCGTGTACGTCACGGGCGGAGTGCGGACCGGCTTCCTGCTGCTCTATCCGCTCTCGCTGCTGTCGGCGACCATGCTGGTTCCGCGCCGGCGGCGCGCTGGCGCCTGGCGGGACTGGCGACGGCGCTCTACGGGGGGTTGATCGTGGCGGTGCGGCTGGGCCTGCCGGCGCCGCAGGGCCTCGTGGACCTGCTGGCGCTGCCGCCACGGGCCCTCGTCTACGCCGTCTTCGTGCTGGGCGTCGCCTGCGCGACGGTCGTGCTGCTCGGGGCGTACCTGACGGAGAGCGTTCGCCACGCCGGGCGCCAGCTGAACGCGGCGGCCGCCGAGGTGGCGGACCTGCGGGAGCTGAACCAGCTCATCGTCGACAGCATCCAGAGCGGTCTCATGACGACGGACGGCGCGGGGCGCATCCTGCACGTGAACGCCTTCGGCGAGCGGATCCTGGGGCGGCCGACGGCGAGCGTCCGCGGAGCCGGCGTGCGCGAGGTGTTCGGCTCACCGCTCCTGGGGCCGGCGGAGCTGCGGGCCCGCAGCTCCCTGCGCGCGCTCGCGCGGCTGGGCGTCGCCTACGTACAGCCGGGGGGCCGGCCGCTGCAACTCGGGATCTCGGTGACGCCGCTGGCGACCAAGGAGGCGGCGCACGGCCACCTGATAGTGTTCCAGGACCTGACCGAGATCCGGCGGCTCGAGCAGGAGGTGCGCACGAAGGAGAAGCTCGCCGCCGTGGGCGAGATGACGGCGCAGCTCGCCCACGAGATCCGCAACCCGCTCGGCTCGATCCGGGGCTCCGCGCAGATGCTGATGGCGGAGCCGGCCCTGGGCGAGGAGCAGGGACACCTGCTGGACATCATCTCGCGGGAGTCGAAACGCCTCTCCGATACCCTCAACCAGTTCCTCTACCAGGCACGGCCGCAGCTGCCACCGGCCGACCCTGTCGATCTGCGTCCCATCGTCGAATCAGCGCTCACCCTGCTGCGAAATGGCAGCGAGGTGCGGCCGGATCACGTCGTGTCCTGGCACGCCGACGGGGGGCCACACCTGGTGCTGGCGGATCCCGACCAGATCACGCAGGTGGTGTGGAACCTGGCGCGAAACGCGCTCGAGGCCATGCCGGACGGCGGGCGCCTCGACGTGACACTGCTCCTCCGAGGCCAGGAGGTGGCGCTGTGCGTCCGTGACCAGGGGCGCGGCATCGCCAACGAGGACCAGAGGCGGATCTTCGAGCCTTTCCGCGCGCCCGGGGGCTCGGGCACCGGGCTCGGCCTGGCGATCGTCTATCGGATCGTGCGCGACCACGGCGGGGACATCAGCGTGCGCAGCGCCCCCCGCCAGGGTACCGAGTTCGAGGTTCGGCTTCCGCGGGTGATGCTGCCGGAGACCTCGGAGGTGGCGCGGTGAGCCGGATCATGGTCGTCGACGACGAGAAGTCGATGCGGGAGCTGCTGGCGATCATGCTCCGCAAGGAAGGCTACGAGGTCGTCACCGTGGAAGGGCGGGCGCAGGCCGCCGCGGTGCTGGCGAAGCAGGTGCTCGACATGGTGATCACCGACGTGCGCCTGCGCGACGGCGACGGCATCGAGATCCTCCGCCACGTCAAGGCGGCCTCGCCGGAGACGGTGGTGGTGGTGATGACGGCGTTCGGCACCGCCGAGACCGCGGTCGCGGCGCGCAAGCTGGGGGCGGAGGCCTACGTACTCAAGCCCTTCGACGTCGACGAGCTCAGGATCGTGGTGCGCGACTCGCTCGCCAACCGTCGGGTGCGGGAGGAGAACGTCCGCCTCAAGCAGGAGATCGGCCAGCGTTACGGCCTCGACCGCGTGGTGGGCGTTTCCGCTGCGATGGCCTCCGTCTTCGAGATGGTGCGGGCGATCGCACCCACCAGCTCGACCGTCCTGATCACGGGGGAGAGCGGCACGGGCAAGGAGCTGGTGGCGCGGGGGATCCATGGGCTCTCGACGCGCTCCGAGGGACCCTTCGTTGGCCTGAACTGCGGGGCCCTTCCCGACACCCTCCTCGAGAGCGAGCTGTTCGGGCACGTGAAGGGTGCCTTCACGGACGCACGGCACAGCAAGAAGGGGCTCTTCGAGGCCGCGCAGGGCGGAACCATCCTGCTCGACGAGGTGGGTGAGACATCGCCGGCCATGCAGGTGAAGCTATTGCGTGCGCTGCAGGACCGGCGCGTGAGGCCGGTGGGCGGCACCGACGAGATCGAGATCGACGTACGCGTGATCGCCACGACGAACGTCCCGCTCGAGGACCTGGTGCGGCAGAAGCGATTCCGGGAGGACCTCTTCTATCGGTTGCAGGTCATTCCCATCCAGACGCCGCCGCTGCGCAGCCGGCAGGAGGACATCCCGGCCCTCGCGGAGCACTTCCGGGAGCGGTTCGCGAAGGACATGGGCAGGGCCGTTCGCTCGGTTTCTCCCGCCGCCATGACGCTCCTGGAACGCTACCCCTGGCCGGGCAACGTGCGGGAGCTCGAGAACGTCGTGGAGCGCGCGGTCGCGCTGGAGCCGACGGACTCGATCCGACCGGAGCGGCTTCCGGAGACGATCCGCCGGCCGGCGCTGCTCGAGCCGCTGCCCGCGATGGGAGGAGGCTTCAGCCTCGACGGCTACCTTCGCTCGGTGGAGGAGCGGCTGGTCGCCGAGGCGCTGGCCCGTGCCGGAGGGGACCGGGGGCAAGCCGCGCGGCTGCTCGGGGTCTCCGCTCGGTCGCTCCGGTACCTGCTCCAGAAGCACGGGTCGCGGACAGAAAATGGCGAATGACAATTTTTGTCATGCGGACGCAGCCGACAGCCCCTGCGTTCTGTCTTCTGAATCAATTACTTGCGAAGGCGACTCCCTGGCGCGCGAATTGCTCTAACTGTCAACGACCAGCGTTCCGCTGGCGAACCGAAAGGAAGGCCGACCCGATGAAGAGGCAGAAGGGCTTCACCCTGATCGAATTGCTGATCGTCGTGGCGATCATCGGCATCATCGCCGCCATCGCCATTCCGAGCCTGCTGCGGGCTCGTATCTCGGCGAACGAATCCGCCACGATCGGGGACATCCGCACCGTGATCTCCGCTCAGGCCACCTACCAGTCCGCCAACGGCGGCTGGTATGATTCGGCACTCACCTGCTTGACGGTCCCGTCGAACGCCGCCTGCATTCCGAGCTATCCGACGAACGCACCGAACTTCCTGGACAGCCAGATCTCCAGCCTGGCGTCCAAGTCCGGGTACGCGCGCTCGTTCAGCGGCGGGGGAAACGTCGGGTCGCTCGACATGTCAACCAGTTCGCCCACCAGCGCGGGAACCTACGTCTACCTGGCTCAGCCGATCCAGGAAGGGCAGACCGGCGTGCGCGGGTTTGGCGGCGACCAGACGGGCATCCTCTGCTCGACGCCGGACGGCATCCTCCCCGACGTCACCGGCGATCCGGCCCTGGACGTGTCCAGCTGCCGAGTGCTGAAGTAGATCGCCCAGCCCCGCCTCCGCTACGCGCGCGGCGGGGAGTCTTTCGCGCAGGAGAAGGGCGGGCGTGCCGCGAGCTCCCGCCCTTCTCGTCTTCCCGGGCATGGCATCGACGCCCGCGGGCGGGCGATGGCAAGGGGGTGAACCGATGAGGAGGGAGCAGGGCTTCACTCTGCTGGAGTTGCTCATCGTGGTGGCAATCGTCGGTCTGATCGCGGCAATCGCCATCCCGAGCCTGCTCCGGGCGCGAATCTCCGCCAACGAGGCCGCCGCGATCGGGGACATCCGCACGGTGATCTCGGCCGAAGCCGCCTACCAGTCGGCCAACGGTGGCTGGTTCGACGCAAGGCTCGCCTGTCTCGTGGCGCCGAGCAGCGGCTGCATCCCGAGCTACCCGACGAACGGGCCGGCATTCCTCGACAGCCAGCTCGCCAGCCTCGTCGTCAAGTCGGGGTACGTGCGGAGGTTCGCTCCTGGCAGCCCCGCCAGCCCGCTCGACCCGACCTCGGAGTCGCCTTCGAGCGTCGGGCAGTACGCCTATGGCGCCGCGCCCACCCAGGGCGGCATGACGGGCGTCCGTGGCTTCGCGGGAGACCACACCGGCATCCTCTGCGCGACCGGCGACGGGAGCGTACCGGCCGTCCTGGATGGCAAGATCGTGGTCGCCAGCTGTCAGGTCCTGAAGTAGCGCCACAGGTAGGAGCGGGCGACGCCAGGATTTGCAGGGTTCCCCGCGCCCGACTAGACTTGCCGTGGCATGCTGGATCGCCTCGCCCTGAAGACGCGTGGCCTCAGCAAGAGCTACCGACTCGGTCACCTCGTTCCCTCCTACCGACCCGCGCTCGTCGACCTCGACCTGGACGTCGAGAAAGGAGAGATCCTCGGCTACATCGGTCCCAACGGCTCGGGTAAGACCACGACCCTGAAGCTGCTGATGGGCCTGCTGCGGGCGGACCGGGGCGAGGCCTGGGTGCTCTCGAGGCCGCTCCCGGACCGCTCCTGGCGGTTCGAGGTCGGCTACCTGCCCGAGCATCCGTACCTCTATGACTACCTGACCCCGGCGGAGTACCTGGACTACGTGGGGCGCCTCTTCGGGCTTTCGGCGGCACGGCGCAGGGAGCGCGCGGGGGAGCTGCTGGCTCTGGTCGGCCTGGAACGCTCGGCCGGGCTGCCGATGCGCCGCTTCTCGAAGGGGATGGTGCAGCGCGTCGGCCTCGCTCAGGCGCTCGTCAACGACCCGAAGCTCCTGATCCTCGACGAGCCGATGTCCGGGCTCGATCCGATCGGTCGTCGCCTGGTGCGCGACCTGATCACCGGGCAGCGCCGGGCCGGGAAGACGGTGCTCTTCTCGAGCCACATCCTCCCGGACGCCGAGACGCTCTGTGACCGGGTCGCCGTCCTGCGTGCCGGTCGTTTGCTCCAGGTGGGTCCTCTCGCCGAGCTGCTGCGGCTGGACGTCGAGCATCTCGAGGTGCTGGTCGCCGGGCTCGCGCCCGCAACGCCGGGGCTCGAGGGGACGCGCCCGGAGGCGGTCGGCGAGCGGCTGCGTCTCTCCGTCCCGGAAGGGTCGCTCGGGCGCGTGGTCTCGCTGGTCGAGGGTGCGGGAGGGCGTGTCCTCTCGGTGCAGCCGGTGCGCCAGACGCTCGAGGACTACTTCGTGAGCCAGATGGGCGAGGGGCCGCGTGCGGGAGGAGGACCGTGGGGCGAGGGCTGAACCGGCTGCTGGCCGTCGCGGCCAACACCTTTCGGGAGACCGTCCGGGAGAGGGTGCTCTACAACCTCGTCTTCTTCGCGCTGCTGATGACGGGCGCCGGGCTGCTCGTGGCGCAGCTGTCGATCCGGCAGGAGGAGAAGATCATCAAGGACCTGGGGCTCGCCGCCATGGAGCTGTTCGGGACCCTGATCGCCATCTTCATCGGGGTGGGACTGGTCAGCAAGGAGATCGAGCGCCGCTCGCTCTTCCCGCTGCTCGCGAAGCCGCTAACCCGTGACGAGTTCTACCTCGGGAAGTTCGCGGGCCTGGCGTTCACGCTGACGGTCAACGTCGGGGTGATGAGCGCCGGGCTCCTGCTGACCCTGCTCGCGACCGGCCACGGCGTGGACCTGCACCTGCTGGTCGCCGTCTACGCGATCCTGCTCGGGCTGCTACTGGTGGTGGCGATCGCGATGCTGCTGTCGACGCTCACCTCGTCGACGCTCGCCGCCGTGCTGACCGTCGGCGTCGCGATCGCCGGGCGCTACGCCGACGTGGTGCGGCAAATACGCGAGGTGGCGCCGGCCGTGCCCGAGTGGCTGGTGCAGCTGCTCTACGGGCTGCTCCCCAACCTTCAGAACTTCGACTTCAACGACCGTGTCGCCTACGGCGATCCGGTGCCGGGCGCGGTCCTCGGCTTCATCACCCTCTACGCCGCCGGCTACGTCGGCGTCCTGCTCTCGCTCGGCCTGGCGTCGTTCCGTTCGCGGGACTTCCAGTGAGCTCGGGGCAGGCCGGTGCGGCGGCCAAGGAGCCGCCCAGCGCCCGGCGGGGCGGAGGCGCTCGCCTCTGGCTCGCCCTTCTGGCCGCCGCGCTCGCGCCGGTCGTGCCCTGGAGCCAGTCGCGCATCGACGCGATCGAGGCGGGCGTCCCCCCTGCGCGCCGGGCGCTCTATTTGTGGTCGGGTGAGCAGGTGGCGCGGTTGACGCCGGGGTTTCGAGACCTGGCAGCGGACATCTACTGGCTGCGTACGGTCCAGTACTTCGGCGGGCAGCGGCGCTTCGCGCGGGAGGGACACCTCGAGCTGCTCGGGCCGCTGATCGAGATCACGACGCGGCTCGACCCGAGGCTCGAGATCGCCTACAAGTACGGGTCCATCTTTCTGAGCGAGGCGCCGCCCGACGGCGCCGGTCGCCCGGAGGAAGGAATCGAGCTTCTGAAGCGGTGGCGCTCGCGAGTTACCCGATTCCTGGATGCTCGTCCAGCAGCGCGGGTTCTTCCGCTACCTCTTTCTGCACGACGCCATCGGCGCGGCCGAGGTCCTGACCCAGGCGGCGAAGCGGCCGGGGGCGCCCTTCTGGCTTCGCACCCTGGCCGCCGACCTGCTGGCCAAGGGCGACGATCGTGCCATGGCGCGCCGGATGTGGCAGCAGATGTATGACCAGTCGGAGGAAGGCGTGATTCGGCGGAATGCCGCGCTGCGGCTCCGAATCTACGACTCGCTCGACCGGGCCGATCGTCTCACCCGTCTCGTCGCCCGCTACCGGGAGCGGAGCGGAGAGCCCCCGCGGCGACTCGGGGATCTGGTGAGATCCGGGCTCTGGCGAGGACCCCTCACGGACTTGGCCGGGGTCGCGTTCGCTTATGATAGGGATTCCGGTCGGGTCTCGATCGCTCACCGCTCGCCGCTGCGGCGCCCGGAGTGAGCGCGGCAGGGCGGGGGCGGTGACGGAGGATCTCATGAGTCCACTGGTTCGGGGCGCGCGCTGCGCGCTCCTCGCGGGCGCCACGGTGGCGCTGGCCGGGTCCGCCTCGGCACAGGGGCTCGGCCGCACCGCCCGACTCGCCATCCAAAGGCGCCGTCGTGCGGGCCTTCGAGACCACCACGATCGACGGCAAGGCGCAGAAGGTGGACTTCCCCAAGGGGTCTGAGACCGTGCTGCTCTTCTTCCTGAGTGGCTGCCCGGCCTGCCACAAGATGATCCCGGAGTGGAACAGCGCCTACGCGCGCAGGCCCAAGCAGCTGCGCGTGATCGGCCTGCTGATGGATCAGGAGCCTCCCGGCTTCTGGTCCTCGGTCTCGATCCAGTTCCCGGTGCTGCGTGCGCCGAGCCGCGCCTTTCTGCGCGCCCTGCACGTGAACCGCGTTCCGCTGACGGTACGCGTCGCGGAAGGGGGGAGGATCGACGACGTCGTGCTCGGGCAGATCGACCCGATCAGGCTGGGCGAGCTGTTCCGGCCGTAGCGGTCGTCGCGCCCTTGCGCCAGGTGAGCACGGCGCGGAGGCCGGTCCAGGGGGCGAAGGCAGCCACGAGGCGATCGAGCGCGAGGAAAGCGGGAGCGAGCGTCCGGGGCAGCAGGGATCGGGTTCGGAAGCCCCCGCTCAGCAGATAGGCGAACCCGTTGAGCGGCCGCACCCGTGGCGGGTCCCAGCCCAAGGCGTTCCAGCGTGCCGCGTCCGTGTCTCGCACCAGCCGCCAGGGGACGGCCGCGTCCCCCTCGAAGCTGTCCTTGTCCCCTGCCGGGAACGGCCGCCAGGGATCGATGCCGAGGCGGCACTCCTCGTGGTGCAGGAAGCGGAAGACCGGCCAGGACAGGGGCGTGATCCAGGGCTCGACCAGCACCAGGCTCCCGGCGCCGTCGAGGACGCGGGCCGCCTCGCGGAAGAAGACGGCGGGCTGCGCGAGATGGTGCAGCAGGTCGAGCCCGAGCACCGTGCCGAGCGACCCGTCCCGGAACGGAAGCCGGGCCGCGTCCGCGGCCAGGTCGTTCCAGGCCGTCGCGTGGATGTCGGAAGCGATCCAGCGCAGGTCGGGGCGCCGGTTGCGGGCGAAGGCCTCCAGGAAGCCCGGACCGGCGCCCACCTCCAGCACCCGGGCACCCGCTGGCGCCTGAGCGATCAGGGCGTCGAACCATGCCGCGTAGACGAGGGGCAGCGTCGGCTTCTCACGCCAGAGCCGTCGGTGCTTCTCCAGGCGCGCGAGGCTCACGGAACAGGCTCCGGTTCCGCGAGCGCCTCTGCCTCTCGCTCTTTCATGGACACGGGCCGGGCAGCATAGCACGGCCCCGATTGCTCGTGCTCCGGGGTCGGGCCGCCTTGACTCGGGCGCGCCTCGCGCCCAAGATGCCGCGGGCATGATCGCGCCGGACCCCTCGCTGCTGCTCGAGACGCCTGCCTTCGAGACCATGGCGTTGCTCGTCGGCCTGATCGTGGGCAGCTTCGCGAACGTGTGCATCCATCGCCTGCCTCGCGAAGGTCCGCCGCTCGCGGGCCACTTCGCGCGGGTTCGTGAGCTGGCGCGACAGGCGTTCTCCGTCGTCCACCCCGGCTCGCGCTGTCCCGGCTGCGGCGCGTCGATCCGCGCCCGGGACAACGTCCCCGTGCTGAGCTGGCTCACCCTGCGCGGGCGCTGCCGCTCCTGCGGCGCCCCGATCGCGGTCCGCTATCCGCTCGTCGAGGCCGCCAACGGCGGGCTCTGGCTCGCCCTCGCCCTGCTGCGGGGCCCGCGCCTCGCGACCCTGGTCGACGCCCTGCTCGTAACCACCCTGCTGGTGCTGATGCTGATCGACCTCGAGCACCAGCTGCTGCCGGACGTGATCACCCTACCGGGCACGGTGCTCGGACTCGCCTCGAGCTTCCTGCCCGGCTCGCGGGTCCCACCGCTCGCCTCGTTCCTGGCCGCCGTCTCGGGCTATCTCGGCTTCGCGGCGCTCGCCTGGCTCTGGCGCAAGCTGCGCCGCGTCGAGGCCCTCGGCCGGGGCGACTGGAAGATGGCTGCCATGCTGGGCTCCTTCCTGGGCGGGCAGGAGCTGCTGCTCTTGCTGTTGATCGCCTCCTGCGCCGGCTCGCTGGTGGGTATCGCTGCGATCGTCCGAGGACGCGGGGGCTGGCAGTCGCGGCTGCCGTTCGGCAGCTTCCTCGGCGCGGCCGGCATCCTGGTCGTGTTCTGGGGCGAGCCCCTGCTCGCCCTCTACCGGGGCCTTCAGGGGGGCTGAGGGTGCCGAGGCCCTGGCTGCGGGTGGGCATGGCGGTGGTGCTGGCAATGGTGGCACTGCTGGAGGTGCTGTCGCTGTCGGAGAGCGTTCACTCCGTGCGCAGGCTCCAGGCGCGCGTCGTCGAGCAGGCCGACCAGCGCCTGGAGACGGCCCGACCGCTGCTCGTCGCGGCCCTGGGGCAGGGCGGCGCGGTCGACCGCAAGGCGGGCGCCGCGCTCGCCGTGCGTCTCGGGGTCGCGGCGCGGGCCGAAGCGGTGGACGGGCGCAGCCTCGCCGCGCAGGCAGCGTCGTCGGGCGTGGACGGTTTGCGGCCGGAGCAGTGGCGGCGCCTCGCGCGCGGGAGGAGCTTGACGCTCACCACCCGTGGCGCAGGGGCCGTGAGCGTCGTCAGCTACCTGCCCGTGCCCAGGGCGGGGGTGGTGCTGCGGCTCGCCTCCCCGGCTGCCGACCTCGACGACGAGATGCGCGGGCAGCAGCGGTCCCTGATCGGCCATCTCGCGTCGCTGACGGCGCTCGTCGCGGCATGGCTGCTGGTGCTACGCCGGGGGCGCGAGGTCGCCAGCGAGCCGGCCTCGGCCCTCCTGGCGTACGAGCAGGCGATGGATTGGCTGCGGGATCGCGGCGAGCAGATCGAGGCGCGGCACGAGGCGGAAAGACGGCAGATGGAGGACGCGATCCGGGAGAAGGACGCCATGGCGCGCGCGGGCGAGCTGACGGCCGGGATCGTCCACGAGGTGCGCAACGGTCTCGGCACGATCGTCGGCTACGCGCGGATGCTCGAGAAGCTGGGGCTGCCCGAGGATCCGTCCGTCGCGGTAGGTTCCATTCGCGAGGAGTGCGAGCATCTCGGGGCCGTCGTCGGTCGGTTCACCGACTTCATCCGGATCGAGACGCTGCGCCTCGATCCGACCGACGTCCGTCCCCTCGTCCAACGGGTCCTCGCGCGCGAGCATCGGGCTCACCAGCGGGTGGCGGCGCGGGTGGTCGGGGGCGACTCGCCGGCGTTCGTGGATGCGGACGAGGAGCTGCTCGAGCGGGCGATCGAGAACCTGGTGCGCAACGCCCTCGAGGCGGCCGAGAGGGGGGAGGGCATGTCGAGGTCGAGGTTCGTCCCGGCGAGGGAGGGATCGAGCTGCTGATTCGGGACGAGGGTCCCGGGCTCGCCCCTGATCATCCGGGAGGGATCCGGCCGTTCTACTCGACGCGTCCGGGCGGGCTCGGCCTCGGCCTGCCGCTGGCTCGGAAGATCGTGCTCTTGCACGGCGGCCGCCTGCAGCTCGAGCCACGTGAGCCACGCGGGCTGGTGGTGACCCTCTGGCTGCCATCATCTCAGCAGGGTTCGCAGACTGAACGTGTTGTCACCTAAGGTAACGCGGCTCGTACGCCGCAGTGGAGCCGGAGCATGGCAAAGGACTGCAAGCAGCTGATTAGAAAGCAAGTGCCAACAAGGAAGGCGGATGGAACGCACCTTGCTTGTACACGTGTTGCCATGTGGAACGGTCCCTCGTCGCGGAATGACCCAGGCTTCACCCTGATCGAGTTGCTGGTCGTCGTCGCGATCATCGTCATCCTGGCCGCCGTCGGCATCCCGCAGCTGGTCGGCGCGTTGCGCAACTACCGGATCAACGGCGCCGCCCGGCAGGTCACCAACGATCTGCAGCTGGCCCGCGGCAAGGCGATCATGACGAACACGAATGCCGGCGTGTCGTTCGTCGTCGCCGACTTCAACAGCTATCGGCTTCTCCAGGAGGACCTGGGGACCACGGAGCAACTCCAGCCGCTGCTCGATCTGCCCGCGGGAGTGCGCTTCGAGGTTTCGACCGACTCGGAGGCCACCGGTGCGGTTCGCTTCAACCGGCTGGGCGCGTTCTGCGGCCCGGGCGCGACCTGCGCCGGTCGCACGGGCGTGGTCTGTCGCTCCGCGGAGGCGGCGCGCTGCACGACCGAGTCGCGGCAGCTCGTACTTCGCCCCCGCCACGGGCGGCTACCTCAACCTCACGCTGCTCGAGGAGTCGACCGGGCTGAGCCGGACCGTGCAGATCGCTCCCGGCGGTCGCGTGGCGACACGAAGATGAGGGGACCTGAGATGGGAACAGACGCCGAGCTTGCGGCCCCCCGCGAGTCACAGGAAGGCTTCACGCTGGTCGAGGTGATGGTCGCGATCGTGGTGCTGGTCTTCGGCCTGATGGCCGTCACCAACCTGCTCCTGGTGGCGGCCACCTCGACCACGGTCGCGAACCAGAGCACGGCCGCGACCGACGCCGCCGCCGCGTGCATGGAGAGGCTGCGTGCCGTCTCCTTCAGCGCGCTCCAGACCGACGGCGGGACCGACTGGGACACAGACGCGGCCAAGTCCTGCACCGACCCGACGCTCGTGGTCGCGGGGCCGGCCGCCGAGTACCACTGCACGGACGACGTACCCGGCGTGGGACGCATCCACACGCACTGGTGGATCACCCACACGGACGACGGCCGGCTGGTGCACATCCGCGTGCGGTCCGAGGGCACAGGCGCGCTCACGGGGGCCCGTTCCCGAGCCGAGTTCACGACCTTCCGCTCGTGCACCGACGCCGATCCGACCACGGGAGGCTGCCCGCTGGGGTGATCATGCGACGAGAACGAGGCTTCTCTCTGATCGAGCTGCTGGTAGCGATGGCGGCGACGCTCGTCGTCAGCGCCGCCATCTACGGCCTGCTCCAGTCGGGCAACAACGCGTTCCGGCGCCAGCCCGAGGTGATCGACCGCCAGCAGAACATCCGCCTGGCGATGGACGTCGTCTCGCGGGACGTGCTCAACGCCGGATCGGCCCTGCCCACCTTCTCGCAGGTCTTCACGCGGCAGGAAGACTACGCCACGGACCCTGGTCCCTGCCAGGATGCGACCGGCGTCAACGGATGCGGGATCGCCGGCACGATCGGCGCCTCGGCGACGCGCGGGGAAGGAGACGCGGGAGGCGACACCTCCGCGAACACCGACGTGCTCGAGATCGTCTCGACCGACGAGCGCTGCCCCGTCCTGACGGTCTGCAACAGCTCCGACAGCGTGGCGCCTGGGGGCGCTGCCACCTACACGACCATGGATCGGCTCCCCGCGTGCCTGGCGCTGCCGGGCCTGGTGCTGCTGACAGACACCAACAACTTTGCCGTCCAGAGTGCCGCCGTCAACGCGGCGGAGAGCGTGTGTCCGGATACCGGAAGCGCGGTCAACAACCGGGGCCTGGATCTGTCGAACGCCCTATCGCCGTGGGCGCCCGGTGGGACCATGTACCCGCCTGCCGAGCTTGGCGCGCCGTCGACGTTCCTCTACGCCGCGCAAGTGACGCGATACATGATCGCGCCGGCGGGGGACCCGATCGACAAGGCCCTTCCCGCCCTCTGGCGCAGCCGCAGCGGTCGCTACACGACTGGCGGCGACCTGGGTCTCCTTCCGGGCGACACGGGCTTCCCCGGCACGGGGTCCCCGTGGCAGCTCGTGGCGCGCGGCATCGAGGACCTGCAGGTGGAGTACATGGCCGGCGACCACGTCTGGCGGAACCTGCCACCGGCGTCCGCGGTGGGCAACTGGGCCACGCTCGTTCGCCAGGTCCGGATCACCATCTCCGCGCGTTCGGGCGTGCAGAACGTGGCCGGGATGAGGACGGCGGCGGGAGGAGGCCCGGTCGCGCTGCGTGGCCAGCTCACCACGACCGTCAGCCCACGCGCCGTGGCCAACGCCCTCCAGATGTGTCTGGCCAACACCCCCAAGTGTGATGCGGACACCCACATCCAGTGAGGTCGACGATGGAAAACCAATATGAGACCCGGGGCGCGCGGGAGAAGGGCATGGCGCTCATCCTGGCCATCCTGTCGCTGATGCTCCTCACCTTCCTGGGGTTGACGCTCGCCGTGACGACCTCGACGGAGCTGCAGATCGCCACCAACTTCCGCTGGAGCCAGCAGGCGCAGTACAACGCCGAGGCCGGTCTCGAGGCGGGGCGCGTGATCCTGGCGCAGGTGGCCAACATGACGACCTACTGGAGCAGCCACCTCTATGCGGCCCGAGGGACGATCACGACGGGCTGGAACGAGGGTGCAGCGCCCGACCCCGTCCCGGTTGCAGGCACGGGACGGGACTACGAGAACCAGGCCTGTGACACGCGCGGCCACGTGGGCTACGGGCTGGTCCTGGCGGACGGGGCGACCCGCTACGAGAACCAGTCGTCATTCGGCGGGCAGAGGCTGAACGGCGCCTTCACCGTCTGGATCCGGCGACCGCTCAAGATCAACCCTGCCGGCCAGTACTACGACTCCGGCGACGACAGGCAGGTCGTCCTGGTTTCCGAGGGCGTCGCCCCCTTCATCGGGGCCGGGAACGCCTTCACCCGGGCACGTCAGGCCGTGCGCGTCCTCGAGACCCGCTTCACCCTGGACATCGCCGAGGTGGGCAAGCCGTGCGGGCTGGGCCGGGGTCTGGGGCAGGAGGGTCTCTCCGCCATGGGGGAGAACTTCAACCCCTGCGCCCCGATCACGGCCGGGGCCGGCGGCAGCCTCGCGACCGTGTTCGGCGGCGAGGGCGCCGGGGAGCTGACCTCGACGGGAGAGTAGGTCCGGACATGAGCGAGAGGCGAGCCGTTCCCGGTAGCGTCGAAGAGAAGGAAGGAAAAGCCATGCGCACTCGCCGTCGTGCCCTCGAACGCCGGCTCGGCCTGAGCGCGGTCGTCCTGCTCGCCCTGAGCTTCGCCGGCGACGGCAGCCGCGCGGCCACGGTGCCCGCGGTCGTCTACGGCCAGGACCCGCTCGAGGTCCTCGAGCTGAAGGTGCGGCCCAACGTCATCATCGTCCTCGACTCCTCGGGGTCGATGACGCAGACGACCACGGGCGGCGGCGGACCGCAGCACGGCGACCATCCGCGCTCGAAGATGCTGCAGGCCAAGAAGGTCCTGCGCCAGCTCATCCAGGACAACCAGGGAATCGTCAGCTTCATGATGAGCCAGTACTACCAGGTGGGCTCCGGGTTCGACTCGAGCTACAAGGATCCGGGCGAGCGGCGCTTCCAGTACACGAGCACGACCCAGGCGGACATCCTGAGGGCCCGCGGGGACACGAGCGACCGCGGCTTCCAGTCCTGGCAGGACATCCGGAGCGACTGGAACACGCTCTACTACGACGAGGCCAAGACGAGCGGCGGGCCGGCCGTCTGCTCCGGCTCGGTCCCGGCCGGGTTCTACCAGCGGGGATCGGACCTCGCCACCGCCCTCACCACGGCGATGAATGCGGCGCTCTGCAGCCCGGCGCGCGACGCCACGCACAACACCTACACGGTGTCGTACGACCCGGCCAGCGGCAGCTTCAGTTTCGCGGCCAGCGGTTCGAACAACTTCCACCTGCTCCCGAATTCGACGCCGAGCAACATCGCGAACGCTCTCGGCACGCTGCCGGCGACGGCGGGCGGCACGATCACGCCGGCCGTGACCAGCTTGGTGCGCGGCACCCACTACACCACCGTCACCACGAGCGGCGCGTCCGGCGTGGACGTAGGCGACACCTGCGTCGTCACGGGCGCGGTCAACGCCGTCTTCAACGGCACCTGGAGCGTGACTAGGATCGACAGCGCGACCCAGTTCCGCCTCAATGGCCCGACGGGGCACGGCCTGACCGCCACGAACCGCGGCACGATGACCTGCACGGGCCCGCCCTTGTCGTCCGGGAGCCCGTACACGTTGCTCAAGAGCGGCAACTGGGTCGGCGGCTTCAGTTCGATGGGCATGACCAACAGCTTCACGGACGGCACGCCCTCCCAGACCTACTACCAGATCGGCGCGGCCCACCTCTGGAACGGCGAGACGCTCAGGGTGCAGGCGGACGGGTACATCTGTGGCCTGACCGCCGCGACCACGCTCTACGACCCGGCCAAGTTCTTCGTGCAGACGGTAGGGGCGAACTGCGGGACCGACTCCGGTGATCCGATCGCCTACACGTACTCCGGAATCCCCGTGACCAACAACGACGATTTCTGCAAGGGCTTTGAAAGCAAGGTGTCGTTGGTGCCGTGCGACCTGCAGAGCCCTCCCGCGCCGACCCAGTTCTCGATGGTCAGCCCGTACCTCGACACGGAGTTCGCCTTCAACACCGACGGCACGCCCAAGTACTACCAGGAGGCCACGGACGGGACCTGGAAGGCCACCCGGTGGCCAGCGGCCGACAACGCGGCGACGCCCAACGTGGACGAGGCGGAGGGGGGATCCGCGCCGCCGGCGGCACGCCGCTCGCCAACTCGCTCATCGACATCAAGGCGGCCTTCACCACCCTCTGGGACAGCGGCCAGACCGGGTCGACCTCGATGACAGGGCCGGCGCCCTGGCAGATCTCGGCCATCAAGACGCATGGTCTGTGTCCGGACGGCAGCAACTCCTGCCCGGACGCCGATAGGACTCCCAAGGAGAAGACGATCGTCCTGGTCGTGACCGACGGGGACGACACCTGCGCGACCCGCACGGGCAACGGCAGCACCGCGAGCATCCAGAACGCCCTCCGGGCCGCTCGCAAGGCCGAGGACCTGTACGCCGGAGTCGGCGCGACCCCGGATCCCGCGTCCCGAGTCGAGACCTACGTCATCGGCTACGGCAACGGTGCCGCCCCCGACAAGATGAACTGGATCGCCTGGGGTGGCAGCGGCATGGTGGCGGGCACCTCCAACCCCGGCACCACAGGGAGCGGCGAGTCGGAGCGCTGGACGGCGAGCGACGAAGGCAGCGACACCAGGGTGAGCAACGCCCTGGCGGCCGCAAAGGCCGCCTGCTCCACCTGTCGCAATGCCATCCTGGCGCCGACCGCCGAGAAGCTTGCCACCAAGATGCAGGCGATCATCGACCAGGGCGCCTCGGACGGCGACTTCAACGCGCAGCAGTCGATCACCGAGTCCGTCTACGAGTACGTGTCCCTCGCGTCCATCTCCGGCGACGAGAACCATACCTACGACGCGAACAGTTCCGCGACCCGCTACGGCGCGATCGTGCCGACCCGGTTCGTCTCGAGCTTCACCCTGCCGGGCTTCAGGGGGCAGTTCCGGGCCTACCAGAACGACGGGAGCGGCAACTCCGTGCTGAAGTGGAGCGCGGGCGATAAGCTGACCGACACGGTCAGGAACTCGATGGCGACCTGCGACACGACGACGGCGGGAGGCGCGCTCGGTCGGTGCGTGTTCCCACAGCTGCATGGCGGTGCTACCGACGCCACGATCGCGACCTCGGCCGCCAAGATCAAGCGGCGCATCTACACCAACTCCAACAACGGCGTCTATTCCTTCTCGCCGGCGACGCTGATCGCGGGCATCGCGGACGGACGCAAGTCGCTCTGGCCGCCCGAGCCCGGCTACGCGCCGACGGACTACGGGGCGCAGGGGATCCTGGACGTGCAACTCGGTCTCCCGGACGACGGCGTCGCCGATCCGGCCACGGAGTTCACGAACCTTCAGGATCTCTACCAGGCCTGTCTCGGCACGAACCTCCCCGCCGAGTGCGGCGGCGCGCAACCCGCCCTCACCCGGATGCGGGCGGCCCGCAAGGAGGCGCGGGACATGATCTTCGCCTTCATGGCGGGGGCGGCACCGGTGGCGGCGGATACGGGCTGGGCGAGGACCACGGCCTCGGTAGCCGAGGCCCCGGCGGGATCGATCCTGTTCACGGCGCGCGACTGGCTCCTGGGCGACTCCGAGATGGCGACGCCGGCGGTCATCAGCCCGCCGAGCAGCGAAGCGCCGGAGCCTTACCTGCACGAGTACGAGTTGTTCCGCGACGGCCCGAGGGACGACCTCAACCGCAACCCGGACAGCGGCGGCGAGCAGATCAAGGAAGGGTTCGGCCTCACCAATCCGGACCAGGACTCGATCGCCAACCCGAGCACGCGCCCCCACCTCAGGCCGGTGATGACGGTCGCCTACCTGCCCGCGAACGACATGCTGCACGCCTTCCGGGCGGGCCCGAACTGCTCCCCCGATTCGGCGAGCTGCGACCAGAGGGGCGGCGAGGAGCTGTGGGGGTTCGTGCCCTACGACGAGATCAGGGCTTTGTCGTTGCGCTTCGCCAACGATCCACAGGGTCGCGACAACCACGTCTTCATGCTCGCCCGGGGGATCCGGTTCGGAGACGTTTTCGTGCCCGGAGCGCTGACGGTGGACATTGGCGGCAAGACCGAGGACCTGAAGGGCGTCTGGCGGCGGGTCATCTATTTCGGCCGGGGCATCGGCGGGAAGTACCTGACCGCCCTCGACGTGACGGCTCCCGGGGCGTTCACCGACAAGGCCCTCGACACCCGGGGCCCGATTCCCCTCTGGAGCCGTGGCAACCCCGACACGCAGGACGGTACTCCGACAGGGACGAAGAACGGGAGCAACGCGGACTTCGACGCGTACGCCAAGATGGGTGAGACCTGGTCGATGCCGACGCTCGCCTACGTCAACAGCGGGAAGGACAACGACACCTACAAGACCGCACGCCGTCGGGACGGGATCGACTTCGCGATCTTCGTGGGATCCGGCTACGGGGAGCCCGGCGAGGGGACGACCCACTACACCCTCGACGCCCTCTCGGGGGACGTGATCGCCGCGGTCGACGTCGAGGAGGCGGCGGCTTCCTACGGGCTGTCGCGCTCAGGACTTCCCTATCGGAACGCCCTGGTCGCCAACTCGGTGAGCTTCAACCGCGTCATCTCGCAGACCCTGAAGACGAACCACCCGTGGTCGTTCGAGAGCCAGCGCGTCTACTTCGGCGACCTCTACGGGCGGCTCTGGAAGCTCCTCACCGCGAAGCCGGACGTGGTGATCCCGGCCGCCGACTTCGGCGCCGACCAGCCGATCGCGACGGCGGTCGGCCTGGTGACGAGGGACCCGGAGGCCGAGGGTTTGGACACCAAGGGGCCCTACATCTTCGTGAGCAGCGGCGCCGACGATCGCGCGGATGGACCGTTCCGGAACTTCGCGCTGCGCGACGACGGGACGGACACGGACGCGACGACCACGGGAACGGCGACGAGCGACGGCGTCACCACGTTCGAACCGGTGGAGCTGCAATTCGCGCGCACGTTCGACCAGGGGACGCCCGAGGCGGACTGCGGCTACGACGAGGAGGCCGTCTTCCGAGGCACCGTGCAGCCTACGGGCAGCTTCGAGTGCACGGTCAAAGACGGCAAATGCGAGGCTGGGACGACGGTCTGGCGCGTGTTCTTCGCCGGCACGCGGCTCAGCCTTCCGAACACGAAGTTCGCGCCACCGACGCCGCTCGCCTGTGGAAACGATGGGCGCTACCCGTGCCGGTCGCAGTTCGACACGATCATCTACGCGTTGTCGGTCGAGACCGGTCACGCGGCCTACGACCTGAACGCCAGCGGCGACGACGCCTACCGGATCTTCCGGGACAGCCGCATCGCCGCGATCAGCATGCAGGCCGACCCGCAGACGGGTGGCGGCGGGAGCCGGTTCGTGGCCGACGAGGGGCTCATGAAGGGAACGCCGGCGGCGCCGCCGCCGCCGGGCGTTCCGCCGACCGCGCCCACCAAGACGCCCAGCGTCGTGTTCAAGAAGAACGCGGGCGAGCCCGAGCCGGCCGTCCGCTACGGATCCACCGTGTGCCAGTAGTCGCCCTGGGGCGGTGCGCGGATCGCGGCCGGTCCGCGCACCACGCCCGGTGCCTCGCGAAGTGTTTTGGGTGAATGGGTTATAGGCCGCGAGTTGAGGCTTCACTTTAGATTGCCTGCGGGTGTACGCTTGATCCCATGAGCACGAGCGCCGTCGTCTGCCCGGTGTGCGGCGCGCGCAACCGGCCCTCCTGGTCTCTTTGCGTCCGCTGCCACGAGTCCCTCGAGGGCGCGGCGTCCCGGCCGCCTGCCTTCGAGTCTCTGACGGAAGAGTCCGTCGGTTCGGGCGCCTCGCGGGGCAACGTGGTGACCGCCCTGGCCGTCGCGGTCGCGATCGTCAGCGCGGCCTGGGCCTGGCGTTCCTCCGAGTCGGGACCGCCGCGGGGCGATGCTTCGTCCCTCTTCACGATAGGCACCCTGCCCACCGAGCCGCCTCGCGCCCCGGTGTCGACGCAGCCGGGGCTGGAGGCCTACGTCGAGGGTCAGCGCAAGCTCCAGCACGGGGACCCGAGCGGCGCGATCGCCTCGTTTGCGGCCGCCATCCAGGCTGACCCGACGAACGCCCGGTACCGGGAGGCGAGCGCCTCCGCGTTGTGGGCGGGAGGCGAGCGTGAGGCGGCCCTGGCGGACTACGCGGAGGCGGCCCGTCTCGATCCGGCCTTCCGGGTGCAGAACGCGAGGGCCCTCGACGTCGCCGGGCGCTCCGCCGATGCCGCCAGGGAGTATCTGGCGGTGCTCGAAGAGAATCCCGCGAACGAGGCGGTTCGCGTCGATCTGGGTCGGCTGCTGTTCCGCACCGGCGACTACACGCGCGCCGCGCCGTTGCTGCAGGCGGCGGTCGCCATCCGACCCGAGGACCCCGTGCTGCGGCAGGAATACGCGTTCTCGCTTCAGAAGGCCGGCCAGCGGGAGGAGGCGATGGCGGCCTACCGGGACGTGCTGGCCAAGGCGCCCCAGGCCGTGATCTCGAGGAGCCTTCTGGCCGAGAACCTGGTCGAGGAAGGCGACAAGCAGGAAGCGCTCCGCCTGCTCGACGAGGGGCTGCAGGCGACGCCCCAGGTGCCGCTCCTGCACCGCCAGAAGGGTGCCGTCCTGGAGGCGATGGGACGGCTGGCCGAGGCCGCTGCCGAGTACCGCGAGTACGGGCGCCTCGCGTCCAACGCCGCCGACGCCGGAGAGCTGAGCGAGCGGGCCGACCGGCTCGATCGCGCGCAGCGGGAGCCCTGAGCACGATGGGGATCCGAGGGGGTGTAGGCTCTGGGGTCATGAGCGGGAAGCACGCAGCCGTGCTCGTGCTGGCGGCGCTCGTGGCGCTGCCGGCGGCCGTCGCGGCGCAGGGCCTGGGCGATGCCGCGGCGCGCGAGCGGGCCCGACGCGAGAAGGAGACCGCTCGCGGGCAGAAGGAGCGGACGTTCTCGAACGACGACCTCAGCGGAGACAAGGCGGCCGGAGACAAGTCGGCGACGGGAGAGAGCAAGCAGACGGCCGGCACCTACAACGCGCCTGCGTCGTCCCGAGCGCCCCGCAGCGAGTCCAATGAGGGCGGCGCAGGCAACGATGACGCGGCGCCGGAGCCTCCCGCCCCGCCCCCGCCAAGGGACCTCTCCGGGCTCGAGGCCCGCGTCAAGGCGTTGCAGGACAAGCTCAACCCGATGAGCGGGTCGTTCATCTACGGGGCCACCGGCAGCGGCGATGCCGGGGAGGAGCTGCGGGTGCGGAGCGAGCTGCAGCAGGCGGAGGCCGAGCTGGCCCAAGCGCGGCAGGCGGCTGCCGCCGCCGCCGCGCAAGCGGGCACCCGCTCGCCGCAGGACGAGAGCGGGTCGATCCCGCAGTGAGCGGCCGGCAGCGCCCGTGGCCGACATCCTGATCGTCGAGGACAAGGAGTCTCTCCGCACCATGCTGCGGAAGACGCTGGTGTCCCGTGGCTACGAGGTCGACGAGGCCGGCGACGCCTACGAGGCCCGTCGGAGGCTGCAGGCGTTCCGCTACCTGGTTGTGCTCACCGACCTCCGGTTGCCGGCCGGCAGCGGCTTCGACGTGCTGGCGGCCGCGCGGGAGGCCGATCCCGAGACGCCGGTCGTGGTGATGACCGCCTTCGGCACGGTCGAGGACGCCGTCCGCGCGATGAAGGAGGGCGCGGCCGACTTCCTGATGAAGCCGGTCGATACCGACCACCTGCAGGTGCTGCTCGACCGGGCCGTCGAGAAACGCAGGCTGATCACGGAGCTCGTCCTGCTGCGGGAGGACCACCAGCGCCGCTTCGGTCTGCCCAAGGTGATCGGCGAGGACCCGGCCCTGAAGGCAGCAATGCTGGAGCTGCAGCGCGCCGCCGGGACCGACACGACGGTACTGCTGCAGGGCGAGAGCGGCACGGGCAAGGAGGTGATGAGCCGGGCGCTGCACCAGCTCTCCGCGCGCTCCCAGGGGCCCTTCGTCGCCATCAACTGCGCGGCGATCCCCGAGGCGCTGCTCGAGAACGAGCTGTTCGGGCACGAGAAGGGGGCCTTCACCGGAGCGACCGGACGCAAGGTGGGCAAGGCGGAGCTGGCCCACAAGGGCACCCTCTTCCTGGACGAGATCGGCGACATGCCGCTCCTGCTTCAGGGCAAGATCCTGCGGCTCGTCCAGGAGCGGCAGTTCGAGCGCGTGGGCGGGCTGCAGACGTTGAGCGTCGACGTGCGGGTGGTGGCGGCCACCAACCGCGACCTGCGTGCGCTGGTGGAGCAGAAGCTCGTTCCGGGAGGACCTCTTCTTCCGGCTCTCGGTGCTGCCGATCGAGATCCCGCCGCTGCGCCGCCGCCGCCGCGACATCCCGTTGCTGGCCGAGGCGTTCCTGCAGCGGCTTTCCCGGGAGCTCGGGAGGCGCGAGCTGCGCCTCTCCGAGGAGGCCCTGCGCGCCCTCTCCGAGCACGCCTGGCCGGGCAACGTGCGCGAGCTGCAGAACTGCCTGGAGCGCGCCGCGATCCTCTGCGACGGGCCGACCATCGGCCCCGCCCAGTTGCGTCTCGAGGCGGGGATTCACTCGGGACCGGCCCTGGGCGACGTGCTCGACCTCACCGGCAGTCTGGAGTCGGTGGTGGCGCGGGCGACGGCGCGGGCCGAGGCGGAGGCGATCGCGGCGGCGCTGCGCGAGAGCGGAGGCGACCGCGCGGCTGCGGCCGGGCGGCTCGGGATCAGCCTCTCCACCCTCAACCGGCGGCTTCGTCCGGCCACGAGCGAGGCCACGCCGGACACGCCCGCCGAGGCCGGCTAGCGCGGCTTTCCGAGTCGGGCCGCCCTATTCGGCCTGCCGCTTCCACTTCGTGCGCTGGCTCGCCACCAGGATCCGCTTGCGCAGCCGGATCGCGGAGGGCGTCACCTCCACCAGCTCGTCCTGTGCGATGAACTCGAGCGCCTGCTCGAGGTTGAGCTGGCGGTGGGGCGTCAGGCGGATCGCTTCGTCGGCGGTCGAGGCCCGCATGTTGGTGAGCTTCTTCTGCTTGGTGACGTTCACGTCCATGTCGTCGGGCCGCGAGTTCTCGCCCACGACCATGCCCTCGTAGACCGCGGTCCCGGTCCCCACGAAGAGCTCCCCGCGGTCCTCCATGTGCGAGAGCGCGTACGCGGTCGTCTCGCCGGAGCGGTCCGCCACCAGGACGCCCGTCTGGCGCCGCGGGATCTCGCCCTGCCACTCCACCCAGCCCTCCAGGATGCTGTTCATGACGGCGGTGCCCCGGGTGTCGGTGAGCAGCTCGGTGCGGATCCCGATCAGGCCACGGGTCGGGACCGAGAACTCGACCCGCACGCGCCCCGAGCCGTGGTTCACCATCTTGGCGATCTTGCCCTTGCGGAGGGCCATCTTCTCCAGCACGATGCCCATGTACGCCTCGGGCAGGTCGACGCTGAAGACCTCGAGCGGCTCCTTGCGGACGCCCTCTTCGCTGTGGGTGATCACCTCGGGGTTGGAGACGCCCAGCTCGAAGCCCTCGCGGCGCATGGTCTCGATCAGGATCGCGAGCTGCAGCTCGCCGCGGCCCAGCACCTGGAGCGAGTCCGCCGAGTCCGTGGGCTCGACCTTGATCGAGACGTTCGTGAGCAGCTCCTTCTCCAGCCGGTCCTTGATGTTGCGTGAGGTCACCCAGCGGCCCTCGCGACCCGCGAAGGGCGAGGTGTTGACGGAGAAGACCATGGAGATGGTCGGCTCGTCGATGTGGAGCGGCGGCAGCGGGGCGGGAGCGTCGGCCGAGGTGACGGTCTCGCCGATCTGAGATCCCTTCGAAGCCGGCGAGCGCCACGATCTCGCCGCAGGCGGCCTGGTCGGCCTCGATCCGCTTGAGCCCGTCGAACACGTAGAGCTTGGTGGCCTTGGTCGTCTGGAGGCTGCCGTCGCGCTTCGAGACGGCGACCGTGTCTCCGACGCGCACCCGGCCCGCGAAGAGCCGGCCGATCGCGAGCCGGCCCAGGTAGTCGCTGTAGTCCAGGTTGGCGATCAGGAGCTGCAGGGGGTCCTCGGGCGAGCCCGGCGGGGCGGGGATGTGGGCGACCAGCGCCTCGAAGAGAGGGCGCAGGTCCTCTCCCTGGCCGCCTGGCTGGGCGCTCGCGACCCCCGTCTTCGCGTTCGTATAGAGCACGGGGAACTCCAGCTGCTCCTCGGTCGCGTCGAGGTCGATGAAGAGGTCGTAGACCTCGTTCAGCACCTCCTGGGGGCGGGCGTCGGCGCGGTCGATCTTGTTGATCACCACGACCGGGGGAAGCCGCGCCTCGAGCGCCTTGCGGAGCACGTAGCGGGTCTGCGGCAGCGGCCCCTCCGAGGCGTCGACCAGCAGCAGGACGCCGTCGACCATCTCGAGGGCGCGCTCCACCTCGCCCCCGAAGTCGGCGTGGCCGGGGGTGTCGACGATGTTGATCTTGGTGTCGCCGTAGTGCACGGCGGTGTTCTTGGCCAGGATCGTGATCCCGCGCTCCCGCTCGAGGTCGTCCGAGTCCATGACGCGCTCGCGCATTTCCTGGTTGGCGCGGAAGACGCCGCTCTGCTGGAGCATGGCGTCGACCAGAGTCGTCTTGCCGTGGTCGACGTGGGCGATGATGGCGACGTTGCGCAGTTTCATGGGGGTCACGGGAGGCGGGCGGCGAACGGCGAGGAGGGCGCGAGCATGGCGGCCATCATATCGCGTCGCGCGCGGCCCGACCGGGGCGGGAGCGGCGTGCAGGGGCAGAGACGCGCGGGGCCTGGCTTCCGCTGGTCACGGCTGGCCGCGCTCCCGGCGCAGCTGCCGGTACTGCTCGGGCAGGTCGATTCCGCGCCGGCAGCCGGGATCGCCGGGCACCTCGACGACGCGCTCGGGACGCGCTGAGAAGCACTGCGCGCGCCCCTTCCGTGGGAGGGGCCGCCCGTAGCTCGGCGAAGACGGGCCGGGCGAAGCCGCCCGGGTGGCCGCGGCGTCCTTCAAAGACCGGCACCGCGACCGAGGCGCCAGCGACGAGGGCATCCAGGACCCGCGCGATCGTCGCAGGCACGACCAGCGGGTGGTCCACGGGATGGAGCAGCACGGCGTCGGCGCCCTGCTCCTCGGCCGCGTCCAGACCCCGCCATACCGAGGACAACATGCCGCAGCGCCAGGCCTCGTTGACGACGACCCGTACCTCGTCGGGTGGGCGCGCTTCCCGCGCGACGCGCTCGGCCTCCGCGCCGAGTACGGCGATCACGGGCAGGCCCGCGTCCAGGAAGAGCCGACAGCAGCGCTCGAGGAAGGTCGTGCCGTCGATCGCGAGCAGCGTCTTGGGGCCGCCCATGCGGTGGCCTTCTCCAGCCGCGAGCAGGATCGCCACGATTCGCACGGAGACCATTAGACCATGCGCTCCGCGCGCCGGCAGCCTCTCTGCCCCGCCCGGCGCGGTCGCTGGCCGTCGGACCGCCGCGCGGCTCTTCTGGGGTCCAGCCGTCCGGATCAGGCGGCGCGTTGACGGCTTCCAAACCGCCCCGTATCATCCGGGAGGCGGGCGGGAAAGGAGCGTGCAGTGCCGACCCGGATCATCATCATGGGAGCCGCCGGCCGCGACTTCCACAACTTCAACACCGTGTTCCGAGAGGACGCGGGGAGCCGCGTGCTCGCTTTCACCGCCACCCAGATCCCGAACATCGACGGGCGGCGCTATCCGGGAGAGCTGGCCGGTCCGCTCTACCCGGAGGGGATCCCGATCCATCCCGAGTCGGAGCTGCCGCGGCTCGTGCGCGAGCTCGGGGTGCAGCAGGTGGTCTTCGCCTACAGCGACGTCTCGCACGAGACGGTGATGCACAAGGCCTCGCTGGTGCTGGCCTGCGGGGCGGACTTCCGCCTGATCGGCCCGGACGCCAGCATGCTGAAGGCCAAGGTGCCGGTGGTGTCGGTCTGCGCGGTGCGGACCGGCGCCGGCAAGAGTCAGACCAGCCGGCGGGTGGCCCGGATCCTGCGCGCCAAGGGACGCCGGGTGGTGGCGGTCCGTCACCCGATGCCGTACGGGGACCTGGTGGCGCAGAAGGTGCAACGCTTCGCGACCCTCGAGGACCTCGAGCGGAACCGGTGCACGATCGAGGAACGCGAGGAGTACGAGCCCCACATCGTGGCGGGCGGGGTCGTCTACGCGGGCGTCGACTACGGCGCCATCCTGGCGCGAGGCCGAGCGGGAGGCCGACGTCATCCTCTGGGACGGCGGCAACAACGACCTGCCCTTCTATCGCGCCGACCTCGAGATCGTGGTCGTGGATCCCCTGCGGCCGGGCCACGAGCGCAGCTACCATCCCGGCGAGACCAACCTGCGCCGCGCGCACGCGGTCGTGATCAACAAGATCGATTCGGCGGGCCCGGAGGGCATCGCCGCAGTGCGCCGCTCGATTCGGGAGCTGAACCCGGGCGCGACCGTGGTCGACGCCGCCTCGCCCCTCTCGGTGGAAGGGGCCGAGACGATCCGCGGCAAGCGCGTGCTGGCGGTGGAGGACGGGCCGACCCTCACCCACGGCGAGATGAAGTTCGGGGCGGGCGTGGTGGCGGCGATCCGCCACGGGGCCGCGGAGATCGTGGATCCGCGGCCCTACACGGTCGGTACGCTCACCGAGACCTTCGCCCGCTACCCGGGCATCGGCAGTCTGCTGCCCGCCATGGGCTACGGCGAGCAGCAGATGCAGGACCTGGCGGCGACCATCGCGCGCACGCCGTGCGAGCTGGTGCTGATCGCGACGCCGATCGACCTGCGCCGCGTGGTCCGGATCGAGAAGCCGGCCCTGCGCGTCCGCTACGAGCTGCAGGAGATCGGCAAGCCGGACCTCGAAGACGTGCTGGCGGAGTTTTGAGGGGGCCAATGGCTGAGAGACACTTCCTGTCGCTCAAGGACTGGTCGCGCGAGGAGATCGAGCAGCTGTTCGAGCTGGCGGCGGCGATGAAGGCCGCCCCGGGCGACCACGCGAGCGCGCTGGCCGGGCAGTCGCTGGCGATGGTCTTCCAGAAGCCGTCGACCCGGACCCGCGTCTCTTTCGAGGTGGGCATGTACCAGCTCGGCGGACGGGCCCTGTTCCTGGGCGCGGACGACATCCAGCTGAACCGGGGAGAGACGATCGCCGACACGGCCCGCGTCCTCTCGCGCTACGTGCAGGGCATCATGGCGCGGGTCTTCGCCCACCAGGACGTGCTCGACCTGGCCCGGCACGGCTCGGTGCCCGTCATCAACGGGCTCTCGGACCTCCTGCATCCGTGCCAGGCGCTGGCCGACTACTTCACCCTCCGCGAGCGGCGGGGCGAGCTCTCCGGGCTCAAGATGGCCTACATCGGCGACGGCAACAACGTCTGCCACGAGCTGATGTTCGGCGCGGTGAAGCTCGGGATGCGGATGAGCATCGGCTGTCCGGCGAGCTACCAGCCGAACCGCCTGATCCTGAAGAGCGCCGTGCGCGAAGCGCAGAAGCTGGGCTCGCCGGTCCCGGTCGTGACCCAGGATCCCATGCAGGCCGTGGTCGGCGCCGACGTCGTCTACACGGACGTGTGGGCTTCCATGGGGCAGGAGGACGAGGCCGCGCAGCGGCGTGCCGACTTCGCGGGTTTCGAGGTGACGCCCGAGATGATGGACGTGGCCGGGTCGCAGGCGGTCTTCATGCACTGCCTTCCGGCGCACCGGGGGGAAGAGGTGTCGGCTGAGGTGATCGACGGCCCGCAGTCGGTCGTGTTCGACGAGGCGGAGAACCGGCTGCACGTGCAGAAGGCAGTGCTCGTGACGTTGATGGGCGAAGGTGGCCTCAACCTTGACTGACGCGACGGCCCGCCGTGCCTGAGACGACGGCATACCGGGAGGAGCAGTTCGACGCTTCCTACCCGGAAGGCGTCGGTTCGCACTTCTGGAACCTGGCGCGGAACCAGGTCGTTCGCCGCAAGCTGCGCGGCCCGGATGGCGCTCGACCGGTGGTGCTCGACGTCGGCTGCGGCCGAGGGGCGACCGTCGAGTTCCTGCGCGCCGCCGGCATCGAGTGTCTCGGCGTCGAGCTGGCCCGCACGAGCGTCGCCGAGGCGCTCCGACCCTATGTGTCCGTCGGGATCGAAGCCACCGACCTGCCAGTGGCGACGCGCGAGACGATCGGCACGATCCTGCTGCTCGACGTCCTGGAGCACGTCCGGGAAGCGGAGGCGATGCTCAGGCGCCTGCGGCAGGCGTTCCCGCGCCTGCGCCGGTTGGTCGCGACCGTCCCGGCACGGCAGGAGCTCTGGTCGAACTACGACGAGTTCTTCGGCCACCAGCGGCGTTACGACCTCGTCGAGCTGGGCCTGCTGCTGGAGGCGCTCGAGCCGTCGGAGCTCACGGTCGGCTATTTCTTTCACGCCCTCTATCTCGTGGTCGCGGCGCAGAAATGGCTCGTCGGGAGGAGGACGGTCACGGTGCGTCCGCCGCGGCCGCGCTTCTTGCACCGGGCGCTCGCCCAGTGCTTCTCGCGCGAGGCAGAACTGCTGCCGGGCGCGTGGCCGGGCAGCTCGGCCTGGGCGGTGGCGGAGCTGCCGCTCCGCTAGAGTCGCGCGGCAGCGGCGAGCAGGCCCTCGCGCGCCGCCATCACGCGCAGCGCCTGGGTGATCTCGTCGCGCTCGACGTCGTCCTGGATCGAGACCGAGCCGATCCCCGTCGGCAGCACCAACGGGACGCGCCCGGCGCGCGCCTTCTTGTCGCGGGCGAGCGCGCCCAGGACCGCTCGCGTGTCGAGATCGGACACGGGGGGGCGCGGGCCGATATGGTCGACTGCGGAGGCCAGCTCGCCCCAGCCCGCCTCGTCGAGCATGGCGCGGCGGTGGGCGATCCAGGCGGCGCCCACCAACCCCCAGCCCACCGCCTCACCGTGGGTGAAGCGGCGGTAGCCCGTGACCGCCTCGAGAGCGTGGCCGATCGTGTGGCCGAGGTTGAGCACGCGCCGCAGACCGCCCTCCCGCTCGTCCCTCTCGACCACCGCGGCCTTGATGCGACAGGCGGTCGCGATCGCGCTCTCCAGCTCGATGCGATCCCAGCCCACCAGACCGGAGGGAGCGCGTCGCATCGCGGCGAAGAGCGCACCGTCTCCGAGGACGGCGCACTTGAGGATCTCGTAGCCGCCCGAACGCAGCTGGCGAGGCGGGAGGGTCGCCAGGAAGGCCGGATCGATCACAACGGCGCGGGGTTGGTGGAAGGCCCCGATCAGGTTCTTCGCGCTCGGGTGGTTGACGCCAACCTTCCCGCCCACCGAGCTGTCGACCATCGACAGAAGGGTCGTCGGGATGCCGACCCAGTCGACACCCCGCATGTAGCTGGCCGCGGCGTAGCCCACGACGTCGCCGACGACACCGCCTCCGAACGCAACCACCAGCCCGTCGCGACCGAGGCCAGCCTCGAGGAAGGCGTCGTAGAGCCCCGCCAGCGTTCGCAGGCTCTTGAAGCGCTCGCCGTCCGGCAGCAGCGTCAGCTGCAGCGGCCCCAGGGCGCCGAGGGCCTTCTTCACGGGCCGGCCGTGGTGCGCGAAGACGCGCCGGCTGGCGACGAGATGGATCCGGCGGCCGCGGAAGGCGTGGAGCAGCTCCGGCAGGGTGTGTGCCAGGCCGTGGCCGATCGCGACGACGTAGCGGCGGGGGCCGAGCTCGACGGGGATCTCCAGCATCGAGCGGGAGCATAGCATCGTTACCGGAGCCAGCCCGGCAGGGCTCCGGCGCGGCGGGCGCGCTCGGCCAGGTCGTCCTCGAGCTGCCGCATGCGCCGCTCGATGGCGGTGATTCGCTGCTCGATCGCCCGGTCCGATTTCGCCGAGGAGGTCGAGGAAGAGCGGGCACGGCTCAGGAGGCCCCGCCGTTGCTCGCGGCCTTCGGCGAGCCGCGTGCGCAGCGCCTCCCTCCTCTCGGAAAGAGCGTGCAAGCGGTCGCGGAGCTTGCGGGCCTCGCCGCGCCAGTAGGCCTCCCCGCGGGCATCCCTGCGGGACCCCCCACGGCGGGTGGCGCCGGCGGCGTCGGCCGGTTCCTTCTCGTCATTCGGGACAGCTGGCGTCGAGCGTGCCCCGGTCTCGTCACGGAACGGGTGTACGCGCTCGAGGTCCGCGTTCGTGTAGAGGTGCTTGGGGGCGCGCGCCGATGCCGCGTCGTCCGCCGGGGCCGGCAACGGGCAGCTGACGAGCGACAGCCCCACGATCAGAGGGAGCAGCGTCGCTTGGTTCTTCACGCCGAGATCGCCTTTCCGGGAGAGGGACTGGAAAGGCGGCCCGCGAGGCCGATCGGAACGTAGCGCGCCGCCGGGGGCGGAGTCAAGGGCGCTCGTCTTCGGGCCGCGAGCTTCGAACCGGCGCCGGACCGCGCCGGCTCTTCTGTGTCTTCTGTGGCGGGATCCAGCGCGTCTGGTAAACTCAGTCGTTTGAACGAACTATGACTGGCTCGGTCGCGCTGCTGCTCCCATTCGGCGAATACTGGCCTTTCTACCTCGGCTTCCTGGCGCTCGTCTTCGTGCTGCTGGCGCTCGACCTGGGCGTCTTCCACCGCAGCGCGCACGTGGTGTCGATCAAGGAGGCGGCCGCCTGGAGCTTCGTTTGGGTGACGTTGGCGGTCGCCTTCAACCTGGCCTTCTACTACTACATGCGCTGGCATTTCCCCCTGGACGGGCGGTTGATGGCAGTGCCGGGGTTCGATCCCCTGCTCGCCGCCCGGGAGACGGCGCTCGAGTTCCTGGCCGGCTACGTGGTCGAGTACTCGCTCTCGATCGACAACATCTTCGTGTTCGTGGTGGTGCTCTCCTATTTCCGCGTCCCCGCCGAGTACCAGCACCGGGTGCTCTTCTTCGGCATCCTGGGTGCGCTCGTCTCACGGGGCATCTTCATCGCGCTGGGAGCGGCGCTCCTGCGTTTCGAGTGGGTGGTCTGGCTGTTCGGCGGCTTCCTGGGCTTCACGGGCGCGAAGATGATGATCGGAGGCGAGGCGGAGCCCGTCGAGCCCCACGAGCGCTGGGTGGTCCGGGCCTTCCGCCGGCGCTTCCCGGTGACGGCGGGCTTCCGCGGCAAGCGTTTCTTCGTCCGTCAGGACGACCGGGTGCAGGCGACGCCGCTCGTGATCGCTCTCCTCTTCCTGGAGATGACCGACATCGTGTTCGCGGTCGACTCGGTGCCCGCGATCTTCGGCCTCACCCGGGAGCCTTTCGTCGTCTTCACCTCGAACATCTTCGCGATCCTGGGCCTTCGGAACCTGTACTTCCTGCTGGCGGGGGCGGTCGACAAGTTCCACTTCCTGAGGTATGGCCTCGGTGTCGTGCTCGTCTTCGTCGGGCTCAAGATGACTTTGCTGAACTGGCTCTGGGGAGGCCACTTCCCGATCGTCGTCTCGCTCGCCATCATCGTCGGCGTGATCGCGGTCTCGATCGCGCTGTCGCTTCTCTTCCCGAGGAGGCCCGAGGAGGGCTCGTAGGCAGACATGGAACAGGATCGCGTCTCGAAGGAGATCACCCCGAAGGGCCAGGACTACTCGCAGTGGTATCTCGACCTGGTGTTGAAGGCGGACCTGGCCGACTACGGCCCGGTCAAGGGCTGCATGATCATCAAGCCGTACGGCTACGCGGTCTGGGAGCACATGCAGCGCGACATGGACCGCAGGATCAAGGAGACCGGGCACGTCAACGCGTACTTCCCGCTCTTCATCCCGAAGAGCCTGCTGGAACGCGAGAAGGAGCACGTCGAGGGCTTCTCGCCCGAGTGCGCCTGGGTGACGATCGGCGGGGGCGCCGAGCTCGAGGAGCCGCTCGCCGTACGCCCGACCTCCGAGGCGATCATCTGCTCGACCTACGCCCGCTGGGTGCAGTCCTGGCGCGACCTGCCGGTGCTGATCAACCAGTGGTCGAACGTGGTGCGCTGGGAGAAGGTGACCCGGCCCTTCCTGCGCACGACCGAGTTCCTCTGGCAGGAGGGGCACACCCTGCACGCGACCGCGGAGGAGGCGGAGGAAGAGACGCTCAAGATGCTCGAGGTCTACCGCTCCTTCTGCGAGGAGATGCTGGCGCTGCCGGTCCTGTGCGGGCGGAAGAGCGAGAGCGAGAAGTTCGCGGGGGCGCTTCGGACCTATGCGATCGAGGCGCTGATGGGAGACGGCAAGGCCCTGCAGGCCGGCACCAGCCACAACCTCGGGCAGCACTTCTCGGAAGCCTACGGGATCGAGTACCTGGCCCAGAACCAGGAGCGGCGGAAGCCCTGGTCGACCTCCTGGGGGAGCACGACCCGCCTGATCGGCGGCATGGTCATGACCCACGGCGACGACGCCGGCCTCATCCTGCCGCCGAAGGTGGCGCCCCATCAGGTGGTGATCGTGCCCATCCCGCCGAGGAAGGGCGACTGGAGCGAGACCATCCTGCCCAAGGCGCGGGAGGTGGCGACCATGCTCCGCGGCGCAGGCTTCCGCGTGCACCTCGACGACCGCGACCAGTTCCAGCCGGGCTACAAGTACGCGGACTGGGAGATGCGCGGTGCGCCGGTGCGCCTGGAGATCGGTCCCAAGGACGTTGAGAAGGACCAGTGCGTGCTGGTGCGGCGCGACAACCGGGCCAAGGAGTTCGTCCCGCTCGCTGGTACGGCGGCCCGGCTCGCCGAGATCCTCGAAGCGCTGCAGAAGGACCTGCTCGAGAAGGCGCGCGGCTTCGTGGCCGCCAACACGACGCGGGTCAAGAGCTACGACGAGTTCAAGCAGGTGATGGCCGAGAAGCGCGGCTTCATCCTCGCCGGCTGGAACGGCGACCCGGCGGTCGAGGCCAGGATCAAGGAAGAGACGAAGGCCACCGTTCGCGTGATCCCGATGGGGGAGCCCGTGGAGGCGCCCTGCGTCGTCACCGGGGAGAAGGGCCGCGAGGTGGTGTTCGCCCAGGCGTACTGAGTCCGGCGACCCTAGCGGGCCGGCTGCGGGAGTGTCGCTTTCTCGTCCTGGGCGGCCACGGTGAAGCGGCGGTAGTCCGAGTAGCGCGCCGTGGCCCTGCTCGGCGCGCCAAACACGGGCGATGCGCCAGGGAGATCGCGGTAGCTCTCCTGCATCTCCTTGGGGACCCACATCGCGAGCGACGGCTCGGGGCGGTACTCCAGCTCTCGCCAAGGCTTGGATCCGGCGCAACGGGCCTCACTCACGACGCCTCCTGGCGTCCACGAGCCATTGCGGGCCCCTCTGGCGAGCGCGGGTCGAGCCGACCGACCGCGGGCGTAGAATGACCCGGCGATGCTTTGGCTCCCCTGGCTGGTGGCCTCGAGCGCTCTTGCTCCCGAACCGGACGGCACGATCGCGGAACTGACGCGGCTGTGCGAGGAGATGGTCGCGACGCAGATCGCCGCGAGGGGGGTATCCGACGCCCTGACTCTCGACGCCATGCGCAGGGTCCCGCGTCACCTCTTCGTCCCGGAGGCGCTCGCTGGGCAGGCGTACGAGGACCACCCGCTGCCGATCGGGCACGGGCAGACCATCTCGCAGCCCTACATCGTTGCGTTCATGACCGAGGCGCTCCGGCTGTCGGGAGGCGAGACGGTGCTCGAGGTCGGCACCGGCTGCGGCTATCAGGCCGCGGTGCTGGCCGAGATCGCCGCCCAGGTCTACACGATCGAGATCGTCCCGCCGCTCGCGGAGGAGGCGGCCGCGCGGCTCAGGCGGCTCCGCTTCACGAACGTGCACGTGCGCGCGGGCGACGGCTACCTGGGCTGGCTCGGGGCGGCGCCGTTCGACGCGATCGTGGTCACGGCCGCCGCGCCGAGCATCCCCGAGCCCTTGAAGCGGCAGCTGCGCGACGGCGGCCGGCTCGTGATCCCGGTCGGGGAGGAGTGGCAGGAGCTCGTGGTCGTGACACGGCGCGGCGAGCGGTTCGAGGAGCGACGGCTGCTCCCGGTCCGCTTCGTGCCGATGACCGGAAAGGTGCGAGAGTAGACATGGAGGCATTGATCGGGCTTCTCCTGCTCGGGCTCGCGTTGCTCGCTCTCGCCGGTCCGATCGCGGCTCTGGTGGCCCTCGCCCGCACGGGACGCCTGCAGCGTGAAGTCGAGGAGACGCGCGCGGCCCTCTCCCTGCTCGAGCGTCGGCTGGGGGCAACGGGCCGAGCTTCCACCCCGCTGCCAGACCTCGCTCGGAGCGCGCCCTCTCCCGAAGAGCCGGCGGAGCCCGCGGCCGTAGCGCGCGGACCCGTGGCCCGACCGGAAGGGAGTGCCCCGGGACGGCCGTCCGCTCCGGTCGACGCCGCCGCGGCAGGCTCGGCGACGCAGCCCAGTCCCGGGACGGCTCGTCCTCCCGCCGCCCCTCGCCCGGTGGCATCGGCTTCGACGCCGGACTTCGCCACCAACCTGGGGCCCCGCCTGCTGGTCGCCGCGGGAGCTCTCGCGGTGGTCGTGTTCCTGGGCTTCTTCGTCCGCTACGCCTGGGAGAACGACTGGGTCGGGCCCACAGGTCGCGTCCTGAGCGCGGCCGTCTTCAGCCTCGGTCTGCTGGCGGGCGGCCTGCGCCTGATGGACCGCGAGTACCGGCCCCTCGGGCAGGGCCTGGCCGCCTCGGGTCTCGCGGGTCTGTACGTCACCGCCTTCGCGGCCCACGCCGTCTACTCGCTCGCGCCGCGGGGCGTGTCCGCTCTCCTGATGGTGTTCGTGACCGCTTGCGCCGTGCTCCTGGCCGAGCGCCTGGAGGGGCGGCTCCTCGCCGGCCTCGCCTGGGTCGGCGGGTATCTCGCTCCGTTCCTGCTGTCGACAGGCGAGGACCGCGCGCTCAGCTTGTTCGCCTTCCTTCTCCTGCTCGGCGCCGGCGCCGTCTGGCTCGACCGGAGGCGGCCGTGGCCCGAGACGCTTCCGCTCGCGCTCGCCGGCACCGCCATCCTCTACAGCGGCTGGTACGCGCAGCACTTCCGGCCCGAGCGCTTCGAGGTTGCGGCCGCGGGGCTCGTCGCGCTGACGGCGCTCTTCGCGCTCGGCGCCGCCGCCAAGCCGCGTTCCGCCTGGATGGCCGTCGTCGGTCTCGCGGCCGCCGCCGGGCTCGCCGGTCTCGCGGCGGGCGCGGATCGGCCCGAGGTGCTCCTGCCCCTCGCCCTCCTGCTCGCGGCCGGGGCCCTCTGGGCCTCGCGCTCGCTCGGCCTCGGGCCCGCGCTGGCCGCTCTGATCGTGGTCGCCCTGCCGCTGCTGTGCTGGGCGGAGGCGTACTACCGGCCCGAAGCGGCAGGCATCGCGGCGGCGTGGCTGGCGGCCGGTGGGCTGCTGATCGTGCTCGGGACGCCGGCCGCCGCCCCGCGGTCGCTGCTTCCCGCCCTGGCGTTGATCGGGGGCGGCGTCGGCGCGCTGGCGCTGGCCGGCAGCACGGATCGCCCGCTGGCACTGCTGGCGCTTCTGGTCGCCCAGGCGGCGGTCGCGGTTCTCGCCGCGCGCCTCTGGGCCTGGGCCGAGCCGGTCGCCGTGACACTGGCCGCGCTCACCGTGCTCGTCTGGCACGGGAGGTACTTCACGCCCGAGCGAGCCGGTGACGCCCTCACCCTGGCCCTGACGATCGCGGGCGCCTACTTCCTGGTCGTTTCGGCGCGTGGTCTCCTGATCGGCGAGCGGCTGGCGTCGCCGGGCGTCGTGACCTACCTGGTCGCGGGTGCGCTCGCCTGGACCGAGACCGATCGCGTGCTGAGCCTGACCGCCCCGCAGCTCCTGGGTCCGGCGGCCGTCGTGCTGGCCGCGCTGCATCTGGCGGTCGGCCTCGCCGCCCGGGGGCGCGTCGACCTCCCGAGGATGCGCGTGACGCTGGCGCTGGGCGCGGCGTTCCTGACCATCGCGATCCCGGTCCAGTTGGGTCTGCACGGGATCACGCTGGCCTGGGCCGCCGAGGGGCTGGTGCTGCTGGTACTGGGGGTTCAACAGGACTCCCCGGCCACCCGCGCGTTCGGCCACGGGGTCCTGCTGCTGGCGGTCGGCCGGCTCTTCGTGCGGCACCTGCCGTTGCACGCCGGGTCGTTCGTGCCGGTCGTGAACCCCGAGCTCGGCACCTGGCTCGCCGTCATCGCGGCGCTGGTGGCGGCCCAGCTGCTGACCCGGCGCCTGACGCGGCGGGCGTGGCTCGACAGGCCGGCCGCGAGCGTGCTCGTGCCCCTGGCGCTCGCCCTGCTCTTCGGTGCGCTCACCATGGAGACGCGGGCCGCCTTCGGCCAGGCCGCACGGCTGGCCGCAGCGAGCGACGCGGCGGGCGCCCTGAGCGTCTACCGCCTGGGGGACCTGGCGGTCTCGGTGCTGTGGACCGTCTTCGCGATAGGCCTGCTGGCGACCGGACTGGGTCTGCGGCACCGCGGCCTCTTCTACGCGGCGTATCTGCTGTTCGCCGTCACCGCGGGGAAGGTGGTCCTGGTCGATCTCGCCCGCTCACCGACCCTCTACCGCATGCTCTCGTTCCTGGCGCTCGGCGTGCTGATGCTCGCGGGCGCCTGGCTGAACCTGCGCCTCCGGGCGCGCTTTGGCGCGCCGCCGGAGACCGCTTGAGTGGCCGGCTCGGCGTTCTCATCGCCGCCGCGAGCGCGCTGGCTGTGGTGCCGTCGCCCTCGCCGCCCGGTGTGCAGTTCGAACGAGCGATCAGCCTCGGGAGCCCGGGTCGGGTGGCCGTCCGGCTCGACCGGCGCGTCTACGAGTCGGCACGACCGGACCTCGCCGACCTGCGGGTCGTCGATGAGGGCGGTGGGCTGGTGCCGTTCCTGCTCGACCGCGGACGGGAGAGCGGCGCGGGGGGCGATCTCCATCCGATCATTCGCAACCGTGCCTGGCTCGAGGACGGCTCGGCTTCGGCCGTGCTCGACTTCGGCGGCCGCTTCAGCCGGCGAGGTCTGACGCTGGGGCTGTCGGGCCGCAACTTCCGGCGGCGTGTCACGGTCGAGGGCAGCGACGAGCAGGTCCGATGGAAGACGATCGTGGCGGACGCCTGGGTGTTCGCGGTACCCGCGAGCGAGCCGGCGCGCTACGAGACGCTCGACCTGCCCGAGAACGACTTCCCGTTCCTGCGGGTGACCGTTCATCCCGGGCTCGATGAGGACGGCCGGATCGCCATCCTGGACGCGCACGTTCCGGAGCGGGGGCGTCCGCCCCTGCGCGAGGAGCGGCGCGCGCCGCGCTGGACGCGGGTCGAGGACGCCGCCGATTCCGAGACCTGGCTCTTGCTCGACCTGGGGGCGCGCTACCAGCCGTTCCACGCGATCGAGCTCGAGGTGTCGGACCGGCGCTTCTTCCGCGAGCTGGTGGTCGAGGCGCGGCGCGAGCGGAGGTCCCGTGTGGGGGCCGCGGGCAGGCTCGAGTGGGTCGCGATCGGCCGGGGTGCCCTCTATCGACTCGAGCACGGGGGACGATGGAGCGAGCGGCAAGGGATCGCCGTCTGCGGTCGCGAACGCGCACTGCGCGTCCGGCTGCTGAACCACGACGACCGCCCACTCGCCGTCCAGGGGGTGTTCGTGCGGGTGCCGCTCGAGCGGATCGTGTTCGAGGCCGCACCCGGCCACGCCTACCTGCTGCGCTACGGCTCGGGCCAGGCGCGGCCGGCCTCCTTCGATCTCTCTCGGACCGTGCGCGACGTGGGCGCCTTCGCCGCCACGGCCTCCTCGGGTTCGCTCGGGAGCGAGCGAGTCAAGCGCCCTCCCGGGCGACCGCGGCCGTGGACGGAACGCCACCCCGCGCTGCTGTGGGCCGGCCTGGTCGCGGTGGTTGCCGCCCTCGGCGCCCTCACCTACCACGCCCTGCGCGAGACCCGGCCCGGAACGTAGGCGCGCGAGCGGGACGGCTGCGGCCTTCGTCGAAGCCTCCGCATGCTACGATCGCCGGGTGAGCCGCTTCTCGACGGCCCTCGGCGTCCTCCTCGCCGCAGGTCTCACGAGCCTCGCTCCCCTCGCCATGGGCGCGCCGGCCGTCATCCCGCTGACGCTGCCCTCCGGCAAGGTGCTCCAGGTCGAGGTCATGGTGAGCGACCCGGACCGCGCGATGGGCCTGATGTTCCGGCCCTCGCTGCCCGAGGATCGCGGGCTTCTCTTCGTCTTCGACGCGCCCGACTTCTACGGCTTCTGGATGAAGAACTGCCGCTTCCCGATCGACATGGTGTGGCTCGACGAGGAGAAGCGGGTGGCGCACGTGGCGGAGGCCGTGCCGCCCTGCAAGACGGACCCGTGCCCCACCTATGAGCCGCTCCGGCGGGCGAGCTACGTGATCGAGCTGAACGCGGGACAGGCCCGGCGCGAGCACGTGGTCGTGGGTGCCAGCGTCACTTTCGCACTTCCACGCTGACGGCCGAGGTCTCGGCCGCCGCCTGGCGCTTCTTCCCGAACAGCCAGGCCACCAGCACGCCCAGCAGGTAGAGACCGATCATCGGGGCGGCCAGGACCGTCTGGTTGACGACGTCGGGCGAGGGCGTGATCACCGCGGCGATGATGAACGAGGCGAGCAGGGCCCACTTCCAGCCGCGGATCAGGAACCGGGCGCTCACCAGCCCCAGACGCGCGAGAACCAGGATGACGACCGGGATCTGGAAGACGAGGCCCAGGCCGAGCAGGAACCAGGAGTAGAAGGACCAGTACTCGCCGATCCGGGGCAGGAACTGCATGTCGGGGCCGGCGAAGGTGTAGAGGAAGCGGAACGTCAACGGGAACATCACGTAGTGCCCGAAGAGGGCGCCCGCCACGAAGAAGAAGCTGCCCATCCCAATGAAGGGCGCCGCCCACCGCTTCTCGTTCTTGTAGAGGCCAGGGGCGATGAACGCCCATACCTCGTAGAGGACGAAGGGCGAGGCCACGAAGATGCCCACGAAGAAGGTCATCTTCATGTAGAGCATCAGTGCCTCGGCCGGGCTCGTGTAGATGAAGCGGTCGTTGAAGCCCGCCTTGCGCATGGGCTCGGTCAGGAAGTGGAAGATCTGCTCGTGGAAGCCCCAGCAGACGGCGAAACCGCCCGCCAGGTAGACGAGGGCCCGCACCAGCCGCTGGCGCAGCTCCTCGAGATGCTCGAGGAACGTCATCTTGTCGGGGTGGGTGCGCGTCACCAAGGCGCCGGGCTCTACTTCGGCTCGACGGGCTGGGCGAGCGGGGGCTCGGGGCCTCCCGAGGCGCCGGCGGGCACCTGCGAAGCGGGTTGCGGCGCCTCGCCGCCGTGTGGCGCGGGCTCCGTGCCCGAGCCGGCGGAGGGTGCCGCTCCGCCGCTGGACGCGGGGGCGCCGCCCGAGGCCTGCGTCCCCTCCACCGCGGGGCCGCCGTAGTGGGAAGGCTCGATCTTCATCGCGTCACGGATCTTCTCCGCCTCGACCTCGGTCTCGATCGTGGAACGGAAGTCGTTCGAGGCCTTGCGGAACTCCGCCATCATCTTGCCCAGGCTCTTGCCGATCTCGGGCAGCTTGCGTGGGCCGAATACGATCAACGCCACCACGAAGATCAAGAACAGCTCGGGTCCGCCCAGTGTGCCAAACATGGAATTTGTTCCCGAGATCGATCTTACCAGAGAGCGGCTCCCTGCCAGAGAGCGCTTCCGGCCGGGGCCCGATCCCGCCTGTCCCGCCCGTTCATCCCGCCCGGGAGGCCCCTCCCGCGTTGACACCCCGTCCGGCGGAACCTACAGTTGAGCGCATCATGCCCAGCAAGCTGCTTGTCGCGCTCCTGGCAGCCGCGACGACCCTCGCGGCGCGCGGGGCCGGAGCCGAGGTGCCGGTGGTCGACCTGGACGGCGTCGTCCACGCCATCAGCGCGCGGCACGTGATCCAGGCCATCGACCGGGCCAACGCGGAGAAAGACCCGCTGGTCATCATCCGGATGAACACGCCGGGAGGGCTCGACGGCTCGATGCGGAAGATCGTCGACAGCATCCTCGCCAGCCACACGCCGGTCGCCGTGTTCATCGCCCCGGCGGGCGCCCGCGGGGCCTCGGCCGGCTTCATCATCCTCGAGACTGCCGACGTCGCCGCGATGGCGCCCGGCACCAACACCGGTGCCGCCCACCCGGTGAACCTCGGGGGCAAGATGGACGAGGAGATGACGAAGAAGGTCACCCAGGACGCGGAGGCCTACATCCGGGGCAAGGTGGAGCGGCGCGGCCGCAACGTCGAGATGGCGGAGAAGGCCGTCGCCGAGAGCAGGTCCTTCACCGAGAAGGAGGCGCTCGACCTGCACCTGATCGACCTGATCGCCAAGGACGTGCCCGACCTGCTCCGGCAGCTGGATGGGCGCGAGGTGAAGCGCTTCGACGGGACCACCGTGAAGCTCGCGCTCGCCGGTCAGCACACGGTCGAGCTGAAGATGGACTGGCGCCAGGCGATCCTGGCCACGATCGCGAGCCCCGAGGTGCTGTTCCTGCTGTTGCTGGGCACGCTCGGCGGCCTGGGTGCCGAGATCAGCCATCCCGGTCTCATCTTCCCGGGCATCCTGGGTGCCGTGTGCCTGATCCTGTTCCTGTTCGCGAGCCAGATCATCCCCGTCAACGGGGCCGGCGTGCTGCTGATCCTGCTGGCGGTGGGTCTCTTCGCCGCCGAGGTGAAGGTGCATTCCTACGGCCTGTTGACGGTCGGCGGCCTGGTCGCCATGGTCCTGGGCGCGATGATGCTGGTCGACTCCTCGGTGCCGGCGCTGCGCGTCGACGTGTGGCAGCTCCTCCCGGTGATCGTCGTCTTCGCCGCCTTCACGATCGCCCTGGTGCGCCTCGTGGTCCAGGCGCAGCGCCGTCGCGCCAGGACCGGCGAGGAGGGGCTGGTCGGGTCGCGCGGCCGCACCGAGACCGCGCTGGCGCCGGAAGGCTGGGTGACGGTGCAGGGCGAGCGCTGGCGCGCGAGCGCCGAGCAGGCGATCGGTCCCGGCGAGCGAATCCTCGTCGTGTCCATGGACGGCCTCGTGCTACGGGTCCAAAAGGAGGCGTAGATGTCCCTTTCACCGGTGTTCATCGTCGGCGCCTTTGTCTTCTGGCTGCTGCTCTCGGTAAAGGTCCTGAACGAGTACGAGCGGGGCGTCGTCTTCCGTCTCGGCAAGGTGCTGCCGAAGCCGAAGGGTCCCGGGCTCGTGATCGTCGCCTGGCCGATCGACCGCCTGGTGCGGGTGAGCCTGCGCACGGTCGTGCTCGACGTGCCACCCCAGGACGTGATCACGCGCGACAACGTCACGGTAAAGGTGAACGCGGTCATCTACTTCCGGGTGATGGACCCGCTGAAGGCGGTGATCTCGGTCGAGAACTTCCTCTACGCCACCAGCCAGGAGTCGCAGACGACGCTGCGCAGCATCCTGGGTCAGGCGCACCTCGATCAGCTGCTCTCGGAGCGCGAGCACCTCGGTCAGATGCTGCAGGAGGTGATCGATCTGCACACGGACCCCTGGGGCGTCAAGGTGACCCAGGTGGCCGTCAAGGCCGTGGACCTGCCGCAGGAGATGCAGCGTGCCATGGCCAAGCAGGCCGAGTCGGAGCGCGAGAAGCGCGCCAAGATCATCCACGCCTCGGGCGAGCTCGAGGCGAGCAAGCAGCTCTCCGAGGCGGCCATGGCGCTCGCCGCCGAGCCGGTGTCGATCCACCTGCGCTACCTGCAGACGCTGGTCGAGATCGCGGCCGAGAAGAACTCGACCATCATCTTCCCGCTGCCGATCGACTGGCTGCAGGCGCTGATGGGCCACAAGGGCGCCGACAAGACGGAGCGGAAGGCCTAGGCGGATGGGCGAGCCGGACCAGCCCTCCGGCGAGGATGAGGGCCTCATCCTTCGGGGTGAGATCGAGAATACCAGCGTCCCCGAGCTGATCCGCTCGGTCCTCGGAAGCGGCGAGACGGGAGTCCTGACCTTCCGCAAGGGCGACGTCACCAAGGCCGTGCACCTGCACATGGGCCGGGTCGTGTACGCGCGCAGCAGCAACCCGGACGAGCGGCTCGGTGAGAGCCTGCTGCTGCGCGGCAAGATCACCGCGCGCCAGTACCTGGAGGCGAGCAAGCTGATCGCGCCGGGCCGTAGGCTGGGCGCGATCCTGATCGAGGCCGGTGCCCTCGAGCCCGAGGACCTGATGGGGGCGATCGAGCACCACGTCAGGGAGATCCTGCTCGAGGTCTTCACCTGGACCCACGGTGAGTACGAGCTGGCGATGACCGAGCCGGGCCAGGAGGACGTCATCACCCTGAACCTCTCCACCGAGAGCCTGATCCTGGAGGGGATCCGCCGCACGCGCGCCTGGTCCCGGATCTGGCGGGGCGTCGGCGGCGACCTCGATTCGATCCCGATGCCGGTGGGCGACCAGGAGGCGCTACTGCGCATCGAGCTGACGGAGGAGGAGCAGGAGGTGCTCACCCACGTCAACGGACGGGCCTCCGTCGAGCAGATCTGCCAGGTCTCGTATCTCTCCAACCTCGAGACCTGCCGCGTACTGTGGGCTCTGATGGTGCTCGGGGTGGTGCGGCGCGGTCAGCCCGGAGAGCGGGCCGCGCGCGAGGAGGGGATCGCGCGCCGCGAGCTGGAGCAGGACCTGGAGAGCATCGTCGAGCGCTTCAACCAGATGCTGAACCGCATCTACTCGTTCCTGCACGGCCGGGTCGGCGACGAGGTCGAGCCCTTCATGGACGAGGCGCTGGCGCGGATCGCCTCCCAGTACGAGCTGCTCTTCTACGGGGTCGACCTCAAGCAGTACGGCCGCGCGGACTACGACCAGATGCTGGCGAACGTGGCGGACCTGCCCCCCGAGGAACGGAGGCGCCTGATGCTGGCCGGGCTGAACGAGCTGGTCACCTCCATCCAGCTGAGCGTGCGCCAGCGGCTGGGGACGCAGGAGATCGCGGTGGTGTCGGGCATAATCAAAGATGCCTACCGGCGGTTCGGAGTCGCATAAGCGAATCGAGGCCGGGGAAGGGGACGAGCGAGTTGGCCCAGGACGACTACTACTACGAGATCCAGCTCACCAACAAGCAGCTGGTCTTCTACTTCATGGCCGGCGCCGCCGGCCTGATCCTGAGCTTTCTGGCGGGTGTCATGGTGGGCCGGGGCATCGACGCGGGCGCGGTCGGCGGCGAGCAGACCCGGCAGATCGCCGAGGAGAAGGTCGTCAGCGAGCCGACGCCGACGCCGGCGCCGACCCAGTACACGTATCCGCAGCGGCTGGAGTCCGACCGGATGACGGCCGGGCTCGAGAAGCCGGTCTCGGGAGCCGCGGCGCCGCCCCCGGCATCACGGGAAGGCCGGGCGCGGGCGACGCCGCCGCCCGTGGCACGTCCGGCGGCGACGCCCGCCGCAACGCCCGCCGCAACCCCTGCTCCCGCCCGCGCGACCCCGCGTCCGCCCGCCATGCCCCCCGCTCTGCCCCGGGCCATCGGCTCGGGCGCGCAAGTGAAAGGCTTCGCGGTACAGGTGGGAGCGTTCAAGGACCACGCCAGCGCGCAGTCGGTCGTGAAGAGGCTCAAGGCCCGGAACCTGCCGGCCTTCGTGGTCGTGCCCGTCGGCGGTGGCCTGTTCACCGTCCGAGTGGGTGTCTATCGGGATCGGGCCGACGCGGAGTCCGTGCAGGACCGGCTGCGCGACGACAAGTTCAAGCCCTACATCATCAAGCAGTAGTCAACGGCCGGAATCGCCAGGAAACACGCGACTTCTTGCGCCACCAGGGCCCGGGTCACGACCGGGTCACGAAACGCCCGACCCGGGAGCAGGGCGGGGGCATGAACCGGGGGTCCGACGGTTGGGGTCACCCCGACCCGCGGGTTGTTCAGCGCGTCGAGGCCGAGCGCCGAGGCTCGGCCAGGTAGGCGCGAAGGGCCTCCGCCACGAGAGCGGACGCCGTCTGGCGGCGCTGCAGCGCCTCTATCCGCGCCGCCCTCCAAAGCGCCTCCGGTAGCTTCACGCTCGCGGACACCGTCTCGAGGGCGGGCGAGGGCTCCTCCGCGACGACACCCTCGGGTCTACCCTCGCTCGCACGGATGCCGACGAGGCCGGCCAGGCCGAGCTGGTAGACCCACTGGTAGGCGGTGGGCCGCGAGGCGCGAACGCACGCGGCCAGTTGGGTCATGTTCCCGCCCGTTTCTCGGATGAGGCGCTCCATCTCAGCCCGAGGCGGCCGCCGTCGCGGGCTCACCGCGGGCCTCCGAGTCGACGGCCCAGCCATTCCTCGAACGCGTCCGTGACGAACATGTCGAGGACGGCGGCCTCGTCAAGCTCTGTGCGCAGCCGCGCCGCCAGGTCGAACTTCGCGCCCCGCAACCGCTCGTGCAGGTCCTCCGGCACTCGAATGCTCCGCATCCGGGGCGCGGCGGCGCGTACGGCCGCGACATCGATACACAGCCGCTCAAGGCGGGCCCGCAGGTTGTTCGGCGCGATTCCGACTGCGCGCGCGGCGGCCTCGACGTTTCCGCGGGAGGCCTCGAGCGCGTCGCGGATCTCCTGGTTCGTGACCCGCAGCGGGGCGCTCACGACCGGCCCCCGTCAGCCGGGCAGCCGGCCCCCGGCTTTCTCGTGGTCGCGCGCGGCGTAGAGCGCGCGGCGAGCCTCGGCGAACGTGGGACCGAGCACCAGGTCATCGCGCCCGGGGCGCTGCAGGATGAAGTCTTCATCCCCATCGGCATTCATCACGCGCACAACGAGCGCTGCCGGCCACGCGGCGCGAGCCTTCCCCGTGAGGTACGACTCGATGCGGGGTAGCGACGGGCGGGGCGCGCTCAGGGCGTGATCCTCCTGCGGGAATCGGGCCCGCGGTCCCCCGGACGTCACGCTCGCCCGGTAGCGTGAGTGGAGCCTACGCCTTTTGAGGGACGGGAGGCAAGGGGTCGCCCAGTTGGCGACCCCCGGCGCTGCGGGGGTCCCGTGCGCGGCTCGACGGGGAACACGACCCGGCCGCCCTCGACGACGCCCCACCACGCGACGATGCCGCAGACGGGGCACCGGACCAAGTCGCCCTCGACGGTGCAGACGGCCGAGCAGATGCAGACCCGCGCCGCCGGCTCCGGATCCGGCAGCCCGTCGAACGCGGACGCTGGATCGTCCGCCAGGAGCGACGGAGCGCTCGTCCGCGGGTCTAGCGTCGTCGTCGGCTCGCCCGCGCGCGCGGTGTGCGTTCTTGTGCGTTCCCTGGTCTTCCACGCGGCCTTGCGGCAGCCCGGAGAGCAGTACACCGCGTGAGCCCGCCCCTTCGCCTTCGGCTCGAAGGCCCCCCCGCAGGTCGCGCACGTCACAGTTCACCCCTCAACGGACAGTTCGGCTCGGACGTGCATGCCCAGCCGGCGCGGGTGTCCCCGCCGAGGATCCGAACCCGACTCCGGGGCGGATAGTGGAAACCGCCGCCCGCCACGATGGCGCCGCAGCGGCTGCAGCTGACGCCGTCGCTGGCGACGACGTGCACGAGATCCCAGCCCTGATCTAGGGCTGGCCGCGGGACGGGGACCCTCGGGTGGGACATGTACCTCGCTCCTTGCGCGCGGCGCTACGCTACTCGGCGATGGACGACGTGGACGACGAGCCGGCCCCCCTTGACCCCTACGCCCGTCTCGCCGCTGGCGTCATCCGCCGCGCGCTCGACGACGCCGACGACCCGCACGCGCTGGCGCCGACACGCAACGGGGCCCGCGCCTTCCTCGCCGGCCGCGGCAGCTTCCCCCTCCTGGTCGCCGCGGCCGGCGCCGATCCTGGCCGCGTGGCCCTCGCCCTCAGAAAGCGCTAGCCACATCACGCCCGCCGCTTCTTTCCACGAGAAGGTGGCCGCGTGCGGTGGGAGGCAGGAGGTCCTCCCACCACTCGGGCGCGCGGCCGGCGCCCCCGGGCCCCGGCGGATCCCTCACCAGGCCCCGACCAACCCTTGCTCGCGCGGACGAGGTCCGCGGCCTCTTCCTCGACGCGCCGCTCGCGCGGGGTCTTCGTCAGCTCGAGGATCGCCGCGACCAGGTCAGCGACGAGCTCGACGACCGGCGGCGCCAGCCCCGCAGCAACAGCCTGCGCAGGCGCGCTATGCAGGACGCCGCGCGCTTCGGCCCTCGTCATCGTCGATTCCCCTTTCCGGCGCCAGCCGTCTCCACGACCAGCCCCGTGAGCACGCCCTCGACCAGGCCGCGGAGGATCTCCTCGTACTGCACGGGCACCCCGCGCTGGATCGCGTCATTCGGAAGCCGCAGAATCGCTGCGCGAGCGGCCCCGATCGTGGTCGACAGCGCGCCCTCTGCGGCCTCGCGCAGGACGAGCGCCCCCCGCTCCTTCGCGATCTTCAGCTCGGTCAACTCGGCGACCGCGTTGTCCTTGCGGTCCCGCGGACTGTCCGGCCGTGCGAGCAGCACCCGCGCCACCGCCAACCCGTCGTACAGCGCCGGCCGCCGCCCCCGGGCGGCCACCGCCGGCTCGATCGCGCCCTCTGCCTGAAGGCGCCTGAACGTCCGCTCGCTCCGACCGAGCGCCGCGGCGAGGCCTGGCAGAGCAACAAGGCCCGACCTACCTTGTTCCTTGGGTTTTGCGCGGCGACGGGCTCGTTGTGACACGCGCTAGCACCTATGCGGGTCGTGAAAATCGCGCGATGATCCGACCCGCGCGGCTCGCTCCCGGGCGAAGGACCCAAGGCCCCGGGCCTTCATGCGCGACCCCGCGGCCTCGGCCTGCCTCGCCGTGACGCCGCACGATCGCGTGAACAACGTGCACGTCGTTTCGCGCGGAGGAAGTCCTGTTCACGTGCGCGAGAGAAGGCCCCTCCGTTGAGCACACACCCCCCCGGGGGGGAGGGGTGCCCCGCCCGGGGGCGAGGTCATGCCGCGTCCCCGCCGAGATGCGGCGACACGGTCGGGGGCGCACCTACAGCATGGGGGCTTTGCACCAGGCGGACACGCGTCACAGGGTTCAAGCTCGTCTCACTCTGCGCGCGGGCGAGCGCGATCTCGACGTGCCGCGGCAGCGTCCAGGACAGGGCCGGGCCCAGCCACGCCCCGCCGGGCGGCAGCACCCCCAACGCCGCGAGCACCCCCCCCTCGGCGAACAAGGCAGCCTCGGCCTCGACCACCCCGGCCAGGTCGCGCGCCTTCGTCTCGGGAAGGCTCTTCCGCAGCGTCTCGAGCTTCCCCCGGAGCACCTCGACGCGCGCCTTGATGGCCTCGGCCAGTTGATCGACGACGGCGCCCCTCGCGGCCTCGGCTTGGCGCTCGTACCCGCCCAGCCCGAGCGCAGCGGTCCGGGCCTTCACGGCCGCGGCCTCGGCTTGCTGCGCCGTGACACGGCCCTCGACGAGCCCGCCCGCCATGCCGCGGAAGAGGCATCGAGCCGGGCGACTTCGCTCTGCTCGTGAGCGAGCCTCTGCTCGGCCGCGATCCTGGTGCCGATCGCAAGCGCGAGGCCGCGATGCTGCCGCAGCCGAGCTAACACGAGGTCGCGCCGAAACGCCCCGACGCGGGCTGCCGCTTCCGACGCGGCCCGCCGAGCGTTCAGGGACGCGAGAGCGAATCGCGTCCGATCGTGAAGGTCCCGCGGCCCACCCTGGCCCGCGACGGCGGCCTGGTCGCGGAGGCGCTCAGCCTCGCGCTCCGCGGCGCGTAACGCCTGCTCGGCCCTGGCCACGTCACCGGCCGCGCTCAACGCCGGCCAGAGGTCCTCGGCAACTTCACTTCGCATCGTCGTTCCTCCCGGTTTCCAGCCAGACGCGCGCGAGGCGATCGGCCCGTGCCTCGCTTGCTGCATGCAACTCGTTGACATGATCGAGCGTCCCCTCGGACTCGGCCGCGACGCGAATCGCAGCCTCGCTCGCCAAGTCCGCTGCGCCGGTGTGTGTCGGCTCGAGCCAGCAATGCGCCAGCTCGTGACACAGCACGTAGTCGAGCCTTTCGGCGGAGACGGGCGCCACCAGGACCAGAGCCCGGGCGCCTGAGGCGCCCATGAACAGCCCCCCAATCCCGGCATCGAGCACGACGACGCGAGCACCCCGGGCCACGTAGTCGAGCACCGGCTCCGGCAGCGCGCCGAACACGCGGCGCACGGTTGCGGCGAGCGAGTCGCTACCGTAGAGAGGCACGTCCTCGGGGGTCGAGGTCGGCCGGCCCGCGGCGGCCCAGGAGCGCAACCGCTCGCGTGCCCACGAGGTCGCGAGTAGCTCGCTCCGGAGCCACGAGCCCATACGCACCAGGTCCGGGCCCGGCACGCAATTCCCGAGCGCCAAGCGCCGCTGCTCGAGAGTCAGGGCGCTCAACGGGCCTCCGGCATCGAGACGCCTGCCCGCGCCGCGTCCGCCTGGACCTTCGCGATGTAGGCCGAGCGCAATTCGTCGGCGTCGTCGATGCTCATGGCGCCCGAGCGCAACAGCTCGGTCACGGTTCCGCCCGTCGTCGCAGCCGCACCAGCTCCGCGGTCGACGAAGGTGACGTTGAAGTGGCGCGCGAACCACTCGCAGAGGTCCTCGCGCCGAGCCTTGGCGAGCACGGCCTCAGCCTCGCGCTGCTCCCGGGCGACCCGCTCCGCCTCGGCCCTCGCGCGCTCCTGGTGTCGGCCGGCCGCCGCTGCGAGCCTGCCCTCGAGCATCGGCAGCGCGGCGAGCGCGCCGCTGTGCGGCATCCCCTCGCCCTTCGCCGCGAGACTCGCGGCGATCAACTCGGCGAACTCGCGTCCGGCCATCTGGTGGGCGCGGGCACGGGCCGCACTCAGAATCTCACGGGGATCGGGCAGCACGGACCGCGCGGCGGCGGCGCGGGCCAAGTCGAAGCCGATGCGCGAGCGGAGCGCCTCGGCGAGCGCCCGATGTGTCTGGAGCGCCTCACCATGAAGCTGCGCGAGGTTGGCGAGCGCGAGACGTGGAGCGCCGAGCAGCTCTAGATCCGCGGCCACGTCACGCCCGACCGGCACGACTCGATCGAAGTTCAGCGCGCTGAAGGCCTCCGCGCGCTGAAGCTCGATAGCCTGGCGAGCCTGCGCCTCCACCTCCGACCATGCGCTGCCCAGCGGCAGCGCTTCGACCGCTGCGACGGCCTGCGCGGCCGCGCCCACTTCGCTCTGCGTCTGTTTCCCCACGGCTTCCTCCTCAGTTTCCGAGAAAGGGGTCATCAATCTGACGATCCCCGGAGACGCCCTCACCTCGGCCCCCTCGCCGCAAGAAGCCGTGCACGCGCCCTCGACGACGTCCTAGCGAGCCGCTCGCCGATGGCGGCCAGGTCGCGCAGCGGCACGCGTGGCACGGTCACCTCGAGCACGTCCAGCGCCGCCCCGGCCGCCGCGGCGTCGGCGGACTCCTGGGCGCGCGCGGCCTCGGCCTGGAGGCGCGCCGCCTGCGCGGGATGGGCCGCGTCGGCCGCGCGGTCGAGCAGGCGATCCGCCTCCGCGCGCCAGTCGGCCGGGCTCACCGGCGGCCTCCTGGCGATTCGACAGTGTCTTCTACGGAGGCAGCGGGGTTTCGCGTGTCATGCGGCAGGCGCCCGCTCTCTAAGCGGCCTCGGCGCCGGGTTCGGGCGAACCGCTGTGCACGGAACGTCGCGGTAAGGCGTCGAGCTTCGCCCTGCCTCGCGCAGCATCGCGCTATCGACGATCACGTACCGTGCGTAGATCGAGTCGGAGCGGTGCCCGAGCAGCCGTTGGGCCGTCGAGCAGGCACGCCCGCGCGCTCCAGGTTCCGAACAGCCGCGCGCCTAAGATCGTGCGGGCGCAGGTGAGGGAACCCGGCGGCGGCGGACGCCTTGCGCCAGGCGGCCCGGATCGAGCGCAGGAGGCGCCCAGACGGCGGAAGAACACGTGGTCGGGGCGCCGGCCCGTGCGGCGCCGTAGCGCCTCAGCCGCGGCCTCCTGCTGCTCCAGGACGTCGCGCAGCTCGCCGACGATGGGGAACATCCGGGCTCGCCGCTCTTCGTCTCCCCGGCTGCAGGCGCAGCCAGCCGCCGGCCAGGTCAGCGTCTGCCCATGTTCGAGTGAGAACCTCGCTCGTTACACGCCAGCCGGTGAGCAACGCGACCAGCACCGGCAGGCGCGCGTGTGCCGGCAGATGCGCGAGGTCGCGTCGAGCTGCTCGCGCTCGACGAAGCCCGCTCGCGCCGGGAGCCTTCAACATCCGAACCTCGGCACGCGAGCAAGCCTCCCCATCTCGTGGGCGAGCCGGAGCGCCGGCGCAGCGCACCGAGCTCCTGGTTGATCGAGCCGTTTCCAGCGCGGCCTCGAGGCGCGCCTGCGTGTAGGCGTAGAGACGCGCTTCGTCGACGTCGCGCGCGCGGCGTCGGGGAACGCCTCCAAGACGTGCGCGAGTGCGCATCGGGCGCGTCTCGCGCATGGTCGGCGCTCGAGGTCGTAGCGGGCCAGGAGCGCACCGACCGCGTCGCGCAGCGAGAAGTCAGCGACACCGCCTGGTGGCGGCCGGTGAAGCGCGATCCGTTCAGCGAGAAGGGCGAGCGCGACGGTGCGGCGCGGGCTCCGAGAAGATTCGCGGTGTCTCTGCCCGTCGCTCCAGAACGAAATCCACCAGCGGGCTCCCCGCTTGAACACGTGGCCGCGCCCGGCGGGCGGTGTGCGCGTTTCATCAGCGCTCCCAACCGCCCAACGGCGGCGGATCGGCTGATGGAGTAGGCGTCCACAGCAGCGGGTGCCGGCCCGCGTTCCAAGGCAGGTCGCCGAGCCGACCTTGACCCTCGGCTCGTGCCCTGGCCCAGCCCACTCACGTCGGAGTTGCTCCAACATCTCTCCGACTGGATCGGCCGGAGCCGACAGCGGCAGCCGCTCCTCCGCGTGCCCGCGTTCGTGCCGCTCGAGCTGCGCCACGTCGTCACAGGAAGGCCGGTCCGCGCCTTCGAAGAGCAGCGCACCGCACAGGGGCAGGAAGCCGAGTAGGTCATAGCGGCACCGGCCGGGCGGCCTCGGCGAGTAGGTCACCCAGGCGCGCTAAGGTCGCGTGACCCCACGCAGAACTCAGCCCACGTCTGCGCGGGTCAGAGAAGCATCGCGCCGGCCGCTTCCATCCGCTTCGATGCGCGAGGCCCGTGCGATCCAGTCCGTCGCCGTCACGGCCGGTCGCAGTTCGGCCAGCCGGCCAGCCGCCGCCTCGATCCTGCCGGCGAGCTCGCGCGAGATGCCGGCCGGATCCGATCCGTCCGTCCGTCCGTTCTCTCTCGCTTCTGCTTCTGCTTCTGCTTCTGCTTGCGTTCGCGACGTGACGCGTCACGGCCGTCACGTGACGTCACGCGTGACGCGGCGCGCACGCGCTCGCGATACCGGCGCGCGCGGCAGCGGCGCCGTGATCCTTCGCGCGGTAGACGGCGTAGTTCAAGATTTCGATGCGCCACTGCGGAGCGCGCTCGATCCTGATCCGCCGCCCTTCCGCAGTCGGCGTGCGAGAGAAGGCATCGGGTGCTCCGAAGCCGTCGAGGATCTTCTGAGTGCGCCGAACGGTGAGCTTGCATCCGCGCGCGATCGCCGGCAGCGTTTCCTCCACGGTGCCGTGCTCGTTGGCCGCGAGCAGCAGGTAGACCCACAGCCGTACAGTCTCCGCATCGCCGGCGATCCAGAGCGACGACGAGAGGAGGGCCCGATCGAGCTTGACGAACGCCATCAGGCCGCCTTGCCGGTCGGCCGGCGGCGACCACCGAACACGCCGCCGCGTGCGCGGGTTTCGATCCACGCAAGAACCTCGACGGCGCGCCAGGAAACCGACCGTGCTCCGGTGCGCACAGGCAGCGGGAAGCCCTGGAGCGTGTCGCGCGGGGCTACCCAGTTCGCGAAAACGGCCCGCGTCATCGCCGGCTTGATCGTGATTCGGAGCTGCTCGCGGTCCATGAGCTGGAGCTCGAGCAACGGCGAACGACGGGGGTTTACGTCAGGCTCATGTTCGGGTCCCATGGCTGATAGCGTCAGCATGGTCAAACAGGAATTCACCCACGATGGGCGAATTCCTGCCCCCTAGTCGTCGGTGAAGACCAAGTTGGCCGCGAGCTGCCGACGCAGAGCCTCGCGGACAAGCCTGTGAACGTCCTCGACGTCGCGCCCTAGACAAAAACCAAGGACCATCTCCACGGTCTTCTCGAAGCGAGAGCCCCGCGTCCTTTTCGCCGCGTCTGGCGGATAGACGGCGAACACCACCGACACCAGCTTGTCTCGAGCATCGTCGGCTGGGGCGCCGCGGCCGCGCGCCGGCAACGCGGCGGCCCGATCGTGTTCGCGCGCCGCGAACTCGCCCAGCATCGCCCACAACGGCTGGTCCGCTGTCGGCCGACTACCTGCGCCGGAGGAGCAGGGCGGGGCGAAGCAGCGCGCGCAGGCGTTGCGCTGCCGCCTCGCGCTTCTGCGACCAAGCGGTCACCTCGCTTGAACGCACGGCGCAAGTCGCCCGCGCGCGGGGCCCGATCTGAAATGACGATGCGGCCCAGTCAATCTCGGCAACGGCGAATACGAGGTCGTCACCCTCGAGCACCCCGGACAGATACTCAGCCAGGTCGCCGGCCTGATCTTCCGAGAGCCCGCGTGCGGGGCCACGAGCAGACAACCAATCCCAGATCGGCTTGCGCCAGCAGCTCACCGCCGGACTCCTCATGATGGCGCCGGCGCGCCATCCGCGTTCACCGTCTCCTCGACCCAGACGCCGAGCCGGTCCAGCGCCTCGCGGACCCTGTCGTCGTACTTCCAGCGCAGGTACACGTTCGTGAGCCCGGCACGCGCGCGTCGGTCGTCGAGTGACCGAGGACCAGGCGACCACGAAGGGGTCGGCGCCGAGCCGGGCCACGATCGTCGCGGCGGTGCGCCTCAGGTCGGCGCTGCCACGGTGCTCGCCGCCCATCGCCGCGCGGATGCGGTTCATGGCGAAGGAAAGCGGGATGTGCGGCGTCGCGAAGACGTAGTCGCTCGTGCCCTGCTTGGTCGCCTTCGTGATGGTGTCGACGGCCTGGCGAGAGGGGAATCGCGCGAACGCGCGCACCCTTGTTCCGGATCGCGGGGAGCGTCCAGAGCTTCTCCGTGAGGTTCACTTCGGACGAGGGCAGGCCCGTCACCTCCCGCACGCGCGCGGCCGTCAACAGCATGAGCCGCAGCGCGAGCCCGGCGAGGCCTTCACTCTCGGTCGCTCTCCAGAAGGACCAGACTTCGGCCGGCGAAAGGACGCGGTCACGTTCGCTTGTGGCGGCGCCGATGTCCCGCGGCAAGCCCGCGAGCGGGGACTCGGGCGGCAGCTCGACGCCGAGCAGGCGCTTTCGACCCTCGACCCACCGCCAGACGGCCAGAGCATCTCCCGGCAGCGCGGCCCCATGCTGGGCCCAGCTCGCTTCACCGCCCCCTCGAGCACGCGAGCGAAGTCCTCCATCCGCATCTCGCCGATCGGCTTGCTCCCGATAGCGGGCAGGATGTGCAGCTTCAGCATCGAGTGCCAGACGGCGATGCTGCGCGGGCTCGCGGGCCGGTGCGTGCGGCCGCCGCTCGTGGTCGTTCGCCATGCGACGTAGTCGGCGCAGAGCTTCCCGAAAGTGACGGCCCTTCGCTTCCGGTCCTCCGTGAGTCGCCGGCGTTCGTCGGCCCGCTTCCGGCGCTCCTCCTGCTCGCGCGCTCGCGCGGCGACGCGGGCCCCGTAAGGGTCGCCACCGTCCTCGACGGCGGTCATCGCTCGCCGCGCCGCGGCGCGGGCTTTGGCAAGCGTCATCTTCGAGGCATCGCCGAGCCGGAGACGGCGCGTTGCCTTCGCGGTGGGCGAGTAGTAAACGGAGCCCCCAGGGTCCTCGCGGTAAGCGAGACTCTCTCAGACGGAGCGCGGTCGCCGCCTCGAGGTATTCCGTGCGCGCCTCGCCGCTCCGGCAGGGGAGTGTCTTGCCGTCGTCCGGCCTGAACGTCCTGTCGATCGCCACCGGCCCCCCTCGACCCGCCGTGACCCGGGCTTCTGCAGGGTCATGACCAGGTCACGTTTTGAGCGCGACCTTCCTACATGAGTAACACATGAGCAGGACATCACAGGACCGAGGTTCCGCCCGCAACTGGAGCGGTCAGAGTGAGTGTCATGCTATCCTCCTGCTCATATACTGTGACGGAGCCTAGCAGACCATCAAGCAGTAGCGTGGCGACGCCCTTGCGCGGCCCGGCGCCGTCCGGCACGGAGGAGCCGAGGGAGCGCCTCGCGCGGCTGCCGGAGTGGGCGCGGAAGCGGGCCCCGCTGGGCCCCGCGGTGCGTCCGGTCCGAATCCTGCTGCGCGAGCAGGGCCTCAACACGGTCTGCGAGGAGGCCCGCTGCCCGAACCTGGGCGAGTGCTTCGCGCGTGGCACCGCTACCTTCATGTTGCTCGGGGACCGTTGCACGCGTCGCTGCCGCTACTGCGCGGTCGCGACCGCCCGCCCGCAACCCCCGGATCCCGGAGAGCCAGCGCGGGTGGCACGCGCGGCGGCGCGCCTGCGGCTGCGCTACGTGGTGCTGACCTCGGTGGACCGCGACGATCTCCCGGACGGAGGGGCCGCGCACTTCGCCCGGACGGTCGGAGCCTTGCGCGCTGCCTTGCCGGAGGCGGCGGTCGAGGTGCTGACGCCGGACTTCGCCGGAGACCGGACGGGCCTGCGCGTCGTGCTCGACTCCGCGCCCACGGTCTTCAACCACAACATCGAGACCGTGCCGCGACTCTTCCCGCATCTGCGCCCGCAGGGCCGCTACCCGCGGAGCCTCGAGCTGCTGCGGGCCGCCAAGGAGCTGCGGCCCGGGCAGGAGACGAAGAGCGGTCTCATGGTCGGTCTCGGTGAGACGGACGAGGAGGTCGAGGGCGTCCTGCGGGACCTGCGCGGGGCCGGCGTCGACGCGGTGACGATCGGCCAGTACCTGCAGCCGACGCGGCGCCACGAGCCGGTGCACCGCTACCTGCCGCCCGCCCGGTTTCCACGACCTCGAGCAGACGGCCCGCGGCCTGGGCTTCGCGCGGGTCTTCTCGGGCGTCTTCGTGCGCTCTTCCTTCAACGCCGAGGAGCTGCACCGCGAGGGGGGGGACCGCTGATTCGCTGGCGGGACGAGGGGCTGGCGGTCGTCTCGGGGCTGCTGCTCTTCCTTTCCTTTCCCAAGTTCGGGACGGGCCTCCTGGGCTGGGTCGCCCTGGCACCGCTCCTGGTCGCGATCTGCGGCAGCCCGCCCGGACGTGCGCTGCGCCTCTCCTATCTGAGCGGGGCGGTGTCCTCGCTGGGGCTCCTCTACTGGACGGCACTCGTGGTCGTGCAGTACGGAGGGATCGCCCTGCCGATCGGGATCGCGATCATGGTGGCGCTCTGCCTGGCCTTCTCGATCTTCTACGCGATCTTCGGCTGGGCGGTCGGACGCCTGACGACGGCGTTCGGTGGGGTGGGGCTGCTCGGCGCGCCTTTCGTCTGGGTCGCGCTCGAGTACGCACGGGCCCACACCTTCTTCTCGTTCCCCTGGTGCCTGCTCGGCTACTCCCAGCACGCGCAGCTGCCCTTCATCCAGATCGCCTCGCTGACAGCCGTCTACGGCGTCTCCTTCCTGCTCGCCGCGAGCGCGTCGCTACTGGCCCTGGCCGCGGTGGAGCGGCGGACCGGCTGGCGTCGCGGCGCGCTGGTCGCCGTCCTCGTGCTGGTGGGCGGGAGCTGGCTGTTCGGGCGGTGGGCGATGAGCGTTCCCGTCCGGGAGACGGGAAGGATAAGGGTCGGCCTGGTGCAGGGCGGCATCCGGCAGGAGGACAAGTGGGTGCCGGAGAACGCCTGGGAGAACATCGACCGGCACCTGGATCTGGCCGAGCAGGCGGCCGATCGCGGGGCGCGCCTGGTGGTCTGGCCGGAGTCGGCCGTCCCTTTCCTGTTCGACGAGAACGTCGCCCTCGCCTCCCGGCTTCGCGCCCTGACCCGCCGGCGGGGGATCTTCCTCTTCTTCGGGAACGACGACCTCGAGCGGCCGGCGTTCGCGGCCTCGGGCCGCGCTCCGGGACGGGGACGCATCTACGTGGGCGCCAAGCTCCTGGATCCCTCGGGACGGATCACGGCGCGCTACCGCAAGATCCGCCTGGTGCCCTTCGGCGAGTACGTGCCGCTCCACTCCCTCTTCACGGTGGGGGGGCGTTTCGCGGCGAAGCTCGTCCAGGAGGTCTCCGACTTCACGCCCGGCACCGAAGCGACGACCGGGAGGGTGGACGGCCACGCGATCGGCGGCTTCATCTGCTACGAGGCGATCTTCCCGGGCCTGGTGCGGCGCTTCGCGGCCGAGGGCGCGGAGCTGCTGGTGAACATCACGAACGATGCCTGGTATGGGACGACCTCGGCCCCCTACCAGCACCTGGCGATGGCGAGCTTCCGGGCGGTCGAGAACCGTCGCTACCTGGTGCGCGCCGCCAACACCGGCATCACCGCGGTCGTCGACCCCTGGGGCCGCGTGCGCGAGAAGACGCGCCTTTTCGAGGCGACCGTGCTGGTCGCCGAGGTCCCGTTCGTCTCCGGGACGACCTTCTACACTCGCCACGGAGACCTCTTCGCGCGAATCTGCCTGGCGCTCGCCCTGGCCCTGGTCGCCGCGACGCTTCGGAGCCGGGGGCCGAAGGCTCGGGGAACCCGTGGCAGGTCGCCGAGCGCGTCCTTTGACTCGTTCTAGAATGGATGTTCGTTCGTCCACGAGGAGAAACGATTGAGCGCAGATCTGGTGCAGCGCTTCGAGTCGCTGCGTGCGAGGGCCGCGGACGTCCGCGGCTATCTTTGACGACGCCAAGCTCCGCTCCGAGCTCGAGTCGCTCGAGAAGAGGATGGCCGAGGGTGCCTTCTGGAGTGACCAGGCGGCGGCCCAGAAGGTGCTGCAGAGGCGCAAGCGCATCGAGAACGACCTCGATCTGCTGAAGGCGCTCCGCGGCCAGGAGGACGACGCCAAGGTGCTCGCCGACTGGCTCACCGCCGGCGAGGAGGTCGCCGCTGACCTCGGCGCCGCCCTCGATCTGCTGGAGGCGACGCTCGAGGCGGCCGAGTTCCAGAAGATGCTCGGAGGCGAGCACGACCGCGCCAACGCCATCCTCACCATCAACTCCGGGGCGGGCGGCACCGACAGCCAGGACTGGGCGGAGATGCTGCTGCGCATGTACCTGCGCTGGTGCGATCGCCATTCCTTCAAGCGCGACATCATCGACATCCAGGCCGGCGAGGAGGCGGGGATCAAGAGCGTCACCGTGATCGTGGCCGGGGAGTACGCGTACGGGAAGCTCGCCTCCGAGGCCGGGGTGCACCGCCTGGTGCGCATCAGCCCCTTCGACTCGAACGCCCGTCGCCAGACATCCTTCGCTTCCGTTTTCGCCTGGCCCGAGATCGACGACGCCATCCAGATCGAGGTCCAGGACAAGGACCTGCGGATCGACACCTACCGTTCCAGCGGCGCCGGCGGCCAGCACGTCAACGTCACCGACTCCGCCGTGCGGATCACCCACCTGCCCAGCGGCATCGTGGTCTCCTGCCAGAACGAGCGCAGCCAGATCCGCAACCGCGAGGTCGCCATGAAGATCCTGAAGGCGCGCCTCTACGAGCTGGAGATGCAGAAGAGGCGCGACAAGCTCGACGCCGTGGAGGCGGGCAAGAAGGACATCGCCTTCGGCAGTCAGATCCGCTCCTACGTGCTGCACCCGTACCGCATGGTGAAGGACCACCGCACCAAGCACGAGACCGGCAACCCCGACCGCGTGCTCGACGGCGACCTCGACGACTTCATCAAGGCGACGCTGGTGGCGAAGGCCAAGGGCACCCTGGGTCAACCCGCCGCCGGGAGGAGTAGCCGCGGGCGGGACGGCGCGCCGTATCCTGGGGGATGCGTCGACGTCTCCCTGGAAGCCCGGCTCCTCGCGCACCGCGTGTGCGCCTGCTGGCGTGGACGGCGCTCGCTCGCGAGCCTCGCTCCGCCGTCGGCGGGCGCGCTCTGGTACCGGACCGGCCGCCGCGGGGCGCTCCCGCGCTGGCGCCTGCCCCGGGACCCCGCGGCCCTTCCCTGGCAGCTCGTCTACGAGCGTGAGCAGGGCGAGCGGGCGGACCTCTACCTGGTCCCCGCCGCCGGCGGCGTCGAACGGCGCCTGACGCGCGCCCCCGGTACGACGGCCTGCCGCGCTTCACGCCCGACGGGAAGCGGATCGTGTTCACCTCGGGCCGCAGCGGGACGCCTCAGCTGTGGCAGATCGACGTCGCGGGCGGCAGGCCACGCCGGCTGCGGGAGAACCGCGCGACCGAGTACCAGGCCGACGTCTCGCCCGACGGCGAGCGGCTGGCGTTCCTCTCGAACCTGGACGGTCCCGAGCGGCTGATGCTCGAGGACCTGCGTACCGGGACGGCGCGCGAGCTGGTGCGCCAGGGCGGGAACTCCATCTTCGGCAACCCGCACTGGAGCCCCGACGGCAGCCGGATCACGTTCTCCTCGAACTGGCGGATCGGCCACCAGGTCTACGTGGTCGAGGTGGCGACAGGCAAGACGCGGCGCATCTCTCCGGTCGCCTCGGGCGGGTGCGAGCCGCGCTTCAGCCGGGACGGAAGGAAGCTCGTGTACGTGAGCCGCGGCCACCTGCGTCCGGCCAGCCGCCTGGTCGAGCAGGATCTCGCGAGCGGCGAGGAACGGACCCTGGTCGCCTGGCCGGCGCTCAACTACGATCCGGTCTACTCCCCGGACGGCTCGGAGCTCGCCTTCGCCTCCAACATCGCCGGGCGCTACGCGATCTATCGCCAGCGGCTCGCGGACGGACGGGCCTGGCGCGTCACCTTCGGTCCGGGGGACGCGCGCAACCCCGACTACCGCCCGGTCGCGTCAGGGAGCCGCGTCGACGAGTCCCGCTGAGCCGCGCGGCTCGGTCCCCGCGACGAACGCCTCGAGACGCACATCCTCGCCCGAGGAGCCGGGGCGGCCGGCGCGGTCCACCGGCACGAAGACGATGTTCCCGGGGATCGGGAACTCCTCGATCGGGCGTCCTGCCCGGACGGCGGCCCAGAAGTCCATCCAGATCGGCAACGCGACCGCGGCACCGCTCGCGCCCTTGCCGAGCGAGTTCTTCTTGTCGTCGAAGCCCACCCAGACGCCCGCGGCCAGGCGGGGCTCGAAGCCGATGAACCAGGCGTCGGTGAAGTCGTTCGTGGTTCCCGTCTTGCCCGCGATCGGCCGCTCGAGGCGCCGGGCACGCGCGGCGGTGCCGTGCTCGACGACGCCCCGCAGCAGCGAGGTCATGATGAACGCCGTGTCCGCCCGCAGCGCGTCGCTGGCGCGCGGCGTCGCCTGCTCGACCACGTTGCCGTCGCGGTCGGTGATGCGCTCGATCAGGAACGGCTTCATGCGCAGCCCCTGGTTGGCGAAGGTCGCGTAGGCCGCGACCATCTCCTCGAGGGTTGCCTCGCCTGCGCCCAGGGCGATCGGGAGGTAGGGGGGCAGCTCGCCCTTCAGGCCCAGCCGGCGCGCGTAGTCGATGCCCCGGTCGATGCCGACCGCCTGCAGGGTCTTCACGGCGGGGATGTTGCGGCTCTGCTCCAGGGCCCGGCGCAGGGTGATCGGGCCCAGGAAGGTCCCGTCGTAGTTCTGGGGCGTCCAGACCGTCTTGGTCCAGGGATTCGGAAAGCTGAGCGGAGCGTCGACCAGGGTCGTCGACGGCGTCCACTTCAAGGCTTCGATAGCGGCCGAGTACACGACCGGTTTGAAGGCGGAGCCGACCTGGCGCATGGCCTGGGTCGCGCGATTGAACTTGCTGCGCTCGAAGTCGTAGCCGCCCACCATCGCGCGCACCGCGCCCGAGCGCACCTCCATCGCCAGCAGCGCCCCTTCGACCTTGGGTTCCTGCTCCAGGCGGACGCGAGCCTCCTTGCGCCCGTCCTTCTGCTCGAGGGACAGGATGCGGAACGGGGCCACGGCGCCCCGCGGCAGCACCTCGGCCATGTCGCTGCGGTGCGTCCAGGCGACGTCCGCGGGCAGCAGCCGCGTCTGGTACTCACCGATCTGAACCACCGCCGAGGCGCGGTCGGAGGCGAGCACGACGCCGCGCACCACGTCGCCCGCGGCGAAGGGCCAATCCCACTCCTCGAGGTGCAGCGGGTCCGGCAGCAGGCCGTCGACCAGCAAGCTCGTCTGCGGCGGGACGAAGCCGCGCGCCCGCCGGTCCGCCGAGCGCAGCCCGTCGCGCAGCGCCCTCACCGCGGCGCGCTGCATGACCGGGTCCAGGGTCGTGTAGACGTGCAGCCCGCCCTGGTAGATGCGCTGGCTGCCGTACTGCTTCTCCAGGTACTTGCGAACCTCCTCCAGGAAGTAGGGAGCGATCGAGGGTGGCTCGCGGCGCAGGTGCAGCCCCAGGTGCCGGCGCTGGGCCGCGTCCTTCTCCTCGCGGGTGATGTACTTCTCCTCCGCCATCCGTTCCAGCACGTGGTTGCGGCGCGCGGTGGCGTGCTCGGGGTTCTCGATCGGAGAGAGCCGGACCGGGCTCTGGGCGATGCCCGCGATGAGGGCGGCCTCGTCCAGGGTGAGCTCGGACACGTCCTTGCCGAAGTAGAAGCGGCTGGCCGCCTGCACGCCGTAGTTGCCGTGTCCGAAGTAGATCTGGTTGCAGTAGAGGGTGAGGATCTCCTCCTTGGTGAAGTTCTTCTCGATCTGGAAGGCGAGGATGCCCTCCTTGATCTTGCGCTCGTAGGTCTTCTCGGGGGTCAGGAACAGGAGACGGGTGAGCTGCATGGTGAGCGTCGAGAAGCCCTGGCCGCGGCGGCCGGAACGGAGGTTGGCGAGCGCCGCGCCCGGGATGCGCCAGGGATTGATCCCGAGGTGCTTCCAGAAGTCCGCGTCCTCGACGGCCACGATCGCGTTGCGCAGCACCGGAGGGATGTCGGAGAACTCGACCACCACCCGCTTCTCGATCGCGAACTCGCCCAGCACGCTGCCGTCGGCCGCGAAGACCTGGGTGATGATGTTGGGCTTGAAGTCCTCGAGCGAGGTGACCTGCGGCAGGTCGCTCTCCAGGGCCAGGAACACCCCGAGCAGGCCGCCGGCCAGGATCGCGATCACGAAGAGCCCGGTGACGACGACGCGCCTCACGGTGAAGACCGGAAGAGTCGCTCGGGATCTCGCCGACGCCATCTCGCGGATTATGACCGCCCCTCACGGCGAAACGCCAGCGGAGCGCTCGGGAGCGCCCCGCTGGCGTCGAGACGAAGGCGGGTCCTTCTACTTGCGATCGCGACCCTGCGCTTTCGCCGAGCCGCTCTTCGCGGGTCCTGGCGACGGGCGCATCGCGTCGCCTGCGGGGTGCGGCTCGGTGCGTGGGCGGGCGCCGGCCGCCTCACCCGAGGGGCGAGGGCTGTTCTGGCCAGCGTTCCGTTGAGGGGAGGTCGAGGCGCCCGAGGACCGGGTCTCGCCGCCGCCCAGGACGCGGGACTGCGATCGGGGCGCCTCGCGCTGGGCGCGCTGCGCTGGCGGCGAGGCCGGGCGCTCGCTGGTCACGTTTCGTTCGCGCGGCTCCGCCGTCCGCCCGTTGGCCGGCCTCGCCGTCTGTTGCGGCCGGCTCTCCGGCGCGCGACGGAAGCTGCGCAGCTCGTTGGCACGGGACTGGCTCGGCGATGGCGCGCCTGAAGTCGCCTCCCCCGCGGAGCGCATCCCTGGCTTCGCCGACGTGCCGGCCGTGCGGCCGTCCTGGGAGCGGATGGAGCCCATGTCGCGGGGCGTGCTGCCGCCCCGGAACCAGGGCGCCGGGAGGGTCTTGTTGTCAACGGCGAGCTCGGGGACGAAGTCGCCCGGCGTGGGGCGGGTGCTGATGACGCCCTTGCTGAGGGCCCCCTCGCGCAGGCTGGCGAGGTCGCGAGTGGGTCTTAGAAGAGCGGACTCGGCGGAGTGCATCATCGTGGCGTCGACGCGACTCGCAGCGACCTCGAGCCGCATCAGATCGTGGCTGGCCAGGTCGGCTCGTGGCACGACGCTCCAGGCCTCGACCGCGTCCGCCCCGACGCTGCCGGAGCGCGGCGTCGCGTGCCGCCCCCCGCTGGTGCTTCGCTGTGCGTGGGCCTTCCAGGCCTCGACGGGTTGGTCGCGCCAGCCGAGCGGGCACCAGCCGACGTAGCCGTCGCCGAGCGCCCAGCTCACCCACGCCGGGCCCCAGGTCCGACCGGGGATCCAGTACCAGCCGAAGGACCCGTGACCCCAGCGACCGTAGTGCGATGGCACCCAGCCCCAGCGCTCGGCAGGCACCCAGGTCCAGCCGTACGGCGTCCAGCACCAGCGCCCGTGCCAGTAGGGTCGCCAGCCGACCTCGACCCGAGGCACCCAGACGTACCCGATGGTCGCCTCGTAGCGCCAGTCGCCGTAGCTGTCGAGCTCGCCTGCCTCGTAGTCGAGGTCGTCCGGCAGGTACGCGGCCGAGCGCCCGTCCCCGCGGACTTGCGTGTCCAGCTCGGCGTTCCAGAGGGCGAAGTCGTCCTGCTCGTCGAGGTCGAAGCGCCGAGGCTCCTCGGCCCCGCCGCCGAAGCGGGCGTAGGTGCGCTCGCCCCCCGCGAGGCGCAGCTGGGCTCGGCCGTCGTCGAACACGGCCTCGCCCTCGTAGACGCTCACCCGCGCCTCGCCGGCGTCCACGTCGACCCGCACCAGCGAGCGCTCCAGGCTGCGGACCACACCGGCGGGCGTCTCGATCTCGAATCGGGCGTTGCGCCCTCGCGTGCGCAGGTAGACGCTCCCCGACCAGAGCCGCAGAAAGATCTGCTGTCCGTCCTGCTCCTCCTGGCCGGAGTAGTCGAGCTTGCTCCGACGGTCGAGGCGCAGCAGGGAGCCGTCCGTGAACTGGAACTCCACGCGGCCGTCCGCGTTCGTCCAGACGCGGTCTCCCGGCAGGAACGGCTCGTTCGAGTCGGCCTCCTCGGCGGCGACCGCCTGCGCCCGCTGCAGGCTCGCTCCGGGCTCGACGAAGCGCAACCAGCCGTGGCCGTAGTCGTCGTCGGCGCGGGCCGGCGAACCGAAAGCGCCGGCCAGTGTCAGCGTCAGGGCTGCGATGGTGATCCGGGGCCGCATGGCGTCTCTCCTTCGGCGCCCTCAGTCCGGGCGCTCGAGGTCGGAGCGTGCAAGCGGCGTGCCGGGACCGAGTGCCAGCAAGCCCAGATGCAAAGGGGACTTGCGGCGCGCCCGCCGGAGGAGCGTCCTCGGAACCGGACAGACGGAGGGCCGCGCATTGCAGCCACCGTCGATCCTTGCTAGGATTCATGGCTGCTCCGTGCCGGAGTGGCGGAATTGGCAGACGCGCACGGTTCAGGGCCGTGTTGGCTTCGGCTAGTGTGGGTTCAAGTCCCACCTCCGGCACCACATCCGATTCGCCCCCTCGGGGGATTTCCCGATCAGCGACTCCGACAACCTCGAAAGCCGGGTGCTTGAGCATCTCTCGAGCCTCGGCAAGCCCGTCGCCGTGCGCGAGCTGGCGCGGCGGCTCTCGCTCGACGCCGGCCGGAGTCGCGAGCTGAAGGCGGTCCTCAAACGGCTGATCGCGGAGGGCGCGCTCGTCCAGATCAGCGGAGCGCGTGTCGGCGTGCCCGCCCGCATGAACCTGGTGGTGGGACGCTTGTCGTGCAGCCCCTCGGGCCACGGCTTCGTGGTGCCTGACCCGCGCCGCGAGGGGCAGGCCAACCTCTTCGTTGCTCCAGCCAACATCCGCGAGGCCCTGCACGGCGATCGCGTCGTCGCCCGCGTCGAGCGTCGCAGCGAGCGCGGCCCCGAGGGGCGGATCATCCGCGTCCTGGAACGGGCGAACCAGCGCCTGGTCGGGCGCTACCAGCAGGACGGGCGCTTCGGCGGCCACCTCGTGCCCTTCGACCGGCGCGTGCTCCACGAGGTCTTCATCCCCGCGGGCGAGGAGGGCGGGGCCGAGTCGGGCCAGATGGTCACGGTCGAGGTCACGCGGCCGCCGACCGCGACGCGCAACCCGATGGGACGGGTGAGCGGGGTGCTCGGCCGTCTCGAGGATCCGGGCGTCGATCTCAAGGTGGTGATCGCCAAGTACGAGCTGCCTTCCGCGTTCCCGGAGGAGGTCGCGGCCGAGGCCGCCCGCGTGGCACGGCCCGTCAGCGGGGAGGAGGTCACCGCGCGCCGCGATTTCCGGGATTGGCCGGCCTTCACCATCGACCCGGAGACGGCCCGCGACCACGATGACGCGCTCGGCATCGCCGCGAGACCCGGCGGCGGGTGGCGGCTCGCCGTGCACATCGCCGACGTCGCGCACTACGTGCGCGAAGGGAGCGCCCTCGACCAGGAGGCCTACCAGCGCGGCACCTCCGTCTACTTCCCGGGCATGGTGCTGCCGATGCTGCCGCACGAGCTGTCGAGCGGGATCTGCAGCCTGGTCCCGGGCGAGGACCGCCTGACCCAGTCGGTCGTGATCGAGCTCGACGCCGAGGGCCGGGCGGTGAGCAGCGAGTTCGCCGACGGGGTCATCCGCAGCGCCGCCAAGCTCTCCTACCAGCAGGCTCAGGCCATCCTGGACGGCGACGCGGCCCTGCGCGAGCGCTTCGCGGCGCTCGTGCCTTCGCTGCTGGCGATGGCGGAGCTCGCGAAGCTCCTGCGCCGCCGCCGCTTCGAGCGCGGCTCGCTCGATCTCGACCTGCCGGAGCCTCGCCTGGTGCTGGACGAACGGGGCGAGATGACGGGGATCGAGAGACACGAACGGCTGGAGAGCATGCGCCTCGTGGAGGAGTTCATGCTGGCGGCCAACGAAACGGTCGCCGAGAAGCTGCACCAGGCCGGGGTCGGGGCGCTCTACCGGATCCACGAGCAGCCCGATCCGGAGCGGGTGGGGGAGTTCGCCGAGCTCGCCGCCTCTTTCGGTTACCGCATCCCGGGCGACCTGGCCGCCGTGCGTCCGGAGGACTTCCAGACCGTCCTGCGTCAGATCGAAGGCCGGCCCGAGGAGAAGCTGGTCTCGTATCTGTTGCTGCGCACCATGAAGCTCGCCCGCTACCATGAGGAGAACCTCGGCCATTTCGGCCTGGCCACCGAGATGTACGCCCACTTCACGAGCCCGATCCGGCGCTACCCCGACCTGGTGGTGCACCGGGCGTTGCGCGCCCTGCGCCGCGGGGGCTCGCGGGGCCGTGAAGAAGCGCTGCGCGAGCGGCTGCCCGAGATGGGGGTGCATCTCTCGGAGCGCGAACGACGGGCGTCCGAGGCCGAGCGCGAGCTGGTCGAGTGGAAGAAGGTCCGCTACATGGCCGGTCGGGTGGGCGAGCTCCATGCGGGCTACGTCACCGGAGTCCAGGCCTTCGGCCTCTTCGTCGAGCTCGAGGAGATCTACGTGCAGGGTCTCGTGCACGTCTCCTCGATGAGCGACGATTACTACCGTTTCGAGGAGCGGGCGCACCTCCTGAAGGGGGAGAACACCGGGCGGAGCTACCGGCTGGGCGACCGCGTCGAGGTCCAGATCGCGCGGGTCGACCTGGATCGCCGGCAGGTGGACTTCGCCCTGCGGGACGTTCTGACCCGAGCGCGCTCGGGCGCGAGGTCGGGCGGCGTCACCGCGCGGAAGCCGCCGGCGCGAGGCGGGGCGACGCGAAAGCGGGGCCGGCGGACCTGAGTGTCGTACGTCACACCGCGTCCTCCCGCCCCTCGCGGACCCTGCTAGAATGGCGTCTCACCTCAAGGACGGAGCCTACTGTGGCCACTGGAGACTCGAAGACGCCAGCGCGCTCATCCGAAACGCGGATGGTCACGCTCAACCTCTCTGCGCGTGAGCTGGTGTTCCTGCAGAAGGTGACGCGACAGGAGTACCACTTCATCACCGACGACGAGCAGCAGGCCCGGCTCAGGCTACGGGACAAGCTCGTCGAGTCCGCCTTCGACCAGGAGCGAGGGCGAGTGATGCTGAGCCTCAGCCGCGACGAGCTGCTGTTCCTGATCAAGGTGGCGCGCGAGAACTACTCTTTCATCGCCCGCGCCGAGAAGGAGGCGCGGCTCGCGCTGGCGGCCAAGCTGCACAAGACCGCCGAGTCGGTCTTCGGCGTGACGACCTCACGCGAGGAATAGCGAAAGACCCTGCGCTCGCTCATCGTCGGGACCGCGGGCCACATCGACCACGGCAAGAGCGCGCTCGTGCGCGCCCTGACCGGGACGGATCCCGACCGGCTGAAGGAGGAGAAAGAGCGCGGCATCACGATCGACCTCGGCTTCGCCCACGCCGCGCTCGCCGAGGACGTGGTGGCCTCCTTCGTCGACGTGCCGGGGCACGAGCGGTTCGTCCGGAACATGCTCGCCGGCGCCCACGGGATCGACGCCGTGCTGCTGGTGGTGGCCGCGGACGAGTCCGTGATGCCCCAGACCCGCGAGCACTTCGAGATCTGCCGCCTGCTCGGGATCAGGCGGGGGCTGCTGGCGCTCAGCAAGTGCGACCTCGCCGACGGGGATCTGCAGGCCGCGGCGGAGCTCGAGACGCGGGAGCTGGTGGCCGGATCCTTCCTGGAGGGAGCACCGATCGTGCGCGTCTCGGCCAGGACCGGCGAGGGGCTGGAGACGCTGCGCCGCGCCCTGCTCGCGATCGCCCGGGAGACGAGGCCTCGTCCGAGCACAGGCCTCGTGCGCCTGCCCGTCGACCGCGCCTTCTCGATCAAGGGTTTCGGCACCGTGGTCACGGGAACGCTGGTGGGCGGCGAGGTGGGTCCGGGCGAGGAGCTGGAGATCCTGCCGTCGGGCAGGCAGGCCCGCGTGCGTGGGGTGCAGGTGCACGGCGAGGCGGTCGAGCGGGCGAGCGCGGGAGAGCGGACGGCGCTCAACCTGGCGGGCGTCGAGGTCGGGGAGGTCGCCCGTGGCGACGTGCTGGCCCGGCCCGGGACGCTCCGGGCGACTTCGATGCTCGACGTCGATCTCTCCCTGCTGGGCGGCGCCCGGCCGTTGCGTGACGGCGCGCGGGTCCGTATCCACGCTGCGAGCGCCGAGGTGCTGGGGCGGGTGGCTCTGTTGGGCCACAAGGCCCTGGAGCCGGACGCCAGCTCGGTCGCCCAGCTGCGCCTGGAGAGCCCGCTGGTCGCCGCCCGAGGCGACCGCCTGGTGCTGCGCTCCTACTCGCCCGCGCAGACGATCGCGGGTGCGACCGTCCTGGATCCCTCGCCGCCGCGGCGTTCGGCGGAGGCCGGCCCGGTCGCGAGGCTGCGAGGCCTGACCACCCCGGAGGCGGCCGAAGTCTTCGCGGAGACGGCGGGGGGAGCGGGTCTCGCGACGCCGCTGCTGGCGGCCCGTCTCGGCCTGCCGGCCGCGACCCTGCTGGCCGCGCTCGGGGAGCGCCCCGGGCTCGCCGTGCTGGGACAGGGCAGCCTGATCGTCGCGCGCCGTGCGCTCGCGTCGCTCGCAGAGCGGACCCTCGAGGTGCTGGAGGCGTTCCACGGTGAGCACCCGCTGCGCCCGGGGATGCCCAGGGAGGAGCTGCGTGAGCGGGCCTTCGCCGGCGTGCCGCCGCTCGTCTTCGAGCACGTCCTCCGAGGGCTGGAGGGCGCCGCGCGGGTGCGTCCCCTGCCCGACCTGGTCGCGCTCGCCGGGCACGAGATCCGACTCTCCGCCGGGGAGGACGAGGCGCGGCAGCTGCTGATCGGGCGGGCGCGCGAGGCGGGCCTCTCCGGTGTCGAGATCGGTCCGCTCGCCGAAAGCGCCGCCCAGGACCCGCACCTGCTGGAGCGCGTGGCCCGGGTGCTGGTCGCCGAGCGCGTACTGTGCCGGGTCGGCGAGGTGCTGCTCGTGCACGAGCAACACCTGCAGGCGCTCAAGCTGGCCGTGCGCGGGAGGTGGCCTTCGGGCGCCAGGCTCGAGGTCGCGGGCTTCAAGGAGCTGACCGGTCTCAGCCGCAAGTACGTGATCCCGCTGCTCGAGTATCTCGACCGCGAGCGGGTGACGCGGCGGCTCGGCGGCGACCGCGTCGTGCTGTAGCCCGCGTCGTGGTAGCCCGCAGCACGGCTGCAGAGATCAGTTTGAGTTCAAACGAATTCGTGCTGCCAGCGGATTCGTGGTAGCCTGGCCGGATATGCTACGAGCCCTGCGCTTCATCCTGGCCCTGGTGGCCGGCCTGGCCCTGCTGACCTGGATCGCCTCGGTGGTGGTCAGCCGGACGACCCGCGACTGGTTCGAGCGGGACATCCAGCTCCGCTCGCGGCTGGCCGTGAGCGGGGCACGCGAGGCGCTGGTCGCGCATTGGGGGAATCACGCGCAGCTGCGCAAGGTGCTCACCGACATAGCGCGCGACGAGCGGATCATGGCGGCGGTCGCCTGCGGCCCAGACCTCGACAAGCTCGCTCAGGCCGGTGCCTATCCCGAGCAGCTCGCCTGCTCGGAGGTGGGGCCGCACGTGAGACCGACCGCCGACGCGTCCACGATCGCCTGGGCACCCTGGGGCGCGGTGGTCTCTCTGCCGGGCGGCAAGGCGCAGGCGACGGCCGTGCCGATCGTGGACGGCGAGCGGGCGCTCGGCTTCGTGGTGCTCGTCCACGACATGAGCTTCGTCGAGCGGCGGGAGGCGACCACCAAGGTGTTCCTGATGCTCGCCTTCGGCTTCCTGGCGCTGGCGGCCGCGGTCACGACGGTGGTGGCGGCCCGGCTCTCCTGGCGGGGCTGGAGCGACGAGCTGCGGCGGCTGCTGAAGGGAGAGCGGCCGCGGGCGGAGTTCGTGCCGTTCCTGCGCGACGTGCGTGAGCTGGTCGACCGCCTGGCGTCGGAGCGCGAGACCGACGGTCTGGGTGGGCTCTGGACTCCGCAGCGGCTCAAGAACACGCTCAGCCGGCATCTGCACGGCGAGCGCGTGGTGATCGTGGCGAACCGCGAGCCGTACATCCACCAGCGCGCCGCCGACGGCAGTGTGAGCGTCTCCCATCCGGCCAGCGGCCTGGTGACCGCGCTGGAGCCCGTGATGCGGGCCTGCTCGGGGGTCTGGGTGGCCCACGGCAGCGGATCGGCCGACCGGGAGGCGGCGGACAGGAAGGGGCGCTTGCGGGTGCCACCCGGCGAGGAGTCCTACGTCCTGCGGCGGCTCTGGCTCACGCCGGAAGAGGAGCAGGGCTACTACTACGGCTTCGCCAACGAGGGCCTCTGGCCGCTGTGTCACATGGCGCACAACCGGCCCATCTTTCGGGCCGGGGACTTCGCACACTACCAGGCCGTCAACGAGAGGTTCGCGGACGCGGTGGCAGCCGAGGTCGACTCCGACGACCCGATCATCCTGGTCCAGGACTATCACTTCGCCCTGCTTCCGCGGATGCTCCGGGAGCGGCTGCCACGCTCCACGGTGATCACCTTCTGGCACATCCCCTGGCCCAACTCGGAGCAGTTCGGCATCTGTCCGTTCCGCGACGAGCTCATCGCGGGCCTGCTCGGGAGCAGCATCCTGGGCTTCCACACCCAGTTCCACTGCAATAATTTCCTGGACACCGTGGACCGCTTCCTGGAGTCGCGCATCGATCGCGAGCAGAACGCGGTCGTGCACCGGCAGCAATGGACGCTGGTGCGCGCCTACCCGATCTCGATCGAGTGGCCGTCGAGCTGGCTGACCAAGGTGCCGTCGTCGGCCGAGTGCCGCGAGCAGGTCTTCAAGGAGCTGGGGCTGGCCCCGGACGCCCTCTTGGGAGTAGGGGTCGACCGTCTCGACTACACGAAGGGGATCGAGGAGCGCCTGCTGGCGGTCGAGCGGCTGCTGGAGCGGCATCCGGAGCTGCGTGGCCGCTTCACCTTCGTCCAGCTGGCCGCCCCCAGCCGCACCATCATCCCACGCTATCGGCTGCTCAACGAGAACGTCGAGCTGGTGGCAGCGCGCATCAACGAGCGTTTCGGGAGCGACGAGTACCGGCCGGTCGTGCTGCGACGCGAGCACCACGAGCCGCCCAGGGTGTTCGCCTTCTACCGGGCCGCCGACGTGTGCTACGTGAGCAGCCTGCACGACGGCATGAACCTGGTGGCGAAGGAGTTCATCGCCGCCCGCGAGGACGAGTACGGCGTCCTCGTGCTCAGCCACTTCACGGGCGCCGCGCGCGAGCTGACCGAGGCGCTGATCGTCAACCCCTACGACCTCGACGAGGCGAGCGAGGCGCTCGCGGCCGCGCTCACCATGCCCCGCGAGCAGCAGCGCGACCGGATGCGGGCGATGCGCACTTTCGTGGCGGAGTTCAACGTCTACCGCTGGGCGGGGCGGATGCTGGTGGACGCGGCGCGGCTGCGCCGGCGCGAGCAGCTGATCGGTCGGCTGGGCGGACGCTGGCTGAGCGGCGCAGCGGCGTCGGAATGAGGTACATCCTGACCGGGCCCGGCCGGGAGCTGCTGCGGCAGTTCGCCTGGTCGAACCTGCTCGTGGCGTTCGACTTCGACGGCACCCTGGCCCCGATCGTGTCTGTCCCGGGACAGGCGGCGATGCGCGCCGGCACCCGCAAGCTGCTGCGCGAGGTCGCGGAGCGCTACCCCTGCGTCGTGATCTCGGGCCGGGCGCGGGCGGACGTCGCGAGCCGGTTGCGGGGGATCCGGACCGCGGCGTTGATAGGCAATCACGGCAGCGAGTCGCGGCGGGCGGCCCCGCGCGCCCTGCGCGAGGTCGGGCGCTGGCACGCGCTGCTGGTTCGGCGCCTGGCGTCCCTGGCGGGGGTGACGGTCGAGGACAAGGGGTACTCCCTCGCCATCCACTATCGCCGCTCGCGCGCGAAGACGCGGGCGCGCAAGGCCATCCACCGGGCCGCAGCGGCCCTCGGCGAGGTGAGGCTGGTCTCCGGCAAGCAGGTGGTCAACGTGCTGCCGGCCGACGCGCCGAACAAGGGGACGGCCCTCGAGAGGGCCCGGGCGCGCTTCGGCTGCGACACGGCCGTCTACGTGGGGGACGACGACACGGACGAGGACGTCTTCGCGCTCGACCAGCCCGGCCGCCTGCTCTCGGTCCGCGTCGGCAGGAAGGCCGCCTCCTCGGCCCCCTACTTCCTCCGCCGCCAGAGCGAGATCGACGCGTTCCTGCGCGTACTGGCCCGGATCGGCCGGGAGCGCGGGCGGCGGCCGACGCCGAGCCGTCCGTGACGGGCGTGCGCGGGGGCGGAGAGCGGGCGGGTCTGCCGGAGCTGGGCGAGGTCCTCGGGTTCCTGCGGCTGCTGTGGGCGCTCGATCACGCGCTGCAGACGAGGTCGCGGCGGATGGCCGGCCGCTTCGGGATCACCGGACCGCAGCAGCTGGTGCTCCGGCTGGCCGGCCGCTTCCCGGGAATCTCGGCGGGCCAGCTGGCCGCGATCCTGCACGTCCACCCGAGCACGCTCACCGGCGTTCTGAAGCGGCTGCAGCGGCGAGGGCTCCTGAGCCGCCGGCCCGATCCGAAGGACGGCCGCCGGGCGACGATCGCTCTCACCGTGGCGGGGCGCAGGCTGGACCTCGCCGCCGCGGGGGCACTCGAGGTCGCCGTGCGGCAGGTTCTCGCGGGACAGCCGGCCGCCGGCATCCGGGCCACCCGCGAGGTTCTGCGCCTGCTGACCGACGGGCTGGCGGACCCGCGGGGGACGCGCTGAGCGGTGGCGCAGCTCGGCGGGCCCGGGAGGTCGCGCCCGGCACGCGCGCACGGTCTGGTCTAGAATGGCGCCGACATGGCGACCTCCAGCAAGGAAGAGAAGCGCCGGGCCGGGGGAGCGATCCGGGTTCCCTTCGTGCGCCGTTGCCGGCTCGAGTACGACGGAGGTCAGAGCGAGAGCGCCTTCATCGTGAACATCAACGTGCTGGGTGCCTACGTCGCCGGTGACGTCATGCCGCCGCTCGGGCGCCAGGTCGTGTTCCGCTTCCAGGTGCCGGGCAGCGAGCGCGAGGTGGTGGCGGACGGGCTGGTGGCGTGGACGAACCCGCAGCAGGAGCACCCCGTCCACAGCCTGCCCGCCGGCTTCGGCGTCGCCTTCCGGGGCCTGAGCGACGACGCCCGGCAGCGCATCGAGCAGATCGTCTTCGACTACCTGGCCCGCCAGGCGGGCTAGCGGCGGCTCACAGCAGCAGGCCGACCGGCGTCTCGAGCAGCCGCCGCACCTCCGCCAGGAACCGGGCCGCCAGGACACCGTCGACCACCCGGTGGTCGGAGCTGAGGGTCACCTTCATGCGCTGGCCGATGGTGAGCTCGTCGTCCACCACGACCGGCACCTTCCTGACCGCACCCACGGCCAGGATGCAGCTGTCGGGCGGGTTGATGATGGCCGTGAAGTCCGTGACGTCGAACATGCCGAGGTTCGAGACCGTGAAGGTCGAGCCCGAGAACTCGTCCGGCTGCAGGCGGCGGTCGCGCGCCCGGGCCGCCAGCTCCTTGATCTCGCGCGCGATCTCGACCATCGACTTGCGGTCCGCGTTGCGCACGACGGGCGTGAGCAGCCCGTCCGGCAACGACACCGCGACGCCGACGTGCACCTCGGCGTGCGTCTGGATCGCCTCCCCGGTCCAGGAGGCGTTGACGGTCGGGAAGCGCGTGAGCGCCTTCGCGCAGGCCTTCACCACCAGGTCGTTGTAGGACACCTTCACGTCCTCGACCTCCAGGATCTGCTCGCGGAGCGCCGCGGCCTCGTCCATGGCGATCTCGACCGTGACGTAGAAGTGGGGGGCGGTGAACATGCTCTCGGACAGGCGCTTCGCGATCGTGCGGCGCATGCCCGTGAGCGGGATCGAGGAGCCGGGCACGACGCTCGGGACCGGGATCGCCGGGTGGCTGCGCGCCGCGCGGGCCTCGGCCGGGGGCGAAGCAGGCGGGAGGTAGCCCACGACGTCGCGCTTCACGACCCGGCCGCCCGGCCCCGTCCCCGCGATGGCCGCCAGCGGCAGGTTGCGCTCGGCCGCCATGGCCCTCGCCAGCGGGCTCGCCTTCACGCGCCCCCCCTCCGCCACGGGAGCGGGCGGTGCCGCGACGGCAGCCTCACGGGACGCGGTCGGCGCAGCCGGCCTCGGCGGGGCTGCCGCCGGTCCGGCGCCGGGCTGCGGGGTTGCCGGAGCGGCAGCCTTCGCAGCCCCGGCCTCCTTCGCGGCCTGCTCGAGCAGGCCCGCGATGTCCTCGTCGGCGCCGGCCACGACCCCGATCAGGGCGCCCACCGGCGCCTTGCCGCCGGCCGCGACCAGGATCTTGCGCAGGATACCGTCGCCGAGGGCCTCCATCTCCATGTTGGCCTTGTCGGTCTCGATCTCGGCCAGCACGTCGCCGACCTTGACCGCGTCCCCCTCGCGCTTGTTCCACTTCACGATCGTGCCCTCCTCCATGGTCGGGGAGAGCTTGGCCAGGACGACCTTCGTGATCATCGGTAGAGCACCTGCTGAACGGCCTGGATCACCTTCTCGGGCTGCGGGAGGTACGCCTTCTCCAGCATTCTTGAATAGGGCATGGGCACGTCGGCGGCGGTGACGCGGAGGATGGGGGCGTCGAGCGAGTCGAAGCACTCGCGCTGCACGCGGTCGGCGACCTCGGCTCCGAAGCCGGCGTAGCGCCAGCCCTCTTCGACGACTACGCAGCGGTTCGTCTTGCGCACCGACTCGAAGACGAGCCGCTCGTCGAGGGGACGCAGGGTCCTGGGATCGACTACCTCGGCCTCGACGCCGTCCCGGGCGAGCGCCTCCGCAGCCTGCAGGGCGACCTGCAACGAGCGGCTCCAGGCGACGATCGTCACGTCGCGTCCGGCCCGCTTCACCTCGCCGAGCCCAAGCGGGATCGTGTACTCGCCGTCCGGGACCTCGCCCTTGAGGTTGTAGAGGACCTCGTTCTCCATGAAGATGACCGGGTTGTCGTCCCGGATCGCGCTCTTGAGCAGGCCCTTGGCGTCCTTGGGCGTCGAGGGCATCACCACCACCAGACCGGGCACGTGCGCATACCAGCTCTCGAAGGCCTGCGAGTGCTGGGCCGCCACCTGTGCCGCGGCACCCGAAGGTCCGCGCAGCACCATCGGGCAGCGGATCTGGCCGCCCGACATGTAGCGGTACTTGGCCGCGTGGTTGACGATCTGGTCGAGGGCCAGAAGGGAGAAGTTGAAGGTCATCATCTCGGCGATCGGGCGCATGCCGCCGAAGGCCGCGCCCACCGCGACGCCGGTGATCGCCTCTTCGGCGATCGGCGTGTCCCTGACCCGCCACTCGCCGAACTCCTGCACCAGTCCCTGCGTCACCTTGTAGGCGCCCTGGTACTGGCCGACCTCCTCGCCGAGCAGGAAGACCGAGGCGTCCCTCTGCATCTCCTCCCGCATCGCCTGGTTGAGCGCCTCGCGCATCGTCAGGATGGCCATGGCCTAGCCCTCCACCTTGACCGGCGTGTCTGCCGGGCTCGCCGCCGGCAGCTGCTCGGGAACGCGGTCCGTCTCGACGGCCGCGCGCCAGGCGGGATCGCCGTCCGCCGCCCCGGGGTGGACGTGCGGGGTGCGCACGTAGACGTCCTCGTAGAGGGTCTCGGGCGAGGGCCAGGGGCTCTGCTCCGCAAAGCGTACCGCCTCGGCGACCTCGGCCTGGACCTCCTGGTCGAGCGCGTCGAGGGCGGCCTGCTCGACTCCGTGCTGCTTGCGGGCGACCTCGCCGAAGAGGCGGATCGGGTCGCGCCGCATCATCTCCTCGACCTCCTGTTTGGTGCGGTACTTGCCCGGATCGGACATCGAGTGCCCGCGGTAGCGGTAGGTCTCGACCTCCAGCAGGGTCGGCTGTTTCTGCTCGCGGGCGCGGCTAATCGCCTCGGCCAGGGCCTCGCGCACGGCCAGAAGGTCCATGCCGTTCACGTCGCGGCGCGGGATGCCGTAGGCGCTGCCGCGCTGGTAGAGGTCGCGTACGGAGGAGGCGCGGTCGAGCGAGGTGCCCATGCCGTAGCGGTTGTTCTCGATGACGAAGACGACCGGCAGGCCCCAGAGCGCGCTGACGTTGAGGGCCTCGTGGAAGGCCCCCTCGTTGACCGCCCCGTCGCCGAAGAAGCAGAGCACGACCTGGTCGGTTCCCCGCAGCCGGATCGCGTAGCCGAGGCCGGCCGCGATCGGTAGGTGGCCGCCCACGATCCCATCACCGCCGAAGTTGCCGGCGGGGACGTCGTAGACGTGCATGGAGCCGCCCTTGCCGCGGCTGATCCCGCCGACCTTGCCCCAAAGCTCCGCCATCACCAGGCGCGGATCGCTGCCGCGGGCGAGGGCATAGCCGTGGTCGCGGTACGAGGTGATGAAGGAGTCGTCGGGCCGCAGCAGGCTCATCGCTCCCGCCGCCACGGCCTCCTGGCCGATGTAGAGGTGGAGGAAGCCGCCGATCTTGCCTTCGACGTAGACCTGGGCGCAACGCTCCTCGAAGCGCCGGATCAGGAGCATGGTTCGGTAGAGCGCGAGCGCTTCGTCTTTCGTCATTCTGTGGTGGTGACCTCCGCCCGCACGAGACGAGCGAACGTCCCTTTTTACAGTGAATTGCGGCGTCAGGTCAAAGGCCCTAGTGCGCCGGCCAGGCCACGAAGGCCGCGAAGATGGAGACCAGCAGACCGAGCAGCACCATGGCGAGGATCGAGAGGGCGAAGGTCGGCTCGGCGGTGCCGGCGCCGCCCGCTCCCTGCTGGAAGACCCGCTTGACGTCGGCACGGTTCAGATAGAGGAGCGTCGTGGCCGCCGCCGGCGTGAATGGGCACGCCAGCAGGCTGAGGTAGGCTCCCGCGATCTGGAGGTGCCGTGCCCAGGGTGCGAGGGCGTGGAGCCCGATCGACATCGCGAAGGCGCCCGCCAGGAGCAGCAGGGAGAGCATGGCCCAGACGCCCCACTCGAGCGCCCCGGCGCGAAGGCGCCAGGCCACGACCGCCAGCACTGCGCAGAGGCTCGGGCCGCCCAGCGCCCAGAGGAAGGAGAGAACCGTGACGGTGAGGGGACGCCGGACGGTCGGTCGGGGCGGGCCGTGGGGCGCCTCCGGGCGGCTGCTGGGCGCTTCGGGCCGGTGCCGGGGCTCCCGAGGCGGCGCGAGCTCGGCTTCAGCCGCAGGCGGGGCGGGCGGCGCCCCGGAGGCTACGGCCAGGCGCTCCTGGGTGAGCGACGCGCTCGGCGACGCGCCCGGGAGGGGGATGTCGTCCAGGGCGACGATCACCGTCTCTCCGACCTCGGCCAGCATCCTGAGGGACACGTCCCCCAGCCGGATCGTGTCTCCGGCCTTCACGAAGGATCGGTCGACGCGGCGCCCGTTCACGTAGACGCCGTTCGCGCTCCCCGAGTCGCGGATCACCAGGCCTTCGGGTGTCGTCTCGACCACGGCGTGCCGGCGCGAGCACTTGGTGTCGTTCAGCACGATGTCGCAGCCGGGGTCGCGGCCCAGGACGACCAGGCTGCCTGGCAGGTCCACCTCGTGTGCCACGCCGGAGCTGTAAGAGACCTCGAAGCGCATGTCTTGCCGTCCCGGCGCGGATTCTACCCCGCTCGACGCGGCGTGCGCGCGGCGGGTACGATTCGCCGCGGCGCCTCGCGATGGGCGCTCCGTCGCGCCGGGGCGGGCGACCCACGTTGCCGGCCGAGGGCCGCGGACTGGAGCTTGGTTGGAGGATCGCTGGTTCTTCGTCTCGGACGTCCACGGCCGTGAAGACCGATACACGAAGCTCGTGGCGTCGATCGAAGCGGAGCGGCCCAGGGCCGTGCTCCTGGGGGGCGACCTGCTGCCGCACGCCGGCCTTCTCCCGCCGGGCGGCGGGGATTTCCTGGTCGACTGGCTGGCGCCGCGCCTCGAGCGTCTGCGCGCGGGGTTGGGCCGGGACTACCCGCGCCTGCTCGTGATCTTCGGCAACGACGACCCGCGTGCGGCGCTGCCCTCGCTGGCCGCGCTCGAGTCGCGCGCGCTGCTGGAGCACGTGCACGGCCGCAGGGTCGACGCCGACGGCCGGGCGGTCTACGGCTACGCCTGCGTGCCGCCGACTCCCTTCCGGCTCAAGGACTGGGAGCGCTACGACGTCTCGCGCTTCGTCGACCCCGGCAGCGTCTCGCCGGAGGAGGGGATGCGCTCGGTGCCGGCAAACGAGGACGAGGTTCGCTGGGGCACGATCGCCGGCGACCTGGAAGCGCTGGTGGGCGGCGACGACCTGGCCCAGGCGGTCCTGTTGCTCCATTCGCCGCCCTACAGGACGGCACTCGACCGCGCGGCCCTCGACGGGCGTTTCGTCGACCAGGTGCCGCTCGACCTGAACGTGGGCAGCATCGCCATCCGCCGCCTGATCGAGGCCCGGCAGCCGCTCCTCACGTTGCACGGCCACGTGCACGAGTCGGCGCGACTGACGGGCGCCTGGAGCGACCGCATCGGCCGGACGGTCTGCCTTTCCGCCGCCCACGACGGACCGGAACTCGCGCTGGTCGTCGTCGATCCAGCCGTGCCGGAGCAGGCCGAGCGGCGGCTTCTCTAGGGCGTTCCCCCGCTCAGGCCGCGTCCGGAGTCCCGGGCGCGGGGCCCATCGGCAGGGACCGTGCCGCGTCGGTGACGGCGCCGATCTTGGAGGCGTAGCTGTCGCCGCGCTCGATGTCCCGGTCCGTGACGTAGTGGACGTCGAGCAGCCCTTCCGAGCGGTAGCCGGTGCGGACGTAGTTGGCCTCGGCCAGCGAGAGGCTCCAGCCCTCGAGCCAGGCGGCCAGGTCGCGGCGGCGCGGGTCCTCTTCGTCGACATGGAGCAGCAGGTCGATGTCACTCGCGGGACCGGCGCTACCGTTCTTGGTCGAGCCGAAGACGTAGACGGCCTTCACCCCGAAGCGGGCGGGGTCGACCGCCGCCGCCAGGCGCTGGGCCATCAGCAGCCGCCAGCGCCAGTGGTCGTCGGCCCTGGGCTCGACGGGCGCCTCCGGTTCGATGGCCAGCTCGCCGCCGACGCTCGCGGCCACCAGCACACCCACCGCCTCGTCGCGCTCGCCGTTCATCAGGACCCGCAGCAGACGACCGCCCGCCGCCTCGGGCACGTCGATCACGTGCAGGACGCCCGAGAGCGACTCGAACTCGGGGAGCAGCTGGGCGAGGGCGTTGGGCGAGCGCAGGAAGAAGCCCTCCTTGAACACGACCCCGGGCTCGTCCGGGTAGAGGGGGAGATAGCGGATCGAGGACTCCACCAGGTCCTGGAAGAAGTGGGTGCCGAAGGAGAGGTCGGGCAGGTAGCCCCCCTTCCGGCGCGCGATCTCGACGATCATCGCGGTGTTGCTGATGTCCGCGTAGGTGACCGGCACGCCCAGACGGATGTCGCCGCGCGAGCCCCAGCGGCCTGGGCCCATCAGGATGAACTGCCGCTTGGGCAGCAGCCGGTTCAGCCGGCCCACGGCGCGGCCGATCTCGCGGATGCGCGGCAGCTCGGTGCGGGCGTAGGCGCCCGGGTCGACGTACACGACGTGGCTGATGTCGCTCACCTGGCCGTTCGAGACGTGACGGCGGGCGCTGAACAGCACCCGCTCGCCCGGGAGGTCCCGGGGGATGGCGGCCGGGGTGGCACCCTCGGTGGCGCCCTGGGGCCGGCACTGGAGCAGGTACACGTTCTGGCCGTCGGAGGCGAACTCGATGTCCACCGGGGTCTTGAGCTTCTCGCGCAGGGCCTGCAGGAGCGCGCGCATGCGGGCCACGAACGGGGTGTCGACGAAGAGACCCTCGAAGGTGACGACCAGGTTGTCGGCGGTGAAGTCGACCAGCCCCACCGGGCGGCGCAGGTGGTCGTGGTCCGCGACCGAGATCATCTGGCGCAGGAACGGCATCTCGTGCCCATGCTCCCGGAGCAGGGCGCGCACCTCCACCGTCTCGAAGCCGCCGGTCTCGACGTTGATCACGTCGGCGCGCTTGGGGGAGTAGCGGCTCGCCTCCTCGGGGTTCTGGTTGACGCGGAGCCCGGGCTGTCCCGGGGCCAGCAGGACCGGGTAGTCGTCCGACATCCGGTCGACGGCCCGCGTGCCCAGCCCCAACACCATCCGCAGCAGGCCGTCCTCCCTGCGGATCCGGGGCGACCAGCGGAACTCGTTGTTCGAGAAGCCGACCCCGGAGAAGGCCGGCATCCAGTAGGGGCCCACCCGCGTCCCCACCACTTCCTGGATCAGGACGCCCATCTCCTCGTGCAGGTCGATGAGCCCGCGGTGCAGGCGGTACTCGATCGGGTCCGGGCTGAAGACGGACGCGTAGACCTCGGCGATCGCGTCCGTGAGCGCGGCCAGCCGCTCGCGCTTGGTTCCGGTGTTGGCCAGGAACAGGCTCTTGTACTTGCCGGAGAAGGCGGACCCCAGGCGGTCCTCGAGCAGGCTCGAGCTGCGCACGATCACCGGCCGCCCCTCGAGGTCGTCGAGCACGTCCGAGAGCCCGCGCAGGATGTCGGGCGAGAAGAAGGAGTTCTTGAAGAGCTGGACGATGTAGGGGTACTCGAGCCGGACCCGGTCCGGGTCTTCGTACTTCCGGTTGTAGACGTCGTCGAGGTCGTTGTGGTGGGTGAAATCGATCAGCCCGTCGGACGGGATGTGCCAGCTGCGGGGCAGGCGGATCTCGCCCAGCACGTCCTTGTACTCGGGGGAGCGGGCCAGGATTCGTCCGGCCAGGAAGAGACCCGCCGACTTGCCGCCCAGGCGGCCGTGGCTGCGGACCGGATAGACGATGCGCTGGCACAGCTCGTGGAAGTCGCTCACGTCCAAGTACTGCTTGGCGATGTCGACGAACTCGAGCTGCTCGGCGAGGAAGCGCCGGACCAGAGCCGCCCGCAGCTCCATCTGGGTCGCCGTGGAGAGGTCCTTCTCCTGGATGCCGCCGTGGCGGAAGCGCTGGAGCGCGTCGGCCAGCTCCGCGAGCGGCGTATCCAGGCGCTCGAGCGCCGTCTTCAGGAAGGTGGACTTGTCTTCCCGGATCCAGGACTGGATGCAGTTGAGGATCTCCTCCTCGGGCAGGTGGCGGCCCGCGACGCGGAAGGCGGCCTCGGTCGTTCCGGGGTCCGCGCCGCGCTTGGTGCGCGGCATGGGCCGATTGTCGGCGTTCTCCTCGTCGGAAGGCGTGCGGGACGGGAGCCCTTCGCGGAGCAGGCGCTCGCCCTCCTCGAAGCCGTTCCAGCAGAGGTAGTTGATCATCTTGCGCCCGAGCCGGGCCAGCAGGGCGAGGTCGGTCTGCCGCAGGAACTCGAGCACGACCCACCACTCGGGCAACCTCGCGTTGCCCGGGACCTGCGGCGCCAGCACCCGCTGCAGCCGCCGGCGGGTGACGAAGTGGCCGATCCGCTCCGCGATCGAGTCGAGGAGCTTTCTCTCCTCGGCCAGGAACGGACCCTCCTGGGCCTGGGGCATCGGCTCCGTGTAGTAGACCTCGATCTCCCCGGCGGCCTCGCCCTGCGCCTCGATGGTGGCCGCCATCCGGAAGGGCGAGGGCTCGAAGCCCGCGGATGCAAAGACGCGGTTGCCGAGCACGACCCTCACCACGCATACGTCCGGGTACTGCCAGCCGGCGGGCAGCGTGCGCGTCAGCTCGGAGAGGAGATCGTCGACGGGCGCGTCCTCGCGTCCCAGCAGCTCGTCCACCCGGTAGAGGCAGTTGAGCTCCTTGGCCCGCTCCTGCAGGTCGTGGAGGATCCGGTCGACCGGCGTCTCGGGAGTCATCCTTCCTCGGGACGGACCGGGTCCTCGGCACGGACGGCGACGCCCAGCCGCCGCCGTCCGTCGGCCTTGACGACCAGCGGCTCACGGGTGCGGACGTGACGGACGTGCTCGGTGTGGGCCACGGTCTCCTGCCTCGAGAGCCAGTCCCAGTCTACGCCGCGTCCGCGGTCGTGGGCGACGGTGAGGTAGAGGACGCCGAAGCTCGACAGGTTGTGGAAGAAGTGCGAGCCCTGGCTGGGCTCGGGGTTCATCTGCGGCAGGGTCGCCTCCACGATGCCGCGCGCCCCGGCGATCTGGTCCCAGCGCACCGGGATGCCGAGCCAGGGGTCGCTCGACCCCCAGCGGCCGAAACCGATCAGGAGATAGGGCCGGCCCTCCTCCCGGAGCGCCCGGTCCAGCCGCTCGATCTCGTCGGCGATCGACGGGGTCAGCCGCGGATCGAAGCCCGCCGGCTCGACGTAGACGACGTCGCGTACCTCGTGCCGGCCATTGCCGAGCGCGGCCGCCGAGGCCACGAGGGTCCGCGGTCCGGCGAGCTCGGCATCGTCGATCGCCACGTCGGCGTGGGAAACGACCAGCGGGCGCACCTGCAGCAGCCCGAGCCGTCCGGGTCCGCGCAGCGGCAACGCCAGGGCGAACTCGATCTCCACCGGAAGGCCGAGCGCCTCCTCGCACGCCGCCAGGATCCGGCGCAGCGCCGGGACCAGCGGCAGCTCGTTCCAGACCACGATCGGGGCGAAGTCGAGGACGCGCGGGCCCGGACGCGAGAGGCCCGGAGAGAGCCGGTCGGAATCGGCGTCGTAGCTGGAGGCGGCGTAGCGCAGGGTGCCGTCGGACTCCGCCTCGGCGAGGCTTGCCCGGGTGAGGTACTCCGTCTCCGTCATCGGGTCGTAGCGGGCCGGCTTGGCGAGGCTCACCGCCCACAGCTCCGACTGTGTGGTTTGGACGCGCTCGCGAGCGGAGGCAACCGGCGGGCCGATCCGCGGGTGCGCGGGTGAGAAGGACCAGCACAGCCCTCCGTCGACGATCGTCTTGCCCAGGCCGACCGCCAGGTCGACGACGCCGTCCTCGGGCCGCGCCGGGCCCACGGGGTAGAAGCTGTAGGAGCGCGCGACGCCCGAGAGGTCGGGGTAGAAGCGCTCGCCGTGGGGGACCCCGACGACCTCCTGCACGACGACGGCCATCCGCTCCGGCTCCGGCAGCTCGCCGGCCGCACGCTGGTAGGCCCGGGCCGAGGGAGAGAAGGCGCTGGCGAAGGCGAACTTCAGGGCGTCGGCGAGGGCCCGGAAGCGCGCGTCGGGGTCGGGCTGGTTGCCCGGGATCATCTTGGTGCCGTAGACGCCCGCGAAGGGCCGTCCCAAGGCGTCCTCGAGGACGCTCGAGGAGCGGCAGGCGAGCGGCACCCGCGCGTCCCGGGCGAGGGCGTGCAGGTCGCCCAGCCACTCGGCCGGAAGCGTCGCCTGACGGAAGGCCTGCGCGACGACCGCCGGGGAGGGATCCTCCGCGAGCAGAGGCCGCAGGCGGTTGCGGTCGAGAAAGGCGTCGAAGACGTCCGTGGTGACGACGGCGAGCGCGGGCACGTCGAGCACGAGCGCCTCGGTCTCGATCTCCGCGCGCCGCTCGGCCACTACCCCCGCGGCCGTCAAAAGGCCCTTCGCCTTGCCGCCGAGCGCACCGTCCCCGATCCTCGAGAGGCGTCGCTCGGGGTCGAAGAAGCGCCGTTCGAAGCGGGGGACGGTCTCGCTCGTTTCGGTCACACCCAACCGCGGTCGCGGCAGGCCTGGGCCACCCGGTTGATCGCGATCACGTAGGCCGCGTCGCGCATGGGCAGCTTGCGCTTCTTCGCGATCTCGTTCACCGCGTGGAAGGCCGCCGTCATCTTGACGTCGAGCTTGGCGAGCACCTCGTCCTTCTCCCAGAAGTAGTTCATGTTGCTCTGGACCTGCTCGAAGTAGCTGCAGGTCACCCCGCCCGCGTTGGCCAGGAAGTCGGGGATCAGGAAGATCCCCTTCTCCTGGATGATCGCGTCGGCCTCCGGTGTGGTGGGGCCGTTGGCGCCTTCGGCGATCAGCCGCACGGTCGAGCGGATGCGTCCCGCGTTGTCGCCGCGGACCTGGTTCTCGAGCGCCGCCGGCATCAGGATCTCGACCTCCTGCTCGATCCAGGCCTCGCCCGGGAGCACCTCGTAGCCGAGGGCCTGGGCCTTCGCCTTGTCGATCCCGCCGAAACGGTCGGAGATGGAGACGAGCTCGTCCGCGTCGACGCCCGACGGCTTGCGGAACGAATGGGAGCTCTGGTCGGCCTGGTCCCAGCAGGCGACCGTCGTGACCTTGCCGCCGATCTCGGTGAAGAGCCGGATCGCGTACTGGGCGACGTTGCCGAAGCCCTGGACGCTCGCGCGCGTGCCGGCCACGGCGAGCCCCAGCTCCCGAAGCGCCTCGCGGATCGTGAACACGACTCCGTAGCCGGTCGCCTCGGTGCGACCCTGGGAGCCGCCCATGCCGACCGGCTTGCCGGTGATGAAGCCGGGGTAGTGGCCGCCCTGGATCTGTTCGAACTCGTCGAGCATCCAGAGCATGTGCTGGCCGGAGGTCATCACGTCGGGTGCCGGCACGTCGGAGAAGGGGCCCACGTTGCGCGCCATCTGGCGCACCCAGCCGCGGCAGATCTGCTCCTGCTCGCGCTGGGAGAGGTTGTGGGGGTCGCAGATGACCCCGCCCTTCCCGCCGCCCAGCGGGATGTCGACCACCGCGCACTTCCAGGTCATCCACATCGAGAGCGCGCGCACGGTGTCGAGCGTCTCCTGGGGGTGGAAGCGGATGCCGCCCTTGCAGGGACCGCGCGCGTCGTTGTGCTGCACGCGGAAGCCGCGGAAGACGCGGACCTGGCCGTCGTCCATCCGCACCGGGATGGCGAAGCCGTGTTCGCGGAGCGGCTGCCGGAGCAGCTCGCGCGTCGCCGGGTCGAGGTCCAGGATGGCCGCCACCTTGTCGAACTGGGCTTGCGCCATCTCGTAGGGATTGACGCCCGTGATGGTCATGATGTCGGAACCTCCTGCCTCAGGGCATGCTAGCTGTGCGGCCGTGTGCGGGAAAGGTCTTGACGCACCGGATCTTAGGGATCATGCCACAATGACGGGAGGCGGGAATCGAGATAGTGCCCTTGGCTCATGATCCCCGGAAGGGGGACTCGTATCATGGCTACCGTGACGGGCGGCCATGCTGCCGTCAGGGCGCGGCGACCCCGTCGCTGATCGGACGGCCCGGGTGCCCCATGGCCGACACCTCCCGCCGTTGCCACCGCACAGGCCCCGCATTTCCACCAGAGGGAACCCAATGAACGAACACGTCACGTCGCTGATGGCCGAGGTCAAGGCCAAGAATCCCGCTGAGCCGGAGTTCCACCAGGCCGTCCAGGAGGTCGTCGAGTCGCTCGCCCTCGTCCTCGATCGCCATCCGGAGTACCGGCACGCCAAGATCCTCGAGCGGATCATCGAGCCGGAGCGCGTGATCATCTTCCGCGTACCCTGGGTCGACGACCAGGGCCAGGTCCGCGTCAACCGCGGCTTCCGGATCCAGATGAACAGCGCCATCGGCCCCTACAAGGGCGGGCTGCGCTTCCACCCCTCGGTCAACCTGGGGATCCTCAAGTTCCTCGCCTTCGAGCAGGTCTTCAAGAACTCGCTCACCACGCTGCCCATGGGCGGCGGCAAAGGTGGTAGCGACTTCGACCCGAAGGGCAAGAGCGACAACGAGGTGATGGCGCTTCTGCCAGGCCTTCATGACCGAGCTCTGCCGTCACATCGGCCCCGACACCGACGTACCGGCCGGCGACATCGGCGTCGGCGGCCGCGAGATCGGCTACCTCTTCGGCTGTACAAGAAGCTGCGCAACGAGTTCACCGGCGTCCTGACCGGCAAGGGCGCTCGGCTGGGGCGGCTCCCTCATCCGCCCGGAGGCGACCGGCTATGGCTGCGTCTACTTCTGCGCAGGAGATGCTCGCCACGCGCCAGCAGACGCTCGAGGGCAAGACCTGCCTCGTCTCCGGCAGCGGCAACGTCGCGCAGTACACGGTCGAGAAGCTGCTGGACCTGGGCGCCAAGCCCGTCACCCTCTCCGACTCCTCGGGCCACATCTACGACGAGGCGGGCATCGACCGCGACAAGCTCAAGTTCGTCGATGGACCTCAAGAACGTCCGCCGCGGGCGGATCAAGGAGTACGCGGACAAGTTCAAGGGGGTCAGCTACGTCCCGGTGGATCCCAAGCTCGACCACAACCCGCTCTGGGACCACAAGGCTGCCTGCGCCTTCCCGAGCGCGACCCAGAACGAGATCAACGGCAAGGACGCCGCCAACCTGCTTCGCAACGGCGTCACGGTGGTGGGCGAGGGCGCCAACATGCCCAGCACGATCGACGCGGTCAACCAGTTCCTGGACGCGAAGATCCTCTACGGGCCGGGCAAGGCCGCCAACGCGGGCGGCGTCGCGACCTCCGGCCTCGAGATGTCGCAGAACAGCATGCGCCTGGGCTGGACGCCGCGAGGAGGTCGACGCCAAGCTCCACGGCATCATGAAGAGCATCCACCAGGCCTGCTTCGAGACCGCCGAGCGCTTCGGCACGCCCGGCAACTACGTCAACGGCGCCAACATCGCCGGCTTCCTCAAGGTCGCCAACGCGATGATGGACCAGGGCGTCGTCTGACGTTCCTCTTCTGGGGGGCGCTCAGCCGCGCCCCCCAGACCCCCGCTACTGCATGAGCTCCCCGCGCGGGCCCCGGCCCTTCCACGACTACCAGTCCGTGATGCGCCACCGCGTCATGGACATCGTTCTCGCCTCCTCACCCTACGATGCGTTCATTCTCGAAGAGGCCGGGGAGCTCTCCGAGCGGATGGTGGGGGAGTTCCGCAACCTCGACCTCCACTACGCCCCGGGGCTGAACAGCGTCTCTTCCGGCGAGCAGGCGCTGCGGCTCGCACACGAGGAGCCCCGGGTCAACCTGATCATCACCACCCCGCACCTGCCGGACATGGACGCGGCGGAGCTCGCCCTGCGCGCGCGGCGCTCGGGGCTCGACGTGCCCGTCGTGCTGCTCGCCTGGGACCCCCACGAGCTCAGCCGCTTCCTGGCCACGGCGGGCGCGACCTCGATCGAGAGGGCGTTTCTGTGGCAGGGGGACGCGCGGATCCTGGTCGGGATCGTGAAGTCGGTCGAGGACTGGAGGAACGCCGAGCAGGACACGCGCTCGATCGGCGTGCAGGTGATCCTGCTGGTCGAGGACAACGTCCGCTACTACTCCTCGTTCCTGCCGCTCATCTACACGGAGCTGCTGCACCACTCGCAGCGCGTGATCGCCGAGGGGCTGAACCTCTCCCAGAAGATCCTCAGGATGCGGGCGCGGCCCAAGATCCTGCTCTGCACCACCTGGGAGGAGGCCGAGATCGCCTTCCAGGCCTACGGGGACGAGCTGCTCGGGATCATCTCGGACGTCGAGTTCCCGCGCGGCGGCAAGAAGTACGCGCGAGCGGGCGCGGAGCTGGCCGAGCGGGTACGGGCGGCCTACCCGGACGTGCCGCTCATCCTCCACTCGTCGCGGCCCGAGAACCAGGAGCTCGCCCACAGCGTGGGCGCCGACTTCCTGCTCAAGGGGTCTCCGCTCCTGCTCCAGGAGCTGCGCGAGTTCATGCTGCGCGACTTCGGCTTCGGCGACTTCGTGTTCCGCCGGCCGGACGGGAGCGAGGTGGCTCGCGCGGCCGACCTGCGGGAGTTGGAGGAGAAGCTGGCGACGGCGCCGGAGGAGTCGGTCGCCTTCCACGCCGAGCGCAACCACTTCTCGCGCTGGCTCAAGGCGCGCACGGAGTTCGCCCTGGCCTACCAGCTCCGGCCGCGCAGCCTCTCCGACTTCCCGGACGTGGCGGCCATGCGTCAGGACTTGATCGGCGCCATCGCCGAGTACCGGCGCGAGCAGAGCGGGACGCTGGTGACGGACTTCGACCGGTCCAGCTTCGACCTCTCGGGCGACTTCTACCGCATCGGAGGCGGGTCGCTGGGCGGCAAGGCCCGCGGGCTCGCCTTCGTGCGGCGGCTGCTGGTGGAGGAGGGCCTGCGCTCCCGCTTCCCAGGTGTCGAGATCGCGGTGCCGACCTCGGCGGTCCTGGGGACGGACGTCTTCGACGCCTTCCTGGACGAGAACGGCCTCAGGTCGTTCGCGGTCGAGTGCGCGGAGGAGGAGGAGATCGAGCGCCGCTTCGCCGCCGCGCGCTTCCCGGTCGAGGCTGGGCGCGACGTGCGCGCTTTCCTGGAGCGGGCGACCTGGCCGCTTGCCGTGCGCAGCTCGAGCCTGCTCGAGGACTCGCAGCACCAGCCGTTCACCGGCGTCTACGACACGCTGATGCTGGCCAACGACGCGGCCGGCCCGGCGGCGCGGGTGGCGCAGGCGCTGCTCGCGGTCAAGCGGGTCTATGCCTCGATCTTCTCGCGGCATGCCCGTGCCTACCTGGCGGCGACGCCCTACCGGCTGGAGGAGGAGAAGATGGCCGTCATCCTCCAGCGCGTGGTGGGGAGGAAGCGCGGCTCCCGCTACTACCCCGACTTCGCCGGCGTGGCGCGCTCGCACAACTCCTATCCCACCTCGCCCATGTCATCGCGCGACGGGGTGGTGGCGGTGGCGCTCGGCATGGGGCGCGGTATCGCGGAGGGGGGCGCCTGCCTCCGCTTCTGCCCCCGCTACCCGCAGCACCTGCTCCAGTTCTCCTCGGTCACGGACGTGCTCGAGTCGAGCCAGCGGGAGTTCTGGGCGCTGTCCGTCGGGAAGGGCGCCGGTTCCCGCATGCGCGAGCAGGCCTTCGATCTCGAGACCGCCGAGGCGGACGCGGCGCTGGCGCCGGTGGCGTCGACCTTCTCGGCGGAGGACGACGCGATCCACGACGGCATTGGCCGTCCAGGGGTACGGGTGGTGACCTTCGCCCCGATCCTGAAGCACGGTCTTTTCCCGCTGCCGGAGGTGATCGGCGCGCTCATGGAGCTGGGCGAGCGCGGCATGGGCACCCCGGTCGAGATCGAGTTCGCGGTGAACCTCGCGGCCGACGGGGGGCGGGGCGAGTTCGGCTTCCTGCAGGTGCGGCCGCTCGCGCTGGCCAGGGAGACGGAGGCGCTGGAGCTGGGCGAGGCCGACCCGGCGCAGGTGCTGTGCCGCAGCCAGCGCGTGCTCGGCAACGGGCGCGTCGAGGGCGTCCGGGACGTTGTCGTGGTCGACTTCCAGCGTTTCGAGCGGGCCCACAGCCGCGAGGCCGCCGCCGAGATCGGCCGGGTGAACGCCGAGCTGGTCGAGCAGCGGATCCCCTACCTTCTGGTAGGCGTCGGACGCTGGGGCTCGCGCGACCCGTGGCTGGGCATCCCGGTCACCTGGGACCAGGTCTCGGGAGCACAGGTCATCGTCGAGGCGGGCCTGCGTGATCTGTGGGTCGAGCCCTCGCAAGGCACCCACTTCTTCCAGAACCTCACCTCGTTCAACGTGGGCTACTTCACGGTGAATCCGGAGCAGGGGGACGGCTTCGTCGACTGGGAATGGCTGGACGCGCAGCCGGCGCTCTCCGAGGCCGACCACGTCCGCCACCTGCGCCTGGCGCGGCCGCTGCTCGTGCTCATGGACGGCAAGCGGAACGAAGGGCTGATCCTCAAGTCCGGCGCGCTTGCCTGAGGCGCGCCGGACGCCGCCGAGGTCGCGGGCGTGTCCTCAGGGGGCGAGCACGATCCGGCGCCCGTCGTAGGAGGGATGGATCGTGCCGCGGGCGCGGATGTAGTCGACCAGGGTGTCGCGCCGCGCGCGTCCCATGTCCTGGAGCGTGACACCAGGGATGCGGGACAGCGCGATGCGCGCCAGGAAGGAGTTGCTGGAGACGAGGTAGCGACGCGCCGGATCGAGCTTGCGGCCCGCGACGCTCGCCTCCGCCAGTCGTCCCGCCTCGAGGCGGTAGCGAAGACCCGAGACGGCCGGGGCACGCGTGACCAGGACGCGCGCGAGCTCCCTCCCGCTCAGCCGGCAGGTGACCAGCGTGTCGTCGAAGGGGTCGACCGCCACGACGTCGGCACGCGTGATCGGACCTCGCGCGAGCGGCGCGCGCACACCGCCCTGGTTCTCCAGGTGGACCTCGGTCTTCAGAGCGGCGCGCATGGCGTCCGCCACCAGGTTGTACTCGGCCTGGTCGTTGCCGAGCGTGACGAAGTCGCTCGCGGCCTCGCCGATCACCTCGCCGTAGCGCGCCGTGAGGGGCCCCCAGTAGCGCCCGACCACCCGTGCGACCGCCGGGTCGTCGGGGAGCTCGGAGGTGATGGGGAGGAGCGCGGCACGATAGCGCGACACGCGCCAACGGCCGGCGGCGTCCCGGGCGAAGAGGAGATCGAGCCGGCCCAGCTCGCCGCCCCACTGGTGGGCTTGCACCACCACGGCTCCGCCGACGTCGTCGACCGCCAGGCTCTGCGAGCGCCAGACGAGCTCTCCCGAGGGCAGGCGCGAGTGCGAGTGCCCACCCACGATCACGTCGATCTCGGGCACCTCGGTCGCGATCCGCTCGTCCACCGTCTTGCCCGCGTGGGAGACGGCGATCACGACGTCGGCCCGGGTGCGCAGCTCGCGCGCCACGCGCCGGGCTGCCGCGAGCTCGTCCTCGACCGCCAGGCCGTCGCGCGCCGCCGGGTAGTCGGCCGCGTCATGGGTGAGCAGGCCGAAGACGCCGACGCGCAGGGGGCCGGCCTCGCGGACGAGCGAGGGCGTCGTGAGCGGTTGCCCGGTGGCGGTGAGCGTCAGGTTGGCGCAAAGGAGCGGGAAGCGGGCCGCCGCGAGCAGCTTCTGGAGCGCCGCCAGCGGCCTGTTGAGCTCGTGGTTCCCGAGCACGCCCAGAGTGTAGCCGGCCGCCCCCATGGCCTCGAGGTCGGCGAGGCCGCCGTACTCGAGCGAGAAGACCGAGCCGTCGGTGAAGTCGCCGGCGTCCACGAGCCAGACGGGAACGCCGCGGGCCGCCTGTTCTTCGACGATGCGTCTCGCGAGCGTCGCGCGCCGGGCGATCCCCCCCAGCTCGACGCCGGTCGGCAGCGTCTCGAGGCCGGGGGCCGAGCGCGCCATCGCCGGGTAGCGAAACGGCAGCAGCCGTCCGTGCGTGTCGTTGGTGTGCAGGATCGTCAGCTCGGCCGTCTGGGCCTGTGCTGCGGCACCGGTCCCGGTCTGGGCTACTGCACCGGCGGCACCCAACACCGGCACCAGCAAACTGAAGAGCGCTCTTCTCACCTGTCTCCCCCTCAAAGTGCCCAGATTCTAGACGACGCGGGCGGTCTCGAGGGCCTGGCGCGCCCGCTCGCCGAGGATTCTCGGCTGGTCGCGCCGGTTCTCACAACCGGTCGCCGCGCGGGCGCCGGCGCCATGCACACTGCCTCCGCCGATAGGGCCGCCCTTGCGGCCGGGCACGAGCTAAGATCAGGCTTCGGTCCGAAAGGATCCTTCGGTCCGAGAAGCCGCATCAGAAAGTGAGGCGAGCCATGTACCTGATCTGGTTCCTTCTCGTCGGTATGGTGGCCGGCTGGCTGGCTGGAAAGCTCACCAGGGGCTCGGGCTTCGGCGTGCTGGGCGACATCGTGATCGGCGTGATCGGCGCCTTCGTGGGAGGCTTCCTGTTCCGCCTGGTCGGGCTTTCGGCGGGCGGGACCATCGGCAGCATTATCGTGGCGACCGTGGGCGCCGTGGTGCTGGTCGTGGTGGTGAGGGCGCTCAAGAAGGCGTAGCAGCGGCGTCCCCGCCGGGGCGTCGAGAACGACGGCGGCAGGCGTGCGGTCGCCCGTCGCCAGCTCGTCACGGCGTCGAGACCCGGGGGACTGGCCCTCGGCGAGCGTTCGGGGGGTGCGACACCGCGGCTCTCGACCAGAGGAGGAATCATGAACGCGCGAGCGAAGGTCGCAGTCGTCCTCCTGTCTGGGCTCGTCGGGTTCGCGGGGGCCGCCGCGACGTACGCGGCGGGCGGTTCGATGCCCGAGCAGTGGGTGCATCCGGGCGCCGCGGTGATGCGCGACAACGGCTTCGAGGGCCCGCAGACCTGTGGCGCCTGCCATCCCGATGCTCTCGCCGAGGTCACTCATTCGGTGCACTGGCACGTCGCCAGCCAGGTGCGCAACGTCAGGGGGCTGCCGGACGGCACTTGGTGGGGGATGGTGAACCGCCAGTGCGCCCTGGCGGGAACCACGGCCCTCGCCAACTGGACCGCAAGCACCGAGGGGCGCTTCACTGCCCAGTCGGCGGGCTGCGGCATGTGTCACATCGGCGGCCTGGCCGAGCCGCCGATGCCACCAGGCAGGGAGGCGAGCGAGGCCGAAGCGGCGACGGTCGACTGTCTCGTCTGTCACGCCGGTAGCTACGACATGGCCGTTCGCGCCGCCCTGGTCCGGGACAAGACGGGACGTGCGCACTGGGGGCAGGACCGCTCGTTGTCCGCGGCCCTGTCCATCACCCGGGTGCCGACCGCCGAGGCCTGCCTGCGGTGCCACGAACACTCCTTCTCTCGTGACTACAAGCGCGGGACGGCCTACGAGCCGACCAGCGACGTGCACGCGGCCGCCGGCATGCCGTGCGGCAGCTGCCACATCACCCGCGAGCACCGGATCGCCAAGGGCCAGCATGAATCCGACATGGTGGCGAACGACCTGCCGGACGTGCCGGTGGCCTGCTCAAACTGCCACGGGCGCAAGCCGCATCGCGGCGCCGTGGCCCAGGTTCTCGACGCTCACACGACACGGGTCGCCTGCCAGACCTGCCACATCCCCGCGGCCAGCGGCATCGTTCGCGAGGACTGGGGCCGGCCGGTGAAGGACGACGGCAACGAACCCTTCAGCGCCCTCTCGAAATACGACGGGATCCCGGCCATCGCCGGCCTCTGGGTGCCCTCGGTGACCATCGAGCGCGGCGTTCCGGACCACATGTGGCGGGTCGCCAACACCGTCGATGCGCGCGACGCGCAGAGTTGGATGGCGTTCGCCACCGCCACCCGCGGCAGCGACGGCGCTCTCATCTTCCCGGCTCGAGCACTGACCCAGATCCTGCTCTTCGACCCCGGGGTCAAGATGTGGCAGGCGCCGGGCATGTCGTTCGTGAAGGACCAGCCGGGCATGGCCGACTTCCCGCTGCTTCTTGCACCCAACCGCGAGGTGTACAACGCCACCGGTGACGTCGGCGCAGCCATCGCGGCCGGCGTCAAACCGGCTGAGGCGATGGGGCTGCACTGGAGCGGGAGGTGGACCTCGATGGAGGTGCCGGGAACCTCCTACATCTCGGTCAATCACGGTGTCAGGCGCATCGGTCTCGGCTGCCGCGACTGCCACTCGCCGCACGGGGTGCTCGACTTCGCCGGGCTCGGCTACTCGGCGCAGGAGGTAGCGGATCTGCAGAAACCCCGCTAGAGCCGCACCAGCGGGGATCCACGTCTCTTTCTGCGGCGGGCGTATGATTGGCTTCAGCGTCTCGCAGAAAGATCATCGTGAGAGCGGGGAAGCGCCGGCTGTGAGGCCGGAATTGCCCGTGGGTGTCGTCGAAGTGAGAGCCTATGCGAGAGGTGAGCCATGAAGATGCGATCGTCCGTGCTCGTGCTGCCCCTTGCCGCGATGCTGGCGTTCGCTGCCGCTTCTGCGCTTCGCGGCTCCCGTCAAGACCTACCAGGTGACCGGTCCGGTGCTCGCTGTGACCGATACCATGATCGTGGTCGAGAAGGACCAGCAACGCTGGGAGATCGTCCGCGACGCCTCGACCAAGATCAAGGGAGATCTGAAGGTCGGGGCCAAGGTCACGGTCGAGTACCGGATGACGGCGACGGCCGTCGAGGTCAAGCCGGCGGGAGCCCCGGGAAAGAAGCAGTAGACGGAGGCTTCGGCCGACGTCGTCCCGGAGCAAAAAGGAGGCCGCCGGTGCCGCCTTCGGGTGGTGCCGGCCGCCTCGGAGCTAGGTTGAGAGGAGGCCAGCGTGGCGAGCCTGGAGCAGCTGAAAGCGAAGTACCAGCCGGCGATCGACCTCGCGAAGGCGCGGGGAGTGAAGATCACGCACGTGCACGTCGAGAACGAGAAGCTCGTGATCAAGGGCGATGCCCCGAGCCAGGACGTCAAGAACGAGGTCTGGGACGCGATCAAGAAGGTCGACGCGAGCTACCCGGACCTCGCCGCCGCGATCGGCATCGACGCGAGCCTGCCGGTGCCCGCGAGGGTCTACGAGGTCGTGAGCGGCGACAGCCTCTCGAAGATCGCCAAGAAGTTCTACGGCGACGCCAACAAGTACATGAAGATCTTCGAGGCGAACAAGGACCAGCTGAAGGACCCCGACAAGATCAAGGTCGGACAGAAGCTCAAGATCCCCGAGTAGGCGGCGGTCCGTCGTCGGGTCGACGCCTGCCCGGTCGTGGAGTCCGCCCGCCGGTCGGGGGGTGGGCGTGTCTCGTGACGCAGGGCAAGAGGGAAGGACGGAGAACATGGGTCTCTTGGACGACCTCTTCGAGGGCGCCGGTGGCGTGGGCGGTCTGGCGAAGCTCGCCGCAGAGAATCCACAGGCCGTGGCGGCGGTCGTCAGCCTCCTGAGCAGCTGCGACACGTCCGTCGGCGGCGGTGGCGGCCTGGCCGGTCTCGTGGACACGTTCCAGAAGAAGGGGCTCGGGGACGTGGTGTCTTCGTGGATCGCGACCGGCCCCAACCCGCCAGTCTCGGCCAAACAGGTGACGGACGTCCTCGGCAGCGACGTCCTCAGCCAGTCCGCGAGCAAGGCTGGGGTCCCGCATGGCCAGGCGGGCGGCCTGCTGGCGCAGCTGCTGCCCCTGGTCGTCGATCAGCTGACGCCACAGGGCTCCGTGCCGGCGGCGAACGACCTCGAATCGAGCCTGGGGGGCCTGCTGAGCTCGCTCGGGAAGTAGCTGGGGCTGCCGGGCTCCAGGCGCAGCCAGCCGCGCGTCACTCCTTCGGAGCCATGCCCCGCGCGAGGAGATCCCTCGCCGAGTTGAGATTGACGTTCTTGAAGTGGTAGACGCCTCGGCGACCGTTGTTCGACAGAACGATGGTCAGTTCCGCTCCTGCGTTCTTCTTGTCGCGGATCCAGGACACAAGATCACCACGCCCGTCGCGGTCGAAGATCACGCCGTGCTGGTTCCGCGCCACCTTCCCATCCAGTTGAAGCCGCTTCACCGGGCGATCGCTGATGAGGGTGACCTTGATTTCGCCGTTGTCGGGATCAGCCATGTCGAGAAGGGTGTGGTGCACGTCGATCCTGATGGTGTTCTGCTTGCAGAAGAAGGTGATGATGGCTCTCTGCTCAAGATCGGAGTTCGTCCAGCGGCAGTGTTCCGCGTGCCCCAGCTCCAGCGTCCACCCCGAAGACAGCTGCTCAGCCGTGGGCATCGGCTCTTCCTGAGCGGCCGCGATCGTTGCCGGCAGAACGAGCAGGACCGCTGTCGCCAGCCATCCTCCCATTGGCACCTCCCCTCGTGCTTCAGGAGATCCTCAGCCCAGGATGGCAGCCGAAGACCTCTTCACGGAGCCCCCTTCGCAGCCCGCCTGCAGGTTACCTTGATCTTGACGGCGTCGGCGACCCACGAGGCGATTCTCTCAGGGAGCAAACGAGCCGTCGCTGAAGGCTCTCGCCGAAAGGCCGTGTCTCTAGGCTGTTGGGGTTGGTGGCCTGGGACGGAGTCGAACCGCCGACACGCGGATTTTCAGTCCGCTGCTCTACCAGCTGAGCTACCAGGCCAGCGGGCGAACGCCAATTCAAGCACAGACGCCCGGCGCCGTCAAAATGGCGCGCGTCTCGATCGGTGCGAGCCACGCTCGCTGGTGCGGGCTTCAGTAGGTGAGGCCGTACCCGTACGGGAAGAGCGGGTCGTAGCCCGGGTCGCCCAGGTTGATCGGGACCTGGGCCATGCTGCGCGGCCAGGACTGCGAGAGCCTGCCGGTCGGGGCGTAGTCACCGAAGAGGACGTCGGCGACGCCGGCGCCCTCGGTGCCGGGCAGCCAGGCGGCCACGATCGCGCCGACCTCGTGCAGGATCGGCTCCAGGATCAGCGGGCGGCCCGAGATCAGCACGACCACGGTAGGCACGCCGGCGTGCTTGACCGCCCGCACCGCCTCGCGCCCGACCTGGCGGTGGGCGTCGGAGCCCACGCTGCCGGCCAGGGAGGGGTCGGCCAGGGGCGAGTCGAAGAGGCCGAGGGCCAGCTTCTGGCGCAGGATGCGGCGGACCGCGTCGTCGATCCGCGACATCGGCACCCGCCCGGACTGCACGGCGGCCCGCAGGGTGGCGATGAACTCGGCGTGATCGCCGGGTTCCATGGCCATGTCGATCCCGGCGTTGATCGAGGTCTCGACCTGGGTGGCGAAGTCGCCGGGTAGCTGGTGGATGCCGGCCCAGTCCGAGACCACGAATCCCTGGAAACCCAGCTCACCCTTCAGCACGTCGGTGAGCAGGTAGCGGTTGCCGTGCATCTTCTGCCCGTGCCAGCTGCTGAAGGAGACGATCACCGATCCCACCCCGGCGCCGACCGCGGCCCGGTAGCCGGGCAGGTGGATGGCACGCAGGGTGGGCTCGTCGATGCGCGCGTCGCCCTGGTCCTGGCCCCCTTCGGTCCCGCCATCGGCCAGGTAGTGCTTGGCGCAGGCGAGGATGGTCGGCTGGTAGCCGGCCACGGCGGCCGCCGCCATCTGCGAGACCAGCTCAGGCGTCTCGCCGAAGCTCTCGTAGCTGCGGCCCCAGCGGATGTCGCGCGCCACCGCGATGCAGGGCGAGAAAGTCCAGTCGAGGCCGGTGGCCGCCACCTCCTCGGCCGTGGCGCGCGTCACCCGCGTGACGAGCGCGGGATCGCGCGTGCAGCCGAGGCCGACGTTGTGCGGGAAGATGACGGGCACCCCGCACGTTGTTGTGGCCGTGGACGGCGTCGATGCCATAGATGATGGGGATCTTGAGCCGGGTCCGGAGCGCGATCGACTGCAAGCGGTTGTAGAGATCGATCCAGCCCGGGGCGGTGTCGTCGGGGGGCGCCGAGCCGCCGCCGCTCAGGACCGAGCCGAGGAAGTAGGTCGCGACGTCGTTCTCGTCGTAGAGTGACCCTCGCTCGGCCTGCGTCATCTGGCCGATCTTCTCGTCGAGCGTCATCTCGGCGAGGAGGCTCTCGACGTCGGTGGCCCCGGAGGGCGAGGTGGGGTTGTCGCTGCTGCCGCAGCCGGACAGGCCTGCGGCGCCGAGGAAGAGGAATGGAATGACGGCAAGGCGCGGCCTCACGCCGGTGAGGCTACCGCGACCCGTCGTCCCCTGCCAAGCACTTCGATCGACCGGTAGTGGGCCAACTGGCCCACTACCGCGGGACCCGAGTGCCCTGCTAGGCCTTCTTCTTCTCGGGCATGGGGACGACCGCGCCCTTCTCGCCCTTCCCCGCGGAGGGGGCGGCCGGCGCGCCCGCCGGCGCCGGCTCGTCGACGATGGGCAGGCCCAGCCCCTGGCGCAACCGCCGCTCGATCTCCTGGCGGATGTCCCTGTTGTCCCGCAGGAACTGGCGGGCGTTGTCGCGGCCCTGCCCCATGCGCTCGCCGTTGAAGGCGTACCAGGCGCCGGACTTCTCGACCACCTTGTGGTCGACCCCCAGGTCGAGGAGGTCCCCCTCCTTGCTGATCCCCTCGCCGTAGAGGATGTCGAACTCGGCCTCCCGGAAGGGTGGCGCCACCTTGTTCTTCACCACCTTGACCTTGGCGCGGCTGCCGACCACCTGGTCGGCGTCCTTGAGGGAGGCAATCCGGCGGATGTCGAGCCGCACCGAGGAGTAGAACTTGAGCGCGCGGCCGCCGGTCGTGGTCTCGGGGTTGCCGAACATGACCCCGATCTTCTCGCGCAGCTGGTTGATGAAGACGAGACAGGTCTTGCTCTTCGACACGATCGCGGTCAGCTTGCGCAGCGCCTGGCTCATCAGGCGGGCCTGCAGCCCCATCTGCGCATCGCCCATCTCGCCCTCGAGCTCCGAGCGCGGGACGAGGGCGGCCACCGAGTCGACCACCAGCACGTCGACGGCGCCCGAGCGGATCAGCACCTCGGCGATCTCGAGGGCCTGCTCGCCGCTGTCCGGCTGCGAGACGAGCAGGTTGTCGATGTCGACCCCGAGCTTGCCCGCGTAGACGGCGTCGAGGGCGTGCTCGGCGTCCACGAAGGCGGCCATGCCCCCGCGCCGCTGGGCCTCGGCGATCACGTGCAGGGCGAGCGTCGTCTTGCCCGAGGACTCCGGGCCGTAGATCTCGACCACCCGCCCCCGGGGCAGGCCGCCGACGCCGAGGGCGGCGTCGAGCGAGAGCGAGCCCGTTGGGATGGCGGGGACGTCGACCTTCTCCCGGCTGCCGAGGCGCATGATCGAACCCTTGCCGAACTGCTTGTCGATCTGGGCGAGGGCGGCGTCGATCGCCTTCGCGCGGTCCAGCTTGTCGTCAGCCATCGTCGTTCTGTCTCCTTCTCGTGGTCGGGAGAGCGGCCGGGTACGCCCCGCTCGATCGGCAGCCGACTGCGAGGGGGACGAGCCGCCGTGTCCTCGCGATCCTAGCCCGAAACCCGGTCAGTCTGGGTCCATCCGAGCGAGCTTCGTCCGACGAAATCCCCCAGGTGTCGGACCCGTGTCCGATCGGGAGGACACGCGTCAGCGAGCCTTGGGCTCGTGGAGCGTTCTTTTCCCGCTACTTAGAGACGGCGAGGCGCAGGCACGCGGCTTGATACGCTCAAGCCCGTGCTGAGCGGAGCGATTCTCGCGGCGGTCGTGACGCTGCAGGTGCCGTTCGTCCCACAGCAGAAGGACACCTGCGGCGCCGCTGCGCTCGCCATGGTGCTCGCCTACTACGGAACCGCGGTGTCCCAGGACGAGATCGCCGCCCTTCTGGTCGAGCCGGAGCTCGGAGGGATCCGCGGCTCGCGGCTGGCGGACTTCGCGCGCGGGCGGGGGATGGTTGCGATTGCGTTCACGGGAGACCTGGCGCTTCTGAAGGAGCATCTCGCCCTGGGCCGCCCCCTCGTCGTCGCCCTTTCGGCGGGTGGCGGCCGCAACCACGACGTGGTGGTCGTCGGGTTCGACGAGGCTCGCGCGGAGCTGATCGTCAACGACCCCGCCCTGGGCGCCGCGAGGCCGATGGGAGCCGCGGAGTTCGAGCGGCGCTGGCAGAAGACGGGCCGCTGGACGCTGCTCGTGCAGCCGGAGGCCGGGGCGGGACCGAGCGCTGCCACGGGGCCGAACGCCGCCATGGGTCCGGGTCGGCAGGGCGCCCTGCTCCCGGTGCTGCCTTTCGACGCCGGCTACGATGCCGTCGTGGCCCGTGCGATCGAGCTCAGCCGCGCCGATCAGGCCGAGGAGGCGGTCGTGCTGCTGGACCGCGCGGTTGCCGCCGACCCGGCGCGGCCGGAGGCATGGGCGGAGCGCGGCGGCCTGCGCTTCCTCGCCGCGCGATACGACGAGGCGATCGCCGATCTCGGCCGCGCGCTCACCATTCGTGAGGACGCCTATGCGCGCAACCTGCTCGCGGCCTCGCTCCAGCTCGCCGGCCGGGAGCAGGAGGCACTCTCGACCTGGAACCGCCTCGGCCAGCCGATCCTCGGCCGCGTCGAGATCACCGGCTTGCGCGCCACCCACGATCCGGTGGCGCGACGGGAGATCGGCCTCGAACCGGGCGCGCTCGTCACCCCCGGGGCGCTGCGCGCCGCGCGCCGCCGCCTCGGCGAGACGGGCGTCTTCGAGAAAGTCACCCTACGGGCGAAGCCGCTCGGCGACGGCCGTGCCGATCTCGAGGTGGCGCTCAGCGAGCGCCACGGTTTCGCGCAGGGGCCGCTCGACTTCCTGGTCACGACGGGGGTGGGGCTCGCGTGGCGGCGCGTGCGACTGCGCTACGCGAACCTGGGCGGCACCGGGGTGAGCCTCGGCGGCTCGTGGCGCTGGCAGGAGAACCGGCCGGAGACGGCGCTCGAGATGAGCTGGCCGCGGCCGCTCGGGTTGCCCGTCTATCTCGCGCTCGGCGGATCGCGGGGCGAGCAGGTCTACCAGCTGGGAGGGTCGTTCGCGATCCGCCATCGCGGGTTCGCGCTCAGCACCCGGCAGGTCGTGGGGAAAGGAGCGCTGGTCGCGGTCGGGCTCCGGCTCAGCGAGCGCACGGTCTCGCAGAGCCGTCCGGACGCGGAGCCTGGGCGCATCGTGGCCCTCGACCTCCGCTTCGACGGCCGGATCCTCGAGACGCGCCGCCAGCGATTCGAAGGAGGAGTGAAGCTTACGGCCGCCGATCGGGCCCTGGCCTCGGAAATCGAGTACCTGCAGGGAGAGGCCGAGCTGCGCTACCAGGGGATCGCCTCGCGGCCCGAGGGACGCAGCGTGGAACGGTCGGTGATCGCCGCACGCCTGCGCGGCGGGTGGGGGAGCGGCGGTCTCCCGGTCGACGAGATGTACGCCCTGGGGGTGAGCTTCGACTCCGACATCCCGTTGCGCGCGCATGCGCTGACGCGTCACGGCGTCATCGGCGGCAACCCCGTGGGCCGCGCGTTCGTGCTCTTGAACGCCGAATGGCGGCAGCGTCTCCTGCACAAGACCGTGTTCGACTTCGGCATGGTCGCCTTCGCCGACCTGGCCGGCGTCTCGAGGCCGGCGCAGGGGAGCCGTGGCGGCACGTTCTGCGACGTGGGCGTCGGTCTCCGCCTTGCGCTGCTCGGCGGCGCCACGCTGCGGGTCGACCAGGCGTGGGGTCTCAGCGATGGTCGTCGCGCCCTGTTCGTCGGGCTGGGCGAGGCGTTCTAGCGGGTGCGCTGGCCTGGCAGGCTGGGGACTCTGACCTGAGAGACAAGATAGTCCGTCCGCCGGGAGTGCAACTCGGTGACGCAATCCTTTCGCCATCGAATCCAACAGAACGTCACACGATATTGTGTTTACTATCAAATACTTGATGCGAGTCGTGGGTGATGATCCAGCCCGTTGGATGCCGTCGCGAAAAAAGGATGGCAGCGCTCGGGACCGCTCTGCTAGAATTAGAGCCTGGGGATCGGTGCTGCGGAAGGGCCGTGGCGACTGGTTTCCGGAGTTGTCAAACCTAAGAAGGGGAAGCAGTTGAAGGCAGCAGCGTCACGCACCAAGAGGAAGAGCAAGCCCCGTTCCAAGGCTCGCCCAGCCAAGAAGCCGAAGGCGCGCCAGACTGCCAGCAGGAAGGCCAATCGTCCGAGGGCCGTCCGCTCCGCGAAGACGGTGACGCGGTCGCGCGCGACGACACCGGCTCGAGCGACGCACGGCTCGGGCATCGCGATCGCGATGCCGGCTCGCCGCACGCCCATCCCGTCGCCACTCCCCACCAGGCACGTGGCGACCGTCCGCACCGCGGTCGTCATGCCCGCCCGCTCGATGCCACCGGCGCAGAGAACAGCAGCGACGACCCGTGCCCGTGGTCGTGGCGCCGAAGCCGGTCGCCATGGTGGCGCCCGAGTTCGGCGAAGCGGGGGTCCTGCTCGCGATCACGTACTCGATCCGGGAGGGACGCCGCGGCGAGTTCTTCGACCTGATGCGGGAGCTGAAGCCGCTGCTCCACACGATCGGTGGCGGCGACGTGGCGGTCTACGAGGACCGGAGCCGGCCCAACTACCTGATGGAGGTCTTCCGCTTCAAGGACGAGGTGGAGTTCACGGCCTTCGACGACAAGTTCCACAAGGACCGGAAGATCGCGGCCATCTACGCGCTCCTGGACGACATCGTCGAGGCGGAGAAGAGCGACTTCAAGATCTTCGAGCGGCGGCTGTAGCCGCACGGGCCGCTCGCGGAGCGGGCGAGGGGGCGCGGGCTCGAGGCACGCGTCCCCTTCGTCATTTAGGAACGAATCTCGATGCCTTCTCCCGTCGCCCACACCCTGGTCGGTCTCACCATCCACGTCCTCTCGGCGCGCGACGGGGGCGAGCTGCGCGACCGCTGGCGGATCGCGGTGATCGTCGGCGCGGCCCTGGCGCCTGACCTGGACCTGACCTTCCGCCTCGTGGACGGCCGCAACCACCACAGCGGCGAGCTGCACTCGATCGGCTTCGCGCTGCTGGCCGCGGCCGTCGGCGCCGTCGTCTTCCCGCTGCTGCGACGGGGCCGGCCGTTCGCCCTCGCGCTCACGGTCGGTCTCGCCTGGTGCAGCCACGTGTTGCTCGACTACCTGAACGTCGACACCAACCCGCCCATCGGCCTGCTCGCGCTGTGGCCGTTCTCGGACGCCTACTTCAAGGTCCCCTACCCGATCTTCATGGACATCGGGCGTACACTGGATTGGACGGCGGTGCGGCACAACACTGTTGCGGTCGCCTGGGAGTGCGTGGTGCTGGTGCCGCTGCTGCTCCTGGCGTGGCGTTACCGGGGACGGAAACGATGGCGCGAGGTTTCGAGAGCAAGGCCGTAGCGAGCCAGCAGGAGGAGGAGAGGCAGACTCGGATGAGCGAATCCCTGCGAACGCAGACCGACTCGGCTCTGCTCGCGAAGAAACGCCAGCTCGAGCTGTCACGCTGCGACGTGGTGCGGCGGCTCTCACACGCCACCGCGGAACCGCATCGCGAGATGCTGCGTCGGGCGCTCGAGGCGCTCGAGGCCGAGATCGCCGCGCTCCCTGAGCCGACCCGCGAGGCCTGAGGCGGCCGCCCGACCCCTCAGCCGTCCGTGCCTTCCCGCCGCCCCTTCGCGAACCGATCGAGATAGCGCGTCGCCACGGCGAGGAAGCGCTCGCGCTGCTGAGCGTCGGGGATGCTCTCGGCCGCGGTGCGGACCTCCTCCGGCGCCAGCCCGGAGGCTTTGAATCGCCCGTCCGCATGCTCGGAGGTCGCCACCGCGGGCGCCTCGCGAGACGGGTCCGCGACGGGTCCGCCCAGGACGAACCCGAGCGAGCGCGGCGCGGCGGAACCCGCGATCGCGCGCAGTCGGCGGAGCAGGTCGCTCCGCATCCGTGCCAGTCCGCGTTGCCATGTCGCATCGGGGACGCGAACGCGCAGGACGCCCCCGTCGACCGAAACGACGTCCGTGCGCCGGGCCAGCTCGGGACCCACCGCGGCCGGCCAGACGGCGCGCATCAGCGCGAGCGTGCGCTCCTTGTTCGACCCGAACAGACGTGCCGCGAGCTCGGGAGCCTGCGGCCCTTGCATGGTGCGATGCCGGGCGGTCATTGCCGTACCTACGTTATACTCGCGTTCGGAACGACATGAACTGCCCTCGCTGCAAGGCGGCAATCGGACCGCTCGCGAACCCCGACGGTGTGGTGACCTGTCCCGGCTGCGGCTCTCGTCTCATGACCCGCGCGGCGATGCTGCGCTCGCAGGGGGCCGCGAAGTCGGGCGGCGCCGATCCGGGAGGCACCTCGGCGGCCAGGTCAGCGAGGGACCTGCCGCCGGACGCGACGCTGCCAGCGACGCCCGCGATGATGCTGGCGCTCGAGGCGCCGGCGGGCGTCGCGTCGGAGGCGCCCGCGGCGCCTGCTGACGCGGTCGAGACGGCGGCGACCATCAGGGTCCCCGGGCGCAAGAAGGGCAAGCCCGAGCCGGCGCCGACTTCCGGCGGACCGGCTGACGTCAGCCGGATCGAGCGCGTCGCGTCGGCGGTGCCCGCTTCGCCGCCCGTCTCCGCGCCTGCTCCCGCTTCGGCGGCGGCTCCCGCGTCTGCCTCCACGCCGGACGCCTTGGCGCTCGTCTTGCGCGAGCTGCGCGAGGTGCGTGCGACGCAGGAGCGCATCCTGGAGCTGCTCGAGCGTTCGGCGGAAGGCCGGGAGGACGCCGGCCAGGGCGAGGGCGAGGCAGCGTCCGTGTCGCCGATCCGCGTCCGCCGCCGAAAGAGCGTCGTGCTGATCGACGACGACGACGCCACCCGGGCGGCCGCCGTCGCGGAGCTGACGCAGGCGGAGGTTCCGGTGCGCGCGTTCGCGGACGGAAACGCCGCCATCTCGGCGATCGCGGAGGAGAAGCCCGACGTGATCGCGCTCGAGCTGGGACTCGCGGGCCCGACGGAGGGTCGGGACGTCATCAACATGATCAAGGCCACCATGGAGTGGGTCGAGATCCCGATCGTGCTGTGGACGCGCGAGGCGGTGCAGGGCCAGCGCGAGGCGCGGCAGGTCCACGGGGCCGACGAGCTCGTCTCGAAGGCGAGCGGGGCTGCCGCCCTGGTGGCCCGGGTGATCACCCTCTTTCGCCGCGTCCACTGACGCCGCCGGCATTGCGGACGCCCTCACCCGCCCCTGGCCGAACGGACCCGCAGGGGGAACCGGCGCGCCTGGTGCTGGCCTCGGCGTCCCCCCGCCGGGCGCGGATCCTGGCTGAGCTCGGCGTTGCGTACCGCGTGACGGTGTCGCACGTGGACGAGGCGCTTCGTCCCGGGGAAGCGGGGGCCTCCGCCGTCGAGCGGCTGGCGCGCGCGAAGGCGCTCGCGGTCGCGCGGGAGGAAACCCTGCCGGTGCTCGCGGCGGACACCGAGGTGTTGCTGGACGGCGACGTGCTCGGCAAGCCCGCGCACGAGGGGGAGGCCCTCTCGATGCTGCGGCGCCTGGCGGGCCGCTCTCACGAGGTCGTCACCGGCGTCTGCCTGGTGAGCGGGGGCGTCGTGCGCTCGGGCGTCGAGCGCAGCGTCGTCACCTTCGCGCCCATGAGCGACGACGAGCTCGCCTGGTACGCGGCCAGCGGCGAGCCGCTCGACAAGGCGGGGGGATACCACGTGGACGGCAAGGGCGCCCTGTTCATCTCGACCGTCCAGGGGTCGCCCTCGAACGTGGCCGGGCTGCCGGTTCGGCTGCTGCTCAGCCTCGCCCGAGCCGCGGGTCTCGACGTCGGGTTGCCCCGAGCATGAGCGTGCTGGCCCGCCCGGCGGTGCTCTCCTGGCTGCTCTCGCTCGCGGCGCTGGCGCTCCTGCCGGCGCTCGGGGCGGAACGCTGGCTGCCCGGGCGGGCGCTCGTGCTGGTGGCGCTCCTGCTGCTCGCGGGCCTGGGCCTGCTGGCGCGGGCTATCCGCGCGCGAGCCGAGCGCGTGGCCGCGGGTCTCGTCGCGGCCGGAGCGCTCCTGGTCTTGGCGGGGGTCGGCCTGGACGGAGTGCGTGGCCGCCAGGGGACGCTGACGCTCGCCTTCGGCCAGACGGCCGGGAACTTCGACGAGACCGGGCCCGGCGGGCGCTCTCTCGGCCTGCGGCCGCTGGGGTTCCGGGTCGCGGCCGAGGCGCCCACGGCCGACGGCGTGTCGCTGCTGCTGCCGTCCGGCAAGGCGGAGCTGACCAGCCGCCGCGCGCTCGCGCTCGGCGGCTTCCGCCTGGCCGACCCGCGGTTGACCGCAACCGGCGGCGCCGCACGTCTGCGGATCGCGGCCTCCGACGGCACGCGCACCGAGGTCGCCGAGCTGACTCCCGACGGCCCGGTGCGGGCGGGCGATCTGCTGATCTCGCTCGAGCAGTACTTCCCGGACTTCGCGCTCGACCAGAACCAGCAGCCCTTCACTCGCTCCCTGGAGCCCCGCAACCCCGCCGCGCTCCTGAGCGTCTCCCGCGGCGGGCAGGTCCACCGCGTGTTCGTCCTGCAGTCGATGCCCGGCGTTCACCGCGTCGAGGCCCTCGGCCTCGCCTTTTCCCTGTTGTCGGTCGAGCCCGAGCGGGCCGTGACCATCGCGGTCGAGCGGCAGCCGTTCGCGCCGCTTGCGTTTCTCGGGGGCCTGCTGCTGATCGCTGGCGTGGCCCTGGGCGCTCGCCCGACCGGCGCGCCCACGTCCTCCGGGGCGAGCGCCATATCCCGTGGATCGGGGGCCGCGAGCTTCGAGGGCCCGCTCCTCGCCGGTGCGGGCCTGCTTGCCTGCCTGCTACTGCTCGACTCCGGACGCGTGCTGAGCTGGACCTTTGGCCTTGCGGGTCCCTCGGGCCGCCTGCCGCTCCCGGGGGCCGGCGTCCCGCTCGGACTCGCGCTGCTGGCGACGCTGGCGGGGGTCCTGCTCCTTGGCGCGGGGCGACTCGCGGGTGGCGTCCGCGTCGGGGGCGTGGCGCGCGGTCTCCTGGTGGCGGCGGTCGTCAGCGCGGCGGCGGGCGTGGCGCTGGCCGCCGTCCGCGCGCTCGCGAGCGGGATCGGCCTCCCGGGGGCCCTGCCCCTGGTGGGACTGGCTCTCGCGGTGCTCGTGCTCGGGGCGGCCCTGTGGCCGTTTCGGAGCCGGCTGCCGCTGGAAGCCCCCGTGACGGGGCTGCTGCTGGCGGCGGGGCTTGGCCTCGCGCTCGGCTCGACGCTCCGGCACGGCAGCTACGCGACGCCGCTCGTGGCGGCGGTCGCCGCTACCGCGCTCCTGGGTCTTTCGGCCTGCGAGCGGACCGGATTCCCCGGCTTGCGGCGGCTCCTGCTCCTGGTCGCGATCCTGGCGCTCTTCGTCCGGCCGATCTGACGGGGAGGGGCGCCCTCAGCGCCCGAGCGCCAGGCGATCGGCGAGCGGCCGCGGCAACCCCGCCTCCAGGATCCGTTGCTGGGTGCGCTCGATCCGGTAGGGCACGCGGTAGATCGTCACCGTCTGGGTCAGGTCGTCGTAGGTGGCGAAGGAGGCGCGCGGGTTGCCGTCGCGCGGCTGCCCCACCGAGCCCGGGTTGATGAGGTAGCGCACGCCGCTTTGGAGCCGGAAGCGGAAGATGGGCGAGACGGTGAGCACGGTCTGCACCGCGTCGGGCGAGAGGCCGAAGACGACCGGGAAGTGCGAGTGGCCGAAGAAACAGAGCGGCGAGCTGGTGCGCCGGAAGACGTTCAGGGCCTCGATCTCGCCGAAGATGTAGGCGTCCTCGTCGATCGGCGTGCCGTGGGCGATCGTGAAGGCGCCGTCGACCGTGAGCGGGCCCTGGGGCAGCGCGCGCAGCCAGCGCTGGTTGGCGGGCGTCAGGCGCTGGCGCGTCCACAGGGCCGCATGGAGGGCGACCCGGTTGAACATCTCGCCTTCCTCGACGCCGGAGCACACCTTGTCGTGGTTCCCGCGGATCGCGACCAGCGGCCGCAGCGAGCGGACCCGGTCGATCGCCCCGTTCGGGTTGGCCCCGTAGCCGACCACGTCTCCGAGCACGACCGCCCGATGCCAGCGCTTGCGCCGTACGTGGGCGAGGGCGGCCTCGAGGGCCTCGTCGTTGCCGTGGATGTCGGAGAGGATGAGGTATCTCATCGAGCTGCCGGCGTCTCGTCCCTTAGGCGTCCCCGGACGAGGGCCAGCACCCGCTCCGCCACCTGCTCGGGCGCCCCACCCGCGTCCACCGTCACGTCAGCCAAGCGATAGGAGGGTTCGCGCTCGGCGAGCAAGGCCCGCATTATGTCACGGTTCCCGGCGAGGGGCCGGGTACCGTCGGCGGGCAGGCGGGCGAGCGCCGTCTCGGCGTCGCAGCGCAGCCAAACCGTGACCGCGCCCTCCTGGAGGAGGGCGCGGGTCTCGGGATGGACGAAGGCCCCGCCGCCGGCGGCGATCACCCGGCGGGAGAGGCCGCCGAGCGTTCGCGCCTCCTCCTGCTCGAGCTTCCGGAAGGCCGCTTCCCCGTCCGTCTCGAAGATGGCGGCGATCGCCCGGCGAGCCCGCGCCTCGATCCGATGGTCCATGTCCTCGAACTCGTAGTCGAGGCGGCGTGCCACCAGCCGCCCGACCGTGCTCTTTCCGGCCCCCATGAAGCCGACGAGCACGATTCGCTCCGCCCGCTCAGGCATGCCCGACGGCCTTCTCGAGCAGGGCGTAGAAGTCGGGGAAGGAGACGGCCACGCAGGCCGCCCCCTCGATCTTCGACGGACCCGAGGCGCCGAGGGCCGCGATCGACATCGCCATCGCGATGCGATGATCGCCGTGCGAGCGCAGTTTCGCGCCGACCAGGGACCGTCCGCCCTCGATCACGAGCCCGTCCGGCAGCTCGCGCACCTCCGCCCCGAGCGCGGCCAGCCCCTCGGCCAGGGCCGCGATCCGGTCGCTCTCCTTGATCCGGAGCTCGCGGGCGCCGGTCACCTCGAAGCGGCCCTGGGCGAAGACGGCGGCGACCGCGAGCGCGGGCACCTCGTCGATCAGCGAGGGCACCAGAGCGGGATCGACGCTGGTGCCGTGGAGCTCGGAGGAGGCGGCCACGATCGAGCCCACCGGCTCCGGCTGGCTCGTCTCGAGGCGCATCTCGACCCGGCCGCCCATCGCCTTCAGCACCTCGACGAACGCGGTGCGCGTGGGCGAGAGCAGCACACCGTCCAGCTGCAGCTCCGAGTCGGGCAGCACCAGCGCCGCCACCACCAGGAAGGCCGCGCTCGAGACGTCGCCCGGGACGACCAGGTCCGTGCCGCAAAGCCGCGTGCCGCCGCGGACCGTCGCCTGGAGGCCGTGGCGCCGGACCTCGGCACCGAAGGCCGGCAGCATGCGCTCCGTGTGGTCCCGGCTGGGGCTCGGCTCGCCCACGGTCGTCTCGCCCTCGGCCTGCAGGCCGGCGAGCAGCACCGCCGTCTTCACCTGCGCGCTCGCGACCGGCAGCTGGTACGTGATCCCGTGCAGCCGGCCGCCTTCGATGGTGAGGGGCGGTCGCTCCTCGCTGGTCAGGACGCTCGCCCCCATGGCGCGCAGGGGCGTCGCCACGCGCTCGACGGGTCTCCTGCGCAGCGACTCGTCGCCGGTGAGGATGGTGCGGAACGGCCGTCCCGCGAGCGCCCCCGCCAGCATCCGGATGGTGGAGCCGGAATTGCCGGCGTCGAGGACGTCCTCGGGGGCGCGCCAGGCGTCGAGGCCGCCGGTGATGGTGAGATCCGCCCCGTCCTGCTCGATCGCTACTCCGAGCGCCCGCAGGCAGGCGAGCGTCGATGCGCAGTCGGCGGCGCTCGAGTAGTTGCCGACCCGCGTCCGGCCCTCCGCCATCGCGCCCAGGATCGCGGCGCGGTGCGAGATGGACTTGTCCCCGGGCAGCTGGAAGCGTCCGCGCAAGCGGCGTCGAGGTTCGATCTTCAAGGCTGGGGCGGCATCGTATCACGGGGTCCCGGAACCTCCGCGGCTGCTAGCGGGGCGGGGCCGCGCCGATTTGCCCTCGCTCAGAGCCCATGCTACGTTGCGCGGCAGCTCGGACCGTCCAAGGATCTGAAGCATCCCCGAATGACGAAGACCTCCGCAGACCGGACGGTCAAGCTCGACCTCGCGAGCCGCTTCGACATGCTGGACGTCGTGCAGACCGCCCTCGTCCAGGTCTGCCAGCTCGCCGGCTTCGACGAGGAATCGGTGCACTACATGTCGGTCGCTGTGCGCGAGTCGATCGTCAACGCGATCAAGCACGGGAACCGTCAGGACGAGAAGAAGCGCGTGTTCGTCCGCTTCACGATCCACAAGCGCGCCCTGGAGGTCGAGGTGCGCGACGAGGGAGAGGGGTTCAATCCGCAGGTGGTCCCGACCCGCTCGCCCCGGAGAACCTGCTGAAGGCCTACGGCCGCGGCATCTTCTTCATGCGCCAGTTCATGGACGAGGTGAGCCACTCGTTCCCCGCGCGCGGGGGCACCGTCGTCCGGATGATGAAGCGGATCCCGGCGTAGAGGGAGCGAGCCTTCCTGCCCACGAGCCGGCTTCCGAGAGGGCTACTTCTCCATCCGCAGCAGCTCGTTGTCGTGCGGGCCGTGGGCGAGCACGTGGACGCGGATCGAGCCCATGGCCTGAAGGCGGCGCGACTCGGCAGGCCCGGCCAGGACGAGGGCGGGGCCCCGGTCGAGCGCCGCCAGGATCGGAGCGGCCGAGGTCACCTCGTGCACCTTGGCGTCGTTGTAGAAGTAGCCGGCCATCCAGGCCGTGCGCCAGGCACCCCAGGCGAGGACCTCGCGCCCCATGGCCGCCCGGAAGAAGACCCGCCCCGACTCGCGGCGGGCGAGGATGGGCGGGGCCACCATTAGGACGAGCAGCAGCAGGCCGGCCGCGCCGATGCGGAGCAGGCGCAGGGCCCCGGCCGGGTCGGCGGCGATCCGGCGCGCGACCAGGAACGCCGCGATCACCGCCCAGAAGGCGACCGGGATCGCCGAGCGCCAGAGCGGCTCTCCCAGGCTGAAGAGCCACGCCGGGACCGCGGCGAAGAGGGCGGCGAGCACCAGGCCCACCAGCGCCGCGACGCGGCCGAAAAGCGCGCGCTCCGGGGTCGCGCCCTCGACGACCAGCTGGTCGGCCGCGCGGCCCATCAGGATCGCGAGCGGCGGGACGCAGGGCAGGATGTAGCCGGGCAGCTTTGATCCCGCGAGCGAGAAGAAGAGGAAGGGGAGGCCGGCCCAGAGCAGCAGGAAGAGGTCGGCGCGTGAGGAGCGCGGCGCCACGCGGAGGAGCCCCGGCACCAGCAGTCCCGACCAGGGGAAGAAGCCCAGGAGCAGGACCGGCAGGTAGTAGACGATCGGGCCCGGGTGGTGGTGGATCGTCGAGGTGAAGCGCTCCAGGTTGTGGTTGAGCAGGAAGACGTCGACGAAGTGCCGGCCCTGCGCGAGCAGGATCGCGACGTACCAGGGCGCCGCCACGATCAGGAAGGCGCCGATCGCGGCCGGGGAGACGAGCGCGCGGAGCCGCCGCCACTCGCGCGTCACGAGGAGATAGCCGCCGGCCACGAGCGCGGGCAGCAGCAGGCCCAGGGGACCCTTGGCGAGTGTCGCGAGCCCGGCGACGGCACCCGCCGCCGCGACCGGGCCCCGACCCGAAAGGTCGAGAAGGCGGAGCGCGAGCAAGCCGGTCGCGACCGTGACGGTCGCCGCCAGCAGCATGTCCATCGACGCCGCCCGGCCGTAGACGAAGGGCAGCAGCGCCGTACCGGCGACGAACCCCGCGTGCAGCCCCGCGCGCGATCCGTAAAAACGCGCGCCGAAGAAGGCCGTCGCCCCGACCAGCAGGAGGGTTGCGAGGAGCGAGGGCACCCGGGCGGCCGCCTCTGTCTCGCCGAGGGCCGAGAAGCAGGCCCCGGCGAGCCAGTAGTAGAGCGGCGGCTTCTCGAGCCACGGCTCCCCCTGGAGGGTCGGCGTCACCCAGGCTCCGGCTCGGTGCATCTCGACGGCCACCCGGGCGTAGCGGGGCTCGTCCGGGCCGACCAGCGGGATCGCGCCCAGACGGAAGACGAGCAGGGCCAGGACCAGGGCCAGGAGGAGCGCGGCGGGGCGGAGCGGGAGGGTGCGCGACATGCCGCGCATCGTAGCCCAACGCCGGCTAGAATCGCCTTCTCGGAGGTCGCGCGGGTGAGCTGGCGTCTGGTCTCGGTGGCGGCGGAAGCGGTGGTGCGCGCCGGGCGCATCCAGAAGGCGCGGTACGCGACCGGCGTGCCGGTCGAGTACAAGGGCGAGATCGACCTCGTCACGGAGGTCGACCGCGCCTGCGAGCTGGCGATCCTCGACACGCTGCGCACGCGCTTTCCGGACGACGACATCGTGACCGAGGAGACGGACCTCGCGCGCAGCGGCTCCCGCCACGTCTGGTTCATCGATCCCCTCGACGGCACCACCAACTTCGCGCACTCCTACCCGGTCTTCTGCGCGTCGGTCGCGCTCGCGATCGACGGCGAGATGGTGGTGGGGGCCGTCTTCGACCCGCTGCGCGACGAGCTCTTCACCGCCGAGCGGGGTGCCGGGGCGCACCTCAACGGCCGGCGCCTCGCACGTCTCGGAGGCGGGGCGAGCTGATCGAGAGCCTGCTGATCACGGGCTTCCCGTACGACCTCCACCAGAAGCTCGCCGAGCGGCTGCGCCTCTTCAACAAGGTGATGGGCCTCGCGCGCGCGGTGCGCCGCAGCGGCTCGGCGGCCCTCGACCTCTGCTACGTCGCCGCGGGCCGCGCCGACGGGTTCTGGGAGGAGATCCTGAAACCCTGGGACATGCACGCCGGGCGGCTCTTGGTCACCGAGGCGGGAGGCCGGGCGACCCGCCTCGACGGCACGCGTCTCGGCCTGGGTCCCGACGGCATCGTGGCGACCAACGGCCGCATCCAGGACGCTCTGCTCGAGGCGCTACGGGAGCTGGTGACGACCGCGTAGGCGGCGCCCTCGAGGGCGCGAAGGGGTCCCGATCGGCGTACCATGCGGCGTGTAGAGGGCGCCCGCGGGCGGCTTGCGCGGCCGTCTCCTTCTGCGCCGGTGTAGCCCAACTGGCAGAGGCAGCCGACTTAAAATCGGCACAGTCTGGGTTCGAGTCCCAGCACCGGCAATCCACAGCGTACGAAGCATTTGCGGGCGAGCCGCTGCATGCCGAGCGAAGCGCGTCGGCTGCGCCCGTGTAAGACGCAGTCGTCTTCGCTAGCGAGTCCTCCCTGCCCGGCATCGCTTGGGCGCGAACGGTCGGGGGCGCGCAGCCGCGTGGTGGGCTGTCGAACCTGTTGTTATCGATATTTGTGATAACATGGTTCCGTGCTGAGGTACCTCGTCACGAGCCGTGCCCGGCGTGAGCTCTTCCGCCTCGTATGGGGGCGAGGCGCGGTGGGTAGCGTCAGCGACCTGTCCCGGCTCGCGGAGGTGGCTTTCTCAGCGGCATACCGAGAGTTGGAGGCGATGCGGGAGGCGGGCCTCGCGAGTGCGGAGCGCGTGGGCGCCGAACTCGTTTATCGGGCCGAGCCAGGCCACCCTCACGCCGCGCTACTGCGGCAACTCGCTACCTGCCCGGAAGACCGTCGTGAGGCTCCAAGTGCGGCGCATGACGAGCGAGTCCGTGCGTGGCTGGCGGCAGTTGGCGCGCCGCTCGCGTCGAGGGGCTTGCAGGGACCTGTCCCACCGCCCGAGGAGACGCTTGCCGAGGCGTTGCCGTTGTCTCATCGGGATCCCACGGTGGCTCGCGTCCTGCCCCTGGTGCTTTGGCGCCAGCGGGACCATCTGGACTTCGATCGCCTAAGGCAAGAGGCGAGGCGTCGCAACGAAGGGCAGGCGCTCGGCTATTTCCTGGAACTCGCCGGGCGGCTCGGGAACGACCCTCGCCTCGTAGAGGTCGCGAAGACGCTACGTGACCGGCGGCGCAAGAGGGCGCGGGAGTTCTTCGCCGGTGTCCGAGGCCCCCGTGCTGTCGCCGCCTCGCGGCGCAACACGCCGAGGGAAGCGCTACGCTGGGGTTACCTGATGAACATGGGCCTCGATAGCTTCCAATCGACGTTCGACAAGTTCGCGCGACTCCGATGAAGACGTTCCTCCGGCAGGAACTCGAACGTTTCCTCACGGCGGTCGACGACGCCCTGGACCAGTCGTTCGAGGTCGTGGTGATCGGGGGCTCGGCGGCTGCACTCCACTACGGAGTGGCCCGCGCGACGCACGACATCGACACCTGGACGAACGTGGGGGCGGCACTGGCAGCGGCTGCAGGGAGGGCTCGGGAGGTGACGGGCCTCGATGTGCCTCTGCAGAAGAGCGGGGTGGCGGACGCTCCAGTCGAGTTCGAATCGCGTCTCGAACGAATTCTGCCGAAACTCACGCGCCTGAAGGTCTTCGTTCCGGAGAAGCATGACCTCGTGCTCATGAAGGCCGTTCGCTGCTACGAGCACGACCTCGAAGCCATCGCGGGGATCCACGTCCACTCGCCGCTCGACCTCGACGTGCTCGTTCAGCGCTTCACGGAGGAGATGACGCCGATCGGCGAGCCGACCCGCATCCGCAACAACTTCCTCGTGGTGGTGGAACGGTTGTTCCCCGATGCCGTCGAGACGGTGGCAAGACAGCTACGCAAACGTCGCTGAGCGTCGAGCGGGAGCGGCCGAGTCCGGCGCACCGCGAGCGGCTCGATGCGGCGAGCGCCGGTGCGTGGATTCAAGGAGTTGCGGGGCGTTCCAGGGTGAATCGCTGTAAGTAGTTGAGTCTAAGGCGCTTCAAATCGGCACAGTCTGGGTTCGAGTCCCAGCACCGGCAATCCCAACGCGAAGCACTTGCGAGCGGCCGCGCATGCCGAACGAGGCGCGTCGAATGCTGCCGGCGGCGGGTGCCGGGATGGGTCCGGGCCACTACCGTCAGGTGGCGTATGCCTCCGATGTCACGAGCGCCTCGGGCAGGATCGCCGCGAGGTCGAGAGCGGCCGCCGACGCCGTGACGTGCGGTGCGCGCAGCAGGATCACGTCCAGCAGGACGTTCGTGTCAGAGAGTGCCCCGAGTGGGGCGACACCAGCGCCCTGCATCCGCCTGGAGGCGAGCGATCTCGAAAGCGTCCGGCGGTTCCGCTCCGAAACGAGCGCGGTAGTAGGCATCGAGGACGGCCCGTTCCATCGCAGCGGCTTCGCGCGTGCCGAGGGTCGGGTCCGCATCCAGCGACCGGCAGTGCTCGATGAGACCTCGCGCCAACGGCCGTGGGCGGCCGAGGGAAGACCACCGCCGCTCGATGTCGCGCACGAGGGCGCGGAGATCGACCGGGACCAACTTCTGGTCGAGGGCGGCGGCGAGGCGCCGGTGCCGCCGCGCACGCCAGGAGCGGACCAGGCGGGGGCCGAGGACGACCATGGCCGTCAGGAGCCAGAGGGAGGGCTGACGGACGACGCGGCCGGCCACACGTGCGATCTCGGCTGCCAGCTCTCGCAGGAGAGGGCCGGGCCCTCGCGACAGGAGCCGCGCCCAGGCGGCGGCGGTCGCGGCGCGCAGGTGCTCCAGGAGGCGTTCCCATGTGCTCGGCCGAGCGCCCATTTCAGCGGAGAAGCCGGGCGGCGTCGGGTCCGCCGCCACCCAGCCCTCGCCGGGGAGCCAGGCTTCGACCCAGGCGTGCGCGTTGCTCTCGCGCACGACGTGTAGCCCGCCTCCCTGGTCGGTCTGCGGCCCCGCGCTCAGGCCCTTCACGAATCGAGCGGGCACTCCTTCGAGCCGCAGCAGGATGACGGCCGCGCTCGCGAAGTACTCGCAGTACCCCGCCTTCTTCTCGAATAGGAACTCGGCGAGCGGGTCGGCGCTGTGGAAGGCCCCGGGTCGCAACGTGTAGCGATAACCCTGTCGCAGGTGCGCGATCGTTGCGTCGAGGCGCTCGCGCCCGTTTCGGGACGAGGCGAGTTCTGCAGCGAGTGCGCGCGTCCTCGGGTCGAGGACGGATGGGAGCGCAAGGCTTTCCGCCGCGCTGGCGGCGGAGAGGTCGGCCGCCCGATCGTCGCTCGCTGCGACGAGAGCGCCGTAGAGGTGGGCCGCCAGGCCCATCGGGCGGCGGAGAAGGCCGAAGCGGTCGAGCTCGAGCGAGGGTGCGTCGAGAGTGACTGCCTCCGCGCGACGCGGCAGCAGGAGCGGCCAGTTGTCGACATCCCCCTGGTTGATGCGGATCGCGACGCTTCCCGAATCGTGGCGGTTGCTCGTTTCCGGAGCGCTCGGGCGTGGCTCTGGCACGAACCACGCACCCAAGTCGGCGAGGAGAGGCCCGATGGCTGGGGGCGGGTTCGTGGGGCGAAGACTCTCGGCGCTGCCGGCACGCGTGGCCGTAGAAGAGGTCGGGTTCGTCCAGCGCCTTCCGTCGAAAGAGGTGAAGACCTCCGAACGCAGGAGCCAGGGGCCGGCTTGCGCGTCCGAGGCCTGCAGGTCGAGGACGCGGCGGCGCGAGATGGCCAGCTCGGCGAACTCCCCGAGCCTCGACTCCTCTGAGAGGCCGGTCGTGCCCTGGTCGAGCGCAGCAGCAATCGCCTGCTCGATCTTCGGCTGCAGGAGCGGCAGGCCGACGACACTGGTCGACGCGAGTGCCATGCTGAGGCCGCCGGCCAGCACCAGGCCCACGACGTCGCGGCGACGCCAGCGCGGTCCGCCTTCGAAGAAGGCGGCCGTCCAGAGTGAAGCCAGCACCACGAGGGACAGGACGAGATACGGCTCGGCAAAGGCGTTGTGCTCGCCGGCTCTCAGGAACGGCAGCGCCGAGCCGCCGTAGCCGCCGGGCGAGGGGTTGAGGCCGGCGAGAGCGAGAAGGGCCACGACCGTCGGAGCGAGGGTCCGCCCAAAGGGAAAGGCACGCGGGGCGACCGTGAAGCAGGCCGCGATCGGGACGAGAAGGGGTGTCATCAGGAGAGGCAGGAACGTGGCCTGGAGGACGAGCGCGCCCAGGGCACGGCTGAGCCAGGCGACTCCCGTGAGCGTCAGGAGGGTGATGACGAGCACGCGCGGGAGTAGATCGGCGAGCCTGGGAGGAACCGACGTCCATTCCACGAACGGCGTCGCGAGCACGAGGACCGTCGCAGCGGCGAGAGCGAGGAAGAAGGGGGGCATCTCGCGGAGCGCCAAGGCGAGGGCGGCGAGCGCCGCGGACAAGGCGACGGCTCGTGCGACTCGAACACGCGTGGGGCGAGCGCGCCTCACACGCCCTCCTCGGCGAGACGCGTCTCCACCTGGGCGGGTGTCAGCAGTTCGATCTCGCCGAGCCCCGCTGACGCATTCCGCCAAGGCTTCCGCGTGTCCCCCTCGTGGACGAGGAAGACGCGCACCGAGACTCCCATCGCGTGCAGCTGTCGCAGGAAGGCCTCGCGCGCCTCGTCCCACTCGAGCATCACCGCGACGACACTGGTGAGCCGCTCCAGTCGCTCGAGAAGCGCCGGTCCGATCGAGGTGAAGGGCGGGGCTGGCGAGGGCTGGAGACAAGCGAGCACGTCGAGGACGGTGTCGAGCGACCCAAGGCTGCGTCCCGCGCTGACCTCGTAGAGATCAGGGCCGGCGGCAAGGATGTCGACGACTTCTTCGGTGCGGCTGAAGTACTCTGCCACCGAGGCGAGCGTCGAGATGGCCGCCTCGAAACGCGCCCGCTCGCGCGGCCGCGGCCGGCGCGGTAGGAACGTGTCGAGGACGAGCGCAATCCTCGAGAAGTACTCCTCCTGGTACTCCCGTACCACCGGCTGCCCGAGCCGCGCCCAGGAACGCCAGTGGATCTTGCGCAGCGGATCACCCTCGCGATACTCACGAGTCCCGACGAACTCGAGCGAGTCGCCGACACCGGACGCGAGGGGGATGCCGCCGGGCTGGTACCGACGGCCCATCGCCAGGGGCAGGTCGCCGAGTGAGAAATAGCGCGGGTAGACGAGCATGACCTGCTCGGGCAGCCAGACGGCGTTCGTGCGGACGAGGCCGAAGGCGTCGGTTCGGGCGATGCCGAGAGGCGGTACCACGAAGCGTCCGCGGCGCTGCGGATGGAGATCGATGCGAAGTCGAGTCGAGCGGTCCGCATCGACGTCGAAGGTGCGTTCCGCGGGCTCGATCGCCAGGTCCGTAGGCGCGGGAAGCGGTCGCGCCCAGACGAGCGAGAGCGGGCCCAGGGAACGGTGGTTGCGCGAGACGACGTCGATGGGCGCGGAGATCGGGCGCCCTGCCGTCAGGCGCAGCGGCAGTCGGCCCTCGAGAGCGACTTCGGGCCGAGGTCCGAAGAGGCGGCCGAGCGCTACCAGGAACGGTGGTGCGGCTAGCGAGAAGAGGATGAAGACGAGTGAGCGCCGGGTGTCCATGCCCACCAGGGCCAATGCGACCGTGGCCCAGAGCACGAAGCGTCCCCTGTCCGTGAGCCGGCGGCGGTAGAGGTTCCGCAACGGGCTCAGGTTCACAGGCCTCGAGAAGGGGTTCGTGGCGAGGAGGGCCGGCAGCAAGCCCTTCATGGGATCCCCGTCGGCATGCCTCAGGCCGGGACGGAGACGGCCTCGAGGATCTCGCGCACGACGTCTTCCTTGGCGACCCCGGTGTACCGAGCCTTCGTCTCCAGGCCCAGCCGGTGCGCGAGGACGGGCACGGCCTGCGCCTTGACGTCCTCGGGGACGACGAAGGCTCGATCCTCGAGGAGAGCGCGGGCCTGAGCCGAGCGGAAGAGCATCAGGCTTCCGCGGGGAGAGCAGCCGAGGCGTACGGAAGGGTGGCGTCGAGTGGCTTCGGCCAGCGCGACGACGTAGCGCCCGACCGATCGATCGACACGCACACGGCGCGTCTCCGCCTGGAGCGCGGCGACCTCGTCCGCCGAGAGCACGGGCTGCACGTCGTCGAGCGGATGGTGTTCCGCCTGGGCGAACAGCACCGCCAGCTCGTGCTCCGCCGCCGGGTAGCCCAGGTCGATCCGTACGCCGAAACGGTCGAGCTGCGCCTCGGGCAGCGGGTAGGTCCCGTGGTACTCGACCGGGTTCTGAGTGGCGAGCACCAGGAATGGCGTTGGAACGGGCCGCGTGACGCCGTCGCTCGACACCTGCTGCTCGCTCATCGCCTCGAGGAGCGCCGACTGGGTGCGCGGGGAGGCGCGGTTGATCTCGTCGGCGAGCAGCACCTGCGCGAAGATCGGCCCTTCCTTGAAGGTGAAGCTGGCATCGCGCGGGTTGTAGACCGCGGAGCCCAGGATGTCCGCGGGCAGCAGGTCCGGCGTGAACTGCACGCGCCGGAACTCGCCGGAGAAGGAGCGGGCGAGGGCCTTGGCGAGTGTCGTCTTGCCGACGCCCGGCACGTCTTCCATGAGCAGGTGGTGACCGCCGAGGAGGGCGACGAGCACGTGGTCGATGGCCTCGTCCTTGCCGAGGATCACGTGCGAGAGCTGCGCCTTCAACGCCTGGAGCTTCTGGGTGGCGGCCATGCTCATGGTCTCTCCGTCTCGTAGGGGGCGTCGACGAGGGTGAGCCGCTGGGCTACGCGGTCGATGTCGAGCGGGGAAGCGCCAAGGTCGACGCCGAACGGGGCGACGATCAGGCGCAGGCGACTCGTTCCTGGAGCCCTTGTGGCGCCGAGGCGCAGGACTTGGACGGCGGGTTCGTTGCCCGGCGACGGCAGCAGTTGGGCGGGGGCGTCCGCGGATCCGGCCAGACCTGGACGACCTTGCCATCGGGTTGCGATTCCAGCACGACGGCCCGCGACGGTGCCTGAGCTGTGACGCGGATCGTCAGCGTCTCGCCGGGGCGAACATGTGGGATTGCTCCGGAGGGCGCATCCTCGAACTCGAGTCTTGCGGCGATGGCCCCCGTCCTGGCAGGCAGCGCCGCGAGACGTTCGAGCGCCTCCTGCGACAGCGCGCCGACTGCAGGGCGCGCGGCGGCCGGCGTGACGTGCTCGGTCTTGGTGGCCCGATAGGCCTGCGATGCCACGACGGCGACGACCACTGCCGCAGCCGCCGCGAGGAGGTCGCCCACCGTCGCAGGGCGCCACAGCCAGGCCAGCCACCGTTCCCGAGGACGCGGCTCCCGGAGCGCCGTGAGAACCTGCTGTCGAGCGGCGGGGTCCGCGAGGAGCCCACGCAGGCCCTCCTCCTCGACGAGGGCGTCGAAGAGCTTCTGATCGCCGAGTGCCGCGCGCAGCAGTTCCTGGCGCTCCGCCTCGGTGAGGGAGTCCGTGGCGTAGCCGCCCAGGAGGCGCTTCGGGTCGCCCGTCATCGCTCCTCCTCCCCGGTGACGAATGCCCAGCGGTCGCCCAGGAGAGCGCGCAGGTTCTGGTGGCAGCGGTGGTCCCAGCTGTAGACCGTGTTCACCGGGCGCCCGAGCTCGTTCGCCATCTCGACGAAGCTCTGGCCCTCGAGCTTGCGGCGCAGGAGATCGCGGCAGCGCGCCCCAAGGCGCGTGGCGGCGTTCGTGAAGAGGCGCAGCCGCTCGCGGTCGGCGGCGACGGTCTCCGGCCCGGGCGCGCCGTCGGGCAGGGGCGACACCGCCTGGTCTTCCACCATCCCTTCGCCGTGACGCGTCCTCTTGCGCCAGAAGTCAGCCCGCTTCCTGCGCAGGATCCCGATGGCGAGAGCCACGAGCTGGCCGGGGTCCTCAACGTCCGTGTACTTGGTGGCGAGCAGCAGCAGGACGTCCTGCGTCAGGTCCTCGGCATCGTCAGCGGACAAGCGCTTCCGGGCCACCGCGAGGATCCGGGGCCGGAGGCCAGCGAGTGTGCCCTCCCGGGCAAGTCCCCCGCCTTGGGCCTCTTCGTCCATCGTGCGCTGGCCCGGACTATAGCCCAGCCTTGGACGGAGCGAGGTCGAAAGCGCCCAGGCGCTCATCACGGTGGACATTCGACTAGGGAATGGCGCCGGCACGCGATTCCTTGCAGCGCAAGGATGACGCGGCCGACGCCATTTGCTGATCGTGCAGGGCGCCTGGGAGCCGCGGATGGGAACCAACAAGAACGGCAGGGGGAGACTCGGCCTGGTCGCCAACTGCGACCAGCGGCGGCGGGGCGTCGTTGTCGTCGGACATCTCGGCTCAAGGCGCGACCAGGCGCGGTGCCGTAACTCCCGCGAGTATTCGCTCCTCCGCGCCCGCCATCGGGATCCGCCTGGAGGGAACATATCGTCTCGGTGAACGGCGCCGGTCCGTTCTGCGCGAAGCGGGTCCAGGGCCGGCGTGCCTGGTGCTGACCGCGAGAGCGACGGCCTTCTTCGAAGAGAACGGGTCGAATGATCGGAAGACAGTCCTGCGGGACAACCTGGCCAAGCTGCGGTCGGGAGCGTCGTTCATGTGGGACGTCACCGAGGGATCGAGCCCGTTGGGGGTGCCTGTCTTCGTCGCTCATGGACGCCACGATTACACCGTCCCGTGGGTTCTCTGGGACGGAATCCCCGAGCGGCTTCCGAACGCCGCACTGCGCGTCTTCGAGCAGAGCGGGCATCACCCGTTCTACGAGGAATCGGAACGATTCGTCGCGGCTCTAGCGGAGTGGCTGGCGAAGCTGCCCTGACACGCCCTCCACCGAGGGCAACGCTTCGCCCAGGGCGCCCGATGGAACGCGGAGCTAGGGTGAGAACCAGTAGCTGAGCTTGACCAGGAACACGTTCTGCGGGCGCGCGTCCCAGAGCCCTTCCAGTTGCGGCCGAACGACTGTTGCCAGCGGTCTCGCGGGTCGGTCCGGCCGTGCGACCAGACGGCGTAGACGACGGAGCCGGGCCGGTACTCCCAGCGCACCACCAGGTTCGAGCGAACTGACGGAAGCTGAAGTCCGGGTTCGCGAACGAGTAGCTCGGGCCGCCGGACTCGCTCACGGCGTAGGCATTCGAGTCCGGCCGGTAGCCGATCTCGTCGGCTCCGAAGGCGTGGAAGCGGTCGGCGTAGCCGTGGGCCAGCGTGTCGGTCGCGCGCTTGAAGTCCGTGTAGCGCCCGGTGCTGATGAACGGGCTGGCGTAGAGCTGGACGGTCAGGTCGGGCGTCAGGGTGAGGTCGGCCCGGAGCGTGAAGCTCCAGGTGGCCTGGTCGATCCGACCCAGCAGCCAGCGGGGACCCGCGCCGCTCTCCGCCGTCGTGACGTACTGCAGGCCATCGAGGAGCTTCTGGTACTGCAGCGCCCCCGAGAACGAGAGGCGCCGGACGAGACGCAGCTGCAGGCGTGCCCGTGGCGTTCGAGGAGGAGGCGTTGCCGTCGGTCGCCCAGGAGTGCTCGCCGCTCACGGAAAGGGCAGCCCTGTGCGACGAGTCGGTGCCAGCCCCGAGCGAGGCCGTGGAGTAGTCGTGCCAGCGCAGGGCGGGCCCGCCTCGCAGGGCTCGGGTGTCGATGGTCTGGTCGAAGGCCAAGCGGCCGTTGGCCGACCACTTGTTCGTGAAGGAGCCTGAGGCATCGAGGCTGGTCGTGGCGTTCGTGTGCAGCCCGCCGAAGTCCCACTTGTCCTCGCGCGCGAACTGGGCGGAGTAGGCGCGGAAGATGCCACGCGGCGTGGGCTCGGCCCAACCGAGGAAGAGCTGGTTGGCCAGCAGGTCGGCCTGCTTCAGGTAGCCGAGGTCGTTCAGCTCGAGGCCGGGCGAGTACCAGTGGAAGTGCTCGGTCAGCCGCAGACGGCCGGAGCCCGAGGTCCCGGCCAGCACCGACCCGCCGTGGCCGAAGAGGGACGTCGCGCCGGGGTCGACGCCGAGGTGGCTCGTCCCGGGACGCTGATAGTAGTGGACCGGGTCCGTCTGCAGCGCCTGGATCGCCTGGCGCGGTGCCGGTCACCTGGCTCAAGACGCCGCGCGCCTCCAGCATCCAGAACCGGTTCGAGAAGTAGCGCACGAAGTCGATCCCCGCCGGGTCGTCGTCTGGTGGGAGGAAGGCGAGCGTCGGATCCGTCGGTCCATCGATGGGTCTCGGTGAGCATCGCGCCCAGGCTGGTGTTGCCCTTGTCCCAGTCCTTCTGCACGCGCGCCACCGTGTAACTCCCAAGCCGGCTCCACCACCGGCTCCCGATCGCCCAGAGGCGAGGAGATCGTGGCCCGTCTCCCTTTGCGTGACGCTCGTGAGCAGGCCGACGGAGAGGCCGCCGTCGTCTTGCCCGTGAGCTTAGAGCGCTCCCAGGATCGTCGTGCTCTCGGGGACGCGCGCCGTCTCGCTGTCGCCGAGCGGCGGGGCATAGGAGGGCGCCTGGCCGACCCTGCGGGTGTAGAAGAGCTGGTCGCTGTCCTCGATCCCGAAGCTCAGGATCTTCTTGCCCTCCAGGAAGAACGGTCGCTTCTCGTCATAGAAGGTCTCGTACGCGGTCAGGTTGACGACCGAGGGGTCGGCCTCCACCTGGCCGAAATCGGGGTTGACCGTGGCGTCCAGGGTGAAGTTGGTCGTCAGGCCGAGCTTGGCGTCGAGGCCGAGTGAGCCCGTCTGCTCGCTGCCACCGGGCCGTCTCGGGACCCGTGCTGGACTTGCCGACGACGTGCGGCAGCAGCTCGACGTGCCTCGAGCGCGGCAGCCCCCGGATCCCGTGCAGCTCGCCGAGGTTGTACATGCGCCCGCTGTTCTGACGCGGGATGAGCTGCCACTGGTCCTCCTCCTGGTTGCGGGCGATCCAGCGCCAGGCATGCATCCCCCACACCTGCTCGTCCTGCGGGCCGTAGCGCAGCTGATTGAGAGGGATCCGGAACTCCGCCGTCCAGCCCTTCTCGTCGTGGCCGACCTTGCCGTCCCAGACGGCGTCCCAGGTCGTGTCCCACTCGGTCTCGCCGTTGCCCAGGACCAGGTCGATCCTGCTGCCGCCCGCGGTGAGGTCGAACTCGAAGCCGGTGCGCTTGTCGTCGTAGCTGTCGAAGCAGACGCCGACGACGTCGACGGCGTAGTCGAGGAAGTCGTCGCGGCGGCCCGGGTAGCGCCGCACCTTGGCCGGGTCGTCGTAGGCCCGGATGGCCACGTAGACGGCGCGGCCGTCGTACAGGATCTTGAGCTCGGTCGGCTGGCTGGGCGCGGCGCCTTCCGTGGGCGCCTGTTGCGTGTAGCCGCCCGCCCACTCCCCCTGGCTCCAGGCCGCATCGTCCAGGCGGCCGTCGATGGTCGGCGGCGGGCCCTGGAGGCGCACGGTCTCGTAGATCCGGGGTGGGTACTTGCGCCCGAGCAGCTTGGGGGTGGCTTCCCGCGTCGTTGCGGCCGGCGTCTCGGCCGCGGCCACGGTCCCGGCGCACGCGAGCGCCCAAATCGCCATCGCGAGCGACACGACCGCCCGACCTCCCGCGCCTCGTCCACGCTGGTCGGGTTCCAGTAGCTGGGGCATCAGCGATTCTCCGAGGGGTCCGCCCGCCGTCGCCGACGGGCCTTGCTTCGGCCCCGGGTCCGGCCGTGCGCGGCCCCGCGCGTCGTCGGCGAAGGCAGCTCGGTCACGATCGGAGCGCAGCCCGGCGATCAGGCCGTCGACGAGTCCGGCGACGTCTTTGGTCTCGTGGTCGTACCAGGCGTTGAAGGCCGTGTCGTGCAGGGCGCGGGTGACGAAGGCCAGGAGCATCGGCGTGTTGTCGCTCGGGCCCGAGCGGAGCCGCGCCGTCATCAGGGCGGCGATCCGCTCCTCCAGGCGATTGCGCCGCTCCATCATCACGCGGCGCAGGGCGCTCCTCTCGCGCAGGACCCGGATCACCCAGCGGATGAAGTCGGCGTCCTGGATCCCGGCCTCGACGGCCGACAGGAGAGCGTTGCGGATGGCGAGCAGCGGCGGCTCCTCCCGGGGACGCGCGGCGAGCTCGAGGTAGAGGCGCTCCCCCCACCGCTCGGCGCGCTCCGCCAGCACGTCCTCCTTGGACTCGTAGTAGCGGAAGAAGGTGCGGCGCGAGACGCCGGCGGCCCGGGCGACCTGCTCGACGGTCGTACGCTCGAAGCCGCGCGAGAGGAAGAGCTGCTCGGCCGCGGCGCTGAGGGCCAGGCGGACGACCTCCAGCTTGCGCTCGCGCAGGCTCTTCGCCGGCGGCGGCACCGCCCGGGCGAACGGCTTCGCCTTGCGTTCCGGGCGTCTGACAGTCTGGTGCTTCATGGTGCCGAGCATAGCATGAGGTGTTGACAGTGGCACTCAGTGCCACTAGGATGCGGAGGGGTTGATCATGCGCTACTTCCGTGTGTTGCTGCCGGCGGCCGTCGGCGTCTGCCTGGCGGTCCAACCGGCGCCGGCCTCGAGTGCGAGCGCCAGGACGCGCCCGCCCGCTTCGGCCGACTCCGGCACGCCTGCTCCCGCCTACCGGGACCCCGCCCTGGGCGTCGACGAGCGCGTCTCCGACCTCGTCTCGCGGATGACCCTGGAGGAGAAGGTCGGCCAGCTGATCCTGCTGGGACGCGCGTCCCGAGGACCTCTCCTTCGTGAACGCGCGTCAGCCGGGCTCGATCCTCCACGTCCTCGGGCGCGAAGGTGGGCCGCGCCATGGACCTCGCGGCCAGGAACCGGCTCGGCGATCCCGCTGCTGGTCGGCGAGGACGGCATCCACGGCCACTCGTTCTGGAAGGGCGCCACCATCTTCCCGACCCAGCTCGCCATGGCCGCGAGCTGGGACCCCGAGCTGCTCGAACGGGTCGCGCGGGTGACCGCGGAGGAGATGGCCCCGACGGGCATCCACTGGACCTTCTCGCCCGTGCTCTGCCTCGCCCGCGACCTGCGCTGGGGCCGCACCGGCGAGACCTTCGGCGAGGACCCGTACCTGATCGGCGAGCTGGGCGCCGCGATGATCCGCGGCTACCAGGGCAAGGGGCTCGACGATCCCACGGCCGTCCTGGCGACCGCCAAGCACTTCGCCGGCTACTCCGAGACCCAGGGCGGGCGCGACGCCTCCGAGGCGGACCTCTCCCGCCGCAAGCTGCGCAGCTACTTCCTGCCGCCCTTCGAGCGCGCCGCGCGCGCCGGCGTCATGACCTTCATGACCGGCTACCAGTCGATCGAGGGCGTGCCCTCGACCGCCAACCACTGGCTGCTCACGGAGGTCCTCAAGGACGAGTGGGGCTTCCGCGGCGTCGTGGTGACCGACTGGGACAACGTCGGCCGCCTGGTCAAGGAGCAGAAGGTCTGTGCCGACTACGCCTGACGCCGCCATCGTGGCGCTCCGCGCCGGCAACGACATCATGATGACGACGCCGGAGTTCTACGAGGGCGCGCATCGAGGCCGTGCGCAGCGGGCGGCTCGCCGAGATCGGAGATCGACGCGCCGCGTGCGCCGCCTGCTCGCCCTCAAGTTCCGGATGGGCCTGTTCGAGAACCCGCGCCGGCCCGACCTTGCGACGCGCGGCCGCTCGAGATCGCGCGCCCGGACCACCGCGCCGCCAACCTCGAGGCCGCGCGGCAGAGCCTGGTGCTGCTGCAGAACGACGGCCTCCTGCCCCTCGACCCCGACGAAGCCCGACGTCGATCGCCGTCGTCGGCCCCAACGCCGACGACGATCTGGCAGCAGCTCGGCGACTGGTCGCTCGGCTCGCCCGCAGCATCCGCCCGAGGCCGGCAAGCAGCCGCGCGAGAAGACGACCACGGTGCTCGACGGCATCCGGCGCGCTGGCGCCCGGCCGGCAGCACCGTCCGCTACGAGCGCGGCTGCTCGATCGACGACGGGGACCTGTCCGGCCTCCCGGCGGCGGTCGCCGCGGCGCAGGCCGCCGACGTGGTGGTGGCCGTCGTGGGGGACCACCTCGAGTACATCGGCGAGACGCAGAGCACCGCGACGCTCGAGCTGCAGGGCGGGCAGATCGCCCTCCTCGACGCCCTCGAGAAGACCGGCAAGCCCATGATCGTCGTGCTCGTCAACAGCAAGCCGCTGGTGCTGCCGCCGTCCGTCAAGCGCGCCGCGGCGATCCTCGAGGGCTTCAACCCCGGCATGGAGGGCGGACGCGCGATCGCCGAGGCGATCTTCGGCCAGCTCAACCCCTCGGGCAAGCTCACCGATCTCGTTCCCGGTCCACGTCGGCCAGCAGCCGGTCTTCTACAGCCAGGTGCGCGGCCAGCACGGCGACCGCTACGCCGACCTCACCCAGGAGCCGCTCTTCCCCTTCGGGCACGGGCTGAGCTACACGCAGTACCGCTACTCGAACCTGCGCCTCGGCTCGACCGACCCTCGCGCAGCGGCGGGTCGGCCACGGTCTCGGTCGACGTCGAGAACGTCGGGCCGCGGGCCGGCGACGAGATCGTGCAGGTCTACGTCAGCGACCTGGTGACCTCGGTCGACCTGGGTGAACAAGGCGCTCAAGGGCTTCGCCCGCGTGCCCCTCGCAGCCGGGCGAGAAGAAGACGGTGAGGTCAGCTGCCCTGGGAGGCCTTCCAGATCGTCGACGCCGACGGCCGAAGCGTCGTCGAGCCGGGCGACTTCGAGGTCCTCGTCGGCCCCTCGTCGCGCGACCGCGACCTGCTGAAGGCGACGCTGCGCGCCGAGTAGCCGGCCCGGCGCCGGATGCGACGCGTGTCTTCGAGCGTCCCCCTCGATGCCGAAGACGATCCAGGGCGGCAGCTCGAGGCGCTCTCGATGCTACCGGACTCGCGTCCGGCTCGTCTGGGTTCAGGGTTGCGGCGGTGAGGTGTCGCTGGGCGTGCGTGTGGCCGGGGACTCGAGCAGTGTGATCGCGTCACGGATGAACTGCGGACAGCGACGGGTGAAGAGGCCCTCGCGGCGGCCTTCGGCGAGCCCTTCCTTCGTGAAGACGTCGACACCCAGCAGCTCGCGGCAGGTGATCGCCCCGTGCCGCTTCTTGAACCCCGCCACGAGGTAGCGGATGCGATCGAAGAGCTCGCGCTCCTTCTCGACGTCACCGAACGCCGGCACGGTCCGCCCGTATTTCAGGCCCAGGACGAGGTAGGACGACGCGATCGCGCCGCACTCACCGCCCACGGTCGATCCGCCCGCGAGCGCAGCGGCCATGCGCAGCGCAGAGTCCTCGCGCAGGCGCTCCTCGTCGGCGTAGGCGGCAAGCACCGACTGCGAGCAATGGAAGCCCTGGCGGAAGTGCTCGAGCGCGAGGTAGATCCGGTCTTCGGTCGAGAGGATTTCGCCAGGCGCCGGCGGCGCCGGAGGCACCGAAGCGGTCGGCGGAGAGGCCTCCCCTGCCTGCACCTCGCGCGCGAAGAATCCGCAGGAGGGGATCGCCAGCGCGAGCACGCGCCGGCGCGGCAGGGAGGTTCCGTGCGGCATCCGCGTCTATCCTTCCGTCGTTCGTGCCGGATCGCCGGCAGGGGCGAAGCGGCCGTCGTCGCGCGTTTGCTCGCAGGGCGCGGTATCGAACCATCCGGCGTGGCCCTGCCAGGCATCGAACTGCGGCACGTACGGTTTGATGTCCAGAAGCGGCGTTCCGTCCAGGATGTCCAGGTCGGCGACCTCGAGGGTCGGGCCCTGGCGTCCGACCAGACGCACGGCCGAAAGGCCGATCGGGACCGGCCGCGCGGGCGCGCGGGTCGCGAAGACGCCGTGGGCCGAGCGGTCGAGATACGGCATCACCAGCGGTCGGAAAGGGCCGACCCGGTCGAGCCAGTAGAGGAGCCAGATGCGCTCGAAGCCTTCGATGTCCGTCAAGGCCTCGGCGTAGGCAGGATCGATCTCGACTCGGCCCCGGGCGCCGTCGGCGTACCTGGGTTGGATGGGAGTACCCCGAAGCTCCCGCCAGGGAGAACGGATCGCGCCGATCGACTGGAACTTGAAGCTTCGGCTCGCACCATCTTGCATCGGACGGACCTCCGCTCGCCTGTTGGGCATAAGCTCACTGAACCGGCGCGGCCGCTGCGCTCGCCGGCTCCGGCAGCGTCCGGCCGACCGCCTGCGCGACCCGCCGCGCCCTGTCGACCAGGCTCGGGAACTCGCCGAGCGCAACAGCCTGGGGGCCGTCCGAAAGAGCCCGCGCCGGATCGGGGTGCGTCTCGATGAGCAGGCCGTCGGCCCCGCAGGCGACGCCGGTCAGGGTCAGGCTCTCGACCCAGTCGTCCTTGCCCGCCGCGTGAGAGGGATCGATCACCACGGGCAGTCCCAGGCGCTTCTTCGCGATCGGTACCGCGGCGACGTCGAGCGTGAAGCGGGTCGCGGTCTCGAAGGTCCGGATACCGCGCTCGCAGAGCACGACCTCCTCGTTGCCTTCGGCAAGGACGTACTCGGCCGCGTGGATCCACTCGTCGATCGTGCATCCGAAGCCGCGCTTGAGCAGCACCGGCAGCCGCGCGCGGCCGAGCGCCTTGAGCAGCGGCACGTTCTGCATGTTGCGGCTGCCGACCTGCGCGAAGTCGACGTGCGGACGGGCGGCCTCGATCTGGTCGCGGTCCAGGATCTCGCTGACCGTGAGCAGCCCGTGTGCGTCGGCTGCTTCGCGCAGCAGCTTCCATCCCTCGCGGCCGAGACCCTGAAACGCCGTCGGGGAGGTGCGCACCTTGAAGGCGCCTCCGCGGAGGAAGCGCGCGCCGGTGCCGGCCACGACCTCCGCCGTGTGGAAGATCTGCTCCCGCGACTCGATCGCGCACGGCCCCGCCATCACCACGAGCTCGGATCCGCCGAGGCGACAGCCTCGGATCGTCACGGTTCGGCTCGTCATCGAAGGTTCCTGGACTTGTTCATGGATGTGGCGAAGACCTCAAGCCGCGCGGCATCGTAGGGCCGCTCGGCCCGGCGCGTCAACGAGAATATGTCCATCACCCATAGGATCTGGCAGCTCATGGGAATTCCTATGTGTAGAGTCGCAGGACCGCGCCGATACTGGGCGATCTGCACAGGTTGGGCTGGGCAATACGCTCCATTGATTCAGCCCTCCGGCACGGGCACTCTGCCCTCTGTCTCCGAGACGTGAGCTCGTCCAAGCAGGGCGTCGCCGACGCAGAGGAGGATCGTGCACAGTAGCGAGAGCCGAGCGACCGAGGCGATCAGCGTCAACGAAGCGGGCCGCGAGCTCCTGCTGGTGAGCTGGGTCGCCCGGGAGCACGAGCTGGCTTCGGTCGAGCTCGCGTACCGCGAGATCGCGGGAGCGCTGGCGGAGCGGGGCTGCGTTCCGGTCCAGGAGCGCGTCTTCTGCGATCTGGCGGTCTGCGGAGCAGTCGAGCGTGCGCGAGCGAGCGCGCTCGCCGCGGTCGGCGAGAGCTGGCCCGTGCCGGCGACGTTCGTGGAAGGGTCGCCCATCGGCAGCTCCAGGATCGCGGGCGTCCACGTGATTGCGGCGCAGGGACGTGCGGAGGTCGTGCTGGACGGCGGCCGCGCCTATGGCACGCTCGTCGAGACGAAAACGGCACGCGTGCTCGGCCTTTCGGACGTGGGTCGGTTGTCCGCAGGCCGTCTCGCGCCGGGCCCGGCCGAGGACGCAGGCGCGGCGCTCCAAGCTGCGGAGCGGCTGCTGTCGGCAGAGGGGTTCTCCTTCCGGGACGTGGCCCGCACCTGGTTCTACTTGCGCGACATCCTCGACTGGTACGGGACCTTCAACGCGGTTCGCAACGCGGCCTTCGCCCGTATGGGGCTCTCGGGTGCGAATGGAAACGGCAAGCTGCCGGCGAGCACGGGCATCGCCGGCCGCAACCCACGTGGCTGCTGGACGACGCACGACCTGCTGGCCATCGCTCCAGGCGGCGGGCGCGCGCCCGAGATCAGGCGTCTCCACAACACGAAGCAGAACGAGGCGACCGAGTATGGCTCCGCCTTCGCGCGAGCGAGCGAGGTCACGCTCGGCGACGCGCGCTACGTCTTCGTCTCCGGCACGGCGTCGATCGACGATCGCGGCGCGTCGGTGCACCTGGGCGACTTCGAGGCGCAGACCGTCTTCACGCTGGGTGCCGTGGGGGCGCTCTTGCGTGGCGCGGGTGCCTCCCTGCAGGACGTCCGGCAGGCCACGGCATTCCTCAAGCACGCCTCGGATCGCGCGGCCTACGAGCGGGTCCTGGAGCGGTCAGGGCTCGAGGGCCTGCCGCTGGTCGCGATCGCCGCCGACGTCTGCCGCCCCGAGCTTCTGTTCGAGATCGACGCGACCGCGGTCCTGCCCGCGCGAGGGGGCCGCCGATGAAGTGCCAACCGCGAGCGACCAGGCCATGAACAGCGCCGTCTTCCGCCCGATCCTGCTCCTCTTGGTGCCGCTCCTCACGCTCGACCGGGCGAGCCTCGGTGCCCCCGCAGGGACGGCGGATCGAGGGAGCGGCACGCGCCTGGTCGTCACCCAGCTGCCTGCCGGCTCTGCCGCCGAGCGCGCGGCCGCCGAGATGCCTCCCGAGTGGGGCGAGGGTGCGCGGCTCGTGCTGCTGGCGGGCGGGAGGCTGGAGAGGATCCTGACCGCGGGCTTCGCGAGCGCGGCCGACCCGGACGTCTCGTTCGACGGGAAGAGGATCCTCTTCGCGGGCCAGCGGAAGGCCGGGGATCGCTGGGCGATCTACGAGATGAACGCCGACGGCACCGGGCTGCGGCAGGTGGTCGCGTCGAGCGACGACCTGCGGCAGCCCGTCTATCTGCCGACCGTCTACGTGATCATCGCCGATCCGACCAAGGGCACGGCCCCGCGCGAGCAGATCGGGTACGTGCGCCGCTTCGACGCGATCGCGAACGAGACGGGCGTCGGCCGGGCGAGCGCGATCTTCTCGGTCGAGACCGACGGCAGCACGCCCTGGCGGCTGACCCACAATCTCTCCGCGGACAGCGACCCCGTCGTGCTCGGCGACGGTCGCCTCGTCTACTCGAGCTGGCGCCGCGCGACGCTCGAGCGGGGTGCTTCGGGTCGCGTCGTGCTGCTCGGGATCAACGCGGACGGGAGCGACCCGGCGGTTTTCTCGGCCGACGAGGGAGGGCGGGTCAAGAGCATGCCCACGGCGACGCGCGACCGGCTGGTCGTTTTCGTCGAGCCCGAGCGGCAGGAATGGGACGGGGCGGGCCCTCTCGCCTGCGTGAGCCTGCGCCGCAACCTGCACTCCCACCGCCGCATCACCGCGGTGGACGCGGGGCTCTTCCACTCTCCTTCGGCCTTGCCGGACGGCCAGCTGGTGGCCGCCCGCCGGCCGCTCGACGGCCACGGCACTCACGCGATCGTGCGCGTGGATCCGGCGTCGGGCAGGGTGGCGCCGATCTTCGACGATCCCGCGTTCCACGACATGCAGCCGCGGGCGCTCGCGCCGCGGTCGCTGCCGGACGGCCGCTCGACCTCGCTCAAGGACCCGGACGACGAGGCGCACAAGGCCGGGGAGGCGGCCAGGAGCCAGGCCGGGGAGGGACAGCCTGCCGCGGGCCCGGCCACCACGATCCCGGACGGGGAGATCTACGGTCTCGACGTCTACCAGAACGACCTCGGCCACGAGCTGCCGCAAGGCACCATTCGGCGGCTGCGCGTCATCGAGGGGCTTCCCCTGGCTCGCTCGCACGCGTCCTCTCCAGGTGCCCTGCCGATGGCCTCGCGCCGGCTGATCGGCGAGGCGGCGGTCGAGGGGGACGGCTCCTACCACGTGTACCTGCCGGCCGAGGCGCCGGTCCAGCTGCAGATACTCGACCAGGACGGGCTCGCGCTGGCGACCTCGAGCTGGCTCTGGGTGCGGTACAAGGGCCGTCAGGGCTGCATCGGCTGTCACGAGGACCCGGAGCGGACGCCGCCGACCCGCTTCGTCGACGCGCTGCGCAAGCCGGGAGCACGCCTGCTGCTGCCGCCGGAGAGACGCCGCTCCGTGGACTTCCGCTCGGACATCGCACCGATCGTCGAGGCGCGCTGCAGCGCGTGCCACGGCGAGGGCAAACGGGTGCGCCTGGACGGCGGCCTCGCCGCCAGGGACGCGAGTGGCCGTTTCAGCCGCGCGTACGCGACGCTGCTCGACGGGCTGGAGACGGCCGCGGCCGGACCCAGCGAGGCGGTGGGCCGCTACCTGCATCCGCACCGCGCGCGGACGAGCCCGGTCGTCTGGCACATCCTGGGCCGGAACACCGCCCGCCCCTGGGACGGCGCGGCGGCGGAGGCGCGGGCCACGCCGATGCCGGCGGGGGCCGGCCTCGACGAGGACGAGCGGCGTCTCATCTTCGAATGGATCGACACGGGGGCGCTGTGGGACGCCAGCCTCGGGCGCGTCGGTGCTTCGCCCTCGCCCGCACCGATCGGAGGGGGCCAATGAGAGGTTCGGCGATGGTCGGCGTAGCCCTGCTCGGGGCGCTGGGGGCACAGGCGCCGGCCCAGCAGGCCCAGCCCAGCGTGCCGACGTTCACGGACATCGCGCAGGAGGCCGGCCTGGCGGCGTTCGAGCACAGCTTCGGCGACCACGAGATGGACAACATCGTCGAGGCGAGCGGCGTGGGGCCCTGTCTGTTCGACTACGACGGCGACGGCGACCTCGACGTCTACTTCCCGAACGGTCGCTGGACGAAGGGCCTCTCCGACAACCGCGGACGCGACCTGATCGGCAAGCTCTCGAACGCCCTCTACCGCAACAACGGCGATGGCACCTTCACCGACGTCACGGTTGCCGCCGGGGTCGCCGGGACCTCCGCCGCGCACTCCGCCTCCGCGGCCGACTACGACGGCGACGGGGACCTGGACCTCTACGTCTCGTGCTTCGGTCCCAACGAGCTCTACCGCAACAACGGCGACGGCACCTTCACGGAGCTCGCCGCCCAGGCCGGTGTCGCCGACCCGCTCTACAGCCTCTCCGGAGTCTGGCTGGACTACGACGCCGACGGGGACCTCGATCTCTTCGTCTGCAACTACCTCGAGTACGACGAGGGCAAGTTCCGCTCCTACTACGCCGCGGCGGGATTCCCTGGGCCGATGTCCTACAACGGGCAGCCGGATCGGCTCTACCGCAACGACGGCAACGGGAAGTTCGAGGACGTGACCAGGCAGGCCGGCGTCCTCTTCCCGTCGGGACGGGGCATGAGCGCGACGGCCGCCGACTTCAACAACGACGGCTGGCTCGACATCTACGTCGCCAACGACGCGATGGAGAACAACTACTTCGAGAACACCGGCAAGGGCAGCTTCGTCGACCGCGGCTTCGAGGTGGGTCTGGCGCTCGGCCAGAACGGGCAGGGTGTCTCCTCGATGGGGCCGGCCACAGGCGACGTCGATCGCGACGGCTTCCTGGACGTCTTCATCCCCGACATGGACTACATGAGCCTGCTGGTGTACCGGCACGGCATGTACGACGATCAGGTCGACCGCTCGAACCTCGCCGTGATCTGCGGGCAGTACACGGGCTGGGGCGGAGTCCTCTTCGACTTCGACAACGACGGCTTCCTCGACATCTTCGTGGCGAACGGCCACCCTCACCACGAGTATCCGGAGAACGCCGTGCTGGCGCGGAACACCGGCAAGGCGGTCTTCGTCGACGTCGCGCGCCAGGGCGGCGAGTACTTCGGCACCAGGAAGTGGTACTCGCGCGGCGCCGCCTACGCCGACATCGACGACGACGGCGACGTCGACCTGCTGGTGATGGACCTGAACGGCCACCCGCACCTGCTGCGCAACGACGGGGGCAACCAGCTGAACCACTGGCTGAAGGTCGACGTGCGGCGCGCCGACGGGAAGCTCGCCGCGATCGGGGCGCGTGTCACCCTCAGCGTCGGGGGCATGAAGCTGATCGACGACATCGTGCCGGTGCGCGGCTACCTCGCGCAGAACGACCCGCGTGCCCACTTCGGCCTGGGCAAGGCCGAGAAGGCCGATCTGGTCGAGGTGCGCTGGCCGGACGGCCGCACCCGCCAGTGGAAGGACGTCGCTGCCGATCAGATCCTCACGGTGCGTCCCGATGGCCGCTAGAGAGCAAAGGAGCCTGTCGCCGATGCGCTACCGGAGAATGCTCGCACTGCTTCTCGTCTCGCCGCTGGTCGTCGCCGCCCTGGCCTGGGCACCGCTCGCCGCCGCCGGCAAAGAGCCGGTCTTCGTCGGCGCCCAGGCCTGCGGCAAGTGCCACGACGGCCCGGCGCAGGGACACCAGTACAGCAAGTGGCTGCTCAGCCGCCACGCACAGGCGTACGCGGTGCTGAGCCTGCCCGAGGCACGCCCGATCGCCGATCTGTCCGGGATCCCGGGCGACCCGCACGACTCACCGATGTGCCTGGGCTGCCACGCCACCGCGAGCGACGTCGAGCCCTGGCGGCGCGACGCCGGCTTCCGGCTGGCGGACGGCATCCAGTGCGAGACGTGCCACGGCGCCGGCAGCGAGTACATGGACCGCTCCTCGATGATGGACCGTCAGGCCGCGATGATGGCGGGACTGATGATGCCCAGCAAGGAGTCGTGCGCGAGCTGCCACTACCTGAAGGGCAGCCACGTGGCCGTGCACAAGCGTCCCCAGCTCGATCTCGACATGGCGTGGAAGGCGATCGCCCATCCGACTCCGAAGTCCGCACCAGCGACGGCCGCTTCCTCCGCGGCCGCTGGCCCTCCGGCGACACGGACAGGAGCCCGGTACGTGGGCGTCGCCGCCTGCGGCACGTGCCACGGCAGCGGGATGATGAACCGGCAGGTCAGCCACTGGCGGATGAGCGCCCACGCACGCGCCTGGGCGGTGTTGGCGACACCCGAGGCCTTCGAGATCGCGAAGGGCCTGTCGGTCGCGCCTCAGGACGCCCCGCAGTGCCTGAAGTGCCACAGCACCGGCCACGGCGAAGACCCCGGCCGCTTCATGGCCGGGGCTCACGTCTCGGACGGCGTCACCTGCGAGGCGTGCCACGGCGCCGGCAGCGCGTACATGTCGGAGGCGGTAATGCGGGACCGCCTGGGGGCGAAGAAGGCCGGCCTGGTGGCACCCGCCTCCGCGAGCTGCGCGCGCTGCCACGCGAGCGCCCACGGGAAGACGTTCGACCTCGCCATGGCGCTGAAGAAGATCGCGCACCCGATGATGGCGCCCATGGCGCCCATGACCGGGAAGCCCCCGAAGCACAAGTGCCAGAACCCCGAGAGCGGCGGGAAAGACGACTTCGCGGCCCCGAGCGCCGCCGGCTACAAGACGCCGCGCAACCTCGCGCTCCGCCCCGACGGCGCCGAGGTTTGGGTCGCCTGCGAGGCGAGCGGGACCGTGATCGTGGTCGATACCAGGAAGCGCGCGAAGGTGGCCGAGATCGTCTCCGGCGGCCAGCCGAACGATGTCGCCTTCACGCCCGACGGCCGCCTGGCCTTCGTCTCGAACCGCCTCGACGACACCGTCTCGGTGATCGACGTCGCGACCCGCAAGCTCACCGGGACGATCCCCGTGGGCGACGAGCCGCACGGGCTGGTCGTCAACCAGGCGGGGACGCTGCTCTTCGTGCTCAACTCCGCCTCGGACGACGTCTCGGTGGTGGACCTGCGTGATCTGCGCGAGCTGCGCCGGCTCCAGGCCAGCCGCAACCCGTGGTCACTGGCGCTCTCGCCCGACGGCACGCGCATCGTGGCGACCAACACGCTCTCGAAACTGCGGGCCTTCCGCGAGCCGTCGATCTCCGAGCTGACCGTGATCGACGCCCTGAACGGGCGCGTCGCGGACCGGCGGGAGGTGGCGGGGGCGAACCTGCTCCAGGGTGTCGCCTGGCACCCTTCCGGCCGCTTCGCGCTCTTCACCTTGAACCGGACCAAGAACCTGGTCCCGATGACCCGCATCCAGCAGGGCTGGACGATCACGAACGGCCTGGGCGTCGCCTGGGCGGACGGCCGGGTCGACCAGGTCCTGCTGGACGAGCCGAACTGGTACTTCGCCGACGCCGCCGACGTGGCCCTGACGCCGGACGGGCGCCTGGCGTTCGTGACCAGCGAAGGCACGAACCGGGTGGCGATCGTGGACGTCGGTCGTCTGATCGGCCTGCTCGAGAATGCCTCGCCCCGCGAGAAGAGCGAGGTGATCCCGAACCATCTGGGGAAGTCGGCCGAGTTCATCCTGGGCTACGTCGAGACCAAGGACGCGCCGCGCGGCGTCACGGTGACGCCGGACGGGAAGACGGCGCTCGTGGTCAACCAGCTCGACGACTCGCTCACCGTGCTGGACGTCGAGCAGCGCGCGGTGGTCGGCCGCGTCGACCTCGGCGGGCCGAAGTACACGACGCACACGCGCTACGGCGAGAAGCTCTTCCACAGCGCCAAGATCACCTTCCAGCGGCAGTTCGCCTGCGCCTCCTGCCACCCCGACGGTCACGTGGACGGGCTGACCTACGACATCGAGGCCGACGGGCTCGGCGTCAATCCCGTGGACAACCGCACGCTGCGCGGGATCTACGACACCGCTCCCTTCAAGTGGGAGGGCACGAACCCGTCGCTGGCTCGCCAGTGCGGAGCGCGCCTGGCGGCGTTCTTCACTCGCATCCAGCCATTCACGCCCGAGGAGCTGAAGGCGGTCAACGACTACACCGTGACCATCCCCCGCCCGCCGAACCGCTACCGGGCGGCGGGGGCACCGCTCAGCGAGGCGCAGGCGCGCGGCAAGGCGATCTTCGAGCGGACGCACAAGGCGGACGGCAGCGAGATCCCGATCGACAACCGGTGCGTCACCTGCCATTTCCCGCCGTACTACACGGACCGAAGCCGTCGCGACGTCGGCAGCCGCAACTGGCTCGACCTGCAGGGGCGCTTCGACGTCCCGCACCTCAACAACGTCTACGACTCGGCGCCCTATCTCCACAACGGTGAGGCGCACACGCTCGAGGAGATCTGGACGCGCTTCAACCCCTACGACACCCACGGCGTCACCAACGACATGACCAAGGACGGCTTGAACGACCTCATCGAGTACCTGAAGACGCTCTGAGCTTCGAGATCGAGGTGGAATCCATGATGCGAGCGATTCGCGGCGCCGGGGCGATCCTGCTGGCGGGCCTGCCGGCCCTGGCCGCCGCTTCGGACCCGCCGGCCGCGGAGAGCGAGGCCGCTCCGGCTTCCGCCGCGGCGAGCCCGTCCGCCGCGACCGCGGCTGCGTCCGCGCCGCTGCGGCTGCCGTACGTCTACACGAAGTGGAAGCACTTCACGACCGAGAACGGGCTGCCGAACGACCACGTCTTCGCGATCCGCTCGAACGGCAACGACCTCTGGATCGGGACGGAGAACGGCCTGGCCCTGGTCGACAAGAGCCAGGAGAAGGTGGTCAGGGTCTGGAAGGAGGAGGACGGCCTGCCCTTCCGCGCGATCGCAGGCATCGACGTCGACAAGCGCACGGGCGACGTCTGGCTCGGCCTCTTCGGGGGCGGTCTGGCGCGGCTCTCGGCGGGCCGCTTCGACCACTGGCACCAGCTCAACAGCGGTTTGGTGAACGATGTCGTCTACGACGTGGTGGTGGAGAACGAGAGCGTCTGGTGCGCCACGACCGCCGGGGCGTCGCGCTTCAACACCCGGACCGGCGAGTGGTGGATCTTCACCGAGAAGAACTCCCCGATGGAGGAGATCTGGAACTACGCGGTCGACTACGACCCCGAGGCGAACAAGATCTTCCTCGCCATCTGGGGCACCGGTGTCCTCGAGTACGACCTCGCCAGCAACCGGTGGCAGGAGTACACCGACCCCGACGGGGAGATGGAGATCGACCTTTACCGCGACGACGGCGTCAACCACGTCATCACCACCGGTGCCAACAGCGTCGACGGTGCGCTGTGGGTCTCGTCCTACTTCGGGGGCACGCGCTACGACGGCCGGAGCTGGCGCGGCTTCCCCGACATCGAGCAGGGGCTGCCCAGCCTCTTCAACAACAACGTCCGCGGGCGGAGCGCCTACGAGGCCTGGTACTGCTCGGACAAGGGCGCGGGTGCGATCGTGGACCTCGATCCGGAGACCTGGGTCCAGTACACGCGTGTCGACCAGGAGAGGGGCCGGGCCGTCGTGAAACAGCGTCTCACGCCGGAGGACAAGGCGCTCAGCACGGTCGAGGTGATCGAGACCGGCGTCAACGTTCCCCACAGCTTCATCGTGAACGCCGACTACGAGGGCAACGACGTCTTCATCGCCACTTCCCATGGAGTGGGCTGGGGTATCGGCGAGGGCTACTACCCAAGGCTCAAGGAGCGCCCGCTGATCGGGGCGGCTCCTCAGGCCGCGCCGGCGTCCACGAGCGCTGAACGCTGAGCGATGGTCATGGAACAGCAGAAGGAAACGCACGACGGCCATTCCGACCGGTTCGACGCCGGTCAGCGTGCGTCGAGCCGGTCGGTGTTCAGGGAGGGCTGCGAGATGAAACGCCACACACTCATGGTCGGCGTGTTCTTCGCGAGCGTGACGCTCGTCTGGGCGGCGGACGGGACGAGCGAGCCCCCGCTCCAGGAGTGGATCCCGCTCGATCACCCCAAGCTCGTGGCTTTGCTGGAGAAGATCAACGTCCAGGATCCCTTCGCCATACCGGACCTCGAGGTCCGCAAGGACGAGAACTACGCCAAGACCACCGTCGACGTCGAGCCGTTCGGGGGCGTGCGCCCGTTCAACGAGTTCTTCCTGAAGCAGATGGAGTACACGGGGCCGGGCCGTGCCGAGCCCGAGCCCGAGCACCTGGACAGCGTGAAGATCGGCTTCATCGGCCCCATCATGTCCACCGTCTCGGTGGCGACGGGCGGCAAGAGCCACGAGGAGACGCTCGGCATCCCGATGCTGCAGGGGGCGCGGCTGGCCATCGAGCAGTGGAACGCACGGGGCGGCTACTGGAAGCGCAAGATCCCGTTCGAGCTCGTGGTGAGCAACGACAACGGCCTCTGGGGGGCCTCCGGCAACGAGATCGTCAAGCAGAACTACAAGGACAAGGTGTGGGCCATCCTCGGCACCATCGACGGCGCGAACAGTCACATCGCGATCCGCGTCGCGCTGAAGTCCGAGGTGCTGATGATGAACACCGGTGACACCGACCCCACCTTCATCGAGACGAACATCCCCTGGGTGATGCGGAACATCGGCGACGACCGGCAGCAGAGCTACCTGCTGGTCGACTACGCCTACCGAAAGATGGACTACAAGGTGCTCGGCATCATCCGCGCCAGCAACCGCTACGGCCGCTTCGGCGTGCGCGAGCTGCGCGACAGCGCGCGGCGCCTGGGCAAGCCCGTGCCGATCGAGATGGCCTACCGGGTGGGGCAGGAGGACTTCTCGCTCGAGCTGGCGCGGCTCGAGAGGGCCGGTGTCGACGCGATGGTGCACTGGGGCGACGCGGTCGAGGGGGCCAAGATCCTCAACCAGATGCGCGCTCGGGGCATGAAGCAGCCGTATCTGGCGTGTGATCGCTGCGCTCAGGTCGACTTCGCCAGGATCGCCGGGGCCAATGCGGAAGGCGTGATCTGCAGCTACCCCTGGAATCCGAAGAGCGAGGCACGGCTCTTCCAGAAGTTCCGCGCGGCTTATCGCGAGCGCTTCGGACAGGAGCCCGAGACGTACGCGGCCCACGCCTACGACGGCATGAACATGATCATCTGGGCGATCCAGGCCGCGGGCCTGAACCGGGCCAGGATCCGCGACGTGCTCGCCTATCTGCCGGAGCCGTGGCCCGGCGTGACTGGCGAGATCCAGCTTTCGGCCTGCCTGGACGACGTGGGGGACGTGTTCCTGGCGGAGTTCAAGAACGGCGAGTGGCGGTACCACTCCCGGACCGAGCTCGGGATCCCGAAGGGCTACATCCCGCCGCGCGATCGCGTCTCGCGGCCCGAGAGCGAGATGGAGGCACCAGCGCGGAAGTGAGCGCGCCCGCCGGCATTCTGCGCCTGCTGCTGCTGGTCCTCCTGCTCGCGGCTCCAGGCGTCGTCTCGGCCGGAGAGTCACGGCCCGAGCCCGTTCTCGACATCAGAAGGCACCAGACCGAGTATCTGGGGCCCGGTCGCGAGCTGCGTCCTCCCGACGGGTTGCAGGACCTGCAGATCGCGTTCTTCGGGCCAGCCGATCCGAATCATCCCGAGTGGGGTGACGCGTGGCGTGGCGCGCTCCTGGCTGTCGAGGAGGCGAATGCCGGCGGCAAAGGCCCGCTGCCGTTCCGCCTGGTCGGCGCTTGGTCGGAGAACCCCTGGGGTTCGGGGGTGGCCGACCTCGCCAGACTCGCCTTCGGCCAGGGCGTCTGGGCCGTGCTGGGCGGCGTCGACGGTGGGACGACGCACCTGGCCGAGCAGATCGCAGTCAAAGCCCGGCTCCCGGTCGTGAGCCCCGGGGGCACCGACCCGAGTGTCAACTACACGAACGTGCCCTGGATGTTCACGCTGCTGGCGACGGACGAGCGAATCGCGGCCCTCCTGGCAGAGGCACTCGGGGACGAGGGGGCGTGGGCGGCCGTGACGACGACGGACCGCGACGCCGCCGCGGCCTGGCGGGCCCTGCGGCTCGCGCGCGCGAAGCGGCGGGCCTGCGCTCCGCTGCTGCACGTCGCGCTGCCGGTCTCGTCGGGCGATACCACGGCCATCGCGGAGCTGGCCGAGGCCGGAGCGCCCACGGTGCTGGTGCTCGCCGGTGCCACCGACTCGGCACGGATCGTCGTGGCCCTGCGCCGCCACGGCTTCACGGGACGGATCCTGGGCGGGGCGGCGTGCGGCCGCCGCCCCTTCCGGGAGCGCGCGGGCGACGACGTTCGAGGCGTCAGCTTCCCGTTGCTGTTCGGCGCGGAACGCCCCGAGGCGCGCGCGTTCGTGAGCCGCTACCGGGCCCGCTGGGGCGAGGCGCCGGACTTCCTCGCTGCGCACGCGTACGACGGGACGCGGCTCCTGGTCGACGCCCTGCGTCGGGCGGGCGCGAACCGCGCGCTGGTGCGAGACGCGCTGGTGGCCCTGGCGCCCTGGTCCGGTGTTACCGGCCGCGTGGCGTGGGACCCGACAGGCCGGAACCTGCAGCCGCTGGCCATGGGTGCGTGGCAGGGGCGGAGCGTCCGCCCGCTCGCGGGCGTCGCCGCAAAAGGGGGCGGCAGTTGAGCAGCTGACGCGCGACGGGATGCCCTTGACAGTAAAGATCATATGATCATAATGGGCTCTGCCAGCGAGGAGAGAAGCGGATGTCGGTGCATCCCATCGTGCTCTACGAATCCGCCCCCGAGGTCCTGCGCCGGAAGAGCGACCCGGTCGGGAAGGGGCTGGGGGACGTGCGTGGGCTGGTCGCGGACCTCGAAGACACGCTCCGCCACCACGACGACGGGGTGGGGCTCGCCGCCCCGCAGATCGGCATCCACAAGCGGGTGATCGTGTTCCACCTCGGCTCGAGCGCAGGCGGCCGGTACGGCCCGCCGCACGTAGTCATCGATCCCGTGATCGTCGAGTCGGCTCGCGAGCTGCCGGATTCCGACGGCTGTCTGAGCTTCCCGGGCCTCTTCGGTGAGACGGTCCGCCCACACTTCGTGCGGCTCACCGGCCTGGACGAGCGCAGGCGGCGGCTCGAGTGGACGCTCGAGGGATTCGACGCCGTGGTCGTGCACCACGAGGTCGACCATCTGGAGGGGACCCTCTTCGTCGACAGGCTCGTTTCGAAGGACACGCTCTACACGGAAGCCCAGATGCGGGCTCGCGCGGCGTGGCGGAGGAGCGCCCAGGAGAGATCGACGAGCTGACGGACTGGCGCGAGGAGAACTGCCTGGCCGACCGGGCGTTGTTCGCGCGCCTGTGCCGCATCCGGCACTGGTGCTCTCCGACGAGCGGGCGAGCTCGACTACCTGATCATCGACTCTCCCGTGGGCAGGCTCGGCACCTCCTCAGGGCTTCCGCTCGCCCGACTGCGTCCCGACGGATCCCCGGCCGCGAGGACCGGGGTCCGTGCGGCGGAAGCCTGTGCTCCCACAGGCGGAGCAGCCCTTGGGGCGTCCGGTCCCGAACGGCTCGGTCCACTCGTGTCTGCAGCCCTCGCAGCGGAAGCGCCGCTCACCGGCGAACGCCACCGGTCCGCCTTCGATGCGCAGCGCGCGGCCGCGCACGAGCGCCTCGGCCACCTTGCGCCGCGCCGCCTCCAGGATCCTGGCGAAGGTCGCGCGCGAGATGCCCATCTTGCCGGCTCCGTCCGCCTGGTACAGGCCCTCGAGGTCGGCCAGGCGGAGCGCCTCGAACTCGTCGACGGTCAGCCCGACTTCCACGAGCTCGCGAAGCGGCACGCCGGCCGGCTTGAAGTAGGCGACCGGCGGAGGCGCGGCCACTCGACGCGGGTAGTGTGGGCGAGCCAACTCAGTGCCCGGTGCTCAGGCGCGAGACGGAGAACAGCCCGGCGCCGCTCACGAAGGCGACGCTCGAGGCGATCCTGCCTCGCCGATCCGGAGGGGCTGCATCGTCCGACTATATGGGTCTATGCTCGAAAGTTCAAGACCGCGCGCGAGGCTCACCTCGTGCCGCCTTGGCCCTGGCCCGCCGGTGGCAACCGCCGTCAGTAGTCCAGTGTGAGGATCCGACCCTTCGTGAACGAGAAGAACCGGCGCGTGTCGGCGACAGTGACGCCGGGAGCGAGATCGGCGGCCGCCTTGCCCGCGGCCTTCAGGCAGCCCGGGCACGCCATGAGGGTCACGCCCTTCAGCTTGAGGTCCGCGAGCTGTGCGCCCGAAGGCTTGAACTGGGCGTAGGTCACGTCCGCGGCGTCCTTGAGGACGACCTCCACCGCCTTGATGTCGAAGTAGACCGTCACGTCGTGGTCGGCCGCCATCATGTTCGCCATGCTCAGGCCCATGAGCAGGCGGTGGGCGTCTTCCTTCCCGTGGGTGATGTGGACGAGGACGCCGTCTCGCGGCGGTGCGGGTCCCTCGGCAGCGGCGCAGGTGCCGGCGAGAGTTGCCGCCGCGAAGATCATCGCCAGCGCGGCTGTCGGTCTCGTGGTCTTCATGGTCTCCCTCCTTGTGAAAAACCGGGCGCGACTGCTGTTCTTCGGGACCAATGCGTCCCGACGACGACCGGAAGCCCGCAGCCACGTCGGCGAGGCGCATTCCGGGGACTTTCGCCCGGCCGGGGGCCCATTCCTGATCCGCCTCACCGGAGCAGGGAACGCCCCACCATCTGGCTGGGCCGGGGGACACCGAACCAGTCGAGGATGGTGACCGGCAGGTCGAGGATGTCGGGGCGGGGCGTGGCAAGCGGCCGGCTCGCCACCAAGGTGCCGGGGACGAGGTCTCGCGCCATGGAGTGGTCCCCGCTCCACGCCCAGCGGTTGAGGCCGATGGTCGTGCGGCCAGCCCCGCCCAGGACCGAAGGCGAGGAGTTTCGATAGCCGGGGGTGTAGCCGACGAGCAGCTCGGCCATCTGGGGCGTGGCCTCGCCCACGTACAGCGCGTCGCGGCGGTAGACCGTGGCCACGGGGTGGATCCCCGTCTCGGGGTCAAAGGTCGCCTCCAGCTCGTGTGCCAGGCGGGCGGTGAGGGTGGCCGCCTGCTCGGGCCTGACGATGCCGTCCTTCTCGCGGCCCTGGAGATTGAGATAGAGCCCGTTGAAACCGATCCCGTACGCGGCGGTCCGCGTCCAGTCGACGTCCGCGATGCTCGTCTCGTCCTTCCGACGGGCGTCGTCCCTGACCGTCAGGTACCCGTGGTCCCGAAGCCAGGTGTTGAGGTGGAACTCGCGGGCGAACGAGGCGAAGCCATGGTCCGAGCAGACCAGCAGCAGCGTGGAGTCGTCCACCGCGGGCAGGACCTGGCCCAGGAGCGAGTCCATCCTCTCGTAGAGGTAGTGAATCCACCCCGAGAAGCGCCGGTCGGACTGCAGGTGGCGCGGGTGGGTCGGATCCATGTTGCGCCAGAGCATGTGCGCGTCCTGGTCGGTGGAGGAGACGTAGAAGAAGAAGAGGCCGTCCCGGAAGCGCGACCACAGGTGCCGGAAGAGGGCGAACTGCTCCTCGAGGATCAGCTCCGCCTGCCCGACGTACTGCTGGTCGTCGATGATCCGGTAGTCGAGGGCCTTGGTGTCCGCCGGCAGACCCTTCGTCCAGAAGGCGCCGATGTCGCGCGCGATCTCGGCGCCCAGCTCCTTGGGGTACGTGACCGGCACCGCCTGGTCGGCGGGGTCGATGTTGACGGCGGTCGCGTAGAGCTGGAGGTGGGGCCGCACCTGCTTCAGCAGGAAGCGAACGATGCCGGACACGCGCCCTATGACCGGCAGCAGAGTGAACTCCACCTTCACCCAGTCGGAGTACTCGCCCCGTTCCAGCAGGAAGCGTCGGCCGCCGACCTCGATCAGCACCGCCTCGCGGTCCGGGTCCAACCAGACCACGAGCGGCACGGAGACCCGGCCCGTGCCGGAGCCGGCCTGCTCGGACGTCACCAGCGAGTTGACCGGCCCGAACAGCTCGGCGTCCATGCGGTCGTCCCGGACCTCGACGTGGTGGACGGTCCCGCCCGAGATGTCGCCGTAGATCTCCAGGCGGTCCGACGTGTAGTAGCTGAAGGACCCGTAGGAGTCGACAAGGTCGGGCGTCCCCAGGCCCGAGAGGGCACAGGTGGCGGTCTCGTCGACCGGAAAGTTGGTCGGAACCCTGGAGATCCAGGCGGGTATGCCCCTCTCCGTCAGATACGCCCAGAAGGGCTTCCCGCGGCGCAGGCAGGCGGGCCCCCCCCCGAGCAGCGGGAGGTGCAGGTCGCCGAAGTTCGATGGTCAGGCGCGGCTTGCGGTTCTCGAAGATCGAGAAGACGGGCATGTGCGTCGCCGGGTCGCGCGCGATGAAGTCGCCGATGCCGTGGCCACCCGGCGTCTGGCCGGTGATGAAGCTCGCCCACGCGACCGGGCTGAGCGCCGGCATGGTGGTGGTGAGGGGCAGCAGCGTACCCCGCTCGCTCAGCTTCTTGAAGTTCGGCAGACGTCCTTGGGCGACGAGGGCGCGCACGATGCCGGGGTCCAGGCCGTCCATGCCGAGCACGACGGCCTTTCTGGCTGCGGCGCGACTCCTCGACCCGCACGCCACGAGCGGCGCGGCCAGGCCGGCCGCGGCGCCTCCCGCCACGAGCCGCAGGACTCTGCGGCGATCGATGGTGTGCTTCGCCGTCGGCGCGTCGGCCGGGACGATCCTCGTCTCCATCACCAGCCGATCCACAGGAGTGCCATCGTCCGGAATATACGAGCCTATGCTCATAAGTGCAACCGTTCCCTCGGAGGCGCCCCGTTGACAATTACGATCATATGATCATAATAGGCGAAGGCAAGGAGGTAAGGATGCCGAGAGGAGACAGGACGGGACCGGCCGGTATGGGACCGCAGACCGGGCGCGCCGCAGGGTTCTGCGCGGGCTCGGATGTACCGGGCTTCATGACGGGCGGTGGCTTCGGCCGGGGCCAGGGTGGCTTCGGCCGGGGCCAGGGTGGGTTCGGCCGGGGCCAGGGTGGGTTCGGCCGGGGCCAGGGTGGCTTCGGCCGGCGTTTCCGGGCGGGTCGGTTGCCGGGCTGGCCGCCTTCTGGCGGATGGACGGCCTCGCCCGAGGCCGAGAAGGAGACCCTCGAGCAGGAGGCTCGGGCGCTCGAATCGTCGCTCGAACAGATCCGTCGACAGATCGCCGAGATCGACAAGGACAAGGACTCGTCCTCGAAGTGAACGAGAGCTCGTCGCCGGGCGCGGTGGCGGCCCGGTTGCAGGGGCGCTGGAGGTCCGAATGAAGGTGGCGTTCACGACGTCGGGAGCGGACATGGGCGCACCGCTCGATCCTCGCTTCGGGCGGGCGGCGTACTTCATCGTCTACGACCTCGAGAACGGCTCGTTCGAGGCCGTCCTGAACCACAAGAACCTGAACGCCGTCCAGGGGGCCGGTGTGCAGGCGGCGGCCGCGCTGGCTCGGCTCGGGGCCGGCAGCCTGGTCACCGGCCATTGCGGCCCGAAGGCCTTCCGCGTGCTCGATGCCGCCGGGGTGCGCGTCTACCTGACCGACGCGCCGACCGTGGCCGAGGCGCTCGAGCACTACCGCTCGGGCGCGCTCCAGCCCGCAATGGCCGCCGACGTCGACGGGCATTGGAGCTGATGCCGCTGCGGATCGCCGTCGCCTCAGGCAAGGGAGGCACGGGGAAGACCACGGTCGCCACCAATCTCGCACGGGCGTTCGATGCTCCCGTCCAGCTCCTCGACTGCGATGTCGAGGAGCCGAACGCCGGGCTCTTCCTGGGGGGCAGCTCGCTCGGACGAGAGACGGTCACGGTGCCGATGCCGGTCGTCGACGAGTCGCTCTGCGACGGCTGCGGCCTCTGCGCCGAAGTGTGCCAGTTCGGCGCCATCGCCGTACCGCGCGCGAAACCGCTCCTCTTCCCCGAGCTGTGCCACGGCTGCGGCGGCTGCTCTCGGGTCTGTCCCCGCGGCGCCGTTCGTGAGCGCGACCGCCGCATCGGTGTCGTCGAGACCTTCGCCTCGGGCACCGTGCTGCGGATCGAGGGCCGCCTGGACGTGGGGCACCCCTCGGCGCTGCCGCTGGTCCGGGCGGTGAAGCGGCGGATACGCCCCGGGCCGGCAATCCTGGACGCGCCGCCCGGGACCTCCTGCCCCGTGGTCGCCACGGTGCGCGGCGCGGACGCCGTCGTGCTGGTGACGGAGCCGACCGCGTTCGGCCTGCATGACCTCGGCCTCGCCCTGAAGATGGTGCGCTCCCTGGGGCTGCGCTGCGGTGTCGTGGTGAACCGTGTCGGCATCGGGGACGGACGGGTTCAGCGCTACTGCGAGCGGGAGGGCCTGCCTCTGCTCGCCGAGATCCCCGACGACCGTCGCGTCGCGGCGGCGTACTCGCGCGGCCAGCTGATGCTCGACGCGGTCCCGGGCTACCGCACCGTGTTCGAGGAGCTGCTGGCCCGCATCCAGGCGCTCTGTGAGGCGCCCTCGATCGCTCCCGTGCCCGCCGAGGGAGCGGCATGAAGGAGATCGTGGTCGTCAGCGGCAAGGGCGGCACGGGCAAGACCAGCCTGACGGCCTGCTTCGCCGTCATGGCGGGCCGGGCCGTGATCGCGGACTGCGACGTCGATGCCGCCGACCTGCACCTCCTGCTCGCGCCTCGGGTGCAGGAGCGCCACGAGTTCCTGAGCGGGCGCACGGCCGTCGTTCGCGAGGGCGACTGCACCGGCTGCGGAGCCTGCCTGGAGCTGTGCCGCTTCGACGCCATCGTTCAGCGGGGCGCCCCGGAAGGGAGTCTTCGCTTCTCCGTCGATCCCGCCGCCTGCGAAGGCTGCGGCGTCTGCGTCCGTTTCTGCCCGGCGCAGGCGATGGATTTCGAGGAGCGCCGCTGCGGCGCGTGGATGGTCTCGGAGACACGCTGCGGCACGCTCGTGCACGCGCAGCTCGGGATCGCCGCCGAGAACTCGGGACGGCTGGTCGCGCTGGTGAGGCGCGAAGCCCGCCGCCGCGCGGAGCAGAGTCGTGCCGAGCTGTTGCTGGTCGACGGACCGCCCGGCATCGGCTGCCCGGTGATCGCTTCGCTCACCGGCGCGGATCTGGCCGTCCTGGTGACCGAGCCGACGGTCTCGGGCGAGCACGACCTCGAGCGCGTGCTCGCCCTCGCCAGCCACTTCCAGATTCCCGCCGCCGTGTGCGTGAACAAGTGGGACGTCAACGCCGAGGTGACGGAGCGGATCGAGCAAGCCACCCGTTCGCTCGGTGGGCAGGTCGTCGGGCGCATCGGTTACGATGTCGCCGTCGTCCGCGCTCAGCTGGAGGGGCGGACCGCGGTCGAGGCCGAGACCCCCTCCGCCGGAGAGATCGCGGCGGTCTGGGATCGCGTGCTGCAATTGGCGGACGAGGAGTGCGCCGTGCCTTTCCACCGGCTCACGATGACGGATACTCGGGAGCGGCCCGCCTCTCATGGCTCCGGGACCGAAGGTGCACATTGAGCGGGGTTTTGATCGAGCGCGTGTCAGTCGAAACGCTTCACGTGCTGTCGTGACAAAGGAGATAGCCATATGCGAATCGCCATTCCCGTCGCGGGCGGAGTGCTCTGCCCGCACTTCGGCCACTGCGAGCACTTCGTCGTGGTGGACGTCGACACCGAGACGCGGGTAGTCTCGAGCACCCGCACGCTCGTCCCGCCGCCGCACGAGCCGGGGCTCCTGCCGCGCTGGCTCAAGGAGCAGGGCGCCGACCTGATCATCGCCGGTGGCATGGGCATGCGCGCCCAGAACCTGTTCACCGAACACGGCGTCCGTGTCGTCACGGGTGCGGCCGCGGAGGCCCCGGAGAAGCTCGTCGCCGACATGCTCGCCGGCTCGCTCGTGACCGGCGCCAACGCCTGCGACCACTGAAGAGCGGGAGGTCGAGGTGGCGGTCGAAGAACCCAGGGACGGCCAGCCAGCAAGCGAGGGCGGCCCGGCTCCCCAGCTCTACTACAACGACACCGTGGTCGACCATTTCCTGCACCCGCGCAACGTGGGCGAGCTGGCCGAGGGGGCGGACGTCGTCTCGGCGGTCGTGGGCGACCCGGGCTGCGGCGACCAGATGAGGCTCTGGATCCAGGTGGCTGAAGGCCGGATCAGCCAGATCCGATTCCGCAGCTTCGGCTGTCCCGGCGCGATCGCCACCAGCAGCATGCTCACGGAACTCGCCCTCGGGCGGACCCTCGGGCAGGCGAGGGCGCTGACGGACGACGACGTGATCGAGGGGCTCGGAGGCATCCCGGCCCGCAAGCGGCACTGCTCGCTGCTCGGCGTGCAGGCCCTCCAGGCGGCGATCGCCGCCTGCCGCTCCCGCGCGGGCGGGACGGGCGACGAGACGTGAGCGACGGCGGGCGCCGAGCCGCCGTCGACCTGGACCAGAACGCGACCACACCCCTGGACCCCCGCGTGCTCGAGGCGATGCTGCCGCATCTGCGTGGGCACTACGGCAACCCCTCGAGCGCCTGCCGCCTCGGCCAGCGGGCGCGGGCGGCCGTCGAGGATGCCCGCGCGCGCATCGGCTCCTGTCTCGGAGTCGCGGCGGACGAGATCGTCCTGACCGCAGGGGGGACGGAAGCCGACAACCTGGCCTTGCGCGGCGTGGCGCGGGCGCGGCGGGAAGCGAGCAACCACCTGATCACCTCCGCGATCGAGCACCACGCGGTGCTGGCGACGTGCCAGGACCTGGCGGCGCTGGGTTCGAGGCTGACGATCGTCCCGCCGGACCCCGACGGTGTCGTGGCGCTCGATGCGCTGGAGCGTGCGCTGGCGGAGGGCGCGGCACTGGTCAGCGTGATGACCGCCAACAACGAGACCGGCGTCGTGCAGCCGATCGGAGCGATCGCCGAGATGGCCCGTCGGCGCGGCGTGCCCGTCCACACGGACGCCGTACAGGCGCTCGGCAAGATCCCGTTCCGTCCGGCCTCGCTGGGCGTCGATCTCGCTTCCTTCTCCGCGCACAAGATCGGCGGCCCAAAGGGCGTGGGAGCCCTCTACCTCAAGCAGGGGACAGAGGTCGCCGCCACGCTGACCGGCGGTCATCAGGAACGTGGCCGGCGCGCCGGCACCGAGAACGTGCCCGGGATCGTGGGCTTCGCCGTCGCGGTGGAGCTGGCGACGTACCAGCTCCAGGAGCGGATGGAGCAGCAGGCGCGTCTGCGCCGGACGCTGGAGGAAGGGATCCTCGCGTGCCTGCCGGGCGTCACCGTCAACGGCGCGGGCGCGCCCCGCGTCGCCAACACCAGCAGCGTCTCCTTCCGAGGCGTCGACGGCGAGTCGGTGGTGCTGCAGCTCGACCTGCAGGGCGTCTGCGTCTCGACCGGCTCGGCCTGCACCACCGGCGAGGAGGCGCCCTCGCACGTCCTGCTGGCCATGGGAGTGGACCCGATCCTGGCCAAGGGCACCATCCGTTTCTCCCTCGGCAAGGGCACGACCGAGACCGAGATCGACTTCACCGTGGCGCAGGTCGTGGCGACGATCCGTCGGCTGCGCGCGGTGTCGAGCCTCGCCTGAAGGAGGCGGCCGCACTCAGGCGGGCCGGCCGGGCGCGCCCGTCTGCAGAGCGAACGGCCAGGCCATCAGGCCTCCCTCCATGACCTTGACGTCGGTGTAGCCGAGCGACCTGAGGTAGCAGGCGGCCTCGTAGCCCCGCAGCGAGATCTTGCAGAAGGTGACGATCTCTGCGTTCTTGTCGGCCGGCAGGGCCTCGGTCCGGGAGCGCAGCTGTCCGAGAGGGATCAGCGTCTCGCCGAGGCCGAGGCGCTCGAGGGCGTACTCGTCCGGTCCGCGGACGTCCAGCAGGAACAGGCCGTTCCCCTCCTCGGCGCGGTGCTTCACCTCGGCACAGGAGATGCCGTCCATCATGCCGCGCCACTTGTTCTCGATCACGTGGATGGCCTGCACGAAATTGTCGATGGCCGGGGAGAAGGGCGGCGCGTACGGCAGGTCCAGGTTGACCATGTCGGCGATCGTGAGGCGGCCGTGCAGGGCGACCGCGGCCATGGCGAGGCGCTTGGAGACGTCGCCCGATCCCACGGCCTGCATGCCGAGGAAACGGCCGGTGGTCTTGTCGGCGACCGTCTTGATCACGAGCGGCCGCGCGCCCATGAAGCCGGGCCGGTCCGGGGCGGCATGGATCGCGGTCAGCACGTTCGCGTAGCCCTCCGCCCTGGCCATCTTCTCGGAGAGCCCGGTGCTGCCGGCGGTGTAGTCGAAGACACGGCAGATGCCCGTACCGACGAAGCCCTCGTACTCCTCCGTGTTGCCGAAGACGACGTTCTGTGCCAGCACTCGGCCCTGCAGGTTCGCCGCGTCTCCCATCGGCCACGGTTGCCGGGCGTGGGTGACGAGGTTCGTCACCTCCACGCAGTCGCCGGCGGCATAGACATCGGGATCGCTGGTCTGCATGAAGCGGTTCACCAGCACGCCTCCACGGGCGCCCACGGCGATGCCGGCCTCCCGGGCCAGACGGCCGTTCGGACGCACGCCGATCGCGATCACGGCAAGGTCGCAGGGCAGCGTCTCGCCGCTGGCGATGCGGACGCCCGTCACGCGGCCACCCTCGCCGACGAACTCCCGCACGGCCGACCCGAGGCGGCGCGCCACCCCCTTGCTGGCCAGGTGCTTCTCGACCAGCTTCGCCAGCTCCCAGTCCAGGAAGGGCAGGATCTGGTCCTGCATGTCGACGATCGTGATCTCGATCCCGGCCAGGCGCAGCGCCTCGCAGGTTTCGATGCCGATCAGGCCTCCCCCGACGATCACCGCCCGCTGAACCTCCTTGCCGACGGCCCTCTGCTTGAGGAAATCCGCGTCCTCGATGCTCTGCAGGGTCGTGACGCCCTGGAGACGCGCCCCCTCGATGGCCGGGAAGATCGCCTCGGCACCGGTCGCGAGCACCAGCTTGTCGTAGGCGAGGACCTGCTCCTTGCCCGAGTCGATGTCGCGGACGGTGACGCGCTTCGTCTCGCGGTCGACGGCGGTCACCTCGTTCGCGACCAGCGCCTCGATGTCCTTGACCTTCGAGAAGAACGACGCGTCGCGCTGGACGCCGGTGGGCGTCGAGATCAGCATGTTCCGGTCGTCGAACACGCCACCCACGTAGTATGGGAAGCCGCAGGACGCCATGCTCAGGTAGCGACTCTTCTGGACGATGGTGATCTGTGCCTGCTGGTCCAGCCGCCTGACCTTCGACGCGGCCTTCGCGCCGGCTGCCGAACCTCCGACGATGACGACGTGCATCCTGTCCCTCCTTCAAGGTGATCGAAGTGACGCGCAGCTCGGGTCAGGTACCTCTCACGGTCCGGTAGAAGACCTGCGCCCCGTCTCTCGAGAACGTCAGCAGGTGCTCGTCGCAGAGGCGGTCGAGCCGTTTCAGGACCTCGTTGGCCGGCACGCCCAGGCCGCAGGCGATGCCTTCGACCGTGCTCGGGCGGCGGGCGAGCAGGGCCAGGATGTCCTGTTCGGCTGCCGGCTGCTCGGCGGAGGACGCCGCCTCGCGACCACTGATCACCTCGGCGCCGGGGCCGAAGAGCGTGACGAGCTCGAGCATCCTGTCCGCCGGCACCCGATAGGCGTGCTCTTCGGCGGTGGGGCGAGATGCGGTGTTGAGCTGGATGCGCTGCGGGGCCAGGGCGCGTGCGACGTCCGCGATCTTCCGTGCCGCTGCGGTCGTGCTGGTCATGCCCCCGAGCAGGAACACCTCCAGCCAGATTGCGCCCCGGAACTCCCTCCTGAACTGCGCGATCCCCTCGACCATCCTGTCGAAGTGGATGCGGGAGTGAGGACGGTTGATCCAGCTGAAGACCTGGGCGTCCCCGGCGTCGAGGGACGGCAGCACGAGATCGGCTTCGAGCAGGTCGCGGCGCACGTCGTCGCGGGAGAGCAGCGAGCCGTTGGTGAGCACCGCGACCGGTACGGCGCTCAGGCGCCTGGCCGCGCGGATCACCCCGCCGAGGCCGCTGTGGAGAGTCGGTTCGCCGGAACCTGCGAGCGTCACGTACTCGACGCCGGCCGTGTGCTCGAGTGCCGAGCCCAACTGCGCGACGATCTCGTCCGTCGGGACGTACTCGGCGCGCTCGACCGTCTTTCGGGTGGTCCGGCCGAGCTGGCAGTAGATGCAGTCGTAGGAGCAGGTCTTGAAGGGCACGAGGTCGACGCCGAGGGAACGACCCAGGCGCCGCGAGGCGACGGGCCCGTAGACGTGCCGGGCGGCCACTCAGAGCCCCCCAGGCGTCGGCGTGTGCGCGAGCTTCGACTCGACCTCCCGGACCCGGATCGACAGGATCCGCCTCCCCCCCGAGGGGGGCGCTGGGGAACGGTTGCGACCCCGGCCAATAATGGGCATATGATTAGAACCTGTCAAGTGCGTTGGCCCTCTTCCCGCCGGGCCGGGTGCCGGTCGACCCGCCGGGGCACTTGGATGACCACTCAGGATCCGGCGTCAGGAGCGCCGGCACACCGGAGGAGTGGATGTCTTGAGTAGCCGACCGCAGCGATCCCGAGCCACCCTCGGCAGCCGCTCATCCTGCAGCGTTCAGCCGCCCCCGCTGCCCGAGCACTCGACGTCCATCATCCTGGAGAGCATCTCCGACGGGGTCTTCACCGTCGACCAGAGCTGGCGCGTCACGTCCTTCAACCGCGCGGCCGAGACCATCACCGGCATCCCGCGAGAGCAGGCGCTCGGCCGGTCGTGCAGCGAGGTCCTCCGCGCCAGCCTCTGCGAGACCGAGTGCGCCCTCCGGCGCACCTTCGAGACGGGCGAGCCCGTGGTCGGTCGCTCGGCGTTCATCGTTCGCGGCGACGGCGAGAAGCTGCCGATCAGCGTCTCCACGGCGGCGCTCCGTGACGAGCGGGGGCGCGTGATCGGCGGCGCCGAGACCTTCCGCGACCTGAGCGCCATCGAGCAGCTTCGCAAGGAGCTTTCCGGACGCTTCTCGATCGGGGACTTCGTGAGCCGGAGTCACCGCATGCGTCCGGTGTTGGACGCGCTGCCGCAGGTGGCGGCGAGCGATTCGACCGTGCTCATCCAGGGCGAGACGGGCACGGGCAAGGAGCTCCTGGCACGCGCGATCCACAACGAAGGACCGCGCCGGCGCGACCCCTTCGTGGCGGTGAACTGTGGCGCGCTCCCCGAGACGCTGCTCGAGTCCGAGCTGTTCGGCTACCGGGCCGGTGCTTTCACCGGGGCGCAGCGGGACAAGCCGGGTCGTTTCGCGATCGCGGACGGCGGAACGCTCTTCCTGGACGAGATCGGCGACACCCCCGCCGGCCTGCAGGTGAAGCTGCTTCGGGTGCTGCAGGACGGAACCTACGACGCGCTGGGCGGAACGCAGACCCTCCGGGCGGACGTGCGGGTGATCGCGGCGACGCATCGCGACCTGGAGCGGCGGGTCCACGAGGGCTTCTTCCGGGCGGACCTCTACTACCGCATCAACGTGTTGAAGATCGAGGTTCCGCCGCTGCGCGAGAGGCGGGAGGACGTGCCGCTGCTCGTCGATCACCTGGTCGCGCGGCTCAACCGCATCCAGGGCAAGGCGATCAGCGGCCTGCAGCCGGAGGTCCTCGGCCTGCTGATGGCGTACGAGTTCCCGGGAAACGTGCGGGAGCTGGAGAACATCCTCGAGCACGCGTTCGTCCTGTGCGAGGAGCAGCGCGTCGGGGTGGCCCACCTCCCGGCCCGTTTCCTGGGACGGCGGGCATCCGCGCTCGAGCCGCGGGTGATGCGCGATGCCGCGCGGGCGGCCCAGGCGGGTCTCATCACCGAGGCGCTCGCGCGCCACGGCTTCGACCGCTTGGCGACCGCTCGAGCCCTGGGCGTGCACAAGAGCACGCTGCACCGCAAGATCCGGGCCCTGCGGCTCGTCCTGCCTGCGCGCGACGGCCGTGCGGGTCGACGCCGGTGAACGGGTGCGAGCCGAGCCGTCTCCCGCCGGACCGGAGGGCGCAGGGGCTGCGCCCCAGCCGGTCGCGTGGAGTCGCGGGGATGCGCCTCCCCGAGCCCGCCCTGCTGTCGGTTCCCGGCAAGTCGCGAATTGTGAGGGGTTTGAGCGAGCCTGCGAAGCCGTGGCAAGTGGCACGCCGCTCGCTAGCTGCACGCGGAGTGGCAGGGGAGGTCGGAGTGCGGCGAACGGTGCCCGTCGTCGGTGTCTTGCTGGTGGTGCTCATCTTCCTGGCCCCGGTCTGCGCCGCCCCCGCCGAGACCGGGGCGGACGGCGTCGTGCACGCCGTGCTCTTCAGCTCCCCGACCTGCCCGCATTGCCGGAAGGTGCGGGAGCACTGTCTGCCCGCCCTCTTCGAGCGGTTCGGGGACCGGCTGCAGGTCGCCGTGCTCAGCACGGCCACGCAGTCAGGGAGTGATCTGTACTGGTCGACGCTCCAGCGCTTCGGCCTCCTGCGGCGTGGAGTGCCCCTGCTGGTGATCGGCGACACCACGCTCATGGGCTCCGTGGACATCCCGGAGAAGTTGCCGGATCTCGTCGCTCGACATCTGGCGCGAGGCGGTGTCGCCTGGCCGGACATCCCTGGCCTCAGTGCGGTCCTCGCGGCCGACAGCTCGGCGACCCAACGGCCGGCGGAGACGAGCCCGACGGCGGCCCCACCGGCGAGGCGTGCCTCGTCCCGTCCCGCCTCGGCACCCTCGCCGGTGGCGGTGTCGGAATCGGGCTCGATCCCAGCGGCCCGGGCGCCAAAGACCGCTCCCGTCGGGCTCATCACGATCGGAGACCGTGACGCGCCGCTCGGTCCGCTCGATCGCTTCCGGACCGACCCGCTCGGCAACGGCGTCGCGGTGCTCGTGCTGGTCGCGATGGTCGGCGCGTTGCTGCGCACGGCCGTGGTGCTCGCGCGAGGTGGACGGCCGGCTGGTGGCGGCCGCTGGGACGGGCTGCACCCGGTCCTGGCGCTGCTCGGGTTCGCCGTGGCCGCCTACCTCGCGAACGTGGAGGTACGCGACGTGGAGGCCGTCTGTGGTCCGGTCGGCGACTGCAACACCGTCCAGCGGAGCGAATATGCGCGGCTCTTCGGAGTCGTTCCAATCGGGGTGCTGGGAGTCCTGGGTTTCGCGGCCATCCTGCTGGCGTGGATCGTGAGGCGCTGGGGGGCTCCGCGTGCATCCACCCGGGCCGCGACCGGCCTCCTCCTGATGACCGGCGCCGGGACCCTCTTCTCCGTGTACCTGACGTTCCTCGAGCCCTTCGTGATCGGCGCCACCTGCCTGTGGTGTCTAAGCTCGTCGGTGCTCATGACGGGTCTACACCTGCTGGCGCTGCCCGGCGGGCAGGCCCGATCAGGCGCGCCGGAACGGCTCAGGAGACGCGCCTCGGGACCTTGCCGGCCAGGGTCAGCACGAAGCGCATGACCTTGTGTCCGGGATCCGCGGTGGGCTCGAACATCAGGGGGCAGCCGCCCTCGATCACCTGGATGCCGTGCTCTCGGCCCCAGGCCGCGGCCGGCACGGAGACGCTGCCGCCGCCGAAGGAGCGGTGCATCCAGACGTGCTTGACGCCGAGGTCCGCGCACTCCCGCATGGTGGCTTCCGCGGCGTCCGGCCGCGTCGCGATCACCACCGCCTCGACGCCGCCCGGGATCGACCTCAGGTCGTGGAAGCACGCGTCCCCTTCGACCTGGTCCGCGTTGGGGTTGACCGGGAAGACCTGGTAGCCGCGTTGACGCAGCCGCTGGTAGACGACGTTGCCACCGTGGCTCTGCGGCTGCCTGGAGACGCCCGTCACCGCCACGCGCTTCTTGGCCAGGAACTCGGCCGCGGCTTCCTTGACGGTCGGCATGAACCCTCCTCTATCGATGTCGGCAGTGAGTCTATACCCCCGCCCTCTGGCTGAGGCCGCCCGGCCCGGAGGCGGGCGATCAGGGCGAGGCGCGTCGGGTCGCAGCGGGCCGAGCATCCGCGCGTCTTCGAACGCCTTCTTGCTGACGCCGAGGTCCTGCCAGGGAGCACCGGGCCGCCAGGCCTCGACCCGCAGCGTGTAGCTGATGGGGGCCCGGCCGCCGCCGCTGCGTGTCTTGTCGAGGACGGTCGTCTCATGAGGGGTCGGCGCGCTGCCGTCGAGGGCACCGTTGACGAGGACGAGAGCGTTCGCGAGGATCAGCGGGGAGAGGACGAACACCAGAGCGAGCAGGAGACGGGCGACGATCCGTGGGGCGTCCGAGAAGCGTTCGCCCTGCAGATGCCCCAGGCCCTGGAACCACCGGCGCAGCCGAGCCGACGCGAGCGCGGCCCCGTAGACCGGGACGGCACCGAGGGCCCCCCAGAGGTAGAACGGGCCCCGCTCGAGCGGCGGGTCAACGCAGGGACGGCACGGCGGTTGGTCGGGGCTAGAATCGCTCCTTCCGTGAGGCGACGAGCTGACAGACAGCGGGTGCACTGGTCGGGCCGAACGGGTCGGGCAAGACGACCCTCCTCAGCCTGATCCTGGCCGACCACCCTCAGGCCTACGCGAACGACGTGCGCTTCCTCGGCCGGCGCCGCGGAGAGGGCGTGACGATCTGGGAGATCAAGGCGGCCTGCGGACACGTCTCGCCGGAGATGCAGATCCAGGACGCGCCGGGCGCTTCCGTGCTGGACGTCTTCCTTCGCGAGGCCGGTGTAGCGGGCCTTCGTCTCGAGGCCCAGGCGGTGCGCGAGGACAGGCACGGCCTGGGCCTTCACGTCTTCGGGGACCACGAACGATCGGCCCTCGAGGAGGGCGCGTGCCTGGGCCGAGCGGAACAGCATCAGGCTGCCTCGTGGAGAGCAGCCCAGACGGACCGAGGGGTGCCGGCGCGTGGCCTCGGCGAGCGCCACCACGTAGCGGCCCAGCGATCGATCGACCCGCACTTCCCGGGTCTCCGCCTGGAGCGCCATCACCTCCTCGGCCGAGAGCACCGGCTGGACGGCGTCGAGCGGGTGGTGCGACGCCTGGGCGTAGAGCACCTCCAGCTCACGCTCCGCCGCCGGGTAGCCGAGCTCGATGCGCAAGCCGAAGCGGTCGAGCTGCGCCTCTGGAAGCGGATAGGTGCCGTGGAACTCCACCGGGTTCTGGGTCGCGAGGACCAGGAAGGGAGAAGGGACAGGCCGCGTCACGCCGTCGCTCGAGACCTGCTGCTCGCTCATCGCCTCGAGCAGGGCCGACTGGGTGCGCGGCGAGGCGCGGTTGATCTCGTCCGCCAGCAGCACCTGCGCGAAGATGGGACCTTCCTTGAAGGTGAAGCTGCCGTCGCGGGGGCTGTAGACGGCGGAGCCCAGGATGTCGGCGGGCAGCAGGTCCGGAGTGAACTGCACCCGCCGGAACTGGCCGGAGAACGAGCGCGCCAGCGCCTTGGCGAGGGTCGTCTTGCCCACGCCGGGCACGTCCTCCATCAGCAGGTGGTGGCCCGCCAGCAGGGCCACCAGCACGTGGTCGAGGGCCTCGTCCTTGCCGAGGATGACGCGGGCCAGCCCGGCCTTCAGGGTCTGGAGCTTCTCCGTGGTGGCCGTGCCCATCGTCGCTCCCCCTGGCGGATCAGGTCCTGTCGGTGGACCAGAGGCGGCGCCAGGGCCCGAACATAGCCCAGGCCCGGGCGCCAGCCGCCGCCCGGGTCGGGGTCTTCCTCAGGACGCCGGCACCTGGACCGGGTGCGGCGCCGCGCTCGGCGCCGGTTGAGCCGCGGGCTCGAAGCTCCAGCCGCGCCAGAGCCCGGCCATGAACCAGACGAAGGCAGCGACGCCGATCAGGAAGAGGCTGTCGCCGGGCATGCGCAGCCAGCGCAGGGTCTGGACCCAAGGCTGCTGGAGGAAGTCGGCGCTGCGGGCGTACCAGAGGCCGGTGTCGACGCTCACGACGGTCTGGGCGAGGCCCACCGGCAGCAGGCTGAGCGCGACCATCAGGCCGAGGCCGACGTTCATCGACCAGAACGCCACCGCGAGCGGCGTCTCCTTCCAGGCGCGCTCGCCGGTGAGCTTGCGCGTGACCAGCAGCACGAGGCCGAGCGAGAGCAGGCCATAGACGCCGAAGAGGGCGGTGTGGGCGTGGACGGGGGTCGTGTTGAGTCCCTGCATGTAGTAGAGGGCGATCGGCGGGTTGATCAGGAAGCCGAAGACGCCCGCGCCCAGGAAGTTCCAGAAGGCGACGCCCACGAAGAAGCGGATCGGCCAGCGGTAGCGCGCCATCCAGGGTGCGGCCCTCTGCATTCGGCTGGTGCGGAAGGCCTCGAGGCCGACCAGCACCAGCGGGACCACCTCGAGCGCGCTGAAGCTCGCCCCCACGGCCAGGATCGGGGTCGGGGTGCCGCTGAAGTAGAGGTGATGGAAGGTGCCCGGGATGCCGGCGAAGAGGAAGAGCGCCGAGGAGGCGACTACGGCCAGGCCCGCATGACGCTTCTCGACCAGGCCCATCTTGGCGAAGACGAGCGAGAGGGCCGCGGTCGCGAACACCTCGAAGAAGCCCTCCACCCAGAGGTGCACCACCCACCAGCGCCAGTACTCCATCACGGAGAGGTGGGTGCGGGCCGAGAAGAGGAAGCCCGCCCCGTACATGAGTCCGATCGCGGTCGCCGCGCCGGTGAACATCAGGACGAGCGTCCGGCTCTCGTCCCGGCGCCGGAGCGCCGGTGCCAGGCCGCGCAGCATCAGGCCGAGCCAGAGCAGGAGACCGGCGAAGAGCGCGATCTGCCAGGCGCGGCCGAGGTCGACGTACTCGTAGCCCTGGTGGCCGAGCCAGAAGGAGAGGCCGAGCGGCAGGTCCTGGTGGATGGCGAAGAACTGGCCCGCGAGCGACCCGCCCACCACCAGCAGGAGGGCGCCGAAAAGCACGTTCACGCCGAGCCGCTGGAAGCGCGGCTCGCGTCCGCCCACGACCGGCGCCAGGAAGAGCCCGGCGGCCAGGAAAGCGGTGGCGATCCAGAACAGCCCGGTCTGGATGTGCCAGGTGCGGGTCAGGCTGTAGGGCAGGTAGCGGGCGAGCGGGAAGCCGAAGAAGCCCTGGCCCTCGACCGTGTAGTGCGCGGTCACCGCCCCGAGCGCCACCTGCACGACGAAGAGCGCCACCACGGCCGCGAGGTACTTGGCCGTCGCGCGCATCGAGGGCGTGAGCGCGAGCGGGGCGAGCGGATCCGTGGCCGGCGGCTCGACGGCCGGCGCCTCGCTGCCTGCGCGGAAGGCGCGCCACCAGACCAGGGCGCCGACGCCGGCGAGCAACAGCACGATGCTCACGATCGACCAGACGACCGTGGCGGCGGAGGGCTGGTTGCCGACCAGAGGCTCGTGCGGCCAGTTGTTGGTGTAGCTGATCGGCAGGCCCGGGCGCTCGGTGACCGCGGCCCAGCTGGTCCAGAAGAAGAAGGCGGTGAGCTCGCGCCGGCGCGCCGGATCGGGAACCGTCACCTCCGTCATCGCATAGGCCTCGCGCAGGTGGTGGAGCGCGGGGTCGCCCCCGAAGAGGCCGTCGAAGTGGGCCGCCGTCGCGCGCATGGCCTGTGCGCGGTCGGCCGAGAGGGTGACCGTTCTCGTCGCGGGGTCGTAGCTGTTCCGGCGCAGCTCGAGCTTCAAGCGCTCACGCAGCGCCGCCTGCGCCTCGGGTTCCAGGTCTGCGTAGGACCGTGCGCCGTCCCGCCGCGCCCAGATGTCGAGCAGCGCCACCGCCTCGCGGTGCAGCCAGTCGGCCGACCAGTCGGGGGCCTGGTAGGCGCCGTGACCCCAGATGGAGCCGAGCTGCTGTCCGCCCGTCGACTGCCAGACCTGCTGGCCGGTGAGGACGTCGTCCTTGGTCGCGAGGGTCGCGCCGTCGGGTGTCGCGAAGCGATCCGGGATGGGCGGTGCCTGACGGTAGACCTCCCGGCCGAAGAAGCCGAGGACCAGGAAGGCCAGGAGCAGCGTGGCGGCGAGGCCGATTCCGTAGCGTGTCTCGAGTCGAGGAGCAGTCATGGGGTCTCCTGTGGTGGCGTGGTCTCGATCCCGTGTGGTGTCGTCGCCCGGGTCAGGCCGCGAGCGTGCGGCGGAAGAGGACGTTGTTCTCGAGATGGATGTGATCCATCAGCTCGGCCTCGAGAGCGCCGAGCCGCAGGTAGAGGGCCCGCCAGCTGGGGCACGCCTCCTCGGGCGGCGTGAGGTCGGCGGTCAGCCGGCGCGTCTCGCGGAGGCTCGCTCCGTGGTCGTCGTGCTCGGCCTCCATCACGTGGATGGGGCCGCGCGCGAGCTGGAGCCGGCCCCCGGCGATCATCGGGAAGAGGATCTGCTCCTCCTTCGCCAGGTGCTCGAGAACGGCCTGGTGCATGCTCTTCAGGTGGGCCTCGAGTCCGCGCGGACAGCTCGCCTTCTCCGCGTGGCGGGCTTCCACCTTCGCGGCCAGCGCGACCAGCTCCGGCAGCTCGTTGCGCAGGCGCTGGTGGTAGAAGTCCACGATGTGGTGGACGAGCTCGTCGAGCGGACGCTCGTCCCAGCGGGGCAGGTCCGGAGCGGACGCCTCCTCGCCGGTGATCTCCGCGATGACTCCCTCGGCGGCGAGACCTCGCTCCGCGCAGGCCTCGGCGAGCGGCCGGCGGCCGTGACAGCAGAAGTCGAGGCCGTGACGGCGGAAGACACGCGAAGCCGCCGGGTGCGTCACGGCCAGGTCGGCCAGGGTGGTGGCAGGGGAGAGTGCTTGTGTCGCCATGGTCCTTCGTTCTCCTTCGTTCCGGCCGTGGCGTCCGATTCGTTCGCCTTGCGCCGGCCGGTCGAGCTCCTCTAGTGCATCGGGAGTGCCAGATCGCCGAGCGAGCCATCTCAGCGAGTTACGAGGAGTGTTATGATGAGGACAACGCGCGCCCGTTATGACCGAGACAACACTGTTGTCGGACGAGCAACGGCGAGAGAAGAGCGCGGCCGCCATCACGGCCCTGCTCGAGATCGCCCGGGACCTCACGGCCTCCCTCGCGGGGCGGGATCGCTACGCCCGACTCCTCGCCGCCGTCCATCGGGTCGTCCCGTTCGACGCGGCGTGCCTCTCGCGTCTCGAAGGGGAGGTGCTGGTACCGATTGCGGGTCACGGTCTCCTGCCGGAGGCGCTCGCGCGCCGCTACCCGCGCGCCGAGCACCCGCGTCTCGACGCGATCCTCCGCTCGCCCGAGCCCGTGCGCTTCCCGGCGGACAGCCCGCTGCCCGACCCCTTCGACGGCCTGCTCGAGACGGACCCGCAGGCGCGGCACCGCATCCACGCCTGTCTCGGCTGCGCGCTGACGGAGGGCGGCGAGGTGATCGGCGCGCTGACCGCCGACGCGCTGCAGCCGAACGCCTTCGACGCCTTCGACACGCGCTTCCTCGCCACCCTCGGCGCCCTGGCCGGAGCCGCCCTCCGCACCACGGCCCTCATCGAGGCGCTGGAGCAGCGGGCCGAGCAGCGCGGCCGCGTCGCCCGCGAGCTGCAGCGCCACGCGATCGAGACGAGCGGTGAGCTGATCGGCGCGAGCCCCGCGCTCCAGCGCATGCTGGAGGAGGTCGCGATGGTCGCGGCCTCGGACCTCACCGTGCTGGTGACGGGCGAGACCGGGGTCGGCAAGGATCGCGTCGCGCACCAGGTCCACGAGCTGTCGCGCCGCCGCGACGAGGCGCTCATCCACGTCAACTGCGCGGCGCTGCCGGAGGCGATCGCCGAGAGCGAGCTGTTCGGGCACGTGGCAGGGGCCTTCACCGGCGCCGTGCGGGACCGTGCCGGGAAGTTCGAGGTGGCCGACGCGGGGACCCTCTTCCTGGACGAGGTGGGCGAGCTGCCGCTGACGCTGCAGCCGAAGCTGCTCCGGGCCCTTCAGAGCGGGGAGATCCAGCGCGTCGGCTCCGACCGCGTCCATCGCGTGAACGTGCGGGTCGTCGCGGCGACCAACCGCGACCTCGAGCGCGAGGTCGCGCGCGGGCGCTTCCGGGCGGACCTCTATCATCGCCTGGCCGTCTTCCCGCTCCGGGTGCCGCCTCTGCGGGAGCGCCGCGAGGACATCCCGCTCCTCGCCACGCACTTCGCGGATGCCGCCCGGCGCCGGCTCGGCCTCGGCCCGGTGCGGCTCGCGGAGCCGGTGCACGCGCGCCTCGCCGCCGCCGACTGGCCCGGCAACGTGCGCGAGCTCGAGAACCTCGTCAGCCGTGCGGCCCTGCGGGCCGCGGTGGGCCTCGAGCCTGGAGCGCCGGTGCTCATCGAGGCCCGGCATCTCGACGTGTCGGGCCAGGCCGGACCTGTCGCCGAAGAGCCCGTAGAGCCTCCGGCGCCGGCCGCTCGGCCTCTCACCGAGCGCGTGCGCGACTACCAGCGCCGCGTGGTCCGGGAGGCCGTGGAGCGCGGCGGCGGCAACTGGGCGGAGGCTGCCCGCGAGCTGGGGATGCACCGCAGCAACCTGCACCACCTCGCGCGCCGGCTCGGCCTGCGGAGACGCGGATGAGGTGGCGGCCATGAGCCGGAGGCCGCGACCATGACCAGGATCGCGCGCTCGGAGGCCGCCTCGCCGGGGCGCCTGCGTCCGGGCGTCGCGCTGCCCTTCTTGTGGCGGCGCCTCCGCGCGAGTCGCCGGCCGCGGCCGGGAGCGGCGCCGCTCGTCCCTTTCGATCGCGCCGCCCTGGCGCGGAATCCCGCCCTCACCTGGATCGGCCACGCCTCCTTCTTCGTGCGACTGGATGGGGCGAGCTTCCTGACCGACCCTGTCTGGTCCGAGCGGGCGAGCCCGGTCGGCTTCGCCGGACCCAGGCGGCTCGTCCCGCCGGGCGTGCCGCTCGAGGTCCTGCCGCGCGCCGACTTCGCGCTCGTGTCGCACGACCACTACGACCACGCCGACCTCGCGACCATCCGGCGCCTGGCCGAGCGAGGCGTGCCCTTCGTGGTGCCTGCCGGCATGGCGGAGCTGGTGCGGGGGGCCGGCGGCACCGTCCACGCCGAGCTGGGCTGGTGGGAAGCGACGGAGCTGGCGGGCGTCACCGTGACCTGCGTTCCGGCCCGCCACTTCTCGGGCCGCGGCCTCACGGGGCGCAACCGGAGGCTCTGGGCCGGCTTCGTGGTGACCGGGAAGACGCGGCGGTTCTACCACGCGGGCGACACCGCGCTGTTCGAGGGCTTCGCCGAGATCGGACGGCGGCTGGGGCCGATCGACCTCGCCGCCCTCCCGATCGGCGCCTACCAGCCGCGCGCGATGATGGGTCCCGTCCACCTCGACCCCGAGCAGGCCGTGCGTGCGGCGCTCGAGGTGGGAGCGAGGCGCGTGGTCGCAATGCACTTCGGGACCTTCGACCTCTCGGACGAGCCGCTCGACGAGCCGCCCAAGCGCTTCCTCGCCGAGGCCGCGCGACGGGGTCTGGCCGACCGCGCCTTCCTGATGAGCGTGGGCGAGACGGCGGGCCTCTGACCGGCCGACGCACCACGGTAGAATGCGCCCGCCGAAGGGAGCTCTGGGTGCGACTAGTGCGCGACGCGAGATGGCCGGTGGGCAAGGGGCCGGTGTTGTTGCAGATCGGTCTCGCCACCTTCGGGATCCTGGCCCTGGAGCTGGCCCTGATCCGCTGGCTCTCCGGACAGGTGCGGGTGCTGGCCTACTTCAACAACCTGATCCTGATCGGCTGCTTCCTGGGCATGGGCGTCGGGTTGATCCTCGGCCGCAGGCTCCCCGGCCTCGTGCACCTCACGCTTCCTGCGCTCGCGCTGCTGGCGATGCCCGTCGCCCTGGCGGAGCCCCTCCACATCGTGCATCTGCGTTTCCCGGACCTTGCGATCCACCTCTGGGGTGGCGCGGGGAGGCCCGCGAGCCTTCGTGTCTTCGCTGGGGCCACGGGGGTCGTGCTCGCGCTCTTCAGCGGGGTGGTCGCGGTCTTCGTCTTCGCCGGCGCAGCCGTCGGACACCTGATGAGCCTGCGGTCGGATCTCAACAGCTACTCCGCCGATCTCGCCGGGTCGCTGCTGGGCGTCGTGGCCGCGAGCGCCGTGACCGCGACGGGTGCGCCGCCGCCCGTCTGGCTGCTGCTGGGCGGGCTGCCGTTCCTGTGGCTCTCGAGGAAGCCGGTGGCGTGGGCGGGCCTGCTGGCGGCGGTCGTGCTGGGGCAGTTGTCCGTCCAGGGCGCCGTCTTCTCGGCCTACAACCGGATCGATGTGGTCGAAAGCCCGCCCCGCTTCTTCACGCTCAGCGCGAACCGCGACTTCCACCAGTACGCCCTGGACTTGTCCGGGTCACCGCTCGCGGCTCCCTTTCCCGGCCTGAAGGAAATGTACGAGCTGCCGTTCGCGCTCGGCGACCGGCGCGGACGCGCGCTCGTGATCGGGGCCGGGACCGGCAACGACGTCCAGGGGGCCGTGCGCCAGGGCTTCCGCGAGGTCGACGCGGTCGACATCGACGGCAGGATCATCGCCCTCGGCCGGCGCCTCCATCCCGAACGGCCTTACTCGAACCCCAGGGTACACGCGATCGTCGACGACGGCCGGGCGTACTTCGAGCAGTACGCGGGACCGCCTTACGATGTGGTCGCGTTCGGCTTCGTCGACTCGCACGCGATGTTCTCGTCGCTGTCGACGCTGCGGCTCGACAACTACCTCTACACCGAGGAGGGACTACGGGCCGCCTGGAGGCTGGTCGCCCCCGGAGGTCTCCTGAGCGTGAACCTCAGCTTCGCGGGCGGGCCCTGGATGCTGGAGCGGCTCTACTGGACCCTGGCCGACGCCACCGGCACCCGGCCCGTGATCGTCCCTCACGAGACAGTACGTGGGGGCGGCGATGCTGATCGCCGCGCGCGACCCGGCCAGACTCCACTGGGAGCGCTCCTCCTTCGCTTCGCTGAGGGAGGTGGGGCGTCCGGCGAAGCTGCTCAAGACGAGCGACGACTGGCCGTTCCTGTACCTGCGGCCGAACCTGGTGCCCTGGGGCTACATCACCGTTCTCACCGGCGTCCTCTTGCTGGGGATCGTCCTCGCCGCCCTCGCTAGCGGCCCGCGTCGACTGGCAAGGGAGTTCGATGGGACGTTGTTCCTGATGGGGGCGGGCTTTCTGCTGCTCGAGACGCGGGGTGTCACGGCCCTGTCGCTCCTCTTCGGTTCCACCTGGATCGTCAACGCGTTCGTCTTCGGCGGAGTCCTGCTGGTGGCCCTGCTGATGAACGTGGCCGTGGAGCGCCTCCGCCCCCGAGCGCCCTGGGCGGGCTTCGCGCTCCTGCTGGCCTCGCTCGTGGTGCTCTGGCTGGTGGACGTGTCGGCGCTCAACCGGCTGCCGTTGCTGGCCCGTGGCGTCGCCGGTGGCGTCCTGATCGGGCTGCCGGTGGGCTTCGCGGGCATCGTCGTCTCGCAGCTGCTGGCGCGCGCGCCGAGCCTGGGTGGCGCGCTGGGCGCGAACCTGCTGGGCGCGGTGGTGGGTGGGTGCCTCGAGTACATGTCTATCTACTCGGGGCTTCGGGCGCTGACGCTGGTCGCGTTCGGCTTCTATGCCCTCGCCTTGCTCGTCGAGCTGCGCCGCCGGGCGGGCCGCGCCGAAATCGGCGTCGCCGCCGGCCGGCCCGCCTAGCTCCGCGCCCTCGGGTCGGCGGGGCTCAGCAGCAGGGCGGGGAGCCCACGGGCGAGCCGCAGGAGTCGCCGCAGGTGGGCGCGGTCCCGGCCGCCAGACCGGCCAGGACACCCGCCGCGCAGCCGACGCCGGCCCTCACCCGGATCGCGGCCGGCTCGCAGTTCCTCGCGCAGGCACCGCACTCCATGCAGGCGCCGCGGTCCGCGAGCAGGGCTCGCTTGTGCTCGAGGCGGAAGACCGCGTGCGGGCAGACGGCGACGCAGAGGCCGCAGCCGTTGCAGCGGGAGCTGTCCAGCTCCAGCGTGACGACGTTCTCGAGATACCTCATCGGGCCGCCCCCGCCGGCAGGAAGAGGCCTGCCACCCACAGCAGGAGACCGATCCCGCCGGCCGCGAGCTGGGCCGGGACGGCGAACCGCATCTCGCGCAGGACGCCCGACAAAGAGGTGTACGTCGAGGCCCCGGTGAAGTTCATCAGTACGAAGCTCGTGATCGCGGGCGCCAGGGCGAGCCAGGCCAGAAGTTGCAGCCAGGAGCCGAAGACTCCCGGTCCCGGAAGGCCGTACGCCGCCAGGGCGGCGACCAGCGCGACGCCGAGAATGGCGCCCTTCAGCGAGAAGGCCCGTCCCGGCAGCCAGGGCAGGAGAGCGGGGCCGAGCGTAAGAGCGGCGAGGAAGCTGGCGAGAGCGAGCAGCGCGCTCGCCAGGCCGGTCGTGCCCACAGCCGCGAGGGAGTAGCCGTGGGGGCCGAGCCCGCCCAGGAGAAGGAACGCCGCCGCCGCGAGCAAGGCGTAGCGGGCACCCGTGACGAGCTCCACCGGGATCAGGACCAGGCGGTCACGCAGGCCGAAACGGACGCGGCGCATCTCGGGGACCGCCTTCATGCGGGCGTCGAGAAAGACGGGGAGGTCCTCGGCTCGCACGGGGCCGTAGACGACGTGAAAGCCGGTGGCCGCGTGGACCTCGTGGGCCGCGACGCCTGGCGCTCCGAGCTGCGGCAGCACGAGCTTGCGGTGCGTGACGACGCGCGCGAGCCCCGAGCTCTCGACGCGACGCACGAGCTCCGCCGTTCCGAAGCTGCCCTTGCCGGCCGCGCACCAGACGTTGATGCCCTTGGTGTCCAGCACGAGGATCCAGGCGTGGCGTCCACCCAGCACGCGGCGCAGCCGATCGAAGCTCATCTTGTAGTTCGCGGAGACGAGGACCGGCGACTCGCCGTCGGGAGAGCCCACCGCGTAGAGCCCCGGGGTTACCCGGTATCGGCCCCGCCGGACGCCGGAGCGCACCATCAGGGTGCCCAGACGGTCTCGCAGGCCGAGCGTCGTCCGCACCCGCGGGACCTCGCCGACGGGCGTTGGCACCACGCCGTCGCCCCAGGCGGCGTCGGCGTGCCCCGCGGCCGGCACCTGCGGCTCGCTCGTCCTGGGCCCGCAGCAGCACGGTCCCGCCGCCGCGGTCGCGGCCGGAAGACCCACAGGTCGCGCTCATCGCGTCCCTCCTGGCGCGGAGACTCGAACGACGGGACCGGCGGCCCTCGCCCGCACCCGCGGCCGCCAGCCGCTGAAGAAGGAGGCGAGCACCCGCAGCGTCTCCCGGCTCACCCAGCAGTCGATCCTGCGGCCGTGCCGCTCGACGTGCACGAGGCCTGCCTGGCGCAGCTCCTTCAGATGGTGCGAGACGGTCGACGGGGCCAGCGCCAGCCCCTCCCCCAGCTCGCTCGCGCAGCAGAAACGGGCTCTCTCGCCTCTTCCCCCGTCCCCTGGCGCGCAACAGCTGGTCGCCAGCTTGATGAACATGCGCAGGCGCTGGGGGTTGGAGAGGGCCGCGAAGGCGGCCGCCAGCCCCTCGACCTCGACAGTGTCATTATTCGACATCTATCGAAATATAGAATCGAGAACGCGTCCTGGCAATCGATCGAAGGATCCGGATCATTCGATCCGGGTCAGGCGGGCGAAGCGTCGCCCAGCAGGTTCTCCCGGTAGCTGCGGCTCACCCGGAGCACGGTGCCGTCCAGGAGCACGGCCTCGTACTCGCCTGCCGCGGAAGGGCGGATCTCCTTGACGCGGTCGAGATTGACGATCAGCGAGCGGTGGATCCGGCGGAAGCGGGCGGGGTCGAGCTGCTGCTCGAGGCCGCTCAGCGTCCGGCGCAGGAGGGGCGTCCGGCGGCCGAGGTGGAGGGTCACGTAGTTCCCGGCCGCCTCGAGCCAGTCCACCTCGGCGAGGCGGACGAGCTCGAAGCGGGAGCCGGTTCGGACCAGCACCCGCTCGAGGGCGGGCCGTCGCGACGCGAGCGTCTCCAGGAGCGCAAGCACCCGCGCCTGTTCCTGCCGTGCCTGCGCCGAGCCCAGCCGCTCGCGCGCCCGTGCGACGGCCTCCCCGAGCCGCTCGCGATCGAAGGGCTTGAGCACGTAGTCGACGGCGTGCAGGTCGAAGGCGCGTGCCGCATAGGCGTCGAAGGCGGTCACGAAGACGACCAGGGGGAAGTGCCCCTCCGGCAGCGCGGCCAGGACGCCGAAGCCGTCCATCTCGGGCAGGCGGACGTCGAGGAAGACGAGGTCCGGCCGCAGCTCCTGGATCGCCTGAGCGGCCGTCACGCCGTCGCCCGCCTCGCCCACGACTGCGATCGCGGGCAGGTCATCCAGCACCTCGCGGATCTTGTCGCGGGCGGGGGGCTCGTCGTCGACGACGAGGACTCGCAGCGGCGACGCCTCTTCCATTACCCCTCGGCCTCGCCGCTCTCCCGGGGTTTCGGCGACGTCTCGTAGGGGAGGGAGATCCCGACCCGGACGCCGTCGGCGGTGGTCGCGAGCTGAAGCTCCGCACGGGGGCCGTAGAGCTGCTCGAGCCGTGCGCGGATGTTCGAGAGGCCCACGCCGGACCCGGGGCGATCGGGTGCGTGCCCGCGGCCGTCGTCCTCGACGAAGAGCTGAAGGCGACCATCCTCGGCCCGGCCTGTCAGACGGACCCGCGCCGGGCCGGCGCGCTCGCCGATGCCGTGCCGGATCGCGTTCTCGAAGAGGGGCTGCAGGATCAAGGTGGGGACCCGGGCCTCCAGCAGCTCCGGCGGTAGATCGACCTCGACCGTCAGCCGGTCGCGGAAGCGCACCCGTTCGATCGCGAGGTAGCTGTCCAGCAGGGCCAGCTCGCGTCGCAGCGGGACCTGCTGCGGCATGCCGTCGTCGAGCAGCACGCGCAGGAAGTCACCGAGCCGGGCCAGCATGCGCTCGGCGCCGTCGGGGTCCCTGCGCAGCAGCGAGGAGACCGAGTTGAGCGCGTTGAAGAGGAAGTGCGGCTGCAGCTGCATGCGGAGCGCCTGGAGGCGCGCGAGGGTGAGGGCGGCCTCGAGGCGGGCGCCCTCGGAGGCGCGGCGCTCGTCGCGCAGCCGCCATTCGCCCGCGGAGGCGACGCTCAGCAGCACCAGGTAGGCGGTCATGCCCCAGGCGTACTCGGGCACGATCACCTCCCGGAGCAAGGTGCCCGGTGCCGGCAAGGGCGCGGCCGTGAGCAGCGAGCGCGCGAGCGTCGTCAGGCTCATGAGCGCGGGCGAGAAGACGAGCGCCGCCGCGAGGTGGACGCCCAGGGAACGCGTCCGCCGCTCGCCGAGGGGGAAGCGCGCGGCGAGGGCGGCGACGGCCGGATAGAGGACGATCCAGGCCCCGAAGTGGAGGAGCTCCGAGGTGAGGAGGGTGCTCCAGTCGACGGGCTCGCCCCGGAGCATCCGGCGGAGCTTGCCCGACCCGGAGTAGGCGAGGCCCAGGCCGAGACAGAGGACGGCGACCGTCGCCCACTCGCGCCAGCGCTGCCGGGGAACGCCGCTCGTCGTGGTCGGTGTCACTTGCATGCGGTGCCGGGCGTCCACACGCTGCCGGGCGCCCAGGATAAGGCAAGGACCGGACCCGCGGCCAGCCGGACGCGGAGGCGCCGTCCGTGTGCAGCGGCGTTTCGTCCCCGCCCGGCGGGGTTTCGTCACATCGCGCGGGCTCGCGGGCTCGCGGTCTCGTAGCATCCGCTGGAACGAGACGCCTGGAGGGACGACATGAGATCCGAGACCCGGAGCCGACGGAGCTTCCTCGAGACCACGACACTGTGCGGCGGCTGCCTGCTCGCCGCTGGGCTCGCTTCGCGGGCGGCGGCGGAAGAGACGGCGGCGCCTGCTGAGTCGAAAGCGCCCGATTTCGAGAAGCTGACCTACTGCTGCTACGAGTGCGATCCCAAGCAGTGCCCGCTGCTCAAGGCCTCGCTCGCGAACGACCTCGAGGTGAAGAAGGAGTTCGCGGGCAAGTGGAAGGATCGGTACGGCCGCGACTTCACGCCCGAGGAGGTCTTCTGCTTCGGGTGCAAGGTCGAGCCCGCGCGGCAGGGGTATGCCGTTCGCAACTGCGACGTGCGGGCCTGCGTCCTCGAGAGGAAGCTGGTCTCCTGCGCGCACTGCCCCGAGCTCGCGGGGTGCCAGCGCCGGCTCTGGGTCAACTACCCGAAGTTCCGCGAGCACGTGCTCGGGATCCAGAGGCAGGTCCTGGGCTGAGGGTTCCTGCGGGGTGGCCTCAGGGTCCCGCCGTCGCAGGGAGCCCAAAACGAAACGAGCGCCGCGGTCTGCCGACCGCGGCGCCTCTCTTTCGCCGCCACGACTGCTCCGTGTGGTGGCTACGACTTGTGCAGGTCCAGGGCGACGGTCCCCTGGTTGCTCGGCGGGCCGACCTGAAGCGTGAGATCGCCCGAGCTGGCGCCCGCTGACGTGAGCGCCTGGTGGACGGTGATGATCGTCGAGGCGCTGTTGCCGCTCACGGACCAGGCGTCCCCCTGCTTCGAGCCCGTCACGGCCAGGGGCGAGCCGTTGGCGAGACTCACCGTGCCGGTGAGCGACTGGACGCCGCTCAGGCTCGAGTCCGAGGTCGGCTGGCTGATCGACAGCGTCACGCTCGTGAGCGCTCCGAACAGCCTCGCCTGTCCGCTCCAGTTTCCCGAGATGTTCGCGGAAAGGCTCTGCGGTTCCGGCACGGCCGGTGCCGGCGCGGTCGGCGAGTCGCTGCCGCAACCGGCTGCGAGCAGGCTGGTCACCAGGGCGGCGGTGGCGAGAGCAAAGATCTTCTTCATGACATCCTCCTGAACGTCCTGTCCCCGTTGCCGTTCGCAGCGAGCCGCTTCCGGGCGCCCATGCATTCCGAGGAGCCATACGAACGGCTTCCAGAAGCGATCGTGAGTCGCCTCACGCGGACGAGGTGCGTGAGACCCTCTCCGCTCGGGGTGTGACGCAGATCAGATTCCGGCGCAGTCGTCGGGGGAGGGCTGGGGCCAGCCATTCCTGAGCCACGCCTCCGGGGGTACCCTAGGGTCCCGACCCGGAGGGAACCATGCGGATCCGCGAGGCCACGGTCGCGCTTCTCCTGGCGCTCGGTTCGTCGCTCGTCGCCCTGGCGGCTCCGGCGGCGGCTGCCCCCGAGCCTGCCGAGTGGTGGAGGCACGCCGTCATCTACGAGATCTACCCGCGCAGTTTCGCGGACAGCAACGGGGACGGGATCGGTGACCTGAACGGGATCACCTCGAAGCTCGACTACCTGCAGGAGCTGGGCATCGACGCGGTCTGGATCACGCCCTGCTTCCCCTCGCCGCAGGTCGACTTCGGCTACGACGTTTCCGACTACGAGCAGATCGATCCCATGTACGGGACGCTCGCCGACTTCGACCGCCTGGTCTCCGAGGCCGGCAGGCGCGGCATCCGCGTGATCCTGGACCTGGTCGTGAACCACACCTCGGACCGACACCCCTGGTCCCGGGAGTCCCGCTCTTCCCGCAACTCCCCCAAGCGCGACTGGTACGTCTGGCGGGACGGGAAGGGCGAGGACCAGCCACCCAACAACTGGGTCTCGATCTTCGGGGGGCCGGCCTGGACGCACGATCCCGCGACCGGCCAGTGGTACTACCACTACTTCTATCCCGAGCAGCCGGACCTCAACTGGCGCAACCCGGAGGTCGAGCGGGCGATGCTCGACGTGACCCGCTTCTGGTACCGGCGCGGCGTGGCGGGCTTCCGGCTGGACGCGGTCGACACCCTCTTCGAGGACCCGCAGCTCCGGGACAACCCGCCGTCGCCGGGCACCGACAACTTCGGGCGGCCGCGCCAGGACGAGATCTACGACAGGAAGCTGCCCGGGATGCACGACGTGCTCAGGAAGCTGCGGCGGGCGGCCGACGAGTTCGGCGCGGTGCTGGTGGGCGAGACCTGGACCAGCGATGTCGACGAGCTGGAAGCCTACTACGGCGCGCACGGCGACGAGGTGCAGCTGCCGATGGACTTCCTGTTCGCGATGGTGAACCGGCCATCGGCCCCGGAGCTGCGCAAGCAGATCGCCTGGCTGGAGGGCGTGAGCGGAACGCCCACCTACCTGCTCACGAACCACGACCTGGTGCGCTCTTTCGACCGCTACGGCGACGGCGTCCACGACGAGGCGATCGCCAAGGTGATGGCCGCCCTCTACCTGACCCTGCGCGGCACCGCCATCACCTACTACGGCGAGGAGCTGGGGATGGAGAACAACGACCCCAAGCGCCGGGAGGACGTGAAGGACCCGATCGGCCGGATCGGCTGGCCGAAGGAGAAGGGCCGCGACGGCGAGCGGACGCCGATGCAGTGGGCCGCGACCGCGAACGCCGGCTTCAGCACCGCGACGCCCTGGCTGCCGGTCCCGCCCAGCTACCAGACCCGCAACGTGGCCGTCGAGTCGAAGGACCCCGACTCGATCCTGAACCTCTACCGCCGGCTGAACACGCTCCGTCGCTCGCAGCCGGCGCTCCGCGACGGCGCCTACCTGGCCCTGGCGCCCGAGGACGAGAACGTGCTCGCCTACCTGCGGCGGACGAACGACGACGCCGTCCTGGTGGCCCTCAACATGAGCGCCCAGCCACGGACGCTGCGTCCCGCGCTCGCGGCCACCGGGGAGAAGGCCTCCTCGGGCAAGGTGCTGCTCGGGACGCGCCGGTCGCCGGGCAGCTCTCTGGCGCTCGACGCGATCGCCCTCCAGCCGTTCGAGGTCGTGATCGCCGATCTCGTCCGCTGATCAGCGTCGTCAGGGCCGAGGCGGGATCGGCGCGATGACCGGCAGCTCGATCGCGCTCGCCTGGCCCGGAGCGCGCCAGAGGCGCTGCGTCGCCTTCACGTAGTCCTGCGGCTGCGCGAACAGGATGTTCGGCACGAACGTCTGGGGGTTGCGGTCGTAGAGCGGGAACCAGGTCGACTGGACCTGCACCATGATGCGGTGCCCGGGCAGGAAGGTGTGGCTCGCGTTCGGCAGGCGGATGGCATAGGCGAGAGGCTGGCCGGGCGCGAGTGGCTCCGGACGGGACGGATCGACGCGGTAGCGGCCCCGGAAGATGTCGGCCGACAGCATCTGCTGGTAGCCGCCCAGCGAGACATTGTCGGGGACCTCGTCGGGCCAGACGTCGATCAGCTTCACCACCCAGTCGGAGTCGGTTCCGCTGGTCGAGGCGAAGAGGCGCGCGATCGGCTGCCCCGCGATGCGCAGCGGCTTCTTCAAGGGCCCCGTCTCGTAGACGAGCACGTCCGTGCGCGTGGCCGCCGGACGCTGGTCGTCCACGAGCCACTCGCCCCAGCCCGAGCCCGGCGCGTACGGCGCCAGGTCGGGACGCGGATGGTACGGCACCGGCTTCGCCGGATCGGAGACGTACTCGTCGTAGGGCTCACCGGCGCGAGCGGTCGGCGCCTCGAAGCCGAGCCGGCCCTGCGGGAGCAGATAGAGGAGCCGCGCCCTCTCGGTGCAGCCCGTCTCGCACGAGCGCGGCCAGTGCGTCGTACTCGCGCCAGACGTTGGCGCCCGTCTCGTAGGCCAGCACGCGTGGCGTCCGGGGCGCGGGAGCGCCCTTCAGATAGTGGTCGAGGAAGGGCTGCATCACCTCGCGGCGGAACCAGCCGGCCGTATCCCCTTCGAACGAGATGGCGCCGATGCCCCGCCCCTCGCCGCGGCCCTGCCCGTGGTTCCATGGGCCGAGCACCAGGTGCACGAGCCTGCCCTCGGGGTCTTTCGGAGCGAGCGCGCGGAAGAGCGCGGCGCCGCCGTAGATGTCCTCCTGGTCGAAGAGGCCGGACACGATCAACGTGGGGACCTGGAGCGGCCGGCGGGCGAGCAGCTTGTCGACGGCCTGCTCCTGCCAGAACTCGTCGTAGCTCGGATGTGCGGCGATCTTCCGCCAGAAGCCGAGCTGCTCGAGACCTCGCGAGGCCGCCACCGCCCCGGCCGAGCCGGCGCGCAGGAAGGTGTCGTAGGCGTCGTGCTCGCCCCGCCACCAGGCGGGGCCGCCCGCGCGGGCGGTCTCCTGGTAGTAGGCGAACTCGAGCGTGCCGAGCTGCCGGAAGGCGCCGTTGTGGAACCAGTCGTCTCCCATCCAGCCGTCCACCATCGGCGCGAAGGGGACGGCGACCTTCAAGGCCGGATGCGGATCGACCGTCGACATGACCGCCGTGTAGCCCTCGTAGGAGCCGCCGATCGTGCCGACGCGCCCGTTCGTCTCGGGCACGTTCTTGACCAGCCAGTCGATCGTGTCGTAGCAGTCCGTGGCGTGGTCTACCCGGGTCGGGTTCAGCGGGCCCCGCAAGGGACGAGTCAGCACGTAGTCGCCCTCCGAGCCGAACTTCCCGCGCACGTCCTGGTACACGACGATGTAGCCGGCGTCGACCGCGGTGTCCAGCATCTGCGGCACGACCGCCGCCAGATGCGGGCTGGCGGCGCGCGAGACACGGCCGGCCGCGTTGTAGGGCGTCCTCACCAGCAGCATCGGAGCGTTCGAGGCACCCTTGGGCACCAGGATGATCGTCTGGAGCTTGACGCCGTCACGCATGGGGACCATCTCCACCCGCTTGACGAAGTCGAAGCTCTCCGTCTTCGGCGTGAAGACCGCTGGCGTCTCGCTCGGCAGCGAGGGCTTCTGGTCCGGCCCGGCGGCAAGGGCGCCGAGCGCTGAAAGCACGAACGCGGCGAGCACGACACCCCCAGGACGGCCTCGATCCCTCATCCCTGTCTCCCGGTTGCCGCGAGGACGACGTCTCCCCGAAGGCGAAGGCCCCATTCTACGAGCAGAGCGCGGCCTCGACCGGGACGGGCGCTCAGGCGAGGGGCGACCAGCGGGCCAGCTCGACCTCCACGGGGTAGGCGGCTCGCAGCGTCTCGACCGCGGTCACGGGAGCGCCAGCTCGGTGATGGGCAGGTCCCAGTGGGCGAGCAGGATCTCGAAGCGCCGCTGCTCCTCGCGCTGGAAGGTCTCCTGGTCCGGGAACAGCTCGCGCTTGATGGCCTCCTCGGGAGAGGCGTCGTGCGCGACCTGCACGTTCTTGAACACGAGCGTCACCCGGTAGTCCCAGCGCCCGTCCTCGGTGCCGTGCAGGCGCGGCTGGACGGCCGAGATGCTCAGGATGCGGCCGCTCTCGACCTGCCTGGCCAGGATGGGGTAGTGGTTCTTGCGGAACAGCCGGATGAACTCGTCGGCGTGTCCCCAGCGGGCCTTGTAGTAGTACTCGACCACGAAAGGCGGTTCCTTGCCCGTGGGCTCCGCCTGCACCGCGGCCGGGATCACGGCCCCCAGCGCGAGCATGGCCAGGGAGGAGAGGGACAGCGCTGAGCTGAGACTCGTCGGGTCGTATTCCATGACGGCATCCTCCTTCGATCGGATCCCCCGATTATCGACGGGAAGGCGGCTCCTGCGGCTCCCCGCACGCATGGACAAGCGCGCGCCCGCTCACCAGGTGATCGTGATCCGGGCGCCGACGCGGCTCCGTCCCAGGTCCGGGGAGAGGACGACGTGCTCGCGGCGGTGCGTGCAGGCGAAGTTGGCGGCGATGCCGATCGCGGCCCCCGCCAGCACGTCGCTCGTATAGTGCCGTTTGGTGGCGACCCGGCTCTGACCGACGTAGGCGGCCAGGACGTAGGCGGGGAGCCCGATCCGCCAGCCGTACCGGAACTGCAGGAACGCGGCGCCCGCGAAGGCGCTCGCCGTGTGGCCGCTCGGGAAGGACTGCGATCCGCCGTCCGGACGCGTCCGGTCGACCAGCGGCTTGAGCGTGTAGACGACCACCATCGTCGACGCGTATGCCTCGGCGAGTTGCAGGAACCCGTGCTTGTCGTGCGCCAGGAGCGACCCGGCCGCCGCCCCGGCGGGGATCACGACCGAGAGGACCGTGCCCGGGGTCTGGCTCGGGAGCGCCTGGGCGGACGCGCCCGGCAGCGCGAGCAGCACCACCAGCGTCGACGCGAGGACGGGCCTCTTCACGGCTTCAGCAGGCTTTCGGAAGGGATCACCTGATCATACGCTCGCGGCTCCCGGGATGGGCCCGGCACTGGTCTGTCGCCTCCCGTCGCGAGCGGTCGGGTCGCCACGCGCGCCACCTGGCGGATGCCCGCCCTGGCGCCTATCATCGAGGTGTCCCTCAGCGTTGAACGACTCCATCGGGTGGCTCGGCGATCCGGCACGATCACGAGCGCGTCCCGTCTTCGTCCCTGGAATCCAGGCGAGCAGAACGCTCGCGAGGAGGCTGTCGTGCCCACGAAGAGCGGCGTCAAGGCGATCCCCGACGGCTATCACACCGTCACCCCCTACCTGGTGGTGGAGGGCGCGGCGCGCCTGATCGAGTTCCTGAAGCAGGGTTTCGGCGCGGTCGAGAAGTCGCGCATGTCCGGACCCGAGGGCAAGGTGATGCACGCCGAGGTCCGCGTCGGGGACTCGCACATCATGCTGGCCGACGTCGGAGGACGGTGGCCGGCCACGACCAGCGCGATCAACCTGTACGTGACCGACACCGACGCCGTCTACGCGCGGGCGCTCGCGGCGGGTGCCAGCTCGCTCCGTGCCCCGGAGGACCAGTTCTACGGCGACCGTAGCGGCGGCGTGAAAGACGCCTGGGGGAACGTCTGGTGGATCTCGACCCACGTCGAGGACGTCTCGCCGGAGGAGATGGAGAAGCGCCGGCGGCAGATGGCCGGGAGCTAGAGGTCGACGGCCGCGACCTGGATCCGGCCGCCGGGCGCGAAGCGCTGGGGCCGGATCTCGAGCGCGAGCACGCCGCGCGGGCAGACGTGCGCGCACATCCCGCAGCCCACGCAGGAGGCGCGCCGGACCGGGAGCCCCGCCATCGCGTACTGGCGCACGTCGATGCCCATCTCGCAGTAGGTCGAGCAGTTCCCGCAGGCGATGCACATGTCGGGCTTGGCGGTGATGCGGAAGCGCCCGAGCTTCTGTACCAGGCCGAGCAGCGCCGCCATGGGGCAGCCGAACCGGCACCAGACCCGCGTGCCCATCAGCGGGTAGAGGCCAACGCCCAGGACGCCGGCGAAGAGCGAGGCGACCACGAAGCCGTAGCCGTCCTGGACCGCGAAGGCGAAGCGGGCGAAGGCGGGGTGCTCGCGTCCGATCGCCCAGTTGATCCAGACGAGAGCGGTCGTGACCAGGGCCAGGAAGAGCACCGTGTGGATCGAGACCTTCTCGATCGACCAGGCCCGGTTCGACTTGCTGGAGAGGTGGCGCCAGGGCTCGCCGAAGGTGTTGGCGAGCCCGCCGCAGCCGCAGACCCAGGAGCAGTAGAAGCGCTTGCCCAGGAAGAAGGCGACCAGCGGGAAGGCGACCAGCGAGCCCAGGAAGCTCCAGAACACCATCAGGAAGGGCTGGCGCAGGATGACGCCGGGGTAGAAGTACTCGATCTTGAGCGGCCAGAAGTAGCTGAAGTAGTACTCGTGGCGGGAGAACACCTCGAGCACGATCGGCGTCGCGAAGGCGAGCACGACCTGGACCGCGACCACGGAGAGGGTGCGCACCCGCTGGTAGCGGCTGTTGCCGTGGCGCCGGAGCACGAAGAGACCGCCCACCACCATCGCCAGCGTGTAGAGGAGGCCGTAGAGCGTCCACTTGCTGGCGAGACCGACGGCCCTCGCCAGCTCCGCCGCCGGGTCGGCGACGAATCCGTGCTGCGGGTTGCCGCCCAGATAGAGGACGAGGTACGCGGCGAAGAGCAGGAGCGACGCGAGCCAGGCGGGCCAGGAGCGGCGGCTGGCCGCGTGCTGGTAGGTGTTGAGGAGCCCCGCCTGCATCAGCGCACCGGGTCCAGGATCGCCGCTCCCGGATGGATCCGGAAGCGCGGGGACAGCTCCTCGTCGAACTGCGCCTCGCCCAGCCGGGGCAGGACCCAGTCGAGGCTGCGCCGTTCGTCGATCCAGCGCAGCAGGGGCTCCTGGTTCCAGCGTGAGCCCAGCATGTTGAACCCGACCACGCGGTCGCCCTCGAGCACGATGCGCTGGCTCTCCTCTCGGCCGGGCACCCGCTGGTACCAGAAGCGGACCCCGGGCCCCGGATCGCGCGGCTGGTCGTCCGGGCCCAGGAGCGCCGGCACCCAGCCGGCGGTCGTGTACTCGAGATCGAAGAACTTGGCGCTGTTGTAGAGGCTCTTGCGGCGATAGGCGACCCGGTCGCCCAACATCGAGCGGGCGGCGACCTTGCCCTGCTCGCGGGCCGTGTACCAGAGCTGCTCGGGCCGCCGCCGCCCGTCGTACCCGGTGACGTTGGCGCAGTCGCCCGCGGCCCAGACGTCGGGAAGCGAGCTCCGCAGGCCCTCGTCCGTCTCGATCGCACCGTCCGGGGCGAGAGCCAGGCCGCTACCGGCCAGGAAGCCGGTGGCGGGCACCACACCGATGGCGGCGACCACGAGGTCGGCCGCCAGCTCGGGACTGCGGTCGCTGCTCGCGCCCCCTTCGCTCGGCGCGGGCGGCGCCAGCCGCAGACCCCGGAGCGCGCCGGTGCCGTCGCGCAGGATCGCCTCGACGCTCGCCTCGAGCCGCAGGTCGATCCCGTGGCCCCGCAGGTGCCCGGCGACCAGGGTGGCCTCCCGCAGGTCGAGGGCGAGAGGGAAGTACCAGCGCTGGCGGACCAGGAAGCTCACCTGGAGGCCCCGATCGTGGAGGACCTCCGCCACCTCGACGCCGATCAGCCCGCCGCCGACGACCGCGGCGCGCATCCCCGGCTTCGCCGCTCGATCGAGGGCGGCGAGGTCGGCGAGGGTGACGAAGGCGTGCACTCCCGGCCCGTCGGATCCCGGCCAGGGTGCGGGCCGGGCCCGCGAGCCGACTGCGAGCAGCAGTCGGTCGTAGGAGAGCCGCGCGCCGTCCTCGAAGACCAGGGCCTTCGCGGCGGGCGCCAGGGACGCCACCCGCCTGGTCACGCGCTCGAAGCGCATCCGCTGGTAGAGCCGCCGGTCGAAGGGCTCGGTGTCGCGCAGGCGCAGCTGGCCCGCGAAGAGGTACATGAGGGCCGGGCGCGAGAAGAAGTGCTCGTGCTCCGCCGAGACGATCGTGATGCGGGCCTCGGCGTCGCGTGCCCGCAGCGCGAGGGCCGCCTCCATGCCCGCGACCCCGTTGCCGACGATGACGAAGTGCATCGCGTCAGCGCTTCGGGCGCGGAGCGAGTATCTCCACGCAGCGAGCGTTGCCCTCGCTGCGAGCCAGGTCGAGGGCGGTCCTGCCCCCGGAGCGGAGGTCGCTCTGGGCACCGCGCTCGAGCAGCTCCTCGAGCGCGAGCGCGTTGCCCTTCTGGGCGGCGATCATGAGGGCGGTCCTGCCGTCGGCAGCGTCGCGGCGGTTGAGCCGCGCGCCCGCGCGCAGCAAGGCGCGGATCGACGGGACCGAGCCCGACGAGGCGTGGGCGGCCGCGTGCATGAGGGGAGTCCAGCCCTCCCGGTCGGGCAGGTCGGGCGAGGCGCCCAGGCGCAGCAGCGAGACGACGACCTCGTCGTGTCCGCCGCCGGCGGCCTTGACCAGGGCCGACTGGCCCGAGCGGTCGAGCTGGTCGGGATCGACGCCGGCCTCGAGCAGGTTGTCGACGATCGCGCGCTGGCCCCGGGCGGCCGCCGCGTGCAAGGGCAGCTCCTCCTCCCAGGCGGAGAAACCGAGCGGCGCGTGGGCCTCCATCAGCAGCAGGACGACGTCGGGGTACCCCTTCTCGGCCGCGACCTGCAGCGCCTTGCCGCCCACCTCCGGCTTGCGCACGCCGGCGCCGGCCTCGAGCAGCAGGCGCACGAGGGCGGTGCGCCCCCGCTCGGCGGCGAGGCTGAGAGCGCTGCGGCCGTCCTTGTCGCACGCGTCGAGGCTCGACTGCCGCGGGGCCCGGGCGATGGCGCGAGCGGCGGCGAGGGTGCCCTCCCGTGCGGCCTCCATGAGCGCCGTCCGGCCGTCCTGGTCGACCAGGTTGACGTTGGCCCCGGCCGCGACCAGGTCGGTCGCGGGCATCGCCTCCTCGCGCTTGGCGGCCTCCAGGAGCGCCGTCCTTCCCTTCTCGTCCTGTACGTCCAGGTTGGCCCGGGCGGCGATGAGCGCCCTCACCACGGCGAGATGCCCGCCCCGTACCGCGTGCAGGAGCGGCGTCCGCTGGTCGCCGTCCCGCGCATCGATCCGGGTGCCCTTGCGGAGCAGCGCCTGCAGCTCGTCGAGGTCGCCCTGCTTGGCGGCCTTGATCAGGGCCTCCTCAGCCTTCCTGACCGCCTTCTTGCGGCTTTCCTCACGTGTTTCCTTGGCGGGGACGGCGACCGCCGCCAGCAGCAGGGCGAGGGCGAGGGCCCCTCCGGCGACGACTCGATGCATGGCCATTGTCTTATCATGACCCCGACCGCTCCCGTCGTACACTTGATCACACGTCGAGCGTTGGGCCAGGCCCCGGCGCGCGGAGCCGACGAAGGAGGGACGTTCCTGGGCGCAGACGCCAACGCGACGCAGAGTCTCGGCCTCGCCGGTCGCTACGCGATCCGCCGCGAGCTCGGGCGGGGCATGATGGGCGTCGTCTACCAGGCCGAGGACACCCTGCTCGGCCGCACCGTCGCCCTCAAGACGATCGAGCTCGCCTTCGGCGTCGGCGAGGAGTCCTTCCGGCACTACGAGGAGCGCTTCTTCACCGAGGCGCGGGTCGCCGCCAAGCTCTCCCATCCCGGGATCGTGGTCTGCCACGACGTCGGCAAGGATCCCGCCACCGGCAAGCTCTTCATCGTCTTCGAGTACCTCAAGGGTCGCACGCTCGCCGAGCGCGTCTTGGTCGACGCGATCGGCTGGCGGGAGGCGCTCGCGATCATGGTGAAGGTCGGCCGCGCCATCCAGCACGCGCACGCGAACGGTGTCATCCACCGCGACCTCAAGCCGGCCAACGTGATGCTGCTCGACGCGCGGCCGGGCCACGAGGGGGACGAGGCCGCCGTCAAGATCATGGACTTCGGCGTCGCCCGGCTCGACACGGTCTCCGCCCGCCTGACCCGGACCGGCCAGTGGTTCGGCTCGCCGCTCTACATGTCCCCGGAGCAGGTGCTCGGGCAGGCGGCGAGCGCCCGCTCGGACATCTTCTCGCTCGGCTCCGTGCTCTGCACTCTGCTCCTGGGCCGCGGCTGGTTCGAGGCCCGCAGCATCCCCGAGGTGCTGGCCCGCGTCGTCCATGCCGAGGCGCCGCCTTTGTCGCAGCTGAAGAACGGCCTGCCGGAGGCGCTCGACTCCGTCGTGTCACGGGCCATGGCGAAGCGCGCGGAGGACCGCTATCCGACCGCGGCGGCGCTGGCCGACGACCTCGAGGACGTGCTGGCGGACCGCGTGCCGCGGCACGCGAGCGGATTCTCCGCCCCGCCGGAACCGGCGCTGCCCGGCGTCGATCCGGAGGCGCTGCTCACCAGCCTGACCGCCACCCGGGCCGGGGTCGCGCCCACGGACGCCGCGGACCCGCTGGCGGCGCTGCTCGACGAGGCGCCGGCGCCCGTCGCGCCGGCGATCCCCGTGCTGCCGGCCGAGGCCGCGGACCAGACCCTGCCGGTGGAGTCGCTCCTGCCCGGCGCCCTCCTGGGGCGCGCCGCCGCGGAGGCGACGCTTCCCTCCTGGGAGATGGGGAAGGAGCCGGAGCCGGGAGCCCGGCCGCTGCCGAGCGCGCCCAGCGGGATGCCGGCGAGCGCCGCCACGGACACGCCGCCCGCCGCCTCGGCCGAGACGGCCGCGTCGCCGCGTCGCTTGCGTCGCGTGTGGATCGCCGCCGCCGTCGCCGTGGCCGCGATGGCGGCCGGGGCGTTCCTGCTGCGGGGGCGCGCGCCCGTGCCGCCGCCGAAGGCTGCGCGCTCCGAGGCGGCGCCGGACGCTGCCCGCTTCGAGCCGTCGCCAGCCAGCGCGCCTTCCGAGGCGGCGCCGAGCACGCTCGCGCCCGAACCCGCGTCAGCGGCTCGCACCGCGCCCATTCCACCTGCGCCGGCTCCAAAGGCGTCGCTCGCCGTCCCGCCCCGGGCCGTCACTCCCGAGGCGGCGCCGCCTTCCGGCGGGCGCGTGCGCCTGGCCGTCACGCATCCCCTCGAGAACGGCCGCCTGGTCGTCTGGATCGACGGAGCGCTCGCCTACGAGACCAAGCTGGCGGCGCCCGTCTCCAAGACGATCGTGGCCATCAAGCTGCGCGAGGGGCACCTCCAGAAGACCCTCGACGTGCCCCCCGGCCGCCACGAGGTGCGGGTCGAGATGAGCTGGGGCGACGAGCACCGGAGCGGCAGCGTGATCGTCGACGTCCCGGCAGGCTCGGCCGGGCTGCTTCAGGTACGCCTCGCCCGGATCACGAAAGACCTCAGCCTCGAGTGGAGCCGTCCGGCCCACCGCTAGCGGTGCTCGCCCGCCCGCCGCGCAGGGCCTGCGCGATGAGGAGTGCTCCCGTGGCCAGCAGCACGACCGCCGCGCTCCCGCCCAGGCCCCAAGGCAGCAGACCCAGGGTGCGGAGCAGCAGGAAGATGCCCGCGCCCGCCAGCAGGACGCCGAGCACCTGGTTGCCGGAGCTCCTGGGAGCGATCACGGCCGGCAACCCCATCGCCAGGAGCAGCGCTGGCCACAGGAGCAGCCACGGGCCGACGCGCTCGCGGGAGGAAGCCGTCGCCGTCTTTCCCTGCGACAGCAGCTCGCCCTCCCGGCCGAACACCTGCAGCTCGCGCAGCGAGTAGCCCCACGGCGTGGCGCGCCGGGTCCCCAGGACGCGCAGGTATCGACCGTGCGCGTCGACGTCACGCACCTCGACCCCGCCCTGGCCTTCCTGCACGTCGAGCACGGTCGTCCAGCGGACGGCGTCGTCCGACACCTGGATCTGGTACGCCTTGGCGTAGGCCGCCTCCCAGCTCAGACGGACGCGCGCGATGTCCACGCGCGCGCCCAGGTCGACCGCGATCCACTGCGGATCGCTGAAGGAAGAGGACCAGCGGGTGCCGGGATCGCCGTCCAGGGCCCGGCTGGCGCTGTACCGAGCGCGCTCGCCCAGATCGAGGGTCCCGAAGCTGTCCAGGAGGAAGAGGGCCGCGAGCGTCATGAGGGTGAAGCCCCAGACGGCACCCGCGACCTTGTGGCGCCGGTACTCGAACGCGGCGACCTCGCTGTCCATCGGCCTCACCCCTGCACTGAAGGATACGGGAGCGGCCCGAGCCGGGTGCCCGCGGATCGGCGAACGGCGCCCTGGAGCCGGCGAACGGGGGCGTGTCGCGAAAAGGCGGCAGCGAGCGGCGAATCGAGACTCAGGATGCCGCGCCGCCGGCAGGGTCGGAGGGACCGCCCGCCGGGCCGGCTGGGGTGCGCGCGACGGAGGTGAAGAGGTCCACGAGCGAGCGGAGCGCCGCACGGGCGACGGGCTTGACGACGTACGAGTCCCCACCGGCGAGCCGCGCGGCGGCGTGGTCCTTGAGCTCCCCCTTCGCGGTGACGAACACGATCGGCGTGTGGGCGTCCACCTTCCGCAGGCTCCGACACAGGTCGAACCCGTCCATGTCGGGCAGGTTCACGTCCAGGAGCATCAGGTCGAAGGGACCCTGGTTCGCGTGGGCCCTCAGACACTCGATCCCGGTCGCGGCCTCCACGACCGCGTACAAACCCTTCTTGTCAGCCTCCAGGATCGCCCGGATCAGCGCCCGGGTCGGGGCGTGGTCGTCGACGACGAGAATGCGCTTGGCCATGCCTGGTCCTCCACCGGCCACCGGCAATCGCAATCTTAGCTGAGTTGCCGTCCCGGGGGAGCCCTCCCCGCGAAGGACTGGACAAGCCTCGCCGTCCCGCCGATACGTCGTGCCGGCGCTCGCGATGCGGAAACTGGATACTCGACGACGCGCCCAGGCGCTAGACGCAACACATCCGGGTCCCAGCGCCTGACGGAGTCGTCCAGTCCCTATGTGTCCCCGTCCATCGCTGTACGTTCCCTGTACGTTCCCTTGACGCGCCTCTAGGGCTGGCATAGCGTCTGTCGGGGGAGGCAGCATGCCGGGCGTGGCCGATGGCGCGACAGGACGACCCGGCCACCGGGCAGTGCCGACGCCGCCCTGGCCCCTGCTGTCGGCGCTCGCCGTTCTCCTTCTCGCCCTGGTGGCCTCGGGGATCACGATCCAGCAGTTCGAGAGCCGTCGCCTCCGCCGGCAGGCGGAGTCGCAGCTCGACGCGGTGGCGCGGTTGGAGGTGGATCGGATCGCGGCCTGGAGACAGGAGCGCATCGACGACGCCGCGGTCCTCACCGAGAGCCCCGCGCTGCCGCAGGACCTCCTCCGCTTCCTCGCGCGGGACAGCCCCGAGTCCCGAAGGCCGATCCTCGCGCGCTTCCGCTCGCTGGCGGACCACCACGGCTACGACGACGTGCTGCTGGTCGACGCCCGGGGGCGGGTCCGACTCTCGCTCTCCGGAACCGCGCGCGGGTTGCAGGAGGACGCGCACCGCCTGGTCCTGAATGCGTTGCGCACGCGGGAGGCGCGGCTCACCGAGTTGTACGCGGGGCCGGACGGTCTTCCGCCGCACATCGACGCGATCGCGCCCCTCTTCGCCGGGGACCCTACGTCGGGCGAGCCGGTCGGCGCGATCCTGCTCCGCAGCCTCGCGCGCCGGTCGCTCTATCCGCTCTTCTCCATCTGGCCCGTGCCCAGCCGCACGGCGGAGAGCCTGCTGGTGCGGCGGCAAGGCGGCGGGGTCCTCTTCCTGAACGATCTGCGGCACCGCCGCGACGCCGGCCTCCGGCTCCGGATCCCGCTCGACCACGCCAACCTCCCGGCCCGCATGGCAGTACTGGGCGGGCACGGCATCGTCCGCGGGAAGGACTATCGCGGAGTCGACGTGCTGGCGGCCGTGTACCCGGTTCCCGGCTCGCCCTGGTTCATGGTCGCGAAGGTGGACGCGGCCGAGGCCCTGGCGGCCTCCCGGCTGAGCGCCCTCCTGATCGGCGCTCTCGTCGCGGTGCTCGCGCTGGCGACGCTGGTGGCCTTCCTCGCCTACTGGCAGCACACGGGCAAGCGCCACTTCCGCCGCCTCTACCAGGCAGAGCGGGGCCGGGTCGAGAGCGAGGCCCGCTACCGGTCGCTCTTCGAGCACATGGTCGAGGGCTTCGCGCACTGCCGGATGCTGTTCGAGGAGGGCGAGCCGGTCGACTTCGCCTTCCTCGACGTCAACCCCGCCTTCGAGGCCCTGACGGGCCTCCGGGACGTGGTCGGCCGGCGCGTGACCGAGGTGATCCCCGGCATCCGCGAATCCAACCCCGAGCTGTTCGCGGCCTTCGGCCGGGTGGCTGGCGGCAGCGCCCCGGAGACCCTCGAGAGCCACGTCGAGCCGCTGGGCATCTGGTTCCACGTCTCGGTCTACAGCCCGCTCGACGGCGAGTTCGTGGCCGTCTTCCAGAACGTCGGCGACCGGAAGCGCTCCGAGCAGGCCCTCCGCGAGAGCCAGGAAGAGCTGCAGGCCATGTTCGACGTGGCGTCGATCGGGATCGCCCAGGCCGACCCGGCCGCCGGACGCTGGGTGCGGGTCAACCGGAAGATGTGCGAGATAACGGGCTACTCGGCCGACGAGATGCTCGCCATGCGGATCTCCGACATCACCCATCCGGAGGATCGCCAGGGCGACTGGGAGGCCTTTCAGCGGGTCGTGCGCGGCGAGGCGCCGTCCTATCGGATCGAGAAGCGCTACCTGCGCAAGGACGGCAGCGCGACCTGGGTGAACGTGAACATGACCGTGATCCGGGACGCGACGGGCCGCCCGGCGCGCACCATCGCGACGATCGAGGACATCAGCGACAGGAAGCGCGCCGAGCGGGCGCTGCGCGAGAGCGAGGCGTTCACCCGGGCCGTGCTCGACAACCTGCCGGTCGGGATCGCGGTCAACTCGGTGTACCCGACCGTGACCTTCAGCTACATGAACGACAACTTCCTCCGGTTCTACCGGACGACACGGGAGGGCCTCGCGGCCCCGGACGCTTTCTGGGCAGCGGTCTACCAGGACCCGGTCCTGCGGGCGGAGATCAGGAAGAAGGTGCTCGACGACTGCGCCAGCGGCGTCCCGGAGAGGATGCACTGGGAGGACATCCCGATCACCCGGCGGGGTGAGGAGACGTCCTACGTCTCCTCGCGCAACCTCCCCCTGCCTGGCAGCCCGCTCATGATTTCCACGGTCTTGGACGTCACCGAGCGCAAGCGCGCGGAAGAGGCCGTGGCGGTCGCCCACGCGCGCCTCCGGAAGTTCGTCGACTCGAACGCGGTCGGCGTCGCCATCGCCAACGCCCAGGGCGAGGTCCTCGAGGCCAACGACTACTTCCTGCGCCTGATCGGCTTCTCTCGCGAGGAGCTGGGGCGCCAGGGGATCGACTGGCGCGCCGTGACGCCGCCCGAATGGCTGCCGGCCGACGAGCGGGCGATTGGCGAGCTGCGCGCGCGGGGAACCTGCACGCCCTACGAGAAGGAGTACCTGCGCCGGGACGGCACCAGGGTCCCGGTGCTGCTGGCCGACACCGTCCTGCCGGGGCCCGAGGAGGAGATCGCCGCCTTCGTGGTCGACCTCTCCGAGATCAAGGGGGCCGAGCGGGCGCTCCGCGAGAGCGAGCATCGCTACCGCACGGTTGCGGAGAACACCTACGACTGGGAGTACTGGCGCGCTCCCGACGGCGCGCTCCTCTACGTCTCGCCGTCCTGCGAGCGGATCACCGGCTATCCGGCGAGCGCCTTTCTGGCCGATCCGGGGTTGATGGACCGGATCGTGCATCCGGACGACCGCGCGGCGTTCGAGACGCACCACGGCGACGTCGGGACACCGACCGACAGCCGCGTCACGCTGGACCTCCGCATCGTGCGGCGCGACGGCTCGGAGCTGTGGCTGAACCACTCCTGCCTTCCCGTTTTCGACGAGGACGGCACGCCCACGGGCCGACGCGGCTCGAACCGCGACGTCACCGACCGCAAGCGGGCCGAAGAGGAGGTCCTCCGCCTGAACCAGGACCTGGAAGAGAGGGTCCGCGACCGGACCGCGCAGCTCGAGGCCGCGAACAAGGAGCTGGAGGCCTTCTCGTACTCGGTCTCCCACGACCTGCGCGCGCCCCTGCGGGGGATCGACGGCTGGAGCCTGGCCCTCCTGGAAGACTATGGCGGGGGCCTGGACGCACAGGCCCGGCAGTACCTCGAGCGCGTGCGCGCGGCCGCGCAGCGCATGGGAGGCCTGATCGACGACATGCTGCGCCTGGCGCGCGTCACCCGCGCGGAGTTCCGCCTCACGGAGGTCGACCTGAGCGCGCTCGCGGAGGCGAGCGTCGACCGCCTGCGCGCGGCGCAGCCGGGGCGGGCGGTCGAGGCGTCCATCCAACCCGGGGTCGTGGCTCGCGGGGACGTGGCGCTGCTCGACGTGGTGATGACCAACCTGCTCGACAACGCCTGGAAGTTCAGCGCGCCTCGGGACCCGGCGCACGTCTGGTTCGGCGAGGAGCGACGCGACGGGGAGCGCGTCTTCTTCGTCCGCGACGACGGGGTCGGCTTCGACATGACCTACGCGGAGAAGCTCTTCGGCGTCTTCCAGCGCCTGCACAAGCTCTCGGAGTTCCCCGGCACCGGCGTCGGTCTCGCGACCGTGCAGCGGATCGTCCACCGGCACGGGGGTCGCGTGTGGGCTCGGGCCGAGGTCGACGGGGGAGCGACCTTCTGGTTCACGCTCAGGGAGGAGGGGTGATGAGCGCCAAGACCATCCTGCTGATCGAGGACAACCCGAGCGACGTGGAGCTGACGAAGCGCGCGCTCGACCGCAGCCACGTGGCGAACCAGCTGGTGGTGGTGGAGGACGGCCAGGAGGCGCTCGACTACCTCTTCGCCAGGGGCCGCCACGCCGCGCGGGATCCCGCCGACCTGCCGACGCTCGTCCTGCTGGACCTCAAGCTGCCGAAGCTCGACGGCCTGGCCGTGCTGCAGCGCCTGCGGGCGGAACAGCTGACGAAGCGGCTGCCGGTCGTGGTGCTGACCTCGTCCGCCGAAGAGCGGGACGTGGCCGGCTGCTACGACGTGGGCGTCAACAGCTACATCAGGAAGCCAGTGGACTTCAACCAGTTCGCCGCCGCCATCCAGCACCTGGGCCTCTACTGGTTGGTCCTCAACGAGCCCCCGCCCCCGCCGAGGTCGAAGTGAAGCTGCCTCTGCGGGTCCTCCAGGTCGAGGACTCGGAGAGCGACGCGGCGATGGTCCTGCGCAACCTGCGCAAGGAAGGGTACGAGGTCTCCGCGGAGCGCGTCGAGACGGCCGAGGAGATGCGGGCGGCGCTCGCGCGGCAAAGCTTCGACGTGGTCCTGGCCGACTACCAGCTGCCGCAGTTCGACGCGCCCGGCGCCCTCGCCGTCCTGCAGGAGAGCGGCTCGGACCTGCCCTTCATCGTGATCTCGGGCATGCTCGGCGAAGAAGCCGCCGTCGGCATGATGAAGGCCGGGGCCCACGACTACGTGATGAAGGACGGCCTGACCCGGCTGGGGCCGGCAGTGGATCGCGAGCTCCGCGAGGCGTCCAGCAGGCGGGCACGCGAGGCGGCGGAGCAGGCCCGGCGCGAGAGCGAGGAGCGCTTCCGGCTGCTCTTTCTGGAGGCGCCGATCGGGGTGGCGCTCGTGGACGCGGAGGGTCGCTTCATCGACGTCAACCACGCCCTGTGCCGGATGCTCGAGTACGACCGGCAGGAGCTGCTCACCCTCTCCGTCACCGAGGTCACGCATCCGGAGGACCGTCCGGCCCTGCTCAGCCAGTTCGGGGCCCTGGTGCGCGGATCGACCGGCTACCGGGTCGAGAGACGGTACGTCAGGAAGGACGGCGGGCCGCTCTGGGTGAGCGCGACCGCCAGCAGCATACGGGACGCCGACGACCTCTTCCTCTACGGGCTGCTGATGATCGAGGACATCAGCGAGCGCCGGGAGATCGAGCGCAGGAACCAGGGCCTGGTCGAGAGCCTGCGCGCCGTCAACGAGCTGGCGATCGAGCTGGGGGCCGAGCGCCGCGTCGCGGAGACGGAGTCGATCATCGCCGAGAAACTGCGGAGCGTCGCCGGGGCCATGGCCGTGACGGTCTCGCGCTACTTGCCGGAGGAGCGGGAGCTGGTGGTGACGCGCATCGCTGTGCCCCCAGATCGGGTGGGCCTGCTTTCCAAGATCGGCAGCCTGCTGGGCCAGCGCGTGGTGGGCTTCCGGACCCCCGTCGACGAGACCGTGTTGCGCGAGATGCAGCGGACGGTGGTCAACCGGTACGCTAGCCTCCATGATCTGAGCTTCGGAACCATCCCGCGCCCGCTGGCGCGACTCGTGCACGACAGCGTCGGGCTCGGAGACCTCTACGCGATGGCGCTCCTCGAGCGGGGGCAGCTCGTGGGCACCGTCGTCATCGCCATGCACCGAGACGCCCCGGCCCTGGGCGAGGAGCTGCAGTCCGCCCTCGCTCGTGTCTGCACGGTGGCCATGGGCCGGGCGCGGGCGGTCGAGGCCCTGCGGGACAGCGAGGAGCGCTTCTCCGCGATCTTCAACGCGAGCCCGCAGAGCATCGCCCTGACGCGGCTCGAGGACGGCAGGCTCATCGACGTCAATCCGGCCTGGAGCGACCTGACCGGCTGGAGCCACCAGGAAGGGATCGGCCGCTCCCCGCTCGATCTGCACCTGTGGTCGGTCCCCGACGAGCGGCGGCGCCTGGTGGACCTCATGCGGGAGAAGGGTACGGTGCGCGGCTTCGAGATCGAGCTGAAGACCCGGGGCGGGGCGACCACCCGGCTCCTGCTGTCGGCCGCGCGGGTGGAGGTCGCGGGCGAGCCGCACATCCTGACCATGGCCCTGGACATCGGCGATCGTCAGAAGGCCGAGCAGGCCCTGCGCGACAGCGAGGAGCGCTTCCGGAGCGTGTTCGAGGGCGCAACGGACGGCATCCTGCTCGCCGACGCGGAGCTGGGCGCCTTCGTGATGGCCAACCCCGCGATCTGCCGGATGCTCGGCTACTCTCCGCAGGAGATGCTGGGGCTCGGCCTGGCGGACATCCGCCCGGTCGAGCCGGGAGCCGCTGCCGGCTGGCCGCTCGACGGGCCCCTCAACGGCGAGGCGCAGATGGCGGCTGGCGTCGCAGTGAGGAGGAAGGACGGCAGCAGCTTCCTCGCCGACGTGACGACCGCTCCCGTCGTCCTGGCCGGCAGGCGTTGCCTGCTGAGGGTCGTCCGCGACATGACGGCCTTCAACGAGCTGGAGCAGCAGATGCGCCAGGCGCAGAAGATGGAGGCGATCGGCCAGCTGGCCGGGGGGGTCGCCCACGACTTCAACAACATCCTGGCCGTGATCCTCGGCCACTCCGAGGTCGTGCAGAGGAAGATGACCCTGCGCGGACGCCAGTACGGGCGGATCGACGAGATCCGCAAGGCGGCCGAGCGCGGGGCGAGCCTCACCCGGCAGCTGCTCGCCTTCAGCCGCAAGCAGGTGCTGCAGGCGCGGGTCACGGACCTGAACGGCCTGGTGAAGGGGATGGCGCCGATGCTGCGCCGGCTGCTCGGCGAGGACGTCGAGCTGGTGACCGGGTTGGCGGACGGCCTGGACCCGGTGATGGCGGACGAGGGCCAGCTCCAGCAGGTGCTCATGAACCTGGCCGTGAACGCGCGCGACGCCATGCCCCGAGGTGGGCGCTTGACCGTCACGACGGCGCAGGAACGGCGGGGGGCGGGCGGCGCCGGCGTCGACCCCGAGGCGAGCCCCGGCGAGTACATCGTGCTGACGGTCGGCGACACCGGGCTGGGCATGGACGCCACGACCCTCTCCCGGATCTTCGAGCCGTTCTTCACCACCAAGGAGCCGGGGAAGGGAACGGGGCTGGGGCTCGCGACGGTGTACGGCGTCGTCAGGCAGAGCGGCGGCCACGTCGAGGTGGAGAGCGAGCCCGGCCGCGGGACCACCTTCCGCGTCTGCCTCCCCAGGATCGAGGGCCGGGTCGAGGCGGCGCCCTCGGAGCCGCGCGTCGGGTTCGCGACCGGGGGCTCCGAGACGATCCTGCTGGTCGAGGACGACGACGCCCTGCGTGCTCTCGAGCAGGAGATCCTCGAGTCGGCCGGCTACCAGGTGATCGTCGCGGCACGGCCGGAGGATGCGCTCGCCGCGGTGAGCGAGGCGACCCAGGCGGTCCACCTGCTGGTGAGCGACGTGGTGATGCCCGGCATGAGCGGCCCGGAGCTGGCGGAGAGACTGCTCGAGCGGCGGCCGGAGCTGAAGGTCCTCTACGTCTCGGGGTACACGGCCGAGGCGATCTCGCGGCGGGGCCTGCGGGAGCCGGGCGCGCGGCTGCTCGAGAAGCCGTTCACGACCGGTGCGATCCTGCGCGAGGTCCGTGTCGCTCTGGACGGCGAGCCGGCGCCCCGCGCGGGGCAGGCGCGCGGCTAGGGGCCGACGCTCAGCACCCGGGCGCCGTCCGCGCTCGCCGGCAGGCTCGGAATCGGAATCGCCGCCGTCCGCGTGCCGGTGCTCGCGACCGCCTCCAGCGTGCGTGGCCAATCCTTGGAGTCGTACCAGGCGCGCCGTGGCGTGGGACCGCTCAGCAGGCGGGCCTCCCACTCGACTCCCAGTGCCAGGACGCTGCGGCCGTAAGCGTGGACGAACGCCTGCCGGTAGGAGCTGGGCGAGGGGCCGCAGCCGCGCAGGAAGGCGATCAGGGGAGAGATGCCATCGCGGTCGAGCAGGAAGGCGACGAAGGAACCTGCCAACGCGTAGTCGCGGTCCGCGTCCACGGCACCGAAGTCCCGGAGCAGCGGGTCGATGCTTCGGTTGCCGCGCACGTAGGCCCTGGCGATCTCGTCGATGTCACGGCCCTGCCACCGCCCCTCGCTGGTGAGCGCGACCGCCAGCCCTTCGGTGAAGAGGAGCGGCGGCCGGCCGATACGTCCGGCCACGGCGTGCACCAGCTCGTGGGGGTGGTAGTCGCGCACCGAATCGATCCGCAGGGTGTCGAGGTTCGTCACCCCGTAGGCCCTGAGACCGACCTCCTGGCGCATCTCCTCGAGCGAGGGGTGCCGGTAGTACTCGATCTTCCGCTCGCCCGGGTCGACGCCGAAGAGGACGAACAGCCGCTCCAGGAACGCCTCGCTCCTCCGCACGTCGACCTTGAGGCCCCGCGGCGCGTAGTAGCGCGCGTGCTCGGTGACCGCCACCCCCCGGAACTCCGGCGTCGCGGCGACGCTGAGGCCCGCGAAGCCGCCCCCCAGGAGGAGCGCGATGAGGAAGGTCGCATATCGTCGGCGTCTCACACCTCCTGATAGAGCAATGATGGATCCAGGCCGCCCTGGACTGTAACATGTTTAGAATCAGTTGTTTGATAGAATCGGACCGGTCCTCGCGCTCGGCAACTCTCTGCCCGATCGGGCGGATCTCCCGCGGTCGCGGGGGAGGCGGCGCCGGCTCAGGCGGCGGGAGCGAGCAGGGGAAAGACGAGCTCGAAGCACGCCCCGCGGCCCGGCGTGGACTCGACCGCGATGCCGCCGCGATGGCCGCGGACGATGCCGAGCACCGCGGAGAGACCGAGCCCGCGGCCCACGAACTTGGTCGTGAAGAACGGGTCGAAGACGCGCGGCAGGTTCAGGATCCGGATCCCTCCGCCGTCGTCCCTCACCTCGAGCGAGGCGTACTCGCCCGGCGGCAAGGGATGGCCCGTGAAGCGCGCGAAGGCGCCGTCAGCGTCTCCGATCGAGCGCAGTGAGACGCGCAGGTGGACCTTGCCCCGGCGTCCCCCGATCGCCTCGACCGCGTTGGTGAGCAGCGCGGTCACCGCCTGACGGATCTCCTCGGCGGAGGCCTCGATCGGCGGCGCCTGGGGCGGGAGATCGATCTGCAGCGTGACGTGAGGGGGGATGGACGCCTCGAGCATCGGTTGGTCGTCGCGCAGCAGGGCCGCGAGGTCCAGTGGCCCGACCTCGCCGTGGCTGCCGCCCGCGTAGATCCGCATCTTGCCGGCGAGCGCGATCGAGCGCTCGAGGGCCGACAGCGCCCGCTCCAGGCTCACCCGTGCGGGACTCTCGCTGGGCAGCTTTCCGAGCGCCCGCTCCGTGTTGCCGAGCACGATGGTGAGCGAGTTGTTGAAGTCGTGGGCGACGCCTCCGGCCACGGTCGCGAGCACCTCGAGCTTCTGGGCGAGCCGCAGGGTCTCCTCCATCAGCCGGCGCTCGGTCGCGTCCTCGAAGAGGGCCACGACGCCGTGGGTCTCGCCGTCGGGGCCGGTGAGAGGACCGGCGAAGGCGCGCAGCGCGAGTGGCGTGCCGTCCGCGCGCCGGCGCTCGATCTCCGCCGGCGCCGCCGCCCGCCCCTCGAGCGCGGGGAGCAGGACGGCCCGGACCTCCTCCTCCCCGATCAGATCCGCCGCCGCGACACCCTCGCCGACCTCCGCGCTGCCGGCGAAGATCTCGCGTGTCGCCGGGTTCAGCAGCCGGATCCGGAGATCGCGGTCGAAGGTCACGACCCCGAGGGGCGTCGCGTCGATGACGCTGCGCAAGGTGGCGTTCGCCTCGTGCAGCTCTCTCCGCGCGGCCTCCTCGGCCCGGCGGGCCTCCGTGACGTCGTGGACGACCGTGTGCAGCAGGGTCCGGCCCCCGATCCGGACCGGCCCGCTCGAAACGAAGACGTCCCTGGGCTCGCCGTTCGCGAGTCGGTGGCTGAACTCCTGCTGGAACGCGGCGCCCTCGGCGGTGAGCTGCATGCGGGACACGAGCTCGGCCTTCGGGCGAGTGCTGAGATCATCCATGCCCAGGCGCCGCAGCTCGTCGCGGCTGCGTCCATAGAAGGCGCAAGCCGCGGGGTTGGCGTCGACGACACCGGCTTGCTCGGGGTCCAGGATCAGCATCACGGTGGGCGAGTCCTCGAAGAGCCCTCGATAGCGCTCCTCGCTCTCGCGCAGCGATGCCTCGAGCCGGCGCGCCTCCGTCACGTCACGGAGTACGCCGAAGACGCGGAGCGGCCGTCCTTCTGCCGAGCACACGACCTCGCCGCCCTCGCTGCACAGGGTCCTCTCGCCGCCGCCGTCACAGGGCACCCGGAACTCGTGCTGGCTGATGCGGTCCCCGGCCATCATCCGCTCGACCGCCGCCTGGACCCCTTCACGGTCCTCGGCGTGGACGAGGCGTCTCACCGCGGGGCCGAAGTCGAGGACGCCGGTCTCGGGCGGCAGCCCGACCAGCCGCAGGGCACCCGGCGAGAGCCAGGCGGTCCCGGTCGCGACGTCGAAGCGCCAGCTCCCCGTCTGCGCCGCCCGCTCCGCCTGGCGGAAGAGCTCCCACTCCCGCTCGCGTCCCGCCCGGAGCGGCGAGCCGATGCCCCGCGCCCGGTCGACGAGGGTCCTGGCGAGAGCGAGCGCCGAGAGCCCCGCGGAGGCGAGCCGCTGCAGCGTGCCGCGGGCGTCCGCCGGCATCAGGGCCTCCCGTCGTCGGGCTGGGTAGACAGCGCCGCGGCGACGCTCGCGAGCAGGCCCCGCTCGCTGAAGGGCTTCTGCAGGAAGCGCTCGCTGCGCTCGATGCCCCCGTAGCGCGCGAGCGCCTCGCCTGCGTACCCGGAGACGTAGAGGGTTCGAAGGCTCGGACGGATGGCGGCCAGCCGGGCGGCCAGCTCGTGGCCGCTCATGCCCGGCATGATCACGTCCGTCACCAGGAGGTCGATCGTTCCGAGCGAGGCGGCCAGCTCGAGCGCGCTCGCGGGATGGCCCGTCGCCACGACCGCGTAGCCCTGCGTCTCCAGGATGTCCGCCATCAGCTCCCGCACGCCGTCGTCGTCCTCCACCAGCAGGATGCGCGCGTTCGCCGAGCCCGGAGCGAGCGGGGCCGTGACGGCCGGCACGGGAGCGATCGGCTCGGGCGACGCGTCTATTCGTGGCAGGTACACCTTGAAGGTCGTGCCGATGCCCAGCTCGCTGTACACCCAGACGAACCCGCCGCTCTGCTTGACGATCCCGTAGACGGTCGAGAGGCCGAGGCCGGTGCCCTTGCCCTCCGCTTTGGTCGTGAAGAAGGGCTCGAAGACCCGCCTCTGCGTCTCGGCGTCCATTCCGTGGCCCGTGTCGGTGACCGCCATCATCACGTAACGGCCCGCCACCAGCGGGGGATGCCCAAAGGCGTAGCGGTCGTCGAGCTCCGTGTCCGCGAACTCGATGGTCAGGCGCCCGCCGCGGGGCATGGCGTCACGGGCGTTGACGGCCAGGTTCAGCAGGACCTGGACCATCTGCCCGGGATCGGCCTTGACGCTGCCCAGCTCCTCCGGGAGCGCGACGGCCAGCTCGACGTCCTCGCCGATGATCCGGGCGAGCATCTGGCGTGCCTCGGCCACGACGCTGTCGAGGCGGACCACCCTCGGCTCGAGCACCTGCAGGCGGCTGAAGGCGAGCAGCTGGCGGGTGAGGGTCCCGGCCTTCTCCGCCGCCCAGGCGATCTGATCGATACGGTCGCGGCTGGCGGGGGAGGCATCGATCTCGCTCCGCAGACGCTCGGTGTGGCCGAGGATGACGCTCAGCAGGTTGTTGAAGTCGTGGGCGACGCCACCCGCGAGCCGGCCGATCGCCTCCATCTTCTGCGACTGGACGAGCATCTGCTCGGTGTGCCGGAGGGCCTCGGCGGCCCGTCGCGCCTCGGTGACGTCCTCCTCGACGGCGACGTAGTTGCGGATCCGGCCCCCCGGAGCCCGCACTGCGGAGATCTGCACCCGGGCCCAGAAGACGCTCCCGTCCTTGCGGCGGTTCTGCAGCTCGCCCTGCCAGGAGGCGCCCTTGCTGATCGACTGCCAGAGACCCTCGTACACGTCCGTCGGGGTGAGCCCGGACTTGAGGATGCGGGGGTTCTTGCCGAGCACCTCGGCCGCTGCGTATCCGCTCACCTGCTCGAAGCGCGGGTTCACGTACTCGATCGCCCCGCTCGGGTCGGTGATCACGATCGAGACCGGGCTCTGCTCGACCGCCCGGTGCAGCGGGCGCAGCCGCTCCTCTTGACGTCGGCGCTGGCTCGTGTCCTGGGCCACCACCACGGCGCCGGTCACCTCTCCCTGGTCCGAGCGCACCGGGTTGAAGGAGACCGCCAGCCAGCGGCGGAGGCGGCCGTCGACGCCCCACAGCGTCTCCTCCAGCACCGGCTCGCCCGCCAGCACCCGCTCCAGGTTCGCCTGCATGCGCTCCAGGTCCTCGGTCGCCCCCCGGATCTGCTGGCGGAGCCTCACGCCCAGGAAGGTGTCGGTCCCGTAGAGCTGCTTCATCATCTGCGCGTGGGCGCGGTTGAAGGCGGTGACGCGCAGCTCCCGGTCGAGCGCGAAGATGGCGGCGTTCGAGCTGTCGAGCACGACGCGCAGGAGCGCGTACTGTCGGGCGAGATCCTGCTCGACCCGCCGCTGGCGCTGGTCGCCGCGGTCCCGCTCCGCGCGCAGCTTCGCCGTCTCGAGCGCGGCGCGCACGGCCGGGGCCAGGCGCGCGAGCTGGCCCTTGAGCACGTAGTCGGCCGCGCCCGCCGCGACGCAGCTCGCCGCCGTCTGGTCGTCGAGGGAGCCCGTCACCACCACGACCGGCAGGTCGGGGCGGCGTGCCTTCGCCAGGCGCACGGCGGCCATGCCGTCGAAGTGCGGCAGGCGGTAGTCGGCGAGCACGATGTCGGGGTTGAATCCGTCGAGGGCACCCAGGAACTGGGCCTCCTCCTCGACCCGCAGGGCCTCGAACTCGAGCCCGGCCGCCCGCAGCTCGCGCTCCAGGAGCTCGGCGTCTTGCGGGACGTCCTCGACGATCAGGACGCGGTGGCGCCCCTCCCAGCGTGGCGCGTCCGGGCGCTCAGGCATCGAGATCAAGGGGAAACTCCTTGTCGAGAGACAGCTCCTCGGGGCGGCGGAAGAAGAAGCCCTGCATGAGGTCGCAGCCGAGCCCGGCGGCGGCCTGACGCTCGCCCTCCGTCTCGATGCCCTCGGCGATGACCGAGAGGCCCATGTCGCGGCTGAGCGAGGCGATCGCGCCGATCAAACGGCGCTTGTTGAGGTCGGCGTCGATGCCGGCGAGCAGCGAGCGGTCCAGCTTGACGAACTCGGGCTCGAGCGCGGCGATGCTGGCGAGCCCGGAGTAGCCGGCGCCCAGGTCGTCGACCGCCACCCGGAAGCCCAGCGCGCGCAGCCGCGCCACGCGCTCCTTGACGTCGGGGACCTCGTCGAGGGGGCTGCGCTCCGTGAGCTCGAGCACGACCTCGGCGGCCAGCAGGGTGAGCGGCGCCTGGGGGTCGTAGAGGCTCTCGTCGAGCAGGTCGTCGGGGTGCAGGTTGACGAAGAAGACCGAGCCGCGCGCGTGCTTGGCCGCGCGGGACACCAGCTCGCGCACCGTCCGGCTCAGCTCGCGCACCCGCCCGAGGCGTTCGGCCATTTCCAGGAAGGCGATTGGTCCGTCGACGTCGGGCTCGCGCGTGCGCAGCAGGGCCTCCCAGCCGAACACCGACCCGTCGCGGGTCCGGATGATGGGCTGGTAGGTCATGTGCAAGGAGGCCATCGCGCGCTCGAAGAGCGCCGCCAGCGCGACCTCGTCCAGGGTCTCGGTCGGTCCCCCCGCACGAGCCCCGGGCCCGCGGCGCACGGCGCAGCGGCGCCGTTCGACGGCGTCGCTCACGCAGCGGATGAGGTCCTCGCTCGTGACCGGCTTCAGCAGGTAGTGGAGCGCCCCCATCTCGACCGCCTGCACCGCCGTCTCGAGCGACGGGCTGCCGGTGACCAGCACGACCGGCAGCTCGGCGTCCCGCTCCCGGACCGAGCGCAGCAGCTCCATGCCTCCCGCCTCGGGCATGCAGACGTCCGTGACCACCGCGTCGAAGGCGCCGGCAGCGAGCATCCGGGCGGCCGCGCGTCCGTCGCGGGCCGCGGCGATCCGGAAGCCGTGATCCAACAGGACGTCGGAGTACGCCTCGAGCAGCCCCCGGTCGTCCTCGACGATCAGGATTCGCCCTGCAGCCGCCTCCGGGGTGGCAGGCACCGGCACGGGCCGGTCGGCTTCCCCTACGCGCATCGATTCCCTGGTCAGCATGTTCCCTCCAGACGCGCGCTGCCCAGGCCGGCGGCCGAGCACGCGGGGGTGGCCGGTCGTGAGGCGACCACCACGCGGTTGCGGCCCTGACGCTTGGCGTCGTAGAGCGCGCCGTCGACCCGCCGCAGCAGGGTCTCGGGCGAGGCGTCGCCCGGCAGGAGCGCCGCGACGCCGACGCTGCAGGTGAGGCTCAGGGAGCGCCTGCCGGCGGAGATCTGGGCACTGGCGACGGTCTCCCGCACCCGCTCCGCCAGGGCGAAGGCGCCGGTCGCGCCGGTGTCGCCGAGCAGGACCGCGAACTCCTCGCCGCCGTAACGGAAGACGCGATCCGACGAGCGCGCGCCGCGCTCCACCCGACGCGCGAAGGAGGCGAGGACCTCGTCTCCGGCGGGGTGCCCGAGCGTGTCGTTGACCCGCTTGAAATGGTCGATGTCGACGAGCGCCAGGGACAGCTCCGAGCCCTGCCTCCGGGCACGCGCCAGCTCCTGACGGAGGGCCTGGTCGAAGGCGCGGCGGTTGCCGAGCTGGGTGAGGGCATCGGTCAGGCTGAGCCGGCTCAGCTCGCGCAGCAGGCGGGCGTTCTCGTCCGTGAGCCGCCACTTTTCGTAGGCCCGCTCGACCGCGAGGGTGAGCGCCTCGCCGAGCGCCGCCTCCTTGCTGATGTAGTCGTGGGCCCCCAACCGCAGGGCCTGCACGGCGGCCTGCGTGTCGCTCGCGTGGCTGCCGGTCAGGAGGATGACCTCCGGAGCGGCCTCGCGCCCGCGCAGGGCTGCCAGCAGCTCCAGGCCGCCCAGTCGTGGCATACCGATGTCCGTGATCACGACGTGGACGTGTCGTCCGTCGAAGGATTCGAGGGCCTCCGCTCCGTCCCGCGCCTCGACGACGGCGTAGCCCGCGTGGCGCAGGCGCGCAGCGACCAGGCGCCGCACGACCGCGCTGTCGTCGACGAGCAGGACACGCTGGCCGTTCCCAGAGTTGGGCTGCTGCGGCTTACGGTCTCTGATCGTTCCCATGCTCTCGTGCCTCGCCCATCCCTAATGCAAGGCGCCTGCCAGCCGAGGCACGCGACTCGGGTCGTGTTTTCAATGGATTAGAGGAGACCGGCCGGACGGTGCACGCGGCTCGGGAAACGCTGCCGAGCGGAGATCGGCAGGAAATCCCGCCTCAGCGTTCCTCGTCGGCGCCCCAGGACTGGAGCTTGTTGTAGAGCGTCTTGGGGTCGATGCCGAGCGCCTCGGCGGTCCGGCCGCGGTGGCCGTGATTGCGCTCCAGGACCGTCAGGATGTACTCACGCTCCATCTCGGCGAGGGTCAAGTCGCCGTGCAGCACCCGCGGGGCCGCCCGCGGGCGCACCTCGAGCGGCAGGTCGGGGGCGTCGATCACGGAGCCGGGGACGAGGACTGTCGCGCGGGAGATCACCATCTCCAGCTCGCGCACGTTGCCGGGCCAGTCGTAGGCGGTCAGGGCCTCCAGGGCGGCCGGCGAGAGCATGCGCCCGTCGCCCAGGCGGTCGAGGAAGTGGCGGGCCAGCAGCGGCACGTCGCTCCGCCGTTCGCGCAGCGGGGGAACGCGCAGCGAGACGCCGTTCAGCCGGTAGAAGAGGTCGCCTCGGAAGCGGCCCGCCTCGACCTCCGCCTTGGGATCGCGGTTGGTCGCGGAGACGACGCGCACGTCCACCCGCACCGGCCGCGTGCCCCCGACCCGGAAGAACTCCTGGGTCTCCAGCACCCGCAGCAGGCGCGACTGGAGCTGCAGGCCCAGCTCCCCGATCTCGTCCAGGAAGATGGTGCCCCGGTTGGCGACCTCGAAAAAGCCCATCTTGCGGTCGATGGCCCCCGTGAAGGCGCCCTTCTCGTGGCCGAACAGCTCGCTCTCGATCAGGCTCTCGGGCAGCGCCGCGCAGTTGAGGGGCACGAAGGGGAAGGCGCTGCGCGGGCTGTGCTCGTGGAGGGCCCGGGCCAGCAGCTCCTTGCCGGTGCCGGTCTCGCCCTGGATCAGCACCGGCAGGGTGGAGGCCGCGGCCCGATCCAGCGTCTCGAGGAGGCGCATCGTGTCCGGGTCGCCGGTGACGAAGCCGCCCATCGGCTCGTGGTGCCGCAGCCGCACGCGCATCGCTGCGTTCTCCCGCCGCAGCCGCGCCTTCTCGGCCGCCTTCGCGACCAGGACGTGCAGCTCGTCGAGGCGGGGCGGCTTCGAGAGGTAGTCGTAGGCGCCCAGGCGCAGGGCCTCGAGGGCGCTCGGTACCTCGGCGTGCCCGGTCAGCACCAGCGCCTCGACCGGCAGGGCCTGGGCGCTGATCTCGCGCAGCACCTCGAGCCCGCTGCCGTCGGGCAGGTGCAGGTCGAGCAACACCACGTCGAAGGTGTCGTCGCGCAGATGCTCGCGCGCCTCTGCGACCGAGGAGCAGCGCCGGACGTCGTTCCCACGCGCCCGCAGCTCTTCCTCGAGCACGCCCCCGAAGGCCGGGTCGTCCTCGAGGATCAGGACCGAGATGCGTTCAGGCACCGCCATCGGTTGCCTCATCGTCAGCGGGAGGGCCTTGCACGGGGACGCTCAGCACGAAGCGGCTGCCGCGGCCAGGCCCCGGTGCGTGCTCGAGGCGTCCGCCGTGCCGCTCGGCGATCGCGCGGCATGCCATGAGACCCAGACCCAGCCCCCGCGCCGGCTCGTGCGCCGAAGCGAAAGGCTCGAACAGCCGCGCTCGAAGCTCCTCGGGGACGCCCGGCCCCTCGTCGGCGACCGCCACCGACACGGCGGCGCCCGCCAGCTGGTACTCGACCTGGACTCGGCCGCCCGACGGGCTCGCATCGACGGCGTTCGTCACCAGGGCGAGCAGCGCCTGCCCCAGCCGATGCCGGCGGCCGCGCACCGTCGGCACGCTGTCGTTGCCGACCTGGATCGCGATCTGCCGTCGCATCGCCTCGTGCCGGACCAGGATCGCCGCCCCACGGCAGAGGGCCCCGAGGTCGACCGGCGCCAGGTCGCGCTCGCCCGCGCTCGTGAAGTCCCGCACGGCCGCCAGCAGGTCGCGGCAGCGCTGCGTCTCCTCGCCCATCGCGCGCAGGTAGCGTTCGGCCTTCTCCCGCGAGGCGGGGGCGTCGGGGGCGGCGAACGCGCGCTCCAGCCCTTCGACCCGCAGCGCGATCGCGGCGAGCGGCGTGCTCAGCTGATGCATCAGGGACGGCAGCAGCCGCCCCATGGTGGCGAGGCGCGAGGCCTCCAGCAGGCGTTCCAGGTTCCGGGCGTCGAGAGGCATCTCCGCCACGGTCGCGCATTGTATCAGCTCGGACATGACAAGCAGCTTGCATTGGCCCACGATCGGCGGCGCTATGCGCTCGCGCGTGTCGTGCGAACCGCAATGCGTAGCAGCGCTACTCGCTCTCGCCGCCGAGTTGGTCTCGGTTCGAGCGGTACTCCTGTGCGAACAGGCGGGCGATCAGGGGATCGAATTGCGTGCCCGCGCAGGCCTCGATCTCGCGGAGCGCGTCTTCGGTGCTCAATCCGGATCGTTGCGCGGTCGCCCGCGTCATCGCCTCGAAGGCCTCGGCCACCGCGACGATGCGACCGCCGAGCGGGGTCTCCTGTCCCCTGAGGCCGCGCGGATAGCCCTCGCCGTCCCAGCGCTCGTGGTGCGCGTGGATGGCAGGGGCGAGCGCGCTCCACCTGGAGATTGGACGCAGGAGCTCGACGCCCAGCGCGGGGTGCTGGCGCATCTGCTCGACCTCCTCCGCCGTGAGGAGACGGTCCGAGGCGAGCAGCTCCGAGGCCAGGCGGAGCTTGCCCACGTCGTGGAGGAGGGCCGCGAAGTGGATGGTTCGGCGCTCGGGCTCGGAGAGGCCCAACCGCCGCGTCATCATGTCCGCGAGCGTCGCGACCGCATGCGAGTGCCCGGCGTAGTGGGGATCCTGGGCGTCGAGGAGCGACACCAGCATCTCCGAGGCGTGGGTGAAGAAGTTGTGGTCGACCTCGGCGTTCTGGGCGTTCTCGATCGCCACCGCGCCCTGGCGGGCGAGCGAGGCCAGGAGGCCCAGCTCGTCGTCCGTGAAGGGTCGCGCGCGTCCGGCCGCCATCAGCACCCCGGTCGGGTTCGCCCGGCCGAGAGGGACGCACAGGAAACCGGACAGCTCGGTCCCCATCTCGTCGCTGCGCGCCGAGAAGCTGGGGTGTTCTTGGGGCAGGTCGAGGCGCAGCGGCACGCCGCTCGCGAGGACCTGGGCCACGATGCCGTCGCCCGCGCCGAAATGGCCGCCCAGGGCGACCTCGCCGTCGCCGGCCGCCGAGCGGATGGTCAGGTCGCCCTCCTGGTTGCGGTCCGTGAGCAGGACCCGCACCGCGTCCGCCTCCAGCATCTCCCGAGCCGCCCGCACCAGGGCGTCGAGCAGACGGTCCACGTGCTGCTCTTCCGCCAGGTGGACGCTCACCTCGTTCAGCACCCGCAGCTTGCGGGTCGAGTCCTGGAGCCCGCTCAGCAGCAGCCGGTTCTCCGTGCGTAGCTCGCTGCGCGCGATGGCCGCGCGCACCGCCCGCCTGAGCCGCACGGGCTGCAGCGAGTCTTTCTGCAGGTAGTCGAACAGCTCGTTGCGGACGGCCTCGATCGCGGAGTGCATGTCGGCGTGCCCGGTCAGCATCACGACCTCGGTCGCGGGACTGGCCCGGCGCAGCTCGCGCGCCAGCTCGAGCCCGTCCATCTCCGGCATGATGAGGTCGACCACCGCCGCCGCGAACGAACGCTGCCGAACCAGGCGGAGCGCCTCGTGGGGATCGGAGACCGCGACCGCCTCGATGTCGGTGTCGACGATCGCGTCCAGCACCGACTGCGCGAAGGCCTCGTCGTCGTCCACGATCAGCACCTGGTGGCGGGCCCCGGACGGCGAGGTGGACGCCGGCGGGGCCAGGGGCGCACCACCGGGGCCACCGGAAGGGGAGCTGTCAGACGGATTCATCCACATATACGCCTCCTAGCGTGCCATCCAGAGCAGGCGGGCGAGCCGCCCGCCCCAATGGTTCTGCGGTTCCTTCGTCGTCTCGCGCCGGCGCAGCGTGTCGCGCACGGCCCGCAGGCTGGCCCGCGCCTGCAGGTGGCCCGGGTTGGCCGCGACCGCTCGCGCCAGCGTCGCCTCGGCGCGTGCCAGCAGGCCCTCGCGGAAGTAGAGGCTTCCGAGCAGGGCCAGCGCCTCGGCGTTCGACGGCTCCTCGCGCGCGATCTCGCTCAGCAGCGCGCGCGCGTAACGTCGCCGATCGGGCTCGGCCAGGTAGGCCGCCGCCAGCAGCAGCCGCACCCTGGTGCGCTGCTCGCCCTGCGCCAGGCGCAGGACCTCGTGCAGGGCCTCGATCGCGGCACCGGCATCGCTGCTGCGCAGGGAGGCCTGGGCATCCTCGATCGCTTCCTGGACCCGCTGGTGGGGCGACGGCCGCGGTGCGCTGGCCGAGCGCTGCGGCGTGTCAGCCGGCGCGGGAGTTGATGCGGGAATCGGCACGGGCGGCTGGTCCGCCCCGGTGGCGGGCACAACCCGGGCCTGCGCCGCGACGGGATTGCCCTCCCGAGCCGGGACGGCGGCCTCGGCGAGCAGCGACTGGTAGGCCGAGGTGATCTGCATGAAGACCGCCTGCACCTTGATGCGCAGGTCGGCGTCCAACGGCCCGAACGCGTCGGGGTGGAAGCGCTTCACCAGGGACTGGAAGGCGCCGCGGACCGCGCGCGCGTCGGCGTGCGGCGGCACACCGAGCAGCTGCGCGGGACTCCGGCGGTACAGGATCTCGTAGAGGTCCAGGATCTGTTTGCGCCGCGAGGAGGGCGACGGGTCCGCGGTCGTCTGGGCGATGCTCAGCATCGGTTCGCTCCTCAGGCAGCGACGCGCGCGGCGCCGATCTCCTCGAGCAGGATGACGGTCCGGATGGCGCTCTTGTGGATGGCCACGAACTCCCGCCGCTGCGCGGAGCCCTCCGGGGCCGCATCCCACAGGGCGAGGTACGTGCGCGCGTCGGCGAGCAGATCGTGGAGCGCCGTGCGGGTGCTCTCGAGGCGCAGCCGGCCCACGTAGGCGCTCTCGTCGGTCAGCACCCGGACCCGAGCCCAACGCCGTTTCGTGCATCCGGCCTTGACTCGTGAGGCCGCGTGCTCCATCCGCTGGTCTCTGCTCGTGTGCATGCTCTTTCGCTCCTGGGCCCTCTCGGGTTCCCGCACTAGATCTCGACAGCAGGGATCGTGCCGGCCGCATGGATCACAGGGAAGCGATTGCAGGGAAACGGGTTGGGCGCCGTGCCTCACGGGCGGTGGCGGTCGGATCGGGCGTAGCTCCCGCTCGATATTCGGCAGTTTCTCCCCAGCTGCCCGTGGCGGGCGCGACGCCGCGGCCCGCGCGCCGACCTCACCCGTTTCCACCCGATGTGGCAAGTCTTCCCGCCCGCGTGGCGTCTGCCCGCAGGCGCGATGTGCTGGCGGAGCGCGCGCTTAGCAGGGTGCCGCCGGATGGCGCGCGTGTTGCAGCCAGCTAGGGCAGGCGTCCTCGTATGAGAGGGGGGCGAGATGGCGAGTGCCGACGGGCGAGCGCTGGTGGGTGCGATGGGGGCCGATGGGACGGGGATGCCGCGAGCAATGGAGCTGCCGCGCCCGGGGGACTGGACGAGCTTCCTGGTCGCCGAGCGCCCCCGGCGTCGCGCGAGCGGAGGACGGCGCTTCGTTCGGCACGCGATCCTGGCCTGGGCGGCGCTCGCGCTCGTGGTGCTCGCCCTGCCGATCCTGGTGGAGCTCTTCGGCTCGCAGAAGAAGGGCGAGAGCGGAACCCTCTCGTCGCTCGCGCCGCTGCCGCGCCTCGACCTGGCGGGCCGGCTGGTCGCCGCTCGTCTCGACGAGGTGCAGTCCGACCTCCGTTGGGCCGGCGCCGCGGTCTGGGCCACGCGCTATCTGCGTGACCCGGCCGCCGATCGCCGCGCCGCCGCGGCCGACGTCCTTCAGGGGTTCGTCTCGACGCGGGAGTGGTGCACGCGGATCGTGCTGGCGGCGCCAACGGGCGCGCCCCTCTCTGCCCGGCGCGGGGGGGAGCCCTTCGGGTGCGCGACTCTCCTGGCGATCGCCGGCGCCGTCTCGCCGGGCACGGTGCTCCTCGACCGCGTGCCGGCGGCATCAGGCACGGGCACGCGGCTGTGCTTCGGCCTGCCGATCGCGAGCGATGGCGCCGGTGCGGCGGCTCTGGTCGTCGAGGGCGATCCCACCACCCTCTTCGCCGACGTCGCGGCGCTGTCGGCGGGCGACGCGGGGACGTTCCTGGCGGACGGTCAGGGGCGCTGGCTGCTCGCGCCGCCTCCCGGCGTGGGAGCGCTGGTGCGGGAAGGGCTCGCCCTCTCCTCCTGGCAGGGGCCGGCGGGTGGCCGCTGGCAGGTCGCGGTCCAGGATCCGGCGCGGACGGGCGAACCCGGAGCCGTGCCGCCGGTCCACGAGGGGCCCGGCTGGCTCCTCCTGGCTGCCGTGCCGCTCGCGATCGTGATCGCTCAGGCCATCCGGCTGCGCAGAAAGTGGCAGCGGTCTTCCGCGCCGGTGGCCGATGCGCGGCAAGGCCTGGCGCGTGCTTTGCGGACGTGAGCCCTTGGAGGCAGTGATGGAAGTACAGACACAGGTACGGGAGAGGCCAGGGGACGCCGCCCGCGTCGGCACGATGCGCGAGACGGGCAGGGCACCTCGACGGCCGGCCGGCTTCGCGCCGTCGCCGGAGCGTCGCGTGGAGTCGTTGGTCACGCAGCTCGCGACGGCGGCCCGGACGCTGGCGCTCTACGACATCCGCAACGACACGGCCCGCCGCGTGCTGGCGGCGCTCATCGAGACGCTCGGGGCCGCGCTGGCCGTGCAGGCGAGCCTGCGGCTCGTGATCCGGCCCTTCGAGATCGAGTGGGAAGGTCGGCGCGTCTACCTCGACGCCGACCGCGAGCGCAGCCTGGCCTTCCGCCTCTATCGCGACGGCGTGCGCGTGCTCGTCCTCCGGGCGGGCATCGACGCCTCGGAGCTGGCGCGGCTGCTGGCGATCCTCGCTCCCCGCCAGGCGGGCTACCACGGCTGCGAAGAGGACACCGTCACCCTCCTGTGGCAGGCCGGCCTGCGCTTCGTGGAGGTGATCGCGGTGGACGGCCTGCGCCCGGGCGCGGGGACGACGGAAGGGGAGCCGGCCGGGCTCTCCGAGCCGCGTCCCTATCTTCCCGAGGACGCCGACCTCCCGCTGGACGGCCCGCTCGCCGGCGTCCCTCCGGAATGGATCGAGATCGAGCCGACCGCCCTCGAGACGCTCCGTCGCGAAGGCGAGCAGCCGTCCCCGGCCGAGCAAGGGCTCCGGCTGCTGGCGGCGCTCACGGCGGCGCTCGAGGATCCCAGGGAGATGATGCGTTTCTCCGAGGTCAGGAGCTTCTGCGAAGAGCTCCGCGACACCCTGCTCGCGGTCGACCGGATCCCGCAGATGCTCCGCTTCGTGTATCAGCTGCGGCGGCTCGCCCGGGGCACCGTCAGCTGGGACCAGGACCGGCATCCCCAGGTCGTGGAAGTGGTCCGCTCCTGCGGCGACGACCGCGCCGTGCAGCGGCTCGTCCACAGCGTGTCGCCGACGGAGACGTTGATGCGCTCCGAGATGGTGGAGCTGCTCGACCTCGTCTGCTCCGACCCGATCACGGCGGTGACCCAGGCCCTGGTGAGCGAGGACCGCGCCGCAGCGCGCGCCCTGGCCCGCCAGCTGGTCGAGCACTACGGGAGGCGCTACGGCGTCGCGATCCGGCAGCGCTTCGGGGACTCGCACGGCCGGGCCGCGGCGGACCTGCTCCGCACCCTCACGAACCTCGGGGGAGAGGCGACCCCCGAGTTCCTGGCGCGCCAGTGCGCCCATCCCGACCCCGAGGTGCGCGAGGAGGCCTTCTGGCACCTCGAGCGGGGGGCCTTCACGAGCGCGCTGGGACCGGCGTTCGTGGCCGCGCTGCGAAAGACGGAAGGGCGCCACCGTGGACGCGTGCTCGCGCTCGTCGAGCGCTCGCGCGACCGTCGGTTCGTTCCGCCGCTCGTCGACCTGATCGAGTCCGGGCTGCCGATCGAGGAGGCGGTCGAGGTCGCCCGCGTCGTCGGCGGGCTGGAGGGCCCGGACGGTCTCTCGCGTTGGGAGCGCTGGCTCACGCCGAGGGGCCGCTTCTTCAAACGGAGCCTGCCCGGCAGGGAAGGGCAGCAGGTCGCCGCCGCCGCGGCCGTGGCGCAAGTGCCCGGCGAGCAGGCTTCGCGTCTGCTGAGGCTCGCCCTGTCCGCCGCGGCGCCGCGAACCGGGGACTGGATCGAGCGCTTCCTGGAAGAACGCGGGGAGCTGGTCGCCATGGGGCGTGCCTCGTGAGCCTGCACTCGCTGGAGGAGCTCGAGGACCGGCTGGAGCACGAGCTTCAATCCTTCGGCCGGACGGACGATCGCCAGCTCGCGGCACGCATACGGGACGAGGGCCGTCGCCTGGTCTTCCTCCTAAGCGGCCTGGTGCGAGCGTCGCGGCTCTACGCGGCCGAGAACGACGCGCTCGCGGCTCCCTCGCAGGAGCTGGCCGAGGTCCTCTCGGGCCTCCTCGACCGCCTGGGCGTCGTGCACGTCGTGCTGGTCGCGGACCAGGCCTACGTCAACGACGTGCGCCTGCGCGTGCGCCCCAGCGAGCAGCAGGTGATCGAGCAGCTCTCGGCCGAGTGGGCGCGACACGAGCTGGGCGGAGTCTCCTTCCACGGACACCTGGACGCGCGGGGCCTGCGGCGCCTGGCGCGGGCGGTCGCGACGGCGGCGGGGGAGGTGAGTCCGGCCGAGGCGCTGCGGGCCCGGCTCGCCGACCTTCGCGGCGTGGAGCTGTCGGGCCGCTGGCATTTCGAGGGCGCCGACGGGGACGAGACGGTCCCGGAGCCGGGGCCCGGCGAGACGCTCGCGCGCGCCGCGGCCGAGGCGCACGACAACCTGCTGCGGCTCGACGCCGGCTGGATGCCGCACCCGGTCCGGCTGCGGCGGGCAGTGATCGGGCTGCTGCGGGAGCTTGGCTCGCGGCCCGAGCGGGCGGCCCTGGCGCCCTTCACCGGAGCGACGTCGGGCAGCGAGCGGCATCTCGTCTCCGTCTGCCAGTTGTCTCTCCTGTTGGGCCGGGCGGTCGGACTCAGCGATGCCGTGCTGGCCGATCTCGGCGTGACCGCTCTCCTCCACGACGTGGGCTACCTGACCGAGCGGGACCCGTCGCGCCACGCGCTGGCGGGGGCGCGCCTGCTGTTGCGCCAGCGCGGGCCGAGCCCGGCGCGCATCCCGCGGATCCTGGCGGTGCTCGAGCACGCCCGGGACTTCCGACCGGCGGGCGATGAGGCGGGCCCGGCGAGTCTCTTCGCCCGGATCCTGCACGTGGCCGAGCACTACGACCTCATGGTCTCGGCGGGTCCGGTGCAGTCGCGCCTCGCCCCCTCGACGGCGCTCGCTCGCCTGTGGGCCGGGCGCGGGCGGTTCTACGATCCGATCCTGGTGGCGCTCCTCGCCCGCGAGCTGGGCTTCCGGCCCCCCGGGACGGTGCTGCAGCTGGGCGACGGCCGGTGGGGCATCGTGGTGCGAAGGGGGGCGGGCCGCGAGCGATGGGCGCATCCCGTGGTCCGGATCGTGCGGCAGGCGGACGGCAGCGTCGGCGACGGGGCCGAGGTCGATCTCTCGCAGCGACGCGACCTGCTCGGGTCGAGCCACGTGGTCGAGCCGGCGTTGGTCACGGTGTCCGTGGCCGCGGCCTGCCAGGTGGTTCTCACGCACGCGGCCTGATCCGGCGCTAGCGGCGGCGTCTCCCCGGCGGGGGAGGCGCGGCCGGGCGCGCCGGCCGGACGGGCGTCGCAGGAGCCGCGTAGGCGTGGCCCCGGCGCTTCTGGTACGCCCGCAGATAGACCTCCTCGTACTCGCGCGCCGCGTGCTGCCAGGAGAAGTCCTCGGCCATGGCCTCGCGCCGCATGGCGGCGATCTGATGGGGTCGGTCGTACCAGGTGGCGACGGCCCAGCCCACCGTGTCGAAGAGGGCGCCCGGCGTCAGGTCGTGGAAGGAGAAGCCGGTCCCGCGGCCCGCCGCCTCCTCGTAGCTGCGCACCGTGTCCGCGAGCCCGCCCGTCGCGCGCACGATCGGGAGCGTCCCGTAGGCGAGGCTGTAGAGCTGGTTGAGCCCGCAGGGCTCGAAGCGCGAGGGCATCAGGAAGAAGTCCGAGCCGGCCTCGATGCGGTGGGCGCGGGCGTTGTCGAAGCGCAGCCAGGCACAGAAGCGGTCGGGCCGTTCCACCGCCGCCTGCGCGAAGAACTCCTCGGCGTCGGGGTCGCCGGTGCCGAGCAGGACGAGCTGCAGATCGAGGTCCAGGATGCGGTCGAGCGCCTCCGCCAGGACGTCCGTGCCCTTCTGCTCGACCAGGCGGGCCACGAGGCCGATGAGCGGCACCCCGGGGCGCAGCGGCAGGCCTGCCTCCCTCTGCAGCTCGGCTTTGCAGACGGCCTTGCCGGAGAGGTCGCGCGCCGAGAAGCGCGCGGGCAGGTGCCGATCGGTCGCGGGGTTCCACTCGTGGGGATCGATCCCGTTCACGATCCCGATGAGATCGTCGCCGCGGCCCCGCAGCACCCCGTCGAGGCCGTAGCCGAACTCCGGGGTCCTGATCTCCTCGGCGTAGGTCGGGCTCACCGTCGTGAGGAGCGTCGCGTGCGCGAGCGCCGCCTTGGTGAGGTTCAGGGTGCCGAAGTGCTCGAACTCGTTCGGATTGTCGTGCTCGGGCCCGAGCCCGGTGACGAAGAGGGCGTCCCGGCCCGCCACGCCCTGGTAGGCGAGGTTGTGGATGGTGTAGACGCTCGCCGCGCCGTGCAGGGGCCGTCCCCACTCCACGGTGTCGACGAAGACGGGCACGAGCGCCGTCTGCCAGTCGTTGGCGTGCACGAGGTCCGGGTACCAGCCGAGCGCGTGGCACAGCTGCAGGGCCCCGCGCGAGAGGAAGGTGAAGCGCTCGAGGTTGTCCTCGTAGGCGTCGGTCGCCGACCCGTACAGGAACTCGCGGTCGTAGTAGCCGCGGTGCTCGAGGAAGTAGACCGGCACTTCGCTCCCCGGCAGCCGTCCCAGCCGGACGCGCCCGTGGGAGGCGCCGTAGCCGATCGGGACCGTGAGGGCGCCCTCCAGGACCTCGAGCGCGTCCCAGTCGATGCCCCGGTAGAGCGGCATCACGACCCGCGCGTCCATGCCCCGCGCGGCGAGGGCCTTGGGCAGGGCGCCCGCCACGTCGGCGAGGCCGCCCGTCTTGGCGAAGGGGGCGCACTCCGAGCAGACGAACAGGACCTTCATGCCCGAGCTGCGCGTCGTGTCCATGGCGGGCGGATCAGGTCGCGTAGACGCGGTAGTCGAGGTCCGGGAAGATGTTGTCCTGGGACTCGACGCCGCGCAGCCACTCCTCGTCGATCCCGGCCCCGGTCAGGCCCTCGTAGAGCTGGGTGAAGCGCTGCACGTGCTCGTTGGTCCGGCGCTCCGCGTAGGGGACCATGGTGCCGGTGGTCATGATGAAGGCCCAGTCGCTGCTCTCCGCGAGCAGCAGCTCGCGCGCCGCCTGGTTGAGGGCGCGGGCGGTCAGGCCCTGCGCGTCCGGAAAACGACGCGCCAGCTCGACCATGCGCTCGCCGGCGGCGTGCAGGTGGCGGTAGATCCAGGCGTTCGACTCGTTCAGCCAGTACTCGTTGTAGCCGCTCTTGCCCCAGGAGGACGCGGCCGGCGTCGTCACCTGGTTGGTGGGATGGCGCTCGAGGTACTGGCCCGGGGTGATCGTCTCGACCACGTCCTGGTCGGCGGCGAGCTGGCGGAAGAGGTCGTTCAGGAAGATCGGCCCCTCGTACCACCAGTGTCCGTAGAGCTCCGCGTCGTAGGGGCTGACCACGATCGGCGGCCGGTCCATGCCGGCGGCGAGCTGCTCCACCTGCCGCTGCCGGTTCTCCCGGAAGTGCCGGGCGTGCAGCCCCACCCGCCCGCGGGCGATCTCCGGGTCGTACACCCACTTGTCGTGGAGCTGGGCGTGCGTGATCGCGTGGTACTTGATCCCGGTGTAGACGCGGTGGCCCTCGGGGTGGACGTAGGGGCCGATGTACTCCATGGGCAGGTCGTAGCCGATGTCGCGGTAGAAGTCGCGGTAGTGCGGGTCGCCCGGGTAGCCTTCCTTCGCGCTCCAGACCTGCACCGAGGACTCGACGTCGCGGGCGAAGGCCGCCACCCCGGTGCGGCAGTAGACGGGCGCGAAGGGGCCGTAGACGGGGGGCGGGTCGGCGAAGAGGAGCCCGTGCGTGTCGATGAAGAAGTAGCGGATCCCGGCCTCGCGCAGCAACTCGTCGACCGCGGGCACGTAGCCGCACTCGCCCAGCCACATCCCGGGCGGCCGGCAGCCGAAGTGCTTCTCGTAGAGGTCGGCGGCCACCTGCACCTGGGCGCGGATCGCGGCCCAGTTGCGGTCCATGAGCGGGAAGAAGGCGTGCGTGGCCGTCGAGGTGAGGATCTCCAGGCGGCCCGCGTCGCGGAGATTGCGGAAGGCCCGCACCAGGTCGCCCTCGTGGCTGCGCCAGGTGTGGCGCAGCGACAGGAAGCGGTCGTGGTACATCCGCGCCAGCCGCTGGTAGTGGGGCTCCGGCTGGGTGCGGGCGATCTCCTTCTCGGCCAGCTCGATCAGCTTGTCGAGGTGCGCCGAGTAGCGCGTCTTCAGCAGGTCGTCGCTCATCATGCTGATGAGGGGCGCCGAGAGGGATACGGTGCAGCGGTAGGGCACGCCGTCCGCCACCAGGCCCTCGAACACCTGCAGGAGCGGCAGGTAGGTGCCGGTGATCGCCTCGTTGAGCCACATTTCCTCGAGCACGTCGGTCCGCTCGGGGTGGCGGACGAAGGGCAGGTGCGCGTGCAGGACGATCGAGAGGTAGCCTTTCGCCATTCAGGGCGCTTTCTTCGAGCTCAGCGGCGCTTGGCGGGATGCCGGCGCTCGCTGGCGCCGCCCAGTCTACGCTCACTGGCGCCCCGCCGCGCCCGCTCGGAGGCGCCGCGGAAGGCCCCTTCGGAGGCCCCGCGCAGGCGCTGCTCCGAACCGCCGCGCAGGCGGCTCTCGCTCGCTCCCCGCAACCGCTGCTCGGACCCGCCGCGCAGGCGCTGCTCCGAGGCGCCCCGCAGGCGCAGCTCGGATCCGCCGCGCAGGCGATTCTCGCTGCCGCCCGCGAGCAGGGTCTCGCTCGCGCCGAGGAAGCGCAGCTCGCTCGCGCCGAGCTTGAATACCTCGGAGCCTCCGGCCAGGCGCAGCTCGCTCCCGAACCGGAAGCTCCGCTCGCTGGCCCCGATCAGGAAGGCCTCGGAGGAGCCGGGGCGCAGGCCCGGCGCGAGCCAGCGAACCGCGCCGCCCACCACCTCGAAGCCGCCCGAGCTCAGCCACGACTTGCGCACCTCCCAGCGGGCGATCACGCGACGCTCGGCGTGGGCGCCGAGCCCGCGGATCACGACCTGCCAGGGGCCGTAGACGATGCGCGTCTTCTCGCCCAGCTTCTGGACGAAGACCGGGCCCTCGTGCCGCTCTTCGACGACACCGGGCAGCTCGACCGGGGTCGGGAAGGGGCCCGCCTCCCAGCTCGTGCTCACGACCGGCCCCACCCACTCGAAGCGCATCCCCTCGGCGCGCCACTCGCGACGTCCCTCGGGCCCGATCCACTCGAGCCGGCCGTGCCCGGCGATCCATTCCGCGAGCCGGAGGTCGTGGCTCTGCCAGCCTCCCGGGAATGCCTGCTCCAGGAGCGCCGTGTCGACCACCCAGGGCTCGCCTTCCACGTACACCGTGGGACCAGGCGCCGGCGAGGGAGGCGCGGGCGCCGCCTGGCGCCCCGCGGCCGGCAGGCGCCGCTCGCCCCGGGCCTCGCCCCGGACGGTCGGCCCGACCTCGCCGGTCACGTCGTGGACGCTCATCCACTCGACCGGCCCGGGTGCCGGGGGCGCCGAGCGCGGGAACTCGACCCGGCCCGAGCGCGCGACCTTCTGGAAGTAGCCCTCGAACGACTTCAGGCCGACCTCGACGCAGTGGGTCGAGGTCGGTTTGCCGATCTCGAGGAACCACTGGCGGACGTCGCGCCCGACCTTGACGTCGAAGTAGCCGTGGGCGTTGGTGCCGTCGAAGATCCGACCCGAGACGTCGTAGACGCGCAGGTTGAGCCAGGCGTCCTTGCCGCCCTTGCCGAGCGCGCGACGCGCCGCCTCGATCGCGTCGTCGCGGATCTCCCAGTAGGCGTACAGCCGCCGCGGGTCGACGGCCATCGCGGTGATCCGGTTCTGTCCGTAACCCCAAGGGATGTGCTCGACCGCGGGCGCCTTCGCCCTCGTGCCCAGGTCGAACTTCGAACGGGCGCCCGTCTCGGGCTCCACTCCTTCTGAAGGGGTCTCCTTCCGACCGGCAGCGGCGCGGGCCGGGGCCGGCTCGGGGCGCCGTCGACCGCTGGCGCCCGCCTTCACGACGCGTGCGTTGCGGGAGGCGGTCCGGCCCGTGCTCGCCTTGGTCGCGGCCGGCTTGCCCGGAGCCGCCTTGGCCGGAGCCACCTTGCCCGGAGCCGCCTTGGCCGGAGCCGCCTTGGCCGCGGTCGCCTTGGCCGCGGTCGCTCTGGCGGGGACCGGCCGGGCCGGCGCCCGCCGCTTGTCGATCGCGGCCAGCACGCGTGCCGCCAGGTCGACCTTCTTCGTCCTGCCGGGCCGCTCGAGGCCGAGGAGCCGCGCCGCCTCGCCCAGCTCCTGCTGGGTGTGCTCGAGCAGCCGTTCGAGCGACACGTCCTCGAGCGCGGCCGCGCGCGCGCCCTTCCCGAGCAGGAGCGTGGCGAGCTTTTCCTGGACTCCGCCAGTCGATGCGACGAATCGTTTGGGCATTGCGGCCATCCCTGCTCGAAGTAGGGGACTCTGGAACAACACTGACGGCGCCGGAATTCGACGGGAACATCTTGCAGTCTACTACACGGGCTGGTTCGATTCCGCGATTGTTGCCGCTCGCGCGTGGAGAAAGGTAAGCTCCCGGTGATCCGCGGGAGGACTCATGCATCCGATGCGGGGCCTCACTGATCTACGACTCGGGAGGCAAGTGCCACCGAGGGGACATCGGCGAAAGGAGACGGCATGACGGCGTTCGCGGAGCGCGTGACCCTGGGACGCTCGGGACTCTCGGTGGGTCCCCTGGGCGTCTCGGGCGGGTATGGCGTCGGCACGAAGGCCCTGCTGCGCGCCTTCGACAAGGGCGTGAACTACTGGTACCACGGCTCCCGCCGGCTGGGCGGCATGCGCGAGGCCATCCGCGAGCTGGTGGCCGCGGGCCGGCGCGACGAGCTCGTGGTGGTGATGCAGAGCTACTCCCGCTGGGCCTGGCAGCTGGAGGCAATGCTGGCGCGCGGCCTCCGGCAGGCGGGCCTGGACCACGCCGACGTGCTGCTGCTCGGCTGGTACAACCACGGTGTCGGCGCGGGCGTGCTCGAGCGCTGCGAGCGCCTGCGCGAGAAGGGGCTCTTCCGCCAGCTCGCCATCTCCGGCCACCACCGCCCGAGCTTCGCCGGCTACGCGGCCGACCCACGCTTCGGCGTCCTGCACGTGCGCTACAACGCCGCCAACAGCGGTGCGGAGACGGACGTCTTCCCGACGCTCCCGCGCGAGGGCCGGCCCGGCGTCGTCGTCTACACCGCCACCCGCTGGCGGACGCTCCTCGACCCCGCCCGCATGCCGGCGGGGGAGGCGCCGCTGCGCGCCTCCGACTGCTACCGCTTCGTGCTGAGCAACCCGAACGTGCAGGTGTGCATGACCGGGCCCGCGAACGACACCCAGATGGACGAGGCCCTTCAGGCCCAGGCCGCCGGTCCGCTCACGGCCGAGGAGGAAGAGCGCGTCCGCCGGGTCGGCCGGCACCTGCACGACCACAAGCGCTGGTGGCAGCGATAGGCTTCGTCCGGTGTTCGCCAGCGCCTCCCGCCGCGCGCGCCTGCTGCTGCGCGTCGCTCTCTACGGGGGCTTCGTCCTGGTCGGCCTGCCGCTCGCCTTCTCCGAGCTCATGATCCGCGTCCCTCGCCCCGCGTCCGTCCCCGAGGCGCGCCCGCCGTACGAGGAGGCGCCGCTCGTCTCGGAAGGCCTCCGCCTGCGGGCCTGGCTCGCCCGCGGCCGCCCCGAGAAGCCCGCGGTCGTGATCGCCCACGGCCTGGGCGACTCGCTCGACTCCTACCTCGACAACGCCCGCATCTTCCTGGAGCGGGGCCACACCGTCCTCCTGCTCGACCTGCGCGCGCACGGCGGCAGCGAGGGCCGCTACACGACGCTCGGCTGCCGCGAGCGCGCGGACGTGCTGGCGGCCGTCGCCGCGCTTCGGGAGAAGGGCCTCGCGCCGCGAGGCGTCGTGCTCGAGGGGCACTCGATGGGCGCCGTGGCGGCGCTGCTGGCGGCGCCCGACACGCCCGGCCTGCGGGGCGTCATCGCCGAGGCGCCCTACGACAGCTACCGCCGCTCGATCGCGCACCACGCGCGGCTCTTCTACCACCTGCCGGAGTGGCTGCCGCTCATCCCGCTCGCCATCAAGGTCGCCGAGTGGCGGGCGGGTTTCGACGCCGACCAGGCGGACGTGGTGGCGGCGGCGGGACGTTTCACGGCCCCGCTGCTGGCGATCGCCGACGGGGAGGACCGGCGCATGCCCGAGGCCGTCGTGCGCCGCGTCTTCGACGCGCACCGTGGACCCGGGCGGATGTGGGTGGCCCAAGGCGTCGGTCATGTCGGCGCCAGCCTGCGCCCCGACTACCCCGCCGAGATCCGGGCCTTCCTCGACGAGAACGGCCTCTGACCAGGCGCTCCTCTGACACGCGCACGCTTGCGATAGACTGAGCGACTCCTGGAGGGCTCATGGACCGCTTCGACGAGGTCACGGTGATCAAGAAGGCCAACGTCTACTTCGACGGCAAGGTCACCAGCCGGACGGTTCTCTTCAAGGACGGTTCCAAGAAGACCCTGGGCATCATGCTGCCGGGGGAGTACGAGTTCGGCACCGCGGAGAAGGAGACGATGGAGCTCCTGGGCGGCAGCATGGAGGTGAAGCTCCCCGGCGGCGAGTGGCGGACCTACCGCCCAGGGGAGGCCTTCGAGGTCCCCGCCCAGTCCAAGTTCCAGCTCCGCATCCAGGAGCCCGCCGACTACTGCTGCTCCTACGGGGGGTAGGCGTGCCGCGCCTCCGGGCAGTTCGTCGCGCAGGGAGTTCCGCTGGGGTAAGCTACCGTCGATGCCTCCCCAGCATCGCGGCGATGCCGATACGCCCGCCCCGCCCGAGATCGACGAGGCGGGAGTGGACCGTGCGCAGATCCGGGCGATGCTCGTGTTGAGCCCCGAGGAGCGGCTGCGCCTCGTCGAGGAGTTCGTCGATTCCGTCGCCGAGACGAGAGAAGCCAATGCGGCGGGCCCGCTTCGCTGAGATCCTGCGGCTCCTGGCCGAGCACGAGGTCGAGTTCGTAGCGGTAGGAATGATAGCCGGCGTGCTGCAAGGCGCCCCCGTCAGCACCATCGATCTGGACGTCGTCCACCGGCGCAGCGCGGACAACGTCGCGAAGCTGTTGCGGGTCCTGGACGAGATCGACTCCACCTACCGCCACGATCCCCGCGGGCTGCGGCCGAGGGAATCGCACCTCACTTAGTGACGGGCATCAGCTGCTGAGCACGAAGTACGGCGACCTCGATTGTCTCGGCACGATCGACGACGGGAGGGGCTACGAGGACCTCCTCCCGAGCTGTGCGGGCGACCCTCGACGAGACGAAGCGCCGCGGCTAGGGCCGCAGCGGGAAGGCGGGCACCTCGACGTCCTTGCCCAGCAGGGCGCGGATGAGGCCGGCGTCCGGCTGGAGCGTCTCCATCTTCTTGCGGTCGAAGCCCATGATCCCGAAATCGCCCTTGTAGTCCCAGTTGGCCCAGGCCATGCCGTCGGCCTCGGCCACCCCCACCAGGTCACGGTAGTAGGCCAGGCGGTCCTGCCGGGGGACGGTGGGCAGGCAGCCGAACTCGCCGAGGTAGAGCTGCCGAGAGAGCTCCTTCGCCCGCGCGATCGCGGGCGCCAGCACCTGGTGCAGGCGCTCGGGGCCGTAGTCGTCGCGGGCGTCCTTGAGCAAGCTCGCGACCTCCGGGACGCTCCGGTCCTGGTAGGCGTCGAGGTCGGCCTGGGCCAGGGGCGGGCCCGGGTAGTGCACGGGCCCCCGGTAGGTCTTGAGCGGCGTCCAGCTCGCCAGGTGGTGGGTGAAGACGAGCGGCACGTAGGTGTGGACGCTCAGGATGACGTTGGGGTCGTTCTCGGGCACCTTGAGCTGCGGGAAGGTGCTCGCGATCTGCCACATGTTGGAGCCGATCACCAGCACGCGCTCGGGCTCGCGCTTCCGGATCGAGGCCGCCGCCCGGGCCAGCAGCCGGTTCCAGTCCTCGGGATCGTCGGCCACCGCCTCGTTCATGATCTCGTAGGCCACCTTGTCGACCGGGTAGCGGGAGATGCGCGCGCCGACGTCCGCCCAGAGCTTGAGGAAGTTGTCCTGCGCGGCGGGATCCTTCCACAGGGTGTTCTCGCCGCCCTCGTTGGCCGCGTTGAAGTGGTGGGCGCGGACCGTGTGCAGGTCGACGATCGCCCTGAGCCCGTTGCGGCCGCACCAGTCGAGCGCCCGGGTCAGGTAGCCGAAGGCCTCCTCGGAGGGCCGGCCGTCCTCACCCCACAGCTCCTTCTCGTCGATCGGGATCCGCACGTGGTCATAGCCCAGCCGGGCGATGTAGCGGATGTCGTCCTCGGTGATGAAGCTCGCCCGCGGCGACCAGCCGAAGCACTGCGAGAGCCAGTGGCTGAGGTTCACCCCGCGCTGGATGCGGAAGCCGGCCGGGTTGGGAGTGAAGCGGGCCGCCCGACCCTCGTCCGCCGACGCCAGAGCCGAGCCGACCATGAGCAGGAGCAGGAGAGATCCAGTCTTCATGGTCGCGAAGGATAGCGCAAGTCGTGGCCCCCGTCCGCGGGACCGCGGCTTGCGCCCGGGCGCCCCGCTAGGCCGCGGCGCGCGCGGCGCGACGCTTCCTGCCCAGCATCACCAGGCCCACGAGCAGGACGAGCGCGAGTAACAGCAGCGCGATGCCCAGCACGGGCCGGAAGTAGAGCCAGGCGAGCGCGATCACCACCAGCGACAGCACCGCCGCGGTGAGCCCGGCGAAGATCCCGATCCCCGCGCCGAAGAGCGTGCCGATGAGCGGGACCAGGTCGGCCACTACCGCGATCGGCCGGAAGATCAGGAAGAGGCCCAGGAACATCAGGAAGAAGCCGGCGACGCGCAGGATCCAGGTGAGGGTCGTGTTCTCGCGCTGCGAGGCCTCGAACATGGCGCCCGCGCTCAGGGTCCCCTCGCGCAGCATCAAGAGCGAGTCGCCGGCCTTGGTCGGGTAGGCCTCGAAGCTGTCGCCCGTCTGGCGCGCGACGATGCTGACCGGGGCCGGCCGCACCACCTCGAAGCTCACCCGGACGTCGCCGATCTGGGGAGAGGAGGGATTGCCCGCTCCGACGTAGTAGCCGCCCCGCGTCGGCTGCGCCTTGCCCTGCATCTCGGCCGGAAGCCCGGAGCCGTCGACCGCGAGCGGCATCGCGGAGTCGATCCGGTCCACGAGCGAGCGGGGCAGGGTGAAGCCGCCCAGCGTCACCTTGGAGGCGACCAGGGTCTCGGGTTTCACCGGGAGCTCGGCCGGGTTGCCGTGGCCGGTCGGCTCCTTGAACTCGCTGGAGTCGATGAGCTGGTCGGACCAGTCCCGCCGGTACTCGTAGGTGTTGACCGTCTCCTCGCCGCCGCCCAGCTTCTTGCGGGTCTTGCTCTTCTTCTCCTCCCGCCACTGGTACATCTCGACGTTGCGGGTGAGCTTGAGCGCGTTCGCGGCGACCCCGAACTCGGGGTCGGTGAGCGTCTCCTTGGTCGTGGCCTCGCCGGTCGTGTGCACGAGCTTGCCGTCGTTCGCGGGGGCCGGCAGGTCGGCCGGCACGGTGACCACGAGCTTGGCGCCCTCGGCGAGGCTCCTGGCGGTGCGCACCGCGCGGCCCTCGTTCCAGAAGAGCAGCGGGAACGCCAGCAGGAAGAAGACGAGGCCGACCAGGACGCTCTTGATCGATTCACCCAGGCGCGAGAGCCAACCGCGGCTGGTCGTCTCCGTCACGATGTCCGGCATCTCATCCCCCCCTTGCTTCCGCGTGGAGCGAGCCTAGGGGCGCCGGCCGGGCCTGTCAACCGGCTGGGCCCTGCGGCAGCGGTCCAGTAGCGCTATGCTTGATTGAAGCCGTCACTGAACCTCGTACAGGACTCTCCGGTGCCCTACCCGGCAGGAGGACCGAGCCGATGCGCCATTCGCCGACCCTGACGAGCGCGGCGGCGCTCGCCGCGCTGCTGCTGTGCCGCGACGCGTCCGCCGCCGAGGCGGTGGTCGCGACCCTCGACAACGGGCTTCGCGTCGTCGTCGTGCCGAGTGCCCTCGCCCCCGTGGTCACCACCGAGGTCAACTACCTCGTGGGCAGCGACGAGGCGCCTCCCGGCTTCCCGGGGATGGCCCACGCCCAGGAGCACATGATGTTCCGCGGCAGCCCGGGCCTCTCGGCGGCCCAGCTCTCCACGATCGCGGCCGCGCTCGGCGGCGACTTCAACGCCGACACCCAGCAGACGGTGACCCAGTACTACCTGACGGTGCCGGCGGACGACCTGGAGATCCCGCTCCGGATCGAGGCCGACCGCATGCGGGGCGTGCTCGACACGGAGAAGCTGTGGGACGAGGAGCGCGGGGCGATCGAGCAGGAGGTGGCGCAGGACCTCTCGAGTCCCGAGTACCTGCTCTACACCAGGCTGCTCGGCCACCTCTTCGCGGGGACGCCCTATGCCGTCGACGCGCTCGGGACGCGCGCCTCCTTCCAGAAGACGACGGGGGCGATGCTGAGGCAGTTCCACGAAACCTGGTACGCGCCGAACAACGCCGTGCTGGTGATCGCCGGCGACGTCGATCCCGCCTCGACCCTGGCGCGCGTCAAGGAGCTGTTCGGCGCCATCCCCTCCAGGCGCCTGCCGTCGCGGCGGCCGGTGACACTCGCCCCGCTCGCGCCCGCCTCGTTCGAGCTCGAGAGCGACCTGCCGTACGGGCTCGCGGTCGTCGCCTATCGGCTGCCCGGCTATAGGAGCCCCGACTGGGCGGCCGGCAGCCTGCTGGCTCGCGTGCTGGCCAGCCAGCGGGCCGACCTCTACGGGCTCGTCCCCCAGGGCAAGGCGCTCGAGGCCGGCTTCCAGAGCGACTCGCTGGCCGAAGCGGGCGAGGGCTTCGCCTTCGCCGCCTACCCGCGTGGCGGATCGGGGGCCGCTCTGGTGGGGGAGCTGAAGAAGGTGATCGCCGGCTACGTGCAAGGGGGCGTGCCCCCCGAGCTGGTGGCGGCGGCCCAACGCCTCGCGCTCACCGACGCCGCCCTGCGCCAGGCGTCCATCTCGGGCCTCGCCGACGACTGGTCGCAGGCCATCGCCGTCGAAGGCCGGAGCTCGCCGGCGGAGAGCGAGGCGGCGATCGCCCGGGTCACGGCCGCCGACGTGGACCGGGTGGCACGGACGTACCTCGTCGACGCCACGGCCGTGACCGCGATCCTGACGCCGCGGGCCTCGGGCGCCGCCGTCGCGAAGCCGCCCTCTCGCGGCGGAGAGTCGTTCACGCCGAAGCACGTCCAGCCCGTCGCGCTGCCGAGCTGGGCGGAAGGAGCGGCGAGCGGCCTCAAGGTCCCCGCCTCGCGCCTGGCGCCGGTGGACACCGTGCTCCCGAACGGGCTCCGCCTGATCGTCCAGCCCGCGCCCCAGGTCGCCGCCGTCGCGGTCTACGGCCAGGTGAAGAACGACCCCGACCTGGAGACGCCTCCCGGGCAGGAAGGGGTCGCCGACCTGCTGGACCAGCTCTTCTCGTACGGGACCACGAAGCTCGACCGGCTGGCCTACCGGAAGGCCCTCGACGACATCGGCGCGAGCGCCGAGGTCGGGACGAGCTTCTCGCTCGCGGTGCTGCCGGACGCCTTCGATCGCGGGATGGAGCTGCTCGCGCAGGGACTGCTGCAACCGGCCCTGCCCGAGTCGGCGTTCCGTGTGGTGCAGGGGCAGACCGTGGCCGAGCTGCCGGGGATGCTGGAGAGCCCGAGCTTCCAGTTCGAGCGCGTCCGCGCCCGCGCCCTCTTTCCCAAGGGCGACCCGCGCCAGCGCGAGCCCAGCGTCGCCAGCGTGTCGCGCCTGAGGCTCGAGGACGTGAGGGCCTATCACCGGCTGGTGGTCCGGCCCGACTTGACGACGATCGTGGTGATCGGCCGCGTGACCCCGGAGCAGGCGAGGGAGATCGTGGACAGGCACTTTGGCGCGTGGCGGGCGGTCGGCTCCCCGCCGCCGACCGATCCGCCGCCGGTGCCGGCCAACGTCGCAGCCTCGCTCGTCGTCCCGGACACGAGCCGCGTCCAGGACCAGGTGACCCTGGTGCAGACGCTCGCCGTCACGCGCCAGGACCCCGCCTACTACACGCTCGAGCTGGGCAACCACGTGCTCGCCGGCGGCCTCTACGCCAGCCGGCTGACGCGCGACCTGCGCGAGGAGACCGGCCTCGTCTACTACGTCGGCGCCGACGTCAGCGCCGGCCGGACCCGTTCCGAGTACAGCGTCGAGTACGCCTGCGACCCGGCCAAGGTGGAGAAGGCGCGCGCGCTGGTGGTGCGGGACCTCCTGCAGATGCAGAAAGAGCCGGTGAGCGTGACGGAGCTGCAGTGGACGCGGGCGCTGCTCGTGCACCGCATCCCGCTCCAGGAGTCGAGCTTCGGCTCGATCGCGCACGGGCTGCTCGCACGCGCGCTCGACGGGCTGCCGCTCGACGAGCCGCGGCGCGCCGCCGAGCGCTACCTGGAGGCGACGCCGGCGGAGGTGCAGGCGGCGTTCGAGCGCTGGATCCGCCCCCACGGCTTCGTCCAGATCACGCTCGGGCCCGCGCCGCGCTAGCGGCCTGGCGACGGAGAACCCACATGACCGTGTTCCTCACGCGCGTGCCCGTGCTGATCGGCCAGGGGATCCCCCTCTTCGGGCCGCTCCCGGGCGACGTCCGCCTCGAGCACGTCGCGACCCGCTCCTTCCCGAGCGGTCTCGTGCAGAGCGAGTACCGGCTGGCGCGCGCGGGGGAGTGACGGGACGAAACGCCTTCGACGGCTGCCTAGGAGTCGCCCAGGACCGCGTCCCGGATGGCGAGGGCCCGCTCGCGCGTCTTGGGATTGGCGCGCTCGCACTCCGACAGCTCGCTGCAATGGGCGCAGGAGAGGAGCTTCCTCTCCTGCGCGCACTTGCGGATCGGGCACTTCCGAATCGCGTCGAAGGCGTGCTCCTCGGGGATGCGGCAGCGGGAGCAGGTGATCTCGTCTGGTCGGACGATCCGTCCCAGCCGCTCGCTGGTTTCCCGCGCTTTCTCGGCCTTCCATACCTCGTCGTCGCCCAGCCACTTGCACTTCTCGGGCGTGCACTCGGCGCAGCAGTAGCCCATCGTCTCGTCGAAGACGTAGGCCCCCGCCCGGGGCACCGCCTCGGCGGCCGCGCGGCCCGCCCCGAAGGGACAGAGCAGGAGGCACCCGCCCGCCGCCACACCCGCCTCCACGAACTCACGCCGACCACGCGTCGCTGTCATGCAACCTCCTCGCGAGCTGGGGCGCCCGGAGCGGGCGCGTCGAGTGGAGTTTAGAGACGGGAGCGTTCCCGTCCCAGCGGATTGGGACGAGTCCCCAATTGGCGGGACGAAACGCCGGTTCAGATCTCGCCGGCGAGGATCTTGCGGAGCACACCCTGGTCGACGTTCGAGCCCGAGATGACGATCGCCACCTTGCGCCCCGCGAGGCGCTCGCGGAGGTGCAGGAGCCCGGCGAGCGGCGCGGCGCCCGAGGGCTCGACCAGGTTGTGGGTGGTCGCGACGAGCGTGCGCACGGCCTCGGCGATCTCGGCCTCGCTCACCACCAGGAAGTCGGCGAGCCCCTCGCAGAGGGCGGGGAAGGTGGTCGCGTAGGTCACCCGCGTCGCCAGGCCGTCGGCGATCGTGTCGGTGCTCGCGGCAACGAGCGGCCGGCGTGCGTGAAAGGAGTCGTGGATCACGGACGCGCCCTTGGCCTGCACGGCGTAGACGGGGACCTCGCGGCCCAGGCCGCGCACGACCGTCATCGCCCCGACCGCCTGGGAGCCGCCGCCCAGGCTCACCACGATCGCCTCCAGGCCGGGCTCCTGCTCGAGCATCTCGAGCGTGAGGGTGCCGGCCCCGGCCAGGACGGCCGGGCAGTCCGTCGAGTGGACGAGGGTGAGCGCCTGCTCGCGGGCCAGCTCCGCCGCGCGCTCGACCGCCTCGCCGTAGTCGCGCCCGTGCTCGACCACCTCCGCGCCCAGGCCGCGGATCGCCTCCACCTTCTCGGCGTTCGCCGTCTCCGGCACGCACACCACCACCCGCACGCCGTAGATGCGGCCCGCGTGGGCGAGCCCCTGGCCGTGGTTGCCGGCCGAGGCCGCGACGACACCGCGCGCCCGCTCCGCAGGCGAGAGGGCGCTCACGGCCGCGAGCCCGTTGCGCGCCTTGAACGCGTTCGTGGGGTTGTGGTTCTCGTGCTTGACGAAGACGCGGATGCCCGAGCCCACGCGTGCGTCGAGCGCGGCGTAGCTGCGGAGCGGCGTCACCGGCAGATACGGCCGCAGCCTTTCGCGCGCCGCCAGCACGTCCTCGAAGCTGATCGGCCAGGGGGTGGCGGACATCCGAGCACTTTAGGGGGAGCACCGCGCGCCCGCAAGCCCGGTCACGAGGCTCGCCACCGTCGCCTCGCTGGCCCGGATCGGGCTCGCGCGGATCGCGGCAGACTTCGGGGAGGAGGATCCGCGCCCTCCTCAGTAGTAGATCGCGCGGATCTCGAGCGTGCGCTCCCCGCCGTCGTAGACCAGCCTGGCGTCGCGATAGGCGGGGGCGCCGATCCGCGGGCGCACGTCGTTGGACACGCCGAAGCCCTCCTTCGGGATGCCGAGGATGTTCTTGTCGAGCCGGCCGTTGCCGTTCTCGTCGTGCACGAAGCTCACCGCGTACTCGCCGGGCGGCAGCCCGCGGAAGACGACGGTGTGCTCGAGGCCGTGCCGCTCGACGATCCGCGTGGCGAGGGCCTTCTCGGAACGGTTCGGAAACCCGGCCGCGGCCCCGAAGACGGCGAAGAGGAGCGGGCCCTTCTCGTTGCGCAGACCGTGCACGTGGACCCCCAGGGCGCCCGCCGCGGCGGGCGCGGTGGCATCGGGTGCCGTGGCCGCAGGCTCGTCGGCGGCGCGCGCGCCGGCTCCCATGCCCGCTGCCGCCAGCACGGCGAGGCAGGCGCCCAGACGGAGAGCCGGACTCACGCCGCCTCCTCCTCGGTCGGGAGCGTGGCCGGCGCGCTCCACCGCGCGGGCCGAGGCGCGCCTCGGAGCGGCGCGACAGGGATTCCGTGCCTCGCACAGATGAGGTCGCTCGCGATCCGCCCCGACTCCAGGATCGTCGGCAGCCCGCTGCCGGGGCTGGTGCCGCCGCCCGCCAGGTAGGCGTTCTCGAGGCGGGCGATCCGCGCGTGCGGCCGGAGCCAGAGGAGCTGCGACCAGACGTGGCTGAAGCTGAACGCCGCGCCGTGAGAGGCGTTGAAGCGGTCGGTCCAGTCCGGCGGCGCGCAGCGGACCTCGGTCCGGATGTGCCGCCGCAGCCCCGGGAGGCCGCCCGGTTCGGCCTCCAGCAGATCGAGGACGCGGTCGCGCAGCGGCCCTTCCGCCCGCCCCCAGTCGACCGTCCCGACCTTCAGGTTGGGCACCAGCACGAGGACGTAGAGCGCGGAGTGTCCCGGCGGCGCCATGGTGGGATCGCTGACGCTCGGGTTGCAGACATAGAGCGAGACGTCGCCGCTCACGTCGCCCCGCTCGAAGATCGAGCGCATCTCGGAGCGGTAGTCGTGCGAGAAGAGGACGCGGTGGTGGGGCGTCTCGTACACCCGGTCGAGGCCGAGGTAGAGCATGAACGTCGAGCAGGAGTGGCGCATCGCGCGCAGCCGCGGTCGGGCGGTCCTGCCGAGAACGCCGTCGTCGAAGAGCTGGTGGGCGGCGTAGGCGAAGTCCGCGTTGACGATCAGCTCGTCGCCCTCGACACGCGTGCCGTCCGCCAGCTCGATCCCCGTCGCGCGGCCGCTCGCGACGACGACGCGACGCACCGGCGTCTCGGTGTGCAGCTGGCCGCCGTCCTCCTCGATCGCCCGCCGCATCGCGTGGCAGACGCGGTTCAGGCCGCCTCTCACGTGGTGGACGCCGTAGGCGTGCTCCGCGTAGGGGATCATCGCGAAGCCGGCCGGGCAGTCCCACGGCGACATGCCGAGATAGGCGGACTGGAAGGAGAAGGCGAGCCGCAGCAGCTCCGGGTCGAAGTCGGAGCTGGCGGTGGCGAAGAGCGAGCGGCCGAGCCCCATCTGGGGAAGGGCGCGCAGGGTCTCGGGCCGGAGCAGCGATCTGAGGCGCGAGAAGTCGCCCCGCAGACAGGGATAGAGCCGGGCGAAGCGCTCACGCTCGCGCGCCAGGAACCTCGCGTAGCCGTCCTGGCTGCCGGGGTAGGCGCGCGCGATGGTCCGCCGCATCCGCTCCGGGTCGCTCGACACCTCCAGCCGCTCGTCACCCCGCTCCACACGGTAGCTGGGCTCCAGGCGGAGGCGGCTCAGGTAGTCGCCGCTGCGACGGCCGGCGCGCTCGAACAGCTCGTCGAGGACGAAGTCCATCATCAGCAGCGTCGAGCCGATGTCGAAGGTATAGCCGTCTTTGCGGATGGCGCCGCTGCGGCCGCCGACCTCCTCGTTCTTCTCGAACACCCGGACCTCGAAGCCGTGGTGGGCGAGCAGCATGCCGGCCGCGAGACCGCCAGGACCGGCACCGACGACGAGAACGCGCTTGCTTGCCAAGGGGAGTCTCCTGTCGTTCAGGGAGCCGGAGGGACGCCGCCGTTCGAGAGGACGGGGCACGGACGATGCGCTCCGCCTTCCCCGACGCCGCCCGCCGCGAAGAACGATCGCTGCGCCCGGCGCAGGGCCTGTGCGGGGCTCTTCGAGAGGAAGCTCGAGAGCGGCTCGCCTCGGGCGAGGAGCTCGCGCGCGTTGCCGAGGCGGAGCGGGCTGTAGACGCAGTGCCGGATCTCGGCGCGTGCGTCGACGAAGAAGAAGCTGTCGGCCCGGCCCGCGCCGAGGCATCCGCTGAAGGCGCCCGGCGCGTGCAGGAAGCTCGTCAGCAGGAAGCCGTGCTGCGTCACGCACTCGAGCAGCGCGGCCTGCAGCCGCGTCTTCTCGTCGAGCGAGAGGAGATCGCGGTCGGCGGCGCCTCGGCCGAGCGGGGCGCGCTCGAGCACCCAGAAGAAGGTGGCGCCGTGCTCGTCGCGCAAGCGGCGGTAGAAGGCCGGCGTCTCCAGGAGAGCCGCGTTGGCGCGGCCGGCCGTCAGCGAGACGCCGAAGAGCGCCCCCTGCGCGCGGAGCCGCCGCATGGCCCGCGTCGCCGCCGGCCAGGCCTCGGGCCCGCGCACCGCCGCCGTCTCGTCCTCCTCGCCCTCGACCGAGACGAGTGGCACGACGTTGCCCAGCTCGACGAGCCGCCGCGCCACCGTGTCCGTGATCCGCGTGCCGTTCGTATAGACGACGAACAGAGTGCTCGCGTGCTCGCGGGCGAGCGTGAAGAGATCGCCCCGGTCGGTGGAATAGAGGAGCGGCTCGCCGCCCGTCACGACCACCAGCGCGGCGCCCCATTCGCTCCGCTGCCGGCGCAGGAGCGCGTCGAACGTCTCGTGGTCGATGCTGGCCGCCGCGCGGGCGCTGCTCTGCTGGTAGCAGTGCGCGCACTCCAGGTTGCAGCGCTCCGTCGCCGACACGATCAGGAAGGCGGGAGGCTCGAACCCGTTTCGGCGCGCGAAGCGCGCGGCCACGCGCGGCATCCGCCACGCCGACCAGAGCAGGCGCGCCACCCAGGACGCCACCGGCATCGGCCGCAGATCGCCGCGGACCAGCTTCGTGCGGACGGTCTCGAGCAGGTTCCGCACGAAGGCCTTCCGGGCCGCGGGCGACACCATCACGTCGCAGAACCCGAGGCGCGCGAAGGCGCGCTCCGTGCAGGCGGCCGCCAGCCCCAGACCGGGCCCCGAGCGCAGGGCGAGGATCAGCAGCGCGCTCGCGGCGCGCGCCCCGAACGGCACCGAGGCCCGCGTGGGCGAGTCCGCAGGCGCAGCGCGCGTCTGGCTCGTCGCCGGCAAACCCGAGACCTCCAAGGAATTGGACCTGTTCGAAGCGCTCGAGACGGGACGCGTCCCGGTTCGTGTCCGCAATGGGTTACGGGAACCCGGCGCCGCGGGTTCCAGATTCCTGAGGTGGCAGGCTGTCGCGGCAGCCCAGGCCGGGAGGGGGAGCGCCGCGCGACCGCAAGCGCCGCCGGAGTCGACTCGCCAAGTCGCCTTGAGAATTCCAAACTATCACTTTAGAATACTCAAATGCGCTACCTGCCCCGCCGGATCACGGCCCAGCTGGAAAGGGCGAGCAAGGGCTTCCCGGCGCTGGTGCTGACCGGCCCCCGCCGGGCGGGCAAGACCACCCTCCTGAGGCGAGCCTTCCCCGGGCCAGCTACCGCCTGCTGGAGGACCCCGAGATCGTGGCGCGCGTGCGCACCGACCCGGCAGCCTTCCTCGACGAGCTGCGACTTCCGGCGATCCTGGACGAGATCCAGAACACGCCCGAGCTGCTCGCCCACGTCCGCGCGCGGATCGACGCGGCGCCGTCGCGCCGGGGCCGCTGGCTCTTGACCGGATCGCAGGAAGCGCCACCTGATGCGGGGCGTCACCGAGTCGATGGCGGGACGCGCCGCCCTCATGGAGCTGTGGCCGCGACTCTCGACGGAGGAGGCCTCCAAGGTGTCGCTCTTCCGCGGCGGCTTCCCGGAGGTGCTTCGCCCGCCCGCGTAGCGGCGCGACCTCTGGTTCCGCTCCTACCTCCAGAGCTGACCTGGAGCGTGACGTCCGGGCCGTGAGCTCGATCCGTGACCTGGCGACCTTCCGTCGCTTCCTCACGCTCGTGGCCAGTCGGCTGCGGCCAGATCCTGAACAAGACCGACCTGGCGGCCACCGCTGGGCGTGCTCGGTGCCGACGATCGGGGAGTGGTTGAGCATTCTGTCGGAGGTCGACCCGGCCAGATCGTGCTGGTCGCCGCCGTTCTTCGAGAGCTTCGGCAAGCGCCTCATCAAGTCCCCGAAGCTGTTCTTCGTCGACTCGGGGCTCGCTTGCCACCTGCTTGGACTGGAGAGCGTGGCCGAGGTGGAGCGGTCGCCCTTCCGCGGTCCGCTCTTCGAGGGCTTCGTGGGGAGCGAGATCCTGAAGCAGCAGCAGGGTGCCGGCCGGCGTCGCGAGATCTACTACTTCCGTGACCAGCAGGGGCTGGTGGTCGACTTCGTGGTCCCCATGGGCGGCGGCCGCCTCGCGCTGGTCGAGGCCAAGGCCAGCAGGACGGTGCGGCCGGAGGCGGGCGAGACCGTGGCACGGCTGGCGCGCGCCACCCGCGGCAGCGAGGTGCAGGGCTTCGTGGTGCATCAGCCGCGCGGCGTCCTCGTCGGCGCTCGGCGCCCGCGTCCCGGAGTGCGGGCGCTGCCGCTCGGCGAGCTGCTGGCCGTCCTAGGGCGTCGCTGACGGACCGTCCATCCAGAGCGCGCCCAGCTCCAGCTCGACCGCGTCGAACGGCTCGGCACGGACGGCTTCGCCGCCCGTGAAGACGGCGACGATCGTCCAGGCCCCCTCGCGCAGGCGGAGCACCTCGAGCGTGTGCTCGACGGGGTTCACCAGCCAGGCGTGCGCGACGCCCGCTTCCGCGTAGATCCGCAGCTTCTTGCCACGGTCGATCCGCTCGGTCGACGGCGAGAGGACTTCGCACACCCAGTCGGGCGCCAACGTGAAGAAAGGCACATCAGGAATGGCAGGCATGCGCTCGCGCCGCCAGCCGGCGAGGTCGGGGACGAGAACGTCGTCACCGAAGTGCAGCTCGGGCTCGTCGAGGATCCACCAGCCGCCCGGACCGCCCCGGCCGCGATCGAAGAAGCTGCCCAGGTCGGCTCCCAGGCGCGACCCCGCCAGAGCATGCCGCGCCGCCGGGCGCGGGCTCAGCACCAGCTCCCCGTCGAGGATCTCCGCGACCTTGTTCTCGGGCGCGGCCAGCACGTCCTCGTACGTCGCGCGCTTCATGGACAGCGACTCCGTGGGATCGGACCGAGCCCAGTCTATGCCCCCGTCCGACGCCGCCGCAAGATTCCGCCGCCTGGCCATTGCGCACCCCCAACGAGCAGGGATGCTGTCACGACGAACAGACAGCGGAGGTCCGGAGGCGGGTTCGGCGTGCGGGCGCTCTCCCGACGCTCCGGACCTGCTGTGGCACACCCAAGCGCTACCCTCGCTTCGCCTGGAAGCTGGCCCCGGTCCTCCCGGGGGATCCCTCACCGGCCCGGGCGATGGAGGTTTTCCGTGGCCCTCTCCCGCCACACCCTGACGCCCCCGGTTTCGGGTCCGCGCCCGTGCGCGGTGACCTGCGCTTCCTTCCTCCTCGCGCTCGGCGTCGCGCTCGGAGGCGCCACGAACGCGCGTGCAGCAGCGAGCGCCGGAGCCGAGGCGGGCGACGGGGTGCGCCAGGCCGTGGTGAAGGTGTACATGAGCGCCCAGCTCCCCAACCAGGCCCAGCCTTGGCAGACGGGCTCGGTCGTTTCCGGCACCGGCTCGGGCTGCATCCTCGCCGGCGGCCGCATCCTCACCTCCGCCCACGTGGTGGAGCGCCAGACCTACCTCCAGGTGCGGCGCCACGGCGAGACGCGCAAGCACGACGCGCGCGTCCTCTTCGTGGCCGACGACGTCGACCTCGCCCTCCTCACCGTCGACGAGCCGGGCTTCTTCGACGACATCGAGCCGCTCGAGCTGGGCCCGCTCCCGCCCACCCAGGCGAGCGTCGTCGCGCTCGGCTTCCCGGAGGGCGGCGACACCCTCAGCCTCACCAACGGCGTCGTCTCCCGGATCGAGCACCAGTACTACGTCCACAGCGGCGGCAGCTTCCTCGCCATGCAGATCGACGCCGCCGTCAACTCCGGCAACAGCGGGGGACCGGTGATGGAGAAGGGGCGCGTGGTTGGCGTCGTCATGCAGAGCCTCACCGGCGCCCAGAACATCTCCTACGTGGTGCCGGCGCCCGTCGTCGAGCGCTTCCTGGCGGACCTCGGGGACGGACGCTACGACGGCGTCCCGCGGCTCGGCGTCTCCGTCCAGCCCCTGGAGAACCGGGCCATGCGGCGCCGCTACGGCGTCGAGCGGGAGACGGGCGGCGTCCTCCTGCGCGAGGTCGTCCCCGGCACCGGCGCCGCCTCCGTCTTGCGCCCAGGCGACGTGCTGCTCGCGATCGACGGCACCCCGATCGCCGAGGACGGCACCATCGAGTTCCGCCCGGGTGAAAGGACCTCCTTCGCCGACCTCGTCGAACGCAAGCAGCGGGGAAGCGAGGTCGCGGTCGTCTTCGTGCGCGATGGCCGCCGCCTCGAGGCCCGCGTCCCCCTCACCGCGCGCTCCGGCCAGGGGCGCCTCGTGCCCCTCGACGACTTCAGGAGCGAGCCCTCCTATTTCGTCTTCGGCGGCCTGGTCCTGCGCCCGCTCACCCTGCCCTATATCTGCACCTTCGGACAGGAGTGGTGGAGGAGCGCCCCCGACGCCTTCCTGGCCATCCGGGACAAGACCTCGAGCTTCGAGGGAGAGGGCCTGGTCGCTCTCACCGGCGTCTTCCCCGACCAGGTGAACCAGGGCTACCAGGACTTCCGGAACGTCCTCGTCGCCGCCGTCGATGGCGTCCGGCCCAGGAACTTCCAGCACGCCGTCGAGCTGGTCGAGAAGGGCCCCGGCGAGTTCCTCACCCTCACCCTCGCCGACACCAACACCATCGTCCTCAGCCGCCCCGAGGCCCGCTCCCGCAGCGCCGCCATCCTGGCCCGCTACCACCTCGCGACGGACCGCTCGGCGGACCTCCGCGCTTCAGCGCCGCTTGAGCAGATCCCAGAACCCGCGCGGATCGAGAATCGGCAGGGACTCGACGCGTTCCAGGACGAGAAGGTCCTTGTCGCCGGTCACGAGAACCTCGGCGGCCGCGTGGATGGCCGCGGCCAAGATCGGCAGGTCGGTCGGATCGCGAACGTCCACTTCGGGAACCGGGATCTCGGGGGCGAGCAGAGCGTGCTGCCTCACGAAGGCGACGACGTCGCGAGACTGGGCCTCCGGTAGCCCGAGCTTGTCCATCAAGACCCGGCCAAGCTCGCTGAGGACCGTCTCGCCGACGGCGAGTTCGTGCTCCGCCAGAACCGTGCGCAGCACGTCGGCACACAGGCCGCGAGTCGCGAATGCGGCAACCAGGATGCTGGTATCGAGGAACACCCTCACGAAAGGGCCTTGAACACGTCCTCGTCGGTCAGAAGTGCGCGCGCTTCGGCGAAGGGCGCTACCCGCCGCCGGAGTTGTTCGAAGAGATCGAGGCTGAGCTGCCGTCGCAGCGCCTCGCGAGTGATCTCGCTACGTGTGCGGCCCGAGAGCTTGACGACCCTCTTCAGCATGCGCTCGGTCTCCGCGTCCACCCGGATCGTGATCGTTCCCGCCATGTAAGACAATGTAGTACATGGCGAGTGGCCAGGCAAGGACCCTCACCGAGTCCGCGTGTGCCAGATGCCGCCGCGGGGCGGAATCTTACAAGGGTGGGGGAAACGTCCTCGTTGATCTGCGCCTGAGGCGCTACCGCCGGGGAGAGCGCGACCGACGCCGGGCCAGGGCCCGGCGCACCTGCTCGGTGGTGAGGCCGGTGCCCGGCGGGTTCGCGCGGCGCGACTCGGCGATCAAGGCCCGGAACTCAGGTGAGCTGTTGACCCTGAGATTCTCGAGATCGGTCGGCGTCGAAATCGGCATGAGCGCCGCGTAGGCGCGGCCCCGCCGCGTGAGGACGAGGGTCTCCAGCCGGTTCTTGCGTGCGTACTCGGCGAGGGGGGCCGTCGCTACTCCGCCGCCTCCGGCAGCCACACGGTCAGGAGGCCGCCGCCCTCCGGGTGGTTGGCGGCCCAGGCGCGGCCGGAGTGCTGCTCGACGATGCGCTGCACGATGGAGAGCCCGAGGCCGGTCCCGCCGCGGCGCCGGCTGAAGAACGGCTCGAACACGCGCGGCAGGTCGGCCGGCGCGAAGCCGGGGCCGGAGTCGCGAACGCAGCAGCGGACGCCCGGCCGGCCCTCGCAGACCTCCCGCTCGACGCTCACGAGCACCCGGCCCCCGCGCGGCGTGTGCTCGACGGCGTTCTGCACCAGGTTCTGGAAGACCTGGCGCAGGCGGGGCCTGTCCATGCGGACCTGCCACGCCTCCGCCTCGCTGCGGGCCGCATCCGGCGTCGCGTCCTCGAGGCTCACCCCCGCCCGCGTGCCGAGCGGCGCGCACGCCGCCAGCGCCTCCGCCAGCACGCCGCGCACCGCCTCGCGCGTGAACTCCCCGGCCGGCGGCCTCCCGTAGTCGAGCAGCTCCGTCATGAGACCGTTCAGGCGCACGACCTGATCGCGCATGGCCGCCAGGAAGGGCCTTGCGGCGGTGCCCTGGGGGATGCGCGTGCCGAGGGCGTCGAGGTTGGCGGAGATGCCGAAGAGCGGGTTGCGGACCTCGTGGGCGACCCCGGCCACCAGCGCGCCCATCACCGAGAGGGCTTCCTCTCTTTGGAGCACCTCGTGCAGGCGCACGGCGGACTCGCGTTCCTCCTCGAGCAGCCACGCCACCATCCCGACCCCCGCCAGCATCAGCAGGAGCAGCTCGCTCTCGATCAGGAGGTTGCTGGGCAACCGGAGCGTGGAGGCGGTGGCGCCGGAGCGCGCGAACCAGACCACGGCGAAGAGACCGTTCTCGAGCGCCCGTCCCAGGAACGAAAGGGCGAGGATGCGCGTGCCGAAGCCCGCGCGACGGGCCCCGCCCGCAGCAGCCACACGCCGGCCACGAGCTGCGCCGCGGCCGTGAGCGCGGTGCGCACGGCGGAACGAAGGATTGGTCCGCCAGGCGGGCATGACTTCCGACGCCAGGGTCGTGGCGGCTCCGAAGAGCGCGAGGCCTGCCAGGAGCCGCCACCGGAGGACGACCACCTCGCGGTCGTTCCAGCGGGCCCAGGTCCCCGCCACCAGCAACGCCGGCACCCAGTAGGCGAGCACCACGGCCAGCACGAACAGCACCCGGCGCAGCGACGGCAGCGGGCGCGCCGCGTCGACGGCGATCGAGGCGAGCAGAGCCGCGGCGAGGGTCCACATGCCGAGTGACCACTCCGGGACACCTGCGCGGGGTCTCTGCCTTTGAAACGAGGCGAGGATGACCGCCAGAAGGGCGGCGCCGAACGCCTCGAGCACGAACCCGGCAACGGGGATCGGAGGCATGTGATCGGGCGCTAGCATGCCGTGCTCCCTGCCCGGATTCAAGGAGCCGGAGGCAACTCTATCTGGCGCAGCGGCCCAATCGCTGATACCTTCCCCCGGCCTGGCCCGAGGGCCAGAGGAGGACGCATGAAGGACGCCGCTTTCGCGCTCGCCGTCGTGCTGGTCGCCGGCCTGGGAGCGACCCCTCCCGCGGCCGCCCAGGAAGACGAGCCGGCCCCTCCCCTGCACGAGATCACCGAGGCCGAGTACCAGGCGGCCATCCGCCGTCCCGGCTTCAAACCCGACTGCCTCCACCTCGTGGACGTGGGCCGCGGCATCCTCGCGATCCTCGACGCCGACGAGCACGGCCGCAGCAACGTGGGCACCGGCTTTGCCCTCGAGATCTGCTCGCCCGCCAACTGGATCGCGCGAAAGATGGCCGAGGCGAGCCGCGAGTACCGGCCGCTCGCCTGGAAGGACCTCGGCGAGGAGGACCGCTCCGACGTCCTGCACGTGGTCGCCCTCCCGGACCGCAGCACGAACCGCCGCCACGTCGAGATGGGCGACAGCGTCGCCCACATCGTGCTCCGCCACCCGGACGACAAGAAGCGCGAGTACCTGATCGTGCAGCCCCTCTTCACCCGCCCCTTCGACGTCGAGCAGAGCAACCGCCGCGGCGACAGCGCCACCTTCGAAGGCCTCGAGGCCGCCTTCCCGATCGACGCCCTCGAGCGCGTCCGCGACCAGAAGGGCGAGTTCCTGGTCACCGTGATCGGCCGCTCCGAGGAGAAGAACTTCAAGGTCAAGGAGAAGCACCTCGACGACCTCGGCCTGGAGTAGCGCTGCGCGCCGCGAGCCGCGGGCGGGGAACGGCGCGGGATCCCGCTGCGTCGACTCGATGGAGTAGGCTCGTGTTTCTGATGGAGAAGGCGCAGCCCGCTCCGCGGGCACCGCATCGCGAGCCGTCGCGGGGTTCCGTGTGAGAGTCCTCGAGTACAGCGATCTCGACGTCAGCCGGGTGCGGCCGCAGTACCAGAAGGTCCGGCAGCGCCTGGAGGCGGACGACCTGCGCTCGGCCGACCTGAAGAAGCTCGAGGGAGGCCTCTACCGCGCGAAGCTCGACCACGCGAACCGGCTGATCGTGAAGCTGATGCGCCACCAGGGCGAACGCGTGGCCCTGGCGCTCGAGGTCGTCCTCAACCACGCCTACGACCGCTGCCGCTTCCTGCGCGGGGCGAGGATCGACGAGGAGAAGATCCCCGCGATCGAGCCGGAGGGCCTGGAGCGGGCGGAGCTGCCGGATCTCGTCTACCTCAACCCCGCCTCCACCCGCTTCCACCTGCTCGACAAGGTGCTCAGCCTGGACGACGCCCAGGAAGCCGTCTACCGGCAGACGCCGCCTCTCATCCTGATCGGCTCGGCGGGCAGCGGCAAGACGGCGCTCTCGCTCGAGAAGCTGAAGCTCGTCCCGGGCGACGTGCTCTACCTGACGCGCTCCGCCTACCTGGCCCAGCACGCGCGCGACCTCTACTTCGCCAACGGCTACGCTGCGGAGCACCAGAACCCCGAGTTCCTGAGCCTGCGCGAGCTGCTCGAGACCGTGCACGTCCCGGAGGGCCGGGAGGTGGGCTACGCCGAGTTCCGCGCCTTCGTCGCCCGCCACCGGCAGGCCTTCCGCGAGATCGCCGACCCGCACAAGCTGTTCGAGGAGTTCCGGGGGGTCCTGACCGGCCCTTCCATCGACACCCCCTGGCTCGATCGCGAGACCTACCTGGCCCTCGGCGTGCGGCGCTCGCTCTACCTCGACGAGGAGCGCGCCCGCGTCTACGACCTCTTCGAGAAGTACCTGTCCTGGCTGCGCGCCTCCTCCCTCTACGACGGCAACCTGGTGGCGCAGGAGCTCCTGGCCCGGGCGCCGCAGCGCTACGACTTCGCGGTGGTGGACGAGGCGCAGGACCTCACCAACATCCAGCTCGCCTTCGTGCTGAAGACGCTGCGCAGGCCGGACGCCTTCCTGCTGTGCGGCGACTCGAACCAGGTGGTGCACCCGAACTTCTTCTCCTGGGCCAACGTGAAGTCGCTCTTCTTCGAGCACGAGGAGCTGGCGCCGCGCCGGCACCTCGAGGTGCTGCGCGCCAACTACCGGAACGCCGTCGAGGTGACCGAGCTCGCCAACCGGCTGCTCAAGCTGAAGCTGGCCCGGTTCGGTTCGGTCGACCGCGAGAGCCACTACCTGGTGGACGCGATCGCCGGCAACCACGGCGCGGTGGAGCTGCTGCCCGAGGGCGACAGCGCGGTGCGCGACCTGGACGCCCGCACCCGGCGCTCGGTGCGCTTCGCGGTGATCGTGCTGCGCGAGGAGGACAAGCCGGAAGCGGCCCGGCGCTTCCGCACCCCGCTCCTCTTCTCGGTGCAGGAGGCGAAGGGCCTCGAGTACGAGAACATCATCCTCTGGAACCTGGTCTCGCGGGCGCGGGCCGACTTCGCCGACGTGGCGGAGGGGGTCTCGCCGGCCGAGCTGGACTCCGAGATCGGCTACGCCCGCGCCGCCGACAAGCGCGACAAGTCGCTGGAGCGCTACAAGTTCTTCGTCAACGGCCTCTACGTGGCGATGACGCGCGCCGTGCGCCGGCTCTACCTGGTGGAGTCGGACACGCGCCATCCGCTCTTCGCGCTGCTCGGGCTGGAGGAGAGCCGGGCCCGCAGCGAGCCGGCCGCGGAGACCTCGAGCGCGGAAGAGTGGCAGCGCGAGGCGCGCAAGCTGGAGCTGCAGGGCAACCAGGCGCAGGCGCAGGCGATCCGCCAGGACGTGCTCCAGCAGCGGGCCGTGCCCTGGCCGGTGCTCGATCCCGCGGCCTTCGACGAGTCGGCGAGGAAGGCCCTCGATCCGGCGTGCGTGTCGAGCAAGCTGCGGCGGCGCCTGCTGGACTACGCGGGGGTCTACCGGGAGTACGACCTGACGTTCCGGCTGGTCGACCTCGGGGTGGTGGACGAGGAGGCCCTCGAGACGCTCCTGCCGGCGGCCCGCCGAAAGCACGTCGCGGGTTTCGAGGCGAAGAGCACCAGGGACGCGCTGCGGCTGGTCGACGAGCACGGCGTCGACCACCGGAGCCCCTACAACTTCACCCCGCTGATGCTGGCGGCGCAGGCGGGCAACCTGGAGCTGGCGCGCGCGCTCGTCGAGCGGGGCGCCGACGCGGAGCTGGTCGACAACGCGGGCCGCAACGCCCTGCACCTGGCGCTGGCGAGGGCGGCAGAAGACACCGCCTACGCCGAGAGCGCCCTGCCGGGGCTCTGGTCGCTGCTGGCGCCGACCAGCGTCTCGCTGCGGATCGAGGAGCGCCTGGTCAAGGTCGACGCGCACCTGATCGAGTACGTGCTGTTCCAGTTGATGTACGCGTTGCAGCGGGAGCACCTCTGCTCACCGCTCGGATGGCGGCGGGGCATGCGCGCCGGGCACCTGCTCGACGCCGCGGAGCGGCTGCCAGCCGAGGCCGTCCGGCCCGACAAACGCCGCCGGCAGTACCTGAGCGGCGTGCTCTCGCGCAACGAGGTGGGCCGCGACTATCCCTACAACCGCCGCCTCTTCCTGCGGCTGTCGCACGGCCACTACGTCCTCAACCCGGGCATCGAGCTGCGCACGGGCGACGGCTTCACTCCCGTCTACGACGTGATGGGCCTGCGGCGGATGGCCGATCTCGGCTTCGAGCACTACCGGTACGCGACCGCCCTCGTCGAGAGGGCGTTCTCCTGGTCGCGGAAGCTCCGGGGGCTCGACCTCGAGGCGGAGCCGAAAGCCGAGAAGCCGGCCCTGCCGCGCCCGCGGGCCGAGGCGCGCCCGGCGCGGCTCTTCGACGAGGAGTAGCGACCGCGGCCTCCTCCCCTGAGGCCGCTCCGGCAAGCCTCCATTCCTGACGGGTGTACATTCTGGCGCGACGGGCCCTCGGCCCCCCGGGCGGGCGGGGAGGTGCCGTTCGGGGCGCTGGAAGGCGACCACCCAGGAACGAAGGAGGCACGTATGGAGACGACGGGTGCCGCAGGCGCGCTCTCTCCATGGTGGCGGAACGCGGCCATCCTGGTGATGATCGCTGGGTTCTCCGTGCTGTCGCTGGTGACGGTCGAGACCTACTCCAACGCGCCCCCGATCCCGGCGCGCGTCCTGGACGAGCAGGGGGCGCTCGTCTTGACCGGCGACGACGTCCTGCGGGGCCAGGAGGTCTTCTTCAAGTACGGCCTCATGGAGCACGGCACGCTCTGGGGCCACGGCGCCTACCTGGGTCCCGACTACAGCGCCGAGTACCTCCATCGCACGGTCGAGGTGGCGCGCGACGGGCTCGCCTACGAGCGCTTCGGGAAGCCCTACGGGCAGCTCGACGGCCGGCAGGCCTTCGACGTGGCCGAGTCGGTGCGCCGCAGCCTGAAGGAGAACCGCTACGACGCCGCTTCCGGCGTCCTGCGCCTGAGCCCGGGAGAGGCGGCCGCGTACCAGAAGCAGCGCGGGGAATGGGCCCTCTACTTCTCGGGAGGCAAGCCGGCCCCCGGCTTGCGGGCCGGCTACATCGAGGACCAGGACGAGCTCGGGGCGCTCACCTCCTACTTCGCCTGGGCCGCGTGGGCGTCGGTGGCGCAACCGGCCGGGCAAGGACTACTCCTACACGAACAACTTCCCCTACGACCCGGACGCCGGCAACCGGCCGAGCGTCGCGACCTACGTCTGGAGCGCGCTCAGCCTGGTCACCCTGCTGGGCGGGCTCGGGGCGGTGCTCTTCGCGTTCGGCAAGTTCCACTACCTGGGCTGGCGCGGCGAGTCCGAGCCGGGCCACGCGCACGACAGCGCGCTGGTCGGCTGGCGCCCCACGCCCAGCCAGAAGGCGACGGCGCTCTACTTCGGCGTCGTCGCGCTGCTCTTCCTCCTGCAGGCGCTCGCCGGAGGCGCGCTGGCCCACTATCGGGTCGAGCCGGGCGCCTTCTACGGGATCGACGTCGCCCGCATCTTCCCCTACAACCTGCTGCGCACGTACCACCTCCAGCTCGCCATCTTCTGGATCGCCACCGCCTGGGTGGCGGGCGGCCTCTTCCTGGCCCCGATCGTGAGCGGCCACGAGCCCAAGGGCCAGCGGCTCGGCGCCCTGGCGCTGCTGGGCGCGCTGGCGGTGGTGGTGTTCGGCAGCCTGGGCGGGGAGATGCTCGGCATCGACGACCGGCTCGGCTCGCTCTGGTTCTGGCTCGGGCACCAGGGCTCCGAGTACCTGGACCTGGGACGCTTCTGGCAGCTCCTGCTGGCGGCGGGCCTCGCGGGATGGCTGGTCATGATGTATCGCGCCCTGCGTCCGGCCATCCGAAAGGGGGAGCGCTCGGAGCTGGCGTCGCTCTTCCTCTACGCGGCCGCCGCCATCCCGATCTTCTACCTGCCGGCGCTCTTCTACGGACCGCGCACCAACTTCGCGGTGATCGACAACTGGCGCTTCTGGATCATCCACCTCTGGGTGGAGGGCTTCTTCGAGCTGTTCGCCACGGTGCTGGTGGCCGTGATGTTCGTGCTGCTGGGCCTGGTGACGGTGAAGACCGCGACCCGGCTCATCTACCTCGACGCGATCCTCTACCTGAGCGGCGGCATCATCGGCACCGGGCACCACTGGTACTTCACCGGGCAGGGCACCCTCAACATGGGCCTGGCCGCCTGCTTCTCGGCGCTCGAAGTGGTGCCGCTCACGCTGCTGACCCTGGACGCCTGGGACTTCATCCGCCTGCGCCACCGGCGCTGCGAGGACTGCGGCCAGGGCTTCGCCGACCGGCACCGCTGGGCCATCTACTTCCTGATGGCGGTGGGGGTGTGGAACTTCGTGGGGGCCGGGGTCTTCGGCTTCCTGATCAACCTGCCGATCGTCTCGTACTTCGAGATCGGCACCACGCTGACGGCGAACCACGGCCACGCGGCGATGTTCGGCGTCTTCGGCATGCTGGCCCTGGCCGTGCTCGTCTTCTGCCTGCGCTCGCTCTCGACGGACGCGCGCTGGGACCGGGCGGAGAAGCTGGTCAAGGTCGGCTTCTGGGGGCTGAACGTCGGCCTGGCGCTGATGGTGCTGATCGACCTCTTCCCGGGCGGCGTGCTGCAGCTCTGGGACTCGATCAGCAACGGCTACTGGCACGCGCGGCGGCTCACCTACCTCATGAGCGGCACCTTCCACACCCTGGAGTGGCTGCGGATCGTGGCCGACAGCGTCTTCCTGCTGTTCGGCGTCGTCCCGATGGTGGCGGCGGTCGCGATGCTGGTGGTGGGCGTCTTCAGGACGAAGGGCGAGACGGCGCTCGAGGGCTAGCCCGCCGAACCGGCCGATAATCGACCGACGTGACGGCGGAATCGAACGATGGGAATCTATCGATAATCCATCGACAACTGGCCCGAATCGATCGATGTCGGCCGACCTCTTCCCGTCGGGTCGTCCTCGTTAACGCGCCGGATCCTCGTCGGCCCACTGGCGCCGCGCCAGCTCGAGCGTCGTCTCGATGTGGCTCTGGACGAGAGGGCCGTCGTTGTAGGGGTTGAGCGGGGGATCGGGAAAGGCGCGGGCCTTCTCCACGATGCGCTCGGCCTCGGCCGGCTCCAGGGCCCGGTCGCACAGGGCGTAGACGCCCTCCGGGCCCTCCTCGCGCCCGTTGTGCGGCGTCAGGATGGAGAGGATCTGCGCTACGACGGCCGGCGTGGGCGTCGGCACCAGCAAGGCGACGAGCGCGCCGTGATCGACGCGCAGCTTCGCGGTGATCGAGGCCGAGGCCGGCAGGGCGGCACGCAGGGCGGGGAAGAGGAGCTTCTCCTCCATGCCGATGTGCCGGAGCAGCCCCGCGCGGAAGAGCCCGAAGGGCTCGAGGTCCACCGCATCGGGCGCGGCGGTCGCCTCCGCGATCAGCGAGTCGAGCCGCCGGTGGTCGGCGGCGAAGAACCGAAAAACCTCTCCCTGCAAGATGAACCCCCCGAGCGGCGCAAGGATACTCTTGAGTATCGCGCGAACCATGGGAATCGCCCCGCGCTTCGACCGCTATCTCGGGATCCTCGGCCTCGCCGCGGGCCCTCCCGACCTCGAGCACCTGAACGCGCTCGTCGCCACGCAGCTCGTGCGCGTGCCCTTCGAGAACGTCTCAAAGCTCTACCTGAAGAAGCGGTTCGGGGCGACCTCGGCGCCCGCGCTCGAGCAGCACCTGGACGGCATCGAGCGCTTCCGGTTCGGTGGCACCTGCTATGCCAACAACCCGCACTTCTTCGCGCTGCTCCGGCAGCTCGGCTACGACGTCACCCTCTGCGGCGCGGACATGTCGCACCCGGACGTGCACGTCGTCTCCATCGTGTGCCTCGAGGGGAGAGAGCACCTGGTCGACGTCGGCTACGGGGCTCCCTTCTACGGTCCTCTGCCGCGGGACCTCGCGAGCGACTTCGAGATCCGGTTCGGCGACTGCCGGTACCTCCTGAGCCCGCGGGACGCGGCCGGCCGCTCGCGCCTCACCGTGCTTCGGGACGGCCGGGACCTCCACGGATACCTGGCGAAACCGGCGCCGCGCGAGATCGGCGAGTTCCAGGCGGTCATCGCCGACTCCTACCGCGACACGGCGACCTTCATGAACGCGGTGGTGGTGGAACGCTTCTTTCCCGACCGCTCCGTCAGGATCCACAACCTGTCCGTGACCGGGTCCACCCCTGACGGCGCGATCACGACCCGGCTCCAGGACCGCGACCAGCTCGTCCAGGCGATCGAGACCCACGCCGGCATCCCGGCCGACGTCGTCCGCGAGGCCACCGAGGGTGTCCGCCTCGACGCCGACATCTACGGCTGAGCGGGCACGTTCAGCGCCTGAGGCGCCGGAACAGCTCTTCCGCGGTGATCAGCTTGCCTGCGTCGGCCTCGGCAACCGACTCGACCAGACGGCCGCTGAGGATGTGGCCGCGGTTGCCTGGTCCGCCTCCGCTCGCGGAGCCGCTCGGCGCTATCGCGCGGAACGCGAGCGCCTCGTCGCCCAAGGCGCCGTCGACAAGGACGGCAAGCTCCTGAAGGCCCACCCGGCACCCGAGAAGCCGGCCGCCACCGCAGCGACAGGCGCGCCGTCCCGCATCGGGCGAGAAGCTTGGCCCGGGTTCCAGCGTACTCGTCCTCGGCACGGATGGCCTCGACGCTGCCCTTCACCTCGAAGGCGACGCCGTCCGGAGGGACGGGCGTCGAGACGATGGAGCGAAGATCGTCCACGATGGCCTCGGAGGATCCGTCGCCCCGGCGCAGGAGATCCAGGTCACGGGTGCTGCGATAGGGCTGATCCGCCCAGACGCGCAGGAGCATCGCGCCCTTCAGCACGAAACGGTCCCGGAGCGGCGAGGCACCGAGGCGATAGAGGAAACGCTCGAGACAGAAGGTCGCCAGCGACGTCTGGTAGTCGTCGCCCGTCGCCTTGGCCCGGTTTAGCAGGCGGGCCGCCATCGAGGCTCCGAGATCGGCCTTGGCGATCATGCGATGGCGTCCAGGTAGGGCTGCATGACTCGTGTGACCCTGCAGATCCGGGCGAAGCGCGCGAGGTCGGTTGCACCACCTCGGTGACGGCGGGTGAAGTCGCGCAGGGCCTCGATCGCGACGTCGGTGCCGAGCTTGTTGCGGAACTTGAAGCAATCGGCGACCGTCTTCGCGGCGGAGTAGACGCGCACCTCCACGCCTTCGATGCGATGGGTCTCGATGCCCTCGCTGAGCGCTGCGCCCGAGAAGCGCGCGACTCGCAGGCGCGGGTAGTCGAGGCGCGGTCTGCGCGCCTTCTCGGGAAGCGCGATCCAAACCTCGGCGGGGTTCTGTGTCGTCAGGTCATGGAAGCGCAGGGCGCTCAGCAGGCAGAGGACGCCGGCAGGAACCCTCTTGGCGACCTGCGCGAGCGCGTGTTCGGCGGTCAGCGGATGCTCGCGTGCCACGTAGATGCCGCGCGACTGACGGACCACCTGCCCCTGCTCGAGCAGACGGTAGAGGTGGAGACGGCGTATCCCGTGTCGCTCCAGATCGGCCGGCCGAACGAGGCCCAGGCGCCGAATGAGCCGAAGTGCCGGGTCCGGGCTTCTTCGCGGAGGCCGTGCCACCAGCGCATGATACAAACAGTCGGTGGTTATGCACAAGCCCCGACGTTTTGTAGGACGCTCGAGCTGCTGAAAATGTCGGCCCCCTCCAGCCCCCGCCCTCAGCGCCCCAACTCCTCGGCCAGCGCGGTCGCCACGAAGCGCGCGCCCGCGCCCCCGGCCCGGACCATCTCGCTGACGCGGTCCTTCACCTCCGCGACGCGGCCCTGGTGCTCCGCGGCGGCGAGCGTCGATCGGTACGCGGCGCGGACGTCGGCAGCCTCGATCTCGTAGCCGTAGCCCTCGACCAGCCACCGCAGGGCGAGGAGGCCCGCCCCGACGGCGAAGTCCGGGCGCTTCTCGCCGTAGTCGCGTGCCGCGCGAGCCAGGGTCCTCGGGTCGCAGGGGGAGCGGCCGGCGAGCGCGAGCGCCTCCTCGTAGAGCCCGGCGTCCTTGGCGGCCGCGAACCACTTGCCCTCTTGTCCCGGCGTCGTCTGCGCGAGGTCGGCGAGGATCTGGCCCGGGGGCTTGTGCGGGTACTTCTCCCTGACCGCGCGGAAGGTCGCGAGGTAGGTGCCGCGCTCGTTGGCGCGGAGACCGTAGCGCGCATAGGCCTCGTCGAGCAGGCCCGAGGAGAGGAGGATCTCCTCGCAGGCGGAGTCGACCTGGGGATCGCTGGCACCTGGGCCGCGGCACGACTCCGCGAGACGGAGCGCCTCGGCCTTCTCGCCCTTCGCGACGAGCGCCTTGACCGCCCAGTGCTTGTAGTCCCAGATGGAGCGGACCCGCAGGATCTCGATCAGCTCGTCGAAACGGCCGGCGCCGTAGAGGGCGCTCATGCACGCGGAGGTGCCGTGGAAGAAGCGGTGGACGCGCCTGTCCGGGCTGAGGGCGAGGCGGGTGGGTTCCAGCAGCCGGTCCGCCCAGGCGGAGGCGACCTCCCTCGACCCGCACAGCTCGGCCCAGTAGTCGGCGAGACGCTCGATGTAGGGCATCTCGTCGGCCTCGTGGGCGGCGAACAGCCGCTCGAGCCAGGCCTCACGCGTCGCCGCATCGGCAGGCGCTCCCGCGATCACCGGCACCAGCTCCGCGATGGCGTGGTTCACGGCTGAGCCGAGCGCGCCCGACGAGCCGTCCACCTGCTCGAGGGCGGGGGAGAGGCGCTCCAGGAACTCGATGGCGCCCTCCGCAGCCACCACCGGCTCCTTCCGAGCCACCTTGCGGATCTCCGCGACCGCCTCATGCACCCGCCCCACGGCCAGCCGCGACGCCCTCCAGCCGAAGGCGTGACGCCGGAACCGCGCCTTGAACTCCCAGCGATGGCTCTCGCACCGCGGCATGCGGCGCATTCTAAGGGACGGCAGGATGAAGAAGGCACGCCTCGGCCTCTCCGCTCGAGGCCCGGGCCGATCGCCACTAAGTCGAAGCCCTCTCAGGCCTTCTCGGCACGGGTGCGTGTCGATTGCCCTTGCTCGAACCGGCTCGTTTCGATACAGTCGCGCCGTCGCTCGCCCGGTTCCCTCCCAGGCCTGTCCGACCGCGAGGTGACGAAGTGCCGTCTGCCGCCGAGCCCGCGCAAGGCACCCCGAGCGCCAGCCCTGCCCCCGCCCTGCGCGACCTCGTCCTGAAGCGCCTCGACGAGACCACCAGGCCCGAGGACACCTGGTCGGCGCTCGTCCTCGCCGCCCTCGACGGCCCGCAGGAGCTGGCCAAGCTCCTGGACGAAGGCCCGCCAGAGCCAGCGAAGCGAGAAGCCGCGGCAGCCGGTGCGCAGAGCAGTGCCGGCGCGCGGAGCTACGAAGGCTCCGCCAAAGAAGCCGCAAGGCAGCCCCGGATCGCCTTCCTCCGCAGCATCAGCGTCGAGGGCTTCCGCGGCATCGGAGAGAAGGCGACGCTCGACCTCACGCCCGGCCCCGGCCTCACCCTCGTCGTCGGCCGCAACGGCTCCGGCAAGTCCAGCTTCGCCGAAGGCCTCGAGCTGCTCTTGACCGGCGACACCTACCGCTGGGCCGACCGCGCCAAGGTCTGGCGCGACGGCTGGCGGAACCTCCACCACCCCAAGGCCGCCCTCGCCGCCGAGTTCGCGCTCGAAGGGGAGAAGGGCACCTGCACCGTCGCGCGCGAGTGGGCCGACGAGGCCGAGCTCGACACCGCCACCACCTGGGCGCAGATCCACGGCCAGCCGCGCACGGGCAGCGAGGCCCTCGGCTGGAAGGAGCCCGTCGCAAGCTATCGTCCGATCCTCTCCTACAACGAGCTCGGCTCCATGCTCGACGAGGGCCCGTCGAAGCTCTACGACGCCGTCTCGAAGGTCCTCGGCCTCGACGCCCTCGTGGACGCGCAGACCACCCTCCAGCAGGCCCGCGCCGCGCGCGAGAAGGCGCAGAAGGAGGCCGACCAGGAGCGGAAGGCGATCCTCCAGAAGCTCGAAGGCGTCGCCGACGAGCGCGTCGCGACCGTCAAGGAGGCGCTCGGCAAGAAGGACTGGGGCACGGACGCCATCGAGTCGATCCTCGCCGGGTCGCCGGCCGCGGGCGAGACGGCGAGCACCATCGACACCCTCCAGCGCCTCGCCAACCTCCCGGCGCCCGACCCGAACGCCGTGGCGCAGAGCCGTCGAGAGCCTCCGACAGGCCGAGAAGCGCCAGGCCGCCGCCGCGCAAACCGTCGCGGGCAAGTCCGAGCAGATTGCCCAGCTCCTCGACCACGCCCTCGCGTTCCACGAGGCCCACGGCGACAGCCCCTGCCCCGTCTGCGGCCAGCCGAAAGCCCTCACCTACGAGTGGCACCAGGCCAAGACCGCGGAGGCCAAGACCCTCCGCCTCCTGGCCCGGGAAGCCACGGAAGCCAGGAACGCCGTGGCCGACGCCGCGGCCGAGGCCAGGAAGCTCATCGCCGTCGACAGGGCGCTCCTGGCGCGGACGACCGACATCGGCCTGGGCTCGCTCGCCGAGGCCGTGCTCCGTCACCACCCGGACGACGAAGGCGATCTCGGCGCCGCCATCGAAGCCAACCTTCCCCAGTTGATCGCGTCACTCGACGAGCTGCGACAAGCGGCGAAGACCGAGCTCCTCTCACGCGAAGACGCCTGGCACCCTCACGCCCTCGCCCTCGCCGAGTGGCTCCCGAAAGCCCGCAAGGCCCGCCAGGGCGCCCTGTCCCTCCCGAGCCTCAAGGCCGCCGAGAAGTGGATGAAGGACGCCGCCGACGTCCTCCGCAACGAGCGCTTCACCCCGATCGCCGACCAGACCAAGAGCATCTGGGACCAGCTCAAGCTCCAGAGCAACGTCTCCCTCGAAGACGTCCACCTCGGCGGCACCGGCAAGGCCCGCAAGGTCGAGCTGAAAGTCACCGTCGACGGCCAGGAAGGCGCCGCCCTCGGCGTCATGAGCCAGGGCGAGCTGCACTCCCTCGCGCTCAGCCTCTTCATCCCGCGCGCCACCCTCGAAGAGAGCCCCTTCCGCTTCGTCGTCATCGACGACCCCGTCCAGTCCATGGACCCCGCGAGAGTCGACGGCCTCGCCCGCGTCCTCGACACCGCCAGCAAACACCGCCAGCTCGTCGTCTTCACCCACGACGACCGCCTCCCCGAGTCCCTCCGCCGTCTCGACATCCCTGCCACGGTCATCGAGGTGACGCGGCGCGAGGGCTCCCAGGTCGACCTTCGCGTCTCGAAAGACCCTGTCTCCCGCTGAACAAGAGGAGCAAGGAAGCCGCGGACACCTTCCGTGCGGTCAACGAGGGCAGCCACGAAGCGTTGCCCGGCTCCATGATCGACCTGGCCCGGAGCGCCGAGAAGCTGGTCGGCTGGATCCAGCGGCTCCCGTGATGGCTGCCGACACCTTGGCCATGGTGCACGGGCTGCTGGAGAGACCGGACGAGAAAACGGCCGGCATCTGGTCTCGGGCCGGGGCTCTCTTGGCCAGACAGGCGCTGGAGGAGACGATCGCCGCCTTCTGGAGCAGCACAGGCTTGCGGCTGGGGACCCTATCGACGCGAGCGCAGCTCAGCGTAGGAGTTTCCGACTTCCTCTGTTGACCGGATTCGACCGCCACGAATAGTGTTCGCCTGCCTCGAATCAGTCGCGGCACCCAGATAGCGCAAGGCCCGCGCCCCTGCCCACCACCGCTCGGTGTGATTGGCCGGCGGGGAGCGGTGCGGGTCGCCCGCTCGACGTGTGCCGTGCTGTGCCTCGGGCACGCAAGCCGTGCTCGAAGAGGAAGACGGATCAGCGCCACGCAGCGTGGCGGGGGATAGCGTCGAGTCACACGGGGGGCAAAGTATCACCTCATCCGCTTGTGGTGAGGGGCGCGGCGCCAATGGCGCTGCGCACGGACCGCAGTGTGAGGCGATGCCCTGCGCGTAGGTCGGAGTGTGGGATGCGGATGGCGCGGACGGCTCGCGCTGCAGAGGAGGTTCGCCTTGTCGATGCTCAGGCGTTTGCTACTGCCGTTCGTCATGCTGCTCGGAGCCAGCATGGCCTTCGCGGCAACCCCGGTCGAGGAGCACGGGCTGCTGCAGATCAATGGCGACGGAAAGGTCGTCGATGAACATGGGAACGCGGTCCAGCTCAGGGGGATGAGCCTGTTCTGGAGCGTCTGGGGCGCGGCCTGGTGGAACGAGTCCGCCGTGGACCAGGCTGTGGACTACCTGGGGTGCGAGATCCTGCGCGCCCCCATGGCCGTCGGCAGCAAGGACGACGTGACCAATCTTCCCCAGGACGTGGTCGGCGGGTACCTCACGGATCCGGAGACCAACGTGGCCTGGGTCAGGACGGTCGTGGAGCAGGCCAAGGCCCGAGGAATCTACGTCATCATCGATTGGCACGACCACGAGGCCGAGAATCCGAACCACACGGAGAAAGCCGTCACCTTCTTCCAGCAGATGGCGCGTGAGTACGGGAACGTGCCGAACGTCCTCTTCGAGATCTACAACGAACCGATCACCACGGACTGGAGCGTGATCAAGCCGTACGCCCAGACCGTGATCGACGCGATCCGATCGACCGACGGCGTGGACGGATCAGGGACCCGCAACGTCGTCATCGTCGGTACGCCGTTCTACTCTCAGCTCGGCTCCGCCGTGATCAACGACCGGCTCGCCGATCCGAATGTCGCCTACGCACTCCATTTCTACGCGGCACAGCACACCCTCAACGGCTCTTCGGTGGGCCAGAGCGCGAAGGCCGCGGTGGATGCGAAGCTGCCCATCTTCGTGACGGAGTGGGGAACCGTCTTCGCGAACGGGAAGGGTACTCCCAGCCTGGAGGAGTCGAAGGCATGGATCGACTGGATGTCCAGCAACCAGGTGAGCTGGTGCAACTGGTCTCTCTTCGACAAGAACGAGAACGGCGAGACCTCGTCGATGTTCTCGGCGAATACGACGCCGCTCGGGCCATGGAGTGACTCGATGTTGAGCGCGAGCGGGAAGTTGCTGCTCCAGGCCGGCGACAGGTGGCTGCCTCAATCGAGGACGTCGTTCAGCGTGAGCCCGTCTCTCCTGACGTTCTTCTACGTGCCTGGGACGAGGCAGACCAAGGTCATCAAGGGGGGCAACTGGACGGCCACGAGCGAGCAGGACTGGCTCGCTGTGACGCCCAACAGCGGTTCCGTGGGGCAGGCGGTCTCGGTCGCTGCCGACCAGTACGACGGCAAGACAGAGAACCGTACGGGCAGCGTCGACTTCACCGATGAGAGCGGCAACAGCGCCAAGGTGAAGGTGGTCCAGCTGTTCGACCAGGGCAACCTCGCTCTGGGCAAGCCCGCGGCTGCGTCCTCGTTCCAGGACGGTTACCCGCCGTCGAACGCCACGGACGGTGACGAGACCAGCAGTCGCTGGGGCAGCTTCTTCCACGACCCGCCCGATCCGAGCAAGCCGGACGATCCCCAGTGGATCTACGTGGATCTCGGCAAGGCGACGGCCTTCAACCGCGTGGTCCTGATCTGGGAGGCCGCCTACTCGAGCCACTTCGACATCAGGGTGGCCGCGGACGGCGTTCTTCCCCAGTACCCAACGAACTACACCACGGTCTACGACTCTGGGACGATTCCCCCGGGCAGGACGGGCGACGAACTGCGGATGAACATCACGATCCCGGGCGTGACGGCCCGTTACGTCATGATGTACAGCCACAGCCGGATCACGCGGTACGGCGCCTCTCTCTGGGAGTTCGAGGTCTTCGCGGATCCCGGGATCGCCGTCTGGGGACCCGACTATCCCGTGTGGGCCGGCGGCGGCGGGCAGACCCTCGAAGTGTGGTCCAACCGGGCCTGGACGGCGACGAACGACGCGGGTTGGCTGACGCTCGATGAGACGTCCGGTGATCCCGGCTACGCCAGCGTCATCATGGATTGGGCTCCCAACGACACGGGTGCCGAGCGGACGGCCCACCTGACCTTCACGGCTTCCACGGCCACCAAGGTCGTGGCTGTGACGCAGCCCGCGGAGACGAAGACGTACCCGGGCGGCTACTACCTCGACGCGTCGGTTCCAGGGCCAATGACGGACCTGCCCGACGGGAGCGCCGAGATCAGCATCCCTGTCACCTCCAACTGGAGCTGGTCGGCCACGGTCCCGAATGCCGACTGGCTGACGCTCGACGTCGACCGCTCGGGCCTCGGCAACACCGCCGTCCATGGGATCGCGACGCCCAACCTGACCGGTGGGCCCAGGACCGCTCTCGTGGTGATCAAGGGACTCGGCGGGCTCCTGGTCGACGCATGGGTGACGCAGAACCCGACTGGTCCGTTCCTGGCCGTGATCCCGTCTGTCTGGTCGCCGAGCAGCGGGGACGCCGAGGCGACCGCCCTCATCGTCACCTCGAACCTGGACTGGAGCGCCGCGAGCAGCGACACGAGCTGGCTGACGGCCGAGCCGGCCAGCGGCTCCGGCACGGGGTTGCTCTCCCTGTACGTGACCGCCAACACCGGGACCGCCTACCGGACGGGCACCGTGCTCCTCACCAGCAGTGACGGCAGCCGTTCGGCGACGGTGATCGTCACGCAAGCCGTGCAACCGCCGGCCGCTTCCGTGAAGGTCGCTCCCGCAAGCTGGGCGGCGCCTGGCCGAGGCGGAAGCCAGACGATCGCGGTGACGGCCAACGTGAGCTGGACGGCCACCAGCAGCGATACGAGCTGGCTGACGGTGACGGCTCCGGCCAGCGGCACCGGCGACGGCTCGATCACGCTCGACGCGAGCACGAACGGCACGAGCGGCAGCCGGACCGGCACCGTGACGGTCTCGGGCGGCGGAGTGAGCGCGACGGTGACGGTCACCCAGGCTGTGGCGAGCGGCAAGGTCCTGGACCCGGTACCTGCGAGCTTCACGGTCGACGCGGGCGGAGGCACGTTCGCGATCACCATCAACTCGAACACCGATTGGTGGGACTGGTCGGAGGTCGATTGGCTGACAGTGGTCACCGAGCGTGGATCCGGCAATGGCACCCTGAGCTTCACCGTCTCCGCCAACACGGGGGCGGAAAGGACGACAGTGCTCAGGCTCCACGGCACCGGGGCGAACGGCGAGATCGCCATCGACATCAGCGTCACGCAGAGCGGCGCTCAGGGGAATCGATGGACGCCCCCGGCCAGCGGCGGCACGCAGGCCATGATGATCAGCCGCAGCGGGAGCTGGACTGCCGCGAGCAGCAACTCGAGCTGGCTCAACGTCACTCCGGCCAGCGGAACGGGCAACGCGTCGTTCTCCATGACGGCCAAGGCGAACACCGGGCCGGCGCGGACGGCGACCGTGACCGTCACGGGCGGCGGCGCGACCAGGTCGATCCAGGTCAGCCAGGCCGCGGTCGGGCAGCCCCTGCCGACCACGCTGCGTATCACCAACAGCTGGCCGACGGGCGGACCTCACGGCAAGGGCGGCTACTGCGCGGACGTCATCGTCACCAACAACACGGGGGCTGCCGTCGACTGGAAGGTCACGTTCTCGTTGCCCGAGGCGGGTACGATCTACGACTCCTGGAACGGCATCTGGAGCCAATCAGGGACTCGGATCACCGTCGAGGGCGTGGCCTGGAACAACATCCTGCAGGCTGGCGCGAGCACGCACAGCGTCGGCTTCTGCGTCAACCGCTAGTCGCGACGTGATCGGGGGCGGGGCCGGCCGCTAGGTCGGCCCCGCCTTCGTGCGCCGCGCCGCGCTCGCCGCGGCCGTCAGCTCGCGCACCATGCGGGCAACCGAGGGACCGAGCGGACCGTGATAGCTCCGTGGAGCGCCGCCGACGGGCCACAACACCCCGCGGGCGTTCACGAGACGGGCAGACCAGTGCAGATCGCCGGGGGCCGTCGCGGCCGTCGGCTCGAGGATCTCGATCTCGAGCGCGGCGTCGGCATCGTCGGGGCTCTGGCCGACCACCAGGCCGGAGCCCGGGATCTGTTCTCCGATCGCCCGCGCGAGCGCGCTGTCGGCGGGCAGCCCTTTCGGCAGAACCAGCCAGATGACCCGGACCTCCGCCAGCGCGACGGTGGCCTGATCGGACTTCAGCGACCGCGTCGGGCCTGGGACCGAGAGGTCCGGTGAGACCTGCCGGGACGCCGCCCCTCCTGAGCGCAGGACCGGAGGGCTCGTGCTCGCCTGGGAGGCGGCCTTTCCCGGCGGGAGCGGCGCAGGCGAGAGCGAGAAAGGCGGCGCGACGGACGGCGCGACCGACGGCTGGGGCGCCTGGGTGCGAAAGAGCGTCAAGGTCAGGCCCAGCACCGCCACGAGCGCCGCCGCAGGAGCGAGCACGGGCCGCCAGGCGCTGCGTCCCAGCCACATCCCCGCGCGCCGCACACGGAGCGCGAGCAGTCGCGACACGGCCGTCTCCTGGTAGTGCACGAGCGCCTCGGCTGCTTCCTCTTCGCCGGCGGCCGCTGGCACGACGACGAACGTCAGCCGTTGCCCGCCTTCGAGCCTGATCCGGCGGCGCAGCGGCCGGTAGCCGTCGGTCTCGGCTTCGCGCTCGAGCGGCAGCCAGGCGAGGAGCAGGGGATCGGCTCCCGGCAGGTCCTGCGTGACGACCTCGAGACGCGTCGCGTCCGCCCCGAGCGCTATCCGACAGGTCGCGTCCCGATCCGGCTCGAGGCGCCCCCTCTCGACGCCGTCGACGAGCACCCGGAGCTGCGTGCCGGGAGCCTGGCGGCGGCGGCGCGACAGCTCGGCGAGCTCTCTCCCGAGGGCCTCCTGCTCGGGTGCGCGCAGGGCCGAAGGGGGTTGCCGGCGCGTCCCGTCGTCACCGCGCCGCGAGGACTGCCAACGCGGGATGGCGAGGCGCGCGGCGGGAGACTCGAGGCCTGCGCTGCCGGCGAGGCGCTCGAAGCACGGAAGGTGCAGCAGGGCATGCATTCGCAGAGCCTCCCGGGTGTCTTCGGCCGCGTCTCCCGTCCATGCGAGCGGCGGGGCCACGCACGGGGTGCCCCACGGCGTGAGCGCAGCCAGCGTCCGCCCGACGACCGGCAGCAGCGGGCCGGGATCCTCGACGACGGCGAAGCGCTCCTCTCCTCGTGTCCCGCAGCGGACCTCCAGACGATCGCCGAACAGCCGCTTCAGCTCGGACATGAGCTGCTGCTTCCGGGCCCGCCAGTACTGTTGCGAGCGCACGCGCTGCCGGTCGCCGACCAGCCGTTCGTAGAGCAGCATCCCCTCTCGGGTGCTGTGGTCGCGGATCACACGGCTGACGCAGAGAGCGGCATGGAACGAGTTGCGCTCGAGCGCGCGGCGAACGCTGGCCGTGAGGAAGGCGACGGTGAAGTCCGACTGCGTCTGTACGGGCGCCGTCTCGGCTTCGGCGGCGACCAGCCGCTGCAGCAGGTGCGCCTCGCACAGGAACACCTTGGTGCGCGCGGGCTCCAGGCGGTCCGCCCGGCGCGGCCGGTAGTAGAGCCGTTTGTCCTGCAGGGTGACCGCCACGTCCAGGATGGCCGAGGCGCGGCGAGTCGCCGTCAAGGCCCAAGCGCGGTCCGGGCAGAGACACTGAGCCGTCTCGAACGCCTTCGCGACGGCCGCTTCCCGCGTCCAGGCTCCGGCCGTCGAGTCGATGCTGGCGAACGTTCCTAGCCGCATGTCGCACGAAGGACGGTTCTCACGGCGGCGCCCAGCGCGCTCATGGAACTCCGAAAGCTAGCCGTGCCGCGCGGCCGAGTCAACGAAGAGACTTCGGAAAGTCGTACGGTCGCCGCTTCAAAGCTCCCCGGGATCGCCGATCAGGACGAACCCCGCCCAGTAGTAGGGCGCCGACCAGCGAGCGTCCGCTCGCACGGCGGCCTGCGCCTCTCGCAGCGCGGCGCCGGGGCTCAGGCGCTTCGGACCCAGCATGCCGCGATAGAGCTGCGACATCAGTGCGGCGGTGGCGCGGTCGTCCACGTCCCAGAGGCTGACCAGAACGCGCCGGGCACCCGCGCTCAGGAAGGCGCGCGCCAGGCCGAGAGTGCCTTCGCCACGCACGTCCTTCCCGAGCCCCGTGCTGCAGCCGCTGAGCGTCACCAGCTCCGCGTGAAGGTGCATCCGGGACGCATCCTCCGCGCGCAGGAACCCGTCCACCTCGCGTCCCTCCCTGTCGACGAGAGAGAGCACGACGCTCGACAGGTCGGGAGACGTCTCGTCCACGAAGGCGTGTGTCGCGAAGTGCACGAAGCGGTAGGACGCCAGCTCGTCGCCGAGCGCCGCCGCCCGGCTCGCGTCGAAGCCCAGGGCGACGCGGCTCTGGCCCGGTGGCACGAGCGCGACGAGCGCGCGGGCCTCGGCGGCCGTGTAGACGAGACGCGGGATGCCGCCGTCGGCCACGAGCCCGGCGCGTTCCATCGCGCGAGTGGACTCGAAGCGCCAGTCGCTCTCGATCCCCTCCGCCGGGACCACGGTCCGCGCTGCCAGACGCGGATCGTGCTTGTCGAACACGGGATCCGCGAAGACCAGCAGCGTCTTCTTCGCCGCCGGAATCGGCGACGCCCGGAGCCGCCAATATGCGAGCGCAGCCGCCGACGGCAGGTACTGCACCTCGCGGAGCGCCGAAGCGCGTCTCGCCGCACGGTGGTCTGCTGCGGACGGCGGCAGCAGCGCGAACGGGACGCGGCCGAGGCTCGCGTCGGCGACGACCAGCAGGCGGCGGCCTTCGAGGGCGTGGCGCACGGGCTCGAGCAGCAGCCCCGCGAGCTTGCGACCGGCCTCGGGCAGATCGCGGTCGGCGTCTGCCACACGGCGGCGACGGTCATCCGGCGGCTCGAAACGCGGGCGCTCTTCGCGCGCGGCCAGCGCGCGGTAGAAGCGCTCCGTCTCGGCCTCGATCACGGAGCGGGCGGGCAGCTCGTGGCTGACGAAGCCGTCGCGCGAGACGGCCCAGACGAAGCTCCGATGCGCACCGAGCGCGTAGACCAGCAGCACGCTCCTCTCGTCGAGGACGCGGAGGCGCCAGGCCGGCGAGGCCACCTCGCTGGCGAGCTCGACGGGGTCGGAGACGCCGCCCTCACGCAGCCGGCGGCCCTGCAGCTCCTGCGCCTGATCGAGCAACCCCTCGACCTCTCTCTGTGCCGTCGCCACTTCTTCGGCCGGCGCCTTCTCCTGCTGGAGCCGCCGCAGCCGTGCGGCCTGGCCGTTGATCCGATCCCGCAGCTCACGCTCCGGGCGCTCGACCTCGGGCCTGTCCGCGGCAGGCTCGGCCGTCTCGCGCGCCGCCAGAGTCTCGAGCAGGCTCCGGGCGCGACCCCGTTCGCTGATGCGAAGTGCGCGGAGGTCGTAGCCTCGGTCCGGATGCGCCGCGTGGAGCGACATCGACGCCTCGACGGCCAGCTCGTAGTAGGACCGCCTCTTCGACAGGTACTCGGCACGGCTCTGCTGCGACAGCAGTGTGGCCCGCAGCGACTCGGCGACGCCGATCGCCTCTTCGCTCCTCTGCAGCGCCTCTTCCATCCGCCCTTGGGCGGCGGCGCTGCGGGCCAGCCCGTGGAGAGCCGCCGCTTCCACGTCCGGGATCGTCGACTCGCGGCTCGTCGCAAGGGCACGCTGGAAGTCCGCGACGGCGGCCTCGAACCGACCGGCCGCCAGCCCGGCCCTGCCCCGCTGCAGGAGAGCGTTGGCGAGCCGGGACCGATCGCCCGCCGCTTCGGTCGTCTCGACCGCCCGGTTGAGCTGCTCGATAGCGGAAGCGGTCTCGCCCAGACGGGTGAGAGCCTCACCCATCCCGGTCCGCGCCTGCGCCGCCCACGTGGGGTTTCCCGCCGCCTCGGCCACCGCGAGCGCCCGCTGGAAGGCATCGAGCGCCTCCCTGGCGCCGTCGGGCCCGCCCTGGCTCAGCAGGGCAAGGCCAGTCCCGGCGAGCGCAGCGGTGGTCGCGTTCTTGTCGTCAGCTGGAGCGGCGGACGCGGCCTCGGCGAACGCGGCCAGGGCGCGCTGTTCGAGCCCTGCCCTCAGGTACACCCCGCCCAGGTGGACCAGCGAGGTCCCCAGGGATCGCGGGAGGTGATCCCGGCAGGCCGCAACGGCAGCCCGCGCATGGAGCAGCGCCTGCTGCATGTCGCCGAGGTCGGACAGGAGGGAAGCGAGGTTCCCCTCTCCCAGGCAAAGCTCTCCGAAGTCCTGGTGTCGCCTGTGGTCGGCGTTCAGTGACAGCAGCATGTCCGCGGCGCCGCGGGCGTCGCCGAGAGCGGCGGAGATCGTCGCGATGCTGCTCGCGCTCGAGGCCTGCATCGCGGGGTCCCCGATCTCAGCAGCGAGCGCGCGCACCTCCCGGTACTTCTCCAGGGCCCCTCGCCAGTCGCCGAGGCTGCCACGCAGCCAGCCGAGCCCCATCAGGCTCCTCGCCTCCCAGACTCGCGGGCCGAGCGTGTGCCAGGCTTCGAGCGCGGAGGCCACCAGTGCCTCGGCGCGGCGCAGGTCCGCGGCTTCTCCGGACGCGCTCACGCGCAAGGCCTCGGTGACCAGCCTCAGCGCCTCGTACCGGCGCTGATCGTCGACAGACGCCGGGCGCCTCTCGGTGATGCGGATCTCGTACAGGCCGCCGTCCTGCGGGGCCGACCCGGCGCTGACCTCGACGCGGTAGTCGCCGGCGTCCTTGGCCACGAAGAACGCCTCCTCGACCGCGCCCTGACGCTCGTGTTGCCACTCCGCCTCCACCAAAGCGCCGCCCGAGGGATCGAGGACGCTGACCGACAGCTCGGCCCCGATCTGTGCGACCTCCACCTTCAGCCACTCGCCAGCCGCCGCCCGGACCCGATAGCTGTGGGTCTCACCGGCGGCAAGCTCGCGCCTGATGGGCTGGTCCAGGAGCGGCGTCGGCTCCGCTGCCCCCGCGCGCGCGCCGTGTACGCCCCAGCCGACCGCGAGGACCAGGGCGGCGCAGATGGGCAGCGCGCGACTACGCGAGACGGACCGTTTCGTCATCGTCGTCCCCGCCGCGATACATCCAGCTCGACCGCGCCCGTCAGTTTCGCCAGCGTCCGATCGAAGGTGCCCAGAGGCAGATGCCCTGCCTTTCGCGCTGCCTCCAGCACGAGGCAGTCTGAGAAGCTCACTCCGGACTTCCCGCGATACGCTTCCAGCGCCGCGGCAACCGCCTCTGGGCCTTCGACCGTCAGTTCGGCGTGGTTGAGCAGGATCTCGACCGCGGCAGCCAACGCCTTGGGTCCAAGCTCGTACACCGACTCGAGCACCCAGACGAACTCGACCAGAACCAGCTGCGACACCCACGCACCGGACGCTACAAACGCCTCGGCAGCCGCCACCTGAGGCGCATCGTCCCGGACCGCGAGCCGCACCAGGACGTTGGTGTCAACGGCCCGCATGGCGGCCCCGTACGTAGTCCCTGATGCCTTCCTTCAGCTCAGCGAGCGATCTTCGCCGAGGTGCTGCCTTGAAGAGAGCCCGGTGCAGGTCTTCGGACGTATACCGACCCGCCCTTCGCACCACGATCGTGGAGCCCTGCTGCTCCCACTCCAGCACGGACCCCGGACCGACGCCCAGCCGACGCCGCACCTCGGCTGGAACGGAGATCTGACCCTGCGCAGTCAGCCGCGAATGAGCAAGCGGTGCCATGGCCGCACATTACCACGGTAACGCAACGCCGGTCAAGCGGTGGGCAGCCCTCGGCTTGATGACGTACTTGCGCAGGACGTCAGCCAGCGGAATGCTGTGCCCGGCTTGCGGCGCGCACGGGAGCGCTCGATCATCGCGGCGGAGAAATCTGCTTAATCTGCTCGAAAAGCCTTGACAGATCTCCCCCTTGGGACTAGTTTGAGAAACTAGACCGATCGGTCTAGACCGTTCAGTCTAGATGAGGAGCGAGCCATGCGAATCGAAAAAGAGCGCGTAGACGTGAAGATGGACATCCCCGGTGCCAAGATCCGCCAGCGAGAGAACTTCGGTGACGCCGGCAGCTTCGGAAGGATCAGCGGCGAGTACTTCTCCTCTCGCACAGGGAGTGGACACGACCCCTCTCTTCGAAGGTCTCGACGGGGACCTGTGCCAGTGTCCTCACTGGGGCTTCGTCCTCCGCGGACAACTCACGACGACCGACGCGAGCGGTATCCGCGAGACAGTGAAGGCTAACGACCTGTTCTACTGGCCGCCCGGACACAACGTGAAGGTCGACGACGACGCGGAGATCGTGATGTTCAGTCCTCAGACCGAACACTCTCACGTCATCGATCACATGATCAAGAAGGTGAAGGCCGCGAACGCGGCTTCGTAAAGGAATCCCCGACGGAACAAGCGATTCATCCGACGAAGCAGCGCCTGCTCGATGCCGGCCTCTCGATGTTGTTGCAGCACGGCTACAACGATCTCGGCATCCAGGCGCTGCTCGAAGAGACTCACACGCCGAAGGGCTCCTTCTACCATCACTTCACGGACAAGGAAGACTTCGCGCTGCAGGTCGTCGACCGGTACATGCACGATGTGCACGGCGCGCTCGACATCTGTCTTCACGATCCGCAACTGAAGCCGCTCGATCGCGTACGTCGCTTCTTCGAAATGACGGAGCAGGCGTACCGGCAGCAGGGCTACATGGGATGCCTTCTGGGCGGGCTCGGACAGGAGCTCTCCGGCGTGAGCGAGACCTTCCGCCGCAAGATCGAAGAGTGCTTCTCCGCGATCGCGAAGCGGTTCGCGATCTGTCTCGAGGAGGCGCGTGCGGCTGGCGATCTCCGGGCGGACGCAGACACGGCGCATGTCGCCGACCTTCTCGTCAACTGCTGGGAAGGCGCGGCGCTCCGCAGCCGCCTGCGCGGAGATGCTTCGCCGCTGATGTCGATGCTCGATTTCTGTTTCGGCGCGCTGCGGCCGACTGTGTAACGGACGAGCGTGTCGGATCGTCGGGCATGAGCTTCCTGGGCTGGCTGTCTGGCCCTGCCCCGCCGCCCCGCAGCGACGGTGGACGGACCGAAGGTACCGACCGCTTCGGCCACGGTAGGTCCGTTCGCGCGAAGGCGGGATCGGGTACGGCCGCGCACGCCCGTCCGCTGCAGCGGGACCTCGACGTCGCCGCTGGCAGCCGTCCGAGCCACTACCGCTTCTTGCGCGGTGCCGTCCGTCGCTGGACGAGGGCCCGCCGAACCTGTTCGGTCGTCAGCCCCGTCCCCGGTGGGTTCTCTCTCCGCGACCGTTCGATCAACGCCCGGAAGACGGGGGAGTTGCTCACCTGGAGGTTCTCCAGGTCGGTCGGCGTGGATATGGGCGTCAGCGCGGCGTAGGGTCGGCCCTTGCGGGTCAGCACGAGCGTCTGCCGCCGGTTCGTTCGTGCGTAGTCTGCGAGCGGAGCCGTTGCCTCCGCCACCTCGAGCGTCTTCATCCGAGGTCGACCTCCCTGCCTCCGATCACGACCCGCTCCCGCAGCTTCACGCCGACAGCGCGAACGGTCACGACGCTGGAAGCGTCGTCTACCTCGAAGTATACGCGCAGGTGGCCGAGCCGAAGCTCCCACGGCGCGACGGGATTCGCCCGAAGCAGCTTGCGATTCCGTGCTGGCGTGGTGGGCTGATGGCTGAGGTGCCGGAGGACCGCGTCGAGTACCGTGCCGCTTTCTCTGGCGGTCAGATGTCGCAAGTGGTCCACCGCTGCGGCGGAGTACTCCACGCGGAAGAGTCGTCCCCGAGGCGTCACGCGGATGCCTCGGGCCGAGACGTGGCGGCTATGTGCGAGCCGAACGACATGCGACGGATCGTACTCGCCGCACTGGACCCCACAGGTCCGCGCGGCCTACGCCAGCCCCGGATCTCCCTACACCTCGAGCCAGCGCTGCAGCGCTTCCCTCAGGGCGGCGGAGGCCTCTGCGTCGAGGTCGCGCACCCTCCGCTGCACTCCTTCGTCTCCGAACAGCTCGCCGTCCTGGGCGACCATCACCACGAGATCGGTCACCGCCTGTGCCGGGATCCGGGGTTTGGCTGTCATCGGCGTTCCCCATTCAACAGGTTAGACGGCAGCGAACGCTTTGCGGTTCCGAGGGTTTGAACCCCTCGGCCGCGTCCTCCAGGGCAGGGGAGAGCCGCTCCAGCAGCTCGATGGCCCCCTCCGCCGCCACTGCCCGCCCCACGGCCAGCCGCGACGCCCTCCACCCATAGGCGTGCCGCCGAAACCGCGCCTTGCACTCCCACCGATGGCTCTCAGCCCGCGTCATCCGCTCCTGCCCCGCCGCATTCTAAGTCCCTCCGCCCCCACGCCTTCCCGCCACCCCCGTGCGGTTTCCCCTTGCCCATTTTGTCTCCTTCCGATACAGTCCCGCCGTTGCGCGGCCGGTCCCTCACCGGCGCCTCCGACCGCGAGGTAATGGCGTGCGCACAGCCGACGAACCCGCGACCCGGACCTCCTGCGACAGCCTGGTGTGGATACTGCCCGGCTGGCCCTCGACACGCCATAACCGCGATATCCCGACTCGGGCCAGCGGAGGTGAACCGTGCCTGACGCGGCCCTGCGCGATCTCGTCGTGAAGCGCCTCGGCGAGAGCGCCAGGCCCAGGATACCCGATATGCTCGGCCGGCCCGGGGCCTCCACGACGACAGAAGCGGGGCAAGCAATCGAGTGAGCTCGACCTCAACGGACTCTGGTCCGATTTCCTCAACAGCTTGGCCCCCCGAGCACGTGCGCCAGATGACGCTCGAGGAGTACACCAACGCGAACAAGGACGATGCGTTCATCTACTGGCTTGAGGCACGGCTCAACGACCTCGGGGGCATATGGGGAGGGTCGGCGTTCAAATTCGGCATCTACTGCCGGGACAAGACCGGTCCCAAGGCGGCCAGCGGGGGGCGCATCTGGGGCGAGAAGATGCGCTGGCTTTCGAAGTACGGGCAGTCCTGAGCAGAAGGCTTTCCGCGGCTGTCAGGAGTCGTCTCGTCGAGGTTGTGGGGGGCGGCGAGCGAGGGGAATCTCGCCCGCGTCGAGGATGTTGACCTGCCGCCTCTGCTGAAATGGAAGGTCGCCTTCCTCTCTACCAAGACCAGCAGAAACCGACGTTGTTCGGCGTCTTCAAGAAGGAAGCGCTCTTCTTCGAGTACCGGTCGATCGATCCGCGGGCAAAGCTCGGGAGTACGCCCTACCACGTCATGTACCAGACGCTCATGGAGCGGAATCGCGATTTGGGTGGCGTGCTCGAGATCGCGGAGGTGCTCTGGAAGCGGTACGTGGCCGGCCGCGCGCGTGTACCGCGCGCCTGGGCTGTCCCTCTCGCCTGGACCCTTCAGCCCGATGCGGTCGAGAGCCTGTGCAAGAAGACTCGGGTCGAACCCGAGGACGTCGACTCGTTGCTCGGCGACTTGCTGACGGCTGCGGACATGTCCGAGGGTGACCAAGTCGCTCTCCTTGTCGAGGGGGACGTGCGCGCCCTTGGCACGCTGGCGAGCGTGGAACCGGGGCAGTTCACGTGGGACCAAGTGCCCGTGACGTTTCCGTCCGCACTCCTCGTGAACCCCACGTCCGAAGTGCGGGAACTGAACGCGTCAGAGCGGCAGGAGATCTGGAGCCATCTCCGCCAACGAGCGAGACAGCTGCCGCTGGACGTCGATATTGGAAGATCGCGCCCGGCAGGAATGCGGTGGCCTGGCCGGAGTGGAAAGCGCGTGGGATTGCGGCGACCGGATGGCCGGCTCTCGGCGACGTGAGCGCAGTCTCGAGGGAAGGATTTGACAAGGCAGCTGAGCATAGCGGCTACGGAAAGGGTGCCTCCCAGACTATGGACGTTCCGTAACATCCAACCCGGCGACGGCGTTGTGGCAAACCAAGGGAAGCACACTGTGCTGGGGATCGGGACGGTCCTGTCGGGGATACCACTATGAGCCGGGCACGCACATCGTCGACGGCGAGGACTACGCGCACCGGCTGAAGGTCAACTGGGAGGACACGACGCCCCGGTCCGTGGAGGAATACGGTTGGCAGCGGACGATCGTGGAATTGCTCGAAGGCCCAGTTCGACGCGCACTCGTGGGCTGGGGCCGAGCGCGGGGTCGAAGCCAAAACCTCCGGAGCCCCCTCCGCCTCCGTGCCAGCCGCGCAACGTGATTCTGTACGGCCCCCCGGGACCGGAAAGACCTACAGCACGGTTAGGCGCGCGCTAGAGCTTATCCTGGGGCCAGAGAAGCTCGCGGGCCTCGGGGACAAGGGGCTGACGGCGTTGTTCCGGGAGCATCAAGCTCGCGGCAACATCGAGTTCGTGACGTTTCACCAAGCCTACGGGTACGAGGAGTTCGTCGAGGGCATCAGGCCGGTCCTCGACCAGGCGGCCGAGGCCCAGGTCCGCTACGAGATCCACGACGGCGTGTTCAAACGGATCGCCCTGCGTGCGGCCGTCGAGGGGCTCCGGATGGACGGGGAAATCGCCGACTTCGACGAGCTGTGGGAGCGGCTTATCCGTGATCTCGCCAGGAGGGGACACGGACGGCTGGAGCCAGGCGGGAAAGACCTACCAGTTCACCCTCAGCGGGCAGGGCAATATCCTGGCGCGGCCTTGCGAGGTGGACGCAGAGGGCAACGTCACGACGGCGAGCGATAGGTGCCAGGTTGGGTCCAAGGAGAATGCGCGCCTTTGCTGGAAGTATCGGGCGGAGCTCGGACCCGAACCCGAGAAGTTCACGTACCAGAAGACGACGGACCTCTTCGCGAGAGAGCGCGGCAACCAAGGTGGCAACTACTACACGGCTCTGTGGATCGTCTACACGCAGCTCCTGGCGCTGAGCCGGGCCGCTGGAGCTCGCAAGGCGGAGTTGATCGTCCGCGTGGCTCGGGTCCAGCAGGCGCTCGACAAGCCCGGGCCGACGACGACGTTCTCGTTCTCGGCCCTGTCGCCGCAGTACGTGCTGATCGTCGACGAGATCAACCGCGGGAACATGAGCAAGATCCTCGGCGAGCTGATCACCCTTCTCGAGCCAGACAAGCGCCTGGCGGCACGCAACGAGCTGAAGCTCCCGCTCTCGTATTCCCCGCACCATCGGTTCTCGGTGCCCCCGAACCTCCACGTGGTGGGCACTATGAACACGGCGGACCGCTCGATAGCCCTCATGGACGTCGCGCTCCGGCGGCGCTTCACGTTCGAAGAACTGATGCCCAATGCCGGGTCATTCGGGGGGTGCTGCGCGAGCGTGTAATGAACACTCTGCCGTTGACCTCGTGGTGGACGTCTTCAACGCGCTGAACGAGAGGATTCGGTTCCTCTACGACCGCGACCACCAGCTGGGTCACTCGTACTTCCTGGACGTTTCCGACGCCGCCTCGCTACGACAGGTCTTCTCGATCGGATCGTTCCCATGCTCCAGGAGTACTTCTACGGCGCGTGGGACAAGATCTGCGCCGTCCTGGGTGCCCCTACGACGAATCCGGCTAGCCGAGACGGCGAGATGCGCACCTACTGGACAAGGGCACCTCGGGCAAGACCTACGCGTATCCGATCGTCCGGGCCCGCCGGTTCACAGAATTGAAGACGCTCGGCTTCGACCACGACGACTACGAGGACCCAGGGTCGACCACGGCTTGGTCGGAAATTCCTGGACGGAACGCTTTCGGCGGAGGACCTGCATAGGGACTTCCTCGGCATTCTGTCTCTCGACGGCGCGGCGTTTGACCGCGCCTCGAGGCGCTCGTCGGCAAGGCGGCAGCCGGCTCGGCGCAGGCGGAGGTGTAGGGTTGAGACGCCTGGTCGTCACAGAGCACACGCGTATCGAGCGGCGGGGAGAGTCCGACGGCCCGGCCAGCCCCGGCGCTGCCTGGCCGCACGGGCGACTCTACGACCGGCTCCGGGCCTCCGATCGACTGCACGTCGAGGAGGGCGGACGGGTCTTCGAATGGGGCGACGGGGTTGCGCGCACGACCCAGTGGGTAGGGGTCGTCCAGATCCCAGGAGCCCAAGTCGAGATCCTCCCGAAGGTCGATACCGTTGCCCCGGGTGAGGAGATAGGGGCAGAGCAAGGGCACTCGAAGCCCGCCGAAACCTTCTGTACATGCTTTCGTTCAGCGGCGACGTCCCCGTTCGAAGTCGCGACATGGCACGGCTAGCTGGATCCGACAAGGCACCGCTATGTCCGAAACGCTCGCCGACGATCTTCGCGGACCGCCTCCGCCGCGAGCTCCTTCGCGGTGCGGAGCGTTCCTATCCAGAGAAAGAGTGCGAGAACCTGCGGCAGCTTCAAGAGGAAAGCTGCTGGGGTGGCTCCACACGCGCTTGCACAACGCTGCCCACCGGGAGCGCTTCTACTGCCAATACGACGAGTTCTTCGATCGACACCACTGTGAATCGGATCTTCCGTGCGGCCTACAGACTCAGCTTCTCGATCTCACCTATGGCTCCGGCGACGCAGGACAACCTGCGCCAGTGCTTGCTACTGCTCGACGGAGTTGCCGAGGTCGAGATCGAGGCATCGAGACTTCGATCGCATCAGCCCTCAACAGACAGAACGAGGGTTCGAGGACTTGCTTTCGCCTTCTCGCGCCTCATCTGCTCTCCGGGGCGAAGCGCCCGACCGTCCAGGCGCAGGCGGCATACAGCACGTTCTCGCTCCTCTTCGACATGAACAAGGTCTTCGAGCGAGCTTTGTCGCCGGCCTTTGTTCGACAGTACGTGGCTCCACGGCTACAGGAAGTGGAGGTGGTTCCCACAGACCGCTCGGCACAAGGGAGAGAGGCACCTGCTCCCTGAGAGCGAGGGATCCGGCGTGCTCCGTCTCCGCGCCCGACCCTCCTGGTGGAGGGGCCAAATGGGGCCCACTGGGTGTGGGACACCAAGTCGGAAGCTGCTCGCGCCTGGGAAGCGCGGCCCCGGCGGGGTGTCGCGGACGTCGATCTCTACCAACTCTATGCTTATACGCGCCGCCACGGCTGCAACCCGGAGCGTTCTGCTGAACCCCTTTAGCCGAAGGACTCGAGCCTCGGCACTTCGAGGTGCTCGACTCGAGTGGACAGGTCTCGGGTGAGCGCGTCGCCGTGCGGGTTGCGTGCACCTCCACCGGAACCTCTCGCTGAGGAAGAGGAGCGCGAGCTTGGTCGAGGAGCTGGCAGCCATCGTGCGCGAGGGGCCTCGGCTCCCTGCCGCCGCCGCGCTCGAACGCCACGGCCGGGAAGCGCGGCGCGACCGCGGCGGAGGTCGGCAGCCCGACCTGAGGCTCGCCGACGGGCGTCCCTTGAGGGCATCTGGGACCAGCTCAAGCTTCAGAGCAACGCCTCGTTCGAAGGCCTCCACCCTCGCCTGCACCGGCCGGCGCCCCCTCGCCCTTGCCGGCACAGCCGTTGTCCGCTCAGCGCCCGGGGTCGCCGCCATGAACAAGAAGGACCTCAGCGAACGCGACATCTGCACCAAGTTCATCACGCCCGGCCGTCAAGCAGGCGGGCTGGGACGAGCATGACGCAGATCCGCGAGGAAGTCAGCTTCACCAAGGGCCGGATCATCGTCCGCGGCAAGCTGGTCACCCGCGGCAAGGCCAAGCGCGCCGACTACGTCCTCTACTACAAGCCCAACATCCCCTCGCCATCATCGAAGCCAAGGACAACAACCACAGCGTCGGCGACGGCATGCAGCAGGCGCTCGACTACGCCGAGACGCTCGACATCCCCTTCGTCTTTTCCTCGAACGGCGACGGCTTCGTCTTCCACGACCGCACCGGCACGGGCCGGCCGAAGCGAAGCGAACCTGGCGCTCGACGAGTTCCCGTCGCCCGCACGAGCTGTGGGCAAGGTATCGGCCTGGAAGGGCCTGACGCCCGAGGCCGAAGCAATCGTCCTGCAGGACTACTACGACGACGGCAGCGGCAAGGCGCCCCGCTACTACCAGCGCAACGCCATCAACGCCGCCGTCGAGGCCATCGCCAAGGGGCAGGACCGCATCCTCCTGGTCATGGCGACCGGCACCGGCAAGACCTACACCGCCTTCCAGATCATCTGGCGGCTCTGGAAGGCCGGGCGGAAGAAGCGCATCCTCTTCCTCGCCGACCGCAACGTCCTCGTCGACCAGACGATGGTCAACGACTTCCGCCCCTTCGGCGCGGCGATGGCGAAGCTCAGCACCGGCGCCAAGACCATCGAGCGCGAGGACGGCACCGAGGTCGAGCTTGCCGACGGCGCTCGACAAGAAGCGGCGCATCGACACGGCCTACGAAATCTATCTCGGCCTGTATCAGGCCATCACCGGCCCGGAAGAGCGCCAGAAGCTCTTCCGGGAGTTCTCGCCCGGCTTCTTCGACCTGATCGTCATCGACGAGTGCCACCGCGGCAGCGCGGCCGAGGATTCCGCCTGGCGCGAAATCCTCGACTACTTCTCACGGCGCGACGCAGATCGGCCTGACCGCCACGCCCAAGGAGACCGAGTACGTCTCCAACATCCACTACTTCGGCGAGCCGGTCTACACCTACTCGCTGAAGCAGGGCATCCAGCGACGGCTTCCTCGCGCCCTACAAGGTCGTCAAGGTCCACATCGACGTGGACGTCGAAGGCTACCGGCCGGAGAAGGGCAAGACGGACCGCGACGGCAACGAAGTCGAAGACCGCATCTACAACCACAAGGACTTCGACCGCACCCTCGTCATCGACGAGCGCACGCAAGCTCGTGGCGCGAAAGATCTCCGACTTCCTCAAGGAAAGCGGCGACCGCTTCCAGAAGACCATCGTCTTCTGCGTCGATCAGGAGCACGCCGCGCGCATGCGGCAGGCGCTGATCAACGAGAACAAGGATCTGTGCGACGAGAACCACCGCTACGTCATGCGCATCACCGGCGAGCGACACGGAGGGGCAGGCGCAGCTCGGACAACTTCATCGACCCGGAAGTCGAAGTATCCGGTCATCGTCACCACCTCGCGGCTGCTCTCGACCGGCGTCGACGCCCAGACCTGCCGGCTGATCGTGCTCGACCGCGCCGTCGGCTCGATGACCGAGTTCAAGCAGATCGTCGGCCGCGGCACCCGCGTCCACGAGGACACGAAGAAGTTCTACTTCACGCTCATCGATTTCCGTGGCGCCACCAACCACTTCGCCGACCCGGACTTCGACGGCGAGCCGGTGCAGATCTACGAGCCCGGCGACGACGACCCGATCACGCCGCCGGACGACGTGCCGCCGGCCGAGGCGACGACGAGCCGATCCCGCCGGAGCCGGGCGAAGACGAAGTCATCGTCGATGGCGAGCTGCCCGACATCACGATCAAGACCGGCGGCGAGACGCCGAGCGCAAGATCTACGTCGACGGCGTCGGCGGCCACGATCGTCGCCGAGCGCGTCGAGTATCTCGACGAGAACGGCAAGCTCGTCACCGAGAGCCTGCGCGACTTCACCAAGAAGGCCCTGCGGAAGCGCTTCGCCAGCCTCGACGACTTCCTGAAGCGCTGGAAGACGGCCGAGCGCAAGCAGGCCATCATCGACGAACTGGAAAACGAAGGCCTGCCGCTTGACCCGCTGGCCGAGGAAGTCGGCAAGGATCTCGATCCCTTCGACCTCATCTGCCACGTCGCCTTCGACCAGCCGCCGCTCACCCGCCGCGAGCGCGCCGACAACGTCCGCAAGCGCGACGTCTTCACCAAGTACGGCCCGCAGGCCCGCGCCGTGCTGGAGGCGCTGCTGCAGAAGTACCAGGACGAGGGCGTCATCGACCTCGACGACCCGCAGCGTCCTTCAGATCCCGCCGTTCGACGCGATGGGCACGCCCGTCGAACTCGATCAAGCATTCGGCACGCGCGCGGACTTTCGAGCGCGCCGTCGCACGAACTCCAATCCGCGCTCTACGAGGAAGTCGCCTAGAGCCATGTCAGTTCGCAACACCGTCAAATCCATCCAGGACATCATGCGCCAGGACACCGGCGTCGATGGCGACGCCCAGCGCATCTCGCAGCTCTGCTGGATGTTCTTCCTCAAGATCATCGACGACCAGGACCAGGAGCTCGAGCTGATGCAGCGACGACTACCGCTCGCCCATTCCCGAGCAAGCTCCAGTGGCGCACCTGGGCCGCCGATCCCGAGGGCATCACCGGCGACGAGCTGCTCGACCTTCATCAACGACGAGCTGTTCCCGCAGCTCAAGGATCTGTCCGTCGCCGGCAAGCAGGGCGACCGCCGCCGCGTCGTGCGCGACGTCTTCGAGGACGCCTACAACTACATGAAGTCCGGCCAGCTGATGCGGCAGGTGGTCAACAAGATCAACGAGCGTCGACTTCAACAACCTCGCCGAGCGCCAGCACTTCGGCGACATCTACGAGCAGATCCTCAACGACCTGCAGAGCGCCGGCAACGCGGGCGAGTACTACACGCCGCGCGCCGTCACCGCCTTCATGGCCGACCGCATCGACCCGCAAGCCCGGCGAACTCCTCCTCGACCCCGCCTGCGGCACCGGCGGCTTCCTCACCTGCGCCATCCGCCACATGCGCGAGCGCTACGTGAAGACGGTCGAAGACGAGGAGCGCATGCAGCAGGCGCTGCGCGCCGTCGAGAAGAAGCAGCTCCCGCACATGCTCTGCGTCACCAACATGCTGCTGCACGGCATCGAGGACCCCAGCTTCGTCCGCCACGACAACACGCTGGCGCGGCCCTACATCAGCTACACGGCCAGCCGACCGCGTGGACATCGTCCTCACCAATCCGCCCTTCGGCGGCCGGAGGAAGACGGCATCGAGACCAACTTCCCCAAGCACTTCCAGACCCGCGAGACGGCCGACCTCTTCCTCGCCCTGATCATCCGCCTGCTGAAGACCGGGCGGCCGCGCCGCCGTGGTCCTGCCCGACGGCTCGCTCTTCGGCGAAGGCGTCAAGACGCGGCTCAAGGAACACCTGATGGAGGAGTGCAACCTGCACACCATCGTCCGCCTGCCCAACAGCGTCTTCAAGCCCTACGCCAGCATCGGCACCAACCTGCTGTTCTTCGAGAAGGGCGAGCCGACCAAGGAGATCTGGTTCTACGAGCACCGCGTGCCCGAGGGCCAGAAGGCCTACTCGATGACCAAGCCGATTCGCCTCGAGCACCTGCAGCCTGCGTCGACTGGTGGGGCGGCGCGAAGCGCAAGGGGCGCGTGGAGAACGAGGTCGCCTGGAAGGTCACCGCCGATGAAGTGAAGGCGCGCGGCTACAACCTCGACTTCAAGAACCCGCATACCGTCGCCGACGACCACGGCGATCCCGAGGAACTGCTTGCCAAGCTGGACGAAGCCGAACAGCGAGACGGCCAGCTCTGCGGGACCAGCTGAAGGCCATTCTGGCGGAGGCGCTGCTGCGATGAACCCGGAACTCCTGCTTGCGCATTTCGATCGGATCAGCGATGCGCCCGACGCGATCCCGCGCCTGCGCCGCTTCATCCTCGACCTCGCTGTGCGCGGCAAGCTCGTCGAGCAGGACCCGAACGATGAGCCGGCGTCCGAACTGGTGAAGCGAATTGAGACCGAGAAGGCGCGGTTGGTCGCCAGCCGCCCGAGGCCCCGGAAAAATCTTCCATGTATTTCGTGACTGACGACAGTTCCGTTTTGTGTACCACAATTGTGGACGTGGAGCCGGTTGGCCGAAATTGGTTTTATCAATCCACGGAATGATGCCCCAGATGAATCACCGGCGTGATTCGTACCGATGAAATTAATCGCAAGCGGTTATGGTGTTCCGAGTACGTCCGAAGCTTCGGCCCGTGGGGTGAAATCAAGAAGGGCTTCACACACTTCGCAAACGGCGATGTGGCGCTAGCCAAAATTACGCCTTGCTTTCAAAACGGGAAAATCAACGGCATTCCGCGGCCTGACGGGGGGAATCGGAGCAGGGAACGACCGAGTTGCATGTGGTCCGCCCCATCCTCACAGATCCCGGATATGTCCTTTTGATATTCCTGAAAAGTCCATTTTTTATCGGCAGCCAGGCATTCCGCGAATGACAGGCACCGCGGGTCAAAAACGCGTCCCTACTTAGCACTTCGCCCATGTCGCCGTTTCCCCTCCCTCCCCTTGCCGAGCAGCATCGCATCGTGGCTAAGGTCGACCCGAGTTGATGGCGTTGTGTGATCGGCTGGAGGCGGCCCAGCAGGAAGCGGGAGAGCCGGCGGATCGGCTCGGCCCGCGCGTCGCTGCACCGCTTGAATCAAGCCACACGACCCGGCGACCTTGCGTCCTCCCCCCCCACGCCCGGTTCCATCTCGACCACCTGCCGCGACTCACCACCCGCCCCGAGCACGTCCAGCAGCTCCGCCATGACGCATCCTCAAGCCTCGCCGTCCGCGGCCGGCTCGTCCGGTCAGGATCCGGCAACGACCAGCCTGTCCAGTGCGTTCAGCTTGCGGTCGGGCGATCGGACGCGGCAGGAGCCGTCGCCAAGGCCGACCGCCGCGCAGACGCCGAGCCGCAGAGCTTGCTCGGCGGCGGAAGAGCCGCTGGGCAGTACCGCCCTCATGGGAATGGCGCGCGCTTGGCCGACCTGGTCCTTGTTCGTCGACTATCGCGGTCAGACCCCCCAGCAAGGTCGACGCGCGGCGTGCGGCTCGTCACCGCCAAGAACGTGAAGCGAGGGTTCTATCGAACCCGAGCTCCCGAAGGAGTTCCTGGCTGGAAGCGGAACTATCGCACCTGGATGACGCGCGGGATTCCACAAGTTGGGGATGTCCTGTTCACAACCGAAGCTCCCATGGGCAACGCGGCCGTTGTCCGGCTTTCTGAACCGTTCGCCCTGGCACAGAGAGTGATCTGTTTCCGGCTCTACGGTTCAGTGACACCGGAATTCCTCGCGCTCCAACTCGTTGCGGAGCCCTTCCAGGGCATCCTGGAGAAAACCGCGACTGGGCTCACCGCCAAAGGAATCAAGGCGGCCAAGCTCAACCGCCTTCCGATCGCTATCCCACCCCTGGCCGAGCAGCACCGGATCGTTGCCAAGGTTGAGGAGCTTACGGCCCTGTGCAACCAGATGGAGGCTCAACTCACGGCAGCGTTGACCGAGCGCCGCCGGCTGTGTGAGGCGGTTCTTCACAGGGGCCTGACCAGCCGTTGGTCCCGGTCAGGACGAGGGTCCAAGGGGGAGTAGCCAGTGAGCGGACAATTCTCGCGAGGCTCAGAATGGCGGCGATGGGATCTGCAGGTCCACTCTCCCTACTCGGCACTGAACCAGGGTTTTGGCGCCGACTTCGACCAGTACGCGAGGGTCCTCCTTGAGCGGGCGGTGTCCGCCGGCGTGGCGGTGATAGGCATCGCAGACTACTTCTGCATCGAGGGCTACTCTGCGCTTCGAGCCATCCTCGAAGACACCGCAAGGCTCTGGGCGCTGCTCGGGCCCGAGCTGGCCAAGCAGGCATCGACCCTGCTCATCCTGCCGAACATCGAGCTCCGGACCGCCGTCGTGATCAGGCGCCCCGATGGGCGGGACAGCCGCGTGAATTTCCATGTGCTGTTCGCCGATTCCATTGAGCCCCGCGCCATCGAGGAGCACTTCCTCCGCGAGCTGAGATTCACCGCCGAGGCGAGCCCGGGGGGGCCGGACCAGACGCGTTCGTTGACGCGTGGGAACCTGGCGGATCTGGGCCGTTCACTGAAGGAGCAGCATGCCCGGTTCCGGGAGCTGGGTGACCTGCAGGTGGGGATGATGAATGCTGTCGTCCCACACGAGAGCGTGACGTCGGTGCTCGAACAGCAGGCGGCACGCTTTCGTGATCGGTACTTGATCGTTCTACCTGCAGACGAGGATCTGTCAGAGTGCCGATGGGACGGCCAGGGGCACCTGGTTCGCAAGCTGCTCATCCAGAAGTCGCACATGCTCTTCTCATCGAATGAGCGGACGCGGGCATTCTCCCTCGGGAAGACACACCCGTCGACGAGGGCATTCTTGGAGGAATTCAAGAGCCTCAAACCGTGCGTGCATGGCTCTGACGCGCACAGGTACGAGGATCTCTTCGAGCCGGGTGAGAAGCGATACCTCTGGATTAAGGCAGATCCAACATACGACGGGTTGCGGCAGATCCTACATGAACCCGAGAGCCGGGTGTTCATCGGTGAGGCACCACCCGCGTTGCGGCGGCTCCGAGAGAATGCCACCCAAGTACATCGCTTCCGTCAGTTTCGAGCGGACAGCCGTGGCAGCGGAGGCCGAGAAGTGGTTCTCAGGCGTCACTCCCTTAGGTAGTGGCCTCGTGGCAGTCATCGGAAACAAGGGGAGTGGCAAGAGCGCGCTGGCCGATGTCGTGGCGCTCTTGGGAAACACCCACAACACGCAGTTCTCATTCCTGAATGATGAGCGCTTCCTGATGCCTGCCCAGGGGCTTGGGCGCATGTTCCGGGCTACTGTGAGTTGGTGTTCTGGGGCGGCGAGGAGCGAGCTCCTCGGTGCCCGTCTTTGAGATCAGGGCTGCCGGAACTTGTCAAGTACATACCGCAGAATTACTTGGAGGACATCTGTTCCGAACTGAAGCGATCCGGCGAGACGGCGTTCGATCGCGAGCTCCGCGAGGTCATCTTCTCCCATGTCGACGAGGCCGACCGTCTCGGGAAGGGCAGCCTCACCGAACTGATCGAGTACCTGACGAAGGAGCGTGAGGAGAGAATCCGGCAGGTAGTCTCGGAGCTCTCTGCGGTCAACGCCGAGATCGTTCGGCTGGAGGAGCGTGGCGCACCGGAGTACCGGAAGGCCCTGGAAGCGCAAATCGCCATTCGACGGGCGGAGCTCACGGCGCACGACGGGGCGCGGCCTCGCAAGGTTCCGAACCCACGCAAGATGCGAACGTCCAGCTCGCTACCCAAGCGGTGGCGAAGGAACTCGAAGAGCTCCAACAGAGAGTCGCGAGTCGGCAGATCGAACTCGGCAGCCTGCGGCAACAACTCAATGAGTCCGCCCGCCAAACAGCCGCGGCTGACAAGCTCCTCTCGAGAATCGACAACCTCGTGCGGCAGATGGATGCGTTCTACGCCGAAAGCAGAGACGGCGGAGACGCGCTAGGCCTCGATCTCGGGAGTCTGGTCACTTTAGGCGTTGACCGGCAGCCGATCCACCAGGCGCGTAGCCATGCCGTAGCCATGAACGAGATAGCGCGTGCAGGCCTTGCACCAGAGTCCGAGGGTTCGCCGGCGGCCGCGCAGCGAGCGGACAAGGCCGAGATAGTCACCAAGCGCGCCCAGCTGGATGAACCCAGCAGGAACTACCAGAAGTACCTCGACGAGGTGGCGACCTGGCAGCGGCGGCGCCGAGATCCTGGGCTCGGCCAGCGGCACCGGCTCAGTAGCCGCTCTAGAGAAGCAGCTGCAGGATCTGGACGACCTGCCGGCCAACTCGTGGCGCGTCAAGAGGAACGTCTGCGGTTGGTGCGAGACGTGTTCCAGGTCAAGGAGGATCTCCTACGAGCCTACTGCAGCTATGCGCCCCCGTCCAGGCGTTCATCGACAAGCATCCACTCTCACGCGGTCAGAACCTGCTGGAGTTCTTTGCTGCCATCTCCGTTGAGGGCTTCATCGATGAACTGCTGGACCTTCTGCACGAGGGGCGCAGAGGGAGCTTCCAGGGCGACGAAGACGGGCGCAATCGCCTCGGCGATCTCGTGTCAACGAGCGAGTTCTCCCGCATCCAGGGCGTAGAGAGATTCGTCGCAACGATGCAGGACCACCTCGAACATGACAAGCGCGACGCTGAGAATAGGCCTGTACGAATCAAGGACCAGCTTAGGCAGGGTTTCTCTGTCGCGCAGGTCTACGATCTGGTCTTTGGCCTTGGTTACCTCAAACCACGCTTCGAGCTGAGGTGGCAAGGGAAACGCCTCGATCAACTGTCGCCTGGAGAGAGGGGGACTCTCCTGCTCGTGTTCTACCTTCTGATCGACAAGCGCGATACCCCGCTCATTATCGACCAGCCAGAGGAGAATCTTGACAACCAAACCGTCGCTACTGTCTTGGTACCTGCCATCAAAGAGGCAAGAGAGCGGCGGCAGATTATCATCGTGACGCACAATCCGAATCTGGCCGTGGTGTGTGACGCTGACCAGGTGATTCATGCCCACCTCGACAAGACAGACGGCAACCGAGTGACCTACACGAGCGGAGCCCTTGAGGAGCCGAAGATCGCGCAGCACATCGTCGATGTTCTCGAGGGTACGAAGCCGGCGTTTGACCTGCGTGATGCGAAGTACGGCGTTCTAGATAGGCACCCGGCTCCGATAACGTGATAGAGCGGGGGGATGCCACCATCGTTGCCCGATGCTCGGCCTCTGCCCGCTTGCGGCAACAGGGTGACCGGGCGTACGCCCCGAGCCGGTGGCTATCCCGCCGCGACCTTGGCCTGCTGGAAGAGTCCGGCAGGCATCGGCATCCTGAGTCGCCAAGTGATGGCGATCGGGCGCTCGCCGGAGTGGCTGACGTAGTCCGCTGGGCCGAGGAAGACGTAGGGCTGGGTGTGGCCGGCGTCTGATCGGGCGTCGCGGACGAAGAGCATGATGTGGGTTCCGCGGGCGCGGTGGTTGAGGTAGCGCTGGCCGGTGTCGCTGGCGACGGTGGTGGTCGACTGGCTCTCCCAGTGGAAGAGGTCCTGGGAGATGGCGTAGTCGCGGTAGCGGGTTGTGGGGGAGTAGTGTTTCTCGGATTTCTGCAGGGTGACGAAGAAGATGTCGGCCTTCGTCACCGGGTCGAACTTGGTCCCCTCGCGGATGCGGTGGGGCCGTTCCGGGGTCATGAGGCCGAAGGCGGCAAGAATGTCGTCCAGGCGGTAGGCGCTGTGGACGGCGAGGGGGACGGGAGCAGCCCAGCCGAGCGCGTCCGCGAGAGTGATCGGCACGAGGCCCGCCCGGTCTTCGAGGAGAGCCAGCAGTTCGACGAGCTCGTGGCGGATCGCCGGGTGCTGCCAGAGGGCGTCGAGCGACGCCTGCAGCGGGCGCTGCCGCGCGTCCTTGTCACTCCAGAGGGCGAAGTGGAGCGCCGTGAGGATGCGCTGCTGTCTGACTGACAGGGTTGCGGCGTCTGGTGGCGTCGGCTTGGCCAAGACGGCCTGCAGGAAGGCGAGCCACTCGGGGTCGTCGAGGTACAGCAGTCGCCCGAGGCTTCGGCTGAGGGCAGGCTCGGCCGGGCCTGCCGGCGGGACGGGATGTCCTGCCGCGCGCAGGAGCGCCGTCCAGGTCCAGCCACTGCGGCGGTAGACGTCCTCGAGCTCGAGGCCCGTCGCGGTCAGGAATCCGCCGAGCGTCCGCTGATCGGGAGGCAGGCGCCGCAGCTCCTCGACGAGGCTCTCGAAGCGGGCTCCGAGCGAGTGCTCTCAGGTTGTCGAGGATGTGAGCTTTCGCGACGCGGTCGAGCTGAATGGAGCAGCCCGGCGGCAGGTACGGGAAGCCGTCATTGATCTGGCCCTTCAGGCTGCCGCGCGAGGCGCCCGTGAGGGCGCGGAGGCGCAGGTCGAAACGGAAGCGCGTGTGCTGCTGGCCGATGAAGTCGAGGACGGTGAGGCAGTCCTTGCCGTCGGCGAGGCGCAGGCCTCGGCCGAGCTGCTGCAGGAAGACGGTGGCGCTCTCCGTGGGGCGCAAGAAGAGCACGGTGTCGATCTCGGGGACGTCGACACCCTCGTTGAAGAGGTCGACCGCGAAGAGGGCGCCGATCTCCCGGCGCTGCAGCAGGCGGAGGCTATCGGCCCGCTCCTCGCGGCCGGTGTCGGCGGAGACGGCCCGGGCGGGGATGCCGGCCTCGTTGAAGCGCTTGGCCATGTAGTGGGCATGCGCGACGCTGACGCAGAAGCCGAGGGCGCGCATGCGGTGTGTGTCGAGGACGCGGTCGCGCAGGGCCCGGAGGACAAGCTCCAGGCGGCGGTCGTTTCCGGTGTAGAGCTTCTCGAGGTCGGCCAGCTCGTACCCGCCGCGGGTCCAACGCAGGTGCGAGAGGTCGGTCTGGTCGTTCACGCCGAAGTACTGGAACGGGCTCAAGAGGCCCCGTTCGAGGGCCTCCCAGAGGCGCAGCTCGGCGGCAATGCGCCCGCCGAACCACTTGACGACGCTCTCGCCGTCGGAGCGCTCGGGGGTGGCGGTGAGGCCGAGCAGCTCGCGCGGCTGGAGGTGCTCGAGGAGGCGGCGGTAGGTCGGGGCCTCGGCGTGGTGGAACTCGTCGACGATGACGACGTCGAAGCTGTCGGGCGGGATGCGGTCGAGGGCTACGTGCGCCAGCGCCTGGACGGAGGCGAAGACGTAGCGTCCCTCTTCGGGCTTGTGCCCGTCGACGAGAAGCTCGCCGAAGGCGCCGTCCCGGAGCACGCTGCGGAAGACGTCGCGGCTCTGGGTCAGGATCTCCTTCCGGTGCGCGACGAAGAGAAGGCGGGGCAGGCGGGCCGTCCTTGGCCAGGCGGCGGTAGTCGAAGGCGGCGACGATCGTCTTGCCGGTGCCGGTGGCGGCCACGACGAGGTTCCTGTGGCGGCCGTGACGCTCGCGCTCGGCGCGCAGCTTGTCGAGGATCTCCACCTGGAAGGGGTAGGGGCGTAGCTCGAAGCTGGGGAGAGGCGTCGGGCCCTGGCCGCCGCGGGCCTGGCTGATGGCGTCATCGAAGCGGGCCTTGTCCCGCTCGGGCTTGTAGTCCTCGAACTGCGAGTCCTCCCAGTAGGTGTCGAAGGTCGCGCGGAACTTGTCGAGGAGCTTGCCGGTTTCCACCTGGCTGAGGCGGACGTTCCATTCGAGGCCTTCGAGGAGCGCGGTGTGCGAGAGGTTCGAGGAACCAACGTAGGCCGTCGAGAAGCCGCTCTCCCGGTGGAAGAGCCAGGCCTTGGCGTGGAGGCGGGTTGTCCGCGTGTCGTAGGAGACCTTCACTTGGGCGCCAAGATCGGCCAGGAGGTCGATCGCGCGGCGCTCGGTCGCGCCGATGTAGGTGGTGGTGAGGACGCGCAAGGGCCGGTTCTTCTCGAGGTGGCTCTTGAGGGCGGCTTCGAGCAGGCGGAGGCCGTTCCACTTGATGAACGCGCACAGGAGGTCGATGCGGTCGGCCGACGGGATCTCGCTCTGGAGGACGGGGCCGAGGCCGGGCTCGCCGCGAGCGTTCACGAGCAGGTCGCCGGTGCCGAGGGGGATGGCGGCTCTCGTTGGCTTGGCCGTTGCCACCAGGGCCTGGGTCTCGACGAGGGCTGTCAGGAGCTCGGCGGGCTCTTTGAGGTGGTCGTCGGTGATGAGGCCGGTGTCGGCTTGGATGAGCTGGTCGAGGACCTTTCGGCAGAGGTCGAGCTGCTTCGTCTCGGCGTCCTTGCCGGTCTGCGATCCCAGGGCTTCCTTCAGCAGCTCACCCACGTAGCGGGAGAGGAGTCGCGGGAGCTCGACGGGCTCCGGCGGCTCTGTCCACGCCTTCCGGTCCTTGTCGAGCTGGCCGATCTCGCGTTCGAGGGCGAGGTTGACCAGGCGCTCGTAGAGGCCGGGCGGGAGGCGGGAGTCGGGCATCGGCGCGTGGGGATGATAGTCCGGACCTGGGATGGCCACTCGTCGGGGGAGACTTCGGGCCGAGAGGCCGGCGAGTGCTGCTGTTCGACGATCTGTTCCGCTCCGGCGCAACCATGAACGCGATCGCCAGTGCGCTCTATGATCAAGGGAACGCCCGCGAGGTGTGCGCCCTGACCCTCACTCGGACCAGAAGCAGGCTATGACCAGAGTGTTCGCCGGTGGCTCGCGTGCCATCACGCGTCTGGATGCCGAGGTGAAGGGCCGTCTCGACCGGATCGTGGCGAAGCGTTTGGCCGTCGTGATCGGAGATGCCAGCGGCGGCGACAAGGCTGTGCAACGGTTCCTGGCCGAGCGGCAGTTCGAGAAGGTCGAGGTGTTCTCGACGGACGAATCGCCTCGGAATGACCTCGGGAGCTGGCCAGTTCGTGTCGTTCGCCCCGGGCATTCGCGGAAGGACTTCGACTACTATGCAACCAAGGATCGCGCGATGGCGGCCGACGCGACCGTCGGGCTGATGCTGTGGGACGGCCAGAGCCGTGGGACGCTGATGGCAGGCAGCAGCCCTTCACGCTGCTCCTGCGATCCCTCGGTGGTCGCCTCATGCTTCGCTGCGTCAGTCCGATTGGCTGGATTGACGATCCAGGGGAGGCCGCGGGACTGGGCCGCCAGGCATTCCGACTACCGGCCCAGGTGACGGCGACAAGGGACGAGCGCACGCGCCGGTGGCTGTTCGCGGCCGAGGCCGAGGCGTTGCTCCGGGAGCCAGCCGATGATGCCGCGCGCACGGCCTGGCTCGTTGGTGCAGTGTGCAAAGCGGCCGACGTACTGGAGCGAAAGCCGCTTCCGGGAGCGGACAGCACGCTTGGCGACGTCAAGGGCGTGCTGGAGGCGGAGTCCGACCATGCCGACTGACTGGCAGCGACTGTCGCGTGCGGCTGGCCTTCAGGTGACGGCCGAGGGGCTGCGTGTGCGCGTTGGTGAGCGCCAACAAGCCGTCCTTGTCGAGGAGCCCGAGGGCGAACCCGCTGAGCTTCGCGTGTTCTCGTTCGCCGGGCCGCCACGGGCGTCCGCTGGGTACGACCCGCTTGACCTACTGGCCTGGGAGCGCAACCGGGCCAGTGACATCGTCGGCTTCAAGCTCGACGGCCGCGGTCGCCTGATCGGCGAAGCCTGGGTCCCTACGGTCGGCCTCAACGCCGAGGAATGGGGTTTCTATATCCGGACCGTTGCGGAAGCCTGCGACAGGCTCGAGTACCTGCTCACTGGCAGGGAGGAGATGTAGAGTGTCTCGTGAGGGACGCTGAACCGAGGATGTGATGCCCAAGACCGGGCAACGGGTCGTTGGCGTCGACGGTATGAAGGCGGGCTGGATCGCGGTCACGCTGCTCGACGGGCGCTTCGAACGCGCCACAGGCTACGGGAAGCTCACCGAGGTGCTGGAATCTGCCCCAGACTCCGGCGTCATCGCCGTCGACATGCCGCTCGTCCTGCCGTCGTCAGGCTGCGGCCGACCCGCCGAGGTTGAAGCGAAGAAGATCGTGGGGCCTCGGCGCTCCAGCGTATTCCTGAGCTTTCCGGCCGAGATCCTCGGATTGCAGACGCATGCCCAGGCCGTGCACGCCTGTCGATCACGCGGCTGGAGTTCGATCACCGCCCAGGCGTATGGGCTCCGCGAGAAGATCCTCCAGGCTCAGGATGCGGCGAAGGACTCGCGTCTAATCGAGGTACACCCAGAGCTGTCGTTCTGGGCGCTGGCGGAAGAGAAGCACTTGGCTTTTTCGAAGAAGACGTGGAACGGCCACAACGAGCGGCGACGTCTGCTCAAGGCTGTCGGGATCGATCTGCCCGACAGTCTATCTGGCGTCGCCGCGAAGGCGGGAGCGGACGACGTGCTGGATGCGGCAGCGGCGGCTTGGACGGCGTCGCGGCACGCCAACGGACAGGCTTGCCGCATACCCGCCGCTGGCGAGCAGCCAGACGGCGGCTTGATCTGGTACTAGGACCGGGCAGGTTGCCTGAGCCAGTGACGTCTGGGCGAGGAGGAGAACGTGGTCATCGAACGGAGTGCGGGTCAGAAAGCTGCCGCGACGCGCAAGCGGCGGGCTGCAGGAAAGAAGGCAGCTGCGACGCGGCGGAGGCGGGCGGCAGGGAAGAAAGCGGCCGTCACGCGCCGGCGGCGAGCGGCGGGTAGAAAGGCGGCCGTGACGAAGAAGCGGCGGGCCGCGGCGAAGAAGGCGGCTTCAACGCGCAGGGACAGGGCGGCGGGTACAACTAGCTGAGATGAAACGACGAGGACCAGAAACAAGCATCCGCCGGGAGAAGGTAGAGAGGATCTTGGGCTGCCTCGCCGAGAAGCAGATTCGGGCGACCTACGGGGCGGTCGGGGAGATCGTGGGCGTACCCGCTCGGTCTGTGGGAGCCCTCTTGGGTCCGAGGTGCCCGCGCTCGTCCTGGGTTGTGAGGAAGGGCACGGGGGAGCCAACCGGCTACGGAGAGGACGAGAAGGCCGCCAACCTGCACCGGACGCTCCAGATCCTGACGAACGGGAAGGGACTGCGGCGGCTGATGGAGGAGTGCACTCGTCGGGCGATGGGCTGAGCGGAAGTCGTGGTCATGGGGGTGTTCGTTTGGCTATCTCTGAGCTGTTCGGCATCGATATTGGCGCCTGGGTGTCGCGTGCGAGCGCCAAGATGAAGCAGCGGGCCGCAGAGGATCGGTCATCCTGGGCACAGGCGTGGTACGAGGCCTACGTGGAACTGGGGGGACGCAGCATTGCCTCCGGGAAGAAGCCTTGCCCGCGCGCCGGCGCGTACGCGCTCTGGTACTTGGGCAGGCTATCGACGAGTGGCCGGCAGCCTTTGAGTTGGCCGGTCCCTCAGGTGGTCGGCGGACTAGGACGGAACGCGGCGTATGCCGTGATCGCGGCGGATATCTGCTGCGCGAAACGGGCGCTGCCGCTGCGGGACCTCTGGGCTACCGTCCGGCATAGGTTCAGAGAACAGACTGGGGAAGAAGCGGCCCGGTCGGGCCAGGGTGAGGTCCGAATCGCGCTGGGTCTGTCTACAGCTGGCCTCCTGTCCTGAGCCTCGGTCAGGACCCCGAGCCGATGCGCTATCCCGCCGCCACCGTCGACCGGCTGCTCAGGCTCAAGCGCGTGTTCGGCCCCCAGGCTTCGCGGCCTGTCCGCGTAGAGGCGCGCATGCCCCAAGGTGACGCGCGGAGGCGCGATCCGGCGAGGGAACCAGCGAGCAGCCCCTCGCCAAGCCGACCCAACCCCTACCGTCCCTCGCGCGCACGTCGGCCGAGGCCTGCGCCGACTCCGTTCCCCGTCCGAACCGGGCCGCGCATCACTCCGGAGCTGCGAGCCTTTCTGCGCTGGCTCGGGGATCACTGGTTCTTGGCGGCCGTCCTCGCGTTCATTGCCGTGCGTGTGTTCCTGCGGTTCCGCGATCGCTTCGAAAGTGCGGAGCAGGGAGAGGAGACGATCACACTCGGGCTCGCGGGTTCTGCCGCACCGGGATCCGGCGGATACGATCCGCTCACGCGCATCGCCCAGCTGCGGCTGTCCGTTGCGGCGAATCCTGATGACGCGGAGGCTCGCCTGGAGCTCGGGAAGCTGCTGCTGGAATCGGGACGCTGGCGCGAGGCGATCACGCACCTCGCGGAGGGGGCGCGGATCGCGCCAGCTGACCCGCGGATCCGGCTCGCGCTGGGGCGGGCGTACGCGGCTGCCTCGTCGTGGGACGAGGCGCTGGCGCACCTCGACGAGGCCATCCGGCTGGACCCTCGGCTTGCGGAGGCTCGCCATGCCCGCGGCGACGTGCTCGCCGAGAAGCATTGGCGCGCAGACGGTGCGATCGCTGCGCCGGCGTCTGCGGCCTGGGCGGACGCCGCCCGGCTCTACGAGGCCGAGCTGGAACGTGCGCCCGGTGATACGGGGCTTCGCGGGCAGCTGGCCGACGTCCTGACGGCCATGGGGCAGAGGGAGACGGCGCTGGAGCACGCTCGACTCGCGGCCGCGCAGGCACCTGAGGATGTGGGCAGCCAGGCGAGGCTCGCCGCGCTCCTGGAAGAGCTGGGGCAACAGGAGGCGATGGTGCACTACGCGCGCGCGGCCGCAGCCCAACGCCGTGTCGTGGCGGCCAACCCAAGGCACGTGGGCCAGCTCGTCCGACTCGGCGAGCTTCTCAACGAGGTCGGCGAGGATGGGGAGGCGGACGCATGGCTCGACGCGGCGCTGCTCGATCCGGAGTGCCCCTGGGTTGAGGAGCGGCTGTGCGAGCAGGGCGAGCAGATGACCACGTTCCTGGAGGCCGCGAAGGACCTCGCGGCGGGGCGGATGCGTGCGGCGGTGGAGGGTTTCCGTCGGGCGGTGGCGGACACCCCTGGGATCCAGGCGCATGCGTTCTGCGGCCTAGGGGAGGCGCTGGCGGCGCAGGGGGAGGCGGGGCAGGCGCGCAAGGCCTTCCGGCTGGCACTGCAGGCGAGGCCGCGATGGTGGCGACCGGCCGAGGGTCTGGCACGGCTCGCCAGAGGAGAGTGACGCCATTCTTGGATCCGCGTTCTTGAGGAGGCCACGAGGTTCCGCGCTACATCGAGGAGGGCCGGCAGGGTTGGCGCGGCGACGAGGCCCGGAACCGCGCGACCGCTCGTTGCGCTGCAGTGCCGGGGATCGCAATGAGTCCGCGTGCGCGGGTACCAGAAGGAAGTGATACGCCGCAACCGCGGGAGCAGGTAGGAGAAAACGGTGGGCAAGAAGACACCGGTCATGGATTGGATCGATAGCCGGCTGAAGGCTGATCCTCGCCTGGCTCGCGAGGCCGACGAGATCCTCGGCGAGATGAGGCTCGAGCAGGATCTGGCGGCGTTGCGCGAGAAGCGCAAGCTGACGCAGCGCCAGGTTGCGGCGCTGCTCGGCACCAGCCAGCCGTACGTGGCAAAGATCGAGTCCGGGCGGGTGAAGAACCTCGGTGTCGGGACGCTCGTGAAGTACGCGCAGGCTCTGGGCGGAACGGTCTCCATCCGAATCAAACCCCGTTCGACGGCGCCGCGCCGGGCACGGCTGAAGAAGGCCGGCTAGCGATGGTCCACGTGGGACACGGGGACCTCCGGCAGGCCGATGCCGAGGCCCTCGTCAACACGGTGAACACGGCCGGCTACATGGGCAAGGGCATCGCCCTGCATTTCAAGCAGGCGTTCCCCGAGCAACTTCACTGCCTATGCGCGTGCGGCGAAGGCTGGAGAGATCCAGCCCGGCAGGATGTTCGTATTCCGAACCGGCCTCGTGACGAACCCGCGCTTCATCATCAACTTCCCGACCAAGCGGCACTGGCGGGGGCGGTCGCGGATGGAGGACATCGAGTCTGGGCTGGCGGCGCTGACGGCCGAGATCCGCAAGTTGGGAATCCGCTCGGTGGCGGTTCCTCCGCTGGGCTGTGGGAACGGCGGGCTCGAGTGGGCGGAGGTGCGGCCGCGGATCGTCGCGGCGATGGCGCAAGTTCCCGAAGTCGCGGTCCTCCTGTTCGAGCCGCGGGGTGCACCCGCGGCGAACGAGATGCCCATCGGCACGAAGCGGCCCGCGATGACGAGCGCCCGCGCGGTGCTGGTCAAGCTGATGGAGCAGTATTCGACCCTGGCCTACCGGCTCACGTTGCTGGAAATCCAGAAGCTCGCCTACTTCCTCCAGGAAGCGGGCGAGCCGCTCCGTCTGCGCTACGAGGCCGGCCACTTCGGACCCTATGCCGCGAACCTGAACAAGGTCCTCGAGCGGATCGAGGGTCATTTCGTCCGGGGGTACGGCGACAGCCAGAAGCCCGACACGGAGATCGGCCTGCTCAAGGGGGCAGTCGAGGCGGCCGACCTCGCCCTGCGGTCGGCGCAGGAGTCGCGCGCCCGGCTGGCTCGCGTCGGGAGGCTGATCGAGGGCTTCGAGACTCCGTACGGGATGGAGCTCCTCTCCTCGGTCCACTGGGTCGCGCAGCGTGATCCGAGCGTGAGGACGGCGGCCGACGCCGCTCGCTCCGTGGCGGCCTGGAACGAGCGCAAGAGGCGGATGTTCTCGGCGGTGCACGTCAGCGTGGCATGGCGGCAGCTTGCCGACGAGGGCTGGATCGACGAGGCTCAGGCCCCGGCGGCCCCGGGCTCTGGCCCTTTCTAGAGAGGGGACGCCGGGCCAGTTCGCGGTGGCCCTTGCCCGGTCTCTCGGAATCAGTCGGGCGGCGCTGCTCGAGCGGGGGCTCCGGGCGGTGCTTTCCAGCAGCTCGCGCGGCTGCAGGTGATCGAGGAGGCGGCGGTAGGTGGGGGCCTCGGCGTGGTGGAACTCGTCGACGATGACGACGTCGAAGCTGTCGGGCGGGATGCGGTCGAGGGCCACGTGCGCGAGCGCCTGGACGGAGGCGAAGACGTGGCGCCCCTCTTCGGGCTTGTGGCCGTCGACGAGGAGTTCGCCGAAGGCGCCGTCTCGGAGCACGCTACGGAAGACGTCGCGGCTCTGGGTCAGGATCTCCTTCCTGTGCGCGACGAAGAGAAGGCGGGGCAGGGGGCCGTCCTTGGCCAGGCGGCGGTAGTCGAAGGCGGCGACGATCGTCTTGCCGGTGCCGGTGGCGGCCACGACGAGGTTCCTGTGGCGGCCGTGGCGCTCACGCTCGGCGCGCAGCTTGTCGAGGATCTTGCCGGTTTCCACCTGGCTGAGGCGGACGTTCCATTCGAGGCCTTCGAGGAGCGCGGTGTGCGAGAGGTTCGAGGAGCCGACGTAGGCCGTCGAGAAGCCGCTCTCGCTTGGATGAGCTGGTCGAGGACCTTTCGGCAGAGGTCGAGCTGTCTGGTCTCGGCGTCCTTGCCGGTTTGCGACTCCAGGGCTCCCTTCAGCAGCTCACCCACGTAGCGGGAGAGGAGTCGAGGGAGGTTGACCAGGCGCTCGTAGAGGCCGGGCGGGAGTCGGGCATCGGCGCGTGGGGATGATAGTCCGGACCTGGGATGTCCACTCGTCGGGGGAGACTCCGGGCCGAGAGGGTGAAGGCCTGGGGGGGCGTAGAATGAGAACGAAGGCAGCCATGAGCAGCGTCCGGATCGAGATCGACGAGGCCCTCGCGGCCCTGCTGCACCAGACCAACCAGCCCGTGCAGGCCGCGGCGCGGGAGATGATCGTTCTCGAGCTCTACCGGCGGGGTGCGATCTCCAGTGGCAAGGCCGCGGATCTCCTCAGCATTTCGCGGTCCGCCTTCATCCAGCACGCCTCGAGTCTCGGCATCCCCTACCTGGAGATGACCGACGACGAGTGGGCGGCTGAGAAAGCCGCCAGCGAGTCCTTGTGACCGCCGAGGTGGTGGCGGACGCCAGTCCGCTCATCGCCTTCCAGCAGATTGGCCAGCTCCAACTCCTGCAGTCGCTGTTCACGGAGATCGCTGTGCCGTCCGCCGTGGTGCGAGAGATCCAGCCGAGCGTGCCGCTGGTGCCTTGCCACGGACTGACACGCGCCAACTCGTATGGCCTGGGTTTCGGCGAGGGCGGCGAGGGGATGGTCGTTTTCGAGATCTCCCACACGAGGTCAACACTGTTCAGGATTGACTATGGTTCATGTTTAATGTACAACTTCGAGAGTTGAACGACACAAAGGGCGTGGTGGCATGGGCACTGGCGATGGGGGGAATCCGAGGCTCCGTCAGGCGGCGCTCGATGCCTGTAAGGCTGTCACTGGACTAGAGTTTCGAGCGCGGCGGGCAGCTCGCGCCGTGGATCCGAAGGAGCCGCTGGTCGTGGATGTGGCCCCGAAGGGCGGCGATCCGGTGCGCTTCTGTCTGATCGATCGTCCGATGCTGCGAGGCGAGACCGTTGCCGCGCTCCTGGAACTGGGCGCTCGCTGGCCACATCCCCTTCTCGTGGCGGCGCCGCATGTCGACCTCGCAGCGGCCGAGCGGGCGAGGGAACTGGGGCTGGCATTCGTCGATCTGGCGGGAAACGCGCACCTTCGCGGACCCGGGCTCTTCGTCTTCGTTGCTGGCAGGCGAGCGGTGGCGAAGCCGCGGCCCGTCCGCGCGCCCAGGGCCTTGACGCCGGCCGGCCTCCGGGTGGTGTTCGCGCTCCTCCTCCGGCCCGAGCGGGTGGGCGCGCCGCTTCGACAACTCGCCGCGGACGCCGGGGTCGGCCTCGGCACGGCGGCCGCCGTCATGGAGGACCTGGCGGTCCGAGGACATCTGACACCACCGGGAGCCGGCGAGGTGCGCCTTCTCGATGTGCGGCGCCTGGCCGAGGAGTGGACGATCCTCTACCCAGTGCGCCTTCGGCCGAAACTGGTTCGAGGCCGATATGCCGCGGCAGACGCGGCGTGGTGGGAAGCGGCAGCTCTGGCTCCGGGACGTGCCGTGTTCGGGGGCGAGGTTGCCGCCGACCGCATGACCGGGCAGCTCAAGCCCGCTCGAGTCACGGTCTACGCCTGGGGAGCGCCCGGCGAGATCATCGTGGCGAACCGGCTTCGGCCGGATGAGCGCGGCGCGGTCGAGATCCTCGATGCGTTCTGGACGCCGGCCGAGGGCATCGACAGGGTCGCGGCCGTGGCGCCGCCGCTTCTCGTGTACGCGGACCTGATGGCGACAGGCGACCCGCGCAACGTGGAGGTGGCGCGGGTCGTCCGCGAGAGGTTCCTCCGTGGCATTCTCGATCCCGCCTGAGAGAGAGGTCCGGGAGTCCGTCGCGGCGATCCTGCGCCGCGTTGCTGCCGCTGCCGCGGCCGCCGGCGTCGAGTACGTGGTGGGAGGCGCGCTCGCGAGGGACCTGCTGCTCTTTCACGTGTTCGGCCAGCAGACGACGCGTGCCAGCCGTGATGTGGACGTGATGGTGCTGGTCTCGGACTGGCCTGTCTTCGATGCACTGAAGACCCGGCTCGTCGCCACTGGCGAGTTCACGGCGGTCCCCGGTGTTCACCAGCGTCTGCTTCACCGAGCGAGCGGGACGCCGCTCGACCTCGTGCCCTTCGGTGGCGTCGAGGAACCCCCAGGCGTCGTGGCGTGGCCTCCGGCACGGGACGTCGTGATGAGCGTGGTGGGCTTCGAAGAAGCGGCGCGCGCCGCGGTCTCCGTCGTGATCGGCGGGGGGCTGACAGTCCGGGTGGTCGCGCTCCCTGCCCTTGCTCTGCTGAAGGTGATCGCGTGGCTCGACCGGCGTCACGAGACGGACAGGGATGCCATCGATCTTCTAATGCTGCTCCGTCTCCACTTCGCCGCTGGGAACGAGGATCGCCTCTACGGTGGAGAGGCGGATCTGCTCGAGTCGTCGGGGTTTCAGCCCGAGTTGGCCGGGGCCCGTTTGCTGGCCCGAGACGCTGTGCGTCTCTGCGGTGTCCGAGTCACGCGCAGCGTCCTCGACCGGATGACTGCTGCGCTACGGCGCCAGCTCGAGGACCAGGTCCTGCGGCAGGCAGTCCGTCTCGACGAGACGCCGGTGCAGGATCGCACGCACGAGCTGCTGGCCGGCTTCTGGAGCGAGCTCACGGCGGCTGCCGAGGCGGCCTGACCGGGCGCGCGGGTGTCGGGGGCGAAATCATCCGGGGCGTGAAACGGGCGGATGCCCGTTCTGAACTGGTTCGCACCCTCCGCATCGACGCGATCGGCCCCGACCCTGCCGAGGCTCTGGAATTCGAACGGGTGTTCGCGAATCGACACGCTGAGGGCTCGATGGCGCCGGCGCCCGTGAGTGGGGCGTTGGCCGGCTCCAGCTCCTGCAAGTGATGCTCCCTGGCCGGGATCTGCGGGCAGGCCGCCCCGCGGGCTGACGGTCGGCCCCCTCCGCGCCGAGTGGCACCGCGGTTGCAGTTCCAGGCGACGGGTCGCGCTGGAGCGGCCCGGGAACCGACAACCAAGGATTTGGGGGGCTACATGCACCGCGGAACCGAGCTGCGTGTGGGGCCGGCGCTCGATCTGAACGTCGCCAACGTCGCTTCCAGGTCCGCGCCGGCGTGACGTTCGGCCTGGGCCGATAGCCTTCACCGCCATGCAGGGACCAAGGGTGTCCGCCGTTTCTGGAAGAGCGCCTGCGAGTGAGCAGGCGAACGAGAGGAGGAGTCGAAATGCTCGGTAGAGCCAGTGTCGTTCTGTGCGTCGCCGTTCTGCTCTCGGGGTGCGGCAGTGATCGCACACCGGATCCCGTGTACGTCTCGGAGGAGGACTCGGGCCGGGCCGTCTCCTTGAGCGAGGGGCAGGACCTCGTGGTCACGCTCACCAGCAACCCGAGCACGGGCTACGGCTGGTCGTACCAGTCGAGCACCAGCGGCGTGCTCAGTCCTGTCGGCGAGACCGAGTACCTTCCCGACGAACCCGTCCGGATCGGATCGGGCGGCCGCGAACGCCTCCGTTTCACCGCGCTCCGCGCGGGGCGTACGACGCTCGTGTTCCAGTACCGCCAGCCGTGGGACACCTCGTCGCCGGCCCAGGAGACCGTGAGCTACGACGTCGTGGTCCAGTAGCTCGTCGAGGAGGGCCCGCGGCGGCTTCTGCCTTCGCGACCGGCGGGGCTCGAGGAGAGACGCAGGTTGGCTCGGCCGGCCGGAAGGCGCGCGAGGCCGTCGCGCGCTGCATGCTGCGGTCCCGGGTCTGCTCGGTCAGCGCTCGCCGAAGGCCGCCCAGAGGCGCTTGAGCCGGCCGCTCGGATATCCCCAGACCTGCCTCGGGCGTCCGTAGTTTCTTATTGAAGAAATTCTGATCGTGTGCGACGCGGCGGAAGCGGCGCTATCGGAGACGCCGGCAATGAAGACTGCGCGCGCGGGCGCATCGAGGTACGCACGATTGACCGCCGACCAACTGGCTGCCGCGACCGCCGAGTTCGACCATGAAATGGTCGTCTCCAGATCGCGGGCGCTGACGCCGGGGGAGAAGCAGGCGTGGAAGGAAGCCCGCCGAAAGCCCGGCAGGCCCAAGAGAGGCGCCGGGGTCAAAGTGGTCTCGGTGAGCGTCGAAAGGGGACTGCTGGCGAAGTCAGATGCCCTTGCCCGGTCTCTCGGGATCAGTCGGGCGGCGCTGATCGAGAGGGGGCTCCGGGCGGTGCTTGCGGGCGGGCGCGGCTAGGTCGAGGCCTTCAACCTCGACGCCATCCTAGCCCTCATCGAAGACGAGGATGCGCTGCTGTCGGACTAACATGGCCGCGGAAGAATCCGGCGGGCACCGGCGCTTGCGGACGCCAAGTGATGGCGATCGGACGCTCGCAGGAAGGGACTACGCGCTGAGACGCTCTTCCAGAACCCGGATTTGGCCCTGGAGGCCGTCGACCCGCGCCTTGAGTGCGGCCAGTTCAGCCTGGATGTCCTGTTTCGCGAGCCGCTGTTCGACGGCGTCCAGCCTCTGCTCGACACGATCCAAGCGCTCTTCGACACGCTTCAAGCCCGCGATCAGCATCTGGTACTCGGTCTCGAGCCTGTCGAAACGCTGGTAGATCGCGTCGAAGTGTCGGTTGATGCCGTCGAACCGACCTTCGAGCCGCTGCTCGAGCTCGCCGACGACGCGCTGGACGTCGGGCAGGACGATCTCCCGGTGGAACCGGGTCAGTATCGGGATGAGATCGTCAGCCACGGCCTCTATCGTACCGCGCTAACGGTCAGATCAGGTCCCGGAGAAAACTCCCGCGGCGCGTGTCGAGGCCGCGGCCTGCTTGGCCACGTCGCGCTCGTGATCGAGCTCGAGGCGCTTCTCGGCTGCAAAGTGGACGTCGCGACGAAGCAAGGACTGCGTCCCCGTGTGCGCGACCGCCTGCTGGCGGAGGCCCTGCCGCTTCGAGGCGCGACATCGACCGGCTGCAGGACGTCCTCGAGGCGATCGCCTGAGCTGCGGTCTCGCCATCCCGAGGTGCCCTGGAGCGCAAGCGGTGGGCGAGAAGACGCCGGTCATGGATTGGATCGACAAGCGGCTGAAGGCTGATCCTCGCCTGGCTCGCGAGGTCGAGGAGATCCTCGGCGAGATGAGGCTCGAGCAGGATCAGGCGGCGCCGCGGCGGGCGTGGCTGAAGAAGCCGGCTAGCGATGGGCGACCGCTCGTCCTGATCAGCGCTCGCCGAAGGCCGCCCAGAGGCGCTTGAGGAGGGTCCGGCTCACCGGGAGGATGCGGTTGACGGGCGGGTCGAGCTTGATCTCCCAGTCGGCGTCTGTGTCGCGGCGGCGGATCTCGAGGACGTGGCGGACGTTGACGGCGTGGTTGCGGTGGACGCGGAGGATGCCGAAGGGGGAGAAGATCGGGACGAGGTCGCCGAGGGAGCGGACGTCGCGCAGGGTGCGGGCGGAGCGCTGGCGGACGAGGGTGACCTGGCCGACGGCCTCCAGGTAGTAGATGTCGTCGGCCTCGACGGCGCGGCGGAGGTCGCGGCTGAGGTGGAGGAGGACACGGCCGCTTGCTGCTGCCATGGGCGTCTACATGCCACGGGCTGTCGTCGAAGGCAAATGAGCTGTCGTTTTCGGCACATGAGCTGTCGTCCTGGGGCATGGGCGGATGGGCGGGGCCGCCGGGCGGGTCGAGGTGTGCCGCGGTCGCTGGCGTTCTAGAATGCCTGGTGCGGCGCGCGATCACCGCGGCTGGTCTCCTGGCGTTCGCCTGCTGTGGCAGCGGGGCATCGTCGCCGGGGACGGCAGCCGCCACTCCCACCCCGCCCGCGATCTGTCCCCCTGCGGACGGCCTCACGTACGTTCTGCCTTACCCTCCGCCGGGATCGTTCCTCTGCTCACAGGGATACTTCGGCTACGCCGGCCCCTATCCGCACTCGGCGGTCTTCCGGTACGCGCTCGACTTCGACATGCCCATCGGGACCGTGGTGACGGCCGCGCGCGACGGGGTCGTGGAGTTCGTGGAGGAGGGCTATCCGGACGGCTACACGGGGGTCGACACGGAGAACGTGGTGGTGATCGACCACGGCGACGGAACCTACGCGAGGTACGCCCACCTCACCCGCAACGGTGCTTTGGTGCGCCCGGGGCAGTCGGTGAAGCGGGGCGACCCCGTCGGCCACAGCGGAAGCTCCGGCACTCCCATCCCGCATCTGCACTTCGACGTGACCCAGGGGTGCTCGACGCGCGAGTGCCAGACGGTGCCGGTCTGCTTCTCGAACACGATCGCGCATCCGGCCGGCCTGGAAACCGGTGTCTACTACCCGGCACGTCCTTACTAGGGCCGCACTGGCGGCACGCTCGCGATCGCCGTCCCTCAGTCGGCCGTCTCTCCCCGGCTCTCCAGCAGGCGGGACAGGAAGGCGAGGTCGACCTTGTCCTTGTCGCGGAGCGTTTGCTTGGTCCGCCAAAGCAGGCGGGCGCTCGCGAATGGGATCGGCACTCCCTGGATCTCGACGACGTCGACGAGCGGTGCGGCCGCCGCGTAGTCGATGCCGCACGCGCTCTTCATCAGGTCGACCACGAACTCGTCGGCCACCCGCACCACCACGTAGCGGTCGAGGTCGTCGGGCGCCATCTCGCTCACGGCCGCGTCCGGGAGGATCATCAGCGCGCGGCGGACCCGCTCCTGGTTCTCGGCGGACGCGTCGATCAGGAGATCGATGTCGCTTGTCGCGCGGACGAACCCGGCCTGGATGACCGCCATGCCCCCGATGACCAGGTAGCGGGCGCCTTCCCGGTTGAGGTCGCGGCAGAGGGCGACGAGGTCTTCTAGGAGCGGCGGGCGGGCTTCGAGGCGCGCGTCAGCATCCTCAGCGTCCATTCCTCGCTCTCCTCGAAGCTCCGGAACCGGTGGATGCCGCGCGGCAGGAAGGGCTTGCTGCCGCGCATCTCGACCACGAGGCGGAGCAGGGGCGCGGCAGCCGACAGCCCGTGGCCGAGCCTTCGGCGGCCGACGACCTTCACCCGCTCGTCCCCGGCGTCGATCGGCCGCATGACCACCCTGATTCTCTCACGCGAGAGTCCTCCTGGAGCTGTCGTTTTCGACACTCGAGCTGTCGTCCTGGCGCGCAGCCCACCCGCAACGGCGCTTTGGTGCGCCCGGGGCAGCTGCGCTTCGAGAAGCTGGCTGATCGATTCCGTGAACGCGAGCGAGGCCTTCGCCACCCGGTCCTGCCCTGGCAGCGGCTGACGTCAGGATGAGTGGCACCAGGGGGCCCACGGTGCCATACTGGAACCATTCTGAAACCATGGAAGGAGCCTGGCGTTCCCGGAACGCAGGCCGGAGGAGACGGTCGCAGCGCTCCAGCGTTTCCACCGCACGCTGCGCGGAGTGCCGAAGCTGACGGACGCCTTCCTGCGGAAAGCCAAGGGGACAGGGCGGCCGTGATCGTCGTGGACGCCAACGTGATCGCCTACGCCGTGATTCCCGGCGAGAAGACGGCGTGGGCCCTGAAGGCGATCGAGACGGACGCCGAATGGGTGGCGCCGGCGCTCTGGAGGAGCGAGCTGCGCAACATACTGGCGACCTCGGTACGGACGAAGCGGCTGAGGGCGGCGCAGGCGCTCGAGGGCTGGGAGCAGGCGGTCGGGCTGGTCGCGGAGACCGGGCTCGAGGCGGACTGCGCGCGTGTGCTCCAGCTCTCGGCGGAGAGCGGGGCGTCGGCATACGACTGCGAGTACGTGGCGCTGGCGGAGGCCCTGGCCGTGCCGTTCGTGACGGCAGACGAGCGTCTCGGTCGGCGCTTCCGAGGAGTGGCTGTCGACCTGGCTCGTTTCGCCAGGCGAGACGAGGGCTGAGCGGGCGGGCCGGCTGCGCTACGCGGCCAGGCCTCCCCACATCATCTCGACGCGTCTTCGTCGCGAACCGCCAAGGCCGCCTCCAGGAGCGGGATCTGCGCGAGGTCCTTGGGCCGGCCCGCGCCCATGCCGACCAGCAGGAAGGGCACTCCGAGCTCGTGCAAGGCGCGGAGGAACGCCTGCTCAGCGGGCGTGAGTACCAGCTCGGACACGGGTCAGCCCGCGCGGCGGGCGCTCGGAGGGCGAAAGCTCGAGCGCGCGCAGCACGTGGTAGGCGTCACTGACGTCGATGCCAGGGTGGCGACAGGCGATGGCGTGCGCCCGGCGCCAGCGCGCCTGTTCGAGGCCCTGGCGGGGTCGACCGCGCTCCCAGGTGCGTGGCATCGGCGGGGCGCTGCATCTCCACATGATGCATACTGGAGCATCGACTGCATCGCATGGAGGCCACGTGAACGCGATCACGGTCCGGAACCTGCCACCCGCTGTCGCCAAGGCGGTCAAGGACAGGGCGAGGAAAGAGAAGCTCAGCCTGAACAAGGCGATCGTCAGTCTGCTCGAAGAGGCGACCGGCGCCGGAAAGGGAAGGAAGCGGGCGGTCCATCACGACCTCGACAAGTTCTTCGGAACTTGGACCAGGAAGGAGGCCGACGCGTTCGACCGGGCCTTGAAAGAGCAGCGGCAGATCGATCCCGAGATGTGGAAATGAGCCGGCTGCTGCTCGACACGTCGGCCTACTCGGCCATGCGTCGGGGGGACGAACGGCTCCTCAGGCCCGTGCGAGAGGCCTCGGCTGTCTTTCTGACCCCGGTGGTTATCGGCGAGCTGCTCTACGGGTTCACGGGGGGAGGCCTCGAACAGCAGAACCGCGACCTGTTGCGCGAGTTCCTGGACTCGGAGCGTGTCGACGTCGTGGCGATCGACGAAGAGACGGCCGGGCGCTATGCGATCATCCGGAGCTACCTCCGTCGTCAGGGCGTTCCGATCCCCGCGAACGACCTGTGGATCGCCGCGTCGGCCGCTCAGCACGGCCTGGCGCTACTGACCCTCGACAGCCATTTCAACGAAGTGCCGCAAATCCTCGTGGAGTATCTCGAGCCGTCTTCGTAGGCGGATTGCGTGGGGACCCACCCGCGCATACCCTGAAGCGCCGTCAGAGGGGCACTCGTGGCGGGGATCGATCGCCGGGATGTCGTGCGTCGCGGGGCGGCGGCCGTGGCGGGGACAGCGCTTGCCCGGTGCTCGAAGGACGCGCCGCCTTCGCCGCCCTCTGGGCCTTCATGGCGGAGCGGTACCCGGACAACCCTCTCGTCCGCTTCAGCATCATGAACGAGCCGTTCTGCCTGGTCACGATCCCCGACGGGAAGACGGCCGAGCACCTGGCCGAGAGCTACAGCGCCTTCATGGAAGACGTCGTCGACGCCATCCGGCAGGCGGGGGCCACGCGCCACAAGGTCCACGTGGACAAGCCGTTCCTGTGGGACGCAGGCGGGAACCTGGCGGTGCGGAGCGGCGGCGAGCTCGTCATCTACGAGGAGCGCGGCGGCCGCGTGCGCCTCGAGGTCCGCCTCGAAGGCGACACGCTCTGGCTCTCGCTCGCGCAGATGGCCTGAACGAGCGCCGGCCACGCGAGAAGGGGCTGGGGGAGATGGGGCAGGCCGTCGCGCTGCTGGCGCGCACGCTGTCGCGCCACGAGCTCGTCACTGCGCTCGCGTTCGCGGCGCAGGGCCGCCTTGCCCCGTCGCAGCCGGGCGACCCGTCTGGCAGACGGCCGCGCGCGCCCGAGGGCTGCCGGGTGTTCAGAGCGAGAGCCCATGCTGCTCATTCTATGCGGGTACCTGCGGCGAAAGGGACCGGAGCGTCCTGCGCTGGTGCTCAGCGGATCGTAGAAGCGGCGGCGGGCACGGAGCGCGGCGGCTGGGCGGCGGGCTGGCGCTGCCCCGGTTGGAGCGTGCCACGGGCGCGTTGCGCGAGCCGGCGCACACCGTCCCAGGTGAGAACGAACAGGAACCGGAGTCCCCGGGCGAGGCGGCCTCCGAGCCAGAAGAGTCCGCCCGACAGCCCGAGGATCACCGTGCCGGAGAGGAGGAGCAGCAGGCCCTCCGTCGTGGGCGACAGCCGCTCCATTCCGGGGGGCAGGTTCACGACTCCGAGCGTCACCAGCTTGTCCCACAGGTCGGGCCCGTAGGTCCTCACGAAGCCGAGCGTCACGAAGATGACGCCGCTCAGGAGCATGGTCGCGGCGAGGGCATAGTAGGTGAGCAGGACGCCCGCGAGAGTCACCAGCATTCCGGCGAGCACGGCGACGCCCCCGAGGCCGAGCGGGACTCCGAAGAGGGCGGCCACGATCCCGCCGAGGACGTACAGCGGCCGGAGATGCGCGGCCCCGGAGCGCACGATCTGCTGCGGCAGCCGCTCCGACACGACGTCGGCCGGCTCGCCCAGCCTCCGCAGCACCGAGAGGATGCGCGCCACGTCGTCGCCGCCGGGCATCTGCTGGTAGGCCTCGTAGACGTGAGACTGCAGCTCCTTGACGAGGTCGTCGCGCTCGAGGGCGGCGGCCCGCGGGACCTGGGCCCCCACCCGGTCCAGGTAGTCCGCCGCGATCGCCGCCACGGCGGGCGGATACTCGTTCGTCATCTCTGCCCCTTTCGCACCAGAAGCTTCCTGCGGGGAGACTCGTCCTCTTCGGCCGGCTCCCGCGCCTTCCCCTCGTGCTGGATCAAGGCCGCCAGCACGGCGAACTCGGCACGCAGCGCGTCGAAGAGCTCGCGGCCCGAGGCCGTCAGCTCGTAGTACTTGCGCGGCGGGCCCTGATCGGACTCCACCCACTCCGAGCGCACCAGGCCGTCCCGGTGCAGCCGCGCCAGGATCGGGTACATCGTGCCTTCCTTGATGGAGATCGACCTGCCGTCGGTGAGCACGCGGACGAGCGAGTAGCCGTAGTGCCGCTGCTGGTAGAGAGCGCCCATCACCGCCAGCTCGAGGATGCCCTTGCGGAGCTGGACGATGCGGCGCTCGCGGTCCTCGTCCGAGTAACCCACGATACCTAGTATACGATGATGCTAGGTACCGGGTTCCAGGAAATCGGCAGGGGGGCGAGGCGTCGTAGCGGCCGACAGCGGACCCCTGCGCTGCCCGATGCCTGAGCCGTGGCTATGGCTGACGCTAGGGCTGGACCGAGCTCGTCAGGCACACGCCGGCCCCGCGGGCCTGAAAGCGGGCGAACGCTGCATCGTGGGCGTCGTTGAAGTCGGCGGTGCCGAAGTCGCGCGGGCATAGCGCAACCGCGCTCTGGCCACTTCCGCGGTTCACCTGGAGCTCGGTGTGGCCCAGTCCTGGCACCCAATGACCGATGCGCCCGAGGACCTGTCCCGCGGTGACCGACTGTCCCACGGCGACCTGAAGCGAAACGACGTGATCGTAGATGACGAGATAGTCCGGCGCGCCAGGAGGGCGGACGTGAATCTCGGAGTCGTTGTCAGGGGCAGGATTGGCCAGGACGTTGACCACGGTCCCTGGGCCAGCGGCACGAACGGACAACGTGTCCCCATTCGTGTAGAGGTTGTAGGTCGGGTTGGTGCCGCCGAAGCCGAACGGCTTGAAGTCGTAGAGCAGAGCCAGATCGACAATGGGTACCGACAATACCGGCACGGACGCAGCGGATGAGGGGACAGGCGTGGGCGACGCGCTGCCTCCTCCGCAAGCGGCCAGGCTCGCGCCAGTACCGGCGATGATCATTTGCAGAAGGCGCCTCGACGACGGGCGATCAGGAAACATGTCGGTAGCCCCCGGGGCTGCGGGTGGGAGAGGCGGCCACCGGGCTGTTCGCCGAGTGGGCCACGGGGCCGCGCCTGCAACCGTCGCGACCGCCGCCTTTCAGTGTGGCTCTGAAGCGCACAGGAAAGCAAAGACACAGCGAGGCTCGGGGCTGATAAGGTAGTCGCACAGCATTCCAGACGGGTGACGGCGGGCGAGCTTCGGGGGAGCGATTCATGATGAACGGGATCGTGATGGCGGGTGTCGCGCTGGCGCTGGCGGCGCCGGCGGGGGCGGGGTTGCCGGCGGATGCGGGTCATGCGGCGGAGGTACTGAAGGCGTCGCCGCGGCATGGGGAGTACGTGGACGTGAAGGTGCCCGGGTCCGGGGCGCCGATCACGACCTGGGTGGTGTACCCGGAGCGGAAGGACAAGGCGGGGGTCGTGGTCGTGATCCACGAGATCTTCGGGCTCACGGACTGGGCCCGCGGGGTGGCCGACCAGCTCGCCAAGGACGGCTTCATCGCGGTGGCGCCGGATCTGCTCTCGGGCAAGGGACCGAACGGGGGCGGCAGCGCCGAGCTGGGGGAGAACGTCACGAAGGTGATCCGCACGCTCACGCCGCAGGAGGTGGCGGGCGCGCTCGACGCGGTCCGCGAGTACGCGATCAAGCTGCCTGCGGCGAACGGCAAGAGCGGTGTCGTCGGCTTCTGCTGGGGTGGGACCCAGAGCTTCGCCTACGCGGCGCATCAGCCGGGGCTCGCTGCCGCGGTCGTCTACTACGGGACCTCGCCCGAGGAGGCGGCCGCCTACGAGCGCATCCAGGCGCCGGTCGAGGGCTTCTACGGCGGAGACGACGCGCGCGTGGACGCGACCATCCCGACTGCCGTCGCGAACATGAAGAAGCTCGGGAAGCCGTACCAGCCGCACGTCTTCGAAGGGGCGGGGCACGGCTTCCTGCGCCAGCTGGACGGCAGGGACGGCGCGAACCTGAAGGCGGCGGAGCAGGCGTGGCCGCTCACCATCGCGTTCCTGCGCCGGCAGCTGGAGTAGGGGAGGCGCTCGCCGGGCTCAGAGCCTCCGCAGCACCGCGTCGAAGCGGCCCGCGACCGCCGTGAATCCCTTCTGCGTCGGGTGCAGCTCGTCGTTCCACCAGGTCTTGTAGGCGCGGCCGGCGAGGTCGTTCGAGAGGACGCCGCGCAGGTCGACGTGGTGGACGTGCTCGAGGCCGGGGCCGCCGGCGATCGCGGAGAGGACGGCGTTGAAGCGATCGATCAGCGGCTCCATGGCGCGGCAGCGGGCCGCGAGGTCCCGGTAGCCCTTGCGGCGGAAGCTGGGTTCCAGCCAGGGTCCGGGGAGCAGCCAGAAGCCTCCCAGGTAGCCGCGGCCGTCCGGCACCGCGTAGTCGTAGCCGTGGACGAGGACGGGGATGCTCGTGGTCCGCGCGAGCACGCGGCGGGTCATCTCGGTGACCGCGCTGGCGAGGGAGATGATCGCGACGCGCAGGCGCCGCTCGATGGCACCGGCGACGACCTCCTCGTTGACGGTGGGCAGGGTGGAGCGGCTGTGGTTGAGGAGCATGGCGAACTCGTCGCCCGCGATGTCGTTGCCGCCCGCGGAGAGGAGGATCGCCTTGGGCCGGCGCTGGTCGCGCGCCAGCTTCTCGAGGAGACGCGCCAGCTTGTCGAGCTGGCCGGTGTCGTACGCCATCTCCTCGGCCGTCTCGCCCTTGTGGGCGACGGACTCGACCGTGTACCGGTAGCTCTCCTCCAGCTCCTCGAGCACGTCGGAGAAGGGGTAGTCGAACCAGGAGTCACCGACGGCGAGGAGGAGGCCGGCGTCCTTGGTCCGACCGCGGTTGGTGCCGGCGGCACGGCGGCGCAGGGCGCGGCGATGCCGCTCGTCCAGGACGAAGCGTGCCAGCTCGCGGCCCCTGCGGACCGCGAGGGTCCACTCGCGCTCCTGGTCGCGTCCCGTTTGCCGCGCCGGGCGCGCGGGCTCTCGCCGACGCTTCGGTCGGGGCATGGCCGTCCTCCTCCCGCGGCGATGCTACACCTGGGTGCGACGCCGGCGTTGGGCGGTCGAGACGAGCAGGAGTTGGGAGCCGGAGCCGCTCTTGCCCTATCCCTTGAGCTGCTGCTCGAAGGACCGCCGCTCGGCCGCCGAGGTGAGCTCCTCGAGGGTGGCGAGGAACTGGATGGCATGAAGTTCCCCCGACTACGACACCTGAGATGCCGCAGTCCGGGCGAAGGGCTAGAAGGAGGCTCGCTCGACGACGATCAGCGGACGGCGCGATACCTGCCCGTCGACCCGTTCGCGTAGGTGATCGACAGCATGCCTCCCTGGACGGCGAAGCTGAACGTGGCCGGTGCCTTGGTGGGGCTCGTGGTCCGCACCGTGTGGTCGTCGAGGAACGCGTACTGCTGCGTGTCGATGGGCACCATGTTCGCCTTGCCGCCGATCGCGGGGATCACGAGATAGGTGACGTATCTCCTGTCCGCGGTGAACTCGATGACGCCCCCGCTGGGGGCGTCGTACTGCCATTTCCCGATGAGCGCCTCGGCGGGAGCACGAGCCGGCTCGGACGCCTGCGGCGCTGCCGTGCCCGAAGACGGCTGGTTCGGGCCGAGCAGGCTCACGAGCTGGAAGTAGTTCTTCTTGCGGGCCAGCGACAGAGCGGTGTCGCCTTTCTTGTTCCGCGGGCTCGCGTCGGCTCCCTTCTCGAGCAGGAGCGTGGCGTTGGCGGGCTGGTCGTTCTCGATGGCGAACATGAGCGCCGTCCAACCATCATCGGTCTTCGCGTCGACGTTGGCTCCCTTGACGATCAGGCGGCGGGCGTTCTCGCTCTGCTTGTTGCGGAGGGCCGTGAGCAGCGGCTCCCATCCGCCCCCGGTCTTGTAGTCGAAGGCCGCCCCTCTGCCGATGAGGATCGCCGCGGCCTCCGGCTGTTCGTAGCGCAGGGCGTACATGAGGGCGGTCCAGCCGTCCTTGTCCTTCTGGTCGATGCCCTTCGTCCTCTGGGCCATCAGCTTGGCGCAGTCCGACTGGTTTTTCCTGAGCGCGAACATGAGCGGCGTCCAGCCGTCCTGGTTCTTCCTCTCGATGTCGGCCCCCTTGGTGATCAGCAGCGCCGCGTTCGTCCCCTGGCCGTTGGCCAGCGCCAGCATGAGGGGCGTGAAGCCGTCCGAGGTCGGGCCGTCGATGGCGGCGCCGGCGTCGATCAGCCGTCGCGCGGCCTCGGGGTGGCCGTAGCGCAGCGCGAAGTGCAGGGGCGTCCAGCCGTTCTTGTTGGTGTCGGTGACGTGCGCGCCCTTGTCGAGCAGGAGCAGGGCGGTCTCCTGCTTGTCGTAGCGGAGGGCGGTCATGAGCGGCGTCCAGCCCTCGTTGTCCCTTTCGTTGACGTCGGCGCCCCGCTCGACGAGACGCCGAGCGGTCTCCGTCTTTCCGTAGTGGAGAGCCCAGACCAGGACGCTCCAGTTGTCGTTGTCGCGGGCCGTGAGGTCCGCGCCCTTGTCGAGCAGGGCCTGGACCACGGCCTCGGGAGCGTAGCCGGCGGCGAGCATGAGCGGCGAAACCCCGGCATTCGTCTTCGCGTCGACGGGAGCCCCGTGGTCGAGCAGCGGCCGGACGGTCTCGGGCTGGTTTCGGACGGCCAGCATCAGGGGCGACCAGCCGTTCGCGTCTTTCCGGTCGACCTCCGCGCCCTTCTCGATCATCCGGGCGGCCAGCGTCGCCTGCCCGTAGCGAATGGCGTACATGAGCGGGGTCCAGCCGGCGGGTGTGGCCAGGGTCAGCGAGGCTCCATAGTCCAGCAGGAGACCGGCGATCCCTCCTTGGTCGTTGCGCAGGGCCAGGTGCAGGGGGGCCCAGCCGTCGGCGTTCACGCCGTTGGGGTCCGCGCCCGCCGCGAGCAGCTCGCTCGCCGTCACCAGGTCGCCGTTCTCCGCGGCCGTGACGAGCGACTTCACCTCCCGGAGCGTCTTCGCGGAGGCGACGGCGAAGTTCGGCACGAACAGCGAGTGGGTGCCGTCGGCTGCCAGGAGCGACGGGGGACAGCGGTCGTTCAACAGTCGCCCGAGCGCCGGGTTGCGGGCGAAGACCCGCTTGTCCAGGGTCGTGTCGAGCTCGTATCCGTACCGGTACGCCGAGCGGTCCTCGTCCTGGAGATCGACACGAATGACGCCGAGGTAGACGACGTCGCGTTCCGCAACGACGAACGCCTGCCGGATCGGGTAGAGGCGCCCGCCTCGGGCGACGTCCCGGATCTCGTAGCGGCCCGGCACCGCCTGCAGGAAGAAGGCTTCGCCGTCGCGGATCTCGAGCGGGACGGTGGCGTCCTGGGCGTCCTTCTTGACCAGGGTGAGCGTCACGGCCTGCTTCGGCTGCAGGGGTTTCCTGCCCCGCTGAAAGGCGACCGTGCCCAGGATCGCCGCCTTGTACTGCTCATGGGAGAACTTCTTCTCGGTGAGCCGCGCGAGTACCGGTGGCGTCTCGGCGGTCTCCTCGCCGCGCGCCAGGCCGCCCACCAGGACGAGGGCGCTCAACAGGAGACCGAGGCTCTTCGATGGTTGCATCACATCCTCCCAGGAGACACGAGGCACAGAGCGTGCCATCGCGAGCCGGCTCTCGCAAGGCGTGGCGGGGCAGCCGCCTGCGTCGATGGGAGGGGCGGCAGGACGTCCTCAGCCGCGGACCTTCATACCCCCTGGTGTATCTGCGATACCGCGACGGCGCGTCTCCTGCCGCGCGGGTCCGGAGCAGCTCCCGCCCAGGAAGCGGCTGTAGCGGAGGGCGGCGCGTGCGACGGCGTGGCGCTCGGGGGCGGTCACCCGGCCCCAGAACTCGAGGCTCAGCCGGACCTGCGACGGCGTCAGCGCTCGGCGCCAGGCTCCCCGCACCCGGCTGTCGATGAGGATGAGCGGGATGCCGATCGCGCCCGCCAGGCGGGGGTGATCGCGGGGGAGGTGGCCGAGCGCGGCCGCGCGATCCTTGTAGCCGACCAGGTACTCGTCCCAGGGTGGCAGGAGGACCGCCGCGGGTTTCGCCGGGCCGGGCTTGCTGCGGGAACGCCTGTCGAGTCCGGGTCCAGCAGCGTCCATGGCTTCCCGAGCGTCCCCTCAGGGAAAGTCCCGTCCACCAGGCGAAGTCGCGGGCGGTCGCCGGGCCGTGGCTCCTGAGGTAGCGGCGGGCGAGGGTGGCGAGGGCCTCGCACGGGAAGGCTCCTGCGCGGCGGGGAGCCATTCCTCGAGCAGGACGAAGGTGGGCTGGCGGCCTTCGCGGGGACCGAAGCAGAGGAGTCCCTGCTGCGCCAGGTGGCTCAGGATGTGGAACCCGCGCTGGCCCGCCGGCGAGACGCCGCCCCGCTCGAGGCGCCGCGGCGCCTCGTCGCTCGTACCCTTCCGCCGCGAGCGCTCGCGGGGAGCCTGCGCTCCTGCGAAGGCGTCGTCGTCCAGGCCCAGCGCGCGATAGCGGCCCGCGCTGCGCGTGATGACGCGCGAGGCCAGGTGGCGCAGCATCCAGCGCGCCCTCCGCCGGCACAGTGGAGGTCCTCGCATCGGCCAGTGCGCACGATGGATCGTCGGCGATCGCCTCTCGACGTCCGCCTCGAGGGCCCTCCCGTGCGCAGGCCGACGCCCCAGAGGCCGCCGGCGTAGTCCTGCGCCTGGACGGCGCCCATCCAGCGGACCAGCTCGGCCGGGGCAGCGATCCGCGGACGGAGGAGCTGCTGGTTCAGAGGCGTTCGCCCATGCCCGGCAGTAGCAGCCGGCGGGCGCTCCGCTGGTGGGTGGGCATGCTCCCCTGGGTCACCGTCGAGGAGACGCGGGCCGCCGACGGAACGCTGCTCACGCTGGCCCGGCACGGGGACGAGTGGGAGGTGCGCGCCGACGGGTTCGTGCTGATGGAGAGCCGCTCCCACGGGTCCGAGGACGAGCTGGCGCGCCTGGCCTTCGCGAAGGTGCCGCAGGCGAGGACGGTGCTGCTCGGGGGGCTGGGGCTCGGGTTCTCCTTGCGCGCGACGCTGGATCTCCTCGGCCCGCAGGGGAAGGTGGTGCTGGCGGAGCAGTCTCCCTCGGTCGTCGAGTGGAACCGCAGCCACGTGGCCGCCCTGGCAGGAAGGCCGCTCGAGGACCCGCGCGTCACCGTGCGGGTCGGCGACGTGCGGGCGTCGATCGCGAAGGCGCACGGCGCCTACGACCTGATCCTGCTGGACGTGGACAACGGCCCCGAGGCGCTCGTCCACGAGGCGAACGCGGGGCTCTATGACGCGGCGGGCGTCGTGGCGTGCCAGGTCGCGCTCCGGGCAGGCGGTGCGCTCGCGGTCTGGGCCACCGCGTCGGACGAGCGGTACCTGCGCCGCCTCGGGCGCAGCGGCTTCGAGGCCGCCGCCGTCCCGGTGCGGCGCCGCCCCGGCGCGGGCGGGCGCAAGCACGTGGTGTTCGTGGCCGTGAAGGGCGAGCCGTCGAGGACCGCGACCCGCTGATCCAGGCGATCGAGGTCCACGCCGCGATTCCGGCCGACGTCGTCCGCCAGGCGAGCGAGGGCGTCCGCCTCGGCGTCGACATCTTCGGATGAGTCCCCTGGAGCGCCGCCGCGGGCAGCGTGTCAGATGGCGATCTCGAGCCAGTCGCCCGCCCGAAGGACCGCGAGCCTGGTCAGGGTTCCCGTCAGCCTAGCCAGTCTCCGACGGTCTCCTGGACGAGGTCCCGGACCGCGGCGGCACCGGCGCCGCCGCTGCGGTCGACGTACTCGAGGATGCTGCAGCCGACCAGGGGACAGCCGTTCTTGATGCTCCGCACCATCGAGCGGAGCGTCTCCAGGCGCAGGCCGCCCGGGGCGGGGCAGAGGACATCGGGGGACTCCGCGGGGTCGAGCACGTCCAGGTCGATGTGGAGGTAGACGCCGCGGGCGCCACGCAGGACCGCGGCACACGAGAGAGTGCTCGGATCCGCCTCGAGCGCGGCCACGGGCAGCAGGCGGATCCCGGATTCCTGGAGGTAGCGGTCTTCCGGATCGTCCAGGGCGCGCGTCCCCGCCAGCAGCACCTGCGAGGGATGCAGGCGCGAGAAGCAGATGCTGCTGAAGGGGTGGGGCGGCCCGCTCAGGAGGAGACGCAGCGGCATCCCATGGAGGTGCTTGCTGGGAGAGGTCTCGGGTGTGTTCAGGTCTCCGTGGGCATCCAGCCAGACGAGCGCGAGTCTTCCCTCGCAGGCACGGTTCAGCCACGAGACCGGGACCAGCTCGATGCCGCAGTCCCCTCCCAGGGAGAAGATGCGGCGCGGTGCCGCGTCCTCGACGAGGCGGCGGGCGGCCTCCTGCTGTCTCTGGATGGTGTCGTGACCGAAGATGCCGTGCCGGAGGCCGGATGCCGGCTCCGTCTCGATCGGGACTTCGCGGAAGGGGATGGCCGGGCACAGCTCCTTGATGGCCCAGGCGCCCGCGTGGAGCTCCTGGTGTGGCCCCGACCCCTGCCACTGGGGGAAGAACACGAAGAGGTCGTCGGTCAATGGTGCCTCGGTCCGGCGCAGGCTATCTCCCGTCGAAGGGGTGATCAAGCTTCCTCTCGGGCCTCTGCCGAGGAGGTAAGGCGGCGCTTGCAGGGAGAGGCCAGGGCGGCTAGCCTGACGATCCAATGGCCGGGGGATGGGGGCGGCTGCTGGCGCGCAAGCCGTTGAGCGCGCTGCAGCGCGACGGGGAAAGCTCGAGCCTGAAGCGGGCGCTCGGCGCCTGGGACCTCACCGCGCTCGGGATCGGGGCCATCATCGGGGCCGGGATCTTCGCGACCGTGGGCACGGCGGCCGCGGGTGACGCGGCTCGGCCCGGTGCGGGGCCCGGGATCATCCTCTCGTTCGTGTTCACCGCGCTCGTCTGCGGTCTCGCGGCGCTCTGCTACGCGGAGCTGGCCGCTCTGGTGCCGGTGGCGGGCTCGGCCTACACGTACGCCTACGCGACGCTCGGCGAGCTGGTGGCCTGGATCATCGGCTGGGACCTGATCATCGAGTACGCGGTGGGCAACGTGGCCGTGGCGATCTCCTGGTCGGGCTATTTCTGCGAGATGCTGCGCGGGATCGGGATCGTGGTGCCCGCCTGGCTGGCCACCGACCTGCGCACGGCGCTGGCCTCCCCGGACATCCTGGCCTCGGCTCCCCACGTGGCGGGTGTCCCGATCGTCTTCAACCTCCCGGCGGCCGGCATCGTCCTGCTGATCACCTGGATCCTGGTGCGGGGCGTCAAGGAGTCGTCGCGCTTCAACGAGATCATGGTGGTCGTGAAGCTCGTGGTGCTCGCCTTCTTCGTGGTGGTGGGGGCGACGTACGTACAGCCCGCCAACTGGCGGCCCTTCCTCCCGAACGGCTGGCATGGCGTGTGGGCCGGGGCCGCCATCGTCTTCTTCGCCTACATCGGCTTCGATGCCGTCTCGACCGCCGCCGAGGAGACGCGCGACCCGGGCCGCGACCTGCCTCGAGGCATCATCGGCTCGCTGGCGATCTCGACCGTGGTCTACGTGCTGGTGGCCGCCGTGGTGACCGGGATGGTGCCGTGGTTCGATCTCCACACCGCCGAGCCCCTCACCGTCGCCATGCACCGCTACCACCTCGCCTGGGGCGCGGGGCTGGTCGCCGTCGGGTCGGTGGCCGCGCACACGGCCGTGCTGCTGGTGTTCCAGCTCGGGCAGCCGCGCATCTTCTTCTCGATGGCGCGGGACGGGCTGCTGCCGGCCGCCTTCGCCCGCGTCCATCCGCGCTACCACACGCCGCACGTCACCACCATCCTCACCGGGGTCGCGGTGGCGGCCTTCGCCAGCTTCGCCAACATCGAGGAGATGGTGGACCTCACCAACATCGGGACGCTCTTCGCCTTCGCGATCGTCTCCGCGGGCGTCATCATCCTCCGCCGTACGGATCCCCAGGCGGAGCGCACCTTCCGCGTCCCCTTCGTCCCGTGGCTCCCGGTGCTGGCGATGGCGGCGTGCGTGTTCCTGGCGGCCGGTCTACCGCTCATCACCTGGCTGCGCTTCGGCGTGTGGCTCGCGGCCGGGCTCGTCATCTACTTCGCGTACGGCCGGACGCGGTCGGTCATGGCCGGAAAGGCGCGAGAGGCCTCGTAACATGCCCTTCAGCTACGACAGTGAGAAGAAGCTGGTCGTCGTCGACTACACCGACATGAAGGCCCCGGAGCTGATCGCCGAGGCGGAGAGGGTCCACAAGGAGGCCCGGGAGCATCTCTCGGGCGTGAAGGTGAAGGTGCTGGTCGACGTCACGGGCGCCAGCATGAACGCCGAGTCCCTGAAGGCCCTCAAAGAGACCACCAAGCGCGACGCCGGGATGGTGGAGAAGACGGCCGTCGTCGGCGTCACCGGCTTCAAGCGGGTCCTGGCCGACGCGATCGCCACCTTCTCGGGCACCCACACCAAGTTCTTCGCGACGAGGGAAGAAGCCCTGGAGTGGCTCGCGAAGCCGTAGTCCCCGGTCGGACTAGAATCTGGGGACGGCGGCTAACGAACGGAGGCGAGATGAAGAGAGTGGCGACCCTCGTGCTCGGCGTTCTCCTGGCAGCGGCGGCCTCGGCCTCGGCGGCGGAGGAGGCGAAGGCCCCGGCTCCCCGGATGAAGCCGGCGCTCCTGGTCATCGACGTCCAGAAGGGCTTCCTGCCCTTCATGTCGGACCAGGACCAGAAGACGGCCTTCGAGATGATCAACGCCGCCATCGCGATGTTCCGCCAGAACGGCTACCCGGTGATCCGGGTCTACCACACGAGCCCGGGCTGGGGACCCCAGCCCGGCGAGGACGGGTTCGAGTTCGCGAAGTCGGTGGCCATCCTGCCCGACGACCCGAAGGCGGTGAAGAACTTCCCGAGCGCCTTCAAGAAGACCGAGCTGGAGACGCTCCTTCGGGGGAAGGGCGTGAATACCCTCTTCCTTACGGGACTGAGCGCCACCGGCTGCGTCCTCGCCACCTATTACGGCGCGCTCGAACGCGACTTCACCACCTTCCTGGTCCGGGACGCGCTCATCAGCCCCGACCCGGAGCTGACGCTGGCGGTCGAGCGGATCGGCGAGACGGTCGGCTACGGCGCGCTCGAGGCGATGCTTCAGAACGCCGCGAAGTGACCGGCGCCGCCTCTCCGCGAGGGGCGGCGCCGGACGAGGGTCGCTTCCTGGTGCTCGCTAGCGAACCACCGTGAGTTGCCCGCCGATGTAGTAGGCGGCCCCCACCACAAGGCCGTGATCGTCGACGACGAGCGCCTGGCCCGCCGCGAGCCCTCGCCGCCCTGGAGAAGACGCGTCCGGACCTCGTGTTCCTGGACGTCCAGCTCCCGGGAGAGTCGGGCTTCGATCTCTTCGAGCGGGGCGTCGTCTCTGCCCACGTCGTCTTCGTCACCGCGTTCGACGAGTTCGCCGTGCGGGCGTTCGAGGTGAACGCCCTCGACTACCTCGTGAAGCCCGTCAACCCCGACCGTCTGGCGCAGGCCATCGCACGCTTCCTCACCCGCACGCGCCCCGCGGCGCCCGAGAAGACGCGGCTTCGCTACCAGGACTCGGTCCTGCTGAACCTCGGCGACGCGCGCCGCTTCGTCAAGCTGGCCTCGATCGTGTGCGTGCTGGCGGAGGTTCGAGCTGTAGCGTCATCCTCCCGCCGCCTGAACTGTGAAAGGATGCGGGCCGTGCGCGGCTGTTCACGCTGGGCCGGACCTGGGACCCAGGGGGTGATGATGAAGTCCGTCGCGGCCGTTCTTGCCGTTGGCGCGGTGGTGGCGTTCGGTGGGGCGGTGGCGCCCCGGCCGCCGAACCTGGTGATCATCCTCGCCGACGATCTCGGCTACGGCGACCTCGGCTGCCAGGGGCATCCGACCATCCGCACGCCCCACCTCGATCGCCTGGCCGCGCAGGGGAAGCGGTTCACCGACTTCTACGCCGGGGCGCCGCTCTGCACGCCGAGCCGCGCGGCGCTCCTGACCGGACGCTACCCGATCCGCAGCGGCATGTACGGCAGGCGCGGCGTCCTCTTCCCGGAGTCCAAGGGCGGTCTTCCGGCGCGAGAGGTCACGCTGGCTGAGCTCCTGCGCGAGCGGGGCTACGCCACCGCGCACATCGGCAAGTGGCACCTGGGCGTGCATCCCGGCAGCACGCCCAACGACCAGGGCTTCGACCTGAGCTACGGGCTGCCCTACTCGAACGACATGGACCCCGAGGACGGGCTGCCGCAGGGCGCCTCCGGGTGGCCGGACCCGCCGGTCGACGGATGGAAGGTACCGCTCGTCTGGAACGGCAAGGTCATCGAGCGTCCGGTCGACCAGCGCACGCTGACGGAGCGGTACACCGCGAAGGCGGTGGAGTTCATCGCGGAGAACCGCGATCGTCCCTTCTTCCTGTACTTCGCGCACACGTTCCCCCACGTGCCGCTCTTCGCCTCGGCGGGGTTCAGGGGGAAGAGCGCGCGCGGCATCTACGGCGACACCGTCGAGGAGCTCGACTGGAGCGTCGGTGAGGTGATCAAGGCCTTGCGGGCGGCCGGGGTGGCGGAGACGACCTTCGTCTTCTTCACCAGCGACAACGGTCCCTGGCTGACCATGGGTCTCCAGGGCGGCAGCGCCGGCCTCCTGCGCGACGGCAAGGGCAGCACCTGGGAGGGCGGGATGCGGGAGCCGGCGATCGCCTGGTGGCCCGGGCATGTCTCTCCCGGGATCGTGCACGACCCGGCCAGCACCATGGACCTCTTCGCCACCGGTGCCGCGCTGGCGGGGGCCCCCGTGCCGGCGGATCGCACGATCGACGGCATCGATCTGGCGCCCGCGCTCTTCCACGACCAGTCTCTGCCCGAGCGACCGTTCTTCTACTACCGGGGCGACGAGCTGGCGGCGTGCCGCCTCGGCCGCTTCAAGCTGCACTTCTCGACGCAGGGTGGTTTCTCGCCGCTGCCGCCGGAGCGCCACGATCCGCCGCTGCTCTTCGACCTTGGCCGTGATCCCGGGGAGCAGATCGACGTCGCCGCCGCCCATCCCGACGTGGTCGCGCGCATCGAGGCCGCCGTCCGTGCCCATCGGGCGGCCACGAAGGCCGGCCCGCCGCAGTTCGACTGATAGCAGACGGGTGGGAAAGGCGGCGGCTCACTCGAGTCCGGTTCGCCTCACCAGGACGATCCAGTCCTGGTCCGGGTCGGCGGGGGGGCGGCCGAGGGACGTCCGGCCTGGTCCTTGGACGCGCTGCACGCTGCCGAGCTGGAGCGCGCCCCCGTGGCGCGGGTCGAACCACAGCACCTGAAAGGGGCCCACCTTCGCGCCCAGGTCGAGCTGGCCGGTCGCGCCGTCGGGGAGGGAGACGACGTACAGGTCGCCGGGACGTGCGAAGCAGTGCCGCGGCTCGTCGTCTCGCGTCGACCCGATCAGCTCGTCGGCCGACCGCATGTCCTGGAAGGGGATCCGGTTGTCGCGGAAGAAGTCGAGCGCGATCCGGGCGTACTCCCAGCTCCGACTCCGGCTGCGCCAGTCCTCGCAGTCGAGGTCGTTCTGCGGCAGCGTGTAGCCGAAGTAGTACTGCACGCCCGCGCCGCCGGCGAGCAGCGTGCCCCAGAGGACGGATTTCCTGATGTCGTCGATCGTGTAAGGACGGCTGCCGCGCTCGGGGCGGGCGACTCCGTCGAATCCGGCGTAGCCCGGGTCGGGGGGCACGCCCGTGTAGTGCGGGTTCTGCTCGTCGCTGGCGACGACCCAGGGCTTGCCCGCGGCCTCCGACGCGCGCACCCAGCGCAGCACGCGCTGGTGGGCGACGTCCCAGCCGTTCTGCAGCGATGCGCCGGTGAGCGCGGACCTCGCTCCCAGCAGTGGCGGGTAGACGAGATCCTGCTGGTCCGGGAAGGTGTGGATGACGATGTGGTGATGGTAGGGGTCCGTGTCGTGGACGAACCGCGCCATGGCCCGCTGCTGCTCCGTCGTCTGGCTGTTCTCCTCGCCGAGATTCCAGGTGAGGCCGAGCTCGTGGCCGAAGCGCGCGATCATCTCGCGCAGGTAGAGCTTCCGTTCCACGCCGAGCTCGCCGCCGTCGAGGGCGGTCGGGACGGAGCTGACGTCCCCGTTGCGCTCGTCGTCGTTCTCCGTCTCCTGCAGCTTCACGTGCAGGAGCAGGCCCAGGGCCTGGGCGTGGTCGAAGACGACCTGCCACTGGTCGAGCTTCGAGCAGTCGTAGTGGAGCTTGTCGTCGCGCGACACGAAGGGCCAGACGTCGTCGCCGTCTCCGCCGGCGTTGTAGGTGAGGAAGGAAACGACGTTCATGCCGGTGCCGGCGAGATAGCGGAGCGCCCCGACCAGGCCCTTGCCCCTGCCGCCCTGCCAGGTCGGGTCACCGGGCCGCCAATCGCGGACGTGGGCGCGCCAGCTCTTGAGAGGAGTGGTCGCGGCCTCGTTGGCGCGCGCCACGCCCACGCGCTTCGCCGAGCGAGTCCCGTCGAAGTCGCGGTAGGCGAGCAGGTTCTCCGGGGAGTCGGCGCCGGCCTTGAGAAGGAACTCGCCGCTGCCGGCGAAGCGGAGGTAGCGCCTGCCGACGTACTGCAGCCGGCCCCGGGCGCGGAAGTCGCGCCCGGTCTTGTCGGTGGCCGCGATCACGAAGCTCCCATGCGCCTGGAGCGCCGGCCGGGCAGCGTGCGCCGCCGCGTCGTCCACGGCCACCTGCTTGCCGGCGAGGAGCGTGATCTCGTAGTCCCAGCGTCCCGCCCGGTCCGGGGACAGGTGCGCCCGCCACTTGTTCCCGGAGGAGGCCGAGCTCTCGCCGGCGTCGCCGTCGGCCGCGAAGTAGCCGGGGATGCGGTAGCTCGGCGTGCCGGACTCGTGCGTCACCCTCACCGTCATCCGATAGTCGAGGAACGGGTTCGGCGTCGTGTCGGTCTCGCGAGCGACCGGTCCGTCCAGCGTGAGGGTGACCTTGTGCCACTGGCGCAGCTCGCCGCTGATCGGTGACGGCGGGCTGGGCGGCGGCGGCCTCGGGGACGGACTCGATCGCGCCCCGACTGGCCAGCGCGTTCAGCCTCTGGCCGTTGTCAGCGAAGCTGATGGACGCCGATCGGGATGGAAGCTGCGCCTGCTTCGGAGCAGCGGTCAGCGGGGCACCCGAACAGAGGACGCCGACCACCAGCCAGGATCCGGCCGGCCGGCGCCGGCGGGCGAAGGGTCGACGAGCGTGGTCGAAGGTACCCAGGATGCCTCCCGGCGCGAGGGTAGCACCGCGCGTCTTCCGAGAGCCCCACCTCGCGGCTGCCGCTAGAAGGCGTAGCTCAGGCCTGCGGCGGCCTCGAAGCCACGGTTCGGGAAGTCGCTGGGTGGCGGCAGGTCCGGCAGCTTCGCCGGGTAGCCCGACGGATCGTCGTGCCGGCGGTTGAGCAGATTGCCGGCCCGGACGTAGCCCTCCAGCCCCTTGACCAAGCCGTGAGCTCGGAGCGTCATCCCGAGCAGGAAGACCTCGCCGGTGGGCGCCCGCGGATCCGACTGGGGATCTCCGGCCAGCACGTAGCGGTTCCTGTCGCTGCGGTACTCGCCCAGCAGGCTGACCTGCAGGTGGTCGAAGAGGTCGTGTGTCACCACCAGATTCGCCAGGTGCGGCGAGATGAAAGGCGCGTCGTGGCTTCGTCCCTCGGTGGTGTTTCGGGCATGGGTGTAGGTGTAGTTGGCGCTGATAGTGGACTTCGGAGAAAGGCGCGCCGTGATCTCGGCTTCCACCCCCAAGGCCCGCTCGGTGCCGTGGTTCTCGAAGAGCAGATTCCCGCTCTCCACCCGGGTCGCCTGAATGACGTCCTCGATCGAGTTGTAGAAGACGGCAGCCTGAGCGGAGAGCTTCCTCGAAGGGGCGACTCCCAGAACCAGCTCGAAGCTGCTGAGCGTCTCGGGCTTGTTGTCCGGATCGCCGTTCACCGCGGGGTTGTTGACCGCGTAGAGCTCGCGATAGGTCGGCGCGCGGAACGCCCTGCCGAAGATCGCCTTGGTCCAGAGCTTCTCGCTGGGGGAGTAGACCAGGACAGCTCGTGGATTGACCGTGGTCCCGAAGTCGCTGTAGTGGTCGGCGCGCAGACCCGTGACGAGACGCAGTCCCTTCGCGATCGTCCAGTCCCCCTGGAGGTACCCGGCGACGATGTTTCGCCTCGGATTGAGGAAGAACTGCGTAGCGGGAACGACCGTGGAGTACCCGTTGCGCACGTGGTCGGAGTTCGAAGAGCTCTCGGTTTCCGCGCTGATGCCGCCGATGATCTCGAGATCCTGCGTCACGCCGTAGCGCGCGTAGGTATCCGCGCCCCAGCGAAAGTCGTCGAGGAGCGGCGCGCACCACAGACCGTCAGGGAACGGCTTCAGCATGCCCGGAGCGTAGACGAGGCACTCGTTCTGTCCCCAGCGGAAGTACCCCGCATAGGCCTTGGCGTGCCAGTCCAGGTCCTTGCCAAGATGCCGCCGGTAGTCGAGATTGGCGGTAGCCCAGCGCGAGCGCGAGATGTCCTGCGGCGGAGCGATGTTCCCGAGGATGTCCAGGTAGCCGGGATTGCGGTCGATTCCGCCGCTCGCGCTCAGCTCCAGGCTGTCGGAGTAGCGGAGCTTGAGGTTGGCGGTGAATCGCTCGTAAGGGTCTTTGACGGTGCCAGACTGGCCGATGTTGTCGTGGGCAATGTCGAAGGCCTGGCCGTCGCTGCGGGCATAGCCAAAATGGGCGCCGAGGTCGAGAGGACCGAGCTTCCTGCCTCCGAGCACATCCACGTTCTGGGTTCCGTGGGTGCCGCCTTCTGCGTTGACCACGAGGCCGTTGGTGTCCGAGCCCTTCTTGGTGATGATGTTGATCACACCGGCAAAGGCCCCGGTGCCGTAGAGGGCCGAGCCCGGCCCGTGGATGATCTCGATGCGCTCCACGCTGGCGAGATTGAGCGAATGAGGCGACCGGCTGACGCCACCATTGTAGATGTCGCCCAGCGGGACCCCGTCCATCATGACTAGCAGGCGCTCGTTCAGGCCGCTGGAACCGGTGATACCGCGGACCGCGATGCTCATGTTCTGTTCCTGATTGCGCCGCACGTCGAAGCCAGGCACCAGCATCAGGACGTCGGTGAGCTCCCGGGCGCCCATCGCCCTGATCTGCTCGGCGGTGATGACGGTGACCGAGGCCGGAGCCGTCTGAACCGGTTCCTCCTTCTTCGAGGCAACCGAGATCGAGAGCAGCTCCTCCAGGCTGAGCCTGGCCAGCTCGTCCGCCTGAGGAGATCCGGCCTGTGTCGCCGGGAGCGCGAGGCAAGGCGCGAGGATGCCGACCGAGAGGAGGGCCCCGGCGCGGATCCGGGACCGGCGCTTGAGTTCGGACATTTCGCTTCCTTTCTCCTTCCGCCGTACGCCGGCCGGGTGCCGGCGTACGGCTGTCGCTTTGCAGCAGGCGTGCCAAAGCGTAGCCTTGCCCAACCGCATGCGCCCCGGTGGACCCCGACGGCGGCCGGCGGTTGCGGCAGAGGGGAGGGGGCAAGGCTCGGCCGGCTTGGAGCAGAAGACCTTGCGGGGGCTACACGCGGGGCCTCGGACGAGCGCGGTGGTTTGTCGAGGCGCGCCCTGACATTGCGCGGTCGTGGAGGCGGAAGGAAGGCCAGGCCGGACGAGGGCCGATTTTCGGACGCGCCCCGAGGCTCCTCCAGGACACGCCGGAGGTCGTCCAAGAGCCGGTCGGGTACCATCACGTTCGAGACGAGGAAGGAGTCGAGAGCCTCGCTGCGGCGGGCCGGGCTTGGCACGAGCGCTGCAGACCAGACCAACTTGGCCGAGGGTCCGAAGTACTGAGGACGGGCCGAAGAGCCGCCGACAGGGCGGCGTGGGGACGAGGGGACATGCACTTCGAATCGAAGAGCGGGCGCTTGGCGGCGTCCTCGCAACGCCGGACGCGCATGGTCGCCACGGTGGGGCTGGTCCTGTCCTTTTGCGCGGCGGGGCCATCGCGCTCGATTGCGGAGGCACTGGTGCCGGCCGGGCTGCAGGCGGCCATCATCACCCGCCTGCTCGGATACGACCGCGCGCTGAAGACTCGGGCGACGACCGCCGTCGTCGTGATCGGAGTGGTCGTCAAGCGCTCGGAGCGGTCCTCGGCAGAGGCCGGGCAGGAGATCCGGCAGGCGTTCGTGGCGCTGCGCAACCCTGAGGTCCAGGGCCTGCCGCTCCGCCTGGCGAGCCACTCGTTCGACGACGTGGCCGGCCTGCGGCGGTGGCTCACCGAGGCGCGCGTGAGCCTGCTCTATGTGACGCCTGGCCTGGAGGGCGAGGTCGACGGGATCGGCAGGGCCTGCGCGGACGCGGGCATCCCCGCCGTGAGCCCGGTCCGGAGCTACGTGGAAAGGGGGCTCGCGGTGGGAGTGGTCCTCAAGGGCGACCGGGCCGGCATCCTCGTCAACCTCCCGGTGGCGAGAGCGGAGGGCATGGACCTGGATCCCAAGCTCCTGAGCCTGTCGGAGGTGATCCGGTGACGGGGACCGGATGGCTACGCGGGCTCTCGATCCGGGGCAAGCTGATCCTGGGGTTCGCGCCGCTCTTCACTGCGGTGGTGCTCTTTCAGATCCTCTACCTGCCCTTGAGCGAGGCCCGGAAGGCCGAGGAGGCCCTGGTCGCGAAGGGCCGCTCGATCTCCCGGCTGGTGGCCCACGACGTGACCGCGGCCTTCGACTTCGGCGACGAGGGCGCCGTGAAAGAGGTGTTCGCGGGAGCTGCGAAGGACCCCGACCTCGAGTTCCTCGTGTTGCTTCGGAGCGACGGCAGCCAGATGGCGGCCCTCAACCCGGAGAAGGTGCCCTCGGCCGCGCCTGCCTCGGACGGCGAGAGCGTCGTCGTCGGCCCGGACCTGATCACGTTCCACGTCCCGGTGGAGAGCACGACCGGAGGGAACGGACGGCTGGTGGCCGGGTTCGACGCGACGGGGATCGCCGCCCTGCGCAGCCGGTCCCAGCTCGTGGCTTCGGCCATCGGCTTGCCGATCCTCGGGCTGGGCCTCCTGCTCAACGTCGTGGTCAGCAGCTACGTCGGGCGCCGTTTGTCCCGCTTCGCGAACCTGGCCGAGGCCGTCGCTGAAGGAGACCTGAGGGTCGAGCAGTCGTTCGCGGCCGCCTCCGCCGACGAGTTCGGGTCGTTGTCGCAGAGCCTGGACCGCATGGTCTCGAACCTGCGGCGCATGGTGTCCAACATCCAGGAGGTGGCGAACCAGGTCGCCTCGTCGACGGCGGAGCTCTCGGCGAGCGCTACGGCCATCACACGGGGGGGACAGAACCAGACCCAGGCCGCCGACGAAACCTCGGTTTCGCTGGCGGAGATGGCGGCCTCGATCCAGACGGTGGCCACCAACGCCGCCAGCCTGGCGACCCACGTCGAGGAAACCTCGACGTCCATCACCCGGATGGCGGCGTCGATCGAAGAGGTCGCACAACTCGCCGAGACGCTGACGCGCACCGTCGCCAGCGCGTCGTCCACCATCAAAGGGATGGCCGCCGCCGTGGATGGGATGGCGGGGAGCGTGGAAGGCCTCGCCGGCACGGTGGCGGACACGACCGGGACGGTCGAGGACATGACCTCGTTCATCGCGACGATGGCCAAGACCGCGGAGGGGCTGTCCTCCGCGGCGCAGCACACCCGCGCCATGGTGAAGGAATCCGCCGCGGGCGTGAGCCACGTGGCGAAGATCGCCGAGGAGGCCGACCGCATCAGCCGGCAGGCCTCCGAGGACGCGCACAGCGGCGACGAGGCCGTGGCCCGCACCGTCGACGGGATCAAGGCCATCTCGGCGGCGATGGAGGACAACGCTCGGGTCGTCACCGACCTGGGCAAGCGCTCCCAGGAGATCGGACGGATCCTGGAGGTCATCGAGACGATCGCCGACCAGACCAACCTGCTGTCGCTCAACGCCGCGATCGAGGCGGCGCGGGCGGGCGACGCCGGGCGCGGCTTCGCCGTCGTGGCCGACGAGGTGCGCAAGCTCGCCGAGGGCTCCGTGGAGGCTGCCAAGGAGATCGGCGAGGTGGTGCGCCAGGTCCAGGACGCGACGCGCGAGGCTGTGGAGTCCGCCCGCTACGCCTCGAGCGAGTCCAAGCAGGGGATCGCCCGAGCCGACGACGCGGGGCTGGCCCTGCGCCGCATCCGCGAGTCCGTCTCGCGGTCGAGCGAGCTGATGGGGCAGATCGCCGCCGCCACCTCGCGCCAGTCCACGGCTTCGGCCGAGGTGCTCGAGACCGTCGAAGGGATGAGCAACGGGACCCAGGAGATGGCCACGACGGTCCAGGAGCACGCGGCGGGGGCGCAGCGCATCCGGGCGGCCATGGAGAACATCGACGGCGTCATGGCCGAGGTGGCGGCGACGACGAGGCGGCAGGCGGCCGACGGTCAGCTCGTGCACCAGGCGGTGGAGGACGTGAACCGGATCGCCAACGATGTCGGGCGTGCCACCCAGGAGCAGGCCCAGGGCAGCCGCCAGATCATCCGCGCCGTCGAGGGGATGAACGCCATGACCCGCGAGGTCTCGATGGCCACCGAGGAGCAGAAGCGGGCTGCCGGGCTCGTGGTTCACGCCATGGAGAACATCTCCGCCATCGGCAGCGACAACCTGGCGACGGTCGTGGAAATGGCCCGCGCCTCGGCGGGGCTGGCCGAGCAGGCCGAGAGGCTCAGGGGCCTGATCGCGGTGTTCCGATCCGCCGAAGCGAGCGATGCGGGCGGTCCCCAGGATGGCACGGCTGAAATGGCGTCGTCACGCGGATGAAAGACAGACACTCTTCGCCACTGCCCAGGCGCCGCCGGGGGCGACCAGGGCCCGCTTCATGAAGTCCCTGCGAGTGTCGTCCATGTGACCTCCGTGAGGGGGCGACTTCCGACGTCGCGCCGCCTCGCACCTACTCTCTATCGCCCCGCGGAGGTTGTGCAAGCGATGTGGTAGCCGGCGCCAGCAGCTCGACGAACGCCTGTTGGAGCTGGTCGTAGCCGGGTCGAGCGAGCTGGCGGACGACCGCTCCGTCGCGCAGGAAGACGAGGTTCGGCCAGAGGCGGACCTGGAACGAGCGGCCGAGCGGGAGTCCAGGGCCGTCCCCGACCTTGACGTGGCGGACCTCGGGATGCTGCTCCAGCAGGGCCGCGACTCTCGGCGCCAGGGCCTGGCAGATGCCGCAGGTCTCCGTGCCGAACTCGAGGAGCACGGGGCCCGGCAGGTGGTCGATCTCGTCTCGGCTGGGCGCCTGCTCGGGCGGCAGGTATCGGGTCTCGGCGGCCATGTCCTCGTCCTCCCTTGGTCGATTGTGGCACCGGACACGGCGATGGTCGCCGGTGACCGGGGTTCTCACGGGTCGACCGTGGCCCGGATGTTGTGCCGCAGAAGGGGCGCACGGCGCGGGCCTGCTCGCCGTAGAAGCGGTGGCGGGGCGCCGAGTCGCCGGGCAGCGTGCCGGGCGGCGCCTGCGGGGGCAGCGCAGATTGGACGGAAGCGCAGGTTCGGACTTGACAGCAGCCGTCGCGGGCGGCAACTTGCTGCCATGCCCACCGGGAAAACGAAGAAGACGCCGGAGACGCAGAAGGTCGAGCTCGAACCGGAGGAGCTGCGCGGCCTCGCACAGGCACTGAAGGCCGCGGCGACGGCGCTCCGACAGGACCTCGAAGAGGCGGAGCTTCTGCGGCTGGCGGACGCGCTCGAGAGGCTGTCGGCAACGGTCGCGCGACTCGGCGACGTGGCGTCGGGCGCCTCGCCGAAGCGACGGGAACCTCGCGAACCCGATCGGCGACCCCGGTAGATCGTGCTGCTGGCCGCGACCGCGCCGCCGTTCGCGCGGGCCGACACGATCCTGACGCCGTTCGCGGCCAGGCGACGCCCTCCTGCCCTGGACGCGGGCAGCGCTCTGCGGTCAGGATGGTCAGCAGGGAGGGACGATCCCGACCCGGAGGTGATTCGAGGATGCGCGAGTTCGTCTGCTTCGGGGCGCACCCCGACGACGTCGAGTTCGGTTGCGGAGGCACCGTGGTCAAGCTGCTCGCGCAGGGCTATCGCGGACGCCTCGTGGTCATGACCAACGGGGAGAACGGATTCAAGGTGGGCGACCCGAAGGCCTCGCCGCAGGAGCGGGCGCGGGTCCGGAGGGAGGAGCAGCTCGCCGTGGCCCGCAAGCTCGGGCTGGCCGAGGTCGTCTTCCTCGACTACCCGGACGGCCAGCTGGCCGAGTCGGAGGAGCTGCGCCGGAGGCTGGTCGAGGTGCTGAAGCGCAGCCGTCCCGAGAAGGTCTTCTGCTTCGACCCGGCCAACCAGGAGTTCGACGACCTCAACCGCCACCACCGCGACCACCGCGTGTCCGCGATCGCCACCTTCGACGCCTGCTTCGCCGCCAAGAACCAGTGGCTCTACCCGGGCGAGCCGCACCGGGTGGAGGAGATCTACTTCTTCTTCAGCCATCGGCCCGACCACTTCGAGGACGTCACCGGGGTGATCGAGGCGAAGCTCGAGCTGCTCGCCTGCCACCGCTCGCAGTTCCCGGACTTCGAGCGGGTGAGAAAGACGGTGAAGGAGAGGATGTGCCCGCCCCACGGCGAGTACGCGCACGCGGAGGCGTTCCGGGTGCTGCGCGTCGAGCAGCTGGTCTGAGGTAGACGGACCCGGGTTATCGCCTCTCCGCCGGGGCGGCGACACGGGCGAGCGCCAACACCTGCTCGAGCGGCAGGGAAGGGGAGTCGGGGCCCGGCCGGTAGCCCACGTGGATCGATCCGTGGGCCGCGAGGTTCGTGACGTCGTAGAGGCGGACGGTCCAGTCACCGCGTTCGACCGTGTCGAAGGGCTGCAGGTCCCGGGTGGTGACCTGCTCCGTGCCCGAGGGCAGCGCGACGGCCTCGATGCGGCGCTCGTAGCGGGGAGCCGGTTCGACCCCGATGCTGAGCAGGCGGCGGTCGCCCTGCACGTGGAGGTGCGGCGGGCGCGTCAGGGTGACGTCGTAGCCGCCCTCCTCGCTGCCCCGCGAGAGGACGAGGTGGAGCTCGCGGACCGTGTACTCGCGGCCGCGATAGGACCGGACCGAGGTCTTGTCCGAGGTCAGCCGGGCGCCGAAGACGATCGGCTCCGTGGACTGCGCGTCCTTCAGCTGATAGGGGACCGAGAGGGCGACCGGGCGTGAGCGGTCGACCGGGACCAGCTGCTCGACGACCCGCGCACGATCGTCGGGATGGATCTCCCAGTAGTAGAGGCTCGAGAGGATCGTCTGGGGGCTCCGTGCGGGCGACGACGGCCGGCGGTCCGCGTGATCGAAGAGGAAGAGCGGGACCACGGCCAGGACGGCGATGGTCGCGGCGATCGCCCAGAACGCCCGGCGGCTGAGGAAGCGTCCGCTCGGCGTGTCGCCTGCGTCGAGACCGGGTGCGTCGGGCAGGTCGGCGTCGGTCCAGGAACCCCTCGGGACGAGCGCGGCGGCGAGGCCGGTCACGGCCTGCCACATCTCGTCGACGCGCGCGACGTCCCGCGGCCATCCCCTGCGGCGTGCGACGACCGCGCCCTTTCCCACGGCGAGCCAGGGCCAGCCCGGGAGGTGGCGCAGCAGGATCTCGCGGCGAGCGGGATTCAGGAAGTGCGCTGCCTCCTGCTCTCGTCCCCAGGTGACGATCCGGTGGTCGAACTCGGGGTCGCCGGTCCCCCGGAGGGCGAGGCCGAGCAACCGCACCACGCGCCAGGGGAGGATGGCGGCGCGGAAGTTGAGACTCGCCGGGACTTCTTCGAGAGGGACCCGGACCTCGGTCCAACGCTTCTCGTCACCCTCGCTCAGGGAAGACTCGTAGCGGACCACCACCCGATGGCCGTTCGGCGTCTGGCCCACCCAGGTGGGGTCGTGGCGTGACTGTCCGGGGTCCAGCCGCAGGGAATGCAGCGCGGCGAAGGCCGCGCGCGTCTCCCGCTCGAGACGGCGGCGCCGGATGCGGTCGACCACGAACCACAGCGCTGCCAGAGGCACGGCGACCAGCAGGGCGATGAAGTAGGAGGGCATAGTCCTCTCCTCGAAGCGACGCGAGTGTATGCGGCCCTGCGACGGGGCGGCAAGTCGCCCGGCCACTCACGTCGCCCGACCAAGTCTCCCCGTGTTCGAGAGCGCCACGGGGGCACCGTGTCCTGTCGGCCGCGCGAGGGTGACCGTTCCTGGTACGCTCGCGGCAGGGGTGCTGTGGGGTGCCGCCCCCGTCTCAGGGAGGACAGCATGAGCAGCGAAGCCGAGCTGGCCCGCACCACTGCAGAAGCCGTCCTCGGCATCGACACACTCTGGGGTGGCGACGTGATGAGCGCTTCGGGGACCCGGCGCTTCATCGCGGATTCCTGGTTTTCGGACGAGCCGCTCCCCTCGGCATACGACCACCCGACCGCCAATAGGCTGCGCGAGAACGAGGGCGTCGCCGCCCGGGAGGCGATCGCCGCCGTCGCCTACTGCCAGAACCTGTACCGGCGCCGGAAGCTCGGCTTCGAGTCGAGTGTCCTCACCATGAACACCCGCGGCGCTGCCCTGATGGAGGGCGTCGCGAACAACGCCGTGCTCTTCGCCCACGGCGTGCACGAGCCGAGCGAGCTGCCCGACCGCGACCTCGAGCTGGGCACGCTGCTCGCGCTGCTGCAGGACGAGGCCAAGAACCAGTCGTCCTATCTCACCTGGCAGGAGGGCTGGGCCCAGCCGCAGGTGGCCGAGGTGCTGCGCCGGGACTTCCTCTGCTCCGCCGAGCGCGCGGAGAAGCTGTCCGGCGCCTGGGGGCGCCATCCGCTGCTGGGCCGGATGTACCTGCCCTGCTACCGGGCCGGGACGCAGCGGGTGGCCGAGCTGCGCCGCCTTCATCCCGACGACGCCGTGCTGCCCGTGGTCTTCGGCTGCCACGGGCTGGCCGACGTGGTGACCGTGAGCGGCCTGGTCGCGGCCGTCGAGCGCGCCTCGGCCTGAACGGACATGCTGGTCCTCTACGCGGCGACCGCCGCCGCCCTGCTCGTCTCTCTCGCGGCCAGCCCAGGCAAGACGGTGGCGGCGCTGCGACTGGCCGTGCGGAGGCTGACCGCGATCCTGCCGGCGTTCCTGGTCATGCTGGTGCTGCTCGCGGTCGCCCTCACCCTGGTGCCGCAGGACGTGATCCGCCGCCTGTTGGGACGGGAGAGCGGGGCCCTCGGCGTCGCCATGGCGGCGCTCCTCGGGTCGGTGACGCTGATGCCCGGGTTCATCGCCTTCCCCCTGAGCGGGGCCCTGCTGAAGCAGGGCGTGCCCTACATGGTCCTGGCCGCCTTCACCAGCACGCTGATGATGGTGGGCGTGCTGACCTACCCGCTGGAGAGGCGGTACTTCGGGCGCAACGTCACGCTCGTCCGCAACGCGGCCAGCCTGCTGATCGCCCTGATCGTGGCGCTCGTGGTGGGGCTCGTCTTCGGGGAGATTCCGCGGTGAGGCAGAGGACCGGACAGCTCGTGGAGCTGGGCACGGTCGCGGGGTTCAGCCTCTTCGCGGCCGCCTCGTTCGCGACGGGCTTCGCCCCCGGCAAGGAGATGGCCCGCACCTTCACGGCGACCCTGTCGTACATGCTCGAGCTGCTGCCCTGCGCCTTCGTCCTGATCGCGCTCTTCGACGTCTGGGTCAAGCAGGAGACGGTCGAGCGCCACTTCGGGAAGGGAGCGGGCGTCCGCGGCTACCTCTGGGGCATGGTCCTCGCCGGCCTGACCGTGGGCGGGACCTACGTGGCGTTCCCGGTGGCCTACTCCCTCTTCCGCAAGGGGGCCAGGCTCTCGCTGATCTTCGCCTACGTGGGCTTCGCCAGCGTCTGCCGCATCCCGATGACGACGTTCGAGGCGTCCTTCATGGGCCCGCTCTTCACGGCGGTGCGGCTGGGCGTCTCGATCCCCCTGGTGATCGTGCTTTCGCTGGCCATGGGCCGGGTGCTGGAAGGGCGGGGATACGAGGTCCGGGAGTAGGCGTGTCCGGGCCGGGACCGCAGGAGGAGGAGGGAAAGAGCTTGACGGGTCTGGTCTCTGATGCTACATATGTAGCGACATGACGACAAAGAAGGCATCGGGGTCCCGGAAGGGGCCGCTGCCGCGGCTGGCGGCGGCCGAGCTGGAGGTGATGAAGGCCCTCTGGCGGGCCGAGCCGCAGAGCGCGCGGGAGATTCACGACCGCGTGGGTCGCGGGACGGGCTGGGCGTACTCGACGACACGCACGGTCGTGGAACGGATGGTGGAGAAGGGGCTCGTCTCCAAGACGGACTCGCACGGCCTCCACCTCTACGCGCCTCTCATCTCGCGCGCGGCGGGCCTGGCGCGGCTGGTGCGCGACTTCGCCGAGCAGGTCCTGGAGCTGAAGCGGGCGCCGGTCGCGGCGCTCTTCGCGGAGAGCGAGGCGCTGACGCCCGAGGAGCTCGAGGACCTGCGGGCGCTGCTCGAGTCGGAGGAGAAGCCGGCGGGGAGGCGGAAGTGAGCGGGCTCCTGCTGGGCGGCGCGCAGGACCTGCTGCGCGCGGCGATCGCGGACGCCCTCTTCGCGACGGGATTCTGCGTGCTGGCGCTCGCGGTGTCGCGCGTGCTGCACGGGCGATGGCCGGGACTCGGCCAGGCGCTCTGGACGCTCGTCCTCCTGAGGCTCGTGCTGCCGCCGGGCCTCAGCCATCCCTGGTCGCTGGGCGCTCTGGTTCGGCTGTGGCCGGCGGGCGGCTGGCTGGAGGGCGGGGCCTCCGGGATCCCGACGGGCTCTTCCTTCGGGGGGTTCCGCGAGATGACGGGCGCTCCCGCGTCGGCGGGTTCCTCTTGGGTCGTCCTGGTGACCGGGCTCTGGGCCCTGCTCGTCCTGGTCCTGGTTGCCACCGACCTCCGGCGTCTCGGCACCTGCCGCCGCCTCGTGCGCTCGGGACGGCCGGTCGTGGATCCGTGGGTGGCGAGCCGTCTGGCGGCGTGGCGCGATCGTCTGCGCCTCCGCCGTCGGGTGCGCGTGGTCACGGCCGAGGCGAGCGTCTCGCCCTTCACCGTGGGTCTCCTTCGACCGGTCATCTTCATCCCCTCGGCCCTCCTCTCGCCCGGGCGGCGGGAGGCGCTCTCGAGCGCGCTCGCGCACGAGCTGGCGCACGTCGTGCGCTGCGATGCGCTCGCGCTGGGCGTCGAGCGGACGATCCGGCGTCTCTACTTCTTTCATCCCGCTGCGTGGCTGGCCGGCCTTCGTCTCGAGGAAGGCCGCGAGCGGCTCGCGGACGGGCTGGTGGTGTCTCTCGGCCTCATGGGGAAGCGGGCTTATGCCCGCGGCTTGTTGGATGTGCTTCAGCTCGACCTGCAGGGGGTTGAGGCGCCAACGCTTCATACAACCGAAGGGAGAGTCAAGATGCGCATTCTGAGCGTTCTCGGGTCGAGAGGCGGTGGACGCCGTCGGGCGGGTGGCGCGGGCCTCGCGGCGGGCGTCGTCGGTTTGTTCCTGCTTCCTCTGGGCTCGGGTTCCGCGGACCAGGCGGCCGCCGCAGCCATGGTCAAGAGCAACGAGAAGGTCGCGGCATCGAGCAACAGCGCGAACCGCACGTTGGACAACCCGCTCCCGGGCAGCCGCATGACCATGCCGTACGGGCAGGCCGTCCACCCGATGAAGCACACGCCGTACTTCCATCGCGGCGTCGACCTCGCCGCGCCCGAGGGTACGGCCGTGCAGGCGGCCGCGGACGGGGTCGTGGAGACGGCGACGGCCCGCTACGAGCCGGTCCCGGACGCGGGCGCCGTGGTGGTAATCGACCACGGCGACGGCACCAGGACCTTCTACGCCCATCTGGGCAAGGTCGCGGTCCATCCGGGCCAGAAGGTGCGGCACGGGGAGAAGGTGGCCGAGGTCGGCCTGAGCGGGCTCACCACGGGCCCGCACCTGCACTTCGAGGTGTGGCGCGACGGAGAGCAGGTCGATCCCACGTCGGCCGTCTCGGGCCTGGCCACGGCGGCGCGCTAGTCCATCTTCCGACCCATGCGCCGGGGCCCGGGGTCGGGCCTCGGCGCGCTACTGCACCCGCTGCGGCGGGCTGCCCGCGTCGGCCATGTCCTTCGTGTAGAGCCACACCTGCATCGGCGTCCCGTCGTCGGGGATCACGAGCGCACCCAGACTGTAGGGCGGGAAGTCGTAGGAGTAGGAGCCGCCGGGGGCCCCGGGCAGGTCGGCGAGCGCGATCGATTCCCGGTTGGTGGTGGCGTTCTTGTTGATCACGACCACGAAGGTGGCGCGGTCGTCGCTCCGGCGGCTTGCGTAGGCCGAGAAGCCCGCGGGCGGCGTCGCCGCGAGCAGCGTCGACCCGGTGTGGCTCGCCACCAGCTGGAAGGCGTAGTAGCTGGGCCGGGGCCGGCGGCTGGTGGAGTCGATGAAGCCGAGGGTCCAGCTCTCGGACAGGCTCCAGTAGCACATCGCCCAGAGCTGGTGGCTGATCGAGGCCCCGAGCGAGTCCGCCAGCCACAGTCCCGCGTAGAAGGTCTGCGGCGAGGCCGTCTGCGTGCTCCGCTCCGGCGTGCCGTCCCAGGAGACGTTGGCTTCGGTGATGGCGAGGGGCACGTCGGCGAGGTGCATCGAGTCCAGGAGCGAGCGGAGGGTCCGGAGCACGGACTCGTAGTGGGAGACGTCGGCCAGGGCGTTGGCGATGGTCGCACCGGCGGCATCGAAGGGATAGCGGTGGACGGCCACCACGTCGAAGCGGCCGCGGCAGCGCGAGAGGAAGGGCGTGAGCCAGTCGTTGCCGCCGGTCTGGGGAGGGTACTTCCAGGACAGCTCGGGCCCCAGGATCTGGATGGTGGAGTCGACGCTCTTCATCGCGTCGCTATACGCGTTGAAGTCGCTGCAGAAGCGGCCGACGTCGTAGCCGGGGAGGTCGCCCTGGTCGGCGTAGAGGTCGGGCTCGTTGCCGATCTCCCAGTAGCGGATGCCGTAGCCCCGGGTCCGGTTGCAGTAGCGGACTACGTCGGCGGCGTCCTGCGGGGTGGCCGCTCCGCCGCGCTCGTTTCGGAGGAGAGGCACCTGGAGGATCGGCTGGGCGCCGACGCTCCGCGCGTAGGCGACGAAGCGGTCGATCTGGGCCTCGTCGAAGGGATCGAAGCCGTTGCTGGTGTTGCTGTCGTTGTTGTGTCCGCCCGCCCTCAGCACGCGGAGTCCCAGCGGCGCGACCAACGACTCGGTCCCCGCCACCTGGTTGCCGTAGTTGCTCCAGCACCAGTAGTTCTGCCCGACCCGCGTCGCGAGCGGAGAGGGGCTCGCCCCCGAGACCCGGATCGTGCCCTCCGGGCCGTAGACGGGCACGGGCGTGGGCGTGGGCGACGGGGTCGCGGACGGCTCGGTGGGGCTCGTCTCGTGCCCGCAGGCGGCGAGCAAGGCGAGGGCGGCGGCGGCCAGGAACGGGCGGGGGACTGTCACGCTACTCCCTCCCCAGACCGTCGTGCTGGTGGTAGTTCGGATAGGGAGGCCGCGGGTGCTCCTGCGGCGGGTGCTCCGCGAGCAGCTGGATCACGACCGCGACCGCCTTCTCGAGCTGGGTGTCGTGGCCCTGGCGATAGGCCGCCGGGTCGAGGTCCACGTCGACGTCCGGGGCGACGCCGTGGTTCTCGACCTCCCAGTGCCCGTCGAGGCCGTAGATGGCGATGCGCGGGGCGGTGACGGAGCCGCCGTCGATCAGGTCCGGGTAGCCGCCGATCCCCACCAGGCCGCCCCAGGTGCGCTTGCCGACCAGCGGGCCGAGGCCGGCCTTCCTGAAGTACCAGGGGAGCGCGTCGCCGCCCGAGCCCGACATTTCGTTGATGATCATCACCTTGGGGCCGAAGATGGCCTCGCTGGGGCTCGAGGGGTCGGCCCCTTCGCGGCTGGCCGCCTTGTTCATGAGCGGGCGGCGCAGGGAGTCGATGATGTAGTCGGCGAGCTGACCGCCCTCGTTGAAGCGCTCGTCCACGATCACGGCCTCCTTGCCCACCTGGGCGAAGAAGTAGCGGTTGAAGCTGCGGTAGCCTCCGAAGCCGGTGTTGGGGAGGTAGACGTAGGCGACGCGCCCGCCGGTCAGCTCGTCCACCTTGCGCCGGTTGCCCTCGATCCAGGCGCGGCGGCGCAGGCCCTCCTCGCTCTCGACCGGCACGACCGTCACCTGCCGCGCGCCCTTGCCGTCAGGGCTGGGCCCGACCTCGAGGGTCACCTGCTTGCCCGCGGTCTCCTGGAAGAAGCTGTAGACGTCGTCCGTCGCGTGCAGCTCGTGGCCGCCGACCCCCAGCAGGTAGTCGCCGGCCTTCACGTTGACGCCGGGCTGGGTGAGCGGGGCGCGCAGGCTCGGGTTCCAGTTCTCGCCGTCGTAGACGCGAGCGAACCGGTAGCGCCCGTTCTCGATCGCGTAGTCGGCGCCCAGCAGGCCGCCCTTCACCTTCCTGGGCTCGGGATGGTCGCCGTCGCGGACGAAGAGGTGGCCGACGCTCAGCTCCCCGAGCGCCTCCTCGAAGAGGTAGCTGAGATCGCTGCGCGAGGCGATCCCGGCGAGGTAGGGCTCGTACCTCTGCTTCGCCTTGGCGAGGTCGAGGCCGTGGTAGTTGGGGTCGTAGAAGAAGTCGCGCTCGATGCGCCAGGTCTCGTCGTAGATCTGCTTCCACATGGCCTGGGGCTCGACGTACACCTCCATCGAGTCGAGGTCCAGCGGACCCAGGCCGGGCTTGGGGTCTCCCTCGTCCGAGGGCGCCGCGTCGGTCGCGGCGGTCGCCCACTGCTCGCCCTTGCGGTACAGGATCTTGCCCCCGTCGAAGGAGACCGTGAAGTCGTTCACCTCGTCCAGGAACTCCTCGACCTTGCGCTTGGCGAGGTCGAACTTCTGGATGGTCTCGGTCACGTCACGCGAGTCGTCGACACCGACGACCATCGGGCCCTCGCCCAGGAACAGGATACCGGCCTTGCCCGCCTGCATGTCCAGGTAGTTCCGCGCCGGGATCGGCAGCGACACGATGCGCTGTCCCAGCCCCTCGAGGTCGATCCTGACCACGACCGGCTTGGCCTCGTCCTCACGGCCCTCGTCCTTGCCCGACTTGTCGGCGTCCTTGGCCGGCCCCGCCTTCTTCGCGTCCTTCGGCTGTTCCTCCTTCGCTTGCTTGCCCTCCTCGTCACTCTCGGGCGCGAGCGGCGAAGGCTCGTCCTTGCCGAGGACCGCGAGGTAGACGCTGCGGGTGACCGGCCGCTGGTCGCCCGACATGTCGATGTCGGACGTGCTGAGGGCGACGTCCGTGGAGGCGGTGAAGTAGAGGTACTTGCCCCCCTTGTCGAAGAGCGGATAGAGGGCGTCGCTCATCCCGTCGGTGACCTGGTAGGTCTTCGCCTGCGCCAGCGAGTAGATGAAGACGGCGTGGAGCCCGCTCTCGAGGAGCCGCGTGTAGGCGATCCACTTCGAGTCGGGCGACCAGTCGGCATCGAACTCCGCCGGGCCGAAGAGGCCGTAGTAGTCGGTATCGACCGGGGTCCGGGTCTTCGTATCGAGGTCGAGGTACCAGAGCTTCAGGCGCTTGTCGAAGTACGCGATTTTCCTGCTGTCGGGCGACCAGACCGGCTGATAGAAGAAGGAGGGCGGCTGGCCGAGCTCGAAGTGCTGCACGACACCGAGGCCGCCCTGGTCGGCGACCTGGAGCTCGTACTCGCCCGGCTGGTCGGAGAACCAGGCGATCGACTTGCCGTCGGGCGACCAGGCCGGGTCGCGGTCGGCGACCGCGGGGCTGCGGGTGAGGTTGCGGATGTCGCCCTTGTCGGTCGGGACGGTCAGGATCTCGCCCCAGGCCTCGAAGAGGGCGCGGACCCCGCTGGGGGAGAGACCGAAGGCCTCCAGTCGGCCGGGCTCCACCTTGACGAAGTGCGGCCGCACCTCCAGGAGGTCGCCCGAGACGGAGATCTCGACGGTCTCCACCGCGCCGCTCGAGAGGTCGAGCAGCTTGATGCCGCCGAACTGCTCGATCACGATCACGCCGGGGCCGGCCGAGGCCGACTTGAAGTCGAGGCCGTGGTTGGGCACCACCTCGCTCACCTGCCTGGTCGCGGTGTCGTAGGCGAAGAGGCTCACCGGGCCGCTTCGGTCCGAAAGGAAATAGACGCGGTCGCCGATCCAGATCGGGTCGTGGTCGTTGGAGTTGTCACGGGGGACCTCGGTCACCTTCGAGTCGCTGAGATCGGCGATCCAGATGGGCGTCGTCTGGCCTCCGCGGTAGCGCTTCCAGGCGGCCTGCCACTGGGCGTGCGGGACGTAGGCGAGCCGCGTGCCGTCGGGCGAGAAGGAGGCCTCGGCCCCGGAAGGCAGCGGCAGCCGGGTCGGGAAGCCGCCCGTGGCGGGGACCGTGTAGAGCTGAGGGGCGAGGTGGTAGAAGCTGTTGCCGGCCGATGCGAAGAGGATGCCCTTGCCGTCCGGGGTCCAGCCCAGCACCGTCTCCCGCGCGGGATGGTAGGTGAGCCGCACCGGGACGCCGCCCGCTACCGGCACCACGTACACGTCGCGGTTGCCGTCGTACTCCCCGTCGAAGGCGACCAGCGTCCCGTCCGGGGAGAAGTGCGGGTGCTCTTCGTCTCCCACCGCGGTCGTGAGCCGATGCGCCGCGCCGCCCTCGCGCGGGGCGACCCAGAGGTCGTCCGCGTAGTTGAAGACGATCTCCGTCGCGTTCACGGTGGGCTGGCGCAGAAGCAGCGGCGGGCCGGCGGCGCCCGCGGTCCGCGGCAGCGTGAGGCCGAGCATGCAGAGGGCGCCAAGCAGGGGGAGGATCAAGCCATGGAACGGCCGTTCGCGCATCGCGGTCTCCTGTCACAGGACGAATCGGATCATCTTAGCGCCCTGCCGGACCCTGTCTGACCAGGCCTCGAGGAAGACTCACGAGGCGCGAGGAGGACTCGCGAAGCGGAAGCCACTCCTCTCTTGACAACTGTTACCAGGGAGGGTAACACTCATTGGGGAGACTCCGGCGCGGCGGGTTCGTGTTCGTCTGGTGGAGGGCAGATCATCCACCGAGGCACGTTCACGTCTACCGCGACGGGCGGCTGGTGGTGAAATGGGACCTCGAAAATCATCAGGCCATGAAGGGCAGAGCCACGGCCAGGGTGCTCGAGCTCATCGTGGCGCTCGTGGCCGAGGGGCTGCTGTGAAAGTGCAGTCGGTCGAGGCGAACAACCGGAAGCGGCAGTTCGAGGTCCGTGTCGGTGGATCGTTGCTGCCTTTCCCCTATTCCAGAGCCGAACCGAGGCCGGACGGCGCGGACCTCGTGGCCCGGGTCGCGGTAGACCCCGAGCTGGGCCGGGAAGCCTTCGGCTTCGAGCTGCGCTCGGGCCGGTCCGGCACCGTGCACGTGGAGCAGGTGCTCGAATACAACGAGGACCCCGGGTACCTGCGTGACCGGCTGCTCTACGGCCTCACCGTGGAGGCACAGAAGAGGGTGGCCGCCGAAGATCTCTCCCGCCGCGAGCTGTCCCGGCGGCTTGGAACCTCGCCCACTCAGCTCTATCGTCTGCTGGATCAGACGAACTACAAGAAGTCGATCGATCAGATGGTACGGCTCCTTTCCGTGCTCGGGTGCGAGGTCGCTCTCGGCGTCCAGACGAAGACCGCGTAGCTCGAGCCGTCCGACCCTTCTTCGCCCGAGTTGTGCTGGAATCGACCCATGAATGGAATCGCACCGCTCCTCGAAGGCACGCTGAAACGGGCGCTCGAGTACCTGGCCCGGCTGCCGGAAGGCCCGGTGGCCGCCACCGCGACCCTCGCCGAGCTGCGGCAGCGCTTCGACCGCCCGTTGCCGAAGCAAGGACGCGATCCCGAGGAGGTCGTCGAGCAACTCGTCGCCGACACGGCCGGCGGGCTCGCGGCGAGCGCGGGGGGCCGCTTCTTCGGCTGGGTGGTGGGCGGCACGGTGCCGGCGGCCCTGGCCGCCGACTGGCTGACCTCCGCCTGGGACCAGAACGCCGGCATGTACGCGGTGGCGCCCGCGGCCGCGGTGGTCGAGGAGGTGTGCGGTCGCTGGCTGCTCGAGCTGCTGGGCCTGCCGAAGACCGCGAGCTTCGCGCTCGTGACCGGTTGCCAGATGGCGCACGTGACCTGTCTCGCCGCGGCGCGCAACGCGGTCCTGGCGCGCAAGGGCTGGGACGTCGAGGAGCGGGGGCTTCTCGGCGCGCCGGCGATCCGGGTGGTGAGCGGCGACCAGCGGCACGGCACCATCGAGCGCGCGCTGCGCCTGCTGGGCCTGGGGCGGGCTTCGATCGTCGACGTCCCGACCGGCGAGGACGGGCTGACCGCGGCGGCCCTCGAACCCGTCCTCGCACAGGCGAAGGACGCGCCCACCATCGTCCTGCTGCAGGCGGGGGACCTCAACACGGGGGCCTTCGATCCTTTCCCGGAGGCGATCGAGGCCGCACACCGGTGGGGCGCCTGGGTCCACGTCGACGGGGCGTTCGGGCTGTGGGCGGCAACCAGCGCGGAGCACCGGCATCTGACCGCGGGCGTCGAGCAGGCCGACTCCTGGGCGACGGACGGTCACAAGTGGCTGAACGTCCCCTACGACTGCGGCTATGCGATCGTGGCCGATCGCGACGCGCACTGGCGCGCGTTCGCCCACCGGGTGGCCTACCTGGACCACTCCGAGGTGGCGCGCGACCAGGTCGACTGGAACCCGGAGTACTCGCGGCGGGCGCGCGGTTTCGCGACCTACGCCGCCATCGCGAGCCTCGGGCGCGAGGGGGTCGGACGGATCGTGGCGGACGGCTGCCGGCATGCCCGCGCGATCGTGGACGGCGCGGGTGCCCTCCCGGGCGTTCAGGTCCTGTGCCGGCCTCGGATCAACCAGGGACTGCTGCGCTTCCTCGATGCGCGGCCGGGCGCGAGCGAGGAGGACCACGACCGGTGGACCGACGAGGTCACCGCCCGGATCGTGTCCTCGGGCGAGGCCCTGTTCGCGTGCACCACCTGGCGCGGCCGGCGTTGCATGCGGGTGTCCGTCTCCAGCTGGGCCACGACGGACGAGGACGTCGCGCGCACCGTCCGCGCGATCGAGGCGGCGCTGCGGCCACGCTAGGGGAAGGCGGCCAGGGCAGCCGCCTACAGCAGGCTTCCCACCGTCACCGACCAGTCCACGATCGTGCGCAGGCGCTCCAGCGACTCGCGGGGAAGGTCCACAACAAGAAGCCAGCGCCCCCGGACGACTTGAACGAAGAGGGTGGCCCGGCTAGGGTAGCGCCGACTGCGGGGGGCTCTCGCCATGCTGATACTGCCCATCGGCCTCGAGGAGAACGAGGTCCGACGGATGCCGTGGGTGACCTGGATCCTGATCGGGTCGTGCTTCCTCGTTCACGCCGCGGTGTCGACCATGGGGGCGGGTGCCGAGCGGGAAGCGCAAGAGAAGGTCGTGGCTTCGCTGCGGTATCTCGCCGGGCATCCGTACCTGTCCTCGCCGCCTTTCCTGCTCGAGCTGCTCAGCGAGCGCGGCAAGGCGGCGGTCGCCCAGGCTGCGGTCCGTTGGGCGGCGGAGGGCGAGACGATCGCCGACACGGTCGCGCAGGAGGAGCAGCAGGAGCTCAATCGGCTGGCCGAGGAGGCGGTCGCGGCAATCCACCGCACTCCGTCGAGCCGGCTGGGCTTCGTGCCGGCCCGACCCAACCCGTTCAACCTCGTCACCTACACCCTGGTACACGCAGGCTGGATCCACCTGCTCGGCAACATGCTGTTCCTGTTCGTGGCCGGACCGTTCGTCGAGGACCTCTTCGGACGCCCACTCTTCACGACCCTCTACTTCGCCTCCGGCGCCGCGGGCGCGGGCGCCTTCGCGGCGGGGGCCGCCGGCGCGAGCTGGCCCCTGGTGGGTGCATCCGGGGCGATCGCCGGTGTCATGGGCGCCTTCCTGGTGCGGCTGGCCGCGCGCCGCATCGAGTTCCTGGTGCTGCCGATCCCGATCATCCCCACCTTCCGATTCAGGATGAAGTTCCCGGCGTTCGTCGTCATCCCGCTCTGGGCCGCCATGCAGCTCTACTACGTCAAGGCCGCGGGGGCCGACTCGGGGGTCGCCTTCTCCGCGCACATCGGCGGGTTCGCCTTCGGGGTTGCCTTCGCGTTCGCTCTGGCCCTGCTCCGGGTGGAGGAGCGATTCGTCAACCCCGCCATCCAGCAGCAGATCTCGGTCGAGCAGAATCCCGACATCCTGCGAGCCGCCGACGCCCGGGTGGCGGGCGACCTCGTCGCGGCGCGGAGGCTGATCGAGGGCGTGCTGAAGGCCGAGCCCACGAACGTGGACGCCTGGACGGAGCGATGGGAGATCGCGCTGGTGAGCTCAGACGGCGGTGCGGCCAGCCAGGCGGGGCTCCGCCTGATCGAGATCCACGGCCGAGGGCCCGACCGGGACATGGTGTGGAGCGTCGTCAACGATCCCCGCTGGCGGGAGCTGGGCATGACCAGCCGGTTCCTGGCGACCGTGGCGGGCTTGCTCGCGCGGGCCGGTGACGCGCGGGAGGCGATGACTCTCTACCGCAGGGTCGCCACCGAAGCCCCCGCGGGTGACGCGGTCGCCCTCCGTGCCCTGGTGAGCGAGGGGGAGCTGCTGGCGCGGGCGGGGGAGCAGAATGCGGCGCGGCGCGTGTTCGACGAGGCGCGCCGCCACCCGGCGTACTCCGAGCTCTGGCAGGAGCGGATCGAGCAGGCGCTCGCCCCGCGGCCGACGCGAGCCGCCGCTCGCTAGAAGAGGATCTGGAGGCTGGGCCCTCCGGCGTAGAGGAGGCGGTTCGGACCGATAGCCGCCGGGCCGGCACTGCCAAGGTTGGCGACGTAGACGGTGCCGTCGGCGCGGCACTGGTTCGGTGCGAGAATCCAGGGCATGAGAAAGCTCCTCCAGGGCATGAGAAAGCTCCTGCTGCTCTCACTCCTCCCGTGTGCGGCCCTCACCTCGCTCGCGGCCGGGCCCGCCTCGCCGGCGGAGCCTCCGGCTCCCGCCGCTTCCACCGACTGCGGCACGCCTGCCGCCCGCGTCGAGCTCGGCCGCAGCAGCCCGGAGGCGGAGGGGATCCGCTCCTCGGCGATCCTCGCCTTCCTGCTGGCCGCCGAGCAGAAGATCGACGCCCTCCACAGCTTCATGCTGCTGCGCCACGGCAAGGTCGTGGCCGAGGGCTGGTGGACTCCCTACCGGAAAGACGACCCGCACGTCCTCTTCTCCCTGAGCAAGAGCTTCACCTCCACGGCCGTGGGCCTCGCCATCGCCGAGGGCCGGCTGACGCTCGATGATCGTGTCCTCGACGCCTTCCCGGAGGACGCGCCCCCGGAGCCGAGCGCCAACCTGAAGGCGATGCGCGTGCGCGATCTGCTGACCATGAACAGCGGGCAGCACGCCGAGGTGATCGCGGACTTCCCGTTCGACTCCGAGCAGCCGTTGCCGCGGCTCTTCCTGGCCCTGCCGGTGGCGCACAAGCCGGGGACTCACTTCGTCTACAACACCCCGGCGAGCTACATGCTCTCGGCGATGGTGCAGAAGGCCACCGGCTCGACCGTGCTCGACTACCTCGGGCCGCGTCTCTTCCAGCCGCTCGGGATCGCGCCGCCCAGCTGGGAGGCCGACAAGCACGGGGTGAGCCTGGGTGGCTTCGGCCTGCGGGTGCGCACCGAGGACATCGCGCGCTTCGGGCAGCTCTACCTGCAGAAGGGCGAGTGGCGCGGCCGTGAGGTCCTGCCCGCAGCCTGGGTGGAGGCCGCGACCGCGCGCCAGGTTTCGAACGGCAGTGATCCCGAGAGCGACTGGGAGCAGGGCTACGGCTACCAGTTCTGGCGCTGCCGGCACGGCTTCTACCGCGGCGACGGGGCGTTCGGCCAGTTCTGCATCGTGATGCCGCAGCTCGACGCGGTGGTGGCGATCACGAGCGGCACCGGCGACATGCCGGGCGTCATGAACCTGCTCTGGCAGCACGTGCTGCCCGGCCTCGCGCCGGTGGCGCTGCCCGACGACGCGGCAGGCGACGCCGCTCTGCAGAAGAAGCTGGCCTCACTCGTGCTTCCGCCCCAGGCCGGGAAGGGCAGCTCGCCCTTGGCGGCGAAGGTCTCGGGCAAGCGCTATCTCCTCGCGGCGAACCCGGACGGGATCGAGTCGGTGGTGCTGGAGGCCCGAGGTGACGAGGCGATCCTGGTGCTCGGCATAACCGGCCGCGAGACCCGCATCCCGGTGGGCTACGGCGCCTGGGGAACGAGCGTGTCTCTGCCGACCGCCGGCGGCGACGAGAAGGTGTCCGCGACCGGGGCCTGGACTTCCGACGACACCTACACCGCGAAGCTCTGCCTGCAGGAGACCCCGTTCATCCGCACGGTCTCGCTCCACTTCCAGGGCGACGAGCTGGCCTTCGACCAGCAGGTGAACGTGGGCTTCGGCGAGACGAAGAGGCCGCGGCTGGTCGGCCGGCGCTGAGGGCCCGAGGGCGCGTCCTCGTCGGGCTGGCGATCGGTCGAGTCAGTACCGCAGCGTCGCCCACCCCTGCGCGGGCACGGTCAGCTCCAGCACCGCGCCCCCTACCGCGATCGTCCGCGTGCGAGCCCGGTCTTCCGGGTTGCGCAGCAGGACCACCCGCGCGCCGTCCGGGTTGCGGAAGGCGAGGGCGTCCGTCTCGGGTCCGGCGATTCCCAGCCTGCGCGCGCCGGCGTCGAGGAAGGCGCTCCAGTGGCGGAAGGCCCAGTAGGCAGGCGTCTCGAGCAGCCGCCGCTCCTGGCGGTCCACGACCAGGAGTGCGTTCTGCGGCCAGGGCCGCTCGGAGTCGATGTTCTTTCCCTCGCCGTCGAGGACCATGTTCCAGGCCATGTACGAGCGCACGCCAGCGCGCAGGTAGGCCTCGATCCGCCCCCAGGTGAAGTCTCCGTAGGCGTGGTCGTTGGGCGGACGGTCCGGGCGGAAGCCCGGCTCCCAGTGGTGGTTGCCGCAGTCGGTCTCCGTCTGCATCACCGGCAGCTCCGGATCGCGCGCCAGGATCGGCGCGACCAGAGGCAGGCCGCCCCACTGGACGCCCACGCCGGCCAGGTAGCGACGGGCCGCCGCGTCGCCCAGCACGACCTCCGGGTAGCGGGGATCGTCGGTGTTGAGCGTGCCCAGCCAGAGGCGGGCGGAGAGGTGGCGGCTCTCGAAGAGCGGTCCGGCCTGGTCACGGATGAAGTCGCGCACGAGCTCCGGCGGCCAGAAGCAGCTCGGGTAGTGGGTGAGTTGCACGGGCTCGTTCTGGACGTGGACCGCCCGGATCGCCAGGCCCTCGCCCCGGTAGGCCTCGACGAAGCGGGCCAGGTAGGAGGCATAGGCGGCGAGCGTCGCCGGGTCGCCGCGCATCTCGCCCGAGTCGTAGTCGCCGTTCGTCTTCATCCAGGGCGGGGGAGTCCAGGCGCTCGCCCACAGCCAGAGCGCCGGCTGCTGCGCAAGCGCGGCCTCGAGGTAGGGGATCAGCAGGCGCCGGTCGCGGTCGATCGAGAAGTGCGCGAGGGCGTAGTCGCCGGGGACGTCGTCCAGGGTGTAGCGGTCCATCGCGTAGTCGCTGGCGCCGATCGGCACCCGGCCGAAGCGGAAGCGGGCGCCGTCTTCGCCACTGAAGAGGAGGCGCAGCGCGCGCTGGCGCTCGGCCTCGTCCAGCACCAGGAGCGCGTCCCAGCCCTTCTCGTTGAAGGCGCCGCCGAAGCCGTCGATCTCCTGGTAGCGCTCGTCGTCACGGACGGCGAGGTCGGCGCTGCCGGCGGCGCGGCCTTCCAGCAGGCGAACCGCGCCCTCCTTCCAGTACGCGCCGGGGCTCGAGACGGTGAGGGCGGGGCTGCCGTCCCGGTTCCCGCTCTCGCACCCCGGAGGGAAGGCGGCCGCCATCAGGACGGCCACGGCCACGTGGAGTCGCTTCATGCTCACCCCTCTCGCGATCCACCCGGCGAAGGACGACGCCCGGCGGCGTTTCACCCGCCGATTGTGGACCGAAAGACGCGGCGGAGGGGAGCGGGAACCCTGGCGGCGGTCCACGCCAGCTTCATCGGGCACGTCTCTTCGCCCGTCGGGCCTTCTTCCTGGCGCGCGGCGCGGGCGGCTCGTCCTCTTCCCCCGGCTCCAGGGTCGCCTCGACGCCCTCCCAGCCCTCGGGCATCGCCTCGCCCTGCGCCTCGAAGAAGAAACGAGAGGGTACGGAGCGGGCGCGGTGGCCGTACCGGGCGCGCTCGAAAGCGTAGCTCAGGGTGAGCGTGCGCATGGCGCGGGTGATGCCCACGTAGGCGAGCCGGCGCTCCTCCTCGATGCCGCCCTCGGCCACGGAACGGGTGTGCGGCAGCAGGCCCTCTTCCATCCCGGCCAGGAAGACGTGCGGGAACTCGAGGCCCTTGGCGGCGTGGAGCGTCATCAGGGTGACGGCGTCCGCGCGGGTCTCGGGCTTCTCCTCGGGCTCGTCGCCGCTCGTGAGGGTCAGCTCCTCGAGGAAACCCTGGAGGGTCGGCTGCGGCGAGCGGCGCACGTAGTTCTCGGCGAAGTTCAGGAGCTCCAGGACGCCGGCCCAGCGCGCCTCGCGGGTCATCGGGTCGTCGTAGAGGCGCCGGACCTCGGCCTGGTAGTCGATCGCCTGCAGGAAGCGGTTGAGCCGGGAGACGAGTGCTGCGCCCGCCTCGGCGAGCTCGGTCCCGTCGATCGCGGAGCGCAGCTTGCGGTAGCCCTCGACCGACTGGGGGTTGAGGCCGGCGATCTCCTGGGCGCGGTCGAAGCCCTCGGCCGCCGAGATGCCGTGCTCGGTGGCGAAGGCGAGCACGCGGTCGAGGCTCGCCTTGCCGACGCCACGCGGCGGGGTGTTGACGATGCGCAGGAGCGAGGTCTCGTCGTTCGGGTTCTGGGCGAGCTTCAGGAAGGCGAGGACGTCGCGCACCTCCTTGCGGTCGAAGAAGGACATCCCGCCGACGACCAGGTAGGGCACGCCCGCCGCGCGCAGCTCGGCCTCGAACGAGCGGAACTGGACCTGCGTCCGGCACAGGATGGCGAAGTCCGCTGGCCGGGCCTGGCGCGTGCGGAGGGCCTCCCGGATCCCCTCCACCACGAACTGCGCCTCGGCCGTCTCGTCCTTGAGCCGCACGAAGCGCACCGGGGCGCCTTCGCCTTGGGCCGACTCGAGCGTCTTCTCGTGACGGGAGGCGTTTCCGCGGATGACCGCGTTGGCCGCCTCCAGGATCGGCCGGGTCGAGCGGTAGTTGGTCTCCAGGCGCACCAGCCTGGCGCCAGGGAAGTCGCGGGGGAAGCCCAGGATCTTCTGGATGTCGGCGCCGCGCCAGCCGTAGATCGACTGGTCGTCGTCGCCCACCACGCAGACGTTCCTGTGCTCGCCGCCGATCGCCCGGACGATCTCGTACTGGGCGTGGTTGGTGTCCTGGTACTCGTCGACCAGCACCTGCCGGTATCGCCTCTGGTAGCGCTCCCGGAGCGGCTCGTGCCCGGCCAGGAGCCGGACCGTCTCCAGCAGCAGGTCGTCGAAGTCGAGGGAGCGCTGGCGCGCGAGGTATGCCTGGTAGCCCTGCCAGACCGAGGCGACCAGCTGCGCGCGACCCCCTTCCGCGGCGGCCAGGGCGTCTTCCGGCGTCTGCATGCGGTTCTTGGCGAGCGAGATGCGCGCGAGCACGGCCGAGGGATGCATGGTCGTCTCGTGTACCCGCAGCTCGCGCATCACGGACTTGACGGCGGCGAGCTGGTCGGAGGCGTCGCAGATCGTGAAGCCGCGCGGGAGGCCGGCCAGCTGTCCGTGCTCGCGCAGCAGACGGGCGCAGAAGGCGTGGAAGGTGCCGACCGTCACCAGGCGCGCCTTCTCGCCGGCGAGCGCGGCCAGCCGCTCCTTCATCTCACCCGCCGCCTTGTTGGTGAAGGTGACGGCCAGGATCGCCCGGGGATCGGCGCCGCGGTCGATCAGGTGGGCGATGCGCGTCGTGATCACGCGCGTCTTGCCGGTGCCCGCGCCTGCGAGCACCAGCAAGGGACCCTCGAGGGTGGTGACGGCCTCGCGCTGCGCGTCGTTGAGCTTGGCGAGGAGCGGCGGCACGGCCCTATCGCGCCTCTTGGCCCCGCCTTCGCTGCCGCGCCGGGTAGCCGCCTTGGCTGCCGGCGGGTCGGGCCGCGGGGCGGGCCCCGGGGCGGCCGACGGGTGGCGCCGGGGCCCGGCGGCGGCCTGCGGCGCGCTCGGCGCGCATGCGGGCCAGCCGCTCGCGGAGCGGCACCTCGAGCTTGGCGGCGGGCCGCTGGGCGTAGTCGAAGCCGGGCACCGTGATGCGGGGCAGCCGCCGGCCGATCGCCCGCTCGATGCCGCGCACGTCGGCCTCCTCCTCGGGCGAGACGAACAGGAAGGCGTCGCCCTTCGCCTCGGCCCGCGCCGTGCGTCCGACCCGGTGGACGTAGTCCTCGGGCGAAGCGGGCACGTCGAAGTTGACGACGTGCGACAGGTCCTCGACGTCGATGCCGCGAGCGGCGATGTCGGTCGCCACCAGCACCGGGAACTTGCCGGCCTTGAAGCCGCCCAGGGCCTGCGTGCGCTGCGCCTGGCTGCGGTTGCCGTGGATCCGTCCCGCGGCGACGCCGTTCTTGGCGAGGTAGTCGGCCAGGCGGTTGGCGCGGTGCTTGGTGCGGGTGAAGGCGATCACGCTCCGGATCTCACCGGACCGGACCAGCTGGACGAGCAGCGCGGACTTGAGCTCGGCGGGCACCGGGTAGGCCGCCTGCGTGATCTGGACCGCGGGTGTGACCGGCCGCCCGATGGCGACCATCACCGGGTTGTCGAGCATCTCTCGCGCCAGGGCCTGGATCGCGGGAGGCATGGTGGCGGAGAAGAGCATGGTCTGGCGTCGGGTGGGCAGCTGGCGCAGGATCCGTCGCACGTCGGGCAGGAAGCCCATGTCGAGCATCCGGTCGGCCTCGTCGATGACGACGATCTGGACGCCGCCGAGCGCCGCGTAACGTGCGCGCATGTGGTCGAGCAGCCGCCCGGGTGTGGCGACGATCACGTCGACGCCCCGGCGGAACGCCTGCTCCTGCGGGCCCATGCCCAGGCCGCCGAAGACGGCGGCGCTGGTCGCACGCGTGTGACGTCCGAGCTGGCGCAGGTGCTCCTCGATCTGCGCGGCCAGTTCGCGGGTCGGCGTGAGGACGAGCGCCCGGGTCGCGCCGCGGGGCTGGTCGGCGAGGCGCTGGAGGATGGGCAGCGCGAAGGCCGCGGTCTTGCCGCTGCCGGTCATGGCGGTCGCCACCAGGTCGCGCCCGGCGAGGGCCGGCGGGATCGTCTGCTCCTGGATCGGGGTCGGCTTCAGGAAGCCGAGGTCGGAGACGCCGCGCAGCAGCGCCGGGTGGATCTCGAAGTGAGAAAAGGGCAAGGAACCTCGTTCTATTGTCGTGCCGGCGCGATTGTTTCTGCTTGAGAACGGGGGATTCGCCGGGAGGCCGCCGTCCGACGCGGTCCCTGACGGAACGCGAAGGACGAGAGTATCTCATATCGGCGTCCGGAAGGCGAGCCGCGTCGCGTGTTACGATCGCCGCACCCCGAAGTCCTGGCGAGCGGCTTTTCCGCTTCCCGACCGGCCGGAGTCACGAGAGAAAGGCGGTGCGGTGGCGCTGCGCGCGCTCGAGAAGGTTTACCGCCGCCTCCGACCCCGCAGCCCGGAGAGACCCCTCCGGGACGAGCTGCTGAGCATCGAACGGCTGGAGGAGAGGGCCAGGTCCCTGGCGGCCCGCCTGACGGTCGACCCCGCGCCGCGCCGGAGCGCTCGGAGCGTCTTCCCGCGCTTCGCCGACAACGCACGGGTCTTGCGCGAGGCCTATCTCACGATGGCCGAGGACGTGCACAAGGGCGAGTTCGTCGCGGCGGCGTCCGAGTGGCTGCTCGACAACTACCACCTGGTCGCCTCCGAGATACGCGACGTACGCCAGAACCTGCCCCGCGGCTACTACCGCGACCTGCCCAAGCTCGCGCCACGCCTGCTGGCCGGCGACGCGCGCATCTATGCCATGGCGGTGGAGCTCGTCCGTCACAGCGACAGCCGTCTCGATCGCCAGCAGCTGCTCCGCTTCATGAACAGCTTCCAGGCGGTGGCGCCGCTCACGATCGGGGAGCTGTGGGCGTGGCCGAGCATGCTCAGGCTGGCGCTGATCGAGAACCTGCGGCGCCTGGCCGAGGAGGTGGTCGAAGCGCGCGATGCGCGACGGGCCGCCGACCGCTACGTGGCGAAGATCGACGCGGCTGGCCACGGGTCTCCGCCGGCGCTCCCGGCGGAGACCCACCCCGCCTTCGTCGTGCAGCTGCTGCAGCGCGTGCGCGAGTACGGCCCGCGGCTCGCGGCCGTGCGCGCCGTCGTCGACGCGCACCTCGTCGCGCGCGGGACTGCCGCCGAGGAGGCGATCCGCGGCGAGCATCAACGGCAGGCCGCCGCGCAGGTCTCGGTGGCGAACGTGATCGGCAGCCTGCGTCTGTGCTCGACCCTCGACTGGAGCCAGTACTTCGAGGCCACCAGCCTGGTCGAGGGGGTCCTCCAGCGCGATCCCGCGGGTGTCTACGGGAGCATGGACTTCCTGAGCCGCGACCGCTATCGCCAGGCGGTGGAGGACCTGGCCGACGGCACCGGGGACGGCCAGGTGCGGGTGGCGCTGCGCAGCGTCGAGAGCGCGCGCCAGGCGGCCGAGACGGGCGCCACCGGCCGCGCGGTCCACGTCGGTCACCATCTGATCGGCAGGGGCCGGCCCGACCTGGAGGCCGACCTGGCCTACCGTCCGCGTCTGGTCCGGCGCCTGCGCCGCTTCGTCTTCGCCCACGTGACCGCGGCCTACCTCGGGACGATCGGGCTCGTCACCGCGATGCTGCTCGGCCTGGGCTTTCTCTACGCGAGCGGGCAGAGCGCGTCGCCCTGGCCGTTCGCCTGGGTGGCGCTGCTGCTCCTGCTGCCTGCCAGTGAGCTGGCGGTCGCCTTCGTGCAGCGGCTGGCGGTCCGTTTCGCCGCTCCCAGGAGGCTTCCCCGGCTCGACTTCCTGGGCGGGGTCCCGGATTACGCCCGCACCATGGTCGTGGTGCCGACGCTTCTCTCGAGCGTCGAGCGGGTCGGCCAGCTGCTGGACCATCTCGAGGTGCTGGCCCTCGGTAACCTGGATCCGCACGTGCACTTCGCGATCCTCGGCGACCTCACGGACGCCCCGGCCCGCGAGATGCCGGAGGACCAGGCGATCCTCGCTGCCGCCCGCGCGGGGGTCGAGGCCCTCAACGCGCGCCATGGCGAGGGCCGCGACGACCGCTTCTATCTGGTCCAGCGCGTGCGGCAGTGGAACCCCGGCGAGGGTGTCTTCATGGGCTGGGAGCGCAAGCGCGGCAAGCTCGAGGAATGGAACCGGCTCCTGCGCGGTGCCACCGACACGAGCTTCTCGGTCGCGGCCGGCGATCCCTCGATCTTCTCCGCGGTGCGCTACTGCATCACGCTCGACTCGGACACGCGCCTGCCTCGGGACGCCGCCAAGAAGCTGATCGGCATCGCCGCCCACCCGCTGAACCGGCCCCACTTCGACGCGCGCCGCGGACGCGTCACGGAGGGCTACGGGATCCTGCAGCCGCGCGTGAGCGTCACCATGGCGAGCGCGGCGGGCTCGCTCTTCGCGCGGCTCTACGCTGGCCACACCGGCGTCGACCCCTACACGACCGCGGTCTCCGACACCTACCAGGACCTCTTCGCCGAGGGGATCTTCACCGGCAAGGGGCTCTACGACGTCGACGCCTTCGCCTCCGCGCTCGAGGGGCGCGTGCCCGAGAACGCCCTCCTCTCGCACGACCTCTTCGAGGGGCTCTACGCGCGCACGGCCCTGGTGACCGACATCGAGCTGGTGGACGACTACCCGGCGAGCGTGCTCGCGCACGCGCGCCGGCAGCACCGCTGGGTGCGGGGCGACTGGCAGATCCTGTGGTGGCTGTTCCCGATCGTCCCGACCCGCGGCGGGCTTCGGCGCAACCGCCTGCCCCTCATCTCCCGCTGGAAGATCCTGGACAACCTGAGACGGAGCCTGATGGCTCCGGCGACGGTGGCGCTGCTGCTGCTGTCCTGGACGGTCCTGCCCGGGCATCCTGCCGCCTGGACGGCGGCGGTGCTGGCGGCCCTCGCCTTCAACCTCTACCCGCTCGCCCTCCGGACGCTGGGCGGCCCTCCGCCGCAGCAACCCTGGCGCGTCTTCCTGCGCCTCGTGCGGGACGACGCGCGCACCGCGCTCGCGCAGACCGCGCTCCAGCTCACCTTCCTGGCGAACCAGGCCTGGCAGAGGCTGCACGCGATCGGCCTGACCCTGGTCCGACTGACGGCGACCCAGCGCCGGATGCTGGAGTGGGAGACGGCGGCGGCCAGCGCCGAGAAGGGACGGAGGCGGCAGAGCGCGGGCGCCTTCCTGCTCGAGATGATCGCGAGCCCGCTGATCGCGGCGGGAGGGCTGCTGCTGGTGCTGCTGGTCCGTCCCGGCGCGCACTGGGTCGCGCTGCCCGTGCTCGCGCTCTGGGCGGCCGCGCCCCTGATCGCCCATGCCTTGAGCCGGCCGGTGGCCCAGCCGCGCTCGGAGCTGGTGCCGGAGGACCGCGCGCTCTTCGAGCGGGTGGCCCGCGACACCTGGCGCTACTTCGAGGCCTTCATGGGGCCGGACGATCACTGGCTTCCCGCCGACAACTTCCAGGAGACGCCCGAGCCGCGGGTGGCCCACCGGACCTCGCCGACCAACATCGGGATGGGGCTGCTGGCGACGCTGGCCGCCCACGACCTCGGCTTCATCGAGACCGACGCGCTCGCGCAGAGGATCGACGCCAGCCTCGGCACGATCGAGGGCCTGGAGCGGTACCAGGGGCACCTGCTCAACTGGTACGACACCGAGAGCCTGGCTCCGCTGGCGCCGCGCTACGTCTCGACCGTGGACAGCGGCAACCTGGCCGCCGCGTTGATGACGCTCGCCGAGGGCCTGCGCCGGCTCGGCCTCGCCGAGCTCGCCTCGCGCGCCGCCTCCTTCGCGGAGGGGATGCGCTTCGCCTTCCTGTTCGAGCCGCAGCGCCGGATCCTCTCGATCGGGTACCGCCTCGCGGACGAGGAGGGACCGGGCCGCCTGGACCTCTCCTACTACGACCTGCTGGCCTCGGAGGCGCGCCTCGCCAGCTTCGTCGCCATCGCGCGCGGTGAGCTGCCTCAGACGCACTGGTTCCACCTGGGACGCCTGGTGACGAGCGTCGACGGCATGCCGACGCTTCTGTCCTGGAGCGGCACCGCCTTCGAGTACCTGATGCCGCTCCTGGTCATGAAGAGCTACCCGGAGACGCTGCTGAGCCAGAGCTGCCGCCAGGCCGTGCGACGGCAGGTCGAGTACGCGGCCGAGCGCAAGGTGCCCTGGGGGATCTCCGAGTGCGCGTACAACCTGAGCGACCGCCACGGCAACTACCAGTACAAGGCCTTCGGGGTCCCCGGCCTGGGCCTCAAGCGCGGCCTCGCCGACGAGCTGGTGGTGGCGCCCTACGCGACGGCGCTCGCCGCCATGGTCGAGCCGCAGCTGGCCGCCCGCAACCTGCGCCGCCTCGCGAGCGAGGGCCGCGCGGGCCGGTACGGCTACTACGAGGCCGTCGACTACACGCACTCCACGGTCGGCGACCTCGCCTCGGGCGGGGGAGCCGGCGTCACCGGCGGGACCCTGGTCCGGGCCTTCATGGCTCACCACCAGGGGATGACCCTGGTCGCGCTGGCCAACGCCCTCCGCGACGACTTGATGGTCGAGCGCTTCCATGCGGATCCGCGCGTGCGGGCGACCGAGCTGCTGCTGCAGGAGCGGGTGCCGCGCGAGGCGCCCATCACGCTGCCGCGGCCGATCGAGGAGACGCGCAGCGCAGGCCCGCCGGCGCAGCCGGTCTCGCGCCGCTTCCGCTCGCCGCACACCCTCTGGCCGCACGCGCAGTTCCTGTCGAACGGCAGCTACACCACCGTGCTCACGAACGCCGGCGGCGGCGCCAGCTTCTGCAGGAACCGGGTGGTGACGCGCCACCGCGAGGACGCGACCCGCGACGCGGCGGGCCAGTTCCTGTACCTGCGCGACGTGCGCAGCGGGGCGGTCTGGTCGGCGACCTACCAGCCCACGGGAGCGGAGCCGGAGGACTATCTCGCGACCTTCCTTCCCGAGAAGGCGAGCTTCAGCCGGCGCGACGACGGCGTCGCGACGCTGCTCGAGGTGGCGGTCTCCACCGAGGACGACGTCGAGGTGCGGCGGCTGACGCTCACGAACCACAGCGACCGCCCGCGCGAGATCGAGGTCACGAGCTACGCCGAGGTCGTGCTGGCCCCGGCGGCGGACGACCTGGCCCACCCCGCCTTCGGGAAGCTGTTCCTGGAGACGGAGTACCTGCCGGAGCGGACGGCTCTGCTCTGCGCCCGGCGGCCGCGCGCGCAGGAGGAGGCGGCGCTCTGGGCCGTGCACGTGCTGAGCCTGGAGGGCCGCACTCAGGGGCCGGTCGAATGGGAGAGCGATCGCTCGCGCTTCCTCGGCCGCGGGCGCTCGACCGACGCCCCGCGGGCCCTCGACGGACGCTCCCTCTCCGGCACCACGGGAGTCGTGGTGGACCCGATCGTGAGCCTGCGCGAGCGCGTCCGGCTCGCGCCCGGAGGCTCCGCCCGGCTGGCCTTCGCGACGGGCATGGCGCTCTCGCGCGAGATGGCCGTGGCGCTCGCCCAGAAGTACCACGAGCCCAGCTCGGCGGCGCGGACCTTCGCGCTCGCCTTCGCCCACGCGCAGAGCGCCCTGCGCCACCTCGGCGTCTCGAGCGAGGCCGCGCTCCTCTACGAGCGTCTCGCCTCGCGTGTCCTCTACGCCGACCGCTCGCTGCGGGCGGATCCGGAGCTGCTGGCGCGGAGCGAGCTCGGGCAGGAAGGCCTCTGGCCCCACGGCATCTCCGGAGACCTCCCCATCCTTCTGGTGCGCGTCGTGGAGGAAGACGACCTGCCCCTGGTCCGGGAGGTCCTCCAGGCGCAGGAGTACTGGAGGCTCAAGGGGCTGAGCGCCGACGTCGTGATCTTGAACGACCACCCGGTCTCCTACCTGGACGAGATGCACGGCCAGCTCACGGCGCTCCTGGACAACGGGCCCTGGAGGGCGTGGAGCCACCAGCCCGGCGGGGCGTACCTGCTGCGCGCCGACCGGATGGGAGAGGCCGAGCGGGCGCTGCTGCCGGCCGTGGCACGGGCCGTGTTGAGCGGCGATCGGGGCGACCTCAAAGCGCAGCTCGAGCACGCTCACGCTCACTTCCCGGACCCGGAGGCACCCGATCTCGTGCCTTCGCGCGAGGTCTCTCCCGCGGCCGTCGCGCCGCCCGCCGGCCTGCCGGCGCTCTCCCTCGCGAACGGCCTGGGCGGCTTCGCCGACGGTGGCCGCGACTACCTGGTCGTGCTCGAAGGCGAGGCCGAGACGCCCTTGCCCTGGGCAAACGTGATCGCCAACCCCGGCTTCGGCACCGTCGTGACCGCAGGCGGCTCGGCCTACACCTGGGCCGGCAACAGCCGCGAGAACCGGCTGACGCCGTTCGCGAACGACCCGGTGACCGACCCGACGGGGGAGGCGCTCTTCGTCCGTGACGAGGAGACGGGTGAAGCCTGGTCGCCCGCCGTGCGGCCCATGCGCCGCACGGGCTCGGATCGGGTCGTGGTCCGGCACTCGGCCGGGCTCACGCGCTTCTCGGGGGCCGGACACGGGATCCGTCACGAGCTCGAGGTTTCCGTGGACGCGAGCGATCCGGTCAAGCTCTCGCGGCTGACGCTCACGAACCAGAGCGGCGAGCCGCGGCGCCTGAGCGTCTTCGCGTACAACGAGTGGGTGCTGGGCCCGCCCCGCGCGGGCCACGCGCTCCACGTGGTCACGGAGCTGGATCCCGCGACCGGCGCCGTCCTGGCCCGCAATCCCTACAACAGCGAATACGCCGGACACGTCGCCTTCGCCCACGCCAGCGAGCCACTGCGTTCGGCGACGGGGGACCGGGTGTCGTTCCTGGGCCGCAACGGCTCGCTCACGCGCCCGGCGGGCCTCGCCCGCGAGGCGCTCTCCGGGCGCTTCGGGGCGGGCCTCGACCCCTGCGCGGCGCTGCAGGTGTCGCTGTCGCTGTCGCCCGGCGAGTCGCGGGCGCTCGTCTTCCTGCTGGGGCAGGCGCGTGACGCGGCCTCGGTGCGCGATCTCGTCGCGCGTCACGGTTCCTCGGGGGCGGCCGCGGCCTCGGTCGAGCGCGCGTGCGGCACCTGGGACCGGACCCTCGATGCGTTGCGGGTCGAGACCCCGGACGATTCCTTCGACCTGCTGATGAACCGCTGGCTCCTCTACCAGGACCTGAGCTGCCGGCTTTGGGCCCGCTCCGGCTACTACCAGCCGGGCGGGGCGTTCGGCTTCCGGGACCAGCTCCAGGACACGATGGCGCTCGCCCTGGTCCGGCCGGACCTCACCCGCGAGCACCTGCTCCGGGCCGCCGCCCGGCAGTTCGTGGAAGGGGACGTGCTGCACTGGTGGCACGAGCCGAGCGGGCGGGGCACGCGCACCCGCTGCTCGGACGACCTGCTGTGGCTGCCCTTCGCGGCGGCGCACTACCTGCGCACGACCGGCGACCTTGGCGTGCTCGCGGAGACCGTGGCCTTCCTGGAAGCGCCGCCGCTCGCCCCGGAGGCGCAGGAGTCCTACCTGCAGCCGCGGGTGTCGGCCGAGAGCGCCTCTCTCTTCGAGCACTGCCTGCGCGCGATCGACAAGGGGCTGACGGCGGGGACGCACGGCCTGCCGCTCTTCGGCAGCGGCGACTGGAACGACGGCATGAACCGGGTGGGCCCCCGCGGCCGCGGCGAGAGCGTCTGGCTGGGCTTCTTCCTGCACGGCGTCCTCTCGGAGTTCGCTCCCCTTTGTGACGAAAGGGGCGATCCGGCGCGGGCCCAGCGCTATCGGCGCGAGGCCACGCGGCTTCGGGGCGGCGCTCGAGCGGAGCTGGGACGGGGAGTGGTACCGGCGGGGCTATTACGACGACGGGTCCCCGCTCGGCTCGGCACAGAACCAGGAATGCCGGATCGACAGCGTCGCCCAGTCCTGGGCCGTGCTCTCCGGGGCGGTCCCGCAGCGCTTCGCCGACCGCGCCATGGACGCGGTCCGTGCGCAGTTGGTGCGGCGCCGGGACCGACTGCTGGCCCTGCTCACGCCTGCTTTCGACCGCTCGGCGGAGGAGCCCGGCTACATCAAGGGCTATCCGCCCGGGGTGCGGGAGAACGGAGGCCAGTACACTCATGCGGCCGTCTGGGTGGTGATGGCCATGGCCCGGCTGGGCTACGGCGACGAGGCGGCGGAGCTGTTCCACATGCTGAACCCGGCCAACCACACGCGCAGCGCGGCCGACACGGAGCGCTACCAGGCCGAGCCGTACGTCCTCGCGGGCGACGTCTTCTCGCACCCGGCCCACGCGGGCCGCGCCGGCTGGACCTGGTACACGGGCTCGGCGGGCTGGATGTACCGTGCGGGTCTCGAGACGATCCTCGGCCTCCGGCGCCGGGGTGCCGTCTTCGAGATCGACCCCTGCATTCCGCAGGGGTGGCCTCGGTACGCGATCGACTGGCGTTTCGGGCAGGCACGCTACCAGATCGAGGTCGACAACCCGCAGCACCGTTCGCGCGGCGTCGCGACGGCGACACTCGATGGCAAGCGTGTCGACGCCTCCGCGATCCCGCTCCTCGACGACGGCAAGCTGCACGGGGTGAAGGTCGTGCTCGGAGAGCGCCGCGGCCGCGCTGCCGCGGCTCGCCCTCAGAGGTAGCAGGCGATCCCGGAGCGGTCCTCTCAGAAGCCGAAGCGATCGACCGTGGCGTTGACGAGCCCGAACACGTAGCCCGGGTCGAGCTCGTCCCGGGCGAAGAGGAGCGGGAGCCGGCCCTTGCGGCCCGTGATGCTGACCAGCACCTCGCCGAGCTGGTTGGCCGCCGTGACCTGAACCGCGTAGAAGGACCGACGGCCCTGCAGGGCGCGGAGCAGCGGCTCTTTCAGGCGCGCGATCATCGACGGACTCGCGCCGTCGATCTCGACGCATCCGGCCGGCGTGCCGGCGATGTGTTCGGGCGTCCCTTCTCTCTGGCTGCGGCTGTCATTCATGAAGCGAGGATAGGCAACAGCGTGCGGAGACACCAATACGTTTACCGGCACCGGTCCATAGGCGTGTCGCGATCCGATCAGGGGTGCGATCTCCTGGCGACGAGCGCGGGAGTCGCGGTTGCGGCCTTTGCGGGCGGCAGCACGATGCAGCGCATTGAGCACATTGTGAGGCTGAGGGCCGAGGGTTGCGCTCCGGTCGGGCAGTCCGTCGCCGTGGTAGACTGAAGCGACGTTGAACCCCGTGCGGGCTCCCAGCTTCGTGGCGCGTTCCTGCCCCGTATCTGCGTACCGGTCGGAAGACCGGGTGATCGCCCTCCCGCGCCGGGCCTGAGGGGCCGAGATGAGCCAGCTGGGAAGGGTGTTCCATGCGTTTTGTGTCTGGGTCGGGCTCGCCGATCCGTCGGAGTGGGACCTCACCGGCCGCCACGGGTGGCCGGTGCCCGTGCCGGCCGAAGTGCGCAGTGAGCGAGGATTGCGTGGCATTCCTGTCGCGCGACACGGCAGCGGAAGCGACCGGGCATGAGCGCGGCGGCGATCCTGGCGCCCGAGCCCGTGGTCCCGGCGCGCGAGACGGCGATCGGACCCGCGCGCAACCGATTCCTGGTCGTGACCCTCGCCTGCCGGCGAGTCATGCAGATCCGCGACGGCGCGCGTCCGCACCTCGACCCGGCGGGGCACAAGCCGTGCGTGGTGGCGGTGGCCGAGGTGATGGCGGGCACCATCCCCTACATCGTTTCCTGAGCCGGGCGGGTACGGGCGGAGCGTGCCTCTCGTGAGGATCTCGCCGGCCGCCGCACCGCAGCTGGCCGCGGGCTCGGTGGCCTTCGTCGAGGAGAAGTTCGGGTTCTGCCTCCCCTACACGCCGGAGAGCCTGATCGTGGTCGACGCCATCGTCGACAAGATCAAGGCGACCGGCGCGACCGAGCAAGAGGCCTCCGGACTGCTGTCCGGGCTGGGGTGCTACGTCGGCGAGGTGCTCGTCAGGCACTCCCGGGCCAGCTGGCGTGGGACGGTGGAGATGGGGATGAGCGCGTCGTGCCGGTTCCCGGCCGTCCTGTCGCTGCCGGGGCTGAGCGGGTGCGACCCGATCGGCCGCGTGTTCGAGCGGTTCAATCTCGGCTCGGCGGCGAGTGTCGCGTCGCTCTACGAGACGACCCCCGCGTCCGGCCGGGGCGGCGCCGGCTCGGGAGACGCCTGAGAGAAACCCGAGAGGAGCGGGCCCGTCACGAGCCGGAGGCGGGTCGCAGCGGCGCTCCGCGTCGGTCGCGGCCGAGTCCGTCGTCGAGCGCGGCTGCCACCAGGAGAGCGAGGTTGGCCGCGGAGCGCTCGACGGCCGTCTCGATCTTCCCGTTGATCGCCTCGGCGCGGAGCACGGCGCCGGAGCACAGGCGAGCCCGCATGCGGCAGCGTTGGTCGACGCCGCCCAGCGGGTTGGGCGAAGCGACCAGGCACGCCGTCACGCGGCGAAGCTGCGGGCCGAACCGGCTCAGCGCGAGCAGCACTCGCCGCCGCACGTCTCCGCGGAGAGCCTCGGTGAGTACGACACCAGCGTTCGTCACGTCGATTCTCAAGTTCCCCTCGGCGGCGTGGACCCGGAGCGCCCTCTGCGACTCTCCGCAGTCTAGGGAACTCACGGCGGTCGGATCCAATAGATGTTTCGGGGGCGTCTCATTCGCAGGTTCCGATGGATCGTCGCTCCCGGCACCGGGACCCTCCTTGACGCTGCCGGCCACGGCTCGCGTCGCGCCTCCGTTGGCCCCGGGGCGGGCGCTGCGGTAGCCTCGTATTGGGGAGGAGGGACTCCATGGCCGACTCCGAGGCAATGCGCGGGCTCGACGACCAGCTCTTCTCCCGGACGGCGGGGGCGCCCCTGGTGCGGGGGAACGCCGTGCGACTGCTGCGCGATGCGGCGGACAACTATCCGGCCTGGCTCGCCGCGATCCGCTCGGCGCGGACGAGCGTCCACTTCGAGAACTACATCGTCCACGACGACGATGTGGGCCGGCGCTTTGCCGCGGCCTTCCTGGAAAAGGCGCGCGAGGGCGTGCCGGTCCGGGTGGTCTACGACTGGCTCGGCTCCCTGGGCAAGGCATCCACCCGCTTCTGGCGCCGACTGCGTGAGGGTGGCGTGGACGTCCGATGCTACAACCGGCCGCGCCTGGACCAGCCGCTGGGGTGGATCGCGCGGGACCACCGCAAGTGCCTGGTGGTCGACGGCCGGGTCGCCTTCGTCACCGGTCTCTGCGTGGGAAGGATGTGGGAGGGGGCGCCGGAACGCGGCTTGCCCGGGTGGCGCGACACCGGCGTCGAGGTGCGCGGCCCGGCCGTGGCCGAGGTGGCTCACGCTTTCGCCGACACCTGGGCGGCGACGGGAGCGCCCCTGGCCGCCGATGAGGTCGCGGTCCCGGGGCCGGCCGCGGAGGGCGACCTCGACCTCCGCGTCGTGGCGTCGACACCAGGAACCGCCGGGCTCTACCGCCTCGATCCGCTGGTGGCTTCACTTGCTCGCCGCACCCTGTGGCTCACCGACGCCTATTTCGCCGGCACGTCCAGCTACGTGCAGGCGCTGAGGGCGGCGGCCCAGGACGGCGTCGACGTGAGGCTGCTCGTCCCCGGCGCCGGCAGCGACCTTCCGATGATGCAGGCCGTGTCGCGCGCCGGGTATCGCGCGCTGCTGGAGGCCGGGATCCGCGTCTTCGAATGGAACGGCCCGATGCTCCACGCCAAGACGGCGGTCGCCGACGCGCGCTGGGCGCGGGTGGGCTCGACCAACCTCAACCTGGCGAGCTGGATAGAGAACCGCGAGCTGGACGTGGTCGTGGAGAACGCGGTATTCGGCCGTCGTATGGAGGAGATGTTCGAGGAGGACCTCGGCAATGCGACCGAGATCGTGCTCCGCCGGTGGGCGCGGGTGCGCCCCGCCGGGGACCTGCGCGTGCCTCGGGTCCGGGGCGCGGGGGAAGCACGGCGCGGACCGCGGCCGGTGCGCTGCGCATCGGCAACGCCCTCGGGTCCGCCCTGGCCGCGAGGCGGGTGCACGGTTCCACGGAGCGGCGGCTGATGGCCGAGGGCGGGCTCCTGCTCGCGGTGATGGCCGGCATCGGCTTCGTGTGGCCGCGCCTGCTGGCCTGGCCGCTGGCCGTCTTCAGCCTCTGGCTGGGGCTGGCGCTGCTCGCCCGCGCCGCGCGACGAAAGCCGCCCGCGTCTCCGCCGTCGGCCGGCTGAGCCGGGCGCGGCCGGCCGAGCCGGCGAGAGGAGCAGGAGCACGAGCGGGGGCGGGGCCGCGATCGTCTTACGTCGGTTCGTGACAAGATGTCGCCCGGCCCCATGAGCGAGATCGACGAGCTGCTGCACGAGTTTCCGCCCGGCGTCCGCGGGCGCCTGCGTTCGGGGTGGGACCGGATGCCGGAGTCGGCCCGGGGTCCCCTGGTGGCGATGCTCCGCGAGCTTCCGGCCGACCTCGGCGGCTGGCGTGGGCTGATGCGACTCGCGCTGTCGCACGCGCAACTGGCCACCGGAGGCAAGCGTGCCGTGGCGATCGTGGGGCCCGCCAACGTCGGGAAATCGACGCTCTACAACCAGCTCATTCGTGACCATGCGGACGCGGCCGAGGTGAGCGCGGTGCCGGGCACGACTCGGGTGAGCCATGCCGCCGACGCGGGGCTCTTCGCCGTGGTGGATACGCCGGGCGCCGACGCCGCGGGGGCGGTGGGCGAGATCGAGAAGGAACGCGCCCTGGCGTCGGCTCGCTCGGCGGATTTCCTGGTGATCGTGTTCGACGCCGTGGAAGGCGTGAGACGCGCCGAAGAGCAGCTCTTCCGGGAGCTGCAGGCGCTCGATCGTCCCCATCTGGTGGTGCTCAACAAGATCGACCTCGTCTCCGGAGCGCGCGAGCGCGAACGCGTCGTGGAGGTCGCGGCGCGGAATCTGGGGCTTGGCTGCGATCAGGTCGTGCCCTGCGTGGCCAAGGACGGCAAGCGCGTGGAGCGCGTGCTGCTGGCGGTGGCGAAGGCGGACCCCGGGATCGTGGCTGCCCTGGGCGCCGCGCTTCCCGCGTATCGGCAGGCCCTCGCCTGGTCCGTGACGAAGAAGGCGGGGGCAACCGCGGCGGCGATCGCGGTGACACCCTTGCCGATACTGGACGTCTTTCCCCTGCTCGCCGTGCAGTCCTCCCTCGTGCTCGGGATCGCGCGCATCTACGGGGAACGCATCACGCTGCGGCGGGCGCGCGAGCTGCTCGCGACCTTCGGCCTCGGCCTGCTGGGCCGGACCCTGTTCCTGGAGCTGTCGAAGCTCGGAGGCCCGCCCGGCTGGCTCCTGGCTGCCGCCGTCGCCTCCTCCACCACGGTCGTGATGGGGCGCTCGGCCGCGCTCTGGTTCGCGCATGGGGAACGGCTGCAAGGCTCCGTGTTCCGGGCCGAGAGTCGGGCGCTCACGAACCGGCTGCTCCAGTCGCTCAAGCAGCTTGGCCGCCGTCGTCCCGGTCGCGACGCCGTGCGGCGTCAGGTCGAGTCGACGCTCCCGGCCGACCCGATCACGCCGGGAGCCGATGCCGCCTTCCCGGCCTCTGATCCTGCCCAGCGCTGAGACGGCATCGCCGGGGCCGATCGTCAGCCTGGCGTGCCGTCCGCCGCCGTCTCGCGATCCGCGAGCACGAGCGCCCGGTCCCGCCGGACCTGTCCCGCCGGTATCGAAGGGTCACCGTCGCGCAGGCGCGCGAGCATCGCTGCCTTCTCGGCGCCGGTCACCAGCCACAGGAGGTGCCGGGCCCGGTCGAGCGCCGGATAGGTGAGCGTCATCCGGCGCCTCCCCTGGTAGGCGCCGGTCAGGGCGACGTCCGCGTCGCGCACGCCCAGGACGGGGTCCCCGGGCACGAGCGAGGCCGTGTGGCCGTCGCTGCCGAGACCCAGGTGCACGAGATCGAGCACCGGCGGCGAGCCGGCAACCGCCTGGAGCGTCCGTGCGTACTGCACAGCGGCCCGCTCCAGGTCGGGCAGCTCGACCGGCATCGCGTGCAACTGGCCCTCCGGCAGGGGCACCCGCTCGAGCAGGCTCCCGCGCAGGTGGGTGAGGTTGCGGTCCGGGTCCCCGGCCGGCGCCACCCGCTCGTCCACCTGCATCACGTGCACGCTGGCCCAGGGCACGTCCTCGTCAGCCAGCGCGCGCAGCATTGCCCACGGGGTGTGTCCGCCGCTCACCGCCAGCGTGAAGCGTCCGCGCGCGGCGATGGCCGCGCGCGCCTCGGTGGCCACGAAGGCGGCCGCCCGCCGGGCGACCGCCTCGGGATCGGGGAGGACTTCGACCCTCACCCGGCCCTCTGCTCGGGCTTGGGGTTGTGCCAGCCGCCGTCCGCCGCGATCAGCGCATCGGCCGCCTTGGGACCCCAGCTGCCACGCCGGTAGGGGTGCACCTTGTGGTGGCTTCTGACCACCGGGTCGACCACCGCCCAGGCGGCCTCGACGGCGTCCTCACGGGTGAAGAGCGCCCCGTCGCCCGCCATGGCGTCCTCCAGCAGGCGCTGGTAGGGCGCCTCCGCGCCCGGCTGTTCCTCGAGCAGATAGAGCTCGCGCTGCTCGCCGACGAACTCCTTGCCGACGAGCTTGACGCGCGCGGCCAGGGCGACGGCGGAGCTTGGAGAGAGCCGGAAGCGCAGGTAGTTGGCGCGGCCGGCCGCCGGCTTCGAGTCGGCGAACAGCCTTTGTGGCGGGGGCTGCAGCTCGACCAGCACCTCGGCCGCGGTCTGGCTCAGGCACTTGCCCGAGCGCAGGTACCAGGGCACGCCCTGCCAGCGCCAGGAGTCGATGAAGAGCCGCATGGCGCAGAAGGTCTCGACGTCGGAGCGCTTCGCCACGTTGGGCTCGCTCCGGTAGCCCGCGTACTGGCCGCGCACGATGTCGTCCGGCCCCAGCGGGCGCATCGCCTGGAAGACCTTGGCCTTCTCGTTGTGCACGGCGGCAAAGCCCCGGAAAGCGGGTGGCTCCATGGCCAGCAGCGCGACGATCTGGAAGAGGTGGTTCTGGATCACGTCGCGCAGACAGCCGGCGCTCTCGTAGAAGGCCCCGCGGCGCTCGACGCCGAAGCTCTCGGACAGGGTGACCTGGACGCTGGCGACACAGGTCCGGTTCCAGATCGGTTCCAGGAAGGAGTTGGCGAAGCGGAAATAGAGGATGTTCATGATCGCCTCCTTCCCGAGGTAGTGGTCGATGCGGAAGATGGAGTCCTCCGGGAACACCGACTGCGCGGTGCGGTTCAGCTCCCGCGCCGAGGCCAGGTCGCGTCCGAACGGCTTCTCCACGATGACCCGCGCGCCTCGCGCCAGACCCGCGGCGCCGAGCCCCTGGATCACGGTCGCGAAGAGCGAGGGCGGGATGGCGAGGTAGTGCACCGGTCGCCGGGCGCCCGCGAGCGCCTGCTTGATGGCCACGAAGGTGCCCGGCTCCTTGTAGTCCCCGCTCACGTAGCGGAGCGAAGAGAGGAGCTGGCGGAGGGCGCGCGGGTCGTCGATCGGGCCCGAGCGACGGATGCCGTCGCGCACGCGGCGGCGCAGACGCTCCAGGCTCCAGTCCGGGAAGGCGACGCCGACGACCGGGACCCGCAGCGCGCGTCGCTTCGCCATCGCGTAGAGCGCCGGGAAGATCATCTTGTGGGCGAGATCGCCCGTCACTCCGAAGAGCACCAACGCGTCCGAGCGGGGGGTAGGCATCCAACACCTCCATTCCTGGCGGCCGGCCTGGCGCGCGCCTGTCCGCAGTTTAGGGAACTCCCGGGGACCGGGTCCAATGGGCCTCCGCGGGGGCCCCCGCGTTTCGAGGTATCGTCGGGTGTGGATCCGCTCAACCATCACCACCTCTTCCATTTCTGGACTGTGGTCCGCGAGGGCGGCGTCACGCGTGCGAGCGAGAAGCTGAACGTGTCGCAGCCCACGATCAGCGGCCAGCTCCGCGAGCTGCAGGAAGCCCTCGGAGAGAAGCTGCTGGTTCGGTCCGGGCGCGGCGTCGCGCTGACGGACGTCGGCCGGACCGTCTATCGCTATGCCGACCAGATCTTCGCGCTCGGCCGGGAGCTGCAGGAGGCGGTGAAAGGCCGGGTCACACGCCCGGCCCGGCTGGCGGTGGGCGTGGCCATGGTGGTGCCGAAGCTGGTTGCCTACCAGATCCTGGAGCCGGCCCTGCACCTTCCCGAGCCGATCCAGCTCGACTGCGTGCACGAGCGGCCGGAGCGCCTGGTCGCGGAGCTGGCGATCTACTCACTGGACCTGGTGCTGGCCGATACGCCGGCCCCGCCCGCCGTCAAGGTGCGGGCCTACAGCCACCTGCTCGGTGAATGCGGCGTGTCGTTCTTCGGGACCGAGCGCATCGCGGCGAGCTACCGTCGGCGTTTTCCCGACTCACTCGACGGGGCGCCTTTCCTCCTGCCCAGCGGGGACTCGGGGCTGCGCCTCTCGCTCGACGAGTGGTTCCGGAAGCACGGCATCCGGCCACGGGTCGTCGGCAACTTCGAAGACAGCGCGCTGATCGACGCCTTCGGGCAGGCGGGGGCCGGGCTCTTCGCGATGCCCTCCGCGATCGACGCGGAGGTCCGACGGCACTACGGAGTCCGGCTGGTGGGCCGCCTGGACGCGGTCCGGCAGCGCTTCTACGCGATCACCGTCGAGCGGAAGCTGCGGAACCCGGCGGTGATCGCGATCTCCGAGCGGGCACGGGCGCTGTTCACCTGAGGCGACTCCGCGGGCCCACCGGAGGCCACGCGGACCGCGATTCTGTCCAATGAATCGCGACCGGACAATGCGTTTGGCGCATCCCTCCGACGGGCGTAGAGTGGCTCGGCAAAAAGGTGGGTCTGTCGTCGGCCGGACGGATGCGCCCGGCGGCAGCGGAGAGCGGGGAGCTCGGATGGCACTCCTGGACGGCCTCCGACGAAGGTGGCGTCGTCGGCAACCAGCGGCGGAGCTGCTGCGCGCTTCCGAGGTCCGGTATCGCCGTCTCTTCGAGACCGCCAAGGACGGCATCCTGATCCTCGACGCGGACTCGGGATCGATCGTCGACGTCAACCCGTTCATCGAGGAGCTGCTGGGGTTCAGGGCCGAGGAAATCAAGGGAAAGAGGCTCTCCGAGATCGGTGTCTTCCGGGACAAGGCCGCCGCCGAGGCGGCTTTCGGCGAGCTGCAAAGAGCCGGCTACATCCGCTACGAGGACCTGCCGCTGCAGGCAAGAGACGGGCGGCGGGTGGAGGTGGAGTTCGTCAGTAACGTCTATCGCGCCGGATCGAGCAGCGTGATTCAGTGCAACATCCGCGATATCACTGAGCGCAAGCGGTCGGAGCGGCAGATTCGGGTGCTCTCTCGTCTGGGGGAAGAGAGCCCCGACGTCGTGCTGCGCGCCTCGGGCGACGGCGTTCTCCTCTACGCCAACCCAGCGGGCGCACCCCTTCTGGAGACATGGGGCTGCGGCGTCGGCAGGACTCTGCCGGGAGACTGGCCGTCCTGGACCGAGGAGGCCTTGCGGACGGGCGCCAGCCGGCAGGTCGAGATCCGGGCGGATTCGAGGGTCTACGACTGCCGGCTGGCGCCGATCGTGGACGCGGGCTACGTCAACGTCTACGGACGCGACGTCACCAGCGAGAAGAGGCTCGAGACGGAGCTGGGTCAAGCGCAGAAGATGGAGGCGGTCGCCCGTCTGGCCGGCGGCGTGGCCCACGACTTCAACAACCTCCTGGGCGTCATCACCGGCTATGCCGAGCTGCTGATGCGGCAGCTGCCGGAGGAGAGTCTCTATCGCGAGAAGATCGCGCAGATCCTGAAGGCGAGTGACCGCGCGACCGGGCTGACCCAACAGCTCCTCGCCTTCGGGCGTCGGCAGGTCCTGCAGCCGAAGGTCCTGCTGCTGGCGAGCGTCGTGGTCCAGGTCGAGGAGATGCTCCGCCACGTGATTCGCGAGGACGTCGAGCTCGTGACGCGCTGTGCTCCGGACCTGTGGCCGGTGCTGGCCGACCCGAGTCAGATCGAGCAGGTGCTCGTGAACCTGGCGATCAACGCGCGTGACGCGATGCCGAACGGGGGCCGGCTGACGTTCGAGCTGGCGAATGCGGCCGAGGTGAGTTTCCCCGCGAACGGCGTCGGCAGCGGCGCCAAGGGCCCGCACGTGGTCCTCTCCGTCAGCGACACCGGTTACGGCATGGAGGAGAAGACCCTGTCGCATCTGTTCGAGCCGTTCTTCACCACGAAGGAGAGCGGCAAGGGGACCGGCCTTGGGCTGGCGACGGTTCACGGGATCGTGAGACAGAGCGGGGGGCACGTCGAGGTCGAGAGCGCGCCGGGCCGAGGCTCCACGTTCCGGGTGTACCTGCCGCGGGCGGCGGCCGTCCCGGAACCGCGATCGCCGTCCCTCGTGGCGGAGCCGGTGGATCAGGCGGCGCTGCGCGGATCCGAGACGATCCTGCTGGTCGAGGACGAGAATGCGCTCCGGCTCGTCCTCTCGGAGACCCTCGGCGAGGCAGGCTACACGGTCATCGCCGCGGCGAGCGCGATCGAGGCAGTGGCGCGCGCGAGTGCAGATCGCGGTCGGATCGATCTCCTGCTCACGGACGTGATCATGCCGGAGATGAACGGACTCGCGGTCGCCGATCGGATTCGTGCCGCGCGACCGGACGTCAGAGTCCTGTTCATGTCCGGCTACACCGAAGAGCTGTTGGGCCAGATCCTTCCCCCGGACCTCCAGTTCATCCCCAAGCCCTTCTTGCGGGAGACCTTGCTCAGGAAGATCCGCGGCGTCCTCGCTGGCGAGCCCGGCCCTGATTCGTGAGCCGCCGAGCCGGACCCATCGGCGAGGGGGACGGCCGGGCCCGTCACCGCGAGAGACCCAGGGCTCTCACTTCAGGAAGATCCGCCGGTAGCCGCCGGCAACGAGCGCCGCGACGTCCGCCAGGATCCGCGGCAGGGCGAGCCCGCCGGGATAGGCGAGGTAGCGGGGCTCCCAGAGCGGGTTGAACTTCTCCTTGTACGCGCGCAGGCCCTGGAAGTTGTAGAAGGTCTCCCCGTGCTGGAACAGGAAACGCCCGAGGCGTGCCCAGAGAGGGGCGATGGGCGAGGCCTCGAACCCGGAGAAGGGGGCCATGCCCAGACCGAACCAGCCATAGCCCTGCTCCTTGCCCCAACGCAGCAGGTGGACGAACAGGGTCTCCATGATGCCCTTCGGCGCGTCCTTGCGGTAGCGCATGAGGTCCACCGAGAGCTCCAGCTTGTCGGGTCCCGGCCAGAGGTTGGCGAAGGCCTCGATGCGCCCCTGGCGTTCCACGACCGCCACCGGGAAACGCTGCAGGTAGCCGGGATCGAAGAAGCCGAGGGAGAAGGCCTTCTCGCCGCCGGCGTGCTCGCGGAGCCAGTCGTCGGAGACCGCACGAAGCTCGTCCATCAAAGCCGGCAGCTCGACCGGAGGCACGACCCGGAAGGTCCCACCCTCCTTCTCGAGGCGCCGAAGCGCCTGGCGCTGCTTGCTGGCCGGTCCCCCTTCGAGCGAAAAGGACCGCAGGTCGACCCTCGCCTCCTCACCGAGCTTGACGAAGGTCAGCCCATAGTCGGCGTAGCGGTGCAGGTCGTCCTTGCCGACCTCGTAGAAGACCGGGACCCCGCCGAAGTCGTCGCAGCGCTCGAGGAAGAGACGCACCAGCCCCCCGCGCCGTTCCGGCGGGCCCACGGGATCCCCGAGCGCGACCCAGGTGCGTCCCTGGATCCCGTACATCACGAAGCCGCGACGCTCCTCGTCGAAGAGGAGCGCCTTGTCCCGGGAGTACACGAGGTAGGGGAGGGTGGCGGTCTGCGCGGCGATCACGCGGCCGGCGGCCTCGAGGTCGGCGTCGGTGGGCTCGGGGGCCTCGTGGGGTGCCGGGCGCATCAGCCGTCCGAAGCCGAACAGCGCCACCGCCACGGCCGCTCCCACGGACGAGCGCAGGAAGCGGGAGGCCTGCTGTCCCAGCTCGAACTGCCACCAGAGCTCGTTGGAATACTCCACGTGCTTGAAGGCGAAGAAGCCCAGCCAGACCGAGGCGCCCAGCGTCCCCACCACCGCCACGATCCAGCCGGCTGAGAACCGCGTGTCGACGAGCGCCGCCCGGCGATCGAAGGCGGGCCGCGCGCGCCACAGGATCACGAGCAGCGCGGCCAGGAGCGCCGCCTCCTCGAAGCCCGCCGCCTTGAAGAGCGAGGCCGCGATCCCGAGCACGAGCCCCCCGGCGGCCAGGTAGTAGGCGGCGTCGAGGCGCAGCGAAAGGCCCCGGGACACGAGCAGCAGGCCCGCGCCGACCAGGCTGCCCAGGAAGTGAGAGGCCTCGACCACCGCGAGGGGCAGGAGGCGCGCGAGCCAGGCGAGCCGGCCTGGCGGCGCCGGGGTAGCGCCCGAGAAGAGCAGGCTGGCGCCGGCCAGGAACGTGAAGACCGCCAGGACGCGCGGTGTGATCTCCTCGCTCAGCCAGCCGAGAAAGGCGGCCGCCTGCCGGGCCGGCCCGTGGTGCTGGCGCAGCTCGTCGACGACCAGGACCAGGAGCGCGACCGTCAGCGGCAGCAGGTAGTAGACGACCCGGTAGACGACCAGCGCGGGAAGGAGCTGGGCGGACGAGAGGAAGGGCTCGAGCAGAACCACCATCAGCGCTTCGAAGACGCCCACGCCGCCCGGTACGTGGCTGGCGAGGCCAAGGAGCTGAGCCGCCAGGAAGGCCGCCAGCAGGGCCAGGAACGGCACGCTCTGCGGCAGCAGCGCGTAGAGCACGGCGGCGGCGAGCGTCCAGTCCAGCGCCGACACGCCGAGCTGCGCGAAGGCGATCTTCGGGGGCGGCAGGGGCAGCTCGTAGCCGAACAGGCGGATGGGCTCGCGGCGCACGACGACGGCGACGAGATAGGCGACACAGGTGGCGAGCAGCAGCCAACCCACCGGGGCCACGAGCTCGTGCGCGGGGAGCTCGTGGGCCTCCGGCAGGGGGCTCGCCACCAGGCTGATCCCGCCCAGGGCCAGCAGCCCCAGCCAGAAGGTGACCGAGTAGGAGAAGACGATCCTCGTGAGCTCCCGGGCGCTGACGCCCCAGCGCGTGTAGAAGCGGTAGCGCACGGCGGCGCCCGAGAACATCGAGAAGCCCACGCTGTTGGCGACGCCATAGGCGAGAAGCGAGGCGGCGGCGACGCGCCGGCGCGGCAGGGGATTGCCGATGTACGCGAAGGCCAGCAGGTCGTAGGCCGTGAGGGTGGCGTAGTTGAGGGCGGTCAGAACGAGCGCGGCCACGAGCCGCGTCGCGGGCGTCGCCAGGACGTCCGCCCGGAGCGCGAACCAGCTGAGCGCGTGGAGCTGCCTGCGCAACACCACGAGCGCCGCTGTGAAGAGTATCAGTCCGAGTACCGCCGGCAGGGCGCGCCGCAGTCTCTCCATGGTCTCGACGCCTCTCGCACGAAGCCCTGCGATTCTAGTGCGGTCGAGCGGGCGTTGTCTCCGGGCGGACGGTTGGGAGCGGATGAGAACCAGATCCACGCCTCGGCCGCCAGGCGGCCGAGGGTCATCGGCCGACGCCGATGGTTTGTGTCGGAGCAATCGATTGGTGCCTTGCTCCCCGCCCGCGTAGAGTAGAAGACAAAGAGCCTGACGAGTCGCCGTCTTCCCTCCACGAGCAGCTCCGCCCCAGCCGGCGCACGGCGCCGGCGTCGCGCGCGCTCGGGCGGGAGGGGGTCGGTGGAACGCGACCAGGGCACGAGGGAGAGCCGATGAGGTCGAGCCGCTGGAGCATCTGGACGAGCCGGATCGGGCTGGTCGCGCTGCTGGTTCTGACGTGGGCGGTCGTCATCCCGGAGGGCTATCTGTGGACGGGTCTCACCGCGGTTGGCGTGATCCTCGTCACGGCGTTGGCTCTGGCCAGGCGGTCGATCCTGTCGATCCGACCGGCCGTGTCGCCGGTCGCCGCCCGGGGCATGGTCTTGCGGGTGCGGGAGCTCTCGGGCGACGAGGGTTTCAACGCACAGACGGACGTCTACGAGAACCTGGTCGAGGCCGACGTCATCGACCCGACCAAGGTGGTCCGCTCCGCGCTCCAGAACGCCGCGTCCATCGCATCGCTGCGGCTCAGCACCGAGGCCGTCGTCTGCGAGATCCCGACGGAGAAGGGCGAGAGCCGCGGCGGCGGGATGCCGCCCGAGGGTGGGATGTACTGACGGCCTAGCGCCGGCGCGGGGGCCGCAGCCTCGCCACGACGGAAGCCAGCTTGCGGACGCCACGTCTGGCGAGCAGGGCGACCGCCGCTCCGCGCGCGGCCGTCTCGCTCGGAGACTCGGGGCGACTGCTGACGTTCTCCGAGAGGATCAGCGAGGCAGCCTCGTTCATGTCATTCCTTCGGTCGCTCGGACGAGAAGACATCGGCCCCAGGATGGGCCGGAAGCGAGCGCGGGTCAAGCAAGACGCTGCCACGAGCGGGTCGAGGAAGGCTTCGGTCCGCGGGAAGCGTGCCATCATCGACTTGGCGCCACGGTATCGTGCCCCGGGCGGACCGCGACCAGGCAGGTACCCGAGGGGAAGGAGCAGCGAATGTCGACGATGACGGTCCAGTTCCCGGGGGGCAAGCGCGTCGATGCCGAGTACGGGGGCTTCACGGTCCGGACCGACCAGTCCGTCGAGGGCGGTGGCGAGGGCTCTGCGCCGCAGCCCTTCGACCTCTTCCTGGCGTCGATCGCGACCTGCGCCGGCATCTACGTGAAGGGCTACTGCGACGTCCGGGGGATCGCGACCGAGGGACTGCGGATCGAGATGCGGATCGAGCGCGAGCCGGACGGCCGCCGCATCGCCCGGTTGTCCCTGGACATCCACCTGCCCGCCGGCTTCCCGGAGAAGCACCGTGAGGCGGTCGTGCGTGCCGCGGACCTGTGCGCGGTCAAGAAGCACATCCTCAAGCCGCCGGCGTTCGAGATCCGAGCCGTCTAGCGTCTTCGCGCTACGAGAGTCGCTCGCGTAGCAGGGCCGCCAGCTCTCGGGCCCAGGTACGTATCGCCGTCCAGTCCCGTATGTCGCTGGCCGGCTGCTGGTGCAGCGGGTTCCCCGGCATGACGGTGAGCAGGCGGTGGGGCAGGTCGAGCGCGGCCGGATCGAACTTGCCTCCGAAAAGGGCGGTCGCGACGGGCGAGAGCCACGGATAGCCGTCGAGCTCGTCCTCGAACTGCCCGCGCACGGTTTCCCACTCCTTCGCGTCGTCCCGGGTGGGGCCGAGCGTGAAGACGGCCACCGGCCGGCGCACCAAGGCATCCCGGTGCCGGGTCAGGAACTGCGTGGTCTCCTCGGTCCAGCGTGCCAGGTAGAGCGGCATGCCCAGGACCACGGCGGCGTAGCCGTCGAGGGACGCCACCTCGCCCATCGGCAGCACCTCCACGCCGAGCTGGCCTTCGCGCAGGGTGGCGGCCACGGCGTCGGCGACCTCACTCGTCGAGCCGTAGCGGCTGCTGTAGGCGACCAGGATCGTCACGAGCTCTCTCCGCCCTCCGCGCGCGGTGCGCCGCCGCGCCCCGAGGCGCGAAGACTACCATGCGGCACGCCGCTCCGGTGGGCAAGACAGGATCGACGTGCTAGCGTCGGCAGGGGTGGAGACCGGGATGAAGATCGAGCGCATCAGCCTCGCCATCGAGAAGGAGCTGCTGGGCAGGTTCGACCGCTGGCTGCGCAAGCGCGGCCTCAGCAACCGCTCGGAGGCGGTGCGCGACCTCGTGCGCGCGCGGCTGGTCGAGGACGAGGAGTCCGAAGGGGACGGGGAGTCGGTCGCGAGCCTCACCCTGATCTACGACCATGGGCAGCGCGAGCTGAGCGACCGGCTGGTGGACGCGGGGCACCATCATCACGCGAAGGTGCTCTCGACCCTGCACGTCCACCTCGACGCGCGGCTGTGTCTGGAGGTGCTGGCCCTGCGCGGGAAGGCGGCCGACCTGCGCCACCTGGCCGACCACCTGCTGGGCCTGAAAGGCGTCAAGCACGGACGCCTGGTGCTCAGCTCCGCGCGCCTCTAGGGGCCGCCTCGCTTCCGGCGGAGGTTCCGGCGGGGGCGCCCGCCACGCCGTGGGGATGCGGGTGCTGCAGGCTGTGGGGCCGCTCGAGCCCGTGCGCGAGCATGAACGCCTCGTCGGAGAGCACGGCCGCCGTCTCTCCGCCGGCGACCACCGCCCCGCCGTCCAGGACCAGCACCCGCGAGCAGAGCGTGACCACCATGTCGAGGTCGTGCGAGGCGACGATGCGCGTGGCCGGCAGCGAGGCGAGCAGGTCGATCAGCTCCCGCCGGCCGCGGGGATCGAGGCCCGCCGTGGGCTCGTCGAGGACCAGGATTCGCGGCTCGCAGGCGAGGACGCCCGCGAGACAGACGCGCCGCTTCTCGCCCAGGCTCAGGTGATGAGGCAGGCGCCGCTCGAACCCTTCGAGACGCACCTGGGCGAGCGCCGCCCGCACGATCCGACCCAGCTCGGGATCGCCGACGCCGAGCTGCAGCGGACCGAAGGCCACGTCCTCGAACACGGTGGGACAGAAGATCTGGTCGTCCGGGTCCTGGAAGAGGAGACCCACGGTCCTGCGCACCTCGTGCAGGTTCTCCCGGGTGATCGGCCGGCCCTCGATCAGGACCGCTGGCTGGTCCGGCGGATCCTCGGGCAGGATGCCGTTGAGGTGCAGCAGCAGCGTCGACTTGCCGGCGCCGTTGGGCCCGACGATGCCGAGGCACTCGCCGGGCGCCACCGAGAAGGAGACCCCGCGCAGGGCGTAGGGGGCGTCTCCGTACCCGAAGCGCAGATCGCGGACCTCCGCCGCCGGGGTCATCGCCAGCCCCGCGCGCACATGGCCGCGTAGATGCGCTCGGCCCGCTCCGTCGAGCGCAGGAAGAGCTGACCGGCGAGGGCGGCGGTCGAGCGCCACTCGTGCCTCCGGCCCGCGCGGAGCGTGCGGCTGGTGCGGGCGCGCTGCATGCGCTCCGCCTCGTCGACCAGGAGGAAGAGATAGCGGTACATGAGGGCTATCGTGGTGAGCAGCAGCGTGGGCAGCCGGATCCGCCGCAGCACCCGCAGGATCTCCGCGAAAGGTGTAGTGCTGGTGAGCAGGATCATGGTGGCGAGGCAGAGCGTGCTGCGCAGCACGAGCAGCGACGCGAGGACGAGCCCGTTCGGCTGGAACAGCGAGAGGACCGCGACACCGGCCACGAAGGGCTCGAGCAGCAGCAGCCGGAGGGCCAGGAAGCGGACGGGCACCCGGCTCAGGAGGACGAGCAGCAGCAGCAGCAGCCCTACGCCGGCGAAGAGCCAGGGGGAGCGGACCGGGACCACGACGGTCGCCAGCACCAGCGCCACCGCACCCAGGAGCTTGGCCGCGGGCGGCAGCCGGTGGACGGGGCTGTCGAGCCGGCTCCACTTGTCGAGGAAATCGTGGCGCACGCCGTCAGCCCTTCGACGACCCGGGCGGCGTCCCGGGATCCGGCTCGCGGACGAGCGCGCGGGCGAGAGCCCGCGCGAGAGCGAACACGAGCAGCACCCCCGCGCCGCCGGCGGCCCAGGTGGCGGCGGTCGCCGATCCGATGCCGGGCAGCCGGTAGTCGGGCATGGGCGCGGCCTCGTCGGTGGTTTCGGCGCGGCCCGCAAAGCCGAGCTGCTCCGCCACCCGCTCCAGGCCGTCGGGCCGCGTGGAGGCGAAGGGGACGCCGAGCACCACGACTCCCAGGACGGCGGCCAGGCCATAGGCGGCCGGCAGCCGCAGGCGGGAAGCCGACGGCCGGCCGGGGGAGGCGCCCGTGCCGCGCGGGAGATCGAGCAGGTCCGGACGGGTGCGCAGGATGGCGGCCACCACCAGGGAGGCGATCAGCGCCTCGCCGAGTCCGATCAACGCATGGGTGCCGGCCATGGCGGGGAAGGCCAGCCGCCAGGGTGCGACGCGCGAGGCCGCCAGCTCCGCAGCGCAGGCGATCGAGGCGAGCACCACGGAGGACCAGGAAGCGAAGGCGGTCGCCGTCAGCAGGCCGCGCGGCCCCGGCAGCAGCCGTCGCAGAGGCTGGAGGACGGCAAATCCCCCCAGGACGGCGACGACCGCCATGTTGAAGACGTTGGCGCCCAGGGCGAGCAGACCGCCGTCGGCGAACAACAGGGCCTGGACGAGCAGGACGGCCGTCATCACCACCACGGCCGCGCTCGGACCGAGCAGCACCGTGGCCAGGACGGCGCCCAGCAGGTGACCGGAGGTGCCGGCCGCGACCGGAAAGTTGAGCATCTGGGCGGCGAACAGGAACGCGGCGGTCAGCCCCATCAGCGGGATCCGCCGCCGCGGCAGGCCGCGGCGGAGCCGCGCCAGCGCGACCGAGAGCCCGGAGGCGGAGAGCGCGCCGGTGGTGGCGATGGTCCGGACGTCGAGGAACCCGTCGGGGATGTGCATGCTCGGCCCGCGAGGGCGGCTTCGGAGAAGACCCCCGTATGAAATCTTGGATGATTGTAGTATGCGCGCGGACCGCCGGCACGGCCACCCCGGCCGGATCGAGAGCTACCGCGCGCGGGCGGCTCTTCGGGGCCAGGGCCCTAGGCGGCCGGGCGCCTCCGGATCGACCAGAGGAGCAGCGGCGGCGTCGCGATCGTGGTGGCGACCACCATGAAGACGGCCGCCGCGTAGGTGCCGGCGTCCACGACCGGCCTTCCGGCCAGGACCAGCTCGGCGCCGATGCCGGCGAAGATGAGGCCCACCTCGCCGCGCGGCATCATGCCGAGGCCCACCGTCAGGCCGGAGATGCCCTTGGGCGTCGCCACGGCGCAGGCGAGCTTGCCCAGGATGGCAGCGACGGTGAGCAGTGCGGCGAAGCCGAGCACCGCGGGCGAGAGGAACGAGCGCAGGTCCACCAGCATCCCCATCCTGACGAAGAAGACGGGGACCAGCAGAGCGATCAGGGGCTCGAGGCTCTCGTGCAAGGGCGGCTCGCCGCGCTGCACGTGCTTTTCGAAGTGCACGTCCTCCAGGACCAGGCCCGCCGCGAAGGCGCCCACGATCGGGGCCAGCCCGGCGCGCAGGGCCAGGTAGGAGAGCACGAAGCAGAACCCGAGCGCGAGCGAGAGCACGACCCCGCGCGAGCGCAGGGCGAGCGCGCTGCGGAAGACGCGGGGCGACACCAGCGATCCGACCAGCAGCGCGCCGGCCAGGAACACGAAGGCCTTGAGCAGGATGAGGACGATCGCGCCCAGCGAGAGGGTGGCGCCGGTGGCGGCCGCGCTGATGATGCCGGAGACGACGGCGAGCACCAGCAGGCCGAGCACGTCGTCGATCACGGCGGCGCCCAGGATGATGCGCGCGAAGCCGGTTCGCAGGGCGTGGGCGTCCTTCAGGACCCGGGCGGTGATGCCGACGCTGGTGGCGGCGAGCATGGCGCCCAGGAAGGCGTGGAGCAGCCACGACTCGTCGGGCCGCAGCAGCTCGCCGACGCCGAAGCCCAGCAGCATGGGCGTGACGACGCCCACGATGGCCACCAGCGTGGCGCGGCCTCCGACCGCGGCCATCTCCTTGGGCGTCGACTCGAGCCCCACGTGGAAGAGGAGCAGCACGGCACCGAGCTCGGCGAGCACGGTGAAGGTCTCACTGGCGGCGAGGGCCGAGGCATCGGGCCCTCCGAAGAGCGTCGCGTTGCCGAGCACGATGCCGACCAGCAGCTCGCCGAGCACGGCGGGCTGGCCCAGCCGCTCGACCAGCTCGCCTGCCAGCTTGGCCCCGACGACCACGAACGCGAGCGCCAGCAGGATCGTCGGTACGGCGCTGCCTTCACCGCCAGCGGCTGACGCGAGGGGTAGCGGAACACTCAAGGACACGCCTCCAGGACGATTCTGTGGGAGAGCGCTCGACTGGACCGTTGCGATCCTACCACCAGGACCAATGGGCTCCCTCTCGCTGCTCGAAGCGCAGGCATACCGACCCGCTCGAGCGAGGCCGACTGCCGGACCAGGGCACCGGCAATCCGCTCCAGTCGGGGGCCGGCGGTGGCCGCGATCAGGATGCTGACACGTGGGTCTGCGGGCATCGACCTTCTCGAGGAAGTACGGGTAAGTGACGGGGTGCCGCCAATTGTATGCCGAGCCTGCCGGGCGGAGAGTCGCTGGGACGACGCGCCCGGGTGGAGAGCTGATGGGGCCTTCAGGAGGACGAGACGCGGGCCGGAGTCCCGGTCCAGCCGATCACCCGAGGCCGGTCGAAGGTCGGGCCGGATCTGCGGCGGCCAGAGGAGCCGATGCGGACCGACGCGAGCGCCGCCGCGAAGTCCCCCTCGTCGAAGTAGCGCCCGTCCTGGCTGCTCGACATCGCGATCGTGAAGACCAGCCCCGCGGTCGGCACCAGGTAGTTGTGGGCCAGGACGGGCATCGGGCAGGCCTCCGCCCCGCAGGGCACGTGCAGGACGTAGCGGTACTGCAGGTGTGCGGTCCGCCGGCCACCGACGATGTTGTCGAGCGAGGACGTCAGCAGCTCGAAGCCGTCGAGCTGGCGGCGCAAGGAGTCGAGGTGCGCGCGCAGCAGCTGGCGCAGCTTCGCCTCGGCCTGCGGGCCGACCCGGCGGCAGCTGACCTGGATGGTCGGACGGGGATGACGGTCACTGGCGACGTCCCGCACCATGGCCACGAACGGCGGATGGGGCCGGGTCGCGTCGGCTCTGCGTCCCAGGGCTCGCGCGGCGGGGGACCCGGAGCTGGACAGGAAGCGCCAACCCGCCGGTCTGCGGATGCCGAAGCGGAGCCGTGCCTCGAAGAAGTCGTCGCAGTGTGCCGCGTCCCGACCGACGTCGGTGGTGAGCATGGGGCTTCGACCCTCCGCTGCGTGCCGAGGGGTGGGATCATGGGCCATCGAGCACCCCCACCGCAAGGGGAGATCGAAACCGAAACCGCTGGCGGACCGATCTGGTTCTTCCTAATAGACTTACAGCCAGCCGACCGCGACCGCCCTGACCGCTGCCCGGCTCACCCGACGAAGCGGTAGCCCATCCGGTGCACGGTCAGGATGTGCTCGGGCTTGGCCGGGTGGGGCTCCAGCTTCTGGCGGAGAGACGCCACGTGGACGTCGACGGTGCGCGTCTGGAGGACCGCCGGGTACCCCCACACGCGCTGGAGCAGCTCGTGCCGCGAAAGCAGCTCGCCGCGGTGCTCGACGAAGTAGCGCAGCAGCTTGAACTCCAGGCTGGAGAGCTCGACCGGCTTCCCCTCGCGCTGGACCTCGGCGCGCCGGAAGTCCACCCGTACCTCGCCGAACACGACGCTGCCGCCGGAGGGGGTCGCGGTGCCCTTGCGCCGGCGCAGGACGGCCTCGATGCGGGCGAGCAGCTCCATGGCGTCGAAGGGCTTCGGCAGGTAGTCGTCGGCACCCAGCTTGAGCCCCAGCACTCGGTCGACGACCTGGCCCCGCGCGGTGAGCATGACCACGGGCGTGTCCACGCGCTGCTGGCGCAGGTCACGCAGAACGTCGAAGCCGTTGCGCAGCGGCAGGGCCACGTCGAGCAGGACGAGGTCGAAAGAGCCCGTGCGCGCGCGGGTCAGGCCCAGCTCGCCGTTCGTGGCCGACTCGATCTCGTAGCCCTCCGCCCGCAGGCGGTCGCTGAGGGTCATCACCAGCAGCGGCTCGTCCTCGACGATCAGCACGCGCGTCTTCACGACGGCTCGCCTTGGCCGGCCGCGGGCAGCTCCACCACGACGGCCGTGCCTCCCCCCGCGGCCTCCTCGATCCGCACGCTGCCGCCGTGCGCCGTCACCACGCGGCGGACCAGGGCGAGCCCCAGCCCGCTGCCCGGGACCTCGTTCCGCCCGGCTGCGCCACCCCGGTAGAAGGGCTCGAACACCCGCGCGCGCTCGGCGGCCGGGATGCCGGGGCCCGCGTCTTCGACCCGCAGGACCACGCGCTTCCGGCCCGGGACCGCATGGGCGCGAATCGTGGCTCGACCTCCGGCGGCGGCGAACTTGGCCGCGTTCGTGAGCAGGTTGGCGAGGACCCGGCGGAGCGCGGGGGCGTCTCCGCGCAGCTCCGGCAGGTCGGCCGGGATCACCTTCAGGACGACCAGGCCCGCCTGCTCGAGCACCAGGTGCAGCTCGGCGAGGGCATCGTCGACCAGGCGCGGGAGCGAAACCGGCTCGCTCGCGTAGGCGCGGCTCATCGACTCGATCCCGGCGAAGTCGAGGACCTGTGCGACCAGCCCGGTCAGGCGGCGGCCCTGCTGCTCGATCGAGGCACCGTAGCGGCGCACCTGGGCGGGGTCGGTGACGATGCCCTCCGCCAGGTTCTCGCCGGCGGAGCGGATGGCGGCGAGCGGCGTGTTGAGCTCGTGGCTCACGCCGGCGACCAGCTCGATCTGCTGGCGCGCCAGGCTCCGTGCCCGCTGGGCTCCGATCACCAGGACGATCGCGGCGGCTCCCAGGAGGGCCAGGACACCGAGGCTCAGGGCCAGGTTGCGCCGCCGCATCGCCGTCACGGCGTGGTCCAGCGAGCCTCCCCGGTGACGCACCACCAGCAGCCAGGGCGCCTCCGCCGGTGCGGAGTCGAAGCGGCGCTCCCGTTCCCTCCAGGCCCCGAACAGGAAGCCCGGGAAGCGCCGGCGGCCTTCCCGTTCGGGGTTCGGACGCAGGAAGCCGGGGATCTCCAGCTCCAGGTCGCCGCGGCTCCCCTCGCCGCGGTCCGTGGGAGCACTCGAGTACAGGGGGTGACGGTCGGCGCGGCGCACGACACTCACCGCGAACTCGCTCTCGCGCAAGGGACCGAAACAGGCCTCGGCGAGCTGGGGCAGGAGCGTGCCGCGCAGGTAGGCGGTGTCCAGCTCGATCACCAGCAGGCTGTCGAGCCGGAGGCGTTGAGGACCGGCCTGCCTCGGCGCCGTGTCCTCCCGCTCGAGATCGGGGAGCAGCAGGGCGGGCGGGTCGTCCAGCATCTCACCGGGACGGATCCCGCTCTCGAAGGGAGAGCCGCCGGCCTCCTCACGTGCCAGGAGACGCCGGCGAAGCGTCTCCAATGCGGGCGTCCAGGTACCGGGCTGGCAGTGGGGCCCGGCAACGGTGCAGTCCTCCAGGGAGACGGCGCCCGCGCGCGGCCGGAGGCGCAGGACGCGGGAGACGAGCCGCGCCTCGTCGCTCCGCGAGAGGAGCGCGAGGCGTTCGTCGAGCATGCCGGGACCGGCCGGCTCCGACCGGGGCTCGCCGTGCAGCGCCAGCATCACCTGCCCGAGCGCGCGGTCCAGGCCGGCGGCGAAACGGTTCGCGGAGCGGGCGATCTGGGCCTTCTGCCTTTCCGCCTCGGCGCGTCCGATCTCGCCGATCCACCGGTACTGGAGGACGCCGAGTAGAAGGAGCAGGAACGCGAGCGAGCCGAGTGTGATCCAGAGCCCGTACTGGCGGGGCCAACGCCACATGCGGCGAGTGTAGCAGCGCGAGAAGGCGGGCCTGGCGGCGGCGGGGCGTCATTTACATCGCTTACAGAGGACTTTCGTGGGCATGATGACTCCCGGTCCGAGCGAGACGATCGTGGATACTGGCAAGTGTGCGACCGAGGGTCGCGCCGCGGAGGAACCATGCACAAGCAGGTGGGTCGGCTCTTCGCCCTGGCGGGAGCGATCGTCCTGGCGGGGGTCGGCCTGTCGACTCCTGCCAGCGCGAAGGACAAGGCTGCGGACGAGGCGGCCGTCACGGCTGCCCGGCAGGCATTCGTGGGGGAGTGGTCGTTGAACAAGCAGCTGAGCGACGACCCGCGCGCGAAGATGCGCGAGGGGCGGCCGAACCGCGGCGGCCCGGGCGGCGGCCGGTGGGGCGGCGGGGAAGGTGAGCCGCCCGAAGGCGGAGGCGGTGGTCGCTGGGGCGGCGGCGTTCGCCGCGGCGTTCGCCGCGGCGGCTGGGGTGGCGGCCCCGGCGGCGGCATGGCGCGCGAAGGACGCCCGGGCGGCTTCGCCGGTGGGGGGATGCTCTTCACCGCCGACAAGATCACGATCACGAACCTCACGCCGGAGATCACGATCGTCGGCCCCGAGGCCACGCTGCGCACGCTGCACGCCGACGGCAAGGGCTATGAGAACGCGGAGGGCCGGACCGTCAAGACCCACTGGGACGGCGCCAGGCTCCTGGTCGAGACGAAGTCGCAGCGTGGCGGCATGAAAGAGGAGTGGTCAGCGACCACCGAGCCACGGCAGCTGACCGTGCTCGTGGAGCTGGATCGTCCCTTCGGCGACACGGTCAAGATCAAGCGGGTGTTCGATCCCTTCAAGGCGGAGACAGAGGAGCCTTCTGCGGACACTCCTCGCCCGCAGGGGCCGCCTCCTCCCCAGGGGGCTCCGCCCCCGGCCACGGGGCCGGACGCGCCGCCCGCGCCGTAGGCGTTCCCAGACCCAGCGGAGGTCAGGAGGCGGCGCTTCAGGCGGCGCCGCCTCCTGGTCGCGGGGGTGTCGAGAGGGTAGGATCGGGAGGAGAGAGACGGGAGGCTGAGAGATGCTGATCGCTCTGATCCTGATCCTCGGTTCCGCAGCGGATGCCCCGCGGGTGACGCCCTTCAGGCTGGGCGGGGGGTACGTGAATCGGCTCGCCCCCTTCAGCTTGTCGTCTCCCGGCCCTGCCGCCCGAGCCGTGGGATCGTTCGGCCTCCGTCTGCCGGTCGGGCGAGGCCGGACGGTGTGTGCGATCAGGATCGTACCGGCGAGGCCGTCCCTGGATGCCGGGATCCTGGGCAGGCCGCTGCACGCCTCTCCTGACCCCGGCATCCGCGGGAGCGCGAGCGTCTCTCCCTGCCTGAGATAGGCGGAGCGGTCAGGCGATCCCTCGAGGAGCGGTCCGGCCGCGCGCTCAGAAGGACGCGCGGACCCGCAGCTCGATCGAGCGGTTGCCCGTGGCCCCGCCCGGACCGCCGCCACCCGGGCCGCGGCCGAAGGCGCCGGCGCTGGTGAGGGAGCGCCCGAAAGTCGGGGAGCTGAGGTTGCCGACGGGCACGCCGGCGTTGGCCTTGTTGAGCACGTTCTGCGCGTAGAGCGACACGCTCAGCGAGGGCCCCGTCTGCCGGCGTCCGCCAAAGCGGCCGCCTCGTCCCCGGAAGCCGCCCGGCCCCATACCCGGCGGGCCGCCGAAGCCGCCCGGCCCCCCGGGTCCGCCGTGTCCTCCCGGAGGCGGGCCACCCGGCCCGGGACCACCATCGGGCCCGTCGTGTCCGCCGGCCTCCGGGTCGTCCGTGGCCTGCGCCCGGCGGCGCACGAGAGGGATGGTCTTGCTCACGCGGAGGTTGAAGACGAGAAGGCCCGGCGCCTCTCCCAGGTTGCGCGGGATGGTCTCTTCGCCCGGGGAGGGAGACGTGTCGAAGACGCCCCAGGGCGTCGTGACTGCGTCCGGGTTCGAGGGGTCGCTCGCGTAGGCGGGACGGTCCGTGAACGCCGTGTCGCCGTTCAGGTCCCGGCCGACCGTGATGTTGAAGGGGGCGCCCGAGGAGGCGATCAGGAACGGACTCAGGCGCACTTCCCAGGGCAGGGTCACGCTGCCCATCAGGATCAGGCGGTGGCGCACGTCGTGCGAGGAACGCCCCCAGTCGGCGGCGGGATCGCTGGAATCGGCGGGGAAGCTGCCGGCCCCGTCGGTGTCGCTGCGGGCCCAGCCGAGGAAGTAGCGCATGGACAGGCTCAGCCGCTCGCTGAAACGGCGGTTCAGCCCCAGGATCAGCTGGTCCTGGCGCATCCGCCCGGTGGACTCGTACTGGTAGGCGACCGCCGCGGCGCCGTTCTCTCCGGCCGAAGGTGCCGGGACCACACGCGAGCGCAGGGCGCGCCAGGTGCGCGAGTCGAGCCAGGCCGCGGTGAGCGTGAAGCCCGCCGGCAAGGTGCGGTCGACGCCGATCGAGGTGTGGAGAGCGAGTGGCGTCCTGAGGCCGTCCGCGAAGAGGCGTACCAGGGCCGGCTGTTCCGCTGCGCCCAGCGCGTCGAAGGAGGGCAGGCTCGCGACACTGCCGTCCGCAGCGTAGCGGACCTCGTCGAGGAGCAAAGGGTCGCTCACCAGGTAGCGGCGCGGGGCGCTGATGGCGTTGCGGCGCGTGTCGAGCACGAGGCTGTCGTCGATGCGGTCGTAGAAGAGCCCGACGCCGCCGCGCAGGACCGTCTTCGCGGGGCCGCGCCCGGGATAGCCGGGCGACCAGGCGATCGAAAGCCGCGGGGCGAGGTCGACGGTCCGCGCGACGTTGGTCTGGCTCTCCAGGCGCAGGCCCAGGCCCAGGGTCAGGTCCCGGCGTGCCTTCCAGTCGTCCTGGAAGAAGGCGGCGAAGTCCCACTGGCGAACGCCGGCTTCGGCGTCGCCGCCCGCGATGGCGAGCTGGCTGGCGCCGCCGCCGCGGGCGCGGATGGCCGCGGGGTCGAGGCCCTGCGAGGCGAAGAGGAGCGTTCGCCGGTAGCGCTCCAGGCTGGAGATGGGCGCGAGCAGCGGGCTGCCGTCGGGTCCGAGCACGACCTGGCCGTCGGCGTCCAGGACCGGCGCCAGGCCGCCAGCGAAGGTGACGCTGCCGTTCCAGCCCTGGCGGGAGGTCTCGGAGTGATCGCTGCCGCGGACGCGCAGACCGGTGCGGATCGAGTGGGCGCCCCAGGTGCCCGACAGGATGTCGTGGATCTCGAGCCCCTGGTCGCGCGAGGAGGAGAGCCCCGCGTCGGCGCCTCCCGAAGTGAACGCCTCCTGTACCACCAGGGCGGGGAGGCCGCTCAGCGGGTCCTGGCTCCGGCGCCGGCGCGTCCATTGGACGCGCAGCTCGTTTAGCAGCCTGCCGAAGGAGACCGTGTCGCCGGCCTGGAGCAGTTGCTGTGCGCTCGAGACGTCGTAGCTGCGGGACGGCAGGGAGAAGCCGCCCACGCCCGCTCCTTGCTGGTCGTCCGAGGTGTAGGCGTAGCGCAGGGTGAGGGTGTGAGCGCCGAGCTGGGCGTCGACCCTGGGGCTGATCGTGGTGTGGTGGCGGGGGACCACCAGGGAATCGTTGTACGAGGTGGGCTGAAGGTCCTCGCCGAGCACGGTGGCGTTCACCAGCTCGGTGTCGTCGACGCTGCGACGGTCGAAGTCGAGAAAGAAGGAAGCCCGCCCCTTGACGATCGGCCCGCCGATGCCGCCGCCCCAGGTCAGGCGACGGTAGTCGGGCTTGTTGGACGCGTACGAGTCGCGGGCGTCCAGGGCGCTGTCGCGGAGGCGCGCCTGGGCCTGGCCGTGGAAGGACTCGCTGCCCGGCTTGGTGAAGATCTCGATCCGGCCGAAGCCGGGACGGTCGTACTCGGCGGAGAAGGGGCTGGCGTTGATCCGGATCTGGCGGATCGCGGACTTGGGCGGCATCCGGCCGCCGCTGAAGCCGTCCACGAACACCTGGCCCCCGCTCGGCCCCGCCGCCGGGCCGGCCAGGGCCTGGAGTGCGTCCAGCAGCTCGTCGGGATCGTCCGGCAGCGCGTCCAGCTCATCGCCCTCGATCACGATCGCGCCTGCGCTCTGTTCCTGGGAGAGCCCGATGGTCGGGTGAGGCTCGGCGACGTTCACCTTCTCCTCGACCGGGGCCAGGGCGAGCGAGATCTCGAGCGAGGTCTCGCCGCCCGCGACCACCGCCGCCTCGCGGGCGTCGGCAGCGAAGCCTTCGCGTGTAACGCGGACCGTGTAGCGGCCGGGCCGCAGTCCCTCGAGCTTCCACGCGCCGCCCTTGTCGGTCTTGCCCGAGCGGCGGGTGCCGGCGCCCCGCACCTCGACGTGCGCCCCCGGGACGCTTGCGCCCGAGGGGTCGACGACCGTGCCCTCGAGCGAGCCCGTCTCAGGAGGAGAGATAGGCGGTGCCGCAAGGGAAGGGATCGCTGCGCCGAGCAGCGCGACCACGACGGCAGACGCGACCGGGAGGATCGGGGGGCGTCTCGTCACCAAGGTGTCTCTCCTCCGACGCCGAGAACCTCCAGGAACGGGTCCGTCGGCTCTTCGCTGCCGCCGCGGCGAGAGCGCGAGCGTGCGTCCTGCCAGGACGGGAGCGTCCACACCACCAGCTTGGTGGCCGCGAGAGGGGCGCCGTCCGGCCCTTTCGGCCCCACCGCCGCCAGCTCGTCGCCCGGTCGCAGGTCTTCCGCGCCGATGGCGGGCAGCCTTTCCAGGATCTCGTCCGGGTCGAGGCGCGGCGACTCCTCCTCCTCCGGGCGCGCGTCCGCTTCCGTGCCGCCCGCGGTCGCGCCGCGAGCGGAAGCACGCATCAGGCGCATCACCAGCATGGGGGGGAGGCGGCGGAGCAGGGTGGCGGGGCCGAGCTTCAGCTCGACCATCGCCTGGCCAGCGCGGCCGGCTCGGCCCTGCCCGCTCTCGCGCACGCGGACGATCCCGTGCGCCGCGTCCGCCTCCGCGAGCACGCCGCGCACCACCCGGAAGGCCCCCGAGACGACCTCTTCCGCGACAAGACGCGCGCCGGCGGCGTCGCGCTCGCCCAGCACCCGGACCTGGTCGCCGACCGCCAGCTCGTGGAAGGCGCTGAGGTGGGTGTCGGCGAAGCGGGACGAGCCCGAGCCGTAGCGGCGGAAGACAGTCCGCGGGTTGCACACGGCCACCAGCTCGCCGCGCGTGCCGGTCAGGCGCATCCGGATCTCGAGGGCGACGGGGTCGAGTGCCGTCACGACGCCTGCCGCGCCGCGCCGCCTCCAGTCGTCCCGCTCCCGCGCGCGGCGCTCTTCGAGGTCGGCACGCTTCATGACGACGACCAGCGAGGCCCTCCAGGTGTCGGGCTCGGTTCCGGCGTTCGCCCGGCAGAGCACCCGGTCGCCCTCCGTGATCGCGTCGAGGGCGATCGGGGTCGCGTCTGCGAGCGCGGTCTTTCCCGGTGGCAGGCGCAGGATGCGCGCTCCATCCGCGATCACGACGGCAACCGTGCCGCCGCCGTCCTTCTTCACCAGCAGACGCCGCCCTCCGTCTGCCGGCGCCGAGACCACCTCGCCGACCAGCGACTGGATGATCCCGGCGCCGGCACCCAGGGAGACCCACAGGAGGAGGAGGAACGGTCTTGTCGAGCCGTAGCCCACTCCCCGAGAATCTGTGCCCGCCGTGCCGGCCAGTCTTCATGGCGGTGAAAGCCGTCGGTAAGCGATGTAAATCCGCGCGCCGGCGGCCCAAGGGGCGCGGGCGCCGCGGGCGCCGCTTACATGTCTGACCGCGTTCTTTCGCCGGCATGAAGACTCGGGCGCCGTCGGGGCGCAGATTGCGAGGGATGTGCCCACGCGCGACTGTCGTTGTCCTGCTCGCCCTGCTCTTCACCGCCCCGTCGGCGGCGCCTTCGGGCGGGGGACCGGTGGTGGAGGCGGTCGAGATCGTCAACAACCAGCTGCTGCAGACGGACACGCTGCTCTTCTACATCCAGACGCGTCCCGGTGACCGCTACGACGTGGCCAAGCTGCGCGAGGACTTCCGGCGTTTGTGGGACACGGGGTTCCTGGACGACCTGCAGATCGAGGCGGTGGATGGCCCGCAGGGGGGCAAGATCGTGCGCTTCAAGGTGCAGGAGAGGAAGCGCATCCAGATCGTGGACTTCCGGGGCAGCAAGCAGCTGACCAGCACGAACATCGAGGACGAGCTGAAGAAGCGGGACGCGACGATCCGGGTCGACACCTTCTACGACCCGGCCAAGGCCCGGCGGGTGGAGTCGATCATCAAGGAGATGCTGGTCCTGAAGGGACAGCCCTTCGCGAAGGTACACCACGAGGCGAAGGCGATGGGCGCCGCGGGCCAGCAGCTCTCGTTCGTGATCGACGACGGGCCGAAGACGAAGATCAAGGAGATCGTGTTCGACGGGAACAAGGTCTTCTCGGGTCGGCGGCTGCGCTGGCGGATGAGCAAGATGAAGCAGGCGGGCTTCTTCAACCTGAGCTGGCTGGGGGGCAAGTCGACCTACGCGGAGAGCAAGTGGCTGGGGGACGACGAGGACCCGCGGGGGGACCGGGGCAGGATCGAGGACCTGTATCTCAACCACGGCTACGTGACGGTGCGGGTGGGCAACCCGAAGATCAGCTACTTCGACGGCAAGTCGGGCTTCATCAAGAAGAAGCCGGTCAAGTGGATGCGGCTCGAGATCCCGATCACGGAAGGCGAGCAGTACCGGATGGGCAAGCTCGACTTCGAGGGGCTCAAGGTCCTGAAGGAGTCCTACGTGCGCGGCTTCTTCAAGCTCAAGGAAGGTGCGGTCTACAACGAGTCGAAGTTCAAGAAGGCCTACGAGAAGCTGCGTGACCTGTACGGGAGCCTGGGCTACTTCCAGTGGACGGGGGGCACCCAGAGGAAGCCGGATCCCGAGCGCAAGGTGGTCGACGTCACGGTGCGGATGGAGGAGGACAAGCAGTACCTGCTCGGGACGCTGAGCTTCACCGGCAACGACTCGACCCGGGACAAGGTGATCCGGCGCGAGGTGTACCTGAACGAAGGCGAGGTCTTCAACACCGAGGCGCTCAAGCTGTCGATCAAGCGGATCAACCAGCTGGGCTACTTCAAGCCCATGGAGAAGCCGCCCGACATCAGGCCCACTCCGGGGGCCGACAACAAGGTGGACGTGACCTTCAAGATCGAGGAGCAGAACCGCAACCAGTTCACCTTCGGCGGCGGCGTGAGCGGCCTGGAGGGCACCTTCCTGAACGCCTCCTTCTCCACCACCAACTTCCTGGGCGCGGGCGAGACGGTCACCCTCGCCGCCCAGACCGGCCGGCGCAGTCGCAACTTCCAGCTCTCGGTGAGCGAGCCCTACTTCCTGGACCGCCCGATCACGGTCGGGGCCGACGTCTTCCTGCGCCGGCTCACCTACCTCTCCTATGGGACCTTCGTGGGATACGGGCAGCAGGCTCAGGGCGTGTCGGTGAACACGGGCGTCTCGCTTCGCGGCTTCACACGCCTCTTCACCGGCTACTCGTACCAGGTCATCGACATCTACAACCTGGACGAGAAGACCTTGCAGACCCTGGAGGCCTCGGCCCTCGCCACCGGGACGAGCCTGCCGATCAGCGATCCGTCCTACTTCGGGGGTCTGGGGCGGCGCTACGAGAGCAGCGTGAGCCTCACTCTCAACCGCGACACCGTGGACAACCCCTACACCCCGCGCTCGGGGATGCGCCACACCCTGAGCTTCCAGCTGACCGGCGGGCCCCTGGGCGGCAGCGTCGACTACCTGCGCCCGACCCTGGAGAGCGTCGTCTACCTGCCGGTGGGACGGAAGATGGCGCTGGGCCTGCGCGGGCAGGCGGGCTGGATCAGGCCCTTCGGCGACACCAGCGAGGTGCCCTACTACCAGCGGTACTTCCTGGGGGGCGAGACGCAGATCCGCGGCGTCAACGTCCAGAGCGTGGCGCCGTTCGACCCCAAGACCAAGACGGCCACGGGGGGCGACAAGTTCCTGCTGGCGAACGCCGAGTACTACTTCGACTTCCTGAGCCCGCTCCGGCTGCTCGTCTTCTTCGACGCCGGTCAGGCCTACCCGGAAGGGCAGGGGTTCTGGTGGAAGACCATGACCACCTCCACCGGCGTCGAGCTGCGGTTCCTGATGCCCGTGCTCAACGTGCCGTTCCGGCTCATCTACGCCTGGAACCTCAACCGCGACTACTACCAGCCGGCGCGGGCCTTCAAGTTCGCGGTCGGCACCACCTTCTGACCACGGATCTCGAGGAGAAGACCATGATCACGAAGCTCCCCAGGACGGCGCTGCTGCTGGCGGCGGTCGCCCTCTGTGCCTGCGACGCTCCCACCGCCTCCACCTCGCTCGAGGTGACGCTCACTGCCAGCCCCGATCCGGCCATCGCCGCTGCGTCGCATGGCGTCACGTACCAGGTCACGAATCCCGACGACACCATCTCCACCCACGAGTACCCCTGGACCACCTCCTTCACCGTGACCATCCAGGAGACCGGCGGCAAGGCGGTGGACATCACCTCCGTCAACCTCAAGGTGCAGCAGGCCTCGGGCGGGATCGTGATCACTCCCTCGGGGGGCGACACGGAGTACTACCGGTTCAACTCCTCGGCCAGCGGCAACCGGGTCGCCGCCAACGGCAACGCGTCGGTCGGCTTCCAGGTCTGGTACGACCTCCCCAACGGCGGCAAGGAGGCCCTCGTCACCGTCAGCTTCGGTTTCAAAGACGATGACGGCTACACCTACACGGCCTCGGCCCAGGAGAAGGTGGCGCCCTGAACAGGCGACCAGCGGACACGCCCGCGGGCGGGATCAGGTGTCCAGGTGGAAGTTCATGGTCACCGTGAGGATGAACTCGGTCGGTTCGCCGTTCAGGAGCAGCGGCCGGTAGCGCCACTGCCGGACGGCCGCGAGCGCGGCGTCATCGAGCAGCGGGTTGCCGCGGAGGACCTGGACGTCGGCGACCCTGCCGTGCGTGTCGACGTGTGCCTCGAGGATGACGATGCCCTGGACGCGCGCGGTGCGGGCGAGCGGGGGGTATGCCGGCTCGACCTTCTTCAGGAGCGCGGGCGCCAGGATGTTGCCGCCGACGCGGACCACCCTGTGGCGCGGCGGGGGAGGCGGGGCCTGGGGAAGCCCACCCACGATCCCTCCGATGACGCCGCCCGGAACGCCTCCCTCGACGCCGCCGGGCACGCCGCCCTGGACGCCTAGATCGAGGCTCTCCTCGGGGACCGGGATGACGTCGGGCACCTCCACGGGCGCCACCAGCTGGGAGGTGTCAACCTTGGGGGGAGGAGTGTGGCGGATCGGCCTCCGAGACGCGGCCGGGGGCGGCGGAGGCGGCGGAGGAGGCGGCGTGCGCTCGAGCGGCTCGGCGAAGAAGGCACGCGTCACGCGATCCGCGACCGCCGGCAGCGCGCCGTAGGTGAGGACAGGCAGCACGACCAGGGCCGCGACCAGGATTGCGTGCAGCCCCAACGACACGAGGGCACCCCGGCCGCGAATCCAGCCGACACGCGTCGGCTGCCTCGGCTCGAGGCTCGCGAAGGTGGCGACGGGCCGGGGCTCGTTCGCCCGGTCAGTAGTTTCCATGGCAGCCTCCACGGTCTCGAGATTCAAGGTTCGTGCCGGCAAGGGGCTTTCGCAGAGCCCTCGCCTGCCGGCGCTCGTCGCCAGCGGGTCACTGGAGGACCTGCGTGATTCCGCGCACGCCGCGGGAAATCACGCCCGCTCAGTCGCTCCGGCGAGAATCGGTCGTCGTCAGGTTCGGGGGATCCGCGCCGAAAAAGGCGGTGAGACGAAGTCGGCATCGGAGTTGCACGACGCTGCTCCAGGAGGGTATGTCTATGAAGCAGCAACTCACATGTCTCGGCGCGCTCGTCGTGGGCGTCGCGGCCGGGCTCACGGTCGGGCTGCTCGCCGCCCCCAGCTCCGGCCAGGAGACGCGCCGCCGGATCGGCTGGAGGCTGGACGAGGGCAAGAGGTCGCTCCGCCGCGGCGGGCAGCGCATCCTGGAGCAGACCGCCTCCCGGTTGGGGCGGGATCTCGACGCCGCCAAGCACAAGCTCGACCACGCAAAGCACAAGATGGAGCACGCGCTCACGAGCTGACCGATCCCGCCGTCCTAGGGCCCCAGGGGGATTGAGTCGCGCGACGCCTTCTGCGAGACTGCGGCCTCACGGAAGGGTCTCCTTTGAGCCTGCAAGTCCGCCTCAGCCGGGAGCTGCGCCTCCTCGACATCACCATGATCGGGGTCGGCGCCATGATCGGCGCCGGCATCTTCGTCCTCACCGGGATCGCGGCCGGTGTCGCGGGACCGGCGCTGCTGCTGGTCTTCCTGCTGAACGGGTTCGTGGCGCTGCTGACGGCGATGGCGTACGCGGAGCTGGGCAGCGCCTTTCACGACGCGGGCGGGGGCTACCTCTGGGTCAAGACGTCGCTTCCCGACCCCAACGGCTTCCTGAGCGGCTGGATGTCGTGGTTCGCCCACGCCGTGGCCTGCTCGCTCTACGCCCTCGGCTTCGGGGCCTACTTCCGCCTGGTGCTGACCGCGGCGGGCGTCCCGCGCTTCGAGTGGGGGTTCCTCACCCTCGAGAAGGGGCTGGCGATCGTTGTCTGCGCGCTCTTCGCCTACATCAACTTCCGCGGTGCCTCGGAGGCGGGCAAGGCAGGCAACGTCGTCACCGTCGGCAAGGTGGTGGTGATCGCCCTCTTCGTGGCCGCCGGCCTCGTGATCATGGGCGTCCGGCCGGACTACCAGGCGGCCTTCACGCCCTTCTTGAGCCACGGCTGGGGTGGTGTCTTCGCGGCGATGGGCCTCACCTTCATCGCCTTCGAGGGCTACGAGATCATCGCCCAGACCAGCGAGGAGGTGGAGAACCCGAAGCGCAACGTGCCGCGCGCCGTGTTCCTGTCCCTGCTGATCGTCGTCCCCATCTACCTGCTGGTGGCGGTGGTGGCGATCGGCGCCGTCGTGCCGCCGGCCGGCCTCACGATCACCGAGTACCTGGCGCGCGAGAGGGAGCTGGCGCTCGTCTCGGCCGCCAACCAGTTCGTGCACGGCGGCGGGATCGCGATCCTGGTGGGGGGGCTGCTTTCCACCCTCTCGGCGCTCAACGCCACCATCTACTCGTCGTCGCGGGTGGCTTTCGCCATGGCCCGCGACGCCAACCTGCCTCAGATCCTGGGTCGCGTGCACGAGAAGCGCGCGACGCCCCACGTGGCGATCCTCGCCTCCGCCGTGATCGTGATCGTGATGGCCGCGCTGCTGCCGATCGAAGACGTGGCGGCGGCGGCGGACATCATGTTCCTGCTCCTGTTCGTGCAGGTGAACCTGGCGCTCGTCCAACTGCGCCGGCGGCGGCCGAATCTCGACCGCGGCTTTCGCGTACCCTGGGTGCCCTTCGTGCCCGGGCTCGCGATCGCCACCATGCTCTTCCTGGCGGTCTTCCTGTTCACCCACTACCCGCTCAGCTGGCTGGCTGCGGGCGGCTGGATCGGTGTGGGGCTGGTCGTCTACTACGGCTACTCCCGCAAGCGCGAAGCGGCCTTCGTCGAGCGCGAGAAGTGGATGGAGCGGATCGAGCGCCAGGAGTACCGGGTGCTGGTGGCCGTCTCGAGCCCGCGTACCATGGCGTCGCTGATGGAGGCGGCCATCGCGATCGCGCGCCGCCACGACGGGGAGATCGTCGCGGTGACCGTGGCGGAGGTACCCGAGGGCCAGACGCTCATGTCCGGGCGCGGCCTCGCGCGTACTCTCGAGCCCCTGCTCGAGGAGGCCGTCCGCTACGGGGAGGAGAGGGGCGTCCGGGTGACGCCGGTGATCCGGATCGCCCGCCGCATCAGCCACGGGATCGTGGAGACGGCCCGCGAGGAGGAGTGCAACTTCCTCCTGATCGGGCAACCCACCTGGGGCTCCGCGCTCGAGCGCATCTTCGCCTCGATCGTCGAACGGGTGCTCCAGGACGCGCCCTGCCACGTGGGGATCGTCTACGGGCGCCTCCAGGTCGAGCGGATCAAGGCCGTGCTGGTGCCGGTTACGGGACGGGCGAACCCACGTCTCGCCGCCGAGCTAGCGCCCGCCTTCGCCGAGCACTTCTCCGTGCCCACCCGGGCGGTGACGGTGGTCGAGGCGGGGATGAGCCCGGACGAGGCCGAACGCCACACCACCGAGGCGAGCGCGACCCTCGAGGCCGCGGGGCTGGTGACCAACCTCGAGGTGCTGCGGCGCCGGGAGGTGAGCGGCGGGCTGATCCGGGCGATCCACCGCGGAGACCTGGTGCTGATGGGGGCGCCGAGCGACGGGCCGGTCGCCGCGATCGTGGGCGAGACGGTACCCGGGGCCATCGCCCGCACCGGCCGCAACGCCGTGATCGTGGTGCGGGGGGTGGAGCCGCGCCGCGCGCACCGCTTCGAGCGTCTCTTCTTCGCCAGGAGCTAGGGTCTTCGCCAGGAGCGAGAACGTCATGCAACAGCCGATGACGGAGCCGGTGACGGGCCTCTTCCATCGGTTCGCCGACTACCTGCCCACGCTGGCGGCGGGCCTGCTGGTGCTGGGCCTGGGGCTCGTCCTCGGGTGGCTGGCCAAGCGGGCGGTGGTCCGCGTCCTGATCTGGCTCCGTCTCGACCGGCTGGCGGGACGCGTGGGATGGCGATCGGTGTTCGGCAAGGGCGACCTGCGGGCCGCCCTCTTCGACCTGCTGGGGACGGCGGCGTTCGTCCTGGTGGTGCTGGTGTTCCTGGACAACGCCCTCACCATCTGGGGGCTCGCGGTCCTGTCGCGGCTGATCGACGGGGTCGTGGTGGCGCTGCCGCGGCTGGCGATGGCCGCGTTCATCGTGGCGGCGGGTATCGCGGTCGCCAACGCGGCGGCCGCGCGGGCCGAGGCCGCCCTCGAGGAGGAGGAGATCGGCTACGCGCGGCTGGTGGGCAAGGGCCTGAAGGCCGTGCTGCTCGCGGTGGTGGCGGCGCTCGCCCTCTGGGAGCTGAACTTCGCCCGCCAGATCGTGCTCTCCGGCTTCGTGATCGCCTTCGGCGCCATGGGTGTCGCCTTCGCGATCTCGATCGGCCTCGGCTCGACGAAGGCGATCCAACGGGGCTGGGAGGAGCTCTTCGAGAAGCGGAAGCGCAAGCCCGACTAGCGGGGTGGCTCAGCCCCTGAGCACGATCGCCCCCGGGCGTGCGAAGCCGAGCGCGAGGCCCGCCGTGGAGCGGGCAATCGAGATCTCCCGCGCGTCCGAGGCGAAGGCCGGGTCCTCGGTGCTCAGGACGGGGACCCAGGAGCGCTCGCTTCCCCCGGCCGGGACGACCTCGATGGGGCCGGCCCCTCGGAGACGCACCACGACCAGGAGCGCCTGCGGTCCAGCCCCGTACTCGAGCACGACCGCGTCCTCGCCCGGCGCCTCGACACGCACGCGGCGTTGCGCGGCGCGGAGCAGGGCCTGCTCCCGGCGCAGGCGCAGCAGCGCCCGATAGAGGCGGAGAGTCGCGGCGTACGGCTCCCGGCCGCGGTAGGCCCAGTCGAGCCGGCTGCGGGCGAAGGTCACCTCCGCCTGCGGATCGGGGATCCGCTCGCGTGCCTCAGGATCGGAGAAGGAGGAGAAGCGCCGGAACTCCCGTCGCCGACCCTCGGTGACGAGACCGCCCAGTCCCGGCTCGTGGTCGGTGAAGAAGAGGAACGGCTCCGGCGCGGCCCACTCCTGCCCCATGAAGAGGAGCGGCGTCTCGGGCGCGCACAGGAGCAGGGCGGTGGCGGCGCGGTAGGCGGCCGGCTCGATCTGGTGGTGCAGCCGCTCGCCGAGCGCGCGGTTGCCCACCTGGTCGTGGTTCTGGATGCAGACGACGAAGCGCTCCTTGTCGAGGCCCGACGGGTCCGTGCCCCGGGGACCGCCCAGGTGCCGTGAGGGCTGTCCCTTGAAGAACCAGCCGTCCCGGACCGTCGCGGCGACGTCGGCCGCGGAGCCGGTGAAGTCGGCGTAGTAGCCCTCGTGATCGCCGGCCAGGGCGCGCCGCAGCTCGTGATGGAAGTCGTCGGCCCAGACGGCGTCGAGGCCCCAGCCTCCCTCGCTCTCGGGCCGGAGCATGGACGCGAGGTTCCTGTGGTCCTCCGCGATCAGGAGCAGCGGCCGCGCCACTGCCTCCCGTGCGCGCGACTGCAGCTCGGCCAGCAAGTGGCGCGGGCCGTCGTCGACGAGCGCGTGGGTGGCGTCGAGGCGCAGACCGTCGAGGTGGTACTCCTCCAGCCAGCGGACGGCGTTCTCCACGAAGAAGTCGCGCACGGGGCGGCTCTCGGGCCCGTCGAGGTTGAGCGCCGCGCCCCACGGGGTCGTGTGCTCCTTCGAGAAGTAGTAGGGGCTGTAGAGGGCCCAGTAGGCCCCGTCAGGACCGAAGTGGTTGTAGACGACGTCGAGCAGGACGCCCAGGCCGAGTCGATGGGCCTCGTCCACGAGCCGACGGAGCTGGTCGGGCCCTCCGTAGCAGCGCGCGGGGGCGAAGAGAGAAACGCCGTCGTAGCCCCAGTTGCGCGAGCCGGCGAAGTCCGCGACCGGCATCAGCTCGATGGCGGTCACGCCGAGATCGACGAGATCCGGGAGCTTCTCGGCGACGCCTTCGAAGCTCCCGGCCGGTGAGAAGGTGCCGACATGGAGCTCGTAGACGACGAGCTCGGAGAGCGGGAGGCCGGCCCATCCGGCGTCCGCCCAGGCGAAGCGCCTCGGATCGACGACCTGGGACGGACCGTGGACGCCACGAGGCTGGAAGCGCGAGGCCGGGTCGGGGAAGGGACCCTCGCCGTCCAGCCGATAGCGGTAGAGGTCGCCCGGACCGAGTCCCGCCACGAAGCCCTCGAAGCAGCCGTCTTCGTCCTTGCTCAGGGCGTGCGCCGCCTCCCGCCCCGCCGTCTCCACGACGAGATCGAGGCGGCTCCGCTCCGGCGCCCAGACACGGAAGCGCACGCCCCCCGTTTCGCAGGTCGCCCCCAGCCTCCAGGACCGTGCGGTCACGGTGCCTCGCCTGATGGTGCTCCCACGCGGCGCCTCGCCCGCATCACGGCCAGCGACCGGCTCCGCAGCCGGTAGCGGTCGCTCCGCAGGAGCGACGGGCGGTCCCAGTCGGCCTCCGCGGTGTCGAGCACCCGCTCCCAGGCGAGGTCCTCTCGGTGGTTCGGCAGCCGGAAGACGACCGGGTCCTCGGACGCGTTCAGCAGCAGCAGGAAGGTGTCGTCCACGATGCGGTGGCCGTGCCTGTCGGTCTCCGCGATCGCGTCGCCCGCGAGACGGACCATCAGGGCCTTCACGAAGCCGGCGTTCCAGGCCTCGTCCGTCATCTCGTTGCCGGCGGGATCGAACCAGGTCAGGTCCTTCACCTCGGCGCCCCGGATCGACCGTCCCTGGAAGAAGGTGCGGCGCCGGAAGACGGGATGGTGACGCTGCAGGTCGAGCACGCAGCGGGTGAAGGCCAGGAGGTCCCTCCGGGCGGGCGTCTGCGTCCAGTCGAGCCAGCTCAGCTCGCTGTCCTGGCAGTAGGCGTTGTTGTTGCCCCGCTGGCTGCGGCCGAGCTCGTCGCCCATGCTGAGCATGGGCACGCCCTGCGAGAGCAGGAGCGTTGCCAGGAAGTTGCGCATCTGGCGCGCACGCAGGGCGAGGATGGCCGGGTCGTCGGTCTCGCCCTCGGCGCCGCAGTTCCAGCTCAGGTTGTGACTCTCGCCGTCCCGGTTCTCGTCGCCGTTCGCCTCGTTGTGCTTCTCCTCGTAGCTGACCAGGTCGTGGAGGGTGAAGCCGTCGTGGCAGGTGACGAAGTTGACGCTCGCGTAGGGCCGCCGGCCGGTGCTGCCGTAGAGATCGCTGCTGCCGGCGATCCGGGTGGCCAGCTCCGAGACGGCTCCCCCTTCGCCTCGCCAGAAACGGCGCACCGAGTCCCGGTAGCGTCCATTCCACTCGGTCCAGCCCACCGGGAAGTTGCCCACCTGGTAGCCGCCCTCGCCCAGGTCCCAGGGCTCCGCGATCAGCTTGACCTGGGAGAGGACCGGGTCCTGGTGGATGACGTCGAAGAAGGCGGACAGTCGGTCGACCTCGTACAGCTCCCGGGCGAGGGCGCTCGCGAGGTCGAAGCGGAAGCCATCCACGTGCATCTCCATCACCCAGTAGCGGAGGGAGTCCATGATCATCTGCAGCACACGCGGGCTCAGCATGTTGAGCGTGTTGCCGCAACCGGTGAAGTCCATGTAGTAGCGCGGCTCGTCGGGGACCAGGCGGTAGTAGGACCGGTTGTCGATCCCGCGCAGGGACAGGGTTGGACCCTGATGGCTCCCCTCGGCGGTGTGGTTGTAGACCACGTCCAGGATCACCTCGATCCCCGCCGCGTGCAGGGCGCGCACCATCATCTTGAACTCGCGCACCGACCCGAGCGGGGTCCTTGACGCCGAGTAACGGGTGTCGGGGGCGAAGAAGGCGAGGGTGTTGTAGCCCCAGTAGTTCGTGAGGCCCCTCTCCACCAGGTGCCGCTCGTAGGCGTGATGATGGACCGGCAGCAGCTCGACGGCCGTGATGCCGAGGCTCTTGAGGTGCTCGATGGGCGCCTCGCTGGCAAGCCCCGCGTAGGTGCCCTGGAGCTCGAGGGGCACGTCGGGGTGGAGCCTGGTGAAGCCCTTCACGTGCAGCTCGTAGATGACGGTCTCGTGCCAGGGGGTGCGCGGCGGCGCGTCGTCTCCCCAGGTGAAGGCGGAGTCGACGATCGTGGCCAGCGGGGCGACGTGCGCGTTGTCGCGGTCGTCGCGGGAGAGGTCGGCCTCGGGGTCGCCGATCCGGTAGCCGAACATCTCGTCGGTCCAGCGGATGGTGCGGGCGACGGCCTTGGCATAGGGATCGAGCAGGACCTTGGCGGGATTGAAACGGTGTCCGGCCTCCGGCTGGTAGGGCCCGTGCACGCGGTAGCCGTAGATCTGTCCCGGTTCCACGTCGGGCAGATAGACGTGCCAGACGAGGTCCGTGCGCTCCGGGACCGCGACGCGGATCGTCTCGCGCTCGTCCTCGGGCGAGCCGAACAGACACAGCTCGACGGCGGTCGCGTGTTCCGAGAAGAGGGCAAAGTTGACGCCCAGCCCGTCCCAGGTCGCTCCCAATGGGTAGGGTTGGCCCGGCCAGACGCGGATCGGGCTCAAGGTACGTTCTCCAGCAGCGCCACCGGCAGGTGGCGGAAGACCTCGGCCAGCGGCAGGCTCGGCTCCGCAGCACCGTCCGTCCGCACCTCGTGTCCGGAGAGCGCGTCGCGCCAGAGTCCGGAGGCGCCGGGGAAGAGCCCGACCGTCGAGTCCCCCCAGGCCGCCTCGCCGGTGGGCGGCGAGGGGAGCCGGGTGAAGAATCGGCCGACCACGGCGAGCACGGTGGCTCGGTCGTGGCGCCGAGCGAAGGCGACCGTCTCCGCACCCCTCGGACCGGAAGCGGCGAGCGGCAGGTAGGCCCCCTCCTCGAAGAGGGCAGAGCGGCTCCGCCGCAGGCCCAGCGCGCGGTGGGTCGCCCACAGCTTGAGGCGGCCGTCGGTGGCCGCGAGGAGCCGTGAGGCGAGGCCGGGCGCGTCCTGGCGCGCCTCGTCCTGGAGCCCGGCGAGCAGGGCGCGGCGGCTCTCGAAATCCACCGGGTGGCGGTTGTCCGGATCCACCAGGTGGAACTCCGGCAGCTCCGTGCCCTGGTAGAAGTCGGGGACACCCGGCGCGGCCACCTTCAGGATTGTCTGCGAGACCGCGCCCCACAAGCCCGGAAGCAGCACGCCGTCGAGGAAGCGGACGAGGTCGTCCGGAAAGTCGTTCTTCGGGTCCGAGTCGAGCGCGGCGGCCACGAATTCCCGCATTGCCTGCTCGTAGGCCTCATTCGGGCTCACCCAGCTGGTGTGGACCTTGGCCTCGCGCGATGCCTTCCGCAGGTACTCCTGGATCCGCTCGAGGTAGTCGTCGCGTGGTCCCCGTGCGGCCAGGGAGGGGGGCCAGGTCCCGACCAGCGTCTGGTAGAAGAGGTACTCGTCGTTGCCGTCGGGTGCCTCGGCCTCGTCCAGCAGCGTCTTGTGGGCGCGGTTCAGCTCCCGCCAGCGCTCGAGCGTGTCTCCCCAGCGATCGGGCAGCTCCGAGACGACGCTGATCCGGGCGCGCACGTCCTCGTCGCGCTTGCTGTCGTGGGTGGAGGTGGCGAGGAGCGCGCGGGGCCAGCTCCCGCGCCGTTCGGCGTTCGCGGAGTGGAAGCGCTCCCGGGCGTCGGCACGCAGCTCCGGCTCGCCTCCGACCTCGTTGAGCGAGGCCAGTGGAAAGAAGCGATAGTGGGCCGTGTCCTCGAGCCCCTTCGCCATCACGGGGCCGGTCAGCTGCTGGAAGCGCATCGTGAAGTCGAGGCGCTCGGCCCGGGCGGCCGGGTCGAGCCCCTCCTGCTCCTCGAGCAGGAGCACGGAGCCGATGAACTGGAAGAGTGAGCGGTCCATGGCCGGGTTGCGGCGCCGGGCGCGGCGCAGGGCGAACCGCACGTTGCGGCGGTCCTCGGCGTCGATCGGACCGTCCGAACGGATGTAGCTGCGGTAGACGGGGAAGCAGGCGATCACCTCCGCCAGGGCGGCCTGTTGGCTGCTCAGGGTGAAGTCCCGCGAGTAGCGAAGCTGCTCCGAGATGCGGTCGAGGCGCCGCGCCAGCATGGTGACCTCGCTCGAGAGCGAGACGTCCATCACCAGCTTCTTGCACTCGTAGACGACGTCCGCGAAGCGCTCGCTCTGCCCGGTGAACCGCGAGTAGATCCCGAGCAGCGCCGCCCGCGAGGCCGGCTCCACGAAGAGGGCGCCCGTGGCGTTGAGGAAGTCATAGCCGGTCGTACCCTGCGTGGCCCAGTCCGGCCGCAGCCGCTCGTCGCCCATCAGGATCTTCTCGACGACCGTGTACACCTCGCGGGGCAGCTTCTGCAGGTAGTCGGCGGGATCGAGCAGCCCGTCCACGTGGTCGATGCGGAAGCCGGTCACGATCCCCTCGCCGGCCAGGCGCAGTGGCAGCGCGTGCAGCGCCGTGAAGACCTCGGGGTCTTCCACCCGGATCGCCGCCAGCTCGTCGACGTCGAAGAAGCGGCGATAGTTGATCTCGTCGCTGGCGACCCGCCAATGGCTGAGGCGGTAGGCTTGGTCGGCCAGCAGCGCCTCCAGGCGGTCGAAGCTCCTCGGCTCGCCCGGCCGACCGTTGAGATCGTCGAGCGAGCCCATGACGGCCTCGCGCACCAGGGCCGAGGCGTCGAGCAGCGCGCCCAGCCGGCGCTTCACGACCTCCTTCTCCCGCTGGCGTTCCTGCACGAGAGCGGGGTCGCGCTCGGAGCGCGCGGGCAGGTGCGCGATCGCGGTCAGGACGCTCTCGAGCTCCACGCGGTCCGGGTCTTCCGGCTCCCGCTCGGCCTCCAGGCGCGCCCGCACGGGCTCCAGGATCACTGTCCAGCTCTTGGGGGCGAGCGGCAGCAGATGCTCGTAGTAACGGGCGACGAAGCTGCCGCCCGCGCGCTCCACCCGGATCTCGCCGTTCTCGAGCACGCGGCCGTACTGGTCGCCCAGGATCGGGAAGAGCACCTTGTCGCGCAGGTCCTCCTTGGGCGGGCTCCAGTCGATGTCGAAGAAGCAGGCGAAGGACGAGCTGGGACCGTTCTCGAGCACGTCCAGCCAGGCGCGGTTCTCCGCCCCGGCGACGCACATGTGGTTGGGCACGAGGTCGATGACCAGGCCCATGCCGCGCGCGGCGAGCTCGGCCGCGAGCGCCCGCAGAGCCTCTTCGCCCCCGAGCTCGGGATTCACCTCGGAGTGGTCCAGCACGTCGTAGCCGTGGCTGCTGCCGGGCCGTGCCTTGAAGATGGGCGAGGCGTAGACGTCGCTCACCCCGAGGGCCTCGAGGTAACTGACGATCCCCCGGGCCTTCACGAAGGGCAGGTCTCGGTTCAGCTGAAGCCGGTAGGTTGCGGCGGGGACGCGACCAGGCCTCTCCGTCGTCATTGCACCTCCCTCCAGGGACAGCAGGCTCAGACGGTCTCGAAGCCGATTCTAGCCGGGATGGACGCGCGATTTTGGCTTCGACAGGGCTCGATTTCGGGTTGACAGGGCTCGATCGAGGCTTAGCTTCAGGGGAAAGAACCCGCGCGTCGTGACGCATCGAGGAGTCCCTTCCCGGGGGCATCCCTGCCCTGGTGCGATGCGCTTCTCCCGCTCCGCATGGCAGCGAGCGGGCCTTCGCCGAAGAGGAGGTGGAGATGATCCGTCTGACCGAACGAGCCACCACGGGATTGAAGGAGATCCTCGCCACGAACGGGACCCCGAACGACCGCGCCGTGAAGCTGGTACCGGGGGAGTCCGGCGGCCTGGCCATGGTGATCGGCCGACCAAAGGAGGGCGACGACGTCGTGGAGAGCGAGCAGCGGCCGTTGCTGATCGTCGACGCCTCGATGTCCGACCGCCTGGACGGGGTGGTGCTCGACGCGTCGGACGAGCAGGCGGGAGACAAGGAGGCGTCGCCGTCGCCGCGCTTCTTCCTGCGGGGCCCCGAGCGCTGAGGCGGGGATTGGGGTAGCAGCGCCGCTCACGCCTCGGGCTCCAGTCGCCGCTCGCTGACGGCGTCGAACCAGTGCGTGCGCGCCGCCGGCCAGCGCAGGAAGAGCCGCTCGGGCCACTCTCGCGCCGCCGCCAGCGCGCGCAGGCGGTACCCGCGCGTCTCGAGCGTGAGCAGGACGTGCGCGCCCAACGGCTCGGCCAGCTCACGCCGCGCTTCCCAGCCGCCCTCGAGCGGTTCGAGAGCGACCTCCACGTCCTCGGGGCGGATGCCGGCGACGAGCGTCTCGGAGCTGCCCGGCAGTCGCGGGGGCAGGGGCAGATACACCTCTCCCGTGCCGCCTTCCTGCTCGGGCGCGACCCGGAACCGCTCCCCCTCGCGCCGGCCCCTCCAGACCGTCATGCGCGGGCTGCCCACGAAGGTGGCCACGAAGAGGTCGGCGGGCCGGGCGTAGAGATCGAGCGGCGGGGCGAGCTGGCGGATGGCGCCCGCCCGCAGGACCGCCACCTCGTCCGAGAGGCTCATCGCCTCCGACTGGTCGTGCGTCACGTAGAGCACGATCGACTGGACGCGGGCGAACAGGGCCTTCAGCTCGCTGCGGGTCGTCTCGCGCAGCGAGGCGTCGAGGTTGGAGAGCGGCTCGTCGAGCAGATAGAGGCCCGGCCGCCGGACCAGGGCGCGGCCGAGGGCCACGCGCTGCTGCTGTCCCCCGGAGAGCTGGCCGGGCCGCTTGCCGAGCAGTGGCTCGATACCGAGCAGGCGCGCGGTCTCGTGCACCCGGGCGTCGATCTCCCGGCGCGGCAGCCGTCTCACCTGCAGGGCAAGGGACATGTTCCGGGCGACGCTCAGATGCGGGTAGAGCGCGTAGTTCTGGAACACGAAGCCCACGTCCCTCTTCCCCGGCGGCAGCGTGTCGAGGCGGCTCCCGTCGAGGCTCAGGGTTCCCTCGCTGGGCGTCTCGAGCCCGGCGACGATGCGGAGGAGGGTGGACTTGCCGCAGCCGGAGGGGCCGAGCAGCGTCAGCACCCGCCCGGTGCGCGCCTGGAAGGAGACGTGATCGAGCGCCCGCGTTCCGTCCGGGAAGACCTTGCCGATGCCCTCGGCCCGTAGCTCACCCATCAGCTGTCATCCCTTGAGGGCGCCGCGGGTCAGCCCGCCCGCGATGCGCCGCTCGAACAAGAGCACCAGCAGCACGAGCGGCGCGGTGGCGATCACGATGGCGGCCGAGAGCTGGCCCCAGGGGATCTCGTACATCGAAGCGCCGCTCACGCTCGCGATGCCGGCGGTGACGGTCTTCGCCTGGTCCCGGGTCATGAAGGAGAGGGCGAGCATGAACTCGTTCCAGGAGAAGATGAAGCCCAGGATGAAGGCGGTGACCAGCGAGGGCACGGCGAGCGGGAGGTGGATGCGCAGGATGCGCGCCAGGGGGCCCAGGCCGTCGAGGAGGGCCGCCTCGTCCATCTCGCGCGGGATCTGGCGGAAGCCGCTCTCCAGGATCCACACCGCGAGCGGGAGGCTGAGGGCCGCGTAGGGGACGATGAGGGCGATCGGCTGGTTGAGCCAGCCGAGCGCCCGCACCCCCTCGTAAAGGGGGAAGAGCAGCAGGATCGGCGGGAAGACCGAGACCACGAGGAGGGCCAGCAGGACCCGGCGGCCGCCTCGGCCCGGCATGCGCACCAGCGCGGCCGCGGCGAGCGCGCCCAGCAGGACGGCGATGGCCGTCGCGCTGCCGGCCACGAGCGTGCTGTTCCGGAGGTAGGCGCCGAAGGGCTTGCGCTGCCACAGCTCACTCACGTGGGCGAAGGTGACCGGATCGGGCCAGTAGCTGATGGGGACCCGCGTGATCTGCGCGTCCGTCTCGAGCGCCGTCAGGACCTGCCAGAGCGCGGGGGCCAGGCTCCAGGCGACCAGCAGCAGGACGGCCAAGCCCAGGCCGCCGCGCTCCGCCGCTCGGCGGACGTTCATCGTGCCTCCCCCCTGGATCGGGCCAACCGCGCGAGGAGCAGGGCGAGCGCGCCGGCGAGCAGCACCCCCTGGGTGGCGATCGCGGCGCCGTAGCCGAAGTCCAGGTAGCGGAAGAAGGTCTGGAAGGCGTAGAGGGAGACCGTCTCGGTCGAGCCGCCCGGTCCGCCGCCGGTCATCACGTAGACGATGTCGAAGGCGCCGTAGGACTGCACGGCCCGGAAGGCGACCGCCACCGCGATCGAGGGGACGAGCAGCGGCAGCACCACGTGCCGGAAGCGCTGCCAGCCGGAGAGGCCGTCGACCCGAGCTGCCTCGATCACCTGCTCGGGGATGCCCTGCAGCCCGGCCAGCACGATCAGGGCCACGAAGGGGGTGGTCTTCCAGACGTCGGCGATCACCATGGCGGCCATGGCCGTGGCCGGCTCGCCGAGCCAGGCGACCGGCCCCGCGAGCAGCCCCGCGCGACGCAGCAGGTCGTTGGCGACCCCGAAGGTGTCGTTGAAGATCCAGGCCCAGGCGAGCGCCATCACCGCGGTCGGAAGGGCCCACGGGACCATGACGATCGCGCGCAGCAGGCCGCGGCCGCGCAGGCGACGGTGCAGCACCAGGGCGGCGGCGACGCCGAGCACGGTCTCGAGCAGCACCGAGGCGGAGGTGAAGACGGCCGTGTTGCGCAGGGCCGTCCACCAACGGCCGTCCCGCCACAGCCGCAGGTACTGGCCGAGCCCGACGAAGTGCTCCTCGAAGCCCTGCGCGAGGGCGACCCGGGTGAAGCTCAGCTCCACCACCCGCAGCACCGGCAGCGCGACCACGACGGCCACCAGCAGGAGCGCCGGCAGGGCCAGGAGCCAGCGCTCGTTCTCCGCCCGCGGGCTCATCGGTCGCCCCCCGCGCCGCGCGGCGCCTCTCCCGTGCTCGCGGCCAGGAGCAGACGCGTCTCGCGGTCGGCGGTCTCGAGGGCGCGCTCGGGCGTCTCGATGCCGGCGAGGGCCGCGCTCAGGCGCCGCTGCAGGATGTCCGAAGCGCGGGCGTACTGCGCGATCACGGGCCGGGTGACCGCGTGCGACTGGAAGCGCTCGATCTCGGCCAGGACCGGGTTGGCGGCGAGCCACTCGGGGTCCCGGTAGGCCGCCAGCCGGGACGGCACGAAGCCCGTGGGGAGGCAGAGGGCCTTCTGGCTCTCGAGGGACGCCGCATGGACGACGAAGGCCGCCGCCAGCGCCGGGTGCCGTGTGAAGCGGGAGACCCCGAGTCCCCATCCCCCGAGGGTCGTCGCGCTCTCGTGGCCGGGTGCGTGCGGCATCAGCTCCACTCCGACCTTCCCGGCGACGGGGGATCCCTGCCGCTGGCTGATGCGGAAGACGTACGCCCAGTTGCGGAGGAAGACGGCGCGCCCGGCCTGGAAGAGGCGGCGGCTCTCCTCCTCGGTGTAGGTGGTGACGCCAGGCGGGCTGAGGCCGCTCGTGCGCAGGCGGCACAGGAAGCGCAGGGCCGCGAGCGCCGGTTCGTGGTCGAGTCCCACATCGAGCGTCTCGGGCGCGATCCAGAAGCCCCCGAAGCCGTGGAGCACCTCGAGGAAGACGCAGACGAGGCCCTCGTACTGACTGCCCTGCCACACGAATCCCCAGAGCTGCGGCGGTCGCTCGAGGAGCTTCGCCGCGCGCAGGAGATCTTCGAAGCGGCGCGGCGCCGGGAGCCCCGCGCTCTCGAGCAGGTCGCGGCGGTAGTAGAGGAGGCCCACGTCGATCCGGGTCGGCAGCCGGTAGAGGTGGCCTCGGTAGCGGCCCGCCTCGATCGCCGCCGGCAGGAAGGCCGCCGTCTCGCCCGCCGGCACCCGTGCCTCCAGGGGCAGCAGCCAGCCGGCCGCGGCCAGCTTCGCCGTCCAGGTCACGTCCATGTACACGACGTCGAGCGAGTCGTCGCCGGCCAGCAGCGCCGTCGTGTAGAGGTTCTCGCGCAGGTCCGTCGAGTTCGGTCCCTCGACCACGTCGACCTGGACGCCCCGGTGAGCGGCCTCGAAGGAGCGCACGATCGGGCGCCAGAAACGCGTCTCGCTCGCGGGAACGATCAGCGAGACGCGTTTCGCGCCATCCTGGTCCGGCGATGGACGCGTGCAGCCGGCGAGCGCGAGCGCAGCCGCGAGCAGCGCCCGCACGGGCCGCCCGGTCACCGTCTCAGGACCCCGACTCCGGCTCGGGTTCCCCCGCGGCCAGGCCGAACTTCTCGATGCGGTAACGGATCTGGTCCCGGCTCATGCCGAGGAGAGCCGCGGCGCGAGTGGGGCTGCCGCCGGTGCGCTGCAGGGCTTCCTGCACGAAGTCGCGCTCGAGCTCGCCGAAGTCGACTCCCTCGGCGGGCAGGCGCAGGTCGGCGGCGGCTCGGCCGCGCTCACGGCCCAAAGGCGAGACGTCGGCCTCACCGAGGAGCGAACCCTCGCTCAGCAGGATCGCGCGCTCGAGGACGTTGCGCAGCTCGCGGACGTTTCCCGGCCAGCCATGGGCCTCCAGGAGAGCGATCGCCCCGGGCGTCAGCCCCTGCACCTGCTTGCGCAGCTCCCGGTTGAAGGTGGCCAGGAAGTGGTCGGCCAGCAGCCGCACGTCGCCCGGCCTGGCGCGCAGCGGCGGCAGCTGGACCGGCACCACGTTGAGGCGGTAGTAGAGGTCCTCGCGGAACCGGCCCTCGCGCACCTCGGTCGCCAGCTCCCGGTTGGTGGCTGCCACCACCCGGACGTCGACCGTCACGTCGCGCGCGCCACCCACGCGCTTGAAGGTCTTCTCCTCGAGGAAGCGCAGCAGCTTCGCCTGCAGCGCCGAGGTCATCTCGCCGACCTCGTCGAGATAGACGGTGCCACCCTCTGCCAGCTCGAGCAGGCCCTTGCGCTGCTGGCGCGCGTCCGTGAACGCGCCCCGCTCGTGCCCGAAGAACTCGCTCTCCAGGAGGGACTCGGGCACCGCCGAGCAGGTGACGACCATGAAGGGGCGGGGCGCCCGCTCGCTCGTGTGGTGGATCGCCCGAGCGGCGAGGTCCTTGCCGGTGCCGCTCTCGCCGGTCAGCAGCACCGTGGAGGCCGGGCTGGCCGCGATCTTGCGCAGCTTCTCCTTGACCGCCAGCATCACCGGCGACTCGCCGATCAGTGACGCGATCGGGGAGCCGCCGTGGCGCGCGCGCAGATGCCGCAGCTCCCGGCGCAGGCGCGTCGTCTCCAGGGCCTGCTCCACCACCAGAGCGACCTCGTCGAGGTCGAAGGGCTTGGCGACGTAGTGGAAGGCGCCGCCCTTCATGGCCGCCACCGCTCCCTTGACGGTCGAGAACGCGGTCATCAACACGACCGGCAGGTCGGGGTCGTCTCTTCGCAGCTCGGCGAGCAGCTCGAGACCGTCCCCGTCGGGGAGCCGGCGGTCCAGGAGGACGAGGTCCACGCCTTCCTCATGGCGCGCGCGCGCCTCGGCGATGCTGCCTGCGGGTAGCACCGCGCACCCCTCGCGCTCCAGTCGCTCGCCCAGCGACCAGCGGATCAGGTCCTCGTCGTCGACGACCAGCACGGTGGCGCGGGCCACCAGCCGATTCTACGCCGGCTCCGGCCCACCTCAGCCCTCGCGCACGCCCACGGTCCGCTGCTCGCGCCCGTCGGCGTAGCGCAGCGAGTAGTAGTCGGTTCGGCGGTCGTTCCAGTTCTGTACCGTGCCGACCAGGCGGTGGCGGCGCAGCAGCTCCAGGTCGACCTCGTGGACGATTACCGTCTCGACGTTCGGCGAGCATTCGGCGGCCACCAGGTCGCGGCTGAACTGCAGGTCGGACGGGGTGTAGATGCCGGACTGGGCGTAGTGGATGTCGGCGTTCTCGACCAGGGGCAGGGTACCCACGCAGCCCGCGATGGCGGCGTAGACGTGGTTCTCCACGCAGCGCGCCTGGGCGCAGGTGCGCACCCGCATGTAGCCGTAACGGCTGTCCGTGTCGAAGGGGACGAACAGGATCTGGGCGCCCTTGTCGGCGGCGATCCGCGCGAGCTCCGGGAACTCCACGTCGTAGTCGATCAGGATCGCGATCTTGCCCCGGTCGGTGTCGAAGACGTCGAGGGTCTCCCCGGGCGCGACTCCCCACCAGCGCCGCTCGTTGGGGGTGATGTGCATCTTGTACTGCTTGCCGAGGGTGCCGTCCCGCCGGAAGAGGTAGGAGACGTTGTGGAGCTTGCCGCCCTCATCCGTGAAGTGGGAGCCGCCGATGACGTTGACGTTGTAGCGGATGGCGAGCCCGGTGAAGAGCTCCAGGTAGCGTTTGGTGAACTCGGCGATCTTGCGGGCGGCCAGGCCGGGGCGGGGCGCCCGCACCAGCGACAGCAGCTGGGCCGTCAGAAGCTCCGGGAAGAGGACGAAGTCGGCCTTGTAGTCGGAGGCGACGTCCGTGAAGTAGTCGCACTGCCGCTCGAAGTCGCCGAAGCTCCCCACCCGCCGCAGCTCGTACTGGACCACACAGATGCGGACCGTCGAGGGCGGCCGGCCGGCGTGCTTCGCCTGGGGGACGTGGTCGAGGTTCGGCCACTCGAGGTGGGTGGCGTAGCCGCGCGACTCGCTGTCGCTCGGGAAGTAGCCCGGGATCAGCTGCTTCAGAACGAACCCGTTGGAGATCTGGGCCGTGAGCACGGGGTCCACCAGCGTCTTGTCCATCACTCGCTCGACGTACTCGCGGGCCGAGAGCTTCCCGGCATGCTTACCGTAGCCGGGGATCCTGCCTCCGATGATGATGCGGGCGAGGTTCCGCTCGCGTGCGATGCGCTTGCGCTCCTCGTAGAGTCGGCGCGAGAGCTTCAGGCCGCGGAAGCGCGGGTGCACCATGATCTCGATGCCGTAGAGCGTGTCGCCCGCGGGGTCGTGGTTGCGGATGAATCCGCTGTCCGCGATCTCCTTCCAGTTGTGCCACTCGGAGTATTGCGAGAAGTCCACGATCAGGCTGCTGGAGGAGGCGACCAGCCGCCCCTGGTACTCGATGCCGACCTGTCCCTCCGGGAAGGTGCGGATCTGGCTCTCGGTCTGCTCGCGGAGCCACGGCTTCATGCCGGGGAAGCTGCGGCGCTGCAGCTCCACGATCGCATCGTAGTCCTCGATCGTGAGGCGGCGGACCCGGATCCGCCGCTCGAAGTCCTTGAGATTGAGCTTCGCCATTGCGCCTCCTCGCTCGCGCGGACCGACCGCGGACGCCCTCGGATTCTAGCCTCCGTGGGGAGGGACGGCGGTAGAATGGGGCGCTCGTCGCGCGGGGCGGCACACGCGCCGACCGGGCCCCTGACCATGGCCGACCAGCTGACGCGCCTGCTCGACGTGCTGCGTGGTTTCTGGCAGCAGCTTGCCGGTTTCCTGCCCCGGCTCCTGCTGGCCCTGGTGATCGTCGCCGTCGGCTGGGCGCTGGCGCGCCTCGTGCGCCGCCTGGTGGTGCGAGGCCTGCGGCTGGTGAAGGCGGACGTCGCGGCCGAGAAGGCAGGCATAGAGGACTTTCTCGTCCAGGGCGGCGTGCGCGCGACGACGGTCAGCCTGGTCGGCGGGCTCGTCTACTGGGCCGTCAACCTGACCGTGATCCTCGCCGCCTTGACCGTGCTGGGGATCGAGACGGCGGGCCGGATCGTGACCCGGCTCGCGCTCCAGGTCCCCAACCTGATCGCCGCCGTGGTGGTGCTGATCCTGGGCGTGCTGCTGGGTCAGCTGGTGGGCGCACTCACCCACGCGTATCTGGTCAACCTCGGGGTGACGGGCGCCCGCGCCATCTCGACGGTGGCGCACGTGGCCGTGGTCGTGTTCGTGATCGCGGTGAGCCTGGAGCAGCTCTCGATCGGCGGGCAGATCCTGGTCTCGGCGTTCCAGATCGCCTTCGGAGCCCTGTGCCTCGCGCTGGCGCTCGCCTTCGGCCTGGGGGGGCGGGAGTGGGCGGCCCGGATCCTGGACGGCTTCTTCAAGAAAGCAGGTCGAGGCGGCAAGGCGTGATCATCGACTGCCACACCCACCTCAACAACTACCGGGACGAAGGCGTCGAGGATCTGGCCGGGTGCCTGGAGCGGCTGCTCCGGGACATGCGCCGCAACCGCGTGGACGCCGCGTTGGTACTGAGCTCCTTCCGGGTGACACCCGGGAGGCCCTCGACCCGGGCGGTGGTGGAGGCGACCCGCCCGTACCCCAATCTCTACGTGGTCGCGGGCCTCGGCTGGGAGGAGTTCCGCGAGCAGGACCTGGAGGAGATCCGGCCCTGGGTGGCGGAGGGCAGGGTGAAGGGCATCAAGATCTATCCGGGCTACGAGCCCTTCTACCCGACCGATCCGAAGCTCGCGCCCGCCATGGCCTTCGCGCGGGAGCATCGGCTGCCGGTGATGATCCATTCGGGCGACACCTACTCTCCCAAGGGGAAGCTCAAGTACTCGCATCCGCTCCACGTCGACGAGCTGGCAGTGGACTATCCGGAGGTGGAGTTCGTCATCTGCCACATCGGGAACCCCTGGATCCGCGACACCATGGAGGTCCTCTACAAGAACGCCAACGTGTCGACCGACTTCTCGGGCCTGGTGCTGGGCGACTTCGAGGACCGTTTCGAGATCTACATGCGGAAGCAGGTCCAGGAGATGCTGCTCTACGGCGTGCAGCCGGAGAGGTGCCTCTACGGAACGGACTGGCCGATCGCCTCCATGGAGTCCTACCTCGACTTCATGGAGGAGCTGCGACTGCCGCCGCGGGACCGGCGGCTCATGATGTGCGAGAACGCCATCCGCCTCTTCAAGCTGCCGATCGAGGTGCCGGTCCTGGGCGGACGTCCCTTCGGGTTCCTGTAGGCGCGAGTATCATCACCACCCGCCCCTCGCGGGGACGGGAAGAGGGACGATGGCAGCGACGCGTGAGCGCGCCGAGACGGCCTTCCACCTGGCGATCGACCTGGGAGCAGGCAGCGGCCGGGGCATGCTCGGGTCCGTCTCCGCCGCCGGTCTCGAGGTCGAGGAGGTGCACCGCTTCCACTACCCGCCCGCGTTCGCGGCGGGGCGCCTGCGCTGGCCCTTCGAGGCCGCGCTCGCGGGTGTCAAAGAGGCGCTCGGGGCCGCCGGCCGAGCGGCGGAGCGGCAGGGCGGCCGGATCGAGACGGTGGGCGTCGACTCGTGGGGCGTCGACTACGGGCTCCTCGACGCGGGGGGGCGGCTGGTCGAGGATCCCGTCTGCTACCGCGACCCCGCCCTCGACGGCTCCATAGAGCGGGTGCTGCGCGAGGTCCCGCGCGCGGAAATCTTCCAGCGCACGGGCGTCCAGATCGTGCAGTACAACACCCTCTTCCAGCTCCACGAGCAGCTCCGCGGCGGGCTTCCGCCCGGCGCACGGCGCCTGCTGATGATCGCCGACCTCGTCCATCATTCCCTCTGCGGCTCGACCACGGGCGAATACACGAACGCGACGACCACGCAGCTACTCGACGTCAGGACGCGTCGCTGGGCGGACGACCTCTTCTCGCGCCTATCCCTGCCGCGGGAGCTGATGCCGGAGCTCGCGACGCCGGGGGCGGAGCTCGGCGGGCTGCGTCCGGCTCTTCAGAAGGACCTCGGCCTCGGCTCGCTGCGGGTGGTGGCTCCGGCGACGCACGACACCGCGAGCGCCGTCGCCGGGACGCCGCTCCAGCCGGGCTGGGCCTTCGTCTCGTCGGGCACTTGGTCGCTGGTCGGGGTCGAGCGCGAGGGGCCTCTCGTGAGCGATGCGGTGGCGGGCGCCAACTTCACGAACGAGGGCGGTGTCGGCGGGACCGTGCGCTTCCTGAAGAACGTGATGGGACTCTGGATCCTCGACTCCTGCCGGCAGGAATGGGTGGAGCGGGGCCTCGCGGTGGAGCTCGACGACCTGCTGGCGGCGGCGGCGGCGATCGAGGTCCAGCCGGGGCTCGTGTATCCGGACCATCCGCGCTTCTTTCACCCCCGGAACATGACCGCCGAGGTCCAGGCCGCTCTCGCCGAGACCGGCCAGAAGGTGCCCGACGACCCCGCGCGCCTGACGCGTGTCGTGCTCGACTCGCTCGCCCTGCGCTATGCCTCGCTCTTGTCTACGATCGAGGCCCTCACGGGCGAGCCGATCTCCGGGGTCCACATCGTCGGTGGCGGTTGCCGGAACCAGTACCTGAACCAGGCGACCGCGGACGCCTTCGGCCGCCCCGTGCTGGCCGGGCCGGTCGAGGCGGCGGCAAGCGGCAGCCTGCTCGTGCAGGCGGTGGCCTCGTCGCACATCGAGTCGCTCGCCCGAGGCCGCGAGCTCGTCGCGCGCGTGGTTCGACCTCGGCGCTACGAGCCGCGCCGGCGCCACGGCTGGGAGAGCGTGGCCGAGCGCTACCGCGAGATCGAAGCGCGATACGGGTGAGGCGGGGCGTGTCGCCACTGAGGACCCCGTGCCCGTGCCTCGGGTCGCGTGTGCACGGCAAGGGTATGCCCCGAGAAAGCACATTGGCGGTACACTCCTGCCCTCGATATCGAGAGCGGGGCCGGCCGATCGTCCCCGCGCCAGCAGCGGCTGCGGGGGCCCGAAACGGAGGCAGTGATGGCTGCGAAGGTCGTGTTGGCGCTGCTGAGCGAGCACCAGGAGTTCCAGTTGTTCCAGGCGGCGGCGGCACGCCGCTCGGCGGCGGAGGCCGGCCTCACGCTCGATCTGGTGTTCGCCGAGAACAACGCGGTGCTGCAGATCCATCAGCTCTTCAAGCACATCCACGCACCGGAGGGTGAGCGGCCGGCGGGGATCGTGGTGGAGACGGTCACCGGTGAGGGACTGGAACGGGTGGCCCGAAATGCCGTCAAGGCCGGCATCGGCTGGGTTCTCCTCAACCGGTCGGGCGGGTACCTGGAAAGCCTGCGGAAGGAGCGCGGCGACCTGCCGATCGCGAGCGTCTCGGTCGACAACGACGAGGTGGGGGCGATCGAGGGTCGCCAGCTGCGCGCCCTGCTTCCGGAGGGAGGACGGGTCCTGTACCTGGAGGGCCCGCAGGACACCTCGACCGCCCAGGAGCGGCTGTCCGGGGCGCAGCGGATTCTCGCGGGCACCAGCGTCGAGCTGAAGGTGCTGAGCAACGACGACTGGACCGAGGCGAGCGGCGAGAAGGCGGTCGCCACCTGGCTGCGCCTCAAGACCTCCGAAGGATTCCAGCCCGTCGCCGTCTGCGGGCAGAACGATGCGCTCGCGGTGGGCGCCCGTCGCGCGCTCGCCGAGCACCGGCCGGAGTGGAGGGGGCTCTTCTTCCTGGGCTGCGACGGGCTGCCCGAGGGCGGGCAGCGCCTGGTCGGGACGGGCGAGCTCACGGCCACGATCGTGACCCCGCCGCCGGCGGGGGCGGCGGTGGAGCTCGTGGCCCGCGCGCTCGCGGGGCAGCGGGCGGCGGACCTGAAACTCGCCCCCCGATCGCATCCGAGCGCGGCCGAGCTGGCCGCGCGAGGGCGCTCCGCTCGGTGAGCTCGGCGGGCGAGGCTGGGTCCGCTTCGCGCCGCCGGGTCGTCGTCTCGCTGATCACCGGGGACCAGGAGTTCCAGGTGCTGCAGGCGCAGGACGCGACGCAGACGGCGGCGCGGCTCGGGCTGGAGGCCGAGGTCCTGTTCGCAGACAACGACCCGCGGGTGCAGCGCGAGCAGCTGTCGCGCGCGCTCGGCGCGTCGGAACGGCCCGTCGCGATCGTGACCGAGACGGTGGCGGGAGAGGGGATCGCCCAGGTGGCGAGCGCGGCCGTCGACGCCGGGATCGCCTGGGTGCTCGTGAACCGAACGGTCGCCTACGTCGACTCGCTCCGGCGGAGGCGCCCAGAGCTGGCCGTCTTCATGGTGAGCACCGATCAGGTCGAGATTGGACGGATCCAGGCCCGTCAGTTCAGGGCGTTGCTGCCGCTGGGCGGCTCCATCCTCTACGTCCAGGGTCCGCCGGACACTTCCGCGGCCCGGGACCGGCTGGCGGGCGCGCGGGAGGGGCTCCGGGGCTCCCGGATAGAGATCACGGTCGCGAACGGCGACTGGACCGAGGCGAGCGGCGAGCAGGCCGTCCTGGCATGGATCGAAGCCTCGCGCGGTGCCGCGGTCGATCTCGTCGGGGCGCAGAACGACTCCATGGCCGTCGGTGCGCGGCGAGCGTTTCTGGCACGGACCGGCGCGGCGGGCGTGCGCTTCACCGGCTGCGACGGCCTGCCCCAGGGCGGGCGCCGGCTGGTCGACGCGGGAACGCTCGCCGCGACGATCGTGTCGCCCACGACCACGGGACCGGCACTGGAGCGCGTGGAGGAATGGCTCCGGACGGGCACCGTGCCGCCGCGCGACGTCCTGATCGAGCCGCACTCCTATCCCCAGGAGCCGCTCATCCGCTCCTAGCCGGGCTCAAGCCTTCGCGACGGATCGGGCCCGCAGCGCGTCGAGCGACGGATGGGACTCCGGAGGCAGGAGGACGTTCCCGTCGGCGGGGATGAGGCTGAGCTCCGAGGCCCGCGAGTCTATCGCCGACGACGCAGGCCTGCCACCGTGAGCGCGGCGCCCACCACGGCGACGCCGCCCGCGAGGAGCGGCGGGATGGTCACGGTCTGCCGGGTGTTGGCGTGGAGCTGGAGCGGTCCCACGTCGAGGACCGTCTTGTGGCGCGTGTAGTGGAAGGCCCCGGCGGCGAGACCGGCGAGTCCCAGGACGAGCAGCAGCAAGCCGACGATGCGCAGCATCGACTCCTCCTGCGCGGTTTCGGCCGCGCTGATTCGAGCGTCCCATCTTCCTCCGGACGCGCGCGAGATTCTTCGCCGGCCGTGCACGAGATGCAAGCGCGGCGGACGGGGCCCCGCCGCGGCTGCTAACCTGAAGGGGGAGGCGAGATGAGGGTGGGCATCGTCGGTGCCGGTCTAGTGGGCTCGACCGCGGCCTATGCGCTGGTGATGAGGGGCGTCGGGCGCCGGATCGTGCTGGTCGACCGGAACCAGGCGAGGGCGCGCGCGGAGGCCGACGACCTGCTGCACGCGGTCCCGTTCGCCCATCCGCTCGAGGTGGTGGCGGGTGACTACACCGACCTGGCCGGGGCCCGGGTCGTGATCCTGACGGCCGGCGTCGGACAGCGTCCGGGCGAGACGAGGCTGGCGCTCCTGGCCCGCAACGCCGCCGTCTTCCGCGAGGTGGTGCCGGCCGTGCTCGAGCACGCGCCGGAGGCCGTGCTGATCGTGGCGACCAACCCGGTCGACGTCATGACGCACCTCGCCGCGGGCCTGGCAGCCGACCGCGGCCTGCCGCCGGGGCGCGTGCTGGGCTCGGGCACGACGCTCGATACGGCGCGCTTCCGGGTGCTGCTGGGCCGGCGCGTGGGGGTCGATCCTGCCCACGTGCACGCATGGGTGGTCGGCGAGCACGGCGACTCGGAGGTGCTCACCTGGTCCGTGGCCAGCGTGGGAGGGATCCCGCTCGCGGAGATCGCCGAGCGTCACGGCGTCTCCTTCGACGAGCGGGAGCGGGCCGCGATCGACGCCGGGGTTCGGGGTGCGGCGTACCAGATCATCACCGGCAAGGGCGCCACCTACTACGGTGTCGGCAGCGCGCTCGCCCGGATCGTGGACGTGGTGCTGGGCGATCAACGCTCGGTCCTCAGCGTCTGCGCGCCCGCGGCGGACGTGGCCGGGGTCGCCGACGTGACCGTCTCGCTCCCTCGGTTGGTCGGCGGCGACGGCGTCCTGGAGACCCTGCCGCTCCACTTGCGCGACGACGAGCGGCAGGCGCTGGCGCGCAGCGCGCGTCTGGTCCGCGAGGCGATCGACGGGGTGGTCGGCTGAGTTCGAGGCGGGGTGGCCGGCGGGGCCTGACGCGAGAGCGCGACCCGGGGGGGTCAGGCGGCGAGCGGGTCCACCCGAGCGGCTGCGGCTGGTCCTTCGGCCAGGGCGCGCGCCGCCAGGAGCACGCAGGCGATCCAGACCAGATCCGCGAGCAACAGGTGCACGAGCTGCATCCAGACGGGTGCCAACAGCGCCAGGTTCACGAGCCCCGCGGCGACCTGCGCGAGCGCGACGATCGGCACGGCCCAGGCGGCGCGGCGGGTCGCGGGCTCCTCTCTCGTCTGCAGGACGCGGGCGGCGGCGAGGGCCGCGAGGAGCGAGGCCCCGAGCGCCAGGATGGGGTGGGCCAGACGCAGGCGCACGAGCAGGCTGCCGGCGGGCGAGAGGTCCTGGGCGAGCCCGCCCAGCAGGGACCGCGCGGGGTAGAGCGTGTCCCCGAGGGCGGCGATGGCGCCGCTGGTGGCGGCCAGGAGGAGAGCGGCGAGCGCGAGGCCGAACGCCCACGCGTCGCGCCGGGAGGGTCTAGTGAGGCGCGCGTCCCGCCGGCCGCAGAAGTGCGCCGTGAGGGAGAGAGCCGCGAGCAGGAGGAGCGTGTTCACGAGGTGCAGGGCCATGAACAGGGCGCGCGCGACCGACTCGTCCCGGTCGACCAGGCGGAAGAGCACGAGGCCCGCGCCGAGTGCCGCCTCCAGGAGGATGAAGACGAGCGCGGCGGCGGCCGTACGGCGGGCAGGACGGCGTGCCGGGAGCGCGCGGAAGACCCAGAGCACGAGGGCCGCCACCAGCAGGAGCGCCAGGCCGCTGGTCGCGCGGTGCAGGAACTCGATCATCGTCTCGAGCGTCGGCGATCGGGGCACGACCTCACCGTTGCAGAGAGGCCAGTGGGCGCCGCAGCCGGCGCCCGAGCCGGTGGCGCGCACGAACGCCCCCCAGAGGATCACGGCCAGGTTCCAGCCGAGGACGAGCCAGGCGAAACGTGCCAGCCGTGTCATGGTGGGCTCCTTCGGGTGCTTGCGGGCGGGGCACGAGAGCCCCGCCCGCAGTCTAGCAAAGGCGGCCCGCCGCCGAATGAAGGAGGCTAGGCGCCACGCGCCGAGGTGGCGGCGGCTCCGTGGGGCTCGAGCCGATCGAACCAGGTCTTCTTGAGCACGAGGCTGGTCGCCGCCAGGACGATCAGCGAGATCCAGAAGCCCCGCCAATCCCGCAGCACCATGTAGAGCGGGAGCGTCACGAGGGTCATCTGCGCGATGATGCCGAGCGCCACGTTGAAGCCGTCGCGCACGGCGTCACGGTTCGGCTGGAAGGAGGGATCCGTGGCCTGCAGCTTGCGGAGCACGGGACCCCAGAAGCCCCAGGGCCGGATCTGCCGGTAGAACTGGAGCAGGACCTCGTCGGGCTCCGGCTCGCTCCACAGGCTGCCCAGGATGCTGGCGGCGAGCGAGATCGTGAAGATCGGGATGAAGCCCCAGAGGGGATGGAGCCCCGGGAAGAGCGCCGGCAGGGCAAGGGCCGCGGCGATCCCGGAGAGCATGCCCCAGAAATAGCCGTAACCGTTGAAGCGATGCCAGTGCCACTTGAGGATGTTGGGGGCCGTGTAGCCGCCCCAGAGGCCATTGACGATCCACTGCGTGACCTGGTTGATGGAGGCGGCCTGGTAGCCGAAGAAGATCCCGACGGCCAGGATCACGATCTGGGCGGTCCAGCTGACCCGCACGTAGTGCCGCTGCGTGCCGTCCTTCTTGAGGTAGCGCTTGTAGAGGTCGTTCACCAGATAGGCGCCGCCGGCGTTCACGGTGGCGCTGAAGGTCGACATGAACGCGGCCAGAAGACCCGCGAGCAGCACGCCCAGCAGACCCACCGGGATCTGGTCGCGGATGACCCAGGGCAGGATCATCTCGAAATCGGGCTTGAAGCCGGGCTGGCCGAGGCCGGGGAAGACCTTGTCGCGATAGTGGAGGGCGAGCACCGTGATCCCGCCGATCATCCACCAGCGCGGGAGGAGCGCTGCCGAGACGACCGCGCTCATGAGCGAGGCCTCGCGCGGGGTCTTGGCCGCCAGGACGCGCTGCATGTCGTAGTTCGGGGCCGGTCCGGCGATCGAGACCAGGATCCCCTTGAAGAGCATGGCGATGAAGAACAGGCCGAAGATCGAGTAGCCGTCGGCCGTCACGTTCGTCTTCAGCACCTCGAGCGGAGGCTGCCAGTCGAGGGCCAGCCTCCAGCCGAAGAAGGGGTTGGTCCAGCCCGCCGGGACGACCGCCGCGATCTGCTCGGGGGCGACCTTGTAGATCGCGATGGCGGCGATCGCCAGGGAGCAGATCGCCATGATCACGAACTGCGCCACGTCGGTGAGCACCACGCTGATCATCCCGCCCATCAGCACGTAGATGGCCGTGATCCCCATGATGATGACGCCGTAGCTGTTCGCCGAGAGGTCCCAGGGCAGGAACGAGGCGGTGAACTTGCCCATGCCCTGGAAGTCGTAGGCGATGAAGCCGACCACGCTCACCAGCGCGAAGATGACGACGATGGCACGGGCGAGCTCGGCCCCGCGTCCCTCGCCGAAGCGGGTGGTGATCCACTCGCCGCCGGTCAGCACGTTGGCGCGGCGGATCCAGCGGGCGAGGTAGACGGCGAGGAACACCTGGTTGAAGGTGGGCCACAGCCAGGGCAGCCAGATCCCCTTCATCCCGTAGACGAAGATGTTGTAGACGAGCCACATCGTCCCGGTGATGTCGAACATGGCCGAGGCGTTGGAGACCCCCAGCACGTACCAGGGGAGCTCGTTGCCCGCGAGGAAATAGCTGTCGAGGCCGCGCGAGGCGCGCCGCATCACGGCGACGCCGATCCCGATCATCGCGATGAAGTAGACGATGAGGACGGCGATGTCGAGCGGGTGCCAGATACCGGCGATCTGCTGGTTCATGAAGAGCCCTCCGGGGGCGCTTTTGTCCTGGAGTCCGGATGACGCAAACGGACGCACGAGCTTAGCGGGCTTGCGGCGGTTGTCAAATCGACCCGAGCCCCGCCGGGTGCTGGCGCGATAACGGTTTCGGAGCGCCGAGGGTCAGGGGCGGCGGGACTGCTCGATCGCCGCGTAGAGCGCTCGTGTCTGGTAGGGCTGGCTGAAGTTGAGGATCACGAAACCGCGGCGCAGACGCACGAGGACGAAAGGTGGGGCGCTCACGTCCACGAAGAGCTTCCCCTCCCCGAGCCCGGATACCCGGAACCATCCCCGCAGCAACCCCTCGGCCGAGAAACCGTTCGTGCGCGCGAGGATGCGGGGCAGACGGGGCTCGAGCGACACCGCCGTGATCTCGGCGATCGGATAGTCCTCACCATAGAAGAGGCTGCGGACGGACAGGGTCGTCCGGGTGATCGAGATCTCGGGCGGGCGCGCCTGCAGAGTGAAGAGGACGACGAGAGCACCGACGCCCGCCGCGACGACCGCCGCCACGGTGATCCAGAAGCCGGCCCCCCGCCGGCGGACCACCGGCATCGGCAGCGGACCGGCGTCCCGCGTGGAGGCCGGTACGACCGCGTTGATCGCGCGCGCCAGCGCCTCGGGCTCGTCCGTTCCGACTCGCAGGAGGCTTCCGTCCGCGAGCGCGAGCTCCACCGCGTCGAACCCGGAGACGTTCCAGATCCAGCCGCCCGGGATCATGTGGATGCCCCAGCCGTAGCGCCAGGGGTTGCGCACCGCGCGACAGGCGCGCAGATCGCTGAGCAGGACGCGTCGGCGTGGCAGGCCGCCGGTGAAGTGGATCCGGACCGCCTGGCCGTCGACCTCGACCGTGAGCGTCGAGAAGACGAGGCCCGCCAGCAGCAGCAGGCCCGCGATCAAGAAGCCACCCTCGGGGGCGCCTTCGACCCGGGCCAGCGGAACCGCAATTGCCGTCGTGGCGGCCAGGGTGACGAGGACCACCCAGCCGATCTGGGTGTGGCGATAGAGCGCGGTCACGCGGCACCGTCCTTTCGGTCGTGCAGCATACCCCGCCCGGCAAGGGGGGGCGGTCCGGCAGTCGCCCGTGTACTCCCTCCGATCGGCGTCGCGTGCGGGCGGGAGCGGCTGGGTCCCCGGAAAGACGAGCCGTCTGAGGCATAATCGAAGGCTCCCATGCTCAGGACACGGCTCGGACAGGCCCGTCGCTACCTCAAGCTCGCGGGCGCCTCGCTCTGGCGCAGGACTCCGACCCACTCCCACCGCCACTCGGAAGCGGAGCTGCTCGGCCGGGTCGAGGAGCTCAACGCGGCTGCGGAGCGCCAGTGGCAGACCATGAACGCCGACCCGGAGCGCCGCGGGTACCTGCTCGCCAAGCCCTTCGCGAGCCCGCGCGAGACTCCGGCCATGATCTACCGGCTGGGCCTGGCGCTCGAGGCGCTCGACCTCGGGCTCGGTCACACGGTGCTCGACTTCGGCGCCGGGAGCTGCTGGCTGTCGGTCATCCTGAACCGCCTGCGCTGCCGCACGATCTCGGTCGACGTGAGTCCGACCGCGCTGGCGATCGGCCGCGAGGCGCTGGCCCTGGAGCCGCACTCCCACCCGGAGCTGGACCCGCAGTTCCTTCCGTACGACGGACACCGGATCCCGCTCGTCGACGCCTCGGTCGACCGCGCGCTGTGCTTCGACTCGTTCCACCACGTGCCCAATCAGGACGAGATCCTGGCCGAGCTCTTCCGGGTACTCCGGCCCGGAGGCAGGCTGGTGATGGCGGAGCCGGGCGAGGGCCACGCGCACGCGGACGCGTCGGAGTTCGACTCGGCGAACTTCGGCGTGCTCGAGAACGACATCGTGCTCGAGGAGCTGATGGATCGCGTGCGGCGCGCGGGCTTCGATCGGGTGCAGGTCAAGCCCTACCCGGACGTCCCGATCCTGCTGCTGAGCGGGGCGGCCCACCTGCGGCTGCTGGAGGGCGATCACAGCCTCTTCCCGATGAACCACATGATCGACAGCCTGAAGCAGTTCCACCTGCTCATCCTCTTGAAGGGACAGCCGACGCGGGACAGCCGCAACCCGGGGGTGCTGCGCGCGCGGATCACGGTGCCGGAGGGCACGCGGCTCAGCGGGCGCGCCGGGACGCTGGTGGGCTTCACCATGCAGGTCGAGAACACCGGCGACACGACCTGGCTGGCAGCCGAGAACCGGGTGACCGGCGGCTACGTGGGCGTGGGAGGGCACCTGCTCGACGCCGCGGGCAACACGATCCGGATCGGCTGCCTGACCGAGCGTCTGCCGCGCGACGTGGCCCCGGGCGAGCGTGTCTCGGTGTCGAGCTCCTTCGGCCTCCCGGCTCGGGAGGGACGCTTCCGGCTCCGGCTGGACCTGGTGGCCGACGGGATCGCCTGGTTCTCGCAGCGGGGCTCGCCGACGCAGGACGTCGAGATGGAGATCGGCTGGTCCGACAGCCGCGACCCCCACCGCTTCGAGGCGCGGATCGAGCCTCTGGGCGACTTTCCCCCGACCCCGGACGCAGGGCGGTTCCGGCTGCGGCTGCGGCTCACCAACACGGGTGACACGATCTGGCTCGCGGAGCCGGAGAAGGCGCGGGGGACCGTGAGCCTCGGCGTGCAACTGCTGGACGCCGAGGGCGGCGTGCGCGACCGCGATTACCTGCGGATCCCGCTGCCGTCCGATGTCGCTCCGGGCGCCTCGGTGGAGACCGACGTCCGTAGTGCCCCGGCCGGCCGAGGTGCCGCGCGCTTCGCCGTCGATCTGGTCGCGGAGCAGATCTGCTGGTTCGTCTCGCACGGCTCGCAACCGCTCACCTTCACACTCGTATAGCCAAGGGCCGCTGTAGAGAGCACATGATCGGTCCGCTCTCGAGAGCAAGTGAAATGTCCGCTTTTGCCAGCCGGGAAGAAGGGGTGTATGGCCGCCGGTGGAGGTGGCCATGGACTTTCCGCTCTCGGCTGTGGAGCGGGCCATGCAGGTCAAGGAAGTGCTGCTGCGGACGATGAACAAGGAGTACAGCTGGCTTCGGGCTGCGGAGATCCTGGGGATTACGCCTCGAGGCTTGAGGCGGGTGCGGCAGAGGATGGAGCGGTTCGGGTACGAGGGGCTTGTCGACCGGCGGTGCGGCCGACCGTCTCCACGGCGGACAGCGGTGGCGGAAATCGAGCGGATCCTGCAGCTGTATCGGGACCGCTATCGGGGCTTCAACGCTCGGCACTTCTGCTCGACGGTACGCCGGGAGCACGGAGTGAAGCTGTCGTACACGTGCGTGAAGCAGATCCTGCAGGGGGCGGGTCTGATCGAGAAACGTAAGGCTCGAGGTCGACACCGGATGAGGAGACCGAGGAAGCCCCGCTTCGGTCAGATGCTGCACCTGGACGGCAGCCTCCATGCCTGGCTGGCGCTGGTGCCCGGGGAAAAGCAGACGCTGATTCAGTCGGTGGACGATGCGACCTCGCGGGTGCTCTATGCGCAACTGTGGCCAGGAGAGACGACCCGCGCCGTGATGACAGCGATGGCGGAGCTGGTGCGGCAGCATGGCATCCCCGAGTCGTTCTACACGGACCGAGCGGGGTGGGCTTTCGAGACTCCGAAGGCCGGGGGCAAGGTCAGCAAGACGGTCTTGACCCAAGTCGGGGAGGCGCTGGATCGGCTCGGGGTCGAGCACATCCCGTCCTACTCGCCCCAAGGACGCGGCCGCTCTGAGCGGATGAATCGCACTTTGCAGGACCGGCTGGTGAACGAGCTGCGCGCGGCCGGGATCACGACGGTAGAGGCGGCGAATCGATATCTAGGCGAGCGCTACATCCCGACGCACAACGAGGAGTTCGCCTGCGAGGCTTCCGATCCCGAGAGTGCTTTCGTGGGGCTCGGTGAGGTTGATCTCAATGGGATCTTCTTCGAGTACGAAGACCGCACGGTACGTAGGGACAACACGGTCAGCCTCGAAGGAACCGTGCTGCAGATCGCGAAGCAGCCGGGGCGCCACACCTGCGCGGGGCTTGCGGTCCAGGTCCGCCGCCACCTCGACGGAGGCTACACGATTCGCCGTGGTGCCCAGCTCCTCGGCTCCTACAGCGCGGAGGGTCGGGCTCGCGCGCCCGAGCCGAGCAGACCGACGCGCCAGGATGCCCCAGGATCGACGAACGCAGCTCGGGTCGACTCTCAGGTCGTCCCCGCGATCAGCAGCTACAGGCCCTCGAAGCGGCGGGCGGCCGCCGCTGCAGTGCCAGCCTCCGGTCGCCTCCGGCTCCCTCCGGCTGGCACTCCGACCCTGCACGCCACATCGAAGGCCTAGCGAAAAGCGGACCGATCACTTGTCAAAACCAAGCGGACATTTCACTTGTCAACAACAGTATAGCCAAGGGCCGCTTGACCGTCTCCGCTCGCGCGCCGTATGCTGCCCACCAGCCCATGCCTCAGCAGAACGCTGCGGACGCCGTCTTCGCGCGGCGAAACGACGTCATCCTCCGGGACGTGGCCGGTGAGCGGTTGCTGGTGCCGATCCGGCGGGACGCGGCCGAGCTGAAGTCGATCTTCATGGTGACCGGCGTCGGCGCTTTCGTCTGGGAACTGCTGGACGGCGAGCGGTCGCTGGAGGCCGTGCTCGCCGCCATCCTGGACCACTACGAGGTTGGCGCCGAGGAGGCTCGCGTGGACCTCCGAGCCTTCGTGGAGCGGCTGGCCGAGGCTGGCATCGCCGAGCGGAGGAGCTGAGGTGGGCGCCGCACCGCATGCCGACGCCGTTCACGCGCGGATCACGGCGATGCTGGAGCGTGCGCGGGCGGCCAGGGTCCCCCTGAGCGGCTCGATCGCCATGACCCACCGCTGCCACCTGCGCTGTCTGCACTGCTACCTGGGCGACGAGCGGCAGGGCGGTCTCGAGCCCCGCGAGCGCGCGACCGCCTTCTGGCTGTCGCTGGTCGACCAGGTGGCGGACGCCGGATGCCTGAACCTCCTGATCACGGGCGGGGAGCCCCTGCTGCGACGCGACTTCGCCGAGGTGTACGAGCGGGCCGCGCGCCGCGGCATCCTGGTCACCGTCTTCACCAACGCCACGCTCGTCGACGAGCGGCTCGTCTCGCTCTTCGAGCGGCTCACACCGGAGATGGTCGAGGTCTCGCTCTACGGGGCGAGCGCCGAGGTCTACGAGGGGGTGACGGGCGTGCCCGGCTCCTACCGGCGCTGCCTGGCCGGCGTCGATGCGCTCGTCGCCCGGCGCATCCCGGTCGCCCTCAAGACCGTGGTCATGCGTGAGAACCTGCACGAGGTCCGGGCAATGCGCGGGCTGGCGGAGGAGCGGCAGCTCGCGTTCCGGATCGACGGAGCGCTCTTCCCGTGCCGCGACGGCTGCCGGACCCCGCTCGACCACCGCGTCGCGCCGGAGCAGACGGTGGCTCTGGAGATGGAGGACGAGGGCCTGCTGCGTCTCACCGCCGAGTACTTTCGAAAGGTGCGCGGCGCAGCACCCGAGCAGCGCCTCTTCTCGTGTGGGGCCGGCCTGACCGGCTTCCACGTGGACCCGGAGGGCACGCTGCTGCCGTGTCTGATGGCCTCGTCGCACGGCTTCGACCTGCGTCGAGGCAGCTTCCGGGAAGGGTGGGAGACCGTCCTGCCCGGCTTCCGGGAGCAGCCGGTCGAGCCGGGCTACGAATGTCACTCCTGCGAGAAGCGCTTCCTGTGCGGTCTGTGTCCGGCGCAGGCCGGCATGGAGACGGGGAGCCCGCAGCGCAAGTCCGACTACTACTGCGCGCTCGGCGAGGCCCGCTGGCGGGCGATCGCCGCATTGCTCGACGAGTAGGGCGTTCGGCCACCTTCCCGGCGCCCGTCTCTACCAGCCCGCGCTTCCTTGACAAGCGAGTCAGCGTCGCCTTAACGTGACGTATGGTGACGAGGGAGCCCCCGGCGAAGGCGCCGTACGAGAAGCCCGAGCTGCTGATCGTCGACCTCAAAGCCGAGGAAGTGCTCGCGGTCGGCTGCAAGATGGTTGGCAGGACTGCCGTGGGCTCTGCGGCCCCCCCCGTCTGCATGGTCCACAGCTGCGCGGGCAAGGGCTCCTAGGCCTGCCCCCCTCCTGGCGCATCCGTCTCGGCGGCGTCGACTTCCTGCTCTCGGCGGAAGGGCTCGAGCTCCGACTGGAGAGCGACCCGGCCTATCGCACCTTCGTCGCCGCCGCCCCGACGGCCCCTGGCCTTGCGGCGGCGCGGTCCGCCGTGCGGATCCGGCACACGGTCACCCAGTCCCCCTCCTTCGAGGGAGAGACGCTCTTTCGGAGCAGCGCTACCTGGTCGATCCTCGCCAGGGACAAGCGACGAGCGGTGGCGTTCCGGCACCCCGACGGCGACACGCTGTACGTGGCGGAGTTCCGTCCCGGCTCGCCGGAAGTCGTGGTCCAGTGCGCACCGCGGCTTCTGGTGAGCGACGAGGCGGGCCCGGTCCTCACGAGCCCGTTCCACTATCCGCTCGATCAGATCCTCACCATGTACCTGCTCGCCGAGAGTGGCATCGTCGTGCACGGGGCCGGCGCTCTCGTCGGCGGGAAGGGGCTCGCCTTCGTCGGTGTCTCCGGGGCGGGGAAGACGACGCTCACCGCCCTCGCGGCCGGGAGAGCGGGCTGGACGCCGCTCTCTGACGACAGGGTCATCGTACGGACCGAGGACGGGAACCCCTCGCTCCTCGGCACGCCTTGGCCGGGAGAGGGACTGGCTGCGGCGAACCTCGAAGGCCCGCTGGCGGGCATCCTCTTCCTCGAGCAGGGACGGACCAACGAGGTCCGTCCGGTCAGTGCCCAGGACGCGCTCGCCCGGCTGCTGCGCACGACGTCGGTGCCCTGGTACGACCGGGACTACGTGGGCGGTGCGCTCGAGACCTGCGGCCGGCTCGTGTCTTCGGTTCCCACAGCGACCCTGGAGTTCCGGCCCGAGGTGGCGGCGGTCGACGTCGTCGAGGGCTACCTGGCGGGCGTGGCCCGCACCTAGCGACTCGGCGTGTTGCGGGTCCGGATCGGACCCCGCGTCCGGAACCCGGACAGGATCACGTCGCGAATTTGCTGCAAACAAGCGACTTGCGACGCGGCATCGCACTTGCGTTGGATCACAGGCGTGGTGCGATGTGTCCGGAAACACGACGTATTCTCAGCCACCCCGGCTATGCTCCGACAGGCGTTTTCTGGCCGCGGGGGCCCGATGATTCTTGCTCTGACGACGACCTTCCGTGCTCTCAAGGCATGGCGCCGGGGTGCCCTGGCGCTCCTCCTCGTCCTGGCCGCATCGCCGGCCATGGCCCAGGTCGCGGCCGGGTACTCCGAGTACTTCATCCCAGGCGACGAGGACAACATGGGCCGCGTCCTCTGCGTCTACGGCGCCTGGGCGTACCCGTGCCCGAACCCCGTCCACACACACGTCGTGATCAGCGTGACGGCCTGGTCGGACAACACGACCGTCTACTTCGACCACTGGGAGAACGGCTACGGTTTCGACCCCGCGAATCCCGCCACCGCGGATGAGACCTATGACGTGGCCAGCGGCCACGCCCTCAACACCGGCGACCGTCTGGTCTTCGACAGCGGCACGATCGCGCTCCCGCGTTGGAACACCTACCCCAGCGCGCCCCCCAACCCACCGGCGACCCAGTGCGGCACCTACTCGGCCACGCTCTACCGGGCCGGGGGCACCTCGACGGTGATCAGGGGCGGGACCAACAGCACCACCTGCTACGACGGGGGGGATCGCATCTACGTCGCCGGCGGGGTGGTCACGGTCACGCGGGTGGGCTGGCTGGACGAGAATGCCGCCCGGGGCGGAACCGTCGGGGTCCAGGGAGCCGCCTGGGAGATCTACCCGATCAAGCCGCAGCTCACGACCTACGTGCTTCCCTTCGGCGAGACACGTGGATGGCACGGCTTCGAGCACGTGGCCGTGCTGGTCCAGGCGACCAAGAACAACACGACGGTAACCTTCGACCTCAACCACGACGGCACGGCCGATCAGCTCGACACCGACAGGAACGGCGCCCTCGACGCCTACTCGGTGACCTTGCAGGAGGGGCAGACCTTCCTGCTCGACGACACCAGCGCCCACGTCGCGGCCGGCAACCTGGCGGAGGGGGCGATCATCACCGGCAGCGACACGCTGCAGGTGAAGTACATCGCGGGCAACACCAACGACACCTACAACACGCGCGGCTTCAGCGCCTTCCCCCGCGGCTTCTGGACGACCGACTACTACGCCCCGCTCGACCAGCCCACCAGCACGGCGAACGGCTACACCGACTACTACCTCTACAACCCGAACGCGGCGTCGATCAGGATCGACTGGTCCACCGAGACGACCTCCGGTTTCTTCAACATCCCCGCCACCAGCGCGGTGTCCTTCCGCGCGCTGGCGGGCAACCTGCCTGCCGGCTCGGGGCTCTACCTGCGGGGCAGCGACGTCTTCTGGGGGGTGGGCTCCAACGACTCCGAGGGGCAGGCGCACGAGTGGGGATACAGCCTGCTCCCGTCCACGATGCTCTACCGGGAGCACTTCTTCGGCTGGGCGCCCGACTGCTACCCGACGACCTGCGCCGCCGGCGACAGAAGCGACATGGGCGCCTTTCTGATCGCCGCCCAGGACAACACGACCGTGTTCGTCGACTACGACAACGACGGGACGATCGACCAGACCTACACCCTGAGCCGCCTGCAGAGCCAGTATATCTACGACCCGAACGACGGCGACCTCTCGGGCGCCCGGATCTGGGCGACCGGGCTCTTCAGCATGGCGTACGGCCAGAACTCGAACAACGCCCCGACTGGCGCGCCCGCGCTGGACCTCGGCTACGTGGCAATCCCCGGCACCGACTTCATCTCGCTCGTGCTGGGCGTGACCAAGTCGGTGACACCTCAGGTGGTCCCGACCGCGTCCGGTTCGCAGGCGACCTTCACGCTCGCCGTGAGGTCGGAAAAATACACGGTGGGTAGCGTGACGGTCACCGACTACCTTCCCCCGAACTGGCAGTACGTCTCGGGGACGACCACCGTCACCCGACCTGACTTGACGACGCTCAGCGGTGCAGGTGCTGATCCCGCCACCAGCGGCGTGCCCGCGACCGGCCAGACTCTCGTCTGGTCGACCGCACAGACCGGCGGGGCCATGGCCCCCAACCAGTCGATCGTGGTCACGTTCACGGCCCGGACGACAGTGGCGCTGCCCGAAGGCACGCTGAGTCAAAACCGGGTGCAGGCAGTCGGGACGCGAACGGTGAGCGGCGTGACGCAGACCTTCACCACCAAGGACTTCACCTACGTGGTCTCGGAAGGCACCGCCGGCACCACGGTCCAGATCACGAAGGCCTCGAGCGTCCCGGAGGCGACCCCCGTCTATCCCGGCGACACACTCACCTACACGACGACGGTCTCGAACCCCGCGGGCTCCGGAACCACGCTGACCGGGGTCACCCTCTACGACATGCTTCCCGCAGGAGTGAGCTCGGTCTCGGGGACGACGATTCTCAGTGCCTCGTCGGTGGCCGATCGCTTCGACACCGTAGCGTACGGCAACAACAACGGCTCGCGGAACTGGACCGGCAGCTGGGTAGAGACGCAAGACGACGCCGCCCCCGCGACCGGGGTGGTGCGTGTGACCGGTGGCGAGCTCAGGCTCACCAGCTACCTGACGCCCCCCAGCACCGTGGAAGACGACTTCGGAACGGCGGCCTACAACAACAACGACGGCACGACGAACTGGAACGGCAACTGGGTCGACAGCCAGGGCGACGGACCGAACGCGGGCGACATCCGGATCCTGAACGGACAGCTCCGCCTCGGGGGCAACGCCCAGACGATCTACCGGCAGGTCAACCTAGCCGGGGCCACCGCTGCAACGATCACCTGCAACTACACGACGAGCGGCAACGTCGACAACGGCGACTATATGTGGATCGACGTCGCCTCGAGCCCCGCGGGGCCCTGGACGACCGTGCTGAACTTCCAGAACGATCACACCGGGACCGTCAACTTCGCGATCCCGGCCGGTCTGCTGTCCGCGACGACGACCATAAGGATCTACACGACCAGCTACGAGAACAACGAGTACTTCTACGTCGACAACCTGGCTATCAGCTATAGCGCGGCCACTCCCGCCATTTCACGCGGCGTCGACCTGGCCGGGAGTGGCGCGACCTGGGCCGAGCTCGCTTTCGACTACCGGACGTCGAACAATCTCGAGCCGACGGACGACATCGCGGTTCAATACCGCCTAGGAGGCGGTGGCGCCTGGATGACACTTGCCACCTACTCCGACGACGTGTCCGGGGTCGCCACGTTCGCGATCCCCCTGGCTGCCCCCGCTGGCCTGACGGAGGTGAGGTTCAGCATTCCGGCGGCTAGCGACTACGCGGAGAACGGCGAGTACTTCTACGTCGACAATCTCTCGATCACATACGACAGGGCCGTGAGCGGGAGCAATCCCCCCGATCTGCTGCCGAGCGCATACGGTTACGCGCTGGCGGCGGGTCGAACCCTGACGGCCACCTTCAACGTCACCGTCGACGCACCGCTGCCGACCGGCATCAGCTCCATCACCAACACGGCCTCGACAACGTCGGTTCAGCTTCCCATCCAGGTGAGCGCCTCGGCCACGAACATCGTCACGAACCCGAGTGTCGTGAGCGCGAGTGTCGCGGGACGCATCTGGCTCGACGCCGACGGGGACGGCGTCCAGGACTTCGGCGAGTCGGGGATCGCGAACGTCGAGGTCACGCTGAAGGACGTCTGGGGAACGCCGCTCGGCACGCTGTACACGGACGTCGGCGGCCGCTATCTGTTCCCGACCGTGGCGCCCGGGGACGGCTACTACGTGGAGGTCACCGGAGGGCTGCCGGCCGGTGTCTCGCAGTCCTATCCGAACCCGGCCGTCTACGGCGGCAACCGCTCGGTGCCCTTCAACCTCGCCCGCGGAGACAGCTACACGAGCGCGGACCTGGGCTATCGGCCCGCGACCGGGACGGTTCTCTTCGGCGATCAGGTGTGGGTGGACGCGAACGGGAACGGCCTGCGCGACGCGGGCGAAGTCGCCTACGCCGGCGCCACCGTGAGCCTTCTGCTGGACGCGAACGGGAACGGTGTCCTGGACGCGGGCGAGACGACCCCGATCCAGACCACGACCAGCGGCGTCGACGGCCACTACCTGCTGACCGCCAGCGGTCTGACCGGCGGCGAGGACTACTTCGTCGCCGTGCAGACGCCGGGCGGCTACGCCCTGACCACGCCGGGCACCTACTACTTCCCGAACGTCGTCGCTGGCACCGCGTACGTGACCGCGGATTTCGGCTTCACGGGAAGCACGGTCACCACCTACGCGATCAGCGATCGCGTCTGGTTCGACCTGAACGGCAACGGCCTCTGGGACAGCGGCAGCGAGAGCGGGATCGCCGGGGTGAGCGTCGACCTCCTGGACGCGAGCCTCAACGTGATCGGCACGGCCGTCAGCGCGGCCGACGGCACCTTCAGCTTCAGCGGCGTCACCGGCGGTGGCGCGAACTACACGACGCGCGTCAGTGACACGGGTGGCGTGCTCGCCGACTTTGCGGGGACGACGACCTGGGCCGTGGCCCGCCGGCGCGCCGAGAGCAACCTCACCGCGGACCGGGATCGGCGCTCGTCGCCGAGCTACGGCTTCCGGGCGACGCGCGCCATCGGCGACACGGTCTACTTCGACACCAACGGCAACGGCGTGCAGGACTCCGGCGAGGGTGGCATCCCCGGAGTCGTGGTCCAGCTCTACCAGGGTGGTACCCCGCTCTACACGACCACGACGGATGCCAACGGGCACTACGTGTTCGCCGGGTTGGGCGACGGCAGCTACGTCGTGAGCGTGCCGGCCCTGACCGGCTACGCGTTCACCGGCACGGACGCGGACCCGGTCTTGGCGGGGCTCCAGCTGAACGCGACGATCACGGGCGGCGTCAGCTACTGGGGGGCGGACTTCGGCTTCCAGGCCCTCGTGTCGCGCTCGCTTTCCGGAGTCGTCTGGAACGACACCAACGGGAACGGCGTCCTCGATACGGGCGAGACGGGCATTGCCGGGGTGACGCTCGACGTCCTCTCCGGTGGAACGGTGATCGCTGGCTTGACGACCGACGCGGACGGGATCTACTCCGTGCAGGGTCTCGCGGCCGGCACGTACACGGTGGAGCTGACCGACGTCAACGGCGTGCTGGCGGGACTCTCCGCGACCTACGAGAGGACGGAGGGGACGACAGGGCCTTTCGATCTGCAGGAGACGGTCGACCTCAGCAGCGCCGACGTGTCCGGCGTCGACTTCGGTTTCCGCCCGCCACAGGTGACCTTCGCCAACGTGGCGTCGTTCAGGACCCATCTGACGGGCGGGGCGGTCGTGGTCGAGTGGCGGACGTCGGTGGAGGTCGGGACACGAGGCTTCCACATCTTCCGATTCGACACCGTCAGCCGGGAGTGGAAGCGCCTCGACGAGCGGCTGGTGCCGGGCCTGCTCGGCCATCCAGAGGGCGGGACCTACCGCTTCACTGACTTCGGGGCCGAGGCGGAGGGCCCGTCGAGCTACATGCTCGTGGAGGTCGACGCGCGGGGAGTCGAGCAGGCGCACGGCCCCTACACGGTCGCGCCGTCCGAGACGGCAGCTTCGGTCGCCGCCGACCCCGAGCCGAGCATGAGGTCGCTCGGGTCGTCCGTGGCGGGGAACCGCGCGAAGACGGTCCTCTCCGTTCTGGCGGGGCCCTCGCCCTGGCTCAGCGGACAGGGCGCCGCGGCAGCGTCCCTGGCCCAGGCGGCCGCGATGTCCAGCGTGGCCTCGTCGGCGGGCGGCATGTCCAGCGTGGCCTCGTCGGCGGCCGGCGGGAGTCTCGCGATGAAGGACCTGCTCTTCGGTCGTCAGCCCGCCCCCATGACGCAGCTCGCCCAGCAGCGGGCCCAGGAGGCCAATGCCCAACAGCGGGCGGCGGCCGCGGCGCGGCGCAGCTGGCGCGGCGGGTGGGTCGAGCTGACGACCCGGCAGAGCGGGCTCTACTACGTCGCGGCCGACGAGATCGCCGTCCCGGCGGGCCTGACGCCGGACACCGCCCGCGTCCTGATCCGTACCCGGCAGCTGGTGGTGGCCCATCGCGGGCAGCCCGTGCCCTACCTGCCCGACGCGCTCGACGCCGGGATCTTCTTCTACGCCGAGCCTGCAACCGGCATCTACACGGACGAGAACGTGTACCAGATCGGCGTGGGCTCGGGAGCGACGATGAGCGCCGTCGCGACCGACGGCCGGGGCGGCGCGGCGGCCTTCTTCCAGGAGACGGTGCATCGGGAAGAGGATGTCTTTGCGGCACCTTCGGTCGTGCAGGACCCGGACGGCGATTTCTGGTTCTGGGCCTACGCACTCGCCGGCTACGAGGGTCTCGACACGGCCAGCGTGACGGTCCCGGCCGTGGGCGTGGTCGCAGCGGGCTCGGCCTCGCTCACGATTCGGATGGCGGGCGGGTCGGACGACGCCGCCGAGATCGACCACCACGTCACCGTCTCGTGGAACGGCAGCACCGTGGGCGAGGACTCCTGGGGTGGCCTCGGCCCTCACCTGATCCAGATCCCGATGCTGGCCGGCGAGGTGCGGGAAGGCGACAACACGCTCGAAGTCCGGGCCGTTCACGACGCCGGTGTCCCCGAGGACGTCGTCTACCTGGACTCGGTCGACCTCGGCTACGCGCGGCAGTACCGCGCGGTCGACGATACTCTCGCCTTCGCGGCCCCGCGCGGGGCGGCGGTCGAGATCAGCGGCTTCTCGTCCGCCGACGTGCTGCTGCTCGACGTGACGACGCCGGCGAGCCCGAGGCTGCTCTCGCACACGACCACGGCCGTGCCTGGCGAAGGCTATCGGATCCGTTTCGGTGCCGTCGCTGCCAGTAGCGGGCGCTACCTGGCGCTCGTCCGGCAGCGCGCCCTGGCGCCCCTCGCGGTCGTGGCCTCCCGGCAGCCGACGCTGCGGGACCGGCACAACGTGGCCGAGTACGTCCTGATCGCCCCCGACTCGCTCGAGCCGGCCGCGGCGGCGCTGGCCGACTACCGGAACCGCAACGGGCTGCGCACGATGGTTGCCCCGCTCACCGCCATCTACTCGGAGTTCAACGGAGGGATCCCGGAACCGACCGCGATCCGCGCGTTCCTGCGCTACGCGACCGCCTCCTGGCAGACGCCGCCTCGCTACGTCACGCTCGTGGGACGCGGCACCTGGGACTACAAGGACGTGATGGGCGTGGGCGACAACCTGGTCCCGCCGCTGATGGCGAGCTCGGCCAACGGGCTCTTCGTCTCGGACGTGCGTCTCGCTGATCTGCGCGGAGACGACGGGATCCCGGAGGTCGCGATCGGCCGGCTCCCGGTGGTCACCTCGCAGGAGCTTCTGGACTACCTCGCGAAGATCGAGCGCCAGGAGAGCGCGCCCGGCGAGGCCTGGCAGCACGCGGTGCTGATGGCCGCCGACAACCCCGACGGGGCCGGGGCGTTCACGGCCGACAGCGACGCGGTCGCCGCCCTGCTGCCGCCCGGCTACGCCGCGGCCAAGGTCTATCTCACCACCACGACGGCCGCCTCCGGGCGGAAGGCGATCCGCGACGCCCTGAACGCGGGCGTGGGTGTCTTCAACTACGTGGGCCACGGGGGGCTCGACCGCTTCGCGGACGAGGGCCTGTGGACGAGCAGCGATGTCGCGGGGCTCGCCAACCCGGACCGGCTGCCGATCCTGCTCGGGATGACCTGCGTGGCCGGGAACTTCGCGATCCCGGGCTACGCGTCGCTCGCCGAGACGATGGTCCTCAAGAAGGACGGGGGTGCCTTCGCTGCCTGGTCGCCGACCGGGCTCTCCGAGAACGCGCTCGCGGTGAAGCTCGACAAGTCCTTCTTCACGGCGGCCCTCCTGAGGAACGAGAAGGTGGTTGGCGACGCGGTGGGGAGGGCGCTACGGGAGCTGATCGGGGCGAGCGCCGTGCCCACGCGCTACATGTACAATCTGCTGGGCGAGCCGGTCAGCCGGCTGCCCGACTAGGTGCTGCCTCCCGACCTCCCCGAGCAACCGCCGCCTGCTGCCTCCGTCGCCCGGCTTCCGCGTCTGCTGGGGGACCTGCTGCGCGCCGGTCAGGCCGTCCGGCTGGAGGTGACCGGCCACAGCATGGCGCCCTTCCTGCGCGCCGGCGACGTCCTCACGATTGCGCCGTGCCAGGGCGCTTCACCCTCTCAGGGTGAGGTGGTGGCCTTCGCGCCGCGCGAGGATCGACTGCTCGTGCACCGGCTGGTGGCACGCCGGGAGGACGGTCTTCTCCTGCGCGGGGACGCGGCGCCGCAAGCCGATCCGCTCGTCGCGCGGGCGGAGGTCCTGGGCGTCGTGACGCGGGCCGAGAGGCGCGGCCGGCGGGTGCGGCTGGGGCTCGGGCCCGAGCGGCGTGCCGTGGCCTGGCTCTCGCGGATCGGCCTGCTGCGCCTGCTGGGCCGCTTGCGCGCGGGTCGGCGAGGCGGCGAGCCGGGCGCCTCGGGATAGGGAGTCAGCGCGGGCCGGACGCCTCTTCCACCCAGGCCCGGGCGTTGCGGAAGAGGCGCATCCAGGGGCTGTCCTCGCCCCAGCCGTCCGGATGCCACGACATCTGGAGGGAGCGGAAGACCCGCTCGGGATGCGGCATGAGCGCCGTGAAGCGCCCGTCGGCGGTGGTGACACCCGTGATCCCGCGCGGCGAGCCATTCACGTTGTAGGGATAGCTCTCGCTGACGCGCCCGCGGTTGTCGACGAAGCGCAGGCACACGATCGCGTCCTCGGGCGTCCTGCCGTCTGTGAAGAGGGCCCGGCCCTCGCCATGAGCGGTCACGACCGGGATCCGGCTGCCCGCCATGCCCCGGAAGAAGAGCGAGGGGTTCTCGGGGATCTCGACCATCACCAGCCGCGCCTCGAACTGCTCGGAGCGGTTCTTGACGAAGCGCGGCCAGGCCTCGGCACCCGGGATCAGCTCCTGGAGCGCGCTCATCATCTGGCAGCCGTTGCAGATGCCGAGCGCGAAGCTGTCGGTCCGGGCGAAGAAGGCGGCGAACTCGTCGCGGGCCCGGGGGTTGAAGAGGATGGACTTGGCCCATCCCTCGCCGCCTCCCAGCACGTCGCCGTAGGAGAAGCCGCCGCGGCGCCGCGAAGCCTGCGAAGCCGGCGAGCGACGACGCGTCCCGAGAGGATGTCGCTCATGTGCACGTCGATCGTCGCGAAACCCGCTCGGTCGAACGCCGCCGCCATCTCCACCTGCCCGTTGACGCCCTGTTCGCGCAGGACCGCCAGCGCGCGGCCGGACGCCGCGCGCGAGGAAGGGCGCCGCGACGTCCTCGTCCGGGTCGAAGCTGAGCGCCGGCGACAACCCGGATCGCCCGCGTCCTGCAGGCGGTCGTACTCCTGCGCGCGCCGCCTCCGGGTTGTCGCGGAGCGCACTGCAGACGGAAGGTGGTGTCGGACCACAGCGCGGTGCAGAGCGCGATCCGGCTCTCGTTGAGCAGCATCCGGCCGGCCAGCGCGCGACCCGGACGCGCTCGTCCTCGCGCGGCGCGCCCACCACGTGGGCCGGGAGGCCGCGCGCGGCGAGCAGATCCAGGACACGCCGGCAGCTCTTCGACCGGACCTGGAGCAGGCGCCCAGCTCCTCGTTGAAGAGAAGGGCGAGCGCGGCGGCCGGGTCTCCAGCCTCGCCCGCGAGCGGCGTCAGGTCGAGCGTGACGCCTGAGTGGCCGGCGAACGCCATCTCGGCGGCGCCACGAAGAGACCGCCGTCGGAGCGGTCGTGGTAGGCGAGCACGAGACCGGCGGCCCGCAGCTCCGCGAGGGCCGCGAAGAAGCGCGTGCAGGCGCGCGCGGATCGTCGAGGTCCGGCGGCGCGTCTCCGGTCTGGCCGAAGACCTGGGCCAGGATGGAGCCGCCCGAGGCGGGCCCTCCCGTTCGCGAGGTCGACCAGCACGAGATCGGTCTCCCCGGCGTCCGTGCGCAGCTGGGGCGTCCAGCGTCCCGCGCACGTCGTCGCACGGGCGCGAACGCGGAGACGATCAGCGAGAGCGGCGCGACGACCTGCCGCTCCTGACCGTCCTCCGCCAGGTCGTGCGCATGGACATCGAGTCCTTGCCGACGGGAATGCCGATGCCGAGCTGCCGGACACAGATCCAGGGCGACGGCCTTGACGGTGTCGAAGAGAGCCGCGTCCTCGCCTGGTGCGCCGGCGGCCGCCATCCAGTTGGCGGAGAGCTTGACGCGTGCGAGCGTGGAGATCGCGCGCCGCGGCGATGTTGGTGAGGGCCTCGGCGACGGCCATCCGGCCCGAGGCCGGCGCGTCGAGCGACGCGCGAGCGGCGCGCGCTCGCCGATCGCGAAGGCCTCGCCCGCGTAGCCGTCGAAGCCGGCGAGGGTGGTGGCGCAGTCCGCGACCGGCACCTGCCAGGGCCCGACCATCGGGTCGCGCGCGACCAGGCCGCCGACGGTGCGATCGCCGATCGTGATCAGGAAGGTCTTGTCGCCGACCGCCGGGTGCAGCAGCACGCGGTCGCGCGGCCTCGACGATCTCGATGCCGGCGGCATCGAAAGGGCGCAGCGACGCGCTGCACGCCGTCGCGCCTCGCGGGTCATGCGCGGCGGCTTGCCGAGCAGCGCCGGCAGCTCCATGTCCACCGGCGCGTTGCCGAACAGGGGATCGTCGGACCACGAGGCGCTGGTCCTCGCTGGCGACGCCGACCACCGCGAACGGGCAGCGCTCGCGCTCGCACAGCGCGCGGAAACCGTCCAGGTCCGCGGGCGCGATCGCCAGCACGTAGCGTTCCTGCGCCTCGTTGCACCAGACCTCGCGGGGCGTCATGCCGGGCTCCTCGTTGGGAGCGGCCCGCAGGTCGATCCGGGCGCCCCGGCCGGAGCCGTGGACGAGCTCCGGCAGCGCGTTCGAGAGCCCGCCCGCTCCCACGTCGTGGACGGAGAGGATCGGGTTCCGGCCGCCGAGCGCCGTGCAGCGGTCGATCACCTCCTGGGCGCGGCGCTGGATCTCGGCGTTGCCGCGCTGGACGGAGTCGAAGTCGAGATCTGCGGCGTTAGTGCCGGTCGACATGGAGGAGGCGGCGCCGCCGCCCATGCCGATCAGCATCGCCGGTCCGCCGATCTGGATCAGGAGCGCGCCCGCGGGCAGCTCGCGCCTTCTTCGCGTGCCGCGGCCTGGACGTTGCCCACGCCCGCCCGCCAGCATGATCGGCTTGTGGTACCCGCGGACCGCTGCCGGCGACCTCCTGCTCGTAGCTGCGGAAGTAGCCGGCGATGTTGGGACGGCCGAACTCGTTGTTGAAGGAGGCCGCGCCGATCGGGCCCTCGATCATGATCGTGAGCGGGGAGGCGATCCGCTCGGGGCTGGCCGGCCGGGCCTTCCCAGGGCCGCGCGTGCCCCGGCAGGCGCAGGTTCGAGACCGAGAAGCCGCACAGGCCCGCCTTGGGCTTCGCCCCGCGCCCGGTGGCCCCCTCGTCGCGGATCTCGCCTCCCGAGCCGGTAGCCGCGCCCGGGAAGGGGGAGATGGCGGTCGGGTGGTTGTGGGTCTCCACCTTCATCAGGGTGTGGAGGAGCTGCTCCTGGTAGAGGTAGCGTCCGCTCGCCGGGTCCGCCTGGAAACGACGGACGCTGTGACCCTCCATCACGGCGGCGTTGTCCGAGTAGGCGCTCACCGTTCCGGTCGGGCTCGCCTTCTCCGTCTCCCGGATCATCTGGAAGAGCGACTGCGGTTGCTTCCGGCCGTCCACGATCCAGCCGGCGTTGAAGATCTTGTGACGGCAGTGCTCGGAGTTCGCCTGGGCGAACATGGTGAGCTCGACGTCGGTCGGGTTGCGGTGGTGTCCCTCGAAGTAGGCCGCCAGATAATCGATCTCGTCCGGGGCCAGGGCGAGCCCCATGCTGGCGTTGGCCTCCTCGATCGCCGCGCGTCCGCGTCCCTGGAGGTCGATCTCGGCCAGAGGCTTGGGCGGAACGTGACGGAAGAGGGCGGTCGCCTCCTGGAACGAGGCCAGCACCGTCTCCGTCATGCGGTCGTGCAGGAAGGGGAGCGCGGCGGTTCTTTCCCCGTCGCCCGCGAGGTCGAAGGCGGTGCCGCGCTCGATCCGACGTACCAGCCCGAGGCCGCACTGACGCGCGATGTCGGTCGCCTTCGAGGACCAGGGCGAGATGGTTCCCAGGCGCGGGGTGACGAGCACGGTCACCCCGGTCGGCTCCGGCGGGGGAGCGAGGCCCGGGCCATAGCGGAGGAGCCGCGCGAGCGTCGCGGTCTCTTCCGCCGTCGGGTCGCGGTCCACCTCGACGAAGTGCCAGTACCGGGTGGATCGGACCGACAGCGCGAGCGGGTGCAGCGTGGCGTTCAGCTTTTCCAGGCGGAAGTCGGAGAGCGCCGCCCCTCCGGGCAGCTCGAGGATGGCCATAGAGGGCGATTCTATCGGAGGTCGGCGGCGGGGCCGCCCCTCGGGGGCGGGATCTCGCCGAAGTCGGCGCGCAGGCGACGGAGCTGCCTGAGCGGGAACGAGCGCAGAGCGAGGGGCAGGAACCGCCAGTAGGGCGGGGGAACGCCCATCCGCGGCAGGATCGCGTTCATGGCGTGCTGGATGACCGCGTCTTCCTCGGCTGCGTGCACCAGGTTGGGCCGCAGGGCGACCGCGCGTCGGATTCGGTCGAGCACGCGGCCCTCGTCGAGCCCCGGCGAAAGGTAGAAGCGAGGCTCCACCAGGTCGTCGTCCCCGTCGACCTGACCCTCCGCCTTCGCGATTCGCTCCATCTCGGTTCCGGGCAGCACCCTGATGCCGGTGAAGAAGATGGCGAGACAGCCCTTCCAGTCCAGCTTCCGTTCGGCGAAGGCCACCGTCTCCTCCACCGTCTGCTCGGTCTCGCCCGGGCCGCCCAGCATGAAGAACCAGAGGCTCACCATGCCCGAGTCGCGCATCGCGTCGCGGGCGCGGTGGACGTGCGCGGCGGTGTAGCCCTTGCCGAGGCGCGCCAGCACCGGGTCGGAGGCGGATTCGGCGCTCACCATGAAGGAGTTGAAGCCGGCGCGGCGCATGGCGGCGATCAGCTCCGGTGTCGCGCCCAGCGGGTTGACGCCCTGGGCCGTGAGGGCCGTGCGAAGCCCCCGCCGCTCGATCTCCCCGCAGAGGGCGAGCGCGTGCTCGCCGGGGATGTTGAAGGTCGAGTCGACGAACTCGAAGCAGCGTGGCCGCACGGCGGCCTTCACCGAGGCCATCTCGTCGACCACGTCCGCGACCGGGCGCAGCCTGTGGCGCGGGCCCTCGATCGCGCCGTAGAGGCAGTAGTTGCAGGGCAGCGGGCAACCGCGCTTGGCCTGGATCGGCCAGGTGCTGCCCAGCCGCTCGTAGTGACGCCAGTCGACCCAGCGCTCGAGGCCGGAGCGGCCGAACCCGGGATCGCGCTCCGCCGGGGTCGCCAGGATCTCCCCGTCCTCACGCCGCAGCAGCCCCGGCACGCTCGCAAGCGGGCGTCCACCGGAAAGGGCTTCCAGCAGCAGGACGAAGGAACGCTCGCCCTCGCCGACGATCGCGTAGTCGGCGCTCAGGTGCCGCAGGGTGCTCGCGCCCGCAATCGAGACGGCTGAACCGCCCAGCACGACCGGCGCCCGGGTCTCGCCGCGGACGATCTCGATGAGCCGCGCGACCGGCGCGAGCTGCTCCCGGACCCGCTGGCGGATCAGGTTGTCGAGGTTTCGCAGCGAGAGCCCGACCACGTCCGGGGCCGTGCGCCGGAGCGCGCGCCGCAGGTCCGCTTCCGGGTCGCGGCTGCGCAGCAGGTCCAGGATCTCGGCCTGGTGGCCAACGCCCGCCGCGGCGCTCGCCAGGTAGGCGAGGCCCACCGGCGGCGGCGGCAGGAGATCACGGCAGCGGTTGGCGTTGACGAGCAGGACCCGCATGGACAGCGTCCCGCACTCTACACCATTGCGACGGGGACGTCGGAGGGGAAGGAGGTGGCCGAGGTCGAGGGGCCCCGAAGGCGCGCTTGACTCGGCGGAACCGCGTCCCCGAGAATGCCGTCCACATGCCTCCCCGGAAGAGGGTCGTGCTCGTCCACCCGCACGGCCACAACTGGTACGCGGGCGCCAAGGACGTGGTGCGGATCGCCAACGTGATGCCCCCGCACGGGCTGATGATGCTGGCGGCCGTCCTGAAGCGGGCCGGCGTCGAGGCCTCGATCCTGGACCTCTTCGCCCATCCCGCCTCGGCGGACGACGCGGTCGCGGAGGTGCTGGCGCGCGAGCCGGATTGCGTCGGCTTCACCGCCACCACCGCCGGCTTCCTGCCCGGCTATCGCCTGGCCGAGCGGTTGAAGGCCGCGCGGCCTGGGCTGCCCATCCTCTTCGGCGGGGCGCACCCGACCGCGCTCTGGCGGGAGCTGCTGACGCGCTTCCCGGCGCTGGACATGATCGCGGTGGGGGAGGGCGAGGAGACCCTGGTGGAGCTGGCCGCGGCCGACTTCCGTCCCTCGCGGGACATCGCCGGTCTCGCCTTCCGTGACGACGCCTCTGAGCCGGTCTTCGCGGGCCCGCGGCCGCTGCTGCGTGATCTCGACAGCCTGCCGCGCCCGGCCTACGAGGAGCTGATCGGCTTCCCGAAGAGTTACCCGATGCCGATCTTCAACTACCCGCGCTCTCCGGCGACCACCATGATCACGAGCCGCGGCTGCCCCTACGCGTGCAGCTACTGCGACCGTTCGGTGTTCGGCAGCACCTTCCGCTACCACAGCGCGCCCTACCTGGTGGACCACCTGACCTATCTGAAGCAGCGCTACGGGATCCGGCACGTGGGGTTCTACGACGACAACTTCATGCTGCGCCGCTCGCACGTCACGGAGTTCGCGGAGCTCCTGCTCAAGCGGCGGCTGGGGATCACCTTCAACTGCATCGGACGCTCCGACCATCTCGACCGGGAGCTGCTGCGCCTCATGAAGCGGGCGGGCTGCTGGATGATCAACATCGGGATCGAGTCGGGCGACGAGGCCCTGATCCAGCAGCACCGCAAGAACGCCGAGCACGCGCGTGTCGTCGAGGCCATGCGCCTGATCCGGGCGAGCGGCATCCGGGCCAAGGGCTTGTTCATGATGGGCATCCCCGGCGAGACGGAGGAGAGCATCCGGCGCACGATCGAGTTCGTGGCGAAGCACCCGCTCGACGACGCGAACCTGACCAAGTTCACGCCCTTTCCGGGCTCGCCGCTCTACGCCGGCGTTCGCGAGCACGGCGTCTTCGACGAGGACTGGGACCGGATGAACTGCACGAATTTCGTGTTCATCCCTACCGGCCTCAGCCTCGACCTGCTCGAGCGGGAGTACCTGCGCTTCTACCGGTCGTTCTGGGCCCGGCCCGCCGGGCTCTGGAAGATGTTCAGCATGACCTGGAAGTCACCGGAGAGCCTACGGCGGTTCTTCACGCAGTTCGGGAGCTTCCTCGAGGCCGAGCGCTCGATGCGGCCCAAGCCGGCCTCCGGGAGCGCTGCCCCGGCGGCCCACTGAGGGCGGCTCGCCCGCAGCCGCGTCGCCTTCTTGGGGCCGAGGGGCTCGGTTATACTGCCCGCGCGAGCAGCGTTCCGGCGAACGGGCGTCGGGCCACGTGACTCCTGCGAGGTGTCTTCTTGGACGAGACGATCCTGCGGTCGGAGCTGAAGAGCCTGATCGTGAGCACCCTCAATCTCGAGGGCGTGGATCCATCCTCGATCAAGGACGACGGGCCGTTGTTCGGCACCGGGCTCGGCCTCGACTCGGTCGACGCGCTCGAGCTGATGGTCGCGATCGAGAAGAAGTACAGCCTCAAGCTGCAGGCCCACGAGGCCGACCGCTCGGCGTTCGCCTCCGTGAACGCTCTGGCGGGCATGGTGCTCGGCGAGCTGCGGCGCACCGGGAAGAACGGCTGAGGCAAGGACGCGTGTCCACAGCCGGGGCCCGTCGGCGAGTCGCGTGACGGGCGCGGCCCCGAAGCCCGTGTCGCTGATCCTGGCCGTTGGCCTCCAGAAGCACTACCGGCTGGGGCACCTTTCGGTGCCGGCCCTGCGCGGGGTCGACTTCCGGATGGAGAGCGGGGAGTTCGTGGTCGTGGCCGGGCCGTCCGGCAGCGGCAAGAGCACTCTCCTGAACCTGCTTGGTTGTCTGGACGAGCCCGACGCGGGTCAGGTGATCGTCGAGGGGCGTGATCTCTCCTCGATGAGCAGGTCCGAGCGGACGCGCCTGCGGCGCCGCCGGCTCGGCTTCGTGTTCCAGTCGTTCCACCTGCTACCGGTGCTCTCGGCCTTCGAGAACGTGGAGTACCCGCTGCTGATCGACCACGTGCCGCGACCGGAGCGCCGGGAGCGCGCGACCGCCGCCTTGGCGGCGGTCGGGCTCCAGGACCGACTCGGCCACAGGCCGGACCAGCTCTCGGGAGGAGAGAGGCAGCGGGTCGCGGTCGCTCGCGCGCTCGTCCACGAGCCGGTGCTGGTGCTGGCCGACGAGCCCACGGCCAACCTCGACTCGCATACCGGCGGCGCGGTCGTCGATCTCCTGGCACGCCTCAACGCCGAGCGGAGAGTGTCGTTCCTGCTGGCGACTCACGATCCGGCCATCGTGGGCCGCGCACCGCGGGTCGTGCGCCTGGCCGACGGACGCGTGCTGGGGGACGACCCCGGAGAGCGGCACTGATGCTGGAAAAGATCGCTCTGCGCAACCTGGCGCGCAACAAGCGGCGTACCTCGCTGGCGCTGCTGGTGGTGGCGGCCGGCGCGGCGTCGCTCCTGCTCACGGCCGGCTTCATGCGGGAGTCCTTCCTGGGCCTGCGCGACGCGTTTGTCCGCGGCGGCCTCGGGCATCTGGAGGTCGCCCCCGCGGCTACCGGCGAGAGGCCCGAGGAGCGTGCCGCCCCGCCCTCCCTGCTCGGCTGGCGCGAGGCGCGCCGCGCGATCGAGGCGATCCCGCACGTGAAGGGGGCGACGGGCGCGATCGTGCTGCAGGGGCTGGCCTCCAAGGGGGACCACAGCGCGCCCTTCGTGGGCGCCGGTCTCGAGCCGGATCGGGAGGCCCGCATGGGCCTCATCGTCCGGCTGCGTTCCGGCCGCGGGCTTTCTCTCTCGCCCCCGCGCGAGGGGGAGGAGGAGGCGCTGCTGGGGCTCGCTCTGGCTCGCTCGCTGGGGGCCAGGGTGGGCGACGTGGTGACGCTCACTTCGCCGACGCCCGACGGACTGCTGAACGCGCTCGACGTGCACGTGGTGGGGCTGGTGACGACGGGCGTCCAGGACCTGGACGCGCGCTTCCTTCACGTGCACCTGGTGACCGCGCAGCGCCTGCTCGGCACCGACGCGGTCAGCTCGATCGTGGTGATGCTGGACGACGCTTCCGAGACCGCGACGGTCGGGCAGCAGATCGCGCGTCGGCTCGCGGGCCACGTCCCGCGCCTGGTCGTATCGGACTGGCAGGCGCGGGCGCCCTTCTACCGCCAGGTGCGCAGCCTCTACGTGGCCATCTTCGGCTTCCTGGGCACGATCGTGCTGGTGCTGGTGACGCTGTCCTCGTCGAACACGTTGCTGATGGCGGTGCTGGAGCGCATCCGGGAGATCGGCGCCCTGCTCGCGATCGGCACCAGCGGGGGACAGATCGTGCGCATGATCCTGAGCGAGGCCGCCTGGCTGGGTCTGCTGGGGGGGGGAGTCGGCTGCGCCCTCGGGGCCGCGACGGCGGCGGTGATCAACGCCCTGCGCATCGAGCTGCCGCCGCCACCGGGCGCCGTCGAGACGATGACGCTACGCCTCCGGGTCCTGCCTTCGGACTTCCTGTGGGTCACGGCGACGATGGTCGTGGTCCTCTCGGCCGCCGCCGTCGTCCCGGCGGTGCGGGCGCTGCGCCTGCGCATCGTCGAGGCGCTCGCCCACGTGTGAAGGTCACGGGCTCCACAGGGACGGGAGGGCCGGCTATAATCCTCCCGCGAGCATGACGGCAACCTTGGCGGCCACCAGGCAACTGGACCCACAGCCGAGCGTGCTCGGCATCCCCTGCCTCCCCGCCTGGGTGGCCGAGCTGCCGGGGCTCGCGGTCGTCGAGCCGACGGCGACCCGCGCCGACGCCCTGGTCGTGGGTCTCGCCCGGGGCGTCGCCTTCTCCCGGGTCGAGGTCGTGCTGTCGGGCGTGCGGAGGATGGACATCCTGACCTTCCAGCAGGCCGTCGCGGAGGCCTACCGGGCCGTCTTCGACCGGCTGGCCTCGACCGCGACGCCGCACCCGCTGCGGTTCTGGGCCTTCGTCCCAGGCATCCACGAGGACATGGGGGCCGGGCTCGACCGCTACATGGCGTTCAACGCCGGTCGCTTCTCCGCCTACGCGGCCTGGTGTGGCGGACGTGGCGCGATCGGCGGAGCGGTCGCCACGGGCTCGGCGGTCGGGGTGAGCGGCGACCGGCTCGAGATCCACTGCCTGGCCGGACGCGAGACGGGTACGCCGGTCGAGAACCCGCGCCAGATCCCGGCCTACCGGTACTCGCGCCACTTCGGGCCGCTGCCGCCATGCTTCTCTCGTGCGACCGCCCTCGGCGAGCGACTGCCCGATGGGGCGCGGCTGCTGGTGGGCGGCACGGCGAGCATCCGGGGCGAGGATTCGCTGCACGCCGGCGAGCTGGTCCTGCAGACCCGCGAGACGCTCTGGAACCTGGCGAGTCTCGTGCGTTCGGCCTGTCGGCTCGGCAGCGAGGAGCGGGAGCTTTCGCTCGCGCCCTGGCTGGGGCGGTTCCGTGAGCTGCGCGTGTATCTGTCGAGACCGGAGGATGCGCCGGCCGTGCGCGAGATCGTGGCCTCGCACTTCGCGGGCGTTGCACGGATCGAGTTGCTGCAGGCGGCGCTGTGCCGGGCCGAGCTGCTCGTGGAGCTGGAGGGCGTGGCCGAGATCGACGGTCCCGCCCCGGCCGGGCTGCCTTGAGCGGGCTCGGCCGCCGCGCGCCCGGGCTGGTTCTCGCGCTGGCCGCGGCCCTGCTGCCCATCGCGGCCCTCGCCGCGCCGGCGGGCCTGCGGGGTGTCGGGGTCGACGAGGCCCTCAGCGATCCGCCGGCGTTCGCGGAGCTGCTGGGCCGCCTCTCCGGCCTCCGGGAGAACCTGCCGTTGTTCGTGCGCATTCGGGTCGAGCGCGGGGCGCTCGAGCCCGCGTCGGGGGACTACGAGTTCACCGCGCTGCACGAGCGGGTCTCGGCCTACTACCGGGTGGGGGCACGCATCGTCGTCGACCTCGGCGTGATCCCGCGGGACGCCTCCTCCGCCGAGGCCTGGAAGGCATTCACGCACGCGCTCGCGCTGCGCTTCGCGGGCCGGGTGCGTGCCTACCAGCTTTCGGTCGACGCGGCCACCAGCGCCAAGGACGCCGGCTTCCTGGTACGGCTCGCCTCGGTCGAGATGCGGGCCGCCGACCCCGACAGCCTGGTCGTGGTCGACGGCCTGGCGGCGGTCGGGGCCGAGTGGCGGGCAGAGTTCTACGCCGAGGGTCTGGCACCCTACGTCGACGCGCTCGCGCTCCCCCGCGCGTCGCTGGAGGCGGGCGAGCTCAGCGGCATCCTCGCGCGCGAGGACCCGGAGGTGGGACTGGTCGCGGAGGGCGTCCCGCTCGCGGACGAGCCTCGAAAGGCGGTGGGTGAACTGCTGAGATGGGAGTTCTCGCAGCTCGGGGGACCGGCCTGCCTGATCACGTTCCAGGGGAGACCGGCCGCGCTCGAGGCGGTGGTGCGCGCGACGGACGCGCTCGCCGACGCTTTCTTCGAGGAGGTGGTGACGCTCGACCCCTCGTCGACAGCCCTCGAGGTGGAAGGCCCGCCCGGCGCGGCCGCCGGTCTCACGACGCACCTGCTCTACAACGCCACCCGCTTCGCGACCTACGTTGCGTACTGGAACGACGCGGAGAGCGAGACGACCCTCAGCCTCTCGCTGAACGAGGCCTCGGGTCGCACGCCGGTGGTGCGGGACGCGGCCGAGGGGCGAGTGCGTCCGGTGCAGGGCTTCAGCTGGGATCCCGCCAGCAGCCGCGCCTCGATGCGCGTGCCCGTCTCGAGCATGCCGCGCCTGCTCGATTTCGGCTACGGGGCTACCGAGGTGAAGGCGACGCGCGTCGACGTCACCAGTCGCGTGCTTCCCTCCGTGGGCGAGATCATCTTCCGGCACCAGCAGGTGCAGGCCGCCCAGGACGCGGCGGTGGACCACTACTCGGCCTCGATGCGGCTGGAGCAGCACATCCGGCCCTCCCTCACCGACTCCGGCTACGACGTGGTGACCGAGAACGCGTTCTACTCGGGCCGGGACGCGGTGGAGTGGGAGGAGCTGACCTTCAGCATCAACGGGACCAGGTGGGGCAAGGACCGCCCGCCCATGCCGCTCGTCCAGCCCGAGAAGGTGAACTCGCTGCCTTTCGACCTGCGCCTGAACGCCGACTATCGGTACCGGCTGGAAGGCGTCGAGGAGGAGGCCGGGCACGAGTGCTACGTGGTCGGCTTCGATCCCGTGGACGAGCAGAAACCCCTCTACAAGGGCTCGGTCTGGATCGACGCCAAGACCTTCGAGCGCCGGAAGCTGCGTGCCGTCCAGACCCGGCCGGGGGCGCCCGTGCAGTCGAGCGAGGAGACCCAGTACTACGCGGCCGTGGGTTCCGTGAACGGGCGCCCGGTCGACCTGATGACGCGCCTGGTGGGCAAGCAGATCATCCTGATCGCCGGACGCAACGTGCTGCTCGAGCGCGAGGTGCGCTTCGACGGCTTCAAGATCAACGGCAGCGACTTCCAGGCCCGGCGCGCGGCCTCCCGGCGCGGGGACGGGGTCATGTACCGCGACACCGATCTCGGTCTGCGCTACCTGGTGAAGAAGGGCGACGAGCGTGTCGTCTCCGACAAGTCGACCCGGTCCGCCCTGGCGCTCGCGGTCGGCACCTGGATCGATCCGAGCTACGACTATCCCCTCCCGATCGCGGGCCTCAACTACCTGAACTTCGAGTTTCCGGGCAAGAAGGGCCAGCTGGCGGTGCTGTTCGCGGGGGTCCTGGCGCTCGTCAACATGCAGCACCCGCAGATTCTGGGCCCGCACGTGGACCTGAGCGTGGACCTGTTCGCGATCGCCGTCTGGTCGCGCGACAAGATGTTCGCCGCGAACGGGGCCGTCGACGCCGAGGAGCTGCAGACCCGACCCTTCTCGACCGGCGTCAACCTCGGCTTCCAGTTCACGGAGTTCCAGAAGCTGACCGGGCACTACCAGTTCCGCTACGACTGGTTCCGCGCCACCTCCAAGACCGCGCCGGGATTCGTGGCGCCCGCGAGCGGGATCACGAACGTCTTCTCGGTCGGCTACGAGTACCGCCGCGGCGGCTACTCGCTCCAGGGCTCGGCCACCTACAACCGCCGCAACGGCTGGCGGCAGTGGGGGAGCGAGGGCGACTACGACCCGAAGCAGGCCAACTACTGGAAGTACCAGGGCAACCTCTCCAAGGAGTTCTACGCGGGGCCGCACGAGTTCCACCTGAACCTCGGCTACTTCGGCGGGCGCGACCTCGACCGCCTGAGCAGCTACCAGTTCGGGATGTACGACGAGACCAGGATCCACGGCGTGCCGGCCTCGGGTGTGCGCTTCCCCGAGCTGGCGATGCTGCGCGGCTCCTACTCCTTCAACCTGCTCGAGATGTACCGGCTCGACCTCTTCGTCGACCAGGCGCTCGGACGCGACCCGGACCCCGGGACCCGCTGGCGCAGCATCACCGGCCTCGGGCTCGGCTTCAATCTCAAAGGACCGCTGCGGACGCTGGTTCGAGGCGAGGTGGGGAAGAGCTTCCTGCCGGGCCGCTTCTCCGGCGCGGGCTCGTGGAACGCGCAGATCATGTTCCTGCGCCCGCTATGAGCCCGGAGGCGCACCCGCCGCACCCGACGCTCACTGCCTTCTACCGCAGTTCCGAGGAGCGCCAGGCGGTCGTCAACGCCCTCTTCGACGACTCGGCCGCGTACTACGACTGGATCTGCCGTGTGATGTCGGCGGGCACGGGGTCGCGCTACCGGCGCGAGGTCCTGGAGATGGCCGGCCTGCGTCCTGGGATGAAGCTGCTGGACGTCGCCACCGGAACCGGCCTGGTGGCGCGCGAGGCTTTGTCGATCCTCGGGGACCCCCGGGCGGTCGTGGGCCTCGACCCGAGCCTCGGCATGCTCCGCGAGTGCGGCAAGGTCCTGCCCGGGCGCCAGGTGCGGGCCCTGGGAGAGGCGCTGCCCTTCCCCGACCAGCGCTTCGACATGGTCAGCATGGGTTATGCGCTGCGGCACGTGTCCGACCTGGACCGGGCCTTCCGCGAGTACCTTCGAGTCCTCAAGCCGGGCGGGCGGGCCGTGATCATGGAGATCGTCCGCCCGCGCTCGCGAGCGGCGCTCCTGGTGCTGCGCGTCGCGCTCCGGTACCTGCTGCCGCTGGCGACCCTTCTCAGGACGCACAGCAGGCGCGCCAACAGCCTGATGCGCTACTACTGGGAGACGATCGCGAGCTGCGTGCCGCCCGAGCAGGTGCTGGAGGCCATGTCCCGTGCGGGCTTCCGTGACACGCGGCGCACGACCATGGGGCCAGTGCTGAGCGAGTACCTGGGCACACGCTGAGGCCGTCCGCCCGCTCCGGCGTCCCGGCTGGCGGCGGGAAACCGCACCTTCAATCGCGTCGGATCGCTCGCGTGCTGCCGCCCATCAGCAGGATCCCAAGGCGGCGTGAGAGGAGTCGTCGCATGACGAAGCTGGCGAGCCGATTCGAGCGGCCCGGGATGACGCTCGGCCCCGAGCCGAGGGCTCGCAGGGCCTCCGCGACCACCGCCTCGGGCTCCATCACCGGGGGCGCGAAGAGGCGAGCGGGGGCAGGATGGGCCTCGTATCCCGGCGTCCGCGTCGCTCCGGCGCAGCAGACCAGCACGTCGACGCCGTGATGGCGCAGCTCCTCCCAGAGCCCCTCGCCGAGCACGATGTTGTAGGCCCGGGTCGCCGCGTAGTGTGCGATCCCCGGCGACCCCTGGAAACCCGCGAGGGAGGACATCAGGATGATGCCGCCCCGTCCCCGGCGCGCCATCGGGGCACCCAGCGCATGGCAGAGGGCCGCAGGCGCGCGACAGTTGACCGCGATCGCCTGGAGGTGGTCCGCCAGCGGGACGTCGAGGAAGGATCCGAGCGGCGCGAAGGCGGCGTTGGAGACGAACAGCCCCGTCTCGAGGTCGTCTGCTGCGGCTGCCAGGCGACGGGGCGCGTCGTGGTCCGCCAGGTCCAGAGCCACGGGACGGACCTGGATTCCGTGGTCGGCCTCGAGCCCCGCCGCAAGCTGGCGCAGCGGTCCGGGCCGGCGTGCCGCCAGGATCAGGTTCAAGCCCCGGGCCGCCAGCGCCTGAGCGAAGGCGGCGCCCAGCCCTTCTGACGCCCCCGCCACGACCGCCCAGGGACCGAAACGTCGAAGGAAGGCCTGCCGGTCTTCCGCCATCAGCCCGTCCGGACTGTCGCGCCGGTAGGCTCGCTCGAGGCTCGGCCGAATAGCGGCGGGCGCCTCGTGACCCGCACGATCACCAGGACCGGGAACACGAGCCACGAGGCGTTGGCGGCCACGACGGCGGCCAGGGCGGGCGAGGCGAACGGACCGAACGCCTCCTCGCTCAGGATGATGGTCACGTTCGTCATCATCACGGCCGCCCAGAGGATGGCGGGCAGGCGGATCCATTCCCTGCCCCTGGTGAAGGCATAGATGGCCGCGGCGTAGAACGGCCCGAAGAAGAGAAGATCGATCCAGATGGTGGCCTTCCACCAGACCGGACGCGCCAGCAGCAACGGGTCGAACCGGCGTCCCCACCAGTGGGCCAGGTCGACGACGAAGGCCGGCGGCCAGAGCGGATAGCTGAACCGGCTCACGTCGGCGACGATCACCTGCTCGAGGTCGAAGGTGTAGGTGATGAGGAGCAGGTTCAGCCAGAAGAACCCGAGCAGCACCCAGTCGCCGCGGCGCTGTCGCAGGGGAACGGGTGTCGACATCGTGGCCTCCCCGCTCAAGAGCGGAACCAGGGGATGAGTCGGGAGGTCCTCCGCTGGTAGGCGGCGTAGCCGGGCCGCCGCGCAAGCAGATGGCGCTCCATCATCGGGATGCTGACGAAGAAGAAGAGGGCGGTCACGGCGAGGGGCCCGACCAGCATCCATGAGCGAGCTCCCCGCGCCGCGAGCCCGAACAGGTAGAGCCCCCACCAGAACAGGATCTCGCCCAGGTAGTTGGGGTGGCGCGAGTGGGCCCAGAGACCCGTGGCGTGGACAGGTCGCGCCGCGGTGCGCGAGGTGTCCAAGGCGGTGGCCGCACGAGCGCGGCGGAGCTGCCGATCCGCGTTACCCTCGATCCAGATGGCGGCGGAGGTGACCGCGGCCGCCAGCGCGTCCAGGGGGCCGAAGGGACGCGAGCCCGCTGCGAGCGCGCCGTAGAGCGGCAGACATCCTGCGAACACCACCAGGGTCGGCATCAGGTGGATTCCCAGGAGGCTCACCGGCCAGTAGGCGGCGCCCAGCTTGTCGCGCAGCTCCCGGTAGCGCCAGTCTTCCTGCTGCAGGCCGCGCCACTGCCGCAGGCAGTTGAGCGTCAGCCGCACCGCCCAGCTCGCCACCAGAACCGAGACGAGGAGCTGCCGCAGACCGTCTCCCTGGCCCCAGCCGAGCACCAGCCAGTAGCCGGCGAGCACGGGCGGCGCCACGCTCCAATAGGGATCGTAGACGCTCGAGTTGTCGAGGCCGAAGCTGAAGAGGAAGACGCCGCTCGTGGCTACCAGGTCGGCGGTGAGCGCCAGCGCCAATGGGTGGGCGAGGGGCGTCCAGCTCACCGTCGCGGCGGCGAGCGCCCCGGCGGTCAGATAGGCGAGGGCGAGCAGGAGCATCGCCGCGGTGCGTGAGGCCCGGATCAAGGGGCGCCCTCGTCCACCGGGACCGAGACGAGCTGGCGTCGCTCCATCTCGCCGAGCACCAGCTCGAGCGCCGGAAGGGCGACCGGCGTCCCGTCCGCGTCGCGCGCCGGGTCTCCGTCGTGGAGCAGCAGGATGTCGCCGGCCGCCAGGCCGCGGATCAGCTTGGCGGCGACGCGCCTGGGGTCGCGGCTGACCGTGTCGAAGCCGCGCCGCGTCCAGCTCACCAGGCGCAGCCCCTCTCTCTGCAGGATGGGCTCGAGGAACGCGTTGCGCAGGCCCGCCGGGGCGCGGAAGAGCCCAGGCTCGCGCCCGACCACGTCGGCAATCGTGGCCTGGGCCCGCACGATCTCGGAGCGCTGCCGCAGAGGCCCGTAGAGCGAGAAGGCCTTCGAGTGGTGGTAGCTGTGGTTCTCGATGCGGTGACCGCGCGCGACGATCTCTCGGGCGAGCGCCGGATGGCGTCGCACCGACTCTCCGATGCAGAAGAAGCTGGCGCGGGCCCGGTGGCGGTCGAGCTGGTCGAGCACTCGCGGCGTCACGGCCGGATCCGGTCCGTCGTCGAAGGTGAGGGCCAGCTGGCGCTCGCGCGAGGGCGCCAGGGAGCGCAGGTTGGGACCGAGCAGAGCGAGGCGGGGGACGAGTCCCGCCGCGGTCAGCGCGAGGTGGTCGGCCACGACGACGGCGAGCGCCCACGGCCAGCGCGACGGGACCGCGAGCAGCGAGGTGGCGGCGAGCGCATGCAACCCCAGCGAGACGGAGACGAGGGGCGAGAAACGGGAGCGTCGCGGCTCAGGCACGGCCCAGGTCTGCGTCGCCGGCGGCGACGAGGGCGGCACGATCGACCTTGCCGCGCGCCGTGCGCGGGATCTCGGGCAGCAGGCGCACGCTGCGGGGCACCTTGTGCTCTGCGAGGTGGGCCCGGCAGAAGGCCAGTACCGTCTCGGGGCTGAGGGCGCCGGGCTGGCAGGAGATGACCGCGCGCACGGTCTGGCTGCCGTCGACGCGAGAAGGGACACCGAGCACCACGACCTCGTGCACGCCGACGAGCCGCCCGAGCACCGCTTCGACCTCCGCGGGGTCGACCTTCCTGCCCTTGACGTTGATCAGCTCGTCGCCGCGGCCGAGCAGGCGCAGCTCGTCGCCGGCCCATTCCGCCCGATCGCTGGTGCGGAAGGTGCCTTTCTCGAGCTGGGGCGACGGCGCCGGCAGATAGCCGACCCCCACGGCCGCCGAGCGCACGACCACGGAGCGGTCCGTCGCGGTCGTCGGCTCGAGCGTGATGCGGACCCCCTCGACGGGCGTCCCGACCGTGCCGCGCTCCGCGGCGCCCCCGTCGCGGTCGTAGCTGATCCCGCCGCACTCGCTGGCGCCGTAGAAGGCGTGCACGGGCAGTCCGTGAAGGGCGCGGAACTCGGCGGCGGTCGCCGGGGCGAGCGCCGCGCCTGCGGAGACGACCAGTCGCAACGAGGCCGGCCACAGCTCCGGTCGGCGCAGGCGCACGAGGCCCTGAAGGTAGGCCGGGACGGTGGGGAAGTAGGTGGCCTCGGCCGCCCGCGCGATCTCGAGCGGTGCCAGCGGGCCCGCGCCCTCGTCCGGGAGGAGCAGGAGCGATCCGCGGAGGAGCGCCGGCAGCGCCACGCTCGAAAGGCCGTACGAGTGCGACATGGGTATCGTTGCCAGGATGCGGTCCTGGTCACTCAGGCCCATCGAGACGAAGAGCGCCCCCTCGTCGGCGCACAGGTTCTCGGCGGACATCAAGACACCCCGGGGTGTTCCCGTGGATCCCGAGGTCACCTTCACGACCGGGGCGCCGGGGGCCGGTCGCGGGTCGTTCGTCTCGACCTTGCTCAGCACGAAGTCGGCCGGGGAGGACGGCCAGCCGGTCGGGCAATGGAGCGACGCGGCCGAGCCCATCGCCTTCGCCGCCCGTGCCCGTTCCGCCGGGGGGGCGCCGGCGTCGAGCAGGGCGGCACCCATCCCTGCGTGACGGACGGCCAGCAGCGCCGCCAGGAAGCCGGGTCCGTTCGGGATCGCGAGGGCAACGAGGTCGTCCGGTGCCAGCCCCTCCCGCAGCCTCTCTGCCAGCGCTCGGGAGAGGGCGTCGAGGTCGCGAGCGCTCGCCGAGCGCGTGGGCGTCATGAGCAGCGGGCGCTCAGGTCCGCGCGCCACGAGGCGGTCGAAAGGCGCCAGGATGGGATCGTGTTTCATGGGAGGATGGGGCGCCTCGGGGCCGAAGGCCGCGTGAGGGAATTCTAGTATACTCAGCGCTCCCTCGCCGCCCGGGACGGCTGAACCGAGGGCTTCTGTGCTGGCGTGTCATTTGATCCACCCAGCGTCCAATCCATGAGAATCGCGGTCACAGGTCTCGGTGCCGTCAGTGCCTGGGGGTGGGGCGTTCCCGCGCTCCATGAGGGGCTGCGCTCCGGACGGACGGCGATCCGTCCCTTCTCGCGCTTCGAGCATCGGCAGCAACGGACGCACGTGGCCGGCGAGGTGCCGGAGGCGTCGGTCGCCGAGCTGCCGGGCGTGTGGCCGCGGCTGTCCTGGGCGGACCGTTTCGCCGTCTTCGCGGCGGGCGAGGCGGCGAGACAGGCGGGTCTCCTGCCGCCCTTCGGTCCCGGCGTGGGCGTCTACTTCGGTACCAGCACCGCCGGGATCTACGAGTCCGAGGAGTACCTGACCGCGGTCTGGCAGGGGCGCCGCGCGCGCCGGGACCTGCTGGCGTCGTGGCAGCTCAACGGTCCCGGCGACGCGGTGGCACGCGGGCTGGGCCTCCGCGGTCCGGTCCTGACGGTGTCGTCGGCCTGTGCTTCCGCGGCGCTCGCGATCGAGGCGGCGTTGCGCGACCTGCGCACGGGCCTCGTGGACGTGGCCCTGGCCGGCGGCGCCGACTCGCTCGCGCGGCTCACCTACTCGGGGTTCAACGCGCTGCGGGCGGTGGACCAGCGGCCCTGCCGTCCCTTCCGCGCCGACCGCGCCGGCATGTCGCTCGGCGAGGGCGCGGCGGTGCTGGTGCTCGAGAGCGAAGCCCACGCGGCCGGGCGAGGTGCCCGGCCGCTGGCGGAGCTGTGCGGCGCCGGGGCCTCCTGCGACGCGAGCCACATGACCGCGCCGCAGGCGGACGGGGCCGGGGCCGCCCTGGCGATGCGCCGGGCGCTCGAAGATGCGGGGATCGAGCCGGCCGCGGTCGGGTTCGTCAACGTGCACGGCACCGGGACGCCCCTGAACGACGCCGCGGAGGCCGCGGCGCTCGCGAGCGTCTTCGGGGACCGCACCCCTCGCCTCCCGCTCACTGCCACCAAAGCATCGGTCGGACACCTGCTGGGAGCCGCGGGAGCGATCGAGGCGGTCGCGTCCGTCCTGTGTCTCCGTGACCAGGAGCTGCACCCGACCGCCGGGGAGGGACCGGCCGACCCCGCCCTGGGGGTGAGCCTGCTGCACGGGGCGCCGCGGCCGCTACCGCCGGGGGCGGCCCTCTCGAGCGACTTCGCCTTCGGCGGCGCAAACGCCGCGCTCGTGCTCTCGGCCTGGACGGCGGCCTGATGGCCTCCGCCGTCGTCACCGGGATCGGCACGATCGGCTGCTACGGGGTGGGCCGCGAGAGCCTGGTCCGGGCGCTGGCGCGGTCGGAGCTGATCCTTTCCACGGTGGAAGCCCCCGCGGGCCTGCCCGACTCGGGCAGGAGCCGGCGGGCGGCACTGGCGAGGGGGGCAGATCTCTCTTCCTGGGTGAAGCCCGCGGCGGCGCGGCGGATGAGCGGATTCTCGAGGCTGGCGGTGGCGGCGGCGCGCATGGCCGTCGAGGACGCGGGCCTGGCCGAGGACGAAGGCTGGGACGACACGGGCGTCACCCTCGCGACTTCCTTCGGCCCGGCGGACTTCACCGAGCGCATGCTGCGGGCGATCTTCGAGGGGGGGCCGCAGAGCGCGACGCCGTTCCACTTCATGGAGTCGGTGGCGAACGCGCCCGCCGCGCAGATCGCGATCGACTCTCACGCGCGCGGCGCCAACGTCACCATCACGCAGCGGGAAGCCGGGCCGTTGATCGCTCTCTCGCGGGCGGCGGCCGAGGTGGCGAGCGGGCGGGTCCGCCGCGCGCTGGTGGGCTCCGTCGACGAGATGACACCCCTCCTGCACCGGATGCTGGACGGCTTCCGTGCGCTGGCCCGCGCCGAGGGGGAGCTCGAGGAGGCCGCGCGGCCGTTCGACCGGCGCCGCAACGGGCTCGTCGCCGGCGAAGGCGCGACGGTGTTGGTGCTCGAGGGTGAGGACGAGGCGCGGGCGCGGGGCGCCGAGATCCTGGCGAGGGTCCGCGGCGGTGGCCGCGCCTTCGACCCCTCGGCCTCGCGGGTCGGTTGGGGCGTCGGCGAACAGACCCTCGCCGATGCTCTCACGCGCCTGCTGGCGCGGCTCGGGGTCGCGGCTGGCGAGATCGACCTCGTCGTCTCCGGCGCCTCGGGCGCGCGCGCGGGGGACCGTCTGGAGGCCGGCGTCCTGCGCCGGCTCTATCCGCAGGGCCGGCTTCCGATCGTCGTGGCTCCCAAGGCGGTGACGGGAGAATACGGCGGGGGGCTGCTCGGGGCCGCGGCGCTCCTCGTGCGCGGGGGCGAGCTCGGGCCGACGGCTGGCTTCGCCGAGCCGGATCCGGAGCTGCGTGTCGTCCCGCACGCAGGTGGCCGGGTCGCGGGGGGACGCGTGCTGGTCAGCTCGCTGGCCGCGGGCGGCGCCGGTGCCTGGGTGCTGCTGGAGCGGCCGTGAAGATCGCCGCGACGATACCGGCCTACCAGGCGGCGCCGAGCGTGGGCGGGGTGGTGCAGCGCACGCTCTGCGTCGTCACCGCGGTGCTGGTGGTGGACGACGGCTCGACCGACGCGACCGCCGAGGTCGCGCGCCGGGCGGGAGCGGAGGTCGTCTCCTTCCCGGGCAACCGCGGCAAGGGCTGCGCCCTGCGCCACGCCTTCGAGCTGCTCTTCGCCAGGGGCCTCGACGCGGTCGTCACCCTGGACGCCGACGGCCAGCACCTGCCTGAGGAGATCCCGAAGCTCCTGGCGCACGCCGAGCAGGCGGAGCTCGTGATCGGAGGGCGCGAGGCGCTGTTTGGGGCGATGAGCCGCCTGCGTCGCACCAGCAACCGGCTCTCCTCGGCGGCGATCTCGCTCGCGGCCGGCACCCGTCTTGGTGACGTCCAGAGCGGGTTTCGGCTCTACGCGCGGCGTCTCCTCGAGACGACCGGCTTTCCCGAGTCTCGCTTCGACGCCGAGAGCGCCGTGGTCGTGCGCGCGGCGCGCCGGGGGCTGCGGATCGTCTCGGTGCCGGTGCAGCTCGGCTTCGCCGACGGGCGTCTCACCAGCCACTATCGGCCGCTCGTCGACAGCCTGCGCATCGCGCGCTCCGTGCTGCGGGCGCGCTGGGAGGTCTCGTGACAGGGAAACGGACGGCTCTGGTGACGGGCGGTGGCCGCGGCATCGGGCGTGCCATCGTCGAGGCGCTGAGCGCGGACGGCTGGACGGTCGCGTTCACCTGGCGGTCGGACCAGGCGGCGGCGCGGTCCGTCGAGCAGGCCGTCCCCGGCGCGCGCGCCTTCCCCTTCGATCTCGCGGACCGCCCCCGCGCCGCGGCGCTGGTGGCCGAGGTCGAGGCGAGCCTGGGAGAGATCGGCGCGCTGGTCAACAACGCCGGCATCCAGCGGGACACGCTGCTGGCCCTGACCTCGGACGAGCAATGGGACGAGCTGCTCGACGTCAACCTGGGCGGGGTCTTCCGCTGCTGCCGCGCGGTGCTGCCCGGGATGATCGCCCGCCGCGCAGGGGTGATCGTGAACGTCGCGTCGCTGAGCGCCATTCGGGGCCGGCCGGGCCAGGCGGCCTACGCCGCCTCGAAGGCCGGGGTCGTGGGGCTGACGCGGGCGCTGTCCCGCGAGGTCGGGCGCCGGGGCGTGCGCGTCAACGCGGTCCTGCCCGGCTTCGTCGGCACCGAGATGACGGGGACGCTCCCGCCCGAGGTCGTGGGCGAGCTGCGCGCCATGGAGAGCCTCAAGGCGGGCACCAGCGTGCGTGCGGTCGCCGACGCGGTCACCTTCCTCGCCTCGGAGCGGGCGGCCGCGGTGACCGGCCAGGTGCTGGTCGTGGACTCGGGCGCCTCCGCCTAGGGGAGGAGGAGGGTGGCCTCGGTCGTCAACCCGCACGCGCCGCGCGTCGGCCGCATCCGACGCCTGATCGGCCCTTTCCACGTCACCGGCGTCTTCTGGTATTGGCTGCCGAACCAGGCCCCGCGCTTCTTTCCGCGCTGGGCCTTCACGCCGGCGGAGCGCTTCTTCGGCTTCGCCTTCTACTTCTTCCTGGTGAACATCCGGCGCGCGGTCCGCGCGAACCTGCGGGTGGTCCTGGGACGGTGCGGGGCGTGGGCGGAGCGGCGGCGCGCCGCCCGCACGCTCAGCGACTTCGCCTGCTGCTACGGGGACCGCTACGAGAGCCTCGCCTATCCCCGGCGGTTCCGGGTGGAGCTCGAGGGCGAGGAGCATTGGCGCCAGGCGCGGAGCGGGGGTCGTGGCGTCATCTTCGTGACGGCCCACATCGGCGCCTGGGAGATGTCCTCCTTTCTGGCGGCCTCCGACGCGGCGCTGCAAATCCACGTCGTGCGCGAGGAGGAGCTGGACCCGCGCTCCCAGCAGTTCATGCGGGAGCTGATCGCGCGCAGTGCCAGTCCCAACTGCGTCATCCACTTCGCGACCGGCGATCCGCGGCTGGGGCTCGAGTTGCGGGCGGCGCTCGAGAGCGGCGAGAACGTGGCGGTGCAGGGAGACCGGCCTCGGGCTGGCAGCCGGACGGTCCAGGCCCGCCTGTTCGGACGGCCCTTCGAGTTCCCCGCCGGCCCGTTGATGCTCGCCCGCGTTGCCCAGGCGCCGCTCGTGCCCATCTTCACGTTCCGCGAGCGGCACTACCTCTACCGGACCGTCTTCCGTGAGTCGTTCCGAGTCTCGCCGGAGGGTGCCTCCGGCCCGGCGCTGGCCGAGGCTGCGGCGCGGCTCGGCGCGCACGTCGAGTGGGCGATCCGGCACCGGCCGAACCAGTGGTTCGCGTTCGGGGAGATCTGGCCGGAAGCGCGCTAGGCGGACGGGTCCTCGAGGCTCAGGGTAGAGACGCCGGCTCCTGCTCCTCCAGACGGCGCCGCGCGCCGCCGTCGGTCAGGCTGAAGAGACCCTCGGGCACGCTGCGCTCCTCGAAGTCCAGAAGCTCGACCTGGGTCGCCGCGCCGCCACGCAGGTGGTCGCGCAGGACGAGACGCCGCGGGCGCAGGACCGCGCCCTCTGACCAGGCGAGGTACTCGACCGAGGTCGCGAGCTTGCCCCCACGGAGGCGGAGCTCGGCGCGGACCGGACGTGCCGTGCGGCGATCGACGACATAGCGCACGCGCGGATACGGGGCCTTGGCGCTCCGGGCCTCGAGCTCGAAGGTGACCTGGTCGCTGGCCGGGCCGGGCTCGGCGCTCCGGATCGCGTAGTCGCGGGCGTAGCGCAGACCCAGCACGTCGTCGAGGGTCGCCGAGCCGTGCAGGCGGAAGGAGCGCGGCAGCCTGACGGGAGAGCGCGCCCCTGGGGCGAGAAAGAAGACACCCTCCTCGAGGTAGAGAAGGTACCTGCCGCGGTGCTTGGCGCCCAGGAAGCGTACGAGCGTGCGGGTTCCGCCCCGACGCCAGACCTCGATCTCGAGGGGGGCCTCGTGGCCCGGTCCCTGCAGGAGCAGGCGCGAGCGGAAGGAGGCGGGTTCGTGCGCGGACACGTCGCTCCTTCGCAGCAGGTCGGTCAGCTCCTCGGACACCGGCGGGTTGCCGGCGGGCACCGCCGCCGCGGTCGACAGCGAGGTCGCGACCAGGGCGAGCGTGAAGAGGGAGGCGTAGCCGCTTCGCCGGCCGAAGGGGAGTGGCACTGGAGCCATGGGGCGCATCTCGAGGGACCGGCCGATGCTGACAGGCTGTCGCCACGCGCGCAAGCCGGGTAGAATCGCAACCGGTCGGGGTTTCCCCACGGTTCTGCCGCGTCTTTACGCGCGTGCGTCGGCCGACGGTGGCAGGGGCGGGCCTCTCGAGACGGGGGCCGTGAGCGAGCATGTCTTCTAGCGACGATCGGTTCCAGGACCAGGCCGAACCGCCGATCCGCCCCGCCGAGGAGCGCGAATCGCCGGGGCGCGGCGACGTGAGAGCCCGGGCCGCGGATCCGGCGGACCAGGTGACGATCGACGACCGGCCTCCTTCCCGCCGGGCCAAGCCCCGCGTCGGCAAGAAGGGGCTGCGCCTGCCCCGGCGTTTCCGCAAAGCCCGGCCGGGAGCCGCGGCCGGGATCGAGCCGCAGGACCTCCCGGTCTCGACAGAGGCCGCCGGGACGGCGCGCATCACCTGCATCGACTACAGCGCCGACCACTACCAGATGCAGGAGATCGGCGACCTTCGGGGCTTCATCGACGCGCATCGCCCGGACTGGTCGGCGGTGCGCTGGATCAACGTGGACGGCCTGACGGACCTCGGCGTCGTGCGCGTGCTGGCCGAGAAGTACCACCTGCACCCGCTCGCGGTCGAGGACGTGCTGCACGTCCCGCAGCGCCCCAAGGTCCAGGCCTACGACGAGGTGGGCGAGTACCAGGCGCGGGTCTTCATCATCGTGAAGATGATGGAGCTGCGCGAGGGGCAGCTGCTGACGGACCAGGTGTCCCTCTTCGTCGGGCATAGGACCGTGCTCACCTTCCAGGAGACGCCAGGGGACGTCTGGGACCCGGTCCGCCAGCGCATCCGCACCCCGGTCTCGCGGCTGCGCGCGACCGACGCCAGCTTCCTCGCCTACTCGCTGATCGACGCGGTGGTGGACCAGGCCTTTCCGATCCTGGAGCACTTCGGCGACCGCCTGGAGCTGCTCGAGGACATGGTGCTGCAGAACGCGACCCCGGAGGCGATCCAGGAGATCCATCGGCTGAAGCGGGAGCTGCTGATCCTGCGCCGCGCCATGTGGCCGACCCGCGAGGTGCTGCAGCGACTGCAGCGCGAGCCCCACGAGTGCTTCTCCGCCGTGACCCAGACCTACCTGCGCGACGTCTACGACCACGCCGTGCAGATCATCGACATCCTGGAGACCTACCGGGAGATGGCGACGGGGCTCACCGAGACCTACATGACCGCGATCAGCATCCGCATGAACGAGATCATGAAGGTGCTGACCGTGATTGGCACCATCTTCATCCCCCTCACCTTCCTGGCCGGCGTCTACGGGATGAACTTCCACTACCTGCCGGAGTTCGGGTGGCGCTGGGGATACCCGACCTTCTGGGCGATCTGCCTGGTGACGGCGGGCGGCATGCTCGCCTGGTTCCGCCGGCGGAACTGGCTCTAGCCTGCCCCCCTCGCAGCGCCGCGGGGTCCTCTTCGCCCTGGGGGCGTTCACCCTCTGGGGCCTCTTCCCCGTCTACTGGAAGCAGCTCGCGGCCGTACCCGCGCTCGAGGTGGTGGCGCACCGCACGGTCTGGGCCTTCGCCTGCCTCGCCGCCTGGGTCACGCTGCGCGGGCGCTGGGGAGAGGTGCGGGCGGTGGTCGGCAGCCCACGCACGCTCCTCGCCCTCACCGGCAGCGCGTCTTTGATCGGCTTCAACTGGCTGCTCTTCGTCTGGGCGGTGGGCCACGGCCACATCGTGGACGCGAGCCTGGGCTACTACCTGAACCCGCTCGTGAACGTGCTGCTGGGGATCGTGCTGCTCCGGGAGCGTCTCACCCGCGGCCAGACGCTGGCGGTCGCGCTCGCCGGGGTCGGGGTCCTGCTGCTCACGCTCAGCCACGGCGGCCTGCCCTGGATCGCCCTGGCGCTGGCGGGATCGTTCGGCCTCTACGGGCTCGCCCGCAAGACCGTCGCCGCGGAGGCGATCGTGGGTCTCGTCTGGGAGACGGCGCTCCTGGCGCCGCTGGCGGCGGGCTTCCTGGCACTGGCCGAGCTTCGCGGGACGGGCGCCTTCCTTCACGCGCCGGCGCACGTCTCCCTGCTGCTCCTGCTCGGGGGCCTGGTGACGGCGGTACCGCTGGTCCTGTTCGCCCTCGGAGCCCGAGCACTGCCGCTTTCGACACTCGGTCTCGTGCAGTACGTCTCGCCCAGCCTGCAGTTCCTGCTGGGGGTCGTCGTCTACCGCGAGGCCTTCGGCGTCGCCCATGCGATCTCGTTCGCGTTCATCTGGACGGCGCTCGCGCTGCTGAGCTTCGATCTGCGGCGAAGGCTGCGACGCGGCGCCTCGGTCGCGGTCGGCTGATCTGCCTCAGGTGGCGGCGGTGTGCGCTCAGGCCTGGGGCGCCGCCGGCGCGGCCAGCAGCTGGGCGACCGGTCCCAGCTGGCGCCACCACTGCTGCTTGGGCCGGTCGTTCTCCAGGTCCATGAGGCGCGCCAGCTCGTCGAAGGGCGTGATCGAGAGCTTGCCTTCCCGCACGCCGACGAAGCCCGCCCCAGCCGAGCCCGACTCGGCCTCGCGGATCAGGTAGTCGACGCTCTCGGCGGCCATGCGGGTCGCCAGGATGCGGTCGAAGGGGCTCGGGTCGCCCCCCTGCTGGAGGTGGCCGAGGATGGCCTGGCGCACGTCGAAGAGCTCCCCGCCCTCCTGCTCGAAGAGCGCGCACATGAAGGCCGTGGTGTAGAAGGGGTTCGCGTCCTCGTTGCGGATCAGCAGCCCCAGTCTCTTGCCGGCCCGGAATCCGGCGCGCAGCGACGCCAGGTCGCTCTGGAGGTCCGCGAGCGAGACGCCGTCCTCGTGCATGTAGACCTTCTCGGCGCCGGTCGCGAGGCCTCCCATCAGGGCCAGGTAGCCGCAGCGGCGGCCCATCACCTCCACCACGAAGCAGCGCTGAGAGGCGACCGCGGAGGTCTTGATCTTGTCCACCGCCCCGACGATGTTGTTGAGGGCCGTGTCGCTGCCGATCGAGAGGTCCGAGCCCGGCAGGTTGTTGTTGATCGAGGCGGGCAGGCAGATCATGGGCAGGTTGAAGGCGGGGAAGCGCTCGCGCTCGGCGTGGAGCTTGGCGATCGCCTCGTAGCCGGACCAGCCGCCGATCATCAGGATCCCGTCGATCTCCCGCTTCTCGATCTGGCGCGCGATCGTGTAGAGCTCGCGGTCGGCGGGCTTCCTGCGGTTCGTCCCGAGCTCCGCCCCGCCGCGGCTCGCCCAGCCGTTGACGCTCATCCAGCCCATCTCGAAGAAGTCGCCGTCGACCAGGCCCCGGAAGGCGTTGCGCACCCCGATCACGTGGTGGCCGCGGTCGAGGGCCAGGCGCAGGGCGGCGCGGACGGCCGTGTTCATCCCCGGTGCCGGCCCCCCGCCGTGCATGAGCGCGAAGCGGAAGCGCTTCTGCCCCTCGACCGGTGGGTGGGGAAGAGCGCGGATCACCGTGCGCAGGATGCGGAGCGAGGAGACGAAGCCGCCGCCCCGCAGGGCCATCGCCTGAGCGTAGTCGCCGCTCTTCACGCACTCGGCGACGCGGCGGGTCTCCTGGACGCAGCGCATCAGTGGCTGGCGCGTGATCCGGTTGTCCTTCATGCCGATCAGCTGCGGCTCGCTGCCCGGCGGCTGGGAGAGCAGCTCCTCGACGGCCGCGTGGCCGAGCAGGGTGCTCATGTAGCGGTCGAAGGCGCTCGGGGCGCCGCCCCGCTGGACGTGGCCGAGGATGGTGACCCGCACGTCCTCGTGCAGCCGCTCCTCCAGCACCCGCCGCACGTGGTCGGCGGTGATCGCCTTGCCGTGGCGGTCGCGCGCCCCCTCGGCCACGATCACGATGCTGTCGCGCCGGCCCGCCTGGCGGCCGTTGTGCAGGCGCTCGCACATGGTCGCTTCCCAGTCGTCCACGTCGGGCGGGTTCTCGGGGATCAGCACCCAGCTGGCGCCGGTCGCGATGGCGCCCATCAGGGCGAGGTAGCCGCAGTGACGGCCCATCACCTCGATCACGAAGGTGCGCTGGTGGCTGGCAGCGGTGGAGGCGATCGCGTCCACGGCCTCGGTGATCCGGTGGAGCGCGGTGTCGGCCCCGATCGTGATGTCGGTGCCGGACATGTCGTTGTCGATCGAGCCGACGAGACCGACGATGCTGAAGGCGGTCGCCCGGGCAGCCGTCTCGGCGTCGATGCGGCCCTGGGCGAGCAGCTCCTCGACCAGCGAGCGCCACTCCTGGCGGAGCACGTCGGCCCCGCTCAGGCTGCCGTCGCCGCCGATCACCACCAGGCTGTCGATGCCGGCCGCCAGGAAGTTCTCCGCGGCCTTCAACCGGCCCTCGCGGGTGCGGAAGGCCTCGGAGCGCGCGGTGCCGATGGCCGTCCCGCCCTGGTGCAGGATGCCGCCGACGGAGGACCACACCATCGGCGCGATGCGTTCGTCGCCCTGCACCGCCCCCTCGTAGCCCTCGCGGACGGCGAACACCCGGAGCCCGCGGGCGAGCGCCGTTCTCACCACCGCGCGGACCGCGGCGTTCATGCCGGGGGCGTCGCCGCCGCTCGTGAGGACTGCGATGGTGCGGGGGGGGTACTCGCTGCTCATGGGCTCCTCGATGTCGTCACAGGCGGGCCGGCGGCTCAGGAGACATGAGCCCCGGTCCCCCGCAGAAGCCCCATGATAAGGCAGATCGTTCAGGCCTCGCCCAACTGCGAAAGCGGTTGCGTGTTGATTCGGTCGCGCTCGTCGGGTGATCATGCGCGTCGGCGTTCGTCGCTCGTCGGCCCTCATCGAGAGCCGGCGGTTCATTCCTGGAGGATTCATGCGTTTCGGCCAGTTCGAGGACGCGTCTCGCGAGTACGTCATCACCACACCCCGCACGCCCTACCCCTGGATCAACTACCTGGGCACCGAGGAGTTCTTCGGACTCGTCTCCCACACGGGAGGGGGCTACTGCTTCTACCGCGACGCCCGGCTGCGCCGGCTCACCCGCTACCGCTACAACAACGTCCCGACCGACGTGGGCGGCCGCTACTACTACCTCCACGATGGGGGCGACTACTGGACCCCCGGCTGGGCCCCGGTCAAGCGGGAGCTGGACTTCTACGAGTGCCGGCTTGGCCTCTCCTACACGAAGATCACCGGCGAGAGGAACGGCCTCCGTGCGGAGGTCCTCTACTTCGTGCCGCTCGGGACGAACGCCGAGGTGCACAAGGTCACGCTCAAGAACAACGGCAAGGCGAAGAAGAGCGTCAAGCTCTTCTCGTTCATCGAGTTCTGCCTCTGGAACGCCGCGGACGACCAGAACAACTACCAGCGCAACCTCTCGATCGGCGAGGTCGAGATCGACGGCTCGACGATCTACCACAAGACGGAGTACCGCGAGCGCCGCAACCACTACGCGGTCTATTCCGTGAACGCGAAGGTGGCGGGCTTCGACACGGATCGCGAGAGCTTCCTCGGCCCCTGGAACGGCTTTGGCGAGCCGACGGTCGTGGCGGAAGGCCGGTCGCGCGACTCGGTGGCGAGCGGCTGGTCCCCGATCGGCTCGCACCAGCTGGCCGTGGATCTGCAGCCGGGTGAGGAGAAGTCGTTCGTCTTCGTGCTCGGCTACGTCGAGAACCCGGTCGCGGAGAAGTGGGAGAAGCCCGGCGTCGTCAACAAGAAGCCGGCGCGGGAGCTGCTGGCCCGCTTCCAGACGACGGCCCAGGTGGACGCCGCCCTGGCCGCGCTGCGGGAGTACTGGACGGAGCTGCTCTCGAAGTACGCGGTCGCGTCGGGCGAGGAGCGGCTGGACCGGATGGTCAACATCTGGAACCCGTACCAGTGCATGGTGACCTTCAACATGTCCCGCTCGGCCTCGTACTTCGAGACCGGGATCGGCCGCGGCATGGGCTTCCGCGACTCGAACCAGGACCTGCTCGGGTTCGTGCACCTGGTGCCTTCGCGCGCCAAGGAGCGCATCCTCGACATCGCGGCGACGCAGAAGCAGGACGGGAGCGCCTACCACCAGTACCAGCCGCTCACCAAACGCGGCAACAACGACATCGGCTCGGGCTTCAACGACGACCCCCTCTGGCTCATCTCGGGCACGGCCGCGTACGTCAAGGAGACGGGCGACCTCGCCATCCTGAAGGAGCCGGTCCCCTTCGACAACGACCCCAAGACGGCAGCGCCGCTCTTCGAGCACCTGAAGCGCTCGTTCCAGCACGTGCTGGACAACCTGGGCCCCCACGGCCTGCCGCTGATCGGACGCGCCGACTGGAACGACTGCCTGAACCTCAACTGTTTCTCGGAAACGCCCGGCGAGTCGTTCCAGACGACGGGCAACCGCACCGGTCGCACCGCCGAGTCGGTCTTCATCGCCGGGCTCTTCGTGCACGCGGCACCCGACTACGCTGACCTCGCCGAGCGCCTGGGTCTCGCCGAGGAGGCGAAGCGTGCCCGTGAGGCGCAGGCCCGGATGGAGAAGACCGTGCTCGAGCACGCCTGGGACGGCGAGTGGTTCCTGAGGGCCTACGACTTCTTCGGCAAGAAGGTCGGCTCCAAGGAGTGTGAGGACGGGCAGATCCTGATCGAGTCGCAGGGCTACTGCACGATGGCGGGGATCGGCGTCGCGAGCGGCCACGCCAGAAAGGCGCTCGACTCGGTCAAGGAGCGGCTGGAGACGAAGCACGGGATCGTGCTGAACCAGCCGGCCTACAAGGAGTACCACGTGGAGCTGGGCGAGATCAGCTCCTACCCGCCGGGCTACAAGGAGAACGGCGGCATCTTCTGCCACAACAACCCGTGGGTGATGATCGGAGAGACGGTCATCGGCCGCGGCGAGCGCGCCTTCGCGCTCTGGAAGAAGCTCGCCCCCTCGTACCGTGAGGAGATCTCGGAGATCCACCGCCTGGAGCCCTATGCCTACGCGCAGATGATCGCGGGCAAGGACGCCGTGCGCCACGGCGAGGCCAAGAACTCCTGGCTCACCGGCACCGCAGCCTGGAACTTCGTGGCCATCTCGCAGCACATCCTGGGGGTCAAGCCGGAGCTCGAGGGGCTCCGGGTGAACCCGTGCATCGCGGCGGAGATCCCGACCTTCACGGTGGTGCGCAAGTGCCGGGGGGCCGAGTACCGGATCAGCGTCGCCAACAAGTGCACGGGCAAGCCGGCGCGCCTCAAGGTGGACGGAAAGCCGATCGAAGGCACTCTCGTTCCCTACGCGCCCGCCGGCAAGGTGGTCGTGGTCGAGTGCGAGGTGTGACACCAGACTGAGACCGCTTCGGCTCGCCAGGCGGTCTCAGTCTGGCCATCCGTCTCCTCACTCCGTCTCCGTTCCTCCTCTCCTTTTCCGTTCACGTTCCCGTTCGGCGGGCCCTTCCGTAGGGAGGTCTTCTCGTCGCACCGGACTGGCATCGTCCGCTCGTTTATCATTCCTCCGTGATCCACCTGTCCGAGGTCCTCGATCTGCCGGTCGCCGACTCGGAGCAGCGGCGCGTGGGCCGGATCGACGATCTGATCGTCGATCCCAGCGAGGCGGTCGTGCAGTCGCTGCTCATCCGCCGCGGCAAGGAGCGGCTGGCGGTGCCCTGGACGCAGGTGGCGTCGCTGTCGACGGACCAGCGGCTGGCGGTGCTGGCCGAGTCAGCCTCCCCGGTCCCGGTCGGGGCGGCGGGACCCGAGCGCGAGGTCCTGGCGCTCCGGCGTGACGTGCTGGACCGCCAGATCATCGACACCCAGGGCCGCAAGGTCGTGCGCGTGAACGACATCGGCCTCGAGGAGCAGGACGGGCGCCTGCACCTGCGCCGGGTGGACATCGGCCTCGCCGGCGCGGTGCGCCGCCTGCTGGCCGGGCTCGTCACGCCCCGGATCCTGCGCAAGGTCGCCGAGGGCTTCCCGCACCGCGACATCCGCTGGGACTACGTCGGTCTCGTGGACCCTCGTTCGGCGACCATCCGGCTGAAGGTGCACCAGCAGCTGGCACGGTTGCACCCCGCCGACCTCGCCGACATCATCGAGGATCTGGGGCGCGTCGAACGGCACGCGATCGTCTCCTCCCTCGACGCCGAGACGGCGGCGCAGGCCCTCTCCGAGACCGAGCCCGAGGTCCAGGCCGCGGTCGTCGAGCAGATCACCCCGGACCGGGCGGCGGACCTCCTCGAGGAGATGCCTCCCGACGAGGCGGCGGATATCCTGGGCGATCTCTCCGAGGAGCGCTCCGAGGCGGTCCTGGACGCGATGGAGGAGGAGGACGCCGAGGACGTGCGCGAGCTGATGGCCTTCCGCGAGGACTCGGCGGGCGGGATCATGAACACCGAGGTCTTCCGTGCCGGCGAGGCGTGGACGGCCGGAGACGTGCTCGAGGCGCTGCGGGGACTGGACGACGCGGTGGTGAGCGAGCTGGACGAGATCCCGGTGGTGACCGAGCAGGGGAAGCTGGTGGGGCTCGCGCCGCTCGTGCGTCTCGTGCGCGCGCCGACCGGCTCCTCGATCGCGAACGCCTGCCGGCGCGAGGCGCCCTCGGTGCGCGTCTCGGCCGGCTTCGACGAGGTGCTGGAGCTGTTCGAGAAGTACCACCTGCGGGCGCTGGCGGTGGTGGACGAGTACGGGGCGCTCGCGGGCGTCATCAACATCGAAGACGTGCTGACCCGGCTGGCGAGGCGCCGGTGACGGGGCGCATCCGGCGGGGACTGCGCCGCAACTGGCGTCGGCTGGCCTGGCTGTTCGCGATCCTGGGCCCGGGTGTCATCACCAGCAACGTCGACAACGACCCGGGAGGCATCTTTACCTACTCCCTGTGCGGGGCCCGCTACGGCTACTCGCTGCTGTGGGTGCTGCTGCCCGTGACCGTGGCCCTGGTCGTGGTGCAGGAGATGTGCGCGCGCATGGGTACGGTGACCGGCAAGGGGCTCGCCGACCTGGTGCGCGAGCACTTCGGCCTGCGGGTCACCTTCGTGGTGATGATGGCCGTGCTGCTCACCAACTTCGGCAACGCGGTGGCCGAGTTCGCCGGGATCGCCTCGAGCTTCGAGCTGTTCGGGATCAGCCGCTACGTCTCGGTGCCGCTGGGCGCCGCCTTCGTCTGGTGGCTGGTCGTGTTCGGCAGCTACAAGTCCGTCGAGAAGGCGTTCCTGATCGCCTGTCTCATCTACCTGGCCTATCCCTTCTCGGGCCTGCTCGCGCAGCCCGACTGGACCGCGGCGCTCGAGGGGTCGGTGATGCCGCGGATGCCGATGGACCTGGCGGGCGTCTCGATGGTGGTCGGGATCATCGGGACCACGATCGCGCCCTGGATGCAGTTCTACCTGCAGTCCTCGGTGGTGGAGAAGGAGTCGAAGGTCTCCGACTACGGTCGGGTGCGGCTGGACGTGATCATCGGCTCGATCATGGCCGTGGTGGTCGCCTTCTTCATCGTGATCGCCTGCGCCGCGACGCTGCATCGTGAGGGTGTCCACGACGTGTCCTCGGCCGCGGAGGCGGCGCGGGCGCTGGCGCCTTTGGCGGGCCGCTACGCCAGCTGGCTGTTCGCGGTGGGGCTCGCCAACGCGTCCCTGTTCGCCGCCTCCATCCTGCCCCTGGCGACCGCCTACTCCGTCTGCGAGGGGCTGGGCCTGGAGGCCGGAGTCGACCGCTCGTTCGGCGAGGCGCCCGAGTTCTACTGGCTCTACACCCTGCTGATCGTCGGCTCGGCCGGGATGATCCTGCTGCCGGGGGCGCCCCTGCTCCGCATCATCCTGGTCTCGCAGATCGCCAACGGCGTCCTGCTGCCGGTGATCCTGGTCTTCATGCTGGTGCTGGTGAACCGCGAGAGCCTGATGGGCCGCTTCACGAATGGCCGGACCTACAACGCCGTGGCCTGGGCGACGGTAGCGGTGCTGACCGCCCTCACGGCGCTTCTGGTAGTGACCAGTTTCTGGTCCGGCTCGGCCGTGCTGCCGTCCTGATCCGGCAAGCGCGGGAGCGGGATAGACTCCGGCGAGTGGCGAAACGAGGATCCCGATGAAGCCCAGGCTCGAGGCCGAGCGGTTCTCCGCGATCATCTTCTACGGGACGGTGCTGCTGATCGGGTACCTGGCGTGGCGGATCGTGCAGCCGTTCCTGCCCGAGATCGGCTGGGCGGTCGTGCTCGCCATCTGCCTGGAGCCCGTGCGCGCGCGCGTGGCACCGCGCCTGGGCCGCACCCGCACCGCGTTGCTGCTGGTGTCGCTGGTCGTCCTGCTGATCGTGATTCCCGTCGTCTTCATCGGGGCGACGCTGGTGCAGGAAGGGGGGCCGGCGGTCGACTACGTGGGAAAGCAGCTGGCGAGCCGGGGCGGCGCGGCGGTGTGGCTCCATACGGCCTGGGCCTGGCTGCGCGCCCGTGCGCCGTTCGTTCCCGGCGAGCAGGAGGTGATCGGCCGGATCACCGCCAGCCTGGGGGGCGTCGCCCAGTTCCTGGCGGGGCAGGCGACGGGGCTCCTCGCGAGCGCCGCCGGGCTGCTCTTCGCCCTCGTGATCACGATGGCGGTCCTCTTCTTCCTGCTGCGCGACGCGACCGCGTTCGCCGGCGGGGTGCGGCGGATCCTGCCCTTCGGCAGGGAGCAGAACCAGCGGTTGATCCGGATCGCCTACGATCTCGTCTCCGCGAGCGTCACCGCGACGCTCGCGATCGCGACCCTGCAGGGCGTCATCGGCGGGGTGACCTTCGCCCTGCTCGGGATCCAGGGCGCCGCGCTCTGGGGCGTCATGATGGGGCTGCTCTCGTTCCTGCCACTGCTCGGCGCCACCCTCGTCTGGGCGCCGGCGGCGCTCTGGCTGGTGCTGTCCGGCTCGCTCGTGAAGGGGATCGTGCTGGCGGCGGTCGGTCTGGGCGTGATGGGGCAGGTGGACAACGTGGTGCGGCCGCTGCTGCTGTCGGGCAAGTCACGCCTGAGCACCCTGGTGCTGATCATCAGCCTGCTGGGAGGCGTCAGCGCCTTCGGCTTCATCGGGATCGTGCTGGGGCCTCTGGTCGCCTCGTTGCTGACGGCTCTCCTGGAGAGCTACGAGCGCTCGCTCCCCGATGAAGCGGTGCCCCCGGGCAAGGCGCCGCCCTCGGGCGCCGAGAGACCCGCGCCGGAGCCTGCCGCTCCGCCTGCGGTCCCCTAGCTGCGGCCGGCTAGGCTTCGTGGACGCCACGCTGCTCGTCGAGAAGACGACAGCCCTCGAGCAGCAGGTGATCGAAGCCGCCCAGGGGGAGGGCGGTGGGGTCGCCTTGCGACAGGGTGAACTCGAAGGCCCCCCGCGTCCAGCCGAGCAGCTGGTTCAGCACCGGGACGCCGTGTTCCGACTCCGAGTCGGCGCGGACGATCTCCCCGTCGCGGAAGCCCACTCGCACCAGCGAGCTCCCCGACCGCACGCTGAGGGCGCCGGTGAGCGATGACAGGTGGCACATCTGCAGGAGACCGATCGCCCCCAGCAGGTCGAGGGTGCCCGAGAGCGAGCCCTGGCCGGGATGGCGGCCGAGCTCGGCGTAGCGCCGCAGCTGCAGGTGGATCCGCATCAGCAGCTCCCGCACCGGCGAACCCTTGGCGACGTACTCGCTGGCGCCCAGCTGGTAGGCCCGGTAGCGGCTGCGATAGTCGTCCCAGCCGGAGAGGAACACGATCGGGATCCGGCCCAGCAGCGCGTGGCCGCGCACGCGCCGGCACAGCTCGAAGCCGTCGAGCACCGGCATGCGGGTGTCGGTGACGATCAGCCAGGGGCGTCTCTCCAGGGCGAGCCGCAGCGCGGTCTCGCCGTCGGCGGCCTCGATCACCTCCAGGCCTCGCTCGCGCAGAAGCCCGGCCAGGACCAACCGGAACGCGTCATCGTCGTCGGCCAGCAGGGCGGTGCGGAACACCTCGGGCAGCTCGCCGAAGCTCGGCACGTCCTCGATGCCGGCCGTGAGCGGTGCCCGGTCGGGGGGCGCGATCAGCTCGCGGGCGGGGTCGAGCTCGCAGAACTCGGCCGGCCCGTCGTCGGCGGTCTCGCTGAGGGCGTCTCCCTCGACCACCTCCCCGGCCCGGACTACGACCTTGGCGTCGCCGTCCGTCCGGCGGATCGTGAAGACGCCGCTGCGCGACTCGCGCTGCACGTCGGCGAGCAGCTCGCGTGCCGCCCGCGCGGCGACGCTGCCCGCCCGGGTCTCAAGTCCCTCGAGCACTCGCGCCAGCCGCCGCAACAGGATCTCGCGGGTGAAGGGCTTGGAGACGAAGTCCACGGCGCCGTGGCGGAAGGCACGGACCCGCTCGCCGAACTCCCGGTGGGCGGTCAGGAACACGAGCGGAAAGCGCGCGGTGGCCGGATCGCGCTGGAGGGCCCGGAGCACCTCGTAGCCGTTCATCTCCGGCATCCCGATGTCACACAGGATGAGGTCCGGCTGGGTACGGGCGACGAGGGTCACGGCCTCGCGCGGATCGCCGGTAGCGACGACGCGGTAGCCGGCCTGGGTCAGCAGGGTGTCGAGCAGGCGACGCATGTCCTGCTCGTCGTCGATCACCAGGATCGTGCGCCCGTCACCCTCGGTTCGACTCACCCGTCGCACCCCGCGCAGCACGAAGTCAGCGCCTCGTGGAGCGAGGCGCTGCCCGGTTCGCAAGAGCGTATCACGCGGGCTGGAGCCGGCCGCTGCTAGGCCGCGGCGACTGCGGCTCCGACCGGGATGCTGCGGCCGATGGCGCTGGCGACCCGCCGGGCCTTCTCGACCAGCGACGGGAACTCCGCCAGCACGACGGCCTGCGGGCCGTCGGAGAGGGCCCGGGCGGGATCGGGATGGGTCTCGATCAGCAGCCCGTCGGCCCCGCAAGCGACACCGGTCAGGGTCAGGCTCTCCACCCAGTCGCGGGTGCCGGCGGCGTGGGAGGGATCGACGACCACGGGCAGTCCCAGGCGCTTGCGCGCGATCGGCACGGCCGCCACGTCCAGGGTGAACCGGGTGGCGGTCTCGAAGGTCCGGATGCCGCGCTCGCAGAGGACGACGCTCTCGTTCCCCTCGGCCAGCAGGTACTCGGCGGCGTGGAGCCACTCGTCGATCGTGCAGCCGAAGCCGCGCTTCAGCAGCACCGGCAGGCGCGAGCGGCCCACCGCGCGCAGCAGCGGGACGTTCTGCATGTTGCGGCTGCCGATCTGCGCGAAATCGACGTAGCGGCGGGCCGGCTCGATCTGCTCCTCGTTCAGGATCTCGCTGATCGTGAGCAGCCCGTTCGCGTCGGCCGCTTCGCGCAGCAGCTTCCAGCCGTCCCAGCCCAGGCCCTGGAACGCGGCCGGCGAAGTCCGCACCTTGAAGGCTCCGCCGCGCAGGAAGCGGGCGCCGCTCGCGGCAACCACCTCGGCGGCGTGAAAGATCTGCTCGCGCGACTCGATGGCGCAGGGACCGGCCATCAGCACCAGCTCCGGGCCGCCGAGCACGCAGTCCCGGACTCTCACCGCTCTCACGCTGTCACTCATGGCTGGCTCCTGAAGACGCAACGGCGGCGAGGACGTTCGCCGTGCGAGATCCTAGGCGTGCCCGCGAGGGCGCGTCAACGAAAACCTTCTACGCGCGCGCATAGGAATTCGTACGGTCCAAAATCTCGTTTCACCCGCGTCGATATTGGATGAAATGCAGGTGCGCCTGATTCATGCGCCTCATTGACCGGAGCCGTTCGCACGGGCAATCTGCATCGGATCACTCTCACGATCCCTCGCCGTGGGCGGCCTCACTCCGTCGCGGCGACAGACGCGAACGAGGAGCATCGCTTCATGCTGACAATCAGCGAGAGCCGCACCGAGAGGAACGTCACGGTGAGCGAGGTCGGCGACGACCTCGTGCTGCTGACCTGGTCCGGCGACGAGCGGCCTGCGGCGCAGGCCGCCGAGCCCGCCTATCGCGCGATCGTGCGATCGTTGCGCGAGCGGGGCTGCGTTCCCGTCCAGGAGCGGGTCTTCTGCGACCTGGCGGCGGCGGGTGCCGTGGCCGTGGGGCGGGCGCGTGCGCTGGCGGCCGCGGGCGAGAGCTGGCCGGTGCCGGCGACCTTCGTGGAAGGCTCGCCCCTCGACCGCCGGGGCGTCGCCGGCATCCACGTGATCGGCGTGCGGGGTGCGGCCGAGACGGTGGCCGATGGCGAGCGCGTCTTCGGCACGCTGGTCGAGACCGCGACGGCAAGGGTGCTCGGTCTCTCGGACGTGGGGCGGCGCGCGGCGGGCCGCCTGGGCGCGGGCCCCGCCGAGGAGGCCGGCGCCGCGCTGGACGCCGCCGAGCAGCTCCTGGCGCGGGAGGGGTTCTCGTTCCGGGACGTGGCGCGCACCTGGTTCTACCTGCGGGACATCCTCGACTGGTATGGGCCCTTCAACGCGGTCCGCAACGCCGCCTTCGAGCGCATGGGCGTGATGGGCGCGGGCAAGATCCCCGCGAGCACGGGCATCGAGGGCCGCAACGCCCGTGGCGGCTGGTCGACGCTCGATCTGCTGGCGTTCGCGCCTCGCGAGGGTCACCGCCTCGAGATCAAGCGGCTGCACAACAGCCGGCAGAACGAGGCGACCGAGTACGGCTCCGCCTTCGCGCGCGCGACCGAGCTGGTGCTGGGGGACGCCCGCTACGTGTTCGTGTCGGGGACGGCCTCGATCGACGACCGCGGCGAGTCGGTGCACGCGGGGGACTTCGAGACGCAGACCCTCTATACCCTCGACGCCGTCCAGGCGCTGCTGCGGGGGACGGGCGGGTCGCTCGGCGACGTGCGGCAGGCGACGGCCTTCCTGAAGAACCCGTGCGACGCGCGCGCTTTCGAGCGGATCGTGGAGCGGGCCGGGCTCGCGAGCCTGCCCCTGGTCAGCACGGTTGCCGACGTCTGCCGCGACGAGCTGCTGTTCGAGATCGATGCGACCGCCGTGCTGCCGGTCCGCGAGGGGCGGAGGTGAGCGGGCGGGTGCTGCTGCGACCCATGACCCTGGCGATCGCGGTGGCGGGCAGCCTGGCGCTGGTGGTGAGCGCGACGGGCGCGGGCCGCCGGACGGAGGCAAGGGTCGCGATCGTGGTGGCTCAGGTACCCGCCCAGGACCTGGCCGGCCAGGCCCTCGCCGGGGGGACGCTGCGCGCCCCGCTCGGGGAGGGAGGGCGCCTGGTGCTGGTGTCGCCCGCCGGCAAGGCGCGGGTGCTGACGTCCGGCTTCGCGAGCGCCGCCGACCCGGAGGTCTCCTTCGACGGCCAGTCGATCCTGTTCGCCGCACAGAAGCAGAAGGGCGATCCCTGGTGCATCTGGGAGATGAAGGCCGACGGCAGCGGCGCCCGCAAGATCACCTGTGGCGCCGCAGGGGCGCGGCAGCCGGTGTATCAGTCGATCGTCTACACGATCACGCCGACCAGCGTCGACCCCTGGAGCCAGATCGCCTTCGTGGGCGTCGACCCCGGCCAGAGGGACGAGGCCGACGTCGCGCTCAACACCAGCCTCTGGTCCTGCAAGCTGGACGGCTCGGCGCTGCGCCGGCTCACCTACAACCTCTCCAACGACATGGATCCCGTGATCCTGCCGGACGGGCGAATGATCTACGCCGGCTGGCTGCGCAGCTCGGCCTCCCACGGCTCGCAGGGTCGGGTGGAGCTCCTCGGCGTGAACGAGGACGGACTCGACTACCAGATCTACGCGGGCGACGAGGGGCTGCGCGTGAAGCAGATGCCCACGCCCACGCCGGACGGCCGGGTGGTCTTCGTGGAATCGGACGCGGTGGCGGGTGACGGCGCTGGCCGCCTGGCGTCGGTGAGCCAGAGGCGGCCCCTGCACACCCATCGCTCGCTGACCCAGGAGGGGGACGGCCTCTTCCGCGCCCCCGCCGCGCTTCCGGATGGGCAGCTGCTGGTCGCGTGGCGGTCCGCCGCGCCCTCGGGACGGGGCCAGGCCGTCTTCGGGATCTATCGCCTCGATCTCGCCACGGGCGTCCGCAAGAAGCTGCTCGCGGATCCCTCCTGGCAATCGCTAGCGGCGAAGCCGATCGCGCCGCGTGCGGTTCCCGACGCGCGTTCGAGCGTCGTCAAGGACGCCGACCCCGAGGGCAAGCTCTACACCCTCGACGTCAACATCAACGACCTCGGGACGCAGCTGCCGCCCGGCACCGCCCGTCGATTGCGCATCGTCGAGGGTGTCCCAGGACCGGCAGGACCTCCGGAGCGCCGCCTGCTGGGCGAGATCCCGCTGGCCGAAGACGGCTCGTACCAGGTGCAGGTCCCCGCCAACACCCCGTTCGAGCTGCAACTCCTGGACGGCGACGGTCTCGCCATCCGCAGCTCGGCCTGGGTGTGGGTGCGCAACCACGGGGCACAGGGCTGCGTCGGTTGCCACGAGAACCCGGAGCGCACGCCCCCGAACCGATTCGTGAAGGCGCTCCAGTCGCCTGCCCCGGTTCTCACCCTGCCCAGGGAGAAGCGGCGCTTCGTCCGCTTCCAGAGCGACATCGAGCCGATCGTCGCGGCGAAGTGCCTCTCCTGCCACGGCCGTGGCTCGGCAGCGGCAGGTTCGGCATCGTTGGCCGGCGCGCCGCGGCTCGAGCCGAGCGCGAGGGGTCTTCTGCCCTACATCACGCCGGGCGCGGCGCGGCGGAGCCGGCTCGTCTGGCACCTGCTGGGCAGGAACACGGCGCGGCCATGGGACGCCGAGGCGGGTGCGGCGGCCGTCCCGCCCATTCCCCCGGATACGGTGACCGCCGATGAGGTCCGGGCGTTCGTCGAGTGGATCGATCTCGGAGGTCAGCCATGAGGGTCGCCCTCGTCCTAGCATCCAGCGCGGTCGTGGTGGCCGCGAGCGGCTCGTTCGCCGAGCCGCCCTCGGCAGCGGCCCCGCCGGTCGGAGGTGCCGCCGCGCCCGCCCAGGTCGTCTCGCCACAGGCCTCCGGCAAGCTGCCGGTCTTCGAGGAAGTCACGGAGAAGGCGGGCATCACCTGGCGGCGGAGCTTCGGCGACCACGAGCTCAGCAACATCGTCGAAGGCACGGGCTCCGGCGCCTGCGTCTTCGACTTCGACAACGACGGCAAGCTCGACATCTACTTCCCGCAGGGCCGCTGGGAGAAGACGGTCAGCGACAACCGGGGCCGCGACCTGATCGACCAGCTCAGAAACGCCCTCTACCGGAACCTGGGCGGCTTCCGGTTCGAGGACGTCACCCAGAAGGCGGGGGTCCAGGGCAGGAGCTTCGCCTTCGGCTGCTCGGCGGCCGATTTCGACAACGACGGTTTCGTCGACCTGCTGGTGCTCACCTACCGGGGCCCCGAGCTCTACAAGAACCGCGGCGACGGCACCTTCACCGAGGTGACCGAGACGGCAGGCCTCGCCGACCCCCGCTGGGCCTTGAACGGCGCCTGGCTGGACTACGACCGCGACGGATACCTGGACCTCTTCGTCAGCAACTATCTCGAGTACGACGAGGGCAAGTTCCGCTCGTTCTATGCCGCGGCCGGGTACCCGGGGCCGCTCAGCTACAACGGCGTCTCCTGCGCGCTCTACCACAACAACGGGAACGGGACCTTCACGGACGTGACCAAGCAGGCCGGGGTGGAGAACCCGGGCGGCCGGGCGATGAGCTCGGTGGCGACCGACCTGAACAACGACGGCTGGATGGACATCTACGTCGCCAACGACTCGATGGAGAACTACTACTACGAGAACAAGGGGAACGGGACCTTCGAGGAGAAGGCGCTGACGCTGGGGCTCGCCCTCGGACAGAACGGCCAGGGCGTGTCCTCGATGGGACCGGCGGTCGCCGATCTCGACGGCGACGGCAACCTCGAGATCCTGATCCCGGACATGGACTACGGGAGCCTGCTCTCCAAGAAGGGCGACTTCTACTCAGACCGCGTGGACCGCTCCGGGCTCGCCGTGATCTGTGGGCAGTACGCCGGCTGGGGAGGGGTGCTGCAGGACTTCGACAACGACGGCTTCGCCGACGTCTTCATCGCCGACGGGAACCCGCACCACGAGTACGTGGAGGATGCGGTCCTCGCCCGCAACGACGGCAAGGGCGGCTTCCTGGACGTGGCCCGCGGGTCCGGCGACTTCTTCATGAAGAAGTGGTCGAGCCGGGGCGCCACCTGGGCCGACTTCGACGACGACGGCAACGTCGACCTGCTGGCCGTCGACACCTCGGGGCCGCCTCACCTGCTCAGGAACACCGGCGGCGGCACCGGCAACCACTGGCTGACCGTCGAGGCGAAGACGAAGGACGGCAAGCGCACGGCGATCGGCGCCCGCGTGACGGTGGCGAGCGGCCTACGCCGGCAGTTCCAGGACGTGATCGGCGTCAACGGCTACCTCTCCCAGGGAGATACCCGCGCCCATTTCGGCCTGGGGAAGGCCGCCAGCGCCGATCTCGTCCAGGTGCGCTGGCCGGACGGCAGCAGCGACGAGTGGAGGGACGTCCCGGCGGACCAGATCCTGCGGCTGCAGCAAGGAAGGAAGTAGGGGGAGCCAACATGCGACGCGCGCGTCGACTGATCGGACTACTGGCAGCGGGCGGAGCTCTCCTGGCTCCTTTGGCACTGCGTGCGCAGGCTCAGAAGCAGCCGGTCTACGTGGGGGCCCGGGCCTGCGCGAAGTGCCACGAGGGCAGGCAGGCCGGTGACCAGTACAGCCTCTGGCTCCTGACGGCGCACTCGAAGGCGTGGGCGTCGCTCGCGACGCCCGAGGCGAAGCAGATGGCCCGGCTCTCCGGCATCCTCGACCAGCCGCAGAAGGCACCCATCTGCCTGGGCTGCCATGCGACCGCGGCCGACACCGAGAAGTGGGAACGGGATGCGGCCTTCCGGGTCGAGGACGGGGTGCAATGCGAGAAATGCCACGGCCCCGGCAGCGAGTACATGGACGAGAAGGTGATGCGCGACTCCAAGGCCGCGATGATGGCGGGCCTGCGCAAGTTCACCAAGCGCGACTGTGAGGTGTGCCACTACGTCAAGGGCTCGCACGTCGCCGTGCACCGCAAGCCACAGCTCGACATCGAGGACGCATGGAAGAAGCTGGCGCACCCCGTGCCCAAGCAGGAGGCCGGCGGAAAGGGACGGCCCAGGGCGATCGAGTACCCGTTCGCCGATCTCGAGCCCTCGACCGCGGCCGGGCCGAAGTACGTGGGCGCCTCCGCCTGCGGAACCTGCCACCAGGGCCCGATGATGGGATACCAGCTGAGCCTGTGGCGCCTGAGCCCGCACGCCCAGGCCTACGCCGTCCTCGCTACGCCGGCTGCCGCCGAGATCGCGGCGAAGATGGGCGTGAGCGGCGCGCCGCAGCTCGCGACCGCCTGCCTCCGGTGCCACGTGACGGGAGGAGGCCCGGGCGCGGCGATCATGAAGAGCTACGACGTGATGGAGGGCGTCGGCTGCGAGTCCTGCCACGGGGCGGGCAGCGAGTACATGTCCGAGCCGGTGATGCGGGACAGGCCGAACGCCCTCAAGGCCGGCCTCCGGCCGGTCACCGAGAAGACCTGCCTCGGTTGTCACGCCAACGCGCACGGGAAGCCGTTCTCGTTCGCCTCGGCGCGGAGCGCGATCTCGCACCCGACCCGCCCCGAGTCGGACCGGACCGCGCTCGGCAAGCGCTCGGCCCTCGCCAAGGGCGCTGCTATCGAGACCGGCGGGCAGTTCGGCATGGCGGGCTCCGGCGGCGCCAAGTCCTTCCTCGAGGACTTCGAGGTGCACTACAAGAACCCGATCAATCTCGCCTTCCGCCCGGACGGGCGGGAGGTCTGGGTGGCGTGCGAAGCGGCGGGCAGCGTGATCGTGGTCGACGCCGCCCGGCGGACCAAGCTGGCGGAGATTCCGGTGGGGGGGCAGGCGACCAGCCTCGTGTTCAGCCCTGACGGCAAGCGGGCCTATGTGACGGTGCGGCTGAACGACAGCGTGGCCGTGGTCGACGTCGCGAGCCGCAAGGTCATTCGGAACCTTCCGGTCGCGGACGAGCCCCACGGGATCGCGATCGATCCCGCCGGCAAGACCCTGTTCGTGATGGGCACCGCTTTCGACGCCGTGTCGGTGGTCGACGTGGCGACCGGGAAGGAGACCAAGCGGCTCGCCGCCAGCCGCAACCCCTGGTCGGCGGCGCTCTCTCCCGACGGCAAGAGGCTGCTGGTCACGAACGCCCTCTCGCGCTTCGTGCCGTTCCGCAGCCCCTCCCTGTCGGAGGTGACCGTGTTCGACGTGGCGGGGCAACGGGTCGAGGACCGCTGGGTAGCGCCGGAGGCGAACCTGCTGCTGGGCGTGGCCTGGAACCCGAACGGTGAGTACGCCCTGGCGACCCTCAACCGCACCAAGAACCTGGTACCGATGACCCGCATCCTCCAGGGCTGGACCATCACCAACGGCATCGCCGTCTTGTGGAAGGACGGCCGCGTGGACCAGGTGCTGCTGGACGAGCCGCAGCACTACTTCGCGGACATCACCGACGTGGCCTTCACGCCGGACGGGAAGCGGGCGCTCGCCACCAGCGCCGGCACCGACCGGGTGGCCGTGATCGACACGGAGAAGCTGGTCGCGCTGATCCGGAGCATGCCCGACCAGGAGCGACGGGACTTCCTGCCCAACTGGCTGGGAGCCTCGTCGGAGTTCGTGATCGCGCGAATCCCGGTGAAGAACAACCCGCGCGGGGTCACGGTGGCCCCGGACGGGGCCACCGCCTGGGTGGCGAACACGCTCGACGACTCGCTGAGTGTCATCGACATGAAGACGCTCCGCGTAGTGACCCGGGTGGACCTGGGCGGCCCCAGGCAGGTCACCCACATTCGCTGGGGCGAGCAGCTCTTCCACAGCGCGAACATCACCTTCCAGAGGCAGTTCGCCTGCGCCACCTGCCATCCCGACGGGCACGTGGACGGCCTCACCTACGACATCGAGGCGGACGGGCTGGGGGTGAACCCGGTGGACAACCGTACCCTGCGCGGGATCTACGACACCGATCCCTTCAAGTGGGAGGGCACGAACCCGAGCCTGGCCCGCCAGTGCGGCGCGCGCCTGGCCATCTTCTTCACCCGGATCGCCCCCTTCAGCCCCGTGCAGCTCAAAGCTCTCAATGACTACACGGTGACCATCCCGCGCCCGCCGAACCGCTATCGCGCCCTGGGGGCGGCCCTCACGGAAGCCCAGCGCCGGGGCCGGCGCATCTTCGAGCGCACGCGCACGAACGACGGACGGGAGATCCCCGTCGACCTCCGCTGCATCACCTGCCACTTCCCCCCCTACTTCACCGACAGGAGCAAGCGGAACGTGGGGACCAAGCACGCGCTCGACACGCACGACGGCAGCTTCGACGTCCCGCACCTCAGCAACATCTACGACTCGGCGCCCTATCTGCACGACGGGACGGCTCACACCCTGGAGGAGATCTGGACCCGCTTCAACCCGTACGACAGGCACGGGGTGACGAACGACATGACCAAGGACCAGCTCAACGACCTGGTCGAGTACCTGAAGACGCTTTGACACGAGAGAGTGAACCGATGCGAAACCGAACCGTCGTGGGGCTGCTCGTGCTGGCCGGTCTTGCCGCGCCCACCTGGGCGGCCGCGGCGGCAGCGCCGACACCGAAGCTGCCCTACGTCTACACGCATTGGAAGCAGTTCACCGTCGAGGACGGCCTGCCCAACGACCACATCTTCGCCGTGAAGGTGGACGGACCCCGGGTCTGGGTCGGCACCGAGGACGGACTGGCGCTCATCGACAAGGCGAGCGGGAAGGTCGTGAAGAGCTGGCAGGAGAAGGACGGGCTGCCGTTCCGGGCGGTGACCGCCATCGACGTCGACCCGAAGACGGGCGACGTCTGGCTGGGCCTCTTCGGGGGAGGGTTGGCGCGGTTCTCAGGAGGAAGATTCGACCACTGGCACCAGCTGAACAGCGGCCTCGTGAACGACGTCGTCTACGGTGTGGCGGTGGAGAACGACGACATCTGGTGTGCGACCACGGCGGGGGCCTCTCGCTTCAACACCCGGACCGACGAGTGGTCGGTTTTCACCGAGAAGAACGCGCCCATGGAAGAGATCTGGAACTACAGCGTGAGCTACGACGGCAAGGACTCCATCTATCTCGGCGTCTGGGGCTCCGGCGTGCTCAAGTACGACATCCATACCGGCCACTGGGAGGAGTACACGGATCCCGACGGGGAGATGGAGATCGACCTCTATCGCGACGACGGGATCAACCACGTGATCACGACCGGCGCCAGCCCCGTGGACGGCGTGCTGTGGATCTCCACCTACTTCGGCGGCACGCGCTACGACGGGCGCCATTGGCGCGGCTACGCCGAGCAGGAAGGCGGGCTGCCCTCCGACTTCATCAACAACGTCAAGGGACGCAGCGCCCAGGAGGCGCTCTACGCCACGGACAAGGGGCTCGGCATCGTGGCCGACGCGCCGAACGAGAACGCGACCTGGGTCGCCTACACGCGCGATCCCGACAGCGGCCGCGGGCGCGCGCGGGTGACGGTCGGGGGCAAGACAGTCGAGAACGTGGACATGCCGGTCGGGTTGACGCACAGCTTCACCATCGCGGCCGATGTCGATGGCGACGACATATGGGTGGGCACCGCGAAGGGCCTCGCCTGGGGGATTGGAGAGGGCTACTACCCGGGTACCAGGGAACGGCCGCTCTACGCCTACGGGCAGCCAGTGCCCGAGGCCGCGCCCGCGGCGTCCGCGCGGGTGACAGCGCCTGATCAGCCGACGGCGGTGGGGCACACCGCCCGGGGCGGGAGGTAACCGATGCGCTGGACGCTTTCGCTCGTCTCGGGTCTGGCTCTGGGGCTCGCCACGCTCGGCGCCAATGCGGCCGATCGCGGCAGCAAGCCGCCCGTCGATCCGCGGCCGGACTTCATCCCCTTCGACGATCCGGCCCTGGTCGACCTGTTGAGCAAGATCAACGCCGCCGGCGCCTACAAGGCCCCCGACCTCGACCTCAGGAAGGACGAGAACTACGCAGGTACGGCGGAGGACCGAGAGCCCTTCGCGGGGACCAAGCCGTTCAAGGAGAACTTCCTGGTCCAGATGCAGTACTACGGGGCCGGTCGGGCGGAGCCGGAGCCGGAGCACCTCGACAGCGTCAAGGTCGGCTTCATCGGTCCCATCATGTCCACGGTCTCGGTGGCGACCGGGGGCAAGAGCCACGAGGAGGCGCTGGGTATCCCGATGCTGCAGGGCGCGCGCCTGGCGGTGGAGGAGTGGAACGCGCGTGGCGGCTATCTGAAGCGCAAGCTCCCGTTCGAGCTGGTCGTGAGCAACGACAACGGCCTCTGGGGCGCCTCGGGCAACGAGATCATCAAGCAGGCGTACCAGGACGGGGTCTGGGGGATCCTGGGCACCATCGACGGGGCGAACAGCCACATCGCGATCCGCGTGGCCCTGAAGGCCGAGGTGCTGATGATCAATCCCGGCGACACCGATCCGACCTTCATCGAGACCAACATCCCCTGGGTGGCGCGGGTGATCGGAGACGACCGGCAGCAGGCCTACCTGCTCACGGACTACTGGTATCGCAAGCTGAGCCTCAAGAAGGTGGCGATCATCCGGGCCAGCAATCGCTACGGGCGCTTCGGCGTGCGGGAGATCCTGGACAGCTCGCGCCGGCTGGGCTGGCCGGTCCCGATCGAGATGGCCTACAGGGTGGGGCAGAAGGACTTCAAGCTCGAGCTCGAGCGGATCCAGAGGACCAACCCGGACGCGGTCGTGCACTGGGGCGACGCCGTGGAGGGCGCCCTGATCCTGAACCAGATGCGTGAGATGGGGATGAAGCAGCCCTTCTTCGGCTGCGATCGCACGGTGAACGAGGAGTTCGTGCGCCTGGCCGGGAAGAACGCCGAGGGCGTCGTCGCCGCCTTTCCCTGGGACCCCGAGCGGAAGGACCCGAAGCTCGAGCGCTTCAAGAAGGCCTATCGCGAGCGCTTCGGGATGGAGGCGGAGACCTACGCGGCACACGGGTACGACGGCATGAGCATGCTGCTCTGGGCGATCAACGCCGTGGGCCTCAACCGGGCGAAGATCCGCGACGTGATCGCGTTCATGCCTCATCCTTGGCCGGGCGTCACCGGTGACATCGTCCTCTCGGCCTGTCTCAACGACGTGGCGGACACCTACCTCGCCACCTACGGGAAGGGCGCGTGGCACTACGCTTCCCGGAGTGATCTGGGTATCCCGCGGGGGTACATCGCGCCGCAGGACCGTCTCAACCGCGCCAGTGAGAAGGTCGCCGCCAAGACGACGAACGGGAAGCGACCGGTCCAGCAGTGAAAGCGCCGTCGAGCCGGGCGCCTCGCTCCAGCCCTGCCGGTGGGGGTGGCGCAGGTTGGCCGGGTGCCGTCCTGATGGCGGGGCTCGTCCTGGCGGGCGTCGCCTTGGCGGTCGGAGCCGGGGAGGCTGGCCCGAGCCAGGGGCCTGAGCCCCGTGGACCTGAGACGCCGTACAAGAGGGAGGGGAAGGAGCCGCTCGTCTTCCGCGGTCCGGGGAAGGACGCGCCCGAGCCGCGGGTTTCGGAGGTGCTGCTCGGCTGGTTCGGACCGGACGACCCATCCCAGCCGGAGTTCGGCGACTTCTGGTGCGGGGCCGCGGTTGCGATCGACCAGGAGAACAGCGCTGGTGGATACCAGCCGCGGTCGGGTGCCGTTGCGGCGGGTGAGCCCGTCCCCTTCCGCCTCGCGGCCGCCTGGTCCGAGAGCCCTTGGAAGGCGGGCGTTCTCGGCGTGGCGCGCCTCGTGCAGGTGCAGGGCGCGTGGGCGGTGATCGGTGGCGTCGACGGAACCACGACGCATCTCGCTCTGCAGCTCGCCCTCAAGTCGTTCTTCCTGCTGCTGAGCCCCGGCAGCACGGACGTCACCACCGACCTGGCGAACGTTCCCTGGCTTTTCTCGCTCGCGCCCTCGGACGAGCGGATCGCGCCGGTGCTGGCCGATGCGGCCGCACGCGCCTCGGGCGGCGGCCCGTTCGTGCTGGCCGCCGCCACCGACCACGACTCGCACGCGACGCTGCTCGCCGTGCGCCGCGCGCTCGGGGAGCGCAGGCTCGCTCCCGCGGCTGTGCTCGAGGTCGCGACGCGGGGAGAGGACCTCGGCTTCGTGGCCTCCCGGCTCCTCGAGGCGCGCCCCGGCGCCGTGCTGGTGCTGGCACCCTCTTGCCTGGGCGCGCGTCTCGTGGTCGCGCTCCGAGAGGCGGGCTACCGGGGCGCGGTCGTCGGGGGGGCGCCGCTGGCCCGCAACGCCTTCCGCCGCGCGGCCGGTGCCGCCGCCGAGGGGGTGCTGGTGCCGCGGTCCACGCGGCCGGGGCCGGGCTGGGAGGCGTTCGCTCATTCCTACACGCAGCGCTGGGGCGAGCCGCCGGACGAAGCGGCCCAGCAGTCGTACGACGCGGTTCGCCTCGTGGTGGCCGCCGTGCGGCGGGCGGGACTCAACCGCGTGCGGATCCGCCAGGCCGTGCGAGACTCGGCGCCGTGGGATGGGGTGACGGGCCGGGTCTCCTGGAACGCTCTCGGCCGCAACGAACGCCCCGTCTCGATCGGGGTCTGGAAGGGACAGTCGGTCGTTCCGGTCGTCACGCGCGAGAAGACACGGAGGACTCTCCCCGGCCGGCGCTAGAGAGGTCTGGCTGGTCCGGCGCAACGAGGAGGCGCCGGGGCGTGTCCCGTCAGTCGAAGTGGAGCTGCGCTCCGGCGAACATGGGACACCATGCGGATGGGAACGTCTCGCGCAGCAGTGTCGTGGCACGCTCGCCGGTGCAGTGCGCTGGCGCCACCTGGAGGGGATGCCACTCGCGCAGGGCTCTCAGGGTCTCGTCGAGGCGGTGCGCTGACGCCCCGGCGAGGTGGAAGCCGCCCAGGACAGCGCGCAGTCTCCGGCCACCGAGGTGCTCCTGGACGTAGCGTACCGAGTTCACCAGGCCGGCATGGCCGCAGCCCAGTAGGACGATCACACCCTCCGCGGTGTCGATCCAGAGCGCCTGGTCGTCGATGATGTCGTCGGGGCGGCGGCCCTCCGGGTCGAGAAAGAACGGGCCGCCGGTGTCCTCGAAATCGACCTGACGTGGGATCGGCCCAGTGAGCCCGAGCTGCGGCGTGAGAAGCGTGGGCTTCACGACTCGGCGCACCCGCGAGGCGTGTGCCTCGAGCGCTTCGTGGGCTGAGGTCGGAATGCCGATGGCGCGCGGTCGCGCGGGGTCCCTGGCGCTGAATCGCGTCCGAAGGGCCTCCGGGTGGAGGTGGACGGCGGCGTGCGGGGCGGCCTCGATCGCGATCGCGAGGCCGCCCGCGTGGTCGTAGTGCCCGTGGCTGAGGACGATGTGGTCGGCCAGCTCGATCGGTACACCCAGCCGTCGCGCGTTCTCGGCGAAGGCCCCGCTCTGACCCGTGTCGAACAGCACGCGAGCGCCGGGCGCGTCGACCCAAAGCGAGAGCCCGTGCTCGGAGGCGAGGCCTGGGTCCTGTGTCCGGTTGTCCACGAGAACGGTCAGGTTCGTCGCCATCGTCTACCGGTCGCCGCCCTTCTTCATGGCACGGATGCGATCACAGATGCGGGAGATCGCGTCGACATTCTCCGTCACGTCGCGCTCCGGGTGATAGCCGAAGTCCCTCCCGGTCGTCTGTCTCAGGAGCGTGACGGCTTCCTCGCGATAGAGCAGGGGCAGTTCCTCGTCGGCGAGAGAGAGGAGCAGGATTTCGAGGCCTCGCCGCTCGTTCTCGGCGAGCGCAGTGCGTGCGTGCTCCAGCTGCTCTTCGGGTCCGGTCGAGGCGAGGTACCTGTCGTACTTCGTGGCTCCGACGCAGCGGGCCGTTCTGGCGACGAGAGCGCTCCGGCGGGCGTCTTGCTGCTCGGTCTGCCTGGCCCGAGCCACGGCCCGGTCCCTGCGGACTGCCTGCTCTGCCGCGTGCGCCTCCTGGCTGATCGCCCAGCCGGTGGTGCCGAGCCAGCGTCCTCCCCACCAGACCGCGCCGGCGAAGAGCACGGTCGTCAGCAAGCCGAGCAGCAGGGAGCGCAGGGCGGCCGCCCTGGTGTCGGCCCGGACCAGGAACACGACCATGGCGCCGAGCACGAGGGCGACGGCGTAGAACGAGATGACCGCGGGCCCGCTCGGGAGATCCAGCACCCAGGAGAGGTACAGGCCGAGCACCGTCACGACCGTCCCCGTGCCCCAGCCAATCAGCAGCTGGAGTGCGAGTCGTCGTGTCACCAGGAATGCCAGGATCGCCGGCGCCACGAGGAAGACGAAGACGAGCAGCACTCCCGCCACCCGCGTCGAGACCGTGATCACGACACCGAAGCTCATGTAGAAGAGGAAGTCCCAGGCCCGTACCGCGATCCCCGCCTGGTACGCCTTGTCGGGATCGTCCGAGATGGCCAGGAAGCGGGCGCGGAAGACGAAGTGGATCAGGCCGACCACCAGGTAGATGGCGGTGGCCATGCCCACCTCGGACCATCGCACCCACAGCAGGTTGCCGACCAGGATGTCCTTGAGGTGTTCGGCCCCTCGCGTCTTCTCGATGACCAGCACCGCGACCGCGCAGGAGACGGCGTAGGCCAGGCCGATGATCGCCTCCTGGGGCACGCGCTCGTGACGGAAGCGGGTGAGGGCGAAGATGCCCGCTCCCAGGAAGGTGAAGACCATCGAGAAGAGCAGCGCCGCCTTCGTGTCGGGCATGATCCCGAACAGGAAACCCACCGTGGTTCCCAGGGCGGCGATCTGGGCCAGCGCCAGGTCGACGAAGATCACGCGACGCTTGAGGACGTGGATCCCCAGGTAGGTGTGGATGGCGACCAGGATCAGGCACTCGGCGAAGGGTGCCCCCATCAACTCCAGAATGCTCATGGCGTGCTCTGCGCCGCGCTACTTGCGACGAAGATCCGCCTGCTCGAAGGCGGCGTTCAGGTCGCGGATCCAGATGTCGAACTGGTCGAAGAAGGTGTCCATCCCCGGCTGTCCCCCGGGCGCGAGGGCGACGATCACCGGAACGGCCCCCACCCGCTCGGCCACCTTGCGGACCTGGCCGACGTCGAAGTAGTTCTCCGCCCACATCACGCGGACATCCTCGCTGCGCATGCGGTCGACGACGTGGGCGATGTGGCCGGGGGTGGGTGGGATGCCTGGCTTGGGTTCCAGGTAGTCCACGATCTCGATCCCGAACAGATCCGCGAAGTAGGTGATGTTCTTGTGGTAGGCGACGATCTTGCGTCCGCGCAGGGGCAGGGCGGCCTTCATCCAGCCGCCGAGCCTCGAGATCAAGGGGCGTCCCTGGTAGGTCTTCTTCTCCAGGAACGGCACCAGCCGACCGCCCTGCGCCAGGTCCGTGAGGACCTTGCCACCCAGCAGCCGAACCAGCTCGTCTCCGAAGGTGCGCCGGTCCACCTCGTTCCTGAACCGGGCCAGGTTCTGCTCGAAGTAGGCGGCGTGCTCGGGGGCGTTCTTGCGGAGGCCGACACAGATGTTCTCGGCGATCGTCTTCCCGTTCAGCGGGCTGGTGTGGATGTGCGGGTTCCCGTAGATGTGGACGTCGCCCTCCGCGCGCGAGATCGTGATGGGCGTCTCGGCGATCTTGACGCCTGCGCTGGCGGAGACGTAGCCCTTCTGCCCGCTGCGGATGTGCGGGTTGCCGGACATGTCGACCAGCGCCGGGGACCACATCTCGAGGTCCATGCCGGTAGTGACGTAGACGTCCGTGGACCTGAGCCGCACCGCGAGGCTCGGCTTGGGGCGAACGATGTGCGGGTCCTGGTTGCCCGCCACGATGTAGCTGACCTCGACCTTGTCACCGCCGATGTACTCGGCGATCGAGCTGTAGGCCGAGCTGGTCGTGACGACCTTGAGCTTGTCGGAGCCGGCCAGGGCGCGGCCCGGGAACGACGCGAGGACGAGCAGCAGGCTGGCGACCGCGATGATCGGTTTCTTCATGGTTGGCTCCCTTCAGTACTTCTCGTGCTTGTGCGGTCCGGCGGCGAAGTCGATCTGCAGCAGCAAGCGGTTGTCGGTGCGCCTGCCCAGGCTGCCCGACGGCGTGAGATACGGCAGGCGCCGGCCGTGCTGGTATTCCAGGCGCAGGTAGACGAACTCGCTCTGCCAGAAGGTGAGGTAGGGGACGAGGTCCCAGGCCAGCTGCGAGGATTCCCGCACGGTGGGGAGGGCGACGTCGCCGCGCAGGCCGACGAACCAGCGAGGCGAGAGCTGGGACTGGACGTACGAGTAGAGGCCCCAGGAGCTGCGGGTCCTGTCTGGGGCGTCCTGGGGCAGCTGCCTGCTCGAGTAGTAGAGCTCGCTGCGCCAGGTGAAGGACCGATACTTGGCCCGCTGGAGGGGCTGCCAAAGAATCGTCAGGTCGGCTCCCGCCACCACGGTCCGCCGCCAGGGCTCGTCGACCAGCGCGCCCTCGTCGTTCAGCAGGCCGCGGCGGTTGTTGTAGCCCAGCATGCCGGAGAGGCCGAGATCGAGATAGGTGTCCTTGCTGAGGTCGTAGTAGCTCTTGAGCCGGAGGAGGGTGGCAGGGCGGCTGAAGTGCTGGCCGGAGAAGAGGATTTCGTTGTCGCCGTCGACGACCTCGAGGGTCAGCTCGTTGGCGTGCGCCCAGAGGCGGGGCATCAGCCATCTCACGTCGACACCGTCTCCAACCAGCCCTTCGTCACCGAGCACCAGCCGCGCCGCGAGCGGATGCTGCGACTGGTCGAGGTCGTGCTCATGCCACCGGTTGAGCACGCCGAAGCTCTGCCGAAAGCGTCCCACGGTGAGCGTCGTGGAGGGGAGGAGGCCCGTCCAGCTGACGTACACCTCCTCGACACCGACGCCGTGCTCCGGCGAGAAGTGGAAGGCGCTCTTGAACATCGAGAAAGGGTCGAGCACGTGCTGGAAGTGCAGGCCGACGCCGCGTGGCGCCATGCGGCTTCGGTCCGACTCGCCGGCGTAGAACTTCGACTCGTCGATCACCAGTCCGGCCACGAAGTCGGCACAGAGGGTCAGCTCCGGGTTCAGCTTCTGGAGGGCCAGGCTGCCCTCCAGGAACTCCCGTTCGTCAGGCTCGGCCTCGTCGCCGCCGCCGCTGGCCTCGGCTTCGGCGTCCCGGACCAGGTCCTCCGCCTCGGCGGCCTCGCTCTCGGCGGAGAGCGAGGCGAGCTGGCGTTCGAGGTCCGCTACGCGCTGCTCGAGGTTCTCCGCCTCCTGGCTCGGATCGGGCTCCCCGGGCTCGGCGGCCTCGTTCGCGGGGGCCGCCGTGGTCGCGTCGCTCGCGGGGCCGGAGTCTCCATTGCTCGCAGCTGCGAAGCTCACGAGCATCAGGGCCGCCGCCACGGTACAGAGTGGGTACTTGCTCTTTTCCCTCAACATCACACCTCGCCTCGGACACGGAAGACGTGAGACGGCGCAGCCCGAACCGATGCCCGGCGGGCCATCGGCCGAGCCGAATCGAGTGTCAGATGCTGAGGCGGGGCGGGGAGTTCTTGGGCGCGAGCAGGATCAGTCCGGACGACGCGCGCGGCAGCGGTGTCGCCGGCTGCACCTCGGCCGCCGCGGGCGCAGGGTGCGAGCCGGTGCTCTGCGCCGAGACGAGGAGCAGCCTTCGCGAGAGGTGGCCGCTGAGCACGGCGCAAGCCGTGTGCGCGTTCGCTTCGGCCGGCCGCAGGCGCGGCGAAGCAGCGGGCTCGCTGTCCGCCTGGCGGCCGGGCGAAGCGGCGGGCACATCCTCGATCCGGTCATGCTCGGCGCAGTAGCGATGGGCATGGTCGGCGAAGACGACGTGGAGCGTCTCACCGAGCGGCAGGAGGCCGAACGTGGCCAGCAGGCAGGCGGAGAGAATGGCGCGTCCCGCCTGCCGGCCGAGGCGCGGGCGACCAAGCTCGGGCAGGGCTGTCAGGCCGACCCGCAGGGCTGCCATCCACCCTGCAGGGCGGTGGCCGCCGTACCGGGCGCGGATCCTGTCTCCCATGACCGCGTGGACTATACTGCCATCTCCGCGCCAGGACCAAGCGCGCTCGCGGAGACAGGCGGTTTCGGTGCGTGAGGGCGCCCCCGGCCGGGCGGGCGCGGCCGAACCCCAGCGAAGGAGAGAGTGATGCGACGCCTCGACCGGATCGTGCCCGTTCTGCTCGCGCTCGCGGGCCTGGCCTTGGGAGCGGGCCTCGTGTCCGCGCCGGCGGTCGCCGGCGCCAGGCCGTCGCTTGCCCGCGAGGCGGCCTGGCGGGAGAACAACCTGGGCGTGGCGTACCTCGAGCGGTACGACAACACGGCCGCGGTCGAGGCCTTCCGCCGGGCACTCGAGAAGGATCCCAGCCTCGACGTCGTCCGCGTCAACCTGGCGATCGCCCTCTTCTATCTGCCCGACGTGGCGGCGGCGCACACGGCAGCGAGCGCGGCCCTCGCCAGGTTGCCGGAGGCGCCGCAGCTGCACTACCTGCTGGGCCTGATCGCGCGCTTCGAGGACCAGCCGGTCGAGGCCGAGGCGCGGTTCCGGAAGGTGCTGGCGATCGATCCCGACGACTTCGGCGCGAACCTGCTGCTGGGCCAGGTCCTGGTGGATCGCGAACGCTACGACGAAGCGCTGCCGTTCCTGGCGCGGGCGGGGGCGATCGAGCCCTGGAACGCCTCCGTCGCGTACAGCCGGGCGATGGCTCTCGGACGCGGCGGCAGGCGCGAGGAGAGTCTGGTCGCGATGCGCGAGTTCCAGGCGCTCCGGAACAACCCCGCGCACACGACCTTCGGCAAGGATTACCTCGAGCAGGGCCGCTACGCCGAGGCGATCATGTCGGGCGGGGGAGAGGAGGGGCTCGTCGACCGCGAGACGCCTCAGGTCTCCTTCGCCGAGCATCCCGATGCCGTGCCCGCGCGAGCCGCCGCCGCCGCGCCGACGCTGGCTCTCGCGGATCTGGACGGAGACGGGCGGCTCGACGCGCTCGAAGCGACGGGCACCGCGCTGCGGCTGCTGCGGAACCAGGGCGGCCGCTTCGCCGACGTGACCGCCGCGAGTGGCGTGAGCGGACCGGCGCTCGCCGCCGTGGCGGGCGACTACGACAACGACGGCCGGCCGGACCTGCTGCTGGTGCGTGGGGGCGGGCTCGCCCTCTTCCACAACGAGGGCGATCTGCGCTTCCGCGACGTGACGGAGGCGGCCAAGCTGCCCGCGCGCTCGGGGCTGCCGGCGACAGCGGCCTTCGCCGACGTGGACCACGACGGCGACCTGGACCTCGTCCTGCCGGGGCTGCTGCTCCAGAACGACGGCGACGGCACCTTCACCGACGTGACCGAGAAGGCGAAGCTCGTGCTTCCGGGTGGCGGCCTGGCCGTGGTGCCGACCGACTACGACGACGGGCGCGACCTCGACCTCGCGGTGCTTCCGAAGGCGGGCGGACCGCTCCTGTTCTCGAATCGGCGCGACGGCAGCTTCGAGGAGGTGTCGGCCTCGGTGGGGCTCGCGGCCGAGGGCGCGTTCCGCGCCCTGTCGGCGGCAGACTGGAACAAGGACTCGTACCCGGACTTCTTCCTGGGCGGCGAGGACGCGGGATCGACGTTCGCCCTCAGCGACGGCCGTGGCCGGTTCAAGCAGACGGCGGGCCCGACGGGTCTCCGGGGCGTGCGGGCGGCGCAGGCGATCGACTACGACGACGACGGCCTCCTGGACCTGCTGGCGCTCACGACGGGGGGGCCGCGCCTCTACCGCAACCTCGGTGACGGCTGGGCCGACGTCTCCTCGACCGCGTTCCCGAAGGAGGTTCGCGCTTCGGTCGCCGATGGCGCCGCGCTGGCGATCGCCGACCTCGACGCCGACGGCGATCCCGATCTGCTGGTAGCGACGCCGTCGGGCGCGCGGCTGCTCGTGAACGAGGGGGGGAACCGCAACCACTCCTTTGCGCTGACGCTCGAGGGTCGGATCAGCAACAAGAGCGCGGTGGGGGCGAAGATCGACCTGCGGGCCGGGAGCATGCGGCAGAAGATCGAGACCTCGGCGGCGGTGCCCATGCCCGCGCCCGGCGACGTGCTGTTCGGCCTTGGCGCCCGCAAGCTGCCCGACACGGTGCGCGTGATCTGGGTCTCGGGTGTCGTGCAGACGGAGACCGCCTTCCCCAAGGCGACGACCGAGGGGACCAGGGTGGCGACCGCCCTCGTGGAGCTGGACCGCAAGCCCTCGTCCTGCCCGTACCTGTATGCGTGGAACGGCGAGCGCTTCGCCTTCGTCACGGACTTCCTGGGCGCCGGCGAGATGGGGTACTGGGAGGCGCCGGGGGTGAGGAGCCACCCGGACCCGGTCGAGTACGTGCGGATCGCCCCCTCTGCCCTGCGGCCGAGGAACGGTCGCTACGAGCTGCGCGTGACCAACGAGCTCGAAGAGGTCCTGTATCTCGATGCAGTGCGGCTGCTGGCGGTCGACCATCCCGAGGGCGTCGAGCTCTATCCGGACGAGGGCATGACCCAGCACCCGAAGTCCTTCCGCGTCTTCGCGGTAGCCGACCTCCGGACGCCGCGGGTCACCGACGCGAGCGGCGCCGACGCGACCGAACGGGCGCGGGCGGTCGACCGCTCCTTCGTGGAAGGCTTCGCCTTCGAGCGGGTGCGTGGCTACGCCAAAGAGCACGCGGTGACCTTGGACCTGGCGGGCCTGCCGCCGAAAAATCGCACGCTGCTCCTGACCGGCTGGACGGACTACGCCTTCTCGAGCGACAACGTGGCCGCTTCGCAGATGGGGCTGACGCTGGTCGCGCCGCGCCTCGAGGTCGAGGCGGCTCCCGGGGTGTGGCGGACGGCCATCGAGGACCTGGGCGTCCCGGTCGGTCGCCCGCAGACGATCGTCGCCGAGCTGGGGGGACTCCAGCTGGGCGCGACGGCGCGCGTGCGGATCGTCACCAGCATGCGCGTCTACTGGGATCGGATCGGGGTCGGCCGTCGGGTGGAGGAGGCTCTGCAGCCGGTCACGCTGAGGCCGGAGAGTGCGGGCCTGCGTGAGCGGGGCTTCTCGGCGGCGATCGCCGCCGGCGGTTTCGAGGCCTACGACTTCGACTATGAGCGGGTGAGCGCGACCAGCCCCTGGAAGACGATGCCCGGCCGCTACACGCGCGAGGGCGACGTGGGCTGGCTGCTGGCGTCGGCCGACGACCGGTTCGTGATCTCGAAACCCGGCGACGAGATCGCGGTCTCGTTCGAGGTGCCCCCGCCGCCCGGACCGGGACGGGAGCGGACTTTCCTCCTGATAGGCGAGGGGTTCAGCAAGGAAATGGACATCAACTCGGCGAGCCCCGACATCGTCCTGCCGCTGCCCTACCACGGCATGGAGGCTTACCCTTACACGGCGGAGGCGGCTCCTCTGCGGGTGCGGAAGATCGCGGAGGAGTCGGCGCGCTGGAACACGCGTCTCGTGGCTCGGCCGCTCCCTCCCCTGGAGCTGGCAGCCTCCAATCCTTGACTCGAGCGGCCCGGCCTGGTAATGTGTATATGCTCAGAACGGACGTGAGACGGCGGCGGAAGAGCCAAGGAGCTGCTGCGATGAGACTGTGCATCCCGACCCTGGACGCTGGGGGCCTGGCCGCCGAGCTGTCCGATCACTTCGGCGGCGCGCCTCACTTGACGCTCGTGGACTCGGAGAGCGGCGAGGCGCGGGCGTTGGCCGCGGGACACGGCAACGGCAAGGACTGCGGCCGGGTAGGTCTCCTGCGTGGCCAGGAGGTGGACGCCGTGGTCGTGCGCAGCGGAATCGGCGGGGGTGCCTTGGCTGCACTCGCGGAACGGGGCATCTCCGTGCTGACCTCGTCCGGCCGCTCCGTCGGTGACGTAGTCTCTGAAGCGCGGTCGGGCACGCTGCGGCCCCTGGGCAGCGAGGAGACCTGTCGCCATCACCACGGCGATGGCTGCGCGCACTGAAGCGAGTCAGCTTCGTTTGCCTGAGGCCGGCGGCACGCTCGTGCGCCGGAGCATAAGGAGCCGCCAGTCGCAAGAAAGGAGGCGCCATGCCGGACCAGCCTCAAGGTTGCGCGCGTGTGACGGGAACGGTCGTCGGCGAGGAGCCGGCGGACCCTGGCCGGGTCGAAGCCGGAACCGGGAAGGAGGTCGCGATGGTGGCACGCGTCGGACGGAAGGCCCCTGACTTCACGGCACCCGCCTACTACAAGGGCGGCTTCACCTCGGTCCAGCTCGCGGGTTTCGCCGGGAAGTGGCTGCTCCTCTGCTTCTACCCGGGAGACTTCACCTTCGTCTGAGCGACCGAAGTGTCGGCGGTCGCCGACAAATACAGCGAGCTGCAGGGGCTGGGCGTCGAAGTGATCTCGGTCAGCGTCGACAGCCACTTCGTTCACAAGATGTGGAACGACAACGAGCTTTCGAAGATGGTGGAGGGCGGCGTGCCCTTCCACATGGCCTCGGACCAGGCGGGAAACCTGGGCCGTGCCTACGGCGTCTGGGACGAGAGCCAGGGGATCGAGCTGCGCGGGCGCTTCCTGATCGACCCGGACGGGGTGATCCAGGCGATGGAAGTGATGACGCCGCCCGTGGGGCGGCGGCTGGCGGAGACCATTCGCCAGGTGCAGGCCTTCCAGCACGTGCGAAAGACGCAGGGCAAGGAGGCGACTCCTGCCGGCTGGATGCCGGGCGATGCCACCCTGAAACCCGGACCCGACCTGGTCGGCAACGTCTGGAAGGTGTGGAAGCCGAGTCAGGACGAATAGGGAGCGCTGGGAAGGCGCGCGCGCATCACGAGAGCAGTGCGAACGCCAGGCGGAAGGCGAGCGCCACGACCAGGGCCGTACCCGTCGTGAGGGCGGCGACGATCAGCATGGCGCGCGTGCCGACCACGGCGCGTAGCGTCGCCAGCGTGGCGAGGCACGGCACGTAGAACAGGGCGAAGGCCGTGTAGACGCACATCTGCGCGGTCGTCAGCACCGCCGCGAAGGCGGTCGTGCCCAGCGCCTGTGCGAGCATGACGATGGTCAGCTCCTTGCGCAGGATTCCGAAGACCAGGCTGACGCCGACCTCCGGCGGGAGGCCGAGGAGCGTGCTGGTGATCGGGGCCAGAGCGGCATTGACGGCGCCGGACAGGTCGAAGTGCTCGAGCAGGCTCAGCACGATGCTTCCCGCGATCAGGATGGGCCATGCCACCACGATGAACTCGCGCAGCCGGAACCAGACCTTGTGGAGCGTGGCGCGGGCGTCGGGCAGGCGATAGGGTGGGATCTCGAGGATCAGGCCGGGCGAGACCTCGGGCAGGATGCGCAGCAGCAGCCGTCCGGCGACGGCGATCACCAGCAGGTTGAGCAGGTAGAAGCCCAGGGCGGCCAGCGGACCCACGAAGTAGCCCACCAGGGCGAAGACGATCGTGGTCCGGGCCGCACAGGGTATGAAGCTGGCGAGAAACGCCGTGACGTAGCGATCGCGCGGGCTCTCCATCATGCGCGCGGCCATGACGGCCGGCACCGAGCAGCCATAGCCGAGAACGAAGGGGATCACCGCCTTTCCGTGCAGGCCGATGCGGTGCGTCAGGGCGTCCATCAGGAAGGCCACCCGCGGTACGTAGCCGACGTCCTCCAGGATCGCCATGCCGGCGAGAAAAGGGACCAGGTAGGGGAGCACGATGGCGATGCCCCCGGCGAGCCCTTCCAGCATGCCGCCCAGCAGGATCTGCCAGAGCGATCCCGGGGGCAGGCTGGACTTCAGTCCCGCGTCGAGCCGACCGAAGAGCGCGACCAGTGGCGTCTCGACCGCGCGACCGAGGCCGAAGACGAGATAGAAGAACGCCAGGAGGATGGCGGTCAGGGCGAGATAGCCCCAGACGGGATGCATGAGGTAGCGGTCCGCGCGGTCTTGAGCGGACTCGCCGCCGCGGGCGTGGACTTGGGCCACGCGCTCGAACAGGTTCATCGAGAGCGCATGCCTCTCCGACGAGATCACCACGTCGGGCGGGCGGCCGTGCGATTCGGAGAGCTCGCGCCGCAGCCGGCTGACCTCGTCCTGCAGACGTGGGTCGTGCTCGCCGAGCTGCTGCCCGAGGCGCCCGTCCGACTCGAGCAGCTCCAGGGCGACGAGACGAGCCGGCCGGCCGAGGCGCGCCGCTGTACCCGGCTGCAGGCGCAGCTCGAGGCACTCGATCACGGACTCGATGTCGCGGCTCATGGGCACGACCCGGACCGCCCCGCCGGCGGCTGCGGTATCGACCGCGGTCCGGAAGAGCCGAGGGATCCCCTCGCCCCGGGTGGCCACCGTGGGAATGACCGGAAGCGCCAGCTCGCGGGCCAGGCGATCGGCGTCGATCGTGACTCCCTTTCTCTGCGCCTCGTCGGTCATGTTCAGGCAGACCACCAGTGGGCGCCCCAGCTCCAGGAGCTGCAAGGTCAGCTCCAGGCTGCGCGAGAGGAGGCTCGAGTCGATGACATGGATGATGACGTCCGGCCGCAGGGAAAGCAGCGTCTCGGTGGCGCGCTGCTCCTCCGGGGAGGCGGCGGACAGGGAGTAGATCCAGGGGAGATCGACGAGATCGAACTGCGCCCCGGCGCAGGTGACGCTGGTCTTAGTGAGCTCCAGCGTGGTGCCGGAGAAGTTGGCGGTCACGGTCCGGTAGCCCGCCACCGCGTTGAAGATCGTGCTCTTGCCGCAGTTCGGCTGACCGACGATGGCGACGATCATCTTCGGGCGACCAGATCGACCTCGACCTTCTGGGCCTGCCGCTGACCGATGGCCAGCCGCGCGCCGCGGATGGCGAGGAGCACCGGGCCGCCCTGCGCCGCGGAGCGAAGCACCTCTACCGTGTCGCCCGGAAGGACGCCGAGGTCGCCCAGCCGGCGCCGCAGGCCGAATCCGCCGTGCACCTCCTTGATGATGGCCAGGGCACCGGGTTCCAGATCACGCAGGGTCATCTCGATCCCCTCGCCTCGCGTCCCGGCCGCCGGGGCCAGAGCGGCCAGCGTCGCACGTCTGCTCGCGAGGTCAGTAGACCCCGATCTCGTCGAGCCATATCCGCCCACGCGTGCCGACCTTGTCCGCCCCCTTGTCCACGACGAAGGCCAGGAGGCGGATCTGTCCGAGGTCCAGGTGCCCGTCCGTCATGGGGTCCGTGGAGCGGAGTGAGGTGAACGGAATGGCCACCCGGCGCCAGTCGCTCGTGGCCTTGGCGGAGGCGAACCAGGTCTCGGTGCCGTCGTCTCGTCCCGAGGGGTTGCGGTCCCTGACCTGCAGGTGGACCCGGTAGGTGCCGTCGCCGCGGATCGCGAAGGCGAGGCCGTGGGCTCCAGTCCAGTCGCGTGGGGCGCGCGTGACCAGCGCGCAGGAGGCGCTGTGCCGGCCAGCGTCACCGTCTCCGAGCCGGAAGGACATCTTCCCGGCGTAGCGGCCTTGCCAAGGTGCGGTTGGGTCGAGGACGTCGGAGCCCATGCTCGAGGAGGGGTCGAACTCGGGCCGAAAGATCGTGGCTCCCTCGAAGTCGTCGAGGACCCGGTCGAGAACGGGCGCACTGGCCTCGGCCGGGGGAAGGGCGCTCCTCCTCCGGGCCTCCAGCTCGACGGGGTCGAGCACGTAGATCGGATTGGAGAGGACCCAGGGCATCCCCCAGCCGGGCGCGTAGACCTCGACGCGGTAGCTGCCGGGACCGGGCGCCTGGTAGCCGAGGCGACCCTCGCCCTCGGCGATCGGCTGCCCGTCGCGCAGCAGGACGAGCCGAGCGCCCCGGGGCAGGCGCCCACCCGCGCGGAGCCGGGGACGCAGCTCGGCGGGCACCGTGTCGCCCATGGTCCAGCGACGGCCGTCGGCCGCGGCCTCGAAGAAGAATCCGTCCGCCGGCGCCAGGGCGTCGAGCGCGAGGTACGATCGGCCCTCAGCCAGCGCCACGAGGATGGCACGGGCGTCGCCGTCGAAGTCCCCGGCAAGAGGCGAGTCGAGCAGGACGTGGTTGCGGGCGATGGCGAAGAGCGCCTGGTAGGAGGGGAAGCGAAGGGACCGCTTCCCGGGGAGCGCGATCCTGCTGTGTGCATCGGCGGCCGCGATGGCGGGCACGTGGCGGTGGCGGAGCAGCGCGTCCCAGCGCCGGAGAACCGAGTTCGGGCGCGAGAGCATCCCCAACAAGGCGTGGCGCGAGCCGAGGGGATAGAGGAGGGCCGCGCGGGCCAGCCGTGGCCAGCTCGCGTCGCGCCACTGGCAGTCGAGGTTGAGCACCTCGAGCCCCCAGTCTCCGGCGAGGTCCCAGCCCCGCCAGGAGAACTCCTCGCGCGGGCTGGTCGGGTGCGCCGCGAAGGCGACGCCGCCCAGCTGTCGGATGTCGTCCAGCGCCTCGCGGGGATCGCCGGAGAATCGGAAGGCGGGATCGGGAATGCCGAGGCCGAGGAGGTATCCAGCAGAGGAGGAGACCTCCGTGCCCACCAGGAGGAGCACCCGGCCGTAGCGTCCTTCCTTCGACTTCGCGTCGAGGTTGTTGTGATCGGTGACGATCACGAAATCGAGACCGGTCTGGCGCGCGGCCCGGACCACCTCCTCGACCGTGCCGCCGCCGTCCGAGTAGCGGGTGTGCACGTGGATGACGCCGCTCACCCGCGTGAAGCCGTCTTGGGGCTGCGCGCCGCTCACTTCGAGGGGACGCCAGGACGCCGCCCAGACGGCCAGAACCACGGCGAGCGTCGCAGGGACCAGGAGGCGGGCCGAGCGCCAACGTCTTCGCGCGCGCGTGGGTGCGACGGCCCCGGCCCGGGTGTCCGGACGGCTGCCGGCGGCGTTCTCCGACCGGTCGGGAGGTTCCCTCCTCAGTCCCATGCCGACGGGGGAACCAGGGCGGCGCGCACGGCGGTGATGTTCCAGGTGAAGCCCTGGAGCTTCCCGGGATAGCGGTAAAGCACCTCGCGACGCCACGACCCCTGCTGGAGCGTGTAGCGGCGCACTTCGCTCTGGTCATCGCTAGCGACGTAGAGCTCGTCCTTGCCGTCGCCGTCGAGGTCGGCGAGGAGCGCCGCGTGCTCGAAGCCGGAAGAGTCCCCGGCGATCTCCTCCTTCTGCCAGGGCGTGCCCTTGCGCCCGCTTGGGCGGAGCAGCCAAAGGCCCGCCTTGGCGGTGCTCGCCACCAGCTCGCGCTTGCCGTCACCGTCCACGTCCCCGGCACAGAGGCAGCGGCAGAGGCGGTCGGGCAGGACGGCGATCGTCTCGCCGGCGTCGGGGGGCGTGTCGGCGAGGTAGCGACGCACCTCGACGTTGCCGCCGCTGACGGCCTCGACCGAGACGTAGAGCTCGTCCTTCCCGTTGCGGTCGAGGTCGGTCACCAGGATCTCCTTGGCGTGGCGGTCCCCCAGGTCCGCGACCACGTGCCGGCCCTCGCCGAGCTTGGGCACGTAGCGGACGACCGAGCCCGGCTGGGGCGTGCCGTTCAGCACGTTCGGGCGGCTCGGGGTCGCGTAGACCTCGAGGATGCCGTCGCCGTCGAGGTCGCCGATCTCGATCTCGTGCACGAAGGTGTCGGGTTGGCGGTCCAGCTCCTTCACGGTGTAGCCGCCGTTCGGCGCGGGGCGGACCAGGGCGACGACACCCTGGTCGTGGGTCGCGACCACGATCGTCGGGACGCCGTCGCCGAGCACGTCCGCGACTTCCGCGTCGCGCATGCGCGAGAAGCGGCCGCCGAAGTCGGCCTTCCAGACGACGACCGGGGGACCATCCTTCGGCCAGAGCTTGAGCGCTGCGGCGCTTCCGCCGACCGTCAGCAGCCCGCAGTCGTCCGGCCGGGGACAGTACTCGAGCACCTTGTGGAAGACGTTGCTCTCGGGGTCCCGGAGCGTGCCGTGACGCCAGCGGCCGCGCTCGGGCGCCAGGAAGCCCGCCGTCGCGGGGCCGGGCACCTGCTTGCCTTCGGGGCCCCTCGTGAAGAGGGCGAGGCCGAAGGCGAGCACACGCCCGCGGCTCGGCGCCCGGTGGCAGCTCACGGACGAGAGGGCGAGCGCACCGGCCAGGCTCACGCCCGCGCACACGGCAATCCAGCGCTTCAAGGTCTTCTCCTTCTCGGCGTCTCGACCGCGGCGAAGCGCCGGGCCGTGGACCAGCGACTCATGCGTCGTGCCGCCTCGTCCCAAACGAGTGCGCGATCATTTGCGGATCCCAGGCACCGCGCATCCGCGCGGCGAGACAAGAGGACTATATGAGCGTATTCTCACAATTGCAAGAAGGGGACAGGAGACCGGAGCCCCTCAGGTCTCTGAGACTCGAGTCCCTTTTCGGGCGAGGAGAGTGTACGAGAAAATGGCCGAACCCGTCGACCGTGAGAGCGTTCATGGTGGCTGCGTCGTCTGCGACCCGAGCAACGCCCGTGGCCTCAACGTCAACTACCGGTGCACGGAGCCAGGTGTCGTGGAGGCCGAGTTCGACTGTGCCGACACCCTGTGCGGCTACCGGGGGCGACTGCACGGCGGGGTGATCGCGGCGCTCCTGGACGGCGCCATGACCCACTGCCTGTTCGCGTACGGCGTCACGGCGGTGACCGCTGCTCTGAACCTGAGCTATCGGCGTCCGGTGAGCGTCGGCCGCCGGGCCACGATCCGGGCCTGGCAGGAGCGGGACCTCTCGCCGCTGCGCCTGGCTCGGGCCGAGCTGCGGCAGGACGGGGAGGTCAAGGCGAGCGCTTCCGCGAAGTTCATGGAAGCCGAGGTCTAGCTAGCGCGGCACCCGCAGCAGCACGGTCAGGGCCTGCTCCTCCTCGTCGCGCACCGGCGGCAGCAGCTGCCCTCCGTTGGCCTCGATCAGCTTGTCGGCGGCCAGCAGGTCCGCCCTGCGATAGGCCTGGCGTTCCTCCGCCTCGGCCTCGGGACCGATGTCACGCTCCGTGATGAGGGCACGGGGGTAGAGGACCTCGATCGAGACCGCCGCCGGCGGGTGTCCGGGCTTGGCACCCTCCGGCTCCGCCCGCCGCACGCGCACCCGCACGGCCGCCGGGTCGCCGCAGCGCTCCAGGGTGCGGGCCAGCAGGATCACGAGCGCCTCGGTGACCTGCTCGCGGTCGAGCAGCACCTCGGGCACCTCGTCGGGCGTCTCCAGGCGGATGAAGGGTTCCTTCGACCCGTGCTCGCGGGCGAGGGCGTCGATGGCGCGGCGGGCGATCTCGACGGGCGAGGTGTAGTGCAGCGCCAGCTGGACGCGCCGGGCCGACGCCGGGTACTCGGCCTCGGCGAGCCCCTCGGGAGCGGGGTCTGCGCCCGAGGGCGTTGCCGGACCCAGCCCCGCGTCTTGAAGTGCCTCGGCCTCGGGCAGCGGGGAGGCGATCGCGGCCGGCACGGCCGGCGGCGCGGGCGCCGGCTCGGCGTCGACGATCGCCAGCCTCGGGTCGGTCTGGTCCTCGAGGGTCTCGGCCAGGTTGCGGAACAGGATGATGAAGCCGACCTCGTCGCGCAGCTCGGGGGGCGCGGGTGTGATCGACATCCCCACGTAGAACTGGGCACCCCCTGGGCTGATCATCGGGAAGTCGAGGCGGTGCTCGCCGTGGTCCGGCACGCCCCCCCGGATCACCTCGGTGAGTCCGAGGTGGTGGCCGAAGAGGTCCACGACCGGCCTGCCGACGCAGTCGGCCAGGCTGGTCCCGAGCGTCTGGAGGGCCGCGAGGTTCGCGAAGGTGACCGTGCCATCCTGGTCCGCGGCCAGGATTCCGGAGACCATGCTGTTGAGGATCGTCTCGGTGAAGCGGCGCCGTTTCTCGACGTGCACGAGTGCCGTGTCGAGCTCCTTCGTGCGCTCCAGCACCGCCTCTTCGGTCGCCCGCACCGCTGCCTTCTCGGGCGTGTCGACGATCGAGGTGACGTCGTGCTGGACGGCGACGAAATGGGTGAGGTGACCGCTGGCGTCCACGATCGGCGCCACCTCGAGGTCGTTCCAGAAGGCGCGGCCGTCCTTGCGGTGGTTCCGGAGCAGGACCCGCGAGGGCTGGCCGGAGGCCATCGCGTCACGCAGGGTGGTCATCGCGGCCACGTCGGTCCCGGGGCCCATCAGCAGCCGCAGGTTGTGACCGGCGATCTCCTGGTCGGAGTAGCCCGAGAGCTCCAGGAAGGCAGGGTTCGCGTAGGTCACCGTGTATTCGGAGGAGCGAGCGTCGTGCACGGTGATGCCGGCGGGAGCGGCGTCGAGCGCGCGCCGCATCAGGGCCAGCCGCTTCTCGGCCTGGCGCCGGGTCAGCAGTGCCCGGGTGCGGCTGCGCAGCAGGGCGGGGTTGAGCGGCTTCGAGAGGGTCTCGTCGGCGCCCGAGGCGAGCGCCACCTCGACCGCGCGCTCGGAGATGAGGCCGATGATGATGATGGGAGGCTGCTCGATCTCCTCGACTGCGCGGATCCGGCCGCACACGGTGATGCCGTCCATCACCGCCAGGAAGGCGTCGAGCACGATCAGGTCGACGTGGAGCCGGCGCGCCAGCGCGAGCGCCTCGAGCCCGTCCGAGGCGTCCACCACCTCGACCGCCCCGACGTGGAGGATCCGGCGCAACAGGTCGCGTGTGGCGGAGTCGCTGGTCGCGACCAGGACCGACGCCCGCTGCGCCGGCGTCTGGCCGGCCTCCGGCTCGGGGCTCACGGCGCTCATCTTGTGCGCCCTCGCCACGGGGGTCAAGCCTCTGGTTTGACACCCCCGCGAGTGGGCCGTAGTCTCGCCTGCTGAGCGATCAACAGCCGGGGGAGAGATCCAGGATGGCTCGTTTCGATTTCGACAAAGCCCTGCGCCGCAAGGTCGAGCAGCACGAGAAGCTGATCAGGCGCAAGAACCGGCGGGTGAAGACGGGCAACGGCGTCTACGATCGCTGGGAGCGTCCCGTGCTCACGGGCGCCCACGCCCCGCTCTTCTGGCGCTACGACCTCGACCGCCGCCGCAACCCGTTCCTGGAGGAGCGCCTGGGCGTGAACTGCGCCTTCAACACCGGCGCCATCGAGTGGAAGGGCGGCATCTGCCTGGTGGCGCGGGTGGAGGGCAACGACCGCAAGAGCTTCTTTGCCGTGGCGGAGAGCCCGAACGGCGTCGACAACTTCCGCTTCTGGGACCATCCCGTCGTGATGCCGGAAACGGAGGAGCCGGAGACGAACGTCTACGACATGCGGCTGACCGCCCACGAGGACGGCTGGATCTACGGGATCTTCTGCGCCGAGCGCAAGGATCCCGGGGCGGGCCCCGGCGACACCTCGTCGGCCGTGGCGCAGGCGGGGATCGCCCGCACCAAGGACCTCGCGAAGTGGGAAAGGCTGCCTGACCTCAAGTGCCAGTCGGCCCAGCAGAGGAACGTGGTCCTGCACCCGGAGCTGGTGAAGGGGTGCTACGCGCTCTACACGCGACCGCAGGACAGCTTCATCGATGCGGGCCAGGGCGGGGGGATCGGCTTCGCGCTCTGCGAGACGATGGAGCAGGCGGAGATCGGCGAGGAGACGATCATCGACCCCAAGCTCTACCACACCGTCAAGGAGGTGAAGAACGGCGCGGGCGCGCCGCCGCTCAAGACCCCCAAGGGCTGGCTCCACATCGCCCACGGCGTGCGAAATACCGCCGCTGGCCTGCGTTACGTGCTCTATGCGTTCCTGTGCGACCTCGAGGATCCGTCGCGGGTGATCGCCCGCCCGGGCGGCTTCTTCCTGGCGCCGGAAGGCGAGGAGCGGATCGGCGACGTCTCCAACGTCGCCTTCTGCAACGGAGCCGTGCTGCGAGCGGACGGGTCGGTCTTCATCTACTACGGCTCGTCCGACACCCGCAGCCACGTCGCGACCTCGAGCGTCGACCGGCTGCTCGACTACGTCCTCCACACCCCGGAGGACCCGTTGCGCTCGGCGGCCTGCGTCCGGCAGCGGATCGAGCTGATCGATCGCAACCTGAAGCTGCTCGCGCGCGCGAAGGGCAAGGCGTACAAGGGCCTGCGAGGGCAGGAGGAGTAGGGAGGAACCGATGACGACTCGCCGATCATTCCTGGGGGCCGCGACCGGTGTCGCCGCGGCGGCGGCCGCGGGGCTGGGACGCGGGGCGCGCGCCGCCGGCCAGGGCAAGGCGCCGCTCGGCCTGCAGCTGTGGAGCGTGCGCTCGCGGCTGGAGGCCGATCTCGCGGGGACGCTCGCCGAGATCAAGGCCTGGGGCATCGACGAGGTGGAGGCGGCCGGCTACGCCGGACGCACGAGCGCGGAGTTCGCGGCGGCACTCGCCGCGGCGGGCCTGCGCTGCCGGTCGATGCACGTGGGCTGGGAGCTGCTGGAGGCGAAGCTCGACGAGCAGCTGAAGGACGCCGATGTGATCGGGGCGACGACGCTCATCAACCCCTCGCTCCCGCACGCCGACCGCGTGGCGACCCGCGAGGAGATCCTTCGCGCGGCGGACGCCTTCGGGAAGTGGTCGAGGCGCTGTCGCGCGGCGGGAAAGCGGTTCGGGTACCACACGCACGGGCACGAGTTCGGCCCGGCTCCGGAAGGCACCCTCTTCGACCTCCTCGCGAAAGAGGTCGGGCCCGAGGTCGGATTCGAGATCGACGTCTTCTGGGCCGTCATGGGCGGTGCGGACCCGGTGACGCTGATGGGTCGCTACCCGGGGCGGTTCTGGTACACGCACCTCAAGGACATGGCGAAGGACATCGTCCCGGGCGAGGCCGCGCAGCACCGCGACGAGGCGAACGTCCCGCTCGGCACCGGGCAGCTCGACGTGCGAGGCATCGTGGCGGCGGGCCCCGAGGCCGGCGTCGAGATCAACTACATCGAGGACGAGAGCCCGGACCCCTTCGCCGGTATCCCGAGGAGCATCGCCTTCTACCGGACGCTCTAGCCGCGCCGCCGGCCGGTCGTGCCGGCCGCGCGCCCCGACCCGGCTCGCGCCCCGGGACACCGCTCCTCGAGCGGGCGGCATAGGGCGGCGGGCATACAGCGGGGTAGGACGGCGGGCAGCTTGAGCTGCCGCGGCTGGGGTGCTACGCTCGGCCGCCGTCGCCGGCGGCTTTCGTCCGCGGCCGCCGGGTCCGCGTGCGCTCAAGGGGAGGCGGCGCGGGAGACTGACTTTCCCCGATGAACGGCGCCTCCGCCCATGACCCTCCCGCATGTGCTCCTCGCCGCATCGGCCGGCTCCGCCCTCGCCGGCCTCGACTGGCTGGTGATCGCGCTCTACTTCGCCTTCCTGGCGGGCGTCACCTGGTGGGTGGTACGCAAGGGACAGGACACCGCGTCCGACTACTTCCTTGCGGGCCGTAACCTGGGCTGGTGGATCGTGGGGGCCTCGATCTTCGCCTCGAACATCGGCTCCGAGCACCTCGTGGGGCTGGCCGGTTCGGGCGCCACCAGCGGGGTGGCGATGGCCCACTACGAGCTGCACGCCTGGTGCCTGCTGGTGCTGGGCTGGGTGATGGTGCCCTTCTATCTGCGCTCGCGGGTCTTCACGATGCCCGAGTTCCTGGAGAAGCGCTACTCGCCCACCGCGCGCTGGGTGCTCTCGGTGATCTCGCTGGTCGCCTATGTGCTGACCAAGATCGCCGTCGGCATCTTCGCGGGCGGCGTCGTGTTCGGGACGCTGGTCCCCGAGCTGAGCCTCCGGGTCGGCGGCATGGAGCTGGACAGCTTCTGGCTGGGCTCGATCGCGGTCGTGGTGCTCACGGGTCTCTACACCGTCATCGGTGGACTGCGTGCGGTCGCCTACACCGAGGCGGTTCAGACGGCCATCCTGGTGCTCGGCTCGTTGGTGCTGACCGCGTTCGGTCTCGAGAAGATGGGAGGCTGGGGCGCTTTTCGTGCCGCCCTGCCGTCCGACATGTTCAACCTCTGGAAGCCCCTGGTCCCCGCCGGCATGGTGGGCTCCTGGGCGCCCGTGATGGAGCCGGGCCGGATCGCCTGGTACTTCAACGGCAACTTCCCCTGGCTGGGGATGCTCTTCTGCGCCCCGATCGTGGGGCTCTGGTACTGGTGCACCGATCAGTACATCGTCCAGCGCACGCTGGGCGCGCCGAGCGAAGGAGAAGCGCGCCGCGGCGCCATCTTCGCCTCGCTCCTGAAGCTGCTGCCGGTCTTCATCTTCATCATCCCCGGCATGATCTCGCTGGCCCTGGCGCAGAGCGGCAAGATCCCGGCCCTCCGTAGTGCCTTGCTCGACGCGAACGGCCAGGTGATCAACCTCAACGCCCAGGCCGCCTTCCCGCTCATGGTCCAGCACGTGCTTCCGGTGGGCCTGCGGGGAATCGTCGTGGCCGGCCTGCTGGCGGCCCTGATGAGCTCGCTGGCCGGGGCCTTCAACGCCTGCTCGACGCTCTTCACCGTGGACCTCTACGGGAAGTGGCGGCCGGGCGCCTCCCAGCACCAGATCGTCCGCACCGGCCGGATCGCCACCGTCGCCATGGTGCTGGTCGCGATCGCCTGGATCCCGGTGATCCAGGGGGCCCAGGGCCTCTACTTCTACCTCCAGGGCGTCCAGGGCTATCTCGCTCCCCCCATCTTCGTCGTCTTCTTCCTGGGCGTCTTCTGGAAGCGCATGAACGCCAAAGGCTGCCTCTCCGCGCTGGTGGTGGGCTTCGCGCTGGGCCTCTTCCGGATGCTCGTGGACACACCGGTCACGCTGGGGGTGGCCGGCTTCGAGAAGGGCTATGCGCCCGGCTCTTTCCTGTGGATCGTGAACAACATCTATTTCCAGTACTTCAGCATGTTGATCACGGTGGTGGCGATCCTGGTCGCCGTGGGGGTGAGCCTGGCGACGGCGGCGCCCGAGTACGCGCGCCTGAGCGGCCTCACCTACGCGACCGCCACGGACGAGGACCGCGCGAACACACGCGCCAGCTGGGGCTGGCAGGAGGTGGCCTCGTCGGTCCTGGTCATCCTCTGCATCCTGGCGGCGTATCTGTACTTCAGGGGGTAGGCCGACACGCCGTCTCCCCGGCTGGTCCTGATCAGCACGTCGACGGTCTTCGGGACGCGCTATCTCGAGCACGCGTTCCCGGAGCTTCGTCGGCTGTTCGACGGCGTCTCCCGCGTGCTGTTCATCCCCCATGCCCTGCGGGACCGGGACGGCTATGCGGCGAGGGCGCGCGTGGCCTTCGCCGAGCTGGACCTCGAGACGGACTCGCTCCATCAGGCGGCGGACGCCGCGCGAGCGGTGGACGAGGCCGAGGCGGTCTTCTGCGGCGGCGGCAACACCTTCCGGCTGCTCGCCTCGCTCCACGAGCTGGATCTGGTCGAGAGGATCCGCCGTCGCGCCCGGGACGCGATGCCCTATGCCGGGGCGAGCGCGGGGTCGAATCTCGCCTGTCCGACCATCAAGACCACGAACGACATGCCGATCGTCCAGCCGGCCTCTTTCGAGGCCCTCTCCCTCGTCTCCTTTCAGATCAACCCGCACTATGTCGATCCGATCCCAGGCTCGACCCACATGGGCGAGACGCGCGAAACGCGCATTCGCGAGTTCCACGAGGAGAACGCGACCCCCGTGGTCGGTCTTCGCGAGGGGGCGATGCTGCGGGTCGAGGGCGAGTCCGTTCTGCTGGTGGGGCAGGCCGGAGCGCGGGTCTTCCGGCGCGGGTGCGAGCCCGTCGAGGTGGAGCCGGTGGCCGCGATCGAGTCGTTGATCCGCTAGGTGGCCAGGCCGCGTCGCCAGGCCGCCAGGGCAGGCCGGAGCGGCGCGGGAAGCCTAGGCACCCCAGAGGTGGGGCGTGTTCACGTCGCGCCCCAGCAGCTTCAGGTAGTAGAAAAGCTGGCTCTTGTGAGCGTCGAGGTGAGCGGCCATGTGGGAGAGGTGCTGGAAGAGGGTCAGCTCGGGTCCGCCCCAGGGCGCCCGGAAGACCTGCGTCAGGAGCCCGTCCTCGGCGACCTCGCCCAGTAAGCGCCGCGCGAGGGCGCGGTCCTCGCCGAGGAGGGAGAGGGCCTGCTCGACGCTGCCCACGGAGGGCATCGCCTCCGCGGGTGGCAGCGCCTGGCCGGGCGGCAGGCTCTCGAACGTCATCCCTTCCGGGAGCCCCCAGTCGCCGGTGAGGAACCCCTTCATGCCCGCGCCGCACGCCTCCGTGCAGTGCCGCAGGAGCTGTCCGAGCGTCATCCAGTTCCTGCCGCTCGCCGGCTTCCAGGCGAGCTCACCCGCGTCGACCATCTTGAAGAGCGCTTCCGTGACCGCGTAGCTGTGCTCGGCCTCCTGCCTCAGCAGGTCTTTGAGTCTCATGCGGTGCCTCCTTCGCGTGCGAGTGGTGTCCGCCCGCGCTCGTCGGCGCGGGCAGGTGAACGCCAGCAGAGGTCGAGAAGGATAGGCGAAAAGAAGACGAAACTCAACAGCTGCGAGGGGCTCAGGACTGGGATCGGCGCGAGCGTCCGCCGACAGAAGGAGCGGCTGGGGGATCGTTTGGGCCGTTCGCCCTCCGCTGCGGCACGCTTGACCTAGTGCGTTGAATGTAGACGATTTGGCTCCATGCGGTGCTCCCGTGCCATCGGCCGGCCCTCCTCACGACTGCACCAAACGATCCATGCGAATGAGAAAGTCGCTCCGTGGAAGAACCTTGCTGGTCGATGTACCATTTTCGGCCGCTCCGAGCCTTTCGGAGCCTCTATAGCGGTTCGAATCCCTCCCCAACGGTCCGCCGACCGGGCAGTGTGGGACGTCTGAACGCCGACAGGGGGCAGCATGGCCAAGTTGGACGCCGAGATCCTGGATCAGATCCTCACGACGCTCCGGGACTACGCAGAGAAGAACCTTCCTCCCGCGAAGCTGCTCGAGATCGAGCTCGGCCACGACTTCCCCGAGAAGATCATGAAGGATCTCTACGATCCCCAGCAGATCGGCCTCCACCTGCTGACGATCCCGGAGGATCTGGGCGGCCTGGGTGGCGGGGCCTTCGACATCTATCGCGTGTCCGAGGAGATGGCGGCGATCGACCTCGGGATCGCGACGGGGGTCCTGGCGACCTTCCTGGGCACCGACCCCATCAACGTCGGTGCGACCAAGGAGCAGAAGGCGGAGTGGCTGGGTGAGCTGGCCGAGAAGGGCCAGTTCTACGCCTACGGGGCGACCGAGCCGCAGGCCGGGAGCGACCTGGGCGCGCTCACGACCAGCGCGACGCCGGTCGAGGAGAACGGCACGGTAGTCGGCTACAAGCTGAACGGCCGCAAGCAGTGGATCAGCAACGGCGGGGTCGCGGACCGCTACACGATCCTCGCCAACGCCCCCGGGGGCGCCAGCTGGTTCCTGGTCGACAAGGGCACCGAGGGCTTCTCCCACGGCAAGCCCGAGGACAAGCACGGCATCCGGGCCAGCAACACGGCCGCCCTCTTCCTGGAAAACGTCTACGTCCCGGCCGACCGGCTGATCGGCCTGGTCGAGGGCAAGGGCCTCGCCCAGGCGCAGGCCGTCTTCGGCTACACGCGTCTCATGGTCGCCTGCTTCGGCCTGGGCGCCGGCCGGGAGGCCGTGCGGCGGGCGATCCGCTACTCGCAGGAGCGCGTGCAGGGCGGCGGGCCGCTCAGCCAGAAGCAGGGCTACACGCACAAGCTGATCGTGCCGAACGCCGTGCGCCTAGAGGCCTCCCGCGCGTACATCGAATGGGTCGCCGAGCGGCTCGACTCGGGCGAGGAGGACCTCGCGACCGAGGGGGCCGTGGCGAAGTACCTCGCCACCGAGGCCGGGAACAAGGGGGCCGAGGACGCGATCCAGGCCCACGGCGGGTACGGCTACACCCGCGAGTACATGGTCGAGAAGATCAAGCGCGACGTGCGCATCACCACGATCTACGAGGGGACCTCGGAGATCATGGAGTGGACGATCGCTCGCGACCGCTGGCAGCAGCACCTGAAGACCCGCGGCCAGTACTACGTCGACTGGGCCCAGAGGGCCGAGCGGCGCCACGCGCAGAGCCCGAACGTCGGGGCGAACCACGCGGCCCTGGCGCTCCGCTCGCTGGCGGCCCTGCTGGAGCGGGCGCGGCTCGACCGCCTGACGCGCAACCAGCACGTCCTCTTCCGTCTCGGTGAGCTGATCGCCTACGCGGAGACGGCGGCCATGTTCTCGGAGCGTTCGGCCGACCAGCCGAGCAAGGAGAGCGGCCTCAAGCCGGAGACCCTCCAGGCCATGGCGCGCGTCCACGCGCGCGAGGCGGCGCTGAAGGTGGCGAGCGAGGGCCTGCGCTGGGCGGTCGGGGCGGGCCAGACGGACCCGGGTCTTGCGCGGGCCCTGAACCTCGAGGGTGCCTACGCCGCGCAGGCGGGGCTGGTGGAGGACATGGACCGGATCGCGAGCGACCTGGTGCAGGCCTTCCCGGCGAAGTGAGGAGCGAAGCGGCGATGACTGACCGAAGCGAGCGAGCCGTCGCGATCGTCGGGCTTGGGGCGATCATGCCCGACGCAGCCGGCGCAGTGGCCTTCCGGGACAACATCTGGTCGAAGAAGTACAGCATCATCGAGGTCCCGCCCGAGCGCTGGAGCGCCGAGGACTACTGGGACCCCGACCCTCTCGCGCCCGCCAAGACCTACAGCAAGATCGGCGCCTGGGTGCGCGGCTTCCAGTTCGACTGGCAGCGCTGGCGCATCCCGCCGCGCGTGGCCGGTGCCATGGACGAAGGGCAGCAGTGGGGGGTCACGATCGCGGCCGAGGCGCTCGCGGACTACGGCTGGCCCAACCGCCCGCTCGACACGGACCGCACGGGCGTCATCCTGGGCAACGCCATGGCGGGGGAGCGCCACTACTACACGACCCTGCGGATCGAGTTCCCGGAGTATCGGAAGCTGCTGCTCGAGACGAAGGAGTTCCGCGAGCTGCCGCAAGACGTGCAGCAGGCCATCCTCGCGCGCTTCTACGCGGTCACCAACGAGAGGATGCCCCAGATTACCGAGGACACCATGCCGGGCGAGCTGGCGAACATCCTCGCCGGGCGCATCGCCAACGTGCTGAACCTGCGGGGGCCCAGCTTCACGGCCGACGCGGCCTGCGCCTCGACCTTCGCCGCGCTCGACGCGGCCGTCAGCCTGCTGCTGGCCGGCCACTGCGACGCTGTGGTGACGGGCGGGATCGACCGCAACATGGCCACGAACTCGTTCGTGAAGTTCGCCAAGATCGGCGCGCTCTCGGCCTCGGGCTCGCGGCCGTTCGGCGCCGGCGCCGACGGCTTCGTGATGGGCGAGGGCTCGGCTGCGTTCCTGCTCAAGCGCCTGGTCGACGCCGAGCGTGACGGCGACAGGATCTATGCCGTGATCCGCGGGATCGGCGCCGCCTCGGACGGCAAGGGCAAGGGCATCACGGCGCCCAACCCGATCGGCCAGCAGCTGGCGACCGAGAGGGCGTGGAACGACGCGGGCCTCGATCCCGCGACGGCGACGCTTCTGGAGGCGCACGGGACCAGCACGAAGGTCGGCGACGTGGTCGAGGTCGAGAGCCTGGCCCCGGTATTCAAGGGCGCCGCCAAGGGGCAGATCGCGCTCGGCTCGGCCAAGAGCAACATCGGCCACCTGAAGGCGGCGGCCGGCGCGGCCGGCCTGCTCAAGGCGACCTGGGCCGTGCACGAGAAGGTGCTGCCACCCACCTTGAACGCGGAGCCGCCGAACCCCGGCATCGACTTCGCGTCGACGCCGTTCCAGCTCAACCACGAGCTGCGCGAGTGGAAGGTCTCGAACGGCACGCCCCGCCGCTGTGGCGTCTCCGCCTACGGCTTCGGCGGCACGAACTTCCACGTCGTGCTCGAGGAGCACGTTCCCGGGGCGCTGACGAGGGGCTCGCGTCCGACCCAGGTGGCGGTCCCGGCATCCTTCGGCTCCGGGTCCGGCCTCGCCGCCGAGGTCGGCTCTCCGGCGCGCCAGCCCGTGCGCGGGCTGGTCGTGCTGGGGGCTGCCTCGGTCGACGGCCTGCGCCAGAAGGTCGACGAGCTGCTCGCGCGGGTGAAGACGGGCGAGGTGCCGCCGGTTGCGGCGCCCGATCCGGCCGATCTCGCGGCGCAGGAGCGGATCGCGATCGACTACGAGGACGGTGTCGAGCTGGTGGAGCGCCTGCAGAAGGCACAGAAAGGGCTGCTCAAGGACACGCCGCACGCCTGGCGCGCGTTCCAGGCGCTGGGGGTCTTCCGCGGCAGCGGCAGGGCGGCCGGCAAGATCGCCTTCCTGTTCACGGGCCAGGGCAGCCAGTACGTCAACATGGGGCGCGACCTGGCGGCGATCGAGCCGGTGGTGGCGGACGTGTTCGCCGAGGCCGACCGCGTGCTCGAGCCGATCCTGGGCCGCAAGCTGACCAGCTACATCTTCGTCGACCGCAAGGACTCCGACGCCGTCAAGCAGGCGGAGGAGGACCTGAAGCAGACGGCGATCACGCAGCCCGCCGTGCTCTCGATGGACACCGCCATGTGCCGGCTGCTGGCTCAGTACGGCATCGAGCCGGACATGGTGATGGGCCACTCGCTCGGCGAGTACGGTGCCCTCGTCTCGGCTCGGGTGCTGAGCTTCGCCGAAGCGCTGGAGGCGGCGGCGGCCCGCGGTCGCGAGATGAGCAAGGTGAGCTTCGGCGACAACGGGGCGATGGCCGCGGTGATGGCGCCGCTCGACCTCGTGCTCGAGGAGCTGAAGCAGATCGACGGCTACGTGACGCCGGCCAACCTGAACGCGCGCGGACAGGTGGTGATCGGGGGGGAGACGCCGGCCGTCGAGCGGGCGGTCGAGCTCTTCTCGAAGAAGGGCTTCCAGGCTCAGCGGCTGCCGGTGAGCCACGCCTTCCACACCAGGATCGTCGCCGCCGCGGCCGAGCCGCTCCGCAAGGTGCTCGACCGGTTCGACATCCGTCCCCCGCAACGCCTGCTGGTCGGCAACGTCGAGGCCGACTTCTACCCGAGCGACCCGGAGAAGATCAAGGACATCCTGTGCCGCCAGATCGCCTCGCCCGTGCGCTGGGTCGAGGGCGTCGAGCGGCTGTACGCCGCCGGGGCGCGCGCCTTCGTGGAGGTCGGCCCCAAGCGCGCCCTCAAGGGCTTCGTCGACGACGTGCTGGCCGACAAGACGGACGTGATCTCGCTCTATACGAACCGGGCGCGGCCGAAGGAGCTTGCCGCCTTCAACGCGGCCCTGGCCGGTCTCTACGCGGCCGGCTACGGCGCGCGGGCCTTCGAGTCCGCCTCAGTCCGCACCCCCTCCGTCGGCAGGGTCGCCGTCGCCGCGCCCGTCGTGCGGCGCGAGGCCTACGCGCCGGCGACGTCGCCCGCGCCGACGCCGACGGCGGGCACCCTCGAGGAGCTGCGGGCGCTGCTCCAGCAGACCCTCGAGTCGTTGCCGGCGGAAGGGGCCTCGTCGCAGGCGGGTCCTTTCGACCGCAACGACATCCCCCAGGGCTCGATCGTGATCAGCGGCACGGGTCTTGGCCTGCCCGGCTCGAAGAAGAGCGTCATGGATCCCCGCAACGCCGAACGCATCCTGGCGGGGGAGCAGTTCATCGACAGCCTGCCCCAGTCCACGCGCCGCGCCATGGTGGACAGGCGTATCACGCGGCTGGTCAAGAGCGCCGACGGCAGCGGGCACTTCGAGGTGATCGAGGACGAGAAGGACGTCATCAAGCTCGCCGGCCGGGCCGGCTCGTTCGACCTGACGGCGGAGTACGCCGTTCCCGAGAAGCTGGTGGAGGCGCTCGACTCGACGACCCAGCTCGCGTTCGCGGCGGGCCTCGACGCGCTGCGCGAGGCCGGCATCCCTCTGGTCCAGGTCTATCGCAAGACCAGCACGGGCAAGTACCTGCCTGAGAGGTGGATGCTTCCGGAAGGCCTGCGCGACGAGACGGGCGTGATCTTCGCGAGCGCCTTCCCGGGATACGACCGCTGGGCCGACGAGACCAAGCGCTACTACACCTTCGAGAGCCGACGGGCGCAGAAGCGGCAGCTCCAGGACGTGCTGGCCGTGACGCACGAGGCCACCGCGAAGCGGGAGATCGAGCTGCGGATCGCCGAGCTCGACGCCCTGCTCGAGAAGGAGCCGTACACCTTCGACCGGCGTTTCCTGCTACGCATCCTGACCATGGGTCACAGCCAGTTCGCCGAGTACATCGGCGCTCGCGGGCCGAACACCCACGTGAACGCGGCCTGCGCCTCGACCGCCAGCGCGATCGGCCTGGCGGAGGACTGGATCCGGGTCGGGCGCTGCCGGCGGGTGCTCGTGATCTCGGCCGACAACGCCACCAGCGAGAGCTTGTTCGAGTGGCTCGCCTCCGGCTTCCTGGCGATCGGCGCCGCGGCGACCGACGAGCGCGTCGAGGACGCCGCCTTGCCGTTCGACCGCCGCCGGCACGGCATGCTGGTCGGCATGGGCGCCTGCGCCCTGGTTCTCGAGAGCCAGGATTGCGTGCGCGAGCGCGGCATGCGGGGGATCGTGGAGCTGCTGGCGACGGAGAGCCGCAACAGCGCCTTCCACGCGACCCGCCTCGACGTCGACCACATCTCGGACGTGGTCGAGAGCCTGGTCTCGTCGGCGGAGCGCCGCTACGGCCTCGACCGCGCGCGGATCGCGAACAAGACAGTCTTCGTCTCGCACGAGACCTACACGCCGGCGCGCGGCGGCAGCGCCGCCGCCGAGGTGCAGTCGCTGCGGCGCGTCTTCGGGCCCGGAGCGAACGAGATCGTGGTCTCCAACACGAAGGGCTTCACCGGACACGCCATGGGCGTCGGGGTCGAGGACGTGATCGCGGTCAAGATCCTCGAGCACGGCATCGTGCCGCCGGTGCCGAACTTCAAGGAGCCCGATCCGGAGCTCGGCTCGCTGACCCTCTCGAAGGGCGGCCGCTACGACGTCGAGTACGCGATCCATCTCGCGGCCGGGTTCGGCTCCGAGATCGCTCTCACCCTGACCCGCAAGATCCCGGGCGGCCTCGATCGGGTCGACGACCGTGCGAGCTACGAGCGCTGGCTGGCCGAGGCGAGTGGCTATCCACAGGTCGAGACCGAGGTCGTGAAGCGGGTGCTGCGCGTGGTGGCGCAGGGCGCGCCGGGCCGCCCGGCTTCGAGCCCATGGCGGTTCGGCCTGGGACCGGTGCAGCGCGTCGTGTTCCCGGGCGACCGCGTCCGGGCGGCCGTGAGGCCGCCCGCGCCCCGTCCCGTCGCGCCCGCCGCGGCTCGAGTGCCGATCGCCTCGGCAGCGCCGGTCGCGGCCGCGGCGACCTCACCCGCGGCCACCGCTGCTCCGGCCGTCGGCGCGCTTCCGGTGCCCGCTGCGGCCCCGGCGATCGTCGCGTCCGCGGCCCCGGCCCGCGACGCCGTGGTCGAGCGCGTGTTGGCCATCGTCGCCGAGAAGACCGGATACCCGCCCGACATGCTCGACCTCGAGCTGGACCTCGAGGCCGACCTGGGTGTCGACACGGTCAAGCAGGCCGAGACCTTCGCCGCGGTGCGCGAGGCGTACGACATCCCGCGCCAGGAGAACCTGAAGCTCCGCGATTTCCCGACGCTGCGGCACGTCGCGCAGTTCGTCTACGACAACCGTCCGGAGCTGAAGCCTGCGGCGCCGGCGGCCGCCGTTCCCGCGGCTGGGATGCCGCCGGTGGCGACCAGCGTCGCGTCGCCGGTTCTCTCGGGCCCGACTGCGGCCGGCGCAACCGACCCGGTGGCGCAGAAAGTCCTCGCGATCGTCTCCGAGAAGACGGGCTATCCGGCCGACATGCTCGAGCTGGACCTCGACCTCGAGGCCGATCTGGGGGTCGACACGGTCAAGCAGGCCGAGACCTTCGCCGCGGTGCGCGAGGCCTACGACATCCCGCGCCAGGAGAACCTGAAGCTGCGGGACTTCCCGACCCTGCGTCACGTGATGCAGTTCGTCTACGACAGTCGTTCGGACCTCAAGCCCGTGACGAGCGCGACGGTCGCTGTCTCAGCTGCCGTGTCCACGGCCCCGAGCGGGCCGGCCGACGCGGTCGTTCAGAATGTGCTGGCGATCGTGGCCGAGAAGACCGGCTATCCGCAGGACATGCTGGAGCTGGACCTCGACCTCGAGGCCGACTTGGGCGTCGACACGGTGAAGCAGGCCGAGACCTTCGCAGCCGTGCGCGAGGCCTACGACATCGCGCGCCAGGAGAACGTGCAACTACGGGACTTCCCGACCCTGCGGCACGTGGTCGGCTTCGTCTACCAGTTCCGTCCGGAGCTCAAGCCGGCCGAGCGGCCGGGCGCGGCGGCAGCGCTGCTCGCCGCCGCTTCGGCACCCGCGGCCGTTCCGGCCGTCGCGATCGCCTCGGCGTCGTCGGCGGCCGTGACATCGGCGGCGCCCGCGCCGAGCGGCGCAGCCGGCGTCGCCGATCCCGTCGTCGAGAAGGTGCTGGCGATCGTGGCCGAGAAGACCGGCTATCCGCAGGACATGCTGGAGCTGGACCTCGACCTCGAGGCCGACTTGGGCGTCGACACGGTGAAGCAGGCCGAGACCTTCGCAGCGGTGCGCGAGGCCTACGACATCGCGCGCCAGGAGAGCCTCCAGCTGCGGGACTTCCCGACGCTGCGGCACGTGGTCGGCTTCGTCTACCAGTTCCGTCCCGAGCTGAAGCCGGCGCAGCCTGCCGCTCCGGCATCCGTTCCGGCGGCTCCGCCCGCCGCCGCGGCGGCTTCCGTCGTGCCGACCGCGCCGCCGGCGAGCAACGCGCCAGCGGCCTCCGATCCCGTCGTCGAGAAGGTGCTCGCCATCGTCGCCGACAAGACGGGCTATCCATCGGACATGCTCGAGTTGGACCTCGACCTCGAGGCGGACCTGGGGGTCGACACGGTCAAGCAGGCCGAGACCTTCGCCGCGGTGCGCGAGGCCTACGACATCGCGCGCCAGGAGAGCCTCCAGCTGCGGGACTTCCCGACCCTGCGTCACGTGGTCGGCTTCGTCTACCAGTTCCGTCCCGACCTCAAGCCGGTGGGGGCGCCCGCCGCGGTGTCGACGGTCCGAGCCCCGGCGGCCGCCGCCTCGGCGGCTCCAGCGGCGGCGCAGCCGCAGCGCATCCAGGCCCGGCTGGAGGACGCGGACAGGATGCCGCGCCGGGTGCCGGTCCCGTCGCTCCGGCCCGAGCTGGACCTCTGCCAGCCGACGGGCGTCTCGCTCGCGAGCGGGTCGCGGGTCGTGGTGGCCGCGGACGAAGGCGGTGTCGCCGAGGCCCTCACGGCCTCGCTCGAAAGGCGCGGCGTCTCCGTGCTGAGGCTCGTTCCCGGCACGCCCACGGGCGACGTGACGACCCAGACCGCGGCCTGGCTCTCGGCCGGCCCGGTCCAGGGCGTCTACTGGCTGCCGGCGCTGGACGTCGAGCCGCCGCTCGCCGAGCTCGACCTGGCGGGCTTCCGCGAGGCGAACCGCAGGCGGGTCAAGAACCTCCATGCGGCGATGCGCGCCCTCTACGAGAGCGTCGCCGGCGCCGGCAACTTCCTGATCTCGGCGACCTGCATGGGTGGCCTGCATGGCCAGACGCCCGAAGGCGCGACGGCTCCGCTGGGCGGGGCGGTGGCGGGCTTCACCAAGGCCTACAAGCGCGAGCGGGGGGACGTGCTGGTGAAGGTCGTCGACTTCGCGCCGGGCGTGCCGGCGGCGGAGGTGGCCGAGGCCCTGGTCGCGGAGACGCTCGGCGATCCGGGGATCGTCGAGGTCGGACGCCATGACGGTCTGCGCTGGACGATCACGCTCGAGGAGCAGCCGGCGAAGGACGGCCGGCCGGGCCTGCAGCTCAGCAAGGACACGGTCTTCGTCGTGACCGGAGCCGCGGGTGGCATCACCAGCGCGATCGTGGCCGACCTCGCCGGCGCGAGCGGCGGCACCTTCTACTTGCTCGACCTGGTCGCGGCGCCGGATCGCGACGACCGGCACGTGGCGCTCCTGCGACAGGACCGCGAGAAGCTGAAGGCGGCCCTGATCGAAGAGGCGCGCACGCGGGGTGAGAAGCCGACCCCGGTCGTGATCGACAAGCAGATCATGGCGACCGAGCGGGCCGAGGCGGCCCTGCGCGCCGTCGAGTCGGTGGAGGCGGTGGGCGGCAAGGCGCTCTGGCGCTCGGCCAACCTGCTCGACGGCGCCGCGGTCCGCGCCATCGTCGACGAGATCCGGAAGACGCACGGCCGCATCGACGTGCTCGTCCACGCCGGGGGCATCGAGATCAGCCGGAAGCTCTCCGACAAGGAGGCGAAGGAGTTCGACCTCGTCTTCGACATCAAGGCGGACGGCTTCTTCAGCCTGCTGCGGGCGGCGGAGGGGATGCCGCTCGGGGCGACGGTCGTGTTCAGCTCGATCGCCGGGCGTTTCGGCAACGCGGGTCAGACGGACTACAGCTCCGCGAACGCCCTGCTTTGCTCGATGTCGCGGGCGCTGCACCGGACGCGACCCGACACGCGCACGATCGCCATCGACTGGACGGCCTGGGGCGGGATCGGCATGGCCACCCGCGGATCGATCCCGCAGATCATGGCCGCGGCCGGCATTACCATGCTGCCGCCCGAGTCCGGGATCCCCACGGTCCGGCGCGAGCTGGTGGCGGGCGGGGGGTCGGGCGAGGTGGTGGTCGCGGGGACGCTCGGGATCATGACCGCGGAGTTCGCGGCGAACGGCGGCGTCGACCCCGCGAAGGTCGCCGCGGCCCTGGCGGCCCGCGAGCGGCCGCTCCTGATGGTGGGTGAGGTGAAGGCCGCGCGCCTCTACGGCGGCCTGGACGTCACCACGACGCTCGATCCGAAGCTGCAGCCCTTCCTGTCCGATCACCAGATCGACGGGGTGCCGGTGCTGCCCGGGGTGATGGGGACGGAGGCCTTCGCGGCGGTGGCGAGTGTGATCGCCCCCGGCTTCGAGCTGGCGGCGATCGAGGACGAGACCTTCATGGCCCCGTTCAAGTTCCACCGTCAGCAGCCGGCGACGCTGCACCTCTCCGCGGCGGCGCAGCCGGCGGGGATCGGGGAGCTGCTGGTGAGCGTGGAGCTGCGCTCGCGCATCCAGCCGAAGCCCGAGCTGCCCGCGCAGGAGCGGGTGCACTTCAAGGCCCGCGTGCGCATGCGGCGCGAGGCCGGCGAGAAGCCGAAGGTCGCCTTCAAGAAGCCGGCCGCCAAGGCGCTCACCATCGGCAAGCAGCCGATCTACGGCGTCTACTTCCACGGCCCCGCCTACCAGGTGATCGAGAAGGCGGGCGTCGAGGACGGCTCGGTGGTGGCCCTGATGGCGAACGATCTGGGTCCGAACGGGAGTCCGGCCGAGGCCGCTACGGTCACGGCGCCGCGCCTGCTGGAGCTCCTCTTCCAGGCGGCGGGACTGTGGCTGCTGGTGCGCAAGGAAACGATGGCGCTGCCGACCTCGCTCGCGCGGGCGGTCTTCCACCGTCCGCCCGAGGAGGCGAAGGAGAAGCGCCTCTACGCCCTCGTCGAGGTGCGGGAGGATGGGGCGGCCTTCGACGGGAAGGTCGTGGACGAGAAGGGCCTGGTCTACGCCGAGGTCTTCGCCTATCGGACCGTGGCGCTCCCGGAGCGACGCTCCTTGCAGGCGTAGGCCTGAGCGACATGAAGCGCAGCTTCAGCCGGGTCGCCATCGTCAACCGGGGTGAGGCGGCGCTGCGCTTCATCGACGCCGCCCTCGAGCTAAATCGCGAGGGCGAACGCCTCCACACGATCGCGCTCTACACGGAGCCCGACCGGCACGCCGCGTACGTGAGGGAGGCGGACGAGGCGTTCGAGCTGGGGCCGGCCACGGTCGAGGGACCGGACGGCCGGCGTAAGGTCGCCTACCTGGACCTGGCGCGTCTGGAGCACGCCCTGCGCCAGACGCGGGCCGAGGCCGCCTGGCCGGGCTGGGGCTTCGTCGCGGAGCAGCCCGCCTTCGCGGAGCTGTGCGAGCGGATCGGCGTGACCTTCATCGGGCCCTCGCCGGCGGCGATGAGCGCGCTGGGGGACAAGGTGGCCGCCAAGCGCCTGGCCGAGGGACTCGGCATCCCGGTGGTGCCGTGGGCGGGGGGCGCCGCCGCGGACGACGGCGAGGCCGAGCGCCAGGCCGCCCGGCTCGGCTTCCCGGTCGTGATCAAGGCCGTCGCCGGCACGGGCGGACGTGGGGTACGCGAGGCGGAGACGCAGGCGCTGCTGGGGGAGGCCCTGAGGTCCGCCCGCGCGGAGGCCTGGAAGACGCTGGGCCAGAGGACCGTCTTCCTGGAGCGGCGGCTGGACGGCGTGCGGCAGATCGACGTGCAGGTGGTTGCGGATGCCTGGGGAGGGGTCTGGGCTCTGCCGGCGCGGGAGGCCTCGATCCAGCGACGCCACCAGAAGCTCGTGGAGGAGTCCCCGGCTCCGGGTTTGCCGCCGGCTCGCGAGGCGGTGCTACGGCAGGCCGCGATGCGTCTGGTACGAGCAGCCGGATACGTGGGTGCGGTCGCGATCGAGTTCCTATGTGACCCGCTGGGCGAGGACTACTGGTTCCTGGAGGCGAACACACGTCTCGAGGTCGAGCACGCGGTCTCCGAGGCGACCACCGGCGTCGACCTGGTCAAGCTGCAGGTGCACGTCGCCCGCGGCGGACGGCTGCCCGGGGACGCGCCCAGCTCCTTCGGGCATGCGGTCGAGGTGCGGCTGTGCGCGGAGGATGCCGAGGCGAACTTCGCGCCGGCGCCCGGTACCGTGGCGCGGCTGCGCCTGCCGGGGGGGCCGGGACTGCGCGTCGACGTGGGCGTCTCGGAAGGCGACCTGGTGCCGGCCGAGTTCGACTCGATGATCGCGAAGCTGATCGCCTTCGGACGCGACCGGGAGGAGGCGCTGGGGAGGCTCGCGCGCGGGCTCGGCCAGACGGACGTGGTGCTGCGCGGTGGCACCACCAACAAGGCCTTCCTGCTGGACTTGCTGGACCGCGACGAGATGCGCTCGGGGCGGCTGGACGTACGGTTCCTCGACCGGCTGGTCGCGCGCGGGGAGCAGACCTTGCGGCGCCACGCGGAGGTGGCGCTGGTGCGGGCCGCGATCGAGGCGTACGAGACGGAGGAGGACGCGGAGAAGGCCCGCTTCCGCTCGACGGCGCTGCGGGGCCGACCCGAGGTGAGACCCGAGGCCTCGCGCTCGGTCGAGATGCGCCAGGGAGGGCAGGCCTACCAGGTGACCGTGCGCCGGACGGCCGTCGATCGCTATCGCGTCGAGGAGAGCGGGCATCGCGTGGACGTGGGCATCGACCGCCTGGGCGCTCCGCTGCGCGAGCGGCGGCTGCAGACCTCCGAATGGCGGCTCGCCTGCGGCGGGTCCAGCTTCCGGGTGCTGTCGCTGGTGCAGGAACGTACGCATCTCGTCGAGGTCGACGGCGTGCCCCACACCTTCACCCGGGAAGCGCTCGGCCTGGTCACGGCGCCCGCGCCGGCGATCGTCGTCTCGGTGGCGGTGAAGCCGGGCGACGAGGTGCAGGCGGGCCAGCCCCTGCTCGTGCTCGAGGCGATGAAGATGGAGACCTCGCTGGCGGCGCCCTTTGGCGGGCGCGTGCGCGAGGTGATCGTGGTTCCGAACGTCCAGGTGGGCCCGGGCGACCCGCTGCTGGTGCTCGACCCGGGCGGCGCGCGCCGGGACGGTCCGCCTCGCGAGCGGCGGCTGCACCTCGACGTGCTGGGCGCCTCGGCCGCGGCGCCTCCGGTGGGCTCGCACCAGGCGCTCGAGGAGCTGCGCGGGCTGCTGCTGGGCTTCGACGTCGAGTCGGCGGGACTGCGCGAGGTCCTCGAGCGCTCGCTCGACGCGCCCATGGACGAGGCGTTCGCGCGCACCGGCGCGACGCTGCTCGACATCTTCGCGGACGTGGGCTCTCTCTTCCGTCGCAAGGGCGAGGACGAGTGGGAGGAGGAGGGAGCGGGCTTCGGGGCCGAGGAGTACCTCTTCACCTACTTGCGCAAGCTGGAGGGGCACGGGGAGGGGCTGCCGGAGTCGTTCGTGGCCAAGCTGCGGCGTGCCTTGCGGCACTACGGCGTCGCAGCGCTGCTACCCGCGCCGGAGCTGGAGGAGAGCCTCTACCGCATCTGCAAGGCGCACCAGCGCGAGGAGCAGTGCGCGGCGCTCGTCTCGCTGCTGCTCAACCGCTTCCTGGAGTGCGACGCGTCCCTGCTCGGCGAGCTGCCGGAGCTGCCGGCTCTGCTCGACCGGCTGATCGCCGCGACCCGCAGCCGTTACCCGGCCGTCCTCGACCTGGCAAGCGAGGTGCGCTACCGGCTGGTCGAGCGGCCGTTGCTCGAGCGCGTGCGCGCCGAGGCCTTCGCGCGGGCCGAGCAGGACCTGGCGGCGCTCGCGGGGCCCCTGCCCGCCGCCGCGCGGGCGGCGCGGATCGAGAGCCTGGTGCAGTGCCCGCAGCCGCTGGCGGGGATGCTGGTGGAGCGCTGGCAGGCGGCGAGCGCGGTGGCTCGCGACGGGATCCTGGAGGTGCTGGTGCGGCGCTTCTACAGGATCCGCGAGCTGTCCGGGCTCGAGAGGCTGGAGGTGGACGGCCACCCCTTCGCGAGCGCGAGCTACGTGCGGGAGGACGGCGGGCACCACGTGGTGCTCACGACGCACGCCGGCGAGGCCGGTCTGGAGCTGACGCTGGCGCGGCTCGGCCGGCTGGCCTCGCGGGTGCCGGAGGACCAGGAGCTGGCCGCCGACGTCTTCGTCTGGCGGGGCGAGGGCGTCGGTCCCGCCGAGGCGAACGCGACGGCGATCCATGCCGCGATCGCAGCAGCTCCCTTGCCGCGGCCCTTCCGGCGCATCGTGGTAGCCGTGGCCGGTCGCGACGCCACCCAGCACTTCACCTTCCGGGCCGCGCCCGGCGCCGGTTACCACGAGGAAGCCGTCTTCCGCGACGCTCACCCGATGATGGCGAAGCGCCTCCAGCTGCACCGCCTCGAGCACTTCGAGCTGGAGCGGTTGCCCTCGGTCGCGGACGTCTACCTGATCCGCGCCGTCGCGAAGGGCAACCCGCGCGACGAGCGGCTGGTCGTGGTCGGCGAGGTGCGCGACCTGACCCCGATTCGGGACAGCCGGGGAGGCGTCGCGCAGCTGCCGGAGCTCGAGCGCATGTTGCTCGCGGCGCTCGGTGCGATCCGTACCGTCCAGGCCCGGCGCCCCCCGGGCAAGCGCCTCCAGGGCAACCGGGTGATCCTGCACGTCTGGCCTGCGCTCGACGTCTCGGACGCGGACTTGGCGGCCTTCGTCCGGCGGTACGCGCCGGCTACCGACGGCCTCGGCCTCGACGGGGTCACCCTGTTGGGACGGGAGCCCGGTCCGGACGGCGAGTCTCGCGAGACCGCCATCTTCCTGGCGAAGCCGCCGGGTCGCCCGATCGCGGTCCGGCGGGGCGAGCCCGACGGGGGTCCGATCGCGCCGCTCTCGGAGTACGAGCAGAAGGTGGTGCGGCTCGCGCAGCGGGGGCTCGTCTACCCGTACGAGCTGGTGCGCATGCTGACCCCCAGCCGCGACGCGGCGCCGGGGCAGTTCCCGCCCGGTGAGTTCATCGAGCACGACCTCGACGCCGAGGGACGCCTGTTGCCGGTCGAGAGGCCGTACGGAGAGAACAAGGCCAACGTCATCGTGGGCCTGATCCGCAACTTCAGTGACGGCTATCCCGAGGGCATGACGAGGGTGCTGCTGCTGGGCGACCCGAGTCGGGAGCTGGGCTCGCTCGCCGAGCCTGAGTGCCGGCGGATCGTGGCGGCCCTCGAGCTGGCGAAGGCAGAGCGCTGCCCGGTCGACTGGCTGGCGCTGTCGGCCGGCGCCAAGATCTCGACCGACAGCGGCACCGAGAACATGGACTGGATCGCCCTGGTGCTGCGCCGCATCATCGACTTCACGCAGCAGGGCGGCGAGATCAACGTGGTCGTCAACGGGATCAACGTGGGGGCGCAGCCGTACTGGAACGCGGAAGCCACCATGCTGATGCACACCCGGGGCATCCTGGTGATGATGCCCGACTCGGCCATGGTGCTGACAGGTAAGCGCGCGCTCGACTTCTCGGGCGGGGTCTCGGCCGAGGACAACCAGGGCATCGGCGGCTACCAGCGCATCATGGGGCCGAACGGGCAGGCTCAGTACTTCGCGCGCGACATCGGTGAGGCGTGCCGGATCCTGTTCCGGCACCACGAGCACACGTACCGCGCGCCGGGCGAGCTCCTGCCGAGGCGCTGCCCGACCAGCGACCCGATCGACCGCGACGTACGCGGCTTCCCCTATGCGTCGCAGGGAGAGCACGGCTTTGCGACGCTCGGGGACGTACTGACCGACGCGGGGAATCCTGGGCGCAAGAAGCCGTTCGAGATCCGAACCGTGATGGCGGGGGTCGTGGACCAGGACCGCGAGCCGCTCGAGCGGTGGTCGGCCTGGCGCGACGCGGAGACGGTCGTGGTCTGGGACGCCCACCTGGGCGGCTGGCCGGTGTGCCTGCTCGGCATCGAGTCGAAGCCGCTCGCCCGGCGCGGCATCCCGCCGGCGGACGGCCCCGAGTGGTGGACGGGTGGCACCCTCTTCCCGCAGTCCTCGCGCAAGGCGGCGCGCGCGATCAACGCGGCCAGCGGCAACCGTCCGCTGGTGGTGCTCGCCAATCTGACCGGCTTCGACGGCTCACCGGAGTCCCTCCGCCACTGGCAGCTCGAGTACGGGGCCGAGATCGGCCGCGCCATCGTCAACTTCCGGGGTCCGATCGTGATGAGCGTCATCTCGCGCTACCACGGGGGGGCGTTCGTGGTCTTCTCGAAGGCCCTCCACGACAACTTCCGCGTGATCGCGCTCGAGGGCACCTACTCCTCGGTGATCGGCGGCGCGCCCGCCGCGGCGGTCGTCTTCTCGCGTGAGGTCGAGAAGCGCACGGCCGCCGACCCGCGGGTCAAGACGGCGGAGGCCGAGGCGGCGGCCGCCGCGGGAGTGGAGAAGTTCCGGCTGCGGACGGCGCTGCGCGAGCTGACCCGCTCGGTCTACTCCGAGAAGCTGGGCCAGGTGGCCGACGAGTACGACGCCATCCACAGCGTCGAGCGAGCGCGGCGGGTGGGCTCCGTGCACGAGATCATCCCCGCCGCCCGGATCCGGCCCCATCTGGTGGAGGCGATCGAGAAGGGGATCGAGATCGAGCGCGGCCGGCGCACGGCCGGCGCCAACCTTTCCGTCTGAAGGGACGACGTCGGCCGTCGGCCGCGTCGCCCCGGGACGAGCGCGCGGCGGCTCGACGGCCTTCCGGAGTGCGTCAGGCGGTTGCGAGCTTCCGGGCCAGGACGATCGCGGCCTCGACGCCCTTCGACTCCCGCAGGGCCCTCACCCGGGCCTTTTCGCGAGGCTTGAGGCTCCGGATGTAGCCCATGTACTGTCCCTGAAGCTTCAGAGCGGCGCGACGCGCCGGCGAGAGCTTGAGCTTGGGCTGTCGGTGCGGCGCCGGCGCCGCGCGCAGCGCAGCGCCCGGTTGCAGCAGCGGCAGCAGGCGCTGCAGGGCGGAGTCGATCGACGAGAGCGACGTGCGGATCGTCTGGATCTCCAGGGCCATCGTGCTTCGGCGTGGTCTCGGCAAAAGGCCTCCCTTTTTCGACAGAGAAACAATGGTAGCACGAGCGCCTGGCTTTGATCAGGTGCCCGCGAACATTGACGGACCGAGGACGGCTCTGCAAGGGGAGAGATGTGATCGGCAATGTCCCGAACCGAACGGCACTGTGGACGGTCGCGTCAATGACGTGAAGTTGGCGGATTCCGGTCGAAGGCCAATCGCGAGCGGTCAAAGGCGACCCGTTCGTGGCGAGCCGGCTGGTCGCGTTGTTGTCCGGCGGGACGGAATCGGTCAAGATCGGCGGATTCCGTCGGTCGTCGCCGCGGAGGGTGGGGCCATGGCCACGAGCACAGAGAGCGCGAACGCAGCCGCCCAGGGGCGCCTGATCGGGGCGCTGCCGAAGATCGGGATCCGTCCGGCGATCGACGGGCGCCGCAAGGGCGTGCGCGAGTCTCTGGAGCAGCAGACCCTGGAGATGGCGGCACGGGTGGGGGCGCTCCTGGGCTCGCGGCTGCGCCACGCGAGCGGGTCGCCGGTCGAGTGCGTGATCCCGCCCCGCGCGATCGGGGGCGTCGCCGAGGCGGCGCAGACGGCCGCCCTTTTCGAGCGGGAAGGGGTCGGGCTCTCGCTCACCGTGACGCCCTGCTGGTGCTACGGGGCGGAGACGATGGACATGAACCCGATCTACCCGAAGGCGGTCTGGGGGTTCAACGGGACCGAGCGGCCCGGTGCCGTGTACCTGGCGGCGGTACTGGCCGGCCACAACCAGAAAGGGCTGCCGGCCTTCGGCATCTACGGGCGCGACGTGCAGGACCGCGGCGACACGGTGATACCGGCGGACGTGGAAGAGAAGCTGCTCCGCTTCGCGCGGGCCGGACTAGCGGTGGCGACGATGCGGGGCAAGTCCTACCTCTCGCTGGGCGGCACCTCGATGGGAATCGCCGGGTCGATCGTGGACCAGGGCTTCTTCGAGCGCTACCTGGGCATGCGGGTGGAAGCGGTCGACATGACCGAGATCGTCCGGCGCCTAGAAGAGGGAATCTACGACCGGCAGGAGCTGGCTCGGGCGCTCGGCTGGGTGAAGGGGCGCTGCCGCGAAGGACGCGACTGGAACGCGGCCGGAGCCCAGCGTACGCGAGCCCAGAAGGACGGCGACTGGGAGACCTCCGTCAAGATGGCGATCGTGGCGCGCGATCTCATGGTGGGCAACCCGCGTCTCGCCGAGCAGGGGTACGGGGAGGAGGCGCTCGGGCGCAACGCGATCCTGGGCGGCTTCCAGGGCCAGCGCCACTGGACCGACCACTTCCCGAACGGCGACTTCATGGAAGCGATCCTCAACTCGTCCTTCGACTGGAACGGGATCCGCGAGCCCTTCGTGTTCGCGACCGAGAACGACTCGCTGAACGGCGTGGCGATGCTGTTCGGGCACCTGCTGACCGGCACGGCGCAGATCTTCGCCGACGTGCGGACCTACTGGAGTCCCGAGGCTGTGGAGCGGGTGAGCGGGCACCGGCTCGAGGGGCGCGCCGCCTCGGGCATCATCCACCTCATCAACTCGGGGGCGGCCTCGCTCGACGCGACCGGGAGGCAGACGGCGTCAGGTCGGCCGGTGATGAAGCCGTTCTGGGAGATCATCGAGGAGGAGGTCAGAGGCTGCCTGGAGGCGACGTCCTGGTACCCGGCGATCACCGAGTACTTCCGCGGGGGCGGCTTCTCTTCCGGGTTCCTGACGGTCGGCGGCATGCCGTGCACGATGTCGCGCGTGAACCTGGTGGCGGGCCAGGGGCCCGTACTCCAGTTGGCGGAGGGTTGGACGGTGGACCTGCCGGCGAAGGTGCACGAGACGCTCAGCGAGCGGACCAACCCTACCTGGCCGACCCACTGGTTCTCTCCGCGCCTCGGGAGTGGGGGGCCCTTTCGCGACGTCTGCGGCGTCATGGGTGCCTGGGGCGCGAACCACGGCGCGATCAGCTACGGCCACATCGGTGCCGACCTGGTGACGCTCGCCTCGATCCTGCGCATCCCGGTCTGCATGCACAACCTGGAGGAACGGGAGATCTTCCGTCCCAGCGCCTGGACCGCTTTCGGCGCGAACGAGCCGCAGGGCGCCGACTTTCGCGCCTGCGCCAACTTCGGGGCACTCTACGGACGCTGAGGGGCCGGCAGGCGGATCCGCTGGCGAGGTAGCAGGATGAGAAGTGTCGATCTCACGGGTGAGCGGGTGCTCTCGAAGCGCGACGTCCTGAGCGCGCTCGCGGCCGGGGCCCGCGAGCTGGTCATCGACGCGCAGGCGGCCGTCACCGTCACGGCGCGGGAGGCCGTGCGCCGGAACGGCATGAGGCTCACGCGGCGCAGCCCGGACGCTGCGGGCACGGTGGTGGCAGGGTCGGCCGCGCTGACGCTGCGAACGCCGGAGGCGGACGCCGTCGCAGCCGAGATCGTGGCCGTGGGCCGAAAGCTCTGGCAGCGGCAGTACGTCGACGGCAACGGCGGCAACATCTCGTGCCGGCTGGACGGCGGGCTGGTGCTGTGCACGCCGACGCTGGTCAGCAAGGGCGAGCTGTGCCGCGAAGACCTGTGCCTCGTCGACCTGGATGGCAAGCAGGTAGCCGGCTCGCGTCGTCAGACCAGCGAGATCCTGCTGCACCTCGAGATCTACCGTGCCGTACCCGAGGCACGTGCCGTCGTCCACTCCCATCCGCCGCATGCCACCGCCTACGCGATCACCGGGCGCATCCCCGCCGATCGCGTGATCCCCGAGTACGAGGTGTTCGTGGGACAGGTCGGCCTGACGCGGTACGAGACGCCCGGCACGCGGGCCTTCGCCGAGTCGGTGCTGCCCCAGGTGCGAAGCCACAACACGCTGCTGCTCGCGAACCACGGGGTCGTGTGCTGGGCCGAGAGCGTGACCCGCGCCGAGTGGCTGACCGAGATCGTCGACACCTACTGCTGGATCCTGACGCTGGCCACGCAGATGCGCGCACCGCTCCGGCGCATCCCGCGTTCGAAGGCCGCCGAGCTGGTTGCCATCAGGCGGCGGATGAGCGGGCAGGAGGCGGGGCGGCCCGCCCGGGGAGCCGAGCCAGCCCGGAAGCGCTCCGCGACGCGAAAGGGGAAGCGGCGACCGCGGCGTTGAGCCCCGCTCAGGCGGTCCGCCGCAGCTGCGCCGCGGCCAGCCGTCCGAGCGTCGCCACGGCCCGCTGGATCGTCTCGGACCAGGGCCGGCCGCAGTTCAGGCGGATGCAGTTGCGGAAGCGCAGGCGTGCCGAGAAGACGGAGCCCGGGGTGATGCTGATGCCCTCCGCGAGGGCCTCGTCGAAGAGGCGGAGCGAGTCGACTGCGGTCGGCATCTCGACCCAGAGCAGGAAGCCTCCGGCGGGCTTGGTGACGCGCGTGCCGGGGGGAAAGTGCAGACCGATCGCCTCGCGCATGAGCTCGACCTGGCGCTGGCAGGCGAGACGCATCTCGCGGAGGTGCCGGTCGAAGGCGCCGCCCTTGAGGAAGGCCGCGATCACCAGCTGGGGCAGCGTGGGCGTCGCCAGCGTGGTCGTGAACTTGAGCGCGACGATGCGCTCGTGGAAGCGACCGCCGGCGATCCAGCCCACGCGGTAGCCGGGGGCGATGACCTTCGAGAAGGACGAGCAGTAGAGGACGAGGCCGTGGCGGTCGAAGGCCTTGGCCGGCCGCGGGCGCGACTCGCCGAAGCCGAGGTCGCCGTAGACCTCGTCCTCGATCAGCGGCACCTGGTGGCGCGCCAGGAGCTCCACCACCTCGCGCTTGGCCTCCTCGGCCATCACGAAGCCGAGCGGGTTGTGGCAGTTGAAGGCGGCGACACAGGCCGCGACGCGGTGGCGCTCGAGGGCCTTGGCGAGCGCGTCGACGCTCAGACCGGTGGCCGGCAGGGTGGGGACCTCGACGGCCTTCAGGCCCAGGTTCTGCAGGAGGAGCAGGACGCCGAAGTAGGCGGGCGACTCGACGATCACGGTGTCGCCGGGTCTCGTCACGGCGCGCAGCGCGAGGTAGAGCGCCTCGGTACCGCCGCAGGTGGTGACGACGTCCTCGGGCGAGAGCAGGGCCCCCCAGTCGACGGCGCGGCGGGCGACCTCGCGGCGCAGCACCGGGAGGCCCGGTGCCGTGCTGTAGGCGTCGTGGCCGGCGTTGCGGCGCAGGATCGGGCCGATCAGGCGGGCGAGCTTGCGTCCCGGCAGCAGCTCCGCCGACGGCGCGGCAGCGCCGAGACCGACGAGGCTCGGGTCCGCGGCGGCGCGCAGCAGCGTCTCCAGGACCGAGGCCAGGTCGACGCGCGTCGTGGAGGAGGGGACGGGCGCCCGCCGCGGACCGGGGACGAGAACCTCGAGTCGCGGGCGGACGTAGAAGCCCGACTGCGGACGGGCCTCGATCAGGCCCCGGCTCTCGAGCAGGCCATAGGCCTGGAGGGTCGTCGAGAGGGAGACGCGTTGCTGGTCGCTCACGCGGCGCAGCGAAGGTATCCGGTCGCCGGGGCGCAGGGTCCCGGTCTCGATGAGCCCCGCGATGCGTCCTGCCACCTGCTGGTACAGGGGTTGTGTCGCCGCAGCGCCGACGCTCTTGCCCACTGGGCCTCCTCCTCCGGTCCCGTCATCCCGGATGCCAGCCCGCCCTGACAACTGTTACGGTCACAATACAACATTTCTGTATCTGTTCCTAGTATCAGGATGGAGCTAGCCTGGCAAGGTCGGGCTGTCCCTCGGGAGAGCGCCGGCCGCTCGGGGCAGGGCGGCTGCGCCTGCGAGGCCTCGGAAAGGGGCGTGCCATGGAGTTCCGCTTCGCGAACCGCGTCCAGTCGATGAAGGCCTCCGCCGTGCGGGAGATGCTGAAGCTGACGGCGGTGACGGAGGTCATCTCCTTTGGTGGCGGCCTGCCGCCGAACGAGTGCTTTCCGCTGGACGCGATTGGCGCGGCCGCTCAGAGGCTCCTGCGGGAGCAGGGGGCGCGGGCCCTGCAGTACTCGACGACCGAAGGCTGCGCGGAGCTGCGGTCTCTGATTGCGGAGCGCATGAAGCGGCGTCTGGGCGTGGCCATCGACGCCGACGACGTCCTCGTCACCACGGGCTCGCAGCAAGCGCTGGACCTCACGGGCAAGGTCTTCCTCGACGAGGGGGACGTCGTCTTCTGCGAGAGCCCGACCTACCTCGCCGCGATCAGCGCCTTCCGAGCCAGCCACGCACGGTTCGTCGCGGTGCCCTCGGACGAGCGGGGGATGATCGTCTCGGAGCTCCTGCGCCTCGCTTCCGGGGAGGGGCGCGGGCGGCTCGTCTACGTGATCCCCGACTTCCAGAACCCCTCGGGCCGCACCTGGTCCCTCGAGCGCCGGCGGCAGCTGCTCGAGGCGGCCTCCGAGCTGGACCTGCCGATCCTCGAGGATGCGCCCTACCGCGACCTAAGGTTCGAGGGGGAAGAGCTGCCGGCGCTCGTCTCGCTCGATCGGGAAGAGCGCGTCCTGTTCACGAGCACCTTCTCGAAGGTCCTCTGCCCCGGCCTGCGCATAGGCTGGGTCGCTGGCCCGCGCGCGGCCCTCGAGAAGTACGTGCTGGCCAAGCAGGCCGCCGACCTGCACACCTCGACCTTCGGACAGCTGCTGATCTCGACCTTCGCGCGGGAGCGGGACCTCGACGGGCACGTCTCCTCGATCCGGGAGGTCTGCCGGGTGCGGCGCGACGCGATGCTGCGGGCCTTGGAGCAGGAGATGCCAAGCGAGGTGAGGCACAGCCGGCCGGCCGGCGGGCTCTTTCTCTGGCTCGAGCTGCCGGCGGGGCTCGACGCACGCGAGTGGCTGCGGCGCAGTCTGGCCCGCGGGGTCGCCTTCGTGCCGGGCGACGCCTTCTTCCCGGACGGCGGAGGCGAGAACGCCGCGCGCATCTGCTTCTCGGACAGCCCGGAGCCCCGGATCGCCGAGGGTGTCCGGAGGATGGCGGCCGCGCTCCGCGAGGTGCCCGGCGCCGAGCGGTTGTCGTGGCCGGAGCGAGCCGCCGCCTGACCGGTGGCGGGTCCGCCTCCGGCGGCGTCGCGACAGCGGCGGTTGACGGGCGTTTTGCGCGCGACGTATCGTGCCGAGCACGCGCGCCCCGACCCGTTCCAGCGTCACGCGCCCGACCGGAGGAGGTTCAAGAGCATGCCTGTCGTCGCGTTCCAGCCGAAGTTCATGAAAGTCGGTGTGCTCACGGCGGCCCTGCAGGAGCTGACGCCCCGTGAGAAGCGGGACGCCGACCCCGATCTCGCGATCGAGGAATGGGCGGCCTTCGCGCGCGAGGTGGGCGCGGACAACATGCAGCTCTCGGCGGCGCTCCACCCGAGCCAGGCCGACGTGCCCGGGGAGGCGATGCTGGACCCGGTCGCCAACACGCTCGACCTGCGGAAGCCCTTCGATGCGGGCCGGGCGCGCCGGGTCGAGAAGGCGTTGGCGGCCGAGCGGATCGGCCTCTCGGACCTCGGCTACTTCGACAACATGCTGCACGAGGACCCGGGCGCGCGCCGCAGGAAGCACGACTTCATGCACCGGGTCTTCGAGGCCGCGAGTCTCCTCAGTGTCGACGCTGTTTGCGGTTTCGTGGGACGCGACCAGACGTTGTCGATGGACCAGAACCTGCTCGCCTTCGAGGACGCGTTCCTGCCCCTGCTGCGCGAGGCGAAGGAGCGGGGTCTCGTCTACCGCGTCGAGCAGTGCCCGATGCCCGGCTGGACGACGGGCGACAACTGGCACAACAACATCGCCTACACGCCTGGGACCTGGATCGCCCTCCACCGCATCTGCGAGAGGCACGGGGTCGGCGACAGCTTCCGTATCCACTACGATCCCTCGCACGCGATCCTGATGGGCCAGGACACGCGCTCGCTCTTCCAGTACCTGAGGGACGAGGGCTACGGCTTCCTGATCGCCGGCTTCCATGTGAAGGGCCAGGTGGTGGACGCGAGAGGCATCGCGGCCTGGGGCTACGGCGGCCAGACCGTGGAGCGTGGCGACTGGAGGGACGGCAAGCCCTCGCCCAGGCCGGCGGAGCAGCTGAATGCCTGGAAGAAGCAGGTCGTCCTCTGCGAGCACGAGCTACCGGGGACGGCCAGGCACGATCCGCTCGCGTACCTGCAGAACCGCAGCGTCGACTGGCTCGATCACCAGCTGGCCGCGCGCGAGCTGCTGGATCTCGACGTCTCGAACACGCACCTGGTGGTCGAGCACGAGTACCCGAAGGCGCGCATCCAGGACAAGGAGCGCCTGCGTCCGATCCTGGCGGGGTCGATCGCCTTCACCCGCAAGATCGACGAGGCCGCAGCCTGCATGTACGCCTTGCAGAGCGAGGTGCTGGCGGGGCAAGGGATCCCCGTGCAGGGCCGGGGCCGGGAGCCCTTCAGGAGCTGACCATGATGTCGCCGACGGCCCTCGTGAAGGGCCCTCAGCGCCCGTCCTTCGAGGTGTCGATGCGGACGGTCGCGAGCTGTGGGCTGGGCGTGACCCGTTGCCGCTGCCGGCCCAGCGACTCGACGCCCAGCTCGACGATGTCGCCCGCCTTCAGGAAGACGGGCGGCTGCGCGGCGAAGCCGACCCCCGCCGGCGTCCCGGTGCTGATCACGTCGCCGGGCAGGAGCGTCATGAAGCGGCTCGCGTAGCTCACCAGGGTGGGGACGTCGAAGATCATCTGGGCGGTGCTGCCCTGCTGCCGCATGCGCCCGTTCAAGCTCAGCCACATCTCGAGTCCCTGGGGATCGGGGATCTCGTCTCTCGTCGCCAGGAAGGGTCCGAGCGGGGAGAAGCTGTCGTGGCTCTTGCCCTTCACCCACTGGCCGCCGCGCTCGTGCTGGTCCTGCCGCTCCGAGTAGTCGTTGTGGAGGGCGTAGCCGGCCACGTAGCCTGGAGCGTCCTCGCGAGTGACGTAGCGCGCGCGCCGTCCGATCACGACCGCCAGCTCCACCTCCCAGTCGGTCTTGACCGAGCCGCGGGGCAGGACCAGCTCGTCCTCCGGACCGCAGAGGGCGCTCGTGGCCTTGAGGAAGAGGACCGGCTCCTGTGGCGGCGCGGCGCCCGTCTCCCTGGCGTGGTCGGCGTAGTTGAGGCCGACGCAGACGATCTTGCTGGGACGCGCGATGCAGGGGCCGAGCCGCTCGTCCTCGGAGACGCGGGGCGCGTGGGCGGCGTTGCTGCGGGCCCACTCCGCGAGCCAGACCAGACCCTCCCCGGCGAAGAAGCGCTCGTCCCAGTCCATGCCGAACCCGGAGGCGTCGATGCGGGTACCGTCGATCAGCAGCAGCCCCGGCTTCTCCTCGCCCCGCTCGCCGAACCGCAAGAGCTTCATCTCTCTCCTTCGAGACTCGAGTGCCGCCAGCGGTCGATCGCGACGGCAGCCACGATGATCACACCGATCAGGATCTCCTGCACGTGGCTGGGCCAGCCCATCTGTTGGGTGCCGTTGCGCAGGAACGCCATCACCAGGGCGCCGCCCATGGAGCCCGGCACCGAGCCCTCGCCGCTGCTCAGGCTCCCGCCTCCGATCAGCACCGCGGCGATCACGTCCAGCTCGGTGCCGGCGGCCACGGTCGGGATCCCGAGCCGCTTCGCTTCCTCCACGGGGCGCACCAGGGCCTTCGCTGCGCCGCGATCATTTGCCCCGGAGGAGCCGGCTCAAACTCCGTGTAAGATCGCGGACGGGTCGGGACGCTGTGCGCGTCTGTGCGGTAGCGGAGGTCGGCATGCGCTGGCGAGGCCGTGAGGAGAGCGACAACGTCGAAGATCGGCGGGGCTTCCGCGTGCCCGGCGGCCGGGTGGGTATCGGCTGCGGCGGGCTCCTGCTCGTGCTCGGCGTCTCGCTCCTGACGGGCGTGGATCCCCGGCAAATACTCGGCCTCCTGCAGCAGGGAGCGCCGGTGACGGAGGAGCGCGTCCCGAGCCTCCAGCCGCCGGCGGACGATCCCGAGACCCGCTTCGTGCGCGTCGTGCTGAAGGACACCGAGAACGCCTGGACCCAGGCGTTCGGGAAGAGCGGCCGGAGCTACCAGAAGCCGACGCTCGTGCTCTTCGACGGGCGCGTCGACTCCGCCTGCGGCCTGGCCTCGGCTGCGGCTGGGCCGTTCTACTGCCCGGCCGACGGCAAGCTGTACCTCGATCTTGCCTTTTTCCGGGAGTTGTCGCAGCGCTTCGGCGCACCGGGCGATTTCGCTGCGGCCTACGTGATCGCGCACGAGGTCGGTCATCACGTCCAGAAGCTGCTGGGCATCTCGGATCAGGTTGCCCGAGCCCAGCGGCGGGCGCGATCGGAACGGGAGGCCAACGCCTACTCGGTGCGCCTCGAGCTGCAGGCCGACTGCTTTGCGGGGGTATACGGGCACTTCAACAAGGAGTACCTGGATCCCGGGGACGTGGAGGAGGGCCTGCGCGCGGCAGCGGCCATCGGCGACGACGCGATCCAGAAGCGGGCGCAGGGCTACGTGGTGCCCGAGTCGTTCACCCACGGATCGTCGGCCATGCGCGTGCGCTGGCTGCGCAAGGGTCTGGAGACGGGCGATCCGAACGCCTGTGACACCTTCGGAGGTCGATGATGGGACGCTCTTCGAGACGGCTCTTCCTGGCGACGGCGCTCCTGGCCGCCGCCACGGCGGCTGTGGCGCAGGAGGGCTACCAACCCTCGGCCGACAACCTGGCCGCGCGGCAGTGGTTCGAGGAGGCGCGCTTCGGCCTCTTCATCCACTGGGGCGTCTACGCGGTGCGCGGCGATGGCGAGTGGGTGATGCAGACCCAGCGCATCACGATCCCCGAGTACGAGCGCGACCTGCCGCCCTTCTTCGATCCGCAGCGCTTCGACCCGGCCGCCTGGGTGGCGATGGCCAAGGCGGCCGGGATGCGGTACATCACGATCACCTCGAAGCACCACGACGGCTTCGCGATGTGGGACTCGAAGGTCAGCGACTACGACGTCGTCCAGCGCACGCCCTACCGGAAGGACGTGCTCAAGCTGCTGGCTGACGAGTGCCACCGGCAGGGGATCAAGCTCTTCTTCTACTACTCGCAGCTCGACTGGCACCATCCGGACTACTTCCCGCGGGGGGCCACGGGCCGCTTCGCCGGCCGCGACGAGAAGGGGGACTGGTCCCGCTATCTCGACTACATGGACGCGCAGCTGCGCGAGCTGCTCACCGGCTACGGCGAGGTGGCGGGGATCTGGTTCGACGGCTGGTGGGACAAGCCGGAGGCCGACTGGCGGCTGGGCCGGACCTACTCGCACATCCACGAGCTGGCGCCGGCGGCGCTGATCGGCAGCAACCACCATCGCCGGCCGAACCCGGGCGAGGACTTCCAGATGTTCGAGAAGGACCTGCCGGGCCAGAACACGACCGGCTTCAACGACCGGGTCGAGATCGGCAGCCTGCCTCGCGAGATGTGCGACACGATCAACAACTCCTGGGGCTACAACAAGACCGACGGGAGCTACAAGACGACGAAGCAGATCGTGCAGCTGCTGGTGAAGGCGGCCGGCTACGACGCGAACCTGCTCCTGAACGTCGGCCCGCGGCCGGACGGGACCATCCAGCCCGAGTTCGTGGCGCGCCTGGCCGAGGTCGGCCGCTGGCTGCAGGCCAACGGCGAGACGATCTACGGCACGCGCGGAGGGCCTGTGACACCGCGGCCCTGGGGGGTCACCACCCGGCGCGGAGACAAGGTGTACGTACACGTCCTCGACTGGAGCGACCCCGTGTTGCCGCTGCCCAGGCCGGCGCACCGGGTGAGGTCGGCCAAGCTCTTCGCCACGGGCCGGCCGGTGCCGTTCCGGTTAGACAAGGACGCGCTGCTCCTGCGCCTCGACCCGAAGCTGATGGACGCCGTCGACACGATCGTGGTGCTGGAGCTGGGCCGCTCCGGGGCGGCGCCGAGACCGAGATGACGGCTCGACACGAAGCCGGGAGGCGCTGCCGGGGCGTGCTGACGGCGGTCCTGGCGGTCGGTGTGCCCGCTGCGCTTGCCGCGCAGCCCTCCGCGGTCAGGGGAGCGGTCAGGGTCGCGGGAACGGTCAGGATCGTGGGCCTCGAGTCGAGCGCGGGGGCCGTGGTGAGCCTCACGGCGCCCGGCTTGGTCCTGCCACCACCGTCCGAGCCGGTCACGATCGACCAGAAGGGGTTCCGCTTCGTTCCCCGCGTGATGGCGATCCAGACCGGCACGGCCGTTCGCTTCTTGAACTACGACCCGGAGCCCCACAACGTCTACTCTCCAGAGGGCCGGTACAACCTCGGCGTCTGGCCGACCGGCGACAGCCGGACCCACGTGTTCAGGAAGGCCGGCGTCTACAGCCAGCGCTGCAGTCTCCACCCGGACATGCTCGCCTACCTGGTCGTGGTCGACACCCCCTACTTCGCGGTGAGCGACGACAAGGGCCGCTTCGCGATCGAGGACGTGCCACCCGGTCGGTACCGGGCGGTGGTCTGGCACGAGCGGAAGAACGGCCTCGAACGCGACCTGGCGGTCGAGCCGGGCGAGCCGCTGAGGCTGGAGCTGGTGGTGGAAAGGTGAGCCGGCACCGGCGCCCCGCTGGCGGTCGTCACGGTTCATAATGTGGCGGCACACGGAACGGGAGGGAGGATGCGCCGCCTGGACGTCGCGCTCGTCGCCGTGCTCGGCCTGCTGGCGCTGTCGGCGTGTCAGAAGGAGGAGCCGACCATTCCGGCCCTGAGTGCGACCTGCTCGGCGCAGCCAGCCCTGGGCGCGCCTCCTCTGCTGGTGCGCTTTCTGCTCTCGGTCGCGGGCGCGGAAGGCGACTACGCGGTCGAGATCAGCTACGGCGACGGCGCGAGCGGAAGCGACCCGGACGCTCCGCACACCTACGCGACCGCCGGCGCCTACACGGCGTCGTTCGTGGTGACGACCGCGACTCAGAGCGCCCGCTGTGCCGCGGCCGTCACGGTGAGCGGACCGACGCCGTCGCCCTCGCCGGTCGGCAACCAGCCGCCGCATCCCGTCTTCAAGACGACACCAGCCGCCAGGAACGACACGGTGAGCGGCACGGCTCCTTTCTCGATGAACCTGAACCTGTGCCTGACCAGCGACCCGGAGAACGACTGGCTCTTCTTCTCCATGGACTACGAAGGCGACGGGGTCTGGGACAGCCGCGGTCCTTTCGGCGGAAACTGCCGGCGGGACCACGTCTATGCGGCCGGGACCTACAAGCCCACCCTCTGCGTCCACGACATCGACCACGACCGGCGCCCCCTTCACGAGGACCAGTGCCACACCTTCACGGTGATCGTCTCACCGTAGGTCCATGAGATCCGCCCTCATTCGCGGTCGCCTCTCGGCGGGATCGGAGTCTCGATGCGCCTTGCCACTTCGTCCTGTTCCGCCGCCGCTCTCGCCCTCCTGGTCGGGGGCGCGTCGGCCGCGACACCCGCGCTGGCAGCGCCTCCCGCCGCGCCGCCTAGCTTCGCGGCGGAGACTGAGCCTGGCGCCCTGAGCAGGGGTCGCGAGCGGCCGCGGCGCCTCGACGGCGGGACGATTCCGGTGGTCTAATCCGCCGATCGGCTCGGCGCCGGCGAGGGGGGCCGCGGGCATCGGCGCGAGCCCGACCTGACCCGGCGAGGGACGCGAGGCATGAACAGAGACACGACCAGCGGGACGGCTTCCTTCCACCCGGCGAGCGCGCTCGACTTCCTGGCGCTGCCGCAGCTGCGAGAGCTGCAGCTCGCGCGGCTGCAGGCGATCGTGGCCCGCGCCTACGAGCGCGTGGAGCTGTTCCGACGGCGAATGGAGGCCCGTCGGACGACGCCCGACCATGTCGAGTCTCTGGCCGCGATCGCGGAGCTGCCCTTCACCGAGAAGTCCGACCTGCGCGACACCTACCCCTTCGGACTCTTTGCCGAGCCCGCTCTCCGAGATCGTGCGCCTGCACTCCTCGAGCGGGACCACGGGCAAGCCGATCGTGGTCGCCTACACCCGGCAGGACGTCGAGGTCTGGTCCAGCGTCATGGTTCGCAGCTTCGCCGCCTGCGGGGTCGGACCCAAGGACGTGATCCAGAACGCCTATGGATACGGCCTCTTCACCGGCGGGCTGGGGGCCCACTACGGAGGTGAGGCGCTCGGGGCCACGGTCATCCCGATCTCGGGCGGCAACACGGATCGGCAGATCATGGTGCTCAGGGACTTCGGCGTGAGTGTCATCTGCTCGACGCCCAGCTACTTCGTGCACATCCTGGAGCGGGCCTGGCGAGATGGGGATCGACATGCACGCGCTGCCGCTGCGGGTGGGGGTCTTCGGGGCGGAGCCGTGGACGGAGGCGATGCGCCGGCGGATCCACGCCGAGAGCAACCTGCGGGCCCACGACATCTACGGCCTCTCGGAGATCATCGGCCCCGGGGTGGGCGCCGAGTGCGCAGAGCTGGCGGGCCTGCACGTCTTCGAGGACCACTTCTACCCCGAGATCGTCGACCCGGTGAGCGGCGTGCCCAAGCCGGACGGCGAGGAGGGCGAGCTGGTGCTGACGACGCTCAGCAAGCTCGCCATGCCGATGATCCGCTACCGCACCCACGACATCACCTCGATCCTGACCGAGCCCTGCCGCTGCGGGCGGACCATCCGGAGGATCCGGCGGATCGAGCGGCGCAGCGACGACATGATCATCCTGCGGGGGGTGAACGTGTTCCCCGGCCAGATCGAGTCCGCGCTCCTGGCGGTGGAGGGGACGCTGCCGCACTACCAGATCCTGCTCTTCCGGGAGAAGGGGCTCGACCAGATGGAGGTGCAGGTGGAGGTGACGGCGGAGGTCTTCAGCGACACGGTGGGTGCGGTGGAGGCGCTGCACGATCGACTGCAGGCCTCGATCGAGACGGTGGCCGGCTTGCACGTGAAGGTACGGCTGGTCGGGCCCCACACGCTGGAGCGCTCGATGGGCAAGGCCCAGCGTGTGGTCGACCGCCGCCGGCAGGGGGACTGAAGAGATGCTGATCCACCAGCTGTCGCTGTTCGTGGAGAACCGGCCGGGCCAGCTGCACGAGCCGCTCAAGGCACTGGCGCAGGCCGGGATCGACCTGCGAACCCTCGCGCTCGCGGACACCAAGGATTTCGGCATCCTGCGGTTGATCGTGAGCGACTGGGAGCGCGCGAAGGCCGTGCTGGAGGCCGACGGCCGTGTCGTGAGGGTGACGGAGGTGGTCGCGATCGAGGTGCCGGACCGGCCGGGCGGGCTCTCGGAGATCCTGGAGAGGCTCGCGGCCGGACAGCTGGACATCGAGTACATGTACGCGTTCGCCCCCGGCCGGAGCGACCGGGCGGTCATGATCTTCCGTTTCGACCGGCCCCAGGAGGCGATCGCGGCGCTGCAGGCGGCCGGCGTCAACGTGGTGGGCAGCCAGGAGATCCGCGGCCGGCTGGGCGAGCGCTAGAGGTTGTGATGAGCATCTCGGAGAGCATCAGGGAGGCGATCGGCCGGGCGTCCTGGATCCGGCGCATGTTCGAGGAGGGCCTGCGGCTCAAGGCCGAGCGGGGCGAGGAGAACGTCTTCGACTTCTCGCTCGGCAACCCGGACCTCGAGCCGCCAGGCGAGCTGATCGCGGCGCTGCGCCGGGTGGTGGAGGAGAACCGGCCGCGTTCCCACGCCTACATGCCGAACGCGGGCTATCCGGAGGTGCGGGCCGCGATCGCCCGGCGGTTCCGGGAGGCGACCGGGCTCGACTACTCGGCCGACCACGTGATCATGACCGTGGGCGCGGCGGGCGCGCTCAACGCGACGCTCAAGGCGCTCCTCGACCCCGGGGACGAGGTCCTGTTGCTGGTCCCCTTCTTCGCCGAGTACCAGTTCTACGTGACCAACCACGGCGGCCGGGTGGTGACCGTGGAGACGGACGAAGCCTGCCAGCCGGTCGTGGAGCGGATCGTGGCGGCGATCACGCCACGCACGCGCGCCCTGATCCTGAACTCGCCCAACAACCCGAGCGGGGTCGTCTACCCCGCGCGGTTCTTCGAGGAACTGGAGGCGCGCCTCGCCGCCCTCGGCCATCCGCTCACCGTGCTCTCGGACGAGCCCTACCGCGCGCTCGCCTTCAGCGGGGTGGAGGTGCCCCAGGTGCCGCGCTACCTGACCCGCGCCGTCGTCTGCGACTCCTGGTCGAAGGCGCTCGCCATCCCCGGAGAGCGACTGGGCTGCATCGCGATCTCGCCCAGGATGGCGGACGCGGCCGAGCTGTTCGGAGCGGCTGTCTTCGCCAACCGCATCCTGGGCTTCGTCAACGCCCCCGCGATCTGGCAGTGGACGATCGGGGCGGTGCCCGACCTGCGGGTCGACGCGTCACGCTACGAGAGGCGCTGCACGCGGGTCGCGGACGCCCTGGTCGCGATGGGTTACCAGCTGGTGAGGCCCCAGGGTGGGTTCTACCTGTTCGTGAGGACGCCGCTCGCCGACGAGCTGTCGTTCGTCGAGATGCTGAAGCAGGAGGGGATCCTGGCCGTACCCGGGCGCGGGTTCGGACGGCCCGGATACATGCGGCTGTCGTTGACCCTGGAGGACGCGGCGATCGACCGCGCCCTGCCGGGGTTCGAGCGCGCGCTCCGCAGAGCGAAGGGGCACTGAGGGCATGGCGAAGACGCTGGGGATCCTGGGACTGGGCCGCTTCGGTCGCATGACCTACGAGCAGCTGAGGGCTCTGGCGCCCCGCGTCTGGACGCGGGACGCCTCGAAGCTGGTCGGGCTCGAGGGCGCGGCGAGCTTCGAGGAGGCCGCCACCTCCGAGGTCGTGGTGCTGACCGTGCCTATCTCGGCCATGGCGGAGACCTGCGCGCGCCTGGCACCGCTGCTGCGGCCCGGGCAGCTGGTGGTGGACGCCTGCAGCGTGAAGGTCGATCCGATCCGGGTGATGATCGAGCTTCTCCCGCGTGAGGTGCAGATCCTGGGCACGCATCCCCTGTTCGGTCCGGACAGCGGCAAGGAGGGTATCGCGGGCCTGAAGATCGTGCTCTGCCCGGTCCGGATCGACCCTTTGTCCTATGACCGGATCCGGGAGTTCCTGCGCGCGCTCGGCCTCCAGGTTATCGAGGCGACGCCCGAGGAGCACGACCGGCAGGTGGCACGGACCCAGGCGATCTTCCACCTGCTGGCGCAGGCGCTCGGCCGGCTGGGCTGGGGTGAGGAGCCGATCGCGACGCCGGCTCCGGAGGCTTTCTTCAAGCAGGTGGCGTCCTTGCGCGGCGACTCCTTCCAGCTGTTCCAGGACATGGAGCGGCGCAACCCGTTCGCCGCCGAGTACCGCGCGCGCTTCCTCGAAGAGCTGCGCCGGATCGATGGCGAGCTGGCCGGGTAGGGAGAAGCCCCCGAGGCCGGGTGGGCGCTAGGCGGGTCCGGATGTGGTCCCGATCTCGGGCGTCCGCGCGCTCTCCCGCGTGGTCTCCGCGGCCAGGAAGGCGCCGGCCAGGAGCACGAAGGCCTCGACGTAGACGAAGACCAGGAAGCTCACGGAGACGTGGAAGGGACCCTGGCTGCGCGGCAGGTCGAGCCTGGGCAGCAGGAGCGAGAAACCGAAGCGGACGGCCTCGGCGGCGAGGGCCGTGACGATCGCGGCGGGCAGGGCGGCCGAGGCCTCCACCCGGCCATGTGGCAGGAGGCGATAGCAGACGAAGATGGCGGCCGCCCCGGTGGCGACGACGCCGAGGCGCAAGAGCGGGGTGCGCAGGAGCGGCGGGGCGAGCGCGAGCGTCAGCACCAGGGCCAGCACCAGCAGCCAGCAGACGAGCGTCAGCAGGAAGCCGACCAGCTGGTTGTGCCAATAGGAACGATGGTTCGTGAAGCCCCAGAGCCGGTTGAAGGCGGTCTCGAGCGGGATGAAGACGCCGGCGCCCCCGAGCAGGATCCAAAGAGCGCTCGCCAGGGACAGCGGGGCGCGCAGCTGCTGGGCCGACAGCTCGAGGTTGCGCAGCAGGAAGTCCTGGCCCATCGGGTAGTAGGAGTGGATGGCGAGCCGGACCACCTCGAGCGCCGACTGCGAGCGCAGCACGTGGGTGGCGAGCGAGACCAGCAGCAGCCCGAGCGGGTAGAAGCCCAGCATGGCGAAGAAGGCGAGCGAGCCGCACAGGGCGTGCGTCTCGGTCGTGAGCAGCAGGTAGCGAACGAGAGGCAGCGGGTGGACGAGCCGCCGTCGGAGGACGGCCAGGAACGCCCGGCTCATCGCGGGGCGAGGGGGCGCGGGTCGAAGCAGTCGGCGCTCAAGCGAAGGGGACCTCCCCGGCAAGGGAGAAGACGAAGACGCGCTCGCCGGTGACGGTGCTGATGTCCGTATGGAGGCTCCGCACCGTCTGGCCGGTGATGTCCTGGACCAGAGTCTCCAGCAGGGGACGGCCCTTCTCGAGCAGCTCCATGCGCACCTGCTTGATCAGCGAGCGGCCTCGCGCGGCGTCCTCGCTCTTGGCGAGCTGCCGTTCCGCGGGCGTCAAGACGCCGCGCAACCGCACGATGATGAGGTCGTCCACGAGATAGGCGCGTGCCTGCTCGGGGCCGCGTCCCATGTACTCTCGCTCGAACTTGACGATCGCCTCCGCGATTTCCGCCTCGATCTGGCCCTTGGTCATGGGGCGTCTCGGGGCGCGGTGGGCTAGCGCGCGAGGCTCCGAGCGAAGCGGTCCATGCGTTCGAGTCCCTTCTCGACGTTCGCCATGCTGGTGGCGTAGCTGATCCGGACGTAGTCGTCCGCGCCGAAGGCGATTCCGGGCACCGCCGCGACCTTCTCCGTCTCCAGCAGCCGCGCGCAGAAGTCCACCGACTTGAGGCCCGTGCCGGAGATGTTGGGGAAGAGGTAGAAGGCGCCCCTGGCGTTGACGCAGGAGATGCCGGGCATGGCGTTGAGCTTCTTCCAGGCGAAGCTGCGCCGCTTGTCGTACTCGGCGAGCCAGCGCGGCAGGTGGTCCTGTGGCCCGGTCAGCGCGGCGACCGCTCCTTTCTGGGCGAAGCTGGTCGGGTTGCTGGTGCTGTGGCTCTGGAGAGCGTCGATCGCCTTGGCGATCGGGGCCGGGGCGGCCAGAAAGCCGAGCCGCCAGCCGGTCATGCTCCAGGCCTTGGCGAAGCCGTGGGTCACGACCGTGTGGTCGTAGTGGTCCTTGGAGAAGCTCGCCATGCTCCGGTGCACCGCCCCGTCGTAGAGCAGGTGCTCGTAGATCTCGTCACTCAGCATCAGGACGCCCTTCTCGATGCAGACCTCGCCGATCGCCTTCATCTCCTCGGGAGCGTAGACGCTGCCGGTAGGGTTGCTCGGGGAGTTCAGGATCAGGAGCCGCGTGCGCGGCGTGATCGCCGCGCGGAGCTGGGAGGGCGTGAGCTTGAACTCGCTCCGGTCGCTGGTGGCGAGGATGACCGGGGTCGCGCCTGCGAGCTTGACCATCTCCGGGTAGCTCAGCCAGTAGGGGGAGGGGATCAGCACCTCGTCGCCCTCCTCGCAGGTGGCGAGCACGACGTTGAAGCAGGAGTGCTTGCCACCGCAGGACACGATCACCTGGCTCGGCTCGTAGCTCACCCCGTTCTCGCGCTGGAACTTCTCGGCGATCGCCTTGCGGAGCTCGGGGATCCCGCTGCTCGGCGTGTACTTGGTGAAGCCGGCCGCCAGGGCCGCCGCGGCGGCGTCCTTGATGTGCTGCGGGGTGTCGAAGTCGGGCTCTCCGGCGCCGAAGCCGACCACGTCCTGACCCTCGGCCTTCATCTGCTTGGCCTTGGCGGAGATGGCCAGGGTGAGGGAGGGCGAGAGGGAGGCGGCGCGACGCGAGACCTTGTGAACCTTGCTGGCGGTCATGCTCACTCCTAGATCAATCAGACCGATGCCGCGTTGGCATGGGCTCCCACCGGGGTCGCCCGCGCCAGCCGCTCGCGCAGATCCGCGACCTCCCGCCGCAGGGTCGCGGGCAGGCGATCGCCGAACTTGCCGAAGTACGAGAGGATGTCGTCGGCCTCGCGCTTCCAGCCGTCGAGGTCGACCCGCAACAGCTCGGCGATCTGCCCGGCGGGAAGGTCCAGGCCGGTGAGGTCGAGAGCGTCCGGGGTCGGAAGGACCCCGATCGGGGTCTCGACACCCGCACCCTTGCCGGAGACGCGCTCACAGATCCACTTGAGGACGCGGCTGTTCTCGCCGTAGCCGGGCCAGAGCCAGCGCCCCTCGGCGTCCTTGCGGAACCAGTTGACGAAGAAGATCTTCGGCAGCTTGCCGCGATCGGTCCTCTCCGGGAAGGAGAGCCAGTGCGCGAAGTAGTCGCCCATGTGGTAGCCGCAGAAGGGCAGCATGGCCATGGGGTCGCGGCGCAGCACTCCCGCCTTGCCGAGCGCGGCGCTCGTGGTCTCCGAGCCGGCGCCGGCGCCCATCAGGACCCCGTGCTCCCAGCTCATCGCCTCGTTCACCAGGGGGATGGTGCTGGGCCGGCGCCCGCCGAACAGGATGGCCGAGAGCGGGACGCCCTCGGGGTTCTCCCAGTCCGGGTCGATCACCGGGCACTGGGAGGCCGGGGCGGTGAAGCGGGCGTTGGGGTGGGCACCGGGGCGGCCGCAGCCGGGCGTCCACTCCCTGCCCTGCCAGTCGATGCCGTGGGCCGGAGCGGGGATGCCCATCTCCTCCCACCACACGTCACGCTCGGGCGTCAGCAGCACGTTGGTGAAGATGCTGTTTCTCTCGAAGGTCGCCATCGCGTGCGGGTTGGAGGCGCGGGAGGTGCCCGGGGCGACCCCGAAGAAGCCGCTCTCGGGGTTGACCGCGTAGAGCCGGCCGTCGGCGCCGATCCGGAGCCAGGCGATGTCGTCGCCGAGGCAGCGGACGCTCCAGCCCGGCAGGGCCGGCTGCATCATGGCCAGGTTGGTCTTGCCGCAGGCGCTCGGGAAGGCGGCCGCGATGTAGTGCTTCTCGCCCTGGGGCGAGGTCAAGGCCAGGATCAGCATGTGCTCGGCCAGCCAGCCTTCCCGGCGGGCGACGGCCGAGGCGATGCGGAGCGCCAGGCACTTCTTGCCGAGCAGCGCGTTGCCGCCGTAGCCCGAACCGTAGGACCAGATGGACGGGTCCTCGGGGAAGTGGACGATGTACTTGTGCGCCGGGTCGGGCTCGCAGGGCCAGGACACGTCCGTCTGGCCGGGAGCGAGAGGGGCCCCCACCGAGTGCAGGCAGGGGATGAACGTGTCACCCGTGCCCAGCTTGTCGAGGACGGCCTGTCCCATGCGGGTCATGATCCGCATGTTCGCGACCACGTAGGGCGAGTCGGTGATCTCGATCCCGATCTTGCAGAGCGGCGAGCCGAGCGGCCCCATCGCGAACGGGATCACGTACAGGGTGCGTCCGGCCATCGAGCCCTCGAAGAGCGAGCGGAGCTTCTTCTTCATCTCCTCGGGTTCGGCCCAGTGGTTGGTCGGTCCCGCGTCGCTCTCGCGCCGCGAGCAGATGAAGGTACGATCCTCCACCCGGGCGACGTCGCTCGGGTGGGAGCGCGCCAGGAAGGAGCCGGGACGCCGGGCCGGGTCGAGCGCCGTGAAGGTGCCGCTTTCGACCATGCGATCGCAGAGGGAACGGTACTCCTGTTCCGAACCGTCACACCAGTGGACGTTCGCGGGCCGGCAGAGCCGGACCACTCCTTCCACCCAGGCTCGAAGCTTCTCGGATCGCGTCGGCGGCGTTGCGGTCATGCGGTCGCTCTCTCCCCCTCGTCGGTCACGCTGCCCATGCGCGCCAACCGTCCCCGGCGACGGAAGGCGCGCGCTCTGCGGGGAGCACGGCCCGACGCAGCGCCCCGCGGGGCCTCGCGGCCGGCGGGGCAGACTCACAGAGGCCAAGGGCGCCCACCTCGGGCGTCCACTGGCGAGTGCCTTGACGAGCCACCCGATCAGCGGGCCGCCGTCAACTCACGTTTCGGGACCACGATGCGCCGGTGGCCGGCGGCAGGGACTCACTGCCGTGCGCCGGCTCCCTTCGGTTGGCCGCCACCCGAGCGACCCCCCGGTCGACCGTCACACCACGCCTCGAAACTTAGCATCCTAGTGGCGTCGGGGGAAATGTCAATCGCTCCCGGTCCCGGTGGGACCGAAAGCGCTACGGCATCACCACCTTGCTGAGCGCCATCGGCGACTCGCCACCGATGAGGGGGCGGACCAGGAAGCGGTAGCGGCAGCGCTCGGCCTTGAGCCGGTACTGGGGCAGGGGCAGGGCGCCCCAGCTGTCGTCCCCGCCCAGGCCCATCTGCTTCCAGTCGAGGTTCAAGTAGGTCTCCGGGCGCGAGGGCAGCTGGTAGCGGTGTCCCGCCTGGTCCAGGTCCTGCGCGGTGTAGTGGAGCGCGTTGACGCCGAGCCGAGGCTGGCCCACCACGAGCAGGCCGAGGCCGGCACGGTTGGTGATCGCCGCCCAGCGCACCTCGACCTTGTTGCCGGTCTCCTGCGGCTGCGAGTAGGGGAAGTAGTTCTCGCTCACGGCCTTCCTGTAGACGCCGACCGGAAGGTCGTGGCGGTCGGCGTAGGTCTCCTGGGGCCCCGGGCCGTACCAGACGATCTGCTCGAAGCCGGGCACGAGCGCCGCTTGCATGCCGAAGCGGGGCAGGTCCGGAAGCCTCTGGTCGCCGGGGTCGAAGCTGGGCTCGACCAGGAGCGATCCGTCGCCATAGACCGTGTAGGCGACCGAGTAGGCAGCGCCGACGGAGGCGAGCTCGGCCTCGATCAGCAGCCTCACCGCCCCGGGGGCCGGTCTCTCGGTGCGCAGGCTGCGCACGACGAGCGAGCGATGGGCGTCCCGCCAGACGCCGAGCCGGCGGGGCATCCCGCTGCCGCGGTCGTTGTCGTTCGGGGCGCGCCAGAAGTCGGGCCGCAGGGGACGGGCGAGCAGCTCGGTGCCGGACAGCTGGATGGAGGCGAGCAGCCCCGTGGCGGCGTCGAAGCCGTACTCGAAACCGGGCCCCTTGACATGGATCATCGTCCCCGTGCTGTCGCCGGTGACGGCGGGTTCCGGCAGCGCCGCCGAGGAGAAGGGGGAGATCGCCCTGCTGATCGGCAGGGCGAACTGGCGACGTGCGAGGACCTCTCCCGCGCGGGCCCAGGGGTGATCACCGGCCAGCTCGAACACGAGGTCGAGCCAGTACTCCACCCCCGGCTCGGCGACCAGCGGAGGGAGCGGGATCGTGACGGCCTTCTCGGCGTGCGGGCCGATCGCGAGCGGGGGCAGGGTACCTTCGGTGATCAGGCGATCGTCCGCGTGGACGAGATAGCGGCCCTTCATGAGCTCCGAGAGGGTCGTGAAGTCGTGCCGGTTGAGGATCGCCACCCGTCCCTGGGCGAGGTCGAGCGGCACGACGTCGACGTAGCTCTGCAGGGCGGCGATCTCGGCGAGGGCCGGATGCGGAGTGCGGTCTGCCGAGACGACGCCGTTCTGGCAGAAGTTCTCGTCGGAGGGCGTCGTGGTGGGACCGAAATCCCCTCCGTAGCCGAAGTACTCGCCCCCGCCGGGAGCGACATCCTTCGCGTCGGCCAGGTCCAGCCAGAGGACCAACCCCTCGGCGGGCCGGTCCGGCGCCGCCACCTCCGCATCCGTAAGGGCCCGGGAGTAGACCCGCGCCTCGCGCACGCGGGCGGGGGTACGGCTCTCGATGCGTTCGGGGTTGCGCCCGACGTTGAGGGGGAAGTGGCCGGGCGAAAGCCGCCCCGCCTTCTCGCCGGAGGCGACCGGCGTGCCGTCGAGGTAGAGCCGTGCCTGCCTCCCGTCGTAGCTCCCGGTGAGCCGGTGCCAGCTCTCCCACCAGTCCGCGGGCACCCGCGAGCGCAGCACGAAAGGCTCGTCCTCCCCCTGGAAGCGCAGCCACAGCTCCACCTGGTCGTCCTCCTGGCGCAGTTGGAAGCCGAGGTCGCCCTTCGACAGGTAGGGATGGAGCCGTGCCAGCTGGGGATCCGCCGCGCCCATCAACGCTCGTCGTGGATAGAGCACCGCTTCGAGCGTGAGCGCATCGCGGAGGTTCAGGGGGTCGGCGTCGGGCAGGCTGAGATAGCCCTCGCCGCCCTCGCCGGCCTGGTAGTGGCCCACGAAGAGCGCCTCGATGTGGTGGGGGCCCCGATCCCGCACCGTGACGCGCGGCGGGACCTCCGCGCTCAGGCCCTGATCGACCCAGTCCCAGATGGCTCCACCGCGGGCGCGGGTCCCGGCCTCGAACAGGCGCCAGTACTCGTCGAAGCCGCCGTTGCTGTTGCCCATCGCGTGCGAGTACTCGCACTCGAGGAGCGGGCGCGGATCGTCGAGCTGAGCCTCCTGCGCCAGCTTCGCGGCGGGCATGTACATGTAGCTGACGACGTCGACGTACGGTCTTCTCCCGGCCCGCTCGTAGTGGACGGGTCTGGTGGGGTCGTGCTGGTGGACCCAGTCGGCGGCGGCGACGAAGTTCTCCCCGTCGCCGGCCTCGTTGCCGAGCGACCAGACCACGACCGAGGCGTGGTTGCGGAAGCTGAGGACGTTGCGTCGCGTGCGGTCCAGGTGCGCCCGCAGCCACTCGGGCTTGTTGGCGAGGGTCTTCTCGGGATCGTATCCCATCCCGTGCGACTCGATGTTCGACTCGGCGATCAGGTAGATCCCGTAGCGGTCGCACAGCTCGTACCACTCCGGGGTGTTCGGGTAGTGTGAGGTACGGACCAGGTTGAAGTTGTGTCGCTTGAGCAGCTCGAGGTCACGCAGCATGGAGTCGCGCCGGACGTACTGTCCGGTCTTGGGATCCCACTCGTGGCGGTTCACTCCACGGACCAGCACCGGCTGGCCGTTCACGAGCAGACGGCCGTCCTTCGCTTCCACCTTCCGGAAGCCCACCCGCCAGGGCACGATCCCGAGCGAGGCGCCTTTGGCGTCCTCGAGTTGCAGCAGCAGCGTGTAGAGGTCGGGCTTCTCGCTCGACCACTTGAGAGGATCCCTGACGGGCGCAGATAGGGTCAGCGTGCTCGTCCCGCCGCCCGCCGCCCGGCCCCGGGCCGAGAGGTGGAGCGCCGGCTCTCCGGAGGCGTCGAGGAGGTCGGCGCTCACCGTGAATGCCGCCTCCGTCGCCATGCTGTTCTCGACCATGACCTCGAGGTCGAGGGTCGCGTCGCGGTACTGCGCGTCGAGGTCCGTCACCACCCGGAAGTCGGCGAGGTGCAAGCTCGGCGGGGACCACAGGACCACGTCGCGGAAGATCCCGGACATGCGCCAGAAGTCCTGGCACTCGAGATAGGAACCGTCGCTGAAGCGATACACCTCCACCGCGAGCAGGTTCTCGCCCGGGACGACAGCGTCCGTGACGTCGAACTCGGCGGGCCCGCGGCTGTCCTGGCTGTAGCCGATCTTCCTTCCGTTGACCCAGAGGTAGAACGCGGAAGAGACGCCCTGGAAGGTGAGCCGCACGCGCCGGCCCCGCCAGCTCGCGGGCAGCTGGAAACGGTGGCGATACGAGCCCACGTAGTTGAGCTCGTGCGGGACGCGGGGCGGCGTGCCCCAGCCCCAGGCATAGCCGATGTTGACGTAGACGGGAGGCGCGTAGCCGTTCTCCTCGATGTTCGAGGGTACCGGGACCTCGTCCCAGCCCGCGTCGTCGAAGCCGGTCAGGTAGAAGTCGAGCGGGCGCGCTTCCGGTGTCTTCGAGAAGTGGAAGCGCCAGCGTCCGTTGAGCAGTCGATAGTAGGGCGACGCCGTCCGGTCGAGGGTCCGGGCGCTCGCCGTGTCCGGGAAGGGGTAGACGGGGGAGTGAGGATCGAGCTTGCCGATGCCGACGACCTGCGCGTTCTCCCAGTCGGGCGCCGGGTCCGTCGTGGCTGCGGTGGCTGTCGCGGGCACGGTCAGGAGTGCCAGAAAGGCCAGTCGTCGAGTTCCCTTTCCCATGGCGGCGAGTCTCTACGACCTGGCCGGTCGGGGTCAACAGGGGCGCGCGATCTCCTCCCGCCCGGCCGGCCGCCCGGCGGGAGTCAGGGGCCGATGTCTCCCAGCAGCTGGTCCGCGCGCCGGATCCCGGCGATGATGACGACGGTCTCTTTGGCTTTCGCGGCGACCTGCGGGTTGGGGCTCCGGGTGAGGACCTGCGCGGCCGGCGCCGAGACGCCGGAGGCATAGAGGGAGACGAGCTCGAGGCCGGCCAGCTCGGTCTGGGGATCGGGGTCGTCGAGCAGCTGCCGCACCAGTCGCCAGCCTTCCTCGAGCGGCAGCAGGCCGCGTGTGATGCGTTGTCGCATCGCCTCCGCGGCGGCCCGCTTCGCCTCAGGGGTGCCGGAGCGCAGGGTACGCCCCAGGCATTCGTTGACCGCCGGATGGCGAGCGACGGCCAGGGCCATGGCGGCCACCTGACGCGCCTCCCCGCGCGCGTCGTCCAGCCTGGCGCAGAGGAGGTCGAGCGCCTCGCCGCCGAGCGCCGTGAGGGCTGATGCTGCGTTGCGGCGCAGTCGCCGAGCCGTGAACGGATCGCGGTCCGTGAGCGGCGCCCGGTCCAGGACGTCGGCCACCAGGGCCTCGGAAGGACGCGTGGCGACGCAGGCGATGTCGCGCGCGTCGGGGGTGCCGGAGCGAAGGCGCTCGAGGTGCTGATCGTACTCGGACGGCTGGCACTGGCTGGCGAAGGCCGACACGTCCACGAGGTCGAGCTCGAGCGGAACCTCCCTCGCCATCTGCCGCGAGAGGTGCAGCCGTGGTGTCGGCCTGCGGGTGGCGACGAGGCTGATCGCGATGGCGAGCAGCAGGAGCGCGCCCAAACCCAGCCAGCGCCAGGGGATGATGCGGGCCGCCCGCGCGGCCTTCGGGCGCAGCACCCGCACCGGGCCGGGGCCGGCCCGGCGCAGGTCGGCTCGCAGCGTGCTGGCGCGCGTGATCATGCTTGCGCTCGGGCGCCCCGGTGCGGTGGCTCCAGCCGCCGAGGCCACGCTGCGTGCGGTGGTGCCGGCGATCGACGCCGTCGGCCCGGCCGGAGCGGTGGTCGCGGCGGCCTCCGGCTCCCAGTCGAGGTGCCAGAGCCTCCCGGTCCGGTCGCCGCATGCGGTCGCCAGCAGGCTCCCGGCCGGGAGCAGGGAGAGGCCGAGGACCATCGCCGGGTGGGGGAGACTGCGCACGGTCTCGCCGCGTCGCACGTCCCACACCCGTACGGTGCCGTCCCGGCTGGACGAGAGCAGGAAGCGGCCGTCGGGCGTGAAGGCGAGACCGGTCACCTCTCCCGTGTGTCCTTCGAGGACGCGGGGAGGGCGCTTGGAGCGGGGATCGAAGAGCCGGACGGCACGGTCGTCGCACCCGGTGGCGAGGTGGCGCCCGGTCGGATGGAAGGCGAGCGCGGTGACGTTGCCCCCGTGACCGGCGAGGACGGCGAGCGCCGTGCCCGTCTCGGGATCCCAGAGCCGAGCGGTGCCGTCCCAGCCACCGCTCGCGAGCACCTGGCCGTCTGTGGAGAAGCGAACCGCGGCCACGTTGGCGCCGTGCCCCTCGAGGACGCGGGCCATCGACCGCGAGCGCAGGTCCCAGAGGCGCACGGTGCCGTCCCATCCTGCGCTCGCCGCCCGCTGGCCGTCCGGGCTGCCGTCGACCGACGCCACCGTCTCGGCGTGGCCCTCGAGCACTGCCAGGGCCGTCCCACTGGCAGCGTCCCAGAGCCGCAGCGTGCGGTCGCGCCCGGAAGAAAGGATACGCGAGCCAGCGTCCAGGAACGCGACCCCCGTCACGGCGCCCTCATGACCTCGCAGCACCCGCTCGGCGCCGTTCTCGGTCAAGATGCGCGTGCGTACCGTGCCGTCCAGGCTGGCGGTGGCGACGGCGGCGCCGGCGGGGTCGAGCGCGACCGCGAGGACGGCCTCCTGGTGGCCCTCCAGACGCGCCTCCTCCCAGGCCGAGAGCAGCGCCTGGCGGGGCACACGCGCGCACAGATCGTCCCAGACCGCCAGCACGGCGCGGGCCCGCTCGTGACCCGGGATCGACCGGGCCGAGCGCGCCAGGCGAAAGGCGGTGCCGAAGTCGCCGGCGTCCAGCGAGCGGCGTGCCTCGCCGACCCGCTCTTCGAAGAACGCGGTGCGCGCCTCCTCGTCCACGGCGGAGGCGGGCCGGCACAGGGCGAGCGGGGGCGAGCTGATCGCGGTGCAGCGCACGGCGCTCACCAGGTTGCCGTGTGCCACGAAGATCACGCCGTCGGCGCCGACCGCGAGCGCCTGGACCGCGGAGTCGAAGCGGCCGAGCAGGCTCAGGCGTTCGCCCTCCGCGTCGAAGCCGCGCAGGGTCCGGTCGCTCGAGCCGGAGAGGATGCGGCCCCCGTCCGCGGCCAGCGCCAGGGCTTGGACGGTCTGGGCGTGCGAAGCGTAGCTACGCACGAGGGCGTGGGAGCGCAGACCCCAATCGCGGACGACGCCGTCGTCGCCGGCAGCCACCAGCCGCGACTGCGACTCGGAGAGCGCCAGCGCCAGCACGCGCCCGCCCTGCGCGCGCAGGGTCGCGAGACAACGGCCATCCGCGATCGTCCAGATTCGGACCGTGCCGTCGCGGCCGGCGGAGGCCATCAGCGAGCTGCCGGCGGCGACCGCGCTCACGGCGTCCTCGTGCCCGCTCAGCTCGCGGAGGCAGCGACCGCTGGCCGTGTCCCAGACCCGGACCACGCGATCCGATCCACCCGAGAGCAGGAGCCCGCCCGGCAGGGAGGCGAGGCTGGTCGCAAAGCCGGTGTGGCGCGCGAAGCCGCGAAGACGGCGCCCGGAGGCCAGGTCGAAGACCGTGATCGGCGCACCCTCGAGACCCGCCACGAGCGTTCGCCCGTCGTCGGTCAGGAGCAGGGATCGCACCGAACCCTCCTGCACCGCGATAGTCCGGAGCGAGAGCCCGCTCTTGGGATCGAAGACGCGGATCTCGCCGGGACAGGAGGCGACCAGCGGCCCGCCGGGAGTCGTCGTGAGCGCCGTGATCGTCTCCGGCAAGCGGGGGAAGACGAGCTCGGGAGCGGGGCGTGGAGCCCGCGCGCGCTCGAGGTCGTGCTCCAGGTCCTCGGCGGAGCCGAGCTCGACGGCCCGCTCGAAGGCGGCGGCGGCCTCGGCCGGCTGACCCGCCACCAGGTGCAGCCGTCCCTCGAGCTGGCGGGCGCGCGCCGACGCCGGATGCGACGCGCAGGCCTCCTCCATCCGCCGCAGCAGCTCGGGGTCGCCGATCCGGGCCTCCGTCCAGGCGGCGAGCGTGGCGTTGAACGTGGCCTCGACGTGATGGGGGTCGAGCTCGAGCGCGCGGCGCCAGAGCGTGTCCGCCTCCGCGGCCCGGCCCAGGTCGACGAGCGAGGCCGCGCGGTTGTTGAGGGCGTCGGCCGAGCCACGACCGCCGCGAGGCTCGCGCCGGGCGTAGGGCGTCCCGGCGCTCGCCCGCCAGGAGTCCTGGAGCGCCGCCGCGACCTCGGCGAGGTCGTGAGGTCGCTCGTCGGCCTTCTCCCGGAAGCAGCGCGCCAGCAGCTCCGCCACCGGCCCGGGCAGCGCGGGCCGGCCGCTGGCGCCCAGCTCGCCCCGGCGGAAGCTCGCCAGTACCTCCGGTGCCTTGAGACCGAAGTCCCAGCTGCGTCGGCCCGCGAACATCTCGAGGACGGAGAGGGCGAAGCTCCAGATGTCGGAGCGGCGGCTGAGCGTCTCGCCGCGGGCCTGTTCCGGCGAGACGTAGGCCGGCGTGGCGCCGCCGCCGCCCTCGACGGTCATGGTACGGCCCCCGCTGGCACGGCCGGGCGCGGCCAGGCGAATCGCGCGGCTGCGGGCGAGGCCGAAGTCGGTGACCTTGGCGAAACCGTCCGAGGTCAGCATGACGTTGGCCGGCTTCACGTCCCGGTGCACGAGGCCCTGCTCGTGAGCGTGGTGGAGCCCCCAGGCGAACTGGATCGCCACGTCGAGGATGGCCTCGAGGGAGTCGAGCCGGCCGGTCCGAATGGCGTCGTGCAGGCTGCCACCGTCCGCGTACTCGGCGAACACGAGCGGCAGGCCTTCGACCCGGCGCACGTAGTAGCAGGTGACCACGTGCGGATGCAGGCCCAGGTTCACCCAGGTCTCGGCCTCGCGCTCGAAGAGGTCGGCGCCGCCCGCCTCGTCGAGCACTGCCGGCAGCGGCACCTTGACGGCGAGGTCGAGGTCCCAGCCGTGGTGGTGCACCCGGTAGACGCGGCCCATGCCACCTTCGCCGAGCACCCCGATCACCTCGTAGAGACCCAGCACGAGATCGCCGGTGCGCCACTCGATGCCGACGCTGGTTCGAGGTGGCGCCTCGCGCACCTCGGCCTCGGCCACCGTGGGTGCGGTCAGCAAGGAGCCGGTCTCGCTCGAGCCGTCCGGTGCCTCGGCCACGGTGGGGGCCGGGTCGTCGTCTGCGGTCTCGAGCACCGTGGCAGCGGGCGCGTCCGGCAGGCTGGGCGCCAGGAAGGAGAAGTGGCAGGCGCCGCAGCGCACCCGGCGTCCGGCGAGGCTGGCGGGGGCCCTCTCCGAGGTGACGCCGCAGGAGGGACAGCGCAGGGTCAGGAACGCGTCACTCACAGCACGCCCCGCAGCGCCGAGACGAACTCGCGCGCCGTCGGATAGCGACGCTCGGGGTCGTCCTCGAGCGCGCGGTCCACGATCTCGGCGAGCGCCGGGGGGACGGACGGGTCGCGGCGCCGCAGCGGTACGCGGCTGCCGCGCAGGATGACCGAGAGCGGATCGACGTCCGGCGCGAAGTCGCGCGCGTAGCTGCCGGTGAGCAGGTTGTAGAGGGTCGCGGCCATGCTCCACACGTCGCTCACCGGGCGGACCGTCCGGAAGCTGGTCAGCTGCTCGCGGGGCATGTAGAAGAAGGTGCCAGCGACCGCGCCGGTGGCCGTCATGCCGGAGAGCCCGGACTGCTGGAAGCTCTTTGCCAGGCCGAAGTCGGCGATCCGGGCCCGCCCGTCCTCCGTCAGGAGGACGTTGTCAGGCTTCAAGTCGCGGTGGACGAAGCCCGCGTCGTGCGCAGCCGCGAGCCCCTCCAGGGCGTCCGACGCGATGTGCAGGACGAGCGGCAGCGATAGACGTCCTCCGCGCGCCCGCCGCAGCGCCTCGGCGCTGCCGCGCGCGCAGTACTCGAGCGCGAAGTAGAACCGCCCCTCGTGTTTTCCGAAATCGAGCAGGCCCACGATGTTGGGATGACGCAGCGAACGGGTGACCGCGATCTCGCGCAGGAAGATCTCCTGCGCGGCCTCGTCGACCCGCAGCGCCGGGAGCATCACCTTGAGCGCGACGGGCTCCGCCAGGTCGGCGCGGTGTGCGAGGTAGACGGCACCCATGCCGCCGGCTCCGAGCGAGCGCTCGATCCGGTAGCGCCCGACCGTCGTGCCCGGCGGGAACTCGTTCGCTTCCGGGCCCGCCGCGGGCGGCGCTTCAGGCGCGGGCGGCGCGCTCGGGGCCCGGTGGGGAGGGGGCGTCTCGCGCCGGGCCCCGGTGGGGCCCGAGCCGCTGCGGCAGTCGTCGCACAGGTTCTCGGTCCAGTCTCCTGCGATCGGCCGGCGGCAGCAGACGCAGGTCCGCGATCCCTTGATCTCGACGCGGATGTGGGTGGCTCCCACGCGGATCTCGTCCCCGTCGTGGAGCTCCACCTCGGCGTTGCCTTCGCCCGGCAGCTCGACCGGACGTGCCTGGGCGGGGCGGCCGCCGTGGCGTACTCCATTGACGTGGGTGCCGTTCAGGCTGCCGAGGTCACGCAGGCGCGCCCGAGGCGGGTTGACCTCCAGCAGGAAGTGATGCCGGGAGGCGGAGATGTCGGCTTCGGCGAGCCGTGCATGGCAGTCGCGCGCGCGCCCGAACAGGAATGTGTCGTGACGCTGGAAGTCGAACCGACGCCCGCGAATCGGGCCGGCCGTGACGACGAGGCTGACGGTGCCGCCCATCGTTCGCAAGCGAATTATAGAGGACGGCGCGGCCCCGCCGTCTGCGGGAGATCACATGCGCTATCCTCATGGACGTTCGTTCGGCACGGGAGGAGCGGCATGAGGAAGGGGATCCTGTTGCTGGTGGCAGTCTCGTTGCTGTCGGTGGCCTGCGAGGACCCGCGGAAGAAGCAGATCGAGACCATCAACACGGACGCCGAGTTGATGGCCAGGGCCGGCACCGCCGTGGGCGAGGTGGTCCGCAACGAGACGGACTGCGAGGTGGCGAAGCCCCTGCTGACCGAGGCCTACCAGAGGATCGAGGAGGCTCAGGGAAAGGTCCAGGTGGCCGCCAGCCAGCAGACGCTCGCCATGATGAAGACCCAGGTCGACCACGTCGCCCGCATGTGCCCGTAGCCGTCTCGAGCGGTTCCGGCTCTTCGGCTCGACTCGTGTGGAGGTGTCCATGCTGATTCGGATCGGCACGGTCGCAGCGCTGGTCGTGTGCGTGTCCGGTCCCCCGGCCGTGGCGGGGACGCGTCTGGACCTGAACGGTCCCTGGCAGTTCAGGATCGACGCGGACGGCACCGGCGAGGCGCAGGGCTGGGCGCGCTCGGTGCCCGGGGAGGTCGAGGTCGTCGACGTCCCCCACACCTGGGGCGTCGGCCCGCACGCGGAGCACGAAGGGCTCGCCTGGTACTGGCGCGAGCTGAGCGTGCCGGGGCCGCTGCAGGGGCAAACGGCTCGATCTCGACTTCGGCGCGACCTTCTATCGCGCGCGCGTCTTCGTGAACGGCGTCTTCGTGGGTTCGCACGAGGGCGGCCACACCGCGTGGCAGGTGGACGTGACGAAGGCGCTGGGCAGTGGTGGTCGGATCGCGGTAGAGGTCGACAACCGGCCCGGCCTCGCCACCCTTCCCGGGCTGGGCGATGAGGCTCGAGGGCGGTGGCAACGTCTGGTACGACTGGTGGCACTACGGCGGGATCGTCCGGGACGTGGCCCTGGTCGCCCGGGAGCGGGCGTTCATCCGTGGTCAGGCGATCCGGACCTCGCTGACGCCCGAGCGACCCGCCGGCGGCGCGCCCGCGGCCACTGTTGCCACGCGAGTGGCGCTCGCGGGCGTGGGCCGCGTGCGGCTGAGCGCGCGCGTGCTGGACCCGGGCGGGTCGTCGGTCGCGGAGGGGGAGATCGCCCTCAGCCTGGACGGCCGCTCGCGGCAGCCGACGCTTCGCTTCGCCGTGCCGCGGCCGCACCTGTGGCACTTCGACGACCCCGCGCTCTACACGCTCGAGCTCCGGCTTCGCGACGCGCACGGTTCAGTGCTCGACGCGCGCAGCGACAGCTTCGGGATCCGCAGCGTCGAGATCCGTGACCGGGGGTTGTGGCTGAACGGCGAGCGGGTTCGTCTCACCGGCGTGACCCGTCACGAGGACTCCGTCCAGGAAGGGCTCGCCGAGACACGCGGGACGATCCTGGCCGACTGGGACGACCTCAAGCGGCTGCAGGTCGTGCTCACGCGACCGGTCCACTACCCCCAGCACCCGGCCGTCCTCGACTACGCCGACCGCCACGGTGTCCTGCTGGTGCCGGAGATCCCGATGTGGCAGTTCAGCGAGGAGCAGATGGCCGACCCGGTCGTGCTCGCGCTCGCCAAGCAGATGATGCGGGAGATGATCGAGCAGGCCGGCAACCACCCGAGCATCTTCGCCTGGAGCGTCTGCAACGAGAGCGCGACCAGCACGCCGGCGGGGCGCGCCTACGTGAAGGCAATGGTGGAGTACGTCAAGTCGCTCGACCCGACCCGCTACGTCAGCTACGCCGACGACGGCCTCGGGTGGCTCCGGGACCCGGCCGCGAACGCGAACCAGTACACCGACTTCGTGATGATGAACCAGTACTACGGGAGCTGGGCCGGCCCGGCCGAGGGGCTCGCGCCCGCTCTCGATCGGGTGGGCCGGATGTTCCCGGACAAGATGGTCCTCATCTCGGAGTTCGGCCTGGCAGGCGTCTTCGCGCCCGATCCCGTTCGAGCGGACGTCGAGCGGATCGCGATCCTGCGCGAGCAGATGGCCGAGTTCGAGCGGCACGACTTCGTGGCCGGGGCGATCTTCTGGTGCTACCAGGACTACAAGTCGCACCGCAACCTGCGGCCCGGCGAGACGTCGGGTTTCGTGGAGATGGGGCTCGTCGACCAAGACCGGCAGAGGCGTCCCTCGTACGAGGTCTTCCGCGAGCGGATGAGCCCGGCCCGTCTCTCGCTCGCCCTGACCCGCAGCGACCGCTACCGGCCGGACGGCTTTCGGGCCACCATCGAGCGCCGCCGGCCGGACGAGCTGCCGTCCTACGACCTGCGCGGCTACCGTGCCGAGTGGGAGGCACGCGACCAGGAGGGCGGGCTGATCGCGAGCGGCGGGAAGGACCTGCCCGTGATCGGGGCGCCGCAGACGATCGAGGGGGCCTGGCCCCCCGGGACCTCGCGTGCCCTGACGCTGACCCTGCGGGTCTTGCGGCCGACCGGCTTCGTGGCCGCCGAGAAGACCGAGCGCTGGTGGGAGGGCCGGTCGGGCGGCCTCAGCGTGGAGGAGGCCCGGCGGAGGGGCCTGGCGGCCCCGTAGTCGGGCAGGTGGCGCGGGGGAGCGGAGAGCCCGTCGCCCTGGGCGTGACGGCCGCCCGCACCGCGGGCGCCGCTGTCGAGCCCCCCCGCGAGGGCCGCGCCGCGGGCCCATACGATCGCGTGGCCCCGCTCGAGCCCGGGGGAGAAGAGCTGGTCCTCGAGATAGCCGTGCAGGCAGCCGATCCTCTCCACCAGCTCGACCACCGCCTTGGCCGCGGCGACGCTCCGCGCCAGGGGCTTCTCGATCGCCAGCCCGACGAGCTCCGCGCCTCGTTGGCGGGCCGCGAGGATGGCGTGCAGGTTCTCGACCCGGGCGTGGTTGGGCGCGCATAGCCACACGCAGTCGATGGCGGGGTCGCTCACCATCTCCTCGATGGACCGGTAGGCCCGCGCCTCCCCGACCCGGAGCTGGCGCGCGAGGCAAAGCCATCTGGAACCTCCTGAACTCGCAGGCGGCCAGCAACGTAACAGTACATCAGCAGGCGCACCGCGCGCCGGGCGGGGAGGTCAACATGGGTCGTCGGCTCTCGACGTGCGTGCTCGGACTCGCCGCGGCGACGCTTCTCGGGGGCGCCACGCGCAGCGCCGCCGCGGGGCCGCCGGGCGGGGAGGCTTCGTCCTCGGCCGGCGAGGCCGTCCTTCCCGCCGGCTCGGCGGCGCAGATCGACGCCCTCTTCGCCCCGGTGGCCGGCACCGGCCTGCCCGGCGCGGCCGTGCTGGTCCTGCGGAAAGGCGAGGTCGTGTACGCCAAGGGGTACGGGCTGGCGGACCTCGGGAAGGGCACGCCCAACACGCCCCATACCCGTTTCCAGCTGGCCTCCATGAGCAAGTCCGTGACCGCCCTCCTGGTGCTGCAGTTGGTGGAGCAGGGCCGGCTCAGGCTCGAAGACCCGCTGGAGAAGTACCTGCCGGGCGTCGTGGGGGGCGAGCGGATCACCATCCACCACCTGCTCTCGCACACCGCCGGCATGCCCGACTTCATGGGCTTCGCCGAGGCGGCCCGGCTCCCGCGCGACTGCGCCCCCGGCGAGAGGCTCAACTACAGCAACCTGGGCTACGTCGCGCTGGGACGCGTGATCGAGAAGGTGACCGGGAAGAGCTACGAGCAGCAGCTGAGGGAGGCGATGCTCGAACCCCTCGGCCTGCACGAGACCGGGGTCGACCGGCCGGCCCTCGTCTCCGGGGACCGGGCGTCCGGCTACCTCTTCCGTCCCGAGGGGGGTGTCGTCCCGGCCGACCGCAACGACCTGTCGGTGGAGCCTGCTGCGGGCGGGCTCTTCTCCACGGTCGCGGACCTCGGCATCTGGGTGAAGGACCTGCTGGCGGGGCGGATCGTCTCGGCCCAGACGCTGGAGAAGGCCTGGACCCAGGTGAGGCTCACCGACGGCCGCCGTGGGGCCTACGGATACGGCTTCATGCTGACCGACTATCGGGGGCTGCGGGAGGCGGGGCACGGCGGGGACATCAGCGGCTTCAACAGCTATCTCGCCATCTATCCCGAGGAACGGCTGGCGATCGTGGTGCTCTCCAACCTCGGCATGCGGCCGCCCGGCGCGCTGCCGACGGCCGGCGATCTCGCGCATCGGATCCTCACGGTCCTGGAGGGCGACCGGCTCGGGCCCGAGTGGCCGGAGACGGTCGATCTGGCTCCGGCCGTGCTGGACCGCTACGTCGGCCGCTACCGGCTGGAGGCGCCCGCGCCGGTGGCCGCGGTGATGGGAGAAGCGATCGAGATCACCCGCGAGGGCGGGCGGCTCGTCGCGAGCGGCCAGCAGGGCCGCGCCGAGATCTTCCCCCAGTCCGAGACGGCCTTCTTCTCCAAAGAGGGTCCGATCCAGATCGTCTTCTCCCGAGAGGGCGGCGCGCGGGCGGCGAGCGCCGTGCTGACGCTCATGGGGCTCAGGGAGTTCCGCCTCACCCGGCTGCCGTAGTCTCACTGGGCCGCCATAGGCGCCTCGCGCGGGCGGGCGCTCGCCGCCGGAGGCGCTCGCGGGGGTTGTGGTACCTTCGGCCGGCGCGGGTTCCGTGCGACCGCGAACGGTGAAAGGAGACCCCCGCATGAGCGCCACCGGCTCCGAGCTTCCGCCCGCCCTGCCTTCCTCCGTGCGCGGGCGGCTCTCCGCCATGATGTTCCTGCAGTTTTTCGTCTGGGGGGCCTGGTACGTCACGATGGGGACCTACCTGCTTCAGGGCCTGCGCTTCAGCGGCGTCCAGACGGCGCAGGCGTACAGCACCTTACCCTGGGGCGCGATCGTGGCGCCCTTCCTGGTGGGGATGGTCGCGGACCGCTTCTTCGCCGCCGAGAAGGTGCTCGCGGCGATGCACCTCTCCGGGGCCGTGCTTCTCTACTGGGTCTCGACGATCACCGACCCGGGGGCGTTCTTCTGGGTGCTGCTGCTCTATGCCCTCTGCTACAACCCGACGTTGGCGCTCGTGAACGCGATCTCGTTCAACCAGATGCGGAGCCCCGAGAAACAGTTCCCCGGCATCCGGGTCTTCGGGACGCTCGGTTGGATCGTGGCAGGCCTGATCGTCGGCTTCCTCCGGGTCGAGCCCACTGCGACTCCCCTGCGCCTGGCGGCGGGGGCCTCGCTCGCGTTGGGGCTCTTCGCGTTCCTGCTGCCCCACACGCCGCCGAAGTCGCTCGGCCACCGGGTGAGCGTGCGCGACGTGCTCGGCCTCGACGCGCTCTCGCTGCTCAAGAGCCGCTCCTTCGCGGTCTTCGTGCTCGGATCCCTGCTGATCTGCATCCCGCTCCAGTTCTACTACTCGTTCACGAACCCGTTCCTCAACGAGGCGGGTGTGGTCAACGCCGCCGGCAAGCAGACGATCGGGCAGATGTCCGAGGTCCTGTTCATGCTGGTGATGCCGTTCTTCTTCGTGAGGCTCGGCGTCAAGAAGATGCTGGTGGTGGGCATGCTGGCCTGGGCGGTGCGCTACCTGCTCTTCGCCTTCGGCAACGCCCAGGAGCTCGTCTTCCTGTACTACCTGGGCATCGCGCTGCACGGTATCTGCTACGACTTCTTCTTCGTGACCGGCCAGATCTACGTCGACAAGACGGCGCCCAAGGCGATCCAGGCGAGCGCCCAGGGTTTCATCACGCTGGTCACCTACGGCGTCGGGATGCTGATCGGCGCCTGGGCGTCGGGGCCGATCGTCGACATGTACGCGCGCGCCGCCCCGAGCGGCGGGGCCGTCCTGCACGACTGGCGGGCGATCTGGCTCTGGCCCGCGGCGATGGCGATCGGAATCGTGCTCCTGTTCGCGCTCTTCTTCCGCGAGGGAGCGGCGCGGGGACCCGCGCGGGGGCAGGCGGCCTAGCCGCCGGGAGGCGTGGCATGGTGTCGGGTATCGCCGTGGCGACCATGGCGGCGGGAGCGAGGCGCCCCCCGGCCCCCGCCTCGGGCCCGCCGGCCCTCGAGATCCACTGCGAAGGTCCGGGGCATCGGTTGCCACGCCTCGGGATGGACGAGGGCCAGCAGAGGGGAAGCGGCAACGAAAAGAACGCCCTCGGCTCCGCAAGGAGCCGAGGGCGTTGTCGTCCCGGAAGACGGCGGGAGCCTACTTGGAACTGAAGGGCCGGAAGCGGACGCCGCCCCAGAACTGGTAGTTGTTGTCGATGTCGTCCATCTTCGTGAACGGGGCACGGCCCTGCGCGACCAGCTGCCACTTGCCGTCCGAGGTCAGGTCGACGCCGGTCTGCAGGAGGAGAGCCAGGGCCCGAGAGCCGTTGCTGCGGGTGAGATCCCATGCCGAGACGCCGCCGCCCACGAACGCGCGGCCGAGCAGCCCGTTGACCGCGGCGTCGGCGAAGATGCTCGTGTTCTCCGTGTCACGCACGTTCACCTTCACGCCGAAGGAGGCCTCGAACTCGGCCTTGTCGCCGATCTTCGGCTGGATACCAACCTCGGCGCCGACGAGCGCGGCGCAACGGCCGCCAGGGGCGCCGGGGCCCGAGTCATGGACGAGCCGCTCCTTGCCCGCGTAGACGCCGGCGAACAGGGGGAACGGGTTCTTGACGTCGAAGCTGACCTGGCAGGCATTGCTGGAGACCTGCCCGGCCTCGTCCGTGACCGTCGCGCGCAGGGTATGGGCCCCGCCCTTCTTGATCACGACGTCGTTTCGGGCGAGCGTCGGGGCGGACAGGTCGAAGCTGTCGACCACTTCGCCCTTGCGGAGGACCTCGACGTGAGCGGACTTGATGCCGCCCGCGACGCCGGCGGCCACGCGCGAGCCCGTCACGTCGACGCTCACCGGCTTGCCGGCGGTAGCCGGATCCGGCGCGACGGTGATCATGCAGGCGGGCAGGCAGGGCTTGACCTGGAAGGTGGTCGTGCTGGTGACCCCGCCTGCGGTGGCGGTCACCTCGTAGGTCCCGGGCGCGCTGGCGCCGGGGAACGAGGCCGTGAAGGCGCCGTCCGTGAGCGTGCCAGCCGCCAGCTCCTTGCCGTTCAAGGCGACGCTGATGGCGCCGTCGGCAGGCGGGTTCTGCACGTTGACGGTGATCTCGACGGGCTGGGTGACACAGGCCTCGCCGGTGGAGCTGACGTTCACGACCGGCGGGGGAGGCGGCGGCGCGCAGGCGCCGGTCTCGTCCTTGCCGAGGTCCTCGAACCAGAAGTTGCCGCAGGGCTCCGGCACCACGACCCGGTAGCGCTCGCACTTCGAGGTCACCTCGAAGGCATACGCCTTGAACGAGCGGCGACCCGCCCAGAGGACATCCATCAGCACGTGAGGCTTGTGGCCGCGCGTCTTCTCGCGCGAGGCCATGAAGGGAATGCGGGTCCCGGGCTCGATCTGGACCTCGGTGATGTCGGCGGCCGCGGCCGCGCGGTCGAAGTCCTCGACGTCGCCTGGCCAGCCCGCCGCCTCGAGGATGGCCGCGACGTCCGCCTTGGTCCTCTCTCCGCGCAGCAGGACGCGCACGTCGTCGGGCTTCCTGGGAGGTCTCTTGGCGAAGCGAGTCGATGGGTTGCCCAGCCGGGTCGCCTTGTGCTGTTGGGCCTCTGCGTTGACCGCGAGGACGCCCAAAGCGAGGGCGGGGGCGAGCATGACAGCGAACTTGGCTTTCATTTCTTGTCGTCCTCCGGTACGTCTCCACGCAGCGTCGGGGGCACCCGGCCAGTCTGCCGCGCGCCCGGTCCGGCGTCGAAAGGGAAAACCCCGGGGCCGGCCAGAGCCAGCCCACGGCCGGAGCCTATCACAGGCAAACCCCCCGCAAAAAGACAGCAAAATTGCCGGCGATCGTCGCCGTCCGGAGGCCCTCTATTGGCGGACGGTGTCGACTATGATCGAGACCCCGGTGGCGGGAACGGCGACCCCTCGCGCGGTCCCCTCGATGTCTCCTTTGGCGGGGATGGCGTCGCCGGTCCTGGAGATCCGGGCCACGACGTCCACGGGACCCTCGAATCCGGTGCCCGCCATCATCGAGTCGGCGCCGGAGATCTCGAAGTGGAAGGGAAAACGGGGCCGCTCGACCCGGCGCGCGGCGATCGTCGAGGCCCCGCGTTTGGCGATCACGTAGAGCACGTCGGACGGGCCTAGCTCGAGCCTCGGGGCGAGCCGGATCGTTCCGGTGACGCTGCCGGCCGAGCGGGCCGGCCCGGGCGCGGCGACGTTGCCGTGGGGATCGGTGCCCGCGATCGGTGGATGGCCCGGCGGCAGCGACTCCGAGGCCCCCCCGGAGGCCGGGACGCCGGCGGGGGCGGGGGCCTCGCGCGACGAGAGCGGTTGCAGATCGCCCATGCCCGGCGACGGCGTGGCGCGCGCGACCGGAGGGGGCGGGCCTGATGGGCCGCTGCAGGCCGCCAAAGCGACCAGGGACGCGAGCGTGAGCAGTCTCGTCATCAAGGGATCATCTCCTCAAGGAGCGGGGCGGGCAGCAGCGGTCGCCATCAGCCCGGGCAGCTCCTTCACGAAGGCGCTTCGCGCCAGGACGCGGTTGACGCCGGCGTCTCGCGCCATCCGGGCGCGGTCGGCGGCGACGTGGCTCAGGAACGCGACAACGGGAATGGCGGCGAGGCTCGGATCGGCGCGGAGCGCAGCGATCGACTCGCGCCACGGCAGGCGGTCGCTGTCGGCGTCGACCAGGACGAGCCGCGCCTCGCGTGCGGCCTCGAGCAGGGTCGCCGCGTTGCGGACCTGCGCCAGCTCGAGCCCGGATCGGACAGCGGCTTCCTGGAGGCGGCTCAGGAAGAGGAGGTCGTCGACGAGAGCAACTACGTGAGGCATGGGATTGCCCAGTATAGCCACGATGAACTAAGCTCAAGAGTCCCCCTCGGGCGGGGCGAAAGGTTCCAAAGATGACAAGTGACGACCGAAACACGGGCGCCGGCATCCTCCTCTCGTTCATGATGGGGGCGCTCTCGGGTGCGGCCCTCGCCATCCTGTTCGCACCACGCTCCGGACGCGAGACGCGCGAGATGCTCGGCGAGCGGCTGCGGGAGACGGCCGATCGCGGCCGCCAGCTCGGCGAGCAGGCGGTCGAGAAGGGCCGCGAGATGGCCGAGGACGCCACGGGCTACCTGGATCGCCAGCGCGAGTCCCTCGAACGCCGGCGCGACCGCCTGGCGGCCGCCGTCGAGGCGGGCCGGCAGGCCTTCCGGGAAGAGAAGGAGAAGACCTAACGGCACATGGAGACCTGGGGCGTCGTCTTCCTGGGCGTGATCGCGCTGGCGTCCGTCGTACAGGGAATCTTCCTGGTCGCGCTGATGGCCTTCGGCCGCCGCCTGTCGCAGAGGATCGACGCGCTGCAGGCCCGGATCGATCGGGACGTGACACCCGCGCTCGAGAATCTCGGGCGAGTGAGCCGTGCAGCGGCCGAGATCGCCGACCTGGCGACCGTGCAGGCGCGCCGGGTCGACCTGCTGCTGGCCGACACGATCGAGAAGGTCGAAGAGACGACGAGCGCCGTGCAGCAACTGGTGCTCCGGCCCTTGCGGCCGCTCGGGGCGATCATGGCGTTCCTGAAGGGCGTGCAGCGCGGGCTCGCCGTCTACAACCGGCTGGGACGGGCGCCGGACGCGGCGCAGCCGCGGCGCCGTAGTCGTGAGGACGAGGAGCATCTGTTCATCTGAGGCGCCTGGGCGCCACATGCCGGCGCCGCGACCGCGGTGTGGTCCGCGCGGAGCCTGAGCATGCGCGAGGTGCTCGAGGCGGCGGTCGCGGCCGAGGCCGCCGGGGACGCGGCGGCTCTGGTGACGGTCGTGGCGACGGAAGGCTCGACCCCGCAGAAGGCCGGCGCGCGCATGCTGGTCTACGCGGACGGTCGCGCGGTCGGCACGATCGGCGGCGGCTGTCTCGAGGCCGAGATGAACCGGCAGGCCCGGGCGGCGATCGCGGCGCGAGGGCCGCGCCTCGTCCCCTATGACCTCACGCCCGACCAGGCCGCCGATGACGGGCTCGTCTGCGGAGGGAGGATGCAGGTGTTCATCGAGCCGATCGAGGCGACTCCCGTCCTGTGCCTGTTCGGGGCCGGCCACGTCGCTCAGCCGCTCAGCCGGATGGCCAAGGCGTGCGGGTTCCGGGTCGAGGTGGCCGACGATCGGATCAAGTTCGCGAACCAGCAGCGCTTCCCGGACGCGGACCGGATCGTGGTCGAGGAGCTGGCGGCCGCCTCGGAGAAGATGACGATCGGGCCCAACTCCTATGCCATCGTGGTGACGCGCGGACACCAGGGGGACCGCGAGGTGCTCGCGAGCCTCCTCGGCCGCGGGCTGCGCTTCGTGGGTCTGCTGGGCAGCCGGCCGAAGGTCGTCCACATCTTCGCCGCCTTGGTGGAGAAGGGCGTTCGCCGCGAGGAGCTGGCGCAGGTCCATGCGCCGCTCGGCCTCGAGATCGGCGCCCAGTCGCCCGAGGAGATCGCCGTCAGCATCCTGGCCGAGATGATCGCGGTCCGCAGGGGCGTCGACCCGGGGACAGTGCGTTCGATGAAAATGGAGCTTCCGGGTCGTCTGGGCGCAGCTCAAAGCCCATTGAAGTAACACCTGAACTATACTAAGATAACTGACCCAGGCCCCGAAATGAAAGTCACGATTCGGGCCGTCTGCGCGTGCTTGTTCTGCTTACCGGCGGTGGTAGGCGCCGGGGAGAAGGGTGGAGGCGCGCCTCCGCTCCGCGAGTGGCACGCCGATGCGTCGCAGACCCTCCGCTTCCGGACGCCGGAGGGCTGGACGGTCCAGGCGGGCACGGGGATGCCCGAGATCACGGAGGCGCGCGGCGACGGGCTGATTCTCCGCGTGGTGCGACGCCCGGGCGAGATCGGTCTCGACGGCCTGCACGTCGACTGTATGCTGCTCAGGCTGGTGGAGGCGACGCAGATGCGGCCCAACGTGGACTACGAATACGACTTCGTCGGTGGCGCGATCGGCGCCCGCCAGGCGCTCGACTCCGCCTTCGTGGTCCGCTACGACGAGCCGATCGACGGGGCCCGTGACTGGCTCCAGAGAAACGTCAGCCTGGTCGGCGAGGGCGAGTCGGTCTGCGTCATCGGATACGGCCCGATGCCGGCCACGAAGCGCTCGAAGCCGCTCCGCAGGCTGCTGGACGCCGTGATGGCGAGCGTCGAGTTCCAGCCGTGGCACTGAGCGTGTCGGAGCTCGTGCCGATGCCGGGCGCCGCGCGCCGCCAGATCTGGTCGGTCGGCGGCGGCAAGGGAGGCATCGGCAAGTCGCTGCTCACCGCCTCGATCGGCTTCCAGCTTGCCCGCATGGGACGACGCGTGGTCCTGGTCGACGCGGACCTGGGCGGCGCCAACCTGCATACCTGCCTCGGCCTGCCGCCGGCCGGGCGCACCCTCGCCGACTTCATCCAGCGCCGGGTGGCCTCTATCGACGAGATCCTGATCGACGCGGGAGCGCCGGGGTTGCGCCTGATCAGCGGCGCCGCGGACCTGCTCTCGGCGGCGAACCTCAAGCACGTCCAGAAGGTCCGGGTGATGAACCACATCCGCTCCCTGGAGGTGGACGTGGTGCTGATCGACCTGGGCGCGGGCGCGGCCTTCAACACCCTCGACTTCTTCCTGCTCTCGGACGTCTCGATCCTGGCAGTGGTGCCCGAGCCGACCTCGATCGAGAACGGCTACCGCTTCATCAAGAGCGCGCTCTACCGGCGGCTGCGGACGGCCGCCAAGACCCACGCGGTGGTCGCTCTCGTGGACGCCGCGCTCGACCCGAAGAACGCCGAGGGGATCAGGACCCCGCTCGACCTGCTGGCCCGCGCGGAGGCGATCGATCCCGAGACCGCCGAGGGACTGCGCCGGGAGATGGGGAGGTTCCAGCCGCGCTTCGTGGTCAACGACGTGCGGGACGCGAGCGACGTGTCGATCGGGCACCACCTGGTGGCGGCCTGTGCCCGCCACCTGGGCCTGCGCGCGAGTTACGCCGGCTTCGTGCACCACGACGACGCGGTCTGGCAGGCGGTCCGGCGGCGACGGCTGTTCATGCTCGACGCCCCCACCTCGCGTGCGGCCGAGGAGATCCGCCAGCTGACACGGGCCCTGGTCAAGGGTGAGACGATGGGGCTCGGATACTGAAGCCGATGCGTGACGACCTCTATGGCGTGCTCGGGGTGGAGCCCCGCGCCACGCCGGAGCAGTTGGAGCGCGCCTACCGCTTCTGCCTCGACCTCTACGCGGAGGGGGCGCTCGCCACCTACTCGCTGCTCGAGCCGAGCGAGGCCGAGGCGCAGAGGAGCCGGGTGAGGGAGGCGTTCGCGGTGCTCGCGGATCCCGAGCAGCGCCGGGTGTACGACGAGGAGCACGGCTTCCAGCCGCCCGCTCCGGGATCGGTGGTGCCCTTTCCGGCGCCGGCCGCGCGGCAGGGCGTCGACGAGGCCACGGTCGAGATCACGGGAGCGGTACTGCGGCGGGTGCGCGAGGCTCGGGGCATGTCGCTGCGCCACATCGCGAACGTCACCAAGATCGGGATCCGCTTCCTCGAGTACATCGAGGAGGAACGCCACGCGTTCCTGCCGGCACCCGTATACCTGCGCGGGTTCCTGACCGAGTACGCGAAGCTGGTGGGGCTCGAGCCGCGACGGGTGGCGGAGTCCTACATGGCCAGGATGAAGCCCAAGGGCTGAGCGGACGCTAGAATGGGAGCGGTGCTCGGGCTCTCGAGTCGGCCGTGCCGAAGCGCGGGCGCCTTGTCGCCGGGTTTGCTTGACAGGGATGAAGGACGAGAGTGCGAACTGAATCGAACGGAGGGCGGCCCCTCGCGTCCGCCGCTATCCTGCTGTTGCTCGCCGGTTGCCACTCGTCCGCGCCTCGGGCCCGATCCCCCCAGGCGGTGGTGCTCGTCTCCATCGACACCCTGAGGCCCGACCACCTGGGCGTCTACGGCTATCCCAAGCCCACCTCGCCCGAGATCGACCGCTTCCGGCGCGACGCGGTGCTGTTCCGGGACGCGGTGTCGAACGCACCCTCGACTCTTCCCTCCCATGCGTCGATCCTGACCTCGCTCATACCCGTGCACCACGGCGCCTCGCTGGCGAAGGAGTCGGGGTTGCGCCCCGGGGTGCCGACCCTGGCGAGCGTCCTCAAGGCGGCGGGCTTCGCGACGGCGTGCTTCAACGGCGGCGGCCAGCTCCATCGCATCTGGGGCCTGGACCGGGGTTTCGACGTCTACCAGAGCGCCAACGCCGAGGCCTCGGCCGACGTCGGCGACGACACCCTGTCGCAGCAGGTGGCGGTGGCGCGGCCCTGGCTCCGCTCCGTGCGGGAGCGGCCGTTCTTCCTGTTCCTCCACACCTACGAGACACACCACCCCTACACGCCCAGCCCGCAGCGGCTGGCGGTCTTCGAGCCGCCGCACTACAGCGGGCGGCTGCCCAAGGAGATCTCGATCCGCCTGATCAAGAAGATCAATTCCGGGCGCAAGAAGCTGGCCCCGGGCGACCTCGAGCACATCGTCGCCGCCTACGACGCCGAGATCGCCTCCGCGGACGCGGGCTTCGCGGAGCTCCTGCAACTGCTCCGGGAGCTGGGCCGCTACGACTCAGCGCTGGTCGTGCTGCTCTCCGACCACGGGGAGGCCTTCGGGGAGCGGGGCAAGGTGGGCTGGCACGGCGACACGCTCTACGACGAGCTGCTGCGGATCCCGTTGCTCATGAAGCTGCCGGGGCGCCAGCTCGCGGGGACGACGATCGACGCACAGGTGAGCGGGATCGACGTCGCGCCGACCATGCTCGAGGTCCTGGGGGTCCCGGTCCCCGAGGCCTTCAGCGGCGCGGCGGTGGATCTCGCGGGACGGGCGGCGCGCCATCCACCGTGGTCGGTCGCGGGCGTCGACGGCGCGGACACCGCGCTCGCGGTGCGCACCTCCGAATGGAAGTGGTACACGGGGAGGCTCTTCGACCTGAAGCACGATCCCGGCGAGCGCGAGGACGTCTCCCGCCGGTATCCGCGGATCGAGGCTGAGCTCGAGGGCAAGCTGGCGGAGATGATGCGCTCCCGGCCGTACGCGCACAGGACGCCCGTCTCGGTCGACGACGAGCTCACGGAGAGGCTGAAGGCGCTCGGCTACCTCGGCGACGGCCGCTGAGGCGCGGACCGCGCCGGCACTACTCGTAGCGTAGCGCCTCGATCGGATCCAGGTTGGCCGCCTTGCGGGCCGGGTACCAGCCGAAGAAGATGCCGACCGCGGCGGCGAACACGAACGCGACCAGGATCGCTTCGGGCGTCACCAGGGTCGGCCAGCCCAGCAGGCGCGTCAGCGACTGCGAGATCCCCACCCCGAGCGTGATCCCGACCAGGCCGCCCAGGACGGACAGGCTCACCGCCTCGGCCAGGAACTGGCTCAGGATGTCGCGGGTGCGCGCGCCGACCGCCATGCGCAGGCCGATCTCGCGGGTACGCTCGGTGACCGAGACCAGCATGATGTTCATGATCCCGATCCCGCCCACCAGCAGGCTCACCGAGGCGACGCTCATCAGCAGCCCGGTCATGGTCTGGGCGAGCTGGGTGCGGGTCTCGGCCATCTCCTCGACGGTGCGCACCGTGAAGTCGTCCTCGTCGGGGTTCGGGATCCGGTGCCGCCGGCGCAGGAGCTCCGTGATCGCGACCGCGGTCTTCTCGACGGCGTCCGGCCGGGTGGCCGAGATCATGATCTGCTGGATGTAGGTGATCCCGAGCAGCTTCTTCTGGATGGTCGTGTAGGGGGCGACGATGATGTCGTCCTGGTCCTGTCCCCACTGGCCCTGGCCCTTGGGCGCCAGGACACCGATGACCCGGAAGGGCAGGTTCTTCACGCGGATGATCTGGCCCACCGGGTCGTCGCCGGGGAAGAGGGTCTTGGCGACGGTGTCGCCGAGCAGGCAGACCTTGTCGGCGATCAGCAGGTCGCGGGGGCTGACGTTGGAGCCGCTCGCGATCGGCCAGTTGCGCACCTGGAGGTACTCGTCGTTGACGCCCTCGATCGAGGTGTTCCAGTTCAGGTTGCCGGCGACCACCTGCGCGCGCCCTCGCACGACCGGGGTGAGGTGGGCCACGGTCAGGACCTGGTCGCGGATGGCCGCCGCGTCCTCGAGGGTCAGCGACTGGACCGAGCCGATCCCGCCTCGGGCGCCGCCCGGGCGGTTCCAGCTGCCCGCCGAGACGTAGACGACGTTGGTGCCGGTGCTCTGCATCTGGGCGTCGATGGCCGCTCGGGCGCCCGAGGAGAGGGCGATCATCGCGATCACCGAGGCGACGCCGATGATGACGCCGAGAGCGGTCAGGGCCGAGCGCACCTTGTTGCGGGCCAGGGCCCGAAAGGCGATGCGCAGGATGTTGAGGGCTTCGCGGATCACGAGGCCTCCTCGACCGGGGGCAGGGCGGCGAGCTCGGCACCGGCGTCGCGCCGGCGCGGGACCGGCTCGTCGCGCAGCACCCGGCCGTCGCGGAAGGCGATCACGCGCCCGGCGTACTCGGCGATGTCCGGCTCGTGCGTGATCAGCACCACCGTGAGCGCGCGCTCCCGGTTGAGCCGTTGCAGGATCTCCATGATCTCGACGCTGGTGCGGCTGTCGAGGTTGCCGGTCGGCTCGTCGGCCAGGATCAGCTCCGGCTCGTTGACCAGGGCGCGCGCGATCGCGACCCGCTGCTGCTGGCCGCCCGAGAGCTGCGCCGGGGTGTGGTGCGCGCGGTCGCCCAGCCCGACCGCCGCCAGCAGCGTCCCGGCCCGCGCGTGACGCTCGGGGGTCGGGAGGTGGGCACCGTTGTAGAGGAGCGGCAGCTCGACGTTCTCGATCGCCGAGGTGCGCGGCAGCAGGTTGAAGCTCTGGAACACGAAGCCGATGGTGCGATTGCGGATCGTCGCCCGCCGGTCCTTGTCGATGCCCGAGACGTCCTCGTCGTGGAGCCGGTAGCGCCCCGCGCTGGGCTGGTCGAGCAGGCCCAGGATGTTCATGAGCGTCGACTTGCCGCTGCCGGAGGCGCCCACCACCGCGACGAACGAGCCCCGTTCGATCGTGAGGTCGACGCCGCGCAGGGCGGCGACGGTGACGTCGCCGACCTGGTAGTCCTTGCGCAGGCCCTCGACCTGGATCAGGGCAGCCATTGCGCGCTCAGCGGCTGCGCCGTTGCGGGCGGTGGAAGGTGAAGGGGTTGTTGGTCCCCGGGGCCGAAGCCGTGGTCGGGCCGGACCCGTCCGGCTGGACGCCGGTGACCACCGGCGTCCCCTCGCCGGGGCCCTCCACCAGCTCGAGGAAGCGGCCGTCCGAGAGTCCGACCACGACCGGCGTCGGCTTGGGCCGGCCATCGTCGCCGAGCACGAAGACGAGGCCTGGCCGGCCGTGATGGGCGTGCGTTTCCCCGGCGTCGGCGCCGGCCGCGGCTCGGCCGCCCTCGATACGCGCACGCCAGTCGCCACGTCCGGCGCCCGTCCGCCCGGCGGTCGACCGGGTGGCGTTCACCCGTCCAGCGCCTGCGCCGAACCCGCCCGCCGGCGCGGAGGCCGGGGCAGGGCCGTTCCCGCCGGGGTTCGCGTCGCGCGGCTCCTCGAAGCCCTCCGGTCGGAAGCGGAGGGCGGAGGCGGGCACGCGGAGCGTGTTCGCCCGCTTGCGCACCACCACGGAGACGGTGGCCGTCATCCCGGGCATCAGCCGGAGGCCCGGGTTCTCGACGCTGATGATCGTGTTGTAGGTGACGACGTTCTGGGTGGTGACGGGCTGCAGCCGGACCTGCTCGACGCGCCCGTCGAAGGTCTGGTCCGGGAAGGCGTCCACGGTGAAGGTCACGTCTTGGCCGGCGCGGACCCGGCCGATGTCGGCCTCGTCGATCGAGGCGTTCACCTGCATGTGGGCGAGGTCGTTCGCGATCACGAAGAGGACCGGCGCCTGGAAGGAGGCCGCGACCGTCTGGCCGACGTCGACGTTGCGCGCGAGCACGACCCCGTCGACGGGCGCCGTGATCACGGTGTGGTCGAGGTCGACCTGGGCCTGGTGCAAGGCGGCGTCGGCCTGCTTGACCGCGGCCTTGCTCGCCTCGAGTTGGGCGAGGGCGGACTGGTACGCGGCCCGGGCCGACTCGAGGTCGCTCGCCGGCACCAGGTCCTGCTTGGCGAGCTCGAGCGCGCGGTCGTACTTCTGCTTGGCGTCGTCGATCGCCGCCTGTGAGCGATCCACGTTCGCGTGCGCGGTGGCCAGGTTGGCCTGGGCCTGGTTGAGCCGGGCCAGGAAGGCCGACTGCTCGAGCCGGGCGATGACCTCGCCCTTCTTGACCTTCGAGTTGAAGTCGGCGTGGAGGTCGCTGATGGTACCGGAGACCTGCGAGCCGACCTGGACGGTGATCACTGCCTGCAGGACGCCCGTGGCCCCAACCACGTCCAGGATGTCGCCCCGGTCGACCTTCGCCGTCAGGTAGTGCACCGTCGCGCGCCGGCCGCGCAGGAAGACCGCGGCGACCAGCAGCACGGGGATGAGCAGGAGCCACAGCAGTCGACGTCGTCGTGCAGGCATATCGATCAGTTTAGACCGGAAGCGCCAGGCCACGGTTGAATGTGCGTGGGGCGGGGCTCGGGCCTGGCTCGCCCGACCTGCGACCACGCGAGGGGAGGGCGCGTGCCTTGGACCGTTCCCGGGCGGGGGAGCCTGGGAAAGGAAAGGGGGGCCGTGGCCCCCCTTTCGGCAGATCCCCTAGGTCCGCGTGGAAGTACGGGATTCTAGAAGCCGCTGCTGGTGAGCGTCACCGTCGAGCCGCCGCTCACCCCTGCCTCCTGCACGCGCTGGAAGTTGACGACGCTCGTGCGGTAGTTCGCGATCGCCTGGATCTCCGTCACCTCCGCTGTGGCCAGGTCGCGCTGGGCCTGCATCACCAGGAAGTTCGTGGACATGCCGGCCGCGAACTTCTTCTCCTCGGCGTCCAAGCGTTGCTCGGCCAGGACCCGGGCCGCCTTGGTCGAGCTGACCTGCTTGAAGCCGGACTCGACGCCGCGAGCCGCGGTTCGAACCTGAGTCGCCACCGCGAGCTCCAGCCGGCGCAGGCTGGCCAAGGCCTGGTCCTTGCTGATGCGTGCCTGGGCGGCGGCGGCCTTGGCGCTGCGGTTCGGGATGGCGTACGCCAGCTTCACGCCCACCGACCAGGTGGGGAAGTCGCGGCCGAAGACCTCGCTCAGGGCGTCGCTGTAGCCTCCCGGGATGGTGCTGACGACGGGGCCGCCCAGGGGGGGATCGCGGACGAACTCGGTCCCCCCGGCACCGGCGGCGCCGTAGCTCGCCACCAGGCTCACGTCGGGGAGGAGCTGATTACGGGCGTATTGGAGCGTGATGTCCGAGCTCTCGAGACCCTTGCGCGCCGCGACGACGTCGGTCCGGTTGGCGAGCGCGTTCTTCACCGCAGCCGCCACGTCGACCGGGATGGGCTCGGCGGTCGGCCGGTCCGTCGGCACGATGCGGAGCGCCCAGGTGGCGGGGTCGTCCTTGGGGAAGATGGCCTGCTTGAGGGCGTCCTCCGAGTTGCCGACGGCGTTCTCGGCCACGATGACACCCTCTTCGCGGCTCGCCATCTCGGCCTGGGCGGTCACGATGTCGAGTGGCGCCATGGTGCCGACCTTGACCCGGATCTCGTTCTCGTTCAGCAGACGCTTGGCCAGGTCCAGGCTCTTGCGCGCCGCGGCCAGGTTGTCGATCGCGTAGATGAGGTTGTAGTAGGCGCCCTTCACGCCCGCCACCGTGTTGACGATGATGGCGTGGAACTGCAGGTCGCTGATCTCCCGGTTCTTCTTGGCGATGCGCAGCTGCTGCCGGGGCGCGTCGATCATGAAGTTGCGCAGGAAGGGCTGGCTGAGGGAGAGGGTGAGGTTGGAGTTGTAGACCGGGTTGAAGTTGGTGAACGTGCTGTTGGTGTCACCCCGGTTGTTGTTGAAGGCGAGCTGGACGTTGCCGCCGGTCGGCTCGAGCGGGACCGTGGCCCCCAGGTTCCAGACGTCCTGCTTGGCGTTGACGACCGTCCCGCCGCTGAAGGCGCTGGTTCCTTTGGTGTCGGAGGAGCTACGGGCGTAGGTGGCCGTGAGGTAGGGGTCGAAGTAGCCGGCAGCGCCGCGGACGGCCTGCACGCTCAGCTGCGGGTCGAAGCGGGCGACCGCGATGTCGACGTTGTTGTCGAGGGCTCTCTTGACGGCGTCGTCCAGGGACAGCTCGAGCGTCTGTTGCTCGGCCGGCGCGGCCTGTTGCGCGACCGCGCGCGGCGTCGTCGCCGCCGCGACGAGCAGCAGCGCCGTCAGGGGGGCGAATGAAGCCCGAATCCTTGCTCTCATGTCCTTCGTGACCTCCAGGATCGCGGTTGGCGCGGATCGATAAGGGTGACGCCGATTTTACTCCACGGTGAGTGTCCCAAGCGCCCGCGCGGCCCTCGGCCCCGCGGGCGTCCCCTTCTAGAGACGAGGCGTCCCGTCCAAAAGTTGCATTTCCTGCGGCTTCGCAGGAGCCACCGTCGTTCCCAGGGCCGCTCGCGGCGGGCTCCGGCCGCTCGGGACAGGCTCCGGTCGCTCGGGATATGATCGCGCACCCGCGGGGAGGCGGCGCGACGCGATGAAGGTGCTCCTGACGTTCGAGCAGATCCAGGCTCGGGTCCTGGAGATGGGCCGGCAGATCGCCGCCGACTACGCCGGGCGGGAGCCGCACCTGGTCGGCGTGTTGAAGGGGGCGTGCCCCTTCATGACGGACCTGGCCCAGGCGATCGACCTGCCGCTCACGCTCGACTACATCGCCGTCTCGTCGTATGGCAAGACGACCAAGTCCTCGGGGGAGGTGAAGCTCGTCAAGGACCTCGACCAGGGGCTGGACGGTCGCGAGCTCGTGATCGTCGAGGACATCGTCGACACCGGTCTCACCCTCAACTACCTCGTCAACCTGCTGAAGGCCCGCGGACCCCGCTCGGTGAAGGTGGTGACTCTCCTCTCGAAGCCGGCCCGCCGGCTGGTGAGCGTCCAGGTGGACTACGTGGGCTTCACGATCGAGGACGAGTTCGTGGTGGGCTACGGGCTCGACTACAACGAGAAGTACCGCAACCTGCGCGACGTCGTCGTCTACGGCTAGCGGGACTGGCGCGCGAGGGCGGGTCCGCGCCGAGCGCCCAGGGATCGCTCATGGCTCCGCGAGAGCGGAGACGATCCGGGTGAGGACCTCGATCAGGGAGGGCCTTGCGCGCTCCGCCGCGCTCAGCACATCGCGGTGGTCGAGAGGCGACCCGGCCACGCCGGCCGCGGGGTTCGTGATGCAGGACAAGGCCAGGACGCGCATCCCCGCGTGACGGGCGGCGATCACCTCGGGGGCCGTGGACATGCCGACGGCGTCGGCGCCGAGCACGCGCGCCATCCGGATCTCGGCCGGGGTTTCGTAGGACGGGCCGCTCATCGCCAGGTAGACGCCGCAATGCCAGCGGACGCCGGCCGCCGAGCAGACCGCCGCGGCCCGCCGCCGCAGCTCGGGGTCATAGGCGTCGGTGAGGTCGGGGAAGCGTGGGCCGAGCGAGCCCTCGTTGGGTCCCACCAGCGGGTTGCCGATCAGGTTGATGTGGTCCTCGACGATCATCAGGTCGCCCGGCTGATAGGTCGGGTCGACGCCGCCGGCGGCGTTCGTCAGCACCAGGCTGGTGACGCCGAGACGCGCCAGGACGCGCACCGGGAAGACGACCTCGGGGAGCGGGTGTCCCTCGTAGAAGTGCACGCGACCCTGCAGCACGGCCACCGGGACGCCGTGGCAGCGGCCCAGGATGAGGGCGCCCGCGTGACCCTCCACGGTCGGCGAGGGGAAGTGCGGGATGGACGCGAACGGGATGCGGCAGGCATCTGCGAGCGTATCCGCGAAGGCGCCGAGCCCAGAGCCGAGCACGACGCCCTTCGTCGGCCGCAGCGGCGTCGCCGCGTGGATCGCGCCCACGGCCTGGTCGAGCCGTGCCGCGAGGGAGGTCTCCGGCGCCGTCACAGCAGCATCCCGGCGAGCGTCGCCGAAAGGAAGGAGGCGAGGCTGCCGGCCAGCATCGCGCGCAGCCCGAACCGTGCCACCTCGCCGCACCGGGCCGGGGCGAGGAGCAGCAGGCAGGGGTTCATCGGAGGCGCTCGGGGAGGCTCAGGCGAGCAGGTCGAGGACGAGCGGCACGCGGACCGGTGCCTCGTCGGCGATCGTGATCGCCTCGCGGAGCCGGGCGAGGGCCGCCGCGGTCCGCGAGCGAGGCCCGAGGTGGAGGGTGACGATCGGCTCGCCCACCGCGACCGGGTCGCCGATCTTCTTGTGGAGGACGAGGCCCACCGCGGGATCGATGTCGCTCGCGACCGTCTCCCTGCCGGCCCCGAGCAGCATCGCGGCGTGACCGATCGCGCGCGCGGCCAGTCGCGCGACCCGCCCGTCGCGCTCGGCGCGGAGCACCTCCTGCTCCCGCGCCTGCGGCAGCAGCGAGAGGTCCTCGCACACGTGCGGGTCGCCGCCTTGCAGCTCGATCACCCGGCGCAGCCGCTCGAGCCCCGCGCCGGAGACGAGGGCGTCGCGCACGCGGGTGCGCGCGGCCTCGAGTGTCGCGGCGGCGCCCCCCAGCTGCACCATCCAGGCGGCCAGCTCCACCGAGAGCGACTCGAGGTCCTTGGGGCCGCGCCCCTTCAACGTGTCGACGCACTCGGCGATCTCGAGGGCGTTGCCGACCGTGCGCCCGAGCGGCTGCTCCATGTTCGTGAGCAGCGCGGCCACCTTCTTGCCCATCGAGGTGCCGATCGCGATCATGGTGGAGGCGAGCGCCTTCGCCTCCTCGCGCGAGCGCAGGAAGGCGCCGTCGCCGCACTTCACGTCGAGCACCAGGGCGTCGATCCCCTCGGCGAGCTTCTTGCTCATGATCGAGGCCGCGATCAGGGGCAGGCTCTCCACGGTGGCGGTCACGTCGCGCAGCGCGTAGAGCTTGCGGTCGGCGGGGGCGATCTCCGGCGTCTGCCCGATCAGGCCCAGCCCGCACTCGCGCAGCACCGCGCGCAGTCGCTCCAGGCTCAGCTGGACGTTGAAGCCGGGGATGGCCTCGAGCTTGTCGAGGGTGCCGCCCGTGTGGCCGAGGCCGCGCCCCGAGATCATCGGGACGTAGACGCCGCAGGAGGCGGCGAGCGGGGCCAGGATCAGGCTGGTCTTGTCGCCGACGCCGCCGGTCGAGTGCTTGTCGACCTTGGGGCCGGGCAGAAAGGAGAGGTCGAGCACCTCGCCGGTGCGCATCATCGACCCGGTGAGAGCGACGATCTCCTCCCTCGTCATGCCGCGGAAGAAGACCGCCATCGCGAACGCCGCGGCCTGATAGTCGGGCACCTCGCCGCGGGCGTAGCCTCTGATCAGGAAGTCGACCTCGTCCGCCTCGAGTACCTCGCCGTCGCGCTTCTTCTGGATGAGGTCGACCGCCCGCACGTCAGCTCTTCTTCAGGGACTTGATGCGTTCGACCTCCGCCCACAGGTCCCGCTTCCTGGGCGGGGCCGGGGCCGGCGGGACGGCGGGTGGCTCGGGCGGCAGCGGCATCGTGGCCAGCACCTGCTCCATCAGCGACTTCTTGTCCTCCTTGCGGGAGGAGCGGCGCTTCGCCGGCACCTGGGCGTGGCGGTAGTCGTGGGTGTTGTGACAGGTCCGGCAGGTGACCTTCGCCACCTCGGCGTCGAAGAGGCTGGTTACGTCGTGGTTGAGCAGCAGGCGGCAGCGTGGACAGTAGTCGTCGACGACGTCGCCAAGCCTGGGGGCGCGATCCGGCATCGGATCCTCCGCGGTCGGGGCGGGCCGAGTATAGCAGCTGCGCGGGGGAGGCAGGCGCTGAGCTGGACCCTGGAAGCGGGTAGAATCCCAGGGACACCCCGAGGAGCCTGCATGAGGAACGCCGAGGTCATCCGGCAGTGGAAGATCCTGAAGACGATCGAGGCCGGCCGCTTCACGAGCTCCGCGAAGCTCGCGGAGCTGCACGCCGTCACTGAGCGCACCATCCGGCGTGACATCGAAGCCCTGCAGGAGGCAGGTTTCCCGCTCTACGACGACCGCGTCGACGGCAGGAAGGTCTGGCGGCTGGTGGAGGGCTACAAGCAGAGGCTGGTGAAGAGCTTCAGCCTGGCCGAGCTGGCCGCGCTCTACTTCAGCCGGAACATGCTCGCCTTCCTGGGCGGGGCGCCCTTCGCCCAGGACCTGGAGACCGCCTTCGACAAGATCCGGGAGGCCCTGCCGGAGAAGAGCCTGCCCTTCCTGTCGCGGATCCAGGAGCTGTTCTCGGCGCGTCCGGACCCCTGGAAGGACTACTCGAAGAAGCAGGACGTGATCGCCAACCTGATCGACGCGACGCTGCACCAGCGCCAGGCCGAGATCGCCTACTACTCGTTCAACAGCCGGCGCACGAAGTCCTACACGGTCGATCCCTATCGGCTGGTCTACTACCGCGGCGGCCTCTATCTCTACGCGCACGCCCACGAGTACGGGGAGGTGCGGACCTTCGCGGTCGAGAGGATCCAGCGGATCGAGGTGCGGGACGAGGGCTTCGCGGTGCCGGCCGATTTCAGCCCCTCGGAGTACGCGCGCGCGGCCTTCGGCATCTTCGGCGGTCCCGCCGAGACGGTGGAGCTCATCTTCGCCCCCGTGATGGCAGGGTACATCCGGGAGCGGAACTGGCACGAGAGCCAGCAGCTCGCCGACGACCCGGACGGCAGCGTGCGGCTGACCATGGAGGTCGCGCTCGGCTTCGAGCTGAAGGCCTGGATCAAGGGTTTCCTGCCGCACGTGACGGTGGTGCGGCCGGCGGGGCTCCGCGACGAGATCGCGAAGGAGCTGGCGGCCGCGGCCCGCGTCTTCCGTACCCCCGGCTCCTAGCCGGGCGCCCCCTTCGCTGCGGCGGGCTAGAATAGCGCTCGGATGGCTCGCCTCGAGGTCTTCCCCAACCGACATCCGGGCCGGGACTACCTGGTCCGCCACAGCTGCCCCGAGTTCACCTCCGTCTGCCCCAAGACCGGCCAGCCCGACTTCGGCACCGTCGAGGTCGTCTACGTGCCCGACCGCGTCTGCGTCGAGCTCAAGAGCCTGAAGCTCTACCTGCAGGCCTTCCGAAACCAGGGCATCTTCTACGAGGACGTGGTGAACGTGATCCTCGACGACCTGGTGGGCGCGCTCCGGCCTCGACGTCTGACGGTGGAGGGTCGCTTCAACGTACGCGGCGGGATGTCGTCGGTGGTGACGGCGAGCTACGAGGCCAAGACGCGGCCTCGCCGGGCGAAGCGATGAGCCTGCTCACGCCGCTCGCGCGGCGCTTCGTGGCGGGGGAGCGGGCGGCCGACGCGGTGCGGGTGGGGGAGCGCCTCCAGGCTCGTGGCATCAAGGCCACCTTCGACAAGCTCGGGGAGGACGTGCGCGACCGGGAGGCGGCGCTGCGGGCGACCGAGGCCGCGAAGGAGCTGCTGCGTCTCATCCCGCCCGGCCTGGAGCGCAACATCTCGATCAAGATGTCCTCGCTCGGCCAGGAGATCTCGCGCGAGCTGTGTCTCGAGAACGTATCGGGAATCCTGGAGGCTGCCCGTGAGTACGGGGGGTTCGTGCGTCTCGACATGGAAGGCTCGAACCTGACCCAGGACACGATCGAGATCTTCCAGGCGCTGCGCCAGCGGCACGAGAACGTGGGGATCGTGCTACAGGCCAGCCTCCATCGCACGGCCGAGGACGTGGCGGAGGCGATCCGGCGCGGGGACCGCGTCCGCCTCTGCAAGGGTGCCTACAAGGAGCCTCCCCGGATCGCGCTCCAGGACATGGCCGCGATTCGCGAGCGCTACCTCACCTGCGCTCGGCAGCTCCTGGACGGCGGCAACCACCCGGCGCTCGCGACCCACGACGAGCGGCTGATCAGCGGGCTCATCGACTACACGAGGCGCTCGCAGATAGCCCCGTCGCGCTTCGAGTTCCAGATGCTCTACGGCCTGCGCCGCCGGCGGTGGCACGAGCTCGTGGCCGCGGGTTACGCGGTCCGCATCTACGTCCCGTTCGGGACCCACTGGATCCCGTACTTCTATCGACGACTGCGGGAGCGCAAGGAAAACGTGCTCTTCGTCCTGCGGCACCTCTTCCGCTAGCCGCCGGGGACCTGCGGGGCCCGGCCGGGAGCGTCTTCGCTGCGGGCGCCGTCGGACCGGCGAAGCAGGATGGGCGCTCCCGACGGGTGGGGCGGGTATACTGCCGGGCTGTGCGGATGAAGGCCGCCGTCTACCATGGCAAGGGGGATCTGAGGCTCGAGGAGCTCGAGGTTCCGGTGCCGGGGCCGGGCGAGATGCTGGTGCGGGTCGATGCCTGCGGCATCTGCCCGACGGACCTCAAGAAGATCCAGAAGGGCCTGCTGGCGGGTCCGCGCGTCTTCGGCCACGAGATCGCGGGCACCGTCGTGGCCCTGGGACGGGGCACCACGCGTTGGCGCGAGGGACAGCGCGTCGTCGTGCACCACCACGTGCCCTGCGGGTCGTGCTTCTACTGCGAGCGCCGGAGCTACGCGCAGTGCGCCGGCTACAAGAAGAACGGGACTACTGCGGGCTTCGAGCCTGCCGGCGGCGGCTACGCCGAATACGTGAGGGTGATGGACTGGATCGTCGAGAGAGGCGTGCTGGCGATCCCGGATGGCGTCCTCGCCGAGGAGGCGGCCTTCGTCGAGCCGGTCAACACCTGCCTGAAGGCCGTCACCAAGGCGGGCGTCGCGGCGGGCGAGACCGTGCTGGTCGTGGGCCAGGGTCCGATCGGGCTGCTGCTGATGCAGCTCGCCCGCGTGGCGGGGGCGTCCGTGGTCGTGTCGGACCCGCTCTCGGAGCGCCGGGCGCTCGGCTCGGAGCTGGGCGCGGAGCTCGCCCTGGACGGCGGCCCGGGGGTGGTGGAAGCGGTCGCGGGGTGGACGGGAGGCAGGGGAGCCGACTGCAGCCTCGTCGCCGCGGGGGGAGCCGCGGCAATGACCCAGGCGCTCGCGGCCACCCGGCCGGGCGGCCGGATCCTGTCCTTCGCGGCGACCTCACCTGGCGAGCGGGCGGAGGTGGACTTCGGGCTGCTCACGACGGCGGAGAAGGACATCCTGACCGCGTACAGCTCGTCGATCGAGATCCAGGACCGTGCCGCCGCGCTCGTCTTCCGGCGCGAGGTGCGGGTGCGCGAGATCGTCTCGCACCGGCTGCCGATCGAGCGAGCGCTCGAGGCGTTCCAGGTCGCTCTCGCTCCCGCGGCAGGGACCCGCAAGGTGGTGCTCCAGGCGAGCACCGGGGGCGGGTGAGCCTTGGCGCCGCGGATGCGGGCTGCGGTCCTGCACGGGCGTGAAGACGTCCGGATCGAAGAGGTCGAGGTCCCGCCCATCGCTCCGGGAGAGATCCTGCTGCGCACGCGCGTGGCGCTCACCTGCGGCACCGACCTCAAGGTCTACCGCAGGGGCTACCACGCCCGGATGATCCGGCCCCCAGCGCCCTTCGGGCACGAGGTCGCGGGAGTCGTGGAGCGGGTGGGAGCCGGGGCCGACTGGCTGCGTCCCGGCACTGCCGTCGTGGTCGCCAACTCCGCTCCCTGCGGCGAGTGTCCCTACTGCCGGATCGGGAAGGCCAGCCTCTGCGACGACCTGCTCTTCTGGAACGGCGCCTATGCCGAGTTCGTCCGGATCCCGGCGCGCGTGGTGAGTCGCAACCTGCTGCCGCTCGAGCAGGTGGGCTTCCGTGACGCGGCCATGGTCGAGCCGCTCGCCTGCGTCCTGCGAGGCATCGAGGAGAGCGGCGTCTCGGCCGGGCAGACGGTCGCGGTGATCGGCGCGGGTCCGATCGGGCTGATGCTCGTGCGCCTCGCCGCCTTGCGCGGGGCGCGCGTGATCGCGGTGGGACGGAACCCTCGCCGCCTGCAGTGGGCGAGCGAGCTGGGGGCCGAGGAGACGATCTCGGTCTCGCCGGGCGCGGACCCGGCGGAGCGGCTGCGGAGGATGGGCAGCCATGGGCACGGTCCCGACGTCGTCATCGAAGCCGTGGGGCTGCCGGAGACGGCGGAGGCCGCGGTGCGGGCCGTTCGCAAGGGCGGGGTCGTGAACCTGTTCGCGGGCTGTCCGGCCGACACCCGGATCGCGATCGACGCCCAGCGTCTGCACTACCAGGAGCTGACGATCCGGTCCACCTTCCACCACACGCCCGAGAGCGTGCGCGGCGCGTTCCGCCTGATCGCCGACGGGCTCTTTGATCCCAAGGCCTTCATCACCGGGGAAGCGCGGCTCGAGGAGCTGCCTGCCGTGCTCGAGCGGATGGCGAGAGGCAGCGACGAGCTGAAGACGGCCATTCTCACCTGGGGACGCGACTAGGCCGGAAACGGCTAGGGCGCCCCTGGGGGCGCCCTCTCGACGACCGGCCCGGCGAGACGCGGCCTAGCGGCGCTTCCTGCCCTTGGCAGCCTTCTTCGCCTTCTTCGCCGGCTTCTTGGCCTTCCTGGCGGCCTTCTTGGCGACCTTCCTGGCCTTCTTCTTGGCGGACTTCTTCGCCTTGAGGGCCTTCTTGGCGGCCTTGCGCACGGCCTTCTTGGCCTTCTTGGCGGTCTTCTTCTTGGCGACCTTGCGCACGGCCTTCTTGGCGGTCTTCTTCTTGGCGACCCTCTTGGCCTTCTTCTTCGCCGTGGCCTTCTTTACAGGTACGACGAAGGGCGCCGCGGCGACAGGTGGAGTCGTCTCGGGAGTGGCCACGATCGGCTCAGGCGAAGGCGTGGACCCCGGCATGCCTATGGGCGTCTCGTCCTGCATTCGCTCTTCCCTCCAGCGACTGGATGCGGTGCCGGCCCACGTCTCGAGCCGAGCGCCGGATGTGGTGACGGCTGCGACATTCGGGCGCATCTTGCGCCGTCCGCCCTTCTGCGTCAAGGCAAAACAGCCGTTTCGCCCGCGCGGGGCGCGGGTCGGGAGGCGGCTCCCTGCGCGGCACTGGCCGCGTCAGTTCCGCGTCAGATTGCTCGGCAGGTCGGTGAGGATGCCGCAGTCGTCACACAGGGTGTAGCCCCGGCCCAGCTCGCGACCGAGCTGAATCGGGTGGACGTCGTCGTCGAGAACCCTCCCGGTGCGCCCGATGGAGAGCACGGGCGACCCACAGAGGGGGCAGAGTGCCTGGACGGAGGCGAACGAGGTGCCCATGACCGCTCCTTCCCGAGAGCGGACTCCATCGCTCTCAACCGGTTGGACGCGTTCCAGGAAGGAAAGGTTCGGTGCGAGACGATGGTGACAAGCTTTTTCGACATGTCGGGGCTCAAGGGACGCTGCTGGAGGCGGCCGGGTCGGCGTTGATCACCAGCAGAGTGACCCTCAGGGGAGCCACTTTCTGCACTTCGACGGGCCCTGGTGGGGAAGTCTGCTGCACGATGGCACGGCGTGCGCGAGCTCAGGCGCGCCGGGCCCGGCGTGCCGCGCGCTCGTGGAGCAGAAGCAGGGTGAGGGTACCGGCCAGCAGGAAGGGCCCCAGGGCCTCGAGCCCCACCCGGCGCAGCAGCACGCCCGCGAGCGAGGGAAGCGTGCCGGCCCCGAGCGTTGCCGCGGCGACCTGGAAGCCGATCGCGTGCGCCGCGTGACGCGCCCCGACGCGCGTCGGGGTCTCGGCGATCAGGAGCGGGAAGATCGGGGCGAGCACGAGCCCGAGCAGGCACAGGCCGGCGAAACCGCCCGGGCCGCCGTGCGTCGCACACACGACGAGTGTCGCGAGGGGCGCCGCGACGGTGACGGCGCGCAGGAGCAGGGCCGGGGACAGGTGAGGTGCGGCGAGGCCGAAGCCGAGGCGCCCGACCAGGATGCTGCCCCAGTAGGCCCCCGCCGCCAGGCCGGCGGCCGCCGGGTCCATGCCGCGCGACTCGGTGAGGAAGGTGTAGGCCCACTGGCCCGCTCCCGCCTCGACGCCGGTGTAGACGAGGAAGAGGAGCGCGTTCGCGCGGACGCGCGGGTTGCCGAGGGCTTCGGCGAGAGAGGGGCCCGCCGCACGCGGGGGCAGGGCCTCCGGGGAGAGAGCGGGCGGGTCATCCCACCACCGTAAGGTGAGAGCGAACCAGGCGGAAAGGAAGAGGAGCGCGACACCGAGCTCGAGGTAGCCGATCCGCCAGCCGAGCCCGGCGGTGAGCGTCGCCGTCATGGCGAGCGGACCGAGCATGGCCCCGAGGCCCCAGCAGGCGTGCAGCCAGGTGATGAGGCGCGGCGTGAAGTGGGTCGCGGCGAAGGCGTTGATCCCGGCGTCGATGGCGCCCGCCCCCGCGCCCGCCAGGAGGCCGCCGGCCATGACCAGCGAGAAGCCGCGCGCCGCGGCAAAGAGGGCCGCGCTCGCGGCCACGAGCAAGCCGCTGCCGAGCAAGAGTCGCCCGACGCCGAACCGCCGCACCAGGCTGCCGGCGCTGAAGCTCGACAGGAGGTAGCCAGCCATCATCGGCATCAGGATGAGACCCAGCCGATCGAGCGGCTGCCCGAAGCTCGTGCGCAGCGACGGCCAGGCGACGCCCAGGACGCCGTCCGGCAGGCCCAGGCTGACGAAGGCCAGGAACGCGAGCGGCACCAGTCCGGGGGCGTGCGAGGCAGGCCGGGTCGTGTCGGGGGACATGTGCGCCCGGGATTCTACGCGGGTGGCGCGACGCTGGTGGCGGGACGCGGCCGTGCGCGGCGTGCGAGCCGTGCGAGCGGCTCGGGCGTGCGAGCGGCTAGAATGGGCTGCTCCTAAGGAGGACGGCTCGTGAAGCGCTTCATCATCCCTCTCTTGATCGTGGCGGCCGCGGCCTGCAGCGACTCGCCGTCGGCCCCGACCTCTCTCGAGGTCCAGGACCTGGTGGTCGGGACCGGCGCGGTCGCCGAGACCGGCGACACCATCACCGTCAACTACATCGGTCGCCTGCTGGGCGGCGGGCAGTTCGACAGCTCCTACGACCGGAACCAGCCGTTCACCTTCAAGCTCGGCGCCGGACAGGTGATCGCGGGCTGGGATCAGGGCCTGGTCGGGATGCGGGTCGGCGGCAAGCGGCGGTTGACCATCCCGCCCTCGCTCGCCTACGGCGACACGCAGTACGGGTCCATCCCGCCCAACTCGACGCTCGTCTTCGACGTGGAGCTGCTGTCGATCGAGGGCAAGTAGGGGCCGCTTCAGGGGCCGAGCACGAGGGCGGCCAGCGCGACCGGTCGGCGTCTCGGATCCAGGCGGGTGGCTCGCTCGCGGATGGCCGCCTCCCAGCCGGCCTGCCGCCACAGCTCGGGAGAGATGCGCCGCGTGCGAAGCGGCCGCCGGCGCAGGGCGCGCGCCCACTCGGGCCGGAGCCGGCCGTCGGGGCCGACGGCGACTGCATCGAAGGCCGGGCCGTCCTTGTAGAGGGCCAGGAGGCCGATCCCGCGCGCGTCCCCGATCGTCACCCTGAGGACCGTCACCCGACCGGCCGCGGACTCCTCGATCTGGGCGAGCAGCCCTTCGACGAGCGGGTGGCCGGAGGCGAAGTAGTCGAGCCGCTCGTCCTCTACCGCCGTCTCGCGATCGAAGGTCCCCAGGAAGCTGGCGCTGCCCGGCACGCCGGGAAGGCTGTCGACGAGCGCCGTGTTGCCGAGCTCGATCGAGTAGCTGCGGTTCGCGTGCGGCTCGAGGTGGAGCGAGAGCCGCTCGCAGGCGGCCGTGACCACGTCCTCGTGGAGGGCGTCCAGCTCCACCGGTACCCTCGCCAGGATCGACCCGGCGAGCTCGGGGCGGTAGGGCTCGCGGTGCAGCTCGCGGTAGGCCGCCTCGCGCACGCGTGAAAGGGCCGCGCGGGCCCCGCTCACGATCGCGTCGAAACGCTCGGGCGAGAGGCGCCCGCGAGCGCCGGTGGCGGCGGTCTCGATCGCGGCCTCGACCCGGGCCAGCTCCGGCTCCAGGCCCGCCACGGGCTCGCGGAAGACCCCCAGGGCCTCGTGGAGCCGCGCCACGTCGCTGCCGATCCCCTCCGGCGGCAGGAAGAAGAGGACCTCGACCGGGTCGCGCCGGCCGATACGGTCGAGCCGTCCCACGCGCTGCTCCACGACCAGCGGGCTCCAGGGCAGGTCGAAGAGAACGATCCGGCGGCAGAACTCGAAGTTGCGGCCCTCGCCGCCGCACTCGGTCGAGACCAGTAGGCTCGGGCCCTCCGGCGAGCGGAACTGGGCCACCTCGATGTCGCGCCGAGCCGCCGAGAGACCCTCGTGAAAGGCGCTGGTCGCCAGCTGCGCGCGCCGGCTCAGCTCGGCTCGCAGGAGCTCGAGCGTCTCGCGATGGGCGACGAAGACGAGCGTCTTCTCGCCCGTGGTGCGCCACCGGGGAGCGGAGCGCGAGAGCCAGTCCAGCCGTGGATCCGTGGCGTCGGCCTCCCGGGCGAGCTGCCGCAGGCCCGCCTCGGGGCCGGCGAGCGACGGCACGAGCGCGGCGCCGGAGGCGAGGGCGCGGCGGATGCGGTCGGCCGCGAGACGCCGGCCGAGCGCGTGGGAGGGGACCGTCTCGCGCACGGCCTCGACCAGGGCGAGGCGGGCGCGCCAGGCCGCCTCCTCCCCGGCGATCGGGACGCCGACACGCGGGGGCAGACCGCCGATGTCGACCCGGCGGGTCGCGCTCGTGCAGGCGGGCAGCGGCTGGCGTCGCGCGAGGCGCTCCTGGAAGCGTTCACCCTCGGGGAAGTCCGAGGGACGCAGGAGCTGCAGCAGCCGGAAGAAGCCGTGGACGTCGTCGTCGAGGGGGATCGCGGTGAGGAGCAGGAGGTGGCGGCCGAGGGCGGCGATCGGCGCGATGGCGCGCCAGGGCGGGTTGCCGGGGTGGCCGCTCGGGCGCCGCAGACGGTGCGCCTCGTCGACGACCAGCAGGTCGATCCCGGCCTCGACGGCCTGCTCCGTGAGGCGGGGGTGGGCGACCAGCGTCTCGAGGGCAACAACCGCGCGGCGGTGCACGTCGAAGGGGTTGAAGCCGGGGCCGTGGTCGCGCGCGACGTCGGCGAGACGGGCCTCGTCGAGCAGGACGAAGACCTGGTGGTACTTGCGCCACAGCTCGCCCAGCCACTGCACGGTCAGCGTCTCGGGAGCGACGACGAGGCAGCGCTCGGCCCGAGCGGTGCGGACCAGGCGGCTGAGCACGAGACAAGCCTCGACCGTCTTGCCGAGACCGACCTCGTCGGCGAGCAGCCAGCGCACGGGGTCGCTGGCGCTCGCCCGCTCGGCGGCGTGCAGCTGGTGCGGGAAGAGGCGGATCCGCCCGCCGAGGAAGGAGCCGAGGCCGCGGGCCTCCCGCAGCTCGAGCAGGTGCAGCGCGTCGAAGCGGTTGCCGAAATCGGCGATCGGGTCGACGTCGCCCATTGCCAGCCGCTCGACGAGATCGTCGGCCGCGTCGATCGGCCAGACCTCGTCCTCGGTGAGATCGCGGCCGTCCGCCAGACGGAGCCGCCCGTTCGGAAGCGGGCGCTCGACCCGGGCCTCCTTGCCGGTCGAAGTGACGCGGACCCGACGGCCGGGGAGGAGCTCGAGCCGGCGGAGGGCGGGCTCGTCGGCGGCGAGGCGCAGGACGGACGCCGAGCGCGGGAAGTCGACCACGACCGTTCTTCCCTCGACCGCGGCCACGCGGCCCGGGCCGAGGGCTGCGTTGTGCCTGTGCCACAGGCGGTCTCCGACCTCCCAACTCATGCCGGTAGGCACTCCTCCTGCCGCCGCCCCCGCGAGCGCGCCCCTATTCTCCGCGAACCGTTCCGGAGACGCAGCGAGACGCGATCATTGACACCTTGGGGGGCGATTGGTAGACTTTCTCGTCATCTGTCGCGGGGTAGAGCAGCCAGGTAGCTCGTTGGGCTCATAACCCAAAGGTCGGAGGTTCAAATCCTCCCCCCGCTACCAGAACTCATCAGGCGGGCCCGAGGCCGCGCAAGCGGCCTCTCGCTTTGTCCGCCGTCCGAGTGCCCGGTCCTGAGCAGGGCCGCGGCGGGAGGGTCGCGTGGCGAACCGGCTGGCGCGCGAGTCGAGCCCCTATCTGCTCCTCCACGCCCAGAACCCGGTCGACTGGTATCCCTGGGGCGAAGAGGCCTTCGAGCGCGCCCGGCGCGAGGACAAGCCGATCTTCCTCTCGATCGGCTACTCGACCTGCTACTGGTGCCACGTCATGGAGCGGGAGAGCTTCCAGGACGCGGAGATCGCCCGCGAGATGAACGACGGCTTCGTGTGCGTGAAGGTGGATCGCGAGGAGCGGCCCGACCTCGACGAGATCTACATGATCGCGACCCAGCTGATCACGCGCTCGGGCGGCTGGCCCAACTCCCTCTTCCTGACGCCTGAGCTCAAGCCGTTCTTCGCCGGGACCTACTTCCCGCCGCACGACGCCGCGGGCCGCCCCGGCTTTCCGCGGGTGCTGCAGGGCCTGCGGGAGTCGTGGCTCTTCCAGCGGGCCGAGGTGATGCAGCAGGCCGAGATCGTCGCGCAGGCGATCGGCCAGTCGCTGGCGGCGGCGCAGGTGCCGGCGGCGGCGCTGCCCGCGCCCGGGCTGGCCGACGAGCTGCAAGGGGCGCTGGCGGGCCGTTTCGACCCGGAGTGGGGCGGCTTCGGCGGAGCGCCGAAGTTCCCCTCGCCGGCGAGCCTCGTTGTTCCTGCTCGAGCGGAGCGAGGACGAGGACGCCCGGCGCATGCTGCGCGGCGACCCTCGATCACATGGCCCGCGGCGGGCTGATGGACCAGATCGCGGGCGGCTTCCATCGCTACTCGACGGACGAGGCCTGGCTGGTGCCGCACTTCGAGAAGATGCTCTACGACAACGCGGCCCTGGCCTGGCTGTACGCGGAGGCGGCGGGCCTCGTGCCCGGCGCGGGCTTCGAGCGGGTCGCGCGCGCGACCCTCGACTTCGTGCTGCGGGATCTAACCGGCGAAGGGGGCGGCTTCCTCTCGGCGCTCGACGCGGAGACGGAAGGCCACGAGGGCGCCTACTACACCTGGACGGCCGACGAGCTGGACCGGGCCCTGCCGGGACCCGACGGCGAGCTGTTCATGAACGTCTACGGCGTCTCGGGCCCGCCGCAGTTCGAAGGCGAGCGCTACGTCCTGCACCTGCCGGTCCCGCTCCCCGAGGTGGCGCGCGCGGCCGGGCTCGACGAGGCCGAGCTCGTCCGGCAACTCGAGCCGGCGCGGCGCGCGCTGCTCGAGACCCGGGAGCGACGCGTCCGTCCGCTTCGCGACGACAAGGTCCTGGCCGACTGGAACGGCCTCATGATCGCGGCCCTGGCACGCGCCGGCCAGCGGTTTTCCGAGCCGCGCTACCTCGAGGCGGCGCGTCGAGCGGCGTCCTTCGTGCTGGAGTCGCTCGCCTCGGGCGGCCGGGGGCCGCTCCTTCATTCCTGGCGTGCCGGACACGCCCAGGTCCCGGCGTTCCTCGACGACTACGCCTTCCTGGTCCAGGGCCTGCTGGAGCTCGCCTTGGCGAGCGGCGAGCCCGGGTGGGTCGAGCCGGCCCGCCGCCTCACCGAGGAGCAGCAGGAGCGGCTCGGCGACCCGCGCTCCGGCGGCTTCTTCGTGGCGGGAGAGGATCCGCACCTGCTCTTCCGCGCCAAGTCGGCCGTCGACGGGGTGGTGGCCTCGGGCAACGGCATCGCGGCCCTGAACCTGATCGCGCTCGCCGAGGCGACCGGCGAGGCGGCCTTCGCGGATCGTGCCGAGGAGACGCTGCTCGCCTTCGCGGGCGGCGTCAGCCGGGCGCCGCTCGCGCACGTGACGCTCGTGCGCGCCGTCGAGCGTCTCCGCGGCCTCGCGCGGCCGGCCGCCCGGCGACCCGTCGAAGCCTCCCCGGGGGCCGTGGCAAAGGTCGCCGCCGGGCCCGAGACCGCGGCCCAGCCCGAGACGGTGGCGGCCCGACTCGAGGAGGAGGCCGAAGAGGCCGTCGAGCTCTCTGGGCGGCTCGGCAGCGCGGTGGAGGACGACTGGAAGCCGTTCGAGCTGGAGCTGGCCCCGAAGAAGGGCTGGCACGCGAACGCGAACCCCGCGGGCGAAGGCCTCGTGCCGACCTCGGTGGCGGGTGTGCTGGGACGCGTGCGCAACCTGCGCTATCCGGCTGGCGAGAGCTGGGACGGCGGCGGCGGCCCAGTGCCCGTCTATCGGGGTCGGGTCACGATCGAAGGCGAGATCGAGCATCGCGGCGGCGGGGCGCCGGCCGTCGAGGTCGTGTATCAAGCGTGTGACGCGTCGCGCTGCCTGCCGAAGGTCACGCGCATCGTGCGGCTGCGGTAACCACCATGGAACCATTCTCTCCCGAGCAGCTCCCTCGCTACGACTGCCTGTTCATCACGCCGCATGGCGACGACGCCCTGCTCGGCTGTCCGGCCCGTCTCCAGAGCGAGGCGGAGCGAGGCCGACGCGTGCTGGTGCTGGCTCTCTTCGAGCGCGGTCGCGCCGACTCGCGCGCGGCCGAGGCGGCAGCGCTGCTGGGCGCCGAGTACGCGACTGGCGGGCTCACGCCGGTCGTCGAGCGCCGCTCGTTCGCCGAGCGCGGGACCGTCGGGGACCGTACCGCGGAGGACGACCGCCTGGCGCTCGACGCGGCGCGCCTCTTGGCCGACACGGGTGTCCACACGCAGGCCGTCCACGTCTACGCGCCGCTTGGGCTCGGCGGGTCCGTCGATCACCTGATCTGCTACGAGGCCGCGGTACGCGCCTTCGCATCGGAGCGAGGCCGCAACCTCTTCCTCTACGAGGAGCGCCCCGAGGCCTTCGTGCCGGGCGCGGTCTGGACCCGTCTCGCGCTCCTAGGCTCGCGTCTGCCGCCGGCGGCCCAGCACGCTGCCGGACGCGCGGGGCTGCTTCGCTACCTGCTTCGGGTGAACGAGGCCGGCAAGCTGCGAGGCGAGCCGATGGGTCTGCGGGGGCGCCTTTCGGCGCTCGCGGCGGCGCGGCGGCGCTATCGTCAGGCGCGCCCGTGGAAGCCGCTGCGGGCCCTGGGGCCTGAGGCTCCAGCCCGTCCTGCACATGGGAGACGAGGAGGCGGCGGCGCGCGCGCGCGCGGTGGCCGAGCTGATCCTGCCGCGCGACGCGAAGCTGCGCTCCCGGGCCGCCCGGCGTTTCAACGCACGGGTGGTGGCGGCCTCACGCCGGCTGGGCGGGGTCTACCACGCCGAGCGGCTCTGGCTCTTCCTGCCCCTGCGTGACGGGCTGGCGGAGACGCAGCACCCGGTGGAGCTGTCGTAGCGGGTATCGCGGCGGGGCGGGTCAGCCCTGCGGCGGCAGCCACTCCGCGGCGTGCTCGAGGGCGCCCCAGCGCTCGGGGTCCTGGAGCACGAGCGTGTTGACGTAGGTCAGCACGTGGGCGCGCGGGAAGGCGGCGAGCGCCGCGATCGCCCGGCGTGCCTCGTCCTCGGCCAACGGCGGCCCGGGCGTCGACTCCTCGGCCAGGACGCCGTTGTCGTGGGGGATGGCGAGGGCGTCGAGGAATGCCGCCAGCAGCGGCCGCCGGTCGGCGAGGTGCAGCGAGACGAGCAGCCCCTGGGCGAGCGGCTCACCGGGGTCCAGGACCGAGGCGAGGACGCGGGCCTGCGCCTCCGGGGCGAGAGAGCGCGCGGCCTGCGGTCGCATGCGGCGGGCCTTGGCCAGGACCCCGAGCGCCGTGGCGGCCAGCTCCGGCGCCGGCTCGGCGAAGAACGCCTTGGCGGCGGTCAGACGTTCGTCGGGGGTGAGGTGCTTCCAGATGCGGGTGGCCGTCGTCTCGAGCGTCATGGCGTCATCAGATCACAACCGCGCGCCCGGACCAAAGCGGACCGCAAGGGCCGCGAGGGGGCGAGGGCTGCTACGATGCCCGGCATGAGCGACGGCACGCGTTGCCTTCCGCGGGGTGAGATCGACGCGCTGCGCAGCCTGCCGCCGGACGCGATCCCGGCCGAGGCCGCCGCGCACCTGGCGGGCTGCGACCGCTGCCAGCGCCTGATGCTGTTCGGCACGCTGGTGCCCACGACAGGTCGCCGGAAAGCGCCTCCCTCGCTGCGGCGCGCGTTCCTGCTGGTCGGGGTCGTGCTCGCCGCCCTCGTCCTCTTCCTGGTGTCGCTCCGGATCCTGCTCAGCTGAGGCGGTTGCGCCGGGCGAGCGGCGCCGGGTGACAGCGGGCGCCGTGATCAGGCGCGCGAGGTCAGGCGGGACCGTCCACCGGCACGAGAGCGCCGCTCACGGGCGCCGATTCGGAGGAGAGCAGGAACGCGATGGCGCGCGCGATCGCCTCGGGGGGCGTCCAGGATGAGCGATCGGCCTCCGGCATGGCCCGACGGTTGGCGGGCGTGTCGATGGTGCCCGGCAGGACGGCGTTCACGCGCACGCCGCGATCGCGGTACTCGAGGGCGAGCACGCGCACCAGGGCGTGCAGGGCGAGCTTCGAGACGGCGTAGGCGGCCATCCCGGCCCCGCCGGTCTCGGCGGCCCGCGAGCCGACGGCGACGACGCTGCCGCCCTGCGCCGCAAGATGCGGCAGGACGGCGCGGCAGGTGTACGCGGCGGTGTCGAGGTTCTGGCGGATCATGCGCGTCCACTCCTCGGCCGGCGCCTCGGCGAAGCGTCGGCCGCCGGCCCAGCCCCCCGCGACGAGGGCCAGCCCGTCGAGCCTGCCGAGCGACCCGACCGCGGCCGCTACGAACGTCTCTGCCGCCTCGGCGTCACCCAGCTCGGCGGCGAAGCCGGCGAGCTGGGCGCCGTCGCCGGCCGCCTTCTGGAGCGCGCGCCACGCCTGCGCGTCGCGATAGGGGACGACGACTCGGCTGCCGAGTGAGAGCTGGTGCAGGACCACCGCTCGCCCGAGGGCGCCGGTGCCTCCGGTGACGATCACGGCGCGCGGCGCCGTTGTGAGAGGGCTGGTCATGCACGCGGCCTCCTTCTCGTTCAGCTTGGGGTTGTCCTGGGGTCCAGGTAGGGTCTCGCCCCTTATAGTACGCGCGGACTCCTGGCATGGCGGAGGCGATGGCACGCGGGAGGCGTCAGGCCGACCGGAGGTCCTCGAGAAGGCGGTGGAGGCCTTCCCTGAAGTCGTCCTCCGGCGTGAGCAGGCTGAGCACGAGGTGAGCCTCGTGTGGGAAATCGAAGAAGTAGCCGGGATGCACGAGCACGTCTTGCTCGGCGAGCAGTCGGAGCACTCGGTCCTCCTCGGACAAGGTTGCCGGCACGCGCAGGACCGCATACCAGCCGCCTTCGGGGGCGAGCAGAGTGGCCGGGCTGCCGGCGAGGCGCGCTCCGAGCGCGGCGAGGTTGGCGAGCAGCCGTCTCTGGATCGGCGCCTGCAGCTCCTGCCGGCGGGACAGAAGCTCCGGCAGCGCGACCTGCACCGGCGTCCCGACCGAGAGGTAGGTGTCGGCGATCACCTCGAGCCGGGCGAGCGCGTCCCGGCGCAGCGGCGCCGGGCCGCTGACCGCCGTCCAGGCGAGCTTCAGCTGCGGCAGAGCGCAGCTCTTCGAGAGCCCGCCCAGGGCGAAGGCGAGCGCGGGTCCGTCCCGGGCGACGCCGAGTGCGCGGGCCGGGTCGTCGCGGAAGGCGTAGTCCGCGAACACCTCGTCCGAGACGAGTGCCAGCGAACGCTCGGCGCAGAGGTCCAGCAGCGCCGCCAGCTCGTCGCGCTTCAGGAATGCGCCGGTCGGGTTGTGCGGGTTCACGACCACGACCGCGCGCGTCCTCGGACCGACCAGGGCCCGCAGGGCCGCCAGGTCGAGGCGCCAGCTTCCGTCGTAGACGAGCGGATAGCTCCGCAGCGCGACCGCTTCCAGGGTCGCGAGGAAGTCGAAGAGCGGGTAACCGGGCCGGGGCACCAGGACCTCGTCACCGGGATCGGCGAGCAGCTTGAAGAGGAACGCGTAGGCCTCGCTGGTGCTGGCGGTGAGGAAGACCCGCTCCGCCGGCACCGCGAAGCCCCGCCGGCCCAGCTCGGTCTCGACCGCGGCCCGGGCCGAGGCGAGCCCGAAGGGCGAGGGGTCGTAGCGCCCCGCATCGGGGCGCGCCAAAGCCGCGAGAAGCTCGTCCGGGCAGACGATCCCGGCGTGGGTCGGGTTGGACTCGGTGAGGTCGAAGAGCCGCCGTCCCTCGGCCCTCCTCCGGGCGAGCAGGCGCGAGAGGGGGTTCTGCTGCAGGTCCCAGCGGGTGCGGGAGGAAAACATGGGGCGATCCTAGTGCAGGTTCGCCGCCCTAGGGCGAGGCGACGCGGGTCGCTTCCTCGTGCGTTCGTCGCTCGGCGACCGCCGGCCCGGAGCGCGGCCGATTGGCGGCGATTTGACTCCGGCCGGCGCTGGGCCCTAGCCTGTCTACTCGAGATGCCCATCGCCCGCGCCGGCCTCGTTCTCCTTGCGGCGAGCCTCCTCGCTTGCTCGCAGGCCCAGCAGACCGCTACGGTCCCGCCCTCGCCGAGTCCCAGCGCCGATCCGGCGCGGCCGTTGCCCAGCCCCCTGCCGCGGGTGGTGGCCATGGTCAACGGCCGGGCCATCACCCTGCAGCAGATCCTGCCGCTCGCGAAAGCGAGGCTGGGGCAGGTCTCGATCAACAAACGGGACGCGCAGCTGCCCGCGGTTCTCCGTGACAGCCTCCGGCACTACTTGGACCGGGAGCTGCTCCTCCAGGAGGCGCTCGCCCGAGGCATCTCGGCCGACAAGCGCGTCGTGGAATGGAACTACGATCAGGCACGCCAGGGACACCCCGACGAGGCGTCCTGGACGGCCTTCTTGGCCAAGCAGGGAGCAACTCCGCAGTCATTCCGCGAGGAGCTGCGGGCCCAGCTGACCGTGGCGGCTCTGATCGCCGAGGAGGTCCGCAGCGCGCCGATCCCGGCCGACGAGGTGCGGGCGGCCTACGACGCCCACCCCCTCAACTTCGCACGGCCCGGGGCGCACCAGCCGCCCTCCTTCGACTCCGTCCGGGGCGAAGTGGAAGCAGCGCTTCGAGACGCGAAGCGCGACGAGATCGTGGCGGCGCTGATCGCGCGTCTGCGCGGCAAGGCGCGAATCGAGCTGTTCCTTTGAGCACGAGCGGCCCGGTCGTCCTGGTTCGCGACCTCTTCAAGAGCTACGGCTCGGTCGAGGCGGTGCGCGGCGTCTCGTTCGAGATCGCGGCCGGGGAGTGCTTCGGTCTCCTGGGACCGAACGGGGCCGGCAAGACGACCACGGTCGAGATCCTGGAGGGCCTGTTGGCCCCGAGCGGCGGCGAGGTGCAGGTGCTCGGCCGGCGCTGGGGGCGCGAGGACCAGGAGATCAAGGAACGGCTGGGCGTCTGCCTGCAGCAGACCGTCCTCTCGGAGAAGCTGGAGGTGGGCGAGACGGTCGCCCTCTTCCGCGCCTTCTACCGTCAGGGAGCCGACCCGCGACGCGTCGTCGAGGAGGTGGGGCTGCAGGAGAAGGTGGGGGCCCGCGTGGGCACGCTCTCCGGCGGCCAGAAGCAGCGGCTCGCCGTCGCCTGTGCTCTCGTCGGCGACCCGGAGCTGCTCTTCCTCGACGAGCCCACCACCGGGCTCGACCCCCAGTCCCGCCGGCAGGTCTGGGACATCGTCAACGACTTCAAGCGCCGGGGGCGCACGGTCGTGCTGACCACGCACTACATGGACGAGGCGGAAAGGCTCTGCGACCGGATCGCCGTCGTCGACCACGGTAAGACGATCGCAGAGGGCTCGCCGCGCGAGCTGATCCGCTCGCTGGGGGGCGACCACGTGGTCGAGATCACGCTCGAGAACGGGCACCCGGACCCGCTCGTTCCGGCGGAGCTCGCCGATCTGCCGTCGGTGCGCGGGGCGCACGAGGAGGCCGGCCACCTGGTGCTGACGGTCGCGGAGCCGCACCTGGCCATCCCGCCGCTCCTGGAGCGCCTCGGCGAGCGCGGCCAGGTGCTGGCGAGCCTGGCCACCCGCCACGCCAGCCTCGAGGACGTGTTCGTGTCGCTGACCGGGAGGCACCTCCGTGACGAGTGAGCAGGCGCGGCTGCGGGCCTTCCTGGCGCTCTGTCAGGCGCGCCTGCGCGAGTACTACCGCGAGCCCGAGGTGCTGTTCTGGGGCTTCGTGTTCCCACTCCTCCTGTCGAGCGCCCTGGCGGTGGCCTTCCGCGACCGCCCGGCGAGCCCCTCACGGGCCGTGGTGCTGGAGCGGCCGGGCGCGGAGCGGGTGCTGGCGGCGCTCGAGCAGGCGCCGCTCGTGCGCGCCGAGACCGAGGACGACGCGCGGGCGGCGACGGCGCTCCGGATGGGCCGCGCCGACGTGGTGGTGGTGCCGCCCGCGGCGCCCGGCGGGGCGCTCGCCTACCGGCTGGACCCCTCGCGGCCGGAGGCGGACGTGGCGAGGGCCCGCGTGGACGACGCCCTCCAGCGGGCGGCGGGACGCAAGGACCCGCTGCGCAGCCACGAGGTGAAGGTGAGCGAGCCGGGCGGGCGCTACGTCGACTTCCTGGTGCCGGGGCTGATCGGCATGAACCTGATGAGCGCCGGGATGTGGGGCGTCGGCTACGTGCTCGTCGACATGCGCATCAAGAAGCTGCTGCGGAGGCTGCTGGCGACGCCGATGCGGGCCTCGGACTTCATGGCGGCCCAGATGGCGACCCGGGTCGTCTTCACGGTCGTCGAGGTCGGCTTCCTGCTGGCCTTCGGCCGCCTCGCGCTGGGCGTCCCGGTGCGGGGCTCGCTCGCCACGGTCATGGGGATCGGGCTGCTGGGGGCCCTCTGCTTCGCGGGGCTGGGGCTCGCCGTCGCCAGCCGCGCCCGCAAGATCGAGACGGTGAGCGGGCTCATGAACCTGGTCATGCTGCCGATGTTCGTCGGCTCGGGCGTCTTTTTCTCGGTGGAGCGTTTTCCTCAGGCGGTGCAGCCGGTGCTGCGGCTGCTGCCGCTCACCGCCCTCAACGACGCGCTGCGCGCGGTGACGCTCGAGGGCGCCGACCTCGCCTCCCAGGCGACCCGGATCGGCATCCTTCTGGCCTGGAGCGGCCTCAGCTTCCTGGTGGGCCTGAAGCTCTTCCGCTGGAGCTAGCGGTCCTCGTCGGGCTCCGGCTCCGGGTGGGGCAGGGCGATGACCGCGCCGTCGCGTCCGCCCTTGGGCTCTTCCGCCAGGGCCACGCGATTGCGGCCGTGCTGCTTCGCGCGGTAGAGCGCTCGATCGGCGTTGCTGACGAGGTGATCGGCCGGGAGGGCCGGGTGGGGGAGCGAGGTGGCGACGCCGAGGCTGACGGTGAGATAGGGCGCCACGGTCGAGCCTCGGTGCTCGAGCTGGAGCGAGGCGACGCCCTCGCGGATCCGTTCAGCGAGCAGCCGCGCCCCCTCGCGCTCCGTGTCGACCAGGAGCGCCACGAACTCCTCTCCGCCGTAGCGGGCCACCAGGTCGGCGGGGCGGTTGAGCGACTCTTCCATGGTCTGGGCGACGCGCACCAGGCAGGCGTCGCCGGCCTGGTGGCCGTAGGTGTCGTTGAAGCGCTTGAAGTAGTCGATGTCGCAGAAGAGGAGCGAGAGAGGCGTCTCGTCGCGCGAGCCGCGCCGCCACTCGTGGCGCAGCGCGGCGTCGAAGCGGCGGCGGTTCGCGATGCCGGTGAGCGTGTCGAGCGAGGACAGCCGCTCCAGCAGCCGGTTCTTCTGCTCGAGCTGGCGGCGGACCTCGGTGAGCGCCAGGTTGTTGCGCTCGACCTCGTCCGCGTAGGCCTGGAGCTTGACGTTGTCGGTGGCGAGCGCGTCGAGGTCGCGGCGCACGCGGTCGGAGAAGATGCGCAGGAGCGCCATCAGCGCAGCCTGATTGGGGACGAGGTGCCGGCGGAAGGCTGCGTCCGGGATCTCCAGTACCAGGGTCTCGTCGAGCGCGTGCACGGTGGCCGAACGCTCGCGGGACTCGATCAAGGCCATCTCACCCACGCAGGCGCCCGGTCCCTCGACCGCCACGTGCTTTCCCTTGAGGGTGATGGCGAGGCGTCCCGCCAGCACGACGTACATGCTGTTGCCGCGCTCGCCCTCGCGGCAGAGCGTCTCGCCGCAAGAGAGCTGACGCTCGTGGCAGGCGGACAGCAACTCTACGAGCTCCCGGGGCGAGAACGAGGAGAGCAGCTCCGTCCCACGGAGGATGGCGAGCTTGGTCTCGTGGTCCAACGCGGGCGCCCTCAGACCTCTCCGGCGCGGCCTGGGTCGGCCGAGAGCGTGCCCACGGGACCGTCGGCACCGAAGATCTCGAGGACGATCTCCTTGCCCAAAGCCTGCATTTTCACGACCCTGACGCGTCCGCTCGCGATCGTGAGGAGGATTGCGGGCCTCTCCCTCGCGAGAATCGTCTCACCCTTGTCAACCGAGTTTCTCAGCCACTTCTTTGGGGGGGCCACGCTCCCAGAATCATAGCCCGGACCGGGCCTCGGTCAGGCCCCGGTGGCCGCGGCTGTCACCCCGGAGACGAGCCGCCGTCCCCAGGCGTCGAGATCGCGCAGGCTGGAGAGGACGTCGAATCCAGTCCGCGCGGCCGGAGCGCCCTCCCCGCCGGCCAGCAGCAGCACGCGCTTGGGCAGCCCGTCGCGCAGCCGGCGGAGCCCCGCCACGGTGGCCGCCCCCTTGCTCGCCCGCGATACGCTCAGGGCCACGGCGCGCGCCCCGAGGTCGCGCGCGAGGGAGGCGATCTGAGCCACCGGCACCTCGCAACCCAGGGAGAGCGTCCGGCAGCCGGCGGCGGCCAGCACCAGGCTGGCCATCTGCAGGCCGAGGCCGTGTGCCTCGCCCGGCAGGGTCGCCAGAACGACGAGCGGGCCGCTCGCGCGCTGCTCGAGAGGCAGGCGCAGGGAGCCCAGCAGGTCGCCCAGGCGCTCGGAAAGGAAATGCTCGTGGCGGATCTCGAGCGCGCCTTTCTCCCAGGCGTCACCGACCGCGCGCACGAGAGGCGCCACCCGCGACTCGAGGAACTCGACGGGCCCCATGCGCGCCCAGTCCGCGAGGAAGACGCGCGTCAGCCGCGCAGCGTCGAACGCGTGGACGAGGCGCAAGAGGGCAGGCAAATCCTCCGAGGATGGGATCGTCCCGCCGGCCTGGTCGGCTCCAGCAAGCGAGGCCGCGGCGCTCGTTTCGAGCAGACGGGCGAGAGCGTCGTCCGAGGCCGCCACCACCTGCCCGGCGCGGTGGCCGAGCGCGAGCGCCTGCGCGATCCGTCGCAGCCGCGGCGCCGCCGAGACGGGATAGACGCGGTGCCCCGAGGGCTTGCGCTCGGGACGGGGGAACCCGTAGCGGCTCTCCCAGGTGCGGAGCGTCTCGACGGCGATGCCCGTCGCCTTCGAGAGGGCCCCGATCGAGAGCCAGGGGCCCTCGTCGTTGCTGCGCTGCTTCGTCATCATCAGGAGCTGCCGCTGGCACCATTCTAGCGCCACCTCGCCAAAACCTCGTCAAGCGGGCTGTCGGGACGGGACAAGGAGAATCCTCGCGCCCCGGGGGCCGACCGGACCCCCCCGGGGACGCGAGTCTCCACGCCCACGCCTACTGCGGCAGGATCACGGAGTCGATCACGTGGATGACGCCGTTGGACGCCTCGACGTCAACCTTGACGACGTTGGCGCCGTTCACCTTCACGCCGTTCGAGGCGTCGATTCGGATCGCCTGCCCTTCGACGGTCGTCGCCTGCTTCAGCTTGACGACATCCGCGGCCATCACCTTGCCGGGCACGACGTGGTACGTGAGCACCTTGGTGAGTTTCGCCTTGTCCTGGAGCAGGGCGTCGAGATCCGCCTTCGGGATCTTGGCGAAGGCCGCGTCGGTGGGAGCGAAGACCGTGAAAGGCCCGGGGCCCTTGAGCGTCTCCACGAGACCCGCCGCCTGGAGCGCGGTCGCCAGGGTCTCGAAACTGCCCGCGGCGACGGCGGTGTCCACGATGTCCATGGTGGGGTGGCTCGCCGCGCGGAGGCCTGCGGGCGCGCTGGCGACGGCAAGGACGGCGGCGGCGACGAACAGATTCCGGTTCATGACTCTCTCTCCTCGATTCACGAGCGGAGCGTCCCTCTGGCCCCGCTCCCGCGGGACTCTCGAGCCGCTCAGCTCTCGGGTATGGATCCAAGATAGGAGTATGAGTAGGTTCTGTCAAGCTTCACACAAGAGTTTGCACGGAGTGGGCTCAGGCCCGCCCGACTTGCCCCGGAAGGCCTCTTCGTGGTCCCCTTGGTGGGCGCTGGTTGGCCCCGTGCTTCGGAAGCGAATCGGGTCTGGTGACCTGCGCGGCCTTCAAAGCCGTCCGGCTCCGGGCTGATCCCCGGAGCGGTAGGTTCGATTCCTACCCGCTTCCGCCAAGACCGGCTACGGCGCGCACTCCGTTCGCCCGGGCGCTCCGGACGTCCTGACGCGCCTCCGCCGGTCTATACTCCCGCCCACAATGTGGAGGCGCGGCCTGCCGCCGGAGGGCGGCGTCCAGGCCGGGTGGCCGGCGTCGCGGGTGAGCGGCGCTGCGCGACGGTTGCGCGTGCCAGAGCTGCTGCTTGCGGCGGTCACCTTCCTGGTCGGGGGAGGCGTACTGGTGGGCGCGGAGCTGGTGGCGCGCGCGCTCGATCCGCACTACCTGGACCGTGCGCGCGGGGCGGAGGTCTACTCGGCACGCTACGGCTGGAAGCTCCGGCCCGGTTTCGCCGGACTGCTGCACGGCGTGCCGACGACGGTGAACGCGCGCGGCTACCGCGGCGCGCTCCATCCGTACCGGCGGACGCCAGGGAAGACTCGGCTGCTGATGCTGGGCGACTCGATCGTGTTCGGCTTCAAGGTGCGTGACTTCGAGACTTTCTCGTACTTGCTCGAGCACCGCAGCGATCGTTTCGAGGTCGTGAACCTCGCGGTCGAGGGTTACGGCACCGACCAGGAGCTGCTGGTGCTCGAGGACGAGGGCCTGCGCTATCACCCGGACGTCGTGGTGCTGGACATCTGCATCGCGAACGACATGCTCGACAACCTGCTGCCCAGCTGGTGGTACTGGAGGCCGAAACCTCACTTCAGCTGGGACGGGCGGCGGCTGCTGCTGCAGGACGGCGATCAGCGCATGCCTCCCCCGCTCCGGGCGATTCAGTGGCTTGCCGACGAGTCCCACCTCCTCAATCGGCTGCGGGATCTGCTGCCGTTCGCCGCCGAGCCGTCGCTGTTCCCGCCGGTGCGGAGAGAGCGGCAGCGTTTCGACCGGCACGCCGCCCGCGAGCTGACCCTTCAGATCGCCTGCCGGATACGCGACGTCACTCGGCGGAGCGGGGCCGACCTGCTGGTGCTGCTTCACCCGGACCAGCCGACCTTCGAGGGCAGCTCGCCAGTGGCGGCGAGGTTGGCGGCCGCCCTGACCGGCCAGGGAATCGAGGTGGCGGATCTGGCCGGGGTCTACCGGCACGCGGGGCTCAGCCCGAGGCAGGTCTCGATCGACTGGCAAGGCCACCTCACGCCGCTCGGTCACCACTTCGTCGCCCAGGAGATCGAGACACGGCTCGCGGCGAGGCGGCGATAGGCGGTCCACAGGCCTGCGGCTGGCGCGGGTGCGCCGGGGTCGCCCCGTGGAACTCGGTGCCCTGGGAGGCGAAACGTGAACGACGACACGATGCGTCAGGTCGTGCTGGAGCTGCTTCGGGGCGGACACGCGCACATCACCGTCGACAAGGCCTTGGCGGGCCTTCCCGCGAAGCTGCGGCACGTGCGGTCCGGAAGCGCCCCCCACAGCATCTGGGACGAGATCGAGCACATGCGGCTCGCGCAGCAGGACATCCTGCGCTTCACGCTGGACGCGTCCTGGGAACCCCCCGAGTGGCCTGCCGGCTATTGGCCGTCGCCCGAGCCTGCCCCGACCGAGGCCATGTGGTCGAAGGCACTGGCGGGCTTTCGAGCCGACCTCGAGGCCATGTGCAAGCTGGTCGAGGATCGCAGCGTCGACCTGACGGCGACGATCCCTCACGGGCAGGGGCAGACCTACCTGCGCGAGGCACTTCTCGTGGCGGACCACAACGCGTATCACTTGGGTCAGGTCGTGCAGCTTCGAAAGCTGTTGGAGAGTCCGCCTTCCGCGTAGCACCACCGCGCCGTGTCGGACTCCAGCTCGTCTTCAGCGCTCGAGGGCGGCTTCGATCTGATCGAGATGGGCGCGACGGTGCTCCGAACGTCGAAGAAGTCGAACCCGCCCCGCGGCCTCGACGGCCGCCTCGAGCTCGGCTGCGAGATCTTCGACCTTGTGGTCGATCGCCTCTGCGGCAGCCCGCACCAGCGGAACGACACGGTCAGCTGGTATCCCAGCTGCCAGCGTGCGCACGGCCTCGTTGACCGCGTCGACTTCCGTCGGCAGGGACCTGACACCCTCACGCTCCCACCGAGTGATGAGAGCCAGGCAGTACTCGTCCCAGAACGCGAGATGGACCAGCTTGGCCGCGACTGTCCAGCCTCGGCCGGTCTCCCGCTGCAGCTGAGCCTCGGTCAGCCTCGCCGTGAGCGCGATCAGCCGCAGACGCTGGGCCGTGTTTTCCTCGACGTACGTCGGGTTCATCGGTCCTCCTTGGCTGAGCGCGTCCGGGACTCCGCCTTGGCTACCTGCTCCAGTCAGTCGGCCTTCGCGGCGATCGTGAAGCCCTTGGGACAGGACCAGGCACGGTAGTGCACTCGCTCGACGAAGCTGCCGATCAGTTGGGATAGGAACTCCCGGCTCGACTGGGGGTTGGCGAGCTGGACGCGGATGATCGGCAGCAGGACGCGGACGCCGTCCCACATGCGGACCATCTGCTTGTCGCCTCGGCTGGCGTAGGCCCGCATCTCGGTCTCGGGATCGCGGCTTCCCACCACGACATTGGCCAAGGCATAGACGAGAATCTCGTCCAGCATGCAGGCCTCGCTGTCGCCCCTTTCGTCGGGCGGGACGCTGGAGAGGGCTTGCTGCCAGGCTGTGGAGTGAGGATCGGACGCCGCGAAGGCCTCGAACCGCTCGCGAGGTCGCAGGGCCAGGTGCAGATACTCGTGGAGGATCTGCGTTGCGGGGAGCATGTCTCCCGAGCGATCGGAGGGATCTACCGAGGTGAAGAGGCCCTCGCCATTCGCTCCCCCCTGAGAGGCGTGCGGATCCAGGGTGTACATGATGAAGAGCGGGACCTCCTTCGTGCCCGTCATTTCCTCGGTGCGAAGGACGCCTACTACTCCCTGCAGCGACTGCATCCGCGTCTGCAGCCGGTCAACCTCCTGCTCCAGGAGGGGTCGGAAACGTTCGAGCTCGCTCATGCGTCGGGACGAAGGATCCCGGAATCGGCGGTCTTCCTGGAAGTGGCCGAGCGCAGCCTTCAGCTCCTCATACCCGGAGGCACGTCCTTCGAGCGGAAATCCTGATTCGGCCCACAGGAAGAGACCCGTCTCTGCGGCATAGCCCATCGGCCGGCGGGCGGCTGCGTAACGCTGCAGGCAGAGCCGGTCCGACTCGGCAAGTTCCGGGATCCCCAGGAACCCGTGATCCACGCGCGTGCAGTATGGACTCCACTGGCTGAGCGTATCGATGAGGTGGAGGAGAGCTGCCCGCTCGGAGAAGTGGAGCCGGAGCGAGGGCAGCGAGGGCCGCTCGCGCGCCTCCAGTGGTTGCGCTTGAAGAGGAAGGGACCGGGATGGAATCAGGAGGCACGGCAGCAGGAGCCTGGTCCAGAGGCAGATCACGTGGGGCGTCACGGGGGATTGCCGTTCACGTCGGCAGGATAGCCGTGTTCGGGCTAGAAACGCCATCCGGCGCTGAACTCGCGGCCGTCCCGAGCGCCGAAGCTGGTCGGCTGCCAGGACTGCGAGCAGGCCGCTTTCCGCACCTCGACCCCGCAGGTTGGCGAACCGTCGACACCCAGCATCCCGACCACCCTGAGACCGGAGTACGCGCGGCGCATGGTGTGAACCGCCCAGAACTTCACCAGCCCGATCTCGTCGTCGCTCAGAGCCCGGCCACCCAGCGTGAACTCGTTCTCCCATTGCAGCACGACGGTCGGGATTCCCGAAGACGACTTCAGGGGGCGAGCCGCAGCCTCGCAGCCCAGTCTGCGAGCGGGCGCCCCTCAGGGAAGGCAGGGGCACGGATCACGCCGTCGTTCGTGGCGACGCAGGATCGCTCGGCCTGCCATTGGCCGGACCGGGGGTCGTACCAGGTCCAGGCGTAGCGCGCACCGGGAAGGAGCCCCTTCACGCGGGCTTTGGCCGCGGCCCCCGCCTCGAAGTAGAGGAATGCCAGCCGCTTGTCGCGCGCGCGCATCATGAACGCCCAGCCGTCGAGGCCATCGACCGGCGCGCCCGGCGCGATGCGGGGATCGAGATCGTCGGATGCCAGCTCCAGGTCCCGGTAGCGCTTGCCTTCCGAGAGGATGAAGCGTCCCAGATACTGCATCTGGCCTCCCGACGCGTAGCGCAGCGCCTCCCAGATGTAGGGCCGCCAGCCCGGCGGCTCGCCGGTCGTGGTCACGTCGTAGGCGCCCGTGCCGTGGACGTGCCCCGCCAGGCCGCCGGAGAGGACGGACCCGTACATCATCGCCCGCGCGAAGTAGACGTCCCGGTCGGAACCCGGAAGGGGAGTCTCGCCGGCAGGTCGGTTGATCTCGTGGTTCCATCCCGTGTAGTAGGGCTCGAGATTGGCCACAGGGTAGGGCGGGGTCAGGCGGAAGCTCTCCTCCATGAGGGCATAGATGGCGTTGTTGCGCGGCTTGTTGCCCACCGTGTGCATCGTGAGCCAGGGCGCGCTCTCGCCGTGGCCGAAGCGCCGATAGGTCGAGCTGTCGATCAGCGTCGTGAACGGCTGTCCGAAGGGCATGCCCCCGTAGGTCTTCCAGTGCTGGGTGAGAGCCGCGTTGAACGCCTCGGCCGTGAGGCTGTACTGCTTCGGGATCCAGTCGAGGTGGATTCCGCTGAAGACGATGTCGAAGGAGCCGTAGCGGGCCACGAGGTACTCGACGTAGCGCGCGTAGGAGGCGTCGAAGTCGAAGTACGCCTTCCACGCCGGGCAGGCATCTCGGCGCACGGTCTCGAGGAACGGGACGAAACCCTCTGCCGCCAGGTGGCGCATCTTGCGGTCGAGGCTCCGGAAGTAGGCGGGCTCGATGTGGTCGAAGTCGGCGAGCCCCTCGCGCTCGTCGAAGACGCGGAAGGGCCGGTGGCCGTCCTCGTCGTGCATATCCTTGGCGGTGGTGGTCGCCCCGTCCGAGGTCGTCACGGTCGCATCGGGCGCCCAGAAACCGAACTTCTCCCAGGCGTTGCGCAGGAAGACGCCGTCGGCGTTGGCGAAGGTGGCACCCCGACTGTCCGCGGCCCAGTTGGGGAAGGAGGCGATGACGCTGATCGAGTTGAATCCCTGGGCCTTGCGGTAGGCCACGGCCTCCTCGAAGGTGATCCCGGAGCGGGGCAGGTGGCCTTCCGTCGCGGGGCGCCCCGACCACGGAAGCCGCCAGGTCGCCGCCGCGAGCCACGTGTCGCCGAGCAGGAAGAACGGCGTCCCGTCGGCATACTCGAGTGCGTGTCCGTTGTCCGTCGCCCGGACGAAGCCTCGCCGGTTCGGGTTCGCTTCCTTCTCCCTCTCGCTCCAGGGGACGGCACGGAGCGCGCCCCGGCCCCCGTTGAGGCCGTCGTCGTCGGCCTGATTGGATCCCGCCACCCAGGTCCACTCGCCCGGCGCGGTCGCCACGAACCGGACCCTGAAGGTACGGTCGCCGTCCCAGAACCCGTAGACCCGCTTCGCGAACCCGGGACCCTTGAGGTCGACCCAGCAGACGACGTCCCGGTACGGCTCCACGTAGTCGCGCGCCGCGCGAAACACGATCTCCTGCGTCTCCCACACGTGGGCCTCGCCCCGCCCCAGCCGGACATCTCTGTCGGTCCCGCCCTCTGCCCGAAGGCTCAGGAGAACTGCGAGAGCAAGACCCACCGGCAGGCACAGTCGCGTTCGCCGCTTCGGCCACGTGGAAGCCACAGGATCGGCAACGCTATCGCCGCACGCAATGCCCTGTCAACGACGAGCTGCCGAGGTGACGGCAACCGATCCCGAGCCCGGTCGTCTTCGAGCGATGAACGGCGGAGGGCCGCCGCGCCAGCTCACCGTGGGCGCACGCTCGGGCGGCCGGCAACGACATCGAACAGGAACTCCACGTCCACGTAGCTTTCGATGGGCTCCGCCGTACAGCTGGAGGCTCCAGCTTCGTGCGTCCGACACGTCTGGCGAAGCGCCGGAAAGAAGCCCCATTGGCTGACCGTCGTGGCGACCGCTCTCGCGAAGGAGGCGGAGCAGCTCTCGGCGAGGGGTTCGTGGCCGGGCACGGCGCTCTGTCTCGCCACCCGCCCGGACCTGCCCACGAAGACACGTACCGCGACCGTGCCGCTCCCGCAGCCCTCGCGGAGCGCATCGGCGGGATAGCTCGGCAACCGGTTCTCGGGGCCCAGCACGACGGGTACCAGGCTCACCTCGACCTGATCGTGCTTCTCGGGCGCGGGGGCCTGGCTCAGGACGCGAAGCGACGTGCGCCCTTCGCACGACGGTTCGGTCGGCCGGATGGGGGCCGTCCTGGCTGCGCATCCGCCAGCGAGAAGCGTCCCCACGGTGAGAAGCGTCCCCACGGTGAGAAGGCCGGCGATCCCGGTGCCGAGCGGCTGCAGCGGCGGCGCCATGTCAGCGGATTGTAGGCCGGCCCAGGGGAAGGCTGCAGTATCAGAAGCGCCATCCGGCGCTCAACTCGCAGCCGTCCTGAGCGCCGTAGCTGGTCGGCCGCCAGGAGTGCGAGCAGGCCGCCTCGAGCCGGAGCCGCTGGCGCGCACCCAGCGAAGCGGCGATCGAGAAGCGACCTGTCGCGTGGCGGGCGGCGAGGCTCAGCCGGCGCCGGCCGACTCCCGGCGAGCCGTAGCGGGCCTCGACGACGACGGCCTGGCCCGCGTCCAGACGATCGGGTGTGTCGGCCGTGGACCCCAGGAGCGTCGGTGCGATGACGAGGGCGACGAGCTGTCTGGTCATGGCGTGTCTTGCCTCGCGGCTCGCCCTTTCCTGTGACGCACGTCGCCACCGGGTGGTTCCCGTCTCCCGGACTGCGAGGAAGTCGCCCAACCGGCAGGGAGCCCCCGGGGGCCCGGGGCGAAGGGCAAGGTCAGGGTGCGCGATTCGCTAGAATGGTGGTGACATGGCGCGTCCGGGCAAGCAGGACGGGACGGAGGTCGTCGAGAAGCCGAAGGCGACCGTCAAGCGGCCAGAGCTGTTTCACGTGATCCTGCTGAACGACGACTACACGACCATGGAGTTCGTCGTGCAGGTCCTGGAGAGCGTCTTCGACAAGGGGCCGGCCGAGGCCTACCGGATCATGATGGAGGTGCACACGAGGGGCCGGGGCGTCTGCGGCGCGTACACGTTCGAGGTCGCGGAGACGAAGGTCGCGACCGTCCACGATCTGGCCCGGGCGGACGGCTTCCCGCTGCGGGCGGGGATCGAGGAGGCCTGAAGTGTTCAGTGCGTCGCTGGAACGGGTGCTGAACGTCGCCGCCAGAGAGGCGATGATGAGGCGCCATGCGGACCTCACCGTGGAGCACCTGCTCTACGCCGCGGCCCACGACCCCGAGGGGGAGGAGATCCTGGAGGCGGCCGGCGCCGACGTGGCGCTGCTCAGGAAGGAGCTCTCCGAGTTCCTGGAGCAGACCATGCAGAAGCTGCCTCCGGGGGCCCGGAGGCCGCCGCAGCAGACGCTCGCCTTCCGGCGCGTTCTGCAGACGGCGGTCATCCACGTGCAGAGCGCCGGACGGGACGAGGCGGGGGTCGGCGACATGCTGGCGGCCCTCATGCGCGAGGCGCGCTCGCAGGCGGTGGCGCTCCTCTCGTCGCACGGCGTCAGCCGTCTGGACGTGCTGAACTTCATCTCGCACGGGGTGCGCAAGTCGCCGGAGCGCGTGTCCGAGGGCGAGCAGGGGACAGAGCACGGTGAGGAAGAGGAGGAGCACACCTCGCGGGACCCGCTGAACGCCTACGCCACGAACCTGAGCGTCCGGGCGAGGGAGGGACGGCTGGATCCGGTGATCGGGCGCCAGCGGGAGATGAACCGCGCCCTCGAGGTCCTGTGCCGGCGGCGGAAGAACAACCCCGTCTTCGTGGGCGAGCCGGGGGTGGGCAAGACCGCGATCGTCGAGGGGCTGGCGCAGAAGCTGATCGAGGAGACGAGCCCCGAGGCGCTCAAGGGCGCCGAGATCTTCCTGCTCGACACCGGAGCCCTGCTGGCAGGCACCCGCTATCGTGGTGATTTCGAGGAGCGCTTCAAGGCGGTCGTGGAGGCGCTCAAGAAGCGCGCGCTGCCGATCCTGTTCATCGACGAGATGCACACGATGGTGGGCGCGGGCGCCACCACCGGCGGCACCATGGATCTCGCGAACCTGATCAAGCCGATCCTGACCGAGGGCGAGATCCGGCTGATCGGCTCGACCACCTTCGAGGAGTTCAAGCACATCGAGCGCGACCGGGCGCTGGCGCGGCGGGTGCAGCGGATCGACGTCGACGAGCCGAACGAGGGCGACACCGTCCGGATCCTGCAGGGACTGCGTGGACGCTACGAAGAGCACCACAAGGTGAGCTACACGGACGGCTCGCTCGAGGTCGCGGCACGGCTGGCCCGCCGGCACCTGCGGGACGCGCGGCTGCCCGACAGCGCGATCGACGTGATCGACGAGGCCGGCGCGGCGCTCCGGCTCAACCCGCCGCAGGACGGCGGGCGGGTCGTCGACACGCCGGAGGTCGAGCGGGTCGTGTCACGGATGGCGCGCATCCCCGAGACCCAGGCCACCAGCTCCGACCGCGAGCGGCTGCGCACCCTGGGCGAAGCCCTGAAGCGCGTCGTCTTCGGCCAGGACGATGCGGTCGATCAGGTGGCCTCCGCCATCAAGCGCGCGCGCGCGGGCCTCGGTCCGCCGGAGCGGCCGGCGGGCTGCTTCCTGTTCACGGGGCCGACCGGGGTCGGCAAGACGGAGCTGGCGAAGCAGCTGGCGCGCCATCTCGGCAACGAGTTCCACCGCTACGACATGAGCGAGTACGGCGAGAAACACTCGGTCTCGCGGTTGATCGGCGCGCCGCCGGGCTACGTGGGCTTCGAGCAGGGAGGGCTGCTGGTCGACGCCGTGCGTCAGCACCCCTACTCGGTCGTGCTGCTGGACGAGATCGAGAAGGCCCACCCGGACCTGATGGGCATCCTGCTCCAGGTGATGGATCACGCGACCCTCACCGACAACACCGGCCGCAAGGCGGACTTCCGGCAGACCATCCTGATCATGACCTCGAACGCGGGCTCGCGGGAGATGAGCCAGGCGATGATCGGCTTCGCCGGCAACCGCGAGCAGGACGCGAAGGCCCGTGGCAAGCAGGCGATCGAGCGCTTCTTCACGCCCGAGTTCCGCAACCGCCTGGACGCGATCGTGAGCTTCAAGGCGCTCACGCCGGCCGTGATGGAGACGATCGTCGACAAGTTCGTGCTGGAGCTGGAGTCGCAGCTGCGCGAGCGGAAGGTGGCGATCGACCTCGAGCCCGCGGCGCGCCGCCACCTGGCGCTGAAGGGCTTCGATCCCGTTTTCGGCGCGCGACCGCTCAGCCGGCTGGTGCAGACGGAGCTGCGCAACCCGCTCACCGACGAGATCCTGTTCGGCCGGCTCGAGCACGGCGGCACGGTCCACGTGGGATCCGACGGCACGCAGCTCACCTTCGCCTACGACCCGCTGCCGCCGCCCGCGGCGCCGCCCGCGTCCGAGCCGAAGCCGAGCGAGCCCGCCGAGTCGTAGCGGCTCCCGGCCGCGAGAGACGGTCCCCGGAAAAAGGTGACCGCACGGGGGCTGCCGGGGGCGCCGGAGCGGGCAGCCTTGCTACACTGAACGGCTGTGGCAGACGATCTCGGGCCCCGCTACGAAGCGCTCCTCGCGGAGCTGGAACGCCGGATCCTCGTCCTGGACGGCGCGATGGGGACCCTCCTGCAATCGCGCGAGCTGGTCGAGGCGGACTACCGCGGAGAACGCCTGCGCGACTCGACGCGCGAGGTGAAGGGCGACCACGAGCTGCTCAACCTGAGCCGCCCGGACCTGGTGGAAGCGGCGCACCGCGAGTACCTGGCCGCGGGCGCCGACATCATCGAGACCAACACCTTCAACGGCACGCGCATCTCGCAGGCGGACTACGGGGCCGAGTCGCTCGCCTATGACATCAACCTGGCGGCGGGGCGTGCCGCCCGCCGGGCCGCCGACGCGGCCATGGCCGAGGAGCCCGGGCGCGTGCGCTGGGTGGCGGGCGCGCTCGGCCCGACCAACAAGACGGCGTCGCTCTCCCGCGACGTCAACGATCCCGGCGCGCGGGCGGTGACCTTCGAGGATCTGGAGGCGGCCTACCGCGAGCAGGCGCTCGGCCTTCTGGACGGGGGAGTCGATCTGCTGCTGGTGGAGACGGTCTTCGACACCCTGAACGGCAAAACCGCCCTCTTCGCGATCGAGCGGGCTTTCGAGGAACGCGGGATCCGCCGCCCGGTGATGGTGTCCATGACGGTCACCGACCGCTCCGGGAGGAACCTCTCGGGTCAGACGGTGGAGGCCTTCTGGATCTCGGTCTCTCACGCGCCCCTGCTCTCGGTGGGGATCAACTGCGCCCTCGGTCCCAAGGAGATGCGGCCGCATCTCGAGGAGCTTTCCCGCCTGGCGCCCTGCTTCGTGAGCGCCTACCCGAACGCGGGCCTGCCGAACGCCTTCGGCGGCTTCGACGAGACGGCGGAGTCGCTGGCGGCGAGCCTCGGGGAGTGGGCGAGGTCCGGCTTCGTCAACGTCGTGGGCGGCTGCTGCGGCACGAGGCCGGCGCACATCCGCACGGTCGCCGAGGCGGTGCGCGGGCTCCCGCCGCGCCCCCGCAAGGCGATCCCCCGGCTGACCCGCCTGAGCGGCCTCGAGCCCCTCGTGATGCGGGAGGACTCGAACTTCGTGAACGTGGGCGAGCGCACGAACGTGGCGGGCTCGCCCCGCTTCGCCAAGCTGGTGCGCGCCGGCCAGTATCCGGAGGCGCTGGCGATCGCGCGCCAGCAGGTGGAAGGCGGGGCGCAGATCCTGGACGTGAACATGGACGAGGCCCTGCTCGACTCGCCCCGGGCCATGCGCACCTTCCTGAACCTGCTGGCGGCGGAGCCCGACATCGCGCGGGTGCCGGTGATGATCGACTCGTCCGACTGGAACGTGCTGGAGGCGGGGCTGCGCTGTCTGCAGGGCAAGGGTATCGTCAACTCGATCTCGCTCAAGGAGGGGGAGGAGGCCTTCTGCGAGCGGGCGCGCCTCGTGCGCCGCTACGGCGCCGGCGTCGTGGTGATGGCCTTCGACGAGCAGGGCCAGGCGAGCACGCTCGAGCGCAGGGTGGAGATCCTGACCCGAGCCTACCGCATCCTCACCGAGCGGATCGGCTTCCCGGCCGAGGACGTGGTGCTGGACCCGAACGTGCTGACCGTGGGCACCGGCATCGAGGAGCACGCCGACTACGGGGTCACCTTCATCGAGACGGTGCGCCGGCTGAAGCAGACGCTGCCCTTCGCCAAGCTGAGCGGCGGGATCTCGAACGTCTCCTTCTCCTTCCGCGGCAACAACCCGGTGCGGGAGGCGATGCACGCGGCGTTCCTCTTCCACGCGATCGCGGCCGGCCTCGACATGGGGATCGTCAACGCGGGCCAGCTGGCGGTCTACGAGGAGATCCCCAAGGACCTGCTGGAGAGGGTCGAGGACGTTCTGCTCAACCGACGTCCCGACGCCACCGAGCGGCTGATCGCCTTCGCGCAGTCGGTGCAGGCGCAGGAGAAGGGACCCGCGGTCGAGGACGCCTGGCGGCAGCGAAGCGTCGAGGAGCGCCTCAGTCACGCTCTCGTGGCCGGCCTCGACGAGTTCGTCGAGCGCGACGCCGAGGAGGCGCGCCAGAAGCTCGGGCGGCCGCTGCTGGTGATCGAAGGGCCCCTCATGGACGGCATGAACCGGGTGGGCGACCTCTTCGGCGCGGGCAAGATGTTCCTGCCCCAGGTCGTGAAGAGCGCGCGGGTGATGAAGAAGGCGGTCGCTTACCTGACGCCCTTCCTGGAGGCCGAGAAGCAGGCGAGCGGGGCGACGGCCCGCGCCCGGGTGGTGCTGGCGACGGTCAAGGGCGACGTGCACGACATCGGCAAGAACATCGTGGGCGTCGTGCTCGGCTGCAACAACTACGAGGTGGTCGACCTGGGCGTCATGGTGCCGGCGGAGCGGATCGCGGCGGCGGCGCGCGAGCAGGGCGCGGACATGGTGGGGCTTTCCGGCCTGATCACGCCCTCGCTCGAGGAGATGGCGCACGTCGCGGGCGAGCTGGCGCGGGAGGGTTTCACGACACCGCTCCTGATCGGCGGGGCGACCACGAGTGGGGCGCACACGGCGGTGCGGATCGCCCCGGTCTACCCAGGCCCGGTCGTGCACGTGAAGGACGCCTCGCGCGCGGTGGGGACCGTCGGTCGGCTGCTGGGCCAGACGAAGGCGGCCTTCGACGCCGAGAACCGCACGGAGCAGGAACGGCTGCGCCGCCAGCACGAGGCGCGGCGGGCGGAGCGCCGGCTGCTCTCACTCGAGGAGGCGCGCCGCCGGCGCCCCCGCCTCGACTGGGACGGCTACACGCCGCCGCGCCCCTCGTTCGAGGGCGCGCGCACGGTCGACGACGTGCGGCTCGACCAGCTGGCGCCCTACATCGACTGGACGCCCTTCTTCTCGGTCTGGGAGCTGCGCGGCACGTACCCGCGCATCTTCGAGAACCCCGAGTGGGGCGCCCGTGCGCGCGAGGTCTTCGACGACGCCCAGGGGATGCTCGGCCGCCTGATCGGGGAGGGGGAGCTGCGCGCTCGGGCGAGCTACGGCTTCTTCGCGGCGAACGCGGTCGGCGACGACGTCGAGATCTACGCCGACGCCTCGCGCTCGGGCCTGCGGGGCACCCTGCGCACGCTGCGGCAGCAGACGGACCGGGGGGAGGAAGAAGCGAACCGCGCGCTGGCCGACTTCGTCGCGCCGCGAGAGGGCGGGCGGAAGGACTGGCTGGGCGCCTTCGCGGTCACGGCGGGCATCGGCGCGGCGGAGATCGCGGCACGCTTCGAAGGGGCGCAGGACGACTACTCCGCGATCATGGTGAAGGCGCTGGCTGATCGCCTGGCCGAGGCGCTGGCCGAGTGGCTGCACCAGAGGGCGCGTGGCGACTGGGGCTACGGCCGGGACGAGTCGCTCGGGATCGAGGACCTGCACCGGGAGCGCTACCGCGGGATCCGTCCGGCCCCCGGCTACCCGGCCTGCCCCGATCACACCGAGAAGCGGCTGCTCTTCGACCTGCTGGGCGGCGAGGAGCGGGTGGGCATCCGGCTCACCGAGAGCTACGCCATGCAGCCGGCGGCGTCGGTCTGCGGCTTCTACTTCGCGCACCCGCAGGCGCGTTACTTCGCGCTCGGGCCGATCGGGAGGGACCAGGTGCTCGACTACAGGAAGCGCAAGGGCATGGAGCTGCGCAGCGTCGAGCGCTGGCTGGCGCCGAACCTGGGCTACGACCCGGCCGACGAGTGAGGCACGCGATGCGGATCCGCCTGCGCTATCCGGCCCTGCCCGTCAACGCGCGCGACCACGCCGAGATGGCGGTGGCGCTGGCGCGCGAGCAGTGGGAGACGACCCTCGACTACTCGCCCGAGAGCCTGGAGGCGCTCGACGGCGAGATCGACAGCATGCGCGAGGAGGGGCAGGACGGCGAGGAAGCAGCGGAAGCGCTGTTCGTCTTCGGCTGCTACCTGGGCGAGGTATTGGTGCGCGAGCTGCGCGGCGCGTGGACCTCGACCGAACGATCGGCTCTCCGAGGCGTCTCGCCCTGGCCGATGGTGGTCGTGCTGCCTGACGGGTCCGCCTGGGACGTGATCGGCAAGGCGTACAAGAGGCTCGAGCTGGGCGACGGCGAGTACCTGCCGGCGTTCTTCGCTGCGGCCGCTGCCCGGGGACGGCCGTCGAGTTGAGCGAGCACGACGCAGAGGCGGCGGCGCTCCCGATCCCGATCACGGGCGACCTGGACCTGCACCCCTTCGCGCCGCGCGAGATCCCCTCCGTGGTGCGGGAGTACGTGCGGGAGTGCCGTCGTCGGGGAATCCTCCACCTCCGTCTCGCCCACGGTCGCGGACGGGGCGTCCAGCGAGCCATAGTCCGCCGCCTGCTGGCGGAGCTGCCGGAGGTCGCGTCCTTTCGCGAAGCGCCGCCCGAGGCCGGCGGCTGGGGCGCGACGCTCGCCGAGCTCGCGCCGCCCGGGGAAGGGACGAGCGAGGAGTGAGAGGCGCGACCCGCGCGTGCGAGGCCGAGTGACTTGCATCACGGGAGTGACGAGGCTAAAGCATTTTCTCATGTGTTCGCGCGCCCGCCATCGACGCGGTCGCGCGCGCACGACCGCACGCGGAGCCGCGTCGTTCGCGGCGTTCACGACTCTTGACACCTCGGCGCGCGTTCCATAGATTGGGTGTCGCCTCGTCTCGAGGCCACCCGCAAGAAAGAGCCCCGTCGCGAGAATCGAACGCTGCGCGAGCATGAAAAGAATCAGCTTCGGTTTCTTCGACGACAGTGGACAGCCCCAGGCGAGCCGGATCCTGATGTTCTACTCGTTCGAGACGGACGAGAGCCTCGCGCGCTCGGGGATCCTCCATTACCACCTGGGCGAGCAGCGCTTCGTCGGTCCGCGGCACGATCGTGAGCTGACCGACGCCGCCCTGGCGTTCCTGCGCGAGAGCGGGCGGCTCACCGGCGACTCGAGCCTCTGAAGGCGGCGCCAAGCCAGGGGCGGCTCGTCGTTCCGCCGCGCGGTGGGTCGAGCGCGTGTGCTACGATGCGCGGTTGGCATCGTCCGCCGTTGCTGCTCAGGAGGCACCCGACATGACCACAACAGGAACGGGGCGCGAGATCGCGCCCGCAACAGGCAAGCTCGGCGTTCTGCTGCCCGGGATGGGAGCGGTCGCCACGACCTTCATCGCCGGCGTCGAAGCCGCGCGACGCGGCCTCGCCCGCCCGATCGGAAGCGTGACGCAGATGGGCACGGTGCGTCTCGGCAAGCGGACCGACGGGCGCTCGCCCATGATCAAGGACTTCGTGCCGCTCGCGGACCTCAGCGACCTCGAGTTCGGCGGCTGGGACGTCTTTCCGGACAGCGCCTACGAGGCGGCCCAGAAGGCAGGTGTGATCGAGGCGAAGCATCTCGATCCGATGAAGCCGTTCCTGGAGGGGATCAAGCCCTGGCCGGCGGTCTTCGACCCGCAGTACGTGAAGAAGCTGAACGGCCCCAACGTCAAGAAGGGGAGGTCCAAGCGCGACCTGGCCGAACAGGTGAGCGCCGACATCGCGCGCTTCAAGAAGGAGAAGGGCCTCGATCGCCTGGTGATGGTCTGGTGCGGCTCGACCGAGGTGTATCGCGCGGCGGGTGAGGTCCACTCGAGCCTGGCGAAGTTCGAGAAGGCCCTCGACGAGAGCCATCCCGAGATCCTGCCTTCGATGATCTACGCCTACTGCGCGATCAAGGAGGGGATCCCCTACGGCAACGGAGCGCCGAACCTGTCGGCGGATTTCCCGGCTCTGGTCGAGCTGGCGCGCGAGAAGGGCACTCCGATCGCCGGCAAGGACTTCAAGACCGGCCAGACCTTCATGAAGACGCTGCTCGCCCCGGGCTTCAAGGCGCGGCTGCTGGGGATGAACGGCTGGTACTCGACCAACATCCTGGGCAACCGCGACGGCGAGGTCCTCGACGACCCCGAGTCGTTCAAGACCAAGGAGGTCTCCAAGCTCGGCGTGCTGGAGCACATCCTGCAGCCGAAGCTCTACCCCGAGCTCTACGGCAAGATCCACCACGTGGTACGGATCAACTACTACCCGCCGCGCGGCGACAACAAGGAGGGCTGGGACAACATCGACATCTTCGGCTGGATGGGCTACCCGATGCAGATCAAGGTGGACTTCCTGTGCCGGGACTCGATCCTGGCCGCGCCGCTCGTGCTCGACCTGGCCATCTTCTCCGATCTCGCCAAGCGCTCCGGGATGAGCGGGATCCAGGAATGGCTGTCCTTCTACTTCAAGAGCCCGCAGGCGGCCGAGGGCCTCTACCCCGAGCACGACATCTTCATCCAGCTGATGAAGCTCAAGAACACGCTGCGCCACCTGCGCGGCGAGGAGCTGATCACCCACCTGGGGCTCGAGTACTACGACTAGTGCCACGTCTCAGTCGCGCGTCGTTTCGCTGACGCGCGACTGAGACGCTAGCTACCCATCCTGTCTCCGTCTCCTTCCGGTCCGTCCGTTCCGTTCTCCCCCCGGGGTTCGCTCGAGCGAGGTCTGGGGGAGAACGTCAGGTGCGGCTGCGCAGCTCCAGGAGCAGGGCGACCAGGGTCTTGCCCTCGCGCACCTGGCCGCTGCCGATCATCGCCGTGAGCTCGCCGAGGGTGAAGAGACCGGCCTCGATCCTTTCGTCGGCCTCGGGACGAGGCGGGACCCGCTCGAGGTTGCTGGCGCGGAAGAGGTGCATCACCTCGTCGCAGAAGCCGGGGGTCGTCCAGAAGGTGGAGAGCGGCTCCAGGGAGCGCGCGCGGAGGCCGACCTCCTCCTCCAGCTCGCGGCGCGCGCCCTCCGCGGGCGTCTCGTCCGGGTCGAGGCGTCCGGCCGGCAGCTCCCAGACCAGGGCATCGACCGCGTAGCGATACTGCCGGACGAGCGTGATGCGCCCGTCTTCGTGGACGGGGAGCGCCGCCACCGAGCCACGCTGGCGCACCACCTCGCGTCGGGCCCGGACGCCGCCGGGCTCTTCCACCTCGTCGAGGTCGAGGTCCACCACCTGACCGTGGTAGAGGCGCTCGTGACGGAGGATGCGGGCGGTGGACGGGGGTGTCGTTCCGTGGGCCATGAGGCATGGTAGCGTGTCGCGCACGCGCTAGAGGCGGGAGGCGTCGCGCAGCCGCTCGATTGCCTCCGCGATGTCGGCGGGGAGCGGCGCCTCGAGCTCCAGTCGTTCTCCGGTCGCCGGATGGGTGAAGGCGAGCCGGGCCGCGTGGAGGGCGGGACGGGCGAGCGAGCGGAGCGCCTCACGGGCGGCGGCGCGTCGGGAGGACGGTTCGCGGGTGCCGCCGTAGGTCTCGTCGCCGACCACGGGGTGGCCGAGCGAGGCGAGATGCACGCGGATCTGGTGGGTGCGGCCGGTGTGGATGCGGACGCGCAGCAGGGCGGCGCCGTCGAAGACCTCCTCGGTCGCGTAGCTGGTGCGGGCGCGACGCCCTTTCGGAGCCCGGACCGACATCCGCTGGCGATGGACGGGATCGCGGCCGATGGGGACTTCGACCTCTCCGCTGTGCGGGTTGGGCACGCCGTGGACGAGGGCCAGGTACTCCTTCAGGACGCTGCGCGCGGCGAACTGGGCGGCGAGCGCGCGGTGGGTGGCGTCGTCCTTCGCCACCAGCAGGAGGCCGGAGGTGCCGCGATCGAGGCGGTGGACGATCCCTGGCCGCAGCACCCCGCCGATCCCGGAGAGGTCACGGACGTGGTGGAGCAGCGCGTTCACGAGCGTGCCGGCCGGCGCGCCCGCGCCGGGATGGACGACGAGACCCGCCTGCTTGTCGATCACCAGGAGCTGCGCGTCCTCGTGAAGGACGGCGAGCGGGATCGGTTCGGGCTGGGGCAGCGCGGGCGCGGCGGGAGGTACCCGGACCGTCAGCCGCTGTCCCTCGCGCAGGCGGAGCGAGGGACGCGGCGGCGAGTCGTCGAGCAGGACCAGCCGTTCCGCGATCAGCGCCTGGAGACGCGCCCGGGAGAGCGAGGGCAGCTTGCGGGCGAGCCAGACGTCGACCCGCTCGCCGGCAGCTTCCCGATCGGCCGTCAGTCGGTGTTCGACGGGCCCTGGCGCGCCGGGGAGACGGCGTGGGGTCAGGCTTCTGGTCCCGGGGAGGTCGTGGCTTGCGCGCCGCTCTTGCGCAGGCGGGGATAGATGATCGCCACCGCCACCAGCAGCAGGATGGCGACGATCTGCGAGGTGGAGAGGGTGCGGCCGAACCAGAGCCCGCGCTCGACGTCGCCCCGCAGGAACTCGAGCGAGAAGCGGACGATCGAGTAGAGCGTGACGTAGGCGAGCGCCACCTGGCCCTGGAAGGACTGGCGGCGCGCCAGCCAGACCAGGAAGAAGAAGATCAGGAAGGCCGCGAACGACTCGTAGAGCTGGCTGGGATGGAGCGGGATGTCCATCGGCGTGCCCACCTGGCGGGCCGCGTTGAGGTCCGTGAAGGTGACGGCCCAGGGCAGGTGGGAGGGCTTGCCCCAGCAGCAGCCGGCGGAGAAGCAGCCGAGGCGTCCGATGGCCTGGCCTAGCACGACGCCCGGCGCGAGCACGTCGGCCGTCTTCCAGCCGGGCAGCCGGTAGCGCCGCGCGTAGAACCAGGCGACCAGGATGCCCGCCACCAGGCCGCCGTAGAAGACGCCTCCGCTCTGGAAGATGCCCAGCAGCTGGCGGGGGTTCTGGGTGTAGAAGCGCCAGTCCACCGCCAGCAGCAGCAGCTTGGCGCCGACCAGTCCCGCGATCAGCACCCAGACGGCCATGTCGGTCACCCGACCCGGATCGAGCCCGGCGCGCTTGGCCTGGCGCGAGACGACGTAGAGCCCCGCCAGGAAGGCGATCGCGAGCAGGACGCCGTAGGTGTGCAGCGTGAAGGGGCCAGGCGACCAGCGGAAGAGCTGGAACTGGGGAATCGTCAACAGCTGGGGGTGCATGTCACTCGATCCTTCTCGGCGCGTCCTCGCTGGTCCCGACCCGCGGCCGGGGCGCCTCGCGTCCCGGTGAGCGCAGGATGTCGAGCACGAGCAGGGTGACGCCGACGGTGATGGCGGAATCGGCCACGTTGAAGTCCGGCCACTGGTGCTGACGCCAGTATACGTGGATGAAGTCGACCACGTAGCCGAGCCGCAGGCGGTCTACCAGGTTTCCGATCGCGCCGCCCAGCACCAGCGCGAGCGCCAGGCGCGGGAGCCGCGCCGCTTCGGGCAGGCGGAGGAAATAGACGGCGATCGCGACCAGGGCCGCGAGGCTCAGGATCGACAGGAGCACCGGCTGGTAGGGCAGGTCCCAGTCGGAGAGGATCCCGAAGGCGGCGCCGCGGTTGCGCACGTGACTGAGGCTGAGGAGGCCGTCCACCAGCGGGACGGAGTCGTGGAGCGCGAGCAAGCGAACCAGCAGTGCCTTCGAGGCCTGGTCGAGCGCGACGACGCCGGTCATCACGGCGAGTGTGGGGAGCAGGCGTTTCACGGTGCGACCAGGACCTCGGCGCAGCGCTCGCAGACGCCGGGGTGCTGCGGCAGGGTGCCCACCTTCCCGGACCAGGTCCAGCAGCGCTCGCACTTGCGGCCGGCAGCGTGCTCGACCCCGACCGCCAGCGGTTCGTTCGACTCCTCGAGGTAGACGGAGCTGACGATGAAGAGATTCGCCAGGTTGCCGGGGAACACCTTGCCCGCGGAGTCGAGCGAGCGGAGCGGGGCGAGGGCGCGGGCCGGGGCACGCAGTACCACCCCGGCCTCGAGGCTGGCGGAGACGAGCTTGGCCGCGCGCGCCTCCTCGATCGCCTTGTTGACCTCGGCCCGCACGTCGAGCAGCTCCGCCCAGCGCGCCAGGACGGCGTCGTCGCCCCGCTCGCGTTCGGGGAAGAGTGCCAGGTGCACCGTGCCGGGCCCCTCGCCGGGCAGGAGAGAGTAGGCCTCGTCCGCCGTGAACGGCACGGCGGGCGCCAGCAGCCGGCACAGGTCGCGCGCGATGCGGTAGAGGACGGTCTGGGCGGAGCGGCGCCTGGGGCCTTTGGCGGCGTCGCAGTAGAGCCGGTCCTTCAAGACGTCGAGGTAGAAGGAGGAGAGGTCGGCGGCGGCATATTGCACCAGCTGGTGGTAGACGAGATGGAACTCGTACTGCTCGTAGCCGTCGAGCACCCGCGCGACCACCTGACGGTGGCGGGCGAGCGCGTAGCGGTCCAGCTCGTCGAGCTCGTCCTCGGCGACGGCGTCGCGGGCGGGGTCGAAGTCGTAGAGGTTCGCCAGCAGGTAGCGGATCGTGTTGCGGACCTTGCGGTACGCCTCGGCGACCCGCTTGATCATGTCGTCGGAGATCCGCATGTCCTCGCGGTAGTCGACCATGATCGTCCACAGCCGCAGGATCTCGGCCCCGTACTGCTGGATCAGCTTCTGGGTGTCGACGTCGTTGCCCAGGCTCTTCGAGATCTTCCTGCCCTCGCCGTCGACGGTGAAGCCGTGCGTGATCACGGCCGCGGTAGGGTGCCTGCCCGCGGGTCGCGACGCCGATCAGGAGCGAGGAGTGGAACCAGCCGCGGTGCTGGTCGCTGCCCTCGAGGTAGACGTCGGCGGGCCAGGGCAGGTCGGCGCGTTGGCCGAGCACCGCCGCGTGCGAGGAGCCCGAGTCGAACCAGACGTCGAGGATGTCCGTCTCCTTGTCGATCTCGGCCCCGCCGCACTTGGGCACAGACGAACCCCTCGGGCACGAGCTCCCGAGCCTCCCGCGCGTACCAGGCGTCGGCCGTCTCCTTCTCGAAGAGGGCCGCGACGTGCCGGGCGAGCTCGGCCCGCAGCAGCACCTCGCCGCAGCCCTTGCAGTAGAAGGCCGGGATCGGAACGCCCCACAACCGCTGGCGCGAGATGCACCAGTCGGGACGGCTGGCGATCATGTTGTGGATGCGCTCCTGGCCCCAGGAGGGCAGCCAGCGGGTGCGCGCGATCTCCGCCAGGGCGCGCTCGCGCAGGGTCGCCTCGCCGGTGGCGCCCCGCGGAACCTGGTCGAGGGCGATGAACCACTGCTCGGTGGCGCGGAAGATGATCGGGTGCTTGCAGCGCCAGCAGACCGGATAGGAGTGGGTGTCCTTGCCGGCCTGGAGCAGGACGCCCTTCTCGCGCAGGAAGTCGACGACACCGGGGTTTGCGTCGAAGACGCGCTGGCCGGCGAAGCGCTCGACCTCCGGCAGGAAGCGGCCGCCCTCGTCGACCGGGCAGTAGACGTCGAGCCCGTAGCGGACGCCGGTCAGGTAGTCGTCCCAGCCGTGGCCGGGGGCGGTGTGGACGATGCCCGTGCCGGTGTCGAGCGTGACGTAGTCGGCGAGGAGAGCCGGCGAGTCCCGGTCGATCCAGGGATGGCGGAAGCGAAGGTGCTCGAGCTCTCTGCCCTTGGTCTCGGCGAGGGGAGCGGCCAACTCGGGGGCCGGCCCCGCCGGGTTGCCCTTCGCGCGCCAGCGCGCCTCCGAGCCCTCGCGCAGGGCCTTGGCGAGGAGCAACACGTCGTCTCCGCCGGCGACCGGGTAGAAGGCGTAGTCCGCCTCCGGGTGGAAGGCGAGCGCGAGGTTCGCGGGCAGGGTCCAGGGAGTGGTCGTCCAGATCACCGCGAAGACGCGCTTTCCGGCCAGGGCCGGGTGGCGTTCGGCCAGCCGCGCGGTCTCCTCGGCGGCGAGCGGGAAGCGCACGTCGATCGAGGGGCTGACGTGGTGCTCGTCGTACTCGACCTCGGCCTCGGCCAGGGCCGTGCGGCAGGAGACGCACCAGTGGACCGACTTCTTCGCCTTGTAGACGAGGCCCTGCTCGGCGAACTCGGCGAGCTGGCGCACGATCGTCGCCTGGTAACCCGGCGACATGGTCAGGTAGGGATCGTCCCATTCGCCCAGGACACCCAGGCGCTCGAACTCCTGGCGCTGGATGGCGACGAACTTCTCGGCATAGGCGCGGCAGGCGCGGCGGAACTCGATCGGCGACATCTCGCGCTTCTTGGCGCCCAGGTCCCGGTCGACCTTCAGCTCGATGGGCAGGCCGTGGCAGTCCCAGCCGGGTCGATAGGGAGCATCCTTGCCGCTCATGGAGCGACTGCGGACGATCACGTCCTTCAGGATCTTGTTGAGCACCGTCCCGAGGTGGATGTGGCCGTTCGCGTACGGGGGGCCGTCGTGGAGCACGAAGCCAGGCCCGCCGGCTCGGGCGCGGCGGATCGTCCCATAGAGGTCGTGCTTCTGCCACTCGGCCAGGCGCCGCGGCTCGGCCTGGGGCAGGTTGGCCTTCATCGGGAAGTCGGTCTTGGGCAGGTTGAGAGTGGCCCGCAGCTCGGACTCTGTCATGAAGCTCTCGAAGCTCTCGGCATCAACCGAGCAAGGTAGCATGTGGCTTCCAAGAGCGTCAAACCAAAGGCTTTCCCTTGGCGGCGGGCAGGGCCGCCGGGTTAGAATCCGCGGAAGACCGGTGCAAAGGGGACTCCGAATGATGCGAACGCGTTACGTGGTGCTGTCGCTCGCTTTCCTGGCCGCGTCCGCGCTCACGGTCGCCTGTCGCAGCAACGGCGGCGAGTGCGACACCTGCTCGAGCGACGAGGACTGCAAGACCGGTCTCACCTGCTCGAGCTTCAGCGACGGCAGCACGCGCTGCGGCTCCGGCATCGGCTCGACGACCTGCACGACGCGCTAGGCGATCAGTCGCCTTCCGGTGTCGTCGCGGGAGTCGGCGGGCCCGCGCGCTCCCGCCGGCGGGCCGGAGGCAGCAGGCGGCGGGCGGCGACGCCGCCGACGAGTCCGACCAGGACCGTGAGGGTGGGCCAGGCGACGAGCTGTGGCAGGACCACCAGCCAGAGGAGCTGCGGCCAACCAGCCGGCGCGAAGGCGTAGACGCGGCCGGTGAAGGCGAGCGCGACCGAGGTCAGTGCCGAGACGTCGTAGTGGGTGCCGAGCTCGAGCCGGGTGGCGAGCAGGCTCGTCGCCGCGACGAACCCGCGGACCAGGAATGCGTACGCGACCAGCCGTCGCGCCAGTCGGCGCCGCCAGCCGACCTCGTCGGGCAAGGCCAGGGCGAGATAGGCCCCCGCGATCGGGATCATCCAGGTGACGCCCACGGACTCGGAGACGAGACGCGGGGCGGCGCTCTTCTCCAGCAGGAAACGGACGAGGGTGACCAGCCACGCCACCGTGACCGAGGTGAACAGGGGGCGGGCCGAGAGCCAGGCCGCGAGGGCGTCTCCGAAGCCGAGCGCCGCGAAGCCGAGCAGCAGGCAGGTCGCGGTCAGCACGTAGTACGAGTAGCTCGCCTGCGCGGACTCGATCGCCGTCCGCGAGGCGGTGCCCAGGAAGACGGCCGAGGTCATGGCGGACTCGCGTGAGCCCTCGGCGCGCAGGGCGGCGACCAGGAAGGCGATGCCGCCCAGGTTGGCGACGATGCCGAGCCGGCGCCGCTGGGTCGGCGCGAGGCGGGGCCACCAGTGCAGCAGCACTCCGAACGAGCACGCGGTGATCAAGGTCAGGCCGAGGCTGGCCACGGGGCCGCAAGGGTATCATGGCGCCCGTGAGCGGGAGCGGAGACCGTGGGGAGGCGGACGACGCGACGCGCGGAAGCGCCGTGCGCCTCGCCGCCGAAGTGGCCTCGCGGCTGCTCCTGTTCGGGACCACGGTCCTGCTGTCGCGTCGCCTGGGCGCGGCCGAGTGGGGCAGCTTCGGGGAGCTGTCGCTCTACGCGCTCCTGCTCGCGGAGCTGGGCGAGCTGGGGCTGCAGACGCTCGCCTCGCGCGCGCTGGTGGCGGACACCCTCTCGCTCCGCTCGCTGGTGCGGGCCCGGCTGGTGTCGGGCGCGCTCGCGGTCGCGGTCGCTTTGGCCGCCCTTCCCGCCGCCCCCGCGCTCTCTCGGCTGATCGCGGCCATCGGGCGGGCGCTGGGCAGCTCGACGCCAGCCTCCGTCCTGGACGGCGCCGCCCTGGCGGCGCTGGTCGGCTGGTTCGTCCTGTCGGGGTGGGTCGAGTTCTTCGGGGTCGCGCTCCGCTGCCGGCGGCGGCGCAGGAGCGAGGCGGTGCTTCTGTTGGTGCTGCGTGCCAGCGGTCTCACTTCGGTCGCGGTGGCGTTGCTGGCGGGCGCGGCGCTGCGCGGCGTGGCCGTGGCTCTCACCCTCTCGACGCTGCCCGCCCTCGCGCTCGGGTCCCTTCTGCTGCGGCGGACGCCGGCCGCCCGGGCGCCGGAGGCGGCTCCCGGGGCGGTGTTGCGCGAGTCGGCTCCGCTCGCGGTCCACGGCGGCCTTCTGCTGCTGAGCCCGAGGGTCGAGTTCCTGGTGCTGATCCTGCTCGCCGGCGGGCAGGCGGTGGTCGGGCTCTTCCTGGCCGCGCTCTCTGTGTACTGGTTCCTGGGGATGGTGCCGAGCGCGATCTCCGCCGGTGCCATGCCGGCGCTCACCCGCGAGGCCCTGCGCGGCGAGGGCTCGGTGCGCCGCCGGACCTCGGCGACGCTGGCCCTGCTGGCGGCGCCGGCGGGCGTCGGGTTGGCTCTCGTGGCGACGCCTCTGGTGCGGCTCGTCTTCGGCAGTGACTACGCCGGTGCGGCGGCGCCGCTCGTCGTGATGTCGGCCGGGGTGCCGGCCCTCTTCCTGAACGCGCTCATGTGCGCCTCGCTGGTGGCGGCCGGGCGGGCGGCCTGGCTGCCGTGGCTGACGGCGACTCGCGTCACGCTCGCGTTCGGGTTCGCCCTCGCGCTGGTTCCCTCCTTTGCGGCGCTCGGGGCGGCGATCGGCCTCGTCTGCGCGGAGTGGCTGCTGCTGGCCCTCGGAGCGACGGCCTGCCGTCGGGCCGCCTTCGCCGTGCCGGTGGTCGGTCCGGTCGCCTGGGCGCTCCTCGCCTGCGTCCCGATGGCCCTCGCCGTCGACGGCGTACGTGCCAACGTGCTGGTGGCGGTCCCGATCGGTGCCTTGACCTGGGCGGCGACCCTCGCCGCGGCCCTGTGGCTGGCGCCCGAGCGCGTGCGACAGCTGAGCGGGATTCTCCGCTATCCTTGACCGCCGTGGGGGCGCCGAGCAGCCGCGAATGACGAGCCACGATCCCGCCCGCGTGCTGCGCGAATACGTGATCGAGCCGTTGCGACGGGAGATTTGCCCGGAATGGCTGCGGACGCTCGTGATCAGGGACGGCGGCCCGGTCGAGGCCGCGCCCGCCAGCTGCGACGGCGCCTGGATCGAGCTCGCGGGATGGGACGGGGTCGAGCCGTCGGAGACGGCGAGCGGAGTCGTCCGGGCGCTACGGTCGGGGGGCCGGCTGGGGTGTGTGGTTCCCGGTGCCTGGCCGCTCGGGGAGCTGTTGTCCGCTGGACTGCGCGGTCGGGGTTCGTCGCCCGGGGCCCTGCGCGCGCGGCTCGGTGGCGGCAGGCCCCGCGTCACCTTCTCGGCGTGGCGCCGCGCGTTCGAGCCGGAGATCGTCTGGCGCCGCTCGCTCGCGTTCGGCGTGCTGGTGCCGGAGGCGGCGGCGTGGCCGCGGCGCCAGCCGCTCGCGCTGGGGCTCGTCGCCATGGCCGAGGACGTGGTCCGCCAATGGCCGCTGCTCCGCACGCTGGGAGAGTGGGTCGTGCACGAAGGAGTCCACCGATGAGCCCGAGCCGGAAGCGCCGCCCCGTCGTGCTCTACCAGCCTCGCGACGAGGGCGCCTGGATGCCGCTCGGGCTGCTGGCGGTGGGCTCGCAGCTGGGAGGGGAGCACGTGGTGGTCGTGGATGGGCGCTTCGACCTGGCTCCCGAGGCACGGGTGGCGGAGCTGGCGCCGAACGCGACCTGCCTGGGGGTGAGCGTGCGCACGGGTCTGCCGTTGCGCGACGCCCTGCGGGTGACGACGGCCGCCCGGGCGGCGAACCCCCGGCTCGTCGTGATCTGGGGCGGTCCGCATCCGAGCGGTGCGCCGGCGTCGTGTCTGGCCACCGGGGTCGTCGATGCCTGTGCCCGGGGGGCGGGCGAGGAGGCGCTGGCCGGGGCCGTGCTCGCGCTGCGGGCGAACGGAGCGCTGGCGGGGATCCGGGGCCTGGCCCTTTCGGGCGACGCGCTCCTGCCGCCCGTGGCCCCGCCCGCGGCCGGGAGCGCGATGCGAGCCGAATACTCGCTGCTGGACGTGGAACGGCATTTCGAGGCGCGGGGCAGGAGGCGTCTCGATTACTGCTCGAGCCGCGGTACGCGCGAGTCGTCGTTCCAGGGGCTGGCTCCCGACCGGGTGCTCGCCGAGCTGGGCGAGCTGGGCGAGCGCTACCGCGTCTCGGAGGTGGCGTTCCGGGACGAGGACTTCTACGCGGACGGCGTGCGTGGCGACGCGATCGCCACGGCACTGCTGGAATCACCGGTGCCCCTCGACTGGAGCGTCGCGCTGCGGCTGGAGGACGTGCTCGAGGCAGGGCAGGAGCGCAGGCGGGTGTGGCGGAGGAGCGGCTGCCGCCGGCTGCGGATCGAGGTGCCGCCCGACGTGCCCGCGCGGGGTCCGCTTCGGGACCGCGTCCTGGAAGCGGGAGCTCGGTTGAAGGAAGCCGGCCTCGTCGCCCGCTTCGAGCTTTCGGTCAGCGAGCCGGGTCCGAAGCGCAGGGGTCTCGCGGCCATGGTCTCCCTGGCGCGCCGGCTCTCCACGCTCGATCCGCGGTTCGACACGGTGCTCGGCCGGCGCCTCCCGCTCCCGGCCACGACCGTGAGCGAGGAAGCTGCGGGGCTCGAGTCCTGGGTCGCCCGCACGCAGGCGCCCTGGCCCGATCCGCGCGCGGAGCGGCATCTGCGGCGAGCCAGCTTCTACTTCGCCGAGGGGCAGCGGGCGGCGGGCCGCCGCCTCAGCAAGCAGCTCCTGCGCACCCTCGCTCTCCTGCGCATCCGGCTCGGCTTCTTCGGCCTCGACTTCGAGCGGGGAGCGGTCGAGGCCTCGGCCGTGCTGCGTACGGGCCGCGCGCGCAGGGCCCCGCCTCGAGACTGAGCGGGAGCGACCAGCAACGGCGGGGGACTATGATCCCGCCCGGCTCGCGACCGCGATCGGCGCGCGGGACGCGGGGAAGCATGCAAGAGCTTCACGAGATCCTGTCGGCGATGGCGCAGCAGGCCGATCGGGTGCCGGACCGGCGGGAGCTGCTGCTCGACATGGGGGACCGCACCGTGAAGGCGGTGAGCCAGCGTTTCTCCTGCCGGCAGGACGAGGTGGCGATCCTGCTGCTTTCCGCGGACGGCAGGCAGCTGCGCTTCGTGGCCCCGCGGCCCTTCGCCGAGCTCGGCTCGATCCCGCTCACGAAGCGGGACTCGATCGCGGTGAACGTGTTCTCGCGGCGGGCGGGAGAGGTGACCAACAACGTGCCGATGGTGCGGCACGTCGCCCTCTTCGAGACCATCAAGCTGCGAGACAAGGTCGTCCCGATCCAGAAGATGGTCACGAGCCCGATCTTTCTGAAGGGGCAGCCGATCGGCGTCGTGCAGCTGAGCCGGAAGGGAGAGAGCGGCCGCGAGGCGGCGCCGGACTTCGGCGCAGCGGACCTCCGGCAGGTCCAGGAGATCTTCGAGGGGCTCGCGTCCTATCTCGCCGCCGCCCGGCCCGCGGGGTACTAGCGCGGCTCCGGCGGCCGACGATCCTGCGCGCTACTCGTCGACCCGGATGTAGCCGCTGTCGTCTACGAGGAAGGGGCGAGGGCCGATCCCGAGCGGCGTCGCCGTGGCCTTGAACTCGCCGGAGCTTCCCTCCAGCCGGAAGCGGTAGCGGGCGCGCTGGAAGGCGCCGTCCGTGAACGGCACGTCCAGGTGCAGGAGGCCGGCGCGCTGCAACTCGCCGAGCGTCGCATAGCCGCCGTGCGCCCGCTGGTAGGCCTCCTCCGCGGAGAGCAGGTGGGCGAGTGTCGCGACGGCCGCTCGCTCGGGCAGGGCGATCCTGGGAGGGATCCGGCTGCGGCGGTGGAAGCGGGCGCCCGAGATGCCGGTCGATCCTCCCGAGCGGTACTTCTGGGCCAGAGCGTCGCCGGAAGTACGCCCGTCGGTCTCTTCGCTCGGGAGCTCGTCGAGGAAGGAGGTGTCGGTGCCCGCGGTTTCGCCCGCCGGCGCCGCGCCCGGAACGGATGGGGTCGTGCGTGCGGACGCCACCGGCGAGCCGGGACGAGCCGGGGGCTGGGCCTCCGCGGCGGCAGGCGTGGCCGGCGCGCTCGCGGAAGAGCTTCCGGCTGCGTTGGCGGAGGAACCGCTGAGGGACGCTTCCGTGCCAGAGGCGGCGGGCGGCTCCTCGGCGGGCGCCGGAGGAATCGCGGATCCGCCGGGCGGCGTCGGGGTGCTCGTGGTCGCCGCGACGAGCGTGTTGTCGGGGGTGGCGGCAACGCTCGCCGGCGGCGGCGCCGCGGCCCGGCGTGCGAGCAGGTACCGGGCGCCGAAACCGAGCGCGGCGAGGCCGAGGAGCGCCACGAAACCGAGGCCGAGCAGGAGAGGCAGGCGTCCGGGCCGTTCCGACGCTGCTGGTGCCGGTCGCGGTCCGGTGGCGGTCGTGGCGCGCCGGGCGGTCGCTGCCGAGGGGGTACGGATGGTGGTTGGCGCCGGGGGGGTGCGAATGGTGGTCGCGGGAGGAGCCGCCGGTCGAGTGGCGAGCGGCTCTCTCGCGCGAGTCGGCGCCCCGGAGTCGGAGGCGCGCTGGGTGACCGGGCCCTTGGCCGTCGGCTCCCCAGGCGAGGCGAGGGGCAGCGTCGGCGTCTCGATCGAGCGCAAGGTCGGCAGCGAACCCGCCTTCGTCAGCGGCAGGAGGTCGTCCCGCAGCTCGCGCCCGCTTTGATAGCGGGCCTCGGGCGCCTTCGCGATCGCCTTGGCGATCACCGTGACCAGGCGGTCCGGCACCGAGGGGTCGAGCTCCCGGATCGGCTGGGGCTCCTCGGTGATGATCTTGAAGAGGAGGGCCGTGATCGACTCGCCGCGGAAGGCCTTGCGCCCGGTGAGCATCTCGTAGAGGACGCAACCGAGCGAGAACAGGTCGCTGCGTCCGTCGAGCGCGTTTCCCCGCGCCTGCTCCGGGCTCATGTAGGACGGCGTCCCGAGCAGGCTTCCGGTCAGGGTCAGGTGCTCCGCGGACTCGGTCGGCTTGGCGATGCCGAAGTCCGTCACCTTCACGCGATCGCCGGCCTCGATCATGATGTTGGCCGGCTTGATGTCCCGGTGGACGACGCCGTGGCGGTGGGCGAAGTCGAGGGCGTCGGCCACCTGCGCCGCGATCCCGGCCGCCCGCGCGGCCGGCAGGCGGGCTTCGGCGATCACGTGGTCGAGGCCGACCCCGTCGATCAGCTCCATCGAGATGTAGCTCAGCCCCTCCGACTCGCCGATGTCGTAGATGGTCACGATGCCCGGGTGCTTGAGCTGGGCCGCGACCTGCGCCTCGCGCCGGAAGCGGTCCAGCATCTCGCTGAGCCCGGCCTGGGACGCGGCCAACCCTTCCATGCGGATGGTCTTGATCGCGAGCAGGCGCCCGAGCACCTTGTCGCGTGCCTTGTAGACGGTGCCGAAGGCGCCGGCGCCCAGCTTCTGGATGATCTGGAAGCGCCCGGCGATCTCGGCGGGCTCGGGGGCGGGAGGGATGCTGGCGCTCACGTCTGCTCCTAGCCGGGTGGCCAGCCCAGGGGGCGGCCGCCCAGGAGGTGAAGGTGGATGTGGAAGACGCTGTAGCCGGAGTCCTCCCCGCAGTTCAATACCAGTCGGAAGCCGCGCTCGCCCAGGCCCAGGCGGCGGGCGAGATCCCGGGCCGTGCGCACCATCGACCCGACCAGAGCATCGTGGCGGTCCTCGAGCTCCAGCAGGCTCGTCACGTGCTCCCGCGGGATCACCAGCAGGTGCGTGGGCGCCTGCGGGCGAGTGTCGTGGAAGGCGACGAGGGCGTCGTCCTCGTGGACCTTGCGCGCGGGCCGGCGACCGGCCGCGATCTCGCAGAACAGGCACGCCATCGCGTGAGCAACAGTGTACATCGGCGCCGCCCGCGGCGATGCTCGCCCTGGCGTGCGGCCATCAGATCGGCAGCGGGAGCTGGGGCTGCCGAGCGCCGCGCAGGAGCTTCAGCGTGGCGGAGGAGACGGGCACCGTGGCGATCTCCTCGGGCCGAAGCCAGCGCAGCCGCTCGGCGTCCTCGGCGGGGGCCCGGGCCAGCCGGGAGCGGTAGCCCTCGAGCGTGATACGCCGGAAGGTGATCGCATGACGCACCCGCGCGACGAGCGGGCCGGCGACGATCCTGAGACCGTGGCGCTCCGCGAGCTCCCGTTCCAGGTCCGGGAGGCCGCGCGACTCGAGCGAGGTCTGCGGCAGCTCCCACATGCGGCCGAGCAGCGTTCCCTCGGGCCGCCTCACCAGGAGGAAGCGCCCTTCCCTCTCGACGATCGCGACCGCGACCGTCACGGCCACGGGCGCGCGGCGCGCCCGGCCCTCGGGCAGCTGCTCGACGAGGCCCTGCGCCCGGGCCTGGCACGATCGCCGCAACGGGCACGCGGGACAGGCGGGCTGACGCGGCAGGCAGACGGTGGCGCCCAGCTCCATTAGGGCCTGGTTCCAGTCCCCGGGCCGCTCGCGGTCGAGCAGCTCCTCGGCGCGGTTGTAGTAGGGGCCGTCCCGGCGGTAGTCCGGGCCGCGCAGGGCGAGCCAGCGCGCCAGCACGCGCCGCACGTTGGCGTCGACCACCGGCAGCGGCAGGCCGTGGGCGATCGAGAGGATGGCGCTCGCGGTGTAGAGTCCGACGCCGGGAACGGCGAGCGCGGCGTCGAGCGTACGCGGGAAGCGTCCTCCGTGGCGCTCGGCGAGGTAGACGGCGCCCCGGTGCAGGCTCCGGGCGCGGTGGTAGTAGCCGAGGCCCGACCAGGCCGCGAGCACGTCTTCCTCGCGCGCCTCGGCCAGCGAGCCGAGCGAGGGGAAGCGCGCCAGGAAACCCTCGTAGTACGCGAGCACGGTCCTGACCGTCGTCTGCTGCAGCATCACCTCGGATACCCAGACGCGGTAGGCGTCCCGGGTGCGCCGCCAGGGCAGATCGCGCCGGTTGCGCTCGTACCAGGCGAGCAGCGCCCGGCCGAGCGCGCGCGTCACGACAGCCTCTCGATGTCCGCACCCAGGCCCCGCAGCTTCTCGTCGATCCGGTAGTAGCCGCGGTCGAGGTGGTAGACGCGCTCGACGATCGTCTCGCCGGCGGCCGCGAGCCCCGCCAGCACGAGGCTCGCGGAGGCGCGCAGGTCCGTGGCCATGACCTGGGCCCCCGAGAGTGGCGTCGGGCCGCGCACGACGGCGGTGCGCCCGTCCACCTTCACGTCGGCCCCCATCCGCTCGAGCTCCGCCACGTGCATGAAGCGGTTCTCGAAGATCGTCTCGCTGATGGTGGCGGCGCCCGAGGCCTGCGTCATGAGGGCCATGTACTGGGCCTGCATGTCGGTCGGGAAGCCGGGATAGGCGAGGGTCTTGACGTCGGCGGCGCGCACGCTGCGTGGCGCGCGGATGCGGAGGTTGTCGGGCCCCTCCTCGATGCGCACACCGGTCTCGCGGAACTTGTCGAGCACCGTGCGCAGGTGCCCGGGTCGGCAGCGCTGGATCTCGACCTCGCCCCCCGCGATCGCGCAGGCGGCGAGGTAGGTGGCGGCCTCGATCCGGTCCGGGATCACCTCGTGGCGGGCGCCCGCCAGGCGGTCCCGGCCCTCGATGCGGATCGTGGGCGTGCCGGCCCCCTCGATTCGCGCCCCCATCTGTGTCAGCAGCTCCGCGAGGTCCCGCACCTCGGGCTCGCAGGCCGCGTTGCGGACGACCGTCTCGCCCTCCGCCAGGCAGGCCGCCATCATCACGTTCTCGGTGCCGGTCACGGTCACGGTGTCGAAGGCGATCTCCGCGCCGCGCAGGCGTTTGGCGCGGGCCTCCACGTAGCCGTGCGCGACCTCGATCTCGGCGCCCATCCGCTGCAGGGCGCTCAGGTGCAGGTTGATGGGGCGGGCGCCGATCGCGCAGCCGCCCGGGAGCGAGACCCGGGCGCGGCCCTCACGCGCGACCAGGGGGCCGAGCACCAGCACCGAGGCGCGCATGGTCTTGACCAGCTCGTAGGGGGCCTCGACCGAGCGCAGGGTGGCGGCCCTGATCTCGACCGAGCCGCCGACCCGGAACTCGACCTGCGCGCCCAGGTCGTCGAGCACGCGCCCCATGGTGCGGATGTCGCGCACCTCGGGCACGTTGCCGAGCACGACCGTCTCTTCGCTGAGGAGGGCCGCGCAGAGATCGGGCAGGGACGCGTTCTTGGCCCCCGAGATGCGCACCGTGCCTTCGAGCGGACGGCCGCCGACGATCCGGATCCGGTCCATGGCCGAGAGTCTATCAGCGCGGGCGGGTCGCCACGATCGCCCTCGGGATGCCGGCGAGGTCGGGATGAGTGGCGACCGGCGTGAGGCCGGCGCGCTCGAGGACGCCGCTCACCACCGCCGCCTGCCCGAGGCCGATCTCGACCACCAACCAGCCGCCGGAACGGAGGACCTGGGCTGCGCTGCGCGCGAGCCGCTCGTAGATCCCGGGAAAGGGCTCGCGCGCGAAGAGCGCCATCGCGGGCTCGTGCTCCCGGATCTCCGGAGCGAGGCGGTCGCGATCAGCGGGGTCGACGTAGGGGGGATTGCTGACCACCAGGTCGACCCGGCCGGCCAGGGAGGCGACGGGCTCCAGCAGGTCACCGAGGTGGAAGCGGACGCGGCCGGCGAGGCCGAGCCGCGTCGCGTTGGCGCTCGCGACGGCGAGAGCCGCGGGGGAGAGATCGGTCGCGTGCAGCTCGGCCGCAGGCAGCTCGGCGGCCAGTGAGAGCGCGATGCAGCCGGAGCCCGTGCCCACGTCGATCACGAGGGCGTCCCGCGTCTCTCGCAGCCGGGCGAGCGAGGTCTCCACCAGGAGCTCCGTCTCCGGGCGCGGGACGAGGACATCGGGCGTGACCAGGAAGTCGTGCTTCCAGAAGGCCTGCTCGCCTGTCAGCTGCTGGAGCGGGACCCGCGAGGCGCGTCGTCGCACCAGCTCTCGGAAGCGCTCGGCCTCGAGCCGGCCGACCTCCGCCTGGGGATGGCCGAGGAGCCGCGCGCGGTCCCAGGCGAGCACGTGGCGCAGCAGCCGCTCGGAGTCCCAGCCGGCCGAGCCGATCCCGGCTGCCTGAAGCGCCTCCGCGGCCTCGCGCAGGAGCGCCGCGGCCTTCATGCCTGCTTCAGCGAGCGGGGGCGGCGCCCCGCCGCTCCCGGGGCGCGGTGGCGGACCGCCGGCCGTCTTGAGCTTCTCGGCCTGCCGGTGGGCCATCAGGGCACCCACGATCTCGTCGAGGTCGCCGTCGAGCACCTCGTGCAGCCGGTGGATGGTGAGGCCGATCCGGTGATCGGTGACGCGCGCCTGCTGGAAGTTGTAGGTGCGGATCTTCTCGGAGCGGTCTCCGCTGCCCACCTGGCTGCGCCGGTCGCTCGCGATCGCCTTCTGCTGCTGCTCGAGCGCCACCTCGTAGAGCCGTGCCCGCAGGACCTTCATGGCCTTCTCACGGTTCTTGATCTGGCTCTTCTCGTCCTGGCAGGAGACGACCGTGTTGGTTGGCAGATGAGTGATGCGCACGGCGGAGTAGGTCGTGTTGACGCTCTGACCCCCCGGGCCCGAGGAGCAGAAGGTGTCGACCCGAATGTCCTTGGGGTCGATCCTGACGTCCACCTCCTCCGCCTCGGGCAGCACGGCGACCGTGATCGCTGAGGTGTGGATGCGGCCGGAGGCCTCGGTCACGGGCACGCGCTGGACGCGGTGCACGCCGCTCTCGAAGCGGAGCTTGGAGTAGACGCGATCGCCCTCGACCATGGCGATCACCTCCTTGATGCCGCTCGGCCCGCTGCGGTTGATCGAGACGAGGTCCACCTTCCATCCCTGGCGCTCGGCGAAGCGCGAGTACATCCGGAAGACCTCGTTCGCGAACAGCCCCGCCTCGTCGCCGCCGGTGCCGGCCCGGATCTCGAGCAGGACGTTCTTCTCGTCGTTCGGGTCCTTCGGGATCAGGAGCACGGGGATCTCGGCGTCGAGCGTGTCGCGCTTCGCCTCCAGGCTGCGCAGCTCCTCGTGCGCCAGCTCGCGCAGCTCGGGATCGGCCTCGCCGCGCGCCAGCTCCTGGACCTTGGTCAGCTCCTGGAGGGTGTGCATGTAGGCACGGAACCGCTCGACGATCGGAGAGATCTCCTTCGCTTCCCGGGCCAGCTTCTGGTAGGCGGCAGGGTCCTGGGCGACCGCGGGATCGGACATCGCCGCCTCGGCCTCGGCGAAGCGGGCCTCGATCTCACGGAGCTTCTGGAAGGTGATCCCGTCCATGGTCCCGGGCGGAGCCGGTGAGCCGCCGAGCGGACTCAGGCCTTGGGGGCTGCCTGCTTCTTGCCGTACTTGCGGTTGAAGCGCTCGACACGGCCGGCCGCGTCGAGGATGCGCTGCTTGCCCGTGAAGAAGGGGTGGCAGTTCGAGCAGATCTCGAGCCGCAGCTCCTTCTTCGTGGACCGGGTCGTCCAGGTGGCGCCGCAGGCGCAGTGCACGTTGACGACCTGGTAGTCGGGGTGGATTCCAGCCTTCATGGTGCTCCCTGGGCCGCATGCCGGCACGGCCACAAACCAAGGATTCTACACCGGCCGGAGCCATCCCGCCAGCCGGGAGCGCGAGGACGACGGCCGCTCGGGCTCGACGCTGGTCCGACATTCGCGAGGATCCCGGGGCCGGGGGCGACGAAAGTGTCGGATCGCGTGCGCCTCGCGCCTGCGCGGGCGCGAGGCCCCCCGGCAGGAGCGGGGGAATCCGGGCGCGGCTCCGACAGCCGTGAATCCCTGCAACCTGGATCCTACAAGTGTGTAGGGAGTTGTCGAGGGTAGCCGGGCGCAGAATCGGCGCCGCATGTCTATGACTTCGAAATAGATACGCCGTGGAGAGCCGCGCCCGCCGCCGGCGGCATGAGCCTTGCCGATCATGACCGCGTGATGCTGGTGGAGCGGGAGACGATACGAAGCCACGCGCAGGAGCGGTTGGCAGCCGCGGACAGGGGAGCGGCGCACGCCCAGCGGGTCGAGCTGTTCCGGCGCTTCCTGAAGCTGGAGAACGACCGCCTGCGCATGCGCCAGCGCATGGGTCTCGGCGGGCGCGAGATCGCGTCCATCCGCAGCTACCAGGTCGACCAGGTGGTGACCCGCGCCTGCCAGATCGCCGCCGAGCTGGCGGGACCGGAGGCGGCCGGTCAGCTCAGCCGCTGCGCGATCGTCGCGCTCGGGGGCTACGGGCGCGCGGAGCTGGCGCCCTTCTCGGACGTGGATCTCCTGTTCCTGCACGGCGGGCGTCCGACTCCCGCGGTGCGCGGCTTCGTCGAGCAGGTGTTGTTGCTGCTCTGGGACTCGGGTCTGAGCGTCGGCCAGAGCTTCCGCTCCACGCGCGAGTGTCTGGCGATCGCGCGTGACGATCTGCACTCGCGCACGGCGCTCAGCGAGGCGCGGCTGGTCGCGGGCAGCGCCGAGCAGTTCAACGAGCTGCTGGGGACGCTCGACGGGCTGCTGGCGGACCGGCGGGCGCGCGAGGCCTTCGAGGAGTCGATGCGGCGCGAGTTCCACGAGCGACACGCCAAGCAGGAAGGCGCCGTGTGCGTGCAGGAGCCGAACCTGAAGGAGGGCGTCGGCGGCCTGCGCGACCTGCACACCGTGCTCTGGATCGCGCACGCCTACCTGGGCGGCCGCGGGCTGGCCGGGCTGGAGGCGGCCGGTTGGATCTCCGCCCGCGACCACGAGGCGGCCCTGCGCGCGTACGACTTCCTGCTCCGGGTCCGAAACGAGGCGCACTTCGCGAGTGGACGAAAGGCCGACATCCTGACCCTCGACCTGCAGCACGAGCTGGCGAGCCGGCTGGGCGTGAACGGCCGCGACGGTCTGCTCGGCTCAGAGGTCTTCATGCGCGAGTACTTCCGCCGCGCGTCGGACCTGGCGGAGCTGGCGCGCAGCGTCGTGAGCCGTGAGGCGGCGCCGGGGCGGGGCGTCCTGGCGATGCTGCGGGATCGGCGGGCGGGACGGAAGCTCTTCGTGCGCAATGCGCGGCTCGAGGCGCGCGGGGCCTTGACCGGCGGGGGAGCGGCGCTGCTGGAGGTGTTCGCGGCGGCGCAGGCGGAAGGGGTGGCGCTCTCGGCCGCGTTGCGCGCGGACGTGCGCGGCCGGGTGTCGCTGATCGACGGCGAGGTCCGGCACGACCGGGGTGTCGCGCGCTCGTTCCTGGACGTCCTGCGCTGGCGCGGGCGGGTGGGAGCGGCGCTCAGAGCAATGCACGAGACGGGTGCCCTGGGCCGGTACCTCCCGGAGTTCGGCCGGGTGAGCTTCCTGGTTCAGCACGACTTCTTCCACCGCTACACGGTGGACGAGCACACGCTGCGGGCGATCGAGGCGCTCGACGAGGTGGCGGCGGGGGCGAACGCGAGCGAGCGCGCGCTGGGCCGGGTGTTCGACGAGGTCGAGGACGCGGCCCCGCTCTACCTGGGACTGCTGCTGCACGACGTGGGCAAGGGGCGGGGCGGCGCCCACGTGGTGCGCGGGGCGCGGATCGCGCCGCGTGTCTGCGAGCGGCTGGGGCTCGGCGAGGGGCAGGCCGCGGACGTCGTGTTCCTGGTCGAGGCGCACCTCGAGATGTCACAGATCTCCCAGCAGCGCGATCTGTCCGAGCCGGGGCTGATCGCCGCCTTCGCCGAGCGGGTGGGACGGCTGGATCGGCTCGACCAGCTGATGCTGCTCACCTACGCCGACCACCGGGGCGTGGGCCCGGGCGTCTGGAACGAGTGGAAGTCGCGCCTGCTCTGGGAGCTGTACGACCGCGTCCGCGAGCGGCTGGCGGGCCACCCGGCGGCCCTCGCGCCGGGACAGGCCGCCCGCGCGGAGGCGGCGGAGAGGCTCCGCAGGAGCTTCCCGGAGGGGGAGGTGGACCGGCACCTGGCGTCGATGCCGGAGCGCTACATGCGCACGACCGACGCCGAGCGGATGGAGCGCCACTTCCGCCTGGTGAGCGCGCGCGGAGACTCGCCGCTGGCGCTCGAGTGGCGGGACCTCGCCGGGGGACACGGGACCGAACTGACGGTGGTGGCCGACGATCGATCCGGTCTCTTCGCGGACATCGCCGGCACGCTGACCGCCAACGGTGTCGACATCCTGTCGGTCGAGCTGTTCGGCCGGGCCGACGGCGTCGTGATCGACAGCTTCCGGGTGGCCGAGCAGGGGAGCCATCGGGCGGTGCGACCCGAACGACGCAGCCGCGTGGAGGCGGCGCTCCCGGACGCGGTGGCAGGCCGGCTGGAGGTCTCGGCCGCGGTTGCGCGTTGGCGGGACCGCACGCCGTCGAAGGTGCTCCGGGCCTGGGGGCGCGCCTCGCGGGCGGCGTCGGTGCGCTTCGCCCAGGACGCCTCGGCCACCGCCACGGTGATCGAGGTGAGGGCGCAGGACCGGCCCGGTCTCGCCTGGACGATCGCCGACACGCTCGCCCGGCTGGGGCTGGACATCAGCTTCGCCAAGGTCGCCACCGCGAAGGCGCTGGCGCTCGACGTCTTCTACGTGACGGACGGCCGCGGCAGCAAGCTCGAGGCGGAGAGCCTGCCGCGCGTCGAAGCCACACTGCTGGCCGCGCTCGCCGAGCGAGCGGTGGCCCCCGCCGCCAAGGAGGTGCCATGAAGAAGGTGGAAGCCGTGGTGCGACCGCATCTGCTCGACGCGGTGAAGACCGCGCTGCAGGAGGTCGGGATCGTCGGCATGACGGTGACCGAGGTGAAGGGTTTCGGTCGCCAGAAGGGTCACACCGAGACCTATCGCGGCAGCGAGTACAAGGTCGACTTCCTGCCCAAGGTGAAGGTCGAGGTCGTGATACCGGCCGAGCTCGTGGAGAAGTCGATCGAGGCGATCCTGCGCACCGCGAAGACCGGCAAGTTCGGGGACGGGAAGGTGTTCGTCAGCAGCCTCGACGAGATCGTCCGGATCCGGACCGGCGAGCGCGGCGAGGACGCGATCTAGCGGGCTCCGGCCAGGGCCCGAGTCGCGTTCGCCCCCGGGCGAGCGCGGTTCCCACCAGAACGAACCATGGAGGAGCTCGAGTGATGCGAAAGACGAAGCATTGGCTGTCACGGGCAGCGGTTCTGACGCTGCTCTCCCTAGCCCTGGGCGCCGCGGCGGCGCACGCTCAGGACGCGCCCTCTCCCGCGTCCGACGGACCCGCGGCCTCGGCGGGCGAGCCCGCGACGGCGCCGGCGGCAGCGGCGCCCGGCTCGGCCGCCGAGCCGGCCCCGACCCCGGAGGGCAATGCAGAGGCCATCAAGCTCGTGCAGAGCCACGCCGACTTCGTCTGGACGCTGGTCGCCGCCTTCCTGGTGTTCCTCATGCAGGCGGGCTTCGCCATGGTCGAGACCGGACTCACCCGGGCGAAGAACGCCGTGAACATCTGCATGAAGAACCTGATGGACTTCTCGGTCGGCTCGCTGGCGTTCTGGCTGGTCGGCTTCGCCATCATGTTCGGGGCGAACCCCTCCGGCTGGTTCGGCACCAGCGGCTTCGCCTTCTCGGACTATGCCGTCGACAAGGACCCCTGGCTCTTACGCCTTCTGGCTGTTCCAGGTGGTCTTCGCGGCGACCGCCGCGACCATCGTCTCGGGCGCGATGGCCGAACGCACGAAGTTCATGAGCTACCTCGTCTACAGCGCCTTCATCAGCGCGGTCATCTACCCCGTGTTCGGGCAGCTGGGCCTGGGGCGGCCTCTACAAGGGCGGCGGCTGGCTCGAGAAGATGGGCTTCATCGACTTCGCCGGTTCGACCGTGGTGCACACTGTCGGCGGCTGGCCAGCCCTGGCCGGTGCGATCGTGCTGGGGCCGCGTCTCGGGCGTACGGCAAGGACGGCAAGCCGCGGGCGATGCCGGGGCACAACCTGGTCTACGCGACGCTCGGCGTGTTCCTCCTCTGGTTCGGCTGGTTCGGCTTCAACCCCGGCAGCACCACCGCCGCGAACAAGGACATCGCTCTGATCGCCGTGAACACCAACCTGGCCGCCGCCGCCGGCTGCGGTGGCGGCCATGCTGACCGCCTGGTTCTACCTGAAGAAGCCGGACGGCACGATGACGCTGAACGGCGCCCTGGCGGGGCTGGTCGCCATCACCGCGGGCTGCGACAACGTCAGCCCGCACGGGCTCCGTGATCCTGGGCCTGATCGCGGGCGTTCTCGTCGTCTTCTCGGTCGTGTTCCTCGACCGTCTCAAGATCGACGACCCGGTAGGCGCCGTCATCGTGCACGCGGTCAACGGCGTCTGGGGGACGCTGGCGGCGGCGCTCTTCGACACCACGGGCAAGGCCTCGGTCACCGTGCAGCTGATCGGCATCGTGGCCGCGTTCGTGTGGACCTTCGGGCTCATGTACCTGTTCTTCAAGTTCCTGGCGGCGACCATGGGTCTTCGCGTGTCGCCCGAAGAGGAGATCGAGGGGCTGGACACGCAGGAGCACGGCAACGAGGCCTACGCCGCCGACGCCTACGCGCCCCTGGCCGGGGAGGCCTCCGTGTAGGCGGGGGGTCGCCCCGCGAGAGCCGGCGGGGCGCCGCGGCCACGGCGCCCCGCTCCGTTGTCCCGACACACGAACCAAGGAGTGGACTCATTATGGCACTCGTTCCCGGTCGTTCTTCCCTCGTCGCCGTCTGCGCCCTCGCGGCGCTGGTGCTCGCGCAGCATGCCGGGGCCCAGGAGTCAGCCGCCCCCGCGGAGAGCGCCGCTCCTGCGGCGGCCGCCGCGCCCGGAGTCGAGGTAGGTGGCTTCGTGGACGTCTACTACGGCTACAACTTCAACAAGACCGACCCGGCCCTGCGCACCTTCGACGTCCAGCACAACACCATCTCGCTGAGCCTGGCCGAGCTGAACCTGAGCAAAGCGGTCACGAGCGAGAGTCGGGTGGGCTTCCGGCTGGACCTCGACTTCGGCAAGACCGCCGACCTGACGGCGGCCTTCGAGCCCGGCGAGGGCGACCGTGTCGTCTACGAGCACGTTCAGCAGGCCTACCTGAGCCTGCTGACCGGCAAGGTGCAGTGGGACGCCGGCAAGTTCGTGACTCCGATCGGGGCCGAGGTGATCGAGTCGCAGGACAACTGGAACTACACGCGCTCGATCCTGTTCGGCTACGCGATCCCCTTCTATCACCTGGGCGTGCGGGCGGCCCTGCCCGTGAGCGAGAAGCTCACCCTGACCGGCTTCCTGGTCAACGGCTGGAACAACGCCAGCGAGCTGGACGGCGACAAGACCTTCGCGCTCTCGGCCTCGCTCACGCCCGTGGAGAAGCTCACCTGGGTCGCCAACTACATGGTCGGGAAGGAGGCGCCCGCTTCCGCCGCGACGCGGGACGTACGGAACCTCTTCGACACGACCCTCACCCTGACCGCGACGCCGAAGGTCAGCTTCATGCTGAACGCCGACTACGGGGCCGAGGGCCCGGTGAAGTGGTGGGGCATCGCCGCCTACGCGAAGTACCAGGCCCTGCCCAGCTGGGCGCTGGCCGGCCGCTACGAGTACCTGGACGACACGAAGGGCGGCTTCATGACCATCGGCACCACGGCGCAGAGCTTCACCCTCACCAGCGACCACCTGCTGGCCGGGGCGCTCAAGGCCCGGCTCGAGTACCGGCTGGACCTCACGAACGGAGACTTCTTCGTGAAGTCGGACGGCTCCAAGACGGACAAGCAGTCGACCGTGACCGTCGGCGTCGTGTACGGCTTCAGCGGAAGGATCTGAGGGGAGTTGCCGAAAGGTCGTTCGGGGGGTGCGGCGCGCACCGCTGCCCGCGCCGCCCCCTCCGGTCGTGAGTCGAACCGGCTGCGGGTCGAAGCCGCGAACGCCAAGGAGGCGCCATGAAGAAGGTCGAAGCCGTAGTGCGGCCGCACCTGCTGGACGCGGTGAAGACCGCGCTCCAGGAAGTGGGGGTCGTGGGCATGACCGTGACCGAGGTCAAGGGCTTCGGTCGCCAGAAGGGTCACACCGAGACCTACCGCGGCAGCGAGTACAAGGTCGACTTCCTGCCCAAGGTCAAGGTCGAGGTCGCGATCCCTGCCGAGCTGGTGGAGAAGGCGATCGAGGCGATCGCGCGCACCGCGAAGACCGGCAAGTTCGGGGACGGGAAGGTGTTCGTGGTGAGCCTCGACGAGGTCGTGAGGATCCGTACCGGTGAGCGTGGGGAGGACGCGCTGTGAGCGGCTGGCGTCCCGGACCGACGGCCAACGGCCGGGATGGTCGGAGGCGAACGGGTCAAGGAGGTGTGATCGTGCGCAGGGCTTGGATGCGACGTCTCATATTCGGGTTGGCGCTGGGGGCGTGCGCGGCCCTCGGTGTGTCCACGTTGCGCTCGCTCGACCGGGTGGCTCATGCGCAGGATGCACAGGCTTCGCCCGGCGCCGCCAGCGGCCCGGACGCGACGCTCGCGCCCGAGCCGGCCCCCGCGCCCCCCGAGGCACCGCGTGGGCCCGACCCGAGCGGCGGCGCCACCGGCTCGGCGGCGGACGTGTCCGTCAAGGACGCGGCGCACCCCACGCCGGCGGAGGTGCTGGACGCGATCGGCCACAACAAGATCGCGATCAACATCGTCTGGACGCTGATCACGGGGTTCCTGGTCATGTTCATGCAGGCCGGCTTCGCCATGGTGGAGACGGGCTTCACCCGGGCGAAGAACGCCGCCCACACCATGTCGATGAACTTCCTGGTCTACCCGGTCGGGATGATCGGCTACTGGATCTGCGGCTTCGCCCTGCAGTTGGGAGGGGTCGGGGGTATCGCGGCGCTCGGCGGCACGCCGGGCCTCAGCCACGAGGTCGTGCTCAACCTGTTCGGCAAGCCCTTCGGCCTCTTCGGCGCGGCGGGCTTCTTCCTGAACCAGGACGTCTACGACGTCGGTGTCTTCACCTTGTTCCTGTTCCAGATGGTGTTCATGGACACGACCGTGACCATCCCGACCGGCGCCATGGCGGAGCGGTGGAAGTGGTCGTCCTTCCTGGTCTACGGATTCTTCATGTCCATGTTCGTCTATCCACTGTTCGCGAACTGGGTCTGGGGAGGCGGCTGGCTGTCGCAGCTGGGGGCGAACTTCGGGCTCGGCCACGGGCATGTCGACTTCGCCGGCTCGTCGGTCGTCCACATGGTGGGCGGCGTGGCGGCGCTCGCCGGTGCCATGGTGCTGGGACCCCGTCTGGGCAAGTACGGCAAGGACGGCAAGCCGGTCGCGATCCCCGGCCACCACATCCCGATGGCGATCGTGGGGACCTTCATCCTCGCCTTCGGCTGGTTCGGCTTCAACCCGGGCTCGACGCTGGCGGGCACCGATCTCCGGATCGGCGTCGTCGCGACCAACACCATGCTGGCCTCGGCCAGCGGTGCCCTGGTCTCGATGATTTACATGATGGCGAAGTTCGGGAAGCCCGATCCCTCCATGATGGCGAACGGGATGCTGGCGGGGCTGGTCGCGATCACGGCACCCTGCGCTTTCGTGACCGCCCCGGTGGCGGTCCTGATCGGCGCCATCGCGGGGCTGCTGGTGTGCCTGTCGGTCTTCTTCATCGAGGGTAGGCTGAAGATCGACGACCCTGTGGGCGCCATCTCCGTGCACGGCGTCAACGGGGCATGGGGAGTGCTGGCGCTGGGCCTCTTCGCGGACGGGAAGTACGGTGACGGTTGGAACGGCGTCTCCGGAACCGTGACGGGGCTCTTCTACGGCGACCCGAGGCAGTTCCTGGCCCAGGTGATCGGGACCCTGACCTGCTTCGTGTTCGTGTTCGTGGCCTTCTACGTCTTCTTCAAGGTCCTCGACAAGACGATCGGCAACCGCGTCTCGGCGGAGACCGAGATCGCCGGCCTCGACCTGCCGGAGATGGGCGCGCTCGCCTATCCGGAGTTCAGCATGTCGTCGAGCGCGGCCTCCTCCTGGACCGGGGGAGCCACGCAAGCGGAGAAGTCCGTCTAGCCGTCCGCCGAGTCTCTTGAAGTGGGCGGGGCGCCGCGTGGGCGGCGTCCCGCCCGCGCTTCGGTCCCGCTCCCAAAGCCGGGGTGGCGACCTCGCGCCAGGCTAGCCGACCGCCATCCCGTCCAGGAAGGCGCGGTTGCTCTTGGTCTTGCCGAGCTTGTCGAGCATCAGCTCCATGGCCTCGACGGCGGAGAGCGGCGAGAGGACCTTGCGCAGGATCCAGACCCGGTGCAGCTCGTCGCGCGCCAGCAGCAGCTCTTCCTTGCGGGTGCCGGACTTGTTGATGTCGACCGCCGGGTAGATGCGGCGGTCGGCCATCTTGCGGTCGAGCACGATCTCGGAGTTGCCGGTGCCCTTGAACTCCTCGAAGATGACGTCGTCCATGCGCGAGCCGGTTTCGACCAGAGCGGTGGCGATGATCGAGAGCGAGCCGCCGTCCTCGATGTTGCGCGCGGCGCCGAAGAATCGCTTGGGACGCTGGAGGGCGTTGGCGTCGACGCCGCCCGAGAGCACCTTGCCCGAGGAGGGCGCGATCGCGTTGTAGGCGCGGGCGAGGCGGGTGATGGAGTCGAGCAGGATCACCACGTCGCGCTTGTGCTCCACCAGCCGCTTGGCCTTCTCGATCACGATCTCGGCCACCGCCACGTGACGGGTGGCGGGCTCGTCGAAGGTGGAGGAGATCACCTCCGCCTTCACCGAGCGCTGCATGTCCGTCACCTCCTCGGGGCGCTCGTCGATCAGCAGGACGATCAGCACGACCTCGGGGTGGTTGGCCGAGATCGAGTTGGCGATGTTCTGCAGGATCATCGTCTTGCCGGTGCGGGGAGCGGCGACGATCAGGCCACGCTGGCCCTTGCCCAGCGGCGTCATCATGTCCAGAACCCGCGCGGTCATGTTCTCGGGCGCAGTCTCGAGGCGGATCCGGCCGTGCGGATAGAGCGGGGTCAGGTTGTCGAAGATCACCTTGTCCCGCGACGCCTCGGGTGGCTCGAAGTTGACCGACTCGACCTTGATCAGGGCGAAGTAACGCTCGCCCTCGCGCGGCGGGCGGACCTGGCCCGAGACCGTGTCCCCGGTGCGCAGGTTGAAGCGGCGGATCTGGGATGGGGAGACGTAGATGTCGTCCGGACCCGGCAGGTAGCTCGACTCGGGTCCGCGCAGGAAACCGTAGCCGTCAGGCACCGTCTCCAGGACCCCCTGGGTGAAGAGCAGACCGTTCCTCTCGGCCTGCGCCTGCGCCATGCGGAAGATGAGGTCGTGCTTCTTGAGCCCGGCGGCGTCGGGCAGGCCCTCCTGGAGGGCGGCCTCGGTCAGCTCCTGTATCGTCATCGCCTTGAGGCTGGGGAGCAGGAGCGGCTCCGGGGGCGGCGTCTTCGGGCCGCCGTTCCCGGGGAGCTCGAGGTCGGGTGCCGCGACCTCGCTCGCGCCACCGGCTGTCTGGGGCTGTTCGTCAGCGTCCATGGTCTCCTGCCGTGCTGGGGATGGGTGCTCGATCGTCTTCGCCTCGGGGGTGGGTGCGGTCCGCGCGGGCGAACGCGGCCGTGCGGAGCAGCCGCCAGAGGTCCTCGATGCCGGTACCGCGTTCGGCGCTCACGCCCAGGACCGCCCGCGCCCCGCTGCCGACACCGCGCGCGAGGGCCTCGACGCTGCGGGCCGCCTGGGCGTGGGCGAGCGCGTCGATCTTGTTCGCGGCCATCAGATAGGGGATCCGTCGCTCCTCGAGCCAGCGGCGCAGCACTTCGTCGCGGGCGGCCGGCTCGTGGCGCGCGTCTACGATGAAGACGCACAGGCGGAGCGGCGCCCGGTCGGAGAGATAGGAGACTGCCAGCCGTTCGAACGAGTCCCGCACCTCGCGGGGGGCCTTGGCGTAGCCGTAGCCGGGGAGGTCGACGAGGTAGAGGGCGCCGGTCCCGGCCTGGCCTGGCTTCGGGACCCCCGTCATCCGGAAGAAGTTGACGATCCTGGTGCGTCCCGGCGCCGAAGAGACGCGGGCGAGCCCGCGCGTGCCGGCGAGGGCGTTCAGCAGGGTGCTCTTGCCGACGTTCGAGCGGCCCAGGAACGCCACCTCCGGCAGTCCGTCGGCCGGGAAGTCGGCTGGGGAGGCGGCGCTCCCCGCGAAGGTCGCGATTGCGTGCTTCAAGATCGTGGTACGCGAGGGAGCCGGTCGACGCCGGTCGACCCTCGGTTTCTCAGTGGGTCATGCCGTCCGGCACCGCGGGTCCGAGCCCGACCGTGGCCTCGTCCGTAGAGGCGGAACGCGGCGTCTCAGGGGGCAGCAGGGCGAGCTTCAGCACCTCGTCGATGTGGTCGACGAGACGCACCTGCATCTCCTCGCTCACGTTCTTGGGCACGTCGGCGAGGTCCTTCTCGTTCTCGCGCGGCAGGATCACGGTCGCGACACCGATGCGATGGGCGGCGAGCAGCTTCTCCTTGACCCCGCCGATCGGCAGCACCTTCCCGCGCAGGGTGATCTCGCCCGTCATCGCCACGTCGCGCCGGACCGGCATGCGGGTGAGGGCCGAGACGAGCGCCGTGCACATGGTGATGCCGGCCGAGGGCCCGTCCTTGGGGATGGCGCCCTCCGGCACGTGGATGTGGACGTCGAGCCGGCGGTTGAAGTCGCGCGCGATCCCGTACTCCTCGGCGCGCGAGCGCACGTAGGACATCGCCGCGTGGGCCGACTCCTGCATCACGTCTCCCAGCTTGCCGGTCAGGCGCAGGGCACCCTTGCCCGGCATCAGGGTCACCTCGATGGGCAGGATCTCGCCGCCCACCTCGGTCCAGGCGAGCCCGGTGGCGAGGCCGATCTCGTGGTGCTCCTCCCGCTGGCTGGCTCGGTAGCGGGGGACGCCCAGGTACTCGGAGAGGTTGGCGGCGTCGATCTCGACCGTGTAGTCGCGTCCCTCGATCACGACCTTGCGCGCCACCTTGCGCAGGATCGCGGACATCTCGCGCTCCATGTTCCGGACGCCCGCCTCGCGCGTGTAGCGGCGCACGACCTCCTGCAGTGCCGAGTCGGCGAAGCGGACGTTCGTCTCCGCGAGACCGTGGGACCTGAGCTGCTTCGGGAGCAGGTGGCGCTGGGCGATCTCGATCTTTTCGAGCTCGGTGTAGCCGGGCAGGCGCAGCACCTCGAGCCGGTCCTGGAGAGCCTGCGGGATGGTGTGCAGCACGTTGGCGGTGGCGATGAAGAAGACCGAGGACAGGTCGTACTCGACGTCGAGGTAGTGGTCGGAGAAGGTGTGGTTCTGCTCCGGGTCCAGCACCTCCAGGAGCGCCGCCGAGGGGTCGCCGCGGAAGTCCATCGACATCTTGTCGACCTCGTCGAGCAGGAAGACGGGGTTGCGGGTGCCGGCCTTCTTCATCATCTGGATGATCTGGCCGGGGAAGGCGCCGATGTAGGTGCGCCGGTGCCCGCGCACCTCCGCCTCGTCGCGCACCCCGCCCAGTGACAGGCGCACGAACTTGCGGTTGGTGCAGCGCGCGATCGAGCTTGCCAGGGAGGTCTTGCCGACCCCGGGAGGCCCGACGAAGCACAGGATCGGTCCCTTGGGCTTGTTGACCAGCTGGCGCACCGCCAGGAACTCGACGATGCGCTCCTTGACCTTCTCGAGGCCGTAGTGGTCCTCGTTCAGGATCCGCTCCGCCGCGGAGAGGTCCTTCCTCTCGCGGGTCCGCTTCACCCAGGGCACCGCCAGCAGCCAGTCGAGGTAGTTGCGGGAGACCGTGGCCTCGGCCGACATGGGCGGCATCGCCTCCAGCCGCTTGAGCTCCTGGATCGCCTTCTCCTCGGCGTCCTTGGGCATGCGCGCCTGCTCGATCTTCTTGCGCAGCTCCTCGATCTCGTTGTGGCGGTCGTCCTTGCGGCCCAGCTCCTTCTGGATCGCCTTCATCTTCTCGTTGAGGTAGTACTCCTTCTGGGCCCGCTCCATCTGCTTCTTGACCCGGCCCTGGATCCGGCGGTCGACCTTCAGCTTGTCGACCTCCGCCTCCAGGATCGCGCACGATGCGGGTCGAGGCGCTCCTGGGGCGAGAAGATCTCGAGGAGGTTCTGCTTCTCCTCCACTCCGACAGCACCAGGTGGGAGGAGATGGTGTCGGCCAGCTTGCCCGGATCCTCCACGCGCACGGCGGCGAGCATCGCGTCGTAGTGGAGGTTGTTGGAGAGCTTGACGTACTGCTCGAAGAGCCCGATCACCTTCGACATCAGGGCCTCGATGCCGGCCGCCGGCTCCTCGCTGCGGGGCACCAGCTTCACCACGACGCTTGCAGGTAGCCGTTCTCCTCGCGGAACTCGAGGGCGCTGACCGCGCTCGAGGCCCTCGACCAGCACCTTCACGTTGCCGTCGGGGAGCTTGAGGCTCTGCACGATGTTGCAGACGGTGCCGAGCGCGTAGATCTCCTCCGGCGAGGGGTTGTCGCGGCGTGGCATCGTGCTGCGCCGAGAGGAAGATGCGCTTGCCGCGGCTGAGGGCGTGGTCGAGCGCACGGATCGAGCTCTGACGCCCGATCACGAAAGGGATCATCATGTGCGGGAAGACGACCACGTCCCGCAACGGCACCATCGGGAGATTCTCGATCACGTCGCTTTTCTCGCGCCCGAACATAGCCTCGCTCCGCCGGCTGGGGTGGGGGCTTCGACCCGCGCCCACTTCAAAGGTAGCACGGCGGGGAAGAGCTTCAGCCCGCCTTCTCGATCAGCGTGATCGGCTTCCCACGGTCGAGAACCACCTCACGCGTCACCACGCACTCCCGCACCTTCTTCATCGAGGGCAGGTCGAACATCAGCTCCAGCATCAACTCCTCGATGATCATGCGCAGGCCGCGCGCGCCGATCTTCCGCTGGATCGCCAGGTCGGCGATCGCCGCGAGGGCGTCGTCCGTGAAGCGAAGCTTGACGTTCTCGTACTCGAACATCCGCTGGTACTGGCGCGAGATGGCGTTCTTGGGCTGGGTCAGGATCTCGACCAGCGCGGGCCGGTCGAGGTCGTGGAGGGTCGCCACCACGGGCAGCCGGCCCACGAACTCCGGGATCAGGCCGTAGTGGATGAGGTCGGTCGGCTGGAGCTGCGCCAGCACGTTCGCCTTGTCCAGGGGCCGGGCGGCGGGCTGGGCCTTGGCGTCGGTCCGGAAGCCGAGCGTCTTCTTGCCGACCCGGCGTTCGACCACCTTGTCGAGACCCACGAAGGCGCCGCCGCAGATGAACAGGATGTTCGTGGTGTCGATCTGGTAGAACTCCTGGTGCGGGTGCTTGCGCCCGCCCTGCGGGGGCACGTTCGCCACCGTGCCCTCCAGGATCTTGAGCAGGGCCTGCTGGACCCCCTCGCCCGAGACGTCCCGGGTGATCGAGGGGTTCTCGTCCTTGCGCGAGATCTTGTCGATCTCGTCGATGTAGATGATCCCCTCCTGGCACTTCTCGATGTCGCCGCCGGCGGCCTGCAGGAGCTTCAGGATGATGTTCTCGACGTCCTCGCCGACGTAGCCCGCCTCGGTGAGCGTCGTGGCGTCCACGATCGTGAAAGGCACTGAGAGCAGACGCGCCAGCGTCTGGGCGAGCAGGGTCTTGCCGGTGCCGGTGGGGCCGATCAGCAGGATGTTCGACTTGGTGAGCTCGATGTCGCTGCGCCCGCGCTGCTTGCCGATCTCGATCCGCTTGTAGTGGTTGTAGACCGCGACCGCGAGCTTCTTCTTCGCGGTCTCCTGGCCGATCACGTACTCGTCCAGGAACTTCTTGATCTCGTGAGGGATGGGAAGGCCCGTGCGCCCGGCGCGTCCCTCGGTCTTGCGGTCGTCGGCGATGATGTCGTTGCAGACGTCGACGCACTCGTCGCAGATGAAGACGGTCGGCCCGGCGATCAGCTTGCGGACGTCGTTCTGGTCCTTGTTGCAGAAGGAGCAGCGCAGGATCTCGCCCTCGCCCGTCGGCCGCTTGGTGCTCACGCTAGCGCTCCCGTCGCGAGATCACGTGGTCCACGATACCGTACGCCTGCGCCTGCTCCGAGTCCATGATGAAGTCGCGGTCGGCGTCGGCCACGATCCGATCGAGCGGCTGCTTGGTGTGCTGGGCCAGGATGCCGTTGAGGCGGTCCTTGATGCGCAGGATCTCCTTGGCCTGGATCGCGATGTCCGAGGCCTGGCCCTGGACCCCGCCCCAGGGCTGGTGGATCAGGATCCTCGAGTTCGGCAACGCGAACCGCTTGCCGTTGGTCCCGGCCGCGAGCAGCACGGCGCCCATCGAGGCCGCCTGGCCGACGCAGATCGTCTGCACGTCGGGGCGGATGAGCTGCATGGTGTCGTAGATGGCGAGACCGGCGGTGGTCGAGCCGCCGGGGCTGTTGATGTAGACGTGGATGTCCTTCTCGGGATCCTCCGCCTCCAGGAACAGCAGCTGGGCGATGATCAGGTTGGCGATCATGTCGTCGATCGCCGTCCCGATGAAGACGATGTTGTCCTTCAGCAGCCGCGAGTAAATGTCGTATGCGCGCTCTCCGCGAGCGGTCTGCTCCACCACCATCGGGACCAGCGTGCCCGCGAACTCGTTGCGCGTATTCATGTTAGCTCGATACTAGCATTGGCCTTGAGCAAGTCAAGGGTCTTCTCCTCGCGGATGCGCGCCGCGAGAGCGCCGAGCTCGCCTTCTTTCGACATCTGGGCCCGCAGGGCCTCCTTGGAGCGTCCGGCGCGCTCCGCCAGGCGAGCGACCTCGGCGTCCAGCTCCGGCTGCTGGACCTCGATCCCTTCCCGGCGGGCGATCTCGTCGAGCAGGATGTCGGCGCGCGCGGCCTTGACCGAGTCGTCCCGGGTAGACTCGCGGTAGTCGTGCCAGTCGACGCCGACCTTGCGGGGATCGATCCCCTGGTAGGCGAGCCCGCGGGCGAGGTTCTCGGCGCGCGCGGTCATGTGGCGCTCGACCAGAGCCTCCGGGACCTCGAAGCCGGTGCGCGCCACCAGCGCCTCGACCAGGGCCGCCTTGGTGTCGCGGTCGACCCGCCGCTCTTCCGCCGCCTCGAGCTGCGCGCGGATCTTCGTCTTCAGCTCCTCGAGGGTGTCGAACTCGCCCAGGTCCTTGGCGAACTCGTCGTCGGCCACCGGGACGACCTTGGCCTTGATGCCCTTGAGGGTGATCGTGTAGCGGACGGTCTTGCCCGCGATCTGCGGGGAGGCATCCTGGCCCCAGAGGACGTCGATCGCCTTCGTCTCGCCGGCGCGCATGCCCGCGAGGCCCTTGTTCATGTCCTCGTGGTTGCCGGCGTTCCCGATCTCGATCAGCGCGTTCTCGTCGTGCCCCCCTTTGCCGCCCTGGACCGGCTTCCAGACGAGGTCGACCAGCACGAAGTCGCCCGGGCGCGCCTCGCGGACATCCTCGACGGGATCGAAGCGCGCGGCCTCCTCGCGCAGGCGATCGAGCTCTTTCGTGATGTCCTCGTCCGTGACCCCCGGGCCCTTGACCGTCGCCTCGAGGCCCTTCCAGTCGGGCAGCTCGATGAGCGGCAGCACCTCGAAGACCGCGCGGAAGGTCATGGGCTGGCCGGCCTCGAGCTTCACGTCCTCGACCTTGGGCGCCGCGAGCGGCTTGAGGCCCCGGCCGTCGAGCTCCTCGAAGACGACCTTGTTCACGATCGCCTCGGCGGCCTCCCCCGTGATCTCGTCGTGGAAGCGCCGCTTGATCACGTCGAGAGGGGTCTTGCCCGGGCGGAAGCCGGGCAGCTTCACCTTGCGCGCCAGCTCCCGCGCGCGGCGCTCGACCTCGGCCTCGACGAGGTCGGCCTCGACCTCGAAGCTGAGGGCCTTCTTGACCGCGCTTTCCTCGACGTACTCGACTTTCAAGGGTGTCTCCTCCCGGGGGCGCCTGCCTCGCGCCCCGCTCTCGCTCGCGGGCGGCGAGCAGTCGCCGCGACCTCGCGCCAGGCGGCCTCCGTGGCCGCCACGGGGTCCCTTCCGCCGGCGACGGCGAACGGAAAGGATAGCACGGGCGGGTGGGCTACACTCTCAGGCGTCAGGCCGGGCGGAAGTGGCGGAACGGCAGACGCGCGCGCCTTAGGAGCGCGTGCCCGAAAGGGCGTGGGGGTTCGACTCCCCCCTTCCGCATGCCACCGAGCGCTTCGACGTGGCGTGCCGGCGTCGAAGCGGTCGGAAAGGCGACCCTCCTGTTTCCGTTCCTTGTGCCGCCGATCGCCTCGACGATGGTTCGCGGGCATCGAGGCGATCGGAAGAAGGGGAGGCCTCGATGAAGGCGAGCCTCCTGTCTCCGTTCCTTTCTGTCCGTCTTCACTTCACTCCTCGCGAATGGTGTGGTCCTTCCGGTGCGGGACGGCCAGACCAAACCTGGCAACTGCGTTCATGTTCTGGGGGCTCCATCCCCCCAGACCCCCCTGGGATGCCGTGGCTCGCCGCAGGGGCCTCCGTTTGACGTTTCCTCTCTCTTCGTCATAATGCCGCCATGCGTCTGACGGCGGGGACGGCCGGATTCGTCTTTACCAGGCCCAACGGAGCGGGCCTCGGGTCGGGATAGCGTCAGACCAGAGACATCGGCCAAGCAAGGCCCGCTCCCGGTGAACCCGGGACGGGCCTTTGGTCTTATTGGGGAGGTTCGAGCATGACGACGGGACAGACGCTCACGGTGGCGATCCAGGGCGAGCGCGGGGCGTTCAGCCATCAGGCCGCGATTGGCGCGCTCGGGCCGCAGATCCAGGTGCTGCCGCGGGCCACCTTCGACGAGCTGTTCGACTGCGTGGTGGAGGGCAAGGCCGATCGCGCGCTCGTCCCGATCGAGAACTCCCTGCACGGGTCGATCCACGAGAACTTCGACCGCCTGAAGAGCCGTCCGTTGCACATCGTCGGGGAAACCCAGCTCCGCATCTCGGAATGCCTGATCGGGCGGCCCGGCGCGACCCTCGCGACGATCCGGCGCGTGGCCTCCCACCCGGTCGCCCTCGCCCAGTGCCGGCGCTTCTTCGCCGAACGCCCGCAGATCGAGCCGGTGACCGCCTACGACACGGCTGGCGCCGTGCAGGACCTGATGAAGGGAGGGCTCGCGACCCAGGGGGCGATCGCCTCTCGCCTGGCGGCGGAGCTCTACGGCGGGCAGGTGCTGCTGGAGGGGATCGAGGACGATCCCGAGAACTACACGCGTTTCCTGGTGCTGGCGCGGGAGGCGGAGGGGGTCGAGGGGGCCAACAAGACGTCCATCGTGTTCGTGCTCGACAACCGTCCCGGGGCGCTCCATCACGCGCTGGGCCTCTTCGCGTCGCGGAGCGTCGACCTCTGCAAGCTGGAGTCGCGTCCGCTCCGTGGCCATCCCTGGGAGTACGCCTTCTACCTGGACGTCCTGGGCGACCCGCGCGGCCCGGCCGGCGAAGCCATCACCGAGCTGGGGCACGCCTGCCGGGAACTCCGGATCCTGGGCTCGTATCCGGAGGGCCTGAGCCGCAACGGGGCCTGAGGGCGCGCCTCAGGAGGGAGCGGCGTCCAGGATCCCTCGCACCGCCGCCGCCAGGTCCTCGAGTGAGAACGGCTTGCGCAGCAGGAGCGACCCTTCGGGAAGGCCCTTGCCGGGCCCTCCGTCGTCGAGGTAGCCCGAGACGTAGAGCACACGTAGCTCGGGACACCGCTCGCGGAGGATCTGGCCGAGCTTCGGTCCGTTGGTACCGGGAAGCACGACGTCGGTGAGCAGCAGGTCGACGGCGCCTTCGAGCTCGAGGAAGACCCGCTGGGCGGCGTCGGCGTCCGGGGCGGTCACGACCCGGTAGCCGAGCCCTTCCAGCATGGAGGCGAGCAGGTCGCGCACCTCGCCTTCGTCCTCCACGGCCAGGATCGTCTCCGAGCCGCGGGCGGCGTCCCCGCGGGCGAGCGTGGCGTCCGCCTGAAGCGAGGCGGGCGGGAAGTAGAGACGGAAGGTCGTGCCCTCGCCGGGGGCGGTCTCGACGCCGATGTGGCCGTCGCTCTGCTTGACGGTACCGTAGACCATGGCCAGACCGAGACCGGTCCCCTTGCCTCGCTCCTTGGTGGTGAAGAAGGGCTCGAACAGCCGGTCGAGCACGTCCTCGGTCATGCCGACCCCCGTGTCGGTGACGGAGAGGCGGAGGTAGCGGCCCGGCCGTAGAGGCGGCGAGGCGACGGGGACGGGTGTCGCCAGATCGAGGCCCGCCGTCTCGATGGTCAGCGTGCCGCCCTGGGGCATCGAGTCGCGGGCGTTGACGGCCAGGTTCATGAGGACCTGACCGATCAGGGTCGGGTCGGTGCGGATGGGCTCCGCCTCGGGGTCGAGCTGGAGCACGAGAGAGACGTCCTCGCCGATGATGCGGCGGAGCAGCTTGTGGGTCGCGCTGACGACGTCGTTCAGGCTCACCAGCTCGGTCTGCAGCACCTGCATGCGGCTGAAGGCGAGCAGCTGCCGGGTGAGGCCCGCGGCCTGCTCCGTCGCCTTGCGGATGTGGTCCAGGTGGCGGTGCTGCTCCTGGGGGATGCGCCGTGCCAGAAGCTCCGTGTGGCCGCTGATCGCCATCAGCAGGTTGTTGAAGTCGTGAGCCACCCCGCCCGCGAGCCGCCCGATCGCCTCCATCTTCTGCGCTTGCAGGAAGCGGGCCTCGAGCTGGTCCTTCTCCTCCTCCGCGCGCTTGCGGGCCGAGACGTCGACCGCGTGCAGCAGCAGGGCCGGGCGCTCGTCGTGCTGGACGAGGGTCGGCAGGACCTCGGCCCAGGTGAGTCCGCCGTCGGCCCGCAGCAGGCGGATCTCGTCGAGTTGGGCGGCGGAGGCGGGCAGCGTGCGCCTCCGGGCCGCGGCGCGCAGCCAGGCCCGGTCGTCCGGGTGGACGAAGTCCGGGACCGGGCGGCCGAACAGGGTCCCCGCCTCGCTCGCGGGCAGGCCGAGCATCTCGGCGATGCGCGGGTTGGCGTAGAGGGTGCGCTCGTCCTGGAGCAGCCAGATGCCGGCGAGCGTCCGCTCGACCAGCTGGCGCATGGTCTGCTCGGCGGTCCGGAGCTGGGTGGTGATCTCGAGCCCGAGCAGGGCCTCGGCAGCGTGCGCCGAGACGATGTGGACGATGTCCCGTTCCTGCTCGTCGAAGGGGCGGCTGTCCGGACCGCGCAGGCACAGCACGGCGCGCACGGCTCCGGTCGTGTCCGCGCAGGCGGTGGCCAGGAGGGCGCCCCCGGCCGACTCGCGCCACGAGGCGGGGAGGGCCGCGCCGGCCGCGGAGGGATTCGCGACGCTGATCGTCTGGCAGTTCTCCAGAAGGCCCGCCAGCAGCGAGCCGGGCGGCGGCGGCAGCGGCACGACACCCGCCGTCTCCTCTCCGCCCACCGAGGCGACGCGGGCGAGGCGCTTGCCTTCGACCGCCCAGAACGAGCCGGCTGGGACCGTCAGCACGGAGGTGAGCAAGGACAAGGCGCGCTCGGCGACCGCCAGGGAGTCCCGGCAGCGACCGAAGTCCCTTGTCTCGAAGCCGACGCGGCGGAAGCGCTCGTCCATGTCGATCAGCGGATGTGGAACTTCTCCTTGACCACACGACCCTCGCGGAGCGAGCAGCGGTACCAGTAGGAGACGTCGTTGATCGACACCCAGCGACGCTCTTCCTTGCGGTAGTGCCAGTCCTTCTCGACCTGGTAGAAGACCTGCATGCCCGCGCCTTCCAGGATGTTCGTGATCTCGTTGTCGTGGTGATTCTCTTCGTCGTAGTCGGTGATCGCGCGCTGGCCCATCTCGGAGTAGAGCAGGTTCAGCTCCTGGAGCAACCCGTCCAGGGGCTGCGGGATCGCCTGCACCCTGAGGCCGATCCGCCTCGCCTCGCGGCTGGTGATGGGGTACTGATGCGCCGGGTAGGAGGAGTTGAGCTGGCGGGCGATGCGATCGGCCTTCCTCCGGTCCTTCAGGTGATAGCCGAGGATCTCGCGGCAGAGCATGAGCGAGAGGCTGCTCGCGCGGTCGAGCGCGCCGATCACCAGCGGATGCAGGTACTTGTAGAGCTCCTGGTAGGGGTTCACGACCTCGCCCCGGCGGGCGACGGTCTCCTTCCAGAGCCGGATCACGCGGTCCACCTCGTCGTTGCTCACCGGCACCAGCTGGTTCGTGTGGTCGAGCGGCGAGAGGTCGTGCTCGAGCGAGGTGTCGACGGCCGTCAGGTACGAAAGCGGACCCATCTGGATCGCGTCGGCGCCGAGCGCCAGCATGGTCGCCGCCGAGGCGCAGTTGAGCGGCGCGATCACGGTGAGGCGCCTCGCGTAGCGCCGTAGCAGGTGCACGAGGCGCAGCGAGGCCATGCCGCTGCCCCCGTCCGATTTGACCAGCAGCGCGACCCTCTGCTTGGGCCCGCAGTGCTCGAGGAGCGCATGGAGGGCCATCACGTCGTTGTCGCAGACGGACCCGCTGGTCGACATCCAGTAGGTGAGGAAGGTGCCGTCCACCTGCTTCTGGATGCGTCCGAGAAGGGCCTGGGTCTTCTCGAAGAGGACCGGGGGCGTCTTCACCCTCACTCGCCGAGGGGCGGGTCGTCTCGCGCGTGCGCGCCTTGGTGTCATGCGGGGCATTATCGCCTCAGCGCGCCGTTTGGCGTGACGGGCGCGAGGCAGGAGGGATCGTCATGGTCCGGGTCGTTGACGGCCGTGCTCACGGGGTAGCCGGTCATCTCCCGGGCCGGGAAGACGCGCAGGAGCTCGGCGGCTCTCGTGGCGCCGGGGTCCAGCCAGGCCGCGTAGTCCGCGGGGCCGAGGATCGCCGGCATGCGGTCGTGGACCTCCCGCGCGAGCTGGTTCGGTTCCGTCGTCAGGATGAGGCAGCCGGCCGGCGAGTCGGCCCCGGGCGAGGGCTCCCAGAGCCCCGCCAGGGCGAAGGCGCGGCCGTCGGCCATCCGGAAGAGCCAAGGCTGCGGGCGCGCGCGAGCTGCCCTCTGCCACTCGTAGAAGCCCGTGGCCGGGAGCAGGCAGCGCCGTTGCGCGAACGCGTCTCGGAACGCCGGCGTGTGCGCGGCTGTCTCGGAACGGGCGTTGATGAAGCGGCGCGGCTTCGCGCCGGCCCGGGCCGGCAGGAAGCCCCAGAGCAGCTCGGCGAGGCCGCGGCGTCCCGTGCGGGGTTGCACGCCGATCACGGCGATCGGCTGAGAGGGAGCGATGTTGAAGCGAGGCCGCAGCGCCGGGACCTCGTCCAGGCCGAATTCCTCAGCGATCTCGTCGCCCGAGGCCGTCAGGTTGAAGCGGCCGCACACCGCTCAGTCGACCGTGGCGCCGGCGCAGGACGAGCCGGCCCCTGCCGTGCACCCGAAGCAGTGGCGGTCGGTCACCACGCGGCGATCCGTCGACTGCTCCGACGCGAGCAGCTCGCCGATCGTCTTGGGCGCTCCATGGTCGCAAGGCAGACCCAGCATCTGGTTGAAGTCGCAGTCGTAGAGGACGCCGTTCCAGCCCACCGAGAGGTAGCTGCGGCACATCGCGGCGAGCGCCGCCTGGGGGTTGAAGGCGCCCACCAGCCGGTCCATGTACGCCTGGAGGCCGCCGTTTTGCTGCAGGTGGTCGAGGAACCGGCTGATCGGCATGTTGGTGATGGTGAAGAGCTGGTCGAAGACGACGCCGTGGCGGTTCCCGAGCTCGCGGCGGTACTCGCGTTCGAGCGAGGCCTGCGCGGCGGGCAGGAAGGCTCCGACCGGGTTGTGCACGAGGTTGAGGACCAGGCCGTCGCTCTTGCCGTAGCCGGCGGCGTTCAGCCGCCGCAGGCCCTCGAGGCTCTTGGCGAACGTGCCGGGGCCGCGCTGGGCGTCGGTCAGGGAAGCGCGGAAGGAGGGGAGCGAGGCCGTTACCTCGACCCGATGCCTGGCCAGGAAGTCGACCAGGTCGGCCTGCGCCGCCACCAGCAGGATCGAGAGGTTGCAGCGATCGATCACGCGGCGGCCGAGGGCCGAGGCCTCGCGGACCAGGAAGCGGAAGTGCGGATTGAGCTCCGGCGCCCCACCCGTGATGTCGAGGGTGGGGATGGCGCGGCGCCGCAGCAGCTCGATCACCTGCCCAGCGGTCGCGCGGTCCATCTGCTCGCGCCGGTCGGGACCGGCACCGACGTGGCAGTGGCGGCAGGCCTGGTTGCAGAGGGCGCCGAGGTTGACCTGCAGGACCTCGATCCCGCTCGCGTGCAGTGGCTCGGCCCCGCTTCGCGCCAGCACCTCTTCGAAGCGCGGGACCCCCGTCCGCGCGAGCGCCGCGAGCTGCGCCGCAGGCTCCACGCCTACATCCCGATCCTGTCGGCGACGTTGCGCATCTGGACGCCGTGGACGAGGCTCGCGCCCCCGCGGATGGCGCTCGCCACGTGGACGGCCTCGGTGAGCTGCTCGCGGTCGGCGCCGTTCTGGAGGCTCGCCTGCGTGTAGGCGTCGATGCAGTAGGGACACTGGACGGCGTGAGCGACGGCGAGAGCGATCAGCGCCTTCTCGCGGGCGCTCAGCGCCCCCTCCGCGAAGACGGCCTCGTAGTAGGCGAGGAACTTCGCCCACAGGTCGGGACGCTCCTTGCCCATCTCGGCGAAGCGAGGCAGGTCGTGGGGGCAGTAGTAGGTTTCGGCCTCGGCCATGTGACTCCTCCCATCTGGACGCGCCGCTCGGAACCTTCAGGCTTGTCGGAAGCTGAGCGGAATTCTATCGCTCCTCCGGTCTCCGGCGGTCGGAGGCCCGACCTGACGGCTGTCATACCCCTAACACGCTCTCTGCGTAAACCTGGAGCTCGTGGCCAAAGCCCCCGATCGGCGGCGCGGGCGAGACGTCCGGGCCGCGACCCTGCGGCACCTGCTCCAGGCGGGGATGGTGGCGCTGGCGGTCGAGATCGGCGCGGAGTTCGTCCATTGGGTGGGGGCCCTGCGCGCCGGGGAGGCGGCCGGTGCGCGCCCTCCGGGCGTCGAGGGCTTCCTGCCCATCGCGGCCCTGATGAGCCTCCGCTATCTCTGGACGACAGGGCAGGTGCACACTGTGCATCCGGCCGGCCTCGTGATCCTGCTGGCGATCCTGGCCACGAGCCTCCTGCTCAAGAAGGCTTTCTGCTCCTGGCTCTGCCCGATCGGCACGCTGTCGGAGGCGCTGGCGGCCCTCGGTCGGAGGCTCCTTGGCCGCCGGCCCGGTCTACCTCGGCGGGTCGACCTTCCGCTGCGCGGGCTCAAGTACCTCCTGCTCGTCTTCTTCGTCTACGTCATCTTCGTCGCCATGAGCTCTGCCGACCTGGCCGCCTTCCTCGACTCACCCTACAGCCGCATGGCGGACGTCAAGATGCTCCTCTTCTTCGAGCGGCTCTCGGCGCTCGGTCTCGTGGTGCTGGCGACGCTGGCGGTGCTTTCTGCGCTGGTCCCGTACTTCTGGTGCCGCTATCTCTGTCCGTACGGCGCTTTGCTGGGCATTGCGTCCCTGCTGTCGCCGCTCAAGGTCACGCGTCACGCGCCGGCGTGCATCGACTGCGGCCTCTGCACCCGGGCCTGTCCGGCCCGCCTGCCGGTCGAGCGGCTGGCGCGCGTGCGCTCGGACGAGTGCTTCGCCTGCCTCTCCTGCGTGGCCGCGTGTCCCGTGCCGCGAGCGCTGCGGGTGGAGGCGCCCGCGCCCTGGCGCGCCGCGGTGCGTCCGCCCGTCTTCGCCGCTCTCCTCCTCCTGCTCTTCGGCGGGACCCTGCTCGCCGCCCGGACCTGGGGGCCCTGGAGGAACGGCATCGGCAACCGCGAGTATGCCACCCGCCTGCGGGAGATCGACGCTCCCCGCTATCAGCACCCGGGGCGCCGAGCGGACCTCGAAGCGGGACCGCGGGCGGCGGCCGCTGAGCGCTGACGTCTTGTCAGCTGCGCGACAGCACCTCGAGCGCCGCCGGGTCGCTGACCAGGAAGCCGTCCTTCTCGGTGCTCACCAGGCCCTGCTTGCCCCAGCGACTCATGATCCGGATGCAGGTCTCCACGGTGGTGCCGGCGAGGTCCGCGAGGTCCTGACGGCTGAGGACCATCGGGATGAAGGTCCCGCCGCCGGCGTCGCGGCCCACCTTGTCGGCCAGCTTGAGGAAGAGGTGGGCGAAGCGGACCTCGACGCGCCCGCCCGCCACCTCCGGGATGCGTCGCGTCAGCTCGACGATCCTCTCGGTCAGGCCGAGCAGGAAGCCGCGGACCAGTGAGGGGTGCTGCTCGAGGAGAGAGAAGAACGGGGCTCGCCGAACCAGCAGGCAGGTGGTCCTCTCGAGCGCTACGCCCGTGGCGGGATAGGGACGGCCCTGGTAGGCAACCACGGCGCCGACCGGATCGCCGGCGCCGAAGATCTCCAGGATCACCTCCCTGCCGGTCGGGATCGACTTCACGACCTTCACCCGCCCCGAGAGGATGGTGTAGAGATGGTCGGCCGGGTCCCCCTCGGCGAAGAGCGTCTCGCCCTTGTCGTACCCGCGGACCGAGGAGACCTCGGCGAGGCGCGCGCGGTCGTCGGCCGAGAGCGCGCGGAAGAGCACGACGGTGCGGAGGGCCTCCTCCGGCGCCGAAACCATGGACACGATCGTACCGTAGCGCGCGCGAGCGGTACTTGCCGGTCCGGTTCGCGTCCTGCTATCCTGCCGGGGAGGATGGTCCACGCGTCCGAGTTCGTGCGCCGCCATACCAGGATATTCGCCGCGCGGGTCGTGGCGGGTCTTCTGGCGCTCACCCTGGTCGGCCCCGCCGTCGCGGAGTGTCAGTGCCTGGTGACGACACCGAGTCAGGCGCATAGCTGCTGCTGCGCGGGAAGTGCCACCTCTTCGGCCAGCAGCGCCCCGCTTCCCGCCGCCTGCGCCAACCCGTGCCGGAGGGCGTCGAGCGGCGACCGCGTGGCCGAGCTGGTCGGCGCCGAAGGCGCGCCGACGGCCACGGCATCGCCCGTGACGGTGGTCGCGACCCTCGACGCTTCTGCGGGCGTACCCGCGCCGCTCGGCGTCGAGCTCCGGCCGCCTCTCCTCTTCTCGTCGCGCTCGCACACGATCCTTCGGATCTGATCCTCCTTACGACCGCGGGGCGCTGTCTGCCCCGTCACCGCGAGAGGTCTGGGCGCGCGGCGATCGGCGCCGCGCCTTCGAGGAGGAGTTGTGGCGAGGATATCGAAGACGTGGGTCGTGACGCTGGGCCTCCTGGCCACGGGAGGCGTCTGCCGCGTGGCTCGGGCGGGTGAGCCCGTTCCGCTGCCGAGCCCGGCGGAGGGGAAGGGTCCGGCGGCGAGCGAGAGGATCGTGGCCAGCCTCGCGAACACGTCTCTGCGGGACTTGGTCGAACAGGTCCTGCAGCGCAACCCCGGGATAGCGGCGGCGGAGGCACGCGCCCGGGCGGCGCGTCTCCAGGCGCCGCAGGCGAAGGCGCTTCCCGACCCGATGCTCGGGGCCACGTACTACGTCTCCTCACCCGAGACCCGCGTGGGGCCGCAGACGCTCATGGGAACGCTCTCGCAGAGGTTCCCCTGGTTCGGCAAGCTCGGCCTCAAGGAGAAGGCGGCCCTGGAGCGGGCCGACGCGTTGAGCGCCGACGTCGAGACGCAGCGCCTGGATCTCGTCACCGAGACGCGGCGTCTCTACTACGAGATCGGCTTCCTGGACGCCTGGTCGCAGGTGGTGCTCGCCGATCGTGCCACCCTCGACCACTACGAGGAGCTGGCCCGGACCCGTTACGCGTCGGGCGTGGGCATCGAGCAGGCGGTCATCAAGATCCAGGCGGAGATCACCAGGGACGACACGCGTCTCCTCGAGATCGCGAACCGACGGGCCGCGCAGACGGCGGCGCTCAACGCCCTGGGCGACGCGCGCCAGACGACGCCTCTGCCGGAGGTCGTCCTTCCCGACTACGGTGAGCTCGTCCCCGACCCGGGCGCCCTTCGGGAGCGGGCCCTGCTCCTGCGCCCCGAGATGGCGCGGGCGGAGTCGGAAATCGCCCGGGCCGACACGGAGATCGCCCTGGCCCGCAAGGAGTACAAGCCCGACTTCACGCTCGGGGCGACCTACACGCTGGTGGGCACCCGGGGCGACCCCGCGGGGATCGCCTCTCCCCCCCGGACAATGGCAAGGACGTCTTCGCGGTCTCGGCCGGCATCAACCTTCCGATCCATCGGGGCCGCCTGCGGGCCGGCGTCGAGCAGGCCGCCGAGCTGCGGCGGGCCGCCGACGAGGGCAAGCGGACGGTCGTTACGGGCATCGACCGCCTGCTCGGAGAGCTGACCGAGCGGGTGACCCTGACCTGGAAGCAACTGCGCCTGCTGAAGGACGTCCTCGAAATCCAGGCCCAGGAGTCGCTGCGCTCGTCGGAGGCCGGCTACGCGGCGGGCGCCATCAATTCCCTGGACCTGCTCGACGCCGAGCGGGTCCTGCTCGACGTTCGGACCGCGGTCGCGCGCACCCGCGCCGACTATGCGATCGCCGTGGCGCGGCTCGAGGGTGCCGTCGGTGAACCTATTCCTGCGACGGAAGGAGCCTCGCGATGACGATCCTGAACGACGAGCGACCGCCAGCGCCGAAGAACGGGCGGCCGCGCCGGATCCTCGCCAACCTGGGATGGATCGTCGCTGGCGCGCTGCTCATGGTCGTGATGCTCGCCAACCCCCTGCACCTGCACCCCGTGGACCGCTGGGTTCACCGCCTGCTCGGCGACCGTGCGGCCGGGGAGCGCGAGGGCGGCGCGATGCCGGCCTCCTCGCAGCCGGCCGCGCGGAAGATCCTCTTCTACCGCAACCCGATGAACCCGGCGATCACCTCGCCTTCGCCGATGAAGGACGAGATGGGGATGGACTACGTCCCGGTCTACGCGGAGGAAGCGAAGCCGTCCTCGGGCGCGACGGTGACCATCGATCCCGCGGTCGTCCAGAACATGAACGTCGAGATCCAGGCGGTGAAGCGCCAGGACCTGACCCGGGAGATCCGTACGCTGGGGTACCTCGACTACGACCAGGAGAAGATGGTCAGCGTCACGACCAAGTACCCCGGCTTCGTCGAGAAGGTCTACGTGAACTACATCGGCGAGCCGGTGCGCAAGGGGCAGCCGCTCTTCGAGATCTACTCGCCGGAGCTGGTACAGACCGAACAGGACCTGCTCTCGGCCCTCGAGTTCGCGCGCAGGCTGGAGGGTGCGCCGGCTGACGCGCAGCGCCGGGCCCAGCAGCTGGTGGCGGCGGCACGCGCGCGCTTCGGCTACTGGGACATCGGGCCGGCCCAGGTGGAGCGGTTCGAGAAGAGCGGGAAGGTCTTCCGCACCCTCAGCGTCAGCGCCCCCTCGAGCGGCGTCGTGATGAAACGGATGGACGGCCTGGAGGGCATGGCGGTGAAGCCTGGGATGGAGCTCTTCCACATCGCCAACCTCTCGTCGCTGTGGCTGACGGTCGAGGTCTTCGAGGATCAGCTGAGCTGGTTGAAGGTCGGCAGCGTCGCCGACATCGCCCTCAGCTACTTCCCGGGCGAGACCTTCACGGGCCGAGTCCGCTTCGTCGAGCCGCAGGTCTCCGAGAAGACTCGCACGGTGCCCCTGCGCCTCGAGGTGCCGAACCCCGATGGCCGCCTGCGGTCGGGCATGTACGCCACCGTGAGGTTCCATCCGGTGGCGGTGAAGGGGGCGATCGTGGTCCCGTCGATGGCCGTCCTGCGGACGGGGGAGCGCAACCTGGTCGTCCTCGCCGAAGGCGAAGGACGCTTCGCGCCGCGTACGGTGAAGCTGGGGAGCGAGGGCGACGGCTACACCGAGGTGCTTTCGGGGCTCCAGGAGGGCGAGAAGGTCGTCACCTCCGCGCAGTTCCTGATCGACTCGGAATCCAATCTTCGCGAGGCGGTCCAGAAGATGGTCACGGCCGCGAGCGGGAAGTAGGGCGCGCCATGCTGAGCCGAGTCATCGAGTGGTCGCTCAAGAACCAGTTCCTGATCGTGGTCGCGGTCCTGTTCGCCGCGCTGGGCGGCGTCTGGTCGGTCCGCCAGATGCGCCTCGACGCCATTCCCGATCTCTCCGACGTGCAGGTGATCGTCTATACGGAGTACCCGGGCCAGGCCCCCAAGGTCGTCGAGGACCAGGTCACCTATCCCATCACCACCAAGATGCTGGCGGTGCCGTATGCGAAGGTCGTGCGGGGCTATTCCTTCTTCGGCTACTCCTTCGTGTACGTGATCTTCGAGGACGGGACGGACCTCTATTGGGCGCGATCGAGGGTGCTCGAGTACCTCTCGGGCCTGACGGCGCAGCTTCCCAAGGGCGTCTCGCCCCAGCTCGGACCCGACGCCACCGGCGTCGGCTGGGCGTTCATGTACGTGCTCAACTCGCCGAAGCGGTCGCTGGCGGAGCTGCGGAGTCTCCAGGACTGGTACTTGAAGTACGCCCTGACGGGCGTCGACGGGGTCTCGGAGGTGGCTTCGATCGGGGGCTTCGTCCGCCAGTACCAGGTCGAGGTGGACCCGGTGAAGCTGCGCGCCTACGGCATCACTCTCCAGAAGGTGAAGACGGCCATCCAGCGGTCGAACAACGACGTAGGCGGCCGGGTGGTGGAGATGTCGGAGAAGGAGTACATGGTCCGGGGCCTGGGCTACGTGAAGACGGTCCGGGACCTGGAGCAGGTAGTGCTGGGCGTGGGGCCCGGCGGGACGCCGGTGCTGCTGCGGGACGTGGGGGACGTGACCATCGGCCCCGAGATCCGGCGTGGGCTTGCCGACTGGAACGGCGAGGGAGAAACGGTGGGCGGGATCGTCGTGGTCCGCGCCGGTGCCGACACCCTCTCGACCATCGCCCGGGTGAAGGACAAGCTCGCGGAGCTGAAGGCGGGTCTCCCCAATGACGTGACGATCTCGGTGGCCTACGACCGGACGGCCCTCATCAAGCGCTCGATCCACAACCTCACCCACACCCTCATCGAGGAGTCGATCATCGTCGCTCTCGTCTGCGTGCTCTTCCTCTTTCACGTGCGGTCGGCGCTGGTCGCCATCCTGTCGATCCCCCTGTCGGTGCTGATCGCCTTCATCGTCATGAGGTGGCAGGGGCTGGGGGCGAACATCATGTCCCTGGGCGGGATCGCCATCTCGATCGGCGTGCTGGTGGACGCGTCCATCATCATGGTGGAGAACGCCCACAAGCACTACGAGGAGTGGCGCGGCAAGCGCTCGCACCTGGAGATCATCCTGCGGGCGAGCCAGGAGGTGGGGCCGACCCTCTTCTTCACCCTGCTCGTGATCACGGTCTCCTTCATGCCCGTCTTCACGCTGCAGTCGCAGGAGGGACGGCTCTTCAAGCCGCTGGCGTTCACCAAGACCTACTCGATGGCAGCCTCGGCCCTCCTGGCCGTGACCGTGATCCCGGTCCTCATGTACTGGTTCGTGCGGGGGAAGATCCGCAGCGAGGACAAGCACCCGGTCTCGCGGATCCTCTATCGGCTCTACAGGCCGCTCCTGGAGCTGGCGCTGCGCTGGCGCTGGGCCGTGGTGCTGGGGGGAGTGATCCTGGTCGCCATCACGATCTGGCCCATGCGACGGATGGGGTCCGAGTTCATGCCGCCGCTTTGGGAGGGGGACCTCCTCTACATGCCCACCACCTTCCCGGGGCTGTCGATCACCAAGGCCAAGCAGATCCTCCAGCAGACCGACAAGATCCTGAGGACCTTCCCGGAGGTGAAGTCGGTCTTCGGCAAGGTCGGCCGGGCGGACACGGCCACCGATCCTGCGCCGCTCTCGATGATCGAGACCACGATCCTGCTCAAGGACCGCTCGGAGTGGCGGCCCGGGATGACGAAGGACGATCTGATCGAGGAGATGGACCGGGCCGTGCACCTTCCCGGTGTCACCAACGCCTGGACCATGCCGATCAAGACGCGCATCGACATGCTCTCGACCGGGATCAAGACCCCGGTCGGGATCAAGATCGCCGGGCCCGACCTGGCGGTGCTGCAGGACCTCGGCGAACAGGTGGAGGCAATCGCGAAGAAGGAGCCCGGCACGCTCTCCGCATACTCCGAGCGGGTGATGGGAGGGAACTATCTGGACTTCGTGATCGACCGCGAGGCCGCGGCGCGCTACGGCCTGACGGTTGGAGACGTCCAGGACGTGATCCAGTCGGCGATCGGAGGCATGGACGTCTCCTGGACGGTCGAGGGCCTGGAGCGCTACCCGATCAACGTGCGGTACCCGCGTGAGCTGCGCGACAACATCGGACGGCTCCGGGAGACCCTGGTCGCGACGCCCTCGGGGCTCCAGGTCCCGCTCGGCCAGCTCGCCAGCCTGGACATCCACCAGGGCCCCCCGGCCATCAAGTCCGAGAACGCTCGGCCGAACGCCTGGGTCTTCGTGGACCTGCGCGGCATCGACGTCGGGACCTGGGTAGAGAGGGCCAGGAAGGACGTGGCGGCCCAGGTGAAGCTGCCTCCCGGCTACAGCCTCTTCTGGTCGGGACAGTACGAGTACATGCAGCGCGCGAAGCAGCGCCTGCTGCTGATCGTGCCGATCACGCTCTTCCTGATCCTCCTGATCCTCTACCTGAACACCAATTCGCTGGTCAAGACTGCGATCGTTCTGCTGGCGGTCCCGCTCTCGGCCGTGGGATCGATCTGGCTCCTCTACCTGCTCCACTACAACTGGTCGATCGCGGTCTGGGTGGGGCTGATCGCGCTGTCGGGCCTGGCCGCCGAGACGGGTGTCGTGATGCTGCTCTACCTCGACATCGCCTACGAGGACCGCAAGCGCCTCGGCAAGATGGCGAGCTACGCCGACCTCGCCGAGGCCGTCGACCACGGTGCCGTCAAGCGCATCCGCCCCAAGATGATGACGATCATGGCGATCCTGCTCTCGCTGGCACCGATCCTCTGGTCGACGGGCACCGGCTCCGACGTGATGCGCCGCATCGCCGCGCCCATGGTGGGCGGGGTCTTCACGTCCTTCCTGGGCGAGCTGGTGGTATTCCCCGCGATCTACTTCCTCTGGCGTTCGATAGGGCTGCGGAAGACGCGGCTGTTCGCCCCGAAGGGGACGGAGGCAGGGGAGCAGGCGCAGGGAGGTGAGTGATGAAGGAGATCCAGGCGTTCGTGCGGATCCGCAGCGAGGAAGGCCCAGGCGTGCTGGCGCCGAGGGTGCGAGAGTGAGGGGAGTGGGCGGGCATCCCGCGCCGCCGGCGGTGAGCGAGGAGGGGTTGGCATGAACGGACAGGGTCGAGACCCGCACGGGGCAGCGGTGACGTTCGAGGATCCCGTGTGCGGGATGCAGGTGGACGCGGACAGCCCCCACCGCCTGGCGGGCGAGGACGGCCTGATCCTCTTCTGCTGCGCCGGCTGCCTCGCGAAGTACCGAGCCGACCCGGACCGCTATCGCTCCGCGGTCGCGCACCGGGCCGGCGATTCGCCCCACGCGACGTCGTCGGCGGGGAGCGCTCTTCACACCTGCCCCATGCATCCCGAGGTCGTTCGGGACGCGCCCGGCAGCTGCCCCATCTGCGGCATGGCGCTGGAGCCGCGCACGGCTTCCGCCGAAGAGGAGGAGAACCCCGAGCTGCGCGACATGACGCGGCGTTTCCGGGTGAGCATCGTCCTCGCGCTGCCGCTGCTGGCGGTGGCCATGGGGGACCTGATCCCAGGCCGGCCGTTCGAGCGCCTGGCATCGCCGCGTGTCCTCGAGTGGCTCGAGCTACTGATCGCGACCCCGGTGGTGCTCTGGGCGGGCTGGCCCTTCTTCGTACGCGCCTGGCGGTCGGTCGTGAACCGCAGCCTGAACATGTTCACGCTCATCGGCCTGGGCGTGGCCGTGGCGTACGTCTACAGCCTCGTGGCGACCGCAGCGCCCGGGATCTTCCCGCCGTCGTTTCGCGGCGCTTCCGGCGCCGTAGCCGTGTACTACGAAGCGGCGGCGGTGATCGTCGCCCTGGTCCTGCTCGGCCAGGTGCTGGAGCTGCGCGCCCGGAGCCGGACCGGCGCGGCGATCAAGGCTCTGTTGGGCCTCGCGCCCAAGACGGCGCGGAGGATCGGGAAGGACGGCGCCGAGAGCGATGTGCCCCTGGAGGAGGTCCAGCCCGGCGACCTCCTGCGCGTGCGGCCCGGCGAGAAGGTGCCCGTGGACGGGACGGTCGTCGAGGGCACGAGCTCCGTGGACGAGTCGATGGTGTCGGGCGAGCCGATCCCGGTGGAGAAGGGCGCCGGGGACCGTGTGATCGGCGCGACCGTCAACGGGACGGGAGCTCTCGTGATGCGTGCGGAGCGCGTGGGGGCGGAGACGCTGCTTGCGCGGATCGTGCAGATGGTCTCGGAGGCGCAGCGGAGCCGTGCGCCGATCCAGAAGCTGGCCGACGTCGTGGCCGGGTACTTCGTACCTGTCGTGGTCGGGATCGCCGTCCTCACCTTCGCCGTCTGGGGCCTGTTCGGCCCGGAGCCCCGGATGGCCCACGCGCTCGTCAACGCGGTGGCGGTCCTGATCATCGCCTGCCCCTGCGCGCTCGGGCTGGCGACGCCGATGTCCATCATGGTCGCCACCGGCAAGGGGGCGACGGCCGGGGTCCTGTTCAAGAACGCGGAAGCCATCGAGGTGATGCGGAAGGTGGACACCCTGGTGGTCGACAAGACCGGCACGCTCACCGAGGGCAAGCCTCAGCTGGTCAGGGTGTCGCCCGTGCCCGGCGGAAGCGAGAGCGATCTCGTGCGGCTCGCGGCCAGCCTGGAGCGGGGAAGCGAGCACCCGCTGGCGGCGGCGATCGTCGCCGGTGCGGAGGAGCGGAAGGTCGGACTGGCCAAGGCGGAGGGCTTCTCCTCGCGCACCGGGAAGGGGGTCACCGGGCGCGTGGACGGCCGCGAGGTCGCGCTCGGGAACGCGAAGCTGCTGGAGGAGCTGGGTGTCGACCCAGGAGCGCTGGCCGCCCAGGCCGAAGCCATGCGGTCCGAAGGCCAGACGGTGATGTTCGTTCTCGCGGACGGCCGTCTGGCGGGGCTCCTGGGCGTGGCCGATCCCGTCAAGGCGACGACGCCGGACGCGATCGCACAGCTGCATGGAGAGGGTATCCGCGTGGTGATGCTGACCGGGGACAGCCGCACGACCGCGGAGGCCGTCGCCCGCACCCTCGGGATCGACGAGGTGGTGGCGGAGGTGCTGCCCGATCAGAAGGCCGACGCGGTGAAGCGTCTCCAGGGCGAGGGCCGGATCGTGGCGATGGCCGGCGACGGGATCAACGACGCCCCGGCCCTGGCGCAGGCGCAGGTCGGGATCGCGATGGGCACGGGGACCGACGTGGCGATGGAGAGCGCCGGGGTGACCCTGGTCAAGGGCGATCTGGGTGGGATCGTCCGGGCGCGACGACTGAGTCGCGCCACCCTGCGCAACATCAAGCAGAACCTCTTCTTCGCGTTCGTCTACAACTCGGTCGGGGTCCCGGTCGCGGCGGGCGTCCTGTACCCGGCCTTCGGGCTGCTGTTGAGTCCGATCATCGCGGCGGCGGCCATGAGCTTCAGCTCCGTGTCGGTCGTCAGTAACGCCCTGCGGCTCCGGCGCGTCTCACTATAGAGGGGCGAACCGTCGCGCTGCGGCGCTGAAGGGTGAACCTAGTCAGGGTACAGGCTCGGAGGCCGATGCATTGCTGAATGTGCGGGGTCTGGTGACGACGGCTGCGGAGGTGCTCCTCGCGGCTCTGCTCGCCCTGGCTGGCTCGGCGGCCGCGCCCGCGAGCGTGACGGGCGCGTCGGTGCCCGGGCCGTCGGACCAGGAGGTCCTTCGGCTCTTCCTCGCGCGCCCCGACGAGCCCACGCGCGAGTTCCGTGCCCGCCGTCATCTGGAGATCACGAGCGGCCTCCTGGGCAAGAAGGCCTGGATGGACGCCCTCGTCGAGCTGGATCCCCGGACGGGCTTTCGCTACACGATCACGGACGCGGGCGGGTCCGAGATGCTGCAGAACAAGATCCTGAAGCGGGTCCTGGAGCGCGAGCAGCAGATCTACGCTTCCGGGACGGCCAGCCGCACCTTCCTGACGACCGACAACTACGCCTTTGCGCCCTGCGGTCGCAGGGTCGAGGGGCTCGTCTGCCTGACGGCGACCGCGCGACGCAAGGAGGTCGGGCTGATCAACGGGCGCTTCCTCGTGACGCCGGACACGGCGGACATCGTGTCCGTGTCCGGCGACCTGGCGCGGGCCCCGAGCTTCTGGATCCCGCGGGTGGAGATCAGCAAGCACTACCGGCGGATCCAGGGCCACCGCGTGAACGTGCGGGTGGAATCACGGTCGCACGTCCGCCTGTTGGGGATCGCCCGCTTCACGATGACGACGACCTACCAGGAGATCAACGGGGATCCAATCGTCGCCGAGACCCAGGCAGCGGCGCAGGCACCGGCCGGGCGCCCCTGACCGTCGCGCAGCGAGGCGCGGCTGCCCGGTCTCCCGGCCCGCGGCGACGTCTCGAGCCCGGCCTGATCGCTTCGGGAAGATCGAGGCCCGCAAGCTCGGGTGGACATCCCGGTGCTCGCGGCGGGAGGATGCGGCGATGAGCAGCTACGTCTACATGAAGGTCCTGGAGTCGGCGCCCGCGCGCTACGACCGGGGCATCGACCGCCTCTCCGGAGGTGCCATCGCCCGGATCTACCAGCGGGTGGCCGAGCGGGCCGCCGCCCCGGGCCGGCGCGTGCTCGACGTGGGATGTGGCACCGGCGTCGTCGCTCTGGCCTGCGCGGCACGAGGAGCGAGCGTGGTCGGGATCGACGTGAACGCCGGCATGCTGAACGTCGCCAGGGGAAAGGCTGAACGGTGCCGGCCGGAGCCCGAGATCGACTGGGTCGAGCTGGGTGCCATGGAGCTCGAGGACCGTTTCCCGCCGGGCTCCTTCGATGCGGTGGTCTCGTGCCTCGTGTTCAGCGAGCTGTCGCCCGACGAGAGGCGCTACGTGCTCCGCACTGTCCTGGGGCTGCTCCGTCCGGGCGGCTGTGTCGTGATCGCGGACGAGGTGCCGCCCCGCGGCCGGGCGGCGCGGGCGGGACGTTGGCTGCGCCGGCTGCCCATGGCTTTCGCAACCTGGGTCCTGACCCAGACCTCCACGCGTCCCGTCCAGGGCCTGGCGGACCTGGTGCGCGAGGCGGGCTTCATCGAGGTGGCCGAGGAGGGGCTGACGGGGGACGGCTTCGCGATCATCTCCGGCCGCAAGGGAGCGAGGGCGTGAGCGCCGCGTCTGTTGCCGGCTGGGTGCGCGACACGGGGTTCCGGTTGCTGCCGCACGCGACGCCGACGGGGCTCCGACAGGTCGGGGATCCGGGACCCGACTCTCCTGTCCTGCTCACCGGCAACTACGCGCTGACCGTCCGCCGCCTGGTGAAGGTCCTGGCCGGGCGCGACGCCTGGCTGCTGGTGGCGAACAGCCGTGGCATCAACGTCTGGTGCGCGGCGGGCGGCGGGCACCTGACCCACCACGACGTCATCGCCGTGCTGCGCTCCTCCGGTGTCGCCGAACGGGTGCGCCACCGGAGGCTGATCCTGCCCCAGCTCTCGGCGACCGGCGTCGAGCGCCGGCTGGTGCGGGCGGCCACGGGCTGGGAGCCTCGCTGGGGTCCGGCCCGCCTCGAAGATCTGCCCGCGTTCCTGGATCGACAGCAGCGGGTCACGCAGCGCCAGCGCGCCATGCGCTTCCCCCTTTGGGAGCGCCTGGAGATGGCGCTGACCTGGGCCTTGCCGATGGCTGTCGTCGCGTTCCTGGCGCTCTTCGCGATCATGGGGCTGCGGGTGGCGGCGGTCGCCGCCGGCGTGGTGGTGCTCGGCGTCGGCGCCGTGTTCGCGGCCCTGCCGTGGCTATCGGTGACGGGCGGCCGACGCTGGCTGACCTACGGAGGCCTTGCGGTCACGACGTTTGCCGCCGGAGGGGCATGCCTGGCGGCTCTGGGTGGGGCCCGATCCTCGGCGCTGGGCGCGCTGGGCGTGACCTGCGCACTGGCGGCGGGGATCCTGTCTGTCGACCTCGCTGGGACGACGCCCTGGTACCCGAGCACCATCAACAGCTTCCACAACCGGTTCGACGTCGAGTTGGTCGAGGACCGCTGCACCGGGGCGGCCGAGTGCGTCCAGGTGTGTCCCCGCGACGTGCTCGAGATGGACGGGCGCCGGCGGAAGGTGGTCATCGCCCGGCCGGGGGCGTGCATCCGGTGTGGCGCCTGCATCGTGCAGTGCCCCGAGGACGCGCTGCGCTTCCGCTTCTCGGACGGCCGGGTCGTCGAGCCCGCCAGCGTGCGCAGCACGCGGCTCAACCTGCTCGGCCAGCGCACGGTGTCGGTCGCGGGGCCGCCCCGGCCGTCGAGAAGCGACGGAGAATCGCGCTGAAGTCGCGCTGACGAGCAACGCCTCGCGTCACGGGAAAGTCGCACGCACCCGCAAGAAAGGGCACCCGTGCACGCCGAGCAGCCAGGTCCCGGCGACGGTCGCCGGCCGGTGGCGGGTGCTCACGAGCATGAGCGCTGCCCGCAGCAGTCCTCCCCGCGCCAGGCCTCCCGCCCTTCGCGGGCGACGAGGAGCGAGATTGCCAGCGCCGCCGTGGGATCCGCCCACCACCAGGAGAAGGCGGCGTTGAGCGCGACGCCGACGAGCGTGGCCAGGGAGAGCCAGAAGCACGCTGTCGTCTGGAAGGCGTCGGCGGCCAGGGCCCGGCTGCCGAGCGCTCGCGCGACGCCGGCCTTGGCACGCGCCAGCCACCACATCACGCCGAGGGACACGGAGGTGAGCACGATCCCCGTGAGGCTCGCTGCCGGCCGTGCGCCGGAGAGGAGGCTGTGGCCGGCGTCGAGGGCAATGTAGGCGGCGAGCGCGAACAACGAGGCGCCGACCAGCCGCTGCGCCCTCCGTTCGATCCGCTCGATGGCCTCCTCCGAGCGATGCCGACGCTCGGCGGAAAGCCGCCACAGGAGCACGGCTCCCGACGCGCTCTCCACGAAGCTGTCGATGCCGAAGCCGAGCAGGACCACGCTACCGGCGGCGAGCGCGGCGGCGACCCCGATCGCTCCCTCGACGACGTTCCAGCCGACGGTGAGGTACTCGAGCCGAAGACCCCGCTGGAGCAGTGCGTTTCGCGGACCGGGCGCGCCCGCGGCCGGGACAGCAGGATCGTTGAGCAGGATGCCTGATCGTTTCACGAACGCGCCGCGAGCGCGAGGACCCTGGCCGGCCGGGTCGCGTCCAGGATCCTCTTCCGGTCCGCTGCCGGGAAGCGCTCGATCGCGTAGCGCAGGGCCGTCCGCGGGATCCGGGGCCCGTTGCGGAGCAGGAAGCGCTCGAGCCGCGCCGGGTCGGTCTTGCCGGCCTCGCGGAGCAGCCAGCCGCTCGCCTTGTGGATGAGATCGTTCCGGTCGTCGAAGAGAGCCGCCGCGACGCGATATGCGGATTCGAGGGCGTCTCCCCGGCGCGCGAGCGGTGTCAGCGCGACCGCCGCGGCCCGTCGCACCCAGAGGCAGCGGTCGTGCGTCCAGCGCTCGAGGGCCCCGATCTCGGCGGGGGATCCGCGCAGGAGCGGCGCGATCACGATCGTCGACAGGGCGTCGGTGCTGGCCCAGTTCGCGGAGCGTCCGCGGGCGAGCCAGGCGTGGCACCGCGCGAGCAGGCTGGGGTCGAACGCGCGGTGGAAGCGTCCGAGCAGCAGCACGCCGAGCGCCTTGGCTTCGAGCTGCGGGCGCGCCAGCATCACGTCGCAGAAGGCGACCGCCTCCTGAACCGTCCACGACGAACGGACCGTCGCGAACAGCTCTTTCCCGATCGCCCGCAGGAGCGGTGCCTTGACCCCGTAGAAGGCGGCGGCTTCCCCTTCCTTGAAGTACGTGCGCGCAGCAGCCGCGACTCGCGGATTCGCAACCGCGGCGAGGCGAGCACGAGCCTCGGCCGCGAGCGCACGAGCGGTCGTGGGACGGACGCCGGCGGGGCTCACGGCGCTCCACTATAGCCCATGGTGGCGCTCGAGCCGCCGGAACCCACACGGACCGAGAATGGACAGGGCCTGGTTCAGGATTGCACAGTCGCGGGGTGAAAACGCTGGTCGTGAGCGGTATTGAACAGACGGCGCAGCTCCAATCTGCGACGGTGCTGTCATGGTGTTTCCGAACGCCGCACCGGATGATGCCATGTCCGGTGGCGGGACGGCCGTGCCGATCCTACCCCCCGCCGTGGGCGGCCCGCGTCCGAGTGTCCCTTTCCTGGTCGAGGAGAGGCTGGCGCGCGAGGAGCCGGCCGGCGCCACCGACACCCTTCGAGCGAGTGGCGACGAGGGCTTCCGCCAGCTCGCCGATGCCATGCCCCAGATGGTCTGGGCGGCTCGGCCCGACGGTTGGCTCGACTACTTCAATCGACGCTGGTTCGACTACACGGGGCTGACGTTCGAACAGTCTGAGGGATCGGGCTGGGCCACCACCATCCATCCGGACGACGCGCCGGCGGGCATCGCCGCCTGGACGAAGTCCCTCAGGACGGGCGAAACGCACGAGGTCGCATGCCGCGTGAAGCGGGCATCCGACGGCGTCTTTCGTTGGCACCTGGTCCGCGGCGTGCCGGTGCGTAGCCCCAATGGCGAGATCCGGCGATGGTTCGGGACCAACACGGACATCGAGGATCAGCAAGCCGCCAAGGACGCCGCCGAAGCGGCCAGCCGCGCCAAGAGCGAGGAGATCGAGCGCCGCCGGGGTGTGGAGGCGGACCTCAAGCTGCAGGCCGCCGTGGTGCAGAACATGCGCGAGGGGCTGTGCCTCGTGCGGATGGACGACGGCTCTATCGCCTACGCGAACCCGAAGTTCGAGGAGATGTTCGGCTACGGCCCTGGCGAGCTGTCGGGGCTGCCGGTCGCTGTCCTGGTCCACGACGACGGCACCGGTTCCGCCGAGAGGCGCGCGCGGGAGGTCCTCGTCGAGGTGAATCGTTCTGGGGCCGCCAACTTCGAGATCGAAAACGTGCGCCGCGACGGCCGGCGGTTCTGGTCCCACGTCCGAACTTCCGTGATGACGCATCCCGTCTACGGCCAGGTCGGAGTCACCCTGCAGGACGACATCTCGGAGCGCAAGGCGAGCGAGGAGGCGCTCCGAGAGAGTGAACATCGCTTCGAGTTGCTCGCCGACGCCATGCCCCAGATCGTCTGGACGGCCCGTCCCGACGGCTGGACTGATTACTTCAACCAGCGCTGGTTCGACTATTCGGGGTTCACGTTCGAGCAGTCCGAGGGATCGGGATGGGCCACCGCTATCCATCCGGCTGACGTACAAGCCGGCTTCGCCGCCTGGACCAAAGCCCTCGAGACGGGCGGAACGTACGAGATCGAATGCCGCATGAAGCGGGCGTCCGACGGCGTCTTTCGCTGGCACCTGGTCCGCGGTGTACCGGTGCGCGGCCCGGATGGCGAGATCCAACGATGGTACGGGACCAACACGGACATCGAGGATCAGAAGGCCGCGACGTCGGCCGCCGACGCGGCCAGCCGCGCCAAGAGCGAGTTCCTGGCCAACATGAGCCACGAGATCCGCACCCCGATGAACGGCATCATCGGCATGACGGAGCTGCTCTTGGGAACGCCGGCCTCGCACGAGCAGCGCGAGTACCTGCAGATGGTCCGTGATTCCGCGGACCGGCTGCTCGAGGTGATCAACGACATCCTCGATGTGTCCAGGATCGAGGCCGGCCGCGTGGAGCTGGACGCGCATCCCTTCAGCCTCCGGGACGCCGTGGCTCGGGCCGCGCGTTCCCTGGGCTTGGCCGCGGAGGCCAAGGGCCTGGAGCTGTCCTTCCGGGTGGCGCCCGACGTTCCGGACCGCCTGGTCGGAGACGACGGGCGGCTGCGCCAGGTGATCGTCAACCTGGTGAGCAATGCGATCAAGTTCACCGAGCGGGGCGAGGTAGTGGCGGAGTTCGAGAGCGAAGGGCAGGACGACGGACGGGTCGTCGTGCATGCGACCGTGCGCGACACCGGCATCGGCATCGCCCCGGAGCGGCGGGAAGCGATCTTCTCGCCTTTCGTGCAGGCGGACGGCGCCATCACGCGGCGCTACGGCGGCACCGGCCTCGGGCTGACGATCTCGTCGCAGCTCGTCGGCATGATGGGGGGCCGCCTGTGGGTGGAGAGCGAGGTTGGTCGGGGAAGCGCTTTCCAATTCACGGTCCGCCTCGGCATTTCGGAGGGGGAGGCGCCCGAGCCCAGCGTGCCGGGGTTGGCCAGCCTGCAGGGTCTGACGGTCCTGGTCGTGGATGACCAGGCGACCAACCGGCGCATCTTCGAGGAGATGCTACGCGGCTGGGGATTCGCGCCCGCCTCCTCGACGGGAGGCGAGGCCGCGCTGGCCGCGCTCCGGCGAGCCGGCCAGGAAGGCCGGCCGTTCGGGCTGGTGATCCTCGACGTGCACATGCCGGGCATGGACGGCTTCGCCGTGGTGGAACGGATGCGCCAGGACCCGGCTCTGGCGGCGGTCCCCTTGATGATGCTGTCCTCCAGCGGTCAGGCGGGCGAGGCGGCCCGCTGTCGCGAGCTGGGGCCGATCCCCTACGTCGTCAAGCCCGTCGATCCCTCTCGGCTCCTGGACACGATCCTCGTCGCTCTGGCGCCACTCGTCGAGGGACAGCACCTCCCGCTGGGAGTTGTCGACGCCGGCGCGCCCCACGGCCGTCGTCTGCGCGTGCTGCTGGCGGAGGACAACAAGATCAATCAGCGCCTCGTCGCGGCCATTCTCGAGAAGCACGGACACACCGTCGTGCTCGCGCTCGACGGGCGCGAGGCCGTGGCTTGCGCCCACCGCGGCGGGCTCGACGTGGCGTTGCTCGACGTACAGATGCCGGAGATGGACGGGTTCCAGGCGACGGCGGCCATACGAGCCGCGGAGAAGGGCACCGGCCGCCACCTGCCGGTCGTCGCCGTCACCGCTCACGCCTTGAAGGGCGACCGAGAGGCTTGCCTGGCCGCGGGAATGGACGCCTATCTCGCCAAGCCCCTTCGCGCTGCCGAGTTGCTCCACACCATCGAGGCACTGGTGCACCCCGCCGTCGATCGCGCGCAGCTCCTGCTCCGCGTGGAGGGCGACCATGAGCTGCTCGCGGAGCTCGTGGAGCTGTTCCGAACCGAGGCACCGCGGCTTCTGACCGAGATCCGGCGGAGTCTCGGAACGAACGACGGTGCAGGCGTGCAGGCCGCCGCGCACGCCCTCAGGGGAGCGGCTGGCAACTTCGGTGGGCAGGCGGTCTGCGAGGCGGCCTTGGCCCTCGAGGTCATGGGACGCGACGGAGCGCTGACGGATGGCAGCCCCCGGCTGTCCGAGCTGGAGGGCGAGGTGGACCGCCTCCAGCGGGCCCTCGCCAGCACGGGCGAGCGATGCAGGCACTGATGTTCGCCATGAAGACGCCCCCTGACGTGATCGCGCTCGACATCGGGATGCCCGGCGGCAGCGGCTTCGACGTCCTCAAGAGGCTCAAGCAGTCGGTACGCACGGAGCGGATCCGGTGGGGTGTGAGCAACAGCATCGTCCCGGATGTCGAGGCTGCGGTCCGCTTGGGGGCCGCCGCCTTTCTCCGCAGCCTATCGACACCCAGGGGTTGCACGCGGCGTTCTCGCGGTCTCTATCCGCCAGACACGGTAGACCTGGTCGCAGTGTGAGCAGGTCGGCCGGGCGCTCGTGGGCCTCTTGCCCACTGCGGATGCAGGCCATGCTATGAATTGGCAGCTTCGCCTCGCTCGTCGGGGGAATTGGAGGGGAGGAATGCAGCACGCGCGGCGGCCGATGCTGATCGCGATCGTGGCCGGGCTGGTCGGGGGCGTGTTCGCCGGGAACGCACAGGCGGAACAGGGGCGCGCTGTCCTCGAGCGCGGCGGCGCCACGATCGCGCTCGAGCCGTACGCTCCCAACATCGTGCGGGTCACGCTGAGCCTCGAGAGCAAGGAGGCCCTCGCGACACCGGGATACGGCTTCCTCGCGACGCCGGCCGCCGAGGGCTGGGCGCAGCGGCGCACGCCGGAGGGAGACGACGAGTACGTCTCGGCCCGCCTGGTGGTGAAGGTTCGCGCCGACCGGCCGGGGAAGCCGACCGTCACGCAGGTGGACATCGGGAGGTACTTCAACGGCTCGGCGCCGCCCGCGCACATCACGATCTCGACGCGGGAAGGCCGGCGGCTGCTCGAGATGACGGGCTGGTCGATGGCGGTGCCCAACCACAAGGACGGCGACGCGTGGCTGGAGCACGACCGGCGGCCGTCGGATGCGCCGTTCTTCCAGGTCGGCGCGGCGTTCGCGTCGCCCGACGACGAGCACTACTACGGCCTCGGGCAGAACCAGGAGGGCTTCCTGGACCACCGGGGTCACGTGGTGCGCTGCTGGCAGGACTACACCGCCCCGGCCGCGCCCAGCACCTGCGTGCCGTTCCTGGTGACGAACTACGGCTACGGGCTCGTCTGGGACAACCCCTCCAAGACGACGATCGCGCCCGGCTTCAACCAGCAGACGCGCTGGACCTCGGAGGTCGGGAACCGGGTGTCGTTCTTCGTGATCGCGGGGAAGGACACGGACGAGATCTACTCGGGCTACCGGCTGCTCACGGGAGAGACGCGCCTCCTGCCCAAGGCGGCCTACGGCTACATCCAGTGCAAGCAACGTTACCTCAGCCAGGACGAGATGCTGCAGGTCGCCCAGGGCTACCGCGACCGGCACCTGCCCGCCGACATCATCGTGCTCGACTGGTTCTACTACTCGAAGATGGGCCAGATGGACTTCGTGCCCGAGAGGTTCCCGGACCCCGCGGCGATGAACCGCAAGCTCCACGAGATGGGCTTCGAGACCATGATCAGCGTGTGGCCGCGCTTCACCAAGGGCACGCGCTACTACGACCTGCTGGCCAAGAACGGCTGGTTCATCCACCAGGCCGATGGCGCGCCCATCGACGGGCTGCCCTACGACAGGGCGGGCTCCGACATCGACACCAGCAACCCGGACGCGGCCCGCTGGTTCTGGGACACGATCCGCGACGACCTCCTCTCCAAGGGCTTCGACGCCCTGTGGGCCGACGAGACCGAGCCCGACCTTCCGCCCAACGGCAGCTATCTCCACGCGGGCCCGGGCACGCGCTACTTCAACATCTATCCCCTGGTGCACACCGCGGCCCTCTACGAAGGCTATCGGCGGGACCTGCCGAACCGCGCGCTGATCCTGGCACGGGACGCCTACCTTGGCGCGCAACGCAACGGCACCATGTTCTGGTCCTCCGACGTCTACCCGACCTGGGACACGCTCCGGAGACAGATCCCGACCGGCCTCGACTTCACGGCCTCGGGGATGGCCTACTGGACGAACGACATCGGCGGCTGGGAGTACCTGCCCGCGGTGCATCACCCCCAGCACCCGCCGCTCCTCGATCCACAGGACGCGCGCGACAACGTCGGGGGCTACGACGACTACCCGGAGCTGTACACCCGCTGGTTCCAGTACGCGGCCTTCCTGCCGATCTTCCGCGCCCACGGCAGCCGGCCCCAGAACGAGGTGTGGTCCTACGGCAAGCAGGCCGAGCCGATCCTGGAGAAGTACCTGAGGCTGCGCTACCGGCTCATGCCCTACATCTACTCGCTGGCCTGGAGCACCTACCAGACGGGGGCGCCCTACATGCGCGCTCTCTTCATGGACTTCCCGAACGACCCGAAGGTGGCCGACCTCCGCGACGAGTACATGTTCGGACCGGCCTTCCTGGTGGCACCCGTCACCGAGCAGGGCGCGACCAGCCGGACCGTGTACCTGCCGGCCGGCACGGCCTGGTACGACTACTGGACGAACGAGCGCATCGAGGGCGGCCGGACGGTCACAGCCAGGGCTCCCATCGACACCCTGCCGCTCTACGTGCGCGCGGGGTCGATCGTGCCCCTGGGTGCGCCGATCGAGAGCACGAAGCAACACCAGAAGATCGACGCGGTGCGTGTCTACGCGGGCGCCGACGCGGAGTTCTCGCTCTACCAGGACGACGGCACGACCTACGCCTACGAGAAGGGAAGCTACACGCTGACGCGCCTGCGCTGGGACGACGCTTCAGGCAACCTCACGCGGACGGGCGCACCGGCCTGGGAAGGCCCGGACGCGCAGGTCGTGGATGTGGTCGGGCGGCAGTAGGAAGCAGGCTCAACCGAGATGTCCGGCGGCCGAGCTGCCTCGGGATCGCGTCCTGTCGGCCCAGGAAATCCAGGTGTGTTCGGGGCACTGCGCCAGGAGAGGCCCCTCGTTGCCGGCCTGTGGGAGCTGCCCTTCTACTCGGGAGCCCGACCGGGAACGGCGCCGACGGGCGCCGGCTAGCCCGCTGGCGCTAGCGGACGATCTGCCATCCGCGGGCGTCGTACGGGTCTTTGCCCCGCAGGGCGAGCTGACGTTTGATGACGAACGAGCCTGGCTTCTGCAGGTTGAACTGCCAAGGGACGAGCGACACGAAGAACGGGTCGTTCCGACCGTCCACCGCGATCGGCTTGTTGCCGAGGTAGGGATTGACGCAGCCGCCGATCTCCTCGCACACGATGCGCGGCACCTCGGCATTCGGGAGGAACTCTTCGGAGATGCGCAGGTCGCCGACGGCACCGATCTCCTTCACCAGCAGCAGGGAGCGCGAGCGGACGTAGAGATCACCCTCGGTGCCCCCCGCGCGGGCGCGCGACGAACGATCCTTCACCGGCCCCACGATTCCGTGGTCCGAGACGAGGACGATCTTCGTGTTGTCGTAGACCCCGGCCGCCTTCAGGAAGTCCAGGTAGTCGGCGGTCGCAAGCAGCGCACACCGCGCCGCATTGGCGTGCTGTAGCGAGAACAGGTTCGGATACCCGCGGCGGTGGACCTCCTCCTCCGGCAGCTCGAACCTGTCGTGTCGGGGCCGACAGTCCTCGCCGATGAAGTAAGGCTCGTGCGGGAGGATGTTCGTGACGACGTTCAGATTCGACTCGCCCGCGTCCGTGCGGGACAGGTCGGCGAAAGCCCGCAGCTCCGCCCACGCGCGGAACGTGGTACCGGCGGAGTGGTCCATGAACGGCCGCCAGGGTCCCTTCTCGCGCAGCACGTCCTTGAGGACGTAGGGCGCGGCACGCATGGAGGCCAGGAGGACCAGCAAGTCCGCGTAGCTCGACTCCGACAACGTCGCCAGCGAGAAGCCCATCCGCTCGGCCCAGGCCGCGGCGACTGCAGGCGGGATGTGCGTACAGGTCACCCGCTCCATCCGAAGATACGAGCAGTCGCCCGCGAGGGTGAAGCCCAAGCCATCCGGGTTCACGACGTTCACCTGGTAGCCTTTCCTGGAGAAGTTCCAGGGCAGGATCGAGAAGGCCTCGACCGACAACTGCAGCAGGGACGCGTGGCGGGCGTTCATCTCGACCGGCAGGTAGTCGTAGCCGCCGAGCAGCGGGTGGATCCCGGCGATCGAGTTCTCTCCCGCGGAGGCCGTGCGCGGATACCACGTGAATCCGGAGAGGCGACCCGCGATAGACGGCTCAGCCGCCAGGATCTCCTCCACGTAACCGCCCATGAGACGGTCGAGCATGACGATCAGCACGTTCGGCTTCGTGCGCGAGAAGCGCAGCGGCTGCTGCGGCGGCCGCACCGGGTCTTGCGAGCCTCCTTCTGCGCCGGCGCGTTCGCGGAGCACGGCGACGCCGGCCGCGCCGCCCAGGGACAGGTCCGCGAGGAGAATGCCGATCAGGAAGGGACGGGCGCCGAAACGATGCAGAGTCCGTCGCAGCGTTAGCCCGACGCCGCTCGCGACCGCGAGGTCGACCACGAGACGCAGCGTGCGAGTGCCCGCCGGAATCGGCAACTGCTCGAAGACGAGCCCGGTCATCCTCGGGTGCCCGAACGGGAGCGCGTAAGAGTACAGCAAACCCAGCGCCAGTGAGCCGGCCGCGAACAGTGCCAGGACGGTTCTCATCCGCGACGAGGGCAACCACGCGTAGAGTCCTGCCGCCAGCCACACGAATACGACGGCGTCTGGAGCGTTCACCGAGAGCAAGTGCCCCAGGTGGATCGCGAGCTCGCCCGGCGAGGTCAGGAACACCGTGATCGGGACGAAGACGTACACCAGTGCCGCGAGGCCTGCCACTGACAGTAGGAAGACCGCAAACCGCGCGCGGCCCATCGCCTCACCGAGTCGCTTCAGCTCCTCGCCCTGGAACCCGACCGCCCCGACGGCCGTGGCCGCAGCGGTCGCCAGAAGCGGCCCGGGGCGGCAATCCTGCCAGACGGCGGCGGCCGCGACGAGGAGCGTCACGGAGATGCCCAGCCCAGCTCGCAGCGTGGCGGGCAGACTGGCCTTGGGGGAGCTCAGGCCGCGAAAGGTCAGGAAGAAGACGAAGCTCTCGACGACGAAGAGGACGAGGATCTCCATCAGCGCCGCCTCGTCCTCAACGCTGCTCGACGATAGCCGTCTTCGCGGCGGCCAGCCACCGCGGCAGCTTCGGGGCGCCTCGCATCGCGGCGGCGTTCCGCGCGAGCGAGAACATATTGTTGGCCGTCCAGTAGAGCACGAGCCCGGCGGGGCTGCGGTACAGCAGGATCAGGAACCCCAACGCGAGAACGAGCGACTGCAGCCGCCTGCGGGCGTCGCCGACGTAGACGAACACGGACGCGGCATTGGCGGCGGTCATTACGAGCGGCAGCAGATTGACGCCACCCAGCAGACCGTCCGGACGGCCGAGGTCGCCGATCGGACCGAAGGGGGCGCCCCGGAGCGCGTCCAGCTCCGAGAGGAAGCGGTAGACCGTCGCGAAGACCAGGATCTGGATGAACAGGTCCGCGGAGCCGAAGACTGCCGAAAGCGGATGGTAGCCGTACTGCCGGTGCACCGCGCGGGTGTAGAAGTAGAGCTCGCGTCCGCGGAAGTGGCGCCGCATGCGCGCGACGCCGCGTCCGACCTGCTGCTGGACCGCGCGCAGCCGCCGGGACTGATTCTCCATCTGCGCGTAGATCGGGAGGAGCAGGGTGTTGATGATGATGCTGAAGCCGAGGATGTGCTGGCCCGCGCTCCAGGTCGATGGCTGCAGGGAGAACAGGTCCGAGTAGATCTGCAGCAGCGGCTGGAGCATCAGCACGTCGAACAACTCGAGGATCACGGTGCGACCCGCTCGGAGCGCGAGCCGCGGACGACCCTCGTTGCAGCGTGGCCCCAGCGCCCGCTCCAGGATCGCGCCGCGGTTCGCTGTCGGAGCCGCCGGTAGATCTCGGTGATCTGCTCGGCTGCCACCTCGCTCGCGTTCCCGTAGTTGTAGATCAGGCTCTTCCGCGCCTCCGCGATGCGCTCGGCGCGGTGGTCGGCGAGAACGCGTTCGATCCAGGTGAGGATATTCGGCATCTCGGACGGCGGAACCGGCACTATGAAGTCCCTGCAGGTCTCCTTGAGCTCGCTGTCACCGCCGAGCAGCTCACCCTCGAGCCCGCCGGTCACGGTCTTCTGATCGATCACCAGCACCGGCCTCTCGTAGATGAAGGCGAACTCGTGCGCGATGCCGGAGATGTCGCTGAGCAGCAGGCTGGCTGCTGACATGGCGGCGGAAGGCGTTCGCTCCGTGTCGACTGTCACGCCGTCAAGTGCCACGATTCGCGCGTAGAGCTCCGGCTGCGAGATTCTCATCTGCGGATGCGGCCGCACGATCACGGCGTGCCGGCGCGCGATCTCCTGCACGAAGCTGAGGTCGAACGACTCGAACATGCTGAGCGGCCCCCAGCTCGGAGCCACCAGCACGACCGGTCGACCCAACGGAGGAGGGGCCTGCCGGGCGGTGGCGGCTAGCGCCTCGTAGTGCGGAATCCCCGTTTCCAGCAACCGTTTGGCCGGCGTCCCCCGGATCGCCTCCATCCGCCGGATGTTCGTCTTGAGGATCCTGCCGCAGCAGAGCACCGTGTCGAAGTAGTCGTACGCGTACGGCCGGACGTAGCGGCACTCGCCGAGCCCGTGGGGGACGTGGATGTAGTGCGCGACCCTGCGAGACCTCCGGAAGGTCATGACGTCCAGCTGCGGCGTGGTCGTCACCAGGACCGTCGCTTCCAAGTTGTTGAGATAGGCGTACCCGAGCATCCCGGGAGGTATGGACCGATGGCTCACGCGCGTGGAAAGCGCCTCGCATGAGCCGTCGCGCTCGTACATGGTGAAGAACGTCGGCTGGATCCCCCGCGCGACGAGGGCCTTGAGCACGGGTAAGAAGGTGCTTTCGTAGCGGGGATCCTCGCAGTGGAGCGCCACTGCACAATTCTGGTCGCGGAAGCGGATACGGAAGGCGAGGTCCAGCAGACGATAGTAGAGGCCGCGGGCGGCGAAGTAGAGTGAGACGACGACCCCGCTGACCACGTACACGAGGGCGCTGCCGGTGCCGGGGTCGATGTAGGCTTCGGCGGCGGGCGCGACGAACAGCAGCAGGGCTGCCGCCAGCACAAGCTTGGAGGCGACCCGCAACCGCCGGTGGCCGCCGAAGGGGCCAACTGCGGGGACACTCGTCTCGCTCATCTCACAGGGCCGGGCGGCCAGGCACGCAGCGCATTATGCCACAGCGCTCGTCACCTGCAGCAGCATGCGAACGCTGCGCTGCGCTCGCCGCTGCTGGTCGAGGAGATCGGGGCCGCGGCCCGGCACGTGTCGGAGGAACGCCGACGCCCTCCGCCTCGGTTGCGGGCGCGCGATCGCGGCACCCGGGCCGGGCGACCCGTTCTTCGTCTCGCTGGTCTGTGGCATGTTCGTCAGGAGTAGGACTGCCCTTCGCCTTCGTGTCTGCGTTGGTACTCGATGAACTCCCCGATCAGGGTCGACGACACGCCTGGTGTCCGATCGAGGCACACCACCTGCTTCCCGTGGGCCCGACAGTAGGCAAACGCCCGCTGGAAGAACTGGTGGTTCTGGTCAGGCCCGTGACAGAAGACGTCGAAGTCGACGCTCTCCACGATGCGGTCCACGCGCTCGTACACGACGACCTCGTCGACGAGCCGCAGTGCCTCGATCAGGCTGGTCCGTTCGAGGATGTCGAAGTAGAAATCCTTCCCCTTGGTCTTCTTCTTGTCATCGTGTACCGCCACGATGAGGTAGTCCCCGTGCGCCTTCGCTCGTCTGAAGAGGTTCAGGTGGCCGACATGGAACAGGTCAAAGACGCCGACCGTGAGGACGCGCTTCATCGCCGGCCCTTGTAGATGGTGACCACGAACAGGTGGTGGATCGTCTCCCTCCTGCGATTGAGGTCCGCCGTATAGAGAGACCTCGAGCACACGATGCGCGAGCCATGGAGCCCCGCGATGCACTCCTCGATCTGCTCCCTGGTGCGGTAGATCGCGCTGTACTCGCAGTGCAACTCGTCGGACCAGATGCGGTCGAGGGTCAGCCTACCCTGGATGCCCACGGGCTCGCGAACGAACACCCGAGAGGCCGAGCCCGTACATCGGTTCAGCACCTGGAACAGGCGCGCCACCTCGGCGTCGTTGAGGTACGCCAGCAGCCCGGAGATCAGCACGAGGCTGTAGGGCCCCGGCGTCTCCAGGTTGTCCTGGGTGATGTCCTGCACGGCCATCGCCTGAAAGGTCGCGCTGGGGACGCCCCGGCACTTCTCCCGCGCCACCTCGATGAACTCGGCGGTGAAGTCGAGCCCGTGGTAGGCCCCGACCAGGGGGGCGATCGTCGCTGCCCAGCGGCCGATCCCGCAGCCGAGGTCCAGGACCCGGTCGGTCGGGGCCAGGCTCATCATGGGTAGGAGGAGAGCCTTCTCCTCCTCGTCCCTCCTCGCGGCGAGTTCCGGCCTGGAGTCCTGATAGAGAACAGCCGTCAGCTCCCTCGCAGGGTCATAGCGCCTGGCGCGGTCCGTGAAGAACTTTCTGATGCTCCCGTCGCTGATCTCGAGGGCTCTGCCGCGGATCCGACGTCCGCCGTTCTCGTTCTCCCCACGCATAGCGCAGCCTCGTCTCTGAGGGCGTGTAGGATACTCCCTTCCGCCCTGAGCGCCTCTGCGCAACGGCGCCGAGCCGCGCTCGTTGGCCAACCTTCTATGGATCCGGAGGCCTCGCTCGGCGGCGCCCGTCCTGCGCCCCGACGCCGCGAGCGTGGCAGCAGTCAGACGGCGGCCTCCGCGCCTGCGCTTGCCCTACGTCGTCCCCCCGGTCACTCGGCCGCGGGTGCGCTGGTTTCGCGAGAACGGCTACACCAGCGCCTGAGATGGCGGGGCGGCAACCGGGCGCGTGCCACCAGCTCGCCTTCCGGTGCCGTCCGCGAGGCGGGAGACCACGTGGGGCTCGCATCGGGCCGCTGGTCGCCGCCCGGCGGGCCGCGGTCTTCTGCTACGATCGCCTCACCCGTTCCCGAACAACTGAACCGTCGGCTCTCGGAGGAGGCCCCCAATGGTCCCGATTCTGGCCCTGTGGCTGCCCATCGTCGTCGCCGCCGTGCTCGTCTTCGTCGTCAGCTCCTTCCTGCACATGGCACTGCGGTACCACGCCTCGGACTACCGCCCGCTGCCCAAGGAGGACGAGACGCTCGCCGCCCTCGGCAGCGCCGGTCTGACGCCGGGCTTCTACACCTTCCCCTACTGCAAGACGCCGAAGGAGATGGGCTCGCCCGAGATGGTCGAGAAGTACGAGCGCGGACCCGTCGGCCACCTGACCGTCTTCCCGAACGGCGCGCCCGTGATGGGGAAGTTCCTCGGCCTGTGGTTCGGGTACTGCCTGCTGGTCGGGGTCTTCGTCGCCTATCTCGCCGGGCGAACGCTCGCGGTGGGCACCGACTACCTCCACGTCTTCCGGCTCGCCGGCGCGGTCGCGTTCATGGCCTATGGCGTCGGCCAGCTGGTCAACTCGATCTGGCGCGGGCAGCCCTGGAGCGTGACCGTCAAGGATGTCTTCGACGGCCTGCTCTACTCGCTGGTCACGGCCGGCGCCTTCGGCTGGCTCTGGCCGCGCTGAACCGTCGCCGTCCTGGGGGCTCTACTCCTGCCCTGGGCGCTCTAGTGGTGGAAGAGACGCAGCTTCGACAGAGCCATCACCATGCCGTACTCGTCGGCGGCCTGGATGACGGCGTCGTCGCGCACGGACCCCCCCGGTTGCGAGACGTACCTGACGCCGCTCTGCGAGGCACGGTCGACGTTGTCGCGGAAAGGAAAGAAGGCGTCCGACGCGAGGCTCACGCCTTGCTGGCGTGACAGGAAGGCGCGCTTCTCCTCACGGCTCAGGCGGCGCGGCGGCTCGGTGAAGGAGCTGAGCCAGTCCTTCTCCTCGGCGGGCGACAGCTCGTCCTCGAGGAAGAGATCGACGGCGTTGTTCCGCTCGGGCCGGCCGACGCCTGTGCGGAACGGCAGGTCGAGCGTCGCCGGGTGCTGGCGCAGGAACCAGCGGTCCGCCTTGGCACCGGCCAGGCGCGTGCAATGGATGCGCGACTGCTGGCCCGCGCCGATGCCGACGGCCTGGCCGTCCTTGGCGTAGCAGACCGAGTTCGACTGCGTGTACTTGAGGGTGACGAGCGCCAGGACGAGATCGCGCACGGCCGCGTCGGGCAGATCGCGGTTCCTGGTCACGATGTCGGCCAGATGCTCGCGGCCCGGGACGACCTGGTTGCGCCGCTGCTCGAAGACGACGCCGAACACCTCGCGGGTCTCCGTCTCGGGCGGTTCCCAGGCCGGGTCGATCTCCAGCACGCAGTAGCTGCCGTTGCGCTTCGCCTTCAGGATCTCCAGCGCGGCCGGCTCGTAGCCGGGCGCGATGATCCCGTCGGACACCTCGCGCTTGAGGACGCGGGCAGTCGACACGTCGACCACGTCCGAGAGGGCCGCGAAATCCCCGAACGAGCAGAGCCGATCCGCGCCCCGCGCGCGGGCGTAGGCGGTCGCCAGGGGCGACAGCTCCAGATCGTCGACGAAGGCGGCCCGCCGCACCTCCTCGGTCATCGGCACCGCCACCGCGGCCCCGGCCGGGCTCACGTGCTTGAAGGAGGCCGCCGCCGGCAGCGCGAGCGCGGAGCGCAGCTCGCGCACCAGCTGCCAGGCGTTCAGCGCGTCGAGCAGGTTGATGTAGCCCGGCGCTCCCGACAACACCTGCAGGGGCAGGGCCCGATCCCGCGTGTAGATCCGGGCCGGGGCCTGATGAGGATTGCATCCATACCGCAGCGCGAGCTCGTTCATGCCTTCTAATAGCACCCTTGGCAGGAACGTGCGCGGGCCAGCAGCAGTTCCCGTGAGCGGAGGCGCCGCCGCCTTCGACCACAGGTCATGCCCCGAAAACGACACCTCATGCCCCGAAAACGACCGCTCATGACCTGGAACGACACGTCATACCCTGTGGCTGGACTCGTCTATGATCGGGCGCGGCGGCTCGGTGATGGGGAGACTCGCGTGACGGACGCGGCGGGGCCGAAGACGCGCTGGCGGTTCGCGGACGGCGAGTGGGCGCGACTGGTGCCGCCCGGCGCCGAGATCGAGAGTCGCGGCCCCCTGCCGCTGCGGACGCGGATGGAATCGCACCATCATGCCCGTCCCGCCTTCCCGGGCACGGCGGTCGTGATCGGGGACGCGACCTTCGAAGTTGTCCACGAGACTGAGCGCGACGGCGTCGTGGCGTACCGCCTTCGCGCCTGGCCCGCAGGCGAGGTGACCCGGGACCGCGTCGTCTACGACGGCCGCTTCGTGCAGGAGGTCGAGGCCGGGCGGCAGCGGATGCGCTCGCGCGAGCGGACGCGACCGTTCCGGTGGCTGATTTCGCCGCTCGTGGGCCTGCTGCCTGAAGACCCGCAGGCAAAGTTGTGCGATCGGTTCGGGCTCGACGCCCGCACGGCGACGCTCGCCGGGGGGCTCCTCGAGAGCACCCTGGTGATGATGCTTCTCGACCAGCTGGCCCGGCGGAGCGACACGAGGGCCGCCATCGTCCTCGTCGTCTGCGCGCCAGGGCTCGCCCTGTTCGTGCTCCCTGGCCTGGGCCGGGTCTTCGGCGCCCTCGCTCTGGGCATCGTCGGCGGCTCGCCGGTGGTCAGCTTCGGCTTCGAGCTGCTGCGAGCGCTGGGCGTGCTGAGGCGACATCGCGATCTCGGGTTCGTCCCGCTGACGCGGGCCGCCTTCTGGGAACGGCTCGCCAGACCCGACGTGATGGCAGTCGAGGCGGACGGCACGGTCCTGTGCCGCAGTCTCCTGCCGCACCTGAGCTGGACCGGCGGCCGCAGGATCGAAGCAGGAGGGGACTACTGGCGCCCGGTGCCGCTCGGGCCCGAGTGGCGCGGCGGTCGCATCGTCTACCGCTATCGTCTGGAGCTCGAGCGCCCGCTGGAGGAAGGTGAGGTACCCCCCGACCCGCCCTCGCCGACCGCGTACGCCGACGAGGTGATGGGGACGATCGGGGCCGAATGGGATGCGTTCAACCAGGGATTCCCCTGGCTGACGGGGATGCTCTCGGTGCCGGTGCAGGCGCGAGCGTTCGGCCATCGAGGCGGTCCTGCGGCCGTTCGCCGGCCTGCGGTGATGACGGCCGCCGGCGCGGCCCTGGCGGGCGTGTACCTGCTCTTCAACCTTTACGGAAGTCCTGCCGCCGACCCACTCGCACCGGTGATGTTTCTGCTCGCGGTCGTCCTGCTGCTCGACGCCGCCCTCCGCGGGCGCTCCATCCGTGCCCGCCAGTACGCCCCCAGCCTCTTCCGCTTCCTGCTGCCGTCCGGCGCCTTGCGTGCTGAACGCGTGGCCTATCGCGAGCACCTGGAAGCGGAGCGCAAGGTCTTGCAGGAACGGACCCGCGAGCGAGCATAGGCGAACGGGTTGGGCGAGACCGCGCGCGTGTGCAGGCCCGTGCCGCAGCCGACGTCGAGCAGACGCGTGCGCGGCCCGACGCCGGGGATCATGCCGATCGCGCGACGGGTGCTGGCGGCGTCGCCCGGCCCCTGGCGCGGCAGCCCGCTGCTGCCCGAGCTGCCGGCCCCGGCGCGGGGGTGTCGTACTGTATCCTTCAGTGCGATGGGGCAGACCCGAGTCGACCTGCAGCACCTGCTCGAGGACCTGCGCGACGCCTATCCCGACGCGATCGAGGAGACGATCCTTTCCGAGATCGTCGCGAACGCCCTCGACTCCGGCGCGGGCGCCATCCGGCTGCTGACCGACCCATCCGGGCAGACGCTGGTGGTGGTGGATGACGGTTGCGGCATGAGCCGGCGAGAGCTGGCTCGCTATCACGACCTCGCCGCCAGCAACAAGGCGCGCGGCGAAGGCATCGGCTTCGCCGGCGTGGGCATCAAGCTGGGCTTGCTGGTGGCGGAGGACGTGCTGACGGAAACGCGTCGGTCCGGCGTGCACGTGGCCTCGCGCTGGCACCTCGCGTCCAGGCACAAGGCGCCCTGGCGATGGGTGCCGCCGCCCGGCTGGGTGGGGGAGCGCGGGACGGCGGTCGGGCTCAAGCTCCGCAACCCGCTCTCGCCGCTCCTCGACGCCGGCTACCTGGAGGGCCAGCTGCGCCGGCACTTCGAGCCGCTCTTCGATCCCACCTTCGACGAGATCCTCGCGGCCCGCTATCCGGCCGGGGTCTCGTTCTCCGTCGATGCCCGCACCCTGTCGCGGCGCCGAACGGACGGCGGTGAGCGCGCGGCCCTGGCGATCCGCCTGCCGCGCAAGCGCAAGCCGGCGGCGGTGGGCTTCCTCGAGCGCGTCGCGACGCCGCTGCCTGCGGAGCGACAGGGGCTCGCGGTCAGCACCCTCGGGAAGGTGATTCGGTGGGGCTGGGACTGGATCGGCCTCTCCTCCTCGTCGCCCGGTCTCGTCGGCGGGCTGATCGAGGCGCCCGGTCTCTCCGCGGCGCTGACGCTCAACAAGGGCGACTTCGTCCGCGCGGGCCGCCGGGGGATCACGTACCTGGCCTATCGCAAGGCCGTGCAGGAGGCGGTGCAGGCGCAGCTCGGGGCATGGGGCGAGGCCCAGGACCGCGAGGACTCGGCGCGGCGGCGCGCGGCGCGGCCCCTCGAGCGCGACCTGGAGGCGGTGCTGGTCGACCTCGCCGACGAGTTCCCGGCGCTGGCGGCCCTGGTCGAGCGGCGCCCGGGGGGACAGAAGCGTCTGCCCACGGGGCACGGTCCCGAGCCGGCGGCGGGCGGCGTGCCGGAGCCCGCCCTGCCCGCCGACGCGCGCATGGCCGATTCCGCAAGCGCGGGTGCCGAGGATGTCCCGCCGTCGACTGCGGAGATGCCGGCGCCCGGCTCGGGCGAAGCGCCTTCGGACCCCCTCGCCGCGGAGGCTCCCGAACCGAAGCCCCATGCGGAGTCTCCGGCCGACGCCACGCTACCGGCAGCCGGCTCCGGTAGCCCGCGCCGTCCCGGCCGCTACGGGCTCGCGATCGATTTCGAGGAGCGGCCGGAGTCGAGCGAGCTGGGCCGGCTCGTCGAGTCCACGGTCCTCGTCAACACCGCGCATCCGGCGTACCTGCGCGCGGCCGCCTCGCGCTCCGACGGGTATCATGCCGCGCTGACCGTCGGCATGGCCCTCGCCGCCGTTGCCGTCGAGCCCGCGCGCGTGCAGGCGTTCCTGAGCACCTTCCTCACCCACTGGGGCGAGGCCGTCGGCCGCGACCGCCGTCGCCGCCAGCCGCGGGCCCGCAGGACGGGGCTCGCGTAGCCGCCAGGCTCGCAGACGACGACGATCCGGCGAACGGACCCGACCGGTGAGTTGCGGCGCCGAGATCGAGAGCCGCGGCCCGCTGCCGCCTACTTCGCCGGGCGACGATCCTCGAAGCTGATCACCCCGCGCTCGTCCTCGACCTTGACGATGAGGTCGGTGAGCGCCTTGTCGCCGTCGATCCAGTAGCGCTGCCTGAAGACCCTCGACCTGAGCGGCCGTCCGCCCCCCGGCAGGACCGCGACCTTGCCCTGGAGCGCGCCTGTCGTGGATTCCAGCTCCACCTTGAGGTCCGGCATCTTGTCGGCCAGCGGGAGGACGCTCCACCGAGCGTGGATCCAGCCGGTCCCCTCCCAGGGAAGCTCGCGGATCAGGATCGCCTCGGGCAGCTGGAAGAAGCAGCGCTGGGCACGGGCGGCCGAGTCCTCGAGGCACCGGCACACCGGCACCTCGCGCGGCAGCCAGTCGTTGGGAGTGCCCGACGCGTCGCGGAAGTGGCAGAATGGGCTGCCGGCGTAGGGATCCGTGCCGTCGTCCACCAGGACCCGGAACGGCAGGTCCTCAGACCAGGGACCCTGGTGCCAACCGGGCCCCGGCGGATCGCTGTTGTTCTGGTACCAGGCCGCCCCTCCCGCGTACACGTCCGCGACCGGCGGCCGGGTGAGACGGCACTCGTTCGCCGGGTCGCCGCGCACCACGAGCGCGTAGGACTCTCCCGGCGACAGCAGGACGCCGGAGACAGGGAAGGAGTGCCACGCCGAGGCGTCTCCCGAGAGCGCCGAGCCCGACACGGTCACCGTCGCGCGGACGTGGTCGTCCGGCTCGCCGCTTGCGACGACGCCCTGGATCTCGAGGGTGACGAAGCCGTCGGCGCTGTAGTCTGGACACTGCACCGGCATCTCGACCGAGGAAAGCCATCCGCCCCGGCCCGAGGTGAAGGTCTGCCCGAGCACCTGCTCGGTGCCCCCGCCGATGGCATAGTTGCCGAGGGACAGATCGATCGCGGACTGCTCCTGGTCCACCACGACGGCCGCGGAGACGGCGGCGGCGCCTCCGAGCACCAAGACGGGGAAGACCATCGAGACGACCCTGGACTTCGACATGGCACCTCCTGCCGCCCAGCGGGCGAACACCCTCCCTGGCTGCGGCCCGCCCGCAAGGCGCAAGGCCCCGCCGGCAACGGCTCGGCAGCCCGACCACGGCTGGTAAGTCTTGGGTACTTGGCTCGACAGAGTAGCAAGCCCGAGGAGGGGCGGCAAGCGCGCGAGCGGGCCGCCCGGGCAGCCGCCCTCAGCCTGCCTTACTCCCGGGGGGAGCCATCCGAGCCAGGGCCCTTCGCGTGCCTCACCGGGGTCCGAGTGGATCCTACTTCCGGCGGAACTCCAGGTAGTCGAGGTTCGTGTTCCCGGCGAGAAGGGTGATCCGGACGAGGTGGACGCCGGCCTTCAGGTCCAGGTCGAGCGCGTCCTCGATCCGATTCCAGTGGTGCCATTGGCGCCAGGCCAGGGGATCGGCGTCGTCGTGGGTCGTGGGGAGGGTGACCGTCCCCCGCGGCGTGCCGTCCACGGAGAGCGCGAACCGCCCTTCTCCGTTGGACGTGTACAGGACGTCGATCGCGTAGGTGCCAGTCTCCTGTACCCGCACGGTGTAGTTCTCCCACTCGCCGGCCTCGGTCCAGCCGAGGTAGAGGGATCCGGGCTCGGGCGTCACCCTGTCGTACGGATTGAAGTCCGGCGGCGGGTCGCCCCGGTCCTTGGTGTAGGAGATGTCGACGGCCTCGCCGGCGCGGAAGCCGTTCAGATAGCTGCCGTCGATCGGGTTGAGGCCGCCGCTGCCCGAGTTCTTGCCGTCGGAGTCGTGGTAGGCGACCTCGGCGCCGCCCCGGTCGTAGAGCTCGCACTGGAGGCGCCCGGGGATCCGCTGCGGCTCTGCCGGATGGCGGTCGTCTCCGAAGGGCGTGCCGGTGTAACCCTTCGGGACGAAGCTCGGCAGGGCGTTCGGATCGCCGCCTGTCGACCCCGCCTGCGCCGGGCTCGCATAGAGCTCGATCCCCACGCTCTTCCCAAGGTTCCGCGAGTACTGCTTGTGGACGGCGTCGTTCCAGTGCTCGTGGACGCCCAGGCTCGCGAGACGCGTGCCGTCACCCTCGGGGTCGTAGAACGTCTTCGACGGGGGATCGCCGGCGAGGGCGGCCTCGCGCATGTAGTCGTCGCAGTAGGAGAGGTCGGCCAGGTTCGGCCACTCGGACCGCAGGAAGTCGAGGCCCACCGAGTCGAGGGCGACGCCGTCCTGGGAGGCGAAGAGGCTCGAGGGCCACTGGCCCTCGAAGGGCGCCATCTTCCACTTGAGGTGGGGCGGGTCGTCGACGAGGTCGTTGGCGTAGAGGGCGTCCATCAGGAAGAGCACGGTCTTCCCGCCCATGTCCTGGTGGCCCAGGAAGTCGACGAAGGCGGAGTAGCTCGGCGTGCCGTCGCGGTTGGGAGCGAAGCCGTGGTGGTCGTTCTTGTGCCAGTCGGGGTCGATGCTGGTGAGGCCGAACAGGTTCTTGGCCGACAGGGTGACGCCGCTCGAGACGTGCCCCTTCAGGACCGAGGCGTCGATCAGGTAGGTGGCCTCGACGGCGGCCATGGCGACGCCGCTCGCGTTCCTGCTCGGCACCGAGAACGGGATCGCGCCCATCTTGAAGGTGGCCTTCACGCGGCCGTCGCCGCCGATGTGGTCGACGAACACCACTTCGGGGTACGGGCCGTGGACCTTGTCATAGAGGTTCTGCGGGACGAAGCGGCTGGGATCGAGGATCGTGATCGCCGAGGGCGGGATGCCGGCGGCGGTCACCAGCTCCCTGACCAGGGACAACGTCAGGTGGGGAGAGGTGTTGAGCCTCGGGATCGTGCCGTGGCCGGTCGTGTTGTTCAGGTTCACCTTGATGGCGATCCTCTCCCCGGGCTTGTAGCCGACGTCGCCGCGGCCGTGGGTCCTGTTGAAGTAGCGGAAGAGCGCATCCCAGGCCTTGGCGTCGCTCTTCTCGTCGGTCAGCCACTGGACGGCGCGAGAGAGCATCGCGTCGATGACCGCCTGATCGTTGTACTGCGTCCTCCCACCACGACCCCTGCAGGTCCCAAGTGACAGCCTTGGGATCGTGGACCCACACGACGCGGCCGGAGCTGATGCCGCGGTCGACGCCCACCGGCTGAAGGGGGCCGTCCATCAAGGTGTACGGCGCGTCTCCGGCGGGACCGGCATGGAGAAGGCCCGGGGCCCCGGCGAATATCCAGGCGAGGCCGAGAGCGGGGAAGAGCCACCTCCCACGCTTCCACGCTTGCGCCATCGGCCGTCCCGTCCCCGGGCAGACGCGAACGTGCTCAGTCATCATCGACCTCCGACCGTTCCCACTGACGCTCGATGTCGGCAACTCGCTGCCCTCCACTTATATCAGGCTCTCCTTCGAGACGTTCACCCGCAACCCGGACGCGCGAGCAGGGTCGCGGCGCAAGTACCCTGGTTGAGCGCGCCCAGCTTGGGCTCGCGCGTGATGCGCGCCTCGCGCGGGCGAAGGTGGGTCCGGCGGCATAGGCGAGCCGTCCACCCTATCGGGTCAAGCTCAGTAGCGGGGCTGGGCCGTTGTGACGCTTCTTGCACTGTCACAAGGCGTCACAAGGCGAATGCAAACACCGGCGCGGGCCGGCTGCTCGGTCGTGGCCGGGCCTTCGTGCGTCCAGGGACTATTTACACACCCCGAAGAAGGGCATGGCTCACTTCAGGACCAGAGGTGCGCCGAGTCCAAGTTCAGCAAGCTTGCTCTTGACAGGCTTCGGCTTTAGGTCGTACCACGATCGGAAATCGTGATCGTCAGTGAAGGTCACCCGGCGAAGACCGAGCGCCTGCGCCTGACCGAGGAAAGCGTCCTCCGCCATCGAACCGCCGTCCGTGATCTTGTGGACGGCCACTCTGCTCATGAGGATCCAGTGAATCGTTACCCGATCGTTCACGGGGGAGGAGAGTCGTACGCGCATGTCCATGCCCGAGTCGAGGGCCTTTTGTTCGACCGCCTTCGCCCATTCGGTGCGGGCTAGCCTCTGTACGTTTCGGTTGAACTCCGCCTCCACGACCTCATACTTTCGCCTGCAACCTTCGAGCTTGGTGGCCAAGCGCCGCGCCTCGGGCCATTCCGGGTCTGCCTTCTGCGTTCGCTGGAGCTTCTCCCACGCTTCGGCGACCGACTGAGGCGTGGTGCAGCGCTCGGGCTTCGTCACAACATCCCTGGCCGCTGGGATTCCCTGAGCGACCACCCGGCGCCGCTGCGCTTCGAGTTCGGCGGGCGACAGCTTCTTGCCTGAGGCGGGGGTTGTCGCCGGTCTTGTTGACGAGGTTGAGGAGGTCCGGCTGCTGCCAAGCCAGGACACGAGACCTCCAAGCAGGGCAAGGCCAAGGATGGCGGCGCACCCCATTGCGACGCAGCCTGTCTTCTTCTTCGGCGCGACGTGCTGTGCGGCCGCGGACTGGACCGGCGCGGCGTCGCTGGGCAGATCGCGTCCACAGTGCTTGCACACGATCGCTTCGTCCTGGATCTCCTCGGCGCAGAACGGGCACTTCTTCATGGCCGCCCCCTTACCTTCGCGGCGGGAGCATACACCCGGCGCACCCGCCGTGAGCCTGCCCGAAGCAGCATGGCGCCGTGCTCGTGATCCGGTGCTGCTTCCTGGGGCTCGACGTGGTGGTGCCCGCCTACCCCGGCGAGCCGATGGCCGCGTTCGCGCGTCTGCTGGGTGTAGCCGTGGCGACGGAGGATTATCTTCCGCATGATGGGCGACCTGCTCGCCATGTGGCCCGACGCGCTAGTCGCTGAGGTGTAAGGCGCTCCAGACCTATCCGTATCCGGGTAGCCCTACGAATCCCCGATCGGCGGCCCAGTTCGCGATTGCTCGACCCTTCTCAGTGAGGCGCTCACCGCCGCTTCCGTCACTCTCGATAAGGTCGAGCTCGGTAAGGCCCTTCTCCATCTTCTCAAGTTTCCGGGGTCCAAACTGCGGAAGGACGTGCGCGTCGATCCCGTCTTTCGAGAGCTCCTGATTCGGAAGAATCGAAAGGGCGCGGAGCAGCGCTCGTTCTCCTCCGTCGAATGCGAGCCAGTTCTTCTCATAGAGGCTTTCCTGGCGCAGAAAATCCGGGTCCCTCCGATACGCCTCTCGACTTAGCCATGAGGTCAGATGCTCGCCTTGCTTGGTCAGGCGCCATCCTTCGCCAAGGGGATGGTAGGGATCTCCGGCGCGCTGGATCAGCCCTTGGCTCAGCAAGTGTTCGGTCACGGCGTTTCGGCCTTGGTTTGGCAGTCCGTCGAACACATGAATGAGCTCAAGGTCGTGTCGGAAGTTCTCGAGGTCGCACGCCAGCGCGCGCAGTAGTCGCTGTTCCGGCGTGTTGAGGCTTTCCCAGCGCGCTTGCTCGGGAGGCACTGCTGCCGGGGTGGGCGGAGCGATCTGCTGCGCGGACGGCGACTCGGGTGCTGGCGTCCCCTCCAACTGGGCCGGGGGCGCGGTTGGTGCAGCCGGCAGGCTTTCAAGCTCCTGAGCTGGCGCGGGCTGCGATAGTGGGGGCGTCCGCTTCCACGCAGCGGCGAGCCACCGCCACGTCGGCGCGGCTGCCAGGCCGAGCAGGAAGGTGACCTCGGCGACCCAGACAGGGACGGCGCTCAGTAGCCAGTCGCGCGTGGGGAGCGGCACGTTGCCGAGGAACTTCAAGGCCAACGCAGCGTAGACGAGGACGCAGCCGGCGAACCCTGCAAGCAGCCGGCCGTACCACCTGCGACGCCATATGTAGCCAAGCAAGGCTGGCAGTCCCCAAACCGCGTTGGCGATGATGCCGTCGACTATGCCTGAGAGCGGATCCGGGGAAGGTTGAGTGGCCATCATGCGAGTGCGGCCACGGGAGAGGCGTCGCCCGCGCGCTGCGCACCGGTTCCAAGGCAGGGGGGACTGGCAATGCGAGCCGCGAGCTTCCGCGAGGGTGCGGTCTGGCTCGGCCTCATGGCCCTCATCTGCCCTCGGGGAGTGTTGCTGGGGTGTTGCTACCGACCCGATGCATCCCCGTGAGTTGGTGACCCGCCAAGGACTCGAACCTTGAACCTAGAGATTAAGAGTCTCTTGCTCTACCAATTGAGCTAGCGGGCCCGACGACGAAAGGAAAAATACCTGCTCTCGCTCGTGACGTCAAGCGGCGGAGCCCGCTCGATCTCGCTCGACGCGTCGATCGTCTAAGCTTGGAACGTGGACGGGCGGATCGAGGAGGGCTTTCGGCGGCGCTTGCTCGCGGTCGTGCGGGCGAGCGAGGCCGGTGCGCGTGAGGGGGAAGTGGAGCGGCTGCTCGGCGAGGCGCGCGCGCGTGCGGAGAGGGAGGGCATCGGCAGCGCGAGGGCGCTCCTGGCGGCCTACGAGGCGGTGCGTGACGCGGCGTGGGCCGAGGGCGATGCCAGCAGAGTGGAGGATCCCGGGCCAGCGCCGCGCTTCCTCTGCGATCCGAGCCTCGGCGGGCTGGCGCGCTGGCTGCACGCGGCGGGGTACGAGGCGTTTCCCGCGCCCGCGGTGCCGGAGCACCGGTTGCCTGAGGAGGCGCTGCGGCGCGGGCTCGTGCTGCTGACGACGGACGCCGAGGTGCTGGCGCGTCGCATCGTCGCGGACGGGTCGCTGCGGGTCGTCTGGCTGCCGTCGCCCTTGAGCGTGCAGGAGAAGCTGGGCTTCGTCCTGCGGGAGCTGCGGCTGCCGCTGCGCGACCCGCGCTGCATGGTGTGCGGGGGGGCGCTCGTGCCGCGGGCCAAGGACGCCGTCGGGCCGCGCATCCCGCCGCGGACCGCCCGCTGGAAGGACGAGTACTTCGTCTGCGCCGGCTGCGACCGTCTCTTCTGGCAGGGGACGCACTGGGAGCGGATCGTTCCGCGGCTGCGCGCGGCGGTGGCCTCGTGAAGCGCGGCGTGCCGACGCGCGGGCTGCTGCTGAACCTGGGCCTGAGCCTGACGGTGAGCGGCCTGCTGCTGGTCGTGCTCGAGGGCGGCGCGCGGCTGGTGGAGAAGCGCCGGCCGCCGCGGGCACCGTCGCCGGTCGCCGACTACATCTGGGACTGGGACCAGAAGATGCCGGGCGGCTTCTACGTGATGAAGAGCGACGGCATCGGCTGGCCGCCCTGGGAGGAGTTCAACGGCGACGGTCTGCGCGACCGGACGCGGTCGCACGAGAAGGGCGACCTGGTGACGCGGGTGGCGGTGCTGGGGGACAGCGTGACCCTGGGAGCGCAGATCCGGCCCGAGCAGGCCTTCCCGGAGCGGCTGGAGGCGCGCCTGCAGGCGGAGGGACGGCCGGTCGAGGTGATGAACGTCGCGCTCTGGGGCTGGTCGACGCGGCAGGAGCGGATCGCCTGGGAGAGGATCGCGCGGCGCTACCACCCGGACGCCGTAATCCTGGCGGTCTGCCTCAACGACATCCCGGAGCTCTTCAACAACCTCGAGCGGCCGCCGCACTGGCTGACCGCGCTCCACGAGCGTTCCGCGCTGGTGCGCCTGATCGTGAACGCAAAGGGGCGCGAGATCGACAACGTGGAGCGGCTCTTCACGGATTCCCGGTCGAAGCGGGTGCGGCAGGCGTTTGCCCGGTTCTTCGAGGAGGTGCGGGCGCTGCGGCGGGAGGTGGAGAGCGATGGGGCGACGCTGTCGGTGATCGTGTTCCCCTTCCGTTTCCAGGTGGAGCCCGGCGCACCCGCTCCGACGGCGCAGGAGCTGATCATCGGCTTCTGCCGCGACGAAGACCTGCGCTGCGTGGATCTGCTGCCCACGCTCGTCCCATTGGGGGACGGGGCCTTCGTGGACTACGACCACTTGAGTCCGGCCGGCGCCGCGGCCACGGCCGCCGAGATCTTGCGCAGCGGGCTTCTGCCCAACCCGCCCTCGGCGAGAGAGCGGCTTCAGCAGGCGTTCGCGCGTGAACCCGAGGCGGGGAAGCCGGTCCTGGCCTGGCTCGACTCGAAGGGGCAGGCGCTCCCTCCGCCCGGGGCGCTGGCGCTGGCGGCGGTCCTCTCCGCCGGAGACGCGCCGGCGCGTCGCGCCGCTGCCTGGGCGCTCGCGCGGGCGGGCGAAGGGGCTGCTCCCGCGCTTCCGGCCCTCGTCTCGAGCCTGCGCCACGACCCCTCGACGAGCGTCAGGAGAGCCGCTGCGACCGCCCTTGGCGCCCTGGGCCCGGTGGCGCGGCCCGCCGGCTTCCGAGCTGTTCGCCGCCCTGGACGACCCGAGCGAGTGCGTACGCCACGCGGCAGCGCAGGCCCTTTCGCGCCTGCCGCTCGGCCCGGTGGATCTGCCGAGGCTGCTCGCGGCCCTCGACAACCGCGACGACTACGTGTCGGCGTTCGCGGCCTGGACGCTCGGCAACCTCGGCGAGGGAGCACGGCCGGCGGTGCCGGCGCTGGTGCGGGGGCTGGAACGGGAGCGTACGAGTGCCGTCGTGTCTGCCGCGCTGGCGCGGATCGGCCCTGCGGCGGCCGAGGCGGTTCCAGCGCTGCTCGAGGCGCTCAGGAGCCCCGACGCGGATCGCCGCTGGCGGGCGGCCCGGACCCTGGGTCGGATCGGACCTGCTGCCCAGGCCGCCTGTGCGCCGCTGGCGGCGGCGCTCACGGACGAGAACGGGGCGGTTCGCCAGCATGCGGCCCGCGCCCTGGGACGCATCGGCGGCCCGGGAGCTCGCGCGGCGGCGCCGGCGCTGCAGCGGGCGACCGGAGACGGGGACAAGGCGGTACGCCGCGAGGCGAAGGAGGCGCTGGCGCGCGTCCTCTGAAGACACGCGTCCGGTCCGGCGCGTGCTAGCCTGATCGGTGATGACTGAAGCGAGCCTCCAGGAGCGCTACGCGCCACGCAACCACTGCTTCGGCTGCGGCCCGGCCAACCCGCAGGGACTGCGGATCCGCAGCTTCGAGGAGGGCGACGAGCTGCGTGCGGAGTGGAGCCCGCAGCCCCAGCACGAGGCCTTCGATGGTGTCCTCAATGGCGGCATCCTGGGCGCGCTCCTCGACTGCCACGGCAACTGGGCCGCGGCCGTCCATCTGATGCGGAAGTCCGGGAAGGACGTGTTGCCGAGCACGGTCACGTCGGAGCTGAACGTCCGCTTCCTGCGCGTGACACCCTCGGACCGGCCGCTCCTGCTGCGGGCGCGCGTCGTGGAGTCGACGGCCGATCGCGCCACCGTGGAGGCGAGCGTCGAGTCCGACGGGCGCACGACCGTCACCTGCCGCGCGGTCTTCGTGGCGGTGCGGGAGGGGCATCCTGCCTTCGGGCGCTGGTAGTCCGTCGGGAGCCGGCGCGCCGGCTCAGGGCGGATCGGGCTCGGGGGCGATCGTGTGCCCGGCTTCGGTCAGGACCCGGTCCGCGAAATCGATCGTGCGCCGAACGTAGGCCCGTTTCTCGAGGTAGCTGCCCGGGTAGAAGCTCCTCTTGAAGCCGTAGATCAGGATGTCCCGGACCTCGCGGGCGGAGAGCGAGAAGGCCTCGACCGCGCGGAGGATCTCCTGGCTCACGGTCGTGTGGGAGACCAGGCGGTTGTCGGTGCAGAAGCTGGTGGAGAGGCGCCTTCTCCGCATCTCCAGGAAGGGATGCCGGGCGAGGTCGCCCGCCAGCTCCGGGACCGTCTGCAGGTTCGAGGTAAGGCAGACCTCGATCGTGATCCGCTTGTCGGCGATGTACTCGGCCAGGTGTGTGACGTAGCGGTCCCGGTCCTGGATGTGCGGGCTCGTGATCTTGCTGGTGTCGAAGAGCCAGGTCCCATGGCCGATCCGGTCGGCGTGCAGCTCCCCGATCGCCTGGAAGATGGACTCGGGGCCGTAGTCCTCGCCCGCGTGCACGGTCTTGCCGAGAAAGGCCTCGTGCGCGACCTGGTAGGCCTGACGGTGCACCTCGGCCGGGTAGCCTTTCTCCTGGCCGGCCAGGTCGATCCCGACCACGAGCAGCCCTAACTCGCGTCGCAGGCGGGCCGCCGCCCGCGCGACCTCCAGGGAGGCGACCGACTGCAGCTCCCTCTGGGGCGCCTCGGGCAGGGCCTCGCTGAGGCGCCGGAAGCCGAGCGAGAACTCCGGGCGGAAGAAGCGCATCGCGCAGAGCAGGATGCCCGCCGCGAACGGGGGCTCGGCCCCCGAGCGCACCTCGGGGCGTGCGTTGAAAGCGGCGGTGGCGCGCCTGAGGCCACGGTCGACGGAGCGGACGACCTCGGTCATGCCGAACCCGGGCTGGACGTGCAGCTGGGGCGCGAAGCGCAGCTCGAGATAGCGGACGCCCTCCGCCTGGCAATCCTCGGCCAGCTCGCAGGCCGCGCGTTCGAGGGCCTCGGCATCCTGGAGGACAGCCACCGTGTAGCGAAAGCCCTCGAGGTACTCGTTGAGGTTCGCGTAGCGGGGACGGAAGACGAGCTCCGTCAGCCCTTCGGAGGTGTGCGAGGGGAGCCGGATCCGCCGCTCCCGAGCCAGGTCGAGGAGCGTTTCGAGCCGAAGCGAGCCGTCGAGGTGGACGTGGAGGTCCGTCTTGGGCAGGCGGCGAACCAGCTCGGGATCCATGACCCCGAATTATGGCGTGGCGGGCGCCCGGGATCGTGAACTCGGGACCCTCCCCGTGCGTAGGAGAGAGAAAGGCTCCGGGTGCGCCCGAGCGCTGTCCGAGGGGTGAGAGGCGAGATGGGGAACGGCAACGGCAACGGTAGGACCCGGAAGACGCGGCGCCGGCGGATCCTCCTGGTCGCGAGCGGGGTGGCCGTGCTGGCGGTGCTGGGGCTGGTGGCGGCCCGCCGGGGTGGCACTACCATCGACCCCGCCCGTCTGGCGCGGGTGGAGCGAGGCGACATCGCCCGCTCGGTGGTGGCGACCGGCAAGATCCAACCGCTCACCCAGGTCGAGATCAAGTCCAAGGCCAGCGGGATCGTGAAGAAGCTGTTCGTCGACTACGGCGACTACGTCAAGCGGGGCCAGGTGCTGGCGGAGCTGGACCGCGAGCAGCTCGAGGCCAGCGTGCGGGAGGCGCGGGCCAACCTGCTGGCGGCGGAGGCCGCCTGGCAGCGCAACCGGACCGAGGCGGAGGGCCCGGACCTGCCCTTCCTCAAGAGCGCGCTCGAGCGGGCGCGCAAGCTCTACGCGGACGGCCTGATCGCGCCGTCCGTCCTGGACGACGCCGACAAGGCGTACCAGATGGGGCTCAACCAGCAGACGGCCGCCAGGAGCCAGGCGCGGGTCGCCAAGGCCGAGGTCGAGAAGGCCAAGGCCTCGCTGGAGCGCGACCAGATGGACCTGCGCTACGCGACCATCACCAGCCCCATGGACGGTCTCGTCCTGTCGCGGGACGTGGAGGTGGGCGACGCGGTCAGCTCGATCCTGGTGCTGGGCTCGCAGGCCACCCGGGTGATGAGCCTGGGCGACGTGAGCGAGGTCTACGTGCTGGGCAAGGTGGACGAGGCCGACATCGGGCGGGTCTACCTGGGCCAGCGCGCCCGGATCGTGGTCGAGTCGTTCAAGGACAAGTCCTTCGCGGGCAAGGTGACCAAGATCTCCCCGCTCGGCGTGGAGAAGGACAACGTGACCACCTTCGAGGTGCGGGTCTCCATCCAGAACCCAGGCGGCGAGCTGAAGACCAACATGACCGCCAACGCCGAGGTGATCCTGGAGGAGAAGAAGGGTGTCCTGCTGGTGCCCGAGTCCGCGGTCGTCTACGACCAGAAGCGCCAGCCGATGCTGGAGGTGCCGGACCCCGGGGCGGAGGGAGGCAAGCGGAAGCTGGCCGTGAAGCTCGGGATCTCGAACGGCGTCAAGACCGAGCTCGTGCAGGGGCTGAAGGAAGGCGACCAGGTCGTCCTCCAGTAGGGCCATGGTCTTCAGCGATCTCCTCCGCGACACCCTGCGCACGCTGGCGCAGCACAAGCTGCGCACCTTCCTCACCATGTTCGGGATCGCCTGGGGGATCGTGTCGATCACGCTCATGGTGGCGGCCGGCGAGGGCCTGCGCGTGGGCCAGGCCAAGGTGGCCCAGGCCTTCGGCCGCGACGTGATGATCGTCTTCGCCGGGCAGACGAGCCTCCAGGCGGGCGGCATGCGCGCGGGCCGGCGCCTGCAGTGGCGGGCGGGCGACGCCCTGCTGGTGAAGCCACAGGCCCCTTCCTGCGCGTACGTGATGCCCGAGCTGGGCCAGAGCCTGCCCGTGCGCAGCGCCTACAACAGCGGGCGGCTGCTGGTGACCGGCTCGATGCCGGACTTCGCCTGGATCCGCAGCATCGACGTGGCGGAGGGCCGCTATCCCGACTGGGACGACGAGCGGGCCGCACGGCGCGTGGTCTTCCTGGGCAGCGACGCCAAGAAGCAGCTTTTCGCCTCGCGCCCGGCGCTGGGCGAGACGGTGCGGATCGGGGACTTCCCCTACCGGTGGTGGGGGTGATGCGGGCCAAGGAGCAGGACTCGAGCTACGACGGGAGGGACATCTCGAAGCTGTTCGTGCCCTTCTCGGCGATCCTGCGCGACGCGCCCAACAAGCCTCCCGCCCGGCCGGACGTCGGTCGACCGTCTGCTGGTGGCGCCCCGGTCGATCGATCAGCACGAGCAGTGCAAGGACGAGGTGCGGCGCGCGCTGGGCCGGCTGTACACCTTCGATCCCGCGCGACAAGGAGGCCGCCCACATCTGGGACACGGCAGAGGATGCGAAGGCCTTCCAGAGGATGACGGACGGGATGAAGTACTTCCTGGGCGCGGTCGGGGTGGCCACCCTCTTCATCGGCGGGATCGGGGTGATGAACGTGATGCTGGTCGCGGTGCGCGAACGCACGCGCGAGATCGGGGTCAGGAAAGCGCTCGGGGCCACGCGGGGCTCGATCCTGCGGCAGTTCTTCCTGGAGACGATCATCGTGGCAGGCCTGGCCGGCGGGAGCGGTCTCGCGGTCGCCTACGGGCTGTGCGCGCTCGTCAACCTGCTGCCGATGCCCCAGTACTTCGCGGGTCTCCTGCCCACCTGGTCGTCGGCCCTCACGGCCTTCGGCCTGTTGGGCAGCGTCGCGCTCGGGGCGGCGCTCTACCCGGCCCGCCGCGCGGCCTCGGTGGATCCGATCGAGGCGCTCCGCTTCGAGGCGGGAGGCTAGCGTGGGCGGGGAACTGCTGGCTCAGAGCCTGCGCAACCTGAGGAGGAACCCGACCCGCAGCGTGCTGACCACGCTGGGCATCGTCTGGGGCATCGTGGCGGTGGCGGTGCTGCTGGCCTACGGCTCGGGCTTTCGCCAGGTGCTGGTCTCGGCCTGGGAGTCGTTCGGGAAGAGCGCGGTGGTCGTGTGGCCGGGCCAGACCAGCGAACAGGCGGGCGGCGAGCGGGCCGGCCGCCGGGTGCGCCTCGAGAAGGCCGATCGCGACGCGATGCTCAGCGAGGCCTCCCTGGTCAAGCAGGTGAGCCTCGAGACCGTGCGCTGGACCGACATCAGCTACGGCGAGCGCATGGCCAACACCGCGATCCGGGGCGTCTACCCCGAGTACGGCGAGATCCGGAACGAGGTGGCGAGCGAGGGCCGCTGGCTCAACGGCGAGGACTTCCTGGAGAGGCGGCGGGTGGCCTTCCTGGGAGCACGCCTGCGCGAGAAGCTCTTCGCCGGCCGGCCCGCGGTGGGCGAGACGGTCAAGATCCAGGGCGTGCGCTTCACGGTGGTCGGGACCATGGAACGCAAGTTCCAGATGAGCAACTACTTCACGAGCGACGACGAGTGCGCCTGGATCCCCTACACGACCGCGGGGGATCTCTGGGACACCCGCTACGCGGCCGTGATCGTGTGGAGCGCGGTGAGCCCGGCCTTCGAAAGCAAGGCCATCACCCAGGTGCGCGAGGTGATCGGCAAGCGGCAACGCTTCTCGCCCACGGACAAGCGGGCGCTCCAGATGTTCGGGCGCGAGGAGTTCCGGCCCATCATCGACGGCCTCACGATCGGGCTTCAGGTGCTGCTGGTCTTCATCGGGGCGCTGACCCTCGGGATCGGCGGGGTCGGGGTCGCGAACATCATGCTGGTGTCGGTCGACGAGAGGGTGCGCGAGATCGGGCTGCGCCGCGCGCTGGGCGCGCGCAAGCGCCACATCCGGCTCCAGTTCCTGGCCGAGGCCCTGGTGCTGACCGCGATCGGCGGTGCCGTCGGGATCGTGCTCGCCTACCTGGTGACGGCGCTCATGCCGGTGCTGCCCCTGCTCGGGCCGCTGTACGAGGACACCTCGGGCAAGGCGGATCTCCACATGCGACTCTCGACCGCGACCGTGCTCGGTTCGACGGCGATCCTGGTGCTGGTGGGCGTCCTGGCCGGCCTCGTCCCCGCCATCAAGGCCTCCCGCCTCGACCCGGTCGAGGCGCTGCGCTACGAGTAGGCGGGCACCGCCTCGATCCGGGTTGCCAGGCGATGCCGTGAGCGGCACCACGGAAAGGCGACGCGGGCCGGCAGGGAAGCCCCGGGCACCCTCTACCTACCTGCTAGTACCGATCGCCCACCACCCCCCGATTGATGAGAGAGTCAAGACGGTCCAAGTGTTCCGTACGCAGCGCTATGTCTTGTGACGCCCAGTTCTCCTCCAGGCGTTCGGTTCTCCGTGTCCCGGGTATCGCGCTCAGCGGAACATCGCGCGACAGAAGCCATGCCAGCGCGACCTGAGCTGCCGTGGCGTCAATCTCCTCCGCGACTTCCGCCACAAGGTCGGCCAACCGGCTGTTCTTCGCGATTGCCTCCTCCGTGAATCGCGGGTTCTCCAACCTCCAGTCTCCGGGCTCCAGATCGCCTCGTGACCGGATTGCCCCGGATAGGAATCCTCGGCCAAGGGGGCTGTACGCCACGAATCCGATCTCGAGTCGCCGCATTGTCGGCAGGATCTCGGCCTCGACGTCCCGCGACCACAAGGAGTACTCGGTCTGGAGCGCGCTGACGGGATGGACGGCGTGGGCGCGGGCGATGGTTTCCGCGTCTGCCTCAGACAGGCCGACATAGCGTACCTTCCCCGCCCTCACGAGCTCGGCCATGGCACCGACGGTCTCCTCGATCGGCGTATCGGGGTCCACACGATGCTGGTAGTAGAGGTCGATGTAGTCCGTCCCGAGGCGCTTCAGTGAGGCATCGCAACACGCCCTCACGTAGTCCGCACTTCCTCTGGTGCCTTGCCAGCTGCCGTCTTCGCCGCGCAAGACGCCGAACTTGGTGGCCAAGGTGATTCGGTCGCGGCGCCCCTCGAGTGCCTTTGACAACAGGATCTCGTTCGTAAACGGGCCATACATGTCCGACGTATCCCAGAACGTGCAGCCCATGTCGGCTGCCCGATCCAGAACGCGAAGGCTTTGGGCTTCTGAAGAGGTGCCGTAGAACTCTGACATTCCCATGCAGCCCAGACCGATTGCCGGCACACGGAGGCCCTGTGATCCGAGAGTGACGTGTCTCATGGTTCCGATGCCCTTTCTAGCCGATCCCGTTTGCCATGTCTTGGCGCGGGGGGACTCCGAACTTGCGTGCGTACTCGCGGCTGAACTGGCTCGGGCTTTCGTAGCCGACCTCGAAGGCGGCGACGGTGACCGTGGCGCCGCCCGTCATCAGGAGCCGCCGTGCCTCGAGCAGCCGAAGCTCCTTCTGGTACTGCAGGGGCGTCGTCGCGGTGATCGTCCTGAAGTGCCTGTGGAACGAGGACGCGCTCATTCCGACTCGCCGTGCGAGGTCCGGGATGGCAAGCGGCGAGCGGATGTCACCGCGGATGTGCCCGATGGCGCGTGCGATGGCGCTCGCGTTGCTGTCATGGCGAATGAGACTACGAAGCATTCCCCCGAACGGAGCCACCAGCAGGCGGTAGTGGATCTCCTTCGAGATGAGCGGACCGAGCACCTTCGCGTCCGTGGGCGCGTCGGCGAGGGCCAGGTATCGACGCAAGGCGTCGAGCAGCCCGGGATCCGCCCGGTGGGTTTCCGCCGCACGGGCGCGCTCGCTGTCGAGCGCTGACTCCGCGACCTCGTCGTAGAGCTTCCTGATGGTGGCGACGTCTAGCTCGAAGACGAGCGCCAGGTAGGGAGCCTTCGTGATTCTGGAGCAGACGGGCAGATCGTGACTCACGAGGAGGCACTCCCCCGGGCCGAACGACAAGGTCTGCCCTCCGATCGAGACCTGTTTCCTGCCCTGGAGGATCAGGCAGAGGACGGGCTCGTACACCGAGGCTTCGAAAGAGCTCGGGGAGTCCTGCCGGAGGAGCAGGAGGCCACCCATCGGCTGTGCGGCTCGCTGCAGGCCGCTTGCGTCCGCAGAAGCACGCCGGGAAGCCTGCTCGATGAGTCCTTCTAGGTGCATGCTTCGGCCTCCAGCGACATCCTAGACCAGCTCGCTCGGGACGGAGCCATTTTCTGCCGGCACGTGCAGGATCGGGCAAGCGGTTTGGAGGAACTGGCAGGCGCTGCCGCCCCGCGGTGGGTATGGTCTTCACATGTCGAGTTCCAACGAGAGGCGAATGAAGACGCGAACGCTGGCCACCGGTGTCGAGATCCCGTACCTCGGCTTTGGCACGTACCTCGTCGGGAACGATGAGGCTGCCGCGGCGGTGAGCGAGGCTATCCGCGCCGGCTACCGGCACGTCGACACCGCGGAGGGCTATCAGAACGAATCGGGCGTCGGGGCGGGAATCAAGCAGGCGCTCGAGTCCGAGGGTCTAGCGAGAAGCGACCTTTTCGTCACCACGAAGCTTTGGCCCGGGAACCCGGCGTGGGGACAGCCGGCGAAGACCACCGAGTCCACGGTGGCGTCGCTCGACGAGAGCCTCGAACGGCTGGGGCTGGACTACGTGGACCTCTACCTGATCCATGCTCCGTTCGAGCGCGACCAGAGACTCGCCCAGTGGCGCGGGCTCGTGGAGTTGAAGCGGCGGGGAAAGGCGCGTGCGATCGGCGTGAGCAACTTCGGCAGCAGGCACATCGAGGAGCTGAAGGCTGCGGGCCTGCCGATGCCGGTCGCCAACCAGATCGAGCTCCATCCGTGGTCGCAGAAACCCGAGCTGGTTCGATACCTCGACGACAACGCGGTCACGCCCATCGCCTACAGCAGCCTGGTTCCGCTCTCCACCTGGCGAGCTGCCGAGGGCCAGCACAGCGCGAAGACGGACCGGATGAAGGCGGACGGCGAGCAAGCGGACGCCCCGTTCAAGGTCATGGCCAAGAAGTACGGCGTGAGCGAGGCGCAGGTCCTGCTGCGCTGGGCCGTCCAGAAGGGGTATCCGGTGCTGCCGAAGAGCACCAATCCCAGCCGCATTCGGAAGAACGCGGACCTCTTCGGCTTCAGCATCGACGACGAGGACATGGCTGCGATCGAGAAGATGGACCGTGGCGACGGGGTCGCCTGGGCCATGGGCGATCCCACGAAAGCTCCGTGAGACGGGCTCCCGGCTAGCTTGGCGGAGAGGGGGGATTCGAACCCCCGGTAGAGGTTCACCCCCACAAGGTCGCTCGTCGCCTCATGATTCGACGCGTCCACGCTCTCTGGGAACGTCAGTGCAGTCGTCCGGGAGCTACCCGCGTCCATTCCCAAACGCGGCCGTCTCGGGCAGGGCGGACCTGCACATGCGCCTCTCCGCCGCGACCGTGCTCGGTTCGACGGCGATCCTGGTGCTGGTGGGCGTCCTGGCCGGCCTCGTCCCCGCCATCAAGGCCTCCCGCCTCGACCCGGTCGAGGCGCTCCGCTACGAGTAGGCCTCCTACGAGTAGGCCTCACCAGGCCGCGATCAGCGGCTGTGGCGTTTCTCCTGCTCGTGGAGCAGTCGGCGGTGCAGGCCGAACAGCATGAGCAGGATGGGTGTCTCCCGCTTGAACTCCGGAGTGCCCGCGCGAAGCTCGTGCCACTCGCACGGATCGCTCGCACGGACCGCACCCACGCATTCGTAGCGATGCAGCTCCCTGCCGTCCACATCCCACTGCATCTTCTCCGTTGCGTCGATGCCGTTGCGCTCCCGTTCGGCCGGGTCGTCGAAGCTGACCCGGTAGCGGGCGAGGGTGTAGACGGCCTCGCGCTCCGGCGACACGTAGAGCTGGTACTCGACGGTGTAGCCGGGGGAGCCGAACTGCGCGGCGCCGCTGGAGGTCTCCCAGCCGGTCGCGTCCGGAACGCCGACGGGGAAGGAGTGCCGCAAGCCCGGTGTCGCCAGGCCGCAGCTGGCCAGGGTCAGCAGCTCGCCGGCCAGAAGCAACCCGAGAGTGCCGAGAGCCGACGGCCATCGCATCGCGAGAGTATAGGCCCGGAATGCCGCCGACGGTCGGGCGCGAGGGCGGGTGCTAGCATACGGCTTCGTGTCCACCGCTCGTTCGGCACTGGCCGCGTTCTGCCTCCTCGCCCTCGCGGCGTCGAGCTTCGCCGTGGTGCGCCCCACGAACTTCGGAGCCTCGGACGAGTGGGTCATCATCTCGCTGCTGTCACAGGGGATCGTCGACATCCCCTGGGCCAACCGCCCGCTCAACCTGGTGTGGGACTGGCCCGCCTGGGCGATCCTGCCCAACCGGCTGGTCGGCTTCCTGCTGCTTCACGTTCTCTGGTTGGGACTCGGCGGCGTGCTGGTGTTCCTGATCGTTCGCCGACTCCTTCGCGGGGCGGAGCGACTGGCGTTCCTGGCCGGGGCCTTCACGATCGTGTGGGCGCCCGGCGATGGCACGCGCCTGGCGAGCGTGCAGATGATCCTGTACAGCGGCTGCACCTTCGGCGTGCTGCTCGCGGCGTGGCTGGCGCTGGAGGCGTGGCTGCGCCGGCGAATCGTCCTCGCGCTCTGTGCCGTCGGAGTGGCGGTCGTGGCGGTGTTGAGTCACGAGGCCGCGCTCGTGCCCCTGGCCCTCGTGCCGTTGCTGTTTCTCGCGGCAGGCGGCAGGCGCCAGCCGGCGCGCCTGGCCGCCTGGACGCTGGTCGCCTGCGTGGTGTTGGCGGCGGGGGCGGTGCGGGCCGCGCTGCCCCTGTGGACCCAGCCCGGCCGCGTCTCTTACCAGGCGGGTTTCGCCGAGGGCGTGAGGCCGGGACAACTGGCCGAGGGCACCGTCCGGCAGCTGCGCCGCCACCTGGCGCCGCTCCTCCGTCCGACTTGGGCGCGGCCTGGGGCGACTGTGCCGGCAGCGCTCGTCTTGTTCGCCGTCGGCCTGGTCGCGGTCGGGCGCCGAAGGATGCCGACTGGCGGCGTTCCGGAGGAGGCGAAGGCCTCGCCGCGCGAGCTGATCCTGACGGCGGGAACGGGCGGCCTCTGGGCGCTCGCGTGCTATCTGCCCTTCGCCGCGACGACGCATGGTGCGTTCCGGACGGAGTTCTTCTCGGCACCGGGGGTTGGGGTGCTGTTGGCCGCCGGGGTGATGGCCGCCGCGGCGCTGCTGCCGGGCCGCGCGCGCCTCCCCGCGGTCGTTCTGCTTGGCGCGTGGGTCGTGTTGCTGGGGACGGAAAAGACGGCCGAGTTCCAGAAGCGCTGGGAGACGTGGAGCGCCTATCCGGGTCAGCGGCGCGTCCTGGTCGAGCTGACCGCCATCGCCCCGGATCCCGCGCCGGGCACGCTGATCGTACTGCTCGACCCGGTCGGGACGTTTCGCTTCGACATGACCTTCCGGCACGCCGTCCGCTATCTCTACGACGGGCGTGCGGTCGGACACGTGACGAGAAGCGACTCACTGCTCTACGAGACCCACTTCGAGGCGGCGGGGATCCGCTCGATCCCGGCTGCGGTGGTGCGCGGCCCCTGGCACGAAGCGCCGGTCGTCTATCCGTACGACGCCGTGGTCGCGGTGCGCGAGGACCGGCAGGGACACCTCCGGCTCCTGGAGACCTGGCCGAAGGAGCTGCCGCCGCTACTGCCGGGCGCCGTCTACGCGCCGCGCGCGCGCCTGCGCGGCGGGCCCCCTCCGCGGAGGCTGACCATCCTGGACGGTTAGGCGTCCCTGGGCCCGGCGCTCACTCCGGCGGCTGCAGGTAGCGGATCCGCTTGTTGATGTCGGTGTTGACCGAGTGGTACGGGCGGTGGAGGCTGCCGGCGTCGAAGACGCTCTGGCGGATCGCCTCGATGTCCGCCTGCCCGATCGCGTTGGTGAAGATCGGCAGCAGGTACTCGACCCCGAGCTTGGAGGGGCGCATCAGCTCCTCGTCGTAGAAGCAGGGGTGCAGGAAGCGCGCGTGGATGACGCCCCAGCGGTCGCGGAAGCCGTTGCCGTCGTAGCTGTCGACGTAGAAGCCGCGATCGCGCCGCCACTGCAGGATGGCGAGGGCGTTGTTCTGGCCTTCCAGCAGCATGTCGATGGCCTTGCCGCCCAGCTGCGCGGCGTGGAAGCGGTCGAACTGGACCGGCCGGCCGCCGCGCTGGGTGTGGCCGACCTTGCGGGTGAAGATCGCGTTCTTGGCCGTCTCCGAGCGCCGGTAGTGCTGGAAGTAGGCGTCGCCGAAGTGGTCGATCAGGATGTCGCGCAGGGCGTCCGAGGCGCCCGAGAGCACCACGTTGCCCGCGGGGTCGTGCGACTCGCGCTGGGCGCCCAGCTCCCGCCCGTCCTCGCCCACGACGCCCTCGCCGCACACGATGATCACGTTCTTCTGCAGCTCGTACAGCTCGTGCACCCGCTCGACCAGCTTCGGCACGCGCACCGGCACCTCGGGGACCAGGATGATGTCGGGCTGGCCGTAGGCCGTTCCGAGGGCGATGTAGCCCGAGTGGCGGCCCATCACCTCCACGATGCCGATGCGTCGGTGGCTCTCGGCGGTCGTGCGGACCCGCTGCATGCCGGTCACCGAATCGAAGACGGCGGTGGCGTAGCCGGGGGTCACGTAGTTGACCATCCCGTCCAGCTCGAACCGCGTGAGCGAGCGTCCCAGCTTGTACCGGTAAGGGCAGGGGCCCTCCTGGGGCTCGCGCTCCCACTCGTCCGGCTCGTTGCGGTGGTTGAGACCGAGGTCGTTGTCGATCGTCTTGGGCGCGAGCACCACCGGGAAGAGCTCCGCGAAGGGCTGCAGACCGTTCAGGGTGCCGTCGCCGCCCACGCAGATGAGGCCGTCGATCCCGAGCTGCTTCAAGCGGTCGGCGATCTGGGCGATGGTCTCCCGGTCGCTGGGGTCCACGAAGGCGCGCGAGGCTCCGATCACGGTGCCGCCGCGCTCGGGATCGAGCTCCGGGATCTCGGCGAACAGGGGGTTCAGATGAACGTAGGGCACGCTCGGGTTGAGCAGCGCCGAGTAGCCCTTGATGAACCCGTAGACCTCGACGTGACGCTGGTTCGCCCGCACGACCGCCCCGTGCACCGTCGCGTTGAGGGCCGGCGTGTCGCCGCCGGCGGTCAGGATGCCGATCCGCTTCATGTCGTCTCACTCCGTGGGGCCCCGAGCCTCCCGTCGAGGCCGAGCCGGACCGCCCATTCTACGCGCATGGAAGCCGGATGTGGGATCGCGCGCGCCGGCGGGGTGCTCGTCTCCAGGTCTTCAGGCGAGACGCCGCGCCACGGTGGCGAGGGTCAGCAGGGACGCCGCGATCCAGAGGACGCCCCACAGGACCTCGGGGAGCCCGGTCGCGCGCGCGAGCTGGGCCGCGTCGCTGGCGGAGGAGTGGCGGACGATCGCGTCGGAGGCGATGTCGGCGACGGCATAAAGGGCGCTCATCGCCCCGATCGCGGCCAGCAGGACCTCGGAGGCGCCCGCGGGCAGCCAGATGGCGACGACCAGCAGGGCGAGACCCGCCAGCAGGCAGTAGACGAAGCCGAACCAGCTGCGCACGTACACGAGGGCGGCGACCAGGGTGACCAGCCCGACGGCGGCGAGCACGGGGGCCGCGTTGCGTCGCCTGGCCCCGAGCAGGAGGAAGAGGGCCCCGAAGAGCAGGCTACCGAGGTAGCCGGCGTTCAGGATCAGGAATGGCCAACCCCCGCGGGTCAAGCACACGCCGCCCTCGTCGGGGCTGATCGCGATCGAGACCACGTGGCCTCCGGTGAGGAGAGCGGCAAGGCCGTGGGAGACCTCGTGCAGGAAGACGACGAAGATCCGGAAGGGATAGACGACGGGGCTGTCGAAAAGCAGCACGAAGGCGACGCCCAGCGCGAGCGGGAGCAGGAGACGGCGCTTGGGCCGGGTCACCGCCGGGGTCCTCTCGGGGGCGTGTCCGCGGGCTCGGGACCCGCCTCGACACGCTCGCCGCAGAGCTGCACCACCAGATCCCGCTGGCGAGGGCGCGTGTCGAAGTCGAGGAGCACGATCTGCTGCCAGGTGCCGAGCAGGAGGCGCCCGTCCCGGAACGGCACCACCAGGGAGGGCCCGAGCAGGCTCGCCCGCACGTGGGAATGGCCGTTGTCGTCGTGCCAGGTCTGCTCGTGGGCGTAGCGGATCCCGCGAGGGGCGAGCCGCTCGAGGGCCGCGGGCAGGTCCTGCTGGAGGCCGGGCTCGAACTCCACGGTGGTGAGCGCCGCAGTCGAGCCGATGACGAAGACGAGCGCCTGACCTTCGCGGAAGCGATGGCGCGCAAGCGAGGCCTGGACCTCCGCGGTGAGGTCCAGCATCTGCGAGTTGCCTCGCGTCGCGACGGAGATGCTGTCGGTGACGATGGCCATTTCAAGGGGATCGTCTCACGGGCGGACGGGGCCTGGCGACGCACGGGGACGTGAACGGACGGAATGACCCGGATGACCGAGAACGATGACGCCCCGGGCCAGAAACGAGTGGATCGCCCGGAGCCGATGCGCTAGCATTTTTTCGTGGGAGACGGCCCCTCAGGGTGTCGTCGCCACTCGGAGGCTCTTCCGCCCTCGGACGCCCGCCACGGGTTGCAGTCGGCCGCGCACCCAGGGTGAATCCATGAGCAAACGCAGGGTCGCGATCGTGGCCGGCTGCCGCACGCCTTTCGTGCGCTGGGGTGGCGTCTACCGGGACCTGACCGCCGTCGACCTCGCGACGGAGAGCCTGCGGGAGCTCCTCGAGCGAACGGAGCTGGACCCGGTCTCCGTCGACTGCGTGGTGATGGGACAGGTGGTGCCCTCTGTGCGGGCCCCGAACCTGGCGCGGGAAGCGGCACTGCGTACCACCCTGCCCGCTTCCGTGCCCGCGCACACCGTCAATCGCGCCTGTGCCTCGTCCAGCCAGGCGGTGGTCGAGGTGGCGTCGCAGATCCTGCTGGGTCGGGCCGAGGTGGGGATCGCGGGAGGCGCGGAGAGCCTTTCGGACCTGCCGATCCTGCTGGGAAGGCGCCTGGCCCGCGCCCTCGTGGACGCGCGCCGCGCCCGCTCGCTCAAGGCCCGGATCGGGATCCTGTCGAAGCTGCGGCCGCGGGACCTGGCGCCCCAGGCGCCCGCGCTGGCCGAGCCCTCGACCGGCCTCACCATGGGCGAGTCGGCCGAGAAGATGGCGAAGGAGAACGGCATCAGCCGCGCCGAGCAGGACGCGATCGCGCTCGCCTCGCATCGCAACGCGGCGAGGGCGACGCGAGACGGCCTCCTCAGCCGCGAGCTCTGCTCCGTCGCCGTCCCGCCCGGCTACCAGACGACCATCAGCGCGGACGGCCAGATCCGCGAGGACGCCTCGCTCGAGGCGCTGGCCGCGCTCCCGCCGGTCTTCGACCGGCGCCACGGCAGCGTGACGGCCGGCAACTCCTCCCCGCTCTCGGACGGGGCCGCGACCGTGCTGCTGATGTCCGAGGACCGGGCGCGAGGCGAGGGCAGAACGCCGCTCGCCTTCGTCCGGAGCTGGGCCGTGAGCGCGGTCGACCCGGGAGGGCAGCTGCTGATGGGCCCGGGGCTCGCGATCCCGAAGGCCCTGGAGCTCGCTGGCCTGCCGCTCTCGGCGATGGGGCTCGTGGAGATGCACGAGGCCTTCGCGGCCCAGGTCGCCTCGAACACCCAGGCGCTCGAGTCGGACGCCTGGGCGCGGGAGAAGCTCGGCCGCTCGTCCCGCGTGGGGGAGGTGGATCGCGATCGGCTCAACGTGAACGGCGGGTCGATCGCGATCGGCCATCCCTTCGGGGCGACCGGGGCGCGCCTCACCACGACGCTCGCGAACGAGATGGAGCGGAGGGACGTCGAGTTCGGCCTGCTCTCGGTCTGTGCCCAGGGTGGCATGGGCCTCGCCATGGTCCTCGAGCGCGGAGCGGGGGTGTGAGCCGGTGAGCGACAGCGGTGCCTTGCGGCGGGAGTCGAGGGGCGACGGCGTCGTCGTGCTGACGATCGACGTCCCGGGCGAGAAGGTCAACACCCTGTCGCGGGGAACCATCGCGGCGTTCGAGGGCCTGCTGGCGGAAGCGGAGGGCGACGCTGCCGTCAAGGCGGTCGTGGTCCGGAGCGGCAAGCCGGACGGCTTCGTGGCGGGGGCGGACATCAAGGACTTCACGAGGCTGGCTTCTCGCGAGGAGGCGGAGGCCCTCTCCCGTGCGGGGCAGGCGGTGCTCGACAAGGTCGCCGCGGCGCGGGTGCCGGTGGTGGCCGCCATCCACGGCGCCTGCCTCGGTGGGGGCACGGAGCTGGCGCTGGCCTGCCGGTATCGCGTCGCCTCCGACGACGCGCGCACTGGGATCGGCCTGCCCGAGGTGCGGCTGGGGTTGCTGCCCGGGGCGGGCGGCTCGCAGCGCCTGCCGCGCCTGGTGGGGATCGTCGCCGCGCTCGATCTGATCCTGACCGGCCGGACCATGAGGGCCGCCAGGGCCCTGGCCGCGGGCCTGGTCGACGAGGTCTGCCCGGAGCCGATCCTGCTCGAGGTCGCCTCGCACGCGGCACTCGACCTGGCGGCGGGACGCCTGCGACCTCGGCGCCGCGGCATCCGCCTGCGCGAGCGGCTGCTCCGTCCGGTCCTCTTCAGGAAGGCGCGGGCGTCGGTTCGCTCGACGTCGGGCGGGCACTATCCGGCGCCGCTCGAGGCGATCGAGGTGGTGAGGAAGGGCACGACCCTGCCGCTGGCGGAGGGTCTGCGACTCGAAGCGGCGGCCTTCGGCCGGCTGGCGATGACGGAGGTGAGCCGCAACCTGGTCTCCCTCTTCTTCGCGACCCAGGCGTCGAAGAAGGACACCGGCTACCCTGAAGGGACCGTGCCCGGGAAGATCGACAAGCTGGCAGTGGTCGGAGCGGGCCTGATGGGGGCGGGGATCGCGGCGGTAGCCGCGGAGTCCGGGCTGCCGGTGCGACTGAAGGACGCCACGCCGGAGGCCCTCGGCCGCGGGCTGCGGCAGAGCCGCGAGCTGTGGGAGACGCAGCTGCGGCGTCGGCGGCTGACGAAACTCGAGCTGGGGCGGCGCCTCGATCGGCTCTCGCCGACCCGCGACACGAGCGGCTTCCGCCGCGCCGGGCTCGTGATCGAGGCGGTGTTCGAGGACCTGGAGCTCAAGCGCCGGGTGCTGGCGGAGGTGGAGGCGGCGACGGTCGAGGGATGCGTCTACGCCAGCAACACCTCCTCGATCCCGATCCGGGAGATCGCGCAGGGCTGCCGGCGTCCCGGTCAGGTGCTGGGGATGCACTTCTTCTCGCCGGTCCACCGCATGCCGCTGCTCGAGATCGTGGTGACCCGGGAGACCGACGCCCGCGCCCTGGCGACGGCGGTGAGCTTCGGCCGGCGCCTGGGCAAGCACGTGATCGTGGTCCACGACGGCCCCGGCTTCTACACGACGCGGGTGCTCGCCGCCTACCTGAACGAGGCGTCCTGGCTGCTCGAGGAAGGCGCCGGGATCGAAGATCTGGACCGGGCGATGACGAGCTTCGGCTTCCCGGTGGGACCCGTCACGCTGCTCGACGAGGTCGGGATCGACGTCGGCGCGAAGGTCGCCCGGGTGATGGAGCACCACCTCGGCGCGAGAGCGGCTCCGCCCCCCTCGATGGAGCGCGTGGTCGCCGCCGGGAGGCGGGGTCGCAAGAACCGGAGCGGCTTCTACGCGTACGGCGGCGGGCGAAAGAGGGTCGACCGCACCGTCTACGAGCTGCTGGGTGGGGAGAGGCGCAGAAGCTACCCGGCGCAGGAGGTCCAGGACCGGCTCCTGTTCGCGTTCCTGAACGAGTCGGTTCGGTGCCTGCAGGAGGCGATCCTGCGTTCACCCCGCGACGGCGACATAGGGGCGATCTTCGGTCTCGGCTTCCCGCCTTTCCTGGGGGGGCCGTTTCGCTACCTCGACCGGCTGGGCGCGGCGCGCGCGCTCGAGGGCGTCGAGCGGCTGCGCACGGCGCACGGCTCGCGGTTCGAGCCCGCGCCGCTCCTGGCCGAGGCAGCGCGGGAGGGGCGGAGGTTCCATGCGACAGCGGTCTAGTCCGGTGGGCGAGAAGTGCGGAGGCGCGCTCTGAGCCAGAACGGCCGCATCCTCACGCCGCCCCGGCACGCCGGGCCCCACGTGGTCGCCCGCCGGTTCCAGCCGATCCTGGGCAAGCGCCGCACGCTCGAGAACCTGGCCCTGCTCACGGACGCCCACGCCGCCTACATGGGCCTCAAGCGTAGCGCGAAGGCGATCCGGGGCCGCGGGGCGAACATCTTCACCCAGTGGGTGGGCGACCCGGACGCGCTCGGGAGCGCCGTGCTGCTCAAGACGATCCTGCGCTCGCTCGGGGCCGAGGAGGCCAGGATCCTGACCGGCAGCCTCGGCCATCCGCAGAACCGGAACCTGGTGGAGCGCTGCAAGATCGTGCTGCGCGATCCCAACCGCGAGCGGGTGCGTGGGGGGCTGCACTGCATGGTCGACACCTCGCCCCCGCTCGGCATGCTGAGCACGACCGGCGTCGGGCCGATCAAGGACTACTTCTTCGTGGCGGACCATCATGCCGACCCGGCCGAGGTGGAGGAGCATTGCCGGGCCAAGGGTGTGCGCAAGGTGCGCCTGGCCTTCGTCGGCCTGCCGGTGGGCTCGACCTCGGCCTTCATGGCGGTGGTCGCCTCGGCGTTCGGGGTGCTCGACCAGCTGACCCCGGCCGAGAAGGCGGCGGTGGCGCTCGGGATCTACACCGACACGAGCGCGCTCCTGCACGGCGCGACGCCGCTCGACTTCAAGATGTTCGAGGTGCTGACGCGGTCCGAGGAGACCCAGGACATCCTGGACGAGCTGCGCGACTATCGCGTACCGCCGGAATGGTACCTGTATCGCGCGGCGGCGTTCCGCAACCAGGAGGTGACCGGTGCCGTGCGAGTGGCCCCGGTCGGTTTCGTGCGGGACGAGCACCGCGACGTGATCGCGGAGATCGCGAACGAGCTGCTGCGCGTCGAGGGCACCTCGATCGCGATCACGATCGCGGTCACGACGCGCGGGGTCGAGGTGTCGGTGCGCGCCGACAGCCGGCTCCTGGTCGGCCAGGACCAGCGACGAATCGTGCGGGTGATCGACTACCTGCTCGAGCAGGCGTTCCCCGGTGTCTCCGGCTTCAAGCACGACCGCCGACCGCCGCACCGGGTCGAGGGCGGGGCCTGCATGCCGCTCACCCCGGACCAGCGCAGCGAGTGGGGGCTCGAGAACGGGGCCAAGGCGCCCGCCGGCCCGGTCGGCAGAAAAGCCGGAAACGGTCCCGTGCTCGCGCACTGCCAGGAGCTCGCCCGGCAGCTGGTGGCTGCGCTTCGGGACCTGGAGACGTTGCAGCCCTCGGACATGCAGGGTCTGCTGGAGGTGGTGAACGGCAAGCCGGCGCAGGACGAGGTAGGCGCGCGGGCGACGCGGGCCGCCGAGCCGGGGCGGCGCGGGCGCTGCTGACGGCGCGGGGCGGGCAGCCCGCTCAGTGCTCGAACAGCAGATCGAAGCCGGCGAGGTCGAGCTTGGCCAGCACCGGGATGGCGCGGAAGCACTCCTGGGCGAGCTCGGCGCGTTCCTGGCGGCGGAGCATGTCCTCGAGCTTGTCCTTCAGGGGTAGCAGCAGCGTGACGTCGGAGATCGCGTAGGCGACCTGCTCGGGCGTCAGCCGGGCGCTGGACCAGTCGGAATGCCGGGTGACCTTGTCGAGCTCCACGTCCAGGAACTCGAGCAGGTTGTCCTTGAGCCCGTGGCGGTCGGTGTAGGTCCGGGCCAGCTTGCTGGCGGTGCGCGTGCAGTAGAGGGGCGCGACGTCGATGCCGAGCCAGTGGCGGAGCGCGGCCACGTCGAAGCGGGCGAAGTGGAAGACCTTGACCACGCGCGGGTCCTCCAGCAGGCGCTTGAGGCGCGGCGCTCGCGCCGCGGCCGATGTGCCGGCCTCCGGGCGGGGGATCTGCACGATCGCCGAGACCATCTTCCGGTTGCACAACTGCACCAGGCAGAGGCGGTCGCGCAGGGTGCGCAGCCCCATGGTCTCGGTGTCGACCGCGAGATCGGGTCCTTCCAGGAAGGCCGCCAGCAGCCCGTCCGTGAGGTCGGCGTGCAGGATCTCGGGTTTCACGTCCGGGGGACGCTGGGGCATCGCCGGCTCCTCGGTCTGTCGGGGGTGTGTTGGGGTGGCTGACGAGATTCGGATACCGCCTCAAACCACCGTGTTTCTAGCCTCGCCCTGTCCATGTGGACAGGGCGTCTACCCAGGCCGCCCCTGCGACCAGGGCTGTTCGTCTCTCACGCAAAAGCTCCGCCCGATCGTACACCCGAGTGGCGGCGGAGCCGGTGCCCGGAGAGCGTCTCACGGGCGCGTCAGTCCTTCGGAGCCATGTCCCGCGACAGCAGCTCCTTCGCCGAGGTGAGATTGACGTTCCTGAAGTGGTAGACCCCTCGGCGACCGTCGTTCGATAGGATGATGGTCAGGTCTGCTCCTGCATTCTTCTTGTCGCGGATCCAGGACACGAAGCCGCTACGACCGTCGCTGTCGAAGAGCACGCCGTGCTGGTTCCGCGCCAGCTTCCCATCCAGTCGAAGCCGTCTCACCGGGCGATCGCTGATGAGGTCGACCTTGATCTCGCCATCGTCGGGGTCAGCCATGGCAAGGAGGGTATGGTGCACGTCGATCCGGATGGTGTTCTGCTTGCAGAAGAAGGTGATGATGGCTCTCTGCTCAAGATCGGCGTTCGTCCAGCGGCAGTGGACCGCGTCCACCAGCTCCCACGTCCAACCCGGGGGCCGCTGCTCGGCCGTCGGTATCGGCTCTTCCTGAGGGGCCGCGATCGTTGCCGGCAGAGCAAGTAGGACCGCTGTCGCCAACCATCCTCCCATCGGCACCTCCCTAGTGTCTCAGGAAATCCTCGGCGAGCGGACCCCGCGCAGAGATCACACCATCGAACCTAGCGACTTCCGCGCTCCCGCTACGGAATCGCGAACGCCACCTCGAGTCGTTCAGTTCGGCCATCAGAATACGTCACGTCGACCCGCGTCAGGCCACTCCAGGGGCGCTGGTAGAGGCTGGAGTGAAAGGAGCCACCTTGGCTCTGCGGGAACTCCGCGCGTTCCCCGCTTGCCAAGGCGCCCGAGGCCCCAGGATCGGTCTCAGCCATCAGAGATTTCCCCGACTCGGCCTCGGATACCACGGTCGTAATCCGATCCACGGTGCAGCCCAGGCCGTGATGCGCCTCAACGACGACGGTCCAGTTGAACGTAATCGCGATGGGCTCGGTGCCAGGACCATTTGGGCCGTGGAACGGCATCTTCCCGCTGGAGACGACCTCAGCGCTCACGGTGGACTTGGCGTCCTGACCGCAGCTGGTCGCTAGAACTCCGCAGAGACAGGTGAGGGCAGCCATCGCAGTGTGTCTTATGGCTCCTCGTCGCATCTACCACCTCCACAACCCCGAAGAAGTCAGCCGACGCGCTAGTGTAAGGTTATGTCGTCCTCGCCCGTTGCACGGAGAACGGAGCGGACTGCGGACCGCGGAGGAAGCGCGCGGCCGAGCGGTGCTGGGAGAGGCGCAGCAATGCGTGTGTCGGTCGCCATAGACGCAACCTTCAGGGCATTGCCCGCCATGGTGTCGGTATGGAATCGGCGATCGAGTTAGGCGTCTTCTGCGCGGTAGCGGGCATTTGGCTCGTCCTGCTGATCGTTGTCGGCCGTAGGGCAAGACGACACGGAGGTGCCCTTCGAAGCGGCATAGTCGGAGCCGTCTACGAGCTGAACAGCAAAGACAAGCAGCGGGCTCTTGACGTCATCGTGGAGGATCGGGCCGCCCAGACTCGACCCGAGTACCCCGACGGAGACCTGCCGCAGCTGGAGTCTCCAAGGGGGCAAGCGTCGCGAGACAAGGAAGCGCCGGCGGGGGAGGCAGATGCCAGCCCGGGGCGGAAGGGCCGCTGACCAAGCGCGGGAGGCTGACGAGTGTTTCGGTAGTGCCGGGCCGATGGCTGCGCCACCTCGTGCGCCAGAGGGCAGAATCGACGTGCTCGCCGGCTCGTTGGCCGATCCGCAGCGTTCGGGGACTGGAGTCGGGAAGAGGAGGTGGGTGGTGGGAATGGTCCTTGGTGGCGTATTGAGCTGGCTGTCGATCCTGATTCTCCTGGCGGGAGTCGTCGCGTGCGCGTTCTATCTGACCAGGACCCGTTGGGCAGGTGTGCTGATGGCCGGCTTCGCCCTGGAGTTGGCGGGACACGGCGTCTCGAAGGCGGTAGGCCTGCTGGCTCGCCATGACCTCGCGGGCGCGACGAGCGCGATGGGTGGCTTCGTCCTCGCTCAGCTCTTGATAGTGCTCGGCATGGCAGCACTGGTCGGCGGCGTTGTGGGGACGCTCGAGGAGCATGGCCAGGTGACAAGGAAGCCGCCAGCGCAGATGTAGACGAATGCGCGCGGGATCTTCACCAGCTGCGCCAACCTCACCACCGCCCTCGACTCCTCCGCCGGCGGCCGGCTACGTGCTGGCGGGAAAGCCGAGCAAGGCGCTGCCGGAGAGCGGCAAGCCCGTGCGCCGGCCAGCACGCCAAGACGACGGACGATCCTGTGGGCGGTGCACCGGGGCGCCTGGTACCCGCCTGGGAGCGCGACGCCGGGCACTCCGTCGTCCCCGACTCCGCCCGCTGCGGGCACTCAGGCGTGCGGGGCTGGACGCCACCTTGAACGTGGTGCGCCGAGAGGACACCTGGAGCAGGACCACGAGCAGCCCGGAGAACATCGCCAGTCTCCCGGCGGGTCTCCGATGGGGTGCGGTGCAGTCCTGTCCACAGCCCGGAAGGGCCGGGACAGGTGCGAACTCCAGGGTTGTTGATCTTGTTGGGGTGGCTGACGAGATTCGAACTCGCGGCCTCCAGGGCCACAACCTGGCGCTCTAACCAAGCTGAGCTACAGCCACCACCGGTCCACTTGGCGCGCCTGAAGGGATTCGAACCCCTGACCCGCAGCTTAGAAGGCTGCCGCTCTATCCAACTGAGCTACAGGCGCCTGACGCGTGTGAGTGTAACACGAGCCGCGGTGTCCCTTTCGAGCGGGATCCCGTATCCTGGCCGGGATGGCCCCGAAACCGAAGTACACGGTCCTCGACGACGCGCTCTACGGCTATCTCCTCGCACATCGCACGCCGGACGACGAGGTGGCGCTCGCCCTGCAGGAGGAGACGGCGCGCCTGGGCGAGCGCGCGGTCATGCAGGTCTCACCGGACCAGGCGAGCTTCCTGCGCATCCTGGTGGCCGCGATCGGGGCACGGCATGCGCTCGAGATCGGCACCTTCACCGGCTACTCGGCGCTGGCGATCGCGCGGGGCCTGGGCCCGGAAGGGAGGCTGCTCTGCCTGGACGTGAGCGAAGAGTGGACCTCGATCGCGCGCCGCCACTGGGCGGCGGCTGGCGTCGCGGAGAGGATCGAGCTGCGCCTGGGTCCCGCGGCGGACACGCTGCGGGCGCTGCCGGACCAGCCGAGCTTCGACTTCGCCTTCATCGACGCGGACAAGCGGAGCTATCCCGTCTACTGGGAAGAGGTGGTGCGGCGCCTGCGACCCGGCGGTCTGGTCGCGGTCGACAACGTCTTCCGCCGGGGCGACGTGCTGCGCGAGGACCAGCGCGGCGAGGGCGTGAGCGCGATCCGCGCCCTGAACGAGATCGTGGTGGGGGACCGGCGGGTGGACTCGGTGATGCTCCCGCTCGCGGACGGCCTCATCCTGGCGCGCAGGCGCTAGCCGCCTGAGAGGCCGGTCCAGTCGCTCAGCAGCCGATCTTCCGGCGGAAGTACTCGATCGTGCGGGGCAATCCCTCGCGGAGGGGCACCTTCGGCTCCCAGCCGAGCAGGGTCCGGGCGCGGGTGATGTCGGGCTGGCGGCGCTTCGGGTCGTCGACCGGCAGCGGCCGCTCGACCAGCCGCGAGCGGGAAGCGGTCAGGGCCACGATCGTCTCGGCCAGCTCGCGGATGGTGAGCTCGCTCGGGTTGCCGAGGTTCACGGGGTCGGGGAGGTCGGACATCATCAGCCGGAAGATCCCCTCCACCAGGTCGGAGACGAAGCAGAGGCTGCGCGTCTGCGATCCGTCACCGAACACGGTGACGTCCTCGCCGCGCAGGGCCTGGCTCAGGAAGGCGGGGATCGCGCGCCCGTCGTCGATCCTCATGCGGGGACCGTAGGTGTTGAAGATCCGGACGATGCGTGTCTCGATCCCGTGGAAGCGGTGGTAGGCCATCGCGATCGCCTCGGCGAAGCGTTTGGCCTCGTCGTAGACGCCGCGGGGTCCCACCGGATTGACGTTCCCCCAGTAGTCCTCGCGCTGGGGATGGACGAGCGGATCCCCGTAGACCTCGGAGGTGGAGGCGATCAGGAAGCGCGCGCCCTTGGCCTTGGCGAGGCCCAGGCAGTTGTGGGTTCCCAGGCTGCCGACCTTGAGGGTCTGGATCGGGAGCTTCAGGTAGTCGATGGGCGAGGCGGGGCTGGCGAAGTGGAAGACGTAATCGAGCGGGCCGTCGACCGCGATGTAGTTGGTCACGTCGTGCTTGATCAGGACGAAATCGCGGCCGATCAGGTGCTGGATGTTGGCGACGTCCCCGGTCACGAGGTTGTCCATGCCCACGACCGCGAAGCCGCGCTCGAGCAGGTACTCGGTGAGGTGTGAGCCGATGAAGCCCGCCGCCCCCGTGACCAGCGCTCTCGGCATCGTGCTCAGTACGCGTGCTTCTGGCCGAAGCCGCGGAAGAGGGTCAGGATCAGGATCTTGAGGTCGAGCAGCAGGGACCAGTTCTCGATGTAGTAGAGGTCGAACTCGATCCTCTTCTCGATCGAGGTGTTGCCGCGCCAGCCGTTGACCTGTGCCCAGCCGGTCATCCCGCTCTTCACGCGGTGGCGCCGCATGTAGGTGGGGAACCGCTCGCGGAACTGGCGCACGAACGGCGGACGCTCGGGACGCGGGCCAACCAGGCTCATGTGACCGAGCAGCACGTTCAGGAGCTGGGGCAGCTCGTCCAGGTTGAAGCGACGCAGCCAGATCCCGACCCGGGTGCGGCGAGGATCGTCCTCGGTGGCGAAGACCGGGCCCGTCATCTTCTCCGCGCCGTCGACCATGGTGCGGAACTTGAAGATGTGGAAGGTGCGCCCGTCGAGGGTCATGCGTTCCTGGCGGAGCAGCACGGGGCCCTTGCCGCCAAAGAGGCGGATGGCGAGGGCGATCAGCGGCAGGACCGGCACCACGACCAGCGCCAGCAGCAAGAAGAGAGAGGCCAGCGTGTCCACCAGCCTCTTGACCATGCTGTTCCAGCCCTGCAGCGGCACCTCGTTGAGGCTGATGATCGGGATGCCGTCGAGGTCCTCGAGGGCGGCCTTGATGGTGGCGTACTGCACGACGTCGGGGACGACCTTGATGTCGACGCACTCGTTGGCCACGCACTCGACCAGGCGCGGGATGCGGCCGTGCGCCTCGGGCGGGAGGGCGATGTAGAGCTGGTCGATCCGGTGACGTTCCAGGACCTCGCAGGTGCCGTCGATGGTTCCGAGCAGGTTCAGGTCGAGCGGGGCCTCGGCCTCCGGGCTCTCGCCCAGGAAGCCGACGACGCGGTAGCCCAGCTCGCGGTGGGCGAGCAGGGCCTCGGCGACAGTGCGTCCCAGCGCGCCCGTGCCTGCCACCGCCACCCGGGTGACGTTGCTGCCCGCCGCCCACTGCCGTTCCTGCCAGGCGCGCATCCCGGAGCGCGCGAGGGCGATCAGGATCACGTCGAGCAGCACGAAGAGGGCGAAGACGGCCTGGCTGTACTCCCAGCTCGGGGCGACGGCCGGCTGATAGCGGTAGTAGACGCGGATGTAGAGGGTCGCGCCCAGGGTCAGGGCCGCGGCGATCGTCACGCTGAAGACGATCGCGAACAGCTCGTCGATCCGGCTGCGGCTGCGGCGCACCCGGTAGAGCCCGTGGAAATAGAGGACCGCGGGCCACAGGCACGCCATCAGCGGCAGCAGCAGCAGATAGTCGGTGAGGGGCGGGATGCCCTTGGTGACGGGGATCAGGGCCTGGACGGGGTGGGCGTGGAAGCGGAGCAGGTAGGCGAGCAGCCAGGCGGCGCTCGTGGCGAGCACGTCCGAGAGGACGTAGCTCACCACCATGACACGGGTCTGGAACTTCAGCATCGCGGGTTCATCGTGCCGAGTGCCCGGTCCACGAACTCGCGGATCCTGCCCTCGAAGACCTCTGGCCGGTGCGCCTCCGCCCTGGCTCGCAGGGTGAGTCTATCAAACCGCGTCGTTTCGAGCGCAGCGATGGCCGCGCGCAGGGAGGCGGGCGTGGGCTCGCGGAACAGGAGCCCGGTGCGGCCGGGCTCGACGGTCTCCGCGCCTCCGCCCTCGGCGAAGACGACGGCCGGGCGCCCGCAGGCCATGGCCTCGAGGGGGACGATCCCGAAATCCTCGATCCCGGGCATCAGCACGGCGCGACAGCCGCGGTAGAGCTCCCGCAGCTCGAGATCGTCGACGCGTCCGAGGAAGCGGGCCTCCGGCGGGGCCGTCGCGCGCAGCCGGGCCGCCTCGGGTCCGTCGCCCACGATCATGAGCGGGCGCCCGCTGCCGCGGTAGGCCTCGAGCGCCAGGGAGAGGCGCTTGTAGGGCGCCAGCGCCGAGACGACGAGATCGTAGCGGCCGGGGCTCTCCTGGGGCGCCGGGGTGAAGAAGTCGACGTCCACCGGTGGCGGGATCACCTCGGCGTCGCGGCCGTAGTAGCGCTGGATGCGGTCGGCCACGTAAGCGCTGTTGGCCGCGAAGCGACCGACGCGCACGGCGCTCGCGACGTCCCACGCGCGCAGGCCGGCGGAGACGGGCGGCACCAGCAGCCGGGCCAGGGGCGAGAGCCGGTCCGGGGAGAAGTAGTCGTGGTAGCGGTCCCAGACGTAGCGCATGGGGGTGTGGCAGTAGCACAGGTGCAGGGCCCCGGGAGCGGGACGGACGCCCTTGGCCGCGCAGTGGGAGCTGGAGACGACCAGGTCGAAGCCGCGCAGGTCGAGTCGCTCGGCCGCGAGCGGGAAGAGCGGCAGGTAGTGCCGATAGTGCCGGCCGATCCCCGGGGCGTGCTGGAGGAAGGAGGTGCGTATCTCGCGGGCCTCGAGCTCGGGGGCGACCGAGCCCGGGACGTGCAGCAGGGTCAGGATGGGTGCCTCGGGAAAGAGGCGCGCGAGCGAGAGCAGCACCTTCTCGCCGCCTCGCATCCCGGTCAGCCAGTCGTGGACGAGCGCGACCCTCAGGGAGCGGCCTCCGCGGGGGCGGCGGGGGGACGGCCGAGGGCTTTCATGTAGCCGGCGTGGATCGCCCGAACCGAGCGATCCCAGCTGAAGCGAGAGGCCCGCAGCAGGCCCCGCTCCACCAGGCTCCGGCGCAGCTCCGGCTCGTCCAGCACGCGCGAGATGGCCCGCGCGATCGCTTCCTCGCTGTAGGGGTCGACGAGGAGGGCCGCGTCGCCCACCACCTCCGGCAGCGAGGAGATGCGGGAGGTGACGACGGGAGTGCCGCAGGCCATGGCCTCGAGCGGAGGCAGGCCGAACCCCTCGTAGAGAGAGGGGAAGGCGAACACGGAAGCCATCCGGTAGAGCGCGGCCAGTGTGCGGTGGGGGACGAAGCCGAAGAAGCGCACGTCCTGCCGCACCCCGGACTCCTCGACGGCGCGCCGCAGCGACCCGTAGCGGCTCACGTCCTCGCCCAGCAGCACCAGCCGCACGTCCTCGTGGCCGGGCTCGGCGCGCACCCGCGCGAAGGCGCGGATCAGCCGTTCCAGGTTCTTGTGCGGCTTCACGTTGCCGGCGAACAGCACGAAGCGGCCGCGGATCTGGTAGCGCTCGCGGACGCGCTCGCGTTCCTCCTGACCCGGGTCCTCGAGCAGCTCCGCGTCGATCGCGTTCGGAACCACCCAGACCTTGTCGGGATCGGTGGCAGGGTAGAAGCGCAGGATGTCGGTGCGCGAGGCCTCGGAGACCGTGTAGACGAGCGCGCTGCGGCGAACCGCCGAGCCCATCACGAAGCGCGCGTAGCGGAAGGCCGCGCGGTTGGGCAGGTACTGGGGAAAGAGCAGATGGATGCAGTCGTGGATGGTCACCACCGACGGGATCGTGCACAGCAGCGGCCGGACGTAGTGGGGCGAATGCAGGAGCTGCGCGCCCAGCCGCCGCAGCTTGAGCGGGATCGAAAAGTGCTCGCGGATCCCGTAGCGGGCCGAGCGGTCCACCACCGGGATGAAGTTCTCGGCCAGGTCGCGCAGGGTCGCCTCGTCGGCCGGGTTGCAGAAGAGCAGGTAGCTCGTCACGGTGTCGAGCTTGGCGAGGTGGCGCACCAGGTTCCGGACGTAGGTCCCGATCCCGTAGTCCTGCCATTTGCGCACGTCGATCGCGATCTTCACGCTCTCTCGTTCCCGCTCGCTCGAGCCCGACGAACGGTACCATGAGCGCTGTGGGCGCCCCAAGCCGGACGGCGCGCCCTCAGCGCCCGCGGAGCGCGAGCTGGAGCAGGGCCGCGGCCTCGGCGCGCGCTCCCTCACCGGCCCGCAGGAGCACCGCCGGCGCTCGGAGGCCGATACCCAGCCGCAGGGCGAGTTGCGCCCAGGGCGCATTGTGCTTGCGGTAGTAGCGGAGGTGGCTCGCCTGATAGGCGAGCCGGGCCCCGCGCGGCGCCTTCGCCATGCTGGCGCCGAGCCGATGGCGGATCTGGGCGGCCGGAGTGAAGAGAACCCGGCCACCGGCGGCGCGCACCCGGCGACAGAGGTCGGCGTCCTCCTCGTAGAGGAAGAAACCCTCGTCGAACCCGCCCACTGCCGCGAGCACCTCGCGCCTCGCCATCAGGCAGGCGCCGGAGACCCAGGCCGGCTCGTGCTCGCGCGTGTGGCGGCGTTCGGCCTCGGCCAGCGATCGAGCATCCCGCCGGGCGACGCCCTTCACCAGGCGGCGCTGAGCGAGCTCGCTCCAGGGCGTGAGGTCGGGGCCGGTCGAGACCTGGACGCTGCCGTCGGTGTTGCGGGTGAGCGGGCCGACGATCGCCAGCTCGGGGCGGGAGTCGAGGCGGTCCGCGAGGGCCTCGACGGCGCCTTGGAGGACCTCGGTGTCGGGGTTGAGGAAGAGAACCAGGCCGGCGCCGCCGGCGCGCCAGCCGCGATTGCAGGCAGCCGAGAAACCGAGGTTCTCGGGGTTCTGGAGGACGCGAGCGCGTGGGTGGCGCTCGCGCACGGCTTCGGCGGACCCGTCGTGGCTCGCGTTGTCGACCACCGTCAGCTCGAGCGGCAGCCGCACCTCGCGCGCCAGCGAATCGAGACAGTCGATCAGGGCGTCGCGCGCCTGGAAGGAGACGACGACGACCTGCACGCGTGGGGCGTCGCGGCCTCCCTGGAACGGACCGCTCACCGTCGCGCCGCCTCGAGCAGCGCTTCGCGCGTGCGCCGGGCGGTCTCGGACCAGGAGTGGCGGCCGGCCAGGGCCCGGCCGGCCACGCGCAGCCGTTCGGTCAGGCCGGGCTCGGTGAGCGCGCGGTCGATCGCCGATTCGATCGCCGTCTCGTCCCGGGGATCGACCAGTAGCGCAGCTTCCGCAAACACCTCGCCTAGCGCGGGCCTGTCGCTGACCACGAGCGGGACGCCTCGGGCCGCGGCCTCGAGCGCGGGCATGCCGAAGCCTTCATAGTCGGAGAGGAAGACGGCCAGGTCGGCGGCCGCGTACCGGTCCGCCAGGGCCGCCTCGTCCACGTAGCCGGAGAGTCGCACATTGGACTCGAGCCCGAGTGCCGAGACCAGTCGCGCGAGGTCGATCCGGGGCTGGGTCCGATTCTCACCCACGACGTCCAGCACGAGATCCGGATGACGGCGTCGGAGGAGCGCCGTCGCACGAAGCAGCTCCGGCGCGCGCCGGCGGTTGAGGACGCTGCCGACTGCGATCAGGTACGGCCCGCCCAGGGAAAGCCGCGCGCGCGCCTGGACCCGGTCGGGAGGCGGCGCGAGGTCGTCGTCGGGTCCGTGCGGGATGACCCTGACGACGCCGGGCCCGAGGTCGGGGAACAGGCGTGCCAGCTCGCGCCGGGTGAAGTCGGCGCAGACCAGGAGCAGGCGCGAGGCACGCAGGCTGTGCCCGACCAGCCAGCGCCGGCGCAGCGCGTCCAGGAACGAGAAGTCCTGGGGAAGGGCGAAGAAGGAAAGATCGTGGGCGGTCGTGACCCTCGGGACCTCGAGCGACAGCGGACAGGTGTAGGCGGGGGCGAAGAAGACGTCCAGGTTGTCTGCCCTCGCCTGCTCTGGCAGGAGCCTTTGCTGCCAGAGCAGGCCGCGTACGGGCGCCCGACCGATCGGCCGCGTCTCGATGGCAGGATGAGCGAGCGCAGGATCGTGCGGGGCGGGGCCGTTGAAATAGACGAGGATCCGATCCGGACCCTGACGCCAGTGCCGGAGCAGGCTGCGGAGGTAGCGGCCGGTGCCCGTGGGCTTGCCGGCGAGCTCGCGCCCGTCGATCCCGATGACCAGCGGGTCAGCGCCCAAGGACCTTCCGGTAGAAGGAGAGGGTCTGCTCGGCGGTGCGCCGCCAGTCGAACTGCCTGCTGCGCGCGACCCCGCGCGAGCGCAGCTCGCCCGCGAACGCCGGGTCGTCGAGCAAACGCTCGATGGCGGCGGCGAGCGCCGTCGGGTCGCGGGTGTCGACGAGCAGGGCCGCGTCGGCGGACACCTCCGAGAGCGCGGAGCCGTCCGAGCAGACGACCGGCAGCCCGGCGGCCATGGCTTCGACGACCGGCAGTCCGAAACCCTCCTCGAGCGAGGGGAGGACCAGCATCGCCGAGGCGGCGAAGAGGGCACGCACGTCCTCACGGGGCAGGTAGCCGGTGGCGCGGATCTGGGGGCCGATGCGTGCGCCGCCCTGCGCCCACTGCGAGCCGGGTCCGACCAGCACCAGCGGGGGGACGGCGCGGCGCCTGCGGGCGAGCGCGAGGTAGGCGATCACCAGCGTGACCAGGTTCTTGCGCTTCTCGTCGCTGCCCAGGTAGAGGATGCCACCCCGCGGCAGCGCGTGGCGGCGCAGGGTCGTCTCGACGCTCTCGGGGGTGGGTGGGTGGGAGAGGATGGGGTCGATCCCCAGCGGGGTGACGGCGATCTTCTCGTCGGGCACGTCGAGCAGCCGGCGAACCTCCTGGGCCGTGTACTGCGAGATGCAGATGACGCCGTCGGCCCGCTTCACGTGCTGGCGTACGCGCGCGACGTAGTCGCGCCGGGCGTCCCCCCCACCATCTCGGGGTGCTTCAGGAAGAAGAGGTCGCAGACGGTCAGCACCTGCTTGGCCCTGCGGCAGGGCACCAGCAAGGGGTGCGGGGAATGCACGAGGTCGAGCCGCTCGCCCACCAGGCGGTCCAGCGGGGGCCAGCCCAGGCGGCTCCAGGCGAGGTTGAGCAGGGTCACCGGGATCCGGCGGTCGACCAGGCGGACGTTCTCGGGCCACTGGCGGCGGGGGTAGCGCTGCCGGGCGGAGGCCGAGAAGAGGCTGAAGCGATCCTCGGGTGCCTGGCGCGGCAGGTGCTCGATGAGGGCGAGCACGTAGGTGCCGACGCCGGTCGGGCGCGAGAGCGAGGGGCGTACGTCGAGGCCGAAGTGCATGGGCGCGCGCATGATAGCAGGACTGGCCGCCCCTTCTTTCGTGCTACGCTCTCGGGGTTTCAGGCACCGGCGAGGAGAGCATCGTTGAACATCGGAGTGGTGGGGACGGGTTACGTCGGCCTGGTGGTCGGGGCGTGCCTGGCGGAGAACGGCAACTCGGTCGTCTGCGTGGACGCCGATGCCGGCAAAGTGGAGCGGATCCGCCGGGGCGAGATCCCCATCTACGAGCCAGGGCTCGACGAGATGGTGCCGCGCAACGTGGCCGAGGAGCGCCTTCGTTTCACGACCGATCTCGACCAGGCCGTCCGCGCCAGCGAGGTCATCTTCATCGCCGTAGGCACGCCGCAGGACGAGGACGGCTCGGCGGACCTGCGGCACGTGCTGGACGTGGCCCGCGGCGTCGGCCGGGCGATGAACGGCTTCAAGGTGATCGTGAACAAGTCGACGGTGCCGGTAGGGACCGCGGGCAAGGTCCGCGAGCTGATCGCGTCGCTCACCGGGCATCCCTTCGCGGTCGTATCCAACCCGGAGTTCCTGAAGGAGGGGACCGCGGTCGACGACTTCCTGAAGCCCGACCGCGTCGTGATTGGCACGGACGACCCGAAGGTCGAGGCCCTGATGCGGCAGCTCTACGAGCCCTTCGTGCGCACGGGCAAGCCGATCCTGGTCATGGACCCGGCCTCGGCCGAGCTCACCAAGTACGCCGCCAACGCCATGCTGGCGACGCGGATCTCGTTCATGAACGAGCTCGCGAACTACTGCGACCGGGTCGGCGCGGACGTGAAGCAGGTGCGGATGGGGATGGGGACGGACGCGCGGATCGGAGCCTCCTTTCTGTTCCCCGGCGTCGGCTACGGCGGCTCCTGCTTCCCCAAGGACGTGAAGGCGCTCATTCGCATGGGGCAGGAGGCCGGCGTCCCCCTGAACGTGGTGGAGGCGGTCGACCGCACGAACCAGGAGCAGAAGGTGGTCCTGGTGGGGAGGATCGCGGCTCACCTGGGCGGCCTGGCGGGCAGGACGGTCGCGATCTGGGGACTCGCCTTCAAGCCGCGGACCGACGACATGCGCGAGGCTCCGGCGATCGCGATCATCGAGGGCCTGCTGGCGGCGGGGGCGAAGGTCAGGGCCTACGATCCCAAGGCGCAGGACCAGGCCCGGCGCACGTTCGGCGAGCGGGTCTCTCTCTGCGAAAGGGCCTACGAGGCCGCGGCGGGCGCCGATGCCCTCGTGGTCGTGACGGAATGGAACGAGTTCCGGGAGCCGGACTTCGCGCGGATCAAGGGCCTGATGCGGACGCCGTCCGTGTTCGACGGGCGCAACATCTACGACCCGCGCGTGCTCAGGAAGCTGGGCTTCCACTACGAGGGCGTCGGCCGGCGATGAGCGCCCCGGCCCAGCCCCGACCCTCCCGCTCGCCGCTTGCGGACCCGCTCGTCTCCGTGGTGATGCCGGCCTTCAACGAGCGGGCCACCATCGAGGAGATCGTGGAGCGGGTGCTGGCGGTCCCGTTGCGGATCGAGCTGGTGGCGGTCGACGACGCTTCGAGCGACGGGACGCGCGAGCGGCTGGGGGAGCTGGCCGCGCAGCGGGGCTTCAAGCTGGTGCTGCAGGAGACGAACCAGGGCAAGGGCGCGGCGGTGCGCCGCGGGATCGCCGAGACGACGGGTGACATCGTGATCGTGCAGGACGCCGATCTCGAGTACAGCCCCGAGGAGTATCCGGAGCTGGTCGATCTGATCGTGAGGGGAAAGGCCGACGCCGTCTTCGGGAGCCGCTTCATCGGGCGGCACCGCTGCTTCCTGTTCACGCACTACCTCGCCAACCTGTTCTTGAACCTGGTCACCAACGTGCTCTACAACACGACCATGACCGACATGGAGACCTGCCTCAAGGCGGTGCGGGCGGACGTGCTGAAGGCGCTGCCGCTCAGGAGCGATCGCTTCGGGATCGAGCCCGAGATCACCGCGAAGCTCTTCAAGCGGGGCGCGCGCGTCTACGAGGTGCCGATCACCTACGAGGGCCGGGACTACAGCGAAGGGAAGAAGCTCTCCTGGACCGACGGCTTCCCGGCGCTGTGGGCGCTCGTCAAGTACCGGTTTACCGACTGACGGCGAGGGGAAGGCCGCCCTTGCCGTCACGGCCGGCGCCGGGTTAGACTACGATGTTTCGATGTTCGATCTAAGTTCAGCGATTCCAGGGAGATGACAGCACAGCGCCGTCCTCGGCTCCGCCTGAGGTCCGCTTGAGTCGCCCCTCGGTTCGTCGAAACGGCGGGCGCCTGGGTCGTTCGCTGGCGAACTCGGCGCGCGAGGAGGTTCTCCTCTTCCGGCGCCTGTTCTACTTCACGCGGCCCTATCGGGGCCGGCTCTTCTTGTCGTGGCTCGCCACCGCCGGCTACGCTGCGTCGGGCTCGCTGCTCGTCTACCAGGTGAAGCCCATCTTCGACGAGGCCCTGATCGGCGGGGTCCGGGTCTGGCAGCTCTCGGCCACGATCCTGGCGCTCTACGTCGCGAAGGGGCTCTCCTCCTACTTCTCGACGACCCTGGTGGCGGATGCCGGCCAGCACGCGGTGACCGACCTCCGGAACCGGCTCTACGAGCACATCCTCAAGCAGTCGTTCGCGTTCCTGGGTCGGAGCACGACCGGCTCGCTGATGAGCCACATCACGACGGACGTCGAGAAGATCCAGGCGGCGGTCTCCGAGCTGGCGGGGGACCTGCTCAAGGAGGGGTTGAGCGTCGTCGGCCTGCTGGTGGTGCTGTTCTGGATGGACTGGCGGCTGGCTCTGCTCTCGATGGTCGGCCTGCCGGCGGTGCTCTACCCGCTGCTGCGGCTGGGCCAGCGGCTGCGCGCCTCCAACGAGACCTCGCTCCGGCGCTGGCGGGACATCTCCGAGATCCTGCAGGAGACGATCTCCGGCTTCCGGGTGGTGAAGGCTTTCGGCATGGAGGGCTTCGAGATCGCGCGCTTCCGGCGCGCTGCCTCCCGCCTGCTGAACGTCAACATGCGGATCACGCGCACCACCGCGGTCCTGCCCCCGCTCATGGAAGGCCTGGGCGGGATCGCGCTGGTGGCGGCCCTCTTCTACGGGAGCTGGGCGATCAACCGGACCGGCCGCATCACGACCGGTGCCTTCGTGGCGTTCCTGACCGCCCTCTTCGCCATGTACACGCCGATCAAGCGGCTGTCCCGCGTCAACGCGACCCTCCAGGCGGCGCTGGCCGCCGGGCAGCGCGTGTTCCAGGTGCTGGATCGCCACGACGAGGTGCCCGAGCCGAAGGGCGCGCCCGCGCTTGCCCGCATGGAGCGCGGCATCGAGTACCGCGGGGTCGGCTTCCGCTACGCGGACGGGCACGGCACCATCCTGCGTCGGGTGAGCTTCAGCGCCGGGACGGGCGAGGTGGTGGCGATCGTGGGCACGAGCGGCGCCGGCAAGACGACGCTCGTCAACCTGCTGCCCCGCTTCTACGACGTCAGCGAGGGGGCGGTGCTGGTGGACGGGCTCGACGTCCGCGCGGTGACGCTCGCCAGCCTGCGCGCGCAGATCGGGCTGGTGACGCAGGAGACGGTGCTCTTCAACGACACCGTACGCGCGAACATCGCCTACGGCATGAGCGAGGTGGACGAGGCGCGGATCGAGGCGGCGGCGCGCGCCGCCTTCGCGCACGACTTCATCCTGGACCTGCCGCGCCGCTACGACACCGTGATCGGCGAGCGCGGCAGCCGCCTCTCGGGCGGCCAGAAGCAGCGGATCGCGATCGCGCGGGCGATCCTCAAGAACCCGCCCGTGCTGATCCTGGACGAGGCGACCTCGGCGCTGGACACCGAGTCCGAGCGGCTGGTGCAATCGGCGCTCGCGAACCTGATGAGGGGACGCACGACGCTCGTGATCGCCCACCGGCTGACCACGGTCCGGGACGCGGACCGGATCATCGTGCTGGAGGGAGGCGAGGTCCGGGAGATCGGGCGGCACGAGGAGCTGCTGCGGCAGCCGGGCGGGATCTACAGCCGGCTGCACGACCTGCAGCTCACGCCGGAGGGGCCGTGATCCGCTCGATGACGGGCTACGGGTCGGCCAGCCTCGAGACGAGCGACTTGCGCGCCTCGATCACGATCCGCAGCCTGAACCACCGCTTCCTGGACGTGACGCTGCACCTCCCGCGGCGGCTCCTGGCCCTGGAAGCGGAGCTGCGCGAGCGGATCGGCCGAGCGGTCGCGCGCGGGCGGGTGGAGGTCTCGGTCCAGCTGGCGTCCGCGGAAGCGGGCTCGGGCTCCGTCCTGGCCTCGCGTCCGCTGGTGGCCTCGCTGGTGCGGACGCTGCGGGACATGCAGAACGAGTTCGGCCTGGAAGGCGGCGTCTCGGTCGGCGACCTGGTGCGATTCCCCGGGGCCCTCGAGCGGGTGGAGGACGCAGCGGGGCTCGCCGAGGAGCTCCGGGCCGACCTTATCGCGCTGGTGGACAAGGCGCTCGACGACCTCGCGCGGATGCGCCACGGCGAGGGTGCGCGCCTGGCGCCGGTGCTGGTCGCGGCGCTCGACGCCGTGCTCCAGGCGGCGGACCGCATCGAGGAGCGGGCGGAGGCCTCGCGCGGGGAGCGCCGGGCGGCGCTCCTGGAGCGGGTCCGGTCCCTGCTGGGCGAGTTGGGGCTCGAGGAGCCGCGCCTCTACCAGGAGGCTGTGCGCGCGGTCGAGCGCCACGACGTGGCCGAGGAGGTGGAACGGCTGCGCAGCCACGCGGCGGCGGTGCGGGCGCTGGTCTCGGGCGAGGACGGCTCGCCCGGCAAGCGGCTCGACTTCCTGGCCCAGGAGCTGATGCGCGAGGCGAACACGATCGGCAGCAAGATCCAGGACGCGGCGGCGATCCAGCAGGTGGTGGAGCTGAAGTCGCAGATCGAGCGTTTCCGCGAGCAGGTGCAGAACGTTGAGTGAGCGACAGGTCTCGGTGATCGTGGTCTCAGCCCCTTCCGGGGCGGGCAAGACGACCGTGCTGGCGCGGGTGCTCGACGAGCTGGCCGGGATTCGCTTCTCCGTGTCGCACACGACCCGCTCACCGCGAGGGCATGAACGAGACGGGGTCGAGTACCACTTCGTGGACCGCGAGAGGTTCCTGGGCCTGCGCGACGCGGGCGGGCTGCTGGAATGGGCGGAGGTCCATGGCAACCTGTACGGGACCGGGTTCGCGGAGGTCGAGCGGGCGCAGCGCGAAGGGCTGGACCTGCTGCTCGACGTGGACGTGCAGGGGGCGGCGCAGGTGCGCCGGAGGATCCCCGACGCGGTCACCGTCTTCCTGCTCCCGCCCTCGTACCAGGCGCTCGAGCGCCGGCTGCGCGGGCGGGCCCAGGACGACGAGCAGGCGATCCGCAGGCGGCTCGCCATGGCGGGCCGGGAGATCGGCAGCTTCGAGAACTACCACTACGCGATCGTCAACGAGGATCTCGAGGTCTGTGTCGAGGAGCTGAAGAGCATCGTGCGTGCCGCGCGGTGCCGTGTGGCGCTCGTGGCCGGGCGGGCGCGGACCATCGAACGGACGTTTCAGCCGGCCGAAGGGAGCCAAGAAAGAGCATGAGCCGCTTGATCCTTCCCAGGGACATCGATTCCAAGTTCCGTTTCATCACGGTGGCGTCGCAGCGGGCGAAGCAGCTGCAGGGCGGGGCCAAGCCCCGGGTCGAGACGCGCAGCCGCAAGCCCACGCGGGTGGCGGTCGAGGAGACGCTGGCAGGCACGATCTCGTGGGAGGTCCGCGAGGACCTGGTCGAGCCGCCGGCCGAGGCCGAGACGGACGAGTAGTCACGATGGGCGTCGTGGTCCTGGGCGTCACCGGCTGCATCGGGGCCTACAAGGCTTGCGAGCTGCTGCGCGAGCTGCAACGCAGCGAGCTCGACGTGCACGTGGTGATGACGGCGGCCGCCGCCCGCTTCGTGACGCCGCTCAGCTTCGAGGCCCTCTCGCGACACCCGGTCTTCCACGACCAGTTCGCGCTCGGCGAGAACGCCGAGATCCGCCACATCAGCCTGGCCGACCAGGCGGAGCTGCTGATCGTCGCCCCGGCCACGGCCAACATGGTGGGCAAGCTCGCCCACGGCATCGCCGACGACGCGCTCAGCACGCTCGCGCTCGCGACCAAGGCGCCGCTGCTCGTGGCCCCGGCCATGAACGTGAACATGTACGAGCATCCCGCGGTGCAGGAGAACCTGGCGCGGCTTCGCTCGCGCGGGGTGACGGTCGTGGAGCCGGGCAGCGGCTACCTGGCCTGCGGCTGGCTCGGCAAGGGCCGGCTGGCGGAGACGGCGGAGATCGCCCAGGCGGCGCTCGCGCTGCTGCGACGGCGAGGCGACCTCGCGGGCGAGACGGTGCTGGTGACCGCCGGGCCCACCGTCGAGGACATCGACCCCGTGCGGTTCGTCTCGAACCGCTCGACCGGGCGGATGGGGTATCGCGTCGCGGAGACCGCCCGGGCTCGCGGTGCCACCGTCCTCCTGGTGAGCGGGCCGACCAGCCTGCCCGCCCCGTCCGGTGTCGAGCTGGCGGCGGTCCGTTCGGCGGAGGAGATGCGGCGGGCGGTGCTCGAACGGCTTCCGCGCGCCACGGTGGTGGTCGCGGCGGCGGCGGTCAGCGACTATCGTCCGGCCACGGTCGCAGACGCGAAGCTCAAGAAGCGGACCGAGACGCTGAGCCTCGAGCTGGTGCGGACGCCGGACGTGCTGGCCGCGGTGGCGACGGCACCGGGCGAGCGGATCGTGGTCGGCTTCGCAGCCGAGACCGAGGACCTGCTGGCGAACGCCCGCGGTAAGCTGGAAGGGAAGAACCTGGACCTGATCGTCGCGAACCAGGTGGGGATCGAGGGCAGCGGTTTCGCAGCCGAGACGAACGCCGCCGTGATCCTGCGGCGTGACGGGAGCCGGCTGGAGGTGCCGCGCACCAGCAAGCGCGAGCTTTCCGAGAGGATCCTCGACGAGGTGCGAGCGCTGCGCGAGCGGAGGGTCGGCGCGAGCCGGGCATGAGCGCGGGCGGCGAGCGCGAGGAGGTGCTGGCCCAGCTTCTGGCGCACGGGCGATTCCTGGCCGCGCTGGACACCGTGGGTGTGCCGGCGCCCGCGCCGGTCGGGGCCGCACGCGCGGAGGGGGCGGTAGCCGCGCCCAGCGGAGACGCGGCTACCGGGGAGCGTCCCTCTGATCCCGCCGCGCGGCTGGCGGCCGTGCGCGAGACGCTCGGGGATTGCCACCGTTGTGCCCTCGCCGCGGGCCGCAAGACGATCGTCTTCGGCCAGGGCAACCCCGAGGCCGAGCTGATGTTCGTCGGGGAGGCGCCGGGGGCCGACGAGGACGAGCAGGGGCTCGCCTTCGTCGGCCGGGCCGGGCAGCTGCTGACGGACATCATCGAGAAGGGTCTGCGCATGGCGCGCAAGGACGTTTTCATAGCGAACGTGATCAAGTGCCGCCCGCCCCAGAACCGCAACCCCGAGCCTTCCGAGATCCTGGCCTGCCAGCCGTTCCTGGAGGCGCAGATCCAGGCGATCCGACCGCGCGTGCTCGTGGGCCTCGGCAAGTTCGGCGCCCACTGGCTGCTCCGGACCGCGGAGCCGATCACGCGCCTGCGCGGCCGCGTGGGCGAGTACCAGGGGATCGCGGTGATGCCGACCTATCACCCGGCCTATCTGCTGCGAAACCCTGCCGCGAAGAAGGACGTCTGGGAGGACATGAAGGCGGTGCTGCGACTCCTGGGGCGTCCGGTCCCTGAGTAGCTCGCCGCGGGACGGCGCCGCCTCCGCGAAGGCCCTCGCCGCACCTCTCCCTCGAGAACCTCCCGGTCGCGGACCCGGTCTACACGTGGACCAAGCTAGAGTGTCGCGTGTGACGGATCTCGTCCAGGTCGCGATCCCGGAGCCCTTCCAGCGCCCCTTCACCTATCGCCTGCCGCCGGGCATGGCGGTCGAGCGAGGCGTGCGGGTGGTGGTTCCCTTCGGTGGCCGGAAGATGATCGGCGTGGTGGTGGACGGGACCGGAGCCGCGGCGAAGACGGCGCGCGAGATCGCGCTCAAGGACGTCCTACAGGTGCTGGACGAAGCGCCGCTCGTGCCACCGCCGCTGCTCGACCTGGCCGACTGGGTTGCGGGCCATTACCTGGCGCCGCCGGGGGAGTGCCAGCGACTGGTGCTGCCGCCGGCGGGCGTCCGCTCGAGCCGGGCGATTCTGCGTCTGGCGGACCCGGGGTCGCGCGCCGACGACCCGGTCGTCCGGGCGCTCGCGTCGGGTCCGCTGCGGCTGTCGACACTGGCACGGCGGCTGGGACGGGACCCGCAGGCGCGGGTCTCGCGTCTGCGGCAGGAGGGCGTCCTGGTCGTGGAGCAGGAGCTCAAGGCCCCTGGCTTCCGGGAGCGTCAGGTGGCCGTGCGCAGCGAGCTGCCGTTCGCCGCAACCGGTTGCGCGCAAGCGGAGCTGATCGAGCGTCTGGCGGCGGCCGGAGGCCGCGCCCCGGTGGCGGACCTCGTCCGTTCGCGGCCCTCCCTGCGTGGCGCCGTCACGCGCCTGCTCGCGAAGGGCGTCCTGCGCATCGAGGAGGAACGGCAGGGGCGCCTTCCGACGGGGCTGCCGGCGGTCGCGCGCGAGCCGTTGGTGCCGACGGCGGAGCAGGCGGCGGCGCTCGCGACCCTCCTGGCTGCCGTCGAGAGCGGCGGTTTTCGGCCCTTCCTGCTCCATGGCGTCACCGGCAGCGGCAAGACGGAGGTCTACCTGCGCTCGGTCGAGCTTGCCCTCTCGCTCGGCAAGGGCGCCATCCTGCTGGTGCCGGAGATCGCGCTCACGCCGATGCTGGTGCGCGCGGCGCGCGCGCGTTTCGGGGCCACGGTGTCCGTGCTGCACAGCGAGCTTTCGACCGGCGAGCGCCACGACGAGTGGTGGCGGATTCGCGAAGGCGAGGCGCGGGTGGTGGTGGGCGCGCGCTCGGCGGTCTTCGCGCCGGTGGCGCCGCTCGGGATCGTGGTCGTGGACGAGGAGCACGACGGCGCCTACAAGCAGGACGAGAGCCCCCGCTACAACGGCCGCGACGTGGCGGTGGTGCGCGCGCGGCTCGAAGGCTGCCCGGTGCTGCTCGGCTCGGCGACTCCGTCGGTCGAGTCGCACGCCAACGCGCTCGCCGGTAAGTACACCCGGCTGACGCTGGCACGGCGCATCGGCTCCCAGGGCCTGCCGCGAGTCGAGATCGTCGACCGCCGCGCCGTCCTGCGCGCCGGGGGCGACGCGGTGCTCAGCCCGCCGCTGGGCGAGGCGCTGGCGGCGCGTCTCGAGCGCGGCGAGCAGAGCCTCGTGCTGCTGAACCGGCGCGGCTACGCGACCAGCCTGCTCTGCCGCGAGTGCGGGCAGCAGGCGAGCTGCCCCAACTGCTCGGTGTCGCTGACCCTCCACCAGGGCGGCCGGACCGCCCTCTGCCACTACTGCGGATACGAGTCCCGAACGCCGGCGAGCTGCCCCTCCTGCCAGGGCGCCTACCTGCGGCTGTCCGGCTTCGGCACCGAGCGGGTGGTGGAGGCGGTGGCCGCGGCCGTGCCGAAGGCGCGCGTCGCGCGGCTGGACAGCGACAGCGCCCGGCGCCGCGGGGTCGTGGCGAAGACGCTCGCCGCCTTCGAGGCCGGAGAGATCGACGTACTGGTCGGGACACAGATGATCGCGAAGGGGCACGACTTCCCGCGGGTCACCCTGGTGGGCGTCGTCGACGCGGACGTGGGCCTGGGCCTGGCGGACTTCCGATCGGCCGAGAGGGCCTTTCAGCTGCTGACCCAGGTGGCGGGGCGGGCGGGGCGGGGCTCGGCGGCGGGAGAGGTGATCCTCCAGAGCCACTGGCCGGACCACTACGCCCTGGAGTTCGCCTGCGCCCAGGACTACGCGGGGTTCTTCGAGCGCGAGCTGGAGTTTCGCCGGACGATGGGCTACCCGCCCGTGGCGGCGCTCGTCAACGTCGTGGTGCGCTCGGCGGACGGCGCGAAGGCGGCGAGCGAGGCGGACGCCCTGGCACGCGCGCTTCGGGCGTCGGCGCCCGGGCGCTACCGCGTGCTCGGCCCCGCCCACGCACCCCTGGCACGCTTGCGCAGCGAGCACCGGGTGCAGATCCTGCTCAAGGGCAACCGGCCGGCGATGCGCGCGGCCGTGCGGCAGGCTCTGGTCGCACGCTACGGCGAGCAGCGCTGGCCCGGGATCGTGGTCGACATCGACCCGCTCTCGGTCATGTAGGGTGCCCGCCCCGGCCCTGGGCCGAAGAGGCCCCTCAAGGCAGGAAGCGCTGGAGGCCGGTGGCGGCGAAGAAGTCGCGCCAGGACCACACGATCGGGTCGGGCACGAAGCAGAGCACGAAGACCACCAGGCTGACGAACGCGAGGACTGCGCGCCCGCGGCCCACCGGGGGCGCGTCGTCGAGCGTCGCCGGGTGGCGCCGGCCCAGCAGGCGGAGCAGGATCGCCCACAGGATCCAGTTGGGTCCGAAGTAGATGAGGGCGACGCACACCCAGGAGCCGATCCGCGAGATGAGGTGCGCCTTGTCGCGGAACAGGGAATAGGTGACGTGACCTCCGTCGAGCTGCCCGATCGGCATCAGGTTGAGCGCGGTCACGAAGAGACCGAACCAGGCGGCCATGCCGACCGTGCCGATGGCCAGGATGGATCCGTCGGGGATCGTTCCATGGACGAGATGGCTGAACCACTGGAAGAGCAGGGGCTCGCCGAAGATCTGCTCGCCGACGCTCGGTGTGTGCGGCACGACCCGGGCCTGCGCCACGCCGAGCCAGAGCCAGGGCAGGAGGACCACGAAGCCGGCCAGGGGACCGGCGATGCCGATGTCGAAGAGGATGCGCCGGTTCGGGAACGGGGCGCGGATGCGGATGAAGGCCCCCAGCGTGCCCGCGGGAGGCAGAGGCAGCGGGATGAAGTAGGGGAGGCTCGCGTCGACGCCGTAGTAGCGGCAGGTCAGGTAGTGGCCCATCTCGTGGGCGACCAGGATGCTCAGGAGCGAGACCACCATGAGCGCGCCTTGGGCGAGGTCGATCGCCAGCGTCCCGCGGTGGTCGGGTGTGTCCAGGACCGTCAGACCCCCGACCAGAAAGACGGTCAGGACCGTCAGCAGGAAGAGCAGGAGGTTCCGTCCCCACCGCTTCCAGGCCGAGCGGGCCGGCGGAGGACCCCAGACCCAGGTCGGCTCCCACCCCGTCGTGGTGAGGCGATCGACGTTCGGGGTGGCCGGGTCGTGCCCGGTTCCGTCGAATGAGGAGGGAAAGCCCAACCCGGGGCGTCGCCGGCGCTAGAGCGCGAGGCTCTGCAGGTCTTTGCCGGGCTTGAAGCGGATGGTGCGCCCGGGCGGAATGCGGACCTCCTTGCCGGTCCGTGGGTTGCGACCGATCCCGCGCTTGCGGGGCTTCACCTGGAAGACCCCGAAGCCGCGCAGCTCGATCCTCTCTCCCTTCATCAAGGAGTCCTTCATCGTCTCGAGGACGGCTTCCACCGCCACCTCGGCCCGAACCTTCGTGATGTCTGCGGCCCTTGCGACCTCGTTGATGATGTCCACCTTGATCATCAGGTGATGGACCTCCTGCTAAGTAGCGGTTAGTATAGGCTTTGCTCGTTTCGGGTGTCAACCCGGGGGCGAGCGGACACCCACATGACCCCACTCCCGCGCCTCGCCCTCGTCGGCCGCCCCAATGTTGGCAAGTCGACGCTCTTCAACCGGATCTGCGGACAGCGCAAGGCGATCACGGACGGACGGCCCGGCTCGACGCGCGACCGCAACTACGCACAGGTGAGCTGGCAGGGGGCGGCCTTCGAGATCATCGATACCGGCGGTCTGCTGCTGGAGACGGACGATCCGCTGCTCGGGCCGGCGGCCGAGCAGGCGCGCCGAGCGATCGAGGAGGCAGACCTGGTGCTCTTCCTCGTGGACGGCCGGTCCGGGTTGCTGCCCGACGACGAGGCGATCGCTCGCCAGCTGCGTCGCGACGGCAAGCGCGTGATCGTGGTCGTCAACAAGACGGAAGCGGGGGAGTCGCCCGCCAGCGATTTCGCGCGTCTCGGTTTCGATGTCGCCGTCGCGATCTCGGCCGAGCACGGTCAGGGGATCGGGGACCTCCTGGACCAGGCGCTGGCCGGGCTGCCCCGGGTCGCCGCCGAGGCACCGACCCAGCGGCCGATCGCCCTGGCGCTGGTGGGACGGCCGAACGTCGGCAAGTCGTCCCTCCTCAACCGGCTGGTGGGACGGGAGCGCGCCGTCGTCTCGGAGCTGCCCGGGACCACCCGCGACACGGTCGACGAGGCGTTCGAGCGCAAGGGGCGCCGCTACCTCCTGGTGGACACGGCGGGCCTGCGTCGGGTGCGGCTGCTCCGGGAGAACGTCGATCACGTGAGCGTCGTCCAGGCACGCCGGGCGATCGAGCGCGCCGACATCGCCGTGCTGGTCCTGGACGCGGACAGCGGCCTGCGCGAGATGGACGCCACCATCGGAGGCGAGCTGGTCGAGGCGGGCGTCGGGGTCGTGATCGCGGTCAACAAGTGGGACCTCGCGGAGGCTCGAGGGCGCGAACGAAAGGCCTTCGAGCAGGACGTTCGCGACGCGCTCAAGTTCCTTCCCTGGGCGTCCGTCGCGTTCCTGTCCGCGAAGACCGGCAAGGGGATCGGGGCGCTCCTCGACGCGATCGATCGGGTCTGGTCGGCTCGGGGCGTGCGGGTCACGACCGGGGAGCTGAACCGTCTGCTCGCGCGAGCGGCGGAGGCGTACGCGCCGAAGGCCAACAAGGGGGCCGCGCCGGTACACATCCTCTACGGCAGCCAGATCACGACCGCACCGCCGACCTTCGCGATCTCCCTCAACCATCCGGTCGACCTCCACTTCTCCTACAGGCGCTACCTGGAGAACCGCATCCGCGACGCCTTCGGCTTCGAGGGCACGCCCATCCGACTGAAAGTCCGCACGCGGCGGCGGAAGCGACGCTCGTAACCTCAAGCATCACTTCACCTTTTGGACCTTGACACCCGTCGCACGCTTCTCATATACTCCATCACGTTTGCCGTGTAAGTACCGTTGGTGCCGGGATTTTTCGCGTTGTCCGGAGCGAGCTCGGGCATGACGAAGGCCGACATCGCCAGGATCGTCTACGAGCGGCACGGGGGCATCTCGAACCGCGAGGCAGCGCGTCTGGTCGAGGTCATCTTCGAGACGATCAAGCGGCATCTGGGAGAGGGTGAGAAGGTCCAGATCACGGGCTTCGGCACCTTCCTAGTCCGCCAGAAGAGGGAGCGTCGAGGACGCAATCCCCAGACTGGAGAGGAGATGGTCATCAAGCCTCGGATCTCGGTCGTCTTTCGCCCCTCGAAGTTGGTCGCGCCGTCCCTCGCCGAGTAGCCGGCCCGGCCCGCGATGGAACGGCAAGTCCCGAACAAGCTCTTCTTCAAGATCGGTGAGGTCTGCGAGATCACCGACACGCAGCCCTACGTGCTCCGCTACTGGGAGTCGGAGTTCCCGGCGCTGGCACCGGCGAAGAACAGCTCCGGCCAACGCATCTACCGGCGCAAGGACATCGAGACGGTGCTGCGGATCAAGCAGCTCCTCTACGAGGAGGGCTTCACGATCGCTGGCGCCAAGAAGAGGCTCGAGGCCGAGTTGAGCGGCCGTGGCGCGACGCCGTCGAGCATGGCGAGCGAGGCGGTGTCGCAGGCGACGCCGGCGCGCGCCGCCGAGTCAGGCTCCCCGTCGGTGGCACCTTCGCCGGACGACGCGACCCGCGCGGTGCTCGGCGAGATGCGCGTGCAGCTACGCGAGTTGTTGACCCTCCTGGACAAGGGTGATAGAAGAAGTCGTTGACCCGATCGGGATGTAGCGCAGCCTGGTAGCGCACCTGCTTGGGGTGCAGGTGGTCCCGGGTTCAAATCCCGGCATCCCGACCAACCCCGGTTCCGATTGTCGGGCTGTGCCGTGTTTGTGAGCCGGTCGCTCGCCGTGATATAAAGGCGTTCGCCGTTTCGGGGCGTGGCTCAGCCTGGCTAGAGCGCGTGGTTCGGGACCACGAGGTCCCCGGTTCGAATCCGGGCGCCCCGACCAGCTTCATCCGATGCAGGCGTGCAAGGGCCCCGCGAGGGGCCTTTCTTCTTGCCCGGCGTCGCGTTCTTCTTGCCGGGCGGCACGGCGAAGCCACGTGTCATTCTTCTTCGGGGCGTGGCTCCTCTGGCCCTGTCGGGCGGGGGAGCCCCTTTGGCCAGACAGGCTTGGGGATCTTCCCGTCCGGGAACTCGACGCGGCCGGCGAGCACGCAGCCGCGCATGCCGGGGCGGCAGTAGGCACCCGCGACGCGTTCACAGAGCCCCTCGAGTTCGTGCGGGCAGCTCCAGCCACTCATGACGGTGCGAGCCGACTGCGCGGATCTCGCGGCTCCCAGGATACCTGGGACCGGGGCCCCTGCGCACGCGACGGGCCAAGGGCGAATCGCGGCGCGCCGGGTGCGGGGTGTGGGATGATCCGGCCGCAGACTTGCCGGGGGAGGCGTCGTGATCGCGGTCGTCGGAGCGGGTGCGGCAGGCTTGGCGACGGCCATCTTCGCGGTGCGCCGGGGCGTGCGCGGGCCGATCGTGGTGTTCGACGGTGCCCGTCGCCCCGGCGCGAAGATCCTGGTGAGCGGCGGCACCCGCTGCAACCTGACGAACGCGATGGTGACGGAGGCGGACTACGGCGGAAGCCCGCGGCACCTGGTGCGTCGGGTGCTGCGAGGCTTCGGTGTCGCCGAGACGGTCGCGTTCTTTCGTGAGATCGGCGTGACGCTGCGGGAGGAGCGGGACGGGAAGCTCTTCCCTGTGGAGGGCGGCTCGCGGGCCGTGCTCGGCGCGCTGCTGGCCGAGGCCGAGCGCCTGGGAGTGACTCTGCGCGCCGGGGAGAGGGTGGTGTCGATCGACCCGGACCGGGAGGGCTTTCGCCTGCGCACGTCGCTCGGCACCGCCGCCGCACGACGGCTGGTGCTCGCCACGGGGGGGTTGTCACTGCCGAAGACGGGCAGCGACGGCGAAGGCCTGGGGCTGGCGGCGGCTCTCGGGCATTCCGTGGTGCCGACGACCCCGGCCCTGGTACCGCTGGTCCTGGCGGGATCTTTCCACGTCCCGCTGTCGGGTGTCTCGCATCAAGCGACGCTCACGGTCCGGGAGGAAGGGCGCGCTCGGGTGCGGCGCACCGGGTCACTGCTCTGGACGCACTTCGGCCTCAGTGGGCCGGTGGTGCTCGACGTCTCGCGCTATTGGCTGCGGGGGCGGGCCGCCGGGGAACGGCCGACCCTGGAGGCAAACCTGGTGCCGGCGCTGGACTTCGACAGCGCCGAGAGGACCCTGCTCGACCTGGCCGCGGGCCGGCCTCACCTGTCACTGGCGCGGGCGCTCGAAGGCTGGCTACCGGGAGCGGTGGCCGAGGCGATCGCCGGCGAGCTGGACATCCCGCCCGCGACGGCGCTCGGGGGGCTGCGGCGTGAGCAGCGCCGCGCGTGCGTGAGGGGTGTCGTGGCGCGGGAGCTGCCGGTGGTCGGCAGCCGTGGCTACTCTTTCGCCGAGGCGACCGCCGGTGGCGTGCCGCTGGCGGAGCTGGACACCCGCACCATGGCGTCGCGCCGCCGGCGAGGCCTCTTCCTGACCGGAGAGATGCTCGACGTCGACGGGCGGGTGGGAGGCTTCAACTTCCAGTGGGCCTGGTCGAGCGCGTGGGTGGCGGCAGGTGGACTGACCGAGTGAGGCGTGCTGACCCTGTGGTAGTCTGCCGGGCCGAGGAGGAGGGTGGCCGCGTACCGCTACGTCGTGCGAGGGGTCGTGCAGGGCGTGGGCTTCCGCTACTTCGTCCTGCGTGAGGCCAGGGCGCTCGGGCTCACCGGCTACGCGCGAAACCAGGGCGACGGCTCGGTCGAGGTGGTGGCGGAGGGAAGCGACGGCGCGCTCGAGCAGCTCGAAGGCCGGCTGCGCCTCGGCCCCCCCTCTTCCGAGGTGACGGAGCTCGAGCGCGAGCCAGCCGCCGCGCTCGGCGACCCGGAATTCGGTATCCGCTAGAAGGAGAGACCCCATGGAACTGGACCTGCAGAGCGCCGAGCTGCGCGCCGCGATCCGAGACGTACCCGACTTTCCGAAGCCGGGCATCGTGTTCAAGGACATCACGACGCTGCTCGCCGAGCCGGTCCTGTTCCGGCGCGCCATCGACCTGATGCTGGTGCTGGCTGGCGACCTGCCCGTCGACAAGGTGGTGGCGATCGAGAGCCGCGGCTTCATCCTGGGCGGCGCGGTGGCGCATCGGCTGGGCGCGGGGTTCGTGCCGGTCCGCAAGCCCGGCAAGCTTCCCTGGAAATCGCGGCGGGCGACCTATGCGCTCGAGTACGGGACCGACACGCTCGAGATGCACGAGGACGCGCTCCGTGCGGGAGACCGCGTCCTGGTGGTGGACGACGTGATCGCCACCGGCGGCACGGCACGGGCGGCGGCCGAGCTGACCGAGTCGCTGGGTGGCCGCGTGAGCGCCTTCGCCTTCCTGCTCGAGCTCTCCTTCTTGCAGGGGCGGGGCAGGCTGGACGGCTACGACGTGCGCAGCCTGATCCGGTACTGAGAGCCCCCGGTCGGAGCGGGCCTTCGCCACGGGCGTGGCGGCGAGCCGAGGGTTATACTCCCGTGTGCGGACGATGGCCTCGCGGGCCATCTCGCGCTGCCGGAGACGAGGCGCCTGTAGCTCAACTGGATAGAGCAAGAGCATCCTAAGCTCGAGGTTGGGGGTTCGAGTCCCTCCAGGCGCGCCACCCGCGGACAGGAGCGAGAGCGACCTTTGAAGAAGGAACTGAGGGATCAGATCAAGCAGGACGAGTTCGCGACGGGGGTCGAGAAGGCCGCCGCCTGGGCAGGGGAGCACCGGGACGAGGTGCGGATCGGGCTGGGGGTCGCGCTCGTGCTAGCGGCCGTGGTCGGGGGGGTGCTCTGGACGCAGCAGCGCAACGCCCGCGAGGCCGACCAGGCGTTCCGCGATGCGCTGACTACGTTCGAGGCGCCGGTGGCGAGCGAGCTGCCGCCGGGGGCCGAGAGACCGAGCGGCGCCGTGTTCGCGAGCGAGGCCGAGAAGTACAAGACGGCGGCCGCGGCCTTCGATGGCGTCGACCGGCGTTTCGGCAACTCGGTGATCGGGCTGCGCGCGAAGTACTACGCGGCGCTCGCTCGTATCGAGCTGAAGCAGTACCCCGACGCCGAGAAGGCCTTGCAGGAGATCGCGGCGCGTGGCTCCGGGCTCGAGCCGGAGCTGGCCCGTCTGGCGCTCGCGAACGCCTATCGGCGGAGCGGCGAGCTGGGGAAGGCCGTCGAGACCTATCGGGGCCTGGCGACGAACTCCTCGGCGACGGTTCCGCGCGATTTCGCGCTGATCAGCGCAGCCCAGACCCTCGAGGACGCGAAGCGCTGGACGGAGGCCCGCGCCACCTACCAACAGCTGGTGGAGGAGTTCCCGGGCAGCGTCTACGCCTCGCAGGCCCGCGCCCGCGTCGGCTACCTGCAGGATGCCCCGCGAGGCTGAGCGGCCATGAAGAAGCGCACGGCCTGGGTGCTGGCGGCCGGCCTCGTCGCCCTGGCGCTCGGGGCGGCGGTCGTGGGTGTCGTGGCCCTCGCCCTGCGGGGCGGGGGCGGCTCGTCGCTCGCCTGGTCGACCCACGGCAAGTACCTCTCGCTCGACCTCACCGGCGACCTGCCCGAGCAGCCGGCCACGGGGCTCGCGACCTTGTTCGGGAACCCGTCGCCGTCGCTGCGGACGTTGGTGGATGCGATCGACCACGCGGCACGGGACCAGAAGGTCCGCGGCCTGCTGTTGCGGGTCGGCGCGCTCGACGCGGGATGGGCGCGGACGGTGGAGCTGCGGGACGCCCTGGTACGTTTCCGCCGCAGCGGCAAGCCGTCCTGGGCCCTCCTCGAGGGAGCGGGCAATCGGGAGTACTTCCTGGCCACCGGATGCCAGAAGATCGCGGCGTCTCCGACCGCCATCCTCGACATCTCGGGCCTGGCGGCGGAGGTCACCTTCTTCAAAGGCACGCTCGACAAGCTCGGGATCCGCGCGCAGTTCGAGGGCATCGGCAAGTACAAGGACGCGCCGAACCAGTTCACCGAGAAGGGCTTCACCGCGCCGCATCGTGAGCAAATGGATGCACTGGTCGGCAGTCTCTTCGACTCCTACGTGGCGGCGATCGCCGAGGGCCGTGGCCTCGCGCCCCAGGCGGTGCGTGCCCTCGTGGACCGGGGACCCTTCGTGGCCGCTCAGGCCAAGGCGGCGGGGCTCGTCGACGAGCTGCTCTACCGGGACCAGGTCGAGGCGCGGCTGGGCGTGAGCTCGGGCATCAGCCCCGGGCGTTACGTGCGGGCGGAGCGCGGCTTCTCCCTGGAGTCGCGGCCACAGATCGCCCTCGTCTACGTGGTCGGCACGATCACGGGTGGCGAGAGCCAGGAGAGCCCGGGCACGGGTGCCGTGGCGGGCGCGGACACGATCGTGCAGGGACTTCGCGAGGCGGCGGAGTCGGACGACGTGCGGGCCGTGGTCCTGCGGGTGGACAGCCCCGGTGGATCGGGCTCGGCCTCGGACGCCATCTGGCGGGAGGTGGCCCTGGTCCGGCACGCCAAGCCCGTGATCGTCTCGATGGGCGACTACGCGGCCTCGGGGGGCTACTACGTCTCCATGGGCGCCGACCTGATCGTCGCCGAGCCGGGGACGATCACCGGCTCGATCGGGGTCTTCTCGGGCAAGTTCAGCCTGAAAGGGCTGTACGAGAAGCTCGGGATCTCGGAGGGCGTCGTCCAGCGTGGCCGTCACGCGCGGCTGTTCTCCAGCTCGACCCCCTGGACCGAGGAAGATCGCGCCCAGGTGCGGGCCATGAACCGGGCCTTCTACGATACCTTCGTGGCCAAGGCGGCCGAGGGACGACACAAGACGGAATCCGCGATCGAGGCGGTCGCGCAAGGCCGCGTCTGGACCGGGCGTGAAGCGCTGGCGGTGGGCCTGGTGGACCGTCTGGGAGGGCTCGGCGCGGCGGTGCGCGCGGCGAGGGAGAAGGCGCACGTCCCGGCCGGCCAGGAGGTCCGCCTGGTGGTGCTGCCGGAGCGCAAGGGCTTCCTCGAGACGCTCATGGAGCGCCAGGAGGAGGATGTCCTCTCGCGGGCCCTGGGGCCGGGCGCGGTGTCGCTCCTGCGCTGGTCGCGGAGCGTCGCGGAGGCCGGACCGATGGCGCGACTGCCGTTCGAGATCGCGGTGCGCTGAAGGTCCGCTCGGCCTCCGTAGCGCTGGCGCACCCGCGAGAGCGCGTCCGCCTGGAGGGAGCGCGTCGAGGCCGGGTATCGCCCGCAGGGCCATCCGGGTATCGCCCACAGGGCTGGAGGAGGACGGAGTGGCAGGAGAGCTGAAGGGGCGCCGCCGGGAGCCGATCGGCTCGGGGCGCACGCGGGCGCGGGTCGCCGTAGTCCGTACCAAGCCGGAAACCGTGCTCGACGACGTCGCGTCGATGATGCGCGGGATCGACTATCAGCGGGTCTTGCCGCGAGACCGGCGCACCATCCTCAAGGACAACATCTCCTGGCACCTGCCGTTCCTCTCCGCGAACAGCACGCCCTGGCAGATCGAGGGCGTCGTGCGCACCCTGCGGCAGGACGGCTTCCGGGACTTGATCGGCCTGCACAACCAGACCGTGGTGACGGATGCGCACAAGGGGGACGAGCTCAACAAGTTCGCGGGTGTCTACCGGCGCTACGAGGTACCTACCGTCGACAACTTCTCGCCCGACTGCGAGTGGGTCCCGATCGAGCCGAAGGCGAAGCTGCTGGTGCTGGATCGACTGTTCGGTCAGGTCCGCGTGCCGGCGGTGATGATCGGCAGCAACATCGTGCACCTGCCCACCGTGAAGACGCACGTCTATACCACCATGACCGGCGCGATGAAGAACGCCTTCGGGGGCCTGCTGCGCGAGAACCGGCACTGGGCGCACACGGACATCCACGCGACGCTCGTGGATCTGCTGGCGGTTCAGAAGGAGATCCACCCCGGCATGTTCGCGGTGATGGACGGGACGATCTGCGGTGACGGGGCGGGCCCGCGCGCGATGCAGCCGGTGGTGAAGGACCTGATGCTGGCGAGCGACGACATGGTGGCGATCGACGCGGTCAGCGCCTGGCTGATGGGCTTCGACCCGCTCCGCGACGTGGACTGCATCCGGATCGCGCACGAGCGTGGGCTCGGCGTCGGGGACGTGCGGGAGATCGAGGTCGTGGGAGAGGACGTCTCGGCCCTCGACTTCGGCTTTCGCGTCCGGTATCACTTCGCGAGTCGGGTGGGCCGCCTGCTCTGGTTCACGCCGCTCGCGCGGATCCAGGCCTTGTTCTTCCGCACCCCGCTCGTGCACGCGTTCATCTGGGGCTCGGCCGTGTATCACGACCACTACTGGTGGCCCGCCTACGGCAAACGGCGGATGGCCAAGATCGCTCGTACGCCCTGGGGCCGGTTGTTCGAGGCCTACGAGTGAGCCAGGGCCGGGCGGAGGCGGCCCCCGGTCCGTGCGTCGTCGAGGCGAGCGCACCGTGTCGGGTGGATCTCGCCGGAGGCGCGCTGGAAGCCTGGCCGCTGTATCTCTTTCATCCGGAGGCGGTGGCGATCTGCGTCGCGATCGACCGGCGGGTCTCTTGTCGGGTCGAGACCGGCGTCGAGGGCGTCGAGATAGAGTCCAGGGACAGCCTGAGCAAGCTCGGTGCCCGCACGGTGAGCGCTCTCCTGGCGGAGAATGGCTCGGACCTGGCGGGTCAAGTCCTGCGGGCGCTCGGCGTGGAGAGCGGCGTACGGGTGACGACGCACGCGCGCGTGCCCGCGGGCTCCGGCCTGGGCGGCTCCCAGGCGTTGGCGGTGGCGCTGACGGCGGCCGTGGCGAGGGCGAGCGGGCAGGAGCTGGGCCCTGAGCGGATCGTCACCCTCTCCCGGGACGCCGAGACGCGCGTACGGAAGGTCCCGGGAGGTCTCCGGGGCTACCACACGGCCCTGCGCGGGGGTGTCGTCGCGATGGGGCTCGATCCCGGGGGTATCACGGTCGAGCGTCCCACCGTGGACCCCGGTCGCGTCGAGGAGTCTCTGCTGCTGGTCGACGCGGGCTTGGAGCCGGCGGGCGGTTCCGGGGACTGGATTACGATCAAGGGGCAGCTGGACGGGGATCCGGCCGTGCGTCGGGCGCTGGCGGCGATCGCGTCGCTCACGGAGCGACTGCGCTCGGCACTCGTGGCGGGCCAAGGCGAGGAGCTCGTGAGGCTGCGCGGGCAGGAATGGGAGGCCGTGAAAGAGCTGGGGGCGGGGCGAAGCAGCGCCGCGGTGGACCGTGTGGTGCAGATCGTCGGACAGGCCGGCGGAGCGGGGCAGGGCTGCGACGGCGGCTCCATGGTCGCGGTGTGGGCTCCGCCCGGTGAGCGGGGTCCGGGAAAGCGGGAGGCCGTCCTGGCGGCGCTCCGAGCGAGCGGCCTGCGCCAGACGCCCGCGCGCGTGGACCTGCGCGGTCTGGAGGTCGAGGAAGTGGCTGGAAGGGCGCTATAATTCGAAGTTTCGCGAGGGCTAGCGAGGGTTTAATAGGGATGATCCAGGCGACGCAGCTCAAGAAGGGGATGTGCATCAAACACGCGGACGACCTGTGGCGGATCGTGTCCACGCATCACCTCACGCCCGGAAACTGGCGCGGCATGGTGCAGACGAAGATCCGCAACCTGAAGACCGGGGCGATCAGCGAGCACCGCTTCCGTTCGGAGGATCGCGTGGAGCGGGCCATCCTGGACGAGACGCAGATGGAGTTCCTGTACCAGGACGGCGACATGTACCACTTCATGAACAACGAGACCTTCGAGCAGGTGGGGCTCTCCGACGAGGTCCTGGGCGAGGCCGTCGACTATCTGATCCCGAACATCAAGCTGGCGATCGAGTTCTACGAGGGGCGCCCGGTCGGCATCGAGCTGCCACTGACGGTCGAGATGAAGGTGATGGAGACGGAGCCGGGGATCAAGGGTGCCAGCGTCTCGAACGTGGGCAAGCCCGCGAAGATGGAGACGGGACTGGTCGTTCAGGTCCCGGCCTTCATCAACGAGGGCGACGTGATCCGGATCGACACGGCGACCGCCGCCTACGTCGAGCGCGTGAACCGGTAGGATCCGGGCCGGGGCGTGGACCTCGTCTCGATCGACGGCTCGGAGGGTGAAGGCGGAGGCCAGATCCTGCGTGCGGCGCTCGTGCTCTCGGCCGCGACCGGTCGGGGCTTCGAGATCCAGAAGATCCGCGCCCAGCGAGCGCGGCCGGGTCTGCGGCCGCAGCACGTGGCGGTCGTGCGCGCGGCGGCTCTCGCCTGCGGGGCGGAGGTCCACGGCGGCTTCGACGGCTCACCCGACCTGCGCTTCCTGCCGCAGGCGCCGGTGGCGGGGGAGTTCGGCTTCGAGATCGGCGGCGCGGGCGCGGTCACCCTGGTGCTGCAGACGGTGGCGCCGATCCTGGCCCTGGCCGGGGCGCCGAGCAGCGTGAGCGTCGTGGGCGGAACGCACGTGCCCCGCAGCCCCAGCTTCGACTTCCTGGCACGCCACTGGGCGTGCCTCAGCGAGCGGCTGGGCCTGGTGGTCCGGCCACGCCTCGTCCGTACGGGCTTCGCCCCCAAGGGAGAAGGACGGGTCGACTGCGAGATCCAGCCCTGGGTCCGCCCCGCGACCTTGGAGCTGGCGAGGCGCGGAGCGCTCCTGGCGGTGCGCGGGGTCGCCGGCGCGGCGCATCTGCGCGGGGAGGTGGCGCGGCGCGCGGCGGAGGCGGCGCGGGCGCTGCTGTGGGAAGCGCGTCGCCTGGAATCGAGCTGGGATGTGCTGGAGGCGTCGGCGAGCTCGCCGGGCTCGTTCCTGCAGATCGAGGGGATCTTCGAAGGCGGCCGCGCGGCCTTCGCGCTGCTGGGCGAGCGGGGCCGGCCGCCGGAGCTGATGGGAGAACGGGCGGCGCGGCGCCTGCTGGGCTTCCTCGACGCCGACACCCCGGTGGTGGACCCATGGCTCGCCGACCAGCTGGCGATCCCGCTCGCGCTCGCGCGGGGGGGAGGCCGGCTGCTCACGTCCGAGGTAAGCTCGCATCTGGAGCGGGTGGCGGGGGTGCTGCGGTCGTTCGGCGTCGGCGCGGTGGTCCGCGGGCGTCTGGGCGGTCCCGGCGAGCTGGAGGTGGCACGGTGGTGACGGGCGGGCGCGAGGAGGAGGAGGCCGGGGCGGGCGAGCTGCCCGCACGCAGACCGGCCTGGGAGCTCGGAGAGGGCTCCCTGGAGCTGACGGCGGGGTTGCGGCTGCTGCTCTGGGACTGCTCGCGGGGCAGCCTCGCCTACGATCTGGTCCTGGCGCTGATCGCCCTCGTCGTGCTGCTCGTGCCGGGGGGCTTCTGGGGCGATCCCCTTTGGCGTCCGTGACTCCCCGCGCCCTGCCGTCGAGCCTGCGCAAGGCGCGTCTCGTGCGTTCCTTCCTGGAGGGTGCGCCGGTGCATTGCACCTGGCAGCTGACACCGCGCTGCGAGTCGCTCTGCCACCTGTGCGAGCATCGGGCCGAGTCGCGACAGGACGAGCTGGACGCGGCGGGCTGCGCCCGGGTCGCGGACGAGCTGGGCGGGCGCGGCGCGCTGCTGGTGAGCTTCACGGGCTCGGAGCCGTTCCTGCGCGGCGACCTGCCCGCGGTGGTGGCCGCCGTGGCGCGGCGGCACTTCCCGCTGCTCGTGACCAACGGCTGGCTGGTGAGCGCGGAGGCGGCACGGGCGGTCTGGGGCGCGGGGCTGGAGGCGGCGAGCGTGAGCTTCGAGCACGCCGATCCGGAGCGGCATGATGCCGCGATCGGCGTCGCGGGGGCGCACGCGCGGGCGCTGGCGGCGGTCGCGATCCTGGCGAGAGAGAGGACGCGGCGCGGGCAGCGTGTCAACCTGCGAACGCGGCTTCGCGACGGCGACACGGAGGCCCTGCCGGGGCTGTTGGAGCTGGCGGCGCAGAACGACGCGACCGTGACGGTGGAGGCGGGCTTTCCGCTCGCGGACCTGAACGGGAGCGTTGGTTCCCTGGTGCAGAGGCTGCAGGAGCTTCGCAGGCGCTACGCCAACCTGCGCAGCCCGGGGCCGGTGCTCGAGAAGCTCGGAAAGGCTCTTGGCGGAGGAGTGGGGGGGTGCCTGGCCGGGCGCGCCTTCCTGAACGTCGATCACAGGGGCGTCGTCACCCAATGCCTCGAGTTCCGCGCGCCGGCGGATGCGGCGGGCACGCTCGGCGAGGAGGCCTGGGGTCCCGTTCGGGAGCGACTTCGGGAGCGGGTGGCCGGCAACACCTGCCGCGCCTGCTACTACGCCTGGCGGGCCGAGATCGAGACGCTCTACACGGTGCGTGGCTTCGTGGCTGGCGTGCGCACCTTGGTGGGCGCGTGAAGAAGCTCGCCACCGCCCTCCTGCTGAGCCTTGCCGCCGCGGTCGCGGGGGCGTGGCCGCAGGGGGCGCAGGAGGAGTCGCAGCTCGACCCGTCGGACCTCGTGAACGCGCTGCTGGGCGGGTTGATGGGGACGACGCCCGTCGACGGAGCGACCTTGCAGAGAGAGGTGGAGGACGTGGGCGGGGTGCCGTTCAAGAGGGACGTGCCGATCGCGTTCCTCGACCGCTCGCAGCTTTCCTCGTACCTGCAGGAGCTGTTCGACGAGGAGTACCCGCAAGCGCAGGCGAGGGCCGACGAGAGGCTGCTGCTGGCCTTCGACCTGCTCCCGGAGCACACGGACCTGCGGGCGCTGCGGGAGCGTCTGCTGGAGCAGAACGTGGTCGGCTTCTACGACGACCGGCCGAACCGCCGTCGCCTCTACGCGGTGAGCGCGGACCGCAGCCTCACCCCCATGAACCAGATCGTGCTGGCACACGAGCTGCGCCACGCGCTGCAGGACCAGTACGCGGACCTGCACTCGCTGCTGAGCAGCGCCGAGAGCGACTTCGACGACCGGCGCCTCGCCGTCCTGTCGCTCTGTGAGGGCGACGCCACGCTGGTGATGGAGCGCTTCCTGCGAGCGCGCCTGGGGCCCCTCGGCGACCTGGCGGGCGGCGGCGAGGAGGGACGTACCCCGGAAGAGAGTGCCCTCGGGATGCCAGGTCTCTTCGACGTGCAGGGAGCGCCGCCCGTGGTGCGGGACCAACTGGTGCAGCCCTACCTGGCCGGACTGGCGCTGGCGCGCGCCGTCTGGAAGCGGGGAGGTCCCTCGGCGCTCCGCGAGGCCTGGTCGGACCCGCCTCAGTCGACCGAGCAGGTCCTGCACCCCGAGCTCTACTTCGCTCGCGAGGCCCCACTCGCGGTCACGCCGCGGGTCGGGCCGCCGCCGGCCGCCACGCTGGTGTCCCAGGGGGTGCTCGGAGAGATGCTCCTGCGCACTCTCCTCGGGGAGGGGGGCGAGCAGGCGGCGAGCGGCTGGGCGGGCGACGGGTGGCGGCTGTGGGACGTACGTGGCCGGACGCTCCTCTGCTGGCGCGGCAGATGGGACACGCCCGCGCGCGCTCGCGAGTTCCAGGATGCCCTGCTCCGGCGCTTCCTGGAGCGGCACGGTGCGGCGCGCGCGCAGGGGGAATGGGTGACATTCGAAGCCCGGCCCGGCGTCCGCTGGTTCGGGGTGCGACGCGACGGAGACGCCGTGGAGCTGGTGACGGGGGACGACGCGCGGCTGTTCGAGGGACGACTGCGCCCGCCGGCGCGCGTGTCTCGCTTGACTTCGGCGCGGGGCAGGCTAGAGTGCCAACACGGGTCAGAACGACCGAAATCCGCATGATCTGGGTAAAGGGGGAGGAATGGCGACTTCGACACCGCCAGGCAATCAGACGAACCTGGGCATGGCACCGAACGTGGCCGGTCTGCTGTGTTACGTGCCGTGCTGCATCGGCCTCATCTTCTCCGTGGTCGCAGCGATCGTGGAGAAGCAGAGCCGCTTCGTGCGCTTCCACGCGTTCCAGAGCCTGCTCCTCCACGGGGTCGCGATCGTGATCGCGATCGCGCTGCAGATCCTGAACGCGGTGCTGGCGATGACCGGGCTCGGTATCGTGAGCCTGCTGATCTCGCTGCTCGGGATCCTGGTGGGGCTCGGTTTCCTCGGCGCCACGATCTTCCTGATGATCAAGGCGAACAACAACGAGGAGCTGGAGCTGCCGGTGATCGGGCCGATGGCCCGCCAGTGGGTCTAGTCTCGAGCAGGCGGCCCTAGCAAGCGGAACTAGCAAGCGGAACTGGGAAGGGCGAGCGGCGCATGCGTCGCTCGCCCTCGCCGTGCGCGCGGAGGCAATGTGCGTACGGCGACAGAGGCGGCCCGGCCCTCCCGGGCCGGGGCGGGAAGGGAATCAGATGGGCACGCCGTCGGGTCGAGCCGTGGCCCCTGGGGGCACCCGATCGCCCGTGGGCGGCCGGGTGGCGGCACCCGCCGCGGCGCTGATGATGGTGGGCGGGCTGGGAAGCCTCGTCAACGTTCTCGCGTTGGCACTGAACCTGCTAGGGGCGGGCATGGGAACCTGGCTGCCGGGGGCGACGGACGGGCGACTGCAGACCTTGTTTTCCGGCGGCCTCGGTGTCGTGACGGCCCTGCTCGGGATGCTGGTCTCGGCGGTGATGTTGTTCGGCGCGATGCGGATGCGGGCGCTCGAGGGCTACGCCTTCGCCGTGCTGGCCGCGATCCTGGCCCTCTTGCCGTGTTGTCCGTGCTGCTTCCTGAGCCTGCCGGTGGGTGTCTGGGCGCTGGTGGTGCTGATGGATCGCGAGGTCAGAGAAGCCTTCCGGGGATAGCCGTCGCGGGAGCCGTGCGGCCCGGTCGCCCGGCCGGCTAGACCCAGGTGCCCGTCGCCTGCTCGACGAGGATGCGGCCGGTACCCTCGAGACGGAGCAGGCGGCCGCCGGCCGCGGCGGAGGGCAGGACCACGGCATACACCTCGGGATCGTCGACCACGCTCGGAGTCAGGTCGCCGGTCCACATGATGACGGAGGCCGCCGGGACGCAGACCGGCTGGTCCGGGCTCACGGTGAGTGGCAGGGGTTTGCTGGCGACGGAGAGGGCGACGATGCCCTTGCCCTCCAGCACCAGCGTCTCGATGATCTGGGCGTCGCCCAGGGACTCGTAGCGGGGCTGCAGGCTCTCCTGGCAGGCGAGTAGGTGGTTGGGCTCCACGAAGACGGGGTCGTCCGCCACCTGCATCAGGGTGATCTCGCGATCGTGGTCCGTCAGCAGCAGTCGTCCGGCTCCCGTGACCATCACGAGCGCGGGACGTCCGCCGGGACGCTTCTCCTTGACCCAGAAGGTGAGATTGCCCGTGTAGGAGTAGATCGTGCCCTGCTTGATGAAGACCTTTCCCGCAACCTCGACGTCGACGAGTCCCTTCTCGACGCCCCGGAAAGGCTCGCGCGGCAGCTCCGGCGGCGGCGCACCGTCCGGCATCGGAGCGGCGACGGCACCGGCGGGCAGGGGGCGCGTCGGCCGGGTCTTCGTCCCGGGAGGCAGCGTGTCATCGCGGAGGAAGCGGTCCGTTCTCGTGAGCGAGGGTGCTCGGTCCTCGGCGAGCAGCGCCGGGCTGACGGGATGGACCACCTTCGGTACGGCCAGGGGCAACTCGGGCTCGGAGGCGGCGCCCGGCGGGTCCTCGAAGACGGGCGGGGGCATCCCGGGATCGGTGTCGGAGGGACCCCGTGGTCTCTCGAGGATCGCGGCCTCGGGCGGAGGCGCGCTCGGTGCCGCGGGGAGGCTCTCCGCCGCGGCCGTGTCCAGCTTGCCCTGCACGCGCTGCACCATCAGGTTCGCGCCGGCCTGCCGATACTGGTAGATCGCGTCCTTGTACCGCTGCAACCGCTCGTAGATGGAGCCGAGGTAGAAGTGGATCTTGGGGTTGCCCTCGGTGAGCTCCAGGGCCTTGCGGAAGGCCTGTTCGGCGTCGTCCAGCCGGTTCAGCTTGAAGCAGATGAGGCCGAGGTTGTAGAAGAGGGTGGGCGCGTCGGCGTTCTCCGCCACCAGCTTGCGATAGACCTCCTCGGCCTTGATCAGCTTGTTGCCGCGGAAGTACACGAGACCCAGCAGGTTCAGGACGCGCGCGTCGCGCGGCCGCAGCAGATAGGCCTCCTCCAACTGGCGCTCGGCCTCGTCGAAGCGGCGCGCGTCGTAGAGGTCTCGCCCCTTGTTGAAGTGGGTGAGGAACAGCCCCTGATCGAAGGGGCCGCGTGGGATGGCGTCGCTCATCAGTCGAGGGCACGCACGGTCTGGTAGACCGTGCCGTCGGACGGCGGCGCCTCAGCGACGTGGGTACCCCCGTCGTCGTCACGCCAGCGATAGTAGATCTTGGGGCGCACCGGATCGAGCGTCCGGGATCGTCCGCCGCTGCGGACCTTGCGGGAGGGCGGGCTCAGGACGAGCGACGGGGTGAAGAAGGAAGCGGCCGTGCTGCGTGTCGGTCCGGCGGCGCCCGCGGAGGTGAACCCTCCCAGCAGGGACTGGACCTTGGCCACGTAGCCGCGCGTCTCGCGGTACGGCGGGATGCCCCCATACTTAAGCACGGCGTTCTCGCCGGCATTGTACGCCGCCAGGGCGAGGGCCACGTCACCGGAGAACATGTCGAGCAGGATACGCAGGTACTGGGTACCGGCGAAGATGTTGGCCCGCGCGTCGAACGGGTCGGTCACGCCGAAGCGCCGGGCGGTCGCCGGCATCAGCTGCATGAGCCCGCGCGCGCCCTTCGAGGAGACCGCCCACTGGTCGAACTCGGACTCGACCGCGATCACCGCCTTCACCAGATCCGGGCTCACCTGGTGGCGTGCCGCCGCGGCCTCCACGTGTGCCTCGTACTGTCTCGCCACCGCGTGGCGGAAGCCGCGCGAGTGGATCAGGGTGCCCTTGCCGGGGTAGGTGAGGTGATAGCTGGTCGAGTCCGGCACGTTGGTGGCCTCGACGACGCCGCTCGGGCTGACCCGCGTGTAGACCTGGGCCAGCAGACAGGCCGGCAGCAGGGCCGTGGTGAGGGTGAGCAGGGGCACCCGGCTAACCATGGGTCGCGCCCTCCATGCGCGCCCGGAGGAGGTCGCGCGCCTTCGCGCTGAGAGCCTCGACGGCGTCCGGAGCGACTCCTCCCCCCTGAGCGAAGTCGGGACGGCCGCCTCCCCGCAAGCCCAGCTCCTTCATGATCTCGGTCGCCTTGATCGAGGCGGCGATCGAGGCCGAGACCGCCGCGATCACGCTCACGCCCTCCTGCGAGACCGCGGCCGACACGAGGACGAAGCCGCGCTCGCGGTTGCGGTTGCGGAACTCGTCGACCACCGCCGCGTGCGCCTTTCGGTCGAGCCCTTCGAAGCGAGGGGTCCAGACGAGGGTGCCGGCCACCTCGAGCGGCTCCTGGACTCCCTCACCTGCCGCAGCCGTGGCCACCTTCAGCTTGAGCGCCGCGAGCTCGCGCTCGCGGGCCTTGAGCTGCTCGCGCAGGCGAGCGTACTCGTCCAGCAGCTCGCGGCGGTCGACCCGCGCGGCGCCCTCGAGCTCTTCGAGGATGCCTTGGTCGCGCTGCGCGCGCACGAGCGCCGCCTCCCCGGTGACCGCCTCGATGCGGCGGGTCCCGGCGGAGATGCCCTGCTCGGAGGTCATCAGGAAGAGGCCGATCTCGCCGGTCCCGTCGACGTGTGTGCCGCCGCAGAACTCCTTCGAGAAGCCGGGGACCTCGACCACCCTGACCCTCTCCCCGTACTTGTCCCCGAAGAAGGCGAGGGCGCCCTCGGCCAGGGCTTGCTCGCGCGCCATCTCCTTCTTCAGCACGCGGGCGTTCTGGAGGATCTCGCCGTTCACCCGGTTTTCGATGTGTCGCAGCTCCGGGGGCGTGACGGCGGCGTAGTGGCTGAAGTCGAAGCGCAGGCGGTCGGGGGCCACCAGGCTGCCGGCCTGCTTCACGTGCGTTCCGAGCGTCTCGCGCAGGGCGGCGTGCAGGAGATGGGTGCCCGTGTGGTGGCGCATGGTGCCGGCCCGGCGGTCCGCGTCGACCTCGGCGCGCACGACCATGCCGCGCTCGAAGAGGCCGTGCGTCACGCGGACGTGGTGGACCGTCAGGCCCGGCAGCGGGCTCGTGGTGTCGTGGACCTCGGCGGCAGAGCCGTCGCTCGCGATCACCCCGCGGTCGCCGACCTGGCCGCCCGCGTTGGCATAGAAGGGCGTGCGGTCGAGGACGATCAGCCCCTCCTGGCCGGCGTCGAGCCGGGGGGCGAGGGCGCCCTCGTGCAGGACGGCCAGCACCCGCGCCTCGTCGACGGTCAGCGACTCGTAGCCGAGGAAGGCCGTGCGGCCCTGCTCGGCGATGGCGGCGTAGACGGGGTCGCCCTTGACCAACCCCAGCTTGCTCGCCTGGCGGGCGCGCTCCTGCTGCGCGGCCAGCTCGGCCTCGAAGCCGCGAGCGTCGACCGTGAGGCCGCGGTCCGCGAGCTCCTCCTGGATCAGGTCGAGCGGGAGGCCGAAGGTGTCGTAGAGACGGAAGGCCTCCGGCCCCGGGAAGAGGGGGCGCGGATCGGCGGAGCCACCCGGGCCCTCCAAGAACTGGGCCAGCGAGCGTTCGAGGTTCTGGATGCCGACCCTGACCGTGGAGGAGTAGCGCTCCTCCTCGACCGTGACGACCCGCGCGATGGCGGGCGCATGGGACACCAGCTCCGGGTAGGCCGCCTTCATGCGCTCGACCACGGCGCCGGTCAGCTCGCTCAGGAACGGGCCCTCGATCCCGAGCTTCTTCCCGTGGCGCAGGGCGCGGCGCATGATCTTCCGCAGCACGTAGCCACGGCCCTCGTTGCCGGGCAGGACGCCGTCTGCGACCAGGAAGGTGGTCGCGCGCAGGTGGTCAGCGAGGACGCGCAAGGAGACGTCGTCGCCGGCGTCACTGCCGTAGCTCCTGCCCGCGCGGCGGCCGACCGCGTCGAGAAGCGGGGTGAAGAGGTCGCTGTCGTAGTTGGACAGTTTCCCTTGCACGACGGCCGCCAGGCGCTCGAGGCCCATCCCGGTGTCGACGCAGGGGGCGGGCAGGGGGGCGAGCCGGCCGGAGGCGTCGCGGTCGTACTGCATGAAGACGAGGTTCCAGACCTCGAGCCAGCGGTCGCACTCGCACTCGACGCCGCCACAGGCCCGGCCGGCCGCCTCTTCCGGGCAAGGGATCTCGTTGCCCTGGAAGAAGTGAATCTCCGAGCAGGGACCACAGGGCCCCGTCTCGCCCATCGCCCAGAAGTTGTCCTTCATGCCCAGCTCGAGGACGCGCTCGGGGGCCACGTGGGCCAACCAGAGCGCATGCGCCTCGGCGTCACGCGGCACGGCGTCCTGGCCCCGGAAGACCGTGACCTCGAGCCGTTCCGGGGGCAAGCGCAGGTCCCCGGTCAGATACTCCCAGGCGAAGGCGATCGCCTCCTTCTTGAAGTAGTCGCCGAAAGAGAAGTTGCCCAGCATCTCGAAGAAGGTGTGGTGCCGGGCGGTGACGCCCACGTTCTCGAGGTCGTTGTGTTTGCCCCCCGCGCGCACGCACTTCTGCGAGGAGGCGGCCCGCAGGTAGTCTCGCTTCTCGCGCCCCAGGAAGACGTCCTTGAACTGGTTCATGCCCGCGTTGGCGAAGAGGAGGGTCGGGTCGTTCTGCGGCACGAGCGGCGAACTCTTCACCACCCGGTGTCCCCGCTCCTCGAAGTAGCGGAGGAAACCGCTCCGGACCTGGTCGGCGCCCGTCAACGCCTGTCTCCGGGGTGGCCGTCGGCCGGCGGTCGCGCCTCGGCCTGCTGGGGGCCGTCGTCTTCCACGGGCTCGAGGCCTTCCAGGGCGTCCGCCCAGCGCGGCCAAAGGCCGGCCAGTCGCGTCCGCACGAGCCCCGGCGCGAAGCCGCGCCGAACCAGGAAGACCCACAAACGCGGCAGGCGTCGCACCGGCTCGACCGAAAGATGCTGCTTCCAGTAGCGCCGGGCCAGCCGGTCGAGAAGGCGCCGCCTCGTCGACCTCGCCAAGGGCGGTCGCGAGGCCCGCCTCCGTCTCTCCGCGGGGGACCCCACGCAGGTGGAGCGAATGGCGGATGCGCGCACGGCCGAGGCCCTGGTGGGTGAGCCGGCTGCGGGCGAAACGCTCGGCGTAGCGGGTATCGTCCAGGTAGCGTTCCCGGATCAGGCGCAGGATGACCTCGTGGACCTGGGCCGGCTCGTGTCCGCGATCGAGGAGGGCCCGGCGCAGCTCCGCCACGCTGTGATCGCGCCGGGCCAGGCGCCGGATCGCGCTCTGGTAGGCGTTCGCCGGGACTGCCGCCCTTCTGTGCGGCATCCTGGCTACTGCTCGAGGTCGAAGGATTGCATCGTCCGCTCCATCTCCTCGGCGGCCATGTCGGAGGCGGACTGGATGCCCTGGATCTTGAGCTTGAACTCGTCCGGGTTGCTGGCCCGGCGCAGAGCCTCGTCGTAGCTGATCAGCTCCTTCTTGTAGAGCTGGAAGATCGACTGATCGAAGGTCTGCATGCCGTACTGCGAGACGCCGGCGGCGATCGCCTCGTGGATCAGCTTGGTCTTGTCCTTGTTGATGATGCAGTCCCGGATGAAGGGCGTCGCGATCATCACCTCGACGGCCGGCACCCGGCCGTGCCCGTCGGCTCGCGGGATCAGGCGCATGGAGACGACGGCCTTCAGGACACCGGCCAGCTGCAGGCGGATCTGCTTCTGCTGGTGCGGCGGGAAGACCGAGATGATGCGGTTGACGGTCTCGGTGGCGTCCAGGGTGTGCAGGGTCGAGAGCACCATGTGGCCGGTCTCGGCCGCGGTGATGGCGGTCTCGATCGTCTCGTAGTCGCGCATCTCGCCGACCAGGATCACGTCGGGGTCCTGCCGCAGCGCCGAGCGCAGGGCCGCCGCGAAGGAACGGGTGTCGACCTCGACCTCGCGCTGGTTGACGATCGACTTCTTGTCGCGATGGAGGAACTCGATCGGGTCCTCGATGGTGATGATGTGCTCGCAACGCTGGGCGTTGATGTAGTCGATCATCGCGGCGAGGGTGGTCGACTTGCCGGAGCCCGTGGTGCCGGTGCAGAGGATGAGCCCGCGCTGCTCCTGCGAGATCTTCTCGAGCACCATCGGGAGCCCCAGCTCCCGCACGGTCATGATCTTGACCGGGATCACGCGGAGCACCAGCCCGACCGTGCCGCGCTGCTGGAAGACGTTGCAGCGGAAGCGGCCCAGGCCGGGCACGGAGTAGGCGATGTCGATCTCGAGGTTGTCCTTGAACTTCTGCTTCTGGCGGTTGCTCATGATGGAGAACGCCATGGCGATGGTGTCCTCCTGCATGAGCCGCTTGGTCTCGACCAGAGGGATGAGCTCGCCGTTGATGCGGAGCACCGGGTGCGAGCCGACCTTCAGGTGAAGGTCCGAGGCCTTCCGCTCCGACGCCATCTTCAAGAGATCGTTGATGTGCATCGTCGACTCCCCGCCCGGGGGCTAGCGAGCCCCGCCCGGAACACCCGCCAGAGCGGGTACGAACGTCAGCCAGCCGTGCTCGTCCCCGGCGCGGCACTCGAGCACGTCGAAGAAGGCCCTCTGCAGGGCCGCGGTGATCGGCCCTCGCGTGCCGGGGCCCACCTTCTGGTGATCGACCGAACGAATCGGCGTGATCTCGGCGGCGGTGCCCGTGAAGAAGAGCTCGTCGGCGAGGTAGAGGGCCTCACGCGGCAGCGCCCTCTCCTCGACCGGGATGCCGGCGGCGCGCGCGAGGCTCAGGACGGTGTCCCGGGTGATGCCGGGCAGGATCGACGACACCAGAGGCGGCGTCAGCAGGCGGCCCTTGAAGACGCCGAAGACGTTCTCTCCGCTGCCCTCCGAGACCAGTCCCTGGCCGTCGAGGGCGATGCCCTCCGCGAAGCCGCCCCTCAGGGCCTCGAGCTTGACCAGCTGCGAGTTCAGGTAGTTGCCGCCGGCCTTGGCCATCGCCGGCAGCGTGTTCGGGGCCATGCGGGTCCAGGAGCTGACGCACACGTCGACACCCTGTTCGATCGCCTCCTGGCCGAGGTACTGGCCCCAGTCCCAGACCATGATCGCCACGTCCACCGGACAGGTGAGCGGGTTGACCCCGAGCTGTCCGGCCCCGCGGAAGACGACCGGCCGGATGTAGCAGGCGTCGAGACTGTTGGCGCGGATCGTCTCGAGCACGGCTTCGTTCAGCTGCGCCTGCGTCCACGGGATCTCCATCCAGTAGATCTTGGCGGAGTTGAACAGGCGCTCGGTGTGGGCGTCGAGCCGGAAGACGGCGGAGCCCTTCGGGGTCTTGTAGCAGCGTACGCCCTCGAAGACCGACGAGCCGTAGTGCACGACATGCGCACCGACGTGGATGCGAGCGTCGTCCCACGGCACGAGCTTGCCGTTCATCCAGATGAATTCCGAGCGGGGAGAAGCCATAGCCACTGCATGATAGCCGTGGCGCGCGACGCCTGTCAACGGAGCCGGACGGGGAAGTGGCTGACAGTCCGCGAGTTAGGGCGGAGGCCACAAGATGGCCCGCTCACCCGCCGGCGGGTGCCGTCATTGCTTCTCGCCGCAGAAGGGACAGCTGTCCGACCGCGCGTGGAGCGGCTTCCTGCAGTGCCAGCAGAAGCCCCGCTTGGGGACCTCGCGAGCGCGCAGCCGGCGGCGGATGTCCTCCATCTCGGTCGCGTTGTGATCGATCTCGGCCGAGGTGGCGAGGTCGTCGAGCAGCTCCGAGGCGTGCTGGTAGCGATCGGGAAGCTCCGGGGCGAGCGCCTTCATCACGATGTCCGAGACCTCTCGCGGGACCTGGCTGTTCTTGAGCTTCGGCGGCGTGCAGCGGCCCTGAGCGATCAGGCGCTCGATCTGCGCGGGGTTGGGGCTGAAATAGGGGAGGAGGCCGGTGAGCATCTGGTAGAGCATGACACCCACCGAGTAGATGTCGGAGGCGAGCGTGGCGCGGCCCCGGAACGCCTCGGGCGCCATGTAGGGCGGGCTGCCGATCACCGTCGTGGCGTGCGAGCGCTCGAGGAACCGCGAGGTGCCGAAGTCCGCGACCTTGCAGACGCCGCTCTCGGAGATGAGGACGTTCGCCGGCCGCAGGTCACGGTGCAGGATCTGCGCCGCGTGCGCGTGCTCGACGCCCTTGAGCACCTGGACCACGTAGTTGAGCGCGCGCGGCACGTCGAGCGACTTCTCGCGGTCCAGCACGGCCTCGAGGCTCTCGCCCTTGACGTACTCCATCACGATGAAGAAGGTCCCGTCCACGCGTTCGGCGGTCAGGATGCCGACGATGTTGGGGTGATCGAGCGCGGCCAGCAGGCGCGGTTCCTGGAGCAGCTCGTCGGCATCGCCCGTCTGCCGATGAGGGACCTTGATCGCGACCTTCTTGTCGATCCAGGAGTCCTTTGCGAGGAAGACCGTGCCGAAGCCGCCGGAGCCGAGGTTCGCGAGTATCTGATACTTGCCGACGGTCTGTCCCAGCAGGAACATGAGGCGCGCGGAGTATAGCACTTGCGCCGCGGGCGGTCGGCCGCTCGCAGCTAGCTTCGGGCCGCGGTGCAACAAACGGCCCATTCACCTAGCGACGGCGGCGACCTAGAATGGCCGTTCGAGGTGCCCTGATGAGCTTCATGCAAGATGTCTACGCCAAGGTGAAGGGGCGCGGCGCGCGCGTCGTCTACCCCGAGGGAACGGAAGAGCGGGCGCTGCGGGCCGCCCGCTGGCTGGCCGACCGCGATCTGGTGGTGCCGGTCGTGGTCGGCGCCGCCGACGCCGTGCGCGGCAAGGCCCAGGCGCTGGGCGTCGCGCTCGACGGCGTCGAGCTGCGCGATCCGGCGAGCGACCCGCGGCGGGCGGAGTTCGAGGCCGAGTACCTGGCTCTCCGGAAGCACAAAGGCATGACCCCTGAGCTGGCTCGCGAGCGCGTGGCGCTGCCGCACTTCTTCGGGGCCCTGGCCGTGCGCGCCGGCGAGGCCGCCGGGATGGTCTCGGGCCTCAACTCCGAGACCAAGCCCTTCATCCCCGCCTTCGAGATCGTGAAGATGCAGGAGGGCTTCCAGCGGGCCTCCTCGGTGTTCGTGATGGCGTGGCCGGACAAGGTCTACTTCTACGCCGACTGCTCGATGAACATCGCACCCGACGCGGCGACCCTGGCCGAGATCGGTCGCGCCACGGCCGCGAGCGCGCGCGCCTTCGGCTTCGAGCCGCGGGTCGCGTTCCTGTCCTTCTCGACCCGCGACAGCGCGAAGGACGCGTCGATCGACCGGGTGAAGGAGGCGGTCGCGCTGGTGCGGCAGGCCGAGCCGGCCCTGCTGGTCGACGGCGAGATGCAGTTCGACGCCGCGGCGGTGCCGGCGGTGGCGAAGAAGAAGTGTCCCGACAGCCCGCTCGAGGGCCGGGCGAACGTCTTCATCTTCCCGGACCTCAACTCCGGCAACCTGGCCTACAAGATCAGCGAGCGGCTCGCGGGCGCGGCCGCGATCGGGCCGATCTTCCAAGGCTTGCGCAAGCCCGTGAACGACGTCTCCCGCGGCTGCTCGGTCCAGGACCTCGCGGACGTGGGCGCCATCACGGCGCTGCAGTCGCTGGGCTAGGGGCGCCTCTCACTTCCATTCCAGCTCGACCTTGCCGCTCAGGCGCCCGAGGCTGATCTCGAGGCGCCGCGTGCTGCCGGCCCGGAAGAGGGCGCTCGTGCGGGCGCTCGTCGTCTCGCCCTCCGAGCGCACCCGGACCCTGACCTGGTGGCGGCCCGGTGAGAGCTGGAGCGTCTGCTGGAAGCTTCCCTTGCGCAGCTCGAACAGGAGCACCTTCTTCGCGACCCGGCTGTCCAAGCGCTCGCGGGCGATCCGTCGCGAGTCGACCCAGACTTCGAGCGTGCCGCCCTTGAGACTGTGCTCGAAGCCGATCGAAAGATAGGCCGTGCGAGCCCGGTGCGAGACGGGCGCCCGGGAAGGCGCTGCGGGAGCGGCCGTGGCGGGCGCTGTGGGAGCGGCCGAGGGGGCCGAGGAAGCTGTCGCGGGAGCGGGCGGTGTCGCGGGGCCCAGGACACCGGCGCTCGCGCCAATCGCCTCGGACCCCGCATCTGCCGTGACCGATGCCGTCACGGCAGAAGGGGCAGTGGCGGCTTCAGTGCCGGTGGCGAGGGCACCCGTGGCGGGCGAGGGTCCAGCGGACCCGCGATGAAACCGGGATGCCGCCCATCTGGCGGGACGCGAAGTCACGGCGCGGCGTAGGAGGCCTGGCCACAGCCGCTCGTCCGGGGGGCGTGAGTGGAGATAGGCGAGGGCCGAGGCCGCGAGAGCGAGCAGCAGCGCGCCAGCGAGCCAGGTCCTTGCCCGCCGGCGGGCCGGCTTGCCGGCGCGGCCCGCGGCCAGGTCGAGCGCGGGCAGGCGCTCGTCCCTCTCCCCGTCGAGCGCGACGCGGGTCCGTTCGCCCGTCGTGAGAGGGTTCCACTCGGCGCGGTGGCGGGGTTCCCGTCCGGCAAGGACGTCCCCGACGTCCTCGGCGAGCTGCCGGGCGTCGGGGTAGCGGTCCTCGGGCATCTTGGCGAGCGCGCGCTCCACGATCTCGTCGACGGCCTTGGGGATGCCGGCCACGAGCTCCGACGGCGGGGGCGGCGAGCGGTGCATCACGCGGGTCAGGATTCCGGAGAGGCTGGGGGCGTCGAAGGGGGTCTGGCCGGTGAGGAGCGTCCAGGCCACGGCACCGAGCGAGAAGATGTCGGAGCGAGCGTCGAGCGGGTGGCCCGAGGCCTGCTCCGGGGACATGTAGAGCGGAGTACCGCACAGGTCGCCGGGGCTGGTGAGGGACGCCTCGTCCAGGCGGGCGACGCCGAAGTCGAGGATCTTCGCGTCGCCCGAGGTGAGGACCATGATGTTGGCCGGCTTGATGTCACGGTGGACGACACCCTGCGAATGGGCATGGGAGAGACCCTCGGCCACCTGCCCCAGGATGCGCAGGGCGTCGGGCCAGGGGACGGGCCGGCCGGGCACGCGCCGCTGAGCCAGGGTCTCGCCCTCGAGGTACTCGAGGGCCATGTAGGAGACGTCGGTCTCGGGGTCCCGGCCGACGTCGTGGACGACGACGATCGCGGGGTGAGACAAGCGGGCGGCCGCCTGCGCCTCGATCAGGAACCGTCGCTCCCAGGCCTCGCGCTGCTCCTCCGTATCCGTCACCGGCTTGATCGTCTTGAGGGCGATGGTACGGCCGAGGACGGGATCCCAGGCCTGGTAGACGACGCCCATCACGCCGCGGCCCAGCTCGCGGCGGATCTCGTAGCGGCCGATCTGGCGAACCTCTGCTCTCGCCACGCCGACGCATTCTAACCGGCCGCGGCCCCGAAGGGCTGACTAGCGCAGGTCGCCCCAGGTCGCCTGGGCGATCGCGACCGCGGCGACGGCGGCGGTCTCCGAGCGGAGGATCCGAGGGCCGAGCGACGCCGGCTGGAAGCCCGCCTCGCGCAGGCGGTCTCTCTCGGCGGGCTCGAAGCCCCCGGCGGGGCCGATCAGGAGGAGGAGAGGGCGGCCCGACACGTGCTCGCTGCTCGTCAAGGGCGGCGCGCCCGAGGTCTCCAGCAGCGCGATGCGCGTCCCCGCGAACGGCTGCGCCACGAGGTCCCGAAGCGTCGTCGTCTCGGAGACCCGGGGCACGACGGCACGTCCGCACTGCTCGGCCGCGCCGGAGACGACGCGGTCCCAACGCCCGACCCGCGAGCCCTGGAGCGCTGGTCGTGCCGCGGCGTCCGTGCGGTCGGTGACCACCGGCCAGACCTCGGCGACGCCGAGCTCGGTCGCCTTCTGCAGGACGAGCTCCATGCGGTCGCCCTTCAGGGGTGAGACCGCGAGCAGGAGCCGGAGCGGCGACTCCGGCGCGCTCGCCACCCGGCCCGCCAGGCGGGCCGTGACGGTGCGGCGGGAGACCTCGTCGAGGGTCGCCTGATACTCCGCGCCCGCGCCATCGAAGACGCGGACCGGGGTGCCGGGTCGGAGGCGCAGGACCTCCCGGGCGTGGTGGGCGGTGTGGTCGGGGAGAGCGAGGTGCGCGCCGGGCGCCGCGTTTGGGACGTGGAAGCGGGGCGCGCCATGGGCTCCGGTTGGCTTCGGTCCGGGCGGCCGGCTCACGCCACGCCTTCGTAGACGAGCGCAGCCCACTCGCCGTCGCGCAGCACGGTCGGCTCGCCGCAGGAGTCGAAGGCGTGGCGGACGAGGTCGACGTCGTCACCGAGCAGCAGTCCGGAGAGCACGAGTGCCCCTCCCGGCGCGACCAGGCGGCGGATCTCGAGCGAGCGATTCACGAGCAGCAGGGCCATCAGGTTGGCCAGCACCAGGTCGAACGCGGCGGGCTGGAAGGCCCGGCCTCCGTCGGCCCTGACGACCGCCAGCCGGGCCGAGTTCAGCCCGGCGTGGCAACGCGCGGCAGCGGTCGCCTCCGGGTCCAGGTCGGAGGCGACGACCGGTCGCGCGCCGAGGCGTGAGGCCGCGATCGCGAGGATCCCGGTCCCTGCCCCCAGGTCCAGGGTACGTCCGAGGGGACGGCGGGCCGCGAGCGCCTCGAGCGCCGCGAGGCAGAGCCGGGTCGTCTCGTGGGTGCCCGTGCCGAAGGCGCGGCCGGGATCGACCACCAGGAGGTCGTCGGCGGCGGTCTTCGGATCCCAGGCCGGCACGACACGGAAACGGCCGGCGCGGAAGGGGCGGAACCCTTCCCGGAAGCGAGCCACCCAGTCGACCTGTGGCACCTCGGCCGGGTGGATGTCGGAGGAGGGGAGGAGCACCTGTAGCGCGGCGACCTCGGGCGGATCGGGGAAGTAGGCGAGCAGCTCGAGCGTGGAGGCGTCCCCGGGCCGGATCTCGATGCCCGAGCAGCCGGCCTCCCAAAGCTGCGCAGTCGCCCACTCCTCCTCGCTCGCGCGGATCCGCACGCGGAACGCGCCCAGGCTCAACCGAGCAGGTCCTTCATCCGGTCGAGCAGCGACCGGTCGTGGTCGTTGCGGTCCGGCACCGGCAGCGTCTTGGCCAGCTGGTCGAAGAGCTTCCGCTGCTCGCCGCTCAGGTGCTTGGGGATCACGACCCGCACCAGCACGTGGAGGTCACCGCGGCCCCGGCCCCCGAGCTGCGGGACGCCCTGGCCGCGTACGCGCAGGACGGTTCCGGACTGGGTACCCTCGGGCAGGTGGAGCCTGGTGGCTCCGCCGTCGAGGGTCGGAACCTCGAGTGTGGCGCCGAGCACGGCCTGGGGAACGCTGACGGGGATCTCGCAGTAGAGGCTGGTTCCGTCGCGCTTGAAGAAGGCGTGCTCGGCCACGCGCAGCACCACGTAGAGGTCCCCCGACGGGCCGCCCTGGCCGCCCGGCTCGCCCTCGCCCGCGATGCGGAGCTGGCTGCCGGTGTCGACACCGGGCGGGATCTTGAGCTGGAGCGTGCGCTCGATCGGGACCTGTCCTTCGCCGCCACACGTCTTGCAGGGCGCGCTCACGACCCGGCCGGTGCCCCGGCAGTGGCTGCAGGTGCGCGCCACGCTGAAGAAGCCCTGCTGAAAGCTGACCTGCCCGCTGCCGCGGCAGGTTGGGCAGGTGCTGGGCTTGGTCCCGGGCGCGGCGCCGCTGCCGGAGCAGGCCGCACAGGCGTCGGCCCTCGGGATCCGCAGCTGCGTCTCGGTGCCGAAGGCCGCCTCCTCGAAGGAGAGCTCGAGGTTGTAGCGGAGGTCCTGCCCGCGGCGTGGCCCGCGCCGCCTCCCGAACACGTCGCCGAAGCCGAAGAAGTCCCCGAGGATGTCGCTGAAATCCGCGAAGATGGTCGGGTCGAAACCGGCCGCGGCGCCGCTCACGCCGGCGTGGCCGTATGCGTCGTAGCGCCGCCGCTTGTCGGCATCGCCGAGGATCCCGTAGGCTTCGGCCGCCTCCTTGAAGTGTTCCTCCGCCTGCTTGTCGCCCGCGTTGCGGTCCGGGTGGTGCTTGAGGGCGAGCTTGCGGTAGGCGGACTTGATCTCCTGATCCGACGCGTTGCGTGGGACGCCAAGGACCTCGTAGTAGTCGCGCGGGGGCACGATGGGCCGGTTTCCTCCGTCGAAGGTTGAGCGGGGGCCGCCTAGGGCCGCAACATGGCCTGGCCGATCACGGCGGCGGCCTTCTCCATGTCGGTGAGTCGTCCTCGCAGGTCCTGGAGCTCCCCGTCGGCGCGGGCCTTCTTGGCGTTGGCGATCGCCGCCAGGATGCGGCCCTGCTCCTCGTCGGTCAGCTTGCCCTCGAGCGCCTGCACCGATCGCATGGTGTTGGCGACCAGGCCGTCCAGCTGCCGCACCAGGGTCTCCTGTTCCTTGCGGGTCTTCTCGTCCGACTCCCGCGCGCGGGTCTCCGCGACCAGCCGGCCCACCTCGTCCTGGCTCAGGCCGCCGGAGGCATGGATGACCATCGACTGGCTGCGGCCGGTGGCCTGGTCCTGAGCGCTCACCGAGACGATCCCGTTGACGTCGATCTCGAAGGTGACCTCGATCTGCGGCACGCCCTTGGGGGCCGGCGGGATGTTGGTGAGCTCGAACTTGGCGAGGCTCTTGTTGTAGGCGGACATGTCGCTCTCGCCCTGCAGGGCGTGCACCTCGACCCGGGTCTGGTTGTCGGCGACCGTCGTGAAGACCCGGCTCTTGCGGGTCGGGATCGTGCTGTTGCGGTCGATGAGCGGCGTGAAGGTGCCGTCCTTCGTCTCGATGCCGAGGGTGTGCGGCGTCACGTCCAGCAGGACGAGGTCTTTCACCTCACCCTGCAGGATGCCGGTCTGGATCGCGGCGCCCATCGCGACGCCCTCGTCCGGGTTGACGGCCCGGTTGGGCTCCTTGCCGAAGACCTGGCGAACGACCTCGGCTACCTTGGGTGCGCGGGTCTGGCCGCCCACCAGCAGGACCTCGTCGATCTGATCCGGCTTGAGCCCCGCGTCGTCCAGGCAGCGCCGGCACGGCTCGATGGTCCGCTCCAGGAGCGCGTCGGTGAGCTCTTCGTACTTCTGGCGGCCCAGCACGGTGTTGAGGTGCTTGGGGCCCGAGGCGTCGGCCGAGATGAAGGGGAGCACGATCTCCGTCTGCTGCGAGGTGGACAGCTCGCACTTGGCCTTCTCGGCGGCCTCCTTGAGGCGCTGGAGGGCCATTCGGTCCTGCTTGAGGTCGATCCCCGTCTCGCGCTGGAACTCGCCGATCAGCCAGTCGATGACGCGCTGGTCGAAGTCCTCGCCGCCCAGGTAGGTGTCGCCGCCCGTGGCGCGGACCTGGAAGAGCCCGTCGGCCATCTCCAGGATCGTGATGTCGAAGGTGCCCCCGCCCAGGTCGTAGACCGCCACGAACTGGCCCGCCTTGCTCGCGCCCTTGAGTCCGTACGCCAGGGCTGCGGCGGTCGGCTCGTTGATGATGCGCGAGACCTTGAGTCCGGCGATCAGGCCCGCGTCCTTGGTCGCCTGGCGCTGGGGGTCATTGAAGTAGGCCGGGACGGTGATGATCGCCTCCTCGACCACCTCGCCGAGGTAGTCCTCGGCCGCGGCCTTCAGCTTCTGGAGGATGAAGGAGGAGATCTCGGGCGGGGAGTAGACCTTCTCGTCGATCTGGATGTGGACGTCGCCGTTGGGGGCCGGGACCAGCTGGAAGGGGATGAACTTCCGCGCGTCCTCGATCTCGGTGGACTCGTACTTCCTCCCGATCAGCCGCTTGACCGCGAACACCGTGTTCTTGGGATTGGTGAGGGCCTGCCGCTTGGCGATCTGGCCCACCAGTCGCTCGCCCTTGGCGGTGAAGCCGACGATGGATGGGGTGGTGCGCGCCCCTTCCTGGTTGGGGATGACCTGCGCCACGCCGCCCTCCATCACGGCGACGCACGAGTTCGTCGTGCCGAGGTCGATGCCGATCATCTTGCCCACGGGGAACCTCGCTCGCTCACGGGTCGCGCCTACTGTACCTCTCCGCCGCCGCCGTCGTCGACGGGGTCAGAAGCGGCCCGGCCGCTCGCCACCTTGACGAGGGCCGGCCGCAGCAGCCGCTCCCTGTAGAGATAGCCCTTGCGGAACACCTCCGCCACCACTCCCTCGTCGAATCCCGCGACCGGCTCGTGGAGGAGCGCCTGGTGGTGCAGGGGATCGAACCGCTGGCCTTGCGGGTCGACGACGCTCACGCCCTGCGCGTCGAGCATCGCCCGCAGGTCGCGCAACGTCAGCTCGACGCCGTGCCGCAGGGCGTCCGTCGAGCCCGGCTCCGCGGAGAGCGCGCGCTCGAGGTTGTCGACCGTCTCCAGCAACCGGTGCAGCACCGCCGCCGCCGCCTCGGTCGCGGCGCTCTGTTGGTCGCGCTCCGAGCGCTTCCTGAAGTTCTCGAACTCGGCGCGCCGCCGCAGCAGGTCGTCCTTGAGCTCGTCGCGCTCGCGACGGAGCGCCTCCAGCTGCTCGCGGGTGGGCGGCAGCTCCTGCAGCCCCTCCTGGGCGGGCTCGAGGGCCGACGCCTCGGGTCCCTCGTTCTCGGGCTTGACCGCCGCGTCCTCGAGCGGCCCTTCGGTCGTCGGTGGGTGGTCGTGTCCGTTGCCGCGTCTGCTCACTCGCGATGCCTCCGCAGCACGTCCGACACGGCCCTGGCCACCTGGTCCACGAGCGCGACGACGTGGGCGTACTCCATGCGGGTGGAGCCGAGCACGCCCAGGCCCGGGCCCTCCTCGCCCTCGATCCGGCAGCGGGCCGTCACCAGTGAGAGATCGCGCAGGTCCGGGGCGGGGTTCTCGCGTCCGATCAGGACCCGGATCCCGTCCCCGGACAGGCAGGCGTTCAGGATCCGCACCAGCCGTCCCTTCTCCTCGAAGGTCCGGAACAGCTCACGCATTCGCTGCAGGTCCTCGAAGTCCGCCTGGGCGAGGATGTTGGAGGCACCGTCGAGGTAGACGCTCGTCTCACCGGCAACGTCGAAGGCGCGGCCGCCGAGGGCGGCCACCTTCTGGAGCAGGGTGTCGTAGAGCGCCTTTTCCTCTCCCATCAGCTCGATGAGGCGCGCGCGGATGTCGGCGAGGCTCATCCCGGCGAAGTGGGCGTTCAGGTAGTTGGCGCAGGCCTGCAGCTCCTCGGGCTTCAGCCTCTCCTGAAACTCGATGACCTTGTGGGTCACGAGCCCGGTGGCGGAGACCATCACCACCAGGATGCGCGGGTAGGCGAGAGCGACGAGGTCCAGGTGGCGGAAGCTGGTTCGGGCGATGTCGGGGGCGAGCACGAAGCCGACATGTCGGCTGAGGCGGGAGAGCAGGTGCGAGGCCCGCTCCATGGTCTGCTCGAGCGAGACCTCCCCGGCTCCGAGCTGGTCCTGGATCTCCCGCTGCTCGCCGGCGGCCAGGGGGTGCAGACCCATCAGGCTGTCCACGTAGAAGCGATAGCCCTCGTCCGTCGGGACGCGGCCGGCGCTGGTGTGGGGATGGTCCAGGTACCCGAGCGCCTCCAGGTCGGCCATCACGTTGCGGATGCTGGCCGGGGAGAGCGCGCGGTCGAGCGACCGGCACAGGCTCTCGGACCCGACCGGCTCTCCGGTGTCGATGTGAAGCTGAATGAGCGTGCGCAGGACCTCCCGCCGACGCTCGTCCAATGCGGGCATGATGGCGAGGAGATTATACCTGGGCTCAGTCGATCTGGGCGCGCTGCAGGCGGCCGCTGAAGTCGATGTAGACGCTCTTCCACTCGGAGAAGACCTCGAGCGCCTGAACGCAGGCCTCCCGGTGGCCGTTGCCGGTGCCCTTGGTGCCGCCAAAGGGCAGATGCGTCTCGGCCCCGATGGTCGGGGCGTTCACGTAGAAGATGCCCGTGTACATCTCGCGCATGGCCGTGAAGGCCTGGTTGACGTCCTGGGTGTAGATGGAGGCGGAGAGGCCGTACTCGACCGAGTTGCCGACCTCGATCGCCTCCTCGAGCGAGCGCACCGGGATCACGGACACCACCGGCCCGAAGATCTCCTCTCGCGCCACCCGCATGGCAGGAGAGCAGTCGCCGAAGACCGTCGCCTGGTGGAAGTGGCCTCGGGCGTGCTCGCCCGAGGCGAGCCGCTCGCCCCCGCACAGGAGCGTCGCGCCCTCCTGCCGGCCGATCGCGACGTAGCGCTCGACCGTCTCGAGTTGCGCCGCGTTGATGCAGGGCCCCATCTGGGTCCTGGGGTCGAGCCCGTTGCCGATGCGCAGGCCCTTGGCGCCGGCCACCAGTCGTTCGGTGAACTCGCGGTAGACCTTCTCGTGCACGACCACCCGGCTCGCCGCCGTGCAGCGCTGCCCGGTGGTGCCGAAGCCGCCCCAGAGCGCCCCCTCGACCGCCAGGTCGATCCGGGCGTCGTCCATCACGATGATGACGTTCTTGCCCCCCATCTCCAGATGGCAGTGCTTGAAGGTCGGTGCGCAGGCCTCCGACACCTTGCGGCCGACCGCCGTCGAGCCCGTGAAGGAGACGATCGAGACGTCGGGGTGACCCATGAGCGGAGCGCCCACGCGGGCCCCGCTGCCCGTCACCATGTTCACGACCCCCTTGGGCAGACCCGCCTCCGCGAGGACCCGGACCAGGTTCACGACCGACAGAGGCGTGTCGGTGGCGGGCTTGATGACCACGGTGTCACCCAGCACCAGTGCCGGCATCATCTTCCAGGAGGGGATCGCGATCGGGAAGTTCCAGGGCGTGATCAGCCCGGCGACGCCCATCGGCTGGCGCACCGACATCTGGAACTTGTCCGGCATCTCGGAAGGGGTGGTCTGGCCGAACTGGCGGCGTCCTTCGCCCGCCATGTAGTACGTCATGTCGATCGCCTCCTGGACGTCGCCGCGGGTCTCGTCCAGGATCTTGCCCATCTCGCGCGTCATGTCGCGGGCCAGCTCCTCCTTGCGCCGGACCAGGATCTCGGCCGCGCGATAGAGGATCTCGCCTCGCTTCGGGGCGGGAACCGCCTTCCAGCGCGGGAATGCCGCGCGGGCGGCGGCCACCGCGCGCTCGACGTCTTGGGGGCCCGAGTCGGCGAAGCTGCCGACCAGATCAGAGGTGTCCGCGGGGTTGCGGTTCTCGAAGCTGCCGCCGCCGGCGGGGGCCGTCCACTCGCCGTCGATGTAGTTCGTGAACGCGACGGGCACGTCTCCCTCCGGGCTAGCCGCCCTGACGGGGGGACATGTCGCTGTTGCCGCGGAAGCTCGCTCCCTCGACGATCACCACGCGGGGGGCGCGGATGTTGCCGGTCATGCGCCCGGTGGCCTCGATCTGTACCCGCTGGCTCGCCTGGCAATCGCCCACCAGCTCGCCCGCGACCACGATCGACTGCGCCTGTACCGTGGCCTTGACCGAGCCGCCCGGGCCGACGCGCAGGTCGCGCGAGATGCGGATGCTGCCCTCGACCTGACCCTCGACGATCACGTTCTCGTCGCCGGTGATCTCGCCCTTGATGCGGGTCTTGGTGCCGATCACGCAGGTGGAGGTCGGCGTGCTGGCGGCCGACGGGGTGGGTTGGGGGGTGGGGCGCGGTGCGTGCGCTGCGGGCGTCACGGGGGAGGGAGCGGGCATGGGCCGCGGCACCTCCGTTGGCTTGCTGTCCGTCTTGCCGAAGATACCCATTTCATCCTCCGGGGGAGCGCCCTCCACCCGCGCCGGCGTCGGACGGCTGGAGCGGGCGACGGGATTCGAACCCGCGACTCCGAGCTTGGGAAGCTCGTACTCTACCAACTGAGCTACGCCCGCCCGCTCGCGCTCGACCACGGCATCATAGCGACCCGCTCACAGCGCCGTCAAGGCGCCGGCTCCAGGCTCAGAGGCCGCGGGAGAAATCGCTGACGGTCGAGCCCTCGCCGAGCACGGCGCCGCGGACGAGGGCAGAGCGGCCCACCGTCACGCCGAGGCCCAGCAGGCAGCGGTCGACCTCGCTGTCGGGTCCGATCCGCACGCCGCGCCACAGGACGCTGTCGCGGACGCGGGCGGCGGGCAGGACGTGGACGTCGGAGACGAGCACCGCGTTCGGCCCGAGCCGCGCACCGGCGCCGACCTTGCAGCCGGGGCCGACGTAGGAGGGGCCGTCGAGGACGACGTCATCGGCCACCCGTGCGGTCGCGTGTACGAAGCCCGCGCCACGCGGGCGGCCGTCGAGGCGAACCGGGAAGCGACCGTGCAGGATGTCCCGGTGGACCTGCAGGTACTTCTCGGGAGTGCCGATGTCGATCCAGTAGCCGCGGTGCACGGGGCCCAGCACCCGGTCCCCGCGCGCGAGCAGGGTTGGGAAGAACGCGCGCTCGATGGAGTGGTTGACCGCCTCAGGCATCAGCTCGATCACCGGCGTCTCGAGCAGGTAGACGCCGGCGTTGATGGTGTCGGTCGTGATCTGCTCGGGGCGCGGCTTCTCGAGGAAGCGTCGGACCCGCCCCTCGCCGTCGGTCTCGACGAGACCATAGGCGGCGGGGTTGGCGACCGGTGTCAGCAGGATGGTCGCCGAGGCACGCGCGTCCAGGTGGCGCGCCAGGAGGGCGGTGAGGTCGACGTCGGTCAGCACGTCGCCGTTCAGCACCACGGTGCGCTCGTCGAGCAACGGAAGCACGTTGCGGACGGCGCCGCCCGTCCCGAGCGGAGTCTGCTCGACGGCATAGCGGATGCGCACGCCGAGCGCGGAGCCGTCGCCGAACACCGCCTGGATCCGGTCGGGGCAGTAGCCGAGGGAGAAGATCACCTCGTTCACGCCGGCGGCCGAGAGCAGCTGGATCTGGTGCTGAAGGAAGGGCCGGTCGACGACCGGGACCACCGGCTTCGGAGTCGAGAGCGTGAGCGGCCGCAGGCGGGTGCCCTCGCCGCCAGCGAGGATCACGGCCTTCATCGGGGGACGCACGAAAGGGGAGGCACGGCCGCGGATGATAGCACGCGCCCCGCGGCGAGCCGCCCGTCGGCCGGGCCCGCGAAATCTTGACTGGTCGGCGCTCATCCACTATCGTCGCGGCGCCTTGAATCTGCCGAACGCCCTCACGCTGCTCCGGATCTTCCTGGTCCCGCTGCTGGTCGTCGTACTGCTGACGCGGATCGAGGGGCACGTCTATTTCGGGGCCGCCATCTTCCTGCTGGCGGTGCTCACCGACTACCTGGACGGCTTCTTCGCCCGACGCCGCAACGAGGTGACCCGGCTCGGCATCCTGCTCGACCCGCTCGCCGACAAGCTGCTGACCGCGGCGGCGTTCCTGTCCCTGGTTGAGATGGGGCTCGTCCCCGCCTGGGCCGTGATGATCATCCTGGCTCGGGAGCTGGCGGTGACGGCGCTTCGCAACGTGGCCGCCGGACGTGGGGTCCTGATCCGGGCCTCGGCGCTGGGCAAGGCGAAGATGGCCGCCCAGGTCGCCGCGATCCTGCTGCTGTTGTTCTCAAGGCCGATGCCGGCACTGCACGTGCCGGGGCTGTTGGCGCTGGCCGTGGTAGTGGGACTGACGATCGTCTCGGGCGCCGAGTACTTCCGCCGCTTTTGGCGCAAGGTCGTCCGGACGCCGTCGCGCGGCGACGAGCGGGCGATGGACTAGACGCCCAGGCCCCGCGACGGACGGCTCAGTGGAGCTCGATCTGGTCGCCGGGGTAGATCTCGTTGCGGGAGTAAGTGACCTTGGCCGTGGCCGTCTTCTCTCGAGCGGCCACCACGATCAGCTCGCCCGCGACGTCGCGCGGCGAGGGGATGCCCGGGTAGGTCACGCGGAACACGGTGAAGATGCTCCCCGGAGCGATGCCGTCCTGGCTGCCCGCGTCGATGGTCACGAAGTCGCCCGAGCCGGCGATCATCCTGTCGCTCGCGACGTCCACCACGTGGCGGCGGAGCTTGCCGGTCGGTGGCGTCAGGCGGTCGGCTGGGGTGTGCTCGGCCACGACCGGCACGCTGACCGGCTGATAGGGCTTGAGATAGTCGCCCACCTGGGTGTCGTCGCAGGAGTGCTCGATGACAGCGGTGGAGATGTCGTCCTGAACCAGGATCACCCTCAACCAGCCGGTGGGCTCGATCTTGGTACCGAGTGTCTTGCCCGTGATCGGATGCAGGACCTCGTACGAGGGACGCTGCGCGGTGAAGACGTCGCCGGGCTTCAAGCCTCGCTTGGCGCCGCGGTTGAGGTAGACGATGTCGCCCTCCGCGAAGATGATCCGGTGCGTGCCGAGTTCCGAACCCATGACTCGGAGGCTGTCGTCTTCCGAGCCGGAGCGGACGTACTCGGCGCAGCGCAGGGTGCTCTCCTCGGTGACGGGCCCCATGGCCGTCCCGGCCGCGGCCCCCGCGCGCCCGCCGGAGGGGACGCCGACCTCGGGCACGCCGGTGAGGCCTTCCTCGCCGGGAGCCTCGCCGGGGGCTGCGCCTGCCTGCCCGGCCTGCTCCGCCACGACCTCGACCTTGGGCAGGATCAAGGGGTCACCCGGGTAGATCCAGTGGGCGTCCGTGACGTGCTTGTTGGCGTCCCAGATCTGCGGCCAGAGATAGGGATTCTTCATGAAGCGCGCCGCGATGTCCCAGAGCGTGTCCCCCCGGACGACGATGTAGTAGGCGGTGCCCTCGGAGATGGCCGTTGGGTACCCCGCGTTCTTCGTCCAGTGCGGCGCGACCGCCGCAGGGCCGACCTGCAGGCCCGCAGGCGCCTCAGGCGCCTCTTGAGCGAGCGCCCCCGCTTGAGCGAGCGCCCCCGCCCCTGTCGCCACGATCGCCGCCAAGCCGACCAGGATGTGATTCGGTTTCACAGCCTTACCCTCCCGAACGGGGTGGACACGTTACTCGATCCGGTACGCGTCGAGTGTGATCGCCGTCCTTCCGTCGTCACACCGCCTCCTTGCGCCGGAGCGCGGCCTCGGGCGGACGGTATCAGGGGAAAAGGCGTGCCGTCAACAGGTTTTTTGGCTATTCGTCAAAGTGACACTTGAGGTCACTGGGCGACCGGCCCGGACGCGCCCGACGCTGGTTTGGCCGCCTGCCGGTCCGGCACGGCAGGCGTCGCGGTCGCGGGGAAGTGCGCACGGAGCTTCTGGGCGTCGTCGACGTAGCGGCTCTGTGGGAAGTCGTGCTCGAGCCGGGCCAGATTGGGCAGGGCCTCGGCGTAGCGGCCCGCCGCAGCCAGGGACTGGGAGACGCGGAACAGCACCTCGTCGGTCTGCTCGTAGTCGGGATAGTCCTTGAGGATCACCTCGTAGCGGCCGATCGCCGCGCGCCAGGCATGGCGGGCGCGCTGGTAGAAGTAGCCGACCAGGTAGTTGCCGCGGGCGAGCGCCTGGCGGCACTCGTGGATCCGCCCGCGCGCCCGCTCGACGTACGAGGACTGTGGGTAGACGTCGAGCAGCCGCTCGTACTCCTGGAGCGCCTGCTCCGTGGTGGTGGAGTCCCGGTCGGGACTGTTCTTCTGCTTGAAGTAGCACTCGGCGGCCTGGAACTGGGCATAGTCAGATCGCGCGTGCTGCGGGTAGAGGGTGAGGAACTCCCGGTAGGCAGAGGACGCGAGCACCAGGTTCGCGATGCCGCCTTCCTCGAAGTAGGCGTCGGCGAGAGCGATGCGGGCCTCCGCCTGGTGCGCCCCCTGGGGGAAGGCGTCGACCACACGGCGCAGGTACTGCCGCGCGGCGTTCCACTGCTTCTTCTGGAGGGCCTTCTGCGCCGCCTCCCAGATCACCTGCTCGGAGGGGCTCGAGAGGAGCGACACATCCGCCATCCCGGTCGAGCAGCCGGCGGCGAGCAGCGAGGCGGCGAGCGCCAGGAGAAGCCGCCGCCTCACCGGGCACCTTGAAGCCAGGTCCACTCCCGGGCCAGTCCATCGGCCAACGCCACCGTGGAACGGAAACCCAGCTCGCGCGCAGCCGCGCTCGTGTCCGCGAAGGTGTCTCTCATGTCGCCCTTCTGAGCCTCGGCGCGCTCGGTCCTGAGGCTTCGCCCCGTCACTTGTTCGATCAGCCGGAGGACGTCCCGGAGGGCGACGCGCACGCCACCCCCCACGTTATACACGGAGCCGGGCCGGCCGGAAAGCGCGGCGGCGCGGGTCGCGGCCACGATGTCGTCGACGAAGGTGAAGTCCCGGGTCTGGAGCCCGTCGCCGAAGACCGTGAGCGGGTGTCCGTCGCGGACGGCCGCCAGGAAGCGGTGGAAGGCCATGTCCGGCCTCTGGCGTGGGCCGTACACGGTGAAGAAGCGCAGGCTCACGGTGGCCAGGCCGTGATTGCGCTGGTAGAGCAGCGCCAGGTGCTCGGCCGCCAGCTTGGTGACGCCGTACGGTGAGACCGGACGACAGAGGGCGTCCTCGCGGAGCGGCAGCGTCGCCACCTCCCCGTAGACCGAGGAGGACGAGGCGTACACGAACCGGGGCGTTCGCGCCGCCACGGCGGCCTCCAGCAGTCGCTGCGTCGCGAGCACGTTGTGGTCCGTGTAGAGGGCGAACTCGCGCCCCCAGGAGGCACGCACTCCGGCCTGGGCGGCGAGATGGAAGACCTGCTCGGCACCGTCCAGGACCGGCGCCAGATCGAGCTCCTGGAGCTGCCCTTCCACGAGCCGGAAGCGCGGCTGGTCGCGGAGCCGGGCGAGGTTGCCCTCCTTCACCGACCGCGGGTAGTAGTCGGTGAAACAGTCGACGCCGGTCACCTCGTGCCCGTCCCGCACCAGGCTCTCCGAGAGGTGCGAGCCGATGAAGCCGGCCGCCCCGGTGACGACGCACCTCACGCCGGCGGCCTTCGAGCCCCGCTCACCGGGCCGCCTCGATCAGCGCCCGCGCGGAGGCCTCCGGGTCGTCGCCCGCGAACACCGCGGAGCCGGCGATCACGGTCTGCGCTCCGGCCTCGACCACGGACCGCACGTTGCCGACGTGCACGCCGCCGTCGACCTGGATCTCGGCCCGAAGGCCTCGGGTCAGGATCGTGGCCCGCAGCCGGCGCATCTTGTCGAGGGCCGAGGGCAGCAGCGATTGTCCTCCGAAGCCGGGGTTGACGGACATCACCAGCACGTGCTCGAGCTCGGGCAGGATCTCCTCGAGCGTTCCGAGGGGAGTCGCCGGGTTCAGGGAGACGCCGGCCGCGACCCCGAGCTCGTGGAGCCGGGCGATCGCGCGCTCCAGGTGGGTGACGGCCTCGACGTGGACCGTCACCGAGCCCGCCCCGGCCCGCACGAAGTCCTCGAGGTAGCGCTCGGCGCTCTCGATCATCAGGTGTACGCCGATCGGCAGGTGCGTCGTCCGCTTGAGCGCCCGGACCACGATCGGTCCCAGGGAGATGTTGGGCACGAAGCGGCCGTCCATCACGTCGACGTGGACGAGCGCGGCCCCGCCGCGCTCGGCGGCCTGGACCTGGTCGGCGAGATGGGCCAGGTCGGCGGCCAGGACCGACGCGGCGAGCCTCACGAGGCCCCCTTGCTGACGTCGAGGGCGAGCGCGCTGCGGGCGCTCACGCGGTAGCCCGCCGGCGGACGCTGCCGAAGCACCACTCCCGGCTCGACGCCGGGGTAGCTGCGGTAGCTCACGCTCTCGACGTTGAGGCCCGCCTCGCGCAGGGAGGCGAGCGCAGCGGTCGCCGGGTGGCCGATCAGGTCCGGCATCACGTAGCTGGCGGCGCCGGGGCCGCGGCTGATCAGCAGGGAGACGCCGCCCTCCGACAGATCCGCCTCGCCGGCGGGGGGGCGCTGCACGACCACGGTGCCCTCGGGCGCCACGTCCCCGATCTCCACGACCCGGGCCAGCGGGACGCTCAGCTGCTCGAGCGTGATCCGGGCCGTGCGGACCGACTGCCCCTCGACGGGAGGCACGACGGTCCGGCGGGGGCCCAGGCTCACCCAGATCCGCACGGCGCGGTGGGCCTTCAGCATCGCCCCCGCCGCGGGCTCCTGGGCGGCGACCCGATCGGCGGGGATGTGCGGGTCGTGACGGCGGCCCTCGATGCGTACGGCCAGCTCCCGGCCGGCCGCGTCGGCCCCCGCGTCGGGCACCGTACGGCCCACCAGAGGGGGCACGGCGACGTCGCGTGCCGACAGCACGACCCGCATGGTGGCGAACGTGCTCAGCGCGAGCGTCACCGTCACGGCTGCGCCGAGCAGCGCGTTGCGGCCGATGAAGCGGAGGATGCTCGATCTGCTCAAGGGTTCAGGCGGTGGGTGCGCGAGTCCGCGCTGAGCGTACCACATCGCTCGAGTCGGACGGGTGCGCCGGGAGCCGTCGGAGCCTGGCGATGAAGAAGGCATCACCGGCGGTGGTGCCGGGCTCCATGCGCAGAAACCGACCCTCGCGATACGGTGCCGTCCAGGGCGGCGGGGGCTCCGGGACGAAGTCTGGATGGCGGAGCAGGAAGGGCTCGACGACCTCCTCGTTCTCCTCCGGCTCCACCGAGCAGGTGGCGTAGACGAGGCGGCCCCCCGGCCGCACCCAGTCGGCCAGGACTTCGAGCAGCCTTCGCTGCCGGACGGCATGGCGGGCGAGGTCCGAGGGCTGGACCCGCCAGCGGATATCGGGATGGCGCGCGAGCGTCCCGAGGCCGCTGCAGGGGGCGTCCAGGAGCACACCGTCGAAGGGGGCGAGGAACGGCGGCCGGCTCGCATCCGCGGCCAGCACCGACACGCGGGAGGCGCCCCAGCGGACCCGCAGCCTCTCGAGCGTGCGAACGCGGCGCCGTGAGGCGTCGGCAGCGATCACCCGGGCTCCCAGATCCGCCAGCAGCAGGCTCTTGCCTCCCGGCGCGGCGCAGGCGTCGAGCAGGCGTCCCTCGCAGGCGGCGAGCCGGGCGACGAGCTGCGCCCCGGCGTCCTGCACGTAGAGGAGGCCCGCGGAGGCGAGTGGCGCGAGGCGTCCCTCCAGGAGCTCGAAGGCGCCGGGCACCAGGGTGGCCTGGGCGCGCAGGCCGACCGACTGCAGCCAAGCCTGGGGCTCGCCCACGCGCGGGTGAACGCGAAAGTGGGTGGGTGGCGGGTTGAGCAGGGAACGGGCGCGGGCGACCGCGCGCTCCGGGCCCAGGCGGGCAAGCCAGCGCTCGGCGAGCCAGGTTGGCAGCGAGCCCGTGGTCGTCAGCCAAGGCAGCGGCTCGGTCGCGGGGTCGACCGCTTCGGGCGGGCCTTCCCGCTGCAGTCGACGCAACACGGCGTTGGCGAAGCCAGCGGCGCGCGGCTCGCAGGCGCGCGCGAGGTCGACCGTCTCGGAGAGCGCGGCGTGGGCGGGGACCCGGGTGAACAGAAGCTGGTAGGCGCCGAGCCGGAGCGCATCGAGGATCCCCGGGTCCAGGCGCGCGAGCGGTCGGGAAGACAGGCGCGAGAGGACGTGGTCCAACCATCCGCGCTGGCGGAGCGTACCCAGCACCAGCTCGTGCAGCAGTGCGCGGTCGCGCTCGTCGAGGCCGTCCAGCGCCGGCACGGCCAGCGCCTCGGCCAGGGTGCCGCGGTCCCTGGCCAGCTCTCGCAGCACCTGGAGCGCCAGATGGCGTGAGGGCGAGGCCAAGGCTCAGCCGATCCGCACGCCCGGGTGGATCCGCGCGCCGGCGGCCCAGGCTCCGGCCGACATCGGCCGGCGGCTCTCGGGCTGCACCTCCAGGAGCCGCAGCGCGCTGGCGGCACCGCAGGCGACGGTCAGGTCGTCCCGAGATGTCGCGATCAAGGTGCCCGGTGGCGAGGAGGCTGGGACGACGTCCGTGAGCGGGGCGGCGCGGCGCACCTTCAGCAGGCCGCCCTCGAAGAACGTGAAGGCACCGGGCCAGGGGGTGAAGCCGCGGACCCGCCAGCCGATCTCCCGTGCCGGACGGGTCCAGTCGATCCGGCCGTCCTCCTTCCTGAGGATGGGTGCCCGCGTCGCGCGGGCCTCGTCTTGTGGCGTGGGCGTGAGGGTCCCGTCGGCGAGGCCGCGGACCGTTTCCAGCAGCAGCTCGGCTCCGAGCCGGGCCAGGCGCGGCGCGAGCTCCTCCGCTGTCTCCTCGACCCCGATCGCGAGCGCTCGCGAGAGGAGCGTGGGTCCCGTGTCGAGGCCCTCGTCGATCAGCATGGTGGTGACGCCGGTCTCGGTCTCGCCGCTCGCGACCGCCCATTGGATCGGCGCGGCACCGCGAAAGCGGGGCAGCAGGGAAGCGTGGACGTTCACGGTGCCGAGCGGCGCCATCTCGATCACGCTACGGGGCAGGATCTGTCCGAAGGCGACCACGATCTGCAGCCGCGGGCGAAGCGCGCGCAGCCGCTGCTGTGCCTCGGGCTCCTTGACGCGCTCGATCTGCAGGAGAGGCAGGCCGTGCCGCTGCGCTGCCGGCTTCACCGGGGGCGGCGTGAGCGCCCGTCCCCGTCCCTTGGCGCGGTCGGGCTGCGTCACGACGGCCGCGATCTCGTGGCCGGCGCCGACCAGGGCCTCCAGGCTCGGCACCGCGAACGCGCCGCTCCCCATGAAGACGACGCGCACGGACGCTACTCCTTCCAGCCCTCCCGGGCCCGCTTGCGCAGCTTGCGCTTCATCAGGTCGCGCTTGAGGGGCGAGAGCCGGTCCACGAACACGAGGCCCTCGAGGTGGTCGAGCTCGTGGCAGAAGGCGCGGGCCAGAAGCTCGGTGCCGGTCAGGACACGCTCACGGCCGTCGGGATCGAGACCGCGCACGACGACGCGCGCGGGACGGGTCGGGGCACCCCCGAAGCCGGGAACCGAGAGGCAGCCTTCCTCGTGGCGTTGCTCGCCCTCGCGCTCGAGCAGCTCGGGATTGACGAGCTGGATCAGCTCGTCCTTCCGTTCGCCAACCGAGAGGTCGATCACGATCACGCGCAGCGGCACGCCGATCTGGGGCGCGGCGAGGCCGATGCCGGGGGCGGCGTACATCGTCTCCACCATGTCGGCGAGCAGAGCGCGGATCGAGTCGTCGATCTGGGGGACGGGCGTCGCGGGCGAGTGCAGCACGGGGTCTCCGTAGCGGACGATGGGTCGGATCGGCATGCCGCCCGATTATCGCCCGACCAGCCTGCGCTGGAGGGTCCGCGTCGCCTCGAGGTGGGCGAGGAGCTCCTCGAGCGAGTCGCCTCCCGTCTTCTCGAGCAGAGCGTCGGCGAGGACGAGGGCGAGCATCGCCTCCGCCACGACGCCGGCGGCCGGCACGACACAGGTGTCGCTGCGTTCGAAGGAGGCCTTCTGCGGCTCCTTGGTGGTGAGGTCGACGGAGCGCAGCGGCATCATCAGGGTCGGGATCGGCTTCACCACGGCGGTCGCGCGGATCTCCTGGCCGTTCGTGACGCCGCCCTCGAGGCCTCCGGCGCGGTTCGTGGGCCGTTCGATGCCGCCGTCCTGGCTCCACAGGATCTCGTCGTGGAAGGCCGAGCCCGGAGTCTCGGCGCCGGCAAAGCCGGCGCCGATCGACACGGCCTTCACCGCGTGGATCGACATCAGGGCCTGGGCGATGCGTCCGTCCAGGCGCCGGTCCCAGTGCCCGAAGGAGCCGAGTCCCGCGGGCACCCCGCGGGCGATCACCTCCGCCAGCCCGCCCAGGGTATCGCCCGCCTTCTTAGCCCGATCGATCTCGGCGACCATGGCGGCGGCCGTAGTCGGGTCGGCGCAGCGCACCGGGCTCTCCTCGATCCGATCGAGGAGAGCCCAGCCGACCGGCGCCGGGGGGACTGCGGCGCTGCCGATGCGGAGGACGTGGCTCCGGATCTCGATACCGGCGGCCTGCAGCAGCGCGCGGGCCAGGGCTCCGGCCGCGACCCGCGCGGTCGTCTCTCTCGCGCTGGCTCGCTCGAGGACGTTGCGCAGGTCGTCGGTCCCGTACTTGACCGCCCCCGCCAGGTCGGCGTGTCCGGGCCGGGGGTAGCGCAGCCGGCGGCGCTCGCGGGCGGCGTCGGGTCGAGGGTCGGGCGACATCACGTCCCGCCAGCTCTCGTGATCGCGGTTGCGCACCAGCAGGGCCACGGGGCTGCCCAGGGTGCGTCCATGACGGACGCCGCTCAGGATCTCGGCCGTGTCGGTCTCGATCTTCATCCGCCCGCCGCGTCCGTGACCGGCCTGACGCCGCCTGAGATCGTGGTCGATCAGCTCGCGCTCGATCGGGACCCCGGCCGGGAGTCCTTCGACGATCACGCTGAGCGCCGGCCCGTGTGATTCACCCGCGGTGAGGAAGCGCAGCACGCGGCCATCCTGGGCCGAGCCGGACGCCGCTGTCAAGAAAACGGCAAGGGCGCTCGTGACGGTCGCAGTTGTGTGACAAACCGGGGGCCGAGGTCCGGACCCGACCCGGTAGGCTGCGCAGGTCTTCGAGGCGAGGCGCCCGAGCGGCGGGAGGATCCAGGATGCAGAGCACGGTTTCGGCATTCGCCGATCTCGTAGGCCGATGCGAGGCGATCGAGGCTCTCAAGGCGCGAATCGTCCGCATCGCACCGAGCGAGCTGCGGGTTCACGTCTGCGGCGAGACCGGGACCGGCAAGGAGAACGTCGCCCGCGCGCTTCACGCCCTCTCGCCCCGCACGCGCGGCCCCTTCGTGGCGGTGAACGTGGCCGGTTTCTCGGACGAGCTGTGTGCCGCCGAGCTGTTCGGCCACGCCCGCGGGGCGTTCACGGGTGCCGTGGCGGCCCATGACGGCTACCTCGCGGCGGCAGAGGGCGGCACGCTCTTCGTCGACGAGGTGGCGGAGATGTCGTCTCTGGCGCAGGTGCGTCTGCTCCGCTTCCTTCAGGAGCGCGAGTACCACCGGCTGGGGGAGACCCAGTCGCGCAAGGTGAACGTGCGCGTGCTGAGCGCGACCAACGTGGACCTCGCCCGGCGCGTGCGGGAGGGGCGCTTCCGCGAGGACCTCTACTATCGCCTGAAGGAGGAGCGGCTCGTGGTGCCGCCGCTGCGCGAGCGGGGATCGGACCTGGCGCTGTTGGCCCGGCACTTCCTGACCCGATTCGCCTCGGCCCGGGGCGTCCTGGCCCCGACGCTCGGGCGCGAGGCCCAGGCGCTGCTCAGCCGTCACGCCTGGCCCGGCAACGTCCGGGAGCTGCAGAGCGAGATGCGCCGGCTGGTCGTGCTGGCCGCGGGTCGCGAGGTGGAGGCGGCCGACCTCTCACCCGAGATCGCGCGCGGGGGATCGCGGAGGTGCGGACTCCGCGCGACCCTGCGGGAGCGCGAGGTCGAGATCGTGGCGCACGCCCTCGAGCGCAACGGGGGCGTCTGCGCCCGCGCCGCCGCCGAGCTGGGCATCACGCGCCAGGCGCTCTCGGCCAAGATCCGGCGGCTGGGCCCCGCGCTCGAACGCGTCTTTGCCGGCGACGGGGCCTGACGCCCCGCTCAGGGCGCGGCTGCCGTCGCGGGCGGCGGGTCGTCCCGGTGCGGGAGCCAGGGGATCAGGAGCATCGAGGGCAGGGTGACGAGGAAGCAGAGCACGAAGAAGCTGACCCATCCGACCTGTTCGACGATGCGTCCGGCGAAGCCTCCCAGCAGGTTGGCGGGCACGGACATCAGGGCCGTGCCGATCGCGAAGTGCGCCGCCTTGAACTCGGGACGGCAGGTGCGCAGGAGGTAGACGATGAGGGCCGTGTTCCCGAGGCCCGCCGCGAGGTGCTCGTAGCCGTTCACGGCCGCGATCCAGGCGAGCCCCGCGGCGTCCCCGGCGTCCGGACGGAAGTGGGCGAGCGCGACGTACGCCCAGATGCTCAGGTTCATGAGCAGGGTGAGCGGCCACAGCGCACGGCGAAAGCCCACCTGCTTGATCCAGCGGGCGGCCAAGAGCGCGCCGGCGACGCTCGCCGCGGCGCCGACCAGCCCCGCGAGCCAGGCGAACTGGGCCTTGGTCACGTGCAGCTCCCGCATCAGGAAGGGCGTGTTCATCGAGAACAGCATCTCGTCGGCTTTGTAGGTCAGGATGAAGCCGATCATGATCGCGGACCTGGGTTGCCGCAGATAAGTGAGGAAGGCGTGGCCGAACGCGCGCCCCACCCGGCCGAGGGAGGGCCGGATGGTCGCCGGCTCGACGCGGGGCAGCCAGACCTGGTGGGCGACCCCGAGGGCCAGCATGCTCAGGCCCGCCGCCGAGAAGGACGCCGTCCATCCCCACACCCGGCTGGCGCCGAGGCTCGCCAGGGCCACCAGCCCGAAGTTGGCGTAGATGATGGCCATGCGATAGGCCATCACGCGGTCGCCGGAACGCGCAGCCTGCTCCCGGGCGTCGGGGATGCCCTCCATGTAGTAGGCGTCCGTCGCGATGTCGTTGCTGGCCGAGAGGAAGGCGATCAGCAGGAAGAGGAACGAGGAGACGAGCACGATGTGCCCGGCATCGCCGCCCAGACCCGTCGGCGGCAGCCGGCTGGCGACGAGCGCGACCAGGAGGGTGAGCCCGCCGATCAGCAGCTGCATCGAGACCAGCCAGCGACGCTTCGTTCCCAGCACGTCCACGAGCGGTGCCCAGAGGAACTTGAGGTTCCAGACGTTGCCCAGGAAGTTCAGGTGTCCGATGGTCCTGAGGTCGACCCCGATGTCGGTGAAGAAGACCGTGGACAGCTTCCGGACGATCATCAGCGGCAGACCTTCCGCGAAGTAGGTCGAGCTCACCCAGAGGAAAGGCGAGCTCCGCCGCCGGGGGAGGCGGTTCGGATCGGACATGGACGGGTTATTGCCTGAGGGGTGGAGGGCGTCAAGTCGGCGCCGAGCGCGGAGCGAGGCCGGGCCGATCGGAGTACCATCCTCCAGGGAACGCGGGCGCCTCCCCCGGTGTCCAATCTGGCGTCGGGTCGGATCGCCCGGGCGAGAGGTACCGGCGGGCGGTTCGAGCCGATCGGGCCGGTGGTCGGAGGCGAATCGCCGCGGGAGGGGAATGGGCGATTCGGTCCGGGTGGAAAGGCGGTCGGGGATCGCCATGAGCGCCGGTGAGATACCGCTCGAAGTCGACGCCCTCGCCGGGACCTCGTGCGAGCGCGAGCTGGTCGAGCGCAGCCGCTCGGGCGACGCCAGCGCCTTCGCGCGCATCATGGCCCTGCACCAGGGGATGGTCTTCAACCTCGCCGCGCGGCTCCTGGGCGACGGCGAGGAGGCGCGCGACGTGGCCCAGGAGGTCTTCCTCCTGGTCTACCGGCGCCTCGGGCGTTTCGAGGGGCGGAGCAGCTTGAAGACCTGGATCTATCGGATCGTGGTGAACCAATGCCACAACCGGCGGCGCTTCTGGCACCGGCATGGGCGTGACCGCGAGCAGGCGCTCGACGAGCGCTGGGCGGGGCCGGAGGACGCGAGCCAGGGCGAGTGGCGGGCGAGTCCCTATCAGCAGGCACGCAGCCGCGAGCGTGCCGCGGCGGTGCAGAAGGCGCTGCTCGAGCTGAGCTTCGACCAGCGTTCCGTGCTCGTGTTGCGTGAGGTGGAAGGTCTCTCCTGCGAGGAGGTGGCCGCGGCTCTCGGGATTCCGGACGGCACCGTAAAGAGCCGTCTGTCGCGGGCCCGCGAGGCCTTGAGGCGGCGGCTGGCCGGGCTTTGGGAAGAAGGTGACCGATCATGAGGTGCGCACTCGTGCGCCGCCGGCTCTCCGAGTGGGTCGACGGCGATCTCGATCGCGCTCGGTCTCGTCAGCTGGAGGACCACCTCTCGGGGTGTCCCGACTGCGCCAAGAGGGTCCGCGACCTGCGGGCGCTCCGGCAGCTGGTCGCGCGTCTCCCGCGTCTCGAGCCGCCCGAGTCGGTGGCGAACCAGGTCTTCTCCCGCGTCGAGGTGGAGACGGAGGCCCGGCGTCCGGCCCTCGTCTCCCTTTACCGGAGTTACACCGCAGCGCGCCCCTTCATCCTGCCGAGCATGGTGCCGGCCGCCCTGATGCTGGTCACGATCCTGGCGGGTATCCTGGCGCTCGATCCCGGTCCGCTGCCCGAAGTGCACTTGGCAGTGGGGGCCTGGCGTGCCACCCCGGCCTGGGGGACGGTGGGGAACCCGCTCTTCCCTTCGGAAGTGACCGACCTCCCGCGCGAGCGCACCGCCGTCGAGCTCCCCGCCGAGGTGCTGGCGCGGCGGGGCGAGGTCTTCCTGGAAACGGTCGTCGGCCGGGACGGGTCGGTCGCCGACGTGACGGTCATCGACGGCGACGTCGTCGGCCGCGAAGCCCTGGTGGACGCGCTGCGCCGACAGCAGTTCGAGCCGGTTCGGTACCGCGGACGACCGGTCGCGGTGGGCGTCTATCGGCTGATCAGCCGCGTGGAGGTCCGCTCGCCGCTGACCTGAGCCCGCAGGATCGTCGCAGCGCGGGATACCTCGTCGATCGTCAGCGCGTCGAGGCGGTGGTCCGGGGCTCGCAGGCAGCGGACGTTCCCGCCGACCGGCGACCAGAGCAGGGGGTCCGTCGGCCCGAAGAGAGCGAGCGTGGGCGCGCCGCTCGCCGCAGCGAGATGGCTGATCCCGGCGTCGTTGCCGACGAAGAGGCCCGCGCGGGATAGCAGGGCACCCAGCGTGCGGAGCGGCAGCTCGCGCGCGACCACGGCGCCTGAGGCGCGGTCCCGTCCTCGCTCCCGCTCCGCGGGTCCGAGGACCAGCAGGTACGGCCGGTCCGGTGAGAGACGGGCGGCCAGCGCCTCGAAGCGCTCGTCGGGCCAGTTCTTCGCGGGCGCGCCGCTCCCCGGGTGCAGGGCGAGAAAGTCGGGAGGGAGTTGCGCCAGGAACGGGGCGACTTTGGCCTGCTCCGCGGCCGAGAAGCGCAGATCGCCGGGAGGCTCGAAGAAATCAGGGACGCCGAGCAGGCCCGCGACCGGCCTCGCCAACCACGAGGAGGCGTGGGGACCCGCTGGCGGTGGCGAGGGGTCCTGCAGCAGGAGCTTGCGCGCGCAGGGCCGCAGGGCCTCGACCAGTGCCTGGGAGCGCGTGTAGGCGATCACGACGTCGGAGGCTTCGAGCGCCGCGCGCAGGGGACCGTCGGGCGCCTCTCCGCCCAGGATGTGGGCGAGCTCGGGGCTGTCCCAGGGAAGCCGATCGGGAAGGTCGCTCCCGACCAGCGCTTCGGCGCAGGGCGGTGCGAGCAGCCGCACGCGCTGGCCGGCACGGCGGAGCGCGGCGAGCGCCGGACGCAGCAGCAGGACGTCACCCAGCGCGCCAGCGCGAACGAGCAGGACCTGCAGCGGACGGGCCCCTAGGGCAGGTCGACGCGGACGCTCGACAGGTTGCCGAGGATGTCCGCGGCGCGCAGCACGACCACGTGGGGGCCGGGCCCGGGGGGCGGGGGCAACGGCATCTCGTACTGCTCCTCGGGCGAGTCGGCCACTCCGTCGACGGGATACACCTCTTCCCAGGGCCCGGCGTCGACCGAGACGTCGAGCTCGCTGAGCGGGCTGTCGTCGCGGACGATCGCCCGAATCCGGTCGTGCTCGCGATCGAGCGAGGCGGTGATGGTCGGAGGGGTGTTGTCGACATCGAAGGAGGCGCTGTCCTTCGAGGAGCTGAGAGCCAATCCGGGGGGGTTGCCGGGGGCGTCGCTGGCGCTCACCCGCACCAGGTAGCGGCCGTTCGGCACCGCGGACGTATCCCAGGCGAGCACGGGCTCGCTCAGCCGCCGCCGCAAGGGACGCCAGCGCTCGTCGCCGACCGCGCGGTACTGGACGTCGTAGAGCAGGGGATCGTGGTTCGGATCGTCGGCCTGCCAGGAGAAGGTCCGCATCCCCTTCTGGAACATCTTCCGGCTGAAGGTGATCGCGGGTGGGCTCGCCGAGCTCGCCGTACCGCTCGCCGGGGCACGGTCTCGCAGCGCGTCGGGCTCGAAGCCGAGGATCTCCGTGTCCCCGCCCACGGCGATCGGCTTCTGGAAGACCTCGCCCGGCGGGTGGACCGTGATCGCGGTGACGTCGGGCGGCAGGTTGCGCTGGAGATACGAGGCCGCGATCGCCTCGACCGTCGGGGTCGCGCCGTCGTGGCCCTGGAGGGTCAGCTTGATCTGGAGAAAGCGCCCCGGCCCGCCGGCGATCGCCTCCCCGGCGCCGCGGCCCGCGGGGCTCGACCACTCGGTCCAGGTGGCATCGGGATGCTCCGTGTTGCCGACCCGAGTCTGGAGCCGCACGCTGCTGCCGGAGGCCGCCTTGCCCTCCCAGGTCACCCGGCCCCAGCGCGCGGCGTTCTCGGCGTCCTTCACCGATGAGACGAACGTCCCCTCGACGGCCGAGGTGCGGTCGAGCACGTAGACGCGGGCGGGGTTGGAGGTGAGGACGACCGCCTGGACGCCTGCTCCGGGCGCGAGCGCCGTGACCTGCTCGGCCGCCGCCGTGGCGACGAGCGTCCAGTCGCGGGCCTTCGTGACTCGGTAGAGCTTCCCCTTCCCGCCGGTACCCACCAGGACGCCGTCCTGCGCGCACAGGAGCGAGTACGGCACGTCCTCGGTCGAGCTCCAGAGGGTCTCTGCGTTCCCCGTCGGGTCGATCCGGACGACGGCGCCTTTGGGTGCCGCCGCGGCCGAGGCCTGGGGGCTCGCCGAGGAGACCACGGAGGTCCCGCCGGTCGCGGGGACGATCGTGTAGCTCTCCGTGATCGTGACCCCGGGTGTAGCGGTGGCGCCCGGTGTCGCCGAGGCCGGCGAGGATGAGGCCGGCTGCTTGGTGGGGCTCGCCTGTCCGTCGGCGGCCGCCACGTAGAGCCCATCCGAGCAGGCCACGAGGGCGGTGATCTCGCGGAAGGGCGAGTCGAGCACCACGAACGCGTGGCCGGTCTCGTCGACGCGATAGACGATCCCCTCGGGCGCGCTGCCCGCGAAAAGACGGCCGCGGGCGTCTTTCGCCAGCGAGAGGACGTGGGTCTCGGAGGGGGCGAGCACCACGCTCGCCTTGCCGCCGGGGGCGACGCGATAGACGCGGGCTTCGGCGCCGGTGGCGACGTCGAGGTTCCCGCGCTCGTCGACGAGCAGCGCCCAGATGTACTTCTCCTTCGGATCGAAGAAGCGCGTGGCCTGGCCGCCAGCGTCGATGGCGTAGACCGCGCCGTCGGGGGAGGTCCCGGCATATACGGTGCCGTCGGGACCTACGGCGAGCGCATGGACCTCGAGCTCGTCGAAGTCGTGGACGAGCGAGCCGGCGCCCTCCCGAACCCGGAGCACGCGACCGTCGTTCCCGGTGCCCAGGTAGAGGACGCCGTTCGGGCCCCGAGCCGCCACCCAGGCGTTGGGCGCCACGGGATCGTAGACCTGGCGCAGCGCGGCGCCCAGGCGCAGTCGGCCGTCCGAGTCGACAGCCAGCCCCGACAGGTCGCCCTCGATGAAAGAGGAGGCGCCTTCGATGCGCCAGAACTGGGGACCGGCGCCGCGGACGCGGTCGATCGGGAGCGCGGCCAGCAGGCAGAGGAGCGCGACGAGCGCGAGGCAGAGGCGTTTCATGTGGGCGGGAGCTCTCCTAGCGGCGGACGGCGAGGGTCAGCTGCCGCCAGCCGGACACGGCGTAGTCGGTCTTCTGCTGCCGCCTCCAGATGGGGCTGTTGGGGAGCGGGACGACACTCGTCCCCTGATCAGTGGATCCCAGCACGGACAGGACCGACCCGGGCAGGGTCGGGAGGTATTCACCGGCCACGATCGCGCCCGGACCGGGACGGGTGAGCCGGGCGTAGACCGTATCGCCCGCCCGCAGCTCGTCGAGCGCGCGCAGCAGCTGCGCCACGTCGCGCGCGACGAAGGGCTGACGCATCTCTCGCTGCTCGATCGCGTCCATGGTGGCGGCGTCGCTCACCAGGAGGTTGTAGTCGCCCTCCGGCGCGTCGGCCGGGACCTCGAGCGGCAGCGTGAGATCGAGCGTCTCCCCGCGGTGCGTACGCAGCTGCACGCGCAAGGGGGCGGTGGCGCCGGCGCGGAGGGGCTGCGGCCCATCGACCCAGGCGCGAACCAGCGTCGCTGCCCGCAGGGACTCCTGGGCCTCGACCGAGACGTCGATGCGCTCGACGGTCAGCTTGCGGAAGTCGTTGCCCACCAGGAGCGCTAGCGGGCCGGCGAGCGTCGTGGCGGCGCGCTCGGCCGGATGGTCCGTGGCGACGACGTCGCGCACCCGGACCGCGCGGCCGTCGGCGAGGGAGATCTCCGCCGCCACCTTGAGGGTCGCGGCGCCCACCGCCCGCTCGTGACCCTGCAGCACGGAGAGAAGCGAGACATAGGCGAGCAGCGGCGTGAACAGCTCGTCGTCCACCATCCGATAGTGGAAGCTGCGCTCGCGGGCTCGCGGCGAGCTGAGCCGGACCACGACCGGGATCATGCGCGGCGTGGCGCCCAGCCGTCCGGAGATCGCGGTGGTGCGGTCCTGGTCCATGGTGCCGACCGGCTCGGTCGCCGCGGCGATCTTCCAGGAGGCCTGCAGGCTCGGAAAGACGGCGTAGACCCACGCCTTCCTGAGAGGGAACTGGGTGGGACCGAGGTTGTAGAAGGGATGGCCGAAGGCATAGACGCGATCGGCGTCGACGCGCGTGACCGTGCCGGTGACCGACAGGTCGATGTCACCCTCGATCAGCGACACGCCAACGGCCGCGCCGGGGGCGAGCGCCGGTACCGGTCCCACCTGGCTGGCGCCCGAGCCTCCGCCCATCACGGGCGTGAAGCCGAGCGCCGCAAAGGCGCTGCGCGCCCGGTCGAAGGCGCCCGGCTCGAAGCCGGAGAAGACGAGCGGCAGGGCGAGCGGCGCCAGGGTCGTGCTCGCCGAGGGGAGCAGGTTCGAGCGGGAAGGGGCGGGCAGCCCGGCCTCGAAGGGACGCAGCAGCGCCGCGGCGAGGCTGGCACGGTCGAGCGGCGCGGCCAGCGTTCCGGGTTTCTGCGCCTGGTAGCGGGCCGACGCCGCCCTCGGGGTCGCCGTACGCGTGGCCTCGATCATCTCGCCGATCGGCGTGATCCCGGCGATCGGCTCCTTGCCGAAGGGAAAAGAGTAGGCGACGGCGCCCACCAGCCTGCCGTCGATGAACACGGGGCTGCCGCTCATGCCGGCCAGCACCCCGGTCTCGGCGAGCGGGCCTCCCGCCAGCCGCGCCAGGATGACGCTCCGCCGGGGGCCGACCGCGTTCTCGAGGACGCCCAGGACCTGAACCGAGAACTCGTCGACGCGCGCGCCCTCGAAGACCGTACGGCCGACTCCCCGCATTCCCGGTCGCACCTCCGAGAGCGGCATCAGCGGCGGTTCGGCCGCGCCGGCGGACGCCGAGAGCGCGAGGGCCAGAAGAGGCACGCCGAGGGCGGCATATGCGCGCATGGCAATGAGCATGTTAGGTAGGCGCCCGGCGAGCGTCAACGCGGGCGGTCCGGGGCGAGCTTGACTCGAGCCGCGAGCGGCCGCTAGCATCGTGCGGTCGGGTCGTGCGACCGTCCCGCCGTCGTCCTTCCTGATCGAGGAGAGCAAGGTGTCCGAGACCGGGGCCGCTCCCGCGGCCCGCGATTCCGCCCGCAGCGTGGCCGCCTTTCTGCTGGCCTGGGTTTGGCCGGGCCTCGGGCACTTGTTCCTCAGGCGCCGCAGCAAGGGGTTCGTGTTGATGGGCGCTATCCTCGCGCTCTTCGTGCTCGGCGTGTCGATGGACTCGGGCCTGCAGCTGCACATGGGGCTCGACGATCCCCTGGCGCTCCTCTTCAGCCTCGCCCAGATGGGAGCCGGGGCGCCCTACGTCCTGGCCCGGCTGCTCGGGTACGGACCCGGGCTCGTGACCGCGCCCAGCTACGAGTACGGCAACACCTTCACGGCGGTCGCCGGACTCCTGAACATCCTGGTGATGCTGGACGCCCTCGACACCGCTCGGGGGCTCAAGCCATGATGGGCTCGCATCTCGTCACGCTGCTGGTCTTCTCAGCGCTCGTCTCGACCGTCTTCGCGACGCTTTTGCGCGACACGACGCGTGCCCGCATCCGGTTCGGGCTGCTCGCCTTTGCCGCCTTCGTCCTGACCACGATCGCCGCCGCGTGGCTGATGAGCCCGTTCCCGCGCTAGCGCGACCGCCGGGCGAGGGCGATCAGCTCCCGCGGAGCCAGCGGGGCGCGGCCATCCGGTAGCCGGCCGCCTCGGTACGGAGCACGGTGCGGCTGGACCCGTCGGCCTGGATCACGACCAGGCGCGATTCGTCGGCGGCGGTGTCGGTCTCGACGAAGACGATGCCGCGGGTGCTCCAGTCAGCGGGCCCGCGAAAGGCGGAACCCGTCACCAGCGTGCGCAGATCGCTGCCGTCGACCTTGACCGTCATCAGATCCCAGGTGCCGAGGCCGCCGTTGCCTGTCCCCGTGAGGCGGCGGAAGACGAGCGCGGTCCCGTCGGGGGAGAAGGCCGGGTCGGCATCGCCTCCGACGAGGTAGGGCGTGCCGGGCAGTGCCGGACCGCTCGCCGGCCCGGAGGTGACCGGGACCTCCCGGTAGACGTAGATCCGGCTCACGCCCGAGGCGTCGATACGCTCGTAGACCGCGCCGCGCGAGAAGGGGTCGAAACGCGGGTTGCGCTGGCGGACGGGCACGGCCCCGAGCTCGGTCGGGGTGAGGTCCCGATCGTTGGCCCCGTTCGGGTCGCACAGAAAAAGGTCATCGTCGTCCGAGGGCTGATCGCCGGTCGATTGGTAGAGGAGCATCGTCCCGTCCGGGGACCAGTCGACCGCCGTCACCCGGCGCTGGGGAAAGAGCACCTGCTCGACGGAGCGGTCGAGGTCCATGAAATAGAGGCCGGAGACGCCCTCCGCGGTATTCGGGGTCGAGCGGATCGCCGCGATGCGGCTACGGTCGGGGGACGCGGAGACGCGGAGGAAGTCACAGGGGGGCGTCATCTGGCCGCACGAGCTGAGCCGCTCGACCCGGGTCCCGTCGGCGTTGGACGCGAACAGCTCCCGGGGCTCGCCCTTCGCTTCTGCCCACGCGCCGCTCAGGAAGAGAACCACGGCGTCCGCGGGGGCAGGCCGCGTGCCCGGGGTCGAGAACGGGCTTCCGTAGTCACGGCCGCAGGCCGCCAGCGACGCCAGGAACACAATCGCGACGCCGACACTTCCGAGCGCGACGCCGACACGTCCAAGCATGAACGAGCCTAGTACCGAGCGCTCGGACAAGTCAAACACGCTGCGTGATATAAATGGCCCGTCTGCGCGCGCGACGGGCGCGCAGGATCCACGAAGCTTCAGCGTGAGGCCGAAGGGGAGGTGCAGCGGTAGGATCCCGTGCAGCCTTCTGCCCTCGACGCTCGGCCGACGGTCGTCGGGGAGGTCACTTGGCGTACCAGAATCTGCTCGTCGAGGCGCGCAACGGGGTGACCATCGTGGCGGTCAACCGCGCCTCGAAGCGGAACGCCCTCGACGGCACGACGCTGGCGGAGCTGGACGCGCTCTTCGCCACGCTGGGCGGGGACGCCGGAGTCGGTGGCGTGATCCTGACCGGCGCCGGCGACAGGATCTTCTCCGCCGGCGCCGACATCGGGGAGCTCGAGGGGCTCGACCCGTCCGCGGCACGGGGCTTCTCCGAGCGCGGGCAACGGCTGTGCGAGCGGATCGAGTGGCTGGGCAAGCCCGTGGTCGCCGCCGTCAACGGCTACGCGCTCGGAAGCGGCTGCGAGCTGGCGCTCGCCTGTCACCTCCGCCTCGCGTCGGACAACGCGGTCTTCGGTCTGCCGGAGGTCCGGCTGGGTCTCGTCTGCGCCCACGGGGGGACCCAGCGCCTGCCCCGGCTGGTTGGCAAGGGTCGCGCGCTCGAGCTGCTGCTGACGGGAGAGCGCGTCGACGCCACCGAAGCTCTCCGTATCGGCCTCGTGAACCGGGTCGTGTTCCGCGACCGGTTGCTCGAGGAAGCCGAGACGCTGCTGCGCCGCATCCTCGCCAATCCGGCCCGCGCGCTGCGCGCGACGCTCGAGGCCGTGGTGGGCGGCCTCGACCGCCCGCTCCAGGAGGCGCAGGAAGGGGAGGCGGCCCTCTTCGGGGAGGCGCTCGGGGCCGAGGACGCGCGGGAGGGGTTGCGGGCCTTCCTGGAGAAGCGCCCAGCGCGCTTCGCGGGACGATGAAGCAGGCTCCTCGCGAACGCTCCTCGGCGCGCGGCTTGCGGATCGCCCTGCTGCGCGCGCTCTTCAACCGCGGAATCAGTGACGGCCTGCTGGCGGGCGCTCGCGAGGCGCTGCTCGAGATGGGGGCCGAGGAGCGACGCCTGACGGTCTATGACGTACCCGGGGCCTTCGAGCTGCCGCTGGCGGCGAAGGCCGCCGCGGTCGGCGGCCGCTTCGACGCCGTGATCGCACTGGGCGCGGTGATCCTGGGTGAGACCGACCACTACGAGCACGTCGCCCGCGAGGCGGCGGCCGGGCTCGCCGCCGTCGCACGCGAAACGGGGGTGCCGGTCGCTTTCGGCGTGCTGACGGTGCGGGAGGTGGCGCAGGCCGAGCGGCGTGCGGCGCCGGGTCCGGAGAACAAGGGAGCGGAGGCGGCCCGCGCCGCGGTGCTGATGGTGGACACCCTGCGGGCGATCCGGAGCAGGCGGCGCGCGCCTGCGGGTGCCAGAGGGCGGGGACGCTGATGGGACGCCGCACGAAGGCGCGCGAGTGCGCCTTCCAGATCCTCTACCAGTGGCAGACGAGCGGCGAGCCGATCGAGCAGGTCCTCGACTCCTTCTGGCGCATCCGCTCCGGCACCGCCCAGATGCGCGCCATGGCGGAGCGTCTCGCGCTCGGCGCCCAGGCTCAGGTCAGCCGGCTGGACGATGCGATCTCCGCTTCGGCCGCGAACTGGAGGCTGGACAGGATCGCGCACGTCGACCGGACCATCCTGCGCCTCGGGACCTACGAGCTGGTGGCGGAGCCGCAGACGCCTCCCGCGGTCGTGATCGACGAGGCGGTGGAGCTCGCGAAGCGCTTCGGCGAAGCGGACTCGCCGGCCTTCGTGAACGGCGTGCTCGACGCCATTCGCGAGAGGCTGACGTCGGCACCCACCCCCCCGGGGGCAAGAGCGCGGAAGGGAGGCGCGGAGCGATGAGCGACGAGCTGGAGCAGCCGAGCGAGCCTCCCGTTCCGGGATGGCCTGCCGAGTCGGCGCAGCGCCTGGAGAAGGCGCGCGCCCTGGTGGCGATGGGCGTCGCCCCCTACCCGACCCGGTTCGAACGCAGCCACACCCTGGGCGAGCTGGTGGCGCTTCACGGGGCGCTCGCTCGAGGAACTCGAGCAGATGGCACCCCAGGCGCGGGTGGCCGGACGGGTGCTGACCAAGCGCGGACAGGGCAAGGCCACCTTCGCCACCGTCACCGACGGCGAGACCCGGCTGCAGCTCTACTTCCGGGCGGACGAGCTGGGCGAGCAGGGCTATCGGGCGCTGAAGCTGGTCGACCAGGGCGACTTCGTGGGCGTGAGCGGCCGGGTGATGCGCACGCGCATGGGAGAGCTGACCGTGCAGGCGCGCGAGCTCGTCTTCCTCTCGAAGGCGCTCCTGCCCCCGCCCGAGAAATGGCATGGGCTCGCCGACGTCGAGATGCGTTATAGGCGGCGCTACCTCGACCTGATCGCGAACCCCGAGGTGCGGCGGACCTTCGTCGTGCGCAGCGCCATGATCCGGGCGCTGCGCCGCTTCCTCGACGAGCGGGGCTACCTCGAGGTCGAGACGCCGATGATGCAGCCGATCGCCGGGGGCGCGGTCGCTCGCCCCTTCGTCACGCACCACAACGCGCTCGACGTCGATCTCTACCTCAGGATCGCGCCGGAGCTCTATCTGAAGCGGCTGGTGGTGGGGGGATTCGAGCGGGTCTACGAGATCAACCGCAACTTCCGGAACGAGGGCGTCTCGACCTTGCACAACCCCGAGTTCACCATGCTCGAGTTCTACACGGCCTACTTCGATTGTCGCCAGGTGATGGCGACCACCGAGGAGCTGATCCTCGATGCGGCGGGTGTCGCGGGAAAGGCGGCGCTCGGCTTCCGGGGACGGGAGCTCTCCTTCGCCGCGCCGTTCCGGCGTGTGCGCATGAGCGAGGCGGTGGCCGCCGTGGCGAGCGAGCAGGGCTGGGGGATCGGCGAGCAGGAGATCGCGGACCCTGGCGCGCTCGAGGCCTGGCTCCGCGCGCCCCGGGCGTCGCAGCTCAGGGAGGGATCGCCCGAGCGGCAGGTCTTCCGCGACGAGGTTTCCTGGCCGCGGGTCGAGGGGCTCTCGCACGGCAAGCGCCTCGCGCATCTGTTCGAGGTCTGGGTCGAGAGACGCTGGGACCCGGAGCACACGCAGCTGTGGGAGCCGACCTTCGTGATCGATCACCCGATCGAGATCTCCCCCCTGGCCAAGGCGCATCCCGAGCGGCCGGGGGTCGCCGACCGCTTCGAGCTCTACGTGGCCGGGATGGAGATCGCGAACGGCTTCTCGGAGCTCAACGACCCGCTCGAGCAGCGGCGGCGTTTCCAGGAGCAGCTCGCCGAGCGGGAGCGCGGGGATCTCGAGGCGCACCAGATGGACGACGACTTCGTGCGCGCGCTCGGACACGGCTTGCCGCCGACCGGCGGCTGCGGGGTCGGCATCGACCGGTTGGCCATGATCCTGACCGGCTCCCCCTCGATCCGCGACGTGATCCTGTTCCCGCACCTGCGGCCCGAGGCCGGACGTCCGCGCGCCGACGGGGAGGAGTGAAGCGATGCCCTGGGAGCTGCGGGTTGCGTTCCGCTACCTCACCGCGCGCCGCAAGCAGGCCTTCATCTCGCTGATCTCGGGCGTGGCGATCCTGGGGGTGGCGGTGGGCGTCACCGCCCTCCTGATCGCGCTCGGCCTGATGACGGGACTGCAGTCCGAGATCCGCTCGCGGATCCTGGGCGCCACGGCGCACATCAGCGTCTTCCGCGTCCGCTCGCAGCCGCTCTCCGACTACTCCCCGGCGGTCGAGAGGGTGCGCCGGGTGCCCGGTGTGGCGGGCGCTGCTCCCGCGCTGCACGGCCAGGTCCTGCTGACCAGCGGCAGCGGGGCGGCGGTCGCCCGGCTCAAGGGGATCGTCCCCGCCCAGGAGCAGACGGTGACCGACGTGCTGGCCAAGGCGCCGCCGGATGCGGTGCGGGCGCTGGCGAACCCGGGTCCGGGCCTCGCGCCGGTGCTGCTCGGCGCCGCCCTCGCGCGCGCCCTCAACGTCGACACCGGTGACGTGGTCACGGTGACTTCGCCCCGGGGTCGGCTCTCGCCGCTCGGCATGCTGCCGCGGGTGACCCGCTTGCGGGTCGTGGGGACGGTGCATACCGGGCTCTTCGAGTTCGACTCGCAGTTCGGCTACCTGCCGCTCGCTTCCGCGCGGCGGCTCTTCGACGAGTCGGAGAGCGCGACCTTCGTGGAGGTGCGGCTCGACGACATGTTCGCCGTCAAGAAGGTCGCCAAGCGGATCGTCGAGGCGCTCGGCGCCGGCTGGGTGACGGTGGACTGGATCGAGATGAACGGGAGCCTCTTCTCGGCGCTCTGGCTGGAGAAGATGGCGATCGGCATCACGATCGGCCTGATCGTCGCGGTGGCGGCGCTCAACATCGTGGTGACGCTGGTGCTGATGGTGATGGAGAAGCACAAGGACATCGCGATCCTGGTCTCGATGGGAGCCTCGCGCGGCGCGATCATGCGCATCTTCATGCTGCAGGGCACGATCATCGGGGCGCTGGGCACGGCCACCGGCGGTCTCGATCGGCTGGACCAGCTGCCGGATCCTGGACCACTTCCGGCTGATCCGGATCCCGGAGGACGTCTACCAGATCGCCTGGGTGCCCTTCCGCCTGCTGCCCGTGGACGCGACCGTGGTGCTGGTGGGGGCGCTCGCGGTCTGCTTCCTGGCGACCCTCTACCCGGCGCGGGGGGCGGCGCGGCTCGACCCGGCGGAAGCACTGAGGTACGAATGACGGCCGAGCCGCTGCTCGTTGCCCGAGGGTTAGAGAAGAGCTACCGCACGCCGGCCGGGGACCTTCCCGTGTTGTGCGGCGTCGATCTGGAGGTCGCCGTCGCGGAGCTGGTCGCGATCGTGGGCGCCTCGGGTGTCGGCAAGTCGACCTTGCTGCACGTGCTGGGGACACTCGACCGCGCCGACGCAGGCTCCCTCACGGTGGCCGGCGAGAACGTCCTCGATCTTCCCGCGGCCCGACGCTGCGCCTTCCGCAACCGGACCCTCGGCTTCGTGTTCCAGTTCCATCACCTGCTGCCGGAGTTCTCGGCGCTCGAGAACGTGTCGATGCCCTTGCTGGTGGCGCGCCGGCCGCTGGCGGAGGCCCAGGAACGGGCACGCCGGCTGCTCGAGCAGGTGGGGCTCGGCGCGCGCCTGGCGCACAAGCCGGGGGCGCTCTCGGGGGGCGAGCAGCAGCGCGTGGCGCTCGCCCGTGCCCTGGTCGGCTCCCCGCGGCTGCTGCTCGCGGACGAGCCGACCGGAGATCTCGATCGCTCCACCGGGACGAAGCTCCAGGAGCTGCTGCGCGAGCTGGCACGGAGCCTCTCGCTCAGCGTCGTGGTGGTGACCCACAACGAAGAGCTGGCCGGACGCTGCGACCGGGTGCTCCGGCTCGAGGGCGGAAGGCTCGTAGCAGCCTGAGCCACCGCGGCTTGGAGGCGACTCGCGGGCTCGGGCTTTTCGGCTATGATCGGCTTCTACTCTGGCACTGGGTGTGCGCGCAGGGCGTCGGAGTCGAGAGGTCGGGACGGATGTTCGAGCGTTACACAGAGAGGGCGCGGCGTGTCATCTTCTTCGCCCGCTACGAGGCGAGCCAGCTGGGCAGCGGAGCCATCGAGACCGAGCACGTGCTGCTGGGCCTGCTCCGGGAGGGCAAGGGGCTCACCGCGCGCCTCTTCAGCAAGGGCCAGCTCTCGATCGAGCAGATCCGCAGGGAGGTCGAGGGGCGGGCCCCGGGCCGCGAGAAGGTCTCGACCTCGGTCGAGATCCCGCTCTCGATCGAGTGCCGGCGCGTGCTCGGCTACGCGGCCGAGGAAGCCGAGCGGATGCTGCACAGCTACATCGGCACGGAGCACATCCTGCTCGGCTTGATGAGGGAAGAGGGCAGCGTCGCCGCCGCGATCCTCACCGAGAAGGGGATGCGGCTGCCCGCCCTGCGCGACGACATCCTGGTGCTCCTGAACGAGAAGGCGCAGCTCGGCAAGACCAAGGACACACCGCTGCTCTCGGAGTTCTCGCGCGACCTCACCGAGGCGGCGGCGCACAACGCGCTCGACCCGCTGGTGGGCCGGGACGAGGAGCTGGCGCGCGTGATCCAGGTCCTGTGTCGCCGCACCCGGAACAACCCGGTGCTGATCGGCGAGCCGGGGGTGGGCAAGACCGCGCTCGTCGAGGGCCTGGCGAACAAGATAGTCCAGGGCGACGTTCCCGTGTACCTGGCCGACAAGCGCATCCTGGCGCTCGACATCTCGCTGATCGTGGCGGGCACCAAGTACCGTGGCCAGTTCGAGGAACGCCTCAAGACGATCATGCGGGAGCTGACCGAGACCCCGCACATCGTGATCTTCATCGACGAGCTGCACACCCTGGTCGGCGCCGGGTCGGCCGAGGGCTCGCTCGACGCGGCCAACATCCTGAAGCCCGCGCTCTCGCGGGGCGAGCTGCAGTGCATCGGGGCGACCACACCGGCCGAGTACCGAAAGCACATCGAGAAGGACCGCGCGCTCGAGCGGCGTTTCCAGGCCGTCAAGGTGGCGTCGCCCGGCGAGGAGGAGACGGTCCAGATCCTGCGGGGCGTCAAGGACCGCTACGAGAAGTTCCACGACGTCGTCTACCTGGAGGAGGCGCTCGAGGCCGCCGTCTACCAGTCCAGCCGCTACATCACCGACCGCTTCCTGCCCGACAAGGCGATCGACCTGATCGACGAGGCCGGCAGCCGGGTGAAGCTGCGCGAGGCGGCGGTCCCGGCAGCGGTGCCGGAGTTCCAGGAACGGGTACGGGTCGTGCTGGAGCCGGACGGTGGAGCGCGAGGCGGCTTCTTCCGGGAGCAGGACCTCCCGGCGCGCGAGCTGCAGGTGTTGAGCGAGCACTGGGCGGTCGGCTCGCCGGGCGGCCAGGAAGTGACCAAGCTCGACATCGACGAGGTGGTCTCGCGCTGGACCGGGATCCCGATCACGGCGCTCAAGGAGGAGGAGTCGGAGAAGCTGCTGCGGATGGAGCAGGAGCTGCACAAGCGGATCGTCTCGCAGGACGGCGCCATCGGCGCCGTGGCGAGGGCGATCCGCCGCACCCGCGCGGGGCTCAAGAACCCCAACCGGCCGGTGGGGTCGTTCCTGTTCCTGGGGCCGACCGGGGTCGGCAAGACCGAGGTCGCCCGCGGTCTGGCGGCCTTCCTGTTCGGCAGCGAGCGCAGCCTGATGCGCTTCGACATGTCCGAGTACATGGAGAAGCACTCGGTCAGCAAGCTGATCGGCTCACCGCCCGGCTACGTGGGCCACGAGGAGGGCGGTCAGCTCACCGAGCGCGTGAAGCGCACCCCGTACTGCGTCGTGCTGCTCGACGAGATCGAGAAGGCGCATCCGGACGTCTTCAACGTGCTGCTGCAGGTCTTCGAGGACGGGCATCTGACCGACGGGATCGGCAACACGGTCGACTTCAAGAACGCCATCCTGATCATGACCTCGAACATCGGCGCGCGCTTCATCGAGAAGAAAGGGCGGATGGGGTTCGCTTCCCACCAGCCGCAGGAGGCGGTGACCACCACCAACGAGATGGTGCTGGGCGAGGTGAAGCGGACCTTCAATCCCGAGTTCATCAACCGCATCGACGAGATCATCGTGTTCGACGCGCTGGCGGACCAGGACCTGGTGCGCATCACGCGGCTGCTGGTCGAACAGCTCAACCAGAACCTGAGGCAGAAGGGGATCATCATCTCGATCCGCGACGAGGCCGTCGAGTGGCTGCTGACCAAGACGCTGCAGGATCGCCGCTACGGCGCGCGGCCGCTGCGGCGGGCCATCCAGCGTCACATCGAGGACGCGCTCTCCGAGGCGTTCATCCGCGGGCAAATCCGCAGCGGCCGGCCGATCGAGGTGGGGGTGAAGGACGGAGGACTGTGGTATCAACAGGACGATCGCGGAGGGGCGCTCTCGGGATGAGCGGATTTCGGAAGACGGCCCTGGGGGCCGTGCTCTGGCTGGCGGCCGCCGCTCCGTCGGTCTTCGCCCAGGCGACCGCCCCGTCGGCGGCGCCTTCGGACGGGGGACCGAAGGTGGAGGCGGTGGAAATCGTCAACAACCAGCTGCTGCAGACGGACACGCTGCTCTTCTACATCCAGACGCGTCCCGGTGACCGCTACGACGTGGCCAAGCTGCGCGAGGACTTCCGGCGTTTGTGGGACACGGGGTTCCTGGACGACCTGCAGATCGAGGCGGTGGATGGCCCGCAGGGGGGCAAGATCGTGCGCTTCAAGGTGCAGGAGAGGAAGCGCATCCAGATCGTGGACTTCCGGGGCAGCAAGCAGCTGACCAGCACGAACATCGAGGACGAGCTGAAGAAGCGGGACGCGACGATCCGGGTCGACACCTTCTACGACCCGGCCAAGGCCCGGCGGGTGGAGTCGATCATCAAGGAGATGCTGGTCCTGAAGGGACAGCCCTTCGCGAAGGTACACCACGAGGCGAAGGCGATGGGCGCCGCGGGCCAGCAGCTCTCGTTCGTGATCGACGACGGGCCGAAGACGAAGATCAAGGAGATCGTGTTCGACGGGAACAAGGTCTTCTCGGGTCGGCGGCTGCGCTGGCGGATGAGCAAGATGAAGCAGGCGGGCTTCTTCAACCTGAGCTGGCTGGGGGGCAAGTCGACCTACGCGGAGAGCAAGTGGCTGGGGGACGACGAGGACCCGCGGGGGGACCGGGGCAGGATCGAGGACCTGTATCTCAACCACGGCTACGTGACGGTGCGGGTGGGCAACCCGAAGATCAGCTACTTCGACGGCAAGTCGGGCTTCATCAAGAAGAAGCCGGTCAAGTGGATGCGGCTCGAGATCCCGATCACGGAAGGCGAGCAGTACCGGATGGGCAAGCTCGACTTCGAGGGGCTCAAGGTCCTGAAGGAGTCCTACGTGCGCGGCTTCTTCAAGCTCAAGGAAGGTGCGGTCTACAACGAGTCGAAGTTCAAGAAGGCCTACGAGAAGCTGCGTGACCTGTACGGGAGCCTGGGCTACTTCCAGTGGACGGGGGGCACCCAGAGGAAGCCGGATCCCGAGCGCAAGGTGGTCGACGTCACGGTGCGGATGGAGGAGGACAAGCAGTACCTGCTCGGGACGCTGAGCTTCACCGGCAACGACTCGACCCGGGACAAGGTGATCCGGCGCGAGGTGTACCTGAACGAAGGCGAGGTCTTCAACACCGAGGCGCTCAAGCTGTCGATCAAGCGGATCAACCAGCTGGGCTACTTCAAGCCCATGGAGAAGCCGCCCGACATCAGGCCCACTCCGGGGGCCGACAACAAGGTGGACGTGACCTTCAAGATCGAGGAGCAGAACCGCAACCAGTTCACCTTCGGCGGCGGCGTGAGCGGCCTGGAGGGCACCTTCCTGAACGCCTCCTTCTCCACCACCAACTTCCTGGGCGCGGGCGAGACCTTCCAGGCCTACGTGCAGACGGGCAAGCGCACCAAGAACTACTCGCTCTCGCTCAGCGAGCCGTACTTCCTGGACCGGCCCATCACCGCCGGGATCGACGTCCACAAGCGCAAGATCACCTACAACAACTACGCCAACGTCTCCGGCTACACCATGGACAGCACCGGTCTCAGCCTGGTGGGCGGGATGGCGGTGGGTCGCTGGGCCCGCGCCTACTTGAACTACACCTACGAGATCATCAAGATCACCGAGGCCCAGATCGATCCGAACGACCCCTACTACCAAATCTACTCCGCGTACGGGCTCACCGGCTACACGTACGGGCCCAGCTACGATCCGCTGCTCTTCGGCCAGAACGGGACCCGGCGCGAGAGCAGGCTCACGCCCAACCTCGTCTACAACACGGTCGACAACCCCTACTCGCCGCGGGCGGGCATGCGCCAGACGTTGAGCTTCCAGCTGACGGGCGGGCCGCTGGGCGGGACGATCAGCTACTACCGCCCCAGCCTGGAGTCGGTCTTCTACCTGCCCGTGGGCAAGCGCATGTCGCTGGGCCTGCGTGGCCAGGTGGCCTGGATCAAGCCATTCGGGACGGCCCAGGACGTGCTGCCCTACTACAACCGCTACTTCCTCGGCGGAGAGACCGAGGTCCGTGGCTACCCGATCCGTTCGATCGGCCCGCTCGACTCCCAGGGGCACGCGATCGGGGGCAACAAGGAGCTCTTGTTCAACGCGGAGTACTATTTCGACGTCTACGGGCCTCTGCGGATGCTGCTCTTCTTCGACGCCGGCCAGGCGTACTTCGAGGAGCACCCCTTCAGGCTGAACGAGCTCAGGACCTCCTACGGCGCCGAGGTGCGCTTCATCATGCCCGTGCTGAACGTGCCGTTCCGCCTCATCTATGCCATCAATCCCAACCGGACCGACTACGAGAAGCAGTTCGTGCCCTCTTCGACCTTCAAGTTCGCCGTCGGAACCACCTTCTAAGGAGAAGCCATGAAGAAGACGTTCGCCACCGGCCTCCTGCTCGCGCTGATCGCCGCGGGCACCGCCTTCGCGCAGGAGCCCCGTCCCCCGAGGATCGCCGTGATCGACATGGCGCGTGTCTCCGCCGAGAGTGCCTTGGGCAAGACGTATGCCGCGCAGCTCGAGAAGCTCAACACGGACATCCAGGCGGCGATGACGCAGAAGCAGAGCGAGCTCGGCAAGATGGACGCCGAGCTCAAGGCCCTGAAGGACGAGCTCGAGAAGCAAGGCTCCGTGCTCAGCCAGGACGCGAGCGAGAAGAAGCAGGCCGAGATCACGCGCCGCACGCGCGACCGCAACGCCTTCCTCGAGGACGGGCAGGCCGAGATCAACCGCATGCGCGAGAAGGCCCAGCAACAGGCCCAGCAGATCAACACGGAGTTCCAGCTCAAGGTGCGTCCGATCGTCGAGCAGGTCGCCAAGGAGAAGGGCTACGACCTGATCATCGACTCGCAGGTCGCCTACACCATCAACCGCGACTTCGACATCACTCCGGACGTGATCGCGCGCGCGGACGAGACGAAGGCCTCGGCGGCCTCCTCGGCAGCGACGCCCAAGCCCGCGGCACCCGCGCCCGCAACACCCAAGAAGTAGCAGCCTCGGCCCGGGGCGGACGCGGGCGCGTCCGCCCCGACGGGCGCTTCATCACCCATGAGCTCCGGCGAAATCGGCAAGCTGGTCCGACAGCTCCCGACGCAGTACCCGTTCGTCCTGGTCGACCGGATCGTCGAGCACGACGCCTCCGGGCGGCTGGTGGCGGCCAAGAACGTCACCGGGAGCGAGGACTTCTTCGAGGGACACTTCCCGGGCCAGCCGGTGATGCCGGGCGTCCTGATCCTGGAGTCACTGGCCCAGGCGGCGGGCATCTGGCTCCTGAAGGCGGCGCCGGACCCGCGCGCCGTCGAGATCAGGGTGGTCGGCTTCGACGAGACCAAGTTCCGGCGCCCCGTGGTGCCGGGCGACCAGCTGCGTCTCGAGGTGATGCTCGTCCACCGTCGCGGAGACCTGGTGCGCTTCCAGGGCGAGGTGCGGGTCGGGGAGGCGCGGGCGGCGGAGGCGCGCCTGCTGCTCCAGGTGGCCACTCTGCCGCCGGCGGACGTCGACCCCTCGGCGCGAGTGGCGGCCGGTGCGGCGCTCGAGCCGGGAGTCCGCCTGGGCCCCTTCTGCGTGGTCGGTCCCGAGGTCCGTCTGGGCCGGGGGACAGTGCTCGACTCTCATGTCGTGATCGACGGCGACACGCGGATCGGCGAGCGCAACCGCTTCTTCCCCTTCAGCTCGATCGGTCTCGTGCCCCAGGACCTCAAGTTTCGCGGCGAGGCGGCCCGGGTCGAGATCGGCGACCGCAACACCTTTCGCGAGGGCACGACGGTGCACCGGGGTACCGCGGGGGGCGGGGGAGTGACCCGTATCGGCTCCGACAACCTGCTCATGGCGCAGGTCCACGTGGCCCACGACTGCCAGGTAGGGGACCATGCCATCCTCGCGAATGCCACGGCGTTGTCCGGGCACGTGGAGATCCAGGACTTCGCGACGCTCGGCGGCTTCTCGGGCGTCCATCAGTTCTGCCGGGTGGGGACGCATGCCTTCATGGGCGGAGGGACGATCGCCACCCAGGACGTGGCGCCCTACTCGCTGACCGTCGGCAACCGGGCCCACCTGTTCGGAGCGAACCTGGTCGGCCTGAGCCGTCGCGGCTTCTCACCCGAGGCGATCGCCGCCCTGCGGCGGGCCTTCCGTCTGCTGCAGAGCCGGCAGCTCACCACCGGCCAGGCCCTGGAGCGACTGGAGGCCGACGCGCCCACCGCCGAGGTGCGGACCCTGATCGATTTCGTGCGCTCCGCCACGAGAGGCGTCGTCCTGGATCGCCGCGGGGCCCGCAGCGAAGCCGGGGAGGCGTGACGAAACCGTGGAGGGGGGCGTGGCCCAGCCGGTCCTGGGACTGATCGCCGGCAACGGCAGGTTTCCCTTCCTGGCCGCGGCAGGGGCACGCAAGGCGGGCAGGCGGGTGGTGGCGCTCGCGATCCGGGAAGAGACCGATCCTGCCCTCGAGGCCGAGGTCGACGAGTGGCACTGGGTGGGGCTTGGGCAGCTCGGCAAGGCGATCGCGATCCTGCAACGTTCCGGCGCGCACGAGGCGGTGATGGCGGGGCAGGTCAAGCACCGGCAGATCTTCTCCGGCATCGTGCCGGACCTGAAGCTGGTGGCGACGCTCGCCCGGCTCGCCTTTCAGAACACCGACAGCCTGATCGGCGCCGTGGCGGACGCCTTGGCCCGCGAGGGCATCACGCTCCTGCCCTCGACCGCGTTCCTCGAGGACGCCCTCGCCAGGGAGGGCGCCATGACCCGGCGCCGACCGAGCGGGGCAGAGCGCCGCGACGTCGACTACGGGGAACGCGTCGCCCGCGCGCTGGCCGGGATGGACCTTGGCCAAACCGCCGTCGTGAAGGATCGTGCGGCGGTCGCGCTCGAGGCCATGGAGGGCACGGACGAGGCCATCCTGCGCGCGGGGCGAATTGCCGGGCCGGGGACGACCGTGGTGAAGGTGTCGAAGCCACGCCAGGACATGCGCTTCGACGTGCCGGTGGTCGGCCCGGGAACGCTTGCGGCCATGCACGAGGCCGGGGCGCGGGTGCTGGCGCTGGACGCCGGGCGCACGCTGCTCATCGACCGGCCGCGGTTCCTGGAGCAGGCGGAGGCATCGGAGATCGCGGTGTGGGGACTCATGCCGCCCTCGGGAGAGGAGGAAGCGAGCGATGCCTGAGGCCCCCGTGCGGGTAGGTGTCGTGGGCGTGGGCGCGCTGGGGCGCCACCACGCGCGCGTCTGGGCCGAGATCCCGGGCGCGACGTTGGTCGGCGTGCACGACCTCGACGCCGGGCGGGCCGCGGAGGTGGCGGCGCGTCACGGCTGCCGCGCCTTCCCGGACGCGGCCGCGCTCCTGGAGGCCGTCGACGCCGTCTCCATCGCCGTCCCGACCGTCGATCACCATGCGGTGGCGCGGCTGGCGCTGGAGCGGGGACGGGACGTCCTGCTCGAGAAGCCGATCACCACCACCCTCGCGCAGGCCGACGAGATCGTGGCCCTCGCCGCCGCCCGCGGGGCGATCCTGCAGACCGGCCACATCGAGCGCTTCAATCCCGCCACGGCCGTGCTCATGGAGGCGGGCAAGGGCGCCCGGTTCGTGGAGGTCCATCGCCTGGGCTCGTTCTCCGCGCGCAGCCTCGACGTGGACGTGGTCCTGGACCTGATGATCCACGACCTCGACATCGTGCTCGCCATCGACGGCACGGAGGCGGTTCAGATCGAGGCGGTCGGCGTGCCCGTGCTCACGCCCCGCGTCGACATCGCCAGCGCACGCCTGCGCTTCGCCTCCGGCCTGATCGCCAATCTGACGGCGAGCCGGGTCTCGGTCGAGAAGGTGCGCAAGTTCCGCGTGTTCGCCCCCAGGACCTACGCCTCGGCCGATTTCACGGCCCGGGAGGCCAAGGTCTACCGCCTGGAGCAGGACGAGGCCGGACGCCCTCGAATCGCCTCCGAGACCCGGGGAGCGCCCGAGCGGGAACCGCTGCGCCTGCAGGCCGAGGCCTTCCTGGAGGCGGTCGTCCGGAGGACGCGGCCGGTCGTGTCCGGCGAGGACGGGCGGCGGGCGCTCGCCCTCGCCCATGCTGTCCTGGCGCGGATGGGCGACCCGACGGCGTAAAGGCTGGTCAGACTCGTGAAGACACGTGAGCGACCCCGGGATACCACCACGGGTTGATCTGGATCTGCGGACGCTACAATATCTTGTGGGCATCGGCTTGCCCGAGACCCGAGAGGTGTGCTAGGTTGGCGTGTTGAGACCCGACTCACTCAGGGCCTAGTGTGAAGCGATTCGATCAGCGACAAGGTTTCCTTGTCTCGGCGGTCCTCCACCTGGCCCTGCTGATGGTGTTGATTGCACATCCTCCTGCACCCCGAAGACCCGAGAAGATCGACCTCTCGACGCTCGAGCGGAAGGACCTCATCTTCCTGCCTCCGGCGGCGGTCTTGAGACAGCTCGCCTCCCCGTCTCCCAGGCCGCTGGCCACGCCTCTGCCGCCCCGCCCCGCGGCGACGCCGCCACCCGCCAGGAAGGATCCGATCAGCATCGGCCCGCCGACCAACCTGCGCACCAAGGGGCCGCTCGTCTTCCATCCGGAGGATGACCTCACGAAGGCTACCCGAGGCTCGGCCCGAGTCCGGCGGCCTCCTCGGCCGAGCCCGACGCGCACCGAGGCGGTTCCTGCACGGAGAGCGGAGGGCCCCGAGTCGGCGGGATCGGAAGGGTCTGCGACTGCCTCCCGGCCTCCTGGGAACGTTGACACGCGGCCAGGAGGGAAGCCGGCGGCGGTCGACGACGATCGAGGGCTCGGTGGCTGAAGCTGTCGAGGGAGTGGCGCGGCGGATGCAGCACGATGCCCAGCTGGGCCTGCCCACCGGAACCGGCCACAACATGGGCGGATTGATGTTCGACCCACAGGGGGCCGACTTCACCGATCTGGCTGAACCGCTTCAAGAACGAGACCTACCGCAACTGGATCGTGCCGGAGGCGGTGTTCTTCGGCTATCGTGGACGCGTCGACTTCGAGTTCACCGTCGAGCGCGATGGAACCGTGTCCTCGGTACGGATGCTGAAGTCCTCCGGCACGCCCTCGCTCGACCGCGCGGCGGAGTATGCGCTGCGCAGCAACCGACTGCTGCCCCTTCCCGACGACTACGGCCCGCCCCGGATCACCATGCGGGTGAACTTCTTCTACAACGAGGCGCCGCAGGGCTCGTGACCCGCAAGCGCGTCGTGAAATCGCCCGCCGCGGCCTGGGTCGCCGCAGCGCTCGGAGCGTGGCTCGCCGCCGCCAGCTGCCGGTCGATCCAGGCGCCGCCGCCGCAGCCGGCCGCTGCGCCGGCCCCGGTCGAGGAGCCGGGCGTCCCGGCGCCTTCCCTGCGAGTGGGGATCCTGGTCGACGTGGACCGGGTCTCGATCGGGACGGACTCGGGTGTCGACGTGCGGGCGCACCTGCCGGGCGAGCACGGCGTGACGCTGCTCTCCCTGCCGCGCGCGACCTTCCGCGCCGCGTCCGCCCCGGGCCAACTGCGTCTGCTGGAAACGGGTCAGGATCTCGAGTGGGCGACGCTCACGCCGACCGGGCCGGAGGAGCTGCTCGAGGTCGATGCCAACCGCTACCGGGGCATCGCCGAGGTCCACCCGGCGGGCGCCGCCGGGAAGCTGACCGTCGTCAACGTGGTCAACCTGGAGGACTACGTGCGTGGCGTCGTGCCGAACGAGCTCTCGCCGGACGCGTTTCCCGAGATCGAGGCCCTCAAGGCGCAGGCGGTGGCCGCTCGGACCTACGCGCTCGCGCACCAGGGAGACTACAGCGCGAAGGGCTTCGACGTCTGCGCCACGCAGAGCTGCCAGGTCTACCGGGGGCAGTCTTCCGAGCAGCCCCTCACCGACCAGGCCACGGCCGAGACCCGCGGGATCATCGCGACCTGGCAGGGCCGCCCCATCCACGCGTACTACACGTCGACCTGCGGAGGACACACGGAGGACGGCAGCGCGATCTTCGACGACCCGGAGCCCTACTTGAAGGGCGTGGCGTGCCTGCCGGAGCGCTCGTCCCGCCAGACGGTCCACTCGAGCGTACGGCTGCGCCGGGACCTCGCCCGTTTCCCCGAGGCCTCACGCGACGTGGCGCTGCTCGAGGGACTGGACGTGCTCAAGCCCGGCGAATCGGCTGCCGCACGGCTCAAGGGGATTCCGACGGACTCGGAGCTGCGGGCCTGGATGGGGCGGCTGGTGAGCGCGCTGCACCGCACGGGCTGCCCAAGCCCGGTGGCCGGCGCCCTGGCTCGACGGGCGACCTTCGCCCAGTACCTGGTGGGATCGGTCTGCTGGGTCGAAAGGGCGCGGACGCTGCTCGCTCCCGCCGACAGCGACTACCTGCTGCAGACGGACGATACCGCGCGGCTCGAAGGCGGCGAACGCCAGGCGCTGGCGCTCCTGGTGCGGGAGGGGCTCCTCTCGCCGGGACCGGACAACACGCTCCGGCCCGACGCAGCCCTGACCCGGCTGGAGACGATCGAGCTGCTGGCCGGGGTGGCCCTGCGCGGCCGGGCGCCCGCGATCCGCGAGGGGGACCTGGTGAGCCTGGCGGACGGGCAGCTGAGCGTCCTGGACGGGCAGAGCGCCGAGACACACCCCCTCGACGCCTCGCTGCGGCTGGTGCGGGACCTGGAAGGTGTGCACGCCGCCACGAACGACCTTCGGATCGGGACCGGCGAGCACGTCCGGTACGTGCTGCGCGACGATCGCGTCGTGTATCTCGAGTCCGAGCAGACGCGCCGCGGCGCCGCTGCCGACCGCGGCTCGAAGTACTACAACTGGGAGGTCACCATGACGCCGAGCCAGGTGGCGCAGGCGATCTCGCGCTACGGCTCGGTGGGGGAGGTACGCGACCTGGTTCCGCGGCGGATCGGGGTCTCGGGTCGTGTGGTGGAGCTCTCGGTGGTCGGCTCGACGGGCGAGCTGCTGCTCAAGGGCCTGAAGGTGCGCTGGGGCCTGGGCCTGCGCGAGAACCTCTTCGTCATCGACCGCGAGCGCGGGCCGAACGGCATCGAGCGCTTCATCTTCACGGGCAAGGGCTGGGGTCACGGCGTCGGCCTCTGCCAGGTGGGTGCTTTCGGGATGGCGAAGAGCGGCTCGAGCTTCGAGGCGATCCTCAAGCACTACTACACCGGCATCGCGCTCACGACTCTCGCGAACTAGGCTAAGATCAGCCGGACGGCCGTTCGCGACCGACAGATGAGCTCGACATCCACCAAACGCCTGGAGCCCTTCGCCGTGCCGGGCGGCCTGCGGGGCACACTCGCCTGGATCGCCCTCCCCGAGCTGCTCCGCGAGCTGCAGGCGACGGAGGCGACGGGCATCCTCACCCTGACCACCGGCGGGGTGCGCAAGGCGCTCTACCTCAAAGGCGGGCGGGTGGTTTTCGCGATGAGCACGGTCGCGAGCGACCGTCTGGGCGAGGTGCTGGTGCGGGAGGGGCGCATCACGCCCGAGCAGAACGCGGAATCCGTCCGTGATCTCTCGCAGGGCCGGCGGCAGGGGCGCGCGCTGGTCGAGGCGGGAGTGCTGACGCCGGACGAGCTGTGGCAGGCGGTGCAGATGCAGGTCCGGGAGATCGTATTCAGCGTCTTCCAGTGGGACGAGGGGTCCTTCCACTTCGAGGAGTCCGTGCTGCCCGAGCGCGAGCGGATCACGGTCGACCTCGACGTGAGATCGCTGATCATCGAGGGGCTGCGCCGCGCCGACCCGACCGCCGCGATCCGGGCCCGCTACCCGGAGATCCACCTGGTGCTGGAGCGGGTGCAGCCTCCCCCCACCTGCCTGCATCCTTGGGAGAGCCACGTGCTCTCGCTCGTCGACGGCGAGCGCACCGTGCTCGAGATCTGCCACGAGAGCGAAGCGGGCGAGGGCCAGACGCTGAAGGCGCTCTATGCCCTCCTCTCGACCGGCGTCGTGCGCTCGCGCGGCAGGAAGGTCCGCGCGCTCGACCAGGACTTCGTGCCGGGCGACAGCGCGCTCTCACTCCTCGACTCCTTCAATCACATGTACCGGCACGTCTTCGCGCACATGGTGCAGGAGGTGGGCCCGATCGCCGAGAACGTGCTGCTCAAGTACCTGGGCAACGTGCGAGAGGCGCGCCCCGAGATCCTGGCGGGTGTCGGCTTCAAGAAGGACGGCACCCTGGACGACGCCGTGCTCGAGCGCAACCTCGGCCGCCTGGCGGAGGAAGAGCGCCGCAACGCGCTCCTGGACGCCCTCAACGAGCTGCTCTACGCCGAGCTCCTGGCGGTCAAGCGGACACTGGGCGCCGAGCACGAGGCCGCGATCGTGCGTGAGCTGCGGCCTTCGCAGTGAGCGCTCCCACCCGGCAGCAGGTCCGGGGCGCGGTGATCGTGCTCGCCGCCATCCTGCTCCTGATCCTGTGGCGCCTCGTCTCCCTCGGCTGATCGCGATCGTCGGACCCACGGCGTCCGGCAAGAGCGCGCTCGCGCTCCGTTTGGCTCGAGAACGTGGGGGAGAGATCGTCTCCTGCGACAGCCTGCAGGTCTACCGCAGACTCGACATCGGCAGCGCCAAGGCGAGCCCAGAAGAACGCCGGCTCGTCCCGCACCACCTGCTGGACGTCGTCGAGCCCGACCAGCCGTTCTCGGCGGCGGAGTACGCCCGGCTCGCCCGTGCGGCGCTCGCCGAGGTGGCGGCGCGCGGCCGGCTGCCGCTGGTCGCGGGCGGCACGGGCCTCTACCTGCGGGCTCTGCTGCAGGGGCTCTTCGCCGGCCCGGCCCGCGCGCAGCCGCTCCGGACCCGACTCGAGGCGCTGGCGGCGCGCTTCGGCGACGGACGGCTCCACCGGCTGCTGGGGCGCGTCGATCCGCCCGCGGCCCGCCGCATCGCGCCACGCGACCGGGTGCGAATCGTGCGCGCCCTGGAGGTCTACTGGCTGACGGGGCGACCCCTCAGCACCCAGCAGCGGGAAGGGGCGGAGCCGCTCCAGGGCTTCGAGCGGCTGGTGGTCGGTCTCCAGCCCGACCGAGGGCAGCTCCGGGTGGCCGTCGAGGCACGCGCGCGCGGGATGCTGGCGGCCGGGCTGGTCGACGAGGTCAGGGGGCTGCTGGCGAGAGGCTACGGCGTCCAGCTCCGCCCCCTGCAGGCGATCGGCTACCGCCAGGCCCTGGGGGTTCTGGCCGGAGAGATGACCGTGGAGGAGGCGGAGCGCGCGATCGTGGTCGCTACCATGCGCTTCGCGAAGCGCCAGATGACCTGGCTCCGCCACCAGCAGCCCGACGTCCGCTGGTTCGGCGACGCCGAGGCCGCCTACGCCGCGGCCTCCGTCTGGCTGGACGGGGCGGGGCCGCCGGGCGGGCTCAGTTGACGAGTCGGTGAGGATCGCTACAATTTGTAGGTTTGCGGTTGTCTCGGATGCTGCTGATCGACATCTCCCGGATTCCCCCGGAAGGCCAGGAACTCGACGAACCTCTCGACGCCGCCGTGGTGCACGTCGAGGATGAGGACGAGTTCCGCCTGCTGCCGGGCGGACGCCTGCGCTGCCACGTCGAGATCGCGGACACGGTGACCGTTCACGTACGTGGGCGGCTCACCGCCTCCCTGGAGCCGGAATGCGGTCGCTGCCTCGAGCGCTATCAGGCGGTGATCGACCAGGAGCTGGACCTGTTCTACCTGCCGCGCGGGGTCGAGCAGCCGCAGGAGCAGGAAGAGGACGTGGAGCTCGGCGACCGCGAGTTGGTGGTCGGCTACTACGAGGGCGAGCGGCTCGATCTCGGGGACGTGGTCCGGGAGCAGCTCTTCCTCGGGCTGCCGCTGAAGCGGCTCTGCCGCGAGGACTGCCGAGGCCTGTGCCCGACCTGCGGAAAGAACCTGAACGCCGGCGCCTGCGGCTGCCCTCCGCCCGAGGAGCCGGAGGATCCGCGCCTTTCGCCCCTGCGCGGGCTGATCGACGAGAAATAACCAGGAGCCCCCGATGCCCAATCCCAAGCGACGTCACTCGAAGGCCCGCCGTGACCGCCGGCGCGCCCACGACCACCTGCAGGCACCCGGCCTGAGCCTGTGCCCGAACTGCCACGAGCCGAAGCTGCCGCACCGCGTCTGCCCGCGCTGCGGCTTCTACAAGGGCAAGGCCGTCGCGGGAGGAGAGGAAGCCTAGTGGCGCAGCCCCGGGTGGCCGTGGACGCCATGGGCGGCGACCACGGCCTCGCGGTGGCCGTCGAGGGCGCCCGCCTGGCCAGCCGGCTGGGAGTGGGCGTGTGCCTGGTCGGCCCCGAGACACTGCTACGCTCCGAGTTGGAGCGCGGGGGAGGTGCTGGGGACATCGGGCTCGTCGACGCGCCCGACGTGGTCGCCATGGGAGAGAAGGTCAGCCTCGCGACGCTCAAGAAGCGCTCTTCGATCCAGGTCGCGCTGGAGCAGGTGCGGGACGGGGAGGCTCAGGCCTTCTTCTCGGCCGGCAACACGGCGGCCTGCTGGACGGTCGCCAAGGTGACTCTGGGGACGCTCGAGGCCGTCGAGCGCCCAGCGCTCGCCGCCGTGGTGCCGAACCGTACCGGCCGCACCATCCTGCTCGACGTAGGGGCCAACGCGCAGTGCAAGGCCCGCCAGCTCGAGGAGTTCGCGATCATGGGCAGCGCCTACGCCCGCGGTGTGCTCCGCATCGCACGCCCGCGGGTGGGTCTCATGAGCATGGGCGAGGAAGACAGCAAGGGCAGCGAGCTGGTGCGAGAGGTGAACGAGGCCCTCAAGGCCTCGAGTCTCAACTTCGTGGGCAACGTCGAGGGCCGCGACATCTTCACCGGCAAGGTGGACGTGGCGGTGATGGACGGTTTCACCGGCAACGTGGCGCTGAAGGCGGTCGAGACCTGCGCGGCCTTCGTGATCGAGCTGATCCGCCAGGAGGTCCGGCGCGATCTGCGCGGCCTCCTGGGCGGCTGGCTGCTGCAGCCGGCGTTCCGCGCGGCCCGGCGCCGGAGCGATCCGGCGGAGGTGGGCGGCGCGCCGCTCCTGGGCGTAAAGGGCTGCTGCGTGATCGGGCACGGCAACTCGAACGCGCGCGCCGTGATGCACGGCATCTGCGCCGCCGCCGAGTTCCACTCGAGCGGCGTCAACGCGGCGATCGAGGCGGAGCTGCGCGGCCTTTCCGGCCTGGCGCAGGCGAAGCCGGCATGAGCGTCGCTTTCCTCTTCCCCGGCCAGGGCTCACAGAAGACCGGGATGGGTCGCTCCTTGCGCGACGCCTTCGCGGAGAGCCGCGGCGTCTTCGAGACCGCCGACCGGGCCCTCGGCTTCGCTCTCTCGAGCCTGTGCTTCGAGGGGCCGGACGCGGAGCTTCAGCTCACCGCCAACACCCAGCCCGCGATCCTCGCCGCCAGCATCGCTGCCCTGGCGCCCCTCACCGCACGGGGGATCCGTCCCCGCTGGGTGGCCGGGCACAGCCTCGGGGAGTACTCCGCTCTGGTCGCGGCCGGCGTGCTGACCCTGTCGGACGCCCTGCTGACTGTGCGCCACCGGGGCCAGTACATGCAGGAGGCAGTGCCACCAGGCGTGGGCGCCATGGCCGCGGTCCTGGGCCTGGACCTGGCGGCGATCGAGGCCGCCTGCCGAGAGGCGGCGGGCACCGAGGTGGTGAGCCCCGCCAACGTCAACTCTCCCGGCCAGGTCGTCATCGCCGGTCACGCGGCGGCGGTCGACCGGGCGGTCGCGCGCTGCCTCTCGGCAGGAGCGAAGCGGGCGGTCCGCCTCGCGGTCTCCGCCCCCTTCCACTGCGCGTTGATGGAGCCCGCGCAGGCCCGGCTGGCGGTGGAGCTGTCCGCGCTGGCCTTCGGCGAGCCCGAGATCCCGCTGGTCAACAACGTGGACGCGCGGGTGGTCCGGACGGGCGAAGAGTGCCGCGAGGGCCTGGTACGCCAGGTCTCGGGAGCGGTCCGCTGGCAGGAGTCGCTCGAGCGCCTGGCGCGCGAGGGGGTCACGACCTTCGTCGAGGTCGGCCCGGGAACCGTGCTGAGCGGTCTCGTCCGCAAGACGGTGCAGGGTGCCCGGGTGCTGAACGTGGAGGACCCCGAGTCCCTGAACGCGGCGGCGGAGCAGTTGGAGTCGAGCGGGGAGGGCCGATGACGAGGCTCACGGGCAGGGTGTCGCTGGTCACCGGCGCCTCGCGCGGCATTGGCCGGGCGATCGCCCGGGCGCTCGCCGCCGAGGGCGCGCACGTCGTGCTCGCGGCGCGGGACGCAGCCCGGCTCGAGGAGGCGGTGGGGGAGATCCGCGCCGAGCAGGGGTCGGCCGAGCCGGTGGTCCTCGACGTCAGCGACCGGCGGGGGGTCGAGGCCGTGGTCGCGCGGGTCGTGGCCCGACACGGACGCCTCGACCACCTCGTGAACAACGCCGGTATCACCCGGGACAACCTGGTCGTGCGGATGAAGGACGAGGAGTGGCAGCAGGTGCTGGCCACCAACCTGACCGGCGCCTTCCTGTGCGCGCAGGCCGTGCTGAAGCCGATGCTGAAGCAGCGCTACGGGCGCATCGTGAGCGTCACCTCGGTGGTGGGCCTGACCGGAAACCCCGGCCAGGCGAACTACGCCGCCAGCAAGGCGGGCATCGTCGCCTTCACCAAGTCGGTCGCGCGCGAGGTGGCCTCGCGGGGGATCACCGTGAACGCCGTGGCCCCCGGTTTCATCGAAACCGACATGACGGCCGCCATGACCGAGAAGGCGCGCGGCGCCGTGACCGAGCTGATCCCCATGCAGCGGGTCGGGAGGCCCGAGGACGTCGCTGGCGCCGTCTCGTTCCTGCTGTCGGAGGCGGCCGCCTACGTCACCGGTCAGGTGCTGACCGTGGACGGCGGCTTCCACATGTAGAATGTTTTCTCCCCGCCCGAGCCGCGGGGGAATTCCCGAAAGGAACCCTGGAATGGAGCCTGTTGCCGATCGCGTGAAGAAGATCATTGTCGACCAGCTGGGCGTGGAGGAGGAGACCGTGACGTCCGAGGCCTCGTTCGTCGACGACCTCGGGGCGGACAGCCTCGACACGGTCGAGCTGGTGATGGCGCTCGAGGAGGAGTTCGGCATCGAGATCCCGGACGAGGACGCCGAGAAGATCACCCGGGTCAAGGAAGCGATCGACTACATCGAGAAGCACTCGAAGAAGTAGGGGGAAGGGCTGATAGGTAGACGCCACGTGACCCAGAAACGCAGGGTCGTGGTGACGGGAGTGGGGCTCGTGTCCCCCCTGGGCATCGGAACCGAGGAGACCTGGCAGGGCCTCCTCGCGGGCCGGTCGGGAGCGGGTCCCATCACGCACTTCGACGCGTCCCACCATTCCACGCACTTCGCCTGCGAGGTGAAGGGCTTCGACCCGCTCGGCTGGATCGAGAAGAAGGACGTCAAGAAGGTCGACCGATTCATCCAGCTCGCGATCGCGGCCGCGGACCTCGCCCTCACTGACGCCGGCTTCGGCACGAAGGCGGCGGACCCGCTGCGCACGGGGGTCTTCATCGGCAGCGGCATCGGAGGCTTCGCGACCATCGAGCGCGAGCACGCGGCCCTGCTCAAGGGCGGCCCACGGAAGATCAGCCCCTTCTTCATCCCGTCCTCGATCGTGAACCTGGCCGCCGGCTGGGTCTCGATAAGGACCGGGGCCAAGGGGCCGACCTCCGCCACCTGCACGGCCTGCACCAGCGGCGCCCACGCCGTGGGCGACTCGTTCCGGCTGATCCAGCACGGCGACGCCGAGGTGATGATCGCCGGTGGCTCCGAGGCGGCGATCACGCCCCTGGGAGTGGGCGGCTTCTGCGCGATGCGGGCGCTCAGCACGCGCAACGACGAGCCCGAGCGCGCCTCGCGGCCCTTCGACAGGGACCGTGACGGCTTCGTGATCGGGGAGGGCGCCGGCATCGTGATCCTGGAGGAGCTCGAGCACGCGCGCCGGCGGGGTGCGCGCCCCTACTGCGAGCTGGTGGGCTATGCGATGTCGAGCGACGCTCACCACGTCTCGGCCCCGTGTGAAGACGGAGACGGTGCCATCCGCGCGATGCGGGGCGTGCTGGCGGACGCCGGTGTGGGCCCCGAGGCCGTCGACTACGTGAACGTCCACGGCACCTCGACGCCACGCGGTGACGCGGTCGAGACGATTGCCGCCAAGGCCGTGTTCGGCGAGCACGCGCGGCGCCTGGCGCTGAGCTCGACCAAGTCGATGACCGGGCACCTGCTGGGGGCCGCCGGCGGGCTCGAGAGCGGGATCGTGGCCCTCGCGCTCCGCGACCAGGTGATCCCGCCCACCATCAACCTGGAGCATCCCGACCCGGAGTGCGACCTCGACTACGTGCCGAACGCGGCGCGGCGGCAGCCGCTCGGCTACGCCCTCAACAACTCGTTCGGGTTCGGCGGTACCAACGGATCGCTGCTCTTCAGGAGATTCGAGGACTGATCAGGGGGAACCGATGAAGATCGTCGTCTGCGTGAAGCAGGTTCCGGACACCGAGACCCGCGTCAAGGTGGCGCCCTCCGGCAAGGAGATCTCCGAGGCGGACGTCGCGAACTGGATCGTCTCGCCCTACGACGAGTTCGCGATCGAGGAGGCGCTCAAGATCAAGGAGGCGAAAGGCGGCGAGGTGGTCCTGGTCGGCGCGGGCCCGGAGCGCGCACAGGCGGCCCTGCGCACCGGCCTCGCCATGGGCGCAGACTCGGCCCTGCACGTGAAGGACCCCCTGCTCGACGGGGCGGACACCCTCGGCACTGCCCGAGCGCTGGCCGCCGCCATCAGGACCGTGGCGCCCTTCGACCTGGTCTTGTGCGGACAGCAGGGGGTGGGCGGGGACAACAGCCAGATCCCCGGCATGCTGGCGGAGCTGCTCGACCTGCCGCAGGTGACCGTGGCGGTGAAGGTGGAGATCCAGGACGGCAAGGCGATCGTGGAGCGTGAGGCGGACGGCGGGCGCGAGGTGTGGGAAACGCCGCTGCCGGCCGTGGTCTCCGCCCAGAAGGGCCTCAACGAACCGCGCTACGCGAGCCTCAAGGGGATCATGGCGGCGAAGAAGAAGCCGATCCAGGCGCTCACGGCCGCCGCTCTCGGCCTCGACGCGGCCGCGCTCGCAGCCAGGGTCAGCGTGAGCGCCATCGAGCTGCCCCCGGCCCGACCGCCCGTCAAGATGATCGAGGGCGAGCCCGAGGTCCAGGCCCAGGAGCTGGTGCGGCTCCTCCACGAAGAAGCCAAGGTCATCTAGGAGGAACCGGCAATGGCGATCATCCTTTGTCTGGCGGAGCAGAAGGACGGGAAGCTGCGGCGTGCCTCGCTCGAGACGGTTTCGGAGGCGGCGCGACTCGCCGGCCCACTCGGCGCGAGTGTCGCCGCCGTCCTGGTCGGCCCGGGCTCGTCGGCGCTGGCGGACGAGCTGGCCTCCTACGGGGCCGGGAAGGTGCACGTCTTCGAGGACGCCTCCTTCGCGCCCTACGCGACCGAGGCACATGCACGCGCCTTCGCGCAGGCGATCACGGAGCTGAAGCCGGCCGTGGTGCTGGTGCCGTTCACGGCCATGGGCAAGGACCTGGCGCCGAGGGTCGCGGCCAAGGTGGGCGCCGGCCTCGCCTCGGACTGCGTCGCCCTCTCGGTCGAGGGCGGCAGGCTGGTCGGCCGCCGGCCGATCTACGCCGGCAAGGCGTACGCGACCGTGGCCTGGGCGGGGGAGCCGCAGATGGCCAGCCTGCGACCGAACGTCTTCGCCCTGGCGGCGCCCGACGCTTCCCGCAAGGCCGAGGTCGTGAAGGCGACCTGTGACGCGTCCGCCCGGGCAAGGCTCAAAGAGGTCCGCTCGTCCGCCGCCGGCAAGGTCCCGCTGACCGAGGCGCAGATCATCGTCTCGGGCGGCCGCGGCCTGAAGGGGCCGGAGCACTTCCACCTGGTGGAGGACCTGGCCGACGCGATGGGAGCGGCGACCGGTGCCTCCCGCGCCGTGGTCGACGCGGGCTGGGTGGACCACTCGCTGCAGGTCGGACAGACCGGCAAGACCGTCTCGCCCTCGCTCTACGTCGCCTGTGCGATCAGCGGGGCCATCCAACACCTGGCGGGGATGTCCTCCTCCAAGTACATCGTCGCGATCAACAAGGACCCGGAAGCGCCCATCTTCAAGGTGGCCAACTACGGGATCCTGGGCGACGTGTTCGAGGTCCTGCCCAGGCTCACCGCCGCCGCCAAGGCGCACTTCGCGACGCGCGGCTGACCCTCGTATCAGGCCGTCCGCCGTCCGCCCGGGGCCGACGGGTCCCGTGTGCCTGCTCGGCGGCCCGCGACGCCCGCATGAGCCCGATGATCCAGAAAGGCCCCGGCGGCCCCAGACGCCTCGCGTCTTTCGATACACTTGCGCGCTGTCTGAGGTGACCGCCCGATGATCCTGCCCGTCCTGAAGAGCCTGCTGACGCTTGCCCTGCTCGTCGCCGCTTTCGGCTTCCTGTTGGTGCGCTTGAGGCGGATCGCGATCCTCATCAACACCGGCACGCGGGGCGACGAGACGCTCACCGACCACGCCCGGGAACGCCTGGCCAAGGTCGTCTCGCTCGTGCTCGGGCACAAGAAGGTGCTCGAGGACCGTTGGGCCGGCGGGCTCCACCTGTTCTTCATCTACGGCTTCCTGACCCTCGGGATCGGGCACCTGGAGATCGTGTTCGAGGGGCTCACCTCCTTCCTGCGTGCCTTCGGCCGCCACCCCTTCGCCTACTCGATGGTCCTGTCGCCGCCGCTGCTCGAGGTCTACCACTTCAGCCAGGACCTGCTGGCCGCGCTCGTGCTCCTGGCCTCGGCGATCGCCATGGCGAGACGCTGGCTGGGAAGGCCGAAGCGCCTGCTGCCGCGCTCGCACGACGCCGAGAACATCCTCTGGTTCATCGTGGCGCTCTACGTCACCTTCTTCCTGCTCAACGGCTCGGCCGTGCTGCTGGCGCAGCGGGCCTTGCCCTCCGCCTCCTTCGCCTCGCAGCCGGTCGCCTCGCTGGTCGCGGGTCTGCTCGCGTTCCTCCCGGCCGGCGCGATCGGGCCACTGCACAGCGGGGCGTGGTGGGCTCACGTGCTCGTCTTCCTGGGCTTCGCGGCCTACATCCCGATGACGAAGCACATGCACCTCGTCTTCGCGGCGCCCAACATCTACACCTTCCGGCGGACGGGCTACGGGCTCCCGCCGAAGGTCGACTTCGAGGCGAGCGAGAAGTTCGGCGTCGACCGGGTGCAGGAGCTGCCCTGGAAGACGCTCCTCGAGACCTTCGCCTGCACGGAATGCGGGCGCTGCAACGACGTCTGCCCGGCGCACGCGACCGGCAAGCCCCTCCAGCCGATGAAGGTCGTGCGCGACGTCAAGATGAACCTCCTCTACCGCAACGGCGCCGACGTCATGAGCTTCCGGGACGGGAAGGGACGTCCGCTGCCCGAGAAGGCGGAGCAGGAGGCCGCTTTCGCGCCGAAGACGCCGCTCATTGCACGGGAGGCCGCCGACCCGGGAAAGGTGAGCGCCGACGGCACCTACCTTCAGGTGGAGGCTCAGGTGCACGTGGACGAGATCTGGGCCTGCACCACCTGCGCCGCCTGTGCCGAAGTCTGTCCGGTCCTGATCCAGTCCGTCCCGGGGTCGCTCTTGGCTCTGCGCCAGAGCCTGGTGATGATGGAGTCCGAGTTCCCGAGCGAGGCGACCACCGCCTTCAAGGGGATGGAGGTACAGGGCAACCCCTGGGGCATGGGACAGGACCGGCGGATGGAGTGGGCCGAGGGGCTCGAGGTTCCGGTCCTTTCCGAGCTGGGCCGCAAGGTCGACTACCTCTTCTGGGTGGGTTGCGCGGGCGCCACCGACCCCCGGGCCCGCAAGACGACCCAGGCCCTGGTGCGGATCCTGAAGGCCGCCGGGGTCGACTTCGCGGTGCTCGGGCCCGAGGAGAAGTGCACGGGCGACCCGGCCCGGCGCATGGGCAACGAGTACCTCTTCCAGCAGCTCGCCCAGGAGAACGTCGAGACCCTGAAGCAGTACTCCTTCGACAAGATCCTGGTGACCTGCCCGCACTGCCTGAACAGCCTGGGCCACGACTACCGCGAGCTGGGGACGAGCTATGAGGTCGTCCACCACACGAAGCTGCTGGCGGAGCTGATGGCGGCCGGACGAGTGCCGCTCGCCGAGGTCGAGGCGGACCCGGGCCTGGTCGCCTACCACGACCCCTGCTACCTGGGCCGGTACAACGGCGGCTATCAGCCGCCGCGTGACGTGCTCGCCCGCCTGGGCACGAAGACCCGCGAGATGGAGCGCAACCGCGAGCGGGGCTTCTGCTGCGGGGCCGGGGGCGGGCGCATCTTCCTCGAGGAGAAGATCGGCAAGCGCGTGAACGTGGAGCGCACCGAGCAGGCGCTGGCAACCGGGGCCGGCACCATTGCGGTCGGCTGCCCGTTCTGCATGACCATGCTCACCGACGGCACCAAGGCGAAGGACGTCGAGGAGACGGTGCGGGTCAAGGACGTCGCGGAGCTGGTGGCGGAGCGTCTGCGTCCCTAGGTGCATTTCGTACCCCGCCCCAGGGCGGTCGCTGCCCGCGACGGCGCCATCATGAGCGGCGAGGCTCCTTGGCCGAGGAAGGGGCCTGTCGGGCGACTCCGGGCGCTGAAGCAAGCGCGCCCCCGGTTACGCAGTCGGTCCCCGGTCCGGGCCGCACGGTCCTGCGTGCTAACATTCAGCGTTTCCGAGTCTTGGGACCATCATGAGCGACTACGACTTCCACGAGATCGAGGCGCGCTGGCAGCGCAAGTGGGCCGAGGAGGGGACCTTCGAGGTCAGCGAGGACCCGTCGCGCCCGAAGTACTACTGCCTCGAGATGCTTCCTTACCCCTCGGGCGACATCCACGTCGGGCACGTGCGCAACTACTGCATCACCGACGTGATCTCGCGCTGCAAGACCATGCGCGGCATGAACGTGATGCACCCGATCGGCTGGGACGCCCTGGGCCTGCCCGCCGAGAACGCGGCCATCAAGCGGGGCGTCCATCCCGAGCAGTGGACCCGCCAGAACATCGCCAGCATGAAGCGGCAGCTGCAGCGGCTCGGCTTCAGCTACCCCTGGAGCCGCGAGATCGCCACCTGCGACGCCGAGTACTACCGCTGGAACCAGTGGTTCTTCCTGCGCATGCTGGAGCGGGGGATCGCCTATCGGGCCAAGGCGCCCGTCAACTGGTGCCCTTCCTGCCAGACCGTGCTCGCCAACGAGCAGGCCGAGGGCGGCATCTGCTGGCGCTGCAAGTCGACGGTCGAGCAGCGCGACATGGAGCAGTGGTTCCTGCGCATCACCGCCTACCAGGACCAGCTGCTCGACGACATGAAGCAGCTCTCCGCCTGGCCTGAGCGGGTCCTGGTCCAGCAGGAGAACTGGATCGGCAAGTCGCACGGGGCGGAGGTGGACTTCCCGGTCGAGGGCGCTCAGCCGATCCGGATCTTCACCACCCGCATCGACACCATCTGGGGCGCCACCTTCATGGTGCTGGCGCCCGAGCACCCGATGGTCGACGCGCTCCTGGCCGGGCAGGAGGGCGCGGCCAGCCGGAAGGAGGCGATCGGCCGCCTGCGTGCGCAGGATCGTCGGGCGCGGCTGGAGGGCAAGGTCGAGAAGGAAGGCGTCTTCACCGGCCGCTATGCGACGAACCCCTTCACGGAGGAGCGGATCCCGATCTGGGTCGGGAACTTCGTGCTGATGGGCTACGGCACCGGCGCCATCATGTCCGTGCCCGCCCACGACCAGCGCGACTTCGAGTTCGCCCGCAAGTACTCCCTCCCGGTCCGCGTCGTGATCCAGCCCGCGGGGCAGACGCTCGACGGGGCGACACTGGCAGAGGCCTACGACGGGCCGGGGCTGGTCGCGAACAGCGGCCCCTTCGACGGGCTGGCCGCCGAGGTGGCGATCCCGAAGATGGCCGCCTGGGCCGAGCGGCAGGGGATCGGCAAGCCGACCGTCACCTACCGCCTGAAGGACTGGCTGATCAGCCGCCAGCGCTACTGGGGCACGCCGATACCGGTCGTCTACTGCGAGCGGGACGGCGTCCAGCCGGTGCCCGACGCGGAGCTGCCCGTGGTGCTGCCGAAGGAGGCGCCCTTCACCGGCGAGGGCGGCAATCCGCTCGACAAGGTCCCCGCCTTCGTGGCGGCCCGCTGCCCGAAGTGCGGGGGAGCCGCCCGGCGCGAGACGGACACGATGGACACCTTCGTCGACTCCTCCTGGTACTTCTACCGCTACCTTTCGCCGCACCACGAGCAGGGGCCGATCGATCCTGCTGCCGTGCGCTACTGGTTCCCGATCGACCTCTACGTGGGCGGGATCGAGCACGCGATCCTGCACCTCGTCTACTCGCGCTTCTGGACCAAGATGATGCGCGACCTCGGCCTGGTCGGGCTCGACGAGCCGGTGGTGCGCCTCTTCCCACAGGGGATGGTGCACAAGGACGGCGAGGTGATGTCCAAGTCGAAGGGCAACACGATCGCGCCCGACGACGTGATCGACCGCTACGGGGCCGACACCTTGCGGCTCTACATCCTGTTCGCGGCGCCGCCGGAGCTGGCGATGGAGTGGAGCGAGACGGGGATCGAAGGGCCTCACCGCTTCCTGCTGCGCGTCTACCGCCTGGTCGATCGCCACGCGGCGGAGCTGGCGGGGGAGCCGCGCACCTCGCCCTCCGGACTGCCCAAGGCGGGCGAGGACCTGCGTCGCAAGGTCCACCAGACGATCGAGAAGGTGACCCGGGACGTCGAGGAACGCATCCAGCTCAACACGGCGGTGGCGGCCCTGATGGAGCTCAGCAACGAGATCTATCGGCTCGAGTCGGAGCTGACCACCGGCGCCGGCCGGGGGGCCTTGCGCGAGGCGCTCGAGACCCTGGTGCTGCTGCTGGCCCCGTTCACGCCCCATGTCTCGGAGGAGCTGTGGCTCCGCCTCGGCCACCAGGGCGGCGTCGCGCGCGCCTCCTGGCCGGTGCCGGACGCGGCGGTGGCGCGCGAGGACCAGGTGGAGGTCGCCGTGCAGGTGAACGGCAAGGTGCGGGGCCGGATCACGGTCCCGCGCGACGCCGCGGAGCAGGCGGTCCGCGAGCGGGCGCTGGCGGAGCCGCACGTGGCCTCGCACCTCGAGGGCAGGAGTGTCGTCAAGTGCGTGGTGGTTCCGGGGCGCCTGGTGAGCGTGGTGGTCAAGTGAGGCGGCGGAACCTGCTGGCGCTCCTGGGCGCCCCGCTCGCCGCGGGTTGTGGCTACGCCCTCCAGGGACGGGGCATCACGACCGACCCCTCGATCAAGAAGATCGGCGTACCGCTCTTCAAGGACGAAAGCGGCCAACCGGGTCTCGACACCCTGGTGACGGCGGCCGTGATCGAGGAGCTGCTCAAGCGCGGCCGCTTCACGGTCGTCCAGGACGCGACCGGCGTCGACGCGGTCGTGGAGGGCGACATCCTGACCTACCTGACGACGCCGGTCGGCTTCTCGAGCAACGACAGCGGGGGCCAGTCCACGACCCTCGCCAATCGCTACACGACCCGGATGGTGGCGAAGGTGGTGTACCGGAAGATCGGGGTGACCGAGCCGCTCTGGGAGAGCGACAGCCTGGAGCAGAAGGACGAGCTCGACCTGGGCACGACGCCGCAGACCTACCTGGACCGCGAGCAGGAATCGATGCAGAGGCTGGCGCGCGACTTCGCGCGCGCCCTCGTCTCGGCGATGCTCGAGGCGTTCTGACCCGTGGGCCGCAAGGGGGCGGATCGGCCCGCGGCCGTGCAGCTGATCCTGGGCGAGGACTCCTACCTCGCCGAGCAGGCCCTGGAGCGGGTCCTGGCCCTGGCGGTGGGCGAGGAGCGCGCGGACTCGGTCTCCCTCCTCTACGGGGACGAGACGAGCTGGGGGAGTGTCGTGGCCGCGGCCCGGACCGGCTCGCTCTTCGCCAGCCGCCGCGCGGTCGTGGTGCGCCGGGCGGACCTGCTCGGTGCCGAGGCGCTCGGAGCGGAGCCGGACCGGTCCGCCCGGGGAGGCAAGGCACGCTCGGCGAAGGCAGACCCGAACCCGGTGCTCGAGTTCCTCGACCACCCGCCTGCTGACGTGACACTGGTCCTGCTCGCCGGCAAGCCGGATCGCCGGCGCAACCCCTGGAAGCGCCTGTGCTCCGAGGGGCGCGTGCACTCGGCGGAGCCGAAGAAGGGCGCTGCCCTGCGAGCGTACGTGGAGGAGGACCTGCGACGGCGAGGACTAGGGCTCACCCCGGACGCGGTCGCCGAGCTCGTCCTCGAGGTCGGCCAGGACCTGAGGCGCTTGATCGGGGAGCTGGACAAGCTGGAGGCCTGGGGCAATGGGCGGCAGGAGCCGCTGACCGCGGAGGACGTGCACGCCGTCCTGGGGCGCGGACTGGGCCGGCCGCTCTACCTCCTGGCCGACGCCGCGGCGGCGCGCGACCTGCCGGGCAGCCTCGAGCAGCTGGAGGAGCTGCTCGATGGTGGCGAGGAGGGCCTGCGGATCCTGGCGACCCTCCACCGCTCGCTCCGGCAGGTGCGGGCCGCCGGTGCGCTGCGCGCTGCGCGGGTGCCGCGTGCCGAGATCGCGGCGCGCCTGCTACCCCCGCACATGCAGTTCAAGCTGGATCGGCTGCTCGAGGCCTCCCGCCGCTGGAGCGACCAGGAGCTGCGCGGGGCCTTCGTCGCGCTGGAGGTGGCCGATCGGCGTCTGAAGAGCGGTGGGGAGGCGGCGACGACGCTGGTGGCGACGCTGGTCGCGTCGTGCCGCGGCGGGACGGCTACTTCGCCGCGCCGAGGCCGCTGACCTTGCGCGAGAGGCGGCTCTTGTACCGGGCGGCGGCGTTGTCGTGGACGACGCCCTTCTTGGAGGCCTTGTCGATCTCGCCGACGGTCTTTGGGAGGAGCTTTTGCGCGGTCTCGGCGTCGCCCTTCGCGATCGCGGCGCGGAGCTTCTTCACCTGGCTCTTCAGCTGTGAGAGGTTCGTGCGGTTGCGGGCCCGGCGCTTGACGCTCTGCCTCATTCGCTTCTCGGCGGACGCGTGATGTGCCACTCCTTCTCCTCCTCCTGGGTCGAGACAAAAGCATAGTCTAATGAGCCCGACGACTGAGGTCAAGGCGGCGGATCTCCAGACGGCGCGGGAGAAGGGGCGCATCGCCCGCGCGGCGGGGCTCGTCTCCGCGATGACGCTCCTCTCGCGTCTCCTCGGCCTGGTGCGGGAGACCCTCTTCGCGGCCCTGCTCGGGGCCGGCTTCTACTCGGACGCCTTCCGGATCGCGTTCCGCATCCCCAACCTGCTGCGCGACCTCTTCGCGGAGGGTGCTCTCTCCGCCGCCTTCGTGCCGACCTACGCGCGCACGGCCAGGCAGGGCGGGCAGCACGAGGCCTTCCGCCTGGCGAACCGCGTGCTGAGCCTGCTGGCGGTGGTCCTGGCCGTGCTCGTGCTGCTGGCCATCGTCTTCGCCGATCCGCTGGTGGCCCTCCTGGCGCCGGGCTTCGAGAAGGTGCCGGGCAAGGTCGAGCTGACCGTGCAGCTGACGCGGGTGATGATGCCGTTCCTGCCGCTCGTCTCGTTCGCCGCCGTGGCGATGGGGATGCTGAACGCGGAGGAGCGCTTCACCATGCCGGCGCTCGCGCCGGCGCTCTTCAACGTGGTGGCGATCGTATGCGCGATGGTGCTCTGGTGGCTGGGGCTGCCGCCCGGCCAGGTGGCGCTCGGCTGGGCGATTGGGACCCTGCTTGGGGGGCTCGCGCAATTCCTGGTTCAGGTACCATCGCTGTGGCGCGCCGGGTGGCGCCCGCGACCCGCCTGGGCACCCCGGGACCCGGGACTCGTCGACATGGCGCGGCTGATGGCGCCCGCGACCGTCGGCCTGGGCGCAGTGCAGGTGAACATCTTCGTCAACAGCATCTTCGCCTCGCAGCGCGCCGGAGCCGTGTCCTGGCTCGACTACGCGTTTCGCCTGCTCTACCTCCCGATCGGCCTCTTCGGGGTCGCCCTGGGCACGATCGCCACCGCCGGTCTCGCCCGGCGCGCGGCCGCCGGGGACATGGACGGCCTGCGCCTCACCCTGCGCCAGTCCCTCTCGATGCTGGCCTACCTCACCCTGCCGGCCACGGTCGGGCTGATGGTGCTCGGGGAGCCGATCGTGCGGCTTCTCTACGAGCGCCGCGCCTTCCTGCCCGCCGACACCCCGCCCACCGCCGCGGCGCTCTTCCTGTACTCCTTCGGTCTGGTCGGCTACACGGGAGTGAAGGTGATCGCACCTGCCTTCTACGCCCTCGGCCGCACCCGGGTTCCGCTGGCGGGCAGCGTGCTCGCCGTGGTCACGAACCTCACCACGATCGGGATCGGGTACTCCCGCTTCGGCTTCCGCGCGATCGCGCTCGGCACCGCCCTCGGCTCGCTGCTGAACGCCGCGCTTCTGGTCGGGAGCTTCGAGCGGCGGGTCGGGGGGCTCCGCGGTCACGGCCTGCTGCGGCCGATCCTGCGCATGGCAGCGAGCGCGATCCTGATGGGAGTCGTCGCCGGCGCCGTGGCCGCGGGCCTCGAGTCGCTGCTCGGCACCCGGGGCCTCCTGGTCCGCTCGGCGGAGGCGCTCGTCCCGGTGGCGGTCGGCGTCGCCGTCTACGGTCTCCTCACGCGCGCGTGGGGCGTCGGAGAGGCGGAGACCCTTTGGCGCCTGATCGTCGGCCGGTTGCTGGGCAGGGGCCCGCGGCCGAGCTGACTCCGCCTCACCTGCGAGTCCACCCGTGCCCGTGCTAACCTGCGATGAACAACGAGCAGGAGGTGAAGCGGCGTGACTTCGACCCGATCCTGGCTGCTGTCCGCGGCGCTCTTGGCGACCCTCGCGGTCCCGGCCTTCGCGGCGGAAGAGGACCTGCCGCCGGAGGAGCAGTACCACGTGCGGCTCGAATACCTCTGGTGGTCTCCCGAGCTGGATGGGCAGCTGCAGAAGGGCTTCTCGGGGGCCGAGGGCACGGTGCTCGACACGCGCAGCGATCTCGGCATCGCCCGGACCGGGTCGAACCTCGCGCGGGGTACCTTCCGTTTCGGAGGCGGCTGGAAGCTGCGCGCCGCGTGGCACCGGATGGACTATGGCGGCGACGTGCCCGCCGCGCGGGCCTTCGTCTACGGCTCGGCGTACGTGACTCCGGACGACCGGGTGGTGACCTCCTTCACCGGTCACGAGGTCACGGCCGAGCTCGAGTACGACGTCGTGCAGCGGTCGTGGGGCTTCGCAGGGTTGCGCCTGGGCGCCCAGTACTTCGACGTGAGCACGACCCTGGTGGCGCTCCAGGGCGCGGAGACTGTCGGGCGGATCGCGGACACCGAACGACTGCCGGTGCCGGTGGCGGGCGTCGCGGTGCGGGTCTATCCCCTCTACCGGTTCAGCCTGGAGGGGGAGTTCTCGGGCCTTCCCGCGGGGAGCCGCGGCCACCTGTGGGATCTGATGCTGGCCGTGCGGGGCCACCTCGGGGACCGGATCGCGGTCACGTTTGGCTGGCGCAAGCTCGCCCTCGAAGGCCACAACGACCGCGACTCCCTCAGCCTCGGGATGAGCAAGTGGACACTAGGGGTCGAGATCAGCCTGTAGCGGCCTGGCTCGACCACCTGCGCGTCGAGCGCGGCCTCAGCGAGAACACGCTCACCGCCTACGACCACGACCTCCGGAAGCTGGAGGCCTTCGCCCGAAGCAGGAGAATCGACCTTCTCGCCCTGCGGCACGGTGAGCTCACCGAGTTCCTGGGCCGGCTGCGCGCTCAGGGCCTCTCGGCGCGGTCGCAGGCCCGGCACGTCCACGCCCTGCGTGGCTTCTTCCGCTTCGCGGCCCGCGAACGGCTGATCGAGCGCGACCCGACCGAGAACCTGCGCCCGCCGCGCGCGGGCCGGGCGCTGCCGCGCTACCTGACGCCCAGCCAGGTCGAGAGCCTGCTCCGGGCCCCCGACGTGTCGGACCCGCTCGGACTGCGAGACCGGGCCATCCTCGAGGTGATGTACGCGACCGGGCTGCGGGCCTCCGAGCTCGTGGCCCTGGAATCCGCGAGCCTCGACCTGACCCTCGGGATCGCGCGGGTGCTCGGCAAGGGCAGGAAGGAGCGACTGGTGCCGCTCGGCCGAGAAGCCCGGGCCTGGGTGCGCCGGTACCTGGGCGAGGCGCGCGACCGATTGAGCAAGGGGCGCCCGGTGCGGGCCCTGTTCGTGAGCCGACGCGGGGCGGCGCTCACCCGGATGGGCCTGTGGGGCCTGGTGCGGCGGCACGCGCTCACCGCGGGTGTCGCCAGGATCTTGACCCCGCACGTGCTGCGCCACTCCTTCGCCAGCCATCTGCTGGAACGGGGCGCGGACCTGCGGGCGCTGCAGGCCATGCTCGGGCACGCCGACATCTCCACGACCCAGATCTACACGCACGTGACCCGCGAGCGGTTGCGGCAACTCTACGACGCCTTCCACCCGCGGGCATAGGGCGCGTGCTAAACTGGCGCGTTTTTCTCTGAACGCCCGGGACCGCCGGGCACGTGAGGACCCGAACAAACCATGGCAAAGAACGGCCGGCATCTCTTTTCTTCGGAATCGGTGACCGAGGGGCATCCGGACAAGATCGCGGACCAGATCTCGGACGCGGTCCTGGACTGCCTGATCGGCCAGGACCCCATGAGCCGCGTGGCGTGCGAGACGCTGGTCACCACCGGCCTCGCCTTCATCGCCGGCGAGATCACCAGCAAGGCCTACGCGGACCTGCCCTCGATCGTGCGCGAGACGATCAAGGACGTCGGCTACACGCGCGCCAAGTACGGCTTCGACTACGAGACCTGCGCGGTCATCTCGGCGATCCACGAGCAGTCGCCGGACATCGCGATGGGCGTCGACCCGGGAGGCGCCGGCGATCAGGGGCTGATGTTCGGCTACGCTTGCCGCGAGACGGCCGAGTTGATGCCGCTCACGATCATGCTCGCCCACAAGCTCACCCAGCGCCTCTCGCAGGTGCGCCGGGAAGGCCTGATCGACTACCTGCGCCCCGACGGCAAGAGCCAGGTCACGGTCGAGTACGAGGGAGACAAGCCCATCCGCGTCGACACCGTGATCATCTCCACGCAGCACAGCAGCACGGCGCCGATCGAGACCGTGCGCGCGGACATCCTGCAGAAGGTGATCCGGGCCGTGGTGCCCCCCGAGCTGCTGGACGAGAAGACGAAGTACTACATCAACCCGACCGGCCGCTTCGTGGTGGGCGGACCGCAGGGCGACTGCGGCGTCACCGGGCGCAAGATCATCGTCGACACCTACGGCGGGGTGGGCAGCCACGGGGGCGGCGCCTTCTCGGGCAAGGACCCGACCAAGGTGGACCGCTCGGCCTCCTACATGGCGCGGCACGTGGCGAAGAACCTGATCGCGGCGGGGCTGGCGGAGAAGGTCGAGCTGCAGATCGCCTACGCGATCGGCGTCGCCGACCCGGTTTCCGTGATGGCCGACACCATGGGCACGGCCACGGTCGACGAGGGACAGATCGTGAAGGCCATCCGAGAGGTCTTCCCCCTGAACCCGAAGGGGATCATCGAGTACCTCGACCTGCGCCGTCCCATCTTCCGCAAGACGGCGGCTTTCGGCCACTTCGGCCGCCAGGATCCTGACTTCACCTGGGAGAAGACGAACAAGGTCGCGGAGCTCAAGGCCTGGTTCAAGCGCTAGGTCGACCTTCTTGGCCAAGCGAGTCGGGCGGCGCATCGGGATCGCGATCCTGGGCGCCGCCCTCGTGTCCGGCGCGGTCTACCTCGTCTACGTGGCGACCTGGCGGCCGCTGCCGCTGGTCGGCGCGGCGCCCCAGGACGGCTATGGTCGGGTGGCGGGCGTCGTGCACGTCCACACCCGGCTCTCCGACGGAAGCGGGTCCCCCGAGCAGGTGATCGCCGCCGCCCGCCGCAGCGGGCTGGGCTTCCTTGCGATCACCGACCACAACAACCTCGACGCCAAGCCCTACCAGGGCTACCGCGACGGTGTCCTGGTCCTGGTGGGCTCGGAACTGTCGACCCCCTCCGGCCACGTGCTGGGCCTGGGGCTCGAGCGCGACCCCGTCTACCGCTTCAACGGCGACGCCCTGGACGCCTTGGAGGACGTGCGCGACCTCGGCGGCATCGCCTTCGCGGCGCACCCCTTCTCCGCGCGCAGCGATCTCCGCTGGCGCGGGTGGGATCTCCCGGGCCCGTGGGGGATCGAGGTGCTGAACGGCGACAGCGAATGGCGCCGCGCGGGCCCGCGCCTCCTGCTCACGGTCGGTCTCTACGAGCTGAACCCGGCCTATGCGCTCCTCCAGGGCCTGACGCCTCCGGACCAGGCGCTGCGGCGCTGGGACGAGATCCTGGCCCGGCGCGACGCGGTCGGCCTGGCCGGGGCGGACGCGCACAGCCGCCTGCCGATCACGAAGCGCTTCGTCCTGCACTACCCGTCCTACCAGTCGCTGTTCAGTCTCTTCCGCCTGCACCTCTTGCTCGACCATCCGCTGCGCGGAGAGTTCGCGGCCGACCGGGACGCGGTCGTGGACGCCATCCGCCGCGGACGCTTCTACATCGGCCTCGACGCCCTCGCGCCCGCCGACGGATTCAGCTTCGTGGTCGAGGCCCAAGGACGGCGCTGCACCATGGGCGACTCCCTGCCACCGCTCGCCGGGGCGCGGGCCAAGGCCGGTGGGCGGGTGCCGCAGGGCACCCGTCTCGTCCTGCTCCGCGATGGCAAGCCGGTCGGGCAGGGCGTCGAGTCGCTCGACCTGCCGCTCCCTGGCGCCGGCATCTATCGAATGGAGGCGCGGGTGCCGGGCTGGCGCGTGCCCTGGATCATCACGAACCCGGTGGTCGTGGTCGACGCCGCCACCCAGGCGCGGCGACGGCAGGCCGCCGCCTGGCCGTCACCGCCGAAGGCCCGCGCCACGACCAGCTTCGCCTCGCTCCCCGGCAGCGCGGAGTTCCGCGCCGAGTTCGATCCCACATCCTGGATGAGCCCATCCGTCGTCCGGCCGGGCGCGGGTCCGGCGGGCGGCGAAGCGCTCGCGCTCGAGTTCCACCTGGCGGCCCCGACCGCGGCTCAGCCGTTCACCTGGTGCGCGCTCGTGAACCGGCAGGCCCGTGACCTCACCGGCTACACGGGGCTGCGCTTCTGGATCAAGGGAGACGACGAGTACCGGATCTGGGTCCAGGTGCGCGACGTCAACCCGCGCTCCGCCGACGACGGGCTCGAGTGGTGGCTCGCCTCGGCGCGCACGTCGCGCGAGTGGCGCGAGGTGCTGCTGCCCTTCTCGCGCTTCCGGACCATCAACAAGCGGACCGACGGAAGGCTGGACCTCGACCAGACGCGCGCGATCGTCTTCGTGCTGGACGAGGCCTCGGTGAAGGTCGGGACCCGGGGCACGATCTGGCTCGCGGATCCCGGCGTCTACCGCTGAGTCAGGTCCGCAGGGTCAGGATCAGGTAGAGGCCGGAGGCACCGAACATCAGGTTCGGGGCCCAGGCGGCGAGCCAGGGGGCGAGCAGTCCGTTGTTGCCGAGGGCCTCGAAGATGCCGAGCACCGCCCAGTAGACGATCGCGATCACGATCGCGATCCCGATCCCGTAGAGCGCGCCCCGCTGCGCCACGATGAACGAGAACGGCACCGCCAGCAGGGTCATCACCAGGCCCACCATCGGGAAGGCGATCTTGCGGTGCAGCTGCACGCGCAGCTTGGACACGTCGAAGCCGCGCGATTCGAGCGAGGCGATGTAGGCGCGCAACTCGCCGAAGCCCATGGTGTCGGAGGGCTTGTCCTCGCGCCCGAAGTAGCCGGGGGGCTCGATCTCCCCGCCCGGGTCTCGCCCGATGGCGCGCACGCGCTGGGTCTCGAAGGACCGGACGCTGGTCGTATCGGGGCCCATGGTCCTGCGCCAACCGCGCTCGAGCTGGTAGGTGCGGGTGGCGGGGCTCCAGAGGGCACGGCTCGCGTAGAGCCGGTCCCGCAGCTGCCAGCTCTTCGGGTCCACGTCGTAGATCGAGAGGCCGTAGACCGAGAACTGGCCCGCCGCAGGATCGTCACCGACCCGCGCCCCGCCCCCGCCTTCGGGGTTGCCGAGGATGTAGTCGAAGTTGTAGAAACGGTCGTCGCTCGCCAGCACCCACCTGCGGTCGAACTGGTCGCTCGACTGTGCCGGTCGGCCCTTGATGCGGTTCTTCTCCATGGCCGCGACCTTGTTGGTCTGCGGCAGGATCCACTCCTGGGTGCCGTAGAGCAGCAGGCTGGCGACGAGGCCCGCGCCCAGGACGGGCAGCGAGGCGCGGTAGACGCTGATCCCGCCGGCCTTCATGGCGGTGATCTCGTTGCGACGGGCCAGCAGCCCCAGGGTGATCAGCACCCCCACCAGCACCGCCACCGGGGCCACCGTAAACCCTATCTGCCATAGGAAGAACGCGTAGTAGTGGACGATCACGCCCGCGCCGGGCTTGTTCTGCTGGAAGTCGTCGATCAGGTCCATGAAGTCGCCCAGGAAGTAGATCGAGGCGAAGGCGAGCAGCACGAGCGCCACGTTCGAGATCCAGGCGCGCACGATGTAGCGGTCGAGAATGGAGGGGAAGCGCAGGCGCAGGCGCGGGATCCGCACCACCACGACGGCGCGCGGCCGCGCCGGCAGCGTGACCCCACGCGCGGGGCGGACGCCGGCGCGGCGGCTCACCTTCGGCACCCAGGCCAGGTAGTGGGCCGGGTCCAGCGGGTCGAAGGCCGCCTCGCGGTGGTTGAGCCAGAGCAGCACGAGAGCCATCGCCCCGAGCGCGATGTTGGCGCCCCACATCGAGAGCCAGGGGACCATCATCCCGGTGTCGCCCGCCTGCTCGCCGAGTCGGATCAGGATGTAGTAGACGAAGATGACGCCGATCGAGAGGGCGAAGGCGGCGGAGCGGGCCTCTTTCTTGCTGCCCAGCGAGAGCGCCAGCCCCAGGAGACCGAAGACCAGGCAGGCCGCGGGGATGGCGAACTTCTTGTGCCACTCGACCGCGAAGCGCCCCCAGTCGCTGCGTTTGCGGCCCTTGCCGCGTCGATCGGCGATCTCGTGTGCCAGCTCGGGAAGCGTCATCTCCCGGTCGCCCTTCTGGAGCAGCAGCTTCTTCTTCTCCGGGAAGAACTCGTCGACCGGGAGGGCGAAGCCCATCTCGGCGAACTCCAGACGGTCGTACTCGCGGGGGTTGCCGACCGTGAAGGTGTGCTGGGTGCCGGGGCCGAGCTGCAGGCGCACGCTGCCCAGGCCGCGGTCGACGATCAGCTCGCCGCTGCGCGCCAGGATCAGCTTGGGATGCGCCGGGTCGCGCGTGTCGTGGATCAGCAGGTTCTTCCAGACCCCGGTGTCCGGCTCCACGTCCTGGACGTAGAGCATCATCCGGCCCGGCAGCAGCTCGTCGGTGAAGGCTCGCGGGCTCACCACCGTGCGGGCCTTGGTCACCACGAGATTGAACACGAGCTGCCGGTGGGCCTGGTTCGCCGCGGGCAGGGCCACCGCGTTGATGTAGAAGGTGATGGCAGTCATGGCGGCGGCCATCATCATGACCGGCGTGAGCAGGCGCGCCGGGCTCACACCCACGGCGCGCAGCGCCACGATCTCGCTGTCGCTCGCCATCCGCCCGAAGGCGAGCAGCACGCCGAGCAGGAAGGCCATCGGGATCGTGACCGCCAGGATCGAGGGCAGCAGGTTGACGAAGACCCGCACGATCGTGGACAGGTCGGCGCTGCGCGCGACCAGCACCGCCAGCAGGCGGGGGATCTGGTCGATCAGCAGCACGAAGGTGAAGACGAGGAGGCCGATCCCGGTCGGTGCCAGCATCTCGCGCGCGATGTATCTGTCGAGCAGTTTCGGCCGTGCCGCGCGCAGCCGCTTCATCACCGCCATCGAACAGCATCCTAGCACGCGCCTCCGGAGCGCCCCGCGGCGCTCGCGGCGGGCGGATTCTTACGCTATCCTCGGTGGCTCAACTATGGCTATCGCCTTTGCGAGCACGAACCACGACGCGAGGTGCGTGGACCTCGGTTCGGCCCTCCTCCAGGGACAAGCGGAAGACCGGGGACTCTACATGCCCCGCCCCATCCCCGCCTTCGCGCCGGGGCTGCTTCGGGCGGCCCGCCAGATGGCCTACCCGGAGCTGGCGGCCGCCGTGCTGGCCCCCTACGCGGAGGGTGTCTTCACGAGGGCCGAGCTGGACGAGATCTGCCAGGACGCCTACGACTATCCCGTGCCCCTGGAGAGGGTGACGTCCGGCAGGCACGTGATGCGCCTCGACCAGGGCCCCACCGCCTCCTTCAAGGACTTCGCCGCCTGTTTCATGGGCCGTGCCCTCGGCCGCCTGGTGCGCCGGCGGGGCAGGGGGCTGCTGATCCTGACGGCGACCTCGGGAGACACGGGATCGGCCGTGGCCCACGCCTTCCACGGCGTGGAGGGCATCCGGGCCGTGGTGCTCTTCCCCAAGCGGGAGGTGTCGGACCGCCAGCGCAAGCAGATGACGACGCTCGGCGACAACGTCGCGACGCTCGCCCTGGACGGCAAGTTCGACGACTGCCAGGCCCTGGTGAAGCGGGCCTTCGCCGATCCGGACCTCGCGGGTCTCGACCTGTCCTCCGCCAACTCCATCAACGTCGGCCGCCTGCTGCCGCAGTCGGTCTACTACCTCTATGCGGCTTCCCGCCTCGCCGACCCGGCCGGGGGAGAGCAGGTGGTCTTCTCGGTCCCGTCCGGGAACTTCGGGGACATGATGGGCGGCCTGCTGGCCTGGCGCATGGGACTGCCGGTCGAACGCATCGTGATCGCCACGAACGCCAACGACGAGGTCCCCCGGTTCCTGGAGACCGGCGTCTACGGGAAGCTGGAGCCCTCGCGGGTCTGCATCTCGAACGCCATGAACGTGGGACACCCCTCGAACCTGGCCCGCGTGGTGGATCTCTACGGGGGCGCCATGGACGAGAAGGGGACCGTCCGGCGGGCACCCGACCTCGCCGCGCTGCGCCGCGACCTCTTTGCGGTGAGCATCGACGACGAGACGACCCGCCAGACGATCTCCCGGGTCTTCCGCGAGCATGGCGTGACGCTCGAGCCCCACGGCGCCGTGGCCTGGGCGGGCCTGGAGGAATACCTCGCCCGGACCGGCTCGGGCACGACCGCGATCTCGCTGGAGACCGCCCATCCGGCGAAGTTCCCGGAGGAGGTGCGCGCGCTCACGGGAGTGGAGCCGCCGCTGCCACCCGCCCTCGCCGGCCTCGACGAGCGGCGCGAGCGATTCTCGGAGATCCCCACCGACTACGCGGCCTTCAAGGCCTACCTGATCCGGGAGTACCGCGCATGAAGACGGTCATCATCCTGGGTGACGGCATGTCCGACGAGCCCCAGCCGGACGAGGGCGGTCGGACGCCGCTCATGATGGCGACCAAGCCCTCGATCGACCGCATCGCGCGGGAGGGCCGCATGGGGCGGCTCGCGACCATCCCCGACGGGCTGAGCCCCGCTTCGGACGTGGGCAACCTGGTCGTGTTGGGCTACGACGCCCGGAAGCTCCAGAACGGCCGGGCCGTCCTCGAGGCAGCCAGCATGGGGGTCGACCTGGCTCCGGACGACGTCGCCCTGCGCCTCAACCTGATCAGCACCAGCAACGGCCGGATCCGGGATCACTCCTCGGGCCACATCACGACCGAGGAGGCCGCCCGGATCGTCACCGACCTCGACGCGGCCTTCGGTGGGCGAAGAGGGCCCCAGCCGGTGAGCTTCCACCCGGGAGTCAGCTACCGCCACCTCCTGGTCCTGCACGGCGCCTGGGCGGATCCCGCTCTCGACTGCACGCCGCCCCACGACCACCTTGGAGAGGCCGTCGCCGATCTGCTGCCCAGGGCCACGTCACCGGCGGCGCGGCCGGCGGAGAGCCGGCTGCGGGAGATCATCGGGGCGACGCGAACCCTGCTGGCGGAGCACCCCGTGAACCAGGTCCGCGCGGCGGCGGGGAAGGCGGTCGCCGATTCCGTCTGGCCCTGGTCGCCCGGACGGCGCCCGCGCATGGAGACACTGCAGCAACGCTTCGGCCTCAAGGCCGCCGTCATCTCCGCGGTGGACCTGGTGATGGGCCTGGGGGTCTATGCCGGCATGGACCTCATCCGAGTGCCCGGCGCCACCGGGCTTCACGACACGAACTACGAAGGCAAGGCCCAGGCCGCCCTGGATGCGCTCTCCGACCACGACCTCGTCTACGTCCACGTGGAGGCGACGGACGAGGCCGGCCACGCCCGCGACCTGGACCTCAAGGTCCGCTGCATCGAGTACCTGGACGCGCGGCTCACCCGCCTGATCCTGGAGGGGATAGAGGCCCGCGCTCTCGAGGCGACGGTCGCGGTGCTGCCCGATCACCCCACGTTCGTGCGGACCGGCAAGCACGGCCGGGACCCGGTCCCCTTCGCCGTCTGGCGTCCCGGCATCACGCCGGATGCCACCACCGCCTACGACGAGTCCCAGGCACTAGGGGGCTCCTGCGGCTCCCTGGAGGGGGACGCCTTCATCCGCCTGGTGCTGGGACTCGGCGGTGGGTCCGCGACCTGAACACCCGAACCCGGTGGTGGACCGCGGGGCAGGCCTAGGTGGGGTTCTTGCGGGCGTCGAGCGGCAGCGTGAAACCGAAGGTGGTGCTGCCGCCGTGCGGCTCGGTCTGGACCCAGATGTGGCCGCCGTGCCCTTCCACGATCAGGCGGCAGATGTAGAGGCCCAGGCCCGTGCCGGACACCTTGAGGTGCTCCTCGCTGCGGATGCGCGAGAACTTCTGGAAGAGCCGCCCCGTCTGCTCCAGGGGAATGCCGATGCCGTTGTCTTCCACCTCGATCGCGATCCGCCGCTCGTCGTAGTGGCGCGCCTGGACGCCGACCGAGCTGCCGGCGGGGGAGTACTTGACCGCGTTCGAGACCAGGTTCGCGATCACCTGCCGCAGCCGGTCCGGGTCGGCCCAGATCACCGGGAACCCGGCGGGGACGTTGACCAGGACCGAGTGGTCCGCGATCCCGAGCGGCACCGACTCCAGCAGGAAGGGGCCGAGGTCGATCTCCCGGAAGTCGTAGCGGAACTGTCCGGTCTCGATCTGGGTGATCAGGAGCGTGTCGTTGGCGAGCGCGGCGAGTTGCTCCGACTCGCTGATCACCGTCCTCATGAACTCGCGCCGGGCGTCGGCCGAGAGGTCCGGATCCTCGAGCACGAGCTCGGCGAAGCCGCGGATCGCCATCAGGGGCTTGCGGAAGTCGTGCGCCACGATGCCCACGAACTGGTTCTTCAGCCGGTCGAACTCCTGCAGCTGCTCGTTCGCGTTGCGGAGCTCCTGGTTGAGCCTCAGGTTTTCGACGGCGATCGTGGCCTGGCCGGCGAGGGCGCGCAGCAGCTCGAGGTCGTCGTCCCCGAAGGGCGAGTCGCCCACCCGGTCCGCCACCGCCAGCAGACCGAGGATGGCCCGACCGCGCGTGATCGGCGCGAGCATCAGCGAGCGGGGCCCGAGCGCGTCGATCAGCCCGGGCAGCAGGCGAGCGTCCGCGCGGGCGTCGTTCGAGATGAGAGCGCCGTTGGCCCGGAAGTCCCAGCGCGAGCGCGCCTCGCCGTCCGCCGGATAGCGGATTTGCTCGAGCTGCTCGGCGGTCACGCCAAAGCCGGGCGCCTGAGCCACGAGCTCGCGCCGCTCGCGGTCGTAGAGGAGCAGCACGCCGCGCTCGGCCTTCAGCATCTCGGCGGTATGGCGGGTGATCTGACCGAAGAGCGCCTCGGCACCTCCGGCCAGCGAGAAGGTCCAGGACATCTTGTAGAGGCCGAGGAGCTCGCTCGTCTTCTTGCGCAGCGCCCGCTGCACGCCCAGCTCCTCCACGAGCCGCGTCACTCGCATCTGCAGCTCGGCCCGATGGAGCGGGTCCGCGCACAAGACGTCATCCGCTTCCGCCGGCGCCGTCTCGGGATTGGAGCCGTACAAGACCAGGATCCGTACGTCGTCCGCCAAGGCCCGCCGCACGCCCCGCACGAGCGCTCCCACGCCGGCGAGCGAGCCTGACACCAGGGCCACTTCCGGCGCTGATTCGCTCAGCGCCCGGACCAGCTCCTCGCTTGCGCCGGTCGGAAAGGTCACGCGGTGGCCGGTTCCTTGGAGCAGCCGTGCCAGCTGCTGGGCCCTGCGCGGGTCCTGATGGACGATCGCCACCTGCCCGGGCGAGCCTACGACCGCCGGACTCATCTGCGTTCCGTCAGGAGCCGGGCTCCCGATGCTGTCTCTGCACGGACGAGAACAGGTTCAGGATCGCGCGCAGAGCGGCGCGGTTCGACCTCAGGTTCGACTTCACCAGGTAGGAATCGCCACCGGCCGCGAGTCCAGCGGAGTAGTCCTTGAGGTCGCCCTTGGCGGTCACGAAGACGATCGGAACCACGTTGTCCACCGAGCGCAGGCGGCGGCACAGCTCGTACCCGTCCATGTCGGGCAGGTTCACGTCCAGAAGGATGAGATCGAACGCTGCCTCGCTCGCGTGCGCCCTGAGACAGTCCATGGCGCTAGCGGCCTCCACGACGGAGAACTGCACGGCCTTCTCGGACTCGAGCAGGGTCCGGATCAGGACCCGGGTCGGCCCATGATCGTCGACGAGCAGGACCCGCTTGGTGTCCATCGGCCATTCCTCGGGGCGAAGCGAGCGAGAGCGGCCTCATTCTACCCGAACCCGCTCCTGCGCCACCGATTCCGTGTCGCTTGGCCCCCGGGTCATCGTCGCAGCCAACACCCAGGTCATCGCGGCATCAGAGACGGATCGGGACGAACGGCCTCTTGGGCGCCACGGCCGCACCCGAGCAGCAAGCTCAGCGCGCTCAGCGTTCGCAGTCCCCGTATGATGAAGACATATCTATGGTTAGCCGGTACGCCGCCCAGTAGAATGGAAGTTCCGATAATAGATATTATGTAAGATTACGGAATCTGAGAGACCTACGGGGCCATCGGCCCCAACCCATCCATCGAGCGGCACCGGACCTCTCCGCCCCTCCATGTCTCGTCTCGTCTGACGCGCCCCGCGTTTGCTTTGGAGGCTCTAGGCCCGACGTCGCCGGCTTGGTGGCGTCTGCGCCGCGCCTTTCCGGCCTCGCCGCCGCGGGCGCGGCCGCGCCACCGTCGCCATGGCAGCGCGAGGCGCCGACCGAGTGGAACCGCGGCGCGTCGCTTCTGCCATGACGTAGCGCATCCGGGCGCGCCGGGTGCCGGTGGCGGTCAGCAACGCGCTCGCCCGGTGCCGCCCGGCCGCGGCCAGGACCGCCGCCTGCGCGAGTGTCGGCGCAGGCCGGGACCGCGTAGCCAGCAGCACCCGCATCCGCCCTGCGTCCTCCGCGTCCAGCGGCACGATACGAACGTCGCCACGCGCGATCATCTGGAGGACGACGTCCGCGGCGCCCGCGGCCCCCTCGAGACAGCGCACCGCCGCCTCGACCGCCGGCCACACCGTGCTCAAGGGCTCACGCACGCCCCTCAGGGCCTCGACGCACTTCGAGTGCCGGAAGTCGCTCCGGTCCAGCAGGGCCACGAGCGCATCCGTATCCACGAGGATCATCGCGTCCTCGCCGTCCGACGCGCCCGCCCGCTGTCGACCGAGCCGACCAGGTCCCGGATCCGCTCGTACGGCCGCGCTTCGACCTCCGCCGCCTGGGAGGCCAGCCAGGCTTCGATCGCCAGCCGCACGGCCGCAGAGCTGGTCAGGCCTCGCCGACGGGCGGCGGCCTCCAGCTCCCGTCGCAGCCTCGGTTCCAGACGGACCGTCATCAGCTCACGCGCCACGGGCCTCTCTCCTGCCGGTGGACGACGCGCCCAGCCACACCGGCAGTGTAATACATTACGTAAGTCAACGCAATACAATGCGTATTACGCGGCGGGTCGGCACAAGAGGAGCCTCGGATGGGAGCCCGAAAGCGCGGCCGGACGGCTTCGCCAGCCGATCGACCGGCGCCGCTCAGGAGGGTCGGGGCCGCGGAGGCTTCTCGCTCGCCTGGTACACGTAGTGCGCGGTCGAGGCGATCAGGAAGGCGAGCGTGACGAGGTAGAGCCAGAGGAGCTGCGCTGGGCACTCCCCGCTGGCGTTGGCGGCCAGGACCGCGACGCCCGTCGTCAGGTTGAAAGCAGTCGAGACCTTTCCGAGCGGCGAGGGAGCGAAGGCCCGCGGTCCCACTGCCAGGTTCACGATCACGACGGCCACCAGGATCATCGCGTCACGGAAGAGGAGCGAGACCGTGAGCCAGGCCGGCAGCGCGCAGGTGAGGTTGCTGCCCCAGGTGAGCAGGACGTAGGCGGCGCCCGCCAGCAGCTTGTCGGCGAGCGGGTCCAGCATCTGCCCGAGGCGCGTGCTCTGATGTCCGTGGCGCGCGACCCATCCGTCCAGGGCGTCCGTGGCGGCGGCCACCACGTACACGACCAGCGCCCAGCTGAACCGCCGAGCGAGCAGGAGCAGGATGAACGGAGGCACCAGGGCGATCCGCAGCATGGTGAGCTGGTTGGCGATCGTGAAGATCGGCTCCGTCATGGCTGTCGGCTCCCCCGCCGACGGGCAGGTACGAAGAGGGCCCGCCAGCGGCGAGCCCTCTTCGATTCACCCGTTCCCGGCCGAATCCCTACTCTTCGTCCAGCCGATCTCTCTTCGCCACCAGCTGGCTCACGAACTCGTCGCAGGCCCTCTCCTGCGCGTCGCCGATGCCGCTCTGCCGCCACTCCTGGGCGTTCGTGCCGACTCCGATGCCGCCCTTGCTGAAGTCGAACCCGCCGCCCTTGTTGGACACTCCCTTGCCTTTCGCGGAGAGGACGATCTCTCCCGTGGTGGCGTCGATCAGGCGTGCCGTGAGCGCGACCTCGCTCTTGGCCTTCGCGCCGCCCAGACCGATCCCGTGGATGCGCAGCGAGCCACCGCGCTTCTCGGTCGAGAACTTCGTGATCGAGCCGGCGATGATGTACTTCACGCCCAGCACCTTACCGATCTTCGCCAGCTTGGCCGCGCTCGGATCCGCGCGGTCGCTGTGGGCGAAGTCCTGCTCGGCCAGCACGGTGTCGAGCTTCTTCCGCTCGACGACCCGGAAGGTACCGTCGTTGACGAGCGCATCGACGACCTGGTCGGCCATGCCCTTGCCGATGTCGTACTGTCCCCACCAGTTGTTGACGGTCCCGTAGTCGAAATCCATGACCGCGACCAGCGGCCGCTTCTTCCCCGCGGCGTGGGCGGAGCCGACGGATCCGACCAGTCCGACGACCGCCAACGCGCCGGCGAGAACACCGATCACCTTCAACCGCATTCGGCCTCCTTGGCTATGCTTGTTTCGAGTCTAGCATTCTCCCTCGGCGGGAGAGGCGGCCCCTCAGGCGCCGGTCTGGCGAAGCTGCTCGAAGAGCTCCAACTGGCGACTGGTGAGCCGGCGCGGCAGCTCGATCGCGAGCGTGGCGAGCAGGTCTCCGCGCCCCTTGCCTCCCGGATGTGGCAACCCGTGGCCCCGTAGTCGGAAGACGCGGCCCGTCGGCGTCTCGGGCGGGATCTTGATCGCGACCGAGCCGTCCAGGGTTGGAACCAGCGCCTCTCCCCCGAGCACGGCCACGGTCACCGGCACCCTGACCGTGGTCGCGAGGTCGTCGCCGCTCGGGACGAAGGCCGGGTCCGGAGCGATCCGCACGCGCAGGAAGAGATCGCCGCGCCGCCCGCCGGACCCCTGCCCGCCCTCGCCGGCCACACGCACGCGCGAGCCCGCCCGAACCCCCGGAGGGATGCGCACCTCCACCCGACGCTTGCCTCCGCCGAGCCGCACCTCTCTCGTCGTCCCCTTCACGACCTCGGCCAGGGTCAGCTCGACCTCTCCCTCGGCGTCGAGCGCCTCGGGCCGTTGCTGCGCGCCAAAGCCGCCGGGGAAGCCGGAGAAACCGCCGCCCCCGCCGCCAAAGCCGCCGCCGAAGAAGGTGCGGAAGAAGTCCGAGAAGCCGCTCGCCCCCCCACCCAGATCCTCGTACTCGACCCGCACGCCGCCCGGCCAACCGCCCGTTGGACCGCCGCCGCCTCGGCTGTAGGCGTCCCAGTTCGCCCCGAGCGCGTCGTAGCGCTTGCGCTTCTCGGAATCTCCCAGGACCTCGTAGGCCTCGTTGATCTCCTTGAAACGCGCCTCCGCCGCCTTGTTGCCCGGGTTGACGTCCGGGTGGTGTTTGCGAGCGAGTTTACGGTAGGCGGCCTTGATCTCCTTGGTCGACGCGCCCTTCGGGACGCCCAGGACGCGGTAGTAGTCTCGATACTCCATGGCTCCCCTGACTATAGGGCAATCCTCCACTTGCCTTCTGGCGAAAATAAAGCGAAGATCGGACCTGCCCTGACCACGTGGGTCGGTACCCTGGCGCTGGAGGACGAACCGTGATCCTGATCCAGATTGTTGCCGCGCTTCTCCTGGTGCTGGGTAGCCTGCTGCTCTTTCAGGCCGTCGTGGCCCTCGACGGCTCGACGCGTCCCAAGCCCTTGCCGCGACAGCGGTTCGACACGACGGACGACGCGCGTGACCAAGGGCTGCCCAGGGCCGCCTGAGGCTGGCGTGCCCCGGCATCCGGCTCGCGGGCCGCGGAAGCCCCATGCTATCCTTCGAGTCGCCCGACCCCGTCGTCTAGTGGCCTAGGACACCGGCCTTTCACGCCGGTAATCGCGGGTTCGAATCCCGCCGGGGTCGCCACAGACTCCTCCACGTTCTCGAGTCTGCGCGGCGGCACCTGTTCCCACGCCACGGTGGTTTCCTGGGGCGTGCGCGGAGCGCAGCGCGCGCCTCCCGTGCTAGTGTCCCGAGGGTGCGGCAGCCGACTCCCCTCCTCGCCGCGCTCGCGTTCGTCGCGTGTCTTGCCCCGCGCGCCCGGGCTGATGCGGGCGAGGACGCGTGCGATCCTCCGGGTCCCGACGAGATTCGTGACGAGCACCTGCTCGCGCAACCGCGGCTCGCCCTGCCGCCGGTGTCTCCCTGTGTCGTCGCCAGGGGCCGATGGCAGCTGCGGGTCTCAGGGCTCGGCTCGAACTCGTTCTCCTGGAGCCAGGACGAGTCCGGGGAGGATCCCGCCATAAGGCGCTACCTGATCGACGGAGAGGCGTGGACCCTCGATGCGACGCTGCGGCGCGGTGTCACCGGTGGCCTGGACGTCGGTGCGCGGCTGCCCTTGCGCTTTCGCGGCGGCGGCGTCCTCGACGGGCTGATCGACGGCTGGCACGGGCTACTGCACCTGCCGGACGACCACCGCCTCGAGTTCCACCGCGACGCCTTCCGGGTCGAGGGGCTGACGCAGGAGGGGGCGCCGTTCTCCTGGGACCGGAGGAGCGGCTGGGGCCTCGGCGACCTCGAGCTCGCGGTCCGCTGGCGCCCGCGCGACGGCGGACGCGACCGCACCTCGGTCGCGGTGGTTGGACGGCTGTCGCTACCGACCAGCAGCCCACCCTTCGACGGCAACGGCCCGGGCGGCGGCGGGCAGGTCGTCCTCGGGCGTCCCCTTCCGGCCCACGCCTGGCTCTACGCCGGGGTCGGAGGAACCTGGCAAGGCCGGGGGCCGGTCGCCGGTGTCGAGTATGCGCCGCGACGGCTGCACGCCTTCCTGGTGATCGAGTGGCAGCCCTGGCGCCGGGTCGGCTTCCTGGTCGAGACGGACGCCGCGAGCCGGCTGGTGACGAACATCGAGCGCTACCCGGGCCTGCACTGGATGCTGAACGTCAGCGGGCGCCTCTTCCTCGGAAACGGGGCGCACGTGGACCTCGGCTTCACGGAGAACCTGATGAACCAGCGGTCGACGACGGACTTCGGCCTCCATCTCGCGCTCGTCGTCCGTCCCTAGGCCGACACGGCTCCCGCGGGACGCGCGAGGCGCCTCACGGTCCGAGCCTCAGAGCGCCCGCTTGAGGTCGAGCGTCACGGGACGCCGCTTCCCCGCCCGCTCCACGGTCATCAGGTGGCGCCCGTCCGTCCGGAAGACGACCCGCATCTGCTCGAGGTTGTAGCCGATCGGCTTGCCGTCCAGCTCCACGATCAGGTCGCCGCGGGCGAGGCCCGCCTCGGCACCCGGCGACTCCGGCTCCACCTGCAGGACGCGGAAAGCACCCGGCTGGGACGGTTCCTGGCCCAGCGTGACGCCACTCCGGAAGCGGCGGAGCAGGTCGGGCTTGTCGACCGCCTTGGCCATCGCCTCGGCCATCTCGATCGTCTTGGCCTCGATGAGATGCATCAGCTCGTCGTTGAGCAGCGACATCCCCTGGCCCCGACCCGCCTGCATCATGCCGGGGATCTGTACCGTCTTCGCCTCCCGGATCAGGTTCGAGATCGCCGGGCTCACGACCAGCACCTCGAGCGCGAGGGTGCGCCCGCCCCCGATGCGCTTGCACAGGGTCTGGGCGACGACGCCCCGCACCACGTCACCCAGCACGCTGCGGATCTGCGGCTGCTGATCGGCCGAGAATTGGTCGACGATCCTGTCGACCGCGCTCACGGCGGTATTGGTGTGCAGGGTGGCGAGCACGAGGTGTCCCGTGTTGGCGGCCTCCAGCACGAGGGCGATGGTCTCCGCGTCGCGCATCTCGCCGACCAGGATGATGTCGGGATCCTCGCGGAGCGCCGCGCGCAGGGCCCGCCCGAAGGAGCGGGCGCTGCCGCCCAGCTCGCGCTGGTTGACCAGGCACTTCTGCGTCTTGTGCACGAACTCGATCGGGTCCTCGATCGTGATGATGTGCCCCTGGCGCGTCTTGTTGATCAGGTCGACCATGGCCGCGAGTGTCGTCGACTTGCCCGAGCCGGTCGGCCCCGTCACCAGGATCAGGCCCTTGGGGATGGCGCACAGGTCGGCGATGACGCTCGGCAGCCCCAGCTGCTCGAAGCTCGTGATCTTGCTCGGGATCTGACGCAGCGCCGCGGCGGTGCCGTTCGCCTCGCGGAACACGTTCACCCGGAAACGGGCCAGTCCCGGCACCGCGTAGGCCAGGTCGACGTCCAGCTCCTGGCGAAGCTGCTCCCGGTGCCGCTCCTCCATCACCGGCTCCAGCAGGCGCAGGGCGTCGTCGGGCCCCAGCACCGCCGCGTCGCTGATCTCCCGGATGTCCCCGTCGATCCGCCAACGCGGCTTCAGTCCCGGCGTGAGGTGCAGGTCCGAGGCGCCTTCCGCCACCACCCGCTCCAGCATCTGGTCGAGCTTGGGCGAGCGGGCCGGAGCCTTGGCGGCCTCCGGCGCGGCCTGGGCCGGAGCGCGCCAGCCGGCCGCACCCCCGTGCGCGCGGAGCAGCTCGTCGAAGGCCGCGGCGGTGACCCGCACCGCGCGGACCTCGATGCCCGGCAGCTGCTCCTGGACCGCGCTCAGCGCCTGCGAGGTGGGGTCGTCCACGAAACCGAGCGTCAGCAGCTTGCCGTCCTGCCGGATCGGCACGGCGCGGTGCCGCTGGATGAACGGCATCGGCAGCAGAGCCAGCGTCTCGGCCGAGGGCGGGGCCGAGGCGAGGTCGTGCTCGGGCAGCGGTACCTGGCCGGACACCTGCTGTAGCCGGTGAGCGAGGCCGGTCGAGAGGCCTGCTCCGAAACCCGGGATTTTCTGGAACATCTGCTCGAAGGCCTTCGCCTTGAACTTCGCGGCGACGACGGCGCTCGCGGCCGTGACCGTGGCGGTGCGCGTCTCTCCCAGCAGCAGGCCGACCTCGCCGATGCTGCTCGGATGCGGGATCCGCCCGAGCTCCCGGCGCTCGCCGGCCGGGCCGTCCAGGGACACGATCGCCTCCCCTTCCGCGATCACGTAGAAGGCGTCGGAGGGCTCGCCCTGGCGGACGATCGTCTCGCCCGGCGACAGGCGTACGACCTCCGCCACGGTGAGCAGCTGCGGCAGCAGCTCCGGGCTCAGGGCCCGAAAGAGAGGGCACAGCCCGAGCGCGGCCACCAGCTTCTCCTGCAACCGTGCGTCGACCGTCGGTGTCTCCATCCCCTTCCCCTTTCGAAGCAGCTTGCCCTTCCGCGGTGCCGCGCGTCGACGAGCACACGCGCCGGCCCGCACCCTAGCAGCTTCCTGTCGGGTTCGCCAGTCCTCACGCGGCGACCTCGGCGCTCCCTGCGCACGCCGGGCCGGGCGAGTACAATCACCGCGCGACCGCGGTCGCGAAGGGCGAAGACGCGATGCCGCCGGAGGCGGGTGATCATGAGAGTCCGAGGCTAGGCGATGGCGATCGGTTGGCTGGGGGGGACGAAGACGGCGAGCCTCGCGGACCTCATCGCCCGCAAGAAGTACGGCAGGGCGATCGAGGTCCTGCGCGAGCAGTTCCGCGAGGGCATCCGTGATCCGCGCATGAGGCTGCAGCTGGCGGACCTGCTGGTGATGGCCGGCCGGCAGCAGGAGGCCATGCCGATCCTGAGCGCGCTGGCCGACGAGTTCGCCCGGGAAGGCTTCGCCGCCAAGGCGATCGCCGTCCTCAAGCGGCTGGAGAAGATCGCGCCGGGCCGGCCCGACGTCGAGCGCCGCCTGGCCGCCCTCATTCACAAGAAACTGCTCAGCACGGCCCCGGCGCCCTCCGCGCCGGCGGACGAGATCGGGATCGAGGACCTCGGCCTCGGCGACGCCTTCGCCTCCCCAGCGCCGGCCGCGGGCACAGCACCGGAACCCGCGACGCCCGAGCCCTCGGCCCCGGAAGGGGCGTTCGAGGAGGAGTTCTTCGGCGCCCTGCAGGACATGATCGAGGCGGGCAGCCTTCCCGAGGCGGAAGAGACGGCCTCGGGCGCCGAGGACGCCCGCGCGCCGGCGCCTTTGCTCGCGAGCCCCCTCTTCGGCGGCTTCTCAGAGGACGAGCTCGGGGCCGTGATCGCCCGCCTGCAGCTGCTCTCCTTCGAACCCGGCGACATCGTCGTCTCCGAGGGTGAGCCGGGACGGAGCCTCTTCATCCTCACCACGGGATCCCTCAAGGCCTTCGTCCGCGATCGGGCGGGGCGCAACGTGCCGGTGCGGGAGATGAGCGAGGAGGGATCTTTCTTCGGCGAGGTCTCGATCCTGAGCGGAAAGGCACGCTCCGCGACCGTTACCTGCGCGACCAGCTGCGAGTTGCTCGAGCTCGACCTGCCCTCGCTGCGGGAGATCGTCGCGACCCACCCGCACGTGCGCCAGGTGATCGAGGCGGCCTACCAGGCGCGAGCGGGCAGCGAAGAGGAGATGCAGGCCCGCGCGCGCACGGCCGGCGCGGCAACGTCGACCCGCTGAGCCGCGAGCGGCTAGCCGGCGACCTCGCGAACCGTCTCGTCGAGCCGGACGACGTCTTCGGCCGGCGGCGCGCTCGCGGCCCGGACGACGGCACGCTCGGTCGCTTCCGAGAGGCTCGACGCCGAGAGCAGCTCGTCGGCGAATCCCTCGTGCGTCTCGACGCGCGGGTCGGCCAGCAGGCGCTCGAGCGGCGTCGCGGAAGGCGGCGCGAGGCGCCCGTGCAACAGCGGGTGCTCGCGCGCGGCCTCGGCGTACTCCTCCTCCGGCAGGGGCACGTAGCGGCAGAAGAAGCCGAGGTGCCAGGCGAGGAAGCGATGGGCCCGGCGCCGCCCGCGCTCCTCGTCCCCGAAATGGTCGCGGAGCAGTTCCACCAGCCGCCAGACGACGGCCAGCCGTTCCTCGGCGCTCGGTAGCCAGCAGCGACCCTGCTTGATCTCGCGGAAGAGCCAGGGCTTGATGAGAGCCCCCCGCCCCAGCATCACGGAACCGACGCCCGAGCGCTTCATCCGCTCGCGGGCCTCGTAGGGCGTCAGGATGTCGCCGTTGCCGATCACGGGTACTCCGCGCTCGCCGGCCACCTTCCCGATCAGGTCCCAGTCCGCCGCCCGGCTGTAGCGCTGCTCGCGCGAGCGGCCGTGGATCGCGATCGCGTCGACGCCGCTCTCCTCGCAGACCCGCGCCACCTCCGAGACGTTCGCCTTCTGCTCGCTCCAGCCGGTGCGCAGCTTCACGGTGACGGGGATCGCGACCGCCGCCTTCAGCGCCGCGACCAGCCGCCCCAGCCGGGCGGGCTTGCGGAGGAGGCTCGCGCCGAGCCCGCGCCGCGTAATCTGGTCGATTGGGCACCCGCAGTTGAGGTCGATGAACCGCGCTCCGCGGGATTCCGCGAGCCGCGCCGCCTCGGCGAGGGTGTCGGCCTGCTTGTCGGCCAGCTGCACACCGAAGCAGCGCTCGTCCGGGTGACTGCGGAGGAGCGCGTACTCCGCCGGGCTGCCGGAGAGCAGCTTGCGGACGACCGCCATCTCGCCGACGGTGACATCCGCGCCCATCTCGACGCAGAGGCGGCGGAAGGGCAGGTTGCCGCCCACGCTGAGCGGCGCCAGCACTACGACGTCGGCGAACGGGGAGGGATTCATGGCTCGAGCATCCCGAGGTCGGGCAGCCGGCGGGGCGGCTCGCCCTCGCCCGGCGCCAGGAAGAGGTCCGCCTCGACACCGTACTGCGTGTCGTACATCGCGCGATAGCGCCCGCCGAGCCCGTAGAGCTCGGCGTGCGTGCCGCGTTCGACGATCCGTCCCTCCTCCAGCACCAGGATCTGGTCGGCGCGCCGGATGGTCGACAGCCGGTGCGCGATCACGAAGGTCGTGCGTCCGCGCATCAGCCAGGCGAGTCCCTGCTGGATGAGCGCCTCCGACTCGGAGTCCAGGCTCGAGGTCGCCTCGTCGAGGATCAGGATCCGCGGGTCGGCGAGCACGGCGCGCGCAATCGCCACCCGTTGGCGTTGGCCACCGGAGAGCCGCACGCCTCGCTCGCCCACCAGGGTGTCGTAGCCCTGATCGAGCCGCTCTGCGAACTCGGAGACGTGCGCGACCCGGCAGGCCTCGAGTACCGCGGCCGGGCTCGCCTCCGGGCGCGAGAAGGCGACGTTCTCGCGGATCGTGCCGTCGAAGAGGAAGGTCTCCTGGAGCACGACCCCGAGCTGCGAGCGATAGGAGTCGAGGCGCACCGTCGCGAGGTCGATCCCGTCGACCCGCACCCGACCGGCGCTCGGCGCGTGGAAGGCGCAGACCAGGCCGATCACGGTCGACTTGCCGGCACCCGAGGGCCCCACCAGCGCGGTCGCAGTCCCCGGGTCCGCTCGCAGCGACAGCTCGTGCAGCACCGGCTCCCGCTGCGGGTAGGCAAAGCCGACCGCCTCGAAGCGCACCTCTCCTCGCAGCGCCGGCAGCGCGACCGTGCGCCGGGGGTCCTCGTCCTCGGGTAGTTCCCGAAGCACCTCACGCGTCCGCTCGAGGCCCGCCAGGGCCTCGGTCAGCTGGGTGCCGATCGCCACGATCTGGAAGAGCGGACCGACCAGGAAGCCGAGGAAGACCGTGTAGGTGAAGAACGAGCCCACCGTCATCCGCCCGGCGAGGATCTCGCGGGCCCCGACGTACATCACCGCCGCGCCCACCACCCCCAGCAGCACCGTCGAGGCGAGCGACAGCGCCGCCGTCGAGGTGAGCGTCCGGAAGACGCTCTCCAGGATCTGCCGTACGCCGCCGGCGAACACCTCCGCCTCGCGGGGCTCCGCCTGGTATCCCTTGACGACCCGCACGCCCCCTAGGCTCTCGGTGAGGCGTCCGCTCACCTCCGCGTAGAGCTTGCCGCGCTCCCGGAACATCGGGCGCAGGGTCGACAAGGAGCGGAACAGGACCAGGCCGAAGACCGCGAGAGCCACCACCGTGAGGACAGTCGTACGCGGACTCAGGTAGAGCATCACGGCGAACGCGAGCACCGCGGTGAGCGCTCCGCCCGCCAGCTCCACGAGCCCGGTGCCGACCAGGTTCCGCACCCCCTCTACGTCGTTCATGATCCGCGCCACCAGGTCGCCGGTCTTGCTGGCGTCGTGGAAGGCGACCGGCAATCGGCCGACGTGCTGCTGGAGCCGGACGCGCAGCTCGGCGATCAGCTTCTGCGCCTCCTTGGACATGAGCTGTGTCAGGGCGAACCCGGTCAGCCCCTGGATCAGCGTTCCGAGCAGGACCGCCCCCACCAGCGGCAGCAGAAGCCCCGCGCGGTGTTTCCCGATCACGTCGTCGATCAGGAACTTGGTCGAGCCCGGCAGGGCCAGGCCGCAGACGCGGCCGATCGCCATCAGCACGAGGGCGACGGCAATCCGGCGCCGCCGCGGGCGCACGAGCTGCCAGACGTCCGGCAGGATGGCGCGCAGGCGCTGGGGCTTCGTCTTCCTGGCCTCGCGCGTATCCCGCGCCGCGCTCGGCGACCCAGCTGCCCTCACCGCGGCATTCTACCGTGGCGCCGGGTGCCGGACCCGGCGCGGAGCGGCCTCTCAGGCCACGCGGCGCGTCTGCCGCGCCGCGCGCGGTGCCCGCCGCTGCTGCCGGTCGATGGACACGCGCAGGGCCTCGACGAGGTCGCTCAGCTGCTGCAGCCGACCACAGCTCACGCAGGCGACCGCGGGCCGGTCGAGCCGGTGCAGGAACCGGCGCCCGCAACGGCAGCCGATCAGGAGCGCGACGAAGTGGCGCGTGGCGCGGTGGCGGAGGATTCTCATCGCAACCCTCCTGTAGGCAAATCGCGTACCCGACCCGGGCGACTGAACGTGCTAGACTTGCGTCGACGCTGTCCGAATTCGCGCCGCCGGGCGCTGTCCGGCTCGCGGCGCACGGCCCTCGCGCCGGCCACGCTCGAGGGACCCGGCACGTCGCACCTGCGGCGTTTTCGCGCCCGCGGCAGGGGTATGGGCAGGCGCGTTTCGTGCCGACGAACGGCTGGGTCATGTTCGAGATACTGGAAGCACGTTTCATCGCCCCGGACGTGAAGCTGTTCCGGATCCTCGCCCCTCGAGTCGCCCGCAAGCGTCTGGCGGGACAGTTCGTGATCCTGCGGGTCCACGAGCGGGGGGAACGGATCCCGATCACGATCGCCGACTCCGACGCCGAGCGGGGCGACATCACGATCGTGGTCCAGGGCATCGGCAAGACGACCAAGCTCCTCAACTGCCTGGGCGCCGGCGACCTGATCCAGGACGTGGTGGGCCCGCTGGGCCGCCCCTCGGAGATCGAGAACTACGGGACCGCCTGCGTGATCGGCGGCGGGGTCGGCGCCGCCATCGCCTACCCGACCGCGGTCGCCCTCCGGAAGGCCGGCAACCGGGTGATCTCGATCCTGGGCGGCCGCACCCGGGCCTTCGTCGTCCTCGAGGACGAGCTGCGCGCGGCGAGCGACGCCCTCTACGTGACGACCGACGACGGCTCCTATGGCGAGAAGGGTCTGGTCACCGACAGGCTCAAGGCGCTGCTCGAGGCCGGCGAGCGGATCGACTACGTGCTCGCAATCGGCCCGATCCCCATGATGCGCGCGGTCGCCGAGACGACCCGTGCCGCCGGCATCAAGACGATCGTCAGCCTCAACTCGGTGATGGTCGACGGGACCGGCATGTGCGGCGGCTGCCGGGTGAGCGTCGGCGGCAGGAGTCAGTTCGCCTGCGTCGACGGGCCGGAGTTCGATGCCCACCAGGTCGACTTCCAGAACCTCGCCAACCGCAATGCCATGTACCGCGAGGCCGAGGGCCGCTCGCTGGCCGACTTCTCCGACCACCGCGACACCTACCTCGCCCTGCTGCGTGAGCATCAATGCAAGCTGCTCCAGCAGGCGGACCAGAAGGCCCGCGAGATCGCCGCCGCCAAGGTGAAGGCATGAACTCCATCCCGCCCAAGGACCGCATGAAGATTCCGCGGCAGGTCATGCCCGAGCAGGCCGCCTCCGAGCGGCGCCACAACTTCGACGAGGTGAACCTGGGCCTGGCCGCGGACTTCGCCACCACCGAGGCCTCGCGCTGCATCGAGTGTGCGAAGCCCGCCTGCGTCAAGGGCTGTCCGGTCGGGGTCAAGATCCGCGAGTTCGTGGACCTGGTGATGGACGGAAACTACCGGGCCGCGGCCGCCAAGATGCGCGAGGACAACGTGTTGCCCGCCGTGACCGGCCGGGTCTGCCCGCAGGAGGACCAGTGCGAGGGCGCCTGCGTGATCGGCAAGAGGTCCGACCCCCTGGCGATCGGGTATCTGGAGCGCTTCATCGCCGACTGGGAGGCGAGCTCCGGCGAGCTCGGCCTGCCCCCTCGCGCCGCCCCGACCGGCAAGAAGGTGGCCTGCGTCGGCAGCGGTCCGGCCGCGCTCACGGCGGCCGGCGACTTGGTGCAGAAGGGTCACGAGGTGACCGTGTTCGAGGCGCTGCACGAGATCGGCGGCGTCCTCGTCTACGGCATCCCGGAGTTCCGCCTGCCCAAGGCGATCGTGAAGCGCGAAGTCGAGAACATGAAGGCGATGGGCGTTCGCTTCGAGACGAACGTCGTCGTCGGCCGCACCGTCACCATCGACGAGCTGATGCGCGAGGAGGGCTACGACGCCGTCTTCGTCGCAACCGGCGCAGGCCTGCCGAAGTTCCTGGGCGTTCCGGGCGAGAACCTGAACGGAGTCTACTCGGCCAACGAGTTCCTCTCGCGCGTGAACCTGATGAAGGCCTATCGCTTCCCCGAGTACGACGAGCCCATCTTCGACTGCCACGGCAGGAACGTGGCGGTGGTCGGCGGCGGCAACACCGCCCTCGACGCGATCCGCACCTCGCTCCGCCTGGGCGCCGCCAAGGCGACCATGCTCTACCGCCGCTCGGAGGCGGAGATGCCGGGACGCGCGGAGGAGGTTCATCACGCCAAGGACGAGGGGGTCGAGATCCAGACCCTCACCCACCCGGTCGAGTTCCTGGGCGACGAGCGGGGCTGGCTGCGCGCGGCGCGCTGCATCCGGATGGCGCTGGGCGAGCCGGACGAGTCCGGCCGGAGGCGGCCCGTGCCCGTCCCCGACTCCGAGTTCGAGATCCCGCTCGACGTCGCGATCGTCGCGGTCGGGACCGGCCCGAACCCGCTCGTGCAGTCGACCACACCCGACCTGGCGGTCAACAAGAAGGGCTACATCGCCGTCGCCGATCCCGAGACCCTGCGCACCTCGAAGCGGGGCGTCTTCGCCGGCGGCGACATCGTGACCGGGGCCGCGACGGTGATCCTGGCCATGGGCGCGGGCCGGAAGGCCGCAGCCTCGATCGACCGGTACCTGCGCACCGGCGACTGGTAGTCGGCTCGGCTCCGGCGGTCCGTCGCGAGCGGGTGACACTTCCGCCCGGCGGTCGTGTTTCAGCAGCGGCCCCGCATCGCAGCGCTACGGCCGGAAAGGAATCTCACCCTTGGTGCGCCGAAACGACCCCGCTCGCCGCCCGCTCTGCCTCCTTCCGCTGCTGTCGAGCCTCGTCCTCTGGGTGGGCGCTCCCGCGTCGGCGGCCGTCGAACCGACTGGAGGCACCGCCAAGCCGGGAGCGATCACCGGAGCCGTCTCGGCCGAGCTGAGCGGCCAGCCCCTCGAGGGCGCGACCGTCCAGCTGGAAGGGACGCAGAGCACGACCCTGACCGACGCGAGCGGCCGCTTTCGTCTGGAAGGCGTCCCGCCCGGCCAGTACTGCCTGGTCGTCTCCCTGAGCGGCTTTCTGCCGACGCGGGTCACCGACGTGGTCGTCACCTCCAATCGTGAGGTCGCAGCCGGCGCACGCCTGGGGCCGATCGCGTTCGGCGCGGAGATCACCGTCCAGGCCTCTACCTTCGAGCGACCGGCCGATCTCACGACCGGCCTCTTCCGCATGAACCAGGAGGAGGTGCGCCGCGCGCCGGGGGCGATCGGCGACGTGGGGCGCATGATCCAGGCCCTGCCCGGCCTGGGCGCGCGCGACGATCAGCGCAACGACATCGTCGCCCGCGGCGGCTCGCCTTCGGAGAACCTCACCCTCGTCGACGGCCTGGAGGTCCCGAGCCTCAGCCACTTCGGCGCCCAGGGCGCCTCCGGTGGGCCGATCACGATGCTGAACGCGCAGGCCATCAGCGAGGTCCAGTTCCTGGCCGGAGGCTTCCCGGCCTGCTACGACAACCGGCTCTCCTCGGTGCTGGAAGTCGGGCTCCGCGAGGGCAACCGCGAGAAGTTCGAGGCAGAGTTCGACCTGGGCATGGCGGGCGCGGGGCTGCTGGCCGAGGGCCCCCTCGGCAAGCACGGCTCCTGGCTCCTCACCGGCCGGCGCAGCTACCTCGACCTGATCGCAGGCGCCTACGGCCTCGACGCCGTGCCGCAGTACGCGAACTACCAGGCGAAGGTCGTCTACGACCTCTCGGCGCGCCACAGGCTCTCGCTGGTCAGCCTCGGCGGCTGGGACCAGATGAACTTCGACCCGGACGTCGAGGACGCGGATCAGCCCTCGAACATCAAGGTGGAGAGCTCCGGCTGGCGGACCGTCACCGGCCTCAGCCTGCGCAGCCTGCTCGGGACCGCGGGTTTCACGACCGTCTCGCTGGCCCAGGTGCTGAACCGCTACTCGTCGCTGGCCTGGGACAAGGACCTCGAGGGACAGATGATCGAGCGCAACAGGTCGCTCGAGGGCCAGACCACGGTCCGGGGCGAGCTGACCCTGCGCCTGCCGCACGGCGCCTGGCTGAAGGCGGGCGCCGCCGCCCAGCGGATAGACGCCAGGCTCGACATCCAGCTCCCGCTCGGCACGGAGAACTTCTTCTCGGCCGACGACACCCGGATCAATGCCATCGGCGTCGACCGGCGTGTCCGCGACTGGCAGTACGGGGGCTACCTGCAGCTGTCGCAGAACCTGGGTCCGTTCCTGACGGCCACCGCGGGCGGTCGCTACGACCGCTTCCCCTTCAACGGCGAGAGCGTCGTTTCGCCTCGCGCCGCGCTCGCCGTGCACCTGCGGAGGAACCTCGACCTGACCGCCAGCTGGGGACGCTACGCGCAGAACCCGCCGCTCGTCTTCACGCAGGCGGAGCCGTCGAACGCCGGGCTCGCCCCGATCCGCGCCGAGCACTACGTCGGCGGCTTCGCCTACTATCCCGGCCACGACCTGAAGCTGAGCGTCGAGGTCGCTCATCGCAGCTACCGGGACTATCCGGTCAGCACCGAGTTCCCCTTCTACACACTGGCGGACGCCGGCGAGCAGTACGACCTGTACACCCTGCTGATGCCGCTCGTGACCGGAGGCAGCGGTCGCTCGACGGGACTCGAGCTCTTCCTCCAGAAGAAGCTCACGGGACGCGTCTTCGGGCAGCTGAGCTACGCCTGGTCGAAGACCGAGCAGCGCGCGCTCGACGCCGTCTGGCGCCCGGGGGGCTTCGACCTGCCGCACGTCCTGACCGTCCTCGGCGGGATGAAGGCCACCCGAGCCATCGAGGTATCCGCCAAGTTCAGCTACACGTCCGGCCGACCCCACACCCCCTTCGCCGCCGAGACGGTCGGCGAGAACCGGATGATCTACGATGCCGCTCGCTACAACGCGGAGCGCGGGCGGGCCTACCACCGCCTCGACCTGCGCGGCGACCACCGATCGTCGTTCCGCTGGGGCAACGTCACCACCTACGTCGAGATCGACAACGTGTACAACCGCAAGAACGTGCGCTACTACTACTGGAACCCGAAGAAGCAGGAGCAGGAGGCGGTGCCCCAGCTCGCTTTCATGCTGATCGGCGGGCTCAACGTGCAGTTCTGAGAGCCGGCGGTGACACCTGGGGCGACCTCTGGTGTTAGATGGGGCGCATGCCGGAGGCGGGTGTCGACGTGCAGGCGCTGTTCGAGCGGTACGGACCGATGGTTCTGCGCCGCTGCCGTCGACTGCTGCGCGACGAGGACGAGGCGCGCGACCTGACCCAGGACGTGTTCGTGCAGGTGCTGCGCCGGCGTGGGAGCCTGCGCGAGCAGTACCCCTCCAGCCTGCTGTTCCGGATCGCCACCAATCTGTGCCTCAACCACATCCGCGACCGCAGGCGCGAGCCCTGCGCCCAGGGCGACGAGACGCTCGACAGGATCGCCTGTCACCACGACCAGGACAGCGCCCTGACCTTGGCGCGCCTCTTCGGCCGGCACCAGGAGTCGACCCGCACCATGGCGGTCCTGCACTACCTCGACGGGATGACCCTCGAGCAGGTGGCGCGCGAGTGTGGGATGTCGGTGTCCGGAGTGCGAAAGAGGCTGCGCGCCCTGCGCGCCAGCCTGCACGAGATGGAGGCGGTATGACAGACGCCCGCGACCCGAGGCCCGTCCAGGACTGGGAGCTGGAGCGGTTCCGGCTCGGTGAGCTGCCGCCGCCGGAGATGGCGCGGCTCGCCGGCACGCTCACGGACGATCCGACCCTGCGCCTGCGGCTCGACCAGCTCGCCCGCGACGACCGGGAGCTGCTCGACGAGCTGCCGCCGCGAGCTGCGGCGGCCGCCATCCGCGCCCGCTGTCGGCAATCGACCGCGCGCCTCGGGACGAGACTGCCCGTCTGGCAGCCGGTGCTTGCGGTCGCGGCGGCGGTGGTCGCCGCCTTGAGCCTCACCTTGCTTCGATCTCCGCAGGGCCCCTCGACCGCCGATCGCACGCGCAGGGAGCCCACCCGCATCAAGGGTCTGCGTCCCGAGGTCTTCCTCTTCCGCCAGACGCCGAACGGGGCCGAGCCGCTCACCCGGGCGAGCGTCGCCCGCGCCGGAGACGTCGTCCAGCTCGCCTACCAGGCGGCCGGCCAGCGTTACGGGGCGATCGTGTCGCTCGACAGCCGGGGTGTCGTCACGCGCCACCTGCCCCGCGGCGGCTCGCGAGCGGCCGAGCTGGCCGCCGGCGGCAGCGTGCCGCTCCCTGCCGCCTACGAGCTTGACGACGCGCCGCGCTGGGAAGCCTTCTACATCGTCACCGCCCCGGCCCCCTTCCCCGTCGATCTGGTCGTGAACGCCGCGGCCGCCGCCCGGCCCCGTCCGGGCGGTGAGCCGGTGCGCCTTGCGCTGCCGGCGGGGCTCGAACAAAGTGTCTTCCTCCTGAAGAAGGACGTGGCCCGATGAGACGATCACTGCCCCTCCTGCTGCTGCCGCTGCTCGGCGCCTCACTGATCCCGGCGGCCGCCCACGCCGCCGAGCTACGACGCTTCGCCGTCGTGGTCGGCGCGAACCAGGGCGCGCCGGACCGCCTGCGCCTGCACTACGCAATCGAGGACGCCGAGCGCTTCGCGCAGCTCCTGAAGCAGCTGGGCGGCGTGGGCGAGGCGGACTGCCTCACTCTCCGCGAGCCGGCCCGCCAGCCTCTGCTCGACGCCCTCGCCGTCGTGCGCGAGCGCGCCCTCCAGGCGCGCGAGGGCGGGCAGCGCACCGAGGTGCTCTTCTACTTCTCGGGGCACGCCGACGAGACCGGGCTCATGCTGGGACGCGAGCGGATCAGCTACCGCGAGCTGCGCGAGACGCTGGCCGCGATGCCCGCCGACGTGGGGATCGCGGTCCTCGACGCCTGCGCCTCGGGAGCGATCACCCGGCTCAAGGGCGGACGGCTGCACCCCGCCTTCCTGACCGACGAGTCCGTGCAGGTGCGCGGTCACGCCTTCCTGACCTCGAGCTCCGAGAGCGAGGCCGCCCAGGAGTCCGACCAGCTGCAGGGGTCCTTCTTCACCCACGCCCTCCTCAGCGGCCTGCGCGGCGCGGCCGACGCCTCCGGCGACGGCAAGGTCACCTTCGGCGAGGCCTACCAGTTCGCCTTCGACGAGACGCTGACCAGGACCGCGGCGACCCAGGGTGGCGCGCAGCACCCGGCCTACGACATCCGGATGGCGGGCACCGGCGACGTCGTGCTGACCGACGTCCGCGAGACCTCGGCCAGCCTGGTGCTCGGACCCGATCTCGACGGCCGGCTCTACGTCTGGGACGCGAACCATCACCTGCTGGCGGAGCTCGGCAAGCCGGCCGGGCGCACGGTCGAGCTGGGCCTCGAGCCGGGCGAGTACGAGCTGCGCTACGAGCAGCCGGCCTCGCTCTTCCAGACCCGGATCGTGGTCGCCCACGGCGAGCGCCGCACGGTCTCGCGCACCGAGATGACGCCGCTCCGGCGCGCCCCGACGCGCCTGCGCGGGGGTCCCGCGTTGCCAGGTGCGCCGACGCTCGCCTCGCGCTCCCGGATCGAGCTGCAGCTCGGGGGCTCCGACCTCCGCGTCCACACCGAGTCGGGGGGCGACGCGACCGACGTGGCAGGGGGCGCGGTCGCGCTCTCCTTCGGCTACTGGCTCCGCGACAGCCTCGCGCTCGACCTCGCCCTGGGCGGCTCGGGGCTCGAGGCCAGCACCACCAAGCAGGCCGACGGGACGACCGTCAGGACCCGCGGACTCTTCCACGTGCTGGCCGGCCTCCGCTACTATCCGCCGCTGCCCGGCAGGATCCGGCCGCACGTGGCGCTCGCCTTCGGCCCCGTCTCCCAGTACGAGGCGGTCGAGGCCGACAACACGACCGACGTCACGCGCAACGACACCCGGGTGGCGCTCCAGGCCCGGGGGGGGCTCGACGTCCTGATCGGACGCGGCTTCGTGACCAGCGTCCAGGGCGGCGTCCTCTGGCGCCGGGGCCGCGGCAACCAGTTCGGCCTGATGCTCGGCTTCGGCTGGGCCTTCGGCGGGAGAAGACCGCCCGAGTAACTCGATCGCTCGATGCCGCTCCGGCCCGGGAACCGTTCCGGCCGGTCTAGCTAGAGCAGCTTCCGCTTCCTCGCCGCGCAGCGCAGCTCGTCCTGGAACCTCGGGTGCGCGCACCCGATCAGCGCCAGCGCGCGCTCCCGCAGCGACTTCCCGTGCAGGTCCGCCGCCCCGTACTCCGTCACCACCCAGTGCACGTCGCCGCGGCTGGTGACGACACCCGAGCCCTCGGTCAGGGTGTCGCAGATGCGCGAGACCTCGCCGTCCTTGGCCGTCGAGGGCAGCGCGATGATCGGTCGGCCGCCGCGCGAGCGCGAGGCCCCCCGGATGAAGTCGACCTGGCCGCCGAAGCCCGAGTAGACGGACCGGCCCAGAGAGTCGGCGCACACCTGTCCGGTGATGTCCACCGCGATCGCCGAGTTGATCGCGACCATCTTCTCGTTCTGGGCGATCACGAAGGGGTCGTTCACGTAGTCGGTGGGATGGAACTCGACGAAGGGGTTGTTGTCCAGGAAGGCGAAGGTCTTCTGCGATCCCAGCACGAAGGAGGAGATGATCTTGCCCCGGTGCAGCGTCTTCGCCTCCCCGGTGATGACCCCGGCCTCGAACAGCTCCACCACGCCGTCCGAGAACATCTCGGTATGGATGCCGAGGTCGCGCTTTTCCTTCAGGAAGAGCAGCACCGCGTCCGGGATCTCGCCGATGCCCATCTGCAGGGTGGAGCCGTTCTCGATCAGGTCCGCCACGTTCCTGCCGATGGCGCGGGCCACCTCCCCCACCTCCGTCACCTGCGGCAGCTCGCGCAGGGGACGATCGATCTCGACCACGTGGGTGAGCCGTGACACGTGGATGAAGGCGTCCCCGAGCGAGCGCGGCATCTGCCGGTTGACGAGGGCGATCACGGTGCCCGCCGCCTCGGCGGCGGCCTTGGTGCACTCGACCCCGGATCCGTAGGAGCAGAAACCGTGCTCGTCCGGCGGCGAGATATGGATGAAGGCGACGTCGACGCGTAGCGCGCCCGAGCGAATGAGCGCCGGGATCTCCGAGAGGAAGACCGGCACCCAGTCGGCCCGGCCTTCGTTCACCGCCTGCCGTACGTTCGATCCGGTGAAGAGCGAGCGGTGGCGGAACGAGCGCGCGTAGCGCGGGTCGGCGTGGTCGGCGGCGCCGAAGGTCAGAAGGTGCGAGACCTCCACGTCCTCGAGCTCGTCGGCGCGCGTCACCAGCGCCTTGACCAGCTCCTCGGGGTTGTTGCAGCCGGCGTGCAGCCACACGTGGTGGCCCGACCGGACGCAGGCCACCGCTTCCGTGGCGCATTTGACCTTCTGCCGGTACCTCGTCATCCAAGCCATGGCTCAGGCCTCGATCTCGGCCACCGGCCGCCAGTCGACCCCGAAGGCCCGCGCCAGCACCTCGCTCGTGCACTGGCCGTGGTAGAGGTAGGTGCCGCGCACGAGCTCCGGATGGCGGCGCAGGGCCGCCGCGATGCCGTCGTCCGCCACCGCCGTCACGTACGGCAGCATGGCGTTGGTGAGGGCCTGGGCGGAGGCGCGCGCGGCCCCGGAGGGCAGGTTCGGGATGCACACGTGCAGGATCCCGTCGACCTCGTAGCTGGGGCTCGCCAAGGAGGTCGGCCGCGAGGTCTCGAAGCAGCCCCCCATGTCGATCGCCATGTCCATCACGACGCTGCGCGGCTTCATCAGCCGCAGCATCTCGCGCGTGACCAGGATCGGGGCTCGCTGGCCGCGGATCGCGACCGCCCCCAGCACCAGGTCCGCGAAGGAGAGTGCCTTCTCGACGTTCGGCTGGCTGGCGAGCATGGTGGTGACCCCGCCCGGCAGGTCGCGGAGCGCGTCCCGCAGGTGTCCGACGCTGCGGTCGAGCAGGGTCACCTGAGCGCCGAGGCCCAGGGCCGCCCGGGCGGCGCTGCGCCCCAGGACGCCGGCCCCGAAGATGACGAAGTGCCCCGGCGGCACACCCGGAACGCCGCCCAGCAGGATGCCCTTCCCTCCGAACTCGTTCAGCAGCAGCGTGCTCCCCACCACCACCGCCAGCCCGCCGGCGATCTCGGACATGCTGCGGAGCACGGGCGCGTGCCCGGCGTCGTCCTCGATCACCTCCGAGCCGATGGCGGTGATCGAGCGCTCGGCCAGGGCGCGGAAGTCCTCGGGCCGCGCGGCCGGCAGGCCCCAGAAGCCGAAGACGACCTTGTCGCGTTCGAGCTGTGCGTACTCCCGCGGCTCGGGCGCGAACACGGTGACCACGACGCTCCCGCGCGCGAGCACCTCGTGGCGGCTGTAGGCGATCTGCGCCCCCGCACCCTCGTACTCGGCGTTGGCGTGCCCGGCGGCCAGTCCGGCGTCCGACTCGACCCAGACCCGATGGCCTTTCTGCACGAGAGCGCGCACCCCCGAGGGGGTGAGGCCGACCCGGTGCTCGGTGGGGCGGATCTCGCGTGGTATCCCGATGTCCATCTCTCGCCCTCCTGGCCCGCTCGCGCTTCCGCCGCCTCGACCTCCGGCGGCGCGGCGCCGGGCCTAGCCCACGGGCAGGCGGCCCCGCAGGCCCTCGAGCAGCTCCGTCAGCTTCCGGCACTGGTCGCACGACGCCTGCGCCGAGCTGCAAGGCGCGCCGTCCGCCTGCATCTCCGCGCAGCGCGGCTCCGCCACGAACGCACACAGCTCGCCGACGAGCGCCAGCAGCCGCTCACGGAGCGGGCTGCCGGCGAGCCCGCGCAGAGCCAGCACCAGCTCGCGTTCCTCCGGGCGCAGCTCCGCGAGACTCATGCTTCGACCCGGGCGGCCGCCGCCGCCTGCTCGCAGCCGAGCGCGAACGCCTGCTCGTTGAGGGGCACGAGCGCCTTCTTCTCCGCGAGCGCCTGGCGGACCGCCGTCAGGAAGGTCTCGCGCGGGAAGAGCCGGGTTGCCTCCTGCAGCGCGCCCAGCGCCACGATGTTCTTCACGATGACCTTGCCGAGGTCGGCGGCGGTCTTCGTGAAGGGAACCCCCACCACCCTGACGCCCGGCTTCACTACCGGCGCCTCGGAGACGACCGAGCGGTCGTACAGCACCACCCCGCCAGCCGGCACCCGCGGCGCGAACTTGGCCAGGCTGGGCGCGTTGAAGGCGACCAGCACGTGGGGCTCCGGCGCGGCCGGCGAGAGCACCTCCTCGGCGGCGATCCGGACGTCGGCGTACGAGGTCCCCCCGCGCGACTCGGGGCCATAGCTCGGGATGTGGGTCGAGTCGAAGCCCTCGTTGATCGCCGCCAGGGTGAGCAGGAGAGCCGCCGTCTGCGCCCCGTCTCCGCCGGCGCCGGCCAGCTTCACGCCGATGTCCTGTCCCCAGCCCGTTTCGGGAAAGCCCTTGCAGAAGCGCTCGGCCCGCGCCCGGCCGCCGCCAACCAGCTCCATCACCCGTTCGGGCGCGAAGCTCGGGGGCGCCGGCAGCGGCCAGGACTCCTCAGGCGTCACGTCCTTCTTCACCCCCAGCGGATAGAGCGGCACCATCTTCTCCTTCACCCACTTCTCGGACTCGAGCGGCGTCAGCTTGAGGTGGGTCGGGCACTCGGCCAGGACCTCCACGAAGGAGAAGCCCTTGGCCTCGACCTGCAGGCGGAGCGCCTTCTTGATCGCCTTCGCGGCCCGCATGCGGTTCTTGGCGTCGAAGAGGGCGACGCGCTCTACGTAGACCGGCCCGTCGAGCCCGGCGATCAGCTCGGCGACCTTCAGCGGCGCGCCGCTGAAACGGCTCCGGCCGTTCGGGCTGGTGGCCGTCTTCTGGCCCATCAGGCTGGTCGGCGCCATCTGGCCGCCGGTCATGCCGTAGATCGCGTTGTTGATGAAGACCACGCTGATCGGCACGCCGAGCTGCGCGACGCTCAGGATCTCGGCGAGCCCGATCGAGGCCAGGTCTCCGTCCCCCTGGTAGCTGATCACGATCGACTCGGGGTTCGCGAGCTTGTGGCCCAGGGCGACCGCTGGCGCGCGCCCGTGCGAGGCCTGCGAGTTCCCCACGTCGAAGTAGTAGTACATGAAGACGCTGCAGCCGACCGGCGAGACGAGGACCGTGCGGTCCTGGATGCCCAGCTCCTCGATCGCATCCGCGATGAACTTGTGGGCGAGCCCGTGGCCGCAGCCCGGGCAGTAGGTAGTGCTGTGCGCCTTGAGGCCGACGCCGTGGTCGTGGCGCTCGAACTTCTCGTAGAAGACGCTCATACCGCCACTCCCTCGCGTCCGCGCGCCGCGATCGGCGCCAGCAACCGGTCGACGATCTCGGCCTGCTGCGGCAGCACGCCTCCGTAGTGGCGGACTGCGTCGACGCGCGGCAGCGGAAGCCCCGCGTGACTCACCGCCAGGCGCAGCTCGTCCTCGAGCTGCCCGGGCGAGGCCTCGACCACGACCACCCGCTGGGCGCGCTTCAGGAACGGCGCGAAGGCGTCGATCGGGAACGGCCACAGGGTGAGCGGGCGGAAGAGGCCCGCCTTGACGCCGCCCCCGCGCAGGGTCTCGACCGCCCCCTTCGCCATGCGGGCCGGCGTGTTGCAGGCGACCAGCACCACCTCGGCGTCCTCGCAGCGGTAGGCGTCGGCCCGCTGCTCCGCCGCCGCGATCGCCGCGTACTTGCGGTTCAGATGCTGGTTGTGCACCTCGAGGTCGGCTTCGGCCAGGTGGATGGAGCTGATCAGGTTGCGCCGGTGGGCGCGGTCGCCGTACACCGCCCACTCCGGCAGCCCGGGCTTGACCATCTCTCCCGGCAGCTCGACGCGTCCCGTCATCTGCCCGAGGTAGCCGTCGCAGAGCATGACCACCGGGTTGCGGTACTTGAAGGAGAGCTCGAAGGCCAGCAGGGTGAGGTCGAGCATCTCCTGCGGCGTCGAGGGGGTGAGCACGATCGCATGCGTGTTGCCGTGTCCCAGGCCCCGGCAGGCCAACTTGATGTCCGCCTGCTCGGGACCGATGTTGCCCGAGCCCGGGCCCGCCCCGCATCACGTTGATGAAGACGCCGGGCAGCTCCGCGCCGATCATGTAGGAGATGCCCTCCAGCATCAGGCTGAAGCCCGGGGACGAGGTGAAGGTCATGGCCCGCAGGCCCGCCCCTCCGCAGCCGTACATCATGTTGACCGTGGCCACCTCGCTCACCGCCTGCACGAAGGCGCCGTCGAGCTGGGGCAGCAGCTTCGCCATCAGCTCGGCGCCTTCGGTGGAAGGCGTGATCGGGTAGCCGAAGAAGTGACGGCAGCCCGCGAGCAGGGCCCCGATCGCCGAGGCGTAGGTCCCCTTGGTCACGAGCGCGGCCGTCGCCGGCAACGCCACGCGTTGGTCGGGGACCGCCACCGCCGGCTCAGGGGGAAGGGGCGCGGCCCGAAGAGGGCGGCGGGATCCTGGAGCTCGAACTCCGCTCCAGGGTCCGGCGCCAGGCCGTAGGGCTCCGGGCAGGCGGTCAGGCAGAGGCCGCAGGCCGAACAGTCCTCGAGGTGGAGGACGACCGGGATCAGCCCCGTCGCGGGGTTGATCTCGCTCCCCAGCTCGATGCAGTGGAGGGCGCAAGCCTCGATACACCGACCACAGCCCTTGCAGTACTGCGGCAGCAGTACGGGCTTGGGGCGCTCGGAGGGCGTAGGCATGCTGGGAATCCCCTTTCCGGAAACAAACTGTGCAAACTCCTCGCCACGCCCCCGAGCCGCGATCGATCAGCGTCATAGCGGTGATGACGAACGGTCGGCGCGCAATCATTGCGCGGCGGCGGTCCGGAGGCGTCAGTTGTTTCGGCTCGGGGGCCTTGGTCCGGACTGCGCGACGATCCTACTCGCCCTTGGCCACCCCGACAACACCGCAGGCGACTCGCCCACCAGCGTTCCCGGTCGGCTGCGTCTTGAGGTCGTCCGCCTTGGCGTGGACGATGATGCCGCGACCGAGGATGCCGTTCGGCCCCTCGAAGGCGATCTGGTCGTCCAGGTACTCGACCGTCCCGACGCCATCCTTCCCGGCCACCACGTTGCCCATGTCCCCGGCGTGGCGCGGGATGTCGTTCGGCCCCGCATGCGGAACGCCGGTCGGGTTGAAGTGCCCTCCGGCCGAGGTGCCGTCCGGAGCCGAGCAGTCGCCGAACTCGTGGATGTGGAAGCCGTGGGCGCCCTCCGTGAGCCCGGCGATCCGGGCCGATACCTTGAGCCCGCCCTCGGCCTTCGTGAACGTCACGACCCCCGACACGCCGCTCGCGCCCAGCGGATGCAGCACCGCCACCGCCCTGGCGACGGGCGCCGGCGCCGCGGCGACCAGGACGCCCGCACCCAGAGCAGCGCCGAACGTCACGAGCAGAGTGATCCTCTTCATACATACCTCCCGCGCTCTTGTTCGGAGAGACCTGATCCGACTATACAATGCCCAGCATGGAAGATCGCTTCCGAGCGGTGAGCGCCGACTACCTCGGCAGCTTCCTGGACCGCATCGAAGGCGCCCTGGCGCTGCTGTCCGAGGAGCAGATCTGGTGGCGGCCGAACCCGGCCACCAACAGCGTCGGGAACCAACTCCTTCACCTGCAGGGAAACCTCTCCCAGTGGGTCCTGGCCGGACTGGGCTCCCTTCCCTACCAGCGCCACCGCAGCGAGGAGTTCGCCACGCTCGGCGGCCCCGGCAAGGAGGAACTGCTCGCGGGCACGCGGAAGGTCATCCGGCGCTGCCAGGAGGTGATCCGCTCGCTGCCGAACCAGAAGCTGCTCGAGCCGACCCACATCCAGGGCACGCCGACCGACGGGACCCACGCGGTCATCCACGTGGTCGAGCACACCAGCTACCACACAGGCCAGATCGTCCACATCGCCAAGGAGCTCCTGGGCCCCAAGGCGGGCATCGAGTTCTTCCCGCAGCATCGCAACGAGTAGCCGGCGCGAGACGGCACCCGGCCACTTCGGCCTCGGCGACGGTGCTCGAGCCCTGTTCCGGGCTCAGCGGGTTGGTGCGCCCGCTGGGATTCGAACCCAGAACCTCGAGCTTAAAAGGCTCTCGCTCTGCCGTTGAGCTACGGGCGCCGCAGAGCGATCGTAGCACGCAGGGCCGCGGACGAGCGGTGGCGCGGAGCGCGCCCAGGGCTCCGGCCGGAGGCTCGGCCTAGTCGCCGAACCAACTGGCCAGGGGGCTCTGACTGCGGATCAGGGTCTGCTCGCGGTCCGGTCCCGTCGAGACGAGGCCGATCTCGGTGCCCGCGAGCTCCGCCAGCCGTCCCAGGTAGCGTCGTGCGTTCTCGGGCAGAGCGCCCCACTCGCGCGCGCCCGCCGTCGGCGCCTCCAGCCCGGCATGTGTCTCGTAGATCGGCTCGCAGCTCCTCGAGGATCGTCGTGTCCGACGGCCACTCCTCGAGCGTTCGTCCCTCGAACCGGTACCCCGTGCAGACCGGGATCGGCTCCAGCTCGTCCAGCACGTCGAGCTTGGTGATCGCGAGCGCGTCGAACCCGCTGACGCGCGTCGCGTAGCGCACCGCCACCGCGTCGAACCAGCCGCAGCGCCGCGGCCGGCCCGTGGTGGCCCCGTACTCGCTTGCCCCGCTCGCGGATCTGCTCGGCCGAAGCGCCGGAGATCTCGCTCGGAAACGGCCCGCGTCCCGACCCGCGTGGCAGTACGCCTTGGCCATGCCCAGGACCCCGTCGATGCGCGTGGGAGGCACGCCGCAGCCGGTCGCCGCCCCTCCCGCCGCCGAGGCCGAGCAGGTGACGAACGGATAGGTCCCGTGATCCAGGTCCAGCAGGGTCGCCTGCGCACCCTCGAACAGGATCGAGTAACCCTGCGCCATCTGCCGTTGCAGCACCAGTGAGACGTCGGCGATGCGGCAGCGCTGCCGCTCGCCGAAGGCGGCCAGCTCCGCGACCACCTCGTCCCAGTCCACGCCCGGCGTGGCGCCCGGCGCCGCGGAGATCTGCTCGTAGTGGCGGCGCGCCCGGCCAGCTTGTCCGGGAGCGCCTGCGGGTCGCAGCAGGTCGCCCATCCGCGACCCCGCGCGCCCGCCTTGTCCTCGTAGGCCGGACCGATCCCGCGCAGGGTCGTGCCGAGCTTGCGAACACCCCGCTCTTCCTCGGCCATGGCCTCCAGGCTCTGATGGTGGGGCAGGATCAGATGCGCGCGGTCGGAGACCATGAGGTTGTCGCTCCACCTCGATCCCCGCCGCCGCCAGCTCGCCGATCTCGCTCTCCATCGCCGCACGGATCGATCACGACGCCCGTTGCCCATCACGCACAGCAGCCCGGGTGCAGGATCCCCGGAAGGGATCAGGTGCAGGACGAACTTCTCCGTCGTGATGACGGTGTGGCCGGCGTTGTGGCCCCCGTTGTAGCGCGCCACGACCTGGACGCGGGCGGCGAGCAGATCGACGATCTTCCCTTTCCTTCGTCGCCCCACTGGGCGCCGACGATCACGATGTTGGGCATGTCCTGGCTCGGTCCTCCGTCCCGGCCGGGCGCCCGCGCAACGCGCCTCCTACCCGCTCGCAGCCGGGGGCTCACGCGTTTCGGTGCGCGGAAGCGTGCCATGAATTCTGCCGGCGCCGGCACCGGCCGGCACGGGGCCGTGGTGCTAGACTGCGCCGTCCGCTCCTTCCCATGCCGACATCCCCCGACGCCTCACCGTCGTCGATCGACGGAACCAGCCTCGATCTCGGCGCCCTCGAGTCAAGTCGCCCGCCACCGGCGCGAGGTCGTGCTCGCTCCCGTGGCGCTCGCGGCCGTCACCCGCGCTCGCGCGCGTCGTCGACCAGGCCGTCGCCCGGGATGCCGTCGTCTACGGCGTGACCACGGGCTTCGGCAACTTCGCCGACGTCGGATCCCGCTCGATCGCCTGCGAGAGCTGCAGCTCAACCTGCTGCGCTGCACGCGGCGGGCGTCGGGCCCCCGCTCGGCGAGGCCGAGACACGCGCGCTGATGCTGCTGCGCGCCAACGTGCTCGCCCGCGGGTTCTCGGGCGTCCGCCCGAGACGCTCGCGCTGCTGCTCGCCCTGCTCAATCGGGGCGTGCATCCCGTGGTCCCCTCCCAGGGCTCGGTCGGAGCCAGCGGCGACCTGGCCCCGCTCGCCCACCTCGCACTCGCCCTCGTCGGCGAGGGCGAGTCGTCGCGGCCGGCCGCAGGCTCGCGGCCGGTGAGGCGCTCGCCGGCGCCAGGCTGCAGCCCGTGCAACTCGAGCCCAAGGAGGGCCTCGCCCTCATCAACGGCACCCAGCTCACGACCGCCCTGTGCGGGCTCGCCCTCGCCCAGGCCCTTCGCCTGGCGCGGTCCGCCGACCTCGTCGGGCGCGCTGACCCTGGACGCTCTGCTCGGGACCGACGCCGCCTTCGACCCGCGGATCCACCAGGCCCGCCCCCACCCGGGGCAGCTCCGCTCGGCGAGGAACCTCAAGCGGCTCCTTTCCGGAAGCGCCCTGCGGGAGTCCCACCGCAACTGCGGTCGCGTTCAGGATGCCTACAGCCTGCGCTGCATGCCGCAGGTGCACGGGGCGGTGCGCGACGCCCTCGGCTTCGCCGAGACGACGGTGCGGGTGGAGATGAACGCGGCCACCGACAACCCCATGGTCTTCGCCGAGTCGGGCGAGATCCTCTCCGGGCGGCAACTTCCACGCCCAACCGGTGGCCCTTGCCGCCGATCTCGTCGCGATCGCGGTCGCGCGAGCTGGGCGGGATCAGCGAGCGCCGCACGGAGCGGCTGGTCAACCCGACCTTCTCCGGCCTGCCCGCCTTCCTGGCCCGCGAAGGGGGCCTGCACTCCGGCCTGATGATGGCGCACGTGACCGCGGCGGCCCTCGTCTCCGAGACCAAGACCCTCGCCCATCCCGCGAGCGTCGACTCGATCCCGACCTCGGCCGGCAAGGAGGACCACGTCTCGATGGGGCCCACCGCCGCCTGGAAGGCCTCGCGCGCCGTCGCCAACGCCGCCCGGGTGCTCGGTGTCGAGCTGCTCGCGGCCTGCGAGGCGGTCGAGTTCCACCGGCCGCTCCGCTCCTCGCCCGCGCTGGAGGCCGTGGTCGCCTCCGTGCGGACGCGGGTCCCGAACCACGGCCAGGATCGCGTCCTCGGCCCCGAGATCGAGGCGCTGGCAGCCCTGCTGGCGGACGGCGGCGTCCTGGATGCGGCCGAGGCTGTCGGAGGTACCCTGGAGTGAGCATGCCCGCGCTGTCGCGCCTGCGGCGTTCCCCGTGGCTGGCCGGCGCCCTCCTGCTCGTGCTGGCGGCGGGTGTCGTCGCGCCTCTGGCCTACTGGCTGGGCTCGCGCCGGTGGCCCTTCTTCGCCGCGGGGTTCCTGGGCATCGTCCTGCTGCTGTTCGGCGCGGCCGAGCGGTCCTGGCATTCCCTCCAGGGCAGGTGGTTGCGGCGCCGCGCGCTGCGCTCGCGTGCCGCCGCTCGAGGAGCGCTTCCGCGTCGTCCCCGGAGGCAAGGGGGCAGGCCAAGGACGACAAGGACAACGGGCACGCCCAGGACGCCGAGGACGACGGCCGACGGACCCGACGCCATCGGGCTAACATGACGATGCCGAACCAGGACTCCGCTCGTGCGCGCCACCGCGCGGCCCACGGCTCTCCTGCCGCTCCTGGCAGCAGGAGGCCGCCCTGCGGATGCTGATGAACAACCTCGATCCCGAGGTCGCCGAGCGGCCCGGAGGACCTCGTCGTCTACGGCGGGATCGGCAAGGCTGCGCGCAACTGGGAGTGCTTCGAGGCCATCGTGCGCTCCCTGCGCGCGCTCGGCGACGACGAGACGCTGCTCGTGCAGTCCGGCAAGCCGGTCGGCGTCTTCCGCACCCATGCCGACGCGCCGCGGGTCCTGATCGCGAACTCGCTGATCGTGCCCGCCTGGGCGAACTGGGAGCACTTCTACGAGCTGGACCGCAAGGGCCTGATCATGTACGGCCAGATGACGGCCGGCTCCTGGATCTACATCGGCACCCAGGGGATCCTGCAGGGAACCTACGAGACCTTCGCCGAGGCGGCGCGCCAGCACTTCGGCGGCAGCCTCGCCGGCCGGCTGGTCGTCACCGCCGGTCTGGGTGGGATGGGCGGGGCGCAGCCGCTCGCGGCCACGATGAACGGCGGCGTCCTCCTGGCGGCCGAGGTCGACGGCCGGCGGATCGCGCGACGGCTCGAGACCCGCTACCTCGATCTCGCCGCGGACGACATCGACCAGGCGATCGCTCGCGCGCAAGAGGCGGTCGCCGCCCGGCGCGCCCTGTCGGTCGGCGTGCGCGCCAATGCCGCCGACTTCCTGCCCGAGCTGGTGCGCCGTGGGGTCGTGCCCGACCTGGTCACCGACCAGACCAGCGCCCACGACCCCCTGAACGGCTACGTCCCGAACCGCATGAGCTACGAAGAGGCGCTCGAGCTGCGGCGCGCCGATGCCACCGCGCTACATGGCCGAGGCGCGGCGCAGCATGGCCGAGCACGTGCGTGCCATGCTGGAGCTCAAGGCCCGAGGCGCCGTCGTCTTCGACTACGGGAACAACATCCGCGCCGAGGCGAAGAAGGCCGGGGTCGCGAACGCGTTCGACTTCCCCGGCTTCGTCCCAGCCTACATTCGCCCGCTCTTCTGCGAGGGCAAGGGGCCGTTCCGGTGGGCCTGCCTCTCCGGCGAGCTCGAGGACCTGCGGGCGACCGACGAGGCCGTGCTCGCGACCTTCCCCGAGAACCGGGCGCTCGCCCGCTGGATCACGCTCGCCCGCGAGCGTGTTGCGCCCCAGGGCCTGCCGGCCCGCATCTGCTGGCTGGGCTACGGCGAGCGAGCGAGGATGGGGCTCGTCTTCAACGAGTTGGTGAGGACGGGGCGCGTCCAGGCGCCGATCGTGATCGGCCGCGACCACCTCGATTCGGGCTCGGTCGCCTCGCCCAATCGGGAGACCGAAGCCATGCGCGACGGCTCGGACACGGTCGCCGACTGGCCCATCCTGAACGCGCTCCTGAACGCCGTCTCGGGCGCCACCTGGGTCTCGGTCCATCACGGCGGCGGGGTCGGGATGGGCTATTCGCTCCACGCCGGGATGGTCGTGGTCGCGGACGGGACACCCGAGGCGGCGCGGCGCCTCGAGCGCGTGCTCACGACGGACCCCGGGACAGGCGTCATGCGCCACGCCGACGCCGGATACGAGCGCGCGATCGAGGTCGCCCGCGAGCGCGGGATTCGGATCCCGATGCTGAGGGAGAAGCCCTAGCCGGCCGGTACGCGGCACGCACGCGGTCGGCGCGAGGCGACGCCGACTGCGCGAGGCGCTACTGCTGGAGGACGCCCTCGATCAGCTTGACCAGCGCGTCCCGGCTCATCTTGCCGACGCGCTGCTCGACCACCTGGCCGCTCTTGAAGACGATCAGGGTCGGCATCGCGGTGATCCCGTACTGGAACGGGACGTTCTCGTTCTCCTCGACGTTCAGCTTGCCGACCCGCACCCGGCCCGCGTACTGCGCGGCCACGGCCTCGAGATCGGGCACCATCGCCTTGCAGGGCGCGCACCACTCGGCCCAGAAATCGACCAGCACGGGCGAGTCCCCGCCGAGGACTTCCTCAGTCCAGTTCTGGTCCGTGAAGACGTCCAGCTTCGAAGCCATGCGCTCCCTTACTCCTGCCTCGTGCCCCTCGGTCGTGCCCGGGCACGCGTCCAGATCAAGCCTCTTCGATCACCCACCGATTAGAGTGCGACGTGCTCCTGCGCCGAGCGTTGCCACGAGAAGTCCCGCGTCCGTCTTCCCCCAGGGACGAAGCGCCCCAGGCTAGCACGCACGCACGGACCGCCACAAAGTGCGGAGGATGCTACCCTGCCGCATGCCCCGGCGGCTGGGACAGCACTTCCTGCGCCCCGCTTCGGTCGAGAAGCTGCTCCGCGCGATCGCCCCGGAGCCGGACGACGTCTTCCTGGAGATCGGACCCGGACGGGGTGCCCTCACCCTGCCGCTCGCCGCGCGGTCCGCGCGCGTCGTCGCGGTCGAACTGGACGAGGTTCTCGCCCGGCAGCTCTCAGCGGTGGCGCCCGCCAACGTCCTGATCGTTCCCGCAGACGCGCTCACGACCGACCTCGCTGCCCTGCTGCCCAACGGCGGGCGGCTGGTCGGGAATCTCCCCTACTACGTCTCGAGCCCGCTTCTCCGGCGCTTCCTCGAGCTGCGCAACACGGTCCGCGATCTGCACGTCATGCTGCAGGACGAGGTCGCGCGCCGGGTTGCCTCCCCGCCGGGATCGCGGGAGTACGGCATCCTCTCGGTCCTCTATGCCGTCTGGACCGACACCGCGATCCCCGCCCGGTTTCCTCCCGGCGCCTTCAGCCCACCGCCGAAGGTGGATTCCGCCCTCCTGCGCGCACGTTTCCGCCCGGAGCCGCGTGCGCCGATTGATGACCTGGGCGACTTCGAGCGTTTTCTCCAGCGAGCCTTTCGCCACCGTCGAAGAACTCTTGAAAACAGCCTCAGAGATAGCTATCCTCACCTCAAGGAATACTTTAGGTCCCTCAATCTCGAGGGGTCCCGTCGAGCCGAGACGCTATCTGTGGGGGAGTTCGCAGCGCTGTGGCGAGCGCTGGAGGGAGAAATGCCGGGGGCGCACGAGTGAGTTCCGCCGATCCGAAGGACGGGAAGTCGATCCGTCTCGTGCCGCTCGGCGGTCTCGGTGAGTTCGGGCTGAACGCCCTCGTTCTCGAGACCGAGGGCCAGCTCCTGCTGATCGACGCCGGGATGCTCTTCCCCTCTGCCGAGATGCCTGGCGTGGACTCCATCGTCCCCGACTTCGCCTACCTCGCCGAGCGCCGGGACGAGCTAGCCGGTATCCTGCTGACGCACGGCCACGAGGATCACATCGGCGGCCTCGCCCACGCCCTCGCCGCGGCTCCCGCTCCCGTCTACGGCAGTCGGCTGACGCTCGGCTTCGTCCGCCGTCGCCTCCGGGAGCGCGGCGTCACGGCCGAGCTGCGCACCCTCCAGCCAGCCAGCCCGGTCGAGCTCGGCCCCTTCCGCGTCCACCCGATCCGCGTGGCGCATAGCGTCCTCGACAGCCTCGCGCTGGCGATCGAGACGCCGGCCGGCGTCGTGGTGGCGAGCGGGGACTTCAAGATCGACCGCTCGGCCCCGCCGGAAGAGCGGACCGACCTCGCGGCCCTCGCCGCCTGGGGCGAGCGCGGCGTCCTGCTCCTGCTCGCGGACAGCACCAACGTCGAGCGCCCCGGCCTCACCGAAGGGGAGGATTCGCTCCTGCCGACCCTCGACGAGATCCTCACGCGCACGAGAGGACGGACCCTCGTCTCCTGCTTCGCGACCTCGATCCCCCGCATCCAGCGGGTAGCCGACCTCGCCGCCCGCCACGGACGTCCCCTGGCCTTCCTGGGCCGGCGCATGATCGACAATGCGGAGGTGGCGCTCGATCTGGGCCTGCTCCGGATCCCGGAGGCGAGCCGCCTGAGCGCCGACGCGCTCGCCACCGATCCCGCCCGGCGCGCCGTCGTCCTGGTCGCCGGCAGTCAGGGCGAGCCTCTCTCGGCCCTCTCGCTGGTGAGCGTCGGCGAGCACCGCGACCTCGCCGCTGGCCCCGGCGACACGGTCGTCCTCTCCGCGCGAGCCATCCCGGGCAACGAGCGTGCGGTTTCGCGACTGATCGGCAACCTCTTCCGGCTCGGCTGTGACGTCGTGCACCCGGGCACGGCGCACGTGCACGTCTCCGGGCACGGGGGCCAGGGCGATCTGCTGGAGCTGCTGCGGCTCGTCCGGCCGCGTTATCTCGTGCCGGTGCACGGCGAGTACCGGATGCTCGCCCAGCACGCGCGTCTCGCCGTCGCCGCCGGGATGTCCGCCGAGCGAGTGCTGCTGCTCGAGGACGGCGACCTCCTCGGTCTGGGGCCGACCGGCGCCCGGCGCGAGGGGCGCGTCGCGGCCGGACGCGTCCTCCTCGATCGCGGAGGCACGACGGAGATCGAGGACCTCGTGATCCGCGACCGCCGGCACCTCTCCTCCCAGGGCATCGCGGTGTCGATCGTCGTGGTCGACCGTCAGACCGGCCAGCTCGAGTCGACGCCCGAGATCGTCACCCGCGGGATCGTCGACGCCGACCAGGCGAGCCAGCTGGTCGAGGAGGCGGGTCGGATGCTCGCGCACAAACTGGGCGAGAGGGCCCCCGAGGAGCGGCTCGACGGCGAGCTGACCCGAGAGCGCGTGCGCGCCGAGCTGCGGCGCTTCTTCAGGCGCCGCACCCAGCGTCGTCCCCTGATCATTCCCGTGGTGATGGAGGTCTGAGGCCCGCATGGCCAGCGAAAGAAAGTCCGCGCACAGCGAGCTGGTCGGGGGCATCGCCTTCGCCCTCGCCCTCATGCTCCTGATCGCGCTCGCCACCTTCGACCCGCGCGACCCGGCCCCCTTCTTCAAGGCCGGCGTCGAGGGGCCCGCCCGCAACTTCATCGGTCCTTTCGGGGCCTTCCTGGCCGAGCTGCTGGTGGCCCAGCTCTTCGGGCTCGCGGCCCTGCTGATACCACTGGTCCTCGGTCTGCTCGGCTGGAAGCTCTTCTGGCGCAGGCCGGTCGAGGCCCCCTACACGAAGGCGGCCGGCAATGCTCTGCTGCTGGTGTCGCTCGCCGGCTTGCTGTCCCTCGCCTTCGGCGCCGTCAGCTACGAGGGCGAGCCGGTGCGGGCTGGCGGGGCGACCGGCGAGCTGGCGTCGGCCCTCCTGGTCGGCGACTTCAGCCGGACCGGTGCCTTCATCGTGGTCTCGACCGCCCTCTTCGTGGGGCTCATCCTCTCGACCCAGTTCTCCTTCGCGAGGTTGCTGGGCGGTCTCTCCGGCCGCCTCGGCGAGCGGCTGCGCTCGCTGCGCACCGCCTGGGCCCACTATCGCGAGAGCCGGCGCAAGGAGAAGCTGCGTCGCGAGGTGGTGCGCAAACACACGCAGGCCCACGCGGTCGAGGCAGGGGGCCTTCCCCGCATCCGGCGGGTAAACGCCGCGGCGGCGGACGAGGAGCTCGAGATCGAGCCGCCCCCGGACGAGATCGACGATCTGCCGCTCCACCTCCCGGCATCGGCGCTCGCCACGGCGCCAGCGCCGGTTTCGGTGCGCGACCCGCGGGCCCTTCCCTCCCAGCCGGGCCCGGCGGATACGACTCCAGGCTCGCCTCGTTCCGCCTCCCGCCGGCGCCAGCGCCGCGAGGCCGCGCCCGAGGAGCGCGGCGGCTACACGCTCCCCCCCATCGCCATGCTGGACGAGCCGAAGACGATCGCGCCCATCGATCCCGACCGGCTGCGCGAGAAGGGCCGAATCCTGGAGACCAAGTGCGGCGAGTTCGGCGTCCTGGGCTCGATCAAGGAGATCCACCCGGGGCCGGTCGTCACCACCTACGAGTTCAAGCCCGATGCCGGCGTCAAGTACTCGAAGATCGTGGGCCTGGGCGACGACCTGGCGCTCGCGCTCGAGGCGGAGTCGATCCGGATCGACCGCATCAGCGGCAAGGGCAACGTCGGGATCGAGATCCCGAACGAGTCACGGGAGACGATCTCGCTGCGCGAGATCCTCGAGTCCGACGTCTTCCGGCGCGCCTCCGGCCGCCTGGCGCTCGGGCTGGGCAAGGTGGTGAACGGCGACGTCTGGGTCACGGATCTGGCGGCGATGCCCCACCTGCTGATCGCCGGCTCCACCGGCACCGGCAAGAGCGTGGGCCTCAACTGCATGATCGCCAGCATCCTGCTGCGCTCGACGCCCGCCGAGGTACGACTGATCCTGATCGACCCCAAGCGGCTCGAGCTGGGCGTCTACGAGGACATCCCGCACCTGCTGACCCCGGTGGTGACCGACCCCAAGATCGCCGCGAACGTCCTCAAGTGGGCGGTCACGGAGATGGAGCGCCGGATCCGCATGCTGGCCTCGGAGGGCGTCCGCAACATCGAGCAGTTCAACAACATCATCCGCGCCGAGAAGGGCGCTCGCGACGAGGAGTCCGGCGAGGATCTGGCCCCGCTCCACTACGTCGTGATCGTGATCGACGAGCTGGCCGACCTGATGATGGTCTCCTCGCACGAGGTCGAGGAATCGATCACGCGCCTGGCGCAGATGGCCCGCGCGGTGGGGATCCACCTGATCCTGGCCACCCAGCGGCCCTCGGTCGACGTGATCACCGGCCTGATCAAGGCCAACTTCCCTTCGCGCATCTCCTTCCGCGTGGCCGCCCGCGTCGACAGCCGCACCATCCTCGACTCGATCGGGGCCGAGCAGCTGCTGGGCCGCGGCGACATGCTGTTCCTGCCCCCGGGCAGCGCCCGGCTGATCCGCGTCCACGGCGCCTACGTCACCGAGCACGAGATCGCGCGGATCACGGCGTTCCTGCGCAAGCAGGGCCAGCCCCGCTACGACGACAGCGTCGGCAAGCCCGAGAAGTCCGCCGAGGCGACGGAGCTCGTGGACCGAGACGAGCTGTTCGACGACGCGGTCCGCTTCGTGGTCCAGAGTGGCCAGGCCTCGACCAGCATGCTGCAGCGCCGCTTCCGGATCGGCTTCTCGCGCGCCGGACGCCTGGTCGACATGATGGAGCGCGACGGCATCGTCTCGGCCGCCGACGGCTCGAAGCCCCGCGAGATCCTGGTCCCCAAGGACTACTACGAGACGGTCGACGCCTGGCCTCGATGAGCGATCGCCCCCACTTCCGCGCCGCCGCCTTCGCGCTCGCCCTCGCGACCGCCTGCCCAGGGGCGCTCGACGCCGGGCCGCGGCGCGCCGCGGCCCGGCCGGGACGTCCCGACGCGGCGCTCTACCAGGAGGCCAAGACGGCCGAGCGGCGGCTCAAGGGCTCGCGCAAGCGCCTCGCGAACCGCGCCGAGTGGGAGACGGCGGTCATCCGCTATCGCAAGGTCGTCGCCCTCTACCCCCGCAGCGGCTACTGCGACAACGCCCTGCTGGCGATCGGGGATCTCTACCGGCAGATGGCGAGCCGTTTCCGGGCTCCACGCTATCTCACGGACGCGCTCGCCGCCTACCGCAGCCTCGTCTCCGAGTACCCCTCGAGCAGCCTGGGCGAAGACGCGCTCTTCAAGAGCCTCGAGATCGCCCGCCAGGCTGGCAACGCTCGTCAGCTGCGCGAGGCGGGCCGCGCCTACCTCGACACCTATCCCGACGGGCAACGCGCACGGCAGGTCAAGAGGCTGCTCCGCCGGCGCGAGCCCTCGGTGCCACTGCCCTCCGCGCCGCCACCCGGTCTGGCCAGCGTCTTCGACCTGCGCGCCTGGAGCGGCGAGTCCTCGACCCGCGTGGTGGTCGACCTCGCCCGCAAGGTCCCGATCAAATCGGACCGCGTCACCAATCCCGACCGCCTCTGGATCGACCTGATCGGGACGCGACTCCACCCCAACCTCGAGCAGCGCGTCTTCCCCGTGGGCGACGGGCTGCTCGAGCGGGTCCGGATCGGCAAGAATCGCGAGAACGTGGTCCGGGTCGTCCTCGACTTCAAGGACGTCTTGGAGCACAACATCTTCTATCTGGAGAACCCCACCCGACTCGTCATCGACGTCCGGGGACGCGACCAGGCCCCCAAAGCGCCGCCCTCGGAAGCGACCGCGTCCGCGGCTCCGGCCCCGGCCGCTCCTCCAGCGCGCACCCAGGAGAAGCCTCCCGCCGCCTCCGCTGCCTCGCCCGCGGGCGAGGCGCCCCGTGCGGCCGCCGTCCAGCGCGCCAGCCTCCCCACCCCCCCGCCGGAGCCACCGCTCGCCAACCGCGCAGGCTCCTACAGCCTCGCCCGCCAGCTCGGCCTCGGCGCCCGCCGCATCGTCATCGACGCCGGTCACGGAGGGCACGACCCGGGCACGATCGGACCCGGGGGGCTCCAGGAGAAGGACCTGGTGCTCGACGTCGCGCTGCGCCTCGAGAAGCTGGTGCGCCAGGAATTGGCCGCCGAGGTCGTGCTGACCCGTTCGACGGACGTCTACGTACCGCTCGAGGAGCGTACCGCGATCGCCAACGGCCAGTTCGCCAACTCCCGGCCGGCCGATCTCTTCCTCTCCATCCACGCCAACGCCAGCCGCAACGCCAAAGCGCACGGCATCGAGACCTACTTCCTCAACTTTGCGCGCAGCCGCCACGCCGAGGCCGTCGCCGCTCGCGAGAACGCCATCTCCGCGGCGACGCTCAAGGACCTGCAGGGGCTGGTGAAGGCGATCGCGACCAACAGCAAGATCGACGAGAGCCGCGACTTCGCGGCCTCCGTGCAGGAGGCCGTGGTGCGGGGCGCACGCGCCACCCACCCCGTCGTCGACCGCGGCGTCCACACCGCCCCCTTCTACGTCCTGATCGGCGCCAACATGCCCGCCGTGCTGGCCGAGATCGCCTTCCTCTCCAACCCCGCGGACGAGAAGCGGCTCCGGACCTCGAGCTACCGCGACCTCATCGCGCGCAGCCTGCTAGCGGGCGTCAAGTCCTACCTCGAAGCCCTCAACCGCACCCAGCTCCGCCAGTTGACCGACGCCGGGCGCCGACCGATCATGCGCACCGGAGGCGGCGCCGGCGCCCGATGACCCCGCTCGCTCAGGCCGTCACCTGGATCAAGGTAGAGAAGCCCAGCTTCGACCTGGTGGGCGTCGTGCTCGGCTCCTTCCGCCTGGCGGGCATCCTGCTGCTGGCGGCGTTCGTGCTGGGAATCGTCTTCGGCGCCGCGCTCATCCTCTCTCGCCGCCGGGCGAACCAGCGCCCGCTCGACCAGGTCTCGCTCCATCTCCACACCCGCGGCTGACGCAAGCCGAGCGCCGCGCCCGCGCTTTGCGCTAGCATGCTATCTCTGGGCACCAAACAGAGATGAGGAGGGCCACGATGGCTGCGAGGAAGAAGACCGTCCGGCGCGCAGGCCGGCGAGCAGCAGGCACGGGCCGACGAACGGCGGCCGGCGGCGCGCGAGCCCGCCTGGCGAAGGGCTGGGACGAGACTCGCCAGGCGCTCGCAGTCGGTGGCGCCGCGCTCGGTGAGCGAGCACGTGCTTTCGCGCGCACGCGTGGCGTCGACCTCGACAAGGCCGCGGACCGCCTGGCTGGCCTGGGCGGCCGGCTCGACCGGGAGCGCCGCAAGGCCGCCAAGCGGGTCGAGCACCGGCTCCTGCTCCTGCGCGGCCTCGCTCAGCAGGAACGAGGCGCCTTCGCCCGTCGGGCGGAGGAGACCGTCCGTCGCGCGCTCGTCGCGCTCGACCTGCCCAGCCGGCAGGAGCTTCGCACCCTGACCCGGCGGGTCGAGGAGCTCAGCAGGAGGATCGACGCTCTGCAGCCGGTCGCCCTCCCTCGTCGCGTACCGCACAAGGCCAACAAGCGCCGGCGCTAGCTACGAAAGGAAGGATTCATGAACCTACGAAAGCTGCTCGTCTTCGCCCTCTCGACGGCTTGGGTCTTCTGCTCCTGGGAGGGTGCCTTCGCCCAGAGCGTCGAGCACGGCCGCGGGAACATCGTCTCGATCGACTTCAGTCGCTCGACGGTGGTCCTGCGTGACCCCAAGGACCATGTGGCGACCTGGCGATTCCGGGCTGACGCGTCCGTGAAGTTCACCGACGGCGCGGCCTTCTTCCCGAACCCCTCGGTCCGCGACCTGCGCCCGCCCATGTACGTTCATTTCACGTTCCAGAACGAGGTGATCGGCAGCTTCGACGTTGCCGAGCTGGGCTTCCAGCCGGGCGCCGCGGACGCCGGCAGCATGCTCCGTCGGGAGGGAGTCCCGCGGACGGTGGTCGGACGGGTCTCCGCCTACGATCCGAAAGTGCGCCAGGTGGCGGTCGACCACGACGGCGAGACGGAGGCCTTCCAGCTCACCGACCGAACGGACCGTTCCCTGCGGCCGGGCGACGACGTCGAGCTGCACACAGAGTGGTCGGGACGACGCGAGCTCGTGACCGAGCTGCGCGTGCTGCCCAACACGGAGCGACGGCATCCCGGCCGGGCCCAGAAGCGTGCCCCCCGCCGTCAGGAGGGAGCCCACTAAGGACGCCGGGAGCGCCGAAGGCCCGCGTGCTGCGGACCGGCTGGTGATCACGCGCATCCGCTAGCGGAACTGGCGCGCCGGTGTCACCGGCGCGGTCACATGAACGGGTCGCACCGCGCGGGCACGAACCGAAAGCCCTTCGGCCGCCTGCAGGACGCCGTCCACCTCCAGCAGCGGCGCCGACACCAGCACTCCGCGCTCCGCCGCGAAGAGGTCCGGCCGCACGATCACGTTCACGAGGCCGGTCTCGTCCTCCAGGGTCAGGAACAGGAAGCCGCTGGCGGTGCCGGGACGCTGCCGGCAGATCACCGCCCCCGCCACGCGCACCGCGTCGCCGTCCCGGAGGCGCTCGAGCTCCCTCGCGCGCCGCACGCCACGGGCCGTGAGCGTGCCTCGATGCAGGGAGATTGGATGCGGCCCCACCGTCGTGCCGGTCACCACGACGTCCGCCCTCAGCCTCTCCGCCAGGTCCATCTCGGGCACCGGTGAGGGCCCTTCGCCGTCCTGGCCGTCCTGGAAGAGCGGCCCCCGCGGCCGGCCCGCCTTCTCGACCTGCCAGAGGGCGCTCCTCCGGGTGAGGCCGAAGGCGTTGAGGGCGCCCGCCTCGGCCAGCGTGCGCTGCTCGTCGCGCCGGAGCGCGGTGCGGTCGACGAAGTCCTGCAACGACGCGAAGCGCGCGCGGGCGCGCTCTGCCGCGATGCGCTGGGCCGCTTCCGCGCGCAGTCCGCGGACGTAGCCGAGCCCGAGCCGCACCTCGCCCTCCTCGAGCGCGCAGAGCCGCTCGCTCTTCGTCACGTCGACGGGACGGAAGCGCACACCGTGGCGCTGGGCGTCCTTGACCAGGGTGAAGGGGTGATAAAAGCCCATCGGCTGGTTGTTGAGGAGGGCGCAGACGAAGGCCGCCCCGTGGTACGCCTTCAGGTAGGCGCTCGCGTAGGCGATCAGGGCGAAGCTCGCCGCGTGCGACTCGGGGAAGCCGTAGAGCGCGAAGGAGCTGATCGAGCGCACGATCGCCTCCTCGGCCTCGCCCGTGATGCCCCGCTGCCGCATCCCGGCGCGCAGGCGCGCCTCGATCGCCTTCATGCGCTGCTCCGAGCGCTTGAAGCCCATGGCCCGGCGCAGCTCCTCGGCCTCGCCACCGCTGAAGCCGGCCACGGTCATCGCGATCCGCAGCAGCTGCTCCTGGAACAGCGGCACCCCGAGCGTGCGCGCGAGGATCGGCTCGAGGGAAGCGTGCAGGTAGCTGACCGGCTCCTTGCCCGCCCGCCGCGCCAGGTACGGGTTCACCATCCTGCCGACGATCGGCCCGGGACGAATGATCGCCACTTCGACCACCAGGTCGTAGAAGCGCTCGGGCCTCATGCGCGGCAGCGTCGCCATCTGGGCACGGCTCTCGACCTGGAAGACGCCCACGGTGTCGGCGGCACGCAGCATGCGGTAGACCTTCGGGTCGTCGGCTGGCAGGTGGGCGAGGTCGATCTCGACGCCGGTCCTCCGCAGCATGGCGAGGGCGTCCTGAAGGGCCGACATCATGCCCAGGCCCAGTAGGTCGACCTTGATGATCCCGAGGTCGGCGCAGTCCTCCTTGTCCCACTGGATGACGATCCGGCCGGGCATGCTCGCGGGCTCGAGCGGGACGATCTCGTCCAGCCGCCCCTGCGCGAGCACCATCCCCCCCGAGTGCTGGCCCAGGTGCCGGGGCAGGTCCTGGATCTCCTCGAAGAGGCGCGCGAAGAGTCGCAGGCGCCGGTCACTCCCGTCGATCCCCGCGCGCTCGAGCCGAGCCGCCAGCGTGTCGTCGGGGTCCAGGTACTCGAAGCGGCGCATCTGCGCCGCCAGCCGGTCGATCTCGCCGGCCGGGATCCCGAGCACCTTGCCGATCTCGCGCGAGGCGCTGCGGTCGCGGTAGCTGATCACGTTCGCGGTCATCGCCGCGCCGGCGGCGCCGTAGCGCTCGTAGACGTGCTGGATCACCCGCTCGCGCCGCTCGCCGCTCGGCAGGTCCAGGTCGATGTCCGGCCACTCGCCCCGCTCCTCGGAGAGGAAGCGCTCGAACAGCAGCTCCATCCCCACCGGGTCGACCGCCGTGATGCCAAGGCTGTAGCAGACGGCGCTGTTCGCGGCCGAGCCGCGGCCCTGGGCGAGGATCCCTTCCCGGCGGCAGAAGCGCACCAGGTCCCAGACGATCAGGAAGTAGCCCGCCAGGCCCAGCTTCCCGATCAGCGTCAGCTCGCGCTCGATCTGACGGCGCGCCTTCTCGTGGTAGGGACGGTACCGCTCCCGCGCCCCCTGCTCGGTGACCTGGGCGAGGTAGCTGAACTGGCCTTCCCCGGAGGGCACGGGAAAATCCGGGAAACGGTAGCCGAGATCCGCCAGGGTGAAATCGAGCCGCTCGGCGAGCCCCTCGGCGGCGCGCAGCAACTCGGGACGGTCGCCGAAGAGCGCCTCGAGCGCGGGCGGCGGCTTCAGGTATCGCTCCGCGTTGGCCGCGAGCAGCCGCCCCGCCGTCGCCAGCGTCCGTTTCTCACGGACGCAGGCCAAAACATCCAGGAGCGCGCGCCCGCGCGCCGTCGCGTAACGCACCCCGTTCGTGGCGACCGCGCCCAGCCCGAGCCCCGAGGCGGCGTCCAGCAACTCCTGATTGACCGTCTCCTGCTCCCGGCGGCGATGCCGCTGTACTTCGATCACGACGCCGCGACGCCCGAAGACCTCCACCAGCCGCGCCAGGAGAGCGCGGTCGAGCTTCGAGGCTGTCGGGCCGTCCGTCGCCAGCAGGGCCTCGGCGCCCGCCAGCGCCACGAGACCCTCCGAGAGCCCCTCGAGCATCGCGAGCTCGAGACGCCCCTCGCCCTTGGAGACACCCGCCTTCATGCGCGTGATCAAACGACAGAGGTTGCGGTAGCCCCGCTGGGTCTCGACCAGCAGCGGCAGCGCTCGCGTCGCCGCGGCGTCCTTTGTCCCCGGAGCGCTGTCGGCCGCGAGCGTCAGCTCCGCGCCGACGATGGGCCGGATGCCCTGCGCCCGGGCCGCCTTGAAGAACCTGGGCGCGCCGCAGAGGCCGTCACGGTCGACGAGCGCGACCGCCGTGTAGCCCAGCTCGGCTGCGCGCAGGACGAGATCCTCGGGCGTCGAGGAGGCCCGGAGAAACGAGAAGGCGGAGGCGAGGTGCAGCTCGACGGGCATGGTCCATATTCGCTTTTTCTTCGCCTATGCTGGGCCAGCCGGGGACGCGTGTCAACAGGCCGCCAGGCTCGCGTTTGGACGATGCGAAGAGCAGCCCGATGATCAGTCGGGGTCGACTTGCCAGTGCTTGCGCTCGGCGGCCCAGCCGTCCTTGATCTGTTGCGGCGGGCGCGCGAGCAGCACCGTGGCGCGCGCCGAGACGGTGCCGTCCGGCAGGCGCAGCTCCCCCTCGGCCTCCGCCCGCTCGCCGTTGCGCCGCAGCAGCCGGCCCACCGCCAGGAGCGGCACGCCGGTCGGCGTCGGCCGGCGGTACACCACCTCGAGCTTCGCCGTCACCATCAGCTCCTCGAAGCCGCCGTCCACGAGCACCGAGCGCCCGGCGGTCTCGTCGAGAACGGCCGCGACGACACCTCCGTGGGCGATACCGGGGTAGCCGTTGAAGTGGTCCGGCAGCGTGACCTGCGCCCGAATCTCGCCCGTGTCACCGTCCTGGTCCCACTTCATCCTCAGGCTGACAGGGTTCTCGCGTCCACAGACGAAGCAGCCGCGCGAGGACGGCTGGCGTTTCGATCTCACTCGTCGTCCTCTCCCCCCGGGCCCTCGTTCTCCTTGTACATGTACTTGACGTTGTCCTTCAGGAGCAGGATGTTCGGCGCGTCGGGGCGGTGGATCTTGAGCGCGCAGCGGTCGTACCACTCGATCGTCCCGCGCAGCTCCTCACCGTCCTTCAGCACGATGACCATGCGCGTCTTGTTGGCCATCTGCTTCTGGTAGTAGTTGGACTCGGCGTTCGTCTGGTCGGCCGAGACCGGGCGACGCTGGCGGAAGTACTTCGGCGTCGTGACCGTCGTGTGCCGGCGTTCCTTCATCTCCGTCAGGTCCGGACGGATCAACTTGCGATTCATGAGACCGACCTCCAGTCAGTCCCCACCGCCGGACGTCGACGGGGCGAGCGTCAGGTGACGGCTCCTGGGACGGCTGCTTTTCTTTCTAGTAGCACAGCGCGTCGCGCGCGCGCAAGAATCGAATGCACGTCGCGTCGGCCTCGAGTGGATCAACCGACCCGGACGGGGCGCCATTAGTCCGTCGCCAGCGCGTCCACGAGCACGTCGAAGGTCAGCACTCGGTTCGCGAAGCCCCGCAGGGACGACCGCGCCCGCGCGGCCCGTTCGGCAAGGGTGCCGGCGCGCTCCCCCAGCGTTCCCTCGGCGAGCGCCGCCAGCCGGTCGTGGACGTCCTCGTTGCCGAGCCGGGCCTCGTCACCCACCGCTCGCAGCGCCGCCACGTCTCGGAGCAGGGAGCGCAGGGTGGTGAGCAGCAGCGAGGCCTCCCCCGCCTGCTCCAGCTGCTCGGCGGCCTCCAGCCGCCCGAGCGCGGGGAGCCCGTCCAGCCGCTCGAGCAGGCCGAGCACGACCTCCCGAATGCGCCGGTACGACTCCGACTCGAAGGCGAGCGCGGTGGCGATGCTGCCACCGGCCAGACCCGCCCGCAGGCGCGCCTCCTCCGGGGAGATCGAGCCGCGCTCGACGAGCAGTGCCTCGACCGTCGCCCGGGGAAGGGGTCCGAATCGGACCAGCTGGCAGCGAGAGCGGATCGTCTGCCGTAGCCCGAGCGGGGCGGCCGTCACCAGCAGCACGTGCGAGCGCGCCGCCGGCTCCTCGAGGCTCTTCAGCAAGGCGTTCTGGGCCGCCTCGTTCATGGTGTGGGCATCGTCGATCACGAACACCCGCCGCCGCGCCTCGAAAGGCGTCCCCGCGATCTCCCCGATCAGGTCTCGCACCTGGCCCACCCGGATCTCGGGCTCCTGACGCGGCCGGCCGGTCTTGGTGAGCCGCCAACCCTCGGCGAGCACCAGATCGGGATGGACGCGGAAGTTGCGCCAGACGTCCTCGTCGGGATGCCGATCCGCCTCGACCCGGGCCGCCTCGAGCCTCTCCGGCTCCAGTCCGGCCTCGATTCGCCGGCAGGTCCGGCACTCGCCGCAGGCCTCGCCGACCGGGGCGCGTTCGCAGAGGAGCGAGCGCGCGAAGGCGAGGGCGATTGCCTTCTTGCCGACACCCTCCGGGCCCGCCAGCAGCAGAGACGGCGGCACCCGCCCGCTCGCGAGCCCGCGCGCGAGGATCGCCCTGATCCTTTCGTGGCCCCGGAGGCCAGCGAGGGTCACGCCGTCGCCTCCGCGACGAAGGAGCGCGCGGCAAGCCCCGCCCAGAGCTGCCCGAAGACCGACTCCTCTGCCAGGCTGGCGTCGAGGCGCAGCCAGCGCGAGGGCTCTTCCGCGAGGAGCGAGAGGAAGCCGTGCCGGACGCGCTCGTGGAAGGCCACCACCTCGCGCTCGAGGCGATCGCGTCCGCCACGCCGCCCGACCCGGCCCAGGCCCACCTCCACCGGCAGATCCAGGAGGACGATCACGTCCGGTTGCAGCCCGCCGGTCGCGATCTCGGCGAGCTGGCGGATCCGGGCGAGCGGCAGACCTCGTCCGAAACCCTGATAGGCAAGGCTCGACTGGACGTACCGGTCGCACAGCACCAGCCGCCCTTCGGCGAGGGCGGGGCGCACCCGCTCCACCACGTGTTGCGCCCGATCGGCGAAATAGAGCAGCAGCTCTGTGGTCGCGTCCATGCTGCGGTTGGCCGGATCGAGCAGCAGCTCGCGGATCGAGGCACCGATCGCGGTCCCGCCCGGCTCGCGCGTGGCGAGGGCTCGACTGCCGACGCGCTGCGCCAGACGCGCGATCTGCGTGCTCTTGCCCGAGCCCTCGATCCCCTCGAAGCTGACGAACGGCATGCGTGATTCTAGCAGCGAGGCGCGAAGAGCATGGCGCCACCTGCCGCGGGCACGACCGTCGCCCGCGCTGCCTTGACGTGGCCGCACCCCCCGGATACGGTCCACCTGTCATGGTGAGCCTCCAAGGACGCAGCGCGCTCGTCACCGGCGGCAGCCGCGGCATCGGCCGCGCCGTGTCGCTCCTCTTCGGACGCCTCGGGGCCCGTGTCGCGATCGCCTACCACCACGACGAGGCCGCTGCCCGCGCCCTCGAGGCCGAGCTCGCGGCGTGCGGCGCCAAGGCCGTGACCCTTTCGGCCGATCTTTCGCAGACGGGCGAGGCGGAGCGACTGGTGGCTCGCGCCGAGGAGGCGCTCGGCCCGCTCGATGCCGCGGTCCTCGGCCACGGCATCTGGCGGCGGGCCCCGATCGAGACCATGAGCGCCGAGGACTGGGACGAGACGCTGCGCGTCAACCTGGGCTCCGTCCGCGAGGCCGCCAGCGAGGCGGTCCGTCGCATGCTGCCCCGCGGCTCGGGCACCCTCGTCCTGGTGGCCTCCAGCGCGGGTCAGCGCGGCGAGCCCTACTACTCCCACTACGCCGCCAGCAAGGGTGCGATCATCGCGCTCACCAAGTCCCTGGCGGCGGAGCTGGGTCCTCGCGGGATCCGTGTCAACTGCGTGGCGCCGGGCTGGGTCGAGACGGACATGACCCGCGAGGCCCTGGCCCGGGACGACGCCGCGGTGCGGGCGATCCCCCTCGGCCGGCCGGGCACGCCCGAGGAGATCGCTGGACCGATCGCGTTCCTCGCCTCCGACCTGGCGAGCTACCTGCACGGGCAAATCCTCTCCGTCAACGGCGGCGCGGTGATGCTCGGCTGAGCCGACCTTGCGCGTCCTGGTGACCGGCGCCGGCGGCCTCCTGGGCGGACGCCTGGCGGCCCCGCCCACTCGACGAAGCCCTGCGTGAGAGCCGGCCGCTCCCTACTTGGCCGGCGCCGGCAGCCGGAAGTTGAGGGTCAGGCGGCAGAGGGTCAGCTCGTCGCCGTCTGCGATCGGGGTCAGCACACCGGTGGCCAGCTTGTGGCCGTTCAGATAGGTGCCGTTCATGGTCCCGATCTCCTCGGCCAGGAAGGGCTTGCCGTCCCGCATCAGCAGCCGTGCATGCCGGCGCGAGATGTTCCGCGCGGAGTCCTCGTTGGTGAGGTCGACGTCGGGGGTCATGCCGGTCACGGAGTCGTAGCGACCGATCAGCGAGTCGCCCTTGAACACCGGGAACACGTTGCCGCTCGCCTTCGAGATGAAGTACGCGAGGGCCTCGCTCTGCTGAGGCGCGGCCGGCTTGGCCGGCTCGACCGGCTGCTCGACGGTGACGCCCGCTGCCCCCGAGACCGGCGCCGCGGCGCCATCCAGGCGCTTGAGGTCCTCGAACTGCTTCGTGGTCTCGCGCAGGCGCAGCGAGTACTTGCGCAGCATGCGCACCGCGATCTCCGGGTTGCCCTTGACCATGTCCCCGAAGATGTCGCTGCCGATCACGATCAGGTCGCCGTCTTCCACCATCTCCGCGCCGGCGGTGCGTGGGATCCGCTCCAGGACGGCCATCTCGCCGAAGAAGTCGCCCTTCTCCAGGACCGCGACCGTGATCTCGCCGTGGGCCACCCGCTTCTTGATCGCCACCCGGCCGGACCGGATGATGAACATGTCCTCGCCTTCGTCCCCCTCGTTGAAGAGGACGGTCCCTCTCGGGAAGCGCTTCGTGAAGCGGGCGAAGGGGTCTTTCTCGGCGGCGCTCATCGTGCGGCCTCGGAGTTTAGCAGAATCGGGCCGGCTCCTCCGGGGCCGAGATGATCGGCCAGCTCGAGCAGGGAGGCGATGCGCGGACAGTCGGCCTGCGGCCACCGTCCCCGCTCGTCCAGCAGCACGGCCCGCAGGCCCGCGGCACGGGCCCCCACGACGTCCACGTAGTACAGGTCCCCGACGTGCACCGCCTCTGCCGGCTGGGCGCCCAGGCGCTCCAATGCCAGCCGGAAGAGGCGCGGGTCGGGCTTCTCGACACCCTCGACGGCCGAGTCCAGCACCGCCTCGAAGGCGTCCAGGAGGCCCAGCCGCCCGAGCAGCAGGCGTACGGTGCCATTCGCGTTCGAGACGACCGCCAGACGGAGCCCCGCCCGGCGAAAGCGTGCCAGGCTCTCGCGCACGCCGGGTAGGACGTCCTCCCAGAGGTTGCGCTCGTCGTGCCAGCGCTTGAGATCCGCCAGGGCGGCGGCGGTCGCGGCCGAGGGGGCGATCCCCGCCAGCTCGAAGACCCGGTTGAAGTGCAGGAAACCCCGCTCCTCGTCCGTCGCCGTGCCGGGGCCGGGGGGCCGGTCCAGCTCGCCGGTGGCCTGCCCGTCCGCGGCCGCCAATCGCGAAGCCTCGGCGGGAACACCATGCGCGCGCAGGGCCTCGGACACCCGGGCGAAGTTGGGCCGGACCAGGACGCCCCCGGCGTCCAACAGGAGGACCTGGACCGTCCCGCGATCGGGCAGGGACGGGCTCAAGGTCCGAGCAGCTCCTGCACGCCCTCCGCCGGTGCCACGCCCTGAAGGAACGAGCGCTTCTGCACCTCCCGCAGGAGCGTCACCAGGAAGGTGTCGAAGCGGTGCGCGATCTGCGCGAGTCCGGTCATGCTGCCGCACTTGAGGATCTCGATGTAGAACAGCTCGAAGCCCGACCAGTCGCGGTACATCAGGTACTTGATGTAGTGGTCGTAGAAGTTGGAGATGCGGTCCTTCATGCGCCCCGCGGTCGCCTCGTTTCGCTCGGCCTGGAAGGCCCGCACCGCCTGCACCACCTCGGCCAGGGCGTCGCGCACCTGCAGCGACTGGTCGCGCCGGGCGATGAAGTCCGGGAAGATCCTGGCGCCGTCCACCTTGGTGTCGAAGGCCTGCGCCAGCTGGACGACCGACTGCTGGAAGCAGTCCTTCAGGATACCGTGGCTGTTCTCGACCCGGGTGCGCACGCTGTCGGTCTGGCGCGTCACGGAGATGTCCGACAGCTCCGTGTTCATGACCTTGCGCAGCTCGAGCGGGATGCAGTAGACGAACGAGTCGTAGACCTGGTCGAGCGGCCGCACGATCTCCTTCCCCTTGAGCACGCGTCTTTCGATGTAGCTCAGCAGGAGGCGGGTCTCCGAGGTGACCAGGGCGAAGGGCAGGATCGTGTCCCGCAGCTGCCCTTCCGGCAGCCGGGAGGGGTCCGTGTACTCCAGGTAGTGCAGCAGCCGGAACAGCTCCAGGAACACCTTGGCCGCCTGCCGGCGGTCGTTGTGGTCCTCCACCCCCTGGACCAGCCGCGCTGATGCGGCGGGTGCGAACCCGGTCGTGCACGGGCTTGAACTTCTTGTCGATGATCATCGCCACGAGATCGCTCCGTCTCACCTCGCGGTAGAGGATCTTGCCGACGGCGTGAAGGTCGAGTACTGGAGCCGGGAGAGCCGGACCAGGTCGACCAGCAGCAGGTGCAGGTCCTCGAACGACTCCCTGAGCAGCGTGAGCGCGGCCTCGGGCGTCGCGTGCTTGACCAGCTTCTCGAGGTAGGGGTCGAGCCCCTCGTCCTTGGCGAAGCTCGCCTCCACGTAGCGGTCGAAGCGGGTGAGGTCGACCTGCTCCTCGCTCAGGATCGCGGTGGACAGGTGCACGACCCGCATCAGGGCGTTGTCGACGAGACGCAGCTCCTCGGACCAGTTGCGCAGAGCCAGCGTGCGGGTCTCGCGGTCCGAGAGCGGCTGCCCTCCGATCCGGAAGAAGCGCTCGAAGCTGCGCAGCCACATCTCCAGCTCGAAGAGCTCCGCGGCCCGGCCCGCCGCGGCGACCTGGTCGGTCCAGCGCCGCAGCTGCGCGCGCAGGTGGTCCGAGCGTGACTCGGCGGAAGAAACCCGGGAGCCGTCGTCCCGCGCGTCCTTGGCCATGGCGGCGCGATTATAGCCCGCGCCGGGCGGGCTCCGCCGTTGACCCACATCACTCGGGACGGTAAGATGTGCGGCTGTTATCTGGAGGAGCTTCAGCAACTTGAGCCTTCAGTCGCTCGTTTCGTCCCTGGCCGCGGCGCTCGCACACCACAAGCTGCTGGCGTTTGGCGCAGCGCTCGTGCTGGTCGAGCTCGCGCTTCGCTACCTGGCGCCCAAGTCGGCCGCCTACCGCCGCTGGACGGCCGTCTTCAACGGCCTCGGTGTGGCCTGGACGGCGGTGCTGTTGGCCCTCATCTACGTGCTGTCGGTGGGCCCGATCGGGCTCCTCCTGCGCGCGTTCGGCAAGGACCCCCTCGACCGCGACCTGGCGCACGAGCCCTGCTTCTGGCGCGCCCACGAGCCGAACCCCCTCGGCACCGAGGGCGCCGCGCGGCACCAGTTCTGATGGCCCCCTCCTCGACCTACGTCCTCGGCATCTCCTGCTTCTACCACGACTCGGCGGCCGCCCTGCTCAAGGACGGCGTCGTGGTCGCCGCCGGCCAGGAGGAGCGCTTCTCGCGCAAGAAGCACGACTCGGACTTCCCCCACCGCGCCATCCAATACGTGCTCGCACGAGGCGGGCATCTCGCCGGAGAGGCTCGACGCGGTCGGCTTCTACGACAAGCCGCTGCTCAAGTTCGAGCGCATGCTCTCCACCTACGTCGCCACCTTCCCGCGCTCGCTCAACTCCTTCCGCACGGCGATGCCCGTCTGGATCCACGAGAAGCTCTGGGTGCCGTCGATCATCCGCAAGGAGCTGAAGCCCTACCAGGGGCCCGATCTACTTCGCGGAACACCACATGAGCCACGCGGCTTCCTGCTTCCTGCCCTCACCCTTCGAGGAGGCCGCCATCCTCACGGTCGACGGCGTCGGCGAGTGGGCAACCGCCTCCTACGGGGTCGGCAAGGGGACCGAGATCACCCTCCTCAGGGAGATCCGCTTCCCCCACAGCCTGGGGCTCCTCTACAGCGCCTTCACCTACTATCTCGGCTTCAAGGTCAACAGCGCCGAGTACAAGGTGATGGGCCTCGCTCCCTACGGCAAGCCCGTGCACTTCGACCGCATCATGCGTGACATGGTCCGGGTGGCCGAGGACGGCTCCTTCAAGCTGGACATGCGGTACTTCTCCTACGACTCACGGCCTGCGCATGACCAACCACGCCTTCGACGAGTTCTTCGGCGGCCCGCCCCGCAAGCCCGAGACCTGGATGAGCGAGCGCGAGTTCGACATCGCCGCCTCCGTCCAGAAGGTGTGCGAGGAGATCGTGCTCAGGATGGCGCGGCACCTGCACGAGGAGACGGGCCTCACCAGGCTGTGCCTGGCGGGCGGGGTCGCCCTCAACTGCGTCGCCAACGGCCGTGTGATCCGCGAGACGCCGATGAAGGAGCTGTGGGTGCAGCCGGCCGCCGGCGACGCCGGGGGCGCCGTGGGCGTCGCCCACTATCTTTACAACACCGTCGACAAGCAGCCACGCGCCGGTGCCTGGAGCCACGCGTATCTGGGCCCGCAGTTCACTGACGCCGAGATCCGGCAGTACCTGGACGGGGCCGGCGCCGAGTACCTGACCCTCTCGGACGCCGACCTCGTGAAGCAGACGGCACGTCTGCTCTCGGAGAACAACGTGGTCGGCTGGTTCCAGGGGCGCATGGAGTTCGGCCCGCGCGCGCTCGGCGGACGCAGCATCCTGGCCGACCCGCGCGACCCGAAGATGCGCGACACCCTCAACATGAAGATCAAGTTCCGGGAGGGCTTCCGTCCCTTCGCGCCCTCGGTGCTGCTCGAGAAGGCGAGCGAGTGGTTCGAGATCGACTGCGACAGCCCGTACATGCTGCTGGTGGCGCAGGTGCGGGACGGCAAGCGCTCGATCCCCTCGGTGACGCACGTCGACAACTCCGCGCGCATGCAGACAGTCACGCGCGAGCAGGCGCCCCTCTACTACGACCTGATCGAGGAGTTCGAGCCGCTGACCGGCGTCCCGATCGTGATCAACACCTCGTTCAACGTGCGCGGCGAGCCGATCGTGTGCACGCCTCACGACGCCTACCTCTGCTTCATGCGCACGAACATGGACCACCTGGTGCTCGGCCATCAGCTGCTCGACAAGAAGCGGCAGCCGCCGCTTCGCGAGGACGTCGACTGGCGTTCACTGTACGAGCTGGACTGAAGGGGACGGGCGCCGCGCAACCGGCGCCCCTGAAGACCCGCGCGCCTCCGGACAGGACCCCGGGACGCTCGTGGGACGATGCCTGAGGGCAGGCACGGGAGAAGCGGATGGCGTTCGAGGGTTCGAGGGAAAAAGTCGGGATCGTCACCGAGCTGTGGGCGTTCATGAGGGTGCGCAAGAAGTGGTGGCTGGGCCCGATCGTGGTGATGCTCGCGTTGCTGGGCCTGCTCGTGGTGTTCACCCAGGGCTCGGCGGTCGCGCCGTTCATCTACACGCTGTTCTAGGCCGCTCCGCGGGCCTTCGGCCCGCGGAGACCCGGAGCGCGCTCTTTCCACGGCAGGCCGCATGCCGGGTGAAGGCCCGCCGTTCCTGGAGGGTGGACGTGTATTCAGGCTCGAGCTCCCGTCTGCGTCGTGCCGGTTCGGCGAGCGCCGTGGGCCCGCGGGCGTGGGCCTTCGCCAGCCTCGCGCTCTTCGGTCTCTCGGCGCCCCCGACGCTCCTCGCTCAGTCGCTGCCCAAGCTGACTCTCGAACGGCTCTACGAGGCTCCCCCGCTCTCGGGCACGCTACCCACGGGGCTTGCCTGGCACCCCGACGGAAGGCGCCTCACCTTCCTGCGCGGCCCCGCCGACTCCCCCCAGCTCTGCGGCTTCGACGTGGCCGACGGTGAGGAGACGGTCCTCCTCGACGGCAGCCGGCTCCACGTCCCCGGCGACGACGCGCGCGGGCTGCCCCTGGCGGCCGCCTCCTGGCTCGCGGACGGCAAGCACCTGCTGGTGCCTGCGGACGGCGACATCTTCGTCGTGGACGTCGCCAAGGCTGCCGTGCGCGCCCTGGTCCGCACGGCGCAGGACGAGCAGTTCGCCACCGCCTCCCCGGACGGACGCCGGGTCGCCTTCGTGCGCGAGAGCGACCTCTACACGGTCGAGATCGCCTCCGGCCGCGAGACCCGCCTCACCCACAGCGGCTCGGAGACGCTCCTCAACGGACGCCTGGACTGGGTCTACCAGGAGGAGCTCGCCCCGCGCGCCGCGCAGGCCTTCGTCTGGGCCCCCAACTCGCGCGCGATCGCCTACCTGCAGCTGGATCAGACGCGTGTCGCCCGCTTCCCGATCGTCGATTTCCTGGCCGTGCCCAACCAGGTGAGCTGGCAGCGCTACCCGGCGCCCGGCTCCCCCAACGCGATCGCCCGTCTCGGCATCGCCGTGCTCGGCAAGCATGGCGAGCTGGCCTCGGAGCGGCTGGTCTCCATGCCACCCGAGGACGAATACCTCCTTCCGCAGCTCGGCTGGACGGGAGACTCACGGAGCGTCGCCGCGCAGGCCCTCAACCGTGCCCAGAACCAGCTCGAGCTGCGGCTGGTCTCTGCCACGGCAGAGGAGCGCGAGCCCTCCGCCGGCCGGATCGTGCTCACCGAGCGCTCCACGACCTGGCTCGACACCTTCGGCGCGCCTCTTTTCCTCGGTGACGGCCATCGCTTCCTCTGGGTCTCCGAGCGCGACGGTTTCGCCCACATCTACGTCTGCGAGACGAGAGGCGGCTGCCGGGCGGTGACCCAGGGCCCCTGGGCGGTGGAAGCCCGCATCTCCTTCGCCACGCCCGAGACGCCCTTCGTCTTCGACCAGCACAGCGGCTTCCTCTACTTCACCGCCACCGAGAAGGATCCCCGCGAGCGGCATCTCTATCGCGTACGTCTCGACGGGACGGGCCGCACGCGCCTCACCCGCGAGGACGGGGTCCACCAGGTGCTCGTCTCCCCCGACGGGCGCTTCTACGCGGACACCTGGTCGAACACCGAGACGCCGCCGAAACTGGTCGTGTCCAGCCAGGACGGCACCCGGCGCTGGGCGATCGAGGACAACACCCACCCTCCCATCCTCGACTTCGAGCGCGGGCACATAGAGCCGGTGGCTCTCTCGGCGCAGGACGGCACCCGGCTCTACGCGGCGCTCCTGAAGCCCGCCGACTTCGATCCCGCCCGCCGCTACCCCGTGGTCATCGACGTCTACGGTGGGCCCCACGTGCAGGTGGTCCGGAACTCCTGGGGCCAGGCATCGGCGTTCGATCACCTGCTCGCCAGCCACGGCTTCCTCGTCTTCTGGCTGGACAACCGGGGCTCCGCCGGACGCGGGACGGCCTTCGAAGCTCCGATCCGCCGCCAGCTCGGCCGCATCGAGCTCGAGGACCAGCTGGCTGGAGTCGCGTACCTTCGCTCGCTGCCCTTCGTCGACCCCGCGAGGATCGGGATCGCGGGCTGGTCGTACGGCGGCTATCTCACGCTCTACGCCGCCACCAACGCACCGGAGGCGTTCCGCTCCGCGGTGGCGGGGGCGCCGGTGACCGACTGGCGGCTCTACGACTCGATCTACACCGAGCGCTACCTGGGCACCCCCGAGCAGAACCCGGCCGGCTACGACGCGAGCTCCCCCATCCGCAACGTCGCGAAGCTCAAGGCGGAGCTGCTGCTCCTCCACGGTACCGCCGACGACAACGTCCACCTCGCGAACACGGTCGCCTTTGTCGCGGCCCTGGTCGGCGCCGGCAAGCCCTACTCGTTGGTCCTGCTCCCGGGTCAGTCACACGGCGTCAGCGGCAAACAGGAGCGCGCGGCCCGGGGTCGCGCGATCCTCGCCCACCTCGAGCGCACGCTCGCACCGCGCGACTGACCGCCGCGTAGGACGGCCTGAACCCGGCTTGCGCGGCCGCCCGGCGCGGACTCACTTTGCGAAGAACCGTGCCTGGAGCACGACGGCGCGCCGGATGAGGTCGCCGTAGACGTGCTCCTGGATTCTCTGGTCCAGGAGGTTCGTGCCCCGCAGGCTCACGACCAGCTTTCCCCGCGCCAGCTTCACGCCCAAGCTCGCGTTCAGCATCGTGTAGGCGTCGGTGAAGCCGTGGTAGGGCGCGTCCAGCACGTCATTCCAGAAGGCCTTGTCCACGTAGTCGAGCTCGAGGGCACCGAAGACGTGCGAACCGTCGTAGCGTCCCCCCAGGTTGAACCGGTGCCTCGGCGGCGGCTCCACCTCCGCCAGGGGGTAGCGCTCCTGGCCAGCCTCCGGCGCCAGCACCTTGGGTGTCGCCTGCCACGAGTAGTTGGCGAAGGCGGAGACCCCGTGGCCGAAGCGCTCCTGCAGGGAGACCTCCACGCCGCGCTGCCGGATGGGACCCAGGTTCAGGTAGGTGGCAACCGTCGCCGGCAGTCGGACCGGGCCGTAAGGCTGCGGCAGGCGCGCCAGGAGGTCCATCAGCAACGGGTCGAGCGTGATCGGCTGGTGGCTCCCGGTGCCGACGCCCCGCGCGGGATCGCTCGCCGAGTAGTACTCGAGGCCCGGCAGCCCCTGCGGGTGCTCGGCGTCCGGCGTCACCGAGACGAAGTTGATGTTGTCGTCGATCACGTTCTGGTAGACGGCCAGGCCCACCGTGGTGCGACCGCCGAAGCTGCCGGCGTAGGCGAACTCCAGGGCGTCGACGCGCTCCTCGCGCAGGTCCTGCCGGCCGGTCGTCTTCACGATCAGCTGGAAGGGCTCGTCCGGAACCAGCCCCCTCTCCGCGGCCGGCAGCAGGGGCGCGAGCGGACGCAGGTCGACGGGGGTCGGGCTGAAGATGCTCTGCTCGAGATACTCGTTGATCACCGAGGGCGAGCGGAAGGCCCGATTGTAGGAGGCCCGCAGCGAGTGCCCCGGCCTCGGCTTGTACATGAGGCTCAGGCGCGGAGAGAAGGCCCAGTGATGGAGGGAGCCGAACCTGTCCGCCCGCACGCCGGCGGCCAGGCGGAAGTGGGTCGTGAAGAACTCCTCCTGCAGGTATCCGCCGAGCTCGGTGCGGTCCTGGCCTCCCGGCGCCAACGTGATCTCGAACTCGCTCCGGCGCAGGTTGGCCCCGTAACTGAGGAGGTGCTTGCCCGCCAGCGCGCGCGCGTCCCCGGCCTCCAGGTCGTAGGTCCGCGTCACGAACCCGAGCACGACCGGCGCGAGGGTCGCGGGGTCCGTCTGCAGCAGGTTCGGCGCGTGCGCGTCCACCAGGTTCGCGAAGGCCCCGATCCGAAGCGCCCCGCGGTTGTAGGAGGCCCGGCCGTAGGCGAGGTAGGAGCCGCTCTCGATCTCGAATGGCCCGATGCCGGTGTGGATGATGCCGGTCGTCCCGGCATAGCCGGCCTCGTAGCTGATCCGTCCGGTACCACCCACCTCCTGATCGACGCGCAGACTCAGCTTCGGCTGCTCGGTGCCTTCGTTCACGAAGTTGCCGGACCCGCTCTTCTCCGCGGGATACCGGGCGCCGCCCACCGGGTAGCCTCCCGGAAGGGCGTTCCCGCTGGCATCGCGACACGGGTTCGCCCCGAGCGGATGACACGCGAGCGGGATCGTCCCCACCGGGCGCGAGTAGGGGTCCGAACCGTAGTAGCCGGCCGAGAGCCGATACGACCAGACGGGCCCCATCGTTCCCGCATAGGAGAAGCTGCCCCCATACTGGCGGCCCTGCCCCTCGGCCTCGCGGGAGCCCCCCTCCCTGCCGAAGAGCCCGGCGCTCAGGGTGAGCGCGAGACCCGGCCTCTCGCGGGGCAGGCGGGTGATGATGTTGACGACGCCGCTCAGCGCGTTCGCCCCCCACACGACGGAGGCGGGCCCTCGCACAACCTCGATCTGCTTGACGTCGCCCGAACTCGGGTTCGGGACGAAGTCCCAGAGCACGAGACCGAAGAAGTCCAGATAGACCGAGCGCCCGTCGACGAGCACGAGCTCAGAGTTGCTGAGGGTCGAGGTGCCTTGTCGCGTGGTGAGATTGAAATCCCGTGCCGAGGTCTGGATCGCGTTCATCCCCGGGACCGAACGCAGCAGGTCGGCGTAGTTCTGGGCCGGGCTCACCGCGATCGCCTCGGCGGTCACGACGCTCATGGTCGCCGGCGCGTCCACGAGGGCCGTCTCGGAGCGCGAGGCGCTCTCGACCGTGATCTGCTCGGTGTGGTGGTAGGGGGGCCGTCCGGCGTCCTGGCTGGGGACCTCGGGCTCCGGCTCCGCCCGGTCGCCCGGCGGCGCGTCCTTCGGATCCCGGGGCGCGCCCCACGACGGCACCGCCCCGATCAGAATGCATCCCAACAGCGCCGGCACGGCCCCTCTCATGGCGCGGCCCCCTTCATGGCGTGGTGCTCCCCCGAGACGGCCGGTCCGGCCGGGTAACGGGCATCGACCCCAGCCAGCTCCGCGCGATCCGAGCCCGCCATGCGCCGCGTGTGCACGCCAAACCCCGACGGCGGGGCAGCCGACACACCACCGCCGAGGACGATCCGGACTCCGCGAGCTGAACCGCGGCGGCCCCCATGTCTTCGGACGAATGGCCGAAATCTATAGCACAGGCGGACGCGGGCTGCCAGGCCGGGCGGGGCCCGCTCGCTCGCTAGCGGCGAGCCGCTGCCAGTGCGCGGATCAACCTCTCGTGGATCCCGCCGAAGCCGCCGTTCGACAGGATCGCCACCCGATCGCCCGGTCGCAGCGTGGCCGCGAGCTGCCCGACGATCTCGTCGACCGACGGAAGGAACCGTGCCTCGCCGCCGGCGGCCTGGATCGCCGCCACCAGCTCCGCCTCGGAGAGGCGGGCTGCCTCCGGTATCTTCCCCGGCAGGTGTGCCGCCGCCACCACCACCTGGTCGGCGCGAGCGAACGCCCGCGCGAACTCGGCCTGGAAGACACGGGTGCGGGACGTGTAGGAGCGCGGCTCGAAGACGGCCACCACTCGCCCGCCGCCGCTGTCGCGAAGCGCTCCGAGCGTTGCCGCGACCGCCGTCGGATGATGGGCGAAGTCGTCGTAGATGCGAACCCCGGCCACCTCCCCGCGCAGCTCCAGGCGGCGCTTGACCCCGCCGAATGCGGCGAGCGCCTGGCGGGCGACCTCCAGCGGGACCCCGACCTCCGCGGCCGCGGCCAGGGCGGCCAGGGCGTTTCTCACGTTGTGCTCGCCGGGCAGGCGCAGCGTCAGCTCGCCCTGGTCCCGCCCCGCCCGGATCAGACGGAAGCGCGCCCCGGCGGGGCTCGAGCGCACGTCCACGGCCCGCCAGTCCGCCTGCTCGTGCAGGCCGAAGGTCGCCACCCGGCAGCGGGCGTGCATCAGGATCTCGCGCAACGCGGGGCTCTCGGTGCCCGCGATCAGCAGCCCGCTGCGCGGCAGGACCTGCAGCAGCCGCACGAAGGCCAGCTGCACGGCGGCGAGATCCGGATAGATGTCGGCGTGGTCGTACTCGAGGTTTCCGATCACGGCGAGCTGGGGCAGGTAGTGCACGAACTTCGGTCGCTTGTCGAAGAAGGCGCAGTCGTACTCGTCTCCCTCGATCACGAAGTGCGGACCCTGCCCTAGCCGATAGCTGCGCTCGAAGTCGACGGGAACGCCGCCGATCAGGAACGACGGGTCGAGCTCGGCCCGCTGGAGCAGGAACGCGAGCAGGCTGCTGGTCGTGGTCTTCCCGTGGGTACCGGCCACCACCAGCGACTGCCGCTGCCGCAGGAACTCCTCGGCCAGCAGGGCAGGCAGGCTGGTGAAGCGCTGGCGACGGTCGAGCACCAGCTCGACCTCCGGGTTCCCGCGCGAGAGCGCGTTCCCGATCACGACCAGATCGGCGTCGGCCGGCACGTTCGCCTCGGAGTAGGGGGAGAGGATCCGCACGCCGAGGGCCTCGAGCTGCGTCGACATCGGCGGGTAGACGTCCTGGTCGGAACCGGAGAGCTCGTGCCCCCGCTCGCTCAGCAGGCCGGCCAGCGAGGCCATCGCCGTCCCACACACGGCCGAGAGGTGGATCTTCATCGAACGGCCGCCTCCTCCACGACCAGGCGCGCCGACTCCTCGTCGCACTCGAGCCGGGTCCGCACGCCCAGCGGCAGGGTCAGGTTGGGACGAGTCGCGTGGCCGCTCGGGAGACCGCTGGCGACCGGAAGCGCGAGACCGTCGAGCGCCTCCAGCAGGATCTCCTCCAGGGTGTAGCCGTCCTCCGGACCCGCCGCACAGCCCTTCATCTCCCCGAGCACGATCCCTTTCACCCCGACCAGGGCCCCCGCCAGCCGCAGTTGCCGCAGCATGCGGTCGACGCGGTAGGGCCGCTCGTCGAGATCCTCGCAGAAGAGGATCGTGGGCTCGGCGGAAGTGTCGAGCGCCCACGGCGTACCCACCGAGGCGGCCAGCAGGGAGAGACAGCCGCCTCGCAGGATCCCCTCCGCCGACCCGCCGCGCAGGGGCACGATCGCGCCGGGCGGGCTCGTCCAGGGGAAGCCCTCCCCGCTGACCCCGCGCCAGAGGCTCGGTGCGTCGTAGGCCGCGGCTCCATCGGCGAGCTCCCTGGCGACCATCGGTCCGTGCAGGCTCGTGAGCCCGAGCCGGTCGAGGACGAGGTGCAGCGCCGTGACGTCGCTGTAGCCCACGAGCAGCTTGGGATCCGCGCGCAACAGGCCCCCGTCGAGCCGGGGCACGACGTGCACGCTGCCGGCGCCGCCCCGCGCGCAGAAGATCGCCCGGACCGCCGGGTCCGCGAAGAGGGCGTGCAGCTGCGCGAGCCTGTCGTCCGCGCTGCCGGCCGTGAAGCCGCGCCGGGCGAGGACCCCGTCCGCGACTCGGACCCGGAAGCCCAGGGACTCGAGCTCGGCAACGCCGCGGTCGAGGCGGTCCGCGTCCACGGGGCCGGCAGGGGCGGCGACAGCGACGAGGTCTCCCGGCCCGGCGGCGCGGGGCTTCCGCTTCGGTTGCCGGCCGCCCTGCTCCATCAGGATCCGAGCGCCTTGCGGGCCGCCTCGTTCACGCGCTTGCCGTCGACCACCTTCCCGCTGGCCGCGAGCAGGGCGAGCGCGGGCTTCATCACGCGACCGACGTCCTTCGCGGAGCTGGCGCCCGTCTCGGCGATCGCCTTCTCGACGGCGGTGGCGATCTCCTGCTCGTTCGCCTCGGCGGGCAGGTAGCCCTCCAGAACGGCGATCTCCGCCTTCTCCTTGGCGGCCAGCTCAGGACGATTCGCCTTCGCGTACTGCTCCGCCGAGTCCTGGCGCTGCTTGACCAGGCTCCGGAGGACCTTCATCGCCTCGGGCTCCTCGAGCGCGCCCCGCTTCTCGATCTCCCTGTTCTTCAGGGCGGCCTTGGCCAGGCGCAGGGTGCTGGTGCGTGCCGCGTCCTGGGCCTTCATGGCCGCCGTCAGGTCCTGTGTGATGCGTTCCACGAGGGTCATGATCTAGAGGATATAGCACCCCCGGCCGCCGCTCGGCGGCCGGGGTGGGCTTCAGGCGGAGTGGGACGCTCCCGCTGCGGCGTGCCGGAGCGGCACCCGCACCAGCATCCAGACCAGCACCCCGAGCGGTACCAGGGCCAACCACGCGCCCAGGGGACCATTCAGGTAGCTCGCCGCCGGCAGGTGCAGGAGCGCCCCCAGCGAGCTGAAGCGCTCCGAGCTCAGTACCAGGCCGGCCAGCACGACCCCGGTCAGGGACTCGCCGGCGATGAGTCCCGAGGCCACCAGGCTCCCGGTGGAGTCCAGGTGCTCGGGGAGAAGGCCCGCGCGGCGGCCACGCCAGTCGACGAGCGCCTTCAAGCAGCCGCCCAGGAAGATGGCGGCGGTGGTCTCGGGGGGCAGGTACATGCCCACCGCGACCAGCATCGGGGAGGGTGCTTTGATCAGGATGAGAGCGAACGCGAAGGCCATCCCGAACAGGATCAGCGCCCAGGGCATCTCGCCCCCCACGATGCCCTGCGCCATCTGCGCCATGAGCCCCGCCTGCGGTGCGGGCAGCTTGGGGTCGCCGATGCCGATCCCGCCCAGGCGGATGTTGCCCTCGTGCAGCAGGATGATCGGGAACACCAGCACGAAGGAGGTGACCACGGTCGCCACGATCTCGGCCACCTCCATCTTCCAGGGCGTGCCGCCCAGCATCTGGCCCACCTTGAGGTCCTGGATCAGACTGCCCGCGACGCAGCACGAGCAGCACACGACCGCCGCCACACCCAGCACGGCGCCGACGCCGGCCAGACCCCGGACCCCGAAGCCCAGCATCAGCAGCGCCGCGATGATCAGGGTCGAGAGGGCCAGGCCCGAGACCGGCTGGTTGGAGCTGCCCACCAGCCCCACCAGGTAGCCGCCCACCGCGGAGAAGAGGAGCCCCGTCGCCATCATCACCACCGCGGCCACGATCGCGCCCAGCCAGCCGCCCGTGAAGTGGTGATAGAGCAGAGCCACCGGCAGGCTCGACAAGACGATCGCGGTCACGATCCAGCGGGCGGGAATGTCGCGCTCCGTGCGCAGGGGCGCCGCCGTGCTGCTGCGGTGGAAGGCCCCCCGGAACGCCTGCGCGATCGAGGCACGCATGCCCCAGAGCGTCCAGAACGCCCCGACCAGCATGGCCCCCACGGCGATGGGACGGATCTGGTTGTTCGAGATCGAGTAGACGACCTCCGAGAGCGGCACCGCGCTGCCGGCGTGCGAGAGCTGCGCGGGCAGGCCCGGGTTCAGGAAGAGGGCGAGCGGGACGAACACCAGCCAGGCCAGGATGCCTCCGGCGAAGTTGATTGCGGAAAGCTCGAAGCCGATGATGTAGCCCACCCCGATCAGGGCTGGGGAGATGGCAGGGGTCGCCACCACCAGCGCGCCCCGGTGCGTCACGTCGCCGAGCGGGGTCCGATCCGAGCCCATGTGGTGGATGACCGAGGCCGGGAACTGCTTCAGGAACCGTACGCTCTCCCGGAAGAGAGGGATCCCCGCCGGATCCTTGAAGACCTGGATCAGCATCGCCAGCCCCATGGCGCCGAACACGTACCGGGCGCCCGTGTCCCCCTTCTGGCCGCTGATCACGATCTGGGTGCAGGCCTTGCTCTCCGGGAAGGGCAGCTGAGCGTCGACCGTGAGGGTGCGGCGGACCAGGATGATGAAGAGGATCCCGAGCAGGCCGCCCACCAGGAGGATGAGGGAGGTGTCCCAGTAGTTGAAACTCGTCCAGAGCCGCTTGCCACCGACGTTCACCATCACGAACGCCGGCACCGTGAAGATCGCCCCCGCGGCGAGCGCCTCACCCACCGAGGCCGCCGTGCGCATGGTGTTCTGTTCGAGCACCGTGCCACGGAAGAAGGGCAGCCGGAACGCCGCGATCGCCAAGACCGCCGCCGGGAAGGTCGCCGAGACAGTCTGTCCCGCCTTGAAGCCCAGGTAGGCGTTGGCGGCACCCAGCAGCGCAGCCACCACCACCCCCAGCAGCAGGGCCTTCACGGTCAGCTCGGGGAGGCTCTCCTCCGCGGCAACGTACGGTCGGCTCTCGTCGGCCATCAAACCCTTCCTCTGTTGTCGATCGCGAGCCGAAGGACGCGCCCGCGGCGCCTCAGGATCCCGTGACGCGGGTGAGCTTCGCCCTCACCTGGCGGTACGCGGTGACCAGGCTGTTGCGCGTCATCTCCAGGTGGCGAGACGCGAAGTCCGTACCATGTCGTCCGGCGAGGCTCTCCCGGGCGCGCGCAAGAAGCTTCGCACAGCTCGCCTGCATGATGTCGTCCGCTGCTCCGCGCAGCTTGAGCGCCGCCACGTCGCGCTGGAGATCCTCGGCCACGCGCTCGATCTCGAGCACGAGGTCCCGCAGGGCGGGATCGAGGGGGTACTCGACCTCCCCGACCTCGACCGCAGGCGCGGCCGCGGTCGGCTCCACGGTCGCGGCGGCCGCCGCCTCGCTCGCCGCCTCGACCGCCCGACCACGCTCAGCCTTCAGTTCCTGGAACGCGCGTGCAAAGACGAACGGGTAGAGCGCGTTCGCCTCCTCGATCTCGCGCTTGACGGTCTCGTCGCGCGTGTCGTAATAGCGTCGCAGCAGACCCCTCACCCGCTCGATCTGCCGCGCTTCCTTCTCCTCCAGCAAGACGAGGGCATCGCTCGCCAGCTCCTGGATGCGCCGCACCACCAGTCGGTTGTGGGCGTGCGTGCGAATGTCCGGCAGGTCGTGGTCCCGGCCGTGGACGATCCTCGCCGTCGCCTCACCGTAGTTCGCGTAGGCGATCACGTTGATGCGCCGCACCCAGTCCTCGAGCGCGTCGTCGAACACGGGGCCGCGGTCCTCGATCTGGATGTGGTAGGCCGTCCCCGCGTGCGAGCTGTAGTTCTGGTTCAGTCCCATCACGCGGCAGAGATGGCGCGGCAGCAGCGCCTGCTCGCCCGAGGGTTGGACGGTCGGGTCATCCGAAGCTGTCATCGAATCCTGCGAAATCCTTGCTCGCCCGACTCTAGCAGACTGGTCCCGGCCCGGCCACCTTGGAGCACGCGGCACGCGGCGCGCTGATCGACTCCCACCCGCGCCCATGCGGCTCCTCTCCGCCGGCCATTCCGCGCTTGCGCCACGGCTCCGGCAAGGTCCCGGCCTCCCTTCTCGCCGCCCTCCGAAGCCGGTCCGTAGGCCTTTCGTTGGTCCCCGAGCCGTCGCAGCTGGCGGAATGTGAACATATGCGCGTCTTGTACTAAGATCATATGCTTGACAACGGCTAATCATCTGCCTATCATTCAGGTGTCGGAAGAAGAACCGAGGGCCCGCCGGACGGAAGCGGGGCCTCGGAGAGTCCATGGAGGCTATGTCGCATGAGCAGAGTGATCGGGATCGACCTCGGAACCACGAACTCGGTCGTGGCCCTTCTCGAGGGCGGCGAACCGAAGGTCATTCCCAACGCCGAAGGCGGGAGGACCACGCCCTCCGTCGTCGCCTTCGCCAAGGACGCGGAGCGGCTGGTCGGGCAGGTGGCGAAGCGTCAGGCGGTGACGAACCCGGAGAACACGGTCTTCTCGATCAAGCGCTTCATGGGCCGCAAGTTCGCCGAGGTCTCCGAAGAGCAGAAGATGGTGCCCTACAAGGTCGTGGAGGCGCCGAACGGCGACGTCCGCGTCGAGGCCAACGGCAAGCTCTATTCCCCACCGGAGATCTCCGCCGTCATCCTGCAGAAGCTGAAGCAGGCGGCCGAGGACTACCTGGGCGAGAAGGTGACGAAGGCGGTCATCACGGTCCCGGCCTACTTCAACGACTCGCAGCGTCAGGCCACCAAGGACGCGGGGCAGATCGCGGGACTCGAGGTGCTGCGGATCGTCAACGAGCCGACCGCGGCGGCGCTCGCCTACGGGCTGGACAAGAAGAAGGACGAGACGATCGCGGTCTACGACTTCGGAGGCGGCACCTTCGACATCTCGATCCTGGAGGTGGGCGAGGGTGTGGTGGAGGTGAAGTCGACCAACGGCGACACCCACCTGGGCGGCGACAACCTGGACCAGCGGGTGATCGACTGGATCGTGGCGGAGTTCAAGCGGGAGCAGGGGATCGACCTCTCGAAGGACAAGATGGCGCTGCAGCGGCTGAAGGAGGCTGCGGAGCGGGCCAAGATCGAGCTGTCGAGCACGATGGAGACGGAGATCAACCTGCCCTTCGTGACGGCGGACGCCTCGGGCCCCAAGCACCTGAACCTGCGCCTGTCGCGGGCGAAGCTCGAGCAGCTGACGGACGACCTGGTCAAGCGCTCGATGGGCCCGGTCGGCCAGGCGCTGAAGGACGCGGGGGTCGAGACGAAGCAGATCGACGAGGTGGTGCTGGTGGGCGGCATGACGCGCATGCCCAGGATCCAGCAGCTGGTGAAGGAGTTCTTCGGCAAGGAGCCGCACAAGGGCGTCAACCCCGACGAGGTGGTGGCGGTGGGAGCGGCCATCCAGGCCGGCATCCTCGCCGGTGACGTGAAGGACGTGCTGCTGCTCGACGTCACCCCGCTCTCACTGGGGGTCGAGACGCTGGGTGGAGTGATGACCCGGCTGATCGAGCGCAACACCACCATCCCGACCAAGAAGAGCGAAACCTTCTCGACCGCTGCGGACAATCAGCCCTCGGTCGAGATCCACGTGCTGCAGGGCGAGCGCGAGCTGGCCCACGACAACCGCACCCTCGGCAAGTTCCACTTGATGGGAATCCCGGCCGCCCAGCGCGGGGTGCCGCAGATCGAGGTCACCTTCGACATCGACGCCAACGGCATCCTGAACGTCTCGGCCAAGGACCGCGCCACCGGCAAGTCTCAGGCGATCACCATCACCGCCTCCTCCGGCCTCGCCAAGGAGGAGGTCGAGAGGATGGTCCGCGACGCCGAGGCCCACTCCGCCGAGGACAAGAAGCGGCGCGAGCTCGTCGACCTGCGCAACCAGGCCGACAGCCTCGCCTACCAGGTCGAGAAGCTCGTGCAGGACAACCGGGCGAAGCTCGGCGAAGCGGAAGCTGCAGCGATCGAGCAGGCGGTCGCCGAGGCGCGCAAGGTCGCCCAGGGCGACGACGCGACGGCGATCCGCTCGGCGATCGAGTCGCTCAACCAGAAGAGCCACAAGCTCGCCGAGGAGCTCTACCAGCAGGCGGGCGGACCCACCTCCGGCGCTCCAGATGCCCCACCCCAGAACGGACAGGCGGGCGGGCACGGCAAGGGCGACGGTGGCGACGTGGTCGACGCGGAGTACACGGTGAAGGAATGACGCCCCTCGGCGCCGCCGGCTGCACGGCGGCGACGGTCAGGGGCCTCGATTCAAAGCAGGAGGAAGTGACATGGCCATCGTTCGTTGGGAGCCGTTCCGTGATCTGGTGACGATCCAGGACCGGATGAACCGGATCTTCGATGAAGCGTTCCGTGCCCCGCGCGGGTCGGAGGAGGACTGGGCCCTGGGCGGCAGCTGGGCGCCCCCGGTCGACATCTACGAGCAGGACGGCAACCTGGTGCTGAAGGCCGAGCTGCCCGGCATCGACCCCAAGGACGTGGACATCCGGGTCGAGAACACCGTGCTGACCCTTCGCGGCGAGCGCAAGTTCGACCAGGAGGTCAAGCGCGAGAACTGCCACCGGGTGGAGCGCGCCTATGGCACCTTCAGCCGGGCCTTCACGCTGCCGAGCGTCGTGGACACCGGCAGCATCAAGGCGGAGTTCAAGGACGGCGTCCTCCGGGTCACCATGCCCAAGCGCGAGGAAGCCAAGCCGAAGCAGATCCAGATCCAGCTCACCAAGTGAAGACGTCGGGGCCCCGGCGCAGCGCGCCGGGCCGGACGTCGCGCGGCCGGGCCGGCGGGGCGCCCCCCCGCCCGGCCCCGTCGCGTGTTTGGCCCGCGCGCCGCCCGGCATCCAACGCAGGACGACCAGAGACAGGAGATCAGACGATGCCCAACGTGAAACCGCTCCGTGACCGGGTGCTGGTTCGCAGGATCGAGGAAGCCGAGCAGAAGGTCGGCGGAATCATCATCCCGGACACCGCCAAGGAGAAGCCTCTGCAGGCGGAGGTAATGGCGGTCGGAACCGGCCGCGTCCTCGACAGCGGCCAGAAGCTCGAGCTCACCCTGAAGAAGGGCGACAAGGTGCTGATCGGCAAGTGGTCCGGCACCGAGGTCAAGATCGACGGCGAGGAACTGCTCATCCTGAAGGAGGACGAGATCCTCGGCATCCTGGAGTAGGACCCGGGACGCCGCCCGCCGAGCCCGCGAGGCAAGCCACGCACACGAGAATCAAGCGAAGGAGATAGCAAAGCAATGGCGAAGGATATCGTCTACCGCGAGGAGGCCCGAAGCGCGGTGATGCGCGGAGTGAACGCGCTCGCCGACGCGGTCAAGGTGACGCTCGGGCCGCGCGGCCGCAACGTCGTTCTCGACAAGAAGTTCGGCTCGCCGCTGATCACCAAGGACGGGGTCACGGTTGCGAAGGAGATCGACCTCAAGGACCCGATGGAGAACCTGGGCGCCCGGATGGTGCGCGAGGTCGCCTCCAAGACCTCGGACATCGCCGGCGACGGTACCACCACCGCCACCGTGCTCGCCCAGGCGCTGCTGCGGGAAGGTCTCAAGAACGTCACCGCCGGCGCCAACCCGATGGCGCTCAAGGCCGGCATCGAGAAGGCCGTCGTGGTCGTGACCGCGGAGCTGAAGAAGCTCAGCAAGCCGGTCAAGGGCAAGATGATCGCCCAGGTCGGCACCATCTCGGCCAACAACGACAGCACCATCGGCACGATCATCGCCGAGGCCATGGAGAAGGTCGGCAAGGACGGGGTCATCACGGTCGAGGAGTCGAAGTCGATGGAGACGACCCTCGACGTGGTCGAGGGCATGCGCTTCGACCGCGGCTACCTCTCCCCCTATTTCGTGACCGACCCCGAGCGGATGGAGGCGGTGATCGAGGATCCCTACCTTCTCATCTACGAGAAGAAGATCTCGAGCATGAAGGACCTGCTGCCGATCCTCGAGAAGGTCGCTCAGCAGGGCAAGCCGCTCGTGATCGTGGCCGAGGACATCGAGGGCGAGGCGCTCGCGACCCTGGTCGTGAACAAGCTGCGCGGCACGCTGCGGGTGGCCGCCGTCAAGGCACCCGGCTATGGCGACCGCCGCAAGGCGATGCTCGAGGACGTCGCGATCCTCACCGGCGGCAAGGCCATCACCGAAGACCTCGGGATCAAGCTCGAGGGGATCAAGCTCGAGGACCTGGGCCGGGCGAACAAGGTCACGATCGACAAGGACAACACGACCATCATCGAAGGGGCCGGCACCGCCAAGGCGATCGAGGGCCGCGTCAAGCAGATCCGCGCCCAGATCGAGGAGACCAGCTCCGACTACGACCGCGAGAAGCTCCAGGAGCGCCTGGCCAAGCTGGTGGGCGGCGTCGCGGTCATCAAGGTCGGGGCCGCCACCGAGACCGAGATGAAGGAGAAGAAGGCCCGCGTCGAGGACGCGATGCATGCGACCAAGGCGGCGGTCGAAGAGGGCATCGTACCCGGCGGCGGCGTGGCGCTGCTCCGGGCGATTCCGGCGCTCGACAAGCTGCTGAAGGACGACCAGAGCCTCTCCAACGACATGCGGGTCGGCGTCGAGCTCACCCGCCGCGCGATCGAGGAGCCGGCGCGTTGGATCGCAACCAACGCCGGTCAGGAAGGCACGATCGTCGTCGCCCAGGTGAAAGGCGCTTCCGAGGTCCACTTCGGCTACAACGCCCAGGACGACAAGTACGAGAACCTGATCGAGGCGGGTGTCATCGACCCGACCAAGGTCGTGCGCACGGCGATCCAGAACGCCTCTTCGATCGCCGCCCTCATGATCACGACCGAGGCGATCGTGGCGGAGATCCCGGAGAAGAAGAAGGACGCGCCGCCCGCACCGGGGATGGACGACTACTGAGCCACCGTCGACGCCCGGACCCGCCCGCAGCGTCCGGGCGTCGGCGGCGGTTCCGTCGTTTTCCGCGGGCTGGGGCGAGCGGCCCCCTCTTCCCGAACGACGGCGAGCATACGAAGACAACTTTTGACGTCTTGATTCCGTAAATGGCTGAGGAAATGGGCCTTCCCCGTGCAGAATCGCTCACGAACCGTCGCGGGGCGCGCGGCACCTCGCTTGCATTCGGGCGTATACTGAGGCGCTTTACGATCCCCGTCAGAAGACCTGGACAGGCAGTGGACTCGGGCCGAAGGTCGGTCCGATCCGGAAACTGGGGAGTCTCTCGATGAAGACCCGGACCGTCACCGTGGCGTCGCTCTTCTCGGTGGCCATGGCCGTCACGTTGCTGGGGGCCCTGTCCACCAAGCCGTCGCGCCACGCCGGCCCGGCCCAGGCCGCGAGCCCGACCACGGCACCAGTGGAGGCCGCGCCCCTCCAGGGGGCGGTCCCAAACCAGGATGGAGCGCTCGGTCTCGAGACCTTCCGCGACGTGGCACGCGCGGTGAACCACGGAGTCGTCAACATCAGCACCTCGAAGACGGTACGCCTGCCTCGCAACCGCGACCCCTTCCACGACTTCGGGGACGGCAGCGACATCCTCGATCGCTTCTTCGGGCTCGGCCAGCAGCATGGGGGCCGCGAGCAGCGCCAGACCCGGACCAGCCTGGGGTCGGGGCTCGTGATCGACGGCGAGGGCTACATCCTCACCAATCGGCACGTCATCCAGGGCGCGGACGACGTGTCCGTCACCTTCCCCGGTGAGCGCGGCAAGCGATACAAGGCCGAGATCGTCGGCCAGGACGCGCGAACCGACGTCGCCCTGATCAAGATCGACCCGGATGCGCCGCTCACCCCGCTCCGGCTCGGAGACTCGGACAAGCTCGAGGTCGGCGAGTGGGTGATGGCGGTTGGCAACCCGTTCGGGCTCGGCGACAACAGCGTGACGGTAGGGGTCGTCTCCTACATGGGCCGCGACATCCCCCTCGAGGGCCCGCAGGCACAGACCTCGGTCCAGATGATCCAGACCGACGCGGCCATCAACCCCGGCAACTCCGGCGGGCCGCTGCTCAACACGCGCGGCGAGGTAGTCGGCATCAACACGATGATCGTCACCAGCGGCGGCTCCAACGCCGGGGTCGGCTTCTCCGTGCCCATCAACGTGGCGAAGGCCATCCTTCCGCAGCTGCGCGAGAAGGGGAAGGTCACCCGGGGCTGGATGGGCGTCACCATCAGCAGCATGACCGAGGACCTGGCCAAGACCTACGGCCTGAGTGAAGCCGAGGGCGCCGTGGTCGGGAGCGTGACGCCCGGTTCGCCGGCCGAGAAGGCGGGCCTCAAGCCCGAGGACGTGGTCCTGACCGCGGATGGGCACACGATCGGGGACAGCGGCGAACTGGCCCGCTACGTGTCCGGCAAGGCGCCGGGTACGAGGGTGCGACTCGAGCTGCTGCGTGGCCGGGAGCGGCAGCGGGCGGAGGTCACGCTGGGTGCCTTCCCGGACTCCTCGGGCGGGGAACAGACCGCCGAGGGTCCCGGCCGCAGCAAGCTCGGCATGCAGCTGAGCGACCTCACACCGGCCCTGGCCGAGAGGCTCGACCTGCCTCGCGGGACGCACGGCGTGGTGGTGATGGACGTCGAGGCCGGCGAGGCCGCCGAGAACGCCGGCCTGCAGCGCGGCGACGTGATCCTGAGCGTGAACGGGCGGGCCGTGGACGACGTCGACGCGTTCGACCGCGCCGTCGACGAGGGCCGCAGCGACGGCCTCGTCCGACTACGCCTGCGCCGGGACGGGAACTATGCGGTGGTCGTGCTCAAGGTGAAGTGAGCGGGTCAGGACTCCCGCAGAAAGAATAGGGTCCATGACGAAGAAGCAGACGATCGAACGAGAGCGCTACCTCCTCCTCAAGGGCATCCTGGAGGACCGGCGCCGCGAGATCCACGACAAGCTACGGTCGCTCCGCGAGAGCATCCCCGCGGACGCTCCGGACGTGAAGGACACCGAGGAACAGAGCGTCGACGACTTCGTGCAGGAGGTCGACCTCGCCCTCATGCAGATGAAGTCCGAGACCCTGAAGAAGATCGAGGAGGCGCTCGCGCGCCTCGATGCCGGCACGTATGGCCGCTGCCAGGAGTGCGACGCCGAGATCCCCTCCGCCCGCCTGCGGGCGCTGCCTTTCGCGGCGCTCTGCCGCCACTGCCAGGAGGAGAGCGAGAGCGTCGTGATCGCGGCGCGCGAAGCCAAGGCCTTCGAACGCCTCCAGCGCGAGCTCGCGACCGTGACGCTGCGGGCCGGCAACAGCCGCGACTGAGGGGACGGGGAGTGGAATGAGCGACGAGCGAAAACCCGACTTCGAGTCAGCCGGCGTGCACGAGCTCGACCTGAGCGACGTGCCGACCGAGCTCGGAGTGCTGCCGCTGCGGGACACTCTCCTCTTTCCGCAGGCGATCCTGCCTCTCGCGGTGGCGCGGGAGAGTTCCGTCGCCCTCGTCAACGACGCGGTCCGGGAGCGCAAGGTGATCGGCGTCGTCACCCAGCGAGACCCCGGGATCGACGACCCGGTGGAGGCCGACCTGTTCCCGATCGGCACGCTCACCCACATCCACAAGATGTTCCGCTTCCCGGACGGCTCGCTCCGCCTAGTAGTGCAGGGCATCCAGCGCTTTCGCATCCTCCAGGTCACCCAGTACCGCCCCTTCCTGCGTGCCCGGGTGGAGCTCGTCCGTGAGCAGGTGGACCCCGAGCACGAGGTCGAGGTGCGCGCGCTGGCCCAGAGCGTCCTCGCTTTCTTCAAGCGGGTGATCGAGCTCTCCCCCACCCTCTCGGACGAGCTCACCACCCTGGCCGCCAACATCCACGAACCGGCCTTGCTGGCGGACTTCATCGCCGGGAACCTGCCTACCCTCAGCACCACCCAGAAGCAGGAGTTCCTGGAGACGCTCGACGTGCGGGCCCGCCTGGAGCGCATCAACAAGGTCCTGGTGAAGGACCTGGAGGTGCTCGAGGTCGGGAGCAAGATCCAGAGCCAGGTCAAGAACGAGCTGCAGAAGAACCAGCGCGAGTACTACCTGCGCGAGCAGATGAAGGCGATCCAGAAGGAGCTCGGCGACAGCGACGAGCAGCAGCGCGAGATCTCGGAGCTGCGCGACAAGATCGAGGCGCTCGGGATGCCTGAGGACTCCAAGAAGGAGGCCCTGCACGAGCTCGATCGGCTTTCTCGGATGTCACCGGCCGCCGCTGAGTACACGGTGACCCGTACCTATCTCGATTGGCTGGTGTCGCTGCCCTGGAGCCGGCGCAGCGAGGCGGAGATCGACCTCGCCAAGGCCAAGGAGGTCCTCGACAACGACCACTACGACCTCGAGAAGGTGAAGGACCGCATCCTCGAGTACCTGGCGGTGCGCAAGATGAAGCCGGACATCAAGGGACCGATCCTCTGTTTCGTGGGACCGCCCGGCGTCGGCAAGACCAGCCTCGGCAAGTCGATCGCGACCGCTCTCGGCCGAAAGTTCCATCGCCTGAGCCTGGGCGGGATGCGTGACGAGGCCGAGATCCGCGGCCACCGCCGCACCTACATCGGCGCCCTGCCCGGGCAGATCATCCAGGGCCTGCGCCGCGCGGACAGCAAGAACCCGGTCATGATCCTGGACGAGGTCGACAAGATCGGCGCCGACTTCCGGGGCGACCCCTCGGCGGCTCTGCTCGAGGTGCTCGATCCGGAGCAGAACAACAGCTTCAAGGACCACTACATCGACCTGCCCTTCGACCTCTCGGAGGTGCTCTTCATCACCACGGCCAACATCCTCGACACGGTGCCCCCCGCCCTGCGCGACCGGATGGAGGTGATCCGCCTGGCCGGCTACACCGAGGAGGACAAGCTCCACATCGCGCGCCGGCACATCATCCCGCGCCAGCTCGACAACCACGGCCTCGACGGCCAGCAGGTCGCCTTCGGCGACGACGCCCTGGTCAAGCTGATCCGGGAGTACACGCGCGAGGCGGGCCTCCGGAACCTCGAGCGCGAGATCGCCAGCATCATCCGCAAGGTCGCCCGCCGCAAGGCCGAAGGCCGGGACGCCACCGTGGCCGTGACGCCCGAGCGGGTCGAGGAGTTCCTGGGCGCCCCCTACTTCATGCGCGAGGAGGAGACCGACGAGCGCACCCACATCGCGGGTGTCGCGACGGGCCTTTCCTGGACCGCGGCGGGAGGCGAGGTGCTCTACATCGAGGCCTCGCAGATGTTCGGCAAGAAGGGTCTCACCCTCACCGGCCAGCTCGGCGACGTGATGAAGGAGAGCGCCCAGACTGCCCTCAGCTGGGTCCGGGCCCACGCCCGCCAGCTCGGGATCGAGGAGTCCTTCTTCGAGCGCGTCGACCTGCACCTGCACGTGCCGGAGGGCGCCATCCCCAAGGACGGGCCCTCCGCCGGCATCACGCTCACCACCGCCCTCGTGTCGCTCCTCACCGGCCGTCCCGTGCGGCCGCGGATCGCGATGACCGGCGAGATGACCCTCTCCGGCCGCGTCCTCCCCGTCGGCGGCGTCAAGGAGAAGGTCCTGGCCGCGCACCGCCTGGGCGTCAAGGAAGTGATCCTCCCCAAGCGCAACGAGAAGGCCGTCAAGGAGGACATCCCCGACAACGTGCGCGGGGACCTCACCATCCACCTGGTCTCTTCGATCGAACAGGTGCTCGAGACGGCTCTCATGCCCGAGGCACCCTACCCCGCCCACGATCTGGACCGCTGGCAGCTGCGCGTCAGCCACTAGGGTACTCATTGCGGGCGCGCCGGCGATCGGGCATGATCCGCCTGCATGCGCTGCCCCAAGTGCTCGGCCGAAAACGCGCTCGAGGCCTCGCGTTGTGAAGCCTGCGGCCAGTCTCTGGCCATCGCGGTGGTCGAGGTGCTGCGGGGAGAGGTGAGCGACGCGATCCGCTTCCTGCGGCCACGTCCCTACACGATCGGTCGCGCCCGGGGCAACGACATCGTCTTCAACGAGCGCTCGATCTCGAAGGTCCACGCCCGGCTCGACTATCGGGACGGCCACTTCTTCGTCGAGGACGCGGGAAGCCGCCACGGCGTTTACGTCAATGCCTCGAAGGTGACGCGCGCCGAGCTGCCCCCGGGGGCCCAGATCCAGCTCGGCAACCTCACCCTCAAGTACTCCCTGCTCGGCTCCGAAGCGGTGACCGGCGCCATGGGAAAGCTGCCCTGGGTCGAGCAACAGCAGCTCCTGCTCTCGCTGGTCCAGACGCTCAATGCCACCCTGGTCCTGAGCCAGGTGCTCGACCAGGTGCTCGGAGCGATCGTCAACATCACGGGCGCCGAGCGTGGCTTCCTCCTGCTGGCCGACGCCTCCGCCGAGGCGAGCCGCTACCCGGCGATCGCCGGCCTGCGCCTGCGCGTGATGCGCGGCCGCGTCGACCCGGCCCAGTCGGGAGCCGGCTACGGCATCTCGGCCGCCGTGGTGACGGAAGCGCTCGAGAGCGGCCGCGTCGTCACCAGCCCGAGACCACCCCAGCCCGGCGTCAAGCCGGACTCCGGCGCGTCCGTGCCGAGCATCGTCTGCGTCCCGCTCCGTTCGCCCCGGACGGTGAGCCAGGTAAGCGCCAGCTACCCGGGCGCCCTGGGCGTCGTTTACGTCGACAACGCCGGGTCGGCCGAGTCCTTCAGCTCGGACGCACTGCGGGCCGCCCAGGCGTTGGCGCGTCACGCGGCCCTGGCGATCGAAAACGCCCAGCTCTTCGAGCGCGAGCAGCACACGATCGAGGAGCTGCGCAAGACCCAGAAGGCCCTGCTGCAGTCCGAGAAGCTCGCCACCATCGGCCAGATGTCGGCCGGCATCGCCCACGAGCTGAACACGCCGCTCACCTACATCCTCGGCAACCTCGAGCTGCTCGGCCTGCAGGAGCTGACCCCGGCCCAGCTCGAGATGACCGCAGCCATCGGCCGCGGCGCCGAGCGCATCCGCTCCCTCGCCCGCCGTCTGCTCGCCTTCAGCCGTCCCGAGCGCGAGGAGATGGTCCCCCTGGCCGTGAACGACGTCGTCGACCGCAGCCTGGAGCTGTGCCTGTACCAGATCGCGGGCCGCCTCAAGCTCGAGAGACGCCTGGCTCCCGCCTTGCCCCGAATCCTCGGCGTGTCGGACCAGCTCGAGATGGCGCTCATCAACCTGGTCGTGAACGCCGTCCACGCCCTGCGCGAGCGGGGCGGCACCCTGACGGTCGCCACCCGGCCGGTCGGGGGAGGCGTCGAGGTGTCGGTCTCCGACGACGGGCCCGGCATCCCCGACGACGTCCGGGCCACTATCTTCGACCCGTTCGTCACCACCAAGCCCGAGGGCGAGGGTACCGGCCTCGGCCTCTCGACCGTGCTGATGGTCGTCGAGCGCCACGGGGGCCGCGTCGAGTTCGACACCGCGGCAGGCAGGGGCACAACCTTCCGCCTCATCCTGCCGGCGGCGCCGGCCTGAACGCCGCTCAGTCGCTCACGGTCAGCTGGCCGCGCTCCCGCTCGGCTGCCGGTCCACTCTCGAGGCAACAGTAGAAGGGAAAGTCGCCCGCCTGAGCGGGCGTCAGGACGAAGCGCGTCGCCTTGCCCGCCACGACGCGCTTCTCGACGCGCAGGCCGTCAATCGCGAAACAGTGCTCGGCCTCGCTCGTCCTCAGCACGATCTCGACCGGCTCGCCGCGGCGCAACCGGAGCCTGGCGGGCCGGAAGCCCTCGTGTGAGACGCGCAGGTCGACCGTCCGCGGCGCCGCCTGGCCGGCCGGAGCGGGTGCGGCGGGCAGGGCGACGAGCGCGGCGGCAACCATGATGCTTGCCGCAAGCGCCGCCCGGCCCGACCGACCCACGTTTCAGCCCCGCGGCCCGCGGCCGTGGTCGTGCCGGCCGCCGCCGTGGCCGCCGCCGCCGGGACGGCGCTCCCGGCCCCCGCCGTGACCGTGGCCCCCGTGACCGTGGCCGCCACCCGCCCCCCCGGGGCCGCGTCCCGCGCCTCGATGACTACCCGGGTGTGATCCCGGCGCGGACGTGGCTTCAGGACCGTTCCCAACCCCGGAGGGCCCCTCCGACCCGCCGTCGCCGCCGGCACCACCCTGCGCCTCGTCCAGCAGCGCCTTGCGCGACAGACGGATCTTGCCGGAGGGATCGATGCTCACGACCTTCACCAGCACCTGGTCGCCTTCCTTCACCTCGTCATGGACGCTCTGGACGCGGTGGTGGGCCATCTCCGACACGTGCAGCAGGCCGTCCGTGCCTGGCAGGATCTCGACGAAAGCGCCGAACTCCGCCACCCGCACCACCTTGCCCAGGTAGCTCTTGTTGAGCTCCGGCGTCGCCGTCAGCTCCTCGATGATCGCGATCGCCTTGCGGGCGGCCGACTCGTCGATCGACGCGATCGACACCCGCCCGTCGTCCTCGACGTCGATCTTGCAGCCGGTCCGCTCGACGATCGAGCGGATCATCTTCCCGCCCGGCCCGATGATGTCGCGGATCTTGTCGACCGGCACCCGGATGGTGAGGATGCGGGGCGCGTAGGGCGAGATGTCCGCACGAGCCTGCGGCAGCGCCTCGAGCATGCGATCCAGGATGTGGAGCCTCCCCGCGCGCGCCTGCTCCAGGGCCGCCGCCAGGATCTCCGGCGTCAGGCCCGCGACCTTGATGTCCATCTGCAGCGCGGTGATCCCGGCGCGGGTGCCGGTCACCTTGAAGTCCATGTCCCCGTAGTGGTCTTCCTCGCCGGCGATGTCCGTCAGGACCTGCCAGCGTTCGCCGTCCATCACCAGGCCCATGGCGACGCCCGCCACCGGGTTCTGAATCGGGACCCCGGCGTCCATCATGGCGAGGGTACCGCCGCACACCGACGCCATCGAAGACGAGCCGTTCGACTCGAGGATGTCCGACACGATCCGGATCGTGTAGGGGAAGCCCTCCTCGGCGGGCAGCATCTCGCGCAGCGCCCGCTCCGCGAGCGCGCCGTGGCCGATCTCGCGCCGCCCTGGTCCCCTGAGGAACTTCACCTCGCCCACCGAGAAGGGCGGGAAGTTGTAGTGGAGCATGAAGCGCTTGCGGTACTCCTGCTCCTGCACCGTGTCGATGATCTGCGAGTCTTCCGAGGTGCCCAGGGTCGCGGTGACCAGGGCCTGCGTCTCGCCGCGCGTGAAGAGGGCCGACCCGTGCGTGCGCGGCAGCACACCCACCTCGCAGGAGATGGCTCGCACCTCGTCGAAGCGACGTCCGTCCAGGCGGCGTCCACGCTCGAAGATCTCACGCTTGAGCAGCCGCTCCCGCAGCGCGTCGTAGACCCCGGCGACGGCCGACCGCTTCTCCGGCTGTTCGTCGGGGATGGTCGCCAGGTACTCGTCCCGCACCTTCTTCATCTGGGCGTACGACTCGAGCTTGCCCTTGACCTGCATCGCTGCGTGCAGCGGCTCCACGAGGGCGGCCTCGATCTCGGCCGCGAGCGCGGGGTCGACCGGCTTCTTGGCGAAGGGCCGCTTGGCCTTGCCTACCCGCGAGCGCAGCTCCTCCTGGAGGGCGACGATCTTCCTGATCGCCTCGTGTCCCTCGGCGAGCGCCTGCACCATGACGCTCTCCGGGACCTCGTTGGCGCCGGCCTCGACCATCACGATCGCCTGTGCGGTGCCGGCCACCAGCAGGTTGAGCTTGCTCTTGGTCTTGAGGTCCGCGCTGGCCGGGTTCACCACGACCTGCCCGTCCCAGTAGCCGACCCGCACCGCCCCCACCGGACGCTCGAAGGGGATGTCCGAGATGTACAGCGCCGTCGAGGCGCCGACGATCGAGAGCGTATCCGAGTCGTTCTCCATGTCCGCCGAGAGCAGGAGACCGATCACCTGCGTCTCGCAGGCGTAGCCCTCCGGGAAGAGCGGCCGCAGCGGACGGTCGATCATTCGGGAGGTCAACACCTCCTTCTCGTTCGGGCGGCCTTCGCGCTTGAAGAAGCCCCCGGGAATCTTGCCCCCGGCGTAGGTCCCCTCGCGGTAGTCGACGGTCAGCGGCAGGAAGTCGACGCCCACCCGCGGCTCGCGCTGAGCGCAGGCTGTCGCGAGCACCACGGTGTCGCCCAGGCGCACCAATACCGCCCCGTCGGCCTGTTTCGCCATGCGCCCCGTCTCGATCGACAGGGTGTGGCGGCCGAGGGCCAATTCCACTCTTTCCATTCTCTTCTGCTCTCCATTCACCGCCGGCGGACGCGTCGGCGTCGCGCCGGGAACTGGAGGAGCGGGCTCTCGGGCGGAGGGATGAACGTGCGCCGCCCGACCCTTCGGCGGTTCCGGTGCTACTTGCGGATGCCCAGCTTCCCGATCAGGACCCGATACCGCGCGACATCCTTGCCCTTGAGGTACTCGAGCAGGCGCCGACGCTGCCCGACGAGCTGCAGGAGCCCTCGCCGGGAATGGTGGTCCTTCGGGTGTGTCTTGAAGTGATCCGTGAGATAGCTGATCCGCTCGCTGAGGAGGGCCACCTGGACTTCGGGCGATCCGGTGTCCGTCTCATGGGTGCGATAACCCGAAATCAACCCTGTCTTCTGGTCCTTGCTGAAGCTCACCGACTGACCTCCTCTTGACTCCTCTTTTCTCTTCTCAATCAACGGGGGAGAATACCATGCGCGGAGTTCGCGTGTAAACTCCGGTCCGGTCTTGCCTTGAGCCCCCTCACCCTTCTCGCCTACCTCGTCTTCGCCGCGACCGCCGTCGTCCTGCCCGGCCTCACCCTGCAGCGCCTCGCCCGCGCGCGCATCGAGCCGGCCCTGGTGGTCCCGTTGGGCACGGCCTTCTGCGCCGGGGCCTACTGGCTCTCGCTCGTGCTCGACCGTCCGTGGCTCTTCCCCGTGCTCCTGGCCCTTTGCCTCCTCCCCCTGCTCCGGGTGCTCGGCCCCTGGTGCGCCGAGGGCCCGAGCCTGCGCGGGGCCGTGCCTCCCGCCGTCGCCCTGCTGCTCCTGCTCGCCCTGGCGCAGTTCCCCTTCAACCGACGCGCCGCCAACGGCGACTTCGTGCTCGACCCCCTGGTCCCGTTCGACTCCGCCTTCCACGTGGGTCTCACCCACGAGCTCGTGCTCGGGTACCCGCCCCAGATCCCGGGCGTCTCTGGCCTGCCGATCGGCTATCACCTGGGCACCGACCTGGTGCGCGCCGCGGCCCTGCGCTGGGCGCACGTCGATCCCTGGGACTCGCTGACCCGCCTCGACGTCGTCCTCTGGGGCGTCGCGCTGGTGCTCCTTCTGCGCTCCGTGACCGCCCGTATGGGCGCCCCTCCCCTGGCGGTCACGCTCGTCCCCTGGACCCTCCTGCTGGGCGACTTCTCCTTCGTCTTCTTCGCCAACCCCCAGGCGCACTGGTGGATCGACCTCTTCCGCGGCAATCTGCTCGTGTCCCTGGCGTACGCCAATCCGGTGATTCCGGCGCTCGCGCTCGCCCTGGGAGCCCTCCTCGCGCTCTCCCGCCACCTCGAGACCGCGGAATCCGGTCCGCTCCTGCTCGCGGGACTGCAGGCACTCGCCGTGCCGTTCTTCAAGGTGTTCCTGGGAGCGCAGCTGCTGCTCGGGCTCGGCGTCGCCTTCCTGCTCGCGCGGGGGCCGAGGCGACGTCCGCTCCTGCTCCTCGCCCTGCCTTGCGCCGCCGTCACCGCCGCCCTGGTGCTGGGCACGGGCGGCGAGACCGTGCGGGTCTCGCTGGCGCCCCTCGACCTCGTCGCCGTGACACGGCAGACCCTGTCCCTCGCCCCGCTCCACGGCCTGCGCCTCGCCGCCTGGGCCGTCCCGTGGCTGATCGTCTCGCTCGGCCTGCGGCTCTTCGGTATTCCCGAGGCGACGCGGGCTCTCCGGGGGGGTGCCCTGGCTTCGGTGCTCGCCACGCTCGCCCTCTCCGGCTGGCCGCTCGGTCTGCTCTTCCGCGTTTCGGCGCCGGAGGTGCTCGAGGGTCAGAACTTCGTCAACGACGCGGCCTACTTGGTCGAGCAGTCCGGCCCGGTGCTCTGGATCTTCACTGCCATCGCCATCGCCCGCTTCGCCGCGACGCCGCTCAGGCGCGTCCTAGCGCTCACCGCACTCGTCCTGCTCGCCGCTCCGGCGACGATCCAGTACGCGGCGAAGAAGGTGACCAGCCACCCCGACCGCCTCCCGGCGGCGATGGTGCGCGCCACCGCCGCCTTGGCGCGGGTCTCGCGGCCGGGCGACATCGTGCTCCAGCGCCCCGGTGCCCGCTACCCGCCCGCCCCCGTCGTGCTCGCGGGACGGCGTGTCCCCTACGAGCGCTTCACCCCCTATCTGACCCAGTTCGCGCGCCGGGCGACCCTGGAGCAGCGGCACGAGGTCCTCTACCGCTTCTTCCACACGCATGACCGGCGCGAGGCCGTGGCGATCGCCCGGGCGCTCGGCGCACGCTACCTCGCCCTCTACGGGTTCGATCGCGTCCGGTTCGACACCAAGGGGCTCCTCGAGCCCGTCTACGAGGAAGAAGGCGCGCGCGTCTATCGGCTCCACCTGGACGGCGACCCGGCCGACAGCCGCCACCCCGCCGGGGGCTCGCGCTAGTCGAGCAGCACCACGTCCGGGTGCAGCAGGGGCGCGCACGGCAGCTCGCCAGCGCCGCCGAAGCCGTGGGGCACCGCTAGCGCCAGCAACTCGCCGCGCTCGCCCACCAGACGTACCCGCTCGACCGGGCTCGAGGGGAAGCCGTTCACGACCTGCTCCGCGCCCAGGTCCCGCCCGTTTCGGAGCAGAGGCAGAGCCGAGTCGGGCACGCACACGGCCGGCAGCTCGGGGAGGAGCGCCGCCATCGGCACCACCGCGCTGCCGGCGTCGGCGAGGGTGGCGCCGGAAACGGCCGCACGCAGGTCGAAGGCCCCCGAGCGCGTGCGACGCAGGGCCGTCAGGTGGCCGCCCACGTCGAGCCTCTCGCCCAGGTCGCGGGCAATCGCCCGGAGGTAGGTCCCCGGCGAGCAGCGCACGTGGAGATCCAGGATCTCCCCCGTGAAGGCCAGGACCTCGATCGCATACACGGTGACGAGCGCCGCGGGCCGCGGGCCCACCTCCCCGCGACGCGCAAGCTCGTAGAGCCGCCGCCCGCCGACGCGCTTGGCGGAGAAGGCCGGCGGCACCTGGGCGAGCGCGCCCACTAGACCCGCGAGGACCTGCTCGACCTCTGCCCGGCTCGGCAGGTCCGGGCACGGAGAGGAGAGCGGCTCGCCGGTGAGGTCGTCGGTCTTGGTGCCGAAGCCGAGCCGCACGCTGGCCCGGTACTCCTTCTCCCCCAAGGCGAGAAAGCGCGCGAGGCGCGTCGCCTTGCCGACGCAGACCGGCAGGACCCCGGTCGCGAACGGATCGAGGGTCCCCGTGTGCCCGACGCGCCGAACGGCCAGCGCCCGACGCACGCGCTGGACGATGTCGTGGGAGGTCGGGCCGGCCGGCTTGTCCACGACCAGCACGCCGTCCATCGGCGGCTAGCTCTCCCCTGCCCCGTCCTCCGAATCGCCTCCCTGCCCGGTCGCCTCGGCCTCACCGGCCGCGGGCGCCGCGGGTTCCTCCTCGAGCAGGCGCGCCACCCGAGCGGTCGCGTCGAGCCCCTTGTCGTACCGGAAATCGATCTCGGGCACGTGCCGGATCTGCAGCCGCCGCGCCAGCTCGCGCCTCACGAAGCCGGCCGCTCCCTCGAGCGCCGCGAGGCTCGCGCGCCGCTGGCGCTCGTCCCCCAGGACACCCACGTGTACGCGCGCGTGGGTGAGGTCTGCGCTCACCTCGACCCGGGTCACGGTGACCAATCCCAGCCGCGGGTCCTTCAGGTCATGGAGCGTCATGCGGGCGACCTCCTCGCGGATCGCCTCGCCCAGCCGCGCCGGACGGCGCCCCACTAGAGCAGCTCCATCTGCTGGTCCACCAGCTCGACGTCACGCGCGGTCGCCGCCTCTCCTGCCACCGCCGAGAGGGTCGACTCGAGGTGGACCTGATCGGTGTTGACCGAGACGACCGCGAGCGTCGCCCGCTGCCAGAGGTCCTGATGCTCGATCTCGGCCAGGGACACGTTGTGGTGGTTCCGCACGCGTTGCTCCAGGCTCCGCAGGGCCTGCCGCTTGTCCTTCAGCGAGCGGGCGCCGGGGAAGTGCAGCTCCAACGTCAGCAACCCGATCACCATCCCTCAGCCTTGGCTCGTGCGGCCCCGGGTGCGGAGGGGCAGGCACGTCTCTCTCGCGCTGGCGAGCGCTAGGTCAGCGTCTCCTTGACCTTCTCGGTCGTGAAGAACTCGATCACGTCGCCGGGCTTCACGTCGTTGTAGCCGGCGATGCCGATGCCGCACTCGAGGCCCGCCTTGACCTCGCTCGCATCGTCCTTGAAGCGCTTCAGTGAGGAGACCTTACCGGTGTGGATGACCACGTTGTCCCGCAGCAGGCGAACCTGGGCGGCCCGCGTCACCCGCCCGTCCTGCACGTAGCAGCCCGCAATCGTCCCCACCTTCGAGATCTTGAAGGTGTCGCGTACCTCGGCCGCGCCCAGGCGCACCTCCTTGGTGGTGGGCTCGAGGAGACCCTCCATGGCCTTCCTCATCTCCGCGGCGACGTCGTAGATGACCGTGTAGAGGCGCAGCTCGACCTCGTCCCGCTCCGCGATCTCGGCGGCCTTGCGCTCGGGCCGCACGTTGAAGCCGATCACGACCGCGTTCGAGGCGGCCGCGAGCAGCACGTCGCCTTCCGTCACGGCGCCGACGCCCTGCCGGATGATGCGGACCTTGATCTTCTCCTGGGGGAGCTTGCCGAGCTGGTCGGCCACGGCCTCGAGAGAGCCCTGCACGTCGGCCTTCAGGACCAGCAGCAGCTCCTTGAGCTGCCCCTCCGCGATGGCGCGACCCAGGTCCTCCAGCCGCACCCTCGCCGAGGCCGCCAGGGCCTTCTCCCGCATCTTCAGCTGCCGGAAGTTGACGATCGACTGAGCCTTGAGCTGGTCCGTCACGCCCAGTAGCTGGTCGCCCGGCTCGGGCAAGGACGGCAGCCCGAGGATCTCGACCGGCGTCGAGGGCCCGGCAAGCTTGAGGCGCGCGCCGCGGTCGTCGACCAGGGCGCGGATCTTGCCCGTCACCGCTCCCGCCACCACGGTGTCCCCGACCCGCAAGGTGCCGTCCTGTACCAGGACGGTCGCGACCGGCCCGCGACCCTTGTCGAGCCGCGCTTCGAGCACCGTCCCGAGAGCGGCCTTCTTCGGGTTGGCCTTCACCTCCTGCATGTCGGCCACCAGTAGCAGCATCTCGAGCAGGCCTTCGAGGCCGGTCCGCTTCTTGGCGGAGACGTCCACGAAGACCGTGCTGCCGCCCCATGCCTCGGGCGTCAGGCCGCGATCGGAGAGCTGCTGCCGGACCCGGTCCGGCTGCGCCTCCGGCTTGTCGATCTTGTTGACCGCCACCAGGATCGGCACCCCGGCCGCCTTGGCGTGGTCGATCGCCTCGAGCGTCTGCGGCATCACCCCGTCGTCGGCCGCCACCACCAGCACCACGATGTCCGTCACCTTCGCGCCGCGCGCGCGCATCAGGGTGAAAGCCTCGTGACCCGGCGTGTCGAGGAAAACGACCCGTCGCGAGCCGACGTCCACGTGGTAGGCACCGATGTGCTGGGTGATGCCGCCGGCCTCCCCCGCCGCCACCGATGTCTCGCGGATCGCGTCCAGGAGCGAGGTCTTGCCGTGATCGACGTGACCCATGACCGTGATGACGGGAGCGCGCGGGAGCAGGTCCTCCGGGTTCGACTCGACCGCCTGGACCTGGACCAGCTCCTCTTCGAAGGACTGGATGGTCGCTTCGTAGCCGAACTCGCGGGCGATCTCGGTGGCGAGCTTGGGGTCGAGGGTCTGGTTGACCGTCGCCATGACGCCGCGCGTGATCAGGGCCTTCATGATGTCGCGGCGACTTGACGTCCGGCATCTTGTCCGACAGCTCCTTCACCGTGACGCCCTCGCTCAGCATCACCTTGCGCGGCGGCCCGCTGTAGACGGGCCGTTCCTCGCGGACCACCTCGGTCGTCTTCGCCTTGCTCCGCGGGGCCGGGCGACCCACGGGCCGACCCATCGGCATTCCCGGCCTGCCGGGCAGACGCATGCCGGGACGCGCCACGGCGCCGGGCCTAGCGACGGGGTGGGGCGAGCGCAGACCAGGTGCGCCCGGCGCGCTGGTGGGATGCGGTCCGGCCGGACGGGTGCTGGTCACGCGCACGCCGGTCGGATGCGGGCTGGTGGGATGCGGGCTCACCGGCCGTGCGGGCGCGATCGGCCGTAGCGGCCGGGGCGGGGCGGGACGTGCCGCGGCCGCCGCCGTGGCCTCGGCTTCCGCAGCCGGCGCAGGCGGCGCCGCCTCGATCGGTGCGGCCGGGCTCGCGGCCGGGCTCGCGGCCGGGCTCGCGGCCGCTGTCGTCCGCGTCGGCGGTGGCGGTGGCGGTGGCGGTGGCGCGATGGGCCGCACGGGCCCGGACAGCCGGGGCGTCACCGTCGTGCGAGGCACTTCGGGCGTGCGGGGCGGCTCCGCCACTTGGGCGGGTGCCGCCACGGGCTCCGCTTCCGCCGGCTCGGCGGCCACCTCTACCTCCGCTTCCGCGCCCTCGGCCGGCGCCTCGACCGCTTCCTCGCCGGCCTCACCGGCTTCTTCGGTCTCCTCGGTCTCCTCCGACTCCTCGGGCGACACCGGCATGGGCGTCGCCGACTTCGGCGCCAGGCGGGGTGCGCCCGGCGCGTGGGCGAGAGCGGCCCCGGTCGCGTCGCCGCGCCACCTTCTCCTGCTCCGGCTTCTTTCTCGTCCTGCCCGCCTTCCGCGCCTCGGCAGCCAGCCGGGCCTCCTCGGCCGCAGCCTCCCGCGCCGCACGCTCGGCCGCGACACGCTCCTGCTGCTCGCGCTCCAGCCGATCCCGCTCGCTCTCGTCCTCGTCGCTGCCGTAGACGCGCTTGCGCTTGGCGGTGAGAGCGTCGATCTTGAGCGCGCGCCTCAGCTTGTCTGCGGTGTCCTCGTCCACCGAGCTCGAGGCCGTCTTCACCTCGATACCCAGCCGGCGCAGGCGATCGATGACCTCCTGGCTCGACAGCTTGAGATCGCGAGCGAGGCCGAAGACCCTAACGTTCGACATCCGTGCCTTCCTCCGTCGGCCGGGTCCGCCGTGGCGGCCTCCGGCGAGGCCTCTCGCGTCCCGTCCTCGGGCGCGCCCGCCGCCTGCTGTTCTTCTGCGGCCGGTTCTTCTGCGGCCGCGGCCTGCTCTTCCGCTGCGGCCTGCTCTTCCGCTGCCGCCTGCTCTTCCGCTGCCGCCTGCTCTTCCGCTGCCGCCTGCTCTTCCGCTGCCGCCTGCTCTTCCGCTGCCGCCTGCTCGGCGGCCAGCCTCTCCGCGTCGGCCGCCGCGTCGCGCTCGTCCCACTCGAGTCGAGCCGCCGCCGCTGCCTCGCGAATCTCTTCGAGCGTCTTGGGGCCGATTCCCTCGATCGCGGTCAGCTCTTCGTCCGTCATCTCGAGCAGGTAGGCGAGCCCGCTCACGCCCGCGTCCATGAGCCGCTGGACGGTACGCTCGCCGACGCCGTGGCGCCCGAGGCTGCGCACCTCGTCGACCGCGCGGGCCATGCGCGCCATCTCGGCCTCGACCTCGCGGCGCTTCTCTTCCTCGCTCTTGATGTCGATGCGCCAGCCGACGATCTTCGCCGCCAGCCGCACGTTCTGGCCCTTCTTGCCGATGGCGAGGCTCAGCTGCTTGTCCTCGACCACCACCTCCATGATCCGTTGCTCCTCGTCGACGATCGAGACCCGGCTCACCTTGGCTGGCGAGAGCGCATTCACCACGAAGGTGGTCGGGTCGTCGCTCCACTCGACGATGTCGATCTTCTCCCCGCGCAACTCGCGGATGATCGACTGCACGCGCGTACCCTTCATCCCGACGCAGGCGCCCACCGGGTCCACGTCGCGTTCGCGCGAGATCACGGCCACCTTGGCCCGATCCCCCGCCTCCCGCACGGCGCCCCGGATCTGCACGGTGCCGTCGTAGATCTCGGGCACCTCCATCTCGAAGAGCTTCACCAGCAGCGCCGGGTCGGTGCGGCTCACGATCACCTGCGGCCCTTTGGCCGCCTTCGCCACCCGCACGATCGCGACCCGGACCCGATCCCCGGTCTGGTAAGCCTCGGCCCGGCTCTGCTCCTTGCGCGGCAGCAGGGCCTCCGCGCGGCCGAGGTCCACGACGAAGTCGCCCATCTCCTGGCGCTTCACGATGCCGTTGACCACCTCGCCCACCCGGCCCGAGTACTCGGCGAAGACGTTGTCGCGCTCGGCCTCGCGGACCTTCTGGAAGATCACCTGTTTCGCGGTCTGTGCGGCGATCCGCCCCAGGATGTCGGTCGGCTTCGGGAACTCGATCTCCTGGCCGATCTCCACCTCGGAGCCCGGGAAGAGCTTCTGCGCCTCCTCGACGCTCAGCTGGGTCTCGGGGATCTCGACCGTCTCCACCACCTGCTTGACCGCGAAGACCTCGATCTGGCCGCTTTCCTCGTTGAAGCGGCTGCGCAGGTCCTCCGCACCCTTGTAGTACTTCTTCGAGGCGGTCAGGATAGCGTCCTCGATGGCGGCGATGATCACGTCCGGGTTGATGTTCTTCTCCCGGCTGATCTGCTCGATCTGCTGGCGCAACTGATTGGCCATGAGTCCTGTCGCTACTCCGCTTTGGCTTTCTTCGGAAACTCGACTTCGAGCCGGCCGTGCGAGACCTTGGCGAACGGAACCCGTGCGCTCACGCCCTCCTTCTCGAGCGCGAGCGTCACGAACCCGTCCTCACAGGAGACGATCCTTCCCATCCAGTGGCGGCGTCCCTCGACCGGCTCGTAGCTCGACACCCGCGCCAGGCTGCCGACGAACCGGCGATAATCTGCCTCCGTCTTCAACGGGCGGTCCAGGCCGGGCGAGGAGACCTCGAGCGTGTAGGGGCCGCCGATCGGATCCTCGGCATCCAGGATCGACGAAACCTCCTCGGAGACGGACTGCAGCTCGTCCAGGCCGATCCCGCCGGGCTTGTCGACGTACAGTCGCACGAGCTGGTCACCGCCGGCTCGCTTCAGCTCGACGTCCACGAGATCGAACTCGCGGCCGGACGTCACCCGTCGAGCCACCCCCCGCACCCGATCGAGAGCACTTGCCAGTCCCGTCAGCCCCGTAAGCCTCCAAAAAAAAGAGTGGGTGACCCCACTCTGGTCCAGCATTCGAAGCCAGGACCCGAAGTCTACCAGCCCCGACCGGGATCCGCAATCAGAAGTGCGGCTCGGCGGGGCCCGCTCCGGCCCGCTCCTCCGTCCCCCCGCGCGGGCTCCCGGCCGTCGAGCGGCCGCCCGGACGCCGCCCGAAGGCCTCAGCCGGAGCTTGACCGGGACTCGATTCGAGCCACCAGATCGTAGGGGTGGGCCTCCGTGATGCGACAGGCCACGAAGCTGCCGGGGGGGGCCCAACCATCGTTGACGATCACCTGCCCGTCGATCTCCGGTGCCTGGCTGGCGAGCCGCCCCCGCAGCAGGAGATCGCTCTCCGGATGCGTGCCCTCAACGAGCAGCTCATGACGCTCGCCCAGGCGAGCCCGGTTCCGCCGCGCGGAGATCCGCTTCTGCAGGGCCATCAGCCGGCGCCGGCGCGACTCCTTCACCCGGGCCCGCACTCGTCCGGTCAGGGCATGGGAGGCGGTCCCCTCCTCGTCCGAGTAGGTGAAGACCCCCAGGTGGTCGAACTCCGCGGCCGAAACGAGTGCCACGAGCTCCGCGAAGTCCTGCTCGGTCTCGCCCGGGAAGCCGACGATGAACGTGCTGCGCAAGGCCACGCCCGGCACCCGGCGCCGGATGCGCTCGACCAACCCCAGCAGGTTCCGGTGCCCCAGAGGCCGCTTCATCCGGCGGAGCACCGCCGCGCTCGCGTGCTGGAGCGGGATGTCCACGTACTTGACGACCTTCTCCTCCGACGCGATCGCGTCCAGGATCCGCTCGCTGAGCGTCGCCGGATAGGCGTACATCACCCGGATCCAGCGGATCCCGTCCACGCGTCCCAGTCGCCGTAGCAGGTAGGCGAGGCCGTCCCGGACGCCATGGTCCAGCCCGTACCGCGTCGAGTCCTGTGCCACCAGCACGACCTCGCGCACGCCCCTGGCCGCGAGCGCGCGCACCTCGGCCACGATGTCCTCCACGCCCCGGCTGCGATGGCGACCGCGCAGCCGCGGGATGATGCAGAAGGAGCACGCGTAGTCGCAGCCCTCGCTGATCTTCACGTAGGCCAGCCAGGGTGGGGTCGAGAGGACCCGGGGCTGCCGGTGGTCGTAGATCCACTCCGGCGGGCGGCTCGGGTCCGGGCCGGGCAAGCTCTTCACCCCCCCCACCGCCTCCACGATGCCCTCGACCTGACCGGTCCCGAGACTCGCGTCGATCTCCGGGATCTCGCGGCGCAGCTCGGCGTCGTAGCGCTCAGTCAGGCACCCTGTCACAACCAGGCGGCGGGTCCTACCCTGCTCCTTCTCGCGCGCCATCTCCAGGATGGCGTCGATCGACTCCTGCTTGGCGCGGTCGATGAACGCGCAGGTGTTCACGACCACCACGTCGGCATCCCGCGGGCTCGACACCAGCCGGTAGCCCGCCTCGCGCAGCCGCCCCAGCATCACTTCGCTGTCCACGAGGTTCTTGGGGCAGCCCAGCGACACCATCCCGACGGAGGGCTGCCCGCTCACCGCCGCCCCTGCCCCTCCGGCGAGCGCGGGTTCAGTGCGCCTTGCCGGTGGCGTCGATCTCGTTGCCCCACTCCTGCAGCTTGTCGCGGTCGCTGGCCGAGTAGAGCTCGTCCGCGATGTCGGCGATCTGATCGCTGATGCCGCCGAGCACCTCGAACTCCTCCCCTTGCTGGGACATGAGGGAGAGGTGGTGCGCGATGGCGTCCAGGCGCGGCACGGACTTGTCCAGCGCCAGGAGCAGCCCCTCGACGAGCTCCACCATGGCCTTCCGGCTCAGGCCGTCGTGCCACGTCGGTTCCATCCCACCTCCTCACGGAACGGGCCGGCGGCCCATCCCGAACCCTCATTCTAGCCCGAGTCCGCGCCGAGTCGAACCGAACGCCTCGATCTATACTGCGAAGTCGGAGGCTTCCATGACCAAGGGCCAGAAGGTCGCGTTGGGCTGTGGCTGTGCGGTTCTCGTGGTGGGCGTTGCCGTCGTGGCCTTCCTGGGCGTCGGCGCCTTCTGGGCCAAGTCGAAGCTCGGCGACGTGAAAAGCCGGCTCGACAGGGCGGGCGCCCAGGCGGAGAGGATCGAGACGCTGGAGCACCAGGCGAACGCGAATCCCTACACGCCACCCGCCGACGGCATCATCAGCGAGGCACGGCTTGTGAAGTTCCTGGAGGTCCGCAAGCGCGTCTTCGCGGTCTACCAGGACCACCAGGCGGACCTCGCCGCCCTCGAGAAGAAGACCCAGGGCTCCCGCGAGCCCTCCTTCTCCGACGCGCTGGCGGCCGGAGGGAAGATGGCGGAGCTCTTCGGCGCCCTTCGTCTCGCCCAGGCCCAGGCGCTCGTCGATGTCGGCATGAACGAGGCCGAGTACCACGACATCCAGCTCGCGGTCTACAAATCCGCCTGGGCCGTCGAGTCGCAGGAAGAGTCCGGCCAGACGCCCGCCGAGGCGATTCGCGAGGCCGCGCGCCAGATGCACGAGGGCGCCGAGCAGGGCGGCGCCACGGGGACGGGCGCCGGGGCGCTCTCGGAAGCGGACCGCCGGAAGCTGGACGAGTCGATGTCCCAGCTCGGCGCGGCCGCCAAGGTGCTCGAGGTGCCGCCGGCCAACGTGGCCCTCTTCCGGAAGCACAAGGCCGAGATCAAGAAGTACGCCATGAGCGGGCTCGGGATGATCGGTCTCTAGCAGGGCCGACCCGGCCGGCCTCAGGTCCGCTCCACGATCCTCCGAGCGGCGTGTTCTGCGCCGTCCAAGGCGGGGGCCTGCGGGAAGGGCAGCGCGAGCACGCGGTCGACCGCCGGCGCCACGCGTCCGGCCCGGAGGTCGGCATTTGAAACGTGCACGCTGGGCAGATAGCGCGCGAGCTGAGAGACCATGACCGGGTACTCCGGGAAGTCGCCGCGCTCCGTGTAGACGAGGCGCGTGTGCGCCCCGACACAGTCGCTGACGATGCCGTAGCCGGGCTTCGTGACGACCACGTCCGCCGCCCCCACCAGATCCGGGTAGCCGAGGCCCGCCCCCTCGAGCTCGCCGTCCCCGAGCACGCGCAGGTGGGCCGGCAGCCCGTTCCCCGCGGGCTGCGACCGGCCCGTGAAGAGCACCTGCCGGTCGCTGAGCGCCGCGAACGCCTCCAGCCGTAGGCCCGGCAGGCCGAGCCCGCCGAACGAGACCAGGAGCGCCGGGCGCTCGTCGAGACCCAACCGCCCCCTGGCCTCGGCCCGCCCGAGCCGCGGCCGGCGCGCCACCAGCGGAACGTCCTCGATCTGCGGAAAGGCGTCGAGCTTCCCCGCGAACGGCAGCCGCAGCAGCAACCCGGCCGTCCGGTAGGCGGCTCGCGCCCACTCGGCGGCCGCCTCGAAACCCGGCCGATGCCGTGCGAGGTGCGCGTAGATCCAGTCCCAGGAGAAGTTCCCGAGCCCAATCGACGGGACTCCGGCCGCGCTCGCGGCCGCGAAGGCGAGCGGCGGGATGTCGCCCAGCACCACCTTTGCCCCCTCCCGCCTCAGCCAGCGGGCCTCCGCGTCGACCCGCTCGTCCCAGTCCGCGACGAACGCGCGCCAGGCGGCGAGGCTCGCCACTTCGTCGATTACCAGGGCGTCGCCCTGCACCAGGCCCACGTCGATCCGGGTCGATCGCACGCTGAGTGGTGGTGCGACGACAGCTTCGAAGAGGAACGCCGGCGCCTCGGTCGTGACGACGATCGGCAGCCCGGCGGCCCGCTCACGCACGACCCGCAGCACCTCCGCCGTCCGCGTCGCATGGCCCCAGCCGTGGCCCGAGACGTACGCCGCCAGCATCAGGCGAGCTCCGGCAGGTGGCGCGCCAGCGTGCGCCAGAGCTTCTCGAGCTCGGGGTAGCGCGACAGGTTGCGGCGGGCATGCGCGAGCGTCCGCGGGATGTAGGACAGGTAGACGGGGTTCTCGCGGACCATCGCCATGTAGCCGAAGGTGCCCAGCGCCTTCAGGTTCCGCTGCACGCACATGAGATCGAAGCGCCGGCGGAAGACCTCGCGCGGCTCGTCGGGCACGGCCTGCCGGCGAAAGCGCTCCTTGATCTCCTCCTGCAGCTCCTCCGCCACGTCGACGTAGGCGTCACGCAGGAGCGAGGCGAGGTCGTAGGTCACGGGCCCCAGCCGCGCGTCCTGGAAGTCGATCCAGTGCAGGCGCCCGCCATGGAGCATCAGGTTGCGACTGTGGAAGTCGCGGTGGCAGAGGACGCGGGGCCAGGAGGCGATCTCCTGGCTCAGCAGATGGAAGGCCTCCGAGAGCGTCACCCGATCCTCGACGCTCAGCACCCGTGCCCGCAGCCCCTCCAGGAAGTGCTTCTCGAAGTAGTGCAGCTCCCACGACAGCTTTTCGAGGTCGAACGCGACCCGGAAACACTCGGCGCCCCGGGGTCCACGGGCCGCCTCGCGCTGAAGCCGCGCGAGCCCGTCGGTGGCCTCGAGATACAGGGCGGCCGTGCGACCCGGATCGCCGCCACGGAGCGCCTCTTGGAGGGTGCAGTCGCCCAGGTCTTCCTGCAGCACCAGCCCTCGCGCGCCGTCCGTGTCGACGACCGTGGGCACCGGCAGCCCGTAACCCCTGAGCAGCGACCCCACGACCAGGAACGCCGAGGTCTCGGGCACGAACGGCTCGGGATAGAGCGCCAGGACGTAGGCGCGCTCGCCACCCAGCAGGCGGTAGTAGCGCCGTGTCGACGCATCGCCCGAGAGCGGCACGATCCGCACGTCTTCTTCGCGGCGTCGCGCCGCGAGGTAGCTCCGGATCGTCTCGAGGGCGAAATCGGGGTCGTGCTCTTCCGCTGCACCGTCCGACTGCACCTGATCTCCACACCGTCCCAGGCCGGCGGGACGCGAAAGAGCCCGATCGTAGCACGCGGCCTTCCGGGGCGACCCCGGGGGAACCGGCAGACGAGCCCGGGCCAGGGCGGCCCGGGGGCCGCGGCGGCGGCGCGACAGCCACGGGAGCGATTGCGAAGACGACCCGAAAAATGGTACTCAAGCAGCCATTCCCTGAAGCAGGTCGTGCCCCCCGAGGGCAAACAGTCAAATCAGCTCGAAGATAAAGAGAGGAGCTACTGCCATGAGGCGACTCGCTCAGCCCGCCGCGTTGCTGGCGTCCGTCCTGGCGTGCGCAACGGCGGCGCCGGCCCTTGCCGGCCAAGCCGGAACCATCGATGTCATCGTCCTCGCCGACCAGGGTGATACCGCGAGCATCGCGACTCAGGTGGAGTCCTGGGGCGGCCGAGTCGGCCATGTCTACCGCAACGTGCCCGCCGTGGCGGCACGAATCGCGGCCCAGGACCTGGCCGCGCTCAAGGCGCTCAAGGGCGTCGCCAGCGTCGAGAAGGACGGCCCGGTCTACCTGTCCGACGAGCCCCTCCCCGCCCGCAGCCGGTTGAACGGGCCGGTCTCCGTGGCATCCCAGGCGGCCGAGATCCAGATGCAGCCGCTCGACGTGCGATCCGGCCCGGTCCGACCCGACACATACGTGAACTACATCCTCAGTCACGCCTCCTCGGTGTGGCCCGAGACGAACTTTGGTGACGGCTCCGTCGTCGCCGTCGTGGACAGCGGCACGAATCCGGTGGCCCCGTGTCTCTCCTCCGGCCAGGTGATCGGGGCACCCGGGTTCCCGGACGGTTTCGACGCGGTCGGGGACAACCCCGCGGACGCCCCTGACAACTACGCTCATGGCACCTGGGTCGGCGGGGTGATCGCCTCGGCCTGCTCCCTCGCCACCAGCGAGACGAGCCCGCTGGCCAAGGCGATCGCCAGCTACGCGCCGGGGCTGCTCTACTCCGCCGGCACGGGCTACGTCGGCTTCGATCTCCTCGGCATCGCGCCGCTCGCCAAGATCTACCCGGTCAAGGTCTTCACGAAGAGCGGGGGCGGGACTCCCACCAGCACCGTGCTCGCGGGACTCGACCACGTGCTGGAGCTCAAGAAGTCCGGCGTGCTGGACATCGACGTCGTCAACCTGAGCCTGGGCGGACCGACCCTCTTCGACGGGCGCGACGCCTTCGACCGTTTCGTCGACGAGATCCGCAAAGCGGGGATGGTCGTGGTGGCCTCGGCGGCGAACGACGGCCCGGTGCCGAACACGGTCGGCTCGCCTGCCACCTCCTTCAGCGCGATCGCGGCGGCGGCCACCGACGAGGCGGTTCCCTCGCGCATCTTCTACGAGTACCTGGGCCTCGCCCTGGGCGCCGACGGCATCCCGGACAGCGGTGACGAAGAGGCGGGCGACGGCCTCCTCATGCGACCCACCGGCGAGACCCGGATTGCGAACTTCTCGAGCCGCGGCCCGGCGAGCGACGGCCGCCTCAAGCCCGAGATCGCGGCGCTCGGCACCTGGAACTTCGTGGAGGGCCCGAGCGGCGCGCTCAGCTGGGTGAGCGGCACGTCCTTCTCGGCCCCGACCACGTCCGGTGCCGCCGCCCTGCTCAACGCCTACTGGGAGGGAACGCTCGGTCGCGAGACCCAGCCCGGCGCCATCCGCAATGCGCTCCTGCTCGGCGCGGACCCGCACCGCGTCGGGCACGAGTGGCGCAGCCCTGACACTCAAGGCCTCGGCGTCCTCGACGTGCAGGCGGCCCTCGAGCGCCTCAAGAAGCCGTGGCGGCTCCCCGGGACCTACGCCCCGCTCTACGCCGGAAAGCTCTCGCCCAACGTCCTCGGCAAGCCCCACGCGGGAAGGACCGAGCGCACTCCCTGGCAGCGCGTTCACCTGAAGGCCTCCGAGGTCCGCGACTTCGTGTTCGAGATCGACCGCTCCACCAGCAAGGTGTCGATCGAGTTCGAGGACCTCACCATCCCGGCCAACTCCCGGCCGCTCTACTTTCCGAACGCGCTCGAGGTAGACCTCCAGAGCGCCAAGCGTACCGCCGTCGAGCGCCCGGTCTCGTTCCTGCTCGACGCCGGCTTCAGCGCGGCCGTGGGCGGGTCGTTCACGATCGATCTCGAGGACGGGGTGTGGAGCTTCGCCGGAATCCCGGTGGCGGAGCAGCCGATGGAGCCGGGGCTCATGAAGCTCTCCCTGTCCGGCGACCTCGTGAACGAGAACGACGTCGCGGCGCGTGTGCGCATCAGCCGCGAGAACGAGGCCGAGCGGCTGCGCAAGCCTGTCTCCAAGAGCGTCATCAGCCAGGACGACGTCTTCATCGTCCCCGTCGACGTCCCGGAGGGCACCAGCCAGGCGACCTTCAACCTCAGCTGGCTGCGCGACTGGTCGCGCTTCCCCACCAGCGACCTCGACCTCGTTCTCTATGATCCGGACATGAACGTGATCCTGGACGGCGCGACCCTCAACGCCCCCGAGCGCGCCATCGTGAGCCACCCGACGCCCGGTACCTACTACGCCGTCGTGGCCGGCTTCCAGGTGGACAAGACGGACTTCTACCGGCTCTTCGTCCAGTTGGAGTAGGCGTCGCCGGAGCTGCCCCGGGGACTCCTCCCCGGGGCAGCCTCACGCGACTCAGGCTACTCGGGCGAGGGCGGACAGAGCCGCACCTGCTCGCGGTCGGCGTGGTACGTGAAGCTTTGCTCGCCGTGCGACAGCCGGACCTCGAACCCGGGCGTCGCCTTCGCCTCCGGTGTCGTGCCGTTATCGGGACAGCCCAGAGCCGCGTCCGGCCAGGTCACCGGCCTCAGGTAGTCCACGCGCACCGTCCCGACCGGGACGCCGAGCCGCTCGGCGAGGTCGGCGCGCGCCAGGCGCTGCACCTTGTCCGCCGCTCGCATCTCGTCGACCGATGGCGCCCTCGCCGTGTGGGTAGCGCAGAGTACCGCGCGGCCAGGGGCCACACGGACGTCGTAGGAAGCGGATCCGTCGCGGAGCACGATCCGGAACCCCTCGCTGAGGACCTGGGCATACACGTGATCCTTCTGGGGGCAGCCAAGACCCGCGTCCGGCCACTGCGTGGCGAGGGCCGCCTCGATCTCCAGGGCGCTCGGGCTCACCCCTCGCTCGCGCGCCACCAGCTCTCGAGCCTGGGCGATGGCTCCTTCGCGGGTGAGAGGCCCGGGGCCCGCCACGGCCAGCAAGAGGACCAGCGCTCCGAAAGCCACCATCTCGGAACCTCCTGTTTCGAGTCTAGCACCCGGCTCCTCGGCAGCTCAGCAGGCGTCCCTCGCGGCACCCTCATGTGATCTCGACCCAGGCCATCTCGCCTCGAATCTCCACCCGGCCGCCGGCGTCGGCGGGAGCGCCCAGCGCACCCGCCGGCAGCACGATCACTCCCTCGGCACGCTCCCCTTCCCGCACCACCGCGCCGCTCGCCAGGATCGCGTCCGTCACCCGGGCGCCCGGCGCGACGGAGGCGTCCTCCCAGACGACGCTGCGCTCGACCCGCGCTCCCCTGCCAATGCGCGCACGCGCGCCGATCGACGATCGTCGCACGCGCGCCCCCGCGGCTACCCGGGCCTTCCGATCGACGAGGGCCGCGGAGCCCGCCAGCAGCCGCAGCTGCGCCGCCAGGTAGAGCGACGGCCGCCCGAGGTCGTACCAGGCCCCCCGGAGGCGGACACCCTCGAGGTGCGCCCCCTGCGCGAGCAGCGGGATGTAGAGGTCCCGCACGCTGTCGGAGGGCCCGTCCGGCAGACCTGCCAGGAGCGCCGCCTCCATCACGTGAACGCCGGCGAAGAGCGACACGACCCCCGCGGCGGGACGGGGTCGCCCGGCGATCGAGAGGATGCGGCCTCGCCGGTCCGTCACCACCGGAGAGTAGGCGCTCGCGTCGCGGTTCGCCCGCAGCGCGAGCGTCGCCCGGGCGCCCGACTCGTGATGCCGCCGCAGCAGGGCGGCCAGGTCGAAGTCGAAGAGGATGTCGCCGTTCACGAGCAGGAACGGCTCGCTGCCGAAGAGCTCCCGCACGGCCCGCGGGCCTCCGCCGGTCCCAAGGATCGAGCGCTCGCGCGCGTAACGGACGCGCAGGCCCAGGCCGCGGCCGTCGCCGACCGCCGCGACCACCGTCTCGGGCAGGTGATGCAGGTTGACGACCACCTCGCGCACCCCGGCCCGGGCCAGCCGCCGCAGAGTCCAACGCAGCAGGGGCTGGTTGAGCACCGGAAGCGCGGGCTTGGCCACGAGCAGGGTCAGCGGACGCATGCGCAGGCCGAAGCCCGCAGCCAGCACCATCGCCTTGGTCGGGACACGCGAGCGAAGCGCCATGAGAGAGTCGATCGGGGCGAAGGCTACCATAGCCGCCCTGCGCCCCCGGCTTGGCACACCCCCCAAACCGTCACACTCCCCGGGCACCGCCCGCTGCATGCGCGAGAGACTCCCGGGCCATGTTCTACGTGATTCGCGTCAGGGGATGGCCGGTGCTCGTCTGGCTCGAGGTCCGCCCGGCGGCCGGGCGCTACGAGATCGTGGGCCGATTCGACGACGTGCTCAAGGCGATGGCAGGCTTCTATGACGCCCTGGAGCGCGCCCGCGCGGCCCTGCGGCCGCGCCCGTCGACGGGACCAGGTGCCGCCGGCTTCGCGGCGGAGGGCTATGTCGCCGGCCGGTCGAACACCATGTCGCCCTCACCCCCGCCGGCGAAGAAAAGGCCGACATAGGACTCCGGGACGTAGTCGGCGGGCGTGTAGCCAAGCTCCCTGGCGACCCTGGCGATGCCCGCGAGGTCCCCCTCGATCTCGACGAACGTCCCGATCGGCGTCTCGTCCAGCTCGACCGACTGTCCCCGGTGCCGAAAGCTCTCACGGTACTTCTGGTAGCGGAACACCGGCTGGTAGCCCAGGCGAGCGAGGATGTCCGCCAGTGCCTCCGCGTCCGCTACGGGGCTCTGTCGTTCGTCGCGGGATTTCACCCCGGCTTCCACGCGCCGTGGCCCCTTGAAGGTGAGGAGCCCCGTCTCCGGCGTGCGCCGCAGACGCAGCACGCACCCCTGCCGGCGGAGCGACCCCGAGGCGTCGTCGTAGAGCACGTTGTCCTCGAAGTGCCGGGCGCTCATGAGCTCGGCCCCCGCCTGCCGCAACTTGTCGCGAACGGCGACGAGGTCCCCAGCCCGAAGCTTGACCTCGGTCTCGCGCGTGGGCACGCGCCCCTCAGGCGGGAGGCTCGACCAGCCGCACCTTCATCTCGATGCGCTGGTTCGGGTTGTCCCGGTTGTCGCGGGGCGCGGCGACGATCTGGTCGGCCACCTCCATCCCGCGCACCACGCGGCCGAAGGCGCTGTACTGGCGATCGAGGAAGGTCGCATCGGCCACGCAGATGAAGAACTGCGATCCGGCGCTGTCGGGATCCTGCGCGCGCGCCATCGACACGACCCCGCGCTTGTGGGAGGTGTCATTGAACTCCGCCTTGATCGTGTACCCGGGCCCCCCCGTTCCGTGGTGGGCTCGCGATGCGCTCGCGTCCTTCGTGTTCGGGTCACCGCCCTGGATCATGAAGCCGGGGATCACCCTGTGGAACGTGCTCCCGTCGTAGAACCCCTTCCGCGTCAGGTCGAGGAAGTTCTTGACGTGCCCGGGCGCCTTCTCGGAAAGCAGCTCGAGCTCGATCTCGCCGAGCCGGGTCTCGATCACCGCATGCGTCTTGTCCGCCATCCTCACCTCCTGCTGGGAAAGCACGACTCTAACCGAGCGTTGCCTGGAGCGCGAGCGCCGCTCTTCGCCCTCACCGGCCCGCGGCCACCGCCTCCAGCAGCCGGTCGATCGCGTCTTCGAACCTGCTGTCTCCGGTCCTGAGCAGCAGTCTCCGTGCCGCGTCGCGGCGACCCATGCCCGCGAGGCACAGGGCGCGGTCGAGCCTCGCCTCGGGTGGCAGGAGCCAACCGTCTCCCTTGGCCGCGAGCGTCTCGAATGCCGACAGGGCGTCGGCCTTGCGGCCGGCACGGAAGGCCGCCACGGCCGCGACGAACTGCGCCGGGAAGGGCTCTTCCTCGCCTGGTGCGATGTCCTCCGGCAGGAGAGCGGGCGGTGCCGGGAGGGGCGTGCGATCGACCGGCCTGTGGTTCCAGGCTGCCCGCGGCACGCTCTCCACGACATCCGTCCTCTGCAGCAGCTCGATCGCCGAGCCGAGCGTCGCGCCGAACGGCGCCCGCACGGTGGCGACGGTCCATCCCCCGCGCGCGATCAGCAGGACCGTGCGGGGTGCGAGCGCCAGGCGCTTGGGGACCTCCGCGCCGAGCAGCAGCGGCCATGGTCGGCGATAGATCCTGATCACCTGGCGCAGGGCCTGATCGCGATCGTCCCCGGACGGCAGCGCCAGAACCCGCACGTCCTTCGGGACCTGACGCTCCAGCTCGTCCAGGTCGGTCGAGCAGGACGCACAGGAGGCCTCCGCGGCGTACACGACCGTGAGCGGTCCCGCCGTGAGCTCGACGATCGGCGCGTTCGAGAGCTGGGCGCCGGGGGGTGTCACGAGCTGTCCCTCGCGCAGCGTCACCCGGTCGCCCAGGGTCGCGCGCAGGCGCACCCGATCGATCTCCGCCTGAGCGCTGGGCAGGCCCGCGACGTCCGCCGCGCGCGCGATGACCTCGACGGCCCTCGCACCGAGCGGTGACAGGCCCGGTATCCCCTGCTCCACCGCCGCCAGCGCCGCGCGGCCTCGCCCCAGCCCGATCAGCGCACGCGCCAGCTCGAGCGCGCGCCCGGGCGAGGGATCCAGCCATGCCGCCCGACGCAGGTAGCGGCTGGCCGGAGCGGACTCCCCCTGCCGTTCGAGCAGCGTGCCGACGGCCTCGTAGAGGATCGCCCGATGCCGCTTGTAGGCCGCTCGGGCCGCCTGGAACGCGTCCTCGACCACCTCTCCCTTGCGCCCGGCCGTGACGAACGCCGTGGGCTCGAAGTCGACCGTCAGGGCGAGCGCGCGCCGTGCCTCCGCCAGGGCACGCGCGGGGTCGCGCGTGCGCAGCGCCTCCGCGGCCAGCCGCTCGGCCTCGGCCGTCGCGGACCGCGCGCCTGGCACGCGCCCGCCTCGGGGCGCCACGGCCGGCAGTGCCGACAGCAACACTAGAGCACCGACGCAGACCGTCATCGCACCTCCTCGGGTCGCACCTGGTCGGCCGCCGAGCCGAGCGGCGCCGCCCGCGTGACGGTTGCCGGGGGCGGCAACGCCACCAGCGTCAGGTCGGGCGGCAGCGCCCGTGACAGGTCCACGTGTCCCGCGAGCGAAGGCTGAACCTGATCGTCGACGAGGATCTGGACCCGGCTCGTGGACGGGAAGTTCGTGACGATCGTGTTCACGACCGAGTAGACGGTGAGCAGCTCGGCCCGGGAGCCCCCCGGAAGCCCGGTGCGCGCCTCCCCGGAAAGATCGACGTACACGACGCCCCCGGCGCGCACGAACACCTCGAGCACTCGCGTGCCGGCGGGCAACGTGGAGACGAGCTCCGCCGATCGGGGGCCCTTGACCATCTCGCCGACCACGACTCGAACCTGGTCGGCGAGGTCGGGCGAGAAGGCAACCTCCCGCTCTTCCGAGCCCAGCCCGTCCTGCTCCGCCCACTCGAAGTACAGCCGCACGTTGATGCGGCGGGCCGCCTGCGGCGGCGCCGGACCGCTCGCCTCGGCTGGGCTCTCGTCCTCGACGGCGGCCGTCGGCGCCCGGAGCACGCCCGCCCAGCGCGGTGCCGTGAGCGCGACCAGCGCCAGTAGACCGCCCAGCCCGACCACCGTCAGCAGGTCGGCACCCCGGGGACTCATGGATCGCGGCGCGTCGCCGCCACGGGGCCCTGCGGCAGGCCGAAACGGGCCGCCCGCTCGCGGCGGAAGCGCTCGATCCCTCGCGCGAGGGCCGCGGCGACCTTCGACTGGTAGGCCTCCGAGGCAAGCAGCTTCTCCTCCTCGGGGTTGCTGATGAAGGCCACCTCGACCAGGACCGCGGGCATGGTCGCGCCCACCAGCACCCGGAACGGGGCCTGTTTCACTCCCCGGTCCTCGCTGCCGGTGACGACGGCCAGCTCCTCCTGCAGGTCCGAGGCCAGCGCGGAGGACTCCTCGAGGTGTTCCGCCTGGGCCATGTCCCACAGGATCAGCGCCAGGTCCGACCCCGCCGCCGCGTGGCCCAGTGGCTCGGCGCTGCCCTCGGCCTGGGCGATCCTGCGGGCCTCGTCGTCGCTCGCCTGGTAGGCGAGGAAGTAGACCTCGCTGCCCCGCGCGCCCCGGGCCCGGCTCGCGTTGGCATGGATCGACACGAACAGATCGGCCTTGTAGTTGTTGGCGATCGCGGTGCGCTCGTCGAGGCTCATCTCCACGTCACGGTCACGGGTCAGGAAGACGCTCAGTCCCCGGGCATTGACGAGATCCGCGCGCGCGCGCCGGGCGATCGCGAGGGCGACGTCCTTCTCGAGCGTCCCGCCCGGTCCAAGGGCGCCCGTCTCGGCTCCCCCGTGGCCGGGATCCAGCACGATCGTCCGCACCGCGGACTCCGCTGCCGGCGCGCTCGGGGGCGGCGGAGCGCGCCGGGCCGGCGCCGGAGGCGCCGCCGGCCGCTCGGCCATCAGCGGAGGTCCGTCGAGCTCGAGCACCAGCCGCGCGGGCGAATCCTGCTGGCTCGCCCTGAGGGTCCGGAAGCGCGGGCCGAGGTTGACCGCGAACCGGTTCTCGCGGCCGCCCAAGAACTGCACCGAGTCCACGATACCGCCTGCCGGCCGAGAGACGGGGAGCGAAACGTCCAGCAGATCGCGCGGAACGGCGACCGTCACCCGCCCAGCCTCCTGCTCGACGCGGAACGGAAGCCGCTCGCTCGCCTCGAACACGACGCGCGCCATATCTCCGCTGAGATGGACGCTCACCTCGACGCGCGGCACCACCACGTCCCCGATCACCAGCACTCGCTCGGCGGCACGCCACTGGACGGGCGTCTCGAGCAGCGCGGGAAGGATCCGCGGCAGCCCGTCGACCGGCACCAGCCAGCGGCCGCCCTCGAGCAGCACTGGCGCCGAGAGCAGCCGCAGGTCGCCGTCCACGGAGACGAGCGCTTTCTTGTTGTGGAGCACGACCTCGTGCGAACCGCGATCCAGGGTGAGCGACCCCACCGCGAGGTTGGCCGTCAGCGTCACGCCCCGGCCGGCGACCACTTCGTCCAGCGCCAGGAGCACCGCCTCGCCCTTGACGATGGGCGCGATCTCCCGCCGCTCGCTCGCGGTGAGGATCGTCACCGGGGAGGGAGCCGCGCGGGCTGTCGCCGACACGAACCCCAGTGCCAGGAACGCGAGACCGAGGCAGCCATGGCCTGCGCGGAGTCGTGACATCCGGCCGTTGAAGTCCAGCAACCCCGGCAGTTTACCCCAACTGCTCGGACGTCCCTCCTCGCTGCCGCGTGGGCATCACCTTTTCACACGCGCGCCCGATCGACCGCGCCGCGAAGGTGCCCGCCCCCGTCTGAGGCCGAAGGCCGGCCGAGCTCAGCTTCCTGCCGTCCTCCACGAGGAGGCGGCCAGCCACTTGGCCAGGTCCAGGCACGGCATCGGTCGCGCGATGTGGTACCCCTGCGCCTGGTCGCAGCCGAACGTCGACAGCAGGTCGAGCGTCCACTGGTCCTCGACCCCCTCCGCCACGACGTTGAGGCCCAGGTTGTGCGCGAGGTCCGCAGTCGAGCGGACGATCGCGGTGTCCTCGCCCGTGTCGCCCGCCATCCCCAGCACGAACGACTTGTCGATCTTCAGCTCGGACACAGGCAGGCGGCGCAGCAGGGCCAGAGACGAATAGCCGGTCCCGAAGTCGTCGATCGCGACGCCCACACCGCGACCCTTCAGCCATCCGAGCACGTCCGCGGCGCGAGCCGGATCAGTCATGACCGCGCTCTCGGTGACCTCGACCAGCAGCCGATCCGCTCGCAGGTCGTGCGTCAGCAGGGCCTCTTCCACGTCGTCGAGCAGGCGGCCGTCGTGGAGGCTGCGCGCGGAGACGTTGACGGCAACCGGAAGCTTCCTCCCCTGTCGCTCCCAGCCGCGCGCCTCGCCCACGGCACGGTCGAGCACCCAGCGCGTGAGCACGCGAATCAGGCCCGTCTGCTCCGCCAGCGGGATGAACTCCGAGGGCGGCACGAAGCCGTGTCGCGGGTGGGGCCAGCGCAGGAGCGCCTCCGCCCCCACCACCGTGTGCGTCTTCAGGTCCACCTTGGGCTGGTAGTAGAGCTGAAGCTCGTCGGCGGCCAGGGCACGCCGCAGCTCGCCTAGCAAGGCGAGTCGCGCCGGGTCGTGCGGTTCGCATTTCGGCGAATAGACGACGCTCGCACCCCCGCCCAGCCCGCGCGCCGCCTGCACGGCCGCGTCCGCGCGCCGCAGCAGCGTGTCCGCGTCCGCGCCGTGCTCCGGAGCGACCGCGATACCCACGCTGGCCGAGATCTCGATCGGCAGCTCCTGCACCGTGAAGGGCTGCTCGAGCGCCCCGAGCACGCGCTCGGCCACCTCGCGCGCGGCACCGGCGTCTCCGTCCGGCAGCACGACACCGAACTCGTCGCCGCGCAGCCGCGCCACCCGCTCCACCTCGCCGAGCACCTCCCCCAGACGCACCGCCAGATCGCGCACGATCACGTCGCCGTTGTGGTGGCCGAGGGTGTTCGTGATCTCCCGAAAGCGATCGAGCGCCAGGATCAGCAGAGCCAGCGGGCGACCGGACTGGACAGTGTCGGCCAGGTTCCGGCCCAGCCGCCGCAGCAGCAGCACTCGGTTGGGGAGCCCGGTCAGCTGGTCGTAGAAGCGCAGCCTTCGCAGGGACTCCTCGGCCAGCTTCTGCTCGGTGATGTCCAGCACGAAGCCGCGCACGTAGCGGGCCGAGCCCTCCGACGCCGGCAGGACGGTCCCCTCGTCCCGCCACCAGACGACGCGGCCCTCGCGGTCCAGAACCCGGTACTCGGCCCGGAACTGTTCGCCGCTCCGACAGGCCTCGCGGAAGCGCCGCAACACGTCGTCCCGGTCCTCCGGGTGCAGCCTGCGCATCCACATGTCCGGCTCGCTCACCCACTGACGCGGGCTGTAGCCGGTCATCGCCTGCAGCTGCGGGCTCACGTAGGCGCGGCTGCCCGCCTCGTCGGCCCACGCCACGTAGGTGAGGGCGGGTATTTCCTCGATCAGCGCCCGGTAGCGATCCTCCGGCGGCGCCTCCTCGCCCCTTCCCCGCTGCGCGACCGCCTCCGCGGCCTCGCGCTCGAAGGCGGCCCGCACGCGCGGGAGGTCCCCGCGGCGCAGGCAGTCGCGGGCGCCCGCGCGCACGAAGGAGACGATCTCGTCCTCGCTGAAGCTCTCGCCGTACACGAAGACGGCCGGAGCGTTCCGGCGTCGAGCCCAACGCTCGAGGACCCGCGCGGCCGGCAGGGTCTCGCAGTCCTTCCAGGAGACCACGAACTCACATCCGCCGACCAGACGCTCGATCTCGTCCTCCGAGCGCGCGAGAGTGAAGCTGGGCGCGAACCCGCACTGCTCCAGGTCCGCAACCACTTTGAGCGCCGCCGCCTGCGCGTCGCCCGCGACGACGATGGTCAACGGTCTTCCCAAGCACTCCCCCGCCACGCCGGGCCGCGACCTCTGAAGGCCCGTCTGGCGAACGGATTATACGCGCTGCGCCGGGCGTCCCCCTGTCGAGGTTCGTCGAGCGGCCGACGTCGACCGCGCCCGGGAGTCGGGCTCTCAGGCTGGGTGGCCGGGGTGTGCTGCCTCCGTGAACTTCGCGGGCTCCTGATCGAAGCGCTTCTTGCAGCCGTCGCTGCAGAAATAGTAGGTATGCTCCGCGAACGTGGACGTCCGCGATACCTTCTTCTCGTCCACCTGCATGCCGCAGACCGGATCCTTCGCCATTCGTGACCTTCCTTCCCTGCTCACGTCGAGCCCCTGCTCACGTCGAGCGGCGGGGCTTCTACTTCGCGGCGGCCTGCTTGGTGGCGGTGTGTCCCATGGAGTCGAGCATCCCGTCCATCGACTGCATCATGCTCGCCATGTGCGACTGCATCTTCACCAGACCGGCCTTGGCCCGGCTATCCCTCATCACCCTCGAGTCGGACATGAGGCTCCGCATGTCCGCCATCATCGAGGTCATGTTCTGGGCCATGCCCTTCAGGCTCTGAAGCTCGGGCAGGCCGGGCCGCGCTCCCGTCGCGTTCGTTTGGCCCTGGTTCCCCATCATGCCCTGGCCGCCCCTGGCCGCCCATCATGTTCTGGCCGCCCATCATGTTCTGGCCACCCATCATGTTCTGGATCCTGCCCATCATGGCCTGCATCTGGCCCATCATGTCCGACATCGACGGTGTCGTCGTCGCCCCGTGGACCGCAGGAGCCGCGAAAAGCAGGGCGGCGCCGAAAAGGGGCAAGGTCGTGAGTGCTCGCATGGATTCTTCTCCGTCGTGCCCCCACCCACGCCCGGGGGCTCGGCTGTCGGAGGCTCACCAGCTCCGCGGTTCGGGCGGCGATGGTGCTCCAGGTACAGCGCGAGGGCGGGCGTTATCCGCCGTTCGGAGTCGCAAGGCTCATGCCATCCGGCCCCGCCGATCCCTCCTGCCTCTTCGCGCGTACCGCCGGGCAGGTTCACGTGCCCGACCCGGCCGGAGCCATCACGGGGAGCGGACTCTTCCCCTCGCTCGGGTGATCCACCCCGCGCTGCTTCGCGCCTCCCGGTCACGCCGCGTACCACATCACCGCGAAGAAGTGGCAGGTCGTGCCGGCCAGGACGAACAGGTGCCAAACGAAGTGGCCGTAACGTAACCTCTTCGCCGCGAAGAAAGCCACGCCGACGGTGTAGGCGATCCCGCCCGCGACCAACCAGGCGATCCCGGCTGCGGGAACCCGCGTCCACACCGCGTGGATCGCGATCAGGATCAGCCAGCCCATGGCCACGTAGAGCGGCGTCGACACCGCCGGATACCGGAGTCCCCCGAGGGCCGTGAACGCTACGCCCGCAGCGGCAAGGACCCAGACCAGGCCGAGCAGCGTCCATCCCCAGGCGCCGTGAAGCACACCCAGCGTGAAGGGCGTGTAGGTTCCCGCGATCAGGATGTAGATCCCGCCGTGTTCGAGCACGCGAAACACACGCTTCGCACGGCCCCTCGGCAACGCGTGGTACAGCGTGGAACCGACGTAGAGCAGCACGATGCTTCCCGCGAAGACACTGGCACCGACTGTGTGCGCAAGCTCGCCCTGGCGAGCGACTCGAGCGATCAGGATAGGAGCCGCAACCAGCGCCGCGGCGAACCCTGCCCCGTGGCTCACCGCGTTCGCGATCTCCTCGCCGACCGACTGCTCGCGCCGCATGGGTTGGGATGGTGGAGGCGGCGGGAGTTGAACCCGCGTCCGGAAGCGTGCCGGCGAGAGACCCTACAGGCTTAGTCCAGCCTGGTGTTTCGCCCCGATCGTGAAGGCCGGACAAAACCGACCGAGACTAGTCCGATTGATCTCGCCGTCCGCCCCCGGACCGAGAGCTCGCGGCCAGCCCACCTTTGTGACGCTCTGTCCAACCGCCGTGGGCGGGTAGCCGGCAGAGCGGGTTACCTAAGGTTTAGTTAGGCAGCCAGCGCCAAATTGTCGTTGGCAGCTATGGTTTTCCCACCGGATTATCGAGCCGGTAGGCACGCTCGACCTGCGTCTCTCGGGGTCACGTTCCCGTCGAAGCCGTGACGCCCCCATCCAACGTCAGTCTAGCACGCGGCCCGCGCGGCCGCGGGCACGGTGCGGGGTTCCCCTTGGCGACCGTCGGTCCCGACTCCCCTCCTCGCCCGAGCGGGACACCCCGAGCCGGATGCAGATGGGGCCCAGGGGACAGGTCGGGCACAGCGGTCGCACGCGGCAGAAGTCCTTGCCCAGCGCGACGATCTGGGCGTGGAAGTCGTTGTAGAGCGTGACACTCGGGGGCAGGCGGCGCATGAAGAACGCCTGCAGGGTCTCGTAGGACTCGTCGCCTCGGACGAAGCCCAGCCGCGCGAACACCCGCCGGGTGTAGGCGTCGATCACGAAGACCGGCAGGCCCGCGGCGTAGAGGACGATCGAGTCCGCGGTCTCGGGGCCGACGCCAGGCACTTCGAGGAGCGCCGCCCGCAGCCGCCACGGGTCTTCGTGCCGCATCGCTTCGGCAGAGCCCTCGAAGCGGGTCTCGAGGAAGTCCAGGAGCGCGCGCACGCGCCGCGCCTTGATCCGGAAGTAGCCCGACGGGCGTATGAGCGGCTCGATCTGGGACGCGCTCAGCCGCCGCAGAGCCGCGAAGGTCAAGCGCCCCCGGTCCCGGAGCACGCCGAGCGCCCGGGCGGCGTTCGTCCAAGCCGTGTTCTGGACCAGGATGGCGCCGAGGCAGACTTCGAAGGGCGTCTCGGCGGGCCACCAGCCCGCGGGTCCGAAGTGCCTGAGAAGACGCGCATAGACGCGCCTTAGGGAAAGGGCGGGCAACCGACTTCTTCCGGTGCGATCGGGGCTCAGGGACTTCACGTTCGGGCCGCTCTCAGCTCGGTTTGGCCCATCCGCAACCCTGCCCGCACCGGATGGAATAGTGTATCATCTGGCGGTTTTGTTCTGCTCGGTTCCTCCCGAAAAGAAGGCTCCGTCGATGAGCGCCGTCCGCCGCGCCGTGGCCGCCTACAGCGCGGGAACTGTCGTCACGAACAACGGATCCTGCCAAGCCCGGCTCACCTTTCCGCCGGACTTCGTGGGCTTCCAGGGCCACTTCCCCGGCAACCCGGTGCTGCCCGGGGTCTGTCTGATCGAGGCGGTGCTGGGCGTCCTCGAAACCGCCCACGGAAGGGCGTGGCGTCTCCGTACTGTCACGAGCGCGAAGTTCCGCGAGCCGGTGAGGCCCGGCCAGACCCTCGAGATCGACTGCTCCTCTTCCTCCGAAGGGGGCGGCATCAAGGTCCGGGCGCAGATCTCCTGCGTGGGCACCCGTGTCGCGGAGATCGTGCTCCACGTCACGCCGTCATGATCTCTCGCCGCCGGATCGTCTACTTTCCCCGGGCCCCGGGGATGCCGAACCCTTTGACGGTGACGGTGGCTCACCGGGTGCAGTTCCACGAGACCGACGCCATGGGCGTCGTCTGGCACGGCCGCTATCTCCAGCTGTTCGAGCGGGCCGCGACCGAGCTGCGCCGGAGGTTCGGCATGGGATACGCCGAGCTTCGGGCCGCACGACTGGAGGCGCCGGTCGTGCAGGCCCACGTCGACTACCACAGCCCGCTGAGGCTCGACGAGGTCGCACAGGTGACCGCGCGGCTGGTCTGGAACGACGCGGCGCGGCTCGACATCGAGTACGAGCTCGCCGGGTCCGACGGGCGGCGCCTCGCCACGGGCTTCACCGTCCAGATGTTCGTCGACGCCGTCGCGCAGGAGCCCTGCCTTTGCAGCCCGGAGCTGCTCTCGCAGTGTCGCGCTCGTTGGGGCCGCCAGCAGGAGACCCACGCATGAGCGTGGCCCTCGTCGAGCACGACATGACCACGGCCTTCGGTCGGGGCGTGGGCGCGACCTGGAACGGCCTCCTCGCCGGCCGGCCCGCCTTCTCGAACGTCGAGCACTTCGCCTGCGAGCAGCTCGGCTGCCGGTTGGCGGCCCTCGCGCCCGCATCGAGCCGGGCCTCGAGCAATGGATCCTCGCGCGTCTGGTCGCTCCTGGAGCCCCTTCTCCGGGACCTCGCCCCGCGCGTACCCGCGGGCACCGAGGTCCTGCTCGCCACCACCACCGCCGAGATCGATCTTCTGGAGCGGCACGTCGAGAGCGGGGCCGGAGGTCGCGACGACTCCCGTCCGGAAGCGCTCCTGGAACGCGTCCTTGGCCGCCTGTCCGAGCCGGGGCCCGGACGCCTGGTCGCGGCGGCCTGCGCCTCCTCGACCGTCGCGCTTGCCCTCGCGGCCGAGGACGTCGCGCGCGGCCGCTGCCCCGCCGCCCTGGTCGTGGCCGGCGACGCCGTCACCGAGTTCGTCTTCGCCGGCTTCGCCTCCCTCCTGGCGCTCGATCCGGAGGGCGCTCGGCCCTTCGACCGCCAGCGCCGGGGGCTCACCCTCGGCGAGGCGGCCGCCGTCGCCCTGGTGATGGACGGCCGGCGGGCCCGCCGCGAAGGGCGCGCCGTGCTCGGGAACCTAACCGGCTGGGGCGCGAGCTGCGACGCCAACCACATGACGGGTCCGGCCCAAGACGGCGCCGGGCTCGCGCGCGCGGTGCGCTCGGCCCTCGACCGCGCCCGGCAGCCCCTGGCCGGGATCGCCTCCATCTGCGCCCACGGCACGGGCACCTCGTTCAACGATGCGATGGAGCTGCGAGCCTTCCGCTCGGTGTTCGGCCCGGCGCCGCCGCCCGTCTACTCCGTCAAGGGCGCGCTCGGCCACAGCCTGGGCGCCGCCGGCCTGGTCGAGGTGATCGTCGCCCTGGAGTCGCTCCGGCGTGGCGAGATTCCCCCCACGGTCAACCTGCGGGAACCCGACGCGGACGCGCTCGCCGTCGTCTCGGCCGAGCTGCGCGCTCAACCGCGTGAAGCAGCCGTGCTCTCGACCAACTCCGGATTCGGCGGCATCAACTCAGCGGTCGTGCTGCGCGGTCCCGAGGCGGTGCCCGCGTGACCCGCCCCGCGGTCTCGGCCTGGGTCGGCGCCCGCGGCGCAGGCATCGGCGAGCGGGTTGAGGAGCGCTTCGACACCCGCGAGGGTCTCGAACGCCGCGTCGCCGGCCCGCCGCCCGGCAAGGCCTCGCGCAACTACGGCCGCTTCGCCCTGCCGACCCGCCTCGTCTGTCACGCCGTCCACCTGGCGCTCCGGGAGGCGGGCTACCTGGCCGAGGGGTCTGGAGCCGAGGGCGCCGGTCTCATCGGCACCGGCGACCTCGCGACGCTGGCGGCCAACTTCGCCTATTACGGCGATTACCACGAGAACGGCAAGGTCCTGGCGCGCAGCAACCTCTTTCTCTACACCCTGCCGACCAGCCCCCTCGCCGAGGCCGCGATCCTCTTCCGGCTGCGGGGACCGCTCTTCTTCCTGGCCGCGGGAAAGGACGGCGGCCTCGCCGCCGCCTTCCGCGCGGCCGGTGACCTTCTCGGCGGAGCGGAGGTGCCCTGCATGCTGGTCTGCGACGCCGCGCCTACGGCGGCCATCGTCCACGTGATCGAGGGTGGACACGCCAGCGACCGCGAGGACGTCCGCGCGGCGCTCGACGCCGCGGAGGCCGTGCGACGGATCGCGGCGGGACAGGAAGTGGTGTCGGCATGAGAGTCACCCTCATCTACCCCAGCTGGCCCAAGCTGCCCCGCCAGGTGAGCTTCCACCTGCCCCCGCACGGGCCGGTGGTGTTCGCCGCGGAGCTCGAGCCGGACATCGAGCTCGCCTTCTGCGACGAGCACGTGCAGGAGATCGACTACGACGACCGGCCGGACCTGGTCGCCATCTCGGCGATGCTCACCTGCCAGATGCCCCACGCATGGGAGATCGCCGACCGCTTCCGCGAGCGGGGAGTGCCGGTCCTCTTCGGCGGCATCGGGACGAACCTCCACGCCGAGGAGACGGCCCGCCACGCCGACGCGGTCTTCCTGGGCGAGATCGAGGGACACTGGGCCGAGATCCGCCGCGACTTCGAGGCGGGCAGGCTCGCGCCCCTCTACGACCGCCGACAGCAGCTGCCCGACACCCGTCTCGTCCGCCCCGCGCGCCGCGAGATCCTGGACCGGCAGCGCTACCGCTTCCGCGGCGTGCAGATGGTCGATCTCATCCACGCCTCGCGCGGTTGCCGCTTCGACTGCTTCCCCTGCTGCACGCCCTACCTGGGCGGGCGGCGCTTCCGTCCGCGCCCCATCGACGACGTGGTGCGAGAGCTGGAGGGGATCGACAACAACCGCGTCTTCTTCGTCGACAACTCGCTCGCCCAGGACGACCAGTGGGAGAAGGACCTCTTCCGGGCCATCAAGCCGCTCAAGAAGAAGTGGATCTCCCACCCGATCAAGGACCGGGACGAGATCCTCGACCTCGCCGCCGAGGCCGGCTGCTGGTACGTCTACCAGGCGGTCGCGGGCGTGACCGACGGCATCCGCCGCCGGATCCAGCGGCTCAAGGAGCGCGGCATCGGCGTCGAGGGCACCATCATCCTCGGCCTCGACGACCAGGACGAGGACTCCATCAAGCGCCTGGTGGACTTCCTGCTCGAGGTCGAGCTGGACATGGCGGAGTTCACGATCCTGACGCCCTTCCCGCACACGCCGATCCGCGCGACGCTCGAGCAGCAGGGCCGGATCCTGAGCAACGACTGGGCGCGCTACACGGCGGGCGAGGTCGTCTATCGGCCGAAGCTGATGACGCCCGACCAGCTGCAGCGCTGCTACGAGTACGCCTGGGACACCTTCTACGGGGACGCCGGCCAGGAGCTGAAGATGGCCAGCCTCTTCATGAAGGTGATCCAGAAGGAACGCGCCGACGGCACCTACGTCCGGACCCGGCTCAGCCCGGAGAGGAGCTGGGTCAAGGCCGAGGGCCCGAAGCCCCTCAAGGTACTCCTCGTCTCGAGCAACACCGCCCTCCACCCCTACCCTGCCTACCCGCTCGGCATGGCCATGATCGCCGGCGCCCTGGAGCGGGCCGGGCACGAGGTGCGGCAGTTCGACCTGCTGCAAAGAGGCGAGTCGCTCGAACGCTTCCGCGAGGCGATCCGCGACTTCGAACCGGGCCTCATCGGCATCTCGATCCGCAACATCGACAACACCAACCTGCTCAAGGAACAGCGCTACATCAGCACGGCGCAGGCGCTGGTCGGCGCCGCCCGCGAGGTCTCCAAGGCGCCGATCGTCCTGGGCGGATCGGGCTTCTCCCTGCTTCCGGAGGAGATCCTGGCCTCGACCGGGGCCGACTACGGGGTGGTCGGTGAAGGCGAGCAGGCGATAGTCAGCCTCGCGGCACGCCTGGCGCAGAAGGACGCTCCGGCCAAGAGGGTGATCCGCACCAGCGTCCGCCTGCGGGACCGGCAGATCGCCCCCGCCCGCTACGATCCCGAGATCCTCCGCTACTACATGGAGAACGGCAGCATCACGCCGGTCCAGACCAAGCGCGGCTGCTCCTGCCACTGCGCCTACTGCTCCTATCCGGCGCTCGAGGGCATCGCGGTTCGCCCCCGCGACCCGGGCGAGGTGTGCGACGAGATCGGGAGGTTGAAGAGCGAGCTGGGCGTGCCCTTCGTCTTCTTCTCCGACTCCGTCTTCAACGACGAGGAGGGCCACTACCTCACCCTCCTTCGCGAGATGTGCCGGCGCCGGCTGGACCTGCGCTGGACGGCCTTCTTCCGTCCCGATCACTTCGAGACCGAGACGATCGAGATCATGAAGGCGAGCGGCCTCACAGCCGTCGAGCTGGGTACCGACGCCGCCTGCGACACGACGCTCGCCGCCCTCGCCAAGCCCTTCCGCTTCGCGGACGTGGTGGCCTGCAACGACCAGCTCCTCGAGCACGGGGTGAGCCGCGCCCACTACGTGATGTTCGGGGGGCCCGGCGAGACGCGGGAGACGGTGCGCGAGGGGATCGCCAACGTGCTGTCCCTGCGCCACACGGTCGTCTTCGTGTTCATGGGCATCCGCATCCTGCCGGGCACGCGCCTGCTGCGGATCGCGGAGGCCGAGGGACTCGTCCAGCCGAGGCAGCCGCTGCTGGAGCCGGCCTACTATCTCTCTCCGGCCTTGGACCGCGACTGGCTGGAGCGGACGCTCACGGAGGCCTTCGCCGACAACCGGCAGGTGGTGTTCCCGCCCGACCGCTTCGATGTCGGCCTGCGTCTGCTCCACAAGTTCGGCCACTCGGGGATGCTCTGGGACCTGCTGCTCCAGCCCGCGAAGAGGGCTCGGGGAGGCGCCTCCCTGCCATGACGGCGCACCGGCAGCCTGTGCCCGACGGCACCTGGTGCGCCATTCCCGTCTACAACAACGCCGGCACGGCCGCGACCGTGGCACGCGCCAGCCGCGAGCAGGTCCCGCGGGTCCTGGTCGTCGACGACGGCAGCACGGACGGGGACCTGCGCGCCGCTTTGGCCGACACCGACATCCTCGTCCTGCGCCACCCCGTGCGGCGCGGAAAAGGCGCAGCCCTGCGCACGGCGCTCGAGCACGTGGCGGCCCAGGGCGGACGCTGGCTGGTGACGCTCGACGGCGACGGCCAGCACCTGCCAGCGGACATCCCGCGGTTCTTCCCCGCCATGGAGGCAGGGCCGGAGACGCTCCTGGTCGGCTGCCGCGACCTCAGCGGCGCCGGGGTGCCCCGAGCGAGCCGCTTCGGCCGCAGCTTCTCGAACCTCTGGGTCTTCCTCGAGACCGGCCGCGCCCTGCCCGACACCCAGAGCGGGTTCCGAGCCTATCCCGTCGCCAGCGTCAGGCGGCAGCCGCTCGACGGCGACCACTTCGACTTCGAGATCGAGGTGCTGGTGCGGCATGCCTGGGCCGGTCTGCCTCTCGGGTCGGTCCCGGTGAGCGCCTACTACCCCCCGGCGGCGGAGCGCATCTCCCATTTCGACAAGCGGCGCGACAACCTCCGTCTCTCGCTGCTCCACGCGCGCCTGGTGACGCTGCGCCTCCTGAGGCTCTGTGCCCTCCCCGTACACGCGCTCCGGGCGCGGCTCGCCGGCACGAAGGTTCCCGACGCGGGCACCGGCCCACGCCTCGCCGGACCGCAAGAACCGCGGCCGATCCGGCCGCGGCGGCGCGGCAACCGTCTCGGCTTCTGGTTCTTCGGCGTCGCGACGCGCTTGACCGGACTGCGCGGGGCGTACGGTCTCCTCTATTTCGTCTGCCTCCACTATCTCCTCTTCGATCGGGACGCCGTCGCCTCGGCGCGCGCGTACCTGCGGCGACGCTTCGCGGACCGCTCGTCCGCCCGTCTCCTCTGGGACACCTATCGGCTCTTCGTCAGCCAGGGCAAGTGCCTGGTCGACCGCTACGCGGCCCTGGGCGGCCTGCCTTTCGACTTCCGGTTCCACGGCCGGGAGCAGCTCGACGCCGCCACCGGGCAGGGTTTCATCCTGCTCCTGGCGCACGTCGGCAACTGGCAGCTGGCGCTCACGACGCTCCGGAACATGGGCCGACCGGTCTGCCTGCTGATGCGTCCGGAGGACAGCCCCGCGGTCGCCGACTACCTCCGGGTCTCGTCGTCGGGCTCCGAGCTGCGAATCGTCAATCCGGAGTCCCCGTTCGGAGGCGTGATCGAGCTGCTGCGCTTCCTTTCGGAGGGGTGGATCGTCTGCATGATGGGAGACCGCGGGTACCACTTCCCGGTGGCGCCGGTCCGGTTCCTGGGCGGCGAGGCCCGCTTCCCGATCGGCGCCTTCCGGCTGGCCGCCGCGGCCGGCTGCCCCGTGCTCTTCCTGTTCGCCTGGCGGTCCGGCCACAGGCGCTACGAGCTGGAGGCGCCGCTCGTCTGCCGGCCCGCCTATCGCGACGGCGAGGCCCGGGGCCGGCAGCTGCAGGCCTGGGCACAGGCCTTCGCCACGGCCATGGAGGGTTTCGCGCACGCCCATCCGTACCAGGTCTTCCTGTTCCAGGACGTGTGGACGAACGGGACGACACTCGACGATCATGAGACGCCGTCGCCACGGCCGCGACGCCGGCGGCGGGTGGACGGGGAGTACCAAGGGCTCGCGGGAGGGAAGGCATCATGAGCGATACGGCCGAGCAGAGAGAGATCGAGCTCTCGCAGATCAAGGGAAAGCTGAAGGAGCTGCTGGTGAGCCACCTGTCGCTGCAGGACGTGGTGCCCGAGCAGATCCAGGACGACGCGCCCTTGTTCGGCGACGGACTGGGGCTCGACTCGCTCGACGCGGTGGAGATCGTGGTGCTGCTGCAACGGCATTTCGGCGTCCACATCAAGGACATGGAGCTGGGCCGGCAGGTCTTCACCTCCGTCAACAGCCTCGCCCGCTACGTCTACGAGAACCGCCCCAAGGACGCATGAGCCTCGATCCGGGAACCGGGGTGAACGGCGCCCAGGACCTCGGCTTGCCGGTCACGGGCGTGGGTGCTCTCTGCGCGGCCGGTGACGACCTCGATCAGATCCTCAGCTCCTTCCGAGCGGGGCGGCGCAGCTTCGCTCCCCAGGCGGTGTCGTCGACCCTGCCGCCGCTCCCGGTCTTCGCCTCCGCGACCCCCGACGGGCCGGGCGAGGCGAAACGCACGCTCGTGCTCGCGGAGCGGGCCGTCTCTGCCGCCCTGCGGGCGGCCGGCCTCGAGAGCCTGCCGGACCCCGCCAGGGTCGGCGTCTGCATGGGCACGACCATCGCCTGCCAGCTGAATGACTTCGATTTCTATTCCGAGTACCGTTCCACGCGTACCGCCCCGTTGGCCCCCGTCGACCGCTACCTCAAGGGCTCGCTCGCCGACGCCGTCGCCCGTCGCCTGGGTGCACGGGGCCCGCGCCTCACGGTCGCCAACGCCTGCTCCTCGAGCGCCGATGCGATCGGGGTCGCCAGGACCTGGCTCCTCACGGGCCGCTGCGACCTCGTGATCGCAGGAGGCGCCGACGAGCTCAATCGCGTACCCTGCTGCGGCTTCCACGCCATGGGCCTCGCGAGCCCCGAGCCCGTCACCCCCTTCGACCGCAACCGCCGCGGCCTCAACCTGGGCGAGGGCGCGGCCGCGCTCGTGATCGAGACACCCGAGCACGCGCGGCGCAGGGGCGCACGGCACGAGGTGAGCCTGCTCGGCTACGGTGCCGGCTGCGACGCCCACCACATGACGGCACCGCACCCCGAGGGCCGCGGCCTGGCGGCGGCGATCCAGGGAGCGCTCGCGGGCGCACGACTCGCTCCCGAGGCGATCGACTTCGTCAACGCCCACGGCACCGGCACCCGGGAGAACGATCGCATCGAGGGCCGCCTGCTCGCACGGGTCTTTGGAGAGGGCGTCCGCTTCCTCTCCACGAAAGGCTTCACCGGACACACGCTCGGCGCCGCGGGGGCCCTGGAGGCCGTCTTCACGGCTGCGGCGCTCGTCCAGGGCTGGCTGCCCGCGAGCGCGGGCTTCGTGGAGACCGACCCCGAGATCGGCGTCACCCCCCTGAGAGAGCCGACACCCGTCAACGGGTGTTTCGCGCTCTCGACCTCCCTCGCCTTCGGTGGCATGAACGCCGCGCTCGCGTTCGGAAGGGCTCTGGCGCCGTGACGGCGGAGACACGGGGAGGTTCCGCCACCGTTGCCGGCGTCGGCGTCCTCTTCTGCCGCGGGCGCGGCGACTCGGAGCTGGAGCAGGCGGTGCTCGAGGGCTGGAGGCCGCCGACGCTCGTCCCCGCCCCCTACCTGCCGGCCGGCACCGCCCCGGCCTACCCCGTCGACCTCGCGGCGCACGGTGAGAAGGCCGTGCTCGCTCGCATGCGACGCGCCGACCGGCTCAGCCAGCTGGCGGCTCTGGCCGCGAGGGACGCCTACCAGGATGCAGGGCTCGACGGCGCGGCGAGCGAGCGAACCGGCATCATCGTCGCCACCGGGCTCGGCCCGCACGTCACGACCTTCCGCTTCCTCGAGGAGATCCTGAGCTACGGCGACGCGGGCCCTTCCGCGCTCGTCTTCTCCCACGCCGTGCACAATACGGCCGCCTCCTACATCGCGACGCTCCTCGACCTTCGCGGACCTGCCGTCACGGTCGCCCAGACGGATTTCGCCTTCCACGAGGCGCTGCTGCTGGCGGAAGGCTGGCTCGCCGAGGGCCGCTGCGATCAGGTGCTGGTCGGAGCGGTCGAGGAGCTGGGCGAGGTGATGCGGTACGTCTGCCACAGGAAGTGCCCCGCCCCCGCCGACGGCCGGCTGCGGCCCTTCGCCTTCGCCGCGCGACCCTTGACCGTCCCCGGCGAGGGTAGCTTCTTCCTTCTGCTGCGCAATGCCGGCGCCGGACCCCGCCTGCGCGTCACGCTCGGCGTCGAACATCCTCCGAGCGGGTGCGACCTGCTGCTGGTCGATGCCGACGGAATGAGCGGCGATGAGACTGGCTACCCCCGGCTGCTGAGGGCACCCCATGCATCCTTTCTGGCGCTCGCCGGCGGGATGCTGACGGGCAGCGCCTTCCACGTCGCGCTCGCCGCCTGGATGCTCCGCCACCGGCGCGTGCTCCCCGCTCCCGACGTCAGCCCCGAGGCCGGGCTCGCCGCCCTCGACCCGCGGCGCGTCGCGTGCGTCAAGGTCAACTGCGCCGGCGAGGGCGCCTTCGTGGAACTGGCAGCGGAGGAGGCTCGCGAGCCATGAGCACCGAAGACATCGCGGACGCGCTTCGCCAGGAGCTGGCCATGGTGCTGAATCAGCCGGCCGGCGAGCTCGCCCTCGACCGCCCGCTCCACGAGGTCGGGGTCGACTCGATCGCGTTCGTCGAGCTGATGGTCTTCATCGAGAAGCGCTTCGGGGTCTCGCTGCTCGAGGCCAAGCTCGAGCGGAAGGACATCGAGTCCCTGGAGGCCATCGCCTCCTCCGTCGAGCGCCTTCAAGGCGGCTCGTGAGCCTCGCCCTCCCCTACTCCCGCCGGCGCCGGTATCTGACGGGCATCGACTGGCTGGTCGGGATGCTCGACCACATGACGCGGCGGTCCTGCGGGGTCGGCAACCGCTCGCAGGTGGTCCTGGAGCTCGACTCCGGCCTGCCCGAGGAGACGCTGCGAGCGAGCCTGGCGGGGTTCCTGGACCGCCTGCCCTTCCTGCGCGGCGAGCCCGCCCGCGACCTCAATCTCGCTCCCTACTGGCGCCGTGGAACCGGCGACCGGGCGGGGCTGGAGCTGTCGGTGGTCCGGCTGCCGGCGGACGCGGCCCAGGCGAGCGTGCTCGCGGCCCTCGCGGCCGGTGTCCAGCGCCCGACCGAAACGTCCACGCGACGCCTCTCCTTCCTCTGGCTCACGCTCGGCGAGCGCCTCTCCTACCTCGCGATGGCCTTCGATCACCGGCTGCTCGACGCCCGGGGGGCGGAGATGCTGCTCTCGCTCTTCCTCGAGCACCTCGACGGTCGCCCCGTGGCCGAACGCCTGCGGGCGCTCGACACGCCCGAGCCCGCCCGGCTCGACCGCTGGCTCGACCGGCACCATGCCGGCCGGCGCGTCGTCGCCCACCTGCGCTGGCTCCGGGAGGGGACGGTCGCCTATCTGCCCCGCCCCCCGGTCCTGTCGAGCCCGCACACCGGTTTCGCCCTGGTGTCGTTCGACCGCGACCAGACACACCGCATCGTGGAGGCCGCCTATCGCGAGGCAGGCTACCTGATGCTGCAGAGCTTCCTGCTGGCGGCGGTGCTGCAGGCGCTCGATCCGCTCTTCCGCGCCCGCCTCGAAGGCTCGCCCGCCCCGCGGCCGAGCGAATACGTCGTCCCCGTCTCGGTCGACATGCGCCCCCCGCGCGGCGCGGACGCCCTCGTCTTCTTCAACCACCTGTCCTTCCAGCTCTTCAGGATCCCGGCGGCACTGGTGCCGGACCGCGCCCGGCTCGCGGAGCACATCCGCGACCAGATGGTCGCGCAGGTGAAGGCCGGCCTGCCCCAGGACATCGCCGACGCATCCGACCTGCTGCGGATCCTCCCGTTGCCCCTGCTCGGCAGGATCGCCCGGATCTCGATGAAAGGGGAGTTCGGATCGTTCTCGTTCGCGCAGCTCACCTCCACCAACCTGTACGAGCCGGCCCCTTTGCGGGGCCGCGTCCTGAACCTCTTCCACATGCCGCGGATCCCGGTGCCACCGGCGTTCGGTGTCGTGGCCAACCAGTTCGCCGGCCGCCTGAACCTCGTCGTCTCCGCCCACGAGGAGGTCGTGACCCCCGCCGAACTGGCGGAGATCGCGATGCGTCTGCAGCAGCTGCCCGCCGCCTGCCCCTCCCCGGTCGCTTCACCCGCCCGCGTCGCCGCCGAGGCCCCGCCGCGGACCGCGTCGCGGTTCGCTTGAAGGCCCGCCATGCGCCAGAGCTGCCAAGTCCTGGTGGTCGGGGCCGGCCCTTCCGGGGCGCTCGCGGCCATCGCCGCCGCACGTAGCGGCGCCGATACCGTCCTCGTCGAGCAGGACGCGGCACCCGGCGGCCTCGGCCGCAGCCAGTTCCATCGCCACCTCTGCGGCTGGTACCTCGGCGGAACGGAGGAGCCTGGGCCGATCCTCCACGGCCCTCTCGTCCAGGAAGCAGGCGAGCGCCTGCGACGCGCCGTGCCCTCGGCGCGGCCGCTTCGCATGGGCAGGACCTGGGTGTGGCCACTCGAAGACGGCGCGTGGAGCCCCATGCTGGCGACCTGGCTCCGCGAGACGAGCGGCGTGCGCCTGCTGTTGCGACAGCGCGTCACGGCCTTCGACCCGGCCGAGGATTCCGCGGGCCTGGTCAGGACAAGAGGCGACGCCGGTGAGATCGACGTCTCCGCCGGGGTCCTGGTGGACGCCTCCGGCCGCGCCGCGGTCGCGACCCTCGCCGCCTGGGACACCGAGGAGGAGGCCGACGGGGAGCGTCAGCTGGCCGCCTGCACGTTGCGCGTGGCCGGCGTCGAAATCGACGGTCTCCTTCCCTTCCGTGTGCCCGACTGCCTCCGCCGGTCCGCCGAAGCCGGCCGCCTCCCCGCGGCCGTGCGCTACACGACCTTCATCCCCGCCGACGACGGCGCCGCATCCCTGCTGCGCCTCAACCTGCCCGCCGACACGCCGCCCTGGCAGGTGGCACAGCTCGGCCACGCGGTGCTCGCCGAGCTGCGCGAGTCCTGCCCGAGTTTCAAGGGCGCGGTCCTCCAGGAGGCGAGCGCCCTCATGCCGCGCGACGGCCCGCGCCTGCGCGGACGCTATCGTCTCAGCGGAGACGACGTCGTGGGAGCTCAGCGCTTCCCCGACGCCGTCGCTCGCGGCGCCTGGCCGTGCGAGCGCTGGTCCCAGTCGGGCGGTCCGCGCTACCGCTATCCGCCGGATGGGACGAGCTACGACATCCCGTTGCGCGCGCTGCTGAGCCCCCGCTCGGAGCGCGTGCTCTTCCCCGGCCGTTCGCTCTCGGCCGACCCGGATGGCGCCGCCTCCGTGCGCGTGATGGGCATCGCCATGGCGACCGGCGAGGCCGCGGGCCGCGAAGCCGCTCGGAGGGCCGGATGAACGTCGTCGACGCGATCCGCGTCGCGGCTCGCGCGCGCCCGGCGCGCTCCGCCCTCGTGGACGGTGATCGCCGCTGCAGCTACGCGCAGCTGCTCGACCAGGTGGACGCGCTCGCCGACCATTGGCGCCGCGCGGGCATCGAGCCCCTGGACCGGGTCGCCTTCGTCTACCCGGACGGCATCGAGTACGTGGCCGGCTGCCTCGCCCTGCTCGTGCTCGAGGCCGCCGTGGTGCCGGTCTCCCCGGTGCTGATGTGGGACGAGGTCTCCCGGGTCGTCCACGAGATGGACGTGCGCCACGTCGTCTCGCCGCCGGACCGGGCGGTCGCGCCCAGCTCCCCGGGACTGCAGGAACGTTGGCGCGACGAGCGCTATCGGCTCGCGACGCGGCCGCTCGCGGGCCTCGATCTCCCCGGCTACGAGGCGATCGCCCCCGCCTTCATCCGTTTCTCCTCCGGTACCACCGGCAGCAGCAAGGGGGTCGTCCTCTCCCACCGCGCCATCCTCGAGCGGACGGACGCCGCGGACCGGGGGCTGGCCGTCACGCCCGACGACGTCGTTCTCTGGGTGCTGTCGATGAGCTTCCACTTCGTGGTCACGATCCTGCTCTTCCTCCGGCGCGGGGCGTCGATCGTGCTCTGCCAGACACCCCTGCCCGGCGCCCTCGCCGAGGGAGTGCGCCGGGGCGGCACCTTCCTCTACGCGTCACCTTTCCACTACGACGCCCTCGCCGCGTCCGGTGGTCTCGAGCCGGCCGACCTGGCCGCCGTGAGGATGGCGGTCTCCACGGCGACGCGCCTGCCTCAAAGCGTCGCGCGCCTCACCGCCGACCGCCTGGGACTCTCGCTCACCGAGGCCTACGGGATCATCGAGGTCGGCCTGCCGTTCGTGAGCCGCGTCCGCGACGCCGGGGGAACCCTGGGCCGGCCTCTGCCCGACTACGAGCTGCGCCTCGATGCGCCGGACCCGGGTGGCGTCGGGGAGATCCTGCTCCGAGGCCCCGGCATGCTGGACGCCTACTTCTCGCCCTGGCGGCCGCGTGCCGAGATCCTGGAAGACGGCTGGTTCCGGACCGGCGATCTCGGGAGACTGGACCAGGAAGGACGCCTCTGCATCGTCGGCCGCCGGAAGCTCGTCATCAACTTCAACGGCATGAAGGTGTTCCCCTACGAGGTCGAGGAGATCTTGCTCCGTCATCCGCTGGTGCGGGAGTGCCGGGTCTTCGGCGAGCCGCATCCCCGCTACGGCCAGCTGCCCTGCGCCGAGGTGGTGCTCCGTCCGGAGGCCGACCCGCACACCGCGGGACACGAGATCCGGGCCTTCTGCTTTCGCCGGCTGGCCGCCTACAAGGTGCCCAAGGAGGTCCGCCCGGTAGCGGCCCTCCCGCGAACGCCCTCGGGCAAGGTCCGCCCGGGGTGATCCGGCCGGCGGACCTCGCGGCGGGCTGCGTCCCAGAAGCCCCCCGCGCTCTCTCGTATAGAATGTCCCCATACAGTGGAGGAAACCGAATGTCGCTGAGGAGCGGAGTTCTTTTGCTCGTCGCCTTGGGAGTCGCGGCAGCCGCCGTTTCGGCCGAGGAGGAGGCGAAACCGGGATCGCTCGACAAGTCCTTCGCGATGCCCGCCAATGGAGGCGACGTGATCCCGGTCAAGATCAAGGTCGGCTCACTGATGATCGACGAGATCCGTCTCAACAACCTGCCCAACGACCAGGAAGTCAAAGTGGCGGTGGCCAACAACAGCGGCGACAAGAGCCGCCCCAAGATCGCGGTCATCATCAGCAACCCGACGCCCTACAAGATGAAGGCGAAGCTGGTCACCTCCTTCGAGGGAGCGGACGGCGTCCTCTACATGACCTGCGACCGGAAGGACGGCGTCAAGCCCTACGCCGACGGCGACCGCACCAACATGTGCTTCCTCGATTCCCTCAAGACCCGCGACTGGCCGAAGGTGAAGAAGGTCCACCTGACCGCCGACGTCAGCCGCGATCGCTGACGGCGGGCCTCGAGCGCTCCGCCGAGCGGCGCCCCTGCCCCGGGGCGCCGCCTCTTCACCACAGCTCGCGCGGGTAGTCCCGGTAGATCGCGCGCAGGGCGAAGTTGCAGCGCACCCCTCTCGCGATCAGGCGTGCGATCTCCCCGAGCGGCGCCCGGACCCGACGCATCCGCCACGGGTTGCGCCGGAACGAGAGCAGGTAGAGCCAGGCGAAGCGCCGGTAGAACTCCTTGAGCGGCAGGCGTGTCGGCAACAGCGTGTGCATGCAGTCGTAGAAGCGATAGGGGTCGCTGGAGACGAACTCCCCCTTCCTCTCCTCCCACAGCGGCGTTCCCGGTGAGGGAGAGAACACCGTGAACGACAGCTCCGCCGGCAGCAGGGACTCGATCGTCTCCCCGACGCGCCGGAAGTCCGCGGCAGCGAAGTCCGGGTTCACCATCAGCGCGGCGTGGAGGCCGATGTCGAGCTCACGCAGGATCTCGACCGCCCGGCGGTTGGTCTCGCTCAGGCAACGCTTGCCGTAGCCGTCGAGGATCGACTGCTCCATCGACTCGATCCCCACGTAGAGGACCCGGAGCCCCGCCCGCTTCCAGAGCCGGAAGAGCGCCGGCTCCCTGCAGATCGAGTCGGCGCGCGCCCAGCTGATGTACTCCTTGCGCACCCCGCGCTCGAGGAGCAGCTGGGCAATGCGCTCGGCCCGCCGTGCGTCCACGAACATCTCGTCGTCCACGAAATACACGTGATCCTGGGCGAGCCCGGCGATCTCGTCCAAGACGTCCTCGGGATCCCGCGGCAGGTAGCGTCCATTGAAGAGGTGGTGCACGACGCAGAAGGAGCAGCGGAAGGGGCATCCCATGCTGGTCCGCAAGGTCGCCACCGCCGGGAAGAGCGTCGGCAGCCGCCCGCCCGCATCGCCCGACCAGACGCAGAAGTAGCGGTCCTGCCGGAGCAGGTCGCGCCGCGGACGGGGCACCGTTCCCTGAGGCGGCGGCTCCGGGGGCGACAGAGACGCCCACTCGGCGAAGCGCGGGTCCTCCGTGACCAGGATCCGCTCGGACGAGGTCAGGCCCTCACCACGGTCGAGCGCGCGCAGGATCTCCCGCAGGGCGAGGGCTCCCTCTCCCCGCACCACCAAGTCCACGACCCCCGGCAGCGCGAGGTCGCCCGGCACGATGGTGGCGTGGATACCTCCCACGACCACCACCGCCCCCGGAAGCCGATTCCGCACGCGGACGGCCAGCTCCTTCACGGTCGCGGCCTGGTTCGTGTAGCAGCCGAAGCCGACCAGGTCGGGGGCATACTCGTCGAGCGTCCGCTCGAAGAGGGCCCCAGGGTCGCCCGACAACGAGAGGTCGAGGATCCGCACCTCGTGCGGCGGGTCCACGGCGCCCGCCACGATCGCCAGGTCGAGCGGCTCGAGATGCAGGAAGGCGAGGAAGCTGCGCGCCACCATCAGCGGGGCGGGCGGCTTGACCAGCAGGCACCTCATGGCTGCGGCGGCACGACGCCCTCGCCCGGCGAGGGATCGAGCGCCTGGATCTCCT
>CAVTBK010000004.1:0-646211 GCA_963732935.1 uncultured Acidobacteriota bacterium | reverse complement strand
AGCCCATGGCGGCGGCCCCGATGAGTACGTACTCGAGATCCTCGCGCTCGAAAGCTCGAAGGACGCGGAGTATCTCGTCGCGGTCCACGGCGCCTAGCGTAACCCGCTGCTGTGGCGCAAGCCAGCGCCTGGCTGTACGACGACCCCCCTGGAAGGGACTATCCCGCTCTCGGGCCGGTCGCGCACCGCCACAACGTCGCGCTCGTGGCCCTGGCCGCGCTCCTCGGCCGGAGGGCCTCCCCCACCTTCCGCTACGCCCTCTGGTGCGTCGTCCTGGTGCGCCTCTGTTTCCCCTTCAGCCTGAGCCTGCCCATCGGCCTGATGGCCCTCCAGACCGGCGCGCGGACCGCGGCCCCGGGAGTATCCTTCACCGCGGGAGGCTCTGGCATGAGACACGGCGGCGTCGGTCTCGTCCGCAGCCCTCGCCCTGTTCGCGCTCGCCCTGGGCGGCTGCGGCGACGAGCCGCGGATCTTCGACGATCCCGGCCAGCCTGTCGAGAGACGGGTGGAGAACGTCCTCTCGCTGATGACCCTCGACGAGAAGATCGCCGCCTTGGGTACCGACTCCCTGGCCGCTCCGGCATCCGCGGCAGCGACCACATCGAGGGCCTCCACGGCGCTCGCGCAGGGCGGGCCGGCAGCTGGGGCCGGCTCGACCCGACGCCGACCACGCAGTTTCCCACAGGCCGTACGGCCTGGGCGAGACCTGGGACCCCGACCTTATGCGGGCGGGCGGCCGCCGGAGGCCCAGGAAGCGCGCTACGTCTTCCAGAGACGCGCGACTACACGCGCGGCGGCCTGGTCGTCCGCGCGCCCAACGCCGACCTGGCCCGCGACCCGCGCTGGGGCCGCACCGAGGAGTTGCTCGGCGAGGACCCTTTCACCGGGCACGCTCGCCGTCGCGTTCATCGAGGGCCTGCAGGGCGACGACCCCCGCTACTGGAAGACCGCCTCGCTCCTCAAGCACTTCCTGGCCAACAGCAACGAGGACGGCCGCGACAGCTCCTCCTCGGACTTCGACGAGCGCCTCTCCGCGAGTACTACTCGGTGCCCTTCCGCATGGGCATCGAGGGCGGCGGCGCGCGCTTCATGGCGGCCTACAACGCCGTCAACGGCATGCCCGTGCCCCGTGCACCCGATGCTCAAGAATCGCGATGACGGAGTGGGGCCTCGACGGCATCATCTGCACCGACGGCGGTGGGCTCGCGCATCTCGTCACGACCACAAGTCCTTTCCCGGACCTGCCCGACGCCGCCGCCGCCTGCGTGAAGGCCGGCATCAACCATTCCTCGACCGACTACGAGGACCGGTCGCCGAGGCCGCTGTCCCGCGGGCCTGCTGACCGAGGCCGACATCGACCAGGCCCTCGGGGGCATCTTCCGCGTGATGATCCGGCTCGGCCTGCTCGACCCGCCGGAGAGGGTGCCCTACGCCACGGATCGGCAGAGGGCGACCGCAACCTGGGACCAGCGACGACACGGGCGCGCTCGCGCGAGCGGTCACGAGAAGTCCATCGTGCTGCTGAAGAACTCGACGGCCTTCTGCCGCTCGACCGGACCGCGCTGAAGTCCGATCGCGGTCGTCGGCCCGCTCGCGGACGAGGTGCTCCTCGACTGGTACAGCGGCACGCCGCCTACGCCGTCACGCCGCTGGAGGGCATCGGACCGGTTCGGCGCCGGACGTGGCGGTGCTCGATGCCGCGACAACGTGAACGGCGCGGCGACACGCTGCAGCGATGTCGGCCGACGTCGCCATCGTCGTGCGTCGGCAACCACCCCGTGGGCGACGCCGGCTGGGACAGGTGCGCCGTGCCGAGCGACGGCAAGGAGGCCGTGGACCGCAAGGCGATCACCCTCGAGCAGGAAGAGCTGATCAGGTCGTGTCGAGGCGAACCCCGCACCGTGGTCGTGCTGCTCATCGAGCTTCCCTATCGCGCTCCAACTGGGCGCAGGAGAACGCGCCCGCGATCCTGCACATGACCCACGCCAGCCAGGAGCAAGGCAACGCCCTCGCCGACGTGCTGTTCGGCGACGCCAACCCCGGAGGACGCCTGGTCCAGACCTGGCCTCGTTCGCTCGACCGGCTGCCGCCGATGATGGACTACGACATCCGCCACGGCCGCACCTACATGTACTTCACGCGACGACCGCTCTACCCTTCGGCTACGGCCTGAGCTACACGACGTTCGCCTACTCCAACCTGCGGACGAGCGCTCCCTCGCTGGCCAGCGGCGGGATCGCGATGTCAGCGTGGACGTGGCCAACACGGCCAGCGCGCCGGCGACGAGGTCGTGCAACTCTACGTGCGCTACCCGAGCTCGCGCGTGGCCCGTCCCATCCGGGAGCTCAAGGGATTCCAGCGCGTCCCCCTGCGCCCTGGAGAGACCCGCACCGTGACCCTCCCGCTGGTTGCCCGGTCCCTCGCCGTCTTCGATCCCACGCTGGGGAGCCTTCGTCGTCGAGCCCGGACCCGTCGAGGTCGAGATCGGCGCCTCGTCCCGAGACATCCGCCTCAGCCTGCCCGTCGCCGTGGGCTCCTGACGGCGTCGGGAGACCTGCGGACGGCGGCGGTCGGAGGAAAGAGCCGCTACGCCATACCCGGTTACTTCGACCAGCTCCAGCTGAACGACTTCGAGAAGATGCTGGCCGTGAACTACCTGGGCCCGGTCCGCGTCATTCGAGCAGTGCTGCCGCACTTCTTCGAGCGGCACGGCGGCCGCATCGTCAACGTCGCCTCCATGCTCGGTTTCATGGGCACCTTCGGGTACAGCGCCCACGCAGGCTGCAACTACGCCCTCTCCGGCCTCACCGAGGCTCTGCGCCAGGATCTCCTGCCACGTGGCACACGCGTCCACATTGTGCTACCCGCCGACCACCAAGACATCGGGGCTCGAAAAGGAGAACGCGGTCAAACCCGCCGAGCGGGCGTGAGAGAGAGGCCCGTAGACGGGTTCTCACGGCGTTGATGTCGCCCGCCGATGAGAGCGGCCGGGCAGATGGTCTACGCGCCCCGGGCTCCGCCTCCTGCGGCGGCGTTGCCGGGATCCTGAAGGAGGCTCAGGCCGGCGTGAAGCTGGCCGACCTGGTGCGCAAACACGGGATCTGTGAGGGCACCTTCTACCGATGGAAGGCGAGATTCGGTGGGATGGAGGTGAGCGACGCCCGGCGGCTCCGGCAGCTCGAGGACGAGAACCGAAGGCTGAAGAGCGTCGTCGCTGATCTCACGCTGGACAACCAGGCGCTGAAGGCGGTCCTGGGAAAACGCTGGTGAGGGTAGCCTCTCGACGCGCAGCGGTCGGATTCGTCGTGGATCGGTTCGGGTGAGCCAGCGCCGATCCTGCGCCCTCATTGACATCGACCGAACGAGCTGCCGCTACGTAGCGTGTCGTGAGCCTGACGACGCGCTGCGGGCGAGGTTGCGTCAGCTGGCGCGGGAGCGTCCCAGGTGGGGCTACCGGACGCTCTACGAGATCCTGCGGCGCGACACCGTCGTGAACCACAAGAAGGTGCACCGGCTGTACAAGCTCGACGGCCTGCAGGTTAGGCGCCGTCGGCGCAAGCGGGTCGCAGCCGCGGACCGCGTGCCGCTCACGCGAGCCACACGGCCAAACCAGCGATGGTCGATGGACTTCACCTCGGACACGCTGTCGACGGGCGGCCGTTCCGCACGCTGAACATCGTGGACGACCGCACTCGCGAATGCCCCGCGATCGAGGTCGACCACTCGTTGCCGGGACTGCGAGTCATTCGAGTGCTCGAGCGTCTCGCAGAGACACGAGGTCTCCCGCGCACGATCGTCTGCGACAACGGCCCGGAGTTCACCGGCCGCGATCTCGATCGCTGGGCCTACCGGCGCGGAGTGCGGATCCACTTCATCGATCCGGGCAAGCCAATTCAGAACGCCTTCGTGGAGAGCTTCAACGGCAAGTTCCGGGACGAGTGCCTCAGCGAGCACTGGTTCGTGGACATCCACGACGCTCGCCGGACCATCGAGACGTACCGCCGTGACTACAACGGCTATCGACCGCACAGCTCCCTTGGGGGCAAGACCCCCGAGGAGTTCGCGCGGTGCGCTGCAGCTCTCCAGGCGCCTTCAGCGCCTTCCGACCCGCAGCGCGGAGGGATCAACCCAGTCGGAGGGCCCTAGAATAGCTGGAGGAGTGAACGGGGGCAGGTCATCACCGTCGAGGCCGGTCTTCGTCTCGACTCCGAGTTCGATCGTCTCGCCTTCGGCCAGGCTGACGGCGGAGCGCAGCGCCTCGTCGATGTCGGCCGACTCGAGGTAGGGATAGGGCTTCAGGATCTCCGCCGGCGTCTGGCGCGCCGCCAGGAGCCCCAGCAGCCGCGACACCGGGAAGCGCAGATCGCGGATGCAGGGCTTGCCGGTGCAAACGGCCGTGTCGATGGTGATGCGGGTGAACTCCACGGGCTACCGGCTCGATCCTTGGCGCGGCCAACGACCGGCGTGTCCGGCGCGCCGTATCGCAACTGCGGCCATGTGGTGCAGAATGGTGCAGCGTGGTGTACAGTAGCGGCATGAGTACAGTCGTCCGGCAGAGCGTGTCGCTTCCAGCCCCCACCGTCAAGCGTGTGCGCGCGATCGCGAAGGCGCGACGGACGAGTGCCGCCCGCGTACTCGTGGACCTGATCGAGACCGGCTTGGAGGCCAAGGAAGCCGAGAAGGCAAGGTTCCTCGACCTGGCCCGCCGATTCAAGGAAGCCACCGACCCGGAAGAGTCCGATCGGCTGCAAGAGGAACTCGCCCGCTTGACCTTCGGCGAGTAATGCCGAGGATCCGCTGGACGAACCCTCCCGAGTCGATCCGGAAGCATCTGCTACTCAGGCTGAAGGACCGTCAGATAACGGAGGAGGACCTCTTGCTTCTGAAGCTCCGGCGCGAGTCCGAGCCTGAGGCTCCCGAGGGGCCCTGGTAAAGGGACTTCGGCTCGTTCAAGATCTGCGGGGAGGGCGAATTCCCGCTGACCTTCCTGTTGCGAGGACAAGCAGCGAAGGGCCGAAAGCTCTAGTCCTGGAGCGTGGCGAGCGGATGACGCGCAAGAGCAAACAAGAGAAGCTGGAAGCGAAGGGCTGGCGGTTCGGTAGTGCTCAGGAGTGTCTCGGCCTCTCGAACGAAGAGAACGCGCACGTCGAGCTGCGGTTGCGACTGGCTGATCGACTCCGGCAGCGCCGGCAGAAGCGCAAGGTGCCACACTGAGCGCGCGCGAGCCGGGCCTCAGCCTGACGCCACGGCAGCGAAGTCTGAGACGTCGCCCTGCTGGTCCTCCTCCCGGATCAGCGCCTCGACGTAGTCCGACCAGGCGGTCAGCGCTGCTGGATCTCGGGCAACCGGTCGAAGCGGTCGTAGATGCCGCTCACGGCGATCGTGCCGGCGACCGCCTTGTGGCCGAGGATGCGGCTCACGGTGCTCTCGGAGGCGCCCAGGCGGGCGCAGCCCGTGGCACAGGTGCGCCGGAGGTCGTGGAGCGTGAAGGCGAGGCCGGCGCCCTTGCTGACGAACTCGGTCCACCGTGCGGGGTTGTTGGCGAGCGAAGCACCGCGCTGGCCGGCGAAGACCCAGGGAGCCTTCCCCGTGACCGGCCGAACGTCCTTCAGGATGGCGAGGGCCAGGGAGGCAGAGGCACGACGTGCGTGCGGCCGCCCTTCCGGAACATGCCCGGCACGGTCCAGTTCTTCGCGTGTTCGTCGACGTCCGCCCAGCGCATGTTGAGGGTCGCGCTGCGGCGGGTGCCGAGCAGCAGGAGGAGCTTGGCCGCGCCGGCGACGACGAGCCTCGGGGCCTTCCTGCCGTCTTCGAGGACGGGGTCGGTTTCGCCGGCCGCGAGAGCGTCGAGGGTCAGCCAGAGCGTCTTGACCTCCTCGTCGGCGAGGATGCGCTCGCGTGCCGTTCGGGGCGGAGGCGCTGGAGCCCGGCGGTCGGATCGCGCTCGATCAGCTCCTCACAGGCCCCAGCGGAAGGCGGCGCGGACGAGGGCGAGAACGCGGTTGGCGCGGATGGGCGTCTTGCGGGCGATCCCCTCCAGGAACGCCCGCAGCTCGCCGCGGGCGCGCTGCGTCACAGGCTGCGAGCCGATCGCCGAGCCTTGGGTCGCGGCCTTGAGCGTCCGGCGGTAGTCGCCGTTCGTGGCGGTGCTCCGGCGTCCCGCACCGGCGTCGATGTACTCCTTCACGAGCGAGGCGACCGTGAGGGCCTCTCGCGCGAGCTGCCGGGCATCAGCGAGCGTCAGAGGAGGCAACGTGCCGAGTGTCGCGCGCCGGAGCCGCGGGCCGACGCTGTAGAAGACGCATGCCGAACGGCGGTTCTTCGCGGTGATGCGGATGCAGAAGCCGGGGGGTCTTCGTCGAACAGCTCGAGGCGGCCGGACTTCGGAGGGCGAATCGAGTCGACGCTACGCGCAGTCAGCTTGGCGGTCGGCATTGAGAACCCTGCAATGGAGTCACTGATCGAGAGTCAGCAGGTCCCGCGGGGTAACATCGGGGTAACAACGCGACGGACACTACCCGGGACACCACGAACACCATCGAACCACATTTCAGCCGCTAACAGCGAGGGTTTCCGGAGGTAGGTGTCTCATGACGTTTCATGGCGGTTCATGAGAAACCGCCCAAACGCTGATTCGTAGTCAGCAGGTCCTCGGTTCAATCCCGAGCGTCGGCTCCAAGCCACTCAACAGGATAGAAGGATCCGACGACCGAGGCGCTCTTGCGAAATCGCCTCCAGGTTGCAGCTGGGTTGCAGCGAGAAGTCGCACCTAGACACGGCGACAATGGTGCAGATTCCGCCAGGGACCGTTCTGCAGTGCCAACGACGCCCATCCTCGAGCCGATCTGCCGGGGTTGGCTATGGTTCCTGACGAGCAGCCGGCGGTGACCGAGGCGGACTACGACGAATTGGTGCGGGGCTGGCTCGGGCATCGGCGCGCCGTAACGAGAACCAGGCGCTCGGCCGTTGGCGCGACCATGATGGTGACCCTTCTCCGTCGCCAGCTCGAAACGTTCCTGAGGGCGGTGGAGGCGGCTTTGGATGAGCCCGTCGAGGTGGTGGTGATCGGCGGCTCGGCTGCGGCACTCCACTACGGGGTTGGTCGCGCGGCGCACCACGTTGATACGTGGACGAACGTCGATCACCGCATCGGCCGGTGCCGGAAGCCGCCGGGTGCCCGGTGAGTCAGCCGGCGTTCGAAGTCGGCCCGGCTCACGTACCCGATCGTCGACTGCCGTCGCTTCAGGTTGTAGAACACCTCGGTGTAGCCGAACAGCTCGTGCTTGATCTCCAGGCCGCAACCATCGGCGGTCGCGACGGCGTGCGACAGTCTAGCAGCCCGTGGCGAAATGACGTTCGAGCGCCCGGCGGAAGGCCTGCGTTGAGCGAGCGCGGTGACTCGGCCGTTGACGAAGTGGCGAGCCAGGGGCGAGCAGGAGCGGCCTAAGGGCGCGATACAGGGCCAGGAGGACGCGCAGAACGAGACTCGAACGGCCCTGCAGGCCGCGAGGCGTGCCCCGGCCGACCATCTCACGCAGCAGCCGGCCGAGGTTGAAGGCGCTGGCGTGAATCAGGATCCGCTTCAGGATGTTCGCCCGGCATCTCAAGTGGGTGCGTCGCATGCCGCCGGTCTCGTACATATGCGCAAAGGAGCGCTCGACTCGTTCGCCGCGCAACCGCTGAAGGTGCTGACCTCGTGCACCACGCGCCCGGCGGCGATTGGCATAGAGCGCACGCTGGGCTGAGCGCGCACCTCGCCAGCGACGACGACCACGCTCAGGCTCCGAGACGTAGCTGCGCAAGCCCACTTCCTCAAGGCCCAGCAGCACGTCGTCGCTGTGGTAGCCCTTGTCTGCGACCACTTCCTCCATGCCATGAACCAAGCCCGTAAGCGATGCCTTGCGCTGGAGCTTCCCGAGCTGCCCCTCTGCCTCCGCCAGCGTGTCCATGATCGTGCCCGTGTCGCCAACGCTGGCATCCTGCACCGTCACGGCGACGATGGCGCCGGATTCCAGATCTACAGCGTGCTCGGCCTTGTGCGCCAGGTGCGTGCGCCCGTCCTTCATCTTCGTGATCTTCGCGTCCGGATCCGAAGGGCTCTGCCACTGCTCGTTCGAGCCCTTCTTCGCACGGCGCCGATCCAGGCGGGCCAAGGCCGCGCGCGAGGGTGTCCGGATCCCCGCCGCCTTCGCCAGGTGCCTCAGGTACTCGTCGTACTTCTCGCCGGTGTCACGCCGCACGATGCTCCGCATCGCCGCGTTCGCTTCCAGCGTCGTCCCGTCTACCACCAGCGTCTTGCCCCTCACCAGCCCTGCTGCCGCCAGGCGCTCGAGCACCCAGCCGAACACCTCCTGATGTGTCTCCACATCGATCAACCGGCGCGTGCGGGAGATCGTCGAGTGATCGGGTCCTCGTTCGTCGAGCCCAAGATTCAAGAAGCTCCGCACCGCCAGCGAGTCGGCGGCACGCCATGCGATGCCTCGCTCCGAGTCCAGGCCTTCGAAGTACCCCAGCAGCAAGAGACGGAAGTAGCGCCCTGGCTGCAGCCCGGGACGTCCAATCTCACCGGCGTAGAACCGCGCGCAGTGCTTCTCGGCGAACTCGTCGAACCCGGCCTCCTCCAGCACCCGGTTCAACCGCTGATAGAACGGGTGCCCAGGACTCCGCGGCAGGTCGCTCGTAGTCACGAACATCGCTTCTTGTCGCCGTTTCCGCTTGCCTATGCCCACGGCCCACAATCTACGCACCCGGGCCCCTCACCGCCACCGTCCTGCTGGGGACTTTCACCACGGGCTGCTAGTGGCGGTTGGAGGCAGGTGCGGCGGCTACCGGAGTGGCCAGCGCGGGCGCGGAGAGTCTCGCCTCGATCGGCTGACCGGAGTAGAGAACCGTCCTGACCTTGCCGGGCCCGTTCGCGACTCCGGCCTTCGGGTTCGCAGCCACCAGCACGATCCGCAGCTCGCGCTCCTTGACCATGCCCGGGAACGCGCCCTGCCGTGCGCCCACGCTGAGCGTGCTCGTAGCCTCGGTCCACACGAGGTCGTAGCTGGCGCGTTGGCCCTTCTCGTACGCGTAGGTCTCGTTGTCGTCCTCGTAGATCGTGAACTTCGTGTTGGCGCCCGGGTATACGCGGATCTCGTACGGGGCTCCGGGTCGTTCGGTCGCGTACTGCACGGCGGGGCCCATCGGTACGATGGAGCCAGAGCGGACATAGAGCGGAAAAACGTCGAGGGGGCACTGCTTTCGAACTGTCTGGCCGCCGGAGAAGCGTGCGTTCGTCCAGAAGTCGTACCAGTCGGCTCCTTCGGGCAGGTACGTCTCCATCACGTCGTCGATTCGCCTGCCGGCGTTCTCCAGGGCTCGGCGCTCCGTGGGCGTCCGCCAGCCGAGGCGGAGGAAGCGAGCCTGGCCGCCCTGGTGGAACTCGACCTTCAACGAAGCCGCCCGGCCTTTGGAGAGCGAGACCTTCGCCCCCTGGTAGCGCTTGGCGCCATAGCTCCAGTCGTCGATCAGCGGCTTGTCGTCGACGAAAAGACGGGCTCCGTCGTCGTACTCGACGCCGATCTCGTACTCGCCGCTCTCGGGAGCGGTCAGCGTCCCTTCCCAGCGGGCCGAGAAGTTTTCGAAGCCGGCGAGGCCGGGGGGCGGATCGGCGAGCGGCGGCCCGGGCCAGGAGTGTTCGACCTTGAGATCGACGGCGTTGCCGGCCGGCCGCTCGAAGTCCACCCCTTCGAAGTACTGAACGGCGAGTCCCGGCCGATCGTCCGGGGTCCGAAGCACCTCGGTCGGGACCGTGGCCGGGGGAGGCGCGCTCTCGTGATACATCGCGCGGGTGACGGGGTGCACGAGGAAGGCGGGACCGAACATGAAGGCATCATCCACCTTGCGGACGGCCGCGAGGTCCGGGAAGTCCATCGGCAGGCCGCGCATCAGGGTGTAGCCGTTCGCCGTGCTCTGCCAGGCGAGCGAGTAGATGTAGGGCAGGAGTCGGTAGCGCAGTTCGGCGGCGGCGAGCAGCGAGCGATAGACCTCGGGCGCCAGCGTCTTGAAGACGTAGGGCTCCCGCTCGATGCTCGTGCCATGGATACGGTAGATGGGATTGAAGGCTCCGAACTGGTTCCAGCGGCAAAACAGCTCCTGGTACTCCGGGTTCCGCTCGCCCTGCGGGTGGAACACGAAGAAGCCGCCGGTATCCTGGGTCCAGTAGGGTTGGCCCGCCATGGCGACGTTGATGCCGCCTGCGATCTGGTTGCGCAGGGTCTTCCAGCTGGCGGTGGTGTCGCCCGACCACGACACGGCCGCGTAGCGCTGAGCGCCCGCCCACGCCGAGCGCGTGAGGGTGAAGACCCGCTTGTCGCTCGTCGCGCGCTGGCCCTCGTAGGTGCCCTTCGTGGTCAGCAGCGTGTAGGGGTTCAGGTACCGCGTGAAGTCCCCGATGGCGTTCGTGCCGAGACCCTTGATGTCGCGCTCGACGTCGGCCGGGTCGTGGCAGGCGCCGCCGACCTCGACCTCCGTGCCATCCATCCACAGGAAGTCCACGCCGGCGTCGAGCAGGCCCTTCTTGATGTGCTTGAAGTAGATCGCCCGGCCTTCCGGACTGTAGGCGTCGTAGACGCGCGCCTGCTTCGATATCCAGTGCAGAGGCTCGAAGCGCAGCCCCTTGCGGTCCAGCTCGCGGGCGAGCTCCGTGTCGTTGCCGACGGAAGGCCAGATCGAGCACATGAGCTTCACGTGCAGCTCGTCATGCAGGGTCCGGGTCAGGCCCAACGGGTCGGGATACCGCTCCTTGTTCCAGGTCATCCCGCTCCAGGTCCCGTCCTTGTCTCCGCCCCAGTACTGCCAGTCCTGCACGATGGTGTCGATAGGGAAGCCTTCCTTGCGGAAGTTGCGTACGACCTCGACGAGACGGTCCTGGGTCGTGTACCGCTCCTTGCTCATGAAGAAGCCGAAGGCCGCCTTGGGGAACATGGGCGCAGCGCCGGTGAGCCGGCGATAGCCGGCAATCACGCCGTCCATCGTGTCGCCAGCGATGAAGTAGTAGTCGACCCCTGCCGGGGCGCTCTCGGCCCAAAGCGTGGCTCCGTTCTCGTCGTCCTTGAAGGTCATCTTCGAGTAGACGTCCCACAGGATTCCGTAGCGCTTCGTGGAGACCATGAACGGTATGACGATGCCGATGTTCGTCTGGACGAGCAGCACTTCCTGCCCGCGGTAGTCCATGTAGGGGCGGTCGTACTGGCCGAGGCCATAGAGAGACTCGTCCGCCGCCAGAGTGAACGTGTGCCGGACCTCGTAGGTCGGGGCGCCGGAGAGGGTCACCTCTTCGATCCGGCTCGGATGGCTCGCGCGCTCCTGCGCCAGCAGCGCGCCGTCGGCGCGGAGGAACCTGAGCGCGCCCGACTCCTTGTTCACGACGACGCGCAGTGCCTCCGAGGCGAGCACCAGCGACTGCGGCGACTCTTCGAGAGTGAACGGTACCGCGACGGGCTCGGCCACGACCACGAGGCTGGGCTGTCGGGTGTGAGGCCGGCCCGGGTTCGCGTTCACGCGGACAGTGCCGGGCCCATAGAAGACGACGTTCTTGGTGAGGCCATCCGCGCGGAACTGTACGCCGGCGTCCAGGCGGCAGAACGAGAACGCCTTCGTCGACGGCGGACACACCGACTGCAGCTGGCCGACCTCGTCCAGCCCGGTGTCGGCATAGAGCGTGCTGCCCGCGCAGAGGAGCCAGCCCGCTGCGACCGCCATGCGCAGCAGGCCGGCACGCGTGAGGACCTGGCGGGTCGCGGTTGCAGGCGTAGTCATGGGACCTCCGTCCGGATCTCGATAACGGCCACGGTGTAGGGGGGCAGCTCGAACGCCATGTCGCGCGCGTACGGCTTCGTGGTTTCCACGCGGCGGAGCCTGTCGGGTGCGGCGAGCGAGTTCGCCTCGTCGAGGCCGGCCGTGAGCGTGACGAGCGTCACGGTGGCGTTCGCCGGCGCACGCGAGCCCTGGACGCGCGTGAGCAGGGTGTGCTGCAAGCCGTCGTAGTTCACGGCCTTGATGACGAGGCGACGGCCGTCGGCGGTGCTGGTGGCTATCGCGTCCACGGTGTTCGGCGTCCAGTCCTCGGGCTTCATCTGCGAGATCGCGTCGAAGAACTCGGCGCGCCGCGGGATGTCCTTGAACGTGCCGGAGACGAAGGCGTGCCGCCGCGGCGCGTAGTAGTCGCGGAACAGCTTCTCGGCCACGTATCCCGAGCCCGCGAACCACGACACGTGGTCGTGGTGGATCCATGCGCGCCACTCGGGATCGTCGCTGGTGTTGCGCATCAGCAGCGCCGGGCTGCTCAGGGCCAGCGCAGGGCTCAGCCTCTCGTAGGAGAGCAGGCTGCCGGCGGCATGCAGGCCCGCCCGCCAGTCGTAGCTGCGGCACAAGCCCCACTCGAGCACCGCGATCTCGATGCGCGGATGGGCGGAGCGGCGCACGTACTCCGCCAGCTTCCCGAGGTAGTCCTCGATCCGTCGCACGCCGGTCGCGTAGTTCTCCGGCTCGTACTCGTAGTTGTGGCTGGCGAGGATGTCGAAGTTCTGGCCCGCGAGGTCGATCAGCGTCTCGCTCCAGTTCATGTCGTTCGAGCGTTTCTGTCCGCAGGCGACGATCCTGGACTGCGGCGCTATGGTTCGCAGCCGCGGCCCGTACAGATTGACGATGGCGGCGTAGGCCTCGGGCGAAAGCCCGTGGTTCATCGGCTCGTTGTCGATCTGGAAGTAGGGCACGCGGTAGGGCTCAGGGTGGCCGTTTGCAGCACGCCGGCGGCCCCACTCGGTGGTCGGGGGATCGACCAGGTAGTGCACCCACTCCAGCGCGTACTCCAGCTGCGCGGGGTCCGTGCTGGTCGCGGCCAGGACGACCATCGGCGCCGCCGCGAGCTGCCGGCAGAGCTCCAGGAACTCGTCGGTGCCGAAGCCGTAGTAGTCGGAGTATCCGCCCCAGACCGTGTTCGGGTTGTACTTGCGGGAGACCGCGGGACCGATGCCGTCCTTCCACTTGTAGATGGAGGCGTACGAACCGCCTGGCCAGCGGATGAACGGCGGCGCGAGTCCCTTGAGTGCCGCCACCAGATCCGGGCGCAGCTTGCCGCGATCGCGTGCGTCGGCGCGCATGACCGAGACGAAATCCACGAGCACGGAACCCGTCCCGGTGGCGGCGATCTCGAGCGACGCCTGCCGATCGGTGGCCGAGCTCGTGAACTCGAAGGCGACCTCCTGCCATCCCGCGCGGTTGGTCTTCAGCCGCCGCTTCGCGAGCTCGACGCCGCTCGAGCTCAGGATGCGCAGGCTCACGGCCAGCGTGCCTCGTTGGAGATCGAGCCAGAGCGAGCCGTCGTACGTCTGACCCGCTTCGAGATAGAGGCGGCCCTGGCGAATCCCGGCCGCGCCGTCCCGCGCGGCGAGGCGCACGCTGTGCTCGCCCCGCTCGAACGTCGTTGCGACCAGGGTGGCCTCGCCATGTTTGCCGAAGGGCGTCCAGTAGTCCGCGAAGTCCTTGCCTTCAAAGCCCTGGCCGCGGACCTGCTCGGCGTAGAGGCCGTCCACGACCGAGTGGTTGATGTGCTCGAGAAACTGGCCGTAGATGCGCTCGTCGATCGTGCCCGACACGCGATCGGTATCGACCAGCAGCACGGCGACACCCGAGTCGGCGGCGGATGGGGCCGCGGCGGCGAGCCCGCAGGCGAAGAGAACGGACAGGCTGGTGACGGACACGCGGGGGAGCGAGCGGCCAGGTAGGGTCACAGCGCTAGAGGATAGCCGACTCACCCGATTTTGCGATCACGGGATGTGGGTTGTCGGAAGACGCCACCCGCGTGCGCCTGGTGAGCGAGCGAGAGCCGCTGCTCCTGCAAGCGAAGCGTCTTGATCAGGCGAACGACGATTTCGGGCAGTCCGAGCCGGCCCGCTTCGCCGCGGGTGCCTTCGCGGCCAATGGTTCGCCCGTCTACCTCTACCGCTTCTCCTACCTCCAGACCGCGATGCGGGAGCGGCTGCGCGCGGGTGCCCCGCACGGCGGCGAGATCGGCTACGTGTTCGGCACGCTGATGGGGCGCCCCGGGGACGACGCTCTCGCCCGAGGATTTGGCTGTAGCGGGTGGGCCTCCCCCGATGCCAGGCTCAGGCGATGTGCGAGTTGCGGGGTTGTCCGGCGCCCGGCTGTAGTCCACCGCCGAGTCGGTACTCGACGGGTGTTAGCTTACCCAAAGAGCTGTGCGGCCTGTTGTTGTTGTAGTCCTCCTTCCACGAATCGAGCATCCTCTGCGCCTCCTCCAGGCTGAGGAACCAGTGTTGTGAGAGGCACTCTCGCCGTAGGCTTGCGTTGAAGCTCTCCACGAAGGCATTGTCGACGGGCTTGCCAAGACGGCTGAAGTCGAGCTGCATGCGCCTCCAGTAGGCCCAGTGGTCGAGCGCCTTCGACGTGAACTCCGTCCCGTTGTCCACGCGAATGCGCTCGGGGAGAGCAGTACCAGGAGTGGACCCGCAACCGAAACCCGGTTCGTGCCGAGTTGGAGCGGCAGTTCGGCTACGACACGAAGCACGCGATGCACCTGTTGCGTCTGCTGCGGATGGCGGTGGAGATCCTGACGACCGGCGAGGTCCTGGTCCGCCGGCCTGACGCCGAGGAGCTGAAGGCGGTACGGCGAGGCAGTCTCACGTTCGATGAGCTTCTCGAACAGGCTGAAGGGTTTGGCTCGCGCCTCAAGGCGCTCGCAGAGGCGTCCGCCCTGCCCGCTCGGCCGGATGAGGACCGGCTGAACGTGTTCTGCGCGGAGCTGGTGGCCTCCGTCCACGCGAGGGCCACGTGACCCCGGATCTCGCCCTCGGCCGCCGGTTCCTGGCGGTGCAAGGCGCCCCGGGGGCGTTCCTCGTGGGTGTGACCGGAGCGCACTACTACGGGTTCCCGAGCCCGGACAGCGATCTCGATCTGAAGGGTATCCACATCGCCCCGACGCGCGCCGTCGTGTCGCTCGAGCCGCCGCCGGAATCGTTCGATCACCTCGGAGTCTTCGAGGGCGTCGAGACCGACTACACGAGCCACGAGCTGGTCACTGCGTTGCGGCTGCTGCTGAAGGGCAACGGGAACATCCTGGAGAGGATCCTGTCGCCTTTCCAGCTGCTCGAACCCGAGGCTGCGCGTGAGCTTCGCGTGCTCGCCGGCCGTGCCGTGTCTCAGAAGTTCTTCCACCACTACCGTGGTTTCTTCGGCAGGACGTGCCAGGACTGGCGTGCGGCGCAGCCACCGGCCGTGAAGGGTCTTCTCTACGCCTACCGGAGCGGCCTCACGGGCATCCACTTGCTGCGAACGGGCGAGTGCGTGGGCGACGTGACGCGGCTCGCCCCGATCTACGGGTTCGACGAGGTGCCGGAGCTGGTGGCGCGGAAGGCGAGCGGGAAGGAGCATGGCGCCCTCGGCGAAGCGCCCGGCTGTGACTCCGATGTCGACCGAATCGAGCTCATGCTCCAGGAGGCCCTGGCAGCGTCGCCGCTCCCGGCTGAGGCACCAAACGCGGAGGAGCTGAACGAGTTCCTGGTTCGGATGCGGAGGGAACGGTTCGACTGAACGCGGCGGGCACCCATGCTGGCTTCAGGATGCCGATTGCTCGCACTGCCCGAGCGGAGCGCGATCCCGAAAGCGAGGCGGCGGTAGCTGCGGCTCGGTTGCTTGACGCTCCGGCCGAGGCCACCGACGTGCCTGCGTGAGAGTGGCCAGGGGCGTGGCAGGCTCGTCGGACCACTAGCCTGAGTGTCCGGTGCAAGGGGCCACGAGGACGGAGATTCATGGGCGTTCGACTGCAGTTCGTGACCCGAAAACGACTCTCCATGACCTAGAACGACAGCTCATACCTTGAGGTCGGCTCGGCGCCGGGCGCGACAGGGCCGCTTTGGTTGCCGGCGGGCCGGCCCGGTCGGCTAGACTCTCGCGGGGCGGTGATGCGGGGCAGCTGTGCCGCATCCCGCGGATGCATGCGAATGCTTGTGCTACCAACCGGGCAGCCGACCCGCGCCAACTCTCGCACGAGGGGCGGCGCTCGCGCGTCGGTGGAAGCTTGGCTGCTGCGAGAGCGCGATGTACGATCGCCGCGACAGCCGGAAGGTACACGATGAGCGGACCAGCCATGAACCCTGGCGTATATGGCGGAGCGCTTCGACGCCGTGCTGGCCAGCTGACAGCCGCTCTGGTGCTCGCCGCCAGCACACTCGTCGTACCCGGGATGGAGGCCGCAGCGGGCGACTGGGAGTTCGAGGTCCACGGCGGCGGCCTCGTCACCGCCCCGCTTTCGAGCGGCGAAGCGACGAGGGTGCCCGCCGGGCAGACCTTCGAGACGGTGATCGCCGGTGTCAGGAGCCGCCGCGTTTCGTCCTGGTACTTCGGGGACGGCGGCGAGCAGATCCAGGTTGGCCAGCCCATCTGGATCAGCGGCACGGGCTATTCCTACCAGGCCACGAAGATGGTGGGCCCGCTGGATCCGGTATTGTCGAGCGCCGCGGTGGAACAGCCGTTCGCCGGTCTCGGCGGGCTCCGGCTCGGGCGACGTCTGGGGCATCGCTTCTCCGCCGAGCTCGGCCTCGAGTACGGCGGCTATGGTCGGTCGTTCTCGGCGAGCGCGCGCGACGGCATAGAGACGAGTCGGGCCGCTTTCGAGAGGACCTGGAGCAGGACGCTCTCATCGCTGCCGGGATCGACCGTCAGCTCGCGAGCAGTGCTGGCCGAGGGATCCGGTCACCAGTTGGTCGCGACCGCGGTCCTCAACGTCAACTTGATCACGGGCGACGCTCCGAAGTGGTCGCGTCGGGAGCCGAAACGACGCTTCGTCAGCTACGTCACGCTCGGCGCTGGCGTCGTGTCAACGGGAGGTGAGGAGGCGAGCGCCACTCTCGTGGGCCGCTACCAGTTCTCGTCGCCCGCAAGCGGGCGAGGGGCGCCCTTTGACGAGACGGACACGGTGACGATTCGCTCGGCGAGCAGCTTCGGGACCCGTTTCGTGGGCGTGGTCGGCGTCGGATGGAAGCAGGATCTGTCGAGCCGAACGGGCCTTCGATTCGACGCCCGTGCCTACCTCGGCAGGAACACGACAAGGATCGTCGTGGATGCGCGGCCCTCGGTCGCGACGGGGAGCCCGTCGTCCGCCGTCGTCCTCACGGGCACCGCCATGGGGGCGATCCAGTTCGTCAACAGCAGCACGGACTCGGCGCGACCGTACTCGTCTCTTTCCGGCCCCGCGATGACGGGCTTTGAGACGTTCAGGGGAACCGGCGTCTCGCTCCAGGTCAACCTCAGCCTCGGAGTGTTCCTGCGCTTCTGAAGAAACGGGAGGCGAACTGTGCAGCGGCATTGCGTGACGAGCACCATCGCCGCCACGAGTCTCGTCTGGGTGCTAGGAGCAGTCGCTGCGGCACCCGGCGAAGAGGATCGGCCGGCTGCGAAGCCGCCCACGTTCGGGGCGTCCGTCGACGTGATCCTGGTCGACGCCGTCGTCACCGACAGGCAGGGCCGGACCGTGAAAGGGCTCGCCGCCGAGGACTTCATCGTCCGTGAGGACGGCGAGCCGCAGGCGCTGACGAGCTTCGAAGCCGTCGACCTCGCTCCGGTTGCGGTCGGAGAGACGCCTCCGCCACGCTCATCGACCGCTCCGCGCGCCAGCGGCAACGACGTCGTCGAGTCGTCACGACGTGTCTTCTTGATCGTGATGGACGACGCCGGCCTCGGACTGGAGGGTGCAGTCGCCTCCCGGAAGGCGGCGAATCAGTTCCTGTCAGGCGCGGTCCGGCCAGGCGATCTCGTCAGCGTCGTCCTTCCTGGGGCTGGGTTGACCTGGTCCGAGAGGCTGCCCCAGGGGAAGGCGCAGCTCGCCTCGATCATCGACTCTGTGAAGGGCCTGCGCGCCGTCGCGCCCGAGCTCGCGACGGACTGGGAGGCGCGCCAGGTCGCGGAAACCACCGATCCCGTGACTCAGGAACGCATGCGCGTACGCCTCGACTCCTCAGGCATGCTGCCGCAGCCACCGCGCTTTCCCGGGCAGAGCGACGAGGCCTATGAGGAGAGCAAACGCGCCTACCAGGAGCCGTTCCTGCAGGCGGATGCGCGGCGCCAGCTGGACAACGACCGCGAACGGAGGCGTCGGCTGTTCGAGGCCACCTCCGCGGCTCTCGATTCGGTCTCCTCGGTCAAGGGCCGCAAGTCGGTGCTGCTGTTCTCCGAGGGCTTCATCGCGGAGCCGAACGATGCGCCCTTCCGCGAGCTCGTGGCCGCAGCGCGCCGAAGCAATGCTTCGTTCTACTACCTCGACGTGCAACGGCTCCGATCGGGGGCCGCCGCCGACTCGCGCAAGCAGGGCGACCGTTCGGCGTCGAGCCGTCTCGTCGATCCGTTCGAGTCTGGAGGAGCCGACGCTGTCGCGGAGGAGACGGGGGGATTCGCGCTGCACAACCCGAACAACCTCGCGGCAGGGCTCGCCCGCGTCGCCGCCGAATCCTCGAGCTACTACCTCCTTGGCTATTCCCCGACCAACACGAAACAGGACGGCAGGTACCGCAACTTGACGGTTGAGGTGCGGCGAGCGGACCTGACGGTGCGGGCACGCAAGGGCTACTACGCCCCCGCAGGCGAAACGCCGTCTCGGCCGTCGGCAAAGCCGAAGGCGGATCCCGAGCTGGAGCGGGCGCTCTTGAGTGCCCTACCCGCGACACAGATTCCCGTGCGTCTCACCGCGTTCACCATGCAGCCGGTCGACAAGCGGAAGGTTCGGGTCCGACTGGTCGCGGAGATCGGCGTTGCGGCGCTGCGGTTCGAGAAGCAAGGCGACGGCTCGCTCGTCGCCACGCTGGATGTGGCGATGTCGCTGAACCACGTCGACCCTGCGGGGCGCCTGCGAACGCCCTGGCGCGAGTGGCAGGTCCGTCTGCCCCGGCAGGCGGAAGGCGCCAGGATCTGGGTGCCGCTGGAGGGCAGCTTCGACGTACCGGCCGGAGCCTGTCAGGCCAGAGTGGCCGTACGCGAGCGGTCGAGTCACGCGGTCGGCAGCGTCGTGCATGGTTTCGAGGTTCCCGATCCGCGGAGCTGGCGCGTATCGACGCCGATCCTGAGCAACGTTCCGGGTCAGGAACTGGGCAGCGCACCGCGGCCCCGGATCGACCGCAGCTTCGTTGCGAGCTCTCCGCTCTACTGCTATCTCGAGGTCTACGGCGGCACCCGGAAGGGGGCGGCGCCGCGAAACTCGCTCGCCTACACGCTCGTCGATGCCCAGGGCAAGAACCGGAAGAGCGCGGCCTCCTCGCCGGTGAGACTCGACGCGGCGGGTCTTCCGGCACGCCTCGAGACGATCTCGCTTTCCGGCCTTCGATGGGGAGAATACGAGCTGCGGCTGACGGTGCGCGACGAGGTCTCCGGCAGCACACAGGAGCTGCGGGAGCCGTTCTTCCTCAAGCGGCCGACGCAGCCCGATCTCGCGATTTACCTCGAGCTGCTGCAGGCCTTCCTGGCGGGAGAGGTGGCACACGCCTCGTCAGGCGTTCTGGAATGGCGCGCCCAGGATCTCGAGGCGCTGGCCACTTCGCTGCCGGACCCGAAGCTCCGCGAGGCGGCGGTGATGCTTCACACGGCGCTTGCGTTGCGGTTGTGGGGCAACGCCCGGGCGCCCGAAGCCGAAGCGCAGCTCGCGATTGCCCGTGCAGCGCTCGGGAAGGACTCCCCTCGCGAGCTGCATCGGGCTTGGCTGTTGACCCTCGGCTACTACCGACTGGCGGCCGCTTCGCCGTCGGCGGCCCTTCCGTTCTTCGAAGAGTGCGCGCGCCTCTTCCCGGCTGCCGCCGAGGCCTGGTTGGGCGCGGGTATCTGTCACGAGCTCGCCGGATTTCCGGACGGGTTCGCCCTGTCGGACGCGCCGGCCACGAACGCCCGCGAGGCCGAGCGCTGCTATCGCGAGGCACTGCGGCTCGATCCGAATCGCGGAGAAGCACGGCTGCGGCTCGGACGTGTGCTGGCCTTGACAGGCGCGCTGGACGAGGCAGAGAAGGAGCTCGCCGCGGCGGCCGAAGACACGACGGAGCCGCGGCTCGTGGCGTTTGCTCAGGTCTTCTGGGGAGGAGTCCGCGACACGCGAGGGGACCTGGTCGGAGCGATAGCCCACTACCGGGCCGCGGTCGCGGCCGACCGGGGATGCCAGACGGCGACGTTCGCGCTGAGCGAAGCGCTCTACCGCTCGGGCCGCCACCGGAGCGCTACCGAGAGCCTCGTGGCGGCACTCCAGGCGTCTCGCTCGGACGGCATCAGCGCCTGGCACGCGTACCACGTCGGCTCCATCGGAAGAAGAAGAGCCCCGCTGCCTCTCCCGGAGGAGGCCGCACCGCTTGCCGCCGCAGCCGGGCCGGGAGCGAACCCGTGAAGCCGGCCGCCTGCGTGCTGGCGTTGTGTGCGGCCGCTGGTCTCAGCTCCGCGCAGGACGTTCCTGTCTTCTCCACCGGGACGGAAGTCGTCCGGGTCGACGTCGCCGTTCTCCGGGATGGGAGGCCGGTGACCGGCTTGCTGCCGGCCGACTTCGAGGTGCGTGACAACGGAGTCGTCCAGACGGTCGAGGTCGTGACCGGCTCCGGCGGAGGCTCGGGCAAGGCGATCGACGCGGTGCTGGCACTCGACGTGAGCGACAGCGTGCTGGGAGAGCCGTTGTCGCAGCTCAAGGCCGCCGCGCACGCGTTCGTCGACATGCTGCGGCCCGAGGACTCGTTCTCGCTGCTGACCTTCTCGAGCGGAGTGCGGCTCGCGGTGTCGTCGACCGACTCACGGGCACGGGCCCACGAGGTGATCGAGGCAACGCAGGCGCAGCTCACGACCGCGCTCTACGACGCGGCCTTCGCTGCCGTGGTGGTGCCTGACGCGAGCCGAGGCCGGCCCCTCGCGCTCGTCCTGAGTGACGGCGAGGATCGCGGAAGCTGGCTCAAGGGCGAGCAGGTCCTCCGCGCGGCCGAGGGCTCAGAGCTGGTGGTACACGTCGTCTTCACTCGCCCGAACGGACGTCAGCCCGCGTTCCTCGGCGACCTCGCGGCGACCACGGGCGGCCAGGAGTGGCGCGCCGACTATGGTCAGCTCCGTGAGGTGCTGCTCTCGGCCGTCGCCGAGTTCCGCTCCCGCTACACCCTTCGCTACGAGCGCGAGGGCGTCAAACGGGCGGCCTGGCACGAGCTGGAGGTCCGCGTTCGCCGGCCCGGCGTCAAGGTTCGCGCCCGGAGCGGCTATGTAGAGGAGGACGAGTAGCGCCAGGGCGGCCTCGTTGCCACGAGCGAAGGGTTGGCGGTTCGGAACGGCCCAGGAGTTCCTCGGGCTGTCGAACGAGGAGAGCGCCTACGTCGAGCTGCGCGTGCGGCTGGCGGACAGCCTCCGGCAGCGCCGGCAGAAGCGGAACCTGAGCCAGGTCGAGCTCGCGAGGGTGGTCCACTCGAGTCAGTCGCGTGTTGCCAAGATGGAGAGCGGCGATCCGACCGTCTCTCTCGACCTGCTGATCCGGTCGCTGCTCGCGTTCCTCCCGAAGGTCGTGTTCTCCACCACGCTGTCGGCAGTACAGGAAGCGCTCGCCTGGCGTCCGGCAGTCTGAAGGAGGAGATCGAGCGTTTGCGTGCCGAAGCGGCGGAGGGCGACATCGCGATCGGCGGTGCGACTCTCGCCACCGAGGCGGCCGCGTTGGGTCTCATCGACGAGTACCGGGTCAGGGTCTGCCCGGTGCTCGCGGGCGGTGGCCGTCCCTTCTTTCCCCATCGCGGGGACCGGGTGGACCTCGAGCTCGTCGAGTCCCGCACCTTCAGTTCGAAAGTGGTCTACCTCCGCTACCGAGTGGCGCGCTAGCCGAACTCGTCCCGCCGAGCACAAGAGGGACACGCCAGTCAACGGCAAAGCGATCCACAAGAACACGCCGCCGAGCGGCGGTTCTTTGACGTGACGCGGATGGAGAAGAGCTTGGGGAGGGTCTACGAAGCTCGGCCGGCCGCGCGGAGGAGCGTGTACCCGCCGCGCTGGAGCTCAGCGAGCTCCGCCTCGGTGGCGTCTCCGAGGTAGTAGCCGAGCGTCTCGCCGGGCGGGAAGGGCGCGCCGTTGATGAAGAGGATCGGCAGCGAGGTGCCGTCTCCGGGACGAAGGATCTCAGCCTCGAGAACGGCGTGGTCGCGACGTCGGATGACGGTCATGGTGCCCCTCGCGCGCGTAGTATCGCGCGGCTCTCCGCTGGCACGCGAGTAAGGACCTTGCGCCGCCTGTCGCACCGACAGGTGCCGACTCATGATGACCCCGAGCGAGAAGGGCCTCTGGCTATCGCATTCGGTCGCTCATGAGCAAGGGCCGGCTAGCGGCCCCCGGGCGCGCAGCAGGTCGGCAGCGCCCCGCCGCACTTGGCGCAGGTCCCTCGGTACCAGGACGAGGGCGTGCCGCATCCCGGGCACCGCCATCCCTCCGCCTGCTCCCGGAGCCAGGTGTCGATGCCGGCGCAACGGATGCGCGCGAGGCTCGCTGGCTTGCTCGTCAGGTGCGGCAGCTTCCTCTCGACCCCCATGAGGCGCCCCAGCACGGTGAAGAAGCGGATGCGCAGGCACGGGTATGAGGCGCAGTCCTGACAGAAGGCCACGCCGCGCTTGCGCGCGCACGAACGCATGCCGCAAAAGCGGCAGCCCTTGAAGACGGTGTCGCTGCGGCAGCCGCGACAGGCGATCGGTGCCGGCCCGAACGGCAGGTTCTTCCGCAGGCGCTCCGGCAGCTCCTCCCAGGCGGGCGTGCGGCCCGCTGCCTCACTATCGATGTAGAGGCGATGGATGTCGCAGGCGCCGCAGTAGAGGCCGCAGTAGCCGGCGAGGTTCTGGTCCAAGGTCCCGCTCATGCCCGCTCCATCCGTTTGCCCGGGCATCATACGCGCAAGAGGCAGTGGCCACCACGAAGCGTGCGCCAGCGCCTCCGCTCCGGCATGTCACTGCAGCACGGCGCCACGAACCGCCTCACCGATCTGGTCGCGCAGCGGCTCGCGCATGGACCACCTGGGTCGTCGCTGCGATCCTGAGCTCGGCGTCCTTTTCGGCGCTGCACGCCTTCAACCCGGAGTACTACTGGTTCGGGTTCGCGTACGCCTTCCTGCTCGGCATCCTGCTGTGCCTGGTGGTGGTCCGGACCGGCAGCCTCTGGCTCCCGATCGCGTTCCACGTGTCCTTCAACTTCACGCAGTCGGTGCTGGGCATGCCCGACCGAGGGGGAGAGATCCTCTACCTGCTCTCCTGGGTCCTCTCCCTCCTGCTCGTCTTCCGCGCCCTCCCTCAGCGCGCCGCTATCGAGTCGAGGAACTCGTAGCGCGCCCGGTGCTGCTCCGGGCCGGCTCCGCTCTTGGCGTCGAGGTACATGACCTTGCGCGTCTTGCCGAACTCCGGCCACTCGGGAACGCCGGCGCCGTTCGGATCTCCCGTCTTGACGAAGTTGGCGAAGTACGTCGCCATGGTCCGCGCCGTCTCGCGATCCTCGGGTTGCCAGTCCGCTTGCTTCGAGTCGAGGGTATTGAAGGCGTATTCGAGGTCCACGGCGTGCGGGGCGCCATAGCGGTTGGAGCCGTTCGCCTCGGGCAGCACGCGATCGAACCGGTACCGATACACGGGAGCGCCGCTCGCGGCTTGCGTGTCGATCCACTTCCATGTCGAGTAGGCGATGAACATGTCGCTCGCCAGGTCGGCGGCCGTCTGGAGGAGCTGGGCGTCGTCGGTCGCCGGATACACCGCGAGGGCGTCGGCGGCCCGGTCCCCGAACTGCTTCTTCAGCTGCTCGGTGAACGACGCCGGGGTGGGCTTCTGCGGGTTCATCGCGATCGCCATGCCCATCTCCGAGGAATTCCAGCCGGCGAGCAGGGGGATCTTCGCCTGCCGGCCCTCGGCGTAGAGCTGGGCGACCGGCTTCGGAAGGAAGTAGCCATCCACGCCCGGCCAGTAGCCCCAGCCGTGGTTCTGCTTCATCACCGCGGCGAGCAGCTGGTCGGCGGGGATGGCGCGCAACGCGGCCAGGCTGGCCGCGCCCAACGAGGCGGCCAGCTTCACGCCGTCCTTCTCCTTCTCGGCCAGTGACTTCTCCGCCAGGTCGCCGGTCGGGGTCGGGAAGAACGAACCACTCTCGCCGATGGCCTTGTGCACCAGGTCCTTCGTCAGCGGCGAGACCATGAGAGCGCTGACGGACAGCGAGCCGGCGGACTCGCCGTTGATCGTCACGTCATCGGGGTCGCCACCGAAGGCGGCGATGTTCTCCTTCACCCAGCGCAGGGCGGCGGCCTGGTCGAGCATGCCGTAGTCGCCCGATCCGTGCCCGTGCGACTCGGCGCTCAGCTCGGGGTGCGCCAGGAACCCGAAGACCCCCAGCCGGTAGTTCGGCTCGACGACGACGATGCCCTGGCGCGCGAACCACTCTCCGTCGGTGCGGGGCTCGGAGCCGGCACCGGCCGCGAAGCCGCCCCCGTGGAACACCACCAGCACGGGCCGTCTCTGGGCGTCGGCCGACCCGGCGGGGGTCCAGACGTTGAGGTAGAGGCAGTCCTCCGCCATCCCCTCCCCACGCGAGTGCAGCGGCCCGAACATGGGCCCCTGCATGCAGTGTGTCGCCCAGGCGTCCGCCTTGCGGACGCCCTTCCAGGGGACGACAGGTTGGGGCGCCTTCCAGCGCAGGTTGCCCACAGGCGGTGCAGCGAAGGGGATGCCCTCGAAGACTCGTACCGACGCGTCGGTCCCGACGACGCCTTCGACGATGCCGCCCGCGACCCTCACCTGATTCGCCGCCGCAGCCTGTCCGGCCACGAGGACGCAGCCGAGCGCCAGCGCCCCGATTCCCATCACCGTCCTGCCCAGTGCATGCATGCCGAAGGCCCTCCAGCCAGATCGTACTCGGGATGGCGCGCCCGTTCGCAGCGAACGTTATAGCACAGAGTGTTGATCATGGCACCCAGTGCCAAGTAGAATCAGGCCCGCTGCTCGCTCGGCCGCGCCGGCCCCGGAGGCGTGGCCCTACAACACGAACCGCCGAACGCTGCGGACCCAGATGGGCTGCTGCGAGAACGATGGCACGTGCTCCGCGGATGGCGGCCGCAGATGACGAAGTACAGCTCGTCGCGGGAGAAGCCGTAATGGGGGTTGCCGACCAGGTGGCTGGCGGAGGTCGCCAGGATCCGATATCGTGATTCAAAGCCTTGGCCGAGCCCATCCTGCCCCTGGGGCCCGCGATGGTGCGCTTCCTGGAGTCGCCTGTCGCGCTCCAGGTCGCGACCGCGGGCGCCGACCTGCGCCCGTCGTCGACCCGGGGCTTCGGTTGCTGGGTCGAGGAAGACCGTCGCACGCTGCGTGTCTGCGTGCTGGAGGCTCAGGCCGTGCGCTTCCTGGGCGACCTCCAGGTCGGCTGCCGTGTCGCGATCAACGCCACCGACGTTCTCGACCTGCGCAGCCTCCAGGTCAAGGGTGAGTTGCGCGAACGACGAGCGGCGACCCTCGCGGAGCGGGACGCCTGCCGGGCCTACGGGCACGACCTGGTCGAGATGTTCGTGCGCATCGGCGTTCCGCGGGCCGGGTGCGGCGGGCTCTGGCATTCTGGTCCGATCGCCGTGGTGCGCGTGGCCGTGGACGCGCTCTTCGATCAGACGCCCGGCCGGGGCGCGGGCAGCAAGCTGGAGGCTACGTGGACGCGCCTCTGACGCTGGGCGGGCTGCGGCCTCTCCTGGAGGGAGTCTGGCCCGCAGTGATCGCCAGCGCCGACGCTCGAGGCGAGCCCAACATCACCTATCTCTCCAAGGTGTTCTACGTCGACGAGGATCACGTCGCTCTCAGCAACCAAATCGTACCTTGAGGTCGGCTGGGCGGTCATGCGGGACGGGTGTGCCGCTTCCCGCCGGTGCCCGAGGCGATCTGGCGATCGGCAGGGAAAGCGCCTACACTCCCGCGTCATCGCCGGCCTGAGGAGGCGTGGGAGGAACCGTGGAGCCTTCATCGAAGGAGCTGGTCGTCGGTCTCGTCGCGATGCTCATGACCGTTCACGCCCCGCTGGTCGCGGCGCAGGAGTACACGAGGGTGAAGACGCCCGCCGTTCCCGGCGAACAGGCGCCCCCCGCCGACCCGGGGCAGAAGGGCTTCGGCGGTCCCATCACGCGCCCCGGTCCCGGTGGGCAGCGGCCGCCCGTCCCGCCCCGTTGGCCGGAGCCGAAGTTCGGGACGGTGACGCTCGACGAGATCTCGATGAGTGACCCGTTCGTCTATCCCGACGAGAAGACCCACACCTACTACCTGATCGGCAGCGGGGGGCGCCTCTACAAGAGCCCCGACCTGAAGGCCTGGACCGGCCCGTACTCCGTCATCGACCTCGCCGGCACGTGGATGGACGGGCACTTCGTGGCCGCGGCCGAGATCCACCACATCGGGGGCAAGTACTACCTCGCGGGCACCTGGAGCGATCACGGCTACCTGATCGAGAACGTCCCGCGGCGGTACAACGTGCCGACGAACCAGACGCAGCTGCTCGTTGCCGACTCGCCCGACGGGCCGTACAAGCCCCTGGTGCCCGAGTTCGACTTCTGCCTCGGACCCGGGGACTGGGACATCATCGACGGCACGCTCTACCAGGAGGACGGCACCACCTACATGGTGTTCGTGCACGAGTGGACCCAGATCATCGACGGCACCATCGCGTCGATGCCCCTCTCGAAGGACCTCTCGCGCCGGACCGCGGAGCCCACGACCCTCCTCCGCGCGAGCGAGGCGGCGTGGGCGAAGGAGATGAACAGCATCGGCGAAGCGACCTTCGGGCTGAAGATGCCGGGCTGGGTGACCGACGGGCCGCAGCTGTTCCGGACGCAGACGGGACGGCTGGGAATGCTGTGGTCGAGCTGGGGCGATCACCGGTATGCCCAGGGCGTCGCCTACTCCACCTCCGGAAGCATCAAGGGCCCCTGGGTCCAGGAGAAGGGGGCGCTCAAGGGGGACGACTCCGGGCACGGCATGCTGTTCCGGGCGTTCGACGGGACGCTCCTCTTCATCGTCCACCACGCCGAGGGCAACGGACCGCGCAAGCCCCAGGTCTGGAACGTCGACGACTCGGGGGACGAGCTGCTGCTCGGGGACAGGCTCGGGCCTTGAGTCCGAAGAAGCGAAAGCCGTAGTCGGTCGCCATCCCTCTCCCAGTCGAACGAGCGCGGATCCCACGCCGGGTTGTGGAACAACGCCCAGCATGCTCGGACTGAGGACTGGCCGATGCCCTGCGTCGCGGCCACTGCCGGCCATGTCGCAGACGCTCCGCTCGCTCGCGGCGACGTGATAGCACAGGGTGTTGACCGTGACACCCAGTGCCACATAGAATCAGACCCACTGCTCGCTCGGCCCGAGCGAGGGTTCGGCCGGGTCCGGTACCGCCGAAGGAGAAGCTATGAGAACCCGCGATTGGTCGTTCGCCCTGCCGCTCGCCGCCGTCCTGCTGGCGCCCTCTGTCCGCGCGGCGGTCACCCCGGGCAGCGAGCCCGTGCGCACCGAGAGCGGCCTCGTCCAGGGTGTTGCCCAGGGAGGCGTCGTCTCGTGGAAGGGCGTGCCCTATGCAGCGCCCCCCGTGGGCGAGCTGCGCTGGCGCGCGCCCCAGCCCGCCGCGGCCTGGACGGGCGTGCGCGAGGCCCAGGCCTACGCCAGCGACTGCATGCAGCTCCCCTTCCCGAGCGACGCCGCGCCGCTCGGAACGCCTCCCGCCGAGGACTGCCTCTACCTCAATGTCTGGGCGCCGGAGAAGCCGGCCGCGGCGAAGCTGCCAGTGATGGCCTGGATCCATGGCGGCGGCTTCGTCAACGGCGGCAGCTCGCCGGCCGTCTACGACGGCTCGGCCTTCGCCAGGCGGGGAGTCGTCTTCGTCAGCTTCAACTACCGCCTCGGTCGCTTCGGCTTCTTCGCGCACCCCGCGCTGACCAAGGAGCAGGCGAACGGCCCGCTCGGCAACTACGGCTACCTCGACCAGATCGCGGCGCTCCGCTGGGTCCAGAAGAACATCGCGGCCTTCGGCGGTGACCCGGGGAACGTCACGGTCTTCGGTGAGTCGGCGGGCGGCGGCTCCGTCAACACGCTCATGGTCTCGCCGCTGGCGAAGGGTCTGTTCCACAAGGCGATCGTCGAGTCGGGCGGCGGCCGCGCCGGGGGCGTCATGGCCGCGGCGGACATCCGCATGGCCGGCCCCGACGGCAAGCCCTCCGGTGAGGCGGTCGGCGTGGCCTTCGCGAAACTCGCCGGCATCAGCGGCGAGGACGGGGCGGCGCTCGCGGCGCTGCGCAAGCTCCCGGCCGAGGACGTCGTGCGCGGCCTGAACCTCATGACGATGGGTCAGCAGCGCGACACCTACGCGGGACCGATGGTCGACGGCCAGGTGGTTCCGGAGCCCGTCGAGACGGCCTTCCGCGCCGGCCGCCAGGCTCGCGTCCCGTACCTGATCGGGGTGAACAACCGCGAGTTCGGCTTCATGACCCCGCCGGCGCCGGCGGTCGAGGGCATGCTGGCTCGCTTTGGCGCCGAGCGCGACGCTGTGGTGGCTGCCTATGATCCCGAAAAGACGGGGAACCTCGGCGAGGTGGGCGTCGGTCTCATGAGCGACGGGGCAATGGTGGAGCCGGCGCGGCTCCTGGCGCGCCTCGCGGCCGCCGCCGGCCAGCCGACCTTCGTCTACCGCTTCTCGTATGTCGCCTCCTCGATCCGCGCAACGACGCCGGGAGCCCTCCACGCCACCGAGATCCCGTTCGTGTTCCAGACGGTGCGCGCGAAGTACGGCGACGCGACGAGCGCCGAAGACGAGGCGCTGGCCGCCGCGGCCAACGCCTACTGGGTCGCCTTCGCGAAGAGCGGCGCCCCGAGCGTCAACGGGCAGCCGAAGTGGCCCGCCTACTCGGCGAAGGACGACATGATCCTGGAGTTCACGACGGCGGGACCCGTCGCGGAGGCCGATCCGTGGCGCACGCGGCTGGACTTCGTCGAGCGCTTCGCCGAAAGCGCGCCCGCGGATCCGCCCCAGCTCGGCAAGAGCCCCATCCGCGACGTGATCGCGGCCATGACGAAGGACGAGAAGGTGAGCGTGGTGCTGGGCACCGGCATGAGGTTCCCCGGCCTGCCGCCCGAGATGCAGGGGCCGGTGATCGGTGAGACGCAGGCCGGCGTCCCCGGCGCGGCGGGAACGACCTTCGCCATTCCCCGCCTGGGCATCCCGAGCATCGTTCTCGCCGACGGCCCCGCCGGCCTGCGCATTCAGCCGCGCCGCAAGGGCGAGCCGTCTCGCACCTACTACTGCACCGCCTTCCCGGTCGCCACCCTGCTCGCGTCCTCCTGGGACACGGACCTCGTCGAGGACGTCGGCCGGGCGATGGGGGCCGAGACGAGGGACTACGGCGTCGACGTGCTGCTCGGACCCGCCCTCAACACCCACAGGAACCCCCTCGGCGGCCGGAACTTCGAGTACTTCTCCGAGGATCCGCTGGTGAGCGGACGCATGGCCGCGGCGATCGTCAAGGGCGTTCAGTCGCAGGGCGTCGGCACCTCGGTCAAGCACTTCGTCGCCAACGACCACGAGTGGAACCGCAACACCATCGACGTCAAGGTGTCTCAGAGGGCGCTGCGCGAGATCTACCTGCGCGGCTTCGAGATCGCCGTGACTGAGGGGCGGCCCTGGACGGTGATGTCGTCCTACAACAAGCTGAACGGCACCTACACCTCGGAAAGCGGTGAGCTGCTCACTGGTGTGCTGCGCGGCGACTGGGGCTTCGACGGGCTGGTGATGACCGACTGGTTCGGCGGGAAGGACGCCGTGGCGCAGATCAAGGCCGGCAACGACCTGCTGATGCCGGGCACCGCGCGCCAGCAGAAGGTACTGCTCGAGGCGCTCGCCAGCGGCGCGCTCAAGGAGGAGGATCTCGACCGAGCCATCGAGAGGATCCTGGACGTCGTGCAGCGCACCCCCTCATTCCGGCGCGAGCCGCACTCGGACGCCCCGGATCTTCAGGCGCACGCCCGCGTGGACCGCGAGGCGGCAGCCCAGGGCATGGTGCTGCTTCGCAACGAGGGCGTGCTGCCGCTCAAGGCTGGGGTCAGGGTCGCGCTCTTCGGCAACACGTCCTACGGGATGATCACCGGCGGCACGGGCAGCGGTGACGTCAACAAGGCCTATTCGATCTCGCTCCAGCAAGGGTTGACGGATGCCGGCCTCGTGGCCGACGCCGCGCTCGCCGAAGCCTACGCCACCTACATCAAGGAGGAGGAAGCGAAGCGGCCGGAGCCGCCGATGCCCTTCATGCCGAAGCCCGCGATCGGAGAGCGGCCCGTGCCTGCCGACGAGATCGCGCGCCTGGCACGCGAGGCCGACGTCGCGCTCGTCACGATCGGCCGTCGCTCGGGCGAGTTCAGGGACCGGCAGCTCGAGGGTGACTTCGAGCTGACGACCGTGGAGAAGAAGCTGCTCGCCGACGTCGCGGCCGCCTTCCGTGCGCAGCAGAAGAAGCTGCTCGTGGTGCTGAACGTGGGCGGCGTGATCGAGACGGTGAGCTGGCGCGACGACGCCGACGCCATCCTGCTGGCCTGGCAGCCAGGACAGGAGGGGGGCCACGCGATCGCCGACGTGCTCACGGGGCGCACGGCCCCCTCGGGCAAGCTGGCCACCACCTTTCCCGTGAGGTGGCAGGACGTGCCCTCGTCCGCCAACTTCCCCGGCAAGGTGCTGCTCGGCCCCGATCCGAACGCCCGCAACTTCATGAGCGGCGATCGGGCGGCCGAGGTCACCTACGACGACGACGTCTGGGTCGGCTACCGGCACTTCGCGACGAAGGGCGTGAAGACGGCGTACCCCTTCGGCTTCGGGCTCTCCTACACCAAGTTCGACTACTCCGACCTGAAGCTCAGCCAGACCGAGTTCACGGGCGCGCTCACGGCGTCCTTGACGATCACGAACACGGGCGCGGTCGCGGGGCGCGAGGTCGTACAGCTCTACCTCTCGGCGCCGGGCAAGACGCTGCCCAAGCCCGCGCTCGAGTTGCGGGCCTTCGCCAAGACGCACCTGCTTCAGCCCGGAGAGTCGCAACGACTCAGCTTCACGCTGGTGCCTCGCGATCTCGCCTCGTTCGACCCCGCGAGCTCCTCCTGGGTCGCGGAAGCCGGGACGTATGTGGTCAAGATCGGTGCGTCCTCGGAGGACATCCGCCAAACGGCCGCCTTCACGAAGGCCCGGGGCGAGAAAGTCGCCACGGTCTCGACGGCGGTCGGGGCCACGGTAGCGAACTAGGCCGAGTTCTGTGCGCGCGGGGCGGATCGTCCGCCCCGCGGCACCGTCTCGCCACCAGGCCAGCCCCTAGTGGGGCGCGCCCCGCAGATCCTGGGTTCGGGGCTCGGCCAGAGTCGAGCCCGTTGCCTGACCGACCTGCCGGCTCCGATGACAACGAGCACCGGGCTGGATCCGCTGCCGTCGGACCAGGCGAACGGGGCGACGACGAGGTACTGAAACAAAACCATTGACAAAGGCGGCTGGCGTACTTACATTGATGGGCTGAGGTTGAGTTGACGATCCTGTTCTTGAATTCGAAGCGCACTTCGCCAGCGAGGCTGGTCTATCCGGCCAGCGCGCGGCGATTCGCCGCCGCAGTGTGCTCGTCCATGGGCGAATCGTGGATCCTGCGCCACAGCGGCGGCGTGCTTGATACGGAGGGCAAAGCGCCCTAGAGGCCCTGCATTCATCGAGAACCAGGCCTTCTAGGGGCGAACCCCTAGAAGGCCTTTTTGTTTTGGGCCTGACGCGAGAAGAGAACGCGCCAGGTCACGGGGAGGGTGCGTCTCACAAGACAGTTCGGGACGCGAAGCGAAACGACAGCGTGGTGTAGCGGGAGCATCCGAGCCTCCAAAGCTACGGGGTCCGGGTTCGAATCCTGGCGCTGTCGCCAAGACGGGCGGTACGTGCGGAGCAGCAGCTCGCAAGAGCGGGTTCTTTGACAATTGACGGGACTGTGATCGGGCCGGTGAGCCCCACCGGCCCGCGGTCGGCCTGGGTGTGACCCTCCGTGGTGTGAACGGAGCATGCCGGGCTCTTAACCCGTGCGGTGGTGGTTCGAGTCCACCCGGAGGGACCAGTCGCGACCGTCGTCGGCTCGTGGCGCAATTGGCAGACGCGGCACGTTCAGACCGTGCAGATCGGGGTTCGAATCCCCGCGAGCCGACCATCCCAGCGTGGCGGAACTGGCCTAAGCGGCCGTCTCAAACACGGCTCAATGCTCCGGCTGAGCGCCGGGCAGATGTGGGTTCGAGTCCCACCGCTGGGACCATTCTGAGGGGACGCGGGGCCGCTAGGGTGGCCGCTTCGTTGTCAGCGAAGAGCGCGACGGGTTCGAATCCCGTTCGTCCCGCCAGAATGGGCTCGTCGTTGCGGAGGGAAGGGACGGAGACCTTGGGAGCCTCATGAGCTCCAGCATGCGGGTTCGATTCCCGCCTCCGCGACCAAAGAGCCGGTTCGTTCAATGGAAGGACAGCGGTCTTACAAGCCGCTCACGGGGGTTCGATTCCCTCACCGGCTACCAATCCGACGGTGGGCGAAGGCAAACGGTGCGCCGCGGGGCTGTGAACCCCGTTCTAGCCGGTTCGACTCCGGCCGTTCACCCCAAGCCGACCAGCGAGCTGGTGTGGTCATAGCGCTCGGCCGAAGCCCGAGAGAACGTGGTTCGATTCCGCGGCTGGTCACCACTCACAGACCCCCTCGTAGGCTAATGCAGGAGACCTCCGGGCTACGAACCCGGCAGTGGAGGTTGGAGTCCTCCCGAGGGGACCAATTCAGCGGCCGTCCCGGCCGCGCAAGAGCTGACATTTCCCGGCCGGCGGCGTGCGTCGCCTCACTTCGGTGATGGGCGGCGCGCGTTCCGCGGACGGGTTCCAACGAAGGAGGTGTCAGAACCGGAGATGGCGGGCAGAACTCCCGTCGTCCCCACCAATGGCTAGCTCAGTGGTAGAGCACCGAGCCGCGAACTCGGCGGTCGCAGGTTCGAATCCTGCTCCAACTTGTCACGTTGGTCGTACGTCGTGCGGTCTCCGGGGCGAATGCCGTGCTCCGCCCGCCGGCCGTGGCGCTCGCAGGGGTCGCGGCCGGCAGCGTGCAGAGGCGTCCTGAAGCACGCGGATACCGGTCTCGCCCAAACGCCCGAACCTCGCCCATCGCGTTGCGGCGCGCGTCTCGCGTCGCAGCAAGGTGGGCTGTGCGACGGGCGGAGTCGGCCAGACCTCAAGTCGCGCTCCACGCCCGAGGCGTGGCGGCCGGCTTTCGTTCCGGAGGCCCTTTTCCGAAAGGTGGTGTCAATTGATGGTCCTGCGTCGTTTCAAGATCCGTGAGCACGAGCGCGGCCTGCTGTTCCGCGATCGTGAGTTCGAGCGCGTTCTGCACGCCGGTGTCCACTGGCTGTGGGACCCGCTCTTCAAGGTCCGGGTGGATGTCGTGTCGGTCCGCGAGGTGTGGCTGAACCACAAGGACCTCGACGTGGTCGCCAAGTCGGCGGCGCTCGGCAGCGAGGCCGTCGTGGTGGACCTGAAGGACCACGAGCGCGCCGTCGTGTGGGTCGACGGCCGCATCGAGGCGGTGCTCAAGCCCGGTCTCTATGCGCTGTGGACCGTCTTCCACGACGTGAAGCTCGAGACCTTCGATGCGCGCGGAGTCCGCCTCGACCACGCCGACCTGGCGTCGATCGTCCAGGTCAAGGGCACCGCGGTCCTGCTGGAGACGGTCACCGTCGAGGCGGGCCACGCCGGCCTCTTCTTCAAGGACGGTCGCTACGAGGCGATGCTCCCCTCGGGCGCCTACGCCTTCTGGAAGGGCGTTGCGAAGGCCCGGGTCCTGGACGTCGACCTGCGCGAGCTGGTCGTGGACGTGGCCGGCCAGGACATCATGACCGCCGACAAGGTCACCCTGCGCCTGAACGCGGTCGTGACGTACAAGGTGGCGGATCCCGTGAAGGCGGTCACCACGGTGGAGGACTACCGTCAGGCCCTCTACCGTGAGGCGCAGCTCGCGCTGCGCGCCGTCGTCGGCACCCGCGAGCTGGACGTCCTGCTGGGCGACAAGGACGCCGTCGCTCGTGAGCTGGACGGGATCGTTCGCGCTCGCGTCGCGGGCTTCGGCCTCGAGGTCGTCGCCCTCGGCATCCGTGACGTGATCCTGCCCGGCGAGATGAAGGACCTGATGAACAAGGTGACCGAGGCCAAGAAGGCGGCCGAGGCCGCCCTCATCACCCGCCGCGAGGAGACGGCGGCGATGCGTTCGCAGGCCAACACCGCGAAGATCCTGGAGTCGAGCCCCACCCTGATGCGCCTCCGTGAGCTCGAGGTCCTGGAGAAGGTCTCGGAGAAGGCCAACCTGACCGTCGTGCTCGGCGAGAAGGGTCTCGCGGACCGTGTCGTCAAGCTGCTGTAATTCGGAACGCCGGGGGCGGCGGATGGTCCTCGCCGCCCTCGGTGTGCATGTCGAGGTTCGAGCTGCGCGCCCGGTTTGCGGCCGGTCGGCTGGGCGGACACATGGCGCCAGCGTGAACCGCTGAGGCCGAGACATAGGAAGGAGAGACACTACCGTGAAGACGCGAGACCTCGCTCGTGTCGGAATCCCGCCTGCGTGCGCGGAGCTCGCCAAGAGGCTGAGCGTGCTCGTAGAACTGATCGAGACGGGCTTGCAGGCCAAGGAAGCCGAGAAGGCTCGGTTCCTCGATCTGGCCCGGCGATTCAAGGAAGCGACCGCCCCGGAAGAATCCGAGCGGCTGCGAGAGGAACTCGCCCGGTTGACCTTCGGCGAGTGATGCCGAGGATGCAGCGAAGCGCCTACGTCGAGCCGCGACTGCGACTGGCGGATGGCCCGCGGCAGCACCGGCAGAAGCGCAAGCGGCCAGACTGAGCTCGCGCGCGGGCCCGGACGACCCAGCCCCGCCTCCCTCACAGCGGGTAGACGAGTTCCCGTTCGCGGCGGAATCCGCGAACATCGCCGGGTCTTCGGTGCGATTCCCGGATCTCGGAACGATTCCGATCGAGAGATCGTACCTCCTCAACAGGAGGGAGTGCGCACCCAATCCTTTCGCGCGGAGGTGAAGCGGAGGTGACGATCAGACCGCTGCTCTGCGCAGTTGCAGTACTCGTCGCAGGTTCCTCGGCCTCCGCCGGGCCGGTTCCCGCCGACTCGACCCGGTGGCGCCTGGTTGGGGAAGAGACGCGCCTGACGACCTTCGCTGGACGCCCTGCGCGCTATCTGCGCTATGCCGAGGCACGCCTGACGGACGCCGCGTTCGTCACCGGCGTGATCGAGTTCGACGTGGCATTCGGCAACGCGCAGAGTTACCCCGGTCTCGCGCTCCGGGGTCAGGACGACGCGAACTACGAACGGCTCTACTTCCGCCCGCAGGAGAGCGGTCAGCTCGACGCCATCCAGTACACGCCCGTGTTCCATGGCTCGAGTGCCTGGCAGATCTACTACGGTGACGGCTACATGGCGTCCAGGAGCTTCCGCTTCGACTCCTGGATGCACGTCCGCCTCGAGGTCGCGGACCAGTCCGCGCGACTGCTGATCGACGGAGAACCGGCTCTCGCGATCCCCGACCTCAAGCGGGAACGTCGACCCGGCTATCTTGCCCTCATCGGAGGAGCCGGCACCTACTTCGCGGACTTTCGCTACGAGCCCGGCACGCCGCCGGCCGTTCCCCCGCCCCGGCAACCGCAGTTGCCTCCAGGTCTCGTGCGCCACTGGGCGGTTTCGCCCGCGCTGTCGGAGGCCGACGCCTTTGCGGCGGCGGCCGACGAAGGCGCGGCCGTGAACTGGGCGCCGCTGCAGGTGGAGACGAACGGCATCGCCAACCTGGCTCGCGTGGCGGACTTCACCGCAGCCCGACCGATGTCGCTGGCGAGGGTCACGGTCGAGTCCGAGGGCGAGCGCACCGTCCGGATGCGATTCGGGTTCAGCGACAAGCTCGCCGTCTTCTTGAACGGAACCCTCCTCTACGTCGGTGAGGACTCCTACCAGAGCCGCGACTTCCGCTTTCTCGGGACCGTGGGATTGTACGATTCGCTCTTCCTCCACCTGCGCGGAGGCACGAATGTCGTGCTGTTGGTCGTCAAGGAGTCTTTCGGCGGCGGGGCGGCGATGGCCGTCTTCGACGACGCGAGTGGGTTGAGGATCAAGGCGCCGTAGCGAGAGCCGAGTCGGTTGCGGACACGACTCGCCTTCTGGGATCCGGCCAGGAGATGCAGATGCGATTGGGGAGCGTGCTTGTTGCCGTCCTGGCGGCGTGCGTGGCGCCCGCTTCGGGCGGATCGGCTCCAGGGATGCGGACGGTGCGCATCGAGGTCCGCGGTGCGGTTCTCGCCGGCGATTCGCCCAATATCCGGGTGAGTGGGTTCGCGGCGGGCGAGATCGTCCGTCTGCATTCCTTGCGCCGCTTGGGTGAGGGGGGGAGGCTCCTTCACGCCTGGGTCGAGGTGCGCGCCGACGCGCATGGCAGGGTGGACCTCGCCGCCGCCGAACCGCTCGCCGGCAGCTACGAGCACCCGGACGGCCTGGGCCTGCTCTGGTCGGGCTACCTGCGAGGAGATCCAGCGCTACCGGCGAGCCTTCCCGGTGGTCTCTACGATCTTGCCGAACAACCCGGTGGCGCGATCGTGCTCCGTGTCGAGCGGTCCGGTTCGGTCGTCGCGACCCGCTCGTTCCGCCTGGTCCAGGAGTCGGCCGACACACGATTCGAGAGTGTCGTGCGGCCCGGGCTGAACGGCGTCTTCGCGGCGCGCGCTGGCGCGCGTCGTTTGCCGACCGTCATCGTGCTTCACGGGAGTGAGGGAGGAAGCGCGCCGAGAGCGCGAGCCGCAGCGGCCCAGTACGCGGCGCGCGGGTTCGCAGCATTCGCGCTCAACTACTTCGCCGGGGTAGCCGAGCGGCTACCCGAGGTTCCCACGGTCGCCATCAACCTGCCGGTGGAGACGATCGAGCGTGCGCACGAGTGGCTCGCCGGCAGGCAGGAGGTCGACCCACTGAGGATCGGCGTCGTGGGCGCCTCGAAAGGCGCCGAGCTGGCCTTGGTCGCGGCCTCGCGATACGGGTGGATCAAGGCGGTCGTGGGGTGCGTCCCGAGCGATGTCGTCTGGCAGGGATACGGCCGCGAGATCTCACCCGAGGAGCGAGCCTCGTCGTGGACCGTGGACGGCGTCCCGCTGCCGTACGTTCCGCTCTATCGCGAGAGCCCCGAAAGGCCTTTCGACTACGTCGACAACGCCGCTCGCTACGAGCGTTCCCGGCGCGACCACCCCGCCGCGGCCGCCGCCGCTCGCATCCCGATCGAGCGCTCCAACGCCCGGCTCCTGCTGATCGGCAGCGACCGCGACGAGGTCTGGGCCTCCGGCACGATGGTGCGGAACATAGAACAGACGATGGCGCGCTGCGGCAAGGCCGGCAACGTGCGCTCGCTCCTCTTTCCCACCGCCGGCCACCTCGTCTGCGGCGTCGGCTCCGCGCCGATTCGCCTCTTCTCGCTCCAGTCGAGCGACCCTGCCGCCAAGAACGTGACCGACGAGGGCGAAGCGGCCGTCCGCAGCCAGCGGACCAGTCTGGAGTTCCTGAGATCGGCGTTGCGGTGAAGGGCATGCCGGTACCGACAGACGAAACGCACGAAGCAGTCCGCAGCGCGGACACCTGGTGACCGGGCGACACTGCCTAGTTGTGCAATCGAAGCGTCTTGATCAGCGCTGAGAAGGCGGCGGGCTGCTGTCGGCGGTTCGGGTAGTAGAGACCGATTGCTTGCCCCCTTTCGAACTCGCACCGGTCGGTGCCATGGGATCCTGCTCGAACACCTCTACAGGCGTCCCATCGTGTCGATCGAAGACGTCCGCACCCTCACGGGCGTGACCTACGCGGCGGCCAACGATCTCGTTCGCCGACTCGTCGAGCACGGCGTGGTCGTGGAGATGACCGGCCAACGCCGCCACCGGCGCTTCTGCTACGATCCGTACGTCCGACTCTTCGACGAGCCGGAGGGAGCGGAGCGCGCGTGACGGGCGGCCTGAAGCCGTACCCGGTGTGCAAGCACTCGGGCGTGCCGTGGCTGGGGGGCCTGATCTTCGGACTGACGTACGGCGCGGCGGCGACGTAGCGCGGAATGACCGCGGCAGGAGATGCGCATCGCGTGGGCCGATCCCGAAACAGGCCGCTCACACTCGCCGAGTTCGCCGGACGTCTCGATCGGCGGCTGAAGAGGCTTCCCGCCGCGCGTCTCCGCTCCATTCTCCTGTCGCACGCCGAGAGGTTGCCAGCGGGCGAACGGGCGTCGTTTCTGGCCATCTTCGAGGCGTCTCCGACGCGGCCTCGCGGTGACGGGGACCTTCTCGCTGACGTTGCGAGTGTCGTGGCCGATCCGCCCCAGTTCGAGGACCAGGAGTTCGACCTGCCCTATCACCGATACGAGCCTTGGGACGATGACGCGCCAGAGGTGGGCTGGCCCGAGCTCGACGCGCTGCTCGGCCGGGCGGCAGGCGCGTTCCAGGCGGGCCGGCTTGCTCTGGCCCGCAGCGCCTACAGGGCGCTGTTCGGAGCGATCCTCGAGCGGTACGAGGACGGAACGATCGACCTGCAGCTCGACTCCGATCTCGACGAGGCGAAGGCGCGCTACCTGCGTGCGCTCTATGAAACCCTTCCCGCCCGGGAACGCCCCGCGGCCCTGCTCAAAGCTCTGCGGGACCTCGCCTCGGTGGGCGGGCATGTCGGACTGTCCGAGGTCATTGGGGCACGGCGCGCGCCTCTGCCCGACAGGATCCGTTTCCTGGCGCGGTGGCGAAACATCCTGCTGGCCGAAGTGCGGGGGCGACGGCGGGCGGGCGAGTTGGGGACGGACGCCGGTGGTCTGCTGCTGGAGGCGGTCGCCCTGCGGGACGGTCCTGCGGGTCTCGGGGCGTTCGCGCGCCAGCACGGCCGGCTGCTGCCGCAGGCCTGGCGCGAGTGGGTGCAGGCGCTCGCCGCGGCGCGCAAGTCGGAGGCGGCGCTCGCCGCGGCGCGTGATGCCATCGGCGTGCTCGAAGCAGGGGCGGTGAGGGCCTGGGCCTGCGAGTTCGTCGCCGATGCGGCGCTCCGCCGGAAAGATCGCGAGGCGCTCGTCGCTGCCCGTCGTGAGGCGTTCCGCTCCGCACCGACGATCGCCCGTCTGTCGGCCCTCTGCTCCGCGACGACGCCGGACAGGGTGTCGAAACTCGCGGCCGAGGACGTCGTTCTCGTGCGCGAACGCAGGTCGAAGGGGAAGCGCGAGGCCGGCGCCGGTTTCGCCGAAGATGGCCTCGCCGGTGAAGGGCGGCGCCTCCTCGCGCTCATGCACCTGCTCGCCGGCGACCCCGCGGCTGCCATCGCCCTCGTCCCGAAGAAAGAGGCCCGGGGCTGGTCGGGTGGCGAGCATCCCGGCGCCGTCGTCGTCCCCTGGTTGCTGGTGGCCGGCTGCGGCGTCGAGCCCCCGGCCGGCACCTCGCTCGCAGCGTGCTGGGCCGAGGTGGATCACTGCGCGTCGCCCTTCGCGGTGTACGAGTCGCTCGAGCTGGAGGACGCGATCGCAAGTGCCCCGTCGAAAGGCGAGGCCGAAGGCGGAGCGGCGCCGCTGTCCCTGACACCTGCGCTGCGTGCGGGCATGGCCACGCTCGCCGAGGCCGCCCGAAGGCGGCTGCTCGACCAGGGCACCCGGCTGGCCCGCGCCCGCGTCGAGGCGATCGTCTCGAACAAGAACCGCCGCGCTTACGAGCGTGCGGCGCGGCTCTGGAGCGCCGTGCAGGACGCGTACGTCCTGGCTGGCCGCGGTGCCGACGGGACGCGCCTGTTCGGCGAGCTACGCGACCGCCTGTCCCGCTTCTACCGCTTCCGCGAGCGGCTCGACGCGGCGGCCCGCGATTCGGCGGCGACGGCCGGTTGGAGGCTCATCTCGAAGTGAAGTGAAGCGATCCAGCGGCGCGTAGGCGACGTACCTGCCATGAGTCGCCGACGCGGCTCACGCCGCAAACGCGCGGCTTCACAGCGGATGGGTTACCCTTGGCCATGCGGGCGCGGTACGTTTGGGACTACGACCTCAGCGAGGAGGAGTTCGACGCCTTGCTTGCGGGGCGCATGACGATCGGCAGGCTCGATCGTGCCTGGGCGGCGGCGCGGCTGATCGACAGCGCTCCCTATGAGGAGGTGGTACACCGGGTCGGGTTCGCCGACCTAGTCCGGCATTGGTCCGAGTGGCGGCCCCGCGTGCGGTCCTCGTCGGCGCGGCGTGGCCTCGATTTCCTGGTCGAGTGGCTGCCGCGCCACCGTCCGGAGCTGCTGGCCTAGCCGTGGATCCGGCTTGGTTCGAGAAGGTCCTCTACCCGCTTCAGGACGAGGTCCTCGCCATCGCGGCGCGCCTCGATACGCCGCTCCACCTCACGGGTGGTACGGCCCTCGGCCGGGTGTATCTCCACCACCGCTATTCGGAAGACCTCGACTTCTTCGTGAACGACGACGACGGATTCCAGGTCTGGGTCGACCGGCTGCTCGAAGCGTCGCGTGGAGACGCCCGCTGGGCCGTGCGCGTCCAGCGGCGGGAGCCGCGGTTCGTGAGGGCGCTGCTCGTGCGCGACGAGGTGCCGCTGAAGCTCGAGTTCGTGAACGACGTCCGGGGCCGCGTAGGCGTCCCGGTTCGGCGTCCCGGATTCGGGCTCGTGGACACACCCGAGAACATCCTGGCGAACAAGGTCACGGCACTCCTCGATCGCGCGGAGCCCAAGGACCTCGCCGACGTCTGGGCCCTCTGCCGGCGCGGGGGGCTGTCGCTTTCCGACGCCCTCGCCGGGGCCGCGACCAAGGCCGCGGGCGTGTTCGCAGCCGACGTCGCCCGGGTGCTCCTCGAAGCGACCGCCGAGGACTGGCGGCTCGTGCGATGGGTCCCGCCGGCCCCGCCGGTCGACGGGTTCCTCGAGGGATTCCGGGTGCTCGGGGAAGAGCTCCTCCTCGTCCGCTGAGCCGAGCTCCGCGTGGCGGATCGTATACAGGGTTGATCCCAAGGCGATCTTGACACCGGAGGTCTTCGCCAAGAAGAAGGCGCAGACGCCGGCAGCGCCGGCAGAAACGGAACCTGAGCCAGGCCGAGCTCGCGAGGATGGCCGGCCTGGGCGCCTCAACGCGCGACTTCGCCCGAGCGATCTCGGGACAGCCTCTCGCGAACGCGAGCCGAATCGGCGAGAGTCCTCCCGGTTGGTGAGGCGCGAGGCCGGTGCTATCTTCCTCCGCGATGCGCATAGACACAGCCTCACTCGGCGGTTTGCGGTGGCTGACACGGCGGTTCACTGCGTGCCTGCTCGTCGGCCTCGTTACAGTCGGCCTCGCCGCCCATCCTGCGGCGGCGGTCGCATCCGAGGCCGCTTCAGTCGCCGGCCCCGAAAAGGCCGGCAAACCGCACCGCATGATCGTCCTCTCGGATATCGAAGCCGACCCGGACGACACTCAAAGCTTCGTCCGCCTGCTCCTGTATTCGGATGTCATCGACCTCGAGGGACTGATCGCAACCACCTCGACGTGGAAGCGAAGCTCGGTCGCCCCGGAGTCGATTCGAGCTGTCATCCGTGCCTATGCCGAGGTCTACGGCAACCTGGTGAAACACGACGCCAACTATCCTCGGCCGGAGGCGCTCCAGGCCCTGGTCAAGCAGGGCCGGGCCGAATACGGCATGAGTGGAGTCGGTGCCGGCAAGGACTCCGAGGGATCGGCTTGGATCGTCCAGGCCTTGGAGAAGCACGACGATCGCCCTCTCTGGATCACGGTCTGGGGCGGGGCCAATACCCTCGCGCAGGCGCTCTACACGCTGCGGGCCACGAGACCAGCCGGGGAGCTCGACCGGCTGGTGGCCAAGCTGAGGGTCTACACGATCTCCGATCAGGACGATAGCGGTCCGTGGATTCGGAAGACCTTTCCGAGCCTCTTCTACGTCGTTACGCCCGGAGGCGACTACAGCACCGCAACCTGGGGCGGGATCAACACCATGGTGCCCGGGATCGACAATGCGAGCATCAGCAACAGGTGGCTCGCGGAGCACATCCAGCAAGGGCACGGGCCGCTGGGAGCCGCCTATCCGGACGTCGCATGGGGGATGGAGGGCGACACGCCGTCCTGGCTCGGCCTGATCCCCAACGGCCTGAGCGCCCCGGAGCATCCGGACTGGGGAGGCTGGGGCGGCCGCTACGAGCTCTCTCGACCGGAGCTGCCCGTCATGGATCCGAAGACGTTCATCGGCGGCGTCCCCATCGAGCCCGAGACGCGCCCCATCTGGACCAACGCGATCGACGACTACACGCCGCCGGTGATGGCCGAATACGGGCGGGCAAACCGCCCGGGCGAAAAGTCGTTCCGAGACTCCAAGGCCACGCTCTGGCGCTGGCGAGACGACTTCCAGAACGATTTCGCGGCGCGCATGGAGTGGACGACCAAGACGTACGCGGACGCCAACCATCCCCCCGTTCCCGTCCTGGGTCACCCCGACACGTTCACCGTGCGGTCCGGAGAGGGCTTTGGGCTCGACGCCCACGGCACCAAGGACCCGGACGGAGACAGCTTGAGCTATTACTGGTTCCCATACCCCGAGGCGGGAACCTACAAAGGAACGGTGAGGCTCGACGGCGCGGAGAATGCGGTCGGGGCCTGGGTGATCGCGCCCAAAGTCGAGAAGCCGGAGACCCTCCACTTCATCCTCAGGGTCACCGACAAGGGCCGCCCACCCTTGTCGCGGTACAAGCGGATCGTCGTGACGGTCACACCGTGACCTTTCGGGCCGGATCCCTCGCCGCGTGGCGCGGGGCTCCGGGGAGATTCACGCGGGACGAGGTACGGGATCTCGCTCGACCGGCCCGAGGCCGGACGCTACAATCGACGCTCTGCAGATGGTGGGAGACTCGTTGGCCCCTGACACGTCGCTCATCAACATCCGGCCGGCGCACGGCAACCGCAGCATGCTGGTCGAAGACGAGGCCGTGCGTGCCAAGGTGAGGGCGATCACTCACTCGTTGATCGGCCGTGGCGAGCCCCTGGCATGACACAGCACGCCGGGCTGAGCGCGGAAAGCTGGGCACGCTTCGACCGCGACCAGCAGATCCTCATGATCGCCAACGAGATGAACCGCGCCTCGCGCCTGCTCCGGCTGGCGGACCTTGAATCGCTCCGTCGCGCCTACGAGCGCGTGCTGCGGCTCGTGGGCCTGACGGTCGCGATCCGGCAGCAGCGCGGGCCGCGCCGCGAGTTGCTGCGCTGGCGCGACCTGGTCGCCGCGCTCTACCTGTCTCCCGAGCCCTCGGCGAGCGAGCATGCCCAGGTCTTGCGGTGCCTGCTGCGTTTCACGCCGACGGCCTCGAAGCAGATCCCATACCTGCTGTCCTGAGCGTGGCCTGCCACGCGGCGGCCGACGATCGCCGATGAGCGGCGAGCAGAGGCCTGGAGTGCTGGTTGCATCCTATTGCGCGCCCTAATTGCTTGATAGGCAATCTGGCAGAAACAGAATGCAGACATGAAGCGGCGGCTGGGCAATCTCGAAAGGCAGCTCCGCGCGAAGTCCCTACTTCTGCAATCGAAGCGTCTTGATCAACGCTGAAAGCGCGGCGGGTTGCTGTCGTCGGCTCGGATAGTAGAGAAAGTAGCCTGGGAACGGGGCGCACCGGCTCTCGAGCACGCGCACCAGCTTGCCGGCGGAGACGAACGGTGCCGCGTAGTGCTCGCGCGTCCAGACCACGCCCATTCCGTCGAGGGCCGCTCGCACCCGGATCTCCGCATCGTTGACGATCAGCGGGCCGTCGACCGCCACGGTGAGCGATTGCTTGCCCCTTTCGAACTCCCATCGGTACATGCCGCGCGATCCCTGACGGAAGTTGATGCAGGCGTGGTTCAGCAGGTCGCGCGGGTGCCTGGGTCTGGGATGGGAGGCGAAGTACTTCGGTGAGCCGACGATCGCCGCGCGGAGATCCTCGGACACGCGCACGGCCACCATGTCCCTTTGGATGAACTCGCCGATCTCGATGCCCGCGTCGAAACCGGCGGCGACGAGGTCCACGCGGCTGTTGTCGGTGGTCACGTCGAGGACGACGTCCGGGTAGTCGCGGGCGAGCTGCGCGAGCTTCGGGACGAGAGCGATCATCGCGGCGCTTCGCGGCAGCAACAGGCGCACCCGGCCCGCCGGCCGGTCGCGGAGGCCGGACACCCGGTCGAGCGCCTGGTGAATGTCGCCAAATGCCGGTCGTACCCCGGTGAGGAGCTGAGCTCCAGCCTCGGTTGGGGCCACGCTGCGCGTGGTGCGCGCCAGCAGGCGAACACCGATCCGCTCTTCCAGATCCCGGATGGCGTGACTCAACGCGGACGGAGAGACGCCGAGGCGCTTCGCGGCGCGGGTGAAGCTGCGTTCCTCGGCCACCGCCACGAAGGCCGCCAGGACGCCGAGCTCGTCGCGAGCCATTCCTGAATGGTAGTCACAAAGGCTCTGCGATTTCACCGTCTAGTCATCCGGATCCAAGGTCCCTATGCTGTGGATGTCCGTCAAGGTGGGGTGGCGAGGATCGGCCCCGGGATCCTCATCACGCACTCGCAGGCCGGCGGCCCGGGGCGGCGCACGGCCATGAAGAACCCGAACGTGCGCGCCATCGTGTCGTTCGAGCCGGGCAGCAACTTCCCATTCCCGGAAGGGGAGGTGCCCGCGGGCGGTGTCGGCGTGCCTCTCGCGGACTTCATGCGCCTGACGAAGATCCCGATCGTCCTCTACTACGGTGAGAAGATACCCGAAGCGCCCGTCAAGGAGCCGGGACCGGACCTGTGGCGAAGGTTCCTCGGCACGGCCAGACTGTGGCGGGACGCGGTGAACCGCCGGGGCGGCGACGTGACCCTCGTCCATCTGCCCGAGCTGGGCATTCGGGGCAACACTCACTTCGCGATGTCCGACCTGAACAACGTTGAGATCGCGGACTTTCTGTCGCAGTACCTGGTGAAGAAGAAGCTGGACTGAGAACGGTTGCGTGCTGCCGCTTCGGTCGAATCGGCCGTTCCGGCCGCTCCGGGGCTTCCACGGGATGCCGTACTCGTGGTCTGATCTCCTACGCCTTCGCCGGGAGACGAGGGCGAATCCATGCGGCTCGCTATCACCATCGCGCTCGCGGTCCTGTACGCTGGGCTCACGCTGGCCTGGGGGGGTGTCGATCCACGACGGGGTGGGCCGTGGTGGGTCTTCGCGCCGTTCATCGTGCTGTGCGGCGCCGGCCTGCTCGCCGAGGGCCTCTCGCGCGTCCTCCCGAGACCCTGGGCCGGGGGACGACGATACGGCCTGCCCCCCCGGCGGGTGCACCTGTCTCGGGCCAGATTCCCGCACGAATGAACCGGATCCCACACCCGCGCGGCCTCCTGGCCCCCTGGCATCGTGTGGCCTCGCTGGCTGCGCTCGTGACCGCGCTCAGCTCCTCGACCGTGCTCGCCGGGCCGAGCCTCGGCCTGCCGGTCGACATCGTCGCGGAATCCGCTCCCCCGGCCGGGGCCTTCCCCCTCGTCACGGCCGATGGGGCCGCGCCTCTGTGGTACGACGCGAACGACTACCCGGGCGTCGTGCGCGCGCTCGGCGACCTTCAGGCCGACATCGAGCGCGTCACCAGCCGCCGGCCGGCCGCGTTCACGATCCAACCCACGGGCGCCGCGCTCGTCATCGTCGGCACGGCGGGTAGGAGCGCGACGATCGACTCGCTGCTGGCTACGAGCAAGCTCGACGCGGCCGACCTCAGGGGCAAGTGGGAGAGCTTCGTCATCACTACGGTCGCCGACCCCGTGCCCGGCGTGAGGCAGGCCCTGGTCATTGCCGGGAGCGACAAGCGCGGCACGATCTACGGCATCTACGAGCTGTCCGAGCAGCTGGGCGTCTCGCCCTGGTACTGGTGGGCCGACGTGCCTGTGAAGAAGCGCGCTCGAGCCTACGTCCTCCCGGGCCGCCACGCCTCCGGAGAGCCGGCGGTCCGCTACCGCGGCATCTTCTTGAACGACGAGAGGCCATGTCTCACAGGCTGGACCAAGGAGAAGTTCGGCGGGATGAACTCGAAGTTCTACGCGAAGGTCTTCGAGCTGCTGCTACGCCTGCGGGCCAACTACCTCTGGCCGGCGATGTGGGACAACGCCTTCAACGAGGACGCCCCCGACAATCCGCGCCTGGCGAACGAGTACGGCATCGTCATGGGCACCTCTCACCACGAGCCGATGATGCGCGCCCACAAGGAGTGGACGAAACGGCGAGACCTGTACGGCAACGGCCAGTGGAACTACGCGACCAACGCCGAGGCTCTGAGGAGGTTCTTCCGCGAAGGCATCGCCCGCAACAAGAACTACGAGAACCTGGTCACGATCGGCATGCGCGGCGACGGTGACCAGGGAATGGCCACGACCGGCAGCATCGAGTCCGACATCAAGCTGCTGGAGCGCATCATCGGGGATCAGCGGCAGATCCTGGCCGAGGAGATGCACACGGACCCCGCCAAGGTCCCCCAGCTCTGGGCCCTGTTCACGGAAGTGCAGAAGTTCTACGAGCATGGCATGCGCGTGCCCGACGACGTGACACTGCTGTGGACCGACGACAACACCGGCAACCTCCGGCGTCTTCCTACACCCGAAGAGCGCCGCCGGAGCGGGGGAGCCGGCATCTACTACCACCTCGACATGCACGGCGGCCCGTTCGCGTATCAGTGGATCAACACCAACCCGCTCCCCAAGATCGCGGAGCAGATGAACCTGGCTCACGAGTACGGCGCCAAGCGCATCTGGATCGCCAACGTGGGCGACCTCAAGCCGCTGGAGGTGCCGATCGAGTTCTTCCTGCGCCTGGCGTGGAACCCCTCGGCCTGGACCAGGGAGAAGGTTGGCGTCTACACGCGCCGCTGGGCGGAGCGCGAGTTCGGCTCGGCGCATGCGGCGGAGATCGCCGACATCGTCTCCAAGTACGCGAAGTACAACGGGTGGCGCAAGCCCGAGCTGATCACACCGGCGACCTTCAGCCAATCCAACTACCGTGAAGCGGAACGAGTGCTGGAGGCGTGGCGCGACGTCACGGCCCGAGCGGAGAAGCTCGCCGCGATCCTGCCGCCCGAGCAACGAGACGCGTTCTACCAGCTCGTGTTGCACCCCACCAAGGCGTCGGGTCTGGTGGCGGAGATGAACGTCGCCGCGGGCCGCAACCTCCTCTTCGCCCGCCAGGGTCGCCAGAGCACCAACGCAGAGGCGAACCGCGTACGCGAGCTCTTCAGGCAAGACCAGGCGCTCAGCGACTACTACAACAAGGTGCTAGCGGGCGGGAAGTGGGACCACCTGATGGACCAGCCCCACCTCGGCCAGTTCACCTGGGAGCCTCCCCGCATCAACTCGATGCCCGCGGTGTCGGAGATCCTGCCTGCCGACAACGACAACTACGGCGTGGCGATCGACGGCGACGTGAGCGCCTGGCCGGAGCACTACGGCGATGCCGTGCTGCCCGCCTTCGACTCGTTCGGCAGGCGGCGGTCCTATGTCGAGGTGTTCGCGGAGGGAACTCGGCCGATCGATTTCACGATCGGGGCCGACAAGCCTTGGATCGTGCTCTCCGAAGACACGACGCCCCGCCCGGATCGGCGTTTCTGGGTCGAGATCGATTGGGAGAAAGCACTCACCGGGACGTCAACCGGCATGGTCTCTGTCAAGGGAAAGCGTGGAGCGGTGGACGTCACGGTCCGGGCGACCAAGGCAACGGACGAGCAGCGGCGCGAGGCGCGCGGCCGCTTCGCCAGCCTGGTGGGGCCGATCGCCATCGCCGCGGACGCCGCTGCCGCGAACATCCAGGCCGGAGGCGTCCGCTGGGAGGAGATCCCGGACTATGGCCGCGGCGCATCCGCCATGTCCGTCTTCCCGGTCACGGCGGACAGCGTCCTGCCCCCCGACCCGGCGCCGCGGCTCGAGTACCCCGTCTATCTTCCGCGCGCGGGCTCATACGATGTGACACTCGTCCTGGGCCCCGTGATGGACTTCGTACCTGACCGTGGCATGCGCCTCGCCGTGGCGTTCGACGACCAGGCGCCGCAGGTCCTGGACATCTTCGCCGATCGGGCGGCAGAGACCTTCCTGGGCGAGGGCTGGTGGACCCAGTTCACACGCGACAACGCGCGCTACCTCCGGTCCTCCCACACGCTGGCCACTCCGGGCCCGCACGTGCTGAAGGTCAGCATGGTCGACCCGGGGATCGTCCTGCAGAAGTTGATCATCAGCGACACGAAGGTGCCGGAGAGCTACTTCGGGCCGCCGGAAAGCACGCCCGCGGACTGACGCCGGCTACCGCGAGATCGGCTCAAAGGGCATCCATCAGGACCGCGATCCTGCCGGATCCAACTACCGAGACTAGCAGGCTATCGGCTCGCTCCCCGTCTGTCCGGAGGTTCCGCTACAGGCGGAACCGAAGCCTTCCCAGCGGGTTCTAAAGAGCTGGCTGACGAACGGGGGCCTGAGCGCGGGCCGATCTCCGGCCGCGGGTCGAGCCCTGCCCCGAGGAGGAACATGACTTTCTGCAGGACGTCTCTCGCACTGGTCGCGTGGGTGGCGGGCGTTGCGGTCGCGCCGGTGCTGGCCGGCGACCATCCGAACCTGACGGGCACGTGGAAGATGAACGAGGCGAACCGGCCGGCCGGCAGCACAGGCCCGCGCGAGGTGGTGCTGACGATCCGGCACCACGATCCGCAGTTCAGCTACCAGGCCAAGGGCCGGCAGTCCAACTACGCACCGTTCTCGGAGGCGTACTCGTTCACCACCGACGGCAAAGTCCCGGAGGGGGACGCCAAGATGAAGGTCGTCGCCCAATGGAAGGACGAAGTCCTGACGACACGCTACCTGGTCGGTGGAGAGGAGTTCATGGTCGTCGAGTACCACCTCTCGGCGGACGGGAAGCGGCTCACCCGGAACCCATTCCTCAGGGGGAAGCCGCTGGGGCGAGAGACCTACGACCGGCAGTCACCGGGGATCGTGACCCCGTGATCGCCGCCGCCCTGCTTTGTGCCGCGGCCATCGTCGGAGACGCCTCCCTCTTCGTGGTGCGCGACACCACGGTCTTCGACGGCGAGCGTGTGCTCCTCCGCCAGGACGTGCTCGTCCGGGATGGTGTGATCGCCGCTGTCGGACCCCGACTCGACGCTCCGAAGGACGCGGAGGCCGTGGACGGATCCGGGCGCACGCTGCTGCCGGGGCTGATCGACGCACACGTACACGTGCTGAGCCCCGACGACCTGAGGGCGGCCCTGACATTCGGGGTGACGACGGAGCTGGACATGTTCATGTCTCCTGCCCTGGCGGCGGCCGTCAAGGCCGAGCAGGCGGGGGGCGGGGGGCTGGACCAGGCCGACCTACGCTCGGCGGGCATTCTGGTGACCGCCCCCGGTGGGCACGGCACGGAGTACGGCGTGCCCATCCCGACGCTCGCGACCGCTGGAGAGGCCCAGGCCTTCGTGGACGCCCGCATTGCCGAAGGTTCGGACTACATCAAGGCCGTGTCCGACGATGGCAGCGCCTTCGGGTTCTCCCGGCCGACGCTGAGCCGCACGGCGATCTGCGCGGTGGTTGCCGCGGCTCATGCCCGCCGCAAGATCGCCATCGTCCACATCGCGACACAAAGGGACTTCCGTGAGGCCATCGAATGCGGCGCGGACGGCATCGCGCACGTCCCCGCCGGCGAGCTCGAACCCGAGCTCGCGCGCCTCGCCGCGTCACACCATGTCTTCGTACAGCCGACGCTGGCTGTCGTCTCGGCACACGAAAGGACGCCCGGCGAGGCGGCGCGGGCCGTTCGGAGTCTCTTCGCCGCAGGCGTGACGATCCTCGCCGGCACCGACGCGCCGAATCCACCCTGCGAGCACGGTTCGGGCCTCCACCGCGAGCTGGAGCGGCTGGCGGAGGCGGGCATGACGCCGCTCGAAGCGCTCGCCGCCGCCACCTCGTCCCCCGCCAGCGCGTTCGACCTCACGGATCGAGGCCGGGTGGCGGTCGGGTTCCGTGCCGATCTCGTGCTGGTGGACGGCGACCCTACCACCGACGTTCGAGCCACTCGCCGGATCGTGGCCGTCTGGAAGCGCGGGGTGAAGCGCCTCTCCGAACCCGCGGCCCCGGGGGATCACATGTCCCGGTAGCGCTTGGCGGCCGCGAGGTCCCGGCGCAGCTTCTCCGCGTGACCGTCTGCTTGGCCGACGCGCCGTCGCCGGCGATGACCCGGGCGGAGAACTGATCGCAGCTCAGCGCTGCGGCGGCGCGTCGAGAGCGCCCTCCAGCAACGATGCCTGTCGGGCCGCTTCCGTTCGCTCCGGACGGCTGCTAGAGTACTGGCGGCCGGGCGCGCACGACGCGGCACGACCGGCCCCGCTCGCGTGACTGGCGATTTCTGAGGTGGGCAACCACCGGGGAGCGCGAGGGGTTCTGCCGATCGCCTGGGCATTCCGAAAGGGCCCGGCGCGTCGGGGAGGACCCGAGAATGTCCAGTCACCGTGAGGCGCTCCGCCTGTACGATCCCGAGATCGAGGAGGCCGTCGCCGGCGAGGAGACCCGCCAGCGGCGCGGGATCGAGCTCATCCCGTCCGAGAACTACACGTACCCCGAAGTCCTGGCCGTGCTCGGATCCGTGCTGACGAACAAGTACTCCGAGGGCTACCCGGGGCGGCGCTACTACGGGGGCCAGCTCTACACCGACCGGGTCGAGAACCTGGCCCGGGAGAGGGCCTGCCGTCTCTTTCGTGCCGAGCACGCCAACGTGCAGCCGCTGTCCGGCTCGCCCATGAACCAGGCCGTCTATCTCGCCTTCGCGCGGCCCGGCGACACCATACTCGGCATGGACCTGTCGCACGGCGGGCACCTGACCCATGGCGCACCGGTCTCGCACATGGGTCGCATCTTCGAGTTCGTCCGCTACCGCACGCGGCCCGATCGGCAGGGGGAGATCGACTTCGACGAGCTGCTCGCGGTGGCCCGGCGCGAGCGCCCGAAGATCGTGCTCTGCGGCTTCACGTCCTACCCCCGCGACTACGACTACGCTGCGTTTCGGCGGGTGGCCGACGAGGTGGGGGCGCTGGCGATGGCGGATGTCTCGCACGTCGGCGGCCTGATCGCGGCGGGCGTGCTGCCGAACCCGCTGGACGCCGGTTTCGACCTCGTCACCACCACGACCCACAAGACGCTGCGCGGACCGCGCGGGGGGCTGATCCTTTGCCGCAAGCAGCACGCGAAGGCGATCGACGCGTCGGTCTTCCCGGGGCTGCAGGGCGGACCGCACATGAACACGATTGCCGCCGTGGCCGTGACCCTGCGCAAGGCCGCCGAGCCGGCGTTCCGCGAGTACGCGCTGCAGGTGCTGCGCAACGCGAAAACGCTCGCGGCCGCCTTGCTCGAGGCCGGCCTCGCCCTCGTCACCGGCGGCACGGACAACCACATGATCGTGCTCGACACCATCGCCAGCTTCGGGCTGGACGGCCGGGAGGCCGAGCGAGTGCTCGACGAGGTGGGCATCACCACCAACAAGCAGGTGATCCCGGACGACCCGCGGCCCCCGCTGCGCCCGAGCGGCATCCGAATCGGCACCCCGGCCTGCACCACGCGCGGCATGCGCGAGGTCGAGATGGGGCTCATCGCGGGCTGGATCGTCGAGACGTTGCACGCCGCCGGCGAGCCGGAGCGGCTGCCGCGCCTGGGACGCGAGGTCCGCGGTTTCTGCGAGAAGTACGCAGTGCCGGGGCTGGCCTTCCTGCCCTGGCGCACGCGCGATTGATCAATGCAGGCGCCTCTCCCAGAACCGGACGGCTTCGGCGACCCATCCTTCGGCGCTCGTGCCCGTGCCGAGGCCGAAGCCATGGCCCACGCCCTGGTACTCGTGGTACTCGACTGCCATCACCACGGGTGACGGCCTGGGCAGGTCGTCCCCCCCGGTAGGGCGCCACTCTGCCGCCGCTCACTTCACTTGCCCCGGCCCCCAGGCAGGCGGGCGCCAGCAATAGTAGCGTCCTGGTTCCGGATGCCGGAGGCGTGGCGCCCCCGGGGACGACATGTCCCGGTAGGGCGTCGGATAATGGTCTGGAGCATCACTGCGTCCCATGGCCGAGACCCCGTTTGACAGCGTCGAGGGCGCTCACGAGTACGTGGGACTGCTGCTCGAGGCCGTGCGTGAGGCGCGGCTCGAGGTGGCGCAGGATCTGGAGCGGGCCCGCGCCAGGTGCGAGAGCCGCCAGGTCGAGGCTCTCCAGCTCGTATCCTGGAAGCTCGAGCGTCTCGAGCCGCAGCTCACGGCCAGCAGGAAGCTCCTGAACGACCTGCGGAGGCTCCGGAGCCTCCTCCTGGGAGACGTTGTTCCCTCGTCCCGCGGCCGGCCGGGCGGGGAAGCGGACGGCGACGGCGGAGTGTGACGAACTTGCCGGTGCGGACGCCGACCATCGGGATGTATCCTGGATGAGTCCCTGTCACAGGAGCACCCCACTCCATGCCTATCGATCGTCGGTCCCTTCTCAAGGTGGCGGGCGTCCTGCCGCTGCTGGGCGCGCTGCCGCGGGGCCTCCGCGGCGCGGTCCGGACACGCGCGCCGGCCGTCGAGCCGGACCCCGCCGTCCGGCCGGACTACACGCTCCGCATCGCGACCGGGCTGGTCGAGCTGGCACCCGATCGCATCGTCTCGACCACCCTCTACAACGGCCAGTTCCCCGGTCCCCTGCTCCGCTTCAAGGAGGGGCGACCGACGGTGGTGGAGGTCTACAACGACACCGATACGCCGGAGCTGGTGCACTGGCACGGCCAGATGATCCCGAGCAACGTGGACGGTGCCTCCGAGGAGGGTACGCCTTTCATACCCCCGCACAGCATGCGCCGCATCGCGTTCACGCCGCGACCGGCGGGGTTCCGCTTCTACCACACCCACATCTTCGCGGGCGCCGACCTCAATCGCGGCACCTACACGGGCCAGGCCGGTCCGGTCTACATCGAGCCGGCCGCCAACCCCGGCGCCTACGATCAGGAGGTCTTCCTGGTCCTCAAGGAGTTCCTGCCGGCCTTCAGCCGCGGCGGCGACATGGCCATCGAAGCGCTGGCGGGCGCGCCCCTACCGGCATTGCAGGAGATGGGTCGGCAGGCGGACGCGCAGGCGCCGCAGAAGGCCAAGGGCTACGAGGTCGGGTACAGCGTCTTCAGCATCAACGGGTGGGCGCTCGGACACGGCGAGCCGATCCGGGTGAAGGAGGGGACGCGCGTGCTCTTCCACGTGCTCAACGCCAGCGCCGGCGAGATCCGCAGCCTGGCGCTGCCCGGTCACGCCTTCCGCATCGTGGCGCTGGACGGGAACCCCGTGCCGACGCCAGCCGAGGTGCCGGTGCTGTGGCTGGGCACGGCCGAGCGCGTCTCGGCGATCGTCGAGATGAACCACCCGGGCGTCTGGGTGATGGGCGACCTGTCGGACGACGACCGCGGCAACGGCATGGGCATCGTCGTCGAGTACGCGGGCCGTGGGGGAGAGCCGCAATGGGTGGCGCCGCCGCCCTTCCGCTGGGACTACACGCGGTTCGGGGCGCCCAACGCCGCTCCCCTTCCGCCGGACGAGACCATGGAGTTCACCGTGCTCAAGCACAACGGCGCCGCGAACGGCTTCAACCTCTGGACGCTCAACGGCAAGGCCTTCTCGATGAAGACGAACGCGCCCGTCTACACGCTCCACCAGGGCCGTCGCTATCGGCTGAAGTTCCGCAACGGAAGCGACGACATCCACCCGCTGCACCTGCACCGGCACAGCTTCGAGCTGACCCGGGTCGGCGGCCAGCCGACCGCGGGGGTGATGAAGGACGTGGTCATGATGGGCGGGTACCAGGAGGCCGAGCTCGACTTCGTCGCGGACGACCCGGGCGACACGCTCTTCCACTGCCACCAGCAGCTGCACATGGATTTCGGCTTCATGATGCTGTTCCGGTACGCGTGAGGCCCGCGCCGAACCGCGCGCGCCGTCGCGACGAGCAGGGGCCTGAAGTGCGGTGCTGAACTCGCTGGAGGGCATCATGTTCACCTCGATCCTGTTCGTACTCGCACAGGCCAGCTCACCGGCGGCACCCGTCGACGTGCGCAGGGAGGACAACGCCCTCCTCCCGATCGACGGGGCCGTGCTCTACAACAACGTCTTCGGCAAGGGCGACATCACGGACTACCGTCAGTCCGTCTTTCGTGGCAAGGACACCGCAGGTTGGGAGTGGGAGTGGCCCGAGAGCGGGGTGCCGTCCGTGAAGAGCTACCCCGAGGTGATCCTGGGGCGATCGCCGTGGAGCGAGGCGAAGGCAGGGGATCAGCTGCCCCGTCGCCTGTCCGACACGCGTCTGACCATCGACTTCGACTTCTCCACTGTCGCCAGTGGGCTGTGGCTCGGGAGCTTCGACTTCTGGATCACCCGCTCCGACCATCCGACGGCGAAGGACATCGTGGGTAACCTGACGGTCTGGACCATGAACCATGGGCTGACGCCTGCGTACAAAGGCCGTCACATGGCATTGAAGATCGGCGGGCGCTCCTACGAGGCCATCCTCGAGACGCCCAAGGAGCAGCCGGACAAGCCGTGGAAGACGTTGTGCCTGGTGGACGCCGAGCCCCGCAGGAAGGGCAGCCTCGAGCTGGGTCCCCTGATCGAGGCCCTGATCGCCCAGGGGCTGGCCCAGCCCACCGACTTCCTCGCGACCGCCGAGCTGGGCAGCGAGGTGGCCTACGGAAAGGGCCGCACGACTCTTCGGGTCTTCAGTTTGCGGTAGGACGGGTCAGGCCTTCTGCAAGCGAAGCGTCCTCATCAAGGCGGAAAGCGCGGCGGGCTGCTGTCGCCGGCTCGGATAGTAGAGAAAGTAGCCGGGGAACGGGGAGCACCAGCCCTCGAGCACCCGGACCAGCCTTCCAGCGGAGACGAACGGCGCCGCGTAGTGCTCCAAAGTCCAGACCATGCCGACTCCGTCCAGAGCGGCTCGCACCTGGATCTCCGCATCGTCGACGATCAGCGGTCCGTCGACCGCCACCGTGAGCGACTGCTTGCCTTTCTCGAACTCCCATCGGTACATGCCCCGCGATCCCTGACGAAAGTTGATGCACACGTGGTTCACGAGATCTCGCGGGTGCCTGGGCTTGGGATGGGAGGCGAAGTACTTCGGGGAGCCGACGATCGTCGCGCGGAGGTCCTCGGACACGCACACGCCACCATGTCCTTCTGGATGAACTCGCCGATCTCGATGCCCGCATCGAAACCGGCGGCCACGAGGTCCACACGGCTGTTGTCGGTGGTCACACATGGAGGTGAACGTCGCCGCGGTATCAGTCCTCTTCGACGAGATCGGCCCCGGCATTCTCATCACGCATTCGCAGGCCGGCGGCCCGGGGTGGCGCACGGCGATGAGGAACCGGAACGTCCGGGCCGTCGTGTCGTACGAGCCGGGCAGCAACTTCCCGTTCCCGGAAGCTGAAGTGCCCGCGGGCGGTGTCGGCGTGCCTCTAGCGGACTTCGTGCGCCTCACGAAGATCCCGATCGTCCTGTACTACGGCGACAGCATTCCCGAACAGCCCGTCAAGGAGCCCAGCGCGGACCTGTGGCGAAGATTCCTCGGCACGGCCAGGCTATGGCGGGATGCGGTGAACCGGCGGGGCGGTGACGAAACTCTGGTCCACTTGCCCGAACTGGGCATCCGGGGCAACACCCACTTCGCAATGTCCGACCTGAACAACGTCCAGATCACGGACCTTCTGCCGCGGTACCTGGCGGAGAAGAAGCTGGACTGAAGGAGACTGGGCCGGGGCCGGGTGCCAGGCGACGACCGATGGGCTATGTTCAGCCTCTATGACGCCATCCCCCGGCTGGAGCAACTACCACACCCACACCCGCCACTGCGACGGCCAGGGCGAGCCGGAGGAGTACGCCGAGGCGGCGATCCGCAAGGGCATGCCGCGGCTGGGCTTTTCGGGACACAACCCGCTGCCGTTCGACACTTCGTGGACCATGCCGGCCGAGCGGCTGGCCGGCTACCTGCAGGAGGTTCGGGCGCTCCGCGAGCGCTACCGGGGGAGAGTGGAGATCCTGCTCGGAATGGAGGTGGACTTCATCCCCGGCGTCATGTCTCCCCGGGCGCCCCGCATCCGTGATCTCGGCCTGGATTTCACCGTAGGATCGGTGCACTTCATCGGGTCGGGGGATGGGGATCACGAGTGGACCGTGGACGGCCCGCCCGAGGAGATGGAGGCCGCGGTCCGGGACGGGTTCGGCGGTGAGAAGCGGCGGGCGGTGGAGCGGTACTACAGCCTGCTCGCCACGATGGTGGAGACCGCCGCGCCCGACATCGTCGGCCACTTCGACCTCGTCAAGAAGAACAACCGGGACGGTCGCTGGTTCCGGGAGGACGAGCCCTGGTACCGCGCCGCGGTTCTCCAGGCGCTCGAGGCGGTCCGGGCCTCCGGCAGCGTCCTCGAGATCAACACCGGCGGAGTGGTGCGGAACACCAGTGGCGCGTTCTACCCCTCGCCGTGGATCATGCAGGAAGCCCGGGGGATGGTTATCCCGGTCGTGATCAACGCGGACGCGCATCACCCTGACCACATCGACGGGAAGTTCGCGGAGGCAGCCGCGCTGCTGCGCGGCGCCGGCTACCGGGAGCAGCGGCAGCTCACCCTGGACGGCTGGATCGACGTCCCGCTCTAGCGGGTCGTCCCTTCGAGCCGCATCCTGACGTCGTAGCTCATCCAGTTGTCGATGACGCGGTCGAGGCGCCAGCCGGCGCGTGAGAGCAAGGCGTTGAATCCTTGGGGGCTGCGGAGATGGGTGGGGCTCGGCACGCCGCTGGCGCGCATGGCCTGCTGGCACGTGCCATCCCTGGTGATTGTTCCCACCGCGAAGCCGTCGGCCGGCAGAAGGCCGCGCAGGGTCTGGAGGTTCGAGATCACGACGTCGTCGTCCGCATAGTCGAAGAGGCCGCCTTCGGACGAGCAGGCGACGATCGAGCCGCCGAGATCCCGGCTGCCGGCGAGCCCGACCAGGGCTCCAGGGGCGGTCCAGTCGTAGCGCTGATGCTGGAGGTCTGCGCACAATCCCTCGAGGGGTCCGCCCTCGGCCGCCAGTGCGCCGAGAGCCCTTCGGCCGAAGGCAGCGCCGGAGGACTCGATGTCGAGCGCGTGGATGTGGACGGCGCGATCGGCGAGCAAGCTCGGCCGTTCGCTACGCAGGACCAGCAGCGTGTTGATGCTGTCCATGGCCGGTCCGGCGGCGATGTTGACGAGGTGGAGGGGACGGCGTGGCCGAGCCTGGAGTAGCGGTCCGAGCCCCTCGACCGTGAGCTCGACCACGTTCCGGAGGCGAATCCGCATCGAGAGACACGGCAGGCTGCGGCTCACCGCGCGATCGATTCGGGTGGCGTAGGCCTCGCCGAGATTCTCCGGGCCCAGCTTGGCCAGATAGGTGGCCATGCCGGAAAGGTAGCCGCCCTCGGCGCCGCGTATCGCCCTCATGAGCGGCGAGCGCAGGCTCATCAGCCGATAGAGGCCACCCCTGAGGAAGCGCGGCATCCGCGCCTGGCGGTCCATGTTCTTCAGGAACTCCGCGACGAGCCGCTCCCGTGCCGCCTCGTCCGGTACATCCCCGAACGCCGGATGGGTCAGGTCGACGACCGGCAGCTCGACTCCGTCGTCCGCTAGCGCGTAGCAGACCCCCGGGCGCTTGTTCCGCTCTGGGGCTCTGAGTCTGGGAGGGGTGTCCGCGACCGGCACGGGGCGATGATACGCGAGGTCTCGGTCCGCTTCGAAGCTCGGCGCCGCGCCACGGCCGCCGAAGGCCGTGGCGCGGCATTCACGTCCGTGCTCAGTCACCTCGGCAGGACCAGTCCCTTCGGTGGTAGCAGCTTGCCCGGCAGCCCCCGGGTTTCGACATGGATGTACTGCACGAACTCGACGGCGTTGCCCCGGTTGTCGTCGGCCACCCACCGCACTTCATGGGTGCCCTTCCCGAAGTAGGTGCCGGCCGGTGCGTCGTTGGTGATCGACACCTCCGGAGAGCAGACGTCCTCCGCCTTCAGGTTGCCGATGTCCACGACGGTGCCGAGATCCTTGGATCCGACGTACACCGTCCGATCGGGCGGCGCCGCGACGATCGTGGGCGGTGTCGTGTCCGTCACGTCCATGTTGAAGTGGTGGAAGGACGCCGTCCGGTAGAACGGGCCGAAGCCGGCCGGCACGTTGGGGCTCGTCCACTCTTCGCTCACCACCAGCGTGAGCGGATGCACGCCGTAGGACCACGCGTGCTCCGGGACGGTCACGAAGGGCCCGCTGCCCAGGTGCCGTTGGATGGGCGTGCCGTAGTCCTGGAACCACTCGTACTCGAGCCCCTGGGAGTTCTCCAGGTCGAAGGTCCCCCAGGCGTCGAGGTTGACCGGCCGCTCGTTCCCCCGGTCCACCCACTGGAAGCCGCCGTCGGCGGATCCCACCTGGTGGTCGCACTCCACCGTCTGGTCTGTCTCGGCGACGGAGGTGACCGGGTTGAAGTTCACGAAGCTGCCTCGGAGGTCCAGCGCGATGTCGACCGGGATCGTCTTGCCGTTCACCACCAGGCTGTTCGATCGCTGAGAACCCGAGTAGGCGAAGGTCCTGTTGTTGAGGTCCACGGAGAATGACCCATCGCCCGAGCTTTGCGACGCGAAGATCATCCGTTGGCTGTCGACGTCCGCCGCGATCAGGAACCCGGCCTTGCCTTTCTGGAGGAGGTAATCCTTGCAGAGCGCCGCCGTCTTGGTGGCGCCGTCCTTGCAGATGCTTTCGACGCGGTCGAGGGAGATGATGCGCAGGTCCGAGATCTGGTAACCGCCGGCCGCCATGTGGTCGAGCGCGAGCGAGATCTCCTGGATCACGGCATCCCCGGTCATGGGGTCGTAGTCGAAGTACAGGGCGCCGGAGAGGTCGTTCGCCGTGCCCGTGCTTCCGTTGGCGGTGATCGTGAGCTGCGGGCTGGCCGGCGGGTTCGGCGTGAACTGGGCCTCCGAGGAGATGCGGAAGCTCCGCTCGGTCATCTCGGTGCCCAGCTGTTGGGTCACTGCCTGCGTGTGCTCGGCGCTGACCTGACACACGACGTCCTGGGTGGTGTCCGGACAGGTCTGGTAGCTCTCCACGCTGGAGTTGCAGACGTCCAGCGCCCCCTGCGCCGCCTCGGTCGAATCCCACGGCTCGGGGGCATCAACGACGAACTCGTTCGTCAGGGTGCTGGACGTGAAGCACGGATGGTCCAGCTGCGGCGTCGTGACCACCACGATGAAGTACTGGGCGTAGGCAGTCGATTCGGACCCGACGCAGCCTTGGTTGGCGTAGAAGTCGAGGTTGGCGGTCTGTCCCGCGGGGAGAGGCTGTGCCGGCTGGTTCAGCCTCCAGCCCCGGAAGACGGCCTGCTCGCCCACGCCTTGCCGTGGTCCGGCACCGGAAAGGACCACCCGGGCATAGGGATCGTCGATCGGGCCGCTGGCCGCATCGTAGGAGGCGCTACCGGTGATCCAGAGGGGGGGCGTCTGGCACCTGTCGTCGTAGAAGACCCAGACGCCGGTGACCTTGTCGTCGATCTCGAGGGAGAAGGAGTAGCTGCTGGCGTTGAAGTCCGCGAACCTCGTCTGGATCAGCAAGGCTCCGTTGAGATCGTGTGCTTCAGGACGAGTGTCGATCTGTCGGAAGGCCAGACCGGAGTCGAGATAAGGCCCCACCTCGCCGACCAGAAAGGGGACGCTCGAGATCTCCGCCTGGTTGCCGGTGTCGTGTATGACCGTGTCCGTCGGCAACAGCTGGTAGGTACACTCCGTGACCGGCATCTTGCATGTCCACACCCGCGATTCGGGGGTAAGGCCCGACGCGTCGAAAGTGACACAGCCGCTCCACAAGACGACCGGCGAGAGCAGGAGTGCCGTGCGCCATGCTCTGAATCTCTGCCCGTTTCTCATTGTCCTCGCCTTTCGCCGCTTGCACGCGCGAGAGCGTGCGGACTGCCTCGACCCTGGCGGGCGGAGACTGTGGTGATGCCGATCACGGTTGGGGCTCCGACCCTCTCCGTCTCGTCCGGCCTTTCTGGCGAGTCACTACGAACGGCTACGCGAGGCAGTCGTGTGGTGGCTCACGAAGGGTGGCGCTGCGGAGGGGACGTGTGTGCCCAGTCACGTCCTCTCCGACAGACGCTACCCCGGGGCAGCAGGCGAGGAGCCGCCCGGCTGGGGCGGGCGTCGCTACCGGGCTGGCGTGTCGGCCGGGCCCACGACGATCCGGACGTCGTCGATCGGCTGGCCGGCGCTGGTGACCAGCCCCGACTCCGTGACGTCCTCTCCCCGTCGGGTGACACGCAGGACCTGCTTGCCGGGGGGCGTTGAGATCGAGCGTGATCAGGGTCGCTCCCGAGGAGGGCCACGCCCGGGAATGAAGCGTGCATCTGCGAGCGTCAGATCAGCGCGCCGTCGCTCGAGCCCAGGCGGACGAGGTCGATCAGGGCCGGGTCGCTCGGGCCCAGCCCGTAGCGCTGCCCGGCGATGGCGATGTGGTGCGGCGACGGGCTGAGCGGGCGCTCGCCGTGGAAGTACAGCCGGCGCTTCGCCTCGATGATCCGCGCGCCTGTCGCGTCGGCCGGGACGGGCTGGGTCGAGACGACCAGGCCGCCGTAGGGCCAGACGTACTCTTTCGAGAACGAATGCGGGCCGACGCCATGGAACTGCGGCGTCAGCAGCACCAGCACGTTCAGGCGCACCTTGCCCGCGACCTGAGGCAGCTGCCAGAGCGCCCCGAGGTTCGCGCAGGCGTCGTCGTGGTAGTCGGGCGGGTTGGGAGCGAAGGGGATCAGGTTCTTGAGGCAGGTCCCGAGGCCGGCCCAGGCATGGGCCCGCATCGGCCGCGCGTTGATGAGCGCGGTGGCCCGGCGGAACAGGGGGTTCGAGCGGACACCCCGATCGTCGATGCCGACGTCGTCCGGAAGCACGCCCGCCTTGACGACCTCGTCGCGGATCGCGCTCTCCAGCTCGGGCGGCGTGGGCAGCGGCGCCCAGACGTTCGTCTTCACGCCCACGACGTCGCCGGGCTTCACGATGTGGCGCCAGGCCGCGGCCGGATCGCGCTCGCCGAGGAGCGCGGAGACGGCCTCATTGAGCATCGCGTGAAGCACGGAACCGTCGATGCGGCCGTCGGCGCCGAGGACCTGGGCGTGGCGCACGAGCACGGCGCGCGCCTTGGCGGCGGACGCGGCGGTGGCGCGGCGAACGCCCAGCAGCGATGCGGCCGCGGCCGTCCCGCCGGTCTCCAGGAAGCGGCGTCTGTCCATGGGTCCGATACTCATCGTTCGACCCCCTTCTTGACTTTGGAGAGCAACGAGTCGGCCGTCTTGCGGGAGGTGGCGCGCAGCACGAACGCCCGGAGCAGGCCGGGGCCCCCGCCGGCGGCCAGCGAAACGCCTGCACCGTCGCCCGGCAGATCCGGTAGGTTTGTCTCGTTTCTCCATTCCCCTGCCTGGACGATCGTCTGATGATGCTGGCCTGCTGGGCTTGGCCGCGATCGGTGGCTGCGGGGCCGATTCGCCCACGGCCGCTCCGACGCCCACGCCGCCCGTGGCGACGCCCGCGCCGGGGACGACCTCGACCACGGGGCCGGAGACCGTGGCGATCGGAGAGCTCTATACCTCCAACTGGCGCAGCGACGACTTCGCCGGAACGGCGCTCCGCCGCTGGACCGCGAACGCAGTGGGTGATCGAGGCCCGGAATCCGACATGGAACGCCTCGATCGACCTGAAGAAGGCCTTCGCCTTCTGGCGCTCGAAGGGCCTGCCGAACGAGTACGGGTGGACCTCACCTGGGCCATCGAGGCGGGCGCCTTCGGCTCGAGGCGCCGCGGGCGGGACGGCGCGCTCAGGCGGGTGTCTTGAACTGGATCGTGAACTGGACGTCCGGGCCTTCCGCCTCGGGGGGCAGGAAGCCGCCGTCGTGCAGAGCCACGATCCTGCGGACGGCGGTCGTCTCGGGGTCGGTATCCAGCAGGACCGCGCCGGCGGCGGCACTGCCTTCGCCCCCGGTGATCCGGACGCGCAGCGCCCCGTGTTCGAGGCCGGCCCACACGACGACCCGCGGGCTGCGCCCGGCCTCGAGCGCGGCCGCCTCGCAGCGGTGGACGAGGGTCGCGATCGCGAAGCGCAGGAGGGGCGCATCCGCCAGCAGGGGCGGGGTGCCGGGATGGACCGCCACCACCACGCCTGGAGCCTTCAAGGGACCGACCACGTCGTCGATACGCACCGGCTGGCGGCGCAGGGCCGTCGGCGGCAGCCGGGCGATCAGCGAAGCGACCGCGGTCGCCGAGGTCCGGGACAGGGCGCGCAGGCGGCTCGTGCCCGCCGCCGCCTCGCGGGCCGCCGTGGCCTCGAGAGCACCCGCCAGCACCCGGGCCAGCAGCCCCAGGTGGAGCAGGGTCTCCTCCGAAGGCAGCGCGACGTGCGGCAGGTAGTAGAGGAGGGCCAGCCCCACCAGCCGCTCCGCCGAGCGCAGCGGCGCGACGACGACCGCCTCGAAACAGGGCTCGCTGGCCTGGAACACCTCCGCCAGCTCGGGCGTCTCGGGGGCGGTCTCGAGCAGGGGCTCGCGCTGGTCGCGCAGCTCTTCGAGCCGCCGGGCGCCCCAGTGGGTCCGCGAGAGCGGGTCGGCGACGAGCGGCGGCAACAGCTGGACCTGCGGCGCGCCGGAGACGGTCAGCATCAGGGCCGCGTTCGAGGCGCCCGCCGAGCGCTGCAGGATCTTCAGCACGCGCGCCGCGCGCTCCTCGAGATCGGCGCCCGCCGCCCTTTGCTCGGTCAGCGCCAGCGCCGCGCGCACCTCGGACATGCGCGCGCGGGCCTGGTCGCGCTCCTCGCGCAGCTCGCTCACCACCAGGCCCAGCTCGGCCGACGCCTCGGCGTAGGACTCGACCAGCGACTCGGCCGAGCGCACCTCGTTGCCGGCGCCACCCGCCGCCTTCCGCTCCTCCGGCATCGCGATCCGGACCTTGAGGTGCTGCGAGGGTTCGGCGGCCGTCAGGTCGCCCAGCTCGATCTCGATCGGCGGCTCCTCCGCCGGCGTCTCGTCGAGCCGGTCGCGGCCGAAGATGTCCCGCAGCGCTTGGGCGGTCCAGGCTCCGACCGTCTGCCCCTCGGCCAGTCGCATCATCCGGTACCGGCGAGAGAGGTTCTCGATGGTCAGGGTGACGATGGCGGAGAAGGTCTCGAGCACACCCTTGCCGAGGTTCGCCACGGCCTCGACCGCCGGCACCCCGCGTGCGTTGAGTCCCCGGTTGAGCGCCGACACCTCCAAGAGCTGCGGCAGGTCGCGCTTGTTGTACTGGAACACGAGCGGGATCGTGGCCGGGTCGACGTCGATGAGGCGGAGGTTCCCTTCCAGCTCCTGGAAGCTCTGCAGGTTCTCGTGCCAGCGATCGACGGCGGAGTTGCCCACGAACACGACGCCGTCCGAGCCCTTGAGCACGGTGCGCCGAGGCGCGGCATAGGTCGTCTGGCCGGGCACCGCCAGGAGCTGCAGGCGGAGGTCGAAGCCGCGGAAGCCGCCGGTCCTGAGGGGAAGCAGGTCGCAGAGGATGGTGCGGTCCTGCTCCGAGTTGACCGAGACGAGGTCGCCGCGCTGCTGCGGCTTCGCCTGCTCGTGGAGGACCTTGAGGTTGGTGGTCTTGCCGCCCAAGGCCGGCCCGTAGTAGGCGATCTTGACCTTGACCGTCCGCTGCGCCTGGTTGAACTCGACCATCGTTCGCCGGCCCTCGTGGCAGGAATCTACGCCATCCGCGGCTGCTCAGGATACCGCGGACCCCGGGTCTCGATCTCGGAGGCGGCGCCATCTCGACCACGCGGGGGAGCGGCTAGCTGCGGCGATACGGCGCCTACGGGGCGTTTCTCTTCGAAACCTACCTGCTCCGCCGCCGACGGCCGTTCCTGCTCGGGATGGTCGTCACGGACCGCTGCAACCTGGGTCTTCACCTGTTGCCGTGACGTCGAGCATCCCGAGATCTGCGCCTCCTGCGGCTACTCGAACTGCGTCGAGGTGTCACAGATGCTGGCGCTGCGCCCCTCGGCCGTCTGGCAAGCGTGGCAGATGACGCGCGTCTAGGTGAGGGACGGGCCGGTGATCCTCACGCGGGCGGCGGACTAGTCGGCCGGGAGCAGGCCCGGGTCGGCGCGTCGTCTGCCCGGCCCTTGTCTTTGTCGCTCGGGCGGGACACCCTAGCTCGTGGACGGCGTCTCGGGGGTCTGTTCGTGATCAACAGCGCGCTGATCGACCCGCGCAGTATCGTGGTGGTCGGGGCCTCCAACGACGTTCACAAGCCCGGCGGCAAGATCCTCAAGAACCTCCGCGAGAGCGCCTTCAAGGGCGCGTTGCGGGTGGCCAACACCAGGCAGGACACGGTGCAGGGCATCGCGTCCTGCCGCGACCTCCGCGAGCTGCCGGAGACGGACCTGGCCATCCTGGCCGTTCCGGCGGATCAGTGCGCGGCAGCGGTCGAGCTGCTCGCGGGGCGGAAAGGGACCCGGGCCTTCATCATCCTCTCGGCCGGCTTCAGCGAGAAGAACGAGGAGGGCGCGAGGCTCGAGCGCCAGATCGTCGACGCCGTCGACGGCGTGGACGGCTGCCTGATCGGGCCCAACTGCACCGGCGTCCTGACGCCGCACCACGCCAGCATGTTCACCCTGCCGATCCCGGAGCTGACGCCCAAGGGCTGCGATTTCATCTCGGGCTCCGGGGCCACGGCCGCCTTCATCATGGAGTCGGCCATCCTCAAGGGCATCAAGTTTGCGAACGTCTTCTCGGTGGGCAACAGCGCGCAGGTCGGTGTCGAGGACGTCCTGGCCTACCTGGACGAGAGCTTCGATCCCGAGAAGAGCTCCAGGATCAAGCTGCTCTACGTCGAGACGATCAGGGATCCCGACTCTCTGCTGGAGCACGCTTCTTCCCTGATCCGCAAGGGGTGCCAGATCGCCGCCATCAAGGCCGGCGTGTCGGACGCGGGGATCCGCGCCGCGTCCTCACACACGGGGGCCATGGCCAGCTCGAGCCTGGCCGTGGAGGCGCTGTTCCGCAAGGCGGGCATCGTGCAGTGCTTCGGCCGCGAAGAGATCACGACCGTGGCCGGCGTCTTCATGCACAAGCCCCTGCGAGGCAGGAGGATCGCGATCATCACTCACGCCGGCGGACCGGCCGTGATGTTGGCCGACGCCCTGTCCGCAGGAGGCCTGGAGATTCCCCGGATCGCCGGGCCCAAGGCCGAGGAGCTGAAGCGCGCGCTCCTGCCAGGTTCTTCGGTCGCCAACCCGATAGACTTCCTCGCGACCGGCACGGACCAGCATCTCGGCCTGATCATCGACGCCTGCAACAGGGACTTCGACGAGATCGACGGAATGGTCGTGATCTTCGGGACCCCGGGCCTGTCGGAGGTCTTCGACGTCTACCAGGTACTCCACCAGAAGATGGCGAGCAGTCCGAAGCCGATCTTCCCGGTGCTCCCTTCTCCGATCACCGCCCGGCGGGAGGTCGAGTACTTCCTCTCCGAGGGGCACGTCAGCTTCCCCGACGAGGTGCTGCTGGGCCGGGCCCTCACGCGGGTCTTCCGCACCCCCTTGCCCGCCGAAGAGAAGATCGAGCTGCACGGTGTCGACGTCCCCAGGATCCGCAGCATCATCGACCGCTGCGAGCGCGGCTATCTCGGCCTGCAGACCGTCCAGTCCCTCCTGTCCGCGGCCAACATCCCGCTGGTGAAGGAGGGCGTGGGAACCACCAGCGAGGAGCTCCTGCTGCTGGTCGGCGAGCTGGGCTATCCCGTGGCGATGAAGGTGGTGGGGCCTCTCCACAAGACGGACGTCGGCGGGGTCACCCTCAACATCAGGTCCGAGGAACATCTGCTCGCGGAGTTCGAGCGCATGATGCGGATCCCGGCGGCGACCGCGGTGACGCTTCAGCGCATGCTGTCCGGCACGGAGCTGTTCCTCGGTGCGAAGTACGAGCCGAGGTTCGGCCACGTCGTGCTCTTCGGCCTGGGTGGCATCTTCGTGGAGGTGCTCGAGGACGTCTCCTCGGGCCTGGCGCCGCTCACCTACGCGGAGGCCTACTCAATGATCCGCTCCGTGAAGAGCCACAGGATCATCAGGGGCGCGCGGGGCAGGGAAGGCGTCGGCGAGAAGAGACTCGCCGAGACGATCGTCCGCCTCTCGACGCTGCTGCGTTTCGCCACGGAGATCAAGGAGCTGGATCTCAACCCGTTGCTGGGTACGCCCACCGGCGTAACCGTGGTGGACGCCCGCATTCGCGTGGAGTAGGGCGACCGAGGGCGTCTCCGTCTGCATTCGCGCGCGCGAGCAGCCTCCCCTGGACGGCTCCTTCTTCGCCGAGGCTTCCGGCCTCAGCAGGCACGACGGCGAGGTAGGGCATCGGGGGACCGAGCTAGTCACGCCTGCACCTCGCCGCGCGCGGCGGGCCCGGATGGCGCGCAATCGACGCCCACGGCCGGGCCCAGGATGCCCGCGCTGCAGCCGGCCCTGGGTCCAGCAGCCTGCGCGTCTATCGGTCTTGCGCGCTCCGGGGGATCGTGCGCTACGATGGGGCGATTCCTGGAGTCGGCGCCGCGCGCTGCGTCCACTCGGCTCGGTCGTCGGCGCCGCCCAACCGATGCCCGCTCCGCCCGCGTTCTCCGACCGCCGGCCGCCGAGAGCCGCTCCGTTGCTGCTCGGCCTGTTCGTGTGCCTCCTGGCAAGCTCGTCCGCCCAGCCGCAGGCGACCCCCTCGGCCGCGGACCTTGCGCAGATGAAAGCTCTGAGCCAGAAGCTCGAGGCGCTGGGCGGGAAGATCGAGGCTTGCGGCGGCGACGTCGGCTGCGTCACCAAGCTGCAGGCGGAGATCGCGGCGGCGGCGGCCGAGGTCTCGAAGAGCACCTCGACGATGCCGCTCGGCACCGGCTGGGGCGCGTACGCCAAGCACCGCCCCTGCTCGGTGGTGGCGCCCCCCTGGTGCTGCCTGCCGGTGGCGACGACGCTCACCGGCACCACGGAGGAGCGGCACGAGGAGCAGCCCACCAACCCGCGAACCATCCCCTACTATCCAGGCTACACCTCCCACTTCACGCTCTTCTCCTGGCGCGGCGAGGGCACCGGCGAGCTCTTCTACCAGCGCGACTTCTCCGAGTTTCGCCTGATCTCCTTCGGCACCCCGGCGCAAACCGAGGTGTTGAACATGACCGGCTACGTGCAGAGTCGCGACATGCACGGACGCCTGGAGAAGCGCATCGTGCCCAATCAGCCGGTGAAGCCGCGCAACCCCTACGAGCTCGGCCTCGTCTACCCGAGCGACGACGCCAGCGCGGGGGAGGTCGGCGAGGTCAAGACGAACCTCTTCGTCAGGCCCGCCGAGGTCGAATCCGCGGACGACTGGATGCCGACCTACAGCGGTTCGAATCTCACCCCGAACTCGCCCATCGGCGAGCCGTTCCTGGTCACGCCGACGATGATGAAGGGCTTCGTCGACTCGGGCGTCCTGCGCAGGAGCTTCCACTGGCGCCAGGAGCTCGACGTCGGCCGGCCGCCGCCCGCCTCCTTCGAGGACAACCGGCTCGATCTCGACCTCGCCTTCGGCCGCTTCCGGGACCGGCGCGACGAGGAGAAGCGCGATCGCTACTGTCCCGACGTCTACTTGGACAAGGCGGCCTACGCCATCGAGCAGGATGCGCACGCCGGGACGCTCACCATCACGATGAGGATCCGGCTGCGCCGCAAGGTCGTGGTCCCGCAGCACTTCGTCGAGGCACTGCGCGGCCCGCGCGGCACGATCGAACTCTACGTCACCGACGTCACGGCGGGCGGCAAGCCGGACGAGGAGCGCGCCGTTTCGATGCCCGAGCTGAAGCGCCTGCGCGAGCAGTGGGAGCGGGTGATCGAAACCAAGTGGAACGACCGCTTCGAGATCGATTGCGGCTGCCTGGAGCGGCCGCTGCGGGTGGTCTTCGACGTCCAGTTCGTCGACACCGGCGGCCACCAGGTGGTGTACGTCCTGCCGGGGGACGGCCGCTCGGACTCCGGGAACTGGTACGCCGGCGATCCGGTCGGGGTCGCCGCCCACGAATTCGGCCACCTCCTGGGCGTCTCCGACGAGTACGCCGATGCGGACTGCCCAGGCCGCCCGGCGAGCCGGGACGGCAGCATCATGAAGGACTGGCAGGGAGTGCCGAAGGCCCGCCACTTCCAGCCGTTCGCCCGCTGGCTGAGCGACGGCGGGCAGAAGGATTGCAGGGTGCGGCCGTACGGAGGCAGCCGATGAGAACGATCCCGACTGTGCTCTGCGGCGCTCTGCTCGCCCTGCTGCCGGCCGCGGAGAGCGCAGCGGCGCCGCCGGCCGAGGTGCTGCAGGCGCTCGTCGACGGCCGCCGGCCGCTCGCCGACGTCACGGTGCGCTTCGCCTCCGGGCGCGCGAGCCATCGCGGCCGGACCACGCTCGAGGTCGCGGGCGACGGGCGGCTGGCGCTCGCGCTCGACTCCGGCGGCCAGGTGGAGCGCTTCACCGCGACGCTCTCCGAAGCGGGCGTGCGGACGCTCGTCCGGCTGCTGCTCGACACCGAACCGTGGACGCTCGCGCCACAGACCGGCGCGCTGCCGTCCGACGCCGAGGAGCTCTCGATCCGGATCTCGACCACCGCGGGCGATCTCGACGTCGAAGCCCGCTTCCCGATCACCGCCGCCTTCGACTCGCCCGATCTGCTCTCGCTGGTCGACGCGTACCGGGAGCTCGCTCGGGCCGCCCGCGGCGTTACGTAGCAGAAGGAGGGAGGCGACCATGGCTCCGCCTCCCGCCCTCCTGCTCGCCTGCGGTCGTCCGGACGATGCGGGGCCTATTCCAGCAGCCGGCTAGGCGAGGTCGAATCGGTCGAGGTTCATCACCTTGTTCCAGGCCGCCACGAAGTCCTGGACGAACTTGGCCTGCGAGTCCGAGCTGCGTAGACCTCGGCCACGGCCCGCAGCTCCGAGTTGGAGCCGAAGACGAGATCGACGCGCGTGCCGGTCCACTTCACGGCTCCGGTCTTGCGATCGCGCCCCTCGAACAGGTCCCCGGCGTCGGAGGTCGGCTTCCACTCCGTGCCCATGTCGAGCAGGTTCACGAAGAAGTCGTTGGTCAGCGCTTCCGGTCGCTTGGTGAAGACGCCGTGCTGGGACCTGCCCGACGTTGGCGTTCAGGACGCGCATCCCGCCGACGAGGACCGTCATCTCCGGCGCCGTCAGCGTCAGCAGCTGCGCCTTGTCGACCAGCAAGGCCTCGGCCGAGACGGTGTACTTGCCCTTGAGGTAGTTGCGGAAGCCGTCCGCGATCGGTTCGAGCACCGCGAAGGACTCGACGTCGGTCTGCTCCGCCGAGGCATCCATGCGTCCCGGCGTGAAGGGAACCTTGACGTCGTGACCGGCCTTCTTCGCGGCCTGCTCGACGCCCGCGCAGCCGGCCAGGACGATCAGGTCGGCGAGCGAGACCTTCTTGCCGCCGGAGGCCGCCTTGTTGAACTCGCTCTGGATGCCCTCCAGCGTCTTGAGCACCTTCGCCAGCTCCGCCGGCTGGTTGACCGGCCAGTCCTTCTGGGGCGCGAGGCGAATGCGCGCGCCGTTCGCGCCGCCGCGCTTGTCGGAGCCACGGAAGGTGGACGCCGACGCCCAGGCGGTCGAGACCAGCTGCGAGACCGACAGTCCCGAAGCCAGGACCTTGCCCTTGAGGGAGGCAACGTCCTTCTCGTCGATCAGCTTGTGATTGACCGCGGGGATGGGGTCCTGCCAGAGGAGCTCCTCGGCAGGCACCTCGGGGCCGAGGTAGCGCGCGCGGGGACCCATGTCGCGGTGCGTCAGCTTGAACCAGGCGCGGGCGAAGGCGTCCGCGAGCTGCTCCGGATGCTCGTAGAAGCGCCGCGAGATCTTCTCGTAGGCCGGGTCGAAGCGCAGCGACAGGTCCGTGGTCAGCATGGAGGGGCGATCCTTCGACTGGGTCGTGGGCATGGGGCACCTTCCCGGCGCCCGCGTCACCCTTGGGCTTCCACTGATGCGCACCTGCCGGGCTCTTGGTCAGCTCCCACTCGTAGCCGAACAGGTTCTCGAAGAAGTTGTTGCTCCACTTGGTCGGCGTCTTTGTCCAGGTGACTTCGAGGCCGCTGGTGATCGCGTCAGCGCCCTTGCCGGTGCCGAAGCTGCTCTTCCAGCCGAGGCCCTGCTCCTCGAGCGGGGCCGCTTCCGGCTCGGGACCCACGTGGGACGCGGGGCCGGCGCCGTGGGTCTTGCCGAAGCTGTGGCCCCCGGCGATGAGCGCCACCGTCTCCTCGTCGTTCATGGCCATGCGAGCGAAGGTCTCGCGGATGTCCTTGGCCGCCGCGACCGGGTCCGGGTTGCCGTTCGGGCCTTCCGGGTTGACGTAGATGAGGCCCATCTGAACCGCGGCCAGCGGGTTCTCGAGATCCCGGTCTCCGGAGTAGCGCTTGTCGTCCAGCCACTTCTTCTCGGCGCCCCAGTAGACGTCCTCCTGCGGCTCGAAGACGTCCGCGCGCCCGCCGCCGAAGCCGAAGGTCTTGAAGCCCATCGACTCCAGGGCGACGTTGCCGGCCAGGATCATGAGGTCGGCCCAGGAGATCTTGCGGCCGTACTTCTGCTTGATCGGCCAGAGGAGGCGCCGCGCCTTGTCGAGGCTCACGTTGTCGGGCCAGCTGTTGATGGGCGCGAAGCGCTGCTGGCCGGCTCCGGCGCCGCCGCGGCCGTCACCGGTGCGATACGTGCCGGCGCTGTGCCATGCCATGCGGATGAACAGGGGCCCGTAGTTGCCGAAGTCCGCAGGCCACCAGTCCTGCGAGTCGGTCAGCAGTGCGCGAAGGTCCTTCTTCACGGCGCCGAGATCGAGGCCCTTGAACTCCTTGGCGTAGCTGAAGCTCTCGCCCATGGGATTGGACAGGGAGGAATGCTGGCGCAGGATGTGGAGCGGCAACTTGTTCGGCCACCACTCACGGTTCGACGTGCCGCCGCCGGCGGTATGATCGATCGGGCACTTTGCTTCGGTCTTTTCGTTGCTCATGGTGGGCTCCTTCCACTCAACTGAGAGGGACTACTCGCCTTGCGCCGCGGACAGCTCGCGGCGATTGAATCGTCTCTCACTCACCAGTGTGACCGAGGCAGCGTGATCGGTCCAACGAGTAATCTCGGTTATAGTGATCGAGTGACTCGATGGGCCGCCAAGGGTCGCAGATGACCACCGACGGGGGTTCCGCGGCGCGGGCCATGCTTTCTGCTTTCCGTCCTTCCATTCTCTCACCGGCGTGGAGCGCCTGATGCCCGCGTTGCCCACCCTGCGCCAGCTCGCCTACCTGGTCGAGCTCTCCGAGCGCCTGAGCTTCCGCGTGGCCGCCGAAAGGCAGTTCGTCACGCAGTCGACGCTCTCGGCGGGCATCAAGGAGCTCGAGACGCTGCTCGGCGTACAGCTCGTCGAGCGCGACCGGCGCCACGTGCGGCTCACGGCAGTGGGTGAGGAAGTCGCCGCACGAGCGCGCGAGCTGCTGGCCGCCGCGACCGACCTGGCCGAGACGGCCCGCTCCGCGCGCGCGGCCCCTGTCCGGGCTGCTACGCCTGGGCGCGATCCCGACCATCGCGCCCTTCCTGCTGCCGGGTGTGCTGCCGGCGCTGCGGCGCGAGCACAAGGAGCTGAAGCTGCAGCTCCGGGAAGACCTCACGGAGCGCCTGCTCGAGCGGCTGCGCGCGGGCAGCCTCGACCTCGCTCTGATCGCGCTGCCCTTCGACACCGGCGAGCTGTACGTGCGGGAGGTCTTCAAGGACGAGTTCTGGTTCGTCGCGCGCAAGGATGCTCCCGCGGCCCGCGAGAAGGAGGTCGCGATCCGGAAGGTGGACACCGGCGACATGCTGCTGCTGGAGGAAGGGCACTGCCTGCGCGACCACGCGATCGCCGCCTGCGGTCCACGCCGCGGCACCTGGGAGCCCCGCGTCGAGGCCACCAGCCTGACCACGCTGATACAGATGGTCGAAGGTGGCTGGGGCGTGACGCTGCTGCCCGGGATCACGCTGGAAGCGGGCATCCTCAAGGGCACGCGGCTCGTCGCGCGCCCTTTCGCGCGGCCAGCGCCGTTTCGTACGCTCGCTCTCGTGGCACGGCACACGTCGCCCCGTCGCCGCGACGCGGACCTCCTGGCCGAGTTCGTCGTCGAGCACTGGCGGCCGCCAGGGGGGTGAGGAAGCGACGGCCGAGGCAGTCCGAGCCGCGGCCGCCGCCTCACGCGCGCAGCGAGGGATCGGACAGCTCGCGCTCCAGCGCGCACTGCGCGCAGGTCGGCCCGACTCCCAGCCCGTCGCCTTGCGCGAGGCGTCCGCAGCCGCATTTCGCGAGCCGCTGCCGCAGGAACGACGCGATCGTGGCCCCGACGCTCGCGTCGCGGACCAGGCCGCGATGTCCGAGCCCGCTGGTGCAGGAGAAAGAGGCGGAAGGCCAGGCGCGGGCGACGGCCTGTCCGTGGGTCCAGGGCACCTCGCGGTCGTCACGGTCGTGGATGACGAGGAGGGGCATCGAGTCTCTTCCCACGTGGCGGCAGATGTCGAAGTCCTCCGGGCCGACGCCGTAGCGATGCCGCATCCGCGCATGGATCGCCGCTCCGATCGTCGCGGGCAGGCCGAGTGCCGCGCAGAACTGGCCGAAGAAGGGACCGACGTTGCTCGGCGGGCAGAGCAGGACGGCCGCCTCCAACTCGAGCCCGTTCGCCAGTGCCCAGCCAAGGGCAGTGGCACCGAGCGAGTGCCCGACGGCGGCGCGGGCGCGGACGTGCGTCGCGACCGCGGAGATCGCCTCCGCGAAGCAGGCTCCGGAGGCGACGCGTCCCGTGGACGCCCCGTGCGCCGGAGCGTCGAAGACGACAACCGAGCAACCGACGGCGGTGAGCGGCGCGACGAGGGGCGCGAGGCGTGCGCCGCGGCTGCCCCAGCCGTGCGCCAGCAGCACGCTCGGCCCCGTACCGAAGCGCCACGCCTGAAGCCGCTTGCGGCCCGCCTCCACCTCGAACGCCTCGCCGCCCGCGAGGGCCGCGGGCTCACGGCGGGAGCGGTGGCGGCGGGGTGGCGTCAGGAAGAGTCGCTCGCCCGCCCTCACTGCCAGGGCCGGCCAGGCGGCGGCCGTGGCGGCAAGGCCCGCGCGGAGTAGCCACGGGGCCGCAGCGGTCCGAACGTTCGTGCCTTTATCGATCCCGGCAATACTCACTTTGCTTTCTCCCTAGGCACTAGGCGCTCGGCCGCCGGGCGGACACCAAGAGTGCCTCGAACGCCCGGTGGGCCCGCTCGTCGGCATGAGGATCGCCGAGCAGTCTCGAGGCGTGGTGCCACGCGAGCCCGATGCCCTCCATGTCGAAGGCAAACTGATCGGGGTCCACCTTGTCGTGGAAGTGCCCCACCTCGACCGCGCGGCGCACGGCTCCCGCGACGAAGTCGAGCCACGCCTTCCGCAGCCGCACCAGGAGGTCTCGGGCGGGGCCGGGCTGGTCGTCGAGCTCGATCGAGGCGGCCACGAAGATGCATCCGCCCGGCTGGGGAACCAGCTCGGGCCAACGCAGGAAGCGCTCGAACAGCACACGCACCCTCGGCTCGCCCCGCGGGGCGGCGAGAGCGGGTTGAATGACGACCTCGGCGTAGCGCTGGCCCGCGCGCTCGAGCATCTGGACGACCAGCGCCTCCTTGGAGGCGAAGTGGGCGAAGAGGCCGCTCTTCGAGAAGCCGAGCTCCTCGGCGAGGGTGCCGATCGTGAGGCCGTCGAGCCCGACTCGGCTGGCGAGGGTCAGCGCCCGCTCCAGGATGGCCTCTCGGCTCTGCTCACCCTTCCGCATGAACCGATATAAGCACGATCGTTCGTGCTTTGTCAAGGTCCGGCGCTTCTCCCTCTGTTCCGGCGTCATGTCGGCCGCGCGCGGCTCGTCTACGCGCGTCACCCCGACGGCAAGCGCCTCCTCCTCGCGGCCGTGCAGCGCTACCTGGCCGGCCATCTCCACGAGCGTCCGGAGACGGGCGTGCGGTGGGTGTGAGCTGTCGCTGAATCGCCTGCGGCCCTTCCTCGTAGACGCGTTGGTGGTCCAGGTCCGGGGAAGTAGTAGCCGCGCCGCGCCGGGGGGGTTCGCCTTCTACTCGCCCGCGAGTCTCTTCTCGTACGCGACGCGCGCGCGCTCCGGCGCCGCAGCCCAGGTCTTGGGGTTCGTGTCCGCGGCGAGACGCTTCGCCGACGCGATGAGGTCCCGAACCGCCTCGTCGAGTGTCGCTGCGAGGTCTTCGACTGCCGCGAGCGCGAACCATTCCGGCGTGTCCTCGGCCACCGTGTCACGGAGCACGTGCCAACGCCGGTACTCCGGCGTTCGCTGGAGATCCCGCTGCAGGACCGCGAACCGCTTGCCGAGCGCCAGCAGAAACGGCAACTCTCCGATCACTTCGTCCCGCACCTGCTTCGCCGTCTGGGCTTTCTTCATGGGCCTCTACGCCTCGGCGTGAAAGTATCAGGTCCAGTCCGGCCGGGCTGTTCAATTCTGCTCAAAGCTCGCAGCGGCCAGCGGATGCGCAGCGGCGCCGAAGCCATGGTGGACGTCACTTCCTGGGCGGTTTTGCGGCGTCTCGGATCGCTTGACTGGTCCAATAGCCGGGATGGCCGTAGTGCTCGTAGATGGCTTGCTCCTGTTGGCGATCCAATTGTGCCGCAGAGTCGTACGGAGGAGCGGTCTTGACGGCCTGGCGAGTCAGATGGACGGACACCTTCGCGTCCAACCAACTCACCGTCTCGATCCATTGGGGCGCGACGAGCACCTGGTGACCGCCCCACCAGTTGCTGGTGTTCACGATCAGGTAGCGGATCGCCCAGGTGTGATCGTCGACGAGCAGGTCCTCCACGTGGCCGATATCGCCGTCCTTCGCGTGAATATGGTATCCGGTCACGGCTTTGCAGCTGCGCAGGTGACAGTCGTCGTCGGGGGTCTTCGTCGCCGAGGTCCGTCGAGTCTTCATCTCCTCTTCGAACCTGCCCTCGGCCGTCAGGCTGCCAGGGTAGGCGCCCATGCCCCACAGTCCCTCGCCTCCCCAGTAGTAGGGGTAGCCGTAGTATCCGAGGTAGGCGGCTTCGTGCTGGCGGGAGACCGGCTTCCTGGTGTCGATGTCGGGACTCCGTTCAACCTGCGCCTTCGTCAGGGACACCGGTAGTTCCTGCCCCAGCCAGTCCGGGTGACCGATGGCGAGCGGGGAAATCAGCACGTGCCTGCCGGAGAGCCAGCTACCAGTGGCCACGACGAGATAGCGGATCGCCCAATGCTCGTCATCGAAATAGAGGTCGTCCACCTCGCCGATGACACCGTCGGTGGCGTGTATCGCGAAGCCCTGCAGCTCCTTGACGTTGCGTAGCATTTGTCTACTCCTCGTTCCGCCGACGCCATGTCCCGCTGTGCGAAGTCAGCGATGGTGGGGGAGGCGCGCTGGAACTCTCCGGCAGGACCTGCAGCACGAGGTGCGTCCCGCCACGTAGGTCCAAGCCGAGCCATCGAACCGCATCCCGGCCGCCGAGTCAACCGCGCTTCACCAAGGATGCGGTGCTCGGTTCAGCTCCGGGCGACGGCTCGGTCCCTGACGAGGAGACGACGGGGCCGGCGCCGGAAGTCGGCGCCGGCCCCGCTACGAAGCCGTCCCCGGCTAGAAGGTCAGCCGGGTCACGAGCTGGAGCGTGCGCGGCGGGCGCACGCCGGTGACCGATCCGAAGCCCTGGTTCGCGATGACGTTGCCGTTCGCGTCGACCGCCGGGTTGGTGACGGTCGAGTCCGACAGATTCGCGAAGGCCACGTTGGCGTTGACGCCGGTGTACTGGGTGTGGTTCAGGGCGTTGAACATGTCGAGTCGGACCTCGATCCTGGCCTTGTCCTTGAACGCGAAGGACTTCGAGATCGACAGGTTCAGGTTGTTGACCGGCGGGCCGTGCAGGAAGTAGCGGGCGGACTCGGTCCCGTCACTGCCCGTCTGCGGCGGCGCGAAGCAGGCAATGTTGATCTGGCGATAGGGATCGTTGCTCCATCCCTTGCCGGGATCGCAGGTCACCACGACGCGCGCGTTGTTGTTGTTGTCGGACCCGGTCAGGTTACCGGCCGAGACGTCCGGCACCGTGAAGGTGATGGCGTACGGCGTGCCGCTCATCCACTGGTAGATGCCGGAGATCTGCCAGTCGTTCGTCAGCAGGCCGAGCAGGCCGCTGGCGAGCTTGGGCGTCTGGTAGACCAGGTTGGCCACGAAGACGTGCGGTCTGTCCGAAGCCGCGTAGGACCAGTCGGCCCGGTGGATCTCCTCGGGGGTCGCGTTGAAGCGTCCGATGAAGAAGTCGCTGTCCGAGTCGGTCATGGTCTTGCTCCAGACGTAGAAGGCCTGGAACAGCAGCCCGTTGTCGAAGCGCCGGCTGAGCGACGTCTGCAGTGCGTTGTAGTTGGCCCTCCCGTCGTAGCCGACGTACTGGATGTTTCCGTAGCCCTTGTACGGCCGCAGGAAGTCGTCGGGCAGGGCGTTGGCGCCGGGGACGGCGCTCGGCTCCTTGGTCGGATCCTGGTTCTCGGGCAGGAACTTCGCGCCGTACGGCACGGAGTTGATCTGCTGCTGGCGCAGCAGGTCCCTCGACACGGAACCCACGTAGGCAATGTCGAAGATCAGCGACTTCCAGAGCTTCTGCTGCAGGCCGACGTTCCAGGCGTAGACCTTGGGCGGCTTGAAGTCGTAGGCGATCGGGGCCATGTTGAGGACCGTGTCGGGGTCGGAGCTGGTGTTCGTGCCTGCGGCGAGGTCCTGGAGCCGTCCCCACTGCAGCTGCGACTGGAGCATGCCGGGGGCGTTCGTGATGTTGCCGAAGACCATGTTCCCCTGCGGGCGGTCGTAGAAGATGCCGAAGCCTCCGCGGGCGATGGTCGTCCCCCTGCCGCTGGCGTCGAACGCAAAGCCGAACCGCGGCGAGACGCGGAACGCGTTGCCGCTCTGCATCTGGTCGTTGACGCCCTGTCCGGCCTGGTAGGCGCCGTTGAAGCGGTTGGTACCGGTTACCACGCGTCCGATGAAGCGTCCTTCGACGGTGTTGGCCGTGTTCGGCGTCGTCGTGCCGATGAGTGCGGGATCCATGCCGCGCCGGTCGCCACCCGAGCAGGTGGCTTGACCGTTGACGCAGACCGGGAAGTAGAGCCGCGCCTCGTTGTTGCGATCGTACCGGTCGGGCAGGAAGGTGGAGGCCGCCAGCGTCGAGTCCCACTGAGGGGTCATGTAGTAGAAGCGTACGCCGTAGTCCAGCGTGAGCCGCCGGTTGACCTTCCAGTTGTCCTGCAGGAACGCCTCGTAGTTCTTGTAGCGCCACTCCGGCAACGCGTAGGTCGAAGCCTGGATGTAGTTCCTGTAGACGCCGGTCGCAGCGTTCGCGTAGCTGAAGCCGCTGTCGTAGGGGTTGCCGCTGTCTTCCTGGAACTGGATCTGGCTGTTGAAGCTGGCGAACGGGCTCTGGGGCTTGTAGCTGCTCTGGTAGTAGACCCCGACCTTGGCGGCGTGCGAGCCCATCACCTTCGTCAGGTTGGCGACGACATCCCAGGTGGTGTTCTCGTTGACGAACGGCCCGCGGTCCGTCTGGTAGAAGCCGGCGTTGCCGCCGACCCGCCCGTTGTTGAAGCGCATGTCGGGGATGTAGTCCTCCTGCACCGCGGCCGGATAGAGCAGGGGCATGTCGCTGAGGCCGGTGGCGGAGCGCCGCAGGGCCTGGTTGCCGACCGAGTACTCGAGCGAGTTGTGCGCCCGACCGACGCTCAGCTCGATGGAGGTCGTGTCGCTGAGGATCCCGGTGGCCGAGAGCAGGGCGTTGTCGCCGGGCTGATCGAACTTGGCGTTGATGTCGTCGAGGTTGTTGCTGCCGGCGCCGGCCCACTGCGTGCCGTAGGGCTGCTCCTGCTGGTTGGTGCTGCGCAGGTAGCGTCCGGTGAAGCGCCACTGGTCGGAGGGCTGGAAGTCCAATCGCAGAAGCTGCTGACCGCGCGGCGCGTCGGTGGGTGCCTGGCTGATGTAGTTGTTCCCGTTCGAACCCGTGGTGTTCGGCAAGGGGTAGATGTTCAGTGCGTTGATCCCCGCCTGGTAAAGCCGGGCCGCCGGGATCCTGCCCAGCACGCCGTCGGCCTGGTAGCAGCCGCGCGTATCACTCGGTCCGCAGGGCAAGCCGGTCGTGTAGTCGCGGATGTAGGGGTAGATTGCCCCGGTGTTCGCGTCGATGCTCTGGGAGAAGTCGCCCTGCCGCTCGAGCAGGGTAGGGACCCGGCTCCAGCGGTCGCCAACCGCGTCGTTGCGCCGCTGCCACTCCTGGGCCCAGAAGAAGAAGAGCTTGGTCTTGTCCTGGTTGAAGACGCCGGGGATGTAGAGCGGTCCCCCGATGGTGTAACCGAAGTCGTTGCGCGACGACTCCGGCAGCTGGAGCAGCTCGCCCGAGCCGACCGGCGCGGGCGCCTCCGAGCGCTTGTTGGTCCAGGTGTTCGCGTTCCAGTCGGATCGCCGCCCGATCCAGTAGCCGGAGCCGTGGAAGGACTGGGTCCCGCTCTTGGTGATCGCCTGCAGCTGCGCGCCCACCGCGCGCCCGTACTCCGCCTGGTAGGCGTTGGTGAGCACCTTGATCTCCGAGACGGAGTCGATGTTCAGCTCGGCCATGTTGCCGCCGTTGTCGCCGGTGTCGATGTTCGCGACGCCGTCGATCGTCATGTTGTTGGAGTTCGGCCGCTGTCCGTTGGCCGTGAAGCCGCTCACCTGCGTGGGCGAGCCGCTCACGCGGGTCCCGCCGTTTCCGTCCTGGGGAACGATCCCGGGCACGAGCTGCGTGAAGCCGAACACGGAGCGTCCGTCGTTGGCGATGTTGGTGAGCGCCTGGCTCTCCAGCGTGAAGGAGCGCTCGCCGCTCTCCGCCTGCAGCTCGCTGACACGCGAGAGCACGGTCACGTTCTCGGATAGCATGCCGACCTCGAGCGTCAGCACTCCGGCCGACAGCTTGTCGTTCGGGTTGACGACGAGGTTCATCTGCTCCAGGCCCTTGAAGCCCTCCATGGTGACCTTCAGCGAATAGGTGTCCGGCCTCACCACGGGGAACACGAAGTTGCCGGCGGCGTTCACCGTGGTCGTCAGCGTGTTGCCCTGCGTCCGACTGGTCAGGGTCACGGTCGCACCGGGAAGGACGCCTCCTTGCGAGTCCTTCACGGTACCAGACACAGACGCGTTCGCCGTCTGCGCCTGCAATGGCGCTCCGCTCGCCAGCACGAGCAAGCCGACGAAGGCCGCCCCCGCCGCCATGCGGACCCTATGGAACATTTGCATTGTCAGTCCCCGGTTTCGAGCCGGCGCGGACGCGTGGACACTCGCATCTGCAACCGCTCGGCACAATGAAGCTGCAAGTTCTCGGCCAGATCTGCAGAGAGTCCCGGTCCGGACCGCGGGGATTCGGTTCGCCGCTCTTCTGGTCCGAATTGGACGTTCGGAGCGGACACGTGGGGCGGGCTCCGTCGCCCGAAGCAGGTGGGACTCCAACAACCCGGATCGGGCTACGGGGATCCGCAGTAGCCCGCGTTCTCGAACCGCCGCCGTCGCGATCCGCGCCGCGCACAAGCGCCAGCGAAAGCATGAAACGGGAGGCTCAGGGTCCGAGCGCACGGCATCTTCGTGTTTGCCGTGCGTTCGCCAAAGGATACGGGCGATGATCCTGCGGGCGGTCCCACCTGGCCTTGACAGCGACTCCGGGTCGCACGATCATCGCGCCGGCCATGCCCGGAATCAGCGGACGGAACGACCTCGCCGGGACAAGAGGGGTGGACCCAGCCGACGTGCCTCAGCGAGTGCTGTCCAGCGGTGCCCGCATGCCCGCCATCGGGCTTGGCACCTTCGGCTCCGACCATGCCGCCGGCGAACTGGTGGCCGGCGCCGTCCGCGAAGCCGTCGCGCTCGGCTACCGGCACTTCGACTGCGCTTCGGTCTACGGGAACGAGCCTGAGGTCGGTGCAGCGCTGCGCGAGGCGATGTCGCGGGGGACTCGACGCGAGGAGCTCTGGATCACCTCCAAGCTGTGGAACGACAAGCACGGTGAGGCGGACGTGGTCCCCGCCTGCCGGAGGTCGCTGGCCGACCTCGGTGTCGACTGCCTGGACATGTACCTGGTCCACTGGCCGTTTCCGAACTACCACCCGCCGGGCTGCGACGTCAGCTCGCGGAGCAACGACGCCAGGCCCTACCTCCACGAGAGCTACCTCGCCACCTGGCGCCAGATGGAGCGTCTCGTGGAGCTGGGTCTGGTCCGCCACATCGGGACCTCGAACATGACGGTCCCCAAGCTCCGGCTGCTCCTGCGCGACGCCGCGATCCGCCCCGCCGTGAACGAGATGGAGCTCCACCCCCACTTCCAGCAGCCGGAGCTGTTCGACTTCGTCCGTGACCAGGGCATCGAGCCGATCGGTTTCTGCCCGCTGGGCTCCCCCAACCGTCCCCAGCGGGACCGCACCCCCGAGGACACCAGCCCGCTCGAGGATCCCGTGCTGGTCGAGATCGCCGAGGCCCACGGCGTCCATCCCGCCGCTGTCTGCCTCAAGTGGGCAGTCCAGCGCGGGCAGACTCCCATCCCCTTCTCGATCCGCCGCTCCAACCTGCTGTCCAACCTGCGGGCCGTGGTGTCGGATCCTCTGAGCGCCGACGAGATGGAGCGGATCCGTCGCACCGACCGAGGTTGCCGGCTGGTCAAGGGCCAGGTCTTCCTCTGGAAGGAAGGCCAGAGCTGGGAGGACCTCTGGGACCTCGAGGGAACCATCACGCCGCCGTGAGCGGCGACGAGGTCTCGCCCATGCTGAAAGGCATCGCACCCTGCATCAGTCCGGATCTGCTCAGGACTCTCGCCGCCATGGGCCACGGCGACGAGCTGGTCCTGGCCGACGCCCACTTCCCGGGACACTCCCTGGGGCCCACCACGCTGCGTGCCGACGGGGTGTCGGTACCCACGCTGCTCGACGGGATCCTGCCCCTGTTCGAGCTGGACTCCTACGCCGCCCCCCTGGTGATGATGGCCGCAGTGGAGGGCGACCGGCTGGACCCTGCGGTCGAGGGGGCCTATCTGGAGGTGATCCGGCGCCACGTCCCGCAGGTGGCGGCACCGCTGCGTCTCGAGCGCCAGGCCTTCTACGACCGGGCCCGCCACGCCTTCGCGGTCGTGATGACGGGCGAGACCGCCAAGTACGGCAACCTCATTCTCAAGAAGGGCGTCACGCCCGCGCCCTGAACGGAGCCCCCGACCCATGGCGAACGCCCAAGAACGGCCCGAGCCTGCGCTGCTTCCCCGCGGGATCTGGCTTCCCTTCGTCCTGGTCACCAGCCTGTTCGCGCTGTGGGGCTTCGCCAACGACGTGACCAACCCGCTGGTCAAGGCCTTCCAGGAGATCTTCCAGATCAGCGCTGCCCAGAGCAGCCTGGTGCAGACCGCTTTCTACGGCGGCTACGCGACCATGGCCATCCCGGCCGCCATCTTCATCCGCCGTTTCTCCTACAAGTCCGGGATCATCCTGGGCCTGGGTCTCTACGCCACCGGCGCGCTGCTCTTCATCCCGGCCAGCATCACCATGCTGTTCTGGCAGTTCCTGGTGGCCCTCTACGTGCTGACCTTCGGCCTGGCCTTCCTGGAGACCGCGGCCAATCCGTACGTCATGTCGATGGGGCCGGAGGAGACCGCCACCCGCCGCCTGAACCTCTCCCAGGCCTTCAACCCGATGGGGTCGCTGATCGGCATGGTGGTGGCCAGCAACCTGGTCCTGGCCCGGCTCGGGGTGAGCCAGTTCCGGGCCGAGCAGATCCGCTCCCACCCCGAGTACGCCAGCCTGCTGCCGGGGCAGGTCGACGCCCGGGTGACGGCGGCGCTGCAGCACTTCGCCAGCAGCCAGCCCGACCGGCACGTCGCCATGCAGCTCCACGACCTGGCGGTGGTGAGGATGCCCTACGTCGCCATCGCCCTGGTGGTGATCGCGGCGATGCTCGTCTTCGCGGCCACCCGGATGCCGAGCGGAGGCACGCACGACGTCCACCTCCACCTGGCCACCACCGTCAGGCGCCTGCTCGCCCGCAGCCGCTACCTGGAAGGGGTGGTCGCCCAGGCCTTCTACGTCGGCGCCCAGATCATGTGCTGGACCTTCATCATCCACTACGGGATGACGCTGCTGGGGATGGATGCCGCCACCGCCCAGCGCTACAACATCGTGGCGATGATCATCTTCTGCTCCAGCCGCTTCGTCTGCACGTTCCTGCTCAAGTACGTGAGCCCGGGCGGGCTGCTGGCCTCGCTGGCCTGCGGCGGGATCCTGCTCTCGCTCGGAACCATCTTCCTGCCGGGCATGGCCGGCCTCTACAGCCTGATCGGCATCTCGGCCTGCATGTCGCTGATGTTCCCCACCATCTACGGCATCGCCCTGAAGGGACTCGGCGAAGAAGCCAAGCTGGGCTCGGCGGGCCTGATCATGGCGATCGTGGGCGGCGCGCTGATGCCCCCGCTGCAGGGTCGGATCATCGACATGGGGCAGGTCGCGCTCGGCTTCGTTACTCTCGAGTCGGTGCGCGCCTCCTTCGCCTTGCCCTTGCTGTGCTTCGTAGTCATCGCCGTCTACGGCTTGCGGACGGTGCTCGTCCACGACGCCGCCCGGACCTGAGCCGTGCGGACCTGAAAGGAGACCCGAGACGCCGGCCGAACGACGACAGATGACGGGAGCCATCCTGCCGGGCAACAGCACGGTCGAGCTGCGCCGATTCGAGGTCCCGGCTCCGGGTCACGGCGAGGTCCTGATCCGCATGAAGGCCGTGACCATCTGCGGCTCGGACATCCGCTGCATCTACCGCGAGCACACCGGAAAGGGACCCGAGGGCTACCAGGCGGGGCTGATCGCCGGGCACGAGCCTTGCGGACAGATCGTCGAGCGCGGACCCGGCTGCCGCCGCTTCGAGACGGGCGACCGCGTGATCGTCTACCACATCTCCGGCTGCGGCGTGTGCAACGACTGTCGCCGCGGCTACATGATCTCGTGCACCAGTCGCTGGCGGCGCGCGTACGGCTGGCAGCGCCACGGCGGGATGGCCGACTACCTCCTGGCCGAGGAGAAGGACCTGGTGGCGCTGCCGCCGGAGCTGAGCTACGGCGACGGTGCCCAGGTCGCCTGTGGGTTCGGCACCGTCTACGAAGGCATCGAGAAGGTGGGCGTGAGCGGGGAGGACGCGGTGCTGGTGACCGGCCTGGGCCCGGTCGGGCTCGCGACCGCCATGCTGGCGCGGGCCATGGGCTCCCGGCAGATCATCGGCATCGACCTCGTCCCGGAGCGCCTCGAGCTGGCGCGCTCGCTCGGCCTCTGCGACAGCGTGCTGACCGCCGGCCCCGGCAACGTCGCGGAGGTACGCCGCCTCACCGGCGGCGCGGGCGTCGAGCGCGCCTTCGACTGCTCGGCCAACGCCGAGGCTCGGCTCACCGCGATCCAGGCCACCCGCAAGTGGGGCCGCGTCTGTCTGCTGGGCGAGGGAGGCACGCTCGCCCTGCAGCCGTCTCCCGACCTGATCCACGACCAGAAGACCATCCATGGATCGTGGGTCACCAGCCTGTGGCTGATGGAGGAGCTGGTCGAGCGCCTGGTGCGCTGGCAGCTCCATCCCGAGCGGCTGATCACGAACCGCTTCCCGCTCGAGCGGGCAGCGGAGGCGTACGCGCTGATGGCGAGCGGCCGCTGCGGCAAAGTGGCCGTCGTCTTCGACGAGGAACTGCCATGGCGAGAGCAGTCGTCGTCTCACTGACCACCAACGACGAGGAGTTCCAGCTGTCCCAGGCGGCGGCGGCCGAGGAGGCGGCGCGGCGGCTCGGCCTTCCCTGCGAGGTGCTCTTCGCGGACAGGAACGCGGTCCTGCAGATCCATCAGCTGTTCCAGCGCATCCACCAGCCGGAGGAGCAGCGTCCCCTCGCCTTCCTGGTGGAGCCGGTGAAGGACGAAGGCCTGGAGCGACTCTGCCGCAACGCCGTGGCCGCCGGGATCGGCTGGCTCCCCCTGAACCACAGCGGCGCCTATCTGGCCGATCTGCGGCGCCAGCACCCCACGCTGCCGATTTGCGGCGTCCTCACCGACCAGGTGGAGGGGGGGCGGATTCAAGGGCGCCAGATGAGGACGTTGCTCCCACGGGGCGGGATGGTGCTCTACGTTCACGGCCCGGCGGAGTCGCTGGTCGAGCAGCGCCGCCGTGGGACCGAGGAGGAGTTGGAGGGCGCGGGGATCCGCCTGCAGCAGCTTTCGGGCAGCTGGAGCGAGGCCAGCGGAGAGAAGGCAGTGCTGGCATGGGCCCGGCTGAAGACGGCCGCTCTCGAACACGTCGAGCTGCTCGCGTGCCAGAACGATCTGATGGCCGCAGGCGCGCGCAAGGCGCTCGCCGCCACTCGGCCGGAGCTCGCCGGAGTCCCGGTGCTCGGGATGGACGGCCTTCCTTCCGGAGGCCGGCAGCTGGTGGCGCGTGAGCAGCTGACCGCCACGGTGGTGATGCCGACCAACGCCGACCGCGCCATGGAAGTGGTCGCCGAGTGGCTCCAGTCGGGCCGGCAGCCTCCCGAGCACGTCCGCCAGCTCCCCGAATCGTTCCCGCCGCTGGAGCGGTTGGTCCCGCATTCTCCGAAGAAGTAGCGACGGTCGCGCACGCGGCAGCGCCGCGACAACCCCAGCTCCACCAGGGAGACGCCAATCGGCACGCCGTCGGGATCCTTTCTCCCATGAGACACTGCAGCCGTACTTCGACTCGTCTCGCGACCCCGGCCGGCGTTTCGCCGAAGCGAGGAGGCACGCATGCATCACCCGTGGAAGTGGTCCGTACTGGTGGCGGCGACCGCCTTGGTCGCGGGTGCGGCCGCGACGCAACCCGTAGCCGTTCGCATCGACGCCAGCCGCACGCAGCCGCCGATCACGCCGCTGGTGTTCGGCGGCTTCATGGAGCCGGCCACCAGCGGCGTTTGGGCCGAGCTGCTGTACGACCGGAAGTTCTTCAGCGAGATCACGTCGAGACCGGACGCGACCGCTCCGACGGGCTGGTTCGCGCGAAGGGCGCTCGGGCGGCGCTGGCGGCCTGTCGGCCCCGAGGCGTTCGTGGTGATGGATAGAACGAACGCCTACGTGGGCAAGTGGAGCCCGCTGGTGCGGCTCGAGCTGGCCTCACCCCACGGTATCGGCCAGGCGGGCATCGCGCTGCGCGCGGGACGCCCTTACACGGGACGCGTGGCGCTGGCGGGCAGCCCGGGCGCCCGGGTGAGCGTCAGCCTGGTCTGGGGGCCGAGCCCCGGCGACTGCCAGACGATCGAGGTCCGTTCCCTGGCCGCCGGCTACGCCGTGTTTCCCCTGGAGTTCACGGCCCGGGCCGACACGAAGGCCGGCCGCTTCGAGATCGTGGGGACCGGCACCGGCAGCTTCCAGGTCGGGGACGCGTCTCTCATGCCCGCCGACAACGTCTCCGGCTTCAAGGCCGCGACCATCCGCCACCTCAAGGAGCTGGGCATCGAGATCGCGCGCTGGCCGGGCGGGAACTTCGTCTCGGCCTACGACTGGCGCGACGGGATCGGCGAGCGCGACAGGCGTCCGCCGCGGCGCGAGCTGGCCTGGAATGGGATGGAGACGAACGACATGGGCGTCGACGAGTTCATGACCTTCTGCCGCCTGATCGGCGCGACGCCCTATCTGGCCGTGAACTCCGGTCTCGGCGACGCCCACTCGGCGGCGGAGGAAGTCGAGTACGTGAACGGCCCCGCCAGCAGCCGGCTCGGCCGTCTGCGCGCGGCCAACGGACATGCCGAGCCCTACGGCGTGAGGATCTGGGGTATCGGCAACGAGATGTACGGCCCCTGGCAGTGGGGCCACATGTCCATCCGGCAGTACCCGGAGAAGCACAACCTGATGGTCGAGGCCATGCGGCAGGTCGACCCGACCATCGAGGTGATCGCCTCCGGCGCCACGCCCGAGGAGACCTCGTGGTGCTACGTCGAGAACCGGCAGTTCGACACCTACCCGGGGCGGGAGAAGGTGAGCGAGCCGCTGCCGTTCGCCTTCGGCTCGAGCCAGGACTGGACGGGAGCGCTGCTCGCGACCTCCGCCGACTCCATCGACTTCCTCGGCGAGCACTTCTACGGCTACCCCAACCTGGTGGTCGACCTGGCCAAGGAGAAGTTCGTCGAATCGGACGAGTCCATGCCTCTCAAGGTCCGGCGCTTGTCGAACCGAGTCGAGTTCAAGTTCGAGGCATGGCAGGAGTACTTGAAGAGGTTTCCCTACCTGAAGCACAAGAACATCAAGTTCGCGTTCGACGAGTGGTCTCCCAGGAACCGAGGGGTCGGGGCGGGGCCTCCGCCGGTCAACCACCCGATGTTGAATCCCCTGACCAACGCCCTCGTCTACCACGAGTTCTTCCGTCACTCGGACATGGTGGGCCTGGCCGTGGCGACCGGAGGCATGCACACGCTGGCGATCGACCCTTACGGGGACGCCATCGGCTTGCGCATGGAGGGGCTCGTGATGAAGGTGCTGCACGACCACTTCGCGGGCGCGCTGCCGGTCGCCGTCGACGGCGACTCGCCACAGGTTCCGGGCCAGGGAACGGTCGGGATCGACGATTCGGCCCGTCCTTCGGGAAGCCCCACCTACCCGCTCGACGTGTTCGCGGCCCTGGGCGCCGACCGCAAGAGGATGGCGATCTCGGTGGTCAATCCCACCGAGACGGCGCAGGAATGCGACCTCAGCCTGGCGGGCGTCCAGGCCAGCGGACCCAGCAAGGTCCACCAACTGACCGCGCCGGCCGGGGCGTTGCCGGCCGACTCGGGATGGGGTCGATTCAACGGGCCGCCGGCGACCCTGGCGGAGAGCCAGACGCCGCGCGCGCCGCGCAGGATCACCCTGCCTCCCGCCAGCCTGACGGTGTACGAGTTCGACGTGAGGTAGGACGATGCCGAGGCTCACCACCCTGCTCCCCCTGGCCGTGACGGCCCTGACGGTGCCGGCGTTCGCCGATCCCGTCCGCGTGGAAGGGGGTCTTCCACTCCGAGGCCGCACCAGAAGGTCGCCTCACCGGTCCTTGGTCACGACCTCGAGAGCTGCGCGGCCGGACCGGCTAGGAGCCCGAGTCCTCGTCCAGCTCGCGGAGGGCGCGCAGGACGCCGAGCGCGCTCTGGCCCGAGGCACCCGCCATGACGCGGGCGATCTGCTCCTGCTGGGACTCGAGCTTCCGGGTGAGGCGCGCGTGGTACGCCTGCTTCAGGATCTCCAGGAGATCGTTCAGATCGCAGGGCTTGGGCAGGTACCCGTAGGCGCCGAGCTTCGTGCACTCGACCGCCGAGTCGAGGGAGCCGTGTCCGGTCAGGATCACGACCTCGAGGTGTTCCTGCTCATGCTTCAGGATCCGGAGCACCTCGCGCCCGTCGAGGCCCGGCATCTTGAGGTCGAGGAGGGCGAGGTCGAACCTCTCCTGGCGGGCGAGGCGCACGGCTTCGGTGCCGTCATGGGCCTTCGCCACGGACAGACCGCGCATCTCCAGCCGCTCGGCGATGGAGTCGACGAACTTCACCTCGTCGTCCGCGATCAGCAGCCTGATCTTGCCTGTCATCTCCCCTCCCTCGCTCGTGGGCCGCTTCAAGTGCTCGTGGGCGTCTTCAGCCCCGGCCCTCGCCGGGCGGAGCGGGCGGTCCCCCACTCGGCAGCCGGACGGTGAAGACGCTCCCCCTCCCGGGGAGACTCTCGACCAGGATCCGGCCTCCCAGGCTTCGGACGATGCCGAGGCTCACCGAGAGCCCGAGCCCCGTTCCCTTGCCCACCTCTTTGGTCGTGTAGAAGGGAAGGAAGATCCTTCCCATTTGCTCGGCGCTGATGCCCCGGCCCGTGTCGGCGACGCTCACGGAGATCTCGTCCCCGGTGCGGGCGGTGGTGACGTCGATCTGCCCCGGCGGCCGGATGGCGTCGGCGGCGTTCTTCAGGATGTTCAGGAACACCTGCCTGAGCTGGTTCCCGTCGGTCACGACGAGGAGCCGCTCCTCGGCGTAGTGCTTGACGATCTCGATGCCCGGTCCCGCCGTCTCGCGAACCCAGAACCCGTCCACGAGCTCGTCGAGGAGCTGGTGGAGGTCGTGGGGCTCCACCCGGATGTCCGTCTTGCGGACGAAGCTCAGCAGCTTCCGCGTGATGTCCCGGCAGCGGAAGACGGCCTCCTGGATATTGTCCAGGTGGGGGCGCAGGTCGGCGGCGGTCGTGCCCCTGCTGAGCTCGGGGTCGATCAGGTCGCGGATGAGACCGCTCTCCTCGGAGACGATGGCCAAGGGGTTGTTGATCTCGTGGGCAATGCCAGCCGAGAGCTCCCCGACCGAGGCGAGACGCGCCGCGTGCTCGAACTGCGCCTGCGTCAGCTCCTTCTCGATCTGCAGCTCGACCAGCTTCTTCGCCCGAATGAGGACCGCCGAGAGGACCACGAGGATCAGCCCGACGGAGAGGCCGAGGAGCGTGATCCAGCCGCCCCCGCTGCCGAGCCCGGCGCCCCGTGGGGGGACCGACGCGATCACCGCCCAGGGTGCCGTACGCAGCCAGGCGTAGGCGTAGGACACCTGGCGGCCCCCGCTCCGCCCCTCGGCCGTGCCACGCCGCGGATCACGGGGTGGCTTCAGAGGCGACTCGGCGAGCGGGAGGCCGATCTGGGCCGGTACCAGCTGGTAGAGGCCGGCCCCGTTGACGATGGCCACGTCGAGTCCCTCCGAGCCGGCCAGCAGATCGACCTGCCGGTAGACCTCTTCCGGATCCAGCGCCGCCTTCAGCATCACCCGCGTGCGCCCCTGGGCGCGGCGCACCGCGACGGTCAAGTGGGGCCGGTTCCGGAAACCCAGGTAGCTGTCGGTGATCACGTAGCGGTCTCGTCCGGCAAGGAGCGCCCGGAACCAGCCCTCCTCGTGGTAGTCGCGCTTCTCGAGCCACGGGAAGGCCCCCCGGTAGGCCTGCTGGACGCCCGCGTCGTCGATGAAGCCCACGTCCACGAACGCCCCGCTCTCCCTCCGCAGCCGCTCGAGCATGCCCTGGAGCTGTGCCGGCGACGGAGGCAGGGGAAGCCTCGGATCGTCGATCAGGTTCAGGAGGTTGACGACGCGCTCCCGCAGGAAGAGATCGAGCACGTTGGCGCGGAGCTCGGCCACCGAGCCCAGGTGGAGGAGGCGTCCTCGGGCGGAGAGCTCGCGGTACTGCACGTGGAAGTACCCGGCGAGCAGGACCAGCGGTGCCAGGTATGCGATGCCCAGGTGGAGCAGGTTTCGCCCGAACAGCTCGCGGGAATAGCGGTCCCGCAAAATGCCGCTTCCCCTCGGGGGCACTGCGGGCGACGTCGTGGCGGAACTCATGCGAGGTCACCGGCCGTCGGCCGGGGCGGAGTCTAGCACGCTGCGACGGCGCACTCCGACGACGCACTCCCGCCTCGGGAGCGTTTCAGGCACGAAACGCGCGCGCGTCGCCTCGTGTGGATCGCGGAACCCGGCGACGGTCGCATCGGGCGGGTCGGAGGCCGAGGGAGGCTCGAAGGCGAGAAGGTCCTTCGCATCGCGCTGATTCCGGAGGGAATGAAGCGGGAACCCCCAGCCCCCTCCAGGTCTCGACCGCTCGGCTGCATGGACCGCGCACACCGCCCGTAACACCCAGAACAGCCAGGACGTTCGGCGTGCGGATTGCATCAGCGAACGGGGGAATCTGTGTCCTTGGAGCACCCACGACCCCGCGGGGACGACGCCTGTACCCCGAGAAGGTGTCCGTGAGCTGGCTCCGCCGCTTCTCTCGCGACTCGAGCGAGGAGCGGGAGGCGGAGCTTCGGGCGTTCCGAAGCCGGTTCGAGAGCTTCAGGGGGCTCCTCGAGGGCAACAAGCGGGTGCTCAAGGTCATCGCCGACCTCGAGGAGAAGTCCCAGGGCGAGCACCTGTTCGACGTGAACTACATCCGCTCGAGCCGGGACGAGCTGCGGGCGGGTCTCGACGACATCATCGAGAGGATGGTCGCCCTGGGCGGGGAGCGTTACGCGGTTCTGCGAGACCGCCACGCGGCCATCGAGTCGGAGATCGGCGACCTGGTCGAGGGCCGCCGCCGCGTTCCCGAAGACGCCTACACGATTCCCCTCGCGCAGCTCGACCGCTCGCGTGCCGGCAGCGTCGGAGGCAAGAGCGCGCAGCTGGGAGAGCTCAGCAGCCGCCTCGGCCTTCCCGTGCCGGAGGGTTTCGCGATCTCGGCCTGGGCCTATCAGCGATTCGTGGCCGCCAACGACCTCGAGGCGCGCATCAGGGAGCACATCCGATCGCTGGACGTCCGCCGGCTCGAGGATGTCGAGCGCGCCAGTCGAAAGGTCCAGGCGATGGTGGTCGAGGGAAGGCTCCCTCCCGACCTGGCCGACGCCCTGACCGCGGCCGCGGCCGACCTCGAGGTGCGCTCGGGGGCGAGCCTCTTCTCCCTGCGGTCGAGTGCGCTGGGAGAGGACGCGCTGCTCAGCTTCGCGGGCCAGTACGCCACGTTCCTCGGGGTCCGTCGGGAAGAGCTGCCGTGCCGCTACCTCCAGGTCCTCGCCGGCAAGTTCTCCCCTCAGGCCATCTACTACCTTCTCAGCCACGAGCTCGGGGAGGCCGACCTGGCGATGGGTGTGGCCTGCCTGGCGATGGTCGACGCGCGGGCGAGCGGGGTCGTCTATACCCGCGATCCGCTCCGGCCCGACCAGACCGACCTGCTGGTCCACTCGGTCTTCGGCCTGGGCCAGTACCTCGTCGACGGTACCTTGACCCCGGACCTCTTCCGCCTGGAGCGCGGGAGTGGATCGGTCCTGGCCGCTGCCGCGGCCGTCAAGCCCGTCCGCCTCGCGCTCCGCCCCGACGGTACCGTGTCGAGGGAGGCCGTGCCCGAGCGGGAGCAGGCGTGCCCCTCGCTGGGCGCGGAGGCGCTCGCCCGGCTGGCTGGCTACGCGGAGCGGATCGAGAAGCACTACGGTACCCCGCAGGACATCGAGTGGGCCCTCGATCGGGAGGGAGAGATCCGCCTCCTGCAGACCCGGCCCCTTCGTGTGCTGCGCCCGGCCCCGGGCGGCGTCCCTCCCGACGTCTCGGGGTGGGAGGTCCTGCGATCCGGCGGGACGACGGTGTGCAGTGGCGCGGGTGCGGGCCCGGTCTCCCCGGTGCGCGGCAGCGCCGACCTCGCCGGCGTCAGGGAGGGAGCCGTGGTGGTGTCGGCGCGCCCGTTTCCGGCGCTGGTGACGGTGATGGGCAAGGTGAGCGCGATCGTCACCGAGGTCGGAGGGGTTGCCAGCCACATGGCGACCCTCGCCCGCGAGTACCGGGTGCCCACTCTCGCCGGGGTGAAGGATGCCACCGGGCTCCCGGAAGGGCGCCCGGTCACCGTGGACGCCACCGGCGGGTCGGTCTACGCGGGGATGCACGAAGAGCTGGTCGAAGCTCGACGCCCCGAGTCGACGCTCTTCGAAGACACGGCGGTCTTCGACATTCTCCAGGGTGTCCTCCAGAAGGCCGCGCCCCTCAATCTCATCCACCGTGGTGCCCCGGAGTTCCGGGCGGAGGGATGCCGGACCCTGCACGACATCACGCGTTTCGCGCACCAGATGGCGATGGAGGAGATGTTCTCCGCGGCGGCGGAGGTAGGTCGCCGCCGCCGGATCGGCTTCCGCCTGCAGACGGCCATTCCTCTCGAGGTCCGTCTGATCGACCTGGACGGCCCGATCTCCGGACAGGACGGCAGGCGCCAGGTGGCGCTCGGCGACCTCGGCTCCGTCCCCTTCCGGGCCTTCTGGGCCGGCATGGAGGAAGAGGGCTGGCCGTCCCACGCGCACCCCGTGAACCTGAGCGGCTTCCTTTCGGTGGTGACGACCCAGATGGGCACCGCCAGCCGCGAGGAGTTCGCGGAGGCGAGCTTCGCGGTGCTCGGCCGCGACTACATGCTCCTCAGCCTGCACCTCGGATACCACTTCACGACCTTCGAGTCCCTGTGCACGCAGGAGCCCTGCAAGAACTACATCCGCCTGCAGCTCCGAGGAGGTGGCGCTTCCTCCGACCGCCGCGTCCGACGGATCGCCCTGATCACGGAGCTCCTCTCCCGCGCCGGCTTCGAGCACGCCAGCCGGGGCGACTTCCTCGACACCAGCCTCGCGTACGCGGACGAGGCCACCATCGCCGACCGGCTCCGCCTCCTCGGCCGCCTCACCATGCTCACCAAGCAGCTGGACATGGCGCTCTCGAACGACGCGATCACCCGGTGGTACCTCGAGGACTTCGCTCGCACGCTGGGCCTCGAGTCCCAGGAATCCCCATGAGCGCCCTGCGCGCCCGCCTGCTGGGCCACAGTCAGTCGGGAGCGAGGTGGCGTCTCCTCGTGCTCCTGGCGGCGGCGCTCCTCTTCGTGGTGCTGGTGGTGGCGGTGTTCCTGGTGTACCAGAACGCCGGCGTCATGCTCGAGCAGATCCGCAGCGACTTCAACCAGCAGCAGCTCATCCTCGCCCGCCAGGCCGCGGCGCAGGTGAGCGCCGACCTCGGCGACATCGAGGTGGCGGTGGAGAGCCTGGCCCGCAATCTCCCGAAGAGAGTGGACCCCGGCGACTCCGGCCTGCGGGCCTTCTACGAGTGGGCACACCCGAAGGGCGTCCTCGCCGTCGCGGTGGTGTCCGCCCAGGGCCGGATCCTTGCCGCCTACCACGACCCCGGCGCCGCCAGCCGGGCGATCGACGACGCGCCGGCGGCCTGTCCCGAGGTGCGGGCCGGGTGGGCCTGGCTCGGCCCCTTGAGGATGGACCCGGCGGCAGCCGGAGCGATCGCCGTGACCAGCCACCTTTGTCGGCGCCTGGCTTCGGAGCGCGAGATGGCCGGGGCGCTCACCGTGCGACTGGACGTCAGCCGGCTGCTCTCTCGGGCGATGGCCCCGATCCGCTCCGGCCGGACCGGCTACGCCTGGGCCATCGACGGCGAAGGAAGGTTCCTCTACCACCCCGACGCGCAGTTCATCGGGCTGAGCGCCTTCGAGGCCCGCCACCGCCGCCAGCCCTACATCAGCTTCAGCGAGATCAACCACATCATGAAGGAGGAAATGCTCCGCGGCCGCGAGGGCATGGGCGTCTACGTGAGCGGCTGGCACCGCGGGGTCGAGGGCCGGATGGAGAAGCTCATCGCCTTCACCCCCGTACCCAGCGCGTCCCTGGGGCCGGGCCAGGTCTGGTCGGTAGCCGTGGTGGCGCCGACCACGGAGGTGGCCGAAGCCGTCCGCCGCGTCTACCTGCGGCAGTTCGCGGCCCAGGCCGCTCTCCTGGTCGGGATCCTCCTCCTCGGCCTGCTGGCGATCGCGTATCAGCGGCGCCTGTCGGCGTCTCTCGCGCGCCAGATGGGACGGCAGTGGGAGTACATGCAGAGCATCCTGAACAGCTCTGCCGACGCCATCGTCTTCGTCGACAACGACAACCACGTCCAGGTCTGGAACCGGGGGGCGGAGCTCGTCTTCGGCTACTCCGCCGAGGAGATGGTCGGCCACACCTTCCGGCGCCTGGTTCCCCCGGAGATCGACGCCGAAGTAGAGCTCCGCCGGATCCAGGAGGAGGCGGCCCGCAAGGGGTTCGTGCGCGACTATGTCGCCACCCGCATCACCCGGGACGGCCGTCGCCTCACCGTCGACATCACTCGGACCCCGGTTCACTCGGAGAGCGGCGAGGTGATCGGTTCCACCGTGATCATCCGGGACGTGACGGCGAAGATGGAGTGGGAGCAGCGCATCTACCACACCGAGAAGCTCGCCTCCATCGGCAACCTCGCCGCCGGGGTCGCTCACGAGATCAACAACCCCCTGGCCGCGATCCTCGGCTTCACCGACCTGCTCCTGGAGCGCTGCCCTCCCGGGACCGTCGACTACGAGGACCTCCAGGTGATCGCGGAGAGCGGAAGGAGCGCCCGGCAGACGGTCGAAAAGCTGCTCGGCTTCGCCCGGGTCACCGAGGGTCTCGAGGACACGGTCGACGTACGCCGCTGCGTCCAGACCGTCAGCGAGATCGTCCGGAACACGCTCATGACCGCGAAGATAGACCTCGTCGACGAGGTGCCGGAAGGCCTGCCCAGGGTCTGCGGGGACCCCCGGGAGTACCAGCAGGTGCTCTTCAACCTCGTCAACAACGCAGTGGCGGCGATGAAGGACGAGGGCGGGACGCTGAGGATGTCGGCGTCGGCCGAGGACGGTTGGGTCCGTCTCCGGGTGAGCGACACCGGATCCGGCATCCCCGACCGGATCAAGACACGGGTCTTCGACCCGTTCTTCACCACCAAGAAGGTGGGGGAGGGCACCGGGCTGGGCCTGTCCCTCTGCTACGGGATCGTCACCAAGCACGGGGGCGAGATCAGCTTCACGAGCTCGAGCCGCGACGACTACCCGGACGCGACACCGGGGACGACGTTCACCGTCTCCATGCCCGTGTGCGAGCGGGCCCGGGCCAGCACCAGCGACCAGGAGCCGGACCAGTGCCGAGCTGGAGGAGGGCGGACATGACCGAGCGCATTCTCGCCGTCGACGACGAGGTCCACATGCTGCGGCTCCTCGAGCGGGTCATCTCCGAGAAGACGCCCTACTCGATCGTGACCACGAACAACGCGCTCGAGGTGCCCAGGCTGCTGGAGAGGGAGAGCTTCGACCTGATCCTGACCGACCTGAAGATGCCGGGGATGGACGGCCTCGACATCCTGCGCCTGGTGAAGAAGCAGGGACGCTCCGAGGAGGTCATAATCCTCACCGCCTTCGGGTCCCTGGAGACCGCCATCGAGGCGCTCAGCCAGGACGTCTTCGACTATCTGACCAAGCCCTTCAAGAAGGAGCAGATCCTCTTCACCGTGAACAAGGCCATGCGGTGGCAGAGCCTCAGGCGGGAGGTGGAGGCGACGCGGGCGCTCTTCGAGAGCGAGCCCTACGCGGAGGCCGAGCGGGCGTTCCAGGCCGAGTACCTGCGCCGGCTCGCCACCCGCTGCGGTGACGACCCCGCGGCCGTGGCCCGACGGTCGGGACTGCCCCCGGAACGGGTGGAGGAGTGCTGCCGGACGTACTGAAGCGGAGTCGAGCGGGTTCCCCCGCGGAAGGAAGCGATGGAGACCAAACGCGCGATCGACCTGATGATCCCGCTGAGCGAGTACCCGCACATGCCCTACTGGTTCACCCTCCGCCAGGCCATGGCGACTCTCCGCAGCTCGCGAATCGAGGTGCGGGGGAGGGTGTCGCTGCCCCGCGCCTTCCTCGTCTTCAACGAGGCCTACGACCTGCTTGGGGTGGTGCGCCGGCGCGACATCCTGCGCGGCCTCGAGGCCCGCTTCCTGGAGCGGAAGCGGCGGAGCTTCGCGCGGAAGCTGTTCGAGGTGAAGGCCGATCCCGACTTCCTCGAGCTGAGCGACGCCAACGTGGCGACCCAGATCCGGGAACGGGCGGAGCGGCCGGTGGGGGACGTGATGCAGCCGATCAAGGTGACGCTGCGGCACGACGACCACCTGATGAAGATCATCTACGAGATGGTCGAGAACAACCTGAGCATGATCCCGGTTCTCCGCGAGGGAAGCGTCATCGGGGTGGTCCGCTCGGTCGACGTCCTCGACGAAGTGTCCAAGCTTGTCCTCTAGCGTCGTCGGCTCGCCGGCACCCCCCGCCGCCGGACTGCCCCCGATGCCCGAGCACGTGCGCCTGGCGCAGGTCGGGCGCCGGGCGGACTGGCGCCGCAACCTCTTCATCGCCCTCGGTCTCGCCCTCTTCCTCGCCGTGCTCCTGTCGCCGCCCTGGCCGGCGGCCGTGGACCCGGCGGGCAAGACCTTCGCCCTGGGTCCGGAGGCCAAGGCCTCCCTGGCCCTCTTCGTCCTGGCCCTGGTGTGGTGGGTGTTCGAGGTCGTCCCCATCGGCGTCACCGCCATCGTCATCGGGGTCACGCAGGCGCTCTTGCGCATCCGTCCGCCCAAGGTGGCGTTCGGGGACTTCATGGACCCCTCGGTCTGGTTCATCATCGGCTCGCTCGTCATCGGGATCGTCTTCACCCGGACCGGCCTCACCAAGCGCATGGCCTATCGGGTCCTGCTGCTGGTCGGCGAGCGCACCAGCCTGATCTACCTGGGCTGTTTTCTGATGACGGCGGCCATGACCCACATCATGGCCCACACCGCCGTGGCGGCGGCGGTGTTCCCCCTGCTGATGGCGATCCACTCGCTCTACGAGGAAGGCGAGAGGCCGACCCGGTTCGGCAAGGGCCTCTTCATCGGGATGGCCTTCGCGGCCGGCGCGGGAAGCATCGTGACCCTGCTGGGATCGGCCCGGGCTGCGGTCGCCATCGGCTTCTTCAAGGACATGGCGGGCCGGGAGGTCTCCTTCTTCGAGCTGAGCTGGTACCTGTTTCCGGTGGGCTGGGCCATGGTGTTCCTCATCTGGGGCTTCTGCCTTCTCGTCTTCCCCCCGGAGCGCCGGACCATCGCGGGGCTGCGCGAGCGCGTGCGTCACCTGCACGCGCGCCTGGGTCCGGTCTCCAGGGACGAGGTCCTCGCCCTGCTGATCGTCTTCGCCACGGTGGGCCTGATGATCGGGCGCTCCTTCGTCCCCGCCCTCGCGCCGCTGGACAAGAGCGCCATCATCCTGACCTCGACCATCCTCTTCTTCCTGCTCCGGATCCTCACCCTGGAGGACCTGGAGCAGGTCCCCTGGAACATCGTGCTGCTCTTCGGCGGCGCCATGAGCATCGGGCTGTGCCTGTGGCAGACCGGGGCCGCCAGCTGGCTGGCCGTCCAGTGGCTGGCGCTCTTCAAGAGCGCTCCCTGGTTCGTCTTCGTGATGGGGGTGGGGCTGTTCGTCCTGGCCATGACCAACGTGATCATGAACGTCGCCGCCATCGCCATCTGCCTGCCGGTCGCCCTCGTGATCGCGAGGTACCTGGGGGTGGCCCCGGAGGTCGTCTTCTACACCTCCCTGGTCGCCGCGGGCATGCCCTTCATGCTGCTGATCGGGGCCGCCCCCAACGCCATCGCGTACGGCAGCGGACAGTTCAGCTCCGGCGAGTTCTTCCGGGCAGGGGTGGCGGCAAGCCTGCTCCTGATGCTCGTCCTGGGTCTCTTCGTCTGGCTGGTGTGGCCGCTCATGGGGATGCCGGTCCGCCTGGGTTGACGGCGGCCCTACGGCTCTTCGTAGGCGCCCGAGTCGTAGAGCTCGGGGTCCCCGGGGCCCGGGAGCATGTCGTGACGCAGCCTCAACGTGCGGCCCGGGTTCACGAAGACGTCGGCGCGCCAGGTCTGGAAGCCATCCAGGCGCAGCGTGATCTCGTGACCGCCCGGCGTGAGGTTGAGGCGCTGGAAGACCCCGTCGAAGTCGTCTACCACCCCGGCGTAGTAGCCGTCGACGTAGACCTCCGTCTCCTCCGGCTCGACCAGAATGCGGATCGAGGCGTGCGCCCGGTAGCGGTCGTAGTCGTAGTAGTAGCGCGGGAAGTAGTAGCCGTGCCCGTAGTAGTAGCCGTACCGGTAGTAGGAGGGGTGCCGCAGCGGACGAACCCGCAAGAGCGGCCAGCCACGGCGCGGCGCGGTCCGGTACGACCCGCGCCACCCGCTGTCGTTGCGCCGATCGCGGTCCCAGCCGCTCCGGTCGTTGCGGGAACTCCAGCGCCGTCCGCCGTCCCGCCCCGAGTCGGACCTCTGGCGGGTCGACCAGTTCGGGCGATCGCCTGAGCGCTGCGACCGCTGGATTCCGCGGCTGGAACTCGCGCTGTTCCGAGCCCGAGGCTCCCGCCGCTCGGCCTGGCGGCGCGCGGAGGCGTGGCGCCCGCCATCGTCGCGCCGGTCATGTCCTCTGTCTCTCGCCTGCGCCAGAGCCGGGGAGAGGCAGAGTGCGAGTACCGAAGCCCAAGTCCACCAAGTTCTCATCGCGACCTCCCTCCGTTGCCCGCCGTCATCCGTCGACATGCAAGCACCGCGCCCTGTCAGTTCGATGAGTCCGCTCTTCGACTTACGGGCGCGGAGGCCCAGGCGATGTCCGCTTCTCGCGACGAGCCGGCGTCACCCGGCTGGGTCGATTGGGAGGGCTCTCGCCCGCTCTCCCGCGCGAACGTCGCGATCACTTGCCGGCTGGCGGCCGCCTTCGCCTATCGGCCGGTGGCCGGGGCCGGCCGGGCAGCGAGGGGAGTGCGGCGGGCGGGGCGGCGGCGGGCCTCGCGGCACGGCGACGAAGCGACCTTCTCGTAGGCGCGTCGGACCGGGGCATGCGACAGCTCCCCCGGTGTCGGCCGTGGCGCACTTCACGCCCTGCGCCCACATCGTGTGGAGCACGTGGTTGTACGGGAGCGATCCGATCCCTCTTCCCTGCACGTGGGGGGCGACGACCAGCGCATCGGGGCCGTCTCCCTGCTAGACTGCGGGCGTCTTGGCTCGCATTCGGGTGATGCTCGTCGACGACCACTACCTGGTCCGGGTGGGGCTGGCCAACGTGCTCGGCTTCGAAGCGGACATCGAGGTCTGCGCGGAGGCCGAGAGCGGCGAGGAGGCCGTCGCCCTCCACCGCCTCCAGCACCCCGACGTGACCGTGATGGACGTACGGATGGCCGGGACGGACGGCCTGACGGCCCTCGCGGCGATCCGGCGGGAGTCTCCGGGGGCCCGGGTGATCATGCTCTCGAACTACACGGGAGCCGACGAGATTCACGCCGCGCTGCAGAGCGGAGCCGCCTCGTACCTGCCCAAGACGGTGGGACAGCGCGAGCTGCTGAAGGCCATCCGGCTGGTGGCGGAAGGGCGCCAGTACGTACCCTCCGACATCGCCGTGCGCCTGGCGGAACGGCTCCCCTGTGAGGAACTGACCTCCCGGGAGCAGCAGGTGCTGGCGCTCGTCGTGCAGGGCGACACCAACGCGCAGATCGCCCGCAAGCTGGGGATCGCCGGCGGCACGGTCAAGAACCACATCTCCAGCATCTTCGAGAAGCTCGGCGTCACCCAGCGGACGGAGGCCGTCGCCGTCGCGGTCAAGCGCGGCATCGTCCGCATCGAGTGATTCGGCATCGGGGTAGCGCCGGGGTCCGGCCTCCCGGTAGGACCCTGCTCCTACCGGGGCATCGGCGCCAGGCGCGTGGACGGCGCGGTCGTCCCGTATCAAAATCCCGGCGTTCGTGACGACGACCCCGTCCGTGCTCCTCGCCGCCTGGCTGCTGGCCGGCCCGGTCGCGCGCTCTGCGCTCGCGCCCGCGGCCACGACCGGCTCCTTCACCCATATCACCGTCGAGGACGGCCTGCCGAACAACTACGTGCGCGCCATCATCGAGGACCACGACGGCTTCATGTGGTTCGCGACGGCGCGTGGGCTGGTGCGCTACGACGGCGCCCACCTCGTCGTCTACCGCCACGACCCGAACGACCCTTCCTCACTGCCCTTCGGAGAGGCCACCTGCGTGCTGGAGGACGGGGAGCACCGTCTCTGGGTCGGGACCGTCTGGAGCCGGCGGGCGGGTGTGGGGGTGCTGGATCGGAGCACGGGCCGCTTCACGCGCTACCTCGCGGACGGGCGGCCCGGGTCCCTGAGCGCGCCCTACGTGCAGGCGATCTACCAGGACCACGCGGGCCGGATCTGGGTGGGCAACGCCGAGGGTATCGACCTCTTCGATCCCGCCTCGAAGACCTTCAGCGCCTTCCCGATCGGTCCCCCCGGCAGCGAGCCGCGGGTGATGGCTCTCCTGGAGGACTCACGCGGCACCTTCTGGGTTGCGACGGAGAGGCGGGGGCTCTTCCAGTTCGACCGGGACACGCACACCTTCCAAAGCTTCCCGATTCGCGACCGCAGCGCATCGGGGCGGCGCGAGCCCGACGACTGGTTCTACGCCGCCTTCCTCGAGCAGCCGGCCGGCACGCTCTGGGTCGCCGGCTACGGCGGGGGACTCGTCCGCATCGACCTCGCCCGCGGGCGGACGCGCCGGTACCTGCCGAATCCCGGGCGTCCCGACTCGCTGAGCGTCGCCCAGGTGGTCGCGTTGGCGGGGGACGGCGACGGGCGCATCTACGTGGGAACCGAGAACGGCGGCCTCGACGTGCTCGACGTCGCCTCGGGACGGTTCGCGCACCATCGTCCCGACCCGAACGACCCGCGCAGCCTGGGCAGCCCGTCCGTGTGGGCCCTCTACCGCGACCGGCAGGGCATGCTCTGGGCCGGGGTGAACGGCCTCGGGGTGAGCTGCCTCTCGCCGCTCACGCAGCGGTTCGAGGGAATCCGCGCCGGTCCCGACGGCCTCAGCGACCCGCACGTGACCTCGATCGCCGTGGGCGAGAGAGGCGAGATCTGGGTGGGCACGGACGGCGGCGGGCTGAACGTCATCGAGTCGCGCACGGGACAGGTCCGCCGCTATCCGCTTCCCCGAGGCGAGCTCGGCTCGGCGTCGAACGCGGTCCAGAGCGTCCTGGCCGGCCCCGAGGGCCGGATCTGGGTCGGCCTCTGGAACGCCGGGCTCTGTCGCATCGACACCCGCAGCGGCCGCGTGCGCTTCTACCGCCCGCGGACCGGACGGCGCTCGGCGATGAGCGACAGCATCTGGCGCGTCCTCGACGCGGGCGGGGGCGAGCTGCTGGTGACGACCAACGACGGCGTCTTCCTCTTCGACGTGGACCGCGAGAGCTACCTGCCCCTGGGCGACCGCTACCCGGGGGCGGGGCAGGGCTCGGTCGCCGCGGCGGCCGTCGACGCCGCGGGCGGCCTCTGGCTCGGGCACCCGACCAGCATCGAGCACGTGGATCGTCGGACCGGGGCGGTGCGGCACTTCGAGGGCGACTCGGACGGCGGCGGGACCTTCCTGGGGTCCTTCGTGAACGCGCTGCACGTCGACGCCCGCGGCCACCTCTGGGTGGCGACGGAGCGCGGGCTGACCGGCCTCGACTCCGCCGGCCGGAGGCTCGCCGCCTACGGTGAGGCCGACGGCCTGCCGAGCCCGAACGTGGCCAGCATCGCGGAGGACGCCTCGGGGAGCGTCTGGGTCGGTACCGACGGCGGTCTAGCCTGGCTGAGAGGAGCGGTGGCGTCGCCGGCGGGAGCCCCGGTGCTCGCCTTCGACGAGCGGGACGGGGTGACGGGCCGCACCTGCCTCCGCGGCGCCGCGTTCCGCGCGCCGAACGGCGAGCTCTTCTTCGGCACCTCGCGCGGGCTCACCCGCTTCCTGCCGGAGGGGTTCCGGACCAACACCCGCGTACCGCCCGTCGTGCTGACCGAGCTCCGGATCGACAATCACCCCGTGCTGGCAGGCAGCCCGGGTTCCCCGCTCGAGCGCCCGATCGAAGAGACGAGCGCGCTCGTGCTGGCGCACGACCAGGCGGACGTCACCTTCAGCTTCGCGGCGCTCAATTACATCCTGCCCAAGAAGAACCGCTACAGCTACCGGCTGGAGGGGCTCGACCGCGAATGGAGCCCGGTCGGCCCCGAGACCTTCGCCTCTTACGTCCGCATCCCCCCCGGTGACTACGTCTTCCGGGTCCGCGCCCGCAACAACGACGGCGTCTGGAACACGCAGGGCGTGCGCCTGCCCCTGCGGGTGCGGCCGCCGTTCTGGCAGGCGGGCTGGTTCGCCGCGGTCGCCGCCCTGTCGCTGGCGGGGGTAGGCCTCTTGCTGCACGCGTCGCGGGTGCGGCGGGTGCGCCAGCGGCTGCTGGCCGTGCTCGGCGAGCGGCGGCGGCTCTCGCGCGAGCTGCACGACACGCTGGAGCAGGGTCTGGCCGGGATCGCCCTGCAGGTGGACTCGGCGCGGCAGCACCTGGGCCGGCGCCCGCAGGCCGTGGAGCGCTGCCTGGACGCTGCTCTCAGGATGGTCGAGTACTCGCGCGAGGAGACGCGCCGCACGGTCAACCAGCTCCGCTCGCAGGCGCTGGAGCGGGGCGACATCGCGCGCGCGGTCGAGGAGGTCGCGAGCGAGCTCGCATCGGGACAGAACCCGGCGGTCGCGGTCTTCGTGCAGGGCGCGCCGCGCCGGCTGTCGGTCGCCGCGGAGCATCACCTGTTCCGCATCGCGCAGGAGGCGCTCACCAACGCCGTGCGGCACGCGCAGGCCAAGCAGGTCGCCGTCTCACTGGTCTTCACGGAGGAGACGGTGGAGCTGACCGTGTCCGACGACGGCCGAGGCCTCCCGCCCGAGGGCGCGAGCCGTGGCTTCCACTTCGGGCTCTCGGGCATGCGCGAGCGGGCACGGGCGCTCGGGACCAGACTCGAGGTCGAGAGCGCGCCGGGGCTGGGGGCCACGATCCGCGTGCGCTGGTCAGGGAAGCGGGCCGCGCGCCTCCCTGGACGTCCGTCCCAGTCCGGGCCGGGAGGATCGCTTGTCGTATAGCATCGACGGAAGACAAGACATGTCTCATTACCCTGGAGAGAAAGAGATGGCCGACACACTCGCTCGACGCCTGCTTCTCGTCACCGCCATCGCGGCGGGCGCCTTCGCCTTGACCGCGCCCGCGACGGCCGCGGAGAAGGTCATGCTGACGGTCGACCCGTCGCAGCCGGGAGCGAAGATCGACCGCAACATCTTCGGGCAGTTCGCCGAGCATCTCGGCCACGGGATCTACGGGGGGGTCTGGGTCGGTCCGGACTCCCCGATCCCCAACACGCGGGGGATTCGCAATGACGTGGTGGCCGCGCTCAAGGCGCTCCACGTGCCGAATGTGCGCTGGCCGGGCGGCTGCTTCGCGGACGAGTACCACTGGCGCAGCGGCATCGGTCCGAAGCGGCCGGTCACCCTCAACCCGAACTGGGGCGGAGTGACGGAGCCGAACAGCTTCGGCACCGACGAGTTCATGGACTTCATCGACCAGATCGGCAGCCAGGCCTACGTCTCGGTCAACGTCGGCTCGGGCACGCCGCGGGAAGCGGCCGATTGGCTCGAGTACCTGACCACCGCCCAGCCGACAGCCCTGGCCAAGGAGCGCGCCGCCAACGGCCACCCGGCCCCGTACCAGGTCCCCTACCTCGGCATCGGCAACGAGAGCTGGGACTGCGGCGGCAACATGACGCCGGACTACTACTTGAGCCAGCTCAAGATCTACAGCCGCTTCGTCCGGAACTTCAACCCGTCGCAGCAAGAGGGGCCGCACCGGATGCTGAAGATCGCCGTGGGTCCCGGTGGCGACGGGCCGCGCTGGACGGAATGGACCGACACCATCATGAAGGCGTGGCAGGGACACACCTGGAGCTGGGACATCGACGGCCTGTCGATGCACAACTACACGGTGGTCAAGTGGCCTCCGGCCTACAAGTCCACCGGGTTCGGCGAGACCGAGTACGGTGAGATCCTGAAGTCCACCCTCGACATGGACCGCCTGATCGCCACCCACTCGGCGATCATGGACAAGTACGACCCTGAGAAGAAGGTCGCTCTCGTCGTCGACGAGTGGGGCGCCTGGTACGCGCCCCTGCCGGGCAGCAACCCCGGCTTCCTGGTCCAACAGAACAGCCAGCGCGACGCCATCCTGGCGGCGCTCAACCTGAACATCTTCGCGCGCCACGCCGACCGGGTGCGCGGGGCCAACATCGCCCAGATGGTGAACGTGCTGCAGGCGATGATCCTCACCGACCAGGAGAAGATGGTGCTCACCCCAACCTACCACGTCTTCAAGATGTACTTGCCGTTTCAGGATTCGACCTTCGTGCCGGTGTCGTTCGACGCGGGAACCTACACCTACGGCGACGTCACGCTACCGCGCGTGGACGCCATCGCCGCCAAAGGCACGGACGGAAAGCTGTGGCTGGCCGTGACCAACGTCGACCCCCATCAACCCGCCGAGATCGAGGTCAGCGTGGCCGGCGTCGCTGCCCACGCGGCCAGCGGAGAGACCCTCGCAGCTCCCAAGGTCGACAGCGTGAACAGCTTCGAGGCGCCCGATACCGTCGCGCCGAAGCCCATCGTGGCAAAGGTCCACGGCGGGAAGCTGGCCCTGACTCTCGCCCCGAAGTCGGTGACGGTGCTCTCGGTCGAGTGACGAGACGAGAATCATGAATACCACACGCTCGATCTCGTTCGTTGGCTGCACCCTGGCTGTTCTCGTCGCCGGTGCCTGGACGTCGCACGCTGCGACGTCTGCGGCCGCTGATGCTCCTGCCTCCGCCCCCGTCACAGCCGTCATCGATGCGGGCAAGACGTTCGCTCCGATCAATCCCAACCTCTATGGCATGTTCATCGAGCACGCCGGGAGCCTCGTGTACCGCGGCATGTGGGCAGAGATGATCGACGACCGCAAGTTCTTCAACCCGGTCACGCCCGAGGGTCCGGACCCGGCCGCGCAGGCGAGGGCTCGCCGCGGCCCATTCGGTGGCCCCCCTCGCCGATGGGCTCCCGTGGGCCCCCCGGAGCTCATCACCATGGACGCCCAGCACGCCTACGTTGGCGACCACTCCCCGGCGATCACGCTCAGCGAAGGCGAGCCTCGCGGCATTCGCCAGACCGGTTTGAGCCTTCTGCGCGACCAGGCCTATTCCGGCCGCATCGTCCTCGCCGGAGACCCTGGCGCCGAGGCTTCTGTCAGCCTGGTATGGGGGGACGGCGCAACAGACCGCCAGACCGTGCGCATCGGCAAGCTGACTTCGAGCTACGCCACCTTCCCGCTCGCCTTCAAGTGCATGGCCGACAACGACGACGGCCAGATCGAGATCACTGCCGCCGGTCCTGGGACGCTGCGCATTGGCGCGGTCTCGCTGATGACCTCGGACAACGTCCAGGGGTGGCGGCATGAGGTCATCGACGTCCTCAAGTCCCTCCGCTCAGGCGTCTATCGCTGGCCGGGCGGCAACTTCGTCTCGGCCCACGACTGGCGCGACGCCATCGGCGATCCCGACCAGCGCCCCCCGATCTGGGATCCGGTGTGGCGCGCCGTGCAGTCCAATGACGTCGGGACCGACGAGTTCATGACTCTGTGCCGGCTGACGAGGGTCGAGCCCTACATCACCGTCAACTCCGGCTTCGGCGACGCGCGCTCCGGCGCCGAGTACGTCGAGTACGCCAACGGTTCCGCCACCACGCCCTGGGGCGCCAGGCGTGCGGCCAACGGGCACCCCGAGCCCTATCACGTCAAGTTCTGGAACATCGGCAACGAGATGTGGGGATCCTATCAGTACGGGTACATGCCCCTGGCGCAGTACCAGGTCAAGCACAACCTGTTCGCCAAGGCGATGCGCAGCGTCGATCCCGGCATCGTCCTGATCGCGAGCGGCGCCATGCCCGACACCATGACCGGCTCCAAGGAGTCGCTGAAGCTGGGCGACAAGCTGATTCCCGAGTACCTGGGACCGGCCGACTGGACGGGCGCGCTCTTCCTCAACTGCCTCGACAACATGGACATGATCAGCGAGCACTACTACAACTACGACTCCCACTTCGACCTCGCCCAGGCCAAACAGGTGCCCAACGACCCCAACGAGCCGCTGGTGGACTGGATGCGGCGCCCCGCCAATCACGTTCGGATCAAGTACGAGGAATATCAGGAGTACCTGGACCGCATCCCGGCGCTGAAGAAGAAGCCTGTTCCCATCGCGCTCGACGAGTACGCCTACGCCGGGGGGCGCGGCGGCTACAAGGTGGTTCCCGCCTATGCCTGGAACTTCCACGAGATGTTCCGCCACTCGAACCTGTACCAGCTGGCCACGCTCACCTTCATCACCGGCACCTACAGCGCGGGCCATGGTCAGGCGGTGCTCAACCCCACAGGCATGCTCTTCAAGCTCTACCGGGATCGGTTCGGCACGATTCCAGTGGAGGTCACAGGCAATGCCCCGCAGCCAGCACCCAAGCAGCCGCCCGGCGGCGAGCAGCCGGTCGTCAACGCGGGTAGCGACACTTATCCTCTGGACGTGGCCGCCGCCTGGACGGCCGACCGCAAGGCCCTGACGGTGGCCGTCATCAACCCGACCGATTCCGAGCAGACGCTGCGCCTGGACGTCCGCGGCGCCAGGCTCACGGGCAGGACCATTCTTCGGCGCATGGCCCCTGAGAGCCTCACCGCCACCGTAGTCGTCGGCCAGGAGCCGGGAGTGACGATCGAGGAGCAATCGCTGGATACTCTCCCCGAGAGCCTCACTTATGCTCCCTTCAGCGTGAGCATCTTCGAGCTGCCGGCACAATAGCGTTCGGGACCGAGACCCGGGAATGAACAGGGGGAAGGAGGCTTCGAGTTGAAGCTCAACCAGATGCAGAGCAACGCCCCGGCGATCCCGCGCCTGGGCGTGCGCGGGCCAAGTACAACGAACGTCAGCGTCGGCTGTGGACAACCGGTGGGGAAGACACCGCGGGTGACGGGCACGCTGTAGGGACGAGACCAACACCGCTCAAGGAGGACTCATGAAGACTCTGGCGATCCTGCTGCTCGGCTGCGGGCTGGGCTGGGGACAGACGACGGACGAGTGCAAGCCCTCGGCACTGAATATCCCGGGCGCCCAGTACCCCTGTGTCCATCCCGATCGGCGCGCGACCTTTCGCCTGGAGGCGCCCGGCGCCCAGAAGGTCCAGGTGCGAGTCGGGAAGGACTTCGACATGCTGAAGGGTGACGACGGCGCTTGGACGGTCACCACCACGCCGCTGGTGGAGGGATTCCACTACTACTCGCTGGTCGTGGACGGTGTCACCGTGGCGGACCCGGCGACCCGGACGTTCTTCGGCTCCGGCTGGGAGAACAGCGGTATCGAGATCCCCGAGGCGGCGGACGTCGCTTACTACCTTCCCCAGGACGTGCCGCACGGCCAGGTGAGCCAGCGCTGGTACTACTCCAAGGTCAGCGAGAAGTGGCGGCGCTGCTTCGTCTACACTCCGCCGGACTACGACGCCGGCAAGGCGCGCTACCCCGTCCTCTATCTTCTGCACGGCTGGGGAGAGGACGAGACGGGCTGGTACGTCCAGGGGCACGTGGATCTCATTCTCGACAATCTGATCGCGGCGAAGCAGGCCAGCCCCATGATCGTCGTCATGGACAACCTCAACGCCGTCAAGCCGGGTGAGCAGGGTTGGGTGTTCTTCGCGCGGCGGCTCTGGCCCGCGCCCAAGCCGGGCACGCCCGCGGACCGGCGCCGCGGTCTGGCCGGTTTCACCGGGTCGACCTTCACGGAGATGATGCTCACCGATCTAGTTCCCATGATCGAGAAGACGTACCGGGTGCTTCCGGGCCGGGAGAACCGCGCCATGGCCGGGCTGTCCATGGGAGGCATGCAGACCTTCCTGACTACCCTGGCGAACCTGGACGAGTTCGCCTACATTGGCGGCTTCAGCGGCAGCACGGCGTTCCGGGGTCCGTTCGATCCGAAGACCTCCAACGACGGGGTGTTCGCGGATGCGGACGCGTTCAATCGGAAGGTCAAGCTCCTGTTCCTGGGAATCGGCTCCATGGAAGGGCCCGGCGCCAAGAACTTCAGCGAGGCATTGACCAAGGCCGGCATCAAGAACGTCTTCTTCGAGTCGCCCGGCACGGCCCACGAGTGGCTGACCTGGCGCCGTTGCCTGAACGACTTCGCCCCCCGCCTCTTCAAGTAGGCGGCTACGGGGGTAGGTATGATCGCGGCCGCGGCTCTCCTCATTCTGGTCGGTGACGGGCTGGCCTGGGCCCAGCCTGCGTCCGCGCAACAAGGCGCTCGGGTGGACCTTGGACGCCTCCAGACAGGAGCCACCATCTCCTTCACCCGCTCGGCGGATGGCGAGTGGGGCATCGAGATCGCGGGTTCCACCGCTCCGCGCGTCGCGCAGCCGAAGCCGGCCAGGTTCGAGGTCTTTCGCGCGGAAGACGACATACGTCAGCTTGCGGCCGGATACACGACGGTCCGGAAGTCGAAGGCGGGAATCGACGCTCGAGCCGAGCTCGCCTACGGCGATGGCGCGGTCTTTCGCGTGCAGGACCGCTGGAGCCTGAGCGGAGCGGTGGTCTCGTTGCGCAGGAAGGTGGAGGTCCTGGGCAGCGCGCCGGGCGGCTTCTCCTCATCCGTCGTGCTCAGAGTCGACCCTGCCATACGCTGGCGCGACGTCGCCTACCTGGCTCCAGGGGCGTTGTACGGCGACCCCAGCTACGACGGTGAGCGCTCTCCCGGCGGCACGCTGAGCTACGCCGCTCGCCGTCTCTTCATGCGTGAGGACATTCTTCCCGCACCCATCTTCGCGCTTTCCTTCGGCAACGGCGCCTCCGTCGCCGTACTGGATCCCTCGCCGCGCGGCGACACCACCGTGGAGGAGACGAAGCTCTCGAAGGCCGTGATGACCGATGCGCGGTTCCAGTTCGGTGCGCTGGGGGCCCGGCAGGCAGGAGACGGAGCCATCGAGTTCGGCTTCCGGCTTCCCGGTACGGTGAGCAGCTACGACGGCGGACCTGGCGTGCCCCCGAAGCCGAGGTGGATCCGGCGCTATCAACCGATCGTGCACGGCGTGGTCCACTGCTACCGGGTGAGCTTTCGCTTCGGGCAGAACGAGTCGTTCAGAGAAGTGATCCGAAATGCGTGGCGATGGGCTTGGAGGACGCTCGAGCCTCCCGTCAGATACACGGACCTCGAGTTGCTGCGCCGGGTTCTGACGGACCACCTCGCTGCCCAGGCCGCAACGATCGACGGCCGCACTGCGATCCCCTTCGTCCTCTCAACCGTGACGGACAAGCTGCAGTGGAACTGGACCATGGCGGCGATGGGCTTCGTGGGCAAGAACATCGAGTGCGCGGACGAGTTGCTGCGCGAAGGCGATCGTGACCAAACGGCGCGCGGCCGGCGAATGCGCCAGATCGGCCTGGCTGTCATCTCGTCCATGATCGAGGCACTTGCCGACCGTGCCGCTCCAGGGGACCGGCTATGATCTCGCCACCGGAAGGCCGTGGAACCACATCTGGCTCGCTCCCTGGCTGCGAAACGCCACAGAGGGCATGCGGGTGCTGATGCGGGCGTACCGGCGCGAGCGCGCCCTCGGCCGCCTTCATTCGGAATGGTTCGGCTGGGTCAAGTCCTACCTGGACTGGCTGGTGCTGCAGCAGCGGCAGGATGGATCGTTCCCCAGGCGGTGGAAGCCCGGAAGCAACGAGGTTGCGGAGGCCACGGGGACCACCAGCTACAGTCCCGTGCCGCTGCTCGTCATGATGACGGAAGAGACGGGCGATCCGAAGTACCGGCGAGCTGCCGTCCGCGCGGCCGACTACGTCTGGGCGAACTGGGGGTCGCGGGGGTTCTTCGTCGGAGGCGCGAGCGACAATCCGAACATCACCGACAAGGAGGCCGGGATGCTCAGCATGGAAGCCTTCCTGAGCCTCTATGACTCGACGAAGGAACCGAGGTGGCTGGAGCGCGCCAAGGCCGCTGCGGACTTCGCCGAGAGCTGGATCTGGATCTGGAATCTGCCGATGCCGGTCGACGCGGATGACGCCCAACTACACTGGAAGCGAGGCGTGCCGACCATCGGGGTCCAGGGCATCACGGCCCGTGTCGCCGGTAGTGTCGACGAGTACCTCGACTGGGCCGTGCCCTCCTACGCGAAGCTGTACCGCTACACCCACGACGAGCACTATCTCGACGTGGCCCGCATCCTGCTGCACGATACGAAGTCCATGGTCGCTCTTCCAGGACGCCAGTACGACCTGAAAGGAATCGGCTGGCAGCAGGAGGGCTGGCGCATGGGTCCGGGCGGACCCGGGCGCGGTGTCGGAGGACACCGGTTCTGGTTGCCGTGGATCTCCGCCAACCACTTGCACGGAATAACGGGCCTGGAGGAGTACGACCCCGCTCTGTTCGAAGAGCTGCGCGCCGAGCCGGCGGCTGCGCCGGGGACCGAGTGAAATGAGAGGCCGGGGGACCGGCATCTACGCGAAGGAGAAGCCCAGGACGAACCTACGTCTGATCGCGAACATCCAGGATCCGAGCTACGTGCTGGTCGCCGCCAAGGCCGAGACGGGCATCACGGACCTGTCCCAGATAACGGACAAGCGCTGGCCGCTACTACAGAGAGAAGGGCTACCTGAGACAGGGTCCATGCCGCCCCGGCGGTCATTCGCCGCCACCTGGCGGACGGCGGCACCGTGGACCTGCTGCAGTGGGCGCTATTCCTTGAGCAGGTCGTTCACCGCCTGGGCCAGGAAGATGTACTGCGACGCGCCGCCGATGGTTCCCTCGTTCTCGCCCCACAGGAACGGCCAGTCGTCCATGTTCTCCGGATAGTCGGGCTTGAGCATCAGGACGCCGGGAACCACGACGCCTGGGATGAACGCGAAGTCGGCCCGGTTGTTACCGTAGGCGAGGTGCTTCGACCGTGTCCCGACTGCCGCCACGAAGGACAGTTTGCGATACCGGGTGAGTCCCGAAGAGGAAGCTGAGGCCGCGGAACACCGCGTCCTTGTCGATGAGGTCCGGGTAGGCCTTGTGGAGGATAGTAGTTGGTCGTCGCCCAGGCCACCACCCACGCGCTGCCCGCCCACCCCCGGTGGTGATGGAACGCCGTAGGGTTCGCCTTGAACAGATCGTCGACCTCGGCCCTGTACTTCACCACGTAGGGACGGAGCTTCGCGGCGGCCCCCGGTCCCATGACAGGGAGCGCCTGGACCGCCGTCGGAGGCCCCATCTCCCTGCCTGATCGAGGAGGGGCCAGATCAGCTCGTCGAGCCTGTCGACGGTACTGCTGGCTCCTTGGTCGTGACCAGCAGCTGCAGCACCGCCGTCACCTCGGCGACCCGCCCGAACCCGGCCTCGAAGCCCGGCGCCGGAGGCGCGGTGACCGGCGCCTGACGCTCCTCGGCGTACGCCTTCTTGGCCAGCGCCAGGCACTCGTCCGCCAGCGCGTCGTCGAAGCCCCGCAGCGCCCGGCTGGCCGCCGCCAGGGACCCGATGCCCATGTAGTTGGTGGATGGCGTGCGTGCGGTGAAGACCCAGCGGTCGTCGGGCGTGCCGCTCCGGTTGCCGTCGACCTGGTAGGGTTCGAGTGAGGGGTCGTAGAGCAGGTTGTCGGTCTGCGTCGACGCGTCGCCGAGGTGGGTGTACCGGTGAGCTTCGCGTCCACGATCCCGCGGACCGCACGGCCGAGGGCCCGGTACTGCGCCGCCATCTGCAAGGCGCCGTGCTCGATCTGCTGCAGGAGGTCGGGCTTGCCGTCCGGGCGATGGATGTCGACGAAGTGATGGGCCTCGTCGATGAAGGTCTGGTCGCGCAGCGGCTGGAAGGTCTCCCAGGTGCCGACGAGGCTCGATGATCGTCCCAGCGTGGGAGCCGCCCTGGATGTCGAAGTCTCCGGCGTCGAACCAGCCTCCCACGGCGAGGCCGGGAATGCGCTCCAGGGGCTGGTACTTCGTCTCGGTGGACGTCCCATGTGGTAACCGTCGAAGTGCTGGACGTTCGGCGGGGCCTGCAGCGCGTCGTCCATGTGGGCAGGCCGTGCCAGACGCGGTACGCCTCGTTCACGAGCATGTGATCCATCTGCACCGGGAACCAGACGTCGGCCGTCGGGTGCCAGACGTCGTCGTAGACGTGCGGGCCGATCGGAAACGCCTCCGTCTTCTGGTTGCCGTACCGGAGGAAGTACAGGCCGGGGCGGTCGACGGCGCTGAAGTCCGCCGTGACGTACTTGTACCTCAGGTACGAGCCCCAGGGCGTCGACCTTCAGCTTCAGCGTTCGACGGGCGGGCCGTCGGCGACCGACCTCGAACAGGGACGCGGTCTCGAGGGGGGTGTCGTTCGGGTCGAGCTCGACGACGGCCACCTTCTTCTGCGAGGGGTGATAGCCGACCTGCGAGAAGCCGATTACCGGCGTCCGCGTCCAGTTCGGGATGACGTTGGGTCGGACCAGCCATTCGGCGACCTTCCCCGTCGCCTTGGCGGGCAGCAGCGACCGAACCACGAACCAGCCGTTCTGGGCCAGGTTGCGGCCGTCGAAGAGCTGGAGCTCGCCGGAGAGCGCCTGGATCGCGACCCGGCGCTCGGGGTCCTCGGGCGCCAGGACGAGCGTCCTGCCCACGGCCAGCGGGTCGGGCACCAGGTACTGGTTCAGCCCCCGGTCGTCGAACGTGGAGTAGCCCTGGTACTGGGGGATCTTGGTGGCTGCGGGCTTGACCTCCGTCGGCCCTCCCGGATAGCGCGGGAAGATCCCAGGCCTGCCGTCCACGAGGTAGGTCCGCTCGAAGTACTTCGACGGCAGGAACTCCAGGTTGAGCCCCGCCCGGCCCTCGAGCTTCTCGGGGACCGGCCTGTCGAGGTAGACGGCGATGCGGAAGCCCGCGCCCTCGGGCGTCACCACCAGCCGGGAGTCGAAGTCGAAGTCCTGGTACCGCAGCACACAGGTGATCGTGCTCGCCGTCTCGTCCACCTTCCGGTCGACGAGCTTCGGAATCTGGTCCCACTGCTCCGGTGTCGGCTGCAGGCGGATCGCCCCACCGGTCGCCACCCGGACGCCGTGCTGGATGATCTCGATGCCGGCGGTCTTCTCGTCGAAGAACATGCCGTTGTACTGGTTGCTGAACGCCAGGACGTCGAGGCCGCGCGTCTCGAAGTACTCGCGGTCATTGAGCCGCAGGCCGTTCTCTTGGGCGGCGGCGGCCCCAGTGCCGGCCAGCCAGCAGGCGATGGCGAGGATGGGCGCGACCGACGAGGCTGCATGAGTCCTTGCTGAACGAGATCGAGAGAGGGTCATCGGATTCTCCATTCGGGCACGGGGGACGGGTACCGCCGGTGGGAATTGTGTCACAGGCGAACGGCCACGCGCAGATCAGCTCGAAAGCCGCCGAGATCCTCTCGGCGAGATGACAGGCGCGGCAGTCCGCCACAAACCCCTCCCGCAAAGGCGAGGGCGACCCTTTCAGACCGACGTGGTCATTCAGCGAGGGGTCTTGTCATAACGGTTGGGCGCGCCGGGCGTGGGAACGTTGTCCGAGACCTGCGCACCGCTGGCATGCGCCCGGGTCAAGGCGGCGCCGAGGGTGAGGCCGGTGCCCGAGACCTGCGCTCCAACCTCATGTGCGCGACTGAGCGGCGAGGCAACGGTGATCGTGGCGGCTCCGAACCTCCTGACCGAGGCGACAACCGCCCTCTCGGAGCTCGCGCCACTGTCGATGACGATGGCCTGGCCGTCGCGGAAGCCGATCGCGCTCGCGACAGGGATGACGGTCGCCCCCGCGTCGGTGGAGGTGCTCAGCGTGGTGGCGCCTGGCGTGCCGACCGACGCGACGACGGCGGTCTCGAGATACGGTCCGGCATCGACCCTGATCTTCTGGCCTGGGTAGAAGCCTTCCACGCTGGCGACCTTGAGGTTGGTCTCGCCAGCGGCCGAGCCGGCCGACAGAGTGGCGGCGGCCTGTGTCCGGAAATCGGTGCAGTTGCTGTCGGTATCGGCACCGTCCGGGAAGCGGCCCGCGCTCGTATTGGTCGCGCCGGCGGCCGCACCGGCGGGCCCGAAGCCGAGAGCTGCGCCGGGTGCGGGCACGTAGCAGCCGCTCTGGTCGGATCCAGAGCCGGCCTGGTAGCCCTCGGCTGCCCACGGGTCGACGAGGCCGCCGTAGTTCGAAGCTGTCGACGACCAGGCCGGAAGCGTCCCGCAACACGATGCTGCCCTCTCTGAGGGTTCTGGGGAATCTTCCGAAGAGGATGATGTTGGTGGTGAGCTCGGGGCCCCCGAACCACTGGTCGGGTACGGGCGTCCCCTGGTAGCCGGCGGTCGTGACGGCGACGTCGCGCACGACCGCGTTGATCTCGTGGTCGTTGGCCAGTGGGCTGTCGAGCCTGATGCCGGTACCGAGCGCCTGGACCGGCTCGTTGCTCGAGTGGGCAAAAGCTGTCGCCGGCTGGAAGCGGATCCCCGTTCCTCGATCGCTGAAGGGGAGGTTGGCCGCATGATCGAACTTCAGCGGGGCGGCCAGGTCGAGGCCCGTGCCCGGGGCGACCACGTCCTCGCCTTCGGCATGCGCCTGCTCGAGGGCCGGCGCAAGCTCGAGGCTGGTGCCGGTCGGGCTCGCGGTGCCGATCCCCGTGATGGTCACCGTCTGCCGGTTCGCGGGGGTACCGATGACGATCGTGCCGCCCACGGCGAAACCGTCCACGCTGCGGTTGCGCACCCTGATGCTGGTCGCGCCGGCGCTCGCGTTCGCCGAGAGCGTCGTGCGGATGGCCGGTGTGCCGACGCGCGCGACGGCGACGGTCTCGATCCCATGGCCGACGCTGTCGATGTCCAACCGGATCTTGTCGCCGACCGAGATGTCGGAGACGGACGTCACCTTGATGTTGGTTGCACCGGCGGCCGCATCCGCCCCCAGGTAGGCCTGTGTGCCCGGCCTGCCGACCGCCGTCACCGTGGCCACCTCGTACCGTTCCACGGCTTGTGCGACCGCAGGGTAGGTGGCGCCATGGCCGATGGCGATCTTCTGGCCGACCTCGAAGCTGGAGACGCTCTCGACAGGCAGGTTCGTGGAGCCGGGCGGGATCGTGATGATCGGACCGTCGGGGAGAGGTTGCCACAGCGTCGTATGGCTGCTGGCCGCCGTCCCAATCCTCGCGATCCTGCGAGTCTCGACGCTGGAGCCGGTGTCGATGGTGATCGTATCGCCGACAGACATGCCGGTGACGCTCCTGACGTAGATGGTGGGATTGCCGGCCCGCGCGGGGACCGCCAGCCCGGAGTTGGAGAGGCCGAGCAGGTAGAAGCCGCCCGCTGCAAGCTTCGTCCCGGCCGGGATCCTCACCGTCGAGAAGATGGCTTGTTGGGTCGGGTGCTCGGTCAGGCTCCAGTTGGAGATGTCGACGCTGCGGGCGCCGGCGTTGTAAAGCTCGATGAAGGAGTCCGTCGAGTTGCCGGCAGACGAGCCGATACGGAGCTCGTTGATCTTGACCGGGCCGACGTTCCGCACCTTCTCGGTGCCGTTGTCGCGGACTGCTTCCTGTCGCCGGCCGGATCGGTCCACTGAGAGTTGCCGACGAGGTCGCCGCCAAAGGCTGCCGGCCCGGAGGTGATCACGAAGGTCGCGCTCACGCTCGCACCCGGCGCGACCGGGTCCGCGAACGTCTTCGCGGTCTCGGCGGTGCCCGCCACCAAGGATGTCCACTCCTGGCTGGGCATGGCAATGCTCAGCCTGACGCCCACCGCGGGCGCCCCCGTCGTGTTCGTGAAGGTCAGCGTGGTCTCCTGCGAAGATCCTGGTGAGAACGTCTGGAGACCCGGCGGAGCGGCGACTGCAGCCGCCGGCGCAAGGCTCAACCGAGGCACGTCGTACCCGGCAGCCACGACGTTGGCCTGCACCAGCTGGTCGGTGGCATCGGTCGGGAACGTGCCTGCGGCGGTCATGGCGCCTTCATAGAAGGTCCCCTGCGAGCCGTTGCTGTTGTCGCCGCCGTTGCCCAGCAGGATGGCCCCCTGCTTGCGCATCGGGTCATAGCTGGAATTGACGCGCGGGCCGTCGAACATCACCGAGAGAGCGCCCCGCTGCGCGTCGCCGCCCAGGGAGGTCCAGTGGTGCGGTTCTCCCTTGGCGATCGCGGTCACGAATCGCCAAGTGACGTTCGGCAGCTCGGCGCAGAGCTTGGAGCCGTCCGGGTTGACGCAACCGACCAGGTTGTTCTCCTGGTCGGTCATGATCCAGGGGCCGGGAGGGTTCCCGTGATACCACCAGGGGGCGTTGCCGAAGTAGGTGGTCTCCATGGTGCCGTTGCCGTCGTCGCGGCTGTCGATCTCGGCGTTGCCGTAATCGAAGCAGCAGCCGGAGTTGAAGTGCCGGCCGCTCACGACCCAGTACTGCCCTTCAGCCTGATCATCGACGGCGGTGCCCTTCGGGTCGTCCTGGCGGAGGCCCATGCCGGGCTCGATGAAGACGCCGTAGGCCTTGTGGCCCATGATCGTGATCGGCGCCATGTCCGCGACCGGGAGGTTGTTGAACCCACCCATGGCCGGGCCGCTGAATCCGCCGCGAGGTGCCTGGCTGAGGTCGTTGTGCTTGGGGGATTGGTCGTAGATGGTGGTGATCCAGCAGTAGGTGTGGGCGCAGAACGCATCCTGCGCGGCCGCGTCGGCGTATCCGCCCGCATCCGGAACCGGTGACGCGACCGGCTGGACGACGCCGATGTCCCTGCGTCTCGCCGTCCGACTGGCGCAGCACCTGGTAGAGCGGACCGTCGTAGGTAGCGTAGAGCGCACGTGTGGTGCTGTGGGCGGCCACGCAGGGGGCGCCGGCGGCGGCGTAGATGTCGCAGGGGCCCTCAGGCCTGGGCGGAGGAGCACTGGGATCCGCCCCCGCCTGGTGCGCCGTCGTCAAGGCGGCGCCCGTCACGGCGAGCGCCAGCGCGAACCTACGCACGAAATCGCTTCTTGGATTCATGCTCATCGATCTGCCCCTGCGAGTCTCTTCCGGCATCCAGTTCAGATAGCGACGGGCTCTTCTCGTCGCCTCGACCGCTCTGCTTCCTGGGACTTCGCGTCGGGAGCAGGTATACCACCAGCCCCGACGACCTGCCAGGCGCGTTCTACATGTGCGGCAACGACGGGCCGCTCTTCAAGGCCGACAGCCCGCCCGGTCCGTTCCGCGAGATCGGCGACTGGCAGAACACACCGGACCTGGCCGGCGGCTGGAACGGCGCATTCGACATGGACATCTTCGACGACGACGACGATCGGCCCTACCTCCACAGCAGATCGACCTTGCCCCCCCGCCCCAGGGCCTCGACGTAGTCCGCGCGCGCCTCGTCGCCGATCACGCTCGAGACGCGCCCCCCGACCCGGCCGGACCCGACTCAGGCTCGACGGTGAGAGCGAAATGCCTCGGGCGAGAGCCCGTACACGCGCTTGAAGGCCTTCGAGAAGTGGTAGGGGTCTTCGTAGCCCACCCGCCGGCCGACCTCCCTGACCAGGAGACGCCGGTTCAGCAGCAGCTCCGCGGCACGCGCCATCTTCAGCCGGACCAGGAGCTGGTACGGCGAGATCACGTCGTAGCGGTGGAAAAGGCGGCAGAGGTGCGCCCCGCTCACCGAGCATGCCGCGGCGGCTCCCGCGAGCGACCGCAATCGCAGGCCGTGCTTCTCGAGGTAGCCTCGACACCGCTGGTAGGTGGCCCAGGCAGCCGACAGGGCGCCCTGGTTCGGGACGGCTTCGTCGTCGGCCAGCAGCAGGATCTGTTCGAGCACGAGCACGCAGAGCCGGTCGGTGTGTGCGCCTGGCCGGCGGCCCACGCGCTGCAGCTCGTCGAAGAGCGCGCCCAGTCGTGCCGGCTCACGTACGCGGAGCGGCCGCGGCTCCGCCCAGGGCCCGGAGCCCACCAGCTTCTCCGCCGTCTGGCCCGCGAAGTTCACGAAGTGCTTGACCATCGGCGCGCCAGGATCGACGTTGATCCGGTGCGGGACGCCGGGACCGTAGCGGAACAATGATCCCGGCTTCAGCGGGAACGGGCATCCTCCGAGCACGAGGGTTCCCGAGCCCGACGCCACGAACTCGATGGAATGGTAGCGGAAGCCGGGGCGGTCGATCTCGTAGGTGGTGCCACAGACCTCGCGGCCTCCACAGACGACGCGCAGCGCGACGTCCGGCGCGGGCTCGAGGTCGAGGAAGTAGTACTCGCCGCTCAGAACCTGGGTCGAGATGAACGAGGCACCGGGGAGGGGTGGTTGACTCATCGGCAAAGAATGTACATCAGCGGGCCAACTCCAGCCATTCCCGAGGAGGCCTCGGAGAGCTAGCCTAGGGGAACCTCGCGCCGGGCCCGTCCAGCTCCGAGCCGCTCGTGAGGCGCGCAGGCGGAAGTCGGGAGGGCTTGTGGAACTTCCACGGACTCGTCGTGCGGCGAGCCGCCGCCGGGCCGCCGTGCGCTCGGCACGCCCGCCGGCCAGGTCACGGCCGTGCGCCTTCTCGGCCACGACGGCGTCCTGCGCTGGAATCAGGAGGCAACCGGCCTCACCATCTCCCTACCCGAGCATCCCCCGTGCAGCTACGCCGTGGCATTCGCGATCAGCGGCGTGATCCAACCAGGGTCTCGATCAGACGCGGGCCGGTGAAGTCAGTGCCGTCGGCGCGTCGAGGGCTAGGTGCCGGCGCGGGTAGCCGGTGGCGCTGCGATTGTGCCGGCCCTGGCCAGAGGGCAGGCGTGGATCTGACTGGGTGAATGGCCAAACGATGGCCATGGGCGGGCAAGATGAAACGGATCTCGATGGGCGGATCGCGACGTGACGATGGAAGCCGAGGCCGCGTCGTGACGCCCCCCGAACGGAGCGTCCCACAACCCTCGACGAGGACCGCAATGAAGAACGTCATCCTGCCAGTCGCTGCGCTGCTGCTTCTTCCGAGTTTGCTGATCGCGCAAGAAGGACCTCGCGTCTACCAGCCGTCATTCGCCTCATTGGAACGAGCCGATCCGGCGCCCGAGTGGTTCAAGGATGCCAAGTTCGGCATCTACTTCCACTGGGGCGTCTACTCCGTCCCGGCCTTCTCCAACGAGTGGTATCCCCGCACGATGTACATCGCGGGCTCGCGGGAGAACCTTCACCACATCGAGCAGTACGGCAATCCCACGGAATGGCCCTACCACAACTTCATCCTCGGCGCCCGCGACCGGCAGGGCCGCTTCCAGCAGTTCGCGCCCAAGCTCAAGTCCGAGGGGGGGCACTTCGATCCCAACGAGTGGGCCCAGCTGTTTGCCGACGCCGGTGCGAAGTTCGCCGGCCCCGTCGCCGAGCACCACGACGGCTTCTCCATGTGGGCCAGCCGGGCCAATCCCTGGAACGCCAAGGACATGGGGCCCAAGCTGGACCTCGTCGGCCTCCTCACCGACGCCATCCGCAAGCAGGGCATGAAGACCATCCTCTCCATGCATCACGCCTACAACATCACCGGTTTCTATGACGCGGTGCCGCACACCGATGATCCCCGGCTACAGAAGCTCTACGGCCAGCAGGGCAAGGCCGGCAACGAGGCCCTGTGGTTGGCCAAGCACAAGGAGATCATCGACGGCTATCACCCCGACATCATCTGGCAGGACTTCAACCTGCACCTGATATCCAAGCCGGTCCTGCTCGAGTTTCTCGCCTACTACTACAATCAGGCGGCCGCCCGCGGCCAGGAAGTCGTTGCCACCTTCAAGGATGGACTGAACACCGACGTGGCCGTCCTCGACTACGAACGCGGAGGCCCGCCCGACATCATGGACTTCTACTGGCTGACCGACGACGCGATCAGCTCCTCCAGCTGGTGCTATACCGAAGGCATCGGCTACTACTCGGAGAAACAGGTCTTGCACGGTTTCATCGATCGCGTGAGCAAGAACGGCAACCTGCTGCTCAACGTCTCGCCCAAGGCCGATGGCACCATCCCGCAGGAACAGAAGGACATCCTCCTCACCATGGGTGCCTGGCTGCGCAACTACGGTGAAGCCATCTATGCCACGCGCGCCTGGGAAACCTACGGCGAGGGCCCGACCAAGATGGGCGCGGCCCATGGCGTCATGGGCCCACCCAGGGAAGGCACGGCAGCGGACATCCGCTACACGCGGTCGAAGGACAACGCCACGCTCTATGCGATCCTGCTCGGCTGGGATGAAGGCGAGCGCAGCATCACGCTCAGCGCTCTGTCCTCCGACCGCATCGACGGCAGCGCGCTCCGGTCCGTCGCACTGATCGGCCAGGACGGCGCTCCCCAGCCCCTCCACTACGAGCAGGACGCACAAGGCCTGCACGTGCAACTGCCTGCACGCCCCTTCGAAGAGCTGGCCTACGTGCTGAAGCTCAGCTTCGCCGGCGGCATACCGGACTACGACAATTTCGCGAAGCTCGACACGGTTCCGAGCTACCATCTCGTTCCTCGTCCTCGCGACCGCGACGGCGACTTGGTCCTGGGCGCGGCTCTCGCCCTGACCCCGGATGGAAAGGAAGCGACCAACCAGTGGCGACTCAAATCCTTCGGCCACGGCCTCTACGCCCTCCTCAGTCGCGCCGATCCGAAGCTCGCCCTGACCTACCACGCCTCGCGACGTTCGCTTGGCTTGGCGGAGTTCACCGGCGGCGATAACCAGTCCTGGAAGGTCGAGCACGCTCCCGCTGGCACGCTCACCATCGCCGTCGCGTCGAACGCGGACCTCCAACTCTCGCTGCCAGCCCCCACCGAAGCCGGAACCCCGGCAACCCTCGCCGCCGCCGGCGCGATCTCGTCCCGCTGGCAGCTCCTGGCTGTCTGCGATCTGCCGCAGGAACCGTTCAAGGCCAACGCCATTCCCGGCATCATCGAGGCCGAGGACTACGACCAGGGCTGCCCCGGTGACGCCTACGCCGACCGCGACGATACCAACGAAGGCGGGATGTATCGGCCGAACGCCGGCGTGGACCTGGGCGAGTGCAGCGCGGGCGGCTACACGCTCGGATGGACCCACAAAGGCGAATGGACGGCCTACACCGCGAGAGTTGCCCGATCCGGCCACTACCGGATCACGTTCCACGTCGCCACCGCCCAGACCGGTGCGGCTTTCCATCTGGAAAGCGACGGCACCGATCTGACCGGTACCATCGACGTGCCCAACACCAATGACTTCCAGAGCTGGACCACGGTGGAGCGGACGGTGGACCTCGAGGCCGGCCAGCACGTGCTGAGAGTGGTCATCGACGGCGACTACGTCAATCTCGACAAGATGGTCTTCGCCCAGGTGCCATGAAGGCCCTATCCCGCCGTGCGTAGGAGGCGAAGTCAACGGAGCTGAGAATGGTGCAACCAAGGACCCTGCTGGGTGTCGTGTTGGCGGCGTTGGGTCTCGCGGGAGCTGCCGCGAGCGCCGAGCCGCCGTCGGCTCCACGACTGGAATCGGCCGACCGGGGGAAGTTGTTCGTGGGTACCTGCTACCAGCCGGTGGACCGCTCGCCCGAGGAGATCCGGAACGACATCGCCCTCATGCACGCCGCGGGCTTCACGCTGGTGCGCATGGGCGACCTCTCGTGGGACGCGTTCGAGCCGGCTGACGGCGAGTTCCAGTTCGCCTGGTTCGACGAGATCCTGAAGCAAATGGACGAGGCGGGCATCAAGGTGATCCTCGACATCGGAGGACTCCCCGCACCGATCTGGCTCCATCACAGGCACCCTTCGCTCAATATCGTCAACCAGAATGGCGTGATGCTGCAGCCTGCCCGGCGGTACATGGACGACATCAGCGACCCCGTGTATCGCGAGCACGCCAAGCGCTTCGCCGACGCGCTCACGAGCCACTACGCCCACCATCCCGCGCTTCTCGCGGTCGGCTACGACAACGAGATCGGGGACGGCTACATGTCCTACTCACCCGGTGACCGCTCGCGCTTCGTCGAGTGGCTGAAGGCGCGGTACGGGACCGTCGAGGCGCTCAACAAGGCATGGGCGACCCAACGCTGGTCGCGGCGGCTGGGCTCGTTCGATGAGGTGCAGCTCCCCAATGGAGACGGGCCCAGCCCTCCGGAACGCTATCTGGATCTACGGCGCTTCTGGTCGGATCAGGCGATTGGGACCCTGCTGGACCTGGAGGCCATCCGGCGCAAGAACATGCCGGAGCTGCCGTCCGCCTCGAACCTTTGGGACTGGGCTCCCCACATGGGATTCGACTATCTGGGCTCCTCCTACCAAGACTACGCAAGCCATGGCGCGATGGGCTTCTATCCAGGCAGTGCGGTGGACACGACGCTGAACGCCCTGCTCGTCAAGGGCGAGCTCCCGACGCCGGTGTGGTTCAACGAGTTCATCACCGCGGGTAGCGACCGCTACGGTCCACCGAAGGGCAGCATCCGCATGTGGGCCTACCAGGCCCTCCTCTACTACGGGCAGGTGTTCCTGGCCTGGACCTTCAACACGCACCTCGGCGGCGAGGAGCAGGCCCTCTTCGGCGTGCTCGATCACGATGGCACGCCGTCCTGGAAGTACCGGGAGTGGAAGCGCATCGCTCAGGAATTCTCCCATCTGGAAAAGCTCGGCTTTCCGCGCGTCCACAGGCCGGAGGTGGCGATCGCCTACTCCTTCGACACGGCCATCGCGTCGAGCCCGCCTGCAGGCAACACCGCCAGGGACTACTACAGCACCCCCTACTCCCAGCAGGTCAGCAACGCGTTTCGGCCGCTGTACGAGGACAACATCGACGTGGCGCTTCTGAACCCGGCCAACAGCAGCCTGGAGTACAAGCTGCTGGTCGTGCCGGGCCTCTACCTCATGGACGGGCGCAGCGCGGCGGCCATTCGTCGCTACGTGAAGGAGGGGGGCACGGTGGTCATGACGGCCTTCTCGGCGAAGGTGGACGAGCACAGTCAGTGGTTCGACACTCCCCTGCCCGGGAGGCTGGATGACGTCTTTGGGATCCGGACGTCGGAGTTCTATCGCCAGAGCCCGCTGCCGGAGGTGTCGTTCGAGGGCCAACACCTGAAGGCGTCGCTCGACTTCTACGAGGTCCTCGAGCCGCGGTCCGCGCGCCCCCTGGCCGCGTTCACGAACACTCCCGAAGGGTCGCCCGCCGTGACGGTCAACCAGTACGGGAAGGGGCGCGCGATCTATGTCGCCACTCCTGCGCAGTCATCGATCATCGGCCCGATCCTGCGCAGCCTCTATGCGAGCGTGGGCGTCGAGAGGGGGCCGGCGACTCCCGCCGGGGTCTCGGCGCGCGTGGTCGAGGGGCGGACCCTGTACGTGAACACCACCGACGGGGCCGTGGATGTCCCCATCGCCGGCAACAAGGAGGGCGTCATCACGGGCAAGCGATACAGTGGGGTTCTGCACCTGGGCCCCTACCAGGTGGACCTGCTGCAGTGATCGATCCTCACCCGTCTACGACAAGCGAGGTTCCCATGCGCTTCATCAAACGCGCCGCAGTGCTCGTCCTTGCCATCAGCCCGGCGACGGCCCTTTCCGCGGCAAGCGTCGCCGGATACGAGAAGACGGCCGGAGGCTTTTCGGCCGAGGTGGACGGAGGACGCCTCCAGCTGACGGTCTGCTCCGAGCGTGCGGTCCGCGTGTTGTTCACGCCCAAGGACGGGCCCGAGCCCGCACCGAGCCTCGCCGTCGTGCACGCGTGCCAGGGGTTTCAGGACTTCAAGCTGCAAGAAACAGCGGCAGCATTGTCGCTCGTGACACCACGGCTCGAGGCACGTCTGGACCGCCGAACCGGTGCCGTCTCCTTCCACGACACGAACGGACGGACGGTGCTGACGGAGACGGCAGGTGGGCGATCGCTGGTGGAGGCCGACGTTCTCGGTCAGAAGACCTATCACGCCGAGCAGCGCTTCGACTGGAGGACCGACGAGGGGCTCTATGGGCTCGGGGCCCAGCAGAGCGGCCTGGTGAACTACCGGGGCCACGACGTTCTCCTGGTCCAGGAGAACAGCATCGACGCCGTGCCGGTGCTCGTCTCATCGCGCGGCTACGGCATCCTCTGGGACAACGCCTCGGAGACACGCTTCCGCGACGCCCCTTCCGCCGCGGGGGCGCCGGTTGGGCACGCGGCCCGGACGGGCGCCGGCTCGGCGGTGCGCTCCGGGGCGCTCTGGTCGCAGATGGCCGAGTCCATCGACTACACGTTCTTCTACGGCCCCGATCTCGACGATGTGGTCGCGTCCTATCGCCAGCTCACGGGCACAGCCCCCCTCTTCGGCCGCTGGGCCTACGGCTTCTGGCAGTGCAAGGAGCGCTACAAGACCCAGGAGGAGCTGGTCGGGGTGGCCCGCGAGTTCCGGCGCCGGCGGATCCCGCTCGACGCCATCGTGCAGGACTGGTACTACTGGGACCCGTTCAAGTGGGGCTCGCACCGGTTCGACAGAGAGCGCTACCCCGACCCCGCGGCGATGATCCGCGATCTGCACGCCATGAACGTGAAGCTCATGATCTCGGTGTGGGCCAAGTTCGTCCCCGGCAGCGACAACTACACCGAGATGGCCGCGCGCGGGTTTCTCTATCCTCCTTTCGACAAGGCCCACGGCGGCCCCGAGGGCAACACCGAGCGGTACTACGACGCCTTCAACCCGGCGGCGCGCGCTCTCTACTGGCGGCAGATCGACGAGCAGCTTTTCTCGAAGGGGATCGATGCCTGGTGGCTGGACGCCACCGAGCCCGAGATCGGCGACCTGAAGAGCGATGCGGCACGACAGGTGATGGCGACGACCGCCCTCGGCCCAGGTGCGCGCCAGCTCAACGCCTACTCGCTGATGACCACCGAGGCCGTGTATCGCGGCCAGCGCCAGTCGGACCCGAGCAAGCGCGTCTTCATCCTGACGCGGTCCGCGTTTGCCGGACAGCAGCGGAACGCCGCCGCCACCTGGTCGGGCGACATCCAGGCCACCTGGGACGTGCTCGCGAAGCAGGTCGCCGCCGGCATCAACTTCGGCCTCTCCGGCCTGCCCTACTGGACCACCGACATCGGCGGCTTCTTCGTCAACGAGTATCCCAAGGGCGGAGAGGACCCGGCCTACCAGGAGCTCTTCACGCGCTGGTACCAGTGGGGCGCCTTCTGTCCGATCTTCCGCGTCCACGGGACCGCGGTCCCGCGAGAGATGTGGCGCTTCGGCGAGCCGGGGAGCTGGGCCTACGACAGCCAGCTCCGATTCGATCGGCTGCGCTACCGCCTGCTGCCCTACATCTACTCCCTCGCGGGACACGTCACGCGCGGCAGCGGCACGATCATGCGCGGCCTGCCGTTCGACTTCCGCAGCGACCCACGCGTGCGGGACATCGCGGACGAGTACATGTTCGGCCGCGCGTTCCTGGTGAGCCCCGTGCTTCAGCCGCTGCGGTACGGTGCGCTGCACTCGAGCGAGGTGGGCCACCCGATCCCTGCGAGCGCCCTCGAGGCGCCGGACGGGACTGTGGGTGTGCTCCAGGGCGACTACTTCGCCGACACGACGCTGACCCGTCTCGCTGCTTCTCACAAGGACGCTGCGATCGACTTCGACTGGGGCCAGAGCTCTCCCCTTCCCGGCGTGCCGGCGGACCAGTTCAGCGTGCGCTGGACGGGACGGCTGCGGGCGCCCGAGACCGGGGAGTACGAGCTGGCCACGGTCGCCGACGACGGGGTCCGCCTGTGGGTCGACGGCAAGCTGCTGATCGACGACTGGAACCAGCACGCGCCGGAGTACCACTCCGGCCGTATCAGCCTGGTGGCGGGGAAGGAGTACGACCTCAAGCTCGAGTACTACGACGAGATCCTGGGTGCGAGCGTCAAGCTGCGCTGGACGCGGCCGAGCGACCGGCGCGCCGTGGAGACAGCGCCGTCCAAGCCGATGCTACGCCGGGTGTACTTGCCGGCTGGCAGTGACTGGTACGACTTCTGGACGGGCGAGCGACTCAAGGGCGGTCGCGCGATCGACGCACCGGCACCGCTCGCGACCATGCCGCTGCATGTCCGTGCCGGCTCGATCGTGCCCTTCGGCCCGGACCTGCAGTATGCCAGCGAGAAGCCGGCGGATCCGATCGAGCTACGCGTCTACCGCGGCGCCGACGGCCGCTTCGAGCTCTACGAAGACGAGGGCGATGGCTACGCCTACGAGAAGGGCGTCTTCGCCGTCATCCCGATCGAGTGGAACGAGGCGCGGCGCACGCTCACGATCGGCGCGCGGCGCGGTTCGTTCCCCGGCATGCTGGAGCGCCGCGCCTTCCACGTCGTCTTCGTGCGCAAGGGTCACGGCGTCGGCATCGAGCCGGAGCCGCAAGCCGACGCGACGGTCGCCTACGACGGGAAGTCGGTGACCGTCACCGCGCGTTGACCAGGGAGGTGCGGTGAGAGCACCGCCTCCAATCGTCGATAACAGGAGATTCCCAATGAAGCTTGGTCGCTTTCTGCTGGCGTTGCTGTGGCTGGCCGGCTCTCAGTCGTTTGCGCAGGAAAAGAGCCATGCTCCCTACCTGGATCCGGCCTTGTCGCCGGCGCAGCGGGCCGCGGACATCGTGTCGCGCATGACGCTGGAGGAGAAGGTGCTCCAGATGCAGAGCACCGCTCCCGCCATTCCACGCCTCGACGTCCCGGCCTACAACTGGTGGAACGAGGCGCTGCACGGCGTGGTCCAGGGCCGCGCCACGGTCTTTCCGCAGGCGATCGGCCTGGCGGCCACCTGGGACACCGATCTGATGCATCGGGTGGCCGACATCATCTCCACCGAGGCGCGAGCCAAGTACAACGACGCCCTGACGCGGCCGGCCCCCACTGGGCCAGAGACGCTCATGACCCTTCCCGGCCGCACGGCCGGGCTGACCTACTGGTCGCCGAACATCAACATCTTCCGGGATCCTCGCTGGGGACGCGGCCAGGAGACCTACGGGGAGGATCCGTACCTGACCGGCCGGATGGCCGTGGCCTTCGTCACGGGCATGCAGGGGAACGACCCTCACTACCTGAAGGTCGTCTCCACCCCGAAGCACTATGCGGTCCACAGCGGCCCGGAGCCGGAGCGGCATGCCTTCGACGCTCGGGTGAGCGAGTAGGACCTGGTGGACACGTACCTGGCGGCGTTCCGGCACGTCTGTCGTGGAGGGCAAGGCAGAGTCGGTCATGTGCGTCTACAACTCCGTGGACGGGATCCCCGGCTGCGCCAGCGCGGACCTGCTGGAGAAGCGTCTTCGGGAGCAGTGGGGCTTCCAGGGCTACGTCGTGAGCGACTGCGGCGCTGTGAACGACATCTACCAGAACCACAAGTACACGCCCACGCTGGGCGAGGCGGCCGTCGCGGCCGTGAAGGCCGGCACGGATCTCACCTGCGGCACCGAGTATCGGACCCTGTCGGACGAGGTGAAAGCCGGCCGCATCACGGAGGCCGAGATCGACCGCGCCGTGGAGCGGCTCTTCGTGGCGCGGTTCCGTCTGGGCATGTTCGATCCTGCCGGATCGGGTCCCGTACTCGAAGATCTCGATTGCCGAGAACGATTCGCGCAGCGCATCGCAGAGGTCGCCCGCGAAGCGGAGCGCGAGGCGATCGTGCTGCTGAAGAACGAGGGCGGCTTCTTGCCCCTGGCCCCGTCGGTGCGCAAGATCGCTGTCGTCGGTCCCTCGGCCGACGATCCCATTGCGCTGCTGGGAAACTACAACGGCATCTCCTCCAAGCAGGTGACCCCTCTGGAAGGCATCGAGCGCCAGTTCTCGGATGCGCAGGTGCGGTACGCGCTGGGCGCGACCTACACCGCCAGCACGCACGCGCTGGTTCCGTCCGACTCTCCTGGCGCTGCCGGACGGCAAGGGGCACGGGGTCCTGGCCGAGTACTTCGACAACGCCGACCTCGAGGGAGAGGCCAAGCTCCGCCGGCCCGAGCCGCGCGGGTACTTCGACATGGGGATGGAGGATCCCGCCGTCATCGCGGCCGTCGGCCGGGAGAGCTACTCGGTGCGCTGGACGGCCACCCTGACGCCCGCGGCGACCGGCGAGTACGAGCTCGCCGTCCGCACCGGGCCGGTGGAACCGCACCGCCACGGCGAAGTTGTTCCTCGACGGCAAGGAGCTCGACCTTCGCCGAGGGCCCTTCCACTCAGATGACCTCGACCCAGGCAGCGCCGTGGACGTCGGCGCCGCGGCGTGCAGGCCCGAGTCCAGCTGGAGGGCGGCCGGAAGTACGCCTGCGGGTCGAGTACCGGCAGCCGGGTCCGGGCGGCACGATCCAGCTTCGGCTGGATTCCTCCCGCCGACGCCACCCTGGCCGAGGCCGAGGCGCTCGTGAAGGACTCCGATGTTGCGATCGTATGCGTCGGCCTGAGCTCCGAGCTGGAAGGGGAGGAGATGCGCGGCGTGAATATCCCGGGTTTCCTGGGCGGCGACCGCACCAGCCTCGACCTGCCGGAGCCGCAGGAGAACCTCGTCAAGGCGGCGATCGCCACCGGCAAGCCGGTGGTGGTCGTGCTGACCAGCGGCAGCGCGATCAGCGCCAACTACGCAGCGGAGCACGCCACTGCCCTGCTCGCGGCATGGTACGGCGGTGAGGAGGCCGGCTCGGCGATCGCGGACACGCTGGCCGGCGTCAACAACCCCGCGGGCCGACTTCCGGTGACGTTCTACAAGAGCGTGGACCAGCTTCCGCCCTTCACCGACTACGCCATGAAGGGCCGCACCTACCGCTACTTCAAGGGTGAGCCGCTCTACCCCTTCGGCTTCGGGCTGAGCTACTCGACCTTCGCGTACTCGGACCTGAACGCCGAGCGAACGCCTGCGGGCGCCGAGATCCGGGCGACCGTCAAGAACACGTCGACACGGGACGGCGACGAAGTGGTCCAGCTCTACGTTGCCGGCGGCCTGGAGAAGGGGCGCCCATGCGGAGCCTCCGTGGCTTCCAGCGGATTCATCTGCGTGCCGGTGAGAGCCGGGAGGTGACCTTCAAGCTTGGATCCGACGTTCTGCCGGATTCCACGGTGGAGATCAGCGTTGGCGGCGGACAGCCACTGGGTAGCGTCCCGCACGTGAGGGGTACCCTCTAGCGTTTCCTCGGGTGTCCCGTCCCGTCGCGCTCTCCGGGCCAGCGGGACGGGGCCCTCGACTCAGCGCACCGGCCTTTCGCACTGCTGTAGCAGGAGGAGAGCGCCCACCATGGTCCACCCTGAACGGATCGCCGGGTTCGTCGGCGTCGCCGCCGTATCAGCGATGTGCGTCGCTGCCGTGGCTCAGCCGCGTACGACGGATCGCTTCAACCGCGACTGGCGCTTCCACCTCGGAGACGTTCAGGGCGGACAGAGCCCATCACTCGACGACGCCCGATGGATCCTGCTCGACCTGCCCCACGACTGGAGCATCGAGGGACGATCCCACTCTGCAGCCGAGCAGGAGGACTCGCCCGAGCTCCACGTCGTCAGCGGGGAATGGCGATTCCACAAAGGGGACGACCTCCTCTGGAAGCGGCCCGATACGGCCGATCGTTCGTGGCAGGTGGTGACCCTGCCCGCGACCTGGGAGCAGCACTCGGACTACACCGACGACAACGTCTACGGCTGGTATCGCCGCGACCTGACCGTTGCGGCACAGCTGGAGGGGAGGGACATCTTCCTCAACCTCGGCAAGATCGACGACACCGACGAGACCTACTTCAACGGCGTGAAGGTGGGTGGTCTGGGGCACATGCCGCCCGCCTATGTGTCGGCCTGGGACATCGTCCGGCGCTACAAAGTCCCCCACGACATCATTCACTACGGCGCAAAGAACAGCATCGCCGTCAGGGTCTTCGACGGCATCCAGGGGGGCGGGATCTATGCGGAAGGGGAGGAGATCTTCGAGGGCCCCTTCTCGTCGGCCAGCCCGGGCGGGAGCGGGGCGGGCTACATCGACGCCGGCACCGGCTGGTACAGGAAGACGTTCAGCCTGCCCCGGGATGTCGAGGGACGGCGCGTGTTCATCGAGCTAGATGGCGTCTATATGAACAGCGACGTCTGGATCAACGGCACTCATCTCGGAAGCCGCCCCTATGGCTATTCCAGCTTCCAGTACGAGCTGACCCCACACCTGAAGCTCGGCGATCAGAAGAACGTCCTCGCTGTGCGAGTGAACGTCCAGCAGCCATGCACACGTTGGTACTCCGGGGCAGGCATCTACCGGAATGTGCGGCTGGTGATCACCAGCCCTGTGCACATCGGGCATTGGGGGACGTATGTCACTACATCACATGTCTCTGCGGAGGAGGCAACGGTCCGGGTCACCACCGCCATCCAGAACGATTCCCCGGCTGCCACATCGGCCACGCTCGAAACCGTCCTCCTCGACTCGCAGGGACGCGAGGTCGCCAACGGCCAGTCCCGCCAGCGGCTCGACGCCGAGAGCAGTGGTGTGTTCGAGCAGCTCCTGTCGATCCGGAAGCCCATCCTGTGGTCGCTCGAGACCCCGACTCTCTATCGGGTCCGGTCGCGTGTCCGTGCGAATGGCGACCTCGTGGATGCCACCGAGACTCCTTTCGGAATCCGCACCATCGAGTTCACCCGGGACAAGGGATTCTTCCTCAATGGCAAACACGTGGACATCAGGGGCGTGTGCCTGCACCACGACCTTGGATGCCTGGGCGCCGCGGTGCGCTCGCGGGCGATCGAGCGCCAGCTCGAGATCATGAAGAGCATGGGGGCCAACGCCATCCGGACGAGCCACAACCCGCCTGCACGTGAGCTGCTGGACCTGTGCGACCGCATGGGCCTCCTCGTCATGGACGAGGCGTTCGACGAGTGGAAACGATCGAAGACGATGTTCGGATACGGTCGCTTCTTCGACGAATGGAGCCAGCGGGATCTGGCCGACATGATCCGTCGGGATCGCAACCATCCCAGCGTCATCATGTGGAGCACCGGCAACGAGATCCCGGAGCAGGACAACGCGAACGGGCACGAGATGTCGAAACGGCTGGCAGACATCGTCCATGCGCTGGACCCGACCCGGCCGGTCACGGCCGCCTGCAACACCCCGGAGGCCGCCGTCAGAACTGGCTTCGCGAAGCCGCTCGACGTTCTGGGCATCAACTACTCCATGCCGTTCTATCTGACCGCCAAGGGCGCGGCCAAGCTGGTCGCGTCGGAGACCACCTCGGCCGTGAGCACGCGCGGGGAATACAATCTGGTCCTCGACGGCGAGAGTGTGAAGGTCGAGGCCCAGCTGGCCAACCAGTGCTCGTCCTACAACGACGCGACAGCGGCCACGACGATCGAGGCCTTGAGAGACGCCCCCTGGGTTGCGGGCCAGTTCGCCTGGACCGGCTTCGACTACATCGGCGAGCCATCGCCGTTCAGCTGGCCATCGGTGAGCTCGTACTTCGGGATCGTCGATCGTTGCGGCTTCCCGAAGGACCGCTACTACCTCTACCAGAGCCAGTGGGCCGACGAGCCCATGGTCCACATCCTTCCGCACTGGAGCTGGCAGGGGTTCGAAGGCCGAGGGATCCCAGTGTGGTGTTACAGCAACTGCGACTCGGTGGAGTTGTTCCTCAACGGCAGGTCGCTGGGCGAGAAGACGACCCGAGACGCGGAGGATCTGCGCCTGGAGTGGAGGGTACCCTACTCCGCCGGGACGCTGAGGGCGGTGGCGCGCAGGGACGGAGAGATCGTGGCCACGGAAGAGGTGCACACTGCAGGCTCGCCGGCAAGAATCGTGTTGAGGCCTGATCGCACGGAGCTGGGCGCCGACGGTGAGGACCTGTCGTACGTCAAAGTCGAGATCGTGGACCGCGCGGGCCGCGTCTGCCCCAACGCCGACAATCTCGTCAAGTTCGCGATCGAGGGCGAAGGCCTGATCGCCGGTGTCGACAATGGCAACCCCATCAGCCACGAGCATTTCAGGGCCAGCCAGCGAAAGGCCTTCCATGGCCTGTGCCTGGCGGTGATCCAGGCGACAAGAGCCCCGGGGCGAGTCAGCCTTACGGCGACGGCGGAGGGCCTGGAGGGAGCCACCGTCGCGTTGCAGACGAAGAGCGTTGCGACAGGGCACGCGAGATGAGATGACGCACCAATGAGCGCGGTGCCCGCTGGGGCGGGCTGTCGTGGGCGAGGCGAAGCCCGGGCGGCGTGGAAGCCCCCTCGTGTCACCGCAGCGCGATCTCGAAGGGACCGACCGGGATGCCTGTTTCGTCCCAGAGGTTCACGATCGGGCTGCCGCCCCAGCCGAACCTCACGCGCGCGGGTGGTGTGCCCTCGAACGGGATCACGACGCGATCCCCCTCGACCGTGGCGCTCGCGAACCGGCACGTCGCCTTCGCGGTGCCGCACAGCTCGAAGCCGATGGCCTGGCTCGAGCTTCCGGTGAGCAGTCGCTGCTCGATGTCGCCGATCGCCACCACCAGGCGGCCCGGATCGAGCTTGGCCGAGCTGACGACCGGTCCGGTCGGCGCGATGGTCTCCCCGTAGGCGACGTGCCGTGCCGCGCGCGCGATGCGCCGGCCGACGTCACGCTTGTTGCCCGGGTGGATGTTGTCGCGCTCCCCGAGGTCGATCGTCACGACGAGCGCGGCATGCGGATCGGCGGCGACGGCGAGGCGCTGCGCCTCGCGGATCTCCGACCATCCCGACTCGACCGGCGCGGTGGGCACCGGGCCGAAGCCAGGCAGCTGGACGATGACGAACGGCAGATCGGCTCCGAGCTGCGAGCGCCAGCTCGCCATCAGGCCGGCGAGGATCGCTTGATAGCCCGCAGGCGTATCCGCGTTCGTCTCACCCTGATACCACACGGCCCCGCGCAGGCCGAGCGGGCCGAGCGGCGCAATCATGCCGTTGTAGAGCGTCGTGAGACCTGCCACCGATTCCCACGGCGCGCGGGGCGCCCGCCCGATCTCGAGCGGCACCACCTGGTAGCGCCAATCTCCGCCCAGCGCCACCCTGGTTCCATCGTCGAACGTCAGGGCGAGCTTGTCGGCAGGCCCGGTCATGCCGCCGGCGTCCCAGGTGCTGAGCACGTTGACCACGATCACGTTCTCGCCAGGGCGCAGGATGCCCGCAGGGAGGGTGTAGGTGCGATCGGTGCCCCACCCGAAGGTGTTGCGGATGGGTCGGCCGTTCACCCACGTCTCGTCGACCTCGTCGATCGCGCCGAGCGAGAGCGTGGCGGTGCGTCGCGCCTGTGCGGGGGTCAGGTTGACCGTGCGGCGGAACCAGACCATGCCGTCGTGCTGCGCCAACTCAGACACGCCCCACGTCTTCCAGTTCCTCATCGGCTCGGGCACTTCCTGCCACTCGCCGGTGCGGGCCGCATCGACCTGCCAGGGCTCGGTGCCGCTCTTGCTGTGCGTGCGCCACCAACCCTCCCAAAGGGCGCCCATCCGCTGGTTGGCGGCCGCCTCGTCCTTCGCGTACAGGCGGAGCAGATCGAGGCGATCGTCGAAGCCGCCGGCCGCGCGTAGGCCGCTCTCGGCTGTCCAGGCCTCGGCGGCGGAGCCGCCCCACGCCGATTCCACGAGCCCCATCGGCACCTTGACGGTCTCCTGCAGGTCGCGCGCCGTGAAGTAGCAGGCGGCCGAGAAGCCGCGCACGGTGTCCGGCGCGGCGAGCTTCCAGACGGCACCCGCCGGCAGGTCAGCGGCCGGTTCGGTTCGATCGGAGTGCGGCACCGTGAGCAGGCGAAGCCGATCGTCGGCCGAGCGCGCCGCAGCGAACATGCCGCCTGCCGAGCGTGAGACGGGGAGCTCCATGTTGGACTGACCCGAGCAGAGCCACACGTCGCCGATCAGGACGTCGGACAACGTCTGCGCGGTCCCCGATCCGGTGCGCGCCTCGAGCGTGAAAGGGCCGCCGGCCTCCATCGCCGGCAGCAGGGCAGCCCAGCGGCCCGAGGCGTCCGCCTTGGCGCTGGCCTGGTGGCCGTTCAGCGAGACAGTCACCATGTCGCCGGGGGCGGCGCTCCCCCACACGGCGAGCGGCCGCTCGCGCTGGAGGACCGCGTGGTCCTGGAAGACGGAGGCGAGCAGGGGGCGCGAGGCTTGTGCGTCCCCCGCGGTCGCGGACATCGTCATCGCAACCGCGAGCGCCGCCGCCCCAGCCGTCAACGTTCTCCGTGTTCTCACATCGACCTCCCTGCTGCACCTCGAGGAACAGCGAGTATCTGCAAGAGCTCCACTTGGTGCAGTGCAGCTCCAGATCGGGCATTGCCGATTCGGCGATCTGCTTGCGATTGTCGAGCACGTCGTCGCCGACCGACCTGGAGGCCGTGGTGAAGCGCGACCAGGCTACCTCCCTCCCGCGATCAGGGTCAACTCCACCTCGCCGCCGTGTCAGCGCAACGTGAGAATGTCCGCCCTGAGCAAAGTAGAAATGTCCCCCTCCGGAGGGGGGTATGGCGGAGGAGGGGTTCTTGGCGCCTCGGTCGCGGATGAGAACGTGTTCGGCCGGGCGTTCCTGGTGAGCCCACGATCGGCGCGCGTCAGGGCGCGTTCCCGGGTATGCTGGAGCGCCGCGCCTTCCATGGGGTGTTCGTGGGAAGGGGCCATGGCACGGGCCTCGAACGGTCGATACGGCCCGACGCCAAGGTGGAGTACGCCGGGCAGCCAGTGACGGTCGCCGTGCGGCCGCCAGAGAGGTGAGAAGGGAGACGGCGATGAAGCAGCTGGGATGGGCCGTTCTGTTGATGGCGAGCGTCTGCTCCGCCCAGGAGCCGGGCGACTTCCGGCCAGCCACGACCAACGTCTGGGGTGCCGCATATCCTCGCGTTGACGACGCCGGGAGGGTGGAGGTCCGGATCAAGGCGCCTGAGGCCACGAAGGTCCGCCTCAACTTCTGGAGCGGCCCGAAGGTGGACATGGTGAAGCAGGAAGACGGCTTCTGGACCTTCACCACGCCGCCCCTCGCGCCCGGCCTCCACTACTACACGCTTCTCGTCGACGGCGTCGAGATGAACGACTTCGGCAGCCACGCGTTCTTCGGCGGCGGCAAGCACGCGAGCGCCGTCGAGGTCCCGGAGGCGGGCGTCGACTACTACGACATCAAGGACGTGCCGCACGGCCAGGTGCGCGAGGTCTGGTACGACTCGAAGGTCACCGGCACCTGGCGCCACGCGATGGTGTACCTGCCGCCGCAGTACGAGAAGGACACGAAGACGCGCTATCCGGTGCTCTACCTGCAGCACGGCGGCGGCGAGGACGAGACGGGCTGGATCCGGCAGGGGCGCGCGAACTTCATCCTCGACAACCTGATCGCGGCGGGGGACTGCAAGCCGATGATCGTGGTGATGGCCTACGGCTACGCGCGCCGCGCGGGCGTGACCCCTCCCGACCTGACCGGCAGGGCGTTCGGCTCGCCGGAGTGGCGGAAGGCCCTGCAGGACATGGCGCAGGCTTTCGAGGATGACGTGACGCAGGCTCTCATCCCGTTCGTCGACGCGACCTACAGGACTCTCGCGGACCGCGACCACCGCGCGATGGCGGGCCTGTCCATGGGAGGGATGCAGACCTTCCAGGTCACGCTGAACCACCTCGACCTCTTCTCCCACATCGGCGGGTTCAGCGGCGCGGGCGGGCTCCAGATGCTGAGCGGCGAAAAGCCGGACTGGAAGACGGCGTACGGCGGCGTGTTTGCCGATCCGGCCGCATTCGCGAAGAAAGTGCACCTGCTGTGGCTTGGCGTCGGGACGGATGAGCCAGAGAGGATGCGCGAGGGGATCCGAGCCTTCCACGCAGCCCTGACGGACATCGGCATCAAGCACGTCTACTGGGAGTCGCCGGGTACGGACCACGAGTGGCAGACCTGGCGCCGCGACCTCAAGGACTTTGCGCCGAGGCTCTTCCGGTGAGGCTTCGAGGAGCATCGTCCATGAAGAACAGGACTCCGGCTCTGGCCGGGCTCGCGGCCGCCGTCATCCTCTTCTTCGTCGCCCCTGGAGGACACGCTCAGCCTCCGGCCGCCGGCACGACGGCCAGCGCCGTGCTCCACGCCGACCAGCCGGGACCGGTCGTGAACAAGAACATCTACGGGCATTTCGCGGAGCACCTTGGCCGGGGCATCTACGAGGGCATCTGGGTGGGCCCGGATTCCCCGATCCCGAACACGCGCGGGATCCGCAACGACGTCGTCGCGGCGCTCAAGGAGCTGAACATCCCCGTGCTCCGCTGGCCGGGGGGCTGCTTCGCCGACGAGTACCACTGGAAGGACGGGATCGGGCCCCGCGAGAAGCGCCCGTCGATGATCAACACCCACTGGGGCGGGGTCGTGGAGGACAACAGCTTCGGCACGCACGAGTTCATGGACCTCGTGGAGCAGCTCGGCACCGACGCCTACGTCACGGGCAACGTCGGCAGCGGCACGCCGCAGGAGATGATGGAGTGGGTCGAGTACATGACCTCTGACGCCATCTCCCCGATGGCGAACCTGCGTCGCCAGAACGGCCGCGAGCAGCCGTGGCGGCTGCCGTACTTCGGGGTCGCCAACGAGCCGTGGGGCTGCGGCGGCAACATGCGCCCCGAGTACTACGCGGACGAGTTCAGGAGATACAACACCTTCGTCAAGAACTACGACCGCAGCAGGCCCATCTACCGGATCGCGGCCGGCGCCAACTCCGAGGACTACAGGTGGACCGAGGTGCTGATGGGCATGGTCGGCCGGAGGATGGACGGCCTCTCCCTGCACTACTACACGGTGCCCACCGGCAACTGGCAGAAGAAGGGCTCCGCGACCGGCTTCGGAGAAGACCTGTGGTTCTCCACGCTGCGGCGGACGCTGCGCATGGACGAGCTGATCACGAAGCACGCGGCCGAGATGGACAAGGCCGAGGCCGAGATGAGGCCCGGGCCCTGGCCTGGAGCCGACAAGAAGGTGGGTCTGGTCGTCGACGAGTGGGGCACCTGGTACGACCAGGAGCCCGGCTCGCGGCCCGGATTCCTCTACCAGCAGAACACGCTGCGCGACGCCCTCGTCGCGGCCCTGAACTTCCACATCTTCCAGCGGCACGCCGATCGCGTCGTCATGGCCAACATCGCCCAGACCGTGAACGTCCTGCAGGCGATGATCCTGACGGACAAGGAGAAGATGCTCCGGACGCCCAGCTACTGGGTGTTCGAGATGTTCAAGGTGCACCAGGGCGGCACGTTCCTTCCGGTCGAGCTCCGATCGCCCGACTACGTGTTCGGGCAGGAGAAGATCCCGATGGTGAGCGCGTCGGCGACGCGCGCGGCGGACGGATCCGCGGTGCACCTCTCGCTCGCCAACACCAGCCCCGCACAGGCGGTGACGCTGAGCATCAAGCTGGCCGGGCTCGCGCCGAAGTCGGCGACGGGGCGCGTCCTCACCGCCTCGGCGATGGACGCGCACAACACCTTCGAAGTGCCGAATGCGGTGCGGCCGGCGGCCTTCGACGGAGCCACGGTCGAGGGTGACACGCTGGAGGTGAAGCTGCCGGCCAAGTCGGTGGTCGTCCTGGCCCTGAAGTGAGGTCTCGCGAGCGCCGGGTCTTTCCTACAGCGGTGGCAACGCCTTCCTGGCCTCGCGATCGGGGTCGTCCCTGACCTGGCAGACGTCGTCGAGGACCATCGTTTCCCCCTTCGCGGACGTGTACCGCGGCCAGGTCGGAAGCCCTCCCCCGTTGGGATTGCCGGTCCTCATGAACTGAAGGAGAGAACCGGCCATCCGGGTCGACAGCTTCCGGGGGCGAGCACCCCCGCCGGAGTGGGTGAGCATCAGGTCGGTGTTGTGGAACCAGAAGCTGATGTCGAGGCAGTGGAAGGCACCGAGGCGGCCGTCGAAGAGCGGAGGCTGCCAGGCGAACCAGTCCACGAAGACGGGCGCGGGCTGCTTCGACTTCGCATCGGCGAGAGCCACCGTGCTCTGCCGCGTGCTGCTCACCAGCGACCAGATCTCGACGGGCCTCTTGTCGGGGAACGCGTTCGCGTAGGCCTCGACGACCTCCCTCGCCTTGTCGCCGAACCCTGACCGGAATCCGGCGCGCAGCTTCACCTTCTCCACGACCTCGTCCAGAGTGATCTTCTCGAGGGAGGAGTCCGTCCAGGCCGATGAGAGCTCGTTCATGGTCGAGGAGATGATCATCGGGACATCGGCGGCGGTGGCTGCGGCCTCGGGATAGTAGGGGTCCTGGGGAAGGATGATGCCGTCGACCACGGGGTTGAAACCCCGACGCAGCCCTCCTCCGCTGCCGCCCTCTTCTTCCGCGAGGCGCTTGTGGGCCCGGGTGGCGAACGCGTAGAGCTCCTTCCAGGGCATCTCCTGCAGCCTGTCGACCTCGGCCGGAGCGAGCGCGGCTTCCTTCAGCACGGCGGCGCCCAGCTTCTCCGCGTACCCTTTCTCGCCCATGCGGAGCGAGGCGCCACTCAGGACCACCGCCTTGTGGAAGAGCCCCTTCGCCTTCGGCATCGCCGTCAGCATGCACACCTTGGCCCCGCCGCCGGACTGGCCCATGATGGTCACGTTGCCCGGGTCGCCGCCGAAGCCCGCGATGTTGTCGCGCACCCACTCCAGGGCGGCCACGATGTCGAGCATGCCCACGTTGCCGGAGGCGGCGTACCGCTCTCCTCCGACCCCGGCCAGGTCGCAGAAGCCGAGCGGGCCCAGGCGGTGGTTGATGGAGCAGAAGACCACGTCCCCGAGCCGCGCCAGGTTCTCGCCGTTGTACCCGTCCTGCTCGATGCCGTTGCCGGCGGTGAAGCCGCCCCCGTGGATCCAGAACAGGACGGGCCTCTTCCTGCCGTCGATCGCCGGCGTAAAGACGTTGATCCGGAGACAGTCCTCGCTCACGTCGTCGTAGTTCCAGTGGTCCCGGAAGGAGTAGTACGCGTTCTCGTACCGGTTCTCCATGTCCTGCGGCGCCGAGTTCCCCCACCACAGGGCGGGAAACACGTCCGTCCACGGCTTCGGCTTCTGCGGGGGCATGAACCGGTTGGCGCCGGAGGTGTCGGCCCCGTAGGGGATCCCGAGAAAGTAGTGGATCCCCCGGAGGATGTATCCGCGGACCTTGCCGTATCGGGTGTCGGCCAGGGCGATGTGGTCGCCGACCTGCAAGACGGGTCCGTCGCCCGTGCCGGGAACGGCCCGCGAGGCGGCGAAGGCCGGCGGGAGGCCCTTGGCGCCGACGGCCAGACCCGCCGCGCCGGCGCCCACGGTGTGGAAGAACTGCCGTCTGCTAGGTTTCGCGGTCATGTGACCCTCGCTCTCGGAAATGTGACGGTCAGCGTACACTCGGCGGCGTCCGACGGTCAAAGGTCCTGGCGTGGCGTACTTCTCCGAACGGTCATGCGGAAGACAACGGCGCGGACGGCACGGCGGCTCACGAGAACGCGGGGTGCGGGGGAGCAGGCCGACGAGGCCGGCGAGCCGTTCGGCGCTATCATGCCGCGACACGCGGGGGCGTTCACCGCCGACGATCCCGTGACGTGAGAGGCCGTCCTGTCTCATCGGAGGCACGCCCATGGTCGAGGTCAAGGGAAGCGCCGTGGTCGAGGCGATGAGCACCGTCCAGCAGCGGCTCGGCGAGGCGGGCCTGCACAGGATCCTGAGCGAGCTCGACGCGGGGGCGAGGACGTCGTTCGCCGGCGCGGTGGTCGCCTCGGCCTGGTTTCCCTTGGATCACTTCGTGCAATTCCTGGCGCTGGACGTCTTGCACTCGGACGGGGGAGACGAGACGGCCCTCATTCGTCGCTCCGAGACGCTCATCGAGCGGCAGCTCCGCGGCGTCTACAAGATGTTCGTGCGGCTGAGCACGCCGGAGTTCGTCCTGAAGCGGCTGTCGACGGTCCATGCCGCCTACTTCCGCGGCGTCCTGGCCGAGGTCCGTTCGCTCGAGGCCGGCCGGGCCGTCATCCGCTACACCGGGTTTTCCCGGGAGCACCGGCTGATCGGCTACTCGATCATCGGCTTCTACCGCAAAGCCCTCGAGATCTCCGGGGCGGCCTCGGTCGACGCCCGCTTCAGCACGCCGATCGACGACGGCTCCGGGTACGCCGAGCTCATCGTCAGCTGGAGCTGACTAGCGGCACTCGAACGAGGCGGCGTCCTCGACGTCACCCGTCCCCTTGTAGTGCGCGTGCGAGGGGTAGGGACACAGCGGCCGGCTGCGTCCCGGCCAAGTGCGGCCCGTGGCCCGGATGGCCTGCGGGGCGTCTCCCTTCTCGACCCAGTCGACGATCGCGCTCAGCATGTCGAAGCTGTCGAGCGTCGCCGGGCCGCCGCCGCAGTGGCCCATGCCCGGAACCAGGAAGAGTCGGCTCCAGCCGGCGACGACGGACGCCCCTCCGTTGGCGCGGCTCATCCGCTCGTAGTAGTCCACCGTGTCGAGCGCGGAGAACCAGGGATCGCTGACGCCGTGGAAGAAGAGGAGCTTGCCGCCACGGCTCGAGAAGGTGTTGAGGTTGGTCCAGCTCCAGGTGGACGTCAGCTGCATCTGCGGGTCGGCGGCGGCGGCCCGGGCCCGCGCGTCCACGTCCATCTCGGTCGCCGTGAACCGTGGGCCCACCGGGTTCAGGCCGCCGGCGAGAAGCCCCGGGATGCCCTGGGTGGCGGCGATGCCCGTGTCGAACAGGAAGCCCGGGTATACCTGCCGCTCCTTCGAATCCTTCGGGCCCGCGAATGCCTTGGCCAGAGCCTCGACCTGCGGCTCGGAGAGGCAGCCCTCCTTCGTGGCACTCGGGCAACGCAGCGTCGCGGGATCGAAGCGGCACCCGATAGGATCGGAGACGATGCCGTCGCGCGCTCCGTCTGACGCGTCGCAGGCGGCGAGCACCCCGGCGATCACCGCCTGGCGGTCCGCCTCCGAGAAGGCGCGGCGCGTGTCCGGCTTGCCCGAGGCGTCGAGCGGCGCCACCTGGTTCAGCATGGTTGCGACCCACTCGTCGCCGATCCCCGAGAAGCGGGTGCGCATCGCCGGCGCGCCGGCCACGATGCCGTCGAAGTAGGTGGGATAGCGCTCCGCCATCAGCATGCCCTCGCGCCCGCCGGTCGAGCATCCCATGAAGTACGCGTGCGCGGCGGGCCTGCCGTAGTACTGCGCGACGATCCGCTCGGCGAGGACGGCCACCCGTCCGACGGCCTGGTAGGCGAAGTCGAGGCTCGCCTGCTGCTCCGCCATGAAGGACGCGTCGAAGACCTGCCCACGGTGGCCGGTATCGGTGGTCACGACCGCGAAGCCGCGGGCCAACGCTGCGTCGCCCTGCCCCGTCCGTCCGAGCGGAGGCGCCACGGTGCCGTTCAGGCCGCCGCCGCCCTGGAACAGGAAACGTCCGTTCCAGTCGGCCGGAAGAGCCAGTGCGAAACCGATGCCGTAGCTCCTGCCGTCGGCGCCGGTGCGCCGGTCGAGCGTGGCGCTGAGCCGGCAGTAGGCGGGCAGGGGGACGGTGAGCGGCAGCACCCAGGGTGCCTCCTGTGGCGGGGGCGAACCGGCCGCGAACCATTCGGTGGTCACCTCTGACAGCGCCGAGCCCGGAACCTGGAGCTGCCGGAGGACCACGCAGGCGTCCTCGCCGGGCGCGACCTGCGCCGGGGCCGCCGTCGGGGAGGACGCGGCCGCGAGCGCGACCGCCATGCCGAGGATTGCCGGGAAGCTCATGGAGACCTCCAAAGCCGCTGCCGTGCCGCCAACGCTAGCACACGGCCGGCCGGCCCCGGCGGCCTAGGACTGCGGTCCTAAGCCGCTGTCGGAGCACGGTCGCGTGACGGGGGCGCGGTCCCGCCTCAGAATCGGCATGCTGACGATGCTCCCGAGACAGGAGGTCCCCGTGCACTCGAAAACCCAGGCGAGCCGATCCGCGGCGCCGGCTGTGGCAGATGGCGCCGCGGTGAGCGTCGCCGTCCTCGCGGCAGCGGTCACGCTCTTCGTGGCGTCCGGAGCGTCCGGAGGCGAGCCGCGCCTCCGCTACGACGCGCCCGCGACCCGGTGGACCGAGGCGCTGCCGGTGGGCAACGGGCGCCTCGGTGCCATGGTGTTCGGCGGGACCGGGGACGAGCGGCTGCAGGTCAACGAGGCCACCCTGTGGGGCGGGGGGCCGCACGACTACGCGAATCCCGAGGCCGCCTCGCACCTCGACGAGCTGCGCCGGCTGATCTTCGCCGGGGAGGTGGAGCGGGCGGAGGCGCTCTCGGCGAAGGTGATGGGGCGGCCGAAGCTGCTCATGCCATACCAGCCGTTGTGTGACCTGCGACTGCGCCTCCCGGGCCACGGGGAGGCACGCGAGTACCGCCGCGGGCTGCGCCTCACTGACGCGATCGCCGAAACCGCCTACCGGGTGGGCCCCGTACGTTTCCGGCGCGAGGTGTTCGCGTCCTATCCCGACCAGGTCCTGGTGGCGCGCCTCACGGCCGACCGGCCGGGGCAGCTCACGTTCAGCGTCGGCCTCGACTCGCCTCAACCGGGAGCGCGCGTCGAGAACGAGGGAGAGGACACCCTGAAGCTCAGCGGCCGGATCGAGCCCCGGACGAATCCCCCGGCTGCCTGGATCGGCTCGTGGGATCGGCCGGGCACGCGATTCGCCGCGCTTCTCGAGGTGATCGCCGAAGGTGGCTCGGCCCGTGGCGCGCACGGGCGGCTCGAGGTCGCTGGCGCGGACGCCGTGACGATCCTGTTGAGTGCGGCGACGAGCTTCCGGAGCTACCGGGACATTGCCGGCGATGCTGCGGCCGTCGCCCGCGAGCACCTGGAGCGGGCGGCGAGGCAGACGTACGACCAGCTGCGCCAGCGGCACCTGGGCGACTTCCAGCGGCTCTTCTCGCGCGTCGCGCTGCGTCTGGGCGCGAGCGAGTCCCAGGAGCCCACCGACCGCCGCCTCGAGCGCTTCGCCGAGGACCAGGACCCGGACCTGCTGGGCCTGTACTTCGCCTTCGGACGCTATCTGCTGATCTCCTCCTCGCGGCCGGGAGGGCAGCCGGCCAACCTCCAGGGGATCTGGAACCAGGACCTCGTCCCGGCCTGGGGGAGCAAGTGGACGACGAACATCAACCTGGAGATGAACTACTGGCAGGCGGACGCGGGTGACCTGTGGGAAACCGAGGAGCCGCTCTGGAGCCTCGTGCGCGACCTGCGCGAGACCGGCGCGGAGACGGCCCGCGTGCACTACCGCAGCCGGGGATGGGTGCTCCACCACAACACGGACCTGTGGCGCGCGACGACGCCGGTGGACGGCCCGTGGGGAGTCTGGCCGATGGGAGCCGTGTGGCTCGCCAACCAGATGTGGGATCACTATGCCTTCTGCGGCGACCGGGAGTTCCTGGAGCGGGAGGCGTACCCGGCCATGAAGGGGGCGGCCGAGTTCGTCCTCGGCACGCTGGTCGAGGCCCCGGAAGGGAGTCCCGTCGCGGGCCGTCTGGTGACGAATCCCTCGACGTCGCCGGAGAACCGATACCTGCTCGATGGCCAGGCGTACCACCTGACCTACGCCGCGACCATGGATATCGAGCTCGTCCGCGAGCTCTTCGTGAGCTGCCGGCGCGCAGCCGCTCTGCTGGGGACGGACGAGGCGTTCCGCTCCGAGCTGGCGCGGGCGGAACAGCGCCTGCCGCCGCTCGCGATCGGCGGCCGCGGGCAGCTGCAGGAGTGGGTCGAGGACTACGCCGAGGCCGAGCCGGACCACCGGCACGTCTCTCACCTCTACGCCCTCTATCCCGGACACGGGATCGACCTCCGGGCGACTCCCGCCCTCGCCGCCGCCGCCAGGAGGACCCTGGAGCTGCGCGGCGACGGCGGGACCGGCTGGTCGAAGGTGTGGAAGGCGGCTCTCTGGGCACGATTGGGCGAGGGCGAGCGGGCCTATGCCAACCTGAAGCTCCTGATCACGGAGAGCACGCTGCCGAACCTGTTCGACCTCTGCCCACCCTTCCAGATCGACGGCAACCTGGGCGGCCCGGCGGCGATCACCGAGATGCTCGTCCAGAGCACGGCCGGCGAGATCCGCGTGCTGCCGGCCCTGCCCCGCCGCTGGGCGAGCGGCAGCCTCACGGGAGCGCGCGCGCGGGGCGGCGCCCGCCTGGACCTCAGCTGGGCAGGCGGCCGGCTGGTCGAGTTACGCCTGCGGGCCGATCACGCGGCGGCGTACCGGGTGCGCTACGGCGATCTCTCGGCCGAGGTGCACGTCGAGCCGGGCCGGACGGCGGTGCTGGACGGCCGCTTGCGAGAGAACCGGCCCGCGGGTCCGGACCGACCTGTACCATGAGGTGTCACGGAGGAGGGAACTGACGATGCCGACGAGAGCGCTTCGGGTGATGGCGTTGGGGCTGGCTGTCGCCTCGGGGGCTTCGCTCGCGGCGCAGGTGCAGACGGAGGTGCCGGCGGTGGTTCCCGGCGCCAAGGCCGTGACCGTGGAGCGCGTCCAGATCCACGGTGCGGCCCTCGAGGGCAACCTGGAAGGGGACGCCGTCGACCGGGACACGTTCGTGTTCCTGCCGCCGAGCTACGCGACGGAGAAGACCCGGCGCTACCCGGTCGTGTACGCGCTGCACGGCTACTCGATCGGCGCCGAGCAATGGACCCACGAGATCCACGTCCCGCAGACGATCGAGGGCGCCTTCGCACGGGGCGCCCGGGAGATGATCGTGGTGCTGCCGGACTCGAAGACGGCACACAACGGCTCCATGTACTCGAGCTCGGTGACCACGGGCGACTTCGAGCGGTTCATCGCGCACGACGTGGTCGCCTGGGTCGACGCCCACTACCGGACCCTCCCCGACCGCGCGAGCCGCGGCCTGGTGGGCCACTCCATGGGCGGGTACGGTGCCGCCCGGATCGGCATGAAGCACGCCGACGTGTTCGGCAGCCTGTACATCATGAGCCCCTGCTGCCTGGCGCCCCGCGGCGCCGGGCCGGCCGGCGCGGAGCTGGAGAAGGCCGTCGCCGGAGATGAAGACGCCCTCCGACAGCGCGCAGCCTGCCGTTCTTCCCCCGTGCCCAGCTGGCCACGGCGGCGGCCTGGTCACCCGACCCGAAGAACCCGCCGCTCTACCTCGACCTGCCGACCAAGGACGGGGTCCCCCAGCCGGACGTCCTGGCGAAATGGACGGCGAACGCGCCGCTCGCCTTCGTGGACCAGTACATCGGGAACCTGCGGCGCTACCGCGCCATCGCCATGGACGTGGGCGACCAGGACGGCCTGCGGGCCGATACCGCCAGGCTGCACCAGGTCCTCGACGAGTACGGCATCGCCAACAGCTTCGAGGTCTACCCGGGCACCCATACCAGCCGGGTGGCGGATCGCTTCCAGAACCACGTGCTGAAGTTCTTCAGCCAGACGCTGTGCTTCCAGGCCGGTTGCCGGTAGGCCGTCGCCTCGCGCACGTTCCGCGCCCGAACGGAGAGAACTCATGCGCAAGCCCTTCGGTCGGCCCTCCCGGGTCACGATCCCGGCGCTCCTGGCGTCCCTTCCCCTGCTCTTCGCCGCCGCAGCCCATCTCGACGACGCGCGCCAGGCGCCCGTCAACCACCAGCACTTCGACGGGTACCGGATGGGTCCCGCGACCGAGACCCGCTACCAGCCGGGCGAGCACATCCCAGGACTGAACGTCGGTGGTTGGTTCGACGCGGGCGACTACGACATCCGCACCGGTTCGCACGCCGCCACCGTCATGAACCTGGTTGACGCCTGGGTGGAGGCGCTGCCCGTGCGCGCGAACGAGCCGCAGCTGCGGCGGCTGCTGCTGATCCTGGTCGACAATGCCCTCAAGTACACAGCCTCGGGCGGCCGGGTGACGATCGCGGCTGGCGCCGGCCCGGACGGCGTGACGATCTCCGTCGCCGACACGGGCGTCGGCATCGCACCCGACGACCTGCCGCACGTGTTCGAACGCTTCTGGAGGGCCGACAAGGTGCGGTCGCGGGAGGCGGGTGGCACCGGCCTGGGCCTCGCCATCGCCAGGCAGATCGCGCAGCGGCATGGGGCCGACCTGCGGGTCGAGAGCGAAGTCGGTCGCGGCTCCACTTTCCGGATCCGATTCCCAAGCCCGACGGCCTGAGCCGCTCCGGTGGAGCGCTTTTCCGGAACCAAGCACCCTCTCCGCGCGTTGTGACGAGTGGTGTCGAAAGGAGGTCGGGGTATGCGCGTGGCATGGCTGGTCGGCTTGGCCCTCCTGGGTCTGGTGGCGGCTCCCGCCAGGGGCGAGGAGTGGTCGCATCGGTATCCTCTCAAGGGGGCTTTCGACCTCCATGTGAAGACCGGCGACGGCGACGTTCGGGTCGAGGCCGGCGCCACGTCCGAGATCGAGGCCCGGGTGACGACGGTCGGATGGCGGATCGGGCCGGACGACGTGGCCATCACGGAAAGCCAGACCGGCGATCACGTGGACATCGAGGTGCGTCTCCCCAAGCACGGCTTCGATTTCGCCACCGGGCGGCGGGCGATCACGATCACGCTCCGGGTGCCGAAGCAGGGCGACCTGGACGTGCGCACGCACGACGGCGACGTGAGTGCCGAGGGGCTCGACGGGGAGATCCGCCTGCACACGGGCGACGGGTCGATCCGTGCGACGGGGCTCTCCGGTCGGCTCGAGGCGCGCACGGGCGACGGCGACATGAGCGTCAGCGGGCGGTTCGCGTCCCTGGACCTCCACTCCGGAGACGGCGACATCGCGGCCTCGGCGGAGCCGGGATCCAAGGTCGAGACGGCGTGGGCGCTCGGCAGCGGCGACGGGGACGTCACCCTGCGCATTCCCGAGGGCCTCGGCGCGGACCTCGATGCGCACACCGGCGACGGACACATCACGCTCGACGCCCCGGTGATGGTGACGGGAGCGATCCATCACCAATCGGTGCGGGGCCGGCTCGGGCCGGGAGGCCCGCCGCTGCGGATCCGGACGGGAGACGGCTCGATCAGGTTGTCGGGCCTCTAGGGGGACCGGAGCCGCGCCAGGCCGGCGTCCCGGTTCTGGACAGACTGTACAGATTCTAGACGGAAGCTGTCACATGTCCGCCGAAGACGTGAGCGCACAACGGTACCATCAGGCCCGTAAGTGAGTGAGGGCGGACGCACGAGCGCTCGGATTGCGCACCTGGGCCACGCCTGCGCTCTGGGACTGGCACCCGAGTTGCTCATCTCGGAACACCGTGCCGGACTCGGCTTCGGGCACGGGGAGGGCGGAGCGTGTCTCAGGCGACTCACAAGAAGAAGATCCTGCTCGTCGACGACTCCGGGACCATCCTGATGATGGAGAAGATGATCCTCGCCCGGGAGCCCTACGACATCGTGACCGCGAAGGACGGGAAGGAGGCGGTCGAGAAGGCGGCCTCGGAGCAGCCGGACCTCATCCTGCTCGACGTGGTGATGCCCCAGCTGACGGGATTCGAGGTCCTCCAGAAGCTGCGCTCCCAGGAGTCGACCAAGGCGACGCCCGTGATCCTGGTGACGACGCGCGGCGAGGCGGCGAACGTGGAGGCCGGCTACGCCGAGGGCTGCAGCGACTACGTCACGAAGCCCATCAACTCGGTCGAGCTGATCACCAAGATCCACAACTACCTGGACTGAAGACAGGATGCGCGGCAGGGACGTCACGCCCGCAAGGAAGCCCTAGGCCGATGGAGTTCGATCGGCAGGCTCTGGTCGAGGTATTCCTGGCGGAAGCGGAGGAGAACCTCTCCTCGATCGAGCAGTCGCTCTTGGAGCTGGAGAGGAAGCCCGACGACGCGGAGGCGCTCGGGACCGTCTTCCGCGCGGTCCACACCCTGAAGGGGAACGCGGCGTCCCTGGGCTTCACGGGGCTGGGGCGGATCGCGCACGCGGCGGAGGACCTGCTGGACGTGGTGCGCCAGGGCCGTCTGGGCGTGTCGAGTGAGGTGGTGACGCTGCTGCTGGCGGCGCAGGATCGGATCCGGGAGAGCCTGGAGGACGCCGGGGCGGGGCGCTCGGCGCTGCGAGAGGAGCACGAGGCGACCATCCGGGCCCTGGCGGAGATGACGGGGTCCGCGAGGTCGGGCGCGGCGCCGGGGCTGTCGATGCCTGGCGCGGGTCCCTCCCGGGGGGCGCTCGGACCCACGACGCTGCGGGTGGGGGTCGACAAGCTCGACCAGCTGCTGACCCTGACGGGGGAGATCGCGGTCTCGCGGCTGCGGCTCGAGAACCTGCTGGAGGCGCTCGGCGCGGCGGGCCGGGAGGCCCTGGACGCGCACCAGGACGCTCAGCGGCTCCAGGCGGCCCTGGAGGAGCTCGTCTTCGCGACGCGGATGGTGCCGCTCGGCTCGGCGTTCCGCCAGCACCAGCGGACGGTGCGGGACCTCGCCTCCGAGCAGGGCAAGCAGATCCGCCTGGTGCTCGAAGGCGAGGATGTGGAGGTGGACACCGCGATCGTGGAGCTGGTGCGCGACGCGCTCACGCACATGATCCGCAACGCCGTCGACCACGGGATCGAGTCTCCGGAGGCGCGGGTCGCGGCGGGCAAGGAAGCGGCCGGGACGGTTCGGATCGCGGCGCATCACGAGGGCGGCAGCGTCGTGATCGCGGTGGAGGACGACGGCGCGGGCTTGCCCAGGGATCGGCTCCGGGAGCGAGCCGTGCAGGCCGGGCTGCTCCGGGAAGACGAGACGGTCAGCGACGCGGAGCTGATGGAGCTGGTGTTCGTGCCGGGCTTCACCACGAAGGAGGCGGTGACGGGGACGTCGGGCCGGGGTGTCGGGATGGACGTGGTGCGTCGCAACGTGGAGCGCGTGCGCGGCAGCGTGCTGGTAGAGAGCGTCGAGGGCAAGGGAGCCACCGTCAGGCTGCGGCTGCCGTTGACGGTGGCGTCGCTGATGGCGCTGCGGGTGCAGGTGGGCGGGGAAACCTACGTGCTGCCGATGGAGGACGTGGTGGAGTGCCTCGACCTCGACGCGGAGAGGGGTCTGCGGGGGGCGAGCGGAGGCGTCGTGGAGCTGCGGGGGAGGCCGCTGCCGTATCTGCGGCTGCGTCAGGCCCTGGGACAGGAGGCGGGCGAGGCCGACGCGGCGGCGCCTCCGGCGCGGGAGAACGTGGTGGTGGTGCGGCAGGACAAGCAGGAGGCGGGCTTCGCGGTGGACGAGGTGCTGGGCAGCGGCCCGGCGGTGATCCGGCCGCTGGGGCGCTTCCTGCAGCGGGTACCGGGGATCGCCGGCTCGGTGATCCTGGGCAGCGGGCAAGTCGCCCTCGTGCTGGACGTGGGGGCGCTCTTGAAGCAGGCGCTCTGGGGCCGACGGCTGGAGCCGGTGCGGCTGGGGAGCTGAGCGAGGCGGAGTCGCTCGGGCGAAGGAGGACGCGGTGTTCGAGACGCTGCAGCGGATGAGCCTGAAGCGCAAGATGGCCGCGCTTCCCTTGCTGGCGGCCGCGGGCTTCGCGATCGTGCTCGCGGCGGCGATGTACATGGCGCTGCGCAGCGAGAGGGTGCTGGCGCAGGTCGAGCGGGGTCACTACCCTGCGGCGGAGCGGAGCCGTGACCTCGAGGAGGCGCTGCGGCGAATCCAGCAGGCGCTGCGCGACGCGGTCGCCTCGGGCGACGCGGAGTCGCTGACGACCGCCGACCGCGCCCGGGACGAGGCGAGGCAGGCCTTCGACGCCCTGGCGACCAACCCGACCGTGAACGCCGCCTCGATCCGGAAGATCCGCGCGTCTTTCGAGGACTACTACGCGCACGCGCGGCGCACCAGCGAGCGCTGGCTCCGCAAGGAGCAGATGAGCGACGAGCTGGTGAGCGCGCTCGGAAGCATGTCGCAGAAGTACAACTCCATCCGCGAGGCGCTGGGCGCGCTCACCAAGGCGAACAAGGCGGCGATGCTGGAGGCGTTCGCCTCGGCGCGGGCGATGGTGCGCCGGCTGGCGCTGGTCATGGCGCTCGTGGTGCTGGTCACGCTGATCGCGGTCGCCTGGATCTCGACCCGGGTGGCGGGGGCGGTGACCGTGCCGCTGCTGGCCGCCGTCGCGGCCGCGCAGCGGGTGGCGCAGGGCGACCTGTCGGTTCGGGTCGAGCGCGGAAGCCAGGACGAGACCGGGCGCCTGCTGGGCTCCCTCGCGGCAATGGTGGAACGGCTGAGCAACGTGATCCGGGAGGTGCGCGAGAACGCGGAAGGGCTCTCGTCCGCGGCAGGGCAGATGGCCGCGACCTCACAGACCCTGTCCCAGGGCACCAACGAGCAGGCGGCCGGGGTCGAGGAGACGACCGCGAGCCTCGAGGAGATGTCGGCCTCGCTGGGACAGAACGCGGAGAACAGCCGGTCCATGGAGCAGACGGCGATCAAGGGGGCCAAGGACGCAGAGGAGAGCGGGCGCGCGGCGGCGCAGGCCTCGCAGGCCATGCAGGCGATCGCCGAGAAGATCACGATCGTGGAGGAGATCGCGTACCAGACGAACCTGCTCGCCCTCAACGCCGCGATCGAGGCGGCGCGCGCGGGCGAGCACGGGCGCGGGTTCGCCGTCGTCGCTTCGGAGGTGCGCAAGCTGGCCGAGCGGAGCCAGCTCGCCTCGCGCGAGATCCGCTCGCTCGCCGCTTCCAGCGTCGAGGTCAGCAACCGGGCCGGCACCCTGCTGGGCGAGCTGGTGCCGTCGATCCGCCGGACCGCGGAGCTCGTCCAGGAGGTCGCGGCCGCGACCAAGGAGCAGGCGGCCGGCGTCAGCCAGATCAACGGGGCGATGAGCCAGCTCGACCGCATCACCCAGCAGAACGCGACGGCCGCCGAAGAGCTGGCGGGCACCTCGCAGCAGACCGCCGCCAGCGCGGAGGCCCTGCGCCGGCTGGTCGCCTACTTCCGCTTCGAGGGACAGGCGCCCGAGCCCTCCGGCGAGCTATCCCAGAAGACGGACCCGAGCGGGCCCGAAGGGGGCTCGAAGCCGCCGGCCCGGGCCGAAACGAAGGCCGAGCCGAGACGCGAGCCCAGGCGGGAGGCGAAGACGAGCGCGACGCCCAAAGGCGACGACTTCGTCTCCTTCTAGGTCTCTCTCGCCATGGAAGAGCGCACGCAATACCTCGCGTTCCTGGTCGGTCGCGACGAGTACGCGGTGCCGATCCTGAAGGTGCGTGAGATCTTCGCCTTCGACGACGCGACCCGGGTGCCGGCGACCCCGCCCTGGATCCGGGGGGTCGTCAACCTGCGAGGCCAGGTGCTGCCGGTCCTCGACCTGGCCGTGAAGTTCGGCCTGTCCGCGACCGTCCCCGGTCCACGCACCTGCGTGGTCGTCTTCGAGGTCGCGATCGACGCCCAGACGACGAGCGTCGGCGCGCTGGTCGACGAGGTGAGCCAGGTGCTGGAGCTGGCCGCGGGCGAGATCGAGCCCCCGCCCTCCTTCGGCACCCAGGTACGCGTCGAGTACCTGCTCGGGGCGGCGCTGTCGAATGGCCGCTTCGCCCTTCTGCTCGACACCGACCGCGTCCTCTGCGCGGACGAGCTGCTGGCCGTCACCGCCGCCGCCCAGACCCCGCCCGAGGCGACGCTTTGACGCGCGTGCTGGTCGTCGACGACTCGGCCGTGGTGCGTCAGACGCTGCTGGCCCTGCTCTCGGCGATCGGAGGCTACGAGGTGACCGTCGCCGCGAACCCGTTCGTGGCGTTGCGGCAGATCGGCAGCAGCCGGCCGGACGTGATCGTGCTCGACCTCGAGATGCCGAAGATGGACGGCCTCACCTTCCTGCGCAAGATCATGGCGGAAGACCCGATCCCGGTAGTCGTCTGCAGCGCGCACGCAGGTCAGGCGGCGCTCGACGCCCTGGAGGCCGGAGCCGTCGACGTGATCACCAAGCCGAGCTTCGGGGTGCGGGGCTTTCTCGAGGAGCAGGTGGTCTCGATCGCGGACATCCTGACGGCCGCGGCGGGAGCGCGCCTGCAGGGCCGGAGCGCGGCGACGCCGGCTCCGGGGAGCGCGCGGCAGGTCGAGCAGGGGCCGGGCCTCGGCCTGCGCCCGCCCGTCGTCGCGATCGGCGCCTCGACCGGAGGCACTCAGGCGCTGCGGGCCGTGCTGGGCGCGATGACGCCGGAGGAGCAGTCCCTGCTGATCGTGCAGCACATGCCGGCCGGCTTCACACGCGCCTTCGCCGAGCGCCTGGACCGGGAGAGCACGCTCAAGGTGAAGGAAGCCCGCGACGGCGACCGTGTCGAGCCGGGCCGGGTGCTGGTCGCCCCGGGCGACCTCCACATGCGCCTGCGCGAGGACGTGCGCGGCTACTTCGCCGAGGTGACCGCCGGGCCGCTCGTCTCGCGCCACCGCCCGAGCGTCGACGTGCTGTTCCACTCCGTGGCCGAGCTCGCGGGCCCGCGCGCCGTGGGCGTCCTGCTGACGGGGATGGGCGACGACGGGGCGGAGGGTCTTCTCGCCATGAGGCAGGCGGGAGCCACGACGCTGGTACAGGACGAGGCGAGCTCGGTCGTGTTCGGGATGCCGAAAGAGGCGATCCGCCGGGGAGCCGCCGATCAGGTGCTGCCGTTGACGGCGATCCCCGACGCCATCCGCTCGCTGGCGACGCATCCCTCGGCAGTGAAGGCCGTGCGGGCGGAGCCATCGTAGCGCCGATCGCTCTTCCCCGATCTGTGCGCCACGAGCCTCTTCGTGTCGCGGCTGACACGCGCGACAGCTCGGGCGCGGGTCTGTCTCAATGCACCGGCAAACGCATCACAATATACACACTATCTTTGACAATGGGTGCCACAATGCACACACTCTGTGCGTGCGGGAGCGAGGGTCGATCAGCCGGGTGATTCGAGCCGCAAGCGTCGCCGCGCGACCCGCAGAGCGCGAGGACGGGGGTGCCGCCATGAGATGGTGCCGCATGGTGCTCGTTTGTGCCGTCGTCTCGGTGCCGGCCTCGGAGGGAGCGGCCGCCGCCGACTTCGAGTTCGTGGCGAACCCCAGCGTGCCAGTCGCCAGCCTGAGCCGGGCGGAGGTCTCCGCCATCTTTCTCGAGGCGGACCGAGGTCTCGTCGAACGGAACGGCGATCGTGCCCGTCGACCAGAGCCGCGAGTCGCCGCTGCGGCAGGCGTTTTGTCGCGACGTCCTCGAGAAGAGCCAGGCCATGCTCGACTCGTATTGGCAGAAGCAGGTGTTCTCGGGACGATCCAGCCCGCCCCCCACGAGGAAGGGCGACGGCGAGGTGATCAGCTATCTGCGCGGCACCGCCGGGGCCATCGGCTACGTCTCGGCCGGCGCCGACACCACCGGCCTCAAGGAGATCCGCATCGAGTGAGCCGGCCATGACAGGCTGTCCGCGGTCGCATCACGGGATTTGGCACGAGTGAGGAGGCGTCCATGACCAGGGTGACCGGTTGCGCTTCTTGGCTTCTCGCGTGGGCCGTCGTCGGGCTCGTCTCGCCACCGGCCGCGTCGTGCCAGGGGACGAGCCAGGATCGCGTCGTCGACGTGCACGGTTTCGGGGGCTGGGCGGCAGGCAAGACGAACAACGACAACATCTATCCGGACTCGCCGACGCCGGTCGCGGCGAAGGACCTGCAGCTCGACAACATCTACTTCACCCTCAACCTGCTGGCGCACCCCGCCGAGCGCGTCTCGATCCACGCCCAGCCCACCTGGCAGTCGAGCCTGCGCGGACGCGAGATCCGGCTCGATCTCGCCTACGCGGAGGTGATGGTCGTCAAGGACCTGCTGGTCCGGGCGGGAAGATCGCGAAACCCGCTGGGGCTCTATACGGAGATCTACAAGGTCGGGACCCTGCGGCCCTTCTACCTTCTGCCTAACTCGTACTACCGCTTCGCCCCCGAGAGCTACCTGGGCGTGGGACTCAACCGGGTACAGGAGCTGGGTGCCAACTGGGAGCTGGAGGTGGACGCCCTGGCCGGACAGATGGACTTCGAGCCGGTGGACTCCGACATGATCGTGGGCGTCGATCCCGAGACCGGGCAGCCCCAGTTCGCGAGCGTCTCGGTGACCACGCGAGGACGCGACGTCTTCGGCGGTGGCCTGCTGCTGCGCATGCCGGTGAAGGGGCTCGAGCTCGGGATCTCCGCCTACAGCATGCGTCTCTACGGGGGGCTCACCGGCGGGCCGATGGAGCGCCTCACGGACGCGAACGGCGCGACGCCGCGCGAGAACGCCTTCGCCGGCTCCGTCGAGTACGTGACCGACAAGGTCAGCCTGCGCGCGGAAGCGATCTTCACGAACGGCATCGAGAAGGACCAGGCTGCCTACGTCGAAGCGGCCTACAAGGTCACGCCGCACTGGCAGCTCGCGGGCACCTACCAATACCTGAACCTCAAGGAGCCGCCGCCGATCGACCCCTCACTCGCGTCGCTCCAGAAGAGCGGGACCTGGGGCGCGGCGCTCAACTTCTGGCTGAACCCGCAGCTCGTCTTCAAGCTCGACTACTACTACGTGAGCGACAACCGGGCGGCCCGTCCCGCGGCGGACGCGATCAACCTGGCCCTAGCCGGCCAGCTCGAGAAGAAGACGAACGTCTTCGTCGGGGGCGTCAACTTCTCGTTCTAGGAGGCACGCGCCGCAGGCCGCGTGCGCGCGGCCTGCGGCCGAGCGGGACGCACCGCAGCCGAGCGGGACGGAGGGGGCGAAAGGACGAGGGCGCGCCATGCGTGTCGAGGTGCGAAGCAGCATCGAGGACGTGGACCCCGCCTGGGATTCGCTCGCCTCGCGCGATCAGGTGGGCCTGGAACGCGATCACCTGCGGGCCGTCGAGCGCTCCGGCATCAACCGGATCGAGCCCTTCTACCTGGTCGCGAACGAAGGCCGCCTCGTGAGCGGGATCGCCTACTGCTTCCTGATCGACATGGACTTCGGCTTCCTCGAGAAGCGCCTTCCACTCGAGACGCTGCAGACGCTGCGCGAGTGGCATCCCGGTTTCATGAAGGCGCGCCTGCTCGAGTGCGGGTTCCTGACCGGGCTGGGCCCGGCGATCGCGGCGCGCGAGGGCAGCTTGCCGGAGGTGTGCCAGGCCGTGGCGCCGGAGCTGGAGCGCATCGCACGCGAGGCGGGCGCCGAGTTCGTGCTGGTCCGGGACGTGCCCATCGCCCGCCAGCCAGAGCTCGAGGGATTCTCCTCGAGGGGCTTCCAGCCGCTGCTCGGCTACCCGATCGCGAGGATGGCGCTCCGCTGGGCGTCCTTCGACGACTACCTGGCGGCGCTCAAGTGCTCGACCCGCAAACGCCTGCGGCGCTATCTCGCGCAGGTGGGGCCCGAGGTCGAGACCGAGGTGATCGCCTCGTTCGGCCACCTCGCCCCACGCCTGGCCGAGCTGTGGAGGAAGACCCACGCGCGTGCCAAGGACTATAGCCACGAGGAGCTGAGCGAGGGCTTCTTCGAGGAGATCGACCGCCAGCTGGGCGCGCGCAGCCACGTGATGGCGGTCAAGCAGGGGGCGAGATCGTCGCCTTCAGCCTCTGCCTGGTCGGGGACCGGGAGTACTTCACCGCCCATGCCGGGTTCGACTACGACCGCGCAGGCGACCAGCTCCACCTGCTGCTCTCGATGGCGGAGCTGCGCCACGCCATCGAGCGCGGGATGCGGAGCCTCAACGACGGGATCACCACCTACGACGCCAAGTTCAAGCACGGCTTCGAGGGCGATCCGCAGCTGTACCTGGTCAAGCATGTCGCGGACCCGCGCCTGACCTCGACCATCGCGCGCCGCCTGCAGGAGGCGATGCCCCAGCCCGTGAACCTCCACCGTCCGTTCCACGGCCAGGACGTCTCGCAACGGGAGAACCTGACCGCGCTCCCGGCCGCGCTGACGGCGCCCCCGGAGCGCCCGACCTCTTCGCGAAGGCCGAGGACCTGCAGCTCTATCAGCGGGCGAACGACGCCCGGGTCGCGGGGCTCTACGGCTTCTTCCCGGCCTTCGAGAGCGCCCAGGGGCCGCTCATCCGTCACCAAGGGCGCACGGTGGTGATGCTTGGCTCCAACGCCTACCTCGGCCTCGGCACGCACCCGGAGGTCGTCGGCGCCGCGACGGCCGCCGCCGAGAAGTACGGTACGGGATGCTCCGGCTCGCCCTTCCTGAACGGGACGCTGGACCTCCACGTCGAGCTGGCGCGGGCCCTGGCGACCTTCATGGGTAAGGATGACGCCCTTCTCTGCAGCACGGGCTACCAGACGAACCTGGGGGTCGTCGCCGCGCTCGCGGGCGAGAACGACGCCGTGATCATGGACAAGCTGGACCACGCGAGCCTCGTGGACGGGGCGCGGCTCTCGCATGCGCAGGTGGCCCGCTTCCGGCATAACGACGTCGAATCCCTCGAGCAGGCCCTCGCGCAGCACGGCGACCGGGCCAAGCTCGTGGTCGTCGACTCGGTCTTCAGCATGGAAGGCACGATCGCCGACCTGCGCGCGATCGTCGCGCTCGCCAAGCGATACGGCGCCCGCGTGATGGTCGACGAGGCCCACGCCCTCGGCGTCCTGGGCCCGGGCGGACGCGGAGCGGCGGAGCTGCTGGGCGTGCTCGGGGACGTGGACATCGTGATGGGCACCTTCAGCAAGTCGTTGGCCTCGGTCGGCGGCTTCGTGGCGGGGGAGGGCAAGCTGATCGACTACCTGCGCCATGCCACCCGCTCGCACATGTTCTCGGCCAGCCTGCCGCCCGCCTCGGTGGCGGCCGCCCATGCCGCACTCGAGATCGTGAAGCGCGAGCCCGAGCGCCGCACGCGCGTGCTCGCCAACGCCGAGCACATGGCACGGCGCCTTCAGGAGCTGGGCTACGACGCGCCCTTCCGGGGGACCGCGATCGTCCCCGTCCACTGTGGCCAGGAGCTGCTCGCCTTCGGCCTCTACCGCAAGCTCCTGGACGAGGGCGTGTTCGTGAACCCGGTCGCCTCGCCGGCAGTGGCGCACGGGCGCGAGCTGCTGCGGACGAGCTACATGGCGACACACGACCAGCGCATGCTCGACCGCGCCGCGGCCGTCTTCGCGCGGCTCCGGACCGCCGGCTTCCCGGCGAGGGGCCGGGTCTCGGCGTCGCGCACGGTCCACCGCGTGCGGGTCCGGCCGATGGTGCTACTGCCGGTCGCTGACCGCAGCTCCCTCCACCGCTACTGCGTGTCGGGCGCCAGCCAGACCATCCTCCGGGTGCCGGGCCACACGCAGCTCGGCGTCGGTCAGGCGGTCGACTGCGGCATCTCCTTCGGCAGGGAAGGCGTCCTGCTGCAGGCGCCGGGACAGGTCGTCTCGAAGTGCCTGCTGCCGGCTCCCGGCAGGTCACTCGGCGTGGAGGTCGAGCTCACCCCGCCGGAGGTCGGCGGCCAGGGAGTCATCGAGCGGCTGGTCGCGGCCGGCACCTTCCCGCCGACGACACGTCACGCCTGGCGCTACCACGCCGAACTGGAGGTGGAGTGCGTCGCGCCGGGAGTCGACGCGGCGGGCACGCTGGAAAACGTCAGTGTCGAGGGCGCGGCGATCCACAGCCGTCGGCTGCCGCCGCCGGGGAGCCGCGTGCCGCTCCGGCTGCGGGCCCTCGACGGCCAGGTGATCGACGTCGCCGGCGAGGTCCGCTGGCTGCGTCCCGGCGCGGACCCCGTGTTCGGGGTGCGCTTCGAGTTCGCGAGCGGGCTGGAGCGGGCCCGCATGGTCGCCCTGGTCAAGAGCCTCCGGGCCGCGATCGCCGACTCGCCCGCCACGGCCAGTGTTCACTGAGGGCCCCATGCTGCGCGCCACGCGTCTCCTGCTTCCCACCCTCCCGGCCCTCCGCCAGGTGCTCGGGCGCGCCTACGGCTGGCGCTGGCCGCTCGCGCTCCTGCGCTGCGGATGGGCCTCGCGCGGGCTCGTCCGCGCGACCCGCTGGGCCGTTCGCTCGGACGCCGAGGCCCGGCTCGCCGCGCTGCTGATGCTCCTTCCCGCGATCGTGCTCGACGCCCGCCGCCGTGGACGGGACGAGCGCCTCCCGGGCGAGCTGCTCGGGGCGCTCCTCGAGCTGCATGCGCGAAGGATGGTGGCGGAGCTCGGCGCGATCACCGAGCCCCGTCAGCGCTGGCACGCCTTCGCCGACCGTGTCGTCCTCCAGGGAATCGGCGCCTTCAACGAGACCGAGTTCCTCTCCGTCGACGAGGACCGGTTCGAGCTCCGGGTGCACCGCTGTCTGTTCGCGGATCTCGCCCGCGACGCCGGTGTCCCGCAGCTGGCCCAGGAGCTCTGCCGGCTCGGTGCCACGGTCTGTGAGCGGGTCCTGCCGTCTCACGCGTTCCATCGCAACGGCACCGCCCAACGCACGCTCGCCTTCGGACAGGCGTACTGCGACTACGTCTTGGGAGAGCCGGGAAACCGACACCGCCGGTGCAGAGGCGACGCTCCCCGTGGCGGACCCAGCAGGCGACGAGGGGTCCCGCGGTGCCGAACGAGCACGCGAGGTGGCATCCGCTCCCGCGGAGCCGGCCGAGGATCCGCCCGCGTGAGCGCTCGCAGTGCCGGCGGCCCGCCGAGGGTGCTCGTCCTCGGGGCCCTGAGCGCGATCGGTCGGGACGTGACGGCGGGCCTGCTCGAAGGGGGAGACTGCGCCGTCACCGCCACCGGCCGGGATCCCGGGAAGCTCGCCCACCTAGCGGAGGAGCCGGGGCACCCGCGGCTTCGCTTCGCGCGGCTCGACGTCCGGGACAATGCCGCGCTGCAGGCCGCCTGCTCGGCGGCCGACGTCGTCGTTAACTGCGTGGGTCCCTACATCGTGAGCGGCCACGGGATCGCCGAGGCGGTCGTGCGCGCGGGCCGCCACTACCTCGACTTCGCCTTCGAGCAGTTCCACTACCGGCGGCTCGCGGCCCTCGACGATCTCGCGCGCGCGAATGGCGTCGCGCTCGTCACCGGGGCCGGCGAGGTGGTGGGACTCTCGAGCATCCTGTGCGCACACGCCGCGCAGGCGCTCTCGGGCGTCGAGAGGCTGGTGGTCTGCGCGGTGGAGGGACAGTCGCAGCAGCGAGACGACGGCTTCTCGAGCCTGATGAACGGGCCGCTGGAACCGGCGCTCGGCAACCAGGACTGGCAGGACGGCCGGTACCTTCCCGCACGGATGGGAGCCGAACGGGTCGTGCGCCGCTTCCCGGAGCCCTTCGGCACCGCCCGGCTCCTCTCGGACCCGACCATCGACAGCCTGATCCTGCCGCGCCGGCTGCCGGTCCGGACCATCCGAAACTACTTCGGCATGGGGGTCGAGCCTCCGCCGGGCTTCTTCACCGTGGCGCGCCTGCTGAATCCGTACCGGCACCGGCTCGTCTACTGGCTGGCCGCCGCCGCCGTCAGGCGGCTGATGCGCTCCGCCGAGAAGCGCAAGGTAGAGGCGGGAGCGCCGGTCGCGCAGCTGCTCGAGGTGGAGGCCGAGTCCGAGGGGAGGAGCGTGACGATCGACCTCGTCTGCCGCGGGGCCCCCAACTGCACGGCCTACCTGCCGGTCCTGATCGGACGGATCCTGGCGAGCGGCGAGGTCCGCGCGCGCGGCCTGCTGACGGCGCTCGACCTCGTTCCGCCGGCACGGCTCTTCCAGGAGCTCGACCGCTACCGCCGGCGGGGCAGCCTCGACTGGACGGTCCGCGGGCCCGAAGCGGCCGCGGCAGGGGAGCCGGCGGCGGGAGCCGCTCTCACCGCGGGCGCGCGATGAGCAACGCGCTTCTCGACGCGACGACAACGGCGCCCCGGCCGGGAGATCGAGCGAGCGGGCTCAGCGTCGAGCCGTGTGATCCCATCCTCGTCCCCGCCGAGGCCTGGGACCGCCTGCTGGTGCCCGGCCGGAGTCTCCAGTGCCACGCCTTCCTCGAGGCGGCGAGCGCGGTGGAGCTCGAGGGCTTCACGCTCGGCACGCTACTGGTGCGCCTCGAAGGGGAGCTCGTCTCGGCGGCGCCGGCCTATCCCTACCGTCTCGACCTCACCCTCTTCTCCGGCAGCCTGGCCGCCCGCCTCGCCTCCGCGCTGCGACGGCTGGTGCCGGGCCTGCTCGAGCTGCGGGTGTTCGAGGTCGGCTGGCCGTCCGCGCTGATCGAGCCGCTGCTCGGCACGAAGGACGCGGCGGTCCTGCGCGCGGTGGCCGAGGCCGCGCTGGCCCAGGCGGCCTCCCGTCGGGCCGGGCTGGTGGTGCTCCGCGACTTCGCGGCAGCCGACGCGGCGGCCGAGGCCACTCTCGCCCCGCTCGGGTTCGAGGCGGTGCCCCTACCGATGGACTTCGTTCTCGACGTTTCCGGGTTTCGCGATTTCGACGGCTACCTAGCCGCGATGCGCTCCGACTACCGGCGGCGGGCGCTCAAGAGGCTGGCCAGGGGACACCCCGTCCGCTTCGAGCGCGTGCACGACTTCGCGGGGCTCGCGCCCGAGATGGTCGCGCTCTCGCGTGCGGTCTTCGAGCGGGCCAAGGAGATCCGCCGCGAGTACCTCCCCGAGGCCTTCTTCGCGCGTCTGGCGCGCGTGCCGGGGATGAGCGCGCTAGTCGTTCGTGGCGACGACGGGACCCCGCGCCGATTCGCGGTGCTGCACGCCGACGGACCCATCCTGCGCCCCCTCTTCTACGGCGGGCCGCGAGTCGCCGACCACGACCTCGCCTACCTCAAGATGCTCTACGAGTTCGTCCGGGTCGGGATCGAGGAAGGATTCCGGACCATCGACCTGGGCGTCACGACCGGCGAGCCGAAGCTCGATCTCGGCGCCTCGCCCGAGGCGCTCTGCGCCTGGGTCAGGCACCGCTCGCCGATCGTGCAGCGGGCGCTGGTCGGCCTCATGCGTGGACTTCTCGCGCCCCGGGTGTACGAGCCGCGAGAGGTCTTCCGGGAAGCTCGTGAGCGCTGAGACCGGGGGCCAGGGCGTCCTCTTTGCCGACGGAGACGGGCCGCGTGCGCCGGCGGCGGAGGTGGAGATCCGCGAGGCAATCCCCGAGGACACCCCCGCGATCGCCGGCCTGATCGCTCGCTGCCCGGAAGCGGGCGCCGTGACCTTCGGCTTCCGCCTGGTCGGCGGGCTCGACGGGCTCCGGGGCCGATTCGAGACCCGGAGGCTCCACCTCGCTCGTTCCCTCGGGAGGGTCGTCGGGATGGTGGCGAGCGACGTCGGGCCGGTCCTCGTTTCCGGCCGGCGCGTGGTCGGCGCGCGTCTCTCTTTCCTGCGCACGGATCCCGCCCAGCAGCGCCGGGGCATCGCGCGGGCGCTCCTGCAGCGGGCCGAGCAGGACGCGCGGTCACTCGACGGCGCGCGCGTCTTCTGGGGCCACGTAATGGATGGGAACCGCGCCTCGCACGCGACTCTCGCGCGTGCCGGCTACCTGCGCGGTCCGAGCGGGCAGTTCAAGTTCCTCGATCCGCGACGTTGCGGCGCCCCGACCCCAGGCCTTCGCCTGCGCCGCGCACGCGATGCCGATCTGCCCTGGCTGGTCGCGGCGCTCGAGGCCCGCCACGCGCGCCACGACTTCTGGCGATCCTTCACGGTCGACGAGTACCGCAAGGCCCTCGGGCGCTGGGTCGCGAGCGGGGGGGATCCCCGGCTCTGGATCGCGGAAGGTGCCGAGGAGCGACCGCTGGCCGCCGCTCTCGCGTACGGCAACGGCCACGCGCTCGCCAACGTCGTGGAGAAGGCGCGGCCGCTGCTCCGGCTGGCGAGCGCTCTCGCGCGCCTGCCGATCGTCCTCGGGCAGCCGCTCCGGATCGCGACCGTGGCCGACGTGGTGGCCGATCCCGCGGCGCCGGCGGGCGCGGCGACCGCCGTCCTCCGCCAAGCGGTCCGCGACCAGCGGGGAGTGGCGGACTTCGTGGTGGTGATCCGGCACGCGAACGACTCCGGCGACCCCGCGTACCGCGCGCTCTACGGCGTCTCGAGCCCGGTGGACGTCGTCTACAAGGCCGGCTCCATCGCGAAGGCAGGCCTCGCCGCGGGTCGACCGGCCTACATCGATCCCTGGTGATCTCGCGACGACGCGCCAGGGCGGCGCGGAGCTGCTAAGCTGGAAGTAGAGTTCTCCCATTCGCCAGTTGGAGGTCGAACCATGCAGCACGCCCATTGTGGCGTCCGTGCCCTCGTCGCGGCCGCGTCGATCGCCGGCCTCGGCACGCTCGCCGCTCCCAGCCAGGCAGCTCCCGCAGAGACAGGACACGGAGGCAGGATGCCCGCGCAGTCTTTCTACGCCCTCGAGACGACCAGCCTCGACGGCAAGCCCGTCGACCTCGGCCAGTACGCCGGCAAGGTGACGCTGGTCGTGAACGTGGCGAGCAAGTGCGGCTACACGCCCCAGTACGCGGGCCTCGAGGCGCTCTACAAGGAGTACTCGCCCCGGGGCTTCTCGGTGCTGGGCTTCCCGAGCAACGACTTCGGCGGCCAGGAGCCGGGGACGCCCGAGGAGATCCAGACCTTCTGTAAGAAGAACTACGGCGTCACCTTCCCCATGTTCGCCAAGCTCGTCACCAAGGCCGGACCGACCCAGTCACCGATCTATCATCTGCTCGGCGAGACCGGGCACCTGCCCGACTGGAACTTCTGCAAGTACCTGGTGGGCAAGGACGGGAAGGTGCTCGACTTTTTCCCGAGCAAGGTGACGCCGGAGTCCCAGGAGCTGCGCGCCGCCATCGACGCCGCGCTCGCCACCAAGTAGGCGGCCGGCCGCGACGCGGGTGCTAGACTCCGCGCTCATGGAGCTCGTGCCGACGATCCGTGAGCTGATGGACCACAACTACTGGGCCCGCGATCAGCAGCTGAGGGCCTGCGCGGGCCTCGACCAGGAGCGATTCGAGCGGGCGCTGGGCGGCAGCTTCCCCTCGCTGCGCGAGAGCTTCGCCCATCTGTTAGCGGTCGAATGGCTCTGGCTCGAGCGCGAGATGCGCTCCTACCTCGCGGGGCTCGACGAAGAGGCGCTCGCTCGCCGGCTCACCTGCTGCAGCACGCGCGGTGTCCTGGTCGGCCGCGACGCGGACTTCCGCTCGTGACGAGCCCTCGTCGCCGCTCCCGACGCCGTCAGCGGTCTTCCGACGCGGAGAGCGCGGGGGCGCCCGCGCCCGCGAGCTGGGAGGCGATCAGATCGCGCACCCTCTGGTTCAAGGCCGCCACCGACTCGCCCGCGCGCGGCCGGACCGGGTCGAGGTAGGTGACCGAGATCCTCCCGAGCAGGCGCGGCAGCCAGCTGCCGGCAGGCAGGGCGCGGTGGGCGCCCTCGATCACGACCGGCACCACCGGCACGGCCAGCTCCCGGGCCAGGATCGCGTAGCTCTCCTTGAAGGGACCCAGCCGGCCGTCTGTCGAGCGGGTTCCCTCGGGGAAGATCATCACGTTGTCGCCGCGCCGCAGGCCCGCCGCCAGCGCCTGCAGCGACTGACGCAGATTCTCGCCGGCGCGCATCACCACCACGTTGCTGCGCCTCGCCACCGCCGAGAGCCAGAGCCGCTCGACGTGTCTCGCCTTGGCGTAGAAGAGCGTCCGCAGCGCGGCCCGGCGACGGAGGTGCGCGATCACGAACAGGCCGTCGAAGAAGGACTGGTGGTTGGGCGCCAGGATGAAAGGGCCGGCCGGAAGGCGTTCTGTGCCGCGCGCCCTGGTCCGGAAGTAGAGGCGCACCAGGAGCCGCGAGGCGAAGACGAGACCGCGGTGCAGGGCGCTGCTTCGCGGCAGCGCGACCTCACCCGCGCCGGCGAGGATCTCGCCCCAGCACGGGGCTTCGGCCTCCTCGTCCGCCGCCCGGCGGCCGACCACGAAGCGGGCGAGGTCCGCGACGGTCGCGAGCTCGGCCAGTCGCGTCTCCGGTACCACGACGCCGAAGGCCCGCTCCAGGAAGACCGACAGCTCCAGGCGCCCGAGCGAGTCGAGACCGAGGTCGGCCTCGAGGCGGCTCGCGGCGCCGACCGGGCGGCCGCAGTGGCGCGCCAGGTAGCCCGCGAGTTTGGCGACGGCGGGATCCTCGGCCTCCGCGGGGGGCGCCGCCTCCGGCGCAGCCGGCGCGTTGGCCCTCGCGACCGCCTGCAGCTGGTGCCGCTTCAGCTTGCCCAGCCGTGTCCGGGGCAGCTCGCCTTCGAGGAGCGTCGCGCGGGCCAGCCGCCGGTAGGGGGCAACCCGCGCATTGTAGGGGGCGACCAGCTCGCGCTGCAGCCACTCGCGAGCGTCGGCCGGCGGCCCGGCCGGGAGGACGTCGCGGTCGAGGACGACCAGGGCGTGGAGCGTCTCGCCGTCGAGGAAGACGGCGGCCTCCCGGACGGCGCGGGCCGTCTCCAGCTCGGCCTCGATCGGCAGCGGGTTGACGTTCTTGCCGCTGGGCAGGACCAGGATCTCCTTCCGGCGTCCGGTCACGTAGAGGTAGCCGTCCTCGTCCAGGCGGCCGAGGTCGCCCGTGTGGAGCCAGCCGTCACGCACGACCGCCGCCGTCTCCGCGGGACGGCCGTAGTAGCCGCGCATCAGGTTCGGGCCCCGCGTCAGGATCTCGCCGTCCTCGATCCGGACCTGGCAGCCGCGCAGCACCTGGCCCGAGGAGCCGAGCCGGATCGACGCGCCGCGCAGGCGCGGGAAGCTGATCATCGGAGAGCACTCGGTCATCCCGTAGCCCTGACAGACGCGGAAGCCGAGCACGTCGAAGACGCGCGCCGTGTCGGTCTCAATCGCCGCCCCGCCGCTGATCAGGTGCTCCAGCCGGCCCCCCAGCCTGCGGTGGACAGTGCCGAAGACGAGCCTCGAGAAGCGGCGCGAGCGCAGGCGGGCGGCAGCCGCGAACAGGATCCGCGCGGCGGGGCTCGCCGCGATGCGCTCCTGGAGGCCGCGGGCGAGGAGGTCGTAGAAGCGCGGCACGCCCACGATCGTCGTGACGCCGTTGCGCGCGAGCGTCGCCAGGAGCTCCGGCCCCGCCAGGGAGGTCGCGAAGACGACAGTCGAACCCGCGTAGAGGGGTGCCATCAGGGCGCCGGCGAGGGGCAGCACGTGGTGTAGGGGGAGGAGCAGCAGAACCTTCGAGCGGGGCGTGAAGTAGCCCTCCTCGGCCACCGGCACGATGTTGGCGAGCAGGTTGCCGAAGGAGAGCATCACCCCTTTGGGGTCGCCCGTCGTGCCCGACGTGTAGATGATCGCGGCCAGCTCCCGCTCGTCGACGAGGATCGGCTGGCCGTTCGTGGCCGGGGAGGGCGCCCCGTCCGGCTCGATCCGGAGCACGCGCGGCGCGCGGCGGGTCAGGGTCAGAGCGCGATCCAGGACCGGGCGCGTCTGCTCCGAGCAGAAGACGGCGCTCGGCGCGCAATCCTCGAGCACGTATGCCACCTCTTCGGCCGAGGACAGGTGGTCGAGCGGTACCAGGACCTTGCGCGCGGCCCAGACCCCGTAGGCCGCGTAGACCCACTCGAGGCGATTCTCGGAGAGCACCACCACACGCTCGTCCCGCCGTAACAGCCGGCGTGACCACGCCTCGGCGCGACGGAGGAGCTGCTCGTAGGTGACCGCGTCCTGGTTCCAGAGGAGGGCGGTCGTGGCGCGGGACTCGAGGATAGCGGGCATCGCGCGGCGGGCGGGCGTCAGGGCCGGTCGCCGCCCCCTCCCTTGGGCTCGACGCGCCGATAGTCGAGCAGCTCGATGGTCGTGCGCAGGCTCTTCTTGATCAGCAGGAATCCTCCGGAGCCCTCGATCTCCACTCGCGTCGGATACCACTCGTCGGGTCCTTTGTAGGCGAAGGTCGTCGTGACCCAGACCCGGTCGGCGAAGCGGGGCAGGGGGTCAGGCCGCTCGCGCAGGCTCAGAGGGGCACCCGTCACTGTGTCGAGAAAGGCCGTACCCACGAGCGTCTTGCCCTCCGTGTCGGTGCGGCTGTACGCGAAACCCTGACAGTCACGGCCGCCGATCGTCCGTTTCTCCGAGGTGCGGCGGAAGGAGATACGCGACTGGGCCTCGGGATCGAACGGTGTCCCGCCCACCGTGAGCGAGCCGCGCCGCTCCGCGCCTCGGTCTCGCGGCCGCTGTTCGTTCCTCTTGCGGGCGAGCTTCGCCCGTTCCTGCGCCGTGACATCGACGCCGTCGCGGACGAAGCGCACGAGCTCTGGCTGCGTCTCGCCGTCCGTCCCCGGCGGATGAGCGAGCGTCACCTCCTCGACGCTCTGCACCCGGCCGTCCCTGGCCAGATGCTCGGTGCGCGCGACGGTCCGGCTCGGTCGCCAGGCCCGGCTGGCCTCGGCGATGGCGACCGCGCGCGTCCACAGAGGGTCGTCGGCCTCCGACGCCCCGCCGGCCGCGGCGGCCAGGGTCGCCGCCGCCAGGGCGGCGGCCGCGAAAGTCGCCGCGGTCGGACCCGGGACGAGCGTGCCTTGCCTCCTCATCGCTCGCCATCTTGCCTCAGGTCGGGGGAAATGCCACCGCCCTCACGCGGTTTCGGGCGCGGAGCGTCGCGGCCCGGCTCCAGGGAGGGGTGCTAGCCTTGGTGCAGGAGGCGAAGCGATGCGGGAGTCGAAGGCCTGGGAGACGATCAGGGTGCAGGGCGGCCAGGTCGTGGACGAGCTGAAGCGGTTGCTCCACGAGGGCAACGTGCGTCGCGTGCTCGTGAAGCAGCGGGGTCGCTCGGTCGCCGAGTTTCCGGTCACGATAGGCGTCGTCGGGGCGTTGGCCGCGCCTGCCCTCGCCGCCGTTGGTGCTCTCGTCGCCGTGCTCACAGATTGCAGCATCGAGGTGGAACGGGCCGTCGATCCCCAGCCACGCGCGAAAGGCCCGGCGGTGAAGGCGACGGGGAAGGCCCGGGCGACGGCCTCCCGCTCGCCGCGGAGCCGGCGCACGACTCGCCGCAGCTGACCCCGCCGGCCGGCGCCGAGCGCATCGAGCAGGCGGATCGCGGCCCGGCGTCGAGGCGGCCCGGCGCGGGGGACAGGTGTCGTACTATCTGTGGAACCGTTCGACGCCGATGGCCGGACGTGAGCCCAGCCAATGCCCAACGACACCAGGACCGAGTGCAGTACCTGCGGGACGCCGGTCCCGGCGCGGGCGCGCTTCTGCGGCGCCTGCGGGACGCCCGTGGTGGTGGAGGACCTGCCGACGCTCAGCTCGCCGGCGCCCGCCGCGAGGACGCCCGGATCGCGCAAGCCCTCGTCGCACGCGGGTGCCGTTGGGTTCGGCGGGGGGAAGCGCGGTTCGTGCCGGGAACCGTGCTCGCGGGGCGCTATCGGATCGTGGCCCTCCTGGGCAAGGGCGGCATGGGAGAGGTCTATCGCGCCGACGACCTGACCCTGGGCCAGCCGGTCGCCCTGAAGTTCCTGCCCCGTGCCGCCGACAGCGAGGAGATGCTCGCCCGCTTCCGGAACGAGGTCCGGATCGCGCGCCGGGTCTCGCATCGCAACGTCTGCCGCGTGTACGACATCGGCGAGGCGGAAGGCCGGCACTTCCTGTCGATGGAGTACGTCGAGGGGGAGGACCTCGCCTCGCTGCTGAAGCGGATCGGGCGCTTGCCGCAGGACAAGGCCGTCGATGTCGCGCGCAGCGTCTGCGCCGGCCTGGCGGCCGCCCACGAGAAGGGTGTCCTGCACCGTGATCTCAAGCCCGCCAACGTGATGCTCGACCGGCAGGGCCAGGTCGTGATCACCGACTTCGGCCTGGCGGCCCTCGTCGGCCAGGTGCCGGAGCACGACGCGCGCAGCGGCACCCCGAGCTACATGGCCCCCGAGCAGCTCGCGAGCGGCGAGGTCACGACTCAGAGCGACATCTACTCGCTGGGCCTCGTCCTCTACGAGGTCTTCACGGGAAGGCGTGCGTTCGACTCGGCGACGCTCGTCGGCAAAGACCGCTCGCATACCGAGACCCGGCCGAGCACCCCCTCCTCGGTCGTGCGCGACCTCGATCCCGCCGTCGAGCACGCCATCCTGTGGTGCCTGGAGCGCGAGCCCGAGCGGCGCCCTCGTTCGGCCGTCGCGGTCGCGGCCGCGCTGCCGGGAGGGGATCCGCTGGCAGCCGCCCTCGAGGCGGGCGCGACGCCCGCGCCCGAGATCGTGGCCGGGGCGGGCGAGACGACGGGCCTGCGGCCCCGCGACGCCATCCTCCGCTTGACGGCCGTCGTCCTGGGTCTGGCCGGCGTCCTAGTGCTCGCCATCCGCTCGAGCGGCCTCGACCGGATCGGGGTCGAGTCGCCTGAGGCGCTGGGACAGAAGGCGAGCGAGATCCTCAGCCGGCTCGGCTACCCGGATGCGCCCTACGACAGCGCCCATGGCTTCGGCCAGGAGGCGGCTGCGATCCGCTACTTCGAGGAGAAGGAGAAACCGAAGAGCTGGGAGGACGTGCTCACGGGGCGCCCGCCCCTCGTCTTCTTCTGGTACCGGACCAGCCCCCAGCGGATGCTGGTCCTCGACGTCGACAGCGACCTCCTGACACCGGGGATCGTCGGCATCTGGAAGCCGCCCTCGACCCTCGCCGGGATGGCGAACGTCGGCCTCGATGCTCGCGGCCGCCTGAACTTCCTGCAGGTGCTGCCCCCGGAGGTGGCCGAGCCTCCCAAGCAGGCGCGCGCCCCCGATTGGGACGCCCTCTTCGAGGCGGCCGGTCTCGAGCGCGTCCGGTTCCAGCCGGCGGCGCCGACCTGGACCTCGTTGGCCGCCTCCGACGCGCGCATGGCGTGGACGGGCACCTGGCCCGACACCGCCCGTCCGCTCCGCGTGGAGGCGGCGGCCTTCCAGGGGAAGCCGGTCTACTTCACGCTGATCGGCCCCTGGACTCCTCCCTACCGCACGCATCCGGACCCGCGCACGACTGGGGAGAAGGCGGCCGGCGTCGCGATGGTCACGCTCTCCGTGCTGGTCGTGCTGGCGGCGATCCTGCTCGCGCGCCGCAACTACGCGAGCGGCCGCGGGGACCGGCGGGGCGCGGTCCGGCTGGCCGTCGTGGTCTTCGGCCTGCAGATGGCGCTCTGGCTGGGCAGCGCCCACCACGTCGCCTCGGTCGGGGAGTTCGGCCTGCTGGTGGCCGCGATCGCCTACGCTCTGTTCGCCGCGGGTGTCGTGTGGCTGCTCTACATGTCGCTCGAGCCCTACGCCCGCAAGCACTGGCCGCAGTCGCTCATCTCCTGGAGCCGCCTGCTCAGCGGCCGCCTGCGCGACCCGCTGGTGGGTCGGGACTTGATGTCGGGCGTCCTGCTGGGGCTCCTCTGGGGCCTCATCTTCGAGGTCTTCCTGCTGCTGGCCCAGCGGATGGGCGCCTCACCCCAGCTCGGAGCGACCGACTACCTGATCGGGGGCCGGGAGATCGCCGGCGCCTGGCTGGGGCTGCTGCTGCGCTCCATCCGCTCCACCCTGATCTTCTTCTTCGTGCTGTTCCTGCTGCGGGTGCTGCTGCGGCGCCATTGGCTGGCCGCTCTCGCCTTCGTCGCCATCTTCTCGGCGCCGTCGCTCCTCGCCAGCCGCTACCTGCTGCTGGAGGGACCGGTGCGGGTCGCCATCTACTCTATTGCGGTGGTGGCCCTGGTGCGCTTCGGTCTGGTCACGCTGGCGGCCGGCATCATGACCGTCGAGCTGCTCCTCAACGTGCCCGTGACGGCCAGCCTCTCGAGCTGGTACGCCGGCCCCATGGTCTTCGTGTTCCTGAGCGTCCTCGCGCTCGCCGCCTGGGGCTTCGCCACTTCGCTCGCCGGCCAGCGGCTCTTCAAGGGCGAGCTCTTCGAGTAGGGCTCAGGGCGTCGCGTCGTCCAGCACAGCCGCGTCCACCTGGTAGAGGCCGTCCTCCCTGCTGAAGACGAGCCGCCGGCCGTCGGGCGTCACCTGCGGGCAGAACTCGTGCTCGGGTCCGTTGACCCCGGGGCCGAGGTTGCGCGCGCTCGACCAGCCGCCGACGATCCGATGGCTGACGTAGAGATCCAGCTTGCCCTGCCCGCCGGGCCGATCGCTGGCGAAGACGAGCACCGACTGATCGGGGGAGACGTAGCCGTCGAGATCGGAGGCCGGCGAGTTGACGGCGATGCCCAGGTTCTCGGACGCCGCGTAGCCGCCGGCCCGCGCCCGGGCGCGGTAGAGGTCGACCCCGCCTTGGCCCCCCGCTCGCAAGGCCCCGAAGTAGAGCGTGCCGTCGGCCGCCGCCGCCGGGAAGGCCTCGCCGCCGGCGTCGTTGACGGGAGCGGGCAAGGGACGCGGGACGCCCCAGCCGTCGGCGCGCCGCTCTACCACCCACAGGTCCGAGTTCGCGGGCGCCTCGCCCCCCGCGACAGGTGGGCGGGTCGACCAGAAGAAGAGCTGCGCCCCGTCGGGAGAGAAGAAGGGATCGCCGTCGCGGGCCGCCGGTCCGGAAAACGGGAGCGGCGCCGGCTCGCTCCAGCGGCCTTCGGCGAACCGCGACTCGACGAGGCCAACGTCCTTTCGCACGTACACGACGACGCCTCCGTCCGGCGCGAAGGTCGGGCAGAAGCTGCCCGGCCTGCCGATCGTGTCCCGCGCGAAGGGGACGGCCTGGTAGCGGGCCGGGAGGCGGCGCGCGAAGCTCCTCCTGGAGCAGCGTCCTGTCTCCGCGGTCGCGCCCGTCCCTTCGCGTGCGGTAGGGAGCTGGAAGTCGAGCTGCCCGGCCTGATCCACGGCCACGCCGCAGGAGGGCATGGTCGGGCCGGCGGCGAGCCGGACGGATTCGCGCTCCGGATCCTCCGCGGCGAGCCCCGCGGATGCCGCGCAGCCGATGGTGGCGCAGGCGACGACGGCGAACGTGCTCCAGCTCGGGATACCCATCGTCTCTCCTTCCCGCGAGCAGGCGCTCGGCGGGTGTGCACCCCTCATGCCTTGGTGTCGTGAACGGGAGAAAGGTTGCGGCGGACTTGGCTGCTATCATTGCGCCTCGGGATGAGTCTCGTGCCCCATGTGCGCAGCCTGCAGACCAAGATCCTGGCCGTGGTGTCGCTCGGCGTCGCCGTGCCCCTGCTGTTCGGGGGCTGGTACCTCCTGCGAAGCCACCATGAGCTGCTGGCCGCCAAGGCGCAGGAAGACGTGAGCAACCAGCTCTTCCGGCGCGCGAACGAGGCGGACGACTGGTTCACCGAGCGCCAGCGCGAGGTGCAGCGCTGGGCCAGCTCCTTCGTGGTGGTCGAGGGTGTCGAGGCCCTGAGGCGGGGCTCCGGCGACCCCGCCGCGGCGCGGCGCGACCTGGTCACGTACGTCGACTCCGTGATCGCCCACTACCGGGGCTACGAGTCGTTGTTCGTGACCGATCCTTCCGGCCGCGTCCTGGCCGCGACGCGCGAGGAGCGGCTCGACCCGGCGGAGATCGAGGCCCTGGACGCCGGGCCCGGACCGAACCGGGGGCGCGTGGGTCCCATCCGGCGCTCGCCGTTCCTGGGGCGCCCGAGCCTGCTGGTCGCGTACCCCGTCGAAGGCGCCGGGCAGCGGACGATCGGCTACTTCGTCGAGCGCCCCGACCTGCGCGAGCTGGAGGGGATCCTGGCCACGGCCGCGACCGACCCGCCTCCGGCGTTCTGGCTGTTGGACGGCGACGGTCGTGTCCTGGTCCGCCAGGGGCGGGTCGAGGCCGAGCCGGGCGCCTCCGCGTTTCCAGGGGAGCTGCCCGCCCCGGAGCTGGAGGCGGGGCCGGTGCGCGAGGCGGGCTTCCCCGGCATCGGCTCGGTGCTCTACGGCGTGCGGCGCCTCAAGAGCGGGGGCCTGCTGGCGGCGACCGTCCCCGCCGCGGCCGCCTATCGCCCGCTCGACGAGTCGCGGGTCCGCCTGCTCACCTTCGGGATCACGGGTCTCGGCCTCGTGCTGCTCGTGAGCCTCGTGGTGGCGCGCGACATCGTGATGCCGATCCGCCTCCTCTCCGAGGGAGCGCGGCGCATGGCCGAGGGAGACCGGGACGTGGCCCTGCCGGTGCGCGGGCAGGACGAGCTGGCGGAGCTGACCCGCTCCTTCAACGAGATGTCGGCCCGGGTGCGGGCGGCGCACGAGGCCCTCGAGGCGCTGGCCATCACCGACGGCCTCACCGGCCTCTACAACCGGCGCCACTTCGAGGACGCGCTGGAGCGCGAGCTGCGGCGGGCGGAGAGGGAGAAGCTCTCGCTCTCGCTGGTGATGGTCGACCTCGACGGCTTCAAGCAGTACAACGACCGTTGGGGCCATCGGGAGGGGGACGTGGAGCTCGCCCGGGTCGCCCTGCGCGTCAAGCAGGCGGTGCGCGCCACGGACCAGGCCTTCCGCTACGGCGGCGACGAGCTGGCCGTTCTGCTACCGGCCTGCCCCCGCCCGGAAGCGGCGGCCGTGGCGGAGAAGATCCGCTTCGCGATCAATGCCGACACGGCCCTGCGCAACGGGCACGGCGTCACAGCTTCGCTCGGTGTCGCCACCGCGACGGAGGACGGCTCGTCCCCACGCGAGCTGGTGGACGCGGCCGACCGGGCGCTCTACGCGGCCAAGGCCAGCGGACGCGACCGCGTCGGGCAGGTCGGCGGTGTCCAGGCCGCCACACCCCAGGGCGACTAAGGGCGAGCCTGGGCGGCGAGGGCCCGGCTGGCGGTGTCCTGGGCCTTGAGCGCGAAGAACATGGCGGCGCCGTAGTTCTCGGCGGCGAGCTGTCGCTCCGCCTTGGCGAGGGACTGATCGCATTCCGTGGCCGCCGCGCTGCGCGCGCCGAGGCGTCGCACCAGGATGCGGGCCTCGGCGATGGCCGAAGAGGCCTGCGCCTTGGTCTCGATGCCCTTCAGCCGCGCCTTGCTCCGGATCAGCTCGGTCTCGGTCTGCTCGAGCGCTTGGCGGAGGAGCGCCACCCGCTCCTCGAGCCGTCGCCGCTCCTCCTGCGACTGCTTGAGCGCTTCCTGGGCCCGCGCCAGCTCGTCGCCGTTCGCGGGAGATGCGGCCACCGACTTCTTGCAGCGCGCCTGGGCTGCCGCGAGGCGGGCCGCCCCCTCCGCGCGAACCGCTGCCTCGAGCGCCGCTGTCCCCGAGCTCTGCTCGGCCAGCCGGAGCAGCTCGAGCGCCTGTGCGTAGCTCTCGGGCGCCCGCGTCTCGGCCTGCTCGGTCGCCGCCTCCTTCACCGCCTCTCGCGCCGCCGTGAGCGCGCTCGGGACCGCCGAGCTCCCCGGGGAAGGAGGCTTCTTCGCGGCGCATGCCGTGGAGAGGACGAAGGCGAGCAGGAGACCGAGCGTGCGGAAGGCCATGGTGTCCCGGAAGGCGTTCCTCCAGCCGGCGACTCTACCACGGCCAACCGCGGAGCTGTCCCCCCTGCCAACCGTACGGCCAAAAGCAAAGACGTTGCGGCGGGGTGGGCGACTGGGGTCGCAAGAGACTCGAGGCTCAGGACTTCGACTTCAGCCGGCCGTCGTTCTCCTTCAGGAAGGCACGGATCTCGTCGGTCATCGCCAGCAGCTTCTGCCACTGCTCTTTGTAGAGCGTCACGGGGAAGCGGCCGAGGCCGTAGACCGAGAGGGCGCCCTTCTCGCTCACCTTCAGGCTCATGCCCCGGCCCTTCTGGCTCTTGAGGCGGTCGTTCTCCTCTTTGAGACGCGCCAGCTCGGCTCGCAGGTCGTCCTCGCTCACGTGTGACTCCTCTCGTCCGGCGATTATAGTGCGCGCCCCCCGCTGGTGTAGAGTGCGTCGCATCCATGGAAGACACACGGGCCGGCGAGTGGACGCCGCAGGCGCGCACCACCAACGTGCGGCACCTGGTCCTCGGCCTCACCCTGCTCCTCGCTGGGATCGTCTACCTCGACCGGGTCGCGATCTCCACCACCAGCTTCGCGATCGAGCGGGACCTGGGTCTCGACGACGCGCAGCTCGGCCTCGTCTTCAGCGCCTACACGCTCGCCTACGCCCTCTTCGAGATACCGAGCGGCTGGCTGGCCGACCGTTTCGGCGCGCGCGCGATGCTGACTCGGATCGTGGTGGGCTGGTCGATCATGACCGCGGCCACCGGCTGGGCATGGAGCTTCGCCTCCCTGTGCTCGATCCGCTTCGTGTTCGGCATGGGCGAGGCCGGGGCCTTCCCGTCGATGGCGCGTGTCTTCGGCCGTTGGCTGCCGGCGCGGCAACGCGGCCGGGCCTTCGGGCTCACGGTGATGTGCGGTCTGCTGGCCTCGGCGGCCACGCAGCCGCTGGTCGTCGCCCTGATGGCCCGGATGTCCTGGCGGCAGGTGTTCCCGCTGTTCGGGCTCACGGGGCTCCTCTGGGCCCTCGTCTGGTTCGCCTGGTTCCGGGACGACCCGCACACCAACCCGCGGGTCAGCCCGGGCGAGCTGGCGATCATCGGCAACGACCCCGAGCCGCCGCACCAGCCGGTGCGCTGGCGGCGTCTGCTCGAGAACCGGAGCCTCCGCGCGCTCTGCGCGATGTACCTGGGCGCGATCTACGGCTGGTACTTCTTCCTCTCCTGGCTGCCGCAGTACCTGCTGCGCGCGCGGGGCTTCGACCTCGAGCAGGTTGGCTGGCTGTCGGCATTGCCGCTCCTGGGCATCGCCTCGGGGGTGCTGGCGGGCGGCTGGCTGAGCGACGCCCTGACGCGCCGCCTGGGGCTGACCTGGGGCCGGCGGCTGCCGGGCCTCGCCGGCCTCCCGCTGGCAGCGGTCGCGATCGTGCTCGCGGTCGTGACGCCTGTCCCCCGTCTCTCGGTGGCCGCCCTCGCGCTGGCCGCGGCCGCCGCCGCCCTCGCGGTCGCCCCGGCCTGGGCGGTGTGCCTCGAGATCGGGGCGCAGCACGTGGGCGTCGTGAGCGGGACCATGAACACCTTCGGCAACCTGGGCGGCACCCTGAGCCCGATCGTGGTGGGGCTCTTCCTCGCGCGCTGGCACTCCTGGAACGCGCCGCTGCTGACGCTCTCCTTCTTCTACCTGCTGGCGGGAGCCTGCTGGCTGCTGATCGACCCGCTCGACAGGCTGAAGGACGCCTGATGGGAGGTGGGACTCCGGGAGGTCGCGGCGCCGTTGGCCGACCGCCGGTCCGGGGAGTAGCATCTCGACGAAGCGAGGTGCCGCGTGTACCAGCACATCCTCCCCCTCCTCTTCGCGGCGGGCGCGCTCGCGCCGGGGGCGACGTCCTCCGCCGCCACCGCCGCGGCCCCGATCACGGTGGAGGTGGGCTATCCGGAGCGGGGCCAGAGCTTCCTGGACGTCCTGCTCGAGGATGACGAGGACACGGATCGCTCCGACCGCGAGGTAGAGCAGGCGCTGCGGGGGCGGCGCTGGCTGGAGCTGGTGAGCCACGACGGCGAGGTGGCGCTCGCGGTCACCCGTCGCTCGGTCTCGGAGTCGTCGCGCTCGCGCGACAAGAAGAAGGGCACGGTCACCGTCAGCTGGCGCTACGTGCTGCGGGCGGCGATCAGCATGCGCGGCCAGCGCGACTGGCTCGAGGCGTCGACCGTCTCCTCCTTCACCGTGAGCGCAGGCGAGGCAAGCCACGTCCGGCACCGGCGCCACGGGGACAACGGCCCGTTCTCGAACCTGGCCCGGGAGATCGCCGAGGACGCGGACGAGTGGGTCCTCGCCCACCTGGACGACCTGCGCCCGGAGCGGCCGGACCCGGGTTTGCGCCACGAGCTGAAGCGCAAGTGGCTGCTGAAGGGCGACGGGCTCGAGGTCACCGAGGTCCTGCCGGGCAGCCCGGCGGCGAGGGCCGGGCTCCTGACCGGCGACCGGATCCGCGCGATCGACGGCGAGAAGGGAACCGCGAAGATGGACAAGCGGGCCAAGACCTGGTGGTCGGAGGAGCCCGGGACGCTCGTGACCCTGGAGGTGGAGCGCAACAAGCGCAAGTACCGCCTCGGCTTCCCGATCCTCTGGCCGCGCGACTGGCGGCACTAGCGCGGGCTCGCGGACGGCCGCGCGCTAGCGCCGCGCCGGCGTGTCCGGCTGCTGGAGCGCCTGGCGGAGGGCAGCCGTGAAGGCCGCGACGTCGAAGGGCTTGGCCAGGAAGCCGGCCAGACGCTCGCGGGCGATCGGGCTCGCGACGGCGTGGTCGCTGTAGCCGCTCATCAGGATGACGGGCACCTGCGGGCGGCGACGGTGGATCTCGGCGAGCGCCTCCGTGCCGCCGAGCCGGGGCATCGTCAAATCGAGGAAGACGGCGCGGATCTCGTCCGCGTGGGCGTCGAAGACCTCCACCCCGGCGCGGCCGTCGCGGGCGGTGAGCGGCGTGAAGCCCAGGTCCTCCAGGATGCGGCAGCCGACCTCCAGCACGGACACCTCGTCGTCCACCAGCAGCACGCTGCCCTCGCCGGACCAGCTCGAGCTCTCGCCGGCGGGCAGCGGGCGGGGGGACGCGGCCGGCACGCCCGCCGCCGAGGGCACCAGGACCCGGAAGGTCGTGCCCTGGCCGGGCGCCGACGCAACCGTGATGGCGCCGCGGTGCGCGCGAACGATGCCGAGGACGGCGGCGAGACCCAGACCGCGCCCCGTCTTCTTCGTGCTGAAGAAGGGATCGAAGAGACGGGCGCGGGTCTGCGGGTCCATGCCGGCCCCCGTGTCCTCGACCTCGAGATAGGCATAGCGGCCCTCGGGCAGGTCCTGATCGAGGGCCGCGGCCCGCAGGGCCGTGCGATCGGCCTCCATGGTCCCCGTCCTGAGGGTGATCACGCCCGCCCGATCACCGATGGCCTCGGAGGCGTTCACGATCAGGTTCAGCACGACCTGGCGGAGCTGGGTGGCGTCCGCGCTGACGACGAGAGGTCCGCCGGCCAGCTCGAGGCGCAGATCCACCTTCTTGGAGATCGAGACGCGCATCAGGCTCGCCATCTCCTCGAGCAGCCGGCCCAGGTCGACGGGCTCGATCACGAACGCGCCGCGGCCGGAGTAGGCCAGCAGCTGTCGGCACAGCTCCGACGCCCGGCGGGCGGCCGCCTCGACGTTCTCGAGCCGCGAGTGCGCCGGCGAGTCCGAGGGCAGGGTCATGCCCGCCAGGCTGGCGTTGCCGAGGACGCCGACCAGGAGATTGTTGAAGTCGTGGGCGATGCCTCCCGCCAGGACGCCCAGGCTCTCGAGCTTCTGGGCGTGCTGGACCTGCGCCTCGAGCCGGCGGCGCTCCTCCTCCGTCTGCCGGCGCTCGGTCACGTCGCGGTAGTTGACCACCACCGCCCGCACGCTCGGATCGTCGAGCAGGTTGGTGCGGACGCCCTCGATCCAGCGGTAGCTGCCGTCCTTGTGCAGGAAGCGCAGCTCGCTGGGCGCGACCGCGCCCTTCTGGCTCGCGAACTGAGTGAAGCCTCGCGTCGTGGCTTCCCGCTGGTCGGGAAGGACGAACTCGAACACGCTGCGGCCGACGCGTTCGGAAGGCAGGTAGCCGAGCACCTGGGTGACGGAGGGGCTGTCGGAGAGGATCACCCCTTCGGCGTCGATCATGGTGATGGCGTCGTGGCTGTGCTCGATCAAGGCCCGGAACAGTTGCTCGCTGGCGCGCCGCTTGTCCTCCGCCATCCTGCGCTCGGTGATGTCGGCGATCAGGCCGTCGTAGGCCAGCAGGCGGCTGTCGCTTCCTCGGTGCGGGACGATGGTGTTCCTGACCCAGCGGACGGCGCCGTCCTTGCGTACCAGGCGGTGCTCGAGCGGCGCCACGCTCTCGCCGGCCAGCGCCCGGCGGGCCTGTTCCGCGACCAGATCGCGGTCCTCGGCGAAGACCATGCGGTACCAAAGCTGCGGATCGGCCGCGTAGTCCTCGCTGCGGAAGCCGGTCACCGCCTCGCAGGCCTCACCGTGCCTCGTCTCGACGACGCTGCCCCCTTGCACACGGACGGTGTAGGTGTAGTCCGTGATCGCCTCGATGATCCTGCGGTGGCGCTCTTCGCTCGCGCGCAGGGTTCGCTCGGCGGCGACCCTCTCGGTGACGTCCTGGACGCAGAGCAGGACCATCGGCTCGCCCTGGAACCGCAGGGGAGCGGCGACCAGCGACAGGGAGCGTTCCCTGCCGTCCGCGGTCGGCAGGTCGACGGCGCTCACCTCGTGGCGGGTCCCGTCCAAGAGCGTCTGTGCGACCGACTCGCGGACGGGGCAACGTTCACAAGCGGGTCCCGCGCCGCAGCCGCCGGGATGGTCGAGGTGGTGGAGGCACGCCAGCACCTCGCCGGCGCGCCGGGCGAGCAGGGTGTCCACCGGGGCGCCGATCGCGCGCAGCGCGGCCCCGTTGACGCTCCGCACGCGCCGGTCGCGATCGACGACGATCATCATCAAGGGCGCATGCTCGAGGATCGCGCGGAGCTCGCTCTCGTGCTCGGCGATCGCCGCCCGGACGTCGCCCGGTAGATCCTTCCGTGCGAGCAGCTCCTCGAGCGTCACCAGACCCTCCTGCCGGAGCCTTGCGTCATTGTATGCCGCTCCCCGGGAGACGGCGCCTCAGTCCTCGATCCGGATCACCTGCGTCTGCCGGCGCACGAAGGGGAGGTGCTCCACCTCCGCGACCGCGTCACGCACGCCCTTCTCGACCGCATCGTGGGTCAGGAAGATGACCGGGACGAAGTCGGGGTGGTTGACCTCCTTCTGCATCACGGAGGCGATCGAGATCCGGTGGCGCCCGAGGGCGGTGGCGATGGCGGCGAGGACGCCGGGCTCGTCCTCGACCGAGAAGCGCAGGTAGTAGCGGGACTCCAGGGAGTCGAGCGGCTTCAGGCGCAGCACGTTGTCGTGCGCGTAGTAGTCCATCGGGATACGCAGCGGCGTGCCGCTCTGGAGGTTGCGCGCCACGTCGACGATGTCGCTCACCACCGCGGAGGCGGTGGGCATCTCGCCGGCCCCGCGCCCGTAGAGAAGGATCGGTCCCACCGCGTCGCCTTCCAGCAAGACCGCGTTCATGACCCCCGAGACCGAGGCCAGGATGTGGTCCTGGTGCAGCAGGACGGGGTGGACGCGCACGTCCACCTCCTGCTCGCGATGGGCGCGCCGGATGATCCCCAGCAGCTTGATGCAGTAGCCCAGCTCGCGCGCGACCGCGATGTCCTCCTGGGTGATCCTGGTGATGCCCTCGACGCTCAGGCGCTCGTAGGGCAGATAGCCGCCGTGCACGAGCGAGGCCATGATCGCGACCTTGTGGCCGGCGTCGCGGCCCTCGACGTCGAGCGCGGGATCCGCCTCCGCGTAGCCCTGTCGCTGCGCCTCGCCCAGCGCCTGGGCGAAGTCCCAGCCCTGGGTGGCCATCTGGGTGAGGATGTAGTTGCAGGTGCCGTTGATGATGGTCGTGATCGAGACGAGGTCGTTGCCCACCAGCGCCTCGCGGATGGTCTTGATCGCGGGCATGCCGCCGCCCACCGAGGCCTCGAAGTAGAGCGAGACTCCCGCTTCCTGCGCCGCCTGGAAGAGGACCGGCCCCTCTTCCGCGATCAGCGCCTTGTTGGCCGTCACCACGTGCTTGCCGCGGCGGAGCGCTTCCAGGATCAGCTCCTTGGCGGCGGTGGTGCCTCCGATCAGCTCGACCACGATGTCGATCTCGGGGTCGGCGAGCACGTCCTCGGCGCTGGCGCTGCAGCGCGCCTCGCCGACCGGCAGCGACGCGAAGCGCGCCTCCACCGGATCGGCGATCCGTGCCAGCTCCAGAGACAGCCCCAGCCGCTCGTCGAAGGCCCCGGCCCTGCGGGCCAGCAGCTTGACGACGCCACCGCCCACGGTCCCGGCGCCGACCAGGCCGATGTGGATCGTCCTCATCCCCGAACCGCCTTTCCGCGCGAGGCGGCCATTCTATGCGATCGCGTCGGGCGAGGCGGGACGCGCCGCTCGCGGCGTATCATCCCCGGGCCGCCACCGGACGCGGCCGTGACGCGCGGGCCTGGTCGGCCCCGCGTCCTCGAAGGGAAGGGATGCATGACACGGCGACTGCTTTGGCTCGTCGCGCTCGGTTTGTGGCTGGGGAGCGACGCGCACGCCACCTCTCGGGATCCCCTGCGCGAGCTCGGCATCGAGGTCGCGGGCGAGGCGCGTGTGTTCTCCGCCGTCGAGATCGAGGGCCTCACCACGATCGACGAGCCGGAGCTTTGGCGGATGGTCGAGCGGCCGAGCGGACCTTTCCCGTTCGCGAGGGCGGCGGAGCTGGTCGAGGCCCTCCAGGGCACCGAGGCCTTCGCCCGCATCGAGCCGCGCCTGCGCGTCGGTGGCTCCGGCGAGCTGACCCTGATCGTGCGACTCGCCGAGCATCCGCGCGTCACGAGCGTCGTGATCACGGGGACCGAGGACCTCACCGAATCCGAGCTGCTGCAGGAGCTGCTGGGGACCACGTCGGAGCCGGGCGCCAGCTCGGAGCCTTTCGCCCGGGCCGAGGCGGACACAGTGCACCCGGGGATCCTGCGCGGCGGGCTGGCCGGCGGCGTCACGCGCCTGGTGAAGAGGCTTTTCGACTCCGGCTACCTGATGGTCGACGCTCGGGGCACGCTGTCGGCGGGCGGCCGGCTGGCGGTCGCGGTCGAGGAGGGACGGCTCGAGGAGCTCCGGATCGTCGGGCCCGCGTCGCGCCTCTTGCCCGCGGTGCGGGAGGCCCTCGACCTGCCGCCGGGACGCATCTTCGACGCGACCGAGCTGGCCGACGCCGTGCGTCGCCTGGAGCGGACCCTGCCCTTCGTCCAGGTGGACCTCCGCTCGCGCCCGACGCGGGCGCTTCCCGCGGTCGTGACCGCGGACGACGGCGAGGGCGGCACCCGCTTCGCCCTGAGCGAGGAGGCGCCGGTCGACCGGCCGGGCTTCTTCAGCGTCGAGGGCCGTCGCCTCACCCTCTTCTTCACGCCCCACTTCGCCGTCCGCTTCCGCTTCTCCCCGGACGAGCTGCTGCGGCACACGCCGGTGGGCGGCTTCGGGATCGGGATCCAGACCGCGACCCGGCTCTTCGATCCCAAGGGCCGGGCCCACCTGAGCCTCGACACCTTCGCCGGCACGGTCGACAGCGGGATGCTGAGCTCGATCGGCCGGGAGGACGTGGGCGGCGAGTTCGAGCTGGCGCTGGCCGTGCGCGTGCCGCCCCTCCGGATCGCTGAGCTGCGCGCGGACGCGCACAGTCTCATCGACACAGCCGACGCCTGGCGCACCGGACGCCAGACCGCGTACCTCAACTCCCTCTTTCTCGACCGCCCCGACCGCGAGTACTACTGGCGCGAGGGCGTGAGCTACAGCCTCACCCTGCAACCCATCGATCGGCTGCTGGTGGGGGCGGACCTGCGTGGTGACGAATACTTCTCGCTGGCCTCGCTGACCGATCCCGCCACCTTCTTCAACCACGACGACCGCTTCATGAACCCGCCGATCCAGGGCGGCAACATGGGATCGCTGCTCTTGCGGGCCGAGCTGCGCAGCGAGGCGATCCATCCGGAGCAGATCAAGGGAGTGTTCCGAACGCCCGAGACCTCGATCGTCTCCCAGGGCCGCAGCTTCGGCCTGCAGACCGGCTACCACCTGCTGGCCACCGTCGAGATCGCGCGTCCGCGCTTCGGCTCGGACCCGGACCTTCGCTTCACGCGCCTGGTCAGCGACAACATGGCCTTCCTCGCCACCGGCCCGAGGAGCGGGTTGCATCTGCGCGCGCGCGTCGCGGGCGGAAAGCGACCTGCCGCCCCAGAAGCAGGAGGCGCTCGGGGGCTGGTCCGCGCTGCGCGGGTACGAGTTCAAGGAGTTCCGCGGCGGCGACTGGTCCTGGCTGGGGACGGTCGAGTATCGCCAGGAGTGGCTGTCCGGCTTTGTCGACCTGGGCTCCGTGCACCAGCCGGAAGGCTGGACCGGACCCCAGGCGGGTGCGGGCCTCAAGCTCCACTTCGACAGCCTGCCTCTCGTCGGTCGCTGGCTCCGGAACCGGCGGCTGCTGCCGCCCACCGAGCTGGCCGTGGCCTGGCGGCTGGACCGGGCCGGCAAGGCCCAGCCGTCCGTGCGCCTGTTGATCGGCCAGGTCTTCTGAGGATCGAGCCGGATCATGCTCTGGAGACGGGCGGGGCCGAGGCGGCGCGCGAGGACGCTCGCGGTGTCCCTGTCGCTCCTGGCGGTGCCGGCGGGCGCGCGCGCAGGCGGCCCCCAGGCGAGCTGCGAGGCACGGCGCGCGGGCGACCGGGTCCTCGCCTCGATCGAGCTGCGGCAGATCCTCGACGCGGAGACGTGCCGCCTGCTCCAGCTGGGGATGAAGGGGCAGCTGCGTGTCGAGGCCTCGGTGGTGCGCCGGCGTTTCGGGCTCTTCGAGCAGCAGGCCGGGACCGCGACCAACGAGCTGGTGCTGTCGGCCGGCCCCGAGGGGCGCGGACTCCTGGTGGGCGGCCGGCTCCAGGCCGACCCGAAGGCCGCGGTGTCGCTCGAACGCATCACCGTGCGGCTGCCCGAGGACGAGCGCCCCGACCAGTCGCTCACCTTCCGGGTCACCGTGCGGCTGCGCGTGGTGACGGTCGCCAGCCTGTCGAAGGTGGCGGCCTGGGTGACGGACTCGAGCGAGGAGGACGCCTCGTCGTCGCTCGTGACCCGGGCCCTGCTCTCGGCGGTCGCCAACGACCTCACCCGCAGCGTCGAGACGTCCTGCTCCGTCGCTCCGGCCAGGTGACGCCGAGCGCCCGCAGCCTCCGGTGCAGGTTGCCGCGGTCGAGCTTCAGGAGACGCGCTGCCCCGGCGATGTTGCCGCCGCACTCCGCGAGCGCCGCCTCGAGCAGCCGCCGTTCCTCGTCCTCGAGCAGCTCGCGCAGCGAGCGCTCGCCGAGCGCCGGACGGCCGGGCGGCTCCGCCTTCGCGCCGCTCCCCGGACCGGGTGGCCGCCGGCCGTCGATCACGAAGAGGCGCGGGTCCGGGCGCAGCAGGCTCTCGCGTTCGACGTAGTTGCGCAGCTCGCGCACGTTGCCGGGCCAGCCGTAGGCGCGGAGCGCGCGCTCGCCGTCCTCCGTCACGGTGAGCGGGACCTGCGGGCCGAGGAGCTCCGCGGCGAAGGCCTGCGCGAGCGGCACCAGGTCCTCGGTCCGCGCGCGCAGCGGCGGCACCTCGATCGGGAAGACGTTCAGGCGGTAGAAGAGGTCCTCGCGGAAGCGCCCGTCCGCGAGCGCCGCGCGCAGGTCGCGGTGGGTCGCGGCCAGGATCCGCACGTCGACGACGACCGGCGTCGTGCCGCCCAGGCGCTCGACCTCGCGCGTCTCGATCACGCGCAGCAGCTTCGCCTGCAGCTCGAGCGGCATGTCGCCGACCTCGTCGAGGAAGAGGGTCCCGCCCTGCGCCTGCTCGATCCGGCCCGGGTGGCGGGCGGCGGCGCCCGAGAAGGCCCCCTTCTCGTACCCGAAGAGCTCGCTCTCCAGGAGCGTCGGAAGGGATCGCGGCGCAGTTGACGGCGACGAAGCGCCCCGGGCGTCCCGACGCCAGGTGGAGCGCGCGGGCGACGCGCTCCTTGCCGGTGCCGGTCTCGCCGGTGACGAGCACCGTCGCTGTGCTCGTCCCGACCCGCGCCACCACCTGCCGCAGCTCCTCCATCGCCGTGCCCACCCCGACCAGGTGGCCGGGGCGCGCCAGCTCCTCGATGAGGTGCTTGCGCTCCTCGGCCAGCTCCGCCAGAGCGAGGGCGTTCCTGACCGCCGTCAGCAGCCGCTCAGGCGAGGGCGGCTTCTCCACGAAGTCGATGGCACCCAGCTTGAGCGCCGCCACCGTGTCGGAGATCGAGGCCTCGCCCGAGAGCACGACGACGGGCACGGGGAGCGGCTGGGGCAGGCCGCGCAGCAGGTCGAGCCCGCCCTCGACGGGCATCCGGATGTCGAGCAGGACGAGGTCGGGCGGGTCGCGCTCGTCGCCGAGCTGCCGGCGCGCCGCGGCCACCGTCTCCACCTCGACGGTGCGGTAGCCCTCGTCGCGCAGGAGACCCGAGACGCCGTCCAGGACCGAGCGGTCGTCGTCGACGAGCAGGATGCGGCGGCCGGCCGGCATGCTTAGTCCTCCTCCGAAAGCGGCAGCAGAACGACGGCGAGCGTGCCGCCGCCCGCGCGCGGCTCGAGACGCAGCGAGCCGCCGTGCTCGTGGACGATCCTGTGGGCGATGGGCAGGCCCAGGCCGGAGCCCTCGGCCTTGGTGGTGCCGAGCGAGCGCGCGAGCGCCGCGCCTTCCAGGGGCGCCGCGATCCCGCAGCCGCGGTCGCTCACCTCGATCCTCACCCGGCCCGGCTCCGCGCGTGCCTCGACCCGCACCGGCTCGCCGCCGGGTGACGAGGCCTCGACCGCGTTCTTCACCAGGTTCCCGAGCGCGCGGCCCAGCAGCCCCGCGTCCGCCTGGAGCGCGAGGGAGGGGGCGTCGCACTCGACCGGGACGCTGGCGGTGTGGCGGTAGAGAGCGCAGACGTCCGCGAGCACCGAGCGCAGGTCGATCGCGCGCGGCTCCGGGGCGGGCAGCTTAGCGAAGGCGGAGAAGCTCTGGGCGAGACGCAGCAGGTTGTCGATCTGGCGCTCGACGAGGGCGAGCGACTCGCGGCGCCGCGCCTCCGCGGCGGCGGCCGCGTCGGCAGCGGCGTCATCGGATCGCGCGAGACGTGCCACCGCCATCCGCATCGCGGTGAGCGGGTTCTTCAGCTCGTGGGCGAGCGAGCGGGCGACCCCCTGCCAGGCGGCGATCGCCTCGGTGACCTCGAGCCGTGCCCGCTGCGCGGCCAGCTCGTCGCCCATGCGGTTGAACTGGCGGACCAGGAGCTGCAGCTCGTCGTCACGGCCTTTCTCGACGGGCAGACGGTGGTCGAGGTCGCCGCGCGCGTAGCGCGCCATCCCGTCCGCCAGCAGCTCGACCGGGCGCGCGAGCTGGCGACCGATCACGATCGCGGCCAGAGCGAGGAGCGCCCCCGAGACGACCAGCGTGAAGACGAGCAGCCGCGGCATCAGGTGCGCGAGGGAGCGCCGGGCCAGCTCCGCCTGGACGAGGTTCAGCCGCGCGGCCGCGACCTCTCCCTTCATGGCCGCGTCGGCGGCTCCCGCCTCGAGCCGCGTGTCGACGCGCTCGAGCAGGCCCTCGAGCGGCGCCGTGCGCAGCGCGAGCACGCGGCTGGTCAGCAGCTGGCTGGCGACCGCCCAGGTGAGGAGCGGCAGCAGGCCCAGGATCAGCATCACCACGAGCAGCCGGCGGCGGAAACGTCGCGGTGTCGTGGCAGCGCCCATGGCGCCCGACGCTAGCGCCCGGCTCCGGCGAAAGCAAGCGATGTGCGCCCGACATCGCTGCCGGGCGCCCGTCGTCGAACCGACATCGATCCGCCCACGCCGATGGACCGCCCGGAGCCGGCCGAGCGAGGCCCAACCTTCACCGCCGCAAGGGCTTGCGCGACAGGCGCCCTCGTCCATCCCTCGCCGGCATCGCCCCTGCAATAGGGGCGGGCGGACGAGAACCGCGAAGAGACAGGGATCGAGGAGAGAGGCGACATGGAGAGGCGGGGGACGCGACGACGAGAGGCGACGAAGAGGAAGAGGATCGGGCGGCTCGGGGCGGCGGCGCTCCGGCTCGGGATGGCGGCGCTCCTGTGCCTGAGCGCCCGCGGCGCGCTCGCCGAGGACGTGGACGTGCGGGTGAGCGGGCGCGTGCTCGACTTGATCACGCGGCAGCCGGTGCCCGACGCGATGGTGTACGTGCGCGACTGGCGGGCCGTGTGCGACGCCGAGGGGCGTTTCTTCATCACGCTGCCTGCGGGGCGCTTCCGCCTCGAGGCCGCTGCCGGCCGCTACCAGGCCGCGTCGGTCCCGGTCGACGCCTGCGCTGGTTGCCAGCCCGAGGTCGAGGTCCTGCTCACCCCCACCCAGTACGTGGAGGAGCACGTCGATGTGTCGGCGAGCGTCGGCGGCGGCAGCGACCTGGCCGCCGCAACCCCGGTGCGCCCGACCGAGGTGCTCAACACGGCGGGGGCCTTCGAGAACGTCTTCCGGGTGCTGCAGACCCTGCCCGGGGTGACGGGCACCGACGAGTTCTCGAGCCGCCTCTCGGTGCGCGGGGGCGGCCCCGACCAGAACATGACCGTGATGGACGGCGTCGAGATCCACAACCCGTACCGTCTCTGGGGGCTGGTGAGCGCCTTCAATCCCGAGACGGTGCAGGGCTTCGAGCTGGCGACGGGGGCCTTCTCCGCGCAGTACGGCGACCGGCTCTCCTCGATCCTCACCATCGAGAACAGGAACGGCCGGACCGACTCGCTCGCCTCCGGCTCCGTCGGCCTCAGCCTCACCGACGGCAACGCGATCCTCGAGGGGCGCCTGCCCGGGAAGGTCGGCTCCTGGCTGGTCACCGGACGGCGCACCTGGTACGACATCGTGGCCGAGCGGTTCTCGAAGGACGACCAGAAGTTCCCGTCCTTCACCGACCTTCAGGCCCGGGTCGCCTTCGACCTCGGCGGCGGCCGCAGCCTCACCCTCTCCGGCCTGCGCAGCCGCGAGCGCAGCGACTTCACCTTCGAGGACGACTCCGACACGGGGTCCACCGACACGCATACCCGCAACGACCTCGTGGCGGCGAACCTGCTGCTCCCGCTCGGCTCGCGCGGGACCTCGCGCACCATCGCGGCCCTCTACGACAACACCGACGACCTGAGCATCGACGGCAGCTTCCGCGACACCATGCGCCGCTCGAACGCCAGCTACGACGACGTCGCCTTCAGCCAGGCACAGGTCCTGGGCGTCCTCGCGCGCAAGGTGCGCGACCGCTCGCTGCGCCAGGAGCTGACGGTGCGGCCCTTCGGGAGCCACGTGCTCGGCCTCGGCTTCGAGCTGCACGACATGGAGACGCGCGAGGCGCTCCGGATCGAGGTCGGGGGCCGGCCGGAGGAGGGCCTGCGCCGGGCCGACTACTCCTACGACGCCAAGGACTCGTACCTGCGCTACGGCGCCTGGCTCTACGACCGCTTCCCGCTCGGCTCCCGCGTCGAGGTCGAGGCGGGGCTGCGCTTCGACGAGTCGCGCATCAACGAGATCCGCGAGCTGACGCCGCGCCTCTCCGTCTCCGCCCGGCTCACCGACACGGCTCGGCTGCACGCCGCCTTCGGCATCCACACCCAGAGCCCCGGCTACGAGAAGCTCTTCCAGGGCGACTACTCGGTGGACCTCTCGCACCAGGGTCCGCTCCCGCTCAGAAACGAGCGCGCCACCCACTACGTGCTGGGGCTGGAGAAGGACCTCGCCCCCGGTTTCAACGCGCGGATCGAGGGCTTCTACAAGGACTACCGGGACATGATCGTCGGCCGCCAGGAGACTCCCGCGGAGGTGCAGGAGCGGCTCGCCGACTACGACTTCCCGCCCGATCTCCAGTCGAGCGTTCCCCGCTACCCGATGATCACGGGAGACCCCGTCAATGCCGGCCGCGGCCGCGCCTACGGGTTCGACGTCTTCCTGGTGCGCCGGCCTACCTCGTCGCGGAGCCGCCTCAGCGGGTGGCTCTCCTATACCTACACCGCGGCCAACCGCGAGGCCTACGGGCGTACCTATCCCTTCGAGTACGAGCAGCCCCATTCGCTCAGCCTGGTCGCGAACCTCCGGGTGACCCAGCGCCTCGAGCTGTCGCTCACCGGCCGCTTTGCCTCGGGCATGCCGCGCACCGCGCCGCTCGGCCTCTACGTGACGGGCGTCGAGGACACCAACGACCAGGACGGCGACGGAAACACGGAGGAGATCGTCCCGGAGCGGGACGCGGACGGCGGCTACGTCTACGCGATCGACTACGGCGGCATCCAGAACCTGAACGGAGCGCGCCAGCCCTGGTACGGGAGGCTCGACTTCCGCGCCACCTTCGTCCCGCGCTGGGGCAAGGGCCGCTGGCGCTTCTACGTCGACGTGATCAACCTCCTGGGCCACAAGAACGGGCTGCTGAACGACGAGCTCGCCTTCGACCCCGACTCGTCCCTTCCCCGCGTCGCCACCAGCCGGGACCCGGGGTTCCCCCTCATGCCCTCCTTCGGCGTGCACGTCCGGTTCTGAGGCGACCGCAGGCCCACCGGCCGCCGGCTCACCTCGTGAGTGACATGCAGTCTCTGGAGACAGTGACAATGAAGAGAACAGCGCTCGCTCTCGCCGCGTTCCTCGCCGTGGGAACCGTGGCGCACGCCGACCGGATCGCGGTGATCGTGAACCCCGTCGGGTTCCCTCTCGGCCTGGGCGCGGATCTCTGCTACCGGTTCTCGGACCGGCTGAGCGTCCGCGTGGGCGGGGGACTCTACGACTCCGGCACAGCGGAGGACGTCAAGCTCGGCGACGTGAGCTACGACATGACCGTCAAGTTCGGCGGCGCCAACGCCTTCGCCGAGTGGTACCCGTTCGGCGGCAACTTCCGCGTCAGCGGGGGATTGACGACGGTCCGCAGTCCCTGGACCCTCACGGCCCGCAGTGTCTCCCACTACACGATCAACGGCACGGACTATGCGGCCGAGGACGTTGGCGCCCTCGAGGGTGAGCTGCGAATGGGGCACGCCCTCGCTCCCGCGATCCTGGTCGGCTGGGGCAACCCCGTCCGCCGCGGCAAGCACCTCGGCCTCGTCCTGGACGTGGGCCTGGCCTACGTCGGCGAGGAGAAGCTCACGCTCTCGGCCGACGGCCCGCTCGCCGGCGACCCCGCCTTCCAGCGCGACCTCGCCGCCGAGCGCGACCAGCATAGCAGCCACCACACTGTCTGGCCGGTCCTGAAGCTGGGGATCAGCTACCAGTTCTGACGCCGCGGGTGCCCCGCGCATCCCAAGGGAAACGGTTTCGTGCAAGCGGCTGGGGCCGCTGGGCCCAGCCGCAGTCGTCTTTGCATGAGCGACTTGGGCGTCCTCGTCCTGGCAGTTTGTCGTGTCGTGAAACAGACGCCAGCCGGAGATGGATCATCCGCTTTATATACGGGGCCCAGCATGTCTCTGTAAGATCCAGTGGCTTTTGTCGACCGGCCCGAAACCGGCGGCAATCACCTTGCTCCTCATCGACTCGCCGCTGTATCCGCCGTTGCCCTCCCCGACGGCGGCAGGCGCAGGCGTATTCACCGCCGTCCCGAGAGAGAGGGCCCCATGATGCGGCCGACCTCGACCAAGGCTTCATTCCCCCTGGCTTCCCTGGATCGTCTGCTGCCGGCGGCGTTGGCGGTCCTCGCCTTCGTCCTCTCGGCAGCCCCTCCGGCGGTCGCCCAGGAGACGGTCACCTGGACGCAGACCTGGGGGACGAGCGTCTCCGGCGACACGATCATGAAGATTGGTCCCGAGGGCTGGAATGCCGGCGCCTTCTCGTCGAAGGCAATCGTGGCGGGTGACGGCTCCCTCGAGTTCACGGCAGGGCTGCCGGCGGACGTCGTGTGCGGGCTGACATCCCGTCCAGGTCCGCTGGGTTATGCGGACCTGGACTTCGCGCTCCGACTGCGACCGGACGGGAGCGTTGCCGTGCTCGAGAGCGGCGTCGAGCACAGCACCGCCGCCATATTCGCCTCGGGCGATCGATTCCGTGTCGTCGTGCAAGGCGGGAACATCCTCTACTACAGGAACGCGGACCAGCTGTACGCAAGCGCGAAGCTCCCGAAGTACCCGCTGGTCGCCAAGGCGTCGATCTTCACCATTGGCGCCGCCCTCTCCGAAGCGTCGCTCTCCGGGACTCTCGTGGACAACGTCCTCTGGACGAACGGGGTGAACGTCGGCACTTGGGGCAGCACCCTCTCGAAGAGCGCCGGCGGCTACAGCACATGGGATGCCGGCGCCATATCGGCTCGGGGCATCGCCTTCGGCGACGGCTATGTCGAGTTCAGCGCCGACACGACCTCCGTTGGGGCCATCGGTCTCTCGCATGGCGACTCGGACCAGAGTCCGGAGGACATCGACTTCGCCTTCTCACTCACGAGCGGCTCGATCCAGGTGCTTGAGAATGGCGTGAGCCGGGGGACGTTCGGCGGCTTTGCGGCGGGGGATCGCCTCCGTATCGCGGTGGAGGACGGCGCCGTCCAATACCGAAAGAACGGCGTTCTCCTCTACTCGAGCGCGGTCGCGCCCGGCTTCCCGCTCCTGGTGGACACGGCTCTCAATCGACTCGGCTCGACCTTCTCCGGCGTCGTCCTCTCAGGTGAGCTCGTGGACGTCGCGGTTCCGTCGCCCGTGTTCTCGGTGCCGAGCGGTACCTATGCGGAGCCGCAGGGCGTCGAGGTGATGTCTCCGGATCCGCTCGCGGCGATCCGCTACACGACTTCGGGAGAGGACCCCACGACCGCGGATAGTGCCATCGGGTCGGGCGAGTCGCTCTTCGTGGACCAGGACACCGTTCTCAAGGCGCGCGCCTGGGCTCCCGACCGCTTCCCGAGCGGCGTCACGACCGCAAGCTACACGATCGGCGAGATGGTCACGCTCCCCGTCGAGTGGACGGCGGTGGTGGGGGCGGTGGCGAGCGGGAACACGGTCGCGAAGGGAGCGGGGCTGCCCGCGGCGTGGGACGCGGGGGCGGTGTCGACGAAGGCGATCGGGAGCGGCGACGGGTGGGTGGAGTCGGTGGTGGAGGACGTGGGGACGCTGCGAGCGTTCGGGCTTTCCCACGGGAACTCGGGCGAAGGGTACGGAGACATCGACTTCGCGCTGTACATCAACGGCGGCACGCTCTACGCGTACGAGGGCGGGGTACAGAAGGCGAACCTGGGGCTCGTGTACCTGGGTGACCGTCTGCGTGTCGTGGTCACGGGCGGGGTGGTGAGCTACGTGAAGAACGGGCAGGTGCTGCGGACGAGCGAGGCGGCGCCGAGCTACCCGCTGCTGGTGGACGCGGCGCTGTATCACGCGGGGAGCCGGATCGCTCAGGCGACGCTGTCGGGGTCGCTGGTGGACGTGGTGCTGGAGGCGGGTGGAGTGCCCGTCGAGTGGACGGCGGTGGTGGGGGCGGTGGCGAGCGGGAACACGGTCGCGAAGGGAGCGGGGCTGCCTGCGGCGTGGGACGCGGGGGCGGTGTCGACGAAGGCGATCGGGAGCGGCGACGGGTGGGTGGAGTCGGTGGTGGAGGACGTGGGGACGCTGCGAGCGTTCGGGCTGTCCCACGGGAACTCGGGCGAAGGGTACGGAGACATCGACTTCGCGCTGTACATCAATGGCGGCACGCTCTACGCGTACGAGGGCGGGGTACAGAAGGCGAACCTGGGGCTCGTGTACCTGGGTGACCGTCTGCGTGTCGTGGTCACGGGCGGGGTGGTGAGCTACGTGAAGAACGGGCAGGTGCTGCGGACGAGCGAGGCGGCGCCGACCTACCCGCTGCTGGTGGACGCGGCGCTGTATCACGCGGGGAGCCGGATCGCTCAGGCGACGCTGTCGGGGTCGCTCGTGGACGTGGTGCTGGAGGCGGGTGGAGTGCCCGTCGAGTGGACGGCGGTGGTGGGGGCGGTGGCGAGCGGGAACACGGTCGCGAAGGGAGCGGGGCTGCCTGCGGCGTGGGACGCGGGGGCGGTGTCGACGAAGGCGATCGGGAGCGGCGACGGGTGGGTGGAGTCGGTGGTGGAGGACGTGGGGACGCTGCGAGCGTTTGGCCTTTCCCACGGGAACTCGGGTGAAGGGTACGGAGACATCGACTTCGCGCTGTACATCAATGGCGGCACGCTCTACGCGTACGAGGGCGGGGTACAGAAGGCGAACCTGGGGCTCGTGTACCTGGGTGACCGTCTGCGTGTCGTGGTCACGGGCGGGGTGGTGAGCTACGTGAAGAACGGGCAGGTGCTGCGGACGAGCGAGGCGGCGCCGAGCTACCCGCTGCTGGTGGACGCGGCGCTGTATCACGCGGGGAGCCGGATCGCTCAGGCGACGCTGTCGGGGTCGCTGGTGGACGTGGTGCTGGAGGCGGGTGGAGTGCCCGTCGAGTGGACGGCGGTGGTGGGGGCGGTGGCGAGCGGGAACACGGTCGCGAAGGGAGCGGGGCTGCCTGCGGCGTGGGACGCGGGGGCGGTGTCGACGAAGGCGATCGGGAGCGGCGACGGGTGGGTGGAGTCGGTGGTGGAGGACGTGGGGACGCTGCGAGCGTTCGGGCTGTCCCACGGGAACTCGGGTGAAGGGTACGGAGACATCGACTTCGCGCTGTACATCAATGGCGGCACGCTCTACGCGTACGAGGGCGGGGTACAGAAGGCGAACCTGGGGCTCGTGTACCTGGGTGACCGTCTGCGTGTCGTGGTCACGGGCGGGGTGGTGAGCTACGTGAAGAACGGGCAGGTGCTGCGGACGAGCGAGGCGGCGCCGAGCTACCCGCTGCTGGTGGACGCGGCGCTGTATCACGCGGGGAGCCGGATCGCTCAGGCGACGCTGTCGGGGTCGCTGGTGGACGTGGTGCTGGAGGCGGGTGGAGTGCCCGTCGAGTGGACGGCGGTGGTGGGGGCGGTGGCGAGCGGGAACACGGTCGCGAAGGGAGCGGGGCTGCCTGCGGCGTGGGACGCGGGGGCGGTGTCGACGAAGGCGATCGGGAGCGGCGACGGGTGGGTGGAGTCGGTGGTGGAGGACGTGGGGACGCTGCGAGCGTTCGGGCTGTCCCACGGGAACTCGGGTGAAGGGTACGGAGACATCGACTTCGCGCTGTACATCAATGGCGGCACGCTCTACGCGTACGAGGGCGGGGTACAGAAGGCGAACCTGGGGCTCGTGTACCTGGGTGACCGTCTGCGTGTCGTGGTCACGGGCGGGGTGGTGAGCTACGTGAAGAACGGGCAGGTGCTGCGGACGAGCGAGGCGGCGCCGACCTACCCGCTGCTGGTGGACGCGGCGCTCTTCCACGCGGGGAGCCGGATCGCGCAGGCGACGCTGTCGGGGTCGCTGGTGGACACGCGTCTCGTGCCCCCCGTCATCTCCCCAGAGGGCGGAAGCTACGCGGGGCCCATCGACCTGACGCTCACGGCCGCGGCAGGCGCCACCATCCGCTACACGACGGACGGCACCGATCCGAACGAATCTTCGCCCCTCTACACCACTCCTATCCACATTGAGGCGCCTACCGTCATCAAGGGGCGGGCCTGGATATCGGGTTACCTGGCAAGCGAGGTCACGACCGCCGCGTTCGAGATGCAGGCGCCCGCCCCGTCGATCGCGCCGCCCGGTGGAACGTACGCTGAGACCGTCACCGCCGTGATCACGGCGCCACCGGACAGCGTCGTCCGCTACACGACGGACGGGAGTGACCCGACGGAGGCGGCAACCGCCTACTCGGGTCCGTTGTCGATCAGCACGGCAATGACGCTCCGGGCCCGCGCCTTCCGTGCGGGCTGGGTCGCCAGTCCCGTCAGCGAGGCCGTTTACTCGTTCAGCCTGGGCGCCCTCGCACCGCCGGTCCTCTCGCCAGCAGGCGGCACCTACGAAACCTCCGTCGAGGTTTCCATGACCGCCGAGGCCGGCGCGAGCATCTTCTATACGACCGACGGTGGCGCACCCACGATGGCCGCGAATCCCTACGGGGGTCCGCTGACGCTGATGTCGTCGACGACCGTTCGAGCGGCTGCCTTCCGACCCGATTGGACGCCCAGCCCGATCGTCGAGGCCCAGTACGAGATCAAGGTCGCCTCGCCAGCTTTCGACCCGGGTCCCGGGACCTACACGTCCGCACAGGACGTCGCGATCGGCAGCGCGACGACGGGCGCAACGATCACGTACACGACCGACGGCAGCGCCCCGCTCGAGTCCGGGATGATTCTTGCTCCCGGTCAGACGATCCACGTCGGGCAGTCGATGACGATCCGCGCGCGGGCTTGGAAGAGCGGCATGACGCCCAGCGCGATCGCGGAGGCGAGATACGAGATTCGCAGCTCGGCGGTGGCTGCCGGCGCCTACCACTCGCTCGCGCTCACACCCGACGGCTCGGTCTGGGCCTGGGGACTGAACGATTCCGGCCAGCTCGGAGACGAAACGTTCGAGAACCGTGCCTTCCCCGTTCACGTGATTGGGCTGTCGGACGTGGTGAGGATCGCCGGCGGGGGCAGCCACAGCCTGGCGCTGCGATCCGACGGCACCGTCTGGGCCTGGGGAGCCAACGGCGCCGGACAGCTCGGCGAGCGCTCGACCGAAGACCAGTCCGTTCCGGCGCAAGTGCTCGGCCTCACGGATATCGTCGAGATCGCTGGAGGTGACCAGTACAGCCTGGCACTGCGGTCCGACGGCAGCGTCTGGGCGTGGGGTGACAACGAGGCGGGGGAGCTGGGGCAAGAAGGCCCCAGCCGGCCCACGCCGGAGAGGCTTACGGCCCTCGAGAACGTCGTCGCGATTGCAGCCGAAACCGGGGAACATTCGCTCGCCCTCGGGTCCGACGGCCGGGTCTGGGCGTGGGGATCGAACTCGCAGGGGCAGCTCGGGGATGGCACTACCGAGGACAGGGCGACGCCGATGCCGATCGAGGGTCTCCCTGGCATCGTCGCGATCGTGGTCGGCGCCGAGCACAGCATCGCTCTCGCCGCCGACGGCACGGTCTGGGCCTGGGGGTTGGCGGACGGCGGTCAACTCGGAGACGGAGCTCCGGAGGACGTCCAGACGCGGCCAGTTCCGGTCCTCCACCTGAACGGTGTCCTCGCGATCGCGGCCGGTTCGGACCACAACCTCGCCCTGCATCCGGACGGCCGGCTCTCCGCGTGGGGCGCCAACTGGATGGGACAGGTCGGCGACGGCACCACGGATGACGTGCTGGAGCCGATCGACCTCGCAGAACCCACGGGCGTGGTGAGCATGGCGGCCGGCGTGGGCCACAGCCTCGCCCTGACTCGGGATGGCCGCATCGTGGCCTGGGGCGAGAACGATCTCGGCCAGCTCGGAATCGGCGCCCCGGGCGACATGCAGCTTTCGCCCGTGGCCGTTGTGGGCTTTGAGGGAACGACCGAGGCGCCGAGCGTGTCCCCTCCAGGGGGCGCGTTCGCGAGCTTCATCGACGTTACTGTCGACTGCGATCCGCAGTCCAGCGCGCACTACACGCTCGACGGAAGCGAGCCGACGGAAGCGGCGCCTGTGGTTGCATGCGGCGCCAGCGTGCACCTGACGCGGTCCGTCACCCTGAGTGTGCGCGCCTGGCGCGCTGGGTATCTGCCGAGTGGCATCACGACCGCCAGCTTCGAGATCAGCAAGGTGGAGAGTCCCGTCTTCAGCCCGCCCGCGGGCTTCTACACGAGCGCGCAGGACGTCTCGATCACGGTGCCCACGGCGGAGGCGACCGTCACCTACACGACGGATGGCACTGACCCGCTCGAGAGCGGTTCCGTCCTCGCGCCGGGCGAGACCGTCCACGTAGAAGGCACGACGATCCTTCGCGCTCGGGCGTGGAGGACCGGCTGGACGCCGAGCGACGTCGCCGAGGCGCGCTATGCGTTGCGGCGGGCGGGACAGGTGTCCGCCGGCAGCGGCTTCTCCGTCGCGGTCGACCGAGACGGCAGCGTCTGGGCGTGGGGCGCGAACTGGGCCGGCCAGCTGGGCGACGGAACGACAGAGGATCGCAGCCTGCCCGTCCAAGTGACCGAAGCCGCGAATATCACCATGGTGTCGGCCGGCTGTGACCATGTCCTCGCGCGGCGGGCCGACGGGACGGTGCTGGCCTGGGGTTCGAACGAGGGCGGGCAGCTTGGTGACGGCACCACCGAGGGCCACCCGGTTCCGGCACCGGTCCCGGGACTCAACGGCGTGGTGGGGATCGCCGCCGGCTGCGGCTCCAGCTTCGCGGTGAAAGCCGACGGCACGGTCCAGGCCTGGGGAGCGAACTACAACGGCGAGCTCGGCCTGGGTGACACCGAGAATCGCCTGACTCCGTCCCTCGTGTCCGGGCTGCCGGCGATCACGACCGTGTCGACGCTCGAGGATCACTCCCTGGCGCTTGCCGTCGACGGCTCAGTCTGGGCCTGGGGAGCGAACTGGTCCGGCCAGCTCGGCGATGGGACCACGGACCCTCGCACGGTGCCCTTCCAAGTCGGGGCGCTCGGCAGTGGCGTCGTGTCGGTCGCCGCCGGCGAAGATCACAGCCTCGCACTCAAGGCGGACGGAGTCGTCTGGGCCTGGGGCGCCAATGAATCCGGGCAGCTCGGCGACGGCACGTGGGACGACCACTACACGCCTGCTCCCATCCCGGCCTTTGGTGGGATCAGGGCTGTCGCCTCCGGCCGCGCACACAACCTCGCCATCGACTCCAGCGGCCGGCTCTGGGCGTGGGGATCGAACTCGTACGGAGAGTTGGGCGACGGTGGCGAGACCCCACGGTCGTCGCCCGTGCAGCTCGCCGTGCCGATCGATCTCGTCGAAGCATCAGCCTTCAGTCACAGTCTGGCGTTGGCGAGCGACGGCAGCATCTTCGCCTGGGGCTCGAACTGGTCCGGGGAGCTGGGGAACGGCAATTCCGGCGAGGGGACGGCTCAGCCCGTACCGCTCGGCAGGCCCGGCGAGCCGTGGGGCACGGCCGTGCCGCAGGTCACCCCTCCTGGTGGCGCGTTTGTCAACGAGCTGGATGCGACGATCGGCTGCGATCCGCTCGCGACGGCCCGCTACACCGTGGACGGGAGCGAGCCGGTTGAATCGTCGCCTGCCGTCGCCTGCGGATCCACGCTGCACGTTGCCCAGTCGATGACTCTCCGCGTGCGCGCCTGGAGGCCTGGGTACGACCCGAGCGCCACCGCGACGTCGGTCTTCTCGTTCTCGGCGGCGCCGCCGTTCGCGACTCCGCCGACAGGCTCGTACAGGGGCCGGGTCCTCGTCGGACTGGCATCGGTCACGACGACCGCCGAGATCCGGTATACGACCGATGGCTCCGCGCCGACCTCCGAGTCGGCCCTCTGCACGGCGCCGCTTCTGCTGACGGAGTCGACATCGATCAAGGCGCGGGCGTTCCACACGGGGTGGGCGCCCTCATCGACCTCGGGTTTCACCCACACAGTCGCCTCGACAACGGCGGCTGCGGTCGCCGGGCTGGCGTTCTCGCTCGTGGCCGACCCGACCGGCGAGGTCTGGGCCTGGGGCGCCAATGAATCCGGGCAACTCGGCAGCGGGTCGACGGACCCGAGCAACGAGCCGATCCCCGTGCCGGGCCTCGCGAACGTCGTCGCGCTGGCCGCGGGCGACGCGCATGCGCTCGCCGTGACCGGTGAGGGGAGTCTCCTCGCGTGGGGCGGCAATGCCTCGGGGCAGACCGGTCAGGGACAGTCGGGCGATCCGCTGCTCGAGCCGGCTGTGGTGGCGGACGTTCCCGAGATCGTCGCGGCCGCGGCGGGCCGGGCGCACTCGCTCGCGCTGGGGGTGGACGGTCATGTCTATAGCTGGGGTTCGAACGAGTACGGGCAGCTCGGCGACGGCACAACCGAGGATCGCGCGGCGCCAGCGCAGGTGTCCGGGCTGGCCAACGTCGTCGCCATCGCCGCGGGACAGGAGCACTCGCTGGCCCTCGATGCGCGGGGGCGCGTCTGGGCCTGGGGCAGCAACAGCGACGCTCAGGTGACGAGCGAACGCGGCCAGCCGAGCCTCACGACGCCGTCCGTCGTCTTCGAGGGCGCGCGTGGGATCGGGGCGGGTGGCTGGGACTCGCTGGCCGTCAAGCCGGACGGCTCGGCCTGGGGCTGGGGCAGGAACGCCCCCCCGAGACGTCGGAAGGCGAGTTGCCGGTCGGGCTCGCGGGTGCCCGGCGGGTGGTCAACTACTGGTGCGACGAGGTGGGCGGCTGCCACGTGGAGCCGCTGACCGGTGTCGTGAGCGTTGCCGTCGGCCGCTCCCATCGGCTGGCACTCACCTCCGACGGAAGCGTCTGGTCCTGGGGAGACAACGCCTCCGGCCAACTGGGCCGCGACTACGACCCGTCGCAGATCCAACCCATCACGGACCTCTCGGACGTGTCGGTCGTGGCGGCGGGGGCAGCGCATTCGGTCGCCTTCACGACACCGGGGGAGGTGTGGGCCTGGGGTGCAAACGAGGCCGGCCAAGTCGGGAACGGGACGATGGCCACGCAGCGGCGTCCGGTCCTGATCGCGGCCGCGCCGTTCGCGTGGCGGCCGCCTCGCCCGTCTGTACTGCCCGCATCGGGCACCTACACGGATGCCGTGACTGTCGCGATAGTGACCATACCCGGCGCCAGCATCCACTACACGTTGGACGGCACGCTTCCGACCGAGGACTCGCCTCTCTACTCGGCGCCCTTTCTTGTCGACACGAAGGCGACCCTCATCGCAGTCGCGTTCCGGAACGGAGTGGCCGGCTCGTCGACCTCGGTGGCCTACACCTTCAACTATGGAATCCTCGCCTCGCCGGTGATCGCACCGGGGGCGCAAATCGCTACCGAGCCACTCACGGTGACACTCATCGCGGCGCCGGGAGCGACGATCTGGTACACGACGGATGGCGTTGATCCGACCGCGGGCGGTTCGACAGCCTACTCCGGTCCGCTCGTCTTGGATGGCACGGCCACCGTGAAGGCGATCGCCGCAGCGGCCGACTGGACCCAAAGCGGCGTGGTCGCGGAGGAATTCACTTTCGTCGTCGCGCGCCCGGTCGTCACTCCCGAGTCCGGCGCGTACCCTTCGGGCTCGCTCGTGACCGTGACCTGTCCGACCTCTGGAACTGACGTCCACTATACGACTAACGGGCAAGTGCCCACGACCACCTCGCCTGCAGTGGCCTGCGGCGGCACTCTCGACATCGGCAACTTCCGCCTGACTCTCCGGGGCTGGAAGACGGGCTATTCCCCGAGCGACATCAAGGTCGCGGACTACCTTCTGACGAGCGGCCCACAAGCGGATCCCGACGGCGACGGCCTCACGAACGCCGAGGAGCAGGCGTGGGGGACCGATCCGCAGAACCCCGACACGAACGATGACGGGATCCTGGACGGGCTTGCCGTCGCCATGGGCCTGAGCCCGACGAACCCCGACATGGATGGGGATGGCCTCACGAACACCGAAGAGCGCGAGCTGGGAACGGACCCGTTCAATGCGGACACCGACGGCGACGGCGTCCCGGACGGGCAGGACTGCTATCCGCTCGATCCCACGCGAAGCACCTGCGCCTCGCCAGACCCTGGAGACCACGACCCCCCAACCATCACCATCCTGAGCCCGCCGGACGCGCGCCTCGTCAACACGGTTCCATGAGGCCCTGAGGTCCATATGCAGACGACCATGATCGAGGGACGCACAAACCGCGCACACCTCTTCTTCGCCTTCGCCGCCGCCCTGACCATCGTTGTCGCGCCAGCCTTGGCGCTCGCCGGCGAGGTGTGGACGATTGGGGCGGAGATCGCAGACGGTTCCACGCCCCCAGAAGACCTGGTCTGGAACTGCCTCTACGACATATCATCCGGGATCGAAAGCTGCGGTGGGCCCTTCCCTGTCCCCTCCACGGTCACCGTGGAACTGCCAGCCCATCCGAGTTACGTCGGATCGGGGAACGCGTATGTCGTGGGGGAGGACGGGGGAATTCAATACTACTACCGCGGTCGACTCTGGTCCACGTATCCCGGCCAGCGGTCCTTCGCGGGAGGCCTGTCTGCGCTCTGGGGCAATGCCTGGGGATACGTGCGGCTCCCCGGAGGCACCCCACTACCAGGCGTCATCGTCGCGGCCTACACCCTGAGCGGTCAACTCGTGAACCAGGCGACCACGGACGAGAACGGGCGCTACCAGTTCACCAAGGAGAATGCCACCGAACTCGACCAGCAGAACCACTGGGTCCTGCCCGTCGACTCTTATGATGACGCGGCGCGATCCTTCGACGCGAGGTCCTACTACCTCGTCCCTTCAGCCATGGACGCGGTCGCCCCGGACGACCTGCGTAACCCGTGGAAACGGAAGGTCGTGGTGGGCGCGAGCCACCTCGTGCAGCAGGACATCGTCGTCGGCCAAGTCGAAGACGGAGAGGACTCGAACGAGCACGACGACGACTGCGACGAGGAGACGCCTGAGGACGACCAGGACCGGACGTGCGTCCCGGCTGGGGAGGGAGAGCCGGTCCACCTGGTCACCGGCTCGGCCTATCTGCAGCAGGGCGATGCGACCCTTCGCGGTGTGCGCCGTACCCTTTCGATGACCCGCCGCTACAACAGCCGGCGCGCCTATTTCGGCAAGGCCGGCGCCTTCGGCAAGGGTTGGACCCACTCCTACGAAAAGAGCGTGACCGAAGTGCTCCCGGGTCTTCTTCGCCTCAACAAGGGCGACGCAGCCCCTGTCTACCTGCAGGATTCAGGCAACGGCGTCTACCGGGCCGAGTTGCCCCTCAACCACACGAGCTGGGTCGAGAAGACGGCCGACGGCTACGTTCGGCACTTCCGGCAGGGTGGGACCGAGACCTACGACAGCGCCGGCCTGCTCGTTCAGCAGCAGGACCGTGTCGGGAACGCCACGACCATCGAGCGCGATGGCGAGGGCAAGATGGTGGCCCTGGCAGCACCAGGCGGCCGAAGCCTCACGTTCTCGTACCAAGGCAGCCACGTCAGCGCCGTGACGGGCCCGGAGGGCTTGATCGCCTCCTACTCCTATCAGGGCGACGTCCTCGACCGCGTCACCTACGCTGGTGGCTCCGGCTACACCTTCAGCTACGACGATTCCGGCGAGCTGCTCGCGATGCGCGATCTCAGCGGAACGACGCTCGAGACCCACACGTTTGCGGGCGGTCGTGCGCTCACCTCGGAGCGAGCGGCCGGCAACGAGCACCTGAGCTTCACTTACCAGCGGCCGGCGGAGGGCGCGCACGCGACCGTCGTCAACGACTCCGTGGGAGGCGTCCGTACGTATACGATCGGCGATCGCGGCGGCATTCGCTCCGTGACAGCTGAACGGAATGCCTGCCCGTCCTGCGACGGCGGCGCCGTGTCCAACCAGTGGCAATTCGACGGGACGGGCCGGCTCTTGGGATCGACGGTCAGCGACGCGTCCATGGGCAGCGGCACGGTGTACGAGCGCGACGCGCGTGGTTTCGTCTCTGCAGTCGTCGCGCGCGACGGGAGTCGCGTCGAGTACACCCGGGACGACTACGGCAGACCACTCACGCGCGCGGGCGCTGTCGGCACAGACTCGTGGACATACGGGGCGGCAGGTCCCCTCACCGTGACGGATGCCGAGCATCGCACCACGACCTTCCAGTACGACGAGCGTGGGCTCGTCGCAGTGGTCACCGACCCTGCAGGCCGTCGGACGCGCTACGGCTACTCAGACGCCGGAGACTTGACGTCGATCACCGACGCTCTCGAACACCAGTGGACGATCGAACGGGACGCAATGGGTCGCACCACGGCGGTGATCGATCCAACCCAGAAGAGAATGGGCCTGCACTACGACACGTCCGGGCGCGTCGATCGCGTCACCCTCCCTGGTGAGCTCGCGGCGGATCTGACACGGGACAGCCAGGGCCGCATTACACGCGCGTCCTGGCCCGACGCGCGCGTCACCAACTACAGATATAGCGATGCTGGTCAGCTCGTGGGCGTGCAGGATGGGACCACGGGGACCATTGGGTTGCAGTACGATGCGGCGTCTCGGCCTTCGGCGGTGATTGATGGCAGAGGCAATACTTGGCGCTACGGCTACGACACCCTGGGCCGCGTGAGCAGGGAAACGTCCCCGGATGGTCGAGACGCCAGCACGTCCTACGATGCCGCCGGCCGGATCGTGCAGTCGACTGGTCGCAACGGCATCGTCACGCGGTACGACTACGACGCCGTCGGACGCCTGACAAGGATACGTTTCTCCGATGGCACACCGGCCTTGCGGTACGGCTATGATGCGGTCGGGCGCCTTACGTCCGCCGCCAACGGTTCGGATACGCTCACATGGACCTACGACGCCTCAGGGCGGGTTCTGGCGGAAAGGAGCACCCGGAACGGAACGACGGTGTCGTACTCGTACGCGCCCGATGGCCGGCGCCGCAGCCTCTCTCTGGATGGGGGCCTGGTGGCTAGCTACACACCGGACGAAGTCGGACGGCTCGCCACGATCTCGTTCGCGGGAGGCGAGTTCCACTTCGGATACGATACGGCCGGGCGGCGGACGGAACTGACGGCGCCCAACGGTGTAGTGACGCGGTACAACTACGACGACGCACTTCGGCTGACCGAAGTCGCCAGCTCGCTGAACTCCGCAGTGACCGCGAGTACGCTTTACGGGTTTGACGCGGCCTCGAACGTCGTGAGCAAGGAGACGGCGGGAGGCAGCGAAACCTACTCGTACGATCTGCTGGACAGGTTGACGGCGGCGGTGTCGCCGGCTGCGGGCCGGACGGAGTGGACGTACGATGCCGCGGGCAACAGAATTACGGTGCAGAACGGCGCAACGGTCTCTCGGTACACTTTCGACACCAACAACCGTCTGAAGTCGCGGGACGCGGGTGGGTCGTTCGTCATTCGTGGCAGCACCGACGAACCCAGCCGGGTGACGGTGAATGGGCAACTGGCGACCATTCTACCGGGCAACGTGTTCGAGGCGCGGATCGCGGGAGCTCCGGGGACGACGCGCGTCGTCGTTGATGCCGTGGATGCGAGCGGCAACAGCCGACACAGCGAGTACGATGTCGATCTGAGCGCGAATGCGGCACAGTACCGATACGACCCCGCCGGGAATCTCGTGGAGAAGACAGAGGACGCGACCTGGACCTACGAGTGGAATGGCCTGGGCAGCTCGTGCGAGCTGCCCGAGATGGTGTTCAGGCGGCCGCCTTCGAGTACGACGCCCTCGGTAGAAGGATCAGCAAGGTGACCCCGGCGGGGCGCTATGAGTACACCTACGACTGGCTGGACGTCATCCGAGAGAGGGGTCCCAGTGGCGTGCGCTTGTATGTGCACGGCCCTTGGATAGACGAACCGCTGGCAGAGGTACAGCCGTCCGGCATAGCGAGGATCTACCACGCCGATGGCTTGGGATCCATCATCGCCACGACTGACGCCTCCGGAGCCGTCACCTCTCGCCGCCAATACGACGCCTGGGGGAACCTTGAGGTCGGCGCGGATCAACCCGGCTACGCCTTCACGGGGCGCGAGTGGGATCCAGAGACCGGGCTCTACTACTACAGAGCCAGATACTACGACCCCAAGATCGGAAGATTCATCTCCGAAGACCCCCTTGGATTGGCCGCGGGGCCGAATTCATATGCGTATGCGGACGCGAGGCCAACTGGCACGGTGGACCCTCTTGGGCTTTTTAAGTGCGACTGCATGGGCCCCGCTCCGAAGGACCCGGGTCCAGACGCGAGCTGGTGGCAGAAGGGGCTGTACCTCCTGCAGTTGTTGACACGGCCCATGGCTGTTATGCCAGGGCCGTCGATAATCGCAGCGCCAGAAATGATCACAGTCCAGGCGGCCACGACGTTTATTGGGCAGGTTGAGGGGCCAGCGATAGCCGTGCCCGCAGGTGCGGCTGGTCCGATGGCCGTCCGGTCTGGCAAAGGTATCATGTGGGTGGGTGGAAGCATGGGCGCGAACGGTCAGGTATGGGGAGTTCGAGTGATGAACCCGACGACGCTCAACCCAACCGGCTACGTGAGCTACTTCAACAACGGCATGCAGGCGGTTGACTACGTTACGGGTCAAACCCTCGCGAAGAGTGACCTGTTCTGGCACTTGCCACTCGGGCAATGTGTCGCTCGATGAACCGATGAGTAGTCCCCTGGATGTTCTAATCGGCCACCGTCTGACAGCGGTAATATTCGTTGAAGACTATGTACAAGTGCAGTTTGAGGCACCGAATGTCGTTCTAACTGCGGTGGCACCGCTGGAGGTAGTGAGAGCCGGTGCTCGTTGGGTCGAGGACAGTCCGGGCTACCGTGATGCTTTGTGCGAAACGATTGGTCATAGAGTACGGACTACTAGTGTAGGTGAGGCGCAAGAGCTGCGGATCGAGCTCGATGACAAATCGACATTGAGAGTATCGTTGCGTCCAGAGGACGCGGTTGGCCCTGAGGCGGCAACGTTTAGGGGGGCGGACGGCGAAGTCTGGGTGTGGTGATTGAGTGAGACTGTGGACCGGCATTCGGAACGGACGCATCTGGCCGCGCTACTGCGTGCGATCTAGAGCGGGGACCGCGGGCGGCCGGGACATCCCCGTCTTGATGGGTCCGGCTCCGGCGATGGCTGTGAGGGGCCGGCCTGCTGGTCGTTCAGAGGAGTGCGGGCGACTTCAGCGATAACGTCGGCTTCTGTCACGTTCACGCGCACGCCGCGTCGTCTCTTTCACTGAAGGGGGCGGCGCGCGCGTGAACGAACCCCTGGTGGTGGCTGTCATCGGCTCGCCCCGTTCAGGGGCTCGCCTCGGCGTCGGCAAAGGGGAGACAGAAGCGACGTTGATCGGAAGTCGCCCGCAGTCTTCCTTGGGTTCGGCCGGCCCCTTTGCTCCGGACGCGCCTCCGCCGGACCCCCGCGCCTGCTCTCGGTCGGGCACTGCGCGTGCCAGGCGGCGACCGGCGCACGCTCGTGCCCGCCGGTAGGCCGGCAATGGGGGATGAGAAGACTTCGACGGACTGTCTCGGGCGTCCGGAGGGGCGTTTCGAGGGTGGAGATTGATGGGGACCGAAGCGGGAAGCCGCGAGCTGGAGTCGAGCAGGCAGACGAGTCCGGCGGCGCGCGTGTCGGGCACACGCGGGTGTCTTGGCCGCTGGTCTGCGGCTACGCTGCGGGAGTCAGGATCGGGAGGCGGCGCTCCCGATCGAGGTGCTGGACGATGAACGGCGGCTCGGCTCGGTCCTTCTCCAGGACGGCCTCTTGGCGGGGAGACTGCGCTGGCGCAGGCGGGCTCGACGCCGAGGAAGGCTTCGGCGGGAGTAGCGCCGTGGAGCCCCTGATGGGGCCGATGGAAGAGGTAGTAGGCGAGGGGCGTTTCGAGCCTTCGTTCCAGGTCCTCGATGGTCAGGGAGAGTTGGAGACGAAGGCTCGCGGTGTCTTTGAGGGTTCGCCAGAAGCGCTCGAGGCGCGCCGTCGCGTGGATGTTCAGGGCAGAGGCGAAGCGCTGCTTGATCCCGTGGCGGGCGACCGCCTTCGTGAAGGCGCGTCCCCGGAACTCGCCTCCGAGATCCGTGATGAGGTACTTCGGGGCGCCGAAGGCGCGAGCCGCGGCCTTCAGAAGCCGCGCCATGTCGCAGGCTCGCGGCCGACGAGGGAGCAGCTGAAGGGCGAGGGGTGCGCGGGAGCAGGCGTCGAATACACCGGCGAGGTGGAAGACCTGGCCGCCGAGGAGGGCCGGGATCTCGGTCACGTCCATCATCCAGGTGTGGTGGACGAAGCGGGCGACGACGGGGCGGTATGGCTTCGGAGGCCCGGCTTCCGGAGGAACGGTCCGGCTGCTGCGGCTCCCTGGCGATCCTGCGGACCGAGCGCGCCGACACCCGCCAGCCGGCGCGTGCGAGCGTGAGGGCGGCTCGGTCCTGTCCCATCCGCAGCGGACGAGGATCTGAGCGGTGGCACGGACGATATCGGCGAGGCGGCTGACGGGAGGCGTCGGCTTCACGAGCGAGCCGACGGCCTTGGCCAGAGGATCCGCCGCGCGCTGCCAGTTCGAGATGGTGTTCGAGCAGACGAGGAAGACGCGGGCGGTCGACGTCATGCGGCCAGCCGAGGAGGCTCCTGATCTCGAGGATGCGGAAGCGCTGGGCCGGGGAGTAGTAGGGCCGGTGCCTTCTCCGGGATCCTTCGGAAACGGGCGCTCAGGATCTCGACGACTCCCAGGCGAGGCGTGCATGAAGCTGGGCCTGCTCCATCCTGGCCTGCAGGGTCAGGCGAGGGGGTCGCCGAGGTTGCGGAGCTGGCGGAGGTGGGTGCCGGCCGCGAGGCCGAAGAGGCGCGCGGCGACGAGCACGGCCCGGAGCGCGAGGCGCTCGGTCGTCTCGTCGATGGTGTGGTGGAAGTGGCAGCGGACGGGCGGGCTGAGCGTCGCGTCGAGAGGCAAGGGCTGGTGATGTCGCATTCGTGGCACGGATCTCTCCTTGTCCAGGATGGTGAGGTCATGGTCGGTCGGCAGGCGATGGCGATCATGACGCCGACCGCGCAACTGCCGAGTTGCGGACGCGTACGGGAAGGCGTACGCTACATGGCATGACGACCCTGAGCGCGAGCGAGGCCCGGGCGCGCCTCTACGGATTGCTGGACGAGGCCGCAGAGGGGCACGAGCCGATCCAGATCACGGGCAGGCGGAATAGCGCCGTGCTCGTGTCAGAGGGCGACTGGCGCGCGATCCAGGAGACTCTGTACCTCCTGTCGGTGCCGGGGATGCGGGAGTCCATCCGGAAGGGCATGAAGACGTCCATCCGGAAGTGCGCTTCCGAGCCAGGATGGTGAACCCTTGGCGAGTTGTTTTCGCGCCGGAGGCCCAGAAGGACGCGCGCAAGCTGGCGCGGGCGGGATTGAGACCGCGTGCGGAGACGCTGCTGGCGCTGCTTGCGCGAAATCCGTTCGAGACGCCGCCTCCTTTCGAGAAACTGGTGGGCGACCTCGCCGGGGCCTACTCTCGTCGGATCAACATCCAGCATCGGCTTGTGTATCAGGTGCTGAAGGAAGAGCGCACCGTGAAGGTGCTCCGACTCTTTACCCACTACGAGTAGCTACGCGCCGCGCGACCAGGCGTCGGCGGTACTCGCGCTGGCGGTCGCGGTGGTCGAGCCGTTCTTCAGGACTTCGCTGATGCCGGCGATTGGCCGCACGACGCTGCTCGCGGCGGCTCTTATCCCGGCAGCGCTCGGAGCAGTAGCGCTGGCCTCGGTCGCACAGCCGGCAGACGTAGAAAACCGCGCCGCACGCCCGGCTCGGCAAAGGCGCTGTCGTAGCGGGACTTGCTCGCCGTCGCTCATCAGCCCTGCTGGGCAGGGCTCGACACGCGACCGCCGTCATGGGAAGCTCACTGAACCTGTCGTGGTGCGGCTTCCCTGTGGGCGGCCACACAGAAGCCCCGGCCGTCCGCCCAGACGACCGGGGTTTCGTTTCTCCGCCCGCCGACCCGAGCTTAGCTCGTTACGCTCGACGCGCCTTCGGCGCGGATGATGGCTGCGCTCTCCCTCGCCAGCACGAAAAACGCGGTTCCCGGCGAGCGCCTACAACGCGGGCTTTGCCGCCCCTGAGGTTTTCGACTTCCTCGACCAGCAGGGCGACGTCGAATACGCCGTAGCTATTGGCAAACACCCCATCCTGCTGCGGAAGGCGGCCAAGTACATGGCCCAAGCCCGGCGGCTCTCCAAAGGCAGCCAGCAAACCGAACACGTGTACGCCGAGACGCTCTACGCCACCAAGACCTGGCCTCACCGGCGGCGGATCATCATCAAGGCTGAGATCACACGCCACCCCGGGCGTGATCCCAAGGACAATCCCCGCTTCGTGGTCACCAACATGACTCAGACGCCACGCTGGGTCTACCAGGACTTCTACTGTGGCCGCGGCGAGATTGAGAACCGGATCAAGGAACTCCACCACGGCCTGGAGATCGATCGCACCAGCTGCTCGCGCTTCCTCGCCAACCAGCTGCGGGTGCTCCTCACTGCAGCTGCCTACGTGCTGATGCAGGAGCTGCGCCTCCGTGCCGCCGGCACCAAGCTGGCGCGGGCTCAGGTCTCAACCTTGAGAGACTGTCTGATCAAGATCGGTGCCCGCGTCGGCTCCTCAGTGCGTCGGATCGTCCTGCACCTGCCCGAGAGCTTCCCCTTCACGAACGCGTGGGGCACCGTGGCGCACTCTCTCGGCGCGTCCTCGACAGGCTGAAACGCGCACCGTCCCACGGATCCGCCCGGCCAAGGCAGCGGTGTCGCTAGCAATGACGAAACTCGCCCGCGGGACGCGCCGTACGCAGCTTCAGCTCTTCGCCAACTGCTCCTGCTTCTCCGAGCCAGCCCGCCAGTCCCCATGCACACATCGGCCGGTGCGCATCAGCTTCTTGGTGAATAATCCGGGCTAGCGGCCATGGGGAATTGACCCCCCTTCCTGAGGGAGGCGTTTCGGGTCGGAGTGAGAGCCTCGCGTAGCGAGGTCATGCACGTTCACTCGCAGCCGGTGGCTGAGAGTGAGGAGGGTTGGGGCCGTGCGCGACCGCGGCGTCCCCGCTGGCGTCGTTCAGGCGCTCGTCGCGGTATGACGCCGTTGTCGAAGCGAGCTAGGTGAAGCGGAGCTTGGTGCCGGGCGGGAACGTTCGCTGTTTGGTGCGCGTCTTCGGATCCACCTCGATGAGCCCCTCCGCCTCCATGGGGACGAGAACCGGTCTCTTGAGTTGGCCCGTATGGAAATCCGTTCGGTCGGACCTTACGAACTCGCTGACCTGGTCGACTGTCACGAAGCCCGTCCCGCGGAAGCGCTCTTGGAGCGCCTTGCGCAGGGGCGAATAGTCGACGGTCTCGAGCCCGAGGGTCAGCTGCTTCGAATGCGTCCCATGGAAGGCGAAGCCTCCGAAAGGTGCCACCTTCCAAATGGCCTGCTTCATCCTGTCGGCACCCAGCCAGTGCCGGGTGGCGAAGAAGATGGCGTACACGAGCTGCTGTCCCTCGTAGAGATCGAAGTGGAGGACGTGCTTCGCTCCTGACTTTCTAAGTTGCCTCTCGTAGAGGCCGTAGAAGAAATCCCTCTTGGCCTCACCTTCGAGGCCCATTCCCTTGCGCCACGTGTCAGTGCCAAACAGTTCGTCCAAGGGTCTGGCGAATTCCTTCGTGGTCGTGAAGCGATTCATGTCACGGTACATGAACGACACGTAGACCTCGGTCTTGCCACCGCGCAGGATGCGTTCGATCACCGCCATCGGGGTATCCGAGACGCCGAAGGGGTCTGCCATCACGAAGGCGGGCGCTAGCGTCTTGCCCTGGGCGTCGAGCTTGTCGAGGACGTCTGACATCGTCTCGTCGAACGCCCCGGTCAGGACGTCGACGTTGCAGCGCTTGGGTAGAGCGGGCTTCAGCTCGTCGGTCAGCGCCTTCAAGTGCGCAGCGCGCTTCGGGTCCTTCTCGATGAAGCCGAACTGAACCTCAGCCTTGAATCGCGCCTGGTGTTGGCGAAAGACATCGAGGGCGATGAGGGGAGAGCCTCTCTCGCCCCCGGCATACCGGCCCGGCCCAGCGAAGCCGTCGATGAACACGATGCGCCCCTGTGTGAGGCCGAGGATGGGGAACCAGGCCTCAAGGTAGTGGCGCAAGACCTCGTGTTTGCCCCGCGTGTGCGGTTCGAGTGTCCAGAGGGTCTCTCTTGGTGCCGGTGTCATTGCTGGGGCACCCAGGCCGCAGTCATCGTCAGGAGAGCCGCTTCGATCTCGGGTGTCGAGGCGATGTCCTGCGCCTGCCGTGGTGGCATTTCGTCGTAGGTCCGGCCGTCGAGCTTACGCCCAGCGACGCGCTTCTTGGGGCCGCCCCACTGCTTGAAGAAGAAGGGGACTTCGGCGCGGCGGCAGTCTCGGCGGATGCTGCGAACCCAGCTCGCCTGCATGGGTCGGGAGCCGCGGCCGCTCTCGCCTCCGACGATCACCCAGTCGATGCCGGTGAGATCCAGGTGGCCGAGATCCTCGAGGAGTGGCTCGATCGAGAGGAAGCGCACGGCGACGGGTGCTTCCTGCAGGTGGCGGATGCGTGGTACGCCGTACTTGCGGTCTTCGACGCTCACTCCCCACCAGATATGCGGCTCGCTCGCCACGGACGCGAGCTTTGTGCGAAGCATGTCGCGGAGGCGCTCGGAACGTTTGGTCAGGAGCTGGAAGGTGTGCCATTTGGCCAGCTGCATCACGCGGCCTACGGCGAGGATGTAGTCGTCCGGCACGTCCTTGTGGAAGAGGTCGCTCATCGAATTGACGAAGACCATCCTTGGTCGGCGCCAGCGTAGAGGCTCGGGCAGCTTGTCGGGGACGAGGCGGAGGTCGAAGCCCTGCTCGTAGGGATGCCCGGGGACGCCGCGAAAGCGCTCAGCGAAGGTCGCCGCGTAGCAGTGGGTACAACCAGGGCTGATCTTCGTGCAGCCGCGGACGGGGTTCCACGTAGCGTCGGTCCACTCGATCCGGGAGTACTGGCTCATGGCAGTGGCATTGTAGCGACAAGTGCGGCCGCGGGGGGACCGATGGCTCGGCCGCCTTGCCCTCTTGCCGAAGGAAGCGGACGTCGCTCGGCGTGGATATGCTGAGCCTTCTGCCGCGAACGCGCCCGGATAATTGCCCCGTGGGCCGCCGATGCGAAGGTTGAGGGCGACGATGCCGGAGGCGATGAGGAGGGCGGCGGCGATTGGCCGCGAAGCAGGCCGCTGGAGGTCACCAACGGGCTGGCCCTACGTCAGAGGTCGCAACAGGTCTGTTTGGTGGTCGGGCACACGCCTGCCTCCGTTGGCGACCGCCCGCGCGTTCATGTCCTTTCGACGACATTTCATTGGCCTTCGACGACAAGTCATTGGCTTTCGACGACACTTCATGCCCGGTGGTAGCATCGGGCGGGCGTTCGGGTTGCGGGCACAGGTGGGGACGTTGAGGGAGGGGTGCTGATGACACCGCTTCGGGCGTGGGCGGCGGCGCTGCCATTGCTCGTGGGGGCGGGCATGTCGGGGGAGGCGGCGCCCCGGGATGCGGCTGCGCTCCCCGTTGCTGCCCGGTCGGAAGTGGTGGAGAGGATTTACCGGGAAGTCGAGGCGCGCTACGTGCTGCCGGAGGTGGGCGCGAGGATGAGCGCGCACCTGCGGGAGCGGTTGGCGGCGGGGGGCTATGCGGGGCTGGCGTCGCCTCGGGAGCTGGCGGAGCAGATGCAGGTCGATCTGCGTGAGATCAGCAAGGATCGCCACCTGTTCGTGGACTACGACCCGCGGGAGGTCCAGGAGCTGAGGGCGGCTGCGGCGGGTGGCGACGAGACGCCGGCGGGCGCGGAGCTGGTGGAGGCGCGGCGGCAGAACTTCGGGGTGCGGGAGGTCGGGATCCTGGACGGGAACGTGGGGTACCTGGACCTGCGGGACTTCGAGCACCCGAACCTGTCGGCCGCGAAGCTGGCGGCGGCGATGGAGCTTCTGGCCGACTGCGATGCCGTCGTCGTCGACCTCCGCAGCAACGGGGGAGGTTGGGCCACCACGACCGCGCTCCTGGCGAGCTACTTCTTCGCCCCCGGGAAGCCGGTCCACTTCACCGACTTCCACGAACGGGTCCAGGACGAGACGACGCAGTCGTGGACGCTCCCCTTCGTCCCGGGAAGGACGCTGGCCAGGTGACCTTCGAGGGTGGGGCCCTGTACGACCAGCGAGTCGACCGGCCGCGGCAGGCCCTGGTCCCGCTGGCGCCGGACTACTTCGCGATCGACGGGCTGGAACGCCAGAGACTGCGGTTCGTGCGGGAGGACGGCCGAGTGACGGGCGTCGTGATCCTGAACCGCGACGGAACGAGCCGCAGACAGGCAAAGGACGTGGACGTGCCGCCCCATCCATAGCCGCGCCGGGCGCGCGGGTTCGCGTGCCCGTCTCCAGGGAAGGAGCCGCCCTCATGAGCCGCCGCTACCGCAGCCTGTCGTCCACGTCCGAGATCGATCGCCGGGAGTTCGTGCGGAGCGCCGCCGTCGGGGCCGCCGCGGTGGGTGGTCTCGTGCTGGGGGTGCCGGCGTTCGGGGAGGAGAAGCCGGCGGCAGTCGAGACGAACATCGACGACTTCCTGAAGGTGCCACGGACGCGGCTGTCGTTGCCGGGGCTCGTCCCGGGCGGGTGGTGAAGGTCGAGGACGCGCGGGTGCTGCGGGACGAGAAGGTGGACGGCAAGGTCGCGGCGGAGATGGTGGAGAAGGGGATCCGCGCGCTGACGGGGAAGAGCATGAAGGACAGCTTCGGGCTCTTCTTCGCCCCGGAGGACGTGGTCGGGATCAAGGTGAACCCGGTGGGGGCGCCGCTCATCCACACGAAGCCGGAGACGGTGGAAGCGCTCATCGCCTGGCTGGAGGGGAACGGCGTCCCGCGGAAGAACATCGTGATCTGGGACCGCTTCGAGGGGATGCTGAAGGAGGCCGGCTACACGGCCGAGCGCTTCCCTGGGGTCCGGATCGAGGGGCTGCAGACGATGGACGAGTCGGAGGGCGGCACGAGCTGGCGGGCCGCCGACGGGAGCCACGTCTCCGCGCAGAGCTTCGACCAGGAGGTCTTCTACCTGGCGAAGGGGATCCTCGGGAAGGGCGTGCGGGGCTACCCGGACGACGCCTTCTACCACAACCAGCACGTGTTCACGGGCGAGAAGTCCTTCTTCGGGAAGCTCGTGACGCAGCGGCTCACGAAGATCGTGAACGTGGCCGCCTTCAAGAACACCGGGAACGGCGTCTCGATGGCGACCAAGAACCTGGGCTATGGCGCCATCTGCAACACGGGGCGGCTCCACCAGCCGCTCTTCTTCAAGGTCTGCACCGAGGTGCTGGCCGCGCCCGTCATCCGGGACCGGCTGGTGCTGAACCTGATCGACGGGATCCGCGGTCAGTACGAGGGCGGGCCGGACAAGAACGAGAAGTTCGTGTACCCGAACGCCGCGCTCTACTTCGCCACCGACCCCTTCGCGCTCGACATGACCGGGCAGCGGGAGGTGGTCGCGAAGCGGAAGGCGATGGGGGTGACGACCAACGAGCACCCGCGCTTCACCGAGTACCTCTACTATGCGGAGAAGCTGGGCCTGGGCGTCGCGACGCCGGGGAAGATCGACCTCGTCGAGGTGCGGGCGTGAAGCTCGGGGCCGCCTTGGCGGCGGCCATGCTTCTCGCGGGCTCCTTGGCTGCGGGTTCTCGGGCCGCTGCGCGGGCGGACGTCGTCCCGCCGCCTGCTCCGGACCGGCCGTCGGCCCCGCGAGGCGACCTGGATCTGCTGCCGGCCGACGGCGAGGTCCCGGGCTGGAAGCGGAGCGAGCCGGCCCGCGTCTACTCCGGGGCCGAGCTTTACGAGCTGATCGACGGCGGAGCGGAGATCTTCTTCGAGTTCGGGTTCGAGCGGGTGACCCGGCAGGAGTACGCGCAGGGCGGCGACACGATCGGGATCGAGCTCTACGCGATGCGGGACGCCACGGCGGCCCTGGGCATCTACCTCTCCCGCTGCGGCGAGGAGACGCCCTCCCCAGGTCTCGCAATGCGGCACACGGCGGGCCGCCACGAGCTGCTCGCGGTCCAGGGCCGCTACTACGTGGTCCTCGAGAACCTCTCGGGGCGCGCCGAGCGGGCGGTGGACCTCGTGTCCTTCGCGCGCGTGCTGGCGGGGCGGCTGCCGGCGGCCGGGCCGGTCGAGGTGCTCGATCTCCTGCCACAGGCCGGCCGGGTCCCCGGCTCGGAGCGGCTCATCCGCGGGCCCCTGGCGCTGCAGGCGTTCATCTTCCTGGGCGAGGACGACATCCTGCGGCTCGGCGGGCGGGTGACGGCCGTGGCCGCGGCGTACGAGAGCCCCGCCGGGCGCTTCACGCGGATCCTGGTCCCCTACGCCGACGCCGAGACCGCCCGCGCGGCCTTCGCGTACCTGCTGGCCCACCTCGACCCCGAGATCCAGCCGCTCGAGAAGACGCCCGGGCACCTCGTCTTCCACGACTACTCGGGCACGTTCGGCGAGGCGGTGCTGGACGGGTCTCGCCTCGAGCTGCGGCTGGGGATGAAGGAACGGCCGTAGGGTAGCGCCGCCCGTTCGCCGAGAGGCGGTAGACTATGACGTCATGGCGGCAACGGCGAGAGTGGCCCCCGGGGCCTATCCCCGCTGACGCTCGCCCAGGTGCACGCAGCTCTCGCTTACTACTACGACCCGCCGGAGGAGATCGAGGCATCGATCCGGGAGGGCCGGAAGGTCGCGGCCCGTGTGCGCCGTAACCAGACCCGGACCCTCGGGCAGCGCCGTCGCGCCAGGTAGTGTTTCACTGCGGACGCTTCAAGCGGACGCGGCGTCGAGGCGGGCGCTAGTCCGTGATCCTCACCTCGGCCGGCCTGTCCCCGCTGGCGGAGTCCGGAGCGATCCAGACCTGGAGGATCGAGGGCTCGACCACGTCCTTCATGTCGATGTTCCAGAAGGACAGCTCCTTCTTCGTGAGCGAGAACTCGACCTCCTTCGTTTCCCCGGGGGCGAGGGTCACGCGCTCGAAGCCGCGCAGCTCGCGTACCGGACGGGCGACGCTCGTGCCGCGGAGGCGGATGTAGAGCTGGGCGACCTCGGTGCCGGCGCGCTCGCCTGTGTTCGTGAGGTTCGGCGTGGACGAGCAGCCGGGCGCCCTCGTCCTGGAGGGCGGCGGCGCTGATCGTGGTGGCGCTCGCGGTCGTGGGCCCGTACCGGAACGTCGTGTAGGAGAGGCCGTAGCCGAAGGGGAAGAGGGGCGCGTTCGGCTCGTCGATGTAGCGGCTGAACCAGCGGTCGGCGAAGCCCGAGGGCGGCTTGGAGAGGTCGAGCGTGGGCGGGGCGGGCCGGCCCGTGGCCGAGGGCGTTGTAGTAGAGGGGCTCCTGGCCCACCGCGCGCGGGAAGCTGACGGTGAGGCGGCCGGACGGGTCCACGTCGCCGAAGAGCGTCCGGACCAGGGCCGGTCCCGCCTCATTTCCGGGGTACCAGGCCTCGAGGATGGCGGGGACGTGCTGCGCCGCCCAATTGATGGTGAGCGGGCGGCCATTGAAGAGGACGAGCACGACGGGCTTGCCGGTGGCGACCACGGCCTCCAGCAGCGCCTCCTGGGCCGCGGCGAGATCGAGGCGCGTGCGCGACGCGGCCTCGCCGGTCGCGGCGGCGGGCTCGCCGAGGGTCAGCACCACGAGGTCGGCCTTCTTCGCCGCGTCGATCGCCTCGGCGAAGCCGGATCGGTCCTGCCCGCGGACGTCCGTGCCCTTGGCGTAGAGGAGGGTCATCTTCTCTCGGGCGGCCCGCTCGGCGAGGGCGCTCTTGAGCGTCACGACGCTCGACGCCTTCGAGGTGAAGGCCCAGGAGCCCATCATCTCGACGGCATCGTCGGCCTGCGGCCCCAGGAGGGCAATCGTTCTGCCCGCGGCGGCCGCGATCGGCAGGAGCGGCGTGCCGCCGACCGGGTCGTTCTTGAGCAGCACCAGCGACTCCTCGGCGGCCGTCAGCGCGAGCGCGGCCCCTTCCTCCGGCGGCGGCATCGTCCCCTCGTCGGAGTAGGGGTTCTCGAAGAGCCCGAGCGCGAACTTGATCCGCAGCACGCGGCGGACCGCGTCGTCGAGGGTCGCCATCGGCACGGCGCCGGACTTCACGAGGTCGGGGATCTGGGACAGATAGATGCCCGTCGCCATGTCCATCCCGAGGCCCGCAGTGAGGCACTTGCGGGCGGCGGTCGCCTCGTCGTTGGCGATGCCGTGGACCATCGTCTCCCGGACCGAGGCGTAGTCGCTGACCACGAAGCCCTGGAAGCCCCACTCGCCGCGCAGGACCCGGTCGAGCGTGAAGGGGTTGGCGGTGGCCGGTACGCCGGCGATGGTGTTGAAGGCGCTCATCAGCGTCCCGACGCCCTCCTCGACCGCGGCGTGGAAGGGCGGCAGGTAGACCTGGCGCAGCGTGCGCTCGGAGACGTCGACGGCATTGTAGTCGCGGCCGGCCTCGGCCGCGCCGTAGCCGACGTAGTGCTTGGCGCAGGCCAGGATCGAGGCGGGGTCGTCGAGCCGCGCGCCCTGGTAGCCGCGCACGTAGGCGCGGGCGATCGCGGCGCCCAGGTAGGGGTCCTCGCCGGCCCCCTCGACGATGCGGCCCCAGCGGGCGTCACGGGCGATGTCGATCATGGGCGAGAAGGTCCAGCGGATGCCCTGCGAAGAGGTCTCGCGGGCGGACCAGCGGCTCACCCGTTCGACGAGCGCCGGGTCCCAGCTGGTGGCAAGGCCGATCGGGACCGGGAAGATGGTGTGGAAGCCGTGGATCACGTCGAGGCCGAAGAGGACGGGGATCCGCAGCCGCGACTCCTCGACCGCCACCTTCTGCAGGGCCCGGATCCGCTTCGGGTCGAAGACGTTGAGCATGCTGCCCACCCGCCCGGCGCGGATCTGCACCTCCTCGTCGAGCTGGAGCTGCTGGGCATTGGGGCCGAAGGCGAAGCGGCCCGAGACCTGGTTGAGCTGGCCGGCCTTCTCCTCGACCGTCATCTGGGCGATGAGGTGCGCGATCCGGGCCTCGGCCGCGGGTGTGGTGAGGGAGGGCGCGGGCACGGGAGCCGGCTTCGTGGCCTCCGCCGTCGCCTGCGCCGCGGCCGTCGCGAGGGTCGCGCCGAGGGCGAGAACGGCCGATGCGACAACGAAGGCGGTCGCCGCGAGCGTCGTGCGGAGGAACGGCGGGAGGCTCGCTCGTGTCGTGGAGGGCAGGGCTCGCTTCATCTTGGATTCTCCGGCGCCGGTCCGGCCGGCGCGGTCTTGAAGGTGCGTGGCGTCGCCGGCGTCTACACCTGTCCGTGTGGCGATTCGTCTGGCGCGGGCGCGGTCGGAGGTCCGTCCCGCGTCGCGGCCGCGAAGGGAACGAGAGCGAGGTTCTCGGCGGCGAGCAGGTCGGCGTTCAAGGTGACGATCAGGGGCCGCGCCGACGAGATCCGCCGGAGGCGGGCCGCCGGGACGATGACGATCAGCTTCGAGGGGGCCAGCTCGGAGCCGACCGGCTCGAGCGGGTAGCCTTCGGCAACGAGCTGCCGCGCCTCCGCGGCCGACACGGCGTGGGCCTCGCTCGCGCCGGCCAGCGTGCGCCGCAGACGGAACCACGCGCCGCGGGCGTGTCGCCTCTGGCGGTAGTCCCACGCCCGCGACAGCACGCGGGACCGCAGCTCGCGGAGCCGGCGTTCCCAGGACGCCGTCATTCGTCTCGTCCCGCGACGGATTCGAGGCGGCGGACCAGGCGGTCGCGGAACTCCACGTCGCTCAGTATAGGGAGGGAGAGGACGGTGGTCCACGTCCGCCGCCCCCCGTCTCCCTTCGTCTACACTACGCGGATGGCCGAGGACCGGGGATCGACAGCTCGCACCCTCGCCGCCTCACAGCCGGGTCCCACGGCCCGGATCCCGGGAGCCGAGGAGCTGCGCCGTGCGCGGCAGGTGCTCGAGGCCGTGGCGAGCGACCGGTCTCTGCTCGCGCAGCTCGCGGACGAGGAACGCCGGGCGCTGCTGATCGCGGCGGGACGGACCGTGCATCCCGACGTGGTCCAGAAGCGGCGCCTGGTGAAGGCCCTGCGCAGCGCCCAGCGCCGACGTGCCGAGGCGCACGACCGGGCGCTCCTCGCCGCGACCGGGGTCCGGGAGGCCCGCGAGGCGAAGGTCTTCACTGCGCCGCCGCGCCTGCTGGCCGCGCCGGGCGGAACCGGGCCGGCTGAAACCGCGCGGGCCGAGACCGACCCGCCGCGAGAGGTTCTGAGGCCGCGCACCTGCTACGTGTGCAAGGCGGAGTACCGGCGGCTGCACGCCTTCTACGACGCCCTCTGCCCCGAGTGCGCCGCCCTCAACTACGAGAAGCGCTTCCAGACCGCCGACCTCGAGGGCCGTGTCGCTCTCGTGACGGGGGCGCGGGTGAAGATCGGCTACCAGGCCGCCCTCAAGCTGCTGCGGGCCGGGGCGACGGTGGTCGCGACCACGCGCTTCCCCCACGATGCCGCCCGCCGCTACGCGGCCGAGCCCGATTTCGCCGACTGGAGCGGGCGGCTCCGGGTCCACGGCCTCGACCTGCGCCATGCGCCCAGCGTCGAGATCTTCTGCAGCCGGCTGAACGCCGAGCTGCCGCGCCTCGACCTCCTCCTCAACAACGCCTGCCAGACCGTGCGCCGGCCGCCGGGCTTCTACGAGCACCTGCTGGGGTTCGAGACGCAGCCCTTCGAGACGCTGGCGCCGGAGATTCGGCCGCTGGTTGCGTCCCACCACGCGTTCGTCCGGCTGCTCGAGGGGGCTCAGGCGCCGGAAGAGGAAGGGCGTTCCGGCAGCGACGGGGGGCTCGTGGCCTGGCGCGGCGGGGGCGCCGGCCTGGGCCTCCGGCACTCGGCCCAGCTCTCCCAGGTGCGCTTCGAGTTCGACGAGGGCGCGCGCCGCGCCGACCTGTTTCCGGACGGGGCGCTCGACGCGGACCTGCAGCAGGTGGACCTGCGGGCCGTCAACTCGTGGCGCCTCACGCTCGGCGAGGTGCCGACCGCGGAGATGATCGAGGTCCAGCTCGTGAACGCGGTGGCCCCCTTCATCCTGTGCAGCCGGCTCAAGCCGCTCATGCTCCGGGCGCCGGGCCGCGACCAGCACGTCGTCAACGTGTCGGCGATGGAGGGCGTCTTCTCGCGGGGGACCAAGACCGACCGCCATCCCCACACCAACATGGCCAAGGCGGCCCTCAACATGCTGACCCTGACCTCGGCCCGCGACTACGTGCGCGACGGCATCCACATGAACGCGGTCGACACGGGCTGGATCACCGACGAGGACCCCTTCCTGCACGCGACCCGCAAGCGCGAGGACCTGGGCTTCCAGCCGCCGCTCGACGTCGTGGACGGCGCCGCCCGGGTGCTCGACCCCTTCTTCTCCGGCCTCAGAAGCGGCGCGCACACCTTCGGCCGGTTCTTCAAGGACTACAAACCGTCGAGCTGGTAGAGTCGATCGGCTCTTTCGCAGGAGGACCGTGAAGCGCCCGATCGTCGTCGAAGCCCTCGCCTGGACGGCCGCCCTCGCCGTGGTCGGGATCCTCCTGCCGCTTCTTTCCTATGGGACCCGGGACGCGGACTCGCGTCTCTACGCGCAGATCGCGGCTGGCATGTCCGAGCAGCCGGTCTCGCGCTGGATCGCCCCCGACTGGCCGCCGGGCTGGTATGGAAAGGGCCACTTCCTCGAGCACCCGGTGGGGACGTTCCTGGCTCCCGCTGCCCTAGGTGCCTTGGGCTACCCGGCGCCGCAGGCCGCGTATCTCGTCAACGCCCTCTGGCAGATCGGCTCGCTGCTGCTGCTCGCCGCCTTGGCGCGGCGGTTCGCCACAGGCGCCGAGGCCCGCGCGCTCCTCTTCCTGCTGCAGGTGATCCCGATCGCGTTCACCTACCGGGTGCGCGCCAACCAGGAGCAGCTCCTCCTCTTTCTGCTGCTGCTGGCCGTCTACGCGACCGAGCGCGTGCGCGCGAGCGGAGCCTGGGCGCCGGTTCTGGCGGCAGCCTTCGTGGGCCTCGTCCTGGTGAAGGGCCTGGTCGGCCTGGTCGCCCTGCCGGTCTGCGCCCTGTGGCTGCTCGCGCGCGGGGGCGAAGAGGCACCGCGCCGCTGGGCCGTGCGCAGCGGGGTGGCCCTCGCCTCTTCGCTCGCGGTGGTCGCTCTCGCGATCGCCGGCTACGAGACACTCCACCGGGACGCGACCGGGGGCTCGTTCCTCTCGTTCTACCTGCACCGCCAGATGGCGCCCGCGCTCGGGTCGCAGTCCGACGCGCTCGTTGCGCGGAAGGCCTACAACGCCTTCTGGTACGCGGCCCGGCTCCTGTGGTTCCCGTTCCCCTGGAGCCTGGCGCTCCTGGCTGCGACCGCGCTGTACGTAGGGTCGCGTACGCGGCGGACGACTTCGCCCGGCGCGGGCCGGCCCGGCTTGGACGTGGCCGGCCCGGGTCTCCGGAGTCCGGCCCTCCGCGGACTCGGCTTCGCCCTCGGCGTCGCGCTCCTCTACCTCGGCCTCTTCAGCCTCTCCGACCGCCGCGCCGACCGCTACATCTTCCCCGCGTACTTCGCGGTGGCCGCCGCCGGCGCCGTGGTGGCGATGCGCGCCGGACGTCGCGGCCCCGCCTTCGCCTCCTGGCTGGCGCGTCTGCCCGCCTGGTCTCCCGCCGCCCTGTGGCTGCTGCTCATCCTGGTCCACGTCGGCGCCGGGCGGCTGCTGCACCTGCCCACGATGAAGGTCTGGACCGCGAGCCGCTGAGACACCTTCCGCCCGCGGCCGAGGCGACCGAGGGGGACTGGCGCTCGCGCGCGTTGCCGACGGATACTTGACAGCCGATGTCGACCCCGCCCGGGCCCCAGGACCCTGCCCTCCGCCCGCCGCCACTCCCCGAGAGGCGGCCGGCGTCCGTCGAGCGGCGGGTGACGGTGATCGCGGCCGGCACCCTCTTCCGCGGCGAGCTGGCCAGCAGCGACCCGGTCGAGGTACACGGCACCCTGGAGGGCGACGCCCACGTCACGGCGCGCTTCACGGTCGGCGAGACGGGCCGCGTGCTCGGCAACATCGACGCCACCGTGCTGGTGATCGCCGGGGAGGTGAACGCCGGGCTCCTGACGGCGGAGAAGATCGACCTGCGCGCCACGGCGCGGGTCTCGGCGACCCTGCGCGCGCGGGTGGTGGCGATCGCCGAGGGCGCCCTGCTGGAAGGGGACGTCGACCACCACGATACGACAGGGAGCGCGTCGGGCCCGAGCACCGGCTGAGGTCCGCGAACGCCGCGACGTCGCGAACGCCGCAGAGCGAGGCGTGGTAGCGTCCCTTCCAGATGCCGGAGCTGCCCGAGGTCGAGGTGACGCGCCGCCAGCTCGAGCGGCTGCTGGTCGGGCGCGAGGTCCTCGAGGTGCGCACGACCGGCGCCAGCTCGTTCTTCCTGACGGCGCCGGTGGTGCTGCGCCGCCGCCTGCGCTCGCGGCGGGTGCTGGGGCTGGAGCGGGCGGGCAAGTATCTCCTGGCGCGGCTCGACGACGGCGGGAGGCTGCTGCTGCACCTGGGGATGACCGGGCAGCTGTTCGGCGCCGGCGCCACGAGCGTGCGCCTGCTGAGCGCGACCGCCCGCAGCGCCCTCGCGCCCGAGCGACAGCGCGGGTTCCGCCCCGATCGCCACACGCACCTGCGTCTGTGCTTCAAGGACGGCGGCCCCGACGTCTTCTTCCGCGACGTGCGCAAGTTCGGCCGGGTGCAGCTGCTCGCGCCCGGCGAGGGCTGCCTTCGTCTCGACCGGCTCGGGAAGGACGCGACCGGGGCGAGCGGCAAGCAGCTCTACCTTGCCACCCGCGGGCGCCGCGCGGCGATCAAGACCCTGCTCCTCGACCAGTCGGTGCTGGCCGGCGTCGGGAACATCTACGCGGACGAGGCCCTCTTCCTGGCCGGCATCCGGCCAACACGGCGCGCCGGCCGCCTGAGCCGGGAGGAGTGCCGGACGCTCGCCGCCGCGGTCCGGCGCGTCCTGCGCCGCGCGATCGCGACCGGCGGCTCGAGCATCAGCGACTACGTGCGTCCCGACGGCAGCGACGGCGCCTACCAGGACGAAAGGCGCGTGTACGGCCGCACGGGCGAGCCCTGCTTCCGCTGCCAGACGCCCATCCGCCGGCTGGTGCTGGGCGCGCGCTCGGCGCACTTCTGCCCCCGCTGCCAGCGGTAGTCGTCCGAGTATTGCTGCCAGAACATGACGCCGGCCAGGCCGTTCTCCCTATGACAGGACGCGCTTCAACGCCTCGAGCTCGGGCTCGCCGGGACCGAGGGGGAGTGTGACCTTGCCGCGCGCGACGACCGAGCGCATGGCTCCCATCATGACCTCGAGGCCCTCGTAGGCGCGCTCGCCGTCGCAGGGATGGACCTGCTTGGGATCGTCGAGCCAGTCGGCGATGTCCTGGATGTAGGGCGGCATGTCGTGGGCGTAGTCCATGAAGCCGGGACCGGACGAGACACCGTCCCTGGTGACGGCGCGCCAGCCGCCGCCCTTGCCTTGCTTGCCGGTCAGCACCTCGGCGAACCCTTCGCTGCCCTGGGCGCCGACGCGGCACTTGTGCCACATGGAGTCGATCTCGGGCACGTCGGGGGCCTCGGCGCCGCACTCGATGTAGCCGCGCACGCCGTTGCGGTACTGGACGACGGCCGCGATGTAGTCGGGCGAGGCGTGCACGTCCTGGAACTTCTCGGTCCCGAACGCCTGGCCGGCCACCCAGACCGGGTCGGAGTAGCCGTTGTACCAGCTGGCGTAGTCGATCAGGTGCGTCATCATGTGCATCATCCAGCCGACGGAGGTGCCGTAGACGGTGTGCACGCGGCCGATGGCGCCGCTCTCGATGATCTCCTTCACCTTCTGATAGTGCTGTCCGTAGCGGTGCTGGTGGCTGACCACGGTCTTGACGCCGGCGGCCTGGGTGAGCTTGCGCATCTCGATGGCTTCGCTCATCGAGGTGGCGACCGGCTTCTCGTAGGCGATCAGCTTGACCTTGGCCTCGACCCCGGCCTTGATCAGCGGCAGGCGGATCTGCGGGAGCGTGCAGAAGACGAAGACGTCGGGCTTGGTGTCCTGGAGCATCTTCGCCGCGTCCGGGCTCCCGTAGCCGACCCCGGACTTCTTCTTGGCCTCCTCGAGGCGGGCCGGGTCGATGTCACAGAGCCCCACGATCTGGAAGCGCGGGTTCCTGGCGAGCGCGTCGGCGTGGTGCACGCCGCGCTTGCCGAGACCCGCGATCGCGACTTTGTAGGTCGTAGCCATCGACGCCCTACTTCTTCCACCCGCGCACGGTCTGGATCGTGAAGTCCACCTCTTCCTGGGTCAGCTCGGGGAACATCGGCAGCGAGATGCAGGAGGCGGCGTTCTTCTCGGCATTGCTGAGGGGCTCCGCCAGGCGCGCGTCCTTGCCCCAGGGGAAGCCTTCCTGCTCGTGGATCGCGATCGAGTAGTGGGTCTTGGCGTCGATGCCGGCGTCGTTCAGGTACTTGAGCAGCAGGTCGCGGTCGGCCGGGTTCCTGGTCTCGATCTCGTAGAGGTGGTAGACGTGGCGGTAGCCGGGCTTCGCGTGGGGGATGGTCATGAAGTCGAGGCCCTTGAACGCCTGGTCGTACTGCCTGGCGATCGCGATCCGCTGGTCGCTCCACTCGCCGACGTGCGGCAGCTTGGCGGAGAGCACGCCCGCGTGCAGGTCGTCCAGCCGGCTGTTGAAGCCGAAGCTGTGGTGGTCGCGCTTGGCGGAGCCGTGGTTGCGGAGCTTGCGGACCGTGTCGTTGACGTGCTGGTGGTTGGTCCAGAGGGCGCCGCCGTCGCCGAAGGTGCCCAGGTTCTTCTGGATGATGAAGCTGGTGCAGACCGCGTCCGACAGCTCGCCGATCTTGAAGTCGGCGCCGCGGGCGTCGATCGCCTGCGCGTTGTCCTCGATCACCAAGAGCTTGTGCTCGTCGGCGATCTTGCGGATCTCGCGCATGGGCGCGCACTGGCCGTAGAGGTGCACCGGCACGATCGCCTTGGTTTTCTTGCCGATCGCCTTCCTGATCGCCTCGGGGTCGATGTTGCGCGTGTCCTTGTCGCAGTCGACCAGGACGGCCGTGGCGCCGGAGATCCAGATCGCCTCGGCGGTGGCGAAGAAGGTGTTGGCGTTCGTGATCATCTCGTCGCCCGGGCCGAGGCCGAGGGCCATGAAGGTCAGCCAGAGCGCGTCCGTGCCGTTGCCGACGCCGACCGCGTACTTCGCACCCGCGTACGCGGCGAGCTGCTCCTCGAACTTCTTGAGCATGGGGCCCTGGACGTAGCTGCCGCTCATCAGGACCTCGTTGATCTTGGCGTCGATCTCCCCCTTGAGGTTCTGGTACTGGCGCACATGACCGTAGAACGGAACCTTCATGGCCATCTCCCTTGCGTCGGAATGAGTTCGTGACTGCCCCGGCACCGGCCTCCTGCCCCCCAGGACCGCCGGACAGAGGCCTCGGTATACAACGGCCCCGGTGTGATCGTCAAGGCGATGGACAAAGTGGTCGGGTGTATCCCGGGACCGGTCAGACGAGAATATGCCGTTGGGGAGGGGTGTGCGAGCCGCCAGGGCTCGTGTCCCGAGTGGGAGGGATACAACAGGATGGCCAGGACCTCGATCGGACGACCCCTTCCTTCCCTGATAGTGGTGGCCCTCGCCGTGGCATGCCCGCTGCTCGCCGCCGGCCCACTCTTCGCCTCGGCCGTGGCGCAGGAGAGCGCCGCGCCCCCGCCCGAGCCTGCCCGGGCCGAAGTCAAGAACCCCTTCGGACGCGTCTACCCTCCCCGCGTTTACATGGCCGCGCGGCTCGAGGGGGCGGCGCCCGGGATCGACGGGCGGCTCGACGACGACGCGTGGCGGGAGGGGGAATGGACGGGCGACTATCGGCAGCAGACCCCGACCGAGGGAGCCCCGCCCTCGGAGCGCACGGAGCTCAAGATCCTCTACGACGAGAGGAACGTCTACGTCGCGATCCGGGCCTATGACGATCCCGCGAGCATGCACCGCTGGCCCGGCCGCCGCGACGAGTTCGTGGGCGACATCGCTGGCGTCTGCTTCGACAGCTACAACGACCGGACAAGCGGCTTCGAGTTCGACCTGACCGCCGGCGGCAGCAAGATCGACCTCATCCTCGGCAACGGGGAGAACGAGTGGGACACGAACTGGGACGCGGTCTGGGAGGGGGCCGTGGGCCTGGAGAAGGACGCCTGGACGGCCGAGTTCCGGATCCCGCTCAGTCAGCTGCGCTACGGGCCCCAGGACGAGCAGGTCTGGGGCCTGCACGCCTGGCGCTGGATCGACCGCAACCAGGAGGAGGTCCAGTGGCAGCTCATCCCGCGCCACAACACGGGGCGCATGTACCAGCTCGGCGAGCTGCGCGGGATCAGGGGGCTGGGACGGCAGCATCGCGTGGAGCTGCTGCCCTACGTCCTGGGCCGCGCGGCGGGTGGCCCCGCCGTGGAGGGCGAGAGCGCGGGATCGGGCTCCCTCGGCCTCGACGCCAAGGTCGGCCTGAGCTCCAACTTCACGCTCGACGCGACCGTCAACCCGGACTTCGGTCAGGTCGAGGCCGACCCCTCAGTGATGAACCTGACCGCCTACGAGACCTTCTTCGAGGAGAAGCGCCCCTTCTTCCTGGAGGGCCGGAGCATCCTGGGCTTCGGGATCGAGGACAGCGACACGCTCTTCTACTCGCGGCGGATCGGACACCCGCCCTCGGTCGAGCCGACCCTGGCCGACGGCGAGACCGCGCGAATGCCCGACGCGACCACCATCCTGGGCGCCCTCAAGGTGACCGGGAAGACGGCCTCGGGCCTCTCGCTCGGGTTCGTCCAGAGCCTCACCCAGAGGGAGACCGCGCACGTCACGGGGCCCGACGGCCCGCGCGACGAGACCGTCGAGCCGTGGGGCAGCTACACCGTGGCGCGGGTCCACCAGGACTGGGGCAAGGGGAACACCAGCCTGGGCGGGATGCTCACCTTCACCGAGCGGGGCACGCAGGCGACCGGCGAGACGCCGCTGCCGGAGCGCGCGTTCGCCGGCGGACTCGACTTCGGCCACTACTTCGCCGATCGCAGCTGGGTGCTGGAGGCGAGCGTCGTCGCCAGCCGGGTGGAGGGTGACCCGGACGCGATCGTCGCCCTGCAGGAAGACCCCGTCCACTACTACCAGCGGCCGGACGCCTCCTACCTGGGCGTCGACCGGCGCGCCACCTCGCTCGGCGGATACGGGGGATTCCTGAGCTTCGGCCGCACCGACAAGGGACGCCTGCGCCTCTCCTCCCGTTTCCACTGGTACTCACCGGGTCTGGAGCTGAACGACCTGGGCTACCTGCGGCAGGCGGACGTCCTGGCCAACCGTGCCCTGGTGGGCTGGAGCGAGCCGACCCCCAAGGGCCCCTTCCGGAGCTACTTCGTGCGGCTCTCGCGCGCCGACCAATGGGACTTCGGCGGGCTCAAGACCTCGGGCTCGACCGAGCTGGACCTTTCGGGCCAGTTCAAGAACAAGTGGAGTGCGAGCGGCGGGATCCGCTGGATCGAGGCGCCGGTAGACACCCGCGTGCTCCGGGGCGGGCCCTCCCTCCGCCAGGACAGCTTCCTGTGCACCAACCTCGGCATGGAGAGCGACAGGTCACGCCGCCTGGGCGGCTGGGCCTCGGGCCACGTCCACCTCCACAGCCAGAGGGCCTCGCGCCAGACCGACCTCGACGCGGGGCTCTGGGCGCGCCCCACGCGCGCGCTGCGCGTCTCGGCCGACCTTTCCTGGTCGGGCAACCGGGACGACCTGCAGTACGTGGCGACCGCCGGGGAGGGCAGCGACAGCCGCTACCTGCTCGGGCGCATCTCCCAGTCGACCTGGGCCTTCACGCTGCGGGCGAGCTGGTCGCTGACTCCGAACCTGGCGCTCCAGTACTACGGCAGCCCCTTCGTCTCGACCGGCCGCTTCGGCGCCTTCAAGAGCGCGACAGACACCCTGGCCGGGAGCTACGGCGACCGCTTCTATGCCTACCCGGCGGATCAGGTCACCTACCAGGCGGGCGACGACGTCTACCAGGTCGCGGGCCCGGGCGGCCCCGCCTCCTTCGACAACCCCGACTTCAGCTTCCGGCAGTTCCGCTCGAACCTCGTGCTGCGCTGGGAGTACCGGCCCGGCTCCTCGCTCTATCTCGTCTGGTCGCAGGGGCGGACCTCCTCGGTCCCGGACTGGCAGCAAGGGCTCGGCTCCAACTGGAACGCCCTCTGGAGCGCGCGGCCCGACAACGTCTTCCTGGCGAAGATCAGCTATTGGTTCTCGCCGTAGGCGAACCGCGTGTGCCTGCTCGCCAGACCGCCGGCCGCGCCGTTGATTCGATTGACCGAATTCAACAGATCGTTGCATTGGACCGTGAATCAAGCGATTTAGTCAGCATAGATCCAACGCTCCCCTCCGGAAGCCTGAGGTGTCGGGGGCGTCGACGTGTCGTCCAAGTCCACGGGGTGCAGGCGCCGACGCTCCCGGGCCCCTCGCGCCGGCGACGCTCATAAAACACTCGGGCCGGACGTGTGCGCCCAACCCCCGCGCCCTCGTCGCCAACCCGCGTTTCCGCCGGCGTGTGAATCCCTATCTCACGGCGTTCCAACGCCTTCAGGCGAGGCATCCGATCCGCTGCCGCTGGTCGTGCTCCGAGGAACACATCTTGCTCCTGACGCGGCAACGCTTTCCGACTCAATCGAACCAGGAGCATGCCGCGGCCGGCAACGGTCGCGGTCCGCCCGAAGGAGCCTGATCATGTCCCTCTCTCACCGGGCCGCGGTCGTCTGTGCTGCCGCGGCCAGCTTCCTGCTCATCGTCGGGACCTCCGACGCGTGCGCCCAGGGCTGCATCGCCTCGAGGCTCAACGCGCCAAGCGGTGCGGTCGAGCCCGAAGGGCAGACCTTCTACGTCCCCAGCGGCCGCTGGCAGGCCGACTTCGGCTACCGCTGGTACCGCTCGCACCGGCACTTCATCGGCAGCGTCGAGCAGAACGCCGAGAACCTCGCGAAGGGCCTGGCGAAGAGCGACCGCTCGAGCTCCGAGGTGATCAACCACGTCCACATCCCGGAGCTGACCCTTTCGTACGGGGTGAGCGACCGCCTGAGCCTGAGCGCGGACCTGCCCTTTCTGATCGCGCTGCGCCGGAGCCCGGCCAACACCCAACGCCCCACCTTCGAGACCGGCGCCTCGGGGATCGGCGACCTCAGCCTCACGGGTCGTTTCTGGCTGGCGAACCCCGTGCGTCACTACGAGCAGAACCTGGCGCTCGGACTGGGCATCAAGATGCCGACCGGGAACGACCACGCGACCGACACCTTCATCGACAGCGTCGATCCGGTGACGGGCCAGGAGCAGACGAGCGTCCGCCCCGTGGACCAGTCGATCCAGCCGGGCGACGGCGGCTGGGGGTTCATCGCGGAGGCGGAGGCCTTCAAGACCTTCGGCAGGGTGACCGCCTACGTGACCGGGAGCTACCTCTTCAATCCGCAAGAGCAGCTCGACTACCTGCGCAATCCCACCAACGCGAATCCCGACCCCTCCAGCGCCTACTACTCGATCACCGACCAGTACGGTGCGCGCGTGGGGCTCGGCACGGCGGTCCGCCGCTTCGGGTTCAGCCTGTCGGCGCGGCTGGAGGGCGTGCCCTCCTCCGACGTCTTCGGAGGCAGCATGGGACGCCGTCGGCCCGGCTACTCGATCTCGATCGAGCCCGGCGTCTCCTACTCGTGGCGTGGCTACGCCCTCTCGCTGAGCACGCCCTACTTCGTGCGTCGGGTCCGGACTCAGAACATCTCGGACAAGCTCGCGACCGAGGAGACGGGGGTCTTCCACAACGGAGACGCGGCCTTCGCCGACTACATGGTGATCGCGGGCGTCTCGCGCCGGTTCTGAGGGACCCGTGGCCCTGTCGCGACACCTGCGGGACATCACCCGCATCGGCCTCGCGCTCACGGTGCTCGCCGCCACCGCGGCCGCCCACACGCCGGGCGGCGCGGGCGCGCCGAGCGGCGCGGGCGCGTCCGGCTCGGCCATCGCGTGGGAGCAGGACTTCAAGAAGGCGCAGCGCCGCGCGCGCGCCGAGGGCAAGCCCCTGATGGTGGACTTCTGTATCTCCGTCAGACCGGCTTCGAGACCGCGGAGCGCTTCGCGGCGACGCTGGAAAAGGCGCTCACGGCTTCACGCGCAGCGCCTCGGCCAGGCGGATCTCGACCATGAGGTCCGCCGCCAGCTGCTCGAGCGCCTGGCGCAGCTCGGTCTTCGAGAGCTGTTCGGGAAGCTGCACCCGCAGCTCCGCCCGGAAGAGCATCTCGCCCGACATCGGCGCGCTGAAGCGGTCGGTCTCCAGCGCCTCGACGTTGACGTGGCGCGCGGCCAGCAGGTCGGAGATCTGCCGGACCAGGCCGGGCCGGTCGAGGCCCAGGAGATCGATCTCCATCGCCTGGCGCGGGTTGGGGGACGGCGCCTCGGCGCTCCTCTCCCGCACGAGCGTCAGCCCCGTCGTCTCGAGCCGCGCGAGCGCCGCGTCGAGAGCGTCGAGCTTCGGGTCGGGCACCTCGACCCGGAGGATGCCGGCGAACCTCCCGGCCAGGTGGGCCATGCGGCTCTCGAGCCAGTTGCCGTCGTGCGCGGCCACGACTTCGGCGACGGCCTCGACGATGCCGGGGCGATCGGGACCGATGAGCGTGACGATCAGGTCAGCCATGCGCCCCATGGTAGCGGCGTTCGGGGCTCGGTGCCTCACTGATTGCAGGGCGCGAGTCCGGGAGCCGGACGGACCTGTCGGCCGGGCAGCCGCCCCCCAAGGCGCTCAGAAACGGAAGCGCACGCCGAAGGAAGGGAGGATCGGGAGCGAGCCGTTCTGACGCTCGACCAGCTTGGGCCGGTCGGAGCCGGGGTCGTAGGCGAGGTCCTTCTCCAGGCTGGTGACGTTCTTCCGGTTGAGGACGTTGATCACGTCGAGGTAGATGAGCCAGCGCCCGCTCCGGCCTCCGGGCCGGAAGCTCAGGCGCAGGTCGAGCCGGGCATAGAGCGGGAGCCGGGCGGAGTTCAGGTTGGCGACGCCGCCGTAGTCGGGGGTGTAGACGAGCTGACCGGCGGGATCGCGCTGGGGGACGAGCTCGGCCGTGTTCCCGTCGTGGTCCTGGTCCAGGGTGTCGGCGGTGGCCGCGACCCGGACGCCGACCACCGGCGTCATCGGGAAGCCCGAGTCCAGGCGCAGGGTGGTGGCGACGTCGAGCCAGGTCAGGACGCGGTAGCTCTCGACGACGCTCAGGGCGTGGCGCCGGTCGTAGTCGAAGGAGTAGCGGCGACCGTACATGTCGCGGCTGGCGACGCCGTAGGTGTAGGACACCCAGCCCGCGAGCCGCGACTCGTTCGACGGGCGCTTGGCCAGGTAGAGGTCGAAGCCGTACGCTCGTCCGCGCCCCTCGCCGACGGGCGTACCCGTGATCTCGGGGCTCGACGGGACGTCGGCCGAAAGCTCCGGGGGGAAGTCGTAGCGGGCGACCCGCGCCGCGCGCTCGGCCTCGGTCTCCAGCCGGCCGATGGTCAGGTTGCGGAAGGTCTTGTAGTACGCCTCGGCCCGCGCCTCGACCCCCGGGCCGAGGTCGCGCTCGAGCGCCAGGGACCCGTGGAGCGAGCGCTCGTTGGGCAGATCGAGCCTGCCCGTGTTGCTGAGATCGACGAAGGAGCTCGACTGCACCAGCTTGTCGTAGCCGGGGCTCTGCGTGTACTTGCCCACGGCGCCGCGCAGGCGGGTCGACTCGTTCAGGGTGAGGGTCGCCGCCAGGCGGGGCGACCAGTCGGAGCGGCCGTTCACCTCGCTCCGGTCGAAGCGCAGGCCGGCCTCGACGGCCAGTCGCCCGAAGCTGACCCGGTCCTGGAGCCACGCGCCGGTGCGCGCGGAGTCGACCGAGGAGTCGAGCACGTCCGGCAGGATCCCGCGCCGCTCGCCGCCCGCCCCGTCCGGGCCGCGGTCGATCGTCCAGGAGACCGCGGTCGTGAGGCGGTGCGTCTCCGCGCCGGCCTGGACCAGGTGGCGTGGCGAGGGCCGGATCACGAGCTCCTCGCGCAGCGCCAGGTCGCGGACCAGGAGGTCGTAGCCGAAGGAGAACGAGGCCTGCCCGAAGCCGGCCTCGTCGGGGGAGTTGGAGCGCAGGCTCTTGTCCTGGAACTGGGCGCTCATGTCGAAGGAGCTGGTGTTGTCGTACCAGGAGGCGATCGTGCGGCTGTTCATGCGCTGGCCGAGCCGGGCGTCGAAAGTGACGGCCGCCATGTCGTTGCGGGAGGCGGCCAGGAAGGTGCCGTGGTCGCTGGTCGTCTCGTCGTCGAAGCTGGCGTCGGCGCTCTCGCGGCTGCGCACACCGAAGATGGAGAGCCGGGTCGCGGCGGTCGGCGCGTAGACCACCTTCGCCTGGAAGTCGGTGAAGGAAGGCAGCTGGCCGTCGACGATGCGGCTGGCCAGAAGGTCGTAGTAGGTCCTTCGGGCGGTCACGATCCACGATCCCTTGGCGGCGGGCAGCTTGCCCTCGGCGATCACGTTGGCGTCCGTGATGCTGAGCGCGGCCGAGCCCGCGATGGCCTTGGCCTCGGTGCCGGCCCGGTTTTGACCACCAGGAGCGAGGAGAGCCGGTCGCCGCGCGAGACGCCGAAGGCACCCGTGTCCAGGGAGAAGCTCTCGACCGTCTCGGGATTGAAGGCGCTGATCAGCCCGCCCAGGCGGTAGGGGTTCGAGATCTCGACCCCGTCCATCACCGTGAGGTTCTCGTCGGGGCCGCCGCCGCGGACGGAGAGCCGGCTCGTGAACTCGTCGGTCGCGTTGACGCCGGGGAGCACCTGCAGGACGCGGAAGACGTTGTCGACGGCCCCCGCCGCCGCCAGGACCTGTGCGGGCCGGACCGGGAGCGGCGCCGGCGCGGTCGACGACTGCGACGAGGCCTCGATGTCGAGGCGTTCCTCGAAGCGCATCGCGCGCGCGAGGGAGACGACGAGATCGGTCCTCACCGCGGCGGCGTCGACCGTCAGCGTCCGGCTGACGTAGCCGGCGGCGGACACGGCCAGGGACGCTGTCCCGGGAGGCAGCTCCAGGCGGAAAGAGCCGTCCGCGCCGCTCGTCGTCTCGCGCTCGCCAGCCACGAGGGCCGCTCCCGCGACGGCCGCTCCGGTGCGGGCGTCGAGGACGCGGCCCGACAGGACGGTCGCTTCGCCCTCGGCCGCGGAAGCGCCGGCCAGGCCCGCCGTCGCGATCAGGAGCGCGGCCACGGCGGCGCCTCCCGCAGACCAAGTCATGCTTTCCCCGCTCCGGACCTTCCCCGGTTCGAAAACGCCTTCGCCCCGGACGGACGGTACCCCAGTGACGGGCGGGGAGCAATCGCGCCTGGAGTTGACGCGGGGTCTCGAGGCAGCATAGCGTCTCGAGCGACGAGAAGGGCAGGAGGCCCCACCATGCCACGACACCCGCGTATCCCGACGCCCCTAATCTTCGTGGCGGCCCTCGGACTGGCCGCTCTCCTGAGCGCGTCCGTGGCGCGGGCGGCCGAGGGTCCCCGGGTCACCCCGCCCAGCGGCCCGCGGACGATCGCCGTCGACGTCTCTCGCGTGAAGGGGCCGCTCGACCAGGCCTTTCGCTTCTGCGTCGGCGCGGGCCGCGCCAACGAGGGGCTGCGGGCCGACTGGCAGGAGCAGCTCGCCGACGTCCACCGCCAGTGCGGCTTCCGCTACGTCCGCTTTCACGGCCTGCTGCACGACGACATGGGGATCTACCAGGAGACGGACGACGGCCAGCCGGTCTACAACTGGCAATACCTGGACGCGCTCTACGACGCCATCCTGCGGGTCGGGATGAAGCCCTTCGTGGAGCTGGGCTTCATGCCGAAGGCGCTCGCCTCGGGCGAGAAGACCATCTTCTGGTGGCGGGGCAACGTCACCCCGCCCAAGTCGTACCCGAAGTGGGAGGCCCTGGTCGAGGCGCTCACTCGCCACCTGGAGGAGCGCTACGGCCGCGACGAGGTCGCGAGCTGGTACTTCGAGGTCTGGAACGAGCCCAACCTCGACGGCTTCTGGAGCGGCACGCAGGCCGACTACTGGGAGCTCTACGCCCGCGCGGCCCACGCCATCAAGCGGGTCTTCCCCGGCTACCGGGTGGGCGGGCCGGCCACCGCCGGCGCGGCCTGGGTTCCCGAGTTCCTGCGCCACTGTGCCGAGCAGGACCTCCCGGTCGACTTCGTCTCCACCCACAGCTACAACGTCGACGGCTACCTGGACGAGGCGGGCCGGCAGCAGCTGCACCTGGTCCAGCGGGACGTGGTGGGCGACGACGTGCTGCGGGTCGCTTCGGAGATCGCCGCCTCGCCGCGACCCGGGGTGGAGCTGCACTTCACGGAGTGGAGCACCTCCTACTCCTCGCGGGACCCGATCCACGACCACTACTTCTCGGCGCCCTTCATCCTCTCGCGCCTCAAGCGGGTGGCGGGCAAGGCGCAGTCGATGTCCTACTGGACCTTCACCGACGTCTTCGAGGAGGGTGGGCCCGGCCCGACTCCCTTCCACGGCGGCTTCGGCCTCGTCAACCTGCAGGGCCTCCGCAAGCCGTCCTTCTACGCCTACCAGTTCCTGAACCGCCTCGGGCCGACCGAGCTCGAGAACGCCGATCCCCAGTCCTGGGCCAGCAAGAGCGCGGACGGCGTCCAGATCCTGCTCTTCGACCTGCACACGCCCGCCCAGGACGCCCCGAACCAGGTCTACTTCAAGCGCGACCTTCCGGCGGCCCGCGCGGGCGAGGTCCGGCTGGTCGTCTCGGGGCTGGCGCCGGGGGACTACGAGCTGACCCTGCACCACGTGGGCTATCGCGTCAACGACGTCTACGCGGACTACCTGCTGATGGGGTCGCCCCCCTGGCTGTCACGGGAGGCGGTCGCCCATCTCGCGGCCGAAAACGACGGCCGTCCGGTCCTGAGGCGACGCGTCAGCGTCGCCGCGGGGGCCCCGCTCGAGCACACGATCGAGATGCGCGAGAACGACGTCTGGCTGGCCCTGGTCACACGCCGCGCGCCCTGACGCCCCGGCCCGCTTCGCGATAACCTGAACGGGAGGTGCCCTTGCTCGACAGCATCAAGCGCTTTCTCGAAGGCCGGGTGGTCGCACCCGCGCGCGAAGACGCGCCCCAGGCGCGCGAGCACGCGCTGCGGCTGGCGGCCGCCGGCCTGCTGCTGGAGGTCTCGCGGGCCGACAGCAAGGTCACCGACGAGGAGCGCACGGTCATGCACGCCGCGCTCCAGAGCACCTTCGCCCTCTCGCCCGCGGAGACGGACGACCTCCTGGCGGTGGCCGAGCGCCAGTCGCGCGAGGCGGCGTCGCTCTACGAGATGACCCACCTGGTGGACGAGGCTCTCGACGCCGAGCAGAAGAAGCGGGTGGTGGAGCTGCTCTGGCTGGTGAGCTTCGCCGACTCGGAGAAGCACGAGCTCGAGGAGCACATGATCCGCCGGATCGCGGGGCTGCTGCACGTGCCGCACCCGGACTTCATCGACGCCAAGATCCGCGCGCGCGGCGGGGTGCCCTGAGGGAAGCTCAGGCCCCGCCGGCGGCCGGCGAGCGTCCCAGACGCAGCAGCTCCGGCGAGGTGTGCGGCAGGAAGCAGGCGCCCACGAACTCGTCCATGTAGCCCGGCAGCTCCGAGAGGTCCAGGTAGGTGACGCGCGCCGCGTAGGCGGCGAGCTCGTCCCGGAAGCCGCGGGCGAGGAGCGCGAGCGCCGCGCCCTCGAGCGAGCCGTTGCGCAGGTAGCCGAAGTCCCGGGCGGCAGGTCCGGCAGCAGGCCGATCCCGACCGCGGCGGGAAGGTTGAGGAAGCGGCCGAAGTTCCCCGAGACGACCACCCGCTCGATGGCCCCGGCGCCCTCGCCCAGGCTGCCATGGAGCGAGCGGATCCCCGAGAAGACCGCGCCCTTGGCGCGAATCAGGCTGGCGAGGTCGCGCTCCCAGAGCGTGACCCCGGCGCCGAGGCTGACGCCCCGGCCCCAGTCGCCCTCGACCCGGAGCGGCGGCGGGAGCCTTTCCGTGAGGCGGCCGGTGCGGTCGATCCAGCCGGCGCGGAAGAGCGCGTCCGCGAGGGAGATCAGGCCCGAGCCGCAGATGCCGCGCGCCGGCCCCGCGCCGATAGTGGAGAGGTCGAGGGCGCCCCGCTCGAGGTCGATGCGCGCTCCGTCGACCGCGCCGGCGTCGGCGCGCATGCCGCAGCGGATGCCGCCGCCCTCGAAGGCGGGGCCGGCGCTGCAGGCGCAGGCGAGGGCGAAGTCGGCGCCGCCCAAGGCGACCTCGCCGTTGGTGCCGAGGTCGACGTAGAGAGAGAGGCCGTCCGCCGCGCGGGGGAAGCCGGCGCGGACCAGGCCCGCGACGATGTCGCCGCCGACCCAGCCGCCGACCGCGGGGATCGTGTGGACGGGTGCTCTCCCGCCGGGCCAGCCGAGGTCCGCGGCTGGCACCGGATCGAACGCGAGCGCCTGCGGCTCGGAAGGAACACGGCGGATGCCCGCCGGATCGCGCGCGAGCAGCAGATGGACCATGGTGAGGTTGCCGGCGACCACGTAGGCGCGGATCCGCTCGGCGAGCTGCCGGGGGTCGAGCGGCGCGGCGGCGCGTGCGCCGGCGTCCGTCACCATCGTGGCGACGGCGGCCCGGACCGAGGCGGCGAGCTCGGCGAGCAGTCCCTTCTCCGCGGCGACGATCCTCGAGATGACGTCGGCGCCGCGGGGAATCTGGGGGTTGTAGGCGCCGGCCTCGGCCAGCACGACGCCGGTGGCGAGGTCCAGCAGCAGGAGCTGGAGCGTCGTCGTGCCGACGTCGACGGCGACGCCCAGGTCCCCGGCGGAGGCCGCGACGATCGGGTCGAGGACGAGCGGCCAGGGCGAGAGGTTGGCGAGGGCGTCGGCACCCGTGTGCTCGCCGCGCGCGGGCAGCGGGGGCGGCTCGGCCTCGTCACTCGATCGCACCGTGAGCGGCCCTTGGACCGGCGTCTGGCAGGAGAGCACGAGCGGCGCGCCGCCCTCCTCGCCCTCGCGGCAGTAGTCGGGAATCGTTCCGCCCAGGATCGCGACCAGGCAGCGCCCGCAGGCGCCGCGCCCACCGCACTCGGTCGCGATCGGCTCGCCCACCTGGAGCGCGGCGTCGAGGATGGAGGTACCGTCCTCCACCAGGCTGATGCGCCCCGAGGGCGAGAAGCTGACCTGGTGCCGGGCCATGGCTCCCGAGGCGGCGGGCTAGGAAGCGACCGCGGACCAGACGTCGCGGAAGAAGGGCGCTATGTCGGAGGCCTCCTGCGGTCCGGTCAGGACACGCCAGCCCGCCCCGAGGGCGTCCTCCAGCTCGCCCGAGATCACCGCCGCGTAGCCGGGGATGATCACGGTCTTGTGCTCGACGCGCTCGGTGGCCTGGAGCTCGCGCAGCGCCTTCGCCACCCGCTCGCCGGAGAACTTGCCCGCCGACCAGGCCGTGAGGACACTCATGCCCTCGGTGTCCACCACCGCCAGGTGGCTCGGCACTCCCGCCCCGTCCAGCTCCGTCGAGACGATGAAGTAGGTGAGCGAGAAGTTCGTGGTGACGAGGAGCGGCGAGCGCGCGTCCGGCTCGCCCATCGGGTAGACGCCTGGGTCCATCTGGAGCGGCTTCTGCGGGTCGGTGTAGACGTTCTGGCGGAGCGTCCAGAGCGGCAGCCAGACCTCGGGGGCGTCGTCCTCGAGCGCCAGGACGGAGGCGAACTTGGTGATGCCCGAGGACGGCCTTCTCCAGCTCGCCCCTTCCGACGCGCAGGAAGATCGGGTGGGCGAGGCCCGGGTGTACGCGGTCGAGAGCGCCGCGCCGGATCTGGCTCAGCGCCTGGTGGATCTCGGGCAGGCTCTTGCCCGGCGGTTCCAGCAGCAGGTCGGCGACGCCCGCCTTGGTCGCCGCCTCGCCCGCCTCGGCGAGGGCGGACAGGTCTTTGCCGGAGACGACGAGCGGCAGGGCGAGCCGCGCGGCCACCGCCACGAACGGGGCCGGGTCTCCGCCTTGCGGGGAGACGAGGAGCGGTCGCTGCTCCTGGATCGGGCCGAGCACCTCGGCCGCGCCCTCGGCGGTCTCGGCGGCGAAGGCGACGGGCAGACCGCGCGTCGCCGCCGCGGTCGCGGCGTCCCGGCAGGCCGCGACGTCCTGCACTCTCGGCGAGGGAGACCCCGTCCACCTGGAACGCCTCGCCGGCGCGCTCGAGGCGGATCCCTGCCCACTGGTCGAGTCGCGTGGCCAGATCGCTCGTCGACATCCCGCGCGGGTCCAGCGCGCGGAAGAGCCCGGGCCGGCGCGCGAACGTCTTCTCGTGGCGGAAGAAGACCGTCTCCTCGCCGACCGTCACCGCCCGCGCGCCGCGGCCGATCGTGACGCTGCGGACCGGGGGCGCCGAGGCCGCGCCCAGCGCCGCCCGCGCCTCGGCGCTCGCGTCGGGGCACTTGTCGAGCGACTCCTTGCCCGCGGCCAGTTTCATGGCGAAGGCGAGGCAGGTCGGCTGCCCGCACTTCCTGCAGTTGGTGTTGGGCAGGAGCTTGAAGATCTGGAGCCCGGTGAGACCCATGGCGCGCTACCTCGTGACGCCCTCGAACCAGCCGTCGAGCTGCCGCCGGATGCGGGCGAGCGACTCCGGGTGGCGGAGCACCAGGAGATCGGCCCCGGCGAGCAGCAGCGGCAGGGCGGTCGCGACCTCCCAGTGCACGCCCCGCCGGCCCTCGTCGCCCCAGAGCGGCTCCTTGGCGGCGGGCGTCTTCGCCTCCTTCGCCTTCCAGGCCTCCTCGCCGACCAGGCAGACGAGCGGCGAGGACAGCATCGCCTCGCCGGCGAGGGCCGCGAGCCGGATCCGCTCCATCACCGAGTACGTGTACTCGAGACCGTAGCCGAGGCCGCCCGTGAGCGGGTCGATCAGGACGCGGCCGAGGTCGACGCTCGCCTCGGAGAGCAGGATCGAGAGCTGCTTGGCGATGTTGATGTCGATCGGGCTCTCGGCGACCAGCACGTGCCCGTAGGCGACCGCGACCGCCGCCAGCGTCTTGTAGTCCTCCGGGCTGGCCGAGTGCAGCACGAGGCCTTCTCCGCTGGCGGCCTCCGCGACCCGGCTCAGGACGGCGTTCTGCTTGGCGCCGGCGCCCGGTCCCCTGACGATCAGCGGGCAAGCGACGGCGTCGAGCACGGCCTTGACGTCCGCGACGGCCTGATCCGGCGTGCGGTCTCCCCGGTCGGGGTGGGTGCCAGCCAGATGGAGCATCATGAGGTCGGCGCCGAACTCGTCGACGGCCCGCCGCGCGGCCGCGGCGGGCTCGCCCAGGGCCCCGTTCCAGGGCGCGCGCACGGCGTCGGTCCAGGAGCGTGGATCGACGTCGGTCACCTCGAGCGCGAGGAGAGGCCGATGGGGGAGCCGCGACTCGAAGCCGTGGAGCGGCAGGCCGTTCGAGCCGCCCACGGTAAGGGGCTGTCGGCTGCCGGCGCCGAGCTGCACCTCGCGCAGCCCCGCCGGCCAGCTCCTCGGCTTGAGGTTCAGCGTCATCCCACTCCTCCCGCGGCCGCGCCGGTCCCACGGCAGCGCCGGGCGGTCGAGAGGATGTCACAAGCGCGGCCCGCGGTCGAGGTCGCGCGGGTGACGCGGGCCGGGCCGAACCAGGCTGATCCGGACGGACCGCACTCGGACGAAGAGGCGCGCCCCTTCCGTGACCGCCGGACGGCTGCTATCCTGACCCTCAAAACCCATGAAGCTGCTGCTGTCCTATCTGCGGCCGCACTGGCGGCTGGTCCTGCTGGCGCTCGTCCTCGCCACGGTCAACCAGGTCTTCTCGCTGCTCGATCCGCTCATCTTCCGGCACGTGATCGACCAGTATGCGACGCGCTTCGACCGCTACACGACCGCCCAATTCCTGCACGGGGTCAGCCTGCTGCTGCTCGCCGCGGTGGGCGTCGCCCTCGTCTCGCGGGTGGCGAAGAACTTCCAGGACTACTTCGTCAACGTCGTCACCCAACGCCTGGGCGCCGAGCTCTACTCGGACGGCGTCCGCCACTCGCTCGGGCTGCCCTACCAGCTCTTCGAGGACCAGCGCAGCGGCGAGACCCTGGGCAAGCTGCAGAAGGTGCGCGCCGACGTGGAGAAGCTGATCCAGGCGGCGGTGAACGTCCTCTTCCAGACCCTGGTGGGCATCGTCTTCGTCGTCGTCTACGCCTTCAGCGTCCACTGGCTGATCGCGCCCGTCTTCTTCGCGACCGTGCCCCTGCTGGGCTGGATCAGCTCGGTGCTCTCGCGGCGCATCAAGCGCGTGCAGAAGGTGATCGTGGCCGAGACCACGGCCCTCGCGGGCTCCACCACCGAGTCGCTCCGCAACATCGAGCTCGTGAAGAGCATGGGCCTGGGCGCGCAGGAGGTGGCCCGGCTCAACGGCACCACCGGGCGCATCCTGGACCTGGAGCTGCGCAAGGTGCGCTACCTGCGCAGCCTGAGCTTCGTCCAGGGCACCTCGGTCAACGCGCTGCGCACCACGATCCTGTTCCTGATGCTGTACCTGATCTTCGCGCGCGAGATCACGGTAGGGCAGTTCTTCGCGCTCTGGATCTACTCGTTCTTCATCTTCGGCCCGCTCCAGGAGCTGGGCACCGTGATCGGCGTCTTCCGCGAGACCGAGGCCTCGCTCGCCAAGTTCCAGGAGATCCTCGACTCGCCCCAGGAGCCGCGTCCTGCCCAGCCGATCGCGGTGGGCGAGCTGGGCCGGCTCGGTTTCGAGGGCGTCGGCTTCCGCCACCAGTCGGCGAGCGACCACGCGGTCCGGGACGTGAGCTTCGAGGCCGTGCGCGGGGAGACGATCGCCTTCGTGGGCCCGTCCGGGGCGGGCAAGACGACGCTCGTGAAGCTGCTGGTCGGGCTCTACCGACCGCAGCAGGGACGCATCCTCTACAACGGCATCCCGCACGACCAGGTCGACCTCGAGACGGTGCGCGAACGGATCGGCCTCGTCACCCAGGACACGCAGCTGTTCTCGGGATCGATCCGGGAGAACCTGCTCTTCGTGCGGCCCGACGCCTCCGACGCCGAGTGCCTCGAGGTGCTGAAGCGCGCGGCCTGCGACAGCCTGCTGGCACGCGCCGCGCGCGGTCTCGACACCCTGATCGGCGAGGGCGGCGTCAAGGTCTCGGGCGGAGAGAAGCAGCGGCTCTCGATCGCGCGTGCTCTCCTGCGCCGGCCCCAGCTGCTCGTCTTCGACGAGGCCACCTCCTCGCTCGACTCGCTCACCGAGGAGGAGATCGCCGAGACCATACGGTCCGTGGCGCGCGAGCATCGCGGGCTCACGGTGCTGATCGCGCACCGGCTCTCGACGGTGCGTCACGCGGACAAGATCCTGGTGCTGGAGCGGGGTCGGATCGTCGAGCGCGGCTCGCACCAGGAGCTGCTCGACGCGAGGGGCCTCTACCACGCGATGTGGCGCCAGCAGGTCGGCGAGCGCCCGGAGGAAGAGGCGATCCCCGCCTAGTGTTCCACGCCCCTCGGGAGGGTCTGGCGAGCTGTGGCCGTCCCTACGGCCACAGGAAGGAGACGTGCACGAGGCTCTGGAGCGCGACGAGGCCCAGGGCGAGCCAGCGCGCCCACCGTTTGGCCGCGGGCGGTAGTCGATCCAGCGCGACGAAGATGCAGGAGAAGAAGACGAGAAGGGACGGGGCGACCAGGCGCGGCAGCCAGTAGCCTTCCCGATAGGCACCGCTGGTGAAGGGCATGACGGCGACGACGTTGAGGTAGAACGCCAGGGCCAGGACGATGGGCAGGAGCGCCAGCGCGCCGCCGCGGTCCCGGACGAAGGAGCGGAGAGCCGTGAAGCCGACGAAAGGCACCGCCAGCAGGGCCGCCAGCGAGAACAGGGTCCCGGTGCGCACGGCCAGGGTCATCCGCGCCTGGTGCGCCGCTGACCGCCGGCCGAAGTACCTGCGCTGCGAGCGGTCCTGATAGAAGTTGCCGACGTCGCTGAAGATCGCCAGGTGGAGCAGGGCCGGATAGCTGAACCGGTCGGCCTGGAGCAGGTTGAGCTCGGTCCCGGCCGGGGCCTTCCAGCTCCCCGAGGCGGGGACGGGTGCCCGTGAGCCGATCCGGACCGTCTCATCGTAGGGCGGGCGCCTCCAGGATGTGCCCGTCGCCGGAGCGGAAGAACGACGAGACTCCGCACGCTCATCCCGGCCGCCGTGCCGGTCGCTCGGGAGAAGTGACTCTCCTGGATGGCCCGCCGATAAAGCGCCCAGCTCGGCGAGCCCCGCGGCCAGGGGAAGGACCCCGGCCAGGACGAGGACGGCGAGCCTGGTGCGACGGCTCCACCGCTTCTTCTCCCGGGCCATGAGTGGCAGGAGCGCCGCCAGCACCCCGGCCGTCGACACGAACGTGAGCTTGGTCGCCAGCCCCACCAGGACGGACGCCCCCACGGCACACGCGAGGGCGATGGCGCGGCCGGGTTCTTCCGCCTCAGCGAGGCGAACGCAGAGATAGGCGATCAGGAAGAAGACGGCGGTCGCCAGCGCGTCGCACGCGATCACCCCGGCCTGGATGAGGGCAAAGGGAAGGAAGAGAACCAGCACCATCCCGGCCAGCCGGAGCAGGGGGTCGGCGACCAGCCGCGCCAGGATGCGGCTCCACAGGACGAGGCCAACCGCGTTGGCGAGGACGTCGAGGAGAGCGAGCCCCGCGAGATGACGAGCCCCTCCGGACCAGCGGGCCACCTGCGCCGCGAGGAGATAGAAGAGGGGCGGATTGGTGTGCCAACTGGCCAGGCGTTGGACGGCTCCCCAGGGATCGCGCATCGCCAGCCGGATCAGCGGCACGTGCTGGGTGAGGAAGTCCTGCCCCTCGTACCCGCGATGGAGGACCGCGTTCACCTGCACGAGCACGTATGCGACCAGCGCCAGGAGCAGCCCCCAGCGCTCCACGGCGCGCGCGTCGACGCGGCGGCTCACTCGAGTCCCTGCGCGCCGAGCCGCAGGATCAGCAGGCTGACCACGACGATGAAAAGGAGCCGCAGCCAGCGGTTGCCCTTGGCCAGGGCCGTCCGGGCGCCCAGGTGGCCGCCCGCGCCGTTCGCCGCCGCCATGCACAGCGCGACCCAGGGCAGCCAGCTCCCGCGCGAGACGAAGAGGGCCAGGGCCGCGACGTTCGACGCCCAGTTGACGCTCTTGGCGAGCGCCGAGGCCCGCAGGAAGTCGAAGCCCAGGATCGTCACGAAGAGGAAGATCAGGAGCGTCCCCATGCCCGGGCCGAAGAAGCCGTCGTAGACGCCCATGACTCCGGCGATCAGGATGGCCAGGCTCCGCTGATGCCCGAGCCCGAACCGGGGCGCGTTGCCGCCGTCCGAGGTCGGGTTTCACGAGCGTGAAGGCCAGCATGGCGAGCATCAGCAGGACGATCGCGGGCCGGAAGTAGGCCTCGAGCCGCTGCTCGACCAGGTAGGCGAGCGCCGCGCCGCAGGCCGAGCCGGCCATGGCCGCGAATACCGGGCCCACCATCTCCCGCCAGTGCACCACGCGCGAGCGCAGGTACTGGGTGGCGGCGAAGGTCGTCCCGGTGCAGGAGGCGATCTTGTTGGTGCCGAGAAGGGAGGTGATCGGAGCCCCCGGCAGGGCGACCAGCAGGGCCGGCAGCTGGATGAGCCCGCCGCCGCCGACGGCGGCGTCGACGAAGCCGGCGAGCCCGGCGGCGAGCGTCAGCAACCCGAGGATCGGAAGGGGAGGCATCGAGGGTCTCGAACCAAACTGCCCGGTCAGGTCTCTCCTTCTTGCACCATCTCGCCCAGACCCAGCGCCGGGTGGCCGCTCAGGTGCTCGAGCACCGCGAGACCATAGCACACGTCGCTTAGTGCGAGCCGACCGGACATTGGCGGTTCGCCGAGACCGAGGGCCGGGTGGCCGACCGCCGGCCAGATGCTCGATCAGCGGCTCGAGGTCGGTCCTCTCTGCGGTATGGCGCGGCGTGAGGACGAAGGCGGCTTGCGGCCGCTACCGCGATCCTGAACGAAGATGTTGAGCAGCAGCCCGACGCCGCCGGCCGTCGCTGCGAGGAACAGCAGGATGGCGAGGGCCGGGTAGCCCAGGATCGTGAAGGCGCTCGGTACCCGCACGAGCATGGCCGCGCCCACGATGAGCGCCGCCAGTACCAGGCCGGTCGTGATCCGATTGGCGACCTTCTGGAAGCCCTCCATCAGACGCTGCTCGTCGATGGCGTCGATTCTCAACGCCAGGTCGTTGTCGGCGACGTGGTCGAGGATCCTGTTCGCGCGGTCGGGCAGCTTCCGCACGAATTCCTTGAGCTCGAGCACGGCGCCGAAGAGCGCGCCCGGGGTCAGGGAGCGGCGCATCCGCTCGCCCATCACGGCGGCCGCGTGCCGCCTGATCGCCGCGTTCGGGTCGAAGTGCTCGTCGAGCGCGGCCCCCACCTGATCGAGGTTGAGGAGCGTCTTGCCGAGCAGCGCCAGCTCCGGGGGGACGCGCAGTGAGCACTCGCCGGAGATGCGGGCCACGAGCAGGACGAGCCGGCCTACCTGGATCTGCTCGAGCGAGCTCTCTCTGCTCAGCACGACAACGTCGGCGATCCGGCGGCGGAAGGCGGCCTCGTCGAACCCTTCGCGCGGCTCACCGATGCGGATGGCCACCGTCGCGGCCTCCTCGCCCCGGCCCTCGCTGGTCGCCAGCAGGAGCTGCAGCAGCCGCTCCTGCATGTCCGACGCCACGTGGACGACCATGCCGAGGTCGATAAGGGCGATCCGTCCATCATTGGTGAGGAAGACGTTGCCGGGGTGCGGGTCGGCATGGACGAGGCCGTCCACCAGGATCTGCTGCAGGTACGCCCGGAACAGCTGGTCGGCGAGCCGGGGCCCGTCCGCCCTGCGATGCGCCAATGGAGTCAGCGCCGTGACCTTCTTCCCGCGGATGAAGTCCATGGTCAAGACCCGCGAGGTCGTATGGTCGTCGACGGGCTGCGGGACCACGATCAGGTCGTAGTCATGCAGGTTCCGCTCGAGCGCCACGAGGTTGCGCGCTTCCTGCCGGTAGTCGAGCTCGCGCATCAGCCCTTTCCGAAACTCGCCGACGATGAGGCCCAGCTCGTAGCGCTTGCCGACCTCGGTGTGCGCGTCGAGGAATGCGGCGATCCGGTCGAGGATCTCCAGGTCCTCGAGGATGACCTCGCGGACGTCCGGCCGTTGGACCTTGACCGCCACGACCCGGCCGCCGGCGAGGGTCGCCTTGTGTACCTGGGCCAGTGAGGCGGCGGCGATGGGGACGTGGTCGAACGTCGCGAAAGCCTTGTTGAGGCGCACGCCCAGCTCGGCGCGCACGATCCGCTCGACTTCCTTGTAGGGGAACGGGGCGACGTGGTCCTGAAGGCGCGCGAGCGCCTCGAGGTAGGGCAGGGGCAGGAGGTCGGCGCGGGTGGAGAGGAGCTGGCCCAGCTTCACGAACGTAGGACCGAGATCCTCCAGGTCCTTCGCCAGCTCGGTGGCGTCGCCCACGGCTCCCGGCGGGGTCTCCGGCAGGCCGGCGAGCGCGTCGTCCACGGCCAGAGATTTCGCGAGATCGGAGCGGCCGTACTTGAACAGGAGCGTCGCGATCTGCTTGTAGCGCTTGAGGTGCTCGGGCTTGAGAGAGAGAGCCATGGTGCGTTTCAGGTGAATCGCGGACGGGCTCGGAGCGGCGACGGAAGGCCGCCGGCGCTCAGCACTACCGGCGAGCGCGCGCCCGCGCGACCGCCGGTCTGCGTGCGGTCGTCTTGCGCGCCGTCGGCTTCGCGAGCCTTGCCGACGCCCTGTCGGTCGTCGCCGATTCCCTGCGGCGCGACATGGTGTCGCTCGGTTCTTTCATGAATCCGGTCATGCCGGCGACCGCGCGCGAGACCGTCTCGTGCAAGGAGTCGACGACGGATTGCACTGGCTGGACGAGCGAGTCCAGCGCGGAGCCTGCCTGCTGTCCGATGGAGCCGTTCGACGTGTCCGTAGATCGCTTCGTCATTCTTGCCTCCGAAAAGGAGCGCCGCCGTCAATCGCACTCCCCTTGCCCATTCATGGTGGAGCCAAAGAGGGTCGCGCGTCCGGTCAAAGTGGAACACCGGCGCAACGAGCTCCGCCGCCAGGCGAGCCGCAACCGCTGGTGAGCACTATTGAGCAGAAACGGCGCACCAGTCCGGCCAAGCTACGGGTACGGGGTTCCACTGTCGAAGCGAGCGGTGTGAGTCGGCACGAGGACTCCGCAGGGAGGGTGGAGTGGATCTAGCATCGACGAACTTGATAGTGACTCTCATCATCGGCGGCGTCGTCGGCTGGCTGGCGAGCATCCTGATGAAGACGAACGCTCAGATGGGGATCGTGGCCAACATCATCGTCGGCATCGTCGGGTCGTTTCTGGGTGTCTTCGTCGCGAATGCGCTGGGAGTCAGGGCTCACACGACGCCCGCGTCCTGGATCGTCGCCATTCTGGGCGCGGCCCTGCTGATATGGCTCTTGCGAGCATTTGGGGTCTTCAATCGGGTGGCCCACGTGCGGTAGTCGGGTGCCCCGACGGCGCGGCGCGCGATTCGCGCGCCGGCGCCGCTAGCGTCAGCGGCGTGACGGCGGCCCACGAACCGCATGCTCGAGGGGTCGGGGCGGCGATCGCGCCCCGCGGTCCCTGGCGGCCTACACCATCTCGCCCAGGCCGAGGGCCGGGTGGCCGACTGCGGTCAGGTGCTCGATCAGCGGCTCGAGGTCGGTGCAGACGGACTCGTCGGCGATCTTGTCGTAGAGGTCGGGCTGCGCCGATCTCCTGGCAGCGCTGGCGGAGACTTGCTCGCCCAGCTTCTCCTTCATCCGCCGGGTGGTCCAGACGAGACGCGCGCAGCCCGCCATCGGCGCTGATGAACTTCTTCGACAGGACGTAGAGCGTCCCGATGCCGATGAAGCCCGGCGTCTGCTGGCCGCCGCCGGTCATCTCGGCCAGCGAGGAGAAGCTCATCCCGACCGGCGTCTGGCCCCGAGTGCTCGCGGTCCACGATCATGATGCCGCCCGTGCCCGGCAGGACACAGGCGATGCACTCGAAGCAGCCGCAGGAGGTCATCGGGCTCTGTGATCATCGAGTAGGCGGAGAACTGTTCGAAGGCGCCGTTCGAGTAGCGGTGACGACGAAGTCGTTGACGCCCTTCCACTGCCCGAGCACGGGATCGACGACCTCGCCCTTCTTCACCGGCTGGTTGCCGCCGTGGGGGTTCATCTCGTAGGCCGCCTTGCCGTCGAGCCAGTTGTAGGCGCCGCACAGGCCCAACCGCTCGGGCGTGATGATGCAGACGTGGTTCGGCGCGTAGCTCTGGCAGAGCGCGCAGGAGTAGTAGATGTCGACCGTCTCGTCGGTGAGGGAGCCCGTCCGCTCGTCCCGCTGCTGGTAGGCCGCGCGTCGCCTCGGGGAAGAGCGCGTCGACCGGCGCGTGCTCGGTGAAGAGGGTGACCTGCACCTTGTCGACGATCGCGGGGAAGTCGTTCTTGAGCTTGTGCACGAGCACCGTGCCGAGGTGCGCCACCTTGAAGCCCGCGTCGCGCGTCTTCTTCGAGATGCGGAGCCAGATGGAGTCCCGCTGGCCGAGGTGCATGACGCCCATCGGCTCGGAGAGGAAGGAGTGGATGTGGCGCTCGAGGATCGACTCGAAGTCCGGCTGCATCTTGCGCCCCGCCACCTCGACGAAGATCGCGAGCGGCAGGCGCGAGGCCTCGGGCACGTCGCCGATCTCGGGTCCCACCACGCGATCAGCCCGTCCTGGACCTCCTCCATGGGCCGGCTGGCCAGGTACTCGAAGGCGCGGTTCCACTTGCCGCCGAACTCGATCGCCAGGTCCTCCTTGCGGACCCGCTCGCCCTCGAAGGCCGGCCCGTGGCGCACGGGGATCGGGATTTCGACCGTGCGGATCTTGACCCCGCGCACCTCGACCGCCCGCGCGGGCATGTCCCGGTGGGCGACGTTCGAGACCACGTGCTCGTAGCTGCAGATGCCGCTCGGGAGGATCTGCGGGAATGTCGGTGTCGGCGATGACCGGGAAGCCGAAGTTAATGGCGCCGGCGGCGGTCGCGTACTTCTCGTCGTCCACCTCGCCGAGCGCGAGCACGAAGGCGAAGACGCGGCGCATGTTGTAGAGCAGGATCTCCCGCGCCTCCTGCAGGCCCCCCGGGCTTGCAGGCCGCCGAAGGTCATAGCGGCGCGGCAGGCGAAGCCGAGGGCGTGGACGAGCGAGGAGGTGTCCGGGCCGTAGGGGACCAGGAAGGTCTCCCAGCTCATCTCCACGCCCGCGGCGGTGGAGCTGCGCCGCCATGGTCTCGCCGTCGCGTCGAGCGATCCCATGAAGACGAGGATGTTGCGTTCCTGAAGGTCGCGCGCGAGTTGCTCGGCCGTCTCGTCGTCGGGCAGGGCGCCGACGCAGGCGGCGAAGCCCGGCATGCGGCCGTCCACGAGCTTGATCCCCTGCTCGCGCAGGATGGCGTCGGAGGTCGGGCCCGAGCCAGAAGCCCTCGGCGAGCGGGATGCCGTGGAGCGGCTTGAGCGCCTCGACGGCCTCGTGCGCGACCAGGGTGGCGGTGCCGGAGTCGAGCGCGTCGCCGAGGTAGGGAAGCCAGAGACGCTCGCTCGGCACCGCGGGCAGGAAGCCACGCGCGTCCGCGAGCGCCTGCTCGAGGTCGCGCCAGCTTCTCGACGCGCCGGCCCGTGAGGGCGAGGATCACGGGCAGCGCGTAGGCGGTGTCCGGGAAACCGACGGCCGCCTCACGGCCGTGCCGGCCGATCGCTTCCGCGAGCATCTACTCGGCCCGCGCGACTGAGGCGTGCGCGCCACGGATGGCGGCGGTGGCTATGGTCCTGGACATCGTCTGACTCACTCCGAAGTTGTGGCGGTGCCGCGGTAGCGACGGTAGAGCTGTCCGGCCTCCGAGATATCCCCGAAGAGCAGCGCGCCGACCAGCTCGTCGCCGCGGTACACGAGCTTGCGATAGGCCGCGCTCGTCTCCAGGGCGACGTACGCGCGGGCCTGCGGCAGCCGGTCCTCGCGCACCTCGCCGATCGAGACGATGGTGTGCCCGAAGAAGCGGGAGGCGTTCATGCGCAGCGCTCCCGCCGAGGCGCGCTCGACGCCGACCGCCGTCGACCCGGCCGCGCGGCCCATCTCGTAGGCGACCGGCCAGACGCCGCTCACGGAGGACTCGCCGCTCAGACGATCGATGGTCTCGGCACAGTCGCCGGCCGCGAAGACGCCGGGGAGGTTCGTGCGGCCACAGTGGTCGACCACGACCCCGCGGCGGATCTCGACACCGCTCGCGGCCAGCCACTCGACGTTCGGCTTGATCCCCTTGCCGACCACGACCAGGTCGGCCGGCAGCAGCTCACCGTCGTCGAGGCGCACGGCCGTGACGACGCCCTCCCCGACGATCGCGGACACGTCGCGACCGGGCCGCAGCGCGACCTCGCGCGCCGCGAAGAGGGCGGACGTGCGCCGGCCGGCCTCGGCGTCGACCATCTGGGACAGCAGGTGCGGCGAGCGGAAGACGACCGCGACCGTGAGCCCGCGCTCGAGGAGCGCCTCGGCGGCCTGCAGGCCCACGTTGCCTCCCCCGACGACCACCGCCCGTCGGCCCGGCTGCGCCATGGCCTCGATCGCGTCGAGGTCCTCGGTGCTGCGCAGGGTGAAGACGCCCGGGAGATCCCCGCCGGCGACCGCGAGGCCCTTGGCCCGGGCGCCGGTCGCGATCACCAGGGCGTCGAAGGGAATGCTCCGGCCGTCCGCCAGATCGACGGCCCGCGCCTGCGGGCTGAGTGACGAGGCGCGGCCGCGCAGGACCTCGACGCCCAGGGTCGTCTCCAGGTATTCGGCGGCGCGCCAGTCGAGGGCCGAGCGCGCGATACGGCCGGCGAGCGCGTAGGTCAGCAGCGGGCGCGAGTACTGCGGAGAGGCGTCGGCCGTCACGAGCGTGATCGAGCAGTCGGGGGCGCTCTCGCGCGCGGCCTCGCAGGCCGCGATGCCCGCGGCCGAGGAGCCGACGACCACCAGGCGGCCGCGGAAGCCGCTCGTGCCCGCGCACGGCCGGCGCCTCCTCGCTCACGCCCAGGGCGCGAGTGGGGCACGCCGCCACGCAGGCGGGCAGGTCGCGTCCGGCGCAGACGTCGCAGCGCACGACGCGGTCCCGGGCGGGATCGGCACGCATGACCGAACGGGCACACCATCAGGCACATGGCGCAGCCCAGGCAGCGCTCCTCGTCGAGCGAGACGCGGCCGCTCGCGACGTCGCGCGCGAGCGCGCCGCTCTTGCAGGCGTAGACGCAGAGCGGCTCGTCGCACTGCTCGCAGCGGAGGGCCGCGACCCCCTCCTCGCCGCCCTCGATCGTGACGCGCCGGCGCGGGGACGGGCGTCTCGGCGAGGGCCGCCTCCAGGTCACCCGTTTGCGAGTGGACGAGAGCGCAGGCGATCTCGCAGCTGCGGCAGGCGAGGCAACGGGCCTCGTCGAAGCGGAGTCGGTCGCATGCTCACTCCGCCGGCGGACGGCCCTGGCTTCGGCTCTGGGCGTGGCCGCAGCCGAGCGGCCACGACGCCCCGGGGCTGCTCGTAGCTCGCGACCGTGCGCGGCGCCACGGCCCCCGGCGGCCGAGCCCTCGCCGTGGAGCATCGGCGCGAGCTTGAGCGCCGCGCGCTTGCGGTCGAGGTCTCCACGATGCCCCGCGCGGCCTCCTCCACGTCGTTCGTGAAGAGGAACCGGCCGCCGGTATCGCGCTCGACGTCCTGCTCGAGGTACTGGCGCACGACGCGGCTTCCGGCCACGTGCGGCAGCGGCATGAAGACGGTGAAGATACCGGAGGCGACGGCGTAGAGTCCGATGGCGATAGCCTTCTCGCTCATCGACTCGGGCGCGGCCGCGGCCATCGGCAGCTCGGAGAGATCGGCCCCGATGCCGCCCTCGGCGCACCAGCGCGACGCAAACGGACAGGATGCGCGAATTGTCCACGCAACTGCCCACGTGCAGCACGGGCGGGCATGCCGACCGCCTCGCACACTTCGCGGAGCCCCGGGCCCGGCGTACTCGATCGCCGCTTCGGGACGGAGCAGACCCGCCTTGGCCGAGGCGATGGCGCTGCATCCGGTCTGCACGCACCAGCACGTCTCGCGCCAGCAGGCGGCGCACCAGGGCCGAGATGGTGGCTATCCTGGCATATCTTGCACCGTGTTGCAGCCCACGACGCCGACCACGCCGCGCACCCGGCCCGCCGCCACGGCGTCGATGAGGGGCCGCTAGCCCGGCGGCAGCGGCCGCCCAGGTAGTGGGGCAGGTTCTCGCAGGTGAAGCCGGCCACCAGGTCCATGCTTTCGGCGGCACCTTCACCCGCGCCGGGTCGCGGCGGGCAAACGCCCTCGATCGGCGGTCCTGACGATCTCGCGCGCGGTCTCGCGGGCGTTGGCGGCTCGAACTCGACGTGCTCCGCGCCCGGGATATGGGCCTTGGGTGAAGTCGTGACGACCTTCGTGTGGTGGCAGGACGCCACCTGCGGCAGGGACGGCATCACGCACTGGACGTCGACGACCATCAGGTCGACGGCGCCGGTCAGGAGCGCCAGCTCCTGGTGCAGGTAGTTGCCCGCCACCGGCATCCCCTGCCGCATCAGGATCTCGTTGGCGGTGCAACAGATGCCGGCGATGTTGATGCCGTCGCGCCGGTGGCGCGGGCCTGCTCGCCAGGGTCTTCGTCGCGGCTGGCCGCCACGATCATCTCGCGAAAGACCGGCTCGTGGCCATGACAGAGGATGTTGACCTGCTTCATCGAAGCACGCCCAGGTTGGCCCGCGAGCGGATCGGCCCGCGGCCCACCGAAGAGCACGTCCTGCACGTCGGTCGCGATCATCGAGCCGCCCCAGCCGTCGGCCAGCGCGGTCGCGCATCGGCCCCCGAGCATGGCCATCGGGTCCGACTTCGACGCCGTGGTGCGTGCGGCCAGGAGCTCGACCACCTCGCGGTCGATCCCGCGCGGCGTCGACGCCGAGCTTCGCCCAGCGCTCGCCGCTGCCCCTGGGGCGCGCGCAGCGCCGGCAGGAGAGGTCCCTCCTGGGCGCCGAACTGCGCGCTCATGGCGCGAGCCAGTTCGAGGGCGATCTCGCGCACGGGCCGCCCGCCGTCCTCGATCCGCCACTCCGCGGCCAGCGCGCGCAGCTTCTCTTCGTTCGCGAGCGCGTAGCCGGCGGAGAAGCCGGCCTCCGCCGCCTGGCGCAGCACGCTCGTCACCTCGCGGCGCCGTGGTCGCTGTGGCAGGCGGCTGCCCGGGGCCACCGCGCGCGCCAAGTTGCGGGCCACGATCAGGTGGGCGTCGGCGCCGCAGGCTCCCTGCTGGGGCCCTCGCCGAAGGGATCGATGCGGCAGGGGCCCATGTAGCAGACGTCGCAGCACAGGCCCAGGTCACCGAAGCCGCAGAGCGGCTGCATCCGCTGGTGGCGGTCCCAGGCCGTTTCCACGCCCAGCGTCGCGCGCGTCGCCAGCGCCTCGCTGCGCGGCCGGATCGACGCTTCTCTCGTTCTCGATCACGACTTCTCCCTCTCTCGCTCCGCCGATCGTCGCGGCGATGCGCGCCAGCTCGCGGTGGAACGGCCGCTCCTTCCGGTAAGCGCCCGCGCGCGCCTCCTGCTCGAGCCCGGGGTCGACGGGGCAGACGCCGAGGAGCGGCAGGCCACCGAGCCGCTGCGAACGAAGTCGCGCTCCGGCTCCGAGCCGATGCGGTTGGCGATGACGCCGATCCGGCGAATACCGAGGTCACGCGGCAAGCCAGGCCACCCGCGCCGCCGTCTGCAGTGCAGGCCCAGCCGGGCTCGACCACCACCAGCATCTGCTCGACGCCCTCGGCCGTGGCGCGGCCCAGGTGCTCGATCCCCGCTTCCATGTCGACGACGACGTCCTGGTCGGCCCGAAGCATGAGGTGCCCCAGCACCTCGCGCAGCAGGACGCTCTCCGGACAGGCGCAGCCGCGCCGGCCCCGTTCGATCGTGCCCATCACCAGCACGCGGATGCCGTCGACCAGCACGCCGCACTGCTCGGGGATGTCGTCGACCTTGCGGGTTCATGCGCAGGAACCCGCCCCAGGCGTCCCCGCCGCCGACGCGCTCGGTGACGAGCGCCTTCCATTGCGCGAGCGGCGCGATCTCCGGGCCGCGGTAGCCGAGGCAGCCCGCGAGGTTGCTGTCCGGGTCCGCGTCCACCGCCACCACCTCGCGCCCGGCGTCGCGCAGCGCGCGGGCGAGCGAGGCCGCGACCGTCGTCTTGCCGACGCCACCCTTGCCGGTCACCGCGAGCTTCACGCGCGGGCCCCGTTCACGACAGGCGCCAGGCGGCGAGCGCCGCGACCGCGGGCGCGGCGGGATCGAGATCGAGGAGCGCGCGGCCTTCGCGCTCCTTCTGGGCGACGCGCGGGTCCTGCGGGACCGTGATCACGTGACGGAAGGTGCCGTTCGCGCCGCCGGCCAGGCGCGTCATCTCCCTGGCCCAGGGCTCGTCCGGCTCGAAGCCGTTCAGCACCAGGTCGACGCGCGCGGGCAGCGCGCCGTGGAGCTGGCGGTAGGTCGCGAGCGCGCGGGCGACCGTCTCGGCCGCCATCCGCGCGCGGCTGGCGACGCAGACGAGGGCGTCGGGCCGTCCCGAGGTGCGCCGCGACAGGTGCTCGAGGCCGGCCTCGCAGTCGAGCAGCACGTGGCGATAGGACCGGCCGAGCCGGTCGAGGGTGCCGCGGATCAGGTTGTTGGCGAAGCAGTAGCAGCCCGGACCCTCGGGTCGCCCCATGGTCAGCAGGTCGAAGCCCGGCTGCTCGACCAGCAGCTCCTCGGTCTTCAGCGCCAGCCAGTCGCCTTGCGACATCGAGGCCGGCCGGCCCTCGCCGTCGCGCAACGCCTCCCGCTCCTCGGCCAGCGTGCGCTCGACGGGCACGCCGAGAGCGCTGCCGAGACAGCTCGAGGGATCGGCGTCGATCGCCAGGACCGGCCTCTCGCCGGCATCGAGGAGGCGTCGCAGCAGGAGAGCTGCCACCGTCGTCTTGCCCACACCGCCCTTGCCGACGACCGCGACGATCACCCGCTTCCCCTCGCCTCCGGCCGAGCCATCCGCCGCCGCCGGAGGGCCGCCCGACGGTGGCGAAGTCTGGCACGTCCGAAAGCCCCGCTCAAGGCGACGGAGAGGCGCGGGGTCGAGATCGAGGCCGGGACGAGGCGCTCTCACGCGGGGGCCTCCGTGCTCGAGATGGGCAGGATGACCGGCCGAGGGATGGCCGGGGTCGTGGAAGACCTCCTGCTGCGCCGGCACCAGGGCCGTGGCCGTGGCGAGCGGCTCGCCGGTGCCTGGGTTGCGGGCGAAGCGTGGGTGGGCCCCGCTCGTCACCAGCACGCGCAGGCGATGGCCCCGCGGGAGACGGATGGCCGTTGGCGACAGCTCGATGCGGACGAGGCGCGTGCCGTCCTCACCGGACGCCGGGTGCCCGGGCGTGAGACGCACGAGCCCGTCGCAGAGGTTCGTGGAGCGGCCGGCAGGAGCGACCGCGCACAACCGCACGAAGAAGTCCGTGTGCGGGAGGCTCGAGCGCACGTGCAGCTCCGCCGCCACGGGGCCGATCAGCTCGAGGTCGCGGTCGAGCGGTGCGCTCGTGTAGACGAGGACGTCGGGGCGGGCCTCGAGCCCGCGGTTGTCCCGCGGTCCCGCGTGGCGTCCGATCACGGCGCCGCCCACGGCCGGCGTGGGGCTCGCGGGATCGTAGACGTAGCGATCGGGGGCTGACTCGGCGGGAGGCTCCGTCGCGAGCGCGGCCGCGGGCTGCAGCTGGTAGCGAGTCGGCGTCGAGGGCGGGGGCCAGTCCGCAAGGTCGAGCCAGCGCTTCGCGCCCATCACGAACACGCGCACGGGGCGGTCCCGCAGACGGGAGCGATCGTCCCGAAGCTGCGCATCGAACCAGGCGAGCGCCTCGCGCAGCCCGGCTCCCATCACCCCCGCATCCGTGTGGGCCCAGGGGCCGATGGTCAGATACGGCCGCCGTCCCGCCCGCCGGAGGGCCTGGAAGTCCGCGAGCTGCCGCGACAGGTAGCAGTCGTACCAGCCGCCGACCAGGTGGACGGCGGCGGTGACCGCGCTCATCTCGCCGCTGTGGTCCATCGCCCGCCAGTACGGGTCGTCCGCCTCCGTGTGCTCGAGCCAGTCGTGGAAGTAGGGGACCCGCCGGCCGACCGCGACCCGGTCGGCCTCGCCGAGCGGCAGGTGCGCGAAGGCCGGCGCCAGCTGTGCCCGCTCGCGGAGCCGATGCGAGAGCATCCGCCAGGTCGGCCCCTCCTGGTGGGCCAGTGTGTGCGCGAGCGTCAAGGCGAAGTCGAGGTGGAACGCCCCGCCCTCGTGCAGGGACGCGCGCCGGCTCGAGGTCGCGATCGGGACGACGAGCGCGCGCAGGAAATCCGGTGCGCCCGCCGCCACCGCCCATTGCGCGAAGCCGAGGTAGCTGGGGCCGTACATCCCGACGCGCCCGCCGAACCAGTCCTGCCGCGAGAGCCAGTCGAGGGTCGCCCGGCCGTCGTCCCTCTCGTCCCGAAACTCGAAGCGCCCGCCGGAGCCGAAGGTCCCGCGCAGGCTCTGGATGACCGCCTGGTAGCCGCGCTCCGCGAAGATCCGGCCGAAGACGCCGAACGAGCGCCGGCCGTAGGGAGTACGGACCAGGACGACGGGAGGCCGGTCGACCCCGCGCGGGAAGTAGCGGTCCGCCAGCAGCACGACGCCGTCCGGCATGGCGGCCGGCAGGTCCTTCTCGACGCCGAGGTCACTCGTCAGCGCGGGTGGCAGACGCGCCAGGAGGGCCAGCAGCCGGCTCGCCAGGCTCATGCATCCTCCTCCCGCCCGCGTGGCACCTGGAGCGCTACCGGCTCCCGGATCGCGAGGCCAAACGGCGCGCGCCCGCGCGGCGAATCGCTGCATGATAGAGGAGGGGCGAGACCCGCGGTAGAAGCGAAGGTTCCATGGGCAGGCGGCGCGATCAACGATCGGAGAGTGCGATGAGCTACCGGGCGAGCGAGACACGCTACGCGAGCATGGCGTACCGGCGTTGTGGGCGGAGCGGGCTCGACCTGCCCGCGATCTCGCTCGGGCTCTGGCACAACTTCGGCGGGGTCGACACCTTCGAGACTAGCCGCGCCATGCTGCTGCGGGCGTTCGACCTCGGGATCACGCACTTCGACCTGGCCAACAACTACGGCCCGCCGCCGGGCTCCGCCGAGGAGACGCTCGGGCGCGTCCTGCGCACGGATCTCGCCGGCCATCGCGACGAGCTCTTTCTCTCGTCGAAGGCGGGCTGGGGCATGTGGCCCGGGCCCTACGGCGACTGGGGCTCGCGCAAGTACCTGGTGAGCAGCCTCGACCAGAGCTTGAAGAGGATGGGCGTCGACTACGTGGACGTCTTCTATCACCATCGCCCCGACCCGAAGACGCCGCTCGAGGAGACGATGGGCGCCCTCGACTTCATCGTCCGGTCCGGTCGTGCCCTCTACGTGGGGATCTCCAGCTACGAGCCGGAGAGGACGCGCGAGGCGGTGCGCCTGCTGCGGAGCCTGGGCACGCCCTGCCTGATCCACCAGCCCTCCTACAGTCTCTTCAACCGCTGGATCGAGGACGGTCTCCTGGAGGTCCTGGGCCAGGAGGGCGTCGGCTGCATCGTCTTCTCGCCGCTCGCGCAGGGCCTCCTCACCGACCGCTACCTCGAAGGCATCCCGGAGGGATCACGCGCCTCGAAGGCCCACGGTTTCCTGAAGCCGAAGGACATCGACGAGGCGGTGCTCCGGAAGGTGCGCAAGCTCGGGGAGCTGGCGCAGGCACGCGGGCAGAAGCTCGCGCAGATGGCCCTCGCCTGGGTGCTGCGCCACCCGGAGATGACATCCGCCGTGATCGGCGCCTCCCGCCCGTCGCAGATCGAAGACGCGGTCGCCGCGCTCGGCAACCTGAGCTTCAGCGCGGAGGAGCTCAAGAAGATCGACGCGATCGTGCGGGGCTAGCCGCCGACCTGGGACCCCTAGAGTGGCTGTCCCTGGTACTCGCCGGTCAGGCTCTCGAGGAAGCTCACGATGTCCGCGGCTTCGTTCTCCGAGAGCGCCCGGCCACCCTGGTAGAGCGCCATCGCGTCGACCGCCTCGCGCAGGGTCTTCTTCGATCCGTCGTGGAAGTAGGGCCCGGTGAGGGCGACGTTGCGCAGGGTCGGCACCTTGAAGCGATGCCGATCGCGCTCGTTCCGCGTGACGTTGTAGCGGCCGTCGTCGGCGGCGGTCGTGGGAGTGCCCCGCGCGCCGAAGTAGTCGGCCCGGCGTCCCAGGCGCTCGAAGGACTTGCCGCCGAGCAGCTCGCCGACGTGACAGGTCGCGCAGCCGGCAGCCTTGAAGGTCTCGTAGCCTCGCTTCTGGCCCGCGTCGAGCGCCGTCTGGTCGCCGGTCAGGTACCTGTCGAAGCGGGAGTTGGGCGTGACGAGAGTCCTCTCGAACTCGGCGATGGAGCCCGTGATCGACTGTTCCGTGAAGCCTTCCGGGTAGACGGCCTCGAACTCCTTGCGGAAGGCCGCGTCACGGTTGAGCTTCTCGACCACGTCGGGCCAGCCCGCAGAGCCCATCTCGATCGGGTTCATGGGCGGCCCGCCTGCCTGGGCCTCGAGCGTCGGCGCGCGCCCGTCCCAGAACTGGACGAAAGCGAGCGCGGCGTTGAACGTGGTGGGCGCGTTGATCCCGCCCTTCTGCGCGCGGATCCCCTCCGAGACGACCTGGCGATCCGTGCCGCCCTTGGCGAGGTCGTGGCAGGAGGCGCAGGAGAGGGTGTCGTCGCCGGAGAGCCGCTTGTCGTGATAGAGCTTCTCCCCGAGCGCGGCCCTGCGCGGATCGTGCGCCAGCGCCACGGGCAGCGGGCGGATCGCCAGCGTGCGGGCGGCGGCGGGCACACCGGCTGCCGCCTGCCGCTCCCGGGAGGAGGCGAACCAGGTGTCCAGGACGCGCCTGTCTGCGGCGCCGAGCCTGGCGTTCCAGTGCATCGCGAGATAGGCGGGGGGAGGCATCGTACCGGCCCCGATCTCGTGTTCCACCTTGGCGAGCAGCGGCTCAGGCGCCGGCCTGTCGACCGCGGGGAAGCCGGTGTCGAGGTCGAGCGCTTCGAGGCCCCCGCGGACGTCGCGGTCGATGAGGCCCGAGACGATCGGCAGCCTCGCATAGGCCGGTCGGGCGACGCCGGGCACGTGGCAGGCCGCACAGCTACGCTCCAGCACCACGGCCGCCCGCGCCGTCGACACGTCCTGCGGCGCCGGGGTGGTGAGCAGAGTGTGCGAGGGCGTGCCGAATCGGAGATTGGAGAGGGGCAGCAAGGCGAGCAGGACGAGTGCGCCGGCGAGCGATAGGAGCGTCTTCGCGGTTCGATTCATCGCAGGACTCCTCCGGACCCCCGAATGGGGCGGCCGCGTCGCCGCCCCGTTCGGGAACCTGCCGCATTCTACGAGAGGAGGGGCCTCGCGCGATCAGCCAAGCGGTGGCAGGTCGGGCAGCCACGGAGGTCGGCTATCCTTGACCCGAGGCCGAAGCCAAGGAGCCCGAAGACCATGACCGCCACCGTCCGCCGTTGCCTGCTGCTCGCCGCCGTCCTGTCGCTTGCCACGTCCCTCGCCGCCGAGGAGGGCATGTGGATGCCCCAGCAGGTGCCCGAGCTGGCGGAGCGGCTCGCGGCCCTGGGCTTCACCGGCGACCCGCAGGCCTTCGCCGACCTCACCGGCCAGCCGATGGGCGCGATCGTGCACCTGGGCGGATGCTCCGCCTCCTTCGTGTCGCCCGACGGATTGATCGTGACCAACCACCACTGCGCCGTCTCCGCCCTCCAGTACAACTCCACGCCGGAGCGCAACCTGCTCCAGGACGGCTTCCTGGCCAAGACCCGGGAAGCCGAGCTCTGGAACGGCCCGGGCGCGCGCGTCTACGTGACGGTCTCGGTGAAGGACGTGACCCCGGCGATCACGGGAGGGATCGACCGCAAGCTCGGCGATCGCGCGCGGTTCGAGCGAATAGAGAGGCACGTCAAGGAGAGGATCGCCGCCTGCGAGGCCCGGCCCAAGGCCGAGGCCCCCGCCCTGCGCTGCCGCGTGGACTCGTTCTTCGGCGGCCTGGCCTACTACGAGACCGCGCAGATCGAGATCCCGGACCTGCGCACGGTCTACGCGCCGCCCATGGGCATCGGCGACTTCGGGGGGGAGACCGACAACTGGCGCTGGCCGCGCCACACCGGCGACTGGTCCTTCTTCCGCGCCTACGTGGCTCCGGACGGGCGGCCCGCGCCGCACGCGAAGGAGAACGTCCCCTACCACCCGGCGCGCTGGCTGCGGGTGCGGCCGGCCGGCGTCTCGGACGGCGACCTCGTCTTCGTGGTCGGCTACCCGGGCCGGACCGAGCGTCTCCAGACCTACGCCGAGGTCGAGGAAACGACGGAGTGGGCATTCCCGCGCTTCATCCGCACCGCGCAGGAGCAGATCGACATCCTGGAGCCGCTCGCGGCCGGGGATCCGCAGCTCGCGATCAAGGCCGCCTCCCGCCTGCGCTCCCTCAACAACTATCTGACCAATCGCAAGGGGATGCTGGAGGGTCTCCTGGCCGGCGGAATCCTGGCGAAGAAGCAGCAAGCCGAGCAGGACCTCACCCGCTGGATCGCGGCCGATCCGGCGCGCCACGCCGAGTACGGTGACGTGTTGCCCGCGCTCGCGGCGCTCCAGGCCGAGGCGGAAAAGACGCGCGACCGCGACGCCGTCTTCGCGAGCCTGGGGAGGGCCTCCTCGATGCTCGCGGCGGCCGAGACCGCCCGGATGCTGGCCGTGGAGCGGGCCAAGCCAGACGACCTCGACCGCGAGACCGAGTACCAGGAGAGGAACTGGCGGCGAATTCGCGAGGCGCAGCAGCGGGCCCAGAAGACGATCGACGCCCGGATCGATCGGCCTCTGCTGCGCTGGGCGATGCGCGCCGCCGCCGCGCTCCCCGCCGAGCAGCGGATCGGCGGGCTCGACAAGATGGTCGGCCTCACGGCCGGCATGTCCGTCGAGGACTCCAACCGCGCGATCGACGCCTACCTCGACAAGCTCTACGCGGGGACCCGACTCACGGACGAGGCCTTCCGGTTGGGGCTCCTCGACAAGACGCCGGCCGAGCTCGAGAAGGTCTCGGACACCATGGTCTCGCTCGCTCTCGTGCTGGAGCCGACCGAGCGGGCGATCCTGGCGGACCGGAAGCGGCGGCTGGGCGCCGAGTCGCGCCTGCGCCCCCGCTACGTCGCGGCGCTCGTGGCCCAGGCCGGCGGACCCGTGGCGCCGGACGCCAACGGCACGCTGCGCGTCACCTACGGCACGGTCAAGGGCCGGTCGGGTCCGGACGGCGTCGCCTGGCTGCCCTTCACGACGCTCGCGGGCATCGAGCAGAAGAACACCGGCAAGGGCGAGTTCGCAGCGCCGTCTCGCGAGCTGGCGGCGATCGCGGCACTGCGGGCGGGGAAGCAGGAGACGCCCTACCTGGCGCCGGCCCTGGGCGACGTCCCGGTCGACTTCCTGTCGACCGTGGACACGACCGGGGGCAACTCCGGCTCGCCGACCCTCAGCGGCCAGGGAGAGCTGGTCGGCCTGCTCTTCGACGGAACCTACGATTCGATCGCCTCGGACTTCGTCTACGACGCCGCCGGGACGCGCTCGATCCACGTGGACGTGCGGTACCTGCTGTGGGTGATGTCGGAGGTCGACGGCGCCTCGCGCCTGCTCGAGGAGATGGGCGTCCGGTAGGGAAGGCCAGCCGCTTCGACGTACACGTGAAGCGGAAGGGGCCGCTCGACGCGTTTCCACACGGTTTGAACCGTCGACGGGGCGGGGGCTAGCGTTCCTGGTGTCGGGCGTCGCAGTGCCGAATCGGCCGCCGCCGTCCGTCGATGGGCCGACCGGCAGAAAGGGAGTCGAGCCATGAGCACCGAGAAACCCGTCTACCAGGATCCCCGCCGCTCGATCGCGGAGCGGGTCGACGACCTGGTCGCGCGCATGACGCTCGAGGAGAAGGTCGCCCAGATGCTGTGCATCTGGCAGCAGAAGGCGCAAACGCTCGTCGACGAGGCTGGCCGGTTCGATCCGGCGAAGGCCGCGGCGCGCTTCGGTGACGGCCACGGGCTCGGCCAGGTCGGCCGGCCGAGCGACGCGGGCGGCGGCCGGACCGCGCGGCAGATGGCGGAGCTGACCAACGCGATCCAGCGTTTCTTCGTCGAGCGCTCGCGGCTCGGGATCCCGGTCGTCTTCCACGAGGAGTGCCTGCACGGGCACGCGGCCCCCGAGGGCACGAGCTTCCCGCAGCCGATCGGCCTCGGCGCCACCTTCGACCCCGACCTGGTCGAGCGGCTCTACGCGATGACGGCCGAGGAGGCCCGCGCGCGGGGCACGCACCAGGCGCTCACGCCGGTCGTGGACGTGGCACGCGAGCCGCGCTGGGGCCGCGTCGAGGAGACCTTCGGCGAGGACTCGTACCTGGTGGCGCGCATGGGGGTGGCGGCGGTCAGGGGCTTCCAGGGGGACGCGAGCTTCCGCGACAAGAAGCACGTGGTCGCGACCATGAAGCACTTCGCGGCCCACGGCCAGCCGGAGGGAGGGACCAACTGCGGCCCCGGCCAACGTCCCGCCGCGGATGCTGCGCGAGGTGTTCCTCTCGACCTTCAAGGCGGCGATCCAGGAGGGCGGGGCGCTCAGCGTGATGGCCTCCTACAACGAGATCGACGGGGTTCCCTCCCACGCCAACCGCTGGCTGCTGGAGGGGGTGCTGCGCGAGGAGTGGGGCTTCCAGGGGTACGTGGTCTCGGACTACTTCGCGATCCGCGAGCTCCACGAGCGCTCCGACCTCTACGGCCACCACCTGGCCCCGGACGGCAAGCAGGCGGCCCTGCTCGCCGTGCGGGCCGGCGTCGACATCGAGCTGCCGGACCCCGACTGTTACCCGAGCCTCCTGGAGCTGGCGCGCGAGGGGGCGCTGCCCGAGTCGCTGCTCGACGCCCGTATCCGTCCCATGCTGGCGGCGAAGTTCCGTCTCGGGCTCTTCGAGGACCCTTACGTCGACCCGGAGGCCGCCGCGAGGATCGTGCGCGAGCCCGCGCACCGCGAGCTGGCCCTCGAGGCGGCTGGCAAGACGATCACGCTCCTGAAGAACGAGGGCGGGGTCCTGCCGCTCCAGCCGACGCGCACCCGGAAGGTCGCGGTGATCGGCCCGAACGCGGACCGCTCGATGCTGGGCGGCTACAGCGGGGTGCCGCTCCAGGAGGTGACCGTGCTGGCGGGGATCCGCGAGAGGGCGCTCTCCGCCGGCGTCGAGGTGCTGCACCACGAGGGCTGCCGGATCACGATCGGCGGCTCCTGGCAGCAGGACGAGGTCGTGAAGGCCGATCCGGCCGAGAACCGGAGGCTGATCGCCGAGGCGGTGAAGGTGGCGGCGCAGGCGGATCTGGTCGTGCTCGCGATCGGCGGCAACGAGCAGACCTCGCGCGAGGCCTGGGCCCTCAACCACATGGGCGACCGCACCAGCCTCGACCTGGTGGGCGAGCAGGACGAGCTCCTGGACGCGATCGCGGCGACCGGCAAGCCGATCGTCGTCCTCCTCTTCAACGGCCGGCCGCTCTCGGTGCGCGGTGTCGCCGAGAAGGCGGCCGCGATCCTCGAGTGCTTCTACCTGGGCCAGGAGGGTGGACGCGCCGTGGCCGAGACGCTCTTCGGCGACCTGAACCCCGGCGGGAAGCTGCCGATCACCGTCCCGCGCTCGGTGGGGCACGTCCCGGCCTATTACAGCCACAAGCCCTCGGCGCGCCGCGGCTATCTCTTCGACGACGTGACGCCGCTCTACCCCTTCGGCTTCGGGCTCAGCTACACGAGCTTCCGGGTCGCCAATGTGCGCGTGGAGAAGCCGCGGATCGCGCCCGGCGAGTCGACGCGCGTCATGGCGGAGGTCACGAACACCGGCGAGCGGGCCGGCGACGAGGTCGTGCAGCTCTACGTCCACGACCTGGTGGCGAGCGTCACCCGGCCGGTCAAGGAGCTGCGGGGCTTCCGCCGCGTGAGCCTCGCGCCCGGCGAGACGCAGACCGTGACCTTCGAGCTGACACCCGACCACCTGGCGTGCTACGACGTCGACATGCGGTTCCGGGTGGAGCCGGGGGAGTTCCGGCTGCTGGTCGGCACGTCGTCGCGGGACCAGGATCTCACCGGCGTGACCCTGGCCGTGGAGGAGGCGCGTCCCGAGCGGAACCGCTGAGGCTGGTCCCGGCAAGGGCTTGGAGGCGCGTCAGGGCCGATCTCGAGGCCGGGAGGGAGGTCCGCATGGCACGTTGGCTTCGACGAGCAGTACAACGCCAAGCCGGCCTTCTACGGGGTCTTGGACGCCTTCGGGCACCGCTAGGGAAGCAGGCGGGCGCCGGCCGGCGAGCGCCGGCTTGACGGCCCGAAGCGATCGATCGGAACACGAGCACCATCCGCATGGTCGCGACCGCACATTGCGCGATCATGGGTGCCGCGGAGCGGTGACACGAGCGGCGCCGATCGGTGTTGAAGGATGCGACGGGGCGATCCCGAGCCTTGGCCGTCCCGGAAAGGCACGGGACGGGCCCGCATCCTTGCTCGAAAGGCTTGTCATGAAGCGATTCCTCCGCCTCCTCCCCCGAACCCTCGCCCTCCTGCCGATCGTCTTCCTCGCCCCGGGCTGCCACTTCCACCACCTGACGGACGGGGACTGGTGCGACCACGACTGCGACCGCGACGGGCAGATCACCCGCACCTACGACGAGGTGGACTTCGACGAGATCGAGGTCCACAGCGCCTTCCGCCTGACGGTGCGCCAGTCCGACAGCTTCCGGGTCCGCATCACCGTGCCCGAGCGCTCGGTCGACAACATCGACGTGCGCCGCAGCGGCAGCCGGATCCGGCTGAGCATGGAGCACGGCTTCCTGGACGGCGAGGTGCGGGCGACGGTCGAGCTGCCGCTGCTGCGGCAGATCGATGCTCACGACGCGAGCGAGGTGCGCCTGGAGCGGATCGAGTCCTCCGGCACGGTGGTCCTCAACCTGGAGGACGCCAGTAAGATCCAGGGCGAGCTGCACGCGAGCCGCACCGAGATGGGCATCTCGAAGGCGAGCGAGGCCACGCTCGACGGCCGGACCGACGAGCTGAAGCTCGACGTCTCTGGGTGTCAGCGAGGTGCGCCTGCGGAACCTGCCGACGCAGCGAGCCGACGTGAAGGTCAGCAGCGCCAGCTCGGCCACGATCGACGTCAGCGAGCAGCTGGACGTGACCGCGAGCGGGCTCGCGGTCCTCCACTACTACGGCGACCCGCACCTGGGCCGCGTGGACCTCTCGAGCGGCGGCCGCCTCGAGCACGAGCACTGAGTCGGGTTTTCGAGAAGAGCCGGCGCGCCCAGGTCTTCGGCCGGGCGCGCTGACATCCCCCCCCGCCCGTGCCAACATGGCGCATGCCCGAGGCACGGATCACACTCGCCACGCCCGCGCTGCTGTTCTCGGCCGTCCGCGCCCTCAACCTGCACCTCGCCGATCTGGAGCACGAGGACGGGCGCCGGCCGTGAGCAGTCCCCTCTACGACCTCCTGCCCGCCGAAGAGGACGCCGACAGCGACACGCTGCTCGGGCGCTTCCTCGAGTACGTCGCGGACCTCGGGCTCGACCTCTACCCGGCGCAGGAAGAGGCGATCCTGGAGCTCTTCGAGGGAAAGAACGTCATCCTGAACACGCCCACCGGCTCGGGGAAGTCGCTGGTTGCCTCGGCCCTGCACTTCGCCTCCCTCGCCCGCGGCCGGCGCTCCGTCTACACCTGCCCGATCAAGGCCCTGGTCAACGAGAAGTGGATGGCCCTCTGCCGCGAGCTGGGAGCGGAGGAGGTCGGTCTCTCGACCGGCGACGCCACCGTCAACCGGGAGGCGTCCGTCCTCTGCTGCACCGCCGAGGTGCTCGCGAACATCGCCCTCCGCGAGGGGGCGGACGCCCCGGTCGACGACGTGGTGATGGACGAGTTCCACTGGTACGCGGACCGCGACCGCGGCGTGGCGTGGCAGGTCCCGCTGCTGACCCTGCCGCGCACCCGCTTCCTGCTGATGTCCGCGACCCTCGGCGACGTGAGCTTCTTCGAAGAAGCGCTCACCAGGCTCAACGGGCTGCCGACGCCACCGTGGTCAAGTCCGGCGAGCGGCCGGTGCCGCTCGAGTACGCGTACTCCGAGATCCCGCTCTCGCAGACGGTCGAGAAGCTCGTCTCCGAGGGCAAGGCGCCCGTCTACGTCGTCCACTTCACCCAGCGCGACGCGGCGGACAGCGCGCAGGACTTCACGAGCCTCAACGTCGCCAGCCGCGAGGAGAAGAACGCGGTCGGCGGCGGAGATCGCGGGCTTCCACTTCACGAGCCCCTACGGTCCCGACATCCGCAAGTGGCTGAAGCAGGGGATCGGTCTGCACCACGCGGGTCTCCTGCCGAAGTACCGGGTGCTGGCGGAGCAGCTCGCGCAAAAGGGCCTGCTCAAGGTGATCTGCGGGACCGACACCCTGGGCGTCGGCATCAACGTGCCGATCCGGACCGTGCTCTTCTCGCGCCTCTGCAAGTTCGACGGCCAGAAGACGGCGGTCCTCTCCGCGCGCGACTTCCACCAGATCGCGGGTCGCGCCGGGCGGAAGGGCTTCGACGAGCAGGGTTACGTCGTGGCCCAGGCCCCCGAGCACGTGATCGACAATCTGCGCCTGGCGGAGAAGGCCAAGGACGGCAAGAAGGTCGTGAAGAGGAGGCCGCCGGAGCGCAACTTCGCCAACTGGGACCTCGCCACCTTCAAGCGCCTGATCGGCGCCTCGCCCGAGCGGCTGATCTCGCGTTTCCAGGTCTCGCACGGGATGCTCCTGAACGTGCTCTCGCGCGGCGGCGACGTCCGAAGGGCGATGCAGCGCCTGATCCGCGACTCGCACGAGCCGGAGCGGGCGAAGAAGGCGCACTTCGAGCGTGCCTGGCAGCTGTTCCGGGCGCTCCTGGGCCGTGGCATCGTCGAGATCGTCCCGAACGACGAGGAGGGGCCGCGCTTCACGGTGCGCGTGAACGTCGAGCTGCAGGACGACTTCTCGATGGACCAGGCGCTCTCGCTCTACCTGCTGGAGACGATCCCGCTCCTCGACCCCGACTCGGAGACCCACCCCCTCGACCTGCTGACGCTCGTCGAGTCGATCCTCGAGAACCCGGAGCTCATCCTGCGCCGCCAGCTCGACAAGGTGAAGGACCGCGAGATAGCCCGGATGAAGGCGGAGGGCCTCGACTACGACCAGCGCATGGCGGAGCTCGAGAAGCTCGAGTACCCGAAGCCGCTGCGCGACTTCGTTTACGCGACCTTCAACGCCTTCGCCGACAGGCATCCCTGGGTGGGCGAGGAGAACATCCGCCCCAAGTCGATCGCGCGCGAGATGTTCGAGGGTTTCCGCTCCTTCGCCGACTACGTGCAGGAGTACGACCTCGAGCGGGCCGAGGGCCTGCTCCTCCGCCACCTCAACAGCGTCTACAAGGTGCTCGGCCAGACCGTGCCCGACGGCGAGAAGACGGACACCGTGGGCGAGATCGAGCTCTACCTGCGCGACATGCTGCGCGGGGTCGACTCGAGCCTGCTCGACGAGTGGGAGAAGATGCGCGACGCTGGCTTCCAGCCGGCGCCGGCGGTCGACCTGCGTCCCTCGCAGCCGGAGGAGCCGCCCGACGTGACCCGTGACATGAAGGCGTTCACGGCGGCGATCCGCACCCGCGCCTTCGCCTTCCTGCGCGCCTGGTCGATCGGGAAGGACGAGGCCGCGCTCGACTCGATCGACGCCCCCGCCGACGTGGACGGCGAGGCGTGGACGGTGGAGCGGCTGAAGGCCGCTCGAGAGGCCCACCGCGCCGAGCACGGCGGCCTGCGCCTGGATCCCGAGGCCCGCAACCTCCGCCACACCCACGTCGAGCCCTCCGAGGATGGCACCCGCTGGCGCGTGCAGCAGATGCTCGTCGACACCGAAGGGCTCAACGACTGGGTCCTGGATCTCTCCATCGACCTCGCAGCCTCCCGCGAGCTCGGCGAGCCGGTGCTGAAGCTGATGCGGCTGGCCAGCCTGGTCTAGGGTGGCGCTGGCAGCGGAGTGGAGGCTTCGCGCTGAGCCGGCTGTGGCAAACTCCCCTGCCATATCGAGCCTTGGTCCCGCGCGGTACCTGCCACAAGGGGACCGTGCCCACCGGCGCGCACCGCCCGTCTATTGCCCGCCCCTGCAACGAGATGCCAGCCTTGACTCCGTCGCCGCCGCGCCTCTAGAGTCCAGCCGGCGACGGATGAGCCTCGATCTCATTGTCGCCCATCGCTTTCGACGTCAGTTGTTCCAGTTGCTGTGCGGCAGACCTTCAGAAAGACAGCGCGTTCGGCGATACTTGGGGCGTGATCGTCGAATGGGATCCTGAGAAAGCCGCCAGCAATCGGCGACGCGCAGCGGTTCGCATCATCAGCGCGAGGCAGGCCACCCCGCGCGAGCGCAGGTTCTATGAAGAAGGCGAGTAGCAGGCAAGACGATGATCTCCGCCCCGAGTACGACTTCGCGTCGCTGAAGGGCGGAGTCCGTGGGAAGTACTACCGGCGGTTTCAGGCCGGTACGAACATCGTTCGACTCGAGCCAGAACTGGCGAAGGCGTTTCCTAGTGACGAGGCTGTCAACGAAGCGTTGCGAACCGTTGTTCGTGCATCGCGTGCCTTGAGGAGTTCGATGAGGCTGCCGAACAAGGGGATGAAGCTGACGAGGCGCGGGCGGAAGTCGAGAGAGGCGCGGTAGGCGGCTGCCGCCGCGGCCGGGCCGTCATCGTGGGTGTCCCCGCGCGCTAGCGCGCCTCGCAGCCTATCCCCGGTGTTGGGCAGACATAGGGTGGAGCCATGCGGGATCGCGAGGAACTCGAGAGCCGAGTCGGCGAGCTGGAGCGGGAAGTTGCAGCCCTTCGGGCGGGGGGCCTAAGGCGTCCTTCCATTCGGCGGCGTGCGTCGTGGGGCATAGGCGATTTGCCGTTCTACGAGATCGCTTTCGGTCCTGATCCAACACGGGGCGAGTGGCGGGGGCACGCGAAGGCGGTGTTCGCCGTAGGTGATCTCGCAACCGGCGTCGTCGCAGTGGGCGGGTTTGCCCGTGGTGTCGTGGCGATCGGTGGACTTGCGGCGGGCCTGTTCAGTCTCGGGGGGTTGTCCGTAGGTGTGCTGTGCGCAATCGGCGGGCTGGCGGTCGGGGGCGTGGCGTTTGGCGGCGGCGCCGTCGGCGGAGTGGCTGTGGGCGGTGGCGCGGCGGGTTACTACGCATGTGGAGGCGGAGCGGTAGGCCAGTATGTCGTGGACGCGCGGCGTAGAGACCCCGAGGCGGTCGAGTTCTTTCGGCAGTACGGAATCCCCATGGTGGGCGACTCAGGTCCACGGCGTCCTGAGCGCTGATGGGGAGATGCTGCCCAGCAAGCGGTATCGGGAGTCCTCCTGTGAAGAGGTAGCTGCGGGTGGCGGCCCAGGGCAGGGTCACGGTCCGCCGACAGCGCTGAGCGATCGGCTGATGCTGGTCTACGTTGACCTGCGAGGTGGAGGCCGATCGACGGGAGATCCAGTCGACCTGACGTTTGACAGTCTGGGTTGCGATCTAGAAGCGATCCGGACCGACCTTGGCGTGCTGCGGGTATTCGACCGCAGGGGGCACCAGCGTGCTCGCGCGCGCGGGTGCTTGGCCCGACAGCAACATCGACCATCGCCGGCATGCCCTTGGATCTTCCTTGGCGAGCGCTGAGGACGCGCTGCGGAGGGCCCGTCTAGCCTGCTGCCGTGAAGGGAGGCAGGCAGATGCGGTCCCAGAAGCGACGGCGAGCCGCGGGGTGGGCGTGGACGGTGATGTTGGGCGGAGCGTTCGTCCTGACCGCCGGGCAACCGGCGGGTGCCGGTGCCGAGGAGGCCTTCTCCTGCGAGCTGAAGCAGGCGCGCGGGCTCGACGAGGACGACGCGTGGACGGCGAGCGAGCTTCTCTGCGCGGAGCTCAGACACGCGTCCAGTGCGACGGGCGGCTACGAGGTGTCACTGGCATCGCTCGGACGGCTGGTCGTCGTCACCGTCCGCCGGCAGGAGGACGGCGTCTCGATCACCGTCCGCACCGAGGGTGTGGAGGAGATCCCGGCGGCTCCCCGCATCGCGCGGGCGTTGGCGGAGGACCGGCCGCTCGCCGACACGCAGCGCGTCGGCAACCTGCTGGCCGAGGAGGCACAACCCATCCGCACCAAGCCGGGAGAGCTGAAGTTCCTGACGGCCGTCGCGAACCTCCAGTCCCCGGGACTTGGCAGCTCGGGCGCCAGCGTGACGCTGGGGATGATGTACGCGGGTGAGCGTTTCTCGCTGCCCCTGGAAGCGCGCGTCGGCTGGGGCCGTGACGGTGACGCGGGACCGAGCCTGAATGTGTTCTCGGCGAGCGTCGGAGGTCGCGGCTACCTCACGAACCGGGACGTGAGCCCCTACCTGGGCGTCGGGCTGGGGCTGCTGACCCTCGACGCCCACGATGATTCCGGGAACGAGCGCTTCCGCGCCCGGCGGATCGGCTTCGGGACCTACCTCGAGGCCGGTGTCGAGGTCCTGCGGCTGCACCGAGCCCGAGTCGCCCTCGCCGTCCGCGCCGACATCCCCACCTACTCCCTCCACCAGGACGCGATCCGCGACTGGCAGACCCAGCAGATACGTCAGGGGGCCCGGACGAAGTACGTGTGGCCCGTTTCGATCGGGGTGAGCGTCGCGTTCTGAGCGGCGTGCGGGGGAGGGACGGCCTGTGGCGCTCCTTTGACCGTGTCGAGGTTGTCAACGCCGGCAAGTTGGATGATGATCCATCGCGGACAACGAACCTGTGAGGTGGCCACGAGTGAGCGGAGAGAACGGCGTGACCTCGGGCCCGAGCGGAAGCAGCTTCTACCGCGTATCCGGCCTCGCGACCATGCTGCTGATGGTGCTCTTCCTCTTCGACGTGATCGTGTGGATCGCACTGGGGCCGTATCCCAGCACCGCCGAGGGCTGGTTCACCCTGCTGAAGAGCAAGAGGCACGTGGGCCTGCTTCTGCTCTCCTTCCCGACCCTCCTTGGCACGATCCTCTACTTCCTGACGTTCCTTGGGCTGGGATTCACCCTGCGCCGGGTGAGCAGTGCCTACGCGGCTCTCGCGGCGCTCTGCGCATTCGTTGGACTGTCCGTGCTGCTGGTGGCGAACCCGTCCTACTCCCTGGTCGCGCTCGCTGACCAGTACTCGTCGGCGACGACGGAGTCACGTCGCGTTCTGCTCTTGGCCGCAGGAGAGGCGAGGATGGCGGCGACCGCCGCAGGACTCAACCTGGGAGGCCTGCTCGTCGAAGGCGCGGCGGTCATCTTCTCGGTCCTGATGCTGCGCAGCGGGATCTACGGCAAGGCGGTCGCCTGGTTCGGGATCGTCGGTCACGGGTTGGATCTCGTGCGGATCACGATGGCGCTGGCGTTCCTGCCGGAAGGGATCGGCGCCGTCCTCCTGATGATCGGCGGTCTTCCTCAGCTGCTTTGGCTGGTCCTGGTCGGACGAAAGCTGTATCAGACGGGAAGCGCAGGCGCTCCGGCGCAGTGAGTGCTCGACGGTGAGGGTCGCCCGAGTGGTCGCGGTGCTCGTGGTGGCAGGTGGCGTGACGAGGGGCGGAGCCGCGCAGGGTCACCGGCTACCGCCGCAGTTCGTAGCGAAGCTGGTGGCGGCGGCCAAGGAGCAGGTGTCGGCTCACGTGAGGTACGACGGATCGTACCGGCGGATCGGCTATCCGGGGGGTGACGTTCCAGCGGACGTGGGCGTGTGTACGGATGTGATCATCAGGGCCTATCGGAAGGTGGGTATCGATCTACAGGTGAAGGTGCACGAGGACATGCTGCGCGACTTCGGGGCGTATCCCCGACTGTGGGGCCTGGCCGCTCCCGACAGCAACATCGACCATCGCCGGGTGCCGAACCTTCGGGTGTTCTTCCGCCGGGCGGGTGCGAGCGTGCCCGCTACGCAGAGCGCCGCAGACTATCTTCCCGGCGACCTCGTGACCTGGATGCTGCCCGGGAACCTGCCGCACATCGGCCTGGTGACGGAAAGTCGGTCAGCCGATTCGAGCCGACCGATGATCGTGCACAACATCGGACGAGGTCCCGAGGTGGAGGACATGCTGTTCAGGTACCCGGTCACGGGACACTACCGCTACGGGCCGCAGTAGAGTGGATGCCGCCCCGCGCGGGGGCTGATCAGGGCCGCTCGTAGACGCGGACGTAGTCGACTTCCATGCGGGTCGGAAAGGCCGAGTCGTCGACGAGCGGGCCGCCCCAGTCGCCGCCGACGGCGACGTTCATGAGCAGGTACTCCGGGTCGTCGAAGGGCCAGGCGTCGTGGCCGCTCCCCTCGTTGTCGACGGTCAGGTACTTGTTGTTGTCGACGAAGAACTCCAGGCGGTCCTTCGACCAATCGAGGGCGTACTCGTGGAAGGCGTTCTGCACGTCGCCCAGGTAGGTGATGCCGGTCTTCTGGTTGCCGTTGCGCCAGTAGTACTTGAGCGAGTGGGCGGAGGCGTGGACCCAGCCGGGGTTCTTGCCGACGTGCTCCATGATGTCCAGCTCGCCCCGTTCCGGCCACTCGCGGTCGGTGGCTCCGAGCATCCAGATGGCGGGCCAGGTGCCGACACCCTTGGGCAGCTTGGCGCGCACGGCGACACGGCCGTAGCGGAAGGTCCGCTTGCCCTTGGTGACCAGCCGGGCGGAGGTGTAGTCGCGCTCGCCGACGCGCTCACGCCGCGCCTCGATGACCAGGTGGCCGCTCTCGACACGCGCGTTCTCCGGCCGGTCCGTGTAGTACTGCAGCTCGTGGTTGCCCCACCCGCCGCCGCCCGTCTCGTAGGCCCACTTGGCGGGGTCGGGCTTGCCGTCATGGTCGAACTCGTCGCTCCAGACGAGCTTCCAGGTACCCGGATCGGGAGGGGGGCCGGGGGTAGGAGGCGCCTCACGCGTGAAGCTGATCCAGTCGAGGGAGACCGGCGTGCCGTCCTCCAGCGTGAGCACGAACGCGTGGCTTCCGGCGGTGAGCCGGACGTCCGGCCGGCGGAGGGTCAGCCAATGATCCGGTCCTCCCGTGTTGGGGACGGTGATGGCCCCGGTGACGTCCTCGCCGTCGCAGGTGATGCGCACGTGCGCGTCGTATCCCTTGCCACGGGCGACGCGGACGGCGATCGTGTAGACGCCCGAGGCCTCGACGGGGAGCGTGTAGCGGAGCGACTCGCCCGGGGCGAGGGCGGCGTCCGCCTGGATCAGTCCCGGCACGCTCGGTGAGGGAGCCTGGGAGCTGGGCTTCAGCGGCGGGTCGGATGCGACGGCGAGCCCCGCGCCCGTCGGCACGGCCGCCAAGAGCGCGAACCCGAGGATCCACGGCTGTCGTCCTGTTCGCATCTGTCGCCTCTCCTCCGACGGACAGAAGTGAGGTAGGCCGGCCCGCGACCGGCGTCACGGCCGGCCTGCAACCCGTACACTAGCACGCACGCGTGGACCTCGCCGTGCCCCCGGCTCGGCGTTGATCTCCTCAGACTGCGGCGGCCGCGCGGTTCCACACGAACACTGAGCTGGCGTCGGGATTCCGAGAGAGGGCCTCGAGCTCGCACAGGGCCCGGTCCACGAGCGACGCATCGGCCGCTCCGGCCTGCACCAGCCCCTCGCGCGCGCCGGCGATGTTGCCGATCAAGTTGTCGATCCAGGCGGCGAAGTTGGGTGATCCGTGCCAGTGCAGCTCGGGCAGAACGGACAGCTCGATCGCCGAGAGCCCGGCGCCGCGCATGAACCGGTACAACTTGGCGCCGATGGCGGCATCGCCGCCCAAGCGCGTCTGGTGGTCGCGGAAGGCGCTCCAGACGGCCTCGAAGGAGGGGCAGGCGGGGTCCACCCGCAGCAGGCTGATGTCGTTCTCGCACACCACCACACGTCCACCCGGTCGCACCACGCGCCGCATCTCCGCCAGCACGATGTCGGGGCGCGAGACGTGCTCGAGCAGGTAGCGGGCATAGGCGACGTCGAAGCTCGCGTCCGGGAATGGCAGTGCGTGTGCGTCGCCCTCGAAGTACCGAACCCTGTGTGAGCGAGCCGCGGCCGCGATCTGGGCGGGCGAGCGTTCGACGCCGACGACGCTGACGTTCGAGGCGGAGTCGGCCACGGCAACCGCCAGCAGGCCCAGTCCGGACCCGACCTCGAGCACATGAGCGCCAGCGTCGACGGCCAGGTAGTCCACGAACGCCCGGTTGGTGATGCGATTCAGGGCCGCCAGGCGCGCTTGCTCACTGGCCTCGGTCCCGTGGATGTAGGTATTCGGCGCCGTCTGTCGCTGTGACACCCTTGCTCTCTCCTCGTGCTCCTGCCGCAGTGGAGGCGGATTGTAGCCATGCCTTCCGCGCCCCGTCCATGTACCTTTTCCGAAGGCAGCGTTCAGGAAAGGCGAAGGGCGGGGCGCGCGAAGGAGGCTAGAATCGTGCGGACGGGCGCGGCCACCCACATGGAGATCTACCAGATCCGGACGTTCCTCGCCGTCGTCGAAGAGCGCAGTGTCACGCGAGCGGCCCGGCGTCTGTTCACGACGCCGCCCTCGGTGAGCGCGCACATCAAGGCGCTCGAGGAGGAGCTGGGTGTCGTGCTGTTCGAGCGCTCGACCCGGGGCATGGAGCTCACCCAGGCGGGCCAGGCCATCCGCAGCAAGGCTGAACAAGTGCTCCACGCCGCGCTGGAGGTCACGGCGAAGGCGGCCAGCCTGAAGCGGGAGCTTCAGGGCGGGCTCGAGATCGGCCTCAACGCGGATCCCACCTTCCTGCGTGTGTCGCGCCTCGCGGCGGTGGTTCGGCAGAGGCATCCCAGCGTCGAGCTCAACTTCACCTCCTCCGACTCGCAGGGTGTCGTCGATGGTATCCGGACCGGCGCGCTGGACGCCGGTTTCGTGTACGGGGAGCGTGAGCCCCACGACCTGCAGCTGCAGTTCCTGGTAGAGAGTGAGCTGGTCGTGGCGATTCCCAAGAGCCTGATGCCCTCGGCTGACGAGATCAGCTGGGAGAGCCTGGCTCGGCGTCCATGGGTGTATCCGGGCGGCCAGTGCGTCTTTCAGCAGGCGGTCGACCGGGTCATGGGTGCGAAGCGGTTGATCTGCGCGTCGCAGGTGGGGGCTCAGGACGACGCGACGCGGCGCGAGCTGGTGCGAGCGGGCGTGGGCGTCGCCGTCCTCGAGCGCGAGGAGGGGGAGCGCCTCGAGCGCGAGGCAGGCGTCGTCGTGTGGAGACCCTCGCCGCGTCTCGTGTGTCCCCTCCACTTCGCCCATTCGAGAAGACGGCAGGGGGACGCCCTGATCCAGGCGGTGGCAGAGTGCGTACGGGGAGTATGGTCTTCTCCCGCTCACGGGCGAGGCGATGACGACGGCTCGTCGCCCCTCGTCTAGACAGCCCCTCGTCTAGACCTTGACGCGCGCGGCGGGGCGGGCCTAGGCTGCGCGGCGATGCTTCTCTCCCGGCCGGTGCGCGACCTCGTGGTCATCTGGCTGGCGTGGATCATCCTGCTCCTCGGCTACCAGGAGCTCGTGGCTGTCCGCTTCCAGCCGTGCCGCCCCGACACGGTGCTCGACTGGACCCCCGCCGACACGGGAGCGCACAGCCTCGACGATCGGCCCTACCCTTCCGAGCCCTTCCTCGGCCACCAGGTCGCCTGGGACTCGGAGTGGTACCTCTCGATCGCGACCGTGGGCTATGACGACCCCGCCGTTCGCACGATCTACCTGGACCCGGACCAGCCGCCGCAGCCCTACTTCACGAAGAACGTCTCGCCGCCGCCGATCGCGGTGCCGGCCCGCGTGGGTGGCTGGCCGTCCTGGATCCCGCGACGTTACCGGGCCTACTCGCTGAACTACGCCTTCTTTCCCCTGTATCCGATGGTGATGCGGGCCGTGCGCATGCCGCTGCTGCCGCTCGGGCTCTCGCCGATCGCGACCTCGACGCTGGCGGGGGTCCTGGTCTCGGTGCTCGGCGCTCTGGCCGGCATGCTGGCCCTGCGGGACCTCACGCGAGACGCGCTGGGTGAGGCCGGCGCCCGGCGCAGCGCCTTCTATCTGATCGCCTTCCCGACCGGCTTCTTCCTGGCGATGGTGCTGACGGAGGGGCTCTTCGTGGGGCTCGCCTTCGGGTCGCTCGCCCTGCTGCGCCGGGAGCGCTGGGGCGAAGCGGCGCTCTTGGCCTTCTGCGCGGCCCTGACGCGGGCTACGGGCGCGGCGCTCTTCGTGCCGCTGGCGTTCGGCTGGCTGCGCGGCGTCGACTGGCGGCGGCTGCGGCTCCGGCCGTTCCCTTGGCGGACCCTCGGGCGCGGTTCGCTGACGCTCGCGCCGCTCGCCGGCTTCGGCCTTTGGCGCCTGTGGCTTGGACGCGCGTCTGACATGGTGCAGATCGGCTACTTCGGCCGCGGGAAGCTCGAATGGGCCCGTTCTCTCGGGGCTTGGACCTACGTGTTCCAGGACTTGTTCGGCGAAAGGGGCGCCCGGGTCGCGACCTGCCTGGTTGTCTTCCTCGCACTGCTGCTCGCCCGAGTTGCCTTCGGCCGGCTGCAGGAGCGAGCGCCCCTATGGCTGAGAGCCGCCGACCTGGGCCTCGCGCTCGCGGCGGCCGGTCTGCTGTTCGCCTGGTTCGCGTCGACCAGCAACGTCCAGAGGGCTGCCTATTACGCGATCGAGATCGCGGCGGCGCTGTTCGCGCTGGCCGCCTGTGCCGCGACTTTGCGCCGGAACCCGGCGCCCTCGCTCTTCGGGCTCGCCCTGCTCGCGGTCTCTCTGCTGAGCGCCGTGCCGGTCGGCATGCCGCGCTACCTGCTGGGCGTGCCCTCCGTGTTCATCTTGCTCGGAGAGCTGGGAGCGAGCGAGGTCTTCGATCGCGTCTGGACCCTGGGCAGCGTGCTTCTGATGGGCCTGCTGGCGGCGCTCTTCACCTTCAAGTTCTGGGTCTCCTGAGGCCGCACGCCAGCTTGCGCCGCAGCCGGCAGCTCGGGCTCGACATTGACAGGGCGGGACTCGGGGCATAGGGTCGAGTGAGGGTGGTGGGTCGCCAACAGGCGAGCCACCGTCATCCACTTCGAGCCGCAAGGAGCCGCGGCTCCCGACCAACGAGCTCCTGCCGGTCTCCAGGGCGCCGTCGAGCGGCGACGTCGCGGCGACGCCCCGCGCCGGTGCGAGCGCGTCGTGAGAGGCGGCTCTCGCGAGGGGGGCGTACCAGCATCAGGAGGCCACGATGACGACGATACCCTCGGACCAGGCGCCAGCACAGGCTCCCGGCACGCCGGCAGCCGCCGCGGTCTCGGCGGAGGAACGGCGGGGCCTGAGCTCGGAGGAGGCGGCCCGCCGCCTGGCCCAGCACGGGCCGAACGCGCTGCGCGAGGAGCACGCGAGCGTGGCGCGACGGCTGCTCTCCTACTTCTGGGGTCCCATCCCCTGGATGATCGAGGCCGCCGCCCTGCTCTCCGCCATCGTCCGGCATTGGGCCGACCTCGTGATCATCTTCGCCCTGCTGCTGGTGAACGCCGTCGTCGGCTTCTGGCAGGAGTTCAAGGCCGACAACGCCATCGCGCTCCTGAAGCAGAAGCTGGCCCTGCGGGCGAGGGCCCTGCGCGACGGCGAGTGGCGGGAGATCCCGGCGGCGGAGCTCGTCCCCGGCGACGTGGTGCTGGTGAAGCTCGGCAACATCATTCCCGCCGACGTCCGTCTCTTCGAGGGCGCCTACCTGAGCGTCGATCAGTCCGCGCTCACCGGCGAGTCCCTGCCGGTCGACAAGGCGGCGGGCGACTTGGCCTACGCGGGCTCCATCGCCCGGCGAGGCGAGATGAAGGGACTCGTGGTCGCGACCGGCATGGGCACCTACTTCGGCAAGACCGCCCAGCTGGTGCAGTCGGCGCGGACCACCTCGCACTTCCAGCGGGCCGTGCTGCGGATCGGCAACTTCCTGATCCTGGTCACGCTGGCGCTGGTGGCGGTCATGCTGACGGTTGCCCTCTTCCGCCACGACCCGCTCGTCGAGACGCTGCAGTTCGCCCTGATCCTGACCGTGGCCGCGATCCCGGTGGCGCTGCCCGCCGTGCTGTCGGTGACCATGGCGGTGGGCGCGGAGCGCCTGGCCGGCATGAAGGCGATCGTTTCCCGGCTGGTCGCCATCGAGGAGATGGCGGGGATGGAGGTCCTCTGCTCGGACAAGACCGGCACGCTCACCAAGAACCAACTCGAGCTGGGCGAGCCGGTCCCGCTGGGCGGGGCCGATCGAGAGACGCTGGTGGTCGCCGCCGCGCTCGCCTCCGTGGAGGGCGGCGGCGATGCCATCGACGACGCCGTGCTGACGGGGGTCGAGGACAAGGCCCGGCTCCGGGCGGCGCGGGTCGTCCGTTTCCAGCCCTTCGACCCGGTGACAAAGCGCACCGAGGCGGAGATCGAGGAGCAGGGCAAGCGGTACCAGGTCGCCAAGGGCGCGCCCCAGGTGATCCTGGAGATGGCGGCCCCCGACGAAGCTCTCGCGCGCAGCGTGAAGGAGCGCGTGGACGAGTTCGCCTCCCGGGGCTACCGCACGCTGGGGGTGGCGCGCGCCGAGGCGGGAGGGCCCTGGCGCTTCCTGGGCCTGCTGCCGCTCTCCGATCCCCCGCGGGACGACTCCGCCGCAATGATCGACGAGACGCGGCGCATGGGGGTGGCCGTCAAGATGGTGACGGGGGATCACCTGGCGATCGCGAAGCAGATCGCCTCCGAGCTGCACCTGGGCCCCGCCATCGTCGCCGCGGACGCCGCCTTCTCCAACGCGACCGAGGGGGAGGCCGCGGACCGGGCGGAGCGGGCCGATGGGTTCGCGCAGGTCTTCCCCGAGCACAAGTTCGCGATCGTGAAGAGCCTGCAGAGCCGGGGCCACATCGTCGGCATGACCGGGGACGGGGTCAACGACGCGCCGGCCCTGAAGCAGGCAGACGTCGGGATCGCGGTCAGCGGCGCGACCGATGCCGCCCGCGCCGCCGCCGACCTCGTGCTCACGGCCCCCGGGCTCTCGGTGATCACGCGGGCGATCGAGGAGGCGCGGCGCATCTTCGAGCGGATGACGGCCTACGCCGTCTACAGGATCAGCGAGACCGTGCGCGTGCTGCTCTTCATGACGCTCGCGATCCTGGTCTTCAACTTCTACCCCGTCACCGCCATCATGATCATCCTGCTCGCGCTCCTGAACGACTTCCCGATCATGATGATCGCCTACGACAACGCGCCGGTCGCGCCGCAGCCGGCCCGCTGGGACATGCACAAGGTGCTGATGATCTCGTCCCTGCTGGGTATCCTGGGGGTCGTGGCCAGCTTCGGGGTCTTCTGGCTGGCGGAGGTGTATCTGCACCTGGCCCGCCCGACGATTCAGACCCTGATCTTCCTGAAGCTGCTGGTGGCCGGGCACCTGACCATCTACCTGACGCGCAACGAGGGCGCCATCTGGCAGCGGCCGTGGCCGAGCTGGAAGCTGTTCGTGACGACGGAGGCCACGCAGGTGGTGGGGACGCTGGCGGCGGTCTACGGCTGGTTCGTGCAGCCGATCGGCTGGCGCTACGCGCTCCTGGTCTGGGGCTACGCGCTCGCCTGGCTCGCCGTCAACAGTGCGGCCAAGGTGGCCGCCTACCGCCTGATCGAGCACCGATCCGGTCGTTTCGCTCAGCACCTGGCCCGCGTGGAGCAACCGCTCGGCTGAACGGGCCCACCTCGCCGCAGGTCGGGCAGAGTGACGGCAAGGTCGTCGCGGAGCCGGCGGTGACCCGCCCGGGCGAGCTCGTCCTAGCCAGGACTGGCTAGGGCGGACGATCGGTCCACCGGCCTCCGCCGACGGTATCTGAGACGCCCATACTCTCTGCATCATGGCGAGCGGGTCGCTCGATCGTGCGCGTCTGCCATGGCTGCTGCGACGGGGGGCTCGAGGCCGAGGTCGGGAGCCAGGATACCGTGCAGGCCGAGGTGGGCGAGGGCGTCGAGCTGATCGGCTTCGCGAGCCACGAGCGGGTGGGGGGGCTGCCGCTCGGTCCTCACCTTGAAGGGGCAGCTCGCGGACGTCGTGCTCGAGCAGAAGCTGGCCGGGATCTTGCTCTCGCTGGAGGCGGCGAGCCTGACGCTGGCCGCGGCGCCCCACGCGGCCGAGCAGCACCTGACGCGCGCGCTCGGGCAGGTGGATGCCAGCATCGAGGAGGTGCATCGCGCGGTCTGGGCCCTGCGCGAGGCCTCCCTTGAACATCCACGTCAAGAACATCCTGAGCAAGCTCGGCGTCTCCGGCCGGACCGAGGCCGTCACCGTGGCCCTGCGCAAGGGGATCCTGCAGCTCGACTGAAGACGCCTCAGCGGTCGGCGTCGACCGGCAGATCGAGGAAGAAGCGGGTGCCGCGGTCGGGATCGCTCTCGAAGCTCAGCTTGCCGTGGTGGGCGCGGACGATCCCGTAGGAGATGGACAGGCCCAGCCCCGTCCCCAGGTCCCGCGGCTTGGTCGTGAAGAAGGGATCGAAGATCCGCTCGCGGAGCTCCACGGGAATCCCGTTGCCGGAATCCTCGACCGTGGTCCGGAGCCAGCGCCGCCCGTCGCACTCGAGGAGCCGCGTCTCGATGCGGATGTGCTTGTTGGGAACGCTCCCCGGATGACGCTCGTTCGTGGCGTCACGGGCGTTCGTGAGCAGGTTCACCAGAACCTGCTGGATCTGCTGGCTCCGGCACTGGAAGCTGGGCAGGTCCTCGGGGATGTCGGCAAGGACGACGATCCGGTCGCGCGCGAACAGGGCCCGCACCAGGCCGAGCGCCGCCGCGGCGATGTCCTGCATCCTCGCCGGCGAGAGCGGTTGCCGGTCCTGGCGGGAGAAGGCCAGCAGGTTCTTGACGATCTCGGAGACGCGCTCGCTCTCGAGCACGATGCTGGTCGCGTAGCGGCCGACCGCGGCGTCCTCCGGCCGCCTGTCCAGGATCAGCTGCGCGTAGTTCAGGATGCCGGTCAGGGGATTGTTGATCTCGTGTGCGACCCCCGCCGCCAGAGTGCCGATGGATTCGAGCTTCTGCTGCTGGCGCAGGCGCGCCTCGAGCTCCCGCCGCTCCTGCTCGGCCTGGAGCCGAGCCGTGATGTCGACGAAGAACGCAGCCATCGAGCCCGGCTTGGTCTGGAACGCGTAGACCTCGAACGCCCCCGCGATCCGCTCGTGGCGATAGTCGATCTGCTGGGTCAGCCAGGGCTCGCCGAGCGCTGCCGCCCGCCGGTAGCGCTCGGGGATCTCCGTCTCGCGCAGGGGCGGGAAGGCCTCCTCGATCGTTTTGCCGACGAACTGACTGTTGTCGACGCCGAGCATGCGGTTCGCCGCCCGGCGCTCGGACTGGAGCAGGGCGCGCCCCGCGGCCTCCCGCTCGGTGATGTCGAGCGCCGTGAAGGTGACACCGGCCGCCAGGTCCGAGGGATCGAGAGGTGTCGAGGGCGCGGGCGCGCCTCGCTGTCGCGGAGGGTCGCGTTCTCGGCGCGCAGCGCGTCGAGCAACGCTTGCGGTGCGTCCGGCTCGGCCTCGCCGTCAGTCATCGCGCTCTCCGAAGGTCCCGGGAGGGTGGCGCTCGGGGCGGGGATCACCGCGTGGCAGCTGGCTTCGTGTGGCCGAATGATAGCACCTTGCGGACGCCGGACAGCCGAGCGCGTGGCGCCTGCGTGAGCGCGCGCAGCAAGCATCTTGCAGCGACGCTTCGCTCAGACGACGCCGTTCAGGCGGCGCAGGATGGCCTCGCGCATGCGGTAGAGGGGCACGACCTCGTCGACCGCACCCCGCGCGATCGCCTCCTTCGGCATGCCGAACACGACGCAGGAGGCCTCGTCCTGGGCGATGGTGGCGGCGCCCGAGCGCTTCATCTCCAGGAGCCCGTCGGCGCCGTCGGCGCCCATGCCCGTCATGATCACCCCGACCGCCTTGGCGCGCGCGGCCGTGGCGACGGAACGGAAGAGGACGTCGACGCTGGGCCGGTGTCGGGAGACGAGCGGCTCGCGGTTCAGCTCCACCAGATACTGGCCGCCGCTGCGGCGCACCAACAGGTGCTGGTCGCCCGGCGCGACGAGGGCGCGCCCCGGCGTCACACGGTCGCCCGCCGCCGCCTCCTTGACCTCGATCGGGCAGATCTGGTCGAGGCGTTCGGCGAAGGCCCGGGTGAAGCCCTCGGGCATGTGCTGTACGACCACGATGCCCGGGACCTCGACGGGCATGCCCTCCAGGACCTCCCGCAGAGCCTCGGTTCCGCCCGTCGAGGCGCCGATCGCGATCAGCCTGTCGGCGGCGGAGACGGTGCGTGCCGGCCGGCCGGGCACCTGCGCGGCGGTAGGAACCCGCCGCGGTGCCGCGGTCCGTGCCTTACGGGCCCACTTGGGGCTGCGGCCCGCCTCGGCCGCAGCCCGCACGGCGTCCAGGAAGATCATCGCGGACTCCCAGAGGAAGTCCTTGACCCCGAGTCGCGGCTTGGCCAGGACGTCGACGGCGCCCTCGTCGAGGGCGCGCAGGGCGGCGTCGGTGCCCTTGCCGGTGTGTGCCGAGCAGACGACGACCGGCAGGGGGTCCTCGGCCATGAGCTTCCTGAGGAAGGTGAGGCCGTCCATGCGCGGCATCTCGAGGTCGAGGATGACGACGTCCGGCCGGAAGCGTTCCATCTTCTGCTGCGCGATGATCGGGTCGTGCGCGCAGACCACTTCGAAGCCGGGCTCCGAGGTGAGCAGAGCCGTGAGGACCTGCCGGACCAGCGCCGAGTCGTCGACCACCAGCACGTGGATGGGGCCGGGCGGCGAGTCGATCTTCGTCATCGCGCGTCCTCGCGCGGGCGGGCGGCGCCCGGGCTGCAGATCGAGGGGCCGACGGCGCGCAGCCGGCCGGTCTCGGAGCGGGTGCCTCTCAACATGAAGCGCTTCGGGCAGGGGACCGGAATCGGGGAGGCCCTTTCGATCGGCCAGATGCCGGCCTCGGCGTGCGCCAGGACCAGACGCGACAGGTCGGTCGCCAGGATGTCGATCGACCAGCCGGCCTCGCGCGGGAAGCTGTCGAGGAGATGCATGGCGATCGAGTATGGCTCTTCTCCCGTCGAGCAGGCGGCGCTCCACACCGGGATGCGTCTCGGGCGCCGGCCGGCCGCGGGCGAGCCGGGAACCGGAGTAGGATGACGGGCCATGGGGGCCGTGGCCTCGATCGAGCGCGTCGGGCATGGCGCCCTCGCATTCGCGCGGCATGCGAGCGGGATCCTGTCGCTGGCGGCGCGCGCCGTCGCGCACGGCAGGCGAATCTCGAATCCGGCCATCCGTCGCGTGTTCTTCCGCCAGATCTACTTCACCGGCATCGAGGCCCTCGGCATCGTGGCCGTGACCGGAGCGCTGATCGGGATCGTGATCACGACCCAGGTGGTGGCCATCGTGGGGTCGGACCCGGTGCTGATCGGCAAGATCCTGATCTGGACGGTGGTCAGGGAGCTCGGGCCCCTCTTCTGCGCGGTCGTGATCACGGCGCGGAGCGCGAGCGCGATGGCGGCGGAGCTCGGCACGATGGTGGTGAGCGGCGAGGTCGACTCGATCGCCTCGATGGGGATCGATCCGTTCGACTATCTCGTGGTGCCGCGGGTGGCGGGGGCGACGCTCAGCCTGGCGACGCTCACCCTGTACTTCATCGTGGCGGCGGTGGCGGGCGGCTACCTGCTCTCGGCGGCGTTCGTCGCGACCCCGATCTTCAAGGAGTTCGGTGCGATTTTCGCGATCCTCGAGCTGCCCGAGGTGGGCCTCGCGTTCTCGAAGTCCCTGCTGTTCGGTCTGCTCCTGGCGGCGGCCTCCTGCTATCACGGCCTCGCTCCGAAGCGCTCGCTCACCGAGGTCCCCCGCGCGACCTCGCTCGCGGTGCTCCACAGCCTGACGCTGGTGGTGGTGTTCGACGGGCTGGTCGGCCTGGTGGCCTTCACATGGTGAGGCTGGAGGAGGTCCGGGTGGGCGGTCACGGGCCCTGGTCGCTGGCGGTCGGGGAGGGTGAGCGCGTGGCGATCGCCGCCGGCTCGAGCTGGGCGCGCGTGGCGCTGATGGCGCTCCTCACCGGACGGCGGCCGCCTGGCGGCGGGCGGCTGACCCTGCTCGGCGAGGAGCTCTACCGCCTCCCGGAAGCGAAGGCGCTCGCTCTCTTCCGCGAGGTGGGTGTCGTGCGCGAGGGCGGCGGCCTCGTCAGCAACCTCCGGGCCTGGGAGAACCTGCTGCTGCCGGTCTCGTACCACGCGGGGCTCACGGTCGAGGTGGTCCTGCCTCGGGTCCAGGCGTACTTCGAGAAGCTGGGTCTGCGCGGGGACGCGCTGGCGAGCTGCCTCGACAGCCTGCCGGGCCTGCTTCCCGAGCACTGGCGTCGGATCATGGGCCTGGTGCGGGCGCTCCTGATGGAGCCTCGCCTGATGATGTACGAGTCGCTGCTCGAGGGCCTGCCCGCGAGCCTCGCGCCGGCGGTGGCCGCGCTGACGGCGAGCTTCCACGAGCAGCGCTCGGGACGCACGTCGCTCTTCGTGGTGAGCGAGGCCGCCCTCGCGTCGCCGCTGGCCGCGTCGCGCACGATCGCGCTGCGGGGAGACTAGCCATGGCACTGATGGAGGAGAAGGACGGGCGTTTCCGGAACGTCGAGCGCAGGGCAGGCGTCTTCCTGCTGGTGGCGGTGGCCTGCGTCGCCGCGAGCGTGGTGCTGATCGGCGTGCAGAGGGATCTGTTCCGCGTGAAGCACCGGGTGCGCCTGCTGGCCGACAGCGGGTTCAACCTGGCCACCGGCCAGCCGGTCAAGTACAAGGGCTTCCGGATCGGCAAGGTGGACCGGGTGGCGCTCGATCCGGCGGGCCAGGTGGTGGTCGAGCTGGTCGTCTTCGGCGACTATCTCGATTTCATCCGGCAGGACTCGGTGGCGGAGCTGCGGCCCGAGAACGCGATCGGGGACTTCGTGATCGAGATCACGGGTGGCAGCGCGGGGGCGAAGCCGCTCGCCGGCGGGGGCGCAATCGCATTCCGTCGCGCTCTCACCCTCAATGACGTGGCGGGGGAGGTCCAGGCGCGCTTCGCCGGGGGCATGGCGGAGCTCAAGCGTCTCACTGCCGAGATCCCACCGGTCATGGAGGACCTGCACGCGACGCTCGAGAACTCGCGCCGCCTGACCTCTCAGCTGGTCGAGATGGAGGCTCGGCTCGACGTCCGGGTCGACTCGCTCGGCCGCGGGCTCGACGGCACTCTGACCTCGGTCAACGATCAGGTGCTGCCCTCGCTCACGCGCTCGTCACGGGCGACCGAGGAGCTGCTCGCGAGCAGCCAGAAGACCGTCACCGCGCTGAATGAGCAGCTTCCCCGGATCATGGCGCGAGCCGACCGCAGCCTCGAGCAGGCCGAGGCCATCGGCACCGACCTGCGGCGCTCGAGCGGCGAGCTGCCACGCCTCGTCCAGGACGCGGGTGTCCTCCTCCACGAGAGCCAGGTCCTGGTCGACTCGATGCAGCAGGTCTGGCCGATTCGCCGCTACGTGACGCCCCTCCAGGACAAACAGCGACAGGTGGACGGCTATGAGTAGGTCCTGGGCGCCGCTGCTGCTGGCGGCTCTCGCGCTCGCTTCTGCGGGCTGCGGGAAGCTGCCGGCGCCCCCGGATCCGGTGCGCGCACGCGCCATGCTCCTGAACAACCAGGCGGACCTGGAGATCGAGCGGGGGGACCTGGCGGCGGCGGAGCGGCTCTACCGGGAGGCGCTGGCCGCCGCGCGGTCGATCGAGGACGAGGAACGAATCGCCATCAACCTGCTGGGCCTCGCGGCGACGCTGCGCGCGGCGGGGCGCGGTGCCGAGGCCGCGGCGCTCCTCGACGAGCTGCTCGGGGAGGAGGCCGGGATCCGTTTCCCGGCCCCGCTCGTCGCGCAGGCGTCTCTCCAGATGGCCGTGATCGCCCTCGACGGGGAGAGGCCGGACGAGGCCGTCGCGAGCGTCCTTCGGTCCCTCTCGGACTGCGGCGACCCGCGGGCCTGCGGCCACGTGGCCGCGGCCCAAGTCCTGTTGGCCCGTGCGCGACTGGCCCAGGGGAACGCCTCGGCGGCCGCCGCGGCGGCACGTTCCGGTCTCGAGCTCGCCCGCGCGCGGGGGGTCGTGCGCGAGCAGGCCAACGCCCTGCGGGTGCTCGGCGACGCCGCCCTCGCCCTCGCCGAGACGCGGGAGGCGGTGACGCGCTACCTGGAGGCGCTCGCGATCGACAAGCGGCTGGGTCTCTCACGGAAGGTGGGGCTCGACCTGCTGGGAGCCGCCGAGGCCTCCCTGCGGCTGGGTGAGGAGGCGCGGGCCCACTCTCTGGCGGCTCGTGCCCTGGCCGTGGCCTCGGCCGCCGGCGAGGAGCGCCTCGCCCGGCGGGCCAGGGAGCTCGGCGTCGTCGCCCCCAAAGCCGCACCCGAGCCGCGCTAGGACGCCCCGAGCGTCCGCCCGAAAACGACTGCTCTCGAGGCGGAAAGCGGGTATCATCCGAGGCGGCGCGGCGGGTCGGACCTGGGTCCGGTCGGTTCGGCGCCTGGCTGAAATACCGAGGCGGACGTCCACGACACCGCAGGGCCGGTGGGCCCGGTCTCGCGAGGGCGTTCAGCCGGCGGGGGGAGTGAGAATGGCGCCCGGGCGGGATCGTGGAGACTTCGCGAGTCCCCTCAGCCACCTGATGCGGCTGGGACGACGCTTCTTCGGGACCGAGATGCAGCCGGTCAGCGAGCCCGTCGTCGAGCGCCGGGTCAGCCAGAGGATTCCGCTGCGGCTGCCGGTGGACGCGTGCCTCGAGGGCGGCACGTTTCAGGAGAGCAAGACCCGCGACGTGAGCCTGCGCGGGCTGGCGCTCGAGCTCGGCGAGCAGGGCGCTCCGGGGCAGAGGGTGTCGGTACGCTTCCGCGCCGCGCAAGCTGGGATGCCGCCGTTCCTGCTTCAGGGACGCGTGGTTCGCGTCCAGGAGGCCGAGTGCGCGGGGGTCAACGTCCGTCGGACCGACAATCCCCAGGAAGCGCTCGAGTCGTACCGGAAGCTCGTCCTGTACTATCTGCGCCACAGGCCCCTGCTCGAGGAGCTCAACTCAGGGTACTTCGAGGGCCGCTGCCCCGTCTGCAGCTGGGTCGGACGCGTCGGCGAGCGGGGACAGCGCTGCCCGATGTGCGGCGGCCTGGTGGAGCGCAGCACGGGCGCGGCGGTGAGCGGTACCCGCTGAGTGGCGGCGAGCGGTGCGCTGAAGGGCGCTGCAGCAGGTCCGCGGTATTGGAGAAGCCGATGAGGCGAAAGCTGATCCTGTCTGCGATGACCGCGCTCCTCTGCGCGGTCGGCTCCCTCCCCGCGTCCGCGGAACCGGCCCCCGCCCCGCCGACCCGGCACCTGGAGATCCGTGACGGCTGGTACTTCGTCGACGGGCGCAAGGTGTTCGTGAACGCGCTCGGATACGAGATCGGCGCCCGCCCCGGTCAGCATCCCTACCAGCACCGGGTGAAGGACCTGGCGCTCCTGCGCGCGGACCTGGCGGTGATCAAGGCGGCGGGGTTCAACGCCATCCGCACCTGGTCGCAGCTGGAGGAGGACGAGCTCGAGGTCGTGCGGGACTCCGGGCTCATGGTCGTGTTCGGGATCTGGGTGCCGCCGGACGAGGACTTCGCCGATCCGAAGGTCGTCGCGCGTGACGAGCAACTGGTGCGCCGGGTGCTCTCCTACTCCAAGCGCTTCGACAACATCGTCACCTATCTGATCATGAACGAGCCCATGCCCGAGCACATGCGCCGGGTGGGCGGGCGGGCGACCGCCGAGCTCTGGAAGAGGCTTCGCGACGTCATCCACGCGGAGCATCCGGGCGTCCCGGTCACGATCAGCGGCAACGCGGCGATCGTGGCGTTCCTCGACATGAACCTGTTCGACGTCTACGCGTACAACGACTACGACTACGACGACGGGATGAGCTTCACTCACGGCTACGCGGACGGCCTCCGTGCGCTGGTCGAGAGGAACGCGCAGGGCAAGCCCCTCCTGGTGACGGAGTTCGGCTACTCGGTCTCGCGCGCGGGCGGCGACCACTACGGCGGCAACACGCTGCGCCAGCAGAGCGACGGGGTGCTGCGCAACTACCGCGGCCTGCTCGACGCCGGCGCCGCGGGCGCCTGTCCCTTCTACTACGCCGACGGTTGGTGGAAGGGGGGCGCGCCGGCCGTGCACGACGACACCCCCGAAGAGTGGTTCGGCTTCTGGGGCTACGCCGACCTTCACGACACCGTCGGGCATCCCCGGCCGGTCTGGTACGCGCTCACGACCTACAACGAGGCCCTGGTCGCCTCACCCGGAACCAGGCCTTCTACCAGGACGAGGTGCCGATCGAGGTCTTCCTGCGGAACGGCGTGAAGCGGCTGCGGGTCGTGGACCGGGATCGCGTCGTCTTCGAGCGCGACAACCTCACCGGCGGCCATTTCTCGGGAACCCTGTCCTTCCCGGGCGAGGCGCTCCAGGACCGGGATCTGGTCTTCGAGTTCTCCGACGCCTCCGGGAAGCCGCTCAAGCTGGAGACCGTGCTGGTCCTGACCGGCCCGGAGCCTATCCGTTGGCCGAGCCTGGAGATCCGTACCGCCGCTGGGGAGCTCCCGGCCGGCGGCGAGCTGGCGTTCGACGTCACCCTCGAGAACGACTCCGTCCTCCAGCTCGAAGGTGAGCTGCGCTACGTCCTGGCTCCGCACCTGGGCTGGGAGCGGGGAGAGAAGCGCCGGGCGCCACTCGACCCAAGTCGCAAGGAGCAGGTGATCCACGACGTGTACCGGGTCCCCGGCGCGAGCCCCGTGCTCGGCGTCTACGCGGGCGCCAGCTTCCGGTTCGGCAAGTTCGTGAAGACGATCGACGCCCAGCGCTTCCTCTATCGGGGGAGCTGGGCCGACCCGATCCGTTTGCACGACTAGAGTCGGGCGGCGCTCATGCCTCCTCGGGCGTCCGCTGCCCCTGGAGAAAGTGCCGAATCGAGCGGGAGTCGTTCCCGGGGCGTCCCGGCGGTCGCGCGGAAGCTCTCCGGCTGACGCGGTGTCACATCAACGACTTCCGTCGGCAGGGGGAGCTGGCACGATCCCTGCTGCATAGGTCTTCAGCACGGGACGGAGACCACGGAAGATGCGTATGAGCGACAGAGAAACGCGGGTGCCGGGAGGCAGGGGGCGAAGCAGGTTGACCATGCCGCGCCGGTGATGGTTCCGAGTCAGCGCGCGTACTTGGCGCTCTGGGACGCGATCGAAGAGGGTTCGCCGAATGCGCGGGAGTGCGTCGCCATCCACCAGAGGGCGATCCGCACGGTCGTCCTGCTTGGGGACCCTGCCGCACCGGAGGAGTGAGCCATGGAACCTGAAGTCCAGACCACAGCGAGCCATGCGCAGCCGTCGAGGCTGCAAGAGATCCTGGAGTGGTACGACAAGCTGCCGCGGCAGAGCTTCTCCCAGCTCCTTGATGTTGCACCGAACGCGGACACCCAGGCCGCCCGCACAGAATTCCGGGCGCTCTTGAAGCGTTTCCATCCCGATGCGCTCAGTCCTGCAGAGACGGCCGACGCACAGGCAGCCGAAGGCCAACTTCCCGTGGCCATGGGCCCACCGCCTGCCGCTCCCCCGTCGCCGGAGGAGACTCGGTCACTTCCGAACGCTCGAGCGCATGCCGCGGTCGAGGCGGAGCCACGCGGGCAGCGAGTCCAGGACGCGATCGAGTCCGCGCAAGCCTACATGGGCCGCAAGGATATCGACGCCGCAGTCGCCGTGCTGTACGAGGTCATTCAGCTCGCGGACGACGGCCAGCGCGGCGAGATCCGAACGCTCCTGGCGACTGCCTATGTCGCCGATCCCAAGAGGCGTCGCGATGCCCTGACCCTGCTGAGTGACATCCTGCGCGACGAGCCTTCGAACGCCGAGGCGCTCACGCTTCTGGGAACACTCTATCTTCGCGAGGGTCTGCTGGCACGCGCTGAGTCGACGCTGGTGCGGGCGGTCGCCGCCGCCCCGGGCCACACGCAGGCTCTCGCGAAGCTGCTCGCGGTGCGGGCGTCCCTGCACGAGCGTTCGGCGCCGAAGACACGGCAGTCGCTCGGAGGCGGGCTTCGCGCCCGTCTGCCCTGGATGGCACGCTAGGACGCAGGTGCGCCGCTGACGCGGGGGCACACTGAGGACAGCGCCTTCGCCCGCGGCCGTCGTGGACATGATCATGCCGGAGATGGACGGCGGCAGGGAGCCCACTTTCAGGATGGCCGTGACCTGGTTGGCTGGCCGGTGCCAGGCGCCGCGGGAGCGAGGCGTCGTGCGAGCTGGTACGCTCTTTGATCCGCCCGCCGATCGCCGGGGGTGCGGCGCAGGCGCGAGAAGACCGCGGCCAGGAGGACGACTTGCCCGTGAGACCCGAGACTCGACCCGAGCGTCCGCGCATCCCCGCGAGGCGGCCCTTGCTGCTCGCGCTCCTGGTCGCCGTCGCTGTGCCGGCCGTCTCGGACGAGTCGCCCCTCCCGTCTAGCGAGCGCGCCCGCCCGGTCGACGCGCGCATCGACGATCTCCTGGCCAGCCTCACCCTCGAGGAGAAGGTCGCCATCGTCCACGGGAACGGGCGCTTCAGGAGCGGCAGCGTCGAGCGGCTGGGCATTCCCTACCTGTGGACGAGCGACGGACCCCACGGCATCCGCGAGGAGGTGAAGCCCGACTCCTGGGAGCCGACCGGCGCCACCGACGACTTTGCCACCGCGCTGCCCACCGGGATCGGCCTCGCCGCGACATGGAGCGGCGAGCTCGCCGTGGCCTACGGTCGCGTGCTCGGCGAGGAGGCCCGGGCGCGCGGCAAGCACGTCGTGCTGGGCCCCGCGCTCAACATCATGCGGACCCCGCTCGGCGGGCGCAACTACGACTACTTCGGCGAGGACCCGTGGCTGGCGGGCCGGATCACGGTCGGCTACGTGCGCGGGCTGCAGGCGGAGCAGACGGTGGCCTGCCTCAAGCACTTCGCGCTCAACAACCAGGAGACCAGCCGCGGCACGATCGACGTCCAGGTCGACGAACGCGCGCTGCGCGAGATCTACCTGCCGGCCTTCGAGGCCGGGGTACGGGAGGCCGGAGCCCTCTCGGTGATGGGCGCCTACAACAAGGTGCGGGGCGAGCACGCCTGCCACAACGACTACCTGCTGAACCGGGTGCTCAAGGGCGAGTGGGGCTTCCGGGGCGCGGTCATCTCGGACTGGGGCGGCACCCACGACACGGACGAGGCCGTCCGGAACGGGCTCGACCTCGAGATGGGGACGCGCGGGCCGTACTCGCAGTACTACCTCGCGGAGCCCTTCCTCGCGGGCCTGAGGAGCGGCCGCTACCCCGTCTCGCTGCTCGACGACAAGGTGCGCCGGAACCTGCGTATGCTCTTCTGGGCGGGCGCCATGGACGGACGCCGGCCCGGCTCCATCAACACCCCCGAGCATCTCGCCGTCGCGCGCCGCGTCGCCCAGGAGGGCATGGTCCTGCTCAAGAACCAGCCCGCCGTGCTGCCGCTCGACCTCTCGGCCCTCAGGACGATCGCCGTGATCGGCGACAACGCCGTGCGCCGCTTCGCGGCGGGCGGGGGCGCGGCGGGGGTCAAGACCTTCCACGAGACGACGGCCCTCGAGGGGATCCTGGCGCGGGTCGGGGGCCGGGCCGACGTCGTCTTCTCTCAGGGCTACCGTCAGCCCGAGCGGCGGTTCGGGAGGCAGCGCGACGCGGCCGGCGTGCGCACGAGCCAGCTGACGGCCGCCTCGCGTGAGGAGGCCCGGGCGCTGGCCGACCGGGCCGTCGAGACGGCCCGCAAGGCGGACGCGGTCGTGTTCGTGGGAGGACTCGCCCACCAGGCGTTCGGCGACGACGAGGGCGTCGACCGGCGGGACCTCTCGCTCTTCGCCGGCCAGGACGAGCTGATTGCCCGCCTCGCCCGGGCCAACCCGCTCACCGTCGTGGTGCTGATCTCGGGCGGGCCGGTCGACATGAGCAGCTGGCTCCGCGCGGTCCCCTCGGTGCTGCAGGCGTGGTACGGCGGATCGGAGGCGGGGAGCGCCCTCGCGTCGCTGTTGTTCGGCGACGTGAGTCCCTCGGGCAAGCTGCCCTGCACCTTCCCGAAGAGGCTCAGCGACTCGCCCGCTCACGCGTCGGGCCAGGCCCGCAACTTCCCGGGCGTCGACGGCAAGGTGTACTACGACGAGGCTCTGCTGGTCGGCTACCGCTGGAACGACACGAAGCGGATCGAGCCGCTCTTCCCCTTCGGCTACGGGCTGAGTTACACGACCTTCCGCTACCAGAACCTCCGCCACACTCTCCGAATCGGACCGGACGGGCCGTCACTGACGCTGGAGGTCGATCTCACGAACAGCGGGACGCGCGCCGGCGCCGAGACGATCGAGGTGTACGTGCGGCCTCTCGAGCCGCCGGTCGCCAGGCCGGAGAAGGAGCTGAAGGGCTTCGCGAAGGTGCCGCTCGCTCCGGGGGAGTCGAAGACGGTCACCATCGAGCTCGGCCCGCGCTCCTTCGCCTACTACGATCCCGAAGCGAAAGGCTGGCGCGTGGCGCCCGGTCGCTACGAGCTGCAGGTCGGGGCGAGCTCGCGTGACGTCCGGCTGACCGCGAGCGTCACTCTCGCGAAGGCTGTCGTGCTCCACTGAGCGCGCTCGCGCCGCGCCTCCCGCCCCGAAGGCTCCGCGGGACCGCGAGCGAGCGTCCGGTCAGCTCGCGGGCGTCGAGGCCGGCGGCCTTCCCGAGCAGCGCGAGGTGCGGCGGCAGGGCGGATCGGAAGCGCCACTCGTCCTCGCGGGCGCCGGCCGCGCCCAGGGCGGCGGACCACTCGGGCCACCAGGGACTCATGCGGCGCGCGATCGGCTCGACCACGAGCAGCGTGGCGCCCTCCCGCGTGGCCAGGAGCAGGCGCTCCAGCAGGCGAGCGCGTGCCCGCTCGTCGAGCTCGTTCACGGTGAAGGCGGCGAGGATGCCGTCGATCGCCCCCGGCCAGGGAAGAGCCGCGGCGTCGCCGCGGCGGATCTCACCGCGGAGGCCGAGCTGCCGCAGCGTCCAACGGGCCTCCTCGGCCGCCCACCCGCTCGAGTCGAGGCCGTCGACCATGGCGAGCGGCGTCTGTTCGAGCGCCCAGGCGGCTCCCGCCGCCGCCGTGCCGCAGCCGAGGTCGAGCACCCGGCGCACCGGTCCGAGCGCCGGACCGAGCGCGCGCACGATCTCTCGCACGAGCAGGAAGTGCATCGGTCCGTAGTAGAGGGCGAAGGCTGCGCGCTTGCCGTTCCCCTCGAGCGCCCCGCCACGCGCCATCCGGTCACGGCGCTCCACGTAGAGCGAGGACAGGGCCTGCAGGGCGCGACGGACCTCGGCGAAGGCGAGATCCCGCCGATGCCGCGCCTCGAGCGCTGCGTAGTGCACGGGGAAGGGGTCCTCCTCCAGTCGGCCGGCCATGCGCGAAGTCTACGCGATGACCGTCCGGGCGCCGCTCAAGCGAGGCGGAAGAGGGCGACCTCCAGGTACCGGTCCTCCGGCTGGGCGGCCAGCGTCGGGTGATCCGCCGGCAGCCCCCCTGACTCGAGCAGGGACGCCTGCCGGCGCGCCTCGCGGAATCCCCGGCCGGCCAGCTCGACCAGGGCGCTGGTGCGCGCGTTGCAGGCGAGCCACAGAAGCCCGCCATCGGGTATCAGCCGGCAGGCGCGAGCGATCAGCCCCGGGTAGTCGCGGTCGATCGCGAAGGCGGCACCGCGCGCAGCCGAGAAGGCGGGTGGGTCGAGCAGGACCAGGTCGTAGCGCAGCCGCTCGCGGAGCGCTCGCTCGAGGAAGACGCCCACGTCGCTCACCTCGAAGCGGAAGGCGGGCGCCTCCGGTTCCAACCCGCTCAGGCGGAAGTTGTCGCGCGCCCAACCCTGGACGCCGGCCGAGAGGTCGACGCTCGTGACCGCATCGGCCCCGGCCCGCGCCGCGACCACCGAGAGGGTGCCGGTATACGAGAAGCCGTTGAGGACGCGCAGCCCGGCCGCCAGCCGGGCGAGGCCGTGCCGGTGCTCGCGCATGTCGGTGAAGAGGCCGGTGTTCATCCCGCGCTCGAGGTGCACCTCGAAGGGCACGCCACGCTCCTCAGCCACGAGTGCCGCCGGGGGCGGCTCACCGACCGTCTCCTGGCGCACGCGGCCCTGGCTCGCGGCGCCGCGGCTGCGGACCTTGACGACACAGCCCCGCAGGGCGGCCTCCGCGACCAGCGCCTCCGCGACCGCCTGCCCGTGCGCGACGAAGGCGCGGCTCAGCACGTAGACGACGGCCCACTCGCCCAGCACGTCGGCGGTGAAGCCCGGCAGGCCGTCGCCCGCGCCGTTGAGCGCGCGGAACGCGGAGCGGTCCTTCACGAGACCGAACCGGCGCCGCAGCGCCAAGGCGCGCGCGACGCGCGCCGCGAACAACGACGGGCCGACCGCGTCCACGGCCTCGTCGGCGCCGGCCACGACCCGGAGGCACTCGTTCTCGGGGTCGGCCAGGGCGAGCCCCACGGGTTGTCCCGTCCGGCTGACGAGCCGGAGCGGACGTCCGGCCTCCACCGGCTCGGTCGCGGCCGCGACACGCAGCGGGAGGTCGCGCCCCCCGGCTTCGACGAAGGCCGCCGCGGCGGGAGAGACGACGAGGCCGCGATAGCTCACGAGGGCCTGGAGCGCCCCGCCGCCTGGGTCAGCCAGCGTGCGAGCGCGTCGAGGTCGGGGGCGAGCGGGGCCTCGACGGCGAGCCGGTGGAGGCCGCGGGGGGCCGGGATCTCGATCCGGAGGGCGTGCAGCGCCAGCCGTTCGCAGGGCGCCGAGGCGAGCGCCGCCGGCGTGCGTCCGCGGGCGTAGAGCGCGTCGAAGAGGATGGGTGCGCCGGCGGCCCGCAGGTGCACGCGGATCTGGTGGTGGCGTCCGGTGAGAGGCCGAGCCTCGACGAGCGAGACGGCGTCCTCCCCGAGTCGCCAGCTCGCGATCGTCGCGTAGTCCGTGGTCGCCTTCTGACCAGGCTCTCCCGGTGCGGCCGGCCTCGACTTGCCTTTCCGGGCGCCGTGGAGCGCGGCCTCCAGACGTCCTTCGGCCGGGCTGAGCTCGCCGGCGACGAAGGCGCGATAGGTCTTCACCACCCGACGCTGCTCGAAGGCGAGGCTGAGCGCCCGGTGGGTGGCGGCATCGCTCGCGAACAGCACGACACCGGAGGCATCCTTGTCGATGCGGTGCACGACGAAGAGCCGACGCCTCAGCTGCCGCTCGAGCCGGCGCTGTAGGCAGGCATCGGGCGGCGCGCCGCGCGCAGGGATCACGGGCTCGCCGGCGGCCTTCGCGGTCGCGACGATCCCCTCCGCCGCGAGGTCGAGCACGTCGCCCTCCTGTCGCAGCACGCGACAGGGTCGCTCGTCGGGACGCTGCATCAGACCCCCTCGGTCGAGGCGGCGAGCCTATCACCGACCGAGCGCCGGGTAGGGGAACGTCTCAGAGCGGACAGACGGTCGAGTCTCCGCTTTCCTGGAGCATGCGCTTCAGCTCGGCCGTCCGCGCGCGGGTGAGCTGGCGCTCGGCGATCAGGGAGCAGGTGAAGCGCTCCGGGTCGTGCCGCCGTTCTCCGTAGAGGGCGTGGATGTGGGCGTCCCGGAAAAGGACCCAGAGCTTCTGCGCCTTCTTCAGGTCGTCGGCTCGCGAGCGCGGGAACGCGGCGAGCAGCTCGGTGAAGGCCGCGCGCATTTCCTGGTTGGCGCGCTCGACCTCGCGGGCCCAGCACAGCCTGAGCTGCCCCGAGGTGACGGTGCTGGCACAGGGATCGAGACCGGGCTCCTGCGCGGGCAGGCGGGCGCCGCCGAGCAGCAGCAGGAGGACGGTCAGCAGGGGTGTCGTGGATCTCGCGAGCATGACTCCTTCTCGAGCGTGGCGGCAGACGTCGTGGCCGGAGCCCTATATTGCCGCCGTGAGGGGCGCAGGGCAACGCGGCGACCCGGGCCGCGCGGCGCGTTGACCGGCGCGCCGCGCGGGGAGAGACTCGCTCCGGCGAGGGAGGGGCATGGCGGACGGGCCCGACGTCTATCGACGGCTGCAGCAGCACCTCGACCGCATGCCGGTCGGCTTCCCGGCCACGGAGTCCGGGGTCGAGCTGCGGATCCTGAGGCGACTCTTCACGCCCGAGGAGGCCGAGGTCGCGCTGCTGCTGAACGTGATTCCCGAGCGGCTGGAGCGGATCGCGAAGAGGGACCGCGGGAGCGGTCGCAGCCGCTTCGAGCTCGAGCGGGTTCTCGAGCGCCTCTCCGAGAAGGGAGCCATCCTGGCAGGCCGGCCGTTGGCGGGTCGGGACGGAGCGAGGCGCTACGGCAAGGCGATGCTCGCGATCGGCATGTACGAGCTCCAGGTCGACCGGCTAACCAAGGAGCTGGAGGCCGACGTGCGGGAGTACACGCGCCAGGCCTTCGGCCGGGCGCTGCTGACCGGGAGGACGACGCAGCTGCGGACGGTGCCGGTGGATGCCCGCTTCGTCCCGGAGCGTCGGGTCGGCCGCTACGACGACGCCCGCACCCTGCTGCGCGAGAGCCGTGGCCCCTTCGCGGTCATGAACTGCGTGTGCCGGCAGGGCAAGGACCTGCTCGGCGAGCCGTGCCGGCAGACCGACGTGCGTCGTACCTGCCTCGCGCTGCGGGGCGTCGCGCGCTCCGCGGTGGCCGCGGGCACCGGAGTCGAGGTGACGCGGGTCGACGCGCTCGCGCTCCTGGAGCGGGCCGAGCGGGAAGCCATGGTGCTGCAGCCGTCGAACACGCGGGACCCGCTCTTCATGTGCTTCTGCTGCGGCTGCTGCTGCGGGGTGCTGCTCGCCGCCAAGCAGTTCCCGCGGCCCGCCGAATATCTGCACTCGAACTACCAGGTGGTGCTGGTCGCCGGCGAATGCAGCGAGTGCGAGACCTGCCGTACGCGCTGCCCGATGGAGGCGCTGGGCGGTGAGGAAGGGGCCCCGGTCGTCGACCTCGACCGCTGCATCGGGTGCGGGCTCTGCGTGAGCACCTGCCCGACCGGCGCCCTCCGGCTGGCCGCGAAGCCCAGGCACACACGGCCACCCCGAGACGGAAACGCTCTCTATCTCAAGATCCTGCGAGAGCGCTTCGGTCTCCTGGGGTCGGCCCGCGTGGTCGGCAAGGCCCTGCTCGGCCGCCGGGTCTGACCGCGGGCTACCGCGGTGTGGTGAGCGCCGCGGCCAGCTCGACGTTGCCGCGCAGCACGATCTGCGCGCTCGAGCGGCCGACCCGTACCTCGAACCGCCCCTTGTCCGCACGCCAGGCGCCCCGCTTCACGTCGTAGTAGCTGAACGAGCGGGGACCCAGCTCGACCGTCACCCTCTTGGTCTCGCCGGGCCGCAAGCTCACCTTGGCGAAGCCCTTCAGCTCCTGAGGCGGCCGCGGCAGCTTCGGGTTCGCCTCCGACACGTAGACCTGCGCCACGTCGGCGCCCTCGCGGGCGCCGGTGTTGGTCACGTCGAAGGACACGCGGACGATGCCGTCGCGCGTGCGTTCGGGGCTGACCGCCAGCTTGTCGTAGGCGAAGGTCGTGTAGGAGAGCCCGTAGCCGAAGGGGAAGAGGGGCGCGACGCCGTCGCGCTCGTATCCCCGGTAGCCGACGAAGACGCCTTCCGAGTAGGCGACCTGCTTCGAGCCCGGCTGGGAGGGGTAGTAGCTGTCGTGGACCGGGTTGTCCTGGAAGCGCCGCTCGAACGTGGCGGGCAGGCGTCCCGACGGGTCGACGTCACCGAACAGGACGTCGGCGACGGCGGTGCCGCCCTCCTGGCCGGGGAACCAGTTGTCCAGCAGGGCCGGGACCTCGTCCACCCAGGCGCTCATGTCGACGTTGCCCCCCGCCGTCAGCACCACGACCGTCTTCGGGTTCGCGGCCAGCACCCGACGCACCAGCTCGTCCTGGCCGATGGGGAGCTGGAAGGGCCGGTCGGCACCCTCACCCTCGCTCTCGGCGTCGAAGCCGATCGCCACGATCGCGAGGTCGGCCTTGGCGGCGAGCGTCTGCGCCACGGGGTCGACCAAGGTGCCCTGGCGGGCGATGCCCAGCCGGAGGAAGGCCGGCCCCTGGCTCCAGTGGCGGAACTGCTCGACCACGACCTTGTGGGGCCCCGCGCCGAGCTCGAGGGTCTTCTGGCTCACGTGGGCCGGCGCCGTCTCCCAGCAGTCGACGGCCAGCTCGCCGTCGACGAACAGCCGGTAGCCGCCGCGGCCGCCGCCGCTCTCCACGAAGAGGTCGTAGCCGCCGGCGGGCTCGGCGTCGAAGTAGCCCGTCCAGCGGATCGAGCTGGGCTGGCGGCCGCTCGCGACCGCGGGGCCGAAGCCGCGCACGGTGTCCATGCCGCGTTCGGTGCGGGTGGCGGCCGGCGCTCCGGACAGGTCGGCGTTGGCGTACAGCTCGACCGTGACGCCCGGCTCGCCGCCGGGAGCGACCGTGAAGCGGGTGGTCCGAGCCAGCTCCTCGAGCGTCGGCAGGCCGCGGCTGTAGGTTACCGAGGCCGAGGTTCCCAACCGGTCGCTCACTCCCTGCAGCAGGCTCACCGCGGCGAACGGCTCGACGTGCGCGCTGCCGCCGCCCACGGGCACCGCCGGGTAGGCGGTGGGACCGATCACCGCGATCGTCTTCAGCTTGGCCCGGTCGAGCGGGAGCAGCCCGCCCTGGTTCTTGAGCAGGACGATCCCCTCGCGGGCGGCCTCGAGCGCGGCGGCGCGGCCCTCCTGGTTGTAGCGCGGGATGCTGAGATCGGTCTGCTCGCGGTCCAGCCAGCCGAAGCGGACCGCCGTGCGCAGGATGCGCCGCACCTTCTCGTCGATCGTGGCGGCGGACAGCTCGCCCCGCTCGATCGCGGGCAGCAGGGTCTCGCGGTTCATCATCTTGCCGAAGGGCATCTCGAGGTCCAGCCCGGCCTTCGCGGCGGCGAGGCCGTCGTAGCTGGCGTCCCAGTCCGACATCATCACGCCCTCGGAAGCCCCAGTCCTTGCGCACGACGCCCGTCTCGAGGGCGCCGTTCTGGGACATGTGCTCGCCGTTGACCAGGTTGTAGGAGGACATGATCGCGCCCACGTCCGCCTCCTTGACGGCGGCCTCGAAGGTGGGCAGGTAGATCTCGCGCAGGGTGCGCTCGTCGATCATGGAGTCCGTGTGATGGCGGTCGAACTCGGAGTTGTTGGCGACGAAGTGCTTGATGGTGGCGGAGACGCCCTGCGACTGTACCCCGCGTACGTAGCCGACCGCGATCCGGGAGGCCAGGAAGGGATCCTCGCCGAAGTACTCGAAGTTGCGGCCGTTCATGGGCGCCCGGTAGATGTTGACGGCCGGCCCCAGGAGGAAGTGCACGCCCTTGGCGCGCGCGTCGCGCCCGATCTCGCTTCCGACGCGCTCGGCGAGCACGGGGTTCCAGGTAGCGGCGAGGGCGATCCCTCCGGCCATGGCGGTCCCCGGTCCGAAGTTGCGGACGCCCAGCGGTCCGTCCGCCATCTCGAGGCGCGGGACCCCGGCCGCGGGCACCGCGCGTACGAAGAACCGGTCGACCCCGCCTATGTAGTCGATCTTCTGCTCGAGGGTCATCCGGGCGAGGATCGCCTCGACCCGTCGCTCGACCTCGGTGTCCAGCATGCGGCCGTCCTTCGCCCAGGCGGTTACCGGGGCCGGAGGCGCGACCGCCACGACGAACGCCAACAGGGGAACGAGCGCGAGGATGCGTGACTCTCTCGTCATCGGGTCTCTCCCTCGTATCGGGCCGGAACGCTTTGCTCGGGGCCGCTCGGGCACTGCCGGGGGGAACGAGGCGGCGGACCGGCGCAGCGGACGGCGCTCCGCTGACGGTACCTACCCGCCTTCGCCGCTGTCAACCGCCGGTCTGGCGGCACCGCCGGTCTAGCGACGAGCGGCCGGTTCGCCCGGGGGGCAGCCCAGCTCCACCGGTGTCGTGCGGTCCGACCGTACGTCGAAGGTGCGGTCGGGCCACACGCCGTTCGTGCCGGAGGCGCCCACGACGTGTGTGCCGGGCTCGGTGGCCAGCGTGATCGCATGGTCCCAGCCGCAGCTGGTCTGTGCGACGGGTCGCCCGTCGAGGGAGATCTCGATCGCGGCCGGCGCGCACGTGCAGTCGGAGGCCCCGACCTGCAGATAGCCGTCGGCCGACCCGGACTTGCCGCAGGAGGGAGCCGGTGCCGCGTCGGCGAGGATAACGACCACCAGGAGGCTCCAGGGACTGCAGCGAAGGACGCGCACGTTCACCTCCTCGAGGGCTCGCCCGGCGAGCCCGAATGCCGCCCCGATCGCCCGAATACTACCCCTGCGGGCGTCCGGCGTCTCGGTGATCCCGGTCGCTTGACCAACCTTCGCGCAGACGGCTAGAGTCCCAGCGCTTGCGAGTCTCGGAGATCACGCTGCACGGCTGGCTGGTGGCGTTCGCTCTGACGCTGGTCGTCGAGGTGCCGGCAGTCGCCTGGCTCGCGCGTCGGCTCGATCCTCGCGTGTCACGCCGCGCGGCGCTCGCGTTGCTGGGTAACGCCGTCACGCACCCGGCCGTCTGGTTCGTCTTCCCGGCGCTGCGCCTGGGCTGGCTCGAGACGACGCTCCTTTCCGAGACCTGGGCCTGGCTCGGCGAGGGGGTGCTCTACCGCGCGGGACTCGCCCGGGCCCGCTGGCGCCCCGCGCTCGCGGTCTCACTCGCCGCCAACCTGCTGTCGTTCGGCCTGGGTCTCGCCTTGTGGGCGGTCGGGGTGCTCCGCTGAGCGGCGGCGCGAGGATGGCCCTCGCGCTCGGCCTCGTCCACGCCCTCGTCGACGGGGCCTGCGCCTTCGTGCTGTTCCGAGACGTGGATGCCCCCGCGACGCCGGTCGTCGTCGTGATCGCCTGGATCGTCGGCTATGACGCGCTCGCCTTCCTGCTGCAGGCCCCGCTCGGGCTCCTCGCCGATCGCCTGCGCGCCGATCGTGCGCTCGGCCTCGGCGGTCTCGGTCTCGTCCTGGCCGCGCTCGCGCTGGGTCCCTTCCTGTCAGGCGGCGCGGCGATCTCGGCCGCGCTCGGCAACGCGCTCTTCCACGTCGCCGCCGGTGCGGCGGTGCTCCGAGGCTCCAGGGGCGCGACGGCGATCGGCCTCTTCGTCGGCCCAGGCGCGGCGGGTCTCGGCCTCGGCATCGTCCTCGGGAGGAGCGACGCTCCGGCACGCGCCGCGATCGCGCTGGCGCTCCTGATCGGCGCCGTTCTGGTCGCGCACGTGTTGCCGCGGGCGGCGGCGGGAGGTCTTCCCGACGGCCTGGCGCGGCCACCGCTCGCGCCGGCGGTCGGGCTCACGCCCCAGGTCCTGGCCGGCTGCGGGCTGCTGCTCCTCACCGTCGCCGCACGATCGATCCTCGGGGATACGGTGACGAGCGTCTGGCGTACGCAGCCGGTCGCGGTTCTGCTCGGCCTGGCGCTCCTGGCGAGCGGCGGCAAGATGCTGGGAGGTGTCGTCGCCGATCGGGCCGGCTGGATCCCGACGGCGGCGGTCTCGCTTGCGCTCGCCGGACCTCTTCTCGCGCTCGGACTGGGCGACGCCCGCTCCGCGGGTGCGGGACTACTCCTGCTGCAGGCGACGACACCGCTAACGCTCAAGGCCTTGCATCGCGTGGCCCCGGACCGACCCGGTCTCGTCTTCGGCTCGGCGAGCGCCGTGCTCGCGCTGGGCGCGGGGCCCGGGCTCTTCAGCCTCTGGATCCTCCGCTCCGGCCCTCTGGTCCTCTCCGCCAGCTGGCTCTCGGCCCTGGCCGTCTCTGCGGGATTGGCCCTCGCCGCGCGCGCCGCCTCGCCGCTGCCGGCGCCCGCCCGCTGATCGGCTCGGCCCTCGCCGCGCCTCCTGCGGACCGGCTCCGAACGTGTCAACATGTCCCCAAACCCGTTCAGGATGACGTCGGCCCCTCGGAGGCAGGTCCCGCGGCGCGAGCGGTCGCGCGCCGGGCAGCGGAGGTCGGCGTCCTCACGGAAGGTGTGCGATGGCGGAGAAGGAGAGGAAGAAGTCCGAGGCAGGAAGCGTCGTCTGGCACGATCTCACGGTCAGGGGCGCTGCCGAGCTCAGCGACTTCTACGCCGCGGTCGTGGGCTGGCGCCCGGAGACTGTGCCGATGACGGGCTATAGCGACTACAACATGGTCGCGCCCGCCACGGGCGAGCCGAGGGCCGGTGTCTGCCACGCACGGGGCCCCAACGCGGCCCTGCCGCCGCAGTGGCTCATGTACGTGGTGGTCGAGGACCTGCGCGGCGCCCTCCGGCGCTGCGTCGAGAAGGGCGGCGAGGTCGTCGACGGCCCGCGCGGCATGGGCGAGCAGACCCTGGCCGTGATCCGCGACCCGAGCGGGGCCCACATCGCGCTGGTCGAGAAGCCGCGGGGCTGAGGGGCTAGACCTTGGGCAGTTCCGCGATCGCCCGGTCGATCTCCTGCTGCGGCAGCTCGTAGTCGACGAGCTGACCGGCCAGGTACTTCTCGTAGGCGGTCATGTCGAAATGGCCGTGGCCGCTCAGGTTGAAGGCGATCACGCGGCTCTTGCCCTCCTCCCGGCAAAGGATCGCCTCGTCGATCGCCCCGCGGATCGCGTGCGCCGCCTCCGGGGCTGGGACGATGCCCTCGGAGCGCGCGAACAGCAGGCCGGCCTCGAAGGTCGCCAGCTGGTGGACGGCGCGCGCCTCGATCAGCTTGTTCTTGTAGAGCTCGCAGACGCTGCTCGCCATGCCGTGGTAGCGCAGTCCGCCCGCGTGGATCGGCGCCGGCATGAAGCCGTGGCCGAGCGTGTACATCTTCATGATCGGCGCCATCATGGCGGTGTCGCCGTAGTCGTAGGCGTAGACGCCGCGGGTGAGGCTCGGGGCCGCCACCGGCTCGATTGCGAGCACCCGCAGGTCGGGGGCCTTGCCGGAGAGCTTGTCCTGCAGGAACGGGTAGGCGAAGCCGCCGAAGTTGCTGCCGCCGCCGATGCAGGCGATGACGACGTCCGGGTACTCGCCGGCCATGTCCATCTGCAGCTTGGCCTCCTGGCCGATCACGGTCTGGTGCATCAGCACGTGGTTGAGGACCGAGCCGAGGGAGTAGCGGGTGGGGATCTTGCTCGTGACCGCGTCCTCGACGGCCTCGCTGATCGCGAGGCCGAGCGAGCCCGTGCACTTGGGGTCTTCGGCCAGGACCTTGCGTCCGGCGTTCGTGTCGGGACTGGGGGAGGGGACGACCTTCGCCCCCCAGGTCTCCATCATGTTGCGGCGGTACGGCTTCTGGTCGTAGCTCACCCGCACCATGTAGACCTTGACCTCGAGGTCGAACAGCTGCCCGGCGAAGGCGAGCGCGCTGCCCCACTGGCCAGCCCCGGTCTCGGTGGCGATCCGGTGGATCCCCGCTTCCTTGTTGTAGTAGGCCTGGGCCACCGAGGTGTTCGGCTTGTGCGAGCCGGCCGGGCTCACGCCCTCGTACTTGTAGTAGATGTGCGCCGGGGTCTGGAGCGCCTGCTCCAGGCGGCGGGCACGGAAGAGGGGCGAGGGCCGCCACAGGCGGTAGACCTGGCGCACCGGCTCGGGGATCTCGATCCAGCGCTCCTTCGAGACCTCCTGCCCGATCAGGGCCATCGGGAAGAGCGGTGCGAGATCGTCCGGCCCCACCGGCTTCTTCGTCACCGGGTGGAGGACCGGTGGAAGCTCGAAGGGCAGGTCCGCCTGGATGTTGTACCAGGCCTTCGGCAGCTCCGAATCAGGAAGATTGAACTTGGTTTGCTCGGTCACCTGACGGCCTCCCGTGGCTAAATGAAGGGCCGATTCTAGCAGGGCGTGGCGACAGAGTCAGGGAAGGGGCGAGAGACCCAGCGAGCCATGTGCGCGCCGGGCGGCAGCGCGCGCAGGAGTCCCCAGAGCGGACCCATGCCGATACTAGCCATCCTCGACCAGCCGCAGCAGGTACTGCCCGTACTCGTTCTGGTGCATTCCCTGGCCGATCGCCCGCACCTGGTCGCGCGTGAGGTAGCCCATCTTGAGCGCGATCTCCTCCGGGCAGGCCACCTTGAGGTCCTGCCGCTCCTCGATCGCCTGGATGAAGGTCGACGCCTGGAGCAGCGCCTCGTGGGTGCCGGTGTCGAGCCAGGCCATGCCGCGGCCCAGCAGCTCGACGTTCAGCTCGCCCAGGGCGAGATAGGCGCGGTTCACGTCCGTGATCTCGAGCTCGCCGCGGGCGGAAGGAGAGAGCCCGGCGGCGATCTCGAGGACGCGGTTGTCGTAGAAGTAGAGGCCGGTGACGGCGTAGGGGGAGCGGGGCTTCTCCGGCTTCTCCTCGAGGCCCAGGGCCCGGCCGTCGGAGTGGAACTCCACGACCCCGTAGCGCTGCGGATCGCGAACGCGATAGGCGAAGACCGTCGCCCCGCGCCCGCGGCCGGCCGCCCGCTGCAGGATCCTGGCGAGCTCGTTGCCGTGGAAGATGTTGTCGCCGAGCGCGAGCGCGACGCCGTCCCGGCCCACGAACTCGCGGCCGATCAGGAAGGCCTGGGCGAGCCCCCCCGGCTGCGCCTGTGTCGCCCAGGCGAGACGCACGCCCAGCCGCGAGCCGTCGCCCAGCAGACGCTTGAAGCCGTCCTGCTCGTGGGGCGTCGTGATCACCAGGATCTCGCGGATGCCCGCCAGCATCAGGGTGCTGAGCGGGTAGTAGACCATCGGCTTGTCGTAGACCGGGATCAGCTGTTTCGAGACGCCGAGCGTGATCGGGTAGAGCCGCGTGCCGGAGCCCCCGGCCAGGATGATGCCCTTCATGCAAGGCCGAGGATAACAGGGGAGCGCCGGCTTCGCGTATCCTCCCGGATGTGGGGTTGGACCGGGAGAGCGCCAGGGACCGGCTGCTGCGCATCGTGCGCGGGGACTTCGCGGTGCGCCGCGGACACCCGCTTCCCTACGGCGCTTCGGTGCGCCGGGACGGGGTGAACTTCGCCGTCTTCTCCCCGCGGGCGAGCGAGATGCTGCTGGTGCTCTTCCTCCCCGGCGAGCGCGAGCCCGTGCTCGAGCTGCCCCTCGACCGCCGGTACAACCGGACCGGCGACGTGTGGCACGTGTTCGTGGGCGGTCTGGATCCCGGTATCGAGTACGGCTTCCGAGCGGACTGCGAGCCCAACCCCTCTCCGCGCCTGCTCCGCTTCGACCGCCGCCAGGTGCTGCTCGACCCCTACGGCAAGGCCGTGGCCGGCCTCGAACGGTGGGGCGAGGTCTCCGGGGCCTGGGGCCGCCTGGCCAGTCTTCGTTCGCGTGTCGTCGACGAGGAGTTCGACTGGGGCCACGAGCAGCCGCTCCGCATAGCGCTCGCCGACTCCGTGATCTACGAGGTCCACGTCCGCGGCTTCACCCGCCACCCGAGCTCCGGCGTCCAGCACCCCGGCACCTTCAGCGGGATCGTCGAGAAGATCCCGTACCTCAAGCAGCTCGGGATCACGGCGCTCGAGCTGATGCCGGTCACCGAGTTCGAGGAGTGCGACAACCCGCGCCGCAACCCGCTCACCGGGGAGCCGCTGCGCAACTTCTGGGGCTACCAGCCGGTCTCCTTCTTCTCGCCCAAGACCTCCTACGCGCGCCCGAATGCCACCGGCCAGGTGGTGCGCGAGTTCAAGGCGATGGTGAAGGCGCTGCACGAGGCCGGGATCGAGGTGATCCTCGACATCGTCTTCAACCACACCGGCGAGGGCGACCAGCGGGGCGCGACCTTCTGCTGGCGCGGGCTCGACAACCCGACCTACTACCTGCTCGAGCCGCAGACGGGCCGCTACCTCAACTACTCGGGCTGCGGCAACACCATGAACTGCAACCACCCGGTGGTGCGCTTCCAGATCCTCGCAGCGCTCCGCTACTGGGTGACCGAGATGCACGTCGACGGCTTCCGCTTCGACCTCGCCTCCATCCTGGGCCGGGGCCGCGACGGCGAGGTCCTGCCCAACCCGCCTCTCATCGAAGCGATCGCCGCCGACCCGGTGATGGCCGACGTGAAGCTGATCGCCGAGGCCTGGGACGCGGCGGGCCTCTACCAGGTGGGTAGCTTCCCGAGCTGGGGACGCTGGGCCGAGTGGAACGGGCGCTTCCGCGACGAGCTGCGCCGTTTCGTGAAGAGCGATCCGGACCTCACGCGTCTCCTGGCCGAGCGCCTGGCGGGCAGCCCCGACCTCTACCGCGGCTCGGAGCGGGCGCCCTGGCACTCGATCAACTTCGTCACCAGCCACGACGGCTTCACCCTGGCGGACCTCGTCTCCTACAACGAGAAGCACAACTGGGAGAACGGCGAGGGCAACCAGGACGGCCACGACGAGAACCTGTCCTGGAACTGCGGCCCGGAGGGGCCCTCGGAGGACCCCGAGGTGAACGCGCTGCGCCAGCGCCAGCAGCGGAACTTCCTCGCGCTGTTGCTCGTCTCGCAGGGCGTTCCCATGCTGCTCGGGGGCGACGAGCTCGGCCGCACTCAGCGCGGCAACAACAACGCCTACTGCCAGGACAACGAGACCTCCTGGCTGGACTGGTCGCTGGTCGAGACGAACGCCGGCCTCGTGCGGTTCGTGGCCCGCCTGGTCCGGTTTCGCAGGGAGCACCCGTCGCTGCGGCGGCGGACGTTCTTCGAGGACGAGGCGGAGCCGCCGCTCGTCTGGCACGGCGCGCGGCTCGGCAAGCCCGACTGGGACGGGCCCTCGCGCGCGCTCGGGATGCACCTCACGGGCGCGGACGGCGACGACCCGATCTACCTGTTCGTGAACGCGCACTGGCTGGCCACCGACTTCGAGCTGCCGCGGCCGCGCGGGGTGAGGTCCTGGCGCCGGTTCGTGGACACCAGCCTGCCGCCCGGAGAAGACGCGCTCGATCCCGGATCGGAGGTGCCGCTGGCCGGGCGCACCGCCACCGCGGGACCGCGCTCCGTCGTGATCCTGGTGGCGCGGTGAGCGGAGGCGCGGCTTCGCGGCGGAGGAGCCCGACGTCGACGCCCACGCCGTCGCTCGGCTGGACATGTCGCACCGGGAGGGACAACATTCGTCGTCGATCCATGCCCGAGCTCGGGGCGGAACCGGCGCCCCGGGCGCGACCGCCGTCAGCCGGGGGTGGCGTTTGACGAGGGGCGGAGGAAGACGGCTGACAGCGCCGCGGCCGAGGGCGGGTACCGGGAAGCCGTCACGGCCCGCCCGCCCGTCCCCAGAGGCCCTCTACCGCGCGCTCCTGCAAACGAGCCTCGACGGCTGCATCGTCCTCGACCGGTCGCGGCGCGTGGTGGACGCGAACGACGCCTATCTCTCCATGAGCGGCTACTCGCGCGAGGAGCTGCTGCGCCTGGGCGTGGCCGAGATCGAGAGGGGCGAGATGCCCGAGCAGGTGGAGGGGCACTCCGAGGTGCTGGCCGCGAAGGGGTCAGACCGCTTCTGCTCGGTCCACCGCAGGAAGGACGGCAGCACCTACCCCGTCGAGGTCAGCATCCGGTGCCTCCCGCGCCCGCACACCGGGTACCTGGTGCTGGTCCGGGACCTGAGCCGCGCCCGGCGGGCCGAGCAGGCCCTGCGCGAGAAGACGGAGGAGCTGGAGAAGCTGTTCGACGTGAGCCTGGAGCTCCTGTGCATCGCCGACACCAGCGGTCGTTTCCGGCGCCTCAACCCCGAGTGGGAGCGGACGCTCGGATTCCCGCGCGGGGAGCTGGAAGGCCGGCGCTTCCTCGACCTCGTCCACCCGGACGACCTCCAGTCGACCCAGGCCGCGGTCGCCGAGCTGGCCGCGCAGAGGTCCGTGGTCGACTTCCGGAACCGCTACCGCCGCCAGGACGGGACCTATCGCTGGCTCGAGTGGCGCTCCTTTCCGGCCGGTGATCTCATCTACGCCGCCGCCCGCGACATCACGGCCCGACGCGAGACCGAGGACGCGCTCACGGAGAACGTCTGGCTGGCGCTCGAGGCGCAGAGGGTCGCGCGCCTGGGTGCGTACGTCCTGGAAATCCCGGCGGGGAGCTGGACGAGCTCGCCGGTGCTCGACGAGATCTTCGGCATCGACGAAGGGTACCGCCGGGACGTCGAGGGCTGGCTGGGGATCGTGCACGCCGAAGAGCGGCAGGAGCTGGAGTCGTACTTCTCAGGCCAGGTCGTGGCCGCCCGCCAGCGCTTCGACAAGGAGTACCGGATCGTCCGGCGCGGCGACGCGACGGAGCGCTGGGTACACGGGCGCGGACGGCTCTTCTTCGACGCCGCGGGCCGTCCCGTGCGGATGATCGGCACCATCCAGGACGTCACCGAGCGCAAGCACGCCGAACAGGAGCTGCAGCGCTCGCGTTCGCTCTACCACGATCTGGTCGAGACAGCGCAGGATCTCATCTGGCAGTGCGACACCGAGGGCCGCTACGTGTACTTGAACGGTGCCTTCGAGACCGTCTTCGGGTATCAGCTCGAGGAGATGCTGGGTCGCCCGTTCACGGATTTCCAGGAGGCGGCGCGGGCGGCAGGCGATCGGGACGAGTTCTCCCGATTGGTGGCGGGCGGCACGCTGCGCGGCTACGAGACCGAGCACCTGGCCAAGGATGGTCGGCGGCTGACGCTCGTGTTCAACGCCAAGGCGGTCTGGGACGAGCGGGGCACGGTGGTCGGGTCCCGCGGCACGGCGTACGACGTGACCGAGCGCAAGCGGGCGGAGGAGGACAAGCTCGAGCTGGAGCGCCGGCTGCTCCACGCCCAGAAGCTCGAGAGCCTGGGCGTCCTGGCGGGCGGGATCGCGCACGACTTCAACAACCTCCTGATGTCGATCCTGGGCAACCTGGACATGGCCCTGCTCAGGCTTTCGCGTCCGGAGGCGGCCCGCGCCAGCATCGAGCAGGCGGTGAGCGCCGTCAGGCGTTCGGCCGAGCTGGCGCGGCAGATGCTCGCCTACGCGGGCCGAGCCCCCTTCGTGATCAAGCCGCTCGACCTCAATCTCCTGGTGAAGGAGAACGCCGAGCTGCTGCGCACGACCGTGGCCCGCTCGATCTCGCTCGGCCTGCGCCTGGCCGACGCGCTTCCCCGGGTGGCGGCCGACGCGGCCCAGGTGCAGCAGCTGATCATGAACCTGATCACGAACGCGTCCGAGGCGATCGGCGATCGGCCGGGTGCCATCACGCTCGCCACCGGGGTCGCCGATTTCGAGGCCACCGCGCTGGCTCGGACCCGCCTGGCCGAAGCGCCGCCGGCCGGACGCTACGTCTTCATCGAGGTGACGGACACGGGCGCCGGCATGGACGAGGAGACGCAGGGTCGCGTCTTCGAGCCGTTCTTCAGCACGAAGTTCTCCGGACGGGGTCTGGGGATGGCCGTGGTGCTGGGTGTCGTCCGCGGTCACGGTGGCGCTCTCTTCGTGGACAGCGCGCCCGGCCAGGGCACGACGATCACGGCCCTGCTCGACGCCCGCTCCGCACAGCCGGCGGAGGGCGTCGAGCGGGCCGCGCCGGCCGCCCCCGCACCGTCCGAGCCACGGGCGCTCGAGGGGACCGTGCTGCTGGTGGACGACGAGGACTTGGTGCGCTCGGTCGTGCGACAGCTGCTCGAGCACATGGGACTCTCGGTGCTGGCCGCGAGCGACGGACAGGAGGGCGTCGAGCTCTTCCGGCGGAACGCGGAGCGGATCGACTGCGTGCTGCTGGACCTCTCGATGCCGCGCATGGACGGCCTCGCCGCGCTGCGCGAGATGACGCGGATCCGGCCCGGGGTGAAGGCGATCCTCGCGAGCGGATACGCGCGCCAGGACGCGCTGCAGCGCTTCGACGGCGAGGGCCTGGCGGCCTTCATCCAGAAGCCCTACGGGGCCGAGGAGTTGCGCGCGACGCTGGTCGCGGTGATGGCCGCCGAGGACGACTAGGCAGCGCTCGCCCGGGCGGCGCTCGGGCGGCGCTCGTTGACGCGGCCGGCGCCGCCGGGTAACCTGCGCCGGTCGTCGGAGGAGAGACCCATGCGGTCCCCCGTCGTACTGTCCGGGCGGCCGACGCGCGTCGCCCCGGGCTGCCCAGTCCACCGCAGCCTCGCTGGGCGCCAGGCCTGCCTGCCGCTGGAGGTGTCGGGGCGAGGGCGCCGCATCCCGTGTGCGAGGAGCAGGCCGGCGGGAGCGCTGGCGCCGCCCGACCCAGGAGCGAAACCATGACGAAAGCGGAGAACCCCCAAGCGGTCGCGGCAGGGCAGGCGGTGACGGGAGCCGCGGCCACGCTGGAGGTCCGCTCCGGGGCCGCGGCGGGCCGCGTCTACCTGCTCGGCGCGCAGACGACGATCGGCCGCGGCAGCGGCTGCGAGGTCCCGCTCGAGGGCGACGGCGAGGTCTCACGCCGCCACGCGGAGGTTCGCTGCGAGGGGGGGCGCTACCAGGTCCGGGACCTAGGCTCGCGCAACGGCGTGCGGGTGGACGAGGGCCCGGTGCGCGAGGCCTGGCTCGCCGAGGGCCAACGGCTCACGATCGGCCGCACCGAGCTCGTCTTCCATGCCGGGTCGGTCGAGGTCCCTCAGCAAGAGCGGCTTTCGCTGCTCGAGGGCTGCGCGCTTCTGCAGTCCCTGCCCACCGAGGTGCGGCGGGCGCTCGCCGCCGAGCTGCTGGTCCGCTTCCACCCGGAGGGCGCGGTGGTGCTCTCGCAGGGGCAGCCGCTCCAGAGCATGCTCTTCCTGCAGCGCGGCCGGCTGCGCGTGGTCGCCGTCAACGACGAGGGGGCCGAGCGGCTGTTGGCCCGGCTCGCGCCGCCGGCTTCCTACGGCGAGCGCGTGCTGGTCGCCGGCGGCGTCCTCGGGGAGACCCTGATCGCGGACGCCGACAGCGTCGTGCTCGAGCTGCCCAAGGGCCGCTTCGACACGCTGCTCGCCGAGCGCCCGGCCGCCGGCGCGACCGTACAGCTCGTGATCGCCGACCGCCTGCGTTCGGCACAGGCCGCCTCGGCGGGCGTGGCCGAGGAGGATGCCGAGGATCGCGCGCGGCCGAGCGATGGGCTGGCGAACCTGGTCACCTCGACCGACGTCGAGGTGGTGGGCGAGGACCCGAAGATCCTGCAGGTCCGCAAGCGCGTCGAGGCCTGGGCGCAAGAGGACGCCGCGCTGCTCGTCTGTGGCCCGCAGGGGAGCGGGAAGAAGATCGTCGCGCGCTACTGCCACAAAGTGAGCCCGCGGGCGCGCCAGCCCTACGTCGAGCTGTCGCTGGCCGACCAGGAGCCGGGAAGCGCTACCGCCAGCCTCTTCGGCGAGGAGGCCGACCAGGCCGGAGGCGGCCGGCCCGGCTACCTCGAGCTCATGGACGGCGGCACGCTCGCGCTCCTGCACGCCGAGCGGCTGGACGCGCACCAGCAGACGATGCTGGCGGCGTACCTCGAGCGGGGCTACTTCCAACGTGCTTTCGGGCAGCAGCGCATCCGCTCGCGCACCCGGATCCTGCTGGTCGCGACCGGGGTCGAGAGCGAGATCCTCCAGTCGTGGCTCCCTGAGCTGCGCGAGCAGGTCGCCAAGCACACGGTGGTGCTCCCGCCGCTCGCCGCGCGGGCGGGCGATATACCCCGGCTGGCCGAGCACCTGCTGGCCCGTGCCGCGGCCAAGGCGGGCAAGCGGATACCTGGGCTCAGCCGCGAGGCGATCGAGCGCCTGGTCTCCTATGGCTGGCCGGGCAACGTCCGTGAGCTGAAGGAGGTCGTGAAGCGCGCCGCCGTCGTCTCGGCCGCGGACCAGCCGATCCCGGCCGGGCTCATCTTCGTGGTGCCGCCCGAGAAGGAGGCCTTCCGGATCAACCTGCTGCGGCGGGACCGCCTGCGCGCCGTGCTGCGCCATCCGGCGCTGACCACCTCGCTCGGCCTCGCGAACACGCTGTTCGTGGCCTTCGTCTTCCTGATCACCGCCTATGGTGGACTGCAGGCCCCCGACCACCCTCTGCGGCAGGCCGACCTCAACCCGGGCATGTGGCTCACCTGGCACGTGTGGTTCTTCGTGCTCCCCATCTCGGCGCTCTTCTTCGGAAGGGTCTGGTGCGCGGTCTGTCCGATCGTCTTCACGGCCGACCTGGTCGGCAAGGCGGGCCGGTTGAGGCTTCCGGTGCCGCGGCTCTTCAAGAAGCTCGATTTCTGGCTGCTGCTCGGCGTCTTCCTGTTCGTCGACGCGAGCGAGGATGTGCTGGGCATCCCGGACAAGCCCCAGGCGACCGCGGTCTTCCTGCTGCTGATCGTCTGGGCGGCGGTCGCCTTCACGGTGCTCTTCGAGCGCCGGACCTTCTGTCGCTACCTGTGCCCGCTGGCCGGCTGGCTCGGTGCCTACTCGACCCTCAGCGTGCTCGAGGTGCGGGGCAACAAGAAGGTGTGCCAGACGCAGTGCGGTGAGCACACCTGCTACAAGGGCACGGACAAGGTGCCCGGCTGCCCGATGTTCCTCTATCCCGCGTCGATGACCACGAACGCCGAGTGCATGATGTGCGGCAACTGCATCAAGAGCTGCGAGAACCGCGGCGTGCGGCTCAACCTGCGGCCGCCGTTGCAGGAGCTGTGGCAGACCCCGGACGTGACCGTCGGGCTCGGCGTCTTCGTCGTCGCTCTCGTCTCGGTGATGCTGCGCCACCAGTTCTCGCTGCTCCCGTGGTGGAGCGCGCTCGTGGAGGCGGGACAGTGGCCGGGCGCCCTCGTGGACCCGGTCCTGGTCGTGCTGTTCCTGGGACTCGTACTGGGGGCCTTCCTGGTCGCCTCCTTCCTGTCGGCCGCCGCGGCCGGCGAGCGTCTGGGTCGCAACATGGCGCGCTTCGGGCTCGGCTTCGTGCCGCTCGCGCTCGCGGGCCACATCGCCCACGTCACGCACGAGTGGCTGCCGGAAGGGCTCAACGTCATCGCCGGATACTTCGTGGCGCTCGCGCGTTCGGTGTTTCACGGCATCGCGATGGGAAGCCAGCCGGTGGCCCCGGTGTTTCCCGTCGCGCCGGGTGCCGTCACGCTGCTCAAGCTCGAGATCGTGGGGCTCGGGATCCTGGGCTCGGCGATCGCCCTCGTCAAGATCGCCCGCAGGCCGGGCGGGCGCGCGCTCGGTCCGGCCCTGCCGCATCTGCTCCTGCTGTCCGTGCTGGCGGCGGCGTATCTCTACGTCTTCCTGGCGTCCTGAGCCGGGCGCCGGCGTCCGGAGCGATCCGCCGCCGGCCTGGCGGCGGGCGGGGCCGCGGGCTCGGGTTCGGTCGACGGTGATAAGATCCCCCGACGGGGGCGCCCGCCGAGGGAGCGCCGCAGCCGGATCCCCTCCATCGAGGACGTGGGCCGAGGGCCATTCCGTGGCAGGACGAAGCAGCTCGATAGGCCGGTCGCTGTCGCTTGCCGGCCTGCTCGGGATCGCGTTCGCTGCCTCCGCTTCCGCGGCGTTCGGCGCGGAGAAGGGCTACCTGATCGTCGCCCGGGGCCAGGGACCCGGCAGCGCGGCGCTCGACGACCGGATCCTCGCCGCCCAGGGCCAGGTGCGGCACCGGTGGGACGAGCTGGGCGTCGTCGCGGCCGTCTCGGCCAATCCGGACTTCGCCGCCGAGGTGGCCGGGGATCCGCGCGTGCACGGCGTCTCCGAGGACGTCGAGGTGCCCTGGCTGTCCGGCGAGCAGGCGCAGCAGCTGGATTTCGAGGAGGCTCGGCCGGACGCCGGGCTGGACGAGCCGGGCGGCGTCTACCAGTGGAACCTGCGGCAGATCGGGGCCGACCGGGCGGCAGCCGCCGGCGATCGCGGCGCGGGCGCACGGGTGGCCGTTCTCGACAACGGCTTCTGGGTGCACCACCCCGATCTCGGGGCCAACCTGAACGTCGCGCTCAGCCGATCGTTCGTTCCTGGCGAGCCCGAGGTCGAGCCGATCGTGGGCGGTTTCAGCCACGGGACCCAGGTCGCCGGCGTCATCGCCGCGCCCATCAACGGCGTGGGCGTGCAAGGCGTCGCGCCCGAGGCCGAGATCGTCGGGGTCAAGGTGCTGCGCAGCACGACGGGCGGCGGTGCCTTCAGCTGGATCCTGGGCGGGATCCTGTACGCGGTCGCGATCGACGCCGACGTCATCAACCTGGGCCTGGGCACGAGCTTCGTGAGCATCGATCGCGGCGGCGGCACCGCCGGCCCCCTGGTGACCGCCCTGAAACGCGCGGTCAACCATGCGATCGCCTCGGGCGTCCTGGTCGTGAGCGCCGCCGGCAACGACGGGATCGACCTCGACCGGCGCCTGTGGGCGATCCCCGCGCAGTCCGGGGGCGGCATGGCCGTCTCGGCAACCGCCCCCTTCTCGCAGCATGCCTTCGACGGCCCTGCCTCCTACACGAACTACGGCCGATCGGTGATCGACGTGGCTGCCCCGGGAGGCGACCTTCTGGAAGGCGGCGTGCCCGAGGATCTCGTCCTCGCCCCGGGCGGGCGGGCCACCCCGACGGGCAGCTACCAGTACTACCTTGCCTGCGGGACCTCGATGGCGGCCGCCCACGTCTCGGGGCTGGCGGCTCTCCTGGTGGGCGCCTTCGGCAAGCTGCCGCCCGGCCAGCTCCGCACTCTCATCGAGCGAAGCGCCACCGACATCCTGAGGCCGGGTGCCGATCGCTTCTCGGGCAAGGGGCGGATCGACGCGATGGCAGCCCTTCGCCTGGAGTAGGTTGCGACCGTGAGAGGCCACGCCTCGAAGTACCGCCGGTTCCGGGTGACGGGCGGCCGGGAGGTCGCGGGCCAGCAGAAGCCGGGGGCGCCGCCCGAGCAGGCCCCGCGCGGGACGCCCTCACCGGCTCGCTGAGCCCCGACCAAGGGATGAGCCCCTCTCGCGGGGCGCGTTCGCGACCGCGCTCAGCCGCGGGCGGAGGCGGTGCGGCGGGCGGCGAACTCCCGCAGCACGTCCCAGACGTGGGGATGCGTGCTCGTGATCTGGTCGAGCGCGGGCCGGTCGAGTTCCAGCAGCTCGCAGCGGGAGAGCGCCACGACGCTCGCCGTGCGCGGCCGGCCGGTCAGGATCGACACCTCGCCGAAGAAGGCCCCTTCGTCGAGGTCGGCGATCGGTCGCTGCTTGCCGCTTGGCTCCCGCTTGAAGGCCCGCACTCGCCCCGACGTCAGCATGTAGAGGCTCGCACCCGGCTCGCCCTCGCGCAGGATCACGTCTCCGCGCTCGAAGCCCAGCAGCTTCAGGCCCGCGATCACGGCGACCATCTCGTCCACCGAGAAGTCGCGGAACAGCGGGCTCACCACGATCTGGGCGGCGGAGGCCTGCTCCTGGCCACCCGGGGAAGAGGCCGGGGCCGGCGCCGCAGGCGGTCCCTCGAACATCTTGTCGACGAGAGCCATCAGCTCGTCCGCGAACTGCCCCTCCGACATGGATCCGGGCGTCGCCTCGGTCGCGGGAGCCGGTTCGACTTCCTGCTCTGCGTCTTCCCGTTCGTCGCCGAGATAGAGCAGGTCGTAGTCCTCGATCGGCTGCTCTCCCCGCAGGTCGAGCCCGCCCCCGGCGCCTCCGGCGAGTCCCGGCAACGGCTCGAGACCGGGCAGCAGCTCCGGTTCCTCGCTGCCGGAGGGGCCCCGCGGAGCTTCCGGCGGCTCGGGTCGTGCCTGCGGATCGGCAGGGCGAGCCGGCGCCGGGCTCGGTGGGCGGCTGCCGTCAGCCGAGGGCGGAGGCAGCGAGGAATCGACCGGCAGGGTCTGATTGGGGTCCGCGTGTGCGAACGCCGGCGAGGAAACCGGGGCCATCACCTCGAAGCCGATCTCGAGGCCCACCCCGTCCCCAAGAGCGGCGTCTGGAGCGCCGGGCGCCGAGAGGGGAAGCACGGCCTCGCGCTGCTTCTCCTCAATCAGCTGCGCGAGCCGCGCGCCGACCTCACGTCGCCGCGGGTCGATCCGCTGGACCTTCTTGAGGACCGAGATCGCCTTGGCCGCGAAGCCCTCGCTCGCATACTCGTCGGCCAGGGGGAGCAGGAGCGCGACCGCCTCGGCCCGTTTCTCCGCCAGGATCAGGACGTCCGCCAGCTGCATGCGCAGGCTGGGATTGGGACCTCGCCGGCGCAGCTGTTGCTTCAGGACCTCGATCGCGCGGGCATAGTCCCGGGCGGCGATCAAGGAGACGACGTCGTCCTCCTTCGGTCTTCCGAAGCCGATCGGCACGAAGACGCCCTCCTCGCGTGGCTCCAGTATAAGCGGGGGGGAGGCAGCCGGAGCGGACGGGGAGGCCCAGCCGACGGTAACGGTGACCGAGGGGCGGGAGCTTGCGCGACCGTGGTGGTGTGGGGCTATATTGAAGACACCTCGGCAAAGGAGTGGTCGACATGTCGCAGGCGCGACCTTTCGCATCCTCTTCCGCGCGGGGAGCGCAGGAAGAAACCTCCCGCATCGACCGTTGGCTGTTGTCGCGGCTGGCGGACCGGGTGGGCGCGGCCCGACTGGGCTACGCGCTCAACGGCGTGGCCGTCGGCACGTCCGGGGCGCGCGCGATCGTGCGCTTCGCGGACCGGCGGGCGCTGCTCGGCCTGCTGGTCGATCCGGACGTGCACTTCGGGGACGCGTACTCGGAGGGACGCATCGACGTCGACGGGGACCTGGTCGCAACCTTCAGCGAGGTCTTCCAGGCCGGCCAGGGGCGCCGTTCTCAACCGCTGCGCTGGCTCAGCCTGCTCGCGCGGCACACACCCGAGCGCGCGCGATCGAACGTCCACCGTCATTACGACCTGGGCAACGACTTCTACCGCGAGTGGCTGGACCGCGAGCTCGTCTACACCTGCGCCTACTTCGAAACGCCCGAGGCCGGGCTCGACCAGGCGCAGGTCGCCAAGCTCGACCTGGTCTGCCGCAAGCTCTCGCTGCGACCGGGCGAGACCGTGGCCGAGGCCGGCTGCGGCTGGGGGGCGCTCGCGCTCCACATGGCGCGCCGCTATGGCGCGCGCGTCACGGCCTGCAACCTCTCGCACGAGCAGGTGGCGTGGGCGCGTCGGCGCGCCGCCCAGGAGGGGCTCGCCGACCGGGTCCAGTTCCTGGAGGCGGACTATCGCGAGCTGCGGGGCCGCTTCGACGCCTTCGTCTCGGTGGGCATGCTCGAGCACGTGGGCCTGCGCAGCTACGCCGACCTCGCCCGCACCATCGACCGCTGCCTGGACCCCGAACGCGGCCGCGGCCTGCTGCACTTCATCGGCCGAGACGCACCGCGGCCGCTGAACGCCTGGATCCGCAAGCGCATCTTCCCCGGCGCCTACCCGCCCACGATCGACCAGGTGGTGAGGCTGGTGCTGCGCCCTGCCCAGGTCGGCGTCGTGGACGTCGAGAACCTGCGCCGGCACTACGCTCTCACCCTCGCCCACTGGTTCTCCCGCTATGACGCCGCGGTCGCCGCTGGGCGGATCGGCTTCGACCGGCGCTTCCGGCGCGCCTGGCGGGTCTACCTCGCGGGCTCGCAGGCCGCCTTCGAGACGGGCTGGCTGGACCTCTTCCAGGTGACTTTCACGCGGCGTGGCTCGGACTTCGGGCCCTGGACGCGCGCCGCGCTCTATCGGCCGCAGGTAGATGGAGCGAGCTGACGTCGTCGTGGTCGGCGGCGGTCCCGCAGGCTCCGCCTGCGCCACGCGGCTCCGGGCGGGCGGCGCGGACGTCCTCGTGCTCGATCGAGCCCGCTTCCCGCGCGACAAGCCGTGCGCGGGCTGGATTACGCCCGAGGTCGTGGCGGCGCTGGGCCTGGACCTCGCCGGCTACGCGGCCGAGCACACCCTGCAGCGGATCCGGCGCTTCCGCGTGGGCTGGGCCTTCGGCCCCGGACGCGAGGTGGACTACGGTACGGACGTCAGCTACGGCATCCGGCGCTGCGAGCTCGACGGCTACCTGCTCGCGCGCTCGGGGGCGCGCCTGCTCCTGGGTGAGGGTGTCACCCGGGTGCGGCGCGAGCGCGACCGCTGGGTGATCGACGACCGCGTCGAGGCGCCGCTCCTGGTCGGCGCCGGGGGCCACTTCTGCCCGGTCGCGCGCATGCTGCGGGCGCAGTCCTCTCCGACGCGCGCCGAGGACCGCGCCGGCACCGTGGTCGCACAGGAGATGGAGATCCGTCTCGCGCCGGAAGCGGCCGCCCGTTGCCGGGTGGAAGCCGAGAGGCCGGAGCTGGACTTCCTGCGCGACCTCTCGGGTTACGGGTGGTGCTTCCGGAAGGGAGAGCATCTGAACGTCGGTCTCGGCCGGCGCGACCCGCGTGCGCTCGCGCGGGACGTGCGGGCCTATCTCGACTGGCTCAGGGAGACGGGCCGCATCCCCGGCGGACTGCCCTCGCCCTTGCGCGGTCATGCCTACCGGCTGCGCGAGGGCGAGCCGGAGCCGATCGCGGCTCGAGGCGTGGTCCTGGTCGGCGACGCTGCCGGGCTCGCCTTCGCCGCGAGCGGCGAGGGGATCTATCCCGCCGTCGTGTCCGGCCAGGTCGCCGCCGAGGTCCTGCTCGAACGGAGCCCCGAAGCCGCGCGCGTCTACCCGGAGCGGCTCCGGGCCCGGCTCGGGCCTCCTTCCGTGCGGCCGGTCCTGCCGGGTCGCCTGCGCTCCGCGGCGGGTAGGGCCCTGCTCGGCTCACCGTGGCTGACGCGTCACGTCGTGCTCGACCGGCTCTTCCTGCACCGGCACGCCTCCGCGCCTGCGTCTTGACGGCCGGGGATCCCTCAGCACAGGATCGCGAGTCGGGCGGCGGGCCTGGTCGGGGCCGGGCAGCGAGGGGGCACGATGGCGAAGGTGCGCGGCACGTCGATCCTGGGTACACTGGACTACGCCCGCACGCGCCACGGTGCCGCCGCCGCGGAGCGCATCCACACGGAGCTGCCGTCGTCGATGCGGGCCACCCTCGTCGACGCCGCCGGCCAGGGGATCGCAGCCGGCCAGGTCGTTTGCAGGCGGATCGAGGGCTGGATCGCGCAGGCCCTCGCGCTGACGCTCGGTCCCGAGGCCCGTCCCGTGATCCACGAGGACCGGCACGTCGTGCGGGAGCCGGCGGTAGGTCCCCAGGCCTTCTGCCGTTTCGTCGCGGAGTGGCAGGCGTGAGCGGGCCGGATCGGGAACGAAGGGGATTCCTGAAGGCCTCCGCGGGCCTCGCCGCGGCGCTTGCCTCGGGTTCGGCGTCGGCTTGGGGCGAGCTGCCCGTCCCGCCCGTCCTGGGGCGGTCCTGCCGCGACGCCGTCTTGCGCCGGGCGGAGCTCCTGGCGCTCCTCGGCGACCTGCCCGACCGTGAGCGCCCGATCACGGCGACGAAGCGCGGCGAGCGGGAGATGGACGGCTACCTGCTGGAGTCGTGGACGTTCGACCTCAACGGCCTCGAGCCGGTGCCCGCGTTCCTGGCGCGCCCGAAGAGGCTCGCCGAGCCTGCTCCCGCGATCGTCTTCAACCACTCGCACGGCGGCGGCTACGACATCGGCAAGCGCGAGCTGGTCGACGGGCGCAGCTACATGCAGCCCGTGCCCTACGCCAAGGCGCTCACCGACGAGGGCTGGGTGGTGCTCGCGGTCGACCACTGGTGCTTCGGAGAGAGGAGCCACGCGAGCGAGGCCGATACCTTCAAGGCGATGCTCTGGCAGGGGCGGGTGCTGTGGGGGATGATGGTCTACGACTCCTTGCGGGCACTCGACTGGCTGGCGGTGCGTCCCGACGTCGATCCCCTCCGCATCGGCACGCTCGGCATGTCGATGGGCAGCACGATGGCCCAGTGGCTGGCAGCCCTCGACGAGAGGATCCGCGTGACCGTGGACATCTGCTGCCTCACGGAGTACCACGCTCTGCTGGCCGAAAAGGGGCTCTCAGGCCATGGCATCTACTACTATGTGCCGTCACTGCTCAAGCACTTCACCGCCTCCGACCTCAACGCCCTCATCGCCCCGCGGGCGCACCTCGGGATCGCGGGCCTCCGCGATCCCCTCACGCCCGTGCGCGGCCTGGAGGTGATCGACCGCGAGCTGTCCCTGGTCTACGCCGCGGCCGGCCACTCCGAGCGCTGGAAGCTCCTGCGCTACGACGTCGGCCACCAGGAGACGGCCGAGGGACGCCGCGAGGCGCTCGCCTTCCTGCGCGCGCACCTGTGAGGCGTCGGAGGATGCTGCCAGGCCCTCCTCTCGTCGATCCTCGGAGAGCAGGCGTGCAGACCCCTCCAGATCGGGAACCGCCAGGGGAAGGCGATCTGCGCGTCCGAGGCCTCGACATAGCGGTCCGTGGGTTGACCGGCTCCCGACAGCGTGGCGGCGATCGTCGCGGGGGCGGGCGTGGGGCCGGCCGAGACCGGAGCGAACAGGGCCAGCAGGAGCCCGCCGCCCGCCGTTGTCGCGAGCCTGCCGATCCGCGCGTGGAGGGGCCTGGGTATGGTCAGCGGGTCTGCTTCGGGCCGGCCATCGGCGTCTTCAGTCGGGTTCCCGGCTCCAGGACGTGCAGCACCTGGTCGACGGCGGGCGCGTGCAGGCGCTGGACGGCCCCGCTGGGCCAGGTGATCTCGACGGACGCGATGCGCGATTCCGTGCCGAGGCCGAAGTGAACCCGCTTGTCGCTCGCGGAGTAGATCCCGTTCGCGGTGGTGACGTGCTGGTAGAGCGCGCGGCCTGAGCCCAGCACCAGCTTCACGCGGGCGCCGATGGCGTCGCGGTTGCTCCGGGTGCCCTCGAGGTCGAGCAGGATCCAGTGGTGAGGCGTCCCCCCCTTCTTCACGAAGAGGGCGGCGGGGCCGTTGAGCCGTGACACCGCGACCTCCAGCGTGCCGTCGTTGTCGAGGTCGGCCACCGCCACCCCGCGCCAGGCGCCGGCGGCCTGGAGGTCGGGGCCGACGCTCCGGGAGAGATCCTCGACCTTCCCCTGGCCGAGGTTGCGGTAGAGGAAGCACCCCTCCCGGTACTTCGCGGAGGGGCTGTAGAGCTGGACGTTGTCGACCACGTGGGAGCCGGCCACGAAGACGTCCTTCCAGCCGTCGTTGTCGAGGTCGAGCAGCTTGGTGCTCCAGCCGCTGTGCGCGGCCGAGGCCAGCCCGATCCCGGAGGGGAAGGTCTCGTCGACGAAGAAGCCGCGGCCCTGGTTGATGAAGAGGGTGAAGTAGTTGTGGGTGAGGTCGGTGAGGAAGATGTCGGGCCGGCCGTCGTCGTCGAAGTCCTCGAAGTCGCAGCCCATCCCCGAGACCATGGCGCCCGACTCGTTCGCGGCCACGCCGGCCTCGAAGGCGACCTGCTCGAACCGGCCTTCCTTGGTGTTGTGGTAGAGGAAGTGCGGCGCGCGGTCGTTGGTCACGAAGACGTCCATGCGGCCGTCGCCGTCGTAGTCGGCGACGGCGACGCCCATGCCCTTGCCGAGGGAGCGGTCGAGGCCGGCCCGCACGGAGACGTCGCTGAAGGTTCCGTCGTGGTTGTTGCGCAGCAGGGCGTTGGGCAGCGGCTTGAACGCATCCGGATCGCAGTAGATGCGGGCGCCGGGCTCATGGCGGCCGCACCAGACGTCGCCCTGCTTCGCAAGCGTCCAGTCGAAGTATTGGGTGACGAAAATGTCGAGCCAGCCGTCGTTGTCGTAGTCGAGGAAGGCGGCGCTCGCCTTCAGCGGGTGCGCCGGCATGGCGACACCGGCCCGGGCGGTCACGTCGCTGAAGTGACCATTGCCGTCGTTGTGGTACAGCACGTTGTCGCCGTAGTTGGTGACCAGCACGTCGGGGTAGCCGTCGTTGTCGTAGTCGCCCACCGCGACGCCCTGCGGGTATCCCTTGATTCCGGCGCCACTCAGCCCCGACTCCGCCGTCACGTCGACGAAGCGCCCGTGCCCCGTGTTCCGGAACAGGCGGTTGAAGCTCGCGGGGTCGCGGCGCACGTGCGTCGGCGACGGCGCCCCGTTCAGGAACAGCAGGTCCACCCACCCGTCGTCGTCGAAGTCGAAGGCGGCCACGGCGCCGCCCAGCGTCTCGAACGGGTACTTCATCTCGGTCGCGAAGTTCGTCTGCCGGAACTCGACCCCGCGCTGCCGCGCCTCGTCCACCATCAGGAACGGAGAGGCGGTGGCGCCCACCTGGGCGCGGGGCGCCGGTGGCGGCGCCGGCAGCACGGCCAGGGGCAGAGCGAGCAGGGGGAGGAGAAGGCGCATCAGCGTGCCAGTGATTCTACAGTGAACCGGCGCTGCGGTCGCGCCGAGAAGGAAATGGGGCCGGCGCTCGTTCCGGACGAGCGCCGACCCCAGGTACAGTCGACGATCAGGCTGCTTCTAGAACGTCAGCCGCGTGACCAACTGGAGGGTCCGCGGGGATGCCACCCCGCTGACGGCGCCGAACCCGTTGACGTTGACCAGATTGCCGGCCGAGTCGTAGGGCAGGTTGGTGATCGTGGGGTCGCTCGTGCTGTTGAAGTTGGCAGTGCTGTTGACGCCCGTGAACTGGGTGTGGTTGAGCGCGTTGAAGGCGTCCAGGCGCACCTCGAACCTGAGATTCTTGTAGAACGTGAAGGACTTGGAGATCGACAGGTCGAGGTTGTTGGTCCACGGCCCGTGCATGAAGCGCCGGGCCGACTCGAGGCCGTTGCTGCCCTGCTGCGGCGGAGCGAAGCACGAGGTGTCGAACTGCTTGTAGGGATCGCTGCTCGTGCCGCTGCCCGGGTCGCAGGTGAGGGCGATGCGGGCGGCAGGGTTGCTCGTGCCGCTCAGGTTGGCGTTGGAGACGCCGGAGATATTGTACGTGATCGGGTAGGCTTGACCGCTCGACAAGCGGTAGACCCCCGAGAGCTGCCACCCGTTCACGAGGAGACCGAGCGGGACGTTGTCGGTCACCTTCGGCGTCTGGTAGACGAAGTTGGCGACGATGTTGTGCGGGCGGTCCCAGGTCGAATACGAGTAGTCGTACTGCTTGATCGTGTTGTGGTCGCCCACGATGCCCCCGGGCACTGCGTCTGAAGTGTAGTCCGAGGTGTTGGTCGTGAGGTTCTTGCTCCAGACGTAGAAGAGCGCGAACATGAACCCGTTGTCGAACCGCCGCTGCACCGACGTCTGCAGCGAGTTGTAGCTCGAGAAGCCCGAGTAGTCATAGTAGTTGATGTCGGAGTAGCCCGGGTAGGGCCGCAGGAAGTCGGTGGGCAGCGCGGAGCTCCCGTTGGAGCTCGCGGGCAGCGTCGGGTCCTGGTTGGCCGGGTCGAAGGTGGCGCCCAGCGCTGGCGCGTTGATGTTCGACCTGCGCACCAGGTTCTTCGACGAGGAGCCGACGTAGGCGATGTCGAAGATCACCTTGCCCGGCAGCTTCTGCTGCAGGCCGATGTTCCAGGCGTAGACCTTGGGAGGGTTGAAGTCGTAGGCGGTCGGGGACAGCGACAGCGGCGTGTTGGGGTCCCCTTGCGCAGCGCTGAGGTTCTGCAGCTGCCCCCACTGGAGGGTGGAGTTCAGGACGCTCGGCGCGTTGCCGCCCATGTCGAAGTCGATGTTGCCCATCGGGCGGTCGTAGAAGATCCCGCCGGCCCCGCGGATGATGGTGTCGCCCTTCCCAGTGAGGTCGAACACGAAGCCGAGGCGAGGAGACACCCGGAAGGCGTTCCCGCTCTGCACCGAGTCGGAGATCCCCTGGCCGGCCTCGAAGGCTCCGTTGAACCGGTCCGACTCCGGGGTCAGCCGGCCGATGAAGCGCGCGTCGACCGTCTGGCCCGTGGCGGGATCGCGCCCGACCTTCACGCCGTTGACCATGGCCGGGGTGTAGAGCTGCGCGGCCTTGCTGGGGTCGTACTTGTCGGGCAGGAAGTTCGAGACGCCCTTGTCCACGTCCCACTGCGGCGTCATGTAGTAGAAGCGCACGCCGTAGTCGAGCGTGAGCCTGGAGCTGGCCTTCCAGTTGTCCTGGAGGTACCACTCGAGGTTCTTGTACTCCCACTTCGGCATCGCGTACTTGTTGACCTGGGTGTAGGTGTTGAACACCCCGGTCGCCGCGTTGGCGTAGCTGAGGCTCGTGTCGTAGGGGTTGCTCGGGTTGCCGGCGAAGTCCACCTGGGCGTTGAAGCTGTAGAAGATCGTCTGGGGCTTCTTGCTGTTCTGGAAGTAGATGCCGAACTTGGCGTTGTGCGCTCCCCAGATCTTCGTCAGGTTCGCGACCACGTCCCAGGTCGTGTTGTAGTTGGCGAACGGGCCGTTGTTCGTCTGGTACTCGGCCTGGTTTCCGATGTTCGTGCCGCCGAACTGGAAGAACGGGACGTAGTCGGCCTGGACGGCGTCCGGATAGAGGTAGGGGAAATCGCTGAGCCCCGAGTTCGCCCGGTACAGCTGCTGGGCGTTCATCTGGTAGTCGAGCGAGTTGTGCGCGGTCCCGACGCTCAGCTCGAGCGAGGTCGAGTTGTTGAGGATGCCGCTGGTGCTCACCAGCATGTTGTAGCCGGGGTTCTTGAAGAGCACGTCCATCGGAACCTGGTAGCTGCCGTTGCCGGCCCAGGGAGTGCCGTACGCCTGGGTGGTGTCGTTCTTGGTGTGCATGTAGCGGCCGGTGACGCGCCAGTTGTCGCTGGGCTGGAAGTCCAGCCGGATCAGGTCCTCACGCGGTGACGAACTGTCCGAGGCCTGGCTCGTGTAGTTGACGCCGCCGCCGGAGGTGTAGTTCGGCAAGGGGAAGATGCCGAGCGCGGCGAGGCCGGGAGCATAGAGGCGGCTCGCGGGGATCTTACCGACGACGCCGCCGTCCTGGTAGCAGCCGCGGGTATCGCTGGCGTTGCAGGGCAGGCCGGTCGTGTAGTCGCGGATGTAGGGATAGGGGTTGCCGCTGTTGTCGACGCTCTGGGAGAAGTCCCCTGCCCGCTCGAGGGCGGTGGGCACGCGCGCCGTGTGCTGCGCCGGCGGGTTGCTGCGGCTCTCGAACTCCTCGCTCCAGAAGAAGAAGAGCTTCCTCTTGTCCGCGTTGAAGAGGCCCGGGATGTAGATCGGGCCGCCGATCGTGAAACCGAAGTCGTCACGCGAGGCCGTCGGTGGCTCGATCACCGCGCCGTTGCCGACCGGCGCAGGCGCCCCGGCACGCTTGTTGGTCCAGCTGTTGGCGTTCCAGCCGGAGCGGCGGCCGAACCAGTAACCCGAGCCGTGGAAGGACTGGGTCCCGCTCTTGGTCACCATCTGCAACTGCCCGCCGACCGCGCGTCCGTACTCCGCCTGGTACGAGCTCGTCAGGACCTTGAACTCGGCGATGGCCTCGGTGTTGGTGGTGGCCATGTTGCCGGCGTTGTTGCCGGTGTCGATGTTGGCGACACCGTCGACCGTCATGTTGTTGGAGGTCTCCCGCTGGCCGTTCACGACGATGCCCCCCAAGTCGCCCCGCTCGTTGCCGGCGTTGTTGTCGGTGGAGACGACGCCAGGGACGAGCAGCGCGTAGTTGAACAACTGGCGCCCGTTGGAGGCGATGTCCCTGATCGCCTCGCTCTCCAGGGTGTACGAGCGCTCACCGCTGGTCGACTGCAGCTCGCTGACGCGCGAGGAAACGGTGACGCTCTCGGTGAGCGAGCCGACCTCGAGGACCAGGTTGCCGGCGGAGAGCCGGTCGTTCGCGTTGACCACCAGGTTGTCGCGCTCCAGCGTCTTGAAGCCTTCCATCGTCACCCGGAGCGTGTACGTGTCCGGACGGACGATCGGGAATGCGAAGCTTCCGGCGCTGTTCACGATGGCCGTCAGCGTGCTGCCTTGGGTGCGGCTCGTCAGCGTCACGGTCGCGCCGGCCAGGACCCCTCCCTGGGAGTCCTTGACGGTGCCCGACACCGACGCGCTGGTCGTCTGCGCGGCGGCTGGGACAGCTAGCAGCAGGCAAAGTCCTGCCGCCACGCCCCAACTGAACGCGCGGCGACTTAACGGAGTCATCAGCATAGAACCGTCTCCTTTGTTCTTGCGGCATTCCGCGAGTGCTTCGAGGCGGCTGCACCGAACGTCGGCGTGCCGCCTATACGCACCCCCGTCCGTCGAGAAGGCAAGAAACGCAAAACCATGTCGTATGGACGCAATCTTTATGCCGCGCTGCCCTGTCGAGGGCGATCTCATAAAATATTGCTTACAGGGAGCTTACGGCGGAGGCTGTCAGGCGCCGGGGCCGTCTGGGTTCAACCAATCGGATTTTGTACGACGTGGTCGCCTACGTCGATGCCCACTACCCGGACGATCCCCGGTCCCCGCTCCACCTCGAGCTGCCGACGGCAGGGCGACGGCGCGCCTCAGCCCGAGGTCCTGGCGAAATGGGCTAGGTTGCCAGGTAGCCCCTCCGCGAACGCCCGCGTCGAATGGTGGCTGGAAACGATGGGGGACCACCGTCCCATGGTCATGTAGGATCGCGGTCCTACTCCCGTGCCACCCGAGCGGTAGCATGAGGCCCGAGCTCCCCGAACCGAGTTCTCGAACCGTGATTCGGATCCTTGGACGAACCGCGCGCCGCGCCATCGCAGTCGTCGACCGAAATCCTGCCGTGCCCACCGGGCGCTGAGCCCGGCGACGCCTACTCCCCGGAGCCTCGCACGCCGAGGCTCCGGGCCTTCTGCTCGCGCAGCAGTCTCATCTGAACCGCGCCGCCAGCTCGCGGGCGGCGGCGTGTGACGGGTTTCGCGCCAGCAGGCGATCGAGCATTTGCAGACCCTCTGCCCGCCGATCGGCGGCCAGGTAGATCTTCGCCAGGGTGAGATAGGCGTTCTCGTAGGCCGGGTTCTTCTCGAGGAACGCCTGCAACATGCCGATCGCCTGGTCGGACTGGCCGCGGGCGACCAGGACCAGCGCCACGTTGTCCACGGCCTCGCCGTAGCCGGGCCGTGCCTTCAGGGCCTGGCGGAAGTAGCGATAGGCGCCGTCCAGATCGCCTTGGCGACCCAGGATGAGGCCGAGGTTGTTCAACGCCTCCGGGAAGTCGGGCTGCAGCTTCAGCGCGCGCTCGTACAGCCCGCGGGCCTCGTCCTGGCGGCCGGTGAGCAGGAGCGCGTAGCCGAGATTGTTCAGGGCGTCGGGGTACTCGGGCATGGCGGCGAGCGCCGCGCGGAAGCGCGCGATCGCTGCCGGCAGCTGGCCGGCCTCCGCCAGCAGGGTGCCTAGGTCGTTGCTGGCCTCGGCCAGGTCGGGCTGCATCGCCAGCGCCCGCTCGTAGGCGTCGCGCGCTTTGTCCCGCTGACCCGTCCGCACCAGCAGGCCGCCGAGGCGATAGAGGATCGAGGCGCTCGGCCCCCCCTGCGCCGCCTGCTCGAAGGCGACGATGGCCTGCCTCTCCAGCCCCTGGTCGAGCAGCTCGCGGCCGTAGGGAACGTAGTTGCGTCTCGGCGGCGCAAACTCGAAGGTGCCGCCGAAGGGGAGGGCACGCGCGAGTTGCTCGGTAAGGGGCGCCTCGATCGCCGCGGCATCCCGGACGATTGCTGGGACCGCCAGCTCCTCCCGGTACACCTTCACCACCCTGCCCTTCGCATCGAGCAGGAAGACGGTCGGCAGCGTGATTGGCTGCCGAGTCAGGAAGAGGTGCCGGGTGAGGAAGGCGAAGCCGAGGGCAGCTTCCTCGCTGGCGCGCACGACCGGCACGGTGCCCGCCGCGCGCGCGGCCGCCCGGACCTTCGCCTCCTCGGCGGGAGGGTCGAGCGAGATCGCCAGCGACCCCACGCCAGCCCCGGCGAGGGCGGACGCGCCACGGGCGAGCTCCTGGAGCGCTGCCTGGGAAGCAGGCGCCTGAGCTGACCAGAGGAGCAGCACCGCCGGCCGCCCGAGCAGGGCGGCGAGCGAGCGCTCGTGTCCCTCGAGGTCCTGCATCGGGACATCGGGCACCGCGAACGGCTCGAAGAGCCAGCTTTCCCGTGGCGCGTGCTGCCGCGGGACGGACGCGTCCGCCGCGAGCGGCGGCGCGGAGGCGTACGGCTCGACGACCGGCGCTCCGCCTTCCTCGATCCGGACCCGCTGCGCCAGCGGCAGCCCCGTGAACTCCTGCCGCAGGCCGCTCGGCCACTCGACCGTCAGCCGCTTCACCTGCCTGCTCGCGCCCAGCCCGAACAGCAGCTCCCTGGAGTGCTGCGAGAGGAAGCCCGAGTTGGCGTTCACCACCTTGGTCCGCCGCAGCACGTCGGTCTCCACGGTGACGCGCGCGCCGATCGCGTCGCGGCTGCTCACCAGACGCCCCGCCGCGGACTCGAACGGCCGGTCGGGGGTGCCCAGCAGGCGCACGGAGAGCGTCGCTCCGCGAGGTCCGTAGTCGTTCCGGAAGAGCCGCAACTGGGGGGCCGAGCGGGGGGAGAAGTAGAGAATGTCCGGGTCGCCGTCCTGGTCGAAATCGAGGACGGAGAAGGCCCGCCCGTCCACCTCGCGATCGAGGCCGAGCGCGCCGGAGATGTCGTCGAGCCCGCCCCGGCCGTCGTTGCGCAGGAACACGTCGCGGTGGCGCCCGGCGATCGAGCGGTCGGCCATCAGCCAGTTGAGCCCGCGCCAGCCGTCGTCGTACGGGGTGCCGGCCGCCTGGGTGAGCGGCGAGCGTGCGACGACGCCGCCCCAGAACAGCTCGTCGAGGTCGAGGTCGCTCCCTTCGCGGGTGACCATGCCGTTCACGCAGTAGATGTCCTCCCAGCCGTCGCTGTCGAAGTCGAGGGCCCCCGAGGACCACGTCCAGCGGCCCATCTCGGCGCGCGCCGGCACGGAGACGTCCTCGAACGTGCCGTCGCCGCGGTTGCGGAAGAGGGAGTTCCCCCGCGCGTGGTGATGGTAGAGCGCACGCACGCTCTGCGGCGCCTCGGGCATGAAGTCCGGGCTGGCCGTCAACCGCAAGCCGTCGGCACTCCACATCTGCCCGCCGTAGATGTCCTGCCGGCCGTCGCCGTCGAAGTCGAACCAGAAGACGCTCATGCCGGCGGCGTAGTCCTCGATGCCGGCCTGGGCCGAGACGTCCTCGAAGCGCACCTTCCCGTCCCGCAGGCCCAGGTTGTGGTACAGGTTCTTGCGCCCGAAGTCGTTGGTGACGACCAGGTCGGGCCAGCCGTCCCCGTCGTAGTCGCCCCACGCCGCCGAGAAGCTGAAGCGGTCGTTGCCCGCGTTCAGTCCCACCTCGTCGGTCACCTCGACGAACCGCCCGTGGCCGTCGTTGCGGAAGAAGATGTTCGGCGGCCCGTTGACCGCGTCGTGATACGGCGTGGGCGTGCCCGCCTTCTTGTCGGCGGCGCCGTAGGTGTAGGAGTAGACGCACAGGTACAGGTCGAGAAACCCGTCGCGGTCGTAGTCGCCGAGCGCCAACCCCATGGCCGCACCCTGCAGGTGGTTCGCGAAGCGGAAGCCATCCGGGTCCCGAGTGAAGTGGCCGGTCCCGTCGTTGCGGAAGAGGATCGGGCCGCTGCTGGGCAGCAGGATGAGGTCCTGGTCGCCGTCGTTGTCGAGGTCGGCGAAGAGCGCATGCTGCGTGTCCTCCAGGGTGTCGACCCCGGAACCCTCCGAGATGTCCTCGAAGGTGCCGTCACCGCGGGCCCGGTAGAGGCGGTTCGGAAAAGCGTGGGGCTGGCAGATGTACACGTCCTCCAACCCGTCCCCGTCGACGTCGCCGACGGCGATGGCGTGGTGGCCGTTCGAATCGCGGGCGAGCGCCGAGTCGAGCGTCTTCCCCCACTCGTCGAGCGTCACGCTGAGCTGCCGGCGGAACGAGTCGATGGCGCCGAAGGCGGCCATCGTCACCTCGGTGAAGATGGGTACCGAGGCGCTGCTGCGGGTGTCGCGCAGCGGCGTCCATTCGACGACTTGCCAGCCGGAGGGTCTCTTCTGCCAGCGCATCTGCCACAGGCCGACGCGCTGGACGCGGTAGGCAGCGCGGCCCGGACCGACGAAGTCGTAGCGCACCTCGGCGGTGGCCGCCTCCTTCCCTGGATCCACCTTGAGGTCGGGAACCAGGAACTCGGCGGTGGTGACCTGGCGGAAGTCCTGGAGCAGCGCCGCCAGCTCCGGTGCGAATTTCCGGGCGTCGAGGACCGGCTTCTTCGCCATGACCCGCCCCTGCAGGACCTGCAGGGCCGAGGTGCGGACGACGGCGTCTTCCGCCTGCGGGCGGAGGCGGGCACCGTGGAAGCCGGCGGCGAGCAGGCTGGAAACGGCGCGCGCGGGGTCGTCCCCCTGTTTGATCCGGGCGCTCAGCTCCGAAAGCCGCGCGATCAGCTCCCCGGCGACGCGCTCGTCGGGCAGGAAGTCGATGTCTCGCGCGGCCTCGTTCAGGTAGGACTGCAGCGTGTCGGAGAGCACGACCGTGGCCCTGTAGACGTACGGCTGTCCAGGCGACCGCGGCGGCTCGACGCGCCCTCGCGGCTCTGTCTGGTCCCCCATCGCCTGCCCCGCCAGGGTCGCCAGCAGCGCGAACCCCGCCAGCAGGGCGCGGCCAGCGCTGCCGCCCGCACCCGCCCTACTGCTCGACATGGTGCGCGTCGTCCAGGTCCAGGGTGACGTAGCGATCGGGCGCGATGCCGGTCCAGCGCCAGCTGGCCTGGCCGAGGCGCACGTCGACGGTGACCGGTGCGGTCGATCGGCCGAGGCCGAACAGGGGACGCAGGTCGTTCTGCGACAGGTAGCCGCCCCCCGAGCGGACCTCGCGGACCTGCCGGCGACCGTCGGCGGTGACCGTGACCCGCGCCCCGATCGCGAAGCGGTTGCCGCTCGGCTTGCGCAGCTGCACTCCCAGCCAGTGATTGCCTGTGCGCTGCGTGTTCTCGAGCAGGGTGGGCGGCTCGTCCATCGCGCTCACCACCAGGTCGGGATCGCCGTCGTTGTCGAGGTCGCCGACCGCGACCGCGCGGTTGCACTTGAGCACCGCCAGCCCCCGGCCGGCGCTGGCGGAGACGTCGCGGAACCTGCCGTTTTCGTTCTGGAGGATCTGGTTCTTCTGCGCGTAGCTCTCGTGCAGCGCCGGGTACTCGTCGACCTGCGGGAACAGGTGCCCGTGGGCGAAGAAAAGGTCGAGATCGCCGTCGAGGTCGGCGTCGAGGAAGGCCAGGCCCCAGGTCATCCGCTGCTGCGGATCCGGCGTCGCCAGGCCGGCCCGCTGCGAAACGTCCTCGAAGCCGCCGTCGCCCAGGTTGTGGTACAGGCTGTTGTGGTCGAAGGCGAAGGCGGCCACCGCGATGTCGAGCCGGCCGTCGCCGTCGTAGTCGCCAGAGTCGGCGCCCATGCCGGCCTGCGCGCGGGCGTCGACGGTCAGGGAGACGCCCGCAGTCAGGCCGACGCTCTCGAAGCCGTGGCCGCCGCGGTTGTGGTAGAGGAAGTCCGGGTTGGAGTCGTTGGCCACGAAGATGTCCGTCCAGCCGTCGCCGTCGTAGTCCGTTGCAAGCACCCCGAACCCGTAGCCGTGGATGGTGTCGGTGAGGCCCATCGGCACGGTCCTCTCGACGAACGTGCCGTCGCCGCGGTTCTCGAAGTAGAGATCGTCGGCGCCGGGCAGTCCGGCCGGGCCGAGCATCACCTTGGCCACCCCGCGCCAGGTCAGGAACAGCCGCGGGTTCAGCACCTCGTCCCACGAGGTGGTGACGTAGCGCGCCACGTACAGGTCGAGATCGCCGTCGCCGTCGGCATCGAAGAAGGCACAGCCGGTGCTCCAGCCCTCCGCGGCCACGCCGGCCTTCGCCGCCACCTCCTCGAACGTGCCGTCCCCCTTGTTGCGGTACAGGTAGTTCGGTCCGTAGTTCGTGACGTAGAGATCGAGCCGGCCGTCGCCGTCGGAGTCGCCCGAGCAGACGCCGTAGCCCCAGGAGGCCCCGTCGACACCTGCCCGGGCCGCGACGTTCTCGAACTTCATCCCGCCCAGGTTGCGGTAGAGAGCGTTGCGGTGAGGGACGAGGCTGCGGCCGTTCCTCTCGTCGAGCTCGGGGCCGCTCACCACGTAGACGTCTTGGAGGCCGTCACCGTCGTAGTCGAGCAGGGCGACGCCGTTGCCCCCCGACTCGACGAGGTGCAGCTTCGACGGGCCGCCGCCGAAGGTGTACTCCGTGAGCTGTCCGCGCACCGGCTCGAAGTGTATCGTCGTCGCCTCCGGCCCGGCCGCGGCGGGCATCTCCACCGGCGGCGGCCCCATTGCGGTGGCGTGGCCGCCATAGGCCGGCTCCTCGGGTGCCCCGGGCTCGCCCCGCGCGAAGCTGCCCTGCAGCTCGAGCCCGGCACCGCCGCCCTTGCGCAGCCAGTAGCCGGCGCGGTCGATGGCCGCGAGGTCCGCGTCGACCGAGTAGCCGGTCGGTCCCGACCTTGCCCGGGCGTCCAGCCCGGCCGCCGTCGTGCGGAGACCCTCGCGGACGGACGACGGCAGCGACGGGGCCGCCTCGAGCAGGCTGCCGACCTCACGGCTGGCGTCGCGCAGGGCCTGCGAGAAGCCGGCTCCGTCGCCCACGGTCGCCGCCCGCGAAGCCTCGCGCAGCCGCTCGATCGCCCGCTTCTGGATCTGCATCGCCGGCGTTTCCGCGGCGTCGGGCGGCGCCGCCGCCGTCAGCGCCACCAGGGCGAGCCCGGCGGCCGGCAGCAGGGCCAGGGCGAGCGAAAGGGTCGCCGTCCTCGCGCGCGCGCCACGCTACTGCTCCGACCCGCGCACGCCCAGGGTCCTCGCCTTCTGCTCCGCGATCAGCCGGTCGTAGATCGCCCGGTGCTCGCGTGCCTTGGTGGGATCGCCGGCGCGCTGGTACGCGATCGCCAGCTGGTACTGTGCCGTGGTGTAGGCCGGCGTCCGCTGGACGACCCGCGACAGGCGCTCGACGGCGAGCGCGGGCCGGCCGGTCCGGTTGTAGAGCATTCCGTAGATCATGTTCGTGTCGACGTCCTCCGGGTCGAGCGCCGCCGCCTTGCCCAACCATGATTCGCACGCCGCGTCGTCCCCCTCGAGGTAGGCGACCAGCCCGAGCCGGGCCAGGCAGCCGACGCAGCGTGGGTCGCGGGCGAGCTCCCGCTGCAGGTGCCCCCTGGCTTCCGCGCCGCGGCGCTCTTCGGCCAGCACCGCCCCCAGGTAGTACTCCGCCTGCGGTTGCTCCGGCCGGCGCCTCAGCACCTCGCGCAGCTCACGCTCGGCGGCCGTCAGGTCGCCCTTGGCCAGCAGCGCCGCCCCCAGCCCCAGCCGTGCCTCGCTGTCGGCTGGCGCAGCCTTCACCCGCTCGCCATAGGCCTGCGAGGCCAACGCCGGCTCCCGCAGCTCGAGCAGGCACTGACCGGCCAGACCCATGAGCGGCGAGTCCAGTGGCGGGAAGCCGTAGCCGTCGGCCTGGCGGAGCTGCGCAAGCGCGTCCTCCCGGCGGCCGAGCCGCGCCTCGAGCAGGCCCTGGATGAAGACGACCTCCGCGTACCGGCGCTGCAGCTCCTGCCGCGCCACAGGCGCCAGGCTGCGCCCGGACGAGGCCTTCACGTCCCGCTGCACTCGCTCGGCGATCGGCTTCCAGCGGGTTCGCGCCTCGGCAAAGCGACGCTGCTGGATGAGGACGTAGACCGCGTCCAGGGCCCGCCGGTCGGGGGAGGTGTGGGCGACGGCCTGGCGGCTCGCTGCCTTCGCCTGAGCCGCCGGCGCGGAGACCGGGAACCCAGCGGCCAGAAACAGGGCCACGGCCGTCCCCAGCCGTGAGCGCGTCCGGGCGGCGGCCCTCAATTCGTCGGCTCCACGACTTGCATCCCCCGGTTGACGGCCTGGTTCGAAAGCGTCTGCACGATGCCGCTGGGCCAGACGATCTCGATGGTGGCGATCGCCGTCTCCGTGCCCAGCCCGAAGAGCAGGCGCTTGTCGCTGGCCGAGTAGATCCCGTTCGCGGTGGTCACGTGCTGGTGCAGCGTGCGCCCGGACGGCAGCACCAGGCGGACCCGCGCCCCGATGGCGTCGCGGTCGCTCCGGCGGCCCTCGAGGTCCAGCAGGATCCAGTTGTGGACCGGCCCGCCCCTCTTCACCAAGAGAGCAGCGGCGCCGTTCAGCCGCGACACCGCCATCTCCGGCGTGCCGTCGTTGTCGACGTCGGCGACCGCCACCCCACGCCAGGCGCCGGGGGCGAGGGGCGCCGGTGGCGGCGCCGGCAGCACGGCCAGGGGCAGAGCGAGCAGGGGGAGGAGAAGGCGCATCACCGTCCGGCGATTCTACAGTGGATCGGCGCTGCGGTCGCGCCGAGAAGGAAATGGGGCCGGCGCTCGTTCCGGACGAGCGCCGACCCCAGGTACAGTCGACGATCAGGCTGCTTCTAGAACGTCAGCCGCGTGACCAGCTGGATCGTCCGCGGGGATGCCACACCGTTGATGGCGCCGAACCCGTTGACGTTGACCAGATTGCCCCGGCCGAGTTGTAGGGCAGGTTGGTGATCGTGGGGTCGCTCGTGCTGTTGAAGTTGGCATTGGCGTTGACGCCCGTGAACTGGGTGTGGTTGAGCGCGTTGAAGGCGTCCAGGCGCACCTCGAGCTTCAGGTCCTTGTAGAACGTGAAGGACTTGGAGATCGACAGGTCGAGGTTGTTGGTCCACGGCCCGTGCATGAAGCGCCGGGCCGACTCGTTGCCGTTGCTGCCCGGCTGCGGCGGAGCGAAGCACGAGGTGTCGAACTGCTTGTAAGGATCGCTGCTCGTGCCGCCGCCCGGATCGCAGGTGACGACGATGCGGGCGGCAGGCATGCTCGTGCCGGTCAGGTTGTCGTTGGAGACGCCGGAGATCGCGTACGTGATCGGGTAGGCCTGACCGCTCGTCAAGCGGTAGACCCCCGAGAGCTGCCACCCGTTCACGAGGAGACCGAGCGCAGCGTTGTCGGTCACCTTCGGCGTCTGGTAGATGGCGTTGATGACGAAGTTGTGCGGGCGGTCCCAGTTCGAATACGAGTAGTCGTACTGCCTGATCGTGGCGTGGTCGCCCACGACGCCCCCGGGCACTCCGTCTGAGGTGTAGTCCGAGGTGTTGGTCGTGAGGTTCTTGCTCCAGACGTAGAAGACCGCGAACATGAACCCGTTGTCGAACCGCCGCTGCACCGACGTCTGCAGCGAGTTGTAGCTCGAGAAGCCCGAGTAGTCATAGGCATTGATGTTGGAGTAGCCCGGGTAGGGCCGCAGGAAGTCGGTGGGCAGCGCGGAGCTCCCGTTGAGGTTTGCGGGCTTCGTCGGGTCCTGGTTGGCCGGGTCGAAGGTGGCGCCCAGCGCCGGCGAGTTGATTTGCGACCTGCGCACCAGGTTCTTCGACGAGGAGCCGACGTAGGCGATGTCGAAGATCACCTTGCCCGGCAGCTTCTGCTGCAGGCCGATGTTCCAGGCGTAGACCTTGGGAGGGTTGAAGTCGTAGGCGGTCGGGGACAGCGACAGCGGCGCGTTGGGGTCCCCTTGCGCAGCGCTGAGGTTCTGCAGCTGCCCCCACTGGAGGGTGGAGTTCAGGACGCTCGGCGCGTTGCCGCCCATGTCGAAGTCGATGTTGCCCATCGGGCGGTCGTAGAAGATCCCGCCGGCCCCGCGGACGATGGTGTCGCCCTTCCCAGTGAGGTCGAACACGAAGCCGAGGCGAGGAGACACCTTGAAGACGCTCCCGCTCTGCACCGTGTCGGAGATCCCCTGGCCGGCCTCGAAGGCTCCGTTGAACCGGTCCGACTCCGGGGTCAGCCGGCCGATGAAGCGCGCGTCGACCGTCTGGCCCGTGGCGGGATCGCGCCCGACCTTCACGCCGTTGACGATGGCCGGGGCGTAGAGCTGCGCGGCCTTGCTGGGGTCGTACTTGTCGGGCAGGAAGTTCGAGACGCCCTTATCCACGTCCCACTGCGGCGTCATGTAGTAGAAGCGCACGCCGTAGTCGAGCGTGAGCCTGGAGCTGGCCTTCCAGTTGTCCTGGAGGTAGAACTCGAGGTTCTTGTACTCCCACTTCGGCATCGAGTACTTGTTGACCTGGGTGTAGGTGTTGAACACCCCGGTCGCCGCGTTGGCGTAGCTGAGGCTCGTGTCGTAGGGGTTGCTCGGGTTGCCGGCGAAGTCCACCTGGGCGTTGAAGCTGTAGAAGATCGTCTGGGGCTTCTTGCTGCTCTGGAAGTAGATGCCGAACTTGGAGTTGTGCGCTCCCCAGATCTTCGTCAGGTTCGCGACCACGTCCCAGGTCGTGTTGTAGTTGGCGAACGGGCCGTTGTTCGTCTGGTACTCGGCCTGGTTTCCGATGTTCGTGCCGCCGAACTGGAAGAACGGGACGTAGTCGGCCTGGACGGCGTCCGGATAGAGGTAGGGGAAGTCGCTGAGCCCCGAGTTCGCCCGGTACAGCTGCTGGGCTTGCATCTCGTAGTTGAGCGAGTTGTGCGCGGTCCCGACGCTCAGCTCGAGCGAGGTCGAGTTGTTGAGGATGCCGCTGGTGCTCACCATGAAGTTGTAGCCGGGGTTCTTGAAGAGCACTGCCATCGGGACCTGGTAGCTGCCGTTACCGGCCCAGGGGGTGCCGTACGCCTGGGTGGTGTCGTTCTTGGTCTGCATGTAGCGGCCGGTGACGCGCCAGTTGTCGCTGGGCTGGAAGTCCAGCCGGATCAGGTCCGAACGCGGTGACGAACTGTCCGAGTCCTGGCTCGTGTAGTTGACGCCGCCGCCGGAGGTGTAGTTCGGCGAGGGGAAGAGGCCGAGCGCGGCGAGGCCGGGAGCATAGAGGCGGCTCGCGGGGATCTTACCGACGACGCCGCCGTCCTGGTAGCAGCCGCGGGTATCGCTGGCGTTGCAGGGCAGGCCGGTCGTGTAGTCGCGGATGTAGGGATAGGGGTTGCCGCTGTTGTCGACGCTCTGGGAGAAGTCCCCTGCCCGCTCGAGGGCGGTGGGCACGCGCGCCGTGCGCTGCGACGGCGGGCTGCTGCGCTTCTGGAACTCCTCGCTCCAGAAGAAGAAGAGCTTCTTCTTGTCCGTGTTGAAGAGGCCCGGGATGTAGATCGGGCCGCCGATCGTGAAACCGAAGTCGTCACGCGTGGCCGTCGGTGGCTCGATCACCGCGCCGTTGCCGACCGGCGCAGGCGCCCCGGCACGCTTGTTGGTCCAGCTGTTGGCGTTCCAGCCGGAGCGGCGGCCGAACCAGTAACCCGAGCCGTGGAAGGACTGGGTCCCGCTCTTGGTCACCATCTGCACCTGCCCGCCGACCGCGCGTCCGTATTCCGCCTGGTACGAGCTCGTCAGGACCTTGAACTCGGCGATGGCCTCGGTGTTGGTGACGGCCATGTTGCCGCCGTTGTCGCCCGTGTCGATGTTGGCGACACCGTCGACCGTCACGTTGTTGGAGGTCTCCCGCTGGCCGTTCACGACGATGCTGGACACCTGGGTCCGCTCGGTGCCGGCGTTGGTGTCGGTGGAGACGACGCCAGGGACGAGCAGCGCGTAGTTGAACAACTGGCGCGAGTTGGAGGCGATGTCCCTGATCGCTTCGCTCTCCAGGGTGTACGAGCGCTCACCGCTAGTCGACTGCAGCTCGCTGACGCGCGAGGAAACGGTGACGCTCTCGGTGAGCGAGCCGACCTCGAGGACCAGGTTGCCGGCGGAGAGCCGGTCGTTCGCGTTGACCACCAGGTTGTCGCGCTCCAGCGTCTTGAAGCCTTCCATCGTCACCCGGAGCGTGTACGTGTCCGGACGCACGATCGGGAATGCGAAGCTTCCGGCGCTGTTCACGATGGCCGTCAGCGTGCTGCCTTGGGTGCGGCTCGTCAGCGTCACGGTCGCGCCGGCCAGGACCCCTCCCTGGGAGTCCTTGACGGTGCCCGACACCGACGCGCTGGTCGTCTGCGCCTGTATCGACGTTCCGCCCGCCAGCACCAGCAGCCCCACCAGGGCCGCCACCGCCGCCAAGCGGAAGCCACGGATAAAGTCCATTCTCAGCCTCCCTAGTCTGCCAACCTTATTTGCGGACGCGAAATTTGCGGACGCGAATGATTTCGTCCCGGACAGGGACAAAAGCACGGCTTTATAGGTCGAGGACGGGAGGGATGTCAACATCATTGTTGGCGATGTGAAACCGCATCACGGCTTTGTTCGCGATGTGGACAATAGAGCAATTTTCCGAGTCCTGATCCAAAGATCCGAAACGCCAGCGCGATCTGGGAGTCGCCTCCCGGCGAGGTGAGAAGCGGCGACTCCTGTGCCACCCGAGACGCCCGGGCGGCCACCCGAGACGCCCGGGCGGGGGGTATGGCTCAGGCGGAAGCGGTCATTCGGCCGCCAGGCCCAGGCGGGCAGCGTCCACGAGAGCATCGATGTGCTCCGCGAGCGTTCCCGGGGAGAGGCCGCCCCCCGCCGAGAGGACGAAGGCCCCGCTCGACGCCCCATCGGCGATACAAGCGCGTGCAGCGTCAGAGACTTCTTTGGGCGTTCCCCGAACCATGAGGTCGAGGGGGGCGACGTTGCCCATCAGGGCCATCCCCGGCCCGACCGCGGCGCGCACCTCGCCCAGGTCCAGCTCGTGGCTGAGATTCCAGACCTCGCAGTGCAGCTGACCGATCCGGGAGAGCAGGTGCGGGCAGGGCGTGTCGTTGTGATAGATGCGGACCTTGCCCGGGAAGGCGTCGAGAACCCGCTGCAGGCAGGGCAGGGCGAGGCTGTCGAAGCCCCTCGGGGAGAGGAGTCCGGCCACGTCGTCGAGCAGGAGGATGCCGAGCGGCTCCCGCAGGCGCTCGAGCTGCGCGCGCAGGAACGCGATCGCCGTGTCGGTGAAGACGTCGAGGGCCGCCCGTGCCGCGTCGGGCGCGGCGGCCGTCGCCTCCAGGAAGGGGGTCATCCCCAGGACATGGCTGGCCACCGCGAGCGGCCCCCGGGCGGCGGCGAAGTGCGCTCGGTGGGGCTCGGGCAGCTCGCCGCGCTCCAGCCGTTCCATGCGGCGGAGCACGAAGGGCATAAGACCGTCCGTCTCCGGATCGACCCGCGGCAGCTCGCCCCAGCGCTCGACCGGCAGGTCGATCGGTCTGAGCGGGGGCGGGGTATCGGCCTGCCAGAGCGGCCGAGCGCCGAAGGCCGCCGGCTCGTTGGCCATGCCGTACTCCACCCAGAAACCGGGCAGGAAGACCACGTCAGGGAAGCGTTCGGCGATCCGCAGGTGAGCGGCCAGCCAGAGCGCGGGATCGAGGAAGAAGTCACGCGTGTCCATCCCCACGAAGCCGGGCAGCCAGGGGCTGTCGACGATGAGGGCGGTGGGGACCTGATCGGGCCGCCCGCCGCGCGCGGCGACCAGGAAGCGTTCCAGGGCCGCCTGCCGCCTAGATTCCGGTGTCTGCACTGAAGCCTCCATCGACCGCGATGACCGCGCCCGTGACGAACGAGGATGCCTCGCTGGCGAGCCAGACGACGGCGCCCTGCAGCTCCCTCGGTTCCCCGAAGCGGCGCATGGGCGTGTGGCCCAGGATCGCCTCCGCCCGCGCGCTGAGCGAGCCGTCCGGCTTCATCAGCACGTCGCGGTTCTGGCTGGCGAGGAAGAAGCCCGGCGCCACCGCGTTGACGCGCAGCTCGGGGCCGCACCGACGCGCGAGGTCGACGGCGAGCCAGCGGGTGAAGCTCTCGATGCCGGCCTTGGCCGCCGAGTAGCCGGGGACGCCGGAGAGGGCACGGCTCGCCGCCATCGAGGAGATGTTGACGATGCTGCCCTTGCGCTGGCGGGCCATCGCCTCGCCGAAGACGAGCGTCGGCAGCACCGCACCGTTGAGGTTCAGCTGGACGACGGCGTCGAAGGCGGGCAGGTCCAGCGTCAAGACCGGCGTGTCGTCGGTCCGGGCGTCCGGGACGTTGCCGCCCGCCGCGTTGACCAGCACGTCGAGGCGCCCCCAGGCCGCGAGGACGGCCTCGCGCGCGGCCTCGAGCGCGGCGCGATCGAGCACGTCGGCCACGAGGGCGAGGGACGAGGCACGCGAGCGCCGGAGGCCCGCGGCCTTCGCCTCGGCGGCCTCCCGGCTGCGGCCCAGGACCGCGACCTTCGCGCCGGCAGCGGCGAGCCCGTCGGCCAGGCTGCCGCCGATGACTCCGTAGCCTCCCGTGACCACGGCGACCCGGTCCGCGAGGTCGAAGCTCGGGAGGCCGCTCACCGGCTCCCCGGAACGTAGCGCTCGTCGATCGCCATGTACTGCTCCAGGGTCCCGGCCGGTGCGGGGTAGCCGGCGGGGACCGGGCGCTTCGAGAAGGTCCGGAAGTACAGCACGCAGGCGTCACGCCACCAGCGGGCCTCGCGCTCCTGGATCCCCAGGAAGACGCGCACCTGCCGGTAGCGCTCGGCGTCGACGAACCGGGCCAGCGAGTCCCAGGTCGCCTGCATCGCCCGCACCTCCTCGACGCCCCGGTAGTAGTGGTCGACCAGTCCGTCCCACAGGGTCCGACCCGACCGAAGGCGGTAGTCCCAGGGAACGTGATGGAAGAAGAGCAGGTACTTCTCGGGGCAGCGGTCCAGGCTGGCGAACTCGTCGCGGACCGGCGGGGCGTACTGGGCGACCGCGTCGCTGCCGGTGGCGGTGCGGTCGAAGCCGATCCCCTCCGCGTCCGCGCGGTGGTAGTAGACGGAGGTCCAGTCGGGGCGGGGACCTCCGCTCACCCAGGGCCCCGGGCCGTGGTGGTGCCCTCGCGCCATCAGGTGAACGAGTCCGAGCGGCGTCCTGTAGTCGACCGCCGCCTCGCGGGAGCGCAGCATCATCCCCGCGGCGGGCGCCAGGAAGGCGGGATCGTTGGTGAAGGTCAGGCGCAGCCACTCGTCGGCGATCGTCGCGGACGCCAGACCCGGGTCCCAGGCCAGGCGGCCGAACGCGTACCAGTTGGCGCAGGCGAAGACCGAACCGCACCAGTTGCGATCGCTGCCCACGTTGGCGACGCCGGCGATGCCCGTCAACTGGTGGCCCTCGAGCGAGCCGTCGACCACCTTCGCCACGGTCGAGCCTTCGCCCCGGGCGAAGGTGTCGGCTCGCAGCACCTCCTCGAAGAGCGGCGCCAGGAAGACGAGGTGGGTCGAGAAGCCCAGGTACTCCTGGGTGATCTGCAGCTCGAGCGCGAGCGGCGTCTTCGGCATGGCGCCGAAGAGGGGGTGGAAGGGCTCCCGCGGCTGGAAGTCGATGGGGCCGTTCTTCACCTGCACCAGCACGTTCGGCCGGAAGGCACCGTCGAGCGGGTGGAACTCGTCGTAGGCCTGCTTGGCCCGGTCCTCCGGTACCTCGTGCGAGTAGACGAAGGCCCGCCACATCACGATGCCGCCGTGGGGCGCGAGCGCGTCGGCGAGCAGGTTGGCGCCGTCCGCGTGACTGCGGCCGTAGTCCTGCGGCCCGGGCTGCCCCTCCGAGTTCGCCTTCACCAGGAAACCGCCGAAGTCGGGGATCAGGCGGTAGATCTCGTCCGCCTTCCGCTTCCACCAGGACGCGACGGCGGGATCGAGCGGGTCGGCCGTCGTGAGCCCGCCGATCTCCACCGGGGCGCTGAAGCGGGCGCTCAGGTAGACCCGGATGCCGTAGGGCCGGAAGACCTCGGCCAGGGCCGCCGCCTTCGCCAGATACGGGTGGGTCAGGCTGATGGCGTCGGCGTTGACGTTGTTCAGCACCGCGCCGTTGATCCCGATCGAGGCGTTCGCCCGCGCGTAGTCCGTGTAGCGGGGCTCGCGGTAGTCGGGCAGCTTGAACCAGTCCCACAGCGAGCAGCCCGCGTAGCCGCGCTCGACCGTGCGGTCGAGGTTGTCCCAGTGGTCGAGCAGGCGATGCTGGATGCGCGGCGCCTCGACCTGGTCGAGGACGTCGAGCGGGCTCTCGGTCGCGACCCGCCGCAGCAGCGCGAAGGCGCCGTAGAGGACGCCGATCTCGGTGTTGGCGGCGACCAACGTCACGGGGGTGCCGCGGACGCTCGTCCTGCGGAGCAGAAAACCCTCGCGGCCCGCGCGCGCGAGGGCGTCGTCGAGGTCGAGTGCCGCGATCTCGGGGCAGCTCTGCCTGGTGCCCACGACCAGCACGCCCTTCGCGTCCTGGTCGTGCCCGTCGCGCCCGGGAAGGCTCGACACGTCGACGATCTCCGCTCCGAGCAGCCCGCCCAGTCCGCGTCGCAGCTCCTCGCGCGCGGCGCGCAGGGTGGGGGATTCACCAGGCAGCAGCAGCTGCGTGAGAGCCGCGCGATAGGCCTCGACCCGGGCGGGGTCGGACACGAGACGGTAGCGCAGCCATAGCTCGTAGCCGTCCTCGGCCCGCACCGGCGCGGATGCGGCGAGGGCGGCGAAGGCGACCAGGGCCGTGAGGGAGGCGTGGTACAGGTTGCGGAGCATCAGAACGGCACCTCCGGAACCCGGTCGTCGTCAGGATCGGCCCAGCGGTCGTTCGGAACCAGGGGCGTCCAGCCCGGCCGCAGCGGGTCCTGGTCGTAGGGATAGGACCCGAGCCGCTGGAACTCCTCGTGGTAGCGCGCCAGCTTCTCGCGATCGAGCCGGACACCGAGGCCCGGGCCGGTCGGCACCGCGATCGAGCCGCCCTGGTAGGGGATCGCACCCCCTTCGATCACGTCGTCGAGCAGCTGGTGATAGTGGGCGTCGGCCGCGAAGGTCAGGTTCGGGACGCACGCGCCCAGGTGGAGCATGGTCGCGAGCTGGATCCCGAGCTCGCCCGAGGAGTGCACCGCCGTGCCGAGCTGGAACGTCTCGCAGACGGCGGCGGCCTTGAGGCAGGGACGGATGCCTCCCCAGAAGGTGGTGTCGAGCAGGATCACGTCGACCGCGGTCGAGAGCACGTTGGCGGCGAGCTGCTCGAAGTTGACGACCACCGTGTTGGTGGCGAGCGGCAGGCGCAGCTTCTGGCGCACGCGGCGCATGCCGTTGAGGCCGAACACAGGATCCTCGAGGTAGTCGTTGCGGAGATCCTCGATCCTGCGTCCGAACCAGATCCCCTGCTCGACGGACCAGACGCCGTTCGGGTCGAAGCGCAGGCTGTCGTCGGGCAGGGCGTCGGCCAGCGCCCGGTAGCAGCCCAGCTCGTACTCGGGCGGGAAGACGCCGCCCTTGAGCTTGTGGGTGGTGAAGCCGTGGCGCTCCTTGAGGGCGCGCGCCTCGGCGACCAGCTGAGCGACGGTGCGCACCTCGCCCTCGCCGGTGCGCGGGTGCGGGTAGCGGAAGAAGAGATAGGAGGCGAACGGTACCCGCTCCCGGACCCGGCCGCCCAGGATCTCCGAGACGGGAACCCCCCAGCGCTGCCCGAGCAGGTCCAGGCAGGCGAACTCGAGGGCCGCCACGATCTGCGTGCGGTTGTTGTAGAGCGACGCCGTCGGGTTCGCGAGCAGGAAGCGCATCTCCTCGAGCCGGGCCGGGTCGCGGCCCAGCAGGTACGGCTTCAGGGCCAGGAGCGCCGCGGTTGCGCTCTCCCCGCCACCACCCATCTCCCCGAGTCCCACCAGGCCCTCGTCGGTCGCGAGCTCCACGATCGTGCGCACGAAGCGCCCCCAGTGGCAGCCGTTCGCGTGGCGCAACGGCGCCGCGAGCGGCACCGAGACGGGCGTCGCACGCAGGTCGGTAATGCGCATGTCAGCGGGCCGCGTCTCCTGCCGATCTCTTCTCGAGGACGTCCAGGACGGCGTGGAACGCCGGCTTCTCGCGACCGGAGCGATCGAAGAGCAGGGGGTAGTTCACGCGGCCCGGGATCGGGAAGTCGTCGAGCCAGGTGGTGGCGTCGCTGACTCCCCAGAAAGTGACCCGCGCGACGCCGTGCTTGAGGAAGAGCCGGAAGACGTCCGCATAGCGGCGGGCGAGCTGCTGCTCCACGGCCGGGGGCAGGCCGTCCGGGTAGACGTTCGTGGTCGCGCGGAGCTTGGCCTTCTTGGCGAGGTCGGCCCCCCACATGTCGGGGTCCCGCGGCAGCACGTCCATGTCCAGCTCGGTCACGAGCGCCCTCGTCCCGCTCGCCACGATCGCGGCGAGGGCCGCGTCGATTGCGCCGAGCGGCGGGTCGTCGATGCCCCAGTGACCCTGCTCGCCGATGCCGTCGACGCGCAGGCCCTGCTCCCGCAGGCGCGCCACCAGGCGCACCGCGGCGTCGCGCTTGGCCGGCTTCCAGAGGTTGTAGTCGTTGTAGTAGAGCTCCGCCCCGGGATCCGCCGCGTGCGCGGCCGCGAAGGCCTGGGCCAGATAGTCCTCGCCGATCGCAGCGAGCCAGGGGCTCTTGCGCAGGCTGCCGTCGTCCTCGAGCGCCTCGTTGACGACGTCCCAGCCGCCGATTCGCCCGCGGTAGCGGCCGACCACGGTCGCGATGTGGTCGCGCAGGCGGGCGAGCAGCGTCTCGCGGTCGGCCCGCTTGCCGTCCGCCCCGGCGAAGACCCAGGCGGGCGTCTGCTGATGCCAGACGAGCACGTGGCCCACCACGAACATCCCGCGGCTGGTGCCGAAGCTCACGAAACGGTCCGCGGGGCCGAAGTCGTAGCGCCCCGGCTCGGGGTGCACCGACTCCCACTTGAGGAGGTTCTCCGGGCTGATCGTGTCGAACTGGCGGCTGACGATCCGGAGCGCGACCGGGTCGAGCCCGTCGCTCTGGGTCTGGCTGAGCGCCGCCCCGATGCGCAGGCCCTGCGGCGCCACGTCCTTGAGCGCTGGCGTTTCAGCGGCGGCGGACACGGCCACGAGCGCTGTCGCGGCGCACAGCAGCAGGCCGGGCGACCACGTCAGGGTGCGACGCATCTGCATGGTGGCCGTCACTCCATCCAGAGCGCGCTGGTGATGATGCGCGGATAGTACCGGCTGGCCTTGCCTTCGCCCGAGACGATCTGGTCCGAGCAGGCCCAGTAGGCGCTGCCCTCGACCTGCCACTTCACGTGAGCCGCGTCGGCCTTGCGGAAGACCTCGACCACGCCCGGATCCTGGTCGAGACGGAAGACGCTGCCGCGTCACGTGCATGAAGATCGAGATCTTGCTCATCCACGAGTTGTTGCTGGTCGAGGACAGCTTGATGCCGCCGTCCGCGAACACGCTGCGCCGCTGGGGATCGAGCAGCAGCCTGCGCGTGTGCTCCTTGAGCACGTCGTACATCTTCTTCTCGGCCGGCGTGCCGAAGACCTGATCGAGAGTCTGCCGCTGATAGCCCGTCTTCACGAAGTACAGCGGATAGGCGCAGCCTTCCACCGCCGGCAGGATGCGCGAGTTGTAGCCGGGGTTCGACTTCTCGAAGATGGCGGGGAGCACACCGTCCACAGCCTGCTCGGCGACGACGCCCGCGACCGTCTCGGCGAGCTTCCGGCACTTCTGCTGGGTCGCCTTGTCGCCGAGATCGCGGAACAAGAGAGCCAGGGCGTGATAGGTTGCCCAGCTCTTGACGGCCATGTAGACGTTGTTGCGCGTCTGTGCCAGCGAGTGGTCGAGCGAGTCGTAGGTCGTGATCTCCTGGCCGCCCGCCGTCCTGGTAGAGTCGTACTGCGCGAAGCCGACCTCGCCCCCGCGGTTGATCATGCTGGTCAGGCAGTCCCGGATGACCTTCTGGTTCTTCTTCAGCCACGCCGTGTCGCGCGTCTTCGCCAGGTAGCAGGCGGCGGTGAGCGTCCAGTTGCAGAGCTGCTCCACGGTCATGTAGCTGAAGGTGGAGGTCAGGTTGGCGAGCTCGTAGCTCGACCGACCCTTTGGCGCGAAGTTGTTGTGCGCGCCCATGTCATGGCAGAAGCTGATGCCTCCCGGCTTCTTTTCGAAAGGCCGGGCCAGCTGCGCCGCGTCGGGCGGAGGCGGAGGCTCCGAGGGATCGTGGTCCATCGCGTGCGACGACAGCTCTGCCTCTGCCTTGTAGGTCTTGATCTCGTCCCGGTAGCTGTAGAGCCGCACGAAGCTGTCGAGCAGGTTCCTCACCAGCCAGGGGTTGCGGTCGAGCTCCCAGAACACGTGGTCGACCGCGAGGTCGAGCGTGTTCATCATGCAGTACTCGCCCTCGTTCACCACCCAGAAGGGCTGGCGGTTGATCTCGAGCAGCTGTGTCGAGCCGTAGTAGCTGTGCGTGGCGTGCGCGATCATGAAACGCTGGTCGTCGGACAGCTTGGCCGCGTCGAGCTTCGCGTCGAGCGCTTCCGCGGCGGCCACGAGCGCGTCGGCCCTATCGAGCGTCGAGCGCAGGACGTCGTTGAGGTCTTCGTAGTAGCGGGTGTAGAGGTAGCGCCCGTCGAGCCCGGTGGTCACCGGGCACTCGAGGTAGGAGCCGATGGCCAGCACCATGGCGTAGCGCTTGCCGGGCGGCACCTCGAACCCGACGCCCGGGCAGGATCCCAGGAGGTGCACCGGGTTGTAGCGCTCCCGGATGCCGTCGGTCGCCGACCAGCGCATGAAGCCGAAGGGCTGCGGCCCGGCCGCCTTCTTGCGTGACGTGACGTCGAACACCTCGGCGGCGACACCCGCCTCGCGGCGGAAGGCGAAGCCGACGCGGTTCTTCCGTCCCAGGTCGTCGGTGATCATCCGCGGGCCGGTCCGCGAGTGGTTGAGCGCGAAGATGCCGGTCTTGGGCCTGGTCCCTTTCGTGTTGTCGACGACGAGTTGCGCCACGACCGCCGGCCGCAGCGCGTCGCGCATCTTCTGGGTGCTCGCCCGCTTCGGATCGGCGATCGAGCCGAAGGGCGTGTAGACCGTGAAGGTCAGGTCCCCGGCCCGCCAGGTGTCCGTGCACCAGCCGTAGCGCCGCTCGATCTCCTCGAGCTTGAACGGCACTGCGTCGGGCCTCACGTTCGCCTCCGACGGTCCGGCCTGCTCCACCGTGAAGGCCTCGGCGGCCTTGCTGACCGCCCCTATGTAGAAGGGCAGGCTCTGGAGCGGCGCGTCGGCGTAGCGGTCGCCGTCGACCAGCCCGACGAAGACCTCCTGGTCGGCCGGCTGCCCGATCTGCAGCCCGATGCCGCCCTTGGTTCCGGGATGGCCACAGGTGAAGCTCATGAAGGCGCCCATCGGGGAATGCTGGGCGTTGAACCCGATGGGGCAGGACAGGCGTTTCGACATCGTTTCCTCCGTCCGTCTTTCTCTTGCTTCCCGAGGCGAACGACTAGCTCTGCGCAAAGGACTTGCGGCGCTCCGTCAGCTCGTCGGCGATCGACCTGGCCTTCTCGCCGGACAGTGGATAGAGGAACAGGAAGGCGGCCGCCGCCAGGAAGGCCAGACCCGCATAGATGCTGCCGGTGAGCACGATGCCCGACTGTGCGGTCGGTGTTTGCGTTGCGGCGTCCGAGACCACTCCGTAGGCCCCGAGCAGCCAGCCGGCGGCAGCGCCGCCGAGTGCCAGTCCCGCCCAGAGCGCGAACACGACGGCCGAGGTGACGGTGCCGCTGGCGCGCCGGCCCGTCTTCCACTCGCCGTAGTCGGCCACGTCGCCCATCATGGCCCACAGGATCGGTCCCGAAAGGCCGAACGAGAACTGGCGCAGCGATTCCGTGGCGACGATTGCGATCGTCCCCGTCGGTGGCAGGACGTAGAGCGCCATCGACAAGACGCCCGTGAGGATCATGCTGACCTGGAAGAGTCGCAGCTTGCCCACGCGGATCGAGACCGGCGTCGAACAGGCGACGCCCAGGAGCAGCGAACCAAGGCCGAATCCGTTGAACCAGGAGTAGACGTTCACCTTGCCCGAGACGAAGCGGAAGTACGGCAACATCACGTTGCCGCGGATGAGGATCGCCGTGAAGTAGAAGAGCGTTGCCATGAACAGCATGACGAAGGCCTTGTTGCTGAACAAGTCCGACATGTCCAGGGCGAGCGAGCTCTTCTGCTGCGGATCGGGCTGGATGCGCTCCTTGGCGACGAGGAACGTGATGACGAAGAAGACGACGCTCACCACCGAGAGCAGCCCCATCGTGAGCTGATACCCGCGCGCGTCGTTACCCCGGCCGAGGATGCCGACCAGCGGGATGACGAAGCTGGCGATGATGAGGCCGGCGGTGTTCGCCGCGATCTGGCGGTACGAGGAGATGCTGGTCCGCTCGTCCGGGTCTTCGGTCATCACGGCGGTCAGCGAGGCATAGGGCACGTTGTTGATGATGTAGACGACGCGCAGCGCGGTGTAGGTCACCCAGGCGTAGATCACCTTGGCGCCGAGGCTGAGATCAGGCGTCGTGAAGGTGAGAACGCCGATGATGCCGAAGGGGAGCGCGCTCCACAGGACCCAGGGCCGGAACTTGCCCCACCTGCTGGTGGTCCGGTCGGCGATCACGCCCATCACCGGGTTGAGCACGGCGACGCCCAGGCCGACGACGCCCAGCATGGTCCCCGCCTGCGCCGGTGTGAGGCCGAAGGTGTGGGTGTAGAAGTCCAGCTGCAGGGCGATCATGAACTGGAACACGAAATTGGCGGCCATGTCGCCGAGTGCGTAGCCGACCTTCTCTTTGACCGGGAGTCTCTGGGCCATCGTTCCTCTTTCCTGGGCGTGCCGGTTCGTCTGCCGGGCTACCCGATCGCGTCGCGCCGTGAGCCGACGACCGAGAGGCGCTCGCCCGTCCCGTCCACCGGGATCGCCGCCTGCGCCACGATCGCCTCCTCCGGCGGCCGCTCGATCGGCATCCGCCCGTCGCCGAGTGTCACCGATCCTGGCAGGCCTCGTTCCAGCGCCTCGTCCCTCCCGCCGATTTAGTTCTCGAGAGAGACAAACTCGCGTCTTATAGGCCCGGCCGGACTGGCTGTCAACTCGCGCCCGGACGATTCTGCCCCGGACAGGCGGTACTCGCCGCGGCCGACGGGCAGGATCTCGGTCTCGCCGGCCTCTCGAAGCAGCGACTGCTGCCGCAGCGTCTCCCCGGCGGCGCGGCGGCGGATGCCCATCAGTCTGGCCAGCTCGGCGCGTGAGATCCCACGCCGGGCGATGCGGAAGTCCGTGCTGATCCGTCGCATGGTCGGCTTCGAGAGGGTCCGCGCGCACCCTGGCCGAGCGCCCCCCCTGTCCCGCGCTCGTCACACGGTAACCCACGGCGGTTCACCCCGCCCGCGGGCCGCCGTGCCGCGCGCTCAGTGAAGCAGGCGGGCCGCGACCAAAGCCATCGCGAGAACGCCATTCGTCGCCAGGTTCCAGACCACGTTGGCGCCCAGCGCCGGCAGGGGCACCGGCCTGCGCGTGTCTCCGAACGCCCAGGAGAGAGGCTTCGCGAGCAGCAGCGACGGCAGCACCGCCGCGAGCGCGAAGGCGGGCAGGGCCCCGATCGCGACCGCCACCACGATCGCGACCGGCGTGAGCAGGGCGGCCGCCGCGTACACGAGGGCGGCACCCTTGCGGCCGAACAGCAGCACCAGGTTGCGGCGTCCGCCCTCGCGGTCGGCCTCCTCGTCGGGGAACTCGTTCAGCAGCAGCAGATTGAAGGTCATGAAGAAGGCGGGTGCGCCGGCCCAGAGCGCCGCCGCGCCGGGAGCGCTGCCCTGCACCCAGGCAGCCCCCCACACCGGCAGCGCGCCGAGCCCGAGACCGGCGAAGATCTCGCCGAGCCCCGAGCGCGCGAACACCTCCGAGTAGAAGAGAACGGCGATCGCTCCCACCGTGATCAGCAGCGCGAAGGCGGTCCCCAGCTGGGCGGCGAAGTAGACGCCGATGAGACCCCCGCCCAGGGCACAGCCGTAGGCGAAGACACGGGTCGCGCGCAGCGAGAGCCGCCCCGCGGGCAGGGTTCCGCTGCCCCCCGAGAAAGGAGTCCGGTTCGTGTGCAGGTCGATCCCCGTCTTCATGTCGCTCGCCTCGTTCAGCGAGTTGACGGCTGCGTGCAGCAGCAGCAGGCCGACGAGCGCGAGGACGGTGGGCAGCCAGCCGAAGTGCCCCGCGTAGGCCGCGGCGGCGGCCCCGGCGGCGACCAGCGTGAACGGCAGCGCGAGGAAGGGCGCGCGAGCGACTCCCATCAGAGGTGCGAGGGTATTCATGATCTCTATCTTCACCGGACTGCTCCCCGGAAACAAAGCCGTCGCGCGGGGTATCCTCCTCCGGTGCGACCGGGGACCTGCTGGCTCTCGCAGGGGATGAGCGACCTGCCGGCCGACGACGCCTGGCTGGCGCCCCGGGAGGCCGACTACCTCGCGCGCCTGCGCTTCGAGAAGCGCCGGAGCGAGTTTCGGCTCGGGCGCTGGACCGCCAAGCGCGCGATCGGCTTCCAGCTCGGGCGTGGCTCGTCCGCGGTCGAGCTGCGCGCGATCCTGATCGATCGTGCCCCTGACGGCGCGCCCGCCGCCTACGTCGAGGGTCGGCCCGCCGAGGCCTACCTGACGATGACCGATCGCGCCGATCAGGCCGTCTGCCTGGTGGGCCCGTCCGGCACGGCGCTCGGCTGCGATCTCGAGCTGGTCGAGCCGCGCAGCGCCGCCTTCGTGGCCGACTACCTCACGACCGAGGAGCAGCGACTGGTAGCGGACGCCGGGCAGGCTCGCGAGTTGCTCGCCAACCTGATCTGGTGCGGCAAGGAGTCGGCGCTCAAGGTCCTGCGCACGGGTCTGCGGCGCAGCACTCTGAGCGTCGAGGTGTCCTTCCCGTCCGCCGCGAGCGTCGACGGCTGGGCGCCGATGCTCGTTCAGGCGACCGAGGGGACCCTGTTCCCGGGCTGGTGGCAGCGCTTCGGTGCCTTCGTGCTGACCGTGGCGGCGGCCTCGGAGATGGCCCCGCCCCGGTCCTTTCTCGAACCGCCCGCGCTCGCGACCGCCGTTCCCGGGGAAGCCTGGCGGGCGAGGGTCGGCACCGGGCGCGGCGGCGTCTAGCCGCGCGTGGCCGCGGCGGCCTCGGGCAGGTTGGCCTCGAGGATCCGGGCGGCGTCGCCGACCAGGCGCGGACACAGGGTCTCAAAGAGGCCCTTCTCACGAGCGATCTCCCCGCCGGCGGGCGTGCTGATGTCGCAGCCGAGCAGCTCCCGACAGGCGAGCGAGCCGTTGCGCGCCTTGAAAGCCTCGGCGAAGTCGAGGGCGGCCCGGTACGCGTTCCTCCGGCCCTCGATGCTGCGGCACTCGTCCGTGCAGTGGGCGAGGCCCAGCACCATGAGGGCGCCCGTCACGACACCGCAAGTTTCCGCCATTCGCATGCCGCCCGCGAAGGCAGCGGCAATCCGCATCGCCTGGTTCTCGCTGAGACCGTAGCGCGGGCCGTAGGTCCCCAGCACCGCCTGTGAGCAGGCGCACCCGCCGCGAAAGAGCTCGACCGCCTTTTCCACGTTGCTGACGTTGTTCATGACGTTGCTCTTGCCCCCGGAAGCAACTATACCCGATCGCGTGTGCCCGATCGCGCGCGGTCCGCCCGAAGGCCGGCGGCGTGTGCTACAAACGCTCGATCCACTGCCCGAGCCCGGAGCGGGGGGCGATTCGGGGGTTCGAACGACCCTGGGATCGGGAGGCGAGGCCGCATGAAGAGCGCGGCTGTCTTGGCTGGCATCCTGCTGCTGGGGACGTCGCTGCCGTCGCAGTCGCGCGGCCAGGGGACGGACGGCCTGCCGCGCAGGCCGGAGTTGCGTCGGCCCGGAGGCTCCGACCGCTACGTGGGCTACGGGCGTCCGATGCCCGCGACGCTCCGGGAGATCGTGAACGGTCGCTACCGGCGACAGGCGGTGCGCACTCTCGGCACCCTCTCCTACGCCGATCCGACCAGCGGCTACCTGAAGCTCAGGGATCGCGGCGACGAGGTGCTCGTGATCGTGGTCAACGAGCTGCGCGACGAGGTCCGATCCTTCGTGGGACTTCGCGTGGAGGTGACGGGCCTGCCGCGGGAGCTGCACGAGAGCCAGGGCACCTGCATCTTCCTGAACCAGACGGTCCCGCAGAGCATCTGCGACGATCCGCCGCTCCCGGCGACCCCCGACCTCGGCACGACGCACCCCTTCTGGCCGCGCACCTCACTCACGATCTGGAGCATCTCGGATCTGACGCCGCTCGCCCGCCGCTCTCGCAGCGAGGACGAGACCTCGACGACCCTGCGCGAGCTTCTCGGCGGCGAGACGCCGTCGGATGGGCGCGTGACCGTGCGTGGGCGCTTCTGCGGGAGGAACCTGTGCGGCGGGCTCAGCGCCGCTGCGCCGAAGGGCGACGCCTGGGTCCTGGCGCAGGATGGGGCCGCCGTCTGGGTGGTGGGCAAGAAGGCGAAGGGCAAGGGCTGGTGGCTGGACCCCTTCTCGAAGGGCGACACCTCGCGCTGGCTGGAGGTCGTCGGTCGTATCGAGGCCTGCGGGGAAGGGCGTTGCCTGCACGCGGACTCGGTGATGCTCGCGCGGCCGCCCGAGCCGAGCGAAGAGTCGTCCGACGCCGCGAAACAGCGAGGTCGTGAGCGATGAGAAGCGAGTCCGTCGTCCCCCTGGCCGTCCTGGTCGCGGTGCTCGCCCCGGCCTCGGCGGCCTGCCCCCAGGTGGCGCCTCAGCGTGTCCGGTGCTGCCGCAGCTTGATGCCCGACTCCGCGATCAGGCTGCGGTAGGCCTCCTCCAGGCCCTCGCCGTACTCGTAGGGCTCGTCGAAGACGATCTCGCGGATGCCGGCCTGGATCGACTCCTTGGCGCAGCCGAAGCAGGGACGCAGGGTGGCGTAGAGGATCCCGCCGTCGGTGGCGTTGCCGTGCCGTGCCGCCAGCACGATCGCGTTCTGCTCGGCGTGCACGCACACGCAGGTGTCGTAGCCGGCCCCGGAGGGGGCGTCCGAGGCGCAGCGCGGGCAGCCCCCGTCGTAGCAGTTGCGTACGCCCATCGGCGTCCCGTTGTAGCCGGTGGCGATGATCGCCTTGTCGACCACGATCACCGCCCCCACCCGGCGGCGCAGGCAGTTCGAGCGCATCGAGACGGTCCGCGCGATCGACATGTAGTACTCGTCCCAGTCCGGTCGCTCGTGTACCAAGCCTGGTCTCCTCTGATCGAGCGAGTGTCACCCGGGCCGCTCCCGCGCGCAAGAGCGCAGGGGGGCGGGGCCGGGCGGCGCCGGAATGCGATCCGAGGCTATAGTTCCCCCGTTGGACCCCGATCGCGCGGTCGTGTCGTTTGGGCCTCGAGAGACAACACCATGGCGAAGCTCGCGTCGAGCGTGTCCGGAAAGGGAGGGCGGGCGCGCCGCCGGGCGCTCCCGTTCGGCCAGGCGGCGGTGCTCGTGGCGCAGGGCCGCGAGCACATCGTCGGTCTGGCCGACGTGAGCGCGACGGGCGCCTTCGTGGTCACCCGGGTGAGCCTCCCGCTCGCGCACGAGGTCGTGCTGAAGCTGCTGCTGCTGCCCGGCCGGCGCGAGCTGCGCCTGCCCGCGCGCGTCGTGCGGGTCGCCCAGACTGGCGAGGAGTCGCCGCAGCATCCCCACGGTCTCGCCGTGCAGTTCGGCGCGACCGACGGGCCGAGCCGCCAGGCCCTCGAGGACTTCGTGAACCGGGCGCCGAACCGCAAGCGGCGCTGAGCGGGGGCGACGGCAGCACGCGCGGCGGCAGGCCGTGCCTCCAGCAGCGGCCCGATTGTTGCCCCTCGCCGGGAGCGCGTGACATAGTGCCCAGATCGTGGGCGAGCCGCTCGTCAATCCCTGGCTGATCCTGGGCGCGGGAGTCGTGACCGTCGTGGGCCTGATCGTCGTGGCTCGCGTGAACGCCTTCCTGGCCCTCGTCATCGCGGCCCTGGTCGTGAGCCTGCTCGCTCCTGGCGCGGCGGCGGAGAAGGGCGCGCGCGTGGCCACGGCCTTCGGCTCGGCCGCTGGCAGCATCGGCATCGTGATCGCGCTTGCCGCGGTGATTGGGCGCGCCATGACCGAGAGCGGCGCCGCCGACCGGATCGTCCGCGCCTTTCTGCGCGCGCTGGGCGAGAAGCGCGGGGACGTGGCCATGATGGGCAGCGGCTTCGTGCTGAGCATCCCGGTCTTCTACGACACCGTCTTCTACCTGCTGCTGCCGCTGGCGCGCTCGATGACGCGCCGGGTCGGCCGGCACTACGTGCGCTACCTGATGGCGATCGCCGCGGGGGCGGCCGCCACGCACGCGCTGGTGCCGCCCACGCCGGGACCGCTGGCCGTGGCTTCCAACCTGGGCGTCGATCTCGGGACGATGATCCTGGTCGGTCTGGTGGTGGCGGTCCCGGCGGCTCTGGTCGGCCTCCTGGTCTCGGCCTGGGTCGACCGTTGGCTGGGCATCGAGTATCGTCCCCTGCCGGGTGTCGAGGCCGAGCCGACGCCGATCGCGGACGACAGCCTGCCTTCCCTCGGGCTCTCCCTGCTCCCGATCGCTCTCCCGATCGTCCTCATCTCCGGCAATACCGTCATCTCGATGCTCTCCGCCCGCGGCGTGAGCGTGCCGGCCTCGCTGGCGGCCTTCGCCGGTCTGGTCGGCGACCCCAACCTGGCCCTCCTGGCCTCCGCGGTCGTCGCCCTGGGTCTCGTCTACTGGAAGCGACGGCCGGGCCGCGACCGGATGGCCGAGCTGGTCGAGCAGTCGCTGATGAGCGGCGGTGTCATCATCCTCATCACCGCCGCCGGCGGGGCCTTCGGTGCCATGCTGCGCCTGGCGCACGTGGGTTCCGCGGTAGAGGCCCTGTTCCGCTCCGGGGGCGCGACCGGCGGCCTGTCGCTGCTGCTTCTCGGCGCGGCGATGTCGAGCCTCTTCAAGATGGTACAGGGCTCGAGCACGGTGGCCATGCTCACGACCTCCGCGATGGTCGCCGCCCTGGTGCCCGCCGGCGGTTCGCTGCCATACCATCCCGTCTACCTGGCGCTCGGTATCTCCTCCGCCTCGCTCATCGGCACCTGGATGAACGACAGCGGCTTCTGGATCTTCTCCAAGATGGGCAACCTGAGCGAGGCCGAGACGCTCAAGACCTGGACCGTCCTCTCCACCTCGGTCGGCCTGACGGGCGTCCTCGTCACGGTCCTGCTGGCGCTCGTCTTTCCGATGGCGCCCGCCGCCGCCCCCTAGCTCGGGACGCGTCCATGGACTCGCCCTTCTTCGACGCCGTCGGCGACTCGGTCTACGAGCTGCGCACCACGGGCGCCGGCCCTCAGGGCCGGCTGCCCGTCAGCGAGGACGCGCTGCTGCGCCGGCCCAGCGGCGAGCTCTTCGGCTGGACGCAGAACGTCGGCATGGGCTGGAGCCCTGTGGGCTTCGGCCGCAAGGAGTTCCTGATCCTGAGCACGCTGGGCGGGATCCGCGCGCCGGACGGCACGCCGGTCGCGCTGGGTTACCACACCGGGCACTGGGAGGTCGGTCTGCTGATGGAGGCCGCCGCACGCGAGATCGAGGCGCAGGGCGGCGTGCCCTTCGCCGGCTTCTGCAGCGACCCGTGCGACGGCCGCACGCAGGGTACGACGGGGATGTTCGACAGCCTGCCGTACCGCAACGACGCGGCGATCGTCCTGCGCCGCCTGGTTCGCTCGCTCCCGACCCGGCGTGGTCTCATCGGGGTCGCCACCTGCGACAAGGGCCATCCCGCGATGATGATGGCCCTCGCCGGATGCCGGGAGCTTCCGGCCGTTCTCGTGCCGGGAGGCGTCACCCTGCCGGCCAGGGGCGCCGAGGACGCCGGCGCCGCGCAGACGCTCGGAGCGCGCTACGCGCACGGCCTGGTGTCGCTCGATCAGGCGGCCGAGCTGAGCTGCCGCGCCTGCGGCTCGGCCGGCGGAGGCTGCCAGTTCCTGGGCACCGCCGCGACCTCGCAGGTAGTCGGGGAGACGCTCGGCCTCTCGCTGCCGCACTCGGCCCTGGCGCCGTCGGGCTTCGAGGTCTGGCGTGAGATCGCCAGGCAGTCGGCGCGCGCGGTCGTGCGCAACGAAGCGGCCGGCGTGGCCGTGAAGCAGGTCCTGACGGAGCGCGCGGTTCGCAACGCCATGGTCGTCCATGCCGCATTCGGCGGCTCGACCAACCTGATCCTGCACCTGCCGGCGGTGGCGCATGCCGCCGGGCTCCCTCGGCCGACGGTCCGGGAGTGGGTCGAGGTCAGCCGCGAGGTCCCGCGCCTGGTGAGCGTGATCCCGAACGGCCCGGTACTGCATCCCACGGTGCGCGTCTTCCTGGCCGGTGGCGTGCCCGAGGTCATGCTCCACCTGAGGCGGCTCGGGCTGCTCGAGCTCGAGTGCCTGACCGCGCTCGGACGGCCGCTGGGCGAGGTGCTCGACGAATGGGAAGGGTCCGAGCGGCGTCGCCGGTTCAAGGCCCTCCTGGTCGAGCAGGACGGCGTCGATCCGGCCACGGTCATCCTGGATCCCGACGCGGCCCGACGCGCGGGCCTGACCAGCACGGTGGCCTTTCCCGTCGGGAACATCGCGCCGCAGGGCGCGGTGGTGAAGAGCACCGCCATCGATCCTGGTGTCGTCGACGAAGACGGCGTCTATCGCAAGCTGGGTCCCGCGCGCGTCTTCACGAGCGAGGAGCAGGCGATCGCGGCCCTCAAGTCCCGCGGCCCCGAGGCCGTCAAGGCCGGTGACATCCTGATCCTCGCCGGCTGCGGCCCGATGGGCACGGGCATGGAGGAGACCTACCAGCTCACCTCCGCCCTGAAGCACCTCCCGTGGGGCAAGCAGGTGGCGATCGTCACGGACGCGCGCTTCTCCGGCGTCTCGAGCGGCGCGTGCATCGGACACGTCTCCCCCGAGGCCCTGGCGGGTGGTCCGATCGGACGCCTGCGCGACGGAGACCTGGTGGAGATCGTCATCGATCGCAGGACGCTCGAGGCACGGCTGGACCTGGTCGGGAGTGACGGTGACGTGCTTGGCGCCGAGTGGGGGGCGGGCGAGCTCGAACGCCGGCCGCAGCGCGCCGACCTCGCGCCGCACGCCGGACTCCCGGACGATACGCGACTGTGGGCGGCGCTCCAGGAGGTCGGCGGGGGGACATGGGGTGGGTGCGTCTACGACGTCGACGCGATCCTCGCCGCCCTCGCGACGGGCAGGAAGCCGCGGGGGCAGTGAGATGATTCTCTACCGCTCGTCCGCCGGCATCTTCGTCGAGCAGGAGGGTCGCTACCATCGCGTGCCGGGCGACTGGGACGCGCTCTTCAACCGGCGCGCGCTGCCGGCGTTCCTGCGCGCCACGGTCCGCTCCGCGGAGCCGCTCCGGCGGCTCCCGCGGCAGGCCAGGCTGCTCGCTCCCATCGGCGGTCAGGAGGTCTGGGCGGCGGGCGTGACCTACGCGCGCAGCCGCACGGCGCGCATGTCCGAGTCGAAGGACGCCGGCGGCAGCAGCTTCTACGACCACATCTATCGGGCGCACCGCCCGGAGCTGTTCTTCAAGGCGACGCCCCACCGGGTGGTCGGTCCCGGCGGCACCATGCATCTCCGGCGCGACTCGGGCTGGATCGTCCCCGAGCCCGAGCTGACGCTCGCCGTCAACAGCCGCGGCCGCATCGTCGGCTACACCGTCGGGAACGACCTCAGCTGCCGCGACCTCGAGGGAGAGAACCCTCTCTACCTCCCGCAGGCCAAGACCTTCGAGGCCTGCGCTGCCATCGGTCCAGGGCTGCTGATCGCGGAGGCGCCCCTGCCGCCCACGACGCGGATCTCCCTCGGCATCCGCCGTGCCGGTCGAACGATCTTCCGGGGAGAGACGCGGCTCTCCGAGCTGCGCAAGCCGCTGGCGCGACTGGTGGCGTATCTCTTCCGCGACAACGCCTTCCCCGTCGGCTGCTTCCTGATGACGGGAACGGGGATCGTTCCGCCCGGGCGGTTCTGCCTCCGGCGCGGTGACGCGGTGCGGATCACGATCGGGCCGATCGGAACGCTGGTCAACGAGATGGGCTAGCAGAACACACTGAGGTGGGCATGGAGCTTCACGGTCGACAGATCATCGCGGGCGAGGCCGTTGCGGAGGGGAAGACCACCTTCGTCGGGCGCAACCCGTCGACGGGGGAGGCGACGACAGCTCCGGTTCACGAGGCCACCGAGGCCGAGGTCGACCGCGCGCTCCAGGCCGCCGACCAGGCCTTCGACGCCTACCGCGGTCTCGGCGGCGAGACGATCGCCGCCTTCCTGGAGGCCGTGGCCGAGGAATGGCTGGGCCTGGGTGATGCTCTCCTCGAGCAGGCCCATGCCGAGACGGCGCTGCCTTCGGCCCGGCTGGCGGGGGAGCGCACCCGCATGGTCAGCCAGACGCGTCTCTTCGCCCAGCTCGTGCGCGAAGGGTCCTGGGTGGAGGCGCGCATCGACCACGCCGCCCCGGACCGCCAGCCGCTTCCCAAGCCGGACGTGCGCCGCATGCTGCATCCGATCGGGCCGGTGGCGGTCTTCGGCGCCAGCAACTTTCCGTTTGCCATCTCGGTCGGCGGCGGCGACACCGTCTCCGCCCTGGCGGTCGGCTGCCCGGTGGTGGCCAAGGCCCATCCCGGGCACCCCGGCACCTGCGAGATGATCGGGCGCGCCATCGTCGCGGCCGCCGGGAAGAGCGGCGTGCCGCCCGGCGTCTTCGGCATGGTGCATGGGGCGGGTCACGAGGTAGGTCTCGCGCTCGTCCGTCACCCGCTCACGAAGGTCGTGGCCTTCACGGGGTCGCAGGCCGGTGGACACGCCCTCTTCGACGCCGCGGCGGCCCGGCCCGAGCCGATTCCCGTCTACGCCGAGATGGGCAGCACCAACCCCGTGTTCGTGCTGCCCGAGGCCATGGCTGCGCGCGGAGCCGAGATCGCCGCCGGCTACGTCCAGTCCGTGACGCTCGGCACGGGGCAGTTCTGCACCAACCCCGGCATCCTGCTCGGTGTCGCGGGCCCTGCCTTTCAACCATTTCTCGAGGCGATCGCGGCGAGCGCGCGCGAGGTGGCGCCCGCCACGATGCTCAACCGGGGGACCTGCGAGTCCTTTCACGGCGGCCTGGGCCGCCTCCGCAAGACGCCCGGTGTGCGGTTGCTGGGCGAGTCGAAGGCGCCCGCCGACGCCGGCAAGACCGAGGTGCCCTGCGTCCTGTTCAGCACGGACCTCGCGACGCTCGACGCCCAGCCGCGACTGTGGGAGGAGGTCTTCGGCCCGGTCTCGGTCGTCATCTCGTGCCCGACCGCCTCGGACCTCGAGCGGGTCGCGCGCCGCATGCGTGGCCACCTCACGGCGACGATCCACGGTACCCACGCAGAGCTCGAGAGCCACGGCGGGCTGGTTCGCATCCTGGAACGCCGGGTCGGTCGGATCGTCTTCAACGGATTCCCGACCGGGATCGAGGTGTGCGCCGCCATGCACCACGGCGGGCCCTATCCGGCCACGACCGACTCCCACTACACGTCCATCGGCACCGCCTCGATCGAGCGCTTCGCCCATCCGGTCTGCTATCAGGGCTTCCCGGAGGAGGCCCTCCCGCCCGAGCTCAGGGACGACAATCCCCGCGGGATCTGGCGCCTGGTCGACGGGAGGTGGACGAGCGCAGCGGGCACCTAGGATCACCGCAGCGCATGCTCGGGGACAGCCGAGCCCCAGCTTGCGAGGCGACCCCGCAGTGTCGCACGCAGCCGTGCGCGCCGAGGACGCGCTCCGGCCGGTCGTGGTCTGCCCGGCCGACTGGAGCACCCCTGCGGGGCTCACCTCGCTCTCGCTCGCGGGACTGGAGGACGACCGGCGTCCGGGGTCGGTCTGGACGAAGGCAAGGCTCGGCGGCATGCCGAGATGGACAGCGCGGGGCAACGTCGCGGGACGAGCCCCGGTGGGCGGCGAAGCATCCCACGAGGCGACTCTGCACGGGTCGGAGCAGGCGCCGCTGCCCGAGTGCTCCTGGCGTATAGTTGATTGCGATCACCACATTAGATGAGGAGTCGTTCATGCCCCAGAGTCGCCGCCGCTTCTTGCGCCTGGCCGTCGGAGCCGCCGCCGCATCGCCGCTCGTGGGGATGGGGGATGTGCTGGCCGCCCAACAGCCACCGCGCCGGCGGCTGGGCTTCGCCCTGGTCGGGCTGGGGAAGCTCGCCGGCGAGCAGCTCGCGCCGGCGTTCGCGCGCACTCGGAACTGCCGGCTGGCCGGCCTGGTGAGCGGCCACCCCGACAAGGCGCGCGAGTGGGCGAGCCGCTACGGCGTCCCGGCCGAGAGCCTCTACAGCTACCAGACCTTCGATCGCATTGCCGACGATCCCGAGATCGACGTGGTCTACGTCGTGCTGCCGAACAGCATGCACGCGGAGTACACGATCCGCGCGGCGAAGGCCGGCAAGCACGTGTTGTGCGAGAAGCCGATGGCCGTCTCGGTGAAGGAGTGCGACGAGATGATCGCGGCCTGCCGCGCCGCCGGGCGCCAGCTCGCGATCGGCTACCGGCTGCACTTCGAGCCCTACAACCTGGAGATGGTGCGGCTCGCCCGCGAGAGGACGTTCGGACCGGTGAAGGTGATCGAGGCCTCGGCGGGCTTCCGCATCGGCGATCCCTCCCAGTGGCGCCTCGACAAGAAGCTCTCGGGCGGCGGCTCGCTCATGGACATCGGCATCTACGCGCTGCAGGCGGCCCGCCATATCGCGGGCGCCGAGCCGATCGCGGTCAGCGCGCGCTCGAGCGTGACCGAGCCCGCGAAGTTCAAGGACGTCGACGAGTCGGTCCTCTTCGACCTCGAGTTCCCGAACGGCATCCTCGCCGGCTGCAGCAGCAGCTACGCCACGAATCTCAGCCGCTTCTGGGCCGGCGCGGGACAGGGGGCGTTCGAGCTCTCGCCCGCGCTCTACTACCACGGCATCCGGGGCCGCACCTACGGCAGCGACGGGGTGAAGGAGATGAGCTTGCCCGACATCGACCAGTTCGCCGCCGAGATGGACGACTTCGCCGACTGCATCCTCACCGGCCGTCCTACCAAGGTTCCGGGCGAGGAGGGGCGCCAGGACCTCCGGATCATGACCGCCATCTACGAGTCCGCGGCCGCCGGCAAGACCGTCCGGCTCTGAAGAACGAAGCACCGCGACGCTCGGTGCGGGGCCCGCGAGGGCTACCCTGCGGCGGCTGCCCGCCGACGCCAGCCATACGCATGCACCCCGATCAGCCGCCACAGCCGCTGGGCCGCGCGGTCGAAGTTGAGGCTGGAAAGGCGCTAGGGCACGTGGAACGTACCGGCCGATTGGAGGTGGCGCGAGGAGTCGCCGACCTGGACGCCGTACGTCCCCGAAGCGACCACCCAGGCGTGCGAACCCTCGTCCCAGTACGAGAGAGGGTGCGCCGAGTCGCCTGCCTTGACCTCGATCGTCACCCGCTGTTGCTGGCCGGGGTCGAGGGCGACCTTCTGCCAACCCACCAGCCGTCGCGGCTCGCCCGTCGCGGCGGGCAGATCCAGATAGACCTGCGCCACCTCGGCGCCCGCCCGGCCTCCGGTGTTCTGCAGCTCGAGGCTCACCTGGAACGCCGAGTCGGTCCCGGCCGGCGTCGCCGCGAGCTGCAGGTTGCCGATCGAGAAGGTCGTGTAGGAGAGCCCGTAGCCGAACGGGAAGAGCGGTGTGAGGTGCCGGGAGTCGAACCACTTGTAGCCGACCCGCCAGCCATCGATCGTGTAGTCGACCGTGAAGGGCGTTGTCGAGTTCGCGGGGACGTCGATGGTCGGGCGCGGCAGGTCCCCGACCCGCGCCGGGAAGGTGAGCGGGAGCTTGCCGGAGGGATTGACCGCGCCGAAGAGGATGTTGGCGATGGCCTCGCCCCCGCGCTGCCCGGGATACCAGGCCGCGAGCACGGCGCCGACCCGCGCCAGCCACGGCATCACGACGGGACCGCCGCTCTCGATCACCACGACCGTGCGCGGATTGGCCGCGGCGACCGCCGCTACCAGCGCGTCCTGGTCGATCGGGTTCGAGTGGACCACGTCGACCAGGTTCAGGCTGGGGCGATCCATGCCCTCGCTCTCCCACTGGGCGACGAACACCACCGCCACGGTGGAGGCCGCTGCCAGAGCCGACGCGGCGGCGGCGTTCGTGCCGTCGTCGAAGCGCACGTTCGCCCCGAGGGCCGCCGCGCGGATCGCCGCCAGCGGCGAGGAGGGCACCCAGACGACCTGGGACCAGCCGGGCGGGTTGGGGTAGCCCTCGGTGAGGGCCGGTCCGCCGATGGGTATCACTTGCGCCGAGCCGCCGCCCGAGAGCACGCCGACGTCGGCGTGCGCCCCGATGATCGCGATCGAGTCGTGTGTCGAGGGGTCGAGCGGTAGGAGGCCGGTGTTCTTCAGCAGTACCGCGCCCTGCTCCTCCGCCTCCTGCGCGGCAGCGGCGCCCGCCGCAGCGTCGATCGAGCCCACCGCCGGGGGGTGCTCGAAGATTCCCGCGGCGAACATCGCGCGCAGGATGCGGTGGACCATGTCGTCGAGCCTCGAGCTTGGGACCGCTCCGCTCTGGACGGCCTGCTTCAGGTCAGTGTCGAGATACAGGTTCTCCGGCTGCTCCTGGTCGAGCCCGCTCTGGACCGCGCGGACCGTGCTGTGGGTGGCGTCCCAGTCCGACATGACGAAGCCCCGGAAGCCCCAATCACCCTTCAGCACGCCGTTCAGCAGCTCGGGATTCTCGCAGGCGTAGACGCCGTTCACGAGGTTGTAGGAGCACATCACCGACTGGACGTCCGAGTCGCGGACCGCGATCTCGAAGGCGAGCAGGTCGCTCTCCCGCGCGTCGCGGTCGCCGATCCTCACGTCGGCAGTGAAGCGGCCGGTCTCCTGGTCGTTGAGGGCGAAGTGCTTGACGCCGGCGATCACGTGCTGGTCCTGGATCGCGCGCAGGTGCGCCGCCGTGATCCGACCCGCCAGGGTCGGGTCCTCGCCCTTGGTCTCGAACGTGCGCCCGTCGCGGGGCTCGCGTCCGATCAGGTTGACGTTGCCGCCGAGGTTCACGTTGATGCCCTTGGCCGCCGCCTCGGTCCCGATCACCTGACCGTACCTGTAGGCCAGCTCGAGATCCCAGCTGGCGGCGCTGGCGATCGAGGAGGGCAGGGCGGTCGCCGGCCCCGCCTTGTTGGCCAGGCCGACGCTTCCGTCCGCCAGGTAGAGGTCCGGGATCCCCAGCCGCGGGATGCCGGGCACCCAGCCGCCGCCGTGCGGGAGGACGTGGTTCCACCAGTCGGTGGCCGCGCCGCCGTGGACCAGCTGGATCTTCTCGTCCAACGTCATCTGGGCGATCAGCTGGTCGGCACGCTCGTCCGGGCTGCCGCTGCTGGAAGTGACGCCCGGCGTCTCGCCGCCGCCACATCCGGCCAGGACGGCCGTCAGGACCCCGGCGATCGCAGCCTCGCCGAAACGACTCGCGAGATGAGGGAGCCGTGTTTCCATGCGTTACCTCCCGCAGGAAGGATTCTAGGGGATCGTGGCACGCAGCATCCGGTCGGCCCAGGCGATGAAGAAGCTCATGTTCGAGCGGTCCTCGTGGCCCGCCGTCGTGCTGGCGCCAGGCGAGGGCACCGTCCAGGAGGCCCGTCCCGGGGGGCGGCATCCTGGCCACGCGGTAGTCCTCTCTCACGCCGAGGTCGCGCGCGCCGAGGAGGCGATAGACCGGCCCCGCGGCCACCGCCGCCATGAAGCTCCCCTTCTGATCAAGCCACTTGGCGTCGCCGTTCTCGGGGACCCCGTAGCTGATGAAGACAGGGCGCGGTGCGCACAGGGCGATCAGCTCGTGAGCGTCGACCGGAATGTCGTTCGCGTTCCTGCTGCCGAAGGACGACTCGGCGGCGCCGTACTTGAGGAAGTTGCCGGCCATCCAGTGGTAGGCACCGGAACCAGTGAGGTTCTCGACCGCCTCGCCGAAGTTGCGGCGGTGCGGCTTGGCGCCCCCTTCGCCGGACGATCCGACGAGCGCGACCGCGAAGCGCGGCTCGAAGGCCATGGTGACGAGAGCGGCCTTGCCGTAGCGCGAGACTCCTTCGATGCCCACGCGCTTGGCGTCGACCGCGGGCAGGGTCTCGAGGTAGTCGAGCGCGCGCGCTGCTCCCCAGGCCCAGGCGCGGAGCGCGCCCCACTGTTCGGGCGTGCGGCGCTTGCCCTGGTTGGTGAGCCCGATGATGCCCTCGGTCAGGCCGGCCCCGTTGTCGGCCTGGATGCTGGAGGGGCTGAGTGACACGTAGCCCCAGCCCGCGGCGACGAGCTGACTCGGGGAGGGTGGAGCCTTTGGTTCCTGGAAGCCCGGGAAGTGCGGCACCGGCTCGTCGGGCATGTTGCCCCAGCCGAACATGATCAGGACCGGAACCGGCCCCTTGGCGCGCGCGGGCAGCACGACCGCCATCTCGACGTCCACCGCGATCGAGGGACAAGCGGAGTTGTCGACGTGCCCGATCACGCGTCGGGCTACGACCGGCCGGCCGCCGACCGTCGTCCTCGCGGTCTCGGCCACGTTCCAGGCCACCTTGGGTGCGTCGGCGGGCACGCGGCCGTAGACCTCGCGTTCGAAGTCGCGGACGATCTCCGGGCGTCTCTCCTGCCACCATTGCTGCGGCGTCGTCACCTTCCGGCCGTCCTTCATGGTCAGCACGTCCGGCCAGTCGGGGTAGGGGTTGGCCTTGGCCTCGTCGTAGTTCGCGGCGCCCGGACTGCCGGCGGTCGCCCAGCCGTCGTAGCCGGGCCGAAGCTTCGTGATGCCGAGCTGCCTCATCATGTCGGCGTGGTCCTCACGCGACAGCCGGTCCAGGCGCGCGCGTTCCTCCGGGCTCATCAGGAACGGGTTCCGCCGCCCGGACGGCGAGGGGGTCGGCGTGGGCCGCGCCTGGGCCGAGAGTCCCGCAGGCAGGAGGCACGCACCGAGCACGAGCACGATCCATCGAGAGATGCGCATGAGGGGGACCTCCGCCGGGCCGCTCAGCGGACCCGGCAGCTCACCGAGATGCCCGACCGGCTCGTGCGGAGGATCTCGGTCGTGTAGTCGGGCCGCGAGCGCAGAAACGGCGACGCGGCGCGTCTTGATCGAGGCGACCCACATCATGCGCGACCCCCTTCCGCTGCCAGGGCACAGGCACCCGTCGCTGCTCCACCAGGATAGTCGACTGCGCGCCGGACGCCGCAAATGATGGGGCCGGGAGCTACCGCCAGTCGCCGACGAGCTGGAAGGCGGCCCAGAAGAACGGCGCAGAGGTCGCCGGCCGGTGCAGCAGCTTCAGTTGCGCCTGGCGCAAGGCCTTCGCCGTTGGTGCTCCAGCGCGAAGCGCGCTGTAGAACTGCCGCATCAGCTCGGCTGTGGACGCGTCGTTCACCTCCCACAGCGAGGCCAGCACGCTGCGCGCGCCCGCATACTCGAACGCCCAGGTCAGACCGACCAGGCCCTCCCCGCCGACCTCCTTGCCGAGGGCCGTGCGGCAGGCCGAAAGGGTGACGAGGTCGGCGTCGATCCGGACCGACTCGAAGACCTCCCAGGCCTGGAGCAGGCCGTTGTCGCGGCCCTCGTCGCCCGGCGGCGGCGTTGCCAGCGCCAGGCCCGACTCGAGCGGAAAGTCCTCGTCCACGAAACCGTGGGTCGCGAAATGGATGATCCGTGCTTCGGATCCCACCTGCTTCGCTCGCTCTTCGGTCGCCTCGGCACCGAGCCACAGGCGTGTCTCGCCGGGTGCGAGCTGACGCAGCGCGGCGAGCTCCCCGCGCGCCGCAGGCAGCGGCTCCAGTCGAAGACCCCATTCCATCCCACGGGCCACTGCGGCGTCGTGCGCCGCCGCCGGCCCGGCGGCGTAGGCGGGGTCGCCGAACGCCACGACCTCGTGCCCGGCGCTGCGCCCTCGACGCTCCGCGAGCTGCGCGTAGAGCGTGACCGACGCGGCCAGGTGGAGCGGCGGCGCCGCCTCCACGAGCCAGCGGAAGCGGCCGTCCGAAGCGCGGAGCTGGAGCGCCGAGAAAGGGAGCAGGTTCAGGACGCCGTCGGGGACGATCAGGAGCCTCCGGGCGCGGGCCAGGGCGCCGGCCGCCGGCTGCACGAGCGTCCGCCCCAGGGCGCGTGCCTGCTCGTCGAGTCCGTGCCGCAGCAGCGGGCCGCGGCGCCGCTCCAGGAGCGTGCGGAAACTCTCGACCGCGTGACGGATCTCAGGCTCGGTCGCCGCCAGGTCGTGGACGGCGAAATCCGCCGGGCCCGGCCCGACGGCGTAGACGCGGCTGCCGTCCGCGCCGAGGCTGTAGGCGAGGAGCAGCGTGCCGGGCTCGAGGGCCTGTCGCACACCGTCGAGGTCGAGCGGCTCCGGATCGAGGAGCGCCGCCGCGCGCGGCGCTGCGGCACGGATGCGAGCACGCACCTCGTCCTGCCGGCGCCGCGCTTCCGCGTAGCGCCGGGTGAGCTCGGCGCGCTTGGGGTCGTGGTCGGCGAGGGTGGCGAGCTGCTCGACGACGGCATCGTGCTCGGCATCGGCCTCCCGACGCTCGCGCTCCAGGTCGGCGGGCAGCTCGGGCAGCACGATCGCACGCTGAGCCAGCAGCGCCAGCAAGACGCGAGCGCGTCCCCGATCGAGGACGGTGAAGGCTTCGGTCGGGTGGCCGCTCTCGAGCAGGAGCCCCTCGAGATCGCGATAGAAGTCCTGGTAGTGGGCACGAAAGGCCGCGGCCACCTCCGGCGCGCCTCCCAAGCGGCGTGCCTGGGCGTCGAGCGCGTCGACCGCGCGCTGGAAGTGCTCGAGCGCCTGCTGTGGTCGCCCGCGTCGGCGTGCCAGGACCCCGAGGGAGTGCTCGGACATCGCCTCCCAGATGCTGCCGGGCGCGAGCCGGCGGCGTGCGGCCAGCGCCTTTTCGAACCACGTCTCTGCCGTGTCCAGGTCTCCGCGCTGGAGCGCCAGGGCGGCGAGGTCGTCCTGGATCGTCGCCGCACGGACGTTGTCCACGTCGCGGACGAGCTGCAGCGCGTGCTCGTGCGCGACCCGGGCCTCCTCCAGGCGCCCGGCGCGGGCGAGGGCCTGGCCGAGGTCGTTCTCGGCGGTACCGAAGGCGAAGCCGGTGGGGTTGACCTTGCGGAAGATCGCGACCGCGCGTCGGAACCAGGTCTCGGCGCCGGAGACGTCGCCCGTCTCCAGGGCGATCTCGCCGAGGCTCCGGCAGGCGTAGCCGAGGTACTCGCTGTCGGGAAGCTCGCGCTCCAGGATGGTGCGCGCCCTCTCCGCGTCCACGCGCGCTTCGTCGAGATCGCGCCGCAGGACCAGGAGATCGACCAGGTTCAGGAGCGTGATCGCGGTGTGGCTGGCGAAGCCGTGCTCGAGGCGCAAGGCGAGGGCACGGCGCAGCGCGCGCTCGGCGTCGGCCAGCTCGCCGCAGTCCATGGCCATCGCGCCGAGGCTCTCGAGGGTGCTTGCGAGCGCCGTGCCCTTCGGCTGGATCCGTTCCAGCAGCCGCGCCGCGCGTTTCACGTGCGCCTCGGCCTCCTGCCGGCGTCCGAAGCTGTCCAGCGAGAGACCGACGAGACGCAGCGCCGCCGCCAGCTCGACGCTGTCCGGCGCCAGACGCTCGCGGATCGCGAGGGCGTGCCGTGCCCACTCGAGCTGCTCCGCCGTGGGCGTCACCCACGCCAGCGAGTACAGGATCGAGGCGTGGGTGAGAGTATCGGGCGCCAGCTTCTCCGCGAGCGCCGAGGCCCGAAGCAGCAGCCGCTGCGCGTCGGTGGTGGAGTCCAGCGTCTGGGCGAGCGCCTGCAGCGTGCGCGCGCAGGCGAGGCTCTCGGGCGCCTCCTTCTCGAGGATCGCGAGCCCGCGCTCGAGCCGCCTGCGTGCGGGCGGCAGGTCCTTCAGCAGGCTGTAGGCGGCGAAGCCCGCGCCTTCGTAGAGGCGGGCGAGCACCAGAGTGTTCCCCGCCAGCGGCTCCTCGATCCGGATCGCCTCCTCGTACTCGCGCGCGGCCTCGGCGTAGCGCGAGCGTCGCCGTAACGCCTCGGCGAAGGCGAAGCGCACGAGCGCACGAGCGCTGGGCGTAGGAGCGGCGTTCGCCGCCTGGACTGCCGTTCGGCGCGCCTGCTCGAGGTCCGTTTCGATCAGGCTCACCGCCCGTTCGAGTCGCGTCCAGGCGGCGGCCGAGGGCTCGCCAGCGTCGTCTCCTGACAACTGGGCGTCGAGGCCCCACTGGTCGGGGAAGAGCGAGACCGCGAGCGCGCGTCCGTCTCGCTCACAATCGAGGGCCACCGGGCCGCGAGGTCCGCGTGCGATCTCGATCTCCAGCAGGTCGAGCGGCGAGGCGAGCGCTCCCGCTTCCGGCGCCCTGCCGCCAGCTCAGCAGCACGTCGCCGGGATCCAGGCCCGCTTTCGCCGCCGCCAGCTCCGGAGTCACCTCCTTCACGCGGAGTCGGGCTCCCTCGACGGGCGATGCGACCAGCGCGCCGCAGACGCCGAGCAGCCAGGAGAGCGGCGGGGGTCGGGCTCACGGTGTCCGCCTACCCGGAAGGGCAACCTGGCGAGCGTCGGCCCGCCGTGTTCGGGAACGAGGGACAGAGTCAGCCGCCCCTCGGGGAGCAGATCGGCCGGCACGGCGAGCGCATAGCCGCCGAGGGTGCTCGGCTCCAGGCCGGCGGCCTTCCAGAGCAACCGCCCCCGTACGTCGCGCAGCTCGGCCGTGAGGCCGCTTCGGTTCGTGGGAACGCTGAGGACCAGCGCGGCGAGCGTGTCCTCGGCGCCGAGGTCGAGCTCGGGCTCGGGGCTGCGAGGCGCCGCGGGTCAGCGTGGAGCCGGGCAGCAGCTCGAGCACCGGCAGGTTGATCCGGGGCGCGGCGAGACGCGCCAGGCGAGCGCGGAGCTCCGACTCGACTTGACGCAGGTGGTCCGTCTCGGCTCCGAAGCGCGCGGCTGTCTCGACGGCCTGCCGCCGGGCGGCGTCCGCCTGGGCGAGATGGGTCTGCGCGCGCCGCGATCCCAAGGCGAAGCCTGCGACGAGCGCCGCCGCCACGAGACCCGCGGCCAGGCTCGCCGGCAGCGCCCAGGAGACGCGGCGCGGGGCGAGGCGTTCCTCGGCCCTCTCGCGAGACCGGCTCTCGCGCGCGAGTGCCAGGTCCTCGCGACAGTCGGCGCAGGCGTCGAGATGACGGCGGGCGAGGTCCGGATCGAGCCCGGGCAGCGGGCGGTCCCAGGCGAGCGCCACGAGCGCGTCCGTCGGGAGATGCGCGCTGAAGACCGCGGCACCTTGGCGTGTCTCCTCCCACTCCTCGCGGCAGGGCGCGCAATCGGCGAGGTGGGCTTCGACCTCCGCCCTCGGTTCCGACGGCAGGCTGCCGTTCAGCAGCTCGGGAAGCCTCTCGACGGCCTCAGGGCAGAGCATCCTCACCCTCCGCGGCGCGCGGGGCGAGTCGCGTCGCCGCGCGATAGGCTTCGACCGCCGACTTGCGGCAGCGGTGTGCGCGCACCCTCAAAGCGCCCTCGGACACCGCCAGCGCCCGCGAGATGTCGCGATAGCTCGCGCCTTGCAGCAGTCTCGTCCAGACGTCCCGGCACTCGTCCGAGAGGGTCTCGAGGGCGCGAAGCGCCGCGGCGCGGTGCTCTCGACGCGCCAGGACGTCGAACGGCGAGGGAGCCCCCGAGGGCGCGGCCTCAATGGCATCGAGGTCGAGGAACGTGCGCCGCCGCTGCCGGCGCACGGCGTCCAGGCAGGTGTGACAGGCCACCTGCCACAAGTAGGTCTTGAGCCGGGACTCGCCGCGGAAATGTCCGGCGCCGAGCAGGCGCAGGGCCTCGAGCCGGATCTCCTGGAGCAGGTCGTCCCACTCCGAGAGCAGGCGGCGCCTGAAAGACCAGGCGGCGGCGGCGATCCAGCCGTCGATCCTCGCCGCGGCGGCCGGTTCCCCGCGGAGAAAGCGCTGGACGAGGTCCGCATCTTCGTGAGTGGCCATTCTGCTGGGCTGAAGCGAGACGGCATTCTAGCACCTCCGGTTTCGATTGGACCGACGGCCACCGCGACCGGGACCGATGCGCACGTTGTCCTCGCGCACTTGGGCGTGCGCAGCGGGTCCGGCGTTACAGGCGGCCTTGGCGCACCCCCTCCCGTAACGCCCCGCCCGGGCGTGCGCCACAGAAGGAAAGCCCAAACAAGCAGAAGGCGCCATCGCGGTGCCGAGGAGCGAACCATGAGGCAGGCCGGAAGAGGAGTGCGAGTGATCGTGTCGGTCGTGGGGGCGTGCGCCCTGGCATCGGCCGCCAGCGCGGATCCGTTGGTGCTGACGGTCGGGCGTGCGGGCGACTATGCGACGATCCAGGCCGCGATCGACGCCGCGGGAGCGTCGGCGAGACCCGTCGAGATCCGGGTCGCGCACGGCCGCTACCTCGAGAACCTCAGCGTCTGGGTCACTTCCGGTGAGTCGCTCACGATCAGCGGGGGATGGTCAGACAGCTTCGGCGGCGTGCCTCATCCCTCTCCGCAAGACCCCGCCGCCGCGGAGAACACCGTCGTCCGGGGCGCTCTCGACGGACCCGTGCTGCAGGCGACCAGTTGGGGCGTACTGATCGTGAAGGGTCTCGTGCTGACGGGCGGCGGGGTGGGGCCAAACGCCCTCCGGGCTCGACATCTGGGCCCACGATTCTGCCCAGGTCGAGGTGTCGGACAGCGCGGTCTGGGACAACCACACGGTCGTGGACTCGGGCGGCTGGGGCTTCGCGCAGGCTCGCGTCGACGGATCGGCACGAATGACCTGGAGAGGCAACTACTTCACGGACAACTCGTCCGAAGCCACGGGCGCCGGGGCCTGGGTCAACGGAGGCGCCGATGTCCTCGCGACCGGTCACAGCAGCGTGTGGATCGAGGCGAATCAGTTCCTGCGCAACTCGATCCACGCGCCGGATCAGGCCTACGAATCAGCGTTAACCGCGCATGCCCAGCAGGACGCCACGATGGACGTGCGAGACAACCGGTTCGTCGAGAATCGCAGCGTCTCGGACACAGGCGACCCGGGGCCGGCGATACAGCTCTGTGCCGAGAGCGGCTCGATCGGCGGTCCCGGGTCGCCGCGGGTGACGGCCCGCCGCAACCAGATCCTGCGTAACGTCCCGGCCGACGGCCGAGCCTGGCAGATCAGCGTCTGCAGCCTCGGGGCGGGCGTGACGGTGCTCTCGGACAGCGTCGTGGCGGGCGGTGGCGGAGACAGCAGTGGCGTCGGCGAGACCGCTCTCGAGGGCGGGTCGGTGTATCTGACCAACCTGACGGTGACCGGCCACACCGGTGCCGGCGTGACCAGCCTGGGCGGTGATGTACACCTGGACAACAGCATCGTGTTCGGCAACGGTGTCGACGGGCCGGCGGGCGTCGCGGGTTCGAACAACCTGTTCGAGGACCCGCATTTCGTCGACCCCGCCACGGACGACTACCGGCTGGACCCCGGCTCGCCGGCGATCGACGCCGGCTCGAACTCCGCGCCCGAGATCGGCCCCTGGGACGTGTACCAGGCGCGGCGCGTCCAAGGCCGAGCCGTGGACATCGGCGCTGCCGAGTCTTCGGATGGCTCGCAGGGCGAGCTGCCGTGCGCGGTGTTGTCGCCGGCGCCGGTCGGCGCCTCGGCGCCGATCTGCCGGTGCGTGTCCGACGTCAGCCTGCGCGTGGCGCGCTGCGGGCTCCTCGACGTGCCCGACCTGGTGCTCTCCTGGCGCTTCCCGCTGCGCTGGAAGCCGGGCTCGTTGCTGACGTCGCGCTGGACGCTCGACCCGGGTCCCGGCGTCGACGGCCCGTTCGCGATGAGCGCGGCCGCTCGCGTCGACGGCAAGTGGCTCCCCCAGCAGTGGCTGTCCCCGGCGAAGCCCATGCTCGGCGACGGCAAGCCCCTGCTGACGGACTTCCAGCTCGCGCTTCCGGCGGACCGGGACACGTACCTGCGCACCGGTCTCGACTACGTACGGGCCGACGGCACCAAGCAGTCGGTGCAGGTCGAGGTGCTCATGCCGCGGCCGTAGTCTCGGGCCGGATCGAGCTCGAGCCGGGGGGCCGCACCGCCCCGGCTCGGGCTCGCCTGGGGCGGATCGCCGCCCCGAGGGCGCGGCCTCAATGGCAGCCCGACCCGCGCTTCACCCTCCCAAACTTGGGCGTGCGCAGCGGGTCCGGCGTTACAGGCGGCTTGGCGTGCCCCCTCCCGTAACGCCCCGCCCGGGCGTGCGCCACAGAAGGAAAGCCCAAACAAGCAGAAGGCGCCATCACGGTGCCGAGGAGCGAACCATGAGGCAGGCCGGAAGAGGAGTGCGAGTGATCGTGTCGGTCGTGGGGGCGTGCGCCCTGGCGTCGGCCGCCAGCGCGGATCCGTCGGTGCTGACGGTCGGGCGTGCGGGCGGCTATGCGACGATCCAGGCCGCGATCGACGCCGCGGGAACGTCGGCGAGACCCGTCGAGATCCGGGTCGCGCGCGGCCGTTACCCAGAGAACCTCAGCGTCTGGGTCGCTTCCGGTGAGTCGCTCACGATCAGCGGGGGATGGTCAGACAGCTTCGGCGGCGTGCCTCATCCCTCTCCGCAGGACCCCGCCGCCGCGGAGAACACCGTCGTCCAGGGCGCTCTCGACGGTCCCGTGCTGCAGGCGAGCAGTTCGGGCGTGCTGATCGTGAGAGGTCTGGTGTTGACGGGCGGTGGGCCGGGGCCAAGCGCCTCCGGGCTCGACATCTGGGCTGACGACCATGCCCAGGTCGAGGTGTCGGAGAGCGCGGTCTGGGACAACCACACGGTGGAGGCCAGCGGCAGGGCCTTCGCGCATGCCTATCTCGTCGGATCCGCACGGATGACCTGGCGAGGCAACTACTTCACGGACAACTCGCATGAGGCCACGGATGCCGGAGCCACCGGTGGGGCCTTCGTCTACGCGACTGGCCACAGCAACGTATTGCTCGAGTCCAACCACTTCCTCCGCAATACGATCCACGCGCCCGGCCAGACCTACGGTTCGGCGTTGTCCGCAAACGCCGCGCAGAACGCCACCGTCGACGTCTGGGACAACTGGTTCGTCGACAACCGCAGCTCGTCGGACACGCACCAGGGCGGACCCGAGATCTCGCTCTTCGCGACGAGCTCGTACGACGGTCCGGGCGCGGCGCGCCTGACGGCCCGCCGCAACCAGATCCTGCGCAACGTGCCGGCCGACGACGCTGGGGCGTGGCAGGTCGCCGTGACCGATGGCGGGACGGGTGTGGCAGTGCTCTCGGACAGCGTCGTGGCGGGCGGGGGCGGCGACAGCAGCGGCATCCTCGCGACGGCTCTTGAGGGCGGGACCGTGTACCTGACCAACCTCACGGTGACGGGCCACACCGGTGCCGGCGTGGCGGTGGGCGGCGGCGCGGTGCGCCTCGACAACAGCATCGTGTTCGGCAACGGTGTCGACGGGCCGGCGGGCGTCACGGGTTCGAACAACCTGTTCGAGGACCCGCATTTCGTCGACCCCGCCACGGACGACTACCGGCTGGACCCCGGCTCGCCGGCGATCGACGCCGGCTCGAACTCGGCGCCGGAGATCGGCCCCTGGGACGTGTACCAGGCGCGGCGCGTCCAAGGCCGAGCCGTGGACATCGGCGCTGCCGAGTCTTCGGACGGCTCGCAGGGCGAGCTGCCGTGCGCGGTGTTGTCGCCGGCGCCGGTCGGCGCCTCGGCGCCGATCTGCCGGTGCGTGTCCGACGTCAGCCTGCGCGTGGCGCGCTGCGGGCTCCTCGACGTGCCCGACCTGGTGCTCTCCTGGCGCTTCCCGCTGCGCTGGAAGCCGGGCTCGTTGCTGACGTCGCGCTGGACGCTCGACCCGGGTCCCGGCGTCGACGGCCCGTTCGCGATGAGCGCGGCCGCTCGCGTCGACGGCAAGTGGCTCCCCCAGCAGTGGCTGTCCCCGGCGAAGCCCATGCTCGGCGACGGCAAGCCCCTGCTGACCGACTTCCAGCTCGCGCTTCCGCCAGACCGGGACACGTACCTGCGCACCGGTCTCGACTACGTACGGGCCGACGGCACCAAGCAGTCGGTGCAGGTCGAGGTGCTCATGCCGCGGCCGTAGTCTCGGGCCGGATCGAGCTCGAGCCGGAGGTCCGCACCGCCACCCGGCTCGGGCTCGCCCGGGGCGGCGGATCACCGGGTGCTAGACTCGTTGTCCAGCGCTCACTTCGAAGAAGGAGATGGCATGAGGAAGCTCTCCCTCGCCCTGGCCGCCGCCCTCGCCGCCTCGACGGTCGCTGCGGCACCCGCCCCCAAGAAGCCCGCGACGGCGATCCTCCTCAAGGCGGCCCGCGTCTTCACCTCGACCTCGGAGACGCCGCTCGCTCCCGGAACGGTCCTGGTCGAGGGGGACCGCATCGCCGCGGTGGGCGCGAACCTCAGCGCCCCTTCCGGGGCCCGGGTGGTCGACCTCGGGGACGCAACGCTGCTACCGGGGTTCATCGACGCCCACGTCCACATGTCGGCTCAGATGTCCGACGAGTGGTATCGCGACTTCTACCACCGCATGCTGCGTTTCCCCGCCGAGCAGGCGCTCTACGGCGCCCGCTACGCGCGCGCGACCCTCGAGGCGGGCTTCACGACGGCTCGGGACCTCGGCTCGAGCGACTACATCGCGCTCGGCCTGCGGGACGCCATCAACGCGGGCGTCGCCGAGGGGCCCCGGATGCTGGTGTGCAACTACCCGATCGGTTCGACCGGCGGTCACGCCGATCAGGCCCCCTTCCCACCGCAGCTCGTCCTTCCGGCGGGGCCTATTCAGGGGGTCTGCAACGGCGCCGACGAGTGCCGGGCCGCCGTGCGCTACCAGATCAAGTACGGGGCCGACGTCATCAAGTTCATGCCCTCGGGTGGCGTCCTCTCCCTCTCCGATCCGGTGGACGTGCCGGAGCTGAGCCAGGCCGAGATGGACGCGATCGTCTCGGAAGCCCATGCCTGGCACCGGAAGGCGGCTGCCCACTGCCACGGAGACGCCGCCGCGAAGATGGCGATCCAGGCCGGTGTCGACTCCATCGAGCACGGGACCTTCCTCGAGGATGACACCCTGGAGCTCATGAAGGCGAAGGGGGTCTACCTGGTGCCGACACTCTTCGCCGGCGAGTGGGTCGGCGAGAAGGCGGACGAATACCCTCCGGCGATCGCCGACAAGGCGCGCGCCGCGGCCGCCCGCATGCAGCAGATGTTCCAGCACGCCGTGCGGATCGGCGTCAAGGTCGCCTTCGGCACGGACTCGGGGGTCGAGCCTCACGGCGAGGACGCCCGCGAGTTCGCCTTGATGGTGAAGAACGGCATGACGCCGGCCCAGGCCCTGCTTGCGGCCACGGCGGGTGCATCGGACCTGCTCGGAGTGGCCGACAGCCGTGGCACCCTCGAGAAGGGGAAGCTGGCTGATCTCGTCGCAGTCCCCGGGGATCCGCTGCAGGACGTTCGCGCGACCGAGAAGGTGTTCTTCGTCATGAAGGGCGGCGAGATCGTGAAGGAGCGCCCGTAGGATCCTCACGCTGATCTGGGGCACGACCTGGGCCGCGAGGGGTGAGGCGCGAGCGGGCTCGAGCGGACGAGCGGCTGCTTGATCGCGCCCGCTCACGCGGAGTAGTCTCCGCCAGGTCGAAAGAGCGTTGCCGGGAGGTCCAGGTGCGACAAGTCGTGGAGCTGAAGCGTTGACGGCCGGGGTCCTGCTCCTCGTGCTGGGTCTGCCCGTCGGCGGGGCCACGGCCCCGCGGGCGACCAGCGACGAGGCCCTGTCGCGGCTGCGGGCGGCGGAGCGCGCCCACCCCGACGATCCTCAGGTGGCGATGGAGCTGGGCCTGCGGCTCTACGCACAGGACAACGCGAGCCCCGAGGCGCGGCGCCTGCTCGATGCGGCCGCCCGCCGGTTCCCGAAGCGACACGACGTCCAGCTGGCGCTGCTCGACTCGTACCTGGCCGCCCGCGACTCCGCCTCGGCCACCGCTCTGCTCGGTCGGCTCGAGCCGGAGCTGGACACCGACGAGCGGTTCGCACTGGACGCCAGCTACTGTCTGCTCGGCCGGGGCCGGCTCGACGAGGCCCGCACCCAGTGGAGCCGGGTCGCCAGGCGGGTCCAGGAGAGCCTGCGGGACGCGTCCTCGAAGACCCTGACCCCGGCGGACGACCAGAAGCTGAAGCGCCGGGTTGCGGAGGTCCTCTTCGTCCAGGGCCTGCTTACCGCGCGACTCGGCAAGAAGGACGAGGCCCTGCGGCTCCTGCGCCAGGCCGACGGCTACGGGTTCCCGCCCCTCGACTCGCCGCTCATGACGGTGGCGGCGGACTGCCTGTACGGGTTGGAGCAGTACGGCCTCGCGGCGCAGGCGTACCGGGAGGTGGTCGCCCACGCGCCGAGCAACACCGAGGCGCGGCTCCGGCTCGGGGGCGCACTCTACTCGTCCGGGGAGCTCGACGCCGCCCGGAAGGAGTTCGAGGCGGTCGTCCGCCAGGATCCCGACTACCCGCTGGCCGACTACTCCCTGGGGGTGGTACTGCTCGACCAGAAGCGCACCGCCGAGGCGAAGACCCACCTCGAGCGGGAGCTGGCGCACGACCCGCGCTGCTTCCGCTGCATGGCGAAGCTCGGCTACCTGGCCTACCTGAAGGGAGACGACCGCGCCTGCGGCTCCTGGCTGCAGAAGGCGGCGGCGATCGCGCCGGACGATCCCGAGACCTTGCTCTACTCCGGGATGCTCGAGAACCGGGCCGGCCGCTACGACCAGGCGGTCCAGCACCTCACCCGGCTCGTCGAGCAGTCCCCGACCTCCATCCGGGGTCAGTACCAGCTGGCGATCGCCTACCAGAGGAGCGGCGACGCCGAGAAGGCCCGGCAGCACCAGGAGATCCACGACAGGCTGATCCAGGCACAGAAGGCCCGGACCATCGGCGTGCGGGGAACCGACTCCAAGGAGGAAGGGTCGCAGACCGCCAGTCCACCTGCACCCGGCCCGTGAGGCCTCACAGCCCCAGGGCATCCACGAGCGGCTTCTCGTAGCGCTCGTCCTCGCCGGGGTAGCGCAGACCCGGGATGCCCTTCTCCTTGGCCAGGGACCACAGCAGGCTCTCTCCCGCCGGCAGCACGTCGGGCTCGAGGCGGTACACGGGGTCGTCGTACGCTTCCGACGGAGAGACGATCGTCCATCCCTTGCCCCGGAACATACGGATCACGTCGGGCAGAAAGAGCGCGTTGACCAGGTTGTGGTGCAGCAGCAGAACGTGCTTCACGTCCCGGCCCAGGACGGCCCTGGCCAACCCCTGGTAGTACTGCGCGCGGTCCCAGAGGTGGTCGAGGTAGGCCTTGCGGTACGGGCCGAGATCCGCGTTCGGCTCCTGGCCCAGCCGGACCTGGAGGCGTTGGTCGTAGTACCAGTCGCTGGCGTCGATGCTGACGTGTCCGTTGCGGTAGCCATGAGCCGCCAGGAAGGCGCGCGCTCCGTCACGCTTGGCGGCGGTGTCCCCCTCCTTCAGGAATGGAAACCGGAACCACCTCGTGTAGTTCGGCAGGCCCTGGAGGAGGTCTTCGTTCTTCAGCAGGTCCGTCTCGAAGCCGGCCAGCGTAGCGGCCTCGCTGTGGAAATAGCGATGTGCATAGCTGTGGTTCGCGATACGGTGCCCGTCCTCGCCCCACGCCCTGGTGAGGGCGAGCCCCTCGGGCGAGTCCACCCGCCTGCCTGCCACGAAGAGTACCGAGGAGACTTTCGCCCCCCTCAGGGCTGCCAGGATCGCTCGGTTCTTGCCGGCCGCGTCCATCCGCACCTGCTGGTCGAGCCGTGGACCGTCGTCGAAGGTCAGGGCCACCGACTGAGAGCGCAGGAGCGGAGCGGGCAGGAGAGTGGCCAGAACAGCCAGGAAGAGGCGCATCCGGGTCCCCACTAGTGTCCCACGATCGCCCGCGCCTTCGCGAGCGCGCGCCTCAGCCCCCGGTCGAGCCCCAGCGCGTCCGTCTCGTCCCACGCCAGCCAGCGGATCGCGCTGAGCTCCGCCAGGTCGGGCGCGAGCGCGGCACCCTCCGGAGCCACCACCAGGTAGCGCAGGTCCAGGTGCGCATGGGCCGGCTCCGCGCCGCGGGCGGGGATCGCGTGGACGTCGACGTCGAGCGGCCGCGGTGCCGAATGATGCAGGCCGAGTCCCTCGATGCCCGTCTCCTCGCGCGCCTCGCGGAGAGCCACCTCCTCGCCGCTCGTCTCGCCGGGATCGCCGTGCCCGCCGGGCTGGAGCCAACGCTCGAGCTTGCGATGGTGGAGCAGGAGGACCCGCGCGCCGTCGGCCGAGACGGTGATCGCGGAACCGGTCAGGTGGCCCTCGGCGATGGCGCGGTCGAAGGGCTGCGGGTGCTCGCACAGGAAGGCGAGGATCCGGGCGCGGTCGCGCTCCTCCTCCGGGTCGGAAGGAACGAGCCTCTCCAGCGAGGCGACCAGCGCCTCTCGCCAGGTGGCGGTCATGAAGACTCGATCATAGCGAAATGCTAGATTGGCCGACGTGCCATGACACGTCCCGCCGACGTCGCGCTCGGCCGTGCCGCCCGTCTGCTGCCTCTGCTGGTGGCCGTCTCGGGTGCCGCGGCTCTCGTCTACGAGTCCCTCTGGATGCGCTCGTTCGGCCTCATCTTCGGGAACACCACCTCCGCCGTGGCGATGGTGCTCGCCGTCTTCCTGGGCGGGCTCGCCCTGGGCAGCGCCCTCGCGGCGCGCCGGCCCAGCCGCGACCCGCTCCGCGACTATGCGCGGGTCGAGCTGGCGGTCGGCGCCAGCGCTCTTCTGACCCTGCCGCTGCTGCGTGCCCTGCCCTGGGCCTACGGGGGCCTCGTCGCGCGCGCGGCGATCGGCGCTCCCGTCGAGGCCGCCGGCCGCGTCCTGCTCTCCGCGCTGGTGCTGCTGCCGGCGACGGTCCTGCTGGGCGCCACCGTGCCGCTCGCGCTCGCGTTCCTCGAGCGCGCGGGCGCCGACGTCCGTGCGGGCTTCGGACGGCTCTACCTTCTCAATACCCTGGGCGGCGCCCTCGGCGTCGCCCTCGCCGGCTTCGTGCTGATGGAGACGGTCGGGGTACGGGGAACGCTCGTGGCCGCCGCCGCCTCGAGCCTCTTCGTGGGCGGTGTCGCGTTGCGGCTCGCGCGAGAGCTGGGGCCGCCGCCGGCTCCCGCCCCTTCGCCCCCCGCGGCGCCCGTCGGCGCCCCGGGGGCGGCCCTCGGCCTCGCGCTCGCCGCCCTCTCGGGCGCGGCCACCTTCGGAGTGGAGCTCGTCTGGACGCGCTCGCTCGCGCTCGTGATCGGCTCCTCGACCTACGCCTTCAACACCATGCTGCTCGCGGTCCTGCTGGGGATCGCCCTCGGCTCGCTGCTCTACGCGCGCGTGCGGGGCCGGATCGGTCGCCCGGCCCGCGCGGTCGCCCTGGTCTTCGCGGGCGCCGGCGCCGGGATCCTCGCCGGCCAATGGCTGATCGGCCGGCTGCCGTCGCTGTGGCTGGGACTGCTGGGACTGCTGCCGGTCTCCTTCGCCGCGCACCAGGCGGCGAGCCTCCTTCTCTGCCTCGCCGTGCTGCTGCCCACGACGGTCCTGCTCGGGCTGTCCTTTCCGATGCTCCTGCACCTGCTGAACGTCGCACCGGGCGCCTCGCAGCAGGCGGCGGGCCGCCTCTATGCCTGGAACACGATCGCGGCCGTGGTCGCGGCGCTCGTCACCGGCCTCTGGCTGGTACCCCGGCTCGGCCTCCAGCCGCCGTACCTCGTGTTTGCCGGCCTGCTGCTGCTGGGCGCGCTGCTGGCTCTCCTGGAGAGCGCCGGCGCGCGGCGCCCGCTCCGGCTGGCGGCGCTCGCGCTCCTGGCCACGGCTCTCGGAGTCGTGGTGCCGCGCTTCCACCCCTGGGATCCGGTGCTGATGTCGTCCGGCGTCTATCGCTACGGCCTGGACTGGAGCGACCGGCTGGTCCCGCCGAGCGGGCTCGGGCACTGGCTCCGGCAGCAGCGCTCGCTGCTGTTCTACCGGGAGGGAAAGGAGGCGGTGGTCGCCGTCTCGGAGTCGCGCGAGCACCCGGGTCGCCGCTTCCTGTCCCTGAACGGGAAGACCGACGCGGGCAGCGGCCGCGAGGACGTGGTCACCCAGAAGTTCATCGCGCACGTGCCGCTCCTGCTTCACCCGGCCCCACGGACGGCGCTCGTGATCGGGTGGGGCGCGGGCGCCACCGCAGCCTCGGCCGCGCGCTACCCTCTCGAGAAGCTCGAGTGCGTCGAGATCGAGCCCGCGACCTGGCAGGCCGCACGGTTCTTCGGCGATCTCAGCGGAGGCCTGGCGAGCGATCCGCGCTTCCGCATCATCTTCGCCGACGGACGGAACCACCTGCTGCGCCGACCTGCCGGCTACGACGTGATCGTCTCCGAGCCCTCGAACCCGTGGATCACCGGGGTTTCGAACCTCTTCACGCGGGAGTTCTACCTGGCCGCGCGCGCGGCGCTCCGGCCGGGCGGGGTCTTCGGCCAGTGGTTCCACTACTATGATCTCGAGCCCGCGGACGTGAAGGTCGAGCTCCGGACCTTCCTGTCCGTCTTCGATCACGCCTCGCTCTGGCTGGTCCCTCCGGCCGAAAGCGAGGACGGCTCGCGCAACCTCGGGGCCGACCTGCTGCTGGTCGGCAGCCTTGAGCCCCGCGCGCTCGACTGGCCGCGGCTCGAGCAGGCCTTCGGTGACGAGCGGATCGGGGGCGACCTGCGCTCGACGCGCGTTCTCCAGGACCCGGTCGGTCTCGCGGCGACCTGGGCCATGGGACGAAAGGACATGGAGCGATGGCTCGGGACCGGTCCCCATGCCCGGGTCCGGCTCAACACGGACGACTATCCGTACCTCGAGCTGGTGGCGCCGCGGCGCAACGTGATCCGGCCCGCCGCAGCCGCGCGCTCGGCCGCGGCTCAATACCAGGCGCTGAGCCGTGCCTCCGGCGACGTCACCGGCCGGATCGCGGGTCAGCCCCTGCTCGCCGCCGGCGGGGCGATCTCCGCGGTCTTCTTCGATCGGCTGGGTGAGCGCTACGCGAGGGCGGGACAGGCCGAGCGCGCGATCCGGGCCTTCGAGACGGCGAAGCGTCGCGACCCCGCCGACGCGACCGCCAGCGCACGCGCCGGCGCGCTCCTGCTCGAGCAGGGCCGACAGAAAGAAGCCGAGTCCCAGCTGGCCGAGGCCGTGCGCGTCGATCCCACGCGCGCCCGCGCCTGGGAGGGGTTGGGGCTGATCGCGCTCGACCGCCGCGACTACCCGCGTGCCGAGCAGGCGCACCGGGCCCTGCTGCGTCTCGAGCCGGCGAACGTCTCCGCCTGGCTGCGGCTGGCGGCCGCGCTCGCCCGCCAGGACAAGTGGCGGGAGGCCGAGGACGCCCTCGACACCGCTCGCTCCATCGACGAGCAGGCGCCGATCGACCCGGAGCTGCAGAGGTACGTCGAGCGCATGGCCCGGAGCATCCCGGCTCCGGCGCGCTGAGCGACTCAGAAGCGGAAGTCGTTCGGGTCCGCGCCCAGCCGCTGGTTGCGGTCGCAGCGGGAGATCGCGGCCATGTCCTCCGCGGAAAGCTCGAAGTCGAAGACCGCCGCGTTCTCGGCGATCCGTTCCCGCCGCACCGACTTCGGGATCATCACGACCTCGCGCTGCAGGCCCCAGCGAATGGCCACCTGCGCCGGGCTCCGGCCGAGCCTCTCGGCGACGCGGACGAGCTGGGGCTCTTCCGCCATGCGTCCCTGCATGAGCGGTGACCAGGCCTCGAACACGATCCCGTGTCCTCGGCAGAAGTCGACCAGCTCCGGCTGCTGCAGCCAGGGATGCCACTCGACCTGGTTCACCGCCGGCACGACGAGCGCCTCGGAGAGGAGGGTCTCGAGCTGCGGAACCAGGAAGTTGCTCACGCCGATGGCGCGCGCCTTTCCCTCGGCCAGCATTTCTTCCAGGACCTTCCAGGCCTCGACGAAGGCGCCGGGGACGGGCCAGTGCACGAGATAGAGATCGACGCTGTCGAGACCGAGCTTGTCGAGGCTCGCCTCGAACGCCTGCCGGACCCGCCGCCGGCGCAGGTCGTCGTTCCAGACCTTGGTGGTGACGAACAGCTCCTCCCTGGGGATCCTCGAAGCCCGCAACGCCCGGCCCACGTCGGCCTCGTTGCCGTAGAGCGCGGCCGTGTCGACGTGGCGGTAACCGAGCTCGAGCGCCCAGGTGACGGCCTGCTCGGCCTCGCGGCCGGCGGCCGACTGCCAGGTGCCGAGCCCCAGCCGCGGCATCGACACGCCATTGTTCAGGGCCACGCTGTCGGCGATGGAAAGGGGCATCGCCGCACCTCGTACCACGCCGGACCTGGCCGATGCAATGATCGCCGTCGCGACGCGGCGAGCGCCGTCCCGCGGCGCGGGGAGGAGCCATGACCCTGTTCGATCTGCTGAGGAAGCTCGGGATCCTGCGCTACGGTGCGACCGCTGCGACCTACCGGGACGGGGCCGAGCGGCCCACCGAGCTGATGATGGACGGCGTCTACGATGCCCGCCACGACCTGGTCGCGGGTGGAGACGACGGGGGGAAGCCGCCTCGCCCCCGAAGCGATTGACGGACAGCGACTTGGTTGTTAGCCTCGGCTCGTCGATGCAACCCCGCCCGGCGGGATCTCGTAGATAACAGATGGTGCGGGCCCGAGCCGGTCGACGCCCGCGAGGAGAGCCGCCATGTTCAGCCGTATCGCGAACCTCTTCAAGGGGTTCCTCAGCCTGTTCATCTCCGGAATCGAACGGCAGAACCCGAAGGCCCTGATCGAAGCGGAGCGGGAGAACCTGCGCAGCCAGATCGCGCGCTTCAACGACAACCTCGCCACCCACGCCGGTTTCTGCGAGCGGCTGCTGCGCCAGGTGAAGAACCTCGAGAGGCAGGAGCATGACCTCGCCGCCAAGGCGACCGCCAACCTGAAGGTCGGCAACCGCGGCGCGGCGGGGCAGTACGCCCTCCAGCTCAGGACCGTCAAGGAGCAGCTCGAGGAGAACCGCAGGCAGCTCGAGGCGGGCGAGGCCACCTACAAGAAGCTGGTCCAGGCGCGTGACGTCTCCGTGCGCGAGGCGCAGAACAAGATCGAGAAGCTGAAGCGGATGATGAGCGAGACGGAGATGCTGGAGGCCCAGGCGGAGCTCCAGGAGATGGCGACCGGCATGGTCTCCTCGATCGGGGGCTCGGGCGACACGTTGAACCGCGTCGAGGAGTACCTGACCGAGCGTCGCGACAAGGCGGCCGGCCGCGCGCGCGTCGCCTCCTCGACCGTCGACACCTCGAAGGTGGAGCTGATGGAAGCCGAGCAGCAGGCGCTCGCGGACGCGGCGCTCAACGAGTTCGCCGCCGCCTACGGCATCGACGTCCCGGCAGACAAGGCCGCCGAGGCCCCCGCCGCCGCGCCGCCGCCGCCCGCCAAGGACATGGGGCCGGAGAAGCAGGGATAGCGCTGGCGGGACGAGCGCAGCGCGGACCGTCGCGGAGGGGTAGTGGACCGAGCACCCGGGCGACCGGGGCTCTCGTGAGAACGGAAACGGAGCGAGAAGATGGAAGATCAGGCGAAGGTCGGGCCGACCAGCCTCGGGAAGCTGGTCCTGTTCCTCTTCGTGGTGGCGTGCCTGGCCGGGGCCGCCTGGTACTTCCGCGGTCTGATCGCGCCCTCCGGCCGCAGCGGCGGCGGTCTCGTGGACCTCGACCAGTTCAAGAAGGTGGAGGCGCCCGACGCCAAGGGGATCACCACCGTCAGCGAGTACAAGTACACGCCGGGCGAGAAGCTGCCGCCGGTGAAGGGCGTCTCGGCCTACAAGTGGGACCCGCAGCAGAAGGTCGTCAACTTCCCGATCAACGTCTGGATCGGCTGGCTGCCGATCGTCGCCGCCAACGGAGGCTTCGCTCCCAACGCCGACTCGATCTTCGCCAAGAAGTACGGCTTCAAGGTCAACCTCAAGCTGATCGACGACCCGGTCGTGGCCCGGGACGCCTTCGCCGCGGGCGACAGCCACGTGCTCTGGGGCACCCTCGACATGATCGTGCTCTTCGCGCCCGACCTGATGAGGGACTCGCGCAGCGCCCCGCGCGTCTTCCAGCAGATCGACTGGTCCTCGGGCGGCGACGGCATCGTGGTGCGCGGTGACGTCCACTCGGTCGCCGATCTCAAGGGCAAGACCGTCGTCTACGCCCAGAACTCGCCCTCCCAGTACTTCATCAACAACCTGCTGCTGAACGCCGGCGTCCAGCCCTCGGCCGTCAAGCACAAGTTCACGGCCACCGCCTTCGAGGCCGCCGCCGCCTTCGTCGCCGACAAGTCGATCGACGCCTGCGTCTCCTGGGCGCCCGACATCTACAACATCCCCGAGAAGGTGAAGGGCACTCGGATCCTGACCACCACCGCCGAGGCCAACAAGCTGATCGCCGACGTCTGGGCGGCGCGCGCCGACTTTGCCAAGGACCACCCCGAGGTGATCAAGGGCCTGGTGGCCGGGATCTTCGAGGGCATGGACCGGCTCAAGGACCCGACCCAGCGCGAAAAGGCCTACCAGTGGATGGCGGACGGCTACGGCATGCAGGCCGACGAGGTGCGCGCGATGGCGAACGACGCGCATTCCACGAACTTCGCCGAGAACAAGAACTTCTTCCTGAACGCCAACGACCCGGCGAACTTCGAGCGCACCTGGAAGAACGTGAACTTCGTCTACCGCGAGCTGGGGCTGGTCGACACGCCGACGCGCTTCGACGAGGTGATGGACTTCTCGGTGATCAAGGACCTGGACCGCGCCGGGACCTTCGCGCACCAGAAGGACGAGAACCGCGCCAGCTTCGCCCCCACGACCTACCGCAAGGTCTCGGCGGAGTCGCCCATCCTCACCCAGACCATCCGCATCAACTTCTACCCCAACTCGGCGAACGTGTTCGAGCCGCAGCACGACGAGACCGGCAAGGTGGTGCCGAACACCCTCTACGACCCGAGCGTCTCCGCGACGCTCGAGAAGGTCGCGCGCCTGGTGGGCCAGTACGAGCGCGCCGTGATCGCCGTGATCGGGCACACCGACTCCTCGATGAAGGGCCGGGGCACGCGCTACCAGGACGTCAAGGCGCTCTCGACCGACCGGGCCGAGGCGGTCAAGCAGGCGCTGGTCAAGAAGTACGGCTTCGATCCCAACAAGTTCGCGGTCGAGGGCAAGGCCTGGGACGAGCCGGCGGACCCGGACGACCCGATGAACCAGGCCCTCAACCGGCGCGTGGAGATCTCGGTCTACCCGCCGGAATCGAAGTGACGAGCAGCGCGTCCGCGCCGGCGGACGGCCCACGGCTGCGGCCGGGGACGCCGCCGGCGCCGTCGGTCTACGCCGGCCTGCTGCGGATCCGCGAGCCGCTGCCCGCCTGGGTCTCGTGGCTCCTCGGGATGGTGCCGGTCGCCGTGCTGCTGGCGCTCTGGGCTGCGGTGACGGCGGGAGCGGCGGAAGAGCGGGTGATCTCGCCGACCATCCTGCCCTCGCCGCTCGAGGTCGTGCGCTCGTTCCCGATGCTGTGGTTCGACCGGGCGCTCACCCGCAACCTGGCCGTCTCCTTCACCCGGGTCGTGGAAGGCTTCGCGCTGGCGGCCGCGCTGGCCTTCCCGCTCGGCGTCCTGATGGGCTCCTTCACCAAGGTCAAGGCGGCCTTCACGCCGCTCACGATCTTCGGGGCCTACCTGCCGATCCCGACCCTGGTGCCTCTCACCCTGTCCCTCTTCGGCACAGGCGAGATGCAGAAGGTCATGTTCCTGGCGCTCGCCTTCATGATCTACCTGGTGCCGCTGTTCGTAGCGGCCGTGGACGGGGTCGACGACACCTACCTCAAGACCGCCTACACGCTCGGCGCCTCCAAGACCCAGGCCGTCGGCCACGTGCTGCTGCCGATCTCGTGGCCCGACATCTACCAGGCGATGCGGCTCGGCTTCGGGGTCGGCTGGAGCTACATCCTGCTCGCCGAGATGGTCGACGTCGGCCGAGGTCTAGGCGGCATCATCATCACCTCGCAGCGCCGCGGGCCCCGCGAGCACATCTACCTGGTGCTGCTGGTGATCGTGGTGGTCGCCTTCCTCACCGACAAGGTGTGGGCAACCGTGGGTCGCTGGCTCTTCCCCTATCGGGCGAACAAGCGATGAGCAGCCTGCCGCCGGTCATCGAGTTCAGGAACGTCACCAAGACCTTCGACCTGGGCGGGCGCTCCCCCTACACGGCGCTCCAGGACGTCAGCTTCCGGATCGACGACATCCCCGGCTACGGCGAGTTCGTGGCGATCGTGGGGCCCTCCGGCTGCGGCAAGTCGACCCTGCTGAACCTGATCCAGGGCTTCGCGGACGTCTATCCGCCCACCAGCGGTGCCGTGCTCGTGCACGGGCGCGAGGTGAGCGGCCCCGGGCGCGACCGCGGGATGATCTTCCAGAAGTACAGCTCGTTCCCGCACCGTACCGTGCTCGACAACGTCACCTTCGGCCTGGAGCTGAACCAGGACGTGCTCCGGCTCTCCCGCCCCGAGCGCGAGGCGAAGGCCCACGAGTGGGTGAAGAAGGTGGGGCTCGCCGGCCACGAGTACAAGTACCCCCACCAGCTCTCGGGCGGCCAGCAGCAGCGGGTCGCGATCGCGCGCACGCTGGTGCTGAAGCCGCAGATCATCCTGATGGACGAGCCCTTCTCGGCGCTCGACGAGCCGACCCGCTACGAGATGCAGCAGCTGATCATGGAGCTGTGGCACGAGGTCGAGACGACCGTGATGATCATCACCCACTCGATCGCGGAAGCCGTCTACCTCGGCGATCGGGTCTGGGTGATGAGCCCGGGCCCGGGGAGGATCGTGCGGCAGTTCCAGGACGGCATCCCGAAGACGCGGGACGCCGACCCGATCGTCGTGCAGGGCACGGGCGAGTTCAAGGCGGTGGTGGACGAGGTGGCGCACGCCTTCCGTGCCGCCGAGGGGCGGAAGTGAGGAGAAGGTAGAGGGGCATGTCCGGCGCACCGCTGTCCTTCTGGGACTACGTGAAGGCCGCCTTCTGGAAGCCGGTCCGCTCGCGCGCGTTCGGCGCCATGCCGCTCACCCAGATGCTGCTGGCGGCCTTCGGGCTCGCCGGGTTCTTCAATCCCGGCTTCTGGCTGCTCGGGCTGGCCTTGATCGTCGCGATGGTGGGCGGGCGCTCCTCGAGCGCGCGTTTCCAGAAGCTCATCGACGCCGAGCGCATCGCGGCGCGCGCCGAGGGCGCCGAGGTGACCATGCAGCGGGCCTACGAGCGGCTGCAGCCGGCGTCCCAGTCGCGCTACCGCGCTCTCGTGATGCAGTGCCGCGAGATCCTCGGCCTGGGCGACTTCGACGAGAGCAAGATCGCGGACTTCCGCGCCGGCAACCTGAACCAGCTGCTCTGGCTCTTCCTGCGCCTGCTCTCCTCGCGCGAGTCGATCCAGGACACTCTCGCCCGGGTGGACCGCCGGCAGCTCCAGGCCAGCATCGAATCGGTCCGCACCCGCGTCGCCGGTGTCGCCGATCCCGAGGGCGCGCTCGCCCGCTCGCTCCGGGCGACGCTCGAGATCCAGGAGAAGCGCCTCGCCAACCTGGACACCGCCACCAACAACCTGGCGGTGATCGACGCGGAGCTGGAGCGGATCGAGCAGCAGGTGCGTCTGGTGCGCGAGGAGAGCGCCGTCAGCGGCTCGCCCGAGGCCCTCTCGGCGCGGCTGGACTCCGTCTCCGCGACGCTCAGCGAGACCTCGCGCTGGATGGACCAGCACGCGGAACTGTTCAGCGACCTGAGCTCCGGCGACCTCGACACGACGCTTCCGCCAGTGCCGCGAGCGGTCGGCGCGGTCGCCGAGGAGGAACCCGCCTCCCCGCCGCGCCCCCGGGCGCCGCGCGTGGGTCAGAGGCAACGCTAGCGGACGCCACCAACTTCGGGGATCTCGGTCGGCGCATGCTAGGGCAGCCTCTGGAAGGCGGCGAAGGCGTTGCCGGCGGCGCGTTGAGGCCGAGGGCACCCGAAAACCACTCGCCTGCGATGGCCAGGCAGGCGAAGAGGAGCGAGTAGAGGAGAGCCGCGCGTGTCCTGGAAGGCAGAGGCCCAGCGTCGCCGAGTCAAGCGGCCCACCGCCCCGCAGTACCGGTAGAATGCAAAGTCCGCGCAGCACGAAAGGGCGCCATGTCGAGGAGAGGAGTTCCGCGATGTCTGACCCCATAGCGAGCGCGGGCCTTCCCGCCTGGGCCGAGGAGATGCGCCAGGTCTTCCGGGCCGGGGCCACCAGCCAGTTCGTGCTGCACGGCAACGTCTTCGACCTGGTGCCGGCGCCGGACGGTAAGCGCGGCTCGAGCTGGGTCTCGCTCACGGACTTCCTGGCCGGCACCATGTTCCAGCCGTTCGACGTGGTCGTGCGCTACGACCGTGGCCGCGGCATCCGCATCGAGCCGCCCGACAGCCGGCGGGCCGACGCCTACAAGGGCGTCGAGGAGGTGTTCCGCTTCCTGAAGGGCGTCGACGCGTTCCGCGGCGCGCCCGGGGCCTTCGCCGCCGTCGCCGAGAAGCTCGACCGTCTCGACCTGCGCGACCAGCTCCCGCGCGATCCCAAGCGCGCGCTCGAGATCGTCGACCGCATCCTTGCCTTCGCGCGCCGGCGCACGGTGGTGCAGGACGGCAAGGGGGTGGCGAGCCCGCTCAAGGTCGCCGTGATCCTGGACTACGCGCAGTTCATCGTCCCGCAGGGGGACCCGATCTACGTGGCCGACCTCAGCCAGACGCTGATCCAGATCCAGGACTGGGCGGCCAACCCCGACGTGACCAGCGCCTTCGTCGCGACCGTCCTGATCAGTGAGAACCTCAGCGACCTCAACCGGGCGCTGGTCGAGAGCCCGTACAGCGCGAAGATCCGGATCTCGCTGCCGAACGCGGACGAGATCCGCAGCTTCGTCGCGGACCTGCTGCCCGAGGGCACCGCGTACGAGCAGGCGAGCGACGTGCCGAGGGAGGCCCTGGCCGACAAGCTGGTGGGCCTCTCGCGGGTCTCGATCCGAACGCTGGTCAGGCGCGCCCTCAGCGGCGGCGAGCGCATCACCGGCGCCTATCTGACCCGGGTGAAGAAGGAGCTGATCGAGAAGGAGGCCGCGGGCCGTCTGGAGTTCCTGGAGTCGAGCCGTACCCTCGACGACGTGGCCGGCCACGTCGAGGCCAAGGCCTGGCTGCGCGAGGACGCGATCCTGCTGCGGCGCGGGCGCGCGATGGCGATCCCGATGGGCTACCTGCTGACCGGCCGCATCGGCACCGGCAAGACCTATCTGGTCGAGTGCCTGGCCGGCGAGATCGGCATCCCTTGCGTGGAGCTCCGGAACTTCCGCGAGAAGTGGGTGGGCGCCACCGAGGGGAACCTGGAGAAGGTGTTCGCGATCCTGCACGCGCTCGGCCAGGTGATCGTGTTCGTGGACGAGGCGGACCAGATGACCGGCAAGCGCGGCGGCGGCGACTCCGACTCGGGGCTCTCGGGCCGCGTCTACGCGATGCTCGCCAAGGAGATGTCGGACACGCGCAACCGGGGAAAGATCGTCTGGATCTTCGCCACCTCGCGCCCGGACCTGCTGGAGGTGGACCTCAAGCGCCAGGGCCGGCTCGACGTCCACATCCCCCTCTTCCCGCCCGGTGACGCCGCCGGGCGCGCGGGCCTCTTCGCCGCGATGGCGCACAAGCTCAAGCTGCCCTGCGCGCCCGAGGAGCTTCCGACCCTGCCCGACAACGACCAGATCGGCGGCAACGAGATGGAGGGGATCCTGGTCCGCGCGCTGCGTACCCACGAGGCCTCGCTGGACGCGGCCGAGCGAGGCCAGGGACAGCCGCAGCCGCTGCCGGACTGCATCGAGTCGGCGATCGCGGACTTCCGCCCCTCCGCGCACGTCGAACGGCTGCAGCTCATGGACCTCCTGGCGGTCAAGGAGTGCACCGACACCCGCTTCCTGCCCGCGCGCTTCCGCAAGCTGAGCCTCGCGCAGGTGAACGAGCGGATCGAGCAGCTGAGGGGCGCGCTCGGGGAGTAGCCGGCCCTGGGGCCTGCTGTCGCCGCGGGTTACCTGTTTGCCTTCGCGCCGGCGCCGTCGTAGGGTGTTGCTGGAGCCTCGCAAAGAGGCACTGAGTGATGGGATACCAGGGCACGCTCTCGCGCATCGAGTTCAGCTACGGTCGAGCGGTCGGGTTCTGGCTGGTCGTCTCCGCGCTGCTCCTGATCGCCGTCCTGGTCCCACCGCTGCTGCTGCCGCTTCTCTTCCTCCTGCCGAGCGATCCCATGGTCGCGGCGGTGAGGCGGGAATGGGCCGTCGCGAACGCGCCCGCCTCGCGGGATGCCTCCCGCCCCCGCGCTCCGCGCGGGCCGCCGCAGATCTGACCTCCTCGTTCACCCGCTGAAGCCTGTCTTTCGACACCCGGTCCGGAGGTCCTCCCATGTCGTCCTCGGCTGGAGAGCCGTGCACGTCTCGCCGCACCTCGCCCTTGAAGCGTCGCCTCTCCTCGACTCTCGGGCGAGTGTTTCACGCCGTCTCGGGCTCGGCCGTCGAGACAGATCTCGAGTCGTACCGTGAGGTCGTCGCCTCGGCCAAGGTCCGCGGGTACTCGATTCTCTCGGACAGCAGCATCGCCGACCGGTCCCGCGAGCTCCGGCGGACGGTCGATGGCCTGCGCCCCGCCGAGATCGAGAGGGAGATCCTCGCCCTGGTGCGGGAGGCGGCGCGGCGCGCGATAAGGCTCGACCCCTTCGATACGCAGATGATCGCGGGCCTGGGGATGGCGCGCGGCCGTGTCGCCGAGTTGCCCACCGGCGAGGGCAAGACCCTGGCGATCGTGTTCGCGGCGGCACGCCACGCCTTCGCCGGCCGAGGCGTCCACGTCCTGACCGTCAACGACTACCTGGCGCGGAGGGACGCCGCCTGGATGGGGCCGGCCTACCGTCTCCTGGGCCTGTCGGTCGGCTGCGTGCAGGCGGGCATGCCGCCAGCCGAGAAGCGCGCGGCTTATCGAGCCGACGTCACCTACCTGACGGCCAAGGAGGCGGGCTTCGATTTCCTGCGGGACGGCATCGCCTACCAGGCCCTCGAGCGGGTGCAGCGGCCGCTCCACTGCGCGCTGGTCGACGAGGCGGACTCCGTCCTGATCGACGAGGCGCGCATCCCTCTCGTCCTCTCGGCCATCGAGGAGCGACCCGAGCGGGACGCCTACGGGCTCGCTGCCCTCGCCCGTTGGCTCGTGCCCGGTCGCGACTACGAGACGGACGCCGAGCGGCGCAACGTCTTCCTGCTCGACGCCGGCATTGACCGGGTGGAGGCGGCCCTCGGCTGCGCTCCGCTCCACGCCGAGGACAACCAGCTCCTGATCGCGGCCGTCCACTGCGCGCTGCACGCCGAGGCGCTGCTCCGTCGTGACGTGGACTACCTCGTGCGCGACGGCCGGATCGAGATCGTCGACGAGCTCACGGGTCGCGTGGTGGACCGCCGGCACTGGCCCGACGGCCTTCAGGCGGCGGTCGAGGCCAAGGAAGGACTGGCCCGGCGGTCGGCCGGCCGCATCCTGGGCTCGATCACGCTGCAGCACTTCCTCGGGCTCTACCCGATCCTGGCCGGCACGACCGCCACCGCGCGCCCCTCTGCCGACGAGCTGCAGGAGTTCTATGGGCTCGAGACGGTCGTCGTGCCGCCCCACGTCCCCAGCCGGCGAGTCGACCTCCCCGACGCCGTCTTCTCCGACCGCGAGTCCAAGCGGCGAGCGCTGCTCGACGAGATCGGAAACCTCCACGCCGCAGGGCGACCCGTCCTGGTGGGCACCGCGAGCGTCCACGAGTCGGAGCAGCTGGCGGACGAGCTTCGCCGTCAGGGGATCGCCTCTGCGGTGCTGAATGCGAAGCACGACCAGGAGGAGGCCGAGATCGTCGCCGACGCCGGCCTCCCGGGTGCGGTGACGATCTCGACCAACATGGCCGGGCGGGGGACCGACATCCGGCTGGGAGGGCGCGACGAGCGGGAGCGCGCCCGGGTGGTGGGGCTCGGCGGGCTCTGCGTGATCGGCACCAACCGCCACGAGAGCGCACGCATCGACCGGCAGCTGCGCGGACGGGCGGGACGGCAGGGCGATCCCGGCACGACGCGGTTCTTCATCAGCCTGGAGGACGACCTCTTCGAACGCCATGGGCTCGCGGCGACGCTGCGCGAGCGCCAAGGCGCGGAGCGTCGCGGCGAGCTGTCCCCGGGCCGGCTCCAGCAGGAGATCGAGCATGGCCAGCGCATGGTCGACGGGCAGAACCTCGACGTCCGGCGAACGCTGGTGAAGTACTCCTCGCTGGTGGAGCTGCAGCGGCGGAGCGTGCAGGGCTGGCGCGAGGCGGCCCTGCACGAGGCCCGCCTCGACCCGCTCGATCCCGACCTCGTCGCGCGCGGCAACGCTCGTTTCGGGGCCGGGCACTTCACCGAGCTGACTCGCCGCGCCACGCTTCATCACCTCGACCGGCTCTGGTCGGAGCACCTCGCCTGGATCCAGGACACGCGCGAGTCGATCCACCTGATGAGCCTGGGAGGCATGACGCCAGTCGACGAGTTCCGCAAGCTGGCGACCGCTCAGTTCCTGGACCTTCGGCAGAAGCTGAGCGAGGCCGTCGGCGCTGAGCTGAGCAGGGCCATCGAAGGCGCCGCGGAGGCCGGGGCGGCCCTGGATCGGCTGAAGGCGCCTTCCTCGACCTGGACCTATCTCGTGAGCGACGAGCAGTTCGGCTTCGGCATCGGGCTCCTGGCACAGCGGAACCTGGGCCAGGCCGGTGCGACCGCCTTGTACGTCGGCCCACTGCTGATCCTGACGCTGCTCCTCGACCGGCTCAAGGCTCTGCGCAAGCGACGTGCTCGTGCCGAGTCCGACCGCTCGCCCCGCTGAAGGCTCGGGGTGACCGGTCGGAGTCGACGGCCTGCCCGCGAGGCCGTGGCGGCCTCGCGGGCGGAGCCTCAGCTCCTGCCGACTCGCGTGGCCGGGCGGGAGATGCGGGCCTCCGCGTCGGCCGCGCGGACCTCGGTGCGAGAGACGGCGAGGACGTCCCTCTGGTCAGGCAGCCGCACGGCGTGCAGGAAGGTCTTGTTGCCGTACCGGTCGAACAGCAGCTTTGCCTGCGCCGTCACCGGCCCTTCCCGGTAGGTATCGCGGGTGAGAAACAGGGCGGAGTCGCGTCCGTTCTCCGAGCGGATCATCAGCAGACCCAGCTCGGTCCCGCTCTCATTCTGGATCATATAGTTGCCCGCCGGCAGGACCTGCCGGCCGACGTGGAAGGCGAACGGCACGTGCGCCGTGACCTCCACCGGGAACGCGGCTGCGGGCGTCGCCCAGACGAAGGCGGCGAGCCCCAGGCCGATCGCCACGCCAAGAAGTCGTCGATCCATGGTTCTCTCACTTTCTCCTGGTGCCTCTTCTTCCGAGGCACTCTGTCAGATGAGATCAGCTGGAGGACGCGAGGGTTGGCCGCCAGGCGCGCGCGGGGGAGAAAATGAAACGCTTTTTCAATAACGCGCCCGGCGTTTACACGGTGGAACATGCCAGGGTGGTGACCCGCACCGCGTCCGGCGGCGCCCGTGGGGGCCCCGTCCGGGAGATCGGCGGCCGCTCTGGCGGCGAGCTGGGAACTCGCAGCTACCGGACGGCACCAGGGCTTTCGGGCGGACCCAGGTAGCTCGGGCGCAATCCGCCCGTGTCCACGACCAGCTTCTCGAAGACGAGACCCGGGTCGAGCGCCCAGACCTTCAGGACGTGGTAGCCGGGCCCTGCAATCGTGTGCTTCGAGGTGAGGACGGCGACGCCGTCGGCGACCGACTTCTCCCAGGCGGCGAGCGAGCCGTCGGCGTGCACGTCGACGATCTGCGGCTCCTGGTCGTCGAAGGAGACGGCGTAGCGCAGCCCGGGTCCGGGACGGAACTTCTGGGTGGGGGCGAGGTACGCGTCGACGCTGACGGCACCTACATGGAAGAGGTACATCCGGTACTCGAGGCGCATGCCGTCGCGTGTCCACTCACCCGCATCCGCCGTCACGGGCGTCGTCGTGATGCCCGAGAGCGTCCGGCCGAAGCCGGGGATGACCTGCCAGCGCCGCGCGGCCGGCGCGACCATTCTGGTCGCGTGCTCCGCCTCGATGGACACGTGGCCGTCCACCTCCACGAACCCGCTCAGCTCCTCCGGCCTCGGCGCGGCCGGGTTCTGTACCGGAACCTCGATCCGGACCTTCACGCCGTCTGGTCCGCTGACGGTGAGGGAGGCGGAGGAATCGCCGAGAGGCGCTCTCGGCCAATCGGCGGAGACGCGGATGCGGCGGTCGCGCTCCACCGTCCCCTGCGCGCCGCGTCGACCCGCAGCCAGGGGTCGCTCGTCTCGATCGAGAACTCGAAGGGTTGCCGCCCGCGGTTGAACAGCTCGAGGTAGCGCGGCTGCCGCAGGTAGACGCTGAGCGGCGGCAGGATCGGCTGCCCCGGGCCCCCCGGCCAGGCCGCCTCGCTTCCCTCGACGGCGACGCCCATCTCGCCGGGCTCCGGAGCCTGCACCTCCTGGACCGCCGGCATCGCGTTGCGGACCGGCTGGTTCCAGTAGGTGTAGCCGATGTGGGTCTGGTCCATCATGTGGTTCCACTTGCCGCCGGCCAGCGTCTGGTTGTACTCGCGCGTGAGCCCAGCGTCCTCCTGGAACAGCTCCCGTGCGCGTGCGGCGAGGTCGTTGGTCGAGGTCCGGCCCTGGACCGCGTACAGGCGATTGTGCCCCGCGGTCAGGTAGAGATCGTTCAGGACCGCGCAGGCCTTGACGGGGTAGAGCACCAGCTCGAAGAACGCGTCCCTCGCCTCGGCCGGCAGCTTCTCGGAAAGGGCCTCGGCCTCACGGGCCAGGTTCCCGTAGTCGGCAGCGACCCTCTCCGCCTCGCGGTAGTTGACCAGGCTGTAAGTGCCGGGCTCGAGCATCTCGGGCTTGCGGCGCCCGTTGTAGCGTGTGTACCTCGCGACGATCTCGGCGATCTCCGCGGCGTGCGCAGGACCGAACTCGCGCTCGGCCCACGTCCGGAGGTAGTCGGGCAGGCTCTCGGCCGGCCAGCGCCCGGGATCCCAGGCGTAGTCGAGGAAGAACTGGATCGGGACCTCCATCGGCTTGAGGTCGCCGACGTTGACGATCCAGAGGCGGGTCGCGCCGTAGCGATACGCGAGGTGCATCTGCTCCCAGACCTTCGGGATCGGCACCGTGTTCAGCCACTTGTAGGAGCGCGGGCCGCCCACGTAGTCGAAGTGGTAGTAGACGCCGGCCCCGCCGCGCCGTCCGCGCTCCTCCGCCGTCGGGAGCCGCCGGATGTTCCCCCAGTTGTCGTCGCACCAGAGCAGGGTGACGTCGTCGGGCACGCGCATGCCCTTCTCGTAGTACTCCTGGACCTCCTTGTAGAGGGCCCAGACCTGCGGCACGGTGGTGACGTCGCGGTGCAGGGTGCTCGGCGATGATCCGCCGCTGGTCGGCCACGATGCGCTCGAGCAGCGCCACGTTCGCCTCCCGTGACATCGGCTCGTCGCCGTCGCCGCGCATCGCGAGCGTGATCACGTTCTCGTAGGGAGCCGTGCGCCTCACCCCCTCGGTCCAGAAGGTGCGCAGGGCGTCGGCGTTGGTGACGTAGTTCCAGGGGCCCTTGCCGTAGCGCCTCCACTCGTCGTGGGCACGCATCATCGGCTCGTGGTGCGAGGTGCCGATCACGATGCCGTACTCGTCCGCGAGCTTCGGGTTCAAGGGATCGTCGTCGTCGAAGGCGCTCCCCCACATGGCGGGCCAGAGGAAGTTCGCGCTGCAGGCGCAGCAGCAGCTCGAAGACTCTCGTGTAGAAGAGGTGGCCGAAGCCGCCCGTCTTCTCGCGGGTCCAGCCGCTCAAGGCCGGCGCCTCGTCGTTGAGGAAGATGCCGCGGTACCGGACCGCCGGCTCACCGCGCAGGCGGCGACCCGCGCGCGCGTAGAGTGCGTCCTGGTGCCGCACCGGCACGTCCGCCCACCAGTACCAGGGCGAGACGCCGATCGGCTCCGAGACGTCGTAGATTCCGAAGATCGTCCCGCGCTTGTCGCTCCCGGCCACGACCAGCGCCCGGGCGACCCCGGGCCAGGGCCGGGCGATCGTCTGGATGAGCGACGATTCCCAGCGACCCCGGATCTCGGCGACGTCGAGCTTCCCCGATCGAACCAGGCGGTCGATCTCGCGGCTCCGGCCCAGGGTGCCGACGATCACGACCTCGGCGGCCGCTGGCCGCTGGTCCTTCTCCAGGACCGGACGGAGGCCCGTGACGCGCCGTACGTCTTCCTGGAGATCGGCCGCGGCACGCAGGACCCCGGCGTGGTCGCGCGAGTCGACCAGGATCGGGGCCGCGACACCGCCGGCCGCCAGACGCACGGCGCCGGGCGTCGCTGCTGCATCGACGAAGGGGCGTTCCCCGAGCGCGGCCGCCGGAGCGGCGACCGCCGAGAGGAGCGCGAGGCAGATCATCCGAGGCCAGGACATGACGCTCCTTGTGCCTACCTCTTGACGAGCTCGACCCGGCGATTCAGCTTCCGGCCGGCCTCGGTGTCGTTGGGCCCCATCGGCGCCAACGGGCCGACGCCGCGGGCCGTCAGCCGTTGACGAGGGACGCCGTGGGCGGTCACGAGCGCCTCGACGACCGCGGCGGCACGCCGGCGGGAGAGCTCCAGGTTGTGGTCGAGATCCCCGGACATGTCGGTATGGCCGACAACGAACGCGTTCATGCCCGGGTTCTCACGCAGGAGCCTGGCAATCTCGGTCAACGTGGGTCCTGATTCCGGCTTGACCACCGCCTGGTCGGTATCGAAGAAGACGCCGTGCAGCACGGTGTGACCAGCACGGTCGAGATCGGCGAGCAGGGCGGCCGCGTCCGCGACCACCTGTTGCGCCAGCGGTTGCTTCTCGACGATGTAGAGCTGGTAGGACAGGGCCACGCCCGGCCGTACGTCGACCCAGACCTCGCGATCCTGGGCCATGGCCTTGAGGGAGGCAGAGTAGCTGCCTTGGTAGGTCACTTGACCGCCGATCGCCTTCATGGCGTTGACGTAGTTGCGGATCACCTCGAGCCGCGCCGTCTTCGCGCTGCCCCTGGGCTTGTGGTACTCGAGGAAGGTCAGATGGCCTTCGACGGCGGTCCTGCCATGTGAGGTCTGGAACTTGTGGCTGGCGAACGGCTGGTCCTGGCACCGCTCGATGAAGTAGCCGCTCATGCGAGAGAGCATCGGGTGATCCCGGCACCCCTGGCGATCCTTCTGCGCGTAGCCGAACTGAGCTGACAGGGCAGTCGTCAGGACCGCAACCAGCACCCGCCCCGCGGAGATCCTCATCATCTCCCTCCTTTCCGGCGTTTGCCCCCGGGCGAAGGGTATCACCGCGGGTGCGGTGATCGAGCCAGCAGAATCGTCAGGCGTGGCCGCTCGTACGGCGCACTGGCTGGAGATGCTCTTCGACCTCGCGCCAGCCCTCCGGTCCCAGAATGAGGATCAGGCGGTCGTGCGCCTCGAGGCTGGTGCGAGCATCCGGCACCAGCACCTGCTGGCTCCTCAGTATCGCCACGACCTGCGTCTCGCCCGTCTCGCCGAGACGCTCGCGAGGCAGAGGCCGCCCGATCCAGGGGCTGTCGGGGCGAGGTGCCGCGAGCACCAGCTCCCGGCCGCCACCGAGGTCGAGCGCGACACCCGCTTCCAGCAGCGCCCCGAGCTCGAGCCGACCGAGAGGTGTCGGCGACGAGACTGTCCGGCCCTGCATGAGACGGAGGGCGTTCTGGATCTGCTCGACGTGGTGGGTCGGCGAGTCGGCGCGCGAGGGGACCTGGGCCTCGTACAGGCTGCGATACGGAAGTCGCTCGCTGAGCAGGCGCTGCGCGAAGTAGGAGAGGAAGACGGCGAGGGCCGCCGGCACCAGGAGGCGGTAGCCGCCGGTCATCTCCGTCACCATGAGGAGTGTCGCCATCGGCACGCGGGCCGCTCCACCGAAGACGGCCGCCATGCCGATGACCACGAACGCGGCCGTCGACTGGCCGGTGACCTGGGCGAGGAAACCGCCCAGCATCGCTCCCACGAAGAGGGTGGGGGCGAAGACACCTCCCGAACCTCCCGACGAGACGGTCAGGGCAAAGGCCAGGGCCTTGGCGAAGACCAGGATCAGCATCAACCGCACGGCCAGGCGGCCATCGATGGCCTCCTGGATCCATCCGTAGCCACCGCCCAGCACCTGCGGGAGCCAGAGCGCGATCAGGCCCACGCCCAGGCCTCCCAGAGCCGGCTTGAGGTGGCGAGGGATGCGGATCTTCCCGAAGGCGTCCCTCATTCCGTAGAAGAGGAGGGGCAGGAACGCCGCCACCAGTCCGCTGCCGAGGCCGAGGACGGCGTACCACAGGTAGTCCGTGACGCTCGCGTCGCCGAGGCCGGCCGGGACGTGAAAGAGCGGCTTCCAGCCGACGAAGAGCCCGTTCAGAACGTAGGCGACGACCGACGCCAGCATCGTGTAGAGGAGGGCCGCCGCCTCGAACTCCATCTCGGCGTACAGGACCTCCACCGCGAAGAGCGCGGTGCCGATGGGCGAGCGGAAGATGGCGGAGAGGCCGGCCGCCATGCCGACCAGGACCAGCAGCCGCCGGTCGTCGTCGGGACGGCGCGTGAGGGTGGCGTAGAGCGAGCCGATGCCGGCGCTGATCAGGGCAGTGGGGCCCTCCCGGCCGGCCGCCCCACCCGAGCCGATCGTGATCGCCGAGGCGACCATCTTGAGCGGGCGTGACCCGCGGGCGAATGTAGCCGCCCGAGCGATGGAAGGACTTCACGGCCGTGTCGGTGCCGTGTCCTTCGGCCTCCGGAGCCAGGCTGTAGACGAGCACGCCCGAGATCAGGCCTCCGAGGGTCGTGGCGATAGGGATCCACCACAGGCCGTGCGGGCCCATCACCTGCTGCAGCACGCCCCCCTCGTCCGGCAGGCCCGGCGGCGTGTATCCGGCCAGTCCCTCGAGGAGGAACCGCTGGGCGAGGCGCAGGAGAAGGGTGAAGAGCTGCGCGCCGAGAGCCCCCACCACTCCCAGCATCACCGAGTCCAGGATGAGCCGGCGTTCTCGTTCTCTCACCTAGGGTCAACCACAGTCGCCGGAGCTGGACCGCAGGGAGACCCCTCGAGGCGTCAGGGACGTAGCCGGTCCTCAGCTCGAGGACGTTGTTCCCCGTTCGCACCTGTGGGGCCGGGATCTTTACGCGGTACTTCGACCAGTGACCGGTGATGGTCACGGCCGCCAGCACCTTGCCGTTCAGCGCAACGTTGACCTGCTGCGGGCCGGACCGTCCGGAGCCCAGACACAGCTCGGTCTCCAGGGCCGCCAGGTCCCCGTCGGAAGAGAAGACCTCGACCTGTCCGGTCCGGGCTGTGATCGTGGCTAGGCGCCGATGCCCGGCACTCGCCGGGTCGATTCGCCACCCGTAGACGAGTCGGTCCAGGCCGGCCCCGTCCTCGGGCGAGATCAGGGTGGTGCTGACGTTGTGCTCCTGATGCGCGACGAAGTCGGCCAGGTCGATCCCTGGCCCCTGCGGGCTGTGGCTCGGGCGCGCTCCGCAGGCGGGCAGCTGCGAGAGCGCGGCCGAGAGGCAGCAGGCCCCGATGAGCTGCGTCGTCGTAAACGGAGGCGCCGGACGGCGGCTGACAGGCTCGGCAGGAAGCAGCTGGGTATGGGTGCGGCGTTCAGGAGGTCGCATCCCTCCCCGCTCCGCCGTTGGCGAGCCTCCTGCCGATCATCAGGCTGGCCGGGCCGGGCAGGTCGCGGCGTGCGACTTCGCCGAAGCCTGCCTCGCGCAGCCAGGCCGCGTACTCGGCCTCCGTGTAGCAGTCGCCGGACGAGGTCCCGACCAGCATGTTGATCGAGAAGAGAGCCGCCTGGCGTGGGGACGCGCGATCCTCGTCGAGCACGAAGTCGGAGACGACCACGCGACCGCGGGGAGCCAGGGCGGAAAAAGCGCGGCGCAGCAGGTCGCGGTTCCCCTCGCGGTCGAGCATGTGGCAGATCGAGGAGAGCAGCACGAGGTCGAAGCCGGAGCCGAGCTCGTCGTGCCGGAGATCGCCCGGACGCAGAGTGATGCGCCCTGCCAGCCCGGCCGCGGCGACGTGGCCTTCCGCGATCGGCAGCACCGCTGGCAGGTCGACGATCCCCGCCGAGACCTCCTGGCCGGCCTGCACGAAGGCGATCGAGTAGGCACCGGAGCCGCCGCCCACGTCCAGCATCCGCCGGACGCCCTGGACGCCGACCGCCTGCACCAGCAGCGGCGCTCGCTGCGCGGCGCCCTTGTGCATGGCGGCGATGAAGGCGACAGTCCACTCGTCGCCGCGTTCGTTCGGGTCCCTGCGTGGGGCCGGCTGGCCGCAGCGGACGGCCCCGGTGAGCCCGGACCAGGTCTGCCACAGCGACGCCTGGTGGAGGAGGGCGTCGACAGAGTCGTCCTTGCCGCCGCGCGCCAGGAAACGGGCGGCGACGGCCGTCGGCGAGAAGACCTCGCCCTGCTTGGTGAGCAGGCCCAGGGCGACCAGGGCGTTCAGCAGGCGTGCCGTGGCCCCCGGATCGGTGTGGCAGGCGTCCGCGACCGCCGCTGCGGTGGCGCCCGCGGCCAGGGGCGTGAAAACGTCGAGCTCGAGTGCCGTCAGCAACAGCCGGCTCTCCATGAAGGCGCGGGCCATACCCATGACCTCGTCGGGCACGGTTCCGGCGGCGTCACGCGCCGCCTTGGCGGCCATCGCCTTCGCCCGGTTCTGCTCGATCTCGTGCTTCGTCGCCGAAGGGTCGGTGTTGACCAGCCGAGTCACGGGCCGGCCGCTGGCGAAGTGCTCGCGCACGATCTCGGCGACGTCGGAGACCTGCACGCCCGAGTACCAGACGCCCTCGGGATACACGACCAGGTTCGGCCCGCGGGTACACAACCCGAGCGAACCGCAGGGCGTGAGCTGCACGACGTCGCCCAGGCCCTGGGCCGAGAGCTCGCGGCGCAGGGCATCGATTACCGCCAGCGAGCCGGCCGCCGTGCAGGAAGGCGCGCCTGGGCCCTTCCTCTGCTCGCATGCGTAGACGTGGTAGCGGAATGGCTCCATCAGATCCTCACCACAAACGCGGCGTCGACCATTGTATGCAGGTTGCGGTCGATGGCACAAAGGAGGCGAGCTGCGGGACCTTGATCATTTGCTGAGGGGGGGATAGCCTCACCCGTCGTCGAACGTCCGGGAGGAGTCTGGCCCCTCACCGGACCGGGAGGACGCATGCCTCATTCCATCAACGGCATCGGCACCCACTACTACGGTCGGGGGCATCGATCCGAAGTCGTCGGGCGCTGCGATCACTGCGGGCGTACGGCGCGCCTGACCTCCTACGACACCTGGGAGTGCATCTGCGTCGTGTTCATTCCCGTCGTGCCGATCGGGCGCTACCGCGTCCTCGACGATTGCGCCTCCTGCCGCCGGCACCAGAGGATCAAGCTGGCCGAGTTCCGACGGCTGTTCGACGAGAGGGTCGTGCCGCTGAGGGAACGGGTGGCTGCGCGGCCCGGCGACGCCGAGGCGCGACGAGGACTGGTTGCCGCGCTCGTGGAGCTGAAGATGTGGACGGAGGCCGACCAGGCAGCGCGAGACGGCGTCGCCGCTCTGCCCGACGATCCCGAGCTCAACCGGCTGGCGGGCGAGCTCGCCGCCTACCGGGGAGACCGTGCCGACGCCACGCCCTATCTGCGCAAGGCAGCCGACCTCGCCCCCGCCTCCGCACCCCTGCGCACACGTCTCGGGCAGCATCTGCTCGAGCTGGGCCAGACGGAGGAGGCCATTCGCGAGCTGAGCCGGGCCCAGGCGGCCGACCCGTCGCAATGGCAGGCCGCCTACTCGCTCGGTCAGGCGCTCCTGCGCGCCAGCCGCTGGTCGGAGGCGCTGCCCGCCCTCGAGCGCGTCCTGGCGTTGCGGCCCGACCTCGCGGCCGACCAGGCGCTGCTCGCCGACATGGCCCGATGCAAGCGAGCGCTCAGCTACCCGCTCTCGCCGGACGAGGAGAAGGCCTCCAGGCGGCGTTGGTGGTCGCCGTTCGGGAGGCGTCGCGGCACCGGCAAGCCCGCGTCCGCCGTCCCGGCGTGGGTGGTCCTTCCGATCCTGGGAGCCGGGATCCTGGTGGCCGTGGGTGTCGCCGCCTGGCGACAGCAGCACGTGACCGCGTACTTCGACAACGGTCTCGACACCGGGGTCACGATCAACGTCGGCTCCGAGACGTTCGCTCTCGCGCCCCAAGGGTTCGTCAAGCGGTCGCTCGCGCCCGGGACGGCCGAGGTCGTGGTGACCAGCGAGCGCGGACCGATCGAGCGGACGAGGATCGAAGTGGCTCAGCTCGGCCTGTGGAGCGCGCTCACCACCTCCCGTTTCTGCGTCTACAACGTCTCCGAGCGGCACATCTACGCCCGCTCCACGATCGTCTACACGGACACCTCCTCACCGGCGTCGGGGCCCGCACCGGAACCGCAGCTGGTCGCGTTCGAGCGCTTCTTCCTGATGGACGGGGTCGACTACGCCTTCGAGACGCCGCCGCAGACGATCAGCATGGACTCCCACTCGCACACGATGTCGCGCACCGCCTTCGACGTCGTCCGCGGCCTCGACTACTCCTCGCTCGCCGCCTTCGAGATGAACGAGGGCCGTCTGGCCGGGGCCGAACGCGCGGCCCGCAAGGCGGTCGAGATCGGAGGCTGCGCGCTGCCGGCGCGGCGGACTCTGGTCCTGGTGCTCCTTGCCGGCAAGAAGGCGGAGGCCGCCCTGCCCGAGGTCGCCAGGTGGCGCAAGGAGTGTCCCAGGCGGGAATCGAGCTGGAACGCACCTACCAGGACGCGATGCGACGGACCGGGCGGCGCGACGCCCTCCTGCTGGAGTACCGGGAGCGACTCGCGCGTGCGCCGGGGACGCCGCGGCCCACTACCTGCTCGGCCGGGTGATCGACGATCCGAGGGAGAGCCTCGCGGAGCAGCGGACGGCCGCCCGGCTCGATCCCCGTCTGGTCTGGGCGCAGGTCGCCATGGCCTACGACTTGATGGCGCTCGAGCGGCCCGCCGAGGCCTTCGAGGCGATGTCCACCGCGCTCGGCCTCCCGCACGAGAGGGTCCTCGCTCTGCCCTTCGCCCACGCCGCCGTCGCGTCGGGGCGTCAGGAGGAAGCCGGGAGGCGCCTCATCGAGATGAGCCGTCGGGACCCCCAGGACGCCTCGCTGGTCGAGGCCCGTTGGCTGATCGCGCTGGCGCGCAAGGCCTGGCCGGAGGCGTCGCGCCTGGGCCTGGAGCTCGCGTCGCTCGCGGACAGCGAGGCGGAGGCGATGACGCGGAAGGCGACGGCCGCCGCCCTGCAGGGGAGTGGTGCGAAGCCGGTCATGCCGCGCGGCGCGGCCGGGACCGATCCGGCCACGCGGCTGGCCGCGGCGGAGGTGCGCTTCTGCCGAATGGCCGAGCAGGGGCGTCACAGGGAGGCCGTCGCGGCGCTGGACGCCCTTGGCACCAGAGAGCGCTCGAAGGTGCCGACCATCCTGCAATTGCACGCCGCTGCGGAGCTTCTGCTGGCGGGAGAAGAAGAGCTGGCGAAGAAGCGCCTGGAGATCGTCGAAGCGAGCCTCAGCGGCGCGGCAGCGGACCCGGAGGTCGGCTTCCTCCGCTCCGCGGTCGGCGTCCTGCGAGGCGTGGCGCCAGCCTCGACGGTCATCGAGGCGGCACGACGGAGCGCCTACCTGGACCTCGACGACGCCTACTACTGGGCGGGAGTGAGGGCCGGGCGCGACGGCCACCTCGACGTCGCACGTCGTTACTGGCAGCGTAGCGCCGGCCTGTGCTGCGATTTCGGCTTCCCCTACCTGGTGGCGAAGCGCCTCTCCGGTCGCTCAGGCGCGTGAGGAGCGCGCGGCCCGCCCCCACATGCGCTGAAACGCCCGCGTTCTCACCAGGGAGCGTCGAACACGATCCCGGTGCTGAAGGTGAGGTGGCTCGCGCCGCCGAACTGGTAGCGGAGCTCGGCGAAGAAGTGCTTCCGGACCGTGGCGCCCGCGATGAGCGCGAGCGATGTGCCCGAAGCGGACCCGGGCAGCGTCTCCGCCGGCTCCGCCGCCAGGGGCTCCACCGGTACCGCCGGAGCGCCGTACGAGCTGCGGAAGTAGCTGAGCCCGGCACCCGCGTAGACGTGGACGCCCTGCAGCTCGACGTTGTAGGTCGGGTAGAGGCCGAGCTGCAGGGAATGCCCGCCCTCGTCGAGCTCGACGCCCGCGGCGTTCACCCGCGACCGCCCGCCAAAGAAGACGTCGACCGTCAGCAGCGCCCCGAGATGGGGGACCACCGGGATGCCGGCGGAGGCCCGCGCGCCGAGGCCGAAGCCGACGCCCTTCGTCGCCCAGCTGAGGTGGCCGCCGAACTGTCCCGGCTCATGTCCTGACCCGCCGGCCCCTGACAGACCAGACGAGGAGAACGACGGCGCCGGTGCGGCCGGTTGGGCCGCGGTGGGCGACGGCGTCGTCATGGGCATCGCCTCGCAGAGGCGCGCGGCGATGTAGGCGGGGCCACCCCCATTCGGAGCGGCCACACGCAGCCAGCCGTCCTCCCGCCCCAGCACCTCCAGGGCCGCTCCCCTGCCGACCTTCGCCACGATCGGGCTCTTCGTGTTGGGCTCGGCGCGCAGGTTCGCGCGCCCGACCGTCACCCGCACGCTCTCGGCAGCCCACGACGTGCACGTCATGAGCCCGACCATCACGACCGTCAACATGGCCCGCGTGAGATTGGTCACATTCTCCTCCGGCGTCAGCCCTTCGAAGCCTTCCAGCTCCACGAGGTCGTCCGTTCGGCGATGGCTTCCATACAAGCGCATTTCACACCGTGCGCGAATGACCAGGATCACGTCCGGCCGGACGCGTCCTCAGGAGCGGGCCGACAGGTCGCGGGACGGCCACCCCAGCCAGCGCGCGGCCAGGGCCGCGGCCACTCCGAACGCGAAGCCGCCCAGGTGGGCCTCGAACGCCACGTTCAGCGACACGCTGCGGAACGAGGCCATGAAGAGCTGTTCGAGAAGCCACGAGCCCAGGACCACGGCCACGGGCAGCGAGGCGAAGCTGATGCGGGGGGCGAGGCCGAGACCCGCCACCAGGGCGATGCGGATGCGCTCGCGGAAGTGCAGCACCAGGCACATGCCCATGATCCCGGCCACGGCCCCGGAGGCGCCGATCGCCGGCTCGACCGAGCCGGGATGGGCGGTGACGTGGGCGAAGGCGGCGGCGAGCCCCGCGAGCAGGTAGCCGATCGCGAAAGGCGCCGCGCCGACCGTCGCCTCGATCAGTCCGCCGACGGTCCAGAGAAAGAGCAGGTTGAAGAAGAGGTGCAGGAAGTCGGCATGCAGGAACTGGTGGGCGAGCAGGCGGAAGGGCGTGAGCTCGGCGGGCACCAGGCCGAAGCGGTAGAAGGGGTGGGCGGCCTTGAGCCGTAGCCAGTCCGCGCGGCAGGCGAGCAGCCGGTCGCGGTCGATGAAGGAGGTGACCTCGGAGGGCCAGAGCGCGTCGCGCTCGAGGAATGTCAGCGGCGAGGGATAGTGGGCCGCCCGCTCCCGGGTGGCCGCGGACAGGCCGCGCACCGAGTACTCGGCGATCCGCTCGATCTCCTGAATCTCGGCGTTGCCCCGCTCGAGCGCGGGACCGGAAACGAGCAGGAAGACCAGCAGGTTGAGGGCGACGAGCGCGAGGGTCACGCGCGGCAGGCGCGGCAGGCGCGGGCCGGGCGCGTCGGCCCCGAGCGGGATCAGCAGCAGCAACGCGTTACCACCGCATCATCCAGAGCTCGCTGCGGCCCCCCTGCCGGGTCAGGGTGCCGGTCTCGGCCAGGACCTCGTAGACGATCCGCCTTCCGTCCGGAGCCAGCGCGAAGCGCTGCTTGAACGGGTGACGGTTCGCGAGACGCTTGGCCTTCGAGCTGCCCACCCGCGCGACGTAGAGGTCCTCCGGGGTCTCGCCGGTCATCAGCTGCGCGACGCCGGCGCTCGCCTCGACCGGTGCCACGAATAAGACGTAGCGACCGTCGGCCGTCAGCTGCGCCACCGGCGGGTCGGACAGCTTTCCCGTGAACACCCGCTCGCGTCCGCTGCCGTCCGGGTTCATGAGCCAGAGGCCGCCTTCGCCGACGAAGAGGATGCGTGCTCCGTCCCGCGTCCAGACCGGCGATCCGGATCGGCCGTCGTTCGTGATCGCGCGTAGCGCGCTTCCGTCGGGCTCCGAGACGAAGACGTCGCGAGCCGGGCCCGAGCCGCCGCTGTCGCGTCGCTTACGGTCGCGCTCGCGCGCCTCCAGCTCTCGGGAGAGGTCGCGGCTGCCCTCCGCGATGTTCCTGGCCCCGCGCGCGGCCACCGAGTCGACCATGTCGACGAACTCGCCGTCTCCGCTCCGTGAGGGGGGTGGAGGCGGCGGCTCGCCGACAGCCTTCTCGAAGGCGAGCCGACCGGTCAGCGACGAGACGGCCGCGCTCCAGCCGAACGCCAGGTCGTCCTCGTCCGACGGCGCCGCGCGCTGGAGCACCTCGCCCGTATCGGCGTCGACGCGACAGAAGCCCGCCGGGGCGAAGGATCCCGGGGCGAACTGCCCGCCTGGATCGACGAGCTCTCCGTCCTCCGCGAAGGCCGACGCGGCGCTTCCCTCTGCCGCACACCACATGAGGAGGGTCCTACCGTCGGGAGCCCAGATCGGTCTGCGCCCGTCGGTCACGCGCTGCGAGCGGCCGCTCGCGACGTCGACGACGAACACCGACTCGCCCCAGCCTCGTTCCGTGCCGCCGACGTAGGCGATCCGGGTGCCGTCGGGGGACCAGCTGAAAGCCCCCGCGTCCCAGGCGCTGAGGTCCGCCAGGTCGCGGTGGTTCTCCTGGCGCAGGTCGTAGACCGCCAGACGGCTGCGGCTAGCCTCGACCCGCACGAACGCGAACTGGCGGCCCGTGGGCGACCAGCTCGGAGCGACGGCACTGAAGGCGCCGCCGACGACGAGCTTCGGCCCTGGGAAGAAGATGAGCTTGACGGCCAGCGCCAGCACCAGCACGCCGCCGGCGGCGGCAAAGACGACCTTGCGAGAGCGTCGGCGTCGGCGCGGCGGGGGACGGTAGGCGGGCCGGATCGGTCGCGCTACCCGGGCGATCGGCGCCTGGGGTCGGGCAGCGGGTGCCCCCGGAGGGCCGGGCGCGCCGACGTTGGCAGCGGGCGCCACGGGCGTCACCGGCGCGGAGACGACCGCCGCCGGCGATGCGGGTGGCGTCGCTCCCAGCTGCTGAAGCCGATGCCGGATCACTGCGTTCCTGGGATCGCCCTCCAGATAGCGCTCGAGCACCCGCACGGCGAGGTCCTCCCGCTGCCCGTCGGCGTAGAGCTGCGCGAGCTGGATGTGGAGAGCGGTCGCGCCGGGTTTGCGCTCGATCGCCGCGTCCAGATGCCGAATCCGTTCCAGGACCTCCGGCGGGGCGTCGAAGGGGACGGGTGACTCGGGCACCGGAGCGGCCGGTGGTTCCGCGACGCCCGGCCCGGGAGGGGTGTCTGCGGGCGCGGTCTCCAGGTCCGGCGGCGTCGGCACAGGGACCGCGTCCTCCACCTGGGGCAGCTCCGCCTGACACTGCTCACAATGGGTGACGCCAGGGGGGTTGAACGCGTCGCACTTGGGACAGTACTGGAAGTCCATTCCGCCCTCCGCCCAATATCGCCTGCCTTCGATCGGCGCCGACCTCCCGCCGAGCCCGGCGAAGTCTAGCGCCCCCCGTCGAGCCAGGCCAGGGCCGGGATCACTCCCTGGGAATCGTCGCGCTGGGAACCACCCACGGCTACAACGTTCTCGTGAAACCTCGAGGCTCTCCGATGGGGGCGTCGGCCGGGGAGATGCTCGTGCGGCTGACGCTACTCGGATTGCGTAGGCGGTTTCTACGTTCGTCACGGCGCGCCGAAAGCAAGTGAAACACAAGCCGTGAAGGGGCCTGGGGCAGGCGATCCTGGGCACGGCCGTTCGAATGCGAGGGTGTGCGGATGGTGACGGAAGGCGCGCCGCGGACGGAACGGCGGGCCGCGTTCCGGCCTTCGGTGCTACCATTCAAAGTATACTGTGCGGTTTCCCGGGACGCTCCCAGCACCCGGTCCCTGGCGGGGAGAAGAAGGTCGATGACGAGCGACGCGCAACCCGCGCCGCCCCCGAAGTCAGGGGCAGCGGATGCCGACCCAGCGCCGAAGGGCGAAAGCGCTTCCTCCGAGGGCAGCGTCGAAGGAGCGAATCGACCCGCGGGCGAGGCCCAGCCGCGGTCGATCGGGAAGTATCACGTCGTCCGGCTGCTCGGCCGCGGCGGCATGGGTGCCGTCTATCAGGCCTCCGATCCCCACCTTGAGCGCGATGTCGCGCTCAAGGTGATGCTCCCCCAGTTCGCGGATCAGCCGGAGCACAAGCTGCGCTTCGAGCGCGAGGCGCGAGCCGTCGCGCGGATGATGCATCCCAACGTGGTGACCGTCTTCGACCTGGGCTACCACACGGACGGCTCACCCTACATCGTGATGGAGCTGCTGAAGGGACGGGACCTCCTGCACCTGCTGCGGGAGGAGCCCGGCCTCGAGCTGCGCCGCAAGATCACGATCGTCACCCAGGTACTGGACGGTCTCGGTCATGCCCACAAGGTCGGCATCGTCCACCGTGACATCAAGCCGGCCAACGTCTTCATCGTCGACGGCGGTGACGCCAAGATCATGGACTTCGGGATCGCCCGCATCAGTGCGAGCGGCGCCGCGGCGTCGGGCCTGGTGGTGGGCACGGCGAACTACATGTCGCCGGAGCAGGTGACGGGCGGACCCGTCGACGGACGCAGTGACCTCTTCAGCGTGGGCTGCCTGCTCGCCGAGATCGCCGCCGGGCGCCCGCCCTTCGAGTCCGACTCCGTGATGAGCACGCTCTACCGCATCGCGCACGGCGAGCCGGCGCTCGACCTGCCCGAGGGTACGGAGGGCGAGCGGCTCGGGCGGGTGCTGCGCCACGCGCTCGCCAAGAACCCGGAGGAGCGGATAGCGAGCGCGGCCGACTTCGCCGGCGCGCTCCGCCGTCTGCTCGAGGACCCCTCGTTCGGGACGGGTCCCGTGGTGGCGGCCGGGACCGCGAGCCCCGAGGTGGCGCCCACCCGCGCCGTCGGCACCACGGACGTGGCGGCCGCCGCCGCGGTGCCGGTGGCTCCGACGACACCGCCGGCCGCCGCCGACCCGACGCCTCTCTTTCGCCTGCTGCGGGAGATCTACGTCGGTGGCAAGTCCGGGCACCTTCACCTGACGAGCGGTCACGAGCGCCGCCGGCTGCGCATCATGAAAGGGCGGATCGTGGACGGCAGCAGCGACGTCGAGGGCGAGCGGCTCGGCGACGTGCTCGTCCGCTACGGCCTCCTGAGCCAGGCCGATCTGGAGCGGGCGGTGGCGGTCGTGCTGCGCGAGCGGAAGAAGATGGGTCAGGTGCTGGGCGAGATCGGTCTGCTGGATCGGCCTCGCCTCGAGGACGCTCTCGGGCTCCACGTCCGCGAGGTGCTCTTCGTGATGCTCGACCGGCCGGGCGCCTCCTTCGTGTTCGAGGAGATGGCCGAGAGCCTGGTCGAGTCGGACCTCTCCTGCCGCCTCTCGACCGGAGAGCTGATCCTCGAGGCCACGCGTCGCGTGCAAGATCCCGCCCTGGTGAGGCGTGCCATCGGGGACCCGGATCGCGTCCTCGTGCTCTCGAGCGATCCCCTGCTCCGGATGCAGAAGATCACCCTCACGCCGCTCGACGGCTTCGTGCTGTCGCGGATCGACGGGACGCTGAGCGCGCGCGAGGTGCTGAGCCTGATCCCGCTCTCGGCCGAGGACGTCGAGCGCAGCCTGTTCGGGCTGCTCTGCACCGGCATGGTCGGTCCCCTGGAGAAGCGGCGGGCGACTCGCCCCGTTGCCCGCCGCGCGGACACGAGCCCGCACGGGGTGCGCCCGGCCGCCTCGGCTACCCGGGGAGCCCCGCCGCCCTCGCCGCCGCCCCCCACGCCGCTGTCGATGGCGCGTCTCGTGCCACCTTCGCCACCGCCCACTCCGCAGTCGATGGCGCGCGCGGTGCCGGCCCGGCCCAGCGGCGAGACCTCGCTTCCGACCGACAGCCCCGCGGGCGGCGCCACCGGATCAGAACCTCGCCAGCGCCTCGCGCCGGCCGAGGTCCGGCGCATCATCCTGGCGAGGTACGCGAGCCTCGCCCAGCGGACCCACTACGAGGTCCTTGGGATCGGGCGCGAGGCGAGTGACGCCGAGGTCCGGCAGGCGCACGCGAGGCTCGTTCGGGCCCTGCATCCCGACGCCTGCCGGGACCCGCAGCTCGCCGACCTGCAGGCGCAGAGGGAAGCCGTGTTCGTGCGGGTGGGCCAGGCGTTCGAGATCCTGCGGGACTCGCGGTCCCGGGCCCACTACGACAACCACCTGAGACTCTGGAAGCCGCGGCCGACGCCGCCGGCGACCGAGGCGGCGCCCGCGCGACCTGGCGCGACCGAGGTTTCGCCAGCCTCGGCTGAAGGCGTCTCGCCGGACGAGCTGTCCGACGAGATCTCCGACCAGGCGGGCGAGCAGGCCCGACAGCTCGGCGTGATCGCCATGGCGGAAGCGCGGCTCGAGGAGGAGAAGTACTGGGACGCCATCGTGGCCCTGGAGCCCCTGGTGCCGAGGCTCGAGGGACGACTCCGCGCCCGTGCCCGCACCGTCCTCGCGCGCGCCTACGTGAAGAACCCGAAATGGCGCCGCCGCGCGGAGGTGGCCTTGCGCCTGGCGATCGAGGACGACCCGAAGCAGGTCGACGCCCACCTGCTACTGGCGCGTCTCTATGCGGAAGCGGGACTCGCGACCCGCGCAAGCGCGCTCTACCGCAGGGTGCTGGCCCTGGATCCCAGAAACGCCGAGGCCCGCGCCGCCGAGCACACGGATCCGGATCCTGCCTCACACCCCGATCACGGCTCGCCGCTGAAGCGCCTGTTCGGCAAGCGCTGAGCGGGGCGAGTGGGATAGCCTGGTGAGGGGCGTCGTGTGCGCCTGATCACGAACAACGGCCCGGCGCGCCGCGTCCCTAGGGAGTGGCAGCAGCCGGGCGTTGCCGTTTCCGAAACAAGCGAGAGAGAACGGAGAGAAGGAGGCAGGCTATGGCTCTCATGACTCGCCGAGTCGTCTTCCACGCGGTCGTGACCTTGGCCGTGATCAGCGGTGCCGCGGCCCAGGCCGCCGCCGCGCCGGTCACCTACGTCTCGGTGCGCGGAAGGGACAGGGCCCCTTGCACCGCCTTGCGGCCCTGTCGGACCTTTGCCGCCGCAGTGGCGGCCACCGATCCGGGGGGCATGGTGGTGGCGCTCGACTCGGGCGTCTTCAGCTTCAGCCACCTGAACCTCACCCAGTCGATCACGATCGCGGCGGCGCCGGGGGTCCACGCCATCCTCCGGCCCTCGAGCTTCGCCGCGGTATCCGTGAACGCCGATGCCTCCGCGGTGGTGACCTTGCGCGGGCTGACCCTGCTGGCGCCGGCCGGCGCGACGCCGCCGTTCAACGGCATCGTCTACAACTCGGCCGCCGCGCTCTACGTCGAAGGCTGCAGCATCAGCGGCTTCCCGACCAAGGGCATGATCGTGCTGAGCGCCGGCCGACTGGTCGTGCGCGACACCACCGTGAGCGGCGGGGTGGTGGGGATCAGCCTGGACGGGCACGTGCGCGCCGCCCTCGAGCGGGTCAGGCTCGGCGAGAGCGACTTCGGGCTGATGTCGAGCCTCGGCGCGACGGCGTCGATCCGGGACTCGCTGGTGTCCGGCAACGGCGTCGGTCTGTTGGCCGACGCCGCCTTCGACGGCGAGAGCGCGGAGCTGAGCATCGAGTCGTGCCTGATCACCCACAACGACACAGGCGTCGAGGTGCGTCCCCACGCGACCACCGCGCGCCTCTCACGCTCGACCGTCACGAACAACGGGACCGGCCTTCTCGTCTCCGGCGGCGTCCTCGAGACGCGTGGCAACAACACGGTCCGCGGCAACGGCAGCGATGTGTCGGGTCCACTGACGCCGATCGCGGGAGACTGACGGCCGGGAGGCCTCAGGCGGTCGGAGACCCTCCGCGGGCGAGGCGTTCGAGGAGCGCGAGCCGCTCGGACGGGTCGCCTCGGAGGGCGATCGGGCCGAGCGCCCGGGAGGCCTGGACGCTCACGACCGTCGTCGCGAGCGACGCGAATGGATCGAGCTGATGGCTGACCACGAGGACCGTGGCGCCTTCCCCGACCAGCGTGTCGATCCACTCCAGGACGCGGTCGCGCAGGGCGCGGTCGAGCGCCTCCAGGGGCTCGTCGAGGAGCGCCACCCGCGGCGTCCCGATCCAGGCGGCCGCGAGCAGCGCGCGCCGCCGCTGGCCCGCCGACAGCTCCCTGACGGAGGCGTCCGCCCGTGCGCCGAGGCCCGCCTCGGCGAGCGCCGCTTTGGCCCGCTCCAGGGGCGCGCCGCGCAGCCGGGCGACCAGCCGCAGCACCTCCAGGACCGATGCGTAGGGCGTGAGGTCGGGATGCTCCGGCAGATAGGTCAGCTGCCGCCGCGCCGCCACCTCGTCGCGCCAGAGGTCGTGACCAGCGATCGTGACCCGTCCGGCGTCCGGCGGCTCGACACCGGCCGCCAGCTTCAGGAAAGTCGACTTGCCGCATCCGTTCGGACCGACCAGGAGCGTCAGGCCGGGTTCGATGCGCAGGGTGACCCGATCGAGGACGGCGAGGCCGTCGCCGTAGCCGAAGCTCACCCCCGCCAGCTCGATCACCGGGGGCTCCAGGACCGTCACCGTGCGCTCCAGGACAGAGGATCGCCGACCGCCTGGTGATGACGCTCATCCCAGCGAGTCACCTTCTGCCTCCGATCGAGACCTGCCGCGGCCCGCGCTACGAGCGGGGCCGCGGCGAGCAGCGGCAGCGCCAGAACGGGCAGGAGGGAGACCCAGGCCGCTACGAGCGCACCGGCCACGAGGGCCGCGCCGCCGCGTCCGGGTGCGGCGGCCCGCAAGGCCCCCGCCGCCAGGAGCGCGAGGCTCGGCAGGCAGGCGGCCACGGCCAGGGCGGCGAGCGGGTCCAGGCAGGCCGTGGCCGCGAGCGGGACGAGGCAGGGGAGGGCGAGGAGCCCGGCGTCCTCTGCGACGCGGCGCAGGGCGGCGACCGGCAGAGAACGCGACCAGGGCCAGACCGGACGCCGCAGGGCGAGACGCTCCGCCAGCGCGCCGAGTGCCACGACCACGCCGGCGCCGGCGCCCAGCCGGGCGGCGCCTGCGGCCACCGCCGGGGAGAGATCGTTGTTCGAGCGCAGCAGGGTCATCGCCGCCACGGGCGCCAGGGAGAGAAGCACGGCGCCGAGCGCGGCTGGCCCGAGCGCGCGCACGGCGAGGAGGAGCGGGAGCGGGAGCGCGCTCGAGCGGTGTCGTCTCTTGCCGCGCGAGGCGAGGGGTCCGGCGAGACGGTCTGCCACGAGTAGCAGGGCGAGGGCGAGGGGGATGGACAGTAGCCGGCCGGTCGTCGTAAGCAGCAGCGCCGCCCAGGCGAGCGGGCGGCTGCGGAGCGAGGGCACACCGGGCCAGGAGGCGAGCGCGGCCGCGGCCACCGCGAGGGGTAGCACCGCGAGGCGGCCCGGCGCGATCCCGCCCGGCTGACCCGCCGCGGCGGGCACGAGCAGCAGCAGGCCGATCACGAGCGGTGCCTGGGCGGTCGCGATCGCGACGAGCGCCGCGCGGCGGTGCGTGGCCTGCATGACGGGGAGGTGGCGCGGCCAGCCCGCCAGGCCGCTCGTCACGCGCGGTGCCGCCCAGCCGGCGAGCAGCAGGCTGAGCGCCGCCAGCACCAGCCCGGCGGCGACCCCGCCCGACGGCCCGAGCAGCCATCCGGCCATCGCGCGCAGGGCTCCGCTCGGGTCGTGCTGGAGCAGGGCCAGGACGAAGGGCAGCCCGGCCAGGGGCGCGGCGGCGCGCAGGGCCAGCCGGGTGCCGACCTGGAAGTGGAAGCGAGCGAGGGGCAGGAAGCTCGCCGGCCGCATCAGCCGTCCGTCGCGTCCGCGCGCGCGATGGCCTCGGCCAGCTCGGAGATGGTGAAGGGCTTCTGGATCAGGCCGAGGCCGCGGCCCAGGAGCCGCTGTGCGTCGGCGTCCAGGCTGTAGCCCGAGCTGAGGATGGCCCGCAGCCGTGGTCGAACGGTCCGCATCTGCGCGAGGGCCTCGGCGCCCGACATGACCGGCATGATCATGTCCAGGATCGCCAGGTCGTAGCTCTCGGGGCTGGCGCTGAAGAGCTTCACCGCTTCGGGGCCGTCGCGGCATTCCCTCACCGTGTGGCCGAGCGCCCGGAGCATCTCCGCGGTGGCCGTCCGCACCAGGTCCTCGTCGTCGACCAGCAGGATGCGCAGGAACGACGCCTCCGAGGCGGAAGGCTCTTCTTCTCCGTCTTCGGCCGTCGCCGTGGCGAGCGGCAGATAGACCTCGACCGTCGTCCCACGTCCCGGAGCGCTGTCGAGCCGCAGCGCTCCCAGGTGGTTCCGCACGATCCCATAGGCGGCGGAGAGTCCGAGGCCGGTGCCGCGGCCGAGCTCCTTGGTCGTGAAGAAGGGCTCGAACGCCCGCCGCCGCGTCTCCTCGTCCATGCCGACCCCGGTGTCACCGATCCGGACGCAGGCGTAGCGTCCGGGCGCGACCTCGAGGTTGGCGGCGTGCTGGAAGGCCGCGTCGATCGTCACCGCTTCACCGGCGATCGTGATCTCGCCCCCGTCGGGCATGGCGTCCCGCGCGTTGAGGGCGAGATTCAGGAGGGCGTTCTGGATCTGGGCCGGGTCTCCCACGATCCGGATCGGGCTGGCGGGGAGGGAGCGGCGGATCAGGACCCGCTTGTCGACGCTGTGCTCGAGGAGGGCCACGACCTCGTCGACGATGCCGTCGAGGTCGACGGAGACCACCTGGTACTTCCCCTTGCGCGCGAAGGCGAGCAGCTGCTGGGTGAGCCGGGCGGAGCGCTGGGCGCCGGTGACGATACCCTCGGCATAGCGGCGCAAGGCGTCGTTGTCGCCGACCCGCGCGCGCAACAGCTCCGCGTAGCCGAGGATCCCGGCCAGCTGGTTGTTGAAGTCGTGGGCGACTCCTCCCGCGAGCTGGCCGAGCGCCGTCATCTTCTCCGCCTGCCGCAGCTGTTCCTCCAGGCGCAGTCGCTCGGTGACGTCCCGGACGACAGCGAAGACCAGGCCCTCCTCCGCGACCGAGACGCTGTTCCAGGAGAGCCGGCGGTAGCTGCCGTCCTTGCAGCGGCAACGGTTGACGAACAGCGTGACGCTGCGCCCCTGGTTCAAGGCCTGGCCTGCCGCGACCGTCGACGCGACGTCTTCCGGGTGGACGAAATCGATCCAGGGCCGGCTCATGAGCTCCTCGAGCTCCCAGCCCAGGGTCGCGGTCCAGGCCGGGTTCAGCTCCTTGAAGCGCCCGTCGAAACCGGCGACGCACAGCATGTCCACCGAGAGATCGAAGAGGCGGTGGCGCTCCGCCTCGGCGCGCTTGCGCGCGGTGATGTCGCGGAACACGAGCTGGATCGCGGGTTGGCCGCGATGGCGGATCGGCAGTCCCACCGTCTCGGCGACGATCGTCGCGCCGTCCCGCCTCAGGAAGCGCTCGACCGCCAGGGGGGCCGGCTCTCCGGTCCGGACCATGCGCCGCGCCCGCTCCTGGACCGCCGCCAGGTCGTCCGGGTGGACGAGCGTGTCGGGGGAAACGCCGGCGAGCTCCGCGGGATCGTCGATCCCGAGGATGCGGGCGGCGGCGGCGTTGGCGAAGACGATCCGGCCGGCGCAGCCGACGATGACACCGTCGGGCAGGCCCTCCAGGAGCTGCCGATAGCGCTCCTCGCTCTCGCGCAGTGTCTCCTCCGCGCGCCTGCGCTCGGAAGTGTCGATCGAGACGTAGATCGCGGCCACGACCCGCCCGTCCCGCTCGATCGGCGCCAGGTTCCCCAGCAGCCAGACCGTGTCTCCATCCTGGCGCACGTAGTGCGTCTCGATCGCCACCCGCTCGCGCCGCTCGAAGACGGTATCGAGCGCCCGGAGCACGCTGGTCGCGGTGGCGGGGTCGAGGTAGGCGACAGCGGAGGTGCCCACCAGCTCGCCCACCGTGCGCCCCGGGTACGCGCGGTTCAGCGAGAGGATGATTCCGTCGCGGTCGAGCGTCATGATGAAGGCCGGCGCGTTCTCGCCGAGCACGCGCCAGCGCTCCTCGCTCTCACGCAGCGCCTCTTCCGTCGTCTCGCGCGGCGCGACGCGCGAGGCTGCGTCGAGCGCCGTCGCGGCCGGAGCGGTCCCGGCTGACGCCGCCTTCCGCGAGTCCCGGGTCGGGACGAGATGGCGCTGCGACGGACCGGGCATGGCGCTGTCCCCCGTCAGCGGCAGGTACGCGGCGGAGTCTAGCACGCGCCGACGGCCGTACTCGCGCGCTGCCCGCCCTTTCCCCCCTCGCGTCGCGCCCGCTCCTCAGCGCCCGCGTTCGAGCAGCAAGAGGACGCCGGCCACGATCGCCATCAGCGAGACGAGCGGCATGAGCCCGGAGAAGAAGGGCAGGTAGGGGACGACGCCGACGGCGATCAAGTAGATGCCGAGTACCGTCCTGCCGAGACCGCGGATCCGCATGACACCTCCCGGGTCCGAGTCTAGCCCTCCCGGGCTGCGGGACGATCGGGGCCGCGACCGCGTCAGGCGGAGGCGGGCGAGTTCTCGAGGGCCGTCTGCGACTCGGTCTCGGCGCGGATCCGGAAGTGCTCGGCGTTCCGCGGGAGCAGGCGGATGTCGCGGGCGAGGCCCAGCGCGGCGAGCGTGCGGATCACCAGCCAGTTCATGTCCAGCTCCCAGCCGAAGCCGTGTCGCGCCGAGCGCTGGAAGGCGTGATGCGTGTTGTGCCAGCCCTCACCCCAGGCCAGCAGGCCCACCCACCAGAGGTTGCGCGAGTCGTCCTTGGTCCGCCAGCGGCGATAGCCCCAGGTGTGGGTGGCGGAGTTGACGAGCCAGGTCGCGTGCAGCGTCAGCACCAGGCGCAGGCAGAAGCCCCAGACCAGGAGCGACCAGCCTCCGAGCGCGTAGAGCAGAACCGCCAGAAGGACGTTCGGGAGCCAGTGGATCCGCTCGAGCACCCGGTGCACCGGGTCGGCCACCAGCTCGGGCGCATAGCGCATCCGGACCTCGCGCATGTCCAGGCCGGTCTTGCACAGCACCCAGCCGACGTGGCTCCACCAGAAGCCCTCCTTGGGGGTGTGCAGATCGCTCCCGGGGACGTCCGACTTCGCGTGATGGAGGCGGTGCATGGCGACCCACGAGATGGCGCCCCCCTCGCTCGCGAGCATCCCGGCGAGCGTGCCCAGGTACTCGAGCGGCTTCGGCGTCCGGAAACCGCGATGCGTGAGCAGTCGGTGGTAGGTGACACCGATGCCGATCGAGCCCGAGAGCCACCAGAGCGCGAGCATCACGCCGAGCCCCGTGCCGCTGAACGTCCAGGGCGCCAGGAGCGCGCCCGCGTGCAGAGCCGCGAACCAGGCCACGTTCACCCAGTCGAAAGACCTTCCGTTCCAGGTCAGAGTCAAGGGTCCCCTCCGTTACTCACGCCCCGTCTGTGCTTTCGCTTGATGGACTTGCGCCCAGGCTAGCAGGAAGCCGTCGCCGGCTCCGTCACACTTGTGTCACTGCCTCGGCCGCGCGTCGGGACCGTCGCTCCCTTGCCCGGCCCGCAGCGCAGGCGCAGCGGATCTGGGCGAGAATAGCCGTTCTCGGAGGACCCATCCCATGAGCCGTACCGCAAGCCCGACGCGTCCGGAACGACCCGCCTCTGAGGAGCTGCCTTGGCAGGACGAGGCCACGGCGGAGTCCCTGGTTGCCTTCTACCAGGCGGCTTCGGCCTTCGAGCGTGCGCGCCCCTGGTCGATCGCGCGCGACTCGCAGGTGATCGAGCTCCGCGCGCCGGCCCTCGGGCACGCGCGCGCCTTCGTCTCCGTGATCGGCGCCTCGGGCAGGTCGTTCGGCCTCCTGCTCTTCGACTCGCTCGACGGCTACCTGGCGACGGTGCGGGCGACGGCGCCGGCCCCGGGGCCCGACTTGGCGGGGCCCTCGCGCCCGGCAGGCGTGGGCGTCCTCGGCGTCCACTACGACGACCCGGCGGAGCTGCCCGGAGGCGCCGCGTTCGAGCGGCGTGCGCTCTCTCATGGCTGGCGGCCCGGGCCAAGGGGTCTCGTCCCCCTGGTGGTGAAGATGGGAGCCGACGGCGTGCCGCTCGCCGTCGATGAGGCGGACTACCAGCTCGCCACGGCCTGCCTGGGAGCCGTCGGGCCCTTCGTCGAGCAGCAGCGCCCGCTCTTCCGCCCTCCGAGCGATCGGGCGGCCTCGTCGACTCCGCCGGTCGAGGCTCGCCTCAAGGTGGCGATGGCGAGCGGCACCGTCGAGGTGACCGTGTCCGCGCCGCCGCTCGAGCTGCCCTGGGAGTGGGGCCGCGAGGAGCCGCTCCGCGGTCTCACCCGGAAGGCCGCCGAGGCGCTGATCGACCGCTTCCGCTCCGACCGCCGGGCGCAGGGTGCCGGCGAGGGCGAGGTCGCCAAGGCCGCCGGCTACGTCGCCGAGGCGTTCCGCTATCGGCTCAGCCGCGGTCAGGACGTCGAACGCTGGGGCGCGGACGACGTTCAGGAGTACCTGCTCGCGTTCTACCCGGCCAAAGGGGTCGCTCCCGACGAGGACCTGCCGCTGGTCCCGGCCAGCCTCGACGCCTTCTTCGCGTGGCTGGCGGGGACGGAAGGCGCCGACGCCGGCGGCATCGCGGGCGTGCGCGATCGCATCGAGCGCTGCCGCGACGCCTTTCTGCGCTACGCGAGCGATCCGCGGCGCTTCAGCCAGAGCAAGACGATCGTCCGCGCGGCCCGGGCGGACGGCGTCGACCTCGGCGATGCCAAGGCCCTCGACGCGTTCGTGAAGAGGTTCAATCGCCGTCTGGCGCGCGATCCCTCGCTGCTGCCCAGCTCCGGCCCCGTCCAGCGGAAGGTGTGGATCTGGACGCCCGGAGAGCCCGCTCCCGATCCGAAGGGAGAGTGCCCGTGCGGGAGCGGCAAGCGCTACCGCAAGTGCTGCATGCCCCGCTGAAGACCGGCCCTCAGGGCGCCGTGCGCTGCCGGGCGCGGAGGCTCTCGAGCGCCTGCTCGCGCGTGGCGTAGAGTCCTCGTGGCCAGGGGACGCCGGGACAGGATCTCGACGATCGGCCCTTCCCAGTCCACGACCTGCATCGTGACGAGGTCCATCTCCCGTGTCGTGGCGGCCGGCTGGCTCATCGCGGTCTCACCTCCCGCGTGATGTTGGCCCAGGGGCACGCGCGCCCGGGCGCCCCCGGAGCCGCGTTCAGGTCTCGAAGACGCCGTCGATCGGCTGCCCCTGCTCGAGCGCCAGCAGCCGGCGTTTGCGCCAGAGCCCGCCGCCGTAGCCGCCCAGCTGGCCGCCCGCGTTCACGACCCGGTGGCAGGGGAGCACGATCGCGATCCGATTCATTCCGTTCGCCTGGCCCACCGCGCGCACGGCGCCCGGCGAGCCGACCGCACGCGCGACCTCGGCGTAGGAGCGCGTCTCGCCGTAGGGGATCCGGCGCAGCTCTCCCCAGACACGCTCTTGGAACGGGGTCCCCGCGACGTGCAGCGGCACCTCGAAGGCACGTCGTCGCCCTTCGAAGTACTCGCGGAGCTCCGTGCGCAGGGCGCGCAGGGGGTCGTTCTCGCCGGGAACGAGGGGCAGGCCCAGGCGGCGGGTCAGGATCGCGAGCTGCGTCTCCAGCCGGCGCCGGTCCGTGAACTCGAGCAGGCACACGCCCGCACCCGTAGCGGCCGCGACCATCGGACCGAGTGGCGTGGGCAGCCAGGCCGCCCAGGCACACTCGCCGTCCCGGCCGCGCCCCGGCGGCTGGCCGAAGTACTTCGAGAACGCGTCGCGGAAGCCGCTCAGCGAGTCGTAGCCGGCGTCGAAGGCGGCCGAGTCGAGATCGGTTCCCGCGCGCAGCTGCGTGAGCGCCCGGCCCAGCCGGCGTGCCCGACAGTAGGCGTCGAACGAGAGGCCGTAGGCCTTCTGGAAGAAGCGGCGGGCGCGTTCGGGCGTGACGCCGAGCACCCGCAGCTGGGGTGCCCGCAGCCGTCCCTCCGGGCTCGCGTCCAGGGCGGCGAGCAGCGTCTCGACCCACTCGGGCGGCCGTCCGTCCGCCGCGAGCGGCTGGCAACGGCGGCACGGCCGATAGCCCGCGAACAGGGCGTCCTTCACCGAGCCGAAGAACTCGAGGTTCTCCGGCCGGGGCTTACGCGCCGTGCAGGACGGCCGGCAGAAGATGCCGGTCGTCTTGACGCCGGTCACGAAGACGCCGTCGTAGGAGGCGTCCCGGCCGAGGAAGGCACGTTCCATCTCGGCGGGGCCCGGCATCGCGTTCGTGCTCATCTCGATCACAGACTACGCCGCGTGGGCGGCGCCTTCCACCGCGATTCGGACGTCGAATTCCAGGGCTCCGCCACCACCCGCAGCCGAGTCGAGACAAGGCCTGAAGCGACGCTTGCGTCCAGCCAGGTCCCTTCGGTAGCCTGTGCGGGACTCGCCGCGCTTGCCCCGACGCCCACCTCTCTCTCGATGATCGAGCCAGGAGCCGCCCCCATGCATCGCCGCCTGATTTCCGCTTGCGCCCTTCTCTCGTCGCTCGCTGCGTTCGCCCTCGCCGGCGATCGGCCGCCCTCCGTCGTGCCCGCGCCGGTCCCGGGCCTCCACTACCAGCTGGAGCCCGTGGCGGAGGGCGTTTTCTGCGCGACCGCGAGCGGCGTGCCCTACTACATCTCCAACTCCGTCGTGATCGTGGGCAAGGACGCCGTGGCCGTGGTCGATTCGGGCGCCGGCCCGAACGAGGCGCGCGTGCTGCTCGCCGCCATCCGCGAGCTCACCGCCCTGCCCATTCGCTACGTGATCGACACTCACTTCCACTTCGACCACGCCTTCGGCAACGAGGCGTTCGCGGGGGCGCTCGTGGTCGGCCAGGAGGCGACGCGGGCGCTGCTGGATCCCGCCGCCCCGCGCGGCCGGACGCTCGCCGAAAACCTCCTCGGCATGCCGGCCAAGGCCCAGGGACTGCGGCAGGAGGCCGCGCGGGAGACGGATCCCGTGAAGCGTGCCGATCTCGCGCGGCGCGCCGAGGCCCAAGCACTCTACCGGGAGGAGCTCGAGGCCTTGCGTCCGGTGCCACCGACCCTGACCTTCCGCGAGAGCCTCACCCTTTGGCGGGGCGGCCGCGAGATCCGGCTCCTGCACCTCGGCCGCGGGCACACCGCGGGAGACCTGGTCGTCTTCCTGCCGCGGGAGCGCGTCGTCTGCACCGGCGACCTCTTCAACGGCTACATCGGCTACATGGGCGACGCCTACGTCGACGAATGGCCGGACACGCTCGAGCGGCTAGCCGCCCTGGACTTCGACACGGTAATTCCCGGGCACGGGGCCCCCTTCCGGGGCAAGCAGGCGATTGCTCCCGTGCAGGCGTGCCTGCGCGACCTCTGGCGGCAGGCCGAGGCCCTCAAGCGCGCGGGCGTGACCGCGGAGGAGGCGGCGGCTCGCATCGACCTGCGCGCTCATGCCTCGCGCTTCCCGCGCTTCTCCGCGGTTGGCTTCGAGCCTTCCGCCCTGCGGCGGATCTACGAGCGGATCGACGAACGCTCCGCGGCCGCCGGCCGGTAGCCTCACACTCGTCTCGCGATCGCCATGTCCGAGGAAGCTCCAGAGGGAGCCCCCGCCACCGATCCGACACCGCTCTATCGACTGCGCGACGGCCTCTACGCCGGGGACCTGCTGACCGCCGCGATCGTCGGCCTGCGGCTCTTCACCTGGCTCGCCAGGAATCCCTCCGACCAGGCCGGCGTCTGCCGCGGACTCGAGCTGCACCCTCGGCCGGCGGACGTGCTGCTCACGCTCTCGGTCGCGCGCGGGCTCTTGCGGCGGGGCGAGGACGGTGTCTACCAGGTGACGCCGCTGGCGCGCGAGCATCTGGTCGCGGGCTCGCCCTGGGACCTGACGCCCTACTACGAGTCGCTCCGCGAACGGCCCGGCGTCTCCGAGTTCCTGGACGTGCTGCGCACGGGCACGCCCGCCGCCTGGTCGTCCCGTGGCACACCCTGGGCCGCGGCGATGGAGGACGAGGCGTTCGCCGATCGCTTCACCGCCGCCATGGACTGTCGGGGCACCTTCCTGGGCGCGGCCCTGGCCCGGGCGCTCGACCTGCGGGACCGCACCTCGCTCCTGGACGTGGCGGGGGGATCCGGCATCTACGCGTGCGCGGTCGTGCGCGCGCACTTCGGGATGCGGGCGACCGTCTTCGAGAGGCCCCCGGTCGACGCCGCCGCGCGGCGAGCCGTCGCGAGGCAGGGCCTGGCCGATCGCGTGAGGGTGACGGCAGGAGACATGTGGAGCGACCCCTACCCTTCAGGCTGCGACGTGCATCTCCTCTCGCACGTGCTCCACGACTGGGACGAGCCCGAGGTGGCCCGGCTCCTCGCCAAGTCCGCGGCCGCCCTGGCGCCGGGAGGCCTGCTGATCGTGCACGACGCGCACCTCGACGAGACGAAGAGCGGCCCGCTGCCGGTCGCCGAGTACTCGGCCCTCCTCGCGCACTCGACCCAGGGCCGCTGCTACTCGGTCGCGGAGATCCAGGCGACGATGCGCGAGGCGGGTCTCATCAGGACGAGAGTCGTCCCCACCGTCGCCGACCGTAGTCTCGTCGTCGGCAGCAAGCCCTAGCCTCGCTCCCGGCGCCCAAGGGCAGCGTCACTCCCAGCGCCAGAGGAAGGTGGCGAGCACGATGCTGGCCGCCAACCGGCCGCCCAGGCTCGCCAGGCAGAAGCCGAGCCCGTGCTCCGGCGGCATGCCCACCATCACCTGGCGCAGCGCGTCGGCGAGGTAGGTGAGCGGCATCGCCGCGGCGACCGGCTTCAGGAAGACCGGCAGCATCGCCACCGGGAAGAAGATCCCCGAGAGGAACATCATCGGGATCTGCACGAGCTGCACCAGCCCCTGCCCGGAATCGACCGTGCGGGCGACCGCCCGCGCGGCTAAGGCTTCGTCTTGCGGGTGACCGTCAGCGGTGCCGGCGCCGGGACGACGAGTGACGCGACGGTCGCGGACCGCCGGGATCCGGCAGCCTGCCGCGCTCGTCCCGAAGCGCGAGCCGGAGCCTCTCTCGCGCCTGCTGATCGGCGACCAACAAGCTTCCCCAGAGCGGCGCCTCCTCCCGCAGGGTCGAGAGCACGACCTGCGCCGGCGTCGGCAGGCGCCGCTCCACGATCCGGCGCACCTCGCGCACCAGGGCCGGGCCGTGGCTGGCGAGCGAGCCGCCCAGCACGATCAGGGAGGGGTCCAGGACCAGGCTGAGGTTGGCGGCGGCGATGCCGATGAGTCGCGCCGCATCCCCCACGGCTCGCTGCGCCTGGCGGTGGCCCCGCTCGGCCGCCGCGAACAGCGCCGGCAGCCAGCGCTCGGGCGGGCTCGTGCGAGCGCCGGGCCAGCGCGCGGCGAGCGCGGTCTGGCTGGCGAGGGTCTCGAGGCAGCCGCGGCTGCCGAAGTCGCGCGCCAGGTACTGGGGACCCATGCACATGAGGCCGATCTCGCCCGCGAGCGAGTGGTGGCCCCGGTGGAGCGATCCGTTCACCACCACGCCGGCGCCGATGCCGGCGTCCAGGTTGATGAAGACGCAGGTGTCGTGGCCGCGTGCGGCGCCCTTCCAGCGCTCGCCGAGCACCGCCAGGTTGACGTCGTTCTCGACGACCACCGGCGCGCCGAGAGCGCCCTCGAGCATCCGGCGCATCGGCACGCGCGACCAGCCGCGCAGGTTCGGGGCGAGCGTCACCAGATCGCGCTCCGGGTCGACGGCGCCCGGCGCGGCGGCCCCCACCGCCAGCAGACGTCCCGCCGGCACCCCGGCCTCGCGCACGAGGTCTTGCAGGATCCGAGCGGTCCCTTCCAGCAGGTCCTTCGGGCGGAGGCCCGAAGGCGTCGGCAGCACCCGCAGGGCGATGCGGTCTCCCCAGAGGTCGGCCACCGCCAGGCGAGTCGTGGCGGGACCGAGATCGATCCCTCCGACGAAACCGCTGCGGGCATTGAACTCCATGAACGAAGGTCGCCGCCCGCCGCTCGACGGGCCGGGGCCCAGATCGCGCACCAGGCCCCGCTCCGCCAGCTCCGCGAGCAGGCTCCCGACGGTCGGGGCCGATAGGCCCGTCACCGTGACGAGCTCCGCGCGGGTGAAGGCCTCGCGCCTCCGCATCGCGACCCGCAGCACCTCGTCCAGGTTGAGCGCTCGCAGCGAGCGGGCGTCCCCGCCGCTCCCGGCGTCGCCGCGGCGGCGGCGCGCCGGCGCGTCACGGCGCGCGGCCAGGGTGGCACGGCCTCTCCCGCCGGCGACCCGCGCTTTCGCCATCTCAGGGGATCTGGAGCGCGGCGGCTCCCACCACACCGGCTGAGGCGCCGAGGGTGGAGCAGACGATCGGGGTCGGCCACTGGGCGATCGTCTCCTCGAGCGCCGGCTCGAAGAGGTCGCGCGCAGCGGCGATCGAGCCCCCGAGCACCAGGCACTCGGGATCGAGGAACGACGCGGCGCACTGGCAGAGGAAGCCGAGGTCGCGGCCGTACGAGCGCCAGGCCGCGAGCGCCGGCTCGTCTCCAGCGCGAGCCGCGCCCGCCACGGCGGCCGCGTCCCGGATCTCCGTGCTGCCTCCACCCGCGTGGTAGACGCGCACGACGCCCGCGCCCGAGACGTGGTTCTCGACCGGCTCGCCGCGCAGCGGGATCCGCCAGGCCTCCCCGGCCTCGCTGTGGCGCCCCCGGTGGAGACGCCCGCCGACCATGACCCCGCAGCCGACGCCGGTCCCGAGCGTCACCCCTACTACGTCGCGGGCGCCTTTGGCGGCTCCGAAGCGTGCCTCCGCCAACAGGAAGCAGCGGGCGTCGTTCTCGATCGCGACCTCGATCCCGCGGTCCTTCTTCAGGAGCTCCACGAGATCGCAGCCCTCCAGCAGGGGCAGGTTGTCGCACTGGGTGAGCGGGCCCGGCCGGATCACGCCCAGGGCGCCGATCCCGAGGGCCGCCACCGGCCGCCCGCCGAGCGCGGGGGTGATCTGCTCCCGGAGCCGGTCGAGCTCCGAGACGAGGCCGGCCGGAGAGAAGCCGCGGCCGGTGGGAACCGACAGGATCTCGCTCAGCAGACGCCCGTCCGAGTCGACGGCGGCCATCCGGAGCTGGGTCCCGCCGAGGTCGACGCCGAGGTAGCAGGGTTCGCTCATGGACGGCCTCCCGCCGCATCCGGCGGGCGTCCTTCCCGCCGGCCAATTCAGTAGAGAGCTTACAAAAGCGACCGATCCGCTGGCAAGCGGGAGCCTCCGCGAGATGCCCCGGTCGGCAGGACCTTGATGGGAGCGGAGGATCAGCGGTGGCGCCGCGAAACTAAAGAAATCATTCTTAATAAGTGTTGACAGGGTGCCGCCTGGGTGGGCTAGGATGACCTCCGCCCTCAGGCGGCCGCGTCGCGGGGCGGCGCTCCAGTCGTCGGCCCAGGTGAAGGCGGCGGGCGACGCGCTGTCGCAGCCGGCTTCGCGGCCGAAGGCTGGTACCGCGTCTCCGTGCCCCCGCCGTCCGCCGCTAAGTGTAGAAGCGAGGTTGCCGCCATGAGAAGCCGCATGGTCGTCGGTCTGGTCGTGCTGATCTTCTTCGTGATCTCCCTGATCACGAACATCCTCGGTCCGCTGATCCCGGACATCATCAGGAGCTTCGCTCTCAGCCTCGCCCTGGCGGGGTTCCTGCCTTTCTCCTTCTTCGTGGCCTACGGGGTGATGTCGATCCCCTCGGGGATGCTGATCGAGCGCTACAGCGAGAAGACCGTGATCGCCTCGGCCTTCGGAGTGGCGCTCGCCGGCTCGCTGGCCTTCGCGCTGACGCCCCGCTTCGGCGTGGGGCTCGCCTCGCTCTTCCTGATCGGGATCGGGATGGCGATGCTGCAGGTGGCCATCAACCCGCTGCTGCGAGTGGCCGGTGGCGAGGAGCACTTCGCGTTCAACTCGGTGATGGCGCAGCTCATCTTCGGCCTGGCCTCCTTCCTGAGCCCGCGCATCTACTCGTACCTGGTCGGACGGCTCTCGGGCGACACGAGCCAGGCCAACGCGCTGGTCGCGTCGCTCGGGCGTGTCGTGCCCAAGCAGCTGCCCTGGATCTCCCTCTACTGGGTGTTCGCGGTCCTGGCCGCGCTCATGGTAGTGGTCGTGCTCGCGGTGCGGCTGCCCAAGGTGGAGCTGAAGGAGGACGAGCGCGCGGGCGCCTGGGCCACGCACGCGATGCTGCTCAAGAACCGCTACGTGCGACTCTATGCGCTCGGGATCTTCTGCTACGTCGGCACCGAGCAGGGGGTCTCCAACTGGATCTCCGAGTTCCTGCGCCGCTACCACGGTTACGACCCGCAGACCACGGGTGCCTTCGCGGTGAGCTGGTTCTGGGGCCTGATGACGGCCGGCTGCCTGCTCGGGCTGCTGCTGCTCAAGCTTTTCGACAGCCGCAAGGTGCTCGAGGGGGCGGCGGCGGCGGCCATCGTGACGCTCACGGTGGCGCTCTTCGGCCCCGCGACCGTGGCCCTCTACGCATTCCCGATCATGGGCTTCTGCGCCTCGGTGATGTGGTCGATCATCTTCTCGCTGGCGCTCAACTCGGTGGCCTCCCACCACGGCTCGTTCTCCGGGATCCTCTGCACGGCGATCGTGGGCGGCGCGGTGGTGCCGCTGGTGGTGGGTTGGCTGGGCGACCTGATCGGCCTGCGCCAGGGCATGCTCTTCCTGTACCTGCCGCTCGCCTATATCCTGAGCATCGGCTTCTGGGCGCGGCCGCTCATCCAGAACGCGACCATCCGGCAGAAGAAGGAGGCTGCCGTCTAGGCCGAACCGGGGCCGCGGTCGTCGGACGCCGCCGCGTCGAGGTGGACGCCGTTGCGCTCGCAGTTCGCCGTGGCGGCGGCCAGGGCGGCGTAGAAGCCGACCTTCTCCAGGGCCGGGGCCATCAGGACGGTGGCCTGCCGCAGGTCGAGCTGCGTCAGACTCGGCGCGGCTTGGCGCGCAAGGTACACGAACGCGGCCAGCCAGGCGGCCACGGCCTCGATCGCGTCGGCCGTCAGGATAGGGCCGCGGCTCGGGTCGAAGGCGACCTGCGCCCTCTCCCCGATGTGGAACTGCAGCAGCTGCGGCCAGCGACGGGCCAGCGCGTTCTGGGTTCGTGCCAGCAGATTGGCGGTAACGGTGGAGCCGAGCTCGGCCCAGGCCAGCTCGACCACGAAGTGCAGCGCCCAGCTAAGGAGCGTGCCGTCCACCCCGGTCCCCGGTGCCGGGGTGGGATGGCGGGGCTCCACCATCTCCCGTAGCTTCGCCGTCACGCGCTCGTGCTGTTGCACCATCTGCAGCCATGCCTGCGCCAGATCCGCGTCGCTCGTGATCGGGTGCGGCCAGGACGTCGCCGTCTCCCGCAGCTCCAGTCCGCCTCGGAGGATCGTCGTGCCGATGGTGAAGTCGGGTCGGTTCTCGCCCCGCGTTCGCACCTCGAACGCCTCGCCCCGCGGGGAGCCCGCCACCCGGGTCACGATCGGAGCCGGCGGCTCCAGCACCGTGCTCGGTGGGGCGGCCTCGGCCGCCGCCCGTTCCGCTTCCGCCCGCGGGGCCCGATGGAGCGGGTCCACGGCCGCCTGCACGAAGACGTAGCAGCCGTCGCGGAGCGACATCAGGGCGGCGAGGTCGTCGCCGTCATCCACCTGGGGCTCCGAGGCCGTCCGCTCCAGCTCCCCGCCCAGGAACTCGGCTGTGTGGCGCCGCCCACCCCCCTCCACCGTCAGCCGACCGCTCAGGCGGTGGTCCTCGCAGTGCTTGATGATCCCGAGGACGCCTTCGGGACCGATCTCTCCGCGTACCTCGTGCGACGCGAGGGCACGCCGCAACAGCCGCAGACCCGCTCGCAGCCGCGCGCGCAGCAGCGCGGGTGCGGTGGGGAGGACGATCACGTCGTCGGCTCCCTGCTCCAGGAGACGGGCGGTGTCGGCGCCCTCCCCTGCCAGCGCGAGCAGGAGAGAGGGCGGTCGTAGCCGCATCACGGCCTCTCGAAGGGCCGCGTCCCTCTCCAGCGACGCCGCATCGACGAGTGTCGCCCGCGGGGGCAGGGCGGGCAGCTGTCTGTGCGCGTCCTCCGCCCGGTGGACGGTGACCGTGAACTCCTCGGCCGGCAGCGCTTCCCGAACCCACCGCTGCGCGGCTTCGTCCGGCTGGATCAGAGCGACGGCGATCGGTTCGGCCAAGTGCGCGCGCCCCTCCTCGCCCCTTGCTCGCGCAGCGTCGTTGCGATCGCTGCCGAGACCGCCACAGGGTAGCTCCGGCCCGCACCTGGGACAACAGCCACGGGGTCCGCCCAGACCCGGACGTGCTATCGTCAGAGGAGCTGTAGACTCGCGAGCCTCGCGCTCGTGGCCGGCTCTCGTCGCCAGTGAGGTGCGCATGAAGACATCCGAGATCGGAGCGCTTTCCACCGCCGTTCTCCTGCTGGCGACGGCCGTCCCCGGCCGCGCCTCCGACGCCGATCGGGTCAAGACCGCGAACGGCGTCGTCGAGGGAGCCGGTCTCCAGAAATCGGGGGTCCGCATCTTCAAGGGGATCCCCTTCGCGGCGCCGCCGGTGGGCGAGCTGCGCTGGAAGGCCCCCCAGCCGGTCCGCAGCTGGGAGGGCGTGCGCCCGGCCGTCCAGTTCGGTCCGCGCTGCATGCAGCTGCCGATCTTCGGCGACATGAACTTCCGCTCCAGCGGGATGAGCGAGGACTGCCTCTACCTCAACGTCTGGACCCCGGCCCGCTCCGCGGAGGAGCGGCTGCCGGTGCTCGTGTACTTCTACGGAGGCGGCTTCCAGGCCGGGGACGGCTCCGAGCCGCGCTACGATGGCGAGAGCATCGCGAGCAAGGGGATCGTGGCCGTCACCCTCAACTACCGTTTGGGTGTCTTCGGCTTCCTCGCCCACCCCGAGCTGACCAAGGAGTCGCCGCACCACGCCTCCGGCAACTACGCCTTCCTCGACCAGCATGCGGCCCTGCTCTGGGTGCGGGACAACATCGCGGCCTTCGGGGGCGATCCCAGGAAGGTGACCATCGGCGGCGAGTCCGCCGGATCGGCCTCGGTGAGCGCACAGATGGCCTCGCCGCTCTCGAGAGACCTGATCGCGGGTGCCATCGGGGAGAGCGGCGCGATCATGGGCAAGACGCTGTCGGCGCGTCCGCTCGCGGAGACGGAAGCCGACGGCGTCCAGTTCGCGAAGCAGGTCGGGGCGGCCTCGCTCGCCGAGCTGCGCGCGATCCCGGCCGCCCAGCTGCTGGAGGCCGTGGGCAAGGGCGGGCAGTTCCGCTTCTCGACGAACCTCGACGGCTACTTCCTACCCAAGCTGCCGGAGGTCGTCTTCGAGGCGGGCGAGCAGGCGAAGGTCCCGTTGCTGGCCGGCTGGAACTCGGAGGAGATGAACTACCGCATGATCCTGGGTCCGAACCAGCCGACGCCGGAGAGCTACGCCAGGGCCGTCCGCCGGCTCTACGGCGAGCAGGCGGACGAGGTGCTGAGGCTCTATCCGGGGACGACAGCCGACGAGGTCGTCCAGTCCGCCAGCGACCTCGCCGGCGACCGCTTCATCGCCTTCAGCACCTGGAAGTGGCTGGACCTGCACGCGAAGACGAGCGGCGAGCCCACCTACCGCTACTACTACGCGCGGCCGCGTCCGCCGATGCGGCCCGAGATGGGCGACGCCGTCGCGGGGCTCGCCGGCGGCGTCGTGAAGGGAGAGGCGGCGAAAGCGATGGCTGCGCCGCCGGCACGCGGCGCCGTGCACTCGTCCGAGATCGAGTACGCGCTCGGGAACCTCTCGACCAACCACGTCTACGCCTGGACGACGGACGACTACGAGGTCTCGAAGACGATGGAGCAGTACTTCGCGAACTTCGTGAAGACCGGCGATCCGAACGGCGCCGGGGTGCCGCTCTGGCCGGTGGTCGTCCCCGGAGGTCCCGCCCGCTACCTGAGGATCGACGTCAAGACCCAGGCGGAGACCGAGCGCCATCGCGATCGCTATCTGTTCCTGGATCGGAACCGGTCGAACTAGACGACCCTTAGGTCGCGCGGGCGGCCGGTCCGCCTCCCGGCCGGGGGGCCGCCGTTGCCGCCCGCTTCCGATTTGGGGAAAATGCACCCCCATGAGTGACCCCGAGGTGCCCATCGAGTCCCTGAGTACCGAGCAGCGGCTCTTGCTGCTGGAGCGGATCTGGGACAGCCTGCGACGCAAGCCGGCCGCGCTGCGGGTGAGCGGCGCGCAGCAGTCGGAGCTGGATCGCCGCTCCGCGGACCTCGATCGGGACCTCGCCGCCGGCGGCCTTCCCGGGGTGCCCTGGGACGAAGTACTGCGGCAGCTCCGCGCGAGCCGCTAGAGGCCATGCTCCGCCCTGCCGCCGCAGCGGACGTCGAGGAGGCCTACGGATGGTACGAGGCCCAGAGTGACGGCCTCGGCGACGAGTTTCTCTCGGTATTCCAGTTGGCCCTCGAGAATCTCCGCGCCAACCCGGGCGCGGGCCCCCAGGTCCACGGGCTGGTGCGGCGACAGCTCTTGAAGCGCTTCCCCTACGGCGTCTTCTACCGCGTGGTCGACGGCAGGGTGGTCGTGCTCGCCTGCTTCCGCTCCCGACACGCCGCGGCCAGGTAGCCGGCCGCGTCGGTCGGCGGCCGTCCCTCAGGCCGCCCGCACGACCGGCGGGCTCAGGATCTTGAACGCCAGCCAGACGATGCCCGCCAACAGCAGGAGGGGCGCGAGGGGCAGCAGCGCGATCACGACGACCGTGATCACGAGCCCCACCAGCAGGCCCACGCCGCCGGCCACCAGGCCCAGGAGCCCGGCGAAGAGGCCGAAGACGGCGCTCGCCAGGGCCGCGATCAGGCGGAAGGGCAGCAGCACCAGCGCGAACAAGACCTTGAACGCGGCGCCCAGGACGATGAACGGAATCGCCACCAGGGCGACCAGCAGCAGCAGCACTCCCAGGACTTCCATGCTTCGGTCCTTTCACGAGGGTTAACGATCGAGACCGCCCGTAGGTTCCGAGACCGAGGGTGTCAGCGCTCGAGCGCGTGGTACAGGGCCGCGTCCAGCTCGGGGAGGGCGAAGCGGAAGCCGGTCTCGAGCAGGCGCCGCGGCCGGACCCGCTGGCTCGCGAGCAATGCCGCGTCAGCCATCTCCCCGAAGGCGAGACGGAGGGCGGCGGCCGGGACCCGTGCGACGGTCGGACGCTTCAGGACGCGACCGAGCGCCCTGGTGAAGGTCCGGTTGGTGACGGGGGACGGCGCCACGGCATTCACCGCCCCCTCGAGGGCCGGTGTCGCCAGAACGTGGCCGATGGCGGCCACCAGGTCGTCGATCGCGATCCAGCTCAGGTAGTGCGTGCCCCGCCCCAGGATCCCGCCCAAGCCCAGGCGGAAGAACGGCAGCATCCGCGCCAGCGCCCCGCCGCGCGGGCTCAGCACGACGCCCGAGCGGAGAGGGACGACCCGGACGCCGGCGCATGCCGCCGGCTCCGTGGCCGCCTCCCAGTCCGCGCAGAGACGCGCGAGGAAATCCCCACCCGGTGGGGAGGATTCGTCGAGCCACTCGTCACCAGCGAGGCCGTAGTAGCCGACCGCCGAGGCCGAGACGAGGACGCTCGGCCGGTCGCTCCGATCTGCGAGGGTCTCCGCCAGCAGGCGGGTAGGCCCGATCCGGCTGTCCCGGAGGCGCGCCTTCCGGGCCGGTGTCCAGCGCCCTTGGGCGAGGTTCTCTCCCGCGAGGTGCACGACCGCATGAGCGCCGTCGAACGCGGAGGGGTCGAGAGCGCCCCGGTCCGGATCCCAGGTCCGCTCATCGTCGGCGCGCGGCGCCCGCCGAACGAGCCGCAGCGTCTCGTGGCCGCTCGCCCGGAAATGGCCCACGAGCGCCCTGCCGACGAGGCCGCTCGAGCCCGTGACCACGATCCTCATGGCCGAGTATGGCACCGGTCCGGCCGGCGCTGCTCGCGGCCACCGGTGCTCGTGCCAGAATGTCCTCTTGCCGCTCCCCTGGGAGCGGCTCTCTCGGAAGAAAAGGAGACCGCCCCCGCATGCCGCCTCAGTTCATCTTCACCATGAAGGACCTCAGGAAGGTCACACCGCAGGGCAAGGAGATCCTGAAGGGCATCTGGCTGTCCTTCTACCCGGACGCCAAGATCGGCGTCCTCGGGGCGAACGGCGCGGGCAAGTCGACGCTGCTGCGGATCATGGCCGGGATCGACAAGGACTTCGCGGGCGAGGCGTTCGCCGCGGACGGCACGCGCATCGGCTACCTGCCGCAGGAGCCGGTGCTCGACCCGGGCAAGACCGTGCTGGAGCACGTCGAGGAGGCGGTCGCCGCCAAGCGCAAGGTCCTGGCGCGCTACGAGGAGATCTCGGCCAACTACACCGACGAGACGGCCGACGAGTTCGCACGGCTGCAGGACCAGATCGACGCCCGCAACCTGTGGGACCTCGACCGGCAGGTCGAGATCGCGATGGACGCGTTGCGCCTGCCCCCGAGCGACGCCGATGTCACGAAGCTGTCGGGCGGCGAGCGGCGGCGGGTGGCCCTCTGCCGCCTGCTGCTGCAACCGGCCGACATGCTGCTGCTCGACGAGCCCACCAACCACCTCGACGCCGAGTCGGTCGCCTGGCTGGAGCGCTTCCTCAAGGAGTTCCCGGGCTGCGTGGTCGCGATCACCCACGACCGCTACTTCCTCGACAACGTGGCGGGCTGGATCCTGGAGCTCGACCGCGGCGCCGGCATCCCCTGGCAGGGTAACTACTCGTCCTGGCTCGCGCAGAAGGACGAGCGGCTGAGCGCAGGAGGAGAAGGAGGCCTCGGCGCGCCGGCGGACCCTGGAGCGCGAGCTCGAGTGGATCCGCCTGGCGCCGCGGGCCCGTCAGGCGAAGGGCAAGGCCCGCATCAGTCACTACGAGGATCTGCTCGCCGAAGAGCAGGCGGCCGAGAAGCGCGACGACAAGCGGGAGATCTCCATCCCGCCCGGGCCGCGTCTCGGCGACGTCGTGATCGAGGCGAAGGGACTCCGCAAGGGCTACGGCGACAACCTGTTGATGGACGAGGTCGACTTCATGCTCCCGCGGGGCGGGATCGTGGGTGTCATCGGCGCGAACGGCGCCGGCAAGACGACCCTCTTCCGCATGATCGTGGGCCAGGAGCAGCCCGATGCCGGGGAGCTCCGGGTCGGCGAGACGGTCGCCCTCTCCTACGTCGACCAGTCGCGAGAAGGGCTGGCGGGGGAGAGGACGGCCTGGGAGGAGATCTCCGACGGCGGGAAGGACCTCGTCATGGTCGGCAAACGCGAGGTCAACTCGCGCGCCTACGCCGCATCCTTCGGCTTTCGCGGCCCGGATCAGCAGAAGAAGGTGAAGGACCTCTCGGGCGGCGAGCGGAACCGTCTCCACCTCGCCACCCTCCTCAAGAGCGGCGGCAACCTGCTGCTGCTCGACGAGCCCACCAACGACCTCGACGTCGACACCCTGCGCGCGCTCGAGGAGGCGCTAACCTCCTTCGCGGGCTGCGCGGTCGTGATCAGCCACGACCGGTGGTTCCTCGACCGCATCGCCACCCACATCCTCGCCTTCGAGGGCGAGAGCCGGGTGGTCTGGTTCGAGGGCAACTACCAGGACTACGAGACCGACCGGAAGCGTCGGCTGGGCGTCGAGGCGGACCAGCCGCACCGGATCAAGTACAAGCGGCTGGCGCGCTAGGCGAAAGGCGCGGTCCGGCCGCAGCCCGAAGTGTGTGACAATCGGGCCATCCGACAAGCTGACGAGCCTGGCGGGCCGCGCTCGGTGAGCCGAGGACGCGGTCGTGCGCCCCGGGGTAGAGAGGACACCCCATGGAGGTTGAGATGAAGAGTGCCTGGAGCCTCGTCGTCGTCCTTCTCGCGCTTCCCCTCGTGGCGGCCTGTCCGCCGCGACCGCCGTCGACCGTGCCCGACCATGAAGCTCCTCGCATCACGCTTCAGATCGGGGCACATTCCTTCAACAGCGACGAGGGCACCGAGGCGCCCCCCGACGCCTGTGCCAAGGTGCGCGCTTTCCCCGCGGCTCTCAGCGTGGCGGCGGCCGATCGCGGCGGCGGTGGGATCGCGCGTGTCACGGTGAGCGTCTTCCCCGGGGCCATCTCCGACGTGTCGGTGGCTCCCAGCACGGCCGACACGAGCTTGAGTCTCGATCGGTCCAGCCACGTCTTGACGATCACCCCGCGACCGCCGGCGGCCAGCGTACAGCCGAATCTCCTGGCCACGTTCAAAGTCGCCAGCCAGTCGGGCGTGGTCGTCTCGGCGACCGACACCAGCGGCAACCGCTCGGCCCTCTTCCAGGTGGACGTGCGCCCGGCCGGCGATGTCGTCATCTGCCGGGGGGAATCCACATCCCCATGACGGGATGCCCTCGGGGAGCTGCCTCATCCGCGTGACCCGAGATGTCCGCGAGCCTCGCGGCACCTCGCGCTACTTACTCCCGCGCTCCACCATGAGGTCGAGATCCTCGCGGAGGCTCTGCAGGTCCTCTTCGTGCTCAACCTCCTGCTCCAGGATGGTGAGCGCCATGTTGTATGTCACCATGTCCTTGTCCTTGGTGACGTCCATGAGGCCCTTGTAGGTCGTGATGGCGCACTGCTCGGCGCCGATGTTCTGGTCGAGCAGCACGGCCACGTACGGATCCTCAGGCGCGTCGTACTGGCACGGGCTCGCCTGTCCCCAGGCGTCGGGCGTGAGGACCGGCGTGCCACCGAGCTGGATGATGCGGTTGGAGACCAGCACCGCGTGGTTCAGCTCCTCGGTGGCGTGCAGGTTGAGCTCGGCCGCCACGGCATCCTTCATCGGGCCCTTGATGAGCTTGGCGCCCAGCCAGTACTGGTAGTAGGCGAGCCACTCGCTCGCGTAGGCCTCGTTGAGCAGCCTGAGCAGCTCGTCGACGCTCATGCCAACGATCTCGCGGCCTCGCTTGCCCATCGTCGAACCTCCTCTCGGCGGAGGTCCCGTCGACCATCCGCCCAGCGCCCCGGCTCCGAGCCGGGAGCGCTCGTAGAGAGGAGACTGTCGACAGATTGGACGGGATGTCAACCCGGGATGCCCACCCGGGGCGCCCTACCCCCCGACCGTGCGGGCGACGATCTCGAGGGCGCCCTGCAGGCGGATGTCCGCCGACGACGCCCCGACCATGACGGTGAAGCGCCCCGGCTCGACGCTCCAGCGGCCGGACCTCGTCGCCGGCGCGGGCTCCGGTGTTGGTGACGTCGCAGGAGACGCGCACCCGGCCGCACCCTCCTCGCCCGGGAACCAGATCTCGACGATGGCCGCGACGTGGCGTGCCACCCAGTTGACGCCCAGCGCGGCCACGATCAAGTCGACGTCCTTCGCCGCCGCCACCGCCTCCGCGATGCCGGCGCGCACCGCCTCCGAGGGCGGCTCCTTGTAGACGTCGCTCTCGGGGAAGTGCTCGTCTTTCGCGGCCACCCCCTGGGCATAGCGCACCTCGACCCCGGGGCCCAGCCGGCGGCGGATGCCGTCGAGCACCGTCACGAAGTCGAGCTGCTGCGGCCCGTAGCGCGACCACCAGGCCTGGCCGTCGTCGGCCAGCGGACCGGCCACCAGCACCCGCCGCAGGTCGGTGCGGAGCGGGAGCAGGGCGCCCTCGTTCTTGAGCAGGACGATCGACTCGCGCGCGGCGCGATGCGCCACGGCCAGGTGCGCGGGCGCGCGCACGACCCGGTCCGCCTCGCCCGGATCCGCGCGGTAGGGCTGGTCGAAGAGGCCCAGCCAGTACTTCACGCGCAGGACGTCGCGGACGCGCGCGTCGATCATCTCCATCGACAGGGCGCCCTCGCGCACGAGCTGGCGCAGCGGCAGGGCGAACTGCTCCGGCGGCGTGAAGGCGGTGCGGACGTTCAGCCCCGCCTCGACGGACGCCGCCGGCGAGCCGAGCTGAGCCCGGCGCTTGATGACGCCCACCGGGGGGAGGTAGTCTGCACAGCCCCCGGAAAGGACGATCGGCGGGCAGGTTGCGCGCCGGGGACGGCCGGAACAAGGGAGGAAGCGTGATGGCGGTGGACCCGACGCGGCCGGCCTCCGGCACCGAGACGGACGCGCGGCCGCTCCTCGCCCGAACGCGCGGCCTGTGGCGCTCGCCGTTGCTGCTTCCCCTGGTGGTGTTCGTGGTCTCCCTCGCCGCAGCCCTGCGCGGCGCGCTCTCCCAGACGGGCGGTCGCCTCATCTACGCCCTCGACGACGCCTACATCCACATGGCCGTGGCCAAGACGCTGGCGAACCACGGCATCTGGGGCTGCACTCCCTTCCACTTCTCCTCGTCCTCCTCTTCGCTGCTGTGGACCTTCCTGCTGGGAGCGGTCTATCGCGTCTTCGGGGTTCACGACGGGATCCCGCTGCTGCTGAACGTCGGCTTCGGAATCGGGACCCTGGTCGTCGCCGACCGGTCGTTGTCCCGGGTTGGCGCCCCGCCCCTGCTGCGCTCGTCGGCGCTGCTCGGGATCGTGGTGGCGTTCCCCCTGACCGCGATGGTGTTGATGGGGATGGAGCACGTCCTCCACTTCCTCCTGACCATCGCCTTCGCTGGTCTGGCCGTGGAGGTTCTGACCGGCCCGAGCGAGGACCCCCGCCGGGAGCGACGCCAGACGGTCGCGCTGTGCGCCCTTGGCGCGCTGCTCGGTGCATCCCGCTACGAGGGCTTCTTCCTGGTCGGCCTCGCCTGCCTCGCCCTCCTGCTCCGCCACCAGCGCGCGCGAGCCGCCGCGGTCCTCGTCGTCTCGCTCCTCCCCGTGACGGTTTTCGGGGCGGTCTCCCTAGCGAACGGCTCGTACTTCCTGCCCAACCCCTTGATGGTGAAGGCGGTCGGCGAGACCGCGTCGACCCTCTCGGCGCTGCTCAAGCCGTTCGGCAGCGAGGACCTGGCGTTCCTGCGCAACGACCGGGCGATGCCGATCCTCCTGGGTCTCGCCGCGCTCGCCGCGCTCGCGCACGCCTTCGTGCGGCGCGTGGCCTGGCGTCCGGCGGTCCTCTATCCGCTGCTCCTGGCGGCGATGATCCTGCTGCACGGGCACTTCGTGTTCTCGCCCCTGTACTGGGCGTACCGGTACGACGCCTACCTGGTGGGGTTCGGTCTGTTCGTGGCCGCCGTCGCGCTGGCCGATTTGCCCGCACCGAGAGGCCTCGCCCGCGGCGCCCTGCCCGCGCTGGTCGTGATCGCGCTGGTGCCGCTCCTCTCCGACGTTCGGGAAGGCCTGCTGGCCGAGGCCGAGATCAAGGGGGCGCGGCACACTTATCTCGAGCAGTACCAGACGGCCCGGTTCATTCGAAGCTACTACCCCGACGCCACCGTCATCGTCAATGACCTCGGCGCGGTCACCTACTACACGGAGGCGCGGATCCTGGATATCGTCGGTCTGGGCGACATCGAGCCGGTCAGGATCATGCGACGGACCGCCTACACGAGCGCCGAGGTCGAAGCGTGGGCGGCGCCTTACCGGCCGTCGATCGCGATCCTCTCGCTCGGGTGGAGCATGGTGGTCCCCCGGATCCCCCACGAGTGGGTCAGGGTGGCCGTGGTGGAGGTGCCGCCGGACTACGACCGCGTCGGCTTCTTCGCCGTCGACCGGGAGGAGGGCTGGCCCCTTCACGAGAGAGTGGCGGAGTACTACGAGCCGCTGGTTCGAGCGCACGGTGGCCGCGTCCGGCTGCGGCGGCCGAAGGGAATGGCGGCGATCCTCGCCCAGCCCCCCTCGCACCGGAGCGGGCCGTAGGGTGGTCGTGGTGCCGCCGCCGCACCACGAAGGAAGCACGAGCGGTACCAGCAGGGAAGGGCGGCGAAACCCCGGAGACAGCGTTGTAGCCGCGGGAAGACGGTCCCTACCGCGCGACCGTCACCCGGTTCCGACCGCGCTCCTTGCTCCGATAGAGCAGCACGTCCGCCCGGCGCAGCAGCTCGAGCTGGGACTCCGCCGTGCGGGCGATCGTCCCACCCACCGAGACGGTGACGCCGATCTCGGTCGGTGCGGCCTGGCCGGCGATGTCGGGGCCAAGGGCCGACACCCTCGTCTCGGCGACCATGCGGCGGATGCGCTCGCCGGCCGCGCCGAGCCCGCGCGGCTCGCTTTCGCGAACCAGCACCAGGAACTCCTCGCCGCCCCAGCGGGCGATGAAGTCCTCGGCGCGCGCGGCGCCGGCGAGGGTGCGTCCCAGGGCGCGCAGCACCGTGTCACCGGTCTCGTGGCCCCAGGTGTCGTTGACGTGCTTGAAGTCGTCGATGTCGAGCAGCAGCAGCCCGAACTGCCGGCCGTAGCGATCCAGCTCGGCGAGCGCGCTCTCGAGCTGGCGTTCGCCGAACTGCCGGTTGCCGAGGCCGGTGAGGGTGTCGATGAAGGCCAGGCGCTGGAGCTGCGCTGCGCGGCGCTGCGCGGCGATCAGCGGGCTGATGTCGGTGAAGGTCTCGACCGCTCCCGTGATGAGGCCGTCCGCCGAGCGGATCGGCCGCACCGAGACGCGCACGGGCACGCGGTGGCCGTCGCGGTGGCGCAGCAGGATGTCCGCCTGCCGCGGTTGCCCGTCCCCGAGCACGAACGTGAGCGGGCAGGCGCCCTGGCAGAGCCGGTGCCCGTCCATGTCGACGTGCTGGAGCGGACCCTCGGGGCAGCGCAGGCCCAGCACCGCCTCGCGCGCGTGGCCGCTGATCTCCGTGGCCGCGCGATTCCAGTAGGTGATGCGCCGCTCCCGGTCCACGAAGTAGACGCCGTCGGCGACGTTCTCGAGGATCTGCCGGTAGGTCGCGTGAGATTCGTCGGGCAGGGCTCCCGCGCGGGGCTCGACACCTCCGGACGAGGGCTCGTCCGCCGAGGGGATGCCGAGGGGCCGTGAAGGCTCAGTCGGCCGGGTCGTCTCCGCCGCAGGGGCGACTCGGTCGCCGCGGGCTTCATCGGCGAGGGCTTCGCCCATGGCGAGACCCTCCTCGCCGGGCGGCCGGGGCAGCATCCTTCATGATAGCCCGAGTCGCGCGAGCGCCCCTCAACGGCTCCAGCGGATCGTCCGGGCCCACTCCTCGAGCCGGGTGGGTGGGAGCCCGTACGTCTGGGCGTTGCCTTCGATGTCGGCGTCGTAGCCCACGCGATCGAACCACTCGAGCATGGTGGCCAGGTCCTCGTTGGACTTCCGCACCCGCTCGATCGGCACCGGTACGAAATGCATGGGCCGGCCCATCACCTCGGCCAGCGCCTCCGCCATCTCGGGGCCGGTCCGCATGTCGCCCGCGATGTCGATCTCGCGTCCGGCGAGCTCCTCGTTTCGCTGGAAGGCGAGCGCGGCATAGCGACCGATGTCGCGGACGGCGATCATCTGGAGGCGCGTCTCGGGCTGGATGGCGATCGCGACGACGCCGTTGTCGATCCCCTCACGGAAAGACCCAGTGAGCAGGTTCTCCATGAAGAAGACGGGCCGCAGCACCACGTGGGAGGGGAAGCGCAGCCGGCGGACGGTCTCCTCGACCCGCCACTTGTTGTCGAAGTGGGGGATGCCGGTCTTGCGGTGTGCCGAGGCGACGGAGGAGTAGACGTAGTGCCGGACGCCGGCCTTGCGGGCCAGCTCGGCGAGGTGCTTGCCCTGCTGTTCCTCCCGCTCGACGCCGGCCTCCCAGCTGTTCTGCACGCCGAAGACGCCCCAGGCTCCGTCCAGGGCGCGCCTCACCGACGGGGGGTCGTCGAGATCGGCCTGCACCACTTCGGCCCCCAGCGCGGCGAGCGCCCGGGCGGCTTCCGCCTGCGGCCGGCGTGTCAGGGCGCGGACGCGGCAGCCGCTCTTCAGCAGCTCCCGTGCCACCGCACCGCCCTGCCTGCCGGTCGCGCCCGTCACGAGCACGAGGTCTTTGTCGCGATCCATGAGCGCCTCCCGAAGGCGTTCCCGAGGTGTTCTTCCGCAGATTGAGACGGATCAACTCGATTGTAGCCGGCTTCCGCGGCGTCGCGCGAGCACGCCGGGGAGCGGAGCGGCGTCCTAGCCCTCCCGGATGCGGCTCGCGTGAACGTGCTCGACGACGGCCCGAACCGCCTCGATCGGCGTCGTGGGCAGGACGCCGTGGCCCAGGTTGAAGACGTGGCCCGGGCGCCCCCCGGCGCGGCGCAGGACGCCGTCGACCCGCGCCAGCAGCCGCTCGCGCGGCGCGAAGAGGAGGGTCGGATCGAGGTTGCCCTGGACGGCGACCTGGTCGCCGGCGCGGCGCCAGCCCTCGTCGAGCGGGGTCCGCCAGTCGATCCCGATCACCGTGCCGCCCGCCTCGCGCTGCAGGGCCAGCAGGTGTCCGGTGCCGGTGCCGAAGTGGATCTGCGGGACCCCGGTCGGAGCGAGCGTCGCGAAGATCCGGCGCACGTGGGGCAGCACGAACTCCCGATAGTCGTCCGCGTCCAGCGCCCCGACCCACGAGTCGAACAGCTGCAGCGCCTGCGCCCCGGCCTCCACCTGGGCGCGCAGGTAGTCGGCCACCACCTCGGCCAGCAGGTCGGCGAGCCGGTGCCAGGTCGCCGGCTGCTCGTACATGAGGGCCTTGGTGCGGGCGAAGCTCGTCGAGTGCCCGCCCTCGATCGCGTAGGAGGCGAGCGTGAAGGGCGCTCCCGCGAAGCCGATCAGGGGCACCGAGAGCTCGCGGCGCAGCAGGCGGATCGCCTCCAGCACCATGCTCAGCTCCTGGCGCGGCTCGAAGCGCCGGAGCGCCGCGACGTCGTCCGCCGAGCGGAGGGGAGTCGCGATCACCGGGCCCTCGCCGGCCGCGAAGTCGAACGGGATCCCGAGCGGCGCCAGCGGGATCAAGAGGTCGGAGAACAGGATCGCCGCGTCGAAGCCGAAGGCGCGGATCGGCTGCAGGGTGACCTCGACGGCCAGCTCGGGCGTGCGGCAGATCTCGAGGAGCGTGTGTCTCTCGCGCAGCGCGCGGTACTCCGCCATGTAGCGACCCGCCTGGCGCATGAACCAGACGGGCGGGCAGTCGACTGCCTCGCGGCGGCAGGCACGCAGGAAGCGATCGTTCATCGTCAAGGATGATAACCGCTCGCGAGGGGCGGGGCCGTGGAGCGAGGGCTCACGGGGGCTCAAAGGCGCTTGCGCACGGCCTCGACGGCGTTGCGGAACGCGAGCAGCGTGTCGGGGCGGGCTGTGAAGTTGTAGGTCCTGCCGCCCTCGACCTTCACCCGCAGGTTCCGGCCCAGGTAGTCCACCTGGAGCGGCTCCAGGCGCGAGAAGGGCGCGCTGAAACCGTCGCGCGGATCGTCGGTCTCGTAGCGCAGCCCCGCCGGCGTCGCCAGCAGCCGGCCGCGGCAAGAGCCGACCCCGTGCTTGTGCACGACCTCGATCGCCTCGTCGAGCCGCACCTCCTTGAAGCGCACCGACACCTCGCGCGTGCCCGAGTCGATCTCGATCGTGTCCGAGTACATGTCGTATCCGTCGGTGGTGACGTTGAGGCGGTGCGAGCCCGGCGTCACCGGCGTCTCGAGCGGGGTCCTGCCGAGGAGCTTGTGGTCCAGGAAGACGCTGGCGCCCGGCAGGTCGGCGTCGACGCGCAGGCGGGGCGCCTCGCGGTCGAGCTCGGCGGCGAGGCGGAGCGTGTGTCCCGGGACGACGTGGATCTCCCTCGCGAACGGCTCGAAGCCCCGCTCCAGCACGAGCAGCTGGTGGGACCCGCCCGGCAGGTCGACCCGCTGTGGCGCGGCCCCCAGGTCGCGGCCGTCGACGCTCACCCGGGCGCCCGCGGGCCGCGACTCGATCTCGACCCTGCCGGTGGCGAGGCCCGGCGCCGGCGTTGCCGCCGTCGCGCGCCCCGGCCTGGGCAAGGTCTGCCGCGGGGCACCGCGGTGGAGCGCCCACCAGCCTCCGGTCGCGACGGCGAGCAGCACCAGCGCGGCGGCCGCCACGAGGACGCCCCGGCCCCTGCCACGGCCGTCGCGGTCTCTCTCGGGTTCGCTCAACAAGGCCACGGACGCTCCCTCTCTCGGCGACCGTCCAGTCTGCCAGATCGCGCGGCTGGCGCATAATCCCCGGGATGGAGTCGGCGAGACCCGAGAGCGATCCCGCCCGGCGCGTAGGCGTATCCTGGTCGGCCCCGGTCGCCGTGCTGGCTCTGGTCGGCACCGTCGCCAGCCTCGTCCTGGGCGTGGGCTGTGCGCGCCGTCCTGCCGATCCGGTGAAGGCGCTCCTGGCCGATCTCGAAACCGCGGCGGAGGCACGCGACGCCGAGCGTTTCGCCGAAGGCCTGTCGGCGGACTTCAAGGACGCGGACGGACTGGGCAAGCCCAACGCGGTCCAGATGCTGCGGCGCTATTTCGCCGCCTACGAGACCGTGGCACTCGATGTCTACGGCGTCGAGATCGAGCGGAGCACCGGCGAGGCGCAGGTGCGCTGCATCGTCGAGATGTCGGGACACGCCCGCAAGCTGCCGGGGCTCGAGGGCTTCCTGCCTCCTTCGGCCGCCTACCGCTTCGAGCTCGGGGTCGCCGACGAGGACGGGAAGTGGCGCGTGCGGAACGCCCGCTGGGAGTCCGCGGAACCGCCCGCCGGGAGCCCGTGAGCGTCGTCCCGCCGGTCCCTTTCACGCGGTTCGGCCCCGCGCACCTGACGGCGCTCGCCTGTGTCGCCGGGCTCGGGGTCTCCCTGGTCGCCCTGGTGCGCGCGAGTCCGCGTCTCGCGCTCGCGGTCCGCCTGTCGCTCGCGACCGCGATCGTCGCGCTCGCCGCCTTCGAGATGACGACCGGCGTTCGGGAGGGCTGGCTCGATTGGCGGGACTTCCTGCCGCTCGAGCTTTGCGACGCGGCGATGGTGCTGGCCGTGGTCACGCTCGTCTTCCCCCGGCGCCGCACGGCGGAGCTCGTCTATTTCTGGGCGGGCTCGGGCACCCTCCTCGCCATGCTGACGCCCGAGCTGCCCTGGGACTTCCCGCGCTGGGAGTTCGTGGTCTTCTTCGGCCTGCACGGCCTCGTTCTGAACGCGGCGCTCGTCCTCGTGTTCGGGCTGGGCCTGCACCCGCGGCCGGGGGCGCCCCGGCGGGTGGCGGCGATCACCCTCGCCTGGACCGCCTTCGTGGCGCTCGTCGACTGGTCGCTGCACGCGAACTTCATGTTCCTCCGGGCGAAGCCCTCGGTCGCGACGCCGCTCGACTGGATGGGTCCCTGGCCCGTCTACATCGGCGTCGCCGCTGTCGTGGCGCTGGCGGTCTTCGAGCTGCTCTCTCTGCCGTTCCGGCGCGAGTGGCGGGGAACCCTCGGCGCTCGCTAGACCGTCTTCTCCAGGTACACGAGGCTCAGGCGGTCGCTGGCCGCTTCCGCGCGGAAGGGAAGGTAACCGAGCTTGCGATAGAAGTAGAGGTTGCGCTCGCTGCGGTGGCCGGTGAACAGCTCGAAGCGGTGGACAAAGGCGAAGCGCCCCTCGATCGCCGCCATCAGGCGCGCCCCGATGCCCCGGTTCTGGCAGGCGGGGTCGACGATCACCCGGCCGATGCAGCAGGTCTCCTCGCGCCGATAGGCGCGGACCGAGCCGACGATGCGTCCTCCGAGGGTGGCCTTGAGCACGACCTGCCGCTCGCAGTCCTCGCGCATCTCCTCGAGGGTCTGGCGGAGCGGGGGGATGTCGTGCTGGTCGTAGATCGCGGCCTCGCTCTGGTAGGCAAGCTTCTGGAGGGCGAGGATCGCAGCCGCGTCCGCGGTGCCCGCCTGCTCGATCGTCAGCTGGTCCTTCGTGTCTTCGCTCATCTCTCGTCGGCCGGGAACGACACATTTCGGGTCGCGCACGGCAGGACGCCGGCGCGGGCCGCGCAGGCATACCGGCCGCGCCAGCCAAGCATAGACGAAGCGTGGCCCGGGGGAAGGGCTGGCCGCGCTGGAGCCGAAGCGCTACCATGCTCCCGAGCCTTCCCACGACCGGCAGCCAGCCAGGAAGAGGTCTGACAGCAGCAATGACGCGCATCGCGATTACCGGCGCCAACGGCTTCGTCGGCGGGCACCTGGTCCGTGGCGTCGTGGCCTCGGGCTGGTCCGCGGTCGGGATCGTCCGTTCGGATGCGGCCGCCGCGCGGGTGGCCGGCGACGGGGGCCAGCCGGTGGTGATCGTGGGCCGCGATCCCGATGCCCTGATCGGGGAGATCGCGGGCTGTGACGCGCTCGTCCACCTCGCCCAGATCGGCGCGGAGCGGTCGGGGGGGAGGCTGGAGGCGGTCAACATCGGTTCCACCGAGCGCGTGCTGCAGGCGGCCGATCGCGCCGGGGTACCGCGGATCGTCTACTTCTCGGGGCTGGGGGTCGGACGCTACGGCATCAGCCGTCGCTCGACCAACGCCTACTTCCTCTCGAAGCTCGCGGCGGAGACGCTGCTCCTGCGCTCGGGTCTCGACTGCGTCGTCTTCCGGCCCTCGTTCATCGTGGGTCCCGGCGACGCCTTCGTGTCTGCGGTCGTGCCGGCGCTCGAGCGGGGCGATTTCGAGCGCCCGGGCGACGGTTCCTACCGGATGCAGCCGATCGCGGTGGCCGACGCCGTCGCCCTGGTGCTCGCTGCGATCCAGCGCCCGGCCGGCTCCTTCCCGATCGTGTACGACCTGGTCGGCCCGGAGACGGTCTCCTACGCGCAGCTGGTCGAGCGACTGGCGGCGGTGGCCGCGACCTGCCGGCGTCCGATCGAGCTGCGCGTGCGCGAGGTTCCGATCGCCGAGGCGGATCGTCGCGCCGCCGCGGGCGGTTACCAGGGGCTGCTCCCCGACGAGCTCGACTGCCTGCTCTGCGACGAGCTTTCGGATCCCTCTCCGCTCGTGCGTCTCCTGGGCCGGCCGCTACTGCCCCTCGATCAGGCGCTCGCCGCCGCAGTCCGCGCCCTGCCGAGCGGCGTTTGAGCGCCCCCACGCCCTGAAGTACTCTCATGGGCCTCATGCGCCTCGGGATCACCGACTACCTCGACTGCGCCCACTTGCTGCCCGGCCACCCCAAGTGCGGGCGTCTGCACGGCCACACCTACCGCGTCCAGGTGGTGGTCGAAGGGGACATGCGCGAGGGGATGGTGATCGACTTCACCGACCTGAAGGCGCAGGTCCGCTCCGTGTTCTCACGCTACGACCACCGCCACTGGAACGACTTCCTCGATTACCCCTCCGTCGAGAACATCTGCGAGCGGCTGGCCGAGGAGCTGGCCCGCAAGGTCGCCTTCCGCTTCTCGATCCGCGTCTACGAGGGGCACGCGAAGTGGGCGGAGACCGCGCGCGAGCCCCGCGAGACGGGAGAGTCGCCGGCATGATGCGGGTCGACGAGGCGCTGCGCCCGGCCGAGCTGCGGCCGGCGATCGACCGCATGTGGGAGATCTCAGCCGGGAAGATCCTCTCGCTCGAGAAGATCTGGAACGTCTCCGACGGCTCGCCGGTCTTCACGCTGCGCGGGCGCTACACGGCGCGCGGCTGGACCGACTGGACCCAGGGCTTCCAGTTCGGCTCGGCCCTCCTCCAGTTCGACGCGACCGGCGAACGCTCGTTCCTGGAGCTGGGCCGCGAGCGCAGCTTCGCGCACATGACGCCGCACCTGACCCACATGGGTGTGCACGACCACGGCTTCAACAACGTCAGCACCTGGGGAGCGCTGCGGCGGCTGATCCTCGAGGGGCGCTACCAGGCGGAGGGCCGGGAGCGGGAGCTCATCGAGCTGGCCCTCAAGGTGAGCGGCGCCGTGCAGGCGCGGCGCTGGACGCGCAGCGCCGACGGCGGAGGCTTCATCTACTCGTTCAACGGCCCGCACTCCCTCTTCGCCGACACCATGCGCTCGCTGCGAGCGCTGTCGCTCGCGCACGTGCTGGGGCACACGCTCCTCGAGGAGGGCGACCGGCCCGTCTCGCTCCTGGATCGGATGCTGCTCCACGCCCGGACCACCTCGCGCTTCACGGTCTACAAGGGGCGCGGGCGCGACCTCTGGGACGAGCGCGGGCGGGTGGCCCACGAGAGCCTCTTCGACAGGGTGGACGGCAGCTATCGCTGCCCGTCGACCCAGCAGGGCTACTCGCCGTTCAGCACCTGGACCCGCGGGCAGGCCTGGGTGCTGCTCGGCTTCGCCGAGGAGATGGAGTTCCTGGAGACGATCGCCGACTCCGAGTTCGAGCGCGTCGGCGACCGCTCCGAGGTCGACGGTTTCCTGCTCGAGGCCGCGCGGGCGGTGGCGACGCACTACCTGCAGAGCTCGCCGATCGACGGCATCCCCTACTGGGACACCGGCGCCCCCGGCCTCGCGCGCCTGCCCGGCCACCGCGAGCGGCCGGCCGATCCCTTCAACGAGTTCGAGCCGGTGGACGCCTCCGCCGCGCCGATCGCGGCCCAGGGGCTCCTGCGGCTGGGGCGCTGGCTGGAACGTCACGGCGAGGTGGAGGACGGGCGGCTGCTCTTCCAGGCCGGGCTCACCATCACGCGCACGCTGCTCGCGCCCCCCTATCTCTCGGACGACGAGCAGCACCAGGGCCTGCTCCTGCACGCCGTCTACCACCGGCCCAACGGCTGGGACTACGTCCCTCCCGGGCACAAGGTCCCTTGCGGCGAGTCGTGCTTGTGGGGCGACTACCACCTGCGCGAGCTGGCGCTGCTCGTCCAGCGCCTCGCCGACGACGGGCCCTATTACACCTTCTTCGGCCCGTGCGAGAGGGCCTGAGCCGGAGCCGTGATCGAGGGCGCACGCTACGTCCACACCAACCTGGTCGCCCGCGACTGGCGGGCGCTGGCGGAGTTCTACCAGCGGGTGCTGGGATGTCGGCCGGTGCCGCCCGAGCGGCATTTCTCGGGGCCGACGCTCGAGGCCGGCACCGGCGTCGCGGGGACGCGGCTGGATGGCATCCATCTGCGTCTCCCCGGACGAGGTGACGAGGGGCCGACCCTCGAGATCTTCACCTACTCCGTCGTGGCCGAGGGCCCGGCGCCCGCCGTCAACCGCCCGGGCTTCGGCCACCTGGCCTTCCAGGTACCTTCGGTCGAGACGGCCCGGGCCGAGGTCCAGGCCGCGGGTGGACGGGCCATCGGCGAGGTGGTGACGCTCACGACCGCCGACGGCCGCCGCGTCACCTGGTGCTACGTCACCGATCCCGAGGGCAACGTCCTGGAGCTGCAGTCGGTGGCGTGAAGCGTCACCGGGCGACTCCTATTCGATCCGCTTCGCCTCGGCCTCCTGTCCAAAGAAGCAGAGCGCGAGCGCGCTCGCGGGTTGCCCGTTCTCTCGAACCAGCCGGCCCCCTATGCCGAAGAGGTAGGGGCAGGAGAAGCTGCCGTCGGGCAGGAGGTTGGCGAGGGCCGGCGGATAGTGGGCATAGTCGATCCTGAGGCGCCCCAGCTGATCCGAGAGCCGGAATTCCTCGCCCGACTCGGTGCGGTAACGGCCGGCGGCCGCACGAAGCAGCTCCTGGCTCGGCGGCGCGGGCAGGGCCGTCGCCGGCTGTGTGCGGAAGGCGTAGAGGTGGTCGTCGTCGCTGCCCACGAGCGCCATGCCGTCGACGAGCACGATCGAGCCGTAGACCGCCGCCTCGGTGAACTCCATCGAGAGACCGAGACCCGTGGCGAGGTCGGCGGCGTGGGCGCGGAAGTCCTCGGCGCCGTAGAGCACGACGTTTCCGGCGATGGTGGGCGAGCCGAGGATACGCGCGCCCGTATCCACGCTCCAGGCGGGGACCCCGGTCCGGAGGTCGAGCGACTCGAGCAGGTGCGAGTCGGAGCCGCCGATGACCGCATGGCCTCCTGCCACCGCCGCGGAGCCGAGCACCCAGGATCCCGAGTGGTGCCGCCGCCAGAGCAGATGCCCGCTCTTCGCGTCGAGGCCGAAGACGGCGAGGGCGCGGGAGCCGAAGACGACGACGCCGTCGACGACCGCGGGCGAGGACTGAACGGCGTCGCCGGTGGCGAATGTCCAGCGTTCGGTCCCGGTCGTGGCGTCTAGGCAGTAGACCTTCCCGTCGAAGCTGCCCACGTACACGCCGCCGTCCGCGACCGCCGGTGTCGAGCGGACGCGGTGGCCGGTGGCGTGGGCCCAGCGCGGCTTGCCGGTGGCAAGGTCGACCGCGTACACCTTGCCGTCGCCGCTGCCGACGTAGACGGTGCCGTCCGCGATCGTGGGCGAGGAGACGAAGAGGTCGAACGCGCGCGGGTCGCCCACGAAAGGCAGGTCCGGCCCCGTGGCGAGCGTCCAGAGGGTCGCCCCGCTCTGGAGATCGAGGGCGCGCAGGACGCCGTCCGGGCCGAGGACGACGACTTCCTTGCCCGCGATGGCAGGCGAGCCCGAGACGTCCCCACCGAGCTTCACCTTCCAGCGCTCCGCGCCCGTGGCGAGGTCCGCCGCATAGAGGAAGCCGTCCTCGCTGCCGAAGACGGCGAGCCCGTCCGCCACGGCCGGCGTCGAGCGCACCTTGCCGCCGGTCTGGAAACGCCACGCGAGGCCGGCGAAGACCACGGGTCTCGCGGACGACACCCCGGTGTGCGCCGGGTCGTAGCGGAACATGGGGACCGTTTCCCCCGAATATGCGGTCGTCGCCGCCAGCGCCACGGCGAGGACGAGGCCGCTCGTTCGGATTCTCATCGTCTGACTCCTCCGGGGCGCGATTCTCCCCCTCCGTATGGCCGCGGTCCCGGCGGCGGGATACGGCCGCGTCGCTCCGATTGCCAGGGGGCTTCGCTTGGACGATCATCCCGAGGGGCGAGAGACCATGGTGCTGGACGGGCAAAGGCGAGGCGGGGATCGAGGCCCGGGTCGGCCCGGACGCCGCGGAAGATCGGATCAGCGTCGGCAGCCGCCTCGGCTCCCAGCGCCTGGGCATCGAGTCCCTGGTGGCGGCGCTCCTTTCGGCGCCGGGTGACTGCATGGAAGACGCAAGCTCCCGCCGGCCCGAGCGGTCGAATGGAGACGGTCCGAAGGCGGCGGACGGAGCTGGCGAGCACTCGCGATCTGCCCGCGCTGCGCGCGTGGTAGGGTCCGTACTGATCGGCGTCTGCCTGCTGGCGGCGCTAGCGACGGCGGTCTGGGTCGTCCGCCGCCTCTCGCAGCCGGCGGCCTCCCCTCGGCCCGCTCCCACGGACACGGCATCGCTGCGAGTTCTGCGACGCGCCTATCCGGGCTGGTCGACGGGGGATCTCGAGCTGCTGATGCGGGAGAGCTGGCTGCGGCCCTACGTCTACGAGCCGTTCACGCAGTTCAGCGAGGGAAGGCTGCGGGGCCGCTACGTCAACGTCGACGCGGCGGGTTTTCGCTGGTCCGCCGGACAATGTCCGTGGCCGCCGCCTCCCTCCAGCGACAGCGTGTTCGTGTTCGGAGGCTCGACCACGTTCGGCTACGGTCTGCCCGACTCCGAGACCATCCCCTCGCACCTGCAGCAACTCTTGCGGGCCAGGTCGGGCGGCGCCAGCTGCGTCTACAACTTCGGCCGCGGCTGGTACTACTCGTCCCAGGAGTTGGTCCTGTTCGAGCGCCTGCTCGTGGCCGGGTTCGTGCCCCGCAGGATCGTGTTCATCGACGGCCTCAACGATTTCCTCTACCCGCAGGACGCGCCACGGTTCACGCGTCAGCTCCGCCAGTACGTGGCCCGGATCAACGCTCACCTCGCGCCTGACGCGGGCGAGGCGGAGCGGCTGCGCTCCGGGCGAGGGCCACGACCGCTGTCGCCGGAGAACGACGCGCGCACCGGGCCAGCGGCGATGGTCGAGCGCTACGAGCGGAACCGACGGGTGGCGACCGCGCTGGCGCGCGCATTCTCCGTGCACCCGCTGTTCGTCTGGCAGCCGGTTCCCGTGATCGGCTGCGAGGCGGGACGACATCCGTTTCCGGAACGCCTACGCGACGTGCCGTGGGCGCGCACCGTCCGCGAAGGCCACCGGCTGCTCGCGGCGCGGCGGCAGGCGGAGCCCGAGCTCGTCTGGTGCGCCGACCTGCGGGGGGGCTCCGGCGCCTGCGACTACCTCGACACCGTGCACTACGGGCCGGCGCTGTCACGCCGGATCGCCGCCTGCATCGCCGAGGGTCTCAGCCGCGTCGCAGCCGACTGACGGCTCGAGGATATTGCCAGCGGCCGTCGCTTGGCCGATCAGACCGAGGACGCGCAAGGACATGGAGCTCGACGAGGAACGCGAGGCGGAGATCGAGGAGCTGGTCGGCAGGCTCGACGCCCTGGTGCCATCCGAAGGCGCCCACCTCACGATCCCGGCCGACGCCGAGGGCCGAAGCAGCGCCGGCAACCGCCTCGGCTACCTGCGGCTGGGCGTCGAGTTCCTGGTGGCGGCGCTGCACCCGGTGCCGGCCGGCGACGATGCGCCAGCGCAGGTCGTTCCCCAGCTCGGGAGCCTCCTGAGCGGGGGATCGCGGGCACCCTTCGAGACCTGCGAACTCGACGAATCGATCGGCAGCCGGCCGCCCGTCCAGAGCCGGCTGGGCCCGCTGGGACAGATCGGCATCGGAGTCGGTGTCGTGCTGGTGGTGCTGCTGGCCTTTGTCGGCGCGGCGATGCTCTGGCGCTTCATCTTCGGCTAGGGTCGTCCTGGTCGGGCGGGGTGGCGCGCTCAGAGGCCGTCCATCTCGCGCAAGCGGGGCGCCGCCGTTTCGAAGAGGCTGAGGGCCCGCCGTCGCAGGCGGCGGTGGGCACGGAACGACACCGGCCAGCTCGCCTCCGAGCCGGCGCCGGAATCGGCGCGTGAAGCGCGACGACCCGGAGGGCAACGCTGCCCACCAGCAGCGCCCTGCAGTTGCGGCGCACGAGATCCACGCGCTCCGCGTGGGCGGCCCCCGGGAAGGCCCCGTCGAGGGTCCGGTCGATGAAGCGGGCGAGCCGGGCCGTCGGCTCGTCCAGCACGCCCCGCCGCGCCGCGCGCGTGAAGAGGGTCTCGTGTCCGGCCGCGAGGTCCTCGTCGACATCCTGGAGGTCGTCGAGAAGCTGCAAGAAGACGCCGAAGCCGAAGGCGAAGCGCTCGTGCGCCGGGTCCCGCAGCGGCGCCACGAGGTGCAGGTCGGCGAGAACGGAGCTGCCGCCCTTCTCGAAGCTCATGGCCAGAAGGGAAGCGTCGTCGAGCCGGGAGGCCTCCTCGAAGTGGGGTGCGTCCTGCTGCTCGAGGCTTCGCACCTGCCCCTCGTGGATCGCCAGCAGGCTTTCGAAGACCCATGGGAAACGGTCTCGAGGCAGCTCGCGCTCGACCCGCGACACCAGACGGAACGCGGCCGCCTCGCGCGCGTCCTGCGGAAGCGCGGCGCAGCCCGGCGAGCCGCCGGCCGAAGCGGCGGTTGAAGGCCCGCTTCCTCTCCGTCGGCACGGCGGGATCGTCCAGCCAGTTGTCGGTCAGCGGATACAGCATGCTGTAGGCGAAGAGCCCGTCGCGCAGCTCCACGGGCCGGTCGAGCAGCATCTGGATGCTGTTGCCGATCCACACGTTGCGCAAGGCCTGGCCGAGCTGTTCCAGGGTGATGGTGGGATCGAACGCCCGCGCCTGCCGGACGAAGGCGGTCGAGGCGGCGAAGAAGGCGTCCCCGAAGAGCAGGCGCCGGTAGCCGTCAGGCCAGCCGAGCCGCTCCTGGCCGAAGGCCTGCAGCCGCTCGCGGATCTGCTCGCGCCAGGCCTGCCGCGCGGGCTCGTCCTCCGGGACGCGCTCGAGGCGCGCCGCCATCTCCTCGATCAACCGCGAAGCCGCGCGGCCGTTCGCGAGCTGGCGGAAGACGCCCACCCGGGCGCCGATCTCCGGCATCTGGGCGGGCGTCGCCGCCCAGAGCCGCAGCTGCTCGTCGCGGAGCGCGGTGGCGCCGACGCTCCCCGTCCCGGCAGGCGGCGGAGGAGCGAGGGTGAGGGGGCAAGCGAGTGCCATCACTCGGCACTACGCTCGGTCGCGAGCTCAGGTTCCGGATTGTCGCCTCTCACGCCGGGCGTCTCTCGCGGTCGGCGGGGCTGGATCTCCCGTGGGACACGGAGCGAGGTATCTTAGAGGATTGGGAACGCGCGCCTCGCGCTCGTTCGCCGGCGCCCGACGGACCCATGTTGGATAGGCACGAGATGGTCCTGTGGAGCATGGTCGAGGCCGAGTTCGAACCCGATGGAGAGCTGAGAGACGTCTACGTGTTCGGCGCGGACCGGTCAACCTGGGAGCGCGCGCTCGCGTTCCTTCTCTCCAAGGGGACGACGCGGTTCGAGGTGGATGGCGTGGTCAACGGAGTCCCAGGCAGCGCTTCGGAGGCCCTGGCGATGCGTCCGGCATCCTCCCCCCTGCTGCTCGTCACGAGAGACGGGATCGAGTTCGCCTGCCACTTCTTCGACGAAACCGCGATCGAGCTGGACTTCTGGCCGGAGGACGTCGGGTGCGCGGAGGAGTTCGACTCGCTGGTCGAGCTCGTGTCCGGGCTGAGTCGCAGCACAGGGCGTGACGTCGTCGTCACGCACGAGAACCGACCGGAGGCGGAAATCGTTCGGTTCCTCGCGGAGAGCGGTGAGCTCGTGACGGCGGGAGATCCGAGCCGTCGAACGCGGTGATCGAGCTGACGACGCCCGGAGCGCGAACTACTCCCCGTCCGGCTTCACGTGGTCCTCGAACTCCTTGAGGAAGGAGAGCGAGCGCATGTCGGCCATGCGGTCGAGGTAGACGACGCCGTCCAGGTGATCGCACTCGTGCTGGACGACGCGTGCGAAGAAATCCTGGGCCTCGAGAGAGTAAGGCTTGCCCTGACGGTCGAGGGCCTCGAGCCGGACGCGCTTGTACCGCGCCACGACGCCACGCAGGTCCGGCACCGACAGGCAGCCCTCCCAGCTGTTCTCGCGCTCGTCGCCGAGCGGCGTTACCACGGGGTTCGCGAGCACCATGAAGGGGACCTCGGCCGGCGCGCGCTCGTCCGACCCCGGGATCTCGATCACCGCCAGGCGCAACCCCTCGTGGACCTGCGGCGCTGCGAGGCCCACCCCCTCGTACTCGTAGAGGGTCTCCTGCATGTCGTCGATCAGCTTCTGGAAGGCCGGATCGCGGAAGGCGCGCTTCAGGAGCGGCTGCGCTGCCGTCCTCACCACGGGGTGCCCGATGCGCGCGACCTTCAGTATCGACATGACTCGCGATCATAACCTGCGGCGGGCGCGAGGCAGGAGCCGGCGCCGACCGGCGTTCCGGGGCGGGCGACAGCTGCTCTAGACGACCTCCAGGCTGAGCGAGTCGAACGCCATCCCCGACGGGCCGTAGTCGAGAAGCAGCTGCGCCTGGTAGAGGCCCTTGCGCTCGGGCAGTTTCCATCGGACCCGGCGATCCGCCTGCGTCACGAGCTCGCCGCCGCTGACGACCCACGCGCAGCGGTAGGGGCCGTCGAAGCTGGAGCGGGCCTCGAGCTCGACCTCGAAACCGTCCCGGCTCAGGAGCCCGATCTCGGCCGGGTGGCGGCTGGCGAGCGGCAGGGAGCCCACGTCGAGCACGGCGATCTCGACCTCCGCGCCGATCGTGAAAGTGAACGTCCGCTGCACGGCACAGATGGATCTTCCGTCATCCAGCTGACCGCGGACCGTGAAGGAGCCCGTGCGGGTCGAGGCCGACGCGAGCTCGAGCGTCAGCGCGAGTTCCTCCCCCTCCGCCTCGAGAGACACGAGCGACACGCCCTGCAGATCCAGGACCTCCGGCGCGCGCCAGCTGCCCACCTGGCCGGCATGGCCGATGCGGACCTGGAGCCGGCTGGCGTCGAGCGTCGCGCTGGCCCGGAGGGTCTGGCCTTGGCCGACGTCCGCGCAGACGAGCGGCGGCGGCGGCGGATCCACCGCGCCGTTGTTGCCGCATTGGCAGCCCGTTGCCGCCAGAGCGACGCCGGCCCCAGCCGTGGCGACCTGCCTGGTGGTCTCCTTGACACCCATCTGCCCTCCCTTTCGCACCCACCGGTGCGAGGTCCCTCAGGCGCTCGCTGCCCCTGTTGCCGCGCCGGTCATGCCCGCGCGCACGGCCTCCTGCATTCGCCCCTTGAAGCCGCGGATCGCCTCCAGGAACCCCAGATCCCGGCCTGCCAGGCTTCGTGCCAGCTCCAGCGTGAAGCCGCGACAGGTCCCGTCGTCGAGCAGGTCGGCGCTGGTCACGAAGTCGATGGCCCGGCGCATGTGCGCGACCGAGTCGCGCGCCACCTCGCCCGACAGCGACTCGATCTGCCGCTGCAGGCCGGGCGAGTGGCGGCGCGGGTGGAAGCGCCGCAGCACCTCGGCCTCGAAACGCACGCCCATGTTCAGGCTGGCGATCCCGTCGCTCTTCAGGTTGCGAGGCGCGAAGGCGGTGCTCGCGATGCGGAACAGCATCTCCACCGCGGCCGAGCGCATCGTGTAGCCCCACGCCCGGTAGTCGCCCACCAGGCGTCCCTGGCGCGCGAGGGCCTCCCGCAGCGGCGTGCCCGCGTACACCTCGGCCCGGCAGAAGTTGGAGGGCGAGCTGGCGAACTCCTCCATGAACTCGAGGTTGGCGCGCACGCCGTCGAGGGTCGCCTCGGGATCGAAGACGAGCAGGTTGAACGAGTGGTAGATGCCCAGCCGCTGGAGAGTGCGCAGGGCGCGGCGGTTGTCGGCCCGCGAGATCCTGCGGTTGAGGCTCACCAGGCCCTCTTCGGAGTTGCTCTCGACGCCGACGTAGGCGCGGATGAGCCCCATCTCCTTGAGCAGGGAGAACAGCTCCTCCTCGACGTCGTTGGGCCGGCACTTGATGACCAGGCCGATGTCTCCGAGCCCGTGGCAGCGGAGGCGGTCGGCGAGCCGGCGGTACCGCTTCAGGTTCGAGGGCCCGTGCGGCACGAAGAAGTTGTCGTCCTGGAAGACGAAGAGGCGCACGCCGCGCTCGCGGTGCTCCTGCGCCATCTCGAGAGCCACGTTCTCCGGGGAGCGGCGGCGGAAGCGCGGCCCTTGGGCGTGACGTGAGAACGCGCTGATGCAGCAGAAACTGCAGTCGGCGTAGCAGCCGCGGCTGGCGAGGATCGGGGCGCAGGGCACGCCGAGCACGGTCTCGGGGTCTCGCGGGCGGTCGGGAAAGGCGAGGCTGTCGAGGGCGGGGAGCGGCCTCGGTGCGGCGACGGAGAGCCCGGTCCCGTTCCGGGTGACCAGGCCACGCACGCCGGCGGGTGGTTCTCCCCGGACCAGACGCCGGCACAGCTCGCAGAGGGTCTGCTCGCCTTCGTGGCGAACCACCGAGTCGACGGCCGGGTGGTCGCGCAGGAGGCTCTCGTACTCGAAGGTGGGGAAGTGCCCGCCGATCGTGACGTGTCCCGAGTAGCCGGCGGCCCGGAGCCTCGCGACGAGGGCGAGCGACTCGGCCGCACGGGCCTGGAACGGGATCGAGACGCCGACGACCAGGGGATCGACCGCGAGTGTCGCCGCGCACGCCGTGGCCAGGTCCTCGGGTCCGTCGAAGCGCACGATCTCCGCGGCGACACCCGCCGCGCGCGCGGCCGAGACGAGGTAGCGGAGCGAGAGGTTCTCCTCGCGCTCCGCGCCGATCAGCACGGCGCGCGTCCCTGGTCCCCGGGACATCAGCCCTCGCTGGGCGCCAGCTGGTAGCTGTGGTTGCGGAGATCGGCGCCGTTCGTCTCAGCTGCTGCTGCTGTGGGAGTGCCGGCAGCTACTGCGGGGACGGTGGCCAGGCAGGCCACGGTGGACGACAGGAACTCGCGGCGACCGGGCGTCTCGGACACGGCCCCTCCTCGGATGGAAAGCGCGCGGCGGAACACGAGGACGCACACCGAGCGTACGGGAAGACGCCGACGTGTTCAATCGGGATCGGGCAGGATGGGCAGGATGGGCAGGATGACGCCCCCGAAAGCGGAGGCGTGTCTCGACGCTGCTCTATTTGTAGAACTCGTGCAGTATCCCATCTAGGGATATGAGCGAGATGCCATTGCGACATTGTTTTCACCCGCGCCGGTGGCAGGTAAGAACGCTCTCCAGTGGCGTCTCGCGATTGTCTTGGGTTATGTTGGAGTCGCGACCTGTTCGTGCCCCAGGCGTGACCCAGCGGGAGGAGGCCGAGCGTGGCGATCGAGTGGCAGTTCGGGCCTAGCGACGGGCAGACGCTCCTGGCGCCCCTGGGCGAGGCCAGAGCGGAGTGGGTCGAGTCTTCCTCCGGCCTGCGCCTGCGCGTCACGGCTGGAGGCGCCCGGGCGTGGTACGCGACCTTCTACGCGCCAGCCGCAGGCGCGACGCGCCGCCTGAAGCTCGGCAACGCCGCCAAGTTGCCGCTCGCCAAGGCCCGGCGCCTCGCCCGAGCGGCCCTCGCGGCAGTAGAAGCGGGCCGGGATCCCTTCCTGGAGCGCCGCGAAGCCCGCCAAACCGAGCGCGCAGCCCGCGTCGAGCGGTCGGAGGAGCGCCGCCGTCGCCGCTCCTCGCGGCCAGCGTCGACCGTGCTTCAACTGACCCGCGCCTACGTCGAACACCGACGCACGGTGCCGTCGGGGCGCTTCGGTCGCGTGGCGAGGCCGCAGACGCTCCTCCTGTGGGAGTCTATGAACCGCCTGCACGTCGAGACGATGCCGCTCGGCGCGCTCGCGGTCGACCGCGTCACCCCCGAGGACGTTCTGCTGGCCCTCGAAGCCGCTGTGAGGCGCTCCGGCCCCACGATGGGGCCGCGGGTCCGCGACTTCCTCTCCGCAGCGTGGAAGTGGGCCGCGCTGCGCCCGCACAGCGTCGGCGCCCAGGTGGCTCCGATCAACTTCGCGGCCCTGGAGAAGGTCGGCCGCGTCCAGCAGGAGCGCGAGCGCGTGCTGGCGCCCGGCGAAATCTGGTCCCTCTGGCGCGCGGCTGATCGAGAAGGTCTCGAAGGTGAGGCGCTGCGCTTCAGCCTCCTCACCGCCTGTCGCGTCCGTGAAGCATCGGACTTGCCGTGGTCCGAGGTGGATCTCGACGCGCGGACCTGGACCCTGGCCGAGGGCCGCAGCAAGAACCACCGCGCGCGGGCGATTCCGCTGTCCGAGCCGGCCGTCGCCCTCCTGGAGCGCTTGCAGCCACGGACCGAAGCGACGGGTTACGTCTTCGGCGCTTCACACGTGCGCGTGAGCGAGGCCTCGGCGCGGATCCGGAAGGCGATGGGCGGCGAGCCGTGGCAGCCGCGGGACCTCCGACGCACCGCCGCGACGCTTTGCGCGCGCCTGGGCGCCGAGCCCCGACGTCATTTCGCGAGTGCTGGGTCACGCGAAGCCTGACGTGGGAATGGCCGCCGCGATCACGGCGGTTTACCAGCGCTGGGACTACGCGGACAAGGTCCGCGAGGCGCTCGAGCGGCTCGGCGCGTGGATCGAGGAGACCGCGGGTCAGGCGCAGGCGCCGGGCGGGGTCGTGCAGTTCACGCCAGCCACAGGCGCTGGCGGGGGCCGGTAAGATGGGCGCCAGGGCCGCGAGGGTCGCTGTGGTGGAACCCGTGGAGCCAGCCGCAGGCGCAGGCGCTGGTGCAGCCGCGCTCCTCGCGGCCCTCAGCGAGATGTTCGTAAGCCGGGAGGCCGATCAGCTCGCTCAGGCGATCGGCTACAAAGTCCTCAAGCAGGCGCCGTGCGGCAAGCTCGGCGGCCACCCTACCGGCCTCACGCGCGAAGACAAGATCGCCGTGTTGCGCTTGCAGGGAGGCCCGCGCGTCGCCTTGGCCCGGCGCATCGCTCGCCGGATCAACGAGGCCAAGCGGGTCGACGACGTAGGCGCGTACATCGAGTGGCCCTCGGTCATCAGCGCCGCCAATCGCCTGCTTCGGCACGAGCCGGAGTTGGCCGCCGGCCTCCCACGCCGGGCGAAGGCACGCGCTCGCCGCTGAGGAGACGCGCCCGCCGCTGCTGCTGAAGTCCTTCACGCAAACCCGTGGTTTGTCCAACCTGCCTGCTCGATACTCCTCGGCATGGAGAACGAGCAAGACGTCATCGCAGCCGAAGCCGAAGCCGAAGCCAGGCTTCCGCGGCTCCTCTCGACCGAGCAGCTCCGCCAGCGGATCCGGCCGGACCTGTCGAAGGCTGGCTTCAACAACTGGCTGCACCGAGCGCGCCGGGATCTCGGCTTTCCAGAAGGCATTCGTATCGGCGCTCGTCGCTGCCTCTGGTCCGAAGCCGAAGTAGCGCAGTGGATCGCCGCTCGCCCTCGGGGCGGTCGCTTCGACGGTCGTCGGCGAGGTGAAGGCAAGCCGGCTGTGAGCAAGCCGGCCGCGAGCGAGGCGGCGTGACCGCGCAGGAGAAGTAGGAAGGAACGAAGGAGTCCGTCATGGCACGATCGGTCAACCCAACGCCGCGCGAGATGGTCGACACGTTGAGCCTCTGCCCGGAACTCCCAGCAGAACTCCGCGCCTTCCTGTGGCGGCTCGCGACGGCACCGCATCGGCCGATCAGCCGCGACCAGCTCGACGTTTTGGAACTCGCGTGGGTCACGCTCGTCACGCCGCGGCGTCAGTCGGCGGATCTACGTCGCGAGGTGGCTGCTGCCGAACTCGATCGCCTGGTCGCCGAGGCCTACGAGAGTTGGAGTGCCGATCCGACCGGAGCAGCCGCCAAGCCGGCCGCGCCCGCGCCTCCTCCGCCTCCGCCCGTGGCTCCGCCAGTCGGCCCCTGCTGCTCGTGCGGCGCGCCCGCCGATGCGTGCGCCGGCAGCGGTGAGGAACACGCCGCGCGTCTGGTCCCCCTGGTGCTGGAGCGGCTGCGCCTGCGCTACTCGCAACCGGAGCAATCGCAGCCGCCGCAGTCGCGGGTGAGGAGCTTCACCACGCTCGACAAGCCGGCCGGCGGAGTCAACTGATGGACCCCCTCGACGTGCGCGCCGCACTCCTGGCCCGCTTCGGCCACCGCCCGGTTGACTTGCAGATCGCGAACGAGGTTCTCGATCGCATCATCGCCGAGCGCTCGCAAGTGGCCCCCCCGGGGTCTCCCGCGCAGCCGGCCGCCGACCAGAGTGAGGGGGAGGGGGGCCACCTCCTACCCACCCCCGGATCGGGGTTCCGTTTCGCGCCTGTGGCCTTCTCTCGAAAAATCGACAGCCGACTTTCGGATGACAGGTCGGATTTGCCTGTCGCGCCTGCGGCTGGCTCGGGTGCCGCAGGCGGCGCAGGTTGGGGTAGTGCTGCTGGCCCGCTCGCACTCGACGTGGCGGAGGAGCTGAGAGCCGCCGGCCCGCTCGCGGGTGCTGCCATCGTGCAGCGACTCGCGGCGCGGCGCGGGCTAGTCTACGAGGCTCTGGGTCTCTTGATCGCAGACGGCCAGGTCGAGCGCGTCGGCCGCGGGCGCGCGACGAAGTTCAGGCTGGTGGCGGGCGCGGAGGCGCTTGAGACCCGTGAGCCGCTTGAGGCGGTCGTCGCAGCCGAGTCCGAAGCCGAGTCCGAAGCCGAAGCCGCATCGCCCGCGTCTGCCGCATCGCCCGCAGCATCGCCCGCAGCATCATCCGTGATCGACAACGAGGAGGAGGCGCCGGGGCCAGTCGCTGGATCCCAAGTCCTGGCGGCGTCCGCGGCGCCTCCTTCCTGGACTCTCCCCCGCTTCCCCGGTCGACCTCGCGCTGGCGACGACCCCGGCGGGCGACGTGGCGGACGCAGACGACGCCGGGATGGTCTTCGATCCGGTCGAGCCGGAGAACGTCGAGGTGCGGCACCTGGAGGCCGCGGACCTGCTGGCGCTCGGCGAGATTTCGCTGCTCGCCGACGCGATGGACGAAGAAGAAGCAGCGGAACAAGAAGCGGAGGCCACCCGATGAAGTCGGCCAACCCGAAGCCGCACGCAGTCACAACCGCGGCCCTCGCACTGATCGCCGCGCTCGCCGCGCTCGCACTGGCCGCGTGTTCGACGCCGACCGCGCCGTCGCAGGATGACGCGAGCGCCACCGCGGCAGCGACACCGGCACCCGCAGACGCACCGCAAGGAGAAGGAGACCGGACCATGTCTTTAAGTTGCGCAACCGGCTCGACGATAGCTCACGAGTCCGCTAGCCCATCGCTGGCTTACGTGACGCTGCAAGGAAATTCCTACTCCGGTGCGGAGCCCACGTGGACGGTCTACCTCGCCAGCCGATGGGGGGCCACCTATCCGCCATCCAATGCGCAGGACGACGGGGATAACGTCGGCGCGAGCGGCAGTTGGAGCGCGGTAGTCGGGCCGCTGACCGCCGACAAGACGTACTACTTCCAAGCAGAGGCCAACTCGGGCGAATCCGCGGAAGCCCTGGGTGCGGTGCGAGCCAAGAAGACCGGCGCAGTCGTGGCGACCGCGTCGACGCCCACCAGCAGCAACGTAGCCGCGACGACGGCTGACATCGCCTGTGACTATCTGCCAAACGTCCTCGAGTCCACGGCGACCGCACAGCTCCAGTACAAGCGGACGACCGACCCGACTTGGACGAACGCCGGGACAGCAGGCACCCTCGGCGGTTATGTGACGCGCAGCGCCACCGCTTCTCTCACCGGTCTCGACCCCAACACGCAGTACCAGGTTCGTCTCGTCATCACGCGGAACGTCTCGGCCGGTGGTACGAGCGTGACCAGCGCGTCCGCCAGCTTCACCACGATCTCGGCGGCGCCGTTTCTCACGAACAATCAGGCTTCTGGCGTGAGCTACGACAACGCGAACCTCAACGCGACGGTAGAAGTCCCAACCGGGGGCACCTGTCGCGTGAGGTTCGAGTACGGCGAGGAGACGGGGCCGCCGTTCAGCTTCACGACCGCTTGGCAGGAGTTCCTCACAGCCGGGACGTTCAACGTTCAGCAGCACGTCACTGGGCTGACCCCATCGACGCTCTACCACTATGACTCCCGGGTCGGGTGGCCTTCGCCGGGCTACGAAAACGAGAAGTGGAGCGACGCATGAGGCGGGGTGACGACATACTGGCGCCAGCAGCCCACACAATGGATCGAGCGAGGAACACAATGCAGAAGCCGGCCAGATCAAACGCGAAGCCCCGTCATCTCACGATTGTGGCCCACCAGGAGCCGGCTGGGCGGGCCGTGGATGGGCAGCCAGTGGCGGCGACGCCTGCGGAGAAGGCCAGCGAGCGAGCGGCCCGCGACTACTTCGTTGCTGTGCGGCCCTGGCACGAGGCCGCGCACCAGGTAGTCGGCACCGCGCTCGGTTACGCCGCGGCGCTGCTGACGCTCGATCCGCTGGAGGCCCGGAGCGGCGATCCGGCCTATTCGCGGTTTGAAGCCGCCTCGTCGGTGGCCTGCCAGGACGCGCCGCCGGTCCACCGCGCCTGGATCGCCGCCGCCGGGATCGCACAAGCCGCCTACTTCGGCGCGCCCGGCCTGCGCCCGAGTGGTCCGGCGGCCTTGGCCTGCTGCATCGCGAACGCGAACGCGGAGGGCGGCGATTGGCCGAGTCTCCTGCGCTTCGTCTCGGGTGAAGTGGACGCGCTCGCCGCCATCGCCGCCGCACGCGAGCTGCTGGCGAAGCTCCAGCCCTATGTCCTTCGTCTCGGCGCGGTTCTCGCCGAGCGGCGCCGACTCGAAGGCCAGGAGATCGCGGAGATCATCAACGCCGAGACCGCGCGTCTCGCGGCACTGCCGGGCGCGGTCGCGCTCGACGTCGCAATCGCGGCGCGGGTCGAACAGGTTCAGCAGGATCAGCAAGGTCAGCAGGTTCAGCGTTAGGAGGTTCACGATGCCGCCGCCCCAGCAGCAGGTTGTTTATCTTCCCGCCAAGCGCGACACCACCGCGCTCGGTATGCAGATGCTTGCGCAAGCGCTTCAGCAGATGGTTCAGTCTGCCCAGGATCGCCGAGATCGGGCGCGCGCCGATGCCGTGCTGAAGCAGGCGCAGGAGCGCCAAGCGGCTCAGGATGCGCTCGCAGCGGAGGACCGCAAGCGTCGAATCGCCGCGGAGGACATCGCGAAGCAGCGGGCGGACGAATCCGCACTCGCCCAACTCGCGCCGAGCCGCTCGATGTTCGAGCCGGCCGGTCCTACCGCCATTCCCGCCACGACCGAGGTTCCTGGGGCAGAGGACCTGGGTCTGCCTGCCGAGACCACTCCCGTTCAGCTCGGCAGCTCGCGTCTGGCTGCTCCTCTCCTCCGCGAGATCACGCTGCCGAGCGGTCGCAAGGTCCCGCTCAACGTCAACCCGTCGCTCGAGCAGACCACAGCCGAGACCGCAGCGGCCGATGCCATCACCTTCCCGAGCGACCCCAACATCTCGCCCCTCTTCCGCGGCCATACCTTCAAGCCGGGGGATCCCGGCTTCGCCCTAGCGCGGGCTGTCTATCCGAAGCTGATGGAGCAGCTCGTGAAGCCTGCCTCGGCACCGACCACCAAGAACATCGGCGGCCGGACGATGGGGTGGGATCCGCAAGCGCAGGACTTCACCCGTGACTTCGGCCCGGCCGGGACGCCGCAGCGGCCTTCTGCTGGCGCGGAGCCGCTCGACATTCAGCCCGACGTCCAAACCACCGCCACAGGCTACCGCTTCCTGAGTCTCTCGGACTACGGCGTCAAGGAGCGCACGACGGTTCGCCAGCAGGCGCACAAGGCTGGCGTGGTCCCGCTCTCCAAGGCGGACGTCGACACTCTCCAAGAGATCGACGCCGCGCGAGCCAACACCGCCGATATCTTCGCGCAGGTCCGCGACAAGCTGCCGCATGACGCCGCGGGCCGCTTGGTCGTCGGACCCGAGAATCGGCTCTCGAAGTTCTTCCAGACCGACTCGGAAGTCGCGGCCTTCACCTCCTGGCGCACCGCCGCGATCAAGAACCTGCGCGCGACCGCGGGATCCAAGGGTTTGAGACTGAACCAAGCCGAGATCGCACTCGCTGTCGAGAACGACATTCCGAAACTCACCGACACCTTTGGCGTGGCGCAGCAGAAGGTCAAGAACCTGAACACGATGTTCGACAATGCCGAATCCGCCATCTTCGGCGGGCGCGGAAGCCGGGGGGCTGGCGGCGGTTCGGCTGGTTCGAGCGGCGGTTCGCGCGGCTCTTCGCCCGCGGCCCTCGCGGACGCGTTTCTGAAGACCTACGGGCAGTAGGACAGTAGGACAGTAGGAGGAAAGGAAACCCACGATGCCGACCCCGACCCTCCGCGACGCGATGACGGATCCGAAGTTCGCTGCGCTTCCTCTCGCGGCTCAGACCGAAGTCATGCGCAGGCTCGGCGCGAGCGACGACATGCTCAGCGACTGGGTTGGTCGCGTCACCGAGGCAACCGGCGGAGCCACCTTCTCGCAGCAGACGGGGCCGGAGCGCGGCCTTCCGCCGGAGGCCCAGGCGGAGCTGAGCGCCGCCGATGAAGCACGCACCAAGCGCCTGCGCGGCGAGGGCTCGTCCGAGGGGACCGCCGACGCGCAGGACTGGAAGACGCTGGCGAAAGCGGCAGCGTTCGCCGCAGCGCCATCCGCAGCCGCGGCAGTAGCGCCAGCCATCGCCGCGCGGCTCGCTCCTCTCCTGCCTGCGGCCTCGACGGTCGCCCTGCACGGAGGCGGTGCCGTCCAGGGTCAGGAGATCGGCGCTCGACAGGCGCGTAAGCTCGGACTGCCAGAAGTCGCCGGTCGCGTAGCAGGCGGCGCGCTCGGTGCGGCGTTCCCGGGTCCGACGATGCTGGGCGGGGCAGCCGGCGAGATCAGCGGCAAGCCCGGCGCGACCATTCCTGTCGCCCTGGCCTCGCTCCTGTTGAAGAAGAAGCTCGGCCCCGCCGGCACCGCGATCCTGGGGAGGCTCCTGGGCGGCGGTGCAGAAGCTGCCGGAGCTGCCGGAGCCGCCGGAGCTGCCGGAGCCGAAGCGGCTGGAGCCGCGCGGGCGGCTGGCAGTGTTGCTGCGCGGGAAGCTGCTGCGGCCAGCTCGACCGCGGCCACCACAGCCACCGACGCCGCAGCCACCGCCGGAGGCACTGTGAAAGCAGCGAACCTCGAAGGCCTCCTCCGTGCCTCTCTGCGCCCTGGCGGAGCCGCCGCGGTCGCCGCCCGCACTGCAACCGCGGAGCGCCTCGGCCTCGACCTGGCGCCGAGCATTCTTCCAGAGGCTCAGGCCGCGAGCATCGCGACTCGTCTCCGCCAGCTCTATCAGTCCGGCGCCGCGAACAAGGCCGCAATTCTCGCCGAAGGCAACCGGATCTTCGGCTCCGCCTGGCCGGAGGTTCGGAAGATGATCCTCAAGCCGAACGTCAAGATCCCCGTGATGCTCCTCGGCCTCGGCGGTCTCTGGAGCAGCGGCAGCGGCAAGCCCGGCGCCGCTGGCGACCTCAGCGGCGGTGCAGCATGAGTGGCTCATGCGTTGGTCCTCTCTCGGCCCTGCGCGCCGTCGCTGACCCAGACAACCGCCAGGCCGCGAGCGACAACCTGATCCGCGTGCGCGGTCGTCGCGGTCCATACTCCGGGCCGGCAATCACCGCCCGTGCGCTTCGCGCCTTGACCGCGCTTGCCGCAGGGGCGACCGATGCCGAGGCCGCGCGGCTGGCGAGCGTCTCGGCAAAGACCATCGTGAAGTGGCGGCGCGAGCCCGAGTTCGCGCGCGAACTCCAGGGCCTTCTCGAAATCCAGCGCGAGCGGATCGAGGGGATCCTCGCGACTCTCTCTGGTGAGTGCGAGCAAGTCCTGCGCGATGCGTTGAACGCGACCGACACCGAGACCAAGTCCCCCGCGCACGCGATCCGACTCCGAGCGGCCGAGGGGATTCTCGGAAGCTACGCGCGGATTGCTCGGCGCACCGAGGAGACCCAGACCCAGCCGACCGGCCCTCTCATCGTGTTGCCTCCCGGAACCCAACGCATGGCCCTCGCGTTGGACGACGGGGGCGACGGTCGCGCTCAGCAGCCCGTCGGCCCACCGAGCGCGCCCGATGGGTTGCACGTTCAGTCGCTCGCGCTGCCGACCGCTCCGCCGGACGCGCGACCGATCGACGTGATCGACGCTGAGCTGAGCGAGCCGACCGAGCCGACCGAGGCCGCAGCGGCTACGCCGGCTGCATCGTCTCAGCGGTCGCAACCACCAGCGCAACCACTGTCGCAGTCTCAGCCGTCTCAGCCGTCTCCGCCGTCGCAGCCGCAACCCAACGAGAAGTGAAGGAGTAGAACCATGCCGACCCCGATCACCAGCACGACTTATCCGACCATCCCCAGCCAGCCGCAGGCCCCGCAGGCCCCGCAGGCGCGCGATGATCGCGATGCTCAGCACCGGACAGCGGTCGCGGACCTCATGCGCGACCGCGTCGCCTGGCACAAGATCCGCCAGGCCGCCGTCGTCGCGGCCCAGGACGAAGTCCGCATCCTCGCGACCGGCACCAACGCATTCGAGCCGGCGCTGAGCGTGGAGGAGACGATCCTTCGCCGTCACGAGGCGCGTATCACGATCCTCGAAGCGGACCTCCGCGCTCAGATGGCGATCATTCACCGCCTGACCGAACTCGTAACCCGCGCTGGTGTCACGGACCTCGCAGCGACTTCGCCGACGAACATCCCGGCGGACGTCGCCGCAGTCGCGGTCGCTGCCGCAGATGCCGCGGCGGGTCCAACCGCCGTCGCAGAGTAAGGAGCCTGAGCCATGACCCAAGATTCCACCGTGACCCGTCGCCTTCGTGTCGTCTACCGCTGCGGCTCCGAGCGCCGCGAGTTCGTCACGCCCGACGCCTACTCCGCTGATCTCGGCGCCGCCGCAGCCGCGCGGATCCACGAGCGCGGCTATGACGGTCCGGACGGTGAACGCGGCACGCTCTCGATCCCGCCCGACTCGATCATCGGGGTCTACGACGGGGAGCCGCCCGCTCCCGCGGCGCTGCCTCCGATCGGGGAGTAGTATCGGTGCCGAGCGTAGGCCTCGCATGACCTCGCATGACCTCGCATGACCTCGCCTGGCTTCATCTGTGTGCGGAGAAGGAGAAGCTGATGCTGAAGAGTCTGATTGCGCTTGCCGCAGTTGCGTTGCTTCTCGCGTGCGGGTGCGCGCTCACCAGCACATCGGTGACGTCGCAGGCGGTGCGCGTTCCAGGTGCGGAGGCTCCGACCAGAATCCTCTGCGTCGTGCGGCACCCTGACCTCGCGCTCCGTGCTCAGGCCGAGACAGCCCTCGTCCTGGAGCTTGGCAAGGTCGGGGTGGTTGGAGTCCGAGCGGTAGATGCCTACTTCGCTGGGCGAGAGGTAGATGAGCGACGCATGCTTCTGCTTCAAGGCCAGTCGCCTTCGCCTGAGGAGGTGAAGGCTGTCGTCGCTCGTTACGTTCTTGCGGCGGCGCTCGTGGTGACCTTGGTGAACGCCGGCACGAGGGAGTCGGTGGTCGAGACGCCCGCGACCACGACGACCCAGATTGTGCCGGTGCAGGGGACGACCGTCTATGACGGTGGGAAGGTGACGACGTACGGAGGTAGCTATACCGCCACTTCGACCACGACTCCCGGAGAGGCCATCACCTTTCAGAAGCCCTTCGCCAACTACCGAGCGGACATGTTCGACGCGAAGACGGCGAAGCAAACGTGGTTCGCGCGGCTGAAGTCCAGGGGGAACGCCTTCGCCAATCAGGCTGACCTCGTCCAGGACATGGCGAAGACGACGGTTCAGCAACTCCGCGAAGACGGCGTGTTGGCCGGACGGTAGCCACTTGAGCGCCGCAGGCACCGAGATCCTGCTGGACACCTTCCGCGCCGCGCTGTCGAGCCTCGGGTAGCGCCCCTTCAGGACTGGTCGGGTGCTGCGACCAGTCGGTCGGCCAACCACCTGACGACCTCTGCCCCGGATGGGATCTCGCCCTGAACGACCGCGAGTACCATCTGCTCCGCCTCGTCGTCGCTGGCATCTACGCTCACGCCCAGCGTAGCCAGGACCCAGGTTGCCGAGAGCCACGCGACTCGCTTGTTCCCGTCAGTGAAGCAGTGGTTTTTCGCGAGGTAGAAGAGCACGTAGCCTGCGAAGATGAGTCCCTCGCAGACCCCCTCCTCTGTCTCCTGGTACTGTTCCGCTGACCAGGCGCTCCCGAGGCTCCCTTCCACGCAGCCACCGCGCGGAGCGTCGATGATCCCCGTCTCGTACCGCCGGACGCCCTCACCTTGGAGCGCTTGGACGCGCTCCAAGTCGATGAGGTGGCCCCAGGGCTCGGTACTCACCGCGCGAGCCGCCGGAGGAGACCGTCCCAGCGCGCGAACAGAGCCTCGACTCGCTGTTCGTTCGACAGCTGCCGCAGTTCCGTCCCGGCCTCGCGGACAGCGAGCAGACGGCCGTTCTTCCCGATCACGACTGCGGCGATCTCTGCGACCTTCTCACGTAGCGCCAGCGCTTCGTCCACCTGCCCCGGGGTGGCGCTGAAGTGAGCACTGTAGCGCGCAAAGCGCACCCGGACCTCCGGCTTGCCCGGCGGGAAACCCACGCCGGTGATTCGCCCGTCGACCCGTATGAGCGCAGGGAGCGGACCTGCATCGTTGGACAGGCTCACCTGCCCAAGCCGCGCCGTCTCGATCGCCACACCGTCGCGGTTGACGCTGTAGCTCTGCGCCGTGATCTCCGCCGGGAGGGATTCTAAGTAACGGCGGACCATCGCATTCCGCATGCGGCCGTGGCCCTCGTCCTCGACGGCCTGCACGAAAGCCTTTCCCGCGCGCTCGGGTAGGTCCTGAAAAAGGTTCCCCTGCCCGGCGACCGCCTGTAGCGCTAGTACGAGTACGAGCTTGAGCGATCCCTCGTCGACGGCCTGGACCTGTACATCCAGGCGTCTCGCCTGTTTCGTGTACCGGCCTCCGCGGACGCCGTAATCGGGCATCGTTGCGTCACGCACTACGCCGGATGCGATCCGGCGGAGCGCTTCCAGGAGGTTCTCTAGCGACGGGCCGAACGCGCTCAGACTGAGCCGGTGCTCCGCCAGGCCGGGGGCGTTGCCCTCTAGTCTGATCTCCAGTTCAACAGCCATAGATCCATCCTACGGAGAACTGCCCCGGGGGGATACCCCGCCTCGAATGGCGGCAGCGTAGCACACCACCCGACCCCTGGGGGCCCGATCGCGGTCGGGTCGAGTCTTGGCGTCGGAGCAGGCGCAGCGTGTTGGCGATCGTCGCGACCTTGCCCCCGACCTGGGTCCGGAGCGCCGCCTGCAAGGCACGCCCGACCTGGCTCACTTCCACCTCCCGCAGGTTTTCGTGCGCCTGGCGGCTGGCCTTGAGCCTCCCGCCAGGCCCGCAGGACCCCCCGCAGCCCAAATCGGTCCCCGAGCCCCGGTTGGGTGGGGACAGATTCTTGGTCCTCCGGGGACAGCAGGGAGCGGATTCTCCGAGCGCAGGGAGCGATTTCTAGCCGGGACCAGCCGATTCTGTCGGGGAGCGCAAGCGCCGGGGACCGCAAGGGCCGCCCGGGGAGCGATTCCGACGCCTAGCGGCTGGCGGTGGCGCCGGGGGCCGATTTCCAGCGGGGACAGATTCGCCCGAGGCGGCCTCGGGGAGCGATTCCGGCGATTCCAGGTGACAAGCACAATGGACCTGCTGACAATTCGCAGACAATAGTCAATAATCCGTTGACAACTGACTCGCGTCCTCGTAGCTTAGTTCTTGCCAGCCGGCAAAGCGGTGTCGCACCCCACCGACCCGGCCGCGCTAGTTGGTCCGCCGCCCCAGCCCGCTCGAGCTGCAAGGCGGCGGGCCGCCGGGGGTACACGCGGACGGTCGCCTCCCGGCTCTTACCACCGCCTGCGACGTTCAATCCTTCCCAGCAGGTAGGAAACCAGAATGGAACGCGAATACGCTACCGCAGCCGAAGCCGCGGAGTACCTCCACGTCAGCGTGGAGACGTTGTCGAGCTGGCGCAGTCATGGCGGCGGGCCGCCCTTCTCCAAGTTCGGTCCGAGCCGCCGCGGGCGCGGTCGGGTCCTCTACGCGATCGCGGATCTGCGCGCCTTCGTGGCCTCGCGTCGGCGGGCGACCACGGCTGGGCCCGCGCCGATCACGCCAGACCGAGAGGGGGCGTGAGATAGGCCCAGGTCCGGCCCCGATCCAGCCAGCCGCAGGCGCCGCTGAAAGGAAAGCGCGCCGCGAGTCAGCAACCCACGGCGCGCCAGACCGACCACGACGACCACGACGACCACGACGACCGTCAACCCGATCTCAGCCTAGCACGAGATGAGGCTGTGCCAGCAGCAGGGCAACCAGCTCCAGCAGGCCCCTCAGGGGCGGTTATCTCTTCTCTTCCGTCCACCCCGCCCTCTCGCGATTCCCTTTCCCCTTCAGTAGAAGGGGGGAAAACGGGAACCGCTCGTGCAGATGGGTATTTTTCATCGATTCCCGATGATTGGGAACCGCATAGAAGTCGTTGAGCCACCGTGGAGATGTGCGGCGAGGAATCGGGAGCGGTTCCCAGCGGTTCCGGCTCCTCGGGAACCGCTCGGATCCGTTCCAGCGGTTCCGGCGGTCGGGAACCGCTCGGCGGGGTCGCAGGACCGCACGGAGGCCCTGCCGGAGGCCCTGCCGGAGGCCCCCTGCGCCGCGGTTGCTCCCGGCTCGCGTCAGCCCTGGCGTCAAGTGCAGGTTCCCCCACTGCACGGCGTCGGTGCTGGTCGGGCAGCGCGCCTGCCCGGTCCACCAGGCCCACGAGCCCCGGCTCGAGGCGGCCGAGCGGTACGCGGTTCCGGCGGATCTCCTCCTGGACGAGCCCGACGAGCCCACGCGCTGGGTCCTCGGCGGTGGAGGCCCGGAGAACCTCGGGGTCTTCGCCGAGGGTGACGTCGTGGCGCTGGGGGCCTACAGCGGCGTCGGCAAGACGACGCTGGCGCTCCGCGTTCGCCGCTGCCTGCGCCGCCGGCCGCCCGTTCCTCGGCTATCCGACCTGGCCGGGGCTGCGGACCCTGTTCATCACCGAAGCGTCGAAGCGACAGGTGAAGAAGTGCCTGCGGCAGACCGGGATCCCCCGCGCCGCAGCCTCTCACGTCATCCCGGTCTTCACGACCCTCGTCACGGCCCCGGTGGTCGAGTACCTCGTCGCCGACCACAAGGCCGACGTCGTCGTGCTCGACTCGGCCACCTCGATCTTCCCCGGCCTCGGGCTCTTGCAGAAGACGCACGGCCTCGACTGGAACACGCCCGGACGGCGTCACCGAGATCATGGGCTGGGTGCGGCAGCTCGTCGTTGCGCACAAGCTGAAGGCGTTCTTCTACCTCTGCCACACGACGAAGACGAAGAAGGACAAGGAGAACATCACGGCATTCCGCGGCACGGGTGCGATGGTCGAGCAAGCCGACGCGGCGTTTCTGCTCGTGCCGGGCACGAGTGACACGGCCGGCTACCTGAGGCGCGTGAAGTCCCGCGCGATGGATGAGACGGTCGAGCACGTTCCGTTTCACTACGACGTCGCGAGCGGCACGTTCCTCGACGTCGAGGAACACAAGCTCGTGCAACCGATCCTGGAGCTGCTGGCCGCGCATCTTGAGGGGCTGACCACCCGCGAAATCCGCGAGAGCGTGAAGGGTCAGAGGGAGAAGATCATCACGACGCTCAAGCTGCTGCTTCAGCAGAAGCGGATCGCATCGAACGGGCTCGGAGGCACCGCGCACAGGTACCTACTGAAGCCTGGCGCTCCGGAGGGGAAGGAAGGCCCGAATGGCCGATAGCCGAATGGTGCCGGAGCCTGAGCCCGAGCCGGAGCCAGCTCCGGCACCCACGCCGCCCACGCCATCCCCGGGGTTCACCTACCGCGAGGCCTCCCGGATCTGCTGCGCCTGCGGCCGCGTCTGCCACGTCGAGGACTACCGGGTCGTCTGCTCGCGCTGCGGCACGCTGACCGCCTGGGCGGTGAGGGCAGCCGGCCGCCGCGAGCTGGCCTATCGGGTCGTCTCCGCTCAACCGGCGCCAGCGAAGCCCTCGGCGCCATCTAGCAACCCTCGTGCCAAGCGCCGCCGCAAGCGCAGGCCTCAGCCAGGTCGATCTCGAGCCAGCCGCTAGGCGCGCCGCACCCCTCAAGCCCGACTAGTGCCCCCGCCGTGACCCGGCACACCCAGCCAGCCGCAGGCGCTTGTTTACTGGCGAATTTACTGCTTGACTTACTTGTAGAACTCGTACCGGTCGCCGGCGACGACCTCGAAGACCTGGATCGACTCCTCCCGCAGCACCTGGAGGTCGACCTTTTCGCCGGGTGCTTTCGCCTGGAGCGAGCCGTAGAGCTGGCGCAGGGAGCGCACGGGCTGCCCGTCGATGCTGACCAGGAGGTCGCCGCGCTCGAGGCCGGCCTTGTCGGCGGGACCGCCGGGCACGGTGCCGGAGACGGCGACGCCTCCGTCGCTCGCCTGCGGGTAGAAGCCGATCCAGGCGTGGCGTTCGGCGGCCGGCATCGGCTCGGTGCTCTCGAGCAGCGCGCGCCGCGCGAAGAAGAGCGGGGTGGGGATCGCCAGGCTGTAGCGCGCGACCGCGGCCAGCCCGAGCGAGACGACACCCGCCACCCGACCGTGTGCGTCCAGCAGTGGCGCCCCGGCCAGGCCGGGATTGACGATCGTGGTCATGATCGCGCGGTCCAGCATGTACTCCCAGAACGCCTCGAACGGCCCGACGAAGGAGACGTGGCCGCTCGCGCCGCGCCGCTCCTTCTCGCTCGTGCAGGTGAGCAGGAAGGCGGGATCCCCGGGCCGCAGCTCGTCCTCGCGCAGGCGCGCCGGCTCGAGGTCGGGCCGCTCGATCAGAAGCAGGGCGAGCCCGCTCTCGTGGTCGATGGTCACCCGCTCGACGCCGTGCTCCTTGCCGTCGATGCCCACCACTTCGAGCGTCGCGGCGCCCATCACGATGTAGTGCGCGGTCAGGATCGCGTCCGGGGCGACCGCGACGCCGGCGCCCATCCGCTCCTCGCCCAGGATGGAGGCCGAGGGGTGCCGCTCGGGGATCTCGGCGCGCAGGAAGACGACCGAGGCGGCGGCGAGGCGGGGGATGGTGATGCGCGAGTCCGTGATCGGCTCCGTGGCAGGGTCGACCGCATTATAGGTCGCCCTCCCGGCGCGCCGCCGGTGAGGGCCGGAGCCGTCCGGGGACTACTTGGCTCGGTAAGTGATCAAGCCGCGCTTGAGGTCGTAGGGTGAGACGCCGACGGTGACGCGGTCACCCTGCAGCTCGATCAGGTCGTCCTTGCTCATCACTCTCCGGGGGAGAACAGCGGCCCTCCCGGCTCCGCCAGGCGCGCACTATGGGATCAGCGGCCGGTGCGCGTCCAGTCGACGAGGCCGGGCCGGCTGGCCGGCTGGCAGTGCGGACAGAACCAGGAGTCCATGCCCCTGACCCCGGCGGTGCGCAGCCTGGCGCCGCAGCGCGGGCAGACCTCTTTGCGCCGCACCTTCAGGAAATCGCGGACCTTCACCTCGATCGGCTCGGCCCGGCGCTCGACCTCGGCGACCGCGTCCGTCATCACCTTCACGATCGCGTCGTGGAGCCGCACGCCGTCTTGGTGCGAGAGCGAGCGGCAGAAGGTCTTGGGGTGGATGCCCGCCTCGAACAGCACCTCGTCGGCGTAAGCGTTGCCCAGGCTGTCGAGGGCCCGCTTGTCCAGCAGGAAGACGCGCACCTGGTCGCGCCGGTGTTTGAGCACGCTCACGAACCGCTCCCGCGAGAACTCGGGCGAGAGGATGTCGATCCCGCCCGTCTGCATGCCGGGCACGGCCTGCCAGTCCTCGGTCGCGATCAGGTACGCCTTGCCCATCTTCTTGTCGTCCAGGTAGCGAAGCTCCACGTCCCCGAAGCCGAGCGCGAAGGCGAGCGAGGCCTGGTCCGGCTCCTCCGGAGTGGCGAGACGGAAGCGGCCCGCCAGCATCGGGTTGACGGCCAGGTCCAGTCCCTCGAAGCGGAAGACCAGGAAGTGGGACTTGCGGAAGGCGTCCTCGAGCGGGCGGCCAAGCAGGAGCGAGAGGTTGCCGCGGATGGCGAAGCGCATCACCACGGGCTCGCGCACCCGCTCGGCGGTCACGTGCCGGCCGAGCAGCCGCTCCCGCAGCCGCGCCACGACGTAGAGGAGGTCGGGCAGCTCCGGCATGGACGCTTTCCCCCGGCTCGCTCCGGGATTCTCTTACGAGACGGCCGCCCGCGTCCATCGGATCGCCTCCGCGCGCGGATTGCCGCGGCAGGCCGCCCGGCCCACAATGGGGCACCGCGCTCGCAGGATCCGCAGGGAGACGCAGGACTCGGAGGGAGAGGGAGCTTGGACCCGTCGATCGTGGTCGGCCTGAACGCCGTGATCGTCGCCGTGACCGGCGAGGAGCCGCGTGTGCTGACCGTGGAAAGGGCCGAGCGGACGCCCGGCGGGACTCGCGCCCCGGAGCTGGGCCTGCCCTTCGGCCCGCTCGACCCGGCGGGGCACCGCACGCTCGAGTTGGGCCTGCGCGCCTGGGTGAGCGAGCAGACGGGGCTGGAGCTCGGCTACGCGGAGCAGCTCTACACCTTCGCCGACCGGAACCGCGATCCCTCCGAGCGAGCGGGCGGGCCGCGGATGGTGTCGATCGCCTATCTCGCGCTGGTGCGCGAGGGCCGGGTCTCCGGCGGCGGCCGCGCTCGTTGGCGAGGGGCCTACGAGTTCCTGCCCTGGGAAGACGGCCGCTCGGGCCGGCCGCAGCTGGTGGAGAAGGTGATCGCGCCCGCGCTGGCGCGCTGGGTGGGGGAGAGCGAGGGCGAGGCGCGGCGCGCGCGGCGCGAGCGCGCCGACATCACCTTCGGGCTGCGTGGCGCGCCCTTCGACTCGGTGCGCGTGCTCGAGCGCTACGAGCTGCTCTACCAGGCGGGGCTCGTCCACGAGGCGAGGCGCGACGGCGGCCGCGGCTCGGCCGCCGCCTCCCGCGTGGCCGAGACCCTGGGCGTGCCGATGGCCCTCGATCACCGTCGCCTGATCGCGACGGCGCTCGGGCGCCTGCGCGGGAAGCTCAAGTACCGGCCGGTCGTGTTCGAGCTGCTGCCGACCACCTTCACGCTGCTCCGCCTGCAGCGGGTCGTCGAGTCCCTCTCCGGCGTGCGGCTCCACAAGCAGAACTTCCGGCGTCTGGTCGAGCAGGGCGGGCTGGTCGAGGGGACGGGCCTCCTCGAGGCGGGACCGGTGGGCCGGCCGGCGGAGCTGTTCCGCTTCCGCCGCGAGGTGCTGCGCGAGCGCCGCGCCCCCGGCGTCGGACTGCCGGCGCTCCGGTAGCCGGGGGTTTCGCGACCCCTGTTGACTTTTATGCTCCGAGATAGCATATTGGAGGTACAAGGGCAGCGTGGCTGCCCTGCTCTTTGGCACATATTATGCTCCGATGGAGCATAACAGGAGAAGCGAGGCATGACGAAGACGGCGGCGGAGCGGGACCCCGGCGAGCCGCGCTGGACACCGGAGGTGGCGCGCCGTACCGCGGACGTCTACGAGCGGGTGCGGCGGGTGGTGCCGGAGCTGGAGTGGCCGGTGCACGCCCCCTACGTGGACGCGATCCGCGAGTGGAAGAAGCGGCGCAACGCGGTCGTGCTCGCGCACAACTACCAGACGCCCGAGATCTTCCACGGGGTCGCCGACATCACGGGCGACTCGCTGGCGCTGGCGCAGAAGGCGGCCGAGACCGACGCCGAGGTGATCGTGCTGGCCGGCGTCCACTTCATGGCCGAGACGGCGAAGATCCTGAACCCGGGCAAGACCGTGCTGGTCCCCGACCTCGAGGCCGGCTGCTCGCTGGCGGCCTCGGTCACCGCCGCCGACGTGCGTCTCCTGCGCGAGCGCCATCCCGGCGTGCCGGTCGTCACCTACGTCAACACCTCCGCCGAGGTGAAGGCCGAGTCGGACGTCTGCTGCACCTCGGCCAACGCCGTCGAGGTGGTGGAGTCGCTCGGGGCGCCGCGCGTCATCTTCCTGCCGGACGAGTACCTGGGCCGCTACGTGGCCTCGCAGACCGAGGACCGAGGTCGTCCTCTGGCAGGGCCACTGCGAGGTCCACGAGCGGTTCACCGCGGAGCGAGATCGCGGCCTTCCGCCGGCAGCACCCGGAGATCGCGGTGCTCGCCCATCCGGAGTGCCCGCCCGACGTGCTGGCCGCGGCCGACTTCGTCGGCTCCACGGCGGGCATGGTCCGCCACCTCGACGACACCCGTCCGGCACGCGTCGTGCTGATCACCGAGTGCTCGATGAGCGACAACGTGGCGGTCGAGTTCCCGGAGATCGAGTTCATCCGTCCCTGCAACCTGTGCCCGCACATGAAGCGGATCACCCTGCCGAAGATCCTCGCCTCCCTCCAGAACCTGGAGCACCGGGTCGAGGTCGAGGCGGAGGTCGCCGAGCGTGCGCGTCGTGCGGTCGAGCGCATGCTGGCGGTCGGCCGGGGAGTCGAAGAGATGAGCCATCGACTCGATGCCGTTCGTGAGGCGGACGTGGTCGTCCTGGGAGCGGGCGCCGCCGGCCTGAGCGTCGCGCTGGGCCTGGGCGGGCGGCGCATCGACCTCCTGGCGAAGGGGCCGGCTCGGCCAGACCGGCAACAGCCCGCTCGCGCAGGGCGGGATCGCGGCGGCGGTCGGCCCCGGCGACTCGCCGGCGCTCCACGCCGCCGACACGCTGGCGGTGGCGGGAGAGATCGCCGACGCGGGCGCCGTGGCGCGGCTGACCGGCGACGGGCCTCAGCGTCTCGCGGAGCTGATCGCGCTCGGCACCCGCTTCGACCGCGACGCCGGCGGCCAGCTGGACCTCGCCCGCGAGGCGGCGCACTCCCGCAAGCGGATCCTGCATGCGCGCGACGCGACCGGCGCCGAGGTGGTGCGCGCCCTGGCCGAGGCCGCCGCACGCGCGTGGCGGCGTGTCGGCTGTTCGAGAGAGCGCGCGCGCTCGTCGATCTGGTGTCCGACGCGGGCGGGTCGCGGGAGTGCTCGCCCGGCCGACGCGGACGGCGCCCGGCCTGCACCGCGCCGCGGGCGGTCGTGCTCGCCACCGGCGGCATCGGCCAGCTCTACGCGCGCACCACCAACCCGGCCGAGGCGACCGGCGACGGGCTTGCGCTGGCCGCGCGCGCCGGCGCCCGGCTCGCCGACCTGGAGTTCGTGCAGTTCCACCCCACGGCGCTGGCCGCGGGCCGCGACCCGATGCCGCTGCTGACCGAGGCGCTGCGCGGCGAGGGCGCGCGGCGTCGTCGACGCAGGCCGGCCGGCGCTTCCTGGCCGACGAGCATCCGGCCGGGAGTTGGCCGCCGCGCGACGTGGTGGCGCGGGCGATCTGGCGGCGGCTGGCGGCGGGCGAGCGGGTCTTCCTCGACGCCCGGACGGCGGTGGGCGACGGCCTTCCCCGAGCGCTTTCCCGACCGTCTTCGAGGCCTGCCGGCGCGCCGGTCTCGACCCGCGCCGCGAGCCGATCCCGGTGGCCCCGGCCGCCCACTACCACATGGGCGGGATCGACGTCGATCTGCTCGGGCCGCAGCTCGCTCCAGGGCTGTGGGCCTGCCGGCGAGGTCGCCGCCACCGGCGTCCACGGCGCCAACCGGCTGGCCAGCAACTCGCTGCTCGAGGCGCTGGTGTTCGGGGCGCGGGTGGCGCGGTCGCGTCGCCGGCGGCGCTGCCGGCAGCTCGCGCCGCTCTCGACGGCGGCGGTTGCCGGTCATCCGCGGCGCCGATGGAAGTCGGGGAGCCGGGTCGACCTTTGGTTCGAGACGAGCTGCGCCGGCTGATGTGGGAGCGCGCTCGGCGTCGTGCGCGACGGCAGGACGGCCGCCGCGGCGCGATCGGCCGCGCTCCGTGCAGGCCTCGGTGCCTCGCCTGCCGGGCGGTGGACCGTCGAGGCGTCGAGAGCCAGCACACCGTGGCCCGTCTGGTCGCGATCGCGGCCCGTCGCCCGCCCGAGAGCCGCGGCGCGCACTACCGCGCCGATCATCCGGCGGAGGACCCGCGCTGGCGGCGCCGGCGCCTAGTCGCTGGCGACGAGTCGCCCTCGAGCTGCGCATCTCGACGGCGAGGCGGTCGCCGGACGGAGCGCCGGCGTCGGCGGCGGCCATGGTCTCCGCGTGAGCCCGCTCGCGCCGCTCCACCCGATCTCCGCTCTTCGACGGCGCTGGTCCGGCGGCGCGCTGCTCGAGGACCTCGGGCGCGCCGGCGACCTGACCAGCGACGCGATCGTCGCGCCCGACCGCGTGGCGCGAGGCGGCGGATCGTGGCCCGCGCCGCGGGCCGGATCGCCGGCCTCGATCGCGGCGCTGCCGCCTTCCGCGTGCTCGACCCGGACGCGTCGCGTCGAGGTCGAGCGAGCCGCGACGGCGTCGGACGTGGCCCGGGCGACGCCATCGCGCCGCATCAGCGGACCGCGCCCGATCGATCCTCTGCGGCGAGCGCACCGCCCTCAACCTGCTCGGCCACCTGAGCGGCGTCGCCACCGCCACTCGCGACGTCGTGGCGCGGCTGGCGGGCCTGCCGACGCGGGTCGTCTGCACCCGCAAGACGACACCCGGCCTGAGGGCGCTCGAGAAGTACGCCGTGCGCGCGGGCGGCGGCGGCAACCACCGCTTCGGCCTCGACGACGCGGTGCTGGTCAAGGACAACCACGTTGCGCTCGCGGGCGGGATCCGCGAGGCCGTGCGACCGCGTGCGCGCCGGCGTCGGCCACCTGGTGAAGATCGAGGTCGAGGTCGACACGCTCGAGCAGCTCGACGAGGCGCTCGCGGCTGGGCGTCGACGCGGTCCTGCTCGACAACATGGACCTCGAGACCCTGCGCGAGGCCGTGCGCCGGGCGCGCGGCCGCGCGACGACCGAGGCCTCGGGCGGCGTCACGCCCGCGAGACGATCCGCGCGATCGCCGAAACGGGCGTCGACCTGGTCTCGATCGGCTGGCTGACCCACAGCGCGCCGGCGCTCGACGTGGCCCTCGACGTCGAGATCTGAGGCCGTCGCTCGCAGGGCGACGACTCGGCCGCATCTCACGTCGCCAACGCCGGTAGAATGGCGCCACCCGCGCGTCACCGAACCGTCTTCGAGCGACGCGACTGGAGGAGCACGATGAGCGAAGATCGCCGCCCGCTTTCGCGTCGCTGTCCCGCGCTCGGGGCGGCCCTCGTCCTCCTGCTGCCGATGCTGGCGTCCCTGGCGTCGGCGCCAAAGGCTTCGGCGGCCGAGCCGCTGGCGCTCCACCCGAACAACCCGAACTACCTCCGCTTCCGGGGCAAGGCCACGATCCTGGTCGGCTCCGGCGAGCACTACGGCGCGGTCCTCAACCCGGACTTCGACTGGCGCCTGTACCTGGAGACGCTGGCCGCCGCGCGGCTGAACCTGACCCGCCTCTTCGTCGGCAGCTACTACGAGAAGCCGGGCGCCTTCGGCATCCGCGACAACACGCTCGCCCCGGCGCCCGGCCGCGCCCTCCTGCCCTGGGCCCGCAGCACGACGCCCGGAGCCGCGGACGGCGGCGCCAAGCTCGACCTCGCCCGCTGGGACCCGGCCTACTTCCAGCGCCTGCGTGCCTTCGTCTCGGAGGCGGGCAAGCGGGGGATCGTGGTGGAGGTGGTGCTCTTCTCCTCGCACTACGGCGACGGCTGGGTGACCTCGCCGTTCAACCCGGAGAACAACCTGAGCGGTGACTCGGCGCTCGTCGCTCGGAAGGCGAACACGCTGGGCAATGGGAACCTGCTGGCCGAGCAGGAGAGGCTGGTCCGGAAGCTGGTCGAGGAGCTGCGGGACTTCGACAACGTCTACTACGAGATCCAGAACGAGCCCTGGGCCGACCACCCGCATGCGGTCGATCGCGTCAACTTCTCGATCCTGCCCGGGGAGATGGCAGGCCCGTTCACCGAGTGGAAGAACCGGGTCGACCTCGCCTCGGCGGAGTCGCTCGCCTGGCAGGCCCGGATCGCCGAGGTGATCGAGCAGGTGGAATCGACGCTTTCCAGGCGTCACCTGATCGCGCAGGGCGTGGCCAATTTCCGCTACCCGCTGCGCGATGTGGACCCGCGCGTCGCGATCCTGAACTTCCACTACGCCTGGCCCGAGGCGGCGACCCTGAACCTGGGGTTGCGCCGGGTGGTGAGCTGCGACGAGACGGGCTTCGCGAACGCGCGCTCCCGCGTCGCGGCGCCGGAGACGGACGCCATCTACCGCCGGCAGGCCTGGGAGTTCCTGATGGCGGGCGGCGGCGTCTTCGACATGCTCGACTACTCCTTCGCGGTGGGCCACGAGGACGGGACTCTCGTCAACGAAGCGCCCGGCGGCGGCAGCCCAGCGCTCCGCCGCCAGCTCGGCATCCTGAAGGGATTCATGGACCGCTTCGACATCCCCGACCTCGAGCCGCGGCCGAAGCTCGTCGTCTCCGCGCCGGGTGTCTTCCCCTCCGCGATCGGCACCAAGAAGAAGAAGGGGGTCTACCTGTGGGGCGGCGGCCCGACCCGTCTGGTGCTCGAGCTGCCGGCCGGCGACTGGCGCAGCGAGTGGATCGATCCCGTGACCGGCGCCAGCAGGAGCGGGCCGAGCTTCGCCCACGCCGGCGGCGAGCGCGCGATCGAGACGCCGGCCTTCACGGAGGACCTCGCGCTCTGGCTGATCCGGGAGGGCGGCCGGAAGAAGAGCCAGGGCCTGCGGTGAAGGCCCTTCTCTCCTGGAGCAGCGGCAAGGACGCCGCGTACAGCCTGTACCGCCTGCGCCAGGACCCGGGGTTGGAGGTGGTGGCGCTTCTGTCCATCGTCAACTCCGCCGCCGACCGCGTCGCGATGCACGCGGTCCGGCGGAGCCTGCTCGAGCGGCAGGCTGAGGCGGTGGGCCTGCCCCTGCTCGTCGCCCCGCTGCCTTTCCCCTGCTCGAACGAGGCCTACGAGACCGCGATGACGGCGGCCTTGGCCGAGGCGCGCGGGCTCGGTGTCGAGGCCGTCGCCTTCGGCGATCTCTTCCTCGAGGACGTCCGCCGCTACCGCGAGGAGCGCATGCAGGGCACGGGGATGGCCCCGATCTTTCCGCTCTGGGGCGAGCCGACCGGACGCCTCGCTGCCGAGATGATCAGTGCCGGCACCCGAGCGGTGCTGACGACGATCGATCCCCGCCAGCTCGACCCCTCCTTCGCCGGGCGCGCCTTCGACGAGGGGCTGCTCGCGGAGTTGCCGGCGGGAGTCGACCCCTGCGGCGAGCGAGGCGAGTTCCACAGCTTCGCCTGGGACGGACCGGCCTTCCGCCATCCCGTGCCGGTGATGGCCGGCGAGACCGTCACCCGCGACGGCTTCGTCTTCACGGACCTCCTGGCGGCGTGATCATTCCAGCCGGTCCACCCGGCGGAGGGCCGGAAAGATCCGGGCCCAGACACCCGTGACACAAAGGGACGCGACACCACCCAGCACCGCCGCCAGGATCGGGCCGAAGAGGCGCGCCGTGACGCCGCTCTCGAACTCCCCCAGCTCGTTCGAGGCCCCGATGAACAGGAACGACACGGCCGCCACACGTCCCCGCATGGCATCCGGGGTGACGACCTGGATGAGCGTCTGGCGCACGTAGACCGAGACCATGTCCGCCCCTCCCAGGATCGCGAGGGCTCCGAGCGAGAGCGGAAACGACCGGGAGAAGCCGAACACGATGGTGGCCAGGCCGAAGATGGCGACGCCGCTGAACAGGGCGAACCCCGCCCTCCGCTGGATCGGTCGGCCGGCCAGGAACAGGGCCACGACAGCGGCGCCCAGCGCCGGCGCGGAGCGCAGGAGTCCGAAGCCCTCGGCGCCCACGCGCAGGATGTCCCTGGCGAACACGGGCAGGAGCGCCGTGGCTCCCCCAGCAGGACGGCGAAGAGGTCGAGGGAGATGGCCCCCAGCACGACCTTGTTGTCCCGGATGTAGACGAGTCCCTCCTTCACCTGCTCGATGCGGGACGCGGTCTGGATCTGCGGGGTGGTGGGCCTGCGGACGAACCAGAGCCCCACGACGGGAACGAGGTAGAGGAACAGGGACACGCCGTAGGAGTGGGCCGGAGACCAGTGGCCCACCAGCAGGCCGGCCAACGACGGACCGCTGATGGTCCCGATCTGGAAGGCGAGCGAGTTCCAGGCGATGGCTCGTGGCAGAAGGGCCTTGGGTACCAGCATGGGGCCGAGAGCGACGCCGGCCGGGGCACGGAAGGCCCGAGCGATCCCGAAGGCGAAGGCGACACCGATCAGGATCGCCACCGAGATGACGCCGAGCAGGGCAGCCGCCATCAGGACGCTGACGCAGACCGCCTCGGCCGCGAAGCAGAGCGCCAGCACCCGCTTGCGGGCGAAACGGTCCGCGACGACTCCCGCCGGCAGGGCCAGGAAGAAGAGGGGGAGAAACGTCGCCAGCCCGAGCAGGCCCACGTAGAGGGCCGACTGGGCGATGCCCCGCTCGGCCCGAGCCAGGTCGTAGATCTGCCATCCCATGGTGACGCTCTGGGTCACGGTCCCCAGGACGCCGAAGGCCCGGGTGACGAGGTAGATCATGAAGTCCTGCTGCCGCAGCAGGGCTCGGGCCGAGACGTCGGGGCTCGGTGGGTTCGGGGGCTCGCTCAATCGATCCTCGGGACGACAGGTTCACCAGTGTCGTCAGAACGTCAGGACGTGCCAGCCCTCCTTCTGGGCGTCTGCCAGCAGCGTGCCCGCGTACATCACTTTGATCCCGAGGGCCGCCAGCTGGTCGGAGATCCCGTAAAGATCGGCGCAGCCCTTGCACGCGTAGAGCTCGACGCCCTCGTCCTGGAGGTTCTTCAGGCCCGCCTGCAGCTCCTTGTCCTCGGTGAGGAGCCTGCCCGACGGACCCCACACCAGGAGGCGGACCTCGTCCATCCAGCCGCGCTTCTTGCAGTTGTACGCGTACATCAACACCATCTTGAGCGCGACCTCGCGGTCGCCGCTCGTCCAGACGATGAGCTGCCTCGTCTTCGCCGTCTCCGCCTTGTCGGCTGTCGGCGCGGCGGGGGGGGCGGCCGAGAGGAGCGTGCCACCGCCGAGGCTCAGCACGCCCAGAAGAGAGAGGGCCCGGATCCACGCGCTCGTCATCGTGCGTTCTCCTTCGGTCGGAACGGCGGTTCTCGTCCGAACTCGACGTCCGTTCGGCCGATGATACCTGCCACGGCCTGCGGCGCTAGGGCAGGATCGCGGCCGCCCGGCGCGCCACCTCGGGGTCGCGCACCAGGCCGTGGTGGTCGAGGTCCGGGAAGTCGGCGAGGTGCGTGGCGCCCTCGAGGAGGGCGCTCGCGCTCGGGACGAGGCCGTCGTTGTCGACGCCGTGGACCGTGCGTAGCAGCGTCCAGCCGAGCGTCAGCTCGCCCATCGCGCCGAACGAGTCGGGCCCGGCCGCGTGGCCACGGATCGTGTAGATCCGCCCGCCCTCGGCGAGCGGTGCCTTCGCCGCCGGGTAGCGCGCGTTGAAGGCGGTGCAGCGCTCGGGCAGGAGGTCCGCGATCGCCTCGCCGGCGTGGGCGAAGAAGCCCAGCCAGCGGCCCTCCTTCGCGAGCGGCGAGCCGGAGTGGGGCGTGCCGAGGGTGACGAGACCCGTAACGGCACCAGGGTGGTCCGCCAGGTACCGCCGTGCCACGAGGCCGCCCATGCTGTGGGCGACGATGCTGAAGCGGGGTCCGAGCCCGCGCTCGGCCTGCAGGCGCCGCACGACCTCGTCCACGTGCTCGGCCTGCCGTGCCACCGACTCGTCGCCGGCCGAGGTGTCGTCCGTGCCGCCGACCACGACGCTGCCGCCGGGTACGGACCGCGTCGTCGTGACGGCCCGCTTCGAGGCGGCCCGGTTCGTGTAGACGAGGAAGACGCGGCCCGACCCCCAGGCCTCGACGCACGCGCTCAGGAACTCGTCGCTCCAGCGTTGCTTGTTGGTGAGGCCGTGCAGCAGCACGAGGTCGTATCGCTTGGGAGCGAGCGTCGCGGCGCGCGTCTGCCGCGGAAGAGACTCCTGCGGAAGAGCCGCGGAGGCGCCGCCCCACAGCAGGAGGCCGGCGAGAACGATCGAGGGAGAGTGCATGTGCCGCGGCCTCCTATGGCAGGTGGACCGACGGGAACGAGTCTAGACGATCGTCGGCTCGCCGAGCGGACGGGCGGCTCGGCGGACGGGCGGCTCCTTGACCGCGGCACCCCCGTCGGTGCAGGCTATGCCGTTCCGTACGCCTCACGCCTTCGTCTCCACCGAACTCGATCCACAAGGGGGCTCGCATGAAGCAGAAGACGATCTCGTTGAGTCGTGAAGCGACCCTCTGGGAGGCGGGCGACCTGGCGCGAGACATCGCCATGGTCGAGACGGGACGGCTCGGAGTGCGGACGGAGACGGGCGTCGTCGGCATCGTGCTGCCCAGGATGGTGGTGGGCGAGACCGCGCTCTTCGCGCTCGAGGGGCCGCCCCTCCCGCGGGCGGCCGCCCTCTTCGCCCTCGACGAGGACACTCGCGTGGTCGTGAGCCCGGCCGAGTCCTATCGCGCCGCGTTCGAGGGCGGCGACACGGCCGTCGTCGATCCCATCGTGCGCACCCTGGCGGGGCAGACCTGCCGCAACCTGCTGATGGTGGTGAGCGCCCGCAGCGGCGACCCCTACGTGGACGGGCCCTTGACCGGCCTCGTGCGCGGCATTGCCCAGGACGTGGGCCGGACGCTCCCGGCGCGCACCTGGGCGGCCTTCATGGTCACCTTCTCCTTCCTCTGCGACCTGCGCGACATGTCCGACCGCGTCCTGACGCGCCTGGGGCCCGATCCGTCGCAGCGGCTCGAGCTGGTCGAGGCTGCCTCGCAGGCCCTCACCCGCCTGGGCGGGAGCGAGGACGCGCGGCCGATGATCGAGGCCTTCCTGGCGGCAGAGCGCGAGCGCAGCCAGTGGTGGGCGCGCCGGGGGACGAGCTAGCGTCCAGTGCTCTGCCTCGCCGCGTCAGCCATCCATGGCGAGTGCCTCTTGCTCGATCTCGTCGGCCGGTGGTCGGATCTCCATCGAAAGCTCGTTCGGCATGGACTCGGTGTCGTCCGGGTCGTGCCGGATCTCACGGACGACCCGCTCGGCCCGTCCCGGTTCGCGCGGCTCATCTTCCGGCAGTGCGGTTCCGGCCGCCACTTCGGGGCTGTCCAGGGCCCTCCGCACCATCCACACGAGACTCTCGGACGAGAATGGCTTTTCTAGAAACGGCGTCCCTGGATCCAACAGCTCGTGGTGACCGACGATCTGGGCGGGGTATCCGGACATGAACAGGACGCGGGTTCGCGGCGAAAGGGCATGGACTTCGGTGGCCAGCTCAGGGCCGCTCATGCCAGGCAGGACCACGTCGGTCAGCAGCAAGTCGAAGGCGCCTTGGCCCGAGCGTAGGCGCGAGCGCGCCAGGGAGATAGCTCGCCTGGGGTTCGCGGCTTCGAACACGACGTAGCCGGCTTCTTCCAGCAAGTCGCGCGTGATCTCACGCATCGAGCCGTCGTCCTCCACGACGAGCACGGCCTCGCCCGCTCCGCGTCGAGCGGCCTCCCGCCGGCTGCTCGTGCGCGGGGGTGCGTCGGTGGCGGCGCTGCCGGAGACCTCGGGGAGGTAGACCTTGAAGGTCGAGCCGCGTCCTGGCTCGCTGTACACGGTGATGTGGCCGCCGCTCTGTTGAACGATGCCATAGACCGTCGCGAGCCCGAGACCCGTGCCCTTGCCGGGCTCCTTGGTGGTGAAGAAGGGCTCGAACACGTGCGTGATCGTGGCGCAGTCCATCCCCACGCCGGTGTCGCTCACGGACAGCGAAGCGTAGTGGCCTGGTCGGACACCGGGATGGAGCAGCGCATATGTTCCGTCCAACTCCGCGTTGGCGGTCGCGATGACGAGCCTGCCGCCCGTGGGCATCGCGTCACGCGCGTTGATGACGAGATTGAGGAGGATCTGTTCGACCTGGCCCGAATCCGCGCAGACGGGACGGCACGGGTCTTCGAGGGCCGTCTCGAGTCGGATGTCCTCGCCGATCAAGCGCTCTAGCATCGGCTCGATACCCGACACGACTGCAGCGAGGTCGAGGACCTGGGGCTGGAGAACCTGCTTCCGGCTGAAGGCGAGTAACTGCCTGGTCAGGGCAGCGCCACGCTCGGCGGCGCTTCGGATTTCCTTGACGCGGCTGCAACGCGGATCCGCGGTCGCGACGCCTCCCAGCAGGATGTCGGTCGAGCCGAGGATCACCCCGAGGAGGTTGTTGAAGTCGTGGGCGACGCCGCCGGCGAGTTGTCCGAAGGCCTCCATCTTCTGCGCCTGGCGGAGCTCTTCCTCCAGGAGCTTCCGCCGGGTGATGTCGATCATGACGCCCACCAGCTCCTTGAGCTGGCCGTTCTCCAGGACGCCGCGCACGAAGTCCTGAAGCCACACCGTCCGTCCGCTACTCGCGATCATACGGTACTCGATCTCGAGGTCGCCTTGATCGACGATGACCTGCCGATAGCGCGAGAGCGTTGCGTCGCGGTCTTCGGGATGCAGGTGCTCCCACCAGAAGCCTGGATCCTCGAGCCACATCCGGGCGGGGTACCCGAGAATGTGCTCCGCTTCCGGGCTCACGAAGCTGAAGCTCAGCGAGGGGACCTGCGCCCGCCAAACGATCGCCTGGACCCGCTCCAGCAGCTGCCGATAGCGGGCGTCGGCCGCCCGGAGCTCGTCCTTCTGCCGGCGTCGTTCGAGGGCGCGCTCCACGCTCCAGACGACCTTCTGGGGCCCGAAGTCGGACTTGCCCATGAAGTCGTTCGCACCCAGGCGCAGCGCGCGCACGACGGCGTCGTTGCTGTCGGCGTAGGCCCCCGTCAGCACGAGGACTTCCACGTCCGCGTCGCGCGACTTCACGGCTTGCAGCACGGAGAAGCCGTCGATGCCCGGCATCTGGAGGTCGGTGATCACGACATCGTACGCACCGGCCTCGATGAGGGCGAGCGCGTGGGCGCCACCCGAGGCCTCGTCGACCACACAGCCGGCCTCTCTCAATGCCTGCGTGATCGCTGCTCGGGCGACACGCGAGTCGTCTGCCACGAGAACGCGCCCACGCAGGACGCCGGAGTGTGGCTGCGTTTCGGTCATGAAACGACCTCCAAGAGGAACCGGAGCAAGGCTCGCGCCAAAGCGCGTCGCGAAGGACGGAAGCGCCCAGGGCGCCTGTTGGGGCCCGGAAGATCCGAGAGCCGCCGGCGTTTCGGTACTGTGCTCAACTTGCGGCTCGCGAAGGTCCGGTCCCGGGCTTGGCTCTTGGCACGAAAGCAGACGGCGCCGCCTCCCTCGAAGAAACGGCAGGTGCCCCCGCTGGCGACCTGGCGAGGGGTTTGCATCCACCACAGGTCGAGGAGTGAGAGCATGGCAACGATCTCCGACGTGGCTCATCTACCAGCACCCCAGAGGACCGAGCCTGCTCAGCGAGGCGAGCGCCCAGTCAAGCGAATCCTGCTCGTTGACGACAGTGCTCCGATGCGGGCGATCCTGCGTTCCATGTTGCTGACCGACAACTCGACCTCTTGGGACATAGCCGAAGCGACCAGCGGCGCCGAGTTCCTCGAGCTGGCGTCTTCGCAGTCTCCGTTCGACGTCATCCTGCTGGACGTGCAGATGCCCGGGATGGACGGCTTCACGGCGTGCCGGCGCTTCCGCGACGGTAACCGGCAAGTCCCCGTCGTCTTTCTCACGGCCGAAGGCGACCGCGGGAGTTTCGACCGTGGCCGCAGCTCGGGAGGGGATTCCTACCTCGCCAAGCCGTTCTCCCCGGCAGCGCTCAAGGCAGTGCTTCACGTCTTCACCGACCTCAGGAGATGCGCCGAGCCTGGCGCCACGGTGCGCTAGAGCTCGTTGGTGGACGCCCGCTCGCGGGGATCCAGGCGGAGCTTCGGGCGTTCGGACACCTTCAGACTCTCCCTCCCGATCGCCCCGGAGATCGGCCGCATCGTGCTATCGACAGCCAGTCATCCGTGGCAGGTGGTGGTGGGGATCGGGCATCCTTACCGAATCGGGCGACCGGAGGATTGCCCGACTTCGTGCCCGCGCATCTCAAGACCCAACGAAGCGAACGATCGCGTCGATTCTTCGGTCTCGGCGGAATCGCGAATGTGGATCGGGTCTTGCACACGTCCCGGTCAGTTGGGAGCAGACATGGACCACGGGGCGATTGACCAGGCAGGCAGGGCAAGGAGGCGAGAGGATCGACGGCGGGTCCTCGTTGTCGACGACAACCGCATGATCCGCCAGCTGGTCGGAGCGTGCCTCCGTCGGGGCGGGTATGCCGTATTGGAGGCGAAAGACGGGGCCGAGGCCCTCGAGCTCTTCCGGCGCGAGCCGGCACAGGTCGTCATCACGGACGTGGGCATGCCGCGCCTCGACGGCCTGGAGCTTTTGGCCGCCTTGCGCGCGCGGGACGTGCCGCCCGAGGTGATCCTGCTCACGGGCAGCCACGCCGACGACGCCGTGGCGGCCGTTCAGGCGTTGCGGCTCGGAGCCGACGACTACATCGTCAAGGACTCGAACGCCAGCGCCGCGCTCATGCTCGCGGTCGAGCGCGCGGCGGAGAAGTGGCGCTTGCGGGAGGAGAACAGCCGGCTCCTGGGCGAACTGCGCCGCTTGAGCGTGACCGACGGGCTCACCGGCGTTGGGAACCGCCGCGCGTTCGACGAAATGCTCCAGCAGGAGTCCTCTCGCGCGCACCGCTGTCAGCAGCCGCTCTCCGTGGTCATCCTTGACATTGATCATTTCAAGGGCGTCAACGACACCCTTGGGCACCAAGTGGGGGATCTGGTTCTCATCTCCTTCGTGCGCCGGTTGCAGTCGGTAGCACGAGAGGCCGACCGTCTCTTCCGGTATGGAGGGGAGGAGTTCGCCTTCCTCGGCGAGATGACCGCCGAGGGCGCGCAGGCACTCGCCCAGCGTGCGGTGGCCGCGGTCGCCGCACGGCCGCTCCATGCCGGGCGTCACTTGGTTCCAGTGACCTGCAGCGCCGGAGTCGCCGCCCTGCTCCCGGCGGAGGCTTCCGGTGGCGACCTGGTGTCTCGCGCGGATGGCGCCCTCTACGATGCCAAACGCCTGGGACGCAACCGCGCAGTCAGCGCGGCAGCGGGAGTCCCCCTGGTGAACCGCACGCGAGGGCAGGCTCGATCAAAGAGCGCGGCCTAGACTTGGCCTGAGACTCCTGGCGGCCCGGGCAGCGCGGGCTTGTCGAGCAGCGCGCGGGCGATCGCGGCGTAGCCGTCCACCGCGGCCTCGAGCTCGGCCACGCCGACGTGCTCGTCCCCGGTGTGGGCGAGCAGGATGGAGCCGGGGCCGTAGAGCAGCGGCCGGCCCCAGCTCGCGAGCAGCGGTATGTCCGTGGTGAACGCGAAGACGTCCGTCGCGAAACCCGGGAGGGTGGCGAGGCGCACCGGGGGCACGTCGAGCAGCTCTTCGAGCGCGACCCGGTTCACGAGCGGCGCCAGGCGCTCGATCACCTCCCGCCCGGCGCCCACGGTACGGAACAGCAGCTCCGCCTGGGCCGTGGGGGAGATGACGTTCGGCGCGATGCCCCCGGCGATCAACCCGATGCAGTAGAAGGTGCGTCCCAGCTGGGGGTCCTCGGGCAGAGGGAGACCCCGGAGCTCCAGAAGAGCGTCGATCAGCCGGTCGATCGCCGAGACGCCGAGCTGGGGCTGCGAGGAGTGCGCGGCGCGTCCCCTCGCGTGCAGCTTCAGGCGCAGGACCCCGCGCGTGGCCAGGCCCAGCTTGCCCTCCGTCGGCTCGCCGTCGACCAGGAAGCGCGAGCCGGGCGCCAGCGCGTCGGCGGCGGCCGCGCCGTCGCTGCCGCGCTCCTCGCCGACCACGAAGAGCAGGCCCACCCGTCTCTCCCCGGCCTCGCGCAGCCGCTCGACGGCCGTCACCTGCGCGGCGAGCGGGCCCTTCGCATCGCAGGCGCCCCGGCCGTGGAGGCGTCCGTCCTCGATCCGGCTCGGGAAGAAGGGCGGGACGCAGTCGATGTGGGTCGAGAGCACGACGGTCGGCGGGTCGAGCGTCGCCAGGAGGTTCGAGCGCCCGTCCGCGACAGGCTGCTCGGTCACGCTGAAACCGCGCCCGCGCAGGTAGTCGGCCAGCCAGGCGCAGGCGGCCGCCTCGTCGCCCGTGGTCGAGTCGATGTCGACGAGAGCGCGCGCCAGCGCGACCAGGTTCAGCGCAGCCACGCTTCGAGCTCCGCGCGCGCGTCCGTCTTCTGATCCCGGTACTTGACCACCACCGGCGTGGCCAGCGACAGGCCCCACTCGCGCCCCGCCCCAACGGTCACGCTCCGGGCCCCCGGCACGACCACCGCCCCTTCCGGGACGACGAGCGGCGAGCCCGGAGCCGGCCGGAGGATGCGCCCGTTGGGCAGGTCGTAGAGCGGCGTCGATCCCGTGATCACGGTGCCGGCCCCGACTACCGCCCGCCTCTTCACCACCACGCCCTCGTAGAGGCCGGTGTTGCCTCCGACCAGCACGTCGTCCTCTACGATCACCGGTAGCGCCCCGACCGGCTCCAGGACGCCGCCGATCTGGGCGGCGGCGCTCAGGTGCACGCGGGCTCCCACCTGGGCGCAGGAGCCGACCAGCGCGTGCGAGTCGATGAGCGAGCCCTCCCCGACGTAGGCGCCGATGTTGACGAACATCGGAGGCATCGCGATGACGCCTTTGCCCAGGAAGGCCCCGTCACGGATGGACGAGCCGCCGGGCACGATGCGCACGCCGGAGGCGACCTCGAGGCGCTTCAGCGGCAGCGTGTCCTTGTCGAAGAGCGGGAAGCGACCGCCTTCGATCGAGACGTCGGCCAGCGCGCCGAAGCGGAAGCCGAGCAGGATCCCCTGCTTCACCCAGACGTTGACGCGCCAACCGGTCGGCGTCCCCGGGTCGGGACAGGCGGCGCGGGCCTCGCCGCGCGAAAGCGTCGCCCGCAGCTCGTCGAAGGCCGCCCGCGCCTCCTGGCGGTCGGCCTGGTCGCCCTCGGCGAAGAGCCGCTCGACCCGCGCCCGCAGCGGCAGGGTGTCGGCCGGCGGAGCGATGCTCACGGGCGTCGAGTCGCCTCGAGCTTGCCGAGCGCGGTCAGCAGGCGAGCGAGCTTCTCGCGGTTTTCGGCCTTGGGCGGCACCATGGGCAGGCGATAGTTCTCGTCCAGTAGGCCCATGAGGGCCATCCCGGCCTTCACCGGGATCGGGTTCGACTCGAGGAAGTTGCCGAGCAGCAGGGGGATGATGCGCGCGTGGACGGCGCGCGCGGCGGCGAAGTCGTTGCGCTCGGCCGCCTCCACCATCTGCACCATCTCGTGCGGGATCTCGTTCGCGGCGACCGAGATGATGCCACGCCCGCCGATCGCCATCAGCGGCAGCGTCATCGCGTCGTCGCCCGAGAGCACGATGAACTCGGGCGGCACGGTGCGCAGGATGTCGCACATCTGCGTCATGTTGCCCGAGGCCTCCTTGACGGCGACGACCTGCGGGATGGTGGCGAGGCGGGCGAGGGTCGCGGCGTCGACGTTGCAGCCGGTGCGGCCGGGGACGTTGTAGACGACGATCGGCAGCGGGGTCGCCTCGGCGATCGCCTGGTAGTGCCGGAAGAGGCCCTCGGGCGTGGGCTTGTTGTAGTACGGGGTCACCGAGAGGAGGCCGCTGGCGCCGGCGGCCTGCATCTCGCGCGCGGCCTCGATCACCTCCCGCGTGTCGTAGCCGCCGGCCCCCGCCAGGACCGGCAGTCGGCCCTTCGCCTCGCCCACCACGAGCTCGACCACCTTGCGGCGCTCGGCGGGGGAGAGCGTCGGCGACTCGCCGGTCGTGCCGCAGGGCACCAGGAAGTGGACGCCCGCCTCGATCTGCCGTCGCGCCAGCCGGCGGACCGCGGCCTCGTCGACGGCACCCGTGCCCGTGAACGGCGTGACCAGGGCCGTGCCCAGGCCCGTGAACGGCGTTCGCATCGCCATCGCTTCTCTCCTAACCCTCGATCCCGAGCACGTCCCGCATGCTGAACCAGCCCTTGCGGCCCACCACCCAGCGCGCCGCCTCGAGGGCGCCGTGGGCCAGGGTGGCCCGGTCGCGTACCGTGTGCGTGAGCGTCAGCGTCTCGGCGGGGCCGTCGAAGCCCACCGTGTGGATGCCGGGGATGAAGCCCGCGCGGGTCGAGGACATGTCGACGGGGAGCGCGTAGCCCCCGCGCTCCAGCGCGCGGCGGAGCATGAGCGCCGTGCCCGAGGGCGCGTCCTTCTTCGCCGCGTGATGCGCCTCGTGGATGAAGGCGCCGTAGTTCTTGGCGTTCGCGAAGAGGCCACCCGCCCGCGCGACCAGGGCCTCGAGAAAGTTCGCCCCCAGCGAGAAGTTGGCCGAGACCACGGCCCCGATCCCCGAGGCGGCCACGGCCTGCCGCAGCTCGGCCTCGTGGGCCTGGAGACCGGTGGTCCCGACCACCAGGTTGACGCCGAGAGCCGAGAGCTTCGGCGCCGTGGCGAGCGTGGCCTCCGGCGTCGAGAAGTCGACCGCCACGTCGATCCCCCGGCAGCGCTCGGCGGTGACGCCCGCCCCGTCGCGGTTCTCCTCGATGTCGAGGACGCCCGCCAGCCCGAAGCCGTAGGCCGAGGCGTGCTGCTCGACCAACCGTCCCATCCGTCCGTGACCGACGACCAGGAGCCGCATCGCACCTTCCTTCACGGTAGCCGTTCGCCCTTCGATCCCGCCGTCCGCTGTCGCTGTTTCGTATCCGCGGCCGGCGACCTTGTCAACATCTGCCCGGACCTCAGTCGCGGACGCCCTCGTCCCGGAGCGGTCCCTCGAAGAAGCGGCGGTGCAGCCTCTCCATCGCGCCCCGGACGTCGTCGTCGCGCAGCACGACCGTGATGTTCTTGCGCGAGCCGCCCTGCGACACCATCGCCAGCGGCAGGCCCTCGAGGGCGCCGAGGACCCGGGTGGCGAGGCAGGTGTTTTGCCGCAGGCTCTCGCCGACCGCGCACACGATCGCCATCCCGTCCTCGCAGGACACGTCGGCGAAGGCCCCCAGCTCCTCCACCAGCTGCGGGAGCGCGCGCCGGTCGTCGATCGTCACCGAGACGCTCACCTCGGAGGTGGTGACCACGTCGACCGGCGTCCGGAAGCGCTCGAAGACCTCGAAGACGCGACGCAGGAAGCCGTAGGCCATCAGCATGCGCGAGGAGGCGATGTCGATGCGGGTGACGCCGCGCTTGCAGGCGATCGCCGCCGGCCCCTCGCCGCCCGGCGCCGGCTCGCCCGTGATCAGCGTGCCCTTCGCCTCCGGCCGGTGCGAGTTGAGGATGCGCACCGGGATACCCAGGCCGACCGCGGGCAGGATGGTGCTGGGGTGGAGGACCTTGGCTCCGAAGTAGGCGAGCTCCGAGGCCTCGTCGAAGCTCAGCTGCGGCACGACCCGCGGGCTGGCGACCACGCGCGGGTCCGCGGTGAGCATACCGTCGACGTCGGTCCAGATCTGGATCTCCTCGGCGGCGAGCCCCGCGCCGAAGAGGGCCGCCGAGTAGTCGGAGCCTCCGCGGCCGAGCGTCGTGGTGAGGCCGGCCGGGGTGGCGCCGACGAAGCCGCCCACGACCGGCACCCGGCCCTGCTCGAGGAGCGGGCGCACCAGCTTCGCCAGCCGCTCGTCGGTCGCGGCGCGGTCCGGCTGGGCGGCCCCGTGCTGCGCGTCGGTGACCAGCAGCAGCCGCGCGTCCAGCCAGCTGCCGCGCAGGCCCGCGTCTTCGAAGGCCGCGGCGACGATCCTGCTGCTGGCCAGCTCGCCAAAGGCGACGATCGTGTCGGCGGAGCGGGGCGAGACCTCCTCGACCACCGCCAGCGCGTGCACGATCGCCTCCAGCCCGGCGAACAGCTCCTCGAGGGCCACCAGCAGCTCCGGCCGCCGTTCGGGGCTCGCGACCAGGGCGCACATCTCCTGGTGTCGGCGATGAAGGGCGCGCACCGCCTCGACCGCCCCCTGGGCGTCGCCGCGTTCGGCCAGGCGACCGACCTCGATCAGGCCGTCCGTGACCTTGGAGAGCGCCGAGACCACCACGAGCTTCGGCCGCTTCTCGGCGCGGATGATGTCGACCAGGCGTCTGACTGCGGCCACGTCCTTGACCGAGGTGCCGCCGAACTTCATCACGATCATGACTCGTCTCTCCTGACTCTCGATCCGTCTCTCCCGAACGGCCCCCAAACACGACGAAACCCGCCGGCGGCTTCTGCCGCTCCGGCGGGTTCGGGTGGTCTCGAAGTGCTCTCTTGCTGTCTTTGCGCTAGGGGCACATCACCACGCCGCCGCCGAGGCGACTCGCACGCTTTCGAGCGGCCCGCTTTCGATCGGCGGTGAAGTGGCTCTGCGGCTGGCGCATGATCGAGCGAGTATAGGAAGGGCGGTCCGCCAGGTCAAGCCGTTCTCGTCGGCCGTTCTCGTCGGCGTCAATCGTCGGCGGCGCCACCGGGCGGCCTACCTGATCCAGACGGACTTCACGTTGACGAACTCGCGGATGCCCTCTTCCGAGAGCTCGCGGCCGTAGCCCGAGCGCTTCACGCCGCCGAAGGGCAGGCGCGGGTCGGACTTGACCAGGCCGTTCACGAAGACGGCGCCCGCCTCCAGCCGCGCCGCCAGCCGCTCGGCGCGGTCCAGGTCCTTCGTCCAGAGGCTCGCCCCCAGGCCAAACGGGCTGGCGTTGGCGAGGCGGATCGCGTCCGCCTCGTCTTCGGCCGCGATCACAGCGGCGACCGGGCCGAAGGTCTCCTCGCGGAAGGCCGCCTGTTCCGCGGCCACGTCCGCGAGCACGGTCGGCAGGTAGAAGAAGCCGGGACGGTCCATGCGCTTCCCGCCCTGCAGCAGGCGCGCCCCCTGCCGGACGCTCCTCCGCACCTGGTCGTCCAGCTCGTCGACCAGGTCCCTGCGGGCCAGGGGGCCGATCTGGTTCTGCTCGTCCAGGGGATCGCCCACCCGCAACGCGGCCACCCGTTCGCTGAAGGCGTCCAGGAAATCGGCCAGCACCCGGCGCTCCACCACGAAGCGCTTGGCCGCGATGCAGCTCTGGCCCGAGTTGATCATGCGCGCCTGGACGCCGGTCGCGACCGCCGCCTCGAGATCGGCGTCGGCGAGCACCACGAAGGGATCCGAGCCGCCCAGCTCGAGGACGCTCTTCTTGATCCTCTCGGCGGCGGCGGTGGCCACCGCGCGTCCCGCGGGCTCGCTGCCGGTGAGGGTGACCGCCCGCACGCGCTCGTCCGCGATCACGCCTGCGACCGCCGAAGAAGGGACCAGCAGGGCCTGGAAGGCTCCCTCGGGAAGCCCCGCCTCGGCCAGCAGCCGCTCGATGGCGAGCGCGCAGCCCGTGGTGTTGGAGGCGTGCTTGAGCAGGCCCACGTTCCCGGCCATCAGGCCCGGCGCCGCGAAGCGGAACACCTGCCAGAACGGGAAGTTCCAGGGCATCACCGCGAGCACCGGTCCCAGGGGGTCATAGCGCACGTAGCTGCGCGAGGCGTCGGTCCGCACCGCCCGTGGTGCCAGGTAGCGCTCGGCCTCCTCGGCATAGTGCCGGCAGACCCAGGCGCACTTCTCCGCCTCGGAGCGCGCGGCCCCGATCGGCTTGCCCATCTCCTCGACCATGAGCCGCGCCCACTCCTCCTGGCGCGAATCCAGCAGGTCGCCCGCGCGGCGCAGGACCTCGGCGCGCTCCGCGAAGCTTCGGTCGTGCCAGGCGGGGAAGGCCCGCTCCGCAGTGGCCAGGCGCCGCTCGACCTCTCGCGCGTCGTGGACCCGGTAGCGCTCGCGCACCCGGCCGGTCGTCGGGTTGACGGTCTCGATCATGACGCCCTCCTCGCCCTCCCTCCCCCATTGCAGCACGGGAGCTTCCCCGCCGCACCGCGCGAGGCGGCCTCCTCCGGCGCGGCTGGCTAGGGCTCGTAGATGCGTGGCACCCGGGCGTTGATCGCGGTCAGGATCTCGTAGGGGACGGTGCCGGCCCACTCCGCCAGCTCCTCGACGCGCACGGCAGCGCCATCCTGCTCGCCGATCAGCACCACCTCGTCGCCGTTCCAGGCCGAGCCCGCCTCGATGTTGACCATCATCTGGTCCATGCAGATGGTGCCGACCTGCGGGCGCCGCTCGCCGCGCACCACCACCTCCGCCCGGTTCGACATGCTGCGGAAGTAGCCGTCGCCGTAGCCGACCGGCACGGTCACCATCCGCACGCGGTGGTCGCTCCGCCAGGTCGATCCGTAGCTCACCGGGCTGCCCGGCTCGACCACCTTGAAATAGACGACCCGCGAGCGCCACGAGAGCGCCGGCTTCACGAGGATCGTGTCCGGCGCGCCGGTGTAGGGGTAGACGCCGTAGAGCAGGATGCCGGGGCGCACCAGGTCGAGGTGCGACTCCGGGAGGCGCAGGATGGCGGCCGAGTTGGCGGCGTGGCGCGCCGGCGGAGGCAGCGAGCGACGCTCGTAGAAGCGCAGCACCTCCGCGAAGCGCTCGAGCTGCAGTCGCGCGTGGCCGAGGTCCTTCGCGTCGGCGTTGGCGAGATGGGTGTAGATGCCCTCGACCGACAGGTGGCGAGAGCGGGCGGCGGCCTCGAGCAGCCCTTCGGCGTTGTAGTGGTGGACGCCGATCCGCTCCATCCCGGTGTCGATCTTGAGGTGGATGCTGGCCCGAGCGCCCGCGGCGGCCGCGGCCTCCTCGGCGTCGCGGAGCCGCGCCAGGGACGGGACGGTGAGCGTGAGCCGGTGCTCGAGGAAGAGGGGGATCTGCCGGGTCCAGGTCCCGCCGGTGACCAGGATCGGCTTCTCGACGCCGAGTCCCCGCAGCGTGATCCCCTCTTCCACCAGAGCGACGCCGAAGGCGTCCGCCTGCGGGTCGAGGCTCTTGGCGACGGCCTCGAGCCCGTGACCGTAGGCGTTGGCCTTGAGCATGGGCATGACGCGCGCCGGCGCCACCCGCGCCTTGATCGCGGCGAGGTTCGCGCGCAGGCGCTCGAGGCTGACCACCGCATAGGTCGGGCGGAGCCGCGCCTGCTCGGGATCGATCAGGGGGATCGTGTCCATGCGCCTGACAGGATACGCCGGCTTCCCGCCGACACGCGGACACCGACAGGCGGGTCCTTGACCGGACCCGCCCGCGCGGAAGAGACTGTCAGTTCGTCATCGAGGGATCGAGGGGCGCAGTATGGACTTCTTCGACTACCGGCGCGGCATCCTGCACTGCGAGGGCGTGCCGCTCGGCGCCGTCGCCGATAGGTTCGGCACGCCCAGCTACGTCTACAGCCTGGGCACGGTGCTCCATCACTACCGTCGCCTGGCCGAGGCCTTCCACGGCGTCGATCACCAGATCTACTACTCCGTCAAGGCGAACTCGAACCTGGCCATCATGGCCGCGCTGGCGCGCGAGGGCTGCGGCTTCGACGTCTTCTCGGGGGGCGAGCTGTTCCGGGTCAAGAAGGCCGGCGCCGCCATGGGCAGGGTCGTCTTCGCGGGCGTGGGCAAGACCGAGGCCGAGCTGGCGCTCGGAGTGCGCTCGCGGATCCAGATGTTCAACATCGAGTCCTGGCCGGAGGCCGAGAAACTCGACGCCGTCGCGCGCCGGCTCGGGCGGCGCGTGGTGGCCGACTTCCGGATCAACCCGGACGTCGACGCGCACACGCACGCCCACATCACGACGGGCCTCGCCGAGAGCAAGTTCGGCGTCCCGCTGGCCCGCGCGGTCGAGATGTACGACCGCGCCCGGCGGGAGCTCGGGAACGTCGAGCTGACCGGCGTCCACCTGCACATCGGCTCGCAGATCACCGAGAGCGAGCCCTACCGCGAGGCCCTGCGCCGGACGCTCCGCCTGATCGAGGCACTGCGCGCGCATGGGCACCGGATCCTCACGCTCAACCTGGGCGGCGGCCTCGGCATCATCTACCGCAGGGAGAGGACGAACACGGCCCAGCAGTTCGCCAAGGCCGTGACGCCGCTCTTGCGCGGGCGCGGCCTGAAGCTGCTCCTCGAGCCGGGCCGCTTCATCGTCGGCAATGCCGGCGTCCTGCTGACGCGGGTGCTCTACGTCAAGCCGGCGCGCGGCAAGACCTACGTCATCGTCGACAGCGGCATGAACGACCTGCTCCGCCCCGCGCTCTACGACGCCCACCACGAGATCGTGCCGGTCGACGACCGCGGGAAGCGACCCCTCGCGCGGCGCATCGACGTCGTGGGGCCGATCTGCGAGAGCAGCGACTTCCTGGCCAAGAACCGCGCGATGCGCCTCCCGCAGGCCGGTGATCTGCTCGCCATCCGCTCGGCCGGGGCCTACGGCTTCGTGATGTCGAGCAACTACAACACGCGGCCGCGGGCGGCCGAGGTGCTCGTGTCCGGGAAGCGCTTCGAGCTCGCGCGCCGGCGCGAGACCTACCCGGACCTGGTGCGAGGCGAGACCGTGCCCGCTCTCGTGGCGGGCGGCAGGAGGCACGCGCATGGCCGCTAGTCCGGAGAGGACCATTCACTTCCTCAAGATGAGCGGCGCCGGAAACGACTTCGTGGTGATCGACAACCGCGCGAGCGTCGTACCCGAGCCCGCGACCGAGTTCGCGGCCCGGGTTTGCGCGCGCCAGGCGGCCATCGGCGCCGACGGCCTGCTGCTGCTGGAGCGCTCGCCGCGCAAGGACTTCCGCATGCGCTACTTCAACACCGACGGCAGCGAGGCGGAGATGTGCGGCAACGGCGGGCGCTGCATCGCCCGTTTCGCGGCGCTGGTGGGCGCGGCCGGCCAGGAGATGCAGTTCGAGAACCTGGCGGGGGACTTCCACGCCGCCCTGATCGCGGACGGCCGCGTGCGCCTCGACATGACCGAGCCGCACTCGGAGCGGCTCTCGGTCCAGGTCCCGACCAGCCGCGGCCCGCTGGAGGTGCACGCCCTCAACACGGGCGTGCCGCACATCGTGGTGCCCTGGGACGATCTGGACTCGGCGCCGGTCGTCGAGCTGGGACGCGAGCTGCGCCACCACGCCGCCTTCGCCCCGGCGGGCACCAACGTCAACTTCGTGCGGGTGACCGGCAAGAGCGCGATCGCGGTCCGGACCTACGAGCGCGGGGTCGAGGACGAGACGCTCGCCTGCGGCACGGGCTCCGTGGCGTCGGCGGTCCTGATGGCGCGCCTGGGGCGGGTCACGCCGCCGGTCGCGGTCACCGTGCGGAGCGGCTCCGTGCTCGTGGTCCCCTTCGCCCTCGATGGCGAGCGGGCGAGCGGTGTCGCGCTCGAGGGCGAGGCGGTCGTCCTCTTCGAGGGCGAGCTGCGCCTCGCGGCCTTCGGCTACTGATCGACGGATTCCACGAGACAGAGGGGGAGATGGCCACGAGATTCGCGCGCGCCCGGAGACTGACGAAGCTGCCGCCCTATCTCTTCATCGAGATCGACAAGAGGAAGAAGGCCGCCCAGGCCCGCGGTGTCGATCTCGTCGACCTCGGCATCGGCGACCCGGATCTGCCGACCCCCGGCGTGCTGCTGCGCGAGCTGGCGCGCGCCAGCCGCAACCCGGCCTATCACCAGTACCCGCTCGGCAGCGGGCTACCCGCGTTCCGCCAGGCGGCTGCGCGTTGGTTCGAGGCGCGCTTCGGCGTCGCGCTGGATCCGGCGACCGAGGTGCTGGCGTTGATCGGGTCGAAGGAGGGGATCGGTCACCTCCCGGTCGCGTTCGTCAATCCGGGCGACGTCGTCCTGTGCCCGGACCCGGCGTACCCCGTCTACAACGCCGGCACCATCTTCAGCGAGGGCGTCCCGGTGAGGATGCCCCTCAGGGAGAAGAACGGCTTCCTGCCCGACTTCGGCTGGATCCCGGCTTCGGCGCTGCGGCGTGCGCGAGTCCTGTGGCTCAACTACCCGAACAACCCGACCGCGGCCACGGCACCGCTCGCCTTCTTCGAGGAGGCCGTGCGCTTCTGCAGGAAGCACGGCCTCATCCTCGCCCACGACATGGCCTACTCCGAGGTCTACTACGACGGCGAGCGCCCGCCGAGCGTCCTCGAGGTGCCGGGGGCCAAGGACGTGGCGATCGAGTTCCACTCGCTCTCCAAGACCTTCAACATGACCGGCTGGCGGGTCGGCTTCGCGGTGGGGAAGGCGGAGCTGGTGGCCGGGCTCGCCGCCGTGAAGGGGAACCTCGATTCGGGCGTCGTCTCCGCCATCCAGGCGATGGCGATCGCCGCCCTCGAGGCGCCGCCGTCACTCGCGGCCGGGATCCGCGCGGTCTACCAGAAGCGGCGCGACCTCTTCGTGCCCGGTCTCCAGAAGCTGGGCTTCGACGTGCGGCTGCCGAAGGCGTCCTTCTACGTCTGGATCCGGCTGCCCAAGGGCAAGACGAGCGAGGGCTACGCGAGCGAGCTGCTCGAGAAGGCCGGCATCGTGGCGACGCCGGGCATCGGTTTCGGCGCCGCGGGCGAGGGCTACCTCCGCATGACGATGACCGCACCCGCGCCCCGCCTGAAGCTCGCGCTCGAGAGGCTGGCCGCGCTCCGCTAGGCGCTCCTCGCGCGGCCGCTCAGCCCCGCCAGCAGCGGAACACGAAGGCGGGCGGCAGGTTGCGCCAGACGATCGGCGTCGTCTCGACGCGCTGGAAGTGCCGTCGCAGGTGCTGCCGAAACCGCAGCGAGGTCGGGAACCAGACCGCGTGCGCGTAGGCGAAAGCCACGAACTGCCCCCGGTGCCGGAGCGACTTCAAGATAGCCAGGAGGATCTGGTTCTGCGTCCGCGGCAGCATGTTGGCCCAGGCCAGCCCGCTCACGATGCAGTCCGCCAGCCGGCCCTCCAGGTGGTCGGGCAGACGGGCCGCCGAGCCGTGAACCACCTTGCACTTGGGAAAGCGACGCTTCAGGACCTTCACGTAGGTCTCGCTCGTCTCCACGGCCAGGAAGCGCCCCTGTCCGTTCAGCCGTCGCAGGATGGGCCCGGTGAAGGCACCCGTGCCCGGCCCCAGCTCGACGACCGTCGAGCCGGGCGCGATCTCGCAGCTGTCCGCCACCACGCGTGAGAGCGCCTTCGAGCTCGGCCACAGGGAGCCGACCGCGAACGGGTCGCGCGTGAAGGCGGCCAGGAAGCTGAGCGGCGAGTCCTGCCCATGCTTGGCGCCCTCGAGAGGCCGATACCCGTCGTGCGAGGGGACGGATTGACTCATGTGCGGCTCTGCCTGGTTCCGGGTGCGCACCCCGAAGCAGGCCCCTGGCAGGCTGCCGAAATCGGGCTGAAGGTCGTCACGACATCGCCCGAAGGGCGGGTGCCGCGCCGGGTGGGCGGGTGGAAGTGCCGCGCGCATGGCCACCGTGATTCGTCTTGCTCGGAACCGTCAGCATCTTCAACCAGCCGGAGACCCCCTCGGCGCGCCTGCGCCGCCTCTGGACTTCGATTCTATACCGCCTTCACGGCGAGGAGCGTCGTTCCCGCCGGATCGGTGTCTTGGTGTCTCTCGATGGACGAGTTCCACCTGACCCAGGTCTACACGACCACGTCTGGCGACTGTCGGGACCGGAGCATCGCCATCGCGCTCACCCGGCAGTGAGCGCGGCCTAGAGACCTACCGAGGTGGCTCGCCGCGCCCGGGCCGGCTCGGCTGCGGGAGCACGGCGAGGTACTGCTCGAGCTTCTCGGAGTCGACGGGAGGCATTTCCAGGAACTTGATGCCCATCCCGGACGGCCCGGGCTGGGCGTCGCGGCTCCAGATCACCTGCCCGTGTGCGCGGATGTCGTCGCCGCGGTCAGGGAGGGTGAGCACGACCTCTACCTCCTCTCGGAGAGGCAACGACAGCTCACTGGCAATGAACAGCCCTCCCCGGCTGAGGTTCGTGACGCGGCTCTCGAGGAGAGTGTCGTGGATGGAGCAGTGCGCCTCGAGGTCCACCGCATGGCGCACGTACTGCCGTGGCATCAGCACGGGGAACCTGGCCGCCACTGCGACCCCGCGGTGAGCCCGCGGCCGACGCCTGCACGGAGCTTCATAGTCCCTCGACTACGGCCCGGGTCGGCACGAAACCCGAGCCGTCTCGCAATACGTATCCTAACTTATCGCTCCGCCCGGCGGGAAAGTCAACGGCAATCGTCGTCCCCTTGCCTCGAGACGCAGCCCCGGGCTACTGCTGCCGGGGTCGGCGCGTGGCCTTGAGCGGTCCCGAGTAGCCGGCTCCCTGCCAGGTGCCTTCCATGCTGTCGCCGACTACCTTCGCCTGCACGTCGTAGAGGCCGAACTCGTAGGCGACCTTCATGGAGAGCAGGTCGCCCTCGAGCTTCTCCTCGCTGACCTTCTGCGGGACCTCGCCGATCGCGACCTGGCACTCGACCTGGCCCTCGACGATCCCGACCGTGATGACGACCGGGATGTCGCCGTCCGGGGTCGAGGCGACCGCGTCCCAGGTCCCGACCGCCGGCGGCGCGTCGGCCGCCCCGCCCAGCGGGGCGAGCGCGAGCAGGGCGAACGTGAAGGTCAGCGCGATGGCGATACGGTCTGTGCGCATCGCATGCATGGGACTCCCTCCCCAAAGAGTCGTCTGGGCCAGACCCGCAGTGCGCAGGTCATGGCAGAAGCGCCCGCAGCCAGTGGCCCCAGAGCGGCGCCAGGAGGGCCTTCAGGAACCAGTCGGCCAGGATGCCGCTCATCGCCGCGATGACGTAGGCGGCGCGGCCGATCCTGCGGAGCCGCGCGCGAGCGCCGGGCATCAGGCGGAACAGTAGAGGCTCGGCGAGGATCACGCCGAGCGTCGAGAAGGCGGCCGCACGCGCGATCGTCCAGGGTTGCCAGCCGAGCGCCGTGACCGCCCAGGCGGGAACCCCGGCCTTCGCCAGGGCCGCGACGTAGTACGCGGCGTAGTTCATCAGGAAGGCGCCCATCAGGACGGCGCCCGCGCCGGCCGTGGCGAAGCCGAGGGCGACGAACTCGGCCAGCTGGAGGAGTTGCCGGGGCAGGAAGAGCGCCGGGCTGCTCTCCGGTCCCTCCCCGGTGCGGATCCAGTGGAACATGTGGGCCTGGTACTCCGGGCCGTGCAGCACGGCGGAGCCGGTCGGCTCGGGCCACCAGACGAAGGCGATCGTGCCCGTGAGCGCCAGGGCGACGGCCCACCAGAGCATCGCCCGCACGGCGCCTCCCCGCTCGCCCCTCCGCAGGCGATGGATCAGGACCGCGTAGCCGGGCAACGCGTTCAGGAGCGGGAGCAGCCAGGGCTGGCGCAGGGCGAGACCGAGCCAGATCCCGATCGGGTACGAGACGATGGTCCCGAGGACCATCACCGCAAGGTCGTTTCTCACCCGTGACGTCTCTCGCCCTGGTTGGGGGAGCCGCCAGCGTCGGTGCGCGGGTGTCTTGTCGGGGCAGCCGGAGTCGCGTGGGTCGGTCACAGGGTCACAGTTGCGGGGCCTTCCGTGCGGTGCCCCGGCCGGCCGACATTATAGAGTCCCTCCACGATTGCGGACGCCCTCCAGCCGGACAGGCGCGGCGCCCGCTTCCCAAAGGTAGTACGGATGCTCTAGTATAGAGGGACCATAGGACGGTAGGGCCTGCCCGCCGTTCCGGGCTTCGCGACGAGCACCGACGCGAAAAGGAGATGGGAATGATCACGCTCACGACCAACGCCGCGGCCAAGGTGAAAGGCATCCTCGAGCAGGAGAAGGGGAGCCTGCCCGACGGCGGACTGCGCATCTACGTGCAGGGCGGGGGCTGCTCCGGGTTCCAGTACGGCATGGTGCTCGACGAGGTCGCGGACGGCGACCAGGTGATCGAAGCCGAAGGCGTCAAGGTGATCGTGGACCCGATGAGCCTGCGCTACCTCGAGGGCGCCGAGGTCGACTACAAGGAGGATCTGATGGGCGGCGGCTTCGCCATCAAGAACCCGAACGCGCGCTCGACCTGCGGCTGCGGCCACTCCTTCCAGACCGAGGAGGGCGGTCCGCAGCACTGACCGCCGCCCGGTCGACGCCTGCCCCCGACATCCTGCTTCGGGCGCGCGGAGAGACTCCGCGCCGCTGCCGACTTTCGCCACCTTACGGGCGTCAGAAGGTCCGAAGCAGGCGAGCTTCGAGGAGGACTCATGAATCGTGGGGTGGTACTGGCGTTCTGCGCGGCGGGCGCGCTCGCAACGGGCGTCGCCCTCAGCCCCGCCGCCCGGGCGGGCGAGCCGGGAGCGGGCGAGAAGAAGGTCGAGAAGCGCGTTCTCATCCACCAGGGCCCGGGCGGCGGCTTCCTGGGCGTCGGCCTCACGGACCTGGAGGGAGATGCGCGCGGTGCGAAGGTGCGCTCGGTCGAATCCGACTCTCCCGCCGGGAAGGCGGGCGTCAAGGAGGGAGACGTCATCGTGCGCTTCGACGGGGAGGCTGTGCGCAGCGCGGCCCAGCTCGCCCGCCTGGTCCGGGAGACACCGCCCGGGCGTTCGCTGCCGGTCGAGGTGCTGCGCGACGGCGCCAGCCAGAAGCTGACCGTGACCGTCGGCGAGCGCGAGATGCCGCTCTTCGGCGGGGGCGGGTTCCCGCAGATGCACGGGTTCCAGATGCAGGTCCCGCCGCCTTCCGGCGAGCCGGGGCTGCAGCGCTTCTGGCACATGGCCCCGCCCGCGCCTGAGCATCACCGCCTCGGCATCGAGTTCATCGACATGGGGGAGCAGCTGGCGGCCGCCTATAAGCTCGCGGCCAAGGACGGCGTGCTGGTCGTGTCCGTGGACGAGGGGAGCCCCGCCGCCAAGGCCGGCATCGAGGCCGGCGACGTCGTGCTCGCCTTTGCCGGCCACGCGGTGGAGAACGGCCACGACCTGCGCCAGCAGGTGAAAGAGGCGGGCGCGGGTGCCGTGAAGGTCAAGGTCCAGCGCGACGGCAAGCCGCTCGAGCTCGAGGCCACCCTGGGTGGAACCGAGCGGGAGCAGGCACCGGCCAGCGCCCTCTAGCCTCGAAGCAGGGGCGCGGCGGCGAGCCGGGCCTCTCGGGAACGCGGGCCCGGCACGCGTCACGCGTGTCGGGCCGCTACCTGGCCTCTGCCGGCTCGGCCCTGATCGGCGCCTCGTGGCTCTCGCCCGGCGCGGCGGCGGAGAGCCCCTCGAGACCCAGCACCAGCAGCGTCCCCCCCGCGACGAGAGCGGGAGCGAGCGCCAGGTTCGCGAACGGCGCCAGCAGGCCGACCATCCCGGCCAGGCCGAACCCCTCGCTCTCCCAGAGCCACTCGCGGTGCCAGCGGCGCTTCGCGGCGAAGGAGAGCCCGCGCCGGGAGAGCGCCGGGTCCGTCATCTGGAAGGCCACGGCGCGCGCGCCCCAGAGCAGCGACAGCAGGGGGCCGACCATCGGGATGAGCCCGAGCAGGAAGACGCCCGGCGCGGCCGCGATGAAGTAGAGCGCGCCCCGCAGCGACTGGAGGATCTCGGAGCCGAGCCCCGGGCTGGCGTCGACGACCGCGCCCCGCGCGTGGGCCTCGACCCGGCGCGACAGCAGGTCGAGCAGTGGCGCCGCGAGCAGCAGAGCGAGGCCCAGGCCGAGGAAGACGCCACCCCCGATGGTCGCCGTCCAGAGCAGCAGGCTCATCGGCAGCTCCACCCACTCGGGCACGTGACCCGGCGTGGGTGCGAAATGCGACTCGACGCTCGGCACCAGGTAGATGGCGAAGACCGCGCCGGCCAGCATCAGCAGCACGGCCAGGACGACCGGGAGCGCGGCCAGGGGCCACAGCCGCGGCCGCCGCAGCAGGAAGCCGAACCCGGCCGGCACGTGCCAGGCGCCCGCCGCGGCACGGCGCACGCGGCCGGGCCGCAGCGAGACGGCGACCTGTGTCGTCTGCGTCATGATCGGGCCACAGCCTAACAGAGTCGTGCCCCCTTGACACCGCACGGGCGTGGCGGAATCCTCGGTGCCATGAACGATTGCCTGGCCGTCATCCTGGGAGGGGGGCGGGGAACGCGTCTGTTCCCGCTCACCCGCCAGCGCTCCAAGCCGGCCGTGCCGATCGCGGGCAAGTATCGCCTGATCGACATCCCGGTCAGCAACTGCCTGAACTCCGAGCTGCGCCGCATCTTCGTGCTGACTCAGTACAACTCGGAGAGCCTCAACAAGCACCTGACGCTGACCTACAAGTTCGACGTCTTCAGCTCGGGCTTCGTCACCGTGCTGGCGGCCGAGCAGACGGAAGAGAGCCCGAACTGGTTCCAGGGAACGGCCGACGCCGTGCGCCAGAGCATGTGGCACTTCCGGAGCCACCGCAGCCGCGAGCTGCTGGTGCTCTCGGGCGACCAGCTCTACCAGATGGACTACCGCAAGATGCAGGAGACGCACCGGCGGCACGTCGCGGACGCGACGGTCGGCGTGATCCCGGTGACGCGGGAGCAGGCCCCCGGCTTCGGGATCCTCAAGGTGAACCGACAGGGCCGCATCGTCCACTTCGAGGAGAAGCCGGGCAAGGAGCGCTTCGACGAGCTCGAGTCGGAGATCCCCGGCCACGGTCGCGGGCTGCTCGCCTCGATGGGCATCTACATGTTCTCGCGCGAGGCGCTGGACCGGGCGATCGCCGACCCGGCGCTGGTCGACTTCGGACGGCACGTGATCCCGAAGGCGATCGGCGAGATGCGCGTCCACGCCCACTTCTTCCGCGGCTACTGGGAGGACGTCGGGACCATCCGCTCCTACTACGACGCCAGCCTGCAGCTGTGCGACGCGATGCCCCCTTTCGACTTCTACGACTTCTCCCGGCCCGTCTACACCCACCCGCGTTTCCTGCCCGCGACCAAGGTCGAGGGGTGCGTGCTCCGCAACGCGCTCGTCTCGGAGGGCTGCATCGTGATGGGAGCCGAGGTGGAGCGCTCGGTGCTCGGCATCCGTGCCCGGATCGGCCACGGCACCCGGATCCGCAACAGCCTGGTGCTGGGGGCCGACTACTACGAGCCGCTCGAGGAGATCGACCGCTCGGGGGCGCGCGGGCTGCCTCCGGTCGGCATCGGCCCCGACAGCGTGATCGAGGGCGCGATCGTGGACAAGAACGCCCGGGTCGGGCGCGGCGTTCGGATCGTGAACGAGAGCGGGGAGAGGGAGAGAGACGGCGAGGGCTACTACATCCGCGAAGGGGTGGTGGTGGTGCCCAAGGGCGGTGTGGTGCCGGACGGTGCGGTGATCTGAGGCCGCCGGCGGACGCCGCCCGTCACGACCTCGCGCCCCGCAGCTCCTCGATCTTGCGGTCGCGCTCGGCGGCGATGCGCTCGCGGTCGCGGTGGTACTCCTGCTCGAGCTGCTCGACCGCCTCCGGCTCTCCGTCGGCCTTGCGCAGGGCCGAGTGATGCAGGATCTCCCGCTCGGCCAGCTTGGCCTGGTAGAGCTTGCGCAGCTCGGCGATGGCGGCCCGCTGCTCCTCGCTGAGCGGTCGCTGCTCGACACCGGACTCGCGGTCCTTCCGCTCGAGTCGCTCCAGGGCGATCTCGTAGGCGCTCTTCGGTCGCCCGTCCTCGGCCACGGCCCCTCCTGATGCGTCGAGTGTAGCGCGGTCGCGGTCCGGCGCCTCGCGGGCCGGGACCGGCACGGGAGCAGACCACGGCGGGGCCCGACGCCGTTAGACTTAGGCCATCGATGCCCGAGCCGACCCAGACGCCCTCGAGCGGCCTGCGCGCCCTGCTGGTGCTGCCGCTCGTCGCCGGCTGGGTCGCCCTCCTCGTCCTGCCGGGGTTCTTGCCCGACTGGATGGCGCGCTCGTCCCTGGCTGGCTTCGCGCCGCTCGGGTTCCTCTCCGTCTTCGCGTTCCGCGACCAGGGCCTGCGCCTGACGCGCCTCGTGTTCGTCGCCCTGCCGGCGTTCGCGCTCGGGACGCTCGCGGCCACGATCGCGCTCGCCTGGCGGATGGATGTCGCGCCCGGTCCTTCCGACCTGGTCTTTCCGGCGCTGGCCGTGGCGTCGGGGGTCGTGGTCGGCCTCGCCTGGCGCCGGGGGCCCTTCGCGCTGATCCTGCTCCCGTTCAAGCTGGCCCTGCTCGCGGTGCTGGGAGCCGTCCTGGGGCTCGGGCTGCTGCTCACGCTGGCCGACCGGACGCCGGCGATGCGGGCGCCTTCGCCCGTGACGCTCGAGGAGAAGCAGCAACTGGTCGCGCTGCTGCGGAACAAAGACCCGAGGTCCCTGGCCCAGGGCGAGGTCTCGACTCTCCTGCTGACACAGCCGCAGATCGATCGCCTGGCGGCCTGGCTGCTGCCGCAGGCGGTGGCGCTTGGCGGTGCGCGGGTGCGGGTCGTGCTGCCTGCCGACGAGACGGTCGAGGTTCGAGTGGCGCTCCCTCTGCCCTTGGGCCGCTGGCTGAACGGCGCGGCGTCGGCGCAGGTCCAGCTCGCGGGCGGCACGCTCGAGCTGGCCCGGTCGCGTCTGCGGATCGGTCGCTCGAGCTTGCCCGCGACCGTGGCACGGGTGCTCGCGCCGGCGCTGACAGCGGCGATCCGCTCCGAGCGCCGGCTGCGGCCGCTGCTCGCCCCGATCCGAGAGGCGCACGTCGAGCGGGGGCTCCTGAGCGTGAGCTATGGCCGATCCCACGCGCTCGACGGACCTGTCGCCGATCTCCTGTGGGGCGCGCTGACGCCGGAGCCTGTGCCCACGCCGGAGCGTGCGCCCGTGCCCCGGCCCTCCGCGGAAAGTGCTCCCGTGGGACCGACTCGATGACGACACTCCTCTCCGGAGCGCTCGACGCGTGGGAGGCGCTCCTGGCGGCAGGCGGATCTGCCGAAGTCCGGGGCGCCGAGGCCCGGGCGCTGCTGGAGTCCGCCGAGGCGTCCCTCGCGTCGCCCGGGGTCGCCCCTTCGCTCTGGCATCGTTTCCTCGATGCCACGCGTCGGCCCCCGTTCCTCCAGGCCCTCGCCGGCCGCGAGCAGCGCTACCTCTGGGCCGAGGTCGCCTTCGCGGCGATCCGCGCCTCGCGCTACACGCTGGCGACGCTGCTCGCGCAGCGCGTCCAGGAGCACCCCGCGCGGACGTTGTTCGCGGAGTCGCCCGAGCCCGGCGCCCCCGTCTGGAGCTACGAGGCGGTGGCGCGCCGGCTGGCACAGACGGCCGCCGTGCTGCTGCGCGCGCCACGAGGCCGCCCGCGGGTCCTGATCCTCTCCGCGAACGGAATCGACGCCGCCTGCGCCGACCTCGCCTGCCTCGTTCACGGCATCGACGTGAGCCCGCTCAATCCGGACCTCGACCTCGACGGCCTGCGCTTCGTCCTGGAACGGCTGCGTCCGAACGTGATCGTGGCGGGGGGCGAAGACGAGCGGGTGCGGATCGAGCGGGCGGGAGGGGCTCCGCGGCACAAGCTCTTCCTTCTCGACACCACCTCGCCGCTGCGCGGCTCGGCCGAGGCTCGCCTGGCCGAGGCCCTGACCGCCCTCGAGCCCGCGCAGGTGGAGCGCGCGCTCGAGGCACACGTCCCGCCCGAGCTCATGGATCCCGCCACCGTGATGTTCACCTCCGGCAGCACGGGGATGCCGAAGGGCGTCGTCCACACCGGCTACGCGCTCGTCACCAAGCGATTCGCCCGGGCGGCGGCGCTGCCGGCGGTGGGCCTCGAGGAGACGTTGCTCTGCTACCTGCCGCTCTTCCACACCTTCGGCCGCTACCTCGAGATGCTCGGCACGGTGTTCTGGGGCGGCAGCTACGTGTTCGCGGGGAACCCGTCCTTCGAGACCCTCGCCCACGCGCTCGCCTCGGTCCGCCCGACCGGGCTCGTCGGCATCCCAAGGCGCTGGGCGCAGCTCCACGAGCGCTGCCTGGCGGCGAGCGACCGGGGCGAGCCGGCCGTCCGCGCGGTGCTCGGGGACCGGCTCCGCTGGGGCCTCTCGGCCGCAGGCCACCTCGACCCGGCCGTCTTCCGCTTCTTCCAGCGGCACCGTGTCGAGCTGTGCAGCGGGTTCGGGATGACCGAGGGGACTGGCGGGATCACGATGACGCCGCCGGGGGAGTACGAGGACGGCTCGGTCGGCATCCCGCTCCCCGGGGTGAAGGCGCGGCTGAGCCCGATCGGCGAGCTGCAGGTCGCCGGGCCCTACATCGGCCGCTATCTGGACGAGAGCGAGGAAGGGCCGCCCACACCCGGCTCCGGCACGGGGGAGCACTGGCTGGCGACGGGCGACATCTTCGTGCAGCGGCCCAGCGGGCACTTCGAGATCGTCGACCGGGTCAAGGACGTCTACAAGAACACGCGGGGCCAGACCGTCGCCCCCGCCGCCGTCGAACGGCGGCTGACGGACGTGCCGGGGGTGAAAAGGGCCTTCCTGGTCGGAGACGGCCGCGACCACAACGTGCTGTTGATCGTGCCCGACCTCGCCGATCGCGCGCTCGCGGGGGCGACCGCCGAGGCGGTCGAGGCCTACTTTGGCCAGATCGTCGCGGTCGTGAACCACGAGGTCGCCTCGCACGAGCGCGTGGTCGGCTTCACGCTGCTCGAGCGCGACTTCGATCCCGCGCGGGAGCTGACGCCCAAGGGCTCCTATCGCCGCAAGGAGATCGAGCGCGCCTTCGGCCCGGTGATCGAGTCGCTCTACCGGTCGGACGTGGTCGAGCTCCGTCTCGGGGCCTGGCGGGTACGGATCCCGCGCTGGTTCTACCGCGACCTGGGCCTGCTCGATACGGACATCGTGACGGACGAAGCCGGGCTCCTCGAGCGGCGCTCGGGACGAACGCTGGCCTTCGGCCCCGGAGAGGACGGCTTGGTCCGGGTCGGAGACCTGCAGTACCGGGTGGAAGGCGAGCTTGTGGACCTCGGCCTCTTCGCCCGCCAGCCGATGCTGTGGGCTGGCAACCGCGCCATGCGCGGCTTCGCTCCCTGCAAGGACGGTTGGGACGTTCCGCTGGTGCGCGTCTCGGCACAGGTGCGTGCCGCCGAAGAAGCCGGGAGCACGGGTCCCGCGGCGACGCCTCTGCGCGACCCCGTGCTCGAGGACGCGCACGAGCTGGCGGCCCAGGCGCTGCTCGGGAGGGGGGATGCGGCCCTCACGGCCGCGACTCGCATCGGCGAGCAGCTGCCCCACGCGGAGCCGCGCCTCGGCTGGCTGCTGCGCCGTCGTCTCGAGGCCCTGGCCTGGCACCCGGACCTCGAGACCCGCTGCCTCGCCTACCGGACCCTGCTGCTCGACGAGCTGCTGCCGGACTACGCGGAGCTGCTGACCTCGTTCGTCCTCTCGGGACGGCCCTTCCTGACCGCCGAGAGCATCGAGGCGATCGCGCTCTCGCGGCCGGAGCCCTACCGGCTCGAGTCGCTGCGCAGGCGGCTGCAGGGATTCCGCCGCGAGCTGGCCTGGCCGGCGACGCCCCAGGTGCGCGCGGTGTTCGACGACGTACTGGTGCTGCTCGCGCGCACGGCGCGGGAGCGGCCGGAGCACCTGGTGCCGGTGCGCTCGGAGCTGGCGACCTGGGCCCTCTTCGAGGCGGACCCGGCCCTCGCCGCCAAGGCGCGGGAGCAGCTGGCGCTGCTGGCGAGCTGGTGCCGTGCTCGCTTCGACGTCCGTGGCGAGCCGGTCGTGCTGCGCGGACCCGTCTCGGACGCCGAGGCGCAGGCGCTCGAGACGGTGCTGGCGGACCCGAGCTTCCTGGCCCAGTCGGTGGCGCTGGCCTTCGACGAGCCGGACGCGGGGACGGTCGAGGTCGCGCCACAGGGCGCCTGGGCGATGCCGCTCGCCTCGTCGCAGCGCCATCGGCTCTACCGCGTCAGCTTCGCGAGCGCCGACGGCAAGCACCGGGACCTGCTGCTGGCGCTGCGTGGCGACGTGAGCGACGCCACGGTCGAGGAGACGATGCTCTGGATGACGGTGCTCGGGGACCGCCCGGGCGGCGCGGGGGTCGTGCCCCGTTTCGGCTGCGCGCGGCCCGACCTGGGTGCCCTCTCGACCGCCTACGTGAGCGTCCTCAGCCTCTGGGAGCGCGTCCGCGCCTGGACGAGCCGCCGTGAGGCTGTCGAGGCGCCGGACCCGGAGGCGTGGCGGAGTCTCTTCATCCGGGGCCTGACCGCGTTCTTCGCCGCCTGGCGCGCCAGCGACCAGCGCATCCTGCCGGGCCTGGTCGTGCCCGGGAACGTGGCCGTGCCGAGGGAGGACTATCTCGCCGAGGTGCGCATCCTCTCGCTCGCCGGCTGGCGTCCGTACGCGGGGCCGCTCTCTCTCGTCGAGCCGATGCAGCGCTACTTCTTCGACCAGGCCGTCGGGCACTACCCTTCGCTCAAGGGGCGGCTCGACCCCGAGTGGATCTACGAGGCCGCGGTCGAGGGACTCGGCGTACCGGGAGCGAGCCGGTTCCTGGCGTCGCTCGCCGAGAGCTGTGAACGGGAGGGTACCGCACCTCCGGGCGGCGCAGCCGTGCTGCGCGACTTCCGCGAGCGGCTGGAGGGCGAGTACCACGAGCCGCTGGCGCTGCGATGTGCCGTCACCCGCTACGCCGCCTGGCGTGAGTCGAGCCCGCGCACCACGCCGGCGGCGCGCCGGCAGCTGGTGGCCCACATGGCGCGGCTCTACGGTCTCGAGGCGCACGGCGAGCTGGCGCGCTACCACCTCTATCGCCGGACCTACTTCGCGGACGCTGCGGCGGCCGTGACCGGGCCTTTCGATCGCGTCCTTGAGCGCCTGTTCGAGCGGCCGGGCGAGCCGGCGACCCGCCTGGTGGAGCTATCGGAGCTGCAGTCGGCGCTTCTGGCGCGCGAAGACAGGCGTGCCTTCGGCGAGCTCGTCTTTCCGCGCGTGGAGCCGCTCCAGGAGGCCGTGTTGCACAGCCCGCCGGGCGGCGCCGGCGTCGTGCTCGTCACGCACGTGGTCGACTCGCGCATCGGGCATTTCACCGTGCGCGAGCCCAACGGTCCGGCCGAGGTGGGACGACTGCAGCGGTTGCTCGCGGACTCGGGGCTGGCGCCGGTGCCCGCCTCGCGCCATCTCGTCCTGCTGGACCGGGAGGAACGGGTCGTGGGCGGGATCACCTGGAGGACGGCGGCCCCGCGTGTCGCCCACGTGGAGGGGCTCGTGGTCGCCCCGGCCCTGCGCTCCCAGCGCCTGGCGGCGGCCCTGGTCGAGGACTTCAGCGCGCGGCTCGCCAGCGCCGGCTACGTCGCGATCCATACCCACTTCGGGCCAGGTCCCTTCCCCTTCGCCCCCGGATTCCGGGTGGATCGACGCTGGGGAGGGCTGGTCCGCTTCCTGGAACCCCCGCCGGAGGAGGAGCGGGTGGGTGAGGAGCGGGCCTAGGGGGACGGATCTGCCCGCGCTGCGGCCGCCTCGGCCCGCAAGGCCTTCCTCCACGCGGCGATCGCGGCGCACTCGCCGCTGAAGCTGCCCATGAGATCGCGGACCTGGGGCATCGCCGCGAGCTGGTCGCGGCTGAGCCTGTGGTCCGTGAGCATCGGCCGCACGCCGAAGCGGTCCTGGAGCCGGTAGAGGTAGAAGGTGTTGCCGCCGCCGCCGATCAGCCGCACCAGGGACTTGACGGCGCAACCGGGATCGAAGGACACGCTGCCCGACGCTGGGACGTGGGGTCCCATCAGCTGCTGCTGCATCTCGGCGTTGGTCGGCGGGCCTCCGGGCGCCTTGCCCTCGGCCCGGAAGCGGCGCAGCGCGTCCGCGACCGAGAAGCGAGGGCCTTCGCCCTTGACGGTCACCGGGAAGCAGGGGATCCCCGCCTGCTGGGCCTCGACGCACGGACGCTCGTGCGCGTCCAGCACCTCTTCGATGGCACGGTCGACGGAGGCCAGGATCGGCTCTCGCGGTCGGCGTGGCGGTGGGGTCGAGGCCTTCACGGTCGGATCCGGGCCGTCCGCGAACAGAGAGAGGGCGGCGAGGACGACGCAGAGCACGAGAGTCCCGGCGAGACGTTTCGAGCCCAACCGCCCCTCCGTCCCAGGAACGCCCCCGCAACATCCTAGCAGTCGCCGGCCGGTATCATCGGAGGATGGGCATCGCGGAGGACGCCCTGCCTGATCGTGCTGGGCAGCCACGACCCGCGCGTCGCCGAGCGCGGAGCGCGTCTCTTTCTCGAGGGCCTGGCGCCCTTCCTCGTCCTCACCCTAGCCCCGGCGGCGCGGTATCATCGTCCCGTGCGCCCGTAGCTCAACTGGATAGAGCGCCAGGCTTCGAACCTGTAGGCTGGGGGTTCAAATCCCTCCGGGCGCGCCAACTGAGGAGGAACGTGCGGGATCGGACGCGGCGGCGGGCATGAGCGTCTACACGGCCACGGTAGGCTGTCCTGCGTGTCGGGAGGCGCCGAGCGGTCATTGCGCGCAGCATCCACCGGTGGCCGCCCGGGAGGGATCCGAGCGGACCGTTCCCTCCGGCCAGCGCCGCTACTTCGGGGCCGAGCCGGCGACCGGGGACGTGGTGTCGAGCGACGACTTCGAGCTGCTCGCGGGCGCGGACGAGGGGAGCCGGCACGGGCCGCTCGGCGATCCCGAGCCTCCGAGCGACTTCGTGAGCGCCGGCGCGGCCGCGGCGCTCCGGCGTCGCCGGGATCGGCCCTCGAAAGGCTGGCGCCGGCACCTGCGCAAGACGAAAGCGCTCAAGCGGGCCGGTTCCTCCGGCTCCTGAGCCGCTCCTCCCTGGCGCCCGCCCGCGCGTCTACCCGAGCAGGCGGTTGTCGATGAGGCGGGTCCCGCCCACGAAGACGGCGAGCAGCAGGCGCACGGCGCCGCTCGCCCGCTCGACGGGGCGGAAGGTCGCGGGATCGGCCGCCTCCGCGTAGTCCGTCCGCGCGAGCGGCTCGCCGTGCAGGACACCCTCCATCGCACGCTGAAGCGCGGGGCCGCAGCGCTCGCCCGCGGCCCAGCGGGCCTCGGCCGCCTCGAGCGCGCGGACGAGAACGGTCGCGGCACGCCTCTCGGCCGGCGAGAGGTAGCTGTTGCGGCTGCTCATGGCGAGGCCGTCCGGCTCGCGCACGATCGGACAGCCGCGGATCTCGACCGGCAGGTCGAGGTCGGCCGCCAGGCGCCGGATGACCGCGAGCTGCTGAGCGTCCTTCTCTCCGAAGTAGGCGCGGTCCGGCGTCGCGATCTGCAGGAGCTTCATCACCACCGTCGCGACCCCGCGGAAGTGGCCGGGCCGGCGCTCGCCCTCGAGAGGCAGCGCGACCGAGCCGACGTCGATCGTGGTCTCGGCGCCGGCCGGGTACATCTCCGCGACGGAGGGGGCGAAGAGCAGATCGCAGCCGGCCGAGGAGAGCAGGGCCTGGTCGCGGGCGAGGTCGCGCGGATAGCGGGTGAAGTCCTCGGCAGGCCCGAACTGGGTGGGGTTGACGAAGAGGGTCGCGGCGACGCGGTCGTTCTCGCGACGGGCGGCCGCGAGCAGCGAGAGATGGCCCGCGTGCAGGTAGCCCATGGTCGGCACCAGCCCGACCGTGCCGCAGCTCTCGCGGCGCCAGGCGCGCACCTCGGCGATGGTCGCGACCGTCCTCATGCTTCGCCGGCCGCGACCAGCGGCCGGCCCTCCCGTTCCCGCACCAGACGCAGAAGGCGCGCGTTGACGGGGGTCGGCACCCCGAGCCGGCGCCCCTCCCGGACGACGGCCCCGCACAAGGCGTCGATCTCCGTGCGGGCACCCCGCGCCAGGTCCTGGAGCATCGAGGAGCGGTTCGCGGCCGTGGCGCTCGCGGTCTCGAGCGTCGTCTCGGCCGGGTCTCGTTCGAGCCGGACGCCCTTCGCCGTCGCCACCGCGCCGACCTCGCGGGCGGCCGCCAGGAGGTCCGCGCGCAGCTCCTGGCGAGCGAGCAACGCTCCGTTGGTCAGGCCGTGGAGGGCGGTGAGCGGGTTGACCGAGCAGTTGGCGGCCAGCTTGGTCCAGACCACGGCCTCGATCGTAGTCGTGGTCTCGGTGGTGAGGCCGGCCTCCCGCAGCAGGCTCGCCAGGGCCTGGACGCGCTCCTCGGTCCCGGGCTCCGAGCCGAGAACGATCCGGCCGGGAACGTGCCGGACCTCGGCCGGCGCCACCAGGGCCGCGCCCATGATGGCGACACCGCTCGCGACGCGCGCGGCGCCGAGCCGGGCCGAGAGCGCATCGGCGTTGCCGAGGCCGTTTTGCAGGGTCACCGCGAGTCCGCGTGGCTCGAGCCGGCGCGCGAGGGTCGAGGCGACGCCCGCCGTCTGATGGCTCTTCACCAGGACGAGGGCGAGCGGGAAGGAGGACCCGACCCGATCGAGCGGAGTGGCCGCCACCCGCGCCGACCAGACCGTCTCGCCCGTGCCGTCGGGCGACGGCTCGTGCACGAGGAGCCCGCGCGCGGCGATCGTGTCGAGGGCCTCGCGCCAGCTGCCCGCCAGGGTGACCGCCGCTCTGGCCCGTGCCAGGCGGGCGCCCACGACGCAGGCGAGAGCCCCCGTCCCGCAGACGAGGACGCGCGTCTCGGCCTCACTCAACGCGCGGCTCGCCGCGGCCCTGAGGCGCCGATCGTGGCGAGCAGGGCCGTCCACTCGGCGTCGGCGATCGTGAACGACTCCTCGGCGGCCGGGAAGGCGCTGGTGCGCACGTCCTCACGGTAGGCGGCGGCGGCGCGCGTGATCTCGTCGGAGAGGTGGGCGTACTGGCGGGCGAAGCGCGGCGTCTGCTGGTAGAGCCCGAGCAGGTCGTGGAGCACCAGCACCTGCCCGCTGGTGTCGCCGCCCGCGCCGATGCCGATGGTCGGGACGTGCAGGCGCTCGGTGACGAGAGCCGCCACCTTGGCGGGGACGCTCTCGAGCACGATCGCGAAGCAGCCCGCCTCCTCGAGTGCGTGCGCATCGTCCAGGAGCGCGATCGCGCCCTGGGCGGTGCGGGCCTGGGCGCGGTAGCCGCCGATCCGGTGGACGCTCTGTGGCAGCAGCCCCAGGTGCCCCATGACCGGGATCCCGGCGCGGACGATGGCGCGCACGGTGGCGGCGTAGTCGCGCCCGCCCTCCAGCTTGACGGCGTCCATCCCGGCTTCCTTGAGGAAGCGGCCGGCGTTGCGGACCGCCTCAGCGGCGTCCGCCTGGTAGCTGAGGAAGGGCAGGTCCGCGATCAGCAGGGAGCGGCGGGCGCCGCGGGCGACGGCGCGCGCGTGGTGCAGCATCTCGTCCATCGTCACGGCGAGGGTGGTCTCGTGCCCGAGCACCACCATCGCCAGCGAGTCGCCCACCAGCAGGGCGTCGATCCCCGCCGCGTCGAGGATGCGGGCCGTGGGAAAGTCGTAGGCGGTCAGCATCGCGATGCGCTCGCCTCGGTCCTTCTTCTGTTGCAGGGTGACGACGGTGGTCTTTGCGTCGTCCGGCAGGACGGGCACGCTCATGGCAGCCTCCGCTCGCCGCCCGCTCGGGGGTCGGCGGCACTCCGACCGTAACACGGCAGGGGCGGGGGCGGAAGCCTCGCCGACCGCATCCGCTGGCGAACGGGACCCGTTCCCTTTCCCGCCGCCGCCGCCGCGTAGCATAATGACGATGATCCGGGAGAGGAGAGAAGTCATGGCCTCGAAGACCAAGAGGACGTCCACCAGAGCTACGTCCGCCGATCGCAGCGTGACCCTGATGGCTCCGATCGCCGGGTCGGTCGACGCGGTGTCCGTGACGGGCGATTTCTGCAAGTGGTCCGGCGAAGGGATCCGCCTCCGGCGTGGGCCCGACGGCGCGTGGTCGACGACCCTGCAGCTGAAACCCGGCGAGTACCAATACCGGCTGATCGTGGACGGCGAGTGGCGCAACAACCCCGCCGCCGGGCGTCGGGTGGCGAACCCGTTCGGCTCCGAGAACGACGTGCTGGTGGTCGTCTGAGCGGAGGCTTCCGCTGAGCGCGCCCCGCCGCTGACCCGGCCCGGCGGCAGGCCCATTCGCGGACGCAGGTGTCGTGTCGCTCCCGTGACGCGACGCTGCTTGGGTCTTGCCCGGTCGGCTGCTGCGACGCGCCACGGCCGGCCCCGCTCGCGTGACCGGCGACCGACCCTGCTAGCCCTGCGCCTTGCGCTTGGCGAGCATCTCCATGGTCTCGAGCAGGCGCGCCTTCGGCAGGGGCCGCGGCAGGTGGGCGACGGTGAGCGACTGGGGCACGCGCCGCGCGCGGTCCTGCTCGCTCGAGTTGTCGCTGTTGTAGCTCAGGAAGTAGGCGAGTCCCGGACGGTCCTTGTCCCAGGCGCGGAAGATACCCGCCACGTTCTGATCGGGCCGGAAGGCCATCACGTCGCAGACGACCGCCGCCAGGTCGCGTGCACCCGGGGTCCGGAGCAGCAGGCCCAGCTCCTCCGGATAGTTGGCGATCCGAACGTCGAGCCCGGCGGCCTCCAGCTCCTCGCTCAGGGCATCGAGGCTCACGGGGTCGCGATCGAGGACAGCGATGTGCAGCCAGGGTGCCGGCCGCTCCGCGGCGGGGCCCATGTGCGCCGCCGCGTCCTCCATCGAGAGGCGCAGGCCCGGAGGGACGAAGGCCGCTCGCCGGACGGCCGCGAGGCCCATGCGTAGCGCCTCCAGGGTGCCCTCCCAGCTCTCCGAGACCTCGCGCGAGCGGGCTTCGGCCTTTTCCTTGAGCGCCCGGGCGTTGGCGAGCTGCGCCTGTGCAGCCGCCAGCGCCTCTTCGGCTGCCCGGGCCCGGGTCTCCGCGGCTTCGCTCGCGTGGTGCAGCTCGTCCACGCGGCCCGCCTCGGCTCGCGGGGACGGCGGGGGCTCGACCCGCGTCGCCAGCCGGTCCAGCTCGGTGCGTGCGCGGTCGCGCTCCGCGGTCGTGGTTTCGAGCGCCGTCTCCACCCGCGCCAGCCGCTCCGTCAGCTCGCGCGGCTCGCCGAGCGCGCGCATCGCCGCCAGCTCGCGCTGCGCCGCCACCAGCGTCTCCTCGCCGGCGCGCGCACGGGCCTCCGCGGCCTCGAGCGCCCGGCTGAGCTCCGCCGCTCGCTCGTCGCCCCCCGGCTCGGAGGCGGGAGCCTCCTCGCGTGCTTCGAGCTTCTGCAGCTCCTCGCGCAGCGTGTCGCGTTCCGCCGCCAGGGCCGACAGGCGGGGGGAAAGCTGCTGCGCCACGGCCCGTTCGTCGGCGAGCTGCGTCTCGAGAGCCCTGGTCCGCTCCTGCAGGCCGCGCGCCTCTTCCTGCGCCGTCGCGACCAGGGTCCGTAGCTGCGTGGCCTCCTGCTCCAGCTGTCGCGCCCGCATCAGGGCCCCGTCGCGCTCGTCCCGCAGCGCCTGCTCGCTCGCGCCCAGGCTGCTCAGTCGCTCGCTCAGCTGCTCGCTCGCCCGCGTGGCCTGCTGGGCGGCGTCCTGGGCCGACTGCAGCTCCCGCTCGAGAGTCGCCACCCGGCCGGCCTCCGCCTCGTCCCGCCGCGGCGCGGGCTCGCTGGGGGCGGCCGCCTGCAGCCGCTGGAGCTGGCGGCTGGTCTCGTCCTGGAGCCGCAGCGAGAGTCCGCGCAGCTCCTCGACCAGGCCTTCGACGCGCGCCGCCGGTCCGCCCAGGAGGCGCGGCCAAAGCGGCGCCGACGCGAGCGCCAGCGCCTCGCCCAGGTTCGCGGGGTAGGGGCGCGGTACGCCGCGCAGCAGGAGCAGGCCGGACTCGCCCTCGCTCGACCAGGGTACGATCCAGTTGTCGCGCGGCTTGACGCCGGCCACCTCCTCGCGGGGGCGCAGGACCGTGGGCCGGGTCAGGCACCCTGGCGCGTCCTGCACGAGCCCGGCGAGCGTGCGCTCGACCCCGAGCGGCACCGAGCCGGCGCTCACCGCCGGCAGCAACCGCCAGCCGCTCTCGCTGTGCGCGTCACGGGCGGCGGCCACGACCGCGGAAGGTGCCGCCCAGGTGCGTACGACCTCGAGGAAACGCGCGACGAGGGCGGGCAGCGCAGGCAGCGCCGACAGCTCCAGGACGATCGCCGCCACGTCCTCGAGGGCGATCCGTGGCTTCTCGTCACGTTCTTCGTTCACAGCGAGCGAGCATACTCCCCTTGGGCGCGAAAGAGGAACCCCGGCTCCCGAGGCCCGGCGGGAACGCGCTCGGCCCGGCCAGTGTCCAAGCCTCAGAGAAGGAGGAGGGCATGGACCTCTGGGAGATATTCGGAGTCACCCGCCAGGTCGGGCTCACCTTGATCGGGTCGGCCGTCGTGCTCACGGTGGTGCTCGGGCTCGTCCTGCGGTGCCGCACGCGAGACGCGGAGCGGACTCTCGTCGACCTGAGCGGTCGCGGTCGCGGCTAGATCCGGGGCGCTACTCGGCCCTGAGCGCGTCCACGGGATCGAGCGCGGCCGCGTGCCGCGCCGGCAGCCAGCCGCTCGCGAGGCCGACCGCGAGGCTCATCAGGAGGGCCGCGGCGATCGCCGAGGGCGAGGGCGCCAGCGGCAGGGCCGGGACCACGATTCGGAGCAGACCGCCGATCGCGAGGCCGGCCGCGGCACCCAGGAGACCTCCGCCCACGGCGATCAGGGCGGCCTCGAGCAGGAAGAGCCGCCCGATCTCGCCCGGTGTCACCCCGAGCGCCCGCAGCAGGCCGATCTCGTTGGTCCGCTCGTGGACCGAGATCCAGAGGATGGTGAGGATGCCGATCGCCCCCACCAGCAGCGAGATCGCCGCGATCGCGGAGACCGCGGCCGTGATCATCCCGATCACGCGACCGGAGGTCTCCAGCATCTCCGCCTGGCTGGTGATGGTGAAGTCCTCCTGGCCCCGGTGGCGCTCGACCAGCACCCCGCGCAGTCCCGCCACCATCGCCGGCAGGACACGGGTCGAGCTGGCCAGCACGTCGATCTCGGTGAGCTCGTCGAGGTTGAAGATGTCCATGGCGGTTGCCACCGGCACGTAGGCGGCGTCGTCCAGGTCGAACCCTACCATCTGGCCCTTGGAGCCCATCGTCCCCACCACCAGGAAGCTGCGTCCGCCGATGCGCACGCGCTCTCCGAGCGGTGAGCGGCCAGAGAAGAGCTCCCGCGCCAGGGTCGGGCCGAGCACGGCCTGCGCCCCCTGGCGCCGCGGGTCGCCGGCGGGCAGAAAGGAACCCTGTCCGACCGGGAAGCTCCAGACCCTGGGGGCTTCGTGCGTCACCCCGAACACGTAGACCGCGCGCCCTCGCCCGGCGGCCTCGACGCGCGCCTGGCCCATGACGAACGGCACGACTCCCGCGGCGCCGGGCACCTGGCGGAGCGCGTCCGCGTCGTCGAGATCGAGCTTGTGCGTCGTGCCGCCGAGGACGCCGGGGATCCCGAGCGTCTCGACCTTTCCCGGATTGACGGCGACCAGGTCGGTGCCGAACTGCATGAACTGGGCGGTCACGTAGTCACGCGTTCCCTCGCCGAGCGAGGTCAGCAGGATCACGGAGGTGACGCCGATCGCGACGCCCAGCGCGGACAGAGCGGAGCGCAGCCGGTAGCCGGCGATGGCGCCGAGGGCGAAGCGGAGCACCGGCTACCTCCTCGCCAGCGCCGCGATCGCCTCGAGCCGCGCCGCCCGGCGCGCCGGCCAGAGGCCGAAGGCGACGCCGACGACCAGCGCGAGCGCCTCGGCGGCCGCGATCGCCCAGGCGGGCGGGGTGGCGGGGAAGCTCGGGAAGTAGGCGACGAAGGCGCTCACGGCGAGGGCGCCCACCGCGAGGCCGACCAGCCCGCCGGCGGTGGACAGCAGCACCGCCTCGGTCAGGAAGACGCGCTGGATCTCGGCCTGGTCCGCGCCCAGCGCCTTCAGCAGGCCGATCTCGGTCCGTCGTTCGGCGACCGAGACCAGCATCACGTTCATGACCCCGATCCCGGCCACCGCCAGCGAGACGGAGGCGATGCCGGCCAGGGCCAGGGTCAGGGCGCGCAGGATCGAGCCGAAGGAGGTCAGCACGGCGTCCTGCGAGATCACGGTGACGTCCTCGGCGCGGTGCCGCTCCGCCAGCAGCGCCAGCAGATCGTGGCGGGCCTCGGCCATCTCCCGCTGCGACCGCACCTCGACCAGGATCCGGAACAGCCCGTGGCGGTTGAGCATCGTCATCCCGGTCTCGACGGGCACCAGCACCAGGTCGTCCATGTCGAAGCCGATCGAGCGGCCCTTCGAGGCGAGGACGCCGACCACCCGGAAGCGCCAGTCGCCGATGCGCACGACGCGGCCGAGCGGGCTCTCGCCGCGGAACAGCTCGCTCGCCACCTTGGTGCCGAGCACGACCTCGTTGCCACCCTGGTCGGCGTCGCCCCGGGCGAGGAAGCGGCCGGCGCCCATCCCCATCTGGCGAATCGCCAGGAAGTCGGCGGTGGTCCCGAGCACCGGCGCCGCCCGTCCCCGCCCACCGAAGCGGACCGTCTCCGTCCCCATCGAGATCGGCGCCGCACGGCGCACGCGTGGCAGGCGCGTCGCGATCGCCTCCAGGTCCTCGAGGGTGAGGTCGTGGACGACACCGCCGAAGGGCATGGCCCCGGTCGTCTCCACCCGCCCCGGCAGAACGATCAGAAGGTTGCTGCCCAGGGCCGAGAACTCGCGGATCACGTAGCGGCGCGCGCCCTCGCCGAGGGCGGTCAGGGTCACCACCGCGGCGATTCCGACCGCCAGCCCGGCGATCGAGAGCAGCGTGCGCAGGCGATGCCCCCAGAGGGCGGCGGAGGCGTAGCGGACGGCGTCGGTGGGGCGCACCTCAGGGTCGCCTCTCTTCGCACACGGACCCGTCCTCCATCCGCAGCACGCGCCGGGCGCGGGCGGCGACGGCCGGGTCGTGGGTGACCACCACCAGCGTGCGGCCGTCCCTGCCCATGCCCTCGAGCAGCTCCATTACCTCCGCTGCCGAGCTGCGGTCGAGGTTGCCGGTGGGCTCGTCGGCGAGCAGCAGCCGCGGGCCCATCACGATCGCGCGCGCGATCGCCACCCGCTGCCGCTCGCCGCCCGAGAGCTGGTCGGGCCGGTGCTCCATGCGGTGGGCGAGGCCGACCGCGGCGAGCGCTGCCCGCGCCCGCTCGCGCCGTTCCTCCATGGCGACGCCCGCGAACAGCATCGGCACCTCGACGTTGCCGAGGGCGGTGAGGCGCATCAGCAGATGGAAGAACTGGAAGACGAAGCCGACCTCGTGGCGGCGGAGCCGGGACAGCTCCTGCTCGCCGAGGTCCGCCACCTGGCGGCCGGCGAAGCGGTAGGAGCCCGCGTTCGGGTGGTCCAGGAAGCCGAGGATGTGGAGCAGCGTCGACTTGCCCGAGCCCGAGGGGCCGATCAGCGCCACGTGCTCGCCGGTCCCGATCCGGAGCGTCACGTCGCGCAGGGCGTGTACCGCGGCACCCCCCATGTCGTAGGACCGCGAGAGCCCGTCCAGCTCGATCATGGCAGGGGCGCCTCTTCGGGGAGCGCCACGGCGCGCGCGCCGGCCTTGATCTCGGGGGAGTCGCGCACGGTCACCACCCGCTCGCCCTCGCGCAGGCCGGCCCGGATCTCCGTCAGTCTCCAGTTGCCGTAGCCGGTCTCTACCGGGCGCCCGACCAGCCGCCCGTCCTGCAGCACCAGCACGCTCCGGCCCTCGGCGACCGCGGCCGTCGGCACCTGGAGCACGTCCTGACGGCGGGAGAGCACGACCTCGACGTCGGCCGAGGTCCCCGGCAGCGGCTGCGAGCGCAGCTCGCCCGGGGCGAACTCCGCCTCGATCTCGATGGTGCGGTTCTGCTGCACGACGTCCTGGACGTAAGGGGCCACCCGGACCAGCCGCCCTCGGAAATGCTCGCCGCGCCGGGAGTCGACCGAAAGCCGCACCTCGAGACCGGGCTTCACCCGCTCGGCATCCATCTCGTCGATGGGGGCGCTCACGTAGAGGGACGAAGGGTCGATCATCTCGACGACCGGCGGGATCGGGATCCCGGGCGGCGAGGGCGTGATCCACTCGCCCAGCTCCGTGTTGACCTCGGCGATCACCCCGGCGAAGGGCGCCCGCAGCTCGGTGCGGGCGCTGTCGGCCGCCATCAGCCGGGTCTGCGCGAGCGCCTGGTCGCGCTGCGCGGCGGCGGCCCGGCAGGCGGCCCGGGCCCGATCGCGCTCGCTCAGGGCGCGCTCCACGGCCTGCTCGCTGGCGATCTGGCTCGCGCGCAGCTCCAGGATCCGCGCCAGCTCCTTTTCGGCGAGATCCGCCGCCAGGCAGGTCTCGTCGACGTGCGCCCGGGCCGCCCGAACGCTCTCGCGGGCGAGCTCGAGCTGCGCGCGCTGCATGGAGTCGTCCAGGCGCAGGAGCAGCGCGCCCTCGGCGACCTGCATCCCCTCGCGGTAGGGCAGGGCCACGACCCGCCCGCCCGTCTCGGGGGACAGCACCGCGTGGCGCCGCGCCTTCACGGTCCCGGCGCGGGTGTTGGTGACGGTCTCCTCGACGGTGCCCCGAGCGACGGTCACCACCCTAACGCCGAGCGGCTTGGGTGCCAGGAGCGTGTAGCGGAGGATGACGAGAGCGGCGGCGGCGACGACCAGCACAGCGCCGCGGCGCAGCCAGCGGGTCCGGCGCCTTCGGGCCTCCGCCCGGGCGCGGGATGTCTCGTGATCGGTGGGCGCGACGCTGGTGCCGGCGTCCGGACCGAGGCTGGGGATGATGCGCGTGATCAGCGACAAGGAACGACTCTCCTTTCCGTGAACGAGGTGCGGCCGGCGACGTCGAAGCCGAGCGTGAGGCGCAGCGTCCCGCGCGGGCAGGCGTCGACGCAGCGCTGGCACAGGATGCAGTCCCCCGACTTCACCCGGTTGCCGGCGAGCGCGTAGCCCGCGACCGCGATGTCCATCGGACAGGCCCGCGAACAGGCGCCACAGCCGTCGCAGTCGCCGCCGGTGGCCGACACCTTGGCGAGCGACGTGCGGCTCGTGACGCGCAGGATCGCCCCGCTCGGGCAGAGGTACTTGCAGAAGGCCCGCGCGTCGCCGAGGCCGAAGGCGAGGCCGATCGCCGCCGCGTAGTAGACGCAGCAGGCGACGGCGATCGGCACGACGCTCTCGGCGTGGAGCGCCTGTGGCCTGCCGCCGGGACGGACGCCGAGGGCGAAGACCGCGAGCGCGGCGAAGCCCACGCTGGCGGCGAGGCCGGCCATGGGCAGCAGGCCCCAGGCGCCTCGGCGCCGGCCGGGGCGGTTGGGTATCGGCAGCAGCTCGAGCACCATCGAACGCCAGCAGCCCCAGCCACAGAGGACGCGGCCGAAGAGGAAGGGCCCGGCCAGCACGCTCACGAGCGTGTGGCCCACGGCGACCCCCACGGCAGCGGTGAAGAGCAGCATGAAGAAGCCCTCGAGGTCGAGGTCCACCCTGCCGAAGAGGGCCGGCGTGAGGACGCTGAGGCCGCCCGTCACCAGCACGATCCGGCGCAGCAGCTGCTTGTGGCGGCGGGGCGCGCCGAGGTAGCCCGCCAGGCACGGTCCCAGGGAAAGGCCGAGGGCGAAGACCGACACCGCGAACGAACGCTCGCCCTGCGTCCAGAGGTGTCCGCCGAGCGACCAGGCGAGAGCCGTGAACGCGAAGGTGAGGACGAGCCAGAGAGGCCGCGTGAGCACGCGGCCTCCCCACGGATTCCCCTGGGTTGCGCGGGCCATGGCGGTGACTCCGTCAGGCCTTCGTCTCGGGGCCGGCGTCCGGGGGCGCCGGCGTCTCGTCCTCCAGCTGTTCCATCTGCTTCCCGAAGATGCGGTCGAAGGCGGTGATGCCGCCCATGGCGCCGAGTCCCATGGTCTCGACGGCGGTCGAGGGGACGATGATCATCGAGCCCTTCTGCTTCAGCCCCTCGAAGACCATGTTCATCGCGCGCAGGTGCAGCGCCGCCGGGTTGTTGCGATAGTGGCGGGAGGCCTCCGCGAACTTGGCAGCGATCTCCGTCTCGGCCGTGGAGAGGATGATGCGCGCCTGGCGCTCGCGCTCGGCCTGCGCCTGCCGGCTCATCGCGTCCTCGAGCGCCTTCGGGATGATGATGTCGCGGATCTCGACCGACTGGACCGTGATGCCCCAGGCGCTCGTCTTCGCGTCCAGGACCTGCTGGATCTCCTTGCCCAGGCGGTCGCGGTGCGACAGCATGTCGGCCAGCTCGTGCTTGCCGATCGCGTCTCGCAGCCCCGTCTGCGCCGAGAGGGTGACCGCGTTGACGAAGTCCTCGACCTCGAGCACCGACTTCTCGGCGTCCCAGACCATCCAGAAGGCGATCGCGTCCACGTTGACGGGCACCGTGTCGCGGGTGAGCGTCAGCTCGGCGCTGAAGTCGGTCACCCGGATGCGCTGGTCGACGTAGTTCGAGACCTTGTCGACGACCGGCACGATCGCGAAGAGACCCGAGCCCCGCAGCCCGCGGAAGCGGCCGAAGCGCAGGATCACGGCACGCTCCCACTGGTAGGCCATCTGCAGGGCGGGCGAGAGGAAGCCCGCCAGGATCACGGTCGCGACCAGGATCGCGCTCTCCGGGCGATGTCGCAGGTAGAGATAGAGCGCCGAGGTGGTGGTGAAGAGGAGCGCTGCCTCCCACACCTGCGTGACCCGCAGCAGGAAGGCGAGGCTCAGCGCGACCGCCAGCATGTCGATCACGATCCCGAGCTGGAACGGCCGGACGGCCATGTGCAGGGCCAGCCCGGCCAGGCAGAGGAGCAGGAGCAGCAGGATGTTGAGCGGTCCGAACCGGTAGTCGGCGCTGAACGTGGTGGAGAAGCGCTCCAGCGCGCCCGTGCCGAAGGAAGGCAGGTTCTTCTTGGCCATGATCGTTTCCTTGTCAGAGGGACTTGCGCTGCGCGAGGCTTTCGAGGATGTCGTCGAGGGTGAAACCGTGCGAGGAGGCGCGCGAGAGGAACTCCTGGCAGATCTGGTCGAGGATGCGGTGGCGCTCGACCTCGTCCTGATGCACCGGCTTCGTCCCGACGAAGGTTCCGGATCCCATGTGGGTCTCCACGAGGCCCGTGAGCTCGAGCTCCGTGTAGGCGCGGCTCACGGTGTTGGGGTTGACGGAGAGGTCGACGGAGAGCTGGCGGACGGTCGGCAGGCGGTCGCCCGGCCCGATGGCGCCCATCGCGATGGCGCTCTTCACCTGGTCGATGATCTGCCGGTAGATCGGCACGCCGCTCTTCAGGTCGATCGAGATCGTGAAAGGCACCTTCGACTCCTTGGCGTCGGAAACGGCCCAACGCGGTGCTCATGTACCGATACTCTGTTGTACCAGTACTATAATACACTAGAGCTTTGAGGTGTCAAGGGTAAACGTGCGGGGCGCAGATGGGTTCTCGAAGTCGTTCTTGGCTAGTGCTTTGCGGGCATCGGCCCGGCCGAGACCGGATGGTTCTCCCCTTTTCCCCGGGTCCCTCGCACCACGGCCGCGGTGCGATCGGCTAAGCTTCGCCTCGCATGCCAGCAGCACCGAAGAAGCGCACCCGCAAGGCGGGCGCATCCCCCCGTTCGGCGAAGACCGCGGCCCCGCGGGGAGTCGGCGCCAGAGCCCGAAAGACCCGCCGCCCCGAGGTCGACGCGAGCTCGACGACAGGCGAGGCGTTGCGTGGCCTGCGCCAGGTCTCGGAGGCCCTCGCGTACGTCCAGCAGTCGCTTGCCGACGCGGTGCTCAGGCTGCCCCGGCCCGAGGACTTCGAGCCTCTCGTCGCTCCCTTGCGCGAGTTCGCCCGGGTCTCGCCGGCGCTCGTGGAGGCTTTCCGGGAGATGATCCAGACGACGCGCCCGCTCGCCGGTCTCGTGGGCTCCGGGGGCACGGGCCCAAAGGGCGCCCTGGAGATGCCGGTCCGGGCCGAGGTCCTCCGCCACGTCGACGCCGCGCGGGAGGCCGTGCGCCAGGCGCTGGCCGACCTCCCGCACGACTCCGACTACCGTCCCGTGGCCAGGCAGCTGCGCGAGCTGGCGACCGTGTCACCCTCGCTGATGGACTGGCTGAAGGAGGTCCCGAAGCTCGCGACGCCTCTCTCCGGGTCGCTGGCGGCGCTGCGTCGCGCCGCCGAGGATCTCGAGACCGCGCGCGATCTCCTGGCCCAGGACGTCCCGTCGCCGGCTCCTACTCCCAAGCCACGTTGACGATCTTCCACTCGCCGTTCCAGAGGGCGAGGTGGGCGTAGTCGACGAAGCGGGGCGAGACGATCCTGACCGTGGCCATCGAGCCGTGCACGTCCAGGACCTCGACGTCGATACCCTCGCCCGGGGCGAGGCCGCGAGGCTTCGCGTTGTCGATCAGAGCCGCGGCCGTGATCGACCAGAGCTTCGAGGCGCCGGCCTCGGTCACGACCTTGCGTTTGGCCAGCTCCGGATGGAGCGCCCGCCGCAGGCGCTCGGCGTCCCCCTGGTACCAGCCCTCGACGTAGTCGCGTGCCGCACGCGCGATCGCCTGTCGCGTGGCCAGGCCGGCCTCCTGCTCCCTCGCCACGGTGCGCAGGGCCGCCACGATCTCGTGCCCGGTCGGTCGGTCCCAGGTCGACTCCTGGGCGATCTGCTTGTAGCGGACGACGCCCTTCGCGTCGAGCACGAACACGGCGGGGACCTGCTGCTCCGCCTTGGCGCCCGCCCACTCCGTCCGGAAGAGGCCGAGGCCGCAGCTCAGCGTCCGCTCGGGGTCGAGCAGGATCGGGAAGGGGAGCCCGTGCGCTCCCTGCGCGGGGTCGAGGTCCAGCGGCAGGTGCCGCCTGACCCGCTCGGCGAAGGCGAGCGCGTTGGCGTCGCCGGCGGGCGGGTTCTTCCAGTCCCGGACCTTGGCGAGCTCGGCCGGTGTCGCGTCGACCCAGCGCTGGGCCACCTCACGGCCGAAGGGCACCACGAACACGATCTCGGCGTTCGCGGAACGACGGACGGCCTCGGCCGCGTCGAGGGCGGCGAGCTCGGCGTAGCCGTAGTTGCAGATCGTGCACCACTTGCCCTCGCCGTACTGCACGCGGGGGAAGACGAGCACGACGTTCCTTCCCGCGAGCGCCGCGAGCGAGACTTCTCCGCCCTGCAACGAGGGGAGCGCGAAGCCGGGCATGACCTCGCCCAGCATCGCGGGATGGACCTCCTCGGCGAGGGCGGCTCCCCCGGAGAGGACGCCCGCCGCCACTACCGCAGCCAGTATCTGTCGCATGTCCTGTCGTGACCTCCGTCGTTGAGCCGTGACGCACCGCGCGTCTGGTACCGGAGATTCCCGCCAGGATGTGAGAGGATGCGCAACCGGACGCGAAAGCGTCCGGTTGCGCCCGTCAAACGATGTGCGCGCCCGCGCGCGCCCTACTCGGTCACCGTGAAGCCTGCTCGGTCGCCGTGAGCAGGGCGTGCAGGCCGGCCCGCGAGTCCCCGCCGGCCCAGACGTCGAAGCGCTCGGCGTCCAGCACCCACCGCTTCTCGGCCGTGCTCCAGTAGCGCAGCTCCTCCGGGCCCAGGGAGAAGGCGACCGTGCGCCTCTCGGCGGGCGCCAGATGGATGCGCTCGAAGCCTTTCAGCTGGCGGACCGGTCGCGAGGACGCACCGGCGCGCTGGTGGATGTAGAGCTGTACGACCTCGTCGCCGGCGACGGGGCCCGTGTTCGCGACGTCGACCGTGACCCGGATCGTTCCCCCCACCTTGACCTCGGCCGGCTCGACCGTGAGGTTCGAGAAGGCGAAGCTCGTGTAGCTGAGGCCGAAGCCGAAGGGGTAGAGGGGCGTGCTGAGGCTGTCCCAGTACCGCGACCGGAAGCCGGGCGAGCTCTCGGGCGCGTGGGTCAGGTTGTGGGAGAGATACTCCGGCTCGTGTGACCCCGCCCGCGCGACCGTGACCGGCAGCTTCCCACCGGGGTTGACGTCGCCGAAGAGGACGTCGGCGACCGCGTTGCCGCCCTCGCTGCCCGGCTCCCATGCCTCCACGATGGCGGGGACGTTCCGGGCGGCCCAATCGACGCTCAAGGGCCGGCCGTTGATCAGCACCAGCACCACCGGCTTGCCGAGCGCGACGACCGCCTCCAGCAGCTCCTCCTGACGGCCGGGCAGGTCGAGGGAGGCACGCGAGGCGGCCTCGCCCGCCATGTCCTGCAGCTCGCCCAGCACCATCACCACCACGGCGGCGTTCCGGGCCGTCTCGAGGGCCTCCTGGAAGGCGGCCTCGGCTTCGGCGGGCGTCTGCTCCTTCGGCTTCGGGCCTCGCTCGAAGTCGCCGTCGAACGGCGAAGGAACCAGGCGGCGGATCTCAGGGCCCTTCGCGTAGTGGACCTGGGCGCCGGGTCCCAGCCTGGCGCGGATGCCCTCGAGCACGGTCACGGCGTCGGGCACGTGCGGGTCCAGCACCCACGACCCCTCGGTATCCTTCTTGGAGTCGGCGAGCGGTCCGATCACGGCGACGTTCGTGAGGTCTTTCCTGAGCGGCAGGGTGCCCTTCTCGTTGCGCAACAGCACGATCGTGCGTCGCGCCGCGCGGCGCGCCTCCTGCCGGTGCGTGGGATCGGTGAGGACCGCCTCGACCTTCGTCTCGTCGACGTAGGGGTGATCGAAGAGGCCCAGGGCGAACTTGGCGGCCAGGATGGGGCGCACCGCCCCGTCGATCTGGGCCATGGAGAGCTTGCCGTCCTGGACCAAGGAGGCGAGGTGGCGCGCGAAGGTGCCGCTCGCCATGTCCATGTCGAGCCCGGCGCCGAGCGCCCGGAAGGCGGCATCGCGGCCCTGGCGGGCGAAGCCCTGGGTGACGAGGCTCGCGGGGGCCATGGCGTCGCTCACTACGAAGCCTTTGAAGCCCCACTCTCCGCGTAGCACGTCTGTCAGCAGGAAGCGGTTCGCCGCCGCCGGCACGTCGTTGAGGTCCATGTAGGCGCTCATGAAGGTGGCGACACCCGCTCGCGCGGCCGCGTAGAAGGGCGGGAGATAGACGTTGCGCAGCTGCGTCTCCGGCAGGTAGACGGGGTCGTAGTCGCGCCCGCCCTCGGCCGCGCCGTAGCCGGCGAAGTGCTTGGCGCAGGCCAGCAGCCGGTCGGGGGCGCCCAGCCGCTCGCCCTGGAACCCTCGCACCTGCGCCGCCGCCATGGCGGCGCCCAGATAGGGGTCCTCGCCCGCGCCCTCGACGATGCGGCCCCAGCGCGCGTCACGGGCGATGTCGACCATGGGCCCGAAGGTCCAGTCGATGCCGGCGGCGCGGGCTTCGCGTGCCGCGATCGTCTGGGCCCGCTCGGCGACCGAGGGGTCCCAGGAGGCGGCCATCGCGAGCGGCATCGGGAAGATGGTGCGGTAGCCGTGGATGACGTCGAGCGCGAACAGGAGCGGAATGTGCAGGCGCGACTCCTCGACCGCGACGTGCTGCAGCCGGTTGAACTCCTTCGTGTCGTTCAGCCACAGGATCGAGCCGGCGCCGCCCTTCCGCAGCATCGCCTCCGGCCGCGAGCCCGGGAAGCCCGGCAGCTGGACCAGCTGGCCGACCTTCTCGTCGAGCGTCATCTGTCCGAGCAGGGCCTCCACCTTGGCACGGACCTCGGGGCTGTCGAGCGGCGCCGACGCCTCCGCGCTGACCGGCGCGGGGGGCGGGGCGGGGAAGGCCCGAGGCCCCGCGGTGCGGGACCGCGCCAGGGCGGCCTCGTAGGCCGCCTCGCCGGCGGCCTCGCGGGTGCCGGCGAAGGCACCGCTCATCCGCATCGGCTGAAGCTCCAGGGTCCCGCTGAGCCGGTCGGGCGGTGTGAGCGTCGCCTGGAAGACGATCGTGAACGGGTTGCCGAACCATTCACCCTGGACCTTCCAGCTCGCGCTCGTGCCCTTCACCTCGCCCTTCAGCTCGTTGATCGTCCCGTCGTCGCCGATGCAGCTCCCGGTGAGGACGGCTTCCTGCTGCTGCAGCTTGCAGGTGTCCGACGCTGTCCCGCCTGCGAAGGACCTCTCGATCGTCCAGGTGCCCGAGAGGGGATTCCCGGCTCCGGCCGGCAGGGCAGCCAGAAGGAACAGCGCCACGCCGCTCGTCATGTTTCGCCTCCTCGCCGCGGGGGCGGGCTCGCGTCCGCCGCCCCGCGCTACGACTTTATGCGCACAGGCAGGCGTGGAGGTCAAACGCCGGAGGGCGGGAGGCTGCCGCGGCTCAGGAGCCGGAACCCTCGCGTGGAGACTCCCAGACGAGCTGCCGCGACTCGGGGAGCGAGCTTCTGACGCGGAGGGTCCCGTCCTGGACCAGCTGCTGGATCCCGTGGCAGATGGCGCCGAACAGGCCCCGGAGCGGGAGCACGGCGAGGCCCGGCTGGAAGCCGACCCAGGCGTTGCGCCCGCTCGCCTTGGCGACGTACAGGCCCCGATCGGCCAGGCTCACGACCTGCTCCCAGGTGAGCGCGTCGAGCTGCTCGCGGAAGAAGGGGAAGCAGGCGAAGCCGACCGAGCAGGTGGTGCGGATCGCGCGACCCTCGCCGACCTCGAAGACGTGCTGCTCCGCGCGGGCACGGATCCGCTCGGCGAGCTCGGCCTGTCCCTCGCCGCTCAGATCGCGCGCCACGATCAGGAACTCGTCTCCGCCCCAGCGCACGATGATGTCCGAGGTGCGGCTGACGGAGGTGAGCAGGTCGCGGAACTGCCGCAGCACCGCGTCGCCCGCCGCGTGGCCGGCCGTGTCGTTGACGACCTTGAAGTTGTCGATGTCGATCATCACGAAGGCGAGGTCGAAGACGTCCGTGGTGAGCGTCCCTTCGGCGAGCCGGTGGTACCGGCGGTGCAGCAGCGCCACCTCCTTCTCGATGTACTCGGCCAGGAAGCGCCGGTTGGCGAGCCCGGTGAGCGAGTCGGTGATGCTCGCCTGTGCCAGCTCGTCGTTCACCCGCTCCAGCTCCTGCTGGCGCTCGCTCAGCTCACGGGTCCTCTCCTGCACCCGCTGCTCCAGGACCCGCGCGTACTCCGCTTCCCGCCGCAGCTTGCGGTGCTGCACGCTCACGACGCCCAGCACCGCCGCCGCCACCAGCAGCAGGTAGCCGGCGAAGGCCCAGGGTGTCGCCCAGGGCGCGGCGCCGACCTGGATCGCCACCGCCAGCGGCTGCTCGCTCCAGCGGCCGTCGCTGGTCGCCCCGCGCAGACGGAAGGTGTAGCGGCCGGCGTTCAGGTTCGTGTAGGTGACGCTCTGTCGCCCGCTGAGCGGGACCCATTCGGGGTCGAAGCCCTCGAGCCTGTAGCTGAAGCGGTTGCGCCGCGGGCTGGTGTAGTCGAGCGCGGCGAAGTCGAGCTCGATCACCTTGTCGCGGAATCCGAGCTGGATGTCACGGACCTCGTCAGCAGGGCCGGGGAGCGGATGGTGGCCCACCGTGATCGCGGTCAGCACCACGGGTGGCGGCGTCGTCGCGGTGCGCAGCCGATCCGGGAAGAAGGCGTTGAACCCGTTCACGCCGCCGAAGAAGAGCTCTCCGCTCGCGCTCTGGTACCACGCCCCGTAGTTGAACTCCGTCGCCTGGGCCCCTTCGTTCACGCCGTAGTTGCGGAACCGCCCGCTCGTCGGATCCAGGCAGGCGAGCCCGTTGTTCGTGCTCAGCCAGATCCGACCCCGGCGGTCGCTCAGCACGCCGTAGACGACGTCGTTCGCCAGCCCGTCGCGCGTCGTGTAGCTGCGGAAGCGGCGGGTCTCGGGGTCGAGGTGGGCGAGTCCGCCGTGGGTCCCCACCCAGAGCCCGCCGTTCGGCTCGAGCAACAGCGTGTAGACGGCGTCGGAGGGCAAGCTGCCGGCGTCTCCCGGCGTGTGCTGGAACCGTGAGACGCGGCCCGTGCGCGGGTCGAGCAGCGCCAGGCCCTTCTCCATCGTGCCCACCCACAGCTTGGCGTCGGCGGTCTCGGCCAGGCTGGAGATGCGGTCGCCCGGCAGGCTGGCGGTGTCGGCCGGGTCGTACCGATAGTGGAGGAAGCGCTCGGTGTCTGGATCGAAGCGGTCGAGCCCGGAGCCGTAGGTTCCCAGCCAGAGCCTTCCGGCGTGGTCCTCGAAGATGGTGGTCACCCCGTTCGCGCTCAGTCCGTCCTTGCGGGCGGGATCGCTCCGGTAATGGTGGAAGACGCCTGTCGCCGCATCGAAGCGGTCGACTCCCGCGTCGAGAGTCGCGAGCCACAGCCGGCCGCGCTGGTCGTGGTGCAGGGCCATGACGCGATCGCTCGCCAGGCTGCGCGGGTCCTTCGGGTCGTGGCGGTACGCCGTCATCTCGCCGCTCGCGCGGTCCATCAGGTAGACGCCGCCCTCGAACGTGCCGATCCAGACCCGGCCCGCTCGGTCCTCGGAGAACGAGGTGACGTGCGGGCTGCCCAGGGCCTTGGGGTCCTCTGGATCCGCTGCCACGTGGCCGAGCTGCCAGCTGAGCGGGTTCCACTTGTGGGCCCCGCCCAGCCGGGTCCCGACCCAGAGCACGCCACCGCGATCCTGCGCCAGGGACAGCACGTGGCCGTCGGCGAGGCTGGTCGCGTCGTTGGGGTCGGCGCGGTAGTGCGTGAAGGTCCCGTGCCCGGCGTCCAGGAGGTCGAGACCGTCGGAGGTGCCGACCCAGAGGCGTCCGTCCGCGTCCTGCAGGAGCGCGCGCACCTGGTCGTGGGCCAGGCTGGCCGGGACGTCGCTCGCGTGGCGGAAGCGCGTCACGTTCCCTTCCGCGTCGATGCGGTTCAGGCCGCCGCTCGAGGTCCCGACCCAGATCGCGCCCAGGTCGTCCTCCAGGATGGCGCGCACCTTGCCCTCGCTCAGGCTGTTGGTCGAGGCAGGGTTCGGCACGAAGTGCACGAAGACCTCGGTGCCGGGGTCGAGCCGGTCCAGCCCCGCCTCGGTGCCGACCCAGAGCCGCCCTGAGCGATCGAGCAGGAGGGCGTAGATGCGGTCGTCGACCAAACTGGTCGTTCTCGCCGGATCGTGGACGAAGCGCGTCAGCTGACGGGTGTCGGGTTGGAGGCGGTAGAGGCCCGAGTCGCGGGTGCCCACCCAGAGGGCGCCGTCCCGCGGGGAAAAACGCAGCGCGCGCATGTTCTGTGCCGCCAGCAGCTCGAGTCGCTCGACCCGATCGGTCGTGCGGTGCCATCGGGCGAGCCCGTCGCTGGTCGCGATCCAGAGGTCCCCGCCCGCGTCCTCGTCCAGGTCCCACACGAAGCTCGAGGGCAGCGACGCGGCGTCCGCCGGGTCGTGGCGATACACCTTGAAGCCGACCCCGTCGTAGCGGTTGAGGCCGTCCTCGGTCGCGAGCCAGATGTAGCCGCGCCGGTCCTGCAGGATCCGCGTCACCCCCGACTGCGACAGGCCCTGCTCGAGCGAGAGGCGGTCGAAGCGGATGGGGCGCCGCGGCGCGGCGTCGAGAGGCAGAGGGGCGAACAGAGCCAGGGCCAAGCACGCACACGCAAGATCGGCGGCGTGCCGGCGGCGCCCGTCTCCCGGCGGGATCTCTGCACCCCTTTCCCGCTGGACACTGGGGGGCGAGGAAGCCCCGGGGACTCGTGTGGGGGTGGCCGGTTCAGATCTCATCTCTTTGCTCTCGTGGTACGGGCGGATGGACACCGCCTTGGAGCAGCTCGGCGAAGGCCTCCGCCGAGACGGCGGGCGAGAACAGGAAGCCCTGGTACTCGCGGCAGCCCTGGCCTCGCAGGAACTCCAGCTGACCTTCCTCCTCGACGCCTTCCGCGACGACGCTCAGACCCAGCGTGCGGGCCATCGCGATCACGGCCCCGGCGATGGCGGCGTCCTCGGAGGAGCCGGCGACGCCGCGCACCAGGGACTGGTCGATCTTCAGCACGTCGATCGGGAACTGCTTCAGGTAGACGACCGCGCAGTTGCCCGTGCCGAAGTCGTCGATCGCCAGGCGGACCCCCAGCTCGCGGATTGCGTGCAGCTGCTGGAGGATCTCGGGATCGGCCCGCAGGACGCCGCGCTCGCTCAGCTCCAGCTCGAGCAGGGCCGCCTCGACCTGCGACTCCGCGAGGGCGTGGTGCACGACCTCCGCCAGGTCGCCGCGCACCAGCTGGCAAAGCGAGACGTTCACCGAGACCCGGCTCGGCCGCAGCCCTCCGTCGAGCCATGAGCGCAGCTGCCGGCAGGCCGTCCGCAGCACCCAGCCGCCGATCGGGACCATGAGGCCGGTCTCCTCGGCGATGGGGACGAACTCCGAAGGCGGGACCTCGCCGAGCTCCGGCGAGCGCCAGCGCAGCAGCGCCTCCGCCGCCGAAACCTGCGGCGCCGTCTCGTCGACGACCGGCTGGTACTCGAGGCGCAGCTCGCCGCGTGCGAGCGCCTTCGGGAGCAGCCGCGTGATGGCGCGGCTCCGCTCGGTCATGCGCCGGCCGATCTGCGCATAGAAGCGGATCGCGCCGCCGCCCTCGACCGCATCGCCGGCGGCGAGCTCGGCCTTCTGCAGCAGCGTATCGGCCAGCAGGCCGTCCTGCGGCGCCAGGGCGACCCCGACGCTGGTCGAGAGCACGATCTCCTCGTCGCCTGCGAGGTAGCGTCCGGAAAGCTCGTCGAGCAGGCGCAGCACCGCCGCTCTCGCCTCCTGGGGCCCCGGCAAACCCGTGAGCAGAGCCGCGAACAGCCCCGGACCGACCCGGGCGGCCATCGAGAGCGCGGGGCGCGCCATGGTGCGCAGCACCTCGTCCGAGCGGAGCGCGGCGCTCAGCCGCTGCGCGACCTGCTGCAACGCGGAGTTGACGCGGGCCCGGCCGAGGCGGCCGTTGAGCAGGACCAGGTGCTCGACCTCGAAGAGGGCCACCGCGATCTGACTCGTCTCCGAGGCCGAGATCAGGGCGTTGTCGAGCGCGTGCTCCAGTCTCTGCCCGTCCGGCAAGCCCGTGAGCGCATCGAAGTGGTCCAGCCAGCGGCGCGTGCGGCGCTCCTCCTCGAGGGTCCGGCGCAGCTCCACGAGGTCGCACCGCGTCTGCCGCAGCTCCGTCTCCGCCGTGGCGAGGCGCGCGAGGCGGCGCGCGCGGTGTGCCGCGAGCGGCCAGTCGAAGGGGCTCAGCACGAGGTCGTCGGCGCCGGCCTCGAGCGCTGCCGACACCTGGCGGCGGCCCGAGCATAGGGCGAGGATCGGGAGGCCGCTCTGGCGCCCGCGCAGGGCCCGGCTGAGGGGCTGGCCCGCATCGTCCTGCAGGCCCTGGTCGACGACCGCCACCCGTGGGGGCTCGGCATGGAGCCGGGTGATCGCGTCCTCGAAGCAGGCGGCCATGGTCACCTGGAAGCCGGCACCGGCCAGCCAACGGGCCGCTTCGCGCAGCACGGCGGCCTCCGCCGAGGCGACCAGGGCGCACCCCGCGCCGGACCCGTCTGCGAGCAGGCCCGCCGACGTCGCGTCTGGCGCCTCGAGGGGCATCTCGGTGGACATGGCCTCCCGTCTCTCCTCGTCGAGACGCCAGGGTCAGGGGTCAGGCTTCACCACGGCTTGGGCATCCGCCTCCGGGGTCGACTCGGTCCACAGCACCGCCTCGGCCCACAACGAGCTCTCGGCCCACATCGTGGCCTCGGCCCACAGCGTACTCTCGGCCCACAGGGTGCCTTCCGACCACAGGGTACCTTCCGACCACAGGACGCCCTCCGACCAGAGCGTGCTGGCGGAGGCCTCGTCTACCCACAAGGGCGCGTACGGCCACTCGTCAGGATCGAGCCAGCGCACGGAGTCCGACCAGAGGATGGGGGCGTCCGGGGCGGCGTCGGCCGCCCACAGGATCGACTGCGACCACAGCGCGTCCACCGAGAGCGCAGGATTGCCCCACAGGACAGCGGTGTTCTCGAGGCCCAGCCGCTGCGCGGCCTCGTCACGGAAGACGCGCGGCGAAGGAGCCGCCGTCACGGTGTCGGTCGCCGTGAGCGCCGTCTCGATGTCGAGGGCCCCCGCGCCGGTGGCGAGCGGGTTGCCGACGTTGGCCTTGCGCGCCGTGAGCATGAGGCGTGCCTTGACGTCGGCGGGCTTGAGGCTCGGCTCCTGCTCGATCAGGAGCGCCGCCGCGCCCGCGACGATCGGCGCCGCCATGCTGGTCCCCGACAGCTCGAAATAGCCCACCAGCTCGGGCAAGGTGGGGTCGGCCGCCACCCGCAGCTCGGGGTGAGCGGTGTCGAGGTAGGAACCCGCCGAGCGCACCGACACCACCCGGTTGCCGGGGGCCAGCAGGTCGGGCTTGGCCAGCAGGTCGAAGCGCGTCGGCCCCCTGGCGGAGAAGCTCGCCACCGTGTCGTCGCCGGTCTCGGAGGTGCCGTGGTCGTTGAGCGCGCCGACTGAGATCGCGTCGCGGGCGTTGCAGGGGCTGATCACGGTCGCATCGCCGTCCCGGCCGTCGTTGCCGGCGGCGCACACGACCACGATGCCCGCGCTCCAGAGGGCCTCCACCTGCTCCACCAGGGGATCGAGGGCGGCCGGCTCGTAGACAGGGTGGCCCAGGGAGAGGTTGAGGACGCGGATGCCGTACTCCTCCCGGTGGTCCTGGACCCACTGCAGCCCGGCCAGCAGGTCGGAGCTCTTCCCGCTCCCGTCCGCTTCGAGCACGCGAATGGACACCAGGTTCGCCGCGGGCGCGACACCCACGATCCGTCCTTCCGAGAGGACGCCGCTGCCCACCAGGATCCCGGCGACGTGTGTTCCGTGTCCGTTGGGGTCGGCCGGCTCCGGGTCCGTGGGGCTCACGAGGTCCACGGCGGCCGCGAGGTTCGCGATCTCGGCGCTCGGGGCAACCCCGCTGTCGACGAGTGCGATCGTGACGCCGGCGCCCTTGAGATCGCTCCAGGGCGACGTCATCGCCGGCAGGTTCGCCGAGGCGCGGGCGACGTCCATGGCCGCGGTCAGCGGCGGATCGCTGGCGACGAAGTCCACGTCCTGCCTCGCGGCCAGCGCCGCCACCCGGGCTCGAGGCATCCGGACCGCCATCCAGTGCGAGGAACGGAAGCGCCGGTGGACCCGGCCCCCCGCCCGCAGCACCGCGTCTTGCTCGGTGGCGGCCGGCTGGCGGCGAAACCGGACCATCACGTCGATCGGCGTCCCGAGCGGGTCGGCGAGCAGCCCCTCGAGGTGGTGGCTGATCTTGCGATGGTCACCGGAATGGCCCCTTGGGTGCCCCGGCGCCGCCCAGCCACTCGGCGCCAGCGCGACCGCCACCCCCAGAAGGGAAGTCGCCAGGAGTCCGAGGCGGGGGCCGTCGCCGAGAGAGGTCGCCCTACGGTTCTGCAGTGAGATCAGCACGAACCTCACGTGCTGCAACCACGGTGCCAAGCAGGCGACTAGTGGACACGATCCGGGAAGTGATGCGGATCACAGCGACTTGCGGTCTCATGGCCCGACATGGGTCCGACCGGAGCAGCAGGAAGGCATCCGCCACCACCGCTTTTTCGGCGCGCCGATTTGCTACAAACGGCGGGATTTGGCTGTGCGCCGCAGGATCGTCGTCTCGGTGACGCCTGCGAAGGCGGCCGCCGCACGCAGGTCGCCGGGCGCGGCGGATTCGATCTCGGCGAGAAGGCAGGCCTCCGCCCAAGCGCACACGTTCCGCCCCGCCGGCTGCGCCTGGATGACGCGCTCCAGCAGGTCCGCGACGTTGCGCCAGGCCGGCGATCGGACTGCGAGTCCCGTGGAAAACCGGCGCGAGGCCGAACGCAGCTGGCGCCTGTAGGTGGTCTCGGGCAAGCCGAGCAGCTCCGAAGCCCTCCGGTGCGTCCCTCCCGCGATCCGGTCGGCGGCGAGGACCAGGTCCTCGGTCAGCCACTTGCCGAACGGCAGGGGAGGCCTGCCCGAGGCGAGGGCCGCCGAGATCTCTCGGGCGAGGGCCCGTCGCAGCAAGGCGGCCGGGTCGTCTCCGGCCCCTTCCTTGCGCTCTGCAGTGGCAGGCGAGGCGCTCGCGGGTGCGCCGGCCGCTGCCTCGCGATGGAGCTGCAGGTCCGCCACGTCCACCTCAGCGTGCTCACAGAAGAGCGCCGAGGTGAGCACGACGTTCTGCAGCTCCCGCACGTTGCCGGGCCACGAGTGCTTGAGGAGCGCCCTCTCGGCTTCCGGGGTGAAGTGGTGGGCGGGGCGCCGGTACATGGTGGCGAACTGCTTCAGGAACAGCCTTGCCAGGTGCAGCACGTCGTCCTGCCGCTCGCGCAGGGCCGGAACGTGCAGCCGCACGACGTTCAGGCGATGGAAGAGGTCCTCGCGGAAGCGGCCCTGCGCCACCCGCGCGCGCAGGTCGACGTTGGTCGCCGCCAGGATACGCGCGTCGACCGTGCGGGCCGCGACGCCGCCGACCGGCGTGAACTGCTTGTCCTGCACGAAGCGGAGCAGCTTGCTCTGCAGGTCGAGCGGGAGGTCGCCGATCTCGTCCAGGAATACCGTCGCCCCGTGGGCCTGCGCCAGCCGTCCGGGATTGCGGGCGTGCGCTCCCGTGAAGGCTCCCTTCTCGTGGCCGAACAGCTCGCTCTCGATCAGGGTGGGGGAGATCGCGCTGCAGTCCACCACCACCATCGGTCGCTCGCGCCGCTCACTGAGCTCGTGCAGGGTGTGAGCGAGCATCTCCTTGCCCGTCCCGCTCTCGCCCGTGATCAGGATCGTGGTGTCCGTGCGGGCGACCTTGTGGGCCGTGCCCAGCAGGGCCTCCATCACCGGTGAGCCGTAAGCGAGCCGCGGGCCGTGCAGCACGCGCCGCAGGTCCTGGACCTCCGCCGCGAGCCGTTCCTTCTCCTCCTGCTGGCGCCGGCGCTCGCGTGCGGCCAGGCGCGCCCGGTCGAGCGCCACCGCCATCGCCGAGGCGAGCGCGTCGAGGAACTGCCGGTCGGAGCCCTGCAGGGCCACGTCGTCCGGGCTCACCTCGAGCAAGATCCCTCCCAGGCAGCGCTCCTGCAGGACGAGGGGCAGGCAGCACTGGATGGGCTCGCTCGGCTGTGATCCGCCGCGTATCACGACGTCGCGCTCGCGGCACGCCTGCTCGAGCAGCGCGAGGTCGCGCGGTGCCAGCGCCACCTGCCCGGCCGCGCCGTCGCGCTCGAGACCGGCCAGAAGCTCGAACGCGTCCTCGCCGTCCGCGCGCCCGGCCACCAGCGCGCGTCGGGCGCGCAGCCCCTCGAACAGCCGCTCCGTGAAGCCGCAAGCGAGCTCGGTCGGATCGGTCGAGGCCGCGACGGCCGTCACCGTGTCGAGCAGCAGCCTCATGTTGCGGTAGTCCTTCGACTTGTCCCCGGTGAAGATGCCGAGCAGGCGGTCCAGGCCCTGCGCCGTCTCCACGTCGGAGCCCTTCTCCCAGACCCGGACGTTCCCGGCCTGCCCGCGCTTGGCCGCGCTCAGCGCCTGGTCGGCGCGCCGCAGCAGCTCCTGCGCGTCGATCTCGTCCGCGGGCCCTCTCTCGGCGGCGCCCGCGCTGAACTCGAGCCGCAGCAGCCGCTGGTGGTAGCGCTCCCCGTGGAGCCGGTGCACCAGGTTCTCGGCGACTCTCCGGCCCTCCTCGAGGGTCGCATCGTCGAGCACGACGGTGAAGATGGCGCCCCCGTAGCGCGCGACGTGGTCCTGGCGCCGGAGGGCGCCTCGCAGAGCCAGCGCGATCTCCCGGAGCACCAGGTCGCCCGAGCGGCGGTCGAGACGCTCGTTCACCCAGGCGAAGTCGTCGGGCCCGATCAACAGCAGCACCGTGGGCCGGCCTCGCGCCAGGGCCGCCTCCAGCTCGCTCTGGAACTCGCGTCGTTCCGGCAGTCCGGTCACCTGGTCCAGGTTTCGCCGTGCACCCGCGGCCGTCTGGACGGCGAAGGCCGCGCCCAGGCCCAGGAAGGTGTTCCACCACTCGTCGTCGAGCGTCCGTCCGGCCGCCGCCTCGAGGCCCTGCCCGCCGACCTCGGAGGGCTCGAATCGCATCCCGAGCCACAGCTCCGGGTCGGTGCCGTGCCGCCCGCTCGCCTTTCGACGTTCGACCGGGGGCACCTCGTCCTGGGGAACGATCCAGCGCAGCGGGATTCTGTAGAAGACGCCTCCCTCGGTCGGGAGACGTGTCAGGCCTCGAGCCGGGCCGGGTGCCCGCTGGTCGGCGTCGGCGAGAAATGCGGCAGCCGCCTCCGGGTCGGCCAGCTCCGGAAGCGGAGGACTTCCGCCAGCGTGGACCAGGATCTCCCGCTCGGAGCCCCGGCCGGGCGGGACGTAAAGAGAGACTGCAGCGGCGCCGGCCAGGCGTGCGGCCAGGCTTGCCGAGGCGCGCAGGATCTCGTCGGCGTCGCTCATCCGGCCACGACCCTATCCGGGCAGCGAGGAGGGATCCCGCGCCAGACTCGATCGTCCGTCAGTCGGATCTTCCGGTCAAGACGGCGGGAGCCGCCGGCGGCGGGAGCCGTCGCGCTACCACCACGCGCCCTCGCTCGGGCGACCCCAGGTCAGCGGCCCAGCGAAGCGCAGTCCGTGCCGCGAGCCCGTCAGGCTTTCCGCGTGGCCCAGCAGCAGGAGCCCGTTCGGGCCGAGGCGGTCGACCAGCCCGTCCACGACCCGGTCGCGGGTCACGGAGTCGAAGTAGATGAGCACGTTGCGGCAGCAGACGATGTCGAAGGGCCCTGGTGGATAGGAGTCGGCGCACAGGTTGAGGCGCTCGAAACGCACCAGGCCACGCAGAGCGGCGCTGACGCTCATCCAGCCCTCACGGCTGCGCACTCCCTTCAGCATGTACCTCTTCAGGTAGGGCTCCGGGATCTCCGACGCTCGCGCCAGCGGGTAGCAGCCCTCCGCCGCGCGCTCGATCGCCCGGGTGGAAAGGTCGCTCGCCAGCAGGTCGATGCTCCAATCCGGCTCGGCCTGGAGCTGGTCGTGCAGGAGCATGGCGAGGGTGTAGGGCTCTTCGCCGGTCGCGCAGCCGGCGCTCCAAATCCGCAGCGACCGCTCGCGCAGCCCGCTGGCGGCTGCGGCGCGCAGGCGCGGCAGCACGCGCTGCGAGAGGAAGGCGAGCTGCTGCGGCTCGCGGAAGAAGTGGGTCTCGTTGGTCGCGACGCAGTCGAGCATGCGGACCCGCTCGGCCGCGTCGTCGACGACGCGCGCGTAGTACGCCTTGAAGGACGGCACGCCCAGCGCACGCAGGCGCTTCTGCAGCCGTGCCACCAGCAGGTCCTTCTTGGCGGGGCCGAGGGAGATCCCGGCCTCTTCACGGATCAGCCGCTGGAAGAGGGCGAACTCGCGGTCGTTCGGTGGTGGCGTCGCGGCCGCAGGCAGCTCCAAGGCGAGGCCTTCCTAGAGCTTCTTGACCAGGGCCGCTCCGCTCTCGGTGTGAAAGACGATCTTGCGTCCGCGGGCGCCGCCGACGTCCTCGGCCACGATCGGGATGCCCTCCCGTCCGAGCAGCTCGCGGGCCACCCTGACGTTGAGGGCGCCGATGTGGTCCCCCTGTCGCGGGATCGCCAGGATCCAGGCGCCGCCGAACAGCTTCGCCTGCAGCTCCGCGGGCGCGCAGCCGAGCGCCCGCATGCCCTCGATCAGCCGGGCGATGGCCGTGGGCCCGTACCGCGACGAGACCTCGCAGGCCCCGTACGCGTGGGGAAGCAGGTAGTGGTTGATCGCCCCGATCGCCCTCCGCCGATCCCACAAGCACACGGAGACACAGGAGCCCAGGATCGTCGTGACCGTGGTCGGCTCGGCGCACGCCAGCAGCTGCCCTGGCTGCAGATAGCGCGTTCGGACCGGTGCGGCCGGGATGCCGGGGAGCGCGGCTCGGCGGACGAGGATCGTCGCCCCGGTGGTGCTCATCGGGCCGCCTCGGAGGGCACAGCCAGCCTGCGATGAAGCGAGGCGCAGTAGAGCGCCGTGGCGGCGTGAGTGGCCAGCAGCTCGAACAGCTCACGATCGAGGTCGCCGAGGCCCTGCTTCTGCGGCAGCAGGCGGAAGATCGCGATCGCGCCGATCACCTTTGCGCCCAGCCTGAGCGGGATGCAGGCCGTCAGGTCGGGCTCTTCGTCCGGTGCCCCGGGCTCCGCCACGAACGTCTCGCCCGTGGCGGCGGCGCGACCGATGGGGCCCTGTCCGAGAGCGACGTTGCCGAACCGGCCCGGGTCCAGCCCGTTCACCGCCAGCGCCGAGAGCTGCCGCCCGCCCTCCGCGATCTCGAAGATCGCCACCTGTTCCGAGCCGACCAGGTTCGCCAGGATCTCCTGGATCGTCGCCAGCACGACCTCGCGCTCGACCGAGCCGTGGAGCTGGTAGGTCGCGACGTAGAGGTTCGCCAGGTTCGAGTTCTGGCGCTCGATCTGCAGCAGCTGCTGCGAGAACCCCTGGCTGCGCTGGGCGATCGTCGCCAGCTCGTCCCGCAGCCGGGATTGGTCCCGCGCTCGCCGCTCTCCCTCCTCACGCAGCGTCCCGAGCTGCTGCTGGAGGCGCGCCTTCTCGCTCTCGATGGAGGCGAGCAGCTCTTGGAGGGCCTGGTTCTCGCGCTCGATCCCCTGTAGGACGGTGTTCCTCTCCGCGAGCTGCACCCGCTCGACCTCCAGCGAGGCGACGAGCTGCTGCAGCCGTTCGTTCTCTGCCAGCACGTCGTGGGCGTAGCGCTGCGTGTCCTCGAGGACCCGGTCCACGAACTGCCGTCCGTGCTCGGCCTTGCGGCCGTCGCTCTCGCTCATGCCACCCTCAGTCGAGGTAGTTGCGCACCTTCGTGATCAGCTCGACCGAGTTGATCGGCTTGGTGACGTAGTCGTTGCAGCCGCCGGCGTACCCGGCCTCGACATTCACCGCCTCGCCGCGCGTCGTCACGAGGATGACCGGCGTCGCCTTCGTGGAGTCGTGGGAACGCAGCTCCTCGAGCACCTCGAATCCCGTCAGGTGGGGCATCACCACGTCCAGCAGGATGAGATCGGGCCTCTCCGTCGCCGCCTTCTCGATCGCTTCCTTGCCGTCCTTCGCCGTCACCAGCTCGTACGGCTCCCGCGAGAGGATCATCTTCTCCATCATCAGGATGGTCCCGGAGTCGTCGACCAGCAGGATCTTCTTCCGCTCCATCTGAGTGCCCCCGCCTTCCGCGCGCCAAGGGCCGGCCCCGCGCACTGGGGCTTGCTTGAGCAACTCGGGTGCCAGGACGCGCCGGCGCGGGCTCAGCAGAAGGGGCTCGGGGCCGGAGGGGTCGCAAGCACAAGCACTTGCGGGAGAGAAGCGTGGCGACCTCGGCGCGCTCCAGACCGCGGCACGGGATCCATCTGGCGCTTCATTCGTCCAGAATCCGAACGATCGTCCCGATTAGGGACACATTCCGGATTCATCTGGTCCAGCGCTCGTTCCGCGCACACCGCCGGTCGTGTGCCCCGCGTGCGATCCGCGCGGGCCGCTCCTTACCCGGCGGCCCGTCCGTTCGCGATCGTGATGCCGTACTCGACCGCGTCGACGAGGGCGAGCCAGCTCGCCTCGATGATGTTCGGGCTCGCGCCGACCGTGCTCCAGCGCTGGCCGGCCCACTGCATGTCGATCAGGACCCGCGTGACGGCGGCGGTCCCGCTCTGGGGATCGAGGATGCGGACCTTGTAGTCCGAGAGGTGCAGCTCGTCGACCAGCGGGTAGTGTCCGTGGAGGGCCTTGCGCAGCGCGTTGTCGAGCGCGCCCACCGGACCATCGCCTTCGGCGGCCGTGTGCAGCAGCTCGCCGTTCACGCGGACCTTCACCATGCCCTCGGCGAAGATGCCGCGGCCGGTCCGGTGCTCGACCGTCACCAGGAAGTCGACCAGCTCGAAGGGCGGGCGGTAGCCGGCCTCCTGGCGCTTCAGCATCATCGCGACCGAGGCCTCGCCCGCCTCGAAGGAGAAGCCCCGCGCCTCGAGCGCCTTGATGTCGCTCAGCACGCCGCTGATGTCGGCCCCCGCGCCGATCTCGACGCCGTGCTCCTCGGCCTTGGAGAGCAGGTTCCCCCGGCCCGACAGCTCGCTCACCACCACCCGCATCCGGTTGCCCACCAGCGCCGGGTCGACGTGCTGGTACGAGGCCTCCGAGCGGCGCATGGCGGCGACGTGGATCCCGCCCTTGTGGGCGAAGGCGGAGTTGCCCACGTAGGCGAGGTGCTCGTCGGGGGCGAGGTTGGCGACCTCGGCCACGAAGTGGGAGGTCTCGGTGAGCGTCCGGAGCTTGCCCTCCGGCAGGCAAGCGAGGCCCATCTTCAGCTCGAGGGTGGGCATGATCGAGCACAGGTTGGCGTTTCCGCAGCGCTCGCCGTAGCCGTTGATCGTCCCCTGGACCTGGATCGCCCCGGCCTGGATCGCGGCCAGCGAGTTCGCCACGGCGCTCTCGCTGTCGTTGTGGCAGTGGACGCCCAGCGGGTGACCCACGGCCGCCCGCACCGAGGCGACCACCTCGCCGACCTGCCAGGGCAGCGAGCCGCCGTTCGTGTCGCACAGGACGAGCGTCTCGGCCCCGCCCCGCACGGCCGCGCGCAGCGTCTCCAGGGCGTAGCCGGCGTCGGCACGGTAGCCGTCGAAGAAATGCTCGGCGTCGTAGATGACGCGCCGGCCCTGCGCCCGCAGGTGGCGCAGGCTCGCCTCGATGATCCGGAGGTTCTCCTCGAAGCTCGTGCGCAGGACCTCCGTCACGTGGAGCGTCCAGGTCTTGCCGACCACCGTGCAGACCGGCGTTCCCGCGTCGAGCAGCGCCTTGATATTGGCGTCCTGCTCGGGCTCTCCGCCGGCCCGGCAGGTCGCGCCGAAGGCGGCGACGAGCGCGTTCGACCACTCGAGGTCACGGGCCCGCTCGAAGAACTCGGCGTCCTTGGGGTTCGACCCGGGCCAGCCGCCCTCGATGAAGGCGACGCCGAGCGCGTCCAGGTGCCGGGCCACGCGGATCTTGTCGTCGCAGGAGAGCGAGATGCCTTCGCGCTGCGTCCCGTCGCGAAGCGTCGTGTCGTAGATCTGGATCATCAGGCCGACCTCCCGCTCCCGCCGCCCGGCGGGGCCGAAAGACCGGTCCCGGCACGCCCGACGGAGGCTCCTCTTGCTGAGTAGTCGACCACTATATCCGAGTCGGGGCCGGTTCTCAGGCCTCGCCGGACGCCTTCCGCACCCGCGCGCGCGTGTAGGCGATGAGCCCGCCCGCGTCGATGATCGCCTGGCGTGCCGAGGGCAGCGGCACGACCGGGAAGGCTTCTGCCGGTCGTCCTGTTCACGACCCGCTCGCCCGTCACCTCCAGCTCGTCGCCTTCGCTCGCCTCGAGCTCGGGGGCGGTCACCAGCTGCAGGCCCAGGTTGATCGAGTTCTGGAGGAAGATCCGGGCGAAGCCCTTCGCCACGATCACGAGCTCGTGGCCCTTGAGGCAGGAGCAGGCCTGCTCGCGCGAGGAACCGCAACCGAAGTTCTTGCCGGCCACGATCACGCTGCCGGCGTCGACCTGCTTCGCCTTCAGCTTCGAGCCGAGCACCGCGTCGTCTGCGAACGCGAATTGCGGCGTCTCGCTCGGGAGCACGGTGGCCATGAATCGCCCGGGGTAGATGACGTCCGTCGAGACGTCGTCGCCGAGCTTCGCGATCACCCGTGCCATGGCTAGCTCTCCCTCCGCGGGTCCGAGATGACTCCGGTGATGGCCGACGCCGCCGCCACCTCGGGTGAGCAGAGGTAGACCTCGGAGTTGGGGTTGCCCATGCGGCCCTTGAAGTTGCGGTTGGTGGTCGAGAGGGCGACCTCGCCGTCGCCGAGGGCGCCCTCGTGGACGCCCAGGCAGGGCCCGCAGCCGGCGTTCATCACGACCGCCCCCGCCTTCATGAGCTCGAGCAGGTAACCCTGCTCGAGCGCCTGCCGGTAGATCCGGCCCGAGGCTGGGAAGACCAGCATCCGCGTGCCGCGGGCGACCTTGCGCCCGCGCAGGATCCGGGCCGCCGCCGCGATATCGTCGAGGCGCCCATTCGTGCAGGAGCCGACCACGATCTGCTGGACCCGGGTCCCGAGCACCATGTCGATGGGCTTGACGTTGTCGACCGTGTGCGGGCAGGCGATCTGGGGGGCGAGCACGGAGGCGTCGATGGTGACGGTTCGCTCGTAGACGGCTCCGGGATCGGGTGTCACCAGGGTGATCTGGTCGCGGACGTTTGCCTCCTCGCGCAGGTAGCGCAGCGTCTCCTCGTCTCCGGGCACGATCCCGGAGGTGGCGCCCGCCTCGACCGTCATGTTGCAGAGCACGAGACGGCCGGAGGTCGACATCTGTCGGATGGTGTCGCCGTGGAGCTCGATCACGCGGAAGTTGGCGCCCTCGGCCGTGAGCAACCCCACCAGGTGGAGGATGAGGTCCTTGGGGCCGACGTGGCGTGGGAACCGGCCGCTCACCTCGACCATGATCGTCTGCGGCACCTCGACGTTCAAGACCACGCCGAGGGCCCAGACCGAGGCCATCTCGGTCGCGCCGATGCCGAAGGAGAAGGCGTCGAGCGCGCCGTGGCTGGTCGTGTGCGAGTCGGTGCCCACCACGACCGCGCCGGGCCGGACGTAGCCGTTCTCGGGCAGGATCTGGTGGCAGATCCCCCCCTCGTCGCCGCGGATGTCGTGGAAGCGCGTGATGCCGTGCCTCGCCACGAAGTCGCGGACCTTCTTCTGGTTGGTCGCGGTCTTGGGCGACTCGGCCGGCACCCGGTGGTCGAAAACGATCGCGATCCGCGACGGGTCCCAGAGCCTTGGCTCGAGACCCGTCCCGGCGAACACCTCCTCGAACTGGTTGACCACGAGCGCGCCGTTCTCGTGGGACATCGCGAGGTCGACGGCGGGCTCGACGACCTCTCCCGCCCGGACGGACTCACGTCCCGCGGCCCGCGCCAGGATCTTCTCGACCACGGTCATTGCCATGAGCTCCCTCGTCACGCCCCGTACTTGTTGTGGATCGTGGCCTCGGGCAGGTACCGGTTCTCGAGCGAGCGGTACTCGGGCAGGCCCACGAAGTCGGTGTACTCCCGGAAGGTCGCGGCCCACTGCTGCTGTCCGGCCAGGTTGCCGGTCGGTGAGGCCTTGAGGGCGTGGAAGAAGTCGAAGAGCGCCTTCTGCATGACCATGATCGAGGCGACCGGGATCGAGACCCGGCCGACGCCCATCCGGGCCAGCTCGGGGATCGGCACGAGCTCCGTCTTGACGCCGCTGATCGCGTCCATCTGGTTCACGGAGAGCGGGCCCTTGACCTCCGCGACGGCCCTCTCGATGTCGGCGCGGGTCCTGATCCCGTCGATGAAGGCGAGGTCGGCGCCGGCCTCGAGGTAGAGGTTCGAGCGGCGGATCGCCTCGTCCAGGCCCGCCACCGCGAAGACGTCGGTGCGGGCGTTCAGGACGAAGTCCGGATCGAGCCGGGACCGGACCTCGGCGCAGGCCTTCACCTTGCCGGCCATCTCCTCGGCGCCGATCACCTCCTTGCCGGCCATGTGGCCGCAGCGCTTCGGGAACACCTGGTCCTCGACGTTCATCCCGGCGACACCCATCGTGATCAGCCGCTCGGTGATCCAGGCGGCGTTCAGGGCGTTGCCCCCGCCCGTGTCGACGTCGGCCATCACCGGGATCGCCACGGCCTGCGCGATGTTCCAGGTCAGCTCCAGCACGTCCTTCATCTGCACGAGACCGACGTCGGGCCGCCCCAGCAGCGAGCCCGCCAGGCCGAAGCCGGAGATCTGGGTCGCCTCGAAACCGCAGGCCTCGATGACCTTGGCCGAGAAGGCGTCATGACAGCCGGGCAGCACCACGGCGCGGCGCTCCAGGATGGCCTTGCGCAGGATCGTCGTCTTCTTCATGCCTCGCCTCTCCAGGCCGGACCACGGCCTCCCGCGCTCATCGCACCACCGCGACCGCGTCGGCGATCGCCCGGCCCATCTCGGCCGTCGTCGAGCTGCCGCCCATGTCGTAGGTGCGCACCCGGCCCGCGGCGATGACGGCCGCCGTGGCGGCCTCCAGCCGGGCCGCCTTCTCCTGCTCGCCGAGCCAGTCGAGCATCATCTTGGCCGCGAGGATGGTGGCGATCGGGTTCGCCTTCTGCTTGCCGGCGTGCTTGGGGGCCGAGCCGTGGGTCGGCTCGAAGACGGCGAGCTTCTCGCCGATGTTGCCCGAGCAGCCGAAGCCGAGGCCGCCCACCATCTGCGCGCAGAGGTCGGAGACGATGTCGCCGTAGAGGTTGGGCGCCACCAGCACGTCGTAGTTGAACGGGTTCTTGAGCAGCCACATCCCGATCGCGTCGACGTTGGCGTCGTCGCAGGCGATCTCCGGGTACTCCCTGGCGACCCGCTTCGCCTCCTCGAGGAAGAGCCCGTCGCTCGCGCGCACGACGTTCGCCTTGTGGACGACCGTCAGCTTCCGGCGGCCGTGAGCCTTCGCGAACTCGAAAGCCGCTCGCACGATCCGCTCCGAGCCTTTCTTGGTGTTGACCTTGCAGGAGATCGCGTACTCGTCGGGCGCGAGCTTCGCGAAGGGGGCGAACGGCTTCGCCAGCCTGCCGAGCACGGCGGCCAGCTCCTGCGGCACGGGGTGGAACTCGACGCCCGCGTACAGGTCCTCGGTGTTCTCGCGGAAGATGACGAGGTCGATGCCTTCCTTGTAGTTGAGCGCGTTTCCCGGGTAGGCATGGCAGGGGCGCAGGCAGACGTAGAGGTCGAAGAGCTGTCTCATGCGCACGATCGGCGAGCGGTAGACGAGGCCCGTGCCCCGCAGCGGGGCGATGAGCTCCGCCTCGGCGGCCCGGACCGGCTTCGAGGTGATCGCGCCGAAGAGAGCCGCGTCGACGCCCTTCAGGAGATCGACCGTGCGCTGGGGGAGGGCGTCCCCTTCGTGGCACCAGAAGTCCCAGCCGATGTCTCCTTTGTGGTACTCGGCATCCAGCTCCAAGGCGTCGAGGACCAGGCGCGCGGCCTCCATCACCTCGACACCGATGCCGTCTCCGGGCAGCCAGGCGATGCGGTGCTTGCTCATGGGCCTCCGTGGCGCCAGGGCCTGTCCGATCACGCCGGGGGCGTGCGGAAAGAAGGCCCTGACAGATTTACGTCCGAATCGCACGAGCGAGTCAAGCGAGCTGCCACTGGTTTCTCCAGGGCCTGCTCCTGGGGAACGCACAGCTCTTCCACTCGTCAGGCACAGGCTTCTCCACCGGGGCGCACAGCTTCCGCCACCGCCGATGCACAGGTTCTTCCACAGGAAGTGCACAGGGTCGACGCCCAGGCTGCAGGAGGTTGGGCGTCCGTGGCTCGCGTCGGGAGATCCGAGGACGCGGAGTGAGCGTGTGCACCGAGCCCTCGAGCGCCGATCGGGTAGGATCCGTGCCCTGGAGGTCGCGATGGCAGCCGCTGCCCGAGGAGCCGCACCGTTTCTGCTCACGCCGCTCGCGTGCGGGGCCCTCGCCCTCCTGCTGCTCGAGGCGCATCGGGCACGGCTCCTGCAGGCCTACCTCGCCGACTGGGGCGAGCGTCCCTTCCCGCGGCGGATCTACGTGCGCGACCGGCAGGCGTTCGGCGAGGACGAGATGTGGCTGGAGCCGCAGGGGTTCACCCTGCTCTTCAAGGAGCTGCCGCCGGCGCGCAAACGGGCCCTCTTCGCCGAGCTGGAGAGTCGGCTGATGGCGGGCGGTGCGCTCGGGGCGCGCCAGATCGAGGCGCCCAAGGCCCGCCCGGGCTGGGAGGCGGGCTCGCGTGAGAACGGCGGCTTCTGGTACGCGCTCAACGGCCCCCTGATCCTGGGCGTCGCGAGCTTCGACCGCCCGGCGGCGAGCGCGCTCCCAACGCCCATGCCCACGCCTGGCCGCTCTACTGCTACTATCGGCTCCGGCAGAGGGCGCGCGAGCGGGCGGGTGAGCGACCGCAGGTGAGTGAAGGGCCGGGGGGGCAGTGAGCACGAAGAAGAGGGTGCTCCTGGTCGGGAGCTGCGGGTCATTACCCGGGGACGGTGCCATCTGGCCCGCGACGATCGAGGTCCGCAGGGCCGCCACCGCGACCGAGGGGCTGTCGCTCCATCGGGCCCAGAGCGCGGACGTGATCGCCGTGGACCTAGATCTGCCTGACGGACCGGCCGAGCGGTTCTGCGAGTTCGTGCGCGCGGAGACCACGGTGCGTCGCGTGTCGCTGCTGGTGCTGTGCGGCGCGGAGGAGGCCGAGCGTCGTCGTGCGGCGGACTGTCGGGCGAACGCGCACATCGTCCGTCCGGCCGGAGCGGCCGGCCTCGCCGAGGCGATCCGGCGCCAGCTCTCGGTCCCGCAACGGGCCAGGTACCGGGTCCTCGCCCAGGTCACGGTCGGCGAGAACGACCACGCCTATTCGTTCTTCTGTACCTCCGCGAACGTCAGTGCCACCGGCATCCTGCTCGAGACGGACGAGGCCCTGCGGCTCGGTCAGACCCTGGACTGCTCGTTCTTCCTTCCGGGGCGGCTCAAGGTGGAGACGCAAGGGCGGGTCGTGCGCGAGGCCGGCTCCCCGGGCGGGCGCCAGTTCGGCGTCCAGTTCGTCGACCTGCCCCACTACGAGGCGGAGGTCCTGGGCAACTTCGTCCAGACCTGGGGCAAGTAGCGCCGAGCCTGCCCGCGGGCGAGGACCTCACGGCATCCGCCTCAGGTCGTCTGGGTGCCGCCGTCGGGCGGCTCCAGCGGGAGAAAGACGCCGACCACGACGCCGTCGCCGTCCTGGCGGTTCCGGGCGCTGGCGTGGCCGCCGTGGAACTCGGCGATCAGGCGGGCGATGTAGAGACCGAGCCCCAGGTGGGGCGAGGCGCGGTCCCCGGCCGCGCGGACCGTCACCATCGACTCGAAGAGCCTCCCCTCCATCTGCTCCGGAAGCAGCGGGCCCCGGTTCTCGACCGCGAGGCGCGCCACGCGGCGGTCGCGCGTGAGCGCGACCGAGACGGGCGTCCCCACCCGCGCGAAGCCGAGCGCGTTGTCGACCAGCTTGTCGAGGAGCTGGGCCACGAGGTCCGGCGCGCCGTTCACCGGCATGGGCCCTCCGGACTCGCGCAGCAGGATCTCGCGGCCGGGGTTCGCCAGCCGGTAGCCCTCGACGCAGCCGCGCACGACCGCCGCGAGGTCGAACACCTCGCGCTCGCTGGCGGCCAGCACCTGCTCCATCCGGGTGGCCTCGCTCATCCGCGAGAGGATGGTCGACAGCCGGCGCAGCCCCTGATCGGCCCGCTCGAGGTAGACGCGCGCCTCTTCCGGCACCGGCTGCAGGCGCAGGTTGTCGAGCGAAGAGCGCACGACGCCTACCGGGGTCCGGATCTCGTGTGAGAGGCTCTTGCCGACCTGTTCGAGGTAGAGCGTGTACTGCCGCTGCCGGTCCAGGATTCCGGAGAAGCTGCGCGCCAGGTCCCCGATCTCGTCGCGGGCCGAGGAGCCCTGGATGCCGTCGGCCACCCGGCCCTGGCGATCGATAGCGCGCTCGACCTGGTCGCGCAGCCTCCGGATCCGGAAGGACAGCCGGGAGGCGAAGAGCAGCAGCGCCGCGCCGCCCAGCAGCCCGACCGCGCCCATCGCCGCGAGCAGCTTCTCGAAGGCGCGGTTTCTCTCGGCGAGGATCTCGTTGGTCGTCTCCTCGACCACCACCGCCCCGCGCACGCTGTCGTCGACCCAGATCGGGTGGGCGGCCGAGAGCACGACCGCGCGGGAGTCCCGGGTGACCCGCCAGCGGGTGGCCTCCTGGCCGGCCAGGGCCTGGTCGATCTCGGGCCCCTCGAGCTTGTAGGTTCCGGGCTCGACATCCTGGAAGTCCTCGCGCGGTTCTTCGATCAGGTGCCGGGTCAGCGGACGCACCCAGCGCTCGGCGATGCGGTCCCAGGTCGTGAGGTCGCCCGGCGTCGCGGTCGCGGGCGCTCGATGCAGGCTCCCCGCGTGTGCCAGCACGCGGTGGTTCACGTCCAGCACCCAGATCCGCGAGCGGCCCCGACCCAGGCCGCGGATGATCTCGCTGATCTCGGGCGAGGGCACGAGTACCGTGCCCAGCTCCTCGCGCGTCGCCCCCGGCGCGCCCAGCTCGCCCACCAGGGTGCGCGTCTCGGGGTCGTCCACGTCCACCACCGCGAAGGAGAGGCGCGGGCCGATCAGCGTGCGCGGCAGGCGCAGCTCGGCCAGGTATCCGTCGCCCGTCGTCCGCCAGACTCCGCGGATCCGGCCGTCGGGGACGCGGGTGCCGTCCTCGCGGACGAGCCAGGCGGTGATCGGGCCGTCGTTCTGGGCGTCGATCGCGAAGCGCAGGAACTCGTCGTCCGCGGTGACGACCGCGAGCTGCAGGGCATCGTTGCCGGCCAGGTCGCCGCGGCTGGGATCGCGCAGGACCACGTGGTCGTCCTGCACCTCGAACAGCACGAAGACGCCGTTGCCGTAGCGGCCGATGCGGCGGCGGAACGAGAAGAGCCCCCCGCCCTCGGTCGAGACGGCCTGTGAGCGCACCTCGACGCGCGGCTGGTCCCAGTCCTCGATGCGGCCGTCGACCAGGATCGGCCGATCCAGGTTCGGCACCACGAGGTCGCGCTCCGGATCGCTGGCAACGGAGTAGACCTCACCCGAGAGGAGCACGTTCGGCCGGTCGTTGAGCGCGGTCGCCACGGCGCGCGCGGTCGAGACCAGCGACTGCTCCTGCACGTGGCGCAGGAGGCGTTCCAGCTCTCGGAAGTACTGCAGCCCCAGCCAGGGAAGGAGCAGCAGCAGGCTCGACACCAGCAGCAGCTTGAGGGGGATCCCGACCCGCAGGTGGGGCGCGTGCACGGCGGGTGCTACTCCTCTTTCCAGCGATAGCCCATGCCGTACACGCTCTCGATCGCGTCGAAGCCCGGGTCCAGGGCCAGGAACTTCTTGCGGATCCTCTTGACGTGCGAGGTGACCGTGGAGTCGTCGACCACCATCCGCGCCTCGCCCATGAGCTGCTCCCGGTTCTTGACGTGGCCGGGGTGACGGGCGAGGGCGTGCACGATCCAGAGCTCGGTCACCGTCAGCCCGAGCGGCCGTCCCTCCCAGTCGGCCGAGACCCGTTTCAGGTCCAGTCTCAGCTTCCCGCGTTCGATCACCTCCTCGGCCGGCGACTCCTGGCCGAGCGCGTCCACCCGCCGGAAGAGGGCGGCGATCCGAGCCAGCAGGTGGGGAAGGCTGACGTCCTTGGTGAGATAGTCGTCGGCGCCCAGGCGCAGGCCGGCGACCGTGTCGAACTCGTTGTCGCGGGCGGTCAGGAAGATGATGGGCAGCGTCGAGGAGAGCGCCCGCAGCTCGCGGCAGAGAGCGAAGCCGCCGTCGATCTCGTCGCCGAGGCCGATGTCGAGGACCGCGAGGTCCGGCAGCCGCTCACGGAAGGCGGCGAGGGCCGCGGGCCGGTCGGGGTGCACGGTCACCTCGTAGCCCTGGCGCCGCAGCACGTCGGCGTAGTTCTCCCGCAGGGCGGCGTCGTCCTCGACGATCGCGATGCGGCGGCTCATGGCGGGACTATAGCCCAGGAAGAGCGCGGGCCTCCGCCCGCCCCTTTTCGGCCCGAATTGACCGCCGGTCTTCCATTCTCGTGTCCCTTGCCTCGCCCGACTCGTCCGCTGAAATGCGCGGCGAGGGAGGAAGGAGATGACGAAGCGAGCAGACGGAATCGACCCCGTGAAGGCGGCGGTCGCGGTGACCTGGCAGTCGGTGGCCGCGGAGTTCGCGCGGCTACTGGGCCGTGCGCTGGTGATGAGCCTGGCGGTGGGGCTGCTGCTGACGGCGGCGGCGATCGCCCTGCCGGCGCCGCTCGCCTGCGGCGAGGGACCGCTCCTGCGCTGCGAGCGGCCCACGGACGCGGCCAGCGGCAGCTTCTACCTGCGGCGTTCCGCGGACGACGCCTGGACGCGGGCGCCTCTCCTCGATACCGAGGTGACCATCCACGTGTCGGCCCTGGTGGCCCGGGCGACGGTCGTCCAGCGCTTCCGCAACGGCTCGGACGAGTGGGTCGAGGGCGTCTACGTCTTCCCGCTGCCGCCGCAGTCGGCCGTGGACCACCTGCGGATGCGGGTCGGGGAGCGCACGATCGAGGGGCAGATCCGCGAGCGCGAGAAGGCGCGGGCCGAGTACCAGCAAGCGAAGGCCAGCGGGAAGAAGGCCAGCCTGGTCGAGCAGGAGCGGCCCAACGTCTTCACCACCAGCGTCGCGAACCTGGGCCCCGGCGAGGAGCTGTCGGTCGAGATCGAGCTGCAGGAGACCCTGGACTTCGACCAGGGCGAGGTGCGGCTGCGCTTCCCGCTGGTGGTGGGACCCCGCTACGTCCCCGGCTCCGAGCTCGCCGGCGCGGTCGGGCTCGGCTGGTCGCCCGACACCGATCAGGTGAAGGACGCCTCGCGCGTCACGCCGCCGGTCCTGCCCCCCGGCGAGGCGCCCCGAAACCCGGTGCGGATCGAGGTCGATCTCGACGCCGGCTTCCCGATCGACCGGCTGGAGAGCCGCTACCACGCGATCCTGAAGGAGCGTCTCGACGACGGCCGCTACCGGGTGCGGCTGCGGGACGGGCAGGTGCCGGCGGACCGTGACTTCGAGCTCGTCTGGTCGCCGAAGCCCGGCACCATGCCGAACGGTGCCGTGTTCGTCGAGCCGCAGGCAGGCTCGAGCTACGCCCTGGTGACGCTCTTCCCGCCGGTGGGACCGGAGGTCGAAGCCACGCGTCTCGCGCGCGAGGTGGTCTACGTGATCGACACCTCGGGCTCGATGGCAGGGGCGTCGATCCAGCAGGCAAAGCAGGCCCTGTCGTTGGCGATCGGCCGGCTGCGCCCGGACGACCGCTTCAACGTGATCGAGTTCAACTCGACGACCGATTCCCTCTTCGACCTGCCTCGCCCCGCGACGCCCGCGAACCGGACCTCCGCCCGGGCCTGGGTCGACGCCCTGCAGGCGAACGGGGGGACGGAGATGGCGGCGGCCCTGGAGGCCGCGCTCGCGACCGGCGGGGACGACGCTCTGGTGCGGCAGGTGGTCTTCCTGACCGATGGCTGCGTGGCCAACGAGGAGCGGCTGTTCGGGATCATCACAGAACGCCTCGGCGCGACGCGTCTCTTCCCGGTGGGCATCGGCTCGGCGCCCAACGCGCACTTCATGACCAAGGCGGCCGAGTTCGGGCACGGCAGCTTCACCTACATCGGGGACGTGCGCGAGGTCGAGGAGAAGATGGCCCGGCTGTTCGCCGTGCTGGAGAGCCCAGTCCTCACCGGGATCGAGGTGCACTGGCCCCTGGAGGCCGCGGTCGAGTCCTGGCCGCAGCGGATCGGCGACCTCTACCTCGGCGAGCCGGTGGTCTTGAGCGGGCGCTTCGAGGGCACTCCTCCCGCCGAGCTTGCCGTGAGCGGGCGGCGCGGGGACGAGCCCTGGAGCGTCCGGTTGCCGATCGCGACGGGTCGCGCGAGCGCCGGCGTCGCGGTGCTGTGGGCACAGCGGAAGGTCCGAGCCCTGCTCGACTCCGTCCACGACGGGGCCGACCCCGAGGAGGTGCGGGCGCAGGTCGTGACGCTGGGCCTCGAGCACCATCTGGTGACGCCTCACACCAGCCTGGTGGCGGTGGACGTCACCCCCTCGCGACCCGAGGCTGAAACGCTCGCGTCGAAGGCCGTACCTACGAACCTGCCGCACGGCTGGGTCTTCGAGCGGCAGTGGGGCGCCCTGCCCCAGACCGCCACCTCGGCACCGCTCGACGCGCGCCTCGCGCTGGGTGCGCTCGCGCTGGCGGCACTGCTCGAGCTCGCGGGCCGAGCCCGTCGCGCGAGCGCGCCACGGTCTTCGGGACGGAGGCTGTGGTGAGCGGGTCGCTCCCGGGGAGCCGGCCGGCAGCTCCGTCGGCTGCCGGCCGGCTGGCGTTGGCCGTCCTCCTGGGCATCGCCGCCTGGCATGGCGGCCGCTTCGCGTGGATCGAGGCCAAGGCCGAGCTCGCCCAGCAGCTGATGCGCCGCGCCTGGCGCAGCAGCCAGGACGGCGGAGGCGAGGTGCGGCCCTGGCCCTGGGCCGATACCTCTCCTCTGGCCCGGCTCGAGGTGCCCCGGCTCGGTGTCGACCAGCTGGTGCTGGCGGGCGCCAGCGGCCGCACGCTGGCGTTCGGTCCGGGCCACCTGAGCGGCACGGCGCTGCCGGGCGCCTTCGGCAACGCCGTGATCAGCGGCCACCGCGACACCCACTTCGCCTACCTGCGCCGCCTCCGCGTCGGGGATAGGATCGTGGTCGAGAGACGGGACGGGCGGCGACGGAGCTACGCGGTCGAAGGTTCGCGGGTCGTCGACCGGACCGAGGTCGCGATCGCCGCCGACACCCCCGACACGCGCCTGACCCTCGTCACCTGCTATCCCTTCGACGCCGTCCGTCCGGGCGGGCCGCTGCGCTACGTCGTCGTGGCGCGCGCAGACCAGGCGGAAGACCGCTACACTGGCGGCACGTCGGCGGTGGCGAACGGGGAGGCGGGCTCGTTCCGCCGCGAGGAGGAGTCGATGTCGGCACGAGCTCTGCTGCGGCACACGGTGGCGACGCTCGCCTATCGCGGCGGCAAGGCGGTACGCGAGGCGCCGGCGGGCTTCGCCGGCTTCAAGCCGGGCCCGACGACGCGCACGCCCGCCGAGATCCTCGCCCACGTCGGCGACCTCTTCGACTGGGCGCTGTCGATGGCGCTCGGCGAGGACTACGCCCGGGCCGAGATCGTCGCGGGCCGGGTCGGCCCGGAGCAGGCCGCGCCCCGCCGCGAGTTCGACTGACCAGCCCTCCGCCCGCTTCGCTCTCCTCGTCAGCGGGGAAGCGCCGCGGCCGGCCCCGACCCGGGCGGATACAAGAAGGCCAGCACCTCGGGCAGTCGGCCTGCCCAGGCGGCCACGTCCGCGCGCGCGCCTGGCGCCTCGAGGTAGCGCAGGTCGACCCCTTCCAGCCACCCCTTGCGGACGAGCGCGTCCCGGAGACGACGCGCCGCCGCCAGCGCCCGCGGTCCTTCGGCGCCGCCCACGTCCATCCAGATCCGGGTGTCGGGCTTCGCGGGCAGGCCGTCCACGAAGTCGACCATGAACCCGTCGTCCCCGCCCGCCGTCGGAGACAGCGACGCGACCCTCGAGAAGACGTCCGGATGGCGGAGGGCCAGGTAGAGGGACGCCAGCCCCCCGAGCGAGGCGCCCGCGATCCCCGTCGACTCGCGCCCGGGCCGCGTGCGATAGCGGCGGTCCAACCAGGGCTTCAGCTCATCGACCAGCATGCGTCCGTAGCGGTCGGCCCCGCCGCCCTCGCCGCTGCCAGGATCGCGGGTGGGCGTGTACTCCGTCTCCCGGCGCGGCCCGCCGCTGTCGATCGCGACGATGATCAGCGGCTCGATCTCGCCCGCACCGATCATCCGCTGGGCGGTCTCGTCCAGCTGCCACTCCTGGCCGGCCACGGTTGCGGTGGCCCCGTCGAAGACGTTCTCTCCGTCCTGCACGTAGAGCACCGGGAAACGCCGCTCGAGCGAGACCGGATAGGGGCGGGGCAGGAACACGGAGACGCCGCGGCTTCCGCCGAGGATGGCCGAGGCGAACGCCGGGTAGCTGTCGATCGTGCCGGTGAGCGTGTGGATGCCGCGCAGACGGGCCTCCCGTTCCCGGTCGTGCCAGGCCTCCAGCCACCAGGCTGAGAGCAGCACGCCGGCGAGGCACGCGAGCGCCACTAGGATCGTCGGCAGGGCCGCGCGCAGCCGGGCGGCGGGACGCATCGCAGGCATCGGCTCCCCCTCGTTTTTCAGAGCTGGCGCGAGCGTAGCATGGGCGAGCGCGTGGCCGCAGCCCACGCGCGCTCCAGGTCCTGAGGCGTGTTCACGTTCAGGAACAGCAGCTGCGGGTCGCCCAGGTCCGCGAAGGCCTCGGCCTCGAGCCGCCGCAGGCGGATCTCGGGCCAGAACGCCTTCATGGCGAGCTCGCCGCGCTCGACCCGGCGGCGGATCGGCTCGAGGCAGCCGGGGCCGTAAAGAGCGCAGAGCGGCTCCGGTCCGCGTGGCGAGCACGGGACCACGGCGTCGACGCCGTGAGCCTCTGCGACCAGCCTCTCCAGGAGAGCGCTCGGCACCAGCGGCAGGTCGATCGCGAGCACGAGGCCGGCGCGCGGCTCGGCCGTGGCCAGCCCCGCCAGGACCCCCGCCAGAGCCCCCGTGCCGGCGTCCCGGTCCACGGGCCGGCCCCGATCGAGATGGCGCCGCTCGGCGCCCGAGACGATCCGTACCTCGGGGGTCACGGCTGCGAGCCGGGCCAGGGTGTGAGAGAGCAGGTCGCCTTCCCCCCAGGGCACGAGCGCCTTGTCGCGGCCCATGCGACGGCTCTCGCCGCCGGCGAGGGCGAGACCCACGACCGGCCTCACGCCCCGCCTCGAGATCGTGGGCTCGTCCCGCTCACGCCTTCTGGTCGGGGTCGGGAGGGGGCGTGAAGACGTTCTTCCAGCCGCGTCGCAGCTCCACGTAGGTATAGACGATGCGTTGGATGGCGGTGAGGTTCGAGAGGATCGCGACCACCCAGAGCACCGCCACCATCCGGTTGAGCAGCGCCCCCGCGATGATCAGCACCACCCGCTCGGGCCGCTCCATGAGCCCCACCGGACAGCGCGGGATCAGGCTCTCGGCCCGCGCGCGGGCGTAGGAGGTCATGAACCCGCCGAAGGCCGCCACCCAGACGAGCACCATGAGACCGTTGCGTCCCAGCCGCGCGTAGAGCACCAGCAGCCCCAGGTAGAGCAGCATGTCCGCGTAGCGGTCCATGGTCGAGTCGAGGTAGGCCCCGAACTTGGTCTCCCGGCCGCGCAGGCGAGCCACTCGGCCGTCCAGCATGTCGAAGACCGAGGCCACCAGCGCGACCGCTCCGCCCAGGCGCAGCATGCCGGGACTCACGTAGCCGCTTCCCCCGGCGAGCGCGAAGAGAGTAGAGGCGAAGCCGGTCAGGACGAGGCCAGTGATGGTCAGCACGTCGGGGCTCACGTGGGCGAGGGTCCTCACCAGCGCGTCGAGCGCTGGGGAGACGAGTGTGCCGATCTTCGAGCTGAGCGTACGCGAAGGCACTTGGATGCCGGAGGCTTCCGGCGCGGCGAGTGTATGCCCGCGCGGGAAGGCGAGTCAAAAAGCCTAGAATCGGGGCAGTACTCGCCGGCCAGCGGGTGCCTCGTGCGCTCGTGAGAGGCGTGGGGGGAGCATGGTGCGCAAGCCGGTCGTCCTCATCACGGGAGCCAGCGGCGAGATCGGGCATGGGCTGATCGAGGGCCTGTCGCGCGAGGGCCGGCGGCCCATCATCACGCTCGACCTGCGGGCGCTCGATCCCACTCTCGGCGTGCGCGTCGAGCAGCAGTACACGGGCTCGATCCTGGACACGAACCTGCTCGAGCGCATCCTCTCGGAGTTCGAGGTGGACCTCGTCTTCCACCTGGCCGCGCTCCTCTCGACTCGGGGTGAGTTCACACCCATGACCGCGCACGAGGTGAACGTCGAGGGTACCCTCCAGCTGCTGGAGTTCGCCCAGAAGCAGGGCGAGTCGCACGGCCGGCCGGTCGTCTTCCTCTACCCGAGCTCGGTGGCCGCCTACGGGATGCCGGACCTCGAGACGAAAGCCAGGGTCGGCCGCGTGAAGGAGGACGAGTGGAATGTCCCCACCACCATGTACGGGTGCAACAAGCTCTACTGCGAGCACCTGGGGCGCTACTACACGCGGCACTACAAGCAGCTGGCGGCCGAGACCCTCTCGGGCCGGGTGGACTTCCGGGCCGTGCGCTTCCCGGGACTGATCTCGGCGGTCACGGTCCCCTCCGGCGGTACCTCCGACTTCGCGCCCGAGATGCTGCACGCGGCGGCGCAAGGCAAACCCTACGTCTGCTTCGTCCGTCCCGACACCCGCATCCCGTTCATGACCATGCCCGACGGCGTCGAAGCGCTGCTGTCCCTGGCTGCCGCGCCGCGGGAGCGGCTCACCCGGACCGTCTACAACGTGGGCGCATTCAATCCCTCCGCCGAGGAGGTCCGCCGGCGCGTGCTCGCTTCCTTCCCGGAGGCCGAGATCAGCTGGGCACCCCACCTCAAGCGCCAGCGGATCGTGGATAGCTGGCCCGCCGACGTCGACGACTCCGCCGCCCGGCGCGACTGGGGCTTCGCGCCCCGCTTCGACGAGGAGCGCGCCTTCAGCGACTACCTGGTCCCGACCATCCGCCGGCAGTACGGACGCTAGGCGGCCCGCTGGCGCGGCCGTGCTACGCTGCACCGTCCTCGCGCCGGCGCGCATGTATGGATCCCGTCCACGACAACTCGACCGAGCGCCTCCCGATCGAGGCGCGGTCAGGCGAAGGCCTGCAGCTGTTCCTGCTGGGCTTCGTCACGCTCTTCCTCGAGCTGGTTCTGATCCGTTACCTCGCGGCCAACGTCTGGAACCTCGGCTTCTTTCCGAATCTCGTGCTGGTGGCAGTGTTCGTCGGCATGGGGGCGGGCTTCACCCTGCATCCGCGAGTGCCGGCCGCTCGCTCCGCCAAGCTCTTCGCGCTCGTGCCCTGGGTGCTCTGCGGTCTGGCGCTGTTCGTTTGGATCGCCCGCCCGCGCCTGCCCGGGTTCGAGGTGGGCGAAGGGCAGATCGGCGGCGAGCTCTTCTTCACCGGTGCCTTTGCGGGGCGGCAGACCCTGGCCTGGATCCCGCTCTGCTTCGCGACGGTGAGCCTCGTCTTCGCCCTGGTCTCGCAGCGAACCGCCAAGCTCTTCCGGCGTTTCGCCCCGCTCACCGCATACACGCTGGACATCCTGGGCTCGTGCGCTGGCATCCTGGCCTTCATGCTGGCGAGCTTCCTGCAACTGCCGGCCTGGAGCTGGTTCGTGGGCGTGTGCGCGCTGCTGCTGGTCTCGATGCCGCGGGCGCTCGGCCGGAGGCGCCGGTCCTGGCTCGCCCTGCCGGCCGCCGGCCTGGTCGTGATCGCCTGGCAGCAGGACCGCTCGCCCCTGGCAGGGCCCGAGGCGGGCGCGAGGCCGCAGGTCGTGTGGTCCCCGTACCAGAAGGTGGAGTACGTCGAGGGCGGTGGCGTACCCCAGCGGCGCGAGATCTTCGTCAACGGCATCGGTCACCAGCGGATCCTCTCGAAGGCGGAGATCCTCAGCTCCAGCTACGAGTACCCCTACACGGATCGCCGGCGGCGGGGCCTGCCCCCGTGCCGCAACGTGCTCGTGATCGGTGCCGGCTCGGGAAACGACGTGGCCGCGGCGTTGCTGCAGGGCGCTGAGCACGTCGATGCCGTCGAGATCGACCCCGCCATCGCCGCTCTGGGGGAGCGCTTTCATCCGCTGGCGCCCTACGCGGACCCGCGGGTGCGCCTGGTGATCGACGACGGGCGCGCATTCTTGACCCGCGCCGACAGGCGCTACGACCTGATCGTCTTCGCCCTGACCGACTCGCTGGTCAAGGTGAGCGCCATGGCGCAGCTGCGCCTCGAGAACTACCTGTTCACGCGGGAGGCCATGAGCCAGGCCTTCGCGCTCCTCTCGGAGCGAGGCGACCTCGTCCTCTACAACAACTACCGTCAACGCTGGCTGGTGGACAAGATCACGAGGATGCTGGCGTTGGCGACCGGACGGACGCCGGAGGTGCTCCTCGACAAGTACTCCTTCGCCATCATTGGCGTGAATCGCGCGGCTCCGCCGGGTGTCGCGGCAGGGAACGCGGACGTCGGCGTCCCCTCCGATGACTGGCCCTTCCTGTACCTGCGCCGCAGGGGCATTCCGGCGGTGTACGGCCTCGCGATGCTGGTCATGTTCAGCCTGATCCTGACCTCCATGCTGCTGCTGCAGCGCTCCACCGAGCGGCGCCGCGAGGCCTCGGCGCCGCTCGCCGTGAAGGTGGCGTTTCTGCTGATGGGGGTGGCGTTCCTGCTGCTCGAGACGAAGAGCGTCGTGCAGTTCAGCCTGCTCTTCGGCACGACCTGGCTCAACAACTCACTCGTCTTCCTCGCGGTCCTGCTGCTGGTGCTGGCCGCCAACTGGACGGCGGTTGTCCTGGGCGAGGCCGTGCCGCTCTGGGGGGTCTACCTGCTGCTCGTCTCCTCCTCGCTCGCCACGCTGGTCGTGCCGCTCGGCACCCTGCTGACTCTCGAGTCGGACCTGGCACGTTTCGCTCTCGCGAGCCTCTTGACCTTCTCGCCGATCTTCTTCGCGAACCTGCTCTTCAGCATCACCTTCCGCAGGCAGCCGGTGGCCGAGCAGCTGTTCGGCTGGAACCTGATCGGTGCCACCCTGGGCGGCGTGCTCGAGTACACGTCGATGGCGTTCGGCTACGGTGCCCTGGCGGTGGTGGTGGCGATCTGCTACACGGCCGCATTTGCAGCACTGCTGGTGGGCCGGCGCTCGGCGGCCACCGGCGCCCGCGCCATGGCGTGAGGCGGAGCCGGCCCTCGGCTCAGCGGCCCATCCAGCCGCCGTCGACGACCAGCACGTGGCCCTGGACGTAGTCCGCCGCGGACGAACAGAGGAAGACGACGCCGCCCGCGATGTCGGAGGGCTCCGCCCAGCGCCCGGCCGGGATGCGCTCGACTATGGCGCGGCTGCGCGCAGGGTCCGCTTGCAGCGGCGCCGTGTTGGCGGTGCGCACGTAGCCGGGGGCGATCGCGTTCACGTTGACACCCTTGCCGGCCCACTCGTTGGCGAGCGCCTTGGTGAGCTGCGCCACGCCGCCCTTGGAGGCGGCGTAGGCCGGGACCAGGATCCCGCCCTGGAAGGCGAGCAGCGAGGCGACGTTGACGATCTTGCCGTGCCCCCGGGCCAGCATGTGGCGCCCTGCGGCCCGGCACATCCGGAACACGGCGCTCAGGTTGACGTCGATCACCGCCAGGAAGTCGTCGTCGCTCGTCTCGGCGGCGGGCGCCCGCCGGATGGTGCCGGCGTTGTTGACCAGGATGTCGAAGGCCCCGAGGGCGCGCAGCGTCTCCTCGACCAGCCGTTCGGGTGTCGCCGGGTCGGTGACGTCTCCGCGGAGCGCGAGCGCCCGCCGGCCGAGCGCGCGCACGCGCTCGCAGGTCTCGTCGACGGGGTTCAGATCGTGGACCGCCAGGTCGGCCCCCGCCTGGGCCAGCGCCACGGCGTACGCGGCTCCCAGGCCGGCCGAGGCCCCGGTGACGAGCGCCACGCGGCCAGTGATGGAAAACGGATCGCTCATTGCACCCTCCCGCGCTCGAGGCCCGACCCGCCGCTCGCGTACTCGGGCTGCACGTTCACGACGCCGAACTGACGGTCGGCCCCCTCCCGGTTGGCTGCCATCATCCACAGGAAGTCGAGGGAGCCTCCGGGCGCCGAGACACTCACCCCCATCTGGCGGGCGAGGTCCCGCTCGGGAGGCAGGCGGTCGCCGGGTCCGAGGCGGCCCGCCTCGATCTCGCGTCGCACGTACTCGATGCCCTGGGACCCGACGCCGATCTCTCGCGCCTTGCCGGTCTCACCTTTCGAGGGCTCGCTCATGCGACGCGCATTATGAGCGAGCCGGCACCGCCCTCCAACGCGGGCGAGAGCGCAGGCGGACGGAGCGCCCGGACTCCCCGGGAGTGGAGGGATCGGGAGCGCGTCCGAAGCGATGCGTGCTGCGGGCCGCCGGCAGTCGACTCACCGGCGCGGCGCCTCGGCGTGAGGGCCCGCGGCGCGTCCGAGCTCGAAGCCGAAGTAGTCGCGCGCGTTCCCGAAGCTCACGCTCGCGACCAGGGCGCCCAGCGCCCGGCGGTCGTCCGGCAATCGTCCCCGGCGCACGTCCTCGCCCAGCAGGCCGCAGAGCAGCCGGCGGAAGTAGTCGTGGCGGGAGTAGGAGAGGAAGCTGCGCGAGTCCGTGATCATGCCGACGAAGCGCGACAAGAGGCCCATGTTCGCGAGCGCGCGCAGCTGGGCCTCCATGCCGTCGAGCTGGTCCAGGAACCACCAGGCCGCGCCCCACTGGATCTTGCCCGGCACGCTGCCGTCCTGGAAGTTCCCGACCATCGTCGCCAGGACGGCGTTGTCGGCCGGATTGAGGTTGAAGAGGACGGTCTTGGCGAGCTGGTCCGTCTCGTCCAGGCGGTCCAGGAAGCGCGCGAGGGGCCGTGCCTGAGAGAAGTCGCCGATCGAGTCGAAGCCGGTGTCCGGGCCGAGTCGCCGGTACATGCGCGTGTTGTTGTTGCGCATCGCCCCGAGGTGGAACTGCTGCACCCAGCCGCGGGCGTGGTCGAGGAGCGCGAGGCGGTGCAGGAGCGCCGAGCGGAAGACCCGCGCCTCTCCGGGCTGGAGGGCGTGTCCGGCCCGCAGCCGGTCGAAGAGCCTCGCCGCCGTGGCGTCGTCGAAGGCCTCGTCCTCCATCGCCTCGAGCCCGTGGTCGGAGGCCCGGCAGCCCAGCTCGTGGAAGGCGGCGTGGCGCTTCTCGAGGGCGCAGAGCAGCTCGTCCCAGCTGCCGACCGAGAGCTGCGCCACCTGCTCGAGCTTCTGGACCCAGGCGAGCCACGCGGCCTGGTTCTCGACCAGCAGGGCCTGGTCCGGCCGCCAGGTGGGGTAGACCCGCGTCTGCGGATCCTCACGCTTCGCCAGGGCCACGTGCGACTCGAGAGCGTCCGTCGGGTCGTCGGTCGAGCAGACGACGGCCACCTTGAACTGCGCCAGCAGCCCGAGCGACGTGAAGGCCTCCTCCTTCAGGCGTGCGTTCGCGCGCTCGTAGATCTCCCGCGCCGTCTCGGGGGTGAGCAGCGTCTCGATTCCGAAGGGCCGGCGCAGCTCCATCGCGGTCCAATGGAAGAGCGGATTGCCGAGGGTCGCGGGCACGGTGCCCGCCCAGGCCTGGAACTTCTCCCAGTCGGAGGCGTCGCCCGAGCAGAGGCGCTCTGGCACGCCGTTGGTCCGCATCGCCCGCCACTTGTAGTGATCGCCGTCCAGCCAGATCTCGCTGATCGAGCGGAAGCGGCGGTCCTCCGCCATCCAACGCGGCGAGACATGGCAGTGGAAGTCGATGATCGGGAGATCCTTCGCGAAGTCGTGGTACAGCTCGCGCGCGGTCTCCGTCTCGAGCAGGAAGTCGTCATGGACGAAGGGCTTCATGGCGGGCCTCGGTTCAGGCGGTCTTCTCGACCGGGATGGGATCGAACCTCGGCGCGAGCAGGTGGTGGATCGCGAACGCGACCAGATAGGCGAAGGCGCAGATCGAGAACAGGATCGCGTAGCCCGCAGTGACGTCGCCCCGCGCCTCGAAGCGATCCAGCAGCGCCCCGGTGAGGATCGGGAACAGGAAGCCGCCCGCGGAGCCCGTCATGCCGCCCAGCCCGATGATGGTCGCCACGTCCTTCTTCGGGAACATGTCGGAGACGGTGGTGAAGAGGTTCGCCGACCAGGCCTGGTGCGCGGAGGCCGCGAGGCCGATCAGCAGCACGGCCGGCCAGTCGCCGACCTTGGTCACCCCCAGGATCGGCAGAACGCAGAGGGCGAACAGGAACATGCTGGTCTTGCGCGCGCGGGTCACGCTCCAGCCTCGTCGGGTCAGGAGGCCGGGGAGCCAGCCGCCGGCGATCGAGAGCACGGTCACGATCGAGTAGATGGTGACCAGGTGGACCCAGGAGTCCTTGATGCTGAGCCCGCGTGTGGTCCGGAAGTAGTCGGGCAGCCAGATCAGGAAGAACCACCAGACGGGATCGGTCAGGAACTTCGCGGTCAGGAAGGACCAGGTCTGGGGCAGCCGGAGGGCGCGCCGCCAGCCCATGGGAACGCCGCCCGAGCCGCCCTCGTCCCGGTCGCTGTGGATGAGCTCGTACTCGGCGCGGGTCAGGCCCTTGCGCTTCTCGGGAACGTCGTACATCGGGAACCAGAAGAACAGCCAGAGGAAGCCCGCCAGGCCGGCCAGGACGAAGGTCGCACGCCAGCCGTAGCGGAAGGCGATCGCCGGGATCATCAGCGGTGCGAGGATCGCGCCCACGTTGGTGCCGGCGTTGAAGATGGCGGTGGCGAAGGCGCGCTCGCGTTTCGGGAACCACAGGGCCACGGCCTTGATCGCGGAAGGGAAGTTGCCGCCCTCGCTGACCCCCAGGGCCACCCGCGCCGCGAAGAAGCCGCCCACCGAGCCGACCAGGGCGTGGCCCAGCGCCGACAGGCTCCAGAGCGCGATCGAGACCGCGTAGCCGATCTTGGTGCCGAAGCGGTCGACGAACCAACCGAAGATCAGCAGGCCCACCGCGTAGGCGAGCTGGAAGGCCCCATTCACCCAGCCGAAGGTCTGGTTCGACCAGCCGAGCTCCGCGTCCAGGAACTCCTTGATCAACGCCAGGATCTGGCGGTCGACGTAGTTGACGGTCGTGGCGAAGAAGAGCAGCGCGCACACGACCCAGCGGTAGTTGCCGGCATACCAGCCCGGAGCTCGACTCGCGGAGCTGGGCGGAGGCGGGAGGACTTGGCTCATTCTCTGGCTCCTACTGGTTGACGCCGCTCGCCAGGAAGCCGCCGTCGACGGCGATCACCTGACCGTTGACGAAGCTCGCCGCGTCGGAGGCGAGATAGACGCAGGTTCCCACCAGCTCCTCGACCCGTCCGAAGCGCTGGAGCGGGGTGCGCATGCGCAGCTCCTTGCCGCGCTCCGTGCCGTCGAGCAGGTTCGCGTTGAGCGCGGTGCGGAAGACGCCGGGCGCGATGGCGTTGACGATCACGCCCTTGGGGCCCCACTCGACCGCCAGCGACCGGGTCAGACCGGCCACGCCCGCCTTGCTGGCCGCGTAGGCCGCGACCTCGAGGAACGAGACGAACGAGTTGAGCGAGGCGATGTTCACGATCCGGCCGTAGCCGCGCGTGACCATCGGCCGGCCGAACACCTGGCAGGAGCGCAGCGTGCCGGTGAGGTTGGTCTCCAGGATGCCGCTCCACTCCTGCTCGGAGAGCTCGAGCACCGGCGTCCGCTTGATGCGCCCGGCGCAGTTCACCAGCACGTCGATCTTGCCGAAGGCCGCCATCACCGCGTCGCGCGCCGCCTCGAGCGATCCGCGGTCCGTCACGTCGGTCGTGACGCGGACCGTCTTGCGCCCGTGCGCCTCGATCTCGGCCGCCGTCGCCTCGACCGTCTCGCGCGTGCGGGCGGTCGCGACCACGTCGGCGCCGGCCTCGGCCAGGCCGAGCGAGAGCGCACGGCCGATCCCGGCGCTGCCGCCCACGACGACCGCGACCTTTCCGGTCAGATCCAGCGAAGGGTGACCCACCGTCTGCTCCTCCTCATTCGTACTTCGGGGGCTCGTCGTGCGGCGCCGGGGCCCGCTCGGCGGCGGCCGTCGTCTCCCGCTCCAGGGTCTGCGCGTGCTGGGCCGTCTTGAGGTGCTGGTGCATGGCGGCCCGCGCCGCCTCGGGGTCGTGCGTGCGCACGGCACGGTAGATGCGCCGGTGCATCTCTGCCGACTCGCGCAGGTCGCGGGCGCGGGAGATCGTCTCCTTGCGCAGCTCGTAGAACTGGGCGGAGACCATCTCCATGAGCGCGGCCAGCACCCGATTGCCGCAGCCGGCCGCGACGGCGCGATGGAAGCGGACGTCGTGCAGCAAGAACGCCGTCGGATCCTCGAGCGCGGCGAACATCTCGGTCACCTCCTCGGCCATGGTGGCGAGCTGCTCGGCGCTGGTGTGCTCGGCGGCGAGCCCGGCGACCCCGACCTCCAGCACCAGCCGGGCCTCGAACATCTCGTTCTGCGTGAAGCCGTGCAGGCTCGCGAGCAGGCTGAGCGGCTCGGTGCCGAGCATGGGCGGGCCGTCGGCGATGAAGGTGCCGGCCCCGCGCCGCGAGACGACGGCGCCCATGGCCTCGAGCGCCTCGAGCCCGGAGCGCACGCTGGGACGGCTGACGCCCAGCTCGAGCGCCAGCTCACGCTCGCTCGGGAGCCGGTCGCCGGGGCGGAGCCCTCCGCTCTCGATGCGCCGCCGCACGTGCTCGAGCACGCGGTCTCGCGTGCTGAGCACCTCGGCCGGACCGACATCGCTCTCCGACGTCATGCGACCTCCTCGGGCCGGCAGCGCGCGCCGGTGTGGATGGCCTCGACCATGCGAGCGACTACCCGGCCGCTCGGCGGTGAAGTCCCGCCAGGCTCTCGCGACCGGCTGTCGTGGTCATACCAGACTCTCTCCCGGCGCACCGACTTGTACTTCGCTGAACCGCAACCTGTCAAGCGGGCTTTCAGTGCCCGTCCTCAACCCAGGAAGATCAGATTGATAAGTATTTGTTGTCAAAAATGTTAACTGTTCGGGCCCATCCTGGGAACGAATTCCATGGTACGTCAAGGGCGGCGCGCCGGAGTCTTGAGGTCAGACCAACTCTTGACGGCACCCGACGCTGCCTCTAAGCTTGGCGACGCCGGGCTCTAAGCTTGGCGAGGCCGGGCGGACCGGCCCGCCGCTGAAAGCGCAGGAGGCGCGGCGTGGAGGCGTTCGTGAACGGTCGGCTCGACGCTTTGAATCTCGATCTGGTGCCGTCGTCCCGCGTCCTGGCCGCCGGCTCCGAGTGGGCGCTCGCGCGAGAAGACAGGCTCGTCGTCTCCTTCGCAGACGGGCGACCAGGGCTGCGCGACGATCTGGAGGGTGAGACCGCGAGCGCGGGGATCCTGGTCGGGCCGCGCTCGCCCAGGAACGCGATGGCCCTGCGCAAGCACCTGGCGTGGCTGCGCCCGCGTCCGCTCGGCCTTCGCACCTCGGCGGGCCTCGGGGACCGTCTTGGGCTCGCGACGCCCGGTCACGTCCGCGCCCTGCGCGCGGTGGGCGGTGCGGTCGCGCCAGTCTTCGCCCAGCAGTCGATCCGGGAGATGACGCGGACCGGCCGCACGCCGGCCGAGGTGCTCGACGACGCGACCTGGGCCATGTTCGCCGAGGGCTGGCGCAGGGGCACGGGCGCCGACGCCGACCATCTCAAGACGACCGCCGACATCGACGCCTGCCTGGCCGCCGGTTTCTCGATGTTCACGATCGATCCGGGCGAGCACGTGGACTCGGCCGCCGACTCCGCCGATCCCGCCGCCCTGCGCGCAAAGCTGCCCGGCCTGCCCTGGGCCGATCTCGCGGACACCGAGGCGGACCTGCGCCGCCGCTATCTCGGCCGGACCTTCGCGGTCGAGCACCTGAGCATCCGCTTCGACGAGACGACGCTGTTGCGCGCCGCGGTCAAGTATGGGCGCGCCGTCGCCCACGTCGCCCGGATGTCGCGCCACCTCGGCGAGGCGGCGGGCGATCGGCTCGTCGAGCTGGAGGTCTCGGTGGACGAGACCGAGACGCCGACGGCGCCGGCCGAGCACTACTGGGTCGCGAGCGAGCTCGCCCGCCTCGGCGTCGTCTGGGTGAGCCTCGCCCCGCGCTTCCTCGGGCGCTTCGAGAAAGGGGTCGACTACATCGGCGACCTGGCGGCGCTCGAGCAGGACGTGGCCGCGCACGCCGCGATCGCACGCCAGCTCGGCCCGTACAAGCTGAGCCTGCACTCGGGCTCGGACAAGTTCAGCGTGTACCCGATCGTGGCCCGGCTCAGCAAGGGTCTGGTGCACCTCAAGACCGCGGGCACGAGCTACCTCGAGGCGCTGCGCACCGTGGCCGCCCTCGACGCGCTCCTCTTCCGGGAGATCTACGGCTTCGCGCGCGAGCGCTACGACACCGACCGGGCGAGCTATCACGTGTCTGCCGAGCTCGCCCGCGCCCCGGCCGCGGCCGGGCTGGCGGAGTCGGACCTGCCCGGGCTGCTGGAGCAGTTCCACGCCCGCGAGATCCTGCACGTCACCTTCGGCTCGGTGCTGAAGGAGAAGGGGCCCGACGGGAGGCCGCGCTTCAAGGACGCCCTCTTTGCTCTGCTGCGCTCGAACCCCGAGGCCTACGCCGGCAACCTCGAGCGCCACTTCGTGCGACACCTGAGGCCGTTCGTCGAATGACCTCGGAGAACCTCACGACAGGATGCCGGCCGTGAGCCGACACCGCGGCGTGCCTCGGGTCGCGGCCCGCGCGCACGAGTCGTCCGGGGTCGTCGGCCGAGGCCTCGACCAGGGTTATCTCCCGTCCGAGGAGGTGAGGGCGATCGCGTTCGCCGGGCTCGCCCGCCTCCCGCTCGACGGCCGGCGCGTCCTGGTGCTCGTCCCCGACGGGACGCGCACGATGCCGCTGCCGCTGCTCTTCGACGTGCTGGAGGAGGCGCTCGGCAGGCGCGCGGCGGCGCTCGACGTGCTGGTCGCGCTCGGGACGCACGCCCCCCTCGGCGACGCCCAGCTCTCGCAGCTGCTGGGTCGCACGGTCTCGGAGGGCCGGGCCGGCGAGCGGCGCGTGCTGAACCACCGCTGGGACGATCCCGGCAGCTTCGCGGAGCTCGGCACGATCCCCGCTGCCGAGATCCAGGCCCTGAGCGGGGGACGGCTGCGCCGCGAGGTGGCGGTGACGCTCAACCGCCTGCCGCTCGACTACGACGACCTGCTGGTCTGCGGGCCGGTCTTCCCGCACGAGGTGGCGGGCTTCTCGGGAGGGACCAAGTATCTCTTCCCGGGCATCGCCGGGCCCGAGATCATCCACTTCACGCACTGGCTGGGCGCCCTCATCACCAGCTACCAGGTGATCGGCCGACGCGAGACCCCGGTCCGGGCGGTGATCGACCGCGCGGCGCTCCTGGTCGACCGCCCGCAGTGGCTGCTGGCGCCGGTGGTGACCCACGAGGGTGTCGCCGGGCTCTTCTGCGGCGAGATCCACGCGGCCTGGGCCGAGGCCGCCTCTCTTTCCGCGCGCCGCCACGTGGTATGGCTCGAGGGGCCGGTCGAGCGCGTGCTCTCGATCATGCCGGCGATGTACGAGGACGTCTGGGTCGCGGCTAAGGGGATGTACAAGATGGAGCCCGTGGTGGCGGACGGGGGCGAGGTCGTGATCTACGCTCCCCACGTCCGTGAGCTGAGCCGCGTCCACGGGTCGCTCATCGAGACGGTCGGTTATCATTGTCGCGACTACTTCCTCAAACAGTGGGAGCGTTTCGAGACAGTGCCCGGCGGGATTCTGGCCCACGCGACGCACCTGCGGGGCCTCGGCCGCTACGACGAGGCGACCGGGGTCGAGACGCCGCGGATCCGGGTGACGCTGGCCACCGGGATCCCGCGCGAGGTCTGCGAGCGCGTCAACCTGGGCTACCTGGACCCGGCGCGCATCGACCTCGAGGCCTGGAAGCGGGATCCGGCCACGCTGGTGGTGCCGCGCGCCGGGGAGATGCTGTACCGCCTGCGGTCTGAGGCCTAGCCGGGAAACGTCGCAAGTCCGAGGGGAGAAGATGACTCACGCGATCGGCGTCGTCGGACTGGGTGTGATGGGGAGGAACCTCGCCCTCAACATCGAGAGCCGGGGCTTCTCCGTGGCCGGCTACGACCTCGACCCGGGGAAGGCGCGGGCCCTGGTGGCGGAGGCGAAGGGGCGGAAGCTCGCCGCGGCCGACTCGCCCGCGGGGCTCATGGACGCGCTCGAGCGGCCACGCCGGGTGCTGGTCATGGTGCCGGCCGGCAAGCCGGTCGAAGACGTGATCGCGCACCTGCGGCCGCACCTCGAAGCCGGCGACATCCTGATCGACGGCGGCAACTCGTTCTTCCAGGACACCGAGCGCCGCTCGCGGGAGCTGGCGGCCGCGGGCCTCGAGTTCGTGGGCATGGGCGTCTCGGGAGGGGAGGAGGGCGCCCTGCGCGGCCCCAGCCTGATGCCGGGCGGCTCGCCCGAGGCCTGGGAGGCGCTCGCTCCCGTCCTGACCGCGATCGCGGCCAAGGCGGAGGACGGCGTGCCCTGCGTGGCCCTGCTCGGCCCGCGCGGGGCGGGCCACTACGTGAAGATGGTCCACAACGGGATCGAGTACGGCGACATGCAGCTGATCGCCGAGGTCTACGACCTTCTCCATCGCGGGGCGGGCCTCGAAGGCGCGGAGATCGGAGCCCTGTTCGCCGAGTGGAACCAGGGCGAGCTGCGTTCCTACCTGGTCGAGATCACGGGACGCATCCTGACCTTCGCCGATCCCGACACCGGCCGGCCGCTGGTCGAGATGATCCTGGACGAGGCGCAGCAGAAGGGTACCGGCAAGTGGGCGAGCCAGAGCGCTCTCGACGTCGGCGCCCCCATCCCGACCATCGACGCGGCGGTCGGGGCGCGGATCCTCTCGGCGCTCAAGGCCGAGCGCGTGGCCGCGAGCCGCGTGCTGGCGGGACCCGGCTCCTCTTTCCAGGGGGACCGCGCTCGGCTCGTGGACGCCGCCCGGCAGGCATTGCACGCGAGCAAGATCACCTCCTACGCCCAGGGTCTCTCGCTCCTGCGGATCGCCTCCCGGGAGTACGGCTACTCGATCCAGCCGGGAGAGGTCGCCCGCATCTGGCGCGCCGGCTGCATCATCCGCGCGCGTCTGCTCGACGAGATCCGCGAGGCCTTCCGGCGGCAGCCGGACCTGGTCAACCTGCTGCTGGACGCCGCGTTCCGCGCGGCCGTCGCGGAACGCCAGGCGGCCTGGCGCTTCGTGGTCGAGACCGCGGTCGGGCTCGGCATCCCCGTGCCGGCCCTCTCCGCCTCGCTCGCCTACTACGACGCCTACCGCAGCGAGCGGCTGCCCGCCAACCTGACCCAGGCCCAACGCGACTACTTCGGAGCGCACACCTACCGGCGCACCGACCGCGAGGGCTCGTTCCACACGGAGTGGCCCGGCGCCCGCTAGAGCGGCCGGCCGCCCGAGAACGGAGTGAACACCATGGCGAACGCACTCGAGATTCGCAAGGACGCCGCGCTCGACTTCCTCTCGCTGGGCGCGCTCGTCCACCGCCTCGACCCGGGCATCGTGCCCTTCCGCAAGGCGAGTGAGTGCCGCATCCACGTGAGCGGCGGCGAGTTCAACTGCGCGGCCAACCTGGCCGACTGCTTCGGGCTGGCGACCGGGATCGCGACCGCGATGGTCGACTATCCGATCGGCGACCTGGTGGCCGAGCGGGTGCGGGCGATGGGGGTGCGTCCCTTCTACAAGCGCTTCGCTCACGACGGCGTGCGCGGGCCCAACATCGCCACCGTCTACAGCGACCAGGGCTTCGGCGTGCGCGGCCCGGTCGTCTTCTACAACCGCTCGAACGAGGCGGCGGGCCTCCTGAAGCCCGGCGATTTCGACTGGAAGCAGGTCCTGGCGGGCGGCGTGCGCTGGTTCCACAGCGGCGGGATCTTCGCGGCACTCTCGCCCACCACACCCGAGCTGATCATCGAGGCGATGCAGGCGGCCAGGGCCCAGGGCGCCGTCGTCTCCTTCGACCTCAACTTCCGGGAGAAGCTGTGGAGGGTCTCGGGGGGCGCCGAGCGGGCGGTCGAGGTGGTGCGCCGGATCGTCGACCAGGTCGACGTGCTGGTGGGCAACGAGGAGGACCTGCAGAAGGGGCTCGGCATCCCCGGGCCCGAGCTGGCCGCGAAGTCCAAGCTCGATCCGAGCGCCTTCTTCTCGATGATCGACAAGGTGACCGCGCGGCACCCGCGGGTGAAGGCCGTGGCGACCACCCTGCGCGAGGTGCACTCGACCAGCCACCACTCCTGGAGCGCGGTCGCCTGGATGGGCGGCAGGACGTACTCGGCGCCGACGGCGGAGCTGACCGTGCACGACCGCGTGGGCGGCGGCGACGGCTTCGCCGCGGGCTTCTTCTACGGCCTGCTCGCCGGCGAGCCGGCCGAGGAGGCGGTGCGGCTCGGCTGGGCGCACGGGGCGCTGCTCACCACCTTCCCGGGCGACACCACCATGGCGTCCCTCGAGCAGGTACGGGCCTTCGCCAGGGGCGGATCCGCGCGCATCCAGCGCTAGCCGGGTCGAGGGGCCTCGCGCCCGTCCGCCTCGCGCCTCCGGGGGTCGCGACTAGAATAGCGTTCTGCGGACGGTAGGGTGTCCGCTCGGAGGCCTCGCATGCAGCTCGATCGGCGATTCCGAACCCTCACTGTTCTCGGCCGCGCCGCTCTCCTCCTCGCTGCCACCGCCCTCGCGTCCCAGGCGCGGGCCGAGGCGGTCGGGGACTTCGACGGGCACGGCGACGTGGGCTCGCCGAAGCTCGCGGGCTCCGCGCACTACGAGGCGGACGCGCAGGAGTACACGGTCTCGGGCGCCGGCGTGAACATGTGGTTCAAGCGCGACGAGCTGCACTTCGTCTGGAAGCGGATGAAGGGCGACTTCATGGTGCAGGCCCGCCTGGCCTTCGAGGGCGAGGGAAAGCAGCCCCATCGCAAGGCCGGTGTGATCGTGCGTGCCAGCCTCGAGGCCGACGCGCCCTACGCCGACGCCGCCGTGCACGGCGACGGCCTCGTCGCACTCCAGTTCCGGCGCACCCCCGGCGCCGACACCGAGGAGCTGCGTTCCGCGCTGACGGGTGCGGACGTGGTGCGCCTCGAGCGCAAGGGATCGGCCGTCACCCTCTCGGCTGCGCGCTTCGGCCAGCCCTTCCAGACGACCGAGCTTCGGGACCTCGCGCTGGGCGACGAGGTCTACGTGGGCCTCTTCGTCTGCTCCCACGACCCGGAGGTGGTCGAGACCGCCCGCTTCCGGAACGTCCGCCTGGTGAAGCCCGCTCCCGACAGCTTCGTGCCCTACCGGGACTACATCGGCTCCCGTCTCGAGATCCTCGACGTCGAGAGCGGCGACCGGCAGCTCGTCTACTCCTCGCCGGACCCGTTCGAGGCGCCGAACTGGACGCCCGACGGCAAGGCACTCATCTACAACACCAGCGGCTCCTCGCCGAGCCGCGGGCGGCTGGTCCGTTTCGATCTGGCGACCCGCGAGGGCATGCTGATCGACACCGGCTTCGCCGTGGCCAACAACAACGACCACGTGCTGTCCTTCGCCGGCCGGATGCTCGGGATCAGCGACCACACGGCCGGCGACCACCAGTCGCGGGTCTACACGCTGCCGGTGACCGGCGGGACTCCCGAGCGCATCACGAAGCTCTCGCCTTCCTATCTGCACGGCTGGTCGCCGGACGGCAAGTACCTCGTGTACGTCGGCGGGCGCAACGGGGAGTTCGACGTCTACCGCATGGCGGCGGACGGGAGCGGCGACGAGGTGAACCTGACGCGCAGCCCGGGGCTCGACGACGGCCCCGAGTACTCGCGCGACGGGAAGTACATCTACTTCAACTCGGTGCGTAGCGGCCTCATGCAGATCTGGCGCATGAAGCCCGACGGATCCGATCCGGAGCGGGTGACGAACGACGAGCGGAACGACTGGTTCCCGCACCTCTCGCCCGACGGCAAGTGGATCGCCTACATCGCCTTCTCGAAGGACGTGCCGCCCGCGGACCACCCCTACTACGAGCGGGTCTACCTGATGCTGATGCCGGCGAGCGGCGGCGCGCCGCGCGTGATCGCGTATCTCTACGGCGGCCAGGGCACCCTCAACGTGCCCTCCTGGGCGCCGGACAGCCGCCACCTGGCCTTCGTCAGCAACAGCGACTGACCAGCGGCAGGTGGCGAACCATGCCGAGAGACATAGCCCGGACGGCGTAGGCGCCGGACCGGCGAGCGGCGCTAGACTCCCTGCTCGTCATCGACCGAGGTGGAACGCCCATGACCAACTGGAGAAGCCGTTCCTTCGTCGTCGTCCTCGTCGCGCTGCTCGCCGGTGCGGCGCCCGAAGCCGCCCCCGGCGACGCGCTGGCACGCCCGGCCCCGCCCGTGCCCGACGTCCCTGCCTGGGTGCACCACGCGGTCTTCTACCAGATCTATCCGCAGAGCTTCTACGACTCGGACGGCGACGGCATCGGCGACCTTCCCGGCATCATCGAGAAGCTCGACTACGTGAAGAGCCTGGGTGTCGACGCCGTCTGGATCAATCCCTTCTTCGACTCGCCTTTCCACGACGCGGGCTACGACATCCGCGACTACTACCAGGTCGCGCCGCGCTACGGCACGAACCAGGACGCCAAGCGGCTCTTCGCCGAGGCGCACGCGCGCGGGCTCCGGGTCCTATTCGACTACGTGGTGAGCTACACCGCCGTCGACCATCCCTGGTTCGTGGACTCGACTCGGCAGTGGCCGAACCCGCACTCCAACTGGTACGTCTGGACCGACAACGTCTGGAAGAGCGAGGAGGGGGAGCTCGGCAGCCGTCTCGTCAACGGCTACGGGCAGCGCAACGGCAGCTACCTGCGCAACTTCTTCTGGTGCCAGCCGGCGCTCAACTTCGGCTTCCATGAACCCGATCCGGCCAAGAAATGGCAGCTCCCGGTCGACCATCCGGACGTGCTCGCGCTGCGCGAGGAGCTGAAGCGCGTGCTGCGATTCTGGATGGACATGGGCGCCGACGGGATGCGCGCCGACATGGCCGGGGCTCTCGTGAAGGGACCGGGGTCGGACCAGGACACGCTCGCCTTCTGGCGGGAGATCCGGGAGATCTTCCGCAAGGACTACCCGCAGGGCTTCATGGTCTCCGAGTGGTCGGGGCCGAAGGACGCCCTGGACGGCGCCTTCCATGCCGACTTCTTCCACTGGTTCGACGGCTACAACGACCTCGCGCAGAAGGAGAGCTGGCGGATCCTGAACGGCTTCTCCGAGGGTCACAGCTTCTTCGACAGGCAGGGCAAGGGGGACATCTCCCACTTCCTGGCGCGCTACCTGGAGCAGTACCAGGCCACCCGCGACAAGGGCTACATCTCCTTGCCGCTCGGCAACCACGACCTCGCCCGCCTGAACGTGGAGAGGACACCTCGGGAGCTGGAGGCGATCATGGCCTTCGGCATCACCATGCCGGGCGTCCCCTTCGTGTACTACGGGAACGAGATCGGCATGCGGCAGCTCTACGACCTGCCGCAGATCGAGGGCTGCTACAAGCCGCGCGCCGGTGCGCGCACGCCGATGCAGTGGACGAGCGGCGAGAACCGCGGCTTCTCGGCCGCAGAGGCCTCGCGCCTCTGGCTGCCGGTCGACCCGGCAGCGGACGCGCCGAACGTGGCGGACCAGGAGAAGGATCCGGGCTCGCTGCTGAACCGCGTGCGCGCCCTCATCCGCCTCAAGCACCAGGAACCCGCGCTCGCCGCCTACGCCGACTTCCTGCCGCTCTACGCGAAGGAGGCCACGTACCCCTTCGTCTACGCCCGCGCGAACGGCAAAGACGCCGTGCTGGCGGCGTTCAACCCGGGCACCGCCCCCGCCACCGCCGAGTTCGAGTGCCCGATCGCCTTCCAGGCGGCCCGGCTCCTCGCCGGCCGTGCCGCCGCGGTCTCGCGGGACGGCGGTCGCCTGAGGCTCGAGATGGGCGGCCGGTCCTACGCCGTCTTCAAGCTGGAGTAGAGCCCCATGCGACCGGTTCCGCGCGCCGTCCTCGCCGCAGTGCTGATTACCGCCGCCGCAGCGTCATCCGCCCGATCGGCCACGATGGAGGGACGCGATCGCCTGTGCCTGGACCGCGGCTGGCGCTTCGCCCTGGGCCACGCCACCGATCCCGCGCGGGACTTCGGGTTCGGTACCGGCTACTTCTCCTATCTCGCGAAGGCGGGCTTCGGCGACGGCCCCGCGAGCCCATCCTTCGACGACCGCGGCTGGCGGCTGCTGGATCTGCCGCACGACTGGGCGGTCGAAGCCCCGTTCGACCCCGCGGCCAGTCCTTCCCACGGCTTCAAGGCGATCGGGCGTGGCTTCCCCGAACGCAGCGTGGGCTGGTACAGGCGAAGCTTCTTCGTGCCCGAGAGCGACCTGGGCCGGAGGCTGCGGCTGGAGATCGACGGCGTCTACCGCGACGCGCGCGTCTTCGTGAACGGGTTCCTGGTCGGCCGGGAGCCCAGCGGCTACCTGGGGGCGAGCTACGACGTCAGCGAGTACCTCGACTACGGGGCCGACAACCTGATTGCGGTGCGCGTCGACGCCTCGATGGAGGAGGGCTGGTTCTACGAGGGCGCGGGCATCTACCGGCACGTGTGGCTGCTGAAGACGGAGCCACTCCACGTCGCCCGTGACGGCGTCTTCGTGTGGACGGAGCCCGACGGCAAGGATGCCATCGTCCTGGCGGACACGACGGTCGAGGAACGAGGATCGGCAGGCGGTGCGTTGTCTCCTCGAGCTGTCGGTGCTCGACTCGGATGGCCGCGTCCGGGCCACGCGGAGCCCGAGGCGGTGACGCTGGCGCCGGGCGCGAGTCCGGTGCTCCAGGGCAAGCTGCGTCTCGCCGCGCCGCGCCTCTGGTCCCCGGACCATCCCGCCCTGTACACGCTACTGACGGTCGTGCGCCGGGAGGGGAGGATCGTCGATCGCACCGAGACGCGGTTTGGCGTCCGCACGATCCGCTTCGATCCCGAAGCGGGCTTCTTCCTGAACGGGCGCCGCCTGGAGCTCAAGGGCACCAACGATCACCAGGACCACGCCGGTGTCGGCGTCGCCCTCCCCGACGCGCTCCAGGAGTTCCGCGTCCGCAAGCTCAAGGAGATGGGCAGCAACGCCATCAGGACCGCCCACAATCCTCCGACGCCGGAGCTCCTGGACGCGTGCGACCGCCTGGGCATGCTGGTGATCGACGAGAACCGGCTGATGGGGACGGACGAGATGCACCTCGCCCGGCTCCGGCGCCTGATCCTGCGGGACCGCAACCACCCGAGCGTCGTCCTCTGGTCGCTGGGCAACGAGGAGTGGGCGATGGAAGGCGACCAGCGGGGGGCCCGGGTCGCGGCCCGGATGCAGGAGGAGGCGAACCGGCTGGACCCGACCCGGCTCACCACGGTCGCGATCAGCGGCGGCTGGGGCGGGATCTCGACGGTCGTCGAGGTGGCGGGCGTCAACTACGTCCGGCAGTCGCGAGGCGATCAGCAGCACAAGGACTTCCCGTGGCAGGTGACGGTGGGCACCGAGGAAACCACCACCCAGGCCACGCGGGGCGTCTACGTCGACGATCGCCTCGAGTGCCATCTCGCCCCGCAGGAGGACGGCACCACCGGGGGCAACGCGGAGACAGGATGGAGGTACTACGCCGCCCGCGCCTACGCGGCGGGGGTCTTCTTCTGGACCGGCTTCGACTATCGGGGCGAGCCGACGCCCTTCGGCTACCCGGCCATCAGCTCCCAGTTCGGCATCCTCGACACCTGCGGCTTTCCCAAGGACGACTTCTCCTACCTCGAGGCCTGGTGGGGAGGGAAGGACGTGCTGCACCTCTTCCCCCACTGGAACTGGCCGGGGCGGGAAGGCCAGCCGATCGAGGTGCGCGCCCACAGCAACCTGGAGGAGGTCGAGCTGTTCCTGAACGACGCCTCGCAGGGCCGCCAGAGGATGGACAGAGACGGCCACCTGGCCTGGCAGGTCCGCTACGCGCCGGGCACGCTCCTCGCGCGCGGCTACCGGGGCGGCGAGGTCGTGCTCGAGGACAAGGTGGAAACCACCGGCGCGCCGGCCGTGCTCGCCCTCCAGGTGGACCGCGCGACGATCCATGCTGACGGTCGGGACGTGGCGGTGGTGACGGTCGAGCTGCGCGACAGCGCCGGTCGGCGCGTGCCGGCCGCCGACAGGAAGATCACCTTCACTCTGCAAGGGCCAGGCCGCATCCTGGGGGTCGGCAACGGCGACCCCTCCTCGCACGAGCCCGACCGGTTCGTCGAGTCGGTGCGCAGCGAGAAGCTCGGCGAGTGGACGGCGCCCGACCCGGCCGTGACCACGGGCCCGATCGTGTTCGAGGTGCGCTTCGACGCCCCGCGGCTCGCCCCGGGCGAGACGGCGTCGCTGCTGCTGAACGCGCTGGGCCCGCGCCAGTCCGCCTTCCTGAACGGCGAGCCGCTCTACCGCGACGCGGATCCCACCGCCGCCCGGGTCGAGCTGCCGGCGAGCGTCTGGCGCGCGAAGGACAACCTGCTGCGCATCGAGGCCACCCGCTACCCCGGCTGGCGCCAGCGCGAGGCGCTCCTTCAGTTTGCGCCGGCTGCGATCCGGATCGTGACGCCGGCCCTGCCCTGGAGCCGTTCCAGCTTCGGCGGCCTGGCCCAGGTCATCGTGCAGTCGAGCGACGAGCCCGGCACCATCCTGTTCCAGGCCGAAGGCGAAGGCCTGACGCCGGCGACTCTCTCGATCCGAGTCGAGTAGGGCGATCCGAGCGGACCAGGACGATCCCCGGCGGACTCGCGATCGCGCGGACTAGAAGGCGACAGTCTGGGCGCTGCCGTCGTAGCGGACCACGCGGTCCACGGTCTCCGAGGGAGAGACACCCGTGCCGTGGCCCGGCTTCACCAGGACGACCCTGAAGCTGCGCGTCTTCAGCATGCCGGGGAACTCGCCCTTGCGGGCGTCGAGCAGGAGCTCGTGCCTCGTGTCGTCCCAACGCATCCCGATCGTGGCGAAGACCCCCCGCTCATAGCCGTAGCCCTCGTTCTCGTCCTCGTAGAGGGTGAAGCTCCCGTTCGCGCCCGGGTAGATCCTGAGTTCGATCGGATCGGCGGGCTTCTCGGTGGCGTACTGGACGAGAGGCCCCAGAGGCAGGATCGAGCCGGCGCGGACGAAGAGCGGCAGCGTCTCGATCGGGGCGTCGGCCACGATGCTGCGGCCGCCCTCCTGTCTCGCTCCGGTCCAGAAGTCGATCCAGGCGCTGCCGGCGGGCAGGTACACGGGCCGCGTCTTCGGGCGCGGCTCGATCGTCTTCTCTCGCGCCAGGATCGCCGGCGTCTTCCAGCAGAGCTTCAGGCGCAGGGCGCCCGAGGTCGCGTTCTCCATCTCGACCTTGAGGGGATAAGCGCGGCCCGCCTCGAGCGGCACCTTCTCGGTGTAGATCTCCGTGCTCTGCGAGACGAGAGGCAGCTCGCGCCCGTCCAGGAAGATGCGGCGGCTGCCGAAGCTCTTGAGGTGGAGCTGGTGAAGCCCGGTCTCGCTCGGGACGAGCTGCCCTTCGTAGCGGATGGAGAGGGCCTGGTCGGTCACGTAGTCGGGCCGGCCCGTGTACCAGAAGATGTCGATGTCCGGGTCGATCCGCTCCAGTCCGAGCGTCCCGTAGCTCGCGTCCTTGTAGTAGCGGGCCAGGAGGCCCGGCTTGCCGTCCGGGGTAAGGAAGTGGTCCGGCGTGACGAGGACGCTGTCCTCGGGCGGCCGGTGGAGCTGGTACGCGGTCACCGGCGCGACCATGAGCGCCGGACCGAACAGGAACTGGTCGCCGATCCCGTAGGTCTTCCCGTCCTGCGGGAAGTCCATGGGCAGACCGCGCAGGATCGTGTCGCCCCGGCTGCTCACCCGCCAGGCGAGCGAGTAGAGGTAGGGGAGGAGCCGGTAGCGCAGGGTGTCGAACTTCACGAGCGTGTCCGTGAAGTCACCGAACTCCCAGATCTCGCGCGGCGTCTCCGAGCCGTGCGCGCGGAAGATCGGGCAGAAGGCGCCGAACTGGAACATCCGCGTGTACAGCTCCTGGTAGGCGGGGTCCTTGCCGCCGTTCGAGAAGACGCCCGCCGTAGCTACTGATCACGAAGCCGCCGATGTCGAAGGTCCAGTAGGGCATCCCCGACATGGAGAAGTTGATCCCGGCCGCGATCTGCTTGCGGTAGATCTCCCAGTTGGCGCCGATGTCGCCCGACCAGGTGGTGGCCCCGGTCCGCTGCTGGCCGGCGAAGGCCGAGCGGGTGAGCATGTAGACGCGCCGGTCGGGGTAGGCCTCCCGCTGGTTCCGGTAGAGCGCGTCCATCATCACCAGCGAGTAGGGGTTCAGGTAGCGGGCCCAGGAGCCGAGGTGGTTCCGGCCCACCTTCTTCATCTCGTACTCCTGCGACTCCTTGGTGAGGGCGTTGATCACGTCGGGCTCGGTCGAGTCGATCCAGAGGGCGTCGATGCCCCTGGCCAGGATGCCCTGCCGCAGGTACTTCCAGTAGATCGCGTTCGCCTCCGGGTCGAAGGCGTCGTAGTACTTGAAGCCCGCCCAGCCGACCGGCGGGTAGAGGAGCCCCTTGGCGTCCATGCTCCCTGTAGACGTCGGTCGCGGGACCGAGCCCGGGCCAGATCGAGATCATCAGGTGGAAGTCCTCGGCGTGCAGGCGCGCGACCATCTGCTGGGGATGCGGGTAGCGCTCTCGGGTCGAAGACCATCCCGCTCCAGCGAGAGCCGTCTCCCCAGTAGTTCCAGTCCTGGACCAGGTTGTCGATCGGGATGCCGCGCCGCCTGTACTCCTCGGCGACGCCGAGCAGCTCGGCCTCGGTGTGGTAGTGCTCCTTGCTCTGCCAGTATCCATAGGCCCACTTGCCGTACATCGGCGCCCTTCCGGTCAGCTTCCGGTAGCCGGCGATCACCTGGTCCAGGCTCGGACCGAGCAGGAAGTAGTAGTCGACGCCGTCGGCGACCTCCGACCAGAAGGAGGCGCCCGCCTTCCCGTCCTCGAAGAGAGTCTTCGAGCAGTTGTCCCAGAGGAGGCCCCAGCCCCGCGTCGAGACGAGAACGGGCGTCACCGCGTCCGTGTTCGTCTGCACGAGCTTCACCGAGCGGCCCCGATAGTTCATCAGGCTGTCCTGGTGTTGCCCCAGACCGTAGAGACCCTCCTCGCGCGTCAGGTGGAAGCCCTGGCGGACGCTCAGGGCCTCGTCGAAGGGCGTGGTCATCGGCGTGAGCGCAGCCGGGCCGTTCTCGGCCAGGACGATCTCGCCGTCCGGCGTCTCGAAGCTGACGATTCCGTCCGCCTTGCGGACCCGCACCATGAGCTTCGGCGAGCGGATCTCGATCTCGCGGGCCGACTCGCTTCGCGCGATCGCGAGGTCGCCCTCGGGCTCCGCCACCACGACCAGGCTGGGACGGAAAGAAGCGTCGCCTCCCGGCCACTTCTGGACCCGTACCGCGGAATCGGTGAAGAACTGGATCCGGACCGGGCCTCTGCCGGTCGCCACCTGCAACGCCGAGGGATCGGCCTCCGCCCCGGCGAGCGGCGCCCCCCCGAGGCCGGCAAGGGCGGCCAGCAACAGGCTCGACCTCCAGGTGCGGCTGATCATGGGGCCCTCCCTCCCGCGTGCGGCGGAAGACTATGTTCGTGCCCCGCGACCGTCAAGACGAGGGGACCGCCCCACGCCGACCGCGCGGCGGGGTATCCTTGCGGGCGCCGGGCAGTCCCGGCCCGATGCGGACGCGGCCGAAGTCGCGTCCGGACCGGAGGAAGGCGCCCGAAGTGGCGCCGCCACGACCCCCGAAGGAGTTCCACATGAACAGCGACGTCGCACGTCTCGATCAGCTTTGCGTCAACACGATCCGCGCCGTCGCGATCGACGCCGTCTTGAAAGCCAACTCGGGCCACCCCGGGCTGCCCCTGGGCGCGGCGCCCATGGCCTACGCGCTCTTCTCGCGGGTGCTCAAGCACAACCCCGCGAACCCGCAGTGGCCGGACCGCGACCGCTTCGTGCTCTCGGCGGGACACGGCTCGGCGCTCCTCTACTCGCTGCTGCACCTCACCGGCTACGAGCTGCCGCTCTCGGAGCTGCAGAGCTTCCGGCAGTGGGGAAGCCGCACCCCGGGCCACCCGGAGCACGGCGAGACGCCGGGCGTCGAGACCACCACCGGCCCGCTGGGACAGGGCTTCGCGGTCGCGGTGGGGATGGCGATCGCCGAGCGCCATCTGGCGGCGTGCTTCAACCGGCCCGGCCACGAGATCGTCGACCACTTCACCTACACGCTCGCGGGCGACGGCGACCTGATGGAGGGCATCACGCACGAGGCGGCGTCCCTCGCCGGCCACCTCGAGCTCGGCAAGCTCGTCTGCCTCTACGACTCGAACCGGGTCTGCCTCGCCGGCTCGACGAACCTCTCCTTCACCGACGACGTGGGGGTCGTCTTCGAGGGCTACGGCTGGCACGTGCAGACGGTCGGGGACGGCAACGACGTCGAGGCGGTCGCGCGCGCTCTCGCCAAGGCCAAGGCCGTCACCGACCAGCCCTCGATCCTCATAGTCCGCACCCAGATCGGCTACGGCAGCCCGAAGCAGGGGGAGCTTCGGCGTCCACGGCTCGCCGCTCGACGCGAACGAGGTCGCCGAGACCAAGCGCCGGCTCGGCTACCCGTCCCTGGAGCCGTTCTTCGTCCCCGAGGAGGCGCGTACCCACCTGCGGGCGGCGCTCTCGCGCGGGGCCGAGGCCGAGGCCGACTGGCGCGCGCGTCTCACCGCGTACGAGCAGGCGCACCCGGAGCCGGCTCGCGGAGCTGGCGCGCCGGCTGAGCGGCGAGCTGCCCGCCGACTGGGACGCCGGGATCCCGAAGTTCGCGCCCTCCGACAAGCCGATCGCGACCCGCTCGGCCGGCGGCAAGGTTCTGAACGCGATCGCGCCGCGCGTGCCGGAGCTTCTGGGCGGCTCGGCGGACCTCAACCCCTCGACCAACACCGCGCTCGCGGACGCGGGCGATCTCGAGAGCCCGGCGACCGCGGGCGGGGCGCACCAGGGGCTGGTCGGGGGGGCGTGGAGCTACGCCGGCCGCAATCTCCACTTCGGCGTCCGCGAGCACGCGATGGCCGCGCTCAGCTCGGGTCTCGCCCTCCACGGCGGGCTGGTTCCCTTCGCGGCCACCTTCTTCACCTTCTCGGACTACATGCGGCCCGCGATCCGGCTGGCCGCCCTCATGGGGCTGCACACCGTCTACGTCTTCACCCACGACAGCGTCGGCGTGGGCGAGGACGGTCCCACCCACCAGCCGGTCGAGCAGGCGGCGGCGCTCCGCGCCATCCCGCGGCTGGTCGTGATCCGGCCCGCCGACGCCAACGAGACGGCGGGGGCGTGGCGGGTGGCGATGACCGAGCGCCGGCCGGTCGCCTTGCTGCTCACTCGACAGGCACTGCCCGTGCTCGCGGGCGTCGGCGACGTCGCGCGCGGGGGCTACGTGCTCGCCGAGGCGGAAGGCCGCCCGGACGTGATCCTGATCGCCACCGGCTCCGAGGTGTCGCTCGCCCTGGCCGCGCGCGTGCAGCTCGCGGCTCGGGGCACCAAGGCACGCGTCGTGAGCCTGCCGTCCTGGGAGCTGTTCGACGCCCAGCCTCAGGAGTACCGTGACTCCGTCCTGCCTCCGGACCTGCTGGCGCGCGTCGCCGTGGAGGCCGGCATTCCGCAGGGCTGGGAGAAGTACGTGGGCGGCTTCGGCGCCGTGGTCGGTATCGAGGGCCGCTTCGGCGCCTCCGCTCCCGCCAAGGTCGTGTTCGAGAAGCTCGGCTTCACGCCGGAGAACGTGGCCGGCAAGGCGCTCGAGGTGATCGAGCGGCTGCCGGAGAGGCTGGCCGCCATGGGCCTCAGCCGCACGCGCTAGTCCGGGGGACCAGGGTCCCTCCGCGGAGCAGGGCCGGCGTCAGTCGCGGGCGAAGTCGATGAAGCCGCGCTCGACGTCCGTGTGGACGAGCTCGACGCTCACCCGGTCGCCGACGTCGAGGCCCTGCTCGCCGCGCAGGACGCGTCCTTCGACCGGCGGGCGCAGGACGCGGACCCAGGTCCCCTTCGGCGAGGCGCCCGTGACGACGCCGTCGAAGTGCTGGCCCAGGCGCGGCGCGAGCAGCAGCGCGGCCGCGGACTTGCGCACCTGGCGCTCCACCTTGGAGGCGTTGTCCTCCTGCAGCGTGCAGTGCCGGGCGAGCTCCGTGAGCTCGTCCATCGTGTAGGGGCTGGGGCGCCCCGCGATCGCCGCCTTCAGCAGTCGCTGGGTGGTGAGATCGGGGAAGCGGCGGTTGGGCGCCGTCGAGTGGGTGTAGTTGCGTGACGGCCAGGCCGAAGTGGCCGTCGGAGTATCCGCCCGGAGCCTCGACGGCGTACTCGCCCGAGCCGAGCAGCTTCACGATCGAGAGCGAGAGATCCGGAAAGCGCAGCGGATCGACCTCGCGTCGCCGGTGAGGAACGCCTGCAGAGCGGGGGCGCTCGCGCTGCGCGGGCAGCCGCTCGCCGAGCCCGTTCGCGAGCTCGACGATGCGCTCCCAGCGCGCAGGGCGCGGAACGACGCGGCGCAGCGACGGGAAGCGCTTGCCGTCGAGGTACTGGGCGGTCGACGCCGTTCGCCGCGATCATGAAGTCCTCGATCAGCTCCTTGGCCCGGTTCTTCTCGTCCGAGGCAGGTCGGCGAGCCGCTCGCCGTCGAACACCGCGTGCGCCTCGGTGGTGCCGAGGTGAGGGCGCCCCGCTGGTGGCGCAGGGCTTTCATCGCCTGCGCCACGCGGTCCTGGAGCCGCAGCTGCGCGAGGATCCCCGGCTGCGGCGGCGGCCGGCGCGGGTCCAGTGCCCTCGAGCCAGGCGCGCGACCGAGTCGTAGGCGAGCTTCGCCCGGTTGCGCACCAGTGCCGGATAGACGTCGGACTGCGCGACCCGGCCGTCGGCCCCGACCGTCATCTCCACGACCAGCGCCCGGCGATCGTCGCCCTGCCCCGAGGGAGGTGAGGTCGGTCGACAGCCGCTCCGGGAGCATGGGGAAGATCTGCGCCGCCGTGTAGACCGAGGTCGTGTTCGCGCGGGCATGGACGTCGATCGCGTCCGCCGGCCGTACCGCCGCCTCGACGTCGGCGATCGCCACCAGCAGTCGCGCGGCGCCCCCGTCCAGGGGCTCGGCGAGAGAGAGCTGGTCGAGGTCCCGGGAGTCGTCGTCGTCGATCGAGACCCACGGACGCTCGCGCAGGTCGCGGACCTGCTCGCCCCCGGAGAGATCGGTCACCGCGAGGGCGTTCGCCTCGGCCAGGGCCGCGGGGGAGAAGTCGGGCAGCAGGCCGCGAGCCGTCATCGCTCGCCGGGCGATCTCGCGCAGCTCGGCGCGACCGTCGTGCCGGCGGGGGTCAGGAGGCACGGCGCCGCTTCTTGCCCGCGCTCGCTCGCGCCGCTGCCGCGGCTTGCCCGCTCTTCCGCACCCGGTCTCGGGGGAGCGCCCGGGGCCGGGACACCGCTCGCGTTCGTCTCGCCGCCTTGGCCCGTGTGCCGGCGGTGCGACGAGTCGGCTTGGAGGGAGAGGCGGCCCGGGTCGGCTTCTTCGCGGCGGGTTCCGGGGTCGGCTCGGCGGGGCGTCGCCGCTTGCGCTTGGGCGTCGCCTTGGGCGTCGCCGCCGCCAGCGCCGCCTGCCGCGCGGCTTCGGTCACCTCCGTGCGCACCGGGTAGCGCTCGAGGTCGTCGGCCGGGGCCTCGAACCCGCACTGCTCCTGATCGCAGACGTAGAAGCTTCCCGACTTGCGCTCGCGAACGAGCAGGTACACGCTGCCGCACTTCGGACACGCCTTTGGCACCGGTCGCGCGCGGAAGTTGCGGGTGCACTCGGGATAGCGCGAGCAGCCGTAGAACGGGCCGAAGCGGCCCTTGCGCTCGAGGACCTCGCCCTGGCCGCACTCGGGGCACTCGACGCCGGTCAGCGTCACCGGTTTCGGCGGCTTGTACCGGCACTCGGGATAGTTCGAGCAGGAGACGTACTCGCCGAAGCGGCCGTGACGCTTCACCAGCGGGTGCCCGCAGGCCGGACACTGCTCGCCGGTCGGCTCGTCCGGCCGCGCCTCGGGCTTCCCTCCCTGCACCGCCACGTTGATGGCGTTGCGGCAGCGCGGGTACGCCGTGCAGCCCAGGAAGACCGAGCCCGTGCGGGCGGTGCGCAGACGCATCGGACTGCCGCACTCCTCGCAGGTCTGGGCCTCGAGCTCGCTGAGGTCGAGCGGGTCCTCTTCCGTCTCGGGGATGTCGACCGTCCAGGTGCAGTCCGGATACCCCCCGCAGGCGATGAAGAGGCCGGCCTTTCCCATGCGGAGCTTCAGCGGGTGCCCGCTCTCCGGGCAGGTGTCGCCCGGATCGTTGGTCAGCCGGAAGTCGTGGAAGGCCTCGCGCACGACGGGCATGGGCAGGCCCGCCTTGACCGAGTGCATCTGCCGCCGGGCGCGGTCGCGGTCCTTCGAGAACTTGCCGTCGAAGTCGGCGAGGGCCTGGCGCCAGCCGAGCTTGCCCTCCTCGACCTCGTCCAGCTCCTCCTCCATCCGTGCGGTGTACTCGGTCTGGAAGAACTCCTCGAAGCCCTCCTTCATCAGGTCGACCACCAGCCGCCCGAGCGGGGTCGGGATGAAGCGCCGTTCCTTCTTGCGCACGTAGTCGCGCTGCTCGATCTTGCGCAGGATGTCGGCGTAGGTGGAGGGCCGGCCTATCCCGTTCTCCTCCATGAACTTCACGAGCGAGGCCTCGTTGAAGCGGGGTGGCGGCTGCGTCTCGTGCGCCTCGGCCCGCGCCTCGCGCAGCTCGAGCGGGTCGCCCGCACCGAGCGCCGGCAAGCGGACCTTGGCATCCTCGCCCTCGGCCTCTTCCTCGGGCGCGTTGGGCGCCTCGCTGTCGGCCGCCTGGCCGTAGACGCGCAGGAAGCCGGGGTCCTTGAGCACCGAGCCCGAGGCCCGCAGCAGCGCGAGATCCTTCGATCCCTCGCGGCGTGCCTCGATCTCGACGGTCGTCACCTCGGAGAGGGAGGAAGTCATCTGCGAGGCCACGAAGCGGTTCCAGATCAGGCGGTAGAGTCTCAGCTCCTCCGGCTGCAGGTAGGCGGCGACCGCGTCGGGCGGCAGGTCGAGCGAGGTCGGACGGATCGCCTCGTGCGCGTCCTGCGCGTCCTTCTTCTGTTTGTAGCGACGGGCCTCCGTGGGCAGGGCCCCCTCGCCGTAGGCCGAGCGGATGAGCTCGCGCACCGCCAGCAGCGCCTCGTCGGCCACCCGGACCGAGTCCGTTCTCATGTAGGTGATGAGACCCACGCTGCCGCGTTCGCCCAGCTGTCGGCCCTCGTAGAGGCGCTGGGCGACCATCATGGTCCGTCGCACGGAGAAGCCGAGCGAGCGCGCGGCCGCCTGCTGGAGCTTCGGCGTCGTGAAGGGAGGCGCCGGGTTCGTGCGCCGCTCGCGGGCCTCGACCGACCCCACCAGCAGCGCCGACTCCTGAACGTGGGCGCGCACCTCCTCGGCGGCCGCGGAGGTCGCCAGCCGCGGGTCGCTCCCGTCGAACTGGAGCTTCTGCCCGCGCCAGGCGACCACCCGCGCCGGGAAGGCGGCGCCGTTCTTCGCCACCACCACCGGCACCGAGAAGTACGGGATCGGGGTGAACCGCTCGCGCTCGCTCTCGCGCTCGACGATGATGCGCAGGGCGACCGTCTGCACCCGGCCGGCCGAGAGGCCGCGCCAGACCTTCTGCCAGAGCAGCTCCGAGACCTCGTAGCCGACCAGTCGGTCGATGATGCGTCGCGCCTGCTGCGCCCCGACCCGGTCCTGCGAGATCCGGGTCGGCTTCTCGATGGCGCGCGTCACCGCGGTCTTCGTGATCTCGTTGAACTCCGCGCGGTGGAAGCGGGCCTTGGGGGCCTCCTTCTTGAGCAGCTCGTGGAGGTGCCAGCAGATCGCCTCGCCCTCGCGGTCGGGGTCGGCGGCGAGGTAGATGCGCTCGGCCTTGCGGGCGAGCCTGGTGAGCTCGGCGACCGTACGCTCCTTGCCGGGCACGATCCGGTAGTTGGGCTCGTAGCCCTTCGCCCGGTCGACCGCGATGCCCTTCTTGTCGAGGTCGCGCACGTGCCCGTAGCAGGCCGCGACCTGGAAGTCCTTGCCCAGGAACTTGCCCAAGGTCGAGGCCTTGGCCGGCGATTCGACGATTACCAGCGAGCGTGCCATCAGCGAGCGATCACCATCGGTTGTAGCGACGGTCCATGAGTCCGCCTCGGGTGAAAGAGCGCCGTGACAAGATGCCACAGCTGTCAAGCCCGGGCGACTCTCGGCTCTTCCCCGGCCTCCTGCGGCGGAGAGCGGGGACACCGAGGACACGGTACCAGAAGCGGCCTTCGAAGGCTCGCAGGGGGCGCGTACCCGAGGGAAAGGGTGTGGCAACGGCAGGCGACACGACCCGGCGGGACCGGGTTTGCCGGCCCCGCCGGGTCGAGGAACGCGAGACCTGGTTAGGGGACCAGCTCGAAGGCCCCCACGTCGCAACCGGCGCCCTGCGGGCGGGTGACCCCGCGCTGGTCGGTCGCCGGGCATAGCGCAGCGTCAGCGTTGTCGATCGCCGGCGAGCCCAGGAGCAGGGCCTGGGTCAGGGTCGGCCCTCCGTTGGCGGCCAGCGGGCCGAGGCCGGCGTCCCCAACCACGAGATCGCTTCCCCCCGGGTTGCAGGTTGCGTCGGTCGAGACGTTGTGGCCGCCCGAGTTGAGGGTGACGACACCGGCGCCGTAGGGAGCCAGGAAGCAGCCGAAGTCGGAGTTCTGGGCCACGATCGTGTTGGCGAGGCTGAGTGTCGCGCTCGCGTCGGTGAAGGTGCCCACGAACACGGCCGACGAGCCGGGCGGTGCGGTGTTGGCGCTGATCGTCGAGTTGACCACGCTCAGGACGCCGTCCGTCACGAAGAACGCGCTCCCGTGCCAGGCGACGGCGGTGTTGCCGTTGAAGGTCGTGTTGTTGATGGTGCCGCTGCCCAGCATGCGCAGGCCGCCGCCCACGTTGGCAGCGCTGTTGCCGCTGATGGTGCTGCGCTCGACCGTGAGCGAGCCGTTCTGGAACACGTAGATCCCGCCCCCGTCGATGCTGGTGTAGGTGGCGTTGTCGCGGACGGTGCTGTCCACGAGGTCGAGGGTCGCCCCGCCGCCCACGTAGATGCCGCCGCCGCCCATCCACCAGTCGCCGGCGCTGGCGTTGACGGTGCTGTTGCGGACGACCACGTGGTCGAGCTGCAGGCGGCCGTTGTCGAGGATGGCGCCGGCCAGCTGCCAGCCGAACCCGTTGGCGAAGGTCAGCCCGCGCACGACTGCCCGGGCGTCGGGATCGATGATCAGCAGGCGGTCCGCCCCGGTGCCCTGGAGGGTGATGCCCGGGACGCCGGTCGCGTCGATCGTCACCCCCTTCGAGGAGAGCCAGATCGGACCGGACGAGAGCGTGACGGTCGACCCGGCCAGGCCGGGATCGAACGTCACCGTGCCGCCGTCCGCGACCGCGGCGACCGCGTTGCGGAGCGAGCCCGGCCCCTGGTCGAGGGCGTTGCGCACCACAACCGAGGTCGGCTGCACGAGACGCACCTGGTCGAGGTAGAGCGGCTGGGCTTCGAGACCCCGACCCGGCAGCCGGAAGCCGTAGCCCCAGACCTCGGAGAGGGTGAGGCCGTCGTTCGGCGCGCCCTTGGGCTGGTAGTCACTGCGTGTGAAGGCGGAGAAGGGCAACGAGACCTGCTGCCAGCCCGAGAAGTCGTCCTGGAAGCTGGCCTCGAAGCGCTCGGCCGTGTCCGGAGCGGCGTAGACCCGGATGTAGTCGATCGCCATCGAGCGCGGGTAGCTGAGGCTGCCGTCGATGGGGCCTCCCAGGTTGCCGCCCATGGCCACGTTCAGGATCATGAAGAACGGCTTGTTGAACACCCATGGGTTGCCGTGGGTGTCGGCGGTGGTCGCGCCGTGGAAGAGGACGCCGTCCAGGTACCAGTCGATGCGGTCGCTCTGCCACTCGATCGCGAACACGTGGTAGTCGTCGGAGACCGCCCCGGGCAGCTCGTAGCTGCCGGTGATGCCGGCGCCCCCGCTGTAGCCGGGTCCGTGCAGGGTCCCGGAGATCTGGTTCGGGTCGCGGCCCACGAACTCCATCATGTCGATCTCGCCGCTGGTCGGCCAGCCGACCTGGCCGATGTTGCTGCCCAGCGCCCAGAAGGCCGGCCACAGGCCGGCGCCGGAGGGGACCTTGATCCGGGCCTCGATGCGGCCGTGGCCGATCTCGACCTTGTCTTGCGAGATGAGGCGGGCCGAGGTGTACTCGCAGGGGCCGTAGTAGCAGGAGAGCGAGCCGTCCGCCTGTCGCGCCGAGATCAGCAGGTGTCCCTGGCCGTCGAGCGAGGCGTTGTCGGTGGAGTCCGTGTAGTACTCGCGCTCGTTGTTGCCCCAGCCGGGGATGCCCTGGGCGGTCCCGTCGCCGATCTCGTGCGACCAGCGGCGGGGATCCACCGGCTGGCCGGCGGGACCATTGAACTCCTCGTGCCAGGCCAGCCGCCAGCCGGCGGGACCCGGGTCGGGGACCCGGTTGTCCCGCAGATCGAGCGAGAGCACGTCACCGGTGTTGTGGCCGTAGTACCAGAAGCGCAGGCCGTCCGCGAGGCTCCAGTCCGTGCTCGCGACATAGGGACGGGCGAGACGGGCGCCGTGCCCGCCCGCCGCGAAGAAGCGGCCGTCGTAGGTGCGGCCCTGGAGCAGCGGATCGGGCTCCCGGGCAGCCGCGCAGACCCGCGCGCCCCGGAACAGGAGCTCCAGGTCGGCCGGGAGAGCCGGGTGGTGCTTCGAGTGCGACCGGTTGTCCCGCGGGTGCAGCCGATAGTGGAAGGCGTGCGCGCCTGCCAGCGTGATCGAGCGGGGATCGGCATCCCGCGCATCGAGGAGGTCCGTGCTCACGAGGAGGGCGCTCACGACGCCGTGCCGGTGGCGGCAGCCGCGCGTCTCCGTCTCCACCGTGGCGTGGATCGGGCCGGTCACGCTCAGGACGCGCTCGGAGGCCCCCTGGCCCGGCAGGGCCAGCGGGTCGCCGGCCAGGATCTCGGGGTTGTCGAGGCTGACGCCGGGGGAGACGTGCCAGAGATAGGGGTAGACGGAGAAGTCGTCGACGAGGGCGGGATCGAAGGAAGCGGAGGCGACCAGGGAAGGAAGCGACAGCAGAACGGCTGCTGCAAGGGACAACCGGCGTAGCGGCATGAGGGATACCTCTCTTCGTTTTCGGTAGGTTGTTGGGGGGAGCCGACCCGCTGGGCGCGAAGCCGACCCTCGAGAACAGCTTAGGAGGGCCGCGCCGGAGCCGACAAGGTAAGCGGCGGGATAACTTTACCCGTAACGGCGCCCGTTAACCCTACGCAAGAGGCTGACCGCGAACGGCTTCACCCGCGAGACCCGGGCCGCGACGTGGCACGGCGGCGCGCGGAGACTCCGCGCAAGGATCCCACTCCCGGCGGCGAGCCGTTCGATGGATAATGTGCGCTCACGACGAGCGGCGGACACGCGTGTGGCGTGGACGCGACGATCTCATGTCTCCACAGACGACAGCCGAGCCCTCACGCGAAGAGCAACGCCAGGAGCTCGCCCGCCTCCTGGAATACCCCGGGATCGCCCGCTCGGCGAACCTGGTGCGGCTGCTCACCTTCGTCTGCGAGAAGCAGTCCGAGGGCAGGAGCGACGAGCTGCGCGAGTCGGGCATCGCCATCCACGCGCTGGGACGGCGGGCGGAGGACTTCGATCCGCAGATCGACCCGATCGTGCGAGTGACGGCGCGGACCCTGCGGCAGAGGCTCGCCGACTACTATCGGACCGAGGGGCGCACCCACGCGGTCGAGCTGGTGCTGCCGACCGGCCAGTACGTGCCGCACTTCGTCCGCCGGAAGGTCGAGGCTCCAGCTGCCGCGCCGGCGCCGGAGGCCGCGGCCCCTGCCGTTCCCGCTGCTGGCGCCGCCCAAGCCGCACCCTCGCCGCGCCGGGCGCGCGCGTGGGGCCGGGTGCTGGCCGCTTTCGTGCTGGTGGGGGTCGTCACCGGCGGGCTCGGCTTCCTCGCCGGCCGCGTGACCTCCCGGCGCTCGGCTCTCGCCCCGGCGATACCTTGTCCTTGCGGCGTCTGGGGCAGTCCCGTCTGGAGCGACGAGTTCGACGGTCCGAAGGGCGCCATCCCCGACCCGGCCACCTGGACCTACAACGTCGGCAACAACGGGGGCTGGGGCAACGGCGAGCAGGAGGTCTACTGCGACCCGCGCTCTTCTCAGCCTTCCCCCTGCGACACGCGTCGGCCGAACGCCTACCTCGACGGCGTCGGCGACCTGGTGATCGAGGCTCGGCGCGAGGGCGGCACCTGGACCTCGGCGCGGCTGATCAGCAAGGGTCTGCGCGAGTTCCGCTACGGGCGGATCGAGGCGCGCATGAGGCTGCCGGTCGGCGCGGGCCTCTGGCCCGCGTTCTGGATGCTCGGCGCCAACATCGACGCGGTGGGATGGCCGGGCTGCGGCTCCGTCACGATCGCGGAGAACGTGCCGGAGCGGCCCTCCACCAACGGCCTGGGTCCGGCCGCCGTGCGCTCGACCCTGCACGGCCCCGGCTACTTCGGCGGGAACGGCCTCTGGCAGAACTTCACCCTGCCCGGTGGCGGTCGCATCGACGACGCGGGCTACCACGTCTACGGCATCATCTGGTCGCCGGAGATGGCGCAGTTCTACGTGGACGACGTCAACAACGTGTTCTTCGTGGTGACCGCTCACCAGCTGCCCACCGGGGGGCGCTGGGTCTTCGACCACCCGTTCTTCCTGGTGCTGAACCTGGCCGTGGGCGGGCAGTGGCCGGGCCCGCCCGAGGCCACCACACCCAACCCGGCGCGGGTCCTGGTGGACTACATCCGTCACTACCGGACCTCTCCCGTCGCCGGTCCCAGGATGGCCGCCTCCCCGGTCAGCGTGAGGGCCGGGGAGTCGTCGAGCAGCACGGTCCGCCTCACCTCGGCGATTGGCACCGGGCGCGTGAGCCTCTCCTGCTCCGGTGCGCCGGCGGGGTCGACCTGCACCCTGAGCCCGCAGGTCGCGGACTTCACGAGCGCGGACGCCCAGGCCGTCACCCTCACCCTCACCACCGCCAGCTCGGGACCCCGGGTGGTGACCCCCTCGGGTCGCTACGACCTCAAGGTCCAGGCGGTCACCGTGAGCGGGGACAGCTCCTCGGTCGACGTTCCGGTGACGATCGGCAGGGACTGAAGCACACCGGCCCCTTGGGCACCCTCGTCAGCGCGCCCTGCGCGGCGCTGGCGTCCCGCGTTCGCCTCAGTCGGCCGCCAGCTCTGCGTCGGCGACCCGCACGCCGTCCTTCCCGGATGCCTTGACCCCGTACATCAGCCGATCGGCGCCGTGCACCAGTGTCTCGATCTCCCGTGGCGGTGTCGCGAAGGAAACGGCTCCGATGCTGAGCGTGAGCCGTTCCCAGCCGCGCCGCCTGAGCGACTCGGCGAGCTGGGCCCTGAGGTTCCGCAGGGCCGCCTCCGCCGCCTCCCGCCCGGTCTGCGGATACAGGATGACGAACTCGTCCCCCCCGAGGCGGCCGACGATGTCGCTCGCTCGGGAGGCCCGACGCAGGGCCCGCCCCACGTCTCGCAGCAGCTCGTCGCCACGGGCATGCCCGAGGCTGTCGTTGACCGCCTTGAAGTCGTCGATGTCGAGGTAGGCGAGCGTCAGCGGGTGGCGATACCTTCCGGCGCGCTCCAGCTCGGCTGCCGCCGCCTCGTAGAAGCCGCGGCTGTTGGGGATTCCCGTCAGGGTGTCGGTCCGGCTCAAGGCCCGCTCGTGCTCGAGCGAGCGTTGGCGGCCGGCTGTGACGATCGTGACGAAGGCGAAGGCGGCCAGCATGATCGCCGCGTTGACGAGCAGCAGCCACGGGTGCGAGCGCCCCATGCCCGCGAGGCGGTTGGAGGCGAGCCAGACGCCGCTGCACGCGACCGCGAAGGCGAGGCCCTGGGCCCGGCCGAAGCGCAGCGTCACCAACATGAGGGGCAGGAAATAGAGGGGGAAGGCGCGCAGCTCCGTTCCGGTAGCGTAGTCGACCCATCCCACCGCCAGCAGCAGCACGAACGCCCCGGCGATCGCGAGCGCGGTGGGAGCGGGCTGCGTGCGGCGCGGCAGCGATAGCGGTGTTCCCGGTCGCTCCTGCACGGGGTGGATTCTAGCCGGGTGCGCGCCCTGCGCGGCGCCGGCCGGGGCCGTCTCTATATGATGGGGCCCCGGGTACTGGATCGCCTGAGCTAGCGGGAACGGGGCTTGACCGTCACGGTCCCGCGGCCCTAGCCTGTGTCCGGCACGGGGGTTCAGTAGCGCCAATGACCAAGCTCGTCGAGTGCGTGCCCAACTTCTCGGAGGGCCGTGATCGCGCGGTCGTCGACGCGATCGCCGACGCCATCCGCGCCAGCGCCGGCTGCACGCTGCTGGACGTGGACCCGGGCGCTTCCACCAACCGTACCGTCTACACCTTCGTGGGCGCCCCCGAGGCCGTAGTCGCGGGCGCCCTGGCGGCGGCGCGCGTCGCGCGCGGGCGGATCGACATGCGGAAGCAGGCGGGCGAGCACCCGCGGGTCGGGGCGCTGGACGTGTGCCCGTTCGTGCCGGTGGCGGGTGTCACCATGGCCGACTGTGTGGCGCTCGCCGGCGAGCTCGGCGAGCGGCTGGCGGCCGAGCTCGCCGTGCCGGTCTTCCTCTACGGGCACGCCGCCCGTGCCGAGCATCGCCGGACCCTCCAGCAGATCCGGGCCGGCGAGTACGAGGCCCTGGCGGAGCGGCTCACCCGGCCGGAGTGGCAGCCCGACTACGGGCCGGCCGCCCTCGTGCCCGAGTGGGGCGCTAGCTGCGTCGGCGCCCGCGACTTCCTGATCGCCTACAACGTGAACCTGCTCGGGACCAAGGAGCAGGCGCACAGGATCGCGCTCGACGTGCGCGAAGCGGGGCGCGGAGCCGGCGAGCCGGGACGGCTCAAGGCGGTGCGGGCGATCGGCTGGTGGGTGGAGGAGTACGGCCTAGCGCAGGTCTCGATCAACCTCGAGGACTTCCATGCCACCCCGCCGCACGTCGCCTTCGAGGCCTGCGTCGAGCGGGCGAGGCTGCTCGGCGTGGGTATCGCCGGCTCGGAGCTGGTGGGCCTCGTCCCGCTCCAGGCGCTTCTGCTGGCGGCCGAGCACTACATCGCCAGGGAGGGCCTCTTCATCGTCGACGAGCGCCAGAAGATCCGCCTGGCGGTCGAGCGGCTGGGGCTCTCCTCGGTCGCCCCCTTCCTGCCCGAGCGGCGCGTGATCGAGTACCTGATCCCGCGGTCGGACGAGGAGCCGCTCGCCGGCGCCAGCGTCCGGGGCTTCGTCGAGCGGCTGGGCTCCCGCTCGCCGTCGCCCGGCGGCGGCTCGGCCGCGGCCCTGATCGCGGCCATGGGGGCGGCCCTCGGCGCGATGGTCGGCTGGACCACCTACGGGAAGCGCAAGTTCGAGGAGAAGGACCCGGTGATGCGGCGGCTGATCCCACCGCTCGACCAGGCCATGCGGGCGCTGCTGCCGCTCGTCGATCGCGACAGCCGCGCCTTCGACGCCTACCTCGCCGCCGTCGCCCTGCCCAAGGGCAGCGAGCAGGAGAAGGCGGTCCGTGAGCGCGCGCTGCAGGAGGGGCTCCAGGCCGCGGTGCTCGTCCCGCTCGAAGTGATGCGCGCGGCCGACTCCTGCTGGGAGGCGATGATCGAGATGGCGGAGCACGGCAACCCCGCCTCGCGCTCGGACCTCGAGGTCGGAGCCCGGGCGCTCGAGACCGGGATCTGGGGCGCCTCCCGCAACGTCGCGGTCAACCTGGCCGAGATCGAGGACGAGGCGTTCCGCAGCGCCACCCGAGCCGAGGCCGGCGCCCTCGCCGAGCGGGCCGCGGCGCGCTGCGAGCGCGTGCTGGAGATCCTCGACCGCCGCCCCTGAGCCGGAAGCCGGGCAGACCCGTTGACGTCGGGCCGCGAGCTGAGTAACGTCTGCTCCGCAGTCTGTCGAAACAAGAGAGGGAGCGCGCCACGTGAAAAAGGTGAGCATCGTCGGTGGCGGCAACGTGGGCACGAACACCGCGTTCTTCGTGGCGGAGGACGGTGCCGCCTCGGTCACGCTGGTGGACGTGCGCGAGGGCATCACGACCGGCAAGGCACTCGACCTGATGGAGGCCGCCCCGATCCGCGGCTACGACACCCGGGTCCAGGGCTCGGACAAGATCGACGCGATCGAGGGCAGCGACGTGGTCGTGATCGCGGCCGGCCGGGTGCGCCATCCCGGGGAGGAGCGCACCGACCTCTACCGTGACAACGCGCCGACCGTCGCCTCGATCTGCGCGGAGATCAAGCAGCGGGCGCCAGGAGCCCTGATCGTCAACGTGGTCGAGCCGGTGGACCTGCTGACCCTCCTCGCCCAGGAGACGCTCGGCTGCGACCGCTTCCACGTCATGGGCGTCGGGGGGCTGCTCAGCTCGACCCGTCTCCGCTACCTGGTGAGCCACGCCTTCGGGGTCTCGCCGCGCGAGGTGACGGCGCTCGTGATCGGGCCGCACCGCAAGAGCATGGTGTTCCTGCGCGACACGATCCGGATCTCGGGCGTGCCGGCGGCGCAGCTCATGGACGCGGCGCGGCTCGAGGCTCTCATCGAAGAGGCGCGGGCGGCCGGCGACACGATCCTCACCCTGGCCCAGCGCTCGACCGCCTACTACGCGCCCAGCGCAGCCGCCGCGGCCCTGGTCGAGGCCCTGGTCCGGGACACGCACGCCGTGCTCCCGGTCTCGATCCGCTGCCAGGGCGAGTACGGCGTCAGCGACCTCGCGGTCGGGGTCCCCGCCATGGTGGGTGGACGCGGCGTCGAGCGCGTGATCGAGGTCCCGCTCCACGACGCCGAGAAGAAGGCCTTCCGCGCCGCGGTCGACGAGCTGGCGGCGGCGAGGCGTCAGGTGACCGGCGTCGCATCGGGTAGGTGAGGAGCGGCCATGAGCAGAAAGAAGGTCAGCATCATCGGCGCCGGCAACGTCGGCGCCACGGCCACCTACCACATCGCGGAGCGGGTCATCGCCGACCTGGTCATGGTCGACATCGAGCAGGGCGTGACCGAGGCGAAGGCCCTCGACTTCCTGCACGCGGGGCCCATCCGCGGCTACGACGTCTCCATCCAGGGCACGAACGACTTCCGCGCCATCGCCGACAGCGACGTCGTGGTGGTGACCGCGGGGGTAGCGCGCAAGCCCGGCATGGACCGCATGGACCTGCTCAAGGTCAACACCGAGGTGGTCAAGAACGCGGCGCAGAGCATCGACGCCTACGCCCCCAACGCCACCGTGATCGTGGTCACCAACCCCCTCGACGTCATGTGCCGTGTGGCCCTGCGCACGACGGGCTTCTCCATGCGGCGGGTGATCGGCATGGCGGGGATCCTGGACTCGACCCGCTTCCGCTACTTCGTCGCCGAGGCGCTCGGCTGCTCTCCGGGCGACGTGCACGCGATGGTGCTCGGCGGCCACGGCGATCAGATGGTGCCCCTGCCCCGCTTCACGACCGTGAGCGGGATCCCGATCACGGAGCTGCTCGACGCAGCGACCATCGCCCGACTGGTGGAGCGCACGCGCAAGGGCGGCGGCGAGATCGTGAAGTACTTGAAGACCGGCTCCGCCTACTACGCGCCGGCCGCCTCGGCGGCCGAGATGGTCGAGGCGATCCTGACGGACCGCAAGACCCTCGCCCCCTGTGCCGCCTACCTGCGGGGCGAGTACGGGATCGAGAACCTGTTCGTGGGCGTGCCGGTGATCCTGGGCAAGAACGGGATCGAGCGGATCGTCGAGCTGGAGCTGAGCGACGACGAGCGCCAGCAGCTGGCGGTGAGCGCGGCCGCCGTACGGAAGGGCATGGAGGAGCTGGGCACTTTCTTCAAGGCGACCTGAGCCTGCTTCAGCAGCGACGCCCTCACCAGGGCCTTTCGGCTCAGGCCTTCCGGGGGTGCACGCCCGAGCGCACCGGCTCCAGCAGCAGCGCGACCCGGTTGCGCCCGCGTTCCTTGGCCTGGTAGAGCGCGCGATCGGCATTGGCGGGGACGTGGAAGGGGCCGGTGAGATGGCCGGCTGCCAGCGTATGGGAGCGACCGGATAGTCCCCGATCCGGACCACCGGACACTCGCCGCGGCCCGTCGACAGCTCGAGCACCACGACGCCGGCCGTCCTTCGCCCGCCGGCCGCCCGCCCGCTCAGGCGTCCAGAGCCGCCTTCAGGATCTCCCGGGCCTCGTCCTGGATCTGCCTCAGGTGCTCGGGCCCCTTGAAGCTCTCGGCGTAGAGCTTGTAGACGTCCTCGGTGCCGGAGGGCCGGGCCGCGAACCAGCCGTTCTCGGTCGCCACCTTGAGCCCCCCGATGGGCGCGTCGTTGCCGGGGGCGCGCGTCAGGCGCGCCTTGATCGGCTCTCCGGCGAGCGTCTCCGCCTTGACCATGGCGGGCGAGAGCCGGGCGAGAACCGCCTTCTGTTCTCGCGTCGCGGGGGCGTCGATCCGTTCGTAGACAGGGCTGCCGAAGCGTCCCTCCAGCTCGCGGTACAGCTCCCAGGGATCGCGTCCTTCGACCGCGCGGATCTCGCAGGCCAGCAGGTCGAGCAGGATCCCGTCCTTGTCCGTCGTCCAGACGGTGCCGTCCTGGCGCAGGAAGGAGGCCCCGGCGCTCTCCTCGCCGCCGAAGCCGAGCGATCCGTCGAGCAGACCCTCGACGAACCACTTGAAACCCACCGGCACCTCGCAGAGACGCCGGCCCAGGTCGTGGGCCACCCGGTCGATGAGCGAGCTGGAGACGAGCGTCTTGCCGACCGCGGCGTCGGCGCGCCAGCCGGGCCGGTGGCGGAAGAGATAGGAGATCGCGACCGCCAGGTAGTGGTTCGGGTTCAGGAGCCCTCCGCCCGGTGTCACGATCCCGTGGCGGTCCGCGTCGGTGTCGTTCCCGAAGGCGACGTCGAAGCGCTCCTTGAGGCCGATCAGGGAGGCCATCGCGTACGAGGACGAGCAGTCCATCCGGATCTTGCCGTCCTTGTCGAGGGTCATGAAGGAGAAGGTCGGGTCCACCACCGGGTTCACGACCTGGAGCGCGATCCGGTAGCGCTCCGCGATCGGTCCCCAGTAGTCGATCGAGGCCCCGCCCAGCGGGTCGACACCGATCCGGAGTCTCGCCCCGGCGAGCTTCTCCATCTCGATCACGTTCCCGAGGTCGTCGACGTAGGGCGCGACGAAGTCCGTCTCGCGCGTCGTCTCCGCGCGCAGGGCCCGCTCGAGCGGAAGCCGGCGCACGTCCGCGAGGCCGGTCTCCAGGATCGCGTTGGCGCGCGACTCGATCGCCTTCGTGACCTCGGCGCCGGCCGGGCCGCCGTCGGGCGGGTTGTACTTGAAGCCGCCGTCGTCGGGCGGGTTGTGCGAAGGCGTCACCACCACACCGTCCGCCAGCGCCCGCGAGCGGCCGCGGTTCCAGGTCAGGATCGCGTGCGAGATGGCGGGCGTCGGTGTGTAGCGCCCTCCGACCTGGATCCGGACCGCCACCTCGTGGGCGGCGAACACCTCGAGCGCCGTCGCCAGCGCGGGCTGCGAGAGGGCGTGCGTGTCCATGCCCAGGAAGAGAGGACCGTCGATCCCGCGCGCGCGACGGTACTCGACGATCGCCTGGCTGGTCGCCAGGATGTGGTCCTCGTTGAAGCTCTTCCGCAGCGACGAGCCGCGGTGGCCGGAGGTGCCGAACGCCACCCGTTCGGCGGGCTGGGAGGGATCGGGCGCGAGCGTGTAGTAGGCCGAGACCAGCCGCGGCACGTCGACCAGCAGCGAGCGTGGGGCCTTCTGTCCGGCGAGCGGGTGGAGCGCCATGCCTTGTCCTCCGGGTCGGAACCATTATCGCCGGAGCCCGGCCCGGCTATGCTTGCCGGGTGGAATGGTCCCGCCTGGTCGAGCTGGTCGGGCGCGTGCGGGCCACCTCGCGCAAGAGTGAGAAGGTCGCGCTGATCGCGGCGCTGCTCCGGCAGACCCGCGGGCGTGAGAGCGAGCTTCTCGCCCTCTACCTGACCGGCACGCTGCCCCAGGGACGCATCGGTCTCGGCTGGCGCACCCTCCAGCCGGCAGTGCCGGAGGGCCCGGCGCGGGGCGAGCCCCTGACGCTCGAGCGCCTGGATACCGGGCTCGACCTGGTGGCGGCGGAGATAGGAGCGGGCTCGGCCGAACGGCGGCTGCGCCTGCTGCGCGCCCTCTTCGAGCACACGGACCCGGACGGCCGCCGCCTGCTCGCGGAGCTCCTGACCGGAGAGGTGCGCCAGGGCGCCCTCGAGGGTCTGGTGGTCGAGGCCATCGCCCGGGCGGCCGAGCTGCCGGCCCAGGAGCTGCGGCGCGCGGCGATGTACGCCGGCAGCGTCGGGGAGCTGGCCCGGGTGGCCCTCGCCGAAGGCGCCGCCGGGCTCGCGCGCTTCACCCTGCGTCTGCTCTCGCCGGTCGCCCCCATGCTGGCGAGCCCCGCGGGCGACAGCGAGGAGGCGCTCGCCCGGCTGGGCGAGGCCGCCTTCGAGTACAAGCTCGACGGGGCGCGCCTGCAGGTGCATCGCGCGGGCGAGGAGGTGAGGGTCTTCACCCGCCAGCTCCAGGACGTCACCGCGCGGGTGCCCGAGGTCGTCGAGTGGGCACGCGCGCTGCCGGTCCCTGAGCTGGTCGTGGAGGGCGAGGCCCTGGCCCTGCGCCCCGACGGGCGACCGCGCCCCTTCCAGGAGACCATGCGGCGGCTCGGGCGCAGCAAGGACGTCGCGGGCGCACGTGCGGAGCTGCCGCTCACCCCCTTCTTCTTCGACCTCCTCTTCCTGGCGGGCGAGGGTTCTCTCGTCTCGGCACCCTACGCGGAGCGCGTGGCGCGGCTCGAGCGTCTCGCGGCGCCCGGCGACCTGCTCCCGCGCCTCGTCACCCGCGACCCCGCGCGGGCCGAGCGGTTCTTCGAGAAGGCGCTCGCGGCCGGCCACGAAGGCGTCATGGCCAAGTCGCTCACGGCACCCTACGAGGCGGGGCAGCGCGGCTTCCACTGGCTGAAGCTGAAGCCGGCCCAGAGCCTCGATCTCGTGGTGCTCGCCGTCGAGCGGGGCAGCGGCCGGCGCTCGGGCTGGCTCTCGAACCTCCACCTGGGCGCACGGGACGCGGAGAGCGGCCAGTTCGTGATGCTGGGCAAGACCTTCAAGGGCCTCACCGACGAGACCCTGCGCTGGCAGACCGAGGCGCTCTCGGCGCTCCAGGTCGGAAGCGACGGCTGGACCGTGCGGGTCCGTCCCGAGCTGGTGGTGGAGATCGCCTTCGCCGACGTGCAGGAGTCGAAGCGCTACCCGGCGGGGCTGGCGCTGCGCTTCGCCCGCGTCCGCCGCTACCGCCCGGACAAGTCGGCCTCGCAGGCCGACACGCTCCAGACGGTGCGCGCCCTCTTCGAGCGCCAGCGCGCCTAGAGCCGCCGGCGCCGGCTGGACTTTGGGGCGCGCCTGGCACACGCTACGCGACCGGCGGCGCGAGTCCGAGCGCGCCCCGAGGAGGGACCTTGCAGCTTGGCAGCGTCGTCGTCCGAGACGTGCGCGGGGTCGGCGGGCTCCTGCTGGTCGCCGCGGCCGGCGGTGCCGCCGCCTCCGAGCTGCCCTCCCGCTTCGTTGCGAACGCGCCCTCCCGCGGGGACCGCCCGTGACGGAGGCGGCCTCCCGTTCTCGGCGCAGCCTGCGCAAGCTGTTCCTCGGCGGCCTGGTGGTCGCCGTGCCGATCGTGCTGACCGTGAAGGCTCTCGTCTGGCTGTTCCTCTTCGTGGACGGTCTCGCCCAGCCGCTCGGGGCGCTCGTCCTCGGTCGCGAGGTACCGGGGATCGGCTTCGTCCTGACCCTCGGCACCGTGCTGCTGGCGGGGTTTCTCTTCTCGTTCGGTCCGCTCAAGAAGCTGCTCGACAGCATCGAGCAGGTCCTCGACGCCGTGCCCGTGGTGGGCCTCGTCTACGGGACCTCGAAGAAGGTGCTCTCGGGCATCGGCGGCCCCGGCTCCGAGCACGCCTTCCAGCGCTTCGTGCTGGCACGCCTGCCCGGGCGCACGACACCGGGCTTCCTGACGGGCAGCTTCACCCTGCGCTCCAAGGACGGGAGTGAGCGGCGGCTGTGCACCGTCTACGTGCCCACCAACCACCTCTACGTCGGCGACGTGGTGGTGCTGCCGTCCGAGGACGTGATCGAGACCGATCTGAGCGTCGAGGAGGGCGTGAGCCTGATGCTCTCGGCCGGCGCCTCGGTGCCCCGCGAGGTGCGGGAGCGCGGCGCCTAGCCTCGACCCGGCGCGTCGGGCGCGCACTTAGCCGATCGGGGTGGCCGTCCGCCGCCGCCGGGCGCGCGCGAGCACGGCCCGCAGGTAGCGCGAGGTCAGCGAGTCTCGCGAGCGCGCCACCTGCTCGGGCGTGCCCCAGGCGACCACGGTGCCTCCGGCCTCTCCGCCCTCCGGCCCGAGGTCGATCACGCAGTCGGCCGCAGCGACGACGTCGAGGTTGTGCTCGATCACCACCACCGTGTCGCCGCGGTCGACCAGCCGCTGCAGGGCCGCCACCAGCCGCGCCACGTCCGCCATGTGCAGCCCGGTGGTGGGCTCGTCCAGCACGAAGAGCGTCGGCCCGAAGCCGGGCGCCGTCAGCTCGGCCGCCAGCTTGATCCGCTGCGCCTCGCCGCCCGACAGGGTTGGCGAAGGCTGGCCCAGCCGCAGGTAGCCGAGCCCGATCTCGGAGAGGAACTCGAGCGGGCGGCGCACCGCACCCACCGCGGCGAAGACGAGCCGCGCCTCGTCCACCGTCATCTCGAGCACGTCGGCGATCGACTTGCCCTTGAACAGCACCGCCAGCGTGTCCGCGTTGTAGCGCCGCCCGGCGCACGACTCGCAGGGGACGTAGACGTCCGGCAGCAGCGACATGGTGATGCGCAGGCGGCCCTGGCCCTCGCAGCGCTCGCAGCGCCCGCCCTTCACGTTGAAGGAGAAGCGCGAGCGGCCGTAGCCGAGGGCGCGCGCGTCGGGGACCGCGGCGAAGAGGGTGCGGATCGCGTCCATGACGCCGACGTAGGTCGCCGGAACCGAGCGCGGGGTCCGGCCGATCGGCGCCTCGTCTACCTCGAGCGCGCGCGCGACGCCCCGGAATCCCTCGAGCCCGGCCAGCACCGAGGGCAGGCGCCGGCCGGCGAGCCGGGCCTTGGCCGCGGCGTAGAGCACGTCACGCACCAGCGTCGACTTCCCGGAGCCGGAGACGCCGGTCACCACGGACAGGCGGCCGAGCGGGAGCTCGACCGTGAGGTCGCACAGGTTGTGGAGGCGCGCGCCGACCAGCTTGAGGCGGGGCGCGGCGTCGAGCCCGCGCCGCGGCCAGGCGGGCGCCTCTCCCTCGCCGCGCAGCCAGCGGCCGGTCAGCGACTCGGCCGAGCGGGCGATCGCCTCGGGGGGACCGGAGGCGACCAGAGCGCCGCCGTTGGGACCGGCCCCGGGGCCCAGGTCGATCACGTGGTCGGCGGCGCGGATCAGGCTCTCCTCGTGCTCCACGACCACGACGGTGTTGCCGCGGTCGCGCAGGCCCAGGAGCGCCCGGGTGAGCGCGAGGTCGTCGCGCGGGTGGAGCCCGACCGTCGGCTCGTCGAGCACGTAGCAGACGCCCCGCAGGTTCGAGGCCAGCGCGGCCGCGATCCTTATCCGCTGCGCCTCGCCGGTCGAAAGGGTGTCGGCCCCGCGCTCGAGGGCGAGGTAGCCGAGGCCGAGCCGATCCAGGAGGTCCAGCCGCAGCCGCAGCTCGGGCCAGACCCGCTCGCGCACCTCCTGGGGCAGCACCCCCTCGAGCGTCGCGAGCCAGGCGCGCGCCTCGCGCACCGGGAGCGCCGAGACGTCGCTGATCGGGCAGCCGGCGATCCGGACCGCCCGCGCCTCGCTCCGCAGGCGCGTGCCGGAGCAGGCGGGGCAGGCGCGCTCGCGGTCCCGGCGCGTCTCTCCGTCCTCCTCGACCAGGGGAGAGCCGAAACCCTCGCACTCGGGGCACGCCCCGTACTTCTGGCCCCAGGAGAAGAGGCGTGGGTCCGGCGCGGGCAGGCCCGCGCCGCAGCTGGGACACGAGCGGCGGGTCGAGTAGAAGCGCTCCAGGCCGCCGGGGCCGAGCGCCAGCACCGTGCCGTGGCTGAGGGAGAGCGCCCGCTCGAGGACGCCCTCGAGGCGGGAGAGACGGTTGCGTCCTGCCGCCACCCGCCCCGCCACCATCTCGACGTCGTGGATCTGGAAGCGGTCGACCCGCGGTGGCCGCGCGGCGTCGTGGAGCGCGCCGTCGATCCGCACCTCCCCGAAGCCCTTCTTGTGCGCGGCGGCGATCGCGTCCAGGTGGAATCCCTTGCGCCGGCGCACGAGAGGCGCCAGCAGCAGGAGCTCGCCTCGCGGGAACTCCTCGGCCACGCGTGTCGCCAGCGCCTTCGTGTCGACCACCTCGCCGGCCAGGCCGCAGCGCGGGCAGTGCACGACCCCGAGCCGCGACCAGAGCAGGCGCAGATAGTGGTAGACCTCGGAGGCCGTGCCGACCGTCGAGAGCGGCGTGCCGCGGGACAGTTTCTGCTCGAGCGCCACGGTCGGCGGCACGCCGTCGAGGCGGTCCACCTCCGGGCGCGCCAGCGGTCGGATGAACTGACGCACGTAGCTCGACAGGCAGTCGAGGAAGCGCCGCTGGCCCTCGGCGAAGAGCACGTCGAAGGCGAGCGTCGACTTGCCCGAGCCGGAGACGCCGGTCACCGCCACCAGGGCCCCCTTCGGGACCTCGACGTCGAGGTGCTTGAGGTTGTGCTCGCGCGCGCCGGCGATCCTGATCGTCCCTCGCGGGCGGGGGCGCGAACGGCGGGCGAGGGGATGTTTCGGCGGGCGGGACCCCTTCCCGGAGCGCGGCGCGAGCGCGGCCGCCAGCGCCTTCCCCGTGGCGGTGTCGAGCCGCGCGATCGCCTGAGGCGGCCCCTCGCCCACGACCCGGCCCCCGGCCTCGCCCGCCTCGGGTCCCAGGTCGACGATCCAGTCGGCCGCCCGCGCCAGCAGCAGGTCGTGCTCGACCACGACCACCGAGTGGCCGGCCGCGACCAGCCGCCGCAGCGCGCGGGTCAGGACCAGGACGTCGGCGGCGTGCAGGCCGCTGGTCGGCTCGTCGAGGAGATAGAGCTGCCGCTCGGCCCCGGCGGCCCCCGCCAGCGCGCGGGCGAGCTTCAACCGCTGCGCCTCGCCGCCCGAGAGCGTCGGCGCGGGTTGCGAGAGCGAGAGGTAGCCGAGCCCCAGCTCGAGCAGGGGCTGGAGCGCCGCCGTGACGCCCTTGTTGTCGCCGAAGGTCCGTGCCACCTCGGTCGCCGGCAGGTCGAGCGCGTCGGCGATCGAGAGGGAGCGGCAGCGGATCTCGAGCACTTCGGGCCGGAAGCGCCGGCCGTCGCAGGCGCCGCAGCGGACGTAGGCGTCCGGCAGGAACTGCAGCTCCACCTTCTCGTACCCGGCGCCCTCGCAGACGGGGCAGGCGCCCGTCGCGGAGTTGAAGGAGAAGGAGGTAGGCTTGAGGCCGCGCTCCTTCGCCTCGTTCGTCGCGGCGAAGACCTTGCGCAGTGGCTCGAGAACGCCCATGTAGGTGGCGGCGTTCACGCGCGAGCTGGCGCCGAGCGGCGCCTGGTCGACCAGCGTCACGCCCCCCAGCTTCTCGAACCCGTCGATCCCGTCGCAGGCGCCGGGCTCGGACTCGCCGATGCCGAAGTGGCGGCGCAGGTTGCGGAACAGCACCTGGTCGACGAGCGAGGACTTGCCGGAGCCCGAGACGCCCGTGACGCAGACCAGGCGCCCGAGCGGCAGGGCGACCGTGACGTCCTTCAGGTTGTTCTCCCGCGCGCCGCGGATGCGCAGCTGGGACAGCTTCGTGGGCGCCCCGGGTTTCGCGCGGGGCCGGCTCGCCGCGTCCTGGCCGGTCGCCAGCCGGCCCGACAGGAGCGCGCCGGTCAGCGACCGCGGCTCGCGCATCAGGCCCGCGACCGGCCCCTGGTAGATGACCTCGCCGCCCTCCTTCCCGGGCCCGGGGCCGAGGTCGATCACGTGGTCGGCCGAGGCGATGAGAGCCGGGTCGTGCTCGACCACCACCACGGCGTTGCCGGCCTCGGCGAGACGCCGCAGCACGCTCGAGAGCCGCCCCACGTCCCGCGCGTGCAGGCCCACCGACGGCTCGTCGAGCACGTAGAGGGTGCTGGTCAGCGATCCGCCGAGCGCGGTCGCGAGCGTGACCCGCTGTGCCTCGCCGCCCGAGAGCGTCCGCGACTGGCGGGAGAGCGTCAGGTAGCCGAGGCCCACGTCGACCAGGAAGCGCAGCCGGCCGCGGACCTCGTCCAGCAGCTGCTGCGAGGCCGGGTCCTTCCCCGGGAGCGACCATTCGCGGAACAGCCGCTCGCTCTCGGCGACCGGCAGGGCCTCCGCTTCGGGCAGCGTCTTTCCCGCGACGCGGAACAGGTGCGCCTCCGGCCGCAGCCGCGAGCCGCCGCAGTCGGGACAGGTGCGGTAGCTGCGGTAGCGCGAGAGGAAGACCCGCACGTGCATCCGGTAGGTGCGCGACTCGAGCCAGGCGAAGAAGCCGCCGATGCCGTACCACTTGCGCCGCCAGTTGTCGCGCCCGCCGGGCTCCCCTTCCCAGACCAGCCGCCGCGCGCGCTCGGGCAGTTCCGCCCAGGGCACGTCCGCGGGCAGCCCCGCCCGCCGGAGGAAGCGCTCGAGGTCGTCCTGGCACTCGCTGTAGAAGCTCGTCTGGAAGGGCTTCACGGCACCCCCGGCGAGGGTCCTGCGCGGGTCGGGGACGACCAGCTCCGGGTCGATCGCCATCGTGCGCCCGAAGCCCTTGCAGGTCGGGCAGGCGCCGACCGGGTGGTTGAAGGAGAAGAGGGCGGGCGTCGGGTCGGCGTAGGCGAGATCGCAGCGCGCGCAGTGCAGGGCCTCGCTGAAGCGGCGGGGCTCGCCCTCGCCTTCGACGCGCAGCTCGAGCTTCCCCTCGCCCTGGCGGAGCGCCGCCTCGATCGAGTCGACGATCCGCTGGCGCCGGCTTCGCTCGACCACGATCCGGTCGAGCACGACCGTGACGACATCGCCCTCGGGCCGGAGCCGGGCGTCCTCGAGGCGCACCGGCACGCCCCGCTCCAGCACCCGCCGCAGCCCCGCCTTGGCGAAGGCCTCGCGCACCACCTCCGCTCCGACCTTCGCTCCCACCCGGTGGGGGAAGGTGACGAGCGCGCTCCTTCCCTCGGCGTCCGCGAGGGTGGCGAAGATGGAAGACGGGGTGTCACGGACGACGGCCTCGCCGCAGGACCGGCAGTGCAGGGTGGCGGCGCGCGCGTAGAGGGCGCGCAGGTAGTCGGCCACCGAGGTCATGGTGCCGACCGTCGAGCGCGAGGTGCGCACTGGTGTCGTACGGTCGACCGCCACCGCCGGCAGGACGCCTTCGATCCTCTCGGCTCGCGGCCGGTCGAGCCGCTCCAGGAACTGCCGCGCGTAGGGGCTGAAGGTCTCCGCGTAGCGGCGATGGCCCTCGGCGTAGAGCACGTCGAAGGCGAGCGAGGACTTGCCGGCGCCCGCGACGCCGGTCACTGCCGTGACCGCCCCGATCGGGACCCGGACGCTCACGCCCTTGAGATTGTTCTGGTGGGCCTCGCCGACCTCGATGAACGCCGGCGCGGACCGGCTCTCGGGCGCGGTCGTGCTACGGGGCATCCTCCCACGATCGCGCAAGCCGGCGGGCGGGGCAACTAGCGGGGCGGCGGCCGGGGCGGGTCGTGCCTCAGAGCCATCGGCGCAGGCCTTCGTGGCGCACCGACCACCGGCCTGTCGAGGCGAAGCCGGGCGCGGGGCCGGCGGGGCCGTCCGTCCAGCCGGCGCACATCATCGCCACCGCGCACAGCAGCGCGCCGTTCCCGGGCAGGTACGCCGGCAGGTCGTCCCGCTGGTAGTTGTGGCCGTTCGGGAGGTATCGATTCTTGACCGAGTCGAGAAGCAGCGCGTCGACCGCGAGCTCCGGCTGGCCGGTGCGCGCCGCGCACATCGCCGCGTTGCCGAAGTCCCAGCCCCAGGCCCGGTCCCACTGCCACCCGTCCATCACGCGTGCCAGCGAGCGCCGCATGGTGGCCGTTGCGACGCCGTCGCCCGGCAGCATGCCGAGCGCTCCGACCAGGGCCGGATGCTCCCAGTTCCACCGCGCGTACGTGTCGTCCATCCGCTCCTGCAGCAGGTAGAGCCCGTCGCGCGAGGGCAGGGGAGCGAGCGCGTCCAGGACCCTGTCCCAGGCGGGGTTGCGTCCCAGAGAGAGCCGCTCGCGCCACGCCTGCGCCGTGCGCAGGCCGAAGCGCCAGTACGAAAGCTCGAAGGTCGGGTCGAGCGTCGTGAGGGCGTCCGTGTTCTCCGGGACTCCCAGGAGCGGCGGACCCAGGACGAACCGGCCGCGATCACGATCCCACGCGGCGAAGGAGGTCATGAACTCCGCCGTCTCGAGCACGACCTCGCGCCAGCGCTCCAGGCAGCTTCTCGAGGGGTCGTTCCGGTAGCTGAGCTCGGCGTAGTAGATCGGGTGCGGCTGTTGCCAGATCAGCAGCGGCCCGATCGGCGACGGCGAGTCGTGGCCGGAAGGGCCGATCATCTTCGGCCAGCGCGCGCCGCGATAGCCCTGTCGCCGGGCGGTCTCGCGGGCGACGGGCAGGATACGCTGGTAGAGCGCGAGGCTCCTCTCGAAGCGCGAGAAGCGGCTCCAGGCCGTGAAGTGGACGCCGTGCCACCAGTGCATCTCCAGGTGGAACTTCCCGTACCAGGAGTTGAAGAGGAGACCGGTCTCCGCCGAGGGCAGCGAGCCCGCGCAGTGGACGGCCGTGTTGTAGAGGGAGAGGACGATGCGCCGCTCCAACTCGCAAGCGCGCGGGTCGCTGCTGCCGTCGAGCTCGACCGCGCCGCCGTCCCGCCAGAAGCGTCCCCAGGAGCGCTCGCAGGCGGTGCGGGTCTCGCGGAACGACGGCAGGCGCTCGGGAGCCGGGTTCGGCGAGAAGAGCGAGACGCACTCCAGGGTGTCGCCCGAGCTCCCGCTCAGCACCAGCTCGTGCGGGCCCCGGCGCGAGATCTCACTGCCGCGCCACTGCAGGCCGACGAAGTACTCCGTCGCGTCCAGCCTGCGGGTGAGCTCGGCGCGTTCGGGCCCGGTCTGGCGGAAGCGCGTCGTGTGCCGCGCCGTCGCGCTCCAGTCCGCCATGCTCATCAGCGGCGACGCGAAAGGAAAGGCCAGCCGCAGCTTCAGCAGCCCCGAGCGGAGCAGGGGCGAGCTGATCCTGAGCGCGATCAGGTCGAGGTCCGGATGGCAGCAGGTGCCGACCCGGACCGGCCGGCCCTCGATCTCGAAGCGACTCTCGAGCACTCCGCTCCACAGGTCCAGGACCTGGTGGCAGTGGCCGAGGTCGGCCGGTGTCGCGCGGGCGCCGTCGGACTTGACCAGCTCGAGCCCGATCCGCCCGAGGTGCAGCCGGTGGGGATTCTCACGCAGCCAGTCGAAGAGCCGCTCCTGGCCCCGCCGCTCCGTCGGGTAGCCGACCTTCCGGCCGTGGCTCTCGTACTCGCGGTAGCGCAGGTCCTGGCGCCGGAGTCCCTCGGGCGCGGGCGTCGTGTGCCAGCTCCAGTGCGCCGTGGTGCAGAGCGGGAAGCTCGTGTCGCACTCGGGGGCGAAGGTCTGCAGCCCGGTGACGTCCGCGGTGAAGGCGAGCTCGCCGTTGCCGACGCTGAGCGCGGAGAAGGGATCGAACCTGCTCACCCGCGGGTTGTGCCTGCGCACCAGCGCCCGACGATCGATCCGGCCGGCGGAGGATCCGAGCGAGAAGGCGGGGGTCGCCGCCAGGGTCAGGCTCGTCCTTCCCGCGGCCTCGAGGAAAGCCCGCCGGGTGGAGCGCATGTCGCCTCGGACTATACGCCGCGCTGACGCGCGCGGGTCGCATTTGGGGCCGCGGGCGATCTCGCGTTAGTCTGGGATACCGAAGTATTCCAAGCAACAGGTTCTGGGGCCGGACCCGGATCGGACTGACGGGATCCGACCTCGGAGCCACAGACAAGAGAGGTGTCCGCATGATCGAGCTGCCCGCCCTTCCCTGGGGAGAAAGCGCCCTCGCCCCGCACATCTCGCAGGAGACGATCTCGTTCCACTATGGCAAGCACCACAAGGCCTACGTCGACAACACCAACAAGCTGATCGCGGGCACGGAGCACGCGAGCGCCGCGCTCGAGGACATCGTCAAGGCGGCGGCGGGCAAGCCCGACAAGAAGGGCCTCTTCAACAACGCCGCCCAGGTCTGGAACCATAGCTTCTACTGGCGCAGCCTCAACCCGAAGGGGGGCGGCCAGCCGGGCGGCAAGCTGCTCGACCGCATCAAGTCCGACTTCGGCGACTTCGCCGCCTTCAAGGAGGCGCTCTCGAAGGCCGCCGTCTCGCAGTTCGGCGCCGGCTGGGCCTGGGTCGTGCTCGAGGGCGGCAAGCTCAAGGTCGAGCAGACCCCGAACGCCGAGACCCCGCTCGTCTCGCCGGCCAAGAAGCCTCTCCTGACCATCGACGTCTGGGAGCACGCGTACTACGTCGACTATCGCAACAAGCGCCCGGACTACGTGACGGTGGTGATCGACAAGCTCCTGGACTGGGAGTTCGCAGCCAAGAACCTCGGCTAGTCCAGCGAGCGACCGGTGTCGCTTGCGTCGGGTGGGCTCTCGCCGCATCCTCCGGTCCTCCGGAGATGCGGCGTGAGGGCTGGTGCGCGAGGCTGGACGGCGTTCGTGGCCGTGACGCTGCTGTCGTCGGCGGCAGGGGGAGCGGGCGGGCAGGACGAGCTGCCCCAGCGGCTGCTGGCCGCGTCGGCGCGCGGCGATGCGGCCGAGGTCGCGGCGCTCGTGCGCGAGGGAGCGGATCCCAACGCCCGGGACGCCTCCTTCCAGCCCGCGCTGCTGCTCGCCGTCGCCTCGGGCCGGCCCGAGGCGGTGCGTGCCCTGCTTGCCGCGGGGGCCTCGCCCGACGCCGGCGACCGCTCGAGCTGGACGCCGCTGCACCAGGCGGTCGAGCAGGGCGACCTCGCCAGCGCGCGCGCGCTGCTCGAGGCGGGCGCGACGCCGGACCTGCGCTCGCGGGCGCGTGGCACCGCGCTCGACGTGGCCGAGCGCGAGGGGCGGAGCGCGATCGCGCTGCTGCTGCGGGAGAACGGGGCCCGCGGCTCGGGCAAGTCGATCGGCGACACGGTCTGCGTCCGGCCCTGGGCGGGCGAGGGCTACTGCGGCCGGGTCGAGGCGATCGACCGGACGCGCTTCGAGCTGCGGGTCACCGAGATCGTGGGCTGCGACCGCGGCTGCCCGGCCCGGGCGGCCTGCTCGGCGGGCCGGCCGGTCGCGAGCGAAGCCGGCCTCGCGCCGGGCGACAGGATCTCCGTCCCGGCCTCCTGCCTCACCCACACGGCTGTGAGGTGATGCGCGCCCGAGCGGTCCTCGGAGCGGCGTCCGGCGTCCTGCTGGCCCTGTCCCTCGCAGGCTGCGGAGGGGACTCGGGTCCGTCGACGCCGACCCCGGCGCCCAGCGCCACGCCCACCCCGCCCATCCCTGCCGGGGGCGCGGGCTTCACCTACAACGGCATCACCCACGTGTCCTGGTCGAAGGACGAGTACGGCGTCCCGGCCGGCACCGCGTCGCGCCAGGCGCTCGCCGCCACCCACGCCAACTGGGCGGGGCTGCTGGTCACCTGGTACATGCCGACCCGGACCTCCAACACGATCGCGCCCGACCCCTCGAGCAGCAACAGCGACGCGACCGTGCTGGCCGCGATCGACGAGCTGCAGGGGCTCGGCCTGCGGGTGATGCTCAAGCCGCACGTGGACGTCCGCGACGGGACCTGGCGCGCGCAGATCGCGCCGACGGACCCGGCGGCCTGGTGGGTGAGCTACGCGGCGTTCATGGACCACTACGCGCAGATCGCGGCCAACCGGAAGGTGGGCATGCTCTGCATCGGCACCGAGCTCGCGTCCATGTCGGGCGCGGGCTACTCGCGCGAGTGGGCGAGCCTGATCGACGCGATCCGCGGGCGCTACCACGGGCTGCTGAGCTACGCGGCCAACGGCGTCGACGCCGCCGACGAGTTCACGAGCGTCTCGTTCTGGGATCGGGTCGACCTGCTCGGGGTCGACGCGTACACGCCGCTGACCGCGAAGAACGACCCCACCCGGGCGGAGCTGGTCGCGGCATGGCGTCGGAACAGGAACGGCAGCGACATGGTGGAGGCCTTCCACAACGCCCAGCAGGCGTACGGCAAGCCGCTCATCTTCACGGAGATCGGCTATCGCAGTAACAACGGCGCGAACAGCGCACCCTACGACTACAGCGTGGCGGGGGGCTACGACCCGGGCGAGCAGGCCGACTGCTACGCCGCCATGTACGAGGTCTGGAGCGCCCAGCGGTCCTGGATGAAGGGACCGTTCTGGTGGGCGTGGGACGTGGGCGAGCCGCCCCCGGGCGACACCGGCTACAACCCGCGCGGCAAGCCCGCCGAGGACCAGCTGCGCGGCTGGCAGTGACGCGCTAGGCCCAGGCGAACAGCTCCGGCAGCACGCGTCCGCTCGGTCCCTGCACGAAGTGCTGGAAGGCCGCGCGGTTCTCCGGTGCCTCGAGGTTGACGAGCCAGGTCTCCCCGCCCGCGGCCCGCGCCTGGCGCACGATCCCGGCGGCCGGGTAGACGAGACCCGAGGTGCCGACCGCGAGGAAGACGAGGCGTTCGGCGCCGGGCCGGTCGATGAACGCGGCGATCCGGCTCAGGCCCTCGATGTCGAGCATCTCGCCGAACCAGACGACCGCCGGCCGCAGCAGCCCCCGCGCACCTGCGGCCGCGCACAGCTCGCACTTGGGGACCTCGCCCGAGAGGTGCTCCGAGTCGTCCGCGAAGGGGGGGCGGTCGCAGTTGAAGCAACGGGTCTCGAAGACGGACCCGTGTATCTCGACGAGCCGCCGGCTGCCGGCCCGGCGGTGCAGGCCGTCCACGTTCTGCGTCACGAGCAGGAAGCGGTCGCTCATCCGCTTCTCGACCGCGGCGAGCGCCGTGTGGCCGGGGTTCGGCTGGACGGCGCGAGCCTGGCGGCGGCGCTCGGAGTAGAAGCGCCAGACGAGAACGGGATCGTCACGAAACCCCTCGGGCGTCGCCACCTGCTCGACCGGATGGCTCTCCCAGAGGCCGTTCGCGTCGCGGAAGGTCGGGACGCCGCTCTCGGCCGAGATGCCCGCCCCCGTCAGCACGAGCAGCCGCGTCTCATCGTCGATCGGGAGCTTCACGGCTCCATGCTAACCGGAGTCAGAATCACGGGTGGATTGCCGAGGCCGAGGCGCGGAGGCGAGGATCGCACGACCCGCAGCCGTGAGGGGCCGGTCGCCTAGCGTCCCCAGGAGCGGTCGTCGTCGTGACGCTCGTGCTGCCGGTCCCGATCACGGTCCCGATCGCGCTCCGCGTGACGGCCGCCGTCGCGGTCCCGCCACTCCGGTCGCGCGGCCGCGTACGCCCGGCGGTAGCCGCTCTCATAGCCCCTGCGGTAGCCGGTGACGTACTCGTGGCGCGGCCCCATCCAGCGTCGATAGCCCGCGTCGGCGTCGCGGAAGTCGTCCTCGCGCCAGTAGCGCGGAGCGCGCGCGCGGCGGCCGTCACGGTGCCCCTCCGCGGTCCCGTCGCGCCAGCCGCGGTCGTAGCCGTACCGGAAGGCCGGTCCCGTGTCGCGCCAGTCCCCTCGCGGCGCGCGCTCGGCGGGCCTGCCACCGGCAATGACCACGCGCACGCTGAAGTCCGCCGCACGCGCCTCCGGCGCGAGGATCGAGGCCGCCGCTGCCGCCAGAATGCCTGCCATCGCCAGTGCCCTCATCTCGTCCTCCGAGAACCCCCGTGGGACCGTCGTCCCTTTCCGAAGCAACGCACGTGCCGGCCGCGGCGGGCAGCTGAAGTCCAATGGATCTCGGGCGTTCGGAAGGGGGCCGCGCCGGGAGCGACCTCGGTCGAGGACACTCCTGACGCGCGGGTGCAGGGCGCGGCTATACTGCGAGCCACGCGGCGACAAGCGGGGAGGCGGCATGGCGAGCGGGCTCTACCTCGGCAGGGAGATCGATCCGGCGACGGGGGCACTCGGTGCTCGGCTGGAGCTGGACCCGGCCGATCTCCTGACCCACGGCCTGATCGTCGGCATGACCGGCTCGGGCAAGACCGGCCTCGCGGTCGTCCTGATCGAGGAACTGCTCCGCCAGCGCGTGCCCGTGCTCGCGATCGACCCCAAGGGCGACCTCGCGAACCTGCTGCTGCTCTTCGACCGGCTCGACGCCGCCGCCTTCGAGCCCTGGATCGATCCCGAGGCCGCGCGCCGCGAGGGGAAGACGGTAGCGCAGGCGGCGGCGGACACGGCGGCGGCCTGGACGAAGGGCCTCGCCGAGTGGGGCCTGGGACCGGCGGACGTGGCCGCGCTCAAGGCGAGCCACGACGCGGTCGTCTACACGCCCGGCTCCTCGGCGGGCGTGCCGCTCGACGTCCTGCAGTCGCTGGCGGCGCCGGCGGGTCCCTTCGACGACGCGGAGGAGGACCTGCGCGACGAGATCCAGTCGATCGTCGCGGGCCTGCTCGGTCTCGTGCGGGTCGACGCCGACCCGCTGCAGTCGCCGCCCGCGGTCTTCCTCGCCAACCTCGTCGAGCACGCCTGGCGCGCCGGCCGGAGCCTCTCGCTCGAGTCCCTGATCGCGGCCGTGGCCGACCCGCCCTTCGACAAGATCGGCGCGCTGCCGCTGGAGGCGGCTTTCCCGCGCAAGGAGCGGCAGGTGCTGATGCTCGCCCTCAACAACCTGCTGGCGGCGCCTTCCTTCGAGAGCTGGCGCGAGGGCGAGCCGCTCGACGTCGAGCGGCTGCTGCGCGCGCCGGACGGCCGCCCGCGCCTGGCGGTCGTCTCGACCGCCCACCTGGCGGACCAGGAGCGGCTCTTCGTCACCGCCCTGCTGCTCGACAAGGTGAAGACCTGGATGCGGCGCCAGAGCGGCACCAGCGAGCTGCGGGCGCTCGTCTACATGGACGAGGTGTTCGGCTACTTCCCGCCCCATCCCCGGAACCCGCCCACCAAGCGGCCGCTGCTGACGCTGCTCAAGCAGGCGCGCGCCCAGGGCATTGGCGTCGTGCTCGCCACCCAGAACCCGGTCGACCTCGACTACAAGGGCCTCGCCAACATGGGCACCTGGCTGGTCGGCACGCTCCAGACCCAGCAGGACCGCGAGCGGCTGATGGATGGCCTGCAGGGCGCCGGCCTCGAGGGCTCCGCGATCGAGAAGCTCCTGGCCGGCACGAAGAAGCGGGTCTTCCTGCTCCACGACGTGCACCGCCCGCGGCCGGCGCTCCTCGCCTCGCGCTGGGCGATGTCGTACCTGCGAGGTCCGCTCACGCGCGCCGAGATCGGCCGTCTGATGAAGGACCGGGCCGCCGACGGGCCCCGCCCGCAGACGCCGTCGGCCACCACACCGGCAGCCGGAGCCGCGCCGTCCGTGGTCGACACGCTCGAGGCCCCGGCTGGTGGCGGGCGCCCCCTGCTGCCGCCGCCCTTCCGGCACTTCTATCTGCCGCTCTACCGCGGCGAGATCGGCGAGTCCCACCTCTTCGTCAAGTATGCGGTCCGATACAAGGGAGCGGAGGAGACGGTCGCGGCCCGTGCCTGGCCGCTCGCCGGCGCGACGCCCGCCGACGCGCTCGAGTCCGAGCCGGTCGCGGTCGAGGAGTCGACCCTCACCACCGACGCCCCCGCGCGCTTGCGCTACTCGGACCCGCCCGCCTGGCTCGCGGCGGCCGGTGCCAAGGCGATCGAGAAGGCGCTGCGCGAGCGGCTGCCCGACAAGCTGGCGCTCGCGCTGCTGCGCGATCCGGTGGGAGGGGAGCTGTCGCGTCCCGGGGAGACCAAAGAGGCGTTCGCGGCGCGCCTGCGCTCTGCCGGGGGCGGCGAGGCGGCCGAGGAGCTGCGCCGCAAGCTCGACAAGAAGCGGGGCGAGCTCGCCATGCGCGAGCAGGAGGTGGCCGGCCGCAAGCAGGAGAAGTGGGTCGCGATCGGCTCCGCCGTGCTCCGGAACATCGGTCTCGTCACCGGCCGCAAGCGCAGCGTCTCCGGCGTCTCCTCCGTCTTCACCAAGAACCGGATGGAGGACAGCGCGGAGGCGCGGGTCGCGGCGGTCAAGGCCGAGCTGGCGGAGCTCGAGCGCGCCCTCGCCGAGACCGCCGAGGTCGACCCCTCGCGCCTGGTGCCGGAGACGCTCTTGCCGGTGCGGGGCGGCGTGAAGCTGCTGCGCTACGAAGTCGTCTGGGTGTACTGAGCATGAGCGACCGCTACCTCGTCCATCTGCCCGACGGGACGGAGTACGGCCCGATCGACCGCGCGACGCTTGCCGCCTGGCACGCCGAGGGGCGACTGCCGGGCGAGACGCTCGTCTGGCTCGAGGGCGCGCCGGAGTGGAAGGGCGTCGAGGCCGTGCTCGGCTCGGCGCCCGCCGCGGCCCAGCCGGCCGCGGCCGCACCGTCCCGTGCCCCGTCTCCGGTCGTCGCGTCTGCCCCCGCGTCTGCCCCCGCGTCGTCCACCGTGTCCTCCCCCGCCGCACGCCGTGCCACCTCGCCGGCCGCCGCCCCCGCCGCCGCGCCGCCGACCGCCCCTCAGGCGCCACCAGGGGCGCCCGTACGCGTGCGCGACAGCAGCTCCGATACAAAACCCCGCGCCCGCTCGCCCTTCGCGGCGAGCCGCCCGCGCCGCCCGGCGATCGATCCCGCGACGCTGCGCAAGCTCGTCTGGACCATGGTGGCCCTGCTCGCGGGCCTCGCGATCCTGGGCGGGTTGCTCGCCGCGCTGCGCCCGGTCGTGGCCCGCCGCTGGGCAATCGCCGACCTGAAGCGCTACGCCCTCCCGGAGCGCCACCTCGAGGACGATCACAGCGGCCTGGTCGCCGACTTGCCCTCGGGCTGGTTCGCGCTCCGGACCGACAATCCCTTCGTCTCCGTCCCCGCCGCCCGGCTCCGGCTCGCGGAGCCGGCGCTCGGGGCCTTCGGCACCGTCGTGGCCGCCGAGCAGCCGCGCCACCTGGACGACCTCGACGCGTACCTCGACGATCTCGTCCAGGAGAGGCTGCCGCGCCGACCCGCCACCGAGCAGCTGGGACGCGCCGACGTGCAGCTCGGCCGCGGCCAGGGACGGCTGCTGCGCACCAGCTGGCACGACGGCTCCCGGCCCATGCTGGCGACCCTGGTGGCGTGGGTGGACGGCTACGAGATCCTGACGCTCGAGGCCTGGGCGCCCGCCGACGCCGGCCACGACTTCGCCGTCGAGGTGGAGGCCCTCTGCCGCGGGCTGCGGGCGAACGGACAGCGGGAAGCGCGCCTCGCACAGGCGGTCGACCGCCTGGCGCTCGACGTGCCGGAACTTTCGCCCGACGCCCTCCGTCTCCTGATAGCAGATCGCATGAGTCGGAACCAGGACCTGGCGGGCGTGCCCTCGGCGGCGCTCCTCCTGGTGAGCCGGGGCCTGGACGCGCTCAGCCCCGCCGAGGCCGAGGAGCTGCGAGTGATCTATCAGCAGGTCTGGGAGCCGGTGCCCGACACCGAGCGTGAGCGGATGGCGGCGCTGCTGCGTGAGATCCGGGCCGGCCGCGAGGTGCCCGCCACCGACCTGCAGCTCCTGCGCGAGGCGCTCAAGGCCGGCATGCTGGCGCTGCCGCCCGAGCAGCGCGCTCGCCTGCAGCAGCTCTCGGGGCGCGCCGTGCGCCGGGCGCTCCTTCGTCCATGACCCGCGCGGACCTGTCCGGCCTCGCGGAGAGGTCACGCGAGCGCTTCGAGGACCTGGCGTCCCGCTTCTCGCCGCGGGCGCGTCCCGGCAGCCGGCCCGCGTTCCAGGCGGGCTACTGGCAGACCCTCGCCGAGCTCTTCACGCGCGACGTCACGCACCAGGGCCTGCGCGAGCTGCTCTCGCACGAGGCCCGGGAGACCTTCCGTTTCCTGACCCGGGAGGTCGAGACCGACGACCTCCGGCGCCTGCCCTGGTACCAGCGCCGGCCGAGGACCCTGTGGCGTTTCTTCCTGGCCGTCGCCTATCGCCTCAGCCCTTGGCGCCGGGTGCTCTTCGCGGCGGCCGTGATCGTGCTCGCCGGCGGCTGGCTCGGCTTCCTGCTCTCCGCCGCGAGCGTCGGCCCGCTGCCGGTCGCCCTCCTGCTGGACCCGCGCAGCTGGCTGCTGGTCTCGGCCACCACCCTCTTCTTCCTGCTCGCGCTCGAGCTGCGCGACAAGCTCGGGCTCAAGGGCGACCTCGAGGTGGCGCGGCAGATCCAGTTCGGCCTGCTGCCCATGGAGCCGCTCGACCGCGATTCGGTGCAGGTCGTGACCGCGATGCGGCCGGCCAACACGGTGGGCGGCGACTACTTCGACGTGATCGACCTCGCGCCGGGGCGGATGGCGTTTGCGGTCGGCGACGTGGCCGGCAAGGGCATGCCGGCGGCGCTGCTGATGGCGCTCCTGCAGGGGAGCCTGCGCACCCTCGTCTCGGCGGGTTTCCGCGGCTGCGAGCTTCTCGCCAAGCTCAACGCGCATCTCTGCGCGACCATCCCCTCGAACCGGCTGATCACGCTCTTCTACGGCGAGCTGGACACGGCGAGCGGCGCGCTCCTGGTCGTCAACTGCGGCCACAACCCGCCCTTCCTGCTCCGCCCCGGCGAGCCGCCGGTCCGGCTCGCGGCCACGGCGATCGCGCTCGGGATCACGACCGAGACCGAGATCGGCTCGATGCCGCTCGCGCTCGGGCCGGGCGATCGGCTGGTGCTCTACACGGACGGCATCACCGAGGCGGAGGACCCGCAGGAGCGGGAGTTCGGGGAGGAGCGCCTGCGCGGCTGGCTGGAGGCCAACCACCAGGAACCGGCGCGCCGTCTCGTCGACGGCATCATCGCCGAGGTGCTGCGCTACTGCGGGACCGCGCGCCCCCGCGACGACATGACGCTCATGTGCCTGGAGCGGCGGACCACGGCTTGACGGCCGTCTCAGGCCGGAGCGGCCGGCTGGGAGGCGGAGAGCAGCTCCGGCTCGGGAGGCACCACGACGCGCAGTGCCTCCTCCTCGAGCCACTGGGCCAGGGGACGGTAGATGCGGAAGGCGTCGGCCGGCAGCTCGGACTCCAGCTGGGCGACGATGACGCCCGCGCACACCTTCTGCCAGAGGACCACGATCAGGTCGTAGTCAGGCTCGTCGACCACCGTGCCCGGAGGCGTGCCGGTCGCCTCCAGCGGCACGTCGTCCGGCACCACAGCGCTCGTGTGCCGCACGGCGCGCGCCCGCCGCACGCCCTCGCGCACCAGCGTCGCCAGCTCGCCCAGGATCGGAGCGCTGGGCGGCGTGCTCGGGTCGAAGGCGTAGGTGCCCGCCACCGGGCGCTCGAACAGCTGGTAGAAGGCGTCGTGTCCCTCTCGGTGGGCCCAGCGAGCGCCGGCGATGCGCCCCTCCCGGAATCCGATGGTCGCCGTGACCACGCCGCCCCGGCGCGGCAGGATGTTCAGTGTGCCGCTCGCGCGCGAGTCCATCAACCGTCCCAGGACGTGCGGCAGGCCGAAGGCGTCGAGCTCGCCCGAGATGCTCGGGGCGGCGGCTGCCGGCGCCGCGGCGAGCGCACGCTCGGCGGCGCGCCCCGCCTCCTGGGAGGCGTAGCGGGCAGAGACCTCGTCGAGCAGCTCCCGGACCTCGGGAGTGCGGGTTCCGGAGAGGGCGGTCACCAGCGCCGGCAGGTCCTGGTCCTTGCGGGAGACGAGACGACCGAGCACGCCATGTGGCATCACGTCGCGGATCTCGTCGATGACCCGCCGGGCCACGTCGGGCACGCTGGAGAGGTCCTGGCTGCCAAGCTCCGTCAGTCGTGCCACCGTGGCTCCGAGCTCGACCCGGCGCGACAGGGCGTGCCCGAGGAGCGCGCGCCAGGCCCTCGATCCGCCCTGGCGTGCCAGCGCCGCGGCGAGCCGGTCGAGGATGCCCCGGCCTTCGCTGCTGAGGTCCTCCGTGGCGAGCGAGACGTCCTCTTCCCAGGTCCGCAGCACAGAGACCAGCGCCTGGGCGGCACGCGCGTGGTGCGTGTGACCGAGATAGAGCAACGCCTCCTTCACCAGGAAGAGCGTTTTCCCCGGGCCGGCCAGACTGGAGACGGCCTCGACCTCGGGCTCGACCGGCTCTTCGCTCGGCCGCGGTAGCAGCCGCAGCAGGTAGATCCAGTTGCGGCGGGCGAAGTCGGACGAGGTCGGGCGGTCGGAGTCGAGGAGCCGGCTGCGCGCGAGCGCGCGGGCGGGCGCACCATGGACGACCAGTAGATCCAGCAGCAGGCGCCGCCGGTCGCGCCGCTCTTCGCCTTCGAGCTGGTCGAGCAGCGTCGCGAAGCCCAGGCCATGCTCGAAGAAGGCGAGCACCGTCTGCAGCAGCGGATGCCGGTCGGTTGTCTCCAGGTACCGGCGCAGACGTCCCTGGTCGAGCGCCTCGTGACCGCGTTTCTGGACCGGTTCGATGTACCCGGGCGCCACCTTCTTCTCGCTCACCAGCTTCGAGGCCAGCTCGAACATCTGGGCGGCGCCGCCCAGGTTACCCGCATTGAACTGCTCGGTCGCCGCGCTCACCAGGTGGTGGAAGCGTCGTGCGACCTCGATCGGGTCTTCGGGGAGCGAGACGATCTTGTTCATCGCCAGCACCTCGCCCGGTGCCCCCATGTCCGTGGTGTCGGCGACCAAGTCTTTCGGCAGCGCCCACTCGGCGAGCTCTTGACCCAAGCTGCGAAACACGTCACCAGCCGCCGAGGCGACGCCTGCCCGCCGCAGCCGGCGCAGGTTGTCCTCGAGCTCCCTCTCGCTGCCGGCCTCGTTGGCGGCCACGGTGATCGCCTGCGAGGCGATTCGCCGGTAGACAGCTTGGGCAGCGGGGCTGGTCGCGTGCATCCCGCCGACCAGCCGCTGCTCCATGACGCTCATCCGCTTGAGGCCGGGGGTGAGCTGCTCGGGGAGCGGCGAGCTGACGTGTCGCACCAGGTCGACCGGGTCGGTTCGCACCATGTCGGACTCACCCAGGTGCAGAAGGGCTCGGCGCAGGTGCTCGCGCTCGTTCGGGGGGCAGGCGGCGGCGAGGGTCTCGCCCACCGAGCGCAGGAAGTCGAGCTGCGGCTCCCGCTCCACGAGATCCAGCTCGCCGATCACGCCCAGCTTGTGGAGGGCATGAAAGAGGAGCTCAGCGAGCGGCAGCACCCCTGGGTCGAGGGCCTGCTGGCGTCCCGCCCAGTTCCACAGCTCGGCCGCGGCGCCCTCAGCCGGGGCACCCTGGAAGACGGACACCGAGTCCGCCACCATGAGCGGCGGCACCCGGTCGGCGAGGAAGTCCTCGATCTCGGAGATCGCGGCCTTCAGCTCGTAGGAAGTGTCCGGCCGCGCAGAGAGCGGCGGGCCCATCGGCCGCGCCGGCGCCTCGTCCGCGGACAACACCGCCGCCCGGTTGGGCGTCTGCGGGATATTGCCCCCCTCCACCGCGACGTGCAGGGCATGCAGCATCTCCGAGGCATCCGCGTAGCGGCTCTCAGGTGCCTTCGCCAAGGCGCGCGTCACGAAGGAGTCCAGCCCCGGAGGTAGCTCGGGCGCGACCACGGAGAGCGGCTCGGGATCCCGGTTCACCACCGCGAACACGACCGCGGCGATGGTCGGGCCGGTGAAGGGGCGCTTTCCCGAGAGCAGCTCGTAGAACAGGGCCCCGACGGAGAAGATGTCCGTCTGCGCGGTGGGCCGCTCCCCCTGGGCCTGCTCGGGGGCCATGTAGTAGGGGGTACCCATCACGACCCCGGTCGCGGCCGCGTCCTGTGCGCGTCGGGCCAGGCCGAAGTCCATGATCTTCACCTGTCCGTTGGGCAGGACGTGGATGTTGCCCGGCTTGAGATCCCGGTGAAAGACGCCCCTCGAGTGCGCGAAGGAGAGCCCCTCCAGGATCTGCTCCATGATCCCAAGCCGGTCTTCCAGGCCCCCGACCCGGCGCTGCTCGATCAACTCGCGGAGATCGGCGCCCTCGAGCAGCTCCATGGCCATGTAAGCCATGCCCTGCTCCTCGCCGAAGTCGTAGACGGTGATGATGTTCGGATGGTTGAGCTGGGCGGCGGATCGCGCCTCGCGCTGGAAACGCAGGCGCGCCGCGTCGTCCCCGCTCAGCCTGTCAGCGAGGATCTTGATGGCGACGTCCCGGCCGAGCGCCGGATCGTGCGCACGGAATACCTCACCCATAGCGCCGTGGCCAAGCTTTTCGATGATCCTGTACTTGCCGACCTGGGCCAGCTGCATTTTGGAGAGGCGCCATGATAACATGCTAAATCAAGGCAACTTCCCCAGGTTCTCGCGTTCCGGCGACAGTCGCGCGCGTCGATTGTAGGAACTTGTCAAACGTTCGCCCCGCCCGCCAATGAGATTGCGCCCGCCGGCCGCGCGCCCGCGCCGGTGATCCGGGTTTCGGCTAACGAGGAGTCAGACCCCTGGGCACGTCCTCGCTGGCGGGGCTGCTACACTGCCCGGAGCGGCCGTCCGCACGAGGCAGGCTGCCGGACCCGCACGAGGCAGCTTCCAAGGAGGAGGGAACCGATGTCACCGGCGAACGGCGGCGTGAAGTCCGCTCTCGACTACCTCGACGCGCACCTCTCGGATTTCCAGGCGCAGCTGGTGAGGCTCAGCCGGATCCCGGGCGTCTCCGCGGAGCCCGCCCCCTCGGAGCCGCTCCGTCGCTCCGCCGAGACGACGGCCGCCCTGATGAGAGAGGCGGGGCTCGAGAACGTCGAGGTCCTCGAGCTCCCGGGCGTCCATCCCTACGTCTACGGCGACTGGCTCGGGAAGCCCGGCGCCCCGACCCTCCTCCTCTACGGCCACCACGACGTCCAGCCGCCGGGCCGCCCCGAGAAGTGGATCTCGCCCGCCTACGAGCCGACCGTGCGCGACGGCCGCCTCTACGGCCGCGGCACCGCCGACGACAAGGCCGGCGTCATGGTCCACGTCGCGGCGGTGGCGTCGTACCTCAAGGCCACGGGTGAGCTGCCGGTCAACGTCCGCTTCGTGATCGAGGGGGAGGAGGAGATCGGCTCCGAGAACCTGGGCCAGTTCCTCTCGGCCTACCGGGACCGGCTGAAGGCCGACTTCATCGTGCTCTCCGACACCGCCAACTTCGACACCGGCATCCCGGCGCTCACCTACCAGCTGCGTGGCATCTGCACGATCGACGTCACGGTGCAGGCCCTCGAGCGCCCGGTCCACAGCGGCATGTGGGGCGGTCCCGTGCCCGACCCGGTCCAGGTGATGTGCCGCCTGATCGCGGGTCTCCGGGGCCGGAGGGGCGAGATCGACGTGCCCGGGCTCTACCAGCGCGTCCAGAAGACGCCCGCCAGGCAGCTCGCGCGCATCCGGAAGCTCCCCTTCAGCGAGGCCAAGTTCAAGCGCGAGGCCGGGCTGATGAAGGGCATGAAGCTCGCGGGCGAGCGCGGCTACTCGGTCTACGAGCAGCTCTGGACGCGGCCCTCGCTCACCGTGATCGCCTTCGAGGCGCGCCCGATCAAGGGCTCCTCGAACCAGATCATCGACCAGGTCAGCGCCCGCCTCTCGCTGCGGACCGTCCCCAAGATGAACCCGGTGGCCGCCGGCAAGGCGGTCATCAAGAAGCTGCGGTCGAAGCCCCCCTATGGGGTGAAGGTCACGGCCGAGATCGTCGGTACCACCCCCTGGTGGACGACCGATCCCGAGGGCCCCGCCTTCGAGGCCGCGCGCCGCGCGCTCAAGGCCGGCTACGGCAGGGAGACCGCCATGATCGGCGCGGGCGGCTCGATCGGCTTCGTGGGTCCCTTCGCGGAGCTCCTGGGCGGCGCCCCCAGCCTGCTGATGGGCGTCGAGGACCCGCTCTGCAACGCGCACTCCGAGAACGAGAGCCTGCACCTCGGCGACTGGCTGAAGGCCATGCGCTCGGCGATCCACATGTACGACGAGCTCTCGCGGGCGGAGACGCGCTAGCTCTTTCCGAGCAGCTGCAGGATGCCCAGCGAGAGCTGGGGCACGTAGGTGATCAGCAGGACCGAGAGTGCCATGATCAGCAGGAACGGCAGCACGCAGCGCACCACGGTCGTGAGCGGCTTGTCGAAGCGGGAGGCGGCCAGGTAGAGGTTGAGCCCCATGGGCGGCGTCAGGTAGCCGAGCTCGAGGTTCGACAGGAAGATGACGCCCAGGTGGATCGGCTGCACGCCGAAGGCGGTCGCCATCGGCACGATGAGAGGCGCCAGCACCACGATCGCCGAGAAGATGTCGACCAGGCAGCCCACCACGATCAGGAGCGCGTTGAGCGCGAGCAGGAACACCCAGCGCGACTCGATGTGGGTCTGCACCCAGCGCACCAGCGTGTCCGGGATCTGCGCGTCCACGATGTAGCTCGTGATCCCCATCGCCGCCGAGAGCAGGATCAGGACCGCCCCGGCCAGCACCGACGACTTGACGAGCGCACGCGGCAGGGTCCGGAAGAGGTGCAGGTCACGGGTCAGGAAGACCTCGACCACGATCGCGAAGATGAAGGCGGCGGCGGCGGTCTCGACCATGGAGGCCTTGCCGCTCAGGAAGAGGCCGATCACGAAGGCCGGCAACAGCAGCTCCCACTTCGCCTTCCATCCGGAGACCGCCACCTCGCGCAGGGTGAACCGCTGCCGGGGCAGGTGCAGCGCGAGCCCCCGGCGCACCGCGTAGGCGGCGACCATCGCGATCATCAGCAGGCCCGGCACCAGGCCCGCCAGGTAGAGCTGGTCGGCCGGGACGTTCTGGTCGCGCGTCCCGGCCACCACGCTGTAGAGGATGACGGGCAGGCTGGGCGGGAAGAGCAGGCCCAGGCTCCCGGCTGCGGTCACGAGGCCGAGCGAGAAGCGCTCCGGGTAGCCGTCGGCGAGCAGCATCGGCAGCACCAGACCGCCGATCGCGATCACCGTAATCCCGGAGCCGCCGGTGAAGGTGGTGAAGAGGGCGCAGACCGCGATCACGATCAGCGCCATCCCGCCCGGCGCCCAGCCGAAGAGCGAGCGGAAGAAACGCAGCAGCCGGAGCGAGGCGCCGCTCTCCGCGAGCACGTAGCCGCAGGCGGTCAGCAGCGGGATCGCGGGCAGCGTGGGCGAGGAGATCAGCCGATAGACCTCGGCCGAGACCGCGGTCACCGGCAGCCCCTCGCGGAAGAAGAAGAAGAGGGCGAAGGCGGCCATCGCCACGAAGACGGGCGTCCCCAGCACGAGAGCCAGCAGGATGAGGCCGGTCATGGGCCAGGCGAGGCTCGCCACCTGCTCCGGCACGAGACCGAGCGCGAAGGCCGCCGGGATCGCCGCGAGCGCCAGCAGCCGCCCCGGCCAGCGCTTGGAGGCGGCCCAGGCGAAGCGCAAGGCCATCAGGCCGAGCGCGACCGGCATCACCAGCTCCAGCAGCCAGACCGGCGTCCCGCCCAGCAGGGTCCGGCCCTCCTCGCGGTTGGCCAGCACCAGGCCGACCGCCGCGTAGGTGAGGATGCCGGTGGTGGCCGCCGCCACCGCCGCGGCCAGCACCCGCCCGGCGCGGCGCGCGAGCGTCTTCTCGCCCAGCAGCTCCACCGTCGAGAGCGTGAGATGCCGTCTCTCTCTCGCCGCCACCAGCCCGCCCAGGAAGGCGAGCCAGAGCACGAGCTGCTGCAGGTAGTCGGCGCCCGCCGGTACCGCGAAGCCGAAGGGCCGGCCCAGCGTGTCGGCGAGCGGCAGCAGCGCCGCCGCCAGGAGAGCGAGCACCAGCAGAGCGTGCTCGAGGTGCCGCAGCATAAGGAGCGGCAGGGACTTCGGCGGGGTCGACAGCGAGCCGTCGAGCGCGGCCTGATCGGGTTGGTAGGGGAGGGCTGGCTCGGCTGTGGCAGTCTGCTCGGCGCTCATCGCGCCTTGGCCGGGCGGTGCTGTTTCCGGTACTCGTCGCGGTAGCGCAGGGCCTCGTCGAACGCCTCGGCCGGCACGATCTTGCCTCGGATCTGGGGATACAGGCTCTCGGTGAGCTTCTGCCACTGGGCCCGCTGGGCCGCCGAGACCGGCACCACGTGGAGGCCGCGCTTCTCCATGGCCGCGATGTCGCGCCCCTCGGCGTCACGGATCTCCTTCTGCAGGCGGGCCCCCGCGTCGCGCGCCGCCTCGGCGAGCGCGGGCCGCAGCTCGGCCGGGATCCTCTCCCAGGTCGACTTGGTGATCACCGTGGCGCCCAGCAGCAGCTGCCAGCGCAGGTCCGTCATGTAGGGCGCGTGGGTGAAGTACTGCGAGATCACCGTCACCTGCGGCGGTGCCCCGAGCGCCTCGACGAGGCCGGTCTGCAGCGCCGTCGCGATCTCGGTCGCCGGCAGGGGCACCGGGTTGAAGCCGACCGAGCGCCACACCTCCACCGCCTCCGCGTCGCCCGCCCAGGAGAAGAGCTTGAGCGCGCGCAGGTCGTCCGGCACCGCCACCGGCTTCTTGGTGAAGAAGTGCACCCAGCCGCCGTCGGCCCAGTTGAGCACCACGAAGCCCTTGTCCAACAGGGCGGCCTCCAGCCCGGGCCGCATCTTCTCGTGGACCGCGTAGACCTCCTCGTAGGAGTCGTACATCAGCGGCACGCCGAGCGCGTAGACGGACTTGTCGATCTCGGCCAGCCCCACCGAGGTGAGAACTCCGGCGTTCAGCGTCCCGAGCCGCATCTTGCGCACGACGTCGGGGTCGTCGCCGGCAACGCCGCCGGGATACAGCCGCACCACCACCCGCCCGTTCGAGAGCTGGCGCCACTTGTCCGCCGTCTGCTTCAGGATCAGGTGCCAGGTGGAGCCGTCGGGCACGAGCGTCGCCATGCGCACGATGATGGGCGCCTGGGCCGCGCTCTCCTGCGCGCCCGGTCCCAGGGCAAAGACGGCGAGCGCCGCCAGCGCGGCGAGCAGGATCGACAGGCGACGAAGGGGGAGCGGCTTGCGGCACGGAGCAGTCATGACAGGGGCCTCGAGGCTATTCGATGAACAGTTCGTCGAGCCGAGAGAGCTGCCAGCGGGCGCGCTTCTGGGCGATGACGTTGGCGAGACGCTGCTCCGAGGGCTGGCTCACGTCGACAGCCAGGGCCTTCTCCATGAGCTCCTGGAACAGCTTCTTGTCCTGGGTCGGGATGCAGACGCTCTGGGCGTAGGTCACGTAGAGGATGGCGCGCTGGTCCCCGCCGAAGGAGAGGGCCTTCTGGTAGTGCTCGCGGGCCTTCTCGATCGAGCCGCCGATCGAGGCGTGCCCGGCCTCCCAGGCCAGCAGGAACTCGTGGATGGAGCCGAGCCCCCAGCCCTCGTCCAGCTCCAGCGCGCGCCGCGCCAGCGCCTCGACGCTCGGCTGGTCCAGGCTCAGGTCGGGGTTGTTGACCTGGAGGGTGAGCGCCGCGCCCCAGGCCATCGCTGTCCAGTAGAGGAGAGGCACCTGTGCCTTCTTCGCCTTGGCCAGGGCCGCCTTGGGGTCGCGCGCCAGGTTCGCGCGCAGGCCGGGCAGGTCCACCTCCAGCCCGCGCAGCCCGTAGTCGCGCGCGCGCAGGTAGAGCTTGCGGCAGCGCTCCCGCATCGCGGTCGCGCGGGCGAGGTCGGTCGCCTCGACGACGTCGGCGTCCATCTGCACCCAGGCGTACGTGTACTGCACGAAGCCGCGCGTGGCCGCGAGCAGCAGCCCCCGGTGTCGGGGCGACTCCTCGAGCAGGGCCTCCATGGTCTTGAGGCCGAAGGGGATCGCGTCGCCGACCAGCTCCGCGTCGTCGTCGGCGCCGAAGGAGGAGCCGGTCCCGGCTAGGGCGTTGCCCAGCTGGTTGATCGCATACCCCCGGATCGAGCAGCCCGTGAGCAGGGCGGCCGAGGCCGCCAGGGCCAGGGGGAGCACGAGACGCTGTCGGTTCATGGCGTTGGACATCCCCTCTCTCGCCGTCCGGAACCCGCGCATTCTAGCACCTACCCTCGCGCGGCCTCGGTGATCCCGGCCGCTGCCGTGGCCTCGCGCGCCACGCGCCGTCCCCGCTCGACGTCCACCCGCGAGAGGAGCCAGGCGCCGGCCGCGAAGAAGACGATCAGGCTCAGGATCGCGGGCCGGCTCGAGCCGGTGGCGGCCAGCACCAGGCCGAAGACGAGCGACCCGATCGCGCCCCCGAAGCGGTCGAAGACGGAGAAGAAGCCGAACATCTCGCCCGCCTTGTGCCGCGGCACGAGCGTCGCGAAGAGCGAGCGCGAGAGCGCCTGCGCGCCGCCCTGTACCGTCGCCACCAGGAAGCCGAGCACGAAGAACTGGGACACGGTCCGGAGGAAGAAGCCGTAGACCGCGATCCCTCCGTAGACGGCGAGCGCCACGAAGATGGCGCGGCGGGTGCCGATCCGGCCGGCCAGCAGACCGAAGGCGAAGGCGAAGGGGATCCCCACGAACTGCACCATCAGGATGGTGAGCATCATCCGGGTGGTGGGGATGCCGATCTCGTCGCCGAACGCGGTCGCCATGCGGATGATCGTGTTGATGGCGTCGTTGTAGACGAGGTAGGCGAGCAGCAGCAACCCGGCGTCCCGGTAGAGGCGCAGCTCGCGGAAGCTCGCGGCGAGGCGCGTCGCCGCCACCGCGAGCGCGTTCCTGCCCTGCCCCTCGCCCGGCTCGGCGCGGGGCGCCGGCTCTTTCACCCGGCGGAAGAGCGGGATCGAGAAGAGCACCCACCAGACCGCGACGCTCAGGAACGCGAGCCGGGTGGCGGCGGCGGTGTCGGGGAGCGAGAAGCGCGCGGGGGAGGCGATCATCCAGAGGTTGAGCGCGAAGAGCGTCCCGCCGCCCAGGTAGCCGAGCGCGAAGCCGGCCGTCGAGACGCGGTCGATCTCCGCCTCCGAGGCGATCCCGGGCAGGAGAGCGTTGTAGAAGGTGAGGGTCGAGCTGACCCCCACGTTGGCGACCACGAACATCCCCAGGGCGAAGACCCAGTGCCCGGCCGTCGCCAACGCGAGCGCGCCGGTCGCGCTCGCCCCGAGGGCGAGGAAGGCGGCCAGGAAGCGCTTCTTGCTGCCCCGGTAGTCCGCGACCGCGCCCAGGAAGGGACCCAGCAGACCCACCAGGATCACCGCCAGCGAGGTGGCGAGGGCGAAGCGCGAGCGGGCCACCTCCGCGGCCAGCCCGGCCGCCGGAACGCGCACGAAGTAGACGGGGAAGATCATCACCACCGTCGTCATGAACGCCGAGTTCGCCACGTCGTAGTACGCCCAGGCCCGCAGCTCGCGGCGGTGGAGCCCCAGCTTCTCCAGCATCCGGCTAGGTTAGCCGAGCCGTGCCGGCGGCGCTCGGCCGATCGCTCGCCGCGCGGGCGTGCTAGGCTTCGCGCGGATGGAGCCCCGGGCGAGCCGGTCCTCGCACGTGCCCCTGGCGGTCGCCGCGATCGCGATCGTGGCGATCCTGGCCGGGGCCGCGCTCTTCGTCTTCCACTCCCTGCGCCGCCTGCCCACCGACGTGATCGAGGGAACCCGCCAGGCGGTCGAGCAGCTGCGGGAGGTGGCGGCCGCCTTCCGCACCGGCACCGTCACCACCAGCTTCCGCAGCTACGCGACCGAGGTGCACGGCACCAGCCGTTTGCAGTTCGCGGAGCTCAAGGAGCTCGAGGTCTTCGAACGCCGTGACGAGGCGGCCGTCCTGTGGGGCGCCCTGCGCCTGCCCGACGTGGTGGTGGAGGCGCGCGCGCCCGTCACCTACAACTACTACGTCGATCTCGACAAGCCTTGGCGTTTCCGGCTGGTGGGGCACGAGGTCTACGTGGAGACGCCTCCGATCCAGTGGAACCGGCCCTCGCTCGACGTCTCCGCCCTGCGCTACGTGGTGACGGCCGGCAGCGTCTTCCGCGACGAGGCCCAGGTCGAGGAGCGCCTGCGCGATCAGCTGACGGCGCTCCTCCTCGTGCGTGCCAGCCAGCACCTGCCGCTCATCCGCGAGCCGGGCCGCCGCAAGGTCGAGGCCTTCGTCGAGGGCTGGCTGGTCCAGCGGTTCAGCGACGGCGCCCGGTACCGTGCCCACGTGCGCTTCGCGGGGGAACCGGAACCGCCGTCGCCGGAGGCGCCCAAGCTGCCCTCGCCGCTCGGCTGAGCGCCTCCGGTCCCTTCCCCCGGCCGCCGCGCCCGCCGACGCGCCGGCTCTACCCCACCTGGTTGAGGTTGAACTCGACCCGGACGTTCAGGATGAAGGCGGTCGGCTCGCCGTTCAGGAGCAACGACCGGTAGCGCCACTGCCGGACCGCGTCGAGCGCGGCGTCCTGGAGCAGCGGGTGTCCGCTCACGACCCGCGCCGTCGTGACGCGGCCGGCCGTGTCCACCTCGGCCTCGATCTCCACCACCCCCGAGAGGCGGATCGCAATCGCGAGCGGGGGATAGACCGGCGGCACGCGCACGAGGAGCTGCGGCGCCGCCAGCCGGCTGATCCGCACGACCTTGGGCGGCGGCGGGGGCGCCTCCTGCGGCGGCAAGACGCTGCCGATCGGGTTGAGCTCGGGGGGTGCACCCGGGACGCAGCCGCCCCTGCAGCTCGTGGGGCCAACGCCGTCCGTCAGTAGGTCGTCCGGCACGATCTCGGTCGAGATCGCGACCGGCGTGATCATCCCCTGCGAGGGAGGCGTGACCCTCCGGGGTGCCAGCCGGTTGATCCTGGGCGTGCCCTCGGGCGGTCCCGGCGGCGGCGCCGGCATCGGCAGCTCGACGACGGGTCCGAAGTCCGTGTCCGAGCTGACGCTCGGCAGCGCGTTGCCGAGCAGCACGGGCAGCAGCGCGAGCCCCGCCACGAGCGCCGAGTGGAGCGCGATCGAGGCGGTGAAGGGCGCGCCGTGGCGAGGGGCCTCGCGGCCGCGAGCGGCCGCCAGCAGGCTCTGGAAGAGAAGCGGAGAAACACGGTCGGCCCGAAGAGCGATCGCGACCGGGCGAGCGGGTCCCATGGGAGCCCTCCTTCCTTTCCTCCGGGTGCCTGCCTTTGGCACCCTCGTCCGCTTGGACACCGATGTCGGAGGAACGATCCCTTTTTCGGAGTGAACGCGCCGCAGGCCCTGCCGGTGCGGCTCCCCCGCGGGCCTGACCCCGAAAAGCAGAAAGCCCGCCGGGCCGATCGGCCCGACGGGCTTTCGTGCTCGCGCCTCGGCGCTAGTGTTGCAGGCTGAAGTTGAGCGTGACGGTGAGGATGAAACCGGTCGGCTCGCCGTTCAGGAGCAGCGGCTGGTACCGCCACTGCTTCACGGCGTCGAGCGAGGGCTGGTCGAAGAGCGGGTGCCCGCGCAGGACCTTCACGGTCCGCACGTAGCCGCGCGTGTCCACCTCGGCCTCGAGGATGACGAGTGCGGTGACCCGCGATGCCACGGCGAGGTCCGGGTACTTCGGCTCCACCCGGCGCAGCAGCTTCGGCTGCGCGATCTGGCCGCCGATGCGGACGACGCGGGCCGGCGGAGGAGGCGCCTCGGTCGGCAGGCCGCCCACGACACCGCCCACGACGCCGCCCGGCACGCCGCCCTCGACGCCGCCCGGCACGCCCTCCATGCCCATGTCCAGGGTCTCCTCGGGCTTGATCTGGTCGGGCACGTCGATCGGGGCCACGAAGCCCTGCGGCTGCTGCACGTTGATCCTGGGCGGGGGCTTGACGACCGCGGCGGCGCTCGCCGCCGGGGGCGGAGGAGGCGGAGGCGGCGGCGCGATTTCGAGGGGCGCGACGAAGAAGGCCTTGAGCGCCTCCTGGTTCGGCATCGCGTTGTAGAAGATGAGCGGAAGCAGAACGACCGCGACCACGAGCGCCGAGTGCAGCCCGAGGGAGATGAAGAAGGTCGCGCGCTTGTGTCCCGCGCGGTCCCCGGGGTCCGTCAGGACGAGGCTCTGAAAGAGAATCGGTGAAACCCTGCCGGCCCCCTGACCGGACTGGGCCGTGCTGGCCTGGCTCATGGACGTCCTCCTGCTCGGGAGTGCGACGAAACGCGTCCCCACCTGTTCATGCGCAGATAACCCTCACTCACGCGCGACGTCCCTCGCTCCCGTGTCGACGTCCGGATCCGCTCGCCTGACCGGCCGAGGGGGGAAACGACTCACATTCGGGCGCTACGAACGTCTTGCGTGGCCATCTTATCACGGCGGCCCGCCGCGCGGCGCGGCGCAAGGCGCTCGCGACCGGGCCACGGGAACCCGTATCTCCTTCGACACCGGGTCGCGGCGGAAGGATCCCTCCCACTTCCGCAAGGGATGTCGCCTCCCGCGACGCGGGAGGCGTAGTTCCTGCGCGCTTGCGGCCGGCCCAGCCCCACAGGGCGCGGGACCTGCGGCCAGATCGACCGATTCGCCCTTTTCGCTTGCGCTGCCTGGCCTGCCCCGGTAGTCTCACTCCTGATGGACCGATGGTCCGTTTGCATTACCAGAGAGCAGTTTAGGGCATACCCTGCGGCGGGCTCGCGGCAATAAACCCTTGCAGGCGTTGGAGACCCGGGCTTCGGCATGCGCTTTGCTCTTGTCGAGGGCGGGGAACGGGGGACCTGATGAACGGACGCATCCTGGAAAGCCGTCACTGGAGCACCGAGCAAAGCACCGAGCTGCTCGACCTCCTCTCCCAGAGTGACACGCCAGCCCTGGCCACGGACATCGGCGGCCACGTCGTCTTCTGGAACCGGGCCGCCGAACGACTCCTCGGACGCCCCACCAACCAGGTCCTGGGTCGGCGCTGCTACGACGTGCTGGGAGGGAAGGACGTCTTCGGAAACCGTTTCTGCCATGAAAACTGCTCCGTCGTCTCCATGACCCGCAGGGGCGAGGCCGTGCAGGGTTTCGAAATCGTTCTTGGATCCTCGCCCAAGCAGGAACAGAACCTCAACGTGACCGTCCTCAAGATTCCTGGGTCGCGGCCCGAGCTCTTCACCCTGGTCCACATCCTGCAGCCGATCGACCGCTCCTCCCGCCTCACCCGCGCCCTCGAGCGCCTCGGCGCCCAGAAGGCCGGCACCAACACCTCATCCACTGAAGGCTGGGAGCCGATTCCGCCTCCCGGCAACGTCTCCGTGCCCAAGGCCCCACCCCTGACCGACCGCGAGAAAGAGATCCTCCGCTGGGTGGCCGCCGGGCTGCAGAACAAGGAGATCGCCCACAAGCTCGGGATCAGCCTCGCCACCGTGAGAAACCACATCCACAACATCCTGGAGAAACTCGACGTCCACTCGAAGCTCGAGGCTGTCTCGCTCGCTTTCCGGCAAGGTTGGGTCAGCGGTCCGAACGGCGAGCTCGGCATCAGCGCCGAGCCGCTCACGCGGCAGTAGTCCCTTCGTCTCGCTCTCGTTCCCCCTTGAGGCGCCCGCAACCGCGGGCGCCTCATGCGTCTTCGGGCGCCGTCCTGCCCCCCGCCCGCGAGCGCTGCTATCCTGTCGTGTCAGCCCCTTCCGGAGGATCGATTGGCCGGTCACCCCACAGGCGTTCCCCACGGCGGGCCCCGCGCGTCCAGCGCGCGCGCCTCGGGGCCTTCTTTCCTGCGCTCGGTCGACTTCGCCCAGGCGCCCTTCCTCGTGATCTGGGAGACGACCCAGTCCTGTGCCCTCGTCTGCCGCCATTGCCGCGCCTCCGCGCAGCCCGGGCGCGACCCGCGCGAGCTGACCACGGACGAAGGCCGGCGGCTCATCGACCAGGTCTCCGAGCTGGGCACGCCCATCCTGATCCTGAGCGGCGGCGACCCCGTCAACCGGCCTGATCTCCTCGACCTCATCCGCCACGGCAAGTCGCGGGGCCTGCGCGTGGCCACCATCCCGGCCGCCACCGACTGCCTCACCCGCGAGCTGGTGGCGAGCCTGAAGCAGGCGGGGCTCGACCAGATGGCCGTCAGCATCGATTTCCCGCGCGCCGAGCTCCACGACGGCTTCCGCGGCGTCCCCGGCGCCTTCGCCAAGAGCCTCCAGGCCGTCGCCTGGGCGCACGAGGTCGGCCTGCCGCTCCAGGTCAACACCACCGTCTGCGGCGACACCGCGCCCTACCTCGAGGAGATGGCCGAGTTCGTCCAGAAGCTCGGGATCGTGTTCTGGGAGGTCTTCTTCCTGGTCCCGATGGGCCGCGGCAGCGTGCTCACCGGCCTTTCCGCCGCCGAGTGCGAGCGTCTCTTCGAGGTCGTCTACCGGGTGCAGAAGAAGGAGGGGTTCATCGTCAAGGTGACCGAGGCCCCCCACTACCGCCGCCACGTGGCCCAGCGCGAGATGAAGGAGGAGGGCGCCCCTTCCGCCCGCCCCGACGGGCTCGCCGCCATGCCCGCGCGGCTCACCGTCTCCGAGGGTCCCGGCCACACCGTCGGCCTCGCCCCCCGCGGCGTCAACTCCGGCAACGGGTTCCTCTTCGTCTCGCACATCGGCGAGATCATGCCCAGCGGCTTCCTGCCCATCCCGGTCGGCACCGTGCGCGAGACGAGCCTCGCCCAGGCCTATCGCGAGGCGCCGCTCTTCCGGCAGCTCCGGACCCCGTCACTCTTCAAGGGCCGCTGCGGCCGCTGCGAGTTCCGCGACATCTGCGGCGGCTCGCGCTCGCGCGCCTACGGCCTCACCGGCGATCCGTTCGAGACCGACCCCTGGTGCTCGTACGAGCCGCGCGCAGGGGCCTGAGGCGCGCCGTCCGCCGCCCCCGCCTAGACGAGCTCGAAGTCCACGATCACCGGCAGGTGATCGCTCGCGATCCGGGACATGGCGAGCCGGCAGGGGCGGGCGTTCGTGAGCCGCAGCGCGCCGCGATAGTACACGCGGTCGAGGGCGCCCTGCGGGAAGAAGGAGGGGAAGGTGGCGAGCGCCCGCTCGCCCTCCCGCTCGCCGCCGGTCGCCGAGCGGAAGCCGAGCCCGTCCACGAAGGACGGCCGCAGCAGCGAGCGCCAGTCGTTCGTGTCGCCGCCCACGACGCACGCCACCTCCGGGGGCAGCAGGGCCAGCTCCCGCGAGTGGGCGAGCAGGCTCACCTGCCGTTGCCGCTCGCGGGCCGACAGCCCGAGGTGCAGGTTGAATGCCTCCAGCCGGCGCGTCCTCCCGCTCGAGGTGCGCACCGCGATCCGCGTGTGCTGGCAGCCGCGCCGCTTGCGGAAGCCGATGGTGAGGTCGATGTTCCGCTCGCGCTGGATCGGCCAGCGGCTGAGCGTCGCGTTGCCGTAGCGCCCCTTGCGCAGCCTCACGTTGTGGCCGACCGCCCAGTGGTCGTAGCCGAGCGCCCGCGCCAGCTCGTGGGCCAGGTGCATCTCGCGCGATCGCGGCACGCCCTCGTCCACCTCCTGCAGCAGCGCGACGTCGGGCGCGTAGAAGCCGATGATCGAGACCACCCGCTCCGGCCGGAAACGCCGGTCGACGCCGATCGCCCGGTGGATGTTGTAGCTCAGGACCCGCAGCTTCACCGCGGGCCAGAATAGCAGAGTCCCGGGCGGCGGCCCGGGCGCGACGCCTGCGTACGCCCTCGCCGCGCGCTCGCCGCACGCCGCCGCGGCCGCTTCGTGCGCGCCGTCGGCCGACTTCGCGCCTCCGTCTGGCGAGAGGATAGGATCCCCCATGGCCCGCTTCCGCCTCGACCTCGAGTACCTCGGCACCCGCTACTCCGGCTGGCAGATCCAGAAGAACGCGCGCACGGTCCAGGGCGCGCTCCACGAGGCCGTCCAGCGCGCCTGCGGCCGCACCGACTTCGCGAGCTATGGCGCGGGGCGCACCGACGCCGGCGTCCACGCCCTGCAGCAGGTGGCCCACCTCGACCTCGAGACGCGCCTCGCGCCCGAGGCGCTCGCCCACGCCCTCAACGACGAGCTGCCCGCCGACGTCAACGTCCTGCGCGCGGCCAAGGTCGCCCGGCAGTTCCACGCCCGCCACTCGGCCCGCTCGCGCGCCTACCTCTACCAGATCACGCGCCGGCGCACCGCCTTCGGCAAGCCCCTCGTCTTCTGGATCCGCGACCCGCTCGAGCTCGGCGCGATGGAGACGGCTGGCCGCCTTTTCGAGGGCATGCACGACTTCGCTTCCTATTCCGACGCCGAGGCTCGGGAGGGGAGCACCCGTGTCGCGGTCGAGCGTGTCGAGGTTGCGGCGGCCGGCGACCTCGTCCTCGTCCGCATCCTGGCCTCCCACTTCCTCTGGAAGATGGTGCGCCGCATGGTCGGCGTCCTTGCCGAGGTGGGCCGGGGCGGCCTCGGCGCCCGCGACGCCCAGCGCTTCCTCGAGGCCCCCTCCGACGTCCCCGCCAGGCTCACGGCGCCGCCCTCCGGTCTCTTCCTGGAGCGCGTCTTCTATGAAGGGGACCCGCCCCTGGGCCCGCTGCGGCCGGTGCTGAACCTGGACTGAGCGCGGCCGCCTAGCCGCGCAGCCGCGCCAGGCGGCGCAGGCCCTCGTCGAGCGTCGCGTCCTCCTTGCAGAAGGCGAAGCGCACCAGGTGGCGGGGGCCTCCACCGGAGCTGAAGGCGCTCACCGGGATCGCCGCCACGCCAACCTCTTCCACCAGCATCCGGCAGAAGGCGGCGTCGTCCTGGTGCCCGAGCGGGCGGATGTCGGCGAGGGCGAAGTAGGCCCCCTCCGGCGGACGCACGCCGAAGCCGAGCGCCGCAACCCCCTGGCACAGCCGGTCGCGCCGCGCGCGGTAGCGGTCGCGCAGGTCCTGGTAGAAAGCGTCGGGCGCGGCGAGCGCCGTCGCGATCGCATGCTGGAAGGGCGTCGCGATCGCGAAGACGAGATACTGGTGCACTGCCCGGATCGCCGCGGCCAGCGGGGGCGGCGCGCAGCTCCAGCCGATCTTCCAGCCGGTCAGGCTGAAGCTCTTCCCGCTCGACGAGATCGTCACCGTCCGCTCGCGCATCCCGGGCTGGGCCGCCAGCGGGAGATGGGGGCCCTCGAAGGCGATGTGCTCGTACACCTCGTCCGTGATCGCCAGCAGATCGTGCCGCCGGCACACGTCTGCGATCGCCGCCAGCTCCTCCGCCTTCATCACGCAGCCCGCGGGATTGCCCGGCGAGTTCAGCAGGATCGCCCGCGTCTTCCTGCCGATCGCGGCCTCGAGCGCCGCCTGGTCGAGGCGGAACTCGGGCGGCGCCAGCGCCACCGCCCGCGCCCGCGCCTGCGCCATGGTCAGGCAGGGCAGGTATGCGTCGTAGCAGGGCTCGAAGACGATCACCTCGTCCTCAGGCTCGAGGAGGGCGAGCAGCGTCGCGCAGATCCCCTCGGTCGCGCCGGCGTGTACCGTGATCTCGCTCTCCGGGTCGTGCTCGAGCCCGTAGAAGCGCCGCTCGTGCTCCGCCACCGCGCGCCGCAGCGCCGGCAGCCCCGGCATCGGCGCGTACTGGTTGTGCCCCGCGGCGAGCGCCTCGGCCGCGGCGTCCTTCACGAACGCGGGCCCGTCGAAATCGGGATAGCCCTGACCCAGGTTCACCGCCCCGTGGCGCGTCGCGAGCGCGGTCATCTCCGCGAAGATGGACGTGCCGAAGGCGAGGCGGCTGGTGCGGGACATGGGTGGTGGAGTCTCCTGCGACTCCGGAGTCTATCGCGGCCCGGGGGGTCTACCGCGGCGCGAGGGCTCCACCGCGGCCCGGGGGTCGCGGCTCCTCGCTCCGCGCCGGCCGCCCCTCGTCGGCAACCTGCTTTCCGGACCATGTCTCGGGTGCTCTCCGGACCATGTCTCGGCCTCCATCGGTCCCATCCTGACCGGCGCCCGCCCTACTCTGGCTTTCAGTCTGGCGCGCTCAGCAGGCTCCGCTCGGCACCCTCTCTCCCTGCCGGCGGCTGTCAGTCGCGTGGCCCCTGCGCTTGGCCGTTCGTTAGAGGGAGAGGAGGTGTCATGGACTCCGGCGATCACGCCCCGCCGTCGGGACCCGCTCCGATGCGGTCATCCCCTTCCGCTCCGACGCCGCCGTCTGCCACCTTCCCCCCGGAGCGGCCACGCGTTCCCGTGCGGGCGCCCGATCCCACGCCGGCTCCGCCGCCCGCTCCCGTACCGGTTCGGCCCCAACCGCGCCTCCTCGACCGCGTCCGCATGGCGATCCGGACCCGTCACTACAGCCCCCGCACCGAGAAGGCGTACGTCGCTTGGATCCGCCAGTTCATCCTCTTTCACGGCAAGCGCCACCCCGAAACCCTCGGCGCCCCAGAGGTGGTCGGCTACCTCTCGCATCTCGCTTCCTGGTGCGAGGTCAGCTCTTCCACCCAGACCCAGGCCTTCGCCGCGATCCTGTTCCTCTACCGCGACGTCCTCCACCAGAACCTGGTCGGCCTCGAAAGCGTCGTCCGCGCCAAACGTCCCGTGCGCGTCCCTCTCGTGCTCGCTCGCCCCGAGGTGCAGGCCATCCTGCGCCGGCTGAAAGGCACGCCGTGGCTCATGTGCGCGCTCATGTATGGAGGCGGCCTGCGCCTGCTCGAGTGCTGCCGCCTGCGCGTCAAGGACGTCGACTTCGACCGCTGCGAGATCACCGTCCACGACGGCAAGGGACGCAAGGATCGCGTCACCGTGCTCCCGACCCGCCTGCTGCCGGCCCTGCGGGCCCACCGCGCGCACGTCGAACGCCAGTACCTGGCCGACCTCGATGGCGCCGCGGGCTACGTCGCCCTTCCCTACGCGCTCGAGCGCAAGTTCCCGAACGCCTGCCACGAGTGGCCGTGGCAATGGTTCTTCCCGGCCACCCGCATCCACGTCGATGCCGTCACCGGGCAGAGGCGACGCCACCACCTGCACGAATCCGCCCTCCAGCGCGCCTTCGCCGCCGCCGTGCACTCGGCTGGACTTGCCAAGCCCGCCACCTGCCACACCCTTCGGCACTCGTTCGCCACCCACCTCCTCGAAGCCGGCTCCGACATTCGCACCATCCAGGAGCTGCTCGGGCACAGCGACGTCTCCACGACCATGATCTACACCCACGTCGTCAACTGGGGCGGGCGGGGCGTTCGCAGCCCGCTCGACACCCTCGCATGAGCGCGCGCGGCCCGAGGGATCGGGACGTGCCGCGGCGTCTGCTCGGTCTCCGCCGGGCGGCGGCCTCGCTCCGCGGGGCGGCCCGAACGCTCGTCGCTCCCCATCCCCGTCGCACCCTCCCGGACGCGCCCGACGGACCGGCGCCGCCCGACGGCCCGCCGCCTCCGGATTCCGCTCCCATCTCCGCCGCGTCCGACTCGCATGCGACCTCGGCCGACCCTCATGCGACCTCGTCCGATTCTCATGGGACCTCGGCAGTTCTCGTGCGTCTCCGCACCGCCATTCGCGCCCACGGCTACAGCCCCCACACGGAGAAGGCGTACGCTGCCTGGGTCCGCCGTTTTGTCGCCTTTCACCGAGGTGTCCCTCCCGAGCAGCTCGGGCAGCCCCAGGTCGCCGCGTTCCTCTCGTTCCTGGGCACCAACGCGCACGTCAGCCCCTCGACCCAGAACCAGGCCTTCGGCGCGCTGCTCTTCCTGTACCGCGAGGTCCTCGGCCGTGCCTTGCGGGGTCTGGAGGGCGTGCCCCGCGCCAAGCCCAGCCGGCGCGTCCCCGTCGTCCTCTCGCGAGAGGAGATGGAGGCCGTCCTCGGGAGGCTCCGCGGCGCCATGCGGCTCGTCGTGTCGCTCCTCTACGGCTCCGGACTCCGGGTCAGCGAATGCTGCCGGCTCCGCGTCCGCGACGTCGACCTCTGGCGCCCCGGCCTCACCATCCGAAACGGCAAGGGCAAAAAGGACCGGTTCACGCTGCTGCCGGCCCGGCTCGTGGCTCCCTTGCGCGCCCACCTCGAGAGCGTCAGCGTCCTCCACGCTTCCGACCTCGCGGCCGGCGTTGGGCACGTGCCTCTCCCCGGGTCCCGCCCACCTCGAGACACCACCGACTGGGGTTGGCAGTGGCTGTTCCCCGCCGACCACCTGAGAGCCGACCCGGCCACCGGTGCGCTGCGCCGATCCCACCTGAGCGAAGACCTGGTCCGCCGCGACTTCGCCGTCGCCCTGCGCGCCGCCGGCATCGCCAAGGCGGCGACCTGCCACACCCTTCGCCACTCCTTCGCGACCCATCTCTCCGAGGCCGGCTACGACATCCGCACCATCCAGGAGCTGCTCGGCCATAGCAGCGTCGCCACGACCATGATCTACACGCACGTTCCGCAGCCCGGCCGTTCGGGTCGCGTCCGAAGTCCCCTCGACCAGCCGGCGCCGGACACTCACGGCGCCCGGAAGACGGATGCCGATCGCTCCACCAGCCGGCCGTGGCCCTCTCCCCGACGCGACGACGGAGAGGTGAAGGAGGCCGCGCGCGGTGGACGGCGATGGGGCGAGGCACGGAATGCCCGCCTTCCGCCGGCCTCGGCCGCCTCAGACCGCCGCGGCTCGACTCCACGCCGACGGCCGGAGACGACCGGGCGCCCTGCCACCTCTTCCGATTCGCCGGCTACGATTTCTCTCCGACGTGCAATTCCAGTATCCCCACTGACATAATCCCCGACCGACGCCATGCCGAAATATCGATTCGACATACTAAGTGTTCGGCAGACCCGAGGAGGGACCCCGTGGGCCGGTAGGCGAAGCGCTCGCGCTCATGCAGAAGCTGGCTCGGCAGATCCCCGCCGTGCAGTCGCCCTATCCCCTCGCCTTGCCGGCGTTTTCCAGTGCTCCGGGAGCTGCAGAGGTCGCGGCCCTCGAGGCGGAATGGGTGATCAGCTTCCCGATGCGTACAAGGAGTTCCTGCGGCTCAGCGGTGGCGTGACGGCGATGGACGTCTACAACGGCTATCAGCTGCTATCGGTCTCGTTGCTACGCCGGATCCGGGGCGAGTCGGAGACACCGCGCACCGTCGGAGCGTCAGCAGTGCTGCCTGTGGGCGCCGACGGCGGCGGCAACCTGTTCCTGCTCAGCCTGCGGTCGCCATTCACTGTGTGGAAGTGGAATCACGAGGTCGGTGCCGCAGACGGTGGGAGGCTGGCGGAGAATCACGAGGCCTTGTCCGTAGTGTGCAGCGGGTTCAGCGAGTTCCTGTTCGGGTTGTCGAGGACTGAGCACTTCGTCCAGGTGACGAAGGCTGGCATTACCTGGCGGGCTGAGCGGAGCGATGGGGCTGCCGAACAAGGCGATGAAGCTGACGAAGCTCTCGGCGGCGCCGTGGTGCTCGGCTTGCAGGGCCTTTGGGCAGGTGCCGCCTCGTGCCCGCGGCGGCCAGGTTGGACGCGGGCACCGCTTCGCAGCTTATCGCCAGTGTTCGACGGACCAATGCGGCGCGAGGGCGGGTACAGCTGGTTCCGTGGAGAGGTTGTAGATGAGGGTAGCGTTCTTCAAGGTCGACGAAGAGCGACTCTGTGGCTGGACCGCGACGCGTCACGGGCAGAGGCCTTTCGCGGGGCCAACCATGGCCTCGGGCCGTGGCCGCCACACGACCTTGCGCACTTCGTCGTGGAGTGAGGCTCTCGGGCTGACTGTCGGGTTCTGGGGGCCGTCGCGAAGGGTGCCACCTTCGCCGGCGTTCCTGGGCGTCGTCCAGCGCCCCGGACGCGCGCCATTCGCGAGCCAGGTGACTCGTTCGGACTGAGGGAATTGTCTACGCGCACATGAGCGCCTGGCGAGCGGGCACACCAACGTGTGTTGGGCGAGCGCTAACGAGCATGCTTGAACGGTGGCAAGCCTTGAGAGTGGGCGACGAGCTTCGCGTTGAGTGGCCGATGGGGGCGACGCGGGGCCGTCGAACAAGGCGATGAAGCTGACGAAGCTCTCGGCGGCGCCGTTGCACGGACGCCTTGCATGGCCTGTGGGCAGGTGCCGCCTCGTGCCCGCGCAGGCCGGGGTGGACGCAGGCACCGCTTCGCAGCTTATCGCCGGTGTTCGGCTGGACACAGGTGGAGCGGGCGTGAGCGACCTTGCGGAACGTGCGCGGGCAAATCAGTGGCTCGTGATCTCGGCGGCCAGCTGGGTGAGCGCGAGTTGGTGTTGCGTCCGTCCCTGCGGGAGTGGCAGGAGTCCATTCGATCGGCGTCGTCAGCAGAATTCGGTCTTGGTCGACACGGGGGCAACGAGCTGGAGGCTTCGCCTGGCTGTCGAAAGATGGCCCGAACCCAAATCGCGACCTTGGCGGACGGCTCACGCGTTCGCCCTTGCCGAGGTCGCTGCGTGAAGAGCGGCTTCGTGTAACCAGGAAGTCCTTAGCGGGCTCGCGAGACTGCCTGAGTCGCCCTGGCTCTTGATTGGCGCATCGGACTTGCGGGGCGCGGTTCGAGAGATGGCTCCTCATGCCTTCCGCATGGCGGTGACGAAGTTTGTTTCGGCGTGCCTGGCTTCTGGCACCGGGTTGTGGAGTTGTACGCGAGTGGGGTGTGGCCGGCGGCGGTCGACACGACGCGAAAGGATCCTTGTCGTATGAAGCGCGTGCAGCCGAACAAGCGGATGAAGCTGACGAAGCTCTCGGCGGCACCCGGCTGGCCACCGACGACCGTCCGGACGGAGGTGCCGCCTCGTGCCCGCGCGGGCAGAATGGCCGCGGGCACCGCTTCGCAGCTTATCCGCGGTGTTGGGCGGACGCAGGGGGGGATGGCCGGCATGCCGGAAGCTGAGAAGCGTATCGCGTCAAGCACGGGGCGGTCGCCGAGCATCGTTCGAGTCGGAACGTGGGTGCTTCTCTTCGTCCTCGTCCGCGGGACACTCGGGGTCGCCTTCATCGGACGCGATATCTACCGCGCGAGCGCCAAGGGGCGCGCATTCGAAACGCTCGGGTTCGCCCAGCATGGTGGGTGCTCCTCTGGGCATTGGCAGGCTTGGGCTTGTGGGCGCTCGGTCGTCGGCGCCCCCTTGGTCGCTGGCTTGCGGTAGGTCTGGTACTCGCCCTGGGTTGCCAATTCCTGCGGGAAGTCTGGATCGCGCTTCAGGTCATCGTGGACACCCGGACATTCGGCTCGTGGGCTACAAAGTCGCAGGGGAGGGCTTGGTGGCGTGCTCGTGAATCTCCCCGTTGCGCTGGGATTGGTTGCCGTCGGACTCCGCTTAGCGCTGGCGGGCCACGTCGGCGAGTACTTCGGCCCTGGTGTACCGGCTAGCGCAGATGCGGGCGCCGCCGAACAAGCGCATGAAGCTGACGAGGCTTTCGGCGGCACCCGCTGGTTCCGCGAGTACCGGACGAGAGGTGCCGCCTCATGCCCGCGCCGGCGCGAAACCGCGGGCACCGCCTCGCAGCTTATGCGCGGTGTTCGACGGACCTGGAGGCGCTCATGCGATCAGTGAGGCGGAGCATGGTGTTCGCAATCCTCACAGGCCCCGTGGTTGTGTGGGCGTGCTTCACAACATGGGCTCAGTGGAAGGCAAACAGCTGGATGCCGGGGGCAGGTGAGATGGGCCTTCCAGTTCGCGTGGCGGTCGCCTCCGGCCACTGGGTCGTCCGTATGCTGCCCTTTGCAGCCCTCCCTGTGGTACTCGCATGGCCGGCGGTTGTGCCGGTGCTTGCGCGCGTGACTGGTGGGGTCCCTTCCCGCAAGAGCGCCACCCTTCACGATATCGTCGTCTGGTGGTGTGTGGCGGGCGTCGCGTTCGCCGCGCTTTCCGTCGTAGGCGTCGTGGCCGTCTTTCGCGAACCTGAGCCCCAGGTACCTGTGGCGTTGTTGGCGTCTCTGGGGTGGGCTGGCGTCGTGGCGTACTGGCTGAGCATGGCTGCAGCGTACGCGGTTCAGCAGAAGAGAGTCGCTCGGTCAGGAGAGTACTTGGCGTCCCGGAAGACTCCTGGTGGGTGTAGCCGTCCAAATGCGTGGGCCTGTTTGCGCTGCCTATCCTGGCCGTCCTGGCCTTCCGTGGGGACGGGGTGCGTTCGGGCGGGGCCGTCGAACAAGGCGATGAAGCTGACGAAGCTCTCGGCGGCACCGTTGCACGGTAGGCGAGCGTGGCGCGTACGAAGGTGCCGCCTCGTGCCCGCGCGGCTGGCATGGACGCGGGCACCGCTTCGCAGCTTATCGCCGTGTTCGACGCCTTCGAACCAGAGCGACGCTAGAATGCGGTGCGGGTAGAGGCCATGGACGAGGACGCCGACCGGACCGTCGTGCCGAGTGAGGCAGCTCCGCCTGTTCCGCAAGGCGGGTGGATCCGACGGCTTCGCTCAACTCTCGAGGGCGTCCCCGTGATTCTGTGTGTGGTGCTGACCGCCATGCTTCTTCCGCTCATCATCGGCCCCTTCGTCGTGGTCTACGAGTTCGCGAAGGCGGGAGCGTACGGCCCGGCGGTCGTGGTTGGAACGGTGTTCGGTGGCTCGCGCACTCCTGGTAGTCCGCGCGGTGCGGCGGGGCGAACTGGGTGTGGGCGTCATTGCTCTCGCCGTAGTACTCGTAGCCATCGTCGTTTCGATGGCGATTCGGTTCCAGTAGCGGGCTGGGTGAGGTGCGCAGAAGCGCAGCGCTCTCGCGGAAGGGACGGCGGCGTCGAACAAGGCGATGAAGCTGACGAAGCTCTCGGCGGCGCTGTGGTACGGACGGCACGGAATGCACGTCGGGCAGGTGCCGCCTCGTGCCCGCGCGGCGAGCATGGGCGCGGGCACCGCTTCGCAGCTTATCGCCAGTGTTGAGCGGACACCTCCGGCAGCCACGGGGGAAAGCAACGGAGCCAGACAGGTGTAGCCGTGGGCCGGATCGGCTGTGCTACCAAGGAGTGCTCAGGGTGCGCGGGCTGGCGCCGGTGGACGTATGGCGGCGAGAGTGTGGGGCGCCGCAATAGGCAGGGAAGGCAACGGAGGCGGCGCGTCGCGGCCATGGAGCGCTCGTGAGGTTCGGGAGGTTCTGCTGGCGGCGCCAGCCCGGTCCTTGCGTGTGCGAGGCGTTGTGTCGCAGCATTGGAGCGCTCGGGGCTGGGAACGAGTGCCGCCCAACAAGGCGTTCAAGCTGACGAGGCTCGGGTGGTGCTGGAGCGAGGCTTGGTAGTCGGCGGCCACCGCGGTTGCGCTGTCATCGTCCACGGACCTCAGGGTGCGCTCGCCTCGCAGCTTAACGCCGGTGTTGAGCGGACACCTCCGGCAGCGACGGGGGGAAAGCAACGGAGTCCAGAAAGGTGTAGCTGTGGGCCGGATCGGCTGTGCTGCCAAGGAGTGCTCAGGGTGCGCGGGCTGGCGCCGGCGGACGTATGGCGGCGAGAGTGTGGGGCGCCGCAATAGGCAGGGAAGGCAACGGAGGCGGCGCGTCGCGGCCATGGAGCGCTCGTGAGGTTCGTGAGGTTCTGCGGGCGGCGCCAGCCCGGTCCTTGCGTGTGCGAGGCGTTGTGTCGCAGCATTGGAGCGCTCGGGGCTGGGAACGAGTGCCGCCCAACAAGGCGTTCAAGCTGACGAGGCTCGGGTGGTGCTGGAGCGAGGCTTGGTAGTCGGCGGCCACCGCGGTTGCGCTGTCATCGTCCACGGACCTCAGGGTGCGCTCGCCTCGCAGCTTAACGCCGGTGTTCGACGGACGCAGGGGGAGCGATGAGCGGTGAGCTGCTGCACCATCCGGTTGAGTAGCTTCCGGCAGTTCCCCGACCGTAGGGCAAGCCTGCGGGTTGCCCTTGGATCGTTCCTCATCCTGCCTGGCAGAGGTCTCAGCGGCTGGCGAGTGCCGAGCGCCGGCGACGTGCCAGAAGTCCTGATGTGGCTTGCGCTGAATTGGTTGTTCGGCGTCGCGTTCTCGGAGTTCTTTGGTTCTTTGTCGGCGCGCGATTGCTTGGGGGAAGGCCACCCTCGACGCGACCGTTCGGGCGGTGGGATACGCGTCCTCGTCCCGGGTATCGTGGCTCTCGCCTTCACGCTTCTACAGCTCCGCTTGGCAAGATGTCGGTCGGGCCAGCTCTGACCGTGCTCGGCGTCAAGGTGCTCCTCGGACTGTGGTCCACTGTCTGCAGGCATAGCGGTGAAGTTCGTGCACTCGGTAACCTGGCGGCGAGCAGCCGCCGTCGTTCTATGGATGCCGGCACTTCTTCTCTTGCTCTGGGCGGTCGTCGCGGCGATCATCGTTCTTGCCGTCCCGTTCTGGAGGTGAGGGGCGCCCTCGAACGAGGCGATGAAGCTGACGAGCCTCTCGGCGGCACCCGGCCTGGATGGCACAAGTGGCGTCGGATGGAGGCGCCGCCTCGTGCCCGCGCGCGCTGCGAACCGCGGGCACCGGCTCGCAGCTTATCGCCGGTGTTAGGCGGACTTGATGGAGGGGCGATGAAGGTTCCGACAGACTACGAGATCCTGAATGCGATCTACGATCGATGCTACGAGACGTTCGCGAGCTTCTCGGCAGACGCCCCTGACCGTGCGAGCCAAGATCTATGTGCCTCTTGGCATTCGAGCCATCGCGACACGCCTGCGCGTGGACGGCGACATCGTATTCGGTCGCCTCTACTGCCATCTTGAGAAGAAGTACGGCTACAAGAATGATGACGGTTCAGGCGTCCGACTTCTTCACGTTGGGAATCGGCGACGATCGGCACTGCGTCGACCTTCCCCTGCTCGGAGCAGTGCTGGCAGGTCTTCGGGAGGAGCGCAGGAAGGACCGCTGGGCCATCGGCGTCGCAGTCACTTCCTTGGTCATCTCCATCGTGTCCATCGTCATTTCAATCGTGCAGCCGTAGAAGGACGCCGCCTAACAAGCGCGATGAAGCTGACGAAGCTCTCGGCGGCATGGTTCAGGAATGGACAGTGCCGCCTCATGCCCGCGCCGGCCTGGTGGAGACCGCGGGCACCGCTTCGCAGCTTATCCGCAGTGTTCGGCGGACACTCGGTGGAGAGGAGAGGCGTGGCTGACAAGAGGGAGCGGCGCACGCAGCCCTTCTTCGTGGTGAGGCCCGAGGAGGCCGGCCGCCCAGCTGGCAGATCCGGCGTATACGTGTTCGACTCGTGGCTTGGGGACGTCATGGTGGAGGCGCACCCAGGGTTCCTGGTCACCACGTCGGTCAAGCGCGCACTTGAGCAGGTGTGCAGCGCGCGATGCGTCGCCTTCTCGCGATCTCGCGTGCAGAAGTCGCGCTTCTTCGCGAAGCACAGCCCGAACGCCAAGCTGCCTGCGCTCTGGCTGCTGCAGGTGAGCGGAGTGGCAGGTCGAGACGAGATGGGTATCACGGCTGACGGCTCCTTGGTCGTCTCGAAGGTCGTCTTGGATTCGCTCGTGCGCTTCAAGGTCCCGCGCGCTACGATCCAGCAGTTCTCCGGACGGAAGTTGGACGGACGGTCAGGTCCGAGGATCGCGTGCCGCCGAACAAGGCGATGAAGCTGACGAGCCTCTCGGCGGCACCGCGGCCTGGGTTGCACGAGTGGCATGGACGGAGGCGCCGCCTCGTACCCGCGCAGGCTCGAAACCGCGGGTACCGGCTCGCAGCTTATCGCCGGTGTTGAGCGGACACCTCCGGCAGCGACGGGGGAAAGCAACGGAGTCCAGAAAGGTGTAGCTGTGGGCCGGATCGGCTGTGCTACCAAGGAGTGCTCAGGGTGCGCGGGCTGGCGCCGGTGGACGTATGGCGGCGAGAGTGTGGGGCGCCGCAATAGGCAGGGAAGGCAACGGAGGCGGCGCGTCGCGGCCATGGAGCGCTCGTGAGGTTCGTGAGGTTCTGCGGGCGGCGCCAGCCCGGTCCTTGCGTGTGCGAGGCGTTGTGTCGCAGCATTGGAGCGCTCGGGGCTGGGAACGAGTGCCGCCCAACAAGGCGTTCAAGCTGACGAGGCTCGGGTGGTGCTGGAGCGAGGCTTGGTAGTCGGCGGCCACCGCGGTTGCGCTGTCATCGTCCACGGACCTCGGGGCGCGCTCGCCTCGCAGCTTAACGCCGGTGTTCGGCAGACGTGGGGGAGGCGCCTCGCGGCAGCGCACCAGGACGCGAGGGGCACGAGAAGCAGATGGCCCGCTTGGCTGGCAACGGCAGTGTCGGCTAGGTCGAGCCGGAAGATCCCGGGGACGGACCACACGCCCACGCGACCTCACGCATTGCGGTGCTTCGCGCCCCGACATTCCTGGGCGAGCGGCGAGGCCGGCGGGCGTTCAACCGCGCCAGGTGCGGAGCCGGATCCGGTGCTTGCCTCGTTGGGCTCGGGCTGGCGAAGGCATTCTGGTAGGCTTCGCACGAAGGCTGGAACGGCTTCATGCCGGCGGCGCTCGTGCAGTGGGTACAACGCTGCCGAACAAGGCGATGAAGCTGACGAGGCGCGGTGGGAGGCGGAGCGAGGCATGGTAGTCGGCCGGCACCTCGGTTGCGCGGTCATCGTCCACGGCCCTCGAGGTGCGCGCGCCTCGCAGCTTATCGCCGGTGTTCGGCGAACTCGCGCGGCCGAGGGAAACGGACTACGGACGCAGCACCGGCCTGGGTAGGGTCCTTTCTCCACCGCGTGTATGCGCGGCGCGGCCGCGACGCACGGGCTCGGCAGGGCCTCGACGGCTGGGAGTGGAGCAGGTGGCAGCGTCGGGCCGGCCCCGTAGTCCGGTTGGTGCGCGGGTGAACGGCCTGGCCTTTGGGCGCCGGGCAGTCCGGAAGTCCTCGCAGTGCACGTGGGGGCACGGCCAGGCATCCACCGGTCCGGCCGGCAGCTGACGCCGTTCGCGGGGTTCGGTGGCCCATACGCGGTCGGGCAGGGTCTGCTAGGCTTCGCATAGCCAACGGAGGCTGGAATTGCCTGTGGGGATGCTAGCCTTGTCGCCGAACAAGGCGATGAAGCTGACGAGGCGCGGTAGGAGGCGGAGCGAGGCATGGTAGTCGGCAGGCGCCGTGGCTGCGCTGTCATCGTCCACGGACCTCAGGGTGCGCGCGCCTCGCAGCTTATCGCCGGTGTTCGGTGGACCCTGGAACGCCGATGAAGTGCGAGGGGACGCCCGGCGGGCCGAACCGGAGCAAACGATCGCGGGCCATCCACTGTTGGCGGCCGACCACGGCGTTTCCACGGAA
>CAVTBK010000003.1:0-1493237 GCA_963732935.1 uncultured Acidobacteriota bacterium | reverse complement strand
AGCGTCCGGTCTGCCCAGGCCGCGCCGTGGCAGTTGTATAGGGCACGCTGGACCCGCCCGAGAAGAGGGACGGGAGGGTGCAGCGGTGGGAGCATTCCAGAAGGCGAAGGATCTGGCGGCGGCGGCCGGCAAGGGCTACTGGCGCGAAGGTGACGCACGGCAGGTCGTGCGGGCGTGGGAGCGAAGTGGGCAAACCCTGTCGCGGTTCGCGGCGGCACGGGGCCCTCAAGGCCGCGCGCTTGGCGCGGTGGGCGAACCGGCTCAGGAAGCAAGCCGACCGGCGAGGAGGGCGTGGGGGCGCAGGAACTGCGCCGCTGAAGCTGCGCTTCCACCCGGTGGAGCTGGTTGGGCCCGCGAATAGCCACGAGGCGAGCGTGATCGAGGTCGTGCTGCTCGACGGGCTGCGGGTGAGAGTCCCGGCGGGCTTTGCAGGAGAGGACCTCGAACGCGTGCTTCGCATCCTTGGACGAGCGCAGTCGGTGCTGACGCTGCCGGCCTCGGTGCGGATCTACGTCGCCGCCGAGGCGGTCGATCTGCGGCGCGGCTTCGACGGCCTGGCCGCGGCGACGCGGGGGCTAATCAGCGCGACCCGCTGAGCGGCCGCGTCTTCGTCTTCCTCAACCGGCGGAAGAACAGGATCAAGCTGCTGGTCTGGGACCGCACGGGCTACGTGCTCGTGTACAAGCGGCTCGAGCGTGGCACGTTCGCGCTGCCGACAGAGCCGGTGGCAGGGAGTCGGCACGTGGAGCTCGATGCCGGTGAACTGGGGCTGATGCTGGAGGGTCTGGACCTGCGCGGCGCGCGTCGGCGCATGCGCTACAGGCGTCCGGCAGGCTGCAGCGACGATGGAACTTCGAATGTGACATCATTGTGCGCGCGACAGTGAGACAAGCCTTGACAGAAGCGGCTCTGCTGCCGAACTTGGTATCGACATGCTGCAGAGCGAGGGCGCCACAGCGAGCCGGACGATGAGGACGCGTCGGTAGTGGCGCTCCCGCTTGCCGCCGCGCAGACACGGACGGCGGGCGTCGTTTGCCCTCTCGAACAGGTGCGTGCGGCGGCCACGGCACTGCTACGCGAGGACAAGGTCGACGAGGCCTTCGAACTGGTGCTCTCGGCGATGGACGCGGTGCTGCAGAAGAGCCGTGAGCTCGAGCTCCTGGTGGCGAAGCTGAGCCGGGGCGGCTGGGGCAGCGCTCGGAGCGGGTGAACGCGGCTCAGCTGGCGCTCCTCTTCGAGGAGCTGCGGCGGCAGGGCGACACGGCGGCCGCGGTGGATGCCACAGCCGAGGACCGTGACAACGCCGAAGTGAACGAGGAGATCCAGGCGGCGGAGGACGCCCGCAAGGAAGCGGTCAAGGAGATCGCGAGCAAGCCAACGCAAGAGCCGGCTGAGCCTGCCCGGCGCCGAGCGCCAGGTGCACAAGGTCGAGCTCAGTGAGGCCGAGCGTCGCTGCCCTGAGTGTGGCGGGCCGCAGAAGGAGATCGGTCAGGACACCGCTCGCAGGATCGAGTACGTCCCGGGGCACTTGGTGCACCACGAGTACCGGCTGGCCAAGTACGCCTGCCCGAACTGCCGCGAGGGAGTCGTGACCGCGCCGGGGCCGCAGAGAATCCTAGAGCGCAGCATCGCGGACGCTTCGGTCCTGGCGCACGTGGTGGTGAGCAAGTACGTCGACCACACGCCCCTGCACCGCCTGCACGAGAGCTACGCGCGTACGGGAGCGAGCATCCCGGTCTCCACGCTGTCGGATTGGACCGGGGGTGTGGCCGATCTGCTCGCCCCGCTGGTCAAGCGGCTCGAGGAGCGGGTGCTCAGCACGCGCATGTCATTCGCACGGATGCAACCGGCCTCAAGGTGCTCGACCCGCGAACTCCGGCGAACATCCAGCGGGGCACCATCTGGGCGTACCTCGGCGACGAGCATGATGTCGTCTTCCGCTACGCCGAAACCGGCGAAGGTGCGAGCGGTCCCTGGGAGTTTCTCGCCGGGCGGGCCGGACCGATCCAGGCCGATGGCGCCAGCGTCTTCGACCGTCTCTTCAACGGGCAGGTGGCGAATGCGCTCGAGGTCGGCTGTCTCGCGCACGCGCGGCGCAAGCTCGTGGCGCTCCAGGATACGGACTGCCGGGTGGCCTATCCAATCAGACTGATCAGACGAATCTACCGATTCGAGTACCTTGCGGACCTCAAGGACTGCACGCCGCCCGAGCGGGCGGCGCTGCGTCAGGCGCGCAGCCTGCCCGTCTTCGAGAAGCTCAAGCGCTGGGCGCTCACGACGCACGCGACCGAGCCCCCCAGCAGTGAGCTGGCCAAAGCCACCGCCTACATGCTGAACCAGTGGCAGGCGCTGACCCGCTTCCTCTACGACGGACAGCTGAGCCCAGACACAACTCACCAACAGAACTCGCGCGATCGTGCTCGGTCGGAAGAACTACCTCTTCGCGGGCTTCACGAGGCCGCCCGCCGCGCGGCGGTGCTCTACAGCGTGACTCGGACCCGTGGCCTTCGCGGCGTGGAGCCGGTCGCCTATCCACCGAAGTGCTGGCCAAGCTCGCCGGCGGCTGGCCCCAGAGCCGTATCGACGAACTCCTCCCGGGGAACTGGCCCGCCCCCGGCGCCACCTTGGCCCAGGAGCCGTCCTCCCCTCGAGCGTCTCGCTCGCCGGGCCTCTCACACTGATGGGTCGACCGGACGCTGACTCCGAAAGGGCCATCTTCAGGCTCGCGAGAGAAGATAGAGCGCTGCCAGCCACGGCGATGCCTCCGAAGAGCCAACAAGGCTCGCCGGAGGCTTGCGAATCTGTGTCTCGCATCTCGGTGTTACGGTGGCATTGGGGGAGTAGGTCCTCGAGGTATCCCGCACTGAGAGCGTGCGCATGGTGTCGGCGATGCGAAGGCCGAGCGGGCCGCGATCCGACCGAAATGATCACGATCCCTTGGGGCCCTCTGTCTGCGGGAAGGTCGCGGCCGCGCAGAAGCCCAGGCTGGCGATGAGAGCGAGCGTGCCGAGTGCAATCGAAAGCCAGTGGTAGGGGCAGGTCTCTCGGAGCTGGTGCGAGTGCCGCGAGCACGCCGAGCATAGCGGTATCGATTGCCATTACCACGGCTGTCTTGGCATCCACTGCCGGATCCATCGAGAAGCCGCTCGAGGCTCTTCTCTGTTCGCTCGATTTGAACATCGAGGGGGTGGCAGAGGGTGAATTGGATTCGGGGGCAGTGGTGCTCATGGCCGATAGTCTACGACCAGCGGCGCGCGGCGTGGGGCCGGCGGGCGCCGTGCGGGTGATCGTGGCGGGCGGCACGGTCATGCCGGCCCCTTTCGTGCGCGGGAAGCCATGCCGGCGGCGCTCCACTGCCGAAGCCGAAGCAACGGCCGACGACCATGGGCACGTGGAGCCGATCAACGCGCCTTATGTACGAGGCGCCAACGAGCGAGGCGCGGAGCGGCTGAACGCCGCGGAGCGCTAGAGCAAAGCGCCGAGCTCGCGTCCCGCCCCGGTCGAGGCCGTGGCGGGACGTTGCATAAGGTCGGTTATCGGGCCCCGAAGGGGCGAACTCCACGTGCCCTTAGCTGCGAAGGGCAACGGCCCAAACGCGCACCGGCGCCGCCGGCTCCGTGGCCATGGCGCGTGTGTGGCGGCTGGCGCGACGGCCGCGCGGGTGCCGGCTGATGATGCGGCCGGCGTGACAGCCGCGGTCAGGCGCGCGGTGGCGCGGTGGCCAGGGGCCGATCTCGCGCCGTACGTCATCGGCGAACTGGGCAAAGCCGGTCTCACGGCCGTCTGACACGTGTCGGCACGAGGGCTGCGCGATCTCGACCAGAAGGGACACCATTGGCTCGCCACATCGAGGGCTTGTGCGATGAAGGCGGCCGACTCCGCTTTCGGGCTTGCCACGTGGCGGACGGTGGGGATGTGAGTCTCGCCGGCAGCCGGAGCGCGGTTCACGGCGTGAGGATTGTCGAGAACCAGGCCTCAGCGTGAGGGTCGGCGACGACGATTGCAGTCGGCAACGCCGGATGAGTCTCATGGTCTTCGTGCGTGCAGCCTGCAAGTCCCGGATGCGGTCCGGCCGGGTGAAGTATCGTGCTCGACCGTAGCGACGACGCTGTTGGCCGTTCTGGCGTGCTCTGGCGGATCGCGAGAGGAGTTTGCGGTCGTAGCCTCTCCTGGCCTGGTTCAGGCGGGCCCAAGGCCGGCGGTGGTGTCGACGGAGCGCTGACGATCGTCGAGACGAGGTGAGGATCGTCGCCGCGTCGCGCTCGCCGTCTCGCACGAAAAGGAGGCGGATGATCAGCAGCGCGAGCAGACCGTCTTCGCCTTGGTTAAACCAGACCTCGCCGAGCATGAACTCGTCGAGGAACTCTCGGAGATGCTTGTCGTCGACTTCTCGTGCCGTATGGCGCCGATCTCTCTCACGACGAGACGATCCCCTGGACGTGCGACGGATGTGATCGAGGAGGTGGGCGAATGCGTGCGCAGGATGGCATGCACCGGGGCGCCCGAGAGACTGCCGACGGTCAGTCCTCGCAGGAGCGAGACGATATTGTCAAGCCGCTCGGGCTGGACTCCGTTTTGAAGTTCCTCGATGAGCACCACCTGGGGCGGACTTGGCGGGAGCCAGGCGACGAAGAAGAACAGCATCCGGACGCCAGTCGAAAGGCGAGATCCTGGGACCTCGAAGTCGTCATCATTCTGACGGAAATGGAGCGCGACCGAGGCGCTGGCGTGGTGATATTGATCTCTTGCAGCCCAGGTACCAACTCCCGCAGGGTGTTCTGGATCCGATCGAAGCGCGTGCGGTTCTTGCGCAGGAGGAAGTCGAGAACGCTGCGATCGGCGCCCGCCACCTCCAGCTTGGAAGCGCCTTTGCTCTGGGTATCGGCACTCCGTCCGAGTGCATGCGGATGCCTTCGGATGGGAGCTTGAAGATTTCCGCGTGCCGTGGAAACCCTGGTCCGCATTTTGGTACAGGAGACCTTGGGCTGCTGGGATGCTTTGCGATCCATCCTCGATGGTTAGTGCCTTCTTGTTCAGCTTCGAGTGGATCGCATCGAGGAAGCTGCTCTTCCAGAGTCGTTCTTGCCGACGAGGACTGTCAGCGGCTGCAGCGTGACGCCGATGTCAGCGAGGCCCCGGAAGTTCTTGAAAAGGACCCGTCGGATGACGTAGTCCACCTCCGCTGAAGCGACCTGAGAGCTCTTCAGGAAAGCATCCATGGTCTTGAGGAGAGCTTGTCTCTCCGCCCGGGGCAGCTGCTCGATCTGGCGCAGCCTACGAAGGAGCCGTCTCTCCGTAGGCAACTCCTCGCGGGCGGCGCCGTTCATCGGCCCGAGGATGGCGTCGGCGGAGACGCGCAGCGCCTTCGCCAGCTCCACGACCTGCTGCACGGCGAGCCCTCGATTGCCGAGTCCACCTGAGAGAAGGCGGTCTGCTGGGTGCCGAGGACCTTGGCGAGCTCGACCTGGGTCATGTCACGGGCCTGGCGGAGCGCTGGAAGACGAGCTCCGATCTCCTTCATCGCAGCACAACATTCTTGGGCGGCGTCGGCACGGTAGTCCCTCTCGACCGTGAGTATAGGAAGGAGTTTTCGTGTCGAGCCGGCGTCACCCTTACATCATAGTACATCGCGTACTATTACGTCACGTTCCGGAGTCCCTCGGAAAAAGACGTCAGGGGCCTTGACAGGTTCAGGCCGGGAAGGTGTTCGGGGGTAGGCGAGCAGGACGGGCCGACGGCGGGTGATGTCTTGGGGGACCTCCCGACGCCGGCCCGGGGCAGAGGAGAGACGGTCTCACCTCGACCGGATCCCACCATAGCCGGATCTCCTCACCCAGTCGAGAACCGTGTCCATGCGCCGGTGGAGGCCTCCGCTCGGGGAGAGACGAGGCAGGCGGCCTCCACGGCAGGAGGTGGAGAGTGCTGCAGACGGACGACCTCTTCCTGGGCAGTCTCGCTTTGCTGCGCGGTGCCGAGCTCGGGCATTGGCGTTCGCGGGACGAAGGCCGCCGTGTCGCGGTCTTCCGCATCGCGGGAGAGGCGGCGCACCAAGCCGAGGCCGACTACTACAGCGAAGCACGGTCGCGGATCTCCAACTCCTCAAGCTCCAGGTGCGGCGGCTGAAGGACCGCGGTTTCGACGCGATCAGGGAGGAGGAGGGCTGCAGGTCACGAAGGAGGGATCCAGCGGATCAAGTCCGCGAGCCACTGGCGGCGGTCGTCGCTGAGCGGGGGATCGAGCTCAAGAAGAAGGGGCACCAGCTCGAGCACCGTGCCCCTTCACAAGGAGAAGATGGCGAGCTTCAACGTCTCTTCGTCGAAGGGCTCTACGACTGCTTCGGCTGCGGTGCCTCGGGTCACGTGACGGCTTTGTCACGAAAGACGACAAGGTCAGCTTCGGGGGCGCTCTCGAGACGCTCGCTCGGCGAGCGGGCCTCGATCTCAGCAGCTCATGGAGGAGCGGCCGTGGATCGAACAGAAACACCTGTCGCGGCGCTTACGCCTCCGCCTGGGATGAGGCACGCGACGACGGCGCGGAAGGCCCAGGCCGAGAGCGCTCTCCTCCATGGCTCGCCGCAGCAGCCGAGTGCCGTTGAGCTCCTGCCGTGCGTTATCGATCACTACCACCGGACCTTCTGCGAGAGGGAGGACGCCAGGCGTATCGAAGAGCGGGATCACCGACGCGATCCTTGGAAGGCGGACGGGATCGGCTACGCGGACGGCTCGCTCCTGAAGACGATCCGAAGACGGGCCAGGTCAAGGACGAGCTGCTCGCCCTTGGCATCATCACGGCGGAAGGCCGCGAGCTCCTGGGCGGCTGCATCGTGGTGCCGATCCCGGACCCCGTGACCGGGCAGTGGACGAACCTCTACGTCGAGGCCTCCGCGCCGCGTCACTGCTACCTTCCCGGCCCCCTTCGTGGCGTCCTGGAGTTCCAGGCCGCCCGCACGAGCGACGAGCTCGTGCTGACCGAATCGATTTCGATGCGCTGTCGTTCACCATGCCGTCTCGGTCGCGATCCCGATCCACGGAACGAACGGCTTCACGCCGGACCACCTCGATCTCCTCAAGCGCGAGCAGGTGAAGCCGTGACGCTGCTCTCGACAGCGACGAGGCGGGGCGACGAGCAACGGCACTGAAGGGGGTTAGAAGCCGCGGCCGTCTCGGCGCGTGTCGCGAGCTTTCCGCGGGCACGAAGGATGCGAACGGCTTCTCGTCTCGCGGACGGGGATGCGAGCGAGGCGCTGAGGAAGGTGCTCGATGAAGCTGTACCCCGGCCGTCCGCTGTGGCAGCAGGCGCTCTTCCCGCTGGCGCTGCTGCTGTGTCTCGCTCCCCCCGCCGCTACCCCGGTACCCGCCGCCCGGCCACCGACGCAGGAAGGGCTGCCGATGCCACCGCCGAAGGGCCGTTCGTCCTAGCCGTGAAAGTGCGAGCTATCAGGTGCGCGTGCATCGTTCCTCCTCGGCCGTCTCCGCGCGACGGTGAAGGCGACGAGGCGACGTCTTCGACGTCGACACGATCGACTTCTACGCCTACGCAGCCGCGCCGTTGCCGAGCGCGCGAGCCGCGTGCTGGCCGTGTCGAACGAGGGCGGTCGAGGCGGCCCTTCTCTCCCTCCTGGTGGAAGCCGAGAAGACGGCCGAGACGCAGCAGCAGGGCGAGGCCTCACCGGCCGTGACCATGAGCGAGAGCGAGCGGGACGAAGCTCTCTCCTTCCTTCGTCGAAGGGACCTGCTTGGCCAGGTGGCCCAGGACCTCGATGCCCTCGGCTTCGTCGGCGAAGAGACGAACAAGCGCCTCCTCTATCTCGTCGCCGTGTCCCGCAAGCTCGAGGACCCGCTCTCGGCGATCGTGCTCTCCCAGAGCGGCGCTGGCAAGAGCGGGCTCACGGAAGTCATAGAGCGGCTCTGCCCGCCTGAGGACGTCGTACTCCTGACGCGGCTCACGCCGCAGAGCCTCTACTACACCGAGCCTGGCTTCCTGGATCGCAAGCTCGTGATCGTCGAGGAGCGGTACGGCTCGATCGAAGCCGACTACTCGATCCGCGTGCTCCAGAGCCGGAAGAAGCTGATCGCCGCGGCCCCGGTGAAGGATCCGCAGACCGGGAACATGCGTACGAAGGTCTTCACGGTCGAGGCGCGGGCCGCCTTCATCGAAGCGACGACGGCCAGCTCGGTGAACCACGAGAACGCGACGCGCTGCTTCGAGCTGCAGATGGACGAGACCGAGGAGCAGACGCGGCGGATCCACGAGCGCCAGCGCGTCCTGCGCACGGGGCGAGGCCTGGAGCTGAAGCGCCAGGCTGAGGCGATCACGCGTCGGCACTGGAACGCGCAGCGCCTCCTCGAGCCTCTGCCGGTGGTCATTCCCTTTGCCGATCGTCTGAGCTTCCCCTCGAGCTGGATGCGCACGCGGCGCGACCACGCCCGCTTCCTGAACCTGATCGAGGTCTCGGCTTTCCTTCACCAGCACCAGCGGGAGAGAACGGCGGACGGTGCGATCGTGGCCGCTCTCGCGGACTACGAGGCTGCCTACGCGCTTGCCGGCGAGGTCCTGAGAGAAACGCTCACGGACCTGAAGAAGCCGCTCCGTGAGGCGCTGCAGCGCATTCAAACGCTCGCGGTGAAGGGAGAGGACTTCGTCTCCCGGCGCGAGATCCGCGAGGCCGTGAACGTGCCCGACTCGACGGTCCGCGGCTGGCTCGCCGAGCTCGTGGAGCTCGAGTACCTGGAGGCCGAAGCGTCGCGGGGCGGCGCGGGCAAGGCGACGCGCTACCGCGTCACGGGCCGCGCTCCACGGCCCGACGTGACGCTCGGCATCCTCAGCCCCGAGCAGCTCGCCCAGGCCCTGAGCGGCAAAACCCGCGAACATGCGGAAACCCGCGAACGGCCTTCGCAGGTTTCTGATGCTGTCGTTTCAACGACATGAGCTCGAACCCGCGAACATGCGACGGAAACCAGCAGGGCAGGGTATCGAGCCCCGCCCGTCGCCTCGATCGGAAGAGCGAGAAGGTGCTGCGGCTCTTCGAAGATCACGTCTTCACCTGCCACGGCGAGAAGACGGCGAAGACGATGCTCGCGCGCGCACAGCTCTTCCTGGCTTGGCTCGAAGCGAGAGGGATCGCTCTTGTCGAGGTCCGCACGGCCGATGTCGAGGCCTACCAGGTGCACGTCTGCGCGCTCAGGCAGAAGGACGGGACGCCGTACTCGATCCCCGAGCAGACGCACCGGCTCGCGAACGTGAAGGCGCTCTTCCGCTTCCTCTACCGCCGCGGCTACGTGCTCACGGACCCATCGGGGGCGGTCGAGTACCCGAGGCCGAGAGGCGCCTGCCGCGGACGATCCTGACGAGGGAGGAAGCGAGGAAGCTCGTCGAGGCCTGCGACACGTCGTCTCCTGAAGGCCTGCGCGACCGCGCCATCGTCGAAGTCTTCTACGGCACCGGGATCCGCGCGGGCGAGATGGCCAAGCTCAAGACGACGGACGTCGACGTCGAGGACCGCGTCCTGCGCGTCGTGCTCGGCAAGGGGTCGAGGGATCGAAACGTCCCGCTCACGCGCGCGGCGGCTGACGCGACCGAGCACTACGTCGTGGACGGACGCCCGAGAATCCGCGGTGCGATGCAGTCTCGTTTCCTCTTCCTTGCGGTCCGTGGCGGCCGGATGTACCCGTCTCTCCTCAACGAGGTCGTCCAGGCCGCGGCGAGGAAGGCGGGGATCGAGAAGCACGTCACCTGCCACACGCTGCGGCACTCGGTCGCGACGCATCTCCTCAAGGGCGGCGCCGACATCCGGCACATCCAGGCGCTGCTCGGCCACGCCCGCTTGAGCTCGACCGAGCGCTACACGCACGTCGAGATCTCGGACCTCTCGAAGGTGGTGAGGCGTGCGCACCCGCGCGGCCGGTAGCCGGATCGATCCTCGCTCCTTCGAAGGAGCCCTCGCGGCCTTCGTTCTGGAGCTGCGCGCCCGCTGGTACTCGAAGGCGATGGTGAAGCAGGCGCACACGACCCTCCGGCGCTTCTTCGCCTACCTCAGGAGAAAGCGCATCCGCGACCTGCGCGCGGTCGACGAGGCTGAGGTCTTCGCCTACGCGCGAGAGCTGGCCGAGGTGAAGAGCACCGCCATGGGAGAGCGCTACTCGCCCTCGACCCAGCGGACGCACCTCTATCTCGTGCAGCGGCTCTTCCGCTTCCTCCTTCGTGCGGGCGTCGTCCTGCGGGACCCCGCGCTGAATCTTCCGATGCCGGTTTGGAAACAGCACCCGCGCGCCGTCCTGAACAAGGCCAACGCACGACGTCTTATCGGGACCCCTGATTCCGCCACGCCTCGCGGGAAGCGCGACCGAGCCGTGCTCGAGCTTCTCTACGGGACAGCGATCCGCGTGGGGGAGTGCGAGCGGCTCGACGTCGCGGACGCCGACCTCGGAAGAGCGCTACTCATGGTCCGCAGCGGCAAGGGGAGGAAGGATCGCGTCGTCCCGCTCGTCGGCCGCGCGGCCGACGCGGTCGACCTCTACCTCCGGGAGGCGCGGCCACTGCTGACGAAGGACCCGCGCGAGCGCGCGCTCTTCCTGAACCGCAGCGGTCGACGCATGAACGTCAAGCGGATTCAGGACCTCGTGCGCCTGAACGCGCGAGCGGCAGGCCTTGAGATCCGCGTCACGCCGCACACGCTGCGCCACGGCTGCGCGACGCATCTGCTCGAGGGCGGCGCCGACGTGCGACACGTGCAGGTGCTCCTCGGCCACGCGAGCGTCGCGACGACGGCGCTCTACACGCACGTCGTGCCGGGCGAGCTGGCGCGTGCCCTTACCCGCGCGCATCCCCGCGAGCGGCTCTGGAAGCGGCGCGAGAAGCGGACCCGCTGAGTCTTCTCTTAAGGGTAGAATCCTCTCGACCCGCCACTGGCGGGGGCTCCTTGGAAAACTAACGGGAGCTGAGCCGCCCGGCTCAGCCAAGGCCACCTGGCGGTGGCGCGTCGAGGGCCGAGGCCCCCACAGGGCCGAGTAACTACGCCAAAGCTCGATTCCTCGATCCCAAACTGGGGAGATTCCTGACTCAAGACTCGTTCCTGGGCTCAATCGACAACCCACCGAGCTTGCACCGGTACTACTACGCGCGGGCAAATCCACTGCGCTTCATCGACCCCACTGGTCATGCGGACGAGGAGTACAGATACGAGGGTTTCAACCCAGTCGTCGTCAATGGCGAGGTATACACCGAGTCCCTGAAGTACAGCACTTCGATGACGATCACGCCGAACCAGGATCGGGCGACCGCGGTGATTCAGGACGTTGGAAGGCGCGTTGCCCCTGTTAATCGCGCGGCAGAGACGGGTGTCCGTGTAGCTGGCGTGGCAGCGCAGGCAACGGCTGCGGCAACTCTCGCGGCGGTTCCTGAGCCGACCGGTCTAACGAAGGCGGCTGCGGCCTACCTCGGCGCACGTGCTGTGGACGAAGGCCAGGCATTAGTGCGGGAGTTCGCGACCGGAACGCCAACTGCATCGTTTGCGCAGCAGGGCGTGACCAGGCTCTACGAAGCCGGTGGCGACGATCGTGGCACGGCGTCGTTCAAGGCGGGCCTTACCCTGATGGGCGCGGATCTCGCGGTCGGTCTCGGCGCGGGCGCGAGCACTTTCCGGGCGAGAGGGACGTCGACCGCGCCGGAAGGGACTGTCGTTGAGAGCTCTAGCCAGGTTCGGACTACGGCTCCGGTTGGCTTCGAAAGCACGCAGGCGTATCAGGCGGAGTGGGCGAGGCTGGCCGTACAGGAACGGACGGCGGCGATCCGGACCCAACTTGGTCAGTCAGCGGGTCGCGGCGAGACGTACGCTGTGGAAGCTGTTCGGATGCCGCAGGCGGAGAACGTCCACGTCGTTGTCTCGCATGCGTCAGCATACGGTTTGCCGAAGAAGGTCAACCTGTTGCCCGGGGAGGAACTCGTAGGGCGCAGAGTGGCAGGGGTTGATGCCGAGGTGAAGCTGGATGCCTGGAACACAGCCACCGGTGCGGAGCAGCTCGCGGTTGGAGCGACGCAGCGTGTGTGCGCCTACTGTCAGCTGACATATCCGAATGCACCCGTCGTGACTCCACGGCAGCCGTTCACTCTAGGCCCCGCGGGTATGCCAGCCGTGAGGCGGCCACCGCCTGGATGGTTCGACTTGCCGCAGCTGGAGGACGCAGCGCAGACGGCACTTCGTAGTGGGACGAAATCGAGATGAACACGCTGGCCTCGTATGATGAGGCCGTCCGCCAACTGCCAGGAGACCGCACGCTTAGCATTCGCATGTGGATGCGCAGAGCACGTCTTCCCGCTGTTTGACCGGCTCTTTGAGGGTCAGCCTCTTCGAGAGGCTGTGGACGCAGCCTGGGGAGCTGTGCTTGGCGGCCCGCTATCGCGAGTACAGGAGGCGGTCCTGAAAAACCGTGTCAATGCGGTCGTACCGAACATCAGTCAGGATCGAACGCTGCGGGCCGAGCTAGGCATGAACATCGGCGACCTGACCATAGACCTGCTGGACTGCGCAGCGGGCGACGCTAGCCTGTCGGAGCGTGTTGGCGTGGGCGTTCTCGACGCTTTGACGGTCGCTGTGGATGCCCTAAGAGGGGAGGATCCCGGGGAGTGGAGGCGTGAGCTTGAGCACCCCGAACGGCTCCATCCCACGCTCCGCGAAGAGTGGCAGCAGCAGTTCGCCATGCTCGGGGAGCTGCGCGAATGGCAGGATGGACGGACAGCGTTGACCTGGAGAGAGAGTCACCGGCGTCGTGGGCGTGAGATCGCCGAGGGGTTCGATCTTCGTGCACCACAGAGGCAGGGCTAGTGGAGACGTACAGACCGCGCGGGTCGGCGATGCTGGGCCGGCTCAAAGGGCGCCCGGCCGAGCGGCCGGCCCCTCGATGGCTGAGGAGGGCGCGGTGGAGTTCGACCTTCGGGCCCGATAACGCGGGCTTATGTTCCCCTCGCGCTGTCGTCGCGCCGCTTGCACTTCAGCACGAGTAGCGGCAAGCGGCGCGCCGGCGCGAGGGTCAAGCTCGGCGCATAGCGGTGAGCGCTGCGCGGCGTTCAGCCGCTCCGCGCCTGGCTGGGAGGCGCCGAGTACATAAGCCGCGTTGATCGGCTCCACCGCGCCCCTGGCTGGGCCGTCGGGGCCGGCCCTGGCGGTGGAGCGCCCCATGGCTGGATGGCCGGGCTCTGGCCGTGGGCGGGGCCGTCACGCCGCGTGCCAGGCGAGGAGGTCGCACGCGTCGCGCCAGCCCGGCGGTGGCTGTGGCGGGGCGGCCAGACCCCTGCCAGCTCTCGGGCGGGCACGCCGCAGCGTCGGCGAGCTGGTGGTGCCGCTCGAGCACGCCCTTGACGCCGCGCACGGCTGTGGGCCGACTACAGCTTCCACTGCCAGGACGACCTGTAGACGGTTATGCCGCGCGCCTTCCAGACGCGGCGCTCCCACATCGGTGTGCCGCCGTCTGAGCGTGTGCCTGAGGAGTGGAGTCTGTCGTACACGTCTGCCGTGATGAATGTGGAGTATGGCGGCTCGCGAAAGGAGGAGAGCTTGGCAGCGTAGTTTGCCGCCCGTCCAACCCACACCAAGTCGTTTGATCCGCGGATCCCGGTCCTCGCCACGAACAACTCACTAGTGTCGATGCCAACGGCATGCTGCAGGGTGAATTCGGTAGTGGGGTACTGCGACCGCAGCAGCGGATTGATGAGCTGCTGCACGGCATAGTTAATCTTGAGGGCGCATCGCACTGCTGGGGTGTTTTTGATTTCGCCGATAAAGACCGCCATGATGCGGTCCCCGTCGTACGCGGTGATCGCACCGCCCTCGTTGCGTACGATCTTCGCGGCACAGTGGAGATACGACTTGTAGATCTCTGCTGCGAAAGCCGGCTTGTGGTTCTGGACCAAACTGGTCGATTCGGCGAGGTCAGCGTAGAGGACCGTCGCCGCCAGCCTGACGGCGTGATTTCCCAACGCCACGTCTTCGGCTTCCGGCACAACGTTACCGTCACGAACGCTCCAGCGGCTGGCGAAGATGGAGGTGACTTCCGCTTCCAGCTCATCCGAAAGGGCCATCTTCAGGCTCGCGAGAGAAGATAGAGCGCTGCCAGCCACGGTAGGATGCCTCCGAACAGCCAGTACAAGGCTCGCCGGAGGCTTGCGAATTTGTGTCTCGCAATCTCGGCGTTACGGTGGCATTGGTGAAGTAGGTCCTCGAGGTACTCCGCACTTGATAGCGTGCGCATGGTGTCGGCGAATGCGAAGGCCGAGCGGGCCGCGATCCCACCGAAATAGATCACCGATCCCTTGGGGCCCTCTGTCTGCGGGAAGGTCGCGGCCGCGCAGAGGCCCAGGCTGGCGATGAGAGCGAGCGTGCCGAGTGCAATCGAAAGCCAGTGGTAGGGGGACAGGTCTCTCGGAGCTGGTGCGAGTGCCGCCAGCACGCCGAGCATAGCGGTATCGATTGCCATTACCACGGGTGTCTTGGCATCCACTGCCCGGATCCATTCGAGAAGCCGCTCGAGGCTCTTCTCTGTTCGCTCGATCTGAACATCGAGGGGGGTGGCAGAGGGTGAATTGGATTCGGGGGCAGTGGTGCTCATGGCCGATAGTCTACGACCAGCGGCGCGCGGCGTGGGGCCGGCGGGCGCCGTGCGGGTGATCGTGGCGGGCGGCACGGTGCATGCCGGCCCCTTTCGTGCGCGGGAAGCCATGCCGGCGGCGCTCCACTGCCGAAGCCGAAGCAACGGCCGACGACCATGGGCACGTGGAGCCGATCAACGCGCCTTATGTACGAGGCGCCAACGAGCGAGGCGCGGAGCGGCTGAACGCCGCGGAGCGCTTAGAGCAAAGCGCCGAGCTTGACGTCCCGCCCCGGTCGAGGCCGTGGCGGGACGTTGCATAAGGTCGCGTTATCGGGCCCCGAAGGGGCGAACTCCACGTGCCCTTAGCTGCGAAGGGCAACGGCCCAAACGCGCACCGGCGCCGCCGGCTCCGTGGCCATGGCGCGTGGTGTGGCGGCTGGCGCGACGGCCGCGCGGGTGCCGGCTGATGATGCGGCCGGCGTGACAGCCGCGGTCAGGCGCGCGGTGGCGCGGTGGCCAGGGGGCCGATCTCGCGCCGTACGTCATCGGCGAACTGGGCAAAGCCGGTCTCACGGCCGTGCTGACAACGTGTCGGCACGAGGGCTTGCGCGATCTCGACCAGAAGGACACCAATCGGCTCGTCACATCGAGGGCTTGTGCGATGAAGGCGGCCGACCTCCGCTTTCGGGCTTGCCACGTGGCGGACGGTGGGGATGTGAGTCTCGGCCGGCAGCCGCAGCGCGGTTTTCACGGCGTGAGGATCGTCGAGCAACCAGGCCTCAGCGTGAGGGTCGGCGGCACCGATTGCAGTCGGCAACGCCGGATGAGTCTCACGGTCTTTCGTGCGTGCAGCCTGCAAGTCCCGGATGCGGTCTCGGCCGGGTGAAGTATCGCGGTCGACCGTAGCGACGACGCCGTCGCGGCCGTTCTGGCGTGCTTGGCGGATCGCGAAGAGGAGTTTGCGGTCGTAGCCTCTCCCGGCCTGGTTCAGGCGGGCCCAAGGCCGCGCGGTGGCGTCGACGGGAGCGCTGATGATCGTCGAGACGAGGTGAGGATTCGTCGCCGCGTCGCGCTCGCCGTCTCCCACGAAAAGGAGGCGGATCATCGGGCAGCAGCGAGCAGACCGTCTTCGCCTTGGTTAAACCAGACCTCGCCGAGCATGAACTCGTCGAGGAACTCTCGGAGATGCTTGTCGTCGACTTCTTGTGCCGTACGGCGCCCATCTTTTTCACGACGAAAGACGATCACCTGGTCGTCTGGGAGATGGATGTGATCCAGGAGGTAGGGCGAATGCGTGCTCAGGATGACCTGCACCGGGGTGCCCGAGAGACTGCCGACGGTCAGTCCTCGCAGGAGCGAGACGATATTGTCAAGCCGCTTGGGGTGGACTCCGTTCTCCGGTTCCTCGATGAGCACCACCTGTGGCGGATTCGGGTGGTGAGCCAGGGCAACGAAGAAGAACAGCATCCGGACGCCAGTCGAGAGGCGAGATCCTGGGACCTCGAAGTCGTCATCGATTCTGACGGAAATGGAGCGCGACTGAGGCGCTGGCGTGGTGATATTGATCTCTTGCAGCCCAGGTACCAACTCCCGCAGGGTGTTCTGGATCCGATCGAAGCGCGTGCGGTTCTTGCGCAGGAGGAAGTCGAGAAACGCTGCGAGATTGGCGCCCGCCACCTCCAGCTTGGGAGCGCCTTTGCTCTGGGTATCGGCAACTCCGTCCGAGTGCATGCGGATGCCTTCGGATGGGAGCTTGAAGATTTCCGCGGTGCCGTGGAAACCCTGGTCCGCATTTTCGTAGAGGAAGACCTCGGGCTGCTGGATGCCTCGCCATCCATCCTCGATGGTTAGTGCCTTCTTGTTCAGCTTCGAGTGGATCGCATCGAGGAAGCTGCTCTTCCCAGAGTCGTTCTTGCCCACGAGGACTGTCAGCGGCTGCAGCGTCACGCTGATGTCAGCGAGAGCCCGGAAGTTCTTGATGAGGACCCGTCGGATCACGTAGTCAACCTCCGCTAAGCGACCTGAGAGCTCTTCAGGAAAGCATCGATGGTCTTGAGGAGAGCTTGTCTCTCCGCCCGGGGCAGCTGCTCGATCTGGCGCAGCCTACGAAGGAGCCGTCGGTCCGTAGGCAACTCCTCGCGGGCGGCGCCGTTCATCGGCCCGAGGATGGCGTCGGTGGAGACGCGCAGCGCCTTCGCCAGCTTCACGACCTGCTGCACGGTGAGCCCTCGATTGCCGAGTTCCACCTGAGAGACGGCGGTCTGCTGGGTGCCGAGGACCTTGGCGAGCTCGACCTGGGTCATGTCACGGGCCTGGCGGAGCGCTCGGAGACGAGCTCCGATCTCCTTCATCGGCAGCACAACATTCTTGGGCGGCGTCGGCACGGTAGTCCCTCTCGACCGTGAGTATAGGAAGGGGTTTTCGTGTCGAGCCGGCGTCATCCTTGACATCATAGTACAATCGCGTACTATTACGGTCACGTTCTGGAGTCCCTCGGAAAAAGACGTCAGGGCCCTTGACAGGGTTCAGGCCGGGAAGGTGTTTCGGGGGTAGGCGAGCAGGACGGGCCGACGGCGGGTGATGTCTTGGAGGACCTCCCGACGCCGGCCCGGGGCAGAGGAGAGACGGATCTCACCTCGACCGGATCCCACCATAGCCGGATCTCCTCACCCAGTCGAGAGCCGTGTCGCATGCGCCGGTGGAGGCCTCCGCTCGGGGAGAGACGAGGCAGGCGGCCTCCACCGGCAGGAGGTGGAGAGTGCTGCAGACGGACGACCTCTTCCTGGGCAGTCTCGCTTTGCTGCGCGGTGCCGAGCTCGTGGGCATCGGCGTCCGCGGGACGAACGGCCGCCGCGTCGCGGTCTTCCGCATCGCGGGAGAGGCGGCGCACCAAGCCGAGGCCGACTACTACAGCGGAAGCACGGTCGTGGATCTCCAACTCCTCAAGCTCCAGGTGCGGCGGCTGAAGGACCGCGGTTTCGACGCGATCAGGGAGGAGGAGAAGAGTGCAGGTCACGAAGGAAGGGATCGAGCGGATCAAGTCCGCGAGCGACCTGGCGGCGGTCGTCGCTGAGCGGGGGATCGAGCTCAAGAAGAAGGGGCACCAGCTTGTAGCACCGTGTCCCTTCCACAAGGAGAAGACGGCGAGCTTCAACGTCTCTTCGTCGAAGGGGCTCTACCACTGCTTCGGCTGCGGTGCCTCGGGTGACGTGATCGGCTTTGTCACGAAGCACGACAAGGTGAGCTTCGGGGGCGCTCTCGAGACGCTCGCTCGGCGAGCGGGCCTCGATCTCAGCAAGCTCATGGAGGAGCGGCCGCGGATCCAACAGAAAACACCTGTCGCGGCGCTTACGCCTCCGCCTGGGATGAGGCACGCCACGACGGCGCCGAAGGCCCAGGCCGAGAGCGCTCTCCTCCATGGCTCGCCGCAGCAGCCGAGTGCCGTCGCGCTCCTGCCGCGCGTTATCGATCACTACCACCGGACCTTCTGCGAGAGGGAGGACGCCCAGGCGTATCTCAAGAAGCGCGGGATCACCGACGCGGATCTTTGGAAGGCGCACCGGATCGGCTACGCGGACGGCTCGCTCCTGAAGACGATCCCGAAGACGGGCGAGGTCAGGGACGAGCTGCTCGCCCTCGGCATCATCACGGCGGAAGGCCGCGAGCTCCTGGGCGGCTGCATCGTGGTGCCGATCCCGGACCCCGTGACCGGCCAGTGGACGAACCTCTACGGTCGAGGCCTCCGGACGCCGCGTCACTGCTACCTTCCCGGCCCCCTTCGTGGCGTCCTGAACTTCCAGGCCGCCCGCACGAGCGACGAGCTCGTGCTGACCGAATCCATCTTCGATGCGCTGTCGTTTCACCATGCCGGGGTCTCGGTCGCGATCCCGATCTACGGAACGAACGGCTTCACGCCGGATCACCTCGATCTCCTCAAGCGCGAGCAGGTGAAGCGCGTGACGCTCGCTCTCGACAGCGACGAGGCGGGGCGACGAGCAACGGATGCACTGAAGGGGAAGTTAGAAGCCGCGGGCGTCTCGGTGCGTGTCGCGAGCTTTCCCGCGGGCACGAAGGATGCGAACGAGCTTCTCGTCTCGCGGAACGGGGATGCGAGCGAGGCGCTGAGGAGGGTGCTCGATGAAGCTGAACCCCGGCCGTCCGCTGTGGCAGCAGGTGCTCTTCCTGCTGGCGCTGCTGCTCGTGTCTCTGCTGTTTCTGCTGCTACTCCGGTACCCGCCGCCCCGGCCACCGACGCAGGAAGGGCTGCCGATGCCACCGCCGAAGGGCCGCTCGTCCTCAGCCGTGAAGGTGTGAGCTATCAGGTGCGCGTGCATTCGCTCCTCCTCGGCCGTCTCCGCGCGACGGTGAAGGCGACGAAGGGCGACGTCTTCCACGTCGACACGATCGACTTCTACGCCTCACGCAGCCGCGCCGAATTCGCCAAGCGCGCGAGCCGCGTGCTGGCCGTGTCGAACGAGGCGGTCGAGGCGGCCCTTCTCTCCCTCCTGGTGGAAGCCGAGAAGACGGCCGAGACGCAGCAGCAGGGCGAGGCCTCACCGGCCGTGACCATGAGCGAGAGCGAGCGGGACGAAGCTCTCTCCTTCCTTCGTCGAAGGGACCTGCTTGGCCAGGTGGCCCAGGACCTCGATGCCCTCGGCTTCGTCGGCGAAGAGACGAACAAGCGCCTCCTCTATCTCGTCGCCGTGTCCCGCAAGCTCGAGGACCCGCTCTCGGCGATCGTGCTCTCCCAGAGCGGCGCTGGCAAGAGCGGGCTCACGGAAGTCATAGAGCGGCTCTGCCCGCCTGAGGACGTCGTACTCCTGACGCGGCTCACGCCGCAGAGCCTCTACTACACCGAGCCTGGCTTCCTGGATCGCAAGCTCGTGATCGTCGAGGAGCGGTACGGCTCGATCGAAGCCGACTACTCGATCCGCGTGCTCCAGAGCCGGAAGAAGCTGATCGCCGCGGCCCCGGTGAAGGATCCGCAGACCGGGAACATGCGTACGAAGGTCTTCACGGTCGAGGCGCGGGCCGCCTTCATCGAAGCGACGACGGCCAGCTCGGTGAACCACGAGAACGCGACGCGCTGCTTCGAGCTGCAGATGGACGAGACCGAGGAGCAGACGCGGCGGATCCACGAGCGCCAGCGCGTCCTGCGCACGGGGCGAGGCCTGGAGCTGAAGCGCCAGGCTGAGGCGATCACGCGTCGGCACTGGAACGCGCAGCGCCTCCTCGAGCCTCTGCCGGTGGTCATTCCCTTTGCCGATCGTCTGAGCTTCCCCTCGAGCTGGATGCGCACGCGGCGCGACCACGCCCGCTTCCTGAACCTGATCGAGGTCTCGGCTTTCCTTCACCAGCACCAGCGGGAGAGAACGGCGGACGGTGCGATCGTGGCCGCTCTCGCGGACTACGAGGCTGCCTACGCGCTTGCCGGCGAGGTCCTGAGAGAAACGCTCACGGACCTGAAGAAGCCGCTCCGTGAGGCGCTGCAGCGCATTCAAACGCTCGCGGTGAAGGGAGAGGACTTCGTCTCCCGGCGCGAGATCCGCGAGGCCGTGAACGTGCCCGACTCGACGGTCCGCGGCTGGCTCGCCGAGCTCGTGGAGCTCGAGTACCTGGAGGCCGAAGCGTCGCGGGGCGGCGCGGGCAAGGCGACGCGCTACCGCGTCACGGGCCGCGCTCCACGGCCCGACGTGACGCTCGGCATCCTCAGCCCCGAGCAGCTCGCCCAGGCCCTGAGCGGCAAAACCCGCGAACATGCGGAAACCCGCGAACGGCCTTCGCAGGTTTCTGATGCTGTCGTTTCAACGACATGAGCTCGAACCCGCGAACATGCGACGGAAACCAGCAGGGCAGGGTATCGAGCCCCGCCCGTCGCCTCGATCGGAAGAGCGAGAAGGTGCTGCGGCTCTTCGAAGATCACGTCTTCACCTGCCACGGCGAGAAGACGGCGAAGACGATGCTCGCGCGCGCACAGCTCTTCCTGGCTTGGCTCGAAGCGAGAGGGATCGCTCTTGTCGAGGTCCGCACGGCCGATGTCGAGGCCTACCAGGTGCACGTCTGCGCGCTCAGGCAGAAGGACGGGACGCCGTACTCGATCCCCGAGCAGACGCACCGGCTCGCGAACGTGAAGGCGCTCTTCCGCTTCCTCTACCGCCGCGGCTACGTGCTCACGGACCCATCGGGGGCGGTCGAGTACCCGAGGCCCGAGAGGCGCCTGCCGCGGACGATCCTGACGAGGGAGGAAGCGAGGAAGCTCGTCGAGGCCTGCGACACGTCGTCTCCTGAAGGCCTGCGCGACCGCGCCATCGTCGAAGTCTTCTACGGCACCGGGATCCGCGCGGGCGAGATGGCCAAGCTCAAGACGACGGACGTCGACGTCGAGGACCGCGTCCTGCGCGTCGTGCTCGGCAAGGGGTCGAGGGATCGAAACGTCCCGCTCACGCGCGCGGCGGCTGACGCGACCGAGCACTACGTTGTGGACGGACGCCCGAGAATCCGCGGTGCGATGCAGTCTCGTTTCCTCTTCCTTGCGGTCCGTGGCGGCCGGATGTACCCGTCTCTCCTCAACGAGGTCGTCCAGGCCGCGGCGAGGAAGGCGGGGATCGAGAAGCACGTCACCTGCCACACGCTGCGGCACTCGGTCGCGACGCATCTCCTCAAGGGCGGCGCCGACATCCGGCACATCCAGGCGCTGCTCGGCCACGCCCGCTTGAGCTCGACCGAGCGCTACACGCACGTCGAGATCTCGGACCTCTCGAAGGTGGTGAGGCGTGCGCACCCGCGCGGCCGGTAGCCGGATCGATCCTCGCTCCTTCGAAGGAGCCCTCGCGGCCTTCGTTCTGGAGCTGCGCGCCCGCTGGTACTCGAAGGCGATGGTGAAGCAGGCGCACACGACCCTCCGGCGCTTCTTCGCCTACCTCAGGAGAAAGCGCATCCGCGACCTGCGCGCGGTCGACGAGGCTGAGGTCTTCGCCTACGCGCGAGAGCTGGCCGAGGTGAAGAGCACCGCCATGGGAGAGCGCTACTCGCCCTCGACCCAGCGGACGCACCTCTATCTCGTGCAGCGGCTCTTCCGCTTCCTCCTTCGTGCGGGCGTCGTCCTGCGGGACCCCGCGCTGAATCTTCCGATGCCGGTTTGGAAACAGCACCCGCGCGCCGTCCTGAACAAGGCCAACGCACGACGTCTTATCGGGACCCCTGATTCCGCCACGCCTCGCGGGAAGCGCGACCGAGCCGTGCTCGAGCTTCTCTACGGGACAGCGATCCGCGTGGGGGAGTGCGAGCGGCTCGACGTCGCGGACGCCGACCTCGGAAGAGCGCTACTCATGGTCCGCAGCGGCAAGGGGAGGAAGGATCGCGTCGTCCCGCTCGTCGGCCGCGCGGCCGACGCGGTCGACCTCTACCTCCGGGAGGCGCGGCCACTGCTGACGAAGGACCCGCGCGAGCGCGCGCTCTTCCTGAACCGCAGCGGTCGACGCATGAACGTCAAGCGGATTCAGGACCTCGTGCGCCTGAACGCGCGAGCGGCAGGCCTTGAGATCCGCGTCACGCCGCACACGCTGCGCCACGGCTGCGCGACGCATCTGCTCGAGGGCGGCGCCGACGTGCGACACGTGCAGGTGCTCCTCGGCCACGCGAGCGTCGCGACGACGGCGCTCTACACGCACGTCGTGCCGGGCGAGCTGGCGCGTGCCCTTACCCGCGCGCATCCCCGCGAGCGGCTCTGGAAGCGGCGCGAGAAGCGGACCCGCTGAGTCTTCTCTTAAGGGTAGAATCCTCTCGACCCGCCACTGGCGGGGGCTCCTTGGAAAACTAACGGGAGCTGAGCCGCCCGGCTCAGCCAAGGCCACCTGGCGGTGGCGCGTCGAGGGCCGAGGCCCCCACAGGGCCGAGTAACTACGCCAAAGCTCGTTTCCTCGATCCCAAGCTGGGGAGGTTCATCACTCAGGACTCGTTCCTGGGCGACATTGACGAGCCGCCGAGCCTGCACAGGTACCTGTACGCGAGCGCGAATCCCACGAGGTTCCTCGACCCGACCGGACATGCAGATGGCGATGCGCGCTACAGCCGCGACGAGATCGTCGGCATCGACGAAGAGACAGGCATACCGGTCACGAAGCCTGTGTACTCGACGGAGATGACGGTCAGCCCGACGCCAACTCAGCAGATCGGAATGAATGTCTCAGATGCGACGGCCTTCCCACGGAAAGTTGCGGAGGGCGGAGCACGGGTCGGCTTAAACGTCGTGACTGCTGGTGGCGCTGGCGGCATCGAGCGCGCCGTCGCAGAGGGCCGAGCCAGCCCCGGTGACCTCTCCTCGCTTGCCTCAGCCTATACCGAGGGGAATGCCAGCTTCTTGACCGCTGGTGGTGTCGACGCCTATGTAGAAGCGCGAGCCGGCCAGGGCAGGGGACAGGTCGGCAGCGTCATGAGTGCCGGTGGCGCGGCAGTAGTCAACGTCACTCCCTACGAAGAAGTGAAGACGGTCTTCGACCCGAACGCGAGCGGCTACGACAAGGTCGAGGCGGTGATCTCGGGCGGACTGAAGGTCGCTGCAGGCAGAGCCGTCGTCAAGCGTGGCTACTCGGTCATCAAGGAAAGCCGATCAACACGTATCGCTACTCGGCCAGCGGCGTCCACGCGACCAGCTGGAGGTTATGCGAGCGAAGGCGGCGAGTTCGTAGGCGACGGTCTTAGAATGACAGAGCAGCCGCTGGCGCCTCGGAACGTGAGAGCTGGTCGCCTAGCAAGGAACAGAGCCGCTGGCAAGGCTCACGAGAGTCGTGTCGCGGCCCGGGCTCGCGCAACGAGGGATAACGTTGCAGAGCAAGTTCAAATCGTCCCCAACACCGCAACTGGTCCCGCTGACTTCTGGACGATACCCGATACGATGGGCACGAATCGCTTGACCGGGGTTCTGGAGCTTGAGGATGCGAAAGCGAGCCGGATGGCGCCGCTCACTCCGCGGCAAACCGAAGGGTATCCTCTGATCGGAGAGTACGGTGGGACAGTGAGAGGTACTGGCGTCAAGGTCCCCCCGACGAAGGTCAAGATCGTCACGCCGGAAGACCTGGACTAATGAGTATTGAGGATACTCAGGTAGTAGATGTCACGGGGAGGGATCGGAGTACCGGTCGTATCGTCTTGACGGTGTCTGATCACCTACCCTGGACTGACGTGGCGCACTTCGATCTTCTCGACCAGAAGATCCGAGCCTACGTGGGATTCATCGAGAGCGAACAGATTTTGCGGCAGTTCCCCGATGCAAGAGAACGGGGGACTCAGATTGAGATCGTCTGCAAGTACCCTCCAACACCCGCGGCGATCGGATTTCTGAATGCCATAAGGCAGGCTGTAGAGCGTCGCGGAATCTCCTTCAGTCATGCGGTACTGTCCGACGAGGACGATGCGTAGGAACCACCGTGCGCCTGCAAGCGCAGCGGTCTGCCGCGAAGGCTGGGTCGCCTTGGGGGCGCCCGGCCGCTTGGCCGGCCCCTCGGTGGCTGTTTCGGGCGCGGTGGAGTTCGCCCTGTCGGGCCCGATAACGCGGGCTTATGTTCCCCTCGCGCTGTCGTCGCGCCGCTTGCACTTCAGCACGAGTAGCAGCAAGCGGCGCGCCGGCGCGAGGGTCAAGCTCGGCGCATAGCGGTGAGCGCTCCGCGGCATTCAGCCGCTCCGCGCCTGGCTGGGTGGCGCCTCATACATAAGCCGCGTTGATCGGCTCCACCGCGCCCCTGGCTGAGCCGTCGGGTCCGGCCCTGGCAGTGGAGCGCCCCATGGCTGGATGGCCAGGCTTCGGCTGCGGCAGGCCGTCACGCCGCGTGCCGGGCGAGGATTTGAGCACGCGGGTACACCGGCAATGCGAGTTGAGATGGCTCGAAAACGCGGATTCGGCGCGGCGCGAAGGCGAAGGACGGGTCGAGATTGAGCGCGAGGGGGGAGGAGAGGGTGACGACGCTGCCTCGGCCGGACAAACCATGCCCTGCACTCGGCGAGCGCGATGACGGGATCGAGACGGCTCTACGAGACTACGTGGTCTTCATCAGGATCGGGAAGGCGCGGTTGGCGGGGTCCAAGTACTCGACGGTGAAGGGCGCCTCGCTCGTTCCCTCCCCGAGCTGTCCCCTCGGGGGCGAGGCCGTACTGGCCGCCGGGACCCCACATAGGGCCTCGGCGGGAGTCATGCCGAGGAGCCCCTGATGGGGGCGGAAGAGCAGGTAGTGGGTGAGGGCGGTTTCGAGCCTTCGTTCCAGATCGTCGATGGTGAGGGGACGACGGAGACGAAGGCTCGTGGTGTCTTTGAGGGTTCTCCAGAAGCGCTCGAGCCTGGCGGTGGCGTGGATGTTCAGGGCGGAGGCGAAGCGCTGACGGACGCCGAGGCGCGCCACGGTCTTTCGGAACACGCCGGCGCGGAACTCCCCTCCGAGATCGGTGATCAGGTACCTGGGCGCGCCGAAGACGCGCACGGCGGAGCGAAGGAGCCGTGCCATGCGGGCGGTGCCGGGCTTGCAGTCCGTGACTTCGAGGGCGAGGGGCGCACGGGAAAAAGCGTCGAAGACGCCGGCCATGTGGAAGACCTGCCCGCCGAGGAAGGCTCGGATCTCGGTGACGTCCATCATCCAGACGTGGTTCACGTAGCGGGCGATGACGGGGCGGCTCGGCTTGGCGGGAGGCGGCGGCTGCGGCGGTGCCGGGCGAGTCGTGCTCGCCGCCATCCTGCGGACGGATCGTGGGGAAACCCGCCAGCCTGCCCGGGCGAGGACGAGTGCGATCGTATCCTCGCCCCCGAAGCCGCAGCGCGCCATGAGCGCCACGGTCGCGCGGACGACGTCGGCGAAGCGGCGGACGGGTGGAATGGGCTTAACGGCCGATCCCACGGTCTTGGCGAAGGGGTCAGCGGAGCGCTCCCAGTTGGAGATGGTGTTCGGGCAGACGAGGAAGACGCGGGCGGCGATCTGTCGAGACCAGCCGAGGAGGTTTCGGATCTCGAGCGCCCGGAAGCGCTGGGCTGGGGAATAGTGTGGCCGCTCTTTGTCTGGGAGCTTCCGGAAGCGGGCGCTCTGGATCTCGAGGATCTCCCAGGCGAGGCGGGCCTGGAGCTGGGCCTCGTCGAGGCGGGCCTGCAGGGTGGCCAGGGGGTCAGAGAGATTCCGGAGCTGACGGAGGTGAGTTCCTGCGGCGAGGCCGAGGAGGCGGGCGGCGGTGAGCAGGGCGCGGAGTGCGAAGCGCTCGGCCCGCCCGTCGAGACGTGCCCGGAACTGACAGCGGATGGGCGGGCTGAGGGTCGAGGCGAGCTCAGCGGCGGCCGGCTCTGGATGCGGTCTTCGTGCCACGGGATGCCTCCTTGAGAGGATGTGCGGGGTGCGTCGACCGGCCGCGGCAGGGGCCATGATATGAGCGGCCATGCCAGCTGGTCTCGTCGCTTGCGCGGGCGTTTCCACCTCGCGCGTGCATTCGCCTGGACATGGTTCCGGAAGGCGGATCGGGCGGTTCGGGCTCTGGACGCGGTCGAGGCGGCGGGCGGGCTGAGTGCTCCATGGCAGGCCCCGATGCTGGCGTTGCGGGGGCGCCTTCTCGACGCGCTCGACCGGAGGCAGGAGGCTGAGGCGGCCATGGCAGCGGCGGTGGCGCTTCAGCCTCAGGATGCCGAGCCGCACCGGGTGTACGGCGAGCTGCTGACGACGTGGGGGCGGCTCGAGGAAGCGGACCGGGAGCTTCGGAGGGCGAAGGAACTGGGGCCGGTGAGTCCGAGGCTGGAGGAAGCTCTGGCCGCGTACGCGGCGGCCGTCGAGGCTCAGAGGCGCTGATGAGGGCAGGGGCCGGCCGTTGGCCGGGAGGCGGCGGGCGGAACGGAGTCTCGTCTGGGTCCTTTCCGTCGGGGCCTACGGTGGCCCGCTTCGGGAAGCTCGCCTCCGCTTCGGGAGGCGTCAAGGGCCCTCGCGCTCGCGAAGCGAGCGGCCGTGCGTGTGTCCCGTGGCCGGGTCGTTCCAATGAGCAGGGCCCTGAGTCGCGAGCGCCCTGCCCTTGACTCCTCCCTTCGCTGCGGCGTGGAAATCCTCGCAGGCCACCTTCGGCCCGCGGAAAGGACTTCGCCATGCCCGCTCGCGTCACCGCCCGCCGCCCCTCGCCGGCTTCGGCCGTCGCCCTCGACTTCGGCCTTCGGGTCCGCGTCGAGTCGCATCCTTCCCAGGGCACCATCTTCGCGTCGGCCGAAACGCTCCCGGTCCAGGAGCTCACCTCCGAGCTGTCGCTCCTCGTCTCGGAGCTTCGCGTGCGCAGCTTCGCGGCCCGCTACGAGCTCGAGCAGGTGGCCTCGGCGCTCGCGCGCAACGTCGAGTGGGGTTTCTGGGCCCAGGCGCGCCGCGCGGCGCTCGACCTCTCGGGCGTGCTCACCCTGGTCCGTAGGCGCCGGCAGGCGGATGCGGACCTGTGCTATCGCGGGAGCAACGCTGCCCTTCGCATCGCGCAGATGTGTGCGAAGGAGGCGCGCTGATGGGCGCCGAGCTTCCGGCCCTGCTCGACGAGGATGCGGCGGCCGCCCTCGCGCCTGCGCCCATGCCCGCTAAGCCGGTCTCGGCGGGTGCCCACACCGCCGTGACGGCGCCGTCCACAGACGGCGAGCCGCCGGCTCTGGACGCCGAGAAGCTCGTCGTCTACCGCGTGGCCCTGGAGCTGCAGGTGCGCTGCGCCACGCTCGTTCCAGCGGGCGCGCGGGTGCTCCACGACCAAGTGGAGCGTGCTAGCCTCTCGGTCGTGCTGACCATCGCGGAGGGGGCGGGCCGGCGCTCACGCAAGGACAAGCGCCGCTTCTACGCCATGGCACGAGGCAGCGCCATGGAGGTGGCGGCGGCGATCGACGTGCTGCGCGTCCGGCACATGGCTCCGGAGCGGGCCTGCCAGGAGGCACGCAGCCTCGCGCTCCGGGTGGTCCAGATGCTCACGAAGCTGGATAGGGCGCTTGGGTAGCGGGAACGGGCCGCGAGGGCCGCTGCGGCCCACAGCGACTCCGGCTGTCGACGCCCTCGCGGCCATCCTCGTCTCGGAACCGGTCGTGGCCAGGCCAGGGGTGCCGTCTGCGAGCGTGCGGCTGAGTCGTCGCCCTCTCTCGCGCTTCGTGGCGCGGGCGCTGATCCAGCTCCTGGTTCTCGGGATGCTGCCGCCGGAATGGCAGGCACGGGCGGCACTGTGGCCGGCGTTCGCGGTGGCGACGGCGGAAGGGATCGGCGGGCGCCTCGCCGTGGAGGCGGCGTCGTCAAGACTGGTCAGGCGAAGGGTCCTCGTCCGGCGGCTCAGTGGATGTCGGGGTTGCCCCGGCAGTCGGCTCGGATTCGGCTGGCAGGGCCGTCGCTGCCTGGGGCGACGACTGGAGGTCGCTGTGCTCCGAGGCGGCTGGCGGAGGCGGCTGATACTCGGCAAGTCGGATCGTCCGGCCCAGGCCGCTGAAGGCGTTCGCCATGCGCTCGTCTGCCGTCAGCACCCTGAGGTCCTCGCGTTCGGCGAGGGCAACGTAGAGGGCGTCGTAGAAGGTCGCCATGTGAGTGATGGCGAGCCTCAGGGCTGTGGGTGCGAACTCGAGGATCGGGATGCGCTCGACTCCGATCTCGAGGAACTCCTGGAAGTCCGCGAGAGCTTCCTGAAGGGAATAGGTGTTCGCGAGGACGGACTTGCGGAGGGCGTGGCCGAACTCCGCGACGATGCTGTCCGGAGCGATGAAGTCAATCTCGCCGGCATCGTGGCGGGCGAGGATGCCTTCGGCCTCCGGAGAGAGGAGTTCGGGGACGAACCACTTGAACGCGACGCTACAGTCGAGAACGTAGCGTTCCACTCAGCGTCCGCCGGTCTCGCGGAACTCCCGGATCAGCGACGTCATGTCGAACAGGCCATGTTCGCGGAGAAGCCGTTCCCTGCGAGCACGCAGCCGCTCGACACGGCTGGTCTCCGGTGGCGCGGACTTGGGCAGGGGATGAGCGGACCGACGCTTCACGAGGGAGCGGACGTACCTCTCGATCTCGGCTCGGTCCTCCGGGGGCAGTCCCTCGATCTCGGCGGCGAGTGCGCGCGGCGTCATGACATTCTCCGAGGGAATCTTACCCCGACTCTTCGTGCGGAGGCTGTGGCGACCTCGGGTGCGCCTGCGGCGCGGGAAGCTGGGGCCAGGGGTCAATCCCGGCCTTTGGCATGGGGCGCCTTCGGCGCGCCCTCGGGAAAGGGGGAGAGGTTTGGTGATGGCCCGGAGGCTTGCACTCAGCTGCGAAGCCCAGCCTCGAAGGGCTGGCTGAGAGCGGCTGGGGCCGGCCTCACGTTCCACGGGGGTCGTTCACTGGCGCGCGAGGGCGCATGGCCTTCCGGTGGGCCGGCCCCTGGCTGTGGCGTGCGCGAGGGCGTAGATCGGGCCACGGCTGGCTGTGGCCGGGACACGTGCACGGCGCCCGCGGCCCGTTGGCAGGGACGGCCGGGCCGCGTGCGGGGGACGTACCGTGTCGAGGCGACGGGACGGCGGGTAGGGAGCGACGGGTTGGCCGAGCCGGTTCGGGCGAGCGCGACCTTCCGGGTTCTGGGGGCCGGGGGGTCGGGGGAGATCGATCCGGACGCGGCGCCGGCGGTGATCGACGCGCAGACGATCCCGAAGAAGGGAGCGACGGGGGTTCCGGTGTCGGCCTTCGTGCAGATCGTGTTCTCGGAGCCGGTGAAGAACCTGGTGGAGTTCACTGGGGGGACGCTGGTGCAGCACGTGGTGCTGCTCGACCCGGAGAACCATCCGATTCCGATCAAGATCTCGGGGATTGCGCCGGACGGGAGTGTGGTCGACGACATCACGAGCGCGGACGCGGTGGTGACGGGGATCACGGTGCAGCCGAAGACGGGGCTGCGCTACAAGACGGTGTACCGCCTGAGCCTGAGCGACGCGATCCACGACCTGGACAGCGATGCGGAGTACCCGCCGACGCCGAAGCCGCTCGTTCCCTACGAGACGAGCTTCGAGACCTTCGGGCCGGAGAGCCTGATCCTGCCGGGCGAGGGAGCGACCTTCGGCTCACCGGGGCTGGTGGCCCTGGGCGACCGCGGGTACCTGATGGACATCTCGGCGCACCTCCTGCGGGCATTCGACCTGCAGGACCCGGTGAGCCCGACCGAGATCGAGTCGGCGCAGCACTACGTGCCGATGACGGGCCGGGACATCGTGGGCGAGACGCCCTCGCCGCTGGGGGACCGGGTGGTGGCGGTGACGACGGTGCCGATGGGGTTCGACGCGCCGACGGCCACCTGGCTCTACAACGTGAGCGAGGACAGCCAGAGCGTGCAGATCGGCGGAGTGACGCTGCTGAACTCGAACGCGGAGGGCTACGTCTACCGGACCTTCATGGCCTCGGGCGTGCTGTACGCGGCCACCTACAAGCAGGGGATCCTGGTGGTCGACCTGGGGGGCGTGGTCGACCACAACATCGCGGAGGGGACGAGCGAGTACTCGCGGATGTTCTGGGCGATGACGCGTGCGGGGAGCGGGTGGAGCACGGGGAGCGTGGTGTCGATCCCGGTGGACTCGCCGCTCTACGGGGGTCCGGCGCGGCTGCAGGACGTGAAGGCGGCGCTGCTCACGAACGGGAACGACAGCCGTGTGTTCGCGGTGGCGACGGGGGACACGGGTCTGACGGTGGCGGACCCGGGCGCCCAGTCCCTCGAGTTCAACGGGCCCGCGATCCTGAAGGCGGACGGGGGTACGGGGCCCGAGCTGGCGCGGCTGACCTACGGCACGGCCCTCGCCCTCACCAACATCCAGGAGCGCGACCTGGCCGTCGTGGCCGGCTCGGGGCTCGTGGGCGGCGAGTCGCGCTCGCTGATCATGGTCGTGAGCCTGGCGAGCGCGCGGGCCCCGGCGGGGATCGGCTACGTCCTGGGCGAGAGCGGCTGGGTGCAGGACGTGGTCGTCAAGGACGACGTGGCCTACGTGGCCTACGCCGACCACGTCATGATGCGTCAGCCTCACCGACCCCAGCCAGCCCCGCATCACCGGCACCATCCCCAACATCGGGGGGCGGCTGGCCTTTGGCGAGAACGGCTCGCTTCTCTTCGGCACGGCGAAGTCAGCGTGGGGTGGGGATACGGAGCTCGGCGGGGTCCGGACGGCGGCACTGGGCAGCCTAGGATGGATCGTCGCAGTACGACCGACGAGAGTCGCGGTCGGCGAGGATGGTAAGACCCTGCAGCCTGTTCGAGTCGCGTATCGTCTCCTGGCTCCGTCGCCGGAGCTCACGGGCATCAGCGTCGTGATGACACGGAACGGCGAGACGCTGGTCACACTCCCAGGCCCCAGTGTGAGCGAAGGCGCCTTCGACGTGGAGATACCGGCAGGCCTGGCGATCGATCCCCCATCAGCCGTCCTCGAGATCGGTCCGGTGAAACCAGACGGAACACAAGGGGATCCGCTGGTGACACGCGTGCGGAGCGCGGACAGTCCCGAGGTCGCTGCCGCCACGGCAGCGGTCGTAGAGTTCACGCGCGTGGAACCACCCTCTGTCTTGAAAGGTGCACCGGACACGCTGGTGAAGGTGTTCGGGCAGAACCTGCTTGCACTGTCCGGCGTCTATCTGCGGGGCGACGATGCGAACTGGACCTACATCGACGTGACTCATGACCCTGAGGGTTACATCCAGCTGACTGTTCCAGCCTCGTTCTTGGAGTCAGCCGGGTTCCTTCGGATCGCGCCATTCCCGGTGGAGCGAGGAGCCGCCGCATTCCTGGTAGGTGAGATCGCGGCACCGGCGGTGGGGACCCTCGCCGGCGTTCAGCTCACCGCGATCACGCCGAGTGAACTGGGGCCGGATGCTGGCGCCATCCAGGGGTCAGGTCAGGGGTTCACCGACGACCTGCAAGCGTACCTCGCCCTGGGGGCCAACGCGATCGTGCTTCCCACATTCGTCGACAGCGAGACGGACTTTGAAGCCGACCTTCCCACTGGGTACTGGGGACGGGCACAGCAGATTCGAGTCGGGCTCCTCTCGGCGGATCGGAACCAATCGTCGGCATACGTTGCGGCAACGAGTACCGTGGCGCAGAATCCCATCGACTACGCGGCGTTGGTGCCGACCGGTGGACCAATGCTGACGGACCTTGATGGTTCCCTCATCGAGGGGGACGGTCGTCAGGACCTAGTCGCTGAAGGTGTTGGGCTTGCCCCTGGGATGCGCTTCTTCATAACGACAGCCAGGGGCACAAGAGAGGTGACGGCAACGCCCTCCCAGCGGCCAGCGAGCGCCCCCGACCTGTCCACGGTGACACTCGCGATCCCAACCGAACTGACAGAGCCGGTCAGGGTCGCGGTCGCTCTAGTGCCGATAGCGGCGACGCCATTTGCCGTCGCTGGTCCCGTGGCGGTGCCGGCAGCGCCGACGGCCGAAGTGCCGCTCGGCGCACGGCTGAAGTTCGTGGCTTACGAGACCGCTGGCGACTCTGCCGTCCAGATCTTCTCTCAGGAAGACCCCTCCCAGGCGACCTTCACTATGACCTGCCCTGCCAAACAGCTGCCATCAGCACCCGCAACGAGGACGGACCGGGGCAAGAAGTACACCAAGGTTGATCCGTCGAAAGTGCGCTTCGTGGTGCAGTCCCGCAACGTGCATACAGACCCTTGGCAATCCCGAGTCCCTTCAATCCCGAACCCACTTGACAACAAGCAGCTGGTTCCCCTCCTCGAAGAGGAGGACAACCCGTGCGAAGCGGACTCACCGAACGTCTACTACTTGCGAGCGCGGCGATCGTTGAGCGCGGGAGAGGAGATCAAGCTCGTGGCAACAGTCACCGACGGCTCGAATGTGAGGACCGGAGAGCTGGCGGTGACGGTCGGGAATAGCACCCTTGGGGGCATGTGGGGCACCCTCAAGGCTCCCGCCGACACGGCGAAGACGCAGGGGGCGATCTTGGAGGCTGCAGGGAAGACGGGCATCCCTCCTCAGTTCCTCAAGGCGCAGGCCTACCAGGAGTCCGGCAACACGTTTGACCCAGAAGCCTTTCGCTACGAGGCGGTGACGATCGACTTCAACCGGCTTTCGAGGGACAAGGCACCGTATAGCACACACTCGTATCTCCCGCGTTACCTGATCGCGGGGTACAGGAATCCCTCGTCGTGGACACACGGTTGCGCCGTTCTCCTGGGACCCGGAGCCGTGCCAACCGCCCAAGATGTGGCGGACGCGTGTATCCAGAAGCCAGTGACTTCGACGGGACCGGTCGAGCTGGCGTCGCGCGACCAGCTCCTGATCGTGGGTCGCCTGAACGGATACCCGAAAACGTCCGCGCTGCCGGCGGGCCTGCGCCAGGCTGTTGCTGTCTCGCAGACGCCGGCCTCGGTGCCCACGCTCAAGTTTCGGGAGGCGCCGCAGTGGACGCAGCGGGAGATGGAAGCACACCACTACGCTGGCGGAATTGAATACAACAGCGACCCTGGCGCAGACGAGTTCGTGCTCGACTACTCCAGCAACATCGTCACGGTGGGGCGACAGCTCGCAGCGGGCGAGCGCCTACGGTTGGACTACGATGTCATCGGTCCACCCGGAACGGCTGAGACAATCACCAAGGACGGAGAGTGCACGATGAAGCCGAAGGGCCGCGATCCAAGCGAGTTCAACGGCAAGGACAAGGAGAATAGGCTTGTGTTCGCGCGTGGCTGGTCGATCGAGAAGTACTTCACAGAGAACCGGGCGAAGGGAGTCAAGTACCTGGTGAACGCCGTGGACAACGAGAAGCATGTGGAGTTCAGCATCGACCGAAGCAAGCCAGCCGGGAGCAGGCGCGGCGGCTTGATGGACAGGAGGATGGGCGCAGCGACAGCGCAGTTCATAGCCAGCGGTTCGTTCGGGCTGCTCCACACCACGATGATTCCCTGGCTGGAGGGGACGAGCGCATCCCTCACGACGCTGAACAACGCTTTCGACCCCAGGACTCGCTGCCTTACGGAATTGTCGGATGCGAGGAATCCGAATAGAGAATTCGACGCTATGTACCTTGGAGCGGCGTTCCACACGAACACCCTGAAGTCAGCGCTCAAGGCACCGTGCGCGGGGCGCTGCGATCAGATGGAGTGGGCGAAACGATGGGCGAAGGTCATCGAACAGTACAACTCGCGCGATCCTGCGTATACGGTGGACGGGACAACCGGGATCGACGATATCGCTTTGAATGCAATGACGGACTTCCATGCGCGCTAGGCTGAAGGGGGTCGCAGTAGTGGCGTGGGTGGCGGTGGCGGCTCCAGGGTGGGGGGCTGACGTACCCGGCGATCCGAGGCACGCAGAGTGCGGCGCAACCGGATCGTTGCGAGAGGAGTTGCAGTCCGCCAGTTGGTACGAGAAGTCCATGGCACTCAGACAGGCACGGGGGTGTAGACGACTCGCGGCGTGGGCGTTGGGGGACGTCGCGCGACTACTGGAGAATGACGAAGACTATCTGGTTCGGGAGGATGCTGCTGTCACCCTGGGCGAGATCGGCGGGCCCGACGATGCGACAATCCGAGCCCTCATCGAAGCCTCGGGCGGACCGGGGGACCGGGTGGGATTTGTGGCGGCCACTGTGATTGCCCGCAAGTTCGGTGTCGCGGCCGTGGGGGAGCTGCGCGCGGCTCTGCGAGCAGGAGGCTGGGAAGGTGAGGACAGGCCTGCCGCATACGACAACGCTCTGACAGCCTTGACCATGATGGGTAAGGCATATGGGAAGGAAGCAGTCACTCCCGCGCTCGTCGAAGCACTCAAGGGGAACGATAGCGAGGCGGAAGGGGCAGCTCAGGTATTGTGGCGCCTTGGGCCTCCGATGGCGGCGGCCCCCAACTTGATTGCCTGTCTCTCGGAAGGGAGGGAGAGCCGTGTACGGTGGGCGGCGGCGGAGGCGCTCGGAAGGATGGGTGTTGTGCCCGAGGCTGTGCCAAACCTGACGGCAGCGCTAGAGGATGGGTGGGCTGCGACCAGGAGGGCTGCAGCGGAGGCCCTGGGGAGCATGGGCGCGGCCGCGCGCACGGCGATCCCGTTTCTGGAACGAATGGCGCTGGACAAGGACGAGTCGGTGGCGGGCGCAGCCAAGGAGGCCGTGAAGAAGATCGAGATGGCCTCTGAGACGAAATGAAGGGTTTGGTTGAAGGGCTCACTGGGGCTGTCGCGCGATGGTGATTTGGGCGGTGGGCTGTCCGCGTGTCCGCGGGGCTGATCGGCGGGCGGTAACCGGTGTCTTGAAGACGAATTGAGCGCCTTGACCGCCGAGTGCGGGCCGGGTTCTAGACTCGAGTTATCGCGAAGCTCCTTTCCACGACGTGATGCACGCAGGGAACGAGGTTCGGCAGGGCCCCTGCGCGGACAGCTCGAGAGCGGCGACGAGGGAAGCGTCCGCCGGCATCATGTGACGACGAAGCCTGTCAAGATTCCCTCCCACGCGTCGAAGAAGCGGAGCGTGCGGGCGGTACGGACGCCGGCCCAGGCCATGGCGGGGGTGAGCCCCTCGAGGCTCTGATGGGGTCGGGCGTGGTTGTACCAGGTACGGAAGACATCGAGATCGGCCTGGGGATCGCTCGGGACGCCGGCCTCTTGCCACCAAAGACGGAGGCGCTGCTTGAGCGTCGCGAAGAGGCGCTCGATGCGGCCGTTCTGCCAGGGGCAGAAAGGGTCGATGGCCTGGTGCTCGATCCCGAGAATCCAGAGGGCGAGGCGGAGGAGTCTGGATGTGAAGATGGCTTCGTTGTCGGTGCGCAGTGAGCGTGGGCGTCCGAAGCAGTCGATGAGATCGAGCAGGATGCGCAGGGCGCCGGTGGTGGAGCGCAGGGGCAGCTCGCGCAGGGCGAGCAGGCTGCGGGTTCCGTGATCGAGGACGCCGAGCACGGGAGGCGCCCCATCGCGGAGGAAGGTCAAGTCCAGGGCCCAGGTGAGATTGCGCGGGCCTTGTCGCCGCTTTCGGTTCTTGAGCTTGCGGCGCAGGAGGAGCACCTGCGCGGCGTTGTGCTTGAGAGTGTTGGCGACGAAGGTCTTGCCGACGGAGTGGCCGTCGGCGGTGACCTCACGGCGGACCCAGGCGGGCTTCTTGGGTGAGAAGGCGTGCGAGGTGGGCTGTGGATGGAGGGGACGGCGGGGACGGCAGAAGAAACGCGGCCGGTTTCGGCGACGGTACTGAAGGAGCGCGAGGGCGAGGAACAGCAGGAGCGCGAGGAGAAGCGCAATCATGGCGGGTGGAGTCTCCCATCGGGGCGTGGCCTATGCCAAACGAGGAGACCCTGGAACGTGAAGGGGCTGGGGTCCCCAAGCCCCAAGGCTGGAGAGAGGGCCCTGGCCGAGGGTGCGCCGGTTGTTGAGAAGAAGGGCTCCCGTGAGGGCCGGGGAGAGCCGTCCCCGCGAGCGCGGCGGGCGGACCAGATGAACCGCCCCGGGTTTCCCAGAGGCTCGGTTAGTTGAGTCCAGCCATGTCGGCTGGGGTCCTCTGAGCCCGATAGTAGGCTGTTTCGTACTCGACCGGCGGGACGTAGTCGAGGGGTTCGAGCAGGCGCCGGTTGTTGAACCAGTCGACCCAGGCGAGCACGGCGAATTCGACCTGGTCGATGTTGCGCCACGGCCCGCACCGCCGGATCACCTCCGTCTTGAACAGGCCGTTGACGCTCTCCGCGAGCGCGTTGTCGTACGAGTCGCCGATGCTTCCGACCGACCGCTCGATGCCCGCCTCGGCCAGCCGTTCGGTGTAGCGGATCGAGAGGTACTGCACGCCTCGATCGCTGTGGTGCGCGAGCCCTTCCACGTCGGGCCTCGCATGGAGCGCTTGCTCGAGTGCGTCGAGTGCCAGATCGCTCCTCAGCGAGCTCGACACTCGCCAGCCGACGATCGCCCGAGAGAAGACGTCGATCACGAAAGCGACGTAGACGAAGCCAGACCATGTCGCGACGTACGTGAGGTCGGCGACCGAGAGCTGGTTCGGACGGCTGGCCCGGAAGTCGCGCTGGACGAGGTCGGGCGGCCGTACCGCCGTGTCGTCAGCGACCGTCGTGACCTTGAATGCTCGCCCGCGGACCGCGCCCCGCAGGCCCATCGAGCGCATCAGCCTCTCCACCGTGCAGCGCGCCACGCCGAACGCCTCGCGCCGGAGCTGTCGCCAGACTTTCTCGGCGCCGTACACCGAGAAGTTCTCCTTCCACACGCGCTCGATCTCGAAACGAAGCTCCTCGTCTCGCTTCACCCGCTCAGGGCGCCGCTTCGGATCGAGCTTCCAGCCCCTGTGCTCGTAGTACGTGGCCGGGGCGATTGGCAGCACCGCGCAGATCGGCTCGACCCCGTACACGGCCCGCTGTTCCTCGACGAAGCCGACCATCACTTCGCTCGGCGGTCGAGCTCCGCCTGCGCGAAATACGCCGACGCCTTACGAAGAATTTCGTTCGTACGCCTCAGCTCGCGATTCTCACGCTCGAGCTCCTTCAGCCGCTCCCGCTCCGAGGTCATCAGCCCAGGTCGCTTGCCTGCATCACGCTCGGCCTGCCGCACCCAGTGTCGGAGCGTCTCTGGCGTGCAGCCCAACTTCGCCGCGATCGACGTGATCGCCGACCACTGCGAGGCGTGTGACCCCTGCTCTTCCAGCACCAGGCGCACGCCACGCTCCCGAACCTCTGCCGGATACCTGCCTCGTCTCTCCATCGCTCCATCCTCTCAAGGTATGGAGCCTCCGGAATAGCCGGGGCGGTTCAGAACAGCCGGGCGAGTGTTCTGTTGGAGAGGCGGAAACGGTACTTGAGCGCGAGGATCCGGGCACGCTCGGTGTTCGTGTAGTGGGGTCGCTTCCGCGGTGGGATCCGGGAGAAGCGGGAGAGTAGAATGGCGAGCTGCTCCGCCCGGCGTGAGCGGAAAAGCGCGCGGCTGCGGGAGGCGGCGGGGTCTTCACCGGCCTCGAAGCGGGCTTGAGTGTCGAAAGCGATACCCTGGGTGAAGACCTCGGAGAGCTCGCGGAGGAGCCGCGCGAGCCTTGGGCGGGTGGGGTCGTTGGGACTGATAGCGAAGGCAGCAGCTTCGGTCAGAGGACCTGGAGCCTCCTTGATCGCGGGTCTGGGGGTGCGCTCTGGCTTGTGGTCGTGGTCCAGAGGAGCGTCGCGGAAGCGGCCGACGGAGCGGGCGGAAATCCTCTCTCCCTGGAGATGGAGGTGTCGGGCAATGGTGAGGTCGGCGTCGAAGCCGGCTCGTGCCATGGCGACGACCATCTGGCGACGGTTGTCACAGATGCGGCGGCAGGGTGCTGTGGGTTTGAAGGGTTCGGGCTCCGGGAGTCCGGCCCAGGCCGAACGACGGCGTTTCATCCAGCGGTAAGCCGTGGCGGGGGAGAGGAGGAAGGACCGGGCCACCTCCGCGGCGGAAAGGCGGAAGCGCTCGGCGTGCTCCAGGATCAATCGTCTCGCGATGGCTGTGCCGTGGCCGGCGCCGGGAGCGTCGGAACCAGGCGGCGAGGATGTCGATTGTCTCTTGGAGGCGCTCGACGTCGAGTGTGATCTCGAGGCGGCGCGCACCGCGGGCTTGGTGAGGACCGAGCGCCCAGACCTCGGAGAGGGCGAGGCTCATGGCGAGCGCGGTGCAGGAGACGAGGTGGAGGAAGGCGCGACGGGGTGTGGGGCGGGCATGGAATCGAGGTCGGCTGCGCGAAAAGCCGAGAGCATCTCACGGTCGGAGAAGAACCGCCAGGCGTGACGCAAGCCTAGGGCTGTATTTTCGGCAACTGCAAAGCGCCGTCAGGCAGTCGCAGGGAGGTGTTCGCCGGCCCCAGGGAGGCGCGCGAAGCCTCGGCGTCAAGGTCGACGCCCTCGCCCGTCTCGAGGAGCGCGTCACCGCCCTCGAGAAGCGCTCGGCCTCCTAGACCCTCCGCTGCCATCCCAGAGAGCGCTAGAATGGACCTTGTCATGGCGGCCACGGCGGCGAAGATCGTCTACTCACACGTCACGAAGCAGCCCGGCGTCCGTGGCGGCAGGGCCTGCATCGACGACACGCGGATCGCGGTCGTGGACGTCGCCGCGATCCTGAAGCAGGGCAGGCCCCACGAGCAGATCCTCCTCTCCTATCCCTCCCTCAGCCTCGCGCAGGTCTACGCGGCGATCTCGTACTACTACGAGAACAAGGCCGAGATCGAAGCCGAGCTCGCCGAGGATGAGGGCTGGGACGAGGAGCACGAGCGTCGGAAGGCCGAGCACCTGCGCGCGACCCGGTAGTGGCGGGCCGCTTCCCGCTCTACACCGACGCGGACATCCATGGTCCCGTGGTCGACGCTCTGATCGATGCTGGCTGGGACGTGCTGCGCGCCATCGATGCTCTTCCAGAAGGCACCATGGACGACGTCCACTTCGAGCGTGCGGCGGCGGGGCGGGTCTACGTGGCGAACGATCGCCGTATCGAACCCATCGCTCATGCGTGGCTCAGGGAGGGGAGGGCGTTTCGGGGCCTCATCTGCTGGCCGCGGGCGCACTACGCGCGGATGAGCGCCGGTGACTTTCTCGAGGCATTCGAGCAGCTCGCCTGTGAGGAAGATCCCTTCCGCTACCCCGTCGTGCATCTCAAAGCGAAGTGCTGAACGGTCCTCGCGCATCCACGGCCTGAGATAGAATCCCTCATCCCCGCCGAGTAGCGGGGGCTCCTTGGAAACCAAAGGGGCGCGGCGGCGCCGCAACTCAGGGCCGTCGACGACACTTCATCGGTCGAAACCGACAGCTCGTGAGCCGAAACCGACAGCTCATGCCCTGGCCGCGCGCCGGGCGGGCCTGTCACTCGGGGTACACCGGCAATGCGGTGCGACCAGCGACGGCTGGCGCGTTCAGTGGGAGTGAGTCCCACCGGGGGCAAGAGCCAGAAGGCCCTGTAGCTTGGATGGCAGGAGGAAGGGAGACCAACTGACCTGAAGCCCATCGACAAAGCCACCCTTGGGGTGGTGAGCGAGTTGTCGGGCCACAACGGAAGTGAACGCACAGGTAGCCTCGAAATGGTCAAGCCCGGAGGCCGAGCTGTTCTCATTGCAGCGAAGGCAGCAGGGACCGCCCTCCTTTGGTTCCGGCGGGACCCTACGGCGGGGTGTTAGCGGCGGCACGGCGACAAGGGCGCGCATTCGGCTGCAGGACCTGACACGGAGGATTTACGCCAAGGCGAAGGCTGAACCGTCGTGGCGTTTCTGGGGTCTGTTCGTCCACGTCTGCAAGAAGGAGACGCTGAGGGAAGTCTACGCGCGGGCCAAGAAGAACGGCGGTGAAGAGGCGGGCGGCGGCGAGGACGGCGCGGAGTGCGAAACGTTCCGTGGTGTCGTCGACGGCGTGCCGGAGCTGACAACGGATGGGTGGGCTGAAGAGCGAGGAGCCCTCGCCGCGTCTCCTGCTGTGTGGTGGTCGCGATGTCACGAGTCCCTCCTCGGGATGGACGGTCGGCGGAACGGCGAGCGTGATGATATGCGCCCGGCAGGTGGCTCGGCGTGCCGGAGCGGCTCCAGGTCGTGCGCGCAGCCGCCATCCGGCACGTCCGGGTACTCCTCGGCCACCGCTCGGTGCAGACGACGGCCGTGTGCACGCTGGTCGCGATCGAGGACCTGTGCCGGGTGGTCGCGCGCTGCCACCCGCGCGGGGGTGGGCGGAATGGGGCCCGCTCCGGCCCCGCGGCAGAGAGGCTAGAATGGGGGCAGTTATGGCCACGGCGCCCAAGCTCGTCTTCTCCCACATCACCAAGAACCCGAGGGTGTGTGGCGGAGCCGCGTGCATCGATGCGACCCGGATCCGGGTGATCGACGTCGTGCAGGCGCAGAGCGAGGGGTACTCTCCGGAAGAGATCCAGAAGCTCTTTGCGATCCCGCTGACCCTCGCCCAGGTGTACTCGGCACTCGCCTACGCCGACGAGAACCAGGACGAGATCGAGGCGCTCTACGCGGAGCTCAAGGCGGTCGGTGGGCAGATCGAGCGCGAACGCGAGGCGTACCTCAAGGGCCGGCCTGCACACTAGTGGCGAAGTCCTTCGCCCTCTTCACGGATAACCACGTCCGCCAGCCTATCGTCGATGCCCTAAGCCGCACGGGATGGGACGTCGTGCGCGCGGTCGACCTCTTCGGGGAGCGGAACAACGACGAGGAGATCTTCCGCTACGCCGCCGAGCAAGGCCGGGCTTTCCTGACGAGCGACCAAGGCATCCACGAGATCGCGCACCGCTGGCTTCGTGAGGGGCGCCCCTTCAGGATGGTCTACTGGTGGGCCGAGCACCGTCGCAGGATGAGCGACGGAGACGTGGTCGCCGCGGTCGAGCGCCTGGCCGCCAACCCCGACGCCTTCGCCTACGCGATCGAGTACATCAAGCCTCAGGCTTGAGCACGCGATCACGCCGCTCTCCGCGGACCCCTTGACGCTCGATCAAGGAGCAGAATTCGTCTGCCTGGCATAACGGCCAATGGACGTTGCGATCGCCATTCACCGGGTAGACGCACCTCCGTGGGGCGTGTTCGGGCCAGGGTGCGATGGCCCGTCAGGGGCTGAAATGCGCCGCTCTGGCCGTCCGTGTCGCACGCGCGACGAGCGTTGTCTTGGCCTCACCCCTCCGCCGCCAGCGCCCCCGGATCGTCCGGCCCGTGGGCCGAGGTGCGGATCTGGAGGGCCAGGATGGCGGAGACGATGACGACGAGCGCGCCGATGACGAAGAGGAGGTCCGGTAGGACGCCCCAGAAGAGCCAGTCGAGGAGGGCCGCGGCGATGGGGCCGGCGTAGAGGAAGGGGCCGACGCGGGTGGCAGGGGCGTAGACGTAGGAGCGGGTGAGGGTGAGCTGGCCGGCGGTGGCGAAGATGCCGACCAGGAGGAGGGCGCCCCAGCTGACGAGGGTCGGCCAGCGCCAGAAGAAGACCGCGGGCGGGAGGGCGGCCGCCGAGGCGACGAGACCGAAGTAGAAGACGATGCGCGTGACGGGCTCGGTGTGGGTGAGGCGCCGGACGCCGACCTGGGCCACGGACGACAAGACGGCTGAGGCGAGGCCGACGAGGGCGGCGGGGTCGAAGACGCCGGTCCCCGGCCGCAGGATGAGGAGGAGCCCCACGAAACCGAGCAGGAGGACGCCCCAGAGCCGGGGCGGGATGCGCTCGCGGAGCCAGGCGCGCTCGACGAGGGGGATGAAGAGCGGCATCGACTGGTTGAGGAGGACGGCGTCGGCGAGGCGGAGCCGGGCGATCGCGTAGAAGTAGCAGGCGATCGCGGAAAGGCCGGCCAGGGCCCGGATGACGTGGCCTCCGAAGTGGTTGGTGCGCAGGGCTTTGCGCCCCTGACGGGCGGCCCAGGGTAGCAGGAAGACGAGCATCAGGAAGTGGCGGAAGAAGACGATCGGTGCGTTCGGGAGCTGCTCCGAGGCGAGCCGGACGGCCGCGGCCATCGCCGCGAAGAGGACGGCCGACGTCACCATCAGGGCGGCCCCTCGTCGCAGGTCGTAGACGGCACCGTCGTTGGTCGGGCGCACGGGCGGAGATCATACGCGCTGGCGCGCTCGCGCGGGGGGCGGCCCGCGACGCCGGGAGGGGTGCGCTGGACAGCCGGCCCCCCGGAGCGGCACCATGGAGGATTCCGGAGGTCGCGTGTTCGAGGTCGCCTACGAGACGACGTTCTGTGCCACCCACGTGCTGCACGACGGGGGACGTCCGATCGAGCCGATCCACGGGCACGACTGGAGGGTCGAGGTGGTGGCCGCGGGCGACCGGCTGGACCGTCTCGGGGTGGTCGTGGACTTCGAACACCTCAAGGAGGCCGTCGAGGAGGTCGCCCGGCGCTTCCACTACCGGGACATCACGAGCCATCCGCACTTCGCGGAACAGAGCCCGTCCGCCGAGGCCGTGGCCCGTTACTTCTTCCAGGAGGTGCGCAAGGCCATGGGCGAGGAGGGCGAGCGGATGCGGCGGGTGAGGGTCTGGGAGGCCCCCGGCTGCAGCGCGAGCTACGCCGAGTGACGCCCGATCCCGTGTCGGCCGCGAGACGCGCGCTGACCGTGAACGAGGTCTTCTTCTCGATCCAGGGCGAGGGGACGCGCGCCGGCCGGCCCAGCGTCTTCCTGCGGCTGACCGGTTGCCCCCTGCGCTGCCGCTGGTGCGACACGGCCTACGCCTTCCACGAGGGCGAGCGGCGCAGTGAGGACGAGGTGGTCGCGCAGCTTCTGGGCTTCCCCTGCCGGCTCCTGTGCCTGACCGGAGGCGAGCCGCTCGCGCAGCCGGCGGCCTTCCCTCTGGTGGCGCGTCTCCTGGACGAGGGCTGGGAGGTGGTCGTCGAGACCTCCGGATACGTGAGCCTCGAAGGGCTCGACCGGCGGGCGGTCGCGGTGATGGACGTGAAGACGCCGGGCTCCGGGGAGAGCGGGCGGCTGCACCCGGCGAACCTGGCGGCGCTCACCGCCCGCGACGAGGCGAAGTTCGTGATCGACGGCCGGGCGGACTACGAGTGGTCGCGGGCGCTGGTGCGGGAGAGCCGCCTCGCCGAGCGCTGCACGGTGCTCTTCTCGCCGGTGTACGGGGAGCTGGAGCCGGGCCTGCTCGCGCGTTGGGTCCTGGAAGACGGCCTGCCCGTGCGCCTGCAGGTGCAGCTGCACCGGGTGCTCTGGCCGGACGCGATGCGCGGGGTGTGAGGGGATGGGCGAGGGGGCACTGGCGGTCGTCTGCGTGAGCGGGGGGATGGACTCGGCGGTGACCGCGGCCCTGGCGGCGCGGGAGCACCGGCTGGCGTTCCTGCACGCCAACTACGGCCAGCGCACCGAGAGGCGCGAGCTCGCCTGCTTCCAGGCCCTGGCGGACCACTTCGGCGCGCAGGCCCGGCTGGTGGTCGACTTCTCGGCGCTCCGGCAGATCGGCGGCAGCAGCCTCACCGACCCCGGCGTGCCCGTGCGCGAGGGCGAGCCGGTCGAGGGGGTCGTCCCGACCTCCTACGTCCCCTTCCGTAACGCGCACCTGCTGTCGGCCGCGGTGTCCTGGGCGGAGGTTCTGGGCGCCGGCGCCGTCTACGTGGGCGCCGTCTGGGAGGACTCCTCCGGGTACCCGGACTGCCGGCCCGAGTTCTACCGCGCGTTCGAGGAGGCGGTCCGGCTGGGGACCCGGCCCGAGACCGAGATCCGGATCCTGACCCCCGTCATCGCCCTCTCGAAGGGCGAGATCGTCCGCCAGGGGATGGCCCTCGGGGTGCCGTTCGAGAAGACCTGGTCCTGCTACCAGGGCTCGGAGCGGGCGTGCGGCCGCTGCGAGTCCTGCCGGCTGCGGCGGAAGGGGTTCGAGGCCGCCGGCCGCCCCGACCCGATTCCCTATGACCCGTCTTGATGAGAAACTTACGCCCTATGGAGGAATGCATCATATGAAGCGCTTACTTGTCGGCGCCGGGCTCCTGCTAGGCCTCGCTTTCCTGGCCGCGCCCGTCCAGGCGCAGACCGGGACCCTGCGGGGCATGGTCGAGGACACGAACCACGAGGGGATCCCCGACGTCGAGATCACCATCGAGTTCACGGGCGGCCTCAGCCGCAAGTTCGAGACCCACAGCAACAAGCGGGGCGAGTTCCTGCAGGTCGGCATTCCCTCGGGCAACTACCGGATCCTCTTCAGCAAGGAGGGGTACCGGGAGTTCACCCTGGACTGGCGGATCTCGAGCGGCGTGACCGAGCTGCCCCAGCCGGTCGTCCTGGAGGAGGGCCCCCGGAACCAGGCCGAGGCGATCGCCGAGATCAAGGCGGCCTTCAAGGAAGCCGTCGATCTCACGAACGCCAAGAAGTACGACGAAGCGATCGCCGCCTACAATGCCATCCTGGCCGCCCACCCGGACCTCACGCCGGTCTACAAGAACCTCGGCTTCGTGTACCTGCAGCAGAAGGACTATCCCGCCGCGGAGAAGGCCTACCAGAAGGTGCTCGAGCTCGAGCCCGGCGACCCGGACACGCTGCTGTCGCTGGCCGGCGTCTACCTCGGGATGGGGCAGAACGACAAGGCCAAGGAGATGCTGGACAAGGCCACCGCCGAGAACCCGGGTGACCCGCGGGCCGAGCTCAGGCGGGGCATCTTCCTGCGCAACGCCAACGATAACGAGGGCGCGATCACGGCATTCAAGGCGGTCCTGGACGCCGATCCCAACAACCTGGACGCCAACTTCAACCTGGGCGAGCTGATGGTCGGCGCGGGCAAGTTCCCCGAGGCGATCAAGTACCTCGAGAAGTACCTGAGCCTCAACCCGACCAGCCAGCAGGACATCACGACCGCCAAGGGACTGATCAAGGCCCTCAAGAAGTGATCGCGGAGCGCGTCGCCGCCGTCCGGGAGCGCATGGCTCGGGCGGCGCAGCGCGCGGCTCGGCCGGCCGAGGCCGTCCGTCTCGTCGCCGTCAGCAAGACGTTCCCGGCGGAGGCGGTGCGGGCGGCCTTCGACGCCGGAGTCCGCGACTTCGGCGAGAACCGCATCCAGGAGGCCGAGCCCAAGATCGCCGTCCTCGCCGACCTGCGCGCGGCCGGCCTCACCTGGCACCTGGTCGGGCACCTGCAGTCGAACAAGGCCCGGCGCGCGGCGGCCCTCTTCGATGCCGTCCACTCGATCGACTCGCTGGACCTCGGCCGCCGCCTGGCGCGGGCCGGGGCCGAGTCGGGCCGGACGCTGCGGGGGCTGGTGCAGGTCGACCTGGCCGGAGAGGAGACGAAGTTCGGCCTCCCCGAGGCGGAGCTCCTGGCGACGCTCGAGGCGCTGCGCTTCGAGCCCGGCCTGCGCGTCGAAGGGCTGATGGTGCTGCCGCCTCTCTTCGAGGAGCCGGAAGCGGCGCGCCCCTTCTTCCGCCGCCTGCGGGAGCTCGGCGAGCGCGCGTCGTCGGCGGGGCTCCTCGCCGGCCACGAGCTCTCGATGGGGATGAGCCACGACTTCGAGGTGGCGATCGAGGAGGGCGCGACCCTGGTGCGGGTCGGCTCCGCGATCTTCGGGGAGAGGGCCTGATGGCGGGTGAGGGCGCCCGGACGGCGCCCCGCTGGCCCGGCGGCCCCAATCGGCGTATGAATAGCAGGGACAGCGCGAGGAGAGTGAACGGGTGCTGATGCTGGGCTCGGTGCTGATCGGTTTCGCGGCGGTGCTGAACTTCGCCCTCACCGTCTACGAGTGGATCCTGATCGCCCGGGCGGTGATCTCCTGGGTGAGCGCCGACCCGCGCAACCCGATCGTGCGGTTCCTCTACCAGGCGACCGAGCCGGGGATCCGCGTCATCCGCCGCCGGCTGCCGGCGAGCCTGCGCTACTTCCCGCTCGACGTCGCCTTCCTGGTGCTGTTCGGGCTCGTGATCTTCGGGCTGTACGGGATCGTTCCGATGCTCTCGGACTACGGGAGGCTGCTCCGCGGCCGGGCGCTCGGCATGCAGCCGCTCGGCATGGAGTACTGAGGAGGATGCCGTGAAGATCTCACCCATGGACATCCAGAGGCAGTCGTTCGACCGGCGCTTCCGCGGCTTCGACCGCGAGGAGGTGCGGACCTTCCTGACCGCCCTCTCCGAGGAGGTCGCCGCCCTGCAGCGCGAGAAGGACGATCTCGAGCGGCAGATGCGGCAGCTGGAGCGGATCGTCAACGAGCACCGCGAGCGCGAGGCGATCCTGAAGAACACGCTGCTGACGGCGCAGAAGGCGGCCGAGGACATCCGCGAGAGCGCGCGGCGCGAGGGCGAGACGGTCGTGAAGCAGGCGGAGATCCAGGGCGACCGCCTGCTGGAGCTGGCCCAGGGGCGCGCCCACGAGGTGGAGCGGGGCATCATGGAGCTGCGCGCGCACCGGACCGCCCTCCGCACCGACGTGCGGGCGCTGATCACGCGTCTCACCAGCATCCTCGACCTCCAGGAGGAGGCCGAGCTCGAGGACAACCTTCGCTTCATCAAGCGACGCGAGCAGGCCTCGGGCCAGTAGGCACGATGCCGCTCGACCTGCGCGACACGCCCCAGGGGGTGACCCTGCGCGTGCGCGTCCAGCCGCGCGCCTCGCGCGACGCCCTCGGTGGCGAGCGACAGGGCGCGCTCGTGGTGCGGCTGACGGCCCCGCCCGTCGAGGGCCGCGCCAACGAGGCCCTGGCGCGGCTCCTGGCCGGCGCCCTGGGTGTCCCGCCCTCGGCGGTGCGCCTGCTGCGGGGTGGGACGGGACGCGACAAGCTGGTGGCGGTGGCCGGCCTCGACGCGGCGACCGCGCGCGCGAGGCTGCCCGCGTGATCGCCGCGGACCTGGTCGTGCGACGCATCGGGCTCCTGGCGACGCTCGCGGGTCCGGCGCCGCGGCGGGAGGGAGCGATGCGCGACCTCGGCCTGCGGCGCGAGGCGGCGCTCGCGGTCGCGGGAGACAGGGTCGCCTGGCTGGGCGCCGAGCGCGAGCTGGAGGGGGCGGTCACCCTCGCCCCGGGCGCCACCGTCCTGGACGCGGGCGGCGGGGCCGTCCTGCCCGGCTTCGTGGACGCGCACGCGCACCTCGCCTTCGCCGGCGACCGCGACGACGAGATCGCCCGCCGGCTGGCGGGGGCGAGCTACCGGGAGATCGCGGCGGCCGGGGGCGGGATCGTGCGGACCGTCGAAGCGACGCGGCGGGCGTCGCGCGAGGAGCTGGCGGCGGGGATCGCGACCCGCCTCGACGAGATGCTCCTCTGCGGCACGACCACCGTCGAGGTGAAGAGCGGCTACGGCCTCGAGACCGCGGCCGAGCTCGTCTCGCTGGAGGCGATCCGTCTCGCCGGCGCGCGGCACGTGGTCGACGTGGTGCCGACCTTCCTGGGCGCGCACGAGGTCCCTACCGAGCACCGCCACCAGCGCGGGCGGTACCTCGACGCGCTCCTGGAGGAGATGATCCCCGAGGTCGCCGCGCGCGGCCTGGCCGAGTTCGCGGACGTCTTCTGCGAGCAGGGCGTCTTCTCCGTCGAGGAAAGCCGGCGCATCCTGACCCGAGCGGCCGAGCACGGGCTGAAGCTGCGCCTCCACGCCGACGAGCTGGCGCCGAGCGGGGGCGCGGAGCTGGCGGTGGAGCTGGGGGCGCGCTCCGCCGACCACCTCGGGTTCGTGAGCGAGGCCGGGGTCCGCGCCCTCGCCGCCTCGTCCTGCGTGGCGACGCTCCTGCCGACCGCCGCCTTCTACCTGCGCCTCGCCCGGTTCGCGCCGGCCCGGGCACTCGTCGCGGCGGGAGCGGTGGTCGCGCTCGCGAGCGACGTCAACCCCGGCGGGGGCCTCTCGCCTTCGCTGCCCTTCGCGATGGCGCTCGGCTGCTTCGCGACCGGGCTCTCCCTCGAGGAGGCCTTGACCGCGGTCACCATCAACCCCGCGTTCTCGTTGGACCGTCATGCGGAGGTCGGCTCGATCGAGGTCGGCAAGCGGGCCGACCTGGTGCTGCTGCGCTCGGCGCGTCTCCTCGACCTCGTGCGGGTCGGGGTCCCCGCGATCCGCGCGGTCGTGAAGAGCGGCCGGGTAGCGGTCGAGGGCGGACGGCTGGTCGGCCGGGCACCCGTGGCGGCGGGGTGACACCGGGCTCCGGTCCCGCGTTGGGCGAGCGCACGGGCCCCGCGCGCGCGCGCGTGCTGGCGCTGCACGCCGAGTACCACTGCCGGCAGTCGGGTAACTGCTGCGTCACCGGCTGGGAGATCCCGATCGAGCCGCAGGTCGAGGTGCGGTTGCGGTCCGCGCTTCGGAGCGGCGCGCTGCGGCCCCCGCGGGACGCAGGGGGCCGCAATGCACGAGCCCAGGACCCGCCTTCGGCCGACGCCTGTCTCGAGGGTCGCGAGGGGCTGCCGCACGGCTCGCGGTCGGTTCTGGGTCGCGACGCCTGTGGCCGCTGCCGATTCCTGGAGACGGCCGGAGCGAACCTGTGCGCGATCCATCGCCAGCTCGGCGAGGACGCCCTCCCTTCGGCCTGCCGCCACTTCCCGCGCGTCGCGAGGCTCACCCCGCGCGGCGTCGACGTGACGCTCTCGCATGCCTGCGTCACGGTCGCTGCCCTGCCGTTCCGGACGGGGCCGGACTCACACGACGTCCTTCCGGATCCTCTGCTGCGCGTGGTCGGGAACGCCCCGGCCTTCCCTGCCGGCCGGGGTTACGAGGGGCTGGACGCCCGCGACGCCGTCCCGCCGCTCCTGCGCCCCGGCGTCCTCATGAGTTGGCGGGGCCTCGAGATCTGGGAGGCGCATGCGGTCGCTGCCCTGGCCGCGCCGGGAGCGCCCGAGGCGGCTGTCGACCGGCTCGCCGCCGACGCGGAGCGCCTCCGCGTCTGGACGCCGCGCGACGGCGACTTCGACGCCTTCCTGGACGGGACGCTGACGCGGGGCAGCACGGCGGCGCCCACCCGCCCGGCCGGAGCCGACGCCGGCCAGACGGCGATGACCGATTCCATGGGGAGCGCGCGGACGAGCCTCGCCCTGTGGGACGAGCTGGCCGCCACTGTTCCCACCCCGTACCGGACGCGCGCCGACGCCTTGGCGCTCCCGCCGGAGGAACGCGCGGAGCCGCGCCTTGCGCGCGTCGCGAGTCTCGTCGCGGAGGGCTGGCGGGTCTCTCGCGTCCCGATCCGGCGCTGGCTGGCTTCCAAGGCCTTCGGGAGCTGGCTGGCACTCCAGGGCGAGGGGCTGCGCACGAGCGTCCTCGGCCTGCGGGTCGATCTGGGCGTGCTGCACGCGGCGGCCCTCGCCGCCTGCGCCCAGGCCGCGCGGCCTCTCGACCAGGAATTGCTGCGGCAGGCGTTCGGGCGGGCCGACCGGCTGCTCCTGCACCTGGCCGACCCCGAGGCCCTGGCCGGTCGCTTGAGCGGCTGCGAGCGGCAGCGTCACGCGAGGCCAGGAGGGACGTACGGGCTCCGCCGTGGCTCGGGCGCGTGCTAGGATCGAAGGCCGTTCCCCCCAATGAGCATTCTCGTCGTCGAAGAGCTGGTGAAGACGTATCCCGGCACGCGCAAGTCGCGTCCGGTCGAGGCCGTGCGCGGGGTGTCGTTCGAGGTCGCCGAGGGGGAGTTCTTCGGTCTGCTGGGGCCAAACGGTGCGGGCAAGAGCACGACCCTCGGCTGCATCGCGACCCTGGTGCGCCCCAGCTCGGGCCGGATCCTGATCGACGGGGTCGACGTCGCCCGCGACCCGAGTCAGGCCAAGCGCCGGATCGCCGTCGTGCCCCAGGTGCGCAACCTCGACCGCGATCTCCGCGTGCGCGAGGTGCTCACCTGGCACGGGCGCTACTTCGGCCTGCCGGCCGCCGAGCGAGAGGCCCGCGCCGACCGGCTGCTCCGCGAGCTGCAGGTCGCCGACAAGGCGGACGCGAAGCCGGCGGAGCTCTCGGGCGGCCAGCAGCAGCGGGTGATGATCGCGCGCGCTCTCATGCACGACCCGAAGGTCGTGCTGCTCGACGAGCCCACCACCGGTCTCGACCCGCAGGCGCGGCGGCTGCTCTGGGAGACCCTGCGCGCGCTGCACGCGCGCGGGACGACCTTCATCCTGACCACGCACTACATGGAAGAGGCGGACCGCCTGTGCGCGCGGCTCGCGGTCGTGGACCACGGGAAGATCCTCACGCTCGACACTCCGTCGGCGCTCAAGAGGACGCTGCCCGGAGGGCAGGTGCTCGACCTGTGGCTGCGCGCCGCCCAGCCGGTCGCGCCCCGGCTGCGCAGCGTGCCCGGGGTGCTGAACCTGGAGCGGGTCGAGGACGCTCCGGACGGAGGCGACGGGCTGGAGCGGCTGCGGCTCTTCGTCGACCCCGCCGACGGGCTGCTCGACCGCGTGCTCCACGCCGTGCGTGACGCGGGCGCCGACCTCCATCACGTGAGCCTGGCCCAGCCCAGCCTGGAGGACGTCTACATCCACCTCACCGGACGGGAGCTGCGCGAATGACCGCCTTCCTGGCGCTGCTGCGCCGCGACCTGCTGGTGACCACCCGTCACGCCGGGCCGCTCCTCGTCTCGACCCTCACCCAGCCCATCCTGGTGATCCTCGTCTTCGGCAACATCATGCCGCGGCTCGGCCTGGTGGCCGCCGGCTATGGAAGCGTGATGGCGCCCGGCCTGATGGCGATCACCATGCTGATGGCGGGCGTACAGGGCGTCCTGATCCCGCTCGCCCAGGACCTCTCCGGCAGCCGCGAGGTGGACGAGCGGCTGCTCGCGCCGATCTCGGTGCGGGCGGTGGCGCTCGAGCGGATCGTCGCCGGCGCCATCCACTCGGTGGCGGCGGGGATGGTGGCCCTGCCGGCCATGATGCTGCTCATGCATCGTGTGGGCCACGTCGAGGTGCGGCCCGCCTGGGCGGTGCTCGCTCCTTTGGCCGTGCTCTGCGGACTGCTCTCGGCCGGCTTCGGCCTCACGCTCGGCACCCGCGTCCAGCCCCGCTTCAGCGGCCTGCTGTTCGCGGTCGTGCTCGGCCCGATGATGCTCTTCGGCTGCGCCTACTACCCCTTCGCGATGCTCCGCGCCATCGGCCCGCTCCGGTACCTGTTCCTGGTGAACCCGTTGACCTTCGTGAGCGAGGCCATGCGCATCGCGGTCACCCCGGGTGCCGCGCCCATGAGCCTGCCGCTGCTGCTGCCGGGGCTGCTCGGCTACCTGGTGCTCTTCGCCCTTCTGGGCGCGCGCTCCTTCGAGAAGCGCACGATCCTGTAGGCGCCCGCCCGCCTGTAGCCGATGGTCCGGCCGGGCTAGACTTGGCGCGAGCCAAGGAGGGCCCGGGATGCCCAAGACGCGGAAGGCCGTCCGTCGGGTGGGCGCGAGGATTCGCCGGATCGGAATCAGCACGGGCGGGGGAGACGCCCCAGGGCTGAACGCCGTGATCCGCGCGGTGGTGCTGACGGCCCACAACCAGGGTTGGGACGTGGTGGGGATCCGCGACGGCTACAACGGGCTGCTGCTGCCCGACCGGTACCGCGACGGCGGGCTCATGCAGCTCACGCCGGACCGGGTGAGCGGCATCACCCACCTCGGTGGCACGATCATCGGCACGACGAACGCCGGGAACCCGCTCCACTTCCCGGTGCGGCAGCCGGATGGCAGGATGGCCGAGGTCGACCGCACCGACGACCTGGTGCGCGCCTTCGCGGCCAACGGGATCGACGCGGTGGTGGCGGTGGGCGGCGACGGGTCGCTCACCATCGCGAACGCGCTCGCCAGGAAGGGTGTCCGCATCGTCGGCGTGCCCAAGACGATCGACAACGACCTCAACCGCACGGTCGTGACCTTCGGCTTCGACACCGCGGTCTCCTTCGCCACCGAGTGCATCGACCGCTTGCATACGACCGCCCAATCCCATCGGCGGGTGATGGTGGTGGAGGTGATGGGCCGCTACGCCGGCTGGATCGCGCTCAACTCCGGCATCTCCGGCACCGCCGACGTCATCCTGATCCCCGAGATCCCCTACACGCTCCGGTGCGTCACCGAGAAGATCGCCGAGCGCTTCTCGCAGGGGAAGGGCTTCGCGATGGTCGTGGTGGCCGAGGGAGCACGGCCGAAGGGCGGCCGCGTGAGCGTCGTCGAGAAGAAGGTAGGCTCGGCGGCGCGGCTGGGAGGGATCGGCGAGAGGGTGGCGGACGAGATCCAGCGGGCGACCGGCCGCGAGACACGCCACGTGATCCTCGGGCACCTGCTGCGGGGCGGGACGCCGACCACCTTCGATCGGCTGATCTCGCTGCGCTTCGGCGCCGCGGCGGTGCGGGCCCTGGCGTCGGGCCGGAGCGGGATCATGGTGGCGCTCGACCCGCCCCGCGTCCGCTACGTGCCGCTGGCCGAGGCCACGGAGCGGATGAAGACCGTGCCGCTCGACTCCGACACGGTGATGACCGCGCGCGAGCTGGGAGTCTGCCTGGGCGACTGAGGACGCGCGCTGGAGGTTGGGCGAGTGAAGACGCGCGCTCAGGGGAAACGGTAGACGAAGAAGACGCCGGCTCGGGCGTCGGGCCGTCGCTCGCGCAGCCAGGCATAGTGGTCGTGGAAGTCGTAGAGGAGCGTCGGGCTCACGACCACGACGCCGTGGAACGGCTGTACCGCGGGATGCGCGGGATAGAGATGGTCGCCCGGCAGGTCCTCGTGCACGATCCCGAAGCGCGCGGGGTCGTCCGCCCCCTGGTAGGCGAGCTGGACGCTCGCCACTCGCTCGCGCCGCATCCAGCGGGCGAGCCGCGGCAGGTCCTGGCCCCAGTCGAGGTTGGAGTCGACGAGCACGCGGTGTCCAGAGAGGCGGCCTCCGGCGAGGGCGTTGAAGTAGGCGAGCGTGCCGCCCGGCGCGGCGGCGAGGGTGGGTACCGCCTGGAGGAGCGCGAGGCCGGCCAGCAGCCAGCGGCCGTGGCGCAGCGCCAGCAGCTCCGGCACGAGGCAGGCGAGGGTGAGGATCAGGAAGGGATACGCGGGCAGCAGGTAGCGCTCGCCGATCTGCACGCGGCTGAGGCTCGCGGTCACGAACACCACGGCGGCGAGGGCAAGCCAGTAGGCGATCGGCGCCCCGGTCCGCCGTCGCCCGCGGAGGCCGAGCCAGAGAGCGAGCGGCAGGGCGAGCAGGAAGCCGGGCGTGTTCTTGACCGCGAAGGCGACGGCCTGGTAGTACCACCAGCCGGTCCGGCGCCGCGCCCCGAGCAGGTACGACGGGTGCCCGCGGCGGTTGTGTTCCACCTGGAAGCGCACGCCGTCCAGGTAGGCGTCGGGCAGGACGTGCGTCGCCTGGACCAGGTCGAGGACGCTGGCGGCGAGCCCCTCGACCCGGGGCCGGCGCTCGAGCCTGTCCGGCCAGGGCGTGTCGTGGAAGCCGTAGGCCGCCCAGAGCACGGCGGGTACGACGACGGCGCAGGCCAGGAAGAGGCCGAGGACCTGGGACGCGAACGGCCGCGCCCGGCCGCGTCCGGCGGCCAGCAGCGCCGCCAGGAAGACCGGCACCACGATCCAGGCTGTCACCCGGCTGGCGGTCGCGAGACCCAGAGCGAAGGCGAAGAGGAGCGCGCGCGCGAGCCCCGGCTTCGACAGCCAGCGCCAGAAGGCCCAGGCGGCGAGCACGACGAAGGCGGTGGTGGGCGCGTCGGTCGTCGCGAGATGACCCTGGGCCACGAGCGAGGGATGGAAGGCGGCCAGGAACGCGGCCGCGAGGCCGGCGGTGCGCCCGGCCACGGCCCGCGCCCAGGCGAAGAGCAGCCCGGCCAACCCCACCGTCAGGAGCGCCGCGGGGACACGCGCCCGCCAGAGCAGTTCGCCCGCGCGGTTTCGCGCGTGCAGGAACTGCCAGCACCACTCGAGGGCACCCTGAGCGGGCCGAAGCGGCGGGACCTCGAGCGGGAGCCCCAGCAGCCCGAGGCCGGCGAGAGACTGGGCAAGGGGCGGATGGGTGGGGCTGAGGCTGTAGTCCCCGAGCGCGAGCTGCCGGTAGCCGGCCGAGATGTAGAGGACCTCGTCGTTGGTCATCCCGTCCGAGACGATGCCCCAGGCCAGCTGCAGCGCGAGCACACCCAGCAGGACGGCGAGGAGCGCGCCTGCGAGCGCGGGGCGGGGTCTCATCGATGCTGAAGGGCCGACGCGGATCGGCCCGCCGAGGGCGGCAGTCTCATTCGCGAGGTCCGAGGCAGTGAGGTCGGGCGCAGTATAGCCGGCCGTCCGGGCGGACGTCGCGGTCCGGCCGCGACGCGCCGGCGGCCGGCCATGTCATACTGCTGCCCGCCATGAGGAGGTGTACGCCGTTCACCCTCGGCCGCGCCGCTCGCGACGATCCCCACGGGGCAGCGAGAGGTCAGATGTGAGCGGGCCCGCCACCATCCTGGTGGTCGACGACCTCGCCGCGAACCGGGACCTGCTGGCCCGCCGGCTCGAGCGCGCGGGTTTCCACGTGCTCCTGGCCGCGAGCGGGCGCGAGGCCCTCGAGCAGATCAAGGCCTCCGAGATCGACTGCGTGCTGCTCGACATCATGATGCCGGAGATGACCGGGCTCGAGGTCCTGAGCCAGGTGCGTCTCACCCGCTCGATGGCCAGCCTGCCCGTGATCATGGTGACCGCGAAGACCGAGAGCGAGGACGTGGTCGAGGCGCTCTCGCTGGGCGCCAACGACTACATCACGAAGCCCGTCGACTTCCCGGTGGCGCTGGCCCGGATCCAGGCGCACCTGCGCACGCGGAGCGCCGGGCAGGCCGAGATCGGGGGCTCCGGCGAGCCGCTGACGCCCGCGCACGCCCTGCCCGGGACGACCCTCGGCGGCCGCTACCGGCTGGACTCCCTGATCGGTGGCGGCAGCTTCGGGACGGTCTTCCAGGCCCGGCACCTGGAGCTGGGCCGCGACGTGGCGGTGAAGGTGCTCGCCACCAGCGCCGGGTCGGATCGCGAGGCGCTCGCCCGCTTCCGGCGCGAGGGGGCCTCCGCCTGCCGGGTGCAGCATCCCAACGCCGTCGCCGTGCTCGACTTCGGCGTCAACGAGGGCGGGGTCGCCTACCTGGTGATGGAGCTCCTGGTCGGCCGCTCGCTGGAGCGGGAGCTGGAGGAGAGCGGGCGGCTGACGCCGCGACGCTGCGTGCAGGTGGTGACGCCCGTCTGCTCCGCGCTGGCGGCGGCGCACGCCGCGGGTGTCGTGCACCGCGACATCAAGCCCTCGAACGTGTTCCTGCACCGCACGCCGCAAGGGGAGGTGCCGAAGATCCTGGACTTCGGCATCGCCAAGATCGTCGGTGAAGCGGTCGTGCTCGGCAACATCACCCTCGACGGCACTCTCCTCGGCACCCCCGCCTACATGGCACCGGAGCGCTTCCGTCGCGGCCCCTACGGTCCGCCCTCCGACGTCTACAGCATCGGCACCATGCTCTACGAGATGCTGGCGGGCCGGCTGCCCTTCGTGCCGGTCTCGGCCGATCCGCTCGCCCTCGTCGCGCTGCAGACGGAGGAGGAGCCGCAGCCGCTGCGCTCGCGGATCCCCGACATCCCCCCGGCGCTCGACGCCCTGGTGCTCGCCGCGCTCGCGAAGGAGCCCCAGGTGCGACCGACGGTCGCGGCCCTGGGCCGGAGGCTGGCGGCGATCGTCAGCGATCCGTTCACGCCGCTCGAGGACGAGCTCTGAGCCGGGAGCACCGTGACGCGAACGCCGGCCCGGTCGGGGCCGACGTCCGCGCCGCGGTTGGACCGCTCCGTCAGAAGCGCAGGCGCACGCGCGCCCCGAGCTGCAGCCCGCCGGCCGTGAGGCTGAACGTGTCGACGCCGGTCGTGGTGAGGTCGACGCTCGCGCGCAGGTAGCGCGCCTCGACGCCTATGTCCAGGTGGGACGTCGCCAGCCAGGCGGCGGAGGCGCCGGCATTGAAGCCGATACCGTTGCTCGAGGTCACCTTCGCCGTCTCGGCCGACTTGTAGGTGGCCTCGTCGTAGGGATAGGCCTCGTCCACGCTGATCGTCTGGACGACGCCGGCGTCGACCCGTGCCAGCGTGGGTCCCGCGAAGACGGAGACCTCGATCGGCCCCGTCACCGTCCGCCACTCGAGATCGAGGTGGAAGACGAGCTCCGTGTCGGTGAGAGAGGAGAGATCGGCGGAGACCGCGCGCGGCTGGTTCAGGTAGAGCGGGTGCGGGATCTGCGCCTGGATCGACGCGGTCACGTCGCGGGTGGTGCGGGCGCCGGCGAGCGTGAGCCCGAAGTGGCTCGAGAAGCGGTAGCCGAGGGCACCCTGGAAGCTGGTGCCCGAGGCGGGCGTCTGCTTGGAGTCGAGGGTGGCCGTCTCGGCCCAGGAGCTCCAGCTGGCCCGGGAGTCCCAGCTGCTCGCGCTGGTCGCGATCCCGCCTCCCAGGGACACGGTGAAGCTGTCACCGGCGTCGGAGGTCGCGGCGAGCGAGAAGAGCAGCAGGACGCCCGACGCCAAGGAGAGAACACGCCCCGTCACACCGGTGCTCATTCGACCCCCACCGCGGACCACGCCACCGCGACCTGTGCCGCCTCGCTGTCTCCGTAGAGCTCGCGCGCCGCCCGCAGCGTGGCGAGCCGCGCGTCGTGGAACGTCGCCGACGGCGTCAGGAAGGCGGTGAAGGCGCGGTAGAAGATCCGCTCCGCCTTCTCACGCCCTTCCGGACCGAGCCCCTGCACCCGGCGGCCGGAGGTGCGGTTCGTGCCGCCCTCGGCGAGCAGGTAGAAGGCGTTGTTGGCGATGCCGCTGTTGATGTGCACGCCCCCGTTGTCGGAGAAGCCCAGGTAGCGGTGCGAGTAGTGGTCCGGGTCGCCGAACAGGCCCGGGTTCGCCATCGAGCGGATCGCGTGGGTGGACGGCTGGAAGACGTAGAAGAGGTCCTCCCCGAGGAAGTAGTCGGCCATCAGCCGGCCGACGCCCACCGGCTGGAACATGAACTCGACGGCCGTGCCCATGATGTCCGAGAAGGCCTCGTTGAGCGCCCCGGACTCGTTCTGGTAGATGCCGTTCCAGGAGTACTGGGTGACGCCGTGGGTCAGCTCGTGGGCGACCACGTCGAGGGCACCCGAGAAGGCGCCGGTCGAGCCGTCGCCGTCGCCGTAGAACATCGCCGTGGCGTACGAGTCCCAGAAGGCGTTGGCGTACTGGTACGAGGCGGGCAGGATGTGCACGTAGCTGGCGATCGACATGTCGTAGCCGTTGATGCCGTGTCGCCCCTGGCGCTTGTAGTAGTAGTCGTAGGTCAGTCCCGCGTAGGCGTGGGCGTCGACGACGGCCCCGTCCTGCCAGTCGTTGTCCGAGTCCTGCGCGATTTCCGAGGGGTTGCGGATCCCGTAGTTCAGCACCAGCGTCAGCTCCCCGATGTCGCCGTGCAGGTCGTAGGTGTCGAGCTCCGGTGGACGCAGGCGGTCGCGGGCGGCGTAGCCGCCGGCCTCGGTGTCGACCGAGAGCTTCTTGCGATCGGCCCAGACGCCCGTGCCCAGGCCGGCGACGGCCTCGGTCCACAGGTCCGAGTAGCGCTCCACGATCGCGCCCGTACGCGCGTCCAGGAACAGGCGCTCGAGCTGCAGGTCGAAGCGCACCCGCAGTGTCCAGGTGAGCAGCAGGCCACCCGCGCGGGGCAGCAGGACGAGCTCCGGCTCGCCCGGTGCCGTGGCTCCCGCCGGGAAGGCGGCGAGCGCCGCGCGCACGGCCTGGTCGGCGCTGAGAGATGGGACCAGGGCCGGCGCCGCCGCGGGATCCTCGGTGTGCCCGAAGACGCTGAGCGTGCGCCCGTCGCCGTCCAGCTGCTGGACGAGCTGGGCCCCGAAGACGCGCACGCCAGCGATCCTCTGGTCGTAGCGCAGGTGACGGCGTTCGGGGAACGCGGGATCGGGCTGCACGCGGACGACCGTCAGCTCGCCGCTGCGGACCCGCTCGGCGATCCGGGCCGCCTGTGCGTCGAGCTGGACCCGCTCGTCGCTCGACTCGGGGGAGGACCGCCCCGCCGCGAGCAGCAGAGGCAGGGCGAAGACGACCAGGAAACGCCTGTGCAGGGACATTACGGGACTATAGAGGGGATATTGACGGGGGGTCAAGCCGCGCACCGCTCATCTGTGTCCCGGCGCACGGAGGGAAAGCCCGGGCGGGTTCGCCGCCGCCGGGCGGCGAGCCGCGGCGGGCGGTTCGCGCTAGGCGGCGAAGAGGACCGGCGGCTTTCCGTGGTATGTAACGCGGCATGGTGCTCGCCCTCGGTCTCCTCCTCGCCGCCTCGATCGACGGTCAGGCGGCCCTGCGCCACGCCTCGGCGCTCGCCTCGCTCGGACCGCACAGCTGGGGCTCGCCGCGCGACGAGGCGGCGGCGCTCTACGTGGCGGCGCAGCTGCGCGCGGCAGGCCTCGACCAGGTGGAGCTGCAGCGCTTCGAGCGTCAAGGTACCGCCGGCACCAACGTGGTCGCGACCCTGCCGGCGCCCGGGGAGGAGTTCGTGCTGGTGGCGGCGCACCACGACACGGCGCCGGGCGCGCCCGGGGCCTACGACGACGGGGGCGGCGTCGGGATCCTGATCGAGCTGGCGCGCGTGCTGGCGGCCCAGCCCCGGCGGGCGCGCAGCGTCGTGTTCGCCTCCTTCGACGGCGAGGAGGCCGAGGTGCTCGGCAAGGGCCAGACGGCCGGCTCGCGGGCCTACCTGGAGCGCCTCGGCGTCCGCTCGAGCGCACTCGTGGCGGTGTTCGACCTGGAGATGTGCGGCTGGCCGCGCGGGCGGCCGACCCTGCACCCGATCGCCTATCCCGACCCGCGCCGGGCGGGCCGTCAGGTGATGGCTCCCGCCTGGCTGGTGCAGGCGGCGCTCACGGGCGCTCGCGAGGCCGGGGCGCAGCTGAGCCTCGGCGATCCCCTTCTGTCCTGGGTCTACCAGCCGGCCGTGCGCACGTTCCGGGTCCGGCTCTACGGCGACGACCTCTCGTTCCTGCAGGCGGGGCGCGCCGCCGTCATGGCCTCGGACTCTTCCTTCTCGGCCTTCGACCCGGACTACCACCGGGCCACGGACACGGCCGACCGCCTGGATCCGGCGGCGCTCGCGAGGATGGGCCGCGCGGCCCTCGGTGCGGTGCGGGCGCTCGAGCAGGTCCCGGCGGGTCCGGCCGACGACGCGCACTGGTTCGCGGCCTTCGGCCACGTGCTGGGTTGGGAGTGGATCCTGGGCGTGGGCGCGCTGAGTGTGCTGCCGGTCGCCGCCTCGGGCCTCTCGGGGGGCGCCTTCTCGCTGACGCTGCGGTTCGCCCAGGCCGTCTCCTTCGTCGTCCTGCTCTGGCGCTATCCGCTGCCGGCCCTCTGGGTGTTCCTGCTGCCGAACCTGGCGACGCCCTTGCGCCGGCGCTCCGGGACGGTCTTTCTCTCGCTGCTGCCCGCGCTCTCGCTGGTCGGGCTCGGCGCGGTCGCCTGGTGGCGCGGGGCGGTGAGCGGCGTCTGGCTGGCTCCCTGGGAGATCGTGCTGGCGGCGTCGGCCCTGGCGTTCGCGCTCTTCTCGCTGCCGAGCGAGGGTGCCGGCTCGGGCCACAGGCGGAGCCGGAAGGGCGCGGTCACGCGCCGCAGGGGACGGTAGCGGCGCGCCTCGCCTGTAGCCGAGGGTCGCCAGGGAGGCAGGTCGGTCGAGGGCATGGCGCCTCCCCGGTGGATGATGGAATATAGGTCGCGAAGGAGACATCTTGGCCGAGATCCAGCCGTTCCGCGGCATCCTCTATCGCGCCAGACAGACGGACCTCGGGCGCGTGCTCGCCCCTCCCTACGACGTGATCCCGCCGACCTACCGCGAGGAGCTCTACGAGCGGGACCCGCACAACATCGTGCGGGTCATCCTGAGCCGGACGCCGGGCGAGGCCGGCTACGCCGAGGCCGGCGAGACCTTCCGCCGCTGGCTCCAGGACGGCACGCTCGAGCAGGACGCCTCGCCGGCCGTGTACCTTCTGGAGCAGAGCTTCGCGGTCGAGGGGCGGACGCTCCGCCGCTTCGGGCTGCTCACGCGTTTCCGGGCCGAGGACAAGGAGCGGCGCGTGATCCTGCCCCACGAGCACACGCGGGCGGCGGCGAAGGAGGATCGCTGGCAGCTGCTGAAGGCGACCCGCGCCAACTTCAGCCCGATCTTCCTGATGTTCCCCGACCCGGAGGCGCGCTTCACGGCCTTCGCGTCCTCGGTGACCGCCGACCTGCCGCTGCGCCACTACACGGACGACGGCGGCGTCGGCCATAGGCTCTGGCGCGTCGGAGAGACGGGCCAGATCCTGGAGCTGCAGGGACTGCTCGGTGGGGCGGTCTCCTACATCGCCGACGGCCACCACCGTCACGCGACGGCCCTGCGGTACCGCGACGAGTTCGGGCCCGACGGGGCGTGGACGCTCGGCTACTTCACGCCGATCGGGGCCCCGGGGCTGGTGGTGCTGCCATACCACCGCCTGCTGTCCGAGGGTCCCTCGCTCGCGGAGGCGGAGGCGCGCCTGCGGCCCCACTTCCGCATCTCGCGGGAGCCGGACGCGGGCTTGGCGGCGGCGGTGGTCGGCCGCTCGGCGGCCCCCTACGCCTTCGCGCTCGCCGAGCCGGGCCAGGGCGCCCTGGTCGCCGAGGCGGAGCCGAGCGCCACGACCCTGCTTCCGGCCGAGGCGCCGCCCAGCCTGCGAGCCCTCGACACCTACTTCCTGCACCAGGCCGTGCTGACGCCGCTGCTCGGCGTGCCCGAGACGGCGGTGAGCTACGTGCACTCGCAGGCCGAGGCCGAGCAGGCCCTGGCGGCCAGGAGCTGCCGGCTGGCGCTCCTGATGCGCGCGACCCCGGTGCGGCAGATCATGGACGTGGCCGAGGCGGGCGAGTCGATGCCCGCCAAGAGCACCTTCTTCCATCCGAAGCTGCCGTCCGGTCTCGTGATCCACCCGCTGGCCGGCTGAGCGCGTGCCTCTGCCGCTCCCCCCCTTCGCCGAGCCGGTGGCGGCCGAGCGCGTGTTCCGCGTTCCCTACCAGGAGCGCGCGGAGCAGGCCCGGGCCTGGGCGCGGAGCCACGCCCTGCGGCCGGCGGCCGAGGACGGGAAGCGGGTCGCGCTGCTGCTGGTCGACGTGCAGAACACCTTCTGCCTGCCGGAGTTCGAGCTGTTCGTCGCCGGCCGCTCGGGCCGCGGGGCGGTCGAGGACTGCGCCCGCATCGCGGCGTTCCTCTATCGCAACCTCGACCGCGTCAGCCAGGTGATCGTGACTCTCGACACCCACTCGGCGGCCCAGATCTTCCATCCCCTGTTCTGGCTGGACGGGCAGGGGAGGCATCCCGAGCCGCACACGGTGATCAGCGCCGGCGAGGTCGAGTCCGGGCGCTGGCGGGTGAACCCGGCGATCGCGCGGGCGGTGTCCCCCTATCCGCGCTTCGACCTCGCGGGCTGGGCCCTCCACTACGTGAGGCGGCTGGCCGAGGGCGGCAAGTACCCGCTGGTCGTCTGGCCGTACCACTCGATGGTGGGCGGCATCGGCCACGCCCTCGTCTCGGCGGTGGAGGAGGCGGTCTTCTTCCATGCGATCGCCCGCCAGGCGCCGACCCGCGTCGAGGTCAAGGGCCGCAACCCGCTCACCGAGAGCTACTCGGTGCTGCGGGCCGAGGTGGCGGAGGACGAGCGCGGCGCCGCCGTGGAGACGCCGAACCGGGCGCTGGTCGACCACCTGTTCTCGTTCGACCAGGTGGTCGTGGCCGGCGAGGCCAAGAGCCACTGTGTCGCCTGGACCATCGACGATCTCCTGAACGAGGCGGCCGGCCGCGACCCCGATCTCGCCCGCAAGCTCGTGTTGCTCGACGACTGCGCTTCGCCCGTGGTCGTGCCCGGCGTCGCCGACTTCAGCGAGCAGGCCGAGGCGGCCTATGCGCGCTTCGCGGAGCGGGGCGTGCGCCGGGTGCTCTCGACCGACCCGGTCGAGGGCTAGCGCTAGGGCGGGCTGTCCAGCAGTCCGTCTGCGATCGCCTCGATCAGGACACCGGGGCAGTTGGAGCCGACGCCGTAGAGCCCGAAGCGCGCGAGCTGGCGCAGCTCCTCCGGGGAGTCGACCACCCAGGTGGCCAGGGTGAGACCGGCGGCGTGGACGCGCTCGGCGAGCGTCTCGGTGAGCTGGCTCTTGTGCGGCATCACCAGGCTGCAACCGGCGCTCTCGGCCGCCCGCAGCACCTCGTCGGCGCCGGTGCGGCCGAAGAGGCGGCCCCGGGTGATCTCCGGGGCCAGCACCCGCAGCCGCTCCAGAGCCCGCTGCTCGAAGGAGATGAAGGCCACCGCCTCGGCCACGCCCAGGCGGCGCACGATCTCGACCGTGAGCGCCTCGATGCCGCCCTCCGCCTGGTCGCTCACCGACTCGGCCTTGATCTCGATCAGCACGCGGGCCCGGTCCTTGGCCAGGCTGAGCACCTCGGCCAGGGTCGGGATCCGCTCGCCCGCCCAGGTGTTGCCGAAGCGGGCCGGAAATCCCGCCGAGAGGGTGCGCAGCTCGGCGAGGGTCCGCCGCCGCACGTCGCCGCTGCCCGTGGTCGTCCGCTCCAGGTTCGGGTCGTGGATCACCACCAGCTCCCGGTCGGCCGTGAGCTGCACGTCCAGCTCGACGACACTGGCTCCGACCTCGAGAGCGCGCGCGAAGGAGGCGAGGGTGTTCTCCGGCAGGTGGGCGGAGTCGCCCCGGTGGGCGATCACGAGAGGCGGCTTCATCGCCGGAGCGTCCGTTCGTAGACACGGGCGGAGACGAACAGCTCCAGCAGCACCTCGTCCAGCTTCCCCTCCTTGGCCTCGTCGTCCAGGATCGCGAGCGCGCGCTCGACCGAGACCGCGCGCTTGTAGGGCCGGTCCCAGGCGACGAGGGCGTCGTAGATGTCGGCAATGGTCATCATCCGCGACTGCAGAGGGATCGCGGTGGCGGTGAGCCCGCGAGGGTAGCCGGAGCCGTCGAGCTTCTCGTGGTGCGCCCAGGTGATCTCGGGTATCTGGCGGAACTCGCTCGTCCACGGGATCTGGGACAGGAACTCGTAGGTGTGTGAGACGTGGCTCTCGATCTCCTGCCGCTCCTGGTCCGAGAGGCTGCCCCTGCGGATCGAGAGCGCAAGGAGCTCCTGCTCGCTGAGGAAGGGCTGCTCGCGGCCCCGCCGATGTCGAGGAAGGTCCGGCGGGCGAGCTCGCATCACGGCGCCGAAGCTGTCGCTCTCGAGGACGGTCGGCTCGTTGGCCTTGAGCACGGCCTGCAGCAGCCGCTCCAGCTCCTCGCGCTGCGCCGCAAACTCCGCGTCGAGCGCCCGAAGCTCGCTCCGCCCGCGCCGGGCCGGAGCGGCAGCGAGCGCGAGCTTGCGGCGCAGGTGCTCGACCTCCAGCGACTTGCCGATGTAGGCGAAGCGCTGCTCGACGGTCTTGAGCTCTCCCGCAGTAGAGCTTCTTGCCCTTGATCAGCACCTTCTCCCGGACCCCCACCTTGCCGAAGTCGTGGAGAAGGGCGGCGTAGCGCAGCTCGCGCAGCTGGTCGGGAGTGAGACGCGCGCCGGCGAGGGGACCGGAGGCGACCCGCTCCAGGGACTCGGCGAGCCCCACCGTGAGGGTCGCGACGCGCTCCGAGTGGCCCGAGGTGGTGGGATCGCGCTGCTCGATCGCGGTCACCGACGCGTGCACGAAGGAGTCGAAGAGCTTGCGGATGTCCTCGATGAGCAGGGCGTTCTCGAGGGCGACCGCAGCCTGGCTGGCGAGCGAGCCGGCCAGGTCCTGGTCCACCGCCGTGAAAGGGATGACCGCCTCCTCCACCAGCGAGACCGGCTGCAGCACCGCCTGGCGGTGCGCTTCTTGTTGATCAGCTGGACGATGCCGATCGACCGAGTCCTCGTGGTCGCGCATCGGCACCACCAGCATCGACCTGGTCCGGTAGCCGGACCGCTCGTCGAAGGCCCGGCTGATCCGGAAGGGCGAGCCCGCGGGCGGCAGTAGGCGTCGGCCACGTTGACGGCGCGGCCGGTGAGGGCGACGTAGCCGGCGATCGAGGTCTCGTCGAGGGGCATGGTGAAGCTCCTCGAAGGGTACCGCCACCGTGTCGTTCTGGGCCAGCTTGAAGCGCAGGTGCTGGCGGTCGCTGCCTTCGCCGTCCGCCCGCTCGACCAGGTAGAGGCTGCCGGCGTCGGCGCCCGTGATCTCGCGGCTCTTGCTGAGGATCAGCTCCAGGAGCCTGTCGATGTCGCGCTCCGCCGAGAGCGCGACGCCGATCTTGTTGAGGGCCGAGAGCTCCTCGCCTTTGCGGCCCAGGGCGTCCTCCAGCTGGTGGATGGCGCGACGGCTGTGGATGAGCTCGATGGTGCGCTCGAGCTTCAGCCGCAGGCGCGCCGGCGTCAGCGGCCCCGGCTCGACGTCGTCCACGAAGGGCAGGCGCTGCGCGACCGCCTCGGCTTCCGCTGCGGCGGCGACCACCACGAGGAGCGCGTGCGTGGCCCCGCCGGCCTTGCGCCAGGCCTCGACCGCCTCCCGCTCGGCCTCGAGCCGCGGCGCCTCCGCCAGCACCAGCGTCGCGGCGTGCCCGTCCAGGGCCTGCTTGAGCGCCTCGAGCGAGGACACGTATCGGGGCTTGGCCACGGGCGCCAAGTCGCCCGAGAGGAGACCGTGAGCCGTCCCCCAGATGAGGAGATGCGTCATCGTCTTGCCCCTTGCGGGTCGGGAGAGCCGGAACAGGGTAGCACGGCCGTTCCGCTCCCGCGCGGGCCGAAGGGGAGAGCGCTACTCCCCGGTGAGCTCCGCGAGCTGGCTCGGGTCTTCCAGGATCCGGTCGGGTCGCGCTCCGCGCAAGCCCGCGGGATCGAGACCCCAGGCGACGCCCACGACCGCGATCCCCGCCGCGCGCGCCGTCGCCACGTCGGTCACCGAGTCGCCGATCATCAGCGTCTCGTCCCGGCGGGCCTCGAGCTCCGCGGCCAGCTGCAGCAGGCCGGAGGGGGAGGGCTTGCGCTCGGCGACGTCTCCGGCTCCCCAGATCCGAGCGAAGCGCGCCGCGACGCCGAGCCCCTCGAGGATCGTGCGGCTGAAGGGGCCCGGCTTGTTCGTGAGCACGGCGAGGGTGCGGGCGGCGAGGGCGTCGAGGGCCTCGGCGACCCCGGGATAGAGCCGGGTGGTGTCGAGGAGCCGCGCGCCGTAGCAGTCGAGGAAGGAGGGCAGCACGTCGTCCGCCGCGAGGTCGAGCCGCGCGTAGCGCAGGCTGCGCTCGATCAGGACCCGCGCGCCCTCGCCGACGAAACGGACGACCGCCTCGAGCGGCACCTCGGGGGCCCCGGGGGCCGCCCGCTGCAGGGCGGCGTTGGTCGCCGCCGCCAGGTCGCGGGTCGAGTCGACCAGGGTGCCGTCGAGATCGAAGACCAGCAGTCGTGCCATCTTCCGCCCCGCCGGGACTAGCCCGGACCCACGTAGCCGAGGGCCTGCAGCCGCTCGCGAGTGGCCTCGTCCATCTCCGGGGCCGCCCGTCCCTGGGGCAAGTGGAGCCAGATCCGGACGCCCGTGCGTCCTGGGGGTGGGAAGGCGAACAGCTGGAGCCCGCGGTCGGCCTCGGTCTCGGACTCGATGTCGGGAAGCCGCAGCGGGAAGCTCCCGGGCGCGAAGGCCGTCCCGCCGATCAGGACGTCTCCCCTGCGCAGCGGCCGGCCGTCGCGCGTGCCGGAGAGCCGGACGGGAGCGCCGATGGGCCGGACCGTGAACGCCAGCTCGCGGGGCGAGCCGGCATGCGGCCGGGCCGCGAGCTGGATCCAGCGTCCGTTGCCGCCCAGCTGCCAGTGCTCGTCGGGCCCGAAGCCGGTCGCCTCCGGGCTCTCCAGCCAGCCCCGGGTCTCGAGCCGGAGCGCGAAGCGCCCGGTGCCCGCCAGCTGCACGACGTAGCTGAACGGGTTTGGAGCCATGCTGGTCTCGGCCTTCGCCTCGAGCAGGCACACCCGCTCCGGGTGCTCCGCCGCCAGGTTGTGATGCTCTCCGGGGTCCCTCTCGAGGTCGAAGTAGAGCTGGTCGTCCTCCGGGCTGAAGCGGCGGATGTACTTGTCCTTCTCGGTCCGGACGCCGTGGGCGACGAAGCCGCGATGGCTGATCTCCGCGAACGCGAGCCGGGGCGCGACCTTCCCGCGAATGGTGCGCTGGAGGGGGATGCCGCCGAGGTCGGCCGCCAGCGGCTCGCCGAGCGCCTCGAGCACGGTCGGCACGACGTCGATCCCCTGCACCTGCTCGGCGACCCTGCGACCCGCCCAGGCGTCGCCCGGAAACTTCACGACCAGCGGGATGTGGATGAGCTCGTCGAAGAGGCTGCGGCCGTGGAGCCAGCGGGCGTGATCGAGGAACTCCTCGCCGTGGTCGGCGATGAAGACGATGAGCGCGTCACGGTAGACGCCGGCTGCTCGGAGCTCGCGAAGGAAGCGGCCGAACTCGCGGTCGCCGAAGGCGACGTCGCCGTCGTACTGGGCGATCATCCGCTCGCGGTCGAGCGGCTCCTTGTAGTCGGTGCGCGGATCCTGGCCCGGATGCCCGGGGGTCGGGAAGGGCTCGAACATGCGGTCGAAGGGAGGCGGGGGGGCGTACGGGACGTGCGGGTCCATGGTGTGCACGTAGAGGAAGGTCGGCAGCCCGCGCCTCGCACGCAGGAAGGAGAGCGCCGTGTCCACCACCACGTCGGCGGCCACCAGCTTGCTGCGCCGGCCGTCGCCCGTGTGCAGGCCGACGAAGGACTCGAAGCCGGGATCGAAGGCCGACTCGGCGCCGTAGATGACCGAGTTGGCCATGGCCGCGCCGGTCGAGAACCCGCGCTCCGCGAGGCGCCGCGCCACGGTCCGGTTCGAGGGGTCGAGCGCGTCCCGCAGCTGCACCGCGCGGTGCTGCGCCGGCAGGCGCGAGGTGAGGATGGAGGCGACCGAGGGCTTGGTCCAGGAGGCGTGGGCGATCGCCCGCTCGAAGACGACCGCGTCCCGGGCGAAGGCGTCCAGCTCGGGGGTGGTGTTCCGGGAGTAGCCGTAGACGCCGGTGTGGTCGGCGCGCAGGGTGTCGACCAGGTAGATGATCGCGAGCCTGGCCGGGCGCCCGGCGACCGTGATCGCAGGGTCGCCCCAGAAGGCCCGCATGGGGTCGCCGCTCTCCTCGTAGCCGTGCGTCTCGAAGACGAGCTCGCGGTCCTTGCCCGCGAAGGGCGAGAGGTCCGCCTCCACCGGGACGAAGCCGCGGTCCTTGCGATGGGCGATCGGGTCGAGGAGCCTCGAGAAGACGACTGTCTCCCGCCCGTCACGCCGGACCCGGACCGTGAACTCGACGCCCGGGCGGTCCCAGTAGCGCGGGTTGACGGCACAGAGCGAGAAGAGACGCGCGTGCTTCGGTATGTCGACCCGGAAGCGCAGGCGTCCGGGCGGTCCCGCCGCGAAGCCGCGCTCGAGCACGTCGCTGATCCTGAGCCCGCGCGCGCCCGCCGCCACCACCTCGGCCCGGTCCTGTCCGGCGGCCGAGGCCTCGAGCAGGCGGTCGCCCGCTCGCAGCAGGTCGGTCGGCTGGGGAGCGCGGCCGCAGGCCGCGAGGACGACGAGAGCGGCCACGGCCGCAAGCGAGCGCATCGGCTTCATGCCCAAACAGGGCACGCTAGCACGGGGGACGCGCCGCGGCAAAACGGCGTCAGCTCCTTGGCCCCTGTGCTATGGTCGCCGGCGTGACGGCACCATTCCGTCGGCGCCTGCTCTGGCTGACCGCGGCCGCTCTCGCCCTGCGGCTTCTCTGGGTGGCCCTGGAGCCGGCTACCTACCCGGTCGCCGACGAGACGGTGTGGCTCTCCTGGGGCATGCACGCGCTGCCCTCGCCGCAGGTGCACTTCTCCCCTTTCCAGCTGCGCTACATCTTCCACCCGCCGCTCTACCTCTACTTCATCGGGGTCCTCTACACGGCCTTCGGCTCGCTTCTCGCGGTGAAGCTCGGCCAGTGCCTGCTCGGCGCCACGCTCGTACCCGCGCTCGCCCTCATCGGGCGCCGCGTCTCGGGCGAGGGCACCGGCCTTCTGGCCGGCGCCATCGCCGCCTTCTACCCGGAGCTCGTCTGGTTCGCGTCGCACTTCTGGGCGGAGACCGTGTTCACGGTGCTGCTCTGGTGGGCGTTCGAGCGTCTGACCGCGGCAGACGAGGCGGGCTCCTCGCGCACCGCGGCCGCGGCTGGCGTCCTGTTCGGCCTGGCCGCGCTCACGCGCGAGACGGTCCTCTACTTCGTTCCGCTGGCGGCGCTGTGGCTCGCCTGGAGCCCGACCGGTGGCGGGCAGCCAACCGGTGGCGGGCGGAGAGGTTTCGCGCGGGCAGGGCTGCGGCGGGGTGCCCTGCTGCTCGCCAGCACCCTGGTCGTGGTCGTGCCCTGGACCGTGCGCAATGCCCTCGTCTTCGACGCCTTCGTCCCGGTGTCGACCGCCGGAGCGCTCAACCTGTGGCAGGGGAACACCCGTCTCACCCGACAGCAGGTCTACGAGGGGTACTGGGCCGTCCACGGGAAGATCGCCAAGTACGAGATGGCCCGCCGCAAGGGGATCGCGGCGGTGATCGCGCGACAGCCGTTCTGGATCCTCGAGAAGCTCCGCGACGAGATGCCCGCCTACTGGGCGGCGCACGGACAGCCGATCGTGCACATGGAGCGCGGCGCCTACGACGACCTGCCCCGCGCCTGGGAGCTCACGGCGATCGGGATCGTGCTGGCCCCCTACCTGGCCGTTCTCGCGCTGTTCGTGGCGGGCATCGCGTACCTGCCGCACGGCCGGGTTGCGCCCCTGCTCCTCGGCTTCCTGGTCTACTACGTGCTGCTCCACGTGGCGAGCCACGGCTACCCGCGCTACCGCCTGCCGTCCCTGCCGGTGCTGTTCGTGCTCGCGGCACATGGCGTCCACGCCTGGCGCTCGCCGGCGCGTCCACGGCCGGGCCGGCGTCCGCTGATCGCGGCGGCGCTCACCGCCCTGGTGCTGGCGCTGTCGGTCGGCCCGAGCCTCGTGTCCTGGGTCCGCGATCCCTGGCCGCCGCGGTGGTCCGCGCACGACCAGACGGACGCGAGCGAGGGGAGCGAGGAGCCGGCCGGGCACGCGCGATGAGGCCCTCGCGCGCGATCCCGCTGGCGCTGCTGCTCGCCCTCGCGGTGCGGCTGCCCTTCTGGATCGAGGCGCTGCGGACGCCGGTCGACGGCGACACCGCGATCGTCGGCCTGATGGCCCGACACCCGGGGATGGGCACGACCCTGTGGGGACAGCCCTACGGATCGCCCCTCGACTCCTGGCTGGCGCTGCCGTTCGTCGCCATCTGGGGGCATTCGACCGAGGCGCTGCGGCTGCCGTACTTCCTGCTCGCGCTCGCCCTGGTGCCGCTCGCATACGGTCTGGCGCGGCAGCTGCACCCCGCGGCCGGGCTTCCGGCGGCCGTGCTGGTCGCCTGTCCGCCGCCCTACTTCCTGCTGCTCGCGGCCCTGCCGCCGCCCCTCTATCCGAGCACCCTGGTGCTGTGCGGCCTCGTGCTCTGGCTCGCGGCGCGGGCGGGGCGCGCCGTCGCGGCGGACCCGCCCCACGCCCCGCGCGGCACGCTGCTCCTGGCGGGTCTCGCCTCGGGCCTCGCGCTCTGGACGCACCTGATGTCGGCCAGCACGGTCCTGGCCGCGAGCCTCTGGCTGCTGGTCCGTTTCCGCGGACGAAGGCGGCTGCTCGCCTGGGCCCTGCTGCCGATGCTCGCGGCGAGCGCGCCACTCTGGACGCGGATCCTGGGCGACGCGCAGGCGACCCGGATCCTGCGCGTCTCGGACCGGCGGGAGTCGACCCTGCAGCACCTCGCCTCCGTGCTGCCGCACCTGCACGAGCCGCTGGGCGGGGTCCTGGGGACCGAGGTGCCGGTGATCGCGGACGCCGAGGACTTCATGCTGCAGGTGCCGGGCTGGCGTGCCGGCGCTCTCGTGCTCCTCTACGGCATCGCTCTCGTGCTGGCGGTACGGGCGGCACCGCGCAACCCTCCGGCGTGGCTCTACCTGCTCGCCGCGGCGATGGCGCTCCTCGCCTTCCCGCTGCCGGTGCGCGCCGCGCCGCACACCATCCGCTTCCTCACCCCCCTCTACCTCCCGGTCGCCGCGCTCGTCGCCTGGGCGCTCGCGCCCGGCCGAACCAGCCGCCGTGCCTGGATCCTGGTGCTGGCACTCGCCGCGCTGCAGCTCACGGGGGGCACGCAGCTGCTCGACGCCTGGCGTGGCATGGACCGGGCGAAGGCGCCCTTCCTGCTCCAGGACCTGCGCCCCGTGGTGAAGGCGCTCGACCGGGCAGGCGTGCGGCACGCCTACGCCTGCTACGGGCCCGCGTTCCGGCTCACCTGGGAGACCGGGGAGCGGATCGTCGCTTCGCCTCCCTGGAACGACCGCTTCCGCCACTGGCCGCTGCCACTGCTCGACGAGGTGCGCTTCGCGAAGAACGTCGCCTGGGTGCTGACGCCGGCGGTACCGAGCGGCCTGCCGGGGCCCGCCGCCTTCGAGCGCGCGCTCGCCCGCATCGGCGGGCGCTGGCGTCGCGAGGACGTTCCGGGCGCCTCGCTCTTCCTCGGCTTCGTGCCGCCTTTCTCGCCGGCGGTCGTCCCCTGGCCGGGCGCGGGCCCGGCGGGCGACGCGGACCTGCGCACCTACGTCGAGCCCCCGCCCCAGGGGCCGTTCCTGCTCCGCCTCTCGCCGCCGCGAGCGCTCACCGGGGTGACGCTGCTCGCCCCGCTCGACCCACCGCCGCTGCCGCGCAGCGTCGACGTCGAGGTGAGCTCCGACGGAGAGCGCTTCGAGCTGGTGGCCTCGCGCCGACGCCGACAGGAGCGGGAGGACCTGCGCTGGGTGAACGGACAGCCGCAGGCGGTGCTCGACCACGACGTCATCGCGATCGGCCTGGGCGGCCGCACCGTGGCGGCGCTCCGCATCACGCCCTGGCGCTCGGGCGACCGCTGGCGGCTGGGCGAGGTGCTGATCCACACGGAGCCGGGACGCCGGCCCTGGGACGAGTGGCTGTCCTCGACGCTCGACTGGGAGGGCCGCCGGCGCGCCCTCGTCGAGCATCCGCTCCCCGACCGGGAGGACTGGTACTCGCGCGTGCTGCTGGCGGCGCGCTACACCCCACTGCCGTAGCCCCCCGACGTGGAACAATGGCCCCATGCCTGAGATCGAGCCCTTCTTCGTCGGGCGGACCTTCGACGACTTCCTGGTGCGCCCGCAGCGCAGCCCCGTCCGCTCGCGCAGCGAGGTCGACCTCGCCATGCCGCTCGCCGCCGCGCTGGAGTTGGACCTGCCGGTGCTCGGGGCCAACATGGACACCGTCGTGGGCGGCGAGATGGCGAAGACGCTCGCCCTCGAGGGCGGGATCGGATTCCTGCACCGCAATTGCTCGATCGAGGCCGAGGCGGCATCGGTGCGCTACGTCAAGACCCGGCACTCGTACGTGATCGAGGAGCCGCTGCTGCTCGAGCGCGACGCGACCATCGGCGAGGCGCGCCAGGCCGCGCGCAAGGCCAACGCCAGCAGCCTGCTGATCGAGCAGGAGCGGGGCGGCGGCGTCCTGGCCGGCATCCTCTCGCACCGGGACCTGCCGCTCGACGACCGCTCCGACGCGCGCCCGGTGAGCGATTTCATGACGCCCCGCGAGCGGCTGGTGACGCGGGGGCCCTCGGTCTCGCTCGAGGAGGCGGAACGGGCGATGTTCGAGCACCGGGTCGAGAAGCTGCCGCTCGTCGACGAGCGGAACCGCGTGCGGGGGCTGGTCACCATGCGCGACCTGAAGCTCCACAAGCAGAAGCCGCACTCGGCCAAGGACGAGCGCGGGCGGCTGCGGGTGGGCGCCACGATCGGGGCGACCGGCGACTTCCTGGAGCGGGCGGCGGCGCTGGTCGAGCAGGAGAGCGACGTCCTCCTGCTCGACGTCGCCCATGCCGACTCCGAGGTCGCGCTGGCTGCGGTCGGCGCGCTGCGCGGTCGCTTCCCCCGGGTACCCCTGGTGGTCGGCAACGTGGCGACGGCCGAGGCGGCGAGGGCACTCGCGGGTCTCGGCGTCGACGCGATCAAGGTCGGGGTCGGGCCCGGCCGCGGGTGCCGGACGCGCCTCGAGACCGGGGCCGGCGTGCCGCAGCTGCAGGCGGTGCGGGAGGCCTACTGCGCGACCGAGGGCGCGCTGCCGATCATCGCCGACGGCGGGGTCCACGACGACAAGGATCTCTTCCTGGCGATCGCCTGCGGGGCCTCGACGGTGATGCTCGGCAGCATGCTCTCCGGGACGGACGAGGCCCCCGGCCTGGTGGTCGAGGACCCGGCCACCCGCCAGAAGATGAAGCTCTACCGGGGCATGACCTCGCCCGAGGCGATCGCGGACGCGACCGAGGGCGACGAGCTCGCCGAGGCCCTGCGCACGCCGGCCGAGGGGCAGTCGGTGCGCGTGCCGTACGTGGGGAGCGTCGTCGGCATCCTGGCGCGCCTCCGTGGCCACCTGCAATCGGCGGTCAGCTACGCGGGCGAGGCGAGCCTGCGGGCGGCGCACCGGAAGATCGCCCGGGACCCCGGCCGCTACCTGATCCCGCTCTCCGAGCCCGCGCGCCGCGAGTCGTTCGTCCGCTGAGGGCGGCCTCGCCCTCGGCCTGTCTCCAGGGCACCGAGCCCCCGCGCGGCTTCCCGCAATCCGGCGGTGCTACGATGAATCCTTCCGGCAGCTATTTCGGGCCCGGGCCCCGCGAGAGGGGCGCCTATGAGGGATCGCATGGCACGCGTCTTCGAGGACAACACCGCGTCGATCGGACGGACGCCGCTCGTCCGCATCAACAACCTCACCAAGGGTGCGCACGCCACGGTGCTCGCCAAGATCGAGGGCCGCAACCCCTCGTACTCGGTCAAGTGCCGGATCGGCGCCGCCATGGTCTGGGATGCCGAGAAACGGGGAGTCCTCAAGCCCGGCAAGGCGATCCTGGAGGCGACCAGCGGCAACACCGGGATCGCCCTCGCCTTCGCGGGCGCCGCCCGAGGCTACGAGTGCGTGCTCGCCATGCCGGAGTCGATGAGCATGGAGAGGCGCAAGGCCCTGGTGGCTCTCGGGGCCCGGCTGGTGCTGACGCCCGGCCCGCTGGGCATGAAGGGCGCGGTCGAGAAGGCCGAGGAGCTGGCCGCGGCCGAGCCCGAGCGCTACGTGCTGATGCGGCAGTTCGACAACCCCGCGAACCCGGAGATCCACGAGAAGACGACCGGGCCCGAGATCTGGGACGACTCGGACGGGGCCCTCGACGTCTTCGTCGCCGGCGTCGGCACGGGCGGGACCCTGACCGGCGTCAGCCGCTTCGTCAAGAAGACGAAGCACAAGCCGATCCTGAGCGTCGCCGTGGAACCCGACTCCTCGCCGATCATCACCCAGGCCCTGGCGGGCCAGCCGCTCGTCCCGGGCCCGCACAAGATCCAGGGCATCGGCGCCAACTTCATCCCCAAGAACCTGGACCTCTCGCTGGTCGATCGGGTCGAGCGGGTCTCGAACCAGGACGCGATCGCGATGGCGCGCCGGCTGGCGCGCGAGGAGGGCATGCTCTCCGGCATCTCCTGCGGCGCGGCCATGGTGGGCGCGCTCCGGCTCGCCTTCGACCCGAGCTTCAAGGGCAAGACGATCGTCGCCGTCCTGCCGGACCTGGCGGAGCGCTACCTGACCGGGCCTCTCTTCGAGGGCCTCTTCGCCGAGGTCGAGGCGATGCAGGCGGAGCCGGCGCGATGAGCAGCCCGCCCGCGGTCGGGACCACCCTGGAGCGCCTGGTCGAGGGCATGCTCACGAGCTACCGCCGCGACCCGCGCGGGCAGCACATCAACCGGCGCTACCTGCCCTCCCGGGACGAGATCCTCGAGATCGTGCGCCTGCTGCTGCAGCTGTTTTACCCGGGCTACGTGGGGCGCCAGGACCTCACCGACGAGAACCTCGCGCTCCACGTCGGCACCCTGCTGGCGGGCCTGCGCGAGAAGCTGCAGCAGCAGATCGAGATCTGCCTTTCCTTCGCGGCCGAGACCGAGAGCCGCGGGACCGGCGGTTGCACCGACGAGGCGCACGCCCTCACCGCGGGCTTCCTGGAGCGCCTGCCCGCGATCCGCGACGCCCTGATCGTCGACGTGCAGGCCGCCTACGACGGGGACCCCGCCGCCACCAGCCTGGACGAGGTGATCCTCGCCTACCCCGGCTTCCTGGCGATCACGGTCTACCGCGTCGCCCACCAGCTGCACACGATGGGCGTGCCGCTCATGCCCCGCATCATGACCGAGTGGGCCCACTCGCTGAGCGGCGCCGACATCCATCCCGGCGCCTCGATCGGCAGGAGCTTCTTCATCGACCACGCGACCGGCGTCGTGGTGGGCGAGACGACCACCATCGGAGCGAACGTGAAGCTCTACCAGGGCGTGACGCTCGGGGCGCTATCGATTCCCAGGGACGAGCGCGGGCGCGTCGATCCGCGACACCAAGCGGCATCCCACCGTCGAGGACAACGTCACCGTCTACGCGAACGCGACGGTGCTGGGCGGCCAGACCGTGCTCGGGGCCGACAGCGTCGTGGGCGGCTCGGTCTTCGTCACCCAGAGCGTGCCGTCCGGCTCCCGGGTGGCGCTCCGGCCACCCGAGCTGACCGTGCGCTCGAAGGCCGAGGCCGGTGACTGGGTGATCTAGGGACCCGTCACCGGCTGGTCGACCAGGCCGATCCGCCCGGCGCCGGCCTCGCGCGCGGCGTCTATGGCGTCGATCACGCGATCGTAGGAGACCCCGCTCGCGACACGGACGAAGACGGTGGTGTCGCGCCGCTCGCTGAAGCTGGCGCGCAAGCGCTCCGTCAGCGCCGTCCGCGTCAGGAAGGGCGTCGTGTTGAGCGCGAAGACCTCGGCGCGCACCTCCAGCACCAGGCTCCGGGGATCCGGCCGCGTGGGCGTCGCCTTCGTCTCCGGCAACGCGGCGTCGAGCTTGGTCGGTGTCACCGGCACCACCAGCATGAAGATGATCAGGATCACCAGCAGCACGTCGATGAGCGGCGTGACGTTGATGTCGGCCTTCATGGCGCCCTCCCTCGAAGACTCGTTGGCGGCTCTCGTCCAGCAGCGGCCGTTGCGCGTGTCTAGCCGCCGACCGGCCGGCGCGCGGCGAGCGCGACCTCGCGCGTGCCCGCCTTGCGGCAGGCGCTGAGCAGCCGTGCGACCGCGTCGTAGGGGACGCCGCGGTCGGCCAGGATCAGGACCGTCGGACCCGTGCCGCCCGCGGAGCGCACGGCCAGGAAGTCGCCGAAGGCCTCCGGGCTGGCGAAGACCTCCTGACCCGCCGTGACCGTGCCGCCTGTCCCGAGCACCGCCTCGATCCGCTCGCCCTCCTGCTCCGTCGCCCGGGACGCGTCGGGAAGCCGCACCGGTGCCGTGATGATGGGCGTCATCACCATGAAGATGATGAGCAGGACGATCATCACGTCCGCCATCGGCGTGACGTTGATCTCGCAGATGGCTCCCTTCCGCTGCCGTCCGACGCTCATGGACATGGCGCCCTCCCGCGGGTCTGCTCCTGAACGCATAGACACCGGGTGCTGGCGAGGGGTTCCTGGGGTACGCCTACCTGGCCAGCCGCTGCACGGTCTCGTAGGTGGCGGCGATCTTCTCCCGGTAGCGGGCGACGCTGTAGTCGCGGGCGACGAGGGCGTAGCCGCGCTCGGCGCGGGCCTTGGCCTCGTCCGGCCGCTCGAGGGCCTGGCGCAGGCCAGCGGCGAGGGCCGCTGGCCTGGGCTCGACCAGGAAGGACGTGCTGTCGTCGAGCAGCTGCGTGTGCGTCGCGATGCGCGTCGCCACGATCGGCCTGCCCGAGGCCAGGTAGGTGTAGACCTTGAACGGCGTGTTCTCGCCCTTGATCCGCGGCGAGGCGAGGACGTCGGCGAGGGCGAGAAACAGGGGCAGCTCGGTGGGCGGGCGCTTGCCGGAGAAGCGGCAGCGCTCCCGCGAGCCGAGACGCCCGGCCCGCTCGCGCAGGCGCTCGATCTCGGCGGGCTCGCCTCCCATCAGGAGGACCTGCGCCTCGGGGAGGTTGGCAGCCGCGTCGAGCAGAAGCTCGACGCCCTGGTAGGGCTCGAAGTTGCCCGAGTAGAGGACGACGGGAAGGGGCAGGAGGGCGAGCGAGCGGCGCAGCTCGGCGACCGCCTCGGGGCTCGGCGGCTGGTCGCGATCGGCGAGCGGCGGGTCCTCCACCTGGAAGACCGGCACCCCGGGCGCGCGAGCCTTAACCCCCGCAGTGAGGCTCGCACACACGGTGACGACCGCGGCGGAGTGGCGCAGGGCGTGCCGCTCGAGGGCTTCGGCCAGCCACAGGACCGGCCCGCGCCGGGCAAAGCCCGAGTAGCGGAGCTGGTCCGGGATCGAGGAGTCGACGTCCATCACCAGGGGGACGCGGAGCAGCCGCGCGAAAGGCGCGACCAGGTGCGCGGCCTCCTCGACCGCGTGCACGACGTCGTAGCGTCCCACCGCCAGGCGGGCGACCGCCTCGGCCAGGAACGGCAGGTCGAGCGCCATCTTTGCGAGCGAGGCGCCGGCCTTCACCCGCCCCACCGGCAGGGGGAGGCTGCGGAGATGGCGGACGCCGCTCGTGGGGGCGGGCTCACCCTGGGGGAACGTCAGCAGGTCCACCTGGTGCCCGAGCGCCGCCAGCGCCCGCGTCATGTGCAGCACCGCGAGGGGCGTGCCGCGCACCTCGAAGAACGGCTGCGGGGCCAGGAACAGGATGCGGAGTCGTGTCGCCATTCTGGGACGACAAGCATACGGCAAGGGGCCGGCGGGCGAGGGAGGGCAACGCTGGCGGACGGCGCCTCGTTCGGCTAGGCTCCCGACGGCCTCGGCCTGCGGTCAGCGACGGCGGAACCGAGGCCGAGGGGGCGCAACTGGGCGCAGAGAGCAGCGTCACGAGGGAGGGCTTGCCGCCACGGCCCGTCACGCGGGGCAGGTGGACGCGGAAGGCCGGGCCGCCGCTGCTCCTGCTCGCTGGGCTGCTCCTCCCGCAGCTGGTCCTGATCGGGCCCGCGCTCGTGGGACGGAAGGTCCTGCTCGACCTGCCGATCCTCGCCCTGCCCGGCGCGTACCTCCCGGCGCGTCCGGGGCATCCCTATCCGCCGCCGCACGACCGCGTCCTGTCGGACGCCGTGCTGCAGTTCGAGCCGTACCGCGTCTACGCCGCGCGGGCGGTCCGCGCGGGCCGGCTCCCGCTCTGGAGCGGGTCGAACTACTGCGGCTCGCCCTTCCTGGCCGCCAACCAGACGGCGGTGTTCTCGCCCTATCGGCTGCTCGACTACCTGTGGCCGGGGCCGATCACGATCGCCTGGGGGCAGCTCGCCAAGGCACTGGTCGCCGGCGTCGGCGCCTTCCTCTACTTCCGGCGCACGCTCGGCCTGGGCAGGACGGCGGCGCTGATCGGAGGCTGGTGCTTCCCGCTCTGTGGCTTCCTGGTCCTCTGGTCGTCGCACCCGCAGAGCGCCGTGGCGAGCTGGCTGCCGTGGGTGCTGCTGGCCGCCGACGCGACCGCGCGCGGGCGCTCGCGCATGGCTCCTCTCGGGCTGGCCTTGGCGACCGCCGCCGCGCTCCTGAGCGGGCACGCCGCGACGGGCGCGCACGTGCTGGCGGCCGGAGGCCTGCAGGCGCTCTTCAGCCTCGTCGACGAGCGGCGGAGAGCGGACGGGGGAGCCCTGACGCGCGGCGGTCTCGGCGTCGCGGCGGGCTTCGTCCTCGGCGTCGCGCTCTCGGCACCGCAGACGCTGCCGACGCTCGAGTACCTCCGCTCGAGCCTCAGAGTGGCAGCGCGCGCCGAGGGCTTCGTAGCGACCCCGCCGGTCGGGCTCTCGGCCCTGCCCCAGGTCGTCCTGCCCTACTACGAGGGCGCCACCCGCACCGGTGCCGTCGCCCTGCGCGGCGTCCGGCAGGAGAGCGCCGCCACCGCGTACGCGGGGTTCCTGCTCGCGCTCGTCGCCGGTCCGCTCGCGCTCCTGGCACGCCGTCGCAGCAGGCTCCTCCTCCCGGCGGCGCTGGCTCTTCTCGGGCTCGCCCAGGTGCTCGACCTCCCGCTCCTGGCGACCGCGCTCGACAGCTGGCCGGCGAGCGCGCTCCGCAACAACCGCCTGACGCTGTTCGCCGGGTTCGGCCTGCTCAGCCTCGGCGCCCTCGGGCTCGACGCGCTCGTGGCCGGGGCGCGGGTGAGGCGCCGGTTCGCGCTGCTGGCGGCCCTGCCGGTGGCGATCGCGGGCCTCCTGTCGTTCCAGCGGGCCCTGGCGCCGCCTGCCGCGCTCGATCGGGCGCTGGCGGGGGCCGGTCCGGCGGGTGCGCTCGTGCGCCAGTGGTTCGTCGACATGAGCGCATGGGGTGCCGCGCTCGCACTCCTAGCGCTCGGCTGCTGGGTCCTGATCGCACGCCGCTCGGCGAGCCGTGCGCTCGTCTGGCTGGTCGGAGGCCTGTGTCTGGCCGAGCTCGTCGTGTCGGCCTTGGACGTGTTCCCGCTCAGCGATCCCGCCCTCTACTACCCACGGCTGCCGGTCCTGACGCGGCTCGCCGCGGCACCTCCAGGGAGGATCTGCGGCGTCGCTTGTCTGCCCCCGAACCTGAACCAGATGGCCGGTCTCTCCGACGTGCGCGGCTACGACGGAGCCGACCCGGAGCGGATCGTCGACCTGCTGGAGCGGCTCGCGCAACCGGGGGGGCCACCTTCGCCGGAGTACGCGAGGACCCTGATGCTGGTGCCGAGGGTGCCCTCGCCGCTCGCGGACCTCCTGGGCCTGCGCTACCTCGTGTACCGCGGCCGCCCGCCGGCAGGGGTGCATCCCTACCTGAGCGGCGACGACTACTTCGTCCTGCTGAACCCAAAGGCGCTGCCCCGTACCTGGGTGCCGCGACGGGCCGAGGTGGTGGCCGACGCCGCGGAGCGCCTGCGCCGCCTGACCGACCCTGGGTTCGATCCACGAGGGGCGGCCTTGGTCGAGGCGCCCGCCGGGCTGCCGGAGGCGTTGGTGCAGGGAGGAGCGCGGGGGAGCGCGCGTCTCATCCAGGACCAGGACGAGCGCGTCGTGATCGCCGCCGAGATGGAGACCGAGGGACTGGTCGTGCTCTCCGATCGCTGGGACGCGGGATGGCGCGCGTCCGTGAACGGCCGAGAGGCGCCGGTCCTGCGCGTCGACCATGCCCTGCGCGGCGTCGTGGTCCCTCGCGGCCGTTCGACCGTCGAGATGCGCTACCAGCCGGCGAGCCTCCGTCTCGGTCTTGCCGCCTTTGCGGCCGCCCTCGTGCTCGGCGCGCTCTGGGCCGCCTGGGCTACGAGGCGCGCCCGGGAACCGTCGCGAGGGCCGGCCGCCGATGGCGATCCACCCAAGCCGCCAGGGCAATGAAGAGGATGCCCCCGACGCCGCCGAGCCATCCGACCGCATCGACGGAAGGCGGCGGAGGGCCGGTGACGTTCGCGGCGTAGATCAGGAGCAGCAGTGCCGCGAGACCCGCGAAGCCCCAGCGGCCGAAGCGGTCGCGCGCACGCGTCGCCCGGAGCGCCAGGAAGATCCCGGCCGCGAACAGGATCAGCTCGACGGCGATCGTCCCCGGGACCGAGTTCCAGAGCCCGAGCCCCAGCCTCGGCCCCCCCGGCCAGAGCGGCATGTCCGCGCGGTGGCTGAGGAAGTCGAGCACCCAGTGGCCGACCGGGAGGACGGCGAGGACGAGGGCGGCGAGGGCCCGGCGCTGCCGCCAGAAGTGCAGCAGACCGAGCGCCGCCCCCATGGCCGCGATCGTGACCAGGCTGTGCGAGATCGGGTAGGAATCGAAGTGGAGCGGGGTCATGGCCGTGTCGCCGGGCACGATCGAGACCCGCTCGACGCCCGCCAGCACCAGCCAGGGCCAGAGAAGGTCCGGCAGCTGGGCCGCGGCGAAGAGGGTGCCGAGCGAGGTGCGCGGGGCGAGCTTCTTGGCCGCGTAGGCGGTGGCGAAATGGCCCAGGAACAAGGCGGAGCCTCAGGAATGGAGGAAGCGCTCGGCGTCGATCGCCGCCATGCAGCCGGTGCCGGCGGCGGTGATCGCCTGACGGTAGCGGTGGTCCGCCACGTCGCCCGCCGCGAAGACGCCGGGGACGCTGGTGGCGGTGGTGCCGTCCTGGATCACCAGGTAGCCTTGCTCGTCGCAGCGGAGCTGGCCCTGGAAGACGGCCGAGTTGGGCGTGTGGCCGATGGCCATGAAGATGCCGCCGCAGGCGACCTCGCGCGACTCGCCGGTCTTCACGTTCTTGACCAGGGCCCCGGTGACGCCCTGGCCGGGGCCGCCCAGGATCTTCTCGATCACGCTGTCGAGCAGCCAGGCGATCTTCGGGTTCGCCTTGGCCCGCGCCTGCATCGCCTTGCTCGCGCGGAGCTCCGCGCGGCGGTGCACGATCGTGACCTTCGAGGCGAACTTGGTCAGGAAGAGGGCCTCCTCCATGGCGGTGTCGCCGCCCCCGACCACGAACACCTCCTTGCCCTTGTAGAAGAAGCCGTCGCAGGTGGCGCAGGCCGTCACGCCGCCGATCTTGGTGCGGAACTCGAGCTCCTCGGGCAGGCCCAGCCACTTGGCACGGGCCCCGGTCGCCACGATGAGGGCGTCCGCCGTCACCTGGCCGTCGGCCAGGCGGATCGTGAACGGGCGCCGAGCGAGCTCCACCTGCTTCACCTCTCCCGTCGCGAACTCGGTCCCGAAGCGGGCGGCCTGCTTGCGCAGGCGATCCATCAGCTCCGGGCCCAGGACGCCCTCGGGGAAGCCGGGGTAGTTGTCGACCTCGGTCGTCAGCATTAGCTGGCCGCCGGGGACGTCGGTGGGATCGTCTCCCCCGCCGCCCTCGACGAGCAAGGGCGCGAGCTCGGCGCGCGAGGCGTAGACGGCTGCCGTCAGCCCGGCGGGGCCGGAACCGAGGATCACGACGTGGTAGTGGCTCTCGCTGGGCATGGGTGTCAGGGCTCCCGTCTCATGAAGGATGGAGTCAGTATAATCCGGAGGTGACCGACACGCTCTCGATCGACGTGCTGCTCGCGACCCTGAACGCCACCGACGTCGGAAGCCTCGACGGCATCGCGCAGAAGATGGCGCAGGTGCAGCAGGGTCTCGACGCGCTCGGCCAGCCGGAGCTGGCCGGGACGGCCGGGCAGGCCGTGGCGGCGCTGCGGCGCGGGGACGTGGCGGAGTTTCGGCGTGGGCGTGCCTTCCTGCAGAGCAAGATCGGCCACCTTCGCTAGCCGGTGAGTCCTTTGGGCGCCCTCGGACGTCCCATGGATGCGGGAGCCCGCGTGCCCGGGCTCAGGAGGAGGAACGACTACCGTGGCAAGAGCCGAGGTCGACGTCGCGAAGCTGAACGAGGCCGTGCGGGAAGAGGCCGCGCTGGTGCAGGCGGCGGTCGACGAGGTGCGCAAGGTGATCGTCGGCCAGAGGATGCTCGTCGAGCGGATGATGGTGGCGCTGCTCTGCCGGGGCCATCTGCTGCTCGAGGGAGTGCCGGGCCTCGCCAAGACGCTCGCGGTGAAGACCCTCGGTCAGGTCCTCGACCTGCAGTTCGCCCGCATCCAGTTCACGCCGGACCTGCTGCCGGCCGACCTGGTCGGAACCCTGGTCTTCCAGCAGAAGACCGGCGAGTTCGTGGCGCGCAAGGGGCCGGTCTTCACCAACCTGCTGCTCGCCGACGAGATCAACCGCGCCCCCGCCAAGGTGCAGTCGGCCCTGCTGGAGTCGATGCAGGAGCGGCAGGTGACGCTGGGCGAGGTCTCGCACCCGCTGCCGGAGCCCTTCCTGGTCTTCGCCACCCAGAACCCGATCGAGCAGGAGGGCACCTACCCGCTGCCGGAGGCTCAGGTGGACCGCTTCCTGCTGAAGGCGAAGGTCGACTACCCCTCGCGCGCCGAGGAGCGGCAGATCCTCGACCGCATGATGTCCGGGGAGGCGCCCCCGGTGTCGCGGGTGCTGTCCGCGGACGCGGTGCGGCGGCTGGCCGGGCGGGTGCGGGCGGTCTATCTGGACGAACGTCTGCGCGACTACATGGTGGCGCTCGTTTCGGCGACCCGCAGCCCGCGCGAGGTGGGGCTCGTCGACCTGGCGCCGCTCATCTCCTACGGCGCCTCGCCCCGCGCGACGCTCGCCTTCTCCGAGGCGTCACGGGCGGTCGCTTTCCTGCGCGGGCGCGGTTACGTGGTGCCCGAGGACGTCAAGGAGATCGCCAAGGACGTGCTGCGCCACCGGGTGCTGCTGAGCTACGAGGCGGAGGCCGAGAACGTCACCTCGGACACGGTCGTCGAGCGCATCCTGGAGCGGGTCGAGGTGCCGTAGCGTCCATGCTCGACAGGGACACCCTCAACAAGATCCGGCGGATCCAGATCCGCACCAAGGTGATCCTCGAGTCGGGGATCGGCGGGGCCTATCACGCCGTCTTCAAGGGCCGCGGCATGGAGTTCGCCGAGGTACGCGAGTACGCGCCGGGCGACGAGGTGCGCACGATCGACTGGAACGTGACCGCCCGCATGGGCGTGCCCTACGTCAAGAAGTTCGTCGAGGAACGCGACCTCACCCTGCTGCTGCTGGTCGACGTGTCGGGCTCGCAGGAGTTCGGCTCGCGCTACCTGCTGAAGCGCGACTACGCGGCCGAGCTGGCGGCGGTGCTCGCCTTCTCCGCGGTCGCGAACCACGACCGGGTCGGGGCGGTCGCCTTCTCCGACCGCATCGAGGGCTACGTGCCGCCGGGCCGCGGTCGCGACCATGCGCTGCGCATCGTGCGCGACCTGCTCGCCCGGCCGCCGGTCGGGCGCGGGACCGATCTCACGGGTGCCCTGCGCTTCGCCCAGCGCGTGCTGCGGCGGCGAGGCATCGTCGCGGTCGTCTCCGACTTCCAGGCCCAGGGCTGGGAGCGCGCGCTCGGCGTCCTGCGCCGCCGGCACGACGTTGTCGCCCTGCACCTGCGCGATCCGCTGGAGGCGGCGCTGCCGGCGGCGGGGCTGGTGGCCTTCGACGACCCCGAGACGGGCGAGAGGTTCGTGGCCGACACCTCGCGCGCCGAGGTGCGCCGGGCGCTGCGCGCCCCGGCCTTCGCCGCCGCCCAGGCGGTCTTCAAGAAGACGCGCGTCGACGCCCTGGCGCTCGAGACGGGGGAGTCGTACGAGCGGCCGCTCTCGGGCTTCTTCAAGGCGCGCGAGAGGAGGCGCTAGGTGGCCCTCCGGCCGGTCTCCCAGGCCTCGCTGCTGCTCACGGCCCTGGTCTGCGCCGGGGCCGTCACCCTGGCCTCCGTTGGCGCTTCCGCCTCTGCCCAGTCGGCGAGCGCCGGAGCCACCAGCGCCCCGGCAACGGCCGAGAGCCCCGGGCCGGTCCAGGTTCAGGCACGGGCGGACAAGGCCGAGGTCACGGTCGGCGAGACGTTCACGGTCGAGGTGCGGGCGAGCGGTCCCGCGGGCACGAGCTTCACCTTCCCGGCTGAGGCGTCGAGCGAGAGCTTTGATCTGCGGAGCGTCCCCGTGGCGCCGAGCGGGACGGACGTACACCGCTACCGCGGCATGGTCTTCGCGCTCGGGAAAGTCGAGATCCCGCCGATCGCCGTCCGATTCCAGCTGCCGGACGGCAGCCAGGGCGAGACGAGCAGCGCCCCGCTCGAGATCGAGGTCGGCTCGCTGCTGCCGAAGAACCCCGAGGAGCGCAAGCTCGCCGACGTGCGCGGGCCGGTCGGGGCTTCCGTCGGCCGCGTGTTCTGGATCGCGCTCGGCGCCGCGCTGTTGCTGGCCGGGGTGCTCGTCTACCTCCTGCTGCGCCGCCGCCTGAGGGCGAAGGCGCCGCTTGCGCCGCCGGTGCCGGAGCTGCCGCCCGCCGAGGAGGCGCTGCGGGGCCTGGACGCGCTCGCGGCCCGCGGCCTGCCCGCGCGCGGCGACTACCGTGTCTTCTACATCGAGCTCGTCTTCCTGGCCAAGCGGTACCTGGAGCGGCGGCTCGGGGCGCCGGTCGTCGAGATGACGAGCGCCGAGACGCTGGCGTTCCTGCGCGGGCACCGGGACGGCGGCGAGCTGCTGCCGATCGTGCGCGAGCTGGCGGAGGCTGCGGACAGGATCAAGTTCGCGCGAGGCGATGGGCTCGCGGAGGAGGCCGGCCGGCACCTCGAGTCGGTGCGGCGCATGGTGGCGGCGCTGGAGGGGCGGCTCCGCCCGACCCCGGCCGCGGAAGGGAAGGCGGCCTGATGGACTGGTCGGGCTTCCGTTTCCAGGACCCCGCCTGGCTCCTGCTCGCGCTCGCGGGGCCGCTGGTGCTGGTGCTGCTCTGGCTGCGCGAGCGGGGGGTGCTCGCGCACGCGGTCGTGTTCCCCGGCGCGGCGCGGCTGCGGAGCGTCGACCCGGGCTGGCGAGCGCGCCTGCGGCACCTTCCCGCCCTGCTGGCGGCGCTCGGGATCGTGGTCGGGGCGGTGGCGCTCGCCCGCCCGCAGCAGGGCAGCCTGCGCGAGAACCGCACTACCCGGGGCGTCGACATCGTGGTGGCGCTCGACGTGTCGGGCTCGATGGCGGCCGAGGACTTCCAGCCCAGGAACCGGCTGGCGGTCGCGAAGCAGGTCGTCTCGGAGTTCGTCAGGCGGCGCCGCAGCGACCGGGTCGGGCTCGTGATCTTCGCCGGGAGAAGTCTCACCAAGTCGCCGCTCACGACCGACACCGCCGTGCTGCTGCGGCAGCTCGACGACGTGCGGCTGAACCTGCTGCCGGACGGCACCGCCATCGGCTCCGGGCTTGCGACCGCGCTCACCCGCCTGCGCCGCTCGCAGGCGAAGAGCAAGGTGATCGTGCTGGTGACCGACGGGGCCAACAACGCCGGGGAGATCGACCCGGCGACCGCAGCCGACATGGCGAAGGCCATGGAGGTCCGCGTCTACACGATCCTGGTGGGGCGGGGCGGGCGCGTGCCGGTGCCGATGAAGGTCCAGGACCCGATCACCGGCCAGGTCAGCCAGCAGACCATCATGACCGAGGTGCAGATCGACGAGGGGCTCCTCAAGAGGATCGCCGATCGCACCGGGGGCGAGTTCTTCCGCGCCACCGACCCCGAGTCCCTGCGCGCCATCTTCGACCGCATCGATCACCTCGAGAAGTCCGAGATCAAGGTGGCGAGCTATCGCCGCTACCGGGAGCTGTTCCCGGACGTCCTCCTGGCGGCGGCGGCGCTTCTCGCGCTGGCGGCCCTGGTCTGGGCGGCGGGCCTGCGCGTGGTGCCGGCATGAGGGGGCGAGCGTGATCTTCCACTCGCCCGCCTGGCTCCTCGCGCTCCTGCTGCTGCCGCTGGCGCTGGCCGCGGAGGCGTTCTTCGCGGCCCGCGACCGCTCGCGGCTGGGGCGGCTGGTGGCGCGCCCGCTCTGGGCACGGGTGGTCCGGCGGTCGTCCCCGCGCTGGCGCCCGATCCGGCTCGCCCTCCTCCTGCTGGGCGCGGCGGGGGTCCTGGTGGCCATGGCGCGCCCGCAGTGGGGGATCGTGCGCGAGAAGGTCGAGCGCGAGGGCGTCGACGTGGTGCTGGTGCTCGACACCTCGGCCTCGATGGTCACCGCCGACGTCGCGCCGAGCCGCTTCTTTCTGGCGCGCCAGGCGCTCCTGCAGCTCGTCTCCCGCCTCGAGGGCGACCGCTTCGCGCTCGTCGCCTTCGAGGGCGAGGCCTATCCGCTGGTCCCGCTCACGCTGGACGCGGACGCCGTCGGCCTCTTCCTGGAGACGATCGAGCCCGGGATCGTGCCGGCGCCCGGCACCTCGCTTGGCCAGGGTCTAGCGAAGGGACTCGACGCCTTCGTGGACAAGGAGCGCCGCAACAAGGTCATGGTGCTGGTGTCGGACGGCGAGAACCTGGAGGGCGACGTGGAGGGGGCGATCGCGCGCGCCAAGCAGGCGGGCGTCGTCGTCGACACCGTCGGGGTCGGGACCGAGGCGGGTCAGCCCGTGCCCGAGGAGGATGCCGACGGACACGTGACCGGCTACAAGCGCGACGCGCAGGGCCGGCCCGTCGTGTCCCGGCTCGACATGCAGAACCTGGAGGCGATCGCACAGGGCACGGGCGGACGCAGCTTCCGCATCACGCAGCAGGACGCGAGCCTCTCGGGCCTGGCGGGTGCGATCGAGGGCATGGAGCGCAAGACCCTGGCGAGAGAGTACTCCTACCGCCGCAAGGAACGGTTCCAGCTGCCGCTTTCGTTCGGTCTCGTCTGTCTGGCCCTGGCGCTCTCGCTCCCGCCCCCGGGCCGCCGTCGCCGGGGCGCCGGGGCGGCGCGCCTGGCGGCGGGTGTCCTGGCGTTCCTGCTGCCGGGTGCCGGTCTCCAGGCCCAGGTGCCGCCGTCGGCCCCCGCGCGGACCGCTCCGACTGCCGCCGGCGAGGCGGCCGCGCCAGCCGCGCCCGCCGCCGCGGGTGGCTCCGAGCGCGGCTCGATCCTCGACGAGGTGCTGCTCCGTCCGCGGCGCGAGACGGCGAAGGGCCGCCGGGAGTACCGGCGTGGCAACCATCCCGAGGCGCTCGCCGCCTTCGAGCGGGCGGCGGCCGCTCGTCCCCGGGATCCGGCGCTCGCCTTCAACGTCGCGGACGGCCTCTACAAGAAGGGCCGCTACGACGAGGCGGCGACCCTCTTCCGTGCCCTGGGCAGCGACCCGGCCGGCGCGCTGGCGGTGCCCTCGCGCTTCAACCTCGGCAACAGCCTCTACCAGAAGCGGGATTATCGCGGGGCGGTCGGCGCATACCGCGACGCGCTGCGGGTCGCGCCGGGAGACGCCGACACGCGCCGCAACCTCGAGCTGGCCTTGCGGGCGCTGAAGGAGCAGCAGGAGCAGCAGCGGCGGAATCAGGATCAGAAGCAGGATCAGAAGCAGGGAGACGAGCAGCGGAAGCAGAGCCAGCAGGACCGGGCCCGACAGCAGCAGGCCAACGCGCAGCGGAAGCAGCAGACGCCGCAAGAGCGCGCCGACCAGCGTTTCCGGCAGGAGACCGGCATGCCGAGGGAACGGGCCATGCAGCTCCTCGACGCCCTGCAGCAGAACGAGGAAGCGGAGCAGAAGAAGCTCCTGGCGGCGAAGCGTGCGCAGAAGGCGACGGGGAGGGACTGGTGAGGACGGTGCGCCGCGCCTTCGTCCCGCTGGCTGTCCTGCTGCTGCCGGCGGCCGCCGCGTCTGCCTTCACCCTGCGGTCGGAAGTCGACGCCCGCAAGGTTGGCGTCCGGGACCGCGTCCAGCTCACGATCACGATCGAGGGCTCGGACGGCCCGGACCAGGTGGCGCTCCCGGCGCTCACCAACCTCGAGCTGGCCGGCGGCCCCTTCCCGTCGACCCAGGTGTCGATCGTGAACGGCCGGATGTCGCAGTCTCGGAGCTTCACCTACGTGCTGCAGCCGCGGGCCGTGGGGAAGGCGCAGGTCGGGGCGCTGCGAGCCGGCGGGCAGGAGGCCCCGGCCATCCCGATCGAGGTGGTCGCGGGCAGCATCCGTCCCGCCGAGCCGCAGCGCGGCGCCGATCCTTTCGGTGCGGACCCGTTCGGGGACCCGTTCGAGGACTTCTTCGGCGGGAGGCGCCCGCGCGCCCGCGCCGCGGAGCCGAAGCTGCGCATGGAGGCCTCCGTGTCGCGAAAGCGGCTGCGGGTCGGCGAGCCGCTCGTGCTCACCTACTCCCTCGACACGCAGACCGCCGTGGCGGGCGTGCAACCGAAGGACGCCCCGCAGTACGCCGGGTTCTGGGTGGAGGAGCTGGAGCGGCCGAAGACGTCCCCCTCGGGTGAGGCGGTCACCCTCGGCGGGGAGCGCTACGCGCGCTTCCCGCTCGTGCGCAAGCTGCTCTTCCCCACCAGGGCGGGCACGCTCACCCTGCCGGCGGCGAGCTTCACGATCACGCTCGCGCGCCAGGGCTTCTTCGACGTCGGCGGGTTGGCCGAGCGGGAGACGAACCCGGTCACGATCACGGTCGACCCGCTTCCGGACACGCCCGGCTTCTCGGGCGCGGTCGGTCGCTTCACGACCAGCGCCACGCTGGACAGGGACGTCGTGCCGCTCGGGGAGGCCGCGACGCTGCGCTTCCGCGTCCAGGGGACCGGCAACCTGAAGTGGATCGACAAGGCGCCGGAGGTGGCGGCGAGCGGCGCCAAGATCTACCCTCCCCAGACGAAGAGCGACCTGCGCACCACCGTCCAGGGGATGACAGGCTCGCGCACCTGGGAGTTCGTGGTGGTGCCGGAGACGAGCGGAAGGGTCGAGATCCCCGCGCTTCCCTTCAGCTGGTTCGACACGGCCGAGGGAATGATCGTGACGGCGCGGACGAAGCCTCTCAGTCTCCGTGTCGAGGGAGGAACCGCGGCCGGCATCCCCCAGCGCCCGTTCGTTCCCGCGGGACGCGCGAGCGGGGTCCTGCCGCTGCGGTCCGGCCTGGAGCGGAGTAGTTCGGCCCCCGCGTTCTCCGGTCGGCTGCTCGGCCTGCTGGTGGGCCTCGCCCTCCTGCTGCACCTGGGAATCTGGGGCAGCGAGGGTCTGCGCGCGGTCGTGCGTCGGGGCGTGGGGCGCACGGCCTCACCCCGCTCGCGACGGGCGGCCGTGCGCGACCTCGAGCGGGCGGGCCAGAACGGCCTCAGCAAGGAGCAGGCGGCGGCGCTGATCGAGAAGGCGCTGGTCGAGGCGTTCGGCGAGGTCGCCGAGCAGGACGAGAGCGAGCGGTCGCAGGCGGTGCGCGCCATCCTCGACGAGGTGCACTTCGTCCGCTACGCGCCGCAGCTCGGCGACTACTCCGACAAGATCCAGGCCCTGGCCGCTCGCGGGGTGCAGGCGGTCCGGAGGTGGGCGTGAACGCGCCGCGACCCGCCGCCGCGTTCCTGGCGCTCTGCGGCCTGGTCGGGGCCGCCGCCCTGCTGGCGCCCGGGCCGCTGCGGGGCCAGTCCGGAGGCTCGCTGGAGGAGCGCTTCCGCGCCGCCAACGAGCTGGCGCGCGCCGGCGACTTCCCGAAGGCGGTCGCTGGCTATGCGGCGATCGCCGCCGCCGGTGGCGAGAGTGCGTCGCTCTACTGGAACTGGGCGCAGGCCGCCGCCGCTCGCGGCGCTCCGGGCGAGGCGCTCTGGGCGCTGCTGCGGGCGCAGGAGCTCGATCCGACTGACCGGGCCGTGGCCCGGGAGATCGACCGGGTGCGCGCGGCTCTCAACCTGGACCCGGCCGAGATCGCTCCAGAACCGCTCGCCGCCGCCGCCCGACTGGCGCGCCGCTTCCGCCTCGACCTCGTCGCGGCGTGTCTGCTGCTGGCCTCGGTCCTCAGCCATCTCCTCGCTCGTTTCCTGGGTCTGCGTGCCGGGCGCCCGGTCGCGGCCGTGCTGCTCACGCTCGGGCTGGTCGCGGGTCTGGCGCCGATCGCTGGTGAGTGGGCCCGGCCCACGGCGGCGGTCGTGCACCGCGGGGCGTCGCTCTACGAGGCGGCCTCGCCCACGGCGGAGGCGACGGGCACGCTCCGCGAGGGCGAGGTGGTCCCGGTGCTCGAGGCGGCGGGCGACTGGCTGCGGATCGAGGACAACGCGGGCGCCCGCGGCTGGGCCCACCTGCAGGACGTCCGCCGGCTCGACCGGGCGCCGCGCCCGCTCGACTGATCGTCCTGGGCGGCCGCCGCGAGCCGTTCCGGCCGCACGTAGAATGGGGCATGGCCTCGGCAGGCCGTGCGTCCGCGGCTCCGCTGGTGCGCCACTCGTGGGTGGCGGGGAGCGAGGTCGTGGGGCGAGCCGGCAGGCGGCCGGCGCTCGATCCGGCGACCGGCGAGCGGTTCGGGGAGACGAGCCTGCTCGACGCGGCCCAGGCGCAGGAGGCGGTGGGCGCTGCCTGGACCGCCTTCGCGGCCTGGAGCCGGACCAGCATCCGCGAGCGGAGTCGCCTCCTGGACGGGCTCGGCCAGCGTGTCGTCGACGAGGCCGACCGGATCGCGTCGCTGATCGAGCGCGAGCAGGGCAAGCCCGCGGCCGAGGCGTACGCGGTCGAGATCCTGCCGGCGCTCGCCGCGCTGCGCTATCTCTCCGCGCATGCCGAGCAGCTGCTCGGCGACGAGGTCCTGGTGGGTGAGCAGCTGCTGCTCGCCCACAAGCAGGCCCGGCTGGTGCAGGTGCCGATCGGGGTCGTCCTGGCGATCACGCCCTGGAACTACCCCTGGGGGATCAGCCTGCCGATCGTGGCCGCCGCGCTCGTGGCCGGCGACACCGTCGTGCTCAAGCCGGCCCCCGCCACCACCCTGGTGGGCCTCGAGATCGGCGCGCTCGCCCGAGCCGCCGGGTTCCCCCACGGGGTCGTCAACGTGCTCGCCGTCGACGACGGGGTCGCCGCGAGCCTGGTCGAGGACGCGCGCGTCGGCAAGGTGATCTTCACGGGCAGCGCCGCGACCGGGAAGAAGGTGATGGCGGCGGCGGCGAAGAACCTGACGCCGGTCGTGCTCGAGCTGGGCGGCAAGGACCCGGCGATCGTCTGCCGGGACGCGGACCTCGATCGCGCCGCGCGCGGCGTCGTCTGGGGAGCCTTCGTCAACGCCGGCCAGACCTGTGCCTCGATCGAGCGCGTGTACGTGGAGCGCCCGGTGGCGGAGGCGTTCCTGGAGCGGGTGGTGGCGGGGACCCGCAGCCTGCGTGTCGGTTCCCCAGCGCAGGGTCCGGTCGACGTGGGCCCGATGACGCTCGAGCGGCAGCTCCGGATCGTCGAGGCGCAGGTCGCGGACGCGGTGGCCAAGGGGGCCCGGGTGCTGGCGGGGGGCGAGAGGCTTCCGGGGCCGGGGCTGTTCTATCCACCCACGGTGCTGGCCGGCGTCGACCACTCGATGCTGGTGATGCGCGAGGAGACCTTCGGGCCTGTGCTGCCGGTGATGACGGTCGCCTCGCTCGACGAGGCGCTGCGGCTCGCCAACGACAGCGCGTACGGGCTCACCGCCAGCGGCTGGACCCGGAACGAGGAAACCGCGCGGCGGCTGCAGCGGGAGCTGGCGGCCGGAGTCGTGACGATCAACGATCACCTGTCGAGCTTCGGCGAGCCCGCCGCGCCCTGGGGTGGCGTCAAGTGGAGCGGCTTCGGCCGCAGCCACGGCCTGCTCGGGCTGCGCGAGCTCGTCCAGCCACGGTACCTGAGCCTCGACCGCGGTAGCCGGCCCGAGCTGTGGTGGTACCCCTACGACCGGGCCTTCGGCACGCTCATGTCGCGGGCCGTGCCCGCGCTCCACTCCGGCAGGCTGCGACGGCGCCTCGGCGCCCTGGCCGCCCTCCTGGTCTCGCGGCGCCTGTGGCGGCGCTTCGGCCTCTTGCGTCTCGTCGCCAATCTCGACAAGCTCTTCTAGCCATGGTGGGCAGATCCCAGCTCTCGCGCACGCGGCGTCCCAAGTGGCACTACGTCGCCATGGGCGTGGGCCTGATCATCGTGGCGGTGGTGCTGACGGTGGCCTGGCAGATCCTGGCCGCCCCGGGCAGCGCGCGGCGCGGCGTCACCACCGCGCGCGTGGTCGTCTACTTCTTCGGCAGCCTGCTGTTCCTGCTCCTGATCGCGGGCCTGGTGCTGATCGTGCTACTGCTGCTGCGCGAGGTGAGGCTGAACGAGCGTCAGTCGAACTTCGTGAGCGCGGTCACCCACGAGTTGAAGACGCCGGTCGCCTCGCTGAAGCTCTATCTCGACACGCTCGAGTACCGCGAGCTGCCCAGGGAACGGCGCTCCGAGTTCTACCGGACCATGCGCCAGGACATCGACCGTCTCAACACGACCATCAACAGCGTCCTGAACGCCGCGATGTACACGGACCGCCCTGTGGGGGAGCCGCGTCCGCTCGACCTGGTCCGCGTCGCGCGCCGGTCGGTCGAGCTCACCGCGACCCGCTTCCAGCTCCCGCCCGAGGCGATCCGCTGCACGGCGCCCGAGACGCTGGCCGTGGCAGGAGACGTGCAGGCGCTCGAGACCGCGATCCTCAACCTGCTGGACAACGCCGTCAAGTACTCCAAGGACCATGTCGAGATCGAGGTCGATGTCTGGGCCGACTCTCAGGCCCACGTGCGCGTGCGCGACCACGGCATCGGCATGAGCCGCACCCACCTGCCCTTCATCTTCACGCGCTTCTACCGGATCGGCGCGGAGGTGCGCAGGAGCCGCACCGGCACCGGTCTCGGGCTCTTCCTCGTCCGCTCGATCGTGAAGGGGCACAAGGGCCTGATCAGCGCCGACAGCGAGGGCCCGGAGCGCGGCTCCACCTTCACGATCTCGCTGCCGCTGCCCGCCTCGGCCGCGCCGGAGGGGTTGGCGCCAGAGGAGGTCGCGCGTGTCTAGGGTGGTGCTGGTCGAGGACGAGGAGCACCTCGCTGCGGGGATCCGCTTCAACCTGGAGGCGGAGGGCTACGAGGTCGAGACGATCGGCGACGGCCTGCGCGCGATCGAGCGGCTGGCCGCCGAAGACGACGAGCCGCCCTCGGCCCCGGTCGACCTGGTGCTGCTCGACGTCATGCTGCCGGGCCTGGACGGCTTCGAGGTCGTCGAGCGCATGCGGCGGGCGGGCAACTACGTGCCGGTGCTGATGCTGACGGCGAAGGGGCTGCCGGAGGACGTCGTGCACGGCCTGGAGGCCGGCGCCGACGACTATCTGCCGAAGCCGTTCGACCTGCCGGTCCTGCTGGCGCGGGTGAAGGGTCTCATCCGCCGCCGCGATTGGGTGCGCGGGTCGAGCGAGGGCCCGGAGGCGGCCCGGATCGGCGAGGTCCAGGTGGATTTTGCCCGCTTCGAGCTGCAGCGGGCCGGCCACACGGTGCGCCTCACGCTGCTGGAGGCGATGCTGCTGCGCCTGCTGGTGCAGAAGCGCGGGCAGGTGGTCAGCAAGGCGGAGATCCTGGAGAAGGTCTGGAACCTGAGCCCCGACACCGAGACCCGCGCGGTCGACAACTTCGTGATGCGCCTGCGTCGCTATCTCGAGGACGACGGGGTCGGACCGAAGCTGCTTCAGACCGTGCGTGGCGTCGGCTATCGGCTGATCGACGAGTAGGGCGATCCCGGCCGAGGGCCTCTCAGCCGCCGCTCACCGGGGGGAGGAAGACGACCTCGTCGCCGTCGTGCAAGCAGGTCGCGAAGGGCGCGTAGCGGCGGTTCACGGACGCCGTCAGGCCCTGCCGTCTCGCGGCCAGCGCCGGATGCCGCTGGCTGAGCTCCCGCCAGGCATCCTCCGCGGTCGCCTGCGGCGGCAGCCGCAGCTCGACCTCGCGGCAGCCGGCCGCCTCCCGCAGCGACGCGAAGAGCCGCACGCACACCTGCATCCGACACGTGTCCCATGAATGAGGACCCCCGTCAAGCCTGCACGCGCGCCCAGCGGCCACGCGCTCCATCGGCTCCCCCGTGCCCGCCCGCGGGCGGAGCGGCTACACTGGGGGAGGAGGCCCCCTTGCCGCGCGATCTGTTCGGCCGCGAGATCGACTACTTGCGGATCTCGGTGATCGACCACTGCAACCTCCGCTGCGTGTACTGCATGCCGCTGAGGGGCCTGAGCTTCGTTCCGTCCGCGGAGCTCCTCCGCTGCGAGGAGATCGAGACGATCGCGCGCGCGGCCGTCGCCTCCGGCTTCCGCAAGCTCCGCCTGACCGGGGGAGAGCCGACCCTGCGGCCCGACCTGGTCGAGATCGTCGCCCGCCTGGCGGCGATCGACGGGGTCCAGGACCTCGCCCTGACCACGAACGGGATCCTGCTGCCGCGCCTGGCGCGACCCCTGCGCGCGGCGGGCCTCCGGCGGTTGAATGTCCACGTGGACACGCTCCACCCCGTCCGGCTCCAGAAGCTGATGCGCTTCGCCTCGCTGGCCGAGGTCGAGGCCGGCCTGGCCGCCGCCGAAGAGGCGGGTCTGCTCCCGATCAAGATCAACTGCACCGTGACACGCGATCACAACGACGCCGACGTGGTGGACCTCGCGCGCCGGGCGCTCGAGAACGGCTGGCACGTGCGGTTCATCGAGCTGATGCCGCTCGGCGGCGGCGAGCCGGAGCATGCCGCGCTCTCTCAGTTCGTGCCCAGCGCCGAGACCAAGGCGCGCATCGAGGCCGAGCTGGGGACCCTCGAGCCGGTGCCCGCCCAGGGCAGCTCCGACGAGGCGCGCAACTACCGCTTCACGGGCGGCGGCACCGGGGTGGTGGGCTTCATCTCTCCGGTGAGCGCGCCCTACTGCGCGTCCTGCAACCGCATGCGCCTGACCGCGGACGGAAAGCTGCACCTGTGCCTGCTGAACGACGATGAGATCGACCTCAAGGGTCCCCTGCGCGCGGGCGCCTCGAGCGCCGAGATCCAGGAGATCCTGCTCCGGGCGGTGCGGGCCAAGCCGACCGGCCACCGCCTGGACGAGGGCGTCTCGACCCGCGCCCGCTCGATGTTCCAGATCGGGGGCTAGCGCTTCCGGGCGTCGGCACCTGCGCGCCCCGGACCCTCGAGCCACGCCGAGCCGTCGGCGTAGTGCTCCTTCTTCCAGATCGGCACCCGTGCCTTGAGCGCGTCGATCGCGAAGCGACAGGCCGCGAAGGCCTCGCTCCGGTGCGGCGACGAGACGGCGATCGCGACCGAGGGCTCGCCGAGCTCGAGCCTGCCGAGGCGGTGGACGATCTGGATGCGGGTGACGGGGTGGAGCCTGCCCGCCTCGGCGGCGATCTCCTCCATCAGCGGCAGCGCCATCTCCTCGTAGGCCTCGTACTCGAGGCGCAGCACGGGCCGCCCGGCGTTCTGGTTGCGGACGACGCCGAGGAAGAGACAGAGGGCGCCGTCTTCCGGCGTCGCGGCGCAGAAGCAGGCGACGTCGATCGGCTCGTGGACGAGGCGCGCGCTCGAGGTCGTCACGCGATCGACGCTAGCATCGGACGACCGCGGCGCTCAAGCGTCCCGCTCCAGCAGGGAGGCGAGGTTCTGGAACATCCGGTGGGTGAGGCCCCAGATCACCAGCCCCCCGGCGCGGAGGCTCGGCAGCTGGAAGGCCGCGCCGTCGCGAAGGTACTCGAACGGTGCCTGCGAGGCGGGATCCAGCAGCGTGGCGAGCGCCAGCCAGTGGAGGCTCACCACCTCCCGGCTCGGCGCGCCCTGGGCGGGGCGCAGTAGTTGGAACACGAAAGGTGCGATCACGAGGTCGACGGGCCTGCCCCGGGCGAGGGCGCGCAGGTCGTCGAGCCGCCCCAGCAGCCGCGCGTCGCGGGCCAGATCGATGCCGGTCTCCTCGAAGGTCTCCCGGACGGCCGTCGCCTCGAGGCCCGCGTCTTCGGGCTCGGCGCGTCCGCCCGGAAAACCAACCTGGCCGGACCAGGGGTCACGCTCGTGCTCCGCGCGACGGATCAGCAGCAGCTCGATCCCACCGGGACCCTCGCGCAGCACGAGGGCGACCGCGGCGCGCGGCGCCGCCCCCTCGTCGCGCGCGCAGGGCCGGGAGGCGAGCGCGCGAGCGATCTGGTCCCAGCCCGGCCCGCTCATGGCGGGGCGCCGGCGCCGAGGAGCGAGAGGAGCTTGTGCGCGTGGGTCAGCCAGAGGTACGCCATGTTGGGCGCGAGCCGGCCCGCGAGCAGCAGCCGGTCGACCTCCGCCGCCGTCGTCCAGCGCAGCTCCGCGATCTCGTCGGCTTGCGGCCGGAAGTCCTCGAGCCCGGCCTCGGATCGGCCCAGGTAGCTCGCCACATGGTAGACGACGTTTCGGAGCGTGCCGTCGGCGGCCCGGCGCACGTCGCGGAGGTTGAGCTGCAGCGCCTCACGCCGGAACACCACCTCCCGTTCGAGATCCGAGCGGGCTAGGGTCCCCTCGAATCTGGTCGGGGCGACAAGACGGACGCGGGGGGAGGCCCCGTCGTCGAACAGCTCCTCGCCCGCCTCGCGGAGAGCCGCCTGGTCGAAGTCCTCCCCTGCGTCGACGTGACCGCCTACCGTCTTGTCCCAGCAGCCGCCGTTCTCCTTGTCGGCAGGGCGTCTTTGCAGCAGCACCTCCCCGCGCGCGTTCACGAGCAAGAGGTTGATGGCGCCGAGCGCGAGGGAGGAGCGCTTGGCGGCCTCCCGTCCCAGCGCGCCGACCACACGCCCGGCCGCGTCGTAGACGTTGAGGCTCTCGTCGAGCGGCTCCGGCACGGGAGGCGCCCTAGGCCTTGAGCAGCAGCAGCTGCTTGTGCGCACCACCTGCCACGAGACCGTAGGACAGCACGAAGGTCGCGTGCACGTAGGGGTCCAGGTGCTCCTTGCCCAGCACGGTGAAGTAGGCGAAGGAGAGGTCGCCCATGGTCAGGAACACGAACCCCAGCAGGAGAGCGGCCCAGACCGCGCCCACGTGACTGCCCCGCATGCGCAGGGCCGCCCGGAGGAGGAGGGCGAGCGGCATCAGCAGCACGAGGTCCAGCATCGGGTAGGCGACGTTCAGCATCCGGTCCAGGACCTCGCCGCCACCGGCCGCCACCGGCCGCAGCATGGGGACCAAGAAGATCCCGCCCACGACGGCGACGCCCGCCGCGATCGCGAGGCGCTCGGGGAGCGAGCTGGTCGAGAAGCCGCTCTCGTGGTAGGCGCGCAGGAACACGAGGAAGGCGGCGATCAGGAACGGGTACGCGAGCAGGTAGAAGAGGTCGGCGACCGAGGGGAAGGGCGTCTCGCCCGCGACCAGCTGGTAGGGCGCGAGGCACAGCTGACCCGCCAGCGTCGCGAACAGCCCCGCCGACAGGAGCGCCCAGGCGGGCCGGGCGGCGTTGCCCGGTTCCAGGCGGTCGCGGCAGGCGAAGCTGGTGAGCGCGGCCGCCAGCAGGTAGGCGATCTTCAGCAGCGAGGCGAGCGCCAGGAGCACGCGCGGCGTCAGCAGGCTGCCGTAGAGGGCCGAGTCGGGGGCGACGCCCCAGCCCAGGTAGAGGGCCGTCACCAGGGCCAGGAGAATCCAGGCGGCCGTTGGGACCCGCCCCTGAGCGCTCAAGGTTGGACCTCCGCCGCGAGGGCCGCCCGGACCTCCGCGATCACCGTCGCCGACTTGTCCTTGCCGAGGAAGATGTTGAGCCCGGCCCCCAGCTTCGCGAGCAGCGCTTCGACCTGCTCCGGGGCGAGGCTTCCCTCGGCGATGCCCAGCCTCTGGCAGTGCGCGTCCGCGGCGGAGCGGGCCATCGTGTCGCCGATGTAGGGAGCGATGACCTTGACCATGACCGGAACGACCTCGCTCGTGAGCATGCTGATTGGCGAACTTAAGGAAGGGCGGGTCCGCTGTCAACCGCACGCCGCGCCCGGGTCGGACACCGGGTCGGACACAGCTGCGCGCTGCGAGCGGGCTGGCGCCTAGCGCGAAGGCGGCGCCTCCCGCAACCGCCTGGCGATCCAGACGGTGCGTTGTACCGCGGTCAGCAGGCTGGTGACGCCGATCAGGCACGTCACCACGAGCAGGACCGTCCCCTGCGGGTGGCCCAGGCGGGCCGAGAGCGAGCGGTCGGCCAGGCAGCCGAGGCTCAGCAGGGCGAGCCGTTCGCCGCGCTGCATCAGGCCGCCCGTGCACTCGACGCCCTGCGTCTCGCCCATCGCCCGGGTGTAGCTGACCAGCACCGAGGCGCCGACCGCGAGTGTCGCCGCGATGGCACCGTAGGGTGTGGTCCGTGCGAACCAGGCGAACCCGAGGAAGAAGAAGAGCTCGATGAAGCGGTCGAGGGCCGAGTCGATGAAGGCGCCGTAGCGCGAGGCCAGCTGCTGCGCCCGCGCGATCCGGCCGTCCAGGATGTCGCAGACCCCGGAGAGGGCGAGCGCCCAGCCGCCCAACTCGAGCTGGCCGAAGGCCACCGCGGTCCCCGCCGCCGCCCCGAAGGCGAGCCCGGCGAAGTTCTGGAAGTCGGGGCCCAGGCCCAGGCGGATCGAAAGCCTCGCCGCCGGATCCACCAGCCAGAGGAACCAGTGCAGCACGAAGTCGGCGAGGCCTCCCAGGAACTGCGCGTGCTTGGCCTGCGCATCGGGGTCGGGCCGGCCTCCTCGCGCCGCGTAGACGAGCATCGACAGCAACAGCAACGAGATGACGGAAAGGGTGATCGAGAGGGCCACGGGGGATCTTCCTTGGGAGATGGAGGGATCTAGGAGCCGACCTTGTCGGGGACGGGTGTCCCGCGCAGGAGCGAGCGGCCGGCGAGGGCGAGGCCCCCCAGCGCGAGCGGGATCACCTGGAGGAAGTGATAGGCGAGCGCGAACGCCAGCGCCTGCTCCTTCGGGACGCCCCACTCCATGAGCGCGAGCGTCGCGCCGACCTCGATGGTGCCGAAGTTGCCGGGAGGTGCGAAGGGCACGACCAGGGCCAGGTTCACCGCCATCAGCACCAGCAGGCTGACGCCGAACGGGACCTGGATGTCGAAGGCGCGCAAGCTGAAGAAGACGACGTGGATCTCGAGCAGCCAGGCGAGGACCGACGCGAGCAGCGAGCGGGCGAGAGCACGCCGGTCCGTCATCGCGGTGAGGCCGAGCCGCACGTGAGCGAGGAAGCTGGCGATCGCCCCGGCGACCCTGCCGTCGCCGCTGGGCGCCCCTTCCGGCACCGCCTGTCCGGCCTTGGGCCGGAGCAGGAAGACGGCGCTGCCGGCGGCCGCGAAGACGACCACCGCCAGCCAGATCGCCGAGTGGAGCCAGGTGGGCAGGTTGAGCACCAAGGGCAGGGCGGCGATGCCGAGGAACATCCCCGCGGCGTTCACGAGGTGATCGAGCACGATCGAGCCCAGGATGCTGGCCCGCGAGACGCCCGACCGGCGGCCGAGCCACTCCGCCCGCGCCAGCTCGCCGGCCCGGGCTGGGACGACCACCGAGACGGCGAAGCCCATCACCATTGCCTTGAAGGCGTCGATCTGGCCGATCCGGGGCGCGAGCGGGCGCAGCAGCGCGCGCCAGCGTCCCGCCATCGCGAAGACGGCGCCCAGGTTGACGAGCGCGGCGAGGGAGATCCAGAGTGGGCTGGCGCTGGCCGCGGTGGCCGCGAAGCTCGGCCAGCTGACGTCACGGACCACCCAGGCGATGGCGGCGGCCAGCATCGCCAGGCCCGCGGCCCGCAGCAGCCAGGGCGCGCGCCGCGCGGTCTCGACCGGCCGAGGCTCGGACGGCCCGCTGAGCGGCTCCTCGACGACGCGTGAGACCGCTTCGGTCATGGCCTCCAGGGCGCGTGGAACTCGCAGGGGCGCGGGAGAGCTCCCCAGCGGTCGGGCGCGGCCGTCGCGGGAGGACTCGTAGGCGCTCGCGATCAGGCGCGCCACGAAGAGCGCCTCCTCGAGCGGCCCGGTCGAGCGGTCGCCTCCCCGCACGCGCGCCACGAAATCCCGGAAGAGCGGCGCGTACCAGTCCGAGTGGGACGAGTCGCGGCTCATCCCCTCGGCGAAGGAGACCTCCTCGCTGGTCGCCGCGTTCAAGACCACTCGCTGGTCGTCGCCCAGGAGCTCACCGTCGTGGCCCACGAACTGGAAGCGGATCGCGCGGCGGCGGGCCGCCCAGGTGAGCCGCACCTCGGCGAGACGATCGCCGTAGTCGAGCATCACGAAGGCGGAATCCTCGACCCCGTAGTCGGCGTGTCGCAGCGTGCGCACGGTGGCATGGACGGTGGCCGGCTCGCCCAGCACCGAGCGGAGCTGGTAGAAGATGTGGGCGCCGTGGTCGAAGAGGATGCCGCCGCCCGCCAGCGCGGGGTCCGTGCGCCAGGCCGGCGACCAGTGGGGGTTGCCGGGGTTGGCCTCGGTGCGGTGCACCTCGTACTCGACCAGGTGCACGGGGCCGATGCGCGGCAGGAGGCGTTTGACAGCCAGCCACTGGGGCGAGTGGTGGTACTGGTGACAGGGCGCCAGCACGATGCCGGAGGCGCGGACGCTCGCGGCGATCGCCTCCGCGTCCTCCAGGCTGCCGGCGAGCGGCTTCTCACAGAGGACGTGGAGTCCGAGCGCCGCCGCCTGCTCGACCAGGGGACGGTGGGTGAAGGGCGGGGTGCAGATGTCGCAGAAGTCGAGCGCCTCGCTGGCGAGCAGATCCTCGGCTTTCCCGTAGAGCCGCGCACCCGGGAAGGCCTTCTCCGCCGCGGCGCGGTTGGGTGGCGAAAGGTCGGCGATGGCGACGATCTCGACCTCCTCGGCGAGTGGCCCCGTCCACTGGGGCGCGTGTCCGCGCAGGGCGATGTTGCCGGCGCCGAGCAGGGCGCCCCGCAGCTTCACTTCCAGCCTCCCTCGCGGGCGAGGCCGGCGAAGACCTCGTCCAGGATCCCGAGCGCGACGTCGGCCGTCTCCCGGTCGATCGTGAGCGGCGGGTTCACGCGGAAGCTGGGGCTGTAGACCATGGAGACCAGCCCGCGCCGCAGGCACTCCTGGAACAGCCGCACGCAGACCTCTTTCGCGAGCGGCTGCTTCGTCTTGCGGTCGCGGACCAGCTCGACGCCGATCAGCAGCCCCTTGCCGCGCACGTCGCCGATGAACTCGTACTTCTCCTGCAGCTCGCGGAAGCGGCGCAGCATGAAGGCGCCCACCTGCTCCGCGTTCTGGACCAGGCCCTCCTCCTCGATCACGCTGACGGCGGCCAGGATCGCCGCTCCGGCCATCGGGTTGCCGCCGTAGGAAGAGCTCGAGCCCGAGGGAGCGCCCCACGGCTTGGCCTGCGTGATCTCGGCCGTGGACGCGAGCCCCGAGACCGGGAAGCCGGCGCCGAGCCCCTTGCCCATGGTGACGATGTCGGGCACGACGCCCCACTGCTCACAGCCGAACCACTTCCCGGTCCGGCCGAAGCCGCAGATCATCTCGTCGCTGACGAGCAGCGCGTCGTTCTCCTTGGCGATCGACTGGACGGCGGGCATGAACTCGGGCGGAGGGACGACGTTACCGGCGGTGCCCTGGATGGGCTCGATCAGGATGGCCGCGAGCTCGGCCGTCGTCTCGTGCTTGATCACCTTGCGCGCGAACTCGGCGCATTCGAGCCCGCAGGAGGGGTACTGGAGCGCCAGCGGGCAACGGTAGCAGTACGCGTAGGGCGCGTGGTGGGCGCCCGGCAGCATCGGACCCAGATGGTTCTTGGTCCCGTCGCCGATCAGCGACAGGGTCCCCGCGGTCTTGCCGTGGAAGCCTCCCCAGAAGGAGAGGAACTCGTGCTTCTTGGTGTGCGACTTGGCGAGCCGCATGGCGGCCTCGACGGCCTCGGTACCGCCCGAGTAGAGCTGGATCTTGTCGAGACCCGGAGGCGTGTGCGAGGCGACCCGCTTGAGCGCCTCGGCGCGTCGCGGGGTCGTCAGCGACCCCACCGTCACCTCGTCGATCTGCGCCTTCAGGATCTCGCGGTAGCGCGGGTGGGCGTGGCCGAGCGCGTTGACGCAGATCCCGGCCGCGATGTCGAGATAGCGGTTCCCGTCCACGTCCTCGATCAGGCAGCCTTCTCCACGAGCGACCGCGATGCCGGACAGCGTCGCGATCGACTGCGTGCCGGGTGCGAGATGGGGTGCCTCCGCAGCGACGAGCGCGCGGCTCTTGGGACCGGGGATGGCGGTAACCACCAGGGGCTGTTGACGGGGCAAGGTGTGGTCTCCTTCGTTGTGCATCCTGTTGCATACGTGACAGGTCGACGAGATGGCGTCAGTGTGACGACGCCGCGACGACCATTCTACTGTCCCGAGACGATCTCCGGGTACGCATGGATTCGAGCGATTCGGTGCATGTGTCCGAGCACCAAGATCCTGCCTGCTCTGCTCGCCCCGTCACCGCATCCGCCAGCTTGGATTCTCATTGCTTTGCGGAACGCCTTGTCAGAATGTTGGCGCTCGTTCTCAGGATGAGCGTAATGTAATATCTCGCGGGATCAAAAATGGTCAGGGTTCGCCTCGAAGGCTTCATCCTCGATACGGAGGCACGCCAGCTCCTCAGGGCGGGGCGCGCTGTCCACCTCGCTCCCAAGGCACTGGAGCTGCTCGAGTTGCTCGTGACGCGCCGTCCGAACGCCGTGTCCAAGACGGCGATTCACGACCGCCTGTGGCCCGACACCTTCGTTGCCGAAGTGAACCTTCCGGTCCTCATCCACCGTCTCCGCGAAGCGCTCGAGGACGACCCCCGGGATCCTCGCTTCGTCAGGACCGTGACCCGCTTCGGCTACGCCTTCTGTGGCAACGCCTGGGTGGAGTCCGACGGTGGCCGCCCGCCGGAGCAGTTCGAATACAGGGTGGCGTTCGGAGGGACGGAGGTCGTGCTCCGGATGGGGGACAACCTCCTCGGGCGCACCCACGACGCCGCCGTCCGGGTGGACCAGACGAGCGTCTCGCGACGTCACGCCCTGATCCGGATCACCGACGCGGGCGCCACGATCGAGGACTGCGGGAGCAAGAACGGAACCTTCCGCGGAAACACCCGGGTGACGAGCCCCGTCGCCCTCCAGGACGGCGACAACCTCCTGCTCGGTGCGGCCATGCTCGTCTTCCGCTCGCTGCGTCGAGCGAGCAGCGGGCCCGACGATCCCTCCCTGCTCCCGACGACGCCGCTCCTCGTCGACCCCGAGAAGCCCGACACGCTCCCGTCCGATAGCTAGCCAAGGCCCCCGCTGCCGGGTCGTCCACTTTCCCGCGAACTCGGTGTCGACTCCGTACGTAGGAGATTGTGCGGGTTCTGTCCGGGGCCCGGGGGAGGGAGCCGTGCCGAGAAGGCTCACGCGGGACTCTCAGCGAGCCGTCTTCGGCGGCATTGCCGCCGGTTTCGGCGAGTACCTGGACGTGGATCCCGTCCTGGTGCGCCTCGGGTTCGTGCTGCTGGCGCTCGTGCACGGCCTCGGCATCCTGCTGTACGTGGCGTGCTGGCTCCTGATGCCGCGCCGTGACGCCGCCGCCCCCACGGGCACCCCGCCCATCGCCGGAACCGGTTTCGAGGCGGTGCGCGAGACCGGCGCCCGTCTCGCCGCGGAGACGCGGCAGGCGAGCCCAGACGCGACGTCGGCGCAGATCGCCGTCGGCTCGGTGCTGGTGCTGCTGGGGACCCTGCTCCTGGCCCACAACCTGGATTGGCTGCGCTGGCCCCACTGGATGAGGCTCGGGACGCTCTGGCCGCTTCTCCTGGTGGCGCTGGGCATCGGCCTGATCCTGCGCTCGCGCCGGTCCGCGGCCGCCTGACCGCGGCCTGACGGACGCTCGCAGCGCGGGGTGGCAGCGCGCGCGCGATATGATGACGGTCTGTGAGTCGAGGCATCGGCACGTACACGCGTCGTTCCGCGCCCGCCGTGCTGCTCGCGGTCGCGACCCTGACGCTCGGGGCAGGGTGTCGCTGGTTCTCCCGCTCGGCCCCTCCTCCCCCGGTGCGCGGCGTCGTCCTCGTCCTGTCGTCCGGCTTCGAGCCGGGAGTCGACGTCGGGAGCATGCCCGCGCTGCGGCGGCTGATCGCCGGAGGGCGCTCGTTCGACTCGGCATTCGCGCCGGACCCGGGGGCGGTGGCCGCGCGCCGGCTGCTGTTGCACACGCGGCAGGGCACGGTGGCCGGCGCCTTCGCGGCCCAGGGCGCCGCCCTGGCGCTGGTCGGACCGGGCGAGGCCTTCGGGGATTCCCCGGCCGACCTTCGGATTCCGAAGGGCGCGGTGGCCGGCGGCCGGCTGGAGAGCTGGCTGCGCAGGCAGACCGGCCGATTCCTGGTGATCGAGGCGATCGGCGATGGGGTCCCAACCGGGCCGGCCACGCCGGCCGCGTCGCTCGCGGCGCCGGTGCCGCGCATCGTGGCGGGCGACCTCGGCTTCGCGGCCCGGCCGGCCGGCCGGATCCAGCCCCCCGCCTGGTCGGTCGCCTCGACGCGGCGCGCCGAGGCGGTCGCGCTCGAGCGTGCGCTCGCCGCCGACCGTGAGCTGTCGCAGCTGCTCGCGATCCTGGACCGAGCCGCCCCGGGGAGCGCGGTCGTCCTGGTGGCCGATCCACCCCTCGCCCGCGGCGCCCACGGCCTCATCAAGCGCCGCGGCCTCTACGACGATACGCTCCGCTCGACGCTGGTCGTCGCCACCCCGGGACTGGCGCGACCGGGCCGGGCCTCGCAGCGGCTCGTCTCGACCCTCGACGCCGTCCCCACGCTGGTCGCGCTCCTGGGCCTCGATCCGCTGCCCGGCCTCGACGCGCACAGCCTGATGCCGCTCCTCGCCGATCCCGACGGAACCTGGCGCGACGAGGTGCTGTCGTCGGCCGCGCGCCGCGCGCCGGGCGTTGGACGCAGCGCGCGCTCGCAGCGTTTCCGCTATACCGAGTGGCCCGACGGCAGCAAGGAGCTCTACGACCACGAGACGGATCCCGGTGAGAACACGAACCTGGCGCCAGGGACCGGGCACCGAGCGACGATCGAGGAGCTGCGCCGGGCCTTCGACACGGAGGGACCTCCGGCGCGCGCTCCGCTGCCGGCCGCCCGCCCCGAGGGCGAGGGAGCGGTCCGCCCGGGTGCGGTGCGGCCGCGCAACGTCCTGCTGGTGATCGTCGACGACCTCACGACGCGCGTCGGCGCCTGGGGCGCGCCCGTGCGTACGCCGAACCTCGACCGGCTGGCCGCCCGCGGGGTCCGCTTCGATCTCGCCTACGTGCCGGTGGCCATGTGCAGCCCGTCGCGGAGCTCCGTTCTCACGGGCTGGCGTCCCGAGCGGACGCGGGTCTGGAACAACCGTGACCCGTCCCGCCCGCCCGGTGCCGTCCCGCTCGAGGAGCATTTCGCGGCCCACGGTTTCGTGACCGCCGCGATCGGCAAGATCCTGCACTTACCGGCGCAGTTCCGCTGGGACCTGCGCGAGGAGCACCCGGAGCTTCCCGGGGAGGAGCCTCCGGACCTGGTCGAGGACGAGCACGAGGAGGTTGGGGGGGCGGCCGACCAGGCGCTCTTCGTCGCGGCGGCGGGCGGAGATCGCGACCAACCCGACGGCCAGCGTGCCTTGGAGACCGTGCGCCTGCTCGAGCGCTACCGGAGCAGGCCCTTCTTCGTCGCGCTCGGGCTGGTGCGCCCGCACCGCCGCTGGATCGCGCCGGCGCGCTACTTCGGCCTCTACCCGCCGCAGACGATCGCGCTCGCCCGCTACCCGCCGGACGACCTCGCGGACGTCCCCGCGATCGCCGTCAAGACGAAGCCCCAGCCGCTGCCGGGGCTGCCCCTGCTCGGCCGCGAGCCGCCAGGTCTGGTGACGGACCCGGAGCTGATGCGCCAGGCGATCGCCGCCTACGAGGCCTGCACGACCTTCGCCGACGCCCAGGTCGGCCGAGTGCTGGACGCACTCGACCGGCTCGATCTCTGGCGCGACACGGTGGTCGTCCTGTTCGGCGACAACGGCTACCACCTCGGCGAGCACGGGGGCATGCTGCGCAAGGACACCCTCTTCGAGGAGGCGCTGCACGTGCCCCTGATCGTCGCCGCGCCCGGCCTGCGCCCCGGTGTCGTGCGCGCGCCGGTCGAGGTCATGGACGTGTACCCGACGATCGTCGAGCTGGCCGGCCTGCCGGCCGTCCCGGGTCTCGACGCGCGAAGCCTCGTGCCGCAGCTCGAGAACCCGGCGGCGCCCAGCCGCCGGCCCGCGCTCTCCTACCGGCGCGTGCATCCGCCGGAGCGCGGCTGGTCGCTCCGCACGGAGCGCCTGCGCTACACGCTCTGGCCGGACGGCAGCGAGGAGCTCTGCCGCGTGTCGGAGGGGGAAGGGGCCGCCGATCTCTCGGCGCGGCCCGAGTGGGCCGCCGACAAGGCGGCGCTCCGCGCGCGGCTGGTCGCTCTCGTCGCGGGGGGCCGCGCTCGCAAAGGCGAGCCCTGATCGAAGGCGTCGCTCGCGACGTCCCGAGGAGGAGCGACGCGGGTTCTGTCTGCGGCCGGCCGTGCCGCTAGCTAGCGTGACCAGCGCAGCGTCACGATCGAATGGGCCGGACTCCTGGTCGAGGCGGTGCGACCGGCGACCCAGACCGCGAAGTCCTTGTCCGCCTCACTCGGGTTCATGACGATGGTGACGACGCTGCCGTCGGGGTCCAGGAAGGCCGTCGCCAGGAGGTCGTCGTCGTTCGAGGTGGCGGCGACGCGGCGGGCGCCCGGGCGGACGAACTTCGAGAAGTGCCCGAGGTAGTAGTAGGACGGCGTGAAGACGAGCTTGCCGGTGCGCGTGTCGCCGTGCACCGGGGCCAGGCAGAAGTTGCCGACGTGGTTCGGACCGCCGTGCTCGTCGAGCAGGACGTTCCAGTCGGTCCAGCCCACGGCCCAGTTGTCGAGATCGTGCACGAGCGAGCGGCCGTAGGTCTCCCCCCACTTCCAGTCCTCGACCGTGGCCGGGTCGTAGTTGGCCGGTGTCCCCTCGGTGAAGAGGAGCTGCTTGTCGGGCCAGGCGTCGTGGACGGCGCGGACGTTGGCGAAGTGGTCGCCCACGTACCAGTGGAAGCCCGCACCCCAGACGTAGCGCGCAGCCTGCGGATCGTCGAAGACGGCCTGGGCGCGCTGGTACATGATGCCGCGGTTGTGGTCCCAGATCATGAGCCGCAGCCGGGCGAGGCCGGCCTGCTCGAGCGCGGGCCCCAGGTGGTCGCGCACGAAATCCCGTTCCTCCTCGCCGGTGAAGAGGCAGCTCTCCCAGATCTGGGTGGCCATCGGCTCGTTCTGAACGGTCAGCCCCCAGATCGGCACGCCCGCCTTCTCGTACTCCTGGACGAAGCGCACGAAGTAGCGGGCCCAGGCCTCACGGTACTCGGGCTTGAGCCGCCCGCCGTCGAGCATGCTGTCGTTCGTCTTCATCCAGGCGGGCGGGCTCCAGGGCGAGGCGAAGATCTTGAGCGCGCCCGCGCGAGCCAGCGCCGCCTTGATGAAGGGAATCCGGTAGCGGCGATCGTGCTCGATCGTGAAGGAGTCGAGCGCGACGTCTCCCGGCTTTTCCGCGTAGGCGTAGCTCTCGCTCGAGAAGTCGCAGCTGTTGATGTGGGTGCGGGCGAGGGTGTAGCCGATGCCCTTCGCCGGGTCGAAGTACGCCTCGAGCAGCCGCTCCTGGGCCTCGCGCGGGAGCTTGGCGAAGGTCTCGGCCGCGGCGTCCGTGAGCGCCCCGCCGATCCCCTCGATCGTCTGGTAGCTCTTCGTGGGGTCGACCATCACGGTCGGGAAGTCCTCGACCGGCTGCGCCAAGGGCTCGAAGACGACCGGCTCTTTGCTGGTGAGACGGTCCCCCGTGGCCTTGGCGGTCACCCAGATCGAGACGCGGTCGCGCGCCGGAGCGGCGGGCGCGTGGGTCTGGACGGGGGAGAGGACGGCGAGCAGCGCGAGGGCGGAGAGAGCGGTCACCGAGAACCTCCCTTGGCGGGCGCCAGCCTAGACGCTCGTGGCAGGGGGGTCAAGCACGGGCAGCCGCCGCCCGGTCCCGGTGCTCAGGGGCCGGCCTCGAGCCGCGCGACGTTCCATCCCTCCACGGTGACGACCGGGCGGGCCCCGCCCAGGGCTTCGCTCGCATAGCGGGCCGTGATCTCGCGGCTCTCACCCGGGAGGAGCGTCAGGTAGTCGTCTTCCCAGAAGACGGGCAGCAGCTCCTCGCCGTCCGAGTCCCGCCGAACGCTCGCCCGCACGAAGAAGGCGAGCGTCTGGCCCACGTTCTCGAGACGCACGTGCGCGCGGCCCTCGGCACCCGCCTCGAAACGCACCTGGGCGCGGAGCTCGGCCGGGGGCAGACGATCGAGACCGGTGAGGTCGGCGTAGGCGCTGACCGGGGTCACGTACCACTTCGACTTGTCCCAGGCGAGCGTCTCGGGCCTGGTCGAGAGCCAGTAGACGTTGCGCGAGACCGCGCGTCCCTGGGCGTCGTCGAGGGTCAGGAAGAGGAAGTAGGTGGGGGAGAGCCCTTCGTCGGCCGGCGGCAGCTCGAGCGCCTTGCCGACACCATCCGGGGCGACCTCCAGGGTCGCCTCCTGCCGCAGCTTCACCGCGCCGGCGAGGTCGACGACGCGCGCCTCGACCTTGAGCCCCGCCTGGGGGGCGAGCGTCGAGTTGACGACCAGCACGGAGCGATCGTCGTACGAGTACTGTACGTGCAGCGGCTCGCAGGCCTTCTTGGCGCCGAAGTAGGAGCCGCCCGGGCGCAGGTAGAAGTCGTAGAGGTGCCAGATCATGCCCGGCCAGGCGTTGTTGAGCATCCACTGGATGACGCCGGTCGACGTGTACTTGCGCGCGCCGAAGCTCTCGAACATCGCCCGGTGCGCCTCGTAGGCCGCGACCTGGGCCTTGCGCGCGTACTCCTCGATCCCCTGCGAGGGGCCGTAGCGCGTGTCCATCGCGGCGGTGAAGACCTCGAGGTCCTTGAAAGGGCCGCCGCCGCAGTGGTAGTCCCAGGTCGCGTCGATCGGCCAGAGATCCTGCTTCGGCAGGAACAGCTTCAGGCTCTCGAGCGGGGGCGGCGCGGGACCGGGGCCGATCTCGGTGGCGAACCCGTGGGGACCGCCCAGCCGGGTGTCGGTGTACCAGTAGATGGGGGGCACCCACTCGTAGGGCCCACGCATCTTGACTCCGCTCGGGCCGCTGAACTCGGCCTTCTTCTCGGTCGCCGAGGAGACGACCGGGTTCGGGAAGCCCAGCTCGCGCTCGACGTCGAGATACGCCTTCTCGACCTTGGCGGGCGGTGGGTTGTCGCTGCCGTTCAGCCACACGAAGACCGAGGCCCGCCCGCGCAGGCGCAGGATCTGGTCGCGCAGCGAGGCAGTGGCGATGGGCAGGTCCTCGTCCTGCCAGTTCTTCCACTTCTCCCAGTGGTCGCAGCAGCACCAGCCGGGCATCACCAGGATGCCCTCCCGGTCGGTGAGGTCGAAAAAGTGCTCGTCCTCGAGCTTGCCCTCGAGGCGGATCGTGTTGAGACCCATGTCCTTCACCAGGGCGACCTCGGCCCGCTGTCGCTCGGGCGTCGAGCGGAGCATCATGTCGAAGGTCCAGCCGGCGCCACGGATCAGGATCGGCTTGCCGTTCACCTTGAAGAGCAGGTGCCCGGCCGGCGTCGTCTCGGAGCTGAACTCCCGGATCCCGAACCGCGAGCGGGACCGGTCCGAGACCGTGCCGTCGACCACGAGCTCCAGCTCCAGGCCGTGCAGGAAGGGCTCGCCATACTGGGCGGGCCACCAGAGCTTGGGATCCTTGACCACCAGCTGCGGGAACGTCGCGGGGGCGAAGGCGACCTCGCGATCCTCCCCGGCCGCGAGTGCCAGCTTCTGCTCGAACGTGATCGCTCCGATCTTCCCGCGCACGGTGCCCTCGACCGCGTGGTCGGCGCCGTTGCGGGCGAAGACCTTGACCAGGAGCTCGGCACGGTCGAGCGCCGGTAGATCGAGCTTGCTGACGACCTGCGGGTGGCGCAGGGTGGCGGGACCCGAGCTGGTGAGCGTCACCGGCCGGAAGATGCCCATCACCTTGTCGGGGGGCATCGGGTTCCAGTCCACGAAGGTGATCGCGAGGTCGTTCGGCAGCGGGGCGGTGACCAGGACCGCGAGCGCGTTCCTGCCCGGGCGGGCGACGCCCGTCACGTCGAGCTCGTGGACGCGCCAGGCCCCGGCGGTGTCCGCCGAGTCGGCGATCTTCCGGCCGTTCAGCCAGGCGTCGAAGCGGAAGTTGACGCCGCCGAACCGCAGCCAGAGTCGCTCGCCGGCGGCCTGCGCAGGCACCGTGAACTCGGTCCTATACCACCAGGGCATCGCGAAGGGGCTGTCTGCCGGCATCGGCAGGTTCGAGAAGTTCTGGCCGATCGGGTAGGTGGTGCCCGGGATGCGGCGCAGGTTCATCCCGACGTACGGGTCCGGATAGGTGCCGTCGGCGACCAGAGCCGAGACGACCGTGCTGGGTACGCGGGCACCGTGCCAGCCGGTGGTGGTGAAACCGGGCCGCGACACCTCCTCGCCCGGCGTCTTCACCTCGGCCGAGGATTGGAGGGCCCAGCCCTCCTGGAGCTCCATCCGGAGCTCCGCGCCCGTGGCGCCGCTCGCGATCCCCGCGAGCGCCAACGGACCGGCCAGGAACGAGACAGCCTGTTGCCAGCGCTTCATGCTCGGTCCCCGTTTCGTGGGTTCGGAAAAGGCTACGCCCGTACCCGAATCCACGTCAATCGCAGGGCCTTCCACACCTTCCGTTTCCATCGCGGGACCTCAGGGGGGCCGAGGCCGCTACCGGTCCCGCTCTTCTGATATGGTTCGGGCCCGTGACGATCGAGGACCGTCTGGAAGCGCTGCGTGGGGCCGTCGCGCGTGACCTCAGCGAAAACGTGTTGCCCTTCTGGATGCGCCGCGTGCTCGACCCGGACGGCGGGTTCAAGGGCTTCGTCGCGGAGGACGGCAGCGCCGACCGCTTCGCGCCCATGGGGGGCGTCCTGGCGGCACGCCTCCTGTGGACCTTCTCGGCGGTCGCCCAGCACACTGGCGACGAGGCCCATTTCATGGCCGCCGAGCACTTCCACGACTGGCTGAGGGAGCGGTTCTGGGACCGGGAGCACGGCGGCACCTACTGGATGCTCGACCACGCGGGCGTGCCCATCTCGACCCGGAAGCAGACCTACGGGCTCGCCTTCGCCCTCTACGCGCTCGCCGAATACCACCGCGCGAGCGGCCGGGAGGATGCCCTCGCCGAGGCCCTGCAGCTCTTCCACGTGATCGAGACGCGCGCCGCCGATCCGGTGGCGGGCGGTTACTTCGAGGCACGGAGCCGGGACTGGAGCCCCCTCGCCGACGTGCGCCTGAGCGAGAAAGACCTGAACGCGCCCAAGTCCATGAACACGCACCTCCACCTGATGGAGGCGTACGCGAACCTGGTGCGCGTCTCGGGCCGGGAGGAGGTGCGCGAGCGCCTGCGCGCCGTGACCGCGCTGCACCTCGAGAGGATCGTGGACCCGCGGAGCGGGCATCTGCGGCTCTTCTTCGACGAGGGCTTCCGGCCGATCTCGGAGTCCGTCTCCTACGGCCACGACATCGAGGCGAGCTGGCTGCTCGTCGAAGCGGCGGAGCTCTGCGCGGACGCGGCGCTCGTCGAGCGGTCGCGGCTGAACGCCGTGCGCATGGCCGCGGTGACGCTCGAGGAGGGGTACGACCGCGAGGCAGGCGGCGTCTTCGCGGAGCGGGACGGCGAGGGCGGACTCGACGACGAGAAGCACTGGTGGGTGCAGGCGGAAGCGATGGTGGGCTTCCTGAACGCCTTCCAGCTCTCGCGCGAGGACCGCTTCCTGGCGGCCGCCGAGTGCACCTGGGCGTTCATCGATCGCTTCCTGGTCGACCGGGAGTATGGGGAGTGGCGCTGGCGTGTCCTGCGCGACGGCTCGCGGATCCCGGGCCTGCCGAAGGTGGAGCCCTGGAAGTGCCCGTACCACAACTCGCGCGCGGCGCTCGAGGTGATGGCTCGGGTCACCCGGCTGCGCTCGCCCTCACCCCCGGAGGCGGAGCGATGAACGAGGCGGAGCGGGAGCGCATTCACCTCCGGATCGCGCTCGCCTGGCTCGTCCTGTCGCCCTGGGTGCTGATCGGCCTCGTCGAGGCACGGGTAGCGCCCGCCTGGGACCAGACCCGGTTCCTGGTGGCCCTGCTGGTCGCGCTGCCCGCGACCTTCCTGCTCGAGCTTCTGCTCACGGGCCTGCTGGGGAAGGGCTCGGGTCTGCGCTTCTGGGTCAAGCACCCCTCGGTGCGCGGCGAGAACGAGGCGAAGGCCGGCGCTTCGGAGTGCGAGGGGGAGCTGCGGGCCCGGCTCGCGAAGCTGGGCTTCGCGTACGAGGCGACGGGACCGGGCGCGCTCCGCTTCTCGAAGCCGAAGCGTCCGCAGGTGAACGCCTTCCTGGATCATGCCTTCTCCGGGCGGGTCGCGCTCGTCACGACCGCCTTCGGCACCCGGATCGCGGTCGAGCTGACCTTCGCCGACATCCTGCTGCTGGAGACCGGAGAAAGGAGCAAGCTCACCGCGCTCGCCGACTACCTGTGCCTGCGTAGCGCCGAGGGGGCGGCTCGCAGCGTGCCGCTGCTCGTCTACTGCGGCGTGACCCTCGGCTACGCGACGGCGCTCGCCTCCGCGCTCGAGCGCTTCCGGCCGGTCTGGGTCTCGCCCTGGCTCTTCCCGCTCTCCGCCGCCGCGGTCGGCTTCCTCGCCTTCGCGCTCCGGGCCATCGTGCGCGACCGGACCCAGCTCTACGGCTCACGGCTGGCGGCCCTCGGACTGGCCCTGGCGGCTCTTCCCTGGATCGCCTGGCTGCTCCAGCTGGCGGGAGTGGGCGGGGTGAAGGCCCCGTGAGCCCGCGGCCGGTTCAGCCCCGCGTGCTTCGGCCCGAGCGCAGGTAGGCGTCGACGCCGGCGGCGGCCTGGCGGCCCTCGGCGATCGCCCACACGACCAGCGACTGCCCCCGCCGCATGTCCCCGGCGGCGAAGACACCCGGCACGCTGGTCATCTTCTGCTCGTCGGCGACCACGTTGCCGCGGGCGTCGAGGGCGACGCCCAGCTCCTCGAGAAGCCCGCCGCGCTCCGGCCCCAGGAAGCCGAGCGCGAGCAGCACCAGGTCGGCCGGCCAGGTCTTCGCGCTGCCGGGGACCTCGCGCGTCGTCGGGCGGCCGTTGTCCGTCACCCACTCGATCTCGACCGTCTCGATCACCTTCACGCGTCCGGCGTCGTCGCCCAGGAAGCGCTTGGTTGCGACGCAGAAGTGGCGCGGGTCGTCACCGAAACGGGCGGCGGCCTCCTCCTGGCCGTAGTCGACACGGTAGACCTTGGGCCACTGCGGCCAGGGGTTGTCGGGGGCGCGCTCGGCCGGCGGCCGCGGCAGGATCTCGAACTGCACCAGGCCCCGGCAGCCGTGACGGAGCGAGGTCCCGACGCAGTCGGTGCCGGTGTCGCCGCCGCCGATCACGACCACGTCCTGGTCCTTCGCGGAGAGGGACTGGCCGTCCTGCAGGTTGCTGTCGAGCAGGCTCTTGGTGTTCTTGTGCAGGAACTCCATCGCGAGGTGGATCCCGGCCAGCGAGCGGCCCTCGACCTGGAGGTCGCGCGCGAGCGTCGCGCCGCCGCACAACACCACCGCGTCGAAGTCGGCGACGAGCTTCGCGGCCGGCAGCGAGCGGCCGACCTCGACCCCGGTCGTGAACGCGACGCCCTCGGCGGCCAGCAGCGACACGCGCCGCTCGACGAGCCCCTTGTCCAGCTTCATGTTGGGGATGCCGTAGACGAGCAGTCCCCCGATGCGATCCGCGCGCTCGAAGACGCTCACCTGGTGGCCGGCGCGGTTCAGCTGAGATCGGCGCAGGCGAGCCCGGCGGGGCCGGAGCCGACGACCGCGACCCGTTTGCCGCTGCGCTCGGCCGGCGGCCGGGGAACGATCCAGCCCTCCTCGAAGCCTTTGTCGACGATCGCGCACTCGATGGTCTTGATCGTCACCGGCGGGGTCGTTGATCCCGAGCACGCAGGAGCCCTCACAGGGGGCTGGGCAGACGCGGCCCGTGAACTCGGGGAAGTTGTTGGTCCGGTGCAGCCGCTCCAGGGCCTCCTTCCAGCGGCCCTTGAAGACGAGGTCGTTCCACTCCGGGATCAGGTTGTGGATCGGGCAACCGGTGGCGAGCCCGGCGATCAGCGTGCCGGTGTGGCAGAAAGGCGTCCCGCAGTCCATGCAGCGTGCGCCCTGGTCGCGCAGCTTCTTGGTGGGGAAGTGCTCGTGGAACTCCTCCCAGTCCGCCAGGCGGTCGAGGGGGCTGCGGTCTTTCGGCAGCTCCCGCGCGTACTCGAGGAATCCGGTGGGCTTGCCCATCGTCTACTTGCCTCCCGACCCGTGCCAGGTCCTGGGCGTTCTGCTCGAAGGCCGCCATCTCCGCCTCCTGCTGGGAGAGCCCGCTCTCGCGCATGCGGCGCTGGGCCTCGAGCACCCGCTTGTAGTCGTTCGGCACCACGCGCACGAAACGAGACACGAAGTAGTTCCAGTCGACCAGGATCTTCGCGGCGCGCGTGCTGCCGGTCGTGCGCGAGTGGCGGAAGACCAGGTCCTTCAGGAAGTCGATCTCCTCAGGGTCCTCGAGCGCGTAGAGCTGCACCATCTCCTTGTTGCAGCGCCGGGCGAAGTCGCCGTCCTCGTCGAGCACGTAGGCGACCCCGCCGCTCATGCCGGCGGCGAAGTTGCGCCCGGTCGCGCCCAGGACCACCACCCGGCCGCCGGTCATGTACTCGCAGCCGTGGTCCCCGACGCGCCTCGACCACGGCGTTGGCGCCGCTGTTGCGGACGCAGAAGCGCTCGCCGGCCACGCCCGTAGAAGAACGCCTCGCCGCGAGGTCGCGCCGTAGAGGGCGACGTTGCCGACGAGCATGTTCTCCTCGGGCACGAAGGTCGAGCCGCGCGGCGGGTAGACGACGATCCGCCCGCCCGAGAGCCCCTTGCCCAGGTAGTCGTTGGCGTCGCCCTCCAGGGTGAGGGTGACGCCGCGCGGCAGGAAGGCGCCGAAGCTCTGGCCGGCGGAGCCCTGGAAGGTGAGCTCGATGGTGTCGTCCGGCAGTCCGGCGGCGCCGTAGCGGCGCGTGACCTCGCTGCCGAGGATGGTGCCGACGACGCGGTTCTTGTTGCGGATCGGCAGCGTCGGCGGCGACCGGCTCGCCCTTCTCGAGCGCGGGCCGGCAGAGCTGCAGGAGCATCGTCTTGTCGAGCGACTGCTCGAGGCCGTGATCCTGCGCCTCGCTGCAGTAGCGGCCGACCTCCGGCGCGACCTCGGGCTGGTACAGGATCGACGAGAAGTCGAGCCCGCGCGCCTTCCAGTGGTCGATCGCCCGCTTCGGACTCCAGGCAGTCGCTGCGGCCGACCATCTCGATCGAGCGGTCCGGAAGCCGAGCTGAGGCCATCAGCTCGCGCACCTCCTGGGCGATGAAGCGCATGAAGTTGACGACGTGCTCGGGGCTCCCCGCGAAGCTGGCCCGCAGCCGCGGGTCCTGCGTCGCGACGCCGACCGGACAGGTGTTGAGGTGGCAGACGCGCATCATGATGCAGCCGAGCGACGACCAGCGGCGCGGTGGCGAAGCCGAACTCCTCGGCCCCGAGCAGGGCGGCGATCACCACGTCGCGGCCGGTCTTCAGCTGGCCGTCCGTCTCGACGGCGATCCGGCTGCGCAGGTTGTTCAGCACCAGCGTCTGGTGCGTCTCGGCCAGGCCCAGCTCCCAGGGGAGCCCGGCGTGCTTGATGCTGGAGAGCGGGCGAGGCGCCGGTGCCGCCGTCGTGGCCGCTGATCAGCACCACGTCCGCGTGGGCCTTGGCGACCCCGGCGGCGATGGTGCCGACGCCCACCTCGGCCACCAGCTTGACGCTGATCGCGCGCGGTCGGTTGGCGTTCTTCAGGTCGTGGATCAGCTCCGCCAGGTCCTCGATCGAGTAGATGTCGTGGTGCGGCGGCGGCGAGATCAGCCCGACGCCCGGCGTCGAGTGGCGGACCTTGGCGATCCAGGGATAGACCTTCGTGCCGGGCAGCTGGCCGCCTTCGCCCGGCTTGGCGCCCTGGGCCATCTTGATCTGGATCTCCTCGGCGTTGACCAGGTAGTCGCTGGTGACGCCGAAGCGGCCGGAGGCCACCTGCTTGATGGCGCTGTTCTTGCGAGTCGCCGTTCGGGTCCGGGACGTACCGTGCCGGGTCCTCGCCGCCCTCGCCGGTGTTGCTCTTGCCGCCGATGCGGTTCATGGCGATGGCCAGCGCCTCGTGGGCCTCCTGGCTGATCGAGCCGTAGGACATGGCGCCGGTCTTGAAGCGCTTGCATGATCGCCTCGACCGGCTCGACCTCGTCGATCGGCACCGGCGGACCCGCGGGCTTCAGGTCCATCAGGCCGCGCAGCGTGAGAGCTGCTGGCTCTGGTCGTCGACCAGCGCGCGAGTACTCCTTGAAGATCCGTGTAGTCGCCGGTGCGGCAGGCGTCTGCAGCTTGTGGATGGTCTCGGGGTTGAACAGGTGCCGTTCGCCGTCGTGGCGCCACTGGTACTGGCCGCCCGACGTCGAGCGTCTGCTCGGGTCGGCCTGGCTGGCGAAGGCCGCGCGGTGGCGGCGCAGCGCCTCCTCGGCCAGGACGTCGATCCCGACCCCGCCGATCCGCGACGGCGTCCAGGTGAAGTACGCGCTCGATGAGCCTCTGGCTCGAGGCCGATCGCCTCGAAGATCTGGGCCCCGCAGTAGCTCTGGATGGTCGAGATCCCCATCTTGGACATCACCTTCACGATGCCCTTGGTCAGCGCCTTGATGTAGTTCTTGACCGCGTGCTCCTCGTCGACGCCCGGGAGGAGTCCCCGGCCGCATCATGTCGTGGAGCGGTCTCGAAGGCCAGGTAGGGGTTGACGGCCCCGGCCCCGTAGCCGATCAGGAGGGCGAAGATGGTGCATCTCGCGCGGCTCGCCGCTCTCCAGCACCAGACCCACCTGGGTGCGCGTGCCCTCCCGGATCAGGTGGTGGTGGACGCCCGCCACCGCCAGCAGCGCCGGGATCGGTGCCCGCTCGGGGTCGATGCCCGCGGTCCGAGAGCACCATCATGTTCTTGCCCTCGCGGATCGCGTCGGCGACGGTCCGGCAGATCTCCTCGAGCGCGCGCTCGAGGCCCGCGCCGCCCTGCTCGGGGCGGAACAGGATCGGGACGTTGATGGACTTGAAGGCCCAGGCGCCCGAGCGCCCCTTGGGCGTGCCCAGGGCGCGCAGCTTCTCCAGCTCCTCGTTGGTCAGGATCGGCGTCGCCAGCTTGATCTGATGGGCGGAGGCGGGCACCGGCTCCAGCAGGTTGCCCTCGGGGCCGATGGTCGTGTCCGCCGCCATCACGATCTCCTCGCGGATCGCGTCGATGGGCGGGTTGGTGACCTGCGCGAAGAGCTGCTTGAAGTAGTTGTAGAGGAGCTGCGGGCGGTCCGAGAGCACGGCGAGCGGCGTGTCGTTGCCCATCGAGCCGACCGGCTCGACGCCGTCGCGCGCCATCGGGGTCGAGGATCTGCTCGACGTCCTCGCTCGTGTAGCCGAAGGCGAGCTGGCGCTGGAGCACGGTCTCGTGGTCGACGCCGTGGGCGGGCGGCCCCTCCGGGACCTCCTGAAGCGTCACCAGGTTGTCGTCGCAGCCACAGCGCGTAGGGGCGCTCGTTGGCCGATGCTGCAGCTTGATCTCCTCGTCGGCGACGATCCGCCCCTCCTCGGTGTCGACCAGGAACATGCGCCCCGGCTGGAGGCGCCCCTTCTGGAGCACGCGGTCCGCCGGGATGTCGAGGACGCCGACCTCGGAGGCCAGCACGACCAGGCCGTCCTTGGTGACGTAGTAGCGGGAGGGTCGCAGGCCGTTCCGGTCCAGGATCGCGCCGATCCGGACCCCGTCCGTGAAGGCGATCGAGGCCGGGCCGTCCCAGGGCTCCATCAGGCAGGAGTGGTACTCGTAGAAGGCGCGCTTCTTCTCGGCTCATCGACTCGTGGCCCGCCCACGGCTCCGGGATCATCATCATCACCGCGTGCGGCAGCGATCGGCCGGCGAGCACCAGCAGCTCGAGCACGTTGTCGAACATGGCCGAGTCGCTGCCGCTCGGCGTCGATGACCGGCAGCAGCTTGGCGAGGTCGTCCCCGAACAGCGACGACGAGAAGAGACTCTCCCGGGCGTGCATCCAGTTGACGTTGCCGCGCAGGGTGTTGATCTCGCCGTTGTGGCAGACGTAGCGGTAGGGGTGGGCGCGCGCCCAGTTCGGGAAGGTGTTGGTGGAGAAGCGCGAGTGCACCATCGCCAGCGCCGACTCGACCCGCGGATCGACCAGGTCCGGGAAGTAGGCCGGGAGCTGGGGCGCGATCAGCATCCCCTTGTAGACGAGCGTGCGGTGCGACAGGCTCGGCACGTAGAAGGCGCCGCGACCCGGGATCGAGCAGGCGCGGACGGCGTTCTCGATCCGGCGGCGCACCAGGTAGAGCTTCCGCTCGTAGGCGAGGTCGTCCTCGATCGCGTCCGGGCGCGAGAGGAACAGCTGGCGCATGGCGGGCTCGCCCGCGCGTGCGGTCGGGCCCAGCGAGGAGTTGTCGGTGGGCAGGGAGCGCCAGCCGAGCACGCGCAGACCCTCCTCGCAGACCGTCCTCTCGACCAGCTGCTCGAGCTGGCGCCGCTCCGCCTTCGTCCGTGGGAAGGAAGAGGTTCGCTGCCGCGTACTGGCCGCGTCCGGGCAGGGTGACCCCGAGCGCGTCGCATTCCGCCGCCAGGAAGGCGTGCGGCATCTGGATCAGGATGCCGGCCCCGTCGCCCGTGTTCTTCTCGCAGCCGCACGCCCCACGGTGCTCCAGGTTGAGCAGCACCTGGATGGCCTTCTGTACGATCTCGCTCGATACCCTGCCGTGGACGTCGGCGACGAAACCGATTCCGCACGAGTCGTGCTCGAAGCGGGGATCGTAGAGGCCTTGGCGACTGGGGACGTTTTCCATGAGCGACCGCTTCCCTTCCGGCCGCCGGCCGGGCGCGCCACCCATGACGCGTGCGGCCGAACGCGATAAAACGCACATGCTATCGCGGATGAGCGGGGAAGGGGAAGACGCGAGCGGGGCGCCTTCCCGGGATGAAGCGCGGTCATCGCCGCGAGCGATCGGGCTCATGCCACGTGAGCGCGCGATGCGGTTCCGGCGGGGCGCGTTCGAGCCGCGGGCCCGCGCCGTCAGGCGAGGGCCGGGAAGAACTCTCGATGCAGCGCGTGGACCGCTCGCTCGATGTCCACCTCGTCCACCACCACCGAGACGTTCACGTCCGAGGCTGCGAACGAGATCATCACGACGTTGATGTCGGCCAAGGCCTCGAAGATGCGGCGCGAGAGGCCGGGATGGCGGAAGAAGCCACGGCCGACCAGGGCGACGATCGCCATCTCCCGCAGGATCCTGACCTCGCCGAGCGCGGCCAGCTCGGCCTTGATCGCCGGCAGCTGCTCGACGTTGTCGATGGTGAGCGAGATGGACACCTCGGAGGTCGCGACCAGGTCGACCGGCGTCTTGTGACGCTCGAAGACGCCGAAGACGCGGGTCAGGAAGCCGGAGGCCATCAGCATGCGCGGCTGGGAGAGCAGGATCACCGTGATTCCGCCGCGACAGGCGACCGCGCAGGGACCCGACGGGCCGAGGTTCTCCTTGGCGCTCACCAGTGTCCCGGGCGAGGAGGGGTCGCTCGTGTTCAGCACCCGCACCGGGATCCCCTTCTCGATCGCGGGCTGGATCATCACCGGGTGCAGGACCTTGGCGCCGAAGTAGGCGAGCTCCGCCGCCTCCTGCGGCGAGACCTCCGGGATCGGCTTCGCCTTCACCGAGATGCGCGGGTCGACCGTGGTCATGCCGTCGACCTCGCTCCAGATCTGGATCTCCTCGGCTCCGAGCAGGGTGCCGAGGAGGGCTGCGGTGCCGTCGGCGCCTCCGCGGCCGAGGGTCGTGGTGACGCCCTGGCGTGTCGCGCCCATGTAGCCGCCCAGGACCGGGACGAGCCCGGTGTCGAGGTGGGGCTTGACGTGGAGCCGGGCCCGCGCGGCCGTCTCTTCGACGATCGGACTCGCGCCGCAGAACGACTCGTCCGTGATCACGACCTGGCGGGCGTCGACCACGTGGGCGCGGAGCCCCTCGTGCAGGAGCGCCGCCAGCACCAGCTCGCAGGAGAGCCGCTCGCCGATCGCGGCGATCGCGTCGAGGGTGCGGGGCGTCAGCTCCTCGAGCGATGCCACCGCCGTCGAGTAGGTGCGCAGCTCCTGGAACAGTTCCTCGAACCTCGCCAGCAGGCGACGCCGCGGCGTGCCGTCGGGGATCGCGGCCGTGGCGAGCTCGACGTGCTGGGCCTGGATCTGCTCGATCTGGTCCTCGTATTCCCCGTCGCGCGCCTCGGCCAGCCGGGCGGCCGCCAGCAGCATGTCCGTCACCTTGGGCAGCGCGGAGGTCACGACCACCGGCCGACGGCCGAGGTTGCCCTTGACGAGCTGCGCGACGTCGCGCAGCCGATCGGCGGAGGAGATGGATCCGGCGTCGAACTTCATCACGATCATGTAGGCTGCCTCTCGCTGCGCCGCACTCGGGTCGGGGCGCACCGTGGCGATTCTCGTACGGGGCGCGCCCGCGCGTCCACTCGCACGATTCCGCTGTGCCTCCCCCCGGGGCGCTCGGGGGGCCCCCGACGCGCGCGGGCCGCCGCGGCGCTTGCGGAAAAACTGTGGATTCCCTGTGCCACGATCTCGGAAAAGCGAGGGTGCCCCTGTGGACGACAGGTGGACATCCTGTGCGGACAGTCGCGCGGCAGGTCCGCCCGTCCCCGGCCGAGACGGCCCGGCTACTTGACGACCGTGAAGGTCAAGGCCGTCGTCTGTCTCCCCGAGGCGTCCGCGAGCGTCACCGCGTACGCCCCCGGGTTCACGTTGGTGTCGAGGTCGATCAGCACCTGGAAGAGGGTCGGGCTCTTGCAGACCTGCTTCATGACCGTGATCCCGTGCGGGGCCTCCTTGAGCGGCACCACGCGCACGCGAAGATCGGGACGAAAGCCCGACCCGTGCAGGTCCAGCAGGAACTTGCCCGGCCGGCGGACGGACAGCGGGGACACGGTCGAAAGAACCGGGGTCTCCCGCGGCAGCGCCGGAGCCGCGGCGATCGTCGTGGTCGTCGTGGTCGGGATGGGGGCCACGACCGCGGGTTGCGTCACCGGGGGGGGCAGGCTCACCGCCACTTCCTGGGACCGCGGCTGGGTAACGGGTGGCGGCAGGGGTCGGGCCATCGTGACCGGTGGCTGCGGCGGGGGCGTTGCCGCCGGTCGCGGTGGCGCGACATCCACGAACGGCGTCGCGTAGGCCGCGGGACTCGTGACGGGCGGCGGCGTGCTCGCCGCATGCAAAGGCACCGGAGTAGCCGACGTCGCCGGCGGATTGTCCGGACGCGCCGTGACGGTGAGCGCGGCCGGGGCGACCGTCGTCTGCGGCGTGGCCGCCGCCGTCGTCGCCGGGGTCCCCTTGGCGCGCGTCATCCAGAAATAGCCTGCGCCCGCGACGACCACCACGGCGCCCGCCACCACCGCCAGCATCGCGTGGCTGCGCGGCTCGTGGAGCGGCGTCATGCGGACCGGGCTCGCACGGCCCGACGTCCTCGCGGACGAGCGCCCCGACCGGCTCGAAACCGAGCGCGACGAGGAGGGCCGCGCGGCCGGACGCGCGCTGGAGGTTCGCGCCCCGCTGCGCTCGCCGCGGGATCCCTGACCGAGATTGTGCTGGGCCAGCTGCGCGATGTAGGTGAGATCGCGGGGACGCCACTGGGGAGACTGCTCGAGGCACGCCATCACCGCGTCGGCCAGCTCGCGTGGGACCTCGCGCGACGCCTCGGCGAGGTGCGACGGCGCGGTGGCGTACGGCCTTCCCGCCAGCACCTCCCAGGCGATCGCCCCCGCCGCGTAGATGTCGGCCTCGGGGCTGGGCGGTCCGCCCTCGGCCCGCTCGGGCGCGCCGTACCCCGCGGCCGGGTTGCCGCGCCGCGCCGGAGATATGTCGCAGTCGCCCTCGTCGTCGACCTCGACGTGCTCGAGGTCCAACGCCGCCAGAGGCTCGCCGCGATCGTGGACGGCGTTGAGGGCCTGAGCGAGCCGCTCGACCACCTGCAGTCGCTCGGAGAAGGAAGGATTCCGCTTGAGCCAGGCGTTGAGCTTCATGACGCTGTACGGAGGCTAGCCGCCGGGGCGTGCCGGGTCAAGTCCCAGGATGGTCCGAAAGCGCCGGCGGCGACCGCGCCGAGCCGCCGCCTTTGGTCAGGCCCGAGGTTCGAGGCGCGAACGGCTTACTGGGCCAGGGGTGGGAAGCCCTTCTTGCGAGCCTCCTTGTCCACCACGGCGACGAAATCGTTGATGCGGGGTAGCTTCTTGCCGTCGATATAGAGGGTGGGCGTGCTGTTGACCTGGAGACGGTTTCCCTCGGCGATCTGGGCTTCGAGCGCAGCCTTCGTGCTGGGGTCTTCCAGGCAGCCGGGCATCGCCGCGGCGTTGAGCCCCGCCTCTCCCGCAATCCGCACCACGTCGGCCGGCGTCGGGTCGTGGAACTCGGTGCCGAAGACACGGTCGTGGTAGGCCTCGAACTTGCCTTGCCGCTGGGCGCAGATGGCGCCGAGGGCGACATTGCAGGATCCCGGGTGCACCGAGCGGGTCAGCTTGGGGTTGCAGGTGGAGTCGAGCGGGTAGTTCTTGAAGTAGACGACCAGCCGGCCGCCCGCCTGCGGGATGAACTGGGCGAGGGCCAGGCCGAGGTTGCGGCAGAACGGGCAGAGGAAGTCGGAGAACTCGACCACCTTTACCGGGGCGTTCGCCGGCCCGCGGGAAGGAGCCGAGCTGGTGTCGATCGACACGACCGGAGCCTCCGCGTACTCGCGCTGGGCCTTCTCCGAGAAATAGCCCTCCAGCTTGCGCGGGTCGTCGAGGGTTTCCTGGAGCTTCTCCGCCTGCTCGTGCCAGTACTTCGCGTCCTGGGGCGCGACCGTGGCCTCGGGCTTCGGGGTCGGGCTGGACGTCGTCGCCGCCGGCACCCCGGCGGTCGTGCTGGCGGCGGCGACGCTCTGCGCCGGCATCGGCCGCCCGAGCAGGTGCGTCTGCCGCTCGTCGGCGCGGTAGGCGAGCGCGAGGTTCGACGCGAACACCGCGCCGACCAGGGCCGTCGTCCCCAGGACCCAGGCACCGAGCGCCAGCCGGCCCTCCGCCCGGAGGAGCGCGGCTTTCGCCTGGGCGAGCGCACGCCACGCCGGCAGCAGCGCGGCGAGCGCCAGGAGTTCGAGGAGATAGGTCCCGATGCAGAACAGGCAGTAGCGCTTGATGGCGAAGACCTGTACCCCGAGCAGGAAGAGGTCGAACAGGAGGCCGAGCGCCAGGGCCGCGAGCACCAGCGCGGAGGTCTCCTCGCGCAGCGAACCCGGTCCGAGCAGCGCCAAGGCCAGGGCGAGGGCGAGCGAGAGGTAGAAGACGAGGCCGAAGCCCGCCAGCGGGAAGCCGGCGAAGGAAGACCAGGAGCTGCGCGCAACCTCCTCGCAGCCGCTCGTCTCACCGTTGCCGCAGCCCTCGTTCACGGCGGTGACGGCGAGCGGCTCGCCGTGGTGCTGCAGCAGCAGCAGTCCCGACACCGTCGCCGACGCCACGCACAGCACCAGGGCGGCGACCATCCTCTTCGCTGCGCTCGAGCCCACATGACCTCCTGAGTCATTCGAATCTAGCCGAGGGGCGCGGGCTGCGGCAAGCGGGGGGAGGCGACCGCCGGTCGCGGCGGTACCTCAGGAGGATCAGGAGGACGGCACCCGGGCTTCCAGCTCACACGACGCCGAGCACGCTCAGGTGTTCTTCCAGCTGCGCAGGACGGCGGGCAGATGGCCGGGGAAGGCGAGGTCGAGAGGGAGGTCCTCGGGGCCGAACCAGCCGATCTCGGTGACCTCGTCGTCCGCCGGCACGGCCGGCGAGTCGTCCGCCGGTGTCGCGTGGAAGTAGATGTTGAGGGTCGTCTTCTCCGCGTCCGGGCCGCTGGTGCCGTAGCGATCCATCCACATGCCCGCGAGCCGGCCGATCCGGACGGCGAGGCCGGTCTCCTCGCGGACCTCCCTGGCGGCCGCGGCGGTGGGGTGCTCCTCGGGAGAGCAGAAGCCGCCTGGGAGATCCCAGCGCCCGCGCCACGGCTCGTGTCCCCGACGCACGAGCAAGAGCCGTCCCTCCCGGGTCACGAGCGCGCCCGCGCAGGGCTTGGCGTCCCGCCAGTGCCGGACGCCGCATGCCGCGCAGGCAACCGGCGGCGGGGCGGGCAGCCGGGCGCCGCAGTGGGAGCAGAAGGTCGCGGCCGAGCGAGGCCCGCGCGCCGTCGTGACTCGCGTGACCCGGAAGGCGGAAGGGCCTGACTCGCCGCGCGCGCCGAGCCAGGCGTCGGCGATCGACGCGACCCACGCCACCACCAGCCCGAGCGTGATCCAGAAGAAGAAAGAGGCGTTGGCGTGCTGGATCTCGTCGGCGAGACGAAGGGGCATTCCGGGATCGAGGAAGGCGCTCGGATCCTCGGGCATGCGCGCGCTCGCCTGGACGAAGACGCGATGCGCGAAGACGACCAGGAGCACGAGCGAGGTCCCGCCGAAGGCGAGCGCCCGGCGAAGGTGTCCGTTGGCGAGCTGGCCGGCCCCTGGGAAGACGAGACCCGAGAGGAGCGCCGCCCGCAGGCGGCGGGCGTGGTTCGCGCCGCGGCTCACCCGCGCCTCCGTGGGTCGGCGCCGGCGCGGGCCAGGCGGGTGAGGCAGGGCCGGGAACGCATTCCCGCCACTATAGTCCGGCTACGCCGCGTCGGTCGTGGCGGGGGCGCGAAGGCCGGCGCGCACCGTGGCGAGCAGCCAGAGAAGGGACGCGGCGAAGGTCGCTCCGGCCCCGGCCAGCCAGAGGCGGCCCGCCCACAGCGCGGCGGCCGTACCCAGCGGGCGCGGCCAGAGCACGCCGGGCGCGAGGAAGAGGTAGAAGCCGACCAGGCCGGCTGTCGCGGCGGCGCTCCAGGCGGCGAACGCCCGGCCCGGGCGCAGCAGACCGAGCGGCACCGCCCACAGCAGGTACTGCGCGCTCAGCAGCCCGTAGCAGCAGAGGAAGGCGAGCAGGACGGCGAGGCTCGCTCGTTCGATCTCGAGCCGCAGCCGGCCGGTGCGAACGCCGACCAGCAGCGCGGCCCAGGCGGCCAGGAAGCCCAGCTTCGACAAGAGTCCCGCCAGCGGCCAGAAGCGGGCCTCGCTCCGCGGCAGGGCGCCGGTCGCGAGCCACTCACCGCCGCGCAGGAGCGCCGTCCAGCCGAAGTCAGCGATCCCCGTGTAGGAGCCGAGCTCGCGCGCGAGCGCCGGCAGGTCGGCGACCGCGAAGGGCAGGAGCAGGAGCGCGCCCGGCGCCGTCGCCAGGACCGCATAGCGCAGGCGCGCGCGCCAACCACCGCCGCCGTGGCCGGCGAGCAGCGGGACGAGCAGCACCGGAAACGACTTCGTCGCGATCGCCGCCGAGAGGGCGAGCGCCGAGGCGTCGCGTCGACCGCGCTCGAGGAAGAGGAGGGCCGCGAGCACGAAGAAGAGCGGGATCGCGTCGAACTGGCCGTGCACGGCGCCGACCAGGACGGCGACGGGGTGGGCGGCGTAGAGCCAGGGGACCAGGGCCGGGACCCGCCGCCTTCGCGCCGCGCCCGCGAGCAGAGCCACGATCCCGAGCTCGGCGGCGAGCACGGGCAGTTTGATCGCGATCGCGAAGGGCAGCACGCCATGACGCGCGAGGGCCCCGGCCGCGGCCTCGACGGCGGCCCAGGGCGGCGGATACGGGTAGAGCCGCTTCGTCTCGTAGGGGTTCCAGGACACGTCGAGGAGGTGCTGCGAGACCTTCTGGTAGCGGGCGACGTCGGCCACCACGCGATCGGAGGCGGCGATCGCCAGCAGGCGCAGCGCCAGGGCGAGCAGGATCGGGCCGGCGAGGGCGCGCCTCACCGCAGCGCTTCGCGCGGGTCGCGGGCGAACAGCACCGGCACCGCCCAGTCGATGCCGTTGGTGCCGTGCTCCCGGCCCACGGCCAGGCGCGCCTCCCGGGCGGAGTCGGCGAAGCTCCGGCCCCGCGCGATCTGGGCGTAGAACTCGGCCGCGAACGAGGTCGCGGCGGCGTCCAGCACGGAGTACTGGTTGGCGACCACGGCGGGCAGACCGGCGGCCACCAGCGCCGGCGCCACCCCGCGGTTCCAGTCGCTTCGCCCGCCCCGCCCCGTCTCGCAGGCGTTCAGGAACACGAGGCGCAGGCCCCGGCGGCAGACGATCTGCCGGAAGGAATCGAAGGCCAGTGGTCGCGGCCGGCCCGAGGCGTCCTCCAGCAGCACCGAGCCTTCGCGGTGTCTGGGATCGAAAGTCCCGTGGCCGACGAAGTGGAGCACGTCGATGCCCCCCTCGGCGAGTCGGCGCTGCAATCGCTCCGGTGTCGCTCGCGGCAGTGACTCGATCCGAGCCAGCCCGGCCTTCGCGAGGTCGCGGAAGGCCGCCCGCAGCCCGGTCGTCTCCTCGCGCGCGGAGACGGGCGGCACGCCCCGGGGCCGGGAGCTGACCAGGAGCACGCGCAGACGGCCGGCGCGTCGTCGCGGCCGCTCCGCGGGCACGGCCGTGAACACGTTGCGGACGAGGTTCACGCAGGAGGTGGCCAGGAACTCGCGTCGGGAGGGATCGAAAGCCAGCTCCCAGGGCTTGTCGGCGACCCAGTCGATCATCGAGGTGAGCACGACGTCGAGGATCCCGTCCGGCTGCAGCTCGCGGGCGCCGTCGTAGAGGCGCCTCACGTCACCCGGCAGGAGCGTCTCGAACAGATCGCGCCCGAGCGCTCGCAGCTCCCTCCCCTCCGGCAGGGTGGTGGCGCGACCCTCGAGGAAGGCGAGCGTGCGCTCGTGCGTCCGGATGATCCGCTGCCAGCGCCGACCCGCCTCGCCACCCCGGCGCGGGAAAGGCTCGAGCACGCGGGCGTTGCGGAACGAGGCGACCAGCGAGGCCGTGGCCGACTCGGGGTCGGGCGCCAGCACGAACAGCTCGAAGACGTCCCGTCCGGATCGGCTCCCTCGCGCGGCGGCTGCCACTCGCGGTTTCATGACACGATCTCGTCGGGCCGCCTGCGGCCCCAAGGGCTCAGCGCGGCGGGCGCGGCCTGCGCCCCGCTCCCCGGCGTGCCGGCTCGGCCGGCGCGCGCTCGAGCTTCGGCCGGACCTGCGCGAAGCGCCGGAGGGCGTCGTCGAAGCGCTGCGCGAGCGCGCGTCCCGCCTCACCCGGCAGCGGTCCCAGGCGCTTCCAGGCGGCCTGCGCGGACTCGAGCTCCGTGGCCGCCGACTGCCACTTGGCCTCGATCGCCTCGCGGCCGCCGATCGTGTTCGTGGCGAGCGCCTCGCGCAGGCGGCTGGCCAGCTCCGCGGTGCTCGAGGCCTGTCGCGCCTCCGGGGCCGGCGCCAGCTCCTGGAGGAGAGTCTCGGTGCGTGCGACCAGGCGCTCCGCTTTGCGTCGGCTCGCCTCGGGGTCGAGCTCGGTGCCTTCGAAGGCCGCGGGGAAGGCCTCGAGCAGGGCGTCGCGCGCCCGCGTGAAGCGCGCGTCGAGCAAGCTCATCTGCTCGTGGGGCAGCCCGCCGGCCTGTCGCCAGGCCGTCTGGGCGGCCGCCACGCGGGCTGCCAGGTCGGGCGGCGCGACCGCGCCCTCCAGCTGGGCGGGCAGCTCCGCCTCGAGCTCGTCGCAGATCGTCTCCCGGGCCGCCTGCGCGGCCTGCCGGGCGTGCTCGTCGCGGTTCTTGTAGCGGTCGAAGAACGCGTCGCAGGCCGCGCGGAAGCGCTGCCAGACCGCGTCCGAGCGGCTCTTCTTCACCGCCCCGATCGTCCGCCATTCCGACTGCAGACGCTTCAGCTCGCTCGAGGTCGCCTCCCAGTCGGTCGACTCGCGGAGGGCCTCGGCCTTCTCGCAGAGCTCCTCCTTCCGGCGCAGGTTCTCGGCCCACTCCTGGTTGCGCTGGCCGCGGTGCTCCTGCCAGCGTGTGAAGAATAGGTCGCAGGGCTTGCGGAAGCGCTCCCACACCGGCTGCGAAGCGGCCCGGGGGACCGGACCGATCGCCTTCCACTCGGCCTGCAGCTTGCGCAGCTCGTCGGCGGTCTTCAGCCAGTCGCTCGACTCGGCGCAGGCCTCGGCCCGCTCGCAGAGGGCCTCCTTGCGGAGCAGGTTCTGCGCGAGATCCTCGGCCTGCTTCGCGAAATACGCTTCGCTGCGCGACTTCAGCTGGTCGCGGGCGCCCTTGAAGCGGGTCCAGAGGGCCTCGGCCTTCTCCTTGGGCGCCTGCCTGGCCTGCTTCCAGCGGGCGTCCAGCTCGCGCAGCTCGCGCGCCGTCTTCTCGGCGTCCGGTTCGCTCAGCAGCGCCTCGGCCCGTGCGCACAGCTCCTCCTGCACCGTGACGTTCGCCCAGCGCTTCCACTCGGCGTCCTCGCGCAGCTGCTGCACCAGCGGGTAGAGGGCCTTGCGGGCCGACTCGAGACGGGCCAGCACGAGGTCGCGCTCGTGGCGGGTCGGGAAGTGGCCGGGGTGGTCGAGCGCGCCCTTGATCTCGCGCAGCACCTGGTCCGTGTCGTGGAGCGACGCCGTGCTGCCCTCGCCAACGGCGGCCTCGGCGCGGTCGGCGAGCTCGCCGAGCTCGCGCAAGTGCTCCTGCTCGAGCCGTGAGCGTTCGGCGCGCGCCTGCTCCTGCCGGGCCCGCAGCCGTGATGCGGCCGCCTGGAACCGGGTCGTCAGCTCGGGCAGCTGCGCGGTGGCGGTCAGCTCGGACCACCTCGCCTCGAGTGCCGCGAAGGCGGGCCGTGCGGAGAGAGGATCCGCCTCGGCCAGCTGCTCGGCCTGTTGGACGGCGTTCTCGAGCTCGGCGCGCCTGGCGAGCCCGGCCTCGAAGGCCGCGTGGCGCCCCTCGGCCTCCGCCAGCGCCGCGTCGATGCGACGCTCGAGCGCGTCGATCTCGGCACCGCCGGCGGGGACGAGGGCGCCCCGCTCGCCGCGGAGCCGCTCGAGCAGGGCGGGGATCGCCTCGCCCTGCGCACCCTCGACCGCCTCGGCGATACGCGTACGGGCCAGGACCGCATCGGCATGAGCGGCCGCCTCGCGCTCGTGCGCCTGGCGTGCTTCTTCGTAGGCCTGGCGCTCGGCCTCCTCGTCGAAGGTGGGGGTGGGTTCGACGGTCGGCCCGGCCGTCGCCTCTTCGAGCGGCTCGAGCCGCGCCCGGGCACGCCGCGCCGCCGCGCCGGCGCGGGCCTTGGACGCGATCGTCTCGAGCGCTTCGCGGTCGTCGATGCGATCCACCGCCGCCAGGGCCACGGTCTTGTGCTCGCTCTTGAGGGCGAGACCCAGGAGCGTCGCGCCGTCCTCGATGCGCGCCAGGGCCAGAAGCCGGGTGGCCGGGTTCTCCGCGTCGCGAACGATCGCGGCCAGCACGCGCGGGTCCTTGAGGGCAGCGATCGCCGCCTCGCGCACGGGGGCGAGCGAGGCGCCGCGGGCGACCAGCCCGAGCTGGCGAGGATCGTGGAGCGCCGTGACTGCGGCCGTCGCGGTCTCTGCCAGGGGTTCGTGAACGGCGATGTGGGCGAGGCGGGTCTCGGCCTCCTCGCGCACGCTCGCGTCGGCGTCGTCGGCGGCGATCCCCGAGAGGGTCTCGAGATCCGAGATCTTCTTGGCCGCGGCGCGCCGCACGCGCGGGTCGGCGTCGTCGCGGGCGATCGCCGACAGCAGATCGCGCTCGGCGGACGGCAGGCGCAGGACCGCCTCGGCGCGCAGCGCCGGATCGCTGTGCTGCCAGTCGGGCTTGCTGCGGAACCGTTCGATGAGCGTCTTCAGAGTCGTCTCGACCAAGGTCCCCTCCGGATGCCCGACTATACTCCAGGGCGCAGGCCCATGATTCGCCGGCTCACCTCCACCAGGGGAGCTTGAAAGGCGGACGGGTCGGCGCCGGCGCGGGGGGCGGCGCCGGGGTCGAGTCGACGTACCCGAGCACGGCGTAGGTCCTCTCCGGCCGGCTCGGTCCGAACAGCGTCCAGCCCACGCCCGCGGCGACTACCAGCGCACCCGTCACCACCAGTACCTTGACGTCCCGGGGCAGTGTTCGCCAGAGGACCCGTGCCTGCGCGCGCCTGCCATGAGCGGCGAGACGCGGCCGCACCTCGACCCGCACGGGCTCGGCCGGCGCTGCCTCGCGCGGCCGGCCGCAGTGGCAGCGCTCGACCCGCCACGGTACCCGTCGGCCGCAGGCGGGACACGACCAGGAAAGAGGCGTGGACCCGTTCATCGTCTCGACCCCCATCGTAGACCAGCTGGCGCCGGACTGGGAGCGAGCGGCTCCGGGGTTCCCGGAGCCCCCGGGCTCCCCTGGGGCAGAATGGCCTCATGGAGACGAAACTCGGGAGCGAGGACCTGGGCTACGGCATCACGGCCATCGACACCGGCTTCCATCGCCCGCTCTTCGACGCGAGCCACCTGCTGGTGGAGAAGGGCCGAGCGGCCTTCGTCGACGTGGGAACGAGCTTCTCGGCGCCCGTGCTGATGGGCGTGCTCGCGGAGAAGGGGCTGGCGCCCGGCGATGTCGAGTACCTGATCCTGACCCACGTCCACCTCGATCACGCCGGCGGCGCGGGGGAGCTGATGCGGCGGCTGCCGAGGGCACGGCTGGTCGTCCATCCCCGGGGCGCCCGGCACATGGTCGATCCCGCCAAGTTGTGGGCGGGGGCCACGGCCGTGTACGGCGAGGAGGTGATGCGGCGGCAATACGGCAGCGTCATCCCGGTGGAGCGCGAGCGCGTGGTCGAGGCGGCGGACGGCTTCCGGCTCGACCTGGCGGACCGCCCGCTCCTGTTCCTGGACACGCCCGGGCACGCGCGCCATCACGTGTGCGTGTGGGACGAGGCATCGCGGGGGATGTTCACCGGGGACACCTTCGGCGTCGCGTACCGCGAGCTGGCGAGCCCGCGCGGGGCGTTCCTCCTGCCCACCACGACGCCCGTTCAGTTCGAGCCCGAGGCCCTGCACGCCTCGGTCGATCGACTGCTCGGCTTCGCGCCCCGCTTCGCCTACCTGACGCACTACTCGCGCGTCACGGAGGTGGCGCGGCTGGGCGGGGACCTCAAACGCCGGATCGACGAGCTGGTCGCGCTCGGGCGTCGCGAGCACGGACGGCCCGACCGCGCGGAGCGGCTGCGGGCGGGCGTGCGCGAGCTCTTCCTGCGCTGGGCGGGTGAGCATGGCACGCCACTGAGGCCCGAGCGGGTGATCGAGTTGCTGAGCGCGGACCTCGAGCTCGATGCGCAGGGGCTCGAGGCCTGGCTCGACCGGGAACGCCGGTGAGCGGGTGACGTCCGGCGCGTTGCCGGGCGCGGGCGACGTCCGGGCGCGGCGGTGTACCATGCCTACTCAATGTCCGGCCGTCTGGCGGCGCTGCGCCGCAGCCTCGACCTCATGCCGTCACCCATCGCGGATCGGCCGGGGCTCCTGCTGCGCGATCCCTTCGGCTACGCGAGCCGGATCCTGATCGTCCCGCCGCCGCTCGTGCCGCTGCTGCGCCTCTTCGACGGCGCGCACCGGGAGCAGGACCTGGTCGATGCGCTGCTCCGCGAGACCGGTGACCCGTCGGCGTCCGAGTTCGCCCGCCGGCTGGTGGAGATGCTGGCGACGAACGGCTTCCTGGAGAACGATGATCTCGCGCGCCGGCGCGAGGAGCGGCAGCGGGCCTTCGCCCAGGCGCCCAACCGCCAGGCCGCTTTCGCGGGCGAGGCCTACCCGGAGGACGCCACGGCGCTGCGCTCGCTTCTGGATGGCTGGCTGCGAGCGGCGGATGGGAGGACGCTCCCGCAGGGCGTCTACGCGATCGCAGCGCCGCACGTGAGCCTCGAGGGAGGCTTCCGCTGCTACGCCTCCGCCTACCGTGCGCTGCCCGCGCATGCCGGGGAGCGCACCCTGGTCGTGCTCGGCACCTCCCACTACGGGACCTCGGAGCGCTTCGGCCTCACGCGCAAGGACTTCGAGACTCCGCTCGGGCTCGCGCGCAGCGACCGTCCGCTCGTCGACCGTCTCGTGCGCGAGGCGGGCGAGGCCGTTCTGCTCGAAGACTACTGCCACGCGGTGGAGCACTCGATCGAGTTCCAGCTGGTCTTCCTGCAGCACCTCTTCGGGCCCGAGCCGCGCATCCTGCCGATCCTGTGCGGGCCGTTCGCCCGCGCCACTCGGCGCGGGGGGCGTCCCGAGGACGATCCCGCCGTGGCGCGTTTCCTGGACGCCCTCGGCGAGCTCGCCGCGCGCGAGAGCGGCCGGCTGGCGTGGGTGCTGGGCGTCGACCTCGCGCACGTGGGCCGACGCTATGGGGACGACTACTCCGCGCGCCCCGGCACGCGGGCGCTCGCCGAGGTCGAGGCGCGCGACCGCGGTCGCCTGGCGGCGCTGCTCGCCGGAGACGCGGACGGGTTCTGGCAGTCGGTGCAGGAAAATGGGGACGATCTCAAGTGGTGCGGTGCCTCGCCGCTTTACGCGTTCCTGAAAGCGACGGAACCGAAGCGCGGCGCCCTGCTGCGCTACGAACAGTGGAACATCGATCCCGAGAGCGTCGTGAGCTTCGCCGCCCTGGCCTTCGGTCAGGACCCGATCACGCCGGCCGGGGAAGGAGGCGTATGAAGACGTTCGCTCACGGGCTGGCGGTCGCCGGGCTCCTGGTCCTGCCCCTCTGCGCGTCCGCGGCGCCGGAGGCGCCGGACGCGTCCAGCGCCAAGGCCGCGACCATCGAGGTGGCCCAGCCGGCCCAGGCCGTCGCGATCGTGGCCGGGCTGCCAATCGGGAGTGCCGAGCTCGACGAGCTGATCCGTCCGAAGCTGGCGGAGCTGCGCGCTCAGGAGCAGCAGCTGCGGCTGCAGGCCGTCGAGGTGCTCATCCAACGCGCCCTGCTCCGCAAGGAGGCGGAGGCCCGGGGCATCAGCCAGGAGCAGCTGACCAAGGCCGAGGTGGACGACAAGGTGGTCGTCACCGAGGCCGAGGCGAAGACGTTCTACGAGGCCAACAAGGCCCGCTTCGGCTCGACGCCGGAGGCCGACGCCCTCAAGCAGACGCTCGAAGGCCTCGGTCATCAGCGCCGCGGCGCACGGCGTGCCGCCTTCGTGCGCGAGCTGCGGGCGAAATACGGGGTCAAGGTCCTGCTGGAGCCCTATCGTGCCCCGGTCGAGGTGGGACAGGCTCCGATCCGAGGCAACCCCAACGCGCCCGTGACCGTGATCGAGTTCTCGGACTTCCAGTGTCCGTACTGCGTCCACGCGCGGCCCGTGGTCGCCCGCGTGCGGGCGACCTACGGAGACAAGGTGCGCTGGGTCTTCCGCCACTTCCCGCTCGATTTCCACGCCCTGGCCGAGAAGGCCGGCGAGGCGGCGGTCTGCGCGCGCGACCAGGGCAAGTTCTGGGAGATGCACGACCAGATCTGGACCCTCAAGGGCGCGGTGGAGGTCCCGGCGCTGAAGAAGGCCGCCGCGGCGATCGGGCTCGACACGGCGCGCTTCGACGAGTGCCTCGACTCCGGCCGTGACGCCGAGGTGGTCCAGCAGGACCTGGGAGCGGGCGCGGACTGGGGCGTCTCCGGCACGCCGGCCTTCTTCGTCAACGGGCGGCCGCTGGTGGGCGCGCAGCCGTTCGAAGCCTTCCAGCAGGTGATCGACGACGAGCTGCAGCGGATCGGGTCCGGGGCCGGCGCCTCCGCGAAATGACCGCGGGCGAGGACCGACGCCCGCACTGGCTGCGTTGGGCGCAGCGCATCCAGGCGATCGCCCAGACCGGCCTCAGCTACGCCCGCGATCCGTACGATCGCGAGCGATACGAGCAGCTGCGCGCGATCGCCTGGGAGATGGCGGCGGAAGGCACCGAGGCGCCGGTCGAGGACGTGAAGGTGGCGCTCGGGTCGGCCCCGGGCTACCCGACGCCGAAGCTGGACGTGCGGGCGGTGGTCGTCCGTGGGGACGAGGTCCTGCTGGTGCGCGAGGCACGCACCGGCGGCTGGACCTTCCCCGGCGGCTGGGCGGACGTGGGCGACACGCCCGGCGGGGCCGCCGAGCGCGAGGCGCTCGAGGAGAGCGGCTATCGGGTCCGGGCGCGGAAGCTGCTCGCGCTGCTCGACAAGTCCCGGCACGCGCACCCGCCGTCGCTCGAGTACACCTACAAGGCGCTGGTCGGCTGCGACCTCATCGGCGGCGCGCCAGTCACCAGTCACGAGACCGACGCGGTCGGCTTCTTCGCCCGCTCGAGGCTGCCGGAGCTGGACCTCGAGCGCACGACGCCCGGCCAGGTCGAGCTGGCCTTCAGCCACGCCGCCGAGCCATCCCGGCCGACGGACTTCGACTGAAGCTCCCGCTCGCTGGCCGCGCACTCCCTCAGGCGACCGCCGCGCTCAGGCCTGAGCGGCGCGCCGGCGGCGGGCGACGATGAGTCCCGCCGGGACGCCGAACAAGGCGCCCAGCGCGACCGTATAGGCGATCCACACGGTCATCTGCGGGACGACGCCGATCAGCAGCCACTTCGTGACCGGGGCCATCGCGGGCAGGCCGGGCGCCGGGGCGTCGTAGTGTGTGCCCCAGTCGCCCAGGATGGCGGCGAGCATCACGAGCATCACGGGCACGCGCGCGGCGAAGGCGTAGGCCAGCAGCGTCTTGCCCAGATCGGGCCAGGCGCTCACGCCCAGCCCTGCCGAGACCGCCGAAGCCAGGGCGAAGACGAGGAGCAGCCAAGGGCTGCTCCCGCTCAGGCCCAGGCGGCTCGCGGCGAGGCCGGCGACCGGGAGCGCGGCGATCGCCAGCACCACCAGGCCGACGGGCCCCCAGATGCGGCGGGGGCCGAGGCCGGCACCGGCAAGCTTGACGCCGAAGAAAGCGCCGAACACCGGCACCAGCCAGGCGATGCCGACCAGCGCGCCGCCGCCGCCGGCGGCGCGATTGAAGAAGAGTGGCGACCAGTGGAGCAGCTCGCCCGCGAGCCGCAGCAGGGTGACAGCGAGCGTGATCACGGCGGGGACGAGGACGAGGGATCCGGTCGACGGACGGGGGACGCCGGCATCGGACATCGAGGCCTCCTGAGAGGGTGAGGTTCGGCTGTTCTGTCGAGGCCCTATCTTACTCGCCTCTTCGGTCGCACGGCTTGCGGCGAGGTTCTGCCTCGACGGGATGCCGCCGTCGCGCGGGCCGCGGACGCCCGGGACGGCTCAGCCCTGCAGCGAGAAGGGCGTGAAATCCGTTTCGCGGTCGAAGTAGTCCTCGCGCTCGGCGCGCTTGAGCGCGTTGACGATGCGGTAGGTGATCGGCGTCATCAGGGCTTCCCAGAGGACCTTGATGGCGTAGTTGGAGAGCATCACCTGCCCGACGTCCTCGGGCCGCCACACGCCGAGGAAGGCGAGCGGATAGAAGACCGCGGAGTCCACCGCCTCGCCCACGATCGTGGAGCCGATGGTCCGGGTCCAGAGCTTCCTTCCCTCGCTGCGGACCTTCATCTTGGCGAGCACGTAGGAGTTGCAGAACTCGCCGCAGAAGTAGGCGACGAGCGAGGCGAGGGCGATGCGGGGGGTCGCCCGAAAGACGGTCTCGTAGGCGGCCTGGTCGTGCCAGCCCGGGGCCGGCGGGAAGGCGAGCACCGCCCAGCTCATGAACGAGGCGAAGGCGAGCGCGCCGAAGCCCGCCCAGACCACCTTGCGCGCGCGGGCGTAGCCGTAGACCTCCGTGAGCACGTCGCCGAAGAGGTAGCTGATCGGGAAGAAGAGCACCCCCGCCCCGAAGGTGAAAGGCCCGAGTTGCGCCACCTTGCCCGCGCCGATCACGTTCGCACACAGGAGCACCGTGACGAACGACGCCATCACCAGGTCGAAATAGCGGTAGCCCCGGCGAGGTCGGGGGAGTGCCTGGCTCGTCATGGTTTCGGGTCCTGCCTGAGACCCGTGCGACGAGCCGCCGCTCGGGCGAGCATGGTGGGCGCTGTAGGATTCGAACCTACGACTTCCACCGTGTGAAGGTGGCACTCTACCGCTGAGTTAAGCGCCCTGACGCCAAAGAATAGCCATAGGCCGTGCGTGGGTCAAGGCAGCGGCAGCGAGGGGGGTCCGGGGGGACGGCGTCCCCCTGGAACGAAAGGAGCGGGTGTCAGCCTCGGTTCAGCGATCGACCTGCAATGTGCAGTCGGCTCCGCTCTCGGCCGTGGCCTTGACGCTCCCCGAGCGGTAGACCCGCGCCTGGTACTGGTTGTCCGGGGCGTTGCTGCAGTTGCTCTCCGGTCCCGTGCAGGCGACGCCGGCTGCGGTCGTCCAGGTCGGGCCGAAGCGGCCCGTGTCCCGGGCCCTGCCGACCCGCCAGTTCTCGCAGGCGGCGCGGTCCTCCGAGCCTTCGGGACGCACGGGGCAGATCGACTGGGTGGGGAAGCCGATCGCGGTGCAGTAGGCGATGTTCGGGCCCACCATCGGTGTCGCGTCCACCGTGTAGAACTCGGGCGCGTGGAGGTGAACCTTGCAGTGAAAGCGGCTGATCGCCGGGGGATAAGGGCGGCCGCAGCCGCTGCCGGCCGGCGGTACGTCGGCCGAGGCCCGATCGATCGGGAAGGCCGCCGGCGTGCAGGTTTGGACGTAGGCCGCCTGGCGACGACGGATGTACCCGTTCTCCAGCACGTCGAAGGTCTCGGAGTAGTCGTTGCTCTCCTTGACCACGATCCGCCGCAGGTCGACGGCGTCGCCGTCCCGTTCGGCACAGAGGAGCTGCCGGCGCAGGTTCTCGACGATCGTGTCGAGGAAGGCCTCCTCGTTGCGTACGCGATAGTGATCGGTATTCGGCGGCTTCGCGTCGTTGAGGTCCAGCAGGGACGGCTTTTCACGGACCACGAGATCGATCGCCGTCTCGATCCGGGGCGACAGGCGCGAGGTCTCCACCGCGCAGGTGGCCGTGACGCTGCCCGCGCCGAGCGCGCAGCTGGAGCCGACCGGGGTCGGCGTCGCGGCCGGGAGCGTGGTGGGCGTCGACGGCTTGGAGGGAGAGCTGCTTCCGCCACAGGAGGGCAGAAGCGCCGCCAGGGCCGCGCTCGCCGAGAGTGCGACTAGAACGTGGTCGAGACGAACCTTGACCTTCATTGGCCCCCTAGCGAAACCTTCATTGGTCCCTTGGCGTCGTTGATGGACAAAGCGCTCAGCGGTCGACGTACACGTCGCAGGCCCGGCCCGTGGTCGCGGCGACCCGGTAAGTGGTGGCCTCGTAGGCCCAGAGCTGATACTGCGAGCTCGGGCTGTTGAGGCAGCCGCTGGCCTCCCCCGTGCAGTAGCCGCCGTCGGAGAGCTTGGTCCAGGTCGGACCAGGCCGGCCGGTGTCGGCGGCCGTGCCCACGCGCCAGTTCTCGCAGGCCTCGCGATCGACGGCGCCCTCCACTCGGATGGCACACTGGATGCGGCCGTCCGTGAACCCGATCTCCGCGCAATAGAGGGGATCGGCTACGTACGGCGTCGAGTCGAGCACGTGATGGTCGCCGGCGTTCAGGTGGTCCTTGCAGTACATCTTGTAGATCGGAGGGGGGAAGGGCCGGTAACAACCGCTGCCGAGCGGCGGCACGTCCTTCGGCCGGTTCGCCGGGAAGCTCGGGGGCGAGCAGGTTCCCTTGTAGGCGCCCCTGCCGCGCCGCATGTGGCCGCTGCTCAGCAGGACGTCGAAGTCCTCCGAGAACTCGTTCGAGTTCTTGACCCGGATGATCTCCTGGTCGGCGTCGTCGGGGTCGCGTTCGGCACACAGTCCGGCCGCCACCAGGTTGGCGACCAGGCCGTCCATGTAGGCGTCCTTGTTCAGGACCTTGTAGGCCCGGGTACCGGCCCCGGCCTCGTCCGACAGGTCGAAGAGGCCCGGTTTCTCCTTGATCAGCCGGTCCATCGCGCCCTCGACGTCCGGCAGCAGCTGCGACACCGCCTCGTGGTCGTCGCAGGCGGACTTGTAGAAGACGCCCATGCCGAACCGGCAGCTGTTCCCGACCGGCGGAGTGGTGGCGGTGGGCGTGGGAGCGGGGGTCAGGGTCGTGGTGGGTGTCGTGGGCGCCCCGCCGCCGCAGGACAGGTTCAGCGCCACCAGGGAGGCGACGGCGGCGGCCGCGAGCGCGGCGACGGGGACGGTGCGGCGGCTGTCCATCATCTCGACCTCTCTGCTCCGGCGTCATCTTTGCTGCGACGTCACTCGATCGCCGCTACGACCTCCCATTTTGCCTCGCCGTGGGGGGGCAAGACAAGGGCTTTCGCCCCCCTTCGCGACTTTTCACGCCCTGTGTAAAGCCGTGTCGCAGCGCCGCTTAGAGACCCCTCACGGGGTGAAGCGGGGCTCCGAACCAGGCCATCCGTGGGCCGCGCACACCTCGCGCGGTTCGGTGCCGGCGATGAAGGCTTCCGAGCGTGTCTTGGGGCAGTTGGGTCCCGCCAGAAGCCCGGTTTCCTTGTCGATCTGGACGAAGATGATGTCGTCGGGCGGCCGCGGGAAGCGCATCGGGGGCTGCCCGGCCAGGGCAGCCTTCATGAAGTCGACCCAGATCGGCAGGGCGGCTCGCGTGCCGGAGAGGCCGACCGGTGTGTTGTCGTCGAAGCCGACCCAGACGACGGCCAGCAGCCCGGGCGTGAAGCCGGCGAACCAGGCGTCGCGATAGTCGTTGGTGGTACCCGTCTTGCCGGCAGCGTCCGCCGTGAAACCCATGGCCCGCGCGCTCGCCGCGGTACCCTCGTTCAGGACGGAGCGCAGCATGTCGGTCACCAGGAACGCCGACTCCGGGTGGACCGCCTGCAGTGGGGCGGGTGCCCGGTGCTGCTCGAGCACGTGGCTCTTCTCGTCGGCGACCCGCAGCACCGTCACCGGCTCGACCTTCAGGCCTCCGTTGGCGAGCACGTTGTAGGCCGTCGCCATCTCGTAGGGAGTCGCCTCGAAGGCGCCCAGCGCCACCGCCGGGTAGGGTTGGATGGGGGCGCCGATGCCGAGCTTCTTCGACCACAGGTCCGCGACCTTGTCGTAGCCCACCATCTCGGCGACCTTCACGGTCGCGTTGTTCAGGCTGTGCGCGAGCGCGTAGCGCAGGGTGACCATCCCCTTGTAGTCGTTCTCGTAGTTGGTGGGGACGTACTCCTTGTCCTCGTAGAAGAAGACGGAAGGAGAGTCGTCCACGACGGTGGCCGGGGTGATCGGGGGGAGGCTCGGGTCGTCGAAGGTGGCTTCGAAGGCGGTGAGGTAGACGAAGGGCTTGAAGGTGCTGCCGGGCTGGCGGTGCGCCTGGATCACCCGGTTGTACTGGCTCGCGCCGTAGGAGCGGCCGCCCACCAGGGCCAGCACCTTGCCCGTGGAGGGCTCGAGCGCGATCAGGCATCCCTGCACGGGCGCCTTGGTGCGCTTGCGGATCAGCTTCTGGACGTGGTCGAGTCCCCGCTCCACCGCCTGCTGGGCGAGGTCCTGCAGGTGCAGGTCGAGGGTCGTGTAGATCGAGAGGTCGTGGGTCTCCAGGTCCTTGGCGTCGTAGCGCTGCTCGATCTGACGGCGCACCAGGTCCACGTAGTAGGGCGCGTCGGTCGTGTCGATGCTGGTCCTTTCGACCAGCAGGGGGGCGCGCAGGGCCTGCTCCATCCGCGCCCGGTCGATGAAGCCCGCGTCCTGCATGGCGCGGATCACCTCGTTGCGTCTCTCGGTCGCGCGTTTCTCGTGCCGGAAGGGGTTGTAGGGGTTCGGCGACTGGATCATCCCCGCGATCAGCGCGGACTCGGGCAGGTCCAGGTTGGCGACGTCCTTGTGGAAGTACATGCGCGCCGCTTCGCCCACGCCGTTGATGCTGAAGGAGCCCGCCTGGCCGAGGTAGATCTCGTTCAGGTAGAGCTCCAGGATCTCTTCCTTGGTCGCGCGCCTCTCCAGCACGAAGGCGAGCAGCGCCTCCTGCGCCTTGCGGCGGTAGGTGCGCTCCGGGGTCAGGAAGAAGTTCTTGCAGAGCTGCTGCGTGATGGTGCTGCCCCCCTGCGGGATCTCCTTGTCGGTGCGCAGGTTCCGGATGATGGCGCCGATCAGCCGGATCGGGTCGAGGCCGGGGTGGCTGAAGAAGCGGCGGTCCTCGATCGCGAGCACCGCCTGGACCAGGTGCTCCGGCAGCTCCTGGTAGTGGACGCGCCGTCTCTTCTCACGCTCCTCGTCGAAGAGGTAGGTGACCAGCTCCGGCTCGAGCTCCTGTTCCGCCAGCGGCCGCTTGGAGGTGAGCCCGCGGAGCTCCCTGATGCGGGTGATCCCGCCCTTGTCGGTGGCGAAGCTGACCAGGAGCGGCTCGCCCGCGACGCCGGCGATCGGCCGCGGGACGAACGCAACCCCTTCCCGCACCTGGGTGAACTCTCCGGGCTCGGTGGGGAGCGCGGTGCGCTCGGCGTAGCGCAGCCCGTTCAGCACCTTCAGCAAGTCGTCCTCGTCCAGCACGATCCCGGGCCGCAGCACGAGCGGCTGCGCGTAGACGCGCGCGGGGGCGCTCCGGCGTTCGCCGCGCAGGCGCTGCTCGACCATGATCGAGAAGCGCATGTACTCGTAGATGAGGTACGAGGCGCCCACCACCATGGGCAGGAAGATGAGCGTGAGCAGCAGCGCGACGATGCGGAAGCGGCGGACCGAGTAGACCTGCCGTGCGGGATCGTTCATCAGAGGCGAAGCGAGTATAGCGCGGCTACCTGGAGGGCGCCGCCGGCGCGGAGACGACCTCCATCCGCACGACACCGGTGCCCGGCCCGACGAGGCCGATCGCCTTCGCCGCCGCGCGGGAGAGGTCGATCGCGCGGCCCTTGTGCGCGGGGAAGCGATCGTTGATGCGCACGACGACGCTCCTGCCGGTGGCGAGCAGCGTCACCCTGACCCGGGTGCCGAACGCCCAGTAGGGGTGCGCGGCGGTGAGGGCGTCCTGGTCGAAGCGCTCGCCGCTCGATGCGCGCTTGCCGTCGTAGCCGGGGCCGTACCAGGACGCGATTCCCTCCGCCACCGTCCCGACCGCCGGCGCCTCGGGCGGAGGGAAGACGTAGCGGGGCTTGCGGCTGGCGGCGCACGAGGCGCCGAGGCAGGCCAGGCAGACGACCAGAACCGCCCCCCTCACCCCCCTCACGCCACCTCGTGCACGCGCAGCATGTTGGTGGCGGCGGCCTTCATCGAGTGGCCGGAGAGCATCAGCACCGTGTCGCCCCGCTTCACGAGCCCTCGTGCCTTGAGCTGCTCCTCGCCCGCGGCGAGCAGCGCGTCCGTGCTCTCCGTCGACTCCAAGCGGAGCGGCAGCACCCCCCACCAGAGCGCGAGGCGCCGGTAGACCGCCTCCTCGTGAGTGACAGCGACCACCTGTACGGCCGGGCGGTGGCCGGCCACGAGACGCGCGGTGAGCCCCGACTCCGTGAAAGCGATGATCAGCCTGCAGGCGAGATCCTCGGCGACGGTCACGGCCACGGCCGCCAGGCTGCGGGTGATCGGCGAGCCCGCTCCCGGGCTGGGGACGCGCAGGGCCGCCGCCGGCCGCGGTGCCAGGACGCTGCGCGGTCGAATCTCGGCCAGGCCGTGCTCCTCGGTCGCGACCGCGATTCGCGCCATGGTCTCGACCGCCTCGACCGGGTACTTCCCGACGGCGCTCTCGCCCGAGAGCATCACCGCGTCGGTCCCGTCGAGGATCGCGTTGGCGACGTCCGAGGCCTCCGCGCGCGTGGGGCGGGGATTCTCGATCATGCTCTCGAGCATCTGGGTCGCGGTGATCACGACCTTACCGGCCGCGTTCGCCTCCGCGATGATCCGCTTCTGGACGATCGGCACCTCTTCGCTGCCGATCTCGACACCCAGGTCGCCGCGAGCGACCATCACCCCGTCCGCCGCCCTCAGGATGGCCCCGAGCTCGTCGAGCGCCTGCGGCTTCTCGATCTTCGCGATCAGCGGCACGTCCCGCTCGCCCATCAGGGCGCGCGCCTGCTCGATGTCTCTTGCCCGGCGCACGAAGGAGAGCGCCACGTAGTCGACCCCGTTCGCGAGGCCGAAGGCGAGGTCGGCGCGGTCCTTGTCGGTGAGGGCCGGCGTCGAGAGCGCGACGCCGGGCAGGTTCATCCCCTTGTGCGGGCGGAGCGGGCCGCCGTCCACCACCTCGCAGTCGACCTGGTCGGCGCCGGTCGCGAGCACGGCGAGCGCGAGCTTGCCGTCGTCGAGCAGGATCCGGTCGCCGGGCTTCACGTCCCGGGGCAGCGCCGCGTAGGTCGTCGAGATGCGCTCGGCCGTGCCCTCGATCCCGAGGTCGGTGGTGATCGTGATCCGCGTGCCCTTCCGCAGCTCGACGACACCGCCCGCGATCGCCCCGGTCCGGATCTTCGGCCCCGAGAGGTCCTGCAGCAGTGCCAGGGGCCGGTCGAGGCGCGCGGCGATCGCCCGGGCGTGTCGGATCACCGCGAGGTGCTGGTCCGGCGTGCCGTGCGAGAAGTTCAGCCGGAGCACGTCGGCCCCGGCCTGGAGCAGCCGCTCCAGGGTCTCGGGGTCGCTCGAGGCAGGCCCGATGGTGGCGACGATCTTCGTGCGACGCATGCAGCGGCGAGTATAGGACGTGCCGGCAGGGAACGCGCGTCCGGCGGGCGTTTCGCGGACGGGCGTTTGTTTGACACCTCGTTTGGACGAACGATATATTCGCGGCAAGCATGCCGTCTCCGTGAGCCGGCGCCTCACCCCAGCGAACCAACGTCGTCCTTCGGACGCTTCAGCGCATCAGCCCATGCCCAGCTACGTCCCGGTCCTGATCCTTGCCGCCGTCGCGCTCGGCTTCGGCGTGGTCACCCTGGTGCTCTCGCACCTCTTCGGCCGGCCGCGGCCGACGCCCGACAAGCTGTCGAGCTACGAGTGCGGCATGCCGCCGATCGGCACGGCGCGCGAGCGGTTCCCGGTCAAGTTCTACCTGGTCTGCATGGTCTTCATCCTGCTCGACGTGGACGCCGCCTTCCTCTACCCCTGGGCGCTCGTCTTCAAGGGGCTGGGGCTCTTCGGCCTCGTCGAGATGGCGGTCTTCATGGCCCTCCTGGGCGGCGGCTTCGCGTACGCCTGGAAGGCCGGGGCGCTCGACTGGTAGGCGGAAGACGATGGAGCTCACTCCGGAGAACAAGGCCCGGCTCGACGAGATCCTCGAGCGCTATCCAATGAAGCGCTCGGCGCTCCTGCCCGCGCTGGAGCTGGTGCAGAAGCAGGAGGGCTGGATCAGCAGCGAGGCGATCGAGCATGTCGCCGGGCTGCTGGGTCTCACGCCCGCGCAGGTGCACGACACGGCCAGCTTCTACTCGATGTTCCGGCTGAAGCCGGAGGGCAAGCGGGTGATCGAGATCTGCACGACGCTCTCCTGCGCGCTCGGCGGAGCGGAGCAGCTGCTCGAGCACACCTGCAAGCGGCTGGGGGTCGAGCCCGGCGGCACCTCGAAGGACGGGGCGTTCACGGTGCGCGCCGTCGAGTGCCTGGCCGCCTGCGGAGGAGCGCCGGCGGTCCAGGTGGACGGCGAGTGGCTCGAGCACGCGACCAGCGCGGACATCGACCGCGTGCTCTCGGGCGAAGAGGTCCACCGCAGCTTCGACTGGCCGAAGAGCCCCGGCGATCCGATCCTCTTCCGCAACGTCTGGAAGGAAGGCTCGACCTCCCTCGAGGTCTACCAGCAGGGGGAGGCTACGCGAAGCTCGGTGAGTGGCTGCGCCTGGCGCCCGAGGCGATCGTCGAGGAGGTCAAGAAGTCGAACCTGCGCGGCCGTGGCGGCGCGGGCTTCCCGACCGGGATGAAGTGGGGCTTCCTGCCCAAGGACAACCCCAAGCCCCGCTACCTGTGCGTCAACGCCGACGAGAGCGAGCCCGGCACTTACAAGGACCGCGTGATCATCGAGCGCGACCCGCACCGGCTGATCGAGGCGGTGGTGGTGAGCTGCCACGCCATCCGCGCCCGGACCGCCTACGTCTACATCCGCGGCGAGTTCCACGAGGGCGCGCGGATCCTGGACAGAGCGCTCGCCGAGGCGCGGGCGGCGGGCTACCTGGGCGCGAACATCCTCGGCACCGGCGTCGACGTCGAGATCCATCTCCACAGGGGCGCGGGTGCCTACGAGTGCGGGGAGGAGACGGCCCTGCTCAACTCGCTCGAGGGCTTGCGCGGCCAGCCGCGGATCCGGCCGCCCTTCCCGGCGGTGGTGGGCCTCTACGGCTGCCCGACCATCATCAACAACGTCGAGACCCTGGTGAACGTGCCGCTCATCCTCGAACGGGGCGCCGCCTGGTTCGCGAGCTATGGCACCGAGAAGAACGGCGGTCCCAAGCTCTACTCGGTGAGCGGGCACGTGAACCGGCCCGGCAGCTACGAGGCCCCGATGGGGAAGGTGACCCTGCGCGAGCTCGTCTATGGCGAAGGCTACGCGCAGGGGATCCGTGGCGGGCGCCAGCTGAAGGCCGTCGTCCCGGGCGGCTCGTCGACGCCGGTCCTGACCGCGGACGAGATCGACGTGGCGATGGACTTCGACTCGCTCTCCAAGGCCGGCTCCATGCTCGGCTCGGCGGGCACCATCGTGATGGACGACTCGACCTGCATGGTCTGGCTGGCGAAGAACCTGATGTACTTCTACAAGCACGAGTCCTGCGGCAAGTGCACCCCCTGCCGGGAGGGCACGGGCTGGATGCTGCGGCTGCTCGAGAGGATCGAGGCCGGCCAGGCGCAGGAGTCGGACCTGGATCTGCTGGCCAAGGTCGCGGACTCGATCGGCGGCAAGACCGTCTGCCCGTTCGGCGACGCCGCGATCGCTCCGCCGCAGTCGACGCTCAAGAAGTTCCGCGAGGAGTACCTCTACCACGTCCGTGAGAAGCGCTGCTGGAAGACGGTGGCGCCCACCTTCGAGGCGGCGCTCGCCCTCTCGCGCACGGGGGCGTCGGCGTGAGCCCACAGCCGGCGGTCCAGGCGCTCACGATCGCCGTCGTCGAGATCCTGCTGGTGGTCGGCGCGCTGCTCGGCCTCTTCTCGGGGATGACCTATATCGAGAGGCGCGCGCTCGCCTTCATGCAGTTCCGCCTGGGCCCGAACCGCACCGGTCCCTGGGGCCTGCTGCAGCCGATCGCCGACGGGATCAAGCTCTTCTTCAAGGAGGAGCTGATGCCGGCGGCCGCCAACAAGTGGGGCTTCCTGGCGGCACCCGTGCTGGGCGTGACGACGGCGCTCCTGGCCGTGGCGGTGCTCCCCTACGGGCCGCCTTTCGTGCTGCCGCAGTTCGAGTTCCTGCCGCGCTGGCTGTGGCCCGCCTGGCTTGCGGGCCGCACCGTGCAGATCCAGATCGCCTCGCTCGACGTGGGGCTCCTGTTCATCTTCGCGATCACGGCGCTCGGCGTCTACTCGCTGGTGCTGGCCGGCTGGTCGGCGAACAGCAAGTACTCGCTGCTCGGCGGCCTGCGCTCCTCGGCACAGCTGTTCTCCTACGAGCTGGCACTGGGCCTGTCCTGGGTGGGCGTGATCATGATCGCGGGCTCCTTCCAGATCACGGACATCGTGAACGCGCAGGCGCGGTTCGGGGGCTGGTTCTTCGGCTGGAACGCCTTCCTCCAGTTCCCGGCCTTCCTGGTCTACTTCGTCGCCGCCACCGCCGAGGTGGCACGGATCCCGTTCGACCTGCCCGAGGGCGAGACCGAGCTGGTGGCCGGCTTCCACACCGAGTACTCCTCGATGCGCTTCGCGCTGATCCAGATGGCCGAGTACATCAACATGATCACCGTCGCGGTGTTGTGCACGAACCTCTTCCTGGGCGGCTGGTACTCGGGCATCCCGGGCCTGCCCTCCCAGGGCCTCTTCGGCTTCGTCTGGTGGGGCGCCAAGGTGGCGCTCCTGCTCTTCGTCTTCATCTGGCTGCGGGGCACGCTGCCGCGCTTCCGCTACGACCAGCTGATGCATTTCGGCTGGAAGGTGCTGATCCCGGTCGCGGCCGTCTGGGTATTGCTCACCGCCGCGGGCGTCGCGCTCCTCCCGGGGCTCTTCGAGGTTGCGAGCCGCTGATGGACGCCATCCTCTTCTACGCCTTCGCCGCGCTCGCCGTCGTCTCGGCGGTGGTGGTGATCGCCCAGCGCAACCCGATCTACTCCGCCTTCGCCCTGATCGTGACCCTCTGCTCGCTGGCCGCGATCTTCGGGCTGCTCGGCTCGCCCTTCATCGCGGTGCTCCAGGTGATCGTCTACGCCGGGGCGATCATGGTGCTGTTCCTGTTCGTGCTGATGCTGCTGAACGTGAAGCGCGAGCAGGGCGCTCCGGCGCGGGGCGGTCGCACCCTGGCAGGCGTCGCCCTGGCGCTGGTGACCCTGCTCGTGCTGCAAGCGGGAGCGGTGCTGGCGCGGGTGCGCCTGGCGCCGCCGGCCGAGTTCGACGCCTCGACCCGCAAGATGGCCGAGACCCTCTTCTCGGCCCATTTCCTCTACGTGTTCGAGGCCACCTCCGTGCTGATCCTGGCGGCGCTGGTCGGGGCAGTGGTGCTGGCCAAGAAGGAGCCCTAGGGACAAGGCCATGGACCACCCCAGCTTCGTCTCGCACGCGGTTCTGCTGAGCCTGGTGCTCTTCGCCCTGGGCACCCTGGGCGTCTTCCTGCGCAGGAACGTGATCACGGTGCTGATGTGCATCGAGCTGATGCTGAACGGGGTGAACCTCGCCTTCGTGGCGTTCTCGCGCGCCTCGGCGCAACCGGGGGCCTTCGACGGCCAGGTGCTCGTCTTCTTCGTGATGGTGGTAGCCGCGGCCGAAGCGGCGGTCGGCCTCGCCATCGTGATCGCCCTGGTCCGCCACCGCGACACGCTGGACCTGGACGCGTTCCACGCGCTGAAGGGGTAGGCGGTGCTCGACCTCACGACACTCGACCGGGTGCTGCCGTTCGCGATCCTGCTCCTGCCGCTCGCGGGCTTCGCGGTGCTGGCCCTGTTCGGCGATTGGATCAAGAAGGACGGGGAGGAGAAGGGCGCGGCCTACCTCGCCTGCGCGACCGTGCTCATCGCCTTCGGCCTCGCCGTGCTCGCCTCCTTGAGGCTCTACGGCTACGCGGCGAGCCCCACCGGGCTCCGCTTCACGCAGCCGACGCTCGGGCTGGCGGACGGCTGGTCGATGCTCGACCTGCGCGGATCGATGGGGATCCCGATCGAGGCACGGCTCCCGATCCCCTGGATCTCAGTCGGGGGTCTCGAGATCCCCTTCGGCCTGCTGGTCGACCCGCTCTCCTGCGTGATGATGCTGGTCGTCACCGGCGTCGGCTCGCTGATCCACGTCTACTCGATCGGCTACATGGCCAAAGACGCCGACCAGGTTCGTTACTTCTCGCACCTGAACCTGTTCACCTTCTTCATGCTGCTGCTGGTCCTGGGCGGCAGCCTGCCGCTCGTCTTCGTCGGCTGGGAGGGGGTCGGCCTCTGCTCCTACCTGCTGATCGGCTTCTGGTACAGGAAGGAGAGCGCTTCCGCCGCGGGGCTCAAGGCCTTCGTGGTGAACCGGGTCGGGGACGTGGGGCTGATCCTGGGGATGATCTTCGTCTTCCACCACTTCGGCAGCCTCGACCTGGTCGACATCGCGGACAACGCCGGGGCGCTGGCGGCGGAGCACCTGTGGGAGTGGGGCCCGATCACGATCGCGGCGCTTCTGCTCTTCCTGGGCGCGACCGGCAAGAGCGCCCAGATCCCGCTCCACGTCTGGCTGCCTGACGCGATGGAGGGTCCGACCCCGGTCTCGGCCCTCATCCACGCCGCGACCATGGTGACGGCCGGCGTCTACCTGGTGGCGCGGCTGGCGCCGCTCTACGACAAGTCCGCGACCGCGATGCTGGTGGTGGCCACGGTCGGCGCGCTGACCGCTCTCATGGCGGGGACGATCGCGATCGTGCAGACGGACATCAAGCGCGTGCTGGCGTACTCGACCGTGAGCCAGCTCGGCTTCATGTTCCTGGCCGCGGGCGTGGGCGCTTTCGGGGTGGCGATCTTCCACCTCTTCGCGCACGCCTTCTTCAAGGCGCTCCTCTTCCTGGGCTCGGGCTCGGTGATCCACGCGCTCTCCGGCGAGCAGGACATGAGGCAGATGGGAGGCCTCTGGAAGAGGATCCCATGGACCTTCGGGACCTTCCTGGCCGCCTCCCTGGCCATCGCGGGCATCCCCTTCTTCGCCGGCTTCTACAGCAAGGACGAGATCCTGGCCGCGACCCTGGGGACCGGTCATCAGGCGCTGTTCGCGATCGCGCTCGTGGCCGCCTTCCTGACCGCAGCCTACATGGCGCGGCTCGTCTTCCTGACTTTCTTCGGCGGCTTCCGCGGCGGGCCCGAGGCCGAGCACCATCTGCACGAGTCGCCCTGGTCGATGCTCGTCCCGCTCGTGCTGCTGGCCATCGGATCGATCGTGGCCGGCTACGAATGGTTCCCCTCGCCCATCCCCGGCGCGACCGGCCGGGTGCGGATCCCCGAGGTGGTGGCGCCCGCCTTCCGGCTGGCCGAGACGCACCTCGCCCACGACGCCTGGGTGCCGGTCACCGCGACCCTCGGCGCCCTGCTCGGGATCGGGATCGCCTGGTACCTGTACCTCGTGATGCCGCAATGGCGCGCGTCGCTGGCGCGGTCGCTGCGGCCTCTTCTCGATCTCTTCCGAGCCAAGTACTTCTTCGACCGCGTCTACGAGGCCTTCCTGCGCCGGGTGGTCGTCGTCGGGCAGCGAGGAGCTGCTCTGGAAGCGTGTCGACGTGGGGCTGATCGACGGCGCCGTGAACGGCGCCGGCCAGGTCACGGCCGCCCTCGCCGCTCTCCTGCGACCGGTCCAGACCGGCTTCGTCCGGCACTACGCGCTCGCCCTCCTGGCGGGTGCCGTAGCCCTCGTCTCCTACCTTCTCTGGTCATGATCGTGGCGAACCACCTGCTGAGCCTGCTCATCCTGATCCCGGTCCTAGGGGCGCTCGCCGTGGCGTTCACGCGCAAGGACGCGGCGCGGCTCGCCAAGACGCTCGGGCTCCTGGTGTCGGGCGGCGTCTTCCTGCTCTCGCTGCGCCTCCCGGGGCTTCGAGGACCTCGCCCGATACCAGTTCGTCGAGCGGCGTCCCTGGATGCCCGCCTGGGGCATCAGCTACCACGTGGGGATCGACGGGCTCTCGCTCTGGCTCGTGATCCTGACCACGCTCCTGACGCCGCTCGCCCTGCTGGGCTCCTGGCGCGGGATCCAGAGCCGGGTCCGCGAGTTCGTCGTCTTCATGCTGCTGCTCGAGGCGGGGATGATCGGCGTCTTCGTCGCCCTCGACCTCTTCCTGTTCTACGTGTTCTGGGAGGCCATGCTCGTCCCGATGTACTTCCTGATCGGGATCTGGGGCCACGAGCGCCGCATCTACGCCGCGGTGAAGTTCTTCCTCTACACCTTCGCCGGCAGCGTGCTGATGCTGGTGGCGTTCCTGGTGCTCTACAAGGAGGCTGGCGTCGGCAGCTTCGGCATCGCGGCGCTCGCCCGGGCGCCCGTCGACCCGGCTCTCCAGACCTGGCTCTTCCTCGCCTGTGCGCTCGCCTTCGCGATCAAAGTGCCGATGTGGCCCTTCCATACCTGGCTGCCGGACGCGCACGTGGAGGCGCCGACCGCCGGGCTCGGTGATCCTGGCGGGCGTGCTGCTGAAGATGGGCGGCTACGGCTTCCTGCGCATCGCCTTCCCGCTCTTCCCCGCCGCGGCGCGGCGCTTCGCGCCCGTGATCGGAGTACTGGCGGTGATCGGGATCCTCTACGGGGCGCTCGTGTCGCTCGTGCAGCCCGACCTGAAGAAGCTGGTGGCCTACTCCTCGGTCGCGCACCTCGGCTTCGTGATGCTCGGGATCGCGGCCTTCACCACGACCGGGGTCGTGGGCGCCGTCTACCAGATGCTGAACCACGGGATCTCGACCGGCGCCCTCTTCTTCCTGGTGGGGATGCTCTACGAGCGCCGCCACACCCGGCTCATCTCCGAGTTCGGGGGGCTGCGCGCGGTCATGCCCTGGTACTTCGCCGTCTTCCTGCTGATCAGCCTGTCCTCGATCGCGGTGCCCGGCTTCAACGGCTTCGTGGGGGAGTTCCTGATCCTGCTGGGGTCCTGGCCCTTCAGTCCCGTGCTCGTGGTGCTGGCCTCGCTGGGCGTCGTCCTGGCCGCGGGCTACGTGCTGTGGATGGTGAAGCGGGTCTTCTACGGCGAGCTGTCGAACCCCAAGAACCAGGGGCTCAAGGACCTCTCGCTGCGCGAGGCAGCGTGCTGGTGCCTCTCGTGGTGCTCACCCTGGTCATGGGGGTCGCGAGCCCGATCTTCACGCGGCGCATCGAGCCGACGGTCGACGCGCTCGTCCAGCAGGTGAGGCAGGCGGCGCAGCCGGTGAAGGCGGCGGGACACTCCGCGAGCGAGGTGCGGCGGTGAGCGGGCAGATCGACCTCCGCCCGGTGCTGCCGGCCGCGATCGTGGCCGCGACCGGCCTCGCCGTGCTGCTCCAGCAGGCGTTCGCGAGGAAGGACAGCCGGCCGAGCTACGCCGCCTGGTCGGTGGCGGGCCTGCTGGCGGCGCTTCTCTCGGTCTGGCTGCAGAGGGGCTCGCAGCTGGTGATGGCCGACGCGCTGGCTTCCGACGGCTTCTCCCGCTTCTTCCACGTTCTCGTGCTCTCGATCGCGATCGCGGTCGTGCTGCTCTCGCCCTCCTACCTGCGCGCGAACGGCCTCGAACGCGGCGAGTACTACGCGCTCGTGCTCTTCTCGGTGGTGGGCATGCTCGGGCTCGTTTCGACGCTCGAGCTGGTCTCGCTGTTCGTGGCCCTCGAGATCATGTCGATCGCCCTTTATGGGCTGGCGGGCATGCGCCGCGACCGGATCGAGAGCCAGGAGTCGGCCCTCAAGTACTTCCTGACCGGGGCCTTCTCGTCGGCCTTCCTCCTCTACGGGATCGCCCTCCTCTACGGCGTCAGCGGCGGCACGACCCTCGAGACGGTCGCGCGCGAGCTCGCTCTCGCCGGGCCCGAGACGAGGACGCTCGCTCTCCTGGGGACGGCGCTCCTGCTGGTGGGGTTCGGCTTCAAGGTCGCGAGCGTGCCTTTCCACATGTGGGCGCCCGACGTCTACGAAGGGGCCCCGACGCCGGTCACCGCGCTCATGGCGGCGGGCGTCAAGGCGGCGGGCTTCGCCGCTCTCCTCCGCGTCCTCGCCATGGCTCTGCCGGACCTCGCGCCGCGCTGGCGGCCGCTGCTGGCGGTGCTCGCCGTACTTTCGATGGTGGTCGGCAACCTGGCGGCCCTGGCTCAGCCGCGCCTCAAGCGGATGCTGGCCTACTCCTCGGTCGCGCATGCCGGCTACCTGCTCGCGGCGCTGGTGGCCGCCCCGGGCCTGGCCGGCGAGGCCGTTCTCTTCTATCTCGTCGCCTACGGGGCAGCGACCCTCGGGGCCTTCGGCGTGATCGCCGCCCTGTCACGCGCCGGCGACGAGCCGCTGACGGGAGAGGACCTCTCCGGGCTCGGTGAACGCCGGCCGCCGCTGGCGGCGGCGCTCACCGTCTTCCTGGTCTCCCTGACGGGCATCCCGCTGACCGCGGGCTTCGTCGGAAAGTTCTACCTGTTCAACGCGGCCGTGGCGGCGGGCTGGACCTGGCTCGCGATCGCCGGTGTGCTGATGAGCGCCGTGTCGGCCTACTACTACCTCGGGGTCGTGGTGTCCCTGTACATGCGCGGGCCCGCCTCCGAGGATCGCTGGGCCGCCGTCTCGCCGGGCGCCGCGTTCACGCTCGCCGTCTCGGCCGCGACCACGCTGCTGCTGGGCCTTTGGCCGGCGCCGGTCCTGCGGGCCGCCCGCGAAGCCGCCCGCGTGCTCATGCCGTAGCAGCGAGCGCGGGCGGTCGCCGCGCGGCCGTTGCCGAAACAGAGGTCGCGCTCCTGGTCCGAGCGCAAGAGGGAGGGCACGAATGTCGAAACGGCGAGTCGTCGGGCTTCTGTTCGGAGCGTCGCTGGTGTTCGGGCCCGGGTGGGTCGGAGCCGAGGAGCCGGGGGCGTCCTCCGAGCCGCTGCGGCCGAAGCCGTGGGGCGTCGGCGTCACCTACTACTATCAGACGCAGCCCTACGGCCTCGATTCGCTGACGCTGGGCCTTCCGCCGGGCGTCCCGACGATCGATCCGTCGGTGAGCGAAGGACTCGACGTCCGCAACACGACCGAGACGGAGCTCGTCACCCTCGACTACTGGGTGCTGCCCTTCCTGAACCTCCAGGCGCTGGTAGGCCGGATCCAGACGGAGACGAACGTCCCGCTGTCCACCGTCAACATCGGCATCCCTCTCGCGGACCTCAACGTGACGGCCAAGGGGATGGTCTACGGGGGCGGAGCGACGCTGGCCTACGGCACCCACCGGGTCTTCGGCACGCTGACCGGGCAATACACCGCCGCCATCCTGGACGAGGAGGGCGCGTCGGCCACCGCCCTCGTAGTGTCGCCCCGGGTCGGGGTCGTGGTGCTCCGGAGGGCGACCCTCTATCTCGGCGCCATGTACCAGAGGCCGAGCGAGAAGCACTCCGGCAGGTACTCGGTGCCGCCGCTCGGGTCGGTCGATTACTCAGTCAAGCTGGACAGCGCGGACAAGTGGAGCGGCCTCGCCGGAGCCAGCTTCGCCGTCACCCCGCACTGGGTGCTCACCGCCGAGGGAGGGTTCGGCAAGCGCCATTCCTTGCTCGTCCACCTCGACTACCGCTGGTAGGCCGCTCAGGCCTGGGCGCGGCGTCTCAAGTAGCCGACGTGGTCGAGGAACAGGTAGCGTGCGGGGCGCTCCGAGTTGCCGCGCGTGCTCGTGTAGCAGTCGCCACACTGGTTCACGGCCGTGAACTCGCGCTTGAGCGCCTGGTGGGTCCTGAAGTCCTTCACCAGGAGGCCGCAGGGTGAGAGGGTGCCGTCCGGGTTGACGACCAGCGAGCGCTCGCCGGCACGACACCCCGGGATCCGCCGCTGCTCGTAGAAGCGGACCATCCCGCGCAGCACCCAGTCGGAGGTGAGCACGTTGTGATGGACCTGCTTGAAGGCGATCAGCTCCTCGATCGTCTCCGAGAAGGCCCTCACCTCTTCGGCCGGGATGAGCAGGGTGCGGTCGTCGGTGCGCAGCCAGGTATAGGCGCTGAAGTTGATGTTGACGCCCCACTCGAGCGCCAGCCTCGAGGCGGCGGTCGCGAGGCGGTAGTTCTGGCTCTGCAGGACGCAGGTGAGCACGACGCGGGCTCGTTCCCGGGGCGGCAGCTCGGCTATCAGCGAGCGGATGTGCTGGAAGAGCCCGGGGATGCCACGGAAACCGTCGTGCCGCTCGTCAGGGAAGTCGAACGAGATCAGCACCTCGTCGACGCCGGCCGCGACCAGCTCGAAGAAGCGCTCCTCCGTCAGCAGCGCCGCGTTCGTGTTCAGGAAGACGCGCAACGGAGCGCAGCCCTGCTTGAGCGTGCTCACGATCCGGGCGAGCTCGGGACGCATCAGCGGCTCCCCGCCGGACATGATCGCGACCAGCGGACGCAGCTCGCGGCACACCTCGAGTAGACGCTCCGGGGAGGCGAGAGTCTCACGCACGCGCTCGCCGCGGTGGCAGTGCTTGCAGCGGGCGTTGCAGTTGTGGGTGAGCTCGAACGAGGCGCAGTACGGGCGCTTGAGGAGATAGTTCCCGACGGCTCGCGCCGCCAGCGACAGGGGGATGGCGCTCTTCATTTCGGCCGGTATCCTACTCTGATCTCGCGCCTCTTGGGTGCTCGCGCCTCCGCGAACAAGAGCCCGGGGGAGAGCGTCCAGGGGGTGCCCCTTCAAGGGCGGAGGATGGCGGCGAGCACGAGCGGATCGACGGCGACGCCGTGCAGGTACACGCGCCACTGCAGGAGGGGATGCGGCAGAAGTCCGTCCGCGCCCGAGAGCCCGATCGGGGCGCCCGGCGCGACCGTATCCCCGCGCCGGACATTCAGGCGGGCGAGGAGCATGAGCACGCTCACCACGCCCTGTCCGTGATCGATCACGACCGTGCCGCCCGAGAGCACGAGCGGCTCGGCGAGCAGCACCGTACCCGCGCCGGGGGCGCGCACCGGGGTGCCCGGCGCCACGGCATAGTCGAGGGCGCGGTGCCGCTCGCCCGTCAGCCCGTCGATGCGGCTCTCGACCTCCCCCCGGCCGGGGTACGTGCGCAGCTCGCCGTACCCGCTCGCGGCTGCCGCGACCGGAGCCAGGAGCCGCCCCGGCTCAGGTGTCGGCGACTCGGAGTGGATCTGCGCGAGCAGGCGGCGGGAGTCGCGGCTCGCCTCGGGTCGCGCGAGCAGCTCGGCCGCCGGGGGCGGGAGCAGGACCGTGCGGGCCGGGTAGGCGCGGGCGCCGATCGCGACCGGGATAGGGATGCGCTGCTCGCCCCGGCGGGCCGCGATCCCGATCCCGAGGGTGGCCGGCCCGGCCAGGTCCCCGGCGGGGACCGGGACCAGGGCTCGGAGCGTCCCCCCCTCGCGGTAGAAAGGCGCGCGCCGGCCGTCGAGGAGTGCCCAGGCCGCTCCGAGGCGCCCGGTCGAGGCGAGCCGCACGACCATCACCCCGCCGGGGAAGCCGCGTGAGGCGTCGACCCGGATCGTCACGCGCCCGATGCGCTTCACGATCTCCTGCGGCCGGGCCTCGGGCGGCGCCAGCAGAGCGAGCGCGAGCAGGGACACAGCGGTGGATGCCATGCGCCGGCTGCGCCCGAGGGTGCGGGCGTTCACTTGCCGGAGGCCCCGGCAAGGGCGGCCAGGAGGGACTCCTCCTCCTCCGGGAGGACGGTCCTGAGGTCGATCAGCAACCGGCCGTCGAGCACCCGCGCCACGACTGGGGGATGACCCGCTCGCAAGGTCGCGGCCAGACGGTCCGCGCCTCCCGGGTCCGGGTCGACCGCAAGAGCGGCGGTCGGCAGGCCGACCGCGGGAAGCGCACCGCCCCCGACGACGGACTCCGCCTCGACCACCGTCGTGCGCAGCGCCGGAGCCACCCCAGCCAGGGCGTCTCGAAAGGCCTGGGTCCGGGCGGTGAGCGTGTCCGCGGGCGTGTGGATCATCCGCAGAACGGGCACGCGCTCGCGGGCGCGCCCGGCCTCGTGCTCGATCAGGGTCGCGTCGAGCGCGGCCAGCATCATCTTGTCGACGCGCAACGCACGGTAGAGCGGGTTCCTGCGCATCCGCGCGAGATAGGCCTCGCGTCCCGCTATGAGACCGGCCTGCGGACCACCCAGCAGCTTGTCACCGCTGAAGGTCACGACCTGGGCGCCGGCCGCGAGCGCCTGCGGCGCCGTCAGCTCGGTCGCCAGCGGGCCCGGCAGCGGGTCCAGGAGGCCGCTACCGAGGTCCTGCATCAGCGGGATCCCGCTCTCGCGGGCGAGCTCGGCCAGGGCTTCGAGCGGCGCCTCCTCGGTGAAGCCGACCACGCGGAAGTTGCTCGGGTGCACCTTCAACAGCAGGGCGGTCTCGGCGGAGAGGGCGCTCCGGTAGTCGGCGATCCGGGTGCGGTTGGTGGTGCCGACCTCCACCAGGCGCGCGCCCGCCTTGCGCAGCACGTCGGGGATGCGGAAGGAGCCCCCGATCTCCACCAGCTCGCCCCGACTCACCAGCACCTCGCGTCCTTCCGCGAGGGTGTTGACGGCGAGCAGGACCGCCGCCGCGCAGTTGTTCACCAGGACACCCGCCTCGCCCCCGACCAGCGCTCGCAGCCGCGTCTCGACGTGGCTCTCGCGGTCGCCCCGCCGGCCCCGGACGAGGTCGTACTCGAGGTTCGAGTAGGAGGAGGCGATCTCGGCGACGTGTGCAGCCGCCTCGGGGGAGAGCGGCGCTCGTCCCAGGTTGGTGTGGACGACGACGCCGGTCGCGTTGATCACGCGCACGAGCGCGGGGCGCGCGTCCCGCTGCAGGCGCTCCTCGACCTCCCGCGCGAGCGCGGAGACGCTCGCGGCCGGGTCGGCGCCCTCGGCCGCCCGCGCGCGCAGTGCCGCCAGCGTCTCGCGGAGGGCGCGGAGGACCGCGGCTCGTCCATGGGCGACCGCCAGCCGGCGCAGCTCGGGCGCCTGGAGCGCCTGGTCGACGGAGGGAAGCAGCCGACGCGGGTCCGTCGGGTTCACGCGGGGCATCGGCATCGAATATACACGCTCCCCACGCGTGATATCCTCGCGTCACGATGGCTCGCGAGCGCCCACCGGACTTCGCGGACCGCCTCCCCCGCGTCGTGCCGAAGGAGGAGGAGGACATCTCGCAGCTCTCCGACGAGATGGCCGAGCTCCTCTACCCGGGGCGGCGCCCGCGGCCGTTCCGGATCGGGCTCCGATTCGAAGCCTTCGAGGGTCAGGACTACCAGCAGGCCGTCGGGCTCGCGCGTCTCTCGCCGGTCTACGGGGAGGAGCAGGGCGCCGAGGGCATGGTGCATCGTGCCGCCTTCGACGCGGCGGCCGCGCGCACCTTGCACGCCCTCTTCGAGCTGGTGCGGGGCAGGCCGGGGACCGAGGTGCTCGTAGACGGGAAGCGCGTGCCCTACGCGCACGAGCTCTGGCTGCCGCTCTACTGGATCTTCGTCGGGGGGGAGGCCTGAGACGCCGCCGTGTCCCTAGCGGAAGACCTCGACCGGCTCGACACCTCGCTGCGACAGCTGCAGGTCAAGTGGGACATGTTCTTCAACGGGGCGGAGAAGAAGCCGCCGACCGAGCTGCAGGCCCAGGTCGAGCTGCTGATCAGGCGCTACGGCTCCGTCGAGATCCGCAACAACGGCGAGCGCTTCCGCTATCACGGCCTGACGGCGCGTTTCAGCACCTTCAACGAGCTGTGGCAGAAGCGCCTGCGGGCGCGCGAGGAGGGCAAGGCCTTCGGGCAGCACGGCCTGCGGGCCGACCAGCTGCCGCCCGGTCGACCCGCTGCGCCAGGCGCGCGGCCGAGCCCGGCGCAGCAGGCCGAGTTTCGGGTGGCCGGCAGTCCCTACGACGCGCCGGCGATCCGTGCCCTCTACGAGAACTTCGTGAGCGAACGGCGTCGCGCCGGCGCCGGAGCGGCTCCGACCTTCGAGAGCTTCCACCAGCTGGTGACGCATCAGACCGAGCGGCTGCGTGCCGAGAAGGGAGCGGCGGCCGTGGACTTCCGGCTCGAGACCAAGGACGGCAAGGTCTCGCTCAAGGCCCGCATCGTCAAGTGAGCGCGAACCGGCGCGTCCTGCTCGCGATCCCTCTGCTCCTGTTGTCCGCCACCCAGGCACGGGCCTGGCCCAGTGAGACGATGCGCGCGATCGGCCGCGACGCCTGCCGGCTGCTGCCGGCCTCACTCGCCCGTCTGCTGACGGCCCGGGAGACGGAGCTGCAGCGGCAGGCCGCGAGCCTCCCGCCCGAGCTCGCGCAGGCGTTGGCGCGGGACCTGGCGGCGGGCACGCTGCAGCCGGACGCGCTCGCTCTCGTCGACGGCGAAGTCGACGGGGTGGTCGCCCTGCTCCGACAGGGGCACGTCAGTGAAGGGCTGGTCCGGTTCGGCGTGCTGCTGCGGGTGGCGGCCGACCTGTCGGATCCCTTGCTGGCGGCGGGTCCCGAAGGCTGGCCCCCGGGGCTCGAACGCGAGTACTACGCGCTCTTCGCGGCGAACCAGGCCCGGATGCCGGTCGTGCTCGACGACCCGAATGCGCTGCGGCTCTCACGCCGGCAGCTCGGCCCGCTCCTGCAGGCGCTCGCCCGGCGCAGCCACGAGCAGGCGCCCACCATCCGCGCCGAGCTCGTGCGCGCGGGGCGCGTGGTCAGCCACCGGGTGCTCGACTTCCGCTCGCCGGCCTGGGCAGTCTCGTCGCTCGCCTACTCCCGCGCCGTCACCGCGACCGCCGCGGCGTGGCTGGTGGTCTGGCGGGGAGCGCACGGGGACACGACCCGCATGAGGCAGGCGCAGGAGGTCGAGCCGCGCGAGGCCCCCGCGACACCCGGCGCCGGCGTCCCGGTGAGCGCCGAGCCGCCGGGCGCAGCCGTGCCGCCCGAGCCGTCCCTCGTGAACGAACCCCGTTCCCTTCCACCGGAGGCACCATGACCGCGAAGCGCGCCCTGCTGTCCGTCTACCGCAAGGAGGGCGTCGTCGAGCTCGCGCGGGGGCTGGTCGGCCGCGGTTTCGAGATCCTCTCGACCGGGGGCACCGCCGCCGCGCTGTCGGCCGAGGGCGTGCCGGTCACGGGCGTCTCGCAGGCGACCGGCTTTCCCGAGATCCTGGACGGGCGCGTCAAGACGCTGCACCCTCGGGTCCACGCCGGCATCCTCGCCCGGCGCGACGAGCCCACGCACGTGGCCGCGCTCGCCGAGCACGCGATCCCGCCCATCGACGTGGTGGTGGTGAACCTCTATCCCTTCGAGGAGAAGGTCGCCAAGGGCTGTTCCTTCGACGAGGCGGTCGAGAACGTCGACATCGGCGGCCCCAGCATGGTCCGATCGGCGGCCAAGAACTTCCGGCACGTGGCGGTCGTGGTGGACCCGGCCGACTACGGTCTCCTGCTCGAGCAGCTCGACCGGTCCGACGGGATCGACGCGGCGACCCGTCTCTACTTCGCACAGAAGGCCTTCCGCCACACCGGCCGCTACGACGCCGCCATCGCCGGCTACTTCGCCCAGGTCGAGGTGCGCGACCAGGTCTATGCCCCGGCGGAGACGGACGAGACCTTCCCCTACCGGCTGAACCTGACCTTCGAGAAGGTCCAGGACCTGCGCTACGGCGAGAACCCGCACCAGCGCGCCGCCTTCTACAGCGACCTCGGCTCGACGCTCTTCTCGGTCGCGGCGGCGCGCAAGCTGCAGGGCAAGGAGCTCTCCTTCAACAACATCCTCGACCTCGACGCCGCCTGGCGGCTGGTGACCGAGCTAGAGGGGCCCGCCTGCGTGATCGTCAAGCACACGAACCCCTGTGGCACGGCGCTCGGCTCGGGTCCGCTCGAGGCCTACGAGCGGGCCTGGTCCTGCGATCCCACCTCGGCCTTCGGCGGCATCCTCGCCTTCAACGAACGGCTCGACGCGGGGACGGCCAGGAAGATGAGCGGGCAGTTCGTCGAGGCGGTGATCGCCCCCGGGTTCGAAAAAGGGGCGCTCGACGTGCTCGCGAAGAAGACGAACCTGCGCGTCATGAGCATGGACACGACCGGTCTGCACAAGGTGTCCGGGTTCGACCTGCGTCGCGTGATGGGCGGCCTGCTGGCGCAGCAATGGGACCTGCACCGCCTGGAGCGGGAGCGTTGCGAGGTGGTGAGCAAGCGTGCCCCCTCCGAGCAGGAGTGGCAAGCGCTTCTTTTCGCCTGGACGGTCGTGAAGCACGTGAAGTCGAACGCGATCGTGTACGCGAACGCCGTGCAGACGGTCGGTCTGGGCGCCGGCCAGACGAGCCGCGTCGACTCGGCCCGCATCGCCGCCCAGAAGGCCTTGGTGCCGCTGGCCGGGACGGTCGTGGCCTCCGACGCCTTCTTCCCGTTCCGCGACGGGATCGACGAGATCGCCAAGGCGGGAGCGACCGCCATCATCCAGCCCGGGGGCTCGGTGCGGGACGAGGAGACGACCGCGGCCGCCGACGAGCACGGTCTCGCCATGGTCTTCACGGGCGTCCGCCACTTCCGGCACTGAGGCCGCGGGGCGGCCCATGCGGACGGACACCAGGGCCGACTGGCTGGCGCCGGCCGCGATCGTGCTGCTCGTCCTGGTCTTGTTCCGAGAGGCACTGGCCGGCGGTGTCTTCTACGAGCGCGACATCCACCTGATCTGGCACCCGCAGGTGGAAGGCTTCGTTCGCGCCGTGGCAGGCGGAGCTCTCCCGCTCTGGGATCCGAGCCCCGCCTTCGGTCGTCCGTTGCTCGCGAACCCGACCGCACAGGTACTGTACCCGCTCACATGGCTCAACCTGCTGCTGCGGCCCTGGACCTACTACACGCTCTTCACCCTCGCGCACACGATGCTCACCGGGCTCGCCTTCTTCGCCCTGGCGCGCCGCTGGGGTCTGTCCGCGCTCGCCTGCGCCACCGGCGCCTCGCTCTGGGTGTTGTCGGGGCCGTACCTGTCACTGGTCGGCCTCATGCTGCATCACTTCACCTCGGCCAGCTACCTGCCGGTCGTGCTTCTGGCGGCGGAGAGGCTGCTCGAGACCCGCCGCGCGAGGGACGCGACCTGGCTCGGCCTGGCGATCGGAGCGCAGGCGCTGGGTGGGTCGCCGGACTACTGTGCCTTCACCCTGGCCACGGCGTTCCTCTGGGTGGCCGCGCAGCTCGATCACTCCCGCCCGCGCGCGTCACTCCGACTGGTCGGCCAGGTCGCGGTCGCTCTCGTGGTCGCGGTCGCTCTCAGCGCAGGACTCGGGCTCCCCGCGCTGGGTGTGGCGTCGCGTTCGGCGCGCCGCGAGCTGCCGGGGGCGATGGCGACGTACTGGTCGCTGCACACGGTGGCGCTCAGCGAGGTCCTGCTGGCCGGGATCCCTGGCGGCCTCCCTCTCTCTCCCGAGCGGCGGGCGGAGCTGTTCGAGGGCCGCGAGCCGCTGCTCGGTTCCCTCTACCTCGGTCTCAGCGGTCTGGCGCTGGTGGGGGCGGGGCTCTGCTACCGCGGCCAGCGGCGGCGACGCCTCGTCCTCGTGGGCCTGGCGCTCGGGGGGGTGCTCTTCGCGCTCGGCCGCCACGCGCCGTTCCACCACGGCTTGACGGTCCTCATCCCGCCGCTCCGCTCGTTGCGCTTCCCCGTCAAGGCGATGGGCCTGGTGGCCTTCTGCTGGGCCGGCCTCGCCGCTTTCGGCGTCGACGCCTGGCGGGGCCTCGATCGCGTCCGGTATGGCGATCGCGCGCCCGGGAGCCGCAGTTGGAGGCTGCTCGTGGTCGCGCCCTCGGCCCTCGCGACGATCGTGGCTGCCGCCCTCGCCCTGGCAGTGCTCGGCGAGCACTCGCCGCTGCGCGCGATGGCAGCCGGGTTTCTCGCGACCCCGGGACTCGCGCCGCTCCAGGCGGCGGCCCGCGCCCTGCTGGTACACGCCGGCCTCGCCGTGCTGGTGACGGGGCTCGCCTTGCTGTCCCTGCGCGTGCGCGGCCGGAGCCGGGCGGCCGCCGCCGCGGTCGCCGCGCTGGCGGTCCTGGACCTGGCGATCGCCCACCCTCGCCCGGGACCGGTCGCGCCCCGAGGGTTGTACACGCTGCGCCCCCCGGTCCTCGACGTTCTCGGTGATCCGCGTTCCGCGCGCGTCTACGCCTACGACTACGGAGATCGCGAGCGTCCCCCGGGGGCGCCCGGGCCAGAGGTGGTGCAGCGCCTCGCACGCCGTCCGGTCGGCTGGCCGGTCCCGGCCGCGCTCGCCCTGGCCCAGCAGATGAGCCTCGCCCCCCAGAGCGCGGGGCGCTGGGGCCTCAGCCAGGCCTTCGATGCCGACTACCTGGGCCTGCAGCCGCGACCTCTCGCCTACCTGACCCGCCTCGTGCGCCTGCGCGAGAGCGATCCGGACCAGCTCGTGCGCCTGCTCCGGCTCGGCTCCGTCACCCACGTCGTCGCCCAGCATCGCCTGGGCGGCGACCGGCTGCGCCTGCTCGCCGAGCTGCCGGGCCTCTTCGTCGCGCCCACGCTGGTGCTGGCCGTGCCCGACCCGCTGCCGCGCGCGCGCGTGGTCGCCGGGGTACGGGTCGCGGACGGTCTGCCGGCCCTGGGCGCGCTGGTGGACCCCGGGCTCGACCTGGAGCGCACCGTGCTGCTTCCCGAGGGGCGCGAGATCCCGAGTCCGCCCTCGTTCCGGGGCGCGGCGCGCATCCTCGACGAACGCGCGGACCGGGTGCGGATCGCGGCGGAGCTGAACGACGCGGGCTACCTGGTGCTGGCCGACAGCTACGATCCCGGGTGGCAGGTGCGCGTCGACGGCCGCCCGGCGCGCCTGCTGCGGGCGAACCTGGCCTTCCGCGCGGTCGCGCTGCCCGCGGGGCGGCACCGGGTCGAGATGGTCTACCGGCCCCGGCTGGTGCTGGTGGGGGTCGCCGTGTCCCTGGTCACGCTGCTCGGAGTGGCGTTCCTTCTCGCGAGGTCACGCTCCCGGCACTCCCGGAGCGATTGACCACGACTGCGTGGCGCGGGCTCAGCGGCCGCCGCGCGTCGCGCGCAGGGCCGCCAGCACCTCCTCGGGCGAGGCCTGGGCCGTGCCCACCTTGCCGACCACGACCCCGGCCGCCGCGTTGGCGAGCCGAGCCGCCTCGTCGAGCGTCGCCCCGGCGCTGAGAGCGAGAGCGAGCGTCGCGATCACGGTGTCGCCCGCGCCGGTGACGTCGAAGACCTCGCGCGCGGCCGCCTCCACGTGCAGGGGCGGCCGGCCGCGCTCGAAGAGACTCATGCCGTGCTCTCCGCGGGTGACGAGCGCCGCGCGGCAGCGCAGCAGCGAGAGGATTCGCCGTCCGGCGGTGTCCAGGTCGGTGTCGCTCCTGAGGCGCACGCCGGTCGCCTGCTCGGCTTCGAGCTGGTTCGGCGTCACGACCGTGACCCCGCGGTAGAGGGCGAAGTGACGGAGCTTGGGGTCCACCAGCACGGGCCTGCGCCGCCGCCTGGCCAGCGGGAGCGCCGAGCGCAGGAGAGGGGCGGTCACCACACCCTTCTGGTAGTCGGAGACGACGAGGGCGTCGCATCCGGCCAGCTCCTCGGCGAGCGCCTCTCGGATCGCCTCGGCGGCGGCACCGGAGACGTCGCGGGACTCTTCCCGGTCCGCGCGCACAACCTGCTGGCTGTGCGCGACGATCCGCGTCTTGACCGTGGTGGGCCGGTCGGGAGCGGTGACCAGTCGCGGCTCGACACCCGCCGAGCGCAGCGTGTCCATGACGCGCGCACCGGCCGCGTCGCGCCCCACCAGCCCCACCAGAACCGCCGCGCCGCCCAGCGAGCGCAGGTTCGCGGCCACGTTGCCCGCGCCGCCCAGGTGGAAGCTCTGGCGCGTCACCTCCACCACCGGCACCGGCGCCTCCGGCGAGATTCGCGAGACGCGCCCCCAGAGGAACTCGTCGAGCATCAGGTCGCCCACGACCAGCACCCGTCGTTCCCGCATGGCCCGGAGCAGCGCCGCCGCGCGCGGCGCGCGCAGAGTGGACACGCCGTTCAGGCCGGCACGAGGCGCGCTCGTGGGAGCGCGAAGGGAACCGCCATCAGGAGCAGGACCAGCATCAGGACTTCCGAGTCGCCGAGATTGTACTCGAACAGGCCCGCCGCCGAGATCGCGATCAGCACCGCGAAGGCCGCGCTGGCGTCGGGACGGACGGCGGGCTCTTCGCGCGCGTCCCGCAGGCGCCGCAGCGCCGTGAGCAGCACCGCCAGCGCCCACCACAGAAAGAAGGCGAGCCCCGGCAGCCCGCGCTCGGCGGCGATCTGCAGCACGTTGTTGTGCAGGTGCGGCGCGTTGGGGTTCGGCGCCTCCGGCCAGCGGTAGCGTGGATAGGAGCTCAGCACCATTCCGGGTCCCACCCCGAACACGGGCCGGTCGATGATCATGTCGATCCCGGCCTGCCACATGTAGTAGCGATCGACGCTGCTGGCGTCGCTCATGGTCAGCCGTCCGATCAGGGGCGCCGGTCTCCAGACGACGAGCGCCAGGAGCAGAACGGCGAATGCCGCCAGCAGGCGGGGAGCGCGCAGGAACGCGGTGAGCCCGACGCCCACGACGGCGCCGACCCAGACCCCCCGCGTCTGGGACACGACCAGGGCCCAGGACGCGATCGGGAGGACCAGGTAGGGCAGCGTGGCCTCGGCGGCCCGGAAGCGCGCGCCCTGCGCGACGGAGACGGCGGCGGCGAGGGCCGCGAGGCCGGCGACGAAGAGCCGCGTGGCGAGAACCCCGTGGCCGGTCGCGTCGAACGCCGCCACCACGGTCACCCCGAGCAGGACCACCCCGGCCAGCCAGGCGTCGCGCGGCGCCGGGCGGCGCCGCGGCCCGAGCACGACACGCGAGGCGGCGACCAGCAGCGAGACCATGACCGCGCCCGCGGCCGACATGTAGTGGCCGAGGAAGCCGGGGGGTCGGCGGTTGATCCGGTCGAAGCCGAGGAGGTGGTGCTGCAGGACGACCAGCGAGGCGAGCGCCAGGCCGCCCAGCAGGAGCGCCGTCAGCACGCGCTCGCGGCCGGCGTCCCGCGACATCACCTCGACGGCGAGGTAGAAGAGCGAGAAGAGCAGCAGCTTCTTGGCGTCCTCGTGCGAGTGGGCCGGGTCGGCGGCGAAGGAGGCGGCGAGCAGCGTCCAGACCGCGAAGGCGACGAGCGGCGTGTCGACGACGCTCGAGACGAGGCGGGTGCGCTTTCGCAGCAGCCGTGCCGCCAGCACCAGCAGGGACAGGGCGAGCAGCGTCTCGCTGGCGAAGATCGAGATCGAGGCCGTGGCCGCGAGCGCCGCCAGTAGACCGAGCTGCGCACGCTCCAGCTGCAAGGGGACTCGCGCTCCAGTCGCCGCCTAGTCCTCGATGGTCGCCTCGTCCACGAGCATGACGGGGATGTCGTCCTGTACGGGGTAGACCCGGCGGCACTTGGCGCAGCGCAGGCCGGCTCCGTCCTTGACGACCTCGACCGGCGTCTTGCACTCCGGGCAGGCGAGGATTTCGAGGAGCTCCGGATCGATCGGCATGCCGCGAGTCTAGCGCAGGCGAAGGTCTCGGCGATAGCCGGACCCGTGGTGGCACCCGTGTCGGTTAGGTTGGGTCCCGGCGCCGCGGCAGCGGCGCCGCTACTGAGGTTCCCGATTGCCGGCCGCTCTCCCACCGGCGAAGACAGACCAGAGGAGGTTTGCCATGCGCGTGGTGTTCGTGGAAAAGGAGAGCGCCCCGGAACGGCTGGTGTGCGATGCCGAGATCGTCTTCGAGGCGGAGTCGGGTCCCCTCGACGGCATGAAGCTGGTCGGCTTCTCGCTCTGGCGCTCGCCGGAGGGAGAGGTGTACGTGACCTTCCCGTCCCGTGCCTTCGGCTCCGGCAGCGAGCGCCGCTTCTTCGACTACCTGCGCTCCGTCGAGCGCGGGGCCGCCGACACGAAGCGCGTGAAGGCCTGGATCCTGGAGCAGTTCCGCGCCAGCCGCGATCTGGCGGCCTAGCCGGCGCGGCTTACCGTCACGGCCCCTCGGCCGCGCGGCGTCGGGGATCGGACCCCGAGCCGCGCGGCCGATCGTTCGGCTCGACGCACTTCTTTGACCGGGTGCGGAGCGCATGGGAGAATCGCCCAGGAGGAGTTCCCGCACCCCCATGTCGATCCTCGCGTTCGTATTCGCTGCGTCCCTCGCGCAGGCGGCGTCCCTCGCCCAGACGGCACCGGCACCAACGGCTGACCCCACGTCCGCCGAACGTGCGGAGGCCTTCTACCACTTCAGCCTCGGACTGCAGGCGCGCTTCGCGGGGGACTCGGAAGAGGCGTTGTCCGAGTACCGCCGTGCCCAGAAGCTGGACCCGACCGCTTCGGCCATCCTGGTCGAGATCTCGCGGCTGCTGCGAGAGCTCGGGCGCGTCGAGGAGGCGACGGCCGAGGCGCAGCGCGCCGTGGCCCTGGACGCCGACGACGCCGACGCGCACCTCGTCCTGGCGCAGCTGCTGCAGGTGCAGGCGGCCGATGGCGGCGAGAGCGGGGGGAAGGACACCTTGCGACGGGCCGCCTCCGAGTACGAAGCGGCGGCACGCCTGCGGCCGACGGAGGGGCAGGCGCTGATCGCTCTCGCGGGCATCTACGACCAGCTGCAGGAGCACGTCCGGGCCGCCCAGGCCTGGGAGAAGTACCTGAGCGTCGATCCCGGCAGCTTCGAGGCCTGCGTGCAGCAGGGGACGCAGCTGCTGATCGCCGGTGAGACCGAGCAGGCGGCGGCGGCGCTGCAGTCGGCGATCGAGCTGCGGCCGGACTCCGCGCGGGCCTACCAGATGCTCGGCGACGTCTACGCGCGGGCGGACCAGGCCGACCAGGCGATCCTCCACTATCGCAAGGCGCTCGCCATCGAGAAGGACCAGGCGCAGGAGGAGGGAGCCGATCAGAGCGAGCGCGTCGACGTGAGGCTTCACCTGGCGCTGGGCGAGGTGCTCTCCCAGGCGCGACGCCCCGACGAGGCGCTCGCCGAGGCTCGGGAGATCCTGAAGAGCGACGCCGCCAACCGCTTCGCGCGCGACCTCGAGGGCCGCTCCCTGCGCGACCTCAAGCGGTACGACGAGGCCGACGCGGTGGCCGACGCGCTGCTCGCCAGCGATTCGGGCGACCTCAAGGCCGCCTTCCTCAAGGTGACGATCGCCGAGTCGCGGCGCGACTACGCCAAGGCGATCGCGCTTCTGCAGGATCTGCTGGCCCGGCCTCGGGCTTCCGATGAGGGGGCCGCCGCCAGCGAGAGGGTGTTCCTGCTCCACCTAGGGTTCGCCTATCAGCAGCTCGAGCGCTATCCGGAGGCCGCCTCCGCCTTCGCCCGCGCGATCGCGAGCGGGGATCCGCCGGACGCGAGCATCCTGGGCTTCCACGCCGAGGCGCTCTACTTGGCCAAGCAGAAAGACCAGGCACTCGAGGCGGTGCGCGCGGCGCGCGAGCGTTTCCCGAACGACGTCGAGCTGACCGGTCTCCAGGCGACGCTCCTGCGGGAGAAGGGCGACCTGGCCGCCGCGGAGGCGTTGATAGAGGGCATGCGCCAGCACGCGCCCAACGACCCCAAGGTGCTCGCTCAGGTCGCCGATTTCTACCGCCGCGCACGGCAGTACGCGCAGGCCGAGGCGGCCCTGCGCGCGGCGCTGCGGGAGGACGCGAAGAACCTCTCGACCCTATTCCAGCTGGGTGCGGTGCTCGAGCGAGAGAAGCGGCACGACGAGGCCGACGCCGTGTTTCGCCAGGCCCTCGCGATCGAGCCCGACTCGGCCCCGATCCTGAACTACCTCGGCTACATGAACGCCGACCGCGGGGTCAAGCTTGAGGAGTCGCTCAGCTTCATCCAGAAGGCCGTGGAGCTGGATCCCTCGAGCGGCGCGTACAAGGACAGCCTGGGCTGGGCGCTCTACCGGCTGAACCGGCCGGAAGCGGCCGAGCAGGCGGTGCGCCAGGCGCTCGAGAAGGACCGCGACAACGCCGTGATCCTCGACCACCTCGGGGACATCGTCAGCCACCGGGGCCGTATCGACGAGGCCGTGCAGTGCTGGCAGCGGGCGCTCGCCGGCGAGGACGACGAGGGCGAGCTCGATCGTGCCGGCGTCGAGGCGAAGATCCGCGACGCCCAGGGTGTGCTGCACGCGCAGGGGCAGGATGCGGTGTCGCCGACGCCTTGAGCTCGCGCTCGCGTCACTGACGCTGGTCGCGGCTGGCTGCGCCACCCTGGCGCCGCCGCGGCCGGAAGTGGTACGGGCCGCTGCGGCGCTCACGTCCTATTCGGGTGACCTGCAGGTATCGGTGCGCGGGCCGGACCTGCGTGGCCGCTCACGGGCGCTGGTGGCGTTCCGTCGACCCGACGCGCTCCGGATCGAGATCCCTGGGGCGAGCGGTGCCCGGTTGCTGGCGGTCGTGGCCGAGGGACGCTTGACGGCGGTCCTGCCCGCCGACCGCGCCTTTCTGCAACACGAGGCGAGCCGCAGCAAGCTCGAGGCGTTGCTCGGGATCGCGCTCACGGCGCCCGAGTTGATGGACCTCCTGGTCGGAGTCCGCCCCGACGACGCGGTCGATTTTCGAGTTCGCTGGGGAAGTGCTTTGCCCCGGAGGATCGAAGCCCGGCTCGCGGACGGGACGCGCGTCTCCGTGCGCGTCGAGGATGCCGAGGGTGACGTGGCACTTCCGGCCGCGGCCTTCGAGCCGCCGCCCCACGCGGGCTATCGGCCGACCGACGCGGACGAGGCGCGCCGGTTGCTGGGCGGACGCTGAATGCCGCGCGCGCCTGTGCGGGGAGGGTCGAGGCCGGTCGTCCTGCGCAGCTATGCCAAGCTGAACCTCGGCCTCGAGGTGCTGGGCCTGCGCGACGACGGCTACCACGAGCTGCGGACGCTCTTCCAGACGATCGACCTGCACGACGAGATCACCCTGCGGCGATCCGAGGCGGGGATCACGGTCTCCTGCGACCACCCGCTGGTGCCGAGCGACGGGACGAACCTGGCCTTCCGGGCGGCCGAGGACCTGCTGCGCTACGCCGGACTCCCCGGGGGCGTCGCGATCACGATCGACAAGGCGATCCCGGTCGGCGGCGGGCTGGGCGGGGGCTCGAGCAACGCCGCAGCCGTGCTGCTCGGTCTCGACCGGCTCCTGGGACTCGGCCTCGGAAACGAGGTCCTGCACGGGCTGGCTCGCCGGCTCGGGGCCGACGTCCCTTACTTCCTGCTCGGTGGCACGGCCCTCGGTCTCGGCCGGGGCGACGAGGTCTATCCCCTCAGAAAGCAGATCCGCGTCCACGTGGTTGTGGTGGACCCGGGGATCCCCGTCTCGACCGCGCGTGTCTTCGCCCGCGTCGACCGAAGTTTGACACCCCGAGAAAACAGTAATAGCATCTTCTACTTTGTATCGAGAGAGTTGGAGGCACGAAACACCTTCCGGCTCCTGAGCAACGACCTCGAGGCCGCCGCGCTGGAGGAAGTGCCGGCCCTGCGCGAGCAGGCCGGGCTGATCCGCGAGGAGCTCGAGGCGGCGGGTGCGTGCCTGGCGGCTCTCTCGGGCAGCGGGGCGAGCTACTTCGGGCTGTTCGTCGAGGCTGGCGCGGCGCGACGCGCACGTGAGGTGTTGCGAACGCGCGGCCTGCAGGCCTGGGTCGCGAGGACGCTGACTCTCGACGAGTACCGGGCCGAGTGGGGTCGCAAGCGCGTCCGCTGACGGCCCGGCGAGAGACGAGAAGGAGCGGCAACATGGAGATCACCGACGTCAAGGTCATCCCCGTCGACGACGAGAAGCTCAAGGCTTTCGTGTCCATCGTGTTCGACCACTGCTTCGTGGTGACGGACATCAAGGTGATCCATGGTCCCAAGGGCCTGTTCGTCTCGATGCCCAGCAAGAAGCGCAAGGACGGGACGTTCAAGGACATCGCTCATCCGCTGAACAACCAGATGCGTCAATATCTCGAGGAGAAGGTCCTGGGGGTCTACCGTCAGCAGGTGGCCTCGGGAGCCCCGGCGCCCGCACCGAGCGGCGGCGCGGAGCCGAGCGTCGGCGCAGAGCCGACCGAGAAGGAGGGTTCCGAGGGGTAGGATCCCCGCGCGTTGGGGCGTGGCCAAGTGGTAAGGCGCGGGGCTTTGGACCCCGGATCGAAGGTTCGAATCCTTCCGCCCCAGCCACCCAACGCCGGAACGGGTGCAAAGGTATGGGTCGAGAGCTCCGAATCTTCACCGGCACTGCGCACCCGGCGCTGGGCGAGGCGATCGCTAGCTACCTGGGCGTGCCCGTAGGGCGGGCCCACCTCGCGCGCTTCAGCGACGGCGAGGTCTGGTTCCAGATCCACGACAACGTCCGCGGTGCCGACGTGTTCGTGGTCCAGCCCACCTGCGCGCCCGTCAACGAGAACCTGGTCGAGCTGTTACTGATGCTGGACGCCTTCAAGCGCGCGAGCGCGGCGCGGCTGACTGCGGTCCTCCCCTACTACGGCTACGGGCGACAGGACCGCAAGGACAAGCCGCGCGTGCCGATCTCGGCGAAGCTGGTGGCCGACCTGCTCTCGACCGCGGGCACCGACCGGGTGCTGACCGTGGACCTGCACGCCGCCCAGATCCAGGGCTTCTTCGACGTGCCCGTCGACCACCTGTTCGCGGCGCCGGTGATCATCGAGCACGTCCAGCGGCTGAACCTGCCGGACCTGACCGTCATCTCGCCGGACGCCGGCGGCGTCGAGCGCGCCCGCGCCTACGCCAAGCGCCTCGACGCGGCGCTCGCGATCGTCGACAAGCGGCGCGACCAGCCCAACGTGGCCGAGGTCCACAACGTGATCGGCGAGGTGGAGGGGCGCACCGCCCTGATCGTCGACGACATCGTGGACACCGCCGGCACCCTCACCAAGGTCGCCGAGGCGATCAAGAGGGCGGGCGCGCGCGAGGTGGTCGCCTCCTGCACGCACCCCGTCCTGTCCGGTCATGCCATCGAGCGGATCGAGAAGAGCCCGCTCTCCAAGCTCATCGTCACCGACTCGCTGCCGCTCTCGCCCGAGAAGCGTGCTTGCGGGAAGATCGTGGAGCTCAGCATCGCCGAGCTGCTCGCCCGCGCGATCAAGAACATCCACGAGGAGACCTCGGTGACCAGCCTCTTCGTCTAGCAGAACGTATCGTAGGAGTGGAGCGAAATGCCTGAATTCGTGGTGCCGGCCGAGAGCCGGACCGAGACCGGTAAGAACCCGAACCGCCGGCTGCGCGTGAGCGGGCTGATCCCCGGCGTCGTCTATGGCGCGGGTAAGGAGGCGGTCGCCGTGGCGGTGTCTCCCAAGGAGATCGGCGCCATCCTGAAGAGCACCTCGGGGGAGAACACCCTCTTCGACCTGGAGATCGGCGGCTCACGGCGCAAGGTGATCCTGAAGGAGTTCCAGCGCGAGCCCCTGCGGGGGCGGCTGCTGCACGCCGACTTCTACGAGGTCGCGCTCGACAAGCCGATCACCGTCAGCGTGCACGTGGTGCTCGAAGGCACGCCGGTCGGCGTGAAGATCCAGGGTGGGCTGGTGGACTTCGTCACCCGCGAGCTCGAGGTCGAGTGCCTGCCGGCCGACATCCCCGAAAAGATCACGGTCGACATCTCCCACCTGGAGCTGGGCAAGCACCTGCGCGTCTCCGACCTCAAGCTCGGCGACAAGGTGACGGTGCTGGCCGAACCCGAGCTGGTGATCGTCCACGTGGTGCTGCCGAGGGCCGAGGAGGCCGTTGCCGAGGTGGCGGCGGAGGAGGTTGCGGTCACCGAGACCGCCGGGGCAGAGCCGGAGGTCATCAAGCGGGGCAAGGCCGAAGGTGAGACCGCGGCGGAGGACAAGCCCGAGAAGGGCGCCAAGGCCGAGAAGGCGCCAAGGCCGAGAAGGAAAAGGACAAGAAGTAGGCTCCGGCGCGCCACGGCGCATCCGTGGCGCGCGAGGCACCCTCGAGTTGCGTGTCGTCGCCGGCCTCGGCAATCCCGGAGCGGGATACCGCTCCACCCGTCACAACGCCGGGTTCCGGACGATCGACCTGCTCGCCGCGGGCGCCGGCGTCACCGAGGCAGTCCGGCCGGCGACGAGTTCGGCTGCGGGCGCTGACGCCTGGCGGGCGGAGGCGCTGCTCGCTGGACAGGAGACGCTGCTCGTCAAGCCTCTTGCCTTCATGAACGCGAGCGGGCCGCCGGTGGCGGCGGCGCTGGCGGCGGCCGGAGCTGGTCCGGCCGACCTGGTGGTGGTCGTCGACGACGTGGCGCTCGAGCTGGGCCGGCTCCGCGTCCGCTCCCGCGGCAGCCACGGCGGCCACAATGGGCTGCGCTCCGTGATCGAGACCCTCGGTACGGAGGAGTTCGTGCGCGTCCGGATCGGCGTGCGTTCGGGAGAGTGGCCAAAGGAGCTAGCCGAGTACGTGCTGGCCGAGGTCCCGAGCGACGAGGCGCCAGCCTTCGAGGCCGCGCTCGCCCGGGCCGCCGACGCCGTCCTGTGCGTGCTGCGCTCGGGGCCGGGTGAGGCGATGGACCGTTTCAACGGCTCCCGGGCTTAGGGTATACTCGGCGTTTGTCGCGGCCCGTCTGGGGCCGCGTTCGAACCCTTGCTCCCGGTAGGGCCCGTGCCCGTGGCCGTCCTCGGCCGCGGGGCATCGAGTCACAAAGGAGCTGACCGCCGTCGCCCTCCAGGGCGGAGCGGGATCCAGAAGGAGGAGCAGTGAGCGAGCGGACCTACGAAATACTCTTCATCGCCGACCCCAACCTCGGGGAGCCGGAGGTGGATGCCCTGACCGCGCAGGTCCAGGGTTTCGTCGAGCAGGCGGGCGGAAAGCTCCAAAAGCTCGAGAAGTGGGGCAAGAAGCGCCTCGCCTACTCCGTGCGACGTCACCACGAGGGCTCGTACGTGCTGATGGCGGTCGAGGGTGGAGGCGGGCTGATCAAGGAAGTGGAGCGGCGGCTGAAGGTGATGGATGGGGTCATCCGCTTCCTGACCGTGCGCGTCGACGAGGAGCTGCGCAAGGCCGAGCGGCGCAAGGCGCGGCGCGCGCTCGGAGAGGAGAAGCGCAAGGGACGGCCGGCGGCGGCGCCGCGCGAGAGCGAGGGGGCACAGCAGTGAGCTCGCAGACGACGAACGGCGGTGGAGGTTTCGGGCGGTCGGGACGTCCCGGCGGCGGTTCGAAGGGAGCGGGCGGCAAGGACGGCGGCGGCAAGCGGTACTTCTTTCGCCGCCGGAAGGTGTGCAAGTTCTGCGCGGACAAGATCGACTACGTCGACTACAAGGACGTCAAGCTGATCTCGCAGTTCGTGCCGGAGCGGGGCAAGATCTTGCCCCGGCGCATGTTCGGGACCTGCGCCGAGCACCAGCGGAAGCTGACCGAGGCGATCAAGCGCGCCCGCCACATCGCCCTGCTGCCGTACGCGTCGGACTAGCGCGGGCAGGACGGCGATGGGCGAGAGGGGTCCGGCTCCGCTCGGGGCCGGCTCGGCCGTGGAGCCGCGGCTGGGCGGCTTGGTGGGAGCGGGTGCGTTCGCCGCCGTCCTTTTCGGCCTGGCCGCCTTCGTTCCCGCGCTCGCGCCGCTCTCGTTCATCTCACCCCTGCCGATCATCATCCAGAGGCTGCGCTCAGGAGCGGTGAGCGCGTGGCTCGCCGCCGTCCTCGCCGCCGCGGTGGTCGGCGCCGTCGAGACGCCGGCGCCGGCGCTCGGCTTCCTGGTGGCGCTCGCCCTGCCGGGTCTGCTGGTCGGGGAGGCGCTTGCACGCGGGCGTGGCTTGATCCGAGGTTGCGCCTGGGCGTTCGGCCTTCTCGTGTTCGAGGTCGCGATCGCCCTCTTCTTCGCCGGGGACACGATCGCCCAGCGGACGCTCGCCCCGCTCGACGAGCTGCGCTCCGAGGCGTTCCTCTCGCAGCTGCGCGCGAGCGGCGTGCCCGCGGACACGATCACAGCCTTTACCGAGCAGACCGCGCTCCTCCACGACGTGATAGCGGTCGTGTTCCCGGCCGTCTGGATCATCGTCGCCGCGGTGGTCGTGATCGCGAACGCGACGCTGCTTCGCATCTACTTGCTGCGACGCGACCCGGGCTGGCTGGAGGACGGGGAGTTCGAGAGGGTGCGCTTTCCGCTGGCGCTGGTAGTCGTCTTCATCCTGGCGGGGGCGGCGGTCGCGCTGCCGGCGGCGAGACCGCTCGCCTACAACGTGCTGCTGATCGTGGCCTTCTTCTTCGCACTGCAGGGGCTCGCGGTCGTCGCCTTCTACGCGCGGCGCCTGGCCGCGCCGGCCCTGCTGCGCATCGCGCTGCTGGTGCTGGTGCTGGCGAACCCCTGGGCGCCCCAGATCCTGGCGCTCTTGGGTCTGTTCGACAACTGGTTCGATTTCCGGCGCTGGGCCGAGCCCCCGCGCGAGAAGGTCTAGGGGACCCGGCCTTGCCGGCCGGTGTGGTTGAATCTCGAGGAGAGTCATGGAGCTGATCCTGAGGGAGGACGTCGACAAGCTGGGCCGCCGCGGGGAGGTGGTGAATGTCGCGGACGGATACGCCCGCAACTTCCTGCTGCCGCGAGGCCTCGGCATGGCGGTCAACGCGGCCAACAAGGCGATGATCGAGAAGGAGAAGAAGGCCCACCTCGCCCGGCTCGCCAAGGAGAAGGCCGAGTTCGAGGCGCTCTCGGAGCGGATCTCCGGCCTGCGTTTCGTGGCGCCGCGCAAGGTCGGCGAGAACGAGGCGCTCTACGGCTCGGTCACCGGCGGGGACATCGCCGAGTTCCTGAAGACGAAGGGCATCGAGATCGACAAGCGCAAGGTGCAGCTGGAGGAGCCGATCAAGCAGCTGGGCGAGCACGAGGTGAAGGTCAAGCTCCACCCGGAGGTGGTCGCCTCGCTCAGGCTGCTGGTCACGAAGGAGGGCTAGGGCGGCATCGCTCGCCGCCCGGACCAGGAGCAGCCAGCCGTGTCCGCAGACGCCCCCCCGACCGAGAGGACGCTCCCTCACGACGCCGAGGCGGAGAGGACCGTCCTGGGGGCGATCCTGGTCGACGACCAGGCCTTCAACTCCGCGGCCGAGATCCTGGGCCGCGACGACTTCTACCGCGACGCCCACCGCCGGATCTTCGAGGCGATGGCGGCGCTCGCCGAGCGCAGCCAGCCGATCGACCTGGTCACCCTCAAGGACGAGCTGTCGCGGCGCTCGGCGCTCGAGGCGGTGGGAGGGGCCAGCTACCTGGCCGCGCTCCTGGACGGCGTTCCCCGCATCACGAGCGTCGAGCACTGGAGCCGCCTGATCAAGGAGAAGGCCGTCCTCCGCAACCTGATCCACGCCGGCAACCGGATCGTCCACTCCTGCTTCGAGGCCGGCGACGAGGCGGCGGTGCTGCTCGACCAGGCGGAGAAGGCGATCTTCGACATCGCCGAGCGCCGGATCCGGGCGGGCTTCGTCGGGATCGCCGAGATCGTCAAGGAGAGCTTCCGGACCATCGACCAGCTCTCGCAGTCGAAGGACGTGGTGACCGGTCTCGCCACCGGCTTCAGCGACCTCGACGAGATGACGAGCGGCCTGCAGAAGGGCGAGCTCGTGATCGTGGCGGCCCGGCCCGCGATGGGCAAGACCTCCTTCTGCCTCAACGTCGCCCAGCACGTGGGGCTGCGGGTGGGCGAGACGGTGGGCCTCTTCTCGCTCGAGATGTCCAAGGAGCAGCTGGCTCTGCGCATGCTGTGCGCGGACGCGCGGGTCGACTCCCACCGCCTGCGTACCGGGAAGCTGAACGAGAAGGACTGGGCGCGCCTTGCCAAGGCCTACACCGACCTCGCGCAGTCGAAGATCTTCATCGACGACTCGGCCACCATCTCGCCCCTCGAGATGCGGGCGAAGTGCCGGCGGCTCAAGGCCGAGCACGGTCTGGGGCTGATCATCGTCGACTACCTGCAGCTGGTGAGCGGCGCCGGCCGCAGCGAGAACCGCCAGCAGGAGATGTCGGCGATCAGCCGCTCGATGAAGGGGCTCGCCAAGGAGCTGGGCGTGCCGGTGGTCGCGCTCTCCCAGCTCTCCCGGGCCCCCGAGGCCCGCACCGACAAGCGCCCGCAGCTCTCCGACCTGCGCGAGAGCGGCGCCATCGAGCAGGACGCGGACATCGTGATGTTCATCTACCGCGAGGAGGAGTACAAGCCGAGCGAGGAGAACCGCGGCATCGCCGAGATCATCATCGGCAAGCAGAGGAACGGCCCGACCGGCTCCCGCAGGCTCGCCTTCATCAAGGAGTTCACCCGCTTCGAGAACCTGGAGTGGCGGGGCGGACAGTAGGTCAATGACCAAGGTCCGCACCGTCTTCGCCTGCCAGGCTTGCGGTTTCGAGAGCTCGAAGTGGCTCGGTCGCTGTCCCGATTGCGGCGAGTGGAACAGCCTGGTCGAGGAGCGCCGGGAGATCGCTCTGCCTCCGGGCAAGGGCCGCCCCGACCAGCTCACCCTGCCCCCGGTCGCCTCGCAGCCGAAGCCCTGGGACGCGATCGACGTCTCGGAGGAGCTGCGGGTCCCCTCGGGGATCGACGAGTTCGACCGCGTGCTCGGCGGTGGACTCGTGCCGGGCTCGCTGGTCCTGATCGGCGGCGAGCCGGGGATCGGCAAGAGCACGCTGCTCCTGCAGGTGGCGCACCTGCTGGGCCGGACCCACGGCAGCGTCCTCTACGTCTCGGGCGAGGAGTCCGAGCGGCAGATCAAGCTGCGCGGCGAGCGGCTGGGGATCCGCGGCGGTGGTCTTTTCCTGCTGGCGGAGACGTCGCTCGAGCGGATCCTCGAGCACGTGGAGGCGACGCGACCGGCGGCGCTGGTGATCGACTCGGTGCAGACGGTGTTCTCCGCCAGGTTCCCTTCTGCCCCCGGCAGCATCAGCCAGGTGCGCGAGGTCGCGACGCAGCTCCTGTTCCTGGCCAAGGGACGGGGTATCACCACCTTCCTGATCGGCCACGTCACCAAGGACGGCAGCCTGGCGGGGCCGAAGTCGCTCGAGCACATCGTCGACACCGTCCTCTACTTCGAGGGCGAGAAACGCCAGCACCACCGCATCGTGCGCGCGGTCAAGAATCGCTTCGGCGCCGTCTCCGAGCTCGGTGTCTTCGAGATGACCGGTGCGGGCCTGAAGCCCGTCGCCAATCCCTCCGCCCTGTTCCTGGCCGAACGCCAGGCGGGCTCGCCGGGCTCGGCGGTGGTCTGTACGATCGAGGGCTCCCGTCCGATGCTGGTCGAGGTGCAGGCGCTCGTTTCGCCGACCTCCTTCGGCACGCCGCGGCGGATGTCGCTCGGCATCGACCCCAACCGGACCAACCTGCTGCTCGCCGTGCTGGAGAAGCGCGTCGGTCTCGAGCTGCTGGGCGACGACGTGTTCGTGAGCGTCGCCGGCGGGCTGGAGGTGGACGAGCCGGCGGCCGACCTGGGAGTGGCCGCGGCGATCGCCTCCTCCTTCCGTAACCGGCCGTTGCCGCCGCACACGGTCGTCTTCGGCGAGGTCGGCCTGGGCGGCGAGGTCCGGGGGGCGGGGCAGTCGACGCTGCGGGTACGCGAGGCGGTGCAGATGGGCTTCACCCGCTGCCTGCTGCCGGCGCGCAACGTCCCCGACGAGGTCCCTCCCGGCATCCGCCTGATCGGCGTCGGCACGCTCGAGGAGGCCCTCGAGCGCCTCGACGACGCGCGCTGACGGGCGCTCGCCGGGGTGTATCATTGCGGCGGTCAGGGCGACATCTTCATGCGAACCGTCGCTTCATTCCCAGCAGGGGGCCCGCGAAGAGGCCCCGAGAGGTTGCTCCATGTGGCTCGTCCTCTTCCGCATCCTCGCCGTCGCGACGCTGTCCTGGGCCGGCTGGCACTACAGCCCGTTTCCTAAGCCGCTGGAGGGCCTCGGGCTCGGGCTCCTGCTCGCGATTGGCATCATCACCCTGGAGCTGCGCCTGCACCGGGTCCCCGCGCACAACATGGTCGGGGCGCTGGTGGGAGGGGTGACCGGGCTCCTGGGTGCGAACCTGGTCTGGGGTGTGGTGGCGAGCCTGGAGCTCGCCGCCGAGCACTTCGTGCACTCCCTGCTGATCGTGTTCCTGATCTACATGGGTGTCGTGATCGGCGCCCGTCGCGGGGAGTGGTTCGAGCCCGCGCGCATCATCGCCGCCTTCAAGGACGCCGCGCGTCTCCACCAGTACAAGGTGCTCGACACCTCGGTGATCATCGACGGCCGGATCGCCGACATCTGCGAGACCGGTTTCCTGGACGGTACCCTGGTGGTGCCGCAGTTCGTGCTCCGTGAGCTGCAGCAGGTGGCCGACTCCTCGGACTCGCTGAAGCGCAACCGCGGCCGGCGCGGGCTCGACATCCTGCAGCGGATCCAGAAGATGTCGCACGTGCAGGTGCAGATCGTGGAGACGGACTTCCCCGAGGTGCGCGAGGTGGACCTCAAGCTGATCGAGCTCGCCAAGCGCCTCTCCGGCAAGATCGTCACGAACGACTTCAACCTCAACAAGGTCGCCCAGCTCCGGGGCGTCGCGGTGCTGAACATCAACGAGCTCGCCAACTCCCTCAAGCCGGTGGTGCTGCCGGGCGAGGTGCTGCGCGTCTTCGTGCTGAAGGAGGGCAAGGAGGCGGGGCAGGGAATCGCCTACCTCGACGACGGGACGATGGTGGTGGTGGACCAGGGCAAGCGCGCGATCGGGCGCACGATCGAGGTGGCCGTGACCAGCGTGCTCCAGACGACCGCCGGCAAGATGATCTTCTGCCGCTGGCCCGAGGGACTCTCGGGTGGCGCGGCGGACCCGGAGGGGCGGCGCGAGGCGCGCGGATACGAACGCGAGCGGCGCGAGCCGCGCAACGGTCGTGACGTCCGCAACGAGCACCGGCGCGAGTCCGACCGGCGCGAGGCGCCGGAGCACTCCGCGCCCGCGCACTCCGCCGAGCCGAGTCAAGAGACCTCCGCAACGACGCAGGCCGTCGGGGGAGACGGTCCTCCCGTCCGCGGCGACTAGACGACCCCGTGAACTCGCGCGCACTCCGACTCTTCCTGTTCCAGACGCCGCTCGCGCTGCTGCTGACCGCCGGCTACGCGAGCGCCGCCTGCGTGGCCGCGGTCCTGGACCGCAGCGGCCGCGCTACGCGCAACATCGGCGGGGCGTGGAGCCGCGCCCTGCTGCGCGTGCTGCGCGTCGAGGTGTCGGTGACGGGGGCGGAGAACGTACCCACCGGGCCAGCCATCTACGCGGCCAACCACGGCAGCGCCCTCGACATCTTCGTCATCTTCGGCCATCTGCCGGTCGACTTCCGCATCATCTACAAGCGCTCGCTCTCGCTCCTGCCTCTGGTCGGCTGGTCGATCTGGCTGGGAGGCCACATCCCGATCGACCGCAGCAACGCCTTTCGCGCCCGCCGCAGCCTGAAGACCGCCGCCCGCAGGATCCGCGCCGGCACCAGCGTCGTCACCTTCCCGGAGGGCACGCGCAGTCCCGACGCGACCGTGCGCCTCTTCCGGCGCGGCAGCTTCAACCTGGCGCTCGACGCCGGCGTGCCGATCGTGCCCGTGTCGCTCGCGGGCGTGAAGACCGTCGTGCCGCGCGGGCTCGCCAGCCTGCACCCGGGCCGGGTCCGAGTGGCGATCGCGCCGGCGGTACCGGTCGAGGGCAGGAAGGCCGATGAGGTCGACCGGCTGGCGGAGGAGGTCCGGCAGATCGTGACGAGAGGCTGTCAGGAGCTGGCGGCGGAGCGCCCGCAGGGATGAGCCGGGCACGGCGGCGCGCGCTCCTGTCGCTCGTCCCCCTCTCGCTGGCCGCGGTGTCCCTGGCCGCCGACCCGTCGCCGGCCGCGCTGCGGCGCGCGATCGAGCCGGTCGTCGCGCGGCCGGATCTCGCCTCGGCTTCGTGGGGGATCGAGGTGCGCAGCCTGAAGAGTGGACGGACGCTCTACCGTTTCGACGCAGCGCGGGCCTTGCGCCCGGCCTCGACCCTCAAGCTCGTGACGACGGCGGTGGCGCTCGATTCCCTGGGACCCGCGGCGCGCATCCGCACGACTCTGGAGACGTCCGGGCAGCTCGACCGCTTCGGCCGCATCCTGGGCGACCTCTACTTGGTCGGCCGGGGAGACCCGACGCTGTCCTCGCGTTCGAACGCCGATCAGCCGACGCCGCTCGAGGAGCTGGCCGCCGCCCTGGCCGCGGCGGGGGTGCGGCGGATCGAAGGACGGCTGATCGGGCAGGAGGGGGCGTTCGCCGGCGAACGCCGGGGCCACGACTGGACCTGGGAGGACCTCGTCTGGGGCTACGGGGCGGAGGTCGCGGCCCTCTCCTGGAACGAGGGGATGGTAGAGGCACGCCTGCTGCCGGGGGAGAGGGCGGGTGATCCGGCCCAGCTCGACGTGGTGCCAAAGACGCCGCTCCTGCCGTTCGTCTCGACGGTCGTGACGGGAGAGGCAGGGACGAAGGAGGAGGTCGTCCTGGAGAAGGAGCGCGATGGGCGCATCCGCCTCTCGGGCCGCCTGCCCCGTGGCGGCGGCTGGTCGGGGCGGATCGCGGTCGAGGATCCGGCGCGCTTCGCGACGACTGCATTCGCCTCCGTCCTCGAGGCCAGGGGCATCCGCGTGACGGGAGGGCTCGAGACTTCGCGCGGGCCGCTGCCGCCGGGCCTGCGCACGCTCGCCGGCCACGAGAGCCCGCCGCTCGCCGAGATCGTGCGCCGGACCAACAAGGAGAGCCAGAACCTGTATGCCGAGGCGCTGCTGCGTCTCGTGGGACTCGCGGCCACCGGGGTGGGCAGCGTCGAGAACGGCAGGGACGCGGAGCTGGCGACGCTCGCGCGGCTGGGAGTGCCGACGGACGGCTGGGCGATCTCCGACGGCAGCGGCCTCGCCCGCAGCGACCTCGTCACGGCTTCGGGGCTGGTGGCGCTGCTGGCGGCGATGGACCGCCATCCTCAGGCGGCCGTCTTCCGCGAGTCGCTCCCCGTCGCTGGGGTGGACGGCACGCTGCAGTGGCGGCTCACGGAGGCCCGCGGCCGGATCGCCGCCAAGACCGGTACCCTGACCCAGGCCAGCGCGCTGGCGGGCTACCTCACCGGCTCGGGCGGCGAGCGTCTGGCCTTCGCGATCCTCGTCAACAACCTGGCCGGCGGTTCGCGGGATGCCCAGGCGGCGGTCGATGCGGTGGCGCGCGCCGTCGCGGCCGACTGAACGGGGGCAGGGATGCTGGAGTTCGCGATCGGGGACGACGTCACCGGCCGCGCGCGGATCGGCCTGCTGACGATCGCCGGCGTCCAGGTCCGCGAGCGAGACCCCCTTCTCGACGCCGAGGTGGACGGGCTCTGCTCGTCGCTCCGCGAGCGCTACGGGCAAGGCCGCAGCTCAGAGCTGCCCGGGGCCCAGGAGGCGCGGGCGCTCTACAAGGCCCTCGGGCTCGACCCCACCAAGACGCGCCCGTCCTCCGAGTCGCTCGCCCGTCGCGCGCTCAAGGGCGAGACCCTCTACCGGATCAACACGCTCGTGGACGCCCTCAATCTCGTGTCGCTGCGCGAGCAGCTGTCCTTCGGCCTCTACGACCTCGCCCGCGTCCGTCCCCCGGTCACCTTTCGCAAGGGCCGGCCGGGCGAGGCGTACGAGGGCATCCGCAAGGGCAGTGTCCACGTCGAGGGGCGCCCGGTGCTGGTGGATGCCGAAGGGCCGTTCGGCAACCCGACCTCCGACTCGCTCAGGACGTCGATCACACTCGAGAGCCGGGAGGTGCTGGTGGTCGCCTATGCGCCGGCGGGCTTCGCGCCCGCGCGGCTCGAGGCCGTGCTCGCGCGTACCGGCGAGACGCTGGTCCGCTTCTGCGGGGGTGTCCTCGGCGAGAGGCAGATCCTCTGACGAGGCCTCACGCTCGCGATTGACCGCCGATGACGCCCCGACATAGCCTTTGCTGCTCGCGTCGCCGTGGCCCGGCGACCTCGACGACCGGGAGGAGAGCGTGAAGATCATCGGTGAATCCTTACCCAACCTGCCCTGGGAAGACCGACCCGCCGGCTCGAGCGACGTGGTCTGGCGCTTCAGCGGCAACCCCGTGATCGACTGGAACCCGACCCCCTCGACGGCGCGCGTCTTCAACAGCGCGGTCCTGCCACACGAGGGGGCCTTCGTGGGCGTCTTCCGCGCCGATCACAGGAACGGCCGCGCCAACCTGCACTTCGGAAAGAGCCGCGACGGCATCGTGTTCGAGATCGACGACACGATCATCCCCTGGCAGGACGAGGACGGGCGGCCGGCCCCGCTCAGCTACGGCTACGACCCGCGTCTCGTGCGCATCGGCGACACCTTCTACGTCACCTGGTGCGACGACATGCACGGCGCCTCGATCGGCCTGGGCCTGACCAGGGACTTCCGGACCTGGACGCGCCTGCCAAACCCCCTCATGCCCTTCAACCGCAACGGTGTGCTCTTCCCGCGCAAGGTCGGGGGCAGCTACCGCCTGCTCAGCCGCCCGAGCGACAGCGGCCACACGCCCTTCGGCGACATCTTCGTCTCCGAGAGCCCCGACCTCGTCTTCTGGGGCCGGCACCGCCACGTGATGGGCAAGGGCGGCAAGGGCTGGTGGCAGGGGGTCAAGATCGGGGCCGGACCGACGCCGATCGAGACGAGCGAGGGCTGGCTGCTCTTCTACCACGGCGTCTCCACCACCTGTAACGGCTTCGTGTACAGCTTCGGCGCGGCCCTGCTCGACCTCGAGGAGCCGCACAAGGTGATCTGCCGCGGCGAGGACTACCTGCTGACACCGGAGAGGCCCTATGAGGTGAGCGGCTTCGTGCCCAACGTGGTCTTCCCCTGCCAGAACATCGTCGACGTCGCCACCGGCCGGGTCGCGATCTACTACGGCGCCGCCGACACCTATACGGCACTCGCCTTCTGTCACCTGGACGAGGTGATCGCGCAGATCAGGAAGCGCCACGAGGAGGTGGGCTAGCCCGACGAGCGGACCTGCGGGTGCCCCGACGCCGGTTATGGTGGAGGGCATGGCCGCCTCTCCCGTCGTGACCGCCGCCTATGAGCGGATCCTCGAGGGCCTGAACGAGGCCCAGCGCCAGGCGGTCCGTCACGGCGAAGGGCCGCTCCTCATCATCGCCGGCGCCGGCACCGGCAAGACGACGGTCCTCACCCGGCGCATCGCCCACCTGATCGCCACCAAGGCGGTACGCCCCGAGCAGATCCTGGCCCTCACCTTCACCGAGAAGGCCGCGGCCGAGATGGCCGAGCGCGTCGACCAGCTCATTCCCTACGGCTACGCCGAGACGCCGATCTCGACCTTCCACGCCTTCGGAGACCGCGTGCTGCGCGAGGCCGCGGTCGAGGCGGGGCTCGATCCCGAGTTCCGGGTGCTCTCGCAGCCCGAGCAGATCATCTTCCTGCGCGAGCGTCTCTTCGCCCTCCCGCTCCGGCGCTTCCGGCCGCTCGGCGACCCGACCCGCCACCTGGCCGCGCTCACGACCCTGGTGAGCCGGGCCAAGGACGAGGACGTCTCGCCGGAGCGGTACCGGGCCTGGGCGGAGGCGCGACTCGCCGCGGCCACGGACGACGAGGCGCGCGACCTGGCCGAGAGTCAGGTGGAGCTGGCGGAGTTCTACGAGGCGCACCAGCGGCTGCTGGCCGAGGCCGGGTTGGCCGACTTCGGCGATCAGATCCATCGGACCCTCGGTCTGCTGCGCGAGCGGCCGGCGCTGCTGGCGCGGCTGCGCGCGCGGTACCGCTTCGTGCTGGTCGACGAGTTCCAGGACACGAACCACGCGCAGCTCGAGATGCTGAAGCTCCTGGCCGGCGAGACGGCGAACCTGACGGTGGTCGGCGACGACGACCAGGCGATCTACCGCTGGCGCGGGGCGGCGGCCGCCAACCTGCTCGCCTTCCGCCGGCTCTACCCGACCGCGCGCGAGGTGGTGCTGACGGACAACTACCGCTCGACCCAGGTCATCCTCGACACTGCCGCGCGGCTCGTCTCCTACAACAACCCCTATCGCCTGGAGGCGATCGCGGGGATCGACAAGAAGCTGCGCTCGCCGCGCCCGGGAGGCGCGCCCGTCCGGCACCTGCGCTTCGACACGGTCTCGGCCGAGGCGGACGGGGTGGCCGGCATGATCGAGGAGCGGATCCTGCAGGGCTCCCGCCCACGCGACTTCGCGATCCTGGTCCGGAGCAACGGCGACGCCGATCCCTTCCTGCGGGCCCTCAACGTCAGGGGGCTGCCGCACCGGTTCAGCGGCTCGCGCGGGCTTTACGCACGCGAAGAGGTGCGGTTGCTGGTGTCCTTCCTGCGCGTGCTGGCGAACCCCGACGACTCGGTCTCGCTCTTCTACCTCGCCGCCTGCGAGGTCTACGGCATGCCGGAGGGCGATCTCCTGCGGATGAACCACTACGCCCGCCGCAAGACCCGCCCGCTGCTGGAGGTGCTGCGCGGCCTGTCGGAGAACGAGGACCTGGCGGGGGTCTCGGGCCGGACGCGCGAGGCGGCCAGCCGGCTGATCGCCGACCTCGAGCGGGCCGCGGCCGAGGTGCCGCGCCGCCGCACCGGCGAGGTCCTGTACGGCTTCCTGCAATGGTCGGGGCTGCTCGGCCGCCTGGCCAAGGAGGCCTCGGCCGAGGCCGAGGTCAAGGTCAAGAACATCGCCCGCTTCTTCGAGGCGGTGAAGGCGTACGGCGACCTGGCCGAGCACGACCGCGTCCCGGCCTTCGTCGCGCACCTCGAGCTGCTGCGCGAGGCCGGCGACGACCCGGCCGTGGCCGAGGCCGACCCTGACGACGACGCCGTCCACGTGCTCACGGTGCACAAGGCGAAGGGCCTCGAGTTCCCGGCCGTCTTCCTGGTGGGCGCGGCCGAAGGGAAGTTCCCGCTGCAGAGGCGGGGCGACCCGCTGAGCCTGCCCGAGGAGCTCCTGAACGAGGAGCTTTCCGGTGGCAGCAACGCGCAGCTCCTCGAGGAGCGGCGCCTCTTCTACGTCGCCATGACTCGGGCCCGGGACGAGCTCGTCCTCACCTCGGCGAGCGACTACGGCACCTCGCGGGCGCGCAAGGTGTCGCGCTTCGTGGTCGAGGCGCTGGACCTGCCCTCGCCCAAGCCGCTCCCGCGGCGAACCGCTCCGCTCGAGGCGATCGCCCGACAGGCACCGGCGCCCGAGCCGCAGGCGCCCCGCGAGGCGGCGATCCCCGAGGACGGGGTCCTGCGCCTCTCCTACAACCAGATCGACGACTACGAGACCTGCCCGCTCAAGTACCGCTACGTCCACGTGCTGCGGGTGCCTCTGCTCACGCACCACGCGGTCGTCTACGGCCACGCCGTGCACGAGGCGGTGCGGCGGCACTTCGAGGCGCGCCTGGCCGGGGTGGCCTTCTCCGCCGACGATCTGGTCGCCGCCTTTCGTTCGGCCTGGGTCTCCGAGGGCTTCCTCTCCCGCGCCCACGAGGACGAGCGGCTGCGGGAGGGGGAGACGATGCTGCGGCGCTTCCACGCCGAGGAGGCGCGCGCGCCGTGGTCCCCGACCGCGGTCGAGCAGGAGTTCGCCTTCATGCTCGAGAGGAACCGGGTGCAGGGACGCTACGACCTCGTGATCGAGAGGGAAGGGCAGACGGCGATCGTCGACTTCAAGACGGGCGAGCTGCGCGACCAGAAGGCGGCAGACAAGCGCGCGCGAGAGAGCCTGCAGCTCGACATCTACGCGCTCGCCCACCTGAAGACGCAAGGGCGGCTGCCCGAGCGGGTCGAGCTGCGCTTCCTCGAGTCCGGCCTGGTGGCCGGCCGGCGGCCCACCGCGGAGGAGGCCGGCCGTACCGCCGAGAGGATCCGCGCCGCCGCCGAGGCCATCCGTCGGCGCGACTTCCCCGCGCACCCCACCTGGCTCGCCTGCCGGCACTGCCCCTTCCGGGAGATCTGCCCCCACACCGCCTGGGGACCCGATGAGGCGCCGGGAGGCTAGACGGCGGGTCCGGCGGCGCGGACCGTCGCCGGCCGCAGCCGTCGCGTTGGCATCCTGTTTCGAGTACTTTGGGTGAGAGATCCCCGTCGCGAGGCGCGGGAGCGCCGCTCCCGCTGAGGAGGGAACGCCATGAAGATTCGGCGGCTGCTCGAGACGCAGGCCCCCGGGTCGGTCGCCCTGGTGCGCCTGATGGTCGGCGCCGTATTCCTGTCGGAGGGCATCCAGAAGCTCCTGTTCCCGGCGGCTCTCGGGGTGGGCCGGTTCGCGCGGATCGGGCTCCCGGCGCCGGAGCTGCTGGCGCCGTTCGTCGCCTGCGTCGAGATCGGCTGCGGCGCGCTCGTCCTGCTCGGGCTCTTGACGCGGCTCGCGTCCGTGCCGCTGCTCGCCGTCATCTCGGTGGCCATCTGCACGACCAAGATCCCGATCCTGATGGGCAAGGGCTTCTGGGCGGCGGCGCACGAGGCGCGGACGGACGGGTGCATGCTGCTCGGGTCGCTCTTCCTGTTGATCGTGGGCGCCGGCGCCTGGTCCCTCGACGCCGCCCTGGTGCGCCGACGAAAGGACTGACGCGCAAAGGGGTGACCCGCATCCGCCGGTCCCGGTCCGGCCGGTCCGGCGAAGACCGCCGCACAGTCTCCAGGTAATCGAGCAAGCAAGGAGGATTGAGCATGCCGCAGCGAATCGGGTTCGCCGGTCTCGGCCTGATGGGCAGCCGCATGGCCGCGAACCTGCTGAAGAAGGGGTTCGCGCTCACGGTCTGGAACCGCACCGCCGGGCGGTGCGCCGGTCTCGAGCGGGAAGGGGCCTCGGTCGCGCGCACGCCGCGAGAGCTGGCCGAGAAGGCGGACGTGGTCGTCGCCTGCGTCGCCGACCCTCCCGCGGTGGAGCGGGTGGTCTTCGCCGAGGACGGACTCCTGGCCGGTGTGCGTCCCGGCTTCCGCTACCTGGAGTGCTCGACCGTTGGCCCGGAGACGACCCGGCGTGTGCAGGAGGCGCTGCGCGCTCGCGGGGCCGACGCGCTGGAGGCGCCCGTCACGGGGTCCAAGAACGGGGCCCGGGACGGCACTCTCCTCTTCATGACCGGCGGCGAGCCGGCCGTGCACCAGGAGCTGCTGCCGGTGATGATGGCCATGGGCTCGAAGGCCATCCACTGCGGCGCGATGGGCCAAGGCTCGACGGTGAAGTTGATCGGCAACAGCGTGATCTCGTTCATGCTGGAGGCCCTCTGCGAAGGCGTCGTGCTCGGTCGCAGGGCCGGGGTCGAGCTCCGAACCATCCTGGATGTGATCCAGGCCTCCGGCTACGCCTCCCCGTACTACGCCTTCAAGGGCGAGGCGATCGCCCGGCGCGACTTCGAGGAGCACTTCGCTCTCGAGCTGCTGGTCAAGGATCAGACCCTCATGCTCGAACAGGCCGCGGCGCTCAAGGTGCCGATGCCGGGTCTCGCCGCGGTGCGCGAGGTCTTCCAGGCCGCCCGGGCCCAGGGGCTGGGCCGCGAGGACGTCGCGGCGGTGGTCAAGGTGCTGGAGCGAGCCGCAGGCGAGCCGAGCGCGTAGCGTACGGACCTGGGCCCAGGTCGCTGCCTGAGCGGAGGCGACAACGTCGCCTTGGTACGTTTCTCGGTCATCAAGAAACCGATCGGTCCCATCTTCCTCCGTGTCCCTCCGTGCGCATCGAGCCACCACTAGACAAAAAGCGTTAGTTGTGATACTGATCACCTCACGGTCCTTCCCAGCGGGGGAGGGAGGCGCGTGCGCAAGATCGGGAAGTGCGAGATCGTTCAGTCGCTCTCTTTGAACCGTTCGACCCGTTTGTCCGAAGTCCTGCGCCGACTTGGCCGCCTAGCCCCCTCGCGCAGCACCCCACGGACCGCCACTGCCATCAGCGCGTCGCAGAGACGGGGAAGGCCATGAACGATCTCGTTCAGGACGAGGTCGACGCGATCTTCGACCGGATACTCCAGGCCGACGCCCCGAGGAGGGGGTCAACCCCCGACCAAGCGGACGGCCCCCGGAGCCCGGACCAGGAGACCGTCCCGCGAGCAAGAGCGACAGGGTCCAGGTCCTGTACAACATGGCCCTGATTCAGGCCGCCGAGGGCCGTCTCGAGGAAGCGTCCAAGCTCGCGAGGGCCATCCGCCTGCTGGCGCCCGACGATCCCCGGAACGACGAGATGGCAGCCTACCTCTTGGCCGAGGCCGAGACCGCCGCCCAGGCAGCCCTCGCTTCTTCACCCTCGGGCCCGCGCGCCGGCGCTCTGCGACGATACCTCGAGCGGGCCCGGAAGGCGAACGCGCGCTAGGCGTTCTTGCCTTCGACGAAGCCGGCCTTTCGGAGCCGTTGCAGGATCTGAGTCTCGCCCGGCCTGCGATTTCGTCCCAGCCACTCCTGGTGCAGCCAATCGAGGTAGTGCTTGTGGCCCTTCTGGTCCCAATCCTCGACGAGACCCAGGTGAAGCGTCTTGTCGTCGTACTGGCGGATGATGCCGTCGGCTTCCTCGCTGGTCAGCTGGTGGTAGGCCCCGCGGTGAACCACACCCGGCCCGCTCAGCCTGCCCTTGAGGTAGGGCGGCTCCTTGGCCGGGTAGCCCAGCACCAGCGCGATCAGCGGGAAGCAGTGCTTCCGTGGCAGGTCCAGCTTCTCCCAGAGGCGCTCCATGTCGCCCCGATGGACCCCGTTGGTGAGCAGCGAATCGATGCCCAGCGACTTGGCGGCGATCACTGCGGTCTGGGCCGCGAGGATCGTGTTGGTGCTGGCCGTCACGAAGAGCTCCATGTTGCCCGGATCGTAGTCGTGTCCGAGCCGCTTGCCGGTCGCGACGATGCGGGTGAAGTCCGCGAGGTAGAGGAGCAGGCAGCTTCCACGGTAGCCGCAGACGGTGCGCTGCAGGGCGGGATCGCGCACCACCACGATCGAGTAGCTCTGAAACGCCGAGGCGTTCGCGGCTCGCACGCTCGCCCCGAGGATCGTCTCGAGGTCCTGATCGGAGACCGGCTTGTCCGAGAAGTCGCCATGGATGGTACGGAGCCTGGAGATGGTGGCGAGCGTCTCGTTGGCGGCAGGAGCGGATCGGGCACGGGCAGGGGTGGCCAGCAGGCCGCCCCCCAGCGCCACGCCGCTGCCGATGAATCGTCGTCTGGAAGCCTTCATTGGTTCAATCTCCGTGTTGGCCATGCGCCGACGCCCTCGGCCTCACGCACCGATCGCCGGCGCGGGCTGTCTCTTCTGGCGTGCGACTCGGTTCGTAGATACGCCCTCCGCCGCGCGCAGGCAAGGGGTATCCCGGAAGACAGCGAACCGGAGCTCGAAGGCGGTTCTGCCTACGCGGCAGCCGGAGGCGTCGCGGGCCCTTTGCTCCGGATCCAGGCGACGGCGATGAAGCCCGCCTCGGCGAGGGCGACGCTCACCATCGCCCAGACGACGTTCGACTCGCCGAAGCCGTAGGAGTGCAGGCCCGCGGACAGCACGAAGTTCACGCCCAGGTAGGTCATCAGGATGGTCTGGAAGGCGACGATGCTCCAGGCGGCGATCCCGAAGCCGCCCAGCAGCCCCTCGGTGCGGGCGTGCAGGATCGCCATGTAGGCGAGGAACGCCACCAGCGACCAGACCTCCTTCGGGTCCCAGCCCCAGTAGCGGCCCCACGAGGAGGAGGCCCACATGGACCCGGTGATGATTCCTGCGATCAGCAGGATGGAGCCGACGATCGTGTACCAGTAGAGCAGGTCGGACATGAGCGCGGCCGTGGCCCGGCGCGCCGGGGCGAATGCCGAGAAGCCGAGCTGCATGTGAGCGGCGAGGACGCCCAGAGCCAACACGGCGTAGCCGGCCATGATGATCGGCACGTGGATCGCCATCCAGTACGTGCGCAGCACGGGCGGGATCGGGTGGATGAAGGGATCGATGGGCAGCAGGTCGGTGAGTGCCATCGTCAGCGCAGCCATCGCGGCGGCGTTCAGGATCACGATCCGGTTCCGCAGGGCGAGCGTGGCCACGATCGCGAAGGCGCCGATGCCCCAGGCCAGGAACAGCAGCGACTCGTACATGTTGGACGCCGGGATCCGGCCCGCGATCGCCCAGCGCATGCCGATGCCCCAGCTCATCACGGCGAAGCCCACGAAGAGGGCCGTCCCGGCGGCGACGTCGAGGCCCTTCCGGGGCCAGTTCCAGGCGGCGACCGAGAGCAGGAGCGAGAGGGTCAACACGATCCAGGCGGTGCGGGTCGGTCGCGCGCGGTCGTACTCGATCTCCCGGTCGGCCTGTGCCGCGGACAGCTGCCCGGCCGAGACGCCCGAGTCGAGCACGGCGCGCAGATCCGCCGCCGAATGGAGGCGGGGCGGAGCTGACCAGGCCTCGCCGGTCTGCTCTGCCGGGACGACGTGCAGCGCATCCCCCTCCAGGAACCCCTGCATCCAGAGCAGCCGGTCCTCGAGCTTCCGCGCCGCCTTCTGCGGGGGCGCGAGAGGGCGCTCGGTCTGTTCCGCCAGATGGGCGGCCTGGACGAGCTGCATCAGGCGGGCGTTGCCGGCGAGCGCCTGGAAGGAGCTCCAGGAGGTCCCCGGGGGCAGGCCGATGGCTCGGCCGAGCCCGCTCGGGACGGGCACGATCGGCTGCAGCGCCCAAGCCTGCGGATCGAACGTCCAGCCGAGCACGGTCGCGACCGGATCGAGACCCCAGATCGAGCGCCGACCGGTGACCTTGAAGAGACCCTCGAGGGCCAGCGTCTCGAGCGGCATCACCCGACCGTCGTGCTGGACGGGCAGCCGGCGGAGCGCCTCCACCTGGTCGGCGGGAGGCACCGGGCGGCGTGTCCTGCGCCCACGCCGGAGCACCAGCCAGGAGGGTGGCGCCGGCCACGAGCAGCGCAGAGCCGGCGACGACGGCCGCGCGCGCGGTACGACGGCGCGAGCCGATGCGTGTCGTCAACACGACCAGCATCCCCGCCATCGAGCCCGTAGTAGCCGAAGAAGACGATGTCTTCACCGGGGTCCCTGGAAACCGAGAGGATCGTCTCGTCGCGCCCCGGGCCCTGCCGGTAGCTGCTCTGGAAGAAGCGGTAGCCGCCGTAGGACAGTTCGTGGTTCATCTCGATGACGGCCTTGGTCTCCCGCCCATGGTCCAAGACGGTGACGCGGCTGCGGAACTGAGCCGGCATGTGCGTGCCCTGGTAGTAGTCGATCTCGAAGGAGTCGAGGCGGACGGAGAAGGGGAGCGTCGCGACCGTCGTGGGCTCGCCCGTGGTGCGGGAGGGACTCGCCCACCAGCGTGCGCGCCTGCCTCGCCCTCCCAGATCGGGAGCTGGCCCTCGGTCCTGGCGAGGTCGGTCGTGAGCGCGCCGGCCAGGATCACCAGCATGGAGCCGTGCGTGATGACGTAGCCGATGCGCTTGCGCCCCCACGGCCAGAGCTCGACCAGGGAACAGCCGAGGTTCAGGGCGAACACGGCGAGCAGGGCGCGGAACCAGGGCGCGCCGTAGACGGCGCGAGCGGCCGCCGCGGAGTCGTGAAAGGACTCCACGATCGTGCCGGCCGAGAGCGCGACCAGGATCACCACCAGCAGCGTGATCGTGATGCGCAAGGATGCAAAGCGACGGATCAGGGTTCTCATGGTTTCAGGGTGGGCCGAAGATCGAGTGTACACGGGCCGTGATCGGCGCGCACGCGGCCGGACCTGTGCTGGCCGGTTGGCGTGGCATCCTGGCTCGATGGATGCGCAGATGCTGCTCACCTTGGCGCTGGTCCTCGCCCTGCTGGTTGCCGCGGTCGCCTGGACGCGCCGAGCGGCCGGGACCGACGGCCGTGTCCCGGCCGACCGGCTGCAGCTCACGCTCGACCGCGTCGCTCGGACACAGGAGCAGATCCGCCTGGAGCTGCAGCAGGGGCGGGAGGCGACGCTCCTGGGCTTGGCGGGCGCCAGCCAGGACCTCCAGGGACGCCTGGCGCAGGCCCAGCGCGCGCTCGGCGAGGTCAAGGCGATCGAGCAGGCGCGCGGCTCGCAGCTCGACCGTGCGACCGACAGCCTGCGTCGCCTGGAGCTCGTGGTCGCCGGCTCCGGGGCGCGCGGCGCGGCCGGCGAGAGCATCCTGGCGCGCGCCTTCGCGCAGATCCCGCCGGACCTGCTGGAGGTGAACGCCGCCTTCGGCGGCCGAATCGTCGAGTACGCGCTTCGGCTGCCCGGCGGACGGCTGCTGCCGGTCGACAGCAAGTGGACGAGCGCGGCCGAGCTCGAGGCGCTCGACACGGCGGCCGACCCGGAGGAGTACCGGCGGCTCCGGGATCAGGTGGCACGCGCGCTGCGGGCGCGGATCCGGGAGATGGAGAAGTACCTCGACCCGGAGCGCACGCTGTCGCTCGCCGTGCTGGCCGTGCCGGACGCGGTGCACGCCGCCGTTCCCGAGACGCACGCGGAGGGCTGGCAGCAGGGGGTCCTGGTCGTCCCGTACTCGCTCGCGTTGCCGTTCCTGCTCACTCTCTACCGCCTGGCCGTGCGCTTCCAACCCGGTCCCGACGCGGAAGCGGTCGCGGCGCGTCTCAGCCAGGTCGCGGACGCGCTCCTACGCATGGACGACGAGCTGGAGGGCCGTCTGTCGCGGGCGCTCGTGCAGGCGACCAACGCGCGCGACGCCCTGCGGGGCGAGCTGGCGCAGGTGCGGGCGGTCGCGGAGCGGCTCGCGCGCGCATCCGTTTGACCGCTTCACGCGCCGCGGGATAGGCTGGCCGCCGAGTCATGCAGGCACTGGCGATCATCGTCGCGGCGGGACGAGGAGAGCGCATGGGCGCCGGGCGCCCCAAGGCGTTCCTGACCCTGCTCGGTGAGCCGCTGCTCTCTCGCGCGGCTCGCGCCTTCGAGGCCGCGCCGTCCGTGAGCGGGATGGTGGTGGTGGTGCCGGCTTCCGAGCTCGGACCGGCGCGCGCCTTGCTCTCGCCCCTCAGCAAGCTGCGGGCGGTGGTCGCCGGCGGCGAGCGCCGTCAGGACTCGGTGCGGGAGGGGCTCCGTCAGGTGCCGGCGGGCTTCGCGGGCGTCGTGCTGGTCCACGACGCGGCACGACCGCTCGTCGAGACGGCGCTGGTCGAGAGCATCGTCAGCGCCGCGGCCGAGACGGGCGCCGCGCTGCCGGTGGTGCCGCTGGTCGACACGGTGAAGCGCGTCAGCGACGGAAGCGTTCTGGAAACGCTCGACCGTGGCCAGCTGGCGGCGGCCCAGACGCCGCAGGGCTTCCGGATCGAGGTCCTGACGGCCGCCTACGAGAAGGCCTACCGCGACGGCCAGACGGTGACCGACGAGGCCATGGCCGTCGAACGGCTCGGGTACGCGGTGCGGGCGGTCGCGGGCTCCGCTGACAACCGGAAGCTGACGACGCCGGAAGACCTGGCCTGGGCCGAGAGCCACCTCAGACGCGGGGGGCTTTCGTGACCGCGCTGCGCATCGGCCACGGCCTCGACGCCCACAAGCTCGTAGCCGGCCGTCCACTCCGGCTGGGCGGCGTCGAGGTCCCGCACACGCGCGGGCTCGAAGGGCACTCGGACGGGGACTGCGTGCTGCACGCGGTCTGCGACGCCCTGCTGGGGGCCGCAGGCGAGGGCGACATGGGCCGCCACTTCCCGAGCCGCGAGGAGCGCTGGCGCGGAGCGGCCAGCCGCGTCTTCGCCCAGGAGGTGATGCGGATCGTGCGGGCGGCGGGCTGGGCGCTCGCCAACGTCGACGTCACGATCGTCGCCCAGGAACCCGTGCTCGCCCCGCACCTCGACCGCATGCGCGCCGCGATCGTCGAGGCCCTTGGGGTCGAACTCGACCAAGTCTCAGTCAAGGCGAAGAGCACGGACGAGCTCGGCGCGCTGGGACGCGGCGAGGGGATCGCCGCGCTCGCCACCGCTCTTCTCAGCAAAGGGGACACGTCGCCGCCATGATGCTCATCTGCGGTGTCAACCCGGTGCTCGAGGCGCTCGCCGCCGGCACCCGCCATTTCGACCGGTTGCTGGTGGTGAAGGGCCTGCGCGGCAAGCGGCTGGCCGAGGCGATCCGCCGAGCCACTCGCATGGGCGTGCCGATCCGCTTCGAGATGCGCGAGACGCTCGACCGGCTCGCCGGCGGCGTTCCGCACCAGGGCATCATCGCCGTAGTCTCGGAGAAGCCGGTGCTCACGCTGGACGTGCTCCTGGCCGAGGCACGGCAGCCGGCCCTGCTGGTCGTCCTGGACGGCGTCGAGGACCCCAGGAACCTGGGCGCGATCCTGCGCACCGCCGAGGCCGCGGGCGCGGACGGCGTCCTGCTGCCGGAGCGTCACAGCGCGGGACTCTCGGAGACCGTGGCGCGCGCCTCGGCCGGAGCCATCGAGCACGTGCACGTGGCCCGCGTCGGCAACCTGGTCCAGGCGCTCGAGGAGCTGAAGGCGCACGGTATCTGGGTGATCGGCTACGACGCCACGGGCGGCGAGCGCTGGGACGCCGTCGAGCTGAACCGGCCCGTGGCGCTGGTGCTGGGAGGGGAGGGGCGCGGGATCCGCCGGCTGGTGCGCGAGCACTGCGACCACTTGGTGTCGATCCCGCACTTCGGGCAGGTCAGCTCGCTCAACGTGTCGGTGGCGGCGGGGGTGGCGCTCTACGAGGCCGTGCGCCAGCGCCGCGCGGTGCCGAGCCTGGTGCGCCCCATCCCTCAGCGTGCCGCGGCGCTGCAGGTGATCGGCCCCGCTCCCGACGACGCCGGCGACGACGAAGAGGTCTCAGCGGGACTGGCTCGCACCGCCGTCGAGGCCGAGGCGGCCGACGAGGACGGCGGCGAGCCCGCTCCTCTCGCGCACCTGGATTTCCACGAGGACGTCGCCTGGGGCCGTGGGCCGACGGTGCTCAAGGCAGTCGAATCTCATCGCGGCCATCGCCTGGGCCGCCACGGAAAACGCGGCCGCAAGGCTGCACCCCGGCCGTCTGGCGAGCGCGGGCCTGCGATGGGGGAGTCCAGTTCGTCCGTGCCCTCGGGAAACCCGGAGGGTCCCGTCGGTGACGAGGCGTCACGCCGTCGGCCACGCCGCCGCCGTCGCGGCCGTCGCGACGGCAAGGCGGAGGGGGCGCGACAGGCTGGCGGCGGCGCCAGCGGTGCCGGGGAACCGCAGGTGCCGGAGGCGGCGCGGACGGCGACACCCGAGGGAGGCGATGCCCCGGGGCGCAGTCGCCATCGTCATCGCCGCCGCCGTCGCTGAACGTGCCTCCTGCCACGAAGGCAGGTGAGAAGTCCTCGCCGCCGGGGTCTCGGGGTCCGGAGCGTGCGGGGCGGCATCCGGCTTGCACCGCCTGACCCCCTTTGCTAGACTCGGCGTTTGTCGCTGGCGTAGCTCAGCGGTAGAGCGGCTGATTTGTAATCAGCGGGTCGGGGGTTCAATTCCCTCCGCCAGCTCCAGCCGCTGCCGAGGCCGTGACAACGCCGGACGGCGGCTCGCCGCGCACGTGCGTCACCGATGGGGAGGTAGCGAAGCGGTCAAACGCATCAGACTGTAAATCTGACGGCCCACGGCCTTCGAAGGTTCGAATCCTTCCCTCCCCACCATCGGTCGTCGGCTCCCGGCCGCGTGGTTGCGGGAGACAGGCCAGGGCGGGTGTAGCTCAGCTGGTAGAGCTCCAGCCTTCCAAGCTGGATGTCGCGGGTTCGAATCCCGTCGCCCGCTCCAAATCGCTCGCGGCGAGGAGGCGAAACCGGACGAAAGCCAGAGGGGTACGGCAGACGCGGCAGAAGCGCGGCGTGACGGCGGATTCGAGGACGGACGGAGAGACGAGAGACGAAGACAGACGGATCGGGAGAAAGACGCCCACGTAGCTCAGTCGGCAGAGCGCGTCCTTGGTAAGGACGAGGTCATCAGTTCGATTCTGATCGTGGGCTCCAACCTCGGCGGACGGCAGGAGCCGAGGGCAACAGGCAGCAGGCGGAGCGGGATTCACGAGAAAAGCCAGAGGAAACCGGGATGGCCAAGGAGAAGTTCGACAGGACGAAGCCGCACGTGAACATCGGGACGATCGGTCACGTGGACCACGGGAAGACGTCGCTGACGGCGGCGATCACGAAGTGCCTGGCGGTTTCGAACCCGAAGGTTCAGTTCAAGGCCTACGACCAGATCGACAACGCTCCTGAGGAGCGTGAGCGCGGTGTGACGATCAACGCTTCGCACGTGGAGTACGAGACGGCGAACCGTCACTACGCGCACGTGGACTGCCCTGGTCACGCGGACTACATCAAGAACATGATCACGGGAGCGGCCCAGATGGACGGGTCGATCCTGGTGGTGTCTGCGGCGGACGGGCCGATGCCGCAGACTCGGGAGCACATTCTGCTGGCGCGTCAGGTCGGGGTTCCCTACATCGTGGTCTTCCTGAACAAGGTGGACATGGTGGACGACCCGGAGCTTCTGGACCTGGTGGAGCTGGAGGTACGTGAGCTTCTGAAGACGTACGAGTTCCCGGGGGACGCGGTTCCCGTGATCCGGGGCTCGGCGACGCAGGCGCTGGAGGGGAGCGGGACGGACGAAGCGGCCAAGCCGATCCTGGCGCTGATGGAGGCGGTGGACAAGTACATTCCGCTGCCGCAGCGTCAGATCGACAAGCCGTTCCTGATGCCGATCGAGGACATCTTCACGATCTCGGGCCGCGGGACGGTGGCGACGGGTCGGGTGGAGCGGGGGAAGGTGAAGGTCGGCGAGGAAGTGGAGATGGTGGGTCTTCGCCCCGAGGTCCAGAAGAAGGTGGTGACGGGCGTCGAGATGTTCAAGAAGCTTCTGGACGAGGGTGTAGCCGGGGACAACATCGGGGTTCTGCTCCGCGGGACGGACCGCAAGGACGTGGAGCGCGGGATGGTGCTGGCGAAGCCCGGGTCGATCACGCCGCACACGAAGTTCAAGGGCGAGGTGTACGTGCTGACGAAGGAGGAGGGCGGCCGTCACACGCCGTTCTTCACGGGGTACCGGCCGCAGTTCTACTTCCGGACGACGGACGTGACGGGGGTGGCGCACCTTCCCGAAGGAGTGGAGATGGTGATGCCTGGCGACAACACTCAGGTGTCGGTGGAGCTGATCACGCCGATCGCGATGGAGAAGGGGCTGCGCTTCGCCATCCGCGAGGGCGGCCGCACCGTCGGTTCCGGCACCGTCAGCGAGATCATCGAGTAAGCGGAGAAGGCGGGCGGCATGCGCGACAACATCATCCTCCAGTGCCCCGAGTGCAAGCGGCGGAACTACCACACGACCAAGAACAAGAAGAAGACTACGGAGCGGCTGGAGCTCAGCAAGTACTGCCGCTTTTGCCGCAAGCACACCCCCCACAAGGAAACGAAGTAGAAATCGAGGTAAACTAAGAAGTTCCGGGGCGGGAGAAGAGGGCGACCCTCCGGCCGGATCCGTCCGAGGGCGCGCCAGGCGAAAAAGAGGGACTTTCTGAGAGTAGGCCAGTAGCTCAATTGGTGGAGCACCGGTCTCCAAAACCGGGGGTTGGGGGTTCGAGTCCCTCCTGGCCTGCCAGCCGCCGAGGCGGGTGGCCTCCTGCAAACGGGCGTCGTCCCTGGAGAGTCGAGTCCAATGTCCGTGGTTGACGAGGAAAAGGTCGAGCGGGCGCCGAGGAGCGAGGAAGGCAAGGCTTCCGCCATCGGCGAGGCGGCCGGCTGGCTGCCGAGCAAGATTCGCGAGGGCCGCGCGTTCCTGACCGAGGTGAAGAGCGAGCTCAAGAAGGTCACCTGGCCCGGACGCAGCGAGGTCTACTCCACGACCCTGGTCGTGATCGCGACCTCCATCTTCTTCGGCTTCTATCTCTGGGGCCTGGACCTGGCGATGTCACGGGTGCTGTCCCTGGTCCTCAAGAGGTGAGCGCGGTGACGGTGACGGCGACGTCGAAGCAGTGGTACATCGTCCACACCTACTCGGGCTTCGAGAAGAAGGTGTCGGAGAGCCTGCGTCAGCGCGCCAAGGCCTACGGCGTGGAAGACCAGATCGGCCGTATCGAGATCCCGACCGAGGAGGTCGTGGAGATGAAGGCCGGGCGCAAGGTGCAGACGGCCACCCGCTTCTTCCCCGGTTACATCCTGGTCGAGATCGAGACCGAGGAGGGGGCGGACGGCAAGAAGATCCCGGACCCCACCTGGCACCTGGTCAAGAACACGCCCAAGGTCACCGGCTTCGTCGGCTCGGGCAACCGTCCGGTCCCGCTCTCGCAGGACGAGGCGGACCAGATCTTCAACCAGGTGAAGGAGTCGATCGAGAAGCCGAAGCCGAAGTACACGTTCGAGCGGGGCGAGAGCGTCCGCATCATCGACGGCCCGTTCTCGAACTTCCAGGGGGTGGTGGAGGAGGTCAACCTGGACCGCAACACCCTCAAGGTGATGGTCACCATCTTCGGCCGGTCGACGCCGGTCGAGCTCGATTTCCTCCAGGTCGAGAAGCTCTGAGCGGAAGGCCGTAGCAGGAGAGAAGCGTCAAATGAAGAAGGTCGTCGGACAGATCAAGCTGCAGATTCCCGCCGGCAAGGCGACGCCGGCGCCGCCCGTGGGGCCGGCGCTCGGCCAGGCGGGCGTCAACATCATGGACTTCTGCAAGGCCTTCAACGCGAAGACCGCGAAGGACGAGGGGCTCATCATCCCCGTGGTGATCACGGTCTACGCCGACCGTTCCTACACCTTCATCACCAAGACGCCCCCGGTCGCGGTCCTGATCAAGCGCGAGGCCGGGATCGCCAAGGGAAGCGGTGAGCCGAATCGCAACAAGGTCGGCAAGATCACCATGAAGCAGGTCGAGGCGATCGCGAAGCTCAAGCAGCCCGACCTCACCGCGGGCGATCTGCAGGCTGCCATCAACACGGTCCTGGGGACGGCTCGCAGCATGGGGGTGGAGATCGGCGGGTAGCTTTCGCGAGCAGGGCGCCCCGGCTCGACCACCAGCCGCGGCGTCCGTCGTGACCGGCGCTCGCCGGCGGCACGAGCCTCCGGCAGCAGCCGGACGAGGTGGCAGCGAGCCCCCGAGAGGGCGGCGCGAAAGGAGTCGAGATGGGTCGAGTCGGGAAGAAATATCGAAAGGCCCGGGAGGCGGTCGCGGTCAAGCCGCTCTACCCGCTGCCAGAGGCCGTTGCCACGGTCGCGAAGAGCGCATTCGCCAAGTTCGACGAGACGGTCGAGGTGGCTCTGCGTCTGGGAGTCGATCCGAAGCACGCCGATCAGATGGTTCGCGGCACGGTCGTGCTGCCGCACGGGCTGGGCGGCAAGGCGAAGCGCGTGCTGGTGATCGCCTCGGGCGAGAAGCTCAGGGAGGCCCAGGAGGCGGGCGCCGATTTCGTGGGCGGCGACGACATGGTCGCCAAGATCCAGGGCGAGGGTTGGCTGGACTTCGACGCGGTGGTGGCGACGCCCGAGATGATGAAGTCGGTCGGCCGGCTCGGGAAGGTGCTCGGACCGCGCGGTCTGATGCCGAACCCGAAGACGGGGACGGTCACCTTCGAGGTTGGCAAGGCGGTGCGCGAGATCAAGGCGGGCAAGGTCGAGTTCCGGGTGGACAAGACCGCGATCGTCCACGCGCCGGTCGGCAAGGTGTCCTTCGGGACCGACAAGCTGCTCGAGAACGCGCGCACCTTGATCGACAGCGTGCTCAAGGCCAGGCCGGCCGCCGCGAAGGGCAGGTACGTCAAGTCGATCGCGCTGTCGTCGACGATGGGCCCCGGGGTGCGTGTGGATCTCGCCTCCGTCGAGGGGCACTCCTGAGGCGAATGAAATGAACCGCACCGAGAAACAGGAACTGATCGAAGAGCTCCACAAGGAGTTCGCGGCCTCGCCCCACGTCGTACTCGTGGACTTCCGGGGACTCGACGTGCCTTCCGTCACCGAGTTCCGCCGGAAGGTCAAGGCCTCGGGCTCGCGCTACCGCGTCGTCAAGAACTCGCTGGCGCTGCGGGCCGCCAAGGGAACGGCCCTCGAGAAGCTCGAGGGCCGGTTCGAGGGCACGACCGGCGTCGCCTACACCGGTGACGACCCGGTCGCGCTCGCCAAGGTCCTGACGGACTTCGCCAAGGATCATCCGGAGCTCGCCGTCAAGGCGGGCGTCGTGTCGGGCGATCAGGTGCTGGACGCGGCCGGCGTCAAGACGCTGAGCACGATGCCGGGGCTCGCCGAGCTGCGCGCGCAGCTGCTCGGGCTGCTGCAGGCCCCGGCGACCCAGCTGGTGCGCCTGCTCGCTACCCCGGCGACGCAGCTCGCTCGGGTGATGAAGGCGCACCAGGACAAGCAAGAGGGCAAGTAAAGGATTCCTTCCGGACGGGAAGGCTTCGCAACGTCAAAGACGAGAGAGGAAGAAGGAAGAGATGGCTGACATTCAGGCGATCGCGAACGACCTCAGCGGCCTCACCGTGCTCCAGGTGGCGGAGCTCGTGAAGACGCTCGAGGAGAAGTGGGGCGTTTCGGCGGCGGCCGCGGCCCCGGTGGTGGTGGCGGCGGCGGGCGGCGCGGCGGCGCCGGCGGCGGCCGAAGAGCAGACGGAGTTCGCGGTCCATCTCATGAGCGCGGGCGACAAGAAGATCAACGTGATCAAGGTCGTGCGCGAGGTCACCAGCCTGGGCCTGAAGGAGGCCAAGGATCTCGTGGACGGCGCCCCCAAGGTCGTGAAGGAGGCTGTCTCCAAGGAGGAGGCGGCGACTTTGAAGAAGAAGTTCGAAGAGGTCGGGGCGCAGGTCGAGATCAAGTAACCGTTCTCGCGAGGTCGCTAGAACGGAGTGGTTCGACTCCAGCCAGTCCGGGCGTTTCCGCTCCGGGGGGAAGTGCGTCCCTTCGGGCGGTGCCGCGTCGACGGGGGCCGGAGCGACGAGCGGATGGCCGCGGCCCATGGTGGCCGCCAATCCTGAGGGTTGCTGACGAACATGTACACGGCGACCAAGAACGTCTATCGCGAACGCGTGGACTTCGCCAAGATCAAGACCTCGATCCCGATCCCGAACCTGATCGAGATCCAGAAGAACTCCTACGAGCGCTTCCTGCAGATGCGCATCCTCGCCCAGGACCGCGAGGACGCGGGGCTGCAGTCCGTCTTCAAGAGCATCTTCCCGATCACGGACCTCAGGGAGAACTGCTCGCTCGAGTTCGTCGACTACTCGATCGGTAACTGGGAGTGCAAGTGCGGCCGCATGGTGGGGCTGGACAAGCTCGGCCGTCCCTGCGTCTTCTGCGGTGCGACGCTCATCACCGACCCGCGCGGGGACCGCGAGATCCACTGTCCCAAGTGCGGGCACCTGAACGAGAACCACCCGGTCACCTGCGAGACCTGCGACGAGCCGGTGGGGCTGAAGCTCAAGTACGACGTGGACGAGTGCCAGGAGCGGGGGATGACCTTCGCGGTCCCGCTCAAGGTCACCATCCGGCTGGTGGTCTGGGACAAGGACCCGGAGACCGGCGCCAAGACGATCCGCGACATCAAGGAGCAGGAGGTCTACTTCGGCGACATCCCGCTGATGACGGAGAACGGGACCTTCATCATCAACGGGACCGAGCGCGTCATCGTCAGCCAGCTGCACCGCTCGCCTGGGGTCTTCTTCTCGCAGCCCGAGAAGGGGCTCTTCGCCGCCCAGATCATCCCCTACCGCGGCAGCTGGGTGGAGTTCGAGTTCGACTCCAAGAATCTGCTGCACGTGCGCATCGACCGGAAGCGCAAGTTCCTGGCCTCGGTGTTCCTGCGGGCGCTCGGGATGAAGTCGGATCCGGAGGTCCTGAAGCGCTTCTACCGCTCCGACCGGGTGCTGGTGCGGGAAGGGCGACTCTTCTGGAGGACCTCGCCGCACCTGGTCGGGCTCAAGCTCTCGAAGAGCGTGCTCGGCCCGAAGGACGCGGGAGGCCACCGGCCCGAGGTCGTGCACGCGGGCAAGAAGATCACCCAGGCGCACCTCGCTGAGATCCAGCGGCTGGACATCCAGGAGATCGAGATCACCGAGGCTGATCTCGAGGGCTCGCACACGGTCGCGGACATCGTCGACCCGCGCACCGGTGAGGTCGTGCTCGAGGGCAACGAGGCCCTCTCGCCGCGCGTCCTCTCGGTGGTGCTGTCGGAGGGCAGCCAGATCGACTCCTTCGAGGTCTTCTTCCCCGACCGCGACGAGATCGGCCCCATGCTCTCGATGACGGTGAAGAAGGACACCATCAAGACGCCCGAGGAGGCCCTGATCGAGATCTACCGGCGCATGCGCCCCGGCGACCCGCCGACCCTCGAGTCCTCGCGCAACCTCTTCGACGGCATGTTCCTGAACTCGCAGAAGTACGACTTCTCGCGGGTGGGCCGGCTCAAGCTCAACACCAAGCTCGGCCTCTCGACGCCGCTCACCGAGAAGATCATCCACCTCGAGGACATCGTCGCCGTGATCGGCTTCCTGCTGCGGCTGCGCAGGAACCCCGCCGACGTGGACGACATCGACCACCTCGGCAACCGGCGCGTGCGCAGCGTCGGCGAGCTGCTCGAGAACCAGTTCCGGATCGGTCTCGTGCGCATGGAGCGAGCGATCAAGGAGAAGATGAGCGTCTACCAGGAGATGGCCACGGCCATGCCCCACGACCTCATCAACGCCAAGCCGGTGATGGCGTCGATCCGCGAGTTCTTCGGCAGCAGCCAGCTCAGCCAGTTCATGGACCAGACCAACCCGCTCAGTGAGATCACCCACAAGCGCCGCCTCTCGGCCCTCGGCCCGGGCGGCCTGAGCCGCGAGCGGGCGGGCTTCGAGGTCCGTGACGTCCACCCGACCCACTACGGCCGCATCTGCCCGATCGAGACCCCGGAAGGTCCGAACATCGGTCTCATCTCGAGCCTCAGCTGCTTCGCCCGCATCAACGAGTTCGGCTTCATCGAGTCCCCCTATCGCAAGGTGAAGGACGGACGGGTCCTCGACTACGTCCAGGTGACCGAGGCCGGCGACAGCCACTACAAGGTCGGGGACATCATCGAGCGCGCGGACATGGAGCGCGAGACGGCGGCGATGCCCGAGAACGGCAAGCGCCACGCGGACGTCGAGCCGTACTGCTTCTACCTCTCGGCCTGGGAGGAAGACCGCTACGTGATCGCGCAGGCGAACGTGACGGTGGACGAGGTCGGCAACCTGCTCGACGAGCGCGTCTCGGCGCGCAAGATCGGCGAGCCGGTGCTGGCCCGGCGGGAGGACGTCGACTACGTCGACGTCTCGCCGAAGCAGCTGGTCTCGGTGGCCGCGTCTCTCATCCCGTTCCTCGAGCACGACGACGCCAACCGCGCTCTCATGGGCTCGAACATGCAGCGGCAGGCGGTGCCGCTCCTGCGCTCCGAGGCCCCTCTGGTCGGGACCGGCATGGAGCACATCACGGTCAAGGACTCCGGGGCGGCGGTCGTCTGCCGCCGCGCCGGTACCGTCGACTCGGTCGACTCGCGGCGGATCATCGTGCGCGTGGAGGCCCAGGACGGTCCCGACAAGGGCAAGGAGATCGGCGCCGACATCTACAACCTGACCAAGTTCAAGTGCTCGAACCAGAACACGAGCATCAACCAGAAGCCGATCGTCAAGGTCGGTGAGCACGTCGCCAAGGGCCAGATCCTGGGCGACGGCCCGTGTACCGACATGGGCGAGCTGGCTCTCGGCCGCAACGTGCTGGTGGCCTTCATGCCCTGGCGCGGCTACAACTTCGAGGACGCGATCCTGGTCAGCGAGAAGCTGGTCAAGGAGGACATGTACACCTCGATCCACATCGAGGAGTTCGAGATCGAGGCACGCGACACCAAGCTCGGTCCCGAGGACGTCACCCGCGACATCCCGAACGTCTCGGAGGGGCTGCTCGCCAATCTCGACGAGAGCGGCATCATCCGGATCGGGGCTTCCGTCAAGCCCGGCGACATCCTGGTCGGCAAGGTGACGCCGAAGGGCGAGACACAGCTCACGCCCGAGGAGAAGCTGCTGCGCGCGATCTTCGGCGAGAAGGCCGGCGACGTGCGCGACGCCTCGCTCTACTGCCCGCCCGGCATCGAGGGCATCGTGGTCGACGTCAAGATCTTCTCCAGGAAGGGCGTCGAGAAGGACGACCGCGCCCGGCAGATCGAGGAGGCGGAGCTCTTCATGATGGAGAAGAACCTCAAGGACGAGGTTCGCATCCTCCAGGACGAGCGCGACAAGCGGATCGAGAACCTGCTGGACGGCCAGCTGGCCGCCTCCGACCTGGTGAACTCCCGCGGCGAGAAGGTGGTCAAGAAGGGCCAGACCCTGAGCCACGACCTGCTCTCCAAGCTGCGCCACTCCGACATCCTGAAGCTGCGCGTAGGCAGCGAGGACGGCAGCGACATCGAGAGCGAGCTCAACGACATCGTCGACAAGACCGAGCGTCAGATCGAGGTGCTGAAGACGCTCTTCGCCGAGAAGGAGAGCCGGCTGAAGCGCGGCGACGAGCTGCCACCCGGTGTCATCAAGCTGGTCAAGGTCTTCGTGGCGATGAAGCGGAAGCTGTCGGTCGGCGACAAGATGGCCGGTCGCCACGGCAACAAGGGCGTGATCGCCCGCATCCTGCCCGACGAGGACATGCCGTACCTCCCGGACGGGACTCCGGTCGAGATCGTGCTCAACCCGCTGGGCGTGCCCTCACGCATGAACGTGGGCCAGATCCTGGAGACGCACCTGGGCTGGGCCGCCAAGGCACTCGGCCTCCACGTGGCGACCCCGGTCTTCGACGGCGCGCGCGAGGGAGAGATCAAGACCTTGCTGGAGCGGGCGAACGAACGCGAGCTGGAGCGCAACCCGCTGCGGCCGAACGCGCTCGTGAGCGGCAAGAGCACCCTGATCGACGGGATGACCGGAGATCCCTTCGAGCAGAAGGTGACGGTCGGCTACATCTACATGCTGAAGCTGTCGCACCTGGTCGACGACAAGATCCACGCCCGGTCGATCGGTCCCTACTCGCTGATCACCCAGCAGCCGCTGGGTGGCAAGGCGCAGTTCGGCGGCCAGCGGTTCGGCGAGATGGAGGTCTGGGCGCTCGAGGCCTACGGCGCCGCCCACATCCTGCAGGAGCTGCTGACCGCGAAGTCGGACGACGTCTACGGTCGCGCCAAGATCTACGAGGCGATCGTGAAGGGCGACACGGCCTACAACCCCGGCATCCCCGAGTCGTTCAACGTGTTGATCCGGGAGCTGCAGAGCCTGTGCCTCGACGTCGAGCTGATCAAGACCAAGCACTAGGTTAGGGGCAGTCGTTTCGAAGAAAGGTCGGACAAGACGATGAGCGTGATGATTCCGATGAGGCCCAACCTGGAGCCGGGACGGTCCATGCTGGACTTCGACGCGATCCGGATCCGTCTCGCCAGCCCCGAGAAGATCCGGTCCTGGTCGCACGGCGAGGTCACCAAGCCGGAGACGATCAACTATCGGACCTTCAAGCCGGAACGGGACGGCCTCTTCTGCGCGAAGATCTTCGGACCGATCACCGACTGGGAGTGCCTGTGCGGCAAGTACAAGCGCATGAAGCACCGGGGTGTCATCTGCGACAAGTGCGGCGTCGAGGTGACCCAGTCCAAGGTCCGCCGGGAGCGGATGGGCCACATCGAGCTCGCCTGCCCGGTGAGTCACGTCTGGTTCTTCAAGGGCCTGCCCAGCCGGATCGGGCACATCCTCGACATCTCGCTGCGTGACCTCGAGCGCATCCTCTACTTCGAGTCGTTCGTGGTGATCGACGTCGGCGACTGCCCCGAGGTGAAGCGGCACGAGCTGGTCTCGGACGAGCGCTACCGGCAGCTGCGCGAGAAGTACCCCCGCATGCGCTGCGCGATGGGCGCCGAGGCGATCAAGGAGCTGCTGCGCCGGGTCGACGTCGACGAGGACTCGCTGGACCTGCGCGAACGGATGAAGACCGAGACCTCGGTCCAGAAGAAGATCAAGTTCGCCAAGCGGTTGAAGGTGGTCGAGGCCTTCCGCAAGAGCGGCAACAAGCCGGAGTGGATGATCCTGGATGCGATCCCGGTCATCCCGCCGGAGCTGCGGCCGCTCGTCCCCCTCGACGGCGGCCGCTTCGCGACCTCGGACCTGAACGACCTCTACCGGCGGGTGATCAACCGCAACAACCGCCTCAAGAAGCTGATCGAGCTGCGCGCGCCGGACGTGATCGTGCGCAACGAGAAGCGCATGCTGCAGGAGGCGGTGGACGCGCTCTTCGACAACGGCCGGCGGGGTCGCGTGCTGCGCGGCGCCAACAACCGGCCGCTCAAGTCGCTCTCCGACACGCTCAAGGGCAAGCAGGGCCGCTTCCGCCAGAACCTGCTGGGCAAGCGCGTCGACTACTCGGGCCGCTCGGTGATCGTGGTCGGCCCGGAGCTGAAGCTGCACCAGTGCGGGCTGCCCAAGAAGATGGCGCTCGAGCTGTTCAAGCCCTTCATCTACAACAAGCTGGAGAAGGAAGGGCTGGTCACCACCATCAAGGCCGCCAAGGAGATGGTCGAGCAGCAGCGGCCGGAGGTCTGGGACTTCCTGGAAGAGGTGATCCGCGAGCACCCTGTGCTCCTGAATCGCGCCCCCACCCTGCACCGGCTGGGCATCCAGGCCTTCGAGCCGATGCTGGTCGAAGGCAAGGCGATCAAGATCCACCCTCTGGTCTGCACGGCGTTCAACGCCGACTTCGACGGCGACCAGATGGCGGTGCACGTGCCGCTCTCGCCCGAGGCGCAGATCGAGGCCAGCGTCCTGATGCTGTCCTCGAACAACATCCTCTCGCCGGCCAACGGGCAGCCGATCGCGATTCCCAGCCAGGACATCGTGCTCGGCTGCTACTACCTGACCAAGGAGAAGAAGGGCACCAAGGGCGAGGGGCGCGCCTTCGCCTGCCCCGAGGACGTGCTGATCGCGCTCGAGCACGCCGAGGTCGAGACCCTCACCCCGATCCGTCTTCTCTACACCGGCGAGCTGATCGACCTCACCACCGTCTACGACGACCAGGACGTGATGCACACCGAGCCGCAGCAGGTGAAGGCACAGGTGATCAACACGACCGTCGGCCGCGTCATCTTCAACGACGCGCTGCCCGGTGACACGCCCTACGTGAACGGCCTCCTGCGCAAGAAGGGCCTGCAGCAGCTGGTGCAGTACTGCTACCTGCGCTATGGCCTGGAGCGAACCGTGCTGATGCTCGACGCCATCAAGGACCTGGGCTTCTCCTACGCGACCCGGGCCGGGATCTCGATCGGCATCGACGACCTGATCATCCCCGAGGGCAAGGAGAAGATGGTTGGCTCCGCCCAGAAGGAGGTGATCGAGGTCGAGAAGCAGTACCTGGACGGTGCGATCACGAACGGCGAGCGCTACAACAAGGTGATCTCGATCTGGTCCGCGGTCACCGAGCGCGTCGCCGACGCGATGTTCAAGGAGATGGAGCGGCAGGACAAGGAAGGCATCGAGTTCAACCCCATCTACATCATGGCCGACTCGGGCGCGCGCGGCTCCAAGCAGCAGATCCGCCAGCTGGCCGGCATGCGCGGCCTGATGGCCAAGCCCTCCGGCGAGATCATCGAGGACCCGATCACCTCGAACTTCCGCGAGGGACTGACGGTTCTGCAGTACTTCACCTCGACTCACGGCGCCCGCAAGGGCCTCGCCGACACCGCGCTCAAGACCGCCGACTCGGGTTACCTGACGCGGCGTCTCGTCGACGTGAGCCAGGACGTGATCATCTCGGAGCACGACTGCGGCACCGTCGACGGCATCGAGATCCGGCCCATCATCGAGTCGGGCGAGGTGATCGAGCCGCTGCGCGACCGGATCATCGGCCGCGTCAGCCTCGAGAACATCAAGGATCCGATCGACGGCACCGTGATCATCAAGGCCAACGAGGAGGTCGACGAGGAGACGGCGAGCGCCATCCAGGCGGCCGGCATCGAGCGGGTGCGCATCCGTTCCGTGCTCTCCTGCGAGTCGGAGCGCGGCGTCTGCGCGCTCTGCTACGGACGCGACCTGGCGACCGGCAAGCTGGTCGAGATGGGTCTCGCGGTGGGCGTCATCGCCGCGCAGTCGATCGGCGAGCCGGGCACCCAGCTCACCATGCGTACCTTCCACATCGGTGGCACCGCCAGCCACATGACCCAGCAGACGACTCTCGAAGCCAAGAACGCCGGCACCGCCAAGTTCCACAACCTGACCACGGTCAAGGACAAGAAGGGCGACCTGGTGGTGATGAACCGCTCGGGCGCCCTGATCGTGCACGACGCGAAGGGCCGCGAGAAGGAGCGCCACGCCGTCGTCTACGGCGCCCGGATCAAGGTGCGCGAGGGGCAGGAGGTCAAGCAGGGCCAGCTGATCGTCGAGTGGGACCCGTACTCGTTCACGATCATGACCGAGGACGACGGCAGCGCGAACTTCAAGGACGTCCTGGACGGCCAGACCGTGCACGAGCAGGTCGACGAGAACACCGGCATGTCGGCCCTGGTCATCATCGAGTCGCCCGACGAGAAGAAGCAGCCGCGGATCGAGGTGCGGGACGAGAAGGGCAAGATCATCCGGAAGTACCTGCTGCCCTCGGGCGCCCACCTGATGGTCGAGGACGGGCAGGCGGTCGCGGCGGGCGACGTGCTCGCCAAGATCCCGCGCGAGACGGCCAAGACCAAGGACATCACGGGCGGCCTGCCGCGGGTCGTCGAGCTCTTCGAGGCGCGGCGGCCGAAGGAACCGGCCGTGATCACCGAGATCGACGGCGCCGTCAAGTACGGCGACGTGCAGAAGCAGTACCGCAAGATCTTCGTGACCGGCGACGACGCCGAGACGCGCGAGTACCAGCTGCCGCGCGGCGCCCACATCAACGTCCAGGAGGGCGAGCGGGTCCGTGCCGGCGAGCCTCTCATGGACGGGCCGATCGACCCGCACGACATCCTGCGCGTGCGCGGCGAGAAGGAGCTGCAGCGCTACCTGGTCGACGAGATCCAGGAGGTCTACCGCCTCCAGGGCGTCAACATCAACGACAAGCACATCGAGGTCATCTCGCGCCAGATGATGCGCTGGGTGAAGGTCGAGGAGGTCGGCGACAGCGGCTTCCTGATCGACGAGGTGGTGGACCGCTTCAGGTTCATGCTCGAGAACAACCGCCTGACCGCGGCGGGCAAGAAGCCGGCCAGCGGTCATCCGCTGCTGCTCGGCATCACCAAGGCCTCGCTCTCGACGGACTCCTTCATCTCGGCGGCGAGCTTCCAGGAGACGACGCGCGTCCTCACCGAGGCGGCGATCAGCGGCAAGGTGGACCACCTGCGCGGGCTCAAGGAGAACGTCATCATGGGCCGCCTGATCCCCGCCGGGACCGGGATGGAGTTCTACCGCAAGATCAAGATCCCCGAGGAGACGATCGAGCGGGTCGGCGAGGCGGGCCTCGAGGGCGAGTACGCCCCCGAGTACCTGGTCGAGCCGGAGCACATCCGGGACACCGCGGACGCATAGCACCGCCGAACTCGACGACGGTCCGTCTGCGCGTCGGAGGCGGCGGATCGACGGCGGGTTCGTCTCCGGTAGGAGAGCCGGGCCTGAGCCCGGCCCTCTTCCTTCCCAGATCAGGGAACGTCGCCGCGCGGCACCCAGACACGGCGGGGCGTGCAGGGATACCCGCTGAGGGAGCGGGGAGCCCTCCCGCTGCGGGCCAAATCGTCGACGAGAGTGTAGTACCTGTCGAGCCCGAACAGCCGTGCCGTCGCACAGTCGTCCTGGACGACCAGCTTCCATCGCCGAGACTGGAAGGAGCGGAGCACGCTCTCGCGGAAGCGCTCCTTGATGGCCGCGTCCTTGCCCGGATCCGAGGTGATGCTGACGGGCCACGAATAGAGGTCGTTCAGCCCCATGACGTGGAGATGCCCGACTCCTCCCGCCAGGACGTTGTAGAAGGGATGGCAGGGCACGAAGACGTCCGGTCCCTGCTCTTTGAGATAGGCGAGGAGTTTCCGCGCCTTCTGTTCGTCCTGCGGGGTGGGGAGGTAGTGGGAGTAGTCCGGCCATCGGAGCAGGAGGTGGGCAGACAGGAGCCCCAGGCCGAGAAGAGCGAAGACCCGCACTGAGCCGAGCCAGGGCTTGGGAGGCTCGGCAAGGGACCAGACCGCTCCCTCAGTCGCGGCCCTGAGCCCCGCGGTCACGGCGGGAAGCTCGACGGCACAGGCTGCAGCCAGCAGCACGCCGAAGAAGACGGCGGGAATGTACGCGTTGTCGTATGCACCCTCTGTGGCGCTGGCCACGGCCGAGGTCGCCAGCCCCGTCGCCGCCACGGCCGCCCAGTAGAAGAGCGTTCGAGAGAGCCTGCGCCGGAGGGCCACGAGCAGGAGGCAGGCGGCGATCGGCACGAGCAGCACCAGCCCGTAGTCGAGCAGCAGCAGTGGCGTCTCGGGCCAGATCTTCTCGAGCACGGTCCGATGGCTCTGGTGGAGTCGATAGATGTAGATCCAGAACCATCCCCGCGTCAGGAGCTGACCCGCCAGAATTGCCGCCGCGGTCGAGCCGAAGGCGACGGCCGAGTACACCAGCCCGCGCCTGATGCCCGAGGTCACGGCCACTGCTGCGGCGGCGGCCACCATGAAGGGCGCGGCAGTCTGCTTCGTGAAGAAGGCGAGGGCCAGCAGCAGCGCCCCCACCACGACCCGTCTCGCGGTCCCGCCGGGTGCGCAGTAGTAGAGGCCAGCCGCCGCGAAGAACAACCACAGCGAGTCGCAGCGGACGAGGTCGTAGAAGGCCCCGCAGAAGGGAAAGGCCACGCACACCGCCGCGGCCCCCAGCAGCCCCGCCGTGGTGGCCAGTGCGGGCAGCTCGCCGGACTCGTACTGCGCCGCCACGCCACGCACGGCGGTGACCAGAAAGCCCAGCGCTCCACAGAAGGCCAGGATGGAGACCGAACGACCCAGCAGGTAGGAGAGGCCGAAGAGTTTCGAGAGCGCGGCGAGAACCGCCGGGTACAAGGGAGTGTAGAGGAAGCTCACGAAGTCGACGGAGGGCGCCGCATAGAGGGGCAGGCCTCGCACGAGCCGCAGGGCATGGGTCAGCGTGCCGCCCTCCATCCACTCCAGGTCGAGGGGGTATCGGAGTCGTGCGAGGAAGACGCGGAAGAGCGCGGCGAAGACCCAGGCGGAGAGGGCAAGGAAGGGCAGGAGCGGGAGGTGCGCGGAGAGGACTCTCCTCGCTCGACCCAACCAGACGGAAGCGCGTCTAGTCAATTCCGTCCATCATCGGGCAGGCAGGCTATCCGACTCGCAACGGGCGAGCAAGGCGACCGACGCCGTCACTCAGCGAAGGCCGACTCCAGAACCGGCAGCGCCTCCGCCAGCACGGCCGTGCCGGCGCCGGCAAAAGAGAGGCGCAGCCAGCCTTCGCCGCAGCGGCCGAAGGCCGCCCCCGGGACGAGCGCGACCCCGGTGGTGCGGACGATGTCGAGCGCGGCCTGGGTCGAGTCGACGAGGGGTCGCCCGCGCGGACGGAGCAGCACGAACATCGCCCCCTGGCTGGCTGCCTCCGCCGCCTCCAGCACGGGGCTCCGGGCCAGGAAGTCGAGCACGGCGCGTCGGCGGGCCGCCAGCTCGGCTTGCAGCGGCTCGAGCCAGCTGCGGTCGCCCTGCAGCGAGGCGAGCGCTCCCCGCTGCCCGGCGACCGGCGCACAGATGATCATGGTGTCGTGGGCCTTCAGCACCTCGTGCAGGAGCGGGCCGGGACCGGCGATCCAGCCGACCCGCCAGCCCGAGAGCCCGCAGGACTTGGAGAAGCTCCCCAGCACCACGACGTGCCCCTGGTGGCCGTGCACGCCGGCGGCGCTGGCCCAACCGTCCGCCGGCGGCTCGAGGACGAAGTCCTCGTAGGTCTCGTCGCTCACCACCCAGAGGCCGTTCGCGGCCGCAAAGGCGAGCAGACGCTCCATCTCGATGCGTCCGATCACGGAGCCGATGGGGTTGCTCGGGTTCACGATCACGAGGACTCGCGAGCGGGGGGTGAGCGCGCGTTCGAGCGCCTGGAGGTCCACCGCGAACCCCCGCTCCGCATCGAGGGGTACCTCCACCGGGCGCGCCCCCAGAAGCTCGACCGCCATGCCGTGATTGAGGTAGTAGGGCGAGAGCAGGAGCACGTCGTCACCCGGATCGACGAGCGCTGGCAAGACCTCGGCGAAGGCGAGGTTGGCCCCCGCGGTGACGATCACCTGCTCCTCGGCGTCCCACCCCGCTCCGCGCCGGCCCCCGAGCACGCGCGCGATCGCCCGGCGCAGCTCGGGCAGGCCGGGATCGACCGTGTAGCGGTGGGTCGCCTCGTCGGCGAGGCAAGCCTGGAGCGCCTCACGGACGGGCGGCGGAGGCGGGAAGTCCGGCACGGCCTGCGCCAGCGGGAAGATCCGGCCGCCTGCGGCCCGGCGCTCGGCGAGGGCCCGGCCGACCAGATCGATGAGCGCGGGGGCCGTGCGCCGGACGCGCTGGGACGGGAGGGGTCTGTTCGCGGCCATCGGGGAATGATGGCACGCGCGGCGCGGTGCGACGCACCCGGGACGCAACCTTCGGCCCAAACCTGGGGGAACCCGGCCGTCAAACGCGGCGCCGAGAGCGAGCCGAGGCGTGGCCGGATTCCCGCTGCGGAGACCACCCCACGCTGATCGCCCGCGCGGTTGTACACTTCGCGGGCGGAGGTGGCCGTCGTGCAGTGCCCTCACTGTGGTGGGCAGGCGTTGGCAGGGTATCGCTACTGCCACAGGTGTCGACTTCCGCTGAGACCCGTCGGCGCCGGCGTCGCGGCCCCCGTTGGATTCGCCCCCGCGCGACGACCGGGTGCGGTCGTCGCCCTGGGCGTGCTGGACCTCCTCACAGCCGCGCTCTTGCTGCTCATGACCCTGGGAGGTGCCGTCTCGTTCTTCGAGGGTAAGGACGCGGCCGCCGATCTCGGCCTGACCGCCGTGTGCGCCTTGCTCGCCTACCTCTTCTCCCTGGCCGGGCTTGGGCTCCTGCTGCTCCGGCCGGTCGGGCGGCGCCTGCAGATCGTGGTCGCGTTCCTCTCGCTGCCGTTCCTGCCGGTCGGCACCCTGATCGGTGGCCTCATGCTCGCGTGGTTCCTGCGCCCGGGGGCGCGATTGCTGTTCTCGGACCGAGCGGCGGGGCGTGCCGATCCCCGCGCGCGCGAAGCGGCGCGCGCAACACGGGCCTTGACGACGGCCACCGTGCTGGCGGCCTTGGTGCCGGTGGCGATTGTGCTCGCCGCGTTCGTCATCAACGAGCAGGCCCGGCCGGGTCGGCGAGCGTGTGACGAACCCGCGGCGCTGGCAGAGCTGCGGGTGGTGGCGTCCGGCGAGCGGGCCTTCGCCGACCTGAACGACGGCCATTTCGCCGAGCTCGGCTGCTTGAGCCGGCCCACGGAGTGTCTCGCCGAGTTCCCCGCGTCCGCGCCCGCCTTCGTCGCCGAGTCCCTCGCCCGGGCCGAAACGCGCCACGGCTACCGCTTCAGTTTCCACCCGGCGTCGCTTGCGGAGAGCGCCTCGGGTACCCCGCGACACAGGCTCGGCTGGTACGCACTCCTGGCCACTCCGGTACAGGCCGATCCGGGGTCGCGATGGTTGTGCGCCGACGCGAGCGGCCGGGTGTGCGCCGGAAATGGTCGTCCCCCAGCGGCGCTCGACGGCCGCTGCCCGAACCGCTGCGCCCTGGTGCCATGAGCTGGCGTCCGGCCTGCCTGGCGGTCCTGGCGAGCCTGCTGGCGGCGCGCGGCTCGTGCGAGGGTCGCCCCTTCGCGGTCGGGCCGCCGCCCTCCTGGGTGGAGCCGGTCGACGCGGCGCCCGCAGAGCGGACGCCTGTCGCCCAGGTGGCTGACGGAATCTACTACCGCCTGCTCGACAGCCAGGTACGGGTGGGGGACTCAGGTTCGGACGAGTACCGCCGGGTGGTGCGCGAGATCGTCAACGAGGCCGGACTACAGAGCGCCTCCCAGATCAAGGTCGAGTTCGACCCCTCGTATCAGACGGTGACGCTGCACGGGGTGCGGGTGAGGCGCGGTGGCCGCGTCCTGGAGCGCCTCGATCCCACCCAGGTCAAGGTCCTTCAGCGGGAGCGCGACCTGGAAGCGCAGATGTACGATGGGAGCCTCTCCCTGCTGGTCTTTCTGGAGGACCTGCGGGTGGGAGACGTGGTGGATCACGCCTTCACCATCCGCGGCTCCAACCCCGTCTACCAGGGCCGATACCACGGCGCCTTCTGGCTGGAGTGGTCGATCCCGGTGCACCGCTCCCGGGTCCGTCTGCTCTTTCCCGCTGGCCGGCCGATCGTGGCCCGGAGTCAGGGCACCTCTCTCGGTCCGCTGGTTCGGCGGCTCGGAGCCTGGCGCGAGCTCGTCTTTGAGAGCCTCGACGCCCCCGTGGTGTCCGCAGACCCCCGGACTCCCGACGACTACGTCACCTGGGGATGGGTGCAGCTCTCCGAGTGGTCCTCCTGGCGCGAGGTGGCGGAGTGGGGCGCGCGGCTGTTCGTCTTCCCGGCCGCCCCTCCGGCCGCGCTCCAGGCTCAGCTGGGGCGCTGGCGAGCGCTCGGCCCCGCCGCTGCGCTCCAGGCGGCTTTGCGCTTCGTCCAGGACGAGGTTCGCTACCTGGCCATCGAGCTGGGTGCGAGCTCGCATCGACCCCACGCCCCCGAGCAGGTCGCCGCCCGTCGCTTCGGTGACTGCAAGGACAAGGTCCTGCTCTTCTGCACACTGGCCCGTAGCCTGGGCGCCGCCTGCACGCCCGCGCTGGTGAGCACCGTGGAGGGCCGCAGGCTCGACGACTGGTTGCCGAGCCCGGCCGCTTTCGATCACGCGGTCGCGCGGGTGGTCCTCGGCGGCCAGGTGTTCTGGGTGGACCCGACGCTCGCCGCCCAGGGAGGTCCCCCCGGCGGCAGCTCTTTCCCGAACTACCAGCGGGCGTTGCTGCTCGCGCCCGGCGTGGACGCGCTGTCGGTGATCCCGCCTCAGGCCCGGCCCACGCCCAGCCGGGTCGTCCACGAGCGCTTCACCGCCAAGCACGTCACGGAGCCGGCGGGCTTCACGGTCGAGACGCGCTTCCTGGGGCCCGAGGCGGACGATATCCGGTACGAGCTGCGACGCAGCAGCCGGGAAGATGTCGCCCGTGGCTGGCTGGAGTACTACGCCAAGACCTGGCCTCGCATCCAGGCCACGGCCCCCGTCACGGTCGCGGACGACCGGGAGAAGAACCTGGTGGTCACCCGCGAGTACTACCGGATCCCCGATTTCTGGGCTCCGATCGAGGAGGCCCCGGGCCGCCGCCAGCTCGACCTCTCCGCCCAGACGCTCGCCCCCTACCTGCGCAAGCCTCCCACGACACCGCGCTCGGCCCCGGTGCAGCTCGCCTATCCCGTGTCCGTCCGGCACCTCATGGAGGTCGAGCTTCCCGACGACCTCGAGGTCGACACCAGTTCCTACGACTGGCAGTCGCCCGAGCTGCGGTTCCACTACCGCTCGACCTGGAAGAAGGGGAGGTTCCTCGCCGAATACGAGCTGGAGACGCTGCGGGATCGGGTGACGCTGGCACGTTTGCCGACCCATTCCCGCTCGGTCGACGCCCTTTCCAGCTACCTGGACTGGCACTTCGAGTACCCGCCTCGACGACCCCGGAGGCTCGGCGGCGGGCCCAACTGGCCCGTGCTCGCGGTGGCCGGCCTGGTGGGGTTGGTGGGGATCGCGGCGGCGGCGTTCAGCTTGTCCCACCTCACGCGGACCGCCGCGTCCTGGCGGGTCCGGGGGCTCGCGCTCGTCGCCGTGGCCGGCGCCGCCACGCTGCTGGTGCTCGGGTTGGTTCGCTCGCTGCCCCTCTACTCGTCCACGGCGTGGGTCGCGGAGACGACCGCGGGTCACCAGCAGTACCGCGCCGCCTGGGCGCCCGTGCTGCTCAGCGTCCTCGCCGCCAGGATCCTGCTGCTCGCCGCCTGTTTGCTGCTGGCGGCATCGTTGGCGGCGAGCCGGCGCTTTCGGGGGTTGCTGGGGGCGACCCTACTGACGGTCGTGGCCCTCTGCTTCGCCGAGGGCATCTCCTACGTGCACCTCGCGGGGGCTCGCTCGCTCTACGCGACGGGCGCCGGCCGCGACGCCCTGATGGCGCTCCTGCCCCTGTTCCTGGCCCTGCCGGCCGCCCTCTTCACTCCTTCGGGGCCGCCTCGTCGGTGACGGCTGCGGCCTTGCGCTCGTTCCCGCGGGCGTCGAAACGGACGTGCCGCGTCGGACCGGTCGCGGGCCGGACCGCGGTCGGCTGGCAGAAGCTGTCCTGACCCGAGTACTCGGTACGCCCCGCGGGGCCCAGCTCGAGCACCAGGCACCCGCGAGGGTCGTACCGGTAGATCGTAGCTCGGCCGTCGGGCGAGACGGTCCGGCGCAGGTCGCCGGTCCTCGGGTCCAGCTCGTAGCGTGTCGCCGCGCCGGAAGGCTCGACCTTCAGCAGCAGCTTGTTGAACTCGGGGTCGTACTCGTAGCATGTGACCTTCGGCGGCGCCTCGGCGGTTTCCCAGACGGACTCCCGTATCAGGTTGCCCCGTGCGTCGTGGTCGAACTCGAAACGCGCCCCCCTGTCCGTCTCTTGGCGGGTCTTCACGACGTGATCCGGGTCCCATCGCATCCGCGTCACCTGACGTCCGCTCTTGACGGGAGAGTCGATGAGGAGCGGGCTGCCGTCGGCGTTCAGCAGGTAGCGGGTGACGGCGCCACCTTCGTTCACCACGGTGGTGAAGAGGCCCTGCTTTGCCCGCGTCTCGTCGTATCGGAAGGTCACCGCGGCCTCCGTCTTGCCGTGGGTCACGAGCGTCCGGACGCCGGTCTCACGGAGCCAGGGCAGAGTGGTCGAGGACGGGCTGCCCCTCTCGCCGCCAGTCCGGTACTCGTAGTCCCTGCGCTCGGCGCCCGCCTCCAGCGCGGCGGTCATGCGGTGCGGCCACCTGGGATGATCGCTCGCGTACTCGTAGCGGTCGGTGGCCAGGGCATCCGCGTCGTCGTCGTCGGTGCGAGTTGCGAGGGCGAGGTTGCCGTGGCGGTCGTAGCGATAGTCCACCCGTAGGCCCAGGCCCCAGGCCTGCACCGAGCTCAGCCGAGGCCAGCCGGCGACTCTGGTCCAGGCGAAGCGGAGGGTGCGGACCGAGCCCAGCTCGGGGTGCCACTCGTCGGCGCTCAGCAGTCGGTCCTGCTCGTCGTAGTTTAGGACCACCCGGTCGCCATGGGGCTCCTCGATTCGCTGCAGCCGCAGCGCCGGGCCACCCGGGAAGGCGGGATCCTGGAAACGTTCACGGAAGCCGGCCTTGTCCACGAACTCGAAGGCACCGTCCCCGCGGCGGTAGAGCCGGGTGTGATGGCCACGCTGCGGCCGGAAGCCCGCCTCGGTGGCCCGGAAGCTCTGACTGGCCCCGTCGGCGGTGACCAGCACCCAGATCCCGCACTCGGGAAGCGGGACCAGGCGTTGCGCGTACGAGTACGTCCACCCCGCCCCCAGGGCGGATGCCGCCAGGGGACCGTCGCTCGAATAGGTTCGCGTCAGCTCGAGGGCCAGGTGGCGCCCCTTGAGGGCGATGTCGGTCGCCTGGCGCACCAGATGACCGTCGAGCAGGTCGACGCCGGAGACGAAGGTGCGGCCCACCGGCAGGACGGCCCGGTTGACGAAGTCGTCGCCCAGAGGGAGCTCGAGTTGCCCGGCACCGCCGGGCGCGTCGAACTCGAAGCGGAGGACCGACGGGGGAGGGTTCTCGACCAGGGACCGCCGCGCGTGGAGGTAGAGACGATGCCTGCCGCCCCCCAGAGTGACGCGGGTGATGGGTCGTGCCACGACGCCGTCCACGGAGGCCACCGCCGGCTCGGCGTCGAGGGTCAGTGACAGCGTCGTCGGCCCCCGCAATTCGATCACGAGCGGTGCTCCCGCCCGGCAGACCCGGTTGGAGTCGGGTATTCGGTAGGACTCGAAGGCAGGGTGGGGGGTGTGCAGCGCGAAGTCCGTCGAGCTCAGGCTCGGAGCCGCCCCCTGGCCGGCTCCGAGAGCGGCGAGGGTCGAGAGCAGAGTCGCCGCCTTCCCCACGGTCGGGAAGATACCACCGGCGGGCAGGCTTCTCCGTCCGGCCAGGCGTCCGGCGTCCGGGGCGCCGCCAGGAAGGGCTCGCCGGACGGGTTGGGACCGCGCTAGACTGCGGGGGCGAAACGGAGCCCACGAAGATGCGAAAAGCGCTCGTGCTGGTCGTCGCCGTGCTCGCGCTCCTGCCCGCGTGCCGCCGGAAGCAGGGGCCGCCCGACGTGGCGAAGCTCATCGGGCAGCTCCACAGCGGCGACGTGCAGGAGCAGGGCCGGGCTCGGTTGACCCTGATCGCGCTCGGCGAGCAGGCGGCGCCGGCGCTCGCCGAGATGCTGAGGACGGGTGGAGCCGAAGAACGTCTGGCCGCGGCCAACATCCTCTGGGGGATGGGTCCGCGGGCGCGCGCCGCCGTGCCCGAGCTGGCACGGGCGCTCGACGATCGGGACGCGGGGCTGCAACTGGCGGCGGCCATGGCCCTCGAGAACATCGGTCCCGGGGCCGAGGCGGCGGTGCCGGCGCTGGTGAGGGCGCTCAGCGAGCGGCGGGACCGGCGGGTGCGGCAGACCGCCGCCAAGGCGCTCGGTGCCATCGGTCCTGGCGCCCGGGCGGCCCTGCCGGCGCTGACGCGCGAGCTGCACCGCGAGTCGTGGCCCGAGGCCGAGGAGGCCGTGCGGCGAATCCGGGCCTCCGCGCCCGGGACGCCGGCCGGTAGCGACGAGACGGAGAGCCGATGAGCCTCGCGGGACGCCTCGAGGACATCGAGCTCGCCGAGATCCTCCACTTCCTCGCGCTCAACAGCCGCACCGGCCGCTTGACGCTGAGCCGCCGTGACGCGCACGGGACGATCGTGATCCGTCTGGGCAGGGTCCTCTATGCCGCCTCGAGCTCCATCCGCGAGACCCTCGGCAGCCTCCTGGTATGCCGGGGGCTGCTGAGCCCGGAGACGCTCGCCGAGGCGCTCGAGCGGCAGCACGTCGCGGCGGACGGCCGCAAGCTGGGTGCGCTCCTGGTGGAGCAGGGGGCCCTCGACGCGGCCCAGCTCGACGAGGTACTGCGCCAGCAGGCCGCCTTGGTCGTGCAGGAGCTGTGCGGCTGGCGCAGCGGCTATTTCCGGTTCGAGCTGGTGCCGGTGGCCTCGAGTGGCGAGATCGGCGTGGACGTCGAGGACCTGGTCGTGACGGCGGGGGTCCCCACGGACCAGATCCTGCTCGAGGCGATCACCCGGATCGACGAGGAGCAGGCGGACGTCCCGCCGGGTGCCTTCGAGGTGGTGGCGGCGGCGCGGGCGCCCGCGCTTCGAGGCGAGGTGACGGCCGGCCTGCTGCGGCGGGCGGCGACCGTGGTGGTCCGGGGGCTCCTGATGGCGGTCCGTGACGACGAGGTCCAGGGCATCGCCCAGCTGGGGGCGTCCGACCCCGACATCGTGCGTGCGGTCCGGCTTCCCCTGGGAGAGCCCTCGGTGATTGCGGACGCGGTGGGCCGGCGCCGGACCTGGAAGGGCGTCCTGCCCGCGGTGCCCGTCCATGACCGGCTGCTGGCTTGGCTGGGTGGACCGCGTCCGGGCCAGGCGCTGGTCGTCCCGATGCTGCTCCACGATCGCGCCGGGCTCGTCTTCTACGGGGACGACGCGGGCGAGCAGCATGCCCTGGGCGACACGGCCGAGCTCGAGTGGGCTCTCCTCGAGGCGGGGCTGGCGATGGAGCGGGATGTGCTCGATCAGCGCCTGCGCGACTTCGCCCGGGCGCGGGGGTACCAGCCGTGAGCCGGTGGCGGACAGCCGCTATCATCGGGGGAGTGATCCCGTTCGTGGCTTTCCTGCTCGGCGTCGTCGCTGGCGGGGATGGGGCCGGCACGCGGCGGACCCTCGGGCACGTCGAGCGGCTCGACCGGCGCCTCGACCGGCTGCTGGCGCCCGACGCGGCGATCGAGGTGCTGGCCGACGGCTTCCGTTGGGCGGAGGGTCCGGTCTGGGACCGCGCGCACGCGCGTCTGCTCTTCTCCGACGTCCCGAACAACGTCGTCCACGCCTGGGACGAGCGTCACGGCGTCGGCGTCTACCTCGAGCCCAGCGGCTACACGGGACCCGAGGGAGGCGGCGGCCGCGAGCCTGGCGCCAACGGCCTGGCCTTCGACCGCGAGGGGCGGCTCGTCCTGTGCCAACAGGGAGATCGGCAGATCGCGCGGCTCAAGCAGGCACCCTCGGGGCCGGGGCGGGGCGGCTCCTTCACGCCGCTCGCGGCCCGGTTCGAGGGCAAGCGCTTCAACAGCCCGAACGACCTCGTCTTCGGCCCTGACGGCGCCCTCTACTTCACGGATCCACCCTACGGTCTCACAAAGACGTTCGAGGATCCGGGTCGCGAAATCGGCTGGAACGGCGTCTACCGGCTGTCGCCCGACGGCGTCCTGACCGTCCTCGTAAGGGATCTCCGGGCCCCGAACGGCGTCGCCCTCTCCCCGGACGGCAGGACCCTCTACGTGGCCGTTTCCGATCCCGAGCGACCGGTGGTGATGGCCTACGACCTCTCCCCGACGGGCACGCTCGGGTCCGGGCGCGTCTTCTTCGACACCCGGCCGTTGCACGCGCTGGGGCCAGGTGTCCCGGACGGCCTGAAGACCGACGCCCAGGGCGACCTCTTCGCGACCGGCCCCGGGGGGGTGCTCGTGCTCACACCGCGCGGGGAGCATCTGGGCACGATCGTGACCGGCATCCAGACCGCCAACTGCGCCTTCGGCGGCCCCGACGGCGCGACCCTCTACCTCACCGCGAGCGACAAGCTCTGCCGCGTCCGGACTCGTACCAGGGGCCTCGGCTTCTGAGGCGGTGGGCCCAAGCGGGAAGTCGAACCCCTCTATTGACACCCGGTCCAATTTGAGTAGACTTGGAGGGTTGCTCAGGCGGTGGAAGCGTGCCTCGTGCGAGGCAGACCTCCACTGCTCTTCGGTTCTCACTTCGGAGGCAAGGATCAGTGCCCACGGTCAACCAGCTCGTCCGGGTCGGTCGCAGCAGGCTGCGCTCGAAGACCGACAGCCCGGCGCTCCAGGGATCCCCGCAGAAGCGGGGGGTGTGCGTGCGCGTCTTCACCTCGACGCCCAAGAAGCCGAACTCGGCGCTCCGCAAGGTGGCGCGTGTGCGGCTGACGAACGGGATCGAGGTGACCGCGTACATCCCGGGGGTGGGTCACAACCTGCAGGAGCACTCGATCGTCCTGATCCGGGGCGGTCGCGTGAAGGACCTGCCGGGCGTGCGCTACCACATCGTGCGGGGCACGCTCGACGCCGTCGGCGTCACGGGGACGCAAGCGGGGCCGGAGCAAGTACGGGGCGAAACGGCCGAAGGCCTGAGCGCTCCGGGGCGGATCGACGTTCCCGGGGCCCGAAGGGCACCCGGGGGAGGAGTCGGGTAGTGAGGTCCGGCGGGGATCGCCGGAAAGACACGGTCGGGGAGATCGGGCCCGCCCCGCGCAGGGGGTAGGGACAGGATCCTCGAGGCGGGGCGTCGTTGGGCCTCAGACGGACGCCGGGCGGGAACGGCCGGAGCCGTGACCCGGGGCGCCGTCTGTTGCTTTTTGGGGACGTACTCGAGCGAGCCGGGCGGAGCCGGCGAGCGAGCAGGGTGAGAGGAAGACATGCCGCGTCGGGGATTGATCGCGCGTCGTGAGACTCAGGCGGATCCGCTGTACAACAGCACGCTGGTCACCAAGTTCATCAACAGCATGATGTACGGCGGCAAGCGCGCCACCTCGCAGGGGATCATGTACGACGCCCTCGGCGTCGTACAGCAGAAAACCCAGGACGATCCGCTCAAGATCTTCAAGAAGGCCGTCGACAACGTGAAGCCCACCCTCGAGGTGAAGAGCCGCCGCGTGGGCGGATCCAACTACCAGGTGCCGATCGAGGTCAACACGAACCGCCGCACCTCGCTCGCCCTGCGCTGGCTGATCGGCTTCGCCCGCAAGCGCCCCGAGCGCACCATGGTGCAGAAGCTGGCGGCCGAGCTGATCGACGCCGCCAACATGCGCGGCGGCGCCGTCAAGAAGAAGGAAGACACCCACAAGATGGCGGAGGCCAACAAGGCCTTCGCGCACTACCGCTGGTAGGTCAGGACAGACGACACGTGCCCAGGACGACCCCCCTCGAGCGCACCCGGAACATCGGGATCGCGGCGCACATCGACGCCGGTAAGACGACGACTACCGAGCGGATCCTCTACTACACGGGGGTCAACTACAAGATCGGTGAGGTGCACGAGGGCACGGCCACCATGGACTGGATGGAGCAGGAGCAGGAGCGGGGGATCACCATCACCTCCGCCGCCACCACTTGCTTCTGGCGCGAGCACCGGATCAACATCATCGACACCCCCGGCCACGTGGACTTCACCGCCGAGGTGGAGCGCTCGCTTCGGGTGCTGGACGGCGCGGTCGCGGTCTTCGACGCGGTGGCCGGCGTCCAGCCCCAGTCCGAGACCGTCTGGCGCCAGGCCGACAAGTACCGGGTGCCGCGCATCGCCTTCATCAACAAGATGGACCGGGTGGGCGCCGACTTCCTGCACGCGATCGAGACCATGCACGCGCGCCTGGCCGCCAAGACGGCGGTGGCGATCCAGCTGCCGCTCGGCCAGGAGAGCGGGCACGAGGGCGTCATCGACCTCGTGGAGATGAGGGCGGTGCGCTACCTCGACGAGTCGCTCGGCGCCAAGTACGAGCTGGTCGAGATCCCCGCCGAGCTCGTGGCCGACGCCCAGCACTGGCGCGAGGTGATGATCGAGAAGGTGGCCGAGGCGGCCCACGAGGCTGGCGACGACACCCTGTTCGAGAAGTACGTGGCGGGCGAGACGCCGACGCTCCAGGAGCTGAAGGCGGCGATCCGTTTCGCGACCGTGCGGATGAAGCTCTTCCCGGTCGTGTGCGGCTCGGCCTTCAAGAACAAGGGCGTCCAGCCGCTGCTGGACGCGGTGGTCGACTACCTGCCCTCGCCGCTCGACATCCCCTCCACCATGGCGAACGACCCGAAGACGGGCGACCTGGTCGAGCGGCCGGCCAAGGACGACGCTCCCTTCAGCGCGCTCGTCTTCAAGATCATGACCGACCCCTTCGTCGGCCAGCTCGCCTTCCTGCGCGTCTACTCGGGCTCGATGAAGACGGGCGACAGCGTCCTCAACACCGCCAAGGGACAGCGGGAGCGGATCGGCCGCCTCCTCAAGATGCACGCCAACAAGCGTGAGGAGATCAAGGAGGTCTGGGCGGGCGACATCGCCGCCGCGGTCGGGCTCCGCAACGTGATCACGGGCGACACCATCTGCGACGCGAACGCGCCGGTCGTCCTCGAGACGATCCAGTTCCCCGCCCCCGTGATCGCGCTGGCGGTCGAGCCGAAGACGAAGAGCGACCAGGAGAAGCTCAGCAACGGTCTCGCCAAGCTGATGCAGGAGGACCCGACCTTCAAGGTCGAGACCGACAAGGACACGGGCCAGACCAAGATCTCCGGGATGGGCGAGCTGCACCTGGAGATCATCGTCGACCGGCTGAAGCGCGAGTTCTCGGTCGAGGCGAACGTGGGCAAGCCCCAGGTGGCCTACAAGGAGACGATCCGCAAGAAGTCCGGCGCCGAGGGCCGCTACATCAAGCAGACTGGCGGCCGCGGGCAGTACGGCCACTGCAAGATCGAGATCGAGCCGGCGCCCGGCGAGGGCTACGTGTTCGAGAACGACATCACCGGTGGCGTGATCCCCCGCGAGTACATCAAGCCGATCGACGAGGGGATCAAGGAGGCCCTGGAGCGGGGCATCCTGGCCGGCTACCCGATGGTGGACGTCAAGGTTCGCCTGTGGGACGGCAGCTACCACGACGTCGACTCCTCCGAGATGGCCTTCAAGATCGCCGGCTCGATGGCCCTGCAGGAGGCCGCCAAGAAGGCGCACCCGGTGCTGCTCGAGCCCATCATGAAGGTCGAGGTGGTGACGCCCGACGACTACACGGGGGCGGTCACCGGGGATCTCTCCAGCCGCCGCGGGCACATGGACGGCCAGGTCTCGAGGGGCGGCTCGCAGATCATCACGGCGATGGTGCCGCTCTCGAACATGTTCGGTTACTCGACGGACCTGCGTTCGCGTACGCAGGGACGCGCCACGTATTCGATGCACTTCGAGCGCTACGCGGAGGCCCCGCGCAACGTCTCGGAAGAGGTGGTCGCCCGGGTGACGGGCAGGGTCGCCAGGGACTAGGTCTTGGATCAGCGCGAGGCATAGAGATGGCCAAGGAGAAGTTCGACAGGACGAAGCCGCACGTGAACATCGGGACGATCGGTCACGTGGACCACGGGAAGACGTCGCTGACGGCGGCGATCACGAAGTGCCTGGCGGTTTCGAACCCGAAGGTTCAGTTCAAGGCCTACGACCAGATCGACAACGCTCCTGAGGAGCGTGAGCGCGGTGTGACGATCAACGCTTCGCACGTGGAGTACGAGACGGCGAACCGTCACTACGCGCACGTGGACTGCCCTGGTCACGCGGACTACATCAAGAACATGATCACGGGAGCGGCGCAGATGGACGGGTCGATCCTGGTGGTGTCTGCGGCGGACGGGCCGATGCCGCAGACTCGGGAGCACATTCTGCTGGCGCGTCAGGTCGGGGTTCCCTACATCGTGGTCTTCCTGAACAAGGTGGACATGGTGGACGACCCGGAGCTTCTGGACCTGGTGGAGCTGGAGGTACGTGAGCTTCTGAAGACAGTACGAGTTCCCGGGGGACGCGATTCCCGTGATCCGGGGCTCGGCGACGCAGGCGCTGGAGGGGAGCGGGACGGACGAAGCGGCCAAGCCGATCCTGGAGCTGATGGAGGCGGTGGACAAGTACATTCCGCTGCCGCAGCGTCAGATCGACAAGCCGTTCCTGATGCCGATCGAGGACATCTTCACGATCTCGGGCCGCGGGACGGTGGCGACGGGTCGGGTGGAGCGGGGGAAGGTGAAGGTCGGCGAGGAAGTGGAGATGGTGGGTCTTCGCCCCGAGGTCCAGAAGAAGGTGGTGACGGGCGTCGAGATGTTCAAGAAGCTTCTGGACGAGGGTGTAGGCCGGGGACAACATCGGGGTTCTGCTCCGCGGGACTGACCGCAAGGACGTGGAGCGCGGGATGGTGCTGGCGAAGCCCGGGTCGATCACGCCGCACACGAAGTTCAAGGGCGAGGTGTACGTGCTGACGAAGGAGGAGGGCGGCCGTCACACGCCGTTCTTCACGGGGTACCGGCCGCAGTTCTACTTCCGGACGACGGACGTGACGGGGGTGGCGCACCTTCCCGAAGGAGTGGAGATGGTGATGCCTGGCGACAACACTGCAGGTGTCGGTGGAGCTGATCACGCCGATCGCGATGGAGAAGGGGCTGCGCTTCGCCATCCGCGAGGGCGGCCGCACCGTCGGTTCCGGCACCGTCAGCGAAATCATCGAGTAGGACGAAGACGGCCATGATGCTCAACGAGAAGATCCGGATCCGGCTGAAGGCGTACGACTACCGGATCCTCGACCAGTCCACCGGCGAGATCGTCGACACGGCGAAGCGCACCGGCGCACGCGTGGCGGGGCCGATCCCGCTGCCGACCATCAAGAATCGCTGGACGGTCAACCGCTCGCCGCACGTTGACAAGAAGAGCCGCGAGCAGTTCGAGGTGCGCACGCACCAGCGCCTGCTCGACATCTTCGAGCCGACCCCGCAGACGGTCGACGCGCTGATGAAGCTCGACCTGCCGGCGGGCGTCGACGTCGAGATCAAGGCGTTCGGAAAGGAGCACCAGAAGTAGCGTTGGTGAAGCCGCACGCGAGGGGATACGACTCCCCGGCGCGGGCGGGGCTCGGGGGGCGCTGGAGCAACGGCGCCGCTCGGACGAGACGAGGTTGAGGGCCGAGGGGCGACGCCGCGACGGTGACCCCGCGAGGGACCAGGACCTCGAGAGACCAGGAGCGAAAGGCACACCATGTCGGTACAGGGAATCATCGGCAAGAAGGTCGGCATGACCCAGGTCTACGCCGACGACGGTCGCGCGTACCCGGTGACCGTCATCGAGGCGGGGCCGTGTGTCGTGGTGCAGCGCAAGGCGAAGGGAAAGGACGGCTACTCCGCCGTTCAGCTCGGCCTGGTCGAGGCGCGCAAGGCCAAGAAGGTGACCAAGGCCATGAAGGGGCACTTCGAGAAGGCGGGACTGCCGCCTTGTCGCGTCCTGCGCGAGTTCCGGATCGCCGACGACGCCGAGCTCGCGGTCGGCGACAAGGTCTCGGTCGAGCAGTTCGCCGCCGGGGACAAGATCACCGTCTCCGGGACCAGCCGCGGCAAGGGCTTTCAAGGCGTCATCAAGCGGCACAACTTCCGGGGCGGCGCCGCCACCCACGGCTCCATGTTCCACCGCGCCCCCGGCTCGATCGGCGCCTCGGCCTATCCTTCGCGCGTTCTGCCGGGCATGCGGGCGCCGGGGCACATGGGCGCCGACAAGGTGACCGTGCGCAACCTGGAGGTCGTGCGGGTGGACGCGAGCAACAACCTGCTGGTCGTGCACGGCTCGGTTCCGGGCGCGAGCGGCTCGATCGTCGTGATCAGGAAGAGCTGAGTATGGCCGAGAAGAAGCAGAAGCCTGCGGCGGCCGCGTCCTCCGCGGCGGCGTCCCCGAAACGGGCGCAGGAGAGCCGCCCGACCGTCGCGGTCGTGAACACCGCGAACGAGACGGTCCGCGAGATCCAGCTCTCACCCGAGGTGTTCGCGGCGAAGCCCAACCCGCACCTCGTCTACGAGTCGGTGAAGCAGTACCGCGCCGGCGGGCGTCGCGGCACCCACATGACCAAGAACCGGGCCCTCGTCTCGGGCACCGGCAAGAAGCCCTGGCGGCAGAAGGGCACCGGCCGCGCCCGCGCGGGTGAGGCCCGCAACCCGCTCTGGCGCCACGGCGGCACGGCCTTCGGGCCGCAGCCACGCGACTACTCCTACACGATGCCCAAGAAGGCTCGCGCGGCGGCGCTGCGGGCGGCGCTCAGCGAGCGGCTGCGGGAGGGGGCGGTCAAGGTCGTGGACGGTCTCACGGTTGCCGAGCCGAAGACGAAGCTGCTCAAGGCGCTGCTGGCCGGGATCGGCGTCGCGGGCAAGGCGCTGCTGATCGACCACGAGCCGGCCGACGCGCTCGTGCTCTCCGGCCGCAACCTGCCGGGCGTCCGGGTGCTGGCCGACAGCTATCTCACCGCCTACGACGTTCTGGACTGCAAGCACCTCGTGCTGACGGCCGAGGCGCTGGACAAGCTCGAGGAGCGGCTGGCGCTCCGGGCCCGGGAGTAGCGCGATGGACAGCATCTACCAGGTGATCCGCCGCCCGCTCGTCACCGAGAAGTCGTCCCTGCTCAAGGAGAGCCAGAGGACGCTCGTCTTCGAGGTGCACCGAGACGCGACGAAGCCCGAGATCAAGAAGGCGGTCGAGGCCCTCTTCGACACGAAGGTGGCCGAGGTCCGCGTCTCGAACATGCACGGCAAGCTGAAGCGGCAGGGCCGCCACGCCGGCCGGCGCCCGGACTGGAAGAAGGCCTTCGTGGTCCTCGCCGAGGGCGCGAAGATGGTCGAGTTCTTCGAGCAGGCGTAGGGGAAGAAAGACGATGGCACTCAAGCAGTACAACCCCACGTCCCCCGGGCCGTCGCTTCATGACGACGCTCGATCTTTCGGACCTGACCGGCAAACGACCGGAGCGGGCCCTCACCGAGCCGCTCAAGAAGTCGGGCGGCCGCAACAGCAAGGGCCGGATCACCATCTGGTTCCGCGGCGGCGGCCACAAGCGCCGCTACCGGACCATCGACTTCCGGCGCGACAAGACGGGCGTTCCGGCCAAGGTCGCCGCGATCGAGTACGACCCGAACCGCTCGGCGCGCATCGCTCTGCTCACCTACGCGGACGGCGAGAAGCGCTACATCCTGGCGCCCGAGGGCCTCAAGGTGGGGCAGCCGGTCTCGACCGGCGAGGGCGCCGACATCCTGCCGGGCAACGCGCTGCCGCTCAAGGCGATCCCGGCCGGCACCATGATCCACAACCTGGAGCTGCGCAAGGGCAAGGGCGGTCAGCTGGTGCGCAGCGCCGGGACCGCGGCGCAGCTGGTGGCGAAGGAAGGCGAGTACGCGCAGGTGAAGCTACCCTCGGGCGAGGTGCGGCAGGTGCACCTCGACTGCATCGCCACCATCGGCCAGGTCGGCAACATCGACCACAAGAACGTGTCGCTACGGCAAGGCGGGCCGCCAGCGCTGGCTCGGGCGCCGGCCGCACAACCGGGGCGTCACGATGAACCCGATCGATCACCCGCACGGCGGCGGCGAGGGCCGCACCTCGGGCGGTCGTCACCCGGTGACGCCGTGGGGCAAGCCGACCAAGGGTGCCAAGACCCGGAACAACAAGCGGACCGAGCGGTTCATCGTGAAGAGGCGGAAGTAAGCCATGGCGCGATCGCTGAAGAAGGGGCCGTTCGTAGACGACCACCTGATGAAGAAGGTGGAGGCGATGAACGCGACCGGGGAGCGCAAGGTCATCAAGACCTGGTCTCGCCGATCCACGGTCACGCCGGACATGATCGGCCACACGCTGGCCGTCTACAACGGCAAGAAGTTCATCCCGGTCTACGTGACCGAGAACATGGTGGGGCACAAGCTCGGCGAGTTCTCCCCCACCCGTCAGTTCCGGGGCCACTCCTCGAAGGTCGAGAAGGTGGCCAAGGTCGCGGGCGCGCCGGCCGCCGCGCCGGCGGCGAAGAGCTAGGAGGCGCGGGATGGCGACACTCGAAGCCAGCGCCACCAACCGATACGTGCGGACCTCGGCGCAGAAGGCGAAGCTGGTGCTCGATCTGATCCGGGGCAAGAAGGCCGGCGACGCGCTCAGCATCCTGCGTTTCACCAAGAAGCACGGTGGCCCGGGACATCGAGAAGACGCTGCGATCGGCGATCGCCAACGCGGTGCTGGTCGCCGACCGGAACCAGAAGCGGCGCCTCGACGAGGAGGAGCTGGTGGTCTCCGCGTGCTACGCGGACCAGGGGCCGAGCCAGAAGCGGGTGCGGCCCGCGCCGATGGGCCGGGCCTACCGGGTCATCCGTCGCACCGCCCACATCACCGTCCAGGTCGCGGAGAGGGAGTAGCAGGAACGATGGGTCAGAAAGTCCATCCCATTGGGTTCCGCCTCGGGTTCAACAAGACCTGGCGGAGCCGCTGGTATGCGGAGAAGGAGTACGCGGCCCTGCTGCACGAGGACCTCGCCCTCAAGAAGGATCTGAAGAAGCGCTTCGGCCACGCGGGCGTCAGCCGCGTCGAGGTCGAGCGCGCCGCCAACAAGCTGAAGGTCACCATCTATACCTCGCGGCCCGGCATCATCATCGGCCGCAAGGGCCAGGAGGTCGACAAGCTCAAGCAGGAGATGCAGAAGCGCACGGGCAAGGAGGTCTTCATCAACATCCAGGAGATCCTGAAGCCCGAGCTCGACGCGCAGCTGGTCTGCGAGTCGGTGGCGCTCCAGCTCGAGAAGCGGATCGCCTTCCGTCGCGCCATGCGCAAGGCGGTCGACGCGGCGCTGCGCTTCGGCGCGCGCGGGATCAAGATCCGCGTCTCCGGCCGCCTGAACGGGGCCGAGATCGCGCGCTCCGAGTGGTACCTGCACGGCCAGCTGCCGCTGCACACGCTGCGCGCCGACCTGGACTACGGTTTTCACGAGGCCCACACCACGTTCGGTCAGATCGGGGTGAAGACCTGGATCTACCGGGGCGAGACGGAGGCCGCGCCCAAGCGCGGTCTCGCCTAGCGAGGACGGTATCGCCATGTTGATGCCGAAGAAGGTCAAGTTCCGCAAGCAGCAGCGCGGACGCATGAGCGGGAAGGCCTGGACCGGGGGGCACCTGGCATTCGGGGACTACGGCCTGAAGGCCACCGAGTGCGGCTGGGTCACCGCCCGCGAGATCGAGGCGGGCCGCGTCGCGATCACCCGCTTCATCAAGCGCAACGGCCGGATCTGGATTCGCATGTTCCCGGACAAGCCGATCACCAAGAAGCCGCAGGAGACCCGCATGGGCAAGGGCAAGGGCGCGCCCGAGGCCTGGGTGATGGTGGTCAAGCCCGGGCGGGTCCTCTACGAGATGGAGGGAGTGCCTGAGTCGGAGGCACGCGAGGCGCTGCGCCTCGCCGCCCACAAGCTCTCGATCTCGACCCGCTTCGTGACGCGGACGGAGGCGGCCTGACATGAAGCCCAGCCAGTTTCGTGAGTTGGGACCGGACGAGCTCCAGGCGAAGGAGAAGGAGCTCTCCGAGCAGCTGTTCCGGCTGCGCGTGCAGAAGTCGATCGGCCAGCTGGAGAACGCCATCAAGCTCCGGGAGATCCGGCGCGACATCGCGCGGGTCAAGACGGTGCTGAGAGAGAAGCAGGTGTCGCGATGACGGACGGCAAGCAGCAGCAGCCCAAGGCGGGCCGGCGCCAGGGGCGCGTCGGGGTGGTCACCTCCGCCAAGATGCAGAAGACCGTGGTGGTGGCCGTCCAGCGCCTGGTGCGTCACGGCTTCTACAAGAAGACCATCCGGCGGACCTCGACCTTCATGGCGCACGACGAGCTGGGCGCCCAGGCCGGCGACCGGGTGCGGATCGTGGAGTCGCGGCCGCTGTCGCGGCACAAGCGTTGGCGGGTGACCGAGATCCTCGAGCGCGCCCTCACCGACGCGCCGGTCCAGGCGTAGCGGAGGCGGGAGGACGACATGATCCAGATGCGAACCATCCTCCAGGTCGCCGACAACAGCGGCGCCCGGAAGATCTCCTGCATCCTGCCGATCGGCGGGTCCGCCGGCCGCTATGCGCGGCTCGGTGACGTGATCACGGCCAACGTCAAGGAGTCGGCGCCCGACGCGCCCGAGCCCGTGCGCAAGGGCAAGGTGGTGAAGGCCGTGATCGTGCGCTGCCGAAAGGAGCAGCGCCGCCGCGACGGCAGCTACATCCGCTTCGACGAGAACGCGGCGGTGCTGATCAAGGAAGACGGCGAGCCGGTCGGGACGCGCGTCTTCGGGCCGGTCGCGCGCGAGCTGCGCGACAAGCGGTTCATGAAGATCGTGTCGCTGGCCCCGGAGGTGCTGTAAAGACCATGGCGAGGCAGCGAATCAAGGAGCGGATCCGGATCCGCCTGAAGAAGGACGACCTCGTCGAGGTCATCTCCGGCCGCGACTCCGGCAAGCGCGGCAAGGTACTCGTGGTCCTCCCGGAGAAGGGACGGGTGATCGTGAAGGGCGTCAACTTCATCAAGCGACACACGCGTCCCAACCCCAACCGCAACATCAAGGGAGGCATCGCCGAGCGGGAGGCGCCCATCCACGTGTCGAACGTGATGATCGTCTCGCCCGACGACGACAAGAAGACCCGGATCGGGTCGAAGCTCCTGCCTGACGGGCGCAAGGTCAGGATCGGCCGCCGCGGCGGCGAGGTGTTGGACAAGTGAGCGCAGCGACGGCGTTGCCCCGAATCAAGGAGAGCTACCAGCAGCAGGTGGTCCCCCGCCTGCTCAAGGAGCGCGGCTACGCGAGCGTCATGGCCGTGCCCCGCCTGACCAAGGTAGTCGTCAACATGGGTGTCGGCGAGGCCACTCAGAACATAAAGGTCCTCGATACGGCGGCCGAGGAGCTCGGGCGCATCACCGGCCAGCGCGCGGCGATCCGCCGCGCCCGCAAGTCGATCGCCGCCTTCCGCCTGCGCGAGGGAATGCCGATCGCCGCCAGCGTGACGCTCCGCGGGGACCGCATGTACGAGTTCATCGACCGCCTCTTCAACGTGGCGCTGCCCCGCGTGCGCGACTTCCGCGGTTTGCCGCCGAACGCCTTCGACGGGCGCGGGAACTACACCCTGGGCCTGCGGGACCAGATCATCTTCCCCGAGATCGACTACTCGAAGGTCGAGAAGCTGCGGGGCATGAACGTGACCTTCGTGACCACTGCCCGGACGGACGAGGAGTCGAAGCTGCTCCTCACCTACCTCGGCATGCCGTTCCGGAATCAGTAGGGGAGGTAGCGAGTTGGCCAAGCTTTCGATGATCGCCAAGGCGAAGCGCAAGCCCAAGTTCGCGGTGCGCGCATACACCCGCTGCAGGATCTGCGGTCGACCCCGCGCCTACATCCGCAAGTTCGAGATGTGCCGGATCTGCTTCCGGAAGCTCGCGCTGGCTGGCGAGATCCCGGGCGTGATCAAGGCGAGCTGGTAGGAGCCGAAGAGGTAAGTGCGATGAACATGACGGATCCCGTCGCGGACATGATCACCCGCATCCGCAACGGCGTGCGGGCGAGGCTGCCCAAGATCGACGTTCCCGCCTCGCGGCTGAAGGTCGAGATCGCCAGAATCCTCAGGGACGAGGGCTATGTCGCCAACTACCGGCTGGTCGAGGACGGCCGGCAGGGCGCGATCCGCATCTTCCTGAAGTACGGGCCGGGCTGGGAGCGCGTGATCACGGACCTGCAGCGCGTCAGCAAGCCGGGCTGCCGCATCTACTGCGGCAAGGACCAGATTCCGCGCGTCTACGGCGGGCTGGGCATCAACATCCTGTCCACCTCGCGCGGGGTCATGACCGGCCGCCAAGCGGCCAAGACCGGCGTGGGTGGCGAGATTCTCTGCAACGTCTGGTAAGGAGCCCACGATGTCTCGGGTCGGACGCAAGATCATCGTCGTGCCCTCGGGCGTGAAGGTCTCCGTCAAAGAGACGGAGATCGAGGTGCAGGGCCCCAAGGGCAAGCTCAAGACGCCGGTGCCCCCGGGCATCAAGTTCACGCTCTCGGGCGCCAGCCTCACCTGCCAGCGGGCGAACGACGAGCGCGAGCAGCGGGCCTTCCACGGCCTGGCGCGCGCACTCGCGCAGAACGCGATCACGGGCGTGACCGAGGGCTTCTCGAAGGACCTCGACATCGTCGGGGTGGGCTACCGGGCGGCGATCGAGGGCAACAAGATCGTGTTCGCGCTGGGCAGGTCGCACCCGGTCGAGTACCGAATCCCCGAGGGGATCAAGATCGCCGTCGACAAGCAGACCCGGGTGACCGTCTCCGGCATCGACCGCCAGCAGGTCGGGCAGGTGGCTGCCGAGATCCGGAAGCTCCGGCGGCCGGACCCCTACAAGCAGAAGGGCATCCGCTACGTGGGCGAGGTGCTGAAGAAGAAGGCCGGCAAGGCCGGCGCCACGGGCGCCAAGTAAGGAGCGGCGGGGACGCCGCGGCGCGCGAGGCGCCGCGGGAACGCCCGCCGGAACGGACTTCGATGAGCGTGAGAACGAAGCAGGACCTCAGGACCCGGCTCCACGACCGCATCCGCAAGAAGATCCGGGGCACGCCGGAGCGGCCGCGGCTCGCCGTCTTCCGGAGCGGCACGCACATCTACGCGCAGGTGATCGACGACGACGCGGGTCGCACGCTCGCCGCCGCCTCCTCGCTCGACAAGGACCTCCGGGCGAAGCTGAAGAGCGGCGGCAACCTGGCGGCAGCGAAGGAGGTCGGTGGCCTGATCGCGAGTCGTGCCAAGGACAAGGGCGTCGCCGCCGTCGTCTTCGATCGGGGCGGCTTCCTGTATCACGGCCGGATCAAGGCGCTGGCCGACGCCGCCCGCGAGGCCGGGCTGAAGTTCTGAGGCTTTAGGTAGCCATAGCGAGTGAGCCGATGAGATTCATTGCCGAGAAGATCGACGTGGCCAGCCTGGAGCTCAAGGACCAGGTGGTGTCCATCAACCGGGTGACCAAGGTCGTGAAGGGCGGCAAGAACCTGTCCTTCTCGGCGCTGGTCGTGGTGGGTGACGGGGCCGGGCACGTGGGCTACGGTATGGGCAAGGCGCGCGAGGTCAGTTCCGCCATCAAGAAGGGCGTCGAGGCGGCAAAGAAGAACGTGGTGCGCGTCCCCCTCACGGAGAAGGGCGCAACCATCCCGCACACGGTCACCGGACAGTTCGGCTCCGGCAGCGTCCTCCTGAAGCCGGCCTCCGAGGGCACGGGCGTCATCGCGGGCGGCGCGGTGCGGGCGGTGATCACGGCCGCGGGCATCCAGAACATCCTCACCAAGAGCCTCGGCTCGACGACGGCGCACAACGTGGTCAAGGCGACAATCGACGCGCTGGTGCGCCTGAAGGCGCCGCAGCGCGTGGCGAGGCTGCGCGGCCTGTCCGTCGAGGAGATCCTGGGCAGCGAGCCGAAGCCGGCCGAGCCGGCCGCGGCCGCCGTCGCACCGGAAGCCCCGGGCGCGGCGCCCGAGGCGTAGGAGGCGAGGCAAGATCATGGCGAAAACCAAGAAGACGGCGGCCGGAACCGTCAAGGTGAAGCAGATCGGCAGCGTGATCGGCTGCACCGACGATCAGCGGGCGACCGTCCGGGGGCTGGGGTTGCGCCGCATGCACCAGGTCGTCGAGCGTCAGGACACGCCCATGGTCCGGGGCATGATCAAGAAGATCCCGCACCTGGTCGCGGTGGTCGAGTAGCCAAGAGCGGAGAAACGAGCAGTGGGCCTTCACAATCTCAAGCCGGCGAAGGGCAGCGTCCGCAACAGGAAACGCGTGGGGCGTGGGCCCGGCAGCGGCCTCGGCAAGACGGCCGGGCGCGGCGAGAAGGGTCAGAAGAGCCGCAGCGGCTTCGCGCGCAAGCCCGGGTTCGAGGGCGGTCAGATGCCGCTGCACCGGCGCGTGCCGAAGCGGGGCTTCAGCAACGAGCCTTTCCGCAAGCAGCTGGCGACCGTCAACCTGGGCCGTCTCGAGGTGTTCGAGGCGGGGACGATCGTGACCCCCGAGCTGCTGATCAAGCAGGGAATCGTCAAGCGGATCGGTGACGGCCTCAAGGTGCTCGCCGACGGCGAGCTCAGCAAGGCGCTCACCGTCCACGCGCACCGCTTCAGCGCCAAGGCGAAGGAGCGGATCGCCTCTCTCGGCGGCAAGGCCGAGGTCCTCGAGGGGTAGAAGATGCTGCAGGCCCTCCGGAACATCTGGGACATCCCCGACCTCAGGAAGCGCGTGCTGTTCACGCTCGGCCTGCTGGCGGTGTATCGGCTCGGTAACCACGTCCCGACCCCGGGCATCAACAGCGGCGTTCTGGTCGACTTCTTCGAGCAGAACCGTGGCAACTGGTTCGGGCTCGTCGACATGTTCTCGGGGGGTAACCTCGCCAAGGTCACGGTCTTCGCGCTCGGCATCATGCCGTACATCTCGGCCTCGATCATCCTGCAGCTGCTCACCGTGGTCTGGCCGTATCTCGAGAAGCTCAGCAAGGAAGGCGAGCTGGGCCGGCGCAAGATCACCCAGTACACCCGCTACGGGACGATGGCGATCTCGATCGTCCAGTCGTTCGGCATCGCCGTCTATCTCGAGCGGATGACGATGTCCAACCAGTTCAAGATCGTGGAGCACCCGGGCTGGGGCTTCCGGTTCATGGCCGTGCTCACCCTCACCACCGGGACCTGCTTCATCATGTGGCTGGGCGAACAGATCACCGAGCGCGGGGTCGGCAACGGCATGTCGCTGATCATCTTCGCCGGGATCGTGGTTGGCTTCCCGCGCGGGCTGATCGACACCTTCACGATGGTGTTCGAGCGCCGCGACCTCAGCCTGCTGGCGGCGCTGGTGCTGCTGGCTGCCATGGTGCTGGTGGTCGGCGTGATCGTGTTCGTCGAGCGCGGCCAGCGCCGGATCCCGGTGCAGTACGCGAAGCGCGTGGTAGGGAGGCGGGTCTACGGAGGGCAGACCACCCACCTGCCCCTGCGCGTGAACACCGCCGGGGTGATCCCGGTGATCTTCGCCTCCTCGATCATCGCCTTCCCGCAGACGATCGCCTCCTTCATGGAGGCGAACAACCCCTGGCTGCAGACCGTCTCCGAGCAGCTGCGCTGGGGCATGCCGCTCTACAACCTGCTCTACGTGAGCTTCATCATCTTCTTCTGCTACTTCTACACCTCGATCGTCTTCAACCCGGACGACGTGGCGGAGAACATGCGCAAGTACGGGGGGTTCATCCCCGGGATCCGTCCCGGCAAGCGCACCTCGGAGTACCTCGACCACATCCTGGGCCGGATCACCTTCGGCGGCGCCATCTATCTGGCCCTGGTCGCGATCCTGCCCGAGTTCCTGATCACCGGCATCAAGGTCGCCCCGCTGCCGCTGATCGGCCCGCAGCTCGACATGTTCCTGACCAACAACAACCTGGGCTGGATCACGGAAGGCCTGCACCTCAACTTCTACTTCGGCGGCACCTCACTGCTGATCGTGGTGGGGGTGGCGATGGACACGATCGCCCAGGTCGAGGCGCAGCTCATCATGCGGCACTACGACGGCTTCACCGGCAAGGGAGGCAAGAGGGTTCGTGGTCGCCGCTAGCCAGCGCAGGGTCGCAGACGCCGTGTGCGTGATCTTCCTGGGCCCACCAGGGGCGGGGAAGGGTACGCAGGCCGCGCGGCTCGCGGCGCGGCTGGGGGTCCCGAAGATCTCGAGCGGGGACATGCTGCGCTCCGCCATCGCCGAGGGGACGGCGCTCGGCCGGGAGGCCGAGCCGCTGATGGCGAAGGGCAACCTCGCCCCGGACACGGTCTCGGTGGCTCTCGTGCGCGAGCGGATCGGTGCGCCGGACTGCGCCGCGGGCTTCGTGCTCGACGGCTTCCCACGCACTCTGCCGCAGGCTCAGGAGCTCGAGCGGATCACCGGCGAGGACTCACGGGGGTTCGTCATCTTCGACCTCGAGCTGCCGCGGGCGGAGCTGGTGCGCCGGCTCTCGGGCCGCCGCTGGTGCCCGAGCTGCCAGGCCACCTTCCACGTCGAGATCGATCCGCCGCGCCTGGCCGGCGTCTGCGACGTGGACGGGGTCGTGCTGGTGCAGCGCCACGACGACCAGGCGTCCGTGATCGCGGAGCGGCTGCGCGAATACGAGGCGCGCACCCAGCCGCTGATCGAGCACTACCGGTCGCGGGCGCGGATGGTCCCGATCGACGCCAACCGGCCGAAGGACGTCGTCTTCCAGGATCTGGTGGATGCCGTCGAGGTGGGCGCATGACCGTCAAGTCCTGGCCCGAGCTCAACACCATGGCGCGGGCCAACCGCATCGTGGTGGACGCCCTCGACGCCCTGGAGGCGGCGGCGGTGCCGGGGATCACGACCCTGGAGATGGACAAGATCGCGCGGGAGACGATCGAGAAGGCCGGGGCCAAGCCGGCCTTCCTCGGCTACCGGGGCTACCCGGCCTCGCTCTGCATCTCGGTGAACGAGGAGGTCGTGCACGGCATCCCGGGGTCGCGCCGGCTGCGCGCCGGCGACGTCGTGGGCCTCGACCTCGGCTGCATCCTGGACGGCTTCTTCGGCGACGCGGCCCGCACGGTGGCGGTGGGCGAGGTGAGCGGCGAGGCGCGCCGACTGATCCGGGCGACGCGCGAGGCGCTCGCGGCCGGGATCGACGTGTGCCGCCCCGGCAAGCGGGTCGGCGACATCGGCCATGCGGTCCAGACGCACGCGGAGGGCTACGGCTACTCGGTGGTGCGCGAGTTCGTCGGTCACGGCATCGGCACCAGCCTGCACGAGGAGCCCCAGGTGCCGAACTACGGCCCGCCGGGCCGGCGTGAGAGGCTGGTCCCGGGGATGTGCCTGGCGATCGAACCGATGGTCAACCTGGGGCGTCCCGAGGTCGAGGTGCTGTCGGACGGGTGGACGGCGGTGACCAAGGACCGGAGCCTGTCCGCTCACTTCGAGTTCTCGGTGGCGGTGACGAGCTTCGGGCCGTGGATCCTGTCGGAGCCGTACCCATACGCTCAAGCGGAGGCCGCGCATGGCTGAGGCGGACGCTCGGGACAAGCTGGAGGTCGCCGCCACGGTGCGGGAGCTGCTTCCGAACGCTCTCTACCGCGTGGAGCTCGCCGAAGGCGACCGAGCCGCCCTGACCGCGCACGTGGCGGGCGAGTCGAGCCTGCTGCGGCTGCGGCCGGGCGACGCGGTCGTGGTCGAGGTCGCGGCCTACGACGCAGGGCGGGGTCGCATCGTGAGGCGGCGGTAGGTGAGGGGAGAGAGACTCTCGTGAAAGTAAGGTCATCGGTCAAGAAAATGTGCGTGAAGTGCAAGGTGGTCCGGCGCCAGGGTGTGGTCCGGGTCATCTGCCCTAACCAGAAGCACAAGCAGAGGCAGGGGTAGCGAATGGCTCGCATCGCAGGTATCGACCTTCCGCGCCAGAAGCGGGTCGAGGTCGCCCTCACCTACATCTACGGCATCGGCGTCACCCGCTCCAACAAGATCCTCGGCCAGGCCGGCATCGATCCGAGCGTCCGGGTCAAGGACCTGTCGGAGGAAGAGGCGAGCCGCATCGCCAAGATCATCGACGCCGAGGGAGGCGTCGAGGGCGATCTCCGCAAGGAGGTCGCCATGAACATCAAGCGGCTGATGGAGATCGGCTCCTACCGCGGTGGCCGGCACCGCAGGAACCTGCCCGTGCGGGGCCAGCGCAGCCACACGAACGCCCGCACCCGCAAGGGTCCGCGGCGGGGCATGATCCGCAAGGCCAAGGTCTAGGAGCCGCGAGATGAGCACGAAAGTGGTCGGGGCCAAGAAGCCCAAGAAGGAAAAGAAGCACGTCGCGCACGGGATCGCACACGTGCACGCCTCCTTCAACAACACGGTCGTCACCATCACCGACCTGGAGGGCAACGTCGTCTCCTGGTCGAGCGCGGGGACGCTCGGCTTCAAGGGCTCGCGCAAGGGGACGCCGTTCGCGGCCCAGCAGGCGGCCAGCACGGCGGCCGGCTCCGCGCGCGAGCACGGCCTGCGCTCGATCGACATCCGGGTCAAGGGACCGGGCAGCGGGCGCGAGTCGGCGATCCGGGCGCTCCAGGCCGCGGGGATCGAGATCAAGTCCATCAGGGACGTGACCCCCATCCCCCACAACGGTTGCCGCCCGCCCAAGCGGCGTCGCGTCTAAGGAGTCTTTGCTGTGGCGAGATACATCGGTTCGGTCTGCCGCCTCTGCCGTCGCGAGGGCATGAAGCTCTACCTCAAGGGGGATCGCTGCTTCACCGAGAGGTGCGCGATCGAGAAGCGCAACTACGCCCCCGGGCAGCACGGCAAGGGCGGGCGCATCAAGCAGAAGCTGCAGGGCTACGGCCTGCAGTTGCGCGAGAAGCAGAAGGTGAAGCGGCTCTACGGGATGCTCGAGGGACAGTTCGCTCTCACCTTTCAGCGCGCCGCCCAGGAGAAGGGCGTCTCCGGAGAGGTGCTGCTGCAGAAGCTGGAGCGGCGCCTCAGCAACGTAGTGTTTCGGCTGGGCTTCGGCAGCTCGCAGGCCCAGGGACGCCAGCTCGTGCGCCACGGCCACGTGCGGGTGAACGACCACAAGATCGACATTCCCTCCTACCAGGTGAAGGTCGGCGACGTGCTGACCCTCTCGGCCCGGGCGACCAAGAACGCCTTCGTGCAGGCGTCGGTCGAGGCCGTCAAGGGCAGGGGGGTGCCGCGCTGGCTCGAGCTCGACGCCGCGAACATGACCGCCAAGGTGCTGGCGCTGCCGGTGCGCGATGACGTCAGCTTCCCGATCCAGGAGCAGCTGATCGTCGAGCTGTACTCGAAGTAGCACACTTCGGTCGCGGGACGGGGGCGTTCCGCGCCGCGGAGGACTCAAAGAAATGCTTTGGAAAGGCTTCCAGAAGCCGAAGCGACTCGAGGTCGATCACGACACGCAGACCGGCCTCTACGGGCGCTTTTACGCCCAGCCGTTCGAGCGCGGTTTCGCCACGACGGTGGGCAACGCGCTCAGGCGCGTGCTGCTCTCGAGCATCGAGGGGGCGGCGGTAACGGCCGTGCGCGTCGAGGGGGTTCTGCACGAGTTCTCGCCGATCCCCGGCGCGATGGAGGACACGACTGACCTGATCCTCAACCTGAAGCGCGTCCCGCTCAAGATGCACGTGGATCACCCGAAGACGCTGATGCTGCGGACCTCGGAGCCGGGCGAGGTGCGTGCCAAGCACATCACGCCCGATCCCGACGTGGAGATCCTGGATCCCGAGGCCTACATCGCGACGCTAGGAGCGGGGTCGACGCTCGCCGTGGAGATGCGTATCAAGCCCGGGCGGGGCTACGTCTCGGCGGACAAGAACTTCGACGAGGACCTCTCGATCGGCTGGATCCCGCTCGACTCAGTGCACTCGCCGGTCAAGAAGGTCAACTACTTCGTCGACCAGGCGCGAGTCGGGCAGGCGACCGACTACGAGAAGCTCACCCTCGAAGTCTGGACCAACGGTGCCGTGAGCCCGCGCGACGCCGTCGGCCTGGCGGCGAAGCTCATGAAGGACCACCTGCAGATCTTCGTCAACCTCGAGGAGGAGGACGAGGAGGACGGCGTCGCGACGCCGCCGGTCGAGGTCTCCGACGAAGAGAAGGGGGCCCTCTTCGAGAAGCTCGGCAAGAGCGTCGACGAGATGGAGCTCTCGGTGCGCTCCTACAACTGCCTCAAGAACGCGAACATCCGGACGATCGGCGAGCTGGTCCAGAAGTCCGAAGCCGAGATGCTCAAGACCAAGAACTTCGGCCGCAAATCCCTCAACGAGATCAAGGAGATCCTCGCCAACATGGGGCTCTCGCTCGGGATGAGGATCGAGGACTGGCCGCAGGCCCAGAAGTAGAAGGGCACGCAGGAGCCGATCATGAGACACCGTGTCGCACACCGCAAGCTCGGGCGCATCACGCCCCACAGGACGGCACTGCTGCGCAACCTGGCCGTTGCGCTCTTCGACAAGGAGCGGATCCGCACCACGCTGCCGAAGGCGAAGGAGGTGCGCTCTTTCGCCGAGAAGCTGATCACGCTCGCGCGCAGCGACGTGAACCGCTTGCACGCCAGGCGGCTGGCGGCACGAGACATCCAGGACGCCGGGGTCCTCAAGAAGCTCTTCGACACGATCGGTGCGCGCTTTGCGACGCGCCCGGGAGGCTACACGCGGATCCTGCGACTGGGTCCGCGCCACGGCGACGGTGCCGAGATGGCCTACCTGGAGCTGGTCGGCTACGAGTACAAACCCGCGACCAAGGACGAGAAGGGGAAGAAGGTCGCCAAGGCCGACGAGAAGGGCAAACCGGCGGCGAAGCCCGAGGAGAAGACGCGGGCCAAGAAGGCCGCCAACAAGAAGGCCGACGCGGAAGCGGAGTAGCGGTCGCGGATCGCCTCTGGCTTGAAAGGACGAGAGGGCGGCCGCGTGGCCGCCCTCTTCTATTTCCCCGACACCGCGGCCGCCGACCTCAGGGTGCCGGTGTCGGCACCCCTGCGAGTGCCGGCGCCTGGGCCGGCGTCGAGGCCCCGGCCGGCGGTGGGGCGCTCTCGGCCGGGGTCGGGGCGGCCGGGGTCGCTACCGCGCCCTCGGGCTGGACCGACGCGCTCGCCTTGTCTTGTTCGTAGCTGAAGGTCGCGAGCAGATAGGCGCGGTCGGCCCGCGTCCGGTGGAAGACCCACGAGGCGACCGCCTGCTCGGCCGCGGGCTTCAGGAGCTCCGGGCCGGTCACCGTCCGGACGGTCGTGATGCCACCGGCGCCCACCGAAAACTGGACCTCGACCGTCCCAGTCACTCCGGCGAGGCGGGCAAAGGGCGGTGGCACGGGCTGGCGTCCCCGGGCCAGCTCCGGGACTCCCGGCGCCAGGGTCACGTCGGGGATCAGGGACATGCCGTTCTCGGGTGGGAGCGCTGGCGCCGGCGGCGGTGGCGACGACACGACCTCGACCTCCGCCTCTGACTCCGATGCCGCTGCCCGGGCGGTCGGGGCGGCGCCGGCAGGGGGGGCAACGGAGGCGGCTGCCGGGGCGACCGCAGGAGAGCTGGAGGTCGCCGGTGCTGTCGCCGATGCCGGAGGTGTCCCCGGCACGGGCGCCGGCGCTGCCGGCGGAGGAGTGACCTCTGGCGGCTCCGCCGTCGGGGCGGGGGTCATCGGGGGCGCCGCCGGCGGCGGCGTGGCGGGCGCCGGCGCGGCGGGCACGGCCGCGGCCGTCTGAGCCGCCTCGGCCGCTCGAGCATCGGCCACCTTCAGGTTGGTCGCCTTGAGCCGCACGGCAGGGGGCTGGCTGCCCCTGCCGTGCACGAACTCCGCCTCGATGCGGAAGGAGACGATGGTGTCCTCCGTCGCCGGCGCGAAGCGCCAGGTGTCGAGGGCGTCGAGGAGCGCGCGCGTCCAGGGCTCCTGACTGCCCTCGAGCGGCCCCTTGGCGACGATGCGTCCATCGGGCGCCAGCATGACAGCCACCGTCGCCGTGCCCCCGCCCTCCGCGGACTTGGGAAAGGCGGGGGCGACGCCCTGTCGCAGCTCCGGGACACCGGCCTCACGCGCGAGGCTCGGCAGCGCCAGCGAGAACGTGATCGGCACCGTCATGCGAACCCGAACCGTGTGGCCGGCGACCTTGACCGGCTGGTACTGCCACTGATGGGCGGCCGCGACCGCGGCATCGTCCAGCCCGGGCACGCTGCGGATGACGTTCACGCTCTCGACGTGGCCGCTCGTGTCGATCACCAGGTCCAGGATCACGATCCCGCGGATGCCCTGGGCGATCGCCTCTGGGGGGTACTTGGGCTTGAGGTCCCGGACCTTTTTCGGAACCGGCACCCCCTCGCTGCCGACCACGAGCGGGGGCGGCACGTCGCTGAGGGGAGCGCCTCGCCCGAGGCTGGACGCGAGCAGGAGGGCGGCAACGGCGAGTACGCGTGTCATGGGACGAGTCTAGCAGGGCGCGGCCGCCGAGGCGCTCGCCGGGGGGTTTTCCCGGGAGCCTGACCTGCTCCCGGGCCGCTCCGCTACTCCTCTTCCTTCACCTCGCCGCGCTCCGCCTTGGCGGCCGCGATGATCTTCTCCTGGAGATGGGAGGGGACCTCGTCGTAGTGGTCCATCTCCATGTGGTAGGAACCCCGCCCTCCGGTCATGGAGGTGAGCTCCGCGTCGTAGGAGAGCATCTCGGAGAAGGGCACCTCGGCCTTGATCACCTGCAGGCTGCCCTTCGGCTCCATGCCTTGGGGCCTGCCGCGCCGGCTGGAGAGGTCCCCCATCACCGCGCCCGCGTAGTCGTCCGGGACCGCGATCTCGACCCTCATGATCGGCTCCAGGAGGGTCGGTTTGCACTTGGGCACCGCGTCCTTGAACGCGAGCGACCCTGCGATCTTGAAGGACATCTCCGAGCTGTCGACGTCGTGGTACTGCCCGTCGTAGAGCTCGACCTGGAAGTCCACCATCGGGTAGCCGGCCAGGAAGCCCTTCAGGCGCGCGTCCTGGATGCCCTTCTCGACCGCCGGGATGAAGTTCTTGGGGATCGAGCCGCCGAAGATGTCGTCCACGAACTTGAAGTCCTCGCCGCGCGGGAGCGGCTTCATCCGGATCCTGCAGTCGCCGAACTGCCCGTGGCCGCCGGTCTGCTTCTTGTGCCGTCCGTGCGCCTCGCAGGAGGCCTTGATCGTCTCGCGATAGGGGATCTTTGGCTTCTTGAGGTTGACCTCGACCTTGTAGCGCTTGCGCAGGCGGCCGACCACCACCTCGATGTGGAGCTGGCCCATGCCCGAGAGCAGCATCTCGTGGGTCTGGGCGTCGCGCGAGACGCGCAACACCGGGTCCTCCTCGAGCAGGCGCTGCAGGGCCGTCGAGATCTTGTCGTCGTCACCGCGCGTCTTGGGCTCGATCGCGAAGGTGGTGGCCGGCTCGGGGAACACCACCGGCGGGTAGGCGATCGGATTCGCCTTGTCCGCGAGCGTGTCGCCCGTCTGGGTGTCCTTGAGCTTGGCGACGGCGCCGATGTCACCGGCCTGCAGCTCGGCGACCTGTGTCTGGCCCTTGCCCTGCAGCAGCAGCAGCGAGCCGACGCGCTCCGCGGAGTCCCGGGAGACGTTGTGCACCGCCGAGTCCGACTTGAGCGTGCCGGAGTAGACGCGGAAGAGGGAGATGCGGCCGGCGTGGGGATCGACCAGCGTCTTGAAAACGAACGCCGAGAGGGGCGCGTCCGCCGCGGGCGGGCGCACGAGCTCGGCCTTGGTCGCGGGGTCGCTGCCCTTCACCTCGCCGCGGTCGGCGGGCGAGGGCAGCAGGTCCACGATCGCGTCGAGCAGGGCGTGCACGCCGACGTTGAGCAGGGCCGAGACGGGCAGGACCGGGTAGAGCTTTCCCGCCATCACGGCGCTGCGCAGCCCCTTGCTGAGCTGTTCCTGCGACAGGGTTCCCTTCTCGAAGAACTCCTCGATCAGGTCCTCGTTGCTCTCGGCGACCATCTCGACGAGCTTCTCGCGCCAGGACTTGGCGGCTTCCTGGGCCTCGGCCGGGATCTCGGTCGTCTCGAACTTGCCGCTGGCGTCCCCGGCGTAGATCTGGGCCGTCTGGGAGACGAGGTCGACGACGCCCCTGAGGTCCTTCTCCTGGCCCACCGGGATCGCGACCGGGACGGCCCCGCGTCCGAAGGCCTGCTCGACCGTCCCGAGCGCGCGCTCGAAGGAGGCGTTCTCGCGGTCCATGCGGTTCACCACGACCAGCCGCGCCACCCCGAACTCCTCGGTGTAGCCCCAGACCTTCTCCGTCTGCACCTCGACGCCCGCCACCGCGTCCACGACCACCAGCGCCGCGTCCACGACGCGCAGGCCCGCCCGCGCCTCGGAGAGGAAGTTCGCGTAGCCGGGCGTGTCGATCAGGTTGATCTTGGCCTTCTTCCACTCGGCGAAGGCGAGGGCCGCCTGGAGGCTGATCTTGCGTTCGATCTCGTCGGGGTCGAAGTCGGTGACCGTGGAGCCGTCCTCCACGCGTCCCGGCCGATTCACGGATCCGGCATCGAAGAGGAGGGCCGAGGCGAGCGAGGTCTTGCCGCTGCCACCGTGCCCCACCAGGGCCACGTTGCGGATGCTCGAGGCGTCGTACACCTTCATGCTCTGATCCTCCCAGGTGCAAACAAAGGGCGATCATACACCCGAGACCCGCCCCAGTCGGCCCGTGAGGGGTACCATTGGGGCGTGGCGCTCGCCCGTCGGCTCTTCGTCGCGCCGGACTCCCGTGGCGTCTGCGTGGCGGTCGTGCGTGGCGGTCTCGGCAGGTGCCGTCTCGAGGCCTTCGCCCGCCGTCCCCTCAGTCCCGGTACCCTGACGCCCTCCCCTTCAGGGCAGAATCTGCAGGGATCGGACGAGCTGCGCGGCGCCCTGCGGCGGGCCCTGGACTCGGTGGGAGCTGCCTCGACCGCCTGCACGCTCGTGCTCCCGGACGGGGTCGGCCGCCTCGCCCTGCTGGCGCTCGCCGCCCGGGCCGACGTCAGCGAGTTCGTCCGCTTCCGCCTGGCCGCTTCACTCCCCTTCCCGTCGGGCGAGGCGATCGTGGACATGCTGCCGGCCGGTGCCGGCCGGGTGGTGGGCGCCGCTTTGCGTCGCGGCACGGTCGCGGAGTACGAACAGGCGCTCGCGTCGCTGGGCCTGATCGTCGAGCGCGTGCACCTGGCTCCGCTCCTCGCGCTTTCGGCGCTGCTGCGGCAGGGCTCGCGTGGCGCCGTCGCGGTCGTCCTCGGCGATGTGGCGGCCTGCTTCGCGGTGCTGAGACGGGGCGCGCTGGTGGGGCTCCGCAGTCGGCGGCGTGATCCAAGCGCCGGCGAGGCCGAGCGGCTCGTCCAGGAGGCCGAAAGGGCGGCACGGGCGGGGCAGAACGGCGACGGCCGTCACACCGTCGGGCTGATCGGGTCGGACGCGGCGCGGCTCCGTGCCGAGGCCGGCATCGCAGACGGCCTGATGGTGTCCCCGGCGGTCGGGGCCCGGTGGCCCGAGGCCGCGGAGGTCGCCTGGCTGGGAGGGGTCCTGTCGTGAGGCGTCAGCCCGACTTCTCGACCGTCCGTCGTCCCAGCCGGCGACGGGCATGGGAGAGTGTCGCCGCCGCGGCCGCCTTGGTCGCGGCCCTCCTGGTGGCGTTCGCAGCGGTGGGGGCCAGGGAGGAGGCCGCGGAAGCCGCCGCCAGGCGAACCCAGACGCGGGCCGAGGTCGACCAGCTGAGGGCACGGCTCGCGGCGCTTTCCGCTCACCGTTCCTCTTCCGGTGCCGCCGGCTCCGCCTCTCCGGCTCACGTGGTGGCCGCGATCGCGGCAGCGCTTCCGGCCGACGCACGGCTGGAGCGGCTGGCGATCGACTACCTGCACGGCACCGCGATCGAGATGCAGGTCGTGACCAGGAGCCCCGCGGCCTGGGACCGGCTGCTGGCGCGGCTGGAAAGCTCACCCCAGCTGCGCGAGGTCGCGCCGGGGCCGGAGTCGCGCCAGGACGAGATGAGAAGCGTGGTGCGGGCACGCTGGGCCGGAGGAACGCCGCGATGATGCGCGGAGCCGCGGTGATCCTGCTGCTTGCCGCTGCTGCGGGCTGGCTGGGGCTGGTGGCTCCCGCCCGGCGCGCTCGCGACCGGGCACGGGCCGAGTACGGCCGGCTCCGGGAAGAGCGTGAGCGGTTGCGCGCCGAGATCGCGGGGCTGACGCGGCAGCGACCCACGGCACCCCTGCCCGGAGACGCGGCGGCGGCGGGCCGCGCGCTGCGTCTCACCCTGCTCGGCGCGACCAGGGGACTGCCAGTCGAGGCGGTCCGGATCGCGGCGCGGGGCGAGAAGGCCGGGCTGCTCGCGCAGGGTAGCCTGAGCGCCGAAGGCGGCATGGCGCCGCTGCTGCGGGTCGCCGAACGGCTGGCCGACCCCGCCGCCAGCGTCAGGATCGACCGCGTGGTGCTGGGGCCGGCTCGCGGGGTGGCCGATCGAACGCTGCGGCTCGACCTTGACGGGGTGAGGCTGGGGGCCGGCTCGTGAGGATGCGCTCGGTCGTGATGGTGGCATCGGGCATGGGCCTGCTGGCGGTCGCGCTGGCGGCGGCACGCAGTGGCCGCGCGCCGGCGGCCGTGCCAGACGTCGTCCCCCCGGCGAATCCGCAGGAACGGTCGCTGCCGGCCGCGCCGGTGGTGCCGGAAGGCCTGCGGGACGTATTTCGTTTTGCGGATCGGCCGGAGGCTCCGGCGCCCGAGTCGCCGAAGTTCCTTCTGGACGAGCCGGCGGCCGCCGCTGCAATGCCGCCGGGACCCCGCCTGGTAGGGCTGGTACGTCGCGCGGGCCGGACGGTCGCGGCGCTCGCGCTCGATGGCGAGGTCGTGCTGGCCGGGCCCGGGGAATCGGTGTCCGGCGTGACCGTCGTCGAGATCGGCGACGAGTCGGTTCGCATCCGCAGCGAGGACGGCGACGAATCGACGCTGGTGCTGCCCTGAGAGGGTGTCCCGGGATGCGACCGAGACGCACCGTCAGCCCCTGCTCCACGCCGGCAGGGTTTCGTGTTATCGTCCGCGGCACCCGCCGAGGGGGGGACCATGGCTTTGCGGGAAAAGCTCGGTAGACTCGTTCTCCTCGAGGAGACCGAAGTAGGCGTGCTCGGACGCGAGTACCGGGCGGCCCGTCTCGGCCCGGCCGGCCTCGACCGGCTGGTGACCGTGCTCTGCTTCGCGCCGGGGGTCTCGTCACAGGCCGCCGTCACCAAGCGGCTCATGGACGAGGCGCGCCTGGCGGCGCGCCTGCAGAACCCAGGCCTGGTCCGGGTGCTAGGGATCGGCCGTGTCGAGCAGACCTTCTACGTCTCGACCGAGCTCGTGGAGGGGCGCACCCTGGCGGCCATCTTCGAGCGTTGCCAGCGCGAGTCGTTTCCCTTCGCTGCCGACCATGCGCTCATGGTCGCGAGCCGGGTCGCCTCGGCGCTCGAATACCTGCACGGGAAGAAGGATGATTCGGGCAGCAAGCTCTTCCACGGCCTTCTAACCCCGTCGCGGATCGTCGTCTCCTACGACGGCGAGGTGAAGCTGAAGGGGCTGGGTCTGTGGGCCGCCCTGCGCGAATCGGACCTCCTGGAGGCCCCCGAGCGCACCTACAGCTCGCCCGAACAGGCCGCGGGAAGTCCCGGCGATCCTCGCTCGGACGTGTACGCGCTCGGCCTGATACTTCTGCACGCCCTGACCGGCCAGATGCCGGACGGTCGAGACCCGCGCGCGGTTCTCACGGAGGCCAAGGTCGTGAACGTGTCGGGCGAGGCGACCCCGGTACCGAAGCTGCTCGCCGAGACGCTCGGCCGAGCGCTGGCCGAGGACCCCGCTGCCCGTTACGCGAGCATGGCCGACATGCGGAAGGCGATCGACACGCTGCTCTTCTCGGGCGACTTCACGCCCACCACCTTCGACCTCGCCTTCTTCATGCACACCCTGTTCCGCGACGACATGGACCGCGAGTCGCGGGCGATCGACGAGGCCCGCCGCGCCGACTACCGTGAGTTCCTGGAGACCGCGAGCGACGCTGCCCGGCCCGGAAGCGCGCCCGTCAGCGCGCCGCCGGTACCCGTGGAGACGGTGGTGCCCCGGCCGGCGCCGGTCGTCACCGAGAGCCCGACGACCCGTCCCCCGAGCGGCGAGGTCCCGGTGGTGGCGCCCCCGTACAGGCCCGAGCCGCCGCCGGCGACGCCAGCGCCCGTGGTCGAGCCGGTGGTCGCCCGGCCCGCCCCTGCGCCGACGACGAGCGGAGTGCCACACGTGCCGGAGCCGTTCGTTTCCCCCGAGCCGCTCCGGCCCTTCGCCGAGCCCTCGGCAACGGGCGCGGGGGCGCGGTCCGAGCACCACGAGGAGCATCACGAGCATCACGGCGTCCGGGAGGGCTCCGGCCGAGTCCAGCGCGAGACGGTCGGGCGGGACTCTTCGATGCGGCTCAGCCTGGGCACGCCAACGCAACCGAGCGGACGCCGGCGAGGCCTGTGGCTCGCCCTGGCCGGCGCCATCGGGCTCGCGGCGATCGGAGGCGGCTCCTGGTTCTACTTCGCCGGCCGGCCCGCGCCCGCGCCCACGCCGGCCCCGATAAGTGCCGCCGGAGCCGCCGCGATGCAGCGCGTCAAGGAGCTCGAGGGACGTCTCGCCGACCTCGAGAAGCAACGTCTCGAGGCCGAGGCGCAGGCGGTCGCGGAGGCGGAGAAGAAGCTGAAGGCGGAAGCCGAGAAGAAAGGACGGGCCGTCGACGTGGCCGCGGTGCAGAGGGCGCAGGAGGAGGCGCGTCAGAGGGCCCGGGCGGAGCAGGAGGCCCGCCAGCAGCAGGAGCTGCGGCGGCTGGCAGCCGCCAAGCGAGCCGAGGAGGCGAGCATCGCCGCCGAGATCAAGGCCGCCTCCGAGGCGACGCCGCCGCCCCCACCGCCGACCGCCGCCGCCGCCCCACCAACGACGACAGCGGCGGCGCCCGAGGCGACACCCGCGCCGACCGTTGCGCCCGTGCAGCCTGGCCAGCTGGTCGCGATCACCGATCCCCATCTGATCCCGCCCATGCTGACGAGCGGCAATCAGCCGGTGTTCCCGCAGCGGGCGCTCCAGATGCGCGTCGATGGATCGGTCGACGTGAGCGCCCTCATCGACGAGAACGGCCGTGTGGCCGAGGTGACCGTGCTGCGCGCCAAGCCCAAGAGCATGGGCTTCGAAGCGGCGGCTACCCAGGCCGTCCGCTCACGGCGCTATCGTCCGGGAACCAAGAACGGCGTGCCGGTCAAGGTGTGGGTCACGATCGAGATGCAGTTCAAGCGCTCCCGCTGAGCCCCCCGAGGCCCGACCCAGAACCCGCGACCGGCCAAGAACCCGCGAACCCTTGACCAAGAAGAAGAGGGGCGGCCGAAGCCGCCCCTCTCGCGTCTTTCGATTCCGAGGCGGGCCCGCCCCGGCCTCACCAGCCGGGACGAGCCGTGGAGCGTCTAGAAGCCGCCGCCGTGCGGCATGCCGCCGCCCATCGGGGCCTTCTCCTCCTTCTCCTCGGGGATCTCGGAGACGAGGGCCTCGGTCGTGAGCAGGAGGGACGCGATCGAGGCGGCGTTCTGCAGCGCCGACCGCACGACCTTGGTCGGGTCGATGACGCCAGCCTCGACCAGGTTCTCATAGGTCTCGGTGAGCGCGTTGAAGCCTTCGTCGGTCTTCTGCTCGCGCACCTTGGCGACGACCACCGCACCCTCGAGTCCTGCGTTGCCGGCGATCTGCCGGAGCGGCTCCTCGAGCGCACGCCGGATGATGGCGACGCCGACCGCCTCGTCGCCCGCCGACTTCATGGCCTCGACGGCCTGCTGGGCGCGCAGCAGCGCGACGCCGCCGCCGGGGACGATGCCCTCCTCGACCGCCGCCTTGGTCGCGTGCATCGCGTCCTCGACCCGGGCCTTCTTCTCCTTCATCTCGGTCTCGGTCGCGGCCCCGACCTTGATCACCGCGACGCCGCCGACCAGCTTGGCGAGCCGCTCCTGGAGCTTCTCACGGTCGTAGTCGGAGGTCGTCTCGTCGATCTGGGTGCGGATCTGCTTGACCCGGCCCTCGATCGCCTTGGCGGTGCCGGCGCCCTCGACGATCGTCGTGTTGTCCTTGTCGATGGTGACCTTCTTGGCCTTGCCCAGGTCGTCGAGCTTGAGGTTCTCGAGCTTGATGCCCAAGTCCTCGGTGATCGCCTTGCCACCGGTCAGGATCGCGATGTCCTCGAGCATGGCCTTGCGACGATCGCCGTAGCCCGGGGCTTTGACGGCCGCCACCTGGAGCGTCCCCCGCAGCTTGTTGACGACCAGGGTCGCGAGCGCCTCGCCCTCGACCTCCTCCGCGATGATGAGCAGCGGCCGTCCGAGCTTGGCGACCTGCTCGAGCACCGGAAGCAGGTCCTTCATGCTCGAGATCTTCTTCTCGTGGATGAGCACCAGGGCGTTCTCGAGGGCCGCCTCCATGCGCTCCGGGTCGGTCACGAAGTAGGGCGAGAGGTAGCCGCGGTCGAACTGCATGCCCTCGACGACCTCGAGCGAGGTCTCCAGCGTCTTGGCTTCCTCGACGGTGATGACGCCGTCCTTGCCGACCTTCTCCATCGCCTCGGCGATGATGGTGCCGATCGTCTCGTCGTTGTTGGCCGAGATGGTTCCGACCTGGGCGATCATCTTGCCCTTGACCGGCTTGCTGATCTTCTTGAGCTCCTCGGTGACCAGGGCCACGGCCTTCTCGATGCCGCGCTTGATGTCCATCGGGTTCGCGCCGGCCGTGACGTTCTTGATGCCCTCGCGGTAGATCGCCTGCGCGAGCACGGTCGCCGTCGTGGTGCCGTCGCCCGCGATGTCGGAGGTCTTCGATGCGACCTCGCGCACCATCTGGGCGCCCATGTTCTCGAGCGGGTCCTTGAGCTCGATCTCCTTCGCCACCGTGACGCCGTCCTTGGTGATGAGGGGGGAGCCGAACTTCTTGTCCAGGACGACGTTGCGCCCCTTGGGGCCGAGCGTGACCTTGACCGCGTCTGCTAGCCGATTCACGCCGCGGAGCACCGCCTGGCGCGAATCGTTCCCGTAAGTGATCTGCTTCGCCATGACTTCTTCTGGCCTCCCTTAGCCGATCACCGCCAGGACTTCGTCCTCGCGGAGGATGAGGTACTCCTCACCGTCGATCTTGATGTCGGTGCCGGAATACTTGCCGAAGAGGATCTTGTCGCCGGCCTTGACGTCCAGCGCGATCTTGGTGCCGTTGTCGAGGATCTTGCCGTTGCCGACCGCGATGACCTCGCCCTCCTGGGGCTTCTCCTTCGCGGTGTCCGGGATGATGATCCCGCCCTTCACGGTCTCTTTCTCCTCGATACGCTTCACCAGAAGACGGTCGTGAAGCGGACGAACCTTCGCCATCGTGGGTGATCTCCTTCTATTCGGACTCGTTATGGTTCGCTTCCGGGCGGGGGCCCGAGGGCACGCCGCGCACGCCCTTGGCAGTCGCAATCTCCGACTGCCAAAGAAGATAACCGGCCGTTAGCAGAGTGTCAAGGGGACTGCTAAGCGTGCCGGAGACGCCCCAGATCTGCGCCGTGCGCCGCGCCGGCGTCGGCGAGCCACGGTGAGCCGAGCGGCCTTCGCCCGACCTACGGCTGCAGCTTGAACTCCTCGATCTTCTTGCCGAGGGTGTTGCGGTGGATCTTCAGGTCTTGTGCCGCGCGAGAGAGGTTGCCCTTGTGACGCTGCAGCACCCGGGCGATGAAGCGCTTCTCGAACTCGCGCTTGGCGTCGGCGAACAGGATCCCCTTCTCCACCATCTCGGAGATCAGGGCTTCCAACTGCTGCTTCACGGCTCGGCTGCTCCCTTGTGGCCGGGCGCTCGGCTCCGCCCGGCGGTCCCGCCGGCTAGCGGGCGGTTCCGCGGAGGCGCTCGAAGCCCTCCGTGTACTTCTCGAGCGTTCTGGCGACGACCTCGGCGGGTAGCACGGGTCCCGGTGGCTTCTTGTTCCAGGCGAGACCCTCGAGGTAGTCGCGAACGAACTGTTTGTCGAAGCTGGGTTGCGAGCGGCCCGGAAGATAGCCGTCGCGCGGCCAGAAGCGCGACGAATCCGGCGTCAAGGCCTCGTCGACCCAGATCAGGCGTCCGTCACGGACACCGAACTCGAACTTGGTGTCCGCGAGGATGATGCCGCGCGCCTCGGCGTGGGCGCGCGCCTGCGAGTAGAGCTCGAGGCTCACGCGCCGCGCCTCGGCCGCTCGCTCGCGACCGACCGCTGCCTCCATCGTCCCGAAAGAGATGTTCTCGTCGTGCCCGGTCTCGGCCTTCGTCGAGGGCGTGAAGATCGGCGTCTCGAGCCGCTCGGACTCACGGAGCCCCGACGGCAGGGTGATCCCGCAGACGGCCCCGGTCGCCTTGTAGTCCTTCCAGCCCGAGCCCGCCAGGTAGCCGCGCACCACGCACTCGATCGGCAGCACCTCCGCCCGCGTCACCATCATCGAGCGCCCCTCGAGCTGGGCGCGGAACGGCGCCAGCTCGCGCGGGTACTCCTCGACCTCCGCCGTGATCACGTGATTCGCCACGACCCCGGCGAGCAGGCGGAACCAGAGCAGCGACATCTGGGTCAGGACGACGCCCTTGCCTGGGATCCCGGTCGGCAGCACGACGTCGAACGCGCTCAGGCGGTCCGTGGCCACGACCAGCAGCCGGTCGCCGAGCTCGTAGATGTCACGCACCTTGCCGCGTTTCGAGAGCTTCAGGCCGGGCAGGTCCGTCTGGAGCAGGGGGGGTGCCTTCGGATCGACGTTCATCGTCTCGTACCGTCCTCGTCTGGCCTCTTGACGCCGGCTCTTTCGAGCGAAGGCGGGAGTCTACAGGAAGCCGCGAGCGGGTGGCAAGGGAGAAGAACACAACGGGCGGGCCGCTCTGCGGCCCGCCCGGCTACCGCGCTGCCGAAGCAGGGTTTACGGCACTCGCGGCCGCCGTTCCCGCTCCGTGCTCGGTCGTGCCGCCTTCGCGGGGACCGTGGGCTCGGCGAGCGGGGCCTCCGCCGGCACCGCCGCGGACGACTCGCCGGAGGCGCCCGCGGTCGCGAGATCGGGTTTCGCGATCGCCCGCTCGTTGATCGGGCCCGCCGGCTGCGCTGCGACCGTCACGTCGCCGTCCGCGCGCAGCGTCACCAGCACGCCGCCTGCCCCGAGCTTCCCGCTCAGCCGGCGGGCGGGTCCGGGGCCGGAATGCTCTCCTTCTGCCGCGAGGCCCGGCACGTCGTCGGTGCGGATCTCCCCGCGCCTCGACTCGGCCGCGAGCTCGACCGCGCTGCCCTGCGGCAGCTGCAGGTCGGCCTGGCCGTTCCTGACGGACACTGAGATCGGCGCGGTGACCGCGGCGTGTGGTGAGAGCCGCGCGTTCCCCCGCTCCAGCTCGACGTCGGTGGGGCCGGCGAAGCCGTCGAGCGTCACGTCGCCTCCCGAGGCCCGCACCCGCACGCCGTGTTCGAGGCCCGAGGCGTCGATCCCTCCGTGATGGACGGCCAGCTCCGCTGCACCCGCGACGCGATCGAGTCGGATCGAGTCGTAGGAGGTCTCGAGAGTGGCGCCTCCGCCCACGTCCTCGACGGAGACCGGTCCGTGGTCCACCTTCACGCGGGCGTCACCGCCGACCCGGACCAGCTCGACGCCGGCGAAGGAGGTCTCGACGTCGGCCTGCCGGCGCACGTCGTGAGCCTCCACCTGCGCGTGCCCGGCGCGCACCAGGAGATCGCCGTCGACGCCGTCGACCGTGACGGCGCCGTGCTGCTGCCGGATCTCGAGGCGGCCGCAGCGCCGCGCCGAGACGTCACCGTGCTGGGCGTCGATCGTGGCGGGGCCGTGCAGGTCGAGGAGCTCGACGCCACCGTGGCGCGACACCAGCTCGAGCGGCCCGGCCACGTCGCTCACCCGCAGGTCGCCGTGTCGTCCGTCGAGCTTGACGCCCCCGGAGAGCCTTTCGATCGCGACGCCGTCGAAGGACGAGACGACGTCGGCCGAGCGGATGCCGGCGACCTCGACGCGACCGTGCTCGTTGCGCACGGTCACGGCCGCTTCGGGAGGGACCTGGAGCTCCAGGTGCGTCTCGAAGGCGACGTCCTCGCTGCGACCGAGCGCATCGCGATTGGTCTCGACGCTGGCGGTCGAGCCGTCCCCGGAGAGGACGAGCTCGATGCGATCCGCGAAGGCGCGTGCCTCTTCCTGGGTCGGCCGGTACACGACCTTGCGGAGCCGCGCCCTGACCAGGCCCGCCGGCCCCGGCGCGACGCTCACGCTGCCGAAGGCGTTCCTCACCGTGACCTGCGGCATGGCGCCGATCGGTCGCTCCGCCGTCTGCTCGAAGGCGTAGGAGGGCCCGTAGAATCGCTCACCCATCACCCGGCAGCCCTGCGGTCCGAGCTGCCAGTTGCCTCTCACCTGCCAGGCGGTCTCGATGGCCCCGCCCACCGCGAGCAGCAGGACCAGCATGCCGATCTTGCGGGCGCTCATCTCAGGATCTCCCGCTGCGGCGGACGGCCAGGTCCACCAGCTCGAGCACTCCCCAGAGCACGAGCGAAAGTGGCCACCAGGTCCGGAGCAACGGCAAGAGGTCGAGGCGGCCCAGGTTGGAGAGGGTCCAGGCCACACCCAGCGCCACCAGACAGACGCCGAGCGTGAGCCCCTCGGGACTAAAGGCTGGGCGGCTCATCCGCGTGCTCCCCGGCCTTCTTCTTCTGGACCGACGCGTACAGCAACCACGCCCCCACCCCGATCAGGAGGAGCGGCCACCAACGGGCGAGCTTGTCCAGGTCGAGCCACCCCAGGTTGCTGAGCAGGATCACGATGCCGAAGGCGACCAGCGTGCCGCCCCAGACCGGTGACTCGACCGCGGCGCCCTCCTCGGGCTCGCTGCGTCCGCCCAGGAAGCGCTGGTTGATGGCGCTCGCACCCTTCCAGGCGTCGATCATGTTGTAGAGGTAGACGAAGGGGATCACGAACGCGAAGGGGAACTCGTGGCCGTTGGCGGTCAGGTAGATGCTGCCGACCCAGGCGAAGAAGAACGCGAAGGCGCGCGCGATCTGCCCGTTGTAGACCTGGCCGAGGCCGGGGAACAACGACAGGAAGGCGGCCAGGCCCGGGCTCTTGGGCAGCCGCACGTAGGGTGCCGCCGGCGGAAGCGCCGGCGGGGGGGAGGTCTGCGAGGGGCTGCTCGGATCGACCTGCTGGCTACTCATCGTCTTCATCTCCTTGCCGAAAGCCGGCCGCCCCGCCGGGCACGGACGGCCTTCGCTCATCGGCTGCTACGCGACCGGCCTTGCCCCGGTTCGGAAAGCTGCTGCGATGCCGACCGGCAGCGAGCCGCTCTCGCTGCCCTGCTTGGGCTCGCTGGGGGGCGTCGCGCGGCGTTTCTCGAGCAGGCGCCGATAGTCCTCGACCCGCTCGTTGACCCGGTCGACCCGGCCTTCGAACGCGGTCGTCAGCACGACTCCCAGCAGGCGCACGTCCTCGAACAGCCGGTCCTTTCTCTCGATCAGCTGGTTGCCGGCCGTCATGGTCTGGCTCACGAGGCGGTGGGCGGCCCGCGTCGGCAGCTCCGGGCCGAGCACCGCCAGCATCGCCCCGAGCGCGATCAGGGCGAGGCCCGCGGCGGCGGCCTGTATCCACGGCGGTACGACGATCGCCGGCCGCACCAGGACGCCGGGCGTGACCGCGGGGGACGCGGCGCCCGGCGGGACGAGGATCGCAGGCCGCCGCGTGAGGGCTGCCTCGGCGCACCTCCGGGCGAGGCCTGCGGACGGCTCCAGCTCGGGATAGCAGCGCAGGGCCGTCACCACCTCTTCGAGCACGAGACGCAGCTCGGCGCAGGCCGCGCACGCGGAGAGGTGTCGATCCACCTCGGCGCGCAGGATCTCGTGCAGCGTGCCGTCGAGGTGATCGGAGAGAAGCTCCTCGGTCCTCTGGCAGTCCATGGTCGCCCTCACGGTCGCTCGCCCGCGAGCTCGCTCCGGCGGCCGATCAGGCGCTTGGCGAGCTCCAGGCGGGCACGGTTGATTCGGCTCTTCACGGTTCCGAGCGGGATCGCCAGCTCGGCGGCGATCTCCTCGTAAGGTCGTCCCTGCAGATCGCAGAGGATGAGCGGCAGGCGCAGCTCCGCCGGCAGCGAGCGCAGGCCCCGGTGGACGAGGCTCGCGCGCTCCTGGCGTTCGAGGCCGGCGATCGGGTGCTCCTCGCGCGCCGGCATCGTCTCCAGGATCTGCGGGTCGTCGCTGCGCCGCAGGCGCTCCTGCTTGCGGCGACGGTAGTTGTCGATGGCGTGGTTGCGCGCCACGGCCATCAGCCAGGCGCCGAAGGGGCCGTCGCCCTCGCGGTAGCGGTGGAGCGTCTGGTACACCTTGACGAAGACCTCCTGCGTCAGGTCCTCGGCCTCGTCCACCCGGCCCGTGAACCGGTAGGCGAGCCCGAAGACCCTGCGCGTGTAGAGGGCAACCAGCTCCTGCCAGGCAGCCTGGTCGCCCTTTCGGCACCGCGGGAGGAGTCCGGCGTCAGTGGTGCTCAAGGTCTCTCGGTCACGCCAGGGAGTCGAACCCCTGCCCGTTCACCAGCGAGAACGAGCCGAGCGCGGGGAGGGTTCAGGAAAATGGGCGGCCTCCGCGGGACCCCGAATTGACGCTCGGCTGGGCATTGTAGTAGAGTCGCGCACGGCTATCAAGTGTATGAAAGCCAACAGCTTGTGAGGGGAGTGCTGAGGCCGTGAACGCCGAGCGCGGGCGGCTCCTCCTGGGGGTCGTCGCGGCCCTCGGGCTGCTTGCCCTGTTCTTCCGAGGCATGGACTGGCCGGCCCTCGGCCGGGCCCTGACGAGCGCCCGCTGGCTGCCGCTCGTGGGGCTCGTGCTGGTGACCGTCCTTCTCTACACGATCCGCGCCTGGCGCTGGGGCGCCCTCCTGGCACCACTCGGGCGGGTCGGGATGGCGGATCTCTTCTCGGCGACCATGGTGGGCTTCGCCTCCGGCCTGCTGGTGCCCCGCGCCGGGGAGATCCTGCGGCCGTGGCTCATCTCCCGCCGGTACCCGATCCCGACCTCGGCCGGGTTCGCGACCATCATTCTCGAGCGGCTGATCGACCTGGTGACGGTGCTGGTGCTGTTCGCGCTCTACCTGTTCGTCCTGCCCCCTCCTCCCACGCAGGTGTCCGGTCCGCTCATGAACGCGATCAAGCTGGGCGGCGCCCTCGCGGGGCTGGTCGCCGTCCTGGTCCTCGTCTTCCTGCTCGCCTTGCACACGAACGCCGAGCGTGTGGTCGGCCTGATCGAGCGGCTCACCTCACGGGCCCCGGGTTGGCTCCGCGAGCCGGTGGCTCGCGCGCTGCGGTCCTTCTCCGGCGGGCTTGCGGTGCTGCGGGCCCCCCTGTCGCACCTCGCCCTGATCGCCGGGCAGTCGCTCGTGATCTGGCTGCTGATCGCCCTCGGCTTCCATCTCAACCACATCGCGTTCTCGATCGACCTGCCGTTCCACGCCACGTTCCTCCTGATCGCCTTCCTGGTGGTGGGCGTCGCGATCCCCACGCCGGGGATGGTCGGAGGCTTCCATGCCTTCTACCTGATCGCGCTCAGCCAGGTCTTCGGCGTATCGCGCGAGCAGGCCGCGGCGGCCGGCATCGCCGCGCACGCGCTCAGCAACTTGCCGATCCTGGTGCTCGGCCTCGCTCTGCTCGGGCGAGAGGGACTCAGCCTGGGCCGGGTGGCCGAGGTCACCCGATCTCGGCCCGAGCCGCAGGCCGAACCGCAGGTGGACCCACAGGAGGTGCGCCCGTGAAGTGCCCGTTCTGCTCCCACCTCGAGGACAAGGTCGTGGACTCGCGCGAGGGCAAGGAGGGCGACGTCATCCGCCGCCGCCGGGAGTGTCTCTCCTGCGGCAAGCGCTTCACCTCCTACGAGCGCATCGACCAGGTCCCACACCTGGTGGTCAAGAAGGACGGCCGCCGCGAGCGCTTCGACCGGGAGAAGGTGATGCAGGGCCTGCTGCGCGCCTGCCAGAAGCGCCCGGTCTCGGTGAAGACGCTGGACTCGATCGTCGACCGGGTCGAGGCGATGGTGCAGGAGAGCCCCGACCGGGAGGTGCCGACCGACCAGATCGGCGAGTTCCTGATGGAGCGGCTCAAGGACCTCGACAAGGTCGCCTTCGTGCGCTTCGCCTCCGTCTACCGCGACTTCAAGGACGTCGACCAGTTCATGGGCACCCTCAAGGGGCTGCTGGAAGCGCGGGACTGAGCACCCGCCGGGACCTGCCATCCAGCAGGTGAGCCCTCGGCCGGCCGGAAAGCCGGCTGTCCTCGCGACTCCCGTCCGCAACCGAGGTTGTGTGGGGGTGTGGCTGGGGAGCTACACTTGCCCGGTGCCGCGGGAGCGCTTCCAGAACAACGTGAAGCTCGTCCTCGCCGTGACCGGCGGGCTGCTGGTCGTGTTCCTGATCGCCGAGCTGCTGCTGCGGAAGAGCCGGGACTTCCAGCCGGACTTCCTTGCCTCGGCGCTGCTCTACGGCTTCACGGTCCTGAACCTCGTCCTGCTGCTGGTTCTGCTGTTCGTGCTCGGGCGGAACCTGGTCCGGATGCTGATGGAGTGGCGGCGGGGCGTCTTCGGCGCCCGGCTGCGCGTGCAGCTGCTGCTCATCTTCCTGCTGATGGCCGCCGCTCCCTCGGTGCTGCTGCTGCTGGTGGGCAGCGACCTCATCCGGCAGACCGTGGACCGCTGGTTCAACGTCGACGTCGAGCAGCTGCTCGCCTCCTCGCAGGCGCTGGGGGCGGCGCTCGACGCCTCGGCCGCCGAGACGAGCCGGGTTCACGCGCGTCTGCTCGCGCGCGAGATCGACGCCCGCGGCCTGCTGCTCGATCCGGACCAGGTGCGGCTGCGAAGGACGATCGAGGCGCGCTCGCGCGAGCGGGACCTGGACCTCGTGACCGTCTACGGGAAGAGCGGCGAGCTCGTGTCCGTGATGGACCCCCGGCTTCCCTCGGCCGTCTCGTGGGATGCCTCGGGCGAGGCCCTCGCCGACGCGGCGATGCGCGAGGGCGCGAGGTCGCTCACGGTCCCGGCGGGGGGAGGGCGGCTCGCCCGGGCGGCGGTCGCGCTCCACGATCGTGACGGCCGGCCCGCCGGAGCGGTGGTGGTGTCGACCTTCCTGGCCCCGGAAGTGGCGACCGCCGTCCAGGAGGTGAGCGAGCGCTACACGAAGTTCCGCAAGACCCAGACCTACCGCGAGCCGATCCTCGCCTTCTACCGCTCGCTCTATCTCTTCCCGGCCCTGCTGCTGCTCTTCGGTGCCGTCTGGCTGGCGCTCTACCTCGCCCGGCGCATCGCCACCCCGCTGCGGCTGGTGGGAGAGGCCGCGGAGCGGATCGCGGCCGGCGAGCGCGGCACGCGTGTGGATTTCTCCTCGGGGAGCGACGAGTTCCGCGCGCTGATCGGCTCCTTCAACCGCATGTCGGAGCGGCTGGCCCGCAGCGAGGAGGAGGTCGAGTTCTCGCGTGCCGGCCTCGTGCGCAAGAACCAGGAGCTGGAGGACCGCCGCCGGCTGACCGAGGTCGTGCTCGAGACGGTCGGCACCGGGATCGCGGTGGTCGACGAGGAGGGAACGCTCACGGCCGCCAACGTCGCCGCTCAGCGGCTGCTCGATCTCGAGCCGGGGGCCGTGGGTCTGCCGCTGGAGCGCGCGCTCGAGGGACCCGGCAGGGACGAGATCCACGCCCTCGTGCTGCGCCTGCTCTCGGGACGAGTGTCCCGGCAGGAGCGCGAGGTGCTGATCCCCGCGGGCGGGCGCGAGGTGCACCTGGCGGTGACCGTGGTGAGCCTCCCGGGCTCTCTCGGCTCGGCTCCCGGGGCGCTGATCGTGGTCGACGACCTGACCCCTCTGATGCGTGCCCAGAAGGTCGCCGCCTGGGGTGAGGTGGCCCGCAAGCTCGCGCACGAGATCAAGAACCCGCTCACGCCGATCCAGCTCTCCGCGCAGCGCATCCGCAAGGCCTGGCTGAAGTCCGACCCGGCCTTCGAGAAGGTGGTCGGGGAGTGCACGCGCGCGATCGTGGACGAGGTGGAGGCGCTCAAGAACCTGGTGGACGAGTTCGCGCAGTTCGCGCGGCTTCCGGCGGCGAGCCTGCAGCCGACCGTGCTCGACGACGTGATCGAGCAGGCGCTGTCCCTCTACGACGGCCTCTTCCCCGGGATCACGGTCGAGCGGCGACTCGCCCCCGACCTGCCGCCGCTCCGGCTGGATGCCGATCAGCTGAAGCGCGTGCTGATCAACCTGGTCGACAACGCGATCGAGGCGACCGAGGGCAAGGGGCGGATCGTGGTGGCGACCGAGTTCGACCGGGCGGAGGGCCGAGCCCGCCTGAGCGTCGCCGACGACGGACCGGGCATCCCGCCCGGCGACCGCGACCGGCTCTTCGTACCCCACTTCTCCACCAAGAAGCGGGGCAGCGGCCTGGGGCTCGCGATCGTGAACCGGATCGTCCAGGAACATCTGGGTACGGTGCGCGCCGAGGACAACATCCCCCGGGGCGCGCGCTTCGTCGTGGATCTGCCGGCATGAAGGCCGGGGTCGCGCGGGTGAAGGGAGGCGCATGAGGGAGACGATCCTGGTCGTCGACGACGAGGCCGGCGTCCGCGCCTCGCTGAGCGGCATCCTGGCGGACGAGGGCTATCTGGTCGAGGCCGTCGCGAGCGGCGAGGACGCGCTCGTCGCGCTCCAGTCCCGTCGCTACGACCTGGTGCTGCTCGACGTCTGGCTGCCCGGCGCCGATGGGCTCGAGGTCCTGACCCGGATTCGCGCGAGCGACACCGAGCTGCCGGTGGTGGTCATCTCGGGCCACGGCACCATCGAGACCGCGGTCAAGGCCGTGCGGCTGGGCGCCCAGGACTTCGTCGAGAAGCCGCTCTCGCTCGAGAAGACGCTGCTGGCCGTGCGCAACGCGCTGCAGCGGGGCCGGCTGGAGACCGAGCTGCGCGAGCTGCGCCAGAAGCTCGACGAACGCTACGTGATGGTCGGCGAGGGAAAGGCCCTGCGGCGGCTGCGGGCCGAGATCGCCCAGGCGGCCCCGAGCAACGGGCGGGCCCTCATCTACGGCGAGAACGGCACCGGCAAGGAGCTGGTCGCCCGCGCCATCCACGCCCAGAGCCGGCGGGCCGCCGGTCCCTTCGTCGAGGTCAACTGCGCGGCGATCCCCGAGGAGCTGATCGAGAGCGAGCTGTTCGGCCACGTCCGGGGCGCCTTCACGGGCGCCCTCGCCGCCCGCAAGGGCAAGTTCGAGCTGGCCGACGGCGGCACGCTCTTCCTCGACGAGATCGGGGACATGAGCCTCAAGACGCAGGCCAAGGTGCTGCGGGCGCTGCAGGAGCAGCGGGTGGAGCCGGTGGGAGGCGCTGGCTCGGTCGAGGTCGACGTACGCGTGATCGCGGCCACCAACAAGAATCTCGAGCAGGAGATCCGCGCCGGCCGCTTCCGAGAGGACCTCTACTTCCGCCTCAACGTGCTCCCGTTCCAGGTGCCGCCGCTGAGGGAGCGACGCGAGGACGTGCCTCGCCTCGCCCGTCACTTCATGGAGCTGCTCTCGGCGGAGCACGGGCGTCGCCCGCGCGAGATCGCGCCCGAGGTGCTCGAGCTGCTGGCGGGCCTGCCCTGGCCCGGCAACGTGCGCGAGCTGCGCAACACCGTCGAGCGGCTGGTGATCATGGCGCCGGCGGGCCGGATCGAGCTGCGGCATCTCCCGGTCTCGCTGCTCGAGAACGTCCCCGACGCCGTCACGTCGGGCGCTCCCGCCGAGCCGGCACACACCGACACGGAGGGGACGGCGACCCTCGCCGCCGCGCGCGAGGCTTTCGAGCGGCGCTACATCCTGGGCAAGTACCGGGAGTGCGGCGGCAACATGAGCCGCACGGCCGAGGCGCTGGGCGTCGAGCGCTCGAACCTGTACCGGAAGATGAAGGCGTTCGGCCTGCTCCCCGCCCGGCGCGAAGAGGCTTGAACAGCGGCGCGCCGATCCCCGATAATGCCCACGGACGAGGCGATTACCCCGGGATGATGGAAGCAGTCGACGCCGCGCGGCCGGCCCCTGCGACGGCGAGGTGGCCGCGACGTGCCCTGGTTGGGCTGTGGCTCCTCGCCTTCCTCGTGGCCGGGGCCGGTCTGGCGGTGCGCTGGGATGCCCTGATGGCGAGGCTCGCCCGGCTGTCCGTGGCAGTCGACACGGGAGGGTTCACGCGATGACATGTCCCACCTGCGGAGGCGAGATCGCGGCCGGCGCGCGCCGCTGTCCGGTGTGCGAGCCCCCCGCGACGCCGCGCGTCGAAGGGGCCCTCGCGGCCGACCCCCGAATGGTCACGCCGCCCGCCCGGTCGAAGCCACGAGCGGATCCCTTGCGCGACCTTCCGGCCCTGCGCAAGCGAGACGGGCGCGACCGCTCGTGGCGGGACGAGGTCCAGGAGCGCGTGCGCTCTCGTCGCCAGAAGCGGGCGGAGGCGGGACTGCCCCTCTTCGACGAACCCTCCTCCGCTCCGCCGCAGTCGCCGGCTCCGCCGCAGTCGCCGGCCCCGCCGCGAGCGTCGGCCCCGCCGCGAGCGTCGGCCCCGCCGCGAGCCGAGGTCCCCGAGCCAGTCGGGCCGGACACCGTTTCCGCCCCGCCGGCCCGCGGGTCGGCCGCGATCCGCTCCCGGATGGAGGAGGCGGAGCGGCTCGAGGAGGCTATCGGCGGCCCGCGCGCGCCACTCGGGGTTGCAGAGCTGAGCGAGGTCGAGCTCGCGGATCTGCCGTTGCATCTGTCGCGGGCGGCCGATCGTCCGGACCCGGGACGGGCCGAGCGCGAGGACGCCCCCCAGGCGGCCGCAGGTCCCGATCCTCGCTGGCCCGAGACCCGTCGCGCCGAGCCGTCGGCGCCCGAGGCCGAGCAGGAGATCGAGCTCGTGCCCCCGGTGCCCGAGCCGCCGCCGGTCGAGCGCCCCGCCCGTGCCGGCGAGCGCGCCCAGGCGGCCGCGCTGGACGCGGCCCTCTTCGCCCTCCTCTGCCTGGTGGTCGTGTACTTCACGGGACGCACGGCCAGGGTCGGCCTCGAGTCCCTCGCCTCCGCCTGGCCGTGGCTGCTCGCCTACCAGGGGCTCCTCGCGCTCTTCTATGCCGGCTACTTCACCGGCACCACCGGACAGACACCGGGGAAGCTGATCACGGGGTTGCGTGTCGTGGACACGAACGGCCGCCCGCCGGGCTATTCGCGTGCCGCCGCCCGCGCGACGGCAGGTCTCGTCGGCATCGCCCTTGCCGGCGTCGCCCTCCTGCCCATGGCCTTCGACCCCGCCCTGCGGGCGCTCCACGACCGCTTGTTCCAGACCCGGGTCGTCAAGGGCTGACGCGCCGCGTGCGAAGAGCAGTCGACGTCCTGGCGCGCCTCGTGGCGACGGCCTTCGGCAGCGGGTACTCGCCCTTCGCGCCGGGGACGGCGGGATCGGCGGTCGGCGTGCTTCTCTTCTGGCCGCTCGCCGGGCTCGGCTGGACCTGCCAGCTGGCGGCGTGCCTCGCCGTCCTGGCGGCGGGCATCGCGGCTGCCTCCCGCGTGGCCACCCTGGTCGGGCGCAAGGATCCCGGGCTGGTCGTGGTCGACGAGGTGGTGGGCCAGTGGATCACCCTCCTCGGCATGCCCTTCACGTTGCCCGTCACGCTGGCGGGCTTCGTGCTCTTCCGCGTCATGGACGTCGTCAAGCCCTGGCCGGCGCGCGACCTCGAGCGGCTGCCTGGCGGCTGGGGCATCATGGCCGACGACGTTGCGGCCGGCGTCTATGCCTGGCTGCTCCTGCGCGTCGGCCTGATCATCTGGCCCGTGGCACAGTGAGGGCCGAGCTGCTCGCGGTGGGCAGCGAGCTGCTGGGACCGCTGCGCGCCGACTCGAACTCGCTCTGGCTGACGGAGCGGCTGCTCGACGCCGGCATCCCGCTGGTCGCGCGAGACACGGTCCTGGACGAGGTCGGGCCGCTGGAGGCGGCCTTCCGCACGGCGCTCGGGAGGGCGGAGGTCGTGATCGCGACCGGCGGGCTCGGCCCGACCGCCGACGACCTGACGCGGGATGCGGCCGCGGCCGCGATCGGGCGACGGCTGGTCCGTGAGCCCGCCCTTCTCGAGGCGCTCGAGAAGCGATTCTCGAGCTACGGTCGGAAGCTGACGACCCTGAACGAGAAACAGGCGGACCTGCTCGAGGGCGCCACCCCGCTCGAGAACAAGGTCGGAACGGCGCCCGGGCAGATCGTCGAGCTCGGCGGGCGGCTGCTGGTGCTGCTGCCCGGGCCCCCGACCGAGATGAAGCCGATGTTCGACGAGCAGGTCCTCCCCAGGCTGCGCGCTCTCCGCGGGCCGACGAGCGTCGTGCGGCGTCGTGTGCTGCGGATCGCCGCGATGCCGGAGAGCGAGGTGGACGCGATCGCCGCCCCCGTCTACGCGCGCTTCGAGAACCCGACGACCACGATCCTGGGCGGCGGGGGACAGGTGGAGCTGCATCTCGTCGCCCAGGGAGCCGCGGAGGAGGAGGCCGAGGCGCGCATCGAGGTTCTGGCGGCCGCCCTGCGTCAGGCCCTCCCCGGCCGCATCTTCAGCGAGGACGGGCGTGATCTGCCGCAGGTCGTGGTCGGGCTCCTCCGCGAGCGCGGGCTGACCCTCTCGCTGGCCGAGTCCTGCACCGGGGGGCTCCTCTCGGCACGGCTGACGGAGGTGGCGGGGGTGAGTGCCGTGCTCGAGCGCGCCTTCGTCACCTACGCCAACCGTGCCAAGGCCGAAGAGCTGGCGATCGCGCCGGATCTCGTCGATCGCGCCGGCGCGGTGTCGGAGGAAGTCGCGATGGCGATGGCGGCCGGGGCGCGGGCCGCCGCACGGACGGACGTGGGCGTGGGGATCACCGGGATCGCCGGACCCGATGGGGGCACGCGCGAGAAACCGGTCGGGCTCGTGTACGTAGCGCTGGCCGGGGCCGCGGGAGAACTCGTTCGCCGGAGCCTCTTCCCGGGCAACCGCCAGCGGGTCCGCTTCCAGGCGACCCAGGTCGCGCTGGAGATGCTGCGTCGCGGTCTCTCGGGGCTGCCCCCGTTGTGAACGAGGCGGCGCCGGTGCGGGCGTTCATCGCGCTGGAGCTGGAGTCCCGCGTGCGTCGGGCAATGGGGGAGCTCGAGGAGCAGCTCGCACCGCGGCTCGCCGGGGTTCGGCTGGTACGGCCCGAGGGGATCCACCTCACCCTGCGTTTCCTGGGCCCGAGCTCCGCCGCGCAGCTCGCGGGGCTGCGGCCCGAGCTCGCCGCGGCTTCGGCGCTCTGCCCCGCGGGGGAGGCTGCCCTCGGCGGGCTGGGGATGTTCCCCGAGCGCGGCAGCCCTGGGGTCCTCTGGCTCGGGATCCGCCTGCCGGACCAGGTGCTGGAGCTGCAGAGCGCCTGCGAGCGGGCGGCGCGCCAGGTCGGGTTCGCGCCGGAGCGGCGAACGTTCCGTCCCCACCTGACACTCGGGCGCTGGCGCGACCGCGTGCCGCGCCCAGAACTGCCCGCCGTCGAGCTGGGGACGACACGACTCGAGACGCTCGTGCTCTTCGCGAGCGAGCTGCGCCCCGAGGGAGCCGTTCACACCCCCCTCGAGCGCTTCGCGCTCCGGCGCGAGTCAGGCTCCCCGTGATCGCGGCGGTCGCGGTGGCGCTCGTCTCCTACCTGATCGGATCGATCCCGTTCAGCTACCTGGTCGCCCGCGCGTTCGGCGTGGGCGACGTGCGGCAGGTCGGCAGCGGCAACGTCGGCGCCACCAACGTGCTGCGCACCGCCGGCCGATCGGCGGGTGTGCTCGCCTTCCTGCTCGACGCCGGCAAGGGCGCGGCGGCTGTCGTCCTCGCGATCGCGCTCGTCCCCGGCGCCGCGCGGCTCTCCGGCCTGGCGGCGGTCTCCGCGGTGGTGGGGCACATGTATCCCGTCTGGCTGCGCTTCCGCGGTGGCAAGGGAGTCGCGACCGGCCTGGGCGCCTTCGCGCCTCTCGTCCCCCTCTCCGCCGGGACCGCCGTCGTCGTCTTCGCTCTCGTGGCCGCCGCCACGCGCTACGTCTCCCTGGGCTCGATCGCGGGCGCCCTCGCCCTCGCTGCGCTCGCGCTCGCGCAGGACGGTCTCGGCCCGGTCGCCTGCGGCGCGGCTCTCACCGCCGCGCTGATCGTCTTCCGCCATCGCACCAACCTGCGGCGCCTCGTGGCCGGGACCGAGCGCCGCTTCGGGCAGCCGAAGGAGGACAGGCCATGAGGATCGCCATCGTGGGAGGGGGTGCCTGGGGGACGGCGCTCGCGAGCCACTGCGTGCGCGCAGGCCTCGCGGTCCGGACCTGGATCCGGGAGCCGGAGCTGGTCGCCGCTCTCAACGAGAGACGCGAGAACACGGCATTCCTGCCGGGCATCGCGCTCCCCGAAGGGTTGCGCGCGACCAGCCGGCTCGAGGAGGCTGTCGCGGACGCGGAGGCCGTGCTGGTGGTCGTGCCGTCCGAGTACTGCCGCGAGGTCTACCGGCAGCTGGGCACACTCCTCCCGCCTCGGGCGGTCCTCGTCTCCGCGACCAAGGGGCTCGAGATCGGGACCCTCTCGCGCATGAGCGAGCTGGCCGAGGCTGAGGCACCCGGCCACCCGGTGGCGGTGCTCTCGGGGCCCTCCTTCGCGGCCGAGGTGGCGGCCGCGCTGCCGACCGCGGTCGTCGTCGCCTCGCGCGAGCCCGGCGTCGCCGAGGCCGTGCAGAGGCCGCTCGCGACCCGCAGCTTCCGAGTCTACTCGAGCGACGACGTGGTGGGCGTCGAGCTCGGGGGCGCGCTCAAGAACGTGATCGCGATCGCGGCGGGGATCGTGGACGGGCTGGGATACGGTCACAACACCGTCGCCGCTCTCATCACCCGGGGGCTGGCCGAGATCGCGCGCCTCGCGGTCGCGGAGGGCGCGCGCCCGGACACCCTGGCCGGCCTGGCGGGCCTGGGCGACCTGGTGCTGACCTGCACGGGCGGGCTGTCCCGCAACCGCACCGTGGGCGCCCGCCTCGGGCAGGGACTCACGCTCGGCGAGGCGACGGCAGGCCTCCATCCGGAAGGCGTCCGCACCACCCTCGCCGCCTGCGCCCTGGCCGAGCGGCGCGGGATCGAGATGCCGATCGCGCGCCAGATGAGAGCGGTGCTCCACGAGGGCAAGCCGCCGCGCCAGGCGGTGGACGAGCTCATGCTGAGGAGCCTGAAAAGGGAGTAGACTGTCGATCCCGAGCTGCGGGCGCCGTCTTCGGCCCGCGCGGGCGGGAGCATGTACCGGGTCAGCTATCAGGACGGCGACAGCCCGCAGACGCACGCGTTCGACTCGGGCGAGGTCGTGATCGGACGCTCTCCCGAGTGCCAGATCGTGCTGCGCGACTTCGGGATCTCCAGGAACCACGCCAAGATCGTGGTGGGCGAGGACGGCGTGCGCATCCTGGACATGAAGTCGAAGAACGGCACCCAGGTGAACGGCGTGCCGATCGTCGAGGCGCCCCTGCGCGACGGCGACCGGATCCTGCTGGGCAAGTTCGAGCTCGTGTTCAGCAAGGCTCTCGAGAGCAAGGTGGTGCTCGACGAGGCGAAGCCCCTCCCCGAGGAGGCGGGCACCATCATCCGCTCGGTGGGGGAGCTGTCGCGGCTGCTGACCGCCCCGGCGCCCGCGCCGGTCGACGAGCGCAAGGAGGGCGCCGTCGACGTACAGGAGATCGAGAAGTCCAACCGGATCCTCAAGGTCCTGACCAGCATCGCCAAAACCCTGATCGCGGTGCGCCCGGTCGAGGAGGTGCTGCAGCAGGTGATGGACATCGTCTTCGAGCACATGCCGGTCGACCGCGGCTTCCTGATGCTCGAGGACGAGGCTGTCAAGGGCCGCCTGGTGCCGATGGTGGTCAAGCACCGCACCGCCAGCGGCGAAGAGGGCCGGATCACGATCTCGAAGACGATCGCCGACAAGGTGATGCACGACCGCGTCTCCATCCTCACCTCGGACGCCCTCGTCGACCCGCGCTTCGGCTCGGGCGACTCGATCCGCTTCCATGGCATCAGGAGCGCCATGTGCGCGCCGCTCTGGAACCAGGACCAGGTGATCGGGATCATTCACGTCGATTCGCCGATGCTGACCAACTGCTTCAACGTCAACGACCTCGACATGCTGACCGCGCTCGCGAACTACGCCGCCCTCGCCGTCGAGCGCGCGCGGCTCCACCAGAAGATCGTGGCCGAGGAGAAGAAGCGCGAGCGGCTGGGCCGCTTCCTCTCGCCGCAGGTGGCGAGCCGCATCATGGCGGTCTCCGACGCGCAAGGGGCGGAGCTCGGCGCGCCCGAGGTGCGCGAGGTAACGGTGCTGTTCGCCGACATCGTCGGTTTCACCAGCATGTCCGAGAAGATGAGCCCGGCAGCCGTGTCGTTGCTGCTCAACGACTACCTCTCGCGCATGACCGAGGTGATCTTCCGCTACGAGGGCATGCTCGACAAGTACATCGGTGACGCGATCATGGCGGTCTTCGGTGCGCCGCTCGACATGCCGGATCACGCCGAGCGCGCGATCCGCGTGGCCCTCGAGATGCAGGAGCGGCTCGGCGAGTGGAACTCCGAGCACAAGGACGGCCCCAGCCTGCGCATCCGGATCGGGATCAACTCGGGCAAGGCCGTGGCCGGCGAGATCGGCAGCATGACCAAGAGGGAGTACACCGTCCTCGGCGACACGGTCAACACCGCGAGCCGGCTCGAGAGCGGTGTCGCCAAGCCGGGCTCGGTCGTGATCGGCGAGAACACCCACGGTCTAGCCGAGGGCCAGTTCGAGTGCCGGCCGCTCGGCAGCTTCAGCCTCAAGGGCAAGGAGCGGGAGGTGAGGGTCTACGAGGTGATCGCGCCTATCGAGCCCGCCGTGTCCACCGTTCCACGGGCGGGGGCCTGAGGCATGGCGCAGGCCGCACCCCGGCAGCGCCGGGGCCGCATCCTGTTCGCGATCCTCGGGCTGCTGCTCGCCGTCGGCGTGCTGCCGCTCGTCTACACGTCCTGGGACCTCGTCTCGCGCAGCCGTCAGAGCATCGAGGGGACCCAGCAGGAGTGGCAGCTCGACAAGGCCCGCCTGATCTCGACCCAGGTGGCGATCTTCGTCGAGAGCCTGCGCTCACAGGTCGCTGCGATCGCGCGCACCCTCGAGATGGGCGCCACGCCCGAGAGCTTCGCCACCCGGGTGGCACGGATCCGGGAGGAGCGGTCGCTCGAGCGGTACCTGCAGGGCTCGAACAAGCTCGTCTACGTGAGTGTCGTGGATCCGACCGGCGTCGGCGCGCAGTCCGGCCTGGCGCTCCAGGACGTGCGGCTGGTCGAGCAGCTGCGGGAGGCCTTCCAGCGCGGGCAGCACGGAAACGCGATGATCTCGGTGCCCGTCATCTCCGAGTCGCTGCAGGAGCCGGTCGTGGTGCTGGGCGAGCCGGTCCGCTCGGGGGGCACCGTGCTCGGCGTCGTGCTCGCGATCGCCAGCCTGCAGGACATCCGCGAGATCACGACCGCGACCGGCGGACGGCTGTTCGAGGTCTACGTCGTCGACAACCGCGGCCGCTTGATCGCGCACTCCGATCCCGCTCAGCCGCTGGCGGCCGACATGTCGGGAATCGAGATCGTACGCATTTTCCTCCGCAGCTCCGAGGACCCGCAGGGAGGGGTCGCCGGACGGCGCCGCAGCGGAGTCGGAGGTACGACCCGCTTCGACATCCCGGTGCCTGGCCAGCGCCCGCGGCGCATGCTGGGCACCTACATGCGCGTGCCCGACGACTCGGGCTGGGGCGTCATCGTCCAGAGCGACGTCGACACTGCCTACTACACCGCGATCGATCTCAGGAACAAGTCACTGACCGTGGTGGCGATCGTGACCGGGCTCGCGCTCGTGCTCGGCTTCCTGTTCGCCGGCGAGATCAGCCGTCCTGTCCAGAGGCTGGCGGCGGGCGCGCGGCGGCTGGCGAGCGGGGACTACGGCACGCGGGTCAGCGTCCGCAGCGGCAACGAGGTGGGCGTCCTCGCCGACGCCTTCAACCAGATGGGCGAGGAGATCCAGAAGGCGATCCTCGAGATCGAGCGTCGGGCCGAGGAGAACAAGGACCTGTTCATGGGCTCGATCCGCATGCTCGCCAACGCGATCGACGAAAAGGACCCGTACACGCGCGGCCACTCCGAGCGGGTTGCCTACTACTCGGCCTGCCTCGCCAAGCACCTGGGGATGCCGCCCGAAGAGGTCGAGCGCGTCCATCTCTCGGGGATCATCCACGACGTGGGCAAGATCGGGATCGAGGACAAGATCCTGCGCAAGGCCTCGGCCCTGACCGACGAGGAATACGCCATCATGAAGCAGCACCCGACCAAGGGGGCTCACATCCTGGAGGCGGTCCCGCTGCTCAAGGACAAGGCGGGCGACGGGCTGATGCACCACGAGAACGTCGACGGCAGCGGCTACCCGAAGGGACTCAAGGGCCCCGAGATCCCGCTCTTCGGCAGGATCGTGAGCGTCGCCGACGCCTTCGACGCCATGACGACCGACCGTCCCTACTCGAAAGCGATGACGTTCGAGGCCGCGGTCGCGCGGCTGAAGTTCCTGGCGGGCAAGAAATTCGACGCGGTCTGCGTCGATGCCTTCGAGAACGCATTTCTCTCCGGCGACGTGAGCCCCGAGAAGGCGCGCCGCGCTTCCGTCTCCTCCCGCCACTTCGATATCAACGCCCTTTTCGGCGGGGCGCCGCCTCCGGCTGCCGCGGCAGCCGAGGCGCCGCCGCCCGTTCCGGTGTAAGACACGATGAAGCTCTTCGGCCGCGTCCGTCCCGCCCTGTCCCTCCCCGTCGCCATCTGCGCCGTCCTGGCCCTCGCCCCTCTCGGCTCCGCACAGAGCCCCCCGGAGGCGGAACTCCAGTTCTCGACCGGGGTGATGCACCTGCGTGAGGGACGCCTGGACCTGGCTCTCACAGCCTTCAAGCGCGCGGTGAAGGCCGACCCCAAGAACCCCTACTTCCAGAAAGGGCTGGGGCAGACCTACGCCGCCAGGCGGGAGTGGGGAGAGGCGATCGAGGCGTTCCGCAAGGCGCTCGAGCTCAATCCCTACTACGTCGACACCAAGAACGACCTCGGCTACGCGCTCATCATGTCGGGCGACCGGGAGGCCGGCAAGAAGGAGTTCCTGGAGGCGTTCGGCGACCCCCTGAACCCGGCGCCGGAGATCTCGGCCTTCGACATGGGACGCGCCTATCTCGAGGAGCGCAACGACGAGCAGGCGATCACCTGGTTCCGCACCAGTATCGCCCGCAACAAGAACTACGGCGCCCCTTATGTCCTGCTCGCCGAGACGCTCGTGTCCATGGGACATCTGGACCAGGCGATCGCCGAGCTCCAGGTGGGCGTGCGGGAGGCGCCCAAGGACCCGGAGCTGCAGCTGGCGCTCGGCAAGGCGTACTTCAAGGCCGGGCGCTTCAAGGAGGCGCGCGAGCCCCTGACCGAGGCGGCGAAGGCGGATCCCATGGGGCCGTTGGGCCGAGCCGCGAACCAGCAGCTCCGGGCGCTCCCTCGCTAAGGCCCGCCCGTGCCCTATCGAGCGATACTGGAGGGGCTGCTCAGGGAAGTGCCCGGCTCGCGGACGGCGCTGCTGCTCGACGGCCAGGGTGAGGTGGTCGTCGGCGCCGGTGATCTCGACGAGCGCCACCGGTTGATCGGCGCCCATCAGGGCATCGCCCTCGGCATGGCTTCGCGCACGGCGAGCCGCTTCGAGGTGGGGGGCATCGAGACGCTGGTCTGGCGGCATGCCGAGGGCGCCGTCGTCCTGGCAACGCTGAACGACGGCTACTACCTCGTGCTCTCGCTCGGTCCCGACGTCCCGCCTGCGCTGGCGCGGCACCGCTGCGAGAAGGTGCGCGACCGGCTGAACCGGGAGATCTAGCAGTGGCACTCCTGGAGCGGCTGCGCGGCGGCCTCAGCCGCACGCGCGAGGTGCTCAACGCGCCGATCGAGGATCTGGTGCGCGGCCGGCGTCCGTTGGACTCGGTCGCCCTGGAGGCGGTCGAGGAGGCGCTGTTGGCGGCCGACCTGGGCCTGCCCGCGGTCCAACAGGCGATCGCGGCACTGCGCGAGCACTCGGCGCGGATCGCGCCGGGCGGCCTCCCCGCGATGCGCGAGCTGCTGCGCGGCGAGCTGCGGCGCGCGCTGGAAAGGCCCTCCTCTCTGCAGCCCTTCTCCGCCAAGCCCTGGGTGGTGTTCCTGGTCGGCGTCAACGGCGCCGGCAAGACGACCACGATCGGGAAGCTCGCCTGCGCCTGGAAAGCGGAGGGCCGCTCGGTCCTGGTCTGCGCCGCCGACACCTTCCGTGCCGCCGCCGCCGAGCAGCTCGAGGTGTGGGCCGATCGCGCGCGGGCGTCCTTCCAGCGCGGCGCCGAGGGCGCCGACCCCTCGGCGGTGCTGACCGACGCCCTGCGGACGGCGCGCGCCCGGGGCAGCGACGCCGTGCTGGTCGACACCGCCGGACGCCTCCACACCAAGTCGAACCTGATGGCCGAGCTCGCCAAGATGAGCCGGGTGGCGGCGCGGGAGGTCCCGGGCGCGCCCCACGAGACGCTGCTCGTGCTCGATGCGACCGTCGGTGCGAACGGGCTTGCTCAGGGTCGCGAGTTCGCCAAGGCGGGAGGCGTCAGCGGGCTCGTGCTCACGAAGCTCGACGGCACGGCCAAGGGCGGCATCGCGGTGGCCGTGGTGCGAGAGCTCGACGTGCCGATCCGCTACGTGGGCGTGGGCGAGCAGCCACAGGACCTGCTGCCGTTCGACCCCGACGCATTCGCCCTCTCGCTGGTGGGCGAGTGAGATGGCGCGGCACGGCCGTCGACAGGGAGCTCAGCTGGACCGTGACCGCCGCTTCATGTCTCGCGCGCTGCACCTGGCGGCGCGCGGCCTGGGCGAGACGAACCCGAACCCGGCGGTGGGCTGCGTCCTGGTGCGGGGCGGGCGCGTGCTCGGCGAGGGCTGGCATGCGCGGGCGGGCGGGCCTCACGCCGAGGTCGTCGCCCTGGAACAGGCGGGCACCGGCGCCCGCGGCGCGACGCTCTACGTGACCCTCGAGCCATGCGCGCACTTCGGGCGTACGCCTCCCTGCGCTCCGCGCGTGCGCGACGCCGGAGTCGCCCGGGTGGTCGTCGCGACCGCCGATCCGAACCCGCTCGTGCGTGGCCGCGGGCTCGCGCTGCTGCGCCGGGCCGGCGTCGTCGTCACGACCGGCGTCCTCGCCGCCGAGGCCGCTCGCCTCAACCGACCCTTTCTGTTGGCCGCCCGGCTCGGCCGCCCGTTCGTCCTGCTCAAAGCGGCGACGACGCTCGACGGCCGGATCGCGACCGCCTCCGGCCGTTCGAAGTGGATCACCGGGCCGGCGGAGCGCCGCCAGGCGCGCTGGCTGCGGCGGCTGCACGACGCCGTCCTGGTCGGCATCGGGACGGTGCTCGCCGACGATCCCCTGCTGCTGCCCGCCCCGCGCACCCGCCGGCCCTTCACCCGCGTGGTGCTCGACTCCCATCTGCGGCTGCCCCCGGGAAGCCGCCTGGCCCGGACGGCTTCCGGTCGCCAGCCGGTCCTGGTGCTGGCGTGCAGCGACCACCCTGCGCGCCGCCGTGCCCTCGAGCAGGCGGGCGTCGGGGTCCTGCTGGTCGCGGCAGACGAGGGACGCGTCGCGATTCCTGCGGCGCTCGCCGCCCTGCGTGAGCGCGGCATCACGAGCGTCATGGTCGAGGGGGGTTCCGAGGTCCTGGGCGGCTTCCTGGCGGCGCGGCAGCTGGACGAGCTCGCGCTCTTCCGTGCGCCGATCCTGCTCGGCGGCCGGGGCAGCCGCCCGGCCTTCGGGGGCGAGGATCCACGAACGATCGGCGACGGCGTGCGCCTCGACCCCGCACCAGAGGAGCCGGGTTTCCCTTGGCCGTGGCCACCGCGTTTCGAGCTGTGGCGGCCGAGGCTGTAAGCTGGGAGCGTATGTTCACGGGCATCGTGGAAGGTACCGGCACCGTTCGGGCGGCGTCGCGCCGAGGCGACGTGATGGCGGTCCGGATCGAGGTGGGTGGGCTCTTCGAGGGGCTGCCGCTCGGCGGTAGCGTGGCGGTCGACGGCTGCTGCCTCACCGCCGTGCGCTCCGACCCGGAGGGCTTCGACGTCGACCTCACTGAGGAGACGCTCCGGCGCACGCGCTTCGACACTCGGCTGGTCCCGGGCGCCCTCGTGAACCTGGAGCGGCCGATGAAGGCCGATGGCCGCTTCGACGGCCACGTCGTGCAGGGACACGTTGACGGGATCGGCCGGGTGCTCGCCCTCGCGTCGCTGGGCGAGTCGGCCGAGATCAGGATCGAGGCGCCGCGGGAGCTGGAGCGCTACCTGGTCGAGAAGGGTTCCGCCTGCGTCGACGGTATCTCCCTCACTGTCTATGACATCCGGGACGGTGCCTTCGCGGTGGCGCTCATCCCGTATACTCTGCAGGTAACGAACCTGCGGGACGCCCAGCCGGGCAGCCTCGTCAACCTCGAGGCCGACGTGATCGCCAAGTACGTCGAGCGGTTGCTGGCCGCGCGCGGACTCTAGATCCGTCCCGCCGAGGAAGGCCAGATGAGGAGCCCGATACCCGACGCGATCGCGGACTTCCGCGCCGGGAAGATGGTCGTCGTCGTCGACGACGAGGACCGCGAGAACGAGGGCGATCTGACGATCGCCGCCGAGAAGGTGACGCCCGAGGCGATCAACTTCATGGCCCGCTTTGGACGCGGCCTCATCTGCCTCCCGATGACCGCCGAGCGGCTGGACGAGCTGCGCATCCCGCTGATGGTCCGCGACGAGCAGAACAACGCCAAGTTCGGCACCGCCTTCTGCGTGCCGATCGAGGCACGGCAGGGGACGACGACCGGCATCTCGGCCGCCGATCGGGCGCAGACGGTGCGGGTGGCGATCGATCCCAAGACGCAGCCCGAGGACCTTGCGCGTCCCGGCCACATGTTCCCGTTGCGCGCCCGTCCGGGCGGCGTCCTGGAGCGCGCGGGGCAGACCGAGGCGGCGATCGACCTGGCACGGCTCTCGGGCCTCAACCCGGCGGGCGTCATCTGCGAGGTGATGAACGAGGATGGGACGATGGCGCGCGTCCCCCAGCTGGAGCGCTTCTGCCTCGAGCACGGCATCCGGATGGTCACCATCCGTGACCTGATCCAGTTCCGGATGCGCAACGAGCGCCTGGTGCGCAAGATCGCCGAGGCCAACCTGCCGACCTCGTACGGCGGCTTCCGGATCCACGCCTTCGAGAGCCAGATCGACGGCAAGCACCATGTGGCGCTGGTGATGGGCGAGGTGCGCGGCGACGCGCCGGTGCTGGCGCGGGTGCACTCCCAGTGCCTGACGGGCGACATCTTCTCCTCGACCCGCTGCGACTGCGGGGCCCAGCTCCACACCGCGCTCGAGATGATCGCGGCCGAGGGTCGCGGGGTGCTGCTCTACCTGCGTCAGGAGGGCCGCGGGATCGGCCTCATGCACAAGATCATGGCCTACGAGCTGCAGGACCAGGGCAAGGACACGGTCGAGGCGAACGAAGCCCTCGGTTTCAAGGCCGACCAGCGCGACTACGGCATCGGCGCCCAGATCCTGGTCGAGCTGGGCGTTCGCAAGCTGCGGCTGATGACCAACAACCCGCGCAAGTTCGTGGGCCTCGAGGGGTACGGTCTCACGATCTCGGAGCGGGTGCCGATCGAGATCGCTCCCTCCGAGGAGAGCCGCCGGTACCTGAAGACGAAGAAGGAGAAGCTCGGGCACCTGCTGAGGCGCGTCTAGGGCGACGCCGCGCGAGGCGGCCTCGGGGCGCCAAAGAGGAGGGGGCCTTCCCGGTAGTCGGCCAGGTTTGACAGGCCGGGGCATGGACCTTAAGATCATCATTTGCTTTGGCTTGGCGTGTGCCGGGCCGGGATAGGTCTGCTTGTTCGACTCGCTCGCCGAGAGGCTCCAGGGGATCTTCAAGTCGTTGCGGGGCCAGGGTGTCCTTTCGGAGACCCAGGTCGACGCCGCGCTGCGCGAGATCCGTTTGGCGCTCCTGGAAGCCGACGTGCACTTCAAGGTCGCCCGGGAGCTTCTGGAACGGGTCCGGGTGCGCGCGGTCGGCCAGGACGTGCTGAAGAGCCTCAGCCCCGACCAGGCGGTCCTGCGGGTGGTGAGAGACGAGATGGTGGAGATCCTGGGTGGCGCCGGTCCCAAGCCCCTGGAGTCGGCCTCCACCCCGCCCACGGTGGTGCTGATGGCAGGCCTGCAGGGGTCGGGCAAGACCACCACCAGCGCCAAGCTCGGACGCTGGCTGGCCGGCCGCGGCTCCCATCCGCTGCTGGTTTCGACCGACGTGCGCCGTCCGGCGGCGCGGGAGCAGCTCCGGACGATCGGCGAGCAGGCGGGCGTCAAGGTTCATCACCCGGATCTGGCCGCGGCCCAGGAGATCCTGCGCTCGGCGCTCGCGGAGGCGCTCGCGGTGGGCCACGACGTGCTGGTCGTCGACACGGCCGGTCGGCTCCACATCGACGAGGAGCTGATGGCCGAGCTCGCCGAGCTGCGAGCGATCGCCAGCCCGACCGAGGTGCTCTACGTGGCCGACGCAATGACGGGCCAGGACGCGGTCCGGAGCGCCGAGGAGTTCCACCGGAAGATCGGCATCACCGGGATCGTGCTCAGCAAGCTCGACGGCGACTCGCGGGGAGGTGCCGCCCTCTCGGCCGCGGCGGTCACGGGCCGGCCCGTCAAGTTCGCCGGGGTCGGCGAGAAGGTGGACGCGCTCGAGCCCTTCGACCCGGCACGGATGGTCTCCCGGATCCTGGGCCTAGGCGACGTGCTGGGGCTGATCGCCCGGGCCGAGGAGACGCTGGAGCGCGAGCAGGCCGAGGAGCTGGTCCGCAAGCTCCGCCGTCAGGAGTTCACGCTCGAGGACTACCGCGACCAGATGCGGCAGCTCGGCAAGATGGGCCCGCTCGACCAGGTGATCTCGATGATCCCGGGCATGGGATCGCTCAAGGGGATCGACGTCGATCGGGGCGAGCGCGAGCTGCGCCGGGCGGTGGCGATCATCGACTCGATGACGCCCCGGGAGCGGCGCGACCACGCGCTCATCAACGGCAGCCGCCGCAAGCGGATCGCCCGGGGCAGCGGCAGCTCGGTCGAGGACGTAAATCGACTGCTCAAGCAGTTCGTGAAGACCAGGAAGCTCGTGAAGGAGCTCGGCGCGGGATCGAAGGCGATGAAGCGCCTGGCGGCCCGCTTTTCTCAGTTCCGCTAGAGAGGCAGACAAGGATGCTCGCGATCAGACTCAGGCGTACGGGTTCCACCAAGCGCCCCTACTACCGCGTGGTGGTGGCGGACTCGCGCGATTGGCGTGACGGGCGTTTCGTCGAGGTGCTGGGCCACTACGATCCGCGGCAGCAGCCGGCGGTCGTCAAGATCGACGGCGAGCGCGCCAGCTACTGGCTCGGCCGAGGGGCTCGGGCGAGCGACACGGTGCGCAGCCTGCTGAAGCAGAAGCCGCCCGCGGCCGAGGCCGCCAAGCAGGACTGACGCGCGGTGCGCGACCTCGTCGTCCAGCTCGTACGCGGGCTCGTCCGCGAGCCCGGCCGGGTGCGCGTGCGTGAGCACGTGGAGCCCGGCCGGACCGTGCTCGAGCTGTCCGTCGCCGCCGCCGACCGCGGGCGCGTGATCGGACGGGAGGGCCGTACGGCGGGAGCCCTGCGGGCGCTGGTCGGCGCTCTCGCGCGCCGACGCGGTACCGCCTGCACGCTGGAGATCCTGGACTGATGCCTGGGCTCGAGGAGCTCGTCCTGGTCGGCCGGATCGTGAAGCCCCAGGGCCGCCAGGGCGAGGTGGCCGTGGTGCCGCTCAGCGACCGGCCCGACCGGTTCGTGCGCCTCACCCGCGCCTTCCTGACCGCGGCGGCCGGCGAGCCGCGCGAGGTGCGCGTGGAGCGCGCCTGGCCGCACAAGGGCCGCTTCGTGGTCAAGATCGCGGGCGTCGATTCCATCGACGCGGCCGAGGAGCTGCGTGGCCTGGAGTTGCGCATCCCCGAGACGGACCTGGCGGAGCTGCCGGCGGGCTCGTACTACTACCATCAGCTCGCGGGGCTGCGGGTACTGGACACGACCGGAGCGTCGCTGGGCATCGTCGCCGAGGTGCTGGAGACGGGGGCCGAGGCCAGGGTGCTGGTCGTCCGCGGCGAGCCGGGCGAGACCCTCGTCCCCTTTGCCGACGCGTTCGTGAGGGACGTCGACCTCGAGCAAGGACAGATCGTCGTAGCGAGACCGGAGTACGCGGTTGCGGATTGACGCGGTGACCATCTTCCCGAGGATGCTCGAGGGCCCGCTCGCGGAGGGCATCGTGCAGCGGGCGCGCGACGCGTCGCTGGTCGAGATCCACCTCCACGACCTCAGGGACTGGAGCGACGACGACCGCCATCGCACGGTCGACGACGCGTCCTTCGGCGGCGGGCCCGGGATGGTGATGAAGGCCGAACCCTTCTTTCGCGCGGTCGAGGCGGTCCGGGCCTCGGCGCCGGCCGCGAGCTCCGCGGTGGTGCTGCTCTCGCCCCGGGGACGGCGTTTCGAGCAGGCGACCGCGAGGCGCTACGCGGGGCTCGACCACCTGCTCCTGCTCTGCGGCCGCTACGAGGGGATCGACGAGCGGGTGGCCGAGGCGCTGGCGAGCGAGGAGCTGAGCCTGGGCGATTTCGTGCTGACCGGCGGCGAGACGGCCGCCCTGGCCGTGATCGAGGCGGTGGTGAGGCTGCTTCCCGGCGCGCTCGGGGACTCCGGCTCGGCCGAGAGCGACTCCTTCGAGGGGGGGCTCCTGGACTGGCCGCACTACACGCGTCCGGCCGAGTGGCGCGGCCGGGCCGTGCCCGAGGTCCTGCTGTCGGGGGATCACGGTCGGATCCGCCGCTGGCGTCGCAAGGAATCGCTGCGCGCGACGAGCGCGCGGCGGCCGGACCTGCTGGCGACGGCGCCGCTGGCAGCCGAGGATCAGGCGTTGCTACGAGAGATCGGAGACGAAGCCCGGGCGGGCGGACCCCTGGGCGCTGGACAAATCGGCCGCCGTACTTCACAAATAGGGACGGTAAAAGGACCATGAAGGCCATCGAGACGATCGAGTCGGCGGACCTCAAGAAGGCTTTGCCGCAGCTCAACCCCGGAGACACCGTGCGCGTGCACGTCCGAGTCAAGGAAACAGCCGTCAAGGAGGAGAGGGGCAAGGCCAAGGTGACCGAACGCGAGCGCGTTCAGGTCTTCGAGGGTCTGCTCATCGCCCTGCGCGGCAGCGGAGTTCGGGCGACCATGACGGTGCGCAAGGTCTCCTTCGGGAAGGGGGTGGAGCGAATCTTCCCGCTGCACGCGCGCACGATCGAGAAGATCGAGATCGTCAAGCAGGCGCGCGTCCGGCGGGCGAAGCTGTACTTCATCCGGGAGCGCAAGGGCAAGGCGGGCCGCATGAAGGAGAAGCGCGCGGAAGTCCAGCCGACCCAGGCCTAGGCCCGGCGGGTTCGGCCTTCGCGACCTCGCGCTCGTCGAGAAGGCGAGCCCGAGGTCAGGAGGAACGGGCGGCGATGACAGGTGTGGCGAGGCGAGGCCGGCGGCCGGTCGTGCACCGCGGCGTCGAGCTCCGCTGTGGCCGTCGGTTCGAGGAGGAGGCGCGTGCGGCGGGCCACCTCGCTGTGGCGGGCGTAGACGAGGTGGGCCGTGGCGCCCTCTGCGGTCCGGTGGTGGCGGCCGCGGTCGTGCTCGGCGACGGGTTCGACGACCAGGGGCTCGACGACTCGAAGCGGCTCACGGCGCGGCAACGTGAGAGGCTGGCGGTGCGCATCCGCGAGCGGGCGCGGGGCTTCGCCCTGGGTGTCGCCGCCGCGGACGAGATCGACGCCGTCAACATCCTGCAGGCGACCCTGCTCGCCATGCGACGGGCGGTCGCGGCGCTTCCGTTCCTCCCCGACCTGGTCCTGGTCGACGCCTTGACCATACCGAACCTCGGCATCGCACAGCGCGCGATCATCAAGGGCGACGCGCTCTCGGTCTCGATCGCGGCCGCCTCGATCGTGGCCAAGGTGAGCCGCGACGCTCTCATGGTCGACCTGGACGCGCAGCACCCCGGCTATGGGCTCGCCCGCAACATGGGCTATGGCTGTCCCGACCACCGAGACGCCCTGCGCCGCATGGGCCCGACGCCCATCCACCGCCGGTCCTTCCACGGCACACAGGCCTGGCTGTTCTCGTGAGGGTGCGGGGCTAGTGGCCAAGGTCAACCAGGTGAAGCTCCGGCAGGAGGCCGACGCGGCCGAGCGCGCGGGCAAGCCAGAGAAGGCGATCGAGGCGCTCAAGCAGCTGGTTGCCGAGAACCCGCGCGACTGGAACACGGTCAACCGCATCGGCGACCTTTACGCGAAGCTCAACAACACCCGGTCGGCGAACGAGCAGTACGTCAAGGTCGCCCGCTACTTCGCGGACGACGGCTTCTACCTGAAGGCGATCGCCGTCTGGAAGAAGGTGCTCCGCAACGACGCGTCCATGCTCGACGGCCACGTCAGCCTGGGCGAGCTCTACGCCAAGCAGGGGCTGGTCGCCGAGGCGAAGCAGACCTACGCCCTCGTCTACGACGAGTACGTCAAGCGCAACAAGCTCCGCGACGCCGGCGAGGTGCTGCGGCGGATGGCCGACGTCGATCCTTCCGACCTCAAGGTCCGGATCCGACTGGCCGAGCTCTACGCGCGCGAGGGCGACCCGGCCAAGGCCGCCGGGGAGTACATGACGATCGCCGACGAGCTGGTCAAGAAGGGCCTGCTCGCCGAGGCCCTGCAGCTGCTCGAGAAGGGCCTGCGGGGAGGTCCGCGCAGCGCGCGGCTGCTGGCGGCGGCGGCGCGCGTTCACATCGTGCAGAAGGACTACGCGCGCGCGTTCGAGCTGCTGCGCGAGGCGGCCCGCGAGACGCCGGACGATCGGGAGACCACCCTCCTGCTCGCCGAGGCGAGCGTGGGCGCCAAGCGACCCGACGACGCCCGCGCGGCGCTCGAGGCCCTGCTCGCGCGCGATCCGAGCGACCAGGAGGCTCGCCAGCAGCTGGGGAGCGTCTTCCTGGCCGAGGGGCGCTACGACGAGGCGTTCGATCGCATGATGCCGGCGGTCGAGAGCCTGGTCGAACGTCGCCAGGTCGACCGCGCCGCTGCCCTGCTGCAGCAGATCGTGCAGCGCAACCCCGGCCACGTCCGGAGCCTCTCCAAGCTGGTCGAGCTCTACCGCCAGGCGCAGAACGACGCTCTGGTCGCCCAGACCTACTCGCAGCTGGTCGAGGCCTACCTCGCCGGCAAGGACTGGGAGCAGGCCAGCGCCATCCTCGAGACGCTGGTACAGATCGAGCCGCACAACGAGCAGCACAAGAGCAAGCTCAAGTGGCTGCGCGAGCAGTCCGCCTTCGAGGTCGACCTGACCCGGCCGCAGGCGCCGCCGGCGGTGGCCCCCGCCCCGGCGCCGCCTTCGACGGCGCGCGGGCTCGAGCTGAAGCGCAAGCTCTCCTCGGGCCTGGAGCTGTCCGGCCCGCTCACTCCCGAGGACCAGGAGTTCATCGGCGAGCACCTCGCGGAGGGCAAGGTCTTCCGCAAGTACGGCCTCGGTGACAAGGCTCGCGACCAGTTCGAGGCGGTGCTCAGCCGCTTCCCCGACAACGTCGAGGCGCTGCGCGAGCTCGCCGATCTCCACCGCGAACGGGGGGAGATCGAGATCGCGGCCCAACACCTGCGCATGCTCCAGGAGGTGCACCGCCTGAAGGGCGAGTCCGCGCAGGCGACGACCGCCGGCGAGGAGGCGGAGGTGCTCGTGCCCGCGTCGGCGGCGAAGCCGCCCGCCCGCCCCGCCGCCGCCGCGCCGGCCGCCCCTCGTCCGCAGGCCGCTCCTGCTCCCGCCGCCCCTCGTCCGCGGACCGCGGCGCCCCCAGTCGACATCGGCGTGGACATCGACATCGAGGACCACGACGAGTCGGCCCCGGAGCCGACCGTCGACGAGGAGATGGACTACGTGGATCTCGAGGCGGTCCCGAGCGAGCCCGAGCGCCCCAGCCCCGCGTTCGACCTGAGCGACCTCGGCGTGGGGGGCGACGAGATCGGCTCCCACTTCGTCGACGAGGACGAGCTCGGCTCGGGTGCGCCCGAGGTCGAGGAGCCGTCCGCGCCGGGGATCGAGGAATCCGGCCCGCTGGAGCTCGAGTCGTCCTTCGATCTCGACGAGCCCGCCGTGCCTTCTGTCGCTCCGCCCCCGTTCTCCCCGCCCCGTCCCCAGCCAGCCCCGCCGCCGCTCGCACCCCTGCGCCCGAAGCCTGCGCCGCCCACCATGCCCCCGGTCGGAGGGGTGCCCGCGGAGCTGCAACGGGCCCTCGACGAGATCGTGCAGTACGTGTCGCTGGGCTTCGTCGAGGACGCGAAGGGTGTCATCGAGGAGATGAGCGCGCGCTTTCCAGGGCATCCCGCGCTGGCTCAGATCGTCGCCGAGCTCGGCCTGGAGAGCGCCGAAACAGAGACGTCGCCCCCAGACTCGGACGAGCTGGGACTCATGCCCGGTGCCCCCGCGGCGGTCGCGGAGGAGCCCCTCCAACTCGGCGTCGACTTCCTCGGCATGCCGTCGGGGCCCGCGCCCGCCACCTCCATCGCCGACGCGTTCGCCGATCTCGCTGCGCCCGAGCCCGAGCCGACGCCGCCCGCGGCCGAACCGAGCTTCGATCTCTCCGCCGAGCTCGGCGACCTCTTCGGTGCCCAGCCTGCCGTCGCGGAGGAGCCCGCGCCCGCCTCCGGAACGGACCTCGGTGACCAGGCGCTCTCCGACATCTTCCGGGAGTTCCAGAAGGGGGTCGACAAGCAGCTCGGAAAGGAAGACTACGAGACGCGCTACAACCTCGGCATCGCGTACAAGGAGATGGGGCTCGTCGACGAGGCGATCGCCGAGTTCCAGCTGGCGGCGAAGGACGAGAAGCGCCTGCTGGAATGCGCGAGCATGCTCGGTATCTGCTTTCTCGAGAAGGGCATGCCGAAGCTCGCCGTGAAGTGGTTCGAGAAGGGACTTGCGGCGCCGGGTCGCAGCGACGAGGAGTACGAGGCCCTGCGCTACGACCTCGGGAACGCGCTCGAGCAGGCCGGGGAGCGGGAGAAGGCGCTCGCTCTCTTCACGGACCTCTACGGGCTGGATGCCTCGTTCCGCGACGTGGCCGAGAAGGTCCGGCGCCTGAGCGAGCGCTGAGGGACACCGGTATCCCTTGGCCGCCCTGCTCTCGATCGGAAGCTCGCTGCTGGTCGGCCTGGTGCTGATCGTGACTCCCTGGACGCCGTTCTGGGATACGAACTGGATGCTCCAGCCCTGGCCCGAGCTGCGCATCGTGCTGCTGAGCGGCTTCGTGCGGGGAGCGATCTCCGGGCTCGGGCTCGTGAACGTGCTGGTGGCCCTCGCCGACCTGCACGGGCGTCTGCTCGGGGCCGCCCGGCGCGACTGACGAACGGTGATGGCCGGCACGCGCGAGGGCCGGTCGGCCGTGGTCGACGAGCTCTACCTGCAGCTCCTGCGTGCCGGCGAGAGTCGTCCCCGCGCGAGGGAGCTGCTGGCGGCGGCGTTCCTCGACGAGCAGACGCTCCTGGCGCTGCTCTGCCGTGCGCTGCCGGTCGCCTTTCTGGAGGAAGTGGCCGCGACGCCGCCCTGGAACGAGCGACCGTTCGTGCTCGCGCGCGTCGTGCTCAACCCGCGCGCCCCGCGGGCGCTGGGGCTGCGGCTGGTGGGAGGGCTCCGCTGGCGCGAGCTGGCGGAGGTCGCCGCCGCCATGCGCGTGAGCGGCGCGGTCCGGCTGCGAGCGGAGGGCCTGCTGCGCGACCAGCTGGGCGAGCTGCGCTTCGGCGACAAGATCGCGCTCGCCCGCCTGGCGACGCCCGCGTTGCTGGTTGCCCTGCTCGCGGACACGGAGCCGCGGGTGGTGCTGGCGTCGCTCGAGAACCCTCGTCTGCGCGAAGAGGACCTGGTCTCCGCCCTGCGCCGCGACGGGGCAGCGGTGTCGCTCTGCGAGGGCGCCTCTGCCTCCCCGCGCTGGTCCACGAGCTACGCGGTGCGGCTCGCGCTCGTCCTGCAGCCACGGACGCCGCTCGCGATCGCGCTGCAGCAGATCAGCTCCCTCGTGCCCGGTGACTTGCGTCGCGTCGCGGACGCGAAGCGACTGCGACCCCTGGTGTCGGCGGCCGCCCGCGCGGTCCTCGAGCGGCGCTAGCCGACGCCGTCTTCGCAATTCGCTGTGGCTCAACGAGATGCATATTGACAGCGGGCGGAAGCGGGCATAGAATCCGGCCCCGCTGCGGCCCTGCGAGAAATGGGTCGGAGGCGGGAGCGCGATGGCGTCCTTCGGCGAGAAACTGCGGCATGAGCGCGAGCTGCGCGGCATCACGCTCCGCGAGATCGCGGACGCGACCAAGATCAGCGTGCGCTTCCTTCAGGCCCTCGAAGAGGACCGCCTCGACGTATTGCCCGGAGGCCTGTTTCCGAGGGCCTTCATCCGGCAGTACGCGGCCTTCGTCGGCCTCGACGCCGGCGAGCTGCTCGAGCAGTCCACGGTGGTTCCCGCCGAGACCGCCATCGAGCGGCGCCTGGCCACCCCGCCCGAGCACCGGCTGCGCGTCAGCTCCGGGCACCTGATCCTGGGCGGCATCGCCCTGCTGCTGGTGGCGCTCAGCCTGCGTCGGCCCGCTCAGCCCGAGGTCCGTCCCCGGCCGCGGGCGGCGGCCGCGGCGCCCGCGGTTCTCGCGACCGACCGGGTCTACCCTCCGCCCGCGGCGGTGCATGAGCAGGCCGTCGCCGCAGACGACGCGCTCGTGCTGACGATGACGGCCCAGCAGGAGTGCTGGGTCGAAGTGCGCACGGACGGCACGACCGTCGTCAACCGCGTGCTCGCCGCAGGCGAGTCACAGACCCTCGAGGCCCGCGGCGAGATCGTGCTGTCGGTCGGCAACGCGGGCGGCCTGCGGATTCGCCTGAACGACCGCCCGGCACTGCCCCTGGGACGAAGCGGCGAGGTGCGCAAGAACATCGTGATCACTCGCCAGAACCTGCCCGCCCTCGTCGACGAGAAGCGGCCGGCCGCCAACGACGGCCGGAGCGGCTGAGCGAGCCATGGGTGAAGCGGGCGTCGTCAACCCCCTGGTCGCGCAGTTTCGTCGCGGCGGAATACCGCTCGAGCTCAGGCTGCTCGCCGCCCAGTGCTCGCTGCCGCTGGGGACGGGGGATCTGCTCGAGCTGCTGACCGATCTCATCCGCGACTCGGATGCCTCAGTGCGGTCCGCGGCCGAGAAGTCGCTGGGGGAATACCCGGCCGCCGAGCTGCTGCCGATCCTGCGCAGCCGCGACACGGTGCCCGCCGTGCTCTCCTGGATGCTCGCCCATCGGCCCGAACGCGAGCTGCGCGAGACCACGCTTCAGAACGCGACCGTTCCGGACGAGGCGATCGTGTCGCTCGCGGGCTCCCTCCCACAGGGGCTCGCCGAGCTGGTCGTGATCAACCAGACGCGGCTCCTGCGGCACAACCCGCTGCTGGTCGCGATCGAGGGCAATCCCGCGCTCAGCAACGACCAGCGGCGGCGGCTGCGGGAGCTGCGCGAGTCGTTCCACGTGGGCGAGGAGGCGCCGGCACCGCCTCCCGCCGCGGCCCCGGCGCCGCCGGAGCCGGTCGCCGAGCCGGAGCCCGAGCTCGCCCCCGTGAGCGAGGCGGCGCTCAGCGAAGCCGACGCGATGGTCCGCTACCTCTCCGAGGAGGAGCGACAGCAGTTCGACAAGGTGAGCGCCGTACAGAAGATCTACCGCCTGAACACGGCGGAGAAGATCATCACGGCGCTCAAGGGAACGCGCGAGGAACGCGCGATCCTGGTCCGCGATCCCAACCGGATCGTCTCGGTCGCGGTCCTGGGCAGCCCACGCCTGACCGACGCCGAGGTCGAGGCGTTCTCGGCGATGAAGAACGTCTCCGACGAGATCCTCCGCTACATCGGCAACCACCGCGAGTGGACCAAGCACTACGGGGTCGCCAACAACCTGGTGCGCAACCCGCGGACGCCCATGGGCATCGCGCTCACCCTGGTACCGCGCCTCAACCCGCGGGACCTCAAGGGCCTAGCGGTCGATCGCAACGTCCCCGAGACCGTGCGCAAGCACGCCCAGAAGTTCGTCAAGGGACCGGAGCGTCGCTAGCGCATGACCGATTTCTACCAGCTGCTCGGGGTGGCGGAGACGGCGTCGGCGGCGGAGATCCGCCAGGCCTACCTCCGGCTCGCCCGTGACAAGCATCCCGACCGTTTCCAGGACGCGGCCGAGAAGAAGGCCGCCGAGGCCCTGTTCCGTGAGATCACCACGGCCTTCAACACCCTGACCAACCCGGCCAGCCGGCGCGAGTACGACGAGGCGCGCCTGCGGCCGCAGCCGCGCACGCCCCAGGAGATAGCGAGCGATGCCTTCCAGCGCGGGCAGGAGCAGATCGCGGCGGGGCAGATCGAAGAGGCCGTGAGGCTCTTCCACACCGCGGTCCACCACGCGCCCCAGGAGCCCGCGTACCACGCGGCGCTCGGCGGCGCCCTGGCGCGCGACCCCAGGCTCGCCCGGGAGGCCGTCCAGGAGCTCGAGCAGGCGACGCGCCTGCGGCCCACGGACGCGAACGCCTGGGCGGAGCTGGCCTCTGTCCTGGCCCGCCAGGGCCTGCGGCTGCGCGCGCAGAAGGCGCTCGAGAACGCACAGCGCCTCGCGCCGGGCGATCAGCGCGTCCAGCGGCTGGCCGCGGAGCTCGGCCCGCGCTCGTGACGACCCGATGAGGACCACCGCGGAGGCGCGCAGCGACGTCGGACGGAAGCGGAAGGGCAACGAAGACTCGCTCGCGCTCAACCGCGAGCAGGGTCTCTACGTGGTGGCGGACGGCATGGGCGGGCATGCGGCCGGGGAGGTGGCCTCTCGCGTCGCGGTGGAGGCGATCGAGGAGTTCGTCGCCATGACCGGGGGGAACGACGAGATCACCTGGCCCTACGGCCTCGACGAGGCGATCTCGTACGACGCCAACCGGCTGAAGACCGCGATCCGGCACGCCAATCGACGCGTGATCGAGACCATGCGCCAGAGCTCGGAGCTCGAGGGGATGGCGACCACGGTCGCCGCCGTGCTCGTCGAGGGCGACGTGGTGAACCTGGCGCACGTCGGCGACAGCCGCATCTACCTGTGGAGCCAGTCGGAGCTTCGTCAGCTGACCGTCGACCACTCCTGGGTGAACGAGCAGATCCAGAACGGGATCATCTCGCCCGAGCAGGCCCGCAGCCATCCGCTGCGTAACGTCGTCACCCGGGCGCTGGGCGGGCGCGCCGAGCTGGTGGTCGACGTACAGTCCCGCCGCGTGAAGCCGGGTGAGACCCTCTTGCTGTGCTCGGACGGGCTCACGGCCATGGTCTCCGACGTGGACATCGCCCGCATCCTCTCCGCGGCCGACGGAGACCTCTCCGGCGCCGCCCAGGGGCTGGTCGACGAGGCGAACCAGCGCGGGGGCGAGGACAACATCACGGTCCTGTTGCTCCGGTTCGAGGGGTAGGAGTGCTGGCGGATCGCGACGCCGGAAACCGGGTCCAGATCGGTCGCTACCTCGTGATCGGGCGGATCGGCCGCGGTGGGATGGGCATGGTCTATCGCGGCGTCGACGAGGCGCTGGAGCGGGAAGTCGCGATCAAGACCCTGATCTCGGAAGGGAGCCTGGAGTCGGAGAGCCGCAAGCGCTTCGAGGTCGAGGCCAAGGCGGCGGCGCGCCTCCAGCACCCCAACATCGTGATCGTCTACGAGCTCAGCGAGGACCGCGGCGTGCCCTTCATCGCCATGGAGCTGCTCTCGGGCGGCGATCTCGAGGGCGTCCTGCGTGGCGGCGAGCCGCTCTCTCTCGAGGAGAAGCTGGACGTGATGGCCCAGGTCTGCCGCGGCCTGGCCTATGCGCACGAGCGCGGGATCATCCATCGCGACATAAAGCCGAGCAACATCCGGCTGCTCGACGACGGCACTGCCAAGATCATGGACTTTGGCATCGCCAAGCTGGGTGGTACCCAGCTGACCAAGGCCGGCATGATGGTAGGCACGATCCGCTACATGAGCCCCGAGCAGGTGCGTGGACGGCCGCTGGATGGCCGCAGCGACGTCTTCTCGGTCGGGGTGATCCTCTACGAGCTCCTGGCCGGGGAGCGGCCCTTCCGCGGCGAGAGCACGACCGAGATCCTCTACAACATCGTGCACGAGGAGCCGAGGCCGCTCGATCTGAGCGCGCTCGGCGAGGCGGGGGGATCGCTCGCGGCGATCATCAGCCGCGCCCTGGCGAAGGAGCCGGCCGAGCGCTACACGGCGCCCGAGCTGGGCCGGGCGCTGGGGGTTGCGCTCGAGGACCTGCGCCGAGAGCTGCCGCCGCTGCCCGAGGACGCGCTCGTGAAGCTGGCGGGGGCGCGTGAGCTGTTGCGCGAAGACCGGGCCGAGGAGGCCGCCGCCGCGCTGCGGAGGCTCGGCTCCGCCCACCCCGGGCTGGTCGAGGCGCAGCGGCTGCTACGCACGGCGCTGCGGCGGCAGAAGGAGCGCGAGCGGCCGGTGGCAGCCGCGAGCGACGACTTCCCGGAGCTGGAAGCTACCTTCCAGGCGACACGCACGCGCCGCGAGCCGGCGACGGCCGCCGGTCCAACCGTCGTGGTGAGTCCGGAAGAGGGGCCCCCGGCGTCGCCGGAGTCGCCACGCTCCGCGGGTCGGGGTGGCTGGATCTGGATCGGGACCGCCGCTTCCATCGTCGCTCTGGCGACGACCGCTGCCGGTATCCTATGGCACAGCCACGCTCAGACGCCGGCCGTGCGCCTGGCCGTGCGCTCGCAGCCGCCCGGCGCCACGGTGCTGCTGGACGGCGAGGACTCCGGGGTCGTCACCGACGGCGTCGTCGTGCTGCCGTCGCCCGCTCCGGCGCGGATGGAGCTGACCTTCAAGAAGGCCGGGTATCGGGAGGAGACACGCGTGGTGACGCTCCCGCTGCCCGGTCCGGAAGGGGTGTCGGTCGAGCTTCGGAAGCGCGACGAGGGCCTGCTCGCGATCCGGACCACACCCGCGGGCGCGGCGATCACGCTCGACGGCGCCGAGGTCGGACAAAGTCCGCTCGAGATCCCGATCGACCCCAAGGGCGAGCATCGCCTGACGGCGTCGCTGGACGGCTACGAGCCCTGGGAGGCCCGGATCGGGAAGGGCGAGAGGCCCGCGCCCCTGGCCGTCGCGCTGCAGCGCTCGCCTCCCCCCGGGACCGTCTCGGTCACGTCAGCCTATCCTCTCGACGTCATCTACCGGGGGCGTACCCTGGCGCGAGGCGAGTCGGCGCCGCGTGTCTCGTTGCCGGGCGGCCGGCAGGTGCTGACGCTCGTGGCCCCGGCCGTCTTCCTGCACTCCGAGGTCGCGGTCGAGGTTCCCCCCGGGGGCGAAGCGAGGCTCGCCGCCCCCGGCATCGGCCGCCTCAACGTGCGCGCGATGCCTGACAATTGCGGGGTGTTCGTGGACGGCACCTTCGTCGACTACCCGCCCATCCTCGACCGGTCGATCGCGGCCGGCCGTCACGTGATCGGATTCCGCTGGCCCGACGGGTCGCGGGCCGAGGAGGCCGTGGAGGTCGAGGCGGGCGCGCCGGCTTTCGTGGTCGGCCATATCGCCAAGGAGTAGCCGTGGTCCGCTCTGCCGTGATCGCTCTCATCTGTCTCGCCCTCGGCGCAGCGAGCGTGTCCGCCCAGGAGACGCCCGACCAACAGGCCCGCCGGCTGCTCGAGAACGGGCGCACGTACCGCAGCCAGGGCAAGCTGAAGCAGGCGTTCGACAACTTCACGATCGTGGTCACCAGCTTCCCGAAGACCGAGTCGGTCGGGCAGGCGCTGCTCGAGATCGGCCGCTATCACCTCGAGGTGGAGGGCGACCTGGACAAGGCTCGGGCCGCTTTCGAGCAGGTGGCGAAGGAGCACCCGCGCAGCGACGCCGCGCCGGGCGCCTACTATCATCTGGGGCTGCTCACGCTGGCGCGGGCATCCGGGCCGGCCGACGTCGAGGATGCGCTCGCCCAGTTCCTGCGTGTTGAGACGCTCTATCCGCGGAGCGCCTGGGTCCCGCGTGCGCTGCACGGGGCGGCGCTGGCGCAGCGGCGCGCAGGGCGCTACGCGGAGGCGACCGATCTCGACAGCAGGGTCTCGCTCGAGTACCCGGCGAGCGACGCGGCGGCCGCCGCCCAGTTCGACATCGGTCAGGCGCTGGCCTTGCAGGCCGAGCCCCTGCGGGCGATGGAGGAGTTCCAGCAGGTCCGCAATCGCTTTCCCGACAGCGAGTGGGCGCAGCCGGCCCTCGAGCGGATCACGACCCTCTTCCGGCTCTTCGGGGGACCGAAGCCGTCGTTCGCCCTGGACGCGAGCTTCGCGCTCGGGCCCGGAACCGAGAGGGTGCTGAAGGACGTCAAGGCGCTGGCGATGGCCCCGGACGGCGTCCTCTGGATCGCTTCGGACCAGATCAAGGCCGCCGTGATGATCGACAGCTCGGGCAAGATCGCCGGCACCATCCGTGCGGGGGACCCGAGGACGCTCTGCCTCGGGCCGCGCGGGAAGGTGGTGTTCGCGAGTCGAACTGGGGTCTACCTCGGGGCCCGCGACGCGCGTTCGCTCGCCACCCCGCGCGAGAAACCGGGCGAGGAGCCCGAGCCGGTCGACAAGATCCTGGCCGCGGCTTCGACCGCCAGCGGCACCCTGATCGTCTCGGACGAAGATCGGGACCGGATGCTGCGGTTCGACGCGAAGGGCACGTACCTCGGGACTTTTCCCGCCCGCGACAGCGTCGACCGGAAGGTGACGCGCATCCTGGTCGACCCCGAGGGGGAGATCCTCACTCTCGATCGGGACCAGCGCCTGCTGCAGACCTGGGACGAGAACGGCCGCGTGCTGCGCACCGTCGGCCCCGCCGGGCTCAAGAAGCCGAACGACGTCGCGCTCGACCCCTTCCACGACCTGTACGTGGCGGACGAGGACCAGGGCGTCCTCGTGTTCGATCCCGGCGGACACCTGCTCACCACCATCACCAGCCCCCGGCTGAAGGCACGGGCCGTGACCCTGGAGGCGAGCGGGGCGGTGCTGGTGTACGACGACAGGTCGCAGCGCGTGCTGCGGTTCCGCTAGCGAAGGAGGCGGCGTGCCAACCGAGATCGCGACCAGAAGCTGGACCTTCGGGGGCCGGGGCCTCGCACTCCTCCTGCTGCTGTCGGCCGTCCCGGCCGCAGCCCAGGAGGGGGGCGAGCAGCTGTCACCGGCCCTCCAGCAGCAGCTGCAGTGGGCCCAGGACGCGCTCTCGCGCGCGGTCTCGGAGTTCGAAGGGCCGCAGCAGAGCCGGTCCATCGTGGAGTTCGACGACCTGATCGCCCGGCTGGAGGCGGCGGGCGGCAAGGCGCTTCCCGCGCACGGCCGCGACCTGCTGGCGCAGGCCTACGAGTACCGGGGCCGCGCGTACTACAACATCGGTCTCTCGGAGAAGGCGGCCGAGAACTTCCGGCAGCTGGTGCAGATCAAGCCCGACTACCCGGTGACCAAGGACCGCGTCTCGCCCAAGATCGTCGAGCTCTTCAACGGCGTGAAGCGCTCGCTGGTCGGCTACCTGGCGGTCTCCTCGAAGCCGGCAGGGGCACGGGTGACGCTGATAGGACCGGGCGACAACCGGACCGACCTCGGCCTCACCGACTTCTTTCCGATCGAGGTGCTGGCCGGGGATTACACGGTCGAGATCGTGCGCTCGGGCTACCGCACCGAGACGCGGCCCCTCAGCCTTGCCGCGCGCGCGACCCAGTCGCTCGAGGTCGAGCTGGCGCGGGTACAGGCGAGCCTCTTCTTCGTCACCCAGCCCGCGGAGGTCGAGATCTGGGTCGACGGGGAGCTGCGCGCCACCACCACGGGCAGCCTCGCGCCCGAGCTGCACGAGGCCGCTCTCGCGCGAGGGCTCGATCCGGCGCAGGCCTCGGCCCGCACCGAGGTCGCCAACCTCTCCCTGGGCGCGCACGCGATCGAATACCGCCGCCACTGCTACGAGACCCTCAGGCGCACGGTGGAGACGCCGCTGGCCCAGGACTACGAGGCCGACCCGGTTCGCCTCGAGGAGTCGCTCGCGTCCTTGCGCCTCGTCTCCGATCCGCCCGGGGCCCGGATCCTGCTGAACGGCGAGTCGCGCGGCGTGACGCCCGCCCAGATCGACGGGATCTGCTCCGGCAAGGTGCGGGTCGAGGTGAAGCACGCGGCCGGCAAGTTCATCAAGGACGTCGTGCTGGGCAAGGACGAGGCGGTCAGCCTCGACTGTCCGATCCGGCCCACGCTCGCCTTCCTCGGGGTCCAGGCCGCGGGTCCGGGTGGCGAGCGCTATCTCGCCGAGGCCCAGGAACGTATCGAGCAGAACTTCTCGCAGCTCGGCTCGCTCAACTTCATCACCGCGCCGCGCGAGGCGGTCGACCGGATCCTCGAGCAGGAGAGGGCGACCCGGGCGTCGCTCGTGCCGTCCTCGGCCTTCGACCCCGACCTCGTGCGCAGGGTGACCGAGCGGCTGGCCTCGGCGCTGGAGGTCCAGGGCTTCCTGCTCGCGGTGCTCCCCGAGGAGCGCCTGCAGCGCACGGCGCGCCTCTACCTTCTTGCCGCCGGCAACACCACCGCCGAAGACCTCGAGGTCGCCTTCGCCGAAAGCGCCTCCTACGGCGGGGTGCTGGCGAGGCTGGACGCGACCTTTGCCAGCCGGCGGCCCTGGACCGGCCTGATCACCGTCGACACGCTGCTGCCGGGAGGTCTTCCCGTGGTCCGGGTCGTTCCCGGGAGCCCGGCGGAGCAGGCGGGCCTGCGGGCGGGCGACCTCCTGCTGAGCCTGGACGATCAGCCCCTGAAGTGGACGGCCGACCTGCTGGCGGCGGTGGCCGAGAAGAAGGCGGGCGAGAGGATCGTGCTGCAGCTGCGCAGCGGCGGTGTCGGCGCCGCGCCGCGCGCGCAGGAGCTCGTGATCGGCGAGACCGCGCGCGAGGTCCCACTGATCGACCCGAAGCTCGTCTACAACAAAGTGATGATGGACCAGCGCTCGATCGTCGAAGGGTACCCCGGCACCGAGGCGGCCGCCTACGCCTGGCTGAACCTGGCGCTTTGCGCCATGCACTTCTCGGATTACGCAGGCGCCCACGATTACCTGCAGAAGGCGAAGAACGAGCTGCCGGCCCGCCCCGGGCTCTCCCGCGGCACCGCCCTCTACTACCTGGGCCTCGCGCTCGCGAAGCTCGGCTATCGGCCCCAGGCGGTCGAGGCGTACCGTGCCGCCTCCGAGGTGAAGGACGCAACGCTGATCGACAACGACGGGCCCGCCGTCGCCCCGCTCGCCGCGCGCCGGGCTCGGCAGTGAGCGCACCGGCCAGGCTGATCTGGGAGCGCTCGGACGGGCGGCGGGTCGAGTTCCCGCTCGACGGGCCGGCCTTCGAGGTGGGCCGGGGCAAGGAGGCGGTGATCCGGATCGACGAGCCGCTCGTCTCGCGCCTTCACGCCCGGATCGAGCGGCGGGGCGAGGCCTGGGTGGTCGCCGACCTCGACTCGACCAACTTCACCCGCGTCAACGGCCAGAGGGTGCGCCGGGAGTGCGAGCTTCTCGACGGGGACGAGCTGCGCTTCGGCCGCGCGCGCTGCCGCTTCCTGCTCGGCGGGGTCGACGGCGGCTCCGAGGAGGCGAAGGCGGCGGACCGGGGCCTCGCCTGAGCGGCGGGGAGCGCCCGCGAAGGCTGCCGCCGCTGCTAGAATAGCCGCCGCCGGGGAGGCACCGCCTGCCGATACTTGGACGTATCCTGCGCGATCGCGGGGTCATCACGGAGCGACAGCTGCAGGAGGCGATCCAGCACCAGGTCCTCTACGGCGGTCGCCTGGGAACCAGTCTCTTCGAGCTCGGGTACATCACCGAGGAACGCCTGGCGGATGCGCTGGGCCGGGCACACGGCCTGCCGGCGGCAGATCTCCACCTGCTGCAGCCCGAGGCGATCGCCGCCATCCCCAAGAAGCTCGCCCAGCGTTTCAAGGTCTTTCCCTGCCGCGTCAAGGGAAAGACCCTCTTCCTCGGCATGGTGAACCCCGGCGACCACGGCGCGGTCGCCCACATCGGCTACGCGCTCGGCTTCATCGTCCGGCCGGTGGTGGTGCCCGAGTTCCGCATGGTGCAGCTGCTGCGCGAGCACTACGGGATCGACGAGCGCTGGCGCTTCACCGACCTGCGAGGTCGCGTCGCGGCGACCCCCGCGCCGGTCCTGCGCAACCCCGAGGCGGCGGCGGTGGCGCTCGACGGCGCTGCCACGCGCGACGACGTGGTGGCGGCGTCGCTCGCGCTCGGCCACTGCTACTTCAAGCGCGTCATCTTCTTCATCGTGCGCGAGCCCTGGGTCCTCGGCTGGGACGGCATCGGGGAGGGGATCGACCGCGCGCGCGCCGCGAGCCTGCGGGTGCCGCTCGACACGCCCTCGGTCTTCCAGGGCGTCACGCGCAACCGCACGGTCTTCGTGGGCCGGCTCGGGCCGGAGGAGGCGAACCGGCAGTTCCTGGAGGCGATCGGCAAGAAGCCGGGCACCACCGCAGCCCTTTTCCCGATCGCGGTGAGAGGCCGCCTGGTCAACCTGCTGTGGGGCGACAGCGGCGCGACCGGCGCCGGCCGCGGAGACCTCGGCCAGCTGATGGCCCACATGCAGAAGATCCCGCGCGCCTACCTGCGCATCATCCGTGCCCGGATCGCGGAGAGCCGCCGGGAGCGGGCCGAGGTCGAGAAGCGCGCTGCGGACGACACGGACAACGGCCACGACAGACAGGAGAAGAAGAACGAATGATCGAGAGGCAGAAGGAAATCCATCGCCGCCGGCAGCGCAAGGAGAAGGCGCGCAAGGGACGCAAGCGCGAGGCGATCGCCGCGGCGAAGAAGACGGTCAAGAAGGCCTAGCCGCGCAGCCGGGCGAGGAGGTAGAGGAGCAGTACCAGTCCGAGCGTCGCGACGCTGGACCAGACGAGCCAGGTCCCCAGCCGGCGCCGCTGTCCCGCATCCCAGGGCAGCTCGACCCGCCGGGTCGCGCCCCTCCTCCCTACGACCCGTACCTCGAACACGGGCACTGGTCCGCTCGTGTCCTTGGCGCGGCTGCGCAGCAGCGCGCCGCACGACCGGCAGCGCAGCAGGAAGCGATCGGGACGGGCCGTGATCGCGGCTTGGCACGCGGGACAGGCGAAGGACACCCGGCGAGTATAGTCGTCGAGAGCGATGCCCGAGCGAGCTGAGCCGACCAGACTGCCGGGGTTCCTGGCCGGCTTCTCCTACCGGGGCTTCCGCCTGCTGTGGACGGGAGCCTTCCTCTCGAGCGTTGGCACCTGGACCCAGGACGTCGCGCTGTCGTGGATCATCCACACCCGCTTCCACGACCCCTTCTACCTGGGTCTGCGCACCTTCGCCCAGCAGGCGCCGCTGCTCGCCCTGATGCTGGTGGGCGGCGCGATCGCCGACCGCGTCGACCGCCGCCGGATCCTGCTCTCCTCGCAGCTCTTCCAGATGCTGATGGCGGTGACGCTGGGCGTCCTGTACGCCACCGACCGGCTCGGGATGACCGCCATCGTCGTGATCGCGCTGGCGACCGGCCTCATGCAGTCGCAGTCGGCGCCGACCTACCAGGCCGTGATCACCAGCCTGGTCCCGCGCGAGCGGATCGCCAACGCCGTCGCCCTCAACTCGCTGCAGTTCAACCTGTCGCGCGCGATCGGGCCCGTGATCGCGGGCCTGCTGCTGGCCGGGATCGGCGCGGGCGCCTGCTTCACCGCGAACGCCCTCTCGTTCACGGCGGTGATCGCCGCTCTCTACTGGCTCGAGCTGCCGCCGCCGCTGGTCACGGCGCGGGAGAGCCTCGGCCGCAGCCTCGAGGCCGGCCTCGCGCACGTGGCCGGCGCGCCCTCGTTGCGCGAGGCCGTGCTGCTCGGCTTCGGGGCGAGCTTCCTCGCCTTCCCCCTGATCACCTACCTGCCGGTGATCGCGGGCAACGTGCTGGGGACGGGCGCCTCGGGCTACAGCATGCTGCTCACCAGCCTGGGCCTGGGCGCGATCGTGGGTGCCATCGCCACGGCCCATCGGGGTCACGTGCCCGGGCGCGGCCGGACGATGCTCGTGTCCTTCGTCCTGTTCGGGGCGATCACCACGGGTGCGGTGTTGTCCCGCTGGCAGTGGTTGTCGATGGCGCTTCTCGTCGGGTCGGGCTTCTTCATGACCGCCGCTTTCTCGATCCTCAACTCCCTGGTCCAGGAGATGGCGCCGGACGCCCTGCGCGGGCGGGTGCTGTCGATCTTCGGACTCGCTTTCCGGGGCGGCGGCCCGACCGGCAGCCTGGTGGCAGGCGCGCTCGTGCGGCGGGCCGGTGCACCGCCGATCATGGCGGCGTTTTCCGCCCTGCTGCTGGTGATCTCGCTGACGCTCCTCGCCCGGAGTGGACGGCTGCGGGAGCTGTGAGCCGTCCGCCGGGAAGGGCGGGGCGAGGGCGTCGCCCGACCGGTGAGCGGGAAACGGCACGAGCGACCGGATCTGCTTGAACGGGAGGTGGACGAGGCGTAAGCTCGCCGCCGATGGTTCTGTCAAGGCGCTGGCCCCGGATGCAGCCGGGTCCGAGGCCTATCCCGCAGGGCCGCAAGGTCACCCACTACGAGGCCGGCCGCTATCTGGGCTGCCCCACCTGCGGACGCCTGCTCCGGATCGAGTGGGCCGTGCGCAGCCTGGTCTGCTCCTGTGGAGCGCGGGTACCCGTCATCAACGACGAGAAGGACGTCTGAAGCCTCGTCGGGTCGGGATCGACTTTGCCGTCGTTCCCGGGTTGCTCCTCCTGGTCGCCCGTGACCTCGCGCTCTACGACCCTCCTCGCGTCCTCGCCTGGCGTCTCAGCCACGATGCCCAGGTCGGCAGCCTCGCGCGAGGGCTGGGGTGGCTGGTGCCGGCGGCCTCCGGAGCCCTGGATCGCGATCCGATCGCGCTCGCCCTCGCCGCCCTCGCCGTGCTGGCGGCATTCGCCTATGGGACGCTCGCCGCCGCGGGTGCCTCCGTTCGCGCCCGCGCCGCGACGATCGCCTTGGCGTCGCTGCTGCTGGTGGTCCTGCCGTCGGTCGCCTTCATCTCGCTCGGCGCCGCGAGCGCGCGCCCCTACGGTCAGGACGGGGGCGTCGTGCAGCTGCCCCTCGCGATCGACAAGATCCTGGCCGGGCAAAGCCCCTACGGCGCCGACTACTCCGGGACCATGCTCGCCCGGCAGGCACGGGTCTCGAGCTTCTGGCGCCCGCACGGCGGCAACCCGATCCTGCACCATCACGCGTACCTGCCCGGCACGCACCTGGTGATGCTGCCCTTCCAGCTCGCCAGCCGACGGGCGCTGGGCTTCTTCGATCCACGGCTGGTCACGCTCCTCTTCTACGCGCTCGTCGCCCTTCTCGCCTCACGCCTGCCCGCCGCCGGGGACGCCCGGCTCGCGGCCGCCGGGGTCGCGGCGCTCAACCCCCTCGTCTACTGGCACCAGATCTTCGGCGCGAACGACCTCGTCTTCGTCGCGATGCTGCTCGGAGCGGTCCTCCTGCTGCGCAGGAGGCCCACGGCGGGCGCGGCCCTCCTGGGACTGGCCTGTGCCACCAAGCAGCTGGCCTGGCCGTTCGCGCCGTTCCTGCTGCTCTCGCTCTCGGGCGCCGGGTCTTTCCGCGACCTCCTCGCCCGACGAACCTGGCGGCGTCTAGCCTGGCCGCTGGCGGCGATGGCGGCGGTCTTCCTGGTTGTCGTCCTGCCGGTCGCCGCCCTGGACTTCCGGGCCTTCTGGGGTGACATCTTCGTCTACAACGCCGGCCTGCCGGGCGGCGACAACTACCCGCTCGGGGGGACGCCGGGCTTCGGCTTCGCCAACTACCTGATCTACTTCGGCCGCGTGGCGAGCCTAGGCGACTACTTCCCCTTCACGGTCTTCTACGCGCTGCTGGTGCCGTTCGGCTTCCTTCTGGTACGCGCGCAGCTGCGCGCGCGCGTACCAGAGCAGGCGCTCCTCACCGGCAGCGCCGCGCTCGTGGCGGCGCTCTATTTCTCGCGCGTGGTGCATCCCAACTATCTGATCCCGGTCGCGGTGCTCCTGCCGCTGCCGCTGCTCGTCAGGCGCCGGCGCGCGGACCTCGCTCTGGTGCCGCTGCTGCTGCTCGCCGTGGCCGTCGAGATCGTGGAGCGGCAGCTTCTGCGGAGCACCTGGGAGCAGGTTGAGGCAGCGGGCCTTCCGGCCCGCTGGGGCGGGCTGGTGGCGGCGCTCGCGCCACGGGCCGGACCGCAGCTCACTCAGGATCCGCTGGGTCTGCTGGTCAGCGCCACGGCGGCGGGTCTCGCGGTGCTCTACCTGGCGATCGGATCCGCGAGCGGCGAGCCCGGGCTGCCGGTCGCGCCCGGAGAGGCGAACCCGGTTCCTCCGGCGGGTGAAGCGGTTCCGACGGTGCGCCGAGCGCGACCCTGGACATCCGGCTGGCGCCAGGGCACCGTCGCGGCCGGCTTCGTGCTCGTCGTCGCCTTGCCCGCTCTCGCTCTGGTGAGCGTCGGCGACAGGACCGGCGTCGTGCGGGCGCAGGATCCTGCCATCGTGCAGGCCGAGGCCGACGGGCGGCGTCTCGCCGCGGGGCGCAGCCCCTACACGCGTCCGCTCGAGACGAGCCCGCGGGGGCGGGAGGCGGTATCCGCGAGTTTCCGGCTCGATCCGCCCGCCCTGATCGAGCCGGACCGCCCTCTGCTGCCGCCTGGCCCCTCCCTGCTGGCCGCGGGACTGCGTGTGCTGGGTCTCCACGACCTGCGCGTCATGACGCTGCTGGCCCTTGCCGGTCTCGGATTGCTGGCCGCGCGCGCCTGCGGTGCCGGCGGCGCTGCGCTCGCGGCGGTGGCCCTCTTCGCTCCGCCGCTGGCGGTCGGCACGATCCTGGGGTCCCCGCTCCCGCTCTCGCTCGCCGCGCTGGTCGGGGCCGCGCTGGCAACACGCCGCGACCGCAGCGTGCAGGCGGGAGTCTGGGCCGGGCTGGCCGCCGCGTGTGACCATCGAGCGGCGCTCGTCGGGTTCGTGCTGCTGGCGGGCGCCTGGGGGCGCCCGCCGACCCAAGCGGGGCCCGCGAGCCGGGGCCGGCCTGCGTTCAAGGCCCTGCTGGTCGCAGCCGGAACCTATGCGCTCGTGATCGTCCCGGTGGCCGCGCTCGACACGTCCGCGTTCCTCGAGCGCTTGCGGCAGGCGCCGGTGCCGGGCGTCGGCCTCGGTGTCTTCGACCTGCTGGCCTACCGCGGCGCGGAAGCGTCGGCCTTCGCCCTCGGTCTCGCGGCGGTCGCGCCCCTGCTCGCGATCGCGGTCGCCGCGGGGCTGCTGCGTCTCGCCGCGCCGCCGGCCGCCCTGGCGGCCCTCGCCAGTCTTGCCGTCGTCGCGCTGGCGCCGGCCCTCTCGCCCGAGATGGTGGCGCTGCCGCTCGTCCTGGGGACTCTCGCGGTGGCCGAGAACGCGGACACCTCAGGCCCGTCTTCCTGAGGCTGGTGCCGGAGGCGGGATTCGAACCCGCACGGATTTCTCCACACGCCCCTCAAACGTGCGTGTCTGCCAATTCCACCACTCCGGCACGCGGGCGACCTACGAGCCACCAATCGTATGTGGCCGGCTCGGGACTGTCAACGGAGACCCCGGCGTGCTTCGGGCGCAGGCTCGGCACGAGTTGCGCCTGCGCCGCTCGGACTGTGCCCGTGCCGGACCCGTGATGCGCGGGGCAGCGATTGACCTCCAGGGGAGCGCCGACTAGGCTCGACAGCGCGCGCCGGGAAGGCGGTCTTCTTCTCGCCGCGACGTCCGGAGGGCCGCATGGCTGAGTTCCACTACGTCGATCCGCTCCCCTCGCCCGAGGGCGAGACGCCCTACCGCAAGCTGACCGCCGACCTCGTCTCGGTCGCGCGCTTCGAAGGCCGGGAGGTGCTGAAGGTCGCGCCCGAGGCACTGACGCTCGTGGCGAGGGAGGCCTTCCGGGACGTCTCGTTCCTCTACCGGCCCGGCCACCTGGCGCAGCTGGCCGCCATTCTGGAGGACCCGGAGGCCTCGGAGAACGACCGCGGCACCGCGATCGCGCTTCTGCGCAACGCGGAGGTTGCCTCCGGCTTCGTGCTGCCCATGTGCCAGGACACGGGCACGGCGACCATCGTCGCCAAGAAGGGCGAACGGGTGTTCACGGGAGGCCGGGACGCGGAGCACCTCTCGCGCGGGGTCTTCGAGACCTATGCTCGGGAGAACCTGCGCTACTCGCAGACGATCCCGCTCACCATGTACGACGAGGCGAACTCGGGAACCAACCTGCCCGCGCAGATCGACATCTCCGCCGTGGACGGGATGGAGTACCACTTCCTGATGCTCGCCAAGGGCGGGGGTTCGGCCAACAAGACCTACCTCTTCCAGGAGACGAAGGCGCTGCTCAACCGGGGAAGCCTCCTGCGTTTCCTGGCGGAGAAGCTGCGCATGCTCGGCACGGCCGCGTGTCCGCCGTATCACCTGGCGGTCGTGATCGGAGGCACCTCCGCGGAGGCGTGCCTCAAGACGGTGAAGCTCGCCTCGGCCCGCGCCCTCGATTCCCTGCCGACGGCCGGCGGCAGGGATGGACAGGCGTTCCGCGACCTCGAGCTCGAGGCGGCCGTCCTCGACGCGGCCCGCAAGACCGGGATCGGCGCGCAGTTCGGCGGCAAATACTTCGCGCTCGACGCGCGCGTCGTCCGGCTGCCCCGGCACGGGGCGTCCTGTCCGATCGGCCTCGGCGTCTCCTGCTCGGCGGACCGGAACATCCTGGCCAAGATCGATCGGGAAGGCGTCTTCGTCGAGGCGCTCGAGCGGAACCCGGGCCGCTTCATCCCGGAGCGCTACCGGAAGGGTCGCTTCCAGGCCCAGGTTGCGATCGACCTCTCCCGGCCGATGCAGGAGATCCTGGCCGAGCTGACCAGGCACCCGGTGGCCACGGCGGTCTCCCTCACCGGCACGATCGTGGTGGCGCGCGACATCGCCCACGCGAAGCTCAAGGAGCGGCTGGATCGCGGCGAGGGCCTGCCTCAGTACTTCAAGGACCATCCCGTCTATTACGCCGGTCCCGCCAAGACGCCGGAGGGTCTGCCCTCGGGCTCGTTCGGGCCGACCACCGCGGGCCGCATGGACCCTTACGTCGACCTCTTCCAGTCGCACGGGGGCTCGATGGTGATGATCGCCAAGGGAAACCGCAGCGCGCAGGTGACCGCCGCCTGCCAGAAGCACGGCGGCTTCTACCTGGGCTCCGCGGGAGGCCCGGCGGCGCTCCTGGCCAAGGAGTGCATCAAGAAGGTGCGGCTCCTCGAGTACCCGGAGTTGGGGATGGAGGCGATCTACGAGCTGGAGGTCGCGGAATTCCCGGCCGTGATCCTCGTCGACGACAAAGGCAACGACTTCTTCCAGCAGCTGCCGGGGGCCAGGTAGACCGGACCGGCCGGGAGGTCCTCGATGGATGACCCCTACGCCGTCGACCGACGCGGGTTCCTGAGAACGGGGGCCGTGGCCGCCGCCGCGACGGCCGTCGCGTGCGGCGGTCCCGCGGGTCGCTGGCGTGCCCTCCGTGACGACGAGGCGGTGACGCTCGCCGCCGCCTGCGACCGGATCATCCCGCCCGACCAGGATCCCGGCGCCTCTGGGGCCGGCGTCGTCATCTTCATCGACCGGCAGCTCGCCACGCGACAGAAGGACGATCTCGGCGCCTGGCAGACGGGGATCCGTGCGCTCGAGGCGACCGCGCGCCGTCGGCATGGGAAGCCGTTCGCCGCGCTGGCCGGGGAGTCGCAGGACGAGGTCCTGCGGGCGCTCGAAGACGGCTCGGTCGACGCAGCGGACTGGACCGAAGCCGATCCGAGGCGATTCTTCGACACGCTGCGCCGCTACACGATGATGGGCTTCTACGGTGACCCGCGCCACGGCGGTAACAAGGACCGGGTGGCGTGGAGGATGCTCGGCATCCCCGATCCGCCGGTCCGGGGGCGTCTGCACGAGACCCCGCTGCCACCCGCGCTCGCACCGCGCGTGCCCGGCCCGTCCCTGCCGCTCGCGCCGCCCCGGAAGGCGCGGAGGGGATAGGCGATGGCGCTGCCTCGCGTGGACGCGGTCGTGGTCGGAGCGGGCGCGGGCGGTGGCGTCGTCGCCTGCCAGCTCGCCGAGGCCGGCCTCAGCGTCGTGCTCCTGGAGAAGGGCCGCTGGCAGTCGCCCTTCGAGGAGAGGAAGGACGACCTGATCAACCAGCGCAGTTCCCTGCTGGGAGTCGCTTACGGCCCCGAGGAGGCGAAGAACCCGCGCGTCTTCGTCGACCTCGAGGGCCGCGAGCGGATCGTCTACCCGCGCCAGTGGGAGTACCAGGCGAACGCGAGCTGCGTCGGCGGCGGCACGGTGAGCTACGGCGCCCAGGCCTGGCGCTACATGCCGCAGGACTTCCGCATGCGCTCGACCTACGGCGCGGTCCCGGGCTCGACGCTCGAGGACTGGCCCATCTCCTACGACGACCTCGAGCCCTACTACGAGAAGGCCGAGTACGAGATCGGCGTCTGCGGCGACGTCGAGCCGAACCCGTTCAAGGGTCCTCGCCGGAAGCCGTTGCCGATGCCGCCCATGGCGCCGAAGTCACGCGAGTACGAGATCCTGAAGCCGGCCGCGCTGCGAATGGGGCTCCACCCCTTCGACACGCCCCTGCTCATCAACAGCGTGCCCCGCGCCGGCCGCTCGCCTGCATGCGCATCCGCTGGTGCGTGGGCTTCGGCTGCGAGACGAACGCCAAGAACGGCACCCACAACACCGTGATCCCCCGCGCCCTGGCGAGCGGCCACGCGGTGCTGCGGACCCGCTGCGTCGCCAAGGAGATCCTGACCGACGCACGCGGCCGGGCGACCGGCGTCGCCTACTTCGACGAGAACGACCGGCTGCAGGAGCAGCCGGCCGGTGTGGTGGTGGTCTCCTGCGGCGCCACCGAGTCCGCCCGGCTGCTGCTCCTCTCGAGGAGCCGGCTCTTCCCGAACGGGATCGGCAACCGCCACGACTGGGTCGGCCGCAACCTGACCGGCCACACCTACACGGGTGCCGTCGGCTTCTTCGATCAGGTGACCTACGACGACCTCGGACCGGGCGTCTGCATCTCGATCTCGGACTACAACCACGGCACACCCGGGATCATCGGGGGCGGCATGCTCGCGAACGATTTCATCCGAACGCCGATCCAGGTGACGGACCAGCAGCCGGCGGGCACGCCGTCCTGGGGCAAGGCGCACAAGGACTTCATGCGTCGGTTCTACAGGCGCCACATCCTGGTCTTCGGACCGACCCAGGACGTCCCGACCTGGGACGGACGCGTCCAGCTCGACCCCAAGGTCACCGACTACTGGGGTCTCCCGGTCCTCCGCATCTCGGGTGAGAACCACCCGCGCACCCGCGAGACCGCGAACCTCCAGGCCGCGCGCGCCGCTGCCTGGCTCCGGGAGGCGGGCGCCGTCGTCGTCCCCGAGAGACGGGCGGGGCGTGGCGTCAGCGGGGGGCAGCACCAGTCCGGCACCTGTCGAATGGGGACCGATCCCCGGACCTCGGTGGTCGACCCGAGCTGCCGCGCACACGAGGTCCCGAACCTCTTCGTGATCGACGCCAGCGTCCACGTGACGAACGGCGGCTTCAACCCGGTGCTGACCATCTTCGCGAATGCCTTTCGAGCCTCGGCGCTGCTCCTGGCGGCGTGGAAGGGCGGGGGCCTCCGGGGCTAGGGGGGAGCGCATGAGAGTGCTGAGACGCGCCCTCCTGGCGTTCGCGGCACTCGCCGTCGTAGCCGTCGCTTCCTTGGCAGGCTCGAGCTGGTACTACGGCGGCCGGGACGGCAGGGACTGCGCGCGTTGCCACGAGATCCGGCCGCTGGCCGAGAGCTGGTCGCACTCGAGCCACCGGAACGTCTCCTGCGCGGCGTGTCACGGCAGCTCCTTCACGGCCCGGTTGCGCATGCAGGTGAAGAACCTCTCTCGTGTTTGGCTGCACGCGCGCGGCGAGACGCCCGAGCAGATCCACATCCGGCACGCCGACGTCCCTCCGCTCGTCGGGCGTTGCGGCGCCTGTCACGCCGAGGAGTACGCTGACTGGCAGAGTGGGCCGCACGGGACGCCCTACGCCGCGATCTTCATCAGCCCGGAGCAGAACTCCCGCCAGCAGCTGATGGACGACTGCCTGCGCTGCCACGCGATGCACTTCGAGGGCGGGATCCGCGATCTCGTGACGCCCCTCGACCGGAAGGGACCCTGGACCTTCGTCCGGGAGGAGTACGCGGGGCTGCCCGCCATACCCTGCCTGGCCTGCCACGCGATCCACCGCGAGGGTACCCCGTTCGCGGCGCGCAGCGTCCGAATGGTCGTGGCGGGCCCCGCACAGGAGATCACGCGACCGTCGCTCGCCCTCTATGACCGTCGCAGCTTCGAGTCAGTGGGTGTCGAGCTTCTGCCGCTGCCGGTCATGCGCGACGGGACGCGTGTGGTGCGGACGAGCCCCGATCAGCGCCAGGCCCTCTGCTACCAGTGCCACGCCCCCCGGCCCGGGAACCAGGTCTTCTCGGGCGACGACCGCACGCCGGTCGGAGTCCACGAGGGCCTGAGCTGCCAGGCCTGCCACGCGAAGCACGGCCTGACGACCCGCGCCTCCTGCAGCGGCTGCCACCCCCGGCTCTCGAACTGCGGGCTCGACGTCGAGAAGATGGACACGACCTTCAAGTCGAGCGAGAGCCGCCACGACATCCACAGGGTGGCGTGCCTCGACTGCCACCCGGCAGGAGTGCCGCAGCGACGAGCCTCGCGGGAGGGGGCTACTGCTTCGTCCGGACCGCGACGCCGCCGTCGTCGTTGACGGCAACGCCGTGGATCACGCGATGCGTGACGATGCGGAGGTCGGAGACCTCGAAGCAGGGTGCCCGCTCGTCACGGCGCGCCTCGGAGCGGAGTGAGAGCGTCGAGACCCGCGCCCCCGGCACCTCGAACGTCCGCTCGTAGACGGTCGCCTGAGGCCGGAGGCGGAGCGCCTCGTCGAGGCCCGGGCCGCTGATGGCGAGCGTACGTTCGCGATCTGCGCGGAAGCGCGCACGCAGGGTGACCTGCAGCGGCCCCGGGCGCCAGTTCCGGATCTCGAACCGGCCGAGGGGGCCGCAGGATCGCCACCAGCCGTCAAGCGTCGGCATCTCCTCGCCGCAGCCTTCTCGCCAGAAAAGGATCGGCATGTCCGCGAGCAGCCGCTCGCGCAGACGGGCGAGCCGTTCGGGTCCGAGCTCGTCGCCCAGGCGACGCCGATAGGCTTCCAGGTTGAGGAACGAGTAGCGGCCGCGCGAGCTGACCAGGAGGGACTCGCCCGTGATGGTGGTCAGCTCTGACTCGACCTCGGCGGAGCTCGGGCGCTCCTCCCCCGTGTAGCCCCAGCGGTCGAGCCAGATGCCCGAGAAGCCGCTCGCGGCCAGGACCCGCACCGCGTCGGGCAGGGGCAGCGCGTCGACGGCGCGACCCCAGTCGTGTCGTCGACCGATCATCGCCCCCCAGCTCCAGCGCAGGCTGCGCGAGTGGAGATAGGCGCGACCGGGGTCGTAGTAGAGCATGGGCGGGTAGGTCGCCCGGTCCACCGGTACCGTCATGTGCGGAAGCTGGAAGACCATGGCACCCGGGGGCAGACGCGACTCGATCGCGCGCACGAGCTGCCGCTCCTCGTCGAAGGCCGGCGCGGTCCCTTCGCGGAGGCGCGCCAGATGCTGTAGCGGGATCTGGTCGAGCAGGCCAGCGACCAGCAGCAGCCCGAGCGCCGCCCGTCCGGCGGGCTTCCGCAGTCGCGGGGCGAACGGCGCGCGCGCCGCCGCCCGCGTCGCGAGCTGGCCGAAGGCGAGCAAGCAGAAGAAGGAGAGGAACACGATGATCCGCGTGTAGGCGCGGATGTCGGACAGCACGAAGACGTTGAAGAAGCTCGCGAAGCCGCCCGCCGTCGCCCAGAGGAGCATCGCGAGCGCGAGCGCCGCGGGCCCGTCCAGCTCCTCGTCGCGGCGGTTCAGCAGCCCGGCGGCGCGTCCCAGCAGGAAGCCGAGCAGGGCCAGCAGGCCCAGGCCGCCGACGCTGCCGAGGCGGGAGAGCGCCGCCTCCTTGTCGTCGTCGGCGAACCCGGCCGCCTCGAGCTTGTGCGCGACCTCGCGGAAGAGGGGCAGCGGGTGGTCGGAGATCGGCGTCAGGAGGTGCCGCAGCTTGAGCGCGTAGACCTCCGTCTCCCGGGGCGGCTTGTAGTCGAGGTCGGGGTTGTAGCCGTGCTGGTGCCAGTAGACGAGGGTCGGCGCGACCGTGGCGGCGCTGCAGGTGACCAGCAAGGCGACGGCGAGCGCGGCACGACGCAGGGGCCGCCGGCTGCGGGTCCGGAGCCAGCCGATGGGCGCCGCCGCGGCCAGCAGCAGGCAGGCGAAGGCGCTGTAGTAAATGAAGCTCAGCCCTTGGGCGACACAGGCGGCGAGGGTCAGCGCGCGCTCGCCTCGCGTCTCGTCCTCGGGACGCGTGCCCGCGACGCGAAGCAGCAGCAGCGCCAGGAGCGGCACCAGCGGGAAGGCGAGGTTGACGTGCTCGACGTTGCGATAGAACGCGTAGGGCTGGAAGGCGTAGAGGGCTCCGAGCACGAAGGCGAGTAGAGGGGACAGCCGCAGCCGGCGGAAGGCATAGGCCGCCGCCAGCGCCGCCACCAGGATGGTCGACATCCAGTAGAGGTTGATCGCCGCGCCCGGCTCGCCGGTGAGCGCGGTGAGGCCGGCCATCTGCGCGAACGGGAGCCACATCCCGATCGGCCAGTCGGAGAGATCCGTGCCGAACGGGGCGCCGAAACGCGACGCGTGGAGGAAGCCATCCTCATGGATCGTCTTGGCGAGGATGGTGAGAAAGAGCCCGTCCCTCTCGTACGTCACCGGCACGCGCAGCGGCGTCTCCCGCAGCGGAGGCAGCGCGAAGAGGACGAGTGCGGCGAGCGCCGCCAAGGCCCCGTAGTAGAGAGCCGATCCGCGCCGGCTCACGCGGCCCCCCCGGGGTCTCGACCCGCGCTCGGGCCCTTTCCGGCGATCACGGTCAGCGAGCCGTTGTTGGCGTAGAGGGTGAGCCGGTTGAGGAAGCCGAGCAGACCGGCCAGGGCGCCCGGGGGGCGGGGACCGAGCCGCAGTAGTCGGCGCAGCAGGAAGCCCGCCGTAGCGTACTGGCCGGCGCTCGTGAGCTCGCGGACCTCGAAGAGAGGGGCGAGCACACGGCGGATGGTTGCCGGCGACCAGTAGTAGACGTGCTCGGGGATCTTGAACGAGACCCAGCGACGTCCCGACACCCGCGCCAGGAGGCTCGTGGGATCGGGAGTCGTGATGGCCAGGACGCCGTCCGGCTGGAGCAGCCGGAAGGCCGCCTGCAGAAAGCGTCGCGGCGAGTAGACGTGCTCGAAGGCGTCCTGCGCGACCAGGAGATCGAAGCTCGCCGGCTCGAAGCCGGTCGTTTCGAGGACCGCGACCCGGACCCGCTCGCCGTGTCGTTCGCTGGCGAGGCGGACGGCATACCTGGAGGGGTCGATGCCCCAGGCGTCGTAGCCCATCTCGACCGCGGCATCGAGGAGGAATCCCGGGCCACAGCCGACGTCCAGCAGCCGGCCGGCGGGCTGCTGGCGGCGGATCTGTCGCAGCCGCCGGCGGAAGGTGCCGAGCCAGTTCTCGCGGACCTCGAGATACTCGTCGTAGCCGTGGCCCTCGCGGTCCGAGTCGTAGTAGGCCGGATCCTGGTAGCTGGCGAGCGCGTCCGCCTCGCTCGGCCGCGGCGAGAGGAAGACGAGCCCACAGCCCTGGCAGGCGACGACGCCGTAGGGAGGAAACGCGTGCAGCACGCGCTGGTCCGGGCCCGGTCCACACAAGGCGCACGCCGGGCGCTCCAGTCGCTCGGCGCTGGTGGCGCTCACCGTCGCAGCAGGTCCGCGAGGCCCGCTCCGGCGTCGCGTCGCGCGAAGGCCGCGAGCAGGATCTTGTTGAGCTGGAGGAGCGAGACGGCGACCAGGACGGCGCCGCCCGCGAGCACCAGCCAGTCCCGCAGGAGCGGCGGCAGGAACTGCAGGGCCACGACGTGGAACACCTGCCGGATCGGCGGCTGCAGCACGACGGGGGTCAGCAGCTTGGCGACACCGACGCCGAAGAGGAAGACGCCGAGCACGAACACGACCATCCAGGCGCGCGCGGCGAGACCGGGCTCGAGCCAGCACCAGAAGCTCGCACGATAGTAGATCCGGACGCAGTCGGCGAGCATCTCGGCGAGCTGGCGGGGGTCGACGCGGCCGAGGCGGCCCTGCCGGCCGAACTCGGCGGTGACGGGGCACTCGGCGATCTCGTAGCCGAAGCGTGTCGCCGCCACCAGAAGCTCGACGTCGAATGCGAAACGCCTGACGCTCATGCGTGGTGCGACGCGCTCCAGCACCTCGCGCCGGAACAGCTTGATCCCGGTCTGGGTATCGCTGACGGCGAGACCGAAGAAGGCGGAGACGGCCAGACGGAAGGCGCGGCTCAGCAGGCGCCGCGCCAGCGGGAAGCCCTGACCCTTCTTGATGCCCACCACCACTGCCGCGTGGGACTCCTCCATCACCCGGAGCAGGCGCAGCACGTGCTCCGGAGCGATCTCGAGGTCCGCGTCCAGGAACGCCACGAAGGCGCCCCGAGCCTCGGCGAAGCCTCGGAAGAGGGCGGCGCCCTTGCCCAGGTTGACGTCGAGACGGACGACCCGTATCGGCGGCCCCGACGCCAAGGCGCGCGCGGCCTCGGCGGCGGTCGCGTCCTGGCTGCCGTCGTCCACCACGATGATCTCGGCCTCGGCCCCGGCGAGTGCCTCCTGGACTCGCGCCAGGTTGGCGCGAATGTGGTGGGCCTCGTTGCGCGCGGGCAGGATCACGGAGAGGCGGGGCGCGGAGGACGACGCGAGCGGGGCCCCGGTACGCGCGCTCACGACCCGCTGGCTCCGGAGACCCACGTGGCGCGCGTCTCCCGGGGGCCGGTGCTGGCCTGCGGGAAGTTCACCCGCTCCTCGACCAGGTAGCGCGGGCGGGCCTGGACCTCGTCCAGCACGCGACCCAGGTACTCGCCCACGACGCCCAGGAAGAACAGCTGGACGCCGACCAGCAGCAGGATCAGGAGAGCGAGGAGGGCGGTCGCCGAAGGAGCGGCATGACCGGCGAGCGTGCCGGCCATCATGACGAACGTGACACCGAGCGCCAGCAGCGAAAGACCGCCGCCGGTCACGATCGCGGCCCGCAAGGGCGTGCGGCTGAACGAGACCACACCGTGGGCCGCGAACTCGAGCATCTTGGCGAACGAGTACTTCGAGCGGCCGGCGCGACGGCGTGCGGGATGGAAGGGTACGGCAACGCTGCGGTAGCCGACCCAGTTGAAGAGGCCGCGCAGGAAGACGGAGCGCTCGTGGATCTCGTCCCGGAAGACGGCCGCCACGCGCCGCGAGATCAGCCGGAAGTCGGCGGCCCCCTGGTGGATGGGCGTGTCCGAGATCGCGTTCAACAGGCGATAGAAGAGCCGGGCGGTGGTGCGTTTCAGCCACGGGATCTGCCGGCTCTCCTCGCGTACCGTGTAGACGATCTCGGCACCCGCCTCGTATTCGGCCAGCAGGCGGGGGATGAGCGCCGGCGGATGCTGGAGATCGCTGTCCATCATCAGCACGGCGTCGGCGTCGCTGTGGTCGATGCCGGCGAGGAGGGCCGCCTGCTGTCCGAACCGGTTCGAAAGCAGCAGCAGGCGCACGGAGCGGTCGGCCGCCGCGACGGAGCGCAGCCGCTCGACGGTCCGGTCGCTGCCGCGGCCCACCACGTACAGGACCGTCGTCCGCCAACCCTCGCCCAAGGCGCGCAGGGAAGCGCTGAGCTCCGCGTGGAAGTCGAGGATCACCTGCTCCTCCTCGAAGACCGGGCAGACGACGCTCAGCGTCCTCACCTGGGCCATCGGGTCTCTCCGGGCGCCCGCGAGATTAGCACGGCCGAGCGAGGCCGGCGGACGGCGCCGCTACTCCGCGACGCCCGCCAGGGCGAAGACGAGCGCTGCGTTCCAGTTGATCGCGTTCTCGTTGGTCGCGTAGGAGGCCTCGTCGTCGACGTACATCTTCGCCGGCGGCAGCTCCGGGAGCTTCGCCATCACGGCGTCCTGGCGCGTCTGGTTCGGGCCGCCCACCAGCAGGCCCGGCCAGGGCTCGACGTTCGCATCGGCGGCGCTCGGCCGATGGTGCGGGTGACGGGCGGGATTGGCCCCGACGCCGGTCAGCCAGGACAGGGAGAAGGTGTTGCGGCCGAGCAGGTAGTAGAGGTCGTCGCGCGCGGCTTCCAGGTAGCGGGCGTCCGGCCGCATCGCGTTCGCCACCAGCAGCTGCAGCGCGTAGTTGGCGGCGACCCCGTTCGAGCCCCAGCCGTAGTCCTTCCTCACCAGGCTGACGCGATAGCCGTTCTGCGCGGCCCGGGTCACGATCGTGTCGGCGGCGAGGAGCGAGTCCCTTCGGATCTCCTCGCGCACCGCGGCGTCTCCCTTGGTCGACATGGCGTAGGCCCAGAGGGCGAGGGGGGCGACGTTGGGCCAGGCGGGAGGGTCATCGGCCGTGATCGCCGACCGCAAGGCCGCCTGATGCTCGAGGAAGTAGTGATCGTAGGCACGGTCGCCGGTCGTACGCCAAAGCTCCGCCGCGGCCCACAGCCGCTCGTCGGCGCAACTCCGGTCGCCGTACGCGCCGGTCTGGACGCCCGGGGGATTCTGGAAGAGCACGTCAGGATGCGCGGAAACCCAGCGCCAGGCCCCCTCCGCCGCCTGGCGCGCCTTCTGCGCGTAGCTGGCGTCGAAGGGGCGGTAGACGCGGGAGGCGATCGCCATCACCGCCGCGAAGTCCGCCGTGGCACAGGAGGTCTTGTAGGGTTCCTTGCCGAGGCCGATCACGTAGCTCGTGGTCTTGTCGTCCTGCGGCATCACGAAGCCGACGAAGCCCTCGCTGGTCTGCTTCTGCCAGACGCCGCCGTCCTGGTCCTGCAGCGAGAGCATCCAGTCGAGGTTCCAGCGGACCTCGTCCAGCACGTCCGGGATGGCGTTCCCCGATTCGGGGATGTCGAGCTTGAGGCCGGCAAGCCGCGGCTCGAACATCTCGTATGCCCAGAGCAGCGAGCCAGTGGTGATACCCGAGTTCACGATGTACCGGCCGTAGTCCCCCGCGTCGTGCCAGCCTCCCGCGGAGGCGCTTGGGCCCGTCTTTCCGGACGAGGGGTGGAAGGCTCCTTCCAGGTGGCAGGCGGGGTAGCGGTAGCCCGGGAACTCCGGGCCCAGGTCGACGGCGGTCCCGCAGCGCTGGCCGTAGAACGACCTCATCGCCAGGTAGAGCGGCCGAGCGAAGACGTCGGGTCCGATCGAGAACTCGAAGCTCCGTCCTACCCCGGGGACCTCGACCAGGTAGTCCCCGGGCGCGGAGAGGGCCGAGAGGTCCGCCGCCTGGACCCGATCGCCCGTGTCCGCGTCGAGCGTCGGCTCCCCCAGGTGTCCCTGGAGGACGAGGCTGCCGTCCTTCACGCTGCGCACCGTGAAGCTCTGCGCGGGGCTCGCCGCCGCCACCAGGACGATCTTCTGCGCGTGGCTGGGATAGCCGACTTGGCTCACCTTGATGTCGGTGGTCGGCGGCGCCGCGGCGAGGACGGCGATCAGCGGCAAGCAAGAGAGGGGCATCGGGTCTTCGGTCTCCTTCAGCGGCGCCGGGCGCGCCGCGAGCGTGCCCATTCTCTCATCGTTGGGCCTCGTCCGACCGGAGCCCGCCCGAGCGGAGTGCCGCCGGGATCAGGACTAGCTCGTCCAGCCGGAGCGCTCGCGCAGGCGCGTCACGTGGGCGACGTGGTGCCGGCCATGCCAGGCATAGAGCGCGAGCGCCGTTTCCAGGCTCACGAGACCCATGTCCGGATGACGGTAGGCCCGCGCCCACTGCGCGGCCTCCAGCGAGTCGAGGAGCGCCACCCAGCGGACGTGGAGGGCGGCCAGCAGACCGAGCGACGCTTCGGGCGGACCGCCGCGCGCGTCGGCGAGCTCGGCCCAGCGCGCCTCGTCGTACGGCTTGATGGTCGGTTGCTCTTCGGTGAGCGCGAGTCGGAAGCGTAGGTAGGCGTTCAGGTGGCTGTCGGGCAGGTGGTGAACGACCTGCCGCACGGTCCAGCCGCCCGGACGATAGGGCGTGTCGAGCTCCGACTCGCCCAGGCCGGTGACGGCGTCGCGCAGCCGCACGGGCGCCTCACGGATCTGGCCGATCAGCCGAGCGCGCTCGTCCTTCCCAGGCGAGCTCGGTGCCGTGAACTTCCCGATCGGGAACCTGAGGTCATCCATCCTCTATCCTCCTGTCGATCCCCAGTCTAGCGGCGTTGCCCGCGCTTGACTCCCGGGCCTTTCGCAGGTAGGCTCTTCGACGTTCACATGAGTTTTCCGATTGCAGCCCGCCTCGCTGGTTCCATGCGCGTGGCTGTACGACTGTCCATCCGACTGTCCCTGCTGGTTCTGGGCCTGCCCTGCGGGGGCGCGGTGATCTAGGCTGAGACCCAGCCGAGGCCACACGCAAACCCCCGAGGGCGACCTCGGGGGTTTTGCTTTTCAGAGGCCACTTTCGATGGAGGAGCGAGTGCAACGCACGGGCGCACAGATCATCTGGGAGTGTCTGGTGAAGGAGGGTGTCGACGTCGTCTTCGGCTATCCCGGAGGCGCGATCCTGCCCGCCTACGACGCGATGCTGGACTACCCCATCCGCCACGTCCTGGTCCGGCACGAGCAGGGCGCGGCACACATGGCGGACGGATACGCGCGGGCGAGCGGGCGGGTCGGGGTCGCCATCGCGACCTCGGGCCCGGGGGCGACCAACCTGACGACGGGCATCGCCACCGCCATGCTGGACTCCTCGCCGACCGTGTTCATCACCGGTCAGGTCTCCTCGAAGGTGCTCGGCACGGATGCCTTCCAGGAGATCGACGTCACCGGCGTCACGCTTCCGATCACCAAGCACAACTCCCTGGTCACGGACGCCAAGCACATCGCGCGGACGCTGCGCGAGGCGTTCGTGATCGCCCGCTCGGGCCGGCCCGGACCGGTGCTGGTCGACATCACCAAGGACGCCCAGCAAGGCAAGGCCGAGTTCCACTACCCGGAGAGCGTGAGCCTGCCGGGTCTCCACGACCCGGAGCCTCCCGCCGCCGAGGACCTCGCGCGTGCCGTGGACCTGATCGACGCCGCCGAGCGCCCGCTGATCCTGGCCGGCGGAGGAATCATCCAGTCCGGCGCCGGGCAGGCCTTGGTCGACTTCGCCGAGAAGGCCGGCGTTCCGGTGGCGCTCACCCTGCTCGGGATCGGCTCCTTCCCGCAGAGCCACGCCCTTTGCCTGGGCATGATGGGGATGCACGGCGAGGCCTTCGTCAACAGCGCCATCCAGCAGGCGGACCTGATCCTGGCCTTCGGCATGCGCTTCGACGACCGCGTCACCGGCAACCTCAAGACCTACGCCCAGCAGGCGAAGAAGATCCACGTCGAGATCGACCAGTCCGAGATCGGCAAGAACGTCAAGGTCGACGTGGCGCTGGTCGCGGACCTCGACGCGGCGCTCAAGGCCCTCACCCCGGCCGTCAAGCCGCGACGCCACGAGGCGTGGTTGAAGCAGATCGACGAGTGGCGCCAGGACACGCGGGCCCGTGACATCCTGCACCGCCCGGACGACGGGCGGCTGATGGCGGCGCACGTCATGCACGACATCTGGCAGTCGACCGGCGGCAACGCGATCGTGGTGAGCGACGTGGGTCAGCACCAGATGTGGGAGGCGCAGTACTACAAGCACGACCGCCCGCGGACCCTGATCACCTCGGGCGGCCTCGGCACCATGGGCTTCGCCCTGCCCGCGGCGATCGGCGCCAAGTTCGCCCGGCCCGACGCCGAGGTCTGGGTGGTGGCCGGCGACGGCGGCTTCCAGATGACGCAGGCAGAGCTGGCGACGCTGCGCCAGGAGCAGCTGGACGTCAAGATCGCCGTGATCAACAACGGCTACCTGGGCATGGTGCGCCAGTGGCAGGAGTTCTTCCACGACAAGCGGTACGCGGCGACGCCCATGCTCTCGCCTGACTTCGTGAAGATCGCCGACGCGCACGGCATCCGCGGCTACCGGGTGAGCCAGCGTGCCGAGGTGATCCCGACCGTGGAGAAGGCGCGCGCCGAGAAGACGGCGGCGCTGGTCGAGTTCCAGGTCGTCAAGGAAGACGCCGTCTATCCCATGGTTCCGACGGGGAGCGATCTCCACGTCATGATCCGCCGGCCGGCCGAGGCCGCCAAGGCCGTCGAGACCGCGCGGCCTGCCGAAACCACTACGGAGGTGCGCTCGTGAAACACACGCTCGTCGCGAGAGTCATGGACCAGCCCGGAGTTCTCAACCGGGTGGCGAGTCTGTTCCGCCGCCGCGCCTTCAACATCGAGTCGCTGACGGTCGGGCACACCGAGACCGCGGACGTGTCGCGGATGACGATCGTGGTGGACACCGCCAAGGTGCCCGCCCCGATCGTGGCCGCCAGCCTGCGCAAGCTGATCCCGGTCGCCGAGGTGACGGACGTCACCCACGTGCCGACCGTCGATCGCGACCTGGCCTTGATCCGCGTGAGCTCCGCCCCGGCGGAGCGGGCGGAGCTCGCGAGCCTGGTCGAGATCTTCCGCGCCCGCATCGTCGACGTCGCCGCCGAGTCCGTGATCGTCGAGGTGACCGGGGACGAGCACAAGGTGAACGGCCTGGTCGAGCTGCTGCGGCCGCGCGGCATCGTGGAGATGGTGCGGACCGGCAAGGTGGCCATGGTCCGGGGCAGCTCGTTCGAAGGCAAGGCGGCGGGCGCCGTAGGAGTCGTACGATGAGCGACCGTGTCACGATCTTCGACACCACCCTGCGCGACGGCGAGCAGTCACCGGGCTGCAGCATGCACACGGGCGAGAAGGTGCGGATGGCGCTGCAGCTCGAGAGGCTGGGCGTCGACGTCATCGAGGCGGGCTTCCCGATCGCCTCGCCCGGGGACTTCGAGGCCGTGCAGGAGATCTCGGCGGCGGTGAAGACGGCCAAGGTCGCCGCCCTCTGCCGGGCCAAGTCGATCGACATCGAGGCGGCGGGCAAGGCGCTCAAGGGCGCCGCCCATCCCGTCGTCCACACCTTCCTCGCCACCTCCGGCATCCACCTCAAGTGGAAGCTGCGCATCACGCCGGAGGAGGGGCTCAAGCAGGCGGTCGAGGGCGTCAACCTCGCCCGCAGCTTCGCCGACGAGGTCGAGTTCTCGGCCGAGGACGCCTCGCGCACGGACTACGCCTATCTGAAGGAGGTGTTGCAGGCGGTCTTCGCGGCCGGGGCGCGCACCCTCAACGTTCCCGACACGGTCGGCTACGCGATGCCCCACGAGTACGGGGAGCTGATCGCGCAGCTGGTGCGTGACGTGCCGGGCGCCGTGATCTCGGTCCACTGCCACAACGACCTCGGGCTCGCGGTCGCGAACTCGATCGCCGCGGTGCAGGCCGGCGCGCGCCAGGTCGAGTGCACCATCAACGGCATCGGCGAGCGCGCCGGCAACGCCTCGCTCGAGGAGTTCGCGATGGCGCTCAAGGTGCGCAAGGAGGTGCTCGGCTTCGAGACCGGGATCAACGCCGAGCTGCTGGCGCCCACCAGCGCTCAGCTGTCGACGGTCACCGGCGTCTGGCCGCAGCCGAACAAGGCGATCGTGGGGCGCAACGCCTTCGCGCACGAGGCCGGCATCCACCAGCACGGTGTGCTCGCGAACCCGCTCTGCTACGAGATCATGACTCCCAGCAGCGTCGGCGTGTCCCAGTCGATGCTGATCCTGGGCAAGCACTCGGGGAAGCACGCGGTCACGGCGCGGCTCAAGCAGCTCGGCGTCAACGTGCCGCCCGAGGAGATCGAGAAGATCACCGCCGAGGTGAAGGCCCTGGCGGACCGCACCAAGTTCGTCTACGACGAGGACCTGCTCGCGATCGTCTCGCACGAGGCGGAGCCGAGGGCGAAGCTGATCCGCTACCAGGTGCTGTCGGGAAACAGCCTGGTGCCGACCGCCACCGTGGAGGTGGAGGTCGAAGGCCATCGCCGCTCGGCCTCGGCCGTGGGCAACGGACCGCTCGACGCGGCGATGAAGGCCGCCGACGCCGCGCTCGGCCTCGAGCTGGAGCTGCTCGAGATGCACACGCGCGCCGTGACCGCGGGCAAGGACGCGCTGGCCGAGGTGAGCGTCCGTGTCGTGCACGACGGGATCGAGTCGCTCGGCCAGGCGGCCAGCCGGGACACGATCGAGGCGACCCTGAAGGCCTATCTCTCCGCCGTGGCGGCCGCTCGCGAGGCGCTGGCGGTGGCCTGACCTGGCCGGGACCCGCGCCGGCGCGAGAGGGGCGAAGACGCCTTGCCTCGAAGCGTCGGCGCGGGGGCCCGACCGTCCGCCGGCGTCCCGCCTCGCCGGCGCCCCGGTCGTTCGCGCGAGTGAAGGGCCGATGCTATAAGTGGCCGGTGCCTGTCTCGCTCCGCCGCTCTTCGCTCCTGTGGCTGTTCCTCGCAGCGCTCGTCGTCCGCGGCGCGCTCGTGGTGCTGGAGCCGCCCTCTCGGAGGGTCGGAGACGAGGGCATGTGGAAGGCGATGGGCCGCGAGATCGCCTCGCCCGAGGTCGGGTTCTCGCCGTTGCGCAGCCGTCTCGTCACCCACCCGCCGCTCTACCCGTACATGATCGGAGGCCTGCTGGCTGTGTTCGGGACCGGCGAGGCCATCAAGTGGGCGCAGGTCCTGCTCGGGGCACTGCTGGTTCCGGCCGTCGGACTGCTCGGCGCCGCCGTCTACGACCGCCGGGTGGGCCTGCTGGCGGCGGCCTGGGCCGCCTTCGATCCGGTGCTGGTCTGGCAGTCGACGCACTTGTGGTCGGAGGTGCTTTTCCTGGCGCTCCTGTGGTGGAGCATCGAACGTCTGGTGCGCGCCGATCAGGTCGGGAGCGCCGGCGCGGCGGCGGTGGCGGGCCTCTGCTGGGGACTCGCCGTCCTCGCCCGCGAGACGGTCTTCTACTTCGCACCGCTCGCGGCGCTCTGGCTGGCCTCGCGCCGCTCGTCGGTCGGGGATGGTCGCATGACGATCGCGCGGCACGCGGGAGGGCTGGGACGCGCGGCGGTCTTCCTGCTCGCGTGCGCCGTCGTGCTCGCGCCCTGGGCCTGGCGCAACCACAGGCTCTTCGGCTTCGCGCTCCCGCTCGCGACGCGCAGCACGCTCAATCTCTGGAAGGGCAACGCGGAGCGGCCCTGGGCGGAGGTCAACGCGCGGTACGCCCGCTTCGGGAGCGAGCACGAGAGGTATCGCCGGGCGGGGGAGGAGGCGTGGCGGGCCATCCGGTCTCGTCAGCCCTTCTGGGTGTTCGAGAAGGCGATCCACGAGATCCCCGCCCTCTGGGGGGTGAACAACCTGGTCGTGGTCCACCTGGAGAACCGGGCCTACGGGCCGCTGCCGACGGGAGTGAACTGGATCGTGAGCGCGGTGACGATCGTGCCCTACATCATTCTGCTGGGCCTCGGGGTCCTCGGCCTCGCGGCGACGCGACTCGAACGCGGGCCGATCCTGCTGGTGGGGTTCCTGATCACCTACACGGCGCTCCACGTCGTGGCCTTCGGGTTTCCGCGCTTCCGGCTGCCCGTGATGCCGGTCGTCTTCCTGCTGGCCGCCGGCGGCTGGCGCCTGCTGCGCGAGGGGTCCCCGCTGGGGGCTCGGCGGCGCCTGGTGGCAGTGGCCCTGGCCATGGTCGTCGCGGCCGTGGTCGTCCAGAGCCTGGTGCAGACGCTGCGGCACCCCATCTTCGGATAGACGGCGCGGGTTCAGCGGGGCGGGGGTCGCCGGAAGCGTCGACGGACGGCCTCGACGCGCGGGCGGATGGCGCAGCCTTCGAGATGGTCGTTCACGAGTCCCATCGCCTGCATGAACGCGTAGCAGGTGGTCGGGCCGACGAAACGGAAGCCGTGCGCGCGCAAGGCCCGGCTGAGCGCCGTGGAGGCCGTCGTCGTCGTCATCCCCTCGAGCGCCCGCCAGGTGATCCGTCGGGGCCGGTCGCCCGGGCGAGGCTCGAACGACCAGACGAAGGCCGCCAGCGAGCCGGTGGCGGCGGCCATCTCCCGGGCGGCACGGGCGTTGCCGATTGCGGCTTCGATCTTGCCGCGATGGCGCACGATCCCGGCGTCTCGCAGCAGCCGGACGACGTCGCGGCGACCGAACCGCGCGAGGGCGCTCGCGTCGAAGCCGCGGAATGCCGCACGGAAGGCCGGACGCTTGCGCAGGATGGTGAGCCAGCTCAGGCCGGACTGGAAGCCCTCCAGGCAGATCTTCTCGAGCAGGCGACGCTCGCCAGCCACCGGGAAACCCCACTCGCGGTCGTGATACCGGAGGTAGAGCGGGTCGCTCCCGGCCCACGCGCAGCGCACGACGCCGTCCTCGCCGCGGCACAGCCCGTCGGGCAGCCGGCTGCTCACAGCGCCGGTCCCCAGACCCGGATCCGGCCGTCCGCGAGGGCCACCGCCAGGTGGTTCGAGTCGCCGTAGAGCGCGACCGACACGAAGCTCTCCTGAGCGGGCCCCCAGAGGGCGGTCATGGAGGAGCGGATGTCGAGGTCCCAGATCTGGACCGAGTTCTCCTGGGCGACCGTCGCCAGGAAGCCGCCCTCGGCGAGGAAGCACAGACCGCTCACCGCCCGGCGGACCGGGCCCAGGGTGAGCGTCACCTCGCGTGTCGCGAGGTCGTACAGCCGCACCGTCCGGTCGTGGCTCGCGACCGCCAGATGCTGGCAGTCGGGCGAGAGGGAGATCAGGCTCACCTGGGCCTCCGGTCCGCGCAGCGTCGCGAGCAGTCGCCCGCGCTGGGGGTCCGTGAGCCGCAGCACGCGGCCGGCGTGTCCGGTCAGGATCCAGTCGCCGCCAGCGGTCCAGGTGAGCGCCGTGACGGGCGAGGGCTGGCGCAGCAGCTCGCGCCTCGCCTCGCCGGCCAGGGCGGCACCCACGTCCCAGAGTCGGAGGTTCGCGTCGAGCGACCCGGTCGCGAGCGTCGAGCCGTCCGGAGAGAACGCCAGGGCCGCGACCGACTGGTCGTGGCGCAGCCGCACCGGGACCTCCTCGGCCTTCGCGGTGTCCCAGAGATGGACGGCGCCGTCGACGTGGGCCGAAGCCAGCAGGGCGCCGTCCGGGGAGAAGGCGAGCGCGACAGCCGCCGCGTCATGGCCGGTCCGGCGGTGCAGCTCGCTGCGCAGCACGTGCCTGCGGGTGCGGGTCGGGAGGTCCCAGAGGCGTAGCGCGCCGTCGCCGCCCGCCAGGGCGAGCAGGTCGGAGACCGGTGAGAGCGCCGCATCGTTGGTGGACGCGGATTCGCCGAAGGCCCCCTGGTCCACGAAGGCCGCCGCGCCTCGTCCGCGGAGTGTCGTCGTGTCGAGGGGGCCCGGCAGCACCTGACCGCTCGCGACGCGCGCCCCCGGATGGGTGAGCGGCGCCGGATCCTCTCCCGGCATCGCGCGCGGGCCCGTTCGGGCCGAGTCGAGCCGATCCTCGATCAGCCGGATCAGGTCCACGATCCCGGTGCGCGAGGGATCCAGGCCCTGCGCGCGCCGGGCGGCCTCCAGGGCCCCGCTGAGGTCGTCCTGGGTGAGCCGTCGCCGCGCGTCGGCGAAGTTGGCTTCGTAGGCTCGCTTGCGCACGATCGCGTCGAGCGGGGCCTCGATCGTGGGCGGGGCGCCGATCGCGGTGAGCAGCGCGCGGGCCATGGCGGCGCAGTCGGAGAAGCGGGCCGCCTGGGACCTGTCGAGGGCCTTCATCACCGCGGCCGCCAGGGCCGGGGGTATCTCGAGCGCCGCGACGTCGAGCGGCGGGACGGGATCGTGGACGATGCGGTTGACCAGATCCGAGATGGTGGGGGCCTCGAACGGACGGCGGCCGGCCAGTATCTCGTAGACGATCACGCCCAGCGCCCACATATCGGCGTGGCGGTCGACGCGCGCGCCGGTCAGCAGCTCGGGCGAGACGTAGCTCGGGGTGCCGAGCACGATGCCGGAGTGGGTGATGTCCGACTCGCCGAGCCAGGCCACGCCGAAGTCGAGGATCTTGACCGTGCCGTCGCGGGTGACGCGGATGTTCGAGGGCTTCACGTCGCGGTGCACGACGCCCATCTTGTGCGCGAAGTCGAGCCCGCGGCAGACGCTCGCCACCAGCTCGATCTTCTTCTGGAGGGAGAGCCCCTGCGACGGGGCCACCGCCTGGGAGAGCTCGAGGCCCTCGACCAGCTCCATGGCGATGTAGCGGGTTCCCTCGACCTCGCCCAGCTCGTAGATGGTGACGATCGCCGGGTGCTGGAGTCTCGCCACGGCCCGGGCCTCGCGTTGGAAGCGGGAGAGGGCTTCCGGCCGCGCGAGCAACGCCGGGGCGATCGTCTTGAGCGCGACCAGCCGGTCCAGCACCGGGTCGCGCGCCCGGTAGACGGTCCCCATCGCGCCGTGGCCCAGCTCGCCCAGCAGCTCGAACTTGCCGAAGTGCGGGGCCTCGGTCATAGCAGGGCGAGGATCTCCCGGCCGAAGCTCGCGATGCGCCAGCGGCGAAGCCCCTCGACGGCCCCGAGACCGTCGAGGTCCCGCGGGCCCGCCTCCGCCAACCGGTCGATGAGACGCTGCGGCAGCACGACCGACGGGTCGATCTTCAGCTCCGTCCCCTTGACGGTGCGCCAGGCCCGCAGCCTCGCGATCCGGGCCGCCACCGGCTCGGCCAGGATCGGTCGGCTGGAGCGCGGCGGCGGCAGCGGCAGCTGCCCTTCGTCGAGCGCCTGCGCCCGCGCCAGGGCGTCGGCGACCTCGCCTGCGCGGGCCCTGAGCCGGGGCGGCAGGCTGCCCGCCAAGGCGTCGGCACCGGGCGGCAGCGCGGCCAGGCGCAGCAGGGCCTCGTTGCCGAGGATCTTGAAGGGCGGGATGTCGGTCTGCTGCGCCCGGCACTCGCGCCAGGTCCAGAGCTCGCGCAGGGCCGCGAGCGCACGGGGCGGGAGGCGTCGCGCCCCCTTGATGGAGAGAAACGCCTCCGGATCGCGGCGGCGGCTCGCCGGCTCGAGGGCCGCGACCGCGTCGCACTCCTCGCGCAGCCAGCCGAGGCGACCGAGGGACTTCAGCCGGCCGGCGAGCCGCCGTTGGAGCGGCACCAGATGGGCGACGTCCGCCGCGGCATAGGCCTCCTGCTGCGGGCTGAGCGGCCGGCGCGACCAGTCGTCCTTCTGGTTGTCCTTCGAGAGACTGACGCCCAGCTCCGCTCGCGCGACCGCGGCCAGCCCGAGCCCGGAAGAGCCCAGCAGGCGGGCGGCGATCATGGTGTCGAAGAGCGCCGCGAAGCGGAAGCCGAAGTCACGCTTGAGCGTCGAGACGTCGTAGTCGGCCCCGTGCAGGACCTTCGTCACCTCGGGAGCGGCCATGACGGGCGCGAGCGGCGAAAGGTCACGGAGCTGGAGCGTGTCGATCAGGAAGCAGTCGCCCGCCTCGGTGGCGACCTGGACCAGGCAGACCTTCTCGACGTGGTGGAAGAGGCTGTCGGACTCTGTGTCGAGGCCGAAGGCGCGGCTGCCCGCGAGCGACCGCGCGAGCTGGCCGAGGGCTTCGGAGGTACGGATCCAGGCGGTCACGGCCAGGTGAGTATACGGAAATGCTCGCCCTCGAGCGACTTGCGCCACGCCGGGCTGGGCCTCCCCGGGGGCGGGCTGTAACGTTCCCCAGCCTCGGCAGTCTAAGCTTGTGAACGCGGGGGAGAGGAGCACGAGGCTCCCCGGAGCGTCCCTGATCGAAGCTGGAGGAGCGAAGACGTGGGCAAGAATGTCATGGTACTCACCGACGACAACTGGAAGACCGAGGTCGCCGAGGCGGACGGGCCGGTGCTGGTCGATTTCTGGGCGGAGTGGTGCGCGCCCTGTCGCATGATCGGGCCGGCGGTGGAGGCCCTGGCCGGCACCTACGCGGGGCGGGTCAAGGTGGGCAAGCTCAACGTCGACGACAACCCCGGCGTCGCCCAGGCCTACGGGATCCGCTCGATCCCGACGCTGCTCGTGCTCCGGAAGGGCAAGGTCGTCGACCAGCAGGTGGGGGCGGTTCCCCAGTCCCACATCGCGGCGATGCTCGACGCCCAGCTCGAGACGGCCGGGGTGGAAGCGCGACGGGCCTGAGCGTCGCGCCGGCATGAGCTCGGGGCTGGCGCTGGAGACGGTCGAGATCGAGCCGGCGGAGCCGGCGGACGCCGTGGTCCTGCTCCTGCATGGTCTGGGTGCGGACGGTCACGACTTCGAGCCGATCGCGACCGAGCTCGCGGCACCGAAGCGGCGCTGGGTGTTCCCCCATGCGCCGCTTCGGCCCGTCACCATCAACCGCGGCCTTCGGATGCGCGCCTGGTACGACGTGGCGAGCCTGGACGGGAGCGCCGAGGACGAGCCGGGGATCGCCGAGTCCGCTCAGGCGATCCGCGGCCTGATCGCGCGGGAGCGGGAGCGGGGGGTCGCGTCGGACCGCGTGGTGCTGGCCGGCTTCTCCCAGGGCGGTGCCCTGGCGCTCCACACGGGCCTCCGTGAGCCGTCACGGCTCGCGGGAGTCGTCGCGCTCTCGAGCTACCTGCCCCTGGCCGCGAAGCTCGCGGGAGAGGTGCACCCGGCGAACGCCGCCGTGCCGATCTTCATGGCGCACGGTTCGAACGACCCGGTGTTGCCGTACGCGCTCGGCCAGCGCTCGCGCGACCTGCTGCGCTCGCGCGGCTACGAGGTCGAGTGGCACAGCTATCCGATCGCCCATAGCGTCTGCAGCGAGGAGGTTGCCGAGCTCCGTGACTGGCTCGAGCGCACGCTTCCGCCGAGAGACGGAACGCAGCCGGCCGCCTAGTCCCTTTCCCCCCGCTTGGCCTCGTCCCAGAGAGAGTCCATCTCCGCGAGGCTCGCATCGGCAGGCTTCCTGCCGGCGGCCCGCAGCCTCTCCTCGATGTGGCGGAAACGCCGGCGGAACTTCCGGTTGGCGGCCTTGAGCGCGCTCTCCGGGTCGACGCCCGCCAGCCGCGCCACGTTGACCGCCACGAAGAGCAGGTCGCCGACCTCCTCGGCGATCCCATCGTGACCGGCCCGCGTGGCGATCGCCTCGCGCAGCTCGGCCGTCTCCTCGTCGAGCTTCAGGAGCGCGTCGCCGGCGTCCTTCCAGTCGAAGCCCACCCGCGCGACCTTGGTCGTGATCTGGAGGGCCTCCATCGTGGCCGGCAAGGCCTTGTGGACGCTGTCGAGCATGGAGGCGTCCTCCTTGCCCTTGGCCTCGCGCTCTCTTGCCTTGATCGCCTCCCAGTTGCGCAGCACCTCCCCCGAGGTCACGGCGTCGTCGTCGGCGAAGACGTGCGGGTGGCGGCGCACCATCTTCTCGGCCACCTTGTCGATCACGCGTCCGAGAGAGAAGGCGCCGCGCTCCTCGGCGATGTTCGCGTGGAAGACGACCTGCAGCAGCAGGTCGCCGAGCTCGCCCGCCAGCTCGTCGTCGTCCTTCTCTTCGATCGCCTGGGCGACCTCGTAGGCTTCCTCGATGGTCATCGCCTTCACCGAGTCGTGCGTCTGCTCCCGGTCCCAGGGGCAGCCTCCCGGGGCGCGCAGGCGCGCGATCAGCTCGACGAAGCGGGCGAACCGGCGGCCGGCTTCGACCGCGGCGGGCGAGGGCTCGATCTCGGGCATGCCTCCATTCTCGCCCGAAGCGGTCTAGCATCGTCCTGGTGAGGAGGATCGGATGAGGCTGCCTCTCTTCCAGGTGGACGCCTTCGCGAGTCGGGTCTTCGCGGGCAACCCCGCGGCCGTCGTGCCGCTCGAGCGCTGGCTCGACGACGCCGCGCTGCAGGCGATCGCCGCCGAGAACAACCTGTCCGAGACCGCGTTCCTGGTCGGCGCCGACGGCCGCTACCGGATCCGCTGGATGACGCCCCGAAGCGAGGTGGATCTGTGCGGGCACGCGACGCTCGCGTCGGCCTGGGTGGTCCTCCACCGTCTCGAGCCGGGCCGAAGCGAGGTCGCCTTCAGCTCGGCGAGCGGACCGCTGCGGGTCACCGCCGAGGGGGAGCGGCTGGCGCTCGACTTCCCGGCGCGTCCACCGCAGGCCGCCGACGCGGCGCTCGACGCCGTCGCCCGGGCGCTCGGGCGGCAGCCCGCGGCGGTCCTGGCCTCGCGGGACTACCTGGCCCTCTTCCAGAGCGAGGCGGAGGTCCGCGCCCTGCGCCCAGACCTGGCGAAGGTCGCGGCGCTGGACCGGATGGCTGTGATCGCAACGGCGCCCGGGTGCGACTGCGACTTCGTCTCCCGCTTCTTCGCGCCCGCGTCGGGTCGACGAAGACCCGGTCACCGGCTCGGCGCACTGCACGCTCGTGCCCTTCTGGGCCGCGCGCCTGGGCCGGACGCGGCTCCACGCCCGCCAGGTCTCTCCCCGCGGGGGGGAGCTGTGGTGCGAGCTGCGCTTGGAGCGGGTCTCGATCGCCGGCCACGCGGCCCTCTACCTGGAGGGGACGATCGAGGTCTAGTCGCCCTTGAGCGGCACGCGGCGGGACTGCCCGGAGCCGACGTCTTCGAGGTCGACCGACTCGAGGCCGATGCGCGCGATGCGATAGCGATTGGCGACCACCTGGCCCGCCTGTCCCGCCAGGACCTCGCGTCGGTCCGTGACCAGGACCGCCACCTTGACACCGTGGGCGTTCTCGACGGAGCCGATGTACTTGACGTTGAGCGGCGGCAGGCTCGGAGTCAGGACGCCACCGGGACCGAGGGTCATGCCCGGCGGGACCACGGGGGCCGGCGGCGGTGTCGCCACCACCACGACGGGCTCCTCTTCGCGTTCCTCGACCGGCGTCGCGCCGAAGCCGAAGAGGTTCCGGCGACCCGCCTCACGGGCGGCCCGGGGCGCGTCGAGGCGTGCCAGGTCGATGCGAGGCACGTCCGGCAGCGGCTCCGCGCTCGCTCGCGCACGCGCGCGGAGCGGGAGGCCGGTCGCCCGCTCGGGCAGCAGGCGGATGGCGGCGACCAGCAAGCCGACGGCTACCAGCGCCAGCAGCACGCCCTCTCGCCGGGTCGGCTTCCTCACGACTTTCTCCTCCGCCCTGCTACGATGGGGCAGTCCGCATACCCGCCATCGTCCCGGTGAGCGTAGCACGAAGCGTCCGACACCATGCGGGCACGGGGGATTCATGAAGGCGATCCGCATCGAGGCGTTCGGTGGGCCCGAGGTCCTGCGTCCGGTCGAGATCTCGGATCCCCAGCCGGGTCCCGGCCAGCTTCTGGTCCGGGTGGAGGCCGCCGGCCTCAACTACATCGACGTCTACCAGCGCACGGGTCTCTATCCGAACCCTCTGCCGTTCACACCCGGTCTGGAGGGGGCGGGCGTGGTGGTGAGCGTCGGATCGGGAGTGACGCCCTTCGCCCCCGGCGCTCGCGTCGCCTGGGCCAACGTGCCGGGCGCCTACGCCGAGCTGGCCCTCGTGCCCGCGGAGAGCGCCGTCGCGATCCCGGACGGGCTCGAGGTGCCGGTGGCGGCGGCGCTCATGCTCCAGGGCATGACGGCGCAGTACCTGTGCACCAGCACCTACCCGCTGCGCGCCGGCGAGACGTGCCTCGTGCACGCTGCGGCCGGGGGGGTGGGGCTGCTGCTGGTGCAGATGGCCAAGCAGCGGGGCGCCCGCGTGATCGGCACCGTCTCGACCGAGGAGAAGGCGCGGCTCGCTCGTGAGGCGGGCGCGGACGACGTGGTGCTCTACACCCGCGAGGACTTCCTGGAGGCGGTGCGGCGTCTGACCCAGGGCCGTGGCGTCCAGGTGGTCTACGACTCGGTGGGCAGGACGACGGCCGAGAGGAGCCTCGACTGCCTGGCGCCGCGCGGGATGATGGTCTTCTTCGGGAACGCGAGCGGCCCCGCGCCGCCGATCGATCCGCTCACTCTCTCGCGCAAGGGATCGCTCTTCGTGACCCGGCCGACGCTCGGGCACTACGTACCGGACCGGGCGAGCCTCGAGGCCCGGGCCGGCGAGGTGCTCGATGCCGCGGCCTCCGGCCGGCTCAAGGTGCGGATCGACCGCCGCTTGCCACTGGCGCAGGCGGGAGAGGCCCACCGGGTGCTCGAGGCGCGCCAGACCTCCGGCAAGGTCCTCCTTCTCCCACGGGTGAACTGACGCCATGAGCCCGCAGCCCCCCGCAGAGCCGGTCGCGACGATGGACCTGCCGGGCGGCCGTGTCTTCGAGCTGGTCGTCGGCGACCTGCTCTCCGAGCCGGCCGAGGCCATCGTCAACGCCGCCAACGGACGGCTGGCGCACGGAGGCGGGGTCGCCGCCGCGATCGCCCGCGCCGCCGGCCCGGCGCTCGAGGAGGAGGGGGCGCGCCTCGTCGAGCGGCAGGGAGAGATCCCGGTCGGCGGGGCGGTCGTGACCGGTGCCGGGCGCCTGCCTTTCCGGGTCGTCGTGCACGCGGTCGGGCCGCGCTTCGGCGAGGGCGACGAAGAGGCGAAGCTGGTGCAGTCCTTGAGCGCGGCCTTCGCCTGCGCCGCGGAGCGGAGTCTCAGCTCGCTGTCCTTCCCGGCGGTGAGCAGCGGCATCTTCGCGGTCCCGCTGCCCGTCTGTGCGCGCGCCTACGTGCGCGCCGTGCGCGAGTTCTTCGACGCCCGGCCGGAGGCCTCGCTGCGCCGCGTGCGGCTGTGCCTGATGCCCGGCCCGCTGGTCGAGCTGGTGCGCGAGGAGCTCGGCCGGTAGCGGCGACCGCCTCAGACGGCGCCCTCCGCGCCGCAGTCCACCAGGATGCGCCCCCGCGAGCGTCGTTCGAGCAGCCGGATGGCGGCGTCGAGGACGCCGGAGAGGGGGACGACGCCCGAGACGATCGCCTCCAGCGGGCGCGGCCGTAGCTCGTTGCCCAGGCGCTTCCACACCTCCGTGCGCAACGGCATCGGGCAGTTGGTCGAGCTGACGCCGAGCAGGCTCACCCCGCGCAGGATCATTGGGTAGACGCTCGTCTCGAGGTCGGCCGAGCTGGCCATGCCGACGCAAGCGACCTGACCCCAGAGCCCGACGTGCCGGAGAAGACCGGCGAGCAGCTCGCCCCCTACGTTGTCGAGGGCTCCCGCGAAACGGGCGGACTCGAGCGGACGCGAGCCGAGCCGCAGCTCCTCCGGCGTCACGACCTCCGTGGCGCCCAGGTCGTGGAGATAGGCGCGATGCTCCGGCCGCCCGGAGACCGCCAGGACGGAGTAGCCGCGCGCGGAGAGGATCGCGACCGCGATCGACCCCACGCCACCGGTAGCGCCGGTGACGACGATCGGACCCAGCTCGGGGCGTTGGCCGTTCAGCTCCATCCTCTGGAGGGCGAGCGCTGCTGTGAATCCGGCCGTGCCGAGGGCCATCGCCTCGCGCAGTCCGAGCCCGGCGGGAAGCGGCACGATCCAGTCGCCCGGGACGCGGAGGCGCTCGGCGAAGCCGCCGTCGTGGCTCTCGCCGAGCCCCATGCCGTTGACGAGGACGAGATCGCCGGCCCGGAAGCGCGGATCTGCGGAGGACTCGACGACGCCCGCGGCGTCGATCCCGGCGTTGAGCGGGAAGCGCTTCAGAATCCGGGCGCGGCCGGTGACGGCGAGCGCGTCCTTGAAGTTCAGGCCCGACCAGTGAACGCGCACGACCACGTCACCTGTAGACAGCTCGTCGCTCCGCATCTCCACGAGGCGCGCCGCGACCCGGCCGTCCTGCTCGAAGACGCGACAGGCGCGAAAACCCACCCGGCTATCGTCCCTCCGGATCGCGTGGAGGGGAAGCGGGTCCGCCGGGCGCCGGGGCGTGCCTGGGCGCTAGGGAGCCCCGGCGGGCGTCTTGAGGGGCGCCTTGAAGAGCCGCTGGTAGGCGAGCGGCTGTCCGCTCCGCCAGGGGTGATAGCTGTTGCAGAAGTCGATGCGCTCGCCGATCGGCGGATGCGACGAGCGCCACAGCTTGTAGAGCCAACCCGGACGCGGAACGCCCAGGTTCTCGGCCTGAAGCTTGACGAACGCCATGGCGGCCGCGTGGTTGTCGCGCGTGATCTCGAGGCCGAAGCGATCGGCCTGGTGCTCCTGCCAGCGCGAGTAGGCCATGGTCACGGGCGTCACCACCAGCGAGAAGAGCCCCGCCAGCAGCAGGATCAGGGGCAGCGACGCGACGTCCTGGAGCTCGGAGAAGCCGATCCGCTCGCGCCAGCGCCTCATGACGCCGCCGGCGGTGCGGTGCGCCGCGTAGAAGGTGGCCAGGATAAGGAAAGAGAAGAAGGCGATCGACTTGGGGACGTGGCCGAGCACGTAGTGGCCCATCTCGTGTCCCATCACGAAGAGCAGCTCGCGGCGGTCGAGCTTGGCGATGATGGTGTCCCAGAGCACGATCCGCTTGGTCTGGCCGAAGCCGGTGACGTAGGCGTTCACCGCCTTCGTGTCCACGCTCTTGTCGACCTCGTAGACGCGGCTGCCCGCGATGCCCGCCCGGTCGGCGAGCGCCAGGATCTGCCCCTCGAGCGCCTTGTCCTTCATGGGGCCGAACTTGTTGAAGAGAGGCGCGATCCAGATCGGGCCGACCAGCAGCATCAGCACGATGAAGGGGACCGCGGCGAGCCCGCTCCACAGCCACCAGCGGCGCGGGCTCTTCTTGAGGAAGAGGTAGATGACGGGGACGACGAGGCTGGTGATGATCAGCGAGACCATCAGCGACTTGAGCGTGTCGCTCACCCACTTGGCGAGGGTCTGGTTCGACATGCCGTAGGCGTGCTGGCGCACGAACTCGGTGTAGTACGCGAGCGGGAGGTCCAGGACGAAGCCGATCAAGGTGAAGGCGATGGCGTAGACGACGACCACGAAGAACCACTTGCGGCCGACCTTCCGTGCCAGGTTGCGCAGGCCGGCGGAGAAGCCGGTGAAGAGGAAAGCCGCGGGGACCAGCAGACCCCAGAGCGTCTCCACCACCCAGAGCACGTTGCCGCTGCGATAGTAGTCGAGGGCCTTCTGGCTCGGCTGCGGGACCGCGACCGGGCCCTGGTCTGCCGGGCGAGCGGCCTGATCCCCGGCCAGGGCGGCGGCCGGCGGCGGCGCGGTTTCCTCGGCGGCCCCGAAGCTCGTCACGCCGATCGCCAGCAGAAGGAAAGCGCCGATGACGACAAGACGATGACTCATCTCGTATCTCCCGGGGATACGTGTCCAGTCTTCACGAGCGACGGCCGCCATGATACTCGCCTCCGGGCAGGCGGTCTTGTCGGCCGGCAGCGCCGGGGCCAAGATGGGAGTACATGGCACGAAGCGCCTCGTGGCTCCCGACCGTTCTCTCGTTCGTCGCTCTCCCGCTCGTTCTTCCGGGCGCTGTTTCTGCTCAGGGGGCGGCGCCCGCATCCGCCAGCCAGACGCCCTCCAGCGCCGAGGAGCGCGTGGTCGGCTACCTCGAGACACACGTCCGCCCGGGCCAGACCGTCGTCGTCTCGGACCTCGTGAACCGCGTCTTCACGGGCGCCGAGGAACGCGCGGCGCTCGACCGCCTCTTCGCGACCTTCTTCAAGCTGCCGCTGTTCGTCGCCCGGTACCAGGCGGCCGCCGGACGGCCGCCCAGCCTCGCCGAGATCTCCGAGCAGTTCCGGTTCGGGATCCCCGGTGAAGCCGCCCTGATGCTCCGGATCATGGAGTCCGACCCTCGCGTCCCGCGCTTCCTGGAGCGCGATCCCAAGACGGGGGAGATCCAGCACGTCGACGTCCAAGCGATCCTCTCCGATCCGCGCTTCGGCCGGTCGCTCGAGCGCAGCCTCACCGGCCTCACGGGTCGGCCGGAGCCCGCCTTCTCCACCACGACCTTCGAGGGTCAGCCCTTCTCGTCCGCCGCCCTCCGCGGCCGGCCGCACCTCGTCTACTTCTGGTTCACGGGCTGCCCGCCCTGCGTGCGGACGGTCCCGCTGCTGGCCCGCCTGCAGCGGGAGTACGCATCCGAGGGATTCGAGATCGTGGCCCTGAACGCCGATCGCGCCCTGGAAGTGCCCGTGACCGACGCGGAACGGACCGCCCACGCGAAGAAGACGGGGATGACCTTCACGCTGGCGTACGCGGACGCCGGCATCCTCGACGCCTACGGCGCGGTGAGCGTCTTTCCGACCTTCCTCTTCGTCGACAGGCGCGGCATCGTCGCCCGGCAGTTGGTCGGCTTCCAGGAGCAGACGGTCCTGGAGGCGGCCCTGCACCGGGCGCTCGACTAGCGTCCGCACGCCTGCGGCGGGCTCACTTCTGCTGTGGCGGAGCGGGCCCCTCTTGAGGCGATGCCGGCTTCTCCTGAGGCGATGCAGCCTTCTCCTGAGGCGATGCAGCCTTCTCTTGAGGCGCGGCGGCCTTCTCTTGAGGCGCGGCGGCCTTCTCTTGAGGCGCGGCGGCCTTCTCTTGAGGCGCGGCGGCCGTGTCCTGTGGTGGAGCGATCACGGGCCCGAGCAGGATCTCGATCCGGCGGTTGGCGCGCCGGCCCTCTTCCGTGTCGTTCGAGGCCCGAGGCTTGTACTCCGAGAAGGCGATGGCCGACAAGCTCGTGGGATCGACCGCGCACTGGTCCTGGAGGAAGCGGGCGACGTTCGTGGCACGGGCCGCGGACAGCTCCCAATTGGTGGGGAAGCGCTTCGCGAGCGCCCCCACGATCGGGACGTTGTCGGTGTGGCCCTGCACCTCGATCGGGCGATCCTTCACCTTGGCCAGGGCGGCGCCGACCTTCTTCAGGACGGCGACCCCGCCCGGCTTGAGGGTGGCCTCGCCCGAGTCGAACAGGATCTCGTCCACCATCTCGACCCGAAGCCGGTCGCGGATCCTCTCAACCTGGACCTGGCGATCGGCGATCTCCTGCTTCAAGCCCTCGACCAGCTCGTCCTGCGTCGAGCGCAGCGAGGCCAGCTGACTCTCCTTCTCGGTGACCTGCTGGTAGAGGTCCGCGCTCGTGCGCTGGAGCTGGTCGCGGACGCTCTCGAGGTCGGCGACCCGGGTCTTGAGCGCCGCCCCCTCGCGCTCGGCGCCGGCGAGCTCCTGCCGGGTGGCCGCCAGCTCCTGCCGCCGGGGTCTCTCCACGTACCAGTAGAACGCCGCGGCGCCCGCGACCACCAGGACCGCGAGCGAACCTGCCACCCACTTCATGCCTGCCTCCCTTCAGATCGACGACACCGTCCACACTGGCCCGCCCCGCGGGCCGCCGAGGCTACCCGCGCTCGACCACCCGCGACGCGAACGCGGGCAGCGTGACGCTGCCGGCGAGCGTCGTGCCGTCGCTCACGTCCACCAGCCGGATCGCACCGAGGTCGAGGGGCTGCTCGGTCGCGGTCGTATTGTGGAGGAAGAGCAGCGTCCGTCCGCCGCCCGCCCTCTTCTGGACCGTGACACCCTCGGGCAGATCGACCTCGAGGTTGCGGGAGAGCCCGAGCGCGCGCGCCAGGCCGCGGGTGAGGTCGTCGAGGAACGAGTCCCCGGCCGGTCGCGCGGCCAGGTAGTAGACCTGCCCGCTGCCGTAGCGGTTCACCGTGAGCGCCGGCATCCCGGCGTAGAAGTCACTCTCGAAGGTCGCCAGCACGGTCGCCCCTTCCGCGTGGACCCGCTCGCAATACTCGCGTACCGGGTGGGCGCCGGAGAGTCCGAGCGCGTTGCCGGGAACGGCCACGATCCTCTGCGGAGGGGCCTCGCCGAGCGAGTCGATCTCCTCGGCCCAGATCCCGGCCATCGCGCGCAGGCCGCCGCCCGGCCAGCCGCCGCAGAAGGCGAGGTTCGTCTCGTTCACGATCCCCGAGAGGTAGCTGAGCACCAGCGTCCCGCCGGCCCTCACGTAGGCAGCCAGCCGCTCGGCGACGCCCGGCTTCAGCATGAAGAGCATGGGCGCGACCACCAGCCGGTAGCGGTCGAAGGGCGACAGGCTCTCGATCACGTCGGCGCTGATGCCGAGCTTCCAGAAGGGCTGGTAGTGCTCGGTGACGGTCCGGAGGTACTCCTTGTCGAACGGGATAGCCCAGTCGGCCGGCCCCTGGCGGGGTCCCTGCGAATGGGCGAGCGCCCAGCGCGACTCCCAGTCGTTGACGAGCGCCACCTCGGGCCGCACGGTCGTGCCCACCACGGCGTCGAGGGTCTTGAGGAGGGCGCCGTGCGCGGCGACGTCCTGGAAGACCCGCGTCCGGTCCGATCCCTCGTGGTCGACGACCGCGCCGTGGAACTTCTCGGCCGCCCCGCGGCTCTTGCGCCACTGGAAGTACATGGTGGTGTCGGCCCCGTGTCCGATCGCGATCAGCATCTCCTGGCGATGCTGCCCGGGCCGCTTGAGCCGCGGCGTCGCCTGCCAGTTGGTGACCGAAGGCGTCGACTCCATCAGCATGAACGGCAGCCCGCCCTTCATCGACCGGTAGATGTCGTGGGTCATCGCCAGTCCCACGACCTTGCGCCAGTCACCGTCGAGCTGCGGGTAGGCGTCCCAGGCCATCCGGTCGCACACGTCGGTGAAGCGCCAGTAGTCGAGACCGGCGAAGGTGCCCATCATGTTCGTGGTCACGGGCAGGTCGGGTGTCGCGGCCTTGAGCGGGGCGACCTCGTTCTTCATGAAGTCGACGGTCTGGTGCGTGACGAAGCGGTCCCAGTCGAGGGCGAGCCCGTCGAGCGGGGCCCCGCGCGGGTCGATCTGGCCCCAGGACTGGAACGCCTGCGCCCAGAACGCGGCCCAGTAAGCCTGGTTGAGCGCGTCGAGGTCCGGGTAGCGCGTCTTCAGCCAGGCTCGGAACGCGGCGAGGCAATAGCCGCAGTAGCAAGCCCCGCTGTACTCGTTCGAGACGTGCCAGCCCGCGAGGGCGGGATGGCCCCGGTAGCGGCCTGCCAGCCGGGTGTTGATGATCCGGACCTTCTCGCGATAGACGGGAGAGCTGAAGCAGTGGTTGTGCCGCGAGCCGTGGAGCTCGCGCTGTCCGGAGGCGTCGATGCGCCGGACCTCCTCGTATTTCTCGGACATCCAGCGCGGCTTGGCGCCGCTCGGGGTCGCGAGAAACGCGTAGAAGCCGCGCCTGGCGAGGCCGTCCATGATCGCGTCCAGCCAGCCCATCTCGAAGCGGCCCTCCTCGGGCTCGAGCGCCGCCCAGGCGAAGATGCCGATCGAGAAGGTGTTGCAGCCGGCCTTCTCCATGAGCGCGAAGTCCTGCTCGATGACCCCCGGTTCGTGGAGCCACTGGTCGGGGTTCCAGTCGCCGCCGTGGAGGATGTGCGGGAAGCGGGGGATGATTGGCGGGTAGCGGTCGGGAGGCGTGCCCTCCGGAGCGCCCCCTCGCGCCACCGCGACGAGACGCCCCGGAAGCGCCACGAGCGCGGTGGCTCCGAGCGTCCCCTGCAGGAAACGACGTCGGCCGATGGGGCTCATCTGCAACTCCTCTCCTTTGTCGGCTGGAAGCCCCTGGCGGTCGTTCGCGGCCGGACCGCCCGGGCGGGACGCGATTCTCTAGCGGGCCGGGGTCACCACGATGTTGCGGAAGCGCACCTTGCCATGGTCACCCTGAAGCATGAGCGGTCCGGGTCGGTCCTCGAAGGGATCGATCGCGCCACCGGTGATCTGGACGTTCCAGCGGCCGAGGTAGGTATCCGCGTCCGGAGTCGCTGCGGGCGCCGGTGCCGCTAGCGCGCCGCTCAGGATCAGGCTCGCGATCGGCATCTCGAGATCCCTTCATATTCCCGTCTCGACGGAGGTGTCAATCCGCTCGGCGCTACTTGAACACGACCGTCTTGTTGCCGTCGACCAGGACCCGGTCCTCGAGCAGGTAGCGCACCGCCCGGGCGAGCACCGTCTTCTCCACGTCCCGGCCCAGCCGCACCATGTCCTCGACGGTGTCGCCGTGGTCGACCCGGATCACGTCCTGCTCGATGATCGGCCCCTGGTCGAGGTCGGCGGTGACGAAGTGGCTGGTCGCCCCGATCAGCTTCACGCCGTAGTCGTAGGCCTGCTGGTAGGGCCGGCTGCCCGCGAAGGACGGCAGGAAGCCGTGGTGGATGTTCACGATCCTGCCGGCGTAGCGCTGGCACAGCCGGGCCGGCAGGATCTGCATGTAGCGCGCGAGGATCACCAGGTCGACCTGCTCGGCGTCCATGATCCGCTCGATCTCCGTGAAGGCCGGCTCCCTGGCCTCGCTCGGCACCGGAACGTGGTGGAACGCGACGCCGAGGTGCTCGACGTCGTCGCGCGCCGTCTCGTGGTTGGAGACGACACCGCGCAGGTCGAAGCGCAGCTCGCCGGTCCGCCAGCGGTGCAGCAGGTCCGCTAGGCAGTGTCCCTCCCGGGAGGCCAGTATCAACACGCGCTTGGGGACGCTCGTGTCGCGCACCGCGAAGTCCATCTGGTGACGCCGGGCCAGGGGCAGGAAGCCGCTTCGGAACTCCTCGAGTCCGAAGGGGAGCGAATCGGCCGCCACCACGTTGCGCATGAAGAAGCGGCTGCTGGCACGGTCCGAGTGGTTGCTGACCTCGGTCAGCCAGCCGCCCCAGGACGCGATGAGGCCGCTCACGGCGGCGACCAGGCCGACGCCGTCCGGGCAGGAGACCGTCAGGATGTACTGCCGCGAAGGAGTGCTGTCCATGACGGCGCGAGTGTACCTTCACTGGGGCTCACCCGGGATGCTAGGATTTCCAGCGCGCCCCTTTCGCCACCCGCGAGGGGCGCCTCAGCTGGTGCTTCGAAACCCACGACCGGTCGTGCGATGAACGTGCCCCGCCGGGAGGGACTCCTCCGTGCCGCGCTGCTGCTGTCCAGCCTGATCCTGGGCCTGCTCCTGGCCGAGGGCGTCTCGCGCCTGCTCGCCGAGCGCCTGTTCAGCATGGACAGCCTCTCGCATCGCTTCGACCCCGAGCTGGGCTGGGTCCAGCGGGAGGGCGTCACCATGCGGCGGCGCAACGAGGCGGGCGAGCGGGTGGCCGTGGCTGGCAACGCGCTCGGGATCCGCCGGCCGGCGACGCCGTACCGCCCCGACGCCGCCAACGTCCTGGTGGTGGGCGACTCCTTCACGGCGGGCACACAGGTCGCCTTCGGGGACACCTGGACCTTCGGGCTTCAGCAGCGGCTGCGCGGGCAGGGGCTCGACTTTCAGGTGGTGAACGCCGGCGTCGACGGCTACGACCTCAGCCAGTCCTATCGGCTCGCGCGCCGCCTCTGGAGCACCTTCCATCCCCGGCACCTCGTGCTGGCGCTCTTCATCGGAAACGATCTCGTCGACTACGAACACCTGAGCGCCGCCCGCCCGCCCTGGGAGGCGGGCGGCCCTCTCGCCTGGGCACGCGAGCACTCGTATCTCTACCACCTGCTCACCGGGGCTCTCCGGCGCCTGCATCATCCGCCCGCCCCTGCGCCGGAGATCCTACCGGAGGAGATCCGCTCGGTGCCCGGCTTCTACCGGCTCAACCCCGTGCGCAGACACTCCATCCGCCGGCAGTTCGCCTCGCCCGAGCTGCTGCCGGTGATCCAGGGTACCGAGGAGGGGCGTCGCAGCCTGCGCTCCACGGAGCGACTGGTCGCCGCGATGAGGGATCTCGCCCAAGCGCGCCGCGCGGGGTTCACCCTGGTGCTGGTCCCGACCAAGCAGCAGGCGGTCCCCGCTCAGCGCGCGGAGTGGATGGCCCTGCACGGGCTGACCGCGGAGCAGGCCCTGTCTCCTCAGCACGAGCTGCGTGATTGGGCCGAGCGGAACGGTATCGCGGTCGTCGACCCGGTCGAGCGGATGGCCGCCGCGCCGGACCCTCAGGATCTCTACTGGGTGGCCAACATGCACATGACGCGCGTGGGGCACGAGCTCCTGGCGCGGGCGATCGCTCCCACGCTCGCGCGGCAGCTCAGCGCTGGCGAGCCGAGGGCCGCCGCCGCCGGGGCGGACTATCCGCGAACCCGGACCCGAGCGCCGCAATGTACACTCTGCGGTAGGTGGGCGCTGTGGCACGGCGAGCTGCGAGAGAGGGACGTCTCCGTCGGATTCCGCCCGGCGCCGGTGTCGCGCTGCTGCTCGTGCTCGCTCTCGCTGACTGCACGACGGTCGAGAACACCGACGGCGGCACGCCCTCTTCACCCGGGGTCGTGAACACGACGGTGCCGTCGCTGGCCGGCGGCATCCCGGGACACGCGCCGACGATCGCGGGCTGCAGCGTCTTTCCCGACGACAACTGGTGGAACCGTGACGTGTCGGCCGAGACCGTCGACCCGCTCTCCTCGGCCTACATCGCGAGCATCGACAGCGACCCGGAGGCCGACCACGACGCGGCCGGCCGGGCGGTCCTGCGCGCGGACTTCGGCTCGGCCACCGGGTCGGGCATGCCCTACGTCGTCGTCCCGTCCACCCAGACGCCGGTGCCGATCACCTTCACGGAGGCCCCGGAGGAGAGCGATCCGGGGCCGTACCCGATCCCTCCGGACGCGCCGGTCGAGGCGCAGGGCGACCGCCGGGTCCTCGTGCTCCAGGCCGAGCGATGCCTCGTCTTCGAGCTGCGCCACGCGGCCCGCAACCAGAACGGTTGGGACGCGGGCGTCGGCGCGATCTTCGACCTCAAGTCCAACAAGCTGCGCCAGGAGGGATGGGTCTCGACCGACGAGGCGGGCCTGCCGGTGCTGCCGGGGCTGGTCCGTTGGGACGAGGTCGAGACCGGCACCATCAGCCACGCCCTGCGGATGACCATCGGTACGAGCGGCCGCGGCTTCGTGCCTCCGGCCCGCCACTACGGGACCAGCGCCGACCCGAACGTCCCGCCCATGGGCGCCCGGCTGCGGTTGAAGGCGGCCTTCGACCTCTCCCGGTACAGCGGACACGCCCTCGTCATCCTGACCGCGCTCAAGCGCTACGGCATGTTCGTCGCCGATACCGGCCGCAGTTGGTTCATCTCGGGGAGCGCGGACTCGCGCTGGGTCGACGAGGACCTCGACCAGCTCCGGACGGTGCCGGGCTCCGCCTTCGAGGTCCTCACCACGGGTCCCATCACCCGGCCGAGCTTCTGAGGCCCGTCCGGTTCAGGCGTCTCCCTGCGGGTGCCGCTCCGGGACCTCGTAGTGACGCTGGATCTCGCTCCAGCGGCCCTGCGCCTTGAGCAGCAGCTCGACTGCCTCGCGTACGGCGCCGTGGCCCCCGGACGCGGCGGTCACGTAGTGGGCCTCGGCCTGGACCTCAGGCCTGGCGTTGGCGGTGGCGATGGCGAGGCCGACACGGTGCATGACGACCACGTCCGTGTAGTCGTCGCCGAGGTAGCCGACCTGCGCGGGCTCGAGCCGGGCCTGCTCGAGGATCTCGTCGAGGATCGGGATCTTCTCGAGATGGCCCTGATAGATGAAGGCGAACCCGGCCGCGCGCGCGCGCTCCTCGGTCGCGACCGAGACCCGGCCGCTGATCAATCCCGCCTTGATGTCCAGCCGCTTCAGCCACTGGAGAGCCAGCCCGTCCTGGGAGTCGAAGGCCTTGATCTCGGCGAAGCCGCCCTTGCCGTCGGGCACGTTCCAGTAGCGGCCGTCCGTCATGACGCCGTCGACGTCCATCAGGAGCAGCCGTACCCTCGCGGCGCGCGCCAGGAGCTCGTCGTTCATCGCTCGCCTCTTCGCGGACGCATCGTCTCACGGCCGGCGCGCCGGCTCCACGGGCGTCGCTCCCTCTGGGCGGCGTCGCGAGGAAGCAGGGTGGCGCGACGAGCGGCAGGAAACGACGAGCGGCGGGACACGACGACCTTCAGGACGAGCCGCGAGCAGACCGACCGTCTCGGCTGCGCGCCGAGGGCGTCAGCTGCTGGGTTCCTCGTCCTCCCAGGGCAGCGGTTGGGGACCCGGGACGATGCCGGCGATGTCGGGGTCCTCGCTGGCCGCTCCCGGGCTCTTGTTCTTCTTCTCCTCAGCGCGCAACGCGCGGCGCTCCGCCTTGGCCGCCTGCTTTTCCTTCTTGCCGGCCTCGCGGAGCCGCTTGTTGACCGAAGGTCGAGTGTGTCCTGCCACGGTCCCACATTCTGTCCGGTGTCGAGGCGGAAGTAAACTCGCGCTCGGTTCCCGCGATCGCTGGTGGCCGGCGAGGAGGACTATGATGTCGGCCACGTTCGGCGGGCTCGACGTCGCGGAAGGGAGGGTTTCGTGGTCAAGCTTCGGCCGTCCCCGGTACTCGTCGTGTGTCTGGCCGCCTCCGCGCTCCACTGGGGCTGCGGCTCTGATCCGACCGGGCCCTCCACCGCGACGATCACCCTCACCCTACCGTCGGATCCCACCCTGGATGGCTTCGTCACGAACGACGGAAACGCCGTCGCTCACGCCGGCGGCCCGGCGGTCGGCGACATCGACTCCATCAAGCTCGGGCTCGCGGGGCGGCAGTTCTTCAGCTTCGAGATCACGAACGTCCCCGCGGGGGCCGAGATCGTCTCCGCCACGCTGCAGCTCTATCAGGCCTCCGTAGGCGGACACCCCTTCTCTTCTCTCGGGAGCCTCGTCGTCGACCGCGTCGACCTCGGCGCAGGGCTGGACTCAGGCGACTACGCCGGCCCGGCCCTTCAGGCTTGGATTGGAACCATGCCCCCCGAGGAGACACTGGGGTACAAGAGCCTCGACGTCACCGCGGCCGTGCAGGCCGAACGGGCCGCCGGGCGGCCCCGCTTCCAGGTCCGTCTTCGCTTCTCGGACCGGGACAGCGATCTCGACGGCGAAGCCGATCTGGTCTCGTACGCCGACGCGGAGCAGTCCTGCTGCGCCAATGAGCAACCGTCCCAGCTGGTGGTCGTCTTCCGGCCCTAGGCGCCGACTGAGGCGGGCCCTTCCGCGACCGCGCCGGCAGGCGCGCGTTGGATCGTGCGAGCTGCGGGTGCTGGTGCCGGAGGTGGGAATCGAACCCACACGAGGGGTGACCCTCTCGGGATTTTGAGTTGCGCTCCCAGCTCGGACGAAGACGGACGCATGTGGATTCAACGAGATAGAGACAGCAGCGAGCTAGAAAGGCACCTTGGACGGCTGTGGACGCGGGCGATATTCAGGGTTTGTTCATGGGCCGACGTCACCGCGCGGTGCTAGGCTCTCCGCGGAGGTTGGCCATGCACTGCTGCCGCGTGTGCGGGGTGGGGGTCGCTCGATGCTGAGCCTGCCGCGTCTCAAGGGCCGACAGGGGTTCCATTCGGCCAAAGGTGGGAGGCCCTGGTGAAAGACCTAGCTGACCTCCTGACCGCGATCGCGTATCTGATCCTGGTCACGGGAGGCGTTCTCGGTGCCGCAACCGTGCTGGTCCTCCTCATACGACGACCCAACCTTAGGGAGTCGGTCAGGGCGTTCTTTCACCAACGGCCGATCTCGGTGGCAGGCGTGAGTCTCGGCGCACCTCCGGCCCTGCCACCACCACAACAGACTCTCGCGCTCCTAACACAGGGGGCGGCTCAGCCTTCCGAAGAGGTCGCGCCCCACGCTGTCGAGGAGCCGAAGCAGGCACACTGGTACGCGCTCCTCGAGCAGGGCCATACGTCGAGGGTGTCCGTTCCTTCCGCGAAGAGGCTGCCAAGAAGATGATCCCGAGAAGCGTCTGTACCTCACCGCAAAGGTCTGTTCCTTGCCTACTCTGAGGCTATCAGCAGCGGCGGCCGAGCTTCAGAGCTTGGTGTTGCGATCGGCGCCGTGGTGGGTCACGAGTTTCTCGCCTCCGTTCTCGTGCGAACGGAAAGCGGATCGCGCTGAGCGGAGATTCAGAAGCTCTCAAGAGCGCAACAGCGAGGAGCGAAAGCCGGTCTGGTTCGCAAGTACGCGTCATGGCTCGTCTCATGGGACCGTACGCCGACGCGATGCGCCTCCTGACGGGAGCTGCTGCACGACGGCGCGCAGCCTCGCGCGGATCTCTACGTGGTATCGCTGAGGTCTATCTCGCCGCCAGACCTGAGCCAGCGAGGAGCGATGCTCGCCTATGAGCTGGCCCTTCGCGAGACGCCGACGGACAAGGCCTCCGGTTCACGGTCGCCTACAAGTATTCCACCCTGTTGTCAGCCTGGCTCTGTTTCACTACGCGAACTCCTTGAATATGAACCCGCGCCGCTACGCTCAACAACGCCGGCCTGGCGCAGGAGAGCTGGGTCTTGCGACGACCGCAGTCGACCACCTGCGTCGAGCACACGAAGCTGCAACACCCTGGCCGCATCGAACTTGCGAGCCGTCTGCTGCACGCAGATTTCGCAAGAAGCAGATGACCTGCTGAGGTCGACACTGAACGCTGCGACGTGAGTGCTCGCGTCTACTCAGTCCTCGCAGACGTACGTCATCCCCCGAAGATGAGCGGAGAAGCTGAAGACCTTGGAGGAGCGATCGACGCGTTCGTCGGTGGCGCCTGCGATACGCCGAGCCAAGCTTGTAGACGCAGTGGCCCCCAGCGTCTTGATCGCCAGTACACGGTCACTCCTGGCCTCAAGCTCACGTCGACGACGCTGGAACGTCTCCGCACCTTCGACCTGGCGCTGAACCTGCGTCCTCACGGACCATCAAGGCAGGCTCTCGTGTTCACATGGAAGCTCACTGGAAGCGTGGTACGCACTGACGAGGAGCGGCCACGCGTGCTGATCTGGTCGGAACGGGCCTTTCCGGATTCCGGATGCAGGGACAAACACGATAGACGTCACGAAGACGACACAGTCACGGAATGGGAGCTGGTCAGCAGACCACCTCCTAGTCGCAGCGTCCACAAGCTGCGTCGATCCGCATGTAACCCCGACTTTCCCTTCCTCGCCATCGTGGTTCCCGACCTGCCTGCACACCGGGTGCGACCTCGACTCGCGCGGCTGCTGCTCTGCTAGCGTCTGCCGCCAGGCGGCGAGAGGAGACCATGGCTGTCTTCGACGAGTACGAGAAGACCCGATCCAGGATCGAGGACCGCTCTTCATGCACGCGAAGAAGGCTCGGTCATGAACGAGACGACGATAGCCGCCCTCAACGCTGGACGCTGCCGTGGCTGCTGCTGCCGATGCAGCCAGGACGATCCGCGTCACCTTCAGGTGGGTACCTGCGGTGGCGGTGGCGGTCATGCCCTCCTGATCGGCCTGTGCGCAATCCTAGTTGATACATGTACCTTGGCTTCAAGATCGCGAGCGCGCCGCCGATTCGACAGCACCTACAGTGCTCAACTGCAGCGGCTAACGGAGATCGAAAGGAGCCTCGGGTCGCTCCATCAATTCGTGGCCGCAGAACGAGAAGCTCACCCAGTCACAGCAGGTCCTGGACGCTCTCCGTCGTGAGCGAGAGACGCTCCTCCCCGTGGTGCAGACCGACCGCCAGACAGTCGACGCGGTCTTGCGCTGAGCGATCGTCGCGCTGCTGCCCGCGTCTGGCGCGAGCGCCTGATCGGCTTCGTCAGCGGGATCGTGACCTCGCTGATCGCCAGCCTCATCTCGTTTCGCATCTCTCGAGAACGACCAGCGCGCCGCCCGCCGAGCCTGAAGCTCCTCGAACGCGGCGGTGACCTACGGTGAAGCGCGTCTTCGTCGCCTTCATCGCCACCTCCGAAAGCGCATCGTAACCCCCTGCCGAGCCTCCGCTCGACCCCGAGCCCGAGCCCCCGTCGCGCCGCTCGCGCATCCGGCCTCCCCATCCTGAGTCAAGTCGAGCCCGAGCGCCGGAAGCGACGCCAGCACCGCCACTCGCCAGCGGCCGCTCACGCGCCGGAGCCGCGCCTCGAGCGCGAGCACCTCGCGCGCTCAGTGTCCACAGTCGCCGCCTGTCGATCCAGGGCGTGCCCGTGGTGGTGGTCAGAAGCGCGCCGCGGCGTCGAGCACGACCCACGCCTTCACCGCGCGTTGCACCTCGAGCACGTCGCGACTCCGCCGAGCAGCGCCGCCAGCGCGCCACACGAGCGAGCGCCGCAGCAGGCGACACTCGCGCGCGTCGTCATCGCCCGGCGCTCCAGACAGCGCGAAGCCGGTTCGGGCTCCGTCCCCGGCGAACATCGCGACGGAATCCGGGCGAGCCGGCGCCGACGCGCCCTTCCGCGCGTCATCCCTCGCGCCTCTGTACGAGCTGAAGTCGCGACGCGCGCTTCGCCCGACAGGCTCGGCGGGGTCGTAGCTAGCGCACTATGTCGCCGCACGCGAGGCCAAGCCGGCAAGAGCATCGACGGGTTGATGTAGTACGTCTCCGCCCGACGAGGTCCCGCGCGAAAACGTAGCCCGGCGTGACCGCGTCGACCATCGCCAGCACCTCGACCGAGCGCGAGGACCTCGCCCTGCGACACGACGGCAGCGGACGGCGGCGCGAAGCCCCGACGCTCGAAGTCCTCGCCGTCGTACACGAACCGGCGTCCGCACTCCACGCACGTGCGCCCGCGTCCATCAGGTCACCTCCGAGAAGAGAAGCCGCGTGCGCCAGGCGCGAGGAGGTCGCCGACGCTCGTCTGCCGCGCGGCCAGCGGCAGGACCATCCCGGCCCGCGCCCGCGGTCGAAGTCGCCGGCGAGGTCGCGCCGGAGGTCATGCGGTCCACGAGAGCCCCGCGGCCCAAGCGTGCGCGAGCCATTCCGCGTGGTCCTCGCCCCGTCGCTTGACCGCGTCGACGCGCTCCGACCAGCCGCGCTCGTCGGCCTTCGCCCGCGCGGCGGCAATCTGGAGAGCGGTCGCCGCAGCGGTCGGCTCGGCAAGGTCCAGCAGTGCCCGACCTCATGGCCGAGGAAGTGGACCGTCCACGCCTCGCCCAGATGACCGCTCAGCACGATCGGCGCAGCGCCGGCGGCAGCGGCCCCGACGTCCAGCCGACGAGGTCGTGCCCGACCGTCAAGATCATGCAGTCGGAGAGCACGTAGTCCGTCACCGGCGCCGCAGCTCGAGCAGCACGGAGACGACGAGCGTGAACAGCTCGCCCTGCTCACCGAAGTAGCGCAGCCGCTCGACGATCCGCGCGCCTCGCGCCTCGCGGGTCTCCGGCTGATGGCGGGCCGAGCGTCGATCCACGAGCGCAGGCGCCGGCGCCCGGTCGGTGTCACGTTGAGAAGCGCCCGGTCCGAGCTGCGCGAGCACGGCGCGACGCTCGGACCCGACGAGCATGGCGCCGCGCCAGCCGGCTTCGCCCGCGAGCGTGCGCCGCCCCAGGTCGCCGCCGGCCAGGAGAGCGCGGCCAGGATGCGCAGCAGCTCGAACCGGTCGGCAGCTCGGGATCGCGTCGGGCTCGGCGGCTCGCCACCACCGAGCCCAAGTTGGTGGTCACGCGGCGTCCGGCTCGTCGTCGCCGAGCAGCTCGTGGTCCGCCCGCGCCCGCTCGGCGATGGCGGCGCGCACCGTCGCGGGATCGGCCCCGAGACGCGCGAGCGCGGCGTCGATCTGCCGCCGCGACTCGAGCAGCAGCGGCACGGCGCCGCCGGAGGCAACGAGAGCCTGGAACAACTCGAACGCCAACCCGCCGTCCTCCTGCGCAGCCGCGCGCGCGGCGACCCACAACTTGCGGTCCTCGGTTCCGGTCGCGAGCGCCACCATGTCGTGCAGCTGCTCGGCGAACCGCGACGGCAAGAAGTAGCGGCAGTCCACGCGATTCGCCGCGTCGGTCGCCTCCGCCCTGTGCTCTTCGAGCACGGCCGAGGCGAGCCCGGCGAGCCGCGAGCGAACGCGCACGTCGAGCTGGTGCCAGTGGAGGGGCGCTCGTGCGCCGAGCGGCAGCTCCGCGCGCTGGCGTGCGGACACCGACGCCGCGTTCGGCCAAGGGTCGAATTCCAGGATCGTCTTCGGCTTCGTCGTCATGTTCGCTATCTCCCAATCGCCGGCGACACCACGCCGCCGGGAACGTCCTTCAGTCACCAGCCGCGCCGCGACCGCGGCGCCAGCCACGTTCGCCGCGGCCCCGCTCGGCCCTCGTCCTGCAGCTCGCGCTCGCGGACCTCGCGCGGGACCTCGACCAACGCGAGCGGATCGCACCTGGTAGCCGCGCGCTTTCGCGCTAGGAACTGGCGCAACAGCACAGTCAGCGTTTGCCAAGTCACAGCCGAATCCGACCACCCGAAAGAGCCCCGTACACTGCGAAAATTTCGCACGCGCTTGGACCCTCGGGTGTCGAAGCCGCTCCAAGAACCCTCTAACCCGGCGCCCCGACCGTCGAGACCGCCGGCGGCTGCGTGATGAGCGCGACGGACGCGAGCAGGCGATCGCGTGATGAATCGCGCGATTCGCGAACCAACATGCTTCGCGTCGACGAAGGCCCGCCCCGCTGTTGCGTCGAGAGGGGGGAGGGGGTCCCCTCCCCCAGCTCGCGCCTGTTCGTGGTGTTCGGGCTCAGCATCGTCAGCGCGTCGCCCGCCCGTCCTGCGCCTCGCGCAGCACCGCGCCCGCGCCCAACACGGTCAGCGCATCGCGGAGCGCCTCCGCGTCTGGCCGCGTGGCGAGCCGCTCGAGGAATCGGCTGATGGCCTCGGCCGTCGACGCCTCGGTGATGCCGGCCGCCACGCGCAGCAGGCGAGTGTGCGCGAGCCCCGGCGTGATCGTGGTCGTCATCGAGCACCCCCGCTACAGCTCTTGTGCCTCGACAGGAACATCTCCGCCGCCCGGTTGTAGGCGTGGACGTCACGCGGCGAGGGGACCGTGCTGCTGGTGCCGCAGCTCGAGCACGCCAGCGCGGAATCGGTGATGGTGATGTAGGGGTACAGCACGTTGATGGGGAAGCCGGTGGGCACCGGGCGGGAGCCGGCAAGGCGCACCCGGACGCCTCCCCGTGACGCTTGTGACGCTTCCTCGGATATCGACGTATACGCGCGCGCGCGCGTGCGCGCGCCTACGGGGATTCCCCGGCGAAGCGTCACAAGCGTCACTGGCCACCCCGAAGCGGCATCGGCCTCGTCAGCAACAAGACCAAGTCCACGGAGTCCACGATGGCGGAGGTCCGGCCTCGGAGAAACCACGTCCCGAAGTGCCTGGACGAACCGGCGCTGAGTGCCGGCGAACTCGCCGGTCCTCTCGGTCCAGCCCTTCCACGAGGCGAAGAGGTCCGTGCTCGAGGCGGTCAGGGTGGGCGACACCACGCAGCATTCGTCGAGCCATCGGCGATGGCGTCCTCGCCCACGAAGTAGTCCTCGGTCGCGTCCTTGACCGGTTCAGGCGGACGGAGCCCCTCGGTCTGCCAGGCCAGACACCCGCGGACCGCCCAGGCCAAGATGCCGGGCCATTCCGGCGCAGCTTCTCGACGAGTTCAGGATCTCGCCGCTCGGCCGGGATCGTCTCGAGGAACGGAATCAGGTGGAGCCGGCGCCGCATCGCCTCGTCCACGTTTCGCAGCTCAGGCCGATGGTTGCCTGCGATCAGCAGCTTGAACTGCGGCTGGTAGGTGAAGAAGTCCGCCCGCATGAAGCGGGCGGTGATGGGGTCGCCGCCGGTCAGGGCCTTGATGCGCGACTCGGCCCAGCGGCGACCTTCCTCGGTTTCCTGGCTCACCACGAGCCGGGCGCCGCGCAGCATGGCCAGGTCGGTCGGGTGACGGTCGCCCTGGCTGACGGTGAACGTCGCCATGTCGGCCACCGTCGCGTAGTCTCCGAAGATGCCGACCAGCGTGTTCAGCAACACGCCCTTCCCGTTGGCGCCGGTTCCCCACAGGAAGGCGAAGGCGTGCTCTCTGATCAGGCCGGTGAGGGCGTAGCCCGTGAGCCTCTGGACGAACGCGCGGGTTTCGGCGTCAGGCAGGACCTCGGCGAGGAACTTCTCCCACAGCGGGGTCGGGCAGCTCGCGTCCGCGGGGACCGTGGTGCACTTCGTCAGGTGCGCCTCGGGGTCGTGGATGCGCTGGTCGCCCGTGTGCAGGTCCACCACTCCGCCCGGCGTGTTGAGACACCACGGATCCGCGTCGAACACCTCGGGCGTACGCGCGTGCCGCGGATCGGCCTGAGCGAGCCGGACGACAGCCGCGACCGTCGACGCGGATCGCACCCTGTCGGATGCGGGCTGACTGCGCGAGAGCCCGGAAAGATCGCGGCACACCTCGCGGGCCAGGTCGTATACGCACAGCTTCTCGTCGAAGCGCCACCGGCTCCCATCCCAACGCAACCACCGGGACCAGGAAGCCACGTAGCGGAGCGAGGCCGCGTGCCTGCGTGTGAACTCGAGCGCCAGGTGATCATCGGAGACACCATCAGCCCGATCGGCCGCATCTTCTTCCTCAGCGTCCGGAACGCGGCCCTGGAGTGCGAGGCGCTCCTCGGTGTCGTGCTCCGCGGCCTCGCGCGCGTGGACGGCGGCCGCGAAGCGCTGGTCCTCCTCGTCGGTGGTCGGCTGGCCGGCGGCGTAGGCGGCCCGCAGCTCGTCCAAGGTGCGCGGCGTGCTGGCGGCGGTGACGGCCGTGCTACTGTTGGTGTCGCTCATCGGGTTGCATCCGGTGAGCCGCTTCCCGCCGTGCCCTCCGACCGTATCGACCGGCCGGAGGTTCGCGGGGCGCGGCGCTACGCGGCAGGGGCCTCCGGCGTCGTGATGCCGCGCGCGGCGAGGGCCGCTGCAGGCGCCGCATTGCGTGCGACGGGGCGCGAGCGCACCCAGGCGATCAGCTCCGACAGCAACCAGCCGGTGCGGTTGCCGGTCAGCTCACGGCGCCGAGGCGCGAGCCCCGCGTCCTCCAACTCGTACCACTTCGAGCGCGACCCCGGTAACGCGCTTGCGCTCGGCCTCGGGAACGATCCGCTCGGCCCAAGCCTCGAAACCTTCGTCCATCCTCGTCCTCCTGTTTCGATCTGGAGTTGCGACTCCTGATTCGAACGGGAGTTCGAGGCCGCAACTCCCGGACGCTCAGCGTCCGGGACGGACGCGCGTGGGGTGGGCGGAGGTCCTCAGATGCGGATCGACGCGGAAGCGTCTGTCACGCCGGCGTTTGGCGACGACGCGGGAGGATGTGCGCGACTATCGGGTGCGCGTGGTCTTTCTCTTGACAGGCTTCGCGGACTTGGGCCGGCGAGCGGCGAGCGCGTTGTAGACCGTGCGCGCATCTGGGAGCTTCAGCCCGAGGTCCCAGGCCCAGGGCTTGAGGCGGCTGGCGATGATGCGGGCGCGCGCTTTACGATTCTCCGGTTCGTCCATCTCCGCGTCCATGGCCCGGGCCTTCGCCTTCCAGCGCGCGGCCTCCGCCGAGCGCCGCCGAGCTGTGACGGCGCCGCCTTTCCGACGGCGGGCACTCTCGAGCCTTTTCCGCGCCCACTCGGGCACGAGACGGGCGGCCTTGGTGAAGACCTCATGCCAGCGCGCCTGCCAGTCTCGGAGCTGGTAGCCGGCCGCGAAGGCGTTCTCGATGTCCTCGCGCGTCGGGGGCGGAGCGCTTGAGTCGTCGACAGCCGCGATGTCCTCGGCGGTGAGCGCCTTCAGCGGCTTCACTGCCGCACCTTCGCGAGTTTCGCGAGGTTCTCCGAGATCAGCTTCTCGTCGACGATCGCGTAGCGCCGGAACACGCTGTCGGTCTTCCAGCCGCCGATCAGCATGGCGACCGACTGCGGGATGCCGGCGCGGAGCATGTTGCGGGCGGCTGTTCGCCGGAAGTCGTGGGGGATCTTCCCCGGAAGGCCCGCGGCTTTGCAGGCGGCGCCCCACGCTTCCCGGAAGTCGTCGATCGGCTTGCCGTCGCGGTGGAACACCCACGGGATGATCGCGCCGGCCTTGCGTGCGGCTTCCGTCCGACGCCATTGCCCGTTGACGACGTCCACGAGCGCCGGGAGCGCGCCGTAGGGGATCGAGCGCGGCACGTCGGTCTTGGTCTTCTCGAGGGTGATGGTCTTCGTCTTGCGGTTCACGTTGCGCCACTCGAGCGAGGTCGCCTCGCGGCGCCGCGCCCCGGTCCAGTACAGGAACGTCACCACCGGCGCGAGCCAGTCGGGCAGGTGCTTCACCAGTGCCCGGAACTGCTCGGCCTCGAAGAAGCCCCTCCTGACGTTGTCTTCGCGGAGCAGGCTGAAGTCGGGACGCGTCCCGAGCCGCCCGAGGCGTACGGCCAAGCGGAAGCCGCGGCGGAGCGCTGCGAGTTCGCGGTTGATGGTCGCCGGCTTCGCTAGATCGCGTCGCACGGCCTTGTAGGCTTCGACGGCCGCCGCGTCGATGCTCGCGGCCTTCGTCGTGGCGCCCAGGACATCGAGTAGCGGGCGGAAACTCCGCTCAAGCTTGTCGAGCGAACGGCGACCGTTGTTCTGGTAGTCCGCCACGACGAGCGCCTTGAGGTCGGCGAGGGTCGTGTCCCTGGTGGTCGCCGTGATCGTCTTCGCCTGGACCGCGGCCAGGCGCGTCAGCAGGAGGTCCTCGGCGCGCTTCTTGACGCTCGTCTCGGCCGACTCGCGGATCAGGCGCCCGCCGACGCGGTAGGCGATCCACCAGAGCTGCTGCTCGTGGATCTTGCCGTCCTCCGTGCGGTACTTGGGGCGGAAGACGTGCCCGTTCCGTGCGGCCTTCGCTTCGCCCGGCTTTCGCCGTCCCCTCGATCAGGGCGCCCCATGGTCGCCTCCGCGCCTGGATCGTCCAGCAGCGTCCAGACGCATGCATCCTAAACTCTGTTCAGGGTTTGATCAAGGTTAGCCTTGGGAGCGGGGTCAGCTTGCTCCTCGTAACTCATTGACTGGCCTGGTGCCGGAGGTGGGAATCGAACCCACACGAGGGGTGACCCTCTCGGGATTTTGAGTCCCGCGCGTCTGCCAGTTTCGCCACTCCGGCCGATCGTGCCGCGGACCAGTGTACGACGAAAAGGCGCGCCGGGCGCCGAGCTGGGCTATCCTGTGCGGTCGATGGCGACACTCTGGGACGACGTGCGGGGGGATTTTCCCGGTCTGGCGGGAAAGGTGTACCTGAACGCGGCGGCCTCCTCGATCACGCCCCGCCCGGTCCGGGAGGCCGTGGACGGCTTCTACCGTGAGCTGGAGGCCGAGGGCGACCGCAGCTGGAGCAAGTGGATCGAGCAGCGCGAGCTGGTCCGGCAAAGGGTCGCTCGCTTCATCGGCGCCCAGCCGGGTGAGATCGCCTTTGCACCGAACACCTCGACCGGCATCAACCTGATCGCCGACCTGCTCGAGGCCGACGGGCCCGTGCTCTCGGACGAGCTCGAGTTCCCGGCCGTGACGCTGCCCTGGATCCACCGGGGCGTCCTGGTGCGCTTCGTGCCCGCGGTCGAAGGCGTGCTTCGGATCGAGTCGTTTGCGGAAGGGCAGGCACCGCGCGCGGGCACGATCGCGATCAGCCACGTGCAGTACTCGAACGGCTGTCGCCAGGACCTGGACGCCTTCGGCCGCATCAAGGGGCATCGCCGGCTGGTCGTGAGCGGCAGCCAGTCGGTGGGCGTCTTTCCGGTGGACGTGAAGAAGAGCCGCGTCGACGCCTTGGCCACCGCCGGCCACAAGTGGCTGTGCGCCGGGTACGGCGCGGGGTTCTGCTACGTGAGCCAGGAGCTGATCGATCGTCGGCCCCCGCGGGCGGTCGGCTGGATGAGCGGCGAGGACCCCTACGCGTTCGACAACCGCAACATGCGGCTGCTGACCACGAACGCGCGCACCGAGCTGGGCTGCCCGGCGTTCGGGCCGATCTTCGCCCTGGGGGCGGCCATCGGCTACATCGCCGGCCTCGGCATCGAGCGCATCGCCGAGCGCGTGCTCACCCTCAACATGTACCTGACCTTCCGCCTGACGCGCCAGTCCTTCGAGGTGCTCTCGCCGGGCGGGGACCACCGCTCGGCGGAGACCCTGGTGAGGCTGAGCGATCCGGGGAGCGCCCACGCCTACCTGGCGCAGAACGGCATCCACGTCACGCGCAAGCCCGAGGGCATCCGGATCTCCACGCACTTCTACAACGACGAGGCCGACGTGGACGCATGCGTCGACGCCCTGGTCGCCTGGCGTGAGCAGCAGCTGCTGTAGTCGATCGGTGTTGTGCGGCCGTGCAGGCGGTACGGGGCCAGGGAGGGCCGTACAGGCGGCCTGGTGACCCTCCGGCGGGCCGCGGGCCCGCCGAACGACGGCAGCCGTCGAGCGATGGCGCCCGGAAGGACGGCGCCCGGAAGGACGGCGCCAGGCCCGGGGGATCATCTGCTGCATTGCCGGGGCCCCCGGCGGCTGGTAAAATTGTATGGTCGCCCGTCGTGACGACTCGCCTGCAGGTGCCCCCCGCAAGCCCTGGAAAGAGAGGCCGCCGTGGAATTCCAAGTTGGTGAGAAGGTCATCTACCCCAACCACGGCATCGGCGTGGTCGAGAGTATCCAGACCCGCCCCATTCCGGGGGGTAAGATCAGCCTCTACCAGCTTCGGATCCTCTCGAACGACTCGCGCGTCTGGGTGCCGCAGCAGAATGCCATCGACGTCGGCCTGCGCCCGGTGATCCGCCCCTCCGAGGTCCGCAAGATCTTCATTCTCCTGGGAGACGGCAAGATCGAGCAGCTCGCCAACTGGAAGGGGCGCTTCAAGGAGAACTCCGACAAGATGCGGACGGGGAGCCTTTTCGAGGTGGCCGTGGTCCTGAAGGGGCTGACGTACCTGTCCCGCAAGAAGGCCCTGTCCTTCCGCGAGAAGCGCATGCTAGAGCGCGCTAAGTTCTTGCTTGTCAGTGAAATAGCGGAGGCGGAAGAAAGGCCGCGCACCTCGGTCGAAGAGAAGGTCGAGCGGGCCCTCGAGAAGACGTTCGGGGCCCTCACCACCAAGCCGACGCAGCGGCCGGTGGGCCCGCGCAAGATCTCGAACGCGTAGGCACCGCCTCTATCCCACTCCCTTTCCTTGACTTCTGGGGATTCTACGGGCTAGAATCCGCCGTCTTGCCCGCCCTGATCCGAGGGAGAGCGAACGGAGTCCTGGCGACATGGCCGAGCCGTCCCGAACCGCAATGACGAAGGCGGACCTGATCAGCGTAGTCGCGAAGCGTCTCGACATCACCCAGGTCCAGGCAGGAATCATCGTGGAAGCGGCGCTGCGCAGCATCGTGACGGCGCTCCAAGGCGGTCAGGAGGTGGAGATCCGAGGGTTCGGCTCCTTCCGCTTCCGCAACCGCGCGCCGCGCAAGGGCCGCAACCCGAAGACGGGCGAGAAGGTGGACGTGCCGCCGAAGAAGATCCCGTACTTCAAGATGGGCAAGGAGTTGAAGGCCTTGCTCAACAGCGTGCCGCAAGCGGAAGAGGAAACGCCGGCGCAGGCCCCTGAAGGCCAGTAGGCCTCCGCCGCATCCTTTTCGAGCGCTCACGATGCCCCGACCCGAGCGACAGGCGGTCCGCATTCAACCCTTCGTGGCACCCTGCCGCTATGTCGTCGGCGAGACGCGCACCGCGGGGTTCGTCACCGACCTCAGCGGCCGTGGCTGCCGCGTCCAGACCGACGCCGAACCTCCCGGCAAGGGTGTGACGCTCGTGGTCGAAGTGCGCCTCGCACGCCGGCCGACCCACCTGAGGGTCCCCGGCACGGTCCGCTGGTCCCGGACGAGCCCGCACGGCGGCTTCGTCTTCGGCGTGAGCTTCGAGGGGATCGGGGCGGCCGAGCAGCGGGTCCTGGACGACGTCGTCGAGGAGATTCGACGACGTGCCGCCTCGATCGGCTGAGCCGGTGGCATGGGCGAAGGCGAGCGCTCGCGGCGTCCGATGAGCTACGTCCCCCTGCAAGGAGACGAGGGTTGGCTCCAGTTGATCGACGACGAGCTGCTCTTTCGGATCCAGGGGCTCGGGATCGACCACGAGCACGACGACGAGCTGATCGCGATCGTGCGCAGCGACCGCCACTTCTTCGTCCGCCAGGAGGCGGCCAAACGCATCCGCGACCCCGACCGCCTGAAGGCGTTCGCCTCCGACCGGCACATCGGCCAGATCCTCGCGCGGCAGATGCGGCGCGAAGCCGACATGGCCTACCTCGAGCAGCTGGTCAGCGAGAGCTGCCACCTCGAGGTCCGCAAGGCCGCCCAGGCCCAGCTCGAGCAGCTGCGCTCCGTGCTCGGCGAGAAGGGCTGACCCTGTCCGGGTGCCGCGCTCAGGCGGTTCCCGCGGTCAGGAAGCTCCGTACCTCGCGCGCGACGCGTTCCACGTCCTCGAGCGGCAGCTCCGCGTAGAGCGGCAGGCACAGAACCTCCCGCGAGAGCTGCTCCGAGACGGGCAGCGAGCCGGGCGCGGCCATCGCCGCGGCCATCGCCGGCTGGAGATGGATCGGTCGCGGGTAGTGGATGGCGGTGCCGATCCCGCGCGCGCGCAGGTGCGCGGCGAGCGCTTCGCGCTCGCGCACGCGGATCGTGTAGAGATGCCAGGCCGAGCGCGCACCCTCCCGCTCGCGCGGCACCACGAGCCCGGGGAGCTCGCCGAGCAGGCTCGAGTAGAGGGCCGCGCGCTCGGCGCGCTCCGCGTTCCAGCGCTCCAGGTGGCCGAGCTTCACCCGCAGCACCGCGGCCTGCAGGGAGTCGAGGCGGCTGTTCGTGCCCAGGACCACGTTGTCGTAGCGGTGCTCTCCGGCGCCGTGGTTGGCGATCTGGCGGACGCGGGCGGCGAAGCCCGCGTCGGAGGTGGTGACCATCCCCGCGTCGCCGTAGGCGCCGAGGTTCTTGGTCGGGTAGAAGCTGAAGCAGGCCGCGTGGCCGAGGCCGCCCGCCCGGCGGCCGTGCCAGGTCGCGCCGTGCGCCTGGGCCGCGTCTTCGAGCACGGGCAGGCCGTGCCTTCCCGCGATCTCGCCGATCGCGCTCATGTCGGCCGGGTGGCCGTAGAGGTGCACCGGCAGGACGAGCCGGGTGCGCGGGGTGAGGGCCGCCTCGACCGCCTCGGGGTCCATGGTGTGCGTCTCGGCGCGGACGTCCACGAACACGGGCCGGGCGCCCACCAGCAGGATCGCCTCGCCGGTGGCGATGAACGTGTTCGCGACCGTGATCACCTCGTCGCCGGGCCCGATGCCGTGCGCCCGCAGGGCGAGCTGCAGCGCGTCCGTGCCGTTCGCCACCGCGCAGGCGTGGGTCGTGCCGCAGAAGGCCGCGAACTCCCTCTCCAGCGCCCCCACGTCGGGCCCGCCCACGAACGCCGTGCTCGTGAGCACACGCTCGAGGGCCGCGTCGATCTCGCCTCGGATCCGGGCGAGCTGGGGCTTGAGGTCGATGACGGGGATCGGACGGGGATCGGTCACGGTGCGGCTCTCCTCGTAGTCAGGGCGGGCGGGAGCCGGATTCGACCGGTCCGCGCGCGGACCTGATGCTACCGCAGCAAGCTGGAAACCGCCGACTCAAGGCTTGGGGCGAGCAGATCCGGCGCGGCCGCGGCGAGCGCCTCGCGGTTCGGGAAGCCGCCCGGCACGCCGACCGCCAGGACACCCGCCGAGCGGGCCATCTGCACGTCCTCGGGGCTGTCGCCGACGTAGGCTGCCTCGGCCGGCGCCAGCGACAGCCGCTCGAGCGCGACCAGCAGCGGCTGGGGATGGGGCTTGCGCTCGGCCGTCTCCCCTCCGCAGACGACGATGGGGAAGTAGCGGTCGACGCCGTGCGCGACGAGCTCCCGCTTGACGCGTCGGGGATCGCCGCTCGAGACGAGACCCAGGACGAGACCGCGGCCCGACAGGCGCTCGAGCGCCTCGCGCGCGCCGGGCAGAAGGCGGCTCGGCTCGCCGTCGTAGCACTCGAGCCAGCGCGCGTCGGCCTCCTCCCATACCGCGCGCGGCAGCCCGATCGCCCGGTAGGTCTGGTACCAGTCGGGAGCGTAGGTCCGCTCGAAGAGGGCCGCGTCGTAGTCGATGCCGTAGGCGGCGAGGACGCGTGCGTAGCACCGGTAGCTCTTCTGGGCCGAGTCGACGAGCGTGCCGTCCCAGTCGAAGAGGACCCCGTGGAGACCGTCACTCTTGATCATGCGGCCGGCATCGTAACCCGGCGGACCGCCGTAGAATCGGGCCGTCCTTCCCGCCCGCGATGACTGCGACCCTGATCGTGCTCGGCTGCCTCCTGCTCCTTCCAGGCCTGCTCGTGGTCCGGGCGCCCTGGACCGTCGTGCCCGCGCTGTCGCTCGCGTTCTGGACGCTCTCGATCTGGTGGCCGCCGCTCGCGGGCCTGGCACGCAGCCGGGTGGTGGCGGCGGGCCTGCTCGTCTCCTTCCTGCTCCTGCTGTTGCGGCTGCTGCCCAAGCACGAGGTGGCGCCCCCGCCGGGCTGGACAGCGCCGTCCGAGCGGACGGCTCCGACGGCGCCGGATCCCGGGCCGCGGCGCGGCACGCCTCCCCTCGTGAGCGGGCCCGCGCTCGCGATCGTGGCGGTGGCGCTGGCCCTGGTCGCGACCACGCTTCTCTCCCGCCAGGCGCCCGGCGCCGACATGGCGTTCCAGACGACCTCCGCCCGCCTCCTGCTGTGGCGGGACGGCGTGCCGCGCTCGGCCGAGCCGCTTCTCCCGCTGGCCCCGTTCGGTGCCTACGCACCCGCCCTCGCCACGATCGCGGCGGACCTCGCTGCCCTCTCGGGCAGCGAGCCGGCGCGTGCCGTCCTGGTTGTCTTCACCACCGCCGTCGCCTCGACGCTGCTCGGCCTGTTCTTCCTTTGGGGAGAGCGCCTGCGGCCCGCTGCCGCCGTGCTCGCCGCCGTCGCGGGCCTGACGGCGGCCTGGGGGATCGAGGGCTTCTCCCTCTGGGGGACGGGCGAGGCGGTCCTCTGCCTCGGCCTGGTGCTCCCTGCCGCCACCCTCACGAACGGGCACGCATCGCGCTCCTCCGGCTTCGCGGCGGGTCTTCTGTGGGCTGCCGGCCTCCTCGCCCAGCCGCTGCTGGCGGCAGCCTCCTGGGCCTGCTGCGTGGCTCTCCTGCTCCGTCGGTCCCGGTGGAGCGGGGCCGGGCGCGTCGGGCTCGTCTCGATGACGGCAGTCGTCCTGGGCGGCCCTGGACTGGCCCCGGCGCTGCAGGCGCTTTCGGGCCGGGAGCTGGCGGCGATCTTCTCCCCTCGTCCGGGGGAGGTCGCCGCCTGTGTGGGCGGATGCCTCGCTCTCGTCCTGGCCGGTCCTCTCGCCCAGCGGCTGACGCGACGACCGAGGGTCGCGCGCGCGACGCTCCTCGCGAGCCTCGGCCTCGGCGTGCTCGTCTTGGTACCGCTCGTCCACGGACGGGTCGCACACGGCCAACTGCCGCCGGCGCGGCGCCAGGAGCTGCTGCGACTGGCGGCAGCCACCGGCTTGCTGGACGTCGTCTGCGCCCCGCCGGGCGTGGCGGACTGGATCCCCGCCTTGGCGGGTCGCGCCGTGGAGCCCGAGCCCTGGATCCCGGCCGTTTACCGCGACGAGTGGGTGGCGCGGCAGCGACGGAGCTGCCGGGTATCGATTACCGAGCGGTGATTCGAGCTGTCACGGGTGCCTCAGGCGCGCCGGGTCACCCTTCTCCGGGCGGAAATCAGGAGTGTGGCATTTGGTGACATCGTTTCACTGCGAAAGGAGACACTGCGACGCCTTCCGGGCGTACTAATAGATGGACGGGGGAGTGCAACGCTGCCGACGTCGTGACGGCGCGCACGGGCTGATCGAATGCCCCCAGAGAGGCCCGACAGCGCGGTCCGTCGTGTCGAGCGTCGCACTCTCCCGCCTTTTTCGTGTCGACCCGTCTATCATCGTTCTCTCCACCCCAGGAGGGCCGTCGAAGCGATGTGGAAGCTCTGGCTGAAGCGAGTGGGCCTGCTCGTCGTGGTCGGCCTGCTCGTCTTCGTCTTCGGCTGGGTGCCCTACTTCCTGGGCGGCGTCGCCGTCCGGCGCTACCACTACTCGGATCGCAGGAACGACGGTCTGACGCCGGCCTCCTTCGGCCTCGCCTTCCAGGACGTCTCCTTCCGGTCGAGCGACGGAGTCCCGCTCGAGGGCTGGTGGGTCGGGGTCCCCGACGCGAGAGGAACGGTGGTGATGGTGCACGGCTTCAACCGCTCGCGGGTCGAGATGGTGCGGCGCGTGCCCTTCGTCCACGGCGAGGGCTGGAACGCGCTGCTGTTCGACCTGCGCCACCACGGCGCGAGCGGGGGCGCGGCCACGACCTTCGGTGCCAGGGAGAAGAAGGACGTCGAGGCCGCGGTCGCCTTCGCGCGCGCGCGGGCGCCGCTGCCGGTGGTGGCGTGGGGCGTCTCGCTGGGCGGTGCCTCGGTCGTGCTGGCGGCGGCGGAAGATCCCGGGATCGCGGGCGTCATCTGCGACAGCAGCTACCGCTCGCTCCGTGACACGGTCCACCACCACATGCACCTGCTCCGTCACTTCCGGCCCTGGCTGGTGATCGTGCCGGCCTGGCCGGTCGCGGACGAGGCCCTCTTCTGGATCGGTCGGCGGGGCGGCTTCGATCCTTCGTCCGTGGACGTCGAGGCGGCGGCGGCGCGCCTGGACGACCGGCCGGCGCTCTTCGTGGCGAACGCCGGGGACCGCAGGATGCCGAAGGAGATCGCCTTCGAGCTCGCCGCGAAGGATGGGGCCGCCGCGAAGGTGCTGGTGGTGCCGGGCCAGAGCCACGGCGGGGCCTGGCGCGACGGCACCGCCGCGTACGAAGCGGCAGCGGACGCCCTGCTGCGGAGCGTCGTGCCGGAGACCACCGGGACGGCGGCCGGCGCGGGCACACCCGCCGGTCAGGACCACAGGAGAGCGAGGGAGCGAGAGTGAAGGAGCAGAAGGGGCATCACCAGCCGTTTCCTGAGGACGACGACGGGGGCGCCCGCCCCCAGCCGGCCTCGTACACGATGGTCGAGCCGCGCTTCCGCGAGATCTACTTCCAGTTCTACAAGGAGACCTACAAGGCCTCGGTGCTCGATCGCAAGACGAAGGAGCTGATCGCGATCGGCGCCAGCCTGGCCGCGAAGTGCCAGGGCTGCCTCGAGGGGCACATCAGGAAGGCCCTCAAGGTCGGCGCGACGCGCGAGGAGATCTCCGAGGCGATCGCGGTCACGATCGGCGTCAACGCCGCGGCGATCGTGGACCTCTCGGACATCGCCGCCGAGAACACGAAGCTGCGCCTCTTCGACGCGACCGGCCAGAAGTAGCCGCTAGGCCTTGCTGCCCAGGTACTCCATCACCGACAAGGTCAGGATGTCGGCCAGCGTCTCGAAGAAGGCCTCGCCCTCCTCGGCGCTCGCCGCGCCGGGGTCGCCGAAGTAGCCGTCCTCGCCGCCGGCCGCCGCGAACGAGGTGGCTCCTCCCTTGAGCGCGGCCGCCAGGCCGTCCAGGGGGGGCAGGCTGATGCGCTCCTTCTCGCGCACCATGTCGCGCGCGCAGGCCATCATCAGCGAGGTCTCGAAGCTGCCCGCGTGATCGCCGGCGCGGAACGCCTCGCCCAGGCGGTCGACCCAGCGCTTCTTCGCGAAGTCGGTGAAGCAGGCCCCGCCCCCCGCCTTCTTGGCCTCCTCGGCGGCCTGCTTGAGCACCTCGAGGTTGGCCGCCTCCTGGTTGACGCTCACGAACGCCACCGCGCGGAACTTCTTCGACAGAGCCAGGCTCACGTCGCGCAGCAGCGCCACGGCCGTCGCCGGCGGCAGGCCCAACGTGCCGGGCATCTCGAAGGCGAGCTGCGAGACGGAGAACGTGACCGGGGGCGCGATCAGGGCGTGAAGGCCGCGCTGCCCCAGCTTGGCGGCGGTGCGGCGCGCCATCTCGACCGCGATCACCGTGTCGGTGGTCAGCGGCAGGTGCGGACCGTGCGCCTCGGTGTTGCCCACCGGCAGCAACGCGACCGGGCGCTCCTTGAGCGCCTGCTCCACCTCGGTCCAGCTCATGTCGGACATCAAGACGTTCTCGGCCATGTTCCTCGAAGGAAGCTCTCCTTCATCCCCTCTTTCTTGATCTCGACGGGGCCCGCCGTCCGCCTCGCCCTCGTGTGCCGGGCGCGTTCGCGGACCGTCGCCCCCCGTGGCCTGCGTCGCGCGTTGCCATCTCGTGAGGTCGGCGGTGAGCCGTGCGCTTCGGACGTTTATACTCGATCCCCGCCGGGGTTGTCACTTCGGTCCCGTGCCGGACCGGGGCCCCGACCTGCCTGGGGCGCTCAGGCCCTCGAGGCGTGCGCGCGGTGGAGCGCGAGCTGCGACGCCAGCAGTCCGAGCCGAAGGGCGATCTGGCCCGCCAGGAAGGCCTGGAAGAGGGCGAGCGCCACGAGCTGCGTCCTCCAGCCGTCGACCGCGAGGTGCGCGTCGGCCACGGCAAAGAGGCCGAGGAGCGCCAGAGCCAGCGTTCCGAGCGCGAGGTACTGGCCGAGTGCCGCGCCGAGATGGCGGAGGCAGAAGCCCACGCTCGACAGGTAGGCCAGGAGCGCGCTCGGTCGCTCCTCGCGTACCAGGACCACCTTCGCGTACGAGGAGAGCATGTGCAGGAGCAGGAGCGCCAGCAGGAGAGCGGCGCGCCGCCCGAGCGTCAGGGCCAGGGCGGTGCGCTCCGAGACCGCGTCGCGGGCGAGACCGTCCAGCCAGTCCGCGACCGGCGCATTCACGGCGAAGACGAGCCCCGCGGCGGCGAGGGCCAGAAGGCTCACCCGGAAAAGCCGGCCGAAGTAGAAGCCGCAGGCGTGGGAGAACCCGCGCCAGGTCCAGCCCCCGCCGGTGCGCAGGGTGGCGAGCAGGCCGCCGCCCAGGAACACCTGCAGCACCCAGTAGAGGACACCGAGGCCCAGGATCGTCGCGTCCGGTCCCGGCCCGGAGGCGAAGAGGCCGGCCGGCACCTGGCCGCGCAGGAGCAGGTCCAGGTCGCGGAAGGCGAAGCCGGTCCCGAGCAGGTCCGGCGCGAAGTCCGCGCCGAAGCCGCGCGCGTGCGAGTGCCAGCGGGTCCACCAGTCGTAGTCGAAGCCGTACATCATGCCGCTGGCGGCCCCGGTGCCGGCGAGGTCGCGCTCGACCTGCAAGGCGAAGGGCACCGCCAGCACCAGGGCGAAGGCGAGGTTCGCCGCCAGCACCAGCGGCACCAGGCCGTAGCTGCGGGCCAGGTTGCCGAAGCCCTCGCGGAGCGAGCGCAGCAGGATCCTCATGAGACCGTCGTCTGCAGCTCCAGGAAGGTCTGGAGCCAGAGCAGGAAGCGGGCAGCCCACTTGGTCGCCGCTCGCCGGGCCGCAGCGTCGCTCGCGACCCACTCGTTGTTGACCGGGTCCACGTCGATCGCGATCTTCCGCTCGGGATCGACGGCCGCGCGGAGGACCCGGGCGCCCTGGTACTCGAAGCGCCCCCAGCGGTCCTGGCCGTCCCAGTGCTCGGCGACCCGGCGCCCATCCGCGAGCTCGACGGCGAGCTCGACCGGCAGCCGCACCCCGCCCTTGCGCACGACCGTGACGCGGGACCGGAAGCCCCCCGGCCCTCGCGCCGGCTGGTTCTCGACCTCGACCGCGTAGTCGCAGAGCTCGCTCGAGAAGAACGTCTCGGCGAAGAACCAGCTCCAGTCCCGGCCGGTGACCGCGTTCACCGTCGCGATGAAGTCGGCGGTGGTCGGATGAGCGAAGCGGTAACGGCGGGCGTAGCTGCGCAGCACCTCGAGCATGGTGGGCTCGCCGAGCAGGCCCTCGAGGGTCTGCAACACCAGCGCCGGCTTGCCGTAGGAGTTGAGGCGATAGGACGCGTGGTCGCGATAGGTCCACCCCCGCTTCGCCATCACGTCGCGTGATCCGCCGCTGCGCAGGTCCGCGAGGCTGTCGCTGCCTCGGGGAATGACGACGCCGGGCGCGACGAAGGGCCATCCCAGCCGGGACCGGGGTCCCTCGTCGGTGAAGAAGCGCCGGCCCCAGGCGCGGGGGCCGAGCGCGTCGTCGAGGGCCTTGGCGGTCAGGTAGGTGTTGAAGCCTTCGTCCAGCCAGGCCTCGTCGGTCTCGTCGTTGGCGACCAGCCCGTACCAGAACTGGTGGCCGGCCTCGTGGACCGTCACGCCCTCGGGGCTCTGGAGCGCGCGCGGGGCGAGGATCGAGGTCCCGCCCGTGAAGAGCGTCGGGTATTCCATCCCGCCCGAGTGCGAGCCCCAGGCCGGATCGACGACCGTGATCTGTGAGTACGGGTAGGGCGCGGACCAGGTGCCGAAGGAGCGCAGGGCGATCTGGGTGGCCTCGAGGTAGCGAGCGGCCAGGTGGGTATGCTCGGGCTGCAACAGCAGCCGGATCTCGACGCGAGGATAGCCGGGCTCGTCGAAGCGTGCGCTCCGCTCGAGGAAGCGGCGGCTCGCGGTCCAGGCGAAGTCGTGCACGTCTTCCTGGACGAAGCGGAAGCTCTCCGTCCCGTCTGGGCTCGTGTGGCGCTCCTGGAGCCGCCCCGTCGCGCCGACCACGAAGCCGCGAGGCAGATGCAGCCGCACGTCGTAGACGCCGAAATCGGAGAAGAACTCGGTCCAGGCGTGGAAGGGATGGCAGCCCCAGGCGCCGTCGCGAAAGACCCCGATCTTGGGGAACCACTGGGCGACGAAGTTGTAGTCGTGGACCCATCCCGCCCGGCCCACGCTGCCGTGGGGCTCGAGCGCCTCCCACGCGATCTCGAAGCGCACGCTGGCGCCCGGGGGCACCGGGGTCGCCGTCCGCACCTCCATCACCGTCCGGTCGTCGGCGTTCCCGTCCTCGTGGAGATAGACGAGTGTCGACGTCAGGTCCTCCGCGCCCGCGGCCGCGCTGGAGACGGCGGCCCCCGCACCCGTCGCCGGCGAGCGCTCGAGCCGCACGGTCTTCACCTGGATCCAGCCGAAGCGATGGGCGGATCGACCCGCGTCGCCGGTCCAGTAGCGAGGCGCCTCCCGGGCGCTCGTCGAGAGATCGTTCCGGAACGCGTTCCAGTAGAGGTGGAAGGGGAAGCTCGTCAGGGGCTGCGCGCTGGTGTTGCGCCAATCGAGGATGAGGCTTCCGGTGATGGTGTGCCGCTCAGGATCGAGACGCGCGTCAATCGTGTAGCTGGCGTTGCGCGGCGAGATCCGTGGAAGCGGCGGCAGGCCGGGCGCTTCCGCACCGGCCACGGCTGGGAGCCACCGAGCGGGAGGTTCGGCCGACGCCGCAGCGCACGAGACGCAGACGCCGCCCGACAGGAGCACGCCAGAGGGTAAGGCGAGCAGGAAGCCGATCGTCGGTCGCATCGAGCTTTCTCGGGCCCTCCGCAAGGACGCGGGTCGCCGCGATTCTACACGTGCGTCCGGGCGCTGGGGTGGCGAGCGGCGCACGCCCGGCGCTTCCGTGCTACTTTCACGGTTTCAGCCTGCGGTGCCGAGGAGGGCAGGATGGGCGAGAGGCGGCAGAGGGTCGGTGTCCTGGGGGCGACAGGCATGGTCGGGCAGCGCTTCGTGACCCTGCTCGAGAATCACCCCTGGTACGAGGTCACGCTGGTGGCGGCGAGCGCCCGATCGGCCGGGAGTGCCTACCGCGACGCGGTCGCGGGGCGCTGGGCCCTGGATGCGAGGATCCCGGAGAAGACGGCGGCTCTCACGGTCAGGAACGCCTCCGACGTTTCGGCGATCGCCGAGCAGGTGGACTTCGTGTTCTGTGCGGTCGACATGCTCAAGGACGAGATCCGCGCCCTCGAGGACTCCTACGCCCGTGCGGAGACCCCGGTCATCTCGAACAACTCGGCGCACCGTGCCACGCCCGACGTGCCGATGATGATCCCCGAGGTCAACCCCGAGCACGCCGCGGTGATCGAGGCGCAGCGACGCCGCCTCGGCACGCGCCGCGGCTTCGTCGCGGTGAAGCCCAACTGCTCGCTGCAGAGCTACGTGCCGGCCTTGCATCCGCTCGCCTCGCTCGGTCCCAGCCGGGTCGCGGTCGCCACCTACCAGGCGATCTCCGGCGCGGGCAAGACCTTCGCGCGCTGGCCCGAGATGACCGACAACGTGATCCCCTTCATCAAGGGCGAGGAGGAGAAGAGCGAGAGAGAGCCGCTCAAGATCTGGGGCCGGCTGGGGGAGCAGGGGATCGTGAACGCGAGCGGGCCGGCGATTTCGGCCCAGTGCATCCGGGTGCCCGTGAGCGACGGCCATCTGGCAGCGGTCTTCGCCTCCTTCGAACGCAAGGCGAGCCGCGAGGAGATCGTCGCGCTCTGGCGCGGCTTCGTCGGCAGGCCGCAGCAGCTGAAGCTGCCGAGCGCCCCGCAGCCGTTCCTGACCTACTTCGAGGAGGACGGGCGGCCGCAGACCCGACTCGACCGCGACGCCGGGGGCGGGATGGCGGTGACGATCGGCCGGTTGCGTCCCGACAGCCTCTTCGACTGGCGCTTCGTCTGCCTCTCCCACAACACGATCCGCGGCGCGGCGGGCGGGGGCATCCTGACGGCCGAGCTGCTCACGAGCGAGGGCTACCTCACGGCCAAGTAGCGGTCGGCTTCAGAAGCGATAGCAGACGCCGATCGTGGCCTGGACCCACCAGGGCTTGAAGTCCACCGGGTCGACCCGCTCCAGCACCCGGTCCAGGAGCTTCTGCTCCACCTCGCCGAGAGGGTTGTCGGTGTTGACGACCCCCTCCCACTGGTACGTTTGTTTGGGGAAGAAGAAGCCACGCCCCTCCAGGACCAGGCCCCCCCGCTCCCCGAGCGGGATGCGCACGCCGAGGCCCGCGTTGCCGCCCCAGCTGCTCTTGGGATCGCCGGGCTTCCTCTTCGCGCGCAGCGTGATGGTGGCGATCTTCAGTTCGTTGGTCTCCAGGTTCACCTCGGAGACGCCCAGCGCCACCGTCTGTTCCAGGGAGAAGCTCATGTTGGGCAGGTAGCTGATGCCCCCGGAGAGGTAGACGCGGGTGTCCCCGCCCGTGCGCAGCTTCAGGTTCAGCGAGAGCGGGTCGGCGGCACGGAGGCTGGCCTGGCTGGTCTTGAGCGAGAGGTTCGTGTCCACCGGTGCGAGCGGCGGCGGCAGCGTCACGTGTACGTGATAGCTCGGGCTGTCGGTCTCGACGTTGAGGGCGCCGCTGTCGACCCGGGCCTCGAAACCGACCGAGTCGAGCGGAAAGAAACCCACCCAGCCGCCGAATACCGCGCCGCCGGAGGCCTTGAGCTGGAAGCTGCCGTTCTGCTCGATCGAGACCCCGGGAAGGTCCTCGAGCTGGACCGGTCCCGGATCGTACGTGAAGGTGTGACTGTAGAAGGGGAAGGTATAGCCAGCGAAGCCGCCGATCTCGACCTCGCCGGCGAGGGCGAGCGAGGGAAGGGCGAGCGCGGCGACGAGGGACGCCAGGGCCTTTCGCATGCGCGCAGTTTAGCAGCCCCGGGGCCTACTCGCCCGTCTCGTCTTCGGGCGGCTCCCCGTCCCGCCAGTCGGGACGCATCTCCTCCTCGATGCCCTGATCCATCAGGCGCCGCCGCAGCCGGTCGAACCCGCCGCGCTCCGGCCCCTTCTGGTCCCGGAACAGCTCGAGGATCTCCTCGAGCCGGTCCACCCGGCGGGCGAGCTGGCGGATCGCGTCGACAGTCAGCACGGCTCGCCCCTCGACGGCGTCGCGCCAGGGCTGGTCGTCGCCCCAGCCGCCCAGCAGCTCGACGAGCCGCGCGCTCAGGCTGTCGGCGGACTCGACCAGCTCGGACTGCAGGAGCGAGTCCTTGACGAAGCCGAGAGCGTCCTCGATCTCTTCGTCGGACCAGGTCTCGCGCAGGCGCTGCCAGTCCTCGGGCGCCAGCTCCAGGCCCTCCGGGCCTTCGTCCGCCGCCGCGGCGATCTCGCCGCACAAGTCCACGATCCGTCCCATCGAGCCTCCGTTCCGGTTCCCGCCCCCCGATCCTCTCACGACCGCGGGGTGCGTGCCCCGGTCGCGGCGCGAGGCCGGGCGCGGCCCCCTCCGCGAGTTTGCTATGCTCTCCCCGTCCCATGAGCGCCAAACAAGAGAACTGGGGATCGCGGGTCGGCCTGGTGCTGGCGATGGCCGGAAACGCGGTGGGGCTCGGCAACTTCCTGCGCTTCCCGGCGCAGGCGGCACAGAACGGAGGCGGGGCGTTCCTGATCCCCTACCTGGTGTCGTTCCTCCTGATGGGCATCCCGCTGCTCTGGGTGGAGTGGGCGATCGGCCGCCACGGAGGGCTCTACGGCCATCACTCGGCCCCCGGCATGTTCGACGTGCTTGGGAAGCGGCGCTGGCTGAAGTACGTGGGCGTCTTCGGCCTCTTCACCAACCTCACCATTGCCTCCTACTACTGCTACGTCGAGTCCTGGACCCTGGCCTACGTCTGGCACTCGATCAAGGGCACCTTCCGCGCGATCCCGGCCACCCAGTTCTTCCCCCACTACGTGGGCACGACGGCCGCTCACATTACCGCGATCCCGGTCGAGGCGTCGCTCTGGTTCCTGGTGACCGCCGCCCTCAACGCCTGGATCCTCTCTCGCGGCCTCGCGAAGGGGATCGAGGTCGTGGCCAAGATCGCCATGCCTCTCCTGATCCTGTTCGGCGCGGTCCTGGTGGTGCGGGGCCTGGTGCTCCAGCCGGGGCAGGACCCGGGCGTCATCCAGAGCCCGCTCGAGGGTTTGAACTTCGTGTGGAACCCGCGCCTGGACGGTCTCTTCACGGCGAACACCTGGCTGGCGGCGGCCGGGCAGATCTTCTTCACCCTCTCGGTCGGGATGGGCTCCATCCACTGCTACGCCTCCTACGTGAAGCGCCACCAGGACATCGCCTTGAACGCCGCCTCCGCCGGCTGGATGAACGAGTTCGTGGAGGTCGTCCTGGGCGGTTCGCTCCTGATCCCGATCGGCACCGCCTACCTCGGCCTCGCGGCCGTACAGGCGGCCACCGTGGGCGGAGGCTTCGGCCTCGGCTTCATGAGCCTGCCGACCCTCTTCAACAACTGGGGCTGGTTCGCCCCGGTCGCGGGCACCATGTGGTTCGGCCTGCTCTTCTTCGCCGGGATCACGTCTTCTCTCGCCATGGGCCAGCCCATCCTCGCCTTCCTGGCCGACGAGTTCGGCTTCGAGCGCCGGCGGGGCGCCATCGCCTTCGGCCTGTCCGTGCTGCTGCTCGGGGGCTTCACCGTCTGGCTCTATCCCGGTGGCGCCCACGACGAGTTCGACTACTGGACCGGCACCGTCAGCCTGGTCGTCTTCGCGCTCCTCGAGGTGCTCGTCTTCGCGTACGTGTTCGGCATGGAGAAGGGCTGGCACGAGATCACCCGCGGGGCGGAGATCCGGGTCCCCCGCGTCTTCCGTTACGTGATCAAGTACGTGACGCCGGGGTTCATCCTGCTGATCTTCCTGGGCGCCCTCTTCCAGCCCGGCGGGACCTGGACCGAGGCCTTCCGTTCGCTCGTCTCGGGCGGGGGCTGGCCGATCGGCGCGGGCAGCGTGATCGGCAAGATCCTGCACGTGGGGCAGCACTACGTCTGGTTCGAGAACGGCCACGTCACGCCGGCCCTGGTCGCCGACGCGACGCGCCTGCTCCTGCTCGGGGTCTTCGTTACCTTCGCCCTGCTGGTCCGCCGGGCCTGGCAGAAGCGGGCGGCGGGCAAGGCGGGGGCGGCGGAAAGGAGCGCGTCGTGACGACCGGCGCCTGGATCATGCTGACGCTCACCTGGAGCGTCATCTGCTACTTCACCTTTCGCTTCTTCTGGAGGGTGCTGACCAGCAAGCGCCCGCAGGACATCGACGACCTCGAGGACGGGATCCTGCGCAAGGACGCCTGAGCACGCCTCGCGCTCGCGGCCCAGCCTGAGGCGTGCTCAGGAGCGCGCGAGGGCTGCGGCCGCGGCCTCACCCAGCTCGCGGCTGCGGCGGGTCGCCTCCTCGACCGCGTTCATGAGGGTCGTCCGCAGGCCGCCTGCCTCCAGCGTGTGGAGCCCCGCGATCGCGGTGCCGCCGGGCGAGGTCACCATGTCCTTGAGCCGGCCCGGGTGCTCCTTGGTCTCGATCAGCAGCTGGGCCGAGCCGAGTACCGTCTGCGCCGCGAGCGCCTGCGCGTTGTAGCGCGAGAGGCCGACCTTGACGCCCGCGTCCGAGAGCGCCTCGATGATCAGGAACACGTAGGCGGGCCCGCTGCCGGAGAGGCCGGTGACCGCGTCCATCTGGTTCTCCTCGAGGATCACGGTCGTGCCGACCGACTCGAAGATCTTCTTCGCGGCCTCGAGGTCCGCCTCGGTCGCGTGCCCACCGGCGGCGATCGCCGTCGCGCCCGCACCGACGAGAGCGGGCGTGTTCGGCATGGTGCGGATGACCCGTGCCTGGGGCAGCTTGGCCTCGATCGCGGCGAGCGGGATCCCCGCCGCGATGCTGATGACCAGGGCGTGGGGATGGATGTGCGGGCCGATCTCCTCCAGGACCCGGGCCATCACCTGGGGCTTGACGGCCAGGACCAGGATCTCCGCCTGGCGGGCCACCTCGATGTTGTCGGGCACCGTGCGCACCCCGTAGCGCTCGGCCATCTCGGCCCGGCGTTCCTCGCGCGGCTCGCTGCTGACGACCTGCTCCTTGCCGGCAACCCCCGCCTTGACCAGCCCGCGGATCAGCGCCTCCGCCATGTTGCCGGTACCGATGAACCCGACCGTTCCCTCGATCTTCATGGACCTCTCCAGCGAAGGGCCCATTCTACAGGCTGGGCCCCGGCGCCTTCGCGCTGTGAGCCGAGCGGACGTCAGGATTCCCGGACAGGAACCACCACGGGTTCCGAGAGGATCGTCGCAGCCGAGACGCTGCTCGCGATCGGTCGGGGCTACACCGAGACGCAGCTCCAGCAGGCGCTTCCCGTCGCATTCGAGCGGCTTCCCTTCGTCGTCACGGCCGACTTTGCACTGCGACGGGGCACGGAGCACGGGCGCTTCGTGCTGGTGATCACGGTCGTGGAGACGATGCCGGTCTTCCTGGGAGGAGAGTTGGCGGTGGGCGGGACTGGTGGGCCCACCCCTCCCTATGTCTCCGTTACTCCCTCGGTCGTCGCGCTGATTCCGGAGTTCGGAGGGCGCTTCTTCTTCCGGGGGCAGAACGAGGTCACCCTCAACCTGAACGGGTCCGCAATGACGTACGACCGGACCATGGGGTTCGGCGCGCCTTCCACGCCAGCCTTCGAGATCGGCTACACTCATCACAACCTGTTCGGCCGACACCTCGTCGGCGCCGTGTCTCTGGGGGGCAAGCCATCCATCGGGCAGGACGCCGGGAGCCAGCAAGACGCGCTGTTGGTGGGAGCTGGCCGGCTCGCTCGGCGGGGACGCCTCGAATGAACGGCGTGCGCTGCCGAGCCAGCCGAGGCCGGGAGCGACTACCTGCTGTCGTCGAGCGAGATCAAGAACCGATCGTCCTACGCGACCGCTCAGCCTCGGAGTCGCGCTGCGAGGCCGTTGGGGCATCGTGCGCGTCACGTTCGCTTACCAGCGGTCGCTCTCTTTCACGAGCCGCGAGCTTCCCCTGGCAGGCGGTCCGGCGACACCCACCCGGCTGCGATGAGGATCGCCGCCACCGTCGTCGTGCTGACGGCCTTGACCAGCCCGCTCGCCCTGGCGTCCGAACCCGAGCTGGTTCTTCGGCCGGCAGGGCTGACGCTTCGTCACCTGCCCCCGTCTTCGCCGAAGAGATGGTGGCGCGGCATCTGGACACGGGCCTCACCACCAGCTTCGTCTTCGGCGTCGACGCCGGCCGGTCGTTCAAGGGCGCGGCCCAGGTCCGGATCCGCTACGACCTGTGGGACGAGCGCTACCTGATCGAGCGCTGGGATGCCCGCCGCGCGTCGCCCGCGGCAGCTGTGACGAAAGCGCAGCTCGGTGAGTGGTGGCGCGCGCTGGAGCTCCTCGTGTGGTCCGGAGCACCCGCCGCACGGCCCGCGCGCGCGAAGATCACGCTGCGCGTGCTCCCGTTCTCTCAGGCGGAGCAGCGCGACGCACAGGACTGGCTGCTCCGGTCGTTCCAGGCCTCTCCCGAGAGTCGCGAGCGGGGCGCGGCGACCCACGGGCGGCAGCCGGGGAGGCGGCGCCACGGGAGGCAGCGCCCCTGCGGAATCTCTACGGCAGCTGCTCACCAGATCCATTGGCCAGCGTTCGCTGATCACGTACTCTTGGACCGTTCCCGTGACCGTGGAGTCCCGATGAGCCTTCGCCGGCGGCTGATGGCGTTGACGGCGGCCACTCTCGGCGCCCTGCTCGTCTTCCACCTCCTCCACCGGCAGCTGGTCGGAGTTCTGCCGGGTGCTGGCATCGCCTCCGAGGTCGTGTCGGCGCTGGAACGCTCGCAGGCCGACCTGAAGCGGCTCGCCCAGGCCGATCCGGTCCGGCGAGTCGAGTACCGCGAGCGCTTCGACGCCTTGCAGTCGCTGGCGAACCGGCTTCGGATCGTCGACGAGAACCGGGAGGCGATCGCGGCGCGTCAGCAGAGCCTGGTGCTGACGGCGGCCGCCATCGCCTTCGTTGGCCTGGGCGTGCTGCTGGCCCTGAGCGCGCGGAGGGATGCGTCCCGGCTGGGGCGCATCGGCGAGGCCCTATCCCGCCTGGCGAGCGGATCTCCCGACGTCCGCCTGAGCGAGCACGGGAGCGACCACATCGGCGTCATCGCGCGCATGATCGAACGCACCTCGGAGGTCGTCGCGCGCGACCGACAGCGGCTGGCGAGCCTGCAGCAGCTCGCCGCCTGGCAGGAGGCCTCCCGGCGCCAGGCGCACGAACTGCGAACGCCGCTCACCGTCGCCCGGCTGGAGCTGGGCCGCATCCAGCAGAGGCTCACCGAGACGGCCGCCTCGAGCGAGATCACCCGGTCCGTCGCCGAGGTGCGGGCTGAGATCCAGCGACTGGATGAGCTGGTTCAGCAGTTCGCCACTTTCGCCAGGCTGCCACCGCCCGCGCGGGCGAGCGACGATGCGGGTGAGCTGGTACGTGACTTCGCCCTGACCTTCGCCGAGGCCTGGCCGCAGCTCAGGCTGCTGGCGCCGCCGCCGCCCGCGGGTTGCGTCGCGTGCTTCGATCGAACGATGATCCGCCAGGTCCTGGTGAACCTGTGCGAGAACAGCGCGCGTGCGCTCGCGGGGCACGCCGGGACGGTCACGCTCACCGTGCAGCCGCCGTCGCCGCGGGGGAGGCTGGCGATCGAGGTCGCCGACGACGGTCCCGGCATCGCGCCCGAGGTTCGGCAGCGAGTATTCGAGCCCTACGTGACGACCGCGGCTCCCGGACAGGGGATGGGGCTCGGGCTCGCGATCTGCCGCAAGATCCTGCTCGACCATGGGGGCGACTTGGAGATCGCAGAGTCTGCCGTCGGTGCCGCGTTTCGGCTGACGCTTCCGAGCGAGGATGCATGCCCCGAGTGATCCTGGTCGAGGACGATGCGCGCACGAGGGCCACGCTGGTCGCGGAGCTGCAGGACGAGGGATTCGAAGTCGAGGCCGCCGGCAGCGCTGGGGAAGCGCGGGAGCGTCTGCGAGACGGTCGCCCCACGGACATCCTGCTGATCGACGTGCGGCTTCCGGGGCCGAGCGGCGTCGATCTCATCCGCGAGCTCGCCGGGCGCGGCGAGCTCCCTCCCACGATCGTGATCTCAGGAGAGGCGACGATCAGCGAGACAGTCGAGGCGCTGCAGCTCGGGGTCTACGACTTCATCGAGAAGCCCTTCAGCCGCGAGCGGCTCCGCACGTCAGTGCGCAACGCTCTCGGTCGCACGGCCCTGCTGGGCGAGCTGGCCTCCCTGCGCTCGGTGCTCGGGGAGTCCGAGCTGATCGGCCGCTCGCCGCAGATGGCCGCCTTGCGCGACCGCATCGGCTCGGCGGCGCGCAGCGGGGCGACCGTCCTCGTGCGAGGGGAAAGCGGCACCGGGAAGGAGCTGGTGGCGGCGGCCCTGCACCGCCAGGGCCTGCGGCCGCAAGGGCCCCTGATCAAGGTCAACTGCGCCGCCATCGCCGCCTCGCTGGTCGAGGACGAGCTGTTCGGTCACGTCAAGGGCGCCTTCACGGACGCCCGCTCCGCCAAGCCGGGGCTGTTCGAGGAGGCGACCGGGGGCACGCTGGTCCTGGACGAGATCGGCGACATGGAGCCCGGGCTTCAGACCAGACTGCTTCGGGTGCTGGAGGACGGCGAGGTCCGGCGGCTGGGCGACGCACGCGAGATCGCGGTCGACGTCCGGGTCGTGGCCACGACCCACCAGGACCTCGAGACCGCCGTTCACGAGAAGCGCTTCCGCGAGGACCTGTACTACCGTCTGGCGCATCTGGGGATCGAGGTGCCTCCGCTGCGGGAGCGAACGGGAGACGTCCCGCTGCTGGCGGCCCACTTCGTCGAGCTGGCCTGCCGCCAGCACAGGATGCGGCCGAAGGGGCTGGACCCGGAGGCCCTGGCCTGCCTCGAAGGCCATGCGTGGCCCGGGAACGTGCGGGAGCTGAAGCACACCTGCGAGCGGGCCGTCGTCTTCGGGGGTGACCCGATCACCCCACTGGACCTGGGCCTGGTCGCCGCGCCGCCTACCCACGGTGCGGGCGTGCTTCGGCTGAGTGCCGTCGAGTCCTTGAGCCTCAAGGACTTGAAGGCGGTCTGTGAGAGAGAGTTCATCCTGTACGTGGTCGAGCAGGAGGACTGGAATCTGGCGGCGTCGGCAAGGCGGCTGGGCCTGCAGCGCACCTACCTCCACGCCAAGCTCTCGGCCCTGGGCATCGTGCGGCCTACAACATAGCCGGCCGCGTGGTAGGCTCGGGCGGTTCGGGTGCCTGGGCCGTTCGTCCGATTGACGCCAAACACGGGTTCGCGTACGCTCCCGCGCGGCTGGCGGCGGTGACGCTGCCGCCCGAAATCCCGGCTGCGGCCCTTCTCCGAACAGCCGGTCCCAGGAACGTTCAACGGAGGCATCATGCCCATAGAATCCGTTCTGCCGCTGGTCCTCGGCATCAGCATCCTGTCGCTGGCCGTGGCGGCCGTCCTCGCGCGACAGGTGTTGGCCGCGGACACCGGAAAGCCCGAGATGCGCGCCATCTCGGACGCGATCCGGGAAGGCGCCGAGGCCTTCCTCAGCCGTCAGTACCGCACGATCGCGACGCTCGCGGTGGTCGCGGCGCTCGCCATCTTCGGGTTCTACTTCTGGAACCGCGAGGTCAAGAACATCGCCGAGATGGGCCGAGGGGCGTTCTGGAGGGTCACCCTCTCCTTCCTGGTCGGCGCGCTCTGCTCCGCGATCGCGGGCTACATCGGCATGTTCGTCTCGATCCGCGCCAACATCCGCACCGCCACCGCCGCGCTCACCAGCCTCAACAAGGCCCTCCAGATCGCGCTCCGCGGCGGCGCCGTCTCCGGCCTCGCGGTGGTCTCGATGAGCCTGCTCGGCGTGGGGGGCCTCTTCTGGCTGTTCGGCGGCATGCAGAACTACCAGCACGTGCCCCTCCAGATCGTCGGCTTCGGCTTCGGCGCCAGCTTCGTGGCCCTCTTCGCCCAGCTCGGCGGCGGGATCTACACGAAGGCCGCCGACGTCGGCGCCGACTTGGTCGGCAAGGTCGAGGCGGGCATCCCCGAGGACGATCCGCGCAACCCGGCCGTGATCGCCGACCTGGTGGGTGACAACGTCGGCGACTGCGCCGGCCGCGGCGCCGACCTCTTCGAGTCGACGGCGGCCGAGAACGTCGGCGCCATGATCCTTGGCATCGCGCTCTACCCGGTGTTCGGGCTGGGCGGGATCCTGTTCCCGCTGCTCGCGCGCGCCTTCGGCCTGATCGCCACGATCATCGGCGTCTTCACGGTCAAGATCCGCGAGGACGAGGACCCGATGAACGGCCTCAACCGGGGCTATCTCGTCACGACCGTCCTGGCCATGGCCGGCTTCGCGGCGGCCGTCTACCTGCTGCTGAAACCCGTGGCGGGCTCGACCGCCGAATCGCATCCCGTGTTCCTGCTGGCCGCGGGCGTCGTCGGCATCCTCACCGCGTACGCCTTCGTCTGGATCACCCAGTACTACACCGAGTACAAGTACCGCCCGGTGCGCTCGATCGCGGAGGCCAGCAAGACCGGCCCGGCGACGAACGTGATCAGCGGTCTCGCGGTGGGCATGGAGTGCACCGGCATGCCGGTGATCGTGATCTCGCTCGCGCTGATGGCCGCCTACAAGTTCGGCCAGCTCGCGCTGCCGGGCGTCATCGGGGCGGGCCTCTACGGCACCGCGGTCGCCACCATGGGCATGCTCGCGCCCTGCGCCTACATCCTCGCCATGGACACCTTCGGTCCGATCACCGACAACGCGGGCGGAATCATCGAGATGTCCGGCCAGCCCGAGGAGATCCGCAACAAGACCGATCGTCTGGACGCCGTGGGCAACACGACCAAGGCCCTCACCAAGGGCTACGCGATCGGCTCCGCCGCCCTGGCCGCCTTCCTGCTCTTCCGCGCCTACCTCGACGAGGTCACCAAGATCACGGGTCAGGAGATCGGCGTCGACCTGACCCGAGTGCCCGTCTTCATCGGCGGCCTGCTGGGCGCGACGCTCGTGTTCGTGTTCAGCTCGCTGGCGATCAAGGCGGTCGGCAGGGCCGCCCAGAGCGTCATCACCGAGGTGCGCCGGCAGTTCAAGGAGAAGCCGGGCATCATGAAGGGCACCGAGAAGCCCGACTACGCGCACTGCGTCGACATCGTGACCAAGGGCGCCCTGCGCGCGATGGTGGCCCCGGGCCTGCTCGCCGTCCTCACGCCCGTTGCCGTGGGCTACAGCTTCAAGTTCCTCTCGCCCTACGGTCAGATCGGCGCCGAGTCGGTGGCGGCCCTGCTGATGGTGGGCACGATCGCCGGCATCCTGATGGCGCTCTTCATGAACAACGGCGGCGGCGCCTGGGACAACGCCAAGAAGTTCATCGAATCCGGCAAGTTCCTGGTCGACGGCGTCGTGGTCGGCAAGAAGTCCGAGCCGCACAAGGCGGCCGTGGTCGGCGACACCGTCGGAGACCCGTTCAAGGACACCGCCGGCCCGTCGCTGCACGTGCTGATCAAGCTGCTGTCCACGATCACGCTGGTGCTGGCGCCGCTGTTCATCTAGCCCCGTTCCCGTGCCCCGCGGGATGCGAAGGCATCCCGCGGAGGCCGACCTCGAGGCCCGGGCTCGTGCTCGGGCCTCGATCCTTTGCAGAGCGGCACTCAGAAGAGCGGGGAGGAGCGCGTGGCGCGAGGGGTTGGAGCAGCGGGCGCGAGCCGGGTGGCGGGCGCGGCGCACGCCGCGGTCGGCCTGGCGGTCGGGACCCTGGTCGGGTTGCTGATCCTGGATCTCGATCTTCCGTCGATCGCCTCTTTCTGGGGGGACTGGATCCTGCTGGTGCCCGCCGGGGCGCTCACGGGTGCGCTCCTGTGGCCGACGCGACTGCGGCGGCTGGTGGCCGCCTCGGCCGTCGCTCTCGTGCTTCTATGGCTGATCGCCGCCGAGACCCCCCTCGTTCCCTGGCTGGCTGGGGGGCTCGTCCGGCGCCAGGCGCCGCAGCCGGCGGACGCGGTCTTCGTGTTCGGCTCGCGGCTGCAGGCGGACGGCGATCCGACGACGGAGGCCATGAGCCGGTTGCTGAAGGGGGTCGAGCTGCTGGCGGACGGGCAGGCTCGGCGACTGGTGGTCTCGGAGCTGCCACCCCCTTCGCGCCCGTACGCCCCCATCGCGCGTGCCTGGACGCGGCGGTTCGCTCCCGGCTGCGAGGTGCTGGCCGTGGGACCGATCCACAACACGCACGAGGAGGCCGTGGCCGTGGCGCGGCTCTTCCGCGAGCGGGGCTGGCACCGGGTGCTCGCGGTCAGCTCGCCGGTGCACACGGCCCGGGCGGCGGCCAGCCTCGAGAAGCAGGGGCTGGCGGTGGTGTCGGTCCCCGCCGTGGAGACGCGCTACGACGTGGAGACCTTCGACCGGGCCGGCGAGCGGCTCCGCGCCTTCGGGCCGGTCCTCCACGAGCGCCTGGGGCTCCTCGTCTACCGTCACCGCGGCTGGATCTGAGGCCGTCCCCTGGCGCCGGTACCGGTACCTGCCAGGGCCTACCTGCCGGTGAACGCGGTCGTGAGGGCGGTCGTGCCCCAGCGGAGGCGCAGCTCGCCCTTGTCTCCCTCACCCTTGAGATCGATCGTGAACTCCTCGACGCTCTCGGGCAGGGTCGCGCTCGCAAGCGGCAGCTCGGCGACCGTCTTGCTCCGGTCCTTGGTGTGCACGTCGATCTGCCACTTGCCGGCCTCGAGCTTGGTCGCGGTCAGCACGTATTCACCCTTGGGCACCTGGACGGCACCAAAGGAGAGCTCGGCCTCGGTCTTGAGCGTCGTGGGGGCGTCGGCGCCCATGCGCCACGGCTGTCCGACCTGGGCCTGCCCGAGCATGTCGCGTCCCTTCAGGCTGGGGCGGCCGTAGTCGATCGACACCTGTTTGCCAGCGACCGTCGCCTTCGCGTCGCCGCGGGGGTTCTGCGCGAAGCAGGGGACGGTGAGCACAAGGACGCCGGTCGCGAGCGCGAAACGCTTCAGCATCGAGAGGCCTCCGATCGTTTCAGGGGATTCCCGATCTTAAGCCGCGACCTCAGTCGTTGTCGAACGGATGCGGGGGCTTCGAGGTGGGATCGGCCTCGGCGCGTCTCTTGGCCTCCTCGAACTTCTTGTCGAGGATCCGGCTCGCGTGCTTCGTGTTCTCTACGGAGCGGGCGAACTTCTCGTCGAGGACGCTCTTGTGCGAGGCCACCCGGCTCACCAGGTCGTCGAAGTCCTTGGGCGGCGCCTTCTTCTTGTCGGCCCAGACGACCGAGCCCGTCTCCGGATCCACCTTCAGGGCGGCCTCGCAGCACGGACAGATGACGTCGAGCGCTTCCGGCATGCCCCGATTCTAGCGCGCCCGCCGTCCCCGCGCCGTCGCCTACCCGGTGACGGCACCCGCGACCGTCCTCCCCGAGGCGAGGAGAGCGCCGAGCGCGGCGCCTCCCGGCGGCAGGAGGGTGAGGCTGGCCTTGCCCTCCAGCAGCCGCTGTGTCTCCAGCACCTCGAAGAGCGCCTTGGCGACGTCGGTGTCGGCGAGGATCCGGGCCAGCGCCTGGCCCACGATCTCCGCCCGCAGCGCCGTCGCCCGTGCGAACTCGACGGCCGCCTGGCGCTCGGCGGTGCTCCGGATGACGCTCACCTGGTTGGCCCCGTCCTGCTGGATCGCCGAGGTGACCTGGCGCAGGCGGTTGACCACCTTCTCCTCGATCTGCCGGATCATTCCGGCGTCGCGGAAGTGGACCTTGCGGATGTACACCGAGCCGAGCTTGTAGCCCCACTCGTGCGACTTGGGGGACACCTCCTCCCGCACCGTGTGGCTCATGGCGTGACGGTTCTCGAGCATGTCGCCGAGCCGCATGTTGGAGAGGCAGCGCACGGTGGTGTTCCAGACGTTGGCTCGCAGCGAGCCGCGCGGGTCGGTGTTCTTGAACAGGAAGGCGACCGGGTCGCTGACGAACATCTCGTACCAGATGCCGATCCCCATCGGCGCTCCCTCTTCCGAGTTCACCGGCTGGCTGCGCAGGTACTCCTGGTCGAGCCGCAGGTCGACCACGTACCGCTGGCCGAGCCAGTGCACCAGGAAGGCAGCGAGGCCGAGCCGCCAGGGCAGGAAGTGCAGGCCCGGCTCCTTGATGATGCCCACCACGTTGCCGAACAGGACGTACACGTGGCAGCGGCGCTCCTCGACGATGGTGAAGAGGCCGAGGAAGCGCAGGAAGGCCAGGAAGAGAGGGACGCCGATCAGGAACAGGAAGAAGGCGCCCAGCGCCCCGATCAGGAAATGGCCGATCATGGCTGCGCCTCCAGGTACACCTGCTGGGCCTTGGTCAGAAGGTCGAGGCGCAGGTTCCGCACGTAGGCCTCCAGCGCGGGGCGGTTGCCGTTCGCCTTCAGCGCACCGAGTTGGGTGGCGAGCGCCATCAGCGGCTCGACCTCGGCCTGGGCCTTCAGGGTCTCGATCTCGACCGCGCGCTTCGACTGCACGATCTTCTGGTCGGCGGAGGCCTGGGCGAGGCTGATGTCGCAGGAAACGTGGTTGTGGGCGGTGTTGATCGCGGCCAGAGCCGACTCCACCTCCGCCGGCGGCTCGATCCCGGTGATCAGCGAGGCGTCCAGCACGATGCCGTAGCGGGCCGCGGCCGAGGCGCATTCGCTTTCCATGTGCTCGTTGATGTCGCGCAGGTTCTTGCGCAGGTCGTTGATCGAGATGCCGCGCACGACCTGGGCCTCGATCGGCGTCTGGCCCTCGCCCCGGACCGTCTCGGGCGCCTCGAAATTGGCGATCCGCTCCCGCAGGACCGAGATGAAGTAGCCCATCACGTGCACGATCGGGTGCTTGACCCCGAAGAGGTAGGCGTAGAGGTTCTGCTCGGAGACGCGATAGCGGATCTGGCCGTTCAGGCCGGTGTCGAGCTGGTCCTTGGTGACGGCCTCGAGCACCTGGCCGTCGTGGTTCGCCTTCGGGTCCTCGGGATCGACGGCCATGTTCCGGGTCTCGGTCGCCACCGAGACCTTGTGCACCTTCTGCCAGGGGAGCTTCACGTAAGGGCCGCCGGGTCCGATCACCTTGAGCACGGGGTAGGCATAGCGCTCGCGCTCCTGCGGGCTCAGGCCGTCGGCGAGCGCCGTCTCCGCCGTGGTGAAGTCGCCCGCGCGGTGGGCGCGGCCGAAGGTCGTCATGACCGCGCGCTCGTTCTGCTCCACGGTGAACAGCCCGAATACGACGTGGCGCAGGACGAACCAGCCCAGGAAGCCGAAGACGAAGCCGGCCACGATCATGGACGCCTCCTCTGTTTTCGGGAGTCGGGAGAGGTGAGCGTACCACTGCTGCCGCCGGGCACAAGGGCTCCCGTCGCTACGGCAAAAGGGTTGGCCTATGATGCGAGCCGCGGCCTGGGCGAGTCCGGGCGACCGGGGGCCTCCGGAGGTGATCGGGATGGGCATCGATCCGGGTTACGTGCACGGCTACTCGCCGCGGGAGGTCCAGCGGCTGGTCGATCAGGCGAACGCCCTCACCAGCCTCCTGCACGGCGACACCGCCTACCCGGCCGGGAGCCTGGTGCTCGAGGCGGGCTGCGGCGTCGGCGCGCAGACGGTGGCGCTCGTCGGGCGCAGCCCGGCGGCCCGCTTCGTCTGCGTCGACATCGCTCCCGACTCACTGCGCGAGGCCCGGGCGCGCTCGCGCCGGGCCGGAGTCCGCAACGCCGCCTTCGGGCAGGCGGATCTCTTCGCCCTGCCGTTCACCGACGCGACTTTCGACCACGTCTTCGTCTGTTTCGTGCTCGAGCACCTGGCGGAGCCGGCGCGGGCGCTGGCCGGTCTCAGGCGGATCCTCAAGCCCGGCGGCAGCCTCACCGTGATCGAGGGCGATCACGGCTCGGCGTACTTCCACCCCGACAGCGCCCTTGCCCGCCGCGCGATCGGCTGCCTGGTCGACCTGCAGGCACAGGCCGGAGGTGACTCCGTGATCGGCCGCTCACTCTACCCGCGCCTGGCCGGTGCCGGCTTCGCGGACGTGCGCGTCTCGCCGCGCATGGTCTACGTCGACGCGAGCCGTCCCGAGCTGGTCGAGGGCTTCACCCGGAACACTTTCACCGCCATGGTGGAGGGCGTGCGCGAGCGCGCGCTCGCCTCCGGGGCGATGACGGTTGCGGAGTGGGACCGGGGAATCGCGGACCTCCGCCGCACGGCGGAGGCCGACGGGACTTTCTGCTACTGCTTCTTCAAGGCGGTGGCAAGCCGGCCATGAGCGTCGCCTACTCGTACGGCATGATCTCGGCGGCCAACTCCGCGATCGTGCTGGCCAAGCTCGGTCTCCTACGTGACGCTCGACTGCCCGTGCGACGGGTTCGTCGCGCAGCACGCGGCCGCCGTCGTCGTGTCCCACGAGCTACGGGACCAGGTCTACCCGGGCCGCGACATGGAGGAGGTGTTCGGCGAGTTCCAGGACCGCTGCCAAGGCTTGGTGATCGGCGTGCGTGTGCCTGACCGTCCCTCACGCGCTCCACGCGCCCAACCTGGACGGTGTCCTCGCCTTCATCGAGGAGCACCGCAGCCAGCGGTCGCGGGAGCCATGACCGCACGAAGGGTTGACCGCATGCGCCTCTCCAGGCATCCCTGGCCGCTGTTCCTGATCATTGCCGCGCTCGCGCCGAGTGCCCCCCTTCGGGCGGGCGAGCCGCCGGAGGTCCTGAAGCTCAACTCGCTCGAGTACCTCGAGAAGCCCGGCCTCGACGTGATGCTCGGGCAGGACTTCTATCCGGAGGGCCACCAGGGCGTCGTCGTCGTCATCCAGAACGGCCTACGGGTGGCGACCAACGGCGATCTGCGCCTCGACCGCACGCCCGGGCAGTGGCAGCCGATCCCCAAGGCGGGCAAGCGGGTAGTCGAGCCGGCCACCGGAGAGATCAGCGTCCGGATGGAGTACCCAGACGACGCGCGGAACCGCAAGGGTTTCAACCCGATCGACTACCCGGACCTGCGTTTCGCCTACACCGTGCGGGTCCGGCCCGAGGGCCCCGGCTTCCGCATCCGGGTCGACCTCGATGGCCCTCTGCCGGAGCGCTGGATCGGCACGGTCGGCTTCAACCTGGAGCTGTTCCCTGGGATCCTTTTCGGCAAGACCTGGGCGACCGAGACCGATTCGGGCATCTTCCCGCGCCAGGCCAACGGCCCCGGAACGCTCGACGCCGATGGTGAGTACCAGATCGCTGCAATCGCGCGGGGCCGGCGCCTGGTGATCGCCCCCGAGTCGGAGCGGCAGCGGATGACGATCGAGGACGCGACCGGCGGCACGCTGGAGCTCGTCGACGGGCGCGGCCGGCACAACAACGGCTGGTTCGTGGTGCGCTCGCTGATCGCTCCAGGGGCGGCGAAGAGCGCGGTGGACTGGCGGGTGACGCCGCACGCGATCCCGGGCTGGACCGCGGAGCCGGTGGTGCAGGTCTCGCAGGTCGGCTACCACCCTGAGCAGCGGAAGCTCGCGATCGTCGAGCTGGACCCGCTCGATACCCGCCGGCTCCCGGTCGTGGTGTCGCGGATCAGCGAGAGCGGCGAGCTCGAGGCGAGGATGGCGGCGACGGCCCAGGAGTGGGGTCGCTTTCTGCGCTACCGCTACCTGCGGCTCGACTTCACCTCCGTGGAGCGGCCCGGGATGTACGTCGTCTCCTACGGCGACGCGCGCTCGAGCCCCTTCCGGATCGCCCGGGACGTCTACCAGCGCGACGTCTGGCAGCCGACCCTCGAGTACTTCCTTCCCATCCAGATGTGCCACGTGCGCGTCAACGACCGCTACCGGGTCTGGCACGGCGCCTGTCACCGGGACGACGCCCGGATGGCGCCGGTCGACCACACCCACTTCGACGGCTACGCGCAGGGACCCTCGACCCTCACCCGCTTCGCGCCCGGCCAGCCGGTGCCGGGCCTCGACCAGGGAGGCTGGCACGACGCCGGGGACGACGACCTGCGACTCGAGTCGCAGGCGGGCACCATGCATGGCCTGGCGCTCGCCTACGAGGCGTTCCACCTGGACTACGACCAGACCACCATCGACGAGCGGAACCGTGTCGTCGAGATCCACCGGCCGGACGGCAAGCCGGACGTGCTGCAGCAGATCGAGCACGGCGCGCTCACCGTGGTGGGCGGCTACCACGCGCTCGGACGCTTCTATCGCGGGATCATCAGCCCGACCCTGCGGCAGTACACGGAGCTCGGCGACTTCGTGAACCAGACGGACGGCGTCCCAGGCTCGCCGGACGACCGCTGGGTCTTCACCGAGCAGAACCCGCAGCGCGCCCTGCTGGCGGCGGCGGGGCTGGCCGCCTCGTCGCGCGTCCTGCGCGGCTACGACGACGCGCTCGCCGCGGAGTGCCAGCGGATCGCGATCGCGACCTGGCAGGACACGAGCGAGGAGGCCGCGGCGGCCGCGCCGGGGTCATCACCGGGCGCGGCCCGACGCGCGGGCGCGCGGCTGACGCTGGCGGTGGAGCTGCTGCTCACGACCGGCGACCGCCGCTACGCCGACTACCTGGTCTCGCAGCGGGACCTGATCGTCGGCGAGATCGCCAGCACCGGATGGATGGTGGGCCGGGTGCTGCCGGTGATCGCCGACCCCGCCTTCACGCGCGCGGTCGGCGAGGCGGTCGAGGGATACCGCAAGAAGGTGGAGGCGCTCCGGGCCGCGACGCCGTACGACGTCCCGTACCAGCCCGCGATCTGGGGCGCGGGCTGGGGGATTCAGCGCTTCGGCGTGCAGCAGTACTTCCTGCACAGGGCCTTCCCGCGGCTCTTCCCGAGAGACTGGGCGCTCGCCGCGCTCGATTTCGTGCTCGGCTGCCACCCCGGCACGAACACGGCCTCCTTCGTCTCGGGAGTGGGGGCGCGCTCGGTGACCGTCGCCTACGGCTTCAACCGGGCCGACTGGAGCTACCTGCCCGGCGGCAGTGTGTCGGGGACGGCCCTCATCCGCCCCGACTTCCCGGAGCTGCTGGAGTGGCCGTACCTGTGGCAGCAGACCGAGTACGTGCTCGGCGGCGGCACGACGGACTACCTCTTCCTGGTTCTGGCGGCCGACCAGCTGCTGAACCAGGAGTGATCGCGGGCGGGTCGGCGCCTCGGTGGCGCTGCGGCCTGTCTTCCCCGCGGCAGCCGACCCGCCCGCCCGGCCAACCCCCGATCACACGGGAGGTCTAGTGTCCATGGTGTCCGTGGTCGTCGTGTCCGTGGTCGTCGTGCCCGTGTCGGATGGGGCAGACGTCGCTGCTCACGTTTCCGGAACCGTCGGTTGCGGTGACGATGGCCTGGCCGCGCCCGACGTGGAGGTGCTTGACGCGCCATCGCCCTAGGACGCCGACCAGCCTCACGCCGGGCTTTCGGGTCTCCTCGATCTTGATCGTCTCGCCGTTGTGCAGGACGTAGCTTCCGATCCGGATGATCGGTGCGGCGGTGCAGGCGTCGCGCGAGAAGACACGGAAGAACCCGTCGTCGGTGTCGTGGCGGTCGTGTCTGTCGTGGGGATCCGAGATGGGCACGCAGGCGACGTGCGGCGGCACGGTGTCGACGACGCTGACGGTCTGGGTCGCGGTGGCGTGGTTGCCGGAGATGTCGGTGGCGGTCCAGGTGACCGTGGTCGGGCCGACGAAGAACTTCGGGGGGGCGTCGTTGGTGAAGGTGGGCGAGCCACCGCAGTCGTCGGTCGCCGTGGGCAGGCCGAGGTTGGCCGGACCGCAGTTGTTCATGCTGACGTCGGGCGGGACGGAGGTGAACATGGGCGGCGTCGTATCGACGACCGTCACCGTCTGGGTGTCGGTCTCCAGATGGCCGTGGCCGTCCTCCGCGGCCCAGGTGACGAGCGTTGACCCGAGCGGATAGGGGGACGGCGTGTCGTTGGTCACGCTGAGGGGGCCGTCGAAACAGACGTCCGCCGCGGTGGGCTGGCCGATCCCGGTGGCAAGACAGCTGTCGAGGGTAGCCGACTCGGGCGCCCGGATCAGCGGAGAGACCACCGGGCTCTGGTCGGCGTTCGGGACCAGCGGGCAGTTGTCGCTCGCGTCCGCCACACCGTCATGGTCGGCGTCGGGAAGGCCGATCGTCCCGCTCATGTCCGCGGTCAGGGCCCCGTCGAAGTCGCCCAGCACGTCGACGTGGAACCTGGTCGCCACCACCACCTGCATCTGGACGGTGCCGGCCGCGAAGTCGATGGTCCCGGTCACCGGGTCGCGCGGATTGCGGTAGCCGTTATCCGATCCGCCGTTGAGGGTGGCCGTCTCGTAGAGCAGCACGTCGCCGGCGGGGATGCTGAAGCTGAAGCGGTCCGGACCGGAAGGCACGGCCTCGAAGGGCACGGTCTGGGCCAGCTCGATGGACATCGCGGTGTAGTCGTCGTTCTCGTCGTGACCCAGACACGAGTAGTGCACGCTGAAGGGGTTGATCCTCACCGTGCCCCGCTTGAGCAGGAAGCCCCGATTGCCCCCGCCCAGGTCGCGCCCTTCGGCCGGCGCGATCTCGAACCACTCCCCGATGATCGGGACGTCACCGTCGAGCCCCGGGCAGCCGAACGGCGTCGACTGATGGATGTGCAGGTTCCCGGTGACACCGTGCAGGAGCATGGGCGAGAGGTCCGTGGCCTGCGCCGAGGCCAGCGCCGGCGCGATCACGCTCATTCCGACGAGCAGGAGAAGCGTCCACTTGGTCTTCATAGGATCAGTCTCCTCCGCGCTACTTGATGCGGACGATGCGGACGTCGGTGAGCGTGCCGCCCTGCTGGTTGAACGACGCGTCGACGCGGAAGGGATAGGCCGCGCCCCCGACCGTGCGCAGCACCATCCCGCTGCAGCCGGCCCCGGCGCACGAGGCCGGAATGAGCGAGTAGGTGATCGTGCCCGTGCCGTCGAAGCTGTCGGTGACGCTCACCCGCAGCCGGTCTCCCGAGGCGTAGCTGGCGAAGGTCGTGTCGGGATTGGGCCCGACCACCGGCACGCCGCTCTCGAAGATGCGCACGCCGCCGATGGCGTTGAGGTTGATCCCGAACCCCATGTCGTCCGACGAGGGGTCCGTGTCCGGGGGGCCGCCCGTCGACAGCCCGCACATGCGTCCCGTATTCGTCTCGCTCGCGGTGAACTCGACGTATCCGTCACCGTGCGTGATGAGTTGGGTCGAGGCCGCGCCGGCGTCGAAGGCCCCGGTCGAGGCGGCCGTCCGGGTGAGCGTGTTGGAGTCGGCTCCGCTGGTGGCGACGCCGACCAGGCTCGTCCAGCTGACCGGCTCGGGTGTCCGGCGGGGGTCCACGAAGCTGTCTGGCAGCGCGTTGCCCGTGCAGGCATCGGCGAAGCAGGAGCTCGCGTTGGTGCTGGCCCGATGGATGGTCGCCGAGTCGGCGCAGAAGGCGTCACCCCCGAAGTTCAGGTCCCGGCACACGTCGACGCAGGCCGCGTTGACGTCCGTGTAGACCGGCCCGATCACCTCGCCGCAGTTCAGGCACTTCGAGGCGCCTTCCGGGAACGGGCTCCGGAAGGTGATCGCCACCGGCTGGCCGGGCGCGCAGCCCGCCGCCGTGATCGCCGCCGGCGAGTAGTCGAGGCCGACGTTGCTCGACTGCCCCTCACCAGCGCCACCGCCGCCTGCGCCAGGGGGATGCCCGTGCTCAGATCGTCCGCCGTCGCGCAGTGCCGGGCCACCGTCTGGCTCTCCACGTCGCAGAAGATCGCGCTGTCCCACGGCTGATCGCCCGCGTCGACGTGCGGGGGCGGGGCGAGGCCGCTCCGATCCAGGGTGCAATTGGGAAGCACCAGAAAGGCCGCGAGCCCGAGCCAACCCAACGTCGACTTCAGTGAATGGCGCAAGGCAACTCCTCCATATTTCTTAGGGCGAGACACGTCTTCCGGCGCAGCCAACGCACGTCCCGGGCCCGGCCACAAGAAACCGAGAACCCGTCTGACAAACGACTGCATTGGACGAATTGGGATGGTCGTGACGCTATACTGTGCCCAGCCGGCGGCCTGTGATTCAGATCACATTCCAGGGCGGACTCGACGAAATCAATAGGAGAGCAAGAAAGCGGGCGGGTCGCCCGTGAAAAGCTCGAGAAGTCAGATGGTCCAAGCGGCCGAAGTCCGCTCGGGTGAGCGTCCGCACATCATTGCGAATGAAGAAGTTGACGCCGTGGCGCGGATTGGCGGGCGGTCCCGCGTCGCCGGCGCCCGTCTCAGACGGTGGGCGCTGGCGCGGAGGGCGCATGGAAGCTCCTCGGCACTACGTAGCCCACCGCTCGCGGCCGTTCGCGGCCGCGGAACGCCAGGACGTGACCCTGCTCCTGGGTGGACTCACCTGGAAGCACGAACGCCTCGTGCAGGCGGTGTTCGAGAACATGGGCTACCGGGTCGAGCTGCTGCCGAACGTCGCCCGCCCCGACCTCGAAGCCGGAAAGGAGCTGATCGATGTCGGGGCGTGCTGTCCGACCAGCTTCACCACCGGGAGCCTCGTCCGCTTCCTGCGTTCACGCGTCGAGCTGGAAGGGGAGCGCGAGGTGGAGCGCAAGTACGTCTTCCTGACCGCGGGCGCGTGCGGCCCGTGCCGCTTCGGTCAGTACCGCGAGTCCTACTCGCTGGCCCTCGACGGGATGGGCTTGAGGGAGTTCCGGCTCTTCCTGATGGAGCAGGTGCAGCTCGACCAGGGTTCGACGCCGGGCGGAGGCCTGGAGATCAACCTGCCGCTCAGCCTCGGGCTCATCTGGGCCATCCTCTGCGCCGACCTGCTCACGGACCTCGAGTATCGGACCCGCCCCTACGAGGTCGTTCCCGGGCGACCGATCGCGTCCTCGCCGGAGCATCGAGGCTCTCTCCGCCGTCTTTCGAAACCGTCCCCGTTTCAGCGGGAGGATCGGTCCGCTCGCGTGGCACGTCCTGACCGGCTATTTCTGCCGCGCCCTCCGCGAGGAGGCGCGACGCTGGGACACGATCGAGGTCGACCGGCTTCGCGTGAAGTGCCGCGTGAAGATCACGAGCGAGTTCTGGCTCCAGACCCACGAGGGCGACGGCAACTACGACATCAAGCGCTGGCTCGAGCGAGAAGGCGCCGAGGTCGTCCCGCCGCCGGTGGCAATCTGGCTCGACTATCTGATGCACCTCTCGCTGCAGCAGCTCGCGGACCGGGCGGGGTCGGATCCGCGGGCCCGCCGCAAGCGCCGCCTGGTCCGTCTCCTCCACTTCCTCTACCACTGGAGCTACCGGAGGCTGAGGGCGGCCCTGCGCGATCTTCCGGCGGCCCTTCCCGACCAGGACGAGCTCGCGCGCCTGGCTGCCCCCTACTATCATCCCAGGATCGACGGCGGAGAGGGCCACATGTTGGTGGGCAAGGCCATCCACTGCCACGTTCACAGGCACGCTCACATGGTCTGTGAGCTCTCGCCCTACGGGTGCATGCCCAACACCATGTCCGTCGGCGCCATGTCCAACGTGCTCGGGCAGTACCCCGATCTCCTCTATGCGCCCATCGAGGTCAAGGGAGACGCGGAGGTCCACGCGCTCTCGCGCTGCCAGATGGTCCTGACGGAAGCCAAGAAGCGTGCCCAGCTGGAGATGGCGGAGGCCGAGACGAGAACGGGCCTCAGCCTGGAGGCCGCGCGTCGACGAGCGCGGAGCCACCCTCGTGTGCGCCGCGCCATGTCTCCCATCCCTCACGCAGGCTGCGCGGGCACGGCCGCCAACACCCTCCGCTTCCTGGCCGAGCGATGATCTGCGGCGTCGACGTCGGCAGCACCACCTGCAAGTACGTCCTGGCCGCGAGCCCCGGCCAGATCGTCGCGCGTGGCTACGCACGGCACCACACCCGCCAGGCCGACAAGCTGCTCGAGGTCCTCACCGGGCTCGAGCAGGATCACGGGCTGACGCCCGGACGCGACCGCGTTTTCCTGACGGGCTCGGGAGCGGGCCTCACGGCCGGGCTGGTCGGCGCCAAGGTATTCCAGGAGGTGGTCGCGGTGGCGACCGCCGTCGAGCGGCTGCACCCCTCGGTCGGGTTCGTCAGTGAGATCGGCGGCGAGGACATGAAGACGATCTTCTTCACCGGTGAGGGTCGTTCCCGGCACAAGCAGGCCTTCATGCAGAGCGCCTGCTCGGGCGGCACCGGCGCTTTCATCGAGAAGACCGCCCGCAAGCTCGACATCCCCGCCGAGCGGCTCGCCGGGATGCGCTACCGGGGTCACGCGCTCCACAGGCTGTCGAGCAAGTGCGGCATCTTCGCCGAGGCCGACGCCAACACGCTCGTCAAGGCGGGGGTGCCGACCGAGGAGATCATCGCCTCCCTGTTCGAGGCCGTCGTCTGCCAGAACCTCGCCACGCTGACCCGGGGCATGACGCCGCGCCCCGAGGTCCTGCTCCTCGGGGGGCCGAACCTCTTCTTCTCGGGCCTGCGGGAGGCGTGGACGCACCACCTGACCGGGCTCTGGAGACCGCAATGTCGCCCGCAGCCGCGGCGAGTCAGGACCTCATCGTCGTCCCGGAAGACGCCCTCTACTACGCGGCCCTCGGATGCCTGGAGCTGGGGCAGGCCGAAGCGGAGGGAGTGGCCGTGTACGCCGGCACCGAGCGTCTGCGCTGGTGGGTCGACGAAGGGCAGCACGAGGAGAAGAAGAAGCACGGCAGGCGTGGCCTCTGGAGTCAGCCGGAGGATCTCAAGCGGTTCAAGAGGCGTTTCGATCGAAGGTCGCCGTCGTTGAACGGTCCCTGCGGACAGCGCGTGCTCATCGGTTGTGACTTCGGCTCCACCACGGCCAAGGCGGTCTGCCTCACCTCGGAGGGAGAGATCGTCCGATCGTGCTACGCCTTGAGCAAGGGGAACCCGATCGAGGACGCCAAGGTACTGCTCCGCAGGATCCGGGACATCACCTCGGAGGCCGAAGTGATGGCCCTGGCCATCACGGGCTACGGCAAGGACCTGCTGCGCGACATCCTGGGTGCCGACTGCGCCGTCGTGGAGACGATCGCCCACGCGAGCGCAGGGCTCCACTTCTTTCCGGACGCCGACTGCATCTGCGACGTGGGAGGGGTCGACGTCAAGGTCATGATCCTGCGCCAGGGCACGGTGATCGACTTCCGGCTGAACTCCCAGTGCTCGTCCGGGAACGGTGTCTTCCTGCAGGGCGTCGCCGATCGTTTCGGCATCCCGCTGGCCGAGGTCGCCGAGCGCGCCTTCCGCGCGCAGGCCATGCCTCGACTCTCCATGGGCTGCGGCGTCTTCCTGCAGAGCGACATCGTCAGCCAGCAACGGAGGGGCTGGCAGGCCGAGGAGATCCTGGCCGGGCTCTGCGGCATCCTGCCCCAGAACGTCTGGGTGTACGCCGGCGGCCTCAACAACCTCTCGCAGATCGGCCGCAAGTTCATCCTTCAAGGCGGCACTCACCGCAACCTCGCGGTGGTCAAGGCGCAGGTCGACTTCATCCGCTCCAAGGTCCCCACCGCCGAGATCGTCGTTCACCCGTATTCCGGCGAGGCGGGGGCCATCGGGGCGGCGCTCGTCGCCCTCGACTGGTGGAAGGCGGGTGGCCGCACGCGCTTCCGCTCGTACGATCTCGTCGAACACCTCTCCTACAATGTCGTAACGAGCCGGGCGACGGTTTGCCGGTGGTGTCCGGTGGGCTGTCAACGCACGTTCGTCGACGTGGCGATTCCGGGAGGCCCAGGACGTCCCTGGAGCGCGGTCCCCCTCGCCGAGGGCTGGGAACGGGTGATCGTCAACAACTCGTGCGCCAAGGGCCTCGTCGAGGACGTGCATGAGCTTCGGCTCATCAAGGCGGAGATGGAGCGGACCCGGGATGCCTTTCCCAACCTGGCGGACGTGGTTCGAAGAGAAGCGTTCCGGGGCGTCGCTCGCTAGCGGGCGCGATCGCTCCGCCGCGGCCGCGTCCAGGCGCAACGTACCGGATCGCAGCCGGCTCCGAGTCGGTATCCCGCGGGTCCTCAACGTGTGGAGCACGCACCAGTTCTGGATCGCGTGGTTGACGGCGCTCGGCGTCTCGCCCGAGAACGTCGTCTTCAGCTCGGAGACGTCCGAAGACCAGTACCGGGAGTTCGGACGGGGCCGTGGAGCCGTCGACTGCTGCTATCCCGTGAAGTGCATGAGCGGTCACTATGGCGAGCTGATGTTCGGCCAGAAGCAGAAGATCGACGTCCTGCTGAGCCCTCTCATCTACACGCTTCCCTCGTTCCTGCGCGGGCATGTCCAGGGGACGTATGCCTGCACCCGCGTGATGGCCGGCCCCGAGAACATCAAGGCCGGCTTCCTCAGGGAGGGGGACCTCTTCGCGCGGTACGGGATCCGCTATCTCTCCCCGTTCGTCTCCTTGGGCGAACCCGAGCTCGTACCCCGCCAGCTGCAGGAGGCGATGGGCGGCGTCTTCGACGTCGATCCTGTCGCGATGCGTCGCGCCGTCGACGCGGGGTATCGGGCCCTGGCAGCCTTCGACGACAGGATGCGATGCTGGAGTCGCGAGCTGCTGAGCACGTGCGCCCGCGAGGACCGTCCCTGCGTCCTCGTCCTGGCCCGGCCCTATCACCTGGATCCGGGCATCGGCCACGAGATCGAAAGCCAGATCCAGGCCGCCGGATTCCCGATCCTCTGGGCACAGTACCTGCCTCTCGACTCCGATCTGGTCGACTGGCTGTTCGGCGCAGAGGTCCGGTCCGGAGGCATCTCGCATGCCCTCGACATCTCGGACGTGTGGCTTTCGTCCTACAGCAGCAACACCAATGAGATCCTGTGGGGCGCCAAGTTCGCCACGCGCTTTCCTTGGATCACCTGCGTCCTGCGCCTGTCGAGCTACGAGTGCGGCATGGACCAGCCGACCTTCACGCCGGTGCAGAGGATCGTGGAGGCGTCCGAGACGCTTCTCTTCAAGTTCGGCGACCTCGACGCCACCAAGCCCGCCGGAAGCATCAGGATCCGCGTGGAGACGATCGTGCACTATCTCCAGAAGCACTCGCGAGCGATCATCGAGCGGAAGCTCGCGTACCTCGAGGAGCCCTGCCCGCTGCTCCGCGACACGAAAAGGGGGACGGCTAGGTCGCCTGCGTGAGACGCCGGGAGCGGCGTGACTGTATCCAGAGCAGAGCCGCGCCGCAGAGGAAGGTGACGAGCGCGATCCACTGGGAGGTGGAGAGAGGACCGAGGCCGCCGCGGTCCGCGTCCCCACGCAGGACCTCGAGGGCACCGCGCAGCACGGCGTAGCCGACGACCACCGCCAGGAACACCTGGCCCTCGGTCTTCCGGTGCCGGCGCACGGCGATCGTCATCAGCAGTAGGGCGAGGCCGACCAACGACTCGTACACCTGAGTCGGATGCACCGGGAGGGATCGCGGCGCGTCCGGCGGGAGCAGGCCCTCGCGCACCTGCTCCTGGAACGCGGGGGAGCCCGCCGGGAACTGGACGGACCACGGGCCGTCCCACGGTCGACCGAAGTCACAGCCGCCGAGCAGGCAGCCGACCCTCGTGACCATGAGGCCCAGGCAGAGCGCCGGAGCGGCGCAATCCGCCCAGGTCAGCAGCCGAATGCGGTGGATCCTGCAGAAGAGGGCGGTGGCCAGGAATCCCCCCAGGAACCCGCCGTACGCCACCACCCCGCCCTTCCACCACGCGAGCGTGTCGACGAATCGCCCGAACTGACTCGGGTTGGTGACGACGTAGAGAAGCCGCGCCCCGACCAGGGCGGCCACGAGGGCCCAGGCTATGCAGCGGCTCACCAGGGCGCCGTCGAGCCCGGCCCGCCGAGCCAGCCGGAGCGCCAGCAGGCGCCCGACGATCACGGCCAGGCACAACATGGTGCCGTATCCGTAGATGGGCAGGCCGTACGGCAGAAGGAACAGTATCGGTCGCACGGCAGTTCGCCTCCCTCATGACGCGATGGTGCGATAGCACCCGGAGGCGCCACGGACTCGTCACCCCGAACGGAGAACGGACAGCTTACGGAACGTTTCCGGAAGTGTGTCCCCGAGCCCGTGCCCATGCAAGAGCGCCGCGGGCCGCGCTCTTGCAGGCGGCGCGGCGTGAGGACCCGCGCCTCGCCTTCGCCTTCGACCACCTGTGGCCGTCCGGAGTGGCAGACGATAGAGTAGCCGCGGGATGAAGACGCTCCGGGCTGCGGGCCTCTACGCTCTCTTCACCGTCGTGCTGACCTGGCCCCTGGTGACCCTGCTCAAGGTGACGGACGCGGGGGACACGGCCTTCTTCGCCTGGGAGATCGGCTGGACTCTGCACGCGCTGCGGACCGACCCTCTCCAGCTTCCGGATGGGAACATTTTCTATCCGATGCGCGACACGCTCGGGCTGGACGAGCCGATCTTCGGCACCACGCTGCTCGCGCTGCCGCTCTCTCCCTTCAGCTCCGACGCCGTGCTGCTGCACAACGTGCTGCGTCTGCTGACGTTCCTGCTCTCGGGGCTCGGGGTCTACTGGCTGGCCCGGGAGCTTTCGGTCGGCGAAGGGCCGGCCCTCCTGGCCGGAGCGCTCTTCGCGTTCTCGCCGATCCGGACCGACCAGATGATCGCGCACCTCTCGACCCTGGGCACCCAGTGGTGGCCACTGGTGCTGCTGTTCACGATCCGCTTCGCGCGCCGGGGCAGGACCCGCGACGCGCTCCTGGCGGCCCTCTTCTTCGTGCTGGCCTTCCTGGCCTGCGGCTATCACGGAGTAATTGCGATCGCCGTCCTGCCACCCGCCCTCGCGATTCTCTTCTGGGGACGCTGGCGGCGCCTCCCGGCAGCGGCGGTCGCGTCGGCCCTGGCCGCCCTGGCGCTCCTGCCCCTCTACGAGATGCACCGCCGGGCCCTCGCGCCCGAGCACTATGCGCGCACCACGGCGGAGACGGTCCGCTACTCCGCCTCGCTCGAGACCTTCCTGTCGACCAGCCGCGCCAACCGCGTCTACGGCGAGCTGACGGACGCCGTTCGCGCCGCCGGCCCCAACAACCTCTTCCCGGGGCTCGTGGTTCCAGGGCTCGTGGTCGCCGGGGCCGTCGTCCTGGCTCGGCGGAGGGAGCGGCCCAGCCGCGAGGCGCTGGCGCTCGCGGCGGTGCTGCTGGTCGCCGCGCTGGTCGCCCTGGGGCCCAGGATCCGCGCCCTTGGCCACGACCTCGGCCCCGGCCCCTGGGCGCTCCTCCGCGAGGCGCCGCTCTTCCAGATGATCCGGGTGACCAGCCGCGCCGGCGTTTTCATCGCCCTTCCGCTCGTGACGCTGGCGGCGCTCGCGCTGGCGCGTCTTCGGCTTCGGCCCATCGCGCTTGCCTCCCTCGCCGTGGTCGCCCTGGCCGAGACGGTGGTCGCTCCGATCCCGATCGCGCCGTGGAGCAAGCTGATCGACACACGCAAGCCGCCGCCGCCCGTCTACCGCTGGCTGGCGAGCCAGCCCGGCCGGGACGCCGTCGTCGAGCTGCCCATGCTCGACGCCTACGCATCGGCGAGACGTCCCGCCTTCCACGAGAGCGTCTACATGGTCTACTCGACCGTGCACTGGAAGCCGCTCGTCAACGGCTATGCCGGCATCGAGCCCGCCGGGCACGCCCGCCTGCGCGAGCTGCTGCGTGGCTTCCCGTCGCGTGCGTCATTGGAGGCGCTGCGCGCAGCCGGCGCCCGCTTCGTGATCGTGCACCGCAGGGGCTACGGTCCTTACCAGTGGGAGCGCCTGCAGAAAGGCATGACCGAGGCCCTGGCCGGTCCGTTGACGGAGGTCGAAGGCTTCGGGCCGGACTTCGTCTACGAGCTGCAGCCGGCGGGCCCCGGCGGTTGAGGAAAAGGAGGGAACCATGCTGGGCTTAGGGAAGACTCAGGCCTCCAGCCTCTCGGAGCTCCTGGCCAAGAAGAAGTACGGCAAGGCCATCGAGATCATCCGAGCGGACCTCAAGGCACGAGGTCGCGACGCCCGCCTGCGGATGCAGCTCGCCGACGTCCTGCAGCGCGCCGGCCGAGCCGCCGAGGCGGTTCCGGTGCTGCTGGAGCTGGCCGAGGAGTTCGCCCTCTCGGGCAGCCCGGCCAAGGCGATCGCGACGCTCAAGAGGGCGCAGGGGATCTCCCCGGGGCAGCCCGAGGTCGAGAACCGCCTCGCCTACCTGATCGCGCAGCAGCGCGCCCCGACACCCGACCCCTGGCAGCGCTCGCAGGCGGCGCTCGCCAGCGGCGCATCCGGCTCGGCCGAGGCCCCCTCCTTTCCCGGAGACATGGAGGAGATCGGCTCCGAGCTGCCCATCCCGGAGGCGCCCCCCGCCCAAGCCGCGCTCCCGGTCGCCGCCGACACGTCCGGAGCTTCGCGCGGCAAAGGGCCGGCGCCGACCGGCAGCGGGCCGGCCGCGGAAGAGGTGGCCGAGGAGGAGTTCGTCGACGAGGTCGTGGCGCTCTTCGACGACGTGTTGGCGGGCCGGTTGGCGCCGCAGAAAGCCGAGCTGGCGGCCGTGCCCGCCGTGGATACGCCGCTCTTCCGCGAGTTCAGCTGCGAGGAGCTGGTCGAGGTGATCCGCGGCCTGCGCCTGCGCTCCTTCGCGCCGGGGGAGATCGTGGTGACCGAAGGCGAGAGCGGCGACAGCCTCTTCGTGCTCACCGGAGGATCGGTGCGGACCTACGTCCGCGACGGCGAGGGCCGCGCCAGGCAGGTGCGGATCCTGAGGGAGGGCGACTTCTTCGGCGAGGTGTCGCTGCTCGAGTCCGAAGGCCGGACCGCCACCATCACCGCGGTCGGTCCTTGCGAGCTGCTCGAGATCGACCGGGAGACCCTCGACCGCATCGCGCTCACGCACCGGAGGATCTGGGACGTGATCCGGCGCTTCTACCAGGAGCGATCGGGAAGCGCCGCCGAGCTCGAGGCGCGGCGGGGAGGGCCCTGCTGAGCCGCCATTCGCAGGCACCGTCCGCCTTCTGTTGAAACGACGGGGGGCCGATGCTAGCCTCCCCCCCGAAGGTTTCGCCTCGCGCCCGGAGCCCTGGAATGGCGACCACCAAGCCCAGGGCGTGCCCAAAACGGAGATGGAGTCCCCGGAGGCCACAGTGAGCAAGGACACCCTGACGATCACGGACGACCGGACCGGCAAGAGCTACGAGGTCCCGATCCAGGACGGCACCATCAAGGCCATGGATCTGCGGCAGATCAAGGTGGGGCCGGAGGACTTCGGCCTGATGACCTACGACCCGGGGTTCACGAACACCGCGTCGTGCAAGAGCCGCATCACCTTCATCGACGGTGAGAAGGGGATCCTCCACTACCGCGGCTACCCGATCGAGCAGATCGCGGAGCAGAGCACGTACCTCGAGACGGCGTACCTGGTCGTGCACGGGGAGCTGCCCACGGGACCCCAGCTCGCCGAGTGGACGTCGGACATCACGCGGCACACCTTCGTGCACGAGAACGTGAAGGAGCTGACCGCCGGGTTCCGCTACGACGCGCACCCGATGGGGACGCTGGCGTCGATGATCTCCGCGCTCAGCACCTTCTATCCCGAGGCCAAGCGCGTCCGCGACCCGGAGGTGCGCAGGGTCCAGATCCACCGCCTGATCGCCAAGGTTCCGACCCTCGCCGCCTTCGCCTACCGCCACCTGATGGGCATGCCCTACGTCTACCCGGACAGCGAGCTCAGCTACGCGGCGAACTTCCTGCAGATGATGTTCAAGGGCAGCGAGCTTCGCTACCAGGTGGATCCGATCCTCGAGAAGGCGCTCGACGTGCTCTTCATCCTGCACGCCGACCACGAACAGAACTGCTCGGCCTCGGCCATGCGCAACATCGGCTCCTCGGAGGCCGATCCCTACGTCTCGGCCGCGGGAGCGATCGCCGCCCTCTACGGCCCCCTGCACGGAGGGGCCAACGAGGCGGTGCTGCGCATGCTGCGGGAGATCGGCTCCAAGGAGAAGGTGCCCGGCTTCATCAAGGACGTGAAGGAGGGCAAGGGCGGGCGACTGATGGGCTTCGGGCATCGGGTCTACAAGAACTACGACCCCCGCGCCAAGATCATCAAGCGCATGGCCGACCAGGTGTTCTCGGTCACGGGCCGCAACCCGATGCTCGACATCGCGCTCGAGCTGGAGCGGATCGCCCTCTCGGACGACTACTTCGTCAAGCGCAAGCTCTATCCGAACGTGGACTTCTACTCGGGCCTGATCTACCAGGCCATGCAGTTCCCGGTCGATCTCTTCCCGGTGCTGTTCGCGATCGGGCGCATGTCCGGCTGGCTCGCGCAGTGGCAGGAGATGCTCGAGGACAAGGAGCAGAAGATCGCGCGCCCGCGCCAGATCTACCTCGGTCACCAGAAGCGCGACTTTGTGCCGATGGCGAAGCGCGGCTAGTCTTCCTCGACCCGCACCGCCTTGACGCCCTGGGCGCCCCGCGCGCGCAGGGCGTCGAGGATGGTGAGCGCGTCCTCGTCGTCGGTCGCGGCGATGGCGAAGGAGCTGCGACCGGTCTCGCCGTCCGTGCGCACGTCGACGGTCTGCGCGTCCGATCTGAGCCGGGAGTCGGGTGCGCGACTGCGCGGGAGTCCCGCCCGAGTGCCCCATACCCAGCGAGATCGTCCCGGACCGTCGTGTCGGGATCGAGGAGAGCCGCCATCGCGCACGGCTTGAGGTACAAAGGCTGTCCAGCATCCGCCGGAGTGTCCGCGCATGGAGCTGTCGCGCCTCCGGGATCCTGTACTTGATGAGGTCCGACCCCGGGGTGTCCAGTCGCCCGACCGCGCTCCCTCACGGGGGACGCGCTCGCGAGGTGCCTGCGGCCGGGGTGCCAGGCGCACAGTAGCACCATCGAACGACAGTGGCTCTAGACCATTCGCTTAAGGGGGGCAGCTGGTCGTGGCACGCCTCGAGCCGCGCGTGCTGCGTGCCTTGACCCCCCACCGCGCGCCGGCCACACTGGTCGCTTGCCGGGCAGGCGCTGGTGGCCGTCATCGCCCCCGCCGCGGCAGAGGGGGAAGGGACTTGCCGACCTACGGCGTCGTGGAGGTGGCGGGCGTCGTCTTCGGCCTGCTCTACGTGTGGCTCGCGATCCGCGAGAACGTATGGTGCTGGCCGACCGGGCTCGCGAACGCCGCGCTCTTCCTGGTCGTCTTCTTCCACGCGCGTCTCTACGGCGCTTCCGCGCTCCAGCTGCTCTACGGCGCGCTCTCGATCTACGGATGGAGGGAGTGGCTGCGGGGCGGGCAGGACCAGGGGCGGCTCCAGGTCACGCCTACGCCCCTGCGCTGGGCGATCGGCCTCGCCGCCTTCGTGGGGGTGGCCGGCGTGTCGCTCGCGCTCTACCTCAAGTACCGGACCGACGCCGCGCTGCCGTGGACCGACGCGGGAACCACGGCGGCGAGCCTGGCGGCCCAGTGGATGACTACGCGCAAGTGGCTGGAGAGCTGGCTGGTCTGGATGGCGGTGAACGTCGTCTACGTGGCCATGTACGTGTCGCAACGGCTCCACCCGACGGCGGCGCTCTATGCCGTCTTCCTGGTGATGGCGGTGGTCGGCTTCAGGGAGTGGCGGACCTCGATGCGGGCGGCGGCGGCGTGAGCCCGCTGCGCGTCACGCTGATCGGCCCGGAGTGCACGGGCAAGACCTGGCTGGCGGGAGACCTGGCCGCGCGCTACGTGGTCCCCTGGGCGGGCGAGTTCGCGCGCGAGTACGTGCTGCGCCATGGACTCGCGCTCGACTACGGGGACGTCGAGCCCATCGCGCGCGGACAGATCGCGGGTGAGGACGAGGCGATCTCGCGTGCCGAAGGCGCCGGAACGCCGCTCGTGCTCCTCGACACCGACCTCGTGAGCACGTCGGTCTACAGCCGCCACTACTACGGCGATTGTCCGCCCTGGATCGAGGAGGAGGCGCGACGACGGCGGGCCGACCTCTACCTGCTCCACCACGTGGACGTGCCCTGGGTCGCCGATGGTCTTCAGCGCGAGCAGCCGGAGCGCCGGGAGGAGCTGTTCTCGCTCTTTCGTGCCACTCTGAGCGCCCTCGACGCGGGGGTCGCCGAGATCGAGGGGGGCTGGAACGAGCGCCGCGCTCGCGCCGTCGCGGCCGTGGACCGGCTGCTCGGGGCGAGGGCTCGGCGGCAGGTCTGAGCCTCGAGACACGAAGGCCCGGGTCCGCCGTCAGCGCCGCGGAACCGGGCCTTCGAAATGGGGTCGACGGAGACGCTCGGCTGCTAGCTACCGGGCGCGGCCGGCGCCGCGGTGAACGCGGCCTTCTTCTCCTCCAGCAGCTTGTGGAGCCCGTCGAGCGCCTCGTCCTCGGGGTGGCGGCTCTTGTAGACCGCCTCGAGCGTCTGGTTGACCTTCTCCCGTGCCCCGGCTGCCACGTCCTTCGCCTCGGCGTAGGCGACGAACGCGGCAGCGGCGTCGACGAGCGCGTCGGATTCCTGGTTGATCCGGTCCAGCGCCTCCTTCACCTCCGGCTTCGGCTCCGCCCCGGTCTTGTCCGCGTCCGGGATCGCGTTCCAAGCCTTCGCCGCCTCGCCGTAGTTCGTGGTGCGCAGGGTGTAGATCGCGTACAGGTTCTTGGCCGCCACCAGAGGATCGTTCGGCGCCAGCGCCGTCGACTTCTCGTAGAGCTTGATCGCCTCCTCGTTGTTGCCATTCTTGTGGGCGTCGGCAGCCAGGACCTGGGTGAGCCGGCCGAGCGTGTCGTTCTTGTCGAAGTTCTTGACGCCGCTCATGGTCTTGCCCGCCTCGACCAGCGCGATCGCCTTCTTGGCGAACTCGGCGCCGTCGGAAGGCGGCGTGTAGAGGGCGAGGGCGTAGAGCACGTTCACGTTCTCGGGATCGTCCTTCAGGATCTCGCGGCCCGCGGCGATCGTGTCGGCCGCCCGGCGCTCCTTGATGGCAGCGTCGAGAGCAGCCATCTTGGCGGTGCCGAGCCACTTGGTGAGGAAGCCGGCGTACTGTCCGTCGGGGTAGTTGGCGAGGTAGGCCTTGGCGGCCGCCATCGCCTTGGCGTTGTCGCCCGCCTGGGTCGCGTCGTGCCAGGCTCGATAGGCCGAGCCCTCATTCTGGACCACCTCCTGGGCCGTCGCCGGGGTGGCGGCAAGGAAGACGAGCGCGGCAGCGGCGAGCGCGAGCGAGCCCGCGACCGCCAGGGCGAGGAACTTACGAAGGATCACTCTCAGCCTCCTCAGTCAGATCTCCAGCCAGGGACATCGAAAGCTCACAGTCTACCTGCCAGAGGGCCCCGGTCAAACTGCCGTCGGCCCTGCGACCGCAGGCGGGCCGCGGCCGGCGCCGCGCTAACATACCGCCCCGGAGGAGTCCCGAATGAGCGAGGCCCCGCCCCTTCCCTCGTCCCGGCTGCGCCGCCGCTGCGACCCGGCCGGATTCGATTTCACGACCACGGCCGACCTGGAAGCGGTGCCGGGCATCATCGGTCAGGAGCGCGCCGAAGAAGCGGTTCGCTTCGCGATCGGGATCCGGCGCTACGGCTACAACCTCTACGCGCTCGGCACCTCGGGGATGGGCAAGCACGGCTTCGTGCGAGCGTTCCTGGAGCGGCAGGCGGCGGCCGAGCCGGCGCCCGCGGACTGGTGCTACATGCACAACTTCGCCGACCCGCGCCGGCCTCGGGCGCTGCAGCTGCCCGCGGGCCGGGGATCCCTGCTGCGCCGGGACCTGCGCGGGCTGGTCGACGAGCTGAAGGCGGCGATCCCCGCCGCCTTCGAGAGCGAGGACTACCGCACGCGCCGCAAGCGGGTGGAGACACGTTTCACGGACGAGAGCGAGCGCGCCTTCGCCGCGCTCGAGCAGCGGGCGCGTGAGCGCGGCGTCGCCATCCTGAGGACGCAGGCGGGCGTCGGCTTCGCCCCGCTACGGGACGGGAAGGCGATGGAGCCGGACGCATTCCAGCAGCTGCCGGCCGACGAGCAGGGACGTATCCAGGAGGAGATGACCTCCATCCAGAAAGAGCTGCAGGAGGTGGTGGGTTCGCTGCCGCGCGAGGCGCGGCGCCAGCGGGAGGAGCTGCGCGAGCTGGATCGGCTGGTGACGGCGACCGCCACCGAGCACCTGATCGACGAGATCCGGGCGCGTTGGGCCGACCTGCCGGCGGTGCTCGAGCACCTGGCGGAGGTCGAGAAGGACGTCATCGACAACGTCGAGGACTTCCTGCCGCCGCCCGAAGGGCAGGGAGCAGTGAAAGCGCTGCTCGGCGCCCGCAGCGCGGAGAAGCGTTCGTCGCACCGCTACGAGGTCAACCTGCTGGTGTCCCAGCCCGGCGCGAGCGGCGCGCCGGTCGTGTACGAGGACCATCCCACCTACGGCAACGTGGTGGGCCGGGTCGAGCACGTGGCCGAGCTCGGCAACCTGGTCACCGACTTCACCCTCATCCAGCCCGGCGCCCTCCACCGGGCGAACGGCGGCTACCTCATCGTGGACGCCCGCCGGCTGCTGATGCAGCCTCTGGTCTGGGACGAGCTGAAGCGGGCGTTGCGCTCGAAGACGATCAGGATCGAGTCGCTGGCGCAGGCGCTGAGCATGAGCGCGACCGCTTCGCTCGAGCCGGAGCCGATCCCGCTCGAGCTGAAGGTCATCCTGATCGGCGAACGCCAGCTCTACTACCTGCTGGCCGGGGTCGATCCGGAGTTCCCGGAGCTGTTCAAGATCGCCGCCGACTTCGAGGAGGAGCTGGAGCGCTCGCCCGAGAGCGAGCGGCTCTACGCGCGGCTACTGAAGACGGTGGGGGGGCGGGAGGAGCTCAGGCCGCTCGACCCGACCGCCGTGGCGGCGGCGATCGAGCAGGCCTCGCGTCGCGCCGGCGATGGCGAAAAGCTTCAGGTGCACGCCGAGACGCTCGCCGACCTGCTGCGCGAGGCCGACCACGTCGCGGCCGAAGCGGGCGCGGCGGTGGTGAGCGCCGCGCACGTCGAGGCGGCGCTCGATGCCCAGGTGCGCCGGGCCAGCCGTGTCCGCGAGCGCGTCCAGGACGAGATCCAGCACGGCACCCTCCTGATCGACACCGGGGGCGAGGTGGTCGGCCAGGTGAACGGCCTCTCGGTGCTGCAGCTCGGAGGCTTCGCTTTCGGGCGGCCGAATCGCATCACGGCGCGGGTGCGGCTGGGCAGCGGCAGTGTCGTCGACATCGAGAAGGAGGTCGCGCTGGGCGGTCCGCTGCACTCGAAGGGGGTGCTGATCCTGTCCGGCTTCCTCGGCCAGCGCTTCGCCTCCGAGCGGCCGCTCTCGCTCGCCGCCAGCCTCGTCTTCGAGCAGTCGTACTCAGGCGTCGAGGGCGACAGCGCCTCCTGCGCGGAGCTCGTGGCGCTGCTCTCGGCGCTCGCCGAGGTCCCGGTCCGGCAGGGCCGTGCCATCACGGGCTCCGTGAACCAGCACGGCCAGGTACAGCCGATCGGAGGGGTGAACGAGAAGATCGAGGGCTTCTTCGACGTCTGCCGCGCGCGCGGGCTCACCGGTGCCCAGGGCGTCCTGATCCCGGCCTCCAACGTGCGGCACCTGATGCTGCGGCAGGAGGTCGTGGCCGCGGCGGAGCGCGGGCTCTTCCACGTCTGGCCGGTCGAGACGGTGGACGAGGCGCTCGAGCTCCTGACCGGCCTGCCCGCGGGGGTGCGCGGGAGCGATGGGCGCTTCGCTGAGGGCACGGTCAACCGCCGTGCGGACGACCGGCTGGCGGCCTTCACCGAGAAGGCCCGCAGCTTCTCGCGGGGCGGGGCCGGAGGCGACGCCGCGTCGCGGTCGGCGGTCCCGCCGGAGGTCCGGGAAGAAGAGAAAGGCTAGCTGCTCACCGGACCCGGCGCTCATTTGACAAGACATCCCGTTTGGTACAATTTACCAAAAGGATCTTGCAGGTATGGCAAGTCACGCCAGCAGCGACGGGCGCCTCGCTCTCTTCGAGGCGGAGTGCCGGCGTCGAGGCATGGCCGTCACCATCCAGCGGCGCGCCGTCTTCTCCGAGCTGGTCGGGCGTCGCGATCATCCGACCGCCGACCAGGTCTACGAGACTCTGGTGGCGCAGTTGCCCGGGCTGTCGCGCACGACCGTCTACCGGGTGCTCGAGACGCTCGTCGAGCAGGGCCTCGCGCGGAAGGTCCAGCACCCCGGCGCCGCGGTGCGCTTCGACCCGACGACCGGGCGCCACCATCACCTGGTGTGCGACCGCTGCGGCCGCCTGGTCGACCTCGACGACGCTCAGGTGCCGAGCCTGCCCCTGCCGGACGCGCGCAAGACCGGCTTCCGCGTGCACGACTATTCGGTGAGCTTCACGGGGCTCTGCCGGAGCTGCCGTTGACAACACAGGAGGAGAAATCCGCATGGCGAAGGAACTGAAGGGAACCAAGACGCACCAGAACCTCAAGGACGCCTTCTCGGGCGAGTCGCAGGCGAACCGGCGCTACCTCTACTTCGCGAAGGTGGCCGACATCGAGGGCTATCCCGAGATCGCCGGCAACTTCCGCGAAACCGCCGATGGCGAGACCGGCCACGCGCACGGGCACCTGGACTACCTGAAGCAGGTGGGGGACCCGGCGACCGGGCTGCCGATCGGAGACACCTCGCTCAACCTCAAGGCCGCGGTCGAGGGCGAGACCCACGAGTACACGGACATGTACCCGGGGATGGCCAAGTCCGCGCGCGACGAGGGCTTCCCCGAGATCGCCGACTGGTTCGAGACGCTCGCCAAGGCCGAGAAGTCGCACGCGGGCCGCTTCCAGAAGCTGCTCGACGGCATCAACTAGGCGCGGGGCCGTGCCGCGGGCGGTCCGTCCCGCCGCGCCGCCGTCCGCGGCTGGCCCTGCTTCGTCGAACCAGAGCGCGGCCGGAGCTCACGCCATGGCCACGACCCGCGACAAGCCGATCTCGTACAAACCGACCGACGGCCTCAGCTACGATCCCGAGGAGCCCAGGTACTGGGACCCGGCGGCCCTCCAGCAGGAGACGACGCGCGCCTTCGAGCTGTGCAGCGGCTGCCGCATGTGCTTCAAGTACTGCGACAGCTTCCCGATCCTGTTCGAGCTGGTCGACCAGACCCACGGCGGCGACGTGCGCGGGATCACGGCGGCCGAGACCGAGCGGGTGATGGACGCCTGCTTCCAGTGCAAGCTGTGCGAGGTGCAGTGCCCCTATACCCCGCGCGACAAGCACGAGTTCCAGTTCGACTTCCCCAGGCTCGTGCACCGCTACAAGGCGCAGCGGGCGCGGCGGCGCGGGATCCCGCTCCGCGAGCGCCTGCTGGCCCGTCCCGATACGGCCGCGGCCCTGGCGCGCGCCAGCTTCGGTCTGGCCAACCTGATGAACCGGGTGAAGCCCCACCGGGCGCTGATGCAGCTGGCGCTCGGAATCCACAAGGACAAGCTGCTGCCGGACTTCGCCGCCACCACGTTCGAGAACTGGGCCGAGCGGGAGGGCCGCCTGCGCACCGGACCGGCGGGCGTCGAGGCGGTGCTCTTCCCGACCTGCTACGTGCAGAACAACGAGCCCCAGATCGGCCGCGACACGCTCTTCGTGCTGGAGCGGAACCGGATCCCTACCGCCTGCGTGAAGGGCCTACAGTGCTGCGGCATGCCGGCCTGGGAGGCGGGCGACCTCGCCTCGCTCCGCAAGCAGGCGGCCAACAACCTGGCTCGGTTGAAGCCGTTTCTGGACGCGGGCGTCAAGGTCGTGGCCATCAACCCGACCTGCGCGATGATGATGCGGCGCGAGTATCCCGAGCTGCTGCCGGAGCCCCTGCGACCCGAGGCCCGCAAGCTGGCGGAGCTGGTGCGCGATCCTTCCGAGCTGCTGTGGGAGATCCGCAACGAACCGCGCTTCGACACCGGTTTCAAGTCGACGCCGGGTGGCAACGTGGCCTACCACGCTCCCTGTCACCTGCGGGCGCAAGGGGTCGGCTTCAAGGGACGCGACCTGCTGCGCAAGATCCCGGGCGTCACACCCAAGACGACGATGGAGTGCTGCGGGCACGACGGGACCCACGCGATGAAGGTCGAGGGCTTCGAGGGCTCGATCAAGGTGGGGCAGAAGGCCTTCGACGGGATGAAGGCGGCCGAGGCCGAGGTCTGGGCAACCGACTGTCCTCTCGCGGCCCTGCAGTTCCAGCAGCACGCGGGAAAGAAGCCCCTGCACCCGATGTCGCTCCTGGCGCGCGCGTATCGCGAGGACGGCTTTGCGCAGAAGCTGCCCGCTGCCGACCCGGGCGGTGCAGAAGCGGGCTCGGGGACGGAGGCCTCGGGGACCAGGGCAGAGGCCGGCGAAGCGCAAAGAGAAGGGAGGGGGCGATGAAGCCGATCGAGCGCGGCGAGATCCTGGACTACGTCAGCTACGGCGAGCGCCGGGAGGCGCTCCGCGCTTCGGCCATGCGGGCGAAGAACGAGCGGCGCGTGCACGTCGGGGCGTACCTCACCTTCCTGTTCGAGAACCGCGAGACGGTCCGCTACCAGATCCAGGAGATGACCCGGGCGGAGCGCATGGTGAAGGAGGCCGACATCCGGCATGAGATCGATACCTACAACGAGCTGCTCGGGACTGACGGGGACATCGGTTGCTCGCTCCTGATCGAGATCGACGACCCGGAAAAGCGCACCAGCAAGCTGTCGCGCTGGCTGGCGTTGCCGCAGCACCTCTACGCCAGGCTCGAGGATGGAACCAAGGTGCGGGCCAGCTTCGACCCGCGGCAGGTGGGCGACACACGCCTCTCCTCGGTTCAGTACCTCAAGTTCCCGGTGGGGGGCCGCGTGCCGATCGCGATCGGCTGTGACCTCGACGACGCGGACGTCGGCACCGAGGCGACCTTGACAGCGGCCCAGCGCGCGGCGCTCGCGCAGGACCTGGCGAAGGACCTGGCGTAGGGCGCGAGCCACCCGTTACTATCCCGCGCCATGAATCCAGGCACCGAGTTGTCGGTGATACTTCCGGCCCACCAGGAAGGACCCAACCTGGTCCTTCTCCTGCCGCAGCTCAGGCGGGTCCTTGGCGAGATCGGGGTGCCAGCGGAGATTCTCTTGGTCGTGCGTATCCGCGACCAGGATACGGTTCGTGCCGCGGTCGAGAGCGCTGCCCAGATCCTCGAGCAGAGGGAGCCCGGCTACGGCGGCGCGCTCCGCTCAGGCCTTGCCGCCGCCCGCGGCAGGTACCTGCTGACGATGGACGCGGACCTTTCCCACGGCCCTGGATTCGTCGCGGATCTCTGGAACGCGCGGGACACTGCCGAGGTCGTGATCGCGTCGCGGTACACGACCGGAGGCTCCGCCAAGATGCCGCTCGGGCGGCGGGTGCTGAGCCGCTTGCTGAACAAGGTCTTCGCCCGGGGACTGGGACTCCGAGCTCGTGACATGTCCAGCGCCTTCCGCCTGTACGATGCGCGCGTTCTCCAGGGACTGGACCTGCGGGCGCGCGACTTCGCCATTGTTCAGGAGATCCTGGTCAAGGTCTGCGCGGAGGGCTGGCGCGTGAGGGAGATCCCCTTTCGCTATGTTCCCCGTGCGTTCGGTTCCTCGAACGCACGGTTGGTCCCTTTCGGCCTCGCCTACCTGCGCACCTTCTACCGGCTCTGGAAGCTCCGCAACTCGATCTCCTCAGGAGACTATGACGATCGCGCCTTCGACAGCTCGATCCCGCTTCAGAGATACTGGCAACGCAGGCGGTTCCGTCTCGTCACCGGCCACATCCCGCCCGGGACGCGGACTCTCGACGTGGGCTGTGGGTCCAGCCGCATCATCGGAGCGCTGCCGCCCGGCAGCGTGGCAGTCGACATCCAGATGCGGAAGCTCCGCTACGCTCGCCGCTTCGATCGGTCTCTCGTGCGGGCGTCCGCCTTCTCGCTGCCGTTCGCGGACGGGATCTTCCCTTGCGTCGTGTGTTCGCAAGTCATCGAACACGTGCCGCACGATTCGCCGATCCTGAGCGAGCTCTCCAGGGTGCTGATGCCCGGCGGACGGCTGATCCTGGGCACGCCGGACTACGCCGGCTGGCAGTGGCCGATGATCGAGGCGGCCTACGCGAGACTCGCGCCGGGCGGCTACGCGGACGAGCACATCGCACACTACACTCGCGACGGTCTCGTGGACATGTTCCAGCGTCAGGGCTACACGCTGGAAGCGAGCCGCTACATCCTGCACGCGGAGCTCGTGCTCGTGCTCCGCAAGCCGGGTCGGCCGGGGACCGGCATCGGATCCGCCAGCGGGGCGGTCCACGAGGAGGTGCTGGATCCGGGAACGATGTAGTCTGCGAGCGACCCGGGGGGACGACACGCGCATCCGCAGGGGGTTTCTCTTGCTTCTGGCCTCGGGCGTCTTCCTCCTCGTCGTCGGGGTCGCCCTCTTCCTGTGGCTCGGAAACCGCAAGCGATCGGTCAACGGTCCCTTCGCCTGGGAGGCGGGATCCGACGTCTTCAAGTTCACGGACATCCCGAAGGGACGCGCCCTCTCGGCGGAGGAGATCGACGGCTATGCGCACCGGCTCCTGGGCGAGATGAGCCTGGAGCAGAAGGTGCTCCAGATGTCGGGCGACAGCACTCTCTGGGATCTGCTCAGGATCGTGACCATCGACCGCTGGAAGTACAACGACGAGGCGGTCCCGGCGGGCGAGGACGCGAGGCTCGCGATCCCGCCGCTCACCTTCACGGACGGGCCGCGCGGCGTCGTGATGCGGCACTCGACCTGTTTCCCCTCGGCGATGCTCCGCGCCGCGACCTGGGATCGCGACCTGCAGCGGCGCTTCGGCGACGTCTCCGGCCAGGAGAGCCGTGCCCAGGGCGCCAACTTCTGGGCCGGCCTGTGCCTGAACGTGCTGCGCCACCCGTCCTGGGGGCGCGCCCAGGAGACGCTCGGCGAGGACCCCTACCTGATCGGCGAGCTGTCGCTGCCGGCGATGGAGGCGGTCCAGCACCACGACGTGATGGCCTGCGCCAAGCACTTCGCGCTCAACTCGATCGAGGAGACGCGGACCGAGGTGGACGTGCGGGTGGACGAGCGCACCTTGCGGGAAGTGTACCTGCCGCAGTTCGAACGGCTGGTGAGGGCGGACGTCGCCTCGGTGATGAGCGCCTACAACCGGGTGAACGGCGACTACTGCGGCGAGAGCCGCCACCTGCTGCGCGAGATCCTGAAGCAGGACTGGGGCTTCCGCGGTTTCGTGATGTCCGACTTCTTCGACGGGGTCTACGACGGGAAGAAGGCCGCGCTCGCCGGCCTCGACCTCGAGATGCCCGTCGTGCGCCGATTCGGCGGGAAGCTGGTCGAGGCGGTCGAGAAGGGCGAGGTGCCCGTGGCGGTCGTGGACGAGGCCGTGCTCCGCCTGCTGCGGCGCAAGATCGACTACGCGACGCGCCCCGATCCGATGAGCTATCCGGCGACTCTCGTGCGCGCGCCCGAGCACGTCGCCCTGACCCGCGAGGTCGCCGAGAAGGGGATCGTCCTGCTGAAGAACGAGGGAGTTCTGCCGCTCGATCGCGCGGCGCTTCGCTCCGTCGCCGTCATCGGCCCACTGGCGAACGCGCTGAACCTGGGGGACCACGGAAGCAGCCGGGTCTATCCGCCGCCCTCACGAGTCGTGACCGTCCTCGGGGGCTTGCGTGGCGCGCTCGGTCCTGAGCGCGTCACCTCCGAGACGGGCGAGGAGCTCGCGCGGGCCCGGGCGGCAGCCAGGGTGGCCGACGCCGCCGTGGTGGTCGTCGGCTTCACGTACTCGGACGAAGGCGAATACACGCCCGTGAAGAAGGATCCCAGGGAGCAGGGAGGTGACCGAGAGGACCTGGCGCTCCGGCCCTCCGACCGCGCCCTCGTGCAGGCGGTCGCCGCGGAGAATCCGAAGACGATCGTGGTGCTGATCGGGGGCGCGGCGATCACGGTCGAGGAGTGGCAGGAGCAGGTGCCCTCGATCCTGATGGCGTTCTATCCCGGCGAGCAGGGTGGCGCCGCCCTCGCGCGCGCCCTGCTGGGAGACGTGAACCCGAGCGGCAAGCTGCCGTTCACGGTCCCCCGCGAAGCCTCGCAGTTGCCGCCCTTCGACAACCGCTCACTGAGGGTCGAGTACGGCTACTACCACGGCTACATGCTCCTCGACAAGCAGGGCAGCGAGCCGCGCTACCCGTTCGGCTACGGCCTCAGCTACACGAGGTTCAGCTACTCGAATCTCACCCTCGACCGGGGGGAGTGCCCCCCGACCGGGGTCGTCACCGCGGCCTTTGACGTGACGAACACCGGCAGCCGCGCCGGCGAGGAGATCGCCGAGCTCTACGTGGGGTTCGGCGCCTCGAAGGTCGACCGCCCGGCCAAGCTCCTGCGCGGCTTCGAGAAGCTGCGGTTGCTGCCGGGCGAGACGAGGCGGATCAGCCTGTCCGTGAAGGTCGCCGACCTCGCCTACTACGACGCCGCTTCGGCGGGCTGGATCGTGGAGCGGACGGCCTACACGGTCGAGGTCGGCCCGTCGTCACGACGGGCCGACCTGCTGGTGGCGGGCTTCGCCGTCGTGGACTGAGGCTGGCCGGAGCGCGGGGCCGCCGCTACGTTCGTCCTTGCCGTGCCGCGGCGATCCCGATGAACTGCGGCGCCCTCCGGTGCTGCCAGTGGACGACCGGCGCCAGCGCGGCTCCGCCCAGGATCGCCGCCGCGGCGACCGGGAGCAGCGCTGGGAAGGCGATCAGGGAGATGAGGGCCATACCCAGGGCAAAGATGAGTCCGCCGCCCTCCTCGGCCGGGATGCGATCGATGCAGATACCGGTGTGCGGATAGCTCATGGTCCACCTCGTGCGTCCAACGGTTTGGCTGCTCCTCTGCCTTCCGGCCAGGTGCGTGGTCGACTCGTCTCGGCGCCTCCCGGCTGTCTCTTCTGTCTTCTGGGAGTGGATACGCCGTGGCCTCCGGGAGAGTTCCAGCAGTTGACTCGGCTGAGAGCTTTGACAGCTCCTGACCACCCCGGGGTTGGAAGGTCCTCATTCGTGTAGGCTCGTTGCCGGATGGGGAAGCAGGCCGGGTTGCCGGATCGGCCGCCGGGGACCGAGGCGGGCCGGTCGCCAACGGTCTTCGGGCCTTTCGACCCGCGCCGGCACCTGGCGTTCCTGGCTGCCGGCTTCGCGGCCACCGCCGCGCAGGTGCTGCTGCTGCGCGAGCTGATCGTCGACGTGGCGGGCGACGAGGCGGCGATCGGCGTCGGCCTGGCGGCATGGCTGGTCGGCATCGGGACGGGAGCGTCGGTCGCCCGCCGCCGGCGCGCCGACGGGGTCGGACGGGGCGCCGACAGGCCCTCGACGCACCTGCGTGGCGTGGCGCTGCTCGCCCTGCTGCCGCCGCTCGCGATCCTCGCCGGCCGCCTTCTAAGGCGGATGCTGGCCCCGGCCGCCGGGGAGTTGCCGGGGCTCGGCGTCACGCTCCTCCTCGTGTCGGCGACGCTTCTGCCCTGCGGCCTCGTCGTGGGCTGGCTGTTCACTAGGCTCGCCGCCGCCGCGTCGAGGAGCTGGCGGGACGGGGAGGCGGTGGCGCGGCTCTACGTCGTCGAGTCGTTGGGATCGCTCGCGGGGGGCGTCGCCGTGACGCTCCTGGCCGGGCGGCTGCCGCCCCTTCGCGCCTCCGCGCTCTTCGGGCTCGTCGCGACCCTGCTCGCGTTGGCCGACGGCCTGGGGCACTTGGGCTCTCGGCCTGAGCCGAGACTCCGCGCGCTCGCGGGACGCTGGCCGCTCCTCGTCGGCGCCTGTCTCTGTGCCGGGATCGCGATCGCCTCCCGCCCGCTCGGCGGCTGGAGCGAGCGGCTGCGCTTCGCCGGTACCGCGCCCGGCGTGCCCCTGCTCGCCAGCGCCGACACCCCATACCAGCATCTGGCGCTCGCGGGCGGAGAGGTGCGGTATCTCTACACGAGCGGACAGTACGCGGCGAGCTTCCCGGACCCCTACTCGGCGGAGAGCCTGGGTCACCTGCTGGCCCTCTTCGCGCCGCACCCGCGGCGGGTGCTGCTGCTGGGAGGGATGGAGCGGGGCCTCGTGCCGGTCCTGCTCCGCCACCCCGTCACCCGGCTGACGCTCGTCGAGCCCGACCGCCGGAAGGTCGCCTTCCTGATGCCGTGGCTGTCGGCGGACGAGCGGGCCGCGCTCGCCGATCCGCGCGTCCGGGTCGTCGTCGACGACCCGCGGCGGTTCCTGGCGGGCGCCCGCGCGGGCAGCTTCGATCTCGTGCTCCTGCTCGGGCCGGACCCGGCGACGCTGCTGCGGGCGCGGCTGGCCACGACGGAGTTCTTCCGGCTCGTGGCGGAGCACCTGAGCCCCGAGGGCGCTCTCGTGGTGAGCTTGCCCGCGGCGCCGACGGTCCTGGTGGGAGAGACGGCGGCTCTGGCGGCCGCGGTGGTGCGATCGCTGTGCGAGGCGCTGCCGGTCGTCCACGTCACCCCGCCCGACCAGGCGCTCGCCGTGGCCGGCCTGAGCCCCTCGGCGATCACCCTCGACCCGGCCGTGCTCGCGGCGCGCTGGAGAGAACGCGCGATCGCGTCGCCCTCGTTCGACGCCGCTCTCTTGCCGGCTCTGCTGCCGAAGGAGCGGACGGCCGCGCACGAGGCGGCGCTTCTCGCCGCGGCGGGGCAGGTCCGGGCGAGCCGCGATGACCGCCCGGTCTCGTTCCTGCACGCCCTGGCGCGCCGGCAGCAGATGGTGTCGGGGTCGGTCGGGCGTCTGGTGCGCCTGGTACCTGCGCTGCCGCCCTGGCTCCTGATCGCTCTCGCCTTCACGCCCTCGTTGCTCGTCGCCGGGCGTGTGGTGGGGAAGGCTCGCTCGGGGACGGCGAGGGAGCGGGACGCGGCCGTCACCTCTCACGCCGTGGCGGTGGCCGGAGCGGCCGGTCTCGGCTGGTCGCTTCTGCTCCTCTTCTCCTTCCAGACCCACGCGGGCGCGCTCTACGGGCAGCTCGGCGCGCTGGTCGCGTTCTTCATGTTGGGTCTCGCCCTCGGGGCGGCCGTGGTGGGGGCTGACGCCGCCCGGTCTCAGGCGGAGGCTCGTGTCGCGGGGCCCTCTCGCGTGTCGGTGGCGGGAGCGGGCAATGCCTTCGACACGGACCGTCCCGCCCGCGTGCTGCGCCTCTGCCTCCTGCTCTCGGCGGCCTTCGGACTGGCGTTGCCCGCGGCACTGGCGGGGGCCGCCCGCCTCTCGAGCGCCGGAGCGCTCTGGGCACTGCTGTGGCACGGGGTCCTCCTGCTCGCGGCGGGGGCGGCGACCGGCGCCGTCTTCCCGGCCGCGGCCGAGGTCCGCCTGGCCGGGGGCGAGGGCCGCGTCGAGACCGCCGCGCGTCTCGAGACCGCGGACCACGCCGGCGCCTCCCTCGCCGCACTGACCGGCGCGGTTGTCTTCGTGCCCCTGCTCGGCCTCGACCGGGCGGCGCTGCTCCTGGCGGGGCTGCTCGTGGTCGCGGTCGCGATCGTGCATCTGGCCGCACGCAGTCGATCGGACTGAGGCCGGGCGGGGGTGGCCTCGCGCTACACTGTGAGCAGGAATGTCCCCCGAGAACGACAGGCTGAGCGAGCAGATCCATCTGCTCGGCGACCTGCTGGGCGAGACGATCGTCGAGCAGGAGGGTCGAGCGGTGTTCGACCTGGTCGAGGAGGTACGCGCCTCGGCGAAGGCGCATCGCTGCGGCGACGAGCCTGCGGGCGAGCGGCTGCTGCACCGGATCGAGGCCCTGCCGCTGCCCGAGGCACGCGGCGTCGCTAAGGCGTTCGCCACCTACTTCAAGCTCGTCAACCTGGCGGAGGACGAGGAGCGCGTGCGCGTGCTGCGGCGCCGGGAACGCGAGGCCGCGGAGGCCGGCCTGCCGGCGGGAGAGACGGTGGCGGCGGCGGTGCGGGAGCTCGGCGAGGCCGGGATGACGGCCGACGCGCTGCAGTCCCTGCTCGACCGCCTCCTGGTGATGCCCGTCTTCACGGCGCATCCCACGGAGGCCAAGCGCCGGACCATCCTCACCAAGCTCGTGGGTATCGCGGAGCTGCTTCGACAACTCGACTTCGAGTCGCCGACGCCAGAGCAGGAGCTGCGCGCGCTCGAGGGGCTGCGCGAGGAGCTGGTCTCCCTCTGGCAGACCGAGGAGACCCGGGCGTACAAGCCCGACGTGATGGACGAGGTGCGCAACGGCCTCTTCTTCTTCGAGACGACGCTCTACGACCTCGCGCCCGAGGTGGTGCGGGCCCTGGAGCGGGCGGTCGGCCAGCGCTACCCTGGGCTGCGGGTGCCCTCGTCCTGCCTTCGCTTCGGCAGCTGGATGGGGGGCGACCGCGACGGGAACCCGTTCGTCACCACCGCCGTCACCGAGCTGGCGCTGCGCGCGCACAACGAGGTGGCGCTGCGCCTGCTGCGCCGCGGCATCGAGCGGCTGCACGGCCATCTGAGCACGACCGAGCGGCTGGGCGTCGAGCCGGAGCTGGTCGCGAGCCTGGCGGAGGACGCGGCCCTCTACCCCGAGGAGGCGCGGCGTGCCGAGGAGCGGTATCGCCGGCAGCCCTACCGGCAGAAGCTGCGCTACGTCTACCGCAAGCTCGCGGCGACGCTCGAGGCGAGCGGGCGTCCCTGGCGCGCCGATCATCGGCCGCTACTCGGGACCTATCACGACGCCGCCGGCCTCGTCCGCGACCTCACCCTGCTGCAGGACAGCCTGCGTCGCCACCGAGGCGCCCGGCTCGCCGAGGGTCGGCTGGGGACGCTCGTGCGGCAGGCCGAGATCTTCGGCTTCCACCTGGCCAGCCTCGACCTGCGCCAGCACAGCGAGCGCAATGCGGGCGCGCTGGCGGAGATGATGCGCCGCTACGGGCTGGCCGCCGACTTCGACCAGGCGGCCGAGGAGGAGCGCGCTCAGATCCTCACCACCGAGATCCTGGGCGGCCGGCCTTTCGCGCCGCACCGGCTGGACTTCTCCCCGGAGACGAACGAGACGCTCGAGCTCTTCCGGCTGGTTCGCCGCGCGCACGAGCGCATCGGCCCGCGCGCGATCGAGACCTACATCGTCAGCATGACCCGCGGTCCGAGCGACCTGCTCTCGGTCCTGCTCCTCGCGCAGGACGCGGGCGTCTCCGACGGCCTGGACATCGTGCCTCTCTTCGAGACCGTGGCGGACCTGCATGCGGCCCCGGTCACCATGGAGCGGCTCTTCGCCAACCCCGCGTATGCGAGGCACCTGCGGCAGCGGGGCGGGGCGCAGACGGTGATGGTCGGCTACTCCGACTCGAACAAGGACGGCGGCTACCTGACCGCCAACTGGGAGCTGCACCTCGCCCAGCGCGCGCTGGCGGCCGTCTGCCGCCGTCACGGCGTCTCGCTGACGCTCTTCCACGGACGCGGGGGCAGCGTCGGCCGGGGAGGCGGGCCGGCCAACCGCGCCATCCTCGCGCAGCCTCCCGAGTCGGTCTGCGGGCGGCTACGGGTGACCGAGCAGGGGGAGTCGATCACCAACCGCTACGGGAACCCCGCTTTGGCCCGCCGGCACCTCGAGCAGCTGCTGCACGCGGTGCTGGTGGCGAGCGGCCCGCGCCCGGGCGGCACGCCGTCGCGCGGAGGGGCTTGGGAGCGGGCCATGAGCGAGCTGGCCCCGGCCGCGGAGACGAGCTATCGCGAGCTCGTGTACGAGATCCCCTCCCTCGTGCGGTACCTCCACGCGGCGACGCCCCTCGAGGAGATCGGACAGCTCAACATCGGCAGCCGGCCCTCGCGGCGCGCGTCCGGGGAGGGGCTCGCCGAGCTGCGCGCGATCCCCTGGGTCTTCGCCTGGACGCAGAGCCGGGTGACCCTCGCTGGCTGGTACGGTCTGGGAAGCGCGATCGAGGGCTGGGCGGGTCTCGACCAGCAGCGCTGGGCCCTGCTCGGCACCATGTACCGCGAGTGGGCGTTCTTTCGGACCGTGGTCGACAACGCCCAGCTCGCGCTGCGCGAGGCTGACATGCTGATCGCGCGCGTCTACGCGACGCTCGCCGGGGCGGAGGATCGCGAGGCCGTGTTCCCGCGGATCGAGTGCGAGTTCCGCAAGAGCGAGGCCGCGCTGCGCCGGCTGACCGGGCAGCGGGACCTGCTCGACGCGTCGCCCTGGCTGCAGCGATCGATCCGGGTGCGCAACCCCTACATCGATCCCATGAACTACGTCCAGGTGGCCCTGCTGCGCCGGCTGCAGTCCCGTCCCGAGGACCCGCTCGCGGAGGATCTGCGCGCGACGGTGCGGCTGACGGTCAACGGCATCGCGGCGGGGCTCCGGAACACGGGCTGAGGGTACGGGAAGGAGGTCGCATGCCGACGCGCGTCGTGATCGAGAACGTTCAGCCCTGCCTCGACTGCGGACGCTTCCCGATCAAACGCGTGGTCGGGGAGACCGTGGAGGTGACCGCCGACGCCTTCGCGGACGGCCACGACCGGATCGGCGTGGCCCTCGCCTATCGGGACTCCGATCAGGCGCAGTGGGCCGAGGTGCCCATGGCCGCGCGCGGCAACGACGTCTGGTCCGCGCGGTTCCCGGTGCGCACCCTCACCGACCACTCCTACACGGTGGTCGCCTGGATCGACCATTTCGCGAGCTGGCGCGAGGGGCTCGAGAAGAAGGCCCGCGCCGGCACCGCCGAGGGGATCGATCTCGCGACGGGTGCGGTGCTGGCGAGCGAGGCCGCCGGTCGCGCGGACGGGAGCGACGCCGAGGCGCTCCGGGCCTGGGCCCGGGAGCTGGGGGAGCTGGCGCCGGACGCGGCGGGCCTCGCGCGCGCCCTCTCCCCGGAGCTCGCGGCCCTCGTGAGCCGTCACCCCGACCGCAGCGGCGAGACCCGGGCGCCGGAGCTGCGCGTGTCGGTGGACCGCGAGAAGGCCCGCTTCAGCGCGTGGTACGAGCTGTTCCCCCGCTCGACCGGCAAGCCCGGCGCCCACGGCACCTTTCGCGACGCCGAGGCCCAGCTCCCTGCCATCGCACGGATGGGCTTCGACGTCCTCTACCTGCCGCCCATCCACCCGATCGGCCGGGCCCATCGCAAGGGACGGAACAACACCCCTGAGGCCACGCCCGCTGACGTGGGGAGCCCGTGGGCGATCGGAGCGGAGGAGGGGGGCCACACCGCCATCCATCCCGAGCTCGGGACGCTCGCGGAGCTCCGCCACTTCGCGGAGACGGCCCGCGGCCTCGGGCTCGAGGTCGCCCTGGACATCGCCTTCCAGTGCGCGCCCGACCACCCTTGGGTGAGGCAGCACCCGGAGTGGTTTCGCCGGCGGCCCGACGGTTCGATCCAGTACGCCGAGAACCCGCCCAAGAAATACGAGGACATCTACCCGCTGGACTTCGAGAACGAGGACTGGCGCGGGCTGTGGCAGGCCCTGCTCGACGTCGTCCGGTATTGGGCGGGCGAGGGCGTGCGCATCTTCCGGGTCGACAACCCCCACACCAAACCCTTCGAGCTGTGGGAGTGGCTGATCGCCGAGGTCCGGCGCGACTTCCCCGAGGCCCTCTTCCTGGCCGAGGCCTTCACCCGGCCCAAGGTCATGTACCGGCTGGCCAAGGTCGGCTTCAGCCAGTCCTACACGTACTTCGCCTGGCGCAACACGAAGTGGGAGCTTCGGACGTTCCTCGGCGAGCTGACCCGGGGCCAAGCCCGGGAGTTCTTCCGGCCCAGCTTCTGGCCGAACACACCCGACATCCTGACCGAGTCGCTCCAGCACGGGGGCCGGGCCGCCTTCATGTCCCGGCTCGCGCTGGCCGCGACCCTGTCGGCGAGCTACGGCATCTACGGGCCGGCCTACGAGCTGCTGGAGGGCCGCCCGCGCGAGGAGGGGAGCGAGGAGTATCTCGACTCCGAGAAGTACGAGGTCCGGCACTGGGACCTGGCCGCGGCCGGCGCCTTCCGCGAGTACGTGGCCCGCCTCAACCGGATCCGGCGGGAGAACCCCGCGCTGCAGTGGAACGACGCGCTCGAGTTCCACGAGGTCGACAACGAGGAGCTGATCGCCTATAGCAAGGCCAGCCCGGACGGCGCCAACGTGGTCCTGGTGGTCGTGAACCTGGACCCGCACCACACCCAGTCGGGCTGGCTGGAGCTTCCGACCCAGGACCTCGGGCTGGAGGCGGACCGTCCTTACCAGATGCACGAGCTTCTGACCGGGGCCCGCTACCTGTGGCACGGTAGCCGCAACTACGTCGAGATCGATCCCCGTCAGGTCCCGGTGCAGGTGTTCCGCGTCCGCCGGAAGGTGCGGACCGAGCACGACTTCGACTACTTCCTCTGAGCTCATGAAGAGGAAGCGAGAAACGAAGCTGGTTCCGCGCGGCGGCCTCGCGGCGCCGGTGGTGGTGCGCTCCGAATGGCCGAACGCGTTCCGCGGCAGCTCGCGTGCGGCGATCGCGTCGATCCTGCCGGCGGCGCTCCGCGAGCGGCGCTGGTTCGGCGGGAAGGCGCGGCAGATCGAGCATGCCGAGATCGTGGAGGCAGTCCCGATCCCGCTCGGCCGCTCGATCGTATTCCTGGTGCACGTCCGCTTCGACTACGCGCGCGGCGCCCCCGAGACCTACGCCTTGCCGGTCGGTTTCGCGACCGGCGCACGGGCGGGGAGGCTGCGCGGGGCGGAGCCCCAGCGGGTGCTGGCGGCGCTGCGGGTGAGGGGCGTCGCGGGCGTCCTCTACGCCGCCGACGGCGACCGTGCCCTCGCCCGGACGCTGCTCGAGGCGATCGGGCGGCGGAGGGTCTACCGCGGTCCGTCGGGCGACCTGGTGGGAGTCCCCGGCCGGGACTTCCGGCAGCTGCGCGGTGGCGAGCCGCTCGAGCCCGCCGTGCTGGGCGGCGAGCAGAGCAACACCTCGATCGTGTTCGGGGACCGCCTGATCCTGAAGCTGTTCCGCCGCGTCGAGCCGGGGATGAACCCCGACGTCGAGATCGGGCGCTTCCTCTCCGAGCGGGCCGCCTTCCGCCACGTGCCTGCCGTCGCCGGCGTGCTCGAGTACCGGCCCCGCGGCGGGGAGGCGACCTCGGTCGCGATCCTCCAGCAGCGGGTCGCGAACCAGGGGGACGCGTGGCGCTTCACGTTTCCGGAGGTCGACCGGTTCCTGGAGCGGGCGCGCACCCTGTCCGAGGGAGCGCGTCCCGCGACGCCACCGTCGCTCCTGGAGCGGGCGCGCAGCGCGGTCCCGATGGCGGCGCGGGAGTCGATCGGTCCCTATCTGGGCGAGGCGCGGCTGCTCGGGCGCAGGACGGCCGAGCTGCACACGGCGCTCGCCTCGGAACCGGAGGACCCCGGGTTCGCTCCGGAGGTCTTCACCCCCTCCAACCAGAAGGCCCTCTACCGATCGCTGTGCAGCCTGGCGAAGAAGAACCTGGCCCTCCTGCGGGCGCGTCTCGCCGTGCAGCCGCCGGAGCTGCGGCCGCAGGCGATCGACCTTCTGGCGCGAGAGGGCGAGCTGCTGGGGCGTTTCCACGCCATCGTCGAGCAGGGCCTGACCGCCCGACGCACGCGGGTCCACGGCGACTATCACCTGGGCCAGGTGCTGCGCAGCGCCGGCGACTGGATGATCATCGACTTCGAGGGCGAGCCGGCGCTCCCGCTCGTGCGGCGCAGGCTCAAGAGCTCTCCGCTGCGGGACGTGGCGGGCATGGTCCGCTCCTTCCACTACGCCTCGCAGCAGGGGATCCATGCGCTGGAGCGGTCCGGCGAGCGGGAGGCCCTGGCGCCCTGGGCCGATTACTGGTACTCCTGGGTTTCGGCCGCCTTCCTCGCCGGCTATCTCGAGGCGGCGGGCGGCGCGAGCTTCATGCCCCGCGACGAGCGGGAGCTCGAGCTGCTGCTGACCGTCTATCTGCTGGAGAAGGCCGTCTACGAGCTGGGCTACGAGCTGAACAACCGTCCGGAGTGGGTGCACCTGCCGCTGGCGGGAATCCGCCAGCTTCTGGACGAGACGCATTGATCGAAGGCCGGGGCCGACACCGATCGGAGGGCACGATGAGCGAGCATGCGATCCGTCACGACGTCAGCCTGCTGACGCCGCGGGACCTCCACCTCTTCAACGAGGGAACCCACTATCGCGCGTATCGCGTGCTCGGCGCCCACGTCGTCAGGCGGGAAGGCGCGGGCGAGGGGACGCACTTCGCGGTCTGGGCCCCGAACGCCGAGGGAGTCTCCGTGATGGGGGACTTCAACGACTGGCATCCGGACAGCCACCCGCTCCGGCTCACCCCGGCCTCCGGCATCTGGGAGGGCTTCGTGCCGGGGCTGCGGCAGGGGGCCACCTACAAGTACTCCGTGCGTGCTCACGGGGGGGCGCGCTTCGAGAAGGCCGACCCCTACGCGATCCACGCCGAGACGCCTCCCCGCTCGGGCTCCAAGGTCTGGGACCTCGTCTACTCGTGGAGCGATCAGGAGTGGATGAAGACGCGCGCCGAGCGCAACTCCCTCCACGCCCCCATGTCCATCTACGAGCTGCACCTCGGCTCCTGGATGAGGGTCGTCGAAGACGGCAACCGCTCGCTGAGCTACCGCGAGGCCGCCCCCAAGCTGGCGCAGTACTGCCAGGAGATGGGCTTCACCCACGTCGAGCTGCTGCCGGTGATGGAGCACCCGTTCTACGGTTCGTGGGGCTACCAGGTGAGCGGGTTCTTCGCGCCCACCAGCCGCTACGGCACTCCCCAGGACCTGATGTTCCTGATCGAGCATCTGCATCAGCACGGGATCGGGGTCATCCTCGACTGGGTGCCATCGCATTTCCCGACCGACGGCCACGCGCTGGGCTTCTTCGACGGCACGCACTTGTACGAGCATGCCGACCCCCGCCAGGGCGTCCACCAGGACTGGGGGAGCCTGGTCTTCAACTACGGGCGGCACGAGGTGCGCTCGTTCCTGATGTCGAGCGCCTTCTACTGGCTGGACGCGTATCACGTCGACGGCCTGCGCGTGGACGCGGTCGCCTCCATGCTCTACCTCGACTACTCGAGGAAGGAAGGCGAGTGGATCCCCAACGACCACGGCGGTCGGGAAAACCTGGAGGCCATCCAGTTCCTGCGCCACTTCAACGAGGCCGTCTACCGCGAGCATCCCGACGTGCAGACGATCGCCGAGGAGTCCACCGCCTGGCCCGGGGTCTCGCGTCCGCTCTACCTCGGGGGGCTGGGCTTCGGCCTCAAGTGGGACATGGGCTGGATGCACGACACCCTCGCCTACCTGGCGCGCGACCCGATCGTGCGCAAGTGGCACCACAACCAGGTCACCTTCCGCATGCTCTACGCGTTCCACGAGAACTTCGTGCTGCCCCTGTCGCACGACGAGGTCGTCCACGGCAAGGGGTCGCTGCTCGGCCGCATGCACGGCAGCGGCTGGGAGGAGTTCGCCAACCTGCGCGCCCTGTTCGGCTACATGTACGGCCAGGCGGCCAAGAAGCTCCTCTTCATGGGCGGGGAGATCGCCCAGCGGGCGGAGTGGAACCACGACCGGAGCCTGGACTGGCACCTGCTCGAGCACGAGAGCCATCGCGGGGTGCAGAGCTGGGTGCGCGACCTGAACCGGGTCTATAGGAGCGAGCCCGCGCTCCACGAGCTGGACTGCGAGGCCGGCGGCTTCGAGTGGATCGACTGCACCGACAGCGAGCAGAGCCTGGTGAGCTTCGTGCGGCGCGGCACCAGCACGGACGATCTCGTCCTGGTGGTCGCCAACTTCACCCCGGTGCCACGGCAGAACTACCGGCTGGGCGTGCCCCGCGGCGGCGTGTGGAGCGAGCTGCTGAACAGCGACGCGCGCGAGTACTGGGGCAGCGGCATGGGCAACCTGGGCGGGGTCGAGGCGTCGCCCTTCCCCTGCCACGGACGGGAGCACTCGGTGACCCTCACCCTGCCGCCGCTCTCGGTGCTCTTCCTGAAGAGCGCCTAGGCGCGCCTCAGGTGGTCACCGACCATCGGAACCCTCCTCTCGTTCCAGCACCGGCGCAATCGCAGCCTGGAGACCCTCCGAGAACTGGACCCAGAACCGCGCCATGCCCTGGAGCCGTTCGCTGCCCTTGGAGGTGAGCCGGTAGTACTTGCGCGGATGACCCGAGCCCGCGTCCACCCACTCGGCTTCCACGAGCCCTTCCCCGCGCAAGCGGCTCAGGATCAGATAGAGGGTCCCTTCCGCGAGACCCAGCTTGGAGCGTGCATCGAGCGCCCGGAGGATCTCGAGGCCGTACCGCCGCTCCCCCCAGAGGCTGGCGAGGACAGCCAGCTCCAGCGTGCCCTTGCGCAGCTGCGCCTCCCAGCGCTCCACGCGGGGCTCAGAGTCGGCAGCCACGAGATGCCTTCCCAAGGGACCACATCGAGGCAATATACATAGTTATGCTATGTATATTGCCTGTGACGACGGTGTCAACCTGTCAACCCCGTGGCTCTCCCCTCCGACCCGCGCAAAGCCTGAGCCCGTTGGGCACCTTTCAGGGCTGTAACGCCCCGGCAAGAGCGTGGTCATGACGTCTCCCGTCTCAAGGAATGTCACGGTTCCGGGGCCGGCCGTGGCACCCGATTGGAGCGGTCCCAACGAGGAGAGGTACAAGTCATGACTCCCGCAACGCCGCCTGATGCCGGCCGAGGCCGTCGGCGCCTCCGACTGGGGCTCGCCGTCGCCGTGGCGATCGCCGTGTCGTTCCTGCTCGGCATGAACCTGCGGACCCCGGAGGCCCGCGCGAACACTCTTCCGCCGGCTCCCGCCGTCGCGCCCGCCCCGCCGCTCGCGCCGATCCACGAGGTCGACTCCTACGCCGACCTGGTGAGCCGCGTCTCGCCGTCCGTGGTGACGGTGCGGACCGAGCGCGACGTGCGTCCCGCGAGCCAGCAGTTCGTCTTCCCCGACGATCCCTTCCTGCGGCAGTTCTTCGGGCAGAACTTCCATTCCACCCCGATGCCGCCGCAGCGCGAAGGCGCCCTCGGCTCGGGTGTGATCGTCTCTCCGGACGGCTACATCCTCACCAACCACCACGTGGTGAAGGGTGCCCAGCGCATCGAGGTGGACCTGGCGGACCGTCGCACGTTCAAGGCCAAGCTGGTCGGCTCCGACGCCCCCAGCGACCTGGCGGTCCTCAAGATCGACGCCCAGGGCCTGCCGGCGCTCCCGTTCGGCGACTCCAACCACACGAGGGTGGGCGACGTGGTGCTGGCGTTCGGCAATCCGCTGGGCGTGGGCCAGACCGTCACCATGGGCATCATCAGCGCGAAGGGGCGGACGACGGACCTCGGCGACGGCAGCTTCGAGGACTTCCTGCAGACCGACGCGCCCATCAACCAGGGCAACTCCGGCGGCGCGCTCGTGAACCTGCGCGGCCAGCTGGTCGGGATCAACTCGCAGATCATCACCCCTTCGGGAGGCAGCGTCGGCATCGGGTTCGCCATCCCTTCGTCGATGGCCGACAACGTGATGCAGCAGCTGATCCGCAACGGTCACGTCGAGCGCGGCCGGCTGGGCGTCGCGGTCCAGACGGTCACCTCCGACGTCGCGAAGAGCCTCGGCATGAAGAAGGTCGAGGGCGCCCTGGTCAGCTCGGTGACGCCGGGCAGCGCGGCCCAGAAGGCGGGGCTCGAGCGCGGCGACGTGATCGTCCGCCTGAACGGCACCGAGGTGGAGGACAGCAACGCGCTGCGCAACCGGATCTCGAGCACGCGGCCGGGCAGCGAGGTGTCGCTCACCGTCCTGCGCGGCGGGCACGAGCGGACGCTCTCGGCCACCCTCGACGAGCTCGCGCCCAAGACGACCGCGGAAAACGTGGGAGGCGGGGAGAGCCAGGGCGGCAGGCTGGGCCTCAGCGTGCGGCCGCTGTCGCCCGAGGAGGCGCACCAGCTCGACCTGCATCGCGGCGAGGGACTGGTCGTGGCCCAGGTCGATCCCGACGGGCCGGCCGCCGACGCCGGCTTCCAGCCCGGGGACGTGATCGAGCAGGTGAACGGCCAGCCTGTCACGAGCGCCAGCTCGCTCAGGGAGGCAGTCGAGGCGGCCGGCGATCGGCCGGCCCTGGTGCTGATCTCGCGCAAGGGCAACAACTTCTTCCTGACCATGCAGGGCCGCGGATAGGCGACGACGACCGGCTCGGGTGCGGGGGCCGTCTCGGCCCCCGCACCCTTCAGGTGTCGAAATGGGCTACGCTTCAGACGATCCGCTGCTCGGCATGAGGGTTCTGCTCGTCGAGGACGACACGACCATCGCGGAATTCGTGGCGAGGGGTCTGCGCGAGTCGGGCTTCGTGGTCGACTGGGCCCGTGATGGCGCCCAGGGCCTCGACCTCGCGCTGGCCCAGAGCCACGACGCGGCCGTCGTCGACCTGATGCTGCCGGCGCGGGACGGGCTCTCCGTGATCACCGAGCTACGGCGCCGGGGCCACAACACCCCGGTCCTGATCCTGAGCGCCCGCCGGGAGGTGGAGGACAGGGTGAAGGGGCTGGAGACCGGGGCGGACGACTACCTCACCAAGCCGTTCGCGTTCACGGAGCTGCTGGCCCGGGTCCAGGCGCTGATCCGTCGTTCCACGGGTGCCGCCGAGCCGACCCGTCTCTCCTACGCCGACCTGAGCCTCGATCTGCTGAGCCGGGAGGTGCACCGCGCCGAGCAGGCGCTCGAGCTGCGTCCGCGCGAGTTCGCTCTTCTCGAGTACCTGCTCCGCAACCCCGGCCGGGTGGTCTCGAAGACGGCCATCCTGTCGCACGTCTTCGACTACGGCTTCGACCCGCGGACCAACGTCGTCGACGTGCTGGTGCACCGCCTGCGCGAGAAGGTGGACAAGGACTTCGAACCCAAGCTCATCCAGACCGTGCGCGGCGCGGGGTATGCCCTCCGGCTTCCTTGACCGGCTGCGGCCGGCCTTCGCCTCCCGGCTCGCCCTGTGGTACGCGGGCGTCTTCATCCTGAGCGCGCTTGCGCTCTTCGCCCTCACCTACCAGCTGCTCGATCGGTCCTTGAAGAGCGGGGATCACGAGCTGGTTCGTTCGACCCTCACCGAGTACTCCTCCCAGTACCAGGCCGGGGGTCTCCCGGCCCTGCGCCGCGTCCTGGCGGCGCGCCAGGCGAGCGGAGGGTCGGCGGACCTCTACGTGCGCATCGTCGGCGCCGAGAGCGAGGTCGTCTTCCTGAGCCTGCCCAGCGGCTGGGCGGAGCTGGCCTCGAGCCTGTTCGATCCGACCTCGGGCGCGGGAGTCCTGGAGTGGTCGTCGGTTCCGGGCCGGTCTCGGGGTGCGGTGCTGGAGGTGGCTTCGCTGCGGCTCGCCGACGGGACGCTCTTCCAGGTGGGGAGGAGCTCGGAGCATCGGATGGAGGTGCTGCGACGCTTCCGGGAGGTCCTGGCCGGCGTGCTGGTGGTGGTCCTCTTCGCCGGGCTCACCGGAGGGATCGTCTTCACGCACTCGGCCCTGCGCCCGGTGCGCGATCTCACCCGGGTGGCCGCCGGGATCGTCGAGACGGGTCGTCTCTCCGAGCGTGTCTCGGTCGGTCCCGGTCGCGATCCGCTCGACGCCCTCGCGCGGCTCTTCAACTCGATGCTGGGTCGGATCGAGTCCCTGGTGACCGCGATGCGCGATTCGCTCGACAACGTCGCTCACGATCTGCGCACGCCCCTGGCGCGCCTGCACGTGATCCTGGAGGACGCGCTCCAGAGACCCGACCCGGCCCGGGCCCGGGACGCGATCGCCGACGCGCTCGAGGAGACCGAGCGCGTGACCGGCACCCTGAACGCCCTCATGGACCTGGCGGAAGCGGAGGCCGGTGCCCTCCGGCTGCGGATCGAGAGCGTCTCGGTCGCCTCGCTGCTGAAGGACGTCCTGGAGCTGTACGCCGACTTCGCCGAGGAGAAGGGGGTCGCGCTGAGCTGCCAGTGTCCGGAGACGCTCGCCGTCTCAGGCGACCGGCAGCGGCTGCGCCAGGTCTTCGCCAACCTGGTCGACAACGCCGTCAAGTACACGCCGGCCGGCGGACGCGTCGAGCTCGAGGCCCATCGCGCCGGCGACGCCGCGATCGTCAGCGTGAGCGACACCGGCGTCGGGATTGCCCCCGCGGAGCAGCCTCGCATCTGGGAGCGTCTCTATCGCGCGGACGCGAGCCGCACCGAGCGGGGCCTCGGCCTCGGCCTCAGCCTGGTGCGCGCGATCCTGCGGGCACACGGCGGCAAGGTCGAACTCGCGAGCGAGCCGGGCAAGGGGTCTCGCTTCTCGGTACACCTGCCCGTGCCCCCCGCCTGACCCGGCCGGTAGCTGATGGCGGGGAGCGTGGCCGGCCTCTTCAGCGTGGACGACGAGCTGCTGGTCGCGGGGAAGGCCGTCGCCCGGAAGCCGTGAGTCACTCGGTGGCGAGCGACTGGATGTCGTTCAGCACCCCCGCGGCCGTGACGTCGGGGCCGGCACCGGGACCGGCCACGACCAGCGGCTCCTTGCGGTAGCGGCGGGTGGTGAAGGAGAGCAGGTTGCGCGTGCCGCGCAGCGCGCCGAAGGGAGACTCGCGCGGCAGCGAGACGAGGCCCGCCTTGACCGACAGCCTGGTCGCGACCACGACGTAGCGCAGCACGCGACCGCGCGCACGCTCGGCCTCGACCCGCCGCCGCCAGCCCTCGTCGAGTCGCGACATCCCTGCGAGGAAGCGCGTGAGCGGGACGCCGCGCAGAGCGGGGGGCACCAGGCTCTCGGCCTTCGGCACCGGCCCTTCGTAGCCGAGCAGACGTGCCAGGATCAGGCCCTTGCGCAGCACGTCCCGGCCGCCCAGGTCCTCGCGCGGGTCCGGCTCCGCGTAGCCCAGCCGCACCGCCTCCCGGACCGCCTCGGAGAAGGAGCGCCCCTCCTCGAGCGCCGAGAGCACGTAGCCGAGCGTGCCGCTCACGCAGCCCTCGATGCGCAGCACACGGTCGCCGGTCTCGACCAGCTTGCGGAAGGTGTCGAGAACGGGAAGCCCCGCGCCCACGGTCGCCTCGTAGCGGATGCGCCGGCCGGAGGCCGAGGCCGCCTCGAAGAGCCGGCGGTAGGCGAGCGGCGAACCGGCGAGAGGCCGCTTGTTCGCCAGCACCAGGTCGAAGCCCTGGCCGAGCGCCTCGTTCAGGAGGTCCGTCGTCTCCTCGGCCGTCACGTCCACCAGCACCGGGTTGGAGACGGCGTGCGCCGAGATGAAGCGGAGCGCCTCCGCCGCGGAGGCGCTCCGGCCGCCCAGGCTGGTGAGCAGCTCGCCGCGGTCCTTCCCCTCGGCCAGCCTCTGGAGCCGCCGCCGCGAGAGGCCCTGCGGGTCGAAGACGTAGCCGGAGCGGTCGAGAGCCGCGACGATCCGGATCCGCCCATCGCGGGAGGCTGCGGTCATCTCGGCGAGGGGACGGCCGACCCGCCCGAACCCGAGCAGCACCACGTCCGAGCCCGGCCGCTCGAGGGCCCGGCCGCCTCCGATCTTCGCGAGCTTGAAGGCGCCGTGCACGGCCCGGGCGGCGTCGGCGACCTGCTCCTCCGCGACCACGAAGGAGATGTTCAGCTCGGAGGAGCCCTGCGCGATCGCGATCACGTTGATCCGGTGTTCGGCGAGCGCCGAGAAGACGCGGGCGGCGATCCCGGGAGTGCCGGCCATGCCCTGGCCGACCACCGCCACCACCGCGACGCCGCGCCGCGCGCTGACGCCGTCGATCAGCCCGTTGTCGATCTCGGAGCGGAAGGCTGCGCGCAGGGCAGAGACCGCGCGCTCGGCCTCCACCTCCGGCAGCGTGAAGCCGATCGAGCTCTCCGAGGAGGACTGGAAGATGGTCGAGACCGACAATCCGGCCGCGTGCACGGAGGCGAAGGTCCGGGCCGCGATGCCCGGCACGCCCATCATGCCCTTGCCGGCGACGGTCACCAGGGACTGGCCGCGGATGGTCGCGATGGCCTTCACCGGGTAGTGCGCGAGGGTCCGGCGGGTCGAGACCTCGGTGCCGGGCCGGGTCGGCTCCAGGAACGAGCGGACCTGGAGCGTGATGCGGCTGCCGTCGAGCGGGATCAGCGCGCGCGGGTGCAGGACCTTTGCACCGAAGTAGGCGACCTCGGCCGCCTCGCGATGGTGCATCTGCGGAAGCAGCCGCGCGTCGGGCACCGCCCGCGGGTCGGCGGTGAGGATGCCGGGCACGTCCTTCCAGAGCACGACGCTGGCGGCGCCGAGCGCGCGGGCGAGGATGGTCGCGGTCAGGTCCGAGCCGCCGCGGCCGAGCGTCGCCACCGTGCCGTCGGGGGCCGAGCCGATGAAGCCGGGCACGATCGGGACGATGCCGCGCTCGAGGAGCGGCAGGAGCACCGTGCGCGCGAGACGCCGCGTCTCGACCAGATCCGGTGCCGCCTGCCCGTGCCGGCCGTCGGTGACGACGATGGAGGCGGCGTCGACGCGCTCGGAGCGGCGCCCGCGGGCGGCGAGGCCCGCGGCGAAGACGGCGCTCGCGGCGCGCTCGCCCCGGGCGACCAGCGTGTCGCTCGCCCGCGCCGAGAGATCGGCGAGGGCGGCCATGGCGTGGGCGATCTCCCGGTACTCGCGCGCCTGCTCGTCCGCCAGCGCGAGCAGCCGTCTCCGCGCGAGCCCGGGCGGCACCAGGGCGGCGGCCAGGTCGCGGTGGCGGCGCAGGAAGAGGGCCGCCGCGGCCGAGGCAACCTCGGGGTGACCCGCCGCGGAGCGCTTCGCCCCCTCGAGCAGCGAGTCGGTGACGCCCGACAGGGCCGACACCACCACCACGAGCGGTCCGCGATGCGCGCGGACGAGGGAGATGGCGTGCTTGACCGCGCCGGCATCGGCCAGCGAGGCCCCGCCGAACTTCCAGATCTCCAGGCGGGCGTCGCGGCCCGCGTGCCGTCGCTTGGGAGCCATCTCTCTCCTCGTCGGAGACACGCCCGAAAGCGCACCTCCACGGAAACCAAGAATTCTAGCAGTGCTCCCGCACGACGTAGTGCGGCGGCGTCGCCTCGACAAGGGGGAGCCCTTCGCGGGCTAGCTCCAGATGCCCGGGATCGGCTGCTGGCAGTAGGGGCAGGCCCCGGACTTCAGGCGGACCTCGGTCACGGCCATGCCCAGCCGGCGGATCAGGACCTTGCCACAGCGGGGGCAGTAGGTGTTCTCGCCCGGATGGCCGGGTACGTTGCCGAGGTAGACGAAGCGCAGGCCCTCGGCGATAGCCACCGCACGGCAGCGGTCGAGGGTCGCGACCGGCGTCGAGGGCAGGTTCTGCAGGCGGTACGCGGGGTGGAAACGCGTGAAGTGCACCGGCACGTCCGGCCCCAGATCGTCGCGAACGAAGCGGGCGAGCGCGCGCGTTTCGGCCTCGGAGTCGTTGAGGGTCGGGATCACCAGGTTGACGATCTCGGTCCAGGTGCCTTGGCGCCGTAGCCGGCGCAGGGTCTCGAGCACGTGACGCAGCTCGCCGCCGGTGTGCTGCTTGTAGAAGGCCTCGTCGAAGCCCTTGAGATCGACCTTGTAGGCCGCGATCTCCCGGCAGAGGTCGGCGAGCGGTTGCTCCTGGATGTAGCCGTTCGAGACGAGCACCGTGCGCACGCCCGCCCGCCGTCCCGCCCGCGCGATGTCGAGCGCGTACTCCGAGAAGATGACCGGCTCCGTGTAGGTGCAGGCCACGAGCGAGGCGCCCTTCTGCCTCGCCAGGGAAACGACCCCGTCCGGGGCGAGCGGAATCGAAGGGATCTGCTCGGGCCGGGCCTGGGAGATCTCCCAGTTCTGGCAGGCGCGGCAGGAGAGATTGCAGCCGGCGGTCGCCAGCGACAGCGCCGTGCTGCCCGGCAGCACGTGAAAGAACGGCTTCTTCTCGATCGGGTCGAGCGCGAGCGAGCACGGGCGGGCATAGACGAGCGTGTACAGGGTTCCCTTGCGGTTCTCGCGCGTACCGCAGGTGCCGCGCTCGTCCGGCCCGATCCTGCAGGCCTGAGGGCAGACGCCACACTCGACCCAGTCGTTCGGAAGCGCGCGGTTCCAGCGGGCGGGCGTCGGGTTGAGCCGGCCCTCCTCGCCACCCGCGATGCCCCTGGTGGCCGAGTCCTGGAGCGGCGTGGCTTCGGCGCGAGCGGAGCCGACCAGCGCGCAGCCCGCACAGGACATCGCGAGCTGACCCACGAACGCGCGACGTCCCATCCCAACCTCCCGGCTCGCCCCTCGCCGGGCACGCAGGCAAGTCGCCAGCGACCCGGCTTGCAGCCTACCGGCCGACGGCACGCTCGTCAATCGCGCCAGCCCTTGGGCTGTGCCCGTCAGCCGCTTCTTGAGGCGTTCGAGACGGCACGAAAAGCGACGCACGACTTGCCACTCGCACACGCCCCGCGAGTGATGCTTCTTTCATGGATGGACGCGCGTTAGAATCTCCGCGCCATGAGTCCCGCGGCTTCGGACGTGCGCGCCGAGCCGACTCCCGGCGCGGACCCGTTCGGGCCATTGGTCGAGGCGCTGGCCCGGTCGCTCTTCGCGGCCGACGCCGCGGGCCTGACTGCCTGGGACTCCGCCTCCGAGACCGAGCGCACGAAGTACCTGCGGGCCGCGCGGGAGATCCTGCGGGAGATCCAGGCCGCCGGCTACCTGATCTCCCGGGCCCAGGACGTGCCAGGAGGGCCGGCGGTCAGCGAGTCCGCTCAGGGCGAGGGCGTCGAGCAGAGCCGGCAGCAGGCCGAGCGCTTCCTGCGCTCGGGCGAGCCCCTGCTCGCCTATAACGCGGTGCAGCTGGGCCTGGAGAAGTGGCCGGCGGATCTGCGGCTCCGGCAGTTGCAGAGCCTGGCGCTCGCCCGCAGCGGCGCGGTCGCCAGGGCGAATCAGGGTCTGCAGAAGCTGCGGGACGAGGGCCACGTCGACGCCGAGACGCTGGGGCTGCTGGCCCGCACGCACAAGGACCTGGGCACGGGGGCGGCGGACGCCGAGACGCGCGCTTTCCACCTGAAGGAGGCGTACGACCTCTACCACGAGGCCTACCAGGGCGCGAGCCGTCAGGGAAACGCGGCGGAGGCCTACTATACGGGCATCAACGCGGCCACGATCGCCCTCCTGCGCGGCGACCAGGCGCACGCCCACGCGATCGCGCGTCACGTGCGAACGCTGTGCGAGGGCGAGTTGGCGCGCGGGGGCGCCGGCGGCGAGTACTGGATCCGTGCCACGCTCGCGGAGGCCGCTCTGATCCTGGGTGAGCGCGCGCAGGCCGAGGCGGACTATGCGGCGGCCGCGCGGCTGGCCGGGCGCCGCCACGGCGACCTGGCCTCGACGCGCGGGCAGGCGCGGCTGCTGCTCGCGCACCTGGGCGAGGACGACGCCTGGCTCGCGCGCGTGCTCGAGATCCCGCCCGTGCTCGTCTACACCGGCCACATGATCAGCTCGCCGGGCCGCGGCAACGGGGCCTTCCCGCTGGCGCTCGAGGCGACCGTGGGCGCCGAGATCCGCCGCCGATTGGAGCGCATCCGGCCCGTGGCCGCCTATGGCTCCGCGGCCTGCGGGACGGACATCCTCTGCCTCGAGGCGATCCGGGAGCTGGGCGGGGAGACTCACATCACGCTGCCCTTCCCGCCGGCGGAGTTCCGCAAGGTGAGCGTGGACGTGGCCCCCGGCTGGGGCGAGCGCTTCGACCGCGCGCTCGCCGCCGCCGACAGCGTGGTGGTGGCGAGCGATCACCCGGCCGAGGGCAGCCTCTCCGGCTTCGAGTATGCCAACCTGATCCTGACCGGCACCGGCCGGCTGCGAGCGCAGGTGCTCGGCACCTCGCTGGTGGGGCTCGCGGTCTGGGACGGCAGCCCCGCGCGCGGCCGGGGTGGCACCGCCGACGTGGTGAGGCTCTGGCGAGACCGCGGGCTGACGGTCGAGCACGTCGAGGTCGCGGCCTCGGAGCACCTGGAACCAGGCGAGAGCGGCCCTCTCCCGCACGCGCCCGCGCCTCCGGAGCCGGCGACCGCAGGCGACGCGCTCAGGCACGAGATCAAGGCCATGCTGTTCGCCGACGCCGTCGGCTACAGCAAGCTGACCGAGAACCAGATCCCGATCTTCATCCGGCACTTCCTGGGCGCCGTGGGCGCGCTCAACGAGCGGACAGCGCACCGTCCCATCCACATGCAGACGGCCGGCGACGGGCTCTACTTCGTGTTCGAGGACACGCAGCAAGCCGGTCACTACGCGCTCGAGCTGAGCCGGCTGATCCGCAGGACGGACTGGAAGGCGCTCGGGCTGCCGCCGAGCTTCGACCTGCGCATCGCGCTCCACTGCGGGCCGATCTTCTGCGGCCGCGACCCGATCACCAGGGAGCCGCTCTACACGGGCTCGCACACCAGCCGAACCGCGCGCATCGAGCCGATCACGCCGCCCGGCCAGGTCTACACGAGCAGCGCCTTCGCCGCGGTCGCCGCCGCCACCGGGGTCGACGACCTCGGCTTCAGCTATGTCGGGCGCATCCCGCTGGCGAAGCACTACGGCTCGCTGGCGCTCTACCACGTGCTCGAGCACGTCAGCGAAGCGGCGAGCGGAGAGTGATGAGCTTCGAGAACGACATCTTCATCAGCTACGCCCACATCGACGACCAGCCTCTCGTCGAAGGCCAGAAGGGATGGATCACGAGCTTCCACCGTGCCCTCGAGATCCGCCTGGCCCAGCTGATGGGCCGCGCGCCCTCTCTCTGGCGTGACCCGAAGCTGCAGGGCAACGACATCTTCTCGGACCGCCTGGTGCAGCGCCTGCCGGGCGTCGCGCTGCTGGTCTGCGTCCTCTCGCCGCGCTACGTCCGCTCCGACTGGTGCATGCGCGAGCTGGGCGAGTTCGTCAAGGCCACCGAGCAGTCCGGCGGGCTCCGCATCGGCGACAAGGCGCGCGTCTTCAAGATCGTGAAGACCCCGGTGCCGCTCGCCCAGCAGCCGCAGGAGTTCCAGGGCCTGCTGGGCTACGACTTCTACACCGTGGACCCGGAGGTCGGCCGCGCCCGCGAGCTGAGCCAGACGGGGGACACGGACTGCCAGCGCATGTACTGGCTGAAGCTCGACGACCTGGCACACGACATCGCCGAGTCACTCGAGCGCATGGACCGCGGCGCCGTGGTCGAGACGGCACCGCCCGCGGACGCCAAGACCATCTACCTGGCCGAGACGAGCTTCGACATGCGCGAGGAGCGGGACGTCGTCCGTCGCGAGCTGCTGGGGCACGGCCACCTGGTGCTGCCGGACCGCCCGCTGCCGCTCGTGGGCAGGGACTGCGAAGAGGCGGTCCGAGAGCAGCTCGCCCGCTCCGATCTCTCGATCCACCTGATCGGCCGCAACTACGGTCTGATCCCGGAGGGCGCGACCGAATCGATCGTCGTGATCCAGAACGAGGTGGCGATCGAGCGCGCCGCGCGCAGCGGCTTCTCGCGCCTGGTCTGGCTCCCGCCGGGCCTCGCCAGCGAGGAGGAGAAGCAGCTCCAGTTCATCGACCGCCTGCAGACGGACGTACGGATCCAGGTGGGGGCCGACATCCTGCAGACCCCGCTCGAGGACTTCAAGAGCGTCGTGCTGGAGCGCCTCGCGCCGGCACCGGCCGCGACCGAGACGGAGGCGGAGGCCGCGGCCGAAGCGGACGAGGAGGCGAGCGGTCTCCTGCGGATCTACGTCATCTACGACCAGCGTGACGGCGACGCGCCGCAGCCGCTCGAGGACTACCTGTTCCAGCAGGGGTACGAGGTGATCGTGCCGGTCTTCGACGGCGACGAGGCGCAGGTCCGCCGGGACCACGAGGAGAGCCTCTCCGTCTGCGACGGCGTCCTGCTCTACTACGGAACGGCGAACGAGCTGTGGCTCCGCCGCAAGCTGCGCGAGATCCAGAAGAGCGCCGCCTTCGGCCGCAAGCGGCCGATCACCGGCAAGGCAATCGTGGTCGCCCCTCCAGGGACGAGCACCAAGCAGCGCTTCCGCACCCACGAGGCCCTTGTCATCGATCAACAGGCCGGCTTCGATCCCGCACCGTTGAAGCCGTTCCTCAGCCAGCTCCGGATCGCCTGAGATGGAACAGCCCATGATCGAGCCAACGACGGGCGGCAACCCCTTCCCCGGGCTGCGCAGCTTCGAGCCCGACGAGGACCACCTCTTCTTCGGCCGCGAGTCGCGGATCGACGAGCTGCTGACGCGGCTGCGCCAGTCGCGCTTCCTCTCGGTGGTCGGCACCTCGGGCAGCGGCAAGTCGTCGCTGATCCGCTCGGGGCTGATCCCCTCGCTCTACAGCGGGCTGATGACGAAGGCCGGCTCCAACTGGAGGGTGGTCCTGTTCCGGCCCGGGGAGGACCCGATCGGTCACCTGGCCGACGCTCTCGGCGAGCCCGGGGTCCTCGGTGAGGGGGAAGAGGGGCAGGAGTCCGCCAATCGCGCCCTGGTCGAGGTCACGCTCCGGCGCAGCGCCATGGGCCTGGTCGAGTGCGTCCGGCAGGCGCGGGTCCCGGACTACGAGAACGTGCTGGTGGTGGTGGACCAGTTCGAGGAGCTGTTCCGCTTCAAGCGCAGCGCGCAGCAGCGCGACTCGCGAGAGGAGGCAGTCGCCTTCGTCAAGCTGCTGCTAGAGGCGACCCGGCAGGAGGCGCTGCCGATCTACGTCGTGATCACCATGCGCTCCGACTTCATCGGCAACTGCACCGAGTTCGAGGGGTTGACCGAGGCGATCAACGACGGCCAGTACCTGGTGCCGCGCATGACCCGGGAGGAGCGCCGCAACGCGATCGCGGGCCCGGTGGCCGTGGGCGGGCGCCGAGATCACCCAGCGCCTGATCCTCCGGCTGCTGAACGACGTCGGCGACGACCCGGACCAGCTGCCGATCCTGCAGCACGCCCTCATGCGTACCTGGGACGGCTGGAAGAAGCGCCACGCCGACGGCGAGCCGATCGACCTCCGGCACTACGAGGCGATCGGCACCATGAAGGAGGCGCTCTCGCAGCACGCCGAGGAGGCCTACCGGGAGCTCGCCGACGAGAAGGGGCGGCAGATCGCGGAGCGCATGTTCAAGTCGCTGACCGACCTGGGCTCCGACGCGCGGGGCGTGCGCAGCCCGCGGCCACTCGAGGAGATCTGCGCGCTGACCGACGCGAGCCAGGCGGAGGTGGTGGAGGTGGTCGAGGCCTTCCGCCGCCCGGGCCGCAGCTTCCTGATGCCGCCCGCCTCGCACGCCCTGCAGGCCGGCTCGATCGTGGACATCTCGCACGAGAGCCTGATGCGCATCTGGAAGCGGCTCATCCACTGGGTGGACGAGGAGGCGCGCTCCGCCCAGATGTACCTGCGCATCTCGCGGGGCGCCGCGCAGTTCCAGGAGGGCAAGGCGGGGCTGCTGCACGACCCGGAGCTCCAGCTCGCGCTCAACTGGCGCGAGGAGACGCGGCCGAACGCGGTCTGGGCCCAGCGCTACGACGTCGCCTTCGAGCGCGCCATGGTGTTCCTGGAGCAGAGCCGGCGCCAGCGCGACCTTGTGGCCGAGGAGAAGGAGAGGCAGCGGCGTCGCCAGCTGCAGTGGGCGCGGCGTCTCGCCGTGGTGCTGGGCCTGGGCGCCCTGGTGACGCTCGTCTTCGGGCTCTACGCCATGACCGCGCGCATGGAGGCGGAGCAGAACTTCAAGGAGGCGATGCGGCAGAAGTCGATCGCCGACCAGCAGCGCAAGGAGGCCGAGAGCCAGCGCCAGCTGGCGGACGTACAGAGCCAGAAGGCCGACCAGGCGCGCATGACCGCCGAGCAGCAGAGGCTTCTCGCGGAGAGCCAGAGGCAGCGGGCCCAGCAGGAGGAGCAGGAGGCCCTGCGCCAGAAGAGCCAGGCCGACGCGGCGCGGGCGCTAGAGACCAAGGCGCGCACCGAAGCGGAGCAGCAGCGCCTGCTCGCGGTCCAGCAGAGAGAGCGCGCCGACACCCTGCGCACGCAGGCCCAGCAGTCGGAGAGCGAGGCTCGCCGGCTGCGCGTGCTGTCGGTCGCCCGCGAGCTGGCGATCAAGACCTCGCAGCTCGTGGGCGAGGACCAGCGGCAGCTGGCGGCGCTGCTCGCGGTGGAGGCCTATCGGCTCCACACCAGGAGCGGCGGCGACCCCTCCGATCCCGACATCTTCGAGGCCCTGCGGGCCGCGGTCGCGCGCGTCGCGCCGGGCGAGGTACGGGTGCTGCGCTACCACACGGACGCGGTGCGCTCTCTCGCCACCGCGGCGTCCGGTCTGGTCGCCTCGGGAAGCGACGACGGAACCGTGCGGTTGCTCGACCTCGGGCGGCGCGGGGCAGCGCCGAGGTTGCTGGGGTCGCCGGGCAGCGAGGTGCGCGCGCTTGCCTGGACGGAAGGCGGCCGGCTCGCGGTCGGCTCGCTGGACGGGGATGTCCGCATCTATGACGCGTCCGGCAGCGGCTCCGCGCTCGCCACCCTGGTCGCCCAACCCGGCGGTGTGACCGCCCTCGCGGCGCTCAAAGGCGACGGGCTCGCGGCCGGCGGACTGGACGGACACGTGGGGCTTTGGAAGGCGCTCGCCGGTCCGGCGAGCACCCTCCCGGCGACGGCGGGCAGCGGGCGTATCGAGGACTTGGCCGCCGTGCCGCGCGGACCGCTGGCCGCCGCCAGCATGGGCAAGGGCATCCTGCTCTGGGACCTCGCGCCGCAGCCGGCCGCGCGGCAGCCACTCGTCCCGGACCGCAGGATCCACGCCCTGGACGTGAGCGCCGACGGCAAGCTCGCGGCGGGCACGGAGGAGGGACCGATCCTGCTCTGGCCGGCCGGGCTCGCTCGCCCGCCCGTCGAGCTGTCCGGCCACACCGCGGCGGTCACCTCGGTGAGCTTCGCCCCGGACGGCAAGCGTCTCGCCTCCTCGAGCCTGGACGGAAGCGTGCGGCTGTGGGAGGTGAACCATCCGGACCACAAGCCGATCCGACTCTCGGGCCACTCCGGCTGGGTCTGGGCGGTCGTCTTCACGGCCGACGGAGAGACGCTCGTCTCCGGCGGCGCCGATCGCTCGGTGCGCGTCTGGCCGACCCGGCCCCAGCCGCTGGCGAAGGCCGTCTGCGCGCACGAGACCAGGAACCTGACCCCCGAGGAGTGGAGCGCCTTCCTCCCGGCGGACATCGCCTGGGAGGCCACTTGCCCATAGCCACGAGGGGCGCGGGAGACCTGGCAGGTCGTGGCTCCCCCGCCGTTCTCACGCGCGAGGGACGACAGATGAGGGAGCACGTCGTGGGGGAGCCGATGGGAGCCGAGGACGAGCAGGTGGCGAAAACGCGCGGGGTCGCGGCATGGGGCCGCCCGAGCACGGTCGCCCTGCTGGCTCTGATCTGGCTGCATCCGGTGGCGGCGGGCGCTCAGGAGACCTGCGAGACCTCGCTGCGCTCGGCCTCCTCGCTCTACGAGCAGGGGCAGCTCGACGCGGCCCGCGGCGCCGTCCAGACCTGCCTCCAGCATAGCCCGCGGCGGGCGGAGAAGGTCCAGGGGCTCGCTCTGATCGCCAGGATCCAGCTGGCGCTCGACGACGTCGCCGGCGCCGAGGCTGCGCTCAACAAGCTGCTCGACACCGATCCCGAGTACCAGCCGGAGCTGTTCGACTCGCCGCGCTTCGTCCGGCTGGTGGCCGAGGCGAAGCGCAAGCGACAGACCCCGGTCGTGACCTCGGTCTCGAAGTCGACAGAAAGCCTGCTCGAGGCACCCGCCAGCGTGATCGTGATCACGGGCGACGAGATCCGCCGGCGCGGCTACCTCGACATCGAAGCCGTGCTCCACGACCTTCCGGGGTTCGACTTCTCCAAGCGGGCGGGCGCCTCGTACTCGAACATCTACCAGCGCGGCTACCGCTCCCTGGAGACGAGCCGCACCCTGCTGCTGGTCGACGGCGTCGAGGACAACGACCTGGCGTCGAGCACCGCCTGGATCTCGAGGCAGTTCGCGCTCAGCAACATCGACCGGATCGAGGTCGTCTACGGCCCCGCGTCCACAATGTACGGCGCCAACGCCTTCGCCGGCGTCGTCAACATCATCACCAAGGACCCGAAGGCGCTGGTGGCCGAGGGGCACCGGCTCGGCGTCGACGCCCGCGCCATGGGCGGCCACTGGCACACGGGATCGGTGGACGCGACCGTCGCCGGGCAGAGCGCGAGCGGCAGCGTGAGCTGGTCGCTCACTGCGCGCCGCTACAAGGGAGACGACTTCGACCAGCTCCAGGACTACCCGGAGTGGGACTACGACCCCGCCTACTACGACACCATCGACTATCGCTCCCGCGCGAGCCTCAACGTGGGCGACGCCCAGGCCGCCCAGTCCCTCGTGGACAAGTACTCGCCGGCCGTGGTCGAGCGTTTCTTCGACGTCCAACGGGACGCGGAGGGCCGTGTGGTCGGGCTCAAGCTCAACGCCCAGGGGGCCGAGGCGGCCCGCCAGCTCGACAAGAGCGCCTTCTCGCAGGTCGTGGGCGGCAACCCGGTCGGGTTCGGGGAACCGGTCGACGACTGGCAGATCTACGCCAAGCTGCAGCTGTCCAACTTCGTGATCGGCGTGCAGTACTGGCGCACCGAGGAGTCGAGCAACCTGCCTCTGGTCGACAGCTTCGCCGCCAGCGGCAAGAACGGCTTCCTGTGGACGCCTCAGCACACCTTCCTGTACGTCAAGTACTCGCGGCGGCTGATGGAGGACAAGCTGACCCTCACCAGCTTCACACGGTACAAGCGGCACGACCTGGACGGCTCGGCCTCCGCCAACGTCTACCTGGCCAACTACCAGCTGGGCAGCCTGGGGGCGGCGGACCTGCTGAGCGGCAAAGCCCCCTCCTGGAACGCCACTTACAACTACCGCTCCAACGACCAGCTGCGCACCGAGCTCAACGCGTACTACGAGTACTCGGAGAAGCTCAACGCGGTGGCGGGCGTCGAGCTGCGCCTGAGCTCGGTGGGGGCCAAGAACCTGAGCTCGTCGGACGATCGGCCCAGCGAGACGGGCACGATCCCGGGTGCCATCGCCGGTGACAACCAGCTCGCCAGCCGCGACCTGGGCGCGTACCTGCAGGCCTCGTACCGGCCCTGGCAACCCCTGAAGCTGGTGCTCGGGGGTCGGCTCGACAACGACCACATCCGCGACACCGGTGGCTACGGCACCGTGGTCAACCCGCGGGTCGCGGTCGTCTACAGCCGGCACGGCTTCGTGTTCAAGGGCATCTACGCGAAGGCCTTCCAGGACGCGCCCAACTTCCAGAAGTTCGAGACGATTCCCGGCGTGCGCGAGCTCGCCAACCCGACCCTCGCCCCCGAGCGGGTGCGCAACTACGAGCTGTCGGCGAGCTGGCGTCCGCGCCGCGACTTCGACCTGCAGCTGGCCGGCTACTCGGCGGGCTACGAGGGGATCGTTGCAGAGGTCTCGGGCGTCCCCTGTCCCGCGACGCTCGGCTGCACGACCACCAACCAGTTCCAGAACTCGGGGCGCCTCGAGATCCAGGGGCTGCAGGGAGAAGCGCACTGGAAGCCCGGCGCCTTCCGCCTCTCCGGCAACTACACCTATGCCCGTCCGCGGGACCCCGACCAGAACCTGCGCGTGGGCGACATCGCGAGCCACCGCGTCAACCTGCTGGGGAGCTGGACGCTGGCGGGCCGGCTCGACCTGGACCTGCGTTTCAACTGGGTGATCGGCAGAAAGACCGGGAAGGGCACGACCGTCGACCGCAATCCCTACCCGGAGATCCCCAACTACGCGGCGGTGGGCCTGGCGGCGACCTACCGCCGGCTGCTGCCCGGGCTGGACCTGCAGCTGAGCGTCGAGAACCTCTTCGACAGCCTCTACTACGACCCGTCGCTCCGCAACCCGAGCGGCTTCCCGATTGCCGCCCGGATCCCGCAGCCCGGGCGCGCCGTCTACCTCCACCTCCGGGCCAGCCGATGATCGGGGCCGGGTCCGCGCGCTAGCGCCACATGAACCTCCGCAAGACCGTCCTCGGCGCCCTCGGCATACGTGCCAGTGAGGCCTCGCGCGTCTCCTGGCTGCTCGCGCACTCGCTCTTCATCGGTCTTTTCTCGGCCTTCTTCCTGACCGCCTCGAACGCCCTCTTCCTCGCCCGCTTCGAGATCTCGTACCTGCCGCTCGGGTACATCGCCGCGGCGCTCGTGGGCTACCTGGCCCTGATGGCGTTCTCTCGGCTGCAGAGGACGGTCTCCCTGCAGCGGGCGCTGGTCCTGAACCTCGTGTTCCTGTTCGTGATCGCCGCGGCGCTCTGGCTGCTGGCGCTCCTGACCGGGAATCGCTGGATCGCCTTCCTGATGTTCGTCTGGGTCGGACCCGCCTTCAGCCTGCTCGCGCTCGGCTACTGGGCGCTGGCGGGCCGGCTCTTCGATCTGCGCCAGGGCAAGCGTCTCTTCGCCCTGGTCGGCGCCGGGGAGGAGGTCTCGACGGTCGCCGGCCTCTTCTCGGTGCCGGTGCTGGTGCGCGTGCTGGGCGGCCCGGTGCACCTGCTGCCGATCGCGCTCGCGGGGCTCCTCGGTTGCCTGGTGGTCGTGCTCGCGATCGGACCGCGCTTCCGCGACGCCCTGACGAGCAGCCCGGAGGAGCGGGTGGCCGCCGCGAGCGCGAAGCGCCTGGGGCTCGCCGACCTCCTGCACAGCCACTACTTCCTGTTGCTGGCCTCGCTCGTCATCTTCCTGAACCTGGGCAACTACATCGTCGACTTCGGCTTCCTGTCGCAGGTGCGCGGGCGCTTCCAGGGGTCGACCGAGATCGCCCAGTTCATCGGCGTCTTCTTCGGGGTCACCAAGATCCTGGAGCTGCTCGCCAAGGTGTTCCTCTCCGGCCGGCTGCTCAGCCAGTTCGGGCTCAAGTTCGGCTTGATGGCGCTGCCGGCCTTGATGGCGGCCTGCGCGGGATTCGCGATCGCGATCGGTACGCTGGGTCTGCCGGCGGCCACCTTCTTCGTTCTGGTCGCGCTCGCCAAGCTCGTCTGGATCGTCTCGCGGACGAGCACCTTCGAGCCGACCTTCCGCGTCTTCTACCAGCCGGTGCGCGCCGTCGACCGGCTCGCCTTCCAGACCCACGTGGAAGGGACCTCCCGGCAGCTCGCGACCGGCGTCGTGGGTGTCGCGCTCCTGCTCTTCAGCCGCAGCTCGGCCTTCAACGCGCTCACGCTCTTCTACGCGCTCGTGCCGCTGCTGGCCGTCTGGATGGTGGTGAACCTGGCGGCCCACCGGAACTACCGCGCCAAGCTGATCGAGAGCCTGAACGCGCGCGTGCGCAAGGAAGGGGAGGCGAAGCCCCTCGACCTGCTGAAGCCGCTGCTCTACGCGGAGGACCCACGGGAGCGGGAGCAGGCTTTCGGCCTGCTCGAGCGGGTGGAAGGGGCGGCGCTCGCCCCGACTTTGGCGGAGATGCTCGCCGACCCGTCCCCGGCGCCGCGCCTGGCCGCGCTCGAGTACGTGGGCCGGGAGCGAGTGGGCGATCTCGAGGAGTGGGTGAGCGGCTGCCTGAGCGACTCGGACCCGGCGGTGCAGCAGGCGGCTCGCGCCACGCTCGATCGGCTGCGGGAAGCCGGGGCGACGGGGACCAGCCCCGAGCGGGTGGCGGCGCTCGCCGAGTCGGCCGAGGCCGCCGATCGCGTGCTGGCGGCCGAAGCCATCGGTCGGAGTGGGGGCGAGGGCGCCGACCGACTGTGGGTGCTGCTGTTCGACGCCGAGTGGACGGTGCGTCGTGCCGCGCTGGCCGCGGCAGGGCGGCTGGGGCGGCCGGAGTTCTGGCCGCAGCTGATCGGCGAGCTGGCCTCGCCGGTGCTCTCGGCCTCCGCCGCGGCATCGGTGGTGGCGCTCGGAGAGCGCGCGCTGCCGGACGCCGAGCGGGCGTTCAACAAGGGGGACCAGGATCCCCGTGTGCGCCAGAGGATCCTGGAGATCTACGAGGCGGTCGGGGGGCCAAAGGCCCAAGCGCTGCTCGCCGGCAAGCTCGCCTTCCCCCAGGAGAGCGTGCGCGCACAGGCCCTGGCAGCCCTCAGTCGCTCGGGCTACCAGGCGGATGCGGTGACCGCGCCCGGAGTCGCACGGGCGATCGAGACGCTGGTCGGCCAGACGGCCTGGAACATGAGCGCGGTGCTGGACCTCGGCGACGACGGCCGCCTGGCGCCGGTCGTGCAAGCGATCGAGGAGGAGATCGAGGCTGCCCGCTCACAGCTGTTCCAGCTGCTCTCGCTCGTGCACGACCCCTGGGCGATCGGCCTGGTGCGTGAGAACCTCGAGAGCGGCTCGAGCGAGACGACCGTCTACGCCCTGGAGATCCTGGACCTGCTGCTTTCGGAAGAGCTGAAGCCCCTCGTGTTCCCCCTGGTAGAGGGGCTCAGCTATCCGCAGGTGCTGCGCCGGCTGGAGACCTCGTTCCCGCGTCACCGTCTGGAGCGTCTGGAGCGGCTCAGCCTGATCGTGAACCGGGACTTCGACAAGATCGGGGTCTGGACGCGCGCTTGCGCGCTCGCCGCGATCGGCGAGCTCGGCGGGGGCGAGGTGCCCGACCTGGTCGCCTCGCTCTATCACCCCGACCCGCTGATGCACGAGCTCGCTGCCTTCACCATGATTCGTCTCGCCCCCGGCGCCTACGCCCGCCACCTCGCCAAGCTCAGCTACGAGGCGCGGGAGAGGCTTGGTTACGTGATGGGCCCGGATGGCACTCTGGGGAACTGGGAAAGCCGCTCGGTCTTCGGCCGCGTCCAGCTGCTGCGCGGCCTCACCGCCTTCTCCGGCCTGCCGTCGGCGGCCCTGGTCCGCCTGGCGCAGGCCTCGGAGGAGCTGGTGCTCAACCCCCGCCGTCGCCTGCCCTCGCCGCGAGCACCGCGGGAGTCCTTCTACGTCAACGTGGACGGCGAACAGGTGCTCTCGGATCCCCGCCGTCCCTGGCCTCCGCGGAGCCTGATCGCCTTCGGGCCCGGCGCGTCCTCGGTCGAGGTGATCGAGACCAGCCGCTTCGTCCGGATCGACCCGGACCAGCTGTTCGACCTCGCGGTCGCCTACGTCGGCTTGATCCCTGCGCTGCATCGTGCCAGGCGGCAGGCCTTCGACGAGCCGGGCGCGAAGGTGGTGCCGGAGCCGAGCCCGCTCCCGCCGCGGCTCGCGGTAGTCGGCGCGTGAGACGCCAGAGCCGCACCCTGCCGGTGCGTGATCCCCTCCTCGACCACGAACGCGACACCTACCTGCGGCGCAGCTCACCCGTCACTCCCGAGGACGCGGTCGCGGCCGGCGGCTTCTCGCCTCTCGCGCCGATCGACTGCCTGCTGGGGTGTGGCCAGTGGGGGGTCTCGCCTCTCGCGCACGCGGCGCTGCGCGCCCTCGATCCGGCGGGATTCGCCAGCTACCCGGAGCGCTTCCACGAGACGCTCCTGGCGCCCGCCATCCTCGAGCGCTTCCGTGCCCACGGCGTGACGGGGGAGCAGCTCTTCCTCGGTCACGGCAGCTTCAACATCCTCGAGCGCGTCGTCTACAAGCTGGTGCGGCCCGGTGCCATGGTCGGGATCGGCCCGCAGTTCGCCGAGATTCCGTCGGAGTGGAGGGCGGCGGGCGGCAGCTACCTGCCGTTGCCGCTCGAGGCCCCCGCCTACTCGCTGCCGCTCGCGCCGATAGAGGGCGCCCTCGCGCGCGGGGGCGTCTCGCTCGTCTACGTCGACAACCCCAACAACCCGCTCGGGCGCCACTTCCCGCTCGCCGAGATGGAGCGGCTGGCGACGAGCTGCCGACGGCACGACGCGATCCTGGTGGTAGACGAGGCGCTCGGGGACTTCCTCGAGGACGCGCAGTCCTCGGTCCGGCTGACGGCCTTTCACGAGAACGTGATCGTGACGCGCTCCTTCTCCAAGGCCCTGGGCCTCGCCGCCGAGCGCGTCGGCTACGCCTTCTTCTCACCGCCCCTGGCCAGGTACTACCGGCAGATCGACGTGCCCTTCGAGCCGGGGCTGGTGGCCGCGACGCTCGCGCGCGAGACGCTCCGGGACCCGGGTTTCCTCGAGCACGTGCGCGGCGAGGCCCGCTGGGCCAAGGCCGAGATCGTCCGCGCGCTCGGCGACGCGGGTCTCTCCGTGCTACCCACGCACCCGAGCGTCTCGATCCTGACGGTGCACGCTCCCTCGCGGGACCTGCGCCGGCAGCTGCGGTCGCGCGGTGTGCTGGTGCAGGCGGGGTCGAGCTTCGGACGCACGCACCCGGGCTGGGACGACAGCTACTGCCGGCTGCGGATCGTGGCTCGGCGTCTGGTTCCGACCCTGTGCGAGCGCATCCGGAGCCTGCAGTGATCGACCCCGACCTCGTGCTGGTGAGCACCGAGCTCGAGTGTCCGGTGGTGTCACTGCGGGACGGGCAGCCGGCCCCTCCGGAGCTGTTCGCGAGCGTGTGGGAGACGCTCGCGGCGGATTCCTGGCAGCGGGCGGACTTCGGCGTCACCCGCGAGCGCCGGCTGGTGCCGCGAGCGCTCTGCATCAACACGGCCCAGGCGATGGCCACCGACACCGGCCCCACCATCGAGCTCGTCCCCTCGCCGGCGCGCTCACTGGCCGGGGTCGAGCGACAGCTCGACGGCCTGGTGGCGGAGGCGGGCAGCGTGCTGGATGGGCTCGGCTACGCGATGCTCGGCTCCGGCGTGCACCCGACCCTGCGCGCGCTGCCGGCCGACTACTACCGCTTCCGCACGGCACGGCCGAGCTACGACTACGTGATCCGCGAACGGCAATGGAGCCACTGGTCGATCGTCAACGTGGCCTCGGTCCAGGAGATCGTCGACGTCTCCTTCGAGGCCGCCCCGCGGGTCGTGCGCATGCTGCAGCGGCTGGCCGGACTCATGAACTTCATCCTCAGGAACGACCCGGACCTGTGGGGGGACTACGGCGGACGGCTCTCGGTGCGCCCCCGTGCCTGGCGTGATCACGTCCCGCCCTCGGCGGCGTTCGCGGGCGACGCCGGCAAGGTCGGCCTGCCGGCGTGCGAGATCACGGGCTGGCCGGGCTACCTGTCGCTCCTCTGGGAGGAGAGCCCGATGTTCCTGGTGGGCACGAAGGACAGGGGCGCGGCCTACCTGCCCGAGCATCCGACCTTCCTGCGCTTCCTGCAGGAGGCGCCAGCCGACGGCTGGCCGGCGCGCACGCTCGACGGCGAGGCGATTCGCGTCCACCCGGAGCCCGCGCAGATCGAGAAGACCGACTGGACCTACATGGGCTTCGCCCGCATCCGCTGGAAGTGGCGGCAGGCGCCGCCCAGCGTCGCCGCCTTCCTCGAGTCCTGGCGGCGGGGCGAGATCGAGGGCTTCCTGGGTGAGAACATCGAGAAGCTGGTGGTCGAGAACCGCTGCAACTCCGCCCAACCCCCGGGCGAGACGCTCGTCTCGCTCGCTCTCGTCACGGGCCTGGTCGCCAACCTCGGCGAGGCCCAGGATCTCGCGCTGGCCGAGCCTTACTCCTTCTGGCTCTCGGTCCTGTCGGCCTCCACCACGGAGCCCCTGGACGCGACCGTCGAAGGTCGGTCGATCGCGGAGTACGCTCACAGGATGGTCGACGTCGCGGGTCGCGGCCTGGTCCGGCGCGGGGAGGCAGACCCGGAGCGTCTCCTGCTCCCGCTCTACCGGAGGATCGAGGAGCGCCGTTCCCCGCGGAGGACCTGCTCCGCGAGTACCGCCAGGGTGGGATTGCCGCGCTGCTCCGCTCGGCGAGGCTCGGGGTCCCGAGCGCTGCCCGCGCCCCCCGTGGGAGATGAGGCGAGCCCCGGAGCGGGCGATCCTCGCCGCCCACGGGGAAGGCGGCGGCGAGAGGGCTATCGCTGGAAGAGGTAGGTCAGCTTCGCCTGGAGCTGCCAGTCGTCCCGGGCGCTCGAGCCGGACGCCGTCTTCCAGCGCTGGTTGTAGACGAGGTACACGTCGGAGCCGGGGCGGTAGGTCCAGTTGAAGCGCAGGTTGAGGGAGGCGACCTCCGCGAGGTCGTTGTACTGCAGGAAGACGTTGGTCAGCAGGCGCGGGCTGAGCGCGAGCGCGAAGCGCTGGCGGAGGATGTTGGCGGTGAAGTCGCCGGCGGGCAGGCGGACGTCCTCGATCTGCCAGACGCTCTCCGAACGCAGGAAGCGGTTCGGGCGCAGCCGCAGGGTGAAGCTGCTGCTCCGGTGGCTGCCGTCGTAGAAGTCGCCGACCTCCGCCGAGCCTTCGACGGAGACCGGCCGGCTGCTGTGGGTCAGGTAGCGCAGGCCCAGGTCGTCGAAGCCGTAGCTGCCCGGTGGGATCACGACGCCCGGGGCGATCTCGAAGGGCGCCTCCAGCCGTTCGTAGTTGTCGACCAGGTAGAGCGCCGCCTCGCTCGCCTTGCTCGTGCGCAGGCCCAGGAAGTCGAGGCGGTGGCGCTGCGACTCGACTCTCCCCGCGAGGTCCGCGAACAGCTTGCTGTCGAGCTCGAAGTGCAGGTTCAGCAGGTGCGGGTTGGCCGGCCGTGGCTCCCAGGTGACCCGCCCGGCGTAGCGGTCGACGCCCTTGCGCAGCAGGAAGCCCGCCTCGGGGTCGAAGTCCTCGCCGATGTGGTCGACGCCCAGGTAGCCGTTCCAGGCCGGGCCCGTCCAGATCGCCGCGGCTCCGCCCGCCCAGTCGCTCCTGCCCCCGGATCGCGAGTTGTCGCTGCCGGCGAGGTAGCTCTCGAAGCCGAGCCGCGCCGTGGGTTTGTAGGAGAGGTCGAACCCGTACGCGCGATTGGTGTTGTCCCCGTCGTGCCGCTGCGTGACGATGGCGCCGAAGCTCGAACGCTCGCCGAAGTTGCGGGTGACCCGCAGGGCGCCCCAGTTGTCGCGTGGCACCTGGACGCCGTCGCCGACCACCGTAGCCGCGCTCTCGACGTCCAGCGCCCCGAAGCTCCACTCTCCGAGCCGGCCGGTGAGGCGCGCGCCCCAGTCGATCGGGACCTGCTCGCCGTTCGGCCCCAGGCCGATCCGCCGCGAGAAGAAGAGCTTGAAGAGAGGCGTATCCGTGGTGAGCGACTCGCGGGAGCCGAAGTCGAAGATGCCGGCGTTCTCGAGGAAGAAGTAGCGCTTCTCGGGGAAGAAGAGCGGGAAGCGGGTGAGGTTCACCTGCAGGGCGTCGACCTCGGTCTCCGCGAAGTCGGTGTTCGCGGTCAGGTCCAGGCTCAGGCCCCGCAGCATGCCCCACTTGACGTCGAGTCCGTAGTGAAACTCGTTCTTCTTGCGGTTGGCCGCCGTGTCCGCCGCCCTGTTGGCCGAGCCGAGCAGGTAGGGCTTCAGGTTCAGGTTCAGCCCCGGCTCGATGCCGCGCAGGCCCGTCAGCCGGCCGTAGAGCGAGACGCGCTTCACGTCGCCGTCGAGCAGGATCGGTGCCCAGAAGGCCTGCTCGGCCCGGCGCCGGATGTAGCGGAGCACGTTGAAGCCCCAGGCCTTCGCGGCGGGGTCGAAGCGGAGGGTGGAGAAGGGGATGGCGAGCTCGGCGCACCAGCCCTGCGGAGTGCGGCGGGCGGCGACGTCCCAGACGCCGTCCCACTGGAGATTGAAGCTCCGGCCCTCGTCGGTGATGAGGGCGTCGGTCCGCGCTCCGTTGGGGTTGGTCTCGAAGAGATAGGCGTTGCGGTCGTCGTCGAAGGTGTCGAGCAGGATGTCGACCGCGTCGTCGCGCCAAAGCGGTTCGTCGCGCTGCATCTCCTTCGAGATCACGGCGCCGGGCTCGCGGTCCCGCGCGAGCAGCCCGATGTAGAGGGTCTTGGGCGTGTACAGGACTCGCACCTCGGTCTGCTCGGAGGCGGGCTGGCCCGTATCCGGCTCGCGCTGCACGAAGCCGGTGCCCGGCGCGGCGAGACCCCAGGCGGGCTCGTCGAGCCGGCCGTCGAGGCGGATCGGCTCGGTGATCGCAACGGCTTCTATCGTCTTCGAGGTTCCGTCGGGAGGCGCCGGGGCGCCGGCGAGGGCGGGGGCGCCGGCGAGGAGGCCGCCGAGCAGGGCGGAGGCGAACAGGCAATTCCCGCCAGGTCCGGTTGGCATCGAGCCGTCCATTTCCCCCCCGTGTGCGATGCCGAGCCCGGCGGGGGATGATACCAGACGAGCGCGCCGCCCTCCGGTGATCCTCGTTGCCCTAGAATGAGACCAACGATCCGAATCCAAGACGATCGGATTCCGACACGATCGGAAATCCGACAGGAGGCAGCTGTATGAGGCTTGCCGGATGCCGTCGGCTGGCGGAAGGATGCGCTCTCGGCGCAGCGCTGGCGTTCGCGGGGTGCGGGGGACCCGGTGCGAAGAGCAGCTCCCACGGGCAGCGGGAAGGCGCCCCGCCGCTCGCCCAGAACCGCCCCGCCGCTGCCGCTCAGGCACCCCGAGGGCGTGACCTCCAGAAGGTCGACGTGTGCCAGCTCCTCCCGGGAGCGGTGGTCGCCAAGACCTTCGGGGGCACGTTGCGGAACGCGAGCGGCAGCTCGAACGCGGTGGCCGCCGACTGCACCTACTCGGTCCAGATGCGCACGCCGAAGACCTTCATCGTGTACCTCTACCCGCCGGATCACTTCGCCATGTTGAAGGAGATGAGCGAGAAGTCCACGCCCGTCACCGGGCTGGGCGACGGGGCGTTCGTGGAGCAGGACAGCGGCTGGTACGAGCTGAAGGTGCTCAAGAAGGGCGACGTGACGATCGACGCCCGCGGCGACACGCTCGAGCAGGCCAAGAGCCTCGCCGGGCTCGTGCTGCAGAGGCTCTAGGCGCCAGGAACCGTCGCGCTCACACGGCGGCCTGCTCGATGCGAGCCAGGTCGGCGAGGCCGAGCCCGAGCTTGGCGGCGGCCGCGACGTAGCGGGGCTCGCGGTGCTCGCTGGCGAGCGTCGGGAGGCCGACCTCCTTGCGCCGCTCCTCGATCAGCCGCCAGCCGACCGCGTCGATCGCGACCGGATCGGTCGAGGCCAGGAAGCCGGAGAAGGGCCAGGCCCAGCGGGGCACGCGGCTCGGTCCGCCGTTGCACTGGCCGAGCGAGCCGTCGACGACGTTCAGGCGGAGCTTGTCGCGGATGATCCTCCGCGCCGAGAGGGGGGCGACGTAGGGGTTGCAGCCGTCCTCATGCATCTTGTTCGGGTTGTTGACGACCCCGTACCAGTTCTTCATCGAGAGCGAGACGCCCGCCAGGTAGTGGTCCTTGAGCACGGCGCAGGAGATGACGGCCGTCAGATCGCGCTCCATCACTCGGGCGAAGCGCGAGGCCGAGGGACCCCAGTCGACCAGGTCGCCCCAGGCGTCGTTGGTGCCGAAGACCCGGACCCCGCTCTGGCTGAGCGCGTAGCCGGCCGCGCGCAGCTCGCGGTCGGTGCGGTCCCAGACGTAGATGTGGTCCGCCGGCACGCCGGCTGCCTGGAGCCAGCTCGCGAGCTGGAGGGCGACCTCGGGCCGGGTCGAGACGCCCCGTCCGCCCAGGGTGTTGACCTTGATCCCGACCACGTCGCTCGGCTTGAAGAGACGGCGCATGGCGAGGACGGGCGTTCTCTCCCCGGCGGCGCGGGCGACCGCCGCGCCCAGACCGCTCTCGAGGAGCTTCGCGTCGAGCCCGCCGGTTGCAGCGAGCACGCCGGGTCGCCGGCCGATCGCCACCAGCGCCCGCGAAGGGGCCGACTTCGCCCCCGGCGCCGGCCCCGGCAGGAAGAGACCCGCGGCCCGGGCGAGCGGTGAGGCAGACGCGGCGCCGGCGGCGATCGCGACGATCGCGCGGCGGCGGGGGAACGAGTCGACGGGCTTGCGGCGATCGGCGGGTTCTCTCATCGGTGCTCCTCGAAGACCTGCCCGGTGAAGACGGACAGCTTTGCCCCCTCGCGCCAGGCGCCCTTGGGCAGCCTGGCCTTCTCGGCCAGCGCGTCCAGCATGTGCTCGACGTCCCACCCCTGCTCGGGCGCGACCTGCGGCAGGAAGAGGGCCGCGTGTCCGTCCTTCTCGAGCACCACGCCGTGGGTGCCGATCCGGATCTCGCGATAGGAGGCGATCTCACGGCGCGGCGAGAGGACCGTCACCTCCACCGCGAGCCTAGGCAGCTCGACCGCCCGCACCGGCGGGAAGCGCGGGTCGCGCTGGGCGGCGTCGAGCGCCGCTTGCACCGTGCCGTAGTAGAGCGGGTAGGTCGGCTGCGCCTGGCCGATGCAGCCGCGCAGCTTGCCCAGGCGGGCAATCTCTTCCGGGTCCTTGCGGCTGAGCGTCACGAAGACCCCCTGGCGCCGCTCCTGGTCGCGTCCCTCTGGATAGGCGCAGAGCTCACGCTCGAGGTCGTCCGTGCCGCGGAGCTCCGTGTCGAGTGCCGCTCGCGCCAGGCGGACCAGCCGTGCCCCGGCCTCGGCGTCCAGGGCCGGTGTTCCGGCCGGGGCGTCATCGAGCTGCGGAGGAGCCGTGAGCGGGGGGCCTGCGGCGGCCGGTGCCTCACGGAAGAAGGCCATCGCCACGTAGGAGACGGAGCTCGTGTCCTTCATTCCGGGGATGTCGGTCGAGGCGTAGCGGGCGAGGGTCAGCGCCTCGGCCTTCGGCGCAATAAGCGGCAGCAGCTCCAGCATGGTGGCGAGACCGTTGCGGCCGCAGATCGTGTTCCCGGTCTCGCGCAGGTAGCGGCGGAAGCCGGGTGCATCGAGGGACCCGAGGAGCGCGATCGCCCTCTCGTTCATCGCCCGCACCTTGGCGGCCACATCCGGCGAGAATCGCGCCGAAGGGCTGGTAGTCGAAGCGCGGGCCGTAGTGGGTGAAGTCCGAGGAGAAGACGAAGAGCGTGTGTCCGTCGTCGAGCCTGGCAAGTCGCGCGGCGAAAGCCCGCTCCTCCTCGGCGGTCGTCTCGCCGACCAGGATCGGTACCAGGCAGAACTGTCCGAGCGCGGCCTGCAGGAAGGGCAGCTCGATCTCCACGGAGTGCTCGGGTCCGACCGCCGAAGGTTCCGTCCGCGCCTCCGGGCCCTCGAGGGCGGCGAAGCTCCCCGGACAGAGCGGGATCGAGCCGATCGGGGTCCGATACGCCCGCGCGTCGTCGAGCGCATAGCCTCGGAAGGCCTCGTGGTGGGAGGGGCCCATCACGACCACGCGCGCGAACTCGCCGGGCCCGAGGAGGTGAAATGCGGTTCCGGCCACGGGGCCGGAGTAGTTCCAGCCGGCGTGGGGGACGACGAGGGCGACGGGCTTCTCGGGGAGCGGCGTGCCCGGCGAGCCGACGCGCATCAGCAGATGGGCGGCGGCCAGGAGGCGCGCGCGGCCTTCCGGATACCAGCCGCCGGCGAGGGCGGGCTCGCGCGTGCGGACATTGCTGGTCGCCTCGGGCGCGAACGTGGCCGGCGTGCCCGTCAAGACCGCCGCCAGCACGAAACCGAGGACCCTCACGAGGTCTTCCCGAGCGTGAAGCTCGCCTGCGGGTGGCGCGACTCGCCGGCGCGCGTGATGCGGACGGCGGCCGGCGCGGCCACGGGGCACTTGGCCTCGCAGAGACCGCAGCCGACGCAGAGATCCGGGTCCAGCTTCGGCCGTCCGACCCGCACGGACCTGCCGTCGCCGCGCACGACGTCCACGAAGTCGAGCGTGATCGCCTTCGGGCTGGTGGGGCAGACCTCCTCGCACACGACGCACGGCGTCGCCATCGCCCAGGGCAGGCAGCGGCCCCAGTCGAAGAAGGCCGTGCCGATCTTCACCCGTGTCCCGCTGCCGGCCGCGGTCCCGTCATGGACCCAGCCCTTGGTCTCGGGAGTGAGCGGTGTGATGGCGCCGGTCGGGCAGACCTGGCCGCAGCGCGTGCAACTCGGCTCGCACCAGCCGTGCCGCGCCACCAGCACCGGTGTATACAGGCCTTCGAGCCCCGCCGTCGTGAGCGAGGGCTGGAGCGCCGAGGTGGGGCAGGCGTTGACGCAGGCGCCGCAGCGCACGCAGCGCGCGAGGAAGGCGTCTTCGGGCAGGGCGCCCGGCGGCCGGATCGCCTCGGGACTGGCCTCGGAGCTGGTCGCCCGCAGGAGTGGGAAGATCGCGACGCCGGCGAGAGCGGCGCCGATCAGCTGGCGGCGGGGCAGGTCGACGCCGCCGGACGGGGCGGCGGTGGGCGCGAAGGCACGGTAGCTGATCGCATCCTCGGGGCAGGTGCTGACGCAGTTGAGGCAGACGTGGCACTCGGAGACGCGGTGCGCGGCGAAGGGCTCGTCGGCGCCCTGGCAGTCGCGCGCGCAGCGGTTGCAGCTGTTGCAGAGGTCCGGGTCGACGTGGATGCGGAAGACGGCCGCGCGTGCCGCCAGCCCCAGGAGCGCGCCCAGCGGGCACAGCGCCCGGCACCACCAGCGGGCGATCCAGCGGTTGGCGGCCAGCAGGCCCAGGAAGAGCCCGGCCGTCAACCAGGCCCCGGCGTAGGTGCGCGGGCGCGGGCCCGCGCTCGAGACCAGCGTCGAGAGGGCGGGCAGGATCCCCGAGGCGAACGAGCGCGTCAGCAGCGAGAGCGGGTCGAGGAGTCCCACGACCGCGGTGCCGCCGAGCGCCGCGATCCCGAGCGCGAGCAGCAGCAGGTACTTCAGCCGGAAGTGCGGCCGCCAGCGATTGACCTTCTGGTAGCCGCCGCGTCGCAGGCGCCGCGTCGACCAGGAGGCGAGCTGGTGCAACGTCCCGACCGGGCAGATCCAGCCGCAGAAGGCGCGGCCGAAGACGAGGGTGAGGGCGACGATCACGAGCGTGACCGCGAGTCCCGCCGGCAGCAGCCAGGAGGAGCCGAGCACGGCCAGCGCCGAAAGGGGATCGAGCTGCAGCAGGAGACGGGTGGGGAAGCGGCGGATCCCCTCGTCGGTCATGAGCGCGAGGGCCGCGAAGAAGAAGAGCAGGAAGTAGCCCTGGTACATTCGCCGGAAGAGGCGCGGCAGGTAGAGCGAGCGCGCGGCGCGGTCGCGGACACCGCCGGTTTCGGCCGTGGGCGTGAGTTGGACGGCGTCAGACATCCGTGACGACCTTCAGCATGCTCCCCACCCTCACGCCGCGCCACCGGACGAGGTGGCTTCCCTCCCGGGCGTCCATTCTAGGCCCACGGCGGCGGTTGGTGGGCGGCCTGCCTCGGCCTGCACTGCATGGTCGACACCTCGCCGTCGGGCAAGCCGCCGGGCCACACTCGTTGGCCGCCAGGTGCGAGCCTCAGTCCAGGCGCACTCCGTTCGCGCGGCGGGCGAAGCGGCCGAACTGCTCGCCGAGCACGCGGTTCACGACGGGCGTGAGGCCGGTGAGCCCGTGGGTAGAGTCGCCGCTCACACGGTAGGTGACCGTCGCCCGGGTACCTTTCTCGTGGCCCTCCAAGGTGACCGTGAGAACAGCGGAGAGGGCCATCTCCTGCAAGGGCCCCAGTGCGCCGACAATGCGCAGGGTCCTGCCGGGAACGGCCATCACGACACGCCCGTGCTCGACGCTCCCACCGTCCCACCTCTCGCAGAAGCAGCCTCCCGCCGTCGGCTCGAGGGAGAGGTTCTCCGCTTTCCCCGACCAGGTGTGGGCCGCCGGCCACCACGACTGCGGCTCCGCCAGGATCCGATAGGCGGCCTGCGGATCGACCGAGAGCTCGAACACGTGCACGATCGAGAATCCGTCTGCCGCCGCCGCCCGGATCTCGGCGAAGGCCGGCATCCCGAGCAGCACGAGCGCGGTGGCGAGAGACGAGCGCATCAGAGGCCTCCTTTTCCCGTGGCCCATTCCGCGAGCGCGAATCAGCCGTTCGCGACGACCTCCAGGACGCTGCCGGCACCGGCGGCCAGGCTGCCGAGCCCTCGACCCTCGGCCTGGACCACGTGGGCCACGTCGCGCGGGTCGAGCCCGAGCTGACGCGCCGCCCAGGCGTCGCAGGCGACCGGGTCGGTCCCCGCGGCGACCATGTTCCGGGTGACGACGTCCTCGAGCCGCCCGCCGGTCGGTCCGTTCCTCAGCATCACCCGCGTCGCGTCGACCACCGTGAGGGTCGGGCGGAAGGCGGAGGCCAGGTCGACGATGCTGGTGTGGATCTCCTGGTGAAGGCGTCCGCGGCTGCCGCCGATCAGGCCCATGTGGTTCTTGATGCCGCAGGTCAGGAGCGAGAGCGCGTGGTGCTTGACGACCGGCAGGTTGATCAGGCGGTCCGCTTGAAACAGGACCGAGAGCACGTCCCAGCCGTCGAGGATCGATCCGCCGAGCACCGTCCACTCGAAAGCGGATCCGCCCGGGAGCACGAGGTCGCCGCCGGCCGCGGTCACCGCCGCGGCGATGCCCGAGCGCCGCGCGACACGGGCGGCGTCGTGGACGGGGTTCTCGGCCACGATCACGCGGGCGGCCCCGGCCGCGCGGCACTGCCGCACGACCTCGGCCACGACCTCGGGATGCGTGTCCGCCCCCTGCTCGGGCGTGCGGTCCCAGGCCATGTTCGGCTTCACCAGCACCGTCTCGCCGCGCTTCACGAAGCAGCCGATGCCGCCGAGCGCGGCGAGGGCCGCCTTGACCATGGCGGCGGGATCCGTCCCGTGCGCGACCACGATCGGTGGCCGGGAGGGGTCCTCCGGCACGCGATGGTCGGGGACGCGGCTGCCTTCCTTGGGACGGCCGTGGCGCCCGCGCGAGAGGGAGCCGAGCGTGGCGAGAGCGCCCGAGGCGCCGAGGACGGCGCCGGCTTGAGCCAGCCGCTTCAGCACCAGACGTCGGGGCGGCTTCGGCGCGCTCACAGCGGTCCTCCAGCGGACAAAACGCGGTCTATCTCCTCCGCCCGCTTCCGGAGCTCCGGCGACTCCGGCGCGCCCGGGTCCAGGAAGATACGGACGTAGAAGCGCCCGCGCCGAAAGTACGTGGTCTGGGCCGAGACCTGGGCCTCGTCGCCGGGGCCCGCCGTGCGCTCGTCACCTGCCTCGCGGGCGAGGACGGTCTTGGCGCCGTCCTCGGTCGCGAAGACGAGCGCTTCGGCGTCGGCCGGGGGCGTCTCGAACCGCCAGTACAGGAGCCGGCGACAGCCGTCCGCCCGGAGCGCCTCCGCGCCCCCGTCGACGCGCTCCTCGAGGCGATCCGCCGGCAGGTCGGTCTCGGGGGGAAGGGCTGCGAAGCGCGATGCCGCTCCGGCCGGTGCCGTCCCTTCCCGAGCCGGGGGCGGCGCGACGAGACCGTGCACCAGCCAGGCGGTGAGCGCGACGAGCGGCGTCGCCAGGGCGGGCGCGACGATCCAGGCCGGCCAGCGTCCGTTCATTCCCCTTCCTCTCGAGATCGCGCGCCGCGACGGTGGCGCGGCCTTCGCCCCCGGCAAGCCCCATTCTAGGCCGGAGCCGGTGGAATCGCCCGCCTCGGGCCGGAAAGTGCAGTAGGGTATCCTCCTCGCGACGGAGGTGATGATGGCTCGCGCGCTCGTCTCCCTTGCCGTGTGCTCTTTCCTGGGCCTGCTCTGCGGAACGGCGCGCAGCGCGCCCAGCCAGGCGACGTCGGCCGCGCAGGTCCACGCGGCGGTGGCGCCATACCAGGATCCGAAGCTCCCGGTGGAGAAGCGTCTCGACGACCTGCTGGGCCGCATGACGGCGGTGGAGAAGGCGCGCCTGCTGGCCGGCTCGGGCTGGATGGAGAGCTTCCCGATCGAGAGACTGGGCATCCCCGCCATCAAGATGGCGGACGGGCCGATGGGTGTCCGCAACTGGATCGGCTCCTCGGCGATCACGAACCTGGCCACGACGCCGCCCGTCCTGGCGACCGCCTTCCCCGCCAGCGTCGGCATGGCGGCGAGCTTCGACGTCGACCTCGTCCAGGCGGAAGGGCGGGCGATCGCGCAGGAGGTGAAGGCGCTCGGGCGCGACATGATCCTGGCGCCCACCGTGAACATCCAGCGCACGCCGCTCTGGGGCCGCAACTTCGAGGGCTACGGCGAGGACCCCTACCTGGCCGCGCGCATGGCGGTCGCCTACATCCGGGGCGTCCAGGGCGAGGGCGTCATCCCGTCGGTCAAGCACTTCGCGGCCAACAACCAGGAGTTCGAGCGCCACCGCATCGACGAGGAGATCGACCCGCGCACGCTCCACGAGATCTACTTCCCGGCCTTCCGCGCCGCGGTCCAGGAGGCGGGCGTCTGGGCGGTGATGAGCGCCTACAACGAGGTAAACGGCCAGTACTGCGCCGAGAGCCCCTTCCTGCTCACCGACACGCTCAAGAAGCGCTGGGGCTTCCAGGGCTTCGTGATCTCCGACTGGGGCAGCACCTACAGCACCGCGGGCACCGTGAGCGCGGGCATGGACCTGGAGATGCCGGGTGGCGAGCCGATGCGCCGCTGGTTCTCGCGGGTGGCGGCGCAGCAGGAGGGCCGGGGACGGCGCGGCTGGCTCACCGAGGACAAGGTGATGGCGGCGGTCGCCTCGGGCGCGCTGAAGCAGAGCGCCGTCGACGACAACGCGCGGCGCATCCTGCGCGTGATGTTCGACCGCCGGCCTCTTCGACAGCCCCGCATCGGCGGCGGGGAGGTGGACACGCCCGAGCAGCGGGCGGTCGCCCGCCGGGCCGCCACGGAGAGCATGGTGCTGCTCAGGAACGAAGGCGCGGCTCCTCCCGCTGGACGCGCGCCGGGCGCGCTCGGTGGCGGTGATCGGGCCGAGCGCGGCGGTGGCACGCACGGGCGGCGGCGGCAGCTCGCTCGTGCGCCCGAAGTACGCGGTGACACCGCTCCAAGGCATCCAAGAGGCCGCGGGCGTCCAGGTCCAGGTGCGCTACGCCCTGGGGGCCGCCATGCCCGGCGAGGAGGCACCGGCGGACCCCCGAGCGGCGCTCGAGGAGGCCGTGGCGCTGGCCGCAGCTCCGACGTGGCCGTGGTGGTGGTGGGCTATTCCTTCAAGCTGGAGTCCGAAGGCTTCGATCGGCCCTCCATGGACCTGCCGGCCGGGCAGGACGAGCTGATCGAGGCGGTGGCCGCCGCCAACAAGAACACGATCGTCGTGGTGGTGGCGGGCGCGCCCGTCACCATGACCCGGTGGCTCGAGCGCGTGCCGGCCGTCCTCTACGCCTGGTACGGTGGCCAGGAGGCCGGCCATGCGATCGGCGATCTCCTCTTCGGCGCCGCCGCTCCCTCGGGCAAGCTGCCGGCCACCTTCCCGCGCCGAATCGAGGACTCGACGGCGTTCGGCCACTACCCGGGCGAGAAGCTGCACGTCGCGTACGCCGAGGGCATCTACGTCGGCTACCGCGGTTTCGACAAGGAGAAGGTCGAGCCGCTCTTCCCGTTCGGCTTCGGCCTCTCCTACACGACCTTCGCCTACAGCGGCCTCCGGATCGAGACGCCGAAAGTGAAGGTCGGGCGGGCCGGCGGAGCTCAGCCTGCGGGTCCAGAACACCGGCAGCCGGGCGGGGCCGAGGTGGTCCAGCTCTACCTTCGCGACGTCGCGGCGAGCCTGGACCGCCCCCTGAAGGAGCTGAAGGGGTTCGAGCGCATCTCGCTGCAGCCCGGCGAGACGAAGACCGTCCGCTTCACCCTCGACCAGAAGGCGATGTCCTTCTTCGACCCGGGCAGGGACGACTGGGTCGCCGAGCCCGGCGCCTTCGAGGTCGAGATCGGCGCCTCCTCCCGGGACATCCGCCTCCGAGGGGGCTTCGAGCTGGTCGACTAAGTCGCGGCGGCGATCAGGGTCTCCTGAGACGCACCTCGAGCGTCCGGGTGGGGCAGTTCCACCCGGAGACCTCGAGGTGCAGCGTCTCCGGGGGCGTCCCTTTCGTCTCGACGTGTGCGGTGACCACCCGCGACTCGCCCGGCAGCAGCGAAACGTAGTTGTCGTTGTAGGAGGTGCGGAGACTCTCGGACTCCTCGACCAGGCGGACGCGCAGGAAGAAGGCCAGGTGGGTCGAGGGGTTCGAGAGGCGCAGCGTGCCGTCGGCGCTCCCGTCCGGACCCACGCTCCAGGTGCCGCTGGCGAGACGGGCTCCGACCTCGACCGGCGGCATGGCGTTCATCTCCGCGAGGACGCCCTGGTACCCCTCGCCCGTGCTGACCGCGATCGGGTAGAGGGCGCTCGAGACCAGGTGACCCCTCCCGTCCATGAGCTGTGCCGAGACGAAGAAGGTGCGTCCGCCCATCCCTTCCGGGATCGCGTAGCCGATGCTGCCGAGCTTGACTGACTGGTTCGCGCCGCCACGGGCCGGGCCGCTCTCCTCGGCCAGCGCTCCGCCCCCGACCTCCAGCAGGCGCAGCGAGTAGGTCCCCTGCCTCACCGCGAGCTCGCCGTCGTTCAGGAGGTAAGCGTCGGCGCGGAAGCTCTCGCCCGGCTTCCAGAGATAGCGCTCGAAGTCCAGGCCGATGTGGAGGGGGCGCGAGGCGCGTTTCTGGAAGTAGTAGGTCGGCTTGGGCGTGCCGTACCAGTCGACCGCGGACCAGGAGATCGCCGGCCAGATGTCGTTGAACTGCCAGACCAGGAAGCCGCTGTTCCGGAACTTGTTCGAGCGGCAGTACTCCATGTCGAACTCGTTGCCGAGCGCCTGGTAGAGCTGGCTCTTGCGGATGAGCTCGGCGAGGCTCGCGGAAGGGCCGAACTGGTCGGCGTAGTAGAGGAGCTTGTCGAGATGCGCGAAACGCGTGTTCGACTCGCCCCGGTACTCGACGTAGGTCGGATCGAGGGGCCAGCGCTTGTCCTCCGGCGTGAATTTCAGGTAGTCCTCCAGCACCGGAGGCGCGTTGAGGCCCGCCTCGCTGCGGAAGGGGCGCACGACGCGGTAGGCGGCGTAGGGCTCCTTGTGGTGCCAGACGCCCCAGTAGTGGTCGTCGCCCAGGTAGGGGGAGGCCCGGTGGAACTCGCGTGCCGGGTCCCGCTTCTCGAGCAGCGCGGCGAGAGCGTCGATCACGGCCTTGCTTCCCGCGTCGTCGGGATCGAACTCGTTGCCGCCGCACCAGAAGGTGAGGCTGGGATGGTTGCGCAGGCGCAGGACCGCCGCCTCGGCACCCTCCAGGAAGCTCGCCCGGTCGATCTTGGAGAAGCTGCGGTTGCTCAGGAACTCCTGCCAGGCGAGGATCCCGTACTCGTCGCAGAGCTCGTAGAAATCCTCGGTCTCGTAGAGCCCGCCGCCCCAGACCCGCAGCAGGTTGTAGTGGGCGTCCCTGGCCAGACGCAGCAGGCGTTGGTAACGGTCGCGGTCCAGACGCAGCAGCTGGTCGACCGGGATCCAGTTCCCACCCTTGGCGAACATCCGCCTCCCGTTCACCTGGAAGGTCCACGGGTAGGAGCCCACCACGTTGCCCAGGTGGTGGGCGTCGCCGAGGTGCTCCTTCATGGTCTTCAGGAACTCGTCCACCCGGTCGTTCGCGACCAGCTTCAGCTCGCGGATCCCGAACTGCGAGCGGAGCCGGTCCGACTCGTCGTCCGGGCCATCGACGCTTGCCTCCAGCAGGTACAGGTTCTGAGGCCCCATGCCGTTGGGCCACCAGCAGGCGCGGGCTCCGGACTACGAGGTCCAGGTGCACCGTGCGCGTCTCGCCGGGCGCGAGGCGCAGGGTCTGACGGGACGCGGCCGCGCGCCGCCTCGTGTCCTTCTCGAGCAGGGCCGCCTGGAGGGTCGCCTCCTGAGGCGCGTCCGAGAGGTTGCGGACGTCGATGTCGACGCCACAACGCGCGGTGCCCTTGGCCTCGAGCCGGGAGCGGACGTAGGGGTGCTCCACGCGCAGCGGGCCCGAGGCCCGCAGCCGGACCGGACGCCAGATCCCGATCGGCACCCCGTGCGGGCCCCAGTCCCAGCCGTACATGCACTGGGCAATCGAGTAGAGCTGGTCCCGGGGCGAACGCCAGGTGAGGCCGCGGGCGATCTCGGTCACCCTCGCGTCCGGCGTCGCTTCGAGCCGCACGGCGAGGCTGTTGGCCCCGCCGTACTCGAGCAGGGACGAGACGTCGAAGGCGCGGGGATTGAGCATGCCCTCGAGCTGTCCCACCGGATGCCCGTTGAGCCACACCTCTCCACGGAAGCTGGTCCCCTCGAACACGAGATCGACATAGGAGCCGCGGAGCCCGGGAGCGACCTCGAAGGTCTTGAAGAACCACCACTCCTTCTGCTCGGTCCAGAGTGACTTCTCGTTCTCGTAGCCGAGGTAGGGATCCGGGATCTCGCCCGTCTCGAGCAGGGCCTCTCGCACCGTGCCCGGCACCCGGACGGGCAGGCAGTCCTTCGGCACCCGGCCGGGCAGCTGGACCTGCTTCGTGACGCCGATGCCCAGGGTGTAGTCTTTCATCAGCCAGGGGCCGTCGAGGTCCGCGACCATCGCGGGTGAGGCGGCCTCGGCGAGCGTTCCGCCGCTCACGAGGGCTGCCAGGCAGAACCAGGTCGGCAACCGCCGCAACCGTCGGGCCGCTCCTGGCGTGGATGGCTTCGTGGCTCGCATCGGTCACCTCCTGGCACCTGCCTCATGGCACCTGCAGCACGAAAAGGGAATCGGCCGGACGCATTTGGCGAGTCTACCGCCGCGTCGGGGTTCGGGAGCGCGTGCGCGGTGCCGAATGCCAAAGCGCCAAACGGGCCTGCCTGGATGTCCCTCGAGCCGCGTAGAATGAGTGGCCGTCGCAGCGACCGCCGTCGAGAGAAGGCAACCACCGTCGAGAGAGGAGGCGAGATGGCTTCACGTGTGTCGTCGGAGACCCTCGGGCGCGCGCCCTTCTGCGCGCTCGCCTGCCTTGTCCTGCTGTGGTCGCAGGCGGCGCCGGGGCAGGCGCAGCCGTCGGGAGGGCCCTACGGGCCGATTCCCCAGACCTACCAGGTGCCCAGGGACGCGCCCCACGTCTACTACGTTGCGCCCGACGGCCGGGCCGACGCCCCCGGTACGACGCTTTCGCAGCCGACCACCCTCGAGGCGGCCATCGAGCGGGTCGTCACGGGCGACGCGATCGTGATGCGCGGGGGCACCTATCGCACCGGCGGCCTGGTGCTGAATCAGGGGATCACGCTCCAGCCCTATGCCGACGAGCGGCCCGTCCTCAAGGGAACCCAGGTGGCGAACAAGTGGGAGGCGTTGCGCGGGAACCTCTGGCGGACCTCCTGGAAGCGCCTCTTCCCGAGCAAGCCGCAGGGCTGGTGGCGGCGCGAGCGGGAGGGCATGCGGACGCCGCTGCATCGCTTCAACAACGACATGGTGTTCGTGGACGGCGAGCTGCTGCGCTCCGCCGGCTGGGAAGGCGAGGTCGACGCGCACTCGTTCTATATCGACTATGACAGCGGTCATGTCTACATCGGCGTCGACCCCAAGGACCGGCTGGTGGAGATCACCGCCTGGGACAGCGCGCTCGTCCGCACCGCCCAGCCCTGCCACGGCAAGACCAACGATCGGAAGGGACCGACGATCCGTGGCATCACCTTCACCCAGTACGCGTACCGCGCGCTGGAGGTAGAGGGCAAGAAGAGCGGCATCTCCTCAGCGCAGGAGCCGACCGACGAGCCCGAGGGTCCGGCTGATCCGTCCACGTACGGCAAGGAGGTCGTCGGCACCACTCTGGAGAACGTGACCATCTCCTACTGCTCGCGGGTCGCCGGCTACTTCCGGGGCGACCGGCTGACCATCCGGCACTCGCTGGTGAGCGACACCAGCACCGAGGGGATCTACGTGATCGGCTCCTCCGACGTGCTGCTGGAGAAGAACATCTTCCGGCGCAACAACGTGGAGCAGATCACCGGGTACTATCCGGCGGCGGTCAAGATCTTCAACCAGTCCTACCGGGTCACCTGCCGCGACAACCTGGTGATCGACCAGCCCGACTCGAATGGGATCTGGTACGACGTCGGCAACGTGGACGGCGTCTTCGTCGACAACTGGGTCCAGGGCGCGATCGACGGCTTCTTCTTCGAGATCTCGAAGGGTGCAGTTTGCGCCGGCAACGTGTTCGTGGGCTGCCAGAACGGCATCCGCGTCCTCAACAGCTCGAACGTGCGCGCCTACCACAACACCCTGGTGGATTCCCCCGCCTCCTTCGAGCGCAACGGGAGGGTCCCTGCCGGCGACCACTTCGGCTGGCATTCCGCTACCGGCCCCGACGTCGACAAGCGCGAGGGCCACGTCTTCGTGGGCAACCTGCTGGTGGCCGACGCGTCCTTCCGCGGTCCGCTGCTGCGGTTCGAGCAGCCCCAGTCGCTCTGCGACCGCCTCACGGCGCCACAGGCGAAGCAGCTGGACGGGAACGTGTACGTGCGCAGCGGCGACGGCAGCCATGCCCTGGTCCTGTGGAGCCCGGTCGCGGGAGACCGCTGCCAGGTGGAGCTCGACTCCCTCGAGGCTCTGCGCCGGCTGCAGCCGGGCTTCGCGGCGCACAGCCTGGACGTCGCGGCCGACGTCCACGCCCTCTTCCAGAGCCCCGAGCTCAGCAACTACGAGCTGATTCGCTCGCTGCCGGTGTCGCTGGCGGGCCTGGTGCCCCCGGAGATCCGGAGGCTGCTCGGCTGGGAGGGGCGAGACCGGGATCAGCCGGGCGCCTATCCGCGCGAGCGCTGAGGTCCGTCTGCGGCGGCCGCCTGCCGACCCGGTCCTCGGGAGAGGCGGGCGGCCCGCCGGCCGTGCTATGGTTCGCGCAAGTCTGGGGAGGACGCCATGCCCGATTGGGTCACGTGCCCCTCGTGCCATCTGAAGCACACCGCCCGCCCCGATGGCATCTGTCCGCGCTGCAAGACGAGCCTCGTTCCCGCGGCAGCCGCGGACGCGCCGGAGGCTGGGCCGGTGGCGGCCGGTCCAGCGCCGGAATCTCCCGTCGTGGCGCCCGCTCCGCCCGCACCGCACGTGGCTCCGCCTGCACCGCACGCAGCTCCGCCCACGCCGCACATGGCTCCGCCTGCACCGCACGTGGCTCCGCCCGCACCGCACGTAGCTCCGCCCGCACCGCACGTGGCTCCGCCCGCACCGCACGTGGCTCCGCCCGCACCGCACGTGGCTCCGCCCGCACCGCACGTGGCTCCGCCCGCACCGCACGTGGCTCCGCCCGCACCGCACGTGGCTCCTCCCGCACCGCACGTGGCTCCGCCCACACCGCACGTGGCTCCTCCCGCACCGCACGTGGCGACGCCGGCCGTTCCCCACGCACCTGCGAAGCCCGCGCCCGACGCGACGACGCCACCGACCCCGGCTCCGCGCCGTGCCCCCGCCCCGGTGAAGCCCGACGCCACCGCCGGTCTCGTGTACAGGAACGAGCCCACCCTCTTCGGGCTGACGTTGGCGGTCTCGATCCTGGCCTGGCTAGCCCTGCTGGTCGGCACCCTGGGAGTGGCGCTCGTCTACCTGCCGATCGTCTTCGTGATCTACCTCTTCGCCCAGTCGGCGCTGATCGCCCATCTCAAGGGCACGGCGGTGCGCGTCACGGCCCGGCAGTTCCCGGACCTGCATGCGCGGCTCATCGCCTGCTGCGAGCGGCTGGGCATCTCGCGCGCACCCGACTGCTATCTGGTCAACGGACAGGGCGCTTTCAACGCCTTCGCCACGAGGTTCCTGGGGCGCAACTTCGTGGTCCTGCTCTCGGACGTCGTCGACGCGCTCGAGGAGCGACCCGGCGCGGTGAGCTTCTACATCGGCCACGAGCTGGCCCACATCCAGCGAGGTCACCTGGTGTGGGGGCCGGTGCTCATGCCCGGAAGCGTGCTGCCGCTCCTGGGCGCCGCCTACCACCGCGCCTGCGAGAGCACCTGTGATCTCTACGGCGCCGCCTGCTGCGCCGAGACGGGTGATGCGCTCGCCGGCATCGCGGCGCTGGCTGCGGGCAGGAAGCGCTGGAAGGGACTGAGCCTGGAGGAGTACCTGGGTCAGGCCCAGGAGAGTGCCGGCTTCTGGATGTCCTTCCACGAGCTGGTGTCCGACTACCCGTGGCTCGTCAAGCGGGCCGCGCGCGTCGTCGGCTTCCGGGAGGGACAGGCGCCCCGACTCCCGTCCCGCAATCCGCTCGCCTACTTCTTCGCGCTCTTCGTCCCGCGCCTCGTGGGAGGAGGGGCCGGCGGGCTCGTGAGCCTGCTGGTCCTGGTGGCGATCGTCGGGATCGTCGCCGCGATCGCGATCCCGTCTCTGCTGCGCGCCCGCGTCGCGGCCAACGAGGCCGCCGTCAGGAGAGAGGTCCAGAGTGTCCTGGCGGCGGAGGCGGGCTTCGCGGGACAGCACGGGCACTTCACGACGCTCGCCTGTCTCGCCGCACAGCCGAGCTGCCTCAGCCAGCGGGCGAGCCCAGCTTCGATCACCGCGGCTCTCGCCTCGAGCCCGGTCCGGCACGGCTATCGCTTCAGCCTGGACCTGAACCTCGAAGACGCCCGGGAGTTCGTCTACACGGCGGTCCCCGTCGAGCGGGGTGTCACCGGGGTCCGCTCCTTCTGCGCCGACGGCTCGGGACGGATCTACGCCTCGGCCGGCGGCGAGGACGTGCGACGGACCGGGCAGGTGGCCTGCAGCACGGACCTGACACCGCTGGGCGGGTCGTAGGACTCGCCGGCCAGGGTATCGCGCCGCCATGAAACGCGAGCTGATCAGGAAGCTTCTCGAACGCCGCGACTACGGAAGCGAGGTGGTGGCGGCCGGCTGGGTGCGCACCCGCCGCGACTCGAAGGGAGGATTCTCCTTCCTGTCGCTGAACGACGGCTCCTGCTTCGACTCGCTGCAGGTGGTGGCGCCCGCGGCGCTTCCCAACTACGAGGCCGTCCTGGGCCTGTCGATCGGCGGATCGGCGGTGGTGCGAGGCAAGCTCGTCGAGTCGCCCGGCGCCGGGCAGCCGGTGGAGGTGCACGCGAGCTCGATCGAGATCCTGGGCCGCAGCGACCCCGAGCAGTACCCGCTCCAGAAGAAGAGCGTCTCCTACGAGAGACTGCGCGAGGTCGCCCACCTGCGGCCCCGCACCAACAGCTTCGGCGCCGTCACCCGCCTCAGGGACACGCTCGCCTTCGCCACCCACCAATTTTTCCGGGATCGGGGCTTCTACTACCTGCACACGCCGATCATCACGGCCAGCGACTGCGAGGGAGCCGGCCAGATGTTCCAGGTCACCACTCTCGACCTCGCCCAGCTCGCCCGGCAGCAGCCGCCGATCTCCTATCAGGCCGACTTCTTCGGCAAGCGCACGAGCCTCACCGTCAGCGGCCAGCTCGAGGCCGAGGCCTATGCCTGCGCGCTCGGCCTCGTCTACACCTTCGGGCCCACCTTCCGCGCCGAGAACTCCAACACCCGCCGGCACCTGGCCGAGTTCTGGATGGTGGAGCCGGAGATGGCCTTCGCCGACAACGACGACAACGCGGACCTTGCGGAGGACTACCTGCGGGCCCTGCTGCGCGCGGCCCTCGACGGCTGCCCCGACGAGATGAAGTTCTTCAACCAGCGTGTCGACAAGACTCTCCTCGAGCGGCTAGAGAAGCTGGCGGGCCAGGAGTCCCGGCGCATCAGCTACACCGAGGCGGTCGAGATCCTGAGGAACGCCAAGAAGGCGTTCGAGTTCCCCGTCGAGTGGGGGGCGGACCTGCAGTCCGAGCACGAGCGCTTCCTGACCGAGGAGGTCTTCGGGGGTCCGGTCACGGTCCGTGACTACCCGAAACAGATCAAGGCCTTCTACATGCGCGGCAACGACGACGGCCGCACCGTGGCGGCCATGGACGTGCTGCTGCCCCAGGTGGGCGAGATCGTCGGCGGGAGCCAGCGCGAGGAGAGGCTCGACGTGCTGGAGGCGCGCATCCGGGAGGTCGGGCTCGATCCGGCGGACTACTGGTGGTACCTGGACCTGCGCCGCTTCGGCACGACTCCTCACGCGGGCTTCGGCCTCGGCTTCGAGCGCATGGTCCAGTTCTGCAGCGGGATGGCGAACATCCGCGACGTGATCCCGTTCCCACGCACGCCCGGCAGCGTGGATTTCTGAGGAGGAGAAAGCCCATGCTCCGTTCGTGGTCCCGGCTGCTTCGTCGCCTGCTGCCGCCGGCGGCCCTGGCCCTGCTCGGCGCCTCGATTGCCGCACCGGCGCCCGCTCAGACGACTGCCCAGACGACTGCCGCCCAGCAACCGGGCGACCGCTTCGCGATCCCGGCCTCGGACGACGGTCTCCCCGGCGCCGGCCCGATCCGGCGCTACCCGTGGTTCCAGGACCTGTGGCGGCAGCGTCGCTCAGCCTGGGCTCGCAGCGTCGAGCAGGACCGGCACGCAGTCGTCTTCCTGGGCGACTCGATCACCCAGGGCTGGGGCGGCGGCCTGGGCGCCGCGTTCCCGGGGATGAAGGTCGCGAACCGCGGGATCAGCGGGGACACGACCCGTGGGGTCCTGATCCGGCTGTCGGAGGACGTGCTCGCGCTCGATCCGGCGGCGGTCGTGCTCCTGATCGGCACGAACGACCTCGAGGAGGGGGCGACGCCCGAGCTGATCGCCGGCAATCTCGAGCTCATCCTCGCGGCCCTGGAGCGGCACGACCCGCACCTGCCGATCGTGCTCTGCCAGGTGTTCCCGAGCTCGAAGACGATGAAGCGTCCCGCCGACGAGATCCGGGCGATCAACGCCCTCTACCTGGCGGCGGTGAAGGGCGACCCGCAGGTCACCTACCTCGAGACCTGGCCCCTCTTCGCCGATGCGGACGGCGACGCGATCGCGGGCGAGTTCCCCGACCTGCTGCACCCGAACGAGGCCGGCTACGCGAAGTGGGCCGCCGCCCTGCGTCCCCTCTTCGCGACGCTGGGCCTGCTGGAAACCGGCGAGGATCCCTTCTGCCCCGAGCCGGGCTTCGAGAGCCTGTTCGACGGCCACGACCTCACCGGCTGGGGCTACCGGCCGACCTCCGAGGCGGACCGGGTGAGCGCCAAGCGCTGGCAGGCGTCGGACCCGGACGCCGCCGCGTGGCCGTTCGTCGACGAACGGGTCGACTTCGACGGCCTGCGCGCCTCGCCGGACGGGCGCTTCGCCGCCGTCAACGGTCGCCTGGTGGTCAAGACGCCCGCAGAGTACCGCAAGATCCAGCAGCTCTACACGACTCGCGAGTTCCCGAGCGACTTCGTGCTGAAGCTCGAGTTCCGGGCGACGCCGAACGCCGACAGCGGCGTCTACCTGCGCGGTCCCCAGCTGCAGTGCCGGGACTACGGGCTGGCCGGACCCTACAAGGACCTGAAGCGCTACCGGCCGCAGGACTGGAACGAGCTCGTGATCACGGTGAAGGACGGTATCGCGCACTGCACCTGCAACGGCGAGGTGCTCGAGGACGGGCTCGCCGTCCCGGCCACCGGCCCGATCGGCGTCGAGGGCGACCGGGGCCAGATGGAGTACCGGCGGATCCGCATCAAGACGCTGGACTGAGGCCGGCTCGCCTCGACGGGCTCGGTGCGCGGCGGCCATCCGCTCCGCGACGGTAGGCGCGCCTCCCGCAGGGGACTGGCGGCGCGGGCGCGAAACCCGGATAATCGGCGACGTTCAGTTCGCGGCGTCCATACCCCCGGAGGTGAGCGTGCAAGCGGGCATCCAGCTGGGCGGGATCGACTACGTCATTCTGGTCGTCTACTTCCTCTTCGTGCTCGGGATCGGGTGGGCGCTCAAGCGCTACACCAAGACGAGCGAAGACTTCTTCCTCTCGGGCCGGTCGATCCCGGCCTGGATCGCCGGACTCGCGTTCCTCTCGGCGAACCTCGGTGCGCAGGAGATGATCGGCATGGCCGCCTCCGGCGCGAAGTACGGGATCATGACCAGCCACTTCTACTGGGTGGGTGCCATCCCGGCCATGATCTTCGTGGGCATCTTCATGATGCCCTTCTACTACGGATCGCGCGCGCGCTCGGTGCCGGAGTACCTGAAGCTGCGCTACGACGAGAAGACCCGCGCCTTCAACGCGATCTCCTTCGCGACCATGACGGTCTTCTCGTCGGGCATCTCGATGTACGCGCTGGCGAAGCTGCTGAACCTGCTGCTGGGCTGGGACTTCAACGTCTCGCTCTGGATCTCCGCGATCATCGTGCTCGCCTACATCTACCTGGGCGGCCTGACCTCCGCGATCTACAACGAGGTGCTCCAGTTCTTCCTGATCGTGCTCGGCTTCGCGCCGCTCGTCTATCTGGGGCTCAAGAACGTCGGCGGCTGGTCGGGCCTCCAGGCGAAGCTCACGACCGTCGCCACGGCCCACAACTTCGCCCCCAACGCCTGGAGCAGCTCCTGGTCGAACATGACCAGCCCGCAGGCGAACCCGATGGGTGTCGAGTGGTTCGGGATGGTGATGGGACTCGGCTTCGTGCTCTCCTTCGGCTACTGGTGCACGGACTTCCTGGTCGTGCAGCGCGCCATGGCCGCCAACTCGATGGCCGCCGCGCGACGCACGCCGCTCATCGCTGCGGTGCCCAAGATGCTGTTCCCGTTCCTGATCATCGTTCCGGGCATGATCGCGATCGCGCTCACCTACTCGAGCGGGAGCAACTTCACGCTGCCCAAGATGGCCGACGGGAGCTGCGGATTACACGATGGTGATCCCGAACATGCTGGCGCACTACTTCCCGCCGGGCATCCTGGGCCTCGGGCTGACCGCGCTGATGGCGTCGTTCATGTCGGGGATGGCCGGCAACGTGACCGCCTTCAACACCGTCTGGACCTACGACATCTACCAGAGCTACATCAGGAAGGACGCCTCCGACGCGCACCTGCTCTGGGTGGGACGCATGACCACGATCTTCGGGATCCTGGCCTCGGTCGGCACGGCCTATCTCGCGGCTCAGTTCAACAACATCATGGACTTCCTGCAGCTGGTCTTCGCCTTCGTGAACGCGCCTCTCTTCGCGACCTTCCTGCTCGGGATGTTCTGGCGGCGCGCGACCGGCCACGGCGCCTTCTTCGGCCTCGCGCTCGGGACGCTCGCGGCCGCGGCGCACCACGGGCTGACCCTGCCGTTCGGGGCTGCCGTCGGGATCAAGGGGGGCTGGCTCACGAGCGTGCCGCTGCACGGCTACCCGAGCGAGATGGCCCAGAACTTCTGGACCGCGATCTGGGCCTGGAGCGTCTGCTTCGTCGCGACGATCGCGATCTCGCTGCTCACGGCCAAGAACAAGAGCGACGAGGACCTGAAGGGCCTCGTCTACTCGCTCACCGAGCGGCCGAAGGAGGCGCACCTGCCCTTCTGGAAGACGCCGGAGGGCTTCGGCGTCGTGGTGCTCGTGCTGGTGATCGCTCTCAACGTCATCTTCTGGTAGCGAGGAAGCCATGGGTCTCGACATCCGCACACCGATCGGCCTCATGTTCGGCATCTTCGGCCTGCTGCTGACCGGTTACGGGCTCTTCACGCGCGGCTCGGACGTCTACCAGCGGTCGCTCGGCTACAACGTGAACCTGGAGTGGGGCATCGTGCTGCTCGTGTTCGGGGGGGCGATGCTCTACTTCGGCCAGCGGGGCGGCAAGAAGGGCTGAGCCGGTCTTCGGAGAGGTCGCGGCCGGCTCGCACAGCCGCGGGCGACGGGCCGCCGCGCCTCAGCCGACCAGGCCGCCCAGGCCGAGCGCCTTGCGGATGAGGGCCATCTGCCCGACGTGGTAGGCCTCGTGGTAGGCGAGGAACCCGAGCGCGCCCAGGACGCTCTTGTCCTCGATCGGGAAGTTGCGCGGCGCCGGGGCGTCCAGCTCGTCGTCGCCGAGCTCGGCCAGGCGCGAGGCGAGCGCGCCGTTGATGCCGGTCCAAGCCGACAGGATCTCCTCCGCGCCGGTGATCGCGGCCAGGTCACCGACCTCGCTGCCGCGCGTGAAGCGCTCGCCCCAGGGCCGCGGGCAGTCCAGGCCCAGCATGAATCCTAGCCCGTAGCGGCTGGTGGCGAGGTGGGCCGCGATCCAGAGGAGCGGATTGCCCGTCCCGCCGAGGCGCGTCAGACCCTGTTCTCGGCTGAGGCCAGCGAGGGACGACTCGAAGAGACGTTCGCTCGACCGGTAGAGCGAGACGAGTGGGACCAGGCGGGGATTCATCAGTCGCATCTCCTTGGGTGGGCCGGCGCGTTGGGTGGGTCGGTGCGCGACGTGCGTGACGCGTACGACGCGCCTCGACCCTGTCCTCAAGTATCCCGGCGACACCACCGCGCGCGCAAACTCCGCTCGGCTTCGCGCACGCTCTCCGACCCGGGGGAGATCCTCTCGGTGGTGAACCGCGTCCTGGTCGCGGACACCGACGACAACCGCTTCGCGACCTCTGCTCCGCCGAGGCTTGAGCCGGGCGGCTACGGCTGGCGAGGCGGGACCAGCAGGCTGGCGGCCAGGGCCAGCGGCATCAGCAGCAGGAACCAGGAGAGGGCCGAGGCCGGCGTGCCGCCGCGGGCGGGGTCGGCGAGCAGGCCTGCCTTGACCAGGTCGAGGCAGGCGAGCGTCTTGAACACCGGCCAAATCCCGGCGCAACAGTCGACCGCGAAATGGCCGCCCGCCACGGCGAGAAGCGTCCAGTAGGGCAACCCGGCGACGGAGTCGCGGGCCGAGACCTCGGGGAGGGACACCGCCTCGCGGGCGGCGCTCACCGCTCGGCTCCCAGCTCCTCGAGCACGGCCTCGACCGCAGGCTCCACCGCCGCCGCCACCGCGGGCGTCAGGCCGTTGCGGAACTCGAGGACGCTCTCGGCCTCGATCGCGACCACACGCACCCGTGACGGCATCTCGAGACCGAGGGCGCGCCCCAGCTCGAGGGCGCGGGGGAGGTCGATCCCATGGGCGACCGCCGTGCGCTGGGTCGGTATCTCGCCTGAGGACAGGCGCCGGATCGTTCCCGGCGGTCCACCCGTCACGATGGCGTCGACCACGATCGCGCTCTGGAAGCCCGTCAGGCGCTCCATCAGTCGCAGTCCGCCCGCCTCCTCCTCCTGCACGAGGACGTCGCCGCGGTCCCGGAGGCGCTCGCGCAGGCGGCCCGCCACCACGAGACCGATCGCGTCATCACCGAGGAGCGGGTTGCCGAGTCCGAGCACGAGTGTCTTCATGCGGTCGACTAGTATCACCCAGGCCGAGGCTCCCATCAGGCGGGGAAGCGTCCCGCGCCCGACCGCGTTCGTCTCGCCCGGGGGATGGGCGGCGAAACCAGCGGCGGGGTTCGCTCGTCGGACGCGGGACGGGATTAGTGTCGCCCGCCGCGTGCGGCTCGGCCATAGTCCCGATGCGTCATGCCCACGCCGCGACCCGAACCGCGCGCGGCCTTTATACTGCTCCAAGTGAGCGAGACGGACATTCAGCCTGAGACGGGCGTGCGGCCATGATCCTTTCGTCGCCGGCGGTGTGGACGCCGGCGGGTGCGTGAGCATGGCGCTGGCCGAGAAGCTCGATCAGCTGCCGACCCGGCCCGGGGTCTATCTCTTCAAGGGCTCCGCGGGCGAGATCCTCTACGTCGGCAAGGCGCGCGTGCTGCGCGACCGCGTGCGCTCGTACTTCCAGGCCTCGCGCCCGGCCGAGTTCCACAAGGCGCGGATGGTCGAGGAGATCGCCGACCTCGACCTGATCGTCACCGACAGCGAGATGGAGGCGCTCGCGCTCGAGAACAACCTGATCAAGCGGCACCGGCCGCCCTACAACGTGCGGCTGCGGGACGACAAGAACCACCCCTATCTGAAGCTGACCCTGGCCGAGGCCTACCCGCGCCTCCACGTCGTGCGCCGGCCCGGTGACGACGCGAACGCCTACGGCGGGCCCTACATCCCCGCGAGCCTCGGCCGCCGGACCGCCGGGCTCGTCCACAGGCTGTTCGGCGTCCGCTCGTGCAAGGAGACCCTGAACGGCCACCGGCCGCGGGCCTGCCTGCAGCACCAGATCGGGCGCTGCCTGGCGCCCTGCGTCGAGGCGATCTGCCCTCTCGACCGTTACCGCCGCTCCTGCGAGGACGCGCGGCTCTTCCTGGAGGGCCGGACGGACGACGTGGTGCGCCGCCTGCAGGCGGAGATGGGGCGTGCGGCCGCCGGCGAGCGGTACGAGGAAGCGGCCTCGCTGCGGGACCAGGTGCAGGCGCTCCAGCGCATGGAGGCCCCCCAGAAGATCACCACCACCGACCTCGAGGAGCGCGACCTCTTCGCGGCCCAGGTGGAGGGCGAGCGCGCCGCGGTCCAGGTGTGGAGCGTGCGCGACGGCAAGGTGGTCGCGCGCGAGGGTTTCCTGCTCGACCGGCTGACCGAGCCCGAGCTGGTGCTGGCGACGACCGTGCAGCAGTTCTACGCGTCCGGTCGCTACGTCCCGCGCGAGATCGTGGTGCCGGAGGCGATCCCGGACGTCGAGCCGCTGCAGGCCTGGCTCGCAGCGCGGCGCGGGACCGGCGTCACGATCCGGGTGCCGCAACGTGGCGAGAAGCTGCGCCTGCTCGAGCTGGTGGAGCGCAACGCGCGGCTGGCCTTCGAGCTGGAGTGGAAGCACCCGCGCCGGCAGTCGCAGGAGATCCTGCGCTCGTTGCGCGACCTGCTCGACCTAGAGGTGGAGCCGCAGCGGATCGAGTGCTTCGACATCTCGAACATCCAGGGCTCGGACGTGGTCGCCTCCATGGTGGTGTTCGAAGGGGCGCTGCCGAAGAAGTCGGACTACCGCAAGTTCCGGATCCGCAGCGTGTCGGGGGCCCCCGACGACTTCGCCTCCATGCGCGAGGTGGTCCGCCGGCGCTACGAGCGGCTGCTGGCCGAGGGCCGCGAGCTGCCCGAGCTGGTGCTGATCGACGGCGGAGCGGGGCAGCTGGGGGCGGCGGTCGAGGCGCTCGAGGAGATCGGCCTGGGCGACCAGCCGGTGGCGAGCCTCGCCAAGCGGGAGGAGCTGATCTTCGTGCGGGGGCGGGACCTGCCGATCGCGCTCCCGCGCTCCTCGCCCGTGCTCCAGCTGGTGCAGCGGGTGCGCGACGAGGCGCATCGCTTCGCGATCGGATACCACCGCCAGACGCGCAAGGCGCGGACCCTGCACTCGGAGCTGGACGAGATCCCGGGCGTGGGACCGGCCAGGCGCCGGAAGCTCCTCTCCGCCTTCGGCTCGTTGCGTGGCGTGCGCGGCGCCAGCCAGGGCGAGCTGGCGGCGGTGGTCGGCCGTGCCACCGCGGCCCGCGTGCGGGCGCACTTCGAGGGCGGCTAGCCGCGGAAGGACTGGTCCCAGCCCGAGACCGCCGAGGCCGTGTCGCCACTGCGCGCCTGCCGGGCGAGGGCTGCAGCGACGCGGGCCTCGTCGATCCGGACCACGGCGTCGTTGCCGCCGGCGGCCTTGGGGTCGAACTCGAGCGGCGAGACGACGCGGCGCAGGATCTCCTTGAGCGCCCGGGCACCCAGCCGGGGCTGGCGCGCCGCCTCGCGCGCGATCAGCCGCGCCGCCTCCTGGGTCAGCTCGAGCCGCAGCCCGAAGCTCGCGAAGTAGGCCTGCGACTGGCGCAGGCTCGAGTCGCTGCCGCCGACCAGGATGCGGAGCAGGGCCTCCTCGTCGAGCGCCTCGAGCAGCACCATCGCATCGAAGCGCGAGAGGAACTGGGGGCTCACGCCGTACTCGAACATGTCCTCGCTCTTCAGCCAGTCCCGCAGCGAGAACTGCAGCTCCTCGCGGGCGCGGCCCGTCTGGTCGACGACCGTGACCGGCTTGAGCGCGCCCTGGTCCTTGCCGACGGTGACGCGGTCGTAGACGGCGTCGTAGAGGCCCTCGAAGGCCCCCGCGCAGATGAAGAGCATCGTGCTCGTGTCCACGTCGAGCGTGCCGCCGCCCGCCCAGTCGGGCAGGGTGAGCGGCACGGACTCGTTCTCGACCAGGGTCAGCAGGGCCTCCTGGGCGCGGATGCCGGCGACGTTCGGCTGTCCGCCCACCTGGCTGCGGATCTTGTCGATCTCGTCCACGAAGACGAGGCCGTGGGTCACCTGCTCGACCAGCCGCTCGGTCGTCGCCCCGGTTCCCAGCTGCTCGCGCGCGCGGTCCAGGAGCCGCCGCAGCAGCTTCTCGCCGGGGCGGCCCTGCTCGGCCTCCTCGCCGAGCAGGTTGGCGTGCACGCGCACGACCGTCGAGCGCAGGGAGAGCGCGGGGTTCGCCCGCAGCAGCTCCTCGACGGCCTTCATCAGGGTCGTCTTGCCCGAGCCGGAGGAGCCGATCAGCAGGATGTTTCCCGCCGAGAGGCCGGCCAGTTTCTTGGACAGGGCGATTGCGATCTCGCGTACGGCCTCCGGCTGGCCGATCACGCGCTTCTCGAGAGCGGCGGCGATCTGAGCGGGGGCGGGGGGCGCGGCCACGGGCCTGCATTCTACGCCCGTCTCGCGGCTCGCGTGCTAAGATCCCAGGTTCCTTTGAGGAGTGTTCTTGGAGCTGACGCCGGAACGCATCGCCCTGGCATTGATGGGTTACGTGGTGCTGCTCTTTTCGTTGAGCGTCCACGAGTCGGCCCACGGCTGGATGGCGCTCCAGATGGGCGACGACACCGCGGCGCGAGAGGGTCGGATCACGCTCAATCCCCTGTCGCACATCGACTTCTTCGGCACCGTGCTGATCCCGCTGCTGCAGCTCCTCTACTCCGGCATCCCCCTGCTCGGCTGGGCCAAACCCACCCCGGTGGGCGCCCACAACTTCCGCCGCCTGGCCCGCGGGCAGGTGCTGGTGGCCCTGGCGGGACCCGTCTCGAACCTGCTGCTGGCGGTCCTCTTCACGGCGGGGCTCTTTTTCGGCCTCCGCTTTCTCGGGCTGCCTTCGGACCCGGCCGCGCCGCACGTGCTGGTGGCGCTGCTCACGATCGGCATCCAGATGAACGTCGTGCTGGCTCTCTTCAACCTGGTGCCGCTGCCGCCTCTCGACGGCTCCTGGATCGCCTCCTGGGGGCTCCCGCGCTCCGTCTCCGAGCCCTATGATCGGATCATGGAGCCCTACGGCCAGTGGATCCTGCTCGTCCTCTTCGCGACCGGCGTGCTGGGGAGACTCCTCTCGCCCTTCACCGGCACGCTGGCCACCTTCCTGCTCGGGCTCGTGCGCTGAGGGACCTCATGCACGCGCCAGGTGACCGCTCGACGCCATGAAACGACCCCGCATCCTCTCCGGCATGCGGCCCACCGGGCCGCTCCACCTCGGCAACTACATGGGCGCCCTCGACAACTGGGTGCACCTGCAGGACTCGCACGAGTGCTTCTTCATGATCGCCGACTGGCACTCGCTGACGACCGACTACACGGACCCCTCGGAGGTCCGGGGCAACGGGCTCGACGTGGCCACGGACTGGCTGGCCGCCGGCCTCGATCCCGCGCGCGCGACGCTCTTCGTGCAGAGCCTGGTGCCCCAGCACGCGGAGCTGCACCTGCTGCTCTCGATGATCGTGCCGGTGCCCTGGCTCGAGCGGGTGCCGACCTACAAGGAGCAGCAGCAGAACCTCACCGGCAAGGACCTCTCGACCTACGGCTTCCTGGGCTACCCCCTGCTGCAGGCGGCCGACATCATCATCTACAAGGCGGACGCGGTACCGGTGGGCGAGGACCAGGCGCCGCACGTCGAGATCACGCGCGAGATCGTGCGCCGCTTCAACAACCTCTACGGCGACGTCCTCCCCGAGCCGCAGACCCTGCTGACTGAGGCCAAGCGCATCCCGGGCACCGACGGTCGCAAGATGTCGAAGTCGTACGGGAACGCCATCTACCTGAAGGACGACCCCGAGACGATCCGGCAGAAGCTGAAGCCGATGGTGACCGACCCGGCGCGCAAGCGCCGCAGCGATCCGGGCGACCCCGAGGTCTGTCCGGTCTTCGACCTGCACAAGGCCTTCTCGCCGCAGGAGACGCGGGAGTGGGCGGCCCAGGGCTGCCGCAGCGCCGGGATCGGCTGTCTCGACTGCAAGGCGAAGCTCGGCGAGCACCTGATCGCCAGGATCGCGCACGATCCACCAGCGCCGGCAGGAGCTGGCGACACGCCCCGACACGGTCTGGGACGTCCTGGTCGAGGGCTCGAAGAGGGCGCGCCAAGTCGCGGAGGCCACCATGGAGGACGTCCGGGCGGCCATGAAGATCCGCTACGACAAGAAGTGAGCGACGAGCCGGAGAAGCCCGAAGCCCCCGAAGGCGCGCCGACGGCCGGCGGCGAGGGCCGCGCCGCATCCGATCCGCCCGCCGGGCCCGAGCGGGTGCGGGTGCCCGAAGGTGTGGAGTCGACGCTCCCCGAGGACGCCCCGCTCATCTCGCTGCCGCTCTTCGAGGGGCCGCTCGACCTGCTGCTGTATCTCATCCGGCGCGAGAAGATCGACATCTACGACATCCCGATCGCCCCCATCACCAAGCGGTACATGGAGTACCTCGACCTGATGCGCGAGCTGAACCTCGACCTGGCGGGCGAGTTCCTGGTGCTGGCGGCGACGCTCGTCCACATCAAGTCGAAGATGCTGGTGCCGATCGAGCCCACCGAGGCGGAGGGCGACGAGGAGGCCGTGGACCCGCGCGAGGAGCTGGTGCGGCGGCTCCTGGAGTTCCAGCGCTACAAGGAAGCCGCGGGCATCCTGCACCAGCAGGCGCAGATCCGCGCGGCGCAGTGGACGCGCCCCGAGACGGTGCTGCCGAGCTTCGACGACGCCGGCGAGGAGATGCTGGAGGCGGGGCTCTACGACCTGATCGCCGCGTTCAAGGAGCTGCTCGACCGCCGCAAGGCGTTGATCGCCCACGAGGTCGAGGACGAGGGGCCGCCGCTCGAGGAGCGCATGACCCAGCTGCTGGCGATGATCAGGGAGGGCGAGTCGCTCGAGTTCCTGGAGCTCTTCGCCGCGCTCGAGAGCAAGGCGGAGATGATCGTGACCTTCCTGGCGTTGCTGGAGCTCGTGCGCCTGCGGCGCGTGCGGGTCTACCAGCGCGGGATCTTCGGCCCCGTCCGTGTCTTCCGTCCGGTGGGGCCGCCACCGGAGGGTACCTCGGCGCCGCCGGCGTCGGCCTGACGAGAGGAAACCGTGGACGAGAACGAAGACCCGAAGCAGCCGGTCCCGGAGCCGCCCGAGCCGCAGGGGCCGTCCGAGCTGCCGCCGCCGGCAGAGCCGGCGCCCCCGGAGTCGCCCGCGAGCGCGGAGGCCGAGGAGACGAGCGTCCTGCCGCCGCCCCAGGTGCGTGCGGTGCTCGAGGCGCTCATCTTCGCGTCGCCTCAGCCGATCACGGCCAAGGAGATCTCGCGGGTGCTCCAGGGCGTGCCGCGGGAAGACTGGGAGCGCGAGCTGGCGGAGCTGCGCGCCGACTACGCCCGTGACGAGCGCGGGCTGCAGGTGGTGGAGGTGGCCGCCGGCTACCAGATCACGACCCGGCCCGAGTACCACGACTGGGTGCGCGAGCTGCTCGACCCGCGTACCCCGACCCGGCTGTCGATCCAGGCACTGGAGACGCTCGCCGTGATCGCCTACAAGCAGCCGGTGACGCTGCCGGAGATCATCGAGCTGCGCGGCGTGAAGTCGGGCGGGGTGGTGAAGACCCTGCTCGAGAAGCGGCTGATCCGGATCACGGGACGCAAGGAGGTCGTGGGCCGGCCCATCCTGTACGGCACCACCAAGCAGTTCCTGCTGCACTTCGGGCTCAAGGACCTGGAGGAGCTGCCCAAGATCGAGGAGTTCGCCGAGGTGCTGGGCGAGGAGGTCGACGTCGCGGGCCTCAAGCGTGCCATCGAGTCGCCCACGCCCGTGCAGGTGGGTCTCACCGATCCCGACGGCGAGCAGATGCCGTTATTCGAGGCGCACGCCGCGCCACCGGGCGGACCGGCGGAGGCGGAGCCCGCCCTAGCGCCGAGCCCGGAGGAGCCCGACCCCGAGAACCTGAGCGACCGGGATCCCGACGCCAGCGGCGGGCAGACGGACTGAATGGCGGCCGCGCCCGCCGTTCGAGTCTCGGAAAACAGTTAGTATTCGACGGTGCAAGAACGCCTTCAGAAGATCCTGGCGCGCGCCGGTGTCGCCTCCCGCCGCGGCGCCGAGCAGATCATGGTCGAGGGCCGGGTCACCCTGAACGGCGAGGTCGCGCGCGAGCTGGGGACGAAGGCGGACCTCGAGCGCGACGACGTTCGCGTCGACGGCGTGCGGGTGAAGGCGGCGAAGGGTCCCGTCTATCTGGTGTTGAACAAGCCGCGCGGATACGTGACCACCCGCCGGGATCCGGAGGGTCGCCCGACGGTGATGGACCTGGTGCCGCCCGTCGTGGGTCTCTTCCCGGTGGGCCGGCTCGACGTCACGACCGAGGGATTGATCCTGCTCACGAACGACGGGGCCTTCGCGGAGCGCGTGTCGCACCCCCGCTACGAGGTGCCGCGGGTCTACCACGCGAAGGTGCGCGGCGTGCCGGACGCGCAGACGCTCGGCCGCCTGCGGCGGGGCGTGCGGGTGGAGGGCGAGACGATGGCCGTCGACCGCGTGCGCGTGATCGAGGCCGGCACCAACGCCTGGGTCGAGCTGGCGCTGCACGAGGGAAAGCACCACGAGGTGAAGCGGATGCTGGAGGCGGTCGGCCACCCGGTCTCGAAGCTGCGGCGCGTCGCGGTCGGGTCGGTGACGACGCGCGGGCTCGAGCCCGGCCAGTTCCGCGCGCTGGCGCGGGAGGAGGTCGCGGCCCTCCTGCGCGGAGGGCGCGAACGCGGAGGGCGCGAACGCGGAGGGCGCGAACGCGGAGGGCGCGAACGCGGAGGGCGCGAACGCGAGCCCGGGAAGGGGACGACGTGAGCGACGAGTGTGACACGGGCAAGGCGATCGGATCACGAACATGAGAAGCAGAGGACTCGTCGTCGCCATCGACGGCCCTTCCGGGGCCGGCAAGTCGACCACCGGCCGGGCGCTGGCCGCCCAGCTCGGATACACCTACATCGACACCGGGGCCATGTACCGCGCGCTCGCCGTGAAGGCGATGCGCTCGGGCATCTCGCTCGACGCAGAGGAGGCCCTGGCGACTCTCTGCCGGGCCTCGCGGATCGAGCTGACCGACGGCGGCCGCAGGGTGCTGCTCGACGGGGAGGACGTCAGCTCCGAGCTGCGCTCCCGGGAGATCAGCCGCGCCTCCTCGCTCGTCTCCGTGCACCCCGGCGTGCGCACCGAGATGGTCGCCCGCCAGCGTGAGCTGGGGCGCGAGGGTGGCGTCGTCCTGGACGGCCGCGACATCGGCAGCACGGTCTTCCCCGACGCCGAGGTCAAGGTCTATCTCGATGCCCAGCCGGGGGAGCGTGCCCAGCGCCGCCTGGTGGAGCTGCGCGCTGCGGGCAACGACGTCAGCTTCGACGTGATCGAGAAGGACCTGCGCGATCGCGACTACAACGACACGCACCGCGTCGAATCGCCGCTGGTGCGCGCCTGGGACGCGCTCGCCCTGGACACGACCCAGCTCACCCCGGAGGAGGTAGTGGAGCGCATGCTGGCTGCCGTGCGCGCCCGCGAGGGCAAGCCGCTCGACCTGGGCAGCCTGGCGGGCGCGCATCGCGGTGGCGCGCGGCACTACCGGGAGGCGCTGCGGACCGGCCAGCTGAGCACGGGACTCTATCGCCTCGGCCGCGGCGAGGAAGGCGACCAGCGCCCGCGCAACGAGGAAGGCGTTTTCCTGGTGCTCGAGGGCCGGGGCCGCGTCCGCATGGGAGACGAGGACTTCGCGGTCGAGCCGGGTTTCCTCTTCACGGTCCCGGCGCGCGTGGAGCACCGCTTCCACTCGGTCGCGCAGGACCTGCTGCTGCTCGTCTTCTTCGCGCCCGCGCTCGGGACCGGGGCCCCGGCCGAGTAGCGGCGGCTCAGGCCGGAGCCGCCGCGATCGCGTGGCCGGCGCGCTCGAGCGCGTGGAGGGCGCGCTCCAGGTCCCGCGCCTGGACCAGCAGGTAGTCCGTGTCGTAGGTCGAGACCACGAAGATGCTCACGCCCGAGCCGGCCAAGGGGGCTGCCAGGCTCGCCAGGATGCCGGTCATCCCGAAGCCGAGCGGCCCCTTGACGCGGAGGCAGGACCAGCCTCTCTCGGACTGCACCGCGGCCGGGACGCCGTCCTGTGGACAGACGATCGAAAGCTCGGCCTGGCTGCGGGTCACCGAGACGAACGGCGCCCCGGTGGCCCAGACGGGCAGCTCGGCGTCGGCCGGTAGCCGGCAGACGGCGTAGTCGCCGGGCACAGGCTCCAGAGTCAGGGACCCGCCGTTCATCGCGGAGCTCAGCGTATCACCGCGACGAGGGGACGGGGGGGCTATCTCACCGGTGGCGTGAGCCGCGGCCGAGCAGTCCGTCGAGGCTGATCGGCCCGGAGCCGCGGGTGGCCACGTACAGGAAGATGAAGCAGTAGAGCGCCGCCAGCTCGCCGCCGTTCGCGATCGGCCAGAGGCCCCGAGGGGCGTGCATCGTGAAGTACGCGTATGCCATCTCGCCCGACGCGATGAAGGCGGCCCACCCCGCGGCGAGACCGAGGGCGATCAGGGCGCCGCCGATGAGCTCGATGATGCCGGCGGCCGTCATCATCGGGTTACCGGTCATCTGGTGCCCGCCCAGAACGCCGAACAGCTTCTGCGCGCCATGACACGCGAACAGCCCCCCGGCCACGAGCCTCAAGGCCGCGTAGACGAACTCCGACAGCCTGCCGAGCCAGCGCTCCATTCAGGGACCTCCTACTTTCATCCTAGCCCAAGACGGCCAGCCCGCCTCAGAGCCGGAGCCGGGTGAACTCGTCGAAGGTGGTGACGCCGGCCGTGACCAGGGCCAGGCAGCGCTCGCGCACCGTGATCATCCCGCACTCGATGGCGGCCCGCTCGATCTCCGCGGCCGAGCCGTGCTCGAGCGCCGTGCGGACCTCGGGGGTCCCTGGCAGGGTCTCGAACATGGCCCGCCGTCCCCGGTAGCCGATCGTGTTGCAGCTGGGACAGCCCTTGCCGCGGAAGAACAGCATCTTGCGGGCTTCGTCCGGGTCGATGCCGTGCGCGGCCAGCGTCTGTGCCGAGGGCGGCTCGGCCGGGACCTGGCACACCCGGCAGATCGTCCGCACCAGCCGTTGTCCCGTCGCGATGCCCAGGGAGCTGGCCAGCAGCTGCGGCTGAACCCCCATGTCCCGCAGCGCGACCAGGCCGCGAGCGGCGCTGGCGGCGGTCATCTGGGCGACTACCAGGACGCTCGAGGCGAGCTGGAGGGCCAGCGCCGCGGCACGGTAGTCGGGCAGCGAGGAGACCACCAGCGCCTCGGGCCGGACCGCGATCATGGCGCGCAGGGTCGCCTCGATCCTGGGCCCCTCGGGGCCCGAGTCCGCCTCGACCTGGCGGACGCCGTCCATCCTCCAGTGGATGGGCGACTCGATCGCGAGCACGTCGCGCTGTGCCTGGGCGAGGTAGCTCATGATCGAGTAGGTGGTGGTGACGGCCCCGTTGTAGGCGGGCGCCGTGACCAGTACCAGTCCCAGCCCCGAGCGGATCTCCTCGACCAGCCGCACGCGGTCCTCGAGCTCGAGGCCGAGCGAGCCGAAGTCCTTGATGAAGGTCGAGCGGTTGATGAGCCGGATGGTCGCATTGACGCCCAGGGCCCCGGGCACGGTCTGGGCGACGAGGTCGTAGTCGTCCTCCCCGAGCCGGCAGGTCGCGCGGCCGGTCTGGGTGCGCGCCCGACGCGCCGGGTCGAGGCTGAACATCGCGAAGAGGGCGCGCTCCAGCGACAGCTCGAGCGTCTTGGGGACCGGCTCGATGCGGAAGGAGAAGCCGTCGATCCGGAAGCGGATCGCGACCTGGTCGACCTGGGGCTCGATGGTGAGGTCCGAGGCGCCCTTGCGGGCTCCCAGGGCGAGCAGGTAATCGAGGACGGCGTCGGGGCCACCCTGCCAGTAGGCCGTCTCGGTCTCGTCGGCCCGGGTGTCGTTGAGGCGGGTGACGCCCTGGGTCTTGAGCGCCGCGTCGAGATCGGCCCGGGTCAGGATGCCCCGCGCGATCAGGACCTCGCCGAACTTGCGTCCCGTGTCCCGCTGCTCGACGAGCGCCTCGAGCAACTGCGGGGTGGTGATCTTCTTCATCCGGATCAGGATGTCGCCCAGACGGTCCTGGCTGCGGCTGAGCGTCTGCAGCTCGTCGACGAGAGGCGCCGGTGCCGAGCGCCAGAACTGCCGCTTGTACTCCGAGCTCGCGTCGCAGAAGCAGCGCAGGCAGAACGGGCAGAGCTTGGTCGGGTTCTTGGGGTCGTCCGAGCACCAGACCGCGGCGATCGCGTCGAACTCCCCGAGGCAGTTCCAGCAGGTGACGAGATAGCTGTCCGCCACAGGCGGCAGGCTAGTCCACAAAGGCAGGTGGATCAAGGAGTCGAAGGCGCGGCCTCTGGCCCTTTGTGCATCGCTGTGATAGCGTCGCTTGGTTCGATGGCCGACCTCCGCAAGACGCCCCTCAACGCGATCCACCGGGAGAGCGGGGCCAGGATGGTGCCGTTCGGCGGCTGGGACATGCCCGTCGAGTACTCCGGCCTGATCGCCGAGCACATGGCGGTACGGAGCGCCGCCGGCCTCTTCGACGTCTCCCACATGGGGCAGCTCGAGGTCGAGGGCGAAGGCGCCCTCGCCTTCCTGCAGAGGACGACAGCCAACGACGTGGCGAAGCTCGTGGACGGGCAGGCGCAGTACTCGGCGCTGCCGATGCCGAGCGGCTGTCCGGTCGACGACGTCATCGTCTATCGTCGATCCGAGCGCCGCTTCCTGCTGGTGGTGAACGCGGCGAACGTCGAGAAGGACTGGCAGTGGCTGCTCGCGCAATCGCCCTCGCGCTGCGGCCTCCACAACCTGAGCGACCAGTACGCTCTGCTGGCCCTGCAGGGGCCCAAGGCCCAGGCGATCCTGCAGCCGCTCACGTCGCTCGCGCTCGGGACGATCGGCTTCTATCACTTCGCCGAAGCGGAGGTGGCGGGCGGTGCCGCGATCGTGGCCCGCACCGGCTACACGGGCGAGGACGGCTTCGAGCTGTTCCTGGCCCCCGAGCGGGCGCCGGCCGTGTGGAGGCGCCTGGTCGAGGCGGGCGCGCCGGAAGGGCTCCTGCCCGCCGGTCTCGGTGCGCGGGACACGCTCCGGCTCGAAGCGAAGATGATGCTCTATGGCAACGACATGGACGAGACGACGACCCTGGTCGAGGCCGGGCTGGGCTGGATCGTCTCGCTCGCCGATGCCAAGGGCGAGTTCAACGGCCGTGCGGTCCTGGCTCGGCAGAAGACGGGCGGGGCCCCGCGCAAGCTGGTCGGCTTCGAGATGACGGGCCGGGGGATCGCGCGCCACGGCTATCCCGTGTTCGTGGACGGCGAGGGCAGCGGGCGGGTGACCTCCGGCAGCTTCGCCCCGTTCCTGAAGAAGAGCATCGGGCTGTGCTACGTGCCGATCGTGCGGGCCGCCACCGGCATGCCGCTCGAGGTCGAGATCCGCGGTGCCCGCGTCCCGGCGCGCATCGTGCCCACCCCGTTCTACAAGCGCCCGCGCGACTAGACGAGCGAGGAGGCATTCCATGTACCCGCAGGAGTTCCGCTACTCGAAGGACCACGAGTGGATCCGCGTCGAAGGCGACCGTGGCCGGGTGGGGATCACCGACTACGCGCAGAAGCAGCTCGGGGACGTCGTGTTCCTGGAGCTGCCCCAGCTGGGCCGCGCGCTCCGCGCCGGTGAGCAGTTCGGCACGGTCGAATCGGTGAAGGCCGTCTCGGAGCTCTTCTCGCCCGCCGACGGCGAGGTGGTCGCCGTGAACGACGCCCTCGTGGCCAAGCCCGAGGGGATCAACAAGGACCCGCACGGCGCCGCCTGGATGATCGAGATCCGGATCACGCAGAGCGCCGGCCTCAGCGAGCTGATGGACGCCACCGCCTATCAGGCCCTGGTCGACAGCGAGGCCAAGTAGGCCACGCCCGCGAGTCGCCGCGCTGCCCTTGTCCGAGGATGAAGGTGCCTGAAGCTGTCACGCCCCCTGCCGGTGCCCTGAGCCAGGAGCCGCTGCGGCCCCAGGCGGACTTCGCCCGCCGCCACCTCGGTCCGAGCGAAGCCGAGATCGCCGGGATGCTGGAGACGCTCGGCGTCGCGTCGCTCGACGCGCTCGCGGACGAGACGGTGCCGAGCGGCATCCGTCTGAGACGAAAGCTCGGCCTTCCCGCCCCGATAGACGAGCCGGCGGCGCTCGCGGAACTGCGGGGCAAGCTGGTCGGGAACCGCGTGTTCCGCTCGTACCTCGGGATGGGATACCACGACTGCCACATGCCGGCGGTCGTGTTGCGCAACGTGCTCGAGAACCCCGGCTGGTACACGCAGTACACGCCGTACCAGGCCGAGATCTCGCAGGGCCGGCTGGAGGCGCTCGTCAACTACCAGACCCTGGTGGCGGACCTGACGGGTCTGCCGCTCGCGAACGCGTCGCTGCTCGACGAGGCGACCGCCGCGGGAGAGGCGATGACGTTGTGTCACGCGTCGGCGAAGGCCCAGGGCCAGGGCTTCTTCGTGGCCGACGACTGCCATCCCCAGACGATCGCGGTCGTGCGCACGAAGGCGGCGCCCGCCGGCATCCAGGTCCAGGTGGGTCCGGTCGACTCGATCGACTTCGCGGCGCAGGGGCTGTTCGGTGTCCTCGTCCAGTATCCCGCCACCGATGGCAGGGTGCGCGACTACCAGGCCCTCGCCGACCGCGCCCACGCGTCGGGCGCCCTGCTCGTGGTCGCCACCGACCTCCTGGCGCTGGCTCTGCTGCGGCCGCCGGGGGAGTTCGGCGCCGACGTGGCCCTCGGCTCCGCCCAGCGCTTCGGCGTGCCGATGGGCTACGGGGGACCCCACGCGGCCTTCTTCGCGGTCCAGGACTCGCTCAAGCGCCAGCTGCCGGGACGGCTGGTCGGCGTCTCGAAGGACGCCGAGGGCCGGCCGGCCTACCGGCTGGCGCTCCAGACCCGTGAGCAGCACATCCGGCGCGACAAGGCGACCAGCAACATCTGCACGGCGCAGGTCCTGCTCGCCATCCTGGCGGCGATGTACGCCGTCTATCACGGCCCGGAGGGCGTCGCCGCCATCGCGCGCCGCGTCCATGCGCTCGCGCGCTGCCTGCGGCTCGGCCTCGTCCGGCTGGGCTTCGACGCTGGTCGCGAGCCCTTCTTCGACACCCTGCGGGTGCGGACGACGTCCGAGCAGGGTGGTGCGATCGTCGCCCGCGCTCTCGCCAAGGGCATCAACCTGCGGAGCTACGACGACGGCTCGGTCGGCGTCGCGCTCGACGAGACGGTCCTGCCCGGGGATCTGGTCGACCTGCTGGAGGCCTTTGCCGGCGTCTCGGTGCCCTTCACGCCCGAGGAGATCGCGGCGGAGGCGAGGCCCGTGCTGGAGGCGCCGCACCTGCGCACGAGCCCCTTCCTGACCCACCCGGTCTTCCGCTCGCACCACTCCGAGACCGAGATGCTGCGCTACCTGACGCGGCTCCAGGGACGCGACCTCTCGCTCGCGCAGGCGATGATCCCGCTCGGATCCTGCACGATGAAGCTCAACGCCACCGCCGAGATGATCCCGCTCGGCTGGCCGGAGCTCGCCCGCCTGCACCCGTTCGCGCCCGTCGACCAGGCCCGCGGCTACCACGCCCTCTTCGCGGAGCTCGAGCGTTGGCTGGCCGAGATCACCGGCATGGCGGCGGTGTCCCTGCAGCCCAACTCGGGGGCGCAGGGCGAGTACACGGGGCTGCTGACGATCCGCGCCTATCACCTGAGCCGCGGTGAGGCGCGCCGGGACGTGTGCCTGATCCCGGTCTCGGCCCACGGGACCAACCCCGCGAGTGCCGTGGCGGCCGGGTTCACGGTGGTCCCGGTCGCCTGCGACGCGCGCGGGAACGTCGACCTCCACGACCTGCGGTCGAAGGCGGAGCGGCACCAGGCAACCCTCGGCGCGCTGATGGTGACCTACCCTTCGACCCACGGCGTCTTCGAGGAGGCGATCGGCGAGATCTGCCGCATCGTCCACCAGCAGGGCGGTCAGGTGTACATGGACGGCGCGAACATGAACGCGCAGGTGGGCCTCACCTCCCCGGGCGCGATCGGCGCGGACGTCTGCCACCTGAACCTGCACAAGACCTTCGCCATCCCGCACGGCGGCGGCGGTCCGGGCATGGGGCCGATCGCGGTGGCGGCCCATCTGGCGCCGTTCCTGCCCGGCCACCCGATGGTGAGGACGGGCGGCGAGCGGAGCCTGGGCACGGTGGCGGCGGCGCCCTGGGGAAGCGCGAGCATCCTGGCGATCTCGTGGATGTACATCCGCATGATGGGCGCCGAGGGTCTGCGCAAGGCGAGCCAGGTCGCGATCCTGAATGCCAACTACCTCGCCAAGCGCCTCGCCGCCCACTATCCGATCGTCTACACGGGCGTCCGAGGACGCGTCGCGCACGAGCTGATCCTGGATGGGCGTGGCTTCAAGAAGGCCGGTGTCGAGGTCGAGGACATCGCCAAGCGCCTCATGGACTACGGCTTCCACGCGCCGACCATGTCGTGGCCGGTCCCGGGCACGCTGATGGTCGAGCCCACCGAGAGCGAACCCCGCTCCGAGCTGGACCGCTTCTGCGAGGCGATGATCGCGATCCGCGAGGAGATCCGCGCCGTCGAGGAAGGGCGCATCCCGGTCGGCGAGAGCCCGCTCCGCCGGGCGCCGCACACGGCGCGCGCCGTCACCGCGGCGCAGTGGGACCGTCCATACACGCGCGAACAGGCGGCCTTTCCGGCACCCTGGCTCGAGGGATCCAAGTTCTGGCCGCCGGTGGCCCGCATCGACAACGCCTGGGGCGACCGCAATCTCTTCTGCACCTGCCCGCCGCTCGAGGAGCCCGCCTGAGATGGCGGACCCGCGCAACCCTGGCGCCGGACGCCCGTTGGGAGGTATCCCGCCCCTGCCGCGGACCGGCGGTACTCGCCCGCCGGCCGGCCCGCGCCCGCCGGGAGGATCTCGCCCCCCGGCTGGTCCCCGCCCCGGCGCTCGTCGGGCCGCCGTGACGCGCTCGCGCTCGTCGGGCCCTTCGCTCCTGCGCCCGATCCTGTGGCTGGCGCTCGTCTCGCTCGCGGTGACGCTCTTGCGCCTGGTGGGCGAGCTTCGAGGTTGGTCGGCCGACTACTGGAGCCGCCTGCCGGGAGGAGGGCTCTCGCCGCTCGGGATCGTCTGGCTGATCCCGATCGTCGGCTTCTACCTCGGCTGGCGCCTGGCGACGGCCGGCGAGCGGCCCTGGTCGCTCCTCCAGGCCGCGATCCTGCCGCCCCTGGTCGCGCTGCTCGCGCTGGGCGCCGCGCGCCTGCTCGTGCGCATGCGCGCCTCGGGGCACCTGCCGCCGCTCGGCTGGAGCGCGTGGCTCGGCCTGTGGGCGGGTCTGTCGGTGGTGGTCGCGGCGACGGCTCTGGTCAGCTGGCCGGCCCTCGGCCGCAGGCTGCTCGCCTATGCGTTCCTCGCGCGGGTGCCGGTCGCCGCGATCATGGCGCTCGCCATCTTCCGGGCCTGGGGGACACACTACGACGCCCCGCCCCCTCACTTTCCCGCCCTGCCGCCGCTCGCGCGCTGGCTCTGGACCGGCCTGCTGCCGCAGCTGACGATCTGGGTGGCCGTGACGCTCGCCGCTGGCATCCCGTCGGGGGCGCTCGGTGTCGTGGCGTCGTCACAGCTCGCACGATTCCGATCCTCACGCTGAGAGACCTCCGCCCTTGTACTCCGAGATCCCGACCTACCACGAACGGCTGGATGCGCTGACCGAGCAGCTGCGCACGGAGGGCCACCTCGCGCTCGTGCTGATCGACGCCTCGGAGCTGGCCCAGGTGGAGCACGACTACGGCTCGCGCGCGTTCGAGCAGGTCCTCTCCACGGTGTCGGGGCTGGTGGCGGAGCTCCACGGCTCGGAGGTGCGCGCCGGCGACACGCTGGCGCTCAACGAGCGGGGCGGGAACGCCTTCCTGCTGTTCCTGTGCGGGCGCCGGCGCCGCGAGCAGGGACCCATGCGGATCGCGGAGCTGGAGGCCATCGCGGGTCGCGTAAGCGACCAGCTCAACCGGCGCCTGGCGGGCCTGTCCTCGCCCTACCTGCGCGGGCGTCGTCGGGTCACGGTCGGCTTCGCGGTCGTCTTCCACAATCCGCTCATCATGAGCGAGCGGGTGGTGACGCGCCTGCTGAGCGAGGCCTGGGAGAGCGTGCGGATCCAGAGGATGCAGGCCGACTTCCAGACGCGCTGCCGCCTCCAGGACGTGCTGCTCGCCAACCAAATCCGCACCGTCTTCCAGCCGATCGAGGATCTCCAGAACGGCGGCCGGCTCGGCTTCGAGGCCCTCTCGCGCGGACCTGAGGGCACCTCCCAGCACAACCCGATCAGCCTGTTCGAGGCCGCCGCCGCCACCGATCTCGTCTTCGAGCTGGACCGCCACTGCCGCCGCCGCGCCCTGCGCACGGCGCGCACCCTACCGCCTCCCTACCGGTTGTTCGCGAACGTGGTGCCGGCCTCGATGTACGACCCCGACTTCCAGGGCAGCAGCCTGATCGAGCTTCTGGAAGGGCTCGGCCTGGCGCCCGAGCGGATCGTGCTCGAGGTGTCCGAGCAGTACGCGATCGAGAACTACACCCTCTTCGCCGAGGCGGTGCAGAACTTCACCCAGATGGGCTTCTCGATCGCGGTGGACGACGTGGGGGCGGGCTACTCCGGCCTGGAGAAGATCGCCCACCTCAACCCGCGCTACCTGAAGTTCGACATGCAGCTCGTGCGCGACATCGACCAGAGCCACGTGAAGCGGGAGATGGCCCGCGCGCTCAAGACCTTCGCGGACAAGATGGACTCCAAGACGATCGCCGAGGGGATCGAGCGTGACGAGGAGCGGCGGACCTGCATCGAGCTGGGCATCGACTACGCCCAGGGCTACCTGCTGGGCCGGCCCGCGCCGCTCGACAGCTTCGGCTTCGAGGCGAGCTCTCTACTGCCCGGCGTCTGACGGCCGGGATCTCGTCCGCGGTGCTCGCGGGGCGGGCGCTACTCGCCCGCGTCCAGGAAGACGACGTCCTCGGGCCGGGCCACCACGTCCCGCCTGCCGGGGCCGAGCAGGGGGCGGATCTCGGAGCTGTGGCGCCCCATCAGGGTGCGCAGCTCCTCCGAGTTGAAGTGCACGACGCAGCGGGCGAGGTCGTTGATCCCGACCACGTCGCCCGCGGCAAAGACCCCGTCGACCTCGCGGATCCCCGAGGGCAGCAGGCTCTTGCCCTCGCGCAGGGCGGCGATCGCGCCCTGGTCCAGGCCCAGCCGTCCCTGAGGGACGGAGTTCAGGATCCAGCGTGTGCGGTTGGAGAGCTTCCGCCGCGCCAGGAAGAGCGTGCCCAGTTCCTCTCCTGCGAGCAGGCGCTCCAGGACCCGCTCGTGACGGCCGTGCGCGAGCAGGGTGCGGCAGCCGGCCTTGGCCGCGATGGCCGCGGCCTGCACCTTGGTGCGCATCCCGCCGGTCGAAAAGGTGCTGCCGGCCGTGCCCGCCGCCGCCAGGATCTGGTCGTTCACGACCGACACCCTCGCGATCGGTCGCGCTTTCGGGTCGAGCTTCGGATTGGCCGTGTAGAGGGCGTCGATGTCGGTCAGGATCACCAAGAGGTCGGCGTCCACCTTGCTCGCCACCAGGGCAGAGAGGCGGTCGTTGTCGCCGAAGGCGTTGCCGATCTCGGCGGTCGAGATCGAGTCGTTCTCGTTGAAGATCGGTACCGCGCCCAGGTCTAGCAGCGTCTCGATGCTGTGGCGCAGGTTCAGGTAGCTCTTGCGGTTGTTCAGGACCTCGCGGGTCAGCAGGACCTGGGCGATGGTGAGACCGTGCTCGCGGAAAGCCGCCCGGTACTCGTGCATGAGCAGAGGCTGGCCGATGGCGGCGCAGGCCTGGCGCATGCGGACGCTGGTCACCCGCTCCCGAAGACCGAGCTCGCCGGCGCCCATCCCGATCGCGCCGGAGGTGACCAGCAGGACGCGGCGTCCCTCGCCGCGCAGGCGCGCGATCTGCCCTGCCAGCTCGTGCAGGTAGGCGACGTCGACGCCGCCCTCGCGGGCGAGCACGTTCGTCCCGACCTTGACCACGACCCGGCGGGCGTCGCCGAAGCTGCGCATGGACGGGTCCCGGCTACTCGCCGGCCGCGGGCAGCTCGGCCGCGAGCGCGCGATGGCGAAAAGGGCGCTCTCCCGACGCGTAGGGAGCGACCGTCTGCCCCGTGCCGTAGAGCCGCCACTTGTAGCTGACCAGGCCCTCGAGCCCGACCGGGCCGCGCGCGTGGATCTTGCTCGTGGAGACGCCCACCTCGGCGCCCAACCCGTAGCGGTAGCCGTCCGCGAAGCGCGTCGAGGCGTTCCAGTAGACTCCCGCCGAGTCGACGAGAGCCATGAAACGCTCGGCCGCCTCCCGCGAGCGGGCCACGATCGCATCGGTGTGGTGGGAGCCGTAGCGGTTGACGTGTCGGATCGCCTCGTCCAGGGACGGGACGACGCGGACGGAAAGCTTGAGATCGAGGTACTCGGTCGTCCAGTCCGCCTCGGCGGCGGGCGCGCAGTCGATCAGGCGTCGCGTCGCCGGGCAGCCGAGCAGCTCCACTCCCTTCGCCTCGAGCGCGGCCTTCGCGGCGGGCAGGAAGCCGGCGGCGGCGTCCTCGTGCACGAGCAGCGTCTCGATCGCGTTGCAGACGGCCACGTACTGGGTCTTGGCGTCGACCGCGAGGCGGATCGCCATCTCCGGCTCCGCGTCGGCGTGCACGTAGAGATGGCAGATCCCGTCCGCGTGACCGAGCACCGGGATGGTCGTGTTGTCCATGATGAAGCGGACGAACTCGTTCGAGCCCCGGGGGACGACGAGGTCGACCAGCCCGTCCAGCCCCAAGAGCGCGCGGACGTCCTCGCGCGTCTCGAGCAGCTGGATCCAGCCCGCGGACTCCGCCGCCGACAGGCCCGCCTGCTGGAGCGGCTCCCGCGCGGCGTCGGCCACGACCTCGGCCAGGACGCGGTTCGTGCGCACGGCCTCGCTGCCGCCCTTGAGCAGCACGGCGTTGCCGCTCTTCAGGCACAGGGTCGCGATCTGGACGAGAGCGTCGGGGCGCGACTCGAAGATCACCCCCACCACACCGATCGGGCAGGTGACCTGATAGAGGCGCAGGCCGCCGTCCAGCTCCCGGGCCGAGAGCACCCGGCCCGCCGGGTCGGGCAGCGAGACGAGGCTCGTGAGGCCGCGCACGGTCTCCTGGAGCTTGGCTCCGTCGAACTTGAGCCGCTTGGCGAGCGGGGCGGCCAGCCGGGCGGACTCGGCGGCGGCGAGGTCCTCGCGGTTGGCGGACACGATCTCGTCCGCCCGGGCCTCGAGACCGCGGGCGATCGCGGCGAGGGCTGCGTTCTTGGCCTCCGTTCCCAGGGCCCCGAGCGCGATCGCCGCGCCCCGCGCGTCTCGGGCGCGATCCTCCAGTGTCATAGCCGACTACGATACTCGAAGAAGAGCGGCAGGCGCTATGCGGAGCCCTTCGTCTTCACCCGCTCCCGGACGAGACGCGCGGCGTCGAGCCGGGCCGCGAGGTCCTTCTCGCGGCCGCGGTCGGTGGGCTGGTAGTAGCGGCGGCCGGCCAGGCCCTCGGGCAGGCAGTCCATCGCGGCGACGCCTTCTCTCTCGTCGTGCGCGTAGCGGTAGCCCTTGCCGTAGCCGAGGTCCTTCATGAGGCCGGTGGGGGCGTTGCGGATCCAGAGCGGCACCGGATCGGCGCGCGTGTCGAGCGCGTCCTTGGCGGCGGCGCCATAGGCCAGGTAGACGGCGTTGCTCTTGGGCGCGGCCGCCAGGTAGACGACCAGCTCGGCCAGGGCCAGGGCGCCCTCGGGCAGGCCGATGAAGTGGACGGCTTGCTGGGCGGCCATCGCCAGCACCAGCGCCTGCGGGTCGGCGAGGCCCACGTCCTCCGAGGCGAAGCGCACCAGGCGGCGCGCGACATAGAGGGGATCCTCGCCAGCCTCGAGCATACGCGCGAGCCAGTAGAGCCCCGCGTCGGCGTCGGAGTTGCGGATCGACTTGTGGAGGGCGGAGATGACGTTGTAGTGCTCTTCGCCCGCGCGGTCGTAGAGGAGGGCCTTGCGGGCGAAGGCCTCGCGCATCGCGGCGAGGTCGACCTCGCGGCGGCCCTCCGGGCCGGCCTCGGCCGTGCTCACGGCCAGCTCGAGCACGTTGAGCGCGGTGCGTGCGTCGCCGTCCGAGGTCTCGGCCAGGAAAGCGAGGGCGTCGTCCGCGACGCGGGCTTCGAGAGCCCCCAGGCCGCGCTCGCGGTCGACGACCGCCTCGCGCAGCACAGCGAGCAGCTGCTCGCTGCCGAGCGGCTTCAGCACCACCACCCGTGAACGGGAGAGGAGAGCCGCGTTGACCTCGAAGGACGGGTTCTCGGTGGTGGCGCCGATCAGGACGATGTCGCCCGACTCGACGTGGGCGAGCAGGGCGTCCTGCTGCGCCTTGTTGAAGCGGTGGATCTCGTCGATGAAGACGATGGTGCGCCGGCCCTGGGCCCGCCGCCGGGTCTCCGCGGCGCGCAGCACCTCGCGCACCTCCTTCACCCCCGAGAGGACAGCGCTCATGGCCTCGAAGTGCGCGTGCGTGAGGCGGCGGATCACGAAGGCGAGGGTCGTCTTTCCCGATCCCGGGGGACCCCAGAGGATGAGCGAGCGCAGATGGTCCTGCTCGATCGCGCGCCGGAGGGGCCGGCCGGGGCCCAGCACCTCGTCCTGGCCCAGGATCTCGTCGAGGGTCCGAGGCCGGATCCGGTCCGCGAGCGGCGCGTCGGCCCGGGGCGCCCCGCTTCCGTCGCCGGGCGGTGCCGGCTCCGGGAAGAGCGATCCGCTGGGGCTCTCCTTCATCCGCGCACCTGCACGTTCATCGACGCACCGGGAACCCGCGCTGGCGCGCGGCCTCGTAGAGCACGAGCGCGGCGGCGACGCCCACGTTGAGGCTCTCGACCGACGGAGCCAGCGGAATCCTGAGCCGAGCCGCGGCCTCCTGCTGCAGCGCGGCGGAGAGTCCCGAGCCTTCGCTGCCCACGACGATCGCGACCGGGCCGCGCAGGTCGGCCTCGTCGTAGCGCCGCTCCCCGTCGGCCGCGGTCGCGAGCACGGTGAGGCCTCGCTCGCGCGCGCGGGCGAAGGCCGTCCGGGCGTCGAGCCCGCGCAGGTGGGGCAGGCGCAGGGCGCTGCCCATCGAGCCGCGTAGAGCCTTCCACGACAGAGGATCGCCCGAGGCCCCGGTGAGGTAGGCCCCCGTCGCGCCGGCCGCCTCGGCCGTGCGCAGCAGACCTCCCAGGTTGCCGGGATTCTGGACGGTGTCGGCCACCAGCACGAGGGGCGTCCCCCGGTAGAGCTGCTCCTCGTCGAAGCTCGGCCGGCGGGCGAGCGCGACCAGGCCTTGGGAGGTCTCGACCTCCGAGAGCGAGGCGAGCAGCTCCGCGCTCAGCGCGTGAAGCGAGACGCCGCGCGCTCCCAGGGAGCCGAGGGCCGTGGCTCCGGCCGGCGTCGTCTGGGCGCGGGCGGAGTAGGCCGCCTCCACCACCACGACCCCGGCCTCGAGCGCCTCGAGCACGAGCTTGGGTCCCTCCAGCAGGCACAGCTCGCCCTCCGGACCACGCTCCTTGAGCGCGCGCAGGCGCTTGAAGAGCGGGTTCGCCCGGCTGCGCACGACCGGGTCGACGGCCATCTGGAGGTGATAGTATGAATGAGTTTCCGCCGGATTCCTGCGTGGCATGGAGACTGCCCGATGTTCGAGATCAAGAAGAGGCTCCAGGACGAGATCCTTCAGCTCGACCACGAGCTGAAGGTGCAGCTGCCCAAGGAGATCCTCCGTGCCCGCGAGCACGGTGATCTGCGCGAGAACGCCGAGTACAAGGCGGCCAAGGAGCGTCAGAGCTTCCTGCAGGCGCGTCTCGCGCAACTGCACCGCCGGCTGGCGGCCCTCTCGCTCGTGAACCTCGACAGGATCCCGCACGACAAGGTGGGGCTGGGCTCGCTGGTCACGGTGAAGCACGAGGAGAGCGGTGACGAGATCGTCTACGAGATCGTGGTGGCCGAGGACTCGGATCCCACGATCGGACGCATCTCGCCTTCCTCTCCGATCGGCAAGCAGCTGCTCGGGCACGAGGAGGGCGACAGCCTCGTCGTGCGCGTGCCTTCCGGCTCGAAATCCTACGAGATCGTGAAGCTGGTCACGATCCACGACCAGGTGATCCAGGACCAGGTGAAGGGCGAGGCCGCGGCGGAGTAGGGCTTGTCCCGCCCCGAGCTCTCCTTCGTTCCGCTCGCCGGCGACGCAGGGGGCGTGCTCCCGACGATTCCGCCCGGCCCAGGCGTCGGCCAGATCGTCTCGGCGGAGGGGCGCAGCCTGGTCGTGGGCGTCGCCTCGAGCCTGCGTCGCTGGGCGGCGTCGCAGCTCGGGCTCGGGAGAAAGCCGGCGGTCGGCCGGCGTCCCAGGCTCGACCTGTCCGGCCTCGCCGCGCGGGTGGGCTGGGTCGAGGCCGACGGGCCGTTCCGGCAGCGGCTCGTCTACGAGCGGCTGATGGCGCCGCTCGTCCCGCTCACCGCACGGAGGGACCTCAAGCCACCCGCCTTCCTCCACCTCGACCCGAAGGAGCGCTTCCCGCGGGTCACGGTTCGGGGGGGCGAGCGAGGCCGCGCCGATCTCTACGGTCCGTTTCGGGAGCGCCGCGCCGCCGAGAAGGCGCGCGAGCTGCTGCACCACCTGTTCCGATTGCGGCCCTGCGACGCGGAGTTCACGCCGGACCCCGAGCTGCCGCTCGGGATGGGCTGTCTTCACGCCCAGGTCCGCTCCTGCGCGGCTCCCTGCCTCGCGCGCGTGAGCGAAAGCGAGTACCACGAGCTCGCCCGACAGGCGATCGCGTGGCTCTCCGACTCGGGCCTCCGTGGCGGCGCCGGCACGGCCGTGCCTGCCACGGTCTCGGTCGCGGAGCCCGCCCGTGCGCTCGTGCTCGACGCCGGCCGGGCGTCGATCGGGCTCTATCCCGTGCGCGGCGGCCGGGTGCTCGACGAGGCGGCGCTCACCACGACAGCCGAGAGTCTCGAGGACGCCTTGAGGCGGCTCGCCTGGCCGGAGGGCACCGGCCCGGACGACTGGCCCTGGCTGCTCGCCTGGCTCCGTGCCCCGCGCCGACGCGGCGCCTATCTGCTCGTGCACGAGAACGAGGACGGCCCGGCCCTGCTCGCGCGCGTGCGCGCCGGGTTGCCCTCGCGCTTCGGTGGTACCTTAGGGTCGGCTCGGGGTGAAGGATGAGAGAGTACTCGCCCAGACGGCGGACGGCCCTCGTCTTCACCGGCAGCGGCGCGACCGGCGCCTACCACGCTGGCGCCCTGCGGGCCCTCGACGAGAGCGGTGTCAAGATCGACCTCGTGGTCGGCTCGGGCGTGGGCGTGATCGCGGCCGCCTACGCCGCGGTGATGGGCGGCGCGAAGCTTTACGGCCCGGACGGCTTCTGGAGCGGCGTCCGCTGGCGCTCGCTCTATCGCGTCCGGCCCTCCGTCCGGCTCGCCCTGGGTTTGCTCGCCGTGTCGCTCGGCATCTTCGCGGCCCCCGTGCTGCTCGGTCTCGCCCTCGGCATCTTCTTTCCCCTGGTCCTGATAGCCGACCGGGTGCTGCCGGGCGTCGCGGCCCGCTTCGTCGCATTTCTCTGGGTCGCGCCGGAGGAGCTGAGCGGACCGTACCTGGCCGCTCAGGCCATACCCGTTTTCGGCCTTGCCCTGCTCGCGATCGTCAGCGTCGCCTATCTGCTCCTGCGCGATCGGCGGCGCTTCGCCGAGGCGTTCGAGGCCTTCCTCGATGCCCGGCCCGGTCTGCTGCGCCTGCGCGGCGGGCTGGCGAAGGTCGCGGCCGGGGCGTCGATCGGAGACCGGCCGAGCGGCCCGGACCTGGGGCGGCGCTACACCTCCTTCCTGGCCGAGAACCTGGGGGAACCGGGCTTCCGAGAGCTCGTGCTGCGCACGGCGGACCTCGACAGCGGGGAGGCGCTCAGCTTCGTGTTGCTGCGCGACGCCGAGGCGGGCGGGCCGGTCGAGCGGCAGGGGGCGCTGCTGGGGGCCGTCGACCTGCGGCTGGCGGGGCACCAGGGGCTCTTCTTCGACGCGCTGGCGACGGGTCTTCTGTGTCCGCTCTCGATGCCGCTCCGGCGCGTCTCGTTTCCGAAGGGTGCCGTCCACGGAGGTGAGACCCACCGGCTCACCGACGGCAGCTTCGTGCCGGGCGCCGGCATCGCCGAAGCGTTGGCGGCCGGGGCCGAGCAGCTGATCGTCGTGCTGGGGGTTCCCGAGACGAGCACCCCGCTCGCCCGCCGGCGTGGTCCCCTGGCCCGCATCGACGCCTCGCTGCGCACGCTCGAGGCGCAGGCCGTGCGCGAGATCGACGCCGTGGAACGCTGGAACCGACTGGTCGGGACGCTCGGCCACCGCTCGCCGAGCGGACGCGGCGCCTGGGAGGATCCGGCGACCGGGGAGGTCCACGAGGAGGTCGACCTCTGGGTGATCCGGCCCAGCCGGCGCGCGCTCGGGCCGATGGAGCTCGACGGCGCTCGCGACCCCGCGACGGAGGTCGTGCAGACGACGGACGACCTGGTCGAGCTCGGCTTCCGCGACGCCTACCGTCAGTTCGTCGAGCCGGTCGTGGGCCAATCGCCGCTCCCCGAGCGCGAGGAGGGGAAGTACCGCGACTCGATGCCGGTGGGACTCTGAGGTGCCAGGGACCGGGCGGCGGGGAGGACGGATGAGGCAACGAGGACCCGGGACGACGGCCGTACACGGGCGGGGCGCCGTTCGTCCGGGGCCGCTCGCGACACCGATCGTGCAGACCTCCACCTTCGCCTTCGCCTCGGCCGACGAGCTGCGGCGCTACCTGGACGGCGACGAGGAGCTGTTCCTCTACACGCGCTACGCGAACCCGACCGTGCGGGCGCTGGAAGAGCGACTGGCCGCGCTCGAGCAGGCGGAGGCGGCGCTCGCGCTCGCCTCGGGCATGGCGGCGATGACCAGCGCCGTCCTGTCGCTGGTGCGGGCGGGGGACGAGGTGCTCGGCGCCGGCTCGCTCTACGGCGGGACGGTGCGGTTGCTGACCGACACGCTCCCCCGCTTCGGGATCGCCTCGCGGCTCCTGCCGCTCGCCGAGCTGCCGGAGGTCGCCCGCCTCGCCGGCGAGCAGAGCCGGGTCCTGATCCTGGAGAGCCCGACCAACCCCACCCTCGAGATCGTCGACCTCGCCCGGGTGGCGGCCGCCGCGCACGAGCGCGGCCTGGCCGTGATCGTCGACAATACCTTCGCGGGTCCGCACCTGCAGCAGCCGCTCGCGCTCGGGGCGGACCTCGTGATGCACAGCCTCACCAAGAGCCTGGCCGGCCACAGCGACGTGATCGGCGGGGCGCTCGCCGGATCACGGGAGCGGATCGAGGCCGCACGGGCGACGATGAAGGTCTTCGGCGGCTGCATCGACCCGCACGCGGCCTTCCTGGCCCTGCGGGGCCTCAAGACACTCCACCTGCGCGTCGAGCGACAGTGCGCAAACGCGCTCACCCTGGCGCTCCAGCTGGAGGGCCATCCGGGGGTCCGGCGCGTGCTCTACCCGGGGCTTTCCTCCCATCCCGGACACGAGGTGGCGGCGCGCCAGATGTCGGGCTTCGGCGGGATCGTGACGCTCGTGCTGGCCGGCGGGCTGGCGGCCGCCGAGCGCTTCTACGATCGCGTCGCTCTCGTGAGCCGTGCCGCGAGCCTCGGGGGGGTCGAGTCGCTGGTCAGCCTCCCCGTCCACACCTCCCACTACGGCCTGCCGGAGGACAAGCTGCGCGAGGCGGGCATCGACCTCGGCATGGTGCGGCTCTCCCTGGGGGTCGAGGACGCCGCCGACCTGGTCGCCGACGTCCTGCGGGCTCTGGAGTAGGGATTGCTGCCACCGTTCCAGCAACAGCTGATCAGCCTGGGTCTCATCGGCATCGGGGTCTACTTCCTGGTCGAGCTCGTGCGCGGGTTCGCCGGCTACCTGCGCTTCCTGCGGCTGCGCGAGACGGCCCTCCTGACCTGGCCGCCGCCGCGTCCGGCACAGCTGCCGTGGCTCCTGGCGATGGGGGTGCTGGGGGGCGTGATCGCGGGCGTCAACGCCTGGCGGCAGCGTCCGGCCCCGCACGTGATCGGGCTCGCCCTGATGGCGGTCTACTTCCTGGTCATGGTTCCGCTGGCTCGGAGGATACGGCTCGGCCTCTACCGGGACGGCGTCTGGGCCCATCGCGGCTTTCTCCCCTGGACCGAGGTGTCGCGGATCGCGTTCGTCGAGTCGCCGCAAGTCGTGCTGCTGCTCCAGTCGCGCAGCAGCGGAGCCTCGTTCAAGCTGCCGGTGCCTGTCGACGAGTACGGGGCCGTCCGCAAGTTGATCGAGGAGAAGACCCGCGCGGGCGTCCTGCACCTCGATCCCGCGATACCCGGCCTGTCCTAGGGTCTTCGGGAGGCCTCGGCCTCAGGCTGTCTCGACCTCCAGCAGGAGCGGCCGGGAGTCGCGCTCCTCGAACCAGCAGACCTGCTCCGCCACCAGGTCGACGGCGAGCAGGTGGTGGCCCGCCGGCTCCGGCAAGGGCACGGCCAGGGTCAGCTCGACCGACTCGCCGGGATCGAGGTCGCGCGGGAACGGGGCTCGCAGGTAGTCGCGCTCGACCAGCGCGCCACCCCGGGCGCGGTGCTGGACGCCCAGCCGCACGAACCCGGCGCCGACGGCGGGGTCGGCCAGCCATCGCGTGTCGCCTTCGTTCGTCACCCGCAGGCTCAGGCTCAGGCTCGAGCCGCTCGGCAGAGGCCCTTGGGGGCCGCCGCCCAGGAGGTCGAGTCGCGCCCGCAGCAGGTGGGGGAGGCGGCTGTCCGGCAGGCCTGCCCACAGCTCGACCTCGCTGACCTGCGATCCGCACTGCTCGAACCACGCCAGCTGCTGGTCCACGAGATCGAGCGTGAGCCGGTAGCGCCCGGGTCGCTCGGGCATGCGCAGTCGCGCGCCGAGCTCGATGCTCTGTCCGGGGGCCACGTCCCGCGGGAGGGGGAAACTGAAGAAGCCGCGTTGCAGGAGGTCGCCCTCGCCGTCGAGGAGATGCCCGCCCAGGCAGACGTAGCCGCCGGTCGGGTCCTCGCGCGACAACCACAAGGTGTCGCCCAGGTTCTCGACGCGCAGCGGCAGCTCCACGACGGTCGTGGCCGGCCCGCGCAGGGAGGCGGGTCCGATCGGCGTGAGACGTGCCCGCAGCTCGCCCGGGTTGCGGCTGTCGTGGCGCGGCTCGCCTTTCAGCAGGATCACCACGTGGGAGACGCGCAGGTTCTCCTGCAGGACGTGCATCGGGTAGACGCTGTGGTCGCCGCCGATCAGGCGCAGGTGCTCCTCCGCGCGCAGGGTGATCGCCTTGGGGTCCGGATAGGGCTTGGCCAGGGCCCGGAGGAACCCCGCTCGGCGTCCGCGCTCGAGAAGGTCCTCGATCGGGAGGTCGCTCTCGAGGACGCCGTAGTGCTCGGCGTCGAACCGCGAGTGACCACTGTGCGCATGCCCCTCGCCCGGCTCCGCCAGCACGAGACGCCCGCCCGGCTTCAGCACCCGGAAGAGCTCGCCGAGGACCTCGTCGCGGTTGGGGACGTGGTGGAAGGCGTCGAAGCAGACGGCGCGGTCGACGGACGCGTCCGGCAGCCCGATCCGGTGGCCGTCGTAACGCAGGAAGCGCGGCTCCAGCTCCGGACGCACGCGTGGATCGGAGGCGAAGGACTCCTGGCCCAGGGCGAGCGCCGTCGGGGCGACGTCCATCGAGATGGTGCGCACCCCGAGCCGATTGAGCAGGGCCGAGAGCCAGCAGCTCCCCGCTCCGAAGTCGAGCACGGTCTGGCCGAGCCCCAGGTCCAGGGCCTCGAGGGTGACGCCCACGTGGGCGAAGATGGCCGGGGTGTCGCGGACCGTGCTCAGGGGCTTGCCGAGCACGTGCGCGCGCGAGGCTGGATCGGCCGCGATCGAGAGCCACTGTGCCTCCGCCGCCCGGTTGTACTCGTCGATCCGCGCCAGCAGGACTTCCTCGGTGAGGGTCGTGTCGGCGCGGCGCGCGGCGCGCAGTGAGGTCCGGGGGTCGAAGCAGCGCGCGGCCTGGACGAGGTAGCGGGCCGCTTGCTTCAGGCGGGGCGCGAGCATATCAGCGCACCATCATACTAGGGCCCCACCGAGCTGACTGAAGGCGCGCGGCCGAACACGAGGATCCGCGTCTCCCGAAACGGGGCGCTCGTGCGCTAGTGTTGGGTGATGGTCCACGAAATCGCTCGCACGGCCGCGGCTGTCGGCCTGGTCTCCTGGGTGCTCGCCTGCGTCCCAAGCCTCGCGGAGGCGCAGGGTCTCTCGACGGCGCGCCACACGAAGGTCTCGCTGGTGGCGGAGAGGGACGCGGTCCAGGCGGGCCGTCCGCTCCAGGTCGGCATCCGGCTGCGGATGGAGCCGGGCTGGCATACCTACTGGCGGAATCCCGGCGACTCGGGGTTACCCACCCGCGTCGCCTGGACGCTGCCTCCGGGTTTCGAGGCGGCACCGCTGGGCTGGCCCGCACCCGAGCGCTTCGCGAGCGGGCCGCTGGTGAGCTACGGCTACGAGCACGAGGCCCTGCTGCCGGCCGAGATCCGGGTTCCGGCCCGGCTCGCCGCGCGCGAGGTGCGGCTCGTCGCGCGTGTCGCCTGGCTCGAGTGCCAGGACGCCTGCCTGCCGGGCAAGGCCGAGGTCTCGCTCACCCTCCCCGTGCTTTCGAACGGCCGTCCGGGGCCCGAGGCCGCGGCCTTCGCCGAGGCTCGCAAGCGGCTGCCTGGAAGGGACCCCGCGTGGCGTTTCTCGGCGACCTCCGCGGGAGGTCGGATCACGCTCTCCCTCCGACCTCCGCGGCGCCTCGCTCTCGTCGACGCCTACTTCTACGCCACCACCCCGCGGGTCCTCGACTACGGACAGCCGCAGAAGCTCGAGACCGCGGGCGGCGGCTACCGTCTGCTGCTGGCGCGTGATCCCAACGGCGCCCCCAGCGATCGGCTGGCCGGCGTTCTGGTCGTCACGGCCGGGGGAAAGGAGCGGGCGCTCGAGGTCGGGGTCGGGCTCCCGCGGCCACCCGCGACCGCGCCACCTCGCTAGTCGAGGTGGACGAGACCGCGTTCGATGGCGACGGTCGCGGCTTCCGTAGCCCAACGCTCCGGCCGTGATCGCCTCGTGGACATCCTCGTCCGCGATGACGGTCGAGATCACCAGGATCCTGGCGTCGGGAAACTCCCATGTCCGGCTCCCCGGAGATCACGGTGGCGAGCCCCAGCCGCGTCTGAGTGCGCCGCGCCTCGAGGGCCGTCATCCGGCGGTGCTTCTGGCTGCAAACGGGCCACGCCGGGCCCGCACGCCCCACGTGAGGCGGCCGCTGTTCGTCTGCTGCCGCCGCGCGATCCAGACTGGAGCCGCCGTCCGCCCCGCCCGCCGCCGATCGGGTACGATGGTCGAAACCCCTCAAGAGCCCGGTCGTGTGGCCCCCTCGTCGCAGGGGGCGGGAGGTAGTTCGATGCGAAGACTCTTCTTCTCGGCTTTGGCGTCGGTTTCGATCGCTGCCGCTGCGGCCCCAGTCGGTGCCGCCGCCGTCGTCGGGGAGCGGGCCCCGGCCTTCTCCGCGACGGATACCAGCGGCAAGACCTGGACCCTCGACCAGCTCAAGGGCAAGCTGCTGGTGCTCGAGTGGTGGAACCCCGGCTGCCCGTTCGTCGGCAAGCACTACGGCAGCGGCAGCATGCAGAAGCTCCAGCGAGAGTGGACGGCCAAGGGTGTCGTCTGGCTGACCGTCGACTCCTCGGCCGTGGGACGCCAGGGGCACCTGGACGCTGCGGAGGCCGACGCGCTGATGAAGGAGAAGGGTGCCTCCCCGACGGCGGTGCTGCTCGATCCCACAGGGACCATGGGCCGGGCCTACGGCGCCAAGACGACACCGCACATGTTCGTCATCGACCGGGACGGGACCCTCGTCTACGAAGGAGGTATCGACGACAAGCCGTCGACCGACCTCGCCGACGTGGCGACCGCGCACAACTACGTGACGGCGGCCCTCTCGGAGCTCCTGGCGGGCAAGCCCGTCACCACCAAGACGAGCGCCCCCTACGGCTGCAGCGTCAAGTACGGCAGCTGAGCGGAAGCCGGCGCGAGCCGGGAGGCAGGAGCGATGGGCGCCTAGGGTAGACTGGGCGTTCCCATGAGCGACAAGTCCGCCGTCCCCTTGAAGCCGTTCCTGGACCGCCTTGCCGAGGGAACCCTCGTCTTCGACGGCGCCATGGGCACCATGATCTACGCGCGGGGCGTCTACCTGAACCGCTGCTTCGACGAGCTCAACCTCTCGGCCGCGACGCTGGTGCGCTCGATCCACGAGGAGTACGTGGCCGCCGGCGCCGAGGTGATCGAGACCAACACCTTCGGGGCCCACCGTCTGAAGCTCGGACCGCACGGGCTCGAGGCCCAGGTCCGTCGCATCAACCGCGAGGGGGTGCGGATCGCCCGCGAGGCGGCGCGGGGTCGTGCGCTGGTGGCGGGGGCGATCGGGCCGCTCGGCAAGCCGCTGGCTCCGCTCGGTAACCTGCCGCCCGAGGAGGCGGAAGCGGCCTACCGCGAGCAGGCGGAGGGGCTGCTCGAGGGTGGCGTCGACCTCTTCCTGATCGAGACCATGCCGTCGCTGGGCCAGGCCAAGACGGCGCTCGCGGCCGTCCGCTCGCTGACCAAGGCGGTGCCGGTGGCGGTGAGCCTCACCTTCAACGAGGAGGGTGACACCATCTACGGCGACCAGGTCGAGGACGTGGTGCGCGAGCTCGAGGCGCTGGAGGTGCCGATGATCGGCGCCAACTGCAGCCAGGGGCCGCAGGCGATGCTCGACACGGTGCAGAGGATGGCGGCGGTGGCACGCACGGCGCGTCTGTCAGCGATGCCGAACGCGGGCGCGCCAGCCCTGGTCGAGGGCCGCTACGTGTACCTGTGCACGCCCGAGTACATGGCGATCTGGTCACGGCGCTTCCTGGAGGCCGGGGTCAGCGTGGTGGGCGGCTGCTGCGGCACGACGCCCGCGCACATCCGGGACCTGGTGAGCGCCGTCCGCATGACGCGACCCGGCCGGGCCGAGGTGCGCATCCTGCCGCCGGCGCGGCCCAAGGAGGCCCCGGCGGTGCCACGGGCGGAGAAGTCGCCTCTGGCCGGCAAGCTCGGCCGTGGCTTCGTCGTCTCCGTCGAGCTCGACCCGCCGCGCGGCGCGGACCCGAAGGTCGTGCTCGAGCGTGCGCAGTACTGCAAGGAGAACGGGATCGACGCCATCAACGTGGCGGACGGGCCTCGGGCCTCGGCGCGCATGAGCGCGCAGGCGCTCTGCGTGCTGCTGCAGTCCAAGGTCGGCATCGACACCATCCTGCACTACACCTGCCGCGACCGGAACCTGCTCGGGATCCAGTCCGACCTCCTGGGCGCGCACGCCCTGGGCCTGCGCAACATCCTCGCCATCACGGGCGATCCGCCCAAGCTGGGCGACTATCCCGACGCCACCGCCGTCTACGACGTGGACTCGATCGGCCTCATCCGCATCCTCGACCAACTCAACCACGGCTGCGACCTGGCAGGGAACCTGATCGGTCCCGCGCTCGGCATCCACGTCGGCTGCGGCGCCGACCCGAGCCGGGCCGACGTCGAGAAGGAGGTACGCCGTCTGGAGGAGAAGGTGAAGGCGGGAGCCGAGTACGTGATGACGCAGCCGATCTACGATCCACGGACCCTGGAGCGCTTCTGCTCGCTGATCAAGGGCCTGGAGGTCCCGATCCTGGTCGGTATCCTGCCGCTCTACTCGCACAGGAACGCCGAGTTCCTCCACAACGAGGTGCCGGGCATGACGATCCCGGACGACATCCGCGAGCGCATGCGCAAGGCGGGCTCGGGCGAGCAGGCGCAGCTCGAGGGGGTGAAGGTGGCCCAGGAGGCGACCCTCGCCGCCCGCGAGCTGGGCCAGGGCGTCTACGTGATGCCGCCCTTCAACAAGGTCGAGCTGGCCGTCCGCGTGGTCGAGGTCCTGCGCTAGACTCGCCTAAGCGGGAATCGGGCGCCCGGCATTTCCCTCGCCGGGGGGCGCGTCCCGGCTTCCCGCACGGAGGAAGCCGTGGTACGTGCGCTCAGCGGAGGCGTCGTCCTCCTCGCGCTCTTCCTGCCGGGCCGGGCGTCTTTCGCCCAGGCCCCTCCCGTGTTCGGCGTCGATCTCGAGATGACGAACGTCACCGTCACCGTGCGCGACGAGCAGGGGAGCCTGGTGAGCGACCTCGGCCCCGAGGACTTCGTGGTGCGCGAGGACGGCCGGCCCCAGCGGATCCAGGTCTTCGGGTCCACCGCGGACCAGATCCACGCCGGCGAGACGAGCCCGCGCCGCGCGGACCTCCACTGCACGCGCTGCGGGAGGGTGGTCCACGTCGAGGCGGGCGAGCGCGTGCCGGCCTGTCCGATCGGGCACACCACCTTCGACTTCGACGAGAGAAGGCAGCTGGCGCTGAATCTGGGCATGCTCTTCGACACCAGCGAGAGCATGCGCAAGGAGCTGAGGCTCTCCCAGGAATCCGCCATCCGCTTCCTGGACGCGATCCCGCGCGCGAAGGACCTGCTGCTGGTCTTCTTCGACCGGGACATCCGGATCTCGCGCTACGACTCCGAGAACCAGCAGGGGATCTTCGAGCGCATCCTCGAGACCCAGGGAGGCGGCTACACCGCGCTCAACGACGCGATTGCCGTCTACCTCTCGCGGGTCTGGGACCAGCCGGGACGCAAGGTGCTGGTCCTCTTCTCCGACGGGGTCGACACCACCAGCAGGATCAGCGCCGGCGACGTCAAACGGATGATCCGCTCGACCTCGGTCACCATCTACCCGGTGGCCTTCCAGGGGGACTACTCACTGCGCAGCCGCGAGGCGTTCCGGGCCCACGAGTTCCTGGCGTCGATCGCGGAGGCGAGCGGGGGGCGCGTCTTCAAGCCGCGCGCCTCGAAGGAGCTGGCGGAGATCTACCAGACCATCCTGGACGAGCTGGGGGCGCAGTACGTGCTCGGCTACGTCTCCGACAACCGGGCACGGGACGGCCGCTACCGAAAGCTGAACGTCCAGGTCACGCGGCCGGGCCTGAAGGTGCGTTGCCGGCCGGGCTACGAGGTGCCGAAGGAGATCGCCGCCTCGAAGTGAACACGCGCGGTGTGCGCGCGCCGAAACGCGGCACCGCTTGCCTCCGCGCCGCGACTCGATTCGAATAGACCCCCATGGGGACCTCTTTGGGACGCCTGCTGCCGGCCGCGGCCGTGCTGGCCGTGACCGTGTCCGCCTTTGGCCAGTGCTACTACACGATCCGGCCCGAGGATCCGCGTGCCGTCGAGCTGACGCGCGAACGGTTCGGCGCGCGGGGCGACGGCGTCGCCGACGACGCCCCCGCTCTCCAGAGGGCGATCGACACGCTGCAGGAGACCGAAAAGCAGGGCGTGCTCCTGATCCCTTCGGGCCGCTACCGGCTGGGCCGCACCATCCACGTCTGGTCCGGCATCCGGCTGATCGGCTGGGGCGCGACGCGACCGGTGCTGGTGCTCGGGGCGGGGACGCCGGGCTTCCAGGAGGGCGACGGCAAGTACCTGGTGCACTTCGTGAGCTGGCGGCCGCAGCCCGGTGAACCCATCCGCGACGGCAACCCGGGCACCTTCTACAGCGCCATGAGCAACGTCGACATCGAGATCCAGGAGGGCAACCCGGCGGCGGTCGGCGTGCGCTTCCACGTCGCGCAGCACTGCTACCTCGCCCACATGGATCTGCGCGTCGGCTCCGGCCGCGCGGGCCTCGAGGACGTCGGCAACCTGGCCTTCGACCTGCACTTCCACGGTGGCGAGTACGGCATCGTGACCCGCAAGACGGCACCGTCCTGGCCCTTCGTGCTGCTCGACTCGAGCTTCGAGGGGCAGCGGGTGGCCGCGATCCGGACCCAGGAGGCCGGGCTGACTCTGGTTCGCAACCGCTTCCAGGGGGTCCCCACCGTGGTCTCGATCGACCCGGACCGCATCGAGGAGCTGTGGATCGAGGACTCGCGCTTCGAGGACGTGGACGGCCCGGCCCTCCTGGTGAGCCGGGAGCGCAACCCCCGGACCCAGGTCAACCTCGAGAACGTCGTGTGCGAGCGAGTGCCGCTCCTCCTCCGCTTCCGGGAGAGCGGGAAGGAGATCGCCGGCAGAGGACCGCTCTATCGGGTGAAGGACCTCTGGCACGGCGCGACTGTGGCCGAGCCGGGAACCCCCGCCATGGTCGACACCCACCTCGAAGCGGAGCCACTCGCGGTGGCGCCCCCGCCCGTGCCGTCGGACGTCCCGGCACTGCCGGAGCAGCGGAGCTGGGTGAGCCTGCGGAGCCTGGGCGCCGTGGGGGATGGCACGGCCGACGACACGGCCGCGCTGCGCCGGGCGATCGCCGCGCACCGCACGGTCTTCCTGCCGGCGGGCCGCTATCGGGTCTCGGACACGATCACCCTGCGGCCGGACACGGTCCTGGTCGGCCTGAGCCCGATCGCTACCGTGATTGCCCTCGACGACGGCACCCCGGCCTTCCAGGGGCCCGGCGCCCCGAAGGCGCTCGTCGAGACGGCTCGCGGCGGCGATGCGATCGTCACCGGTATCGGGCTGGACACGGGCGGCGACAACCCCCGCGCCGTCGCCGCGAAGTGGACGGCGGGGCCAGGCTCACTGATGGACGACATCCGCTTCCTGGGCGGCCACGGGACCTATCGCCTGGATGGCTCCTGGGAGGACATCCGGCACTCCTGGCAGCGCATCTACAACCACAACCACACCGCCGATCCCGATCCCAGGCGGCGCTGGGACAGCCAGTACTGCAGCCTCTGGATCACGGACGGAGGGGCTGGCGTCTTCCGGGACATCTGGAGCCCGAGCACCTTCGCCCAGGCCGGCCTCTGCATCGAGGGTACTTCGGGCCCGGGACGGATCTACGCAATGTCCGTCGAGCACCACGTCCGCAGCGAGGTCGTCCTGCGGAACGCAGCCCACTGGCGGATCTACGGGCTTCAGACCGAGGAGGAGCGTGGCGAGAGCGCCCACGCCCTCCCGCTCGCGATCCAGGCCTCGAGCGATCTGCTCTTCGCCAACTTCTTCGCCTACCGGGTGGTCAGCAGCACCGAGCCCTTCCCCTCGGCGGTCGCGATCTCCACCTCTAGTGACCTCCGCTTCCGCGGGCTCCACGTCTACAGCGACAGCAAGGTCGCCTTCGATGCGGCGGTCGAAAACGTGACGCGGAGAGTCGAGGTGAGGGATTCCGAGCTCGCTCGACTGGACGTCTCCGGCGAGCCGCCGAAGCCCAGGCCGGCACGGAAGTCCGTCGTCCTGGCGCCGGGCGCAAGGCTCGAGCGGCTCGCGGGCGGGTTCCACGACGTCACCGGCGCCGCCGTCGACGCGCGCGGCGACCTCTTCTTCGTCGACACGCACCGCCAGACGATCTATCGCTGGTCGAACGACGCGCAGGCGCTCTCGGTCGTCCGCGACAACCCGCTCGATCCCGCGCAGGTCGGCTTCGACGAGGGCGGCGACCTGCTGCTCGTTTCGTATGCGGGCAAGGGGAGCGTCTTCACTCTCTCGCCCGGGTCGAGCGCGAGCGACCTGCTGCGGCTGGATCCGCAGCCCGCCACCCCGCGGCCGGGGCGAAAGGCGCTCCTGCCGGTCAACCTCTGGCGCAACAGCGGCGACTTCATCGCGAGCGCGACAGCGCGCCCCCAGTACCAGTACCTCTCGCCCGACGGGAGCGTCTTCATCCCGGCGGGGGAGGACTTCGTGAGCGGGGCGCTCTACTACGGGGCGAAGATGGCCGACGTGCTGCGCGGCTTCCGTCTGGCGCCGGCGGCGCCCGGGCAGCCGTTCTACGCGTGCGAAGAGAGCGGCTCGCGGACCTGGCGCTTCACCGTCGGCGAGGACGGGACGCTCGCCGAGCCGGCCCTCTTCGCCGAGGCGGGCGGCACCGGCACGGCTGTCGACGCCGACGGGCGCGTCTACGTCGTTGCGGAGCAGCTCTTCGTCTACGACCCGAGCGGACGTCGGCTGGAGACGATCGAGGTCCCGGAACGGCCCACCTCGGCCGTCTTCGGGGGGCGGGACGGCCGGACGCTCTTCGTCCTGACGCGCCGTTCGCTCTACGCGGCCAGGACGCGCCCGCAGGGATAGAGTGGGAGGCCCCGCGCCGCCGCAGCCGCGAGCGGGCACCCGCCGATCCGCTCGCGAGCGGCGCGCGCGAGCGTCGAACGGCCGCGGAAGTCGAGACCCGCAGGGCGAGCGGAGCCATTGGATAGATGAAGTAGCGCTACTCTATAAACAAAGAATATGTCGTTGGACTTCACTGTTCCCTGCTGCCATCCTCCGACCTGGGAGGAGCCGGCGATGCGGAACGAGTCGGGGCGGCAAGACGGCTGGGACGGCGAGCTGTACGCGGTTCACAGCAAGCACCATCGAGACCAGGACGAGACGTTTCTCACCACGGTTCGCCTGATGCCGACGGACCGGGTGCTGGACCTCGGCTGCGGCAGCGGGGAATTCACGAATCGGCTGGCGGCACTGGTGCCGGAGGGCGCTGTCCTCGGCATCGACGCTTCGGCCTCCCAGATCGAACGGGCCGCGTCGCACAAGCCGCCCAACGTGGGGCTCGTGCTGGGCCGGCTCCAGGATCTGGATGAGCTGGCCGTCGACCGCGAGTTCGACGCCGCCGTCTCGCGCGCGACACTGCACTGGATCCCCAAGGCGGAGCATCCCGCGTTGCTGCGATCGGTTCGACGCCATCTTCGTCCGGGCGGTTTCCTGCGCGCCGAGTTCGGGGGCCGCGGGCAGATGCAGGCCGCGCTCGCCCTGCTGGACGAGGTGTCCACGAGCGCCGGCGGGCCCGCGTCTCCCTGGTTCTTTCCCGATGCCGACGAATACGCCGCACTCCTGGCGGAGGCGGGCCTGGAGGTGGGAACGGGCTTCGTCCGTCTCGTTCCCCAGCGCCGTGCCATGCCCAGCTTCGAGGCCCTCCAGGGATTCCTGCGCAGCCAGGCGTTCGTGGGCTACGAAGCGGCGCTCACGGACGCGACACGCCCCGTCTTCCGTGAGCGAGCGGAGTCGCTGGCGGCTCGGGAGCTGCGTCGTCGCGACGGGTCGTACGACCTCGAGTTCGTGCGGCTCGATCTGCTCGCCTTTCGCACGCGCTAGGAGGCACGCCCGCCCGGCCGGAGCGGCTGGTCAGAAAAGCCCGCTGATGACGCCGTCCCGGTCGATGTCGATGGCGAGCGCGGCCGGTTCCCTGGGCAGGCCGGGCATGGTCATGACCTGACCGCAGTAGACGACCACGAAGCCCGCGCCTGCCGAGACCCGCGCCCCGGTCACGGTGATCGTGAAACCGCGAGGTCGTCCCGGCAGCTTCGGGTCGTCGGTCAGGGAGGCAGGGGTCTTGGCGACGCAGATGGGCAGGCCTCCGTAGCCCAGGTTCTCGATCTGCTTGACGGCCCGCCGGGCTTCCGTCGTGAGCTCGACCCGGCCGGCGCCGTAGACCCGGGTCGCCACGGCCTCGATCTTCTCCTCGATCCTCGCGCCCAGGTCGTAGAGGAAGGACAGGTGCGGGGGCGACTGGCAGAGCCGCTCGACCTTCTCGGCCAGGGCCAGCCCTCCCTCGCCCCCCGCCTCGCGGAAGTCCGTGATCGACCCGTCGACGCCCCGGTCCTGGCATGCCGCCAGCAGGTCCGCGAGGTCCTGATCTCGGTCCTCTGCGAAGCGGTTGACCGAGACGACCACCGGCACGCCGAAGAGCCGGAGGGTCTCCACGTGCCGCATGACGTTCTCGATCCCGTGCAGCTCGAAGGCGCGCCGCGTCACGACCAGCACGGCGGCGGACGGCTCGAGCCCGGCGGTGCGGCACTTGATGTGGAGGAACTTCTCGGCCCCCAGGTCGGCGCCGAAGCCCGCCTCGGTGACCGTGTAGTCGGCGAGCTGCGTGGCCAGCCTCGTGGCGATGACCGAGTTGCAGCCGTGGGCGATGTTGGCGAAGGGCCCGCCGTGGACGAAGGCGGGTACCCCTTCCACCGTCTGCACGAGGTTCGGCAGGAGCGCGTGCTTGAGCAGGGCGGTCATGGCCCCGTTCACTCGCAGCTCGCCCGCCGTCACCGGCTTCCAGAGGTCATCGTAGCCGACGATCATGTCGCCCAGCCGCCGCTTGAGGTCGGAGAGATCTCGCGCCAGGCACAGCACCGCCATCACCTCGGAGGCCGCCGTGATCTCGAAACCGTCCTCCCGCATGACACCGTTGCTGCCGCCGCCTTCCAGGCCCACCACGGTGCGGCGCAGCGAGCGGTCGTTCATGTCGATGACGCGCTGCCAGACCACCCGACGCGGGTGGAGGGGCGGGCTGCCCTTCTGGTGAAGGTGGTTGTCGAGGATGGCCGCCAGCAGATTGTGGGCGGCGGTCACCGCGTGGAGGTCGCCGGTGAAGTGGAGGTTGATGTCCTCCATGGGCAGGATCTGTGAGTAGCCTCCACCGGCGGCACCGCCCTTGACGCCCATGCAGGGACCCAGGGACGGCTCCCGCACGGCCACGATCGTCTTCCTGCCGCGGCGCGCCAGCGCCTGGGCGAGGCCGATCGTGTTCGTGGTCTTGCCTTCGCCCCGGGGGGTCGGGGTCATGGCCGTCACCAGGACGATCCTGCCCTGGCCCGCGCCCCGGCCCTCGCCGACGCTCGGAGGGATCTTGGCCACGTAGCGACCGTAGGGGACGAGGTCCTCCGCGGCCAGGCCCAGCGTCGCCGCGATCTCGGCGATCGGCCGCTTGACGACCCCTTGGGCGATCTCGATGTCCGATGCCATGGTCGCTAGGCTGACGGAATCCCGAAGCTCCCCAGAAGGCCCAGCACGTTCTCGCGGCTCAGCACGCGCGTGTTGTAGAAGCCGAGCAGCTGTTCGAGATCGAAGCTCAGGCGGATCCCGGGCGGCTCGGCAGCCCCCAGGTCGGACACCACGGTGATGTCGTCCTCGTCGACCGACTCCTGCTTCGTCAGGTGGCCACGGACCACGTCCCCTTCCCGCCCGCGGCGGGCATCCGCGGGCAGGGTCCCGATGATGGCCCCCGAATCGTCGTCCACGGGAAGCGTCACTCCGAAGCTGTAGTCGATGGCCAGCTTCCGCGGGATGGCCTCGGTGAAGGGCGCAAAGCCGTCGCAGGCGAGGGCCGTGCGGTAGCCCATGATCTTGAGCGTCTGGAGCAACTCCATGGTCTCGGGCGTGGGCGTCGCGTGCGCGACGACGGCGTTCACCACCTGCACGGGGAGGCCCTCGAGACGCGCCGCGGCCCGCTCCAGGGAGCGGCGGAGGTCCGTCGGCGAGTAGAGGTCGGACAGATCCACGGAGGCGGAGCCGGTCTGGGCGAGGACGTCACGGCGCAGGGCCGGGCCCAGGAAGCTGCCGGTCAGGTCGAAGAGGATGATCCGCTTCCTCTTGTTGAAGACGTCCTCGGTCTGGAAGGCCGCGCGCACCCCCATGGCGGAGGCGTGCTCGCGCAACACTGCCTTCAGGTTGTCGAGGGGGAGCGTCGCATGACCGATGTCGCTCAGCAGCTCCATCACGAAGACACCGGCCCGCGCCACGGTCCGGGCGGACTCGATGTTGCCGCCGTAGCGTCCCAGGGTCTCGCAGACGGAGGCGATGATGCCGGGGCGGTCCGGGCCCAGCACGATCACGAGGAGGTTCTTCTTCTCGGGGCTCCGCGCCACCGGGTGGTAGGCGTCGACCGAGAAGGCGAGTCCGGTGTCCTCGCCGAGCCTGCCGACCAGGACCTGCAGTCCCTCGATGCGCAGGTCGGAGCCGGAGAGGTCGACTACCAGGTAGACGGTGAAGAGACCGTGCAGCACGTCCTGGCGGAGGTCGACGATGTTCCCCCTGGCGGAGGCGATGGCCGCGGCGATCCGACCCACCAGGCCGACGGCGTCACGGCCCATCCCGTGGACGATGTACAGGCGTTCCCGTGTCATGGCCCCCCCGAAGGTCGCGCCATCCTAGTCCGAGCCGACGCGGAGGAGAAGCCGGCCGGGCGGGGCAGCTAGCGGGAGACGGAAGCGTGCGCCAGCAGCGACTCGAGCTTGCGCTCCAGCTCGCGTACGCGCTTCAGCAGCTGCGGGAGCTGAGCGAAGACGGCGGACGACCGGAGCCAGGCGCGATTGTCGATCGCCGGCGATCCGGACACGATCGTCCTGGCTTCGATCGTCGAGTGCAGGCCGGTCTTGGCGGTGGCGATGACGCCGTCACCGACCGTCGCGTGGTCGGCGACGCCCACCTGGCCGGCGAGCGTGACGCCTCGGCCGATCCGGCTGCTGCCGCCGACGCCGACCTGCGCGCAGAGCACGCTGTCGGAGCCGACGGCGACCGAGTGGCCGACCTGGACCAGGTTGTCGAGCTTGCTGCCCGACCCGATGCGCGTCTCGCCGAGCGAGGCGCGGTCGACGGCGCTGAGCGCCCCGATCTCGACGTCGTCCTCGATCACGACCACACCCACCTGCGGGATCTTGTGGTAGCGGCCCTCGCGGTCGCGGACGAAGCCGAAGCCGTCGGCCCCGATCACGGCGCCGTTCTGGACCACGACACGGTCGCCCAGCCGGCAGCGCTCGCGCACCTGGACGCCCGCGTGGAGCAGGCAGTCCTCGCCGATGGCGGCGTCCTCGTAGACGACCACGTGCGGATGCAGGATGGAGCGGGCGCCGATCCGTGCCCGGGCGCCGACCACGGCCAGGGCGCCCACGTGCACGCCGGCCCCCAGGACGGCGCTCGGGTGGACCTGGGCCGAGGCATCGACGCCTGGCGCGGGACGGCGGGGGGGCGAGAGCAGGGCGACCGCCCGCGCGAAGGCGAGGTACGGGTGGTCGGAGACGAGCCGGGGCAGGGGCGTCTGCTGCCCCGGCGGGACGACCACGGCGGCCGCGCGCGTCGCCGCCAGCCGGGGCGCGTAGCGAGGGCTGGCCAGGAAGGTGAGGTCGCCGGGGCCGGCCTGCTCGAGGCCGGCGACTCCGCGCAGCTCTACCTCACCGTCACCGAGCAGCTCGCAGCCGAGCCGCTCGGCCAGCTCGCCGAGCTTCACGCGCCCGCCTTGTCTCCCTTGTCCGCCGGCGGGACGAAAGCAGGCTTGTCGGCCGGCTTCGGGACGATCGGCTGGGGCGCGGCGCCCGGCTTCGGTGCCTGGTCGCCGGCGCTCACGGAGCCGTTCAGCCAGGCTCCTTCGCGCACGACCAGGACCCGCGCCTCCACCGTGCCCTTGACCCGCGCCTTCTCGGCGAGGGTCAAGGAACGCGTCCGCAGGTCGCCGTTCAGCTCGCCCGCGACCTCCAGGGCGTCCGCGGAGACCGCCGCCTCCACCTTCGCGCCCTCGGCGATGACGACGCGGCCCGTGAGGGCGATCTCGCCCCGGAAGCGGCCGTGGATGACCGCGTCCTTTCCCTTCATCTTGCCTTCGATGTCCGCCTGGGCGTCGATAATCGTGACCTTCTCATCCGCCATGCGTGCCTCTCCCCGTGGAGCCCGCATTCTATCAGCACAAGCCGCCCGGGCCTTGTGGCCCGCGGCACATCCGGGGTAGCTTGCCGGCGGCCGCCGGCGGCGGCCGGGGGAGGCCCGCGTGCCCTGGACCTACGAGGACGTCGCGAAGACGATCGACCACTCGCTGCTCCGGCCGGCGCTCGCCGACAGCGAGCTCGACTCCGGCTGCCGGCTCGCGCTCGACTACCGGGTGGCGAGCGTCTGCATCCTGCCCTACTACCTGGCGCGCTGCGCGGAGGTGTTGGCCGGCAGCGGGGTCGCCGCCAGCACCGTGATCGGTTTCCCGCACGGGGCGCACAGGACCAGCGTCAAGGTGTTCGAGGCCGAGCGGGCGCTCGACGACGGCGGAGCCGAGCTGGACATGGTCGTGAACGTCTCGAAGGTGAAGAGCGGCGACTGGGGCTACGTGCGCGACGACCTGCGCGCCGTGCTCGAGCCGACCCACGCCCGGGGTGCGAAGCTGAAGGTCATCTTCGAGAACTGCTACCTGGACGAGGTCCAGAAGATCCGGCTCTGCGAGATCAGCGGGGAGCTGGGCGCCGACTGGGTGAAGACCTCCACCGGCTACGGCAGCGGTGGGGCCACCGAGGAGGACCTGGTCCTGATGCGGAAGCACGCGCCGGCCCGGGTGCAGGTGAAAGCCGCCGGGGGCATCCGCGACCTCGACCGCCTGCTGCGCGCGCGTGAGATCGGCTGCACCCGGGTGGGTGCCACCGCCACGAAGGACATCCTGGACGAGGCGAAACGCCGGCTCCGGAATCGGCTGACCCCGTGAACGCCCCGGAGTCCCCGGGCTGCCGCCCGTTCGGTCCTGGCCGGGCAGTTCCTACGGATATGATGCTCGGATGAGCTTCGCAGCGAAGAGCTTGGCGTGAGCCGCCAGCGCGCGGAGGAGCCGCGTCTCGCGCCGGCGCCGGCGGATACCCGATTCAAGCTGGTGAGCGACTTCGACCCGCGCGGCGACCAGCCGCGCGCGATCGAGGAGCTGACGGCGGGCCTGCGTGCGCGGCGACAAGCACCAGGTGCTGCTCGGCGTGACCGGCAGCGGCAAGACCTTCACCATGGCCTCGGTGATCGCGCGGGTGAACCGGCCGACCCTGGTGCTCGCCCACAACAAGACGCTCGCGGCCCAGCTCTATCAGGAGTTCAAGGCCTTCTTCCCGGAGAACGCCGTCGAGTACTTCGTCTCCTACTACGACTACTACCAGCCCGAGGCCTACGTCCCGCAGTCCGACACCTACATCGAGAAGGAAGCCACCATCAACGACGAGATCGACCGACTCCGGCTCTCGGCCACCCGCAGCCTCTTCGAGCGGCGCGACGTGCTGATCGTGGCCTCGGTCTCGTGCATCTACGGGCTGGGCTCGCCCGAGGCCTACTACGGGATGCTGCTCTTCGCCCGCCAGGGGGACACCCTCGATCGGCACGAGCTGCTCACGAAGCTGGTCGAGGCACGCTACGACAGGAACGACTACGACCTGCGCCGCGGCACCTTTCGCGTGCGGGGCGACGTCGTGGAGATCGTACCCGCGTACGAGGAGAGCGGGATCCGGATCGAGCTGTTCGGCGACGAGGTGGAGCGGATCAGCAGCTTCGACCCTCTCACCGGCAAGACCAGCGGCCGGCTGGCCCAGGTCGCGATCTACCCGTCCAGCCACTACGTGACCCCTCAGCCCCGGCTCGCCGACGCCGTCAAGACGATCGAGGCGGAGCTGCTGGAGGAGAAGCCGAGGCTCGAGACGCAGGGGAAGCTGCTCGAGGCTCAGCGGCTCTACCAGCGGACCATGTTCGACCTCGAGATGCTGCGCGAGACCGGGCACTGCTACGGGATCGAGAACTACTCGCGTCACCTCTCGGGACGGCGGCCCGGGGAGCCCCCGCCGACGCTCCTCGACTACCTGCCCAAGGACGCCCTCCTGGTGGTGGACGAGTCGCACCAGTCGATCCCGCAGGTGCGCGGCATGTACCACGGCGACCGCCAGCGCAAGACGACCCTCGTCGAGTACGGCTTCCGGCTGCCCTCGGCTCTCGACAACCGCCCGCTGAGCTTCGACGAGTTCGAGGCGCGGGTCGGGCAGGTCGTCTACGTCTCGGCCACCCCGGGTCCCTACGAGCTGCAGAAGGCGGGCGGCGTCGTGGTCGAGCAGGTGATCCGTCCCACCGGGCTCCGCGACCCCGCCCTCGAGGTCCGCCCGGTGAAGGGCCAGGTCGACGACCTGCTCGCGGAGATCCGGGCCCGCGCCGAGCGCCGGGAGCGCGTGCTGGTCACGACCCTCACCAAGCGGATGGCGGAGGACCTGACCGAGTACTACCACGACCTCGGCGTCCGGGTGCGCTACCTGCACTCGGACATCGAGACGCTCGAGCGGGTGAGGATCCTGCGCGACCTGCGCAAGGGCGAGTTCGACGTGCTGGTCGGGATCAACCTGCTGCGTGAGGGCCTGGACCTGCCGGAGGTCTCGCTGGTGGCTATCCTGGACGCGGACAAGGAAGGCTTCCTGCGCTCCTCGGGATCATTGATCCAGACGATCGGGCGTGCCGCCCGCAACCTCGCCGGCATGGCCATTCTCTATGCCGACCAGATGACGGACTCGATGTCCGTGGCGATCGGCGAGACGAACCGGCGCCGGGCGTTGCAGGAGGAGTACAACCGCGCGAACGGCATCACCCCGGAGAGCATCCGCAAGAACATCGGGGAGCTCCTCTCGTCCGTCTACGAGCACGACTACCTGGCGGTGCCCGAGGTGGAGGAGGAGGCGGCGGCCCGCTACCGCTCCCTCGACGAGCTGGAGGCCGAGGTGAAGGTCCTCGAGAAGCAGATGCGCGAAGCCGCCAAGGCCCTCGAGTTCGAGAAGGCGGCCGAGCTGCGCGACCGCGTCCGCCGGCTGCGCGCCCGGGAGTTCGGGCTCAAGTAACCGGTCAGATCTCCTCGATCGGCTGGGGCCGGCCGTAATGGTGGCCCTGGGCCAGCAGGAACCCGGCGCCCAGGCAGGCCGCCGCCTCCTCGGGGGTCTCGACACCCTCGGCCACCGGCTTCACCTCCAGCTCGCGCACCGCGGCGACCAGCGAGCGCACCAGCTGCTTGCGCGAGAGGGGCGCCACGTCGATGCCGGTGACGAAGCGCCGGTCGAACTTCAGGTACTCCGGCGGCGCCTCGGCGAGCTCGAACAGACGCGCCTGTCCCGCCCCGAAGTCGTCGTAGGCGAGGCCGACCCCGATCTCGGCCAGCCTCGCGTGGAGCCACGACATGATGTCCGGCTGCGCCAGCGCGCTCTCGTGGATCTCGAGGACGAGCTTCAGCCCGGGAGCCGCGGCGCGCAGCTCCTGGAGCGACTCGAGCAGGCCCGGCGTCTCCAGGTCGGCCGGATGCGTGTTGAGGAAGATGTGCACCGGGCGCTCGTGCTGGCGCGCCAGCTCGACGGCCTGCCGCCGGAAGAGCCGGCTCAGCTCGGCCTGGACGTCGGGGCCGAGGGCGCCGGCGAGGTCGAACAGCTCCACCGGATTCTGCGGCAGGCCCGGGAAGGTCCCCCGCCCGAGCGCCTCGTAGGCCTCGATCTCCCGCGACGGGATGTGGACGATGGGCTGGAAGAGAACCGTAACCGCGCGCTCGCGGATCAGCTCCACCACCCGCACCGCCCCCGAGAGGACGTGGTCCCCGAGCGGCGCCGTGTCGGAGGGGTCCTGGTCGGGCAGGACGCGGACGACGCGGAACTCGTGGCCGCCGATGTGGAGTACGTCCTGCTCGTGCAGGGCTGAGTCCGTGACGGCCTGCCGGTTGACGAAGGTGCCGTTGCGGCTGCCGAGGTCCCGGATCCGCAGGGCCAGCCCGTCCGAGTAGATCTCGGCGTGGTGCTTGGAGACGTGGGCCGAGGGCAGCACCAGCGACAAGCCGGAGGCCCTGCCGATCCGGAACGGCAGGGGCCGTAACGGCGTTCGCTGGACGCCGCCGATCTCGCGGGTCCGGTTCTCGAGCACCCAGAGGCCGGTGGCACCCACTGCGGCGTGCCCCGCGGCGGGCGTTTGCGGAGCGCCGGGCACGCGGAAACGCTGGGTGTCGCGCGGTTTGCCGAAGGGCGGCGGCGTCCGACTCTGGACCATGCCCTCACACTCCGTGAGCCGGCGGCCGATCCGGCTGGAATCACGTCGGGCGGGGCCATTCTACGCCTGAGCCCGTCGCCCCGGCGCCTTTGGTATCCTCGACGCGCTGATCCCCGAAGGGGGCCGAGTGAGCCTGATTTCCTCCCTGCCGCTGGCGATGGCCGCCGTTGCCCTCTACGTGGGCTTCTGGCACTGGCGCATCTACAGCCGGGGCGAGCGCGACCGCGAGCACCTCTTCTTCGCGCTGCTCTGCCTCGGGATCGGGCTCTACGACGTCGCCGCCGCCGGCTCCTATGCGGTCGGAGGCTCGTCCGCGGCGACCCTGTGGCAGAGGCTACAGAACGCCGCCGTGGGTCTGATCGGGACGGCCCTGATCTGGTTCGTGCTCACCTACACGCGACAGGGCTCCCGGAGGGTCGCGTGGGCGCTCACCGGCTACTACGTCTTCCACGTGGTAGCCGTGCTGACGCTCCGGAACGACTGGGTGCTCGTGGCCCGACGCCACCTCACTACGGTACGCCTGCCCTGGGGAGCGAGCGTCGTCTACGACGAGCTGCAGCACGGTCCTCTGCTGCGCGTCTCGAGCCTGGTCCACGTGGCCGCCATCGTGGTCGCTCTCGTCTGGACGTCGCGCTACCTGGCTCGAGCCGGTCCCGTGGAGCGCCCGCGGGCACGGCGCCTGGCGGCGGGTATCGGCGTCTTCCTGCTCGGGGCGCTCAACGACCTCGCGGTGTCGGACGGGGTCTACTCCTTCTTCTATCTGCTGGAGTACACGTACCTGGGCATGATCCTGGTGATGACCGCCGGGATGTCCGCGGCCGTGCTGGACCTGGCCCGTACGCGCAGCGAGCTGCGGCGCAGCCTCGCGCGTCTGCGGCGGATCTTCGACAGCCTTGGGGAGGTCTACCTCGAGACGGCGCTCGACGGCCGGATCCTGGAGATGAGCCCGTCGGCCGAGCGCTGGCTGGGCAAGGGCGTCGACCCGCGCGGGCGGAGCGCGTGGGACTTCTACGCCCGGCCCGAGGAGCGGGAGCGGCTGATGACGCTGCTGCTCCGCGACGGGCGCGTGCGCGACTTCGAGAGCGAGGCCCTCCTGCCGGACGGCCGGGCCGTGGCCTGCGCCGCGAACCTCACCCTGGTGACCGACGAGGAGACCGGGGAGAGACGGATCACCGGGTCGCTTCGGGACATCACCGAGCAGAGGCAGGCCGAGGCCGAGCGTCGGCAGCTCGAGCAGCAGATGCTGCAGGCGCAGAAGCTCGAGAGCCTCGGTCTTCTGGCGGGTGGGATCGCCCACGACTTCAACAACCTGCTCACCGGGGTGCTCGGAAGCGCGGAGCTCGCGCTCCTCCAGCTCGAGCCGGGCCACGCGGCGCGACCGCGCGTCGAGGCGATTCCTCCCATCGCCCGCCGCGCGACCGAGCTGTGTCGTGAGCTGCTCGCCTACTCGGGCCGGGCCCGCTTCGACGTCGTCCCGGTCGATCTCTCGGCGCTGGTGCGGGACATGGACGAGCTGCTGCGCGTCTCGATCCCGAAGACGGCCGGGCTGGAACGTGACCTGGCCGAGGACCTGCCGCCGATCATGGCGGACGCCACCCAGATCCGGCAGATCGTGCTCAACCTCGTCATCAACGCCGCCGAGGCGATGGGGGGTGCCGGTCAGGTCGTGGTTCGGACCCGGAAGGCGTTCTGCACCACCGCGGAGCTCGTCTCCGAGTACGTGCGGGAGTCGCCGCCGCCCGGAGACTACGTCGCGCTCGAGGTCGCCGACGCCGGCAGCGGGATGAGCGAGACGACGCGCGCGCGCCTCTTCGATCCCTTCTTCAGCACCAAGTTTTCGGGCCGCGGGCTCGGGCTCGCGGCGGTGCTCGGCATCGTGCGCGGGCACGGGGGTACGGTCCAGGTCGGGAGCGCGCCCGGCAAGGGCAGCACCTTCCGGATCCTGCTGCCGGTCGCCGGGGTCTCCCTCTCGACGCAGGCCGAGCGGGAGCAAACCGTCCCCTGGACGGGGCGCGGGCACGCGCTCCTGGTCGACGACGAGCCCGCCGTCCGCGAGGTCGGCGCCGCGATGCTCGCCCACATCGGCTTCGAAACCACCCTGGCGGAGGGCGGCCGCCAGGCGATCGATCTGGTCCGGGCTCGGCCGGAGGCGTTCTCTCTCGCCATCGTGGACCTGACCATGCCGGACATCGGGGGCGTCGAAGTGGTCCGGGAGCTGGCGCAGATCCGTCCCGACCTGTCCGTCCTCCTCGCGAGCGGCTACAGCGAGGAGGAGACCGAGGAGCTCCTGGCGCTCGAGGGCACCAGGGGATTCCTCGGCAAGCCGTTCACGATCGAGGATCTACGCCGGAAGATCCGGGTGGCTCTGGATCCGGCCGGGTCCGGACCGGAGCGGTCCCGCGCACCGAGCGCCACTGACGCAGGACCTCGTAGACGATGATGCCGAGGCAGGTCGAGAGGTTGAGCGAGCGAAGGCCGGGGTCGCGCATGGGCAGCCGCACCAGACGATCGCGGTAGGCCTCACGGACGGAGGCGGGGAGGCCGACGCTTTCGCGCCCGAAGACGAGCACGGTCCTCTCCGGATAGCGAACGTCCCACAGCTCGCGCGACGCGTCTGGGCTCGCGAAGTAGGGCTCGCCCAGCCCGGGGAGCGCCTGCTCGAACGCCTGCCAGCCCGGCCACAGGCGTGGCCGCACCCGCTCCCAGTAGTCGAGCCCCGCTCGGCGCAGCTCGCGTTCGTCGAGCGAGAAGCCGAGCGGCTCCACCAGGTGGAGCTGGGCACCCGCGGCAAGACAGGTGCGCCCGGCGTTGCCCGTGTTCCAGTGGATCTCGGGCTCGAGCAGAGCGACGTGGAGCTGGTGCCCCGACGAGTCTGCGGGCGTGAGCGCGTCCGCGCCGATCGCGTGCCGTTCGCAGTACCTTGCGAAGGCGGCGCGGGTGGTGGGGAAGGCGAGCGTCGCGGGATCGATCGCCTCGGCGAAGGCCCAGACGCACTCGTCGACCTCGTGGCGCGCCGAGGCGGTCGAGCCGCTCCGGGCCCGCGCGGTGAAGAAGAGGTCCAACACCGGGTACTCGAGCCCGCGCCACGCGTAGAGGTTCGGCCAGCCGCCGAGGTACTCGAGCTCCTCGATCTCGAGGCCGGTCTCCTCGCGGGTCTCGCGTCGGATCGCGGCGTCGACCGATTCGCCGGCGTCCACGAACCCGCCCGGGAAGCCGAAGGCGCCGCGCGCCGGCTCCTGGGAGCGTCGCAGCAGGAGCAGGCGTCCGGCCTCGTCCTCGACCAGGACTCCCGCAGCGCAGGCAGGATTGAAGTGGAAGTGGAAACCGCAGGCGCGGCAGGAGAGCAGACCCCCCTCGACGGGAACGCCGGGTCCGTGACCGCAGCGCGGGCAGTGCTGGAAGGACGCAGCAGGTTGCAGCTTGGGCCTCACCGGCCCTCGACGGGCCTGCGGCATGGTAGCACCCGCCCCGAGCGGCGCTGGTATGATCGCGGCATCATGGCCGTGGTCAGAGTGGAGGAGGCCTTCGCCTACTGCGAGGCCCGGACGAAGGCCCACTACGAGAACTTCCCGGTGGGGCTGTTCGTCCCTCGTGCGCGGCGTCCCTACGTCTACGCGATCTACGCCTTCGCGCGCGCGGCCGACGACTTCGCCGACGAGCCGATCTACGAAGGCATGCGCGAGCAGAAGCTCGACGACTGGGAGCGGCTGCTGGAGGCGGCCTACCGCGGCGAGGCGGAAGGCCCCATCTTCGTCGCCCTGGGCGAGACGGTGCGCCGGCTCGGGATCCCTAAGCAACTGTTCCTCGACCTGCTCTCGGCCTTTCGCCAGGACGTCCAGAAGGCCCGCTACCAGTCGTGGGACGAGCTGCTCGACTACTGCCGGCGTTCGGCCGATCCCGTAGGCCGGCTGGTGCTGCTGCTATTCGAGCAGAAGGACGAGGGACTGCCGCCGCTCTCGGACGCCGTCTGCACGGGGCTCCAGCTCGCCAACCATTGGCAGGACGCGGCGATCGACTACGGCCGCGGCCGCATCTACGTGCCCGAGGAGCTGATGCGCCGGCACGGCGTCTCGGAGTGGGACTTCAGCACGGGCCGCGTCGGCGAGGGCTGGCGCGGCCTCATGGGGGAGCTGATCAGCAGGACGCGCGAGCTGTTCGAGAAGGGGAAGCCCCTCTGCGACCGGGTAGGCCGGGAGCTGCGCTTCGAGCTGCGCTTGACCTGGCTCGGGGGCATGTCGATCCTCGACCGGATCGAGGCGGTGGGGGGTGACGTGTTCCGGAAGCGCCCGCGACACGGCGCCCTCGACAAGGGCCGGCTCGCCCTGCGTGCCTGGCGTTGGCGTCGGGCATGAGCACGAGCCTCGCGGCCCGCATCACCCGGCGGAGCGGCACCAACTTCTACTACGCCTTCCGGGTGCTTCCGGCCGCGAAGCGCCACGCCCTCTACGCCCTCTACGCCTTCTGCCGGGCCGTCGACGACTGCGTTGACGAGGCCGGGGGAGAGGGCGAGGCGGGGCTCGACCGCTGGCTCGAGGAGCTGGACCGCTGCTACGCCGGGTGCGCGCAGACCCCTCTCGGTCGCGAGCTTGCCGAGGCCGTGGCCCGCTACCCGGTACCGAGGCGCGCGCTCGAGGAGATCGTCGCCGGCTGCCGCATGGACCTGACCACCCGGCGCTACCCGACTTTCGCCGACCTGCGCCTCTACTGCGAGCGGGTCGCCTCGGCGGTGGGCCTGGCCTCGATCGAGGTCTTCGGTTACCAGGATCCCCGCACGCGCGAGTACGCGCTGGAGCTCGGTCTCGCGCTCCAGCTCACCAACATCCTGCGTGACATCGGACCCGACGCCACACGCGACCGGCTCTACCTCCCGCTCGAGGACCTGGCGCGCTTCGACGTCGTGCCGGACGAGCTGCTGGCGGCGGCACGCGACCCCTCGGCCGCTCGCGCTGCCGGCCTCGCGGACCTGCTTGCGTTCGAGGCCGAGCGCGCACGCGCGCATTACGCGGCGGCGGCCGCCCGGCTTCCCGCGCGCGACCGCCGTGCGATGCTCTCGGCCGAGATCATGGGCGCGGTCTACCGGGCGCTGCTCGAGGAGTGGAGCGGGCGCGGCCACCCGCTGGGCGGCCCGCGGGTGGCCCTGGGCCGAGCGCGTAAGCTGCGGGTCGCGCTGCGGACGATCCCCCGCGTCTGCTGGGGCCTATGAGGGTGGTGGTGATCGGCGGGGGCTTCGCCGGCCTCGCCGCCGCGATCGCTCTTCAGGAGCGCCGCCACGAGGTGGTGCTGCTGGAACGCCGGGGCGTCCTGGGCGGGCGCGCCTGCTCGTCGCGCGACGCCGTGAGCGGCGAGGAGGTCGACAACGGCACGCACCTCATGGTCGGCGCCTACGCCGCGACGCTCGGGCTTGTGCGGCGCGCCGGCGCGAGCGGCCTCCTGCTCGAGCAGCCCCGGCTCCGCCTGGAGTGGATGGACGAGAAGGGAGTGACGGCCCTCGACTGCCCGCCGCTCGTGGCGCCGCTCCACCTCCTGGTCGGGCTTGCGGGTCTCCGCGTCCCACTGCGGGTCAAGCTGCAGGCGATCCGTCTGGGGCTGGCGGTGCGGTTCGGGCGGCGTCCGGACGGATTGACGCTCGCGCAGTATCTCGATCGCTGCGGCCAGAGCCCGGCGGCACGCCGCCTGCTCTGGGATCCCCTCGCCCTGGCGATCCTCAACGAGTCGCCGGAGCGCGCCGCGGCGGTGCTCTTCCATCGCGTGTACCAGGAGGCGTTCCTGCGCGACCCGCGTGCCTCGAGGCTCGTGTTCCTGAGGCGGGGCTGGAGCGCCCTCGCCGAGCGGCTGGCCGGGTACCTGGAGGCGCGCGGCGGTCTGGTCTGGCGCGGCGCTCGCGCGGATCGGCTGGAGCTCGCCGGCGAGCGCGTGCGGGGCGTGGGCGTCGTCGGGCGGGCCCGCGGGCGTGAGGCGGTCGTGGCCGGAGCCGCGGCGGAGCACGCTCTTCTGCCGGCGGACGCGATCGTGTGCGCCGTGCCGCCGCAGGCCGCCGCCCGCCTGCTTCCGGAGCAGTGGGCCGCCCGGGATCCCTTCGCGGCGCTCGCGCGCTTTTCGGGTTCGCCCATCGTGTCGGTCGAGGTCTGGCTCGACCGCGTGGTGGTCGAACATCTCATGCTGGGCCTGCGCGACGGCGAGATGGAGTGGCTCTTCGACAAGGGGCGCCTCTACGGCCGCGGCGGCCCGCCCCAGCACCTGGCCTTCATCGCGAGCGCGGCCTTCCGCAGCGCCGCGAAGCCGACCGGCGCGCTCGTGGCCGCGGCCGAGGCGGCCCTGCGCCGCCACTTTCCCGCGATGGCCGAGGCGCGGATCACCCGCGCGCTCGTGCAGCGCGAGCCGACCGCGACCTTCGCCTCGACGCCCGAGCTGGAAGCCCTGCGCCCCCCTCCCGCGACGCCAATCGCGGGGTTCTACCTGGCGGGGGACTGGACCGCCACCGGCCTCCCCGCCACGATCGAAGGCGCCGTGCGCAGCGGGCTCGAGGCGGCGGACCAGGTGGACCGCCGAGGGCCGGTGCCCGAGGTCCCCTAGATCGGGCGGGTGACGTCCGGGAAGCTCCGCCAGACGGGTACGCCGCAGAAGTGCTCGCCCTCGGTGCAGGTGGGCGTCGCGAGGCCGTGTCGGAGGAGGCAGGGCGGGCCCAGGTGGCGCGCGAGCCGGGGGTGCAGGGCGCGCAGCTGCGCGAGCTCGTCCATGGAGGCGCGGTAGATCTCCTCCTGCGCGTTGAAGCAGGTGCGCATCACCCACTTGTGCGCGAGGTAGAGGAGGCTCCCCGTCTCGTGGAAGCGCAGCGCCTTGGCGTTCGGGAGGAGATAGAGCGCCTGCTCGAGCGAGGCGCCCATCTCCAGCAGGTGGTTCTTGGCCGCCCAGGCGCGCGCCATCGCCTCCTCGAACACCTCGCGCGCGCGCGGGTTGGCGGCGATCAGGGCCGGTGTCACGTAGTCGGGCCGGCGCGTGTCGGTGAGCCTCAGCAGCGGCCGCGAGGCCGGGACCATGCGGTGTCTCTGGTCCTGGCTGTCGGCGGTGTGCGAGAGCCTCTTCAGGAACGTGTAGCTGGCGTGGTGCATGGCCCGCGCCAGCGGGGAGTGCACCGCCAGCTGCAGGGTCTCGAGACGGTAGCGGTTCTGGGCCGGGTCCAGCAGCCGCTCGAGGGCCGCGTCGTCGGAGAGCGCTTCGGGGCGGATGCCGAGCACGGCCCGCACCGCCTCGGCGGTCGTCTCCTCCGCCCGCGCCATGAAGTCGACCAGCAGGGAGGTGCGCGCGCCGAGGCGGGCGTCGAGACGCGCGGCCTCAGCGTCACCGTCGGTCTCGAGCCGGGGCAGGAGGGTCTCGACGATCTCGTCCTCGGGGAGCGCGCCGCTGCCGACACGCGAGAAGAAGTCAGGATCCTGCTCGCTGACCAGCGCCACCATGGCCGCCACCACCTCCCGTGTCTCCCGCGGAGCGTCGCCGCTCAGCATCATCCGCTGCAGGCGGTGCAGGACGACGCCCGAGACGGTGTGCACGAGCGAGGTGAAGGCCGCCACCGGGATCACGTAGCGCGCGGTCTCGATCGCCTTCTTCTCGGCCTCGCGCTCGACCTTCCTGCGCCGCTTCTCGGAGGCCTGGGGCGTGAGATGGCGCAGCTCGGAGAGGATGCGAAGGGTGTCCTCGCGGAGGAGGGCCGTGAGCGTCCGGTACGCCTCCCAGGCCGACTCGATGGCGCCTTCGTAGACCGAACGCGCCGCTTCGGTGAGCCCGGCAGGCACGTGGGCGCGGATCTCGTCCAGGCGGACGAAGCGCTGGGAGGACTGCTCCGAGTTGTAGAAGGGGTGGGAGTGGAGGAACGACCAGACCATCTGCCGGCTGACGTTCTCGAGCCCGAACTCGAAGTGCGCGTGTTGCCAGACCGTGTGGTGCCCGGCCTGGAAGGTGAGCGGTCCGATCGACTCGCGCTGGCCGGGCGTCACCTCGTCAGCCGCGACCACGCGCGGGGCATAGCAGGTGCGTGCGGCGGCGATGGCGCCGTCGTACGGGCGTGCGGACGCCTGGCGCAGGGTGACTTTCGGAGGGCCGGTCAGGACGGGCATGAACAGACTAGCCTAGCCGACGGCGTGGCGCGCGGGCAATGTCAGAGGCCGAGCACGAGTCCCGCGTAGACCGAGCGCGTCGCTGCGGGGATGAAGAGCGGCTCCGTGTCCACGTAGCCGAAGGCGGTGTAGCGCCGATCGAGCAGATTGTTGACCCGCAGCTCGAGCCCCAAGCTGGAGGCGCCGAGCTTGCGGGAGAAGGCCCGCGGCAGATCGGCCGCGAGCGCCGCGTCGACGACCGTGAACGCCGGGTTGATGCGGCTCAGGTAGCCGGGCTCGCTGCGCGCGGCGGGGTCCTTGCGGCTGTCCTGGGTGTTGTCGAGGTAGAAGCGGCCGACGTAGCGCGCCGTGACGCTGAGACGCGCGGGCCCGACCGCGGTCCGGGCGGTGAGCGCGCCCATCAGGTCGGGGTAGCCGGCGATCCGGTTCCCGTCGTAGGACACGACTCCACCGTCGAAGCCGAACTCCTGGTAGTGGGTGAAAGTGTTGCGCGAGAGCGAGAGGTGGCCCTCCAGGCCCAGGTGTCGCGAGGGGCTCCAGGAGCCCTCGGCCTCGAGGCCCGTGTGGTGCGAGCGGGCTCCGTTGCCGTAGATCGGGACGCCGTTGTCGTCGAGGGCTCCCGCGTAGACGATCTCGTTCTTGAAGTCCATGAAGAAGCCGTTCACGCGCGCCCGCCAGGACCCGCGCCTCAGGGAGACGCCGGCCTCGTAGTCGATCACGTCCTCGGGGTCGAGGTTGGTGGCGGGCACGGCGTAGTAGTCCTCGGGATCGTAGATCTGCTGGAGGTTCGGCGCACGTCCGCCGCGAGCGACGTTCAGGTAGACGTCGCTGTCCTTGCCGAGGTGGGCGACGAGCCCCAGCCGCGGCAGCACGAAGGTGTAGCCCTGGTCGAGCGAGACACCCTTCAAGCGATCCTGCGAAAGCCGATAGCGGTCGTGGGAGAGCTCGAGGCCTGCCGACACGGTGAGCCGCGCCGCCGGATCCCAGGCGAGTCGCACGGCGCCGGTCTCGGTGTCTTTCCGGACGCGGTAGTCGTAGTAGCGGTGATCGGGGGCCACGCCGGTCGGATAGTACTGCGCCCACTTGACCTCGCCCCAGTGGTGGGCGTCGTGCAGGCGCAGCTCGCCCGACACCGTGAGCGTGAAGGGCCCCTGCTGGTGGTAGAACGTCGGCACCCAGCCGTAGTCCCATTCACCCACGATGCGCTTGCGGACGAGGTCGCTCTCGGCGATCGTCGTGCCGCCCGGCAGCGCGACGTCCGGCAGGTCGTACTCGGCCAGGGTTCGCTGCTCCCGCAGTTGCTCGTACGAGCCGTCGCCGCGGAAGGCGTAGAAGGTCTGCGAAAGGCGCGTGCTGGGGCCGAGCTGCAGGTCGTGCAGCACCTGGTAGTGGGGCTGGACGAAGTCGTCCTGCTCTCCCGGGTAGCTGATCGGGTTCGTCCGGCGATCGCGATCCGCGTTCCCCGTGATCCCGCCCTCGAGGACGCGCTTCGGGATCCCGTCGTACGCCAGGTGCGTCTTCTCGGGACCCCCGAAGAAGTTGATGCGCAGCGTGGAACGACTCCCGTAGCGCGAGAGCGAGAGGAAGGTGTTCCACATGTCGACCCAGGACTGGTCGCGATAGCCGTCGGTCCGGAGCTTCGAGTAGCGGGCCAACAGCGACCAGGTGCCGCCGACCAGGCCCGAGTCGTAGCGGGCGGTCAGGCGCCGGGTGCCGAAGCTGCCGAGGTCGCCCTTGAGGGTGAAGGAAGGCTCGAGCGCTCCCGGCGCCGTCGTGATGTCGAGCGACCCGCCGATCCCGGAGAGGCCGAAGACGCCGCGGCCGAGCTGCACGTCGCCCGCCGTGGAGAGGAAGTCGGCCAGGTCGATGAAGAACAGCTCCCCCGACTCGGCGTCGTTGAGCGGCGCGCCGTTGAGCGTGACGCGGGTGCGGGCCTGTCCGAAGCCGCGCACCGTGAAGTACGAGTAGCCGATGCCGTTGCCGCTGTCGTTGTAGGCGAGAAAGCCGGGCGCCAGGTCCGGCAACAGCATCGCCGGGTCCTGTCCCCAGTAGGATTCCTGGATTCTCTCCTGAGGGATGTTGGTGAAGGTGGCGGGATCGACGCCCTCACGGGCGCGCGTGGCCGTGACCTCGATCCGGTCGCTGTAGGAGATGACGGGATCGAGCCGCACCGCGACCGGCGGCTCCGGCTCCTGTGCGAGGTCCATTCGCGTGACACGGTAGCCGTCGTGCGTGACGACGAGCGTCGCCGGCCAGGCCGGCACGTCCAGCGTGAAGCTCCCGTCCTCGGCGCTGGTGGTCGTGCCGGCAACGCCGAGCAGCTCGAGCTTGGCGCCCGGGACGGACCGGCCGCTCACGGAGTCGGTGACGACGCCGGTGAGGGCAGCGGCCGGCGAGACCTCCCCCAGACCGAACGTCAGAACGAGCGCGAACAGGATACGTCGCATCGCCTTCGCCTCCCATGTTCCGGAGGTCGGCGGGCGCGCGTGCTTTCTTGCAGGGCCATGCTTCCGTTCCCTCCGCCGGTATGACCCGGTTCAGGTTCCAGGGTGTGATCTCAGCCCGCCCTCGCCCCATGCGTGGCGGGCACCCCTACGGAGATCGACGCGGCCGCATCGGCGGCCGACCCGGCAAGCCTGACAAATACCGGACGCATCGTCAAGAGCAGCTGATAGCATGCAGACCGAGTGGTGCTGGCGGATGCTTGCGATCCTCACGCTCCTGATCGCCGCGGCCGGTTCGACCGAGCCGAGCCTCCCATACCCGGCTCTCGTCCTGCAGTACGCCTCCGGCGAGAGGCACGTGGCAGTGGCGGCGCTCTGCAAGTGGCCGGACCATCGGGTCGAGGACGAGATCGGCGCGGTGAAGGAGTCTTTCCGGGAGTGCGCGTCCGAGGCGGGCGACGCGCGGGCCGGCGGGCCGGCCTGTGATCCGGAGACGGTCCTGCCCGGACTCTCGCTCCCGGCCGCGCTCATGCTCCACACGGACGCCGCGCGGGTTGCCGCCTTTCCCGAGGTGCACGACGATGCGTCGCTCGCTCTCGCCGAGCTGCTGGCGCGCCTGCCGTCGCTTTCGGGTTTCTCGGAACGCTGGTTCAGCATGCGGGCTCGACTGGCCCGCAGCGAGAACGAGTGGCAGCAGGCGACCGCCTGGGCGGAGCGAGGGGTCGCCAGCTTCCCCCGCTCGGCTCCGCTCTGGCTGCTGCTGGGGTCGATCCGGGAGACGCTCGGGACGCAGGCGGCCTCGAGCCGATCCGACAAGACGCTCTTTGCCGCCGACCCCCTGGCCGCACGCTCCCGGCTCACCAGGCGCGGGAGGCCGCGCACACATCTAGCCAGGGCGGAGCGCGCGCTGCGGGCTGCCCTCCGTCTCGACCCGGCCCTCGCCGAGGCGCGGCTGCGGCTGGCACGCATCGCCTGGTGGCGTGGGGATCTCGCCGCGGCGCGAACGGAGCTGCGTCCGCTCCTGCTCGCGGGACCGAAGGACGACCGGGCGACGTTCCTGGCGCACCTCTTCCTGGGCCGCATCCAGGAGGACTCGGGAGAGCCCCGGGAAGCGCTGGCATCCTACCAGGCGGCTATGGCCCTCGATCCGGAGTGCCAGTCCGCGCGCATCGCGCGGAGCTTCGTACTCCGGCGGCTGGGCGATTCGGCCGCCGCCCGAGCCGAGTTGGACACGGCGCTCGGCCGCGCGCGCACCCGCGTTCGTCCCGATCCCTATTGGCTCTACCTCGCGCCCGCGGCGGATGCCGCCGCGCGGGATCTCGCCGCTCTGCGCCGCGAGGCGACGCATTGAGCGCCCTCCTGCTCGCGCTGCTGCTGCCGGCGCTGGCCGAAGGACCGCCGAGCTTCGGCGTCGAGGTCGCGGCCGTCTACGTGGACGCCTTCGTGAGCGACGGGCAGGGCCCGATAAGGGGTCTGACGGCGGCCGACTTCACCCTCACGGACGACGGGATGCCCCGGACAGTCGACCTGGTTTCGATCGAGTCGCTTCCTCTGCGAGCCGTGCTGGCGCTCGACACGAGCGCCAGCATCTACGGGGAGAAGCTGCGGCAGCTGCAGGCCGCCGGCAGGGCCTTCCTGGACGGGTTGCGGCCCGGCGACGAGGTGGCTCTCCTCGGCTTCTCCGAGGAGCTGCGCCTGCGCTTCGCCTTCACGGAGGACCGCGGGCGCCTCGAGCATGCCCTGAACGGCATCCTACCGGGAGGTGCCACGGCGCTCTACGACGGTCTCTACGCGGGAGTGACGCTCGCCTCCGGCCGTGGTCGATCGCTGCTCGTCCTGTTCACGGACGGCAGGGACAACACCAGCTGGCTCGACGCCGTCCGGGTGGCGAACGTGGTACGCGAATCCGACGTGCTCGTCCAGGTCGTCGCCACGGCCCCCGTCGGGCGGGCGCGGCCGGCGGAGGCGCACCTGCTCGCCTGCCTGCGACGGATCGCCGAATCGACTGGCGGCCGCCTCTGGCCCGCCGACTCGCCGCAGAAGCTGGCTCCCGCCTTCGCGGCCATCGTCCAGGCGATGAAGACGCGTTACCTGCTGCGCTTCGAACCCGGACCCCATGCCCGCCCGGGGCTGCACCGGATCCAGGTGACGGTCCGGCGGAAGCGTGCCCAGGTGCAGTGCCGCCAGTTCTACTTCGTCGCGCCTCCGGACCGCTAGCTGCAACACTGGCGAGACCGGCCTGGTTGTGCCTGGAACCGGTACCAGGTAGAGTCGGCGCCGGGGAGGACGGACGGAACCCCCGGGGAGGACGTGGATGGAACTCCAGGCCCGAAAGCCCACCATCACCAACGTGGCCGAGCGTGCGGGTGTCGCTGTGAGCACCGTCTCGCGGGTGCTCAACGGCGGCTACGTCAGCGAGGCCGCGCGCGTGCGCGTGCGGCGGGTGATCGAGGAACTCGGCTACGTCCCCTCGGCCACGGCGCGCAACCTGAGCCTCGGGCGGCGGGGCACGATCGGGGTCGTCGTCGAGTCGAGCCAGGGCCCCTGGTTCACCCAGCTGCTGGCCGGGATCGAGGAGGAGCTGTCGGAGCGCCACCTGAGCCTGATGCTCGCGAGCCTCTTCCTGCGTGGCCGCTACGATGCCACCACGGTGGCCGCCTGGATCCGGGAGCGGCGCGTCGACGGGATCGTCTTCGCACGCCTGCTCCGGCGGGAGCGCCCCCTGCTGGAGGCCGCCGCCGAGGCGAAGCTGCCCTTCGTGGCCGTCCTTCCAGACGCACCGGTGGCCGACCGCCAGGTGGTGCGCTGCGACAACCGAAGCGGTGGGGTGCTGGTGGGTGAGCACCTGGCCCAGCTCGGCCATACGCGGATCGCCTTCGCGGGCGGGCCGCGAGACTCCCGCGACACGGCTGACCGGCTGCGCGGGTTGCAGGAAGGGCTCCTGGCCCATGGGCTCAGGATCCGGACCGACTGGGTGTCGTTCTGTCGGAGCTACGAGCCCGAGGCGGGCGACGAGTACGCGCGCGGCTTCCTCAGGAGGCGCCCGGACGTGACGGCGGTGGTGCTGGGCAACGACGCGCTCGCGCTCGGCTTCATGCGGGCGCTGCTGCAGAGGGGCGTTTCGATCCCGCGCGAGCTTTCGGTCGTGGGCTTCGACGGCGTGCCTGAAGGGGCCCGCGTGTTGCCGGGCCTCACGACGGTGGCGCAGCCCATGCGTGAGATGGGCAGGGCCGCCTGCCGCCGCCTGCTCGCCGAGATCGAGTCGCCGGGTGTCGAGCGGCCGGGCGCGATCGAGTACCACATGGAGCTGCTGGTACGCGAGAGTACCGACGCGGCGCCGATGCGGGCGCGGCGGCCGGCGAGGGCCAGCCAGTCGGAAGGGGCCGCGACGAAGCCCTCCCGCGGGCCGCGGCCGCGCATGGAATCGGTTCCCGCGGCGGGTCGCGGCGCCTCGGGCGCGGCCGTCCCTTGAATTAGGCCCCGCTGTGCGCGACGATCGCTGCCTGCGTGGAGCACAGGGAACCCTTCGCCTCGGGCCCCGTGGTGATCGTCACGGCGGTGCCCGGAGAGCTCGCTCCGCTTCGTCGACTGGCGTTCGCTCGCCCCGTCGAGGCCACGTCGCTCTGGGTCGGCTCCCTGGCCGGGCAGGAGGTCGTCCTCGCCGGAACTGGTGAGGGGGCCCCACGCGCTCGCCTCGGACTCGAGGCGGTCCTCGCGGGGCGGGGCGCGCGGGTGGTGATGGGTGTCGGCGTCGCCGCGGGGCTGACGCCGGATCTGCGCTGTGGCGACGTCGTCGTGGCGCGCGAGGTGCGCGAGGAGCACGCGCTGCTCGGCGCGCTGGACGGGGGCTGGCGCGCCCGCGCAGTGGCCGTCGGCGCCCGCACCGCCGTGTTCCTGAGCCTGGACCGCACGGTGACCCGGCGCGCGGAGAGGGCGGCGCTCGGGCGCTCGCTCGCGGCGGGAGGCACGGGAGACGGTCTCGCGGGAGGACAGCAGCCGGCGGTGGTCGACAGGGAGTCGTCGTCCTGGGTGCGGGCCGCGCGCGCTCACGGCATCCCGTGCCTGTTGCTCCGCGGCGTCTGCGACGGCGCCGAGGACGAGCTGCCGGAGCTGCTCGGCGAGTGCCTGGCGCCCGATGGCGGCATCGACCGGCGCCGTTTCGCGTCGCGCCTTGCGCGCGCGCCGCAAGCCTGGCCCGCCGCTCTGCGCATGCGCGTGCGACGGCGACTCGCGGCCCGGCGCGCGGCCGAGCTGGTGCTGAAGATTCTGCGCGCCGTCCCCGAGCGGGCCGACGAGCCGGCCGATCTGCTGTTCGTGGATCCCGCCTCGGCGACCTCCTGCCATCGCTAGCCGGGCGCGGCTCGAGGGGGGGAGCCGGCCGGGCCGCTCCCGTCGAGAACCCCGCGGGCGTGTCAGAATGAGTCCGGATGGCCGACGCCGCTCGGGCGAACCCGCCGCTCTCGGAGGACATGGCGGCGGGTCTCGCGCACGAGGTCCGTAACCAGCTGAACTCGTTGCTGCTCCATCTCCAGATCCTGGAGCAGGAGCTGGAGGAGCGGAACGCCGACGTGGGCGCGCAGGCCCGGGACCGTCTGCACAGGATGACCCGGGCGCTCGAGGAGCTGGACGACTTCCTGTCGGAGTTCCTGCGGCTCGCCCATCCGCCGCCGGTGGTCCCCGAGGCGACAGCGCTCGCTCCCATGCTGCGGGAGCTGGCGACCTTCCTGGAGCCCGAGTTCGCCGCCCGGGGCGTCACGCTCGAGACGGACCTGGCCGGCGAAAGGGACGCTCTGCGCGCGGACGTCTCCCAGCTCAAGCGTGCGGTCCTCAATCTCGCCCTGAACGCCCTCGCCGCCACGCCAAAGGGCGGGCGCGTGGCGATCGAGACGCGGAGGGGTGAAGGCGCCACCCGGATCACCGTCCGCGACACGGGGATCGGCATCGCGCCGGAGCTGGTGCCGCACCTCTTCGAGCCGTTCGTGGTTGGCCGGCCCGGCGGCGTCGGCCTCGGCCTCCCGATCGCATCGCGGATCGTGGAGCAGCACGGCGGCCGGATCGAGGTCGAATCGCAGTCGGGCCGTGGCTCGGAGTTCACGATCGTGCTGCCGCAGACGCCGCAGCCGAGATGAGCAACGCTTCCGCCATCCTGCTGGTCGAAGACCACGAGGAGAGCCGTGCCACCCTCGCCTACGCCCTCGAGAAGCGGGGCCACCTCGTCCACCAGGCGGCGACCGGCAAGGCGGCGCTCGCGATCGCCCGCCGTCGTCCCGTGCACGCCGCGGTGCTGGACCTGCGCCTGCCCGACCAGGACGGCCTCTCGGTGCTGGCGGTCCTCCTCGATCGCGTCCCTGGGTTGCCGGTGATCGTGGTGACCGGCTACGCCAGCGTCGACACGGCGGTTGCGGCCATGAAGAACGGCGCCGCCGACTTCATCACCAAGCCCTTCAAGCTCGACGACCTCACCCGCGTGCTCGACCGCTCGCTCGCGCGTGCCCGGCCGAGCGGGGGGGACGCGGCACGGCAGGCGATTCAGGGCGAGATGGAGCGGCTCGGGATCCTGGGCGGCTCGCGGCAGATGCAGGAGCTGTTCGAGCGCGTGAAGCGCATCGCTCCGCACTACCGCACGCTCCTGATCGCGGGCGAGAGCGGCACCGGCAAGGAGCTGGTGGCCCGCGCCCTGCATGCTCTCGGCCCCGGGCCGGGACGCCCGTTCGTGGCCGTCAACTGCGCGACCCTCTCCGAGCAGCTGCTCGAGAGCGAGATCTTCGGACACGAGCGGGGCGCCTTCACGGGCGCGGAGGAGACCAAGGCCGGGATGATGGAGGCCGCCGATACGGGCACGCTCTTCCTCGACGAGGTCAACGAGATGGGCCTGTCCTGTCAGGCGAAGCTGTTGCGCGCGGTCGAGCGAAGGGAGTTCCGCAGGGTGGGCGGCACCCGCAAGATCAAGGTGGACATCCGCGTGATCGGGGCCTCGAACGCCAACCTGGAGGAGTGGGTGTCGGCCCGGCGCTTCCGGGAGGATCTCTACTACCGGCTGAAGGTCCTGGCGATCACCCTGCCGCCGCTGCGCGAGCGCAGAGAGGCGATCCGCCCGCTCGCCGAGCGCTTCCTCGTCGACGTCGCCAGGGCGGCGAAGCTCCCGCCCAAGCGGCTCACGCCGGCGGCGCTGCGGCAGCTCGAACGCCACGACTGGCCCGGCAACGTGCGCGAGCTGAAGAACGCGATGGAGAGCCTGACGCTGATGAACCCCGCGGCGACGATCGGCGTCGACGACCTGCCGGCCGCCATCCTCGGGGTCCGTCTGGTCACGGTTCCGATCCGCGTCGGCACCACCCTGGCCGACGCCGAGCGGCAGATCATCCTGCGCACGCTCGAGAGCCATCGGACGGTGACCGAGACAGCGCGTGTGCTCGGGATCGGTCTGCGCACGTTGCACACGAAGCTGAAGCAGTACGGCCTGGCTGGACGAAGGCGGGGTTAGTGCTCCGCGCGCCGATCCGGCACGGCGCCGGCCACGTTCTGTCGCAGGTATGCCGTTTCGGCACTCCCGCGAGCGGCCTTCCGGCCCGGATGTGCTGAATTGGCAGATAGCGATCCACCCGCAGGCGATGGGGAGGGCTCTTCCTGGCGGATTCCCGCGCCCAGCGCGTTGGCACAGTTCTCGCACTGGATATCGTCGTGGTGTCAGCATTGCGCCGTGAGCGGCAGGTCGTGCTTCTCATCGGCGCCGGCGCTGCTTGGCCGGAGGAGCTCTTGAAGCTGCTTCCGGCCGAGGAGTGGGAGATCGAGCGTTTCTCCGATCTCGAGGATGTGCCCGCCCGGCTGGCCCACGGGCCGGTACGCGCCATCCTCGCGACCCCGCGGCAGTGGAGCGGGCGCGAGCTGCAGCTCCTGCACGAGTGCCGCCGACGCGCGCCGGAGACCGCATACCTGGTGATGTCCGAGGATCCAGCTGCGCCGGCCCTGAAGCGCGCGTTCGAGCACGGGGCGACGGCCTTCGTTCCCTGGCCGAGCAGCCCTGAGATCGTCCTGCGCGCCATCCTCGGGACGCCCGAGGCCGCCGCGTCCGGGCGCGGCCCCAGGCGGCGTCAGGCATGAGCGAAGGGGATCGTCCCGGGCGAGGTGCGAAGATGGAGAGCCAGAGACGGGGCGACAGTCCCGAGGACGTCAGCAGCCTTCTCGCGCAGCTGGCCGAGGTCCACCTGGATCTCGCGGGGATTCAGAGCCAGCGCCGGCGGGTGATCGCCGAGGTGCAGGGCCGCCGCGGCGACGCGCGTTTCTCGATCATGCGGGTCGAGAAGGACGAACAGCGGCTGATCGCCCGTCGTTCGCGGGTTCCCGGCCAGGAGGTGGACCAGGCGAAGCTCGACGCGCTCGCCGCGGACCTCGCCGCGGAGAAGGCCACCCACGTCCAGCAGGTCGAGGACTACCAGGCGGCGCTGCAGGCGGCCGTCGAGGAGAGGGCGCGCCTGCGCAAGGAGGCGCAGGACCTCGAGAAGAAGCGGGCCGATCTGGCCCGCGCCCTGCCCCGCGTCTACGCGCGGGCCTACGGGGAGCTGCTGAAGCAGAGCGTCGCCGACCCGATCGTCGACGTGGCGGGCGGTGCCTGCGTCTGCGGCTCGCCGATCGACGTTGCGCAAGAGCTGCTGCCGACCTCCTGTGAGAGCTGCGAGCGGCTGCTGATCGTCGACCGCGCCGGGTCGGCCAGAGAGCAGGGCGAACCCCGGAAGTGAGCCTCGTCATCGCCGCACTGACGGTGCTCCTCGCGAGCGCCGTCCTCCCCTTGTGGCTCGGCGCGCACGCGCGAGCGGCGGCGCTGGTCGGCGCCCTTGGCCCCGCGCTCTCCCTCGCGCTCGTGCTTCCCCCGTCACTCGCCGTTCTGGGCGGCACGCCGGCGCTCGACGCGCGCTTCGCGGGCGGAGCGCTCCTGCCCGTGCATCTCGGCCTCGACGCCCTCTCGGCGTTCTTCCTGCTCGCCGTGCTGTTGCTGGCGGCGGCCTGCGGGGCGTACGGGGTCGGCTATCTCGCGGCCGAGAGGAGCCCGCGCCGCGCCGCCGGCTCCTGGACCTCGTTCAACCTGCTCGTGTTGAGCATGGTCGTCGTGGTGCTCGCCCGGGACGCGATCCTCTTCCTGCTCGCCTGGGAGACGATGGCTCTCTCCTCCTTCTTCCTGGTGATCCACCATCACGAGGACGCCAAGGTCCGGCGGGCGTCCTGGACCTACCTGGTCGCGACGCACCTCGGATCGCTCTTTCTGCTCCCGATGTTCTTCCTGCTCGCATCCCGCTCGTCCCTCGATTTCGGGCGCCTCGGCGTCGGTCTTTCCTCCGGTGCCGCGAGCGCCTGCTTCCTGCTCGGCCTGGTGGGCTTCGGCACCAAGGCGGGCCTGATGCCCTTCCACGTCTGGCTGCCGGAGGCTCATCCGGCGGCGCCCAGCCACGTCTCGGCGCTGATGTCGGGTGTCATGATCAAGACCGGGATCTACGGGCTGCTGCGCCTGCTGGTGCTGCTGGGCGAGCCGCCTCTTTGGTGGGGCTGGCTGCTGCTCGCGCTGGGCGGGGTCTCGGCCCTGCTGGGCGTCCTCTTCGCGCTCGCCCAGCACGACCTCAAGCGCCTGCTCGCCTACCACAGCATCGAGAACGTCGGGATCATCGTGCTGGGCCTCGGTGCCGGGGTGGTCGGGCTCGCCTCCGACGCGCCGGCGGTCGCGGCGCTGGGCTTCGCGGGGGCTCTCCTGCACGTGCTCAACCATGCGGTCTTCAAGGGGCTGCTCTTCATGGGGGCGGGCTCGGTGATCCGGGCCACCGGCGCGGGTGAGATCGACGAGCTGGGCGGTCTGCTGCGCCGGATGCCGGTGACCGGCGCGACCTTCCTGGTGGGCAGCGTCGCGATCTCGGGCCTGCCGCCGCTCAACGGCTTCGTGAGCGAGCTGCTCGTCTACTGGAGTGGTCTCCTGGGCGCAGCGCGGCTGGGAGCCTGGGCGGCGATGCCCCTCGGGGCGGCCGTCGTGGCGCTCGCCGCGGTCGGTGCCCTGGCGCTCGCCTGCTTCACCAAGGCGTTCGGGATCGTGTTTCTCGGCTCGCCGCGCAGCGAAGGCGTTCTCGCCGCCACGGAGGCCCCGCGCTCGATGCGGGCGGCCATGGTCGTGCTGGCGGCGGGCTGCCTGCTGCTCGGGCTGGCGGCGCCCGTCCTCGTGCCGCGGCTGGGCCCGCTGGTCGCCTCGCTCGCCCCGCGGGCCGGCTGGCTCTGGACGCGCGGCTGCGAGGGCGCCCTGGTCGAGGCGGGACGCGTGTTCGGCAGGGTGAGCGGCGTCGCCGTCGGGCTTCTGGTGCTCGTCGGCCTGCTCGCCCTGGTGCGCCGGCTGCTGCTGGCGCACCGCGAGCTGCGGATCGGCCCCACCTGGGACTGCGGCTACGCCGCTCCCGCCGCATCGATGCAGTACACGGCCTCGTCGTACGCGCAGCCGCTCACGGAGCTGTTCTCGTCGCTCCTGCGCACGCGCAAGAGCATCGATCCGCCCGAGGTTCACTTCCCGGACGCCGCCCGCCTCGAGACCGAGACGAAGGACCTCAGTCGCGAGGGCATCTACGAGCCCCTGTTCGAGACCGTGGAGAATGCCTTCCGGCGCATCCGCGTGATCCAGCAGGGACGGGTGCAGGTCTACGTGCTCGGGGTCGTGCTGACGCTGGTCGTGCTGCTGCTGTCCCAGGTGCGGTAGGACGGCATGTCCCAGGCGCTTCTCGACCTGTTGCTGGCCCTCGCCCTGGCGCCGCTCCTGCCCGGCGTCGCCGGACGGGTGAAGGCGATCGTCGCCGGCCGTCGCGGCGCGCCGCTGCTCCAGCTCTACTTCGACCTCGCCAAGCTCGCGCGTAAGGGCGCCGTCTACAGCCAGACGACCACCTGGGTCTTCCGCGCGGGGCCGGTCGTGACGCTCGCCGCCGTGGTCGGCGCCCTTGCGCTCGTGCCCTGCGCGGGACACGGGGCCTTGCTCTCCTTCCCGGCCGACTTCGTGCTGATCGCGTACCTGCTCGCCCTCGGCCGCTTCTTCACGGTCGCCGCTGCGCTCGACACGGGCTCGAGCTTCGAGGGCATGGGCGCCTCGCGCGAGGTGCTGTTCGCGGTCCTCTGCGAGCCCACCCTGCTGCTGGGCGCCCTCGCCCTGGCCCGCCGGACCGGCCAGCTCTCGCTCGCCTCGATCCTCGGCGCGGCCTCCCCGCTCGCCCCCGAGGTGCTGCTGGTGGCGGCGGCACTCGCGGTCGTGCTGCTCTGCGAGACGGGTCGGGTCCCGTTCGACGACCCGACGACGCACCTCGAGCTCACCATGATCCACGAGGTGATGGTGCTCGACCACGGCGGCCCCGACCTCGCTCTCCTGCAGTACGCCGCCAGCCTGCGCCTCTGGCTCTGGAGCGCGCTGGTGGCAGGCCTGCTGGGTCCGTTCCAGCTGCCCTGGGCGCTTCGCGGTCCGTCTGCCGTTGCCGGCGTCTTCGCGGTCGCGCTGGCGGTCGGGCTGGTGGAGTCGGGGATGGCCCGCGTGCGGCTCGTGCGGGTGCCCCATCTGCTCACTGCGGCCGGCGCGCTCGCCGCCCTGGCCTTCATCCTGGTGTTGCGCTGATCCCATGGAAACCGCCCTCGATCACCTGCTCCTGCTCGTCGTCCTCTCGGACGTCGCGCTTCTCGCCCTGGGGCGGCTCGCGCCCGTGATCGCTCTGGTCGCCTTCCAGGGCGCGGCGCTCGCTCTCATGGCCATGGTCCTGCCGCAAGGGCCGCTCGCCGGGCGCGCGTTGCTGCTCGGGGCGACGGGGCTGCTCGTCCGCGGGTTCCTGTTGCCGCTCCTGCTGCGGCGTGCCGCCCGCCAGGCCGGAGTGAGCGAGGAGCTCCACCCGCTGGTGGGCCCCGCGGCTTCGGTGATGCTCGGGATCGCCATGCTGGGTGCGGCGATGGCGCTGGGCGAGCGGATGGTGCTCGGCCGTCCCGAGCTGCCGAGCCTGATCGTGCCCACCGCGCTCTTCACCATCCTGACCGGCGTCTTCCTGGTGGTGGCCCGCCGCAAGGCCCTCACCCAGTGCCTCGGCTACCTGGTGCTGGAGAACGGCATCTACTGCTTCGGCGTCGCCGCGGTCGGCGAGGTGCCGGCGCTCGTGGAGCTGGGCGTCCTGCTCGACCTGCTGCTGGCGGTCCTGGTGATGGGCATCGCCATGTACCGGTTGCGGGAGGAGTTCGAGCACATGGACACGGACCGGCTCACGAGCCTGCGTGGCTAGCGCGATGCCCGTGGACCTGCTGCTCTGGTCGTGTCTCGCCCTGCCGGCGGCGGCGGCGCTCGTGGCCGCCGGTGTGCCGAGCGCGCGTGGCGCCCTACGGGTCGCGGTGGCCGGCAGCCTGGTGTCCCTCGCCGCCGACACCGTGCTGCTGGTGCGGGTCGCGCGGGCCGGCGTCGTCTCGGGAGCGGCGGGCTGGCTGCGGGTCGACGCGCTGTCGGCGTTCCACCTCGGGCTGCTCGTGCTCGTCCACGGCGCGAGCAGCGTCTTCGCCGGTGTCTACCTCGGGGCCGAGATCGCGAAGGGCCGCCTGACCCGGCGCCAGGCGCGCCTCTTCGGGGGTCTGTGGTGCGGGGCGCTCGCCACCATGACGCTGCTGGTCGTCTCGAACAACCTGGGCCTGATGTGGGTGGGCATGGAGGCGACGACACTGCTCACCGCCTTCCTGATCTCGCTCCACGTCTCGCGCGAGTCGCTGGAGGCGATGTGGAAGTACCTGCTGATCTGCTCGGTGGCGGTGGCGTTCGCGTTCATGGGGACCCTGCTCGCCGCGGCCGCCTCGCCGCGGTCGGAGACGCCTTCGGCCCTGCTCTGGACCGGACTGGTGGCGGCGGCACCCAGACTCGACCCCACGCTGCTGCGGGCTGCCTTCGTCTTCCTGCTGGTGGGCTACGGCACGAAGGCGGGCCTGGCGCCGATGCACAACTGGCTTCCCGACGCCCACAGCCAGGCCCCCGCGCCGGTGTCGGCCCTCTTCTCCGGCTTCCTGCTGAACGCCGGTCTCTACTGCGTCCTGCGCTTCCTGCCCGTCGTCGACGCCCTGCCCGGGGGGCTCGGGAGCACGCTACTCGTCGCCTTCGGCGGGCTTTCGCTGATGATCGGCGCGGGCTTCATCCTGTTCCAGCACGACGCCAAGCGCCTGCTCGCCTACTGCAGCGTCGAGCACGTGGGTCTCGTCGCCTGCGGCCTCGGCCTCGGCCCGGCCGGTCTGTTCGCAGCCCTCTTCCACAGCCTCAACCACTCGCTCGCCAAGTGCCTCGCCTTCTTCGCGGTCGGACGGCTGGGCCAGGCGGGAGGCGGCCATGAGATCACGCGCCTTTCCGGGGCCTTTCGCGTCTCGCCGCTCTGGGGCGCGGGCCTCCTGGGGAGCTTCCTGGCCCTGGCGGGTGTCGCGCCCGCGGCCTCCTTCCTCTCGGAGCTGCTGATCCTGAAGGCCGCGTTCGACGCGGGCGCCTGGCTGGCGCTCGCCACGCTGCTCTTGGGCCTGGCGGTCGCCTTCGTGGGGATGATGCGTCACACGATCCGCCTCGCCTGGGGGCGCCCCGACGCGGCCCAAGCACCCCTCGCCACCAGCCGGCTCGAGTCCCTCCTGGTCGCGTTGCCGCTTCTCCTGCTGGTCGGCCTCGCCCTCTTCCTGCCGCAGCCGCTGGCGGACCTGATCGGCGCCGCGGCCCGCTGCGTGGGCGCCCAGGCCGGCACGCTCGCCGTGGGGACGCTGCCGTGAGCGAGTGGGCCGAGATCCGCAACGGGGCCGCGCTCGAGCTCGAGGCGGTGCCGCGACGGGAGCCCGGGGCCTTCTTCGACGCCACCCGGCGCGCCCTGGGCTCGGGCGGGCGCATGGTCGCCTTCTTCGGCCTGCCCGACGATCCTCGAGTCGCGTCCAGCCCCGATGCGACTCGGCTGGTGGCGGTGGTGGCACGAGAGGGCGCTGCCGAGCTGCGCCTCGCCGCGACCTGCGTCCGGGACGGGTTTCCTTCGCTCACGCCGGAGTTCCCCCAGATGCACCGCTTCGAGCGCGAGGTCCACGAGCAGTGGGGCCTCGTGCCCGACGAGCACCCCTGGCTGAAGCCGGTGCGCTTCCAGCGGCCCTACCGCGTGCCGGCCGGCCGCCGCGCCCAGCTGCCCGCGATCGGCGTGACCGACTTCTTCCGCGTCGCCGGGCGCGAGATCCACGAGGTGGCGGTGGGGCCGGTGCACGCGGGCGTCATCGAGCCCGGCCACTTCCGCTTCCAGTGTCACGGCGAGCACGTGCTCCACCTCGAGATCGCGCTCGGCTACCAGCATCGCGGTGTCGAGCGGGCGCTCGTCGGCGGTCCCGACAGGCGCACGTGCCACTATCTGGAGACTGCGGCCGGAGACACCAGCGTCGGTCACGGCCTCGCCTACGCACGGATCCGCGAGGCTCTCGCCTGCGTGACGGTGGACGACGAGGCCCAGTCGATGCGGGCGGTCGCGCTCGAGCTGGAGCGGCTCGCCTGCCACACGGGCGACCTGGGCGCCCTCGCCGGAGACGTGGCCTTCCTGCCCACGGCCTCGTACTGCGGCCGGATCCGCGGCGACTTCCTCAACCTGACGGCGCTCCTGTGCGGCAACCGCTTCGGCCGGGGCCTCGTGGTCCCGGGCGGTCTGGGCTGGGGCGTCGAGCCGGAGCGAGTGGAGGAGCTCCGGCGCCGGCTGGAAGCCATCGAGGTCGACTTGCGGTCGGCGGTCGAGCTCCTCTGGTCGACACCGTCGGTGATGGCGCGCCTGCGGGGCGTGGGTGCGATCTCGGGCGAGCTTGGGCGCACGATGGGGTTCGTCGGCGTCACGGCCCGGGCGAGCGGCCTGGCGCGCGACGTCCGCAACGACCACCCGGTGCCCGGCGACGCCGGCTGCGCGATCCCGCTCCGGACCGCAGAGACGGGCGACGTCCTGGCACGGGCGCTCGTGCGCTGGCGGGAGATTGCGGAATCGCTGGCGTTCGTGCGGCGCCAGGCATCGCCTCTCCCGGCAGACGCCTCCCGCATGCTGGTCGGCGCGCCTCGCCCCGAGAGGATCGCGGTCGCGCTCGTCGAAGGCTGGCGCGGCGAGATCTGCCACGTGGCCGTCACCGACCGCGAGTCGCGCTTCGCCTGCTACAAGATCGTGGACCCCTCGTTCCACAACTGGGCTGCCCTCGCCCACGCCCTCCGTGACCAGCAGATCTCCGACTTCCCGCTCTGCAACAAGAGCTTCAACCTCTCCTACTGCGGACAAGACCTGTGACGGCTCCGATCTTCGACACGCTGCTGGCGCGGCTGCGACAGGGCCGGCGCACGGTCGGCTACCCGTCCCCGGCTCCGGTGCTGCCTGACCGCTTCCGCGGCCTCCCGGTCGTGACTCCGGCCAGGTGCGCATCGGGCTGCCGGGAGTGCGCCGAGGCCTGTCCGACCGGGGCCGTCACGGCGACGCCGCTCGCGATCGACCTGGGCCGCTGCCTCTTCTGTGGCGAGTGCGTGGACGGCTGCCCGACGGGCGCGATCCGCTTCTCGCCGGACCACCGTCTGGCGGCGCGCACGCGTGCCGGCCTCGTGGTGGGGGAGCGGGGGATCGCCCTGGCGACGGCGCTGAGCGCCGAGGCGCGCCGCGTCTTCGGACGGTCCCTCAAGCTGCGCCAGGTGAGCGCGGGCGGCTGCAACGCCTGCGAGGCGGACACCAACGTCCTCACCACCGTCGTCTTCGACCTCGGGCGCTTCGGCGTCGACTTCGTGGCTTCGCCGCGCCACGCGGACGGCCTGCTGGTGACCGGGCCGGTCAGCCGGAACATGGAGCTGGCGCTTCGGAAGACCTACGACGCCGTGCCCTCGCCCCGGCTCGTGATCGCGGTGGGTGCCTGCGCGATCTCCGGCGGCCCTTACCTGGGTCACCCGGAGACGCGCAACGGGGCGGAAGAGATCGTGCCGGTGGACCTCTACGTCCCCGGCTGCCCGCCGCATCCGCTCACGATATTGGACGGCATCTTGAGGCTGCTCGGGCGGCTTCGCTAGAGAGCCGTCGCTACGGCAGGGCGCCGCCGGGGTGCGTCCGAAGCGCCCGGCCACCGGCGACGGCGACCAGCCCCAGCAAGATGACGAGGCCGAGCGCGTCGAGCGGGACGGGCGAGGTCAGGCGGAAGGCATAGAGGAACAGGAAGGCGCTCACGACCAGGAGCACTGCTCGCAGTGGAAGCTGCAAGCCCGGCGCGAGCCCGAGGGTCCCGAGCAGGCGATCCTGTCCGAGCGCCACCACCAGGACTCCGGGCAGGACCTGAATCGTGTTGTACGAATAGCTCACGGAGGGGAAGCCGGTCATGGTCCCCAGTGATCCGACGGAGAACAGCGACAGCCAGAGGGCGGTCTCGGGTGCGGCGGGATCCCGCCGCAGAGCCCGGCGGGCGTTCAGCCAGGCGAGGGCCGTCGCCCCCAGAGCCACGATCCGCAGCAGGTTCTCGCTCACCGACACCCAGGCGGCCGGGGCGAGCTGGAGCGCGAGGTTCCGGAAGCTGTGGTTCTGCCAGCTCTCGATGAACGGGAAGGCGGGATCGAGCCCGAGCAGGCGCAGCCGTGCCATGGCGAGGGCGTCCGGCAGGTAGCGGGCGACGGGCAGTAGCAGCACCCCGATCGCGATCGCGGCGCCCCAGGCCGCCCGCTTCAGGTACCGCCGGTCGAGCAGGAGCAGGCCCAGGCCGCCCGCGAAGAGGATGCCGTATCCCTTCAGCAGGGCGGCGGCCACGGCCAGGAACATCGCCGCTCCCGGGCGCTCCTTCAGGACCAGCAGGACCGCGGTCCAGCACAGGAGCGCCGTCAGGATCTCGCTCTGTCCCCGCTCCAGGCCCTGCTCGGTGCCGACGTTCAAGGCCAGCGAAAAGACGAGGAAGAGAAGCAGCGGGAGCGAGCTGGTCGAGAGCGGGTGCGCCCCGGCCTCGACCCGGGCCAGGATCCGCCAGGTCACGGCGGCCAGGAGCAGGAGGAAGCCGAGATTGAGGTCGAACCAGTAGCGTCCGGCCAGGCGCGGGTTGCCGCCCTGGAGCGGATCGCCGCCGGCCGCGAGGACGAGGGGCGTGTAGAGCAGCAGATGGGTCGGCAGATAGACCTGCCCGCTACGCACGCCATCCACGAGCGCCTCTCGCTGCCACGGGTCGCGCCAGGCCGCGACGTCGTTGCGATAGGGGTTCGCGCCCGAGACGAGGGCGCAGGCGCCGAAGAAGAAGGGGATGAAGTCCGCGGCGCCGGGCCGCATGTAGGTCATGTACTTCTCGCCGACCGGATCCTGGAAGCGGCGAAGGTCCGTCCACAGGACCACGAACGCGATCAGGCAGATCGCGACCCAGGACCACGAGGAGCGTGTCTGCTTCGAGTTGCCAGCGTCTCCGGCCATTTCGCGAGCGCGGCGAGAATAGGCAGCCGTCCCGGAAGCTGTCAAGCGAGCATAGACTTCCTGCCGCGGAGGCACGATGAGCGAGCTGCTGACGGACCCCGGCCAACTCGGGCTGATCGTGGTGCGCACGGTCGCCGTCTACCTTTTCATCCTGGTCGGCTTCCGCCTCACCGGCAAGCGCGAGGTTGGGCAGCTGGCACCTTTCGATTTCGCCCTGATCCTGCTGATCGCCAACGCCGTTCAGAACGCGATGGTCGGCCCCGACACCTCGCTCGTGGGCGGGCTCACCGCGGCCGGAGTGCTGCTGGCCGTGAACTGGGGCCTGGGACGACTCGCGGTCAATCACCGTAGTTTCGAGCGCGTCCTGCGGGGCCAGGCCCGCGTGCTCGTCTCACGAGGTCACCTGCTGGAGGAGAGCCTCAGGGCCGAGAACCTCAGCCACCAGGACCTGATGCAGGCCCTGCGCGAGAACGGCTGCCCGACGCTCGAGGCGTGCCGTCTGGCGGTGATGGAGGTGGACGGCACCATCTCGGTCGTCAGCCGTCGGTAGAGACTGAAGGACGACGCCCCGCCGACATCGTGACGCTGCTGCCGAACCCGTGCGGTCGGCTCGCCTCAGGGCGCGGGAACGGTCCTGGCCCGGTCGTAGACGCGCTGGATCTCGACCCGCGAGCCGAACGCACCCTGCATGCGGATCCTCTCGGTCAGCCGCTCTCTGTCCGCCGCGAGCTGCCAGCGCTCGATGACCTTCATGCCGCGAGAGTGCCTGGTCTCCACGTCGAGCTGGCCGTCCTTCCAGGATGTCTTCACTTCCGACAGCCCGTTGTCCGTCTTGTACTTCCTCCCGTCCGGGTGCAGCCGTCGCAGCTGGCCGAACTTCTCGTCGATGGCGACCTCCCGGTCGGTCTGGGTGATCGTGATCTCGTCAGCGGGCTCGAAGATCGCGCGCATCGTCGGTGGGCCGTCCTCGCTTCCGAGATCTCCCGAACGCGGACCGGCGCCCCCGCCGCTCTCCCCGTCTCTTCTTCTTCCTGGCCCCATGCGGGACCCGCGCTTCGCCCAGGCCTCGCGCATCTTTTCCCGCGCGTCGTCGCTGCGCTCGCGACTGTAGAGCCAACGACCCGAGAGGTCGGCCACGGATGCCGCTTTCTGGCCGGCGAGCGCTCCCTTCGGCAGCCAGAGAACGCCGGCGGCGCAAGCGAGACCGAAACAGAGTGGCCAGTTCCGCGATCCCCGCACCGTCATCGGACCCTCCTCGAGCGTGTGCCGGACACGAACCAGCTCCCTTCCGCATTAGACGCCCGCACCGCCGTGCGATTCGTAAAGAAGCCGCAAAACGCCGTGACGGCCGGCGGGCCGGGGTCCGACGGCAGAATGCCGCCCGATGCACCCGCTACTTCCCGAGGGACCCGTGGACGTGAGGAAGGGCGGTCCCCGAGGCTGTCGGTCCGAGCTCCTGCTCGCCGCGATCACCGTGACGATGCCGGGCTGGCGGTGAGCGCCGCGGCACGACTGTCGGCGCGGGGCCGAACGTGTCAGGATGATGGGGTGAGGCGCAATCGCATCCGGAAGCTGGCCCTGCTCGCGATCGTGCTCGCCACGATCGGCTGCGATCGCGCGACCAAGCGCCTGGCGCTCGAGCACCTGGCCTACGGGCCCGGGCACCACTTCCTGGCCGACACCGTGCGGCTTCAGTTCGTCGAGAACCGCGGGGGATTCCTGGGCCTCGGCTCGGATCTGCCGGAGCGGGCGCGGACGGCGCTCTTCGTGGCGGGCACGGGCCTGCTGCTGCTGGGAGTCCTGGTCGGGGGCCTGCGCTACGGCGTGCGGGGACCCGCCCGCGCCGGGCTCGCCCTGCTCTGGGCGGGCGGCATCTCGAACCTGTTCGACCGCGTGGCGAGAGGCAGTGTCGTCGACTTCCTGAACGTCGGCGTCGGTCCGCTGCGGACCGGCATCTTCAACCTGGCTGACGTCGCGATCATGGCCGGCTGCCTCCTGCTCCTGGCGCGGAGCGGCGAGGGCCGCTCGCCGGCCGGCCCGGACGCCCCTCCCGCCTGAACCATCTCCGGGCCCGTCTCGTACTCGTGGATCGGAGGCGCCCTTGACCTCAGCCGGGCGATCGACACGGCCGGGGGCGGTCCGGTCGCGGCGATCGGCGTGTCGCTGGGCGGCTCTGTCGCCCTGCAGGCGGCGGCCGAGGACCCGCGGATCCGGGCGGTGGTCGCGATCGCGCCCTTCTCCGACCTGCGTACGGTCGCCAGCAAGCGCGCGCCGTTCTTCGCCAGCCGGCGGAACATCGCCGAGGCCTTCGCTCTCGCGGAGCGGGAGGGGCGATTCCGCGTCGACGAGGTGAGTGCCGTGGCCGCCGCGTCACGGGTCCACGTACCCGTGCTACTGATCCACGGGGCGGAGGACGTGGACACGCCTCCTGCCCACTCGCAGCGGATTCTGGCCGCCCTGGCCGGGCCGAAGCGGCTCTGGCTCCTGCCCGGCATCGGGCACAACGACCCGCTCGGGGGGGAGCTCTGGCAGGGGGTCGCGGCCTGGCTGGACGCCGTCCCCGCGTTCGCGCCAGGAGCGGGCCGCCCCGGCCTCGCCTCCGCGTCCAACGAGTAGACTAGGCGCGAGGTCCCCGGCCATGCCCGTCAAGATCCCCGACAGCCTGCCCGCGATGGGCATTCTCGAGAGCGAGAACATCTTCGTGATGGGCGAGAACCGCGCCCAGCACCAGGACATCCGTCCGCTGCGCGTCGCCATCCTGAACCTGATGCCGACCAAGATCACGACCGAGACGCAGCTGCTGCGGCTGCTGGGGAACACGCCGCTGCAGGTGGAGGTGGAGCTGCTGCACATGGGCTCGCACACCTCCAAGAACACCCCGGCCGAGCACCTGATGACGCACTACTCGTCCTTCGCGGACGTCCGCCAGCAGCGCTTCGACGGTCTGATCATCACGGGCGCGCCGGTCGAGCAGCTGCCGTTCGAGGAGGTCGACTACTGGCCGGAGCTGGTCGAGCTGATGGACTGGGCGAAGGGTCACGTCTACTCGACCCTCTACATCTGCTGGGGCGCACAGGCCGGCCTCTATCACTACTATGGCGTGCCGAAGTACCAGCTGAGCGAGAAGATGTTCGGCGTCTTCGAGCACACGGTGAGCATCCGCTTCGAGCGGCTGGCCCGAGGCTTCGACGACGTCTTCTACGCGCCACACTCGCGCCACACCGAGGTCAAGCGGGAGGACGTGCTGGCCGTCTCCGATCTCGTGCTGCTCTCCGAGTCGCCGCAGGCCGGCGTCTACATCGTGCTCTCGGCCGACCGCCGGCACGTCTTCGTCACCGGGCACTCGGAGTACGACCCTCTCACCCTGCAGGGAGAGTACGTGCGGGACGTGAGCAAGGGCCTGCCGATCGCCGTCCCCAAGAACTACTTCCCCGGCAACGATCCCCAGAGAGAGCCGATCGTGCGCTGGCGGGGACATTCGAGCCTGCTCTTCGCGAATTGGCTCAACTACTACGTCTACCAGCAGACGCCCTACGACCTCGGCCAGATCCCGCCCGGCGGGACGCTCTTCGGGGTCTAGAGTGCCGGCGCGAGCAGGGGGCGAGCCCGGACCCGGTCCGCGCGCCGCCGCCCTTGGGCTCGCCGCTCTGGTGCTGGCCCTCTTCCCGGCCCTGGTACTCCCGGGCCGCGTGCTCTTCGAGCGCGACGTCGCGATCGTCTGGCAGCCTCAGGTGGAGTCGTTCGTCCGGGCCGTGACCGGGGGCTCGTGGCCGCTGTGGGATCCCCTGGTGTCCTTCGGCCACCCGATGCTGGCCAATCCCAATACGCAGGTGCTGTATCCGTTCACCTGGCTGAACCTGGTGCTCGGGCCGGGTCCCTTCTACACGGTCTACGCGCTCGCGCACCTGATGGCGGCGGCCTTGGGCGTCTTCTTCCTCGCGCGCCGCCTGAGGCTCTCGATCGGCGCCGCCTTCCTGGCCGCGGCCGTCTACACGGCTTCCGGTCCCCTGCTCTCGCTCGTGAACGTGTGGCACCACCTGGCTGGCGCGGCTCTGCTCCCCTGGGTGTGTCTGACCGCCGAGAGGGCGCTCGCCTCCGGCCGGATCCGCCACGCGGTCGCCTGGGGGCTCGTGCTCGGGCTCCAGGTCCTGGCGGGATCGCCTGACCTCACGCTGCTGAGCGGCATCGTAGTCGCGCTCTGGACGCTCGCGGACTTGGTGGGGCCGGGCGGGCGAGGCCGGCGCGGCAGGGTAGCGATCACGGCGTCGGTCGCGTTGCTGGTCGCCCTCACGATCTCGGCGGCGCAATGGCTTCCGGCCCTCGCCGCCGCCGCCGGAAGCGCCCGCCAGGCTCTCGAGGTGGGGCAGCGCATCCCCTCGTCGGTGCGCCCGCTCGGGCTCCTGGAGACGCTCTCGGCCGTACCCTGGACCGATCTGCCGATCTCCGCGGGCGTCCGCGACGCCCTCTATGACGGGGCTGCGCCGTTCGTCCACTCCCTCTACCTGGGCGCGCCGGCGCTCCTGCTGGCGGCCCTCGGGCTCGTTGGCGCGAGGCGTCCCCGCCGCGCCCTTCTCGCGCTGGTGGCGGCGAGCTTCACCTTGCTCGGGCTCGGACCGTTCACGCCCCTCTACGGCCTCGCCCTCGCGGCGCTGCCGATCCTGCGTTCGATCCGCTATCCGTCGAAGGCCCTGGTGGTGGCGGCGTTCGCCATCGCTCTGCTCGCGGGGATGGGCATCGATCGCTGGCGCGAGTCGGGGCGGCGCGCTCGGACGTGGCTGGCGCTCGGCCTCGCGCTACTCGGCTTGGCCGAGCTGGCGGCCGCGGGCGTGCTCTTCCGTCCCCGGCCGCTCCTGGCGGGCTTCCTTCTCGACGAAGCGACGCTCGCCGCGCCGTGGGGGGAGGCGCTGCGACCGATGGGGATGCGCCTCGCCCTGGCGGGCGCCCTCTGGCTCGCGATCGCCTCGATCGCCGCATGGCTGGCCTTCCGCAAGCGGGGAGGCGCAGATCCCAGGGGTGCTCGCGCCTTCGTCATCGCCCTCGTCGTCGTCGATCTGTGGGCGGCGGGTCGGTTCGTCAACCCGACCGCGCCGCGAGACATCTTCCGCTACCGCCCGCCACTCGTGGATGCCGTCCCCCCGGGCGCGCGCGTCTTCGTCTACCGCTACCCGCTACGGCCGGCGCCCCCGCATGCCGCCCTGGCCACTGACAATCCCTATCGGATCGCCTGGTTTCCTCCGGGCTACGACGTCCATTCGGGACAGATCCTGGCCGCGCGCCTGTACCCGATGCCTCCGGTCGGGGCGGCCTACGGCCTGCGCGGCAGCTACGATCCGGACCTGCTCGGACTCTACCCGAGCGGGCTCGCGCAGCTCGTTTCCGCGATGGAGGCTTCGGAGGGGACGCCGGCCTACGCCCGCTTCCTCCGGCTCGGGGCCGTGACGCACGTCGCCGCGCTCCACACGCGCGGCTTCGAGGCCCTGGTGCCGGAGCGCGAGCTCGCGACACCGTTCGTGCTGCCGGTGCGCGTGTTCGGAGTCAGGGACGCGCTGCCGCGCGCGTACGTGGTCGGCCGCGGGCGTCTCGCCGACGGCGAGGCGGCCCTCGCGACCCTCGTCGATCCAGCTTTCGATCCCGGGCGGGAGGTCGTGCTTGCGCCGGGATCGCCTCTCCTTTCGGGGAACGTCGCGGGTGACGAGCCGCCGGGTGCGAGCCGCATTCTCACGGCCGGCGTCGACCACGTCCGGGTCGAGGCACGGCTCCGCTCGCCCGGCTACCTCGTGCTCGTCGACACGTACGACCCCGGATGGAAGGTCGAGGTCGACGGGCAGCCCGCGCGTCTGCTGAGGGCGAACGTGGCTTTCCGGGCCGTGGTCGTCGGGCCGGGGCGTCACCTGGTCGACTTCCGCTACCGCCCGCGGTCCGTGACAGCCGGCCTCGTCCTGAGTGGCGTGGGTCTGCTGATCGCCCTGGGCCTTGCCTCCATGGACCGGCATCGCGGCCGGACCGGCGGCACTCCAGGAGACGGCCCCGCAGAGTGATGGTGGCGTCTCAGACGGTCTGTATCCCGAGGGGCCTCCCGACCGTCTATAGGAGTGAGCGGGTTCGAGCCTCCGCGGAGCGAGCGCCGGGCCGCTCCTAGCCAAAGAGGAGCATGAAAGTGCTGGAACGGAACATGGGTGGTATCGATCGGATCCTGCGGCTCCTAGCCGGCGTCCTGCTTCTGGCAGCAGGCATCCTGGTCCTCGATGGGAGCGTGCTACGCGTGCCGGCGATCGTGGTGGGGTTGCTGGCCCTCGTGACCGGAACGGTCGGATTCTGCCCGGCCTACCTTCCCTTCAAGCTGTCGACGAAGCGCCGCCAGGCATGAACGAGCTGGGCCCGGCCCTCGGCTGGGCCGCGTTCGGGGTGCTCCACAGCGCGCTCGCCACCCGGTCGGGGACGGCCCTGCTGCAGCGCTCCTTCGGACGCTTTCACCGCCTCGTCTACAGCGCGATCGCGAGCGTGACGCTCGCACCGCTGCTCGTCTGGTCATTGACGGTCCACGGACGCCTGCTCTTCCGCTGGGAAGGCCCGCTCGAGGCGGTGAGGCTCGCGATGCTGGCGGGCGCCCTCCTTCTCTTCCTCGCGGGAGGCCGGCACTTCCGGCTGGCTCAGCTGCTGGGCTTCGACCAGCTCCGCGGGGAGTCGGGAACGGGTCTCGGGGCCCACGGCCGACTCGACGTCCGCGGGATCCTCGGGGTCGTCCGGCATCCCTGGTACGCCGGAACCCTGCTTCTGATCTGGGCCCGCGACCTGGATCTCTCGGCCCTCGTCAGCAACCTGGTCCTCACCGTCTACGTCGTGGTGGGCACCCTGCTCGAGGAGCGGAAGCTCGTCGCCGAGTTCGGTGAAGCCTACCGCGAGCACAAGCGCCGCGTGTCCATGTTGGTGCCGCTGAAGTGGCTGGCCGCGCGCGTGTGGCTCAGCCGCCTTCCTTGAGCCGGCGCCGCTCGCGCTTCTGGCGGCTGGTGACGGGCCCCGAGGGGGCTCGTGGGCCGAGCGCCCGCAGCAGGCGGCGCGTCTCGACCTCTTCGGGTGTCGGCGGCGGAGTGCGGTCCTCGTAGAGGGCTCGTGCCTCGGCCCTGGGGAGGTGGCGCTCGGCGAAGCCGCGCACGACGACTATCTGCCTGCGACCCGCGGCCCGAGTGATCCGCACCTCGTCGCCGAGGCGCAGCACACGGTTCGGGCGCGCGGACTGACGGTTCACCTCGACCTTGCCGCCCTTGCAGGCCTTCTGCGCCTCCGACCGCGTCTTGAAGAGGCACGCGACGTCGAGCCAGAGGTCGATGCGCGGGGCCATCGCGGCCCGGTCGCTCTCGGTCGTGCTCACTCTGGCCGGCCCTCCTCGCGCCATCTTGCCCCATCTTCGGGCGTGGCGGGCCCGGTCTGCCCCGCGAAGCGTCGCGGCCGCGGGGGCTCACCGGGTAGACTAGGGGGCTGCGGGTCTTCGGACGACCCGGGACGGGAGACACGAGCGACACGATGAGCCAGCCACTGCTACTCGAAGGGAAAAGCGTCGCCGAGGCGATCGAGAAGGATCTGGCGGCCCGCGTGGCACGGGTCAAGGAGCGCTCGGGCCGTACGCCGGTGCTCGCGACCATCCTGGTCGGCAGCGACCCGGCCTCGGCCACCTACGTGCGCATGAAGGGGAACGCCTGCCGCCGCGTGGGCATGGAGTCGCTGAGCGTCGCGCTCGGCGAGCAGACGACCACGGCCGAGCTGCTGGGTCGCATCGACGTGCTCAACGGGGATCCCGCCGTGAGCGGAATCCTGCTGCAGCACCCGATGCCACGCGCGATCGACGAGCGCGCCTGCTTCGACCGGATCGCGATCGAGAAGGACGTCGACGGGGTGACGGCGCTCGGCTTCGGGCGCATGAGCCTGGGGGAGCCCGCCTATGGCAGCGCGACGCCGGCCGGGATCATGAAGCTGCTCGACCACTACCGGGTGGAGATCGAGGGCCGGCACGCCGTGGTGGTGGGTCGGAGCCCCATCCTCGGGAAGCCGATGGCCCTGATGCTGCTCAACCGCCATGCGACGGTCACCGTCTGCCACAGCCGCACCAGGGACCTGCCCGGCGTCGTGCGCCAGGCCGACCTGCTGGTGGCGGCGGTGGGCCGGCCGCGCTTCGTCCAGGGCGACTGGATCAAGGACGGGGCCGTGATCGTCGACGCCGGCTATCACCCCGAGAAGGTCGGGGACGTGGACCTCGTGGCCGCGGCGCCGCGCTCGAGCGCCTACACGCCTGTCCCGGGCGGGGTCGGGCCCATGACCATCGCGACGCTCATCGCCCAGACGGTCGAAGCGGCCGAGAAAGCGTCGTGAAGCGACCTGGGCTTGCCCTCGTCCGCGCGGGTCGGCGGTGAGCGGCCCGCGTATCGCGCACGTGGCGCTCTGGGTCCGCGACCTGGAGCGCTCGCGCACCTTCTACGAGAGGCATCTGGGCGGCACGAGCGGCCCTCTCTACCGCAACGAGCGCACGGGCTTCCGCTCGTACTTCGTCTCGTTCGGCGAGGGAACCCGCCTCGAGTTGATGACGCGCGAGGGGCTGGGCGCCGGCACGCGGAGAGAGGCGGGCGAGCCGCCCTGTGGCTGGGCCCACCTGGCCCTGTCGGTCGGCAGCCGCGAGGACGTCGACGAGCTGGCGCGGACGCTGCTGGCCGCCGGAGTCACGGTCGCGAGCGCGCCGCGCACGACCGGGGACGGCTACTACGAGGCGGTCCTGCTCGACCCCGAGCAGAACCGGGTCGAGATCATCGCGGGCTAGAGCGCCTCGGCGTCTCGCTCCACCAGGGCCGCGAATCCCTCTCGGATGCGCCGCGTCACCGGGCCGACCCGGCCCTCGCCGAGGGACCGGCCGTCGATGCGGACCACCGGCAGGACTTCACGCGAGACGCTGGTGAGGAACGCTTCCGAGGCTCGCGGCAGTTCGGCGACTCGGACCGCGCTACGTTCGACCGCGACCAGACCGTCCGCCATCTCGAGCACGAGCGAACGCGTCACGCCGAGCAGGACGCGCTCCTCGTCGGTGCGCAGGACGCCGTCCACGACCGCGAAAAAGTTGCTGGAGAGCCCCTCCAGGAGGCAGCCCTTGTCGACCAGCAGGCCCTCCTCGATGCCGGCGGGAAGACGGCCGTAGGCGGCGCGCGCGGTGGCGATGAAGCGCGTGTCCTTGGCGTGCGGGTTCTCGCGGCGCAGGGGGACCGTCAGGCAGTCGACGCCCGACTCGTAGACGGACCCGGGCAGCGGCTGGAAGCGCTCGGCCGCCACGAACAGACGGGGCGGTGCGAAAGTGAGTCGCAGGCGCGTCTGCGGCCAGGAGGTCGCGTCGAGCGCTGTCGTGATCGCCGCGCGGGCGGCCACGCAGTCGACCAGCCCCTTGCGGCCCTCGAGGGCGATCGACTCGTCCAGGCGATCGAGGTGACGGGCGAGACGGAGCACGCGGCGGCCCTGGTAGGTGCGCAGGGTCGTGTAAGCGCCGTCGGGCAGGGCCGCCGAGGAAGCCGCCAGGCTCTCGTGCCTGCCGACCAGCGCCGCGCCGGCCCCGGTCGCCTCGTAGGTGAGCACGCGGTCCTCGGCCATGGGCTCCCATGATCGCAGGCTTGGCCCGGCTCTGCTAGACTCGCGAGTGGGAGGCGTCCCATGTTCGCTCTTCGCCGTGTCTGCGTCGTCCTGCTCGCCAGCGCCCTCGGAGTCGCCATGAACGCAAACGCTCAAACCCGGATCGAGAGAAAGCCGTTCGGCAAGATCCCCTCGGCCGAGCTCTTCACCCTCAGCCGCGAGGGTGCGCCGACCGTCCGCATCACCAACCAGGGGGCGCACCTGGTCGCGATCCTGGCGCCGGACCGCAAGGGCGTCGTGGCGGACGTGGCCCTGGGATACGAGGACGCCGCCGGCTATGTCACGTCGGAAGGCTACCTCGGCGGCACGATCGGGCGCTACGCGAACCGGATCGCCAAGGGCATCTTCACCCTGGACGGCAAGAAGTACACGCTCGCGTGCAACAACGCGCCGAACGCCCTCCACGGGGGCCCGACGGGCTTCGACAAGCGGCTCTGGGACGCGAAGGTCGTCAAGGGACCCGACGGGGAAGCCCTCGAGCTGCGCTACGTGAGCCGGGACGGTGAGGAAGGCTATCCGGGCACGCTCACCGCCACCGTCGTCTTCTCGCTCAACGCCGACGGCGGCCTGGTGATGGACTATAGCGCCACGACCGACGCGCCCACGATCGTGAACCTGACCAACCACGCCTACTTCAACCTGGCGGGCGAGGGCGCGCCCACGATCCTCGACCACCTGCTCACGATCGAGGCCGACACCTTCACGCCGGTCGACGCGACCCTCATCCCGACCGGCGAGCTGCGGCCGGTCGCGGGGACGCCGTTCGATTTCCGCCAGCCGGTCGCGATCGGTGCCCGCATCGACGCCAAGAACGAGCAGCTCGAGCGCGGGCACGGCTACGACCACAACTTCGTCCTCCGGGGAAAGATGGGCGAGCTGCGCCTCGCTGCCCGAGTCGTCGAGCCGAAGAGCGGCCGCGTGCTCGAGGTCCTGACCACCGAGCCGGGGCTCCAGTTCTACTCGGGCAACTTCCTGGACGGCTCGATCCGCGGCAAGAACGGGAAGCCGCACGTCAACCGCAGCGGCTTCTGCCTCGAGGCCCAGCACTATCCCGACTCGCCGAACCACCCGGAGTGGCCGTCGGTCGTACTGCGGCCCGGTGAGACCTACCGGCAGACGACGATCTACAGGCTGACCGTCGCCAAGTAGGGCGCCTCGGTGCCGGCGCGCTGATTCTCGGGCGTCCCGCCTGCGCCTCCGTGGAGGCTCGTCCGGACTTCCGCCGGCTGGCCCCTGCTCCAACTCCCGTCAAGAGGCGTTGCGTCTGTCCGAGCAACTCTATTTTTGTCAGCAAGATGCCGGCATTGACGCAGCAGACTTGACAAATAGACACTCAAGGTTGAGGATGTTGTTAGCCGCAGTGACGGCCTGATAGGCGGAATGGAGACATCGCGCGTGAGCAAGATCATCGGCATCGACCTCGGCACCACCAACTCGGTCGTGGCCGTCCTGGAAGGGGACAGCCCGGTCGTCATCACCAACCCCGAGGGCGGGCGGACCACACCCTCCGTGGTGGCGTTCACGAAGGGGAGCGGTGAGCGGCTGGTCGGGCAGGTGGCGAAGCGTCAGGCGGTGACGAACCCGGAGAACACGGTCTTCTCGATCAAGCGCTTCATGGGCCGCAAGTTCGCCGAGGTCTCCGAAGAGCAGAAGATGGTGCCCTACAAGGTCGTGGAGGCGTCGAACGGCGACGCCCGCATCTCGATCGAGGGCAAGCTCTACTCGCCGCCCGAGGTCTCGGCCATGATCCTGCAGAAGATGAAGGACGCCGCCGAGCAGCACCTGGGCGAGAAGGTGACGAAGGCGGTCATCACGGTCCCGGCGTACTTCAACGACTCGCAGCGTCAGGCCACCAAGGACGCGGGGCAGATCGCGGGACTCGAGGTGCTGCGGATCGTCAACGAGCCGACCGCGGCGGCGCTCGCCTACGGGCTGGACAAGAAGAAGGACGAGACGATCGCGGTCTACGACTTCGGAGGCGGCACCTTCGACATCTCGATCCTGGAGGTGGGCGAGGGTGTGGTGGAGGTGAAGTCGACCAACGGCGACACCCACCTGGGCGGCGACAACCTGGACCAGCGGGTGATCGACTGGATCGTGGCGGAGTTCAAGCGGGAGCAGGGGATCGACCTCTCGAAGGACAAGATGGCGCTGCAGCGGCTGAAGGAGGCTGCGGAGCGGGCCAAGATCGAGCTGTCGAGCACCATGGAGACGGAGATCAACCTGCCCTTCGTGACGGCGGACGCCTCGGGCCCCAAGCACCTGAACCTGCGCCTGTCGCGGGCGAAGCTCGAGCAGCTGACGGACGACCTGGTCAAGCGCTCGATGGGCCCGGTCGGCCAGGCGCTGAAGGACGCGGGGGTCGAGACGAAGCAGATCGACGAGGTGGTGCTGGTGGGCGGCATGACGCGCATGCCCAGGATCCAGCAGCTGGTGAAGGAGTTCTTCGGCAAGGAGCCGCACAAGGGCGTCAACCCCGACGAGGTGGTGGCGGTGGGAGCGGCGCTCCAGGCCGGTGTCCTCTCCGGCGAGGTGAAGGACCTGCTGCTGCTCGACGTGACCCCGCTCTCGCTCGGCATCGAGACCCTGGGCGGGGTGATGACGACCCTCATCGAGCGCAACACGACCATCCCCACCCGCAAGGGCGAGACCTTCTCGACCGCCGCCGACAGCCAGACCCAGGTCGAGATCCACGTGCTGCAGGGCGAGCGGCCGATGGCCTCGGACAACCGCACCCTCGGCAAGTTCCACCTGATGGGAATCCCGGCCGCCCCGCGCGGGGTGCCGCAGATCGAGGTCACCTTCGACATCGACGCCAACGGCATCGTCAACGTCTCAGCCAAGGACCGCGCCACCGGAAAGTCGCAGGCGATCACCATCACCGCCTCCTCCGGCCTCGCCAAGGAGGAGGTTGAGCGGATGGTGGGCGACGCCAAGTCGCACTCGGACGAGGACAAGAAGCGGCGCGAGGAGATCGAGGTCCGCAACCGCGCCGACACGCTCATCTACACGACCGAGAAGACGCTCGGCGAGAACAAGGAGAAGCTCGCGGCCGCCGACGTGGCGGCCGCCGAGAAGGCGCTCGAGGACGCCCGCAAGGCCGTGCAGGAGGGCGGACGAGAGAGGATCGAGGCGGCGGTCGCCGAGCTGACCAAGGCCTCGCACAAGCTGGCCGAGACCCTCTACCAGCAGGCCTCGGCGAGCGGGGAAGCGCCGAGCGGTGCTGCGGGTGCCGCGGGCGAGGCGAGCGGCGGCGCCAAGGGCAAGGGCGACGGCGACGTCGTCGACGCCGAGGTGGTGGACGAGAAGAAGTAGGCGGGGATGGAGCTCTACGAAGCCCTCGGTGTGACGCGCGGGGCGAGCGCCGCCGAGATCCGGCGTGCCTGGCAGCGGCTGTCGCGCGCCCAGCACCCGGCGCTCAACCCCGGCGACCCGGTGGCGGCCGACCGCTATCACGAGGCGGCTGCGGCCTTCGCGGTCCTCTCGGATCCCCAGAAGCGCTCGGCGTACGACCACGGCGAGCTGCCGGTGAAGGCGGTCGCCGCCAGCTCGGAGGCCGGTTTCGAGGGCTTCGACTTCTCCGCCCGCGTGCGCGTCGAAACGGTCGGCTTCCACGACATCTTCGACGCCGCGCTGCGCTCCGGGGAACCGGCCGGGGCGACTCGGGGCGAGGACCTCGAGCAGGCGACCCGCGTCTCGTTCGAGGAGTCGATGCGGGGTGCCAGCCGGCGCGTCCATCTGGTGCGCTTCGATCCCTGTCCCCAGTGCCAGGCTCGCGGAGACGTGGCCTACGGCCCCGTCGTCTGCCCCCGCTGCCGGGGCACGGGGACCGTGCGCGGCAGCCGCGGCCACATGATCTTTTCGCGCGGCTGCTCCGAGTGCGGTGGCACCGGCGAGCTGCGGCGGGCACCCTGCCCGCGTTGCACGGGGGAAGGGCGGGTGATCGCGAGCGAGTGGCTCGAGGTGCAGATCCCCCCGGGCGTGGGCGACGGCAGCCAGGTCCGGTTGTCGGGGGCGGGCCACGCCGGCCGCCGCGGCGGGCCCGCGGGCGACTTCGTACTGACGGTGGAGGTCGAATCCCACCCGGTCTTCCGACGCGAAGGCGTGGACCTCTTCATGGTCGTCTGCGTCGGGATGGTGGAGGCGGCGATGGGGGGGCACGTCGAGGTCGCGACGCCCGACGGGCCGGTCACGATCGAGGTGCCGGCGGGGACGCAGAACGGCCAGCGCTTTCGGCTGCGCAAGCGCGGCGTGCCGCGGCCGGGCGAGGGGGGGCGCGGTGACCTCTGGGTCGAGGCCCGGGTCGCGATCCCGGTCGTGACCGACGATCGCGCGCGTGCGCTGCTACGCGAGCTCGCTGCGGCGCTCGGGGATTCGGGTTCCAGGGATGAGGACGCCGCGGCCGCTCAGGCCGCGGCGGTCCGGAGGAGCTGACCAGATGCCACGCGGACGGCGGGCGGCTGCGGCCGACCCGAAGCCAGGCTCGGGCGGCGGGCGCTACTACATGATCAGCGTCGTCTCGAAGGCGTACGGGATCCATCCCCAGACACTGCGCCTCTACGAGCGCGAGGGGCTGCTCAAGCCCTCGCGCACGGACGGCAACACCCGCCTCTACTCCGAGGAGGACCTCCGTCAGCTGGAGGTCATCCTGAACCTCACCCGCGACCTCGGCGTCAACCTGGCGGGGGTCGAGATCGTCCTCAACATGCGTCGGCGCATGGAGCAGATGCAGCAGGAGGTCAACGACTTCGTGGGCTGGGTGCGTCAGGAGCTCTCGCGCGCGGCGCAGGACGGCTGGCAGGAGAGGCTGCAACAGGCGCTCGTGCGCCTGCCCCCGACCCCGATCGTGCGGTCCGCCGCCGGCTCGGGACCCGCGGGCCACGAGGTCGCGACCGCGGCTGCCGCACCCGCAGGCGCTGCGGCCGAGCCTCCTCCCCACGGGCCTGGCGAGTAGCGGAATATAATCGTCCATCTCCTCCCGCGAGAGACGATGGTGGCCGCCAAGAAACCCCGGAAGCCGAAGGATGCTCCGGAGGATTCCGCCCACGGGCGTCCGACGCGTGAGCGCGCCTCCGTCGACACGCTCAACGTCTACATCCGCGACATCGCCCGCTTCAAGCCACTGACGCCGGACGAGGAGAAGGTTCTCGGCCGGCGGATCCAGGGCGGAGACCAGGAGGCCCTGAAGCATCTGGTCGAGTCCAACCTCCGCTTCGTCGTCCACTACGCGAAGCGCTATCGCGGGCTGGGCCTCTCCTACATGGACCTGATCCACGAGGGCAGCCTGGGGCTGATGGAGGCCGCCAAGCGTTTCGATCCCGGGCGTAACGTCAAGTTCATCTCGTATGCAGTGTGGTGGGTGCGCCAGGCCATCTTCCACGCCCTCTCGGAGCACGCGCGCGTCTTCCGCCTGCCGCAGAAGCTCTCGGGCCAGGTTTCGCGCCTGTCCTCCGCCCGCGAGAAGCTGAAGGGGGAGCTCGAGCGGATGCCCACCACCGACGAGCTGGCCGAGCGCACCGCGCTCAGTCGGGAGGCGGTGGAGCAGCTCCTGCTCGCGGCGGGCGACGACGTCTCGCTCTCCGCCTCCGTGGGCGACGAGGGGAACCTGGAGCTCGGCGACACGCTCGAGCAGGAGCTGATCCCCTCGGTCGAGCTCGAGATGATCCGTACCTCGTTCGAGCGGCGCATCCAGTCGATGGTCGAGGAGCTGGAGGAGAAGGAGCGCGAGGTGATCCGGATGCGCTTCGGGCTCGACGGCGAGGAGCCCAAGACGCTCCAGGAGATCGGCGAGGCCATGAGCCTGAGCCGGGAGCGCATCCGCCAGATCGAGAGCCGGGCCAAGGAGAAGCTGCGCCGCAGCCGCGAGGCCCAGGGCCTGCGGGGGTACCTGAACTGATGACTACTCTCATCCCCGCGCCCCGAGGCGCATTCGCGCCGTCTCACGGGCCCACGACCGCTCGTCCCTCAGGAGGTCCTCGTGGCTGATCCGGCGTGCACGCGATGCTCGGGAACCGGCTTCGAGATCGTCAGCCGCGACGGGCGCGATTTCGCGCAGCCCTGCGCCTGCCGCCGTCCGGCGACCGGCGCCGGCGGCGAGGCGCTCAGCTCCTGCCGCATCCCGCCACGCTACGAGCACTGCACCCTCGAGGGCTTCACGCCGGGCAATGGCTCGCTGACCGCGGCGCTCGAGAAGGCGACCGCCTTCTGCTCCGGGTATCCGCACCTGGGTGCCGACGAGGGGCTGGGACTCCTCTTCAGCGGCGACAACGGCGTCGGCAAGACGCACCTGGCCGTGGCCGTGCTCCGCGAGCTGGTCTCGGCCAGGGGCGCGCGTGGGCAGTTCTGGGATTTCCACGAGCTGATCCGCGAGATCAAGTCCTCCTACGATCCCGAGACGAAGACGACGGAGCTGCAGGTGCTGGAGCCCGTGGTCTCGATGGACGTGCTGCTGCTCGACGACCTGGGCGCCTGGAAGATGACGGACTGGATGAACGACACGCTCTTCTACATCCTGAACAGCCGCTACATGGCCAAGCGCCCGACCCTGATCACCACCAACTTCCAGGACGTGACGCGCGAGGAGGCGCTGGGCGCCGATGCCCTGCGGCGGCGCGAGTTCCTGGTCGAGCGGATCGGCCAGAGGCTGCGCTCGCGGCTGATGGAGATGTGTCTGGTGGTGAGGATGCAGGGAAGCGACCATCGCCAGGCGCGCCAGCTCGCGAACCAGGTTGCGCTGCGCCGGCCCTGACCTGCCTCCATGAAGTCCTCTTCGCGGGATCCGAAGGGAGTCGCGCGGGATCGGGTGCCACGCCTGGCGAACCTGCGTCGCGTGGCTCGAGCGCTGCGCAGAGAGGACGTCCCGCGCCTGCTCGGGCTCTTCGCGCTGGTGCTCGCGGCGGGCGGCTGCGGAATCTTCCTGCTCGAGCGCGGCAGGAATCCGCAGTTCGAGGGGGTCGGTGACGGGCTGTGGTGGTCGATCGTCACGCTCACTACCATCGGCTACGGGGACAAGTACCCGGTCACTGGCGCGGGCCGAGTCCTCGCCGCGATAGTGATGCTCGCGGGCCTGGGGACGGTGGGCACGGTCACCGCCAAGATCGCTGCCGTGCTGGTCGCACGACGAATCAGGGAGGGACAAGGATTGGGTGAGGCACGCCTGAGGGGCCACCTGGTCGTCTTCGGCTGGAAGACCGACATGCTCGAGCTGGTTGCGGGCCTCTTGGCTGCCCAGCCGGGCCTCATGCCCGACCGCATCGTGCTCGTGAACCAGGCGGGTCCGGCCGCGAACCAGGGGCTGCGGGACCACTTCCCCGGCCTCGGCTACGTGGACGGCGATCCCGTCGACCCGGCCGTGCTCGACCGGGCAGGCGTCGCGCAGGCGCGGCGCGCGCTGGTGCTGGCGGACGAGACCGGCGGCCGCTCCAGCCAGGAAACGGACGCGAGAACGGTGCTGACGGTGATGAACGTCGAGAACCTGGCGCCCGAGGTCTATACCTGCGCGGAGGTGATCGAGCGCACCTTCGTCGAGCATCTCCGGGTCGCGCGCTGTGACGAGGTCGTGCTCTCGCGCGACCACGCCCGTGCCATGCTCCTGAGCGCCTCGGTGGCGACGGGGATGACCCAGCTCGTCGAGCGGCTGCTGGCGCCGGCAGGCCTCGCCACCGTGCCGGTTCCGGACGCCTACGTCGGCCGACGCTTCTCGGAGCTGGCCGAGCACGTGCGGGCCGAGAGCGGCCAGCTGCTGATCGGGCTGGTCGAGAACACCGGTCACAGCCTCGCCATCAAGCGCGAGGCGCTGCGCGCGGCCCAGAAGACGGAGGACGTGACCCAGCTCCTGCAGAACCTGCGCTCGGTGCACGAGCTGGTCTCGAACCGTCCGGTCCTGAACCCGCCCCAGAACTACCTGGTGAAGCGCCACGCGCTCGCCGTCGTGCTCGCCGCGCCGGAGTCGTACGCATGAGCCCGCGGGATCGGCGCGCCGCGCTCGTCGGCTGTCCGCTGTTCGCCGGCGTCGGGGACGAAGCCCTCTCCCTGCTGGTCGAGTCCTGTGCCTCCAGGACGGCCCGGGCGGGGGAGACAATCATCGAAGAGGGCGACCAGGGGGACTGCCTGTTCGTGGTGAGGGAGGGCAGACTGCGCGCGGAGAAACGTACTCCTTCCGGGGACCACTGGACCGTCCGCTTCTTCGAGAGCGACGATGCCTTCGGCGAGGTGGCTCTGCTCAGCACCGCGACCCGCTCCGCCTCGGTCGTGGCCGAGTCGGACTGCACGCTGTTCGTGATCTCCCGCGAGCGTTTCCTGGCGTTCGGCGACCGGCATCCCGCCGCCGGCCTGGCCGTCACCCGGCGGCTCGCCGAACGCATGGCGGCGAACCTGCGCAAGGCGAACGAAGACGCCGTGACACTCTTCTCCGCCCTCGTGCACGAGGTGGAGCGTCGGCTCTAGCTCGAAAGGCCGCCGACGGCATGGCCCGGTGCGGGTCAGGCCTGGCGGGAGACCGTCCCCAGCACCTTGCCCGCGAAGACCGCCGCCGTTCCCGTGAAGCGAAGGCCCGCGAGCTCGACGCCGTCGGGCGTCCGTCGTTGCCAGCGCACCTCGGCGCTCAGCGCGAGGTCGGTCGAGCCCTTTACGCCGTGCAGAGTGAGATTTGCCGGCTCGCCCTCGGCGACGGGGTTGGGCAGCTCGACGCGGCAGCCGCTGCTGCTGACGTCCACGATCTGTCCCGGCACCGAGGGCCGTCCCCCGACGACGGCGTCGATACGCATCACCAGGGGGCGCCGCAGCCGGCGCCTCCTCTCGGTGCGGTCGTTCGAGGAGAGCCACCCTGAGACTTTGTGGGCGATCCGGACCACCTCTTCCGCGGCCGCCGGCTTGACCAGGTAGGCGGCGGCGCCCCGCTCGATCATGGCCGAGAAGCTGTCGATGTCCGCATCCGGGGCCAGCACGACGACCGGTACGCCGGCCAGCGCCGGCTGCGCGCGGATCCGGGCGAAGCTCGCCAGGCGCGTGGTCTGGGTCTTCTGCCGGGTCTGGGCGTCGGTGCCGACCGTGCGCGAGTCATCCAGCAGCACGAGCTGGGGCGGCACGATGTCGGGCGTCGCGCTCAGCTCCACCTCGGAGCATGCCGCCACCTCGAGCCCGCCCCGCATCAGGATCGCCTCGAGCCAGGCGCGATCCGGCGTGTCCTCTCCGACCACGAGCGAGTACCGGTAGGTCGCTTCAGCCATGGTCCTCACGCGTCGTTCGCGAGCGCCCGCGCTCGCGCTGGATTTGCCCGCCCGCGGCCCCTCAGCCGCGGATCCTGTCGTGCAGACGGCGCAGCGTCTGCTCCACGTCGAGGATCAGCGCCTCGGTCGTGCTCTCGAGCTGGTCGAGACCGCGGTGAAACTGGTTGTAGTCCGCCTGCGCCGGCTCATCGGCCTCGGCGAGGTTCTCGAGTCGCGCCGCCCACTCCATGAGGCTCTGCAGGCTGGCCTCACCGTGGGCGTCCATGTGGGAGGTCTCGGTGTGGCCCAGGTCGAGTCCCCGCAGGAACGCCCCGATCTCCCGTCGGCGATGGCGTGCGCGCTCGACGACACCCTGGAAGCTGCGCCGCAGGTTCGTGCGCGGCGGGATCACGGCCTCGATCGTCCCGCGCTCGAAGCGGTCGTTGGCCCAGGCGAGCGCACGCTGCAGCTCTTCGCGCTGGGAGGGGAACTCGCCCTGCGGGCGGCGGGCGAACACCTCGGCGATCGGATCGCCGACGAGGCTCGAGCGCTCGGCCGCGGCATAGCCGCGGAACAGGTACTGGACCTCCTCGAGTCGCTGGGTGCCGCCCGGCAGCAACAGGTCGCCCGGGGCCAGGATCTCGCCGTCCGGTCCCCGCCGCAGCAGCGTCGGGCGGCGGGAGGACTTGCGCGACCGCACGGGCCTGCCGTTGGGGCCGAGGTGGGGCTTCCCGATCGGCCCTTTCTCGTGCTCGGCGCCTCTTCCCTTGGCCTCGGCGCGGCCCTTGGCCGGCTTGGCCGTCGCCACCTCGGCGGCCTTGGCGGGGGCAGCCTTCGTCTTGGCGCCCGCCTTGGTCTCACCGCCCGCGTGCTTCACCTTCTTCGGTTTCTTCACGCGCTTGTCGGCCTTCGTTGGCTTCGTGGCCTTCTTGTCCTTCTTGTGCTTCTTCGTCTTCGAGGGCTTGCTCTTCGCCATGCCTACCTCGGCTCCGGGTGGTGCCCGCCGGCACGAACGCCGCGGGGAGCTTCTGGGCGCATCGTCACGGCGCGGATGCGCAACGTCTGCGCGGCAGGCTCGCCGGAGCCGACTCTCTCGCGCGGACCGCGATTCCTCGTCGCAAAAGAATGCAACGGCTCCGGCGCGTCACCGTCGCAGCCGGTGATCGTGACGAGAGCGTTCGCCGCCGCCCTGGGTGTGACCAACGAGGTGATCCTCCGTCGGGTTTCGGGAAAACCCAGAGGAGTGTATCACGTACGAAGCGAGCGACCCGTCCGCTGGGCCCGCTACGCGCTCGCGAGCAGGTCCTGCTCGTCGCAGAGGAGGTCCATGCCCATCTCGGCGCTCCGCAGCAGAAGCTCCTGGTCCTCGATGGACGAACGGGCGATGCGTCTTCGGGTGTCGTTCCCCGGCCCGGGCGCCACCAGAAGGCCAACCACCGCGCCGACGAGACCGCCCAGGAGGGCGACCCCGACATAGGTGCCGCTGCGACGAGCGCTGGTCATGACTGCTCCACAACCTCCGTCTCCGAATGGGTGCAAAATGCGTGCCGCACCTTTGGCGAGACAGCCAACCGCAGATACCCCACGAAATGGGCTGATTTCGGCTGTTCGTCCCCGCCGCGCATCCAACGAAGAGGAGCAGGGTGTCCAATTGTCCGGAATTGCCCTGTCACAACGGCAACAATTGCGACACCAATGTGGTTGCGAGGCCGCTCTTCAGGGGCCGGCGTGCCCGGGGCTAGGCCAGCTCGGCGAGGCGTCGCAGTCGCTCCAGGCGGGTGGTTCCAGCGCCTAGCCGCTCCCCGCTACTCCAGCCAATCCCGGTCCCGCAGCTTCTTCGGCAGGTACTCCTCGGTGACGAAGCTGATGCCGCGCCGCGACAGGGCCTCCAGCTCGAACTTGAGGCCGCTCTTCACCATCTCCTGGATCTCCCGCTGCCAGCGGGCGTGCCGGAACCAGGGGTAGGCGAGCATCTGCTTGGCGCGGTTGTTGTCCCCGTCGTTCATCTTGATGGAGACGTTGGTCGGCAGCTGGTACTTGTCCTTGTCGAAGGACGAAAGGCCCACGAAGCGGGCCTCGGGCACCGCCATGCGCATCGACTCGTAGGCGAGGTTGATCGAGCCCTGCTTCAGGACGCTGTAGATGTAGAAGCCCCACGGGTCGTTGTCGACCAGGACGTAGACGGGCAGCTTCAGCTCGCTGTGGAGCCGTTGGACGAGGCGTCGCACGCCTCGCGGCGGCTGGCCTCCGCCGTGGATGATGATGCAGCTGTTGCGCTTCCAGAACTTGTCCTCGTTGAAGCGCTTCCAGACGGCACCCTTCTCCACCAGCAGGACGTACTTGGCCTCGTGCTTGCGGAACGTGACGACGTTCTGCTCGACGATCGAGGGCACGGCCCAGCCGCCGGAGCCCATCCGGCGCAGGTCGATGGTGTCGCCGCTGTCGACGACGGTGATCGGACCGACCATCGCCCCCTTGGGATCGGCGAAGAGGTGAAGCTCCTCTCGCAGCGCGTCGACGGTCACCTCGAGGTCCTCGATGATGGGGTCGGACTCCTCCTGCTCCTCGAACGTGTTCTGCCTCGTGTCGCCGATCGTGTGCTTGGCGACGTAGTAGAGGTCGCGGATGCTGGTCGTCTTGCCCGAGTCGATCAGCTCCTTGCAGGCCTCGCTGACCAGGAAGGTCTGCATGAACTTCCTCGCCATGGCGACGTTGAAGAAATAGCGCTTCTGCTTCTGGTCCCCCAGCTCGACCAGGCGCTTCTTCTCGCTCCAGTTGACGTTGGCGAGCGAGCGGACCGGGATCTCGAGGAACGGGTTCCTGCCCCGGCCGACCGCCTTCAGCACGCCCTCGGCGAGCCTCTCGATCTTGTCCGCGGTCTTCTTCGAGATCGGGTCCCGCCGCGCACTCCTCTCGGTTCGGCTCGCGGCGCCCGCCCTCCCGCGGGGACTCCCTGCCTTCGCCACGCCGCTACTCCTTTTCCGCCGCGCGCCGAGCCCGCGCCTTCTGTCTGGCCTCGCGCGCCGCGAGCGCCGTCTCTCGCTCTTCCTGCTTCATCTCCGCCGCCGTCACCTTGTGAGCGACGTCGAGGAACTCCCTCCGGATCGGCTCCGGCTTGCGCCCCGTGATCCGGCCGATCGCCGCCGCGACTTCCTCGATGTAGAGCTCGAAGATGCTGCGGCGCTGCGCCTGGTAGTCGGCTGCCTTGCGCTTGCGGATGAAGGTGGCGAGCCGCCGGCCGCATTCCTGGGCCGCGAGCTGGATCTCCTTCGTGATCTCCGGGTAGTGGGCGAGCGCCTCCTTGGACTCGCTCGTGAACGGCACCCAGACCGAGGCGATGTGGACGAGGAGGGCCATCGGTCCCACGGGCAGGGAGCCCTTCGGCTGGCTCAGCAGGTAGTTGCGCCAGTCGGTGTGCACGATCGCATCGGTGATCCCGCAGGCACCCCGCTGGAAGAGGAGCGGCACCCGGTTCGCGAAGCGGAACAGCTCGATCGTCTTGTCGGGGGGCCAGCTGCCGCCGTAGGCGAGCCCGACCTCCACCTGGAAGGGATTGCCCCGGTAGACCTTGGGGGGGCGGGTGACCGTGGCGATGAAGTAGTTGTGGCCCTTGATCTTCTCGACACCCTCCTCGGACGTCGCATCGGGAACCGACGGCTGCCCCTCGGCCGGCGGCGCCTTCCCGTCCGCCTTCCTGGCGGCCCGCCTGGCCGGCTGCCTTCCGGCCGAGTCGAGATCGAGCTGGGCGTTCTCGTCGCCGCCCGCCCCCTCGCTCTCGATCACGTTCAGGAAGCTGACCAGGCCCCTGCGCATCAGCTCGTCGCCGATCGGCGAGAGGCAGTTGGTGGGAGGGCTCATCAGCCTGGTCGCGGCGATCGCCTTGTGCAGCTCCTCCGCCAGCGCGCGGTTCTCGCCGACCGCGCGGGGCCTGACGGCCTTCCGGCCCCAGGGCACCTTGGCCAGGATCTCGCCCGCGGCGCCCGCCGAGACGCGGCTGAAGGCCGACTGCAGGAAACCCCGCACGTCGCGGCTCTTCGACTCCCGGGCCATGAGCATGAGCGCGCCGAGCTCGACGCCGTGGGGGTGGGGTTTGATCTCGAGAGACTCCTTGGGGAGCTCCGTCGTCGCCCGCGGGAAAGTCAGCGTCTCGTTGCCCGGCTGGCTCGTGTTGGCGCGCTGGGCGGCGCTGACGGGCCGGGTGTAGTGGATGGTGGCGTGGGGATTGGCGAGCGCCGTGTGCTCGACGTAGCGGTTCACGAAGCGCTGGCCCTGCTGCCAGTTGGCGACGATCTCCAGCTCGACGCGCGTCCCGTGCTCGCGCTCCCACCCGGGCAGGGTCTCGTCGTGGGTGACCACGGGCTCGTTCTTGCGGGTGTCGATCTGGATGTCGAAGACGTGGGCGGCCTTGGTCCTGCCCACGCGGCTCGTGACGTGGATGGGCTTCCCGGTCGTGAGCTGTCCGTACATGGCCGCCGCGGAGATCCCGATGCCTTGTTGTCCTCGGGCCTGCTTGAGCCGGTGGAACTTCGAGCCGTAGAGGAGCTTGCCGAAGATCTTCGGGACCTGCACCTTGACGATGCCCGGGCCGTTGTCCTGCACGACCACCACGAAGCGTCCCTCGCCCTTGGTGAGCTCCGCCTCCCCCTTTCGGGACTCGAGGCCGAGGTCATGGACCTCGATCTGCAGCTCGGGCAGGATCCCGGCCTCTTCGCAGGCGTCGAGCGAGTTGTCGACGGCTTCCTTGATCGTGGTGAGCAGCGCCTTCGAGGGGTTGTCGAAGCCGAGCAGGTGGCGATTCTTGACGAAGAACTCGGAGACCGAGATCTCCCGCTGCCGCTGGGCCAGGGACTCCGCCGTCACGCGCCGGCCGGGCGACCTTGCTTCCGCTCCGGGCCTGGCCTCCGCCCGGGGTACCTCCGCCCGGGGTACCTCCGCCCGGGTACCTCCGCCCGGGTACCTCCGCCCGGGGTACCTCCGCCCGGGGTACCTCCGCCCGGGGTACCTCCGCCCGGGGGCCGGCGGCACGGCGCGGCGGCGGCTGCTTCGCCGTCAGCGGCTTCGCCTTGCCGCCCGTCGACTTCGCCGGCGGCGTGGGGCGCGGGTGTTCTTCGGCATCGCCGAAGAGGTCCAGCTGGGGCCGGCGAGCGGCGGACACGTGCCTGCTCGCTCCCTTCTTCACGCCCTGCTTCGCCTGCGACCTCACGACGACTTCTCCATTCTTCTCACGCGATGGACTCTCCGGCGCGGCAGTTTAGCATCAGGGGCGCGACCTCCTCGACACGACAGCGTCCACATCGCGGGCCGACATCCGCTAGCATGAGGCGCATGTCCCTGCGGGAGCGCGCGGAGTGGCTGGCCGCGATGGCGTCGTCGTCGCCTCTGCTGAGCCGCCTGACCGGCCGCCTGAGCGACCTCCGCCTGCCGCGACCGCTGCTGGCTCGCGTGATCACGGCCTACGCGCGCGCGTTCGGCGTCGACCTCGCCGAGGCCGCCTCGCCCATCGAGAGTCACGCGACCTTCGACGAGTTCTTCACGCGCCGGCTCGCCGAAGGCCGGCGGCCGGTCGCTCGCGAGGAGGGTGTGGTCGTCTCGCCCTGCGACTCGCGGGTGAGCGTCATCGGCGAGACGCCGTGCGACGGGCAACTGGAGCAGATCAAGGGGAGCCGCTACTCCATGGAGGCGTTGCTCGGCTCGGAAGAGGACGCGCGTCCCTTCCGGGGTGGGGCCTATGCGACCCTCTACCTGAGCCCGGCCATGTACCACCGCGTCCACTCGCCGGTCGACGGACGCGTCTCCGCCTGGCGCTACCTGCCGGGGCGCCTCTTCACCGTGAACGGCATGGGCGTGCGGGCCGTGCCGGGGCTCTTCACGCGCAACGAGCGCGTCTGCGTCTTCCTCGAGACCGAGGGCCATGGGGCGGTGGCCGTCGTGCTGGTGGGGGCGGCGAACGTCGGACGCATCAGCCTCTCCTTCAGCGACCTGGTGACGAACCGGGGTGCGCGGGCGGGGCGTTTCACGCCGGCCTCGCCGGTCGCCGTTCGCCGGGGGGACGAGCTGGGAGCCTTCCACCTGGGCTCGACGGTCGTATTGCTAGTATCGGATCCGCGCCTCGCCGCGCGCACGGCGGCCGGGACGCTGGTCTTCATGGGGCAGCCGCTTTGGGGTCGCGCCTCGAAGTAGGCGTCATCTCCGACACGCACGGCCTGCTGCGTCCGGAGGCGGTGGCGGCGCTCGCGGGCTGCGAGGTGATCCTGCATGCGGGCGACGTGGGCGGCACCGAGCTCGTCGAGGAGCTCTCCCGGATCGCGCCGGTGCTGGCGGTGAGGGGCAACACCGACGGGGGCTGGGGGCGGCTCCTCCCCGAGCGCCGGCGACTGGAGCTGGCCGGAGTGCCGACCCTCCTCCTCCACGACCGCGCTCTTCTCGGACTCGACGCGGCCAAGGAGGGCATCGGCCTCGTCGTCTTCGGCCACTCCCACCGTCCGCTCGCGGAACGGAGAGGACGCGTGCTCTGGTTCAATCCGGGCAGCGCCGGGCCGCGACGCTTCCGGCTGCCCGTCTCGGTGGGCCGCCTGCGGATCGAGAACGGGCGCGTCGAGGGTCGCCTGCTGAAGCTCGACGTCTGAACCGCCCGCTCCGGGTTACGATCGGGTATCAGGCCGTCTTCCCGCCGGAAACCGGAGGTGCACCTGTGTCGAAGCTGCGAACCGTGAGCTGGATCGTCCTGGCCCTGGTGGGCGTGCGCTGGTGGCCGCGCTACGCGTGGTGCTGATCGGCGCGCGGGCGGGGAGCGAGGCACCGCTCGCGCTGCTCGCGATCGTCGTGGTGGCGCTGCTGCTCGACGTGCGGCGGCTGGTGAAGGTGGCGTGAAGGGGCGGCCCTGTCGCCTGGGATGGCGGGGTCTCGTGCCGGCCGTCGCGCTGGCGTGGCTGGCCGCCGCGCTGGCGTGGTTGCCGCCGGCTCACGCTGGCCCCGCGGCGAAGGCCTCCGGTCGGCCGGTGGTTCGTCCCGGGACGATCGTGAGCTGGCCCGGAGAGGGGGTCGACTCCTGCGGGATCGGCGCGCAGAGGTTCGCGCCGATCGCCGGCGCCTGCCTCTATCCCGTGGATCTCCTGCGCCCCGCGGGTCCGCTCGAGCTGTTGCGCTGGCGGGGCGGACGTCGCGAGCGGCGGAGCGTGCGCGTCGGGCCTTTCGACTATCCGCTGCAGCGGCTGACCCTCCCGCGGCGGATGGTGGTGCTGTCGCCGCGGGACGCGGCGCGCGTCCGCCGCGAGCAGGCGCAGGTGGCGCCCTTGTGGAAACGGGAGGGTGCGCGCCTCTTCCACCTCCCGCTCGGCCCGCCGCTCGAGCCGCTGCCCGAGGGCGGCCGCTTCGGCAGCCGCCGGATCATCAACGGCCGGCCGCGGAGCCCCCACGGCGGCTCGGACTTCGGCGCCGCGGCGGGCACACCCGTCTACGCCGCCGCCGACGGCGTGGTGGCGCTGGTGAGCGATCTCTTCTTCTCCGGCAACAGCGTCTTCCTCGATCACGGCGACCGGCTGATCACGATGTACTTCCACCTGAGCCGAGTCGACGTGTCCCAGGGCCAGCAGATCAGCCGGGGTGCGCTCCTGGGGGCGGTCGGCAGCACCGGCCGAGCGACCGGGCCGCACCTGCACTTCGGCGTGCGCTGGCGCGGCGCGCGGATCGACCCCGCGCTGCTGCTCGGCGATCCCGCCCTGATACCCGCCGTCGACTGAGCGCCGCGGGCGACCCCTCGAGGCGACCGGGCGGGGATGCGACACCGCTTGCCTCGGCCCGGGCGGCAGCCCTAGGATGCGGTCACGATGCCCGCGACGCTCCGGCGGCGGCTCCGCGACCTCTCGATCCGGCGCAAGCTGACGCTCGTCATCCTGGTCACCAGCGGCATCGCGGTGATCATGGCTTCCGCGGGCTTCGTGGCTTGGGACTACGTGCTGTTCCGGGAGCGCATGGTCCGGGACCTCGAGACCACAGCGGAAGGGATCGGGCTGCTGGTCTATCCGGCCCTCGAGTCCGGAGGGGGGCGCCGCGCGCCGGACCGCGACACCTTCACGCTGATCGTGGGCTCGCTGCAGGCGTACCCCGAGATCGAGGCCTCCGCGATCTTCGACGCCGATGGCCAGGTCCTGGGCGGACACCACCGCAACATCCTGCGCGAGCCGCCCACGCCGCCCTTCTCCGTCCACAACTGGCACGCCTTCACCAGCGAGGGCCTGGTGCTCTACCGGCGGGTCACGAACCCGCAGGGCCGCTACCTGGGCACCGTCTATCTGCGCTCCAGCACCCGCCAGCTCACCACGCGCGTGGAGCTCTACGCCGGCATCCTCGCGGTGGTGACCCTCTTCTCGATGCTGGCCTCGGCGCTGATCGCCTCGCGCCTGCAGAAGCTGATCTCGCGCCCCATCCTGCACCTGGCGGAGATCGAGACCCGGGTCTCGCGCGAGGAGGACTTCTCTCTGCGCGCCGTCAAGGAGGGCGAGGACGAGCTGGGGCTCCTGATCGACGGCTTCAACGACATGCTCGGACGCATCCAGTCCCGCGACGCCGAGCTGCGGGTGGCCAAGGACATGGCCGAGCAGGCGAGCCGCACCAAGAGCAGCTTCCTCGCGAACATCAGCCACGAGCTGCGCACGCCTCTCAACGCGATCATCGGCTACAGCGAGATGCTGGAGGAGGAGGCGCAGGAGCGCGGGCTCGAGGAGCTGGCACCCGACCTGTCCCGCATCCACGGCGCGGGCAAGCATCTGCTGGCCCTGATCAACGACGTGCTCGACCTTTCCAAGATCGAGGCCGGGCGGATGGAGCTCGTGCTCGAGGACTTCGACGTCGGCGGGCTGGTGCGCGAGGTCGAGGCCACCATCCTGCCGATGGTGGCCAAGAACGAGAACGAGCTCGAGGTGAGCTGCGCCGGGATCGGTGTCATGCACGCGGATCTGATGCGCGTCCGGCAGGTGCTGTTCAACGTGCTCAGCAACGCGGCCAAGTTCACCCAAAGCGGTCGGGTCTCTCTGGAGGTGCTGCCGTTGCAGCTCGCGGGGCGGGACTGGATCGAGTTCACGGTCTCGGACACCGGCATCGGCCTGGCACCCGAGCAGGCCCAGAGGCTGTTCCAATCCTTCTCCCAGGCCGACGCCTCCACCTCGCGCCGTTTCGGAGGCACGGGCCTCGGGTTGGTCATCAGCCGTCGGCTCGCCGAGATGATGGGCGGCGATATCCAGCTCGAGAGCGAGCTCGGGCGCGGGTCGGTCTTCACGGTCCGCCTTCCCCGCGTGGTCGCCGAGCCGGGGTCGCTCGCGACCGAAGCGGAACCCGGGGCGGGCGAGACGGCGAGCCGGCCCTCCGCGGCCGGCCTTCCTTGAGCTTGCGGTGCCCGCCGGTCCCGGGCCCGACCGGGCGCCCTCCCGGTCAGGACCGCGTGAGCAGGGCGTCGATCTTCGCCAGCAGCTGGGCGAAGTCGACGGGCTTGGTGTCGTAGTCGTCGCAGCCGCAGGCGAGCGCCCGCTCGCGGTCGCCCGCCATCGCGTGCGCGGTGAGTGCGATGATGGGTACCGACGCGGTGCCCGGCGACGCCTTGAGCCGCCTCGCCGCCTCCCAGCCGTCGATCACGGGCAGGCTCATGTCGAGCAGGATCAGCTGCGGGGCCTCGCTCTCTGCCATCAGGATCGCCTGCATCCCGTCGGCCGCGATCAGTACCTCGTGGCCCTTGCGCTGCAGGCGCCGCGACAGCATGTCCCGGCTCATGTCGTTGTCCTCGACGAGCAGGATTCTCGCCATCGCAGGCTCTGCCTCCGCTCTTCCCGGACGACACGGTTATCACACTCGCGTGCGAGGCTCAAACGGCGAGGCGCCGTCAGTCGAGGCGTGCGCCGCAGCCGAGACAGACGGAGGAGGGGCGGCGGGTGCCCAGCCGCTCGCCGCAATTCGGGCACTTCCAGTCGGCCAGGCGGAATACCAGCCCGAGCAGCGCGACCGCGCCGGCGGCTGGCACCCACCACGATTCCGGCAGGCGCAGCACGACCCCGACCACGACCGTGGCGATCAGCAGCAGGGCGATCCCGCGGCTCGCGCCCAGCAGCCTCGCTCGCCGCCGGTCGAGAGCCTCGAGGAACGCGCGCCGCCGCTCGGGCGGCCATTCCTCCGGTTCGTCGCGGGCGCCGTCCGGCTCGGCTGCTTCCGCCTCTCGCTCGACCTCGTCCACTCCCGCCTCCGCACGGCGCCGCCCTCGCGACCGCCGCGCCAGCCATTCTACCGCTCAGCTCGGGATCCGTTCGGCATCGCGCGGGTCGTCGACGAGCTCGTCGATCAGCCTTCGGTAGCTCTCGAAGGCCGGCTTGGCTTGCCGCCCCGGCTACCGGGGCCGTTCGCCCGTGAGCTGTGGCGCGGTCGCCGGGTACATCGTGTCCGAATGAGTACATCGTACGCAAACGGTATGCTGTGCGCGGATGAGTGAGCCACGCAGCCGGGTCGCTGCCGGGCGGCCGGGGACGGCCCAGGACGGGGACAGGAGCCCGATCTGGTCGCGGCTGGTGGGGGCCCGGCGCGGCCGTCCGGCGCTCGACTACCAGGTGATCTATCGGTACCTCGCGAGCAAGGAGGACCTGCTGGACCTGATGCTGGACGCGGCCTTCGGCGAGATCGCTCTGCCGGAGCGTCCCTCGGGGGACTGGCGCGCCGATCTCGCGAGGCTCGCCCGGGCCACCCGCCAGGTGCTGAAGAAGCATCCCTGGGCGGGCGCGCTCATGACCAGCCGCCCGACCTTGGGCCCGGGCTACCTGCGCTGGTTCGAGTTCTCGCTCGCGGCCCTGGCGGCGCGGGGCGTGGGGGTGCGCACGGCCGTACGCGTGGTCGGGACCGTCTACGCCTACGTCTCGGGGGTCGTCGCCTACGAGCTGGGGGAGGCTGAGGCGAACCGCCGCCACGGTCTCAGCGAGGCACGCAAGCGCGCGCCGGTGGCCCCCTATCTCGAGACCCTGCTCGCGAGCGGTCGCTACCCGAACCTCGCGCGGATCGTGCGGCAGGGATCGGAGCCGCCGGGGGACGCGAGCTTCGAGTTCGGGCTTCGCTCGGTGCTGGCGGGGCTCGAGCAGGTGCTGCCCGGCAGGGCCGGCCGACAGCGGGGAGCCGCGCGGCGATGAGCCGGGTCGAAGTGGCGCGTACGTATCTCGAGCTTCGGGACCCCTCGCTTCTGCGCAGGGTGGAGTGTCCCGATCCTCGGGCCAGGGTCGAGCGCATGGAGGGCTGCCCGACCTCCTTCTTCCGCTACCTGTACGCCGAGGTCGGGCGTGCCTATCACTGGTACGACCGGCTCGGCTGGACGAAGGCGGAGAATCTCGCCCGTCTCGAGGACCCCGCCGTCTCGGTGCATCTCCTGACGGTTGCGGGGGCGCCAGCCGGCTACTTCGAGCTCCAGAAGCACACGGACGGCTCGGTCGAGATCGCGTACTTCGGTCTGCTGCCCGAGTTCCTGGGCCGCGGCCTCGGCAAGTTCCTGCTGAGCGCGGCGGTCGAAGCGGCCTGGACGCTCGAGGCCTCCCGCGTCTGGCTGCACACCTGCACGCTCGACGACAAAGCGGCGCTGCCCAACTACCTGGCGCGCGGCTTCTCTCCCTTCAAGCAGGAGAAGTACGAAGCCGAGCTGCCGGACTAGGGGGTGCGAGCCAGGGGTCGGGCGGCCGCGCTCTACCCGTTTCTGCATCTTTCTCCCGATCTTACCCAACGAGCGCTCCCTTTACTCCGAAGCCGTATGGTGTAACTCGCTATAAATGAAGGGAAAAGTGGCATCAGTGCCTGTCTCGCATGGGTGTTTCTTCCGACGGCCAGCCGGGCGAAAAAGGCGATGAAGTGCTCGAATCAGCCCGGGGTCCCGGCCACCGTCACGGCTGGAGTTCTTCCGCAACTCGCTGACCTGCAATATAATGGTGTCCAGAATCACAGCGCCACAACCCATTGTGTTTTTTCCTTGACACCATGGGAGCCCTTTTCGATAATCGCCGTCGCCGCCTATCGGCACAGTCACCGCGCCGGACCGGCTGGCGAGACGACATCGCCAGTCAAGCCGGAGAGTCGTCCCTCAGGAGCCCGAGCCCTCGGATAGAGAGGTAGTCACGATGTCGACCCATCCCGCGGAAAAGCCGGCCAGCGAGTCCCGCACGGCTCCCCAGGCCGAGAAACGGACGGGTCTCTCGTTCCGGCGCCACTTCACGAGAGTGGGGCGACACCCCTACGACGAGGTCACCTGGGAGCTGCGCTCGGCTCTCATCAACGACGAGAAGGGGCAGCCCGTCTTCGAGCAGCATGGCATCGAGGTGCCCTCGACCTGGAGCCAGACGGCGACGAACATCGTCGCCTCCAAGTATTTCCGCGGCCAGCTCGGCTCGCCCGACCGCGAGCGGAGCGTGCGTGGCCTGATCTCCCGGGTCGTCGACACCATCCGCAACTGGGCCGAGGCGCAGGGCTACTTTGCGACCGAGGAGGACCTCCAGGCCTTCGCCGACGAGCTCACGCACCTCCTGGTCCAGCAGAAGGCGGCCTTCAACAGCCCGGTCTGGTTCAACGTCGGCATCGAGAAGCATCCCCAGTCGTCGGCGTGCTTCATCAACGCCGTCCACGACACCATGGAGTCGATCCTCGGGCTCGCCAAGACCGAGGGCATGCTCTTCAAGTTCGGCTCGGGCACGGGCTCGAACCTCTCCTCCATTCGCTCCTCGAAGGAGCCGCTCGCCGGCGGCGGCACGGCCTCGGGACCGGTCTCCTTCATGCGCGGCTACGACGCCTTCGCCGGCGTCATCAAGAGCGGCGGCAAGACCCGGCGCGCCGCCAAGATGGTGATCCTGAACGCCGATCACCCGGACCTGGCCGAGTTCATCAACTGCAAGGCCGACGAGGAGAAGAAGGCCTGGGCGCTGATCGACGCCGGCTACGACGGCGCCTTCAACGTCCGGGGCGGCGCCTACGACTCGGTCTTCTTCCAGAACGCGAACCACTCGGTGCGGGTGACCGACGAGTTCATGCGGGCAGTGGTCGAGGACCGCGAGTGGCACACGCGGTACGTACTCTCGGGTCAGCCCTGCGAGACCTTCCGGGCACGGGAGCTGATGGGCATGATGGCGGACGCCGCCTGGCAGTGCGGCGACCCCGGCATGCAGTACGACACCACCATCAACGACTGGCACACCTGCTCGAACACCGCGCGCATCAACGCCTCGAACCCGTGCAGCGAGTACATGTTCCTCGACGACACGGCCTGCAACCTGGCCAGCCTCAACCTGATGAAGTTCGTGGGCGAGGACGGCGAGTTCGACGTCGAGGGCTTCGCCGCCGCCTGCCGGACCGTGATCACCGCCCAGGAGATCCTGGTCGACAACTCGAGCTACCCGACCCCGGCGATCGACCGCAACAGCCACGACTACCGGCCGCTCGGCCTCGGCTACGCCAACCTGGGCGTCCTGCTGATGGACCACGGTCTGCCCTACGACTCCGAACAGGGCCGCGCCTACGCGGCCGCCGTCACCGCCCTCATGCACGGCGAGGCCTACGCGCAGTCGGCGCGGATCGCCTCGGCGATGGGCCCCTTCGCGGGCTATTCGCGCAACGCCGAGCCGATGCTGCGCGTGATCGACAAGCACCGGAAGCACGCCCACATGATCGACTCGGGCCTGGTGCCCAAGGGCCTGATGGACGCGATCGTCGACGTGTGGGACGAGGCCTACGCCCTCGGCGCACGGCACGGCTACCGCAACAGCCAGGTCACCGTGCTCGCGCCCACCGGCACCATCGGCTTCATGATGGACTGCGACACGACCGGCATCGAGCCCGACATCGCGCTCGTCAAGTACAAGAAGCTGGTGGGCGGCGGCGTCATGAAGATCGTCAACCAGTCGGTGCCCGCCGTGCTCGAGAAGCTCGGCTACTCGGAGGGCCAGGTCGAGGAGATCGTGCGCTACGTCGACGAGCAGGAGACGATCGAGGGCGCGCCGCATCTCAAGGACGAGCACCTCGCCATCTTCGACTGCGCCTTCCCGCCGCGCAGCGGCAAGCGCTCCATCCACTGCATGGGCCACATCAAGATGATGGCGGCGGTGCAGCCCTTCCTCTCGGGCGCCATCAGCAAGACCGTCAACATGCCCACCGACGCGACGCCGGAGGACATCCAGCAGGCCTACGTCGAGGCCTGGAAGCTCGGCCTCAAGGCGATCGCCGTCTACCGCGACGGCTGCAAGCGCACCCAGCCGCTCTCGACCTCGAAGGAGGAGGCGAAGGGCGGGGAGGAGGCGACCGCCTTGGTGGCGGCGCCCGTGACCGAGGCACGGCCCGCGCGCCGCAAGCTCCCGGACGAGCGCCACGCCATCACCCACAAGTTCTCGATCGCGGGCCACGAGGGCTACATCACGGTCGGCATGTACGAGGACGGCAAGCCCGGCGAGATCTTCCTGGTGATGGCGAAGGAGGGCTCCACCATCTCGGGTCTGATGGACGCCTTCGCCACCTCGATCTCGATGGCCCTCCAGTACGGCGTCCCGCTCGAGGCGCTGGTCGAGAAGTTCTCGCACGTGCGCTTCGAGCCCTCGGGCTTCACCAAGAACCCGGAGATCCCGTACGCCAAGAGCATCACGGACTACATCTTCCGCTGGCTCGCCTCCAAGTTCCTCTCGGTCGAGCGGCAGGAGGCGGTTGGCGTGCAGGTGAGCGCGACCTCGCTGCGGCCGCACTCGGGGCCCGTGTTGCCGCCCGCGACGCTCTTGGACCGGGCGCCCGAGCCGGCGGCCCTCGGTGCCGCGATGCGCGCGCAGAGCGACGCGCCACCCTGTCACTACTGCGGCAGCATCATGATCCGCAACGGCTCCTGCTACCGCTGCGGCAACTGCGGCTCGACCAGCGGCTGCAGCTAGAGACCGAACCCTGTTCGGTCACTGCGCGGGTTCCGTGACCGTGAGCACCCGATCGACGGGAACGTCGGTCAGCACCTGACGGAGCGGGACGAGAAGAGGCCGAGGGCGGAACATCCCCGCATGGTCGCACCCCGTCCGCGCGGGCGCCACGCGCCGCCTTCGTGCGATACTCTCGCGTGGTCGAGGAGGTCGTCATCGACTGCCCGTCGTGCGGCGAGCTGTTCGCGCTCTCCGTGGACACCAGCGCGGGCGCCGAGCAGAGCTACTTCGAGGACTGCCCGGTCTGCTGTCGGCCGATGGAGGTGTTCGTGCGCTGCCGGCCCGGCGATGTCCTCTCGACCAGTGTGAGCGCGGAGTGAGCCACGACCGGTGCCCGAGCCGTGGCGGCCCGCGAGAGGAGGAGCCATGTCCCGTGTCGACGAGTTGAGCAAGCTCACGCACAGCGAGCGGCTCCGCCTGCTGCGCTTCGTGGCGTCGTTTGCCTGGGCCGACCTCGAGGTGAGCCCTCGTGAGGTGGCGTTCGTGCACGGTCTCGTGTCCCGCCTGCATCTCTCCGCCCAGGACGCGCTCGAGGTCTCGGGATGGCTCGAGACCCCGCCCGCGCCCGAGGACGTCGATCCGACCGAGATCCCGAAGCGCCACCGCCAGCTCTTCATCGAGGTGGTGAAGGAGATGGTGGAGGCCGACGGCAAGGCGACGCCCGAGGAGAGGGAAGACCTGCGGCTGCTCGAGCAACTCGCCCGCTGAGTGCCCTTGGACAACCGCGCGGCGGCATAAGAGAATCCGCGCGGTGATCCGCCCCCGGACAGCCCTCGCCGCGCTCGCGCCCCTGGCGCTGCACGGGCTTGCGCGCGAGGTGGATCGTGCGCTCGGCCTTCTGCTGAGGGCCGAGCTCGAGCCCGCGGGCCTGCCGCGGGAGCTGGCGCGGGCGCTCACGGCCGCCGGCCCGGCGGCCCTGCTTCGGCTCGGCGCCTGGATCGGGGTGGGTGCGGTCGTGCTCGTCCTGCTCGCCTGGGCGCGCGCCCGGGCGGAGCGGACGGCGCTCACGGCCGGGCTCGAGCGCGAGGCATCGCTGTGCGGACCTCTCTACCTCCGGCCGGCGATCACCGCGCTCGCGCTGCTGGCGGTGGCGGTGCACCCTTCCTACCCCTACGGCTTCACCCTGCCGGTCGCTCTCACCCAGGACTGGGGCATTGGCCAGGACCTGGCAGCCCTGGCGGTGCTCGCGGCGAGCCGGCTCCCCGTGCCCCGCCTGCCCTCGCCGCGTGTGAGCGAGGTGTTCCTGATCAGCTTCCTGGGGTACGCGTTCCTCGTCCCCGGCCGGGCCTGGATGTGGGAAGGCCATCCGGGGAACGAGCCGAAGTACCTGAGGCAGGGCGTCGCGCTCGGCCTCGGCCTGAGCTTCGATGCCGAGGGCGTGAGCGCCGCCATGGAGGACCTAGAGGCCCTGCCGCCGGGCGCGGCGCTTCGGCGCGGGCTCGGCGTCCTTCTGGGAGAGTCGAAGCGCATGGTCGTCGCGGTCGCGCGGGGGGAGGCCGGGCGGGACGCGATCCGGGCGACCCGCATCACCCGCCAGACGATCCGCGGCAAGGAGGGTGGCGTCTACTACGTCCTGGCGCCGGGGCCCTCGCTGCTCCTCGCCCCCGCGCTCCGCGCCGACCGCGCGCTGAACCTCGCGCAGGGGACGAAGGGCCGGCTGGCCGTGAGCGTCCTCGTCTTCTGCGCCCTCGCGGGGCTGCTGGTGGCCGCGGTCTTCACCCTGCTGCGGGATGCGACAGGGCGTCCCGGCCTCGCCGCCGCGCTCGCCTTTGGCTTCGCCCTGGTGCCGCCGTTCCTCTTCTACTTCTTCCAGTTCTACCCCGAGCTGCCGGGCGCGCTCGTGATCGCCGTCGCCAGCGGCATGCTGGTCTCGTGGCCCCACCCGGCGCCGGAGGCGCGCGTCGCGGCCCTCCAGCGTCATCCCTGGCTCTTCGGCGTGCTGATCGCGACGCTGCCCTGGCTGCACCAGAAGTTCCTGCCCGTGTGGGCGGTGCTCGCGGCGACCGGGTGCCTCGTCGTCGTGTGGAAGACGGGGTGGGGGGCGCCGCGCGGGGCATCGCCCGCCGCCCGCCGCGCCTGGCCGGCGCTCGCGGTGATCGTCCTCCCGCAGCTGCTGACGCTCTTCCTGACCGCGCTCTACAACTTCGCGATCACCGGCAGCGTCCGGCCCGACGCGCTCTTTCTCGCCTGGGGGCCGGGAGGCGTCAGCTCGGCGCGCCTGGGGCAGGGCGTCCTCGGGCTGGTGCTCGACGCCCGCTACGGGATCCTGCCCTACGTGCCGATCCTCGCCCTCGCCGCGGCGGGCCTCGTCGACCGCCGCTGGCGGCCGCTGGCGATCCTGCTGCCCTCGGCGCTCGCCTACTACCTGACCGTGGCCTCGGCCGACAACTGGGCCGGCGCGGTCAGCAACCTCGGCCGCTACGTGATGCCGGTGGTGCCGCTCGCGATCATGCTGGTCGGGATCGCTCTCGCGCCGCGCGGCGAGGCCGGGGTGCCGCGAGGGGCCCCGCCGGGGCGGGGTGCGGTCGCGCTCGCCCTGACGCTGGCCGCCTGGACGGCCGTGCTCGCCCTGGCGCTGTGGCAGGACCCGCGGGCCGCCAACGACTCGGCGCTCCTGCTCGCGAAGAGCACCTATGCCGACGGCCACCGCTACCTCCCCGACCTCTTCATCCGCCGCTGGTCCGACGCGGCCCCGGGCCTCACCGCCAGGATCGCCGCCTGGCTGATCGCCGTCGCGCTCGCGGCCTGGGCGTCGCGCCGCGCCGCGTCCCCGTCGCGCGTGCTGATCGGGACCTGTCTCGTGCTCCTGGTGCTGGCCTTCGGGCTCGAGCGGTGGCCGGGCCGACGCACGGGACCTGCCTTTCGGGACGCCCTGGCGCAGGGCGCCGACTCGCTCGTCTTCTTCGAGGGAGCCGCGCGGATGAGGGGAGACGAGGCGACCCTGGGCCCGGGGGGAGTCGAGATCCTCCGGCGCACGTACGGCGAGGCCGGCCGGGCCGCTCAGGTTCCGCCGCTGCGCGTGGTCGTGGGGGGCAACGGCGTCCTGCGCGCCCCGGGCCTGCCACCGCTCGTGTTGCGGCCGAGCGGCGCGGTGGTGGATCTGCCCCTCGTCGCCTACCATGTCGTCGACGGCAGGAGCGGCCGGTCCGCCGTGTTCTCGCGGTTGGACGCGACCGTCTCCGGCCAGGCCGTCCTGCGGTTCGCCCCCGTCCCGGAAGCGTCCCAGGGCGCGCCCGGGCCGGCGGGCCAAGCCGTGGAACCCGGCGGATCCCGTTTGCGTTGAGAGAAGAGAGATGCCCGAAGAGTCGCCGCTCGTCGAGATCCGCGACCTCGCCGTCTCGTACGGGCTGATCCAGGCGCTGGCGGGCGTCTCGGGTACCTTCCCGCCCGGGCCCACGGGTCTCCTGGGGCCGAACGGGGCGGGCAAGACGACGCTTCTCAAGGCACTGCTGGGCTTCCTGCATCCGGACCGCGGGACGATGGTCGCCTTCGGGCTGGATCCCACGCGTGAGCCGCTCGAGGTGCGCCGCCGGCTCGGCTACATGCCCGAGCAGGACTGCCATCTGCCCGGCATGACGGCGGCGGCCTTCGTGGCCTTCGCCGGCGAGCTGTCCGGGCTGCCCCGCGACGAGGCGATCAGCCGGTCCCACGAGGTCCTCTACTACGTCGGGCTGGGCGAGGCGCGCTACCGCAACGTCGAGACCTACTCGACCGGCATGAAGCAGCGGGTGAAGCTCGCTCAGGCGCTCGTTCATGACCCCGAGCTGCTACTGCTCGACGAGCCCACGAACGGCCTCGACCCGCAGGGCCGCGAGGAGATGCTGACCCTGATCCAGGACGTCGCCACCCGGCGCGGGATGAGCCTGATCCTCTGCTCGCACCTGCTGCACGACGTCGAGCGGGTGTGCGAGAACGTGATCGTGCTGAACCAGGGAAAGGTGGCTCGCGCCGGCACCATCCGCGAGCTGACCGGGGCCAGGCGGCAGGTGTTCGACGTGCGCTTCAAAGGGGACGCCATGGCCGTGCTCACGGACCTCAAGGACCTCGGGGCCGAGTGGCGCGAAGGCGAGGACGCGATCCGGCTCTCGCTGCCCGAGGGGCAGGGCCCGGAGACGATCTTCAAGGTGGCGAAGGACTGCGGCACCCAGGTGCGCTACCTGCGTCCGGGCACGGAGACGCTCGAGGACGTGTTCCTGCAGGCGCTCGGGCACGAGGCCGAGAGCTGATGCCGATCTACGACCAGGGCTACCGCCACTACCAGGCGCGCGCGCCGCTGCACAAGGCCCGCTTCTGGCCGATCACGCGCGAGGCGTTGCGGCTGGTGCTGGCCAAGAGAGCCTTCCTCGGGCTGATCGCCGCCGCCTTCCTTCCCTTCGTGGGGCGTGTCGTCCAGATCTACCTCTTCACCCGCTTCCCCGAGACCGGCCGCATCCTGCCGGTCGACGGGCGCCTGTTCGGCGACTTCCTGAACGGCCAGGTCTGGTTCGTGCTCCTGCTCTCGGTCTTCGGCGCTTCGGGCCTGGTGGCGAACGACCTGCGGAGCGGGGCGATCCTGGTCTACCTCTCGCGTCCGCTGACGCAGCGCGACTACATCGCGGGCAAGATCGGCGTGCCGCTGGCGCTCAACCTGGCGGTGACGCTCGTCCCGGGCCTCGCGCTCTACCTGGTGGGGATCGCGCTCGCGCCCGAGCAGTACCTGAAGTGGTCGCTGGTCTGGATCGCGCCGGCGATCGTCGTCCACTCCCTTACCATCAGCCTGACGGTCAGCCTGCTCACGCTGGCCGTGTCGTCGCTCTCGCGCAGCGCCCGCGTGGCCGGGATCGGCCTGGTGGGCCTGATCGTGGGGCTGGAGGCCGTGCGGCGCGTGCTCCAGGTCGGCTTCAACCGCCAGCAGGCGATGCTCCTGTCCTTGATGGCGGACCTGCAGTCCCTGGGCACGGCCCTCTTCGGCCTCAAAGACCGCCAGCTCGAGATCGCCTGGGCCTGGCCGCTGCTGGTGCTGGTGCTGGTGGCGCTCGGCTGCCTGGCGGTGTTGCGCTCCCGCGTGCGCGCGGTGGAGATCGTCACGTGAGCGCCGCGCCCATCGAGCTCCTGCGGGCCTCGCGCTGGTACGGTCCGGTGATCGCGCTCAACGACGTGAGCGTCGAGATTCCTCCCGGCGTCACGGGTTTGCTGGGGCCGAACGGGGCGGGGAAGTCCACCTTTCTCAAGCTGGCGGCGGGTCTCCTGCGGCCGAGCCAGGGCGAGGTCCGCCTGCTCGGCAAGCCGGCCTGGGGCTCGCCGGAGACGTACCACCGGGTGGGACTGTGCCCGGAGACGGACGCCTTCTGGGAGGGGCTCACCGGGCTCCAGTTCCTGACCGCCCTCCTGGGCTTCACCGGCTACGACGAGGCCGAGTGCCGGCAGAGGGCGGAGAACGCGCTCTTCCAGGTGGAGCTGCTCGACGCCAAGGACCGCAAGATCGGCGGCTACAGCCGCGGGATGCGGCAGCGGGTGAAGCTCGCCCAGGCGATCGCTCACGACCCGGAGGTGCTGCTGCTCGACGAGCCCGTGACCGGCATGGATCCCCTGAACCGCCGGCGGGTGATCGACCTCGTGCGCCGCCTGGGCCGCGAGGGCCGCACGATCGTCGTCTCCAGCCACATCCTGCACGAGGTCGAGGCGATGACCCGGCGCGTGCTGCTGGTGCACAACGGCCGCATCCTGGCCGAGGGCGACGTGCGCGAGATCCGCGACCTGCTCGACGAGCACCCGCACACGGTGGCGCTGCGGGCGCGCGAGCCCCGGCGCCTGGCCGGCGCGATCATCGGCTGGCCGAGCGTGCTGTCGGTGGCCTTCGGCGCCGACGGCGAATGGGTCACGATCGAGACCGCCCGGCCCGACGAGTTCTACCGCGGCCTGCACGACGCGGCGCTCGAGGCGGGGGTGGTCGAGATGTACTCGCCCGACGAGAACCTGGAGTCGGTCTTCCGCTACCTGGTGGCCTCGCGATGAGGGACACGAGCCGGCCGTTGCCGTTTCGGGACGCCGTCCGCGCCGTCTTCTCGCTGTCGCTGGAAGGGATGGTCTGGACCCGGCGCAGCCTGCTGATGGCGCTGCTGGTGGCAGCGCCGGTCGCCTTCTCGATCCTCTACCGCGTGCTGTCGGCCGCGAAGGCCGGCGCACCGCCGATCGCGCCTCCCGACCTCTACGCGCAGATCGTCTCCACCTACTGGATCCGCAACGTGCTGCCGCTGGCGGCGCTCTTCTACGCGACCTCGCTGGTCGCCGACGAGGTGGAGGGGCGCACGCTCACCTACCTGATCACGCGGCCGCTGACGCGCTCGTCGATCTTCGTCGGCAAGTTCGCGGCCTACCTCGCGACGACGCTCAGCCTCGCCCTGCCGGCCTGCGTCCTCACCTTCTTCCTGCTGCTCTCGGCCGGCGGCACGACGGCGGTGGGCGGGGCCGTGGGCGACCTCTTTCGCGACCTGGCCGTCTCGGCGCTCACGCTCCTCGTCTACGGCGCCTTCTTCGCTCTGGCCGGGGTGCTGCTCAAGCGGCCGGTGGTCCCGGGACTCATGTTCCTCTACGGCTGGGAGCTGCTCGCCAACCTGCCGGGCTACCTGCCCCGGCTGACGCTCACCGCGTGGCTGCGATCGCTGGTGAGCCATCACCCGGCGCAGGAGGGCCTCTCGGGGCTCTTCGAGCAGGTGCTCCCGGCGGGCCAGGCCGTCGCGGTCCTGGCCGTCGCGACCGTCGTCTTCCTCTACGCCGCCGCCCGGGTGTTCGCGTCCCGGGAGTACGTCCTCGAACAATGAAGGGGCTCGACATGCTGCTCGGAAGCCGTCCGCTCACACGCAGCCGACTCACGCTGCTCGCCGCCACCGTGATCGTGGCGCTCGGGGTGCTCGCGGGGCTCGGCGCCCTCTTCCTGAATCCCGCCCGTGCGGCGGTGGGACCGCTGCCGGCCAGCTCCCTGGTGTTGCCGGCGGACGCGCGGTTCGTGATCGGCTTCGACGTCCAGCGCTTCACCGCCAGCCCCTTCTACTCCCGCTACGCATCGCGCCCCGAGATGCGCCCCCGGGCCTTCACCGACCTCGAGCAGAAGACCGGTCTCGACCTCGCGCGCGACGTGAGCCAGGTCGTGGTGGCGGGGACGGGCCTGGGCCGGGACGCCGACGTGCTGGCCCTGGCGACCGGGAGCTTCGACACGGGCAAGCTGGGGCGGGCCCTCCAAGCCGAAGGCCGGGCGCACGCGTACCGGCACCAGGGCGTGACCCTCTGGATCCTCCAGCCGCCGGGCGGCCGTGACGCGAAGGTCCCCCGCGGCGCCGAGTCCGCCCTCGCGTTCCTGGGTCGGGACACGCTGCTGCTTGGCAGCCGCTCGCGCGTCGAGGCCGCCGCCGAGAACCGGGCGCGCGGCCTTGCGCCGCTGCGCTCGAACCAGCTGATCGTGCGGCTGGCCGAGAAGATCCGGCCCGGCGCGACCTTCTGGATGGTCGGCGACGGGACGCTGGTGCCGGCGCTGACGGCCTCGCTGCCGGCCGCCGGAGTCCCGGGAGGCGGCGCGACGGCGCTCAACCTGCCGGCGCTGCGCTCCCTGAGCGTGACCGGCGACCTGGACCCGCTCGTCTCGCTCTCGATCACGGGGGAGGCGGCCGACGAGACCGGTGCGCGGAACCTCGCCGACCTGGTGAGGGGGCTCGTCGCGCTCGCGGCCCTGCAGGCCCAGCAGAGCCCGGAGCTGCAGCAGCTCGCCTCGGCGGTCAGCGTCGCGACCGAGGCCGACCGCGTGCTGGTGACGGCCCGGATCCCGTACCCGCTGCTGGATGCTCTCGCGGCCGGCGCTCGGCGCCGCGCGCCGACGCCGCCCCGAGGACGCAGCTGAGCGCCGGCTCCCCGGCTACCCCCTAGAAATCCGAGCGCCACTCCAGGCGCCAGCGCAGCACCCAGCGGCCGCCGGTCTCCGAGATGTCGCCCCTCGGGCGCTGCCACTGTGCGACCGCGTGCACGCTGCTGTTCTTGGTCGTACCGCGGCCGAGGTCGACGCGGTGCCCCTCGAAAGCGGTGCCCCAGTAGAAGTCGTCTCCGCTGAAAGCCGCGACCGTCGCCTCCCGGTCGACGCGCGCGTAGGTGTAGGCGACCTGCGCCACGGTCGTGTCGAGCGCGCCGAAGGTGGCGGAAAGCCAGAGGCCGCGGTTGTCCGAGCTGAGGGCGGTGTTCCAGCAGTAGTCGGCCACGAGCGTCATCGTGGCGCCGCTGACCATTCGCACCGTGGCGTCGGCCACTCGGTATTCGTAGCGGTAGCTGCCGCCCAGGATCGCGTTCTGGCGGGCCAGCAGCGGGTCCAGCCTGTCCAGCCGGTCGAAGACGAGGTAGGAGCCGGCGATCTGGAGCGCTGAGCCCTGGGCGAGCGCCAGGGTGAGGTCGGCGCCGCCGCCCCACATCACGGACTTGTCCTCGAACACGTGGCTGCCGCGCAGGTAGAGGCCGGTCGCCGTGAGTCGCTGGGGCGAGCTCGCGCCGCCCAGGCTCAGCGAGGCGGATCCGCCCTGGGGCCGCAGGTCGTGGTCCCAGACGAGGTCTGTCAGCGGCAGCGGCATCAGGAAGCGCCCGCCCTGCGCGGAGACGGGGCCGAGCCGGAGACGCGCGTAGGCGAGGTCCAGCCGGAAATCGCGCGAGCGGTAGTTGTCCCGGATGATCGTGAGCGTGCCGCCCTGCGGGGGCCGGTCGTTGTGGTCCTGGCTGTAGTTGATGGCGGCGCCGATCCCGAAATCGAAGGGACCCGCCGTGATGTCGTAGTTGGGGCGGAGCTGGATGCTCCAGCGGGACTCGTTCTTGGTCGTGCCGTCCCCGACCGGAACGTCTCGCGTCCACTCCTCGCGGCCGAGCGAGTCGAAGTGAAAGTTGCCGTACTCGCCCTGACTCGACGCCCCCGAGCCCTGGGCCGAAGCCGGAGCTGCCCAGAGGCACGAGAGGGACACGAGGGAGACGAGGACGGGGAGAGGGAGCCGCGGTCGCCGTTGCATGTGCTCCCATTCTAGTGTCTCGGAGGCTCGTGCACGCCACCGGTTTGCACGCCGGCTTTCGCCTGCACGGCACGCGTCGCCTGCCCCACTCGCCCCGAGGTGGCTGTGGCCCGTGCGCGCCCTGACCGTATAGACTGCCTCTCGCCATGGCTCTCGCCCGCATCGTCGCGGTCATCCCGGCGCGCGACGAGGAGGCCTCGATCGCGCCCGTCGTGCGGGGCCTGCCCGCGCTCGTCGCCGAGACGATCGTGGTCGACAACGGCTCGCGCGACGGGACCGCGCGGGCGGCCCGCGCGGCCGGCGCCCGGGTGGTGGTCGAGCCGCGGCGTGGATACGGCCAGGCCTGCCTCGCCGGGCTTGCCGCGGCCGGGGATGCCGACCTGGTCGTCTTCCTGGACGGGGACGGCAGCGACGACCCGGCCCAGCTCGCTCGCGTCGTCGCGCCGATCCTGGAGGGTCGCGCCGATCTGGTGATCGGCTCGCGTGCGCTGGGCCAGCGCGCGGCGGGAGCGCATCCCTGGCACGCCGTGCTCGGGACGACGCTTTGCGTCGGCCTCATGAACCTGCTCACCGGCTCGCGGGCGAGCGACCTCGGGCCGTTCCGGGCGGTTGCGGGAGGGGCGCTGCGCGGGCTCCGGATGCGGGACCGCAGCTACGGCTGGACGGTCGAGATGCAGGTGAAGGCGGCGCTCGCCGGGCTACGCGTGGTCGAGGTGCCGGTCGACCACCGGCCCCGCAGCGGCGGGCGGAGCAAGGTGAGCGGCACCGTGCGAGGGACTCTCGGGGCGGCGGTCAAGATCATCGGCACCATCCTGCGGTACGCCCTTCTGCCGGCCGGCTTCCCGGGATCCGTCCCACAGGTGGAGGCGGAGCGAGAAGGGAGGGGCCGACCGCGGGGTGCCGCTCTCCTGCTCTCCCTCTGCGCGCTGGCGCTCTCCGCCTGCGTGCTCGCCTGGCGCTTCGGGCCGCCGCCGATCGCGCGGGTCGCCCTGTTTCTGGCCCTCTACGGCCTCGCCTTCTCCGCCTACCTGCTGGCGCTCTTCGCCTCGCGCCGCGCCTCGCGCCGGACCGTACTGGCCTGCCTCGGTCTCGCCGTCGTCTGGCGGCTGGTGCTGGTGACGGCCTCGCCGCTGCTGAGCGACGACATCAACCGTTACGTCTGGGAGGGCCGGGTGCAGCGCCACGGCGGGAACCCCTACGCGTGGGCGGATCGTCCGGACGCGCCGCACTGGGCGCCCCTGCGCGACGCCGTCTGGGAGGGTGTGAACCACAAGGGCTACACCGCCGTCTACCCGCCCCTCTTCGTGCTCGCCTGTCGGGCGGTCGTGACCGTCTCGGACTCGGTGATCGGCATGAAGGCCTTCCTGGTCGGCTGCGAGCTCGTGACGCTCGGCCTCCTGGCCCTCCTGCTGCGTCGCCGGGGTCTGCCGCGCGAGCGGCTCCTCGTCCTCGCCTGGAGTCCGTTCGCTCTCGTCGAGATCGCCGGCAGCGGGCACAACGAGGCGTTCGGGATGGTCTTCTTGGTCCTCGCCCTCCTGGCCCTCGAAGCCGACCTGCCGCTCCTCTCGGCACTGGCGGCGGGCGCGGGCTTCATGTCGAAGTTCCTGCCGGGGCTGGTCGCCGTGGCCTGGGCCCGTCGCTATCGCCTGCGAGACGTGCTCGCGGCCGCCGTCTTCTCGGCGGCGCTCGTCGTGCCCTTCCTGAGCGGACGCCGGACGCTGCTGCTGAGCCTCGGCAAGTACGCGCGTTTCTGGACCTTCAACGAGACGCTGTTCGCCCCGCTCGCGCTCCTGCTCGGCCACGACGCCGCCGTGAGGGTGGGAGCGGTCGCGGTCCTCATCCTCGCCGCGGCGCTCGCCTGGCGCCGGACCGAGCCCGTGGCGGCGGCCACCGCCGTCGTCGCCGCTTCGCTGCTGCTCACCCCCAACGTCCTACCCTGGTATGCGCTGTGGTTCTTGCCGCTGCTGGTGCTGCGAGATGAGCCGGCCGCCCTCCTGTTCACCGGGACCGCGGCCCTCTCCTATCTTGTCTATCCCATCTGGCAGTCGGGCGAGCGTTGGGCGATCGGCTGGGGCTGGCGCGCCCTCGAGTACGCGCCGTGTCTGCTGGTGGCGGCGTGGTCGCTTCGGGAGCGACCGTGGGCTGCGCGGATCGAGTAATCTGGCCGACTTACGTTGCACCGGTACGTAAAGAGGGCCGCCCGAAGGGCGACCGTCGATCGACCCGACGCCTGCCGATCGGCACCAGAAACGCCGCTTCTGGTGAGATCCGCCAGTAAAGACACGTCACCTACCTGTTAGTTTTGCCTTTCTCTTACCTTGTCGTCTGGTGGCCGAGGGATATGTTCGCGGAAACCGGATCTGAAGTGACCGATCTCGGGCGCAGAACCCGCCTTCCGTGCGCCTGGCCCCGTCTCGGGTGCCACGGGGCGGAGCATGGCCGTCAACGCCGCACTGCGGATTGGAGAAGAAGAATGACCGCGTCGCCGCGTCCCTCGACTCCCTGTCGTGTCTTTGCCTTGGCCCTCGTCGCCCTGGCGGTCCTCGCCTGGGCCGCCAGCAGCCAAGCCTCGACCTTCACGATCAAGAACAACTGCAGCTACACCGTCTACCCGGGCATCTATCCTCCCGTCTACCAGAACGGCGGCTGGACGATGGCCCCGGGCGCGACGGTGAGCTTCAACCCCGGCGCCTTCAATGGGCGCATCTGGGCGCGCACGGGCTGCAACTCATCGAGCCCTGCCCAGTGCACGACCGGCCAGTGCGGCGGCACGGGCCTCCAGTGCGCGGGCACGACCGGCCAGGCTGGCACCTCGCTCGCCGAGTTCAACTTCACCGCCGGCGCCACCGACTGGTACAACGTCAGCTACGTGGACGGCTTCGACAACCCGGTCGGGATCGCGGTCTCCAACGGCGGCTGCGACTCCCCGAACACGTGCTCGAGCGCGCCACTCACGGACTGCCCCTCGGAGCTGCGGGTGGGAGGCTACTGCCTCAGCCCCTGCACCCGGTACGACACCGACCAGTACTGCTGCCGCGGTGCGTACGGCACCGCCCAGACCTGCGTCGTGTCGAACTGGGCAGGCTTCGCCCAGAACTACGTCAACAACATCCACAGCGCCTGCCCCCAGCAGTACGCCTACGCGTACGACGAGAACAGCGGCGCTCTCCACACCTGCCCGACCGGATCCAACTACACGATCACCTTCTGCCCGAGCGGCGGAGGAACGCCGCCGCCCCCCCGCCCCCGTCCGGCGGCGGCGCGTTGGATGGCACTCGCCAACTGGCCCCGATCAACAACACCGGCCAACGCATGGACGATCAGGGGTACGTACTGGCCAACGGCAATCCGGTGATCGTCTACCACTCCAACGGCACGAACGCGCAGAAGTGGGTCTTCGCGAGCGCGGGTGTTTCTCCGGCGGGCAACTACAACATCGCCGTGACGGGCGGTCCGTTCTGCCTGGACGACCCGGGTAGCTCGACCACACGTGGTGCGAAGGTCCAGATCTGGAGCTGCAACGGCACCGGAGCGCAGTCGTGGAAAGCGACCGCGGTCGGCGGCGGCTACTACACCCTGAGCCCGGCGGCGGCGCCGGGTCTGTGTCTGGACTTGCCCTCGGGACAGACGGCGGACTTCACGCGCGTTCAACTCTGGACCTGCAACGCTACCAACGCGCAGAAGTGGCTGATCCAGTGACGCGGCAGTGAGGCTTTGCTGAAAATGACCGCTCGACCCTTGGGCACGGCGCCCGTCGTGCCCAAGGGTCCTCGAGTCGCGATGTCATCGGTGAGGCACCGCCCAGAGGGTGGACGCGGGTGTCGGCGAGCGATCGGGATGCTGCTGGTCCCGGTCCTGATTGGCGGAGCCTCGGCTATCGCGGGCTCGGACGGCGTAACCGTGCTGGTGAAGCTCGACGGCAGTTTCCAGGTGCATGCGCGGTCCGTACCGGTCGCCTCCGTGCTCGAGTATCTCGCCGACCAGATGGGGATCGCGCTCGTCTACCAAGGTCCCCCGCCGCGCCGGCTGGTATCCTTCGACATCGCCGCAGGCACCCCGTCGCAGGCCGTGCTCGACGTCCTGGCCGGGGTAGGAGTGGGCTACGCGGCACGGACCAACCCGGAGGACGCGCGCATCGTGGCCTTGGTGGTGGCGGAGAGGGAGGAGGCTGGCGGAGGCCGTTCCCCCTCGCCGACGACGGATGATCCCGCCCCCGAGCCGTCCGCGGACGCCAGCGATCCTGGCGGCGCAGCCCCCCTTGTCGCCGATTCGCCAGCGGCGGTCGAGGAACTCCAGCCTGCCCCGGCGCCGGTGCAGCCGGAACCGGCGGCCGAGTCCCATCCGCCGGTTCCTTCCGGTCCCGCCGCTACGCCCGATGCCGCAGGCAACGGGACCGAGGGATTCCCCCTGCTCCCCGGCAACTACCTGCCGGGCGGCCGTGCCAACGGCCAGGTGACGGAGTGGGGGATGCCGGACTTCGTGCTGCCCGATCCGGTGAGCCCGCCTCCCGTCCCGACTCCGCCGCCGACCGATCATCGGTAGTCCCGCGTCCCCCGGCAGCCGAGATGGTGCCGGCCCCGACGCCTCGATGAGACAATCGCCTCGACGCGCCGGCGCTGCCGCCGGCCGGAAGCCAGGGGACCGCGAGATGATCGTCAAGGCCTCGTCGTTTCTCCTCCTGCTGTTCGCCGTCGCGCCGCTCGCCGCGCAGGGCGTCGTACCGCGGCCGGTGCGGATGATCCGGGGAGAAGGCCGTTTCGTGCTGGACGCGCGCACCCGCATCGTGGCCCGCGGCGGAGCGACCGAGGAAGCGCGGAAGCTGCGCGACTACCTGCGCCCGGCGACCGGCTTCACCCTACCCATCGTCGGCGAAACGCAGCCGCGTGCCATCAGCCTGGTGCTGGACCCGGCGCTCCGGAGCGCCGGGGACGAAGGTTACACGCTCGACGTCGGCGTACGGGGCGTCGTGATCCGCGCGGCCCGGAGCGCCGGTCTCTTCTACGGCGTCCAGAGCCTGCGCCAGCTCCTGCCGGCGGAGATCTTCAGGGACGCCCCGGTCGCGGGCGTCACCTGGGCGATCCGAGTCGTGCGCATCGAGGACTGGCCGCGCTTCGCCTGGCGCGGCAGCCACCTCGACGTCGGTCGCCACTTCCTGCCCAAGGAGTTCGTGCTCAAGCACCTGGAGCTGATGGCCCAGCACAAGCTCAACGTCTTCCACTGGCATCTCACCGAGGATCAGGGCTGGCGCATCGAGATCAAGAAGTACCCGCGGCTCACGGAGGTGGGTGCCTGGCGGCGTGAGACCGTGCTGCCGCCCTGGACGCACGATCCTGCCGAGCGCAGGTTCGACGGCACGCCGTATGGTGGCTTCTATACGCAGGATGACGTGAGAGAAGTCGTCGCCTTCGCCGCCCGGCGGCACATCACGGTCGTGCCGGAGATCGAAATGCCCGGTCACGCCCGCGCCGCGATCGCCTCCTACCCGGAGCTCGGCAACTTCCCCGACGCGCGGCCCGAGGTCGCGACCAGCTGGGGCATCCACACGATCGTGTTCAGCGTGGAGGATCGGACGCTCGCCTTCCTGAAGGACGTGCTGGACGAGGTCCTCAGCCTGTTCCCGAGCCCGTTCATCCACGTGGGCGGGGACGAATGCCCCAAGCTCGAGTGGTCGCAGGCACCTTCGGCGCTGGCGCGGATGAAGCAGCTTGGGCTGCTGCCGGAGACGGCCACCCTGGAGGACGTCCAGGGCTACCGGGACGCGAACGGTGCCCCGGCGCCCCATCCGGCGCTTCATCAACTGCAGAGCTGGTTCATCACCCAGATCGACGCCTACCTGACCGGCAAGGGCCGAAGGCTGGTGGGATGGGACGAGATCCTCGAAGGAGGTCTGGCACCCGGGGCGACGGTGATGAGCTGGCGCGGTGAGCAGGGCGGCATCGATGCGGCCAACCAGGGGCACGACGTGGTGATGGCCCCGAACGCCTACACCTACCTGGACCACTATCAGGCGGATCCGCAAGCGCCCGGCTTCCGCGAGCCGTTCGCTCACCGGGGCTTCACGAGCCTCGCGCGTGTCTACAGCTACGAGCCGGTCCCGGCGGCGCTCGCTCCCGAGCAGGCGAAACACGTGCTGGGCAGCCAGGCGCAGATGTGGACCGAGTTCACGAACGACGGCAAGCAGGTGGAGTACATGCTCTGGCCGCGACTGGCGGCGATGGCCGAGGTCCTCTGGACGCCCAAGGACCGGAAGGATCTTGCGGACTTCCAGTCGCGATGCGCATCCGATCTGGCGCGCCTGGAGGTCCAGGACGTCAACTACCGCCGCGAGGGCGGCCCGCGCTGGCCCTACTGAGAGGCACCCGCCACCAGGAACGGACCGCGGCGCCGGCTGCTACCATCTGATCCCGTGCGCATCGGCATCTTCGACTCCGGCTTCGGCGGGCTCACCATCTACCGGGCGATCCGGGAGCGGCTGCCGGAGTACGACTACATCTACCTCGGCGACAACGCCCGCACGCCTTACGGGCATCGTTCCTTCGAGACCGTCTATCGCTTCACCGCCGAAGCCGTCCGCTACCTGTTCGCGCGCGACTGCGCTCTCGTGGTGATCGCGTGCAACACGGCCTCGGCCAAGGCGCTGCGTACCGTGCAGCAGTCGCTGCTGCCGGCGCTCGCCCCCGAGCGGCGTGTGCTGGGGATCATCCGCCCGTCGGTCGAGGCCCTCGCGCGTGAGCCCGGGTTCCGCACTGTCGCCCTGTGGGGCACGGCGGGAACGGTGTCCTCGAACAGCTACGCGCTCGAGCTCGCCAAGCTCCGGCCCGAGCTCCGGCTGGTGCAGGTGCCGTGTCCCCTGTTGGTGCCGCTCGTCGAGAGCGGCGAGCTCGACGGGCCGGGGCTCGACTACTTCCTGCGCAAGTGCTGGGCGGCCACCGAGGCCTGCGCCCCGGAGCTCGACGCGCTGCTGCTCGCCTGCACCCACTATCCCCTCCTCTTCGAGAGGATCCGCGCGGTGGTGCCCGAACGGGTGCGTCTGCTCGCGCAGGGTGCGGTCGTCGCCCCGAGCCTGGCGGACTACCTCTGCCGTCATCCCGAGATCGAGACCCGTCTCGCCCGCGGGGGGGCCACCCACTTCCTCACCACGGACGTGAGCGAGTCGTTCGACCGGCTGGCGGAGCTCTTCCTCGGCCATGCGGTCAGCTCCGAGCGAGTGGACCTCGAAGGCTAGCGGCGCCGCACGAGCCGCCCCCGTGTTGTTGCCCCCGACCGCTTGTCGTACGCTGCGGTCCAGGCGGGATCAGCAGCATCGGAGCCTCGGTCGGCGACAGCCGGGTCGCGGCAGTCGACGGGGCAGCCGGCAGGACGGGGGAGGTGCCGAAGCCATGGGCAAGCGGGCCACGAAGTACGTGGGCGTGCTCACCTCAGGGGGTGACTCTCCCGGCCTCAACGCCGCCCTGCGCGCGATCGGCAAGGCCGCCCAAGGCCGCTACGAGATGCAGGTGATCGGCTTCCGGGACGGTTTCAAAGGGCTGATGGAGAACCGTTTCGTCGACCTGGGGGGAGACGCCCTCTCGGGGATCCTCACCCTGGGCGGGACCATCCTGGGCACGAGCCGTGAGAAGCCTCACGCGATGATGGTCGGTGGCAGCGTGCTCGACATGACCCAGGCGATCGTCGAGAACTACCGCCGGCACCACCTGGACGTCCTCGTCTGCCTGGGCGGCGGGGGCACGCAGAAGAACGCCTATCGCCTGGCGCAGCAGGGTCTCAACGTGATCACGCTGCCCAAGACGATCGACAACGACGTCGCCCAGACGGACGTCTGCTTCGGCTTCGATACCGCGCTCGGCATTGCCACCGAGGCGATCGACCGCCTGCACAGCACCGCCCACAGCCACCACCGGATCATCGTGGTCGAGCTGATGGGCCATCGCGCGGGCTGGCTGGCCCTGGGCGCCGGGATCGCGGGCGGCGCCGACGTGATCCTGATCCCCGAGATCCCCTACAGTGTCCGCCGCGTCGCCGACGCCATCCTGCAGCGCAGCCGCGAGGGCAAGCGCTTCAGCATCGTGGCGTACGCCGAGGGGGCGGTGACGGCCGCCGAGGCCGGGGAGCGGGAGTCGGCCCAGGGCAGCAAAGAGAGGAAGAAGGCCAAGAAGGCTCGCGCCGAGGGAGGCTCGGCCGCGGCGCTGGACAGCGAGCTGGCGCGCGCCACCCGCATGCTGCGCCTGGCGCAGGAGCTCGAAGAGCTGACGGGCCTCGAGTCGCGGGTGACCATGCTCGGCCACCTGCAGCGGGGCGGAGCGCCTTCGGCGGCGGACCGGCTGCTGGCGACCCGGCTGGGCACGGCCTGCGCCGGCCTCGTCAACGAGGGCGTCTTCGGCGTGATGGTGGCGTCGCGCGGCGACGGCGCGGAGCCGGTCCCGCTCGAACAGGTGGTCGGTCGCCTGCGCACGGTGCCGGCCGATCATCCCTGGCTGGAGAGCGCTCGCGCCGTGGGGACCTGTCTCGGCGACTGAGTCCTGACAGCGCTTGACGCGCTTTCACTTGACCGCCCGTCCTGCGCGGCGCTGTACTGTCTCGAGAATCCCAGCGCACAGGCGATCGGAAAAGGGGGACCCGTGAAGCGTGAAGAGCAAACGCGTCGGCAGTTCTGCGCCCGCACCTGCCAGCTGACTTCGCTGGCGGCGCTCGGGGGAGGGTTGGTCGCGGCCCTGGAGAGCTGCGGTGGCAGCGCCGGGGGACCGACTTTTCCCGGTGGCGTCTCCCTGCTCCCGATCGTCACCGGGAGCGTGTCCGGATCCACCATCACCGTGAACACGGCGGGCACGGCCCTGGGCGCGCCCGGCACACTCGCCCTGGTGAGGACCAACCAGGGGGATCTTCTGGTTGCCCGGACCGCCGCCGGGGCCTTCGTGGCGCTGAGCGCGACCTGCACCCACCAGAACTGCGAGATCACGGACTTTGCCGGCGAGACCTTCGTCTGCCCTTGCCACGGCTCCCAGTTCGACACCAGCGGCCGGGTGCTGCAGGGCCCCGCGGCGATTCCCTTGCGGACCTTCCAGACACAGTTCGCCAGCGACGTGCTCACGATCGCGGTCTGAGGTGAAAGCCTCGATCTGGCGGCCGCGGAGCGTGGCCAGGCGGGTCCCCGCGCTGCTCACCCTGTCCCTGCTCGCCCTGGCCGTGCCGCGGGCGCGCGCCGCGGATGCCACCTGGCGGGTGGTGCGGGGCGAGGTGCGCGTGCTCTGCCCCCTCACCATCGGGGGCAGCTTCGAGGCGAAGACCGAGGCGCTCACGGGGACGGTGACCCTCGCCAGCGCGGCGCAGGTCTTCGGCGGAGAGCTGGCGGTCGACCTGGCGACGCTGGAGACCGGCATCGGCCTCCGCGACGAGCACCTGCGGGAGAAGTATCTCGAGGTGGGTCACGGTCCGGACTTCGCTCGCGCGGTCCTGTCGCAGATCCGCCTCGGCGAGGGAGATCCAAGCACCGTCCAGGGGCGGACCCGGTTCTCCGGCACCTTCCTCCTGCACGGGACGAAGAGGCCGGTCAGCGGTCAGGCGACCGTTCGGCGCGAGGGGCGCACCGTGCGCGTCGAGGCCGGCTTTCCCGTCACGCTCCCTGACTTCGGGATCGCCAAGCCGCGCTACCTGGGGGTCGGCGTGAAGGATCGGGTGCAGGTGACGGCCTCGCTCGTCGCCGAGGAGCCCGGGGAGGAGGCGAGCGGAAGATGAGAGGGTTCTCTCGCGCCCACCGGCGCCGCCTTGCGCTCGTTCCGATCGCGCTCGCGGCCCTGGCGCTCGCCGCGGCCTCCGCCGGCGCCGAGCCCATGTTCCTCTCCCGCCAGTACACCCGCTGCACGAGCTGCCACTACTCGCCGACCGGCGGCGGCCTGCTGACCCCCTACGGTCGCTCGCTGTCCCGCAACGAGCTCTCGACCACGGGCAGGAGCAGCCCGGGTGCATCTCCGCCGGCGAAGGGGCGGGGAGAGGAGTCGTTCCTGTGGGGTGCCCTCGGCGACCGGCTCGGTCCCGTGGCGCTCGGGATCGACGTGCGCCCTTCGCATCTCAGCCTCGACCTCGGCGGCCCCGCAAGCTCGAGCCGGGACTTCCTGATGACGGCCGACCTGCTCGCCGCCTGGCGGACCCACGGGCTGACCGCCTACGGCGAGGTCGGCCGCAAGCCGCCGATCGGCACCGAGGGCGCCTCGGTCTACTCCTACGAGCACTGGCTGGGCTACCAGTCGGAGGAGGGCCTCGGGCTCCGCGTGGGGCGCTTCCTTCCCGCCTACGGTGTCCGCCTCGCGGACCACACCGCGCTCACCCGCAGCGCCCTCGGCTTCGACAAGTACGATCAGGTCTACGCGCTCGAGGTCAGCCACAGCGGGGAACGCCACCTAGTCCAGGTCTCGGTCGGTCCCGGCGGCGCGGACGCGATCGTGCACGGCACGCCGCATCCCTTCACGACCACCGGTCGCTTCCAATGGGACTTCGGTTCGCACACCTCGCTCGTCGTGTCCGGCCTCTATCGGGGGAAGACCACCCTCGTGCCCTCGAACCGCGCGGGCGGGATCGCCTTTGGCTTCGCCCCCACGCGTCGCATCAGCGTCTGGACCGAGGCCGACGCGCAGGCGCAGCAGGGCGTCTCGGGCGCGCCGGCCTACTCGCTCCTGAACGAGACGGGGTTCGAGGTCTTCCGGGGATTCTGGCTCAAGGTGTCGCCGCAGCTGCGGACGAACTACGGTGACACCTCGGGCGGGATCTTCCGGCTCGCCCTGGAGGCGGACTGGCTGCCGCGGACCCACTGGAACCTGGACGTCTCGTACTACCGGGACGCGACCCGCGGCACCGGCTCCGTCTACCAGACGCTGCTCGCACAGCTGCACCTCTACCTCTGACGGCCCGACGGGAGCGCCCGCCCGGACGCAACGGCGCGGGCGGCCCTCTGGCCGGGGGGCGCGCGGCTCGGCCTGGACGCGGAGGAATCGGCTAGGATTCGGCCGGTGCGAGGCCGAGTCACCGATGCCGCCGTGCGAACGTTGGTCGTGAGCCTGCTGCTCGCGGCCGGCGCCGGCGTTCCGGTCTGCGCCCAGGACACCAACCACTGGACCGACGAGTTCGGCAACACGGAGCTGCTCCTGGGGGGTGCCGTGGTCGGGAGCGTCGCGGACACGAGCGCCGTCTACTACAACCCCGGTGCCCTCGCCCTCAACGAGCGCCGGCAGGCCCTGCTCTCGGCCAACGTCGTCGACTACATGATCGTGACCGGCGCGCAGTCCCTCGGGAGCGGGCGCGACTTCCACGACTCGCATCTGCGCTGGCTGCCCTCGCTGGTCGCCGGAGAGCTGAGGCTCAAGGCGCTGGGCGCGAACCGCGTGGCCTACTCGGTGCTCGTGCGCCAGAGCGTCTCCGCTCGCCTGGAGGGCCGGCGGGAGATCGTGCCTTCCTCCTCGGTCGGCGAGCCCGCCGTCGCCTACGCAGACAGTCGGTACGACGCCCGCCTCTCCGAGTACTGGGGTGGGCTCACCTGGGCTCGGCCGGTGGGCAAGAAGGTCGGGTTGGGAGTCACGCTCTTTGCCGCCGCCCGGGATCAGCGCGGCAGGCCCGAGGTGACCGTGCAGACGGTGCAGGGGAGTGGGCGGGGCGTGATCGGCCTGGAGAGCCGTGACTACGCCTTCGTCCACGGTCGCCTGCTGATGCGGGTCGGCGTCAACGCCGACCTCGGGGGCTCGGAGCTCGGGCTCACCCTGACCACCCCGAGCCTCGGTGTCTGGGGCCGCGGCTCGACGGGGTACGACTCGAGCCTGGCCTCGAGCGGCGGGCTCGACAGGTCCGGGTCGGCGCAGATCACCACCAACAACCAGGCGGACCTGCCCGCGCGCTTCCGGTCCCCGCTCTCGATCGCCGCGGGGGTGACCCGACGTCTCGGCAGGCTGCACCTCGGCGTCTCCGCCGAGTGGTTCGACGGCGTGGGGCCCTTCCAGGTGATGGAGCCGCGGCCGTTCACGAGCCAGTCGACCGGACAGGAGGTCCGGGAGGAGGTCAGCTACGGCCTGGGCCGGGTGCTGAACGTCGCTGCGGGGGCGCAGCTCGATCTCGCCCCCTCCTGGCGGGCCTATGCCGGGTTCCGCACGGATCGCAGCGGTGCGCTTCCCCGGTCGCTGTCCAACACGACCTTCTGGACGACGGACCTCTATCACGCCTCGGCTGGGCTCCAGCTCCGCGTCGGTGAGGCCGACCTGGCGGTCGGCTTCGTCTACGCCTGGGGCAACGGCGAGACGCCCCCGCTCGTCGAGCGCCTGCCGGGATTGGACGACGAGACGCCGCCGGCGATCGTCACCCGGTGGCGGCGGTACACGCTGCTGCTCGGTCTCAATCTGCCGTTCGCGGGAAGCGGCCCGTGAGTGAACCTGTGCAGGGCGCAGCCCTGCCCGCACTCGTCACCGGAGGCTCCGGGCACCTGGGCGCGAACCTGGTGCGGCAGCTCCTGTCCGCCGGGCGCCGGGTGAGGGTCCTGGTTTTCGACGAGACGCGTCCGTTCGAGGGCCTCGACGTGGAGCGCGTCGCCGGCGACGTGACGGACGACGGCTCGCTCGCGCGGGCGTTCCGGGGCGCGGGGGTCGTCTATCACCTCGCCGCGCTCGTCTCGATCACGGGACCGCAGCGTGGGCGGGTAGACGCTGTCAACGTGGGGGGCACGCGCAACGTCGTGCGCGCGTGCCTGGCCGAGGGTGTCGGGCGCCTCGTCCACTTCAGCTCGATCCACGCCTTTCGCCAGTTCCCCCTGGACGAGCCGCTCGACGAGAGCCGTGGCCCATCGGACGCGGGCGCGGCGCCGGCCTACGACCACTCGAAGGCCCGCGCCGAGCGCGAGGTGCTGCAAGGTGTCGCGAGCGGGCTGGACGCCGTCATTCTCAACCCGACCGCGGTGATCGGGCCCTACGACTTCGCGCCCTCGCACATGGGGCGCGTGCTGATCGACCTCAAGCGGGGAGCGTTGCCCGCCCTGGTCGCGGGTGGCTTCGACTGGGTGGACGCGCGCGACGTGTGCGCGGCGGCGATCGTGGCCGCGGAGAAGGGACGGCGTGGCGAGCGCTACCTGCTCTCCGGGACCTACCTGTCGGTGCCGGACCTCGCCGCCCTGGTCGCGGAGGTGGGCGGCGCGCGAGCGCCGAGGATCGTCCTGCCGCAGTGGCTTGTGCAGCCGCTGGCGCCGGTCGCGGAGCTCCTCGGGCGGCTCAGCGGAAGAGAGCCCGGGCTGACTCGAGACTCGATGCTGGCGCTCCGGACCGGCAATCCCGTGGTCCGCCACGACAAGGCGCGCGCCGAGCTGGGCTATGCGCCGCGTCCGCTCCGGACGACCGTCGCCGACACGCTGCGCTGGTTTCGGGAGGCGGGCCGGATCGAGAGGGCGGACCGGATCGAGGGAAGGGCGCGGGCTTGACGTCCGCCACCCTCTCATCTCTGGTCGATCACCTCCTGCTCGGATGGCTGGCCCTCGCCGCCCTCGTCCTGGTCGTGCTCCTGTTCGTTCCGGCGCCCTACGGCCGCCACCTGCGGCCGGGCTGGGGACCGCTGCTCCCGGCCCGGATCGGCTGGTTCCTGATGGAGATCCCCGCCGCGCTCACGGTGGCGATCCTGTTCGGCACCTCCCCGCGCCGGAGCGCGCCGGTCGCGATCGCCTTCCTGCTGCTCTGGCAGCTGCACTACCTTCCTCGCGCGGTCGTCGATCCGTTGCGGGCGCGGCACGGCGCAAGGGCGTTTCCGGCAGTGATCGCGGCCCTGGGCGCCGCCTTCAACGTCGTCAACGGCGGTCTGCAGGGCGCCTGGCTCTTCTGGATCGGCCCCGAGCGCGGCACAGCCTGGCTCGCGACGCCTTCGTTCCTCTCCGGGGCCGTCCTCTTCCTGGCCGGCATGCTCGTCAACCGACGCGCCGACGCCACGCTGCGGGCGCTCCGCCCTTCCGGGGAGACCGGCTACGGCGTGCCTCGCGGCGGTCTCTACGAGCTCGTCTCCTGTCCCAACTACCTGGGTGAGATCGTCGAGTGGCTCGGCTGGGCGGTCGCGACCTGGTCGCTGCCCGGCGCGGCCTTCGCCGCCTGGACGATCGCCAACCTGCTGCCCCGCGCCCTCGCTCACCACCGCTGGTACCGCTCGCAGTTCCCCGACTATCCCGCGGAGCGCCGGGCCGTCATCCCCTGGCTGCTGTAGGTGTGCCCGCCTTGACGGGTAGGAGGGGCCGCATCAGACTGGTTCTCTAGTCACAGGGAGGCTCCACTGCAACCGCGAATCCTCGCCCTCAGCCTGGTCGGTCTCGCCACTCTCGCGGGTCTTTGGGCTCGCGCCGCGTCCGCCGGGGACCAGGAGCCCGCCTCGGAGGCGGGCTCGCTCGCGCGGGCCAACCCGTTCTTCGCCCCGAGCACGCTGCCGCTCCAGGCGCCGCCGTTCGACGTGATCCACGACGAGGATTTCAAGCCGGCGCTCGAGGAGGGGATCCGGCGACAGCGGAGCGAGGTCGAGAAGATCGCCAGCGACCCGGCGCCTCCCAGCTTCGAGAACACGCTCGTCGCCCTGGAGAAGAGCGGCCAGCTGTTGACCCGCGTGAACCTCGTGTTCAACGCACTCTCCGGGGCCAACACCAATCCCACATTGCAGAGTCTCCAGGAAGAGATGGCGCCGGAGCTGGCGGCGTTGCAGGACGCGATCTTCCTCGACACGCGCTTGTTCAGGCGGGTCGAGACGGTCTACCAGCAGCGCGCCGGGCTCGGACTCGACCCGGAGTCCCTGCGTCTGGTCGAGTTCTACCACCGGCAGTTCGTCCACGCCGGCGCGAGGCTCTCCGAAGCGGACAAGGCGAAGCTCAAGCGGCTCAACCAGCGCGACGCTGCGCTCAGCGCGAAGTTCACCAATCAGCTGCTGGCCGCGGCCAAAGCAGGAGGACTGGTGGTGAGTGACAAGGCGGAGCTGGCGGGCTCGAGCGCCGGCGAGCTGGAAGCCGCCGCGCAGGCGGCTGCGGCCCGGGGTCTCCAGGGCAAGTGGCTCACTCCGCTGCAGAACACGACGCAGCAGCCCGCCCTGTCGTGGCTCACGGACCGCGCCACGCGCGAGAAGCTCTTCGAGGCGTCGTGGCTGCGCGCCGAGCACGGCGACGCCTACGACACCCGTGCCACGATCTCCGAGCTGGCCGCCTTGCGCGCCGAGAAGGCCAAGCTGCTCGGCTTCGCCAGCTACGCGGCCTGGCGGCTCGAGGACCAGATGGCCAAGACGCCGGCCGCCGTCGACGACTTCCTGGGCAAGCTCGTGCCGCCGGCGCGCGCCAACGCGCGGCGCGAGGCCGCGGACATCCAGGCGCTGATCGACGAGCAGCACGGGGACTTCAAGCTCGCGCCATGGGACTGGGAGTTCTACGCCGACCAGGTGCGCAAGGCGAAGTACGACCTCGACCAGGCGCAGATCCGGCCGTACCTGGAGCTCGACCGCGTCCTCGAGGACGGCGTCTTCTACGCCGCGCACGAGCTGTATGGCCTGACGTTCAAGGAGCGCCACGACCTCCCGGTCTGGAACCCCGACGTGCGCGTCTTCGACGTGCTCGACGCGGATGGCTCGCAGCTGGCGCTCTTCTACTGCGACTACTTCAAGCGCGACAACAAGTCGGGCGGCGCCTGGATGGACAACCTGGTGCTGCAGTCCAAGCTCCTGGGGACGAAGCCGGTGGTGTACAACGTCGCCAACTTCACCAAGCCGGCGCCCGGTCAGCGCGCCCTGCTGAGCTGGGACGACGTGACGACCATGTTCCACGAGTTCGGACACGCCCTGCACGGCATGTTCGCGGACCAGGAGTATCCGGCCCTGTCCGGCACCGCCGTCGCGCGCGATTTCGTGGAGTTCCCTTCGCAGATCAACGAGCACTGGGCCCTCTACCCGCAGGTGCTGTCCCACTACGCGGTCGACGCCACGACCGGCAAGCCGATGCCGCCGGCCCTTGCCGACAAGATCAGGCGCGCCGCGACGTTCAACCAGGGGTACGCCCTCAGCGAGATCCTCGGCGCGGCCGAGCTGGACATGCAGTGGCACACGCTGCCGGCTTCCGCGCCGCCGCAGGCGGTCGACCCCTTCGAGGCCGAGGCACTTCGCAGGACCGGTGTCGACTTCGCGCCGGTGCCGCCACGGTACCGTTCCAGCTACTTCCTCCACATCTGGGCCAACGGTTACGCTGCCGGCTACTACGCCTACCTGTGGGCGGAGATGCTCGACGACGACGCCTTCGCCTGGTTCGAAGACAACGGCGGCCTCACCCGCGTCAACGGCGATCGCTTCCGGGCCATGATCCTCTCGCGCGGCAACACCGAGGACCTGGCCAGGATGTACCGCGACTTCCGCGGGCGCGATCCCGAGATCGAGCCGCTGCTCGAGACCCGCGGGCTGCTGAAGAAGTAGGTCGGACGAAAAGGCCGGGCGGGAGGACCGAGGTCGTCGGCCCTCCCGCCGGACCGCCCGACCAGCGGCTCCGGAAGAGCTACTGGGCGCCGCAGTCCGTGCAGCCGGAACCTCCCAGCGAGTCGCCTCCGTCGCCCCCGTCCACCAGGGGATTCGGCAGGTTGGGGTCGTACTCCGGCTGAGGGGACTTCGCCAGCCTCGGGTCCCCGTTCACGATCGTCAGTCCGCACGACACGTAGTCGGGGGCCACCAGGATCACGAGCGGACCCTCCGGCGAGCTGCTTGGCGAGAGCCCACCCTCCGCGGGGTCGATGGGCGGGTCCGTGTAGTCGATGTTGCCGCCGAGCACGGCGAGCGTGGTGTTCACGGTGGTGACGTCGACCAGACCCATGCGCCGCAGGTCGCGGGAGGCATCGTAGGTAGAGTCGTCTCCCACGACGTAGGCGTCCGCTTCTCCCGAGGGCGAGCAGGAGTCCTTCGAAGCATCACAGGTCGAGGAAGATCCGCCATCGTCGGTCTTGGTGGTGGTGCATTCGTCGCCCTGGCAGGTCTTGGTCACACTGCTGCTGCTGGAGTCCTTGAGGATGCCCCCTTCCACGACCTGCGTGGACGACGTGGTCGTGGTGGTGGTCGACCCGTCCTTGTTGGTGGTCGTCTTGGCGGAGGTGGTCTCGGTGACGGTCACGGTCGGGCGGTCGTTCGTGGACGGAATGGTAGTCGTGGTCGTCGTCGTCGAGGTGGTCACACCCTTTCCGTCGTCGCTGTTGGTCGTCTTGGTGTCGGTCTTCGTGCCGTCCGGGTCCGTCCGCGAGGTCGTGGTCTCGGAGGTTGAGCCCGAGGGATGTCCTTTCTCGTCGTAGCTCGTCACCGATACCGAGGCCTTGTTGCCAATCGTCTGCCAGCTGACCTCGTCGACGCTGCCGTTGTCGCGCACGACCCGCGAGTAGCCCAGCGTGCCGCCGTCACCCAGGCTCGACTCCGGCCCCTTGGTGACGGAGCCGATTGCCCACCGGCGGTTCATGCTCTTCCCAAGCGCGTCGTTCATCAGGGCAGTCGGCTCTCCGTCAGCGACGAGGCCGATGCTGACCCCTCCCACGACCCAGGGTGGAGCATCCGACTTCCCCGATCCTCCTCCGCCGGGTCCGATGGTGAGGCCGTTGGACAAGTCGAGGCCGCCCAGGAGATCGCCGGTCAGGCCGAGCCGCTCGAAGGCGCTCTTGCGGGACGGCAGAGCCGGGAGCCCGCCGAGGATCCCGGTTCCGTCGGGGGCGAGGGTCGGCAGCACGACGATCGTCGCCAGTCCCATCTGGAAGGAGGGCAGGGCGCCCTTGGCGAAGAGATCGATGAGCTGGAGCGAGTGGGGCCGGATCGAGGGATCGTCAGGATCGGTGCCGGCGGCGAGCTCGTCCTGGTCGCTGACGCCGTCGCCGTCGCGGTCGCTGGCGTCCTGCACGACCAGACAGACGTCGTGCCCGCAGTACATCTTCGGCTCGAGCCGCGGCTCGTCGGCCGCAGCCGGAGCCGCCTGGAGCCAGGCGCCGGCGATCACCACGAGGGCGGTGGCGGCGGCTCTCGCCGTGGCAGTAGAGAAGTCGCTGCTTCGATTCGACACGAGTAACACCTCCTGGATTGAGCTGCGGGCGGCCCTGGATAACCGCCCTCGAAGGCATACGCGTGAGGACTGAGCGAAACGGATCATCCGCCATGCGCCGTCGTGCGCAGGGGGCTAGCGAGAGGGCGGGGAGCTCACGGGGCCGGACAGGCCGCCAGATGGCGAAGCGTCTCGTCCCGCTCGGCGATCCGCTGGCCCACGAGCGGCCTTGTCTCCGAGAGCTTCTGCCACCAGGAAGCGGCCCGGCGCTGCAGGGCGCACGCCTGCTCGTGGCGGCCTCGCCGGGCGCGCAGATCACCGAGCGCCGCCGCCGCCCGTGCGGCCGCCGCCCGGAACCGGGGTGCGTTCGGATGAGTCCGGGCCAGGCCTTCGGTGATGCCAAGGGCCTCACTCTCATGGGCCTCGGCATCATCGAACCGCCGAGCGCGTGAGAGGGCCAGGCCCAGGGCGCCCTCGGTCGTCGCTAGCTCCGAGCGCAACTCGAGGTTCGTTGGGTCCTTCGCGGCCATCCCGCGTTGGAGCGTGAGCGCCTGATCCAGCTCGAGGAGCGCCTGGTGCAGGCGCCCCAGGCGCGTGTCCGCCTGTCCCGCCGCCAGGGCGACTTCGGCCACGACCTGGTCCAGCCCCCTATCTGCCGGATCCGCGGCCCGCAGCTCCTCGATCAGAAAGCGCGCCTTCTCGAACTCCGCCCGGGCGGCCTCAGGCTGCCCGGCGGCGAGCAGGACGAGACCGAGCTGTTGCCGTGAATCGACGAGCGACTCCTTGTAGAAGGCGTCGCCGGGATTGTCCGCGGCCTGTTCTTCGGAGATCGCCAGATCGCGTCGCGCCCAGGCGATCGCCTCGCCAGGGCGGCCGAGCGCCTTCAAGGCCAGGGCCACGTTCTGGGCGAAGGCACCCTGGTCGAAGCGCAGCTGGGCGTTCTCCGGATGAGCTGCCGCGGCCTCCTGGGCCTCCTGGTAGACCCGCTGGAAGGCGGACAGGGCCTGGTCCGGCCGATCGAGGGTGAGAAGCGCGCTGGCGAGGCGCTGCTCGGCCACCAGCCGGTCGCGCGCCGCCTCCGGGTGGTTCGGGTTCGCCTTTAGGAACGCCTCGGCCGTCTCCCGCATCGCCTCCACGTACTCGAGCGCTCGCTGGTCGTTGCCACGGCGCGTCTCGGCCTCGGAGAGGGCCCGGTAAGTCTGCTGGAGATCGCGGGGCAGGTCGCGGTCCTCGGGGTGCCGGGCCAGCGATCCGCGGCAGACTTCGAGGGCCTCGGTGTAGAAGGAGAGCGCCGCCTCCGATCCTTCGGTCTCCACGGTCAGGTCGCCGAGCCGCACCAGGGCGGCCCAGAGCGCCAGCCGGCTGTCCTCCCGATCGGGCTCCGCCGCCATGACCGACCGCGCGATGGCGAGCGCCTTCCGGTAGCTCTGGCCGGCGCCCTTGGTGTCGCCGAGGTTCGGCATCGCCGGGTGTCCCTGGATGTCGCCGATCTTCCGATAGCCCTGCGCCAGCTCGAGCTGGAGCGCGGTGTCGCCTTCGGCCTCGCGCGACAGGCGATCCAGATACTCGATGGCGGTGCTCACCACCTGTGCGCGGACGGGCGTCGCCCCCGCCAGGTGCTCGATCCCGGCGTCGACGTCGAAGATGAAGGACCGCGCCAGGCGCCTGACCTCGAGGAAGCGGCGCTCGGCCTTCTCCCGCTCCCGGACGGCGATCCGCGCCTGCCAGAGTGTCGTCGCCAGCCCCGCCGCGAGGGCGAGGACGACCGCCGCGGTCGCGGCCACGACCAGCCGGTGCCGACGCACGAACTTGCCGGCGCGGTAGAGGGCCGAAGGCGGATGCGCCGTCACCGGCTCGCCCGCCAGATGACGGCGGAGGTCGGCGGCGAGCCGCTCCGCCGAGGCGTAACGCTCCTGGGGTGCCCTCGCCAGCGCCTTGAGCAGGACGTTGTCGAGATCACCCTCCAGCCGGCGGTGCCAGCGGCGCTGGATCCTTTCCGGCCCGGCGGCGGCGCGCAGCGAAGGCTTCGCCGGATCCTCCGTCAGGGCCGCGGCCGGCTCCACCGTCGAGTCGCTCGTCCAGCTCCCGTACGGCTCCGTTCCGGTGAGCAGCCGGTAGAGAACCAGACCGAGCGAGAACACGTCGCTGGCCGTCGTCAGCGGCTCGCCCCGCAGCTGCTCGGGGCTCGCGTACTCCGGGGTCATCGGTCGCCCGCCGGTCAGGGTCAGCTCGGGATCCTCGACACTCAGCAGCTTGGCGATGCCGAAGTCGAGGAGCTTGGGTACGCCGTGCGCGTCCACCAGGATGTTGTCGGGCTTGAGATCCCGGTGCAGCACCAGCTTCTGGTGGGCGAAGTGGACGCCGTCGCAGACCGCCGCGAAAAGGCGAATGCGGTCCTTGAGGTCCAGGCCCTTCCCGTCGCAGTAGTGGAGGATCGACTCGCCCTCGATCGCCTCCATCACGAAGTAAGGCCGGCCGTCCTCCGTTGTGCCCCCGTCCAGCAGCCGCGCGACGTTCGGGTGGTCGAGGGAGGCGAGGATGCGCCTCTCGGCCAGGAAGCGGCGCCGCACCGCGTCGGAGTCCATGCCACGGTGGACGATCTTGAGCGCCGCCCGCTGCTCGAACTGACCGTCGGCGCGCTCCGCCAGATACACGACGCCCATGCCGCCCCTTCCGAGCTCGCTCGCGATCCGCCAGGGGCCGATCCGCTCCCCGATCCGATCCGGGGCTGGGTCGGCGCCCCAGGACGAGGCGGGATTGAGGAAGTCGCCGGCCTGGCTGTGCGCCGCCAGCAAGGACTCGATCTCGGCGCGCAGCTCGGCGTCCGCGCCGCACTCGACGTCCAGAAGGCGCGGTCGCTCCTCGCGCGGCAGCGCGCTGGCGAGATGGAAGAGGCGTTGGATCTCGTCCCAACGCGCGCGCGTCCTCTCGGCGGCCATCCTCGCCCCCTCGCCACACCTCATCCGAGCCGGGGTTCCCCCGGAACCGTTCCCGAAGACCACGAGCTCGCCGGAGTTATTGCCTCAGCTTGCGGCTCGCGGCGCATCGGCGTCAAGGCGGGGGCTTCGCGTTGTTGCGCCCCCGGGGGCCTGGCCCTAAGCTGTGGCATCCCGAACCGAGCAACATGCCAGCAGAAGACCCTGAGCCGCTGACCGGGCTGCTTCGGGCGTGGAGTGGCGGCGACCGAGCGGCGCTCGACGCGCTCGTCCCCCTCGTCTACGCCGAGCTGCGCGCGCAGGCCCGAAGGCACCTGTGGAAGGAGCGCAGGAACCACACGCTCCAGCCGACGGCACTCGTTCACGAGACCTTCCTGCGCCTGCAGAGCCAGCGGCGGGCGCATTGGCAGAACCGGCGACAGTTCTTCGCCGTGGCCGCCCAGACCATGCGCCGGGTGCTGGTCGACCACGCCAGGGCACGCATCGCCGCCAAGCGGGGCGCGGGCAGGACACTGGTGCCGCTCGAAGACGCGCCGGCGCCCGCCAGGGCGCCGGGGGTCGACGTGCTCGCGCTCGACCAGGCGCTTTCGCGTCTCGCGTCTCTCGACGCGAGGCAGGCCCAGGTAGTGGAGATGCGCTACTTCGGGGGGCTGTCGGCCGAGGAGACGGCGGCGGCGCTCGGGGTCTCGCTGCCCACGGTCAAACGCGACTGGGCGCTGGCGCGGGCCTGGCTCTTCCGCACGCTGGGCAGCGGAGCGACATAGCCGATCGTGGGGAGCTTGACAGCGACCGCGCGGCGTCGGAAAATGAATGAGGGACCATTCATTACCATGCCCCGGCGGAAGTTGCCCGAGAAGAGGCGACGGATCATCGAGGCCGCAGTGTGGGTGTTCGCCCGCAAGGGCTACTTCGGGGCGCGGGTGTCGGAGATCGCGCGGCGGGCGGGGATCGCGGACGGCACGATCTATCTCTACTTCAGGAGCAAAGAGGACATCCTGGTCTCGCTCTTCGACGAGGTGATGTCCGAACACGTCCACAAGGGGCGTCTCGAGCTCGAGGCGGTCGAGGGAGCGGCGGCACGTCTCCTGGTCGTCGCCCGGCACCACCTGCGGCTTCTCGGCGGCAACCGCGACCTGGCGGAGGTCTTCCAGGTCGAGCTCCGGCAGTCCACGAAGTTCATGGAGCGCTTCACCGCGGGCTGGCTCAAGGACTACCTGGCGATCATCACCGAGGTGCTCGAGGAGGGGCGGCGCGACGGCACCTTCCGGGCCGACATCCCGCTCACCCTCGCGACCAAGGTCTTCTTCGGCGCGCTCGACGAGATGGTCACGTCCTGGATCCTCAGCCCTCGGGACTATGACCTCGTCCGTCAGGCCGGCCCCATGGTTGACCTGTTTCTGCGAGGCGCGGGGGTCGCAGAACGAGCGGTCGCCGCCGGCCCTGGCCGTCGGGCGCGCGCGGTCTTGACGGGAGGCGAGAGGTGACCATCCGAAAGGCGGTCGTGCTCGGGGCGGGGACCATGGGGGCGCAGGTGGCCGCCCACCTCGTCGCCATGGGCATCGACGTCGCGCTCCTCGACATCGTGCCGAAGGATCTCGGCCCCGCGGGCGATCGGCGCGGCCTCGCCCGCCGGGCCCTGGCCGGGCTGCGGAAGCTGAAGCCATCTCCCCTCCATGCCGCGGACGACGCCGCCCGCATCCGGCCCGGCAACTTCGAGGACGACTGGTCGGAGCTGGCCGACGCCGACTGGGTGTTCGAGGCGGTGATCGAGGACCTCGAGGTGAAGAAGCAGCTGCTGGCGAAGGCTGCTTCGACGGCCCGGGCCGACGCCATCGTGACCTCCAACACCTCGGGCCTCGGCATCGGGACGATGGGCGCCCAGCTGCCGGTGGAGTTCCGGCGGCGCTTCTTCGGCACCCACTTCTTCAATCCCCCGCGCTACCTGAAGCTGCTGGAGACGATCCCCGGTCCTGACACCGACCTCGAGCTGATGGCGTCGGTCGAGCGCTTCCTCGACGAGGTCGTGGGGAAGGGGGTCGTGCGGTGCAAGGACACTCCCAACTTCATCGGCAACCGGGTCGGCCTGTACGCGATGGCCCTCGCCCTGCGCACGATGGTCGACCTCGACCTGAGCGTCGAGGAGGTCGATGCGCTCACCGGGCCCGCCATCGGGCGGCCCCGCAGCGCCACCTTCCGGACGGCCGACATCGCCGGCGTCGACGTCGTAGCGAAGGTGGCGCGGAACGTCTATCAGGGCACCCCTCACGATCCCGAGCGCGAAACGTTCATCCTTCCCGACTTCGTGGGCCGGATGCTCGAGAAGAAGTGGCTAGGGGCGAAGACCGGCGGCGGCTTCTACCGGAAGGAAGGCGACCTGATCCGCACCCTCGACTGGAAGACCCTCGAGTACCGTGAGCGCGCGAAGCCGAGGATCCCCGCGATCGACGCCGGGCGCAGCCTCGAGGACGTCGGGGAGCGGATCCGCCTGATCCTCGCGGGAAAGGACAAGGCGGCGGCCTTCCTGTGGCGGGTGCTGTCCTCGTCGTGTCTCTATGCCGCGGCCCTGGTTCCGGAGATCTCCGACGACGTGGTCTCCGTGGATCGGGCCATGGAGTGGGGCTACGCATGGGGGATGGGCCCGTTCCGGCTCCTCGACCGGCTCGGGGTCGAGGCCGTCACCGAGCGGACCAGGGCGGAGGGCCGTCCCGTACCGCCTTTGGTCGAGTCGCTGCTCGCGTCCGGTCGCCCCGCCTTCTACGCGTCCGAGGCGGGAGCGCCGACGGTGTTCGGCCCGACCGGGGTCGGGCCGGTTCCCCCGCGTCCGGGGGTCATCGACCTCGCCCTGGTGAAGCAGGCCGGCGGAGAGGTCAGCAAGAACGCGGGGGCGAGCCTCGTCGACCTCGGCGACGGCTGCGGACTCGTGGAGTTCCACTCCAAGATGAACGCCCTCGGCCCCGACGCCATCTCGATCGTCCGCTCGACGCTCGACGAGGCGAAGGCGCGCTTCGATGCCCTGGTCGTAGGCAACCAGGGCGAGCACTTCAGCGCCGGCGCCAACCTGATGCTCATCCTGCTCGCCGCCCAGGAGGAGGAGTGGGACGAGCTGGAGCTGATGATCCGCCAGTTCCAGGCCGCGACCATGGGCATCAAGTACGCCGAGCTGCCGGTGGTGGCGGCGCCTTTCGGCCTCACCCTCGGCGGCGGATGCGAGATCGCGCTGCACGCTCACCGGGTGCGGGCCTCGGCCGAGACTTACATGGGTCTGGTCGAGGTCGGAGTCGGCGTGGTGCCGTCGGCGGGAGGGACGAAGGAGATGGCCCTGCGGGCCCACGACCGCTGCGCGGGGGTGAAGGAAGCTGATCCCTTCCCCTTCCTGCGCCGGGCCTTCGAGACGATCGCCTTCGCGAAGGTCTCGGCCTCGGGGGCCGAGGCGCGGGAGATGTTCCTCACCCCCGCCGACTCGGTTTCTGCCAACCCCGACCGCCTGATCCACGACGCGAAGGAGGTGGCCCTGGGCCTGGCCCGCGCCGGCTACCGGCGCGGACGTCCACGGACCGACGTCCCTGCCCTCGGCCGTCCCGCCCTCGCCACCTTCAAGATCGCCATTCACAACGCCCGTCGCGGCGGTCAGATCAGCGACCACGACGCGCTCATCGGCACCAAGGTCGCCACCATCCTGTGTGGCGGCGACCGCGCCCCGGGCGTGGCCAGCGAGCAGGACTTCCTCGACCTCGAGCGGGAGGCCTTCCTCTCGCTCTTGGGGACTCCGAAGAGCAGGGAGCGCATCCAGCACATGCTCAAGAACGGCAAGCCCCTGCGGAACTGAGGTCAGCGATGCGCGAAGCATTCATCGTCAGCAGCGTCCGGACGGCGGTGGGGAAGGCGGGGAAGGGAGCCCTGCGCCAGACCCGCCCCGACGACATGGCCGCCGCGGCCATCGAGGGGGCGCTCGCTCGGGTCCCCGCCGTCCTGCCGTCGATGGTGGAGGACGTGATCCTCGGCTGCGCCATGCCCGAGGGCGAGCAGGGCATGAACGTCGCCCGCATCGCGGCCCTTCTCGCGGGCGTGCCTCCCAGCGCCGCCGCCATGACCGTCAACCGTTTTTGTGCGTCGGGGCTGCAGGCCATCGCCCTCGGCGTCCGCGCCGTCGAGGCGGGGGACTGCGACGTGGTCGTGGCCGGCGGTACCGAGTCGATGAGCCTCGTCCCCATGGGCGGCCAGCGCTTCTCGCCCAACCCGACCCTCGTCGACCGCTATCCCGACGTGTACCTCGGGATGGGGCTGACCGCGGAGAATCTCGCCCGCACGCGCGGAATCGACCGCGAGCGCTCCGACGCGTTCGCCCTCGCCTCGCACCGCAAGGCGGTCGCCGCCATCGAGGCCGGCCGGTTCCGGGACCAGATCGTCCCGTTGACGGTGACGCCGCCCTCCGGAAACGGGGCGACGCCCGCGCCGATCACGTTCGACACCGACGAGGGACCTCGCCGGGACACCGACATCTCCGCCCTCGCCAAGCTGCGCCCCGCCTTCGCGGCCGAAGGAGTCGTGACAGCGGGCAACGCCTCACAGATGTCCGACGGGGCCGCCGCCACCGTCATCGTGTCGGCGCCGAAGGCGAAGGAGCTCGGCCTGTCTCCCATCGCCCGCCTCGTGTCGTTCGCGGTGACCGGCGTCCCCCCCGAGATCATGGGCATCGGCCCGGTCGAGGCCATCCCCAAGGCCCTGTCCCGGGCCGGGCTCCGGCTCTCGGACGTCGCCCTCGTCGAGCTGAACGAGGCCTTTGCCACCCAGGCCTTGGCCGTCATCGAGGCCGTGGAGCTGGATCCCGAACGGGTGAACGTCAACGGCGGCGCGGTCGCGCTGGGCCATCCCCTCGGCTGCACCGGAGCCAAGCTCACGACACAGCTCCTTCACGAGCTCGGGCGCCGCGGCGCCCGCTACGGGATCGTGACGATGTGCGTCGGCGGCGGGATGGGCGCCGCCGGCGTTTTCGAGAGGTTCTGAGGATCCGCCCCCGGGGCGGGCCACAGGAAGGATGGAGTCATGGCCACCGACACCCGGTCTCCCGTCGTCGCCGCAACCGGCGGGAGCTTTCTGATCGAGGACCGGACCCCCGACGAGGTCTTCACCCCCGAGGACTTCAGCGAAGAGCAGCTCATGATCGGGCGGACCGCCGGCGAGTTCATGGAGAAGGAGGTTCTGCCACGCCTGCCAGAGCTCCTGAAGCTGGACTACGCGCTCAGCCGGGAGCTGCTCGCCAAGGCGGGCGAGCTGGGCCTGCTCGGGGCGGAGATCCCGGAGCAGTACGGCGGCCTGGGGCTCGACAAGGTCTCGGGCAGCCTGGTCGCGGAGAAGGCCGGTTGCGACGGTAGCTTCGCCACCACCTTCGCGGTCCAAGTGGGGATTGGGACCCTCCCCATCGTCTTCTTCGGGACCGAGGCTCAGAAGAAGAAGTACCTGCCCCGGCTCGCCTCGGGCGAGCTGGTGAGCTCCTACTCGCTCTCCGAGGCCTGCCTCGGCCAGCGACGCCATGAACGCCAAGGCGCGGGCCGTGCTCTCGAAGGACGGCAAGAGCTGGATCCTGAACGGCGAGAAGATGTGGCTCACCAACGCCGGCTTCGCCGACATCTACATCACCTTCGCCAAGGTGGACGGCGAGCACTTCACCGCGTTCATCGTAGAGAAGGGGATGCCCGGCGTGAGCCTGGGCGCCGAGGAGAAGAAGACGGGCATCAAGGGCGAGCAGCACCCGCCCCCTGATCCTGGAGGACGCCGACGATCCCCAAGGAGAACCTGCTGGGCGAGATCGGCAAGGGGCACAAGATCGCCTTCAACATCCTGAACATCGGGCGCTTCAAGCTGGGGGCCAGCGTCACGGGCGGCGCCAAGCTCGCGATCGGCGCCGCGACCGGGTACGGCAACTACCGCACCGCGTTCGGACAGCCGATCACCGGCTTCGGTCTGATCAAGCAGAAGATCGGCGAGATGGCGATCCTGACCTACGTCGTCCGAGTCGGTCGTCTACCGCACCGCGGGGATGATCGACCGCAATCTCTCCGGAGTGGAGGCGGCGGAACTCCACCGCCTTCCTGAAGCGGATCGAGGAGTACGACGTCGAGTGCTCGATGATCAAGGTCTTCTGCTCGGAGGTGCTCGGCTGGATCGTGGACGAGACCGTGCAGCTCTTCGGCGGCTCGGGCTACGTGGAGGACTACCCTGCCGAGCGGTACTGGCGCGACGCGCGCGATCAACCGCATCTTCGAGGGCACCAACGAGATCAACCGCCTGCTGGTTCCCGGCCGTCTCATCCGCCGGGCGACGAAGGGCGGGTTGCCCCTCTTCGCGAAGGCGAAGGCCCTCGTCGACGAGCTGACCAGCGGACCGTCCCTGGAACCACGCGGCAGGCGGCTTCCTCGCCGCCGAGGGCCGGATGCTCGCCGGAGCCAAGAAGGTGGCGCTCCTGTGCCTGGGCACGGCGGTCCAGAAGTTCGGCGAGAAGCTCAAGGACGAGCAGGAGGTCCTGGGCCACTTCGCCGACATCGCCATGAAGACCTACGCCCTGGAGAGCGCGCTTCTGCGCGCCCGCAAGCGTGCGGTCGCCCGCGGTGAGGAAGAGGCACGCCTCCAGGAGGCCGCCGTCCGCTGCTACGCGCAGGACGCGATGGACGACATCGAGTCCTCGGCTCGCCGGCTGCTGGCTGCGGTCGAGGAGGGCGACACCTTGCGCACCTATCTCGCCGCCCTCAAGCGCTTCACGAGACGCGAGGTCAGCAACACGGTCGCCCTGCGCCGGACGGTCGCCGACGCCGCCATCGAGCAGGTCGGCTACCCGCTCGGATAGCGGTCAGCGCTCGTCCGCTCTCGCCCCTTGGCGGCGCCACCTTTCGCAACCGCCGCCGCCTCGGGGTCGGGCCGGTCGCGGAAGAAGAGCCAGAGCGCGGCCGGCAGCGCCGTGAAGTCGGCGAGCAGGGCGAGAGCGAAGGCGGCCGAGGTCACGATCCCGAACTGACGCATCGGCGGCAGGCTCGAGAGGATCAGGGCCAGGAAGCCCCCGGCATTGATCACCGTCGCGAAGACGATCGCGTGGCCGGCGACGCGGATCGAGTGGGCGAGGGCCTGCTCGGTCGAGGCGCCGTTGCGCCGCTCCTGGAAGTGGTAGAAGAAGTGCACCTGGTCGTTCTCCGTCGCCCCGAGCACGGTGGTGGCGATCAGGATGGTGGCCACGTTGAGCGGGATCGAGAAGAGGCGCATCAGCAGGAACATCACCAGGATCGCGAACAGCGACGGCACCATGGCGTTGAGCCGCGCCGGACCGCTCTTGAACACGAGCAGGAAGGTCACGAAGATGACCGCGAAGGTGATGGTGAAGCTGTGGGTCAGGGTCGGCACCAGCTGGCCCGCGATCGTCGCCTGCAGCACGCCGCTGCCGGCGATCCGGTAGGAGCAGGCCGCGAGCGCGGGCGAGTCGGAGGCGGTGCGCCGCCAGGCCCGTGCGACCGCGGTCTGGAGCGCCGGGAAGCCGCCGGTGTCGCCGGCGCGCGAGGTGACGCTCAGGTAGGTGGAGCCGAGCGTCGACATGTCGACCCACTGGCGGAGGGCCGGCTCCGCGAGCAGCAGCGGCTCTGTCTCGGCGCTCAGCCGCGCGAGACCGGCGGGATCCCGCGGTAGCGCGTCGCCCTGGCCGGCCGCGTAGCGGCGCAGGCGCAGGAGCGCCGGCAGGCCGACCACCGAGCCGACCGCCGGGTCGGCGCGCAGGCGGCGCGACAGCGCATCGAGGGCGAGCAGAGTCTCGGGCTCGAGCACCGCGCCCTGCGGAGTCGTGATCCACACGGCGACCGAGGTCAGGCCGAGGACCCTGGCGCTGAAGGCCCGCGTGTCCCGCGCCACCGGCAGGCCGGGATCCACGTAGTCGATGGCCTCGGTCTGCAGCCGCATGGGCGCGAGGAGACCCGGCACGCCGACCAGGGCGACCAGGCCGGAGAAGGCGAGCAGGCCCGCGCCGAGGACGAGCGGCCAGCGCCAGCGGTACGACCAGCGCGGCAGCCGTGCCGCGGCGCGGACGACCCACTGCCCGGCCACCGGGCGCTCCTGGCGAGTCGGCGGGCGCAGGATCACCTGGAGGCTGGGGTAGAGCGTGAAGGCGACCAGCCAGCCGATAGCGAGTCCGGCCGCCGTCCAGATGCCGAGCTGGCGGATGGGCCGGATCTGCGACACCGCGAGCGCCGCGAAGCCGACCGCCGCGGCGAAGACGGAGGCGCTGACGGCGACCAGCTTGTTGCTGAGCGCCCGCACACGGTGCTCGGCGAGGTCGATGCCCGCCGGCTGGTCGACGAAGCGCGAGTGCAGGTAGACCAGGCTGGCCGTGGCCGTGATCATGAGGGTGAGCGGCACCAGCGAGGAGACCAGGGTGAAGCCGAAGCCGACCAGGCCGCCGATGGCGACGCCCAGCAGGACCGCGACGGCGAGTGAGGCCAGGATCACGACCAGCGCCCGCCAGGAGCGATAGAGGCCGACCGTGAGCAGGACCACGAAGGCGCCGAAGAGCGGGAAGAAACGCAGGCTGGCCGCGCTCGTCTCCTGCTCGAGCCAGGCGTCCAGCCACGGCGCCCCGACCCGGCGCACGTTCGTGATCCCGGCCCGGCCGGCGGGGCTCGCCAGGACCTCCGCGATCACGGCGTCGGCCGCGGCGAGCGTCCGGTCGCGCTCCTCGGGACCCGTCACGTCGAGCGCCAGTACGACGCCGAGGAAGCCCCCCTGCGAAGAGCCAGACCGAGTCCCGGGGGACAGCTCGTCGCCGAACAACCCCTGGTCGCGGAAGAAGGGCGTCCCCGACACGAAGCGGCACAGCTCCTCGCCGGCGCCCGGGCGGGCGGCGGCGCCGGGGCGCAGGCGCTCCCAGACGCTCAGCACGGAGTAGGGCACGAGCCTCGGCACCCGCGCGAGCGCCGCTTGCAGCGTCGCCAGCCCGGCCACCGCGGCGTCGGAGCACGGCCGCGGCGTTTCGACCAGGAGCATGCCGACCGGCTTTTCCGGGAAGACCCGCTGGAACAGCCGGGTGGTCGTGACCTCGGGATTGGAGGGGACGATCATCCGCTCGAGGGCGGTGTCTTTCGGGATGCGGAGAGCCAGGAGCAGCGCAACGGGCGCGACGACCGCGTAGGCCGCGACGATCCAGAATCGCCGGGCGATCACCCGGCGAAAGAGGGCGTCGAGACGCGGGGTCGGCGACGGCGGGCTCATCGCGCGGCTATCATACCGGCCGGGAGGGATGGTGACCGACAAGGCGCCCAAACTGGATGGTCCTCGCCTCGGATACCGAGCGCGGGCTCTCTTCGGGATCTGTCTCGCGGCGCTCGTGGGCCCCGGCCCGTTGTCGCCTGCGAGTCGGCCCGTGACCCTCGTCGTCTGCGCGCCCGGCTACCCGGGATCCACGGTCGAGGCCCAGCCGGCGATGGACGCGTTGGCGAGCGCGGCGGCCTCGGCCTCGGGCTGGCGAGCCGACGAGCTCTCCGCCGTCTACTACGAGACCGAGGAGGCGGGGCTCGCGCGGCTCGCGGCGCCGGATGCCGCCCTCGCTCTCGTGCCGCTGCCTTTCTGGCTGAAGCACCGGGAAGCGCTCCAGCTCACGCCGTTTCTCGAGGCCGTCCCGGAACGAGCGCGGGCGTCCGAGCCGTGGAGCCTGGTGGTGCCCGCCGGGGTCAGCGCCCCCGCCGATCTCGCCGGATACGAGATCGTCTCGGTCGCCGGCTACGCCCCCGGTTTCGTGCGCGGCCCGGCCCTCGCGTCCTGGGGCGCCCTCCCCAGGGACCTGAAGGTCAGCTTCTCGTCTGCGGTGCTGACCGCCCTGCGCAAGGCGAGCGGCGGCGCCAAGGTGGCCGTGCTCCTCGACGGCGCCCAGGCCGCCGCGATGCCCGCGCTTCCCTACGCGTCGAAGCTGAAGGTCGTCGCGCGCTCGCGGCCCTGGCCCGTCTCGGTCCTGTGCACCGTGGGCGGGCGAATCACCGCCGCACGGCTCCCGGCGCTGGTCCGGGGGTTGACGACGCTCCGCAAACGCCCGGAGGGCGCGGAGGCGCTCGCGGGCGTGAGGCTGGCGCGGTTCGTGGCGGCGGACAAGAAGGCGCTCGACGCGGCCCGGGTGGCCTTCGATCGTGTGGAGAAGTAGGTTCGGCGCCGCCTGGCTGGCGGTGGGCGTCGGGTGCGGCTGTGCGCCGGCGCTTCGCGAGCCGCCGCCGGTCGCCGTCCTCGGGCTCGATTCGCACGCGGAGGCGGTTCGCGACGACACGTCCCCCGAGGCCCTCGTGAGCGAGGCCGAGGCGCTCTTCGCGAAGCGGCCGGACCCCGCCCCGGTGGCGGCCGCGCGCGAGCGGTTCCTGGCCGCCGCGCGCTCGGACCCCAACGGCGTTCGTGGTCTTCTGGGCGTGGCCCGCGCGGACGCCTGGCTGATCGAGCACGAGCGCGACGGGGCCCCGCGGTAGAGTCGCCCATGCGCTGCCCCCACTGCGGTGTCGAGCAGCCCGAGGACAACCTCGAGTGTCTCGCCTGCGGCATCGTGTTCGCGAAGCTGCGGGCACGCGCCGAACGGCCGGGGCAGAGCGCCGTTCCGGAGGCCGGCAACGGGCCGTCGCCGAGCGAGGCGACGGAGCGGCTCGAGCACACGGAAATCGTCGAACCGGCCCCGGACGTACCGGGCTTCGGGCGGCAGCTGCTCGACCTGCTGCGGCATGTCGAGCCCGAGGTGAATCCCCTCGTCTTCGGCGGCCGTCTGCTCGTCTACGCTCTCTTCGTCGTGTGGGGCATCCGCTTCCTCAGCTACCGAGTGGCCTCGCCCGCGATGATGGGCTCCTTCATGCACCTCGTCGACCTCGTGTTCCACGAGGCGGGGCACGTCGTCCTGATGCCTCTCGGCTGGTCGTTCCTGATCTCGCTCGGGGGAAGCCTGGGCCAGCTCGTCGTGCCGCTCGTCTGCGCGGGCGCGCTCCTGGTGAAGGCGCGCGACCCCTTCGGGGCCTCGATCGCTCTGTGGTGGCTGGGGCAGAGCTTCATGGACCTCGCCCCCTACATCGGCGACGCCCGGGCCCTCCAGCTCCCGCTCCTCGGCGGAGCGACCGGAGCCGAGGTGGAGGGCCACGACTGGGAGGCGATCCTCGGCGCGCTGGGCTGGCTCGAGCACGACCGCGCACTGGCGACACTCGCACACGCGACGGGCGCGCTCCTGATCGTCGCGTCGTTGGCTTGGGGCGGCTACATCCTGGTCCGCCAGCGAAGGCGGCTCGGCTCGGGTATCGGGGGGGCGTAGCCGCCGGATCGCGTCGGCTCAGTCTCCGCCGCTGCCCTTGAACTGATCGGTCTCCTCGGCGAAGAGCACGTTGAAGCTGGTGAGGCTGCCGTAGCAGGCCGTCAGGTAGGCCTGCAGCCGCAGCTTCAGGTCCTCCGGGATCTCGGCGGCGTTGAGCTGCTGCTCGAGCGTGCGCAGGCGGTTGCGGATCATCACCACCTTGTGGAAGAGCGCGTCGATCGGCAGGACCTTCTCCTGCAGGCCCGGCTTGCCCGGCCGCAGCACGATCTCGCCCCCTCGCCACTTCGGGGCGGGGGCGACCGCCGTGAAGCCGAGCTCCTCGCGCAGGACACGGCGCAGCAGGGACTCGAGAGCCGGCGCGGCATCGGTCGGTTCGCTGGTGGACATCGCCTGGTCCGTCCTTTCCCGCACGAGAGGCGGCGCGTCTCCCGTTTCGTGTGGCCGAGTGACCCGGGATCCAGCGGGCGCCGCGAGCCGCGCCTTGGGAATCGCCTCGCCCCTGGGAGGGCCCTGCTGCGGCACCGGACCGCCTGGCCGTGCCTCGTCGCCGCCCCCGCGATAGTTGTGCTGGCTGCCGCAGAAATCGCAGACGACCCGGAGCGGCCGGCCCTCGCCCTCGACCGCCATCACGGTATGGTTCCGCACGGCCTTGCACGCGCGGCAGAGGTCCGTGATGGACCCGCCCGCGCGATGAGGGCGGCCGGCAGTGTCGCTCATCCCGCTCCCCGCTGGCGCCATTCTGCCACAGGCGCTGGGGCGAAGACGGCGGGGAACCGCCGGAGCGGGGGCGAGCGCGAGGCGGCGGGCGCTCCTCCCGCCGCCACTCGGTTAGACTTCCATTCGCGCGCTTGGCCTCAACGCGCCTGGAGGGCGGACGACAGGGTGGCGGGACATCTTCTCGACGGCTCGACGGCAGGCAGCGCGATCCTGATCCTGGCGCTGGTGGCGGGGCTCGGTCTCGCGCTCGGCAGCCTGCGCATCCGTGGCGTCGGCCTCGGCATCGCGGGCGTCCTCTTCGCCGGGATCGCGTTCGGGCACGCCGGCATCCATATCGAAGAGCGCATGCGCGAGCTGGCCCGCGAGCTGGGCCTGGTGCTGTTCGTCTACTCGATCGGGCTCCAGGTCGGTCCCGGCTTCTTCGCCTCGCTGCGCCGCCACGGCCTGCGGCTCAACCTGCTGGCCGCCTCGATCGTGCTGGTCGGCGTCGTGACGGCGATCGGCCTTCGCTTCGCGACCCGCATCGAGCCCGCCGCCGTGATCGGCCTCCTGAGCGGTGCCACCACCAACACCCCGAGCCTGGCGGCGGCCCAGCAGGCCCTCAAGGAGGCGCGGTCCGATCCGGCGGCCCTCTCCGCGGTCGCCAAGCTTCCCGGGCTGGGCTACGCGGTCGCGTACCCCTTCGGCGTGGTCGGCATCATCGTGGTGATGCTCGGCCTGCGCGCGGGGTTCCGGATCGTGGTGCGCCGCGAGGCGGAGGAGCTGGACCGGAGCCGAGCCGAGGAGTCGCCCCCGCTGGCTCGGGCCAACCTCGAGGTCGCGAACCCGAACCTGGTCGGCCTGGCGCTGGAGAGAGTGCCGCTCCTGGCGGGCTCCGGGCCCGTCGTCTCCCGCGTCTGGCAGGACGGCAAGCTGCAGGTGCCGCGACCGGACACGCGGCTGAAACTGGGCGACGTGCTTCTGGCCGTGGGCCGGCGCGAGGACCTCGACGCCCTGCGCGTGGTGGTGGGCAAGGAGAGCGCCCTCGACCTGCGCACCCTGCCCAGCGCGATCACCGCCAAGAGGCTGATCGTCACGCGCACAGCCGCGACCGGCCGGACGCTCCGCGAGCTGGATTTCGTCCGCCGCTTCGGGGCGCAGATCACCCGCGTCAGCCGCGCCGAGCTCGAGATGCCCCCGACGCCGGGCTTCGAGCTGCAGTACGGCGACACGGTGCTGGCGGTGGGGGAACAGGGCGACCTGCAGAAGCTCGCCTCCGAGCTGGGCGACTCGCCCAAGAGCCTCAACTACCCGCACCTGGTGCCGATGTTCCTGGGGATCGCCCTCGGCATCCTGGTCGGCAGCTGGCCGTTCTCGCTCCCCGGCGTGCCGGCGCCCGTGCGTCTCGGCCTCGCCGGCGGCCCGCTCGTGGTCGCGATCCTGCTCGCCCGGCTCGGGAAGCTGGGCCCGCTCGTCTGGTACCTGCCCATCTCGGCCAACTACGCCCTGCGCGAGACCGGCATCGTGCTCTTCCTGGGCGCGGTGGGCCTGGGGGCGGGCGACCTGTTCGTGGACACGCTCGTGCACGGCGACGGCCTCTACTGGATGGCCTGCGGCGCGGCGCTCACGATCGTGCCGCTCCTCACCGTCGGGCTGGTGGCACGGGCGGCGCTCAAGATGAACTACCTGACGCTGTGCGGTCTCCTCGCCGGCAGCATGACGGATCCGCCGGCGCTCTCGTTCGCGACCGGCATCGCCGGCTCCGAGGCGCCCTCGGTCGCCTACGCGACCGTCTATCCCCTGACCATGATCCTGCGCGTCCTCTCGGCGCAACTGCTGGTGCTGTACCTCGTGCGCTGACTCGCGCCGGCCTCCCATTGCCGACGGGCCTCGCAGATCATGGCCCAGCGAGCGTTGACCGGCCGCCATATCGCGGGGCATCTCGAGGAGGGTGAAGGCCATCCGCGGGAAGCTGCCGAAGACCCGGATCCTGGTGCTGGCGATCCTGCCCCGCGGCGAGCAGCCCGGCACGCCGGACCGCGAGGAGATCGCCACCACGAACCGCCTGCTCGCCCACCTCGACGACGGGCGACGGGTCCGCGTGCTCGACGTCGGCTCGCGCCTCCTCGAGCCCGACGGCCGGATCTCCCCCGAGACCATGGCCGACTTCCTTCATCCCACCCCACGGGGTTTCCGCGTCATCGCCGAGGCGATGGCGCCGCTGCTCGAGGAGATGGTGGGCCGATAGCGAGGAACGAGCCCTGCAGGTTCCCGTACTCGTTGCCGACACCCGGCAGGTAGCCGTGCTCGTCCCAGCTCACGATCGCGAGGAAGGGCGTCCCGCCCTCGTTCCGGCTCATCAGTAGAGGAGCTTTGGGTCGTTCCCGGGCCGGGATCAGGCTCATCACGCCGGAGGAAACGAAGCCGAAGCCCAGCAGGGGCGGCTGGGTCTCGATGTCACCGCGCTCGCGCGCTTTCGTCGGCAGGTTGGTGATCCGGGCGAACAGCGTCTGCCGGGTGCCCTTGGCGAGGTACAGCCGCCCGCCGACCCGCGCTCGCATGCCGATCTCGAGTGACCTGGCGGTGAGCCGCGGGTCGCTGTCGTATGCCCAGCCGATCGGGAGATCCGTGTAGAGCGCGGCCACCGCGACGCCCTCGCCGGGCACACCGTCGGCGAGGACGACCGCCGCGACGCTCGCCCCGAGGATCGGCGTGTCGCGGCTCACGACGCTCTCGATCCCGGCCAGCAGCTCGTCCTGCTTCACGTTCTCGCCCGCGCTCACGAGCAGGAGCAGGCGCGGCTGTCCTCCTGGCCGGGCGTTCTCGACCGCGCGGGTGGCCGCCGCACGGGCGGCCTCGGCCACGGACGCGAACGAGCCGAAGTCGGAGCTGCCCACGCCGACGGCGATCGCTGGGGAGCCGATCGCCATCACCGCGAGGGCGGGGGAGCCGCCGCGGTCCTGCTTCATCAGGCCGCGCTCCGTGAGCAGGCCCCTGCTGTCGGACGTGCCACCGAAGACCGGGAGCGCGCGGCCGAGCTGCCGGCGCAGCTCGGCGAGCGCGGGCCCGAGGGGGCCCGGGTCGGTGGCGAACACGAACAGCGTGTGCGGCGCGAGGCCCGGGCCCACATCGAGTGCCTGTTTGAGCGCGGCGCGCGCCGCCAACGTCGGGTTCGGGTCCTGGCTCCAGCCGACGCCGACCGAGGTGGGGTCGGCCCCTTTCGCGGCGGCGGGAGCGAGCCCCGGTTCCGGATCGCCGGGCCGCCGCATGTGGGCGAAGAGCAACCCCACGGCCAGGAACAGCCCGGCCGCCAGGGCGCCCGCCAGGATCGGTCCGGCCCGCCGTCTCTCGAGCATGGCTCCGAGTTGAAGGCGTCGCGCGCGACGCCGAAGGCCGGGACCGACGGACGCTGCGGTCCCCACGCTTCGGCCCAGTATAGGAGCAACCGGGGAAGGGCGGAAGGATCGGCTGCCGTCAGCGCGGCGCCCGGCAGCGGGCGGCGTCGGTGGCCGTCGCCACGACACCGTGCTCGCGCAGGCGTTTTAGGGCCGCGTCCCGGATGGGCACCTCACCCCGCTCGGAAGCGCGTGCGGCGAGAACGACGTCGCCTGGGACGGCCATCTGCCGAGGAAGCGCCGACGCCTCTTCGAGCGGCGCCTCGAGGAACGCCTTCCACTGCCGGTCCCACTCGCGGTTGGAGGGCATCGTGGCCAGCAGCACGACCCAGGCCCCGGCCAATACGGTTGCAGCGCCGACCACGACCTGCTGCGCCCGCACTCTGGCCACGAGGAGCGGGAGCAGGAGCCGCACAGCGACCACCACCAGGGTGACGAAGGCGATCCCGATCAGACGGTCGGGCAGGTGGGGCGCGTCGGAGAAGCTGAAGCCGGGCTTGAGCGCGTGGAGCGGCCCCCAGCTGTCTATCCAGCGGGGACCTGTGTCGGTGGGGGCCATCGCGGGATGAAAAGGATCCGGCCGCCCCGTGAGCAGGAGCAGGAGATCGTCATGGCGTGAGAAGTGCGCGCTGAGTGTCAGCGTCGCCCAGGCGCCTATCGCCAGGGTGAAGAGGACGCGCCAGCGCACCTTTAGGCGGGTCAGCAGCAATCCCAGCCCCAGGGTGGCGATCGGAGCCAGCGAGGCGAGTCGGCGCGGGCCGTAGGAGTTGCGCCCCCACCAGTCCTGCGGGCAGGCGGAGACGTACACAGCGAGCAGGCCACCGGCTGCGACGGCACCGAGCAGCCAGCGGTGCGGGGTCCCGCGACGCAGTCCGAGGGCGAGGGCCACGAACCCGAGCGCCAGCGCCGGAGCCCAAGGCAGAAGGCCGTGATAGCTAGAGAAGACGAGCGGCACGATGGCGGGGGAGAGCCAGCGCATGTAGTCGCCGCCCTGGGGGATGAGGAACGGCGTCCCGAACTGGATCTGGAAGGCGAGGAGCTGGCTGGCGCCGACCAGGAGCGCGGACAGCGTCGCGAGAACCGCGCCCGCGCGCCACGGCTCGCGCGAGCGCGCCGCGACCACGACCGCGGCGAGCACGACCGGGGCCACGATCACCGCGTCCTGCCAGCGGTTGACGCAGGCGAAGCCGGCGGCGAGCCCGAGCGCGACGGCATGCCGTGGCCGGCGTGAGTCGACCCAGGCCAGGGACTGATGCAGGGTCAGGGCCACCAATAGTCCGCCCCAGGCGTGGGCGCTCAGATAGCCGCGGGTCGCGTAGATGGCCAGCGGTCCCCCCAACAATCCGAGGCCCGCCGCGAGCCGCGCCACGTCCTTTCCCACCCCGAAGCGCTCGACCATCCGTGCGCACACGATCGCTGTCGCCAGCAGCAGGCTGAGGGCCGCCAGGGCCGCGGCGGCCCTGAAGGCGAGCCAGGGAGGCGGCGAGTCGGCGGAGACGAACGGGATCGTGAACGGTGAGAGCACCAGCGCCGGGCCGATGCTGAAGGTGTTGGCGAGGGCCCCCGAGGGCAGCACGGTGGTCAGGACCCGGCACTTCTCCGCGAAGTCCTTGGGCACCGACACCACGTCGTCCTGGAGACGCAGGTCCCGGTCTCCCAGCGCCGACGTGAGCTGACCGACGTAGAAGGCGTCGTCCCAGCCGTCGACGGTCGGCAGGCGACACAGGGTGAGCAGGGCCGCGAAGGCGACCAACCACCAGCGCTCGCGCCAGAGGAGGGCGACGCCGGGAATGCGGGCGAGGCGAGCGAACGGCGGAGGGCTCGTGCTCACGGGTAGCAGAGCCTGGCTTGCGGGAAGGCCGCGTGGAGGAGGGCCAGTGCACCGGCGCGGGCTGCCGGCTCGAAGTACGGCTCGGGACAGACATTGCTCTCGTCCCGCCAGACGTCGAAGTGGATGCCGGGCTCCCCCGCGCTCCTGTCCCCGCGCGAGAGGTCGAGGATGCGGCCGAGCAGCTGCCCCTTCGTGACCCTCTGGCCCTCGAGGAGGGGGATCGCCGCACGCTGGTCGGCGATGACGGACTGGCTGGGGGCGCGAGGCTCGAACAGGACATCGTAGGCGAAGCGAGGGTTGAAGCGCACGCGAAGGTTCACCTGCCACTGTCCGTTGCGGGGGTTCTGGTAGAGCTCGATCTGCTCGACGGCGCCCTCGGCGGGAGCGAGCACGCGCGCGCCGCCGCCCGCGATGATGAAGTCGAGCCCCTCGTGCTCGAAGCCCCAGGGCGCCCCCGAAGCGCCGCCCGTGCTGTATCCGGGGAACACGTACTTGTACTCGGCCGCATCGGCGTAGGGTGCGCCGAGCACGATGTCGCTCTGCGAAGGGGTGGGGCTGGAGCTTGGTGCAGCCGTGGGGGCCGCCGGCTCGCCGCCGCAGGAGGCGAGGACGACCGCCGCCGCCAGCACGACCGGCGCGACCACGACATTCGAGAGGTGGACGCGGGCGCTCATGGAACCGGACAGCCGGGCAGGGCGAGCCCGCTCGGTGCGGGCTCGGCTCGGCCCCGAAGGTAGGCGAGGCAGTGCGTCACGATGCGCTCGGAGGCCTGGCCGTCGCCGAACGGATTGGCGGCGTTCGCCATGGCGTGATACTCGGCGGGATCGTCCAGGAGGCGCAACGCCCCCTCGACGATCCGCTCCCGCGACGTCCCCACCAGGCGCGCCGTGCCGGCGTCGATCGCCTCCTGGCGCTCCGTCGTCTCCCGCATCACCAGGACGGGCCTGCCCAGGCTGGGTGCCTCCTCCTGGATGCCGCCGGAATCGGTCAGGATCATGTAGGAGCGCTTCATGAGGGCCACGAACTCGCGATAGGGAAGCGGGCTCGGAATCAGCAGATTGTCTGCGCACTCGGCCAGCGGGCGCAAGATCCGACCGACAGGATCCTGCACGTTCGGGTTGAGGTGCGCGGGATAGACGAAGAGCACGTCCGGCCGGGCCCGGACGAGGTCCGCGATCGCGGAACAGAGCGAGGTGAAGCCCTCCCCGAAGCTCTCCCGCCGATGCGCCGTGATCAGCACCAGGCGGCGATCGCCGGCGGCACGCGGGCCGAGGACTCCGCGGAGCGCGTCGCCGTCGCTGCGCGCGGCGATCGCGAGCAACGCGTCGATGCCGGTGTTGCCGGTGACGAAGACCCGCTCACTCGGCTGGCCCTCGCGCAGCAGGTTGTCGGCCGCGCGGGGCGTGGGCGGAAAGTGCAGCGTTGCCAGCCGTCCCGTGAGCACCCGGTTGACCTCCTCGGGGAAGGGCGAGTACAGGTCGCCGGTACGCAGCCCCGCCTCCACGTGCGCGACCGGGGTTCGCCGGTAGAAGGCGGCAAGCGCCGCGTAGAGTGTCGTGGAGGTGTCTCCCTGCACCAGAACCATATCGGGAGCCAGCCGGTCGAGAGCCAGCTCCAGGGCCGGGATGGCCCGCCCGGCGAAGGCCGCCAGGCTCTGGTTCGGCCGCATGAGATCGAGGTCCGTGTCCGGCTCGATGGCGAACAGCCGAAGCACCTGGTCGAGCATCTCCCGCTGCTGGGCGGTGACACAGACCGCGACCTCGCAGCCGCCCCGGCGTCGCAGCTCCAGGATCACCGGGGCCAGCTTGATCGCTTCCGGGCGGGTGCCGAAGACGACGGCGAATCGTGCCAAGCATCACCTCGAGATGGCTGGGGGCCGGTTGGGAGCTAGCTTCGCCAGCGCCGGAGCACGCGGCGAGCGAGCCGGCGGACCCTGATACCGGCGTAGAGAAAGGTGAGCCCGGCGATCGCGGCGGTACCGAAGGCCACGATCAGCGACGACGAGAGGAGGCTCGCGAGCTCCAGGAACAGCGCTCCGCCCCGCGAGCCGAGGATCGAGGCACGGTGGTGCCCCGGCGGCAGGACCGCGACCGCGCCGAACTCGCGGGCCCCGGCGTCGATGGCAGCCTCGGCTCCCTCGACGCGCACGCCCGCGGGTCGACGCGCCAGGCAGGCGTAGACGGGGCCCGGCGAGTCGTACTCGATCGTCAGCCCGGCGTTCGTCGTGGACATCGCGAGCACGGGCGCGCTGATCTGGAGGAGCTGCGGCCGCAGCGCGGCGGTGTCGAGCCAGTGGAACCGGGCCCGGTCGGCGCTCACCGTGTGGTGCCCCGGCGGGACCAGGACGTAGCCGGGTCGCCAGTAGGGCCAGTCGTGGTCGTCGAGATGGAAGCGGTGGATCTGGGGGGACACTGGCAGCTCGACGGCGGCCGGCGAGTCCACGATCCAGGTCAGGCCCTGGCGGGTGACCTGGGCGTCGTCGGCGGCGGAGTAGGCCAGTCGCTCCAGATCCGCCGTGCGGACGGTCGCGTCGCCGTAGAGGGCCACGCGCTCGGAGGCCGCGCGCGCGGCACGCACCGTCGCCGCGAGCTCGGTGCCGGCCGTCAGCGCGGAAGGCAGGTGGGTGGCTTCGACGTCGCGGTTCGGGACCACGTTGACGTCGATCATGAAGCGCGCCCCCCGGGGCAGGAGCGCCCGGTAGCGTCGGGCCAGCGTCAGATAGCGGGAGGGCGCGCCCGTCCAGGCCCGGGCCGGATCCTCGACCTGAAGGGTGAAGGGCGAATCGCGCAGCAGGCCGGCGACCGCCCTCGAGTCGACACCGTTGTCCGCCTCCACCTCAGGGTGCTCGAGGCTGTCGAGCACGGTGACGATGACCTCGTGGCCGCCGTCGGCGAAGGGGCGCAAGGCGCCCAGGAACACGCGGTGGAGCTCCGTCACGAGCGCGGTGCGGAAGGCCAGGTAGTCCCCCCAGCCGGTCCGGTCCCGCCGCCAGTAGTGCCGCGAGGAACGGTCGAAGAGGGCGATCGGGTCGAAGCCGTGCGCCCGGCGGAACTGGCGCCGAACGTCTTCGTTGAGGGGCACCATCGCGCGCGGCCGGTCGCCGTCTGCCTGGCCGTCGAAGCTCAGCTCGGCGAGATTGACGCCGTCCCAGTCCCAGCGACCGAGGGTCGAGCTCATGAAGTGCACGGCAGCCTGGCGACAGGCGGGGTTGGCGAGGTTCATGGCCAGGCGCCAGGAGGGCAGCTTGTCGCCCGCCGCGGGGACCTCCCGCCATTCGGGGTAGTCCTTCCAGAATGCGGGAGTCACCTGAGGGAACTCGAACCACGCGTAGACCAGGATGCCGTTGGCGTGGCAGACGCGGATCAGGCGGTCGTAGTCGTACGCGTAGCGGCGGTCGAAGACCCAGGCCGCGGCATACACGACGCGCACGCCCAGCCGCCGCCACTGCACCGCGAGGTCCTCGATGCTGACCTCGGTGCGCAGCCCGGGGTCGAAGTAGAGCTCGAGGGTCCGCTCCCGCGCCGGCTGCCGGCGGTCGAAGGCGCTCAGCACGTGCTCGAACAGGAACGGGTAGCGGCTGGTCCCGTAGGGCGTGAAGGGGTCCAGCAAGGCGGCGAGATAGAGGACCTTGCCCGAGCCGCGTGCGAAGCTGGCCGCCAGGCCCGAGCGGCCGGTGGCTTCGCGGGTGAGCAGGACACCGGGATCGGGAACGCGGAACCGCTCCACGCGCGCGGTGGGTCGCCAGCGCAGGTCGAGATCCACCTGAGCGCTGTCCGTCACGCGCTCGACCGTGATCGTCCCACCCGGGTAGCGGACCCCGACCGCTTCGGCGAGCGTCGACCGGCCGTCGAGCACCAGCTGGCCGCCGTCGCGCACGAACTGGGAGACGCGGCTCACCTCCTCGCCGTTCAGGGAGCTCGCGGCCGCGTGCGGCACCAGCAGGATCTCGTCCTTTGCCAGCGAGTCGGCGCGGAATACCCTCACCGGGATCGTGCGTGGGAGAACACCGTACGCGCGGAAGACGGCCGCCAGGCTCTCCTGATCGAGCGCCTCGTCCCCGGCGGCATGGGACTGCCAGAGGATGGCGGCCCGGGGGGGACGCTGCTCCTGGCCGCGGCCCGGCGGGCGCAGCCCCGCGAGGGCCCTGTCGAGGGACCGCCTCAGGCGGGCCGTCCAGGTCGGGGGCTCGGCTGGCCGCTCGTCCTCGCCGATCGCGACCAGGATCTGGCCCGGGCCGGGCTCCAAGGACGCGTCTCGCGTGCCCGTGTAGCGCTTCTCCGTCCAGCTCTCCTGCTCCCGTTTCCCGTTGCGGTCGATGAGGAACTCGTGCAGGTAGGTATCCCGCAGCCGGATCGTGCGCGCGGCCCGGCCGGTCGCGATCAGGCGGTCGGGGAGCGCGACGTGACAGTCGAAGTCGCGCAGAGACACGAAGCTGTAGCCCAGCGCCTTGATCCCGCGCACGGTGTCCCGGAGCAGGCGCGGATCGAGGAAGTCGTGGACGAAGGCCGAGGGCAGGCCGTCGCGCACTGCCAGCATGGCGCGGGCGTTGGCGATCAACACGGCAGGATCGGGGTGCTCCGCGGGCAGGTAGCCGATGTTCTCGGGGACGATCCGGTAGCCGCGCGCGTCGACGGTCGGGAAGGGGAACGACTGCTGCGATCCCTGCGCGTCGATCATGGTCTCCTCGTAGAGCACCGAGAAGACCCGCGCGAACTCGGCGTAGTCGAGCTGGGAGGCGGCGTAGTGCGGGGTCTCCCAGGCGATTGGGTAGACGCCGACGCGGAAGCACTCGTCGAGGGCCGCCCGCACCTTCTCTCGCGCCAGCTCGACGGAGTCGTCGGCGCGGGGGGCGTTCCGGAAACCGTCCCAGAACTCGAAGTCGTCGGGGGTCACGCCGCGGTACTGGTGGGTGTCGCCGTGCAGGATGATGGTCCCGCCGTTGGCCACCGCGTACTGGAGGGCCTCCACGAGCGCGGGGCGGTCCGCCAGGTGGATCTCCTCGTGCGCCTCGGGATCGACGTAGACCGGAACCAGGCCGACCTGGAAGGGGATCTCCTCCTCGGCGAAGACGTCGACGGAACGTCGCACCTCGGCCGGGTCGTCGTCGGGGGTCACGTCCTCGAGCCGGATCAGGGCCTGCCGCGAGGTGGCGTGGTCGACACCCAGGATGTCGTGGAGGAGGTCGCAGAAGGCCAGGTAGCGGTCGCGGTCGTCGATGTACGCGAAGGGCACGTCGGCCACCAGCCAGAGGTTGCCCAGGCGGAGGAAGTACGGCGTCCGGTGCCCCTGCGGGTCGATCGCCTCCGCCTCCACCTGAACCCGTGCGGGGTCGAGCACGGTCAGGGTCGCCATCATGCCGCCGCCCTTGCCCAGGCGGTGCCCCCGGTACTCGACCTCCCGGCAGGGGCTCACCATCTCGACCTCGTCGACCCGGACCCCCCGCCGGCGGTCCTCCGGCCGGGCCAGGAACGAGTCGAGGCCGTAGCCCATCCAGACGAGAGTCGAGCTGCGGGCGCGCGCGTCGCGCAGGAGGCGTGAAGGCCAGCGCGTCTTGTCGGAGCCGCCGGCCACGAACACGACCGGGAAGGGCGCCATGCCGCCGGTGCGGTACTCCTCGATCGGCTGGACGACGCCCTGATAGCCGAAGTGGCCCATCAGGTTGGCGACGTTGAGGGCGTCGATCCTGCCCTCGCGCTCCTTGAGCGAGGTGCCGTCGTAGAGGATGAGCGCCCGCGGTACCGCCGGCTCCGCTCGGAGCGGGTTGGCTGCCGCCGCCGCGAGCAGAGCGAACACGGACAGGATCAGGTGTCTTCTCATCGACTCTTCGTCTCCGGGGCCGGCTCGGCGAACCGCTCGGTCTTGGCCCACACGGCCGCGCGCCGTAGCACCACGTCGTCGACCAGGGCACGCACCACCAGGTAGATCCAGAGCTGGCAGTAGGTGAAGTAGGCGACTACCACCAGCAGCAGGTTCGTGAGGGAATCCTCGCCTTCCTCCCGCGAGAGGGCGATCCCCACCTCGAGCACGAACAGAAGGAAGGCCAGGATCCACATGCGGGAGTAGGGGCCGATCGCCTGCAGCGAGACGAGACCGGTGCCGGCCAGCACGAACAGCAGGTCGGAGACCACGATCGCCGCGCAAACGACGTAATAAAGGAGCAGCGTATAGAGCAGCTCGACCGCGATCACCCGCGGGCGCAGGGCCAGCAGGCGCGAGGCGTGCTTGGCCAGGACGTAGTTGTGGCCGCGCGCCCAGCGCAACCTCTGGCGCAGCCAGGTGCCGAGCTTCTCGGGCTCCTGCTCCCAGGTGACGGCCCTCGGAACGAAGCGGATCCGGCGGCCGGTCTCGTAGACGCGGATGGTCAGCTCGGCGTCCTCGGTGAGGGCGTTCGTGTCCCAGCCGCCCACCTCGGCGAGCACGCCGCGCCGGATCACGAAGTTGGTGCCCGGGAGCGTCGTGACCCCGAGCAGCGCCCAGCGTCCGGCCTGCAGAATCCATTGGAAGGCCAGGCTCTCGATGTTGATGAAGCGCGTCAGCAGGTTTCGGTGGCGATTGATGCAGCGGAACTTGCCGACCGTCGCCGCCAGGCCCGGGTCAGCCACGAGCGCGGCTACCAGCGGGCGGAGGGACTGCGGCTCGGGCCGGTTGTCGGCGTCGTAGATGGCGATCAGGTCGTGCCGGGAGGCCTCGACCGCGTAGCCGAGGGCAGCCGACTTCCCGCGCCCGCCCAGCTGGGGTGGGACGCGGAGGCAGCGAACGCGCGGATCCGTCGCGCTCGCCCGATCGACGATCTCGCCAGTGCCGTCCGTGCTGCCGTCGTCGACGATCACGATCTCGAGGCGGTCGGCGGGGTAGTCGAGGGCGCCCAGGCACTCCAGGGTCCGGGCGATCACCCGCGCTTCGTTGCGCGCCGGTACCAGGATCGACACCGGAGGCCATTCCTGCCCGGGTGGCAGGTCGGGGACCCGCCAGGCCTCGCGCCGGCTGTGCAGATAGCCGGCCACGAAGAGCGACAGCTGGTAGGCGATCATGAACCAGAGGATCGCGGCGGAAGCCACAAAGGGGGCGTCGAGCCAGATAGAGGAGAGCATTGCTCCGGTCGTTTCAGGGGAGGACGAAGGGGAGAGGCGGGGTAGGCCGTGCCGCGTCCGAATCCGGCCGGATCAGGGGGACCTGGGAGGCGAGAGCGCCATGCGCGACGAGACCGCGGGCGCCTCGCTGGAGGCGCCCGCGGCGGCTTGGGGGTTCGTCCGGAGGCGCGGATGAGCCCGTCCCCGCGGGCGGGGACCGCCTCTCACGCGGGGACGACGGCAAGGAACCGCTAATGGTTGCGCTACTCCAGTCTCCCTGACATCGTGCACCCAGCGACGGCGCGGAGCAAGCGCGAGTCGGTAGCGGTACGGGCTCAGTACCGGTAGCGGTCGGATTTGTACGGCCCTTGCTTGTCGACGCCGATGTAGGCGGCCTGGTCGTCGCGCAGCTCGGTGAGGTGGGCGTTCAGCCGCTGGAGCTGCAGGCGCGCCACCTTCTCGTCCAGCTGTTTCGGCAACACGTAGACTCCTACCGGATACTTGCCGCTCTCCCTCTCGCCCCACAGCTCGATCTGCGCGATCGTCTGATTGGCGAAGGACGAGGACATGACGTAGGAGGGATGCCCGGTCCCGCAGCCCAGGTTGACGAGCCTCCCCTTGGCGAGCAGGATCAGCCGCTTCCCGTCGGGGAAGATCACGTGGTCGACCTGGGGCTTGATCTCCTCCCATCGGTACTTCTCGAGCGAGGCGACGTCGATCTCGCTGTCGAAGTGGCCGATGTTGCAGACGATCGCCTGGTCCTTCATCTTCGCCATGTGGTCGTGGGTGATCACGTGGTAGTTGCCGGTGGCGGTCACGAAGATGTCGGCCTTGTCGCAGGCTTCGTCCAGGGTCACCACCCGGTAGCCTTCCATGGCCGCCTGCAGGGCGCAGATCGGGTCGATCTCGGTCACCCAGACCTGGGCCGAGAGCGCGCGCAGCGCCTGCGCCGAGCCCTTGCCCACGTCTCCGTAGCCGCAGACGACCGCGATCTTGCCGGCCACCATCACGTCGGTGGCGCGCTTGATCCCGTCGACCAGCGACTCGCGGCAGCCGTAGAGGTTGTCGAACTTCGACTTGGTCACCGAGTCGTTGACGTTGATCGCCGGGACGCGCAGCTCGCCCCTGGCCGCCATCTGGTAGAGGCGATGGACGCCGGTCGTGGTCTCCTCGGTGACGCCCCGGATGCCCGCGAGCTGGCGCGAGTACCAGCCGGGCTGCGCGGCGAGACGCCTCCTGATCGCAGCGAAGAGGACGCGTTCCTCCTCCGAGGTCGGCTTGGCGATCGCCGCAGGATCCTGCTCGGCCCTGGCGCCCAGGTGCAGCAGCAGGGTCGCGTCCCCGCCGTCGTCCAGGATCATGTTCGAGCCGGCGCCGTCCGGCCAGGAGAAGATGCGGTGGGTGAACTCCCAGTACTCCTCCAGCGACTCGCCCTTGTAGGCGAAGACCGGAGTTCCTCCCTTGGCGATCGCCGCCGCGGCGTGGTCCTGGGTCGAGAAGATGTTGCAGGAGGCCCAGCGGACCTCGGCGCCCAGGGCCTTGAGCGTCTCGATCAGCACCGCCGTCTGGATCGTCATGTGGAGCGACCCCGAGATGCGCGCGCCCTTCAGGGGCTGGCTCTTGGCGTACTCGTGACGGATCGCCATGAGCCCCGGCATCTCGGTCTCCGCGATCGCGATCTCCTTCCTTCCCCACTCGGCGAGGGCGAGATCGGCGACACGGAAGTCGGGCGCATCGGGCTTGGGTTGCGTGGCTGCGGCCATTTGAGGACTCCTCACTCGTCGACGGGCGCTTCTCGAAACGGCAACGGCGCCCCGAACCGACGTGGTTCACGAGCGCCGTTTTTCCCGCTGAGCCTGGCCCCGTTCGAGGACGGGGTCGCAGCGCCCCTCAGCCGCCTCCAATTGTCGCTCAACGGCCGCGGGGCGCAAGAGGGGGGCGACCGGACGAACCACCTCTCGTCCGGTATGCTGTCCTGGCTGGAGCATGTCGCGGAGCCGGTCTGGTCCCCCGATCTTGGGACCGGCCGGGCGACTCGCCGCCAGCGGACGCCGGTGTTCCCGGCAGGAGGCGGGCCGTGAGCATCAGCAAACAGGACGCCCTGGATTTCCATCGGACCGGCCGCAAGGGGAAGCTCGAGGTGGTGGCGAGCAAACCCTGCGCCACCGCCCGCGATCTGTCGCTCGCGTACACGCCGGGCGTCGCCGAGCCGTGCCGTGAGATCGAGCGGGATCCCGACCTCGCCTACGAGTACACGGGGAAGGCGAACCTGGTGGGCGTCATCTCGAACGGAACCGCCGTCCTCGGGCTCGGCAACATCGGACCCCTGGCGGGCAAGCCGGTGATGGAGGGCAAGGCCGTCCTCTTCAAGCGCTTCGCCGACATCGACGTCTTCGACATCGAGGTGGCCGAGGGCGACCCGGACGCCTTCGTCGAGTGCGTGGCGCGCCTCGAGCCCACCTTCGGCGGCATCAACCTCGAGGACATCAAGGCCCCGGAGTGCTTCTACATCGAGGAGCAGCTCAAGAAGCGCCTCGGCATCCCGGTCTTCCACGACGACCAGCACGGCACCGCCATCATCTCCGCCGCCGCCTTTCTGAATGCGCTCGAGATCGTCGAGAAGAGGATCGAGGAGGTGAGGGTCGTGTTCGCGGGCGCGGGGGCGGCGGCCATGGCCTGCGCGAACCTGTACCTGACCGTGGGAGTGCGAGCCGAGAACATCCTGATGGTGGACCGGGCCGGCGTCATCTACCAGGGACGCAGCGAGAACATGAACCCCTACAAGGAGCGCTACGCGCGCGCCACCAAGGCCCGCACGATGGCCGAGGCGCTCGAGGGCGCCGATGCCTTCGTCGGGGTGGCCTCGGCGCGCCTGGTGACGGGCGAGATGCTCCGTCGCATGGCCCGCGACCCGATCGTCTTCGCCATGGCCAACCCCGAGCCGGAGATCCTGCCCGACGAGGCCCACGCCGCCCGGCCGGACGTGATCATGGCGACGGGCCGCTCCGACTACCCGAACCAGGTCAACAACGTCCTGGGCTTCCCCTTCATCTTCCGGGGTGCCCTCGACTGCCGGGCCTCTTCCATCAACGAGGAGATGAAGCTGGCGGCCTCGCGCGCGCTCGCCGCCCTCGCCAAGGAGGACGTGCCGGACGCGGTGGCGCGCGCCTACGGGGTGGAAGGCTTCCGTTTCGGTCGCGAGTACCTGATCCCCAAGCCCTTCGACTACCGCGTGCTGCTCCGCGTGGCCCCCGCGGTGGCCGAGGCCGCCGCCGCGAGCGGCGTCGCCCGTCGCCCGATCCAGGACCTCGAGGCCTATCGGGACCGGCTGGCGGGCATGCTCTCGCCGTCGCGCTCGTTCATGCAGGTCATCCACGAGAAGGCCCGGCGCAGCTCGAGGCGCGTCGTCTTCGCCGAAGGCGACCATGCCAAGATCCAGCGCGCCGCGAAGCTGCTGGCGGAGGAGGGCCTGGCGCAGCCGATCCTGGTGTCGATCCGGAAGAGGGCCGAGCGGGACCTCGCCGAGCTCGACCTCAAGGCCCCGGTCGAGGTGGTGGACCCGGAGACCCACCCTCGCTTTGCCGAGTACGTCGAGGCCTACTACGAACGCCGGAAACGCCATGGCGTCACCCGCGAGGATGCGGTCGTTCAGGTCCGGCAGCGCCACTACTTCGCCGCGATGATGGTCGATCAGGGTGACGCGGACGTCTCGCTCTCCGGGCTGACCACGAGCTACCCCGACGCGATGCGCCCCGCCCTGCGCGTGATCGGGGTGGCGGAAGGGGTGCGCCGGGTCTGCGGCCTCTACGTGCTGCTGCTCAAGGAGCGGGCCCTCTTCTTCGCCGATACCACGGTCAACATCGACCCGACCGCCGAGGACCTGGCCGAGATCGCGATCCTCTCGGCGGACACCGCGAAGGTGTTCGACATCGTGCCGCGCGTGGCGATGATCTCCTTCTCCAACTTCGGCAACACCCGTCACCCCCTGGCCGACAAGGTCCGGGCGGCGGTCGAGATCGTGCGGCGGCGGCGGCCCGACCTCGAGTGCGACGGCGAGATGCAGGCCGACACGGCGGTCCTGCCCGGCTTCCTCCAGGAGCACTATCCCTTCGCGCGGCTGACCGGCCCGGCGAACGTGCTCGTCTTCCCGGAGCTGCAGAGCGCCAACGCCGCCTACAAGCTGGTCTGGCGCCTCGCCAATGCCGACGCGATCGGGCCGATCCTGATGGGCATGCGCGCCCCGATCCACGTGCTGCAGCAGGACGTGGACGTGAGCGACATCGTGAACATGGCCGCCTACGGCGTCGTCGACGCCCAGAGGCGCGGCTCGGCGAGGCAGCTCACTCCAGGCTAGATCCTGGCCTGGATCGTGTAGAGCTGGTGGTAGCGTCCCCTGCGTTCGAGCAGCTCCGCGTGCCGGCCGCGCTCGACGATGCGGCCGTCCTCGATCACCAGGATCAGGTCCGCCCGCTGGATGGTCGAGAGCCGGTGGGCGATCACGAGCGTCGTGCGGCCCTTGAGGAGAGACTGGAGGCTCTGCTGGACGAGCGCCTCGCTCTCGGTGTCCAGGCTCGAGGTCGCCTCGTCGAGCAGCAGGATCCTGGGGGCCGCCAGCAGCGCCCGCGCGATCGTCACCCGCTGGCGCTGCCCACCCGAGAGCTTGACCCCGCGTTCACCGATCACGGTGTCGAGGCCCTCGGGGAAGCGGTCGGCGAACTCCAGCACGTGGGCGAGGCGCGCGGCCTCCTGAACTTGGTCAGCGCTCGCCGCTGGTCGCGCGAAGAGGAGGTTCTCGCGGATCGTGCCGGCGAAGAGGAACTCGTCCTGGAGCACGAGCCCGAGCTGCTCGCGGTAGCTGGCCAGCTTCACCAGGGCGAGGTCGACCCCATCGACGAGGACACGGCCTGATTCCGGGGTGAGGAACGAGGCGGCCAGACCGGCGAGGGTCGATTTCCCCGAGCCCGAGCTGCCCACGAGAGCGATCACCGTGCCCGGGTCGGCCTCGAAGCTGACCCCTTTGAGCACGGGCTTGTCAGGCTGGTAGGAGAACCGCACGTCCTCGAAGCGGAGCCGTCCCTCGATGGGGGGCATGGTCCGGGTGCGCCGGGGGTCGTCATCCTCCTTCGGTTGCGAGAGCAGCTCGGCCGTGCGATCGAGGCCGGCGAACGCCTCCGTCATCTGCGTGCCGATGTTGGACAGCTGGACGACGGGTGCGACCAGGAACCCGAGGAAGACAGTGAAGGAGAAGAGCTCCCCCAGGGTGAGACGACCGGCCACGATGAGGTGGCCTCCATAGCCCAGGACCAGGACGCTGGCGAGCCCCACGAAGAGCGTGCCCAGGCTGGTCACCGCCGCGGTCGCGGTGAGGGTGGTCCGGACGTTGCGGAACAGGCGCATGACGCCGTCCTCGAAGACCGCCCGCTCGCGCTCGATGGCGTGGAAGCCCTTGATCACCCGAATCCCGCCCAGGGACTCGGTCAGCCGGCCCTTGACCTCGGCGCGGATCGCCCCGCGCTCGCGGAAGGCCGGCCGCAGGGTCCGGAACGCCCTGGTGGAGACGACGCCGAAGAGGCCCAGGGGTACGAGGGCGAGGGCGGTCATCAAGGGGTCGATCCTGATCAGGAAGCCCATGGCCACGGCCGCAGTCAGCGTGCCCCCGACCAGCTGCACGAGTCCGGTGCCGACCAGGTTGCGGACACCCTCCACGTCGTCCATCACCCGCGCCACCAGCTCACCGCTCCGCGCGTCGTCGAAGCTCCGGACCGGGAGGCGCAGCACGTGGTACTGGACCCGGGAGCGCAGCTGTGCGATCAGCAGCTGTGCCTCGACGCTCAGCAGCTTGGTGAGGCTGAACGAGGTGGCGGCCTGGATGACGATCGCCACGGCCACCGCACCCAGGATCCAGAAGAGGCGTGCCCCCTGTCCCTTGCGGAGGGCGTCGTCGATGACGTACTTCAAGGACGCCGGCAGCACGAGCCCGCTCAGCCGGTTGATCAGGATCAGGACCAGGCCCAGGAAGACGAGCTTGCGTCGTGGCCAGATGATCTCCCGGAAGACGCGCCGGAGGCTGGTCAGGGACGGTCGCGGGCGCGGGGCCGGCGCGGACATGCCTCGAGGCTACCCGCGGAACCAGGCCGTCGTCCAGGTCGCCCCTCGCATCCGTCGAGCGGCCTGCCGTCGCGGCTACTTCTTCGCCGGCTGTTTCTCGAGCCAGGACACGAGGGTCGCGACCTGCTGGTCGTCGAGGTGGATCGTCTTCCGGTGCTTCTTGCCGTCGATCTCCACCTCCTGGCGCAGCCACTTGGTGGTCCACTGCGGTCCCTTCTTGGCGACGACGCCGCCGAGATCCGGCCCCGCGGCCGCGGGCGACTTGATGATCCTCTGGATCCCGTCGGCTTCCAGCGAGTGGCAGAGGTTGCAGTGCTGTTCGAGAAAGATCTTCTTGCCCGCGGCGGCGCCCGACTCGTCGGCCGCGTAGGCGGGCGACGCGTATTCGGAGCAGAGCATGGCGATCCCGACCGGCACGCTCAGCAGGAAAGCCAGTCCGACGGTGCGACGGGCGATCTTCGTTGCCATTGCTTCATCCTCTCGCTGCGAGGACCGATCCTCGGGATTCCTCCCGGCGGGACCGCCCCCACGGTCGCCCGCTACCTCCATCAATTCTAGCCCGCACCGGCGCGGGGCGTGTTCTTCTTGACCCTCAGAGCATCGCCGTGATACTGATTCACAGAATCCGGCAATTGATCATTCGCTCATCGCCCAAGGGAGGTCTTCCATGAAGCGAAGCCACGGCGCCCTCTCCGTTCTCGCCGTCGCGACCTTCTGCCTGGCGGGAGGGGCCAGGGTGGGAGCGGAGCAGACGGCCGCGGACAGCGGCCTCGGGCCGATGAACGCCAGCCTCTGCGCCAACTGCCACGACGAGAGGGTCGCCGCCTTCGCGCACAATCCGCACGCGGTCCTGGACAGCAAGGGTCTGGCGTCCAAGGCGGGGGCGAGCTTCAGCTGCGCCGCCTGCCACGGCGACGCCAGCAAGCACGTCGAGGCGGGCGGAGAGAAGGGAACGATCTTCGGCTTCGGCGAGAAGGACCTCGCCTCCGTCAAGACCCAGCGCTGCCTCGAGTGTCATGCCGACGTGCACCCCGGCTTCCAGCAGGGGCCGCACGGCAAGGCGGGGATGAGCTGCACCGACTGTCACAGCGTTCACGCCTCGGATCCCGCGAGCCCGGTCCTGCTCAAGCCCGCCGCGGTCGGCAGCCTGATCGCCCAGAAGACGGGCAGCTCGGCGGTCTGCGCCGAATGCCACGGAGACGTCGTCAACCGCTTTCAGCTGAACGAGCACCATCGCCTGCGGGAAGGGATCCTGGAATGCGTCTCCTGCCACGATCCGCACGCCGTCCAGACCCGTACCCTGCTGGGCGGCTTCAAGCAGGACGCCTGCGTCAACTGCCACGCGGACAAGACCGGCCCGTTCGTCTACGAGCACGGCTCCGTGCGGGTGGAGGGCTGCGTCGCGTGTCACGACCCGCACGGGTCGGTCAATCGTCACCAGCTCAAGTTCCAGAAGGAAGCGGAGCTCTGCCTGAGCTGCCACACCGGGCTGCCCAGCTTCCACTCGCGGTTCACCCTGGACACGAACTGCACGAACTGCCACACGAGCATCCACGGCTCGAACTTCAGCCCGTTCTTCTTGCAGTGAGGGAGGCCCCGATGACACGCAGGGAAGGAATGCTCTTCTCCGTCGTCGCGTCGCTCCTGCTGCTGGCCGCGGTCCCGGCCCCCGCCGAGGACGCCGAGCAGGGCGCCGTCTTCACCGGCCAGTTCTCCGTCGGCTACCGCGCGGTGAGCGTCGACGGTCAGAACGACAAGTACCGGGAGGACTACAACCTCCAGAAGGGACCGCGGCTCTTCAACCTGAGCCTGCTGCTCAAGCCGAGCCAGCAGCTCCGAGGCTTCGCCGACCGGATCCAGCTCGACGTCGACAACTACGGCGGCGATCCCTTCGAAAGCCTGCGGCTCGCGGTCCAGAAGTACGGTGCCTACGACTTCCAGTACACGCGGACCAAGGACACCTACTTCTACAACGACATCATCCTGCCCGAGGCGCTCGCCGACTCGCGCGCCGAGACCGGAGGCGACTTCCGCACCTTCAACTTCGACCGGGTGCGCGACCTGGGCAAGCTCGACATCACGGTGAGCAAGGCCGTGAAGCTGCACTTCAACTTCGACCGCTTCACCAAGCTCGGGACCAGCACCCAACCGATGGACTTCGCCCGCGACGGTTACGAGTTCACGAAGCCGATCGACGAGACGCAGAACCGCTACGGCGCTGGGCTCGACCTCAGCTGGCACAAGGTGACGTTGTCGCTGGCCGAGAACGTCCGCGATTACCAGAACGTGGTCGACCTCTTCCTGCCCGGCGCCTCGCGCGGTGCCAACCCATCGAACGCGGACGTGGTCGAGAGCTACTTCCTCAGCCAGCCGTACGACTTCAAGAGCTACGACCACACGGTGCGGCTGGTGGCGCACCCGAACAAGCGGTGGATCGTGAAGGCCTCGGTGTTGCTGCAGCGCCTGGACCTCGACGTGAGCGCCGACCAGCAGCAGCAGGGGACGGACTACAACGGCCAGCCGTTGTCGCCGGCCGAGGTGACCGGTTCGGGGACGATCCGCCGGGACAACAACCTCCTCGACCTCGACACCACCTACATGTTCAACGACCACGTGGGTGTCCTGGCGGGTGCTTGGTATCGGAAGCTGAAGCAGGACGGCGATTTCACGTTCGCCGACGCGTCGAACCAGGGCAAGTGGGATCTCAAGACGAGCGGGGGGCGCGCCGGGGTGGAGCTGGACCTCGCATCGCAGGTGACGGTCACCGCCGGTCTCCAGTACGAGCGCCGGGAGGTGAACGCGGTCCACACCGAAGGCACGGACCTCGACCAGAGTCCGACCGTGACGACCAAGGACACGGGGGTCTTCGGCTCGCTCGGCTGGGTCCCCGACAAGAAGCTGCGAGTGAACGCGGAGCTCGAGACCTCCTCCTACACGGATCCCTACACCCTCAAGTCCCCGACCAGCCGCCAACGGCTGCGCCTGCGGGCGAAGTACGACGTGGTGAAGGGTCTCTACCTGAGCGGCTCGTTCCTCTACAACAAGTCGAAGAACGACGACTCCGGCTGGGACGGACACTACAACCAGGCCAACCTGCGCGTCGGCTACCAGGGCAAGCTGGTCACGGCGTCGGCCGGCTACGGACGCATCGACATCAAGCGCGACATCTCCCACGCCATCGACGTCGTCGACACCACGGACCTGCTCTTCTTCGTGCCGATCGCCTACGACGCCCGGACGGACCTCGTGGACGGCCAGCTGCGCTGGACGGCCTACCAGGGGTTGACCCTGGGAGGCGACCTGCGGTACTACGCGAACAGCGGGAGCTGGCCTCTGATGCACGACGACCTGCGTACGTACGTCGAGTACGCTTTCACGGCCGGGTATGTCGTGCACGCCGGCTACCGATACGTCAAGTACAACGAGAAGCCGTACAACTTCGACGACTACAGCGCCAACATCGGCGAGTTCTCGATCGGGTATCGCTGGCAGTAGATCGCGACAGAGGCCCGCAGCGTCCGGGTCGGAGCGGGCAGGGAGAGGACGGCCTTGAGCAGCACGAGCAGCAACACGTCCGGGCCCCGTGATCCGCTGAGACGCCGGCTGCTGAACTGGTTCCTGGGCAGCTCGGCGCTGGCCCTGGTGGCTTCCATCGTCTACCCGATCGCCCGTTTCCTGAGCCCGCCGCGGGTCCCGGAAGCGACCACCGACCAGGTGGAGGCGGGTGCGGTCAACGACCCCACGCTGGTCAGCGCCGGCTACAAGATCATCCGCTTCGGCAGCGAGCCGGTGATCCTGGTCAAGCTTTCGGACACGGACGTCCGGGCCTTCTCCGCCACCTGCACGCACCTCGCGTGCATCGTGGAGTTCCGCAAGCAGAAACACGACATCTACTGCAACTGCCACGGGGGCGAGTACGACCTGCGTGGCGTGAACGTCAGCGGCCCCCCCCCGAAGCCGCTGACGCCTTTCAAGGTCGACCTGGTGGCGAGGGGCGGCCGGTGCCAAGACCATCGTGGTCTCGCGAGCCTAGGCGATGAAGGGGCCCTGGCAGGAGATCGACCGCTGGCTCGAGGAAAGGATCGCCCTCGGCGGCCTGCGCGAGGCGGCGCTCCACAAGACGGTCCCGGTGCACCGCTACTCCGTCTTCTACTACCTGGGCGGCATGACGCTCTTCTTCTTCATCGTCCAGGTGGTGACCGGCATCCTGCTGATGCTCTACTACCGGCCCGCCGCCGGAGGGCGCCTTCGAGTCGGTCGAGTTCCTGATGACCACGGTCCCCTTCGGCTGGCTGCTGCGCTCGATCCACTCCTGGTCGGCCAACCTGATGATCTTCTTCGCCTTCGTGCACCTGGCCACGCGTCTTCTTCCTGAAGGCCTACCGCCGCCCGCGGGAGCTCACCTGGATCACCGGCTGCGCTCGCTGCTCTTCCTGGCCCTGGCCTTCGGCTTCTCCGGCTACCTGCTCCCCTGGAACCAGCTCTCCTTCTTCGCCACCCGGGTGGGGACCGACATCGCGGGCGTCGTGCCCGGCATCGGAGCCTGGATCGCTGCGTTTCCTGCGCGGCGGCGACCGCGTCACCGGGAGGCACCCTGTCGCGCTTCTACGGTTGGCACGTCGCGATCCTGCCGGCGCTGATGACGCTGCTCCTCGGCCTGCACGTCCTGCTGGTCCAGACCCTGGGCATGAGCGTGCCGCCGGCGGTGGAGAAGGAGGCGGGCGCGCGCCGGCCGATGCGGTTCTTCCCCAACTTCGCCCTGCGCGACCTGTTCGGCTGGACGGTGGCCCTCGGCGTCCTCGCCGCCCTGGCGGCCCTCTTCCCCTGGGAGCTCGGAGCGAGAAGGCCAACCCCTTCGCGCCGGCGCCGCCCGGACATCCGGCCCGAGTGGTACTTCATGTTCATGTTCCAGACCTTGAAGCTCGTGCCCGGCGGCGAGATCGCCGGCGATCGAGTACGAGGTGATCCCGATCCTGGTCTTCGGCCTGCTGGGCCTGCTCCTGGTCCTGGTCCCTTTCCTCGACCGGGGCGTCACCCGCACGGGACGCAGCCCCCTCTTCACCGGTATCGGCGTCGTCGGCGTCGCCTACATCGTCGCCATGACGGCCTGGGGCTACCGTTCCTGGACGCCGGTCTACGTGGTCCTGGCGGCGGCGGCGCTCGTCGTGCTGATCGGCTGGGCCACCCGTCGACGCGACTCGGGAGGCGAAGCGTGAGGCGCTCGCTGCCTGGCCTGGTCCTGGCGCTCGCCGTCGTCGCGGGCATCGCCCCGGCGCCGGCCGCTGGCGCCGCCAAGGTGAGCTCGTGTTTGGTCTGCCACGGCGACGCCGACAAGGCCGGCGAATCCTCGTTGAAGATCGTCGCCGCCTTCCAGCAGGACGTGCACGCCGCGGCGGGCCTGTCCTGCCAGGACTGCCACGGCGGCAACCCCGACCCGGCCCTCGCCGGCGACATGGACAAGGCGATGGACGCGGGCTACCGGCCGAACCCCTTCCGCGGCGTGCCGAAGCGCGGGGAGATCCCCGCCTTCTGCGGCCGCTGCCACTCCTCCGCCGCGTACATGAAGACGTTCAGTCCCGAGCTGCGGGTCGACCAGGAGCAGGAGTACTGGACCAGCCGGCACGGCAAGCTGCTGAAGCCAGGGGACGGCAAGGTCGCCACCTGCGCCGACTGCCACGGCGTGCACGGCATCCTGGCGCCCAGCGACCCGCAGTCGCCCGTCTACCCGACCCACGTGGCGGAGACCTGCGCCCACTGCCACGCGGACCCGAAGCACATGGCCGGCTACCGGCTCTCCGACGGGCGACCCCTGCCGGTCGACCAGTACGCGCTCTGGAAGCAGAGCGTGCACGCCACGGCCCTGCTCGAGAAGGAGGACCTCTCGGCGCCCACCTGCAACGATTGCCACGGCAACCACGGCGCCGTGCCGCCGGGGATCGAGTCGATCGCCTTCGTCTGCGGCCAGTGCCACGGCCGCGAAGCGGAGCTGTTCCGGGCCAGCCGGAAGAAGCAGCTCTTCGACGAGCACAACGGTTACCTGGCCTCCGTCGGACCCGAGGCCTGTGTGACCTGCCACCAGCCACCCGATCCGGCCGCGAAGATCACGTCCATCCACGCGTTCAGCGAGTGCGTCACCTGTCACGGCAACCACGGGATCGTGCGCCCGACCCTGGCCATGCTGGCCCCGTTGCCCGCGACCCCCTGCGCGATCTGCCACGAACCGCCGGGACCGCTCGCACCCGGCGAGCAGGAGTCGGCGGGCAAGGTCGAACGCTACCACCAGCTGCGCGACGGCCTGCTCGCCGAGGCGAAGGGGCAGGGCCTCGACGGGGAGGCCCGCTTCGACTGGCTGATCGACCAGGCGCAGTTGCTGCCCACGCACACGCAGCCGTCCTCGCAGGGCAGCGGCCTCGAGCTGCGGCCCGAGTTCCAGCGTCTGTTCGAGAAGTTCCGCCTCGGCAAGACGTACTACACCTACCTCGATCCGGCCAGCGGCAAGACCGCACGCCGGCCGATCGTGCGCTGCAGCGAGTGCCATTCCCAGCACCCGACCCTCACCGAGCAGGCGGTCGGCTACGACACCAGCCGCTCCTTCCTCGAAGGCATGCGCGAGCTGACCGGCCTCACCGCCAGGGCCGAGCGCATCCAGCTCACCGCCCGGCGTGGCGGGGTCGAGACGCTTCCGGCCGTGGCCGAGATCGACGGGGCGGTCGACGCCCAGGTGCAGCTCGAGGTGCTGGTCCACACCTTCTCGACCGACCCGAAGGGTCGTTTCGAGACGACCCGGAGCGAGGGCTTGAAGCACGGCACGGCGGCGGTCGAGGCGGCCCAGCAGGCGTTGCGCGAGCTCTCCCACCGCCGACGCGGACTCGTCTTCGCGCTGGTGTTCGTGGTGCTGGTCCTGATCGGCCTGGCGCTGAAGATCCGACAGCTCCCCAACTAGAGCGACCCTCTCGCCCACGCACCCGGCTGCCGCCATCCGTGGCTCGCGCTGTCTGCCGGCCGTGGTACCCTGCACCTCCGTGATCGCCCCTCGCGTCCGTGGCCCCGTCTCGACTGGCGTGCTCGGCCCGGCTGCGTCGCCGTCGCGCTGGCCGCTTGGTTTGCGGTGGCGCTCTACCGGGCGCCTCACGCCGCCCGGTTCGGCGGTGCCGGTATCGCCGGCTGGCTGACCGTTCTGCTCCTGTTGGCCGCGATCGTCAGTGGCGCGTTGCTGACGATCCTCAGGCAGACGCCGCCAGCCCTCGCCGGCCTGCACCGAGCGGCCACCCTGCTGAGCTGCGTCGGCGCCGCGGCGACGCTCTTCCTGGTGAGCCACTAGGCGGCACCCGTTCGGCCGAGCAGTCTCTCGACCTCCCGGAGGATCTCCCCCGACCGCCGGGTAGCGCTCTGCGTTGCGGCCCATGGGCGGTGGCTGCGCTGGGAACCTTGCCGGCGACTGCGCGTCAGGGTCGGGGAGGATCGTAGTCGCTCACCTGCTCCGGTGTCTCGTAGTAGGAAAGCTGCAGGGTGCGAAAACGCATCAGCGCGTCTCTCAGGAGCCGCGCCAGCGCCGGATCGCTGTCGGCGAGGTTGTGCCGCTCGCCCGGGTCGAACAGTAGGTTATAGAGCTCGGCGTGGCCCGGGGGCCACTGGGAGACGAGGTATTTCCACGGCCAGTAGACGAGTCCGTCCTGAACGACGAGGGCGTTGGCCTGCAGATAGACGAGCCGCCGAGGCTGTTCGCCGAGAGCCGGTATGCCCTGGAAGGAGGGGTGGTTCGGCAGTCCCAGCAGACGCAGGATGGTCGGGAAGATGTCCACGTGACTGGTGGGGCGGTCGATGACGCCGGTGGGACCGCCCCGCGGCGGCTTGATCAGCAGCACCGTGCGCATCGTCTCGTCGTACATCGAACCGGAGTGGTTGCCGAAATCGTGTTCGTAGAACGCCTCGCCGCCGTCGCCGAGAACTGCGAAGAGGCACCTGTCCCACAGACCGCGCGCCTTGAGGAACGCGACGAACTTGCGGAGGGCGATGTCCACGTTGAAGCACGCGTTCAGGTATCGGTTGCGCACGTCGGTCACCCGCTCCCTGGGCCAGACGAAATAGGGCGTCGGGAAGTCCATCACCGAAGGCTGGAACGGTTCCGGTCCTCCCTTCGGGATCACGTAGTTGAAGTGCGTGTTCTGCAGGTTCATTCCCAGGAAGAAGGGGGCCCGCTCGGGCTGGGCCGCGATCCACTGTCTGGCGATTCGCAGCGTCTCGGTGTCCTCGACCTTGCCGGCAGTCGCGATCCGAGTGCGGATCATGTGTATCAACCCGAGCGCATCGTCTGGGTTCACCCAGGTGCTCGCCGGCATAGTCTTCCGAGTGGAAGAAGTAGTCCACCTCGGGCAGGCGCAGCCAGTTGATCATGTTGCCCCACTTCTCGTTCTGCGAGGAGATGTAGGCCGTGCGGTAGCCCAGATGCTTGAAGACCTCGAAAGCCGAGACCCCGCGGGCAGGTGAGCGAGGGTCGTAGGGGTTGCGCCCGCGTCCGCGCAGTGGGTAGCGCGCGTACCAGACGCTGAGATCCTCGTAGTCGGAGTGGGGGGCCGTCGCGTAGGCACGTGAGAAGCTCAAGGCTTGCCTCTGCAGCGAGGCTAGGAACGGCATCGGGCAGGGCTGTCGGGAGAGCAGATCCCAGCGCAGGCTCTCTACCATGACGACGATGACGGGCGTCGCAGTGGCGCCGGCCACGAAGGGATCCCAGTCGTGGGGGTCCTTGCGGTGCAGGACGACCCGGATCGGGATCGAACGGGAGGCATCTTCACCTGCCAGTGGGTCGACCGCCGCGGCCGCCACCGGATGGACGCGCGAGAGGAAGAGCGCCGGCCGTTGCTGCGCCAGCGACGCCAACAGCAGGAGGGCCAGGCCGCTTCCGGTTCCGGTGAGGGCCAGGGTCGCCCGCGCGGCGCCGCCGGTCAGGCAGCGCCCAGCCAGCCAGAGCAGGAGGGCCGAGCCGGCCGTGCCACTCAGAATGGCCACCCACTCCCAAGGCAGGGTCTGAAGGAAGTGCAGGTTGAGCTGGCCGAAGTTGTGCAGGGCGAACTCGATCTGGGGCCGACTCGGGAAGACGTCGCCAGCGGACGAGAAGACGTGACCAGTGGCTGTCAGCAGCACGACGGGAGCCGAGACGAGGACTCCAAGAGCGTTCAGCAACACGCTCCATGGGCGCGCCCGGAGCCGTTGCGCGATCGCGCTCAACCCGGCCACGACGGATAGCAGTACCGACCACATGCACGCCGAGCCCAGCCAGCGCACCTGCAAGTTCATGGGACCAAGGACGCGGAAGGGCCGGGCCATGCAGAGCGAGGTGTACGGTCGTCTCGAGCGTCGCCAAGATCAGGATCGCGCTCAGGGCCGACAAAGCCGCGCGTGATGGTCGCAGAGACTTGTGCCGGGTAGGCGTCGACTCGTCGCTCACGCGGCTCTTCACTCCTGCCACGGCTTGCACAGCATAGCTCGAAACCGGCGTCGTGGACCTGGAGGGTATCGAGGCGTTCCGGCGCCCTTCGCCAGGTGCGTCGCTACCTTCGGGCCGCTTCAGGCAAGAGGTCGGGGAAGAGGTCCTGCATCACGAGCTTCGCGCGGCGCCCTTCGGTGAACAGGCCCCAATGGCGCTCCGTGCCCGTGCCCTTCCAGGGCTCGTCGAAGGCCTCGAACATGAACACCGTCACCCCGCTCGCCTTGGCCCATTCGCTGAGATCGTCGTAGTAGCGCTTCTGCTTCTTCTCGTCGCCGGCCCCCGCCAAGAAGGGCTCGCCCACCGTCTGGCTCGGCCAGCCGGCCTGGCTGATGACGATCGTCTTGTCCGGGTGCGCCTTGCGCACGGCCTGGTAGCTCGAGATGGTGAAGGGCACGGCGGTGTCGATGTCCTGCCTGTTCCAGACGGGATAGGAGTGCATGGCGATGAAGTCGACCGCGTCCACCAACCTGGCCCCGGGCTCGCGCCAGTAGCTCCAGTCGTCAGAGACGGTCACCGGACAACGCACCGCCCGTTTGGCCGCGAGGACCTGCTCGAGCAGTGCCGCCTCGGTCGTCTTGTGGGCGGACCAGACGGCGAGTGCCTCGTCGCCCACGTTGAGGGCCACGACGACGTCCTGGTACTCGTTGCCCCGGCGATCCCGGCCGCCACCTGCCGGTCGTTCGCCCCCCGCGTGATCCGGACGCCCGTCGATCCAGACGCCCAGCATGACCTTGAGCGGCAACTTCTCGCGGCGGATGACCTCGAGCGCCGTGGCGGTCCGCCGCGCGTGAGGTCGAGCCGGTCGCCTCGATGTATTGGTACGTTCGCGGCCCCGTCCTGGCTCGACGCGGGAGACGTGCCCGCCAGCAGCGCCCAGACGACGGTCGCCGACAGCATCCCTCTCACGTCATCGCCCTCGCGGGCCAAGCATATCGGGCGGCGCGGGCGCTGTCTGGTTTGCGCGGCCGAGCCGAGCTTGCGCGGCCAACAGCCGGGCGCCGACGCCGCGCGAGCGCGGCGGCCCTTCCGGGACTCTGTTCTCCTAGCCGGGAGGCAAGGGCGTGCCGTCGTGGAGGACGGTGACTGCGACCGGTGTCGGCGATGTCGGTCGAGCCGGTGGTGACGGCTACTGTGCCCCAAGCCTGCGCCAGCAGGGTCAGGATCAACAAGGCGAGCGGCATAGGAAACCTCCTGAAGTGCGCGTCGGGCGCAGGGGATATCGTATGCGCATACTGTTGCCCTGCGGCTACAAACCTTACTTTTCTCGTTGCCATCTACTGTGTATTGGGTAGCCATTCGGGCGGGTTTCTGGTAGAAGGAAACGTCATGCAGCACGACCTTCGGGATGCGGTTCTCGGAGAGGCTGATCGCGGCCGACCCGCAGTTGTCGCTCGAAGAGACGCTGCGCGTCGTGGTTGCGCAGGCGCGAGCGACGAGGGGGGGCCTCTTTCGCGCGCAGGGATCTCTGGAGCTTCTCGCCGGCTGCGGCGCGACGCAGGAGATGCTCGATCGCGTGCGCGACGCATGGAACAGGGAGCGCGGCGGGCTCGAAGGAGGTCGCCCGCTCCTCGCCGGCTCCTGGGGCGTATGGCCCGTCGCTTCGCCGGCTGGTCCGCTGCTCGTCTACCTGGCGGGTGAGGTCACGCTGCGGCGGCGTCGATCGGGAGCCGCGGTCGGCCGCGCCGCCGCTCTGCTTGACGACGGCGGTGAGCCCGGACGCGGGCGCCGCCGGGGCGGTCCTGGAGGACGCCGTGGATCGGTTTCTCGAGGTCACCAGCCGGCAGGCCATCGAGCGCCGGCAGCTGATGGCGCTGCTGAACCGCCACGAATGGAACATCGCGCGCGTCGCGCGCGCGCTCCGCTGCAATCGTGTCACCGTCTACAAGCGCTTGCGTCGCCTCGGCATCCCGAGGCTCCGCGTCTGCCGCAGCGACGCGATGGTTTCGCCGTGAGTCAGGCCTCCCTGCTGGTCGCGAACCTGGTCGCAGGGCTTCTCTTGATGGTCCTGCTGGGCGTCGTGGTCCGCGGCTACGCCTGGCGATGCTGGTCGTTCACCGCCTACTTGGTGGTGGCGCTCGTCTGCAACCGCCTGGTGACCTGGTGGCCGGAGCGCTTCTTCCGTCTCTGGTTCGCCAGCCTCAAGGAGCTGACCTACGCGGCCTTGATGGTGGTGATTGCGGCCGAGCTGGCCCTGGTCGCGCTGGCGCGCTTCCCGCGGGCCCGTCGGCAGGCACTTCTGGGTCGGCAGCGCGATCACCGGCGGCGTGGCGGTCACTCCTGGCCGCGGCCCCGTCCGGCGATCTCCGCGCGCGGATCGGGACGACCGCTGGCCCTCGCCAACGTCGGCGCTCTTCTCGCCCTGATCGTCCTCCTGCTGCTCGTCCACTGGTACCGGCTGCCCCTGGAGCCGTGGCACCGGGCCATCGCCCTGGGCTTCGTCCTCTACCGAGGAGCCTACGGCCTGCTGCTGGGCGCTGTGGGGCTGTTCGGGCTCGGCGCCTATCGGTACCTGGTGGCGCTGGACCCCGCCGCATACGCGGCGAGCGTGGGCCTCTGGCTGATGGCGGCCTGGAAGTCCGACCCGGCCGCGGCCGCCGCCGACGTCCAGGAGGAGAATGGAGGGCTGCTGTCGCCATGATCCTCGCGGTCCTGCTCTTCCTGGCGCCGGCCATCCTCCTGGGTGTCGGGATCTTCGTCTTCGCCCGCCGCGACGACGAGGGCCTGGAGCGGACCTGGAGGCGGCTCATGTCGCCGCAGGCCCGGCGGCTGCGCCAGACGGTCGACCAGCGGGTCCAGGCACAGGGCAGGATGATCACGGCGACGCGCAGCTGGGCGCGCGCGGCGCGCTCCGCCGGTGACCTGGAGCAGGCGGTGCGCATCGAGCGAGAGGGCCAGGCGCTCGCCGCGAGGCTCCAGCATCGAGAGCTGGTTCTGGTGCGGCGCATGCTCTCGGCACTGAAGCCGCGGTAGCTGGAGGAGTCGCAACAGGAAGGCAGGAGGGTCTCATGGGCGTCGAGACGGCAGCGCTGGAGCGGCTCCTGGCGAGGAACACCCAGGTCGCCACCGAGGAGATCCTGGCCCAGGTCATGCTCGAGACGCGGGCGACGAGCGCGGTGCTGTTCGTCGACCGCGACGGTGAGCTCCGGCTGAAGGGGGGCGTGTCGGTCGACCAGGACTGCCTGGACCGGGTGTACTCGTCCTGGGCGACTTCCCGGACCGCGCTGCGCGCCGGCCGACCGCGCTGGTCCGGACCCTGGTGCCTCTGGCCCTGCCTGACCCCGCGAGGCCTGGTCCTGGTCTACGTGGCCGGCCGGGCGCTCCAGCCTCGGCACGTGAGTGACACGCTGGGCGGGCTCACACGTCTGCTCGGGCTGCTGGCGGGCGACGCGCTGGACCGGGTAGAGGGCTCGGGCGAGAGGCTCGTTGCGCTGGATGCGTTCCTGCAACGGACGACACACGAGGAGGTCGAGCGGCGACAGCTGACGATGCTCCTGCACGAGAACGAGTGGAACATCGCGCGCGCCGCGCGCAGGCGTGGCGTGACTCGGGCCACGGTCTACAAGTGGATCCGGCGTCTCGGCATCGAAAGGCTCAGAACCCGACGCGGGCTCCGGATAGAAGAGCCGGACCCGGCGCGGCAGGCCTAGCAGGCGCGCGTCAGACTCCTTCCCGGGCGCCCGGAAACCGAGCGCGCCCGCCACCCCGGCCGGCCCCGCCCGCCCGCTGCAATGGGTCGGACGGCCCAGTCGCAGGCTGCGCTATGCTTCGCCGACGATGCCCAGGGTCAGGAGCTTCGTGCGGCGATTGCGGGACGCGCTGGCCCCGCCCGCGCTCGACCGGGAGGAACTGGCGCACGTGGTCTCCAACCTGCGCTGGCTCCTGAGGGCCGGCACGCTGGGGGCAGCGCTGGCGGTGGCTGCGAACACGCTCAGCGGTAACTACGTGAGCGCCGTGCCGCTCGCCGCGCTCTGTGTCCTGCTCCCGCTCGCGCTTTGGCTGCTGCGGCGCGGCCGGACGCGGCGCGCCGCCGTGCTCGCGCTGGGCAGCCTGATCGCGGCGGTCCACGCGATCCTGCTGGTGGGCGGCGAGGGTGTCCACGACCGGGCGGTCCTCATCTATCCCGTGGTGATCCTGGTCGCCGCCATGTTGCTGGATCCGCGCCTGCTGGTGGCGACCACGGCGCTGTGCACGCTGTCGGTGGCGGTGGCGGCCCGCCTGGAGGACGCGGGCGTCCTGCACACTCCCTATCCCGGGCGTGTCGGTTGGGTAGCCGTCAGCGACATGGCGACCGTCTTCGCGGTGACGGCCGTCGCGGTCCACCTGCTGGTCGCGGACGTCGTGCGAGGCACGATCCAGGCGCGGGCGAAGGGACGGAGCCTGGCGGAGGCCAACCGCGAGCTGGCCGCCCGCAGCGCGGAGCTGGAACGCTTCACCTACGTGATCTCCCACGATCTCAAGAGCCCTCTCGTGACCATCCGCGGGTTCCTCGGCTACCTGGAGCGCGACGCGCGCGAGGGTGACGCGCGACGGCTGGAGGCCGACGTGGCCCGGATCCGCTCGGCCACTGACCGCATGGGCCGCCTGCTCGAGGATCTCCTCGAGCTGTCCCGCACCGGCCGCATCGGGCGGCCGCAGGTCGACCTGCCGTTCCTCGAGGTGGTGCGCGAGGCCTGGGCGCTGGTCGAGGGACGGCTGGGCGCGCGGGGCGTGCGCGTTGAGGTGGAAGGCCCGCTGCCGGACGTGCACGGCGACTCGCAGCGCCTGGTCGAGGTGGTGCAGAACCTGCTCGACAACGCGGCCAAGTTCATGGGCGAGCAGAGCGACCCGCGGGTCTGGATCGGCAGCCGGGTCGGCGCGGGCGGCGAGCTGGTGCTGTTCGTGCGCGACAACGGCATCGGCATCGCTCCCATGCACCAGGAGCGGATCTTCGAGCTCTTCCACCGCCTCGACCCGCACCTGGAAGGCACGGGCCTGGGCCTGGCGCTCGCGCGCCGGATCGTCGAGACGCACGGGGGGCGCCTCTGGGTCGAGTCCGAGGGCGAGGGGCGCGGGTCGACCTTCTGCTTCACGCTCCCTGGCGCCGCGCCGGTGAACGAGCCGGGCGAGGCCTCCCGTCTCGCCTGAGAGCGGTCGGGGAGACGGCAGTAGACTTGCTCCCGGAGGAGAGCGATGCGCCGAACCGTTCTGACGTTCCTCGTTCTCGGCGCCGCGACGGCCCCCAGCCTGCGTGCGCAGCAGGCGGCCGCCGGGGCCGAGCTGTCGCAGCGGCTCGATGCCCTTCAGCAGCAGCTCGAGGCCCAGTCCTACGCGATCGACCAGCTTCAGAAGAAGGTCGACGACGTGCTCTGGTTCGAGCGCGTGGGGGACGTCGCCGAGGTGGACAAGGTCTACATCCCGACCGTCCCGGTGCCGAAGGAAGAGCCGGTCTACGGCATCGCGAACGAGCGGCACCCCTTCCGGATGTGGACGTACGTCTTCGTGCCGCGGGGGCTCGACCGGGCCGCCAGGCATCCGCTGTTGCTGCTGCCGCACGGGGGCGTGCACGGCGACTTCGATACCTACTACACGCACGTCGTGCGTGAGCTGATGGCCCAGGGCTACGTGGTCGTGGCCCCGGAGTACCGCGGCTCGACCGGCTACGGGCGCGACTACCAGCATGCGATCGACTACGGGGGCCTGGAGGTCGACGACGTGGTCGCGGCCCGCGACTGGGCGCTCGCCAGCTACTCTTTCTGTGATCCGAAGCACGTGGGCATCCTGGGCTGGAGCCACGGGGGTCTGATCGCCCTGATGGCCGCCTTCGACCACCCCGACAGGTTCCAGGTGGCGTACGCCGGCGTCCCTGTCTCCGACCTGGTGGCGCGCCTCGGGTATCAGACCGACGAGTACCGGCGGCTCTACTCCGCCCCGTACCACATCGGCAAGACGGTCGACCAGGCGGTCGACGAGTATCGTCGCCGCTCGCCGGTCAGCCACGTGGAGAAGCTGCGCATCCCGCTGCTCGTGCACACGACCACGAACGATCGCGACGTGAACGTCCTCGAGGTCCAGGAGCTGATCACGGCCCTGCGCGCGGCGGGCAAGACCTTCGAGTACAAGGTGTACCAGGATGCGCCGGGCGGACACAGCTTCAACCGGATGGACTCCGCGCTCGCCCACGAGTCGCGGGCGGAGGTGTACCGTTTCCTGGCGAAGCACCTGGGCCGCTAGCCTTGTCCGATCGCACGCTGGTCGTCCTGGTCAAGGAGCCACAACCCGGGAAGGTCAAGACACGCCTGATTCCCGCGCTCGGCGCGGAGGCAGCAGCGGGTCTCTACCGCGCGCTGGCCGAAGGCGTCCTGTCGGCGACCGAGCCCCGGCCCGGTGACTACGAGCGGCTCGTCTTCTACGACCCGCCGGAGGCGGGCGAGGCCATGCGCGCCTGGCTCCCCGGCGGCCGGCTGCGGCGGCAGACGAGCGGCGACCTCGGGGCGCGCATGAGCCACGCCTTCGCCAGAACCTTCGCGCGAGGGGCGCGTGCGGTCGCCGTGGTGGGCAGCGACCTGCCCGACCTGACGCGGGCGGACGTGCTCGCGGCCTTCGAAGCGCTGGCGCGCGCGGACGTCGTGCTGGGACCCGCCCGGGACGGCGGCTACTATCTGCTCGCGCTGCGGGAGGCGCAGCCGGCGCTCTTCTCGGATATCGAGTGGGGCACGCCCTCGGTGCTCGCCCAGACGCTCGCCCGCGCGCGGGACGCGGGGCTCGCCTCCGTCCAGCTCGACGCCCGACGCGACCTGGACACGCTCGAGGACCTGCGGGCGGAGTGGCCTCGGGTCGAGCCGCTGCTCGATCCCGGTCTGCGCCAGCGCCTGACGGAGGCCCTGGCCCAAGGCTAGGAGCTCGGGCGCCCGAGCAGCATCGAGTCCGGCGAGGGTGCTCCATGTCACAGCCGATCGCGATACGCTGATGCACCGTAGACTGGTGCGTGTCCGTCCGGACCGGGCGGATCGGCGCGATCCTGCAAGTGAAGTCGAAGCTCGTCCGAGCGGGCCGATCTCTGTTCCGACGCCGGGGCGACGCCGTCGCCACCCGGTCTCGCCCGGGTCGCCGCTGGCGATAGAGGACCGTGGAGCGTCTCGATGGGATTGGTGGCGCCGGCGACCGGTGAGCGCAAGAGGGTCGTGCCCCGGACGCAGGGGAGCCGACCTTGAGGCGTCTCGTCCGCCGCCTCCTCCGGCTGCTGGCCCTGGCGGCGCTCCTGGGATCGTTCGTGCTCGCCTGGCTCATCTGGACCCCGGCCCGGCACGAGGCGCAACTGCCTCCGATCGACGAGTTCCGTGCGCTGGACCAGGGCTGGGGCACGCTGCTCGAGTCGGGCACGCGCGGCGCCTACTACTATGGACCGATCGGCACCTCGCTCGCGCACCTGCGCTACGACTGGCTGGTGGCGCTCGAGATGCCGTGGGGCCGGAGGCGCTTCGCCGCGCCCGAACACATGCGGTCGTACGGTTTCGTGGTCGACCCGCAGCCGACCAGCGCGAACCCGGACCAGCTGCCCGTGGGATTCGCGCGGCGGTTCGATCCCAGGATCGGTGAGGCCGTCGTCGATCTCAACTGCGCCGCCTGCCACACGGGACAGCTCGTGACCGTGAGAGACGGCCGGCGCATCGCCGTGCGCATCGACGGAGGACCGGCCGCCCACGCCTTCACGGTGTCGCGCCGCGGTCACTTGCTGCCGACCCTCACCGCGGCTCTGGCGAGCACCTACCTGGACCCGCTCAAGTTCCGGCGCTTCGGCAGGAGGGTGCTGGGCAAGGCGGGCTTCGCCCGGGGCAAGTGGCGCCTGCACTCCGATCTCGGTGACGTCGTCCTGGAGCTGGCACGCCGGAGCTGGCGCGAGCGTCACGGGGATCTCTATCCCGTCGAGGAAGGCTTCGGGCGAACCGACGTCGTGGCGCGCGCGGCGAATCGCCTGCTCGGCGAGGAGCTCCGGGGCGCCAATCGCGTGACCGGCGGCGCGCCGGTCCGCTACTCCTCGCTCTGGAACGCATGGAAGCGCTCGCAGCCGCAGTACCCGACCGGTGTCTCCCAGCCGATGGCGCACGCCATGATCGAGGCTCTCCCGGCCGGCGTCGAGGTCGCTCTGCTCGACCGCTACGGTCGGCCCGTGCCGGTAGACGAGCGATACCGGACCTCGTTGGACCTGGAGCGCCTGCACGGGATGGAAGCCGCCCTCCAGAGGCTGCGGCCGCCGCGCTGGCCGGAGGAGGTCTTCGGCCGGATCGACCGGGGCAAGGCCGAGTGGGGCCGGCGGCTCTTCGAGCGGCACTGCGCTCGATGCCACGGCATGCGCGAGGTACCGCCCGCGATCAAGGCCGCGGAGGCGCCGGGGCGCACGGCGAGCGATCCCCTATGGGAGACGACGGTCGTCGCCCTGGACGAGATCGGCACGGACCCGCAGGCGGCCCGGCTGGCGGCCGGCACGGTGGATCTGCGGCCGACCGGCCTCGATCTGGCCGAGGTACGGGCGAGCTTCAGCCCGGCCCTCGAGGAGCAGCGGCGCCGGCTGGGTGCCTTGGAGAAGGCCGCGGCCGTTCTCGAGAAGGCGGGCGATCCGTCTCAGGTGCGGGTGGCGGAGGCCTGGCAGACGGGCATCGAACGTCTGGACGCCTTCACGCACCAGCTCGACGCGCTCGACATGGCGAGAGTGCCGATTGAGACGGCGCTGCACCTCGTCTCGAACCTGGCGCGCGCGCGCCGCTACGAGCGGCGTGGCTTCACGCCCGGACAGCGAGACTGCCTGGACGGATTCGGGGCGCTCGACCTTCCACCGACGGCGCGGCCGGGATACGAAGCGCCACCCCTCGCCGGTGTCTGGGCGCGAGCGCCGTTCCTGCACAACGGGTCCGTGCCGACCCTCTTCCAGCTGCTCTCGCCGCACGACGAGCGATCCGGGCGCTTCTTCGTGAGCCCTGGCGCCTTCGATCCCTCGGCCGTCGGCGTCGACCTGCGGGCCGAGGGGGACGGCTTCAGGTTCGACACGCGCCTGCCGGGCAACTCGAACGTCGGCCACGAGTTTCGCGCTGGCTACGCGGGAGAGGAGCAGGCGCCGCAATACGGTGTCATCGGTCCCGCGCTCACGGTGGCCGAGCGCTGGGCGCTCGTCGAGTACCTCAAGGTGCACGCGGACCCCGCGACCCTGCCGGATCGTGTCCCACCTGACTGCGGCGTGCAGCGAGAGGAGGAGGAGGATTGACCGAGAGGCGTCCGCGCCGCTTCCTGTGGCTGCTCGTCTTCGCGCTGGCCGCGGGCGGATTCTGGTTCTGGCGTGCCACGCGCGATCCCTGGCCCGCGCAGCAGGGCATCTCGGTGCCACCGGGCGAGGAGCTGGACACGGCGAGGATCGTGGCCGATACGATCGCCCTGATCGACCGCGGCCACGTCGAGGGCCGGGCCTTCGCCCGCAGCTCCTTCGCCAAGGCGCACGCGTGCCTCCGCGCGACGGTCGAGGTTCCCTCGCTCGAGCCGCGCCTCCGGCACGGCCTCTTCGCCCGGCCGGGCCGATACCAGGCCTGGATCCGCTTCTCGAACGGCAGCGCGCGCCCGAGCTCGGACCAGCGGCGCGATGCGCACGGGCTCGCCCTGAAGGTGATGGGGGTTCCCGGCGCCAAGCTGCTCGGGAGCGAGCGGGACGCCGACACCCAGGACTTCCTCCTCTCCGACAGTCCGCGCTTCCCGGTGGCGAGCGTTCGGGAGTATGCCCGGCTCGTCGAGGCGCGGGCGCAGGGCCGCCGCTTCTCCTTCTTCTTCCACGCTTCCTTCCTGCCCTGGCGCTGGCGCGTGCGGGAGTCCTGGATCGCCTTCCGCGCCCGGCGCGCGGCGCCCGCGAGCCTCCTGCAGACTCAGTACTACAGCGGGACCGCATACCGGCTCGGGCCGGAGCAGTTCGTCAAGTTCGGAGCGCGCCCCTGCCAGTGGAAACGGCCGCCACGCGGCGACCGCACCGAGGACATGCTGCGCGTCCGGCTGAAGGAGACGCTGGCCGGAGGCGAGGGGTGCCTGGAGCTGACGGTCCAGCTCCAGGTCGCCGGCAAGAACATGCCGGTCGAGGATCCGACCGTCCTCTGGTCGGAGAAGGACTCGCCCTTCCAGCCCGTGGCGCGGGTCGTCATCCCCAAACAGGTCTTCGACTCGCCGGCCCAGGACCGCTTCTGCCAGGATCTCTCGTTCAACCCGTGGCACGCCCTCCCCGGGCACGAGCCGGTCGGAGGGCTCAACCGCGTTCGCAAAGCGGTCTACCGCGAGATCTCGCGCTACCGTCATGCGCGCAACGGCGCCCCGCAGGGCGAGCCCCGCGGATACTGCCTGGACTTGACGGGCGCGACCTGCCCAGCCGCTCCCGTGGCGCCCGCAGCGGCACCGACCGCGCCGGTCGTCCCTTCGCCGAAAGCGACGCCGAAAGCGAAAGCCAATGGCGCACCGACGCCCGAGGCCGCGGCGATGCCGGAGCCCGGACGGGTTGCCACGCCGACACCGACTGTCGCGCCGGCACCGGAAACCACGCCGGCACCGGAAACCGTGCCGCCACCGAAGGCCACGCCGGCACCCGTGCCGATGGCGACACCTGCGCCGTCCGAGGCCGAGCCGGCGCCGCCTCCTAGCCAGGCCGGGCCCGATGGGTAGCGGTCGTTCTCGCGCACGTGGGAGCGATCGCGGATAAGATGGGCGCCGCCGCCCGGGTGGAGGTGCCATGTCCGAGGTGAAGACCTACCTGCAGGCCCTGATGGCCATCGAGGACGCCCCGATCAAGCTGGACCCGGGCCAGGTGATCTTCTCCGAGGGCGACCCGGGGCATCAGATGTTCATCGTGCGCACGGGCACGGTGGAGCTGCGGATCGGCGACACCGTCGTCGAGACGGTCGGCCAGGGAGGGATGTTCGGCGAGCTGGCGCTCGTCGACGCCTCGCCGCGCAGCGCCACCGCCATCGCCGGCCCGGACTGCACGCTGGTGATGGTGGAGCAGCGCTCTTTCAACGATCTGCTGCGCCGCGTGCCCGGCATCGGCCTCGAGATCATGAAGGTGATGGCCAGCCGGCTGCGGAGGGCGAGCAACAAGGGCTGAAACGTGCGGCGCCTGGAGCCGATCGCCCGAGCCCGCGAGCCCCTCCCGTGACGGCTCCCGCCGCCGAGCGAGGGCTCGTGCTCACGGTGGACGGCGACGGCGCCCTGCGCGTCGATCTCTCCGGGCGCTGGGCCTTGCCGGACGGCGTCCCCTCGTCCGAGCCGGTCCGGGCCGCCCTCGATTCCGGATCGCGGCCGCCGCGCATCCGCCTCGCGGCCGAGGGGCTCGCGACCTGGGACAGCTCGCTGCTCGCCTTCGTCCACTCGGTCGCGGCGCTGGCGGCCGAGCGGCAGATCGAGCTCGACGCCAGCGCGCTGCCCGAGGGGGCGCGAAGCCTGCTGGCGCTGGCCGCCGCCGTCGCGCCGCGGGTCGCCCCCCAGCCCCCCCCGGACGACGCGCTCACGGCCCGCGTCGGGAGGATCGCTCTCGACACCTGGGACACGGCACGCGACGCCCTTGCCTTCTTGGGCGAGACGACGCTCGCGTTCGGCGCGCTCCTGCGCGGCCGGGCCCGCTTCCGGAGGGCCGATCTCCTCCACGCCTTCGAGGTGACCGGGGTCGGCGCCCTCGCCATCGTCGCGCTCATCAACTTCCTGGTGGGAGCGGTGCTGGCGTTCGTCGGCGCGGTCCAGCTCGAGCCCTTCGGCGCCGCCATCTACGTGGCGAACCTGGTCGCGATCGCGGTCACGCGCGAGCTGGGGCCGCTCATGACCGGCATCGTGATGGCGGGCCGGACCGGTGCTTCGTTCGCCGCCGTGCTCGGCACCATGACCGCCAACGAGGAGATCGACGCCCTGCGCACGATGGGCCTGAGGCCGATGGAGTTCCTGACCCTGCCGCGCGTGCTGGCGACCGCCGTCATGATGCCGGCGCTGGTCGCCTACGCCGACCTCATGGGGCTCCTGGGCGGGCTCTTCGTGGCCGCCACGACCCTGGGGCTGGCACCGACCGAGTACGCCCGGCAGACGCAGGGCGCGCTCGGTCTCGCGCACATCTGGATCGGGCTCGGCAAGAGCGTCGTCTTCGGCGCGCTGGTCGCGCTCACGGGCTGCTACTACGGCATGCGGAGCGGGCGCGACGCCGGTTCGGTCGGCGAGGCCACCACCAAGGCGGTGGTGATGGGCATCGTATTCGTGGTGGAGGCCGACGCACTGTTCACGGTCCTGCTGCACGTGCTGAAGCTCTAGAGGAGGACGCCTGGACCAGCCGCCCGAGATCGAGGTGCGCGGGCTCACGATCGGCCACGGCGGCCGCGCCGTGCAGCGCGAGCTCGCCTTCAGCGTGCGCAAGGGCGAGGTCTTCGTGGTGATGGGCGACAGCGGCTGCGGCAAGAGCACGCTCCTGCGCCACATGGTCGGCCTCGATCGGCCCATGGCCGGTGACGTCTTCTACGCCGGCGAGGCCTTCTGGGCGGCGGACGAGGCGCGCCGCGAGGCCATGCAGGGAAGGCTGGGGGTGCTCTTCCAGCGGGCGGCGCTCCTCAGCACGCTGACCCTGGCAGAGAACGTGTCGCTGGTGCTGGTCGAGCGGTCGGGGCTGCCGCCCTCCGAGGCCCTGGCGGTCGCCCGGCTCAAGCTGGCCCTGGTCGGCCTGGCCGGCTTCGAGCAGCACTACCCGGACGAGGTGAGCGGCGGCATGAAGAAGCGCGCCGGCCTGGCGCGCGCGATCGCGCTCGATCCGGAGATCCTCTACTTCGACGAGCCCTCGGCCGGGCTCGATCCCCTGAGCGCCCGGCGGCTCGACGACCTCATACTGGAGCTGCGCGACGCCCTGGGGGCCACGATCGTGCTGGTGACGCACGAGCTCGACAGCATCTTCGCCCTGGGCGACAACGCCGTATTCCTCGATGCGGAGAAGAAGATGATGACGGCACAGGGCCGGCCGGAGGAGCTGCGTGACGGCGGCGATCCGAAGCTGCGGGCGTTCCTGACCCGGGGGCGGCAGTGAGCGTCCGCGCCCATCCGCGCGCGGTCGGGGTGTTCGTGCTGGGCGCCGTGGCGATCGTCCTGGCGGCGATCGTCGCGCTCAGCTCGGGGGAGTGGTTCGTCTCCGGGGACCGCTTCTCCATCTTCTTCCCCGGCTCGGTGCGCGGGCTGACGCCGGGCGCGCCGGTGACCTTCCGGGGCGTCAAGGTGGGCGAGGTGAAGGACGTGACGGCGTTCCTGACCGGGAAGAAGGAGCCCCTGATCGAGATCGAGGTCGTGATCGAGTTCTCGCGCCAGCTGATCGAGGTGGCGCCCGGGGCGGGGGAGCCCTGGGCCACGGTGCGGGGGCCCGAGCTCGCCCGCCGTCTGATCGACGCCGGGATCCGGGCGCGCATGCTCAGCCAGAGCCTGCTCACCGGCCAGAAGTACATCGACCTCGACTTCCTTCCCAGCGAGAAGGCCCGCTTCGCGGGGCTGAGCCGGCGCTACCCGGAGCTGCCGACGGCCACCACCTCGTTCGAGAAGCTGGGGCACAAGGGCGAGGAGCTGGTGGACAAGCTCGCGGCGCTGCCGATCGACGAGATGCTGGACGACCTGCGGCAGGCGCTCCGGAGCCTGCGGACCTTTTTCGACTCGCGTGATCTCCAGGGCGCCCTGGTGGGGGCCCGACGATCGCTGGACGGCGTCGGACCGACGCTCGAGGAGGTCCGGACGACGCTCGCCGAGCTGCGCCGGCTGAGCCGGAGCCTCGAGGGCGAGGTGAAGGGGACCGCCGGCCAGACGCAGGAGACGGCGCGGAGGCTGCGCGAGACGCTGGATCGCGCCGACCGCTCGCTGGCCAGGATCGACGAGCTCGCCAGGGGCACCGACGACACGCGGCTCCGTGCCAGCGAGACGCTCGAGGAGCTCTCGCGCACGCTGGCGGCGGTCCGGCAGCTCTCGGAGTACCTGGAGAGACACCCGGAGGCGCTGGTGGTCGGCAAGCCCGGCGCCCAGGAGAAGAAGCGATGAGGCATCCTCGGCTCGTGGCGGCGCTGAGCTTGACTGGCCTGGGGCCGCTCGTCCTGGCGGGTGGTCTGCTCGCCCTCGCCGGCTGCGTCTCCTTCAAGCGCACCGCCCCGGCGCGTTTCTTCGTTCTGCGTGCGCTCGTCCAGCCGGATGCCCAGACGACCGGGCTCGCGCCGAGCGGGGGTGTCGTCGGCCTGCTGCCGGTCCGCATCCCCGGCGCGCTGGAGCGCCCGCAGCTCGTCAGCTGGACCGCCGCGAACGAGCTGCGGATCGACGAGTTCGACCGCTGGGCGGAGCCTCTCGACCAGGGGGCGACGCGCGCGCTGGCCGAGGACCTCGCGGCGCTGCTGCCGCGCGACAGGATCGTCTCTGCGCCGTGGCCGATGTCCACTCCTCTCCGCTGCCGGGTGGCGACGGAGCTGCGCCTCTTCGGGCCGCAGCCGAACGGGCAGGTGCGGCTCGAGGCGGACTTCGCAGTGCTCGCGGCCAGGGAGGAACGTGTCCTCGCGCGGCGGTCCTTCGTCGCCAGCCGCGCGCCGGCCGCAGCCGCATCGCCCGGGGCGAGTGTCGAAGCGATGAGCGAGCTGGTCGCCGAGCTCGCCAAGGAGGTCGCCGAGACGATTCAGGCGCTGCCGGCGGAGAAGGGGGCGCTCGAGGCCCCTGCCCCGACGCCGTAGAGCCTCGTGGAGGGAGCATGACGATCGACTTCGACGCCAAGGCCCGGGAGTGGGACTCCGACCCGGAGAAGCTCGCGCGCGCGCGACGCGTGGCGGAGGGGATCCTGGCGAGCGTGCCGGTGTCGGCGGGGACGCGTGCCTTCGAGTACGGCGGCGGGACCGGCCTGCTGAGCTTCGCTCTGCGCGAGAGGCTCGGGTCGGTGGTGGTGGCCGACAGCTCGCAGGGAATGCTCGAGGTGCTCCGTTCGAAGATCCGGGAGGCCGGGGCCTCGAACCTCCTGCCGCTCGCGATCGACCTGACGCGAGACCCGGTCCCCGAGGAGCGCTTCGACCTCGTCTGCACCATGATGACCATGCATCACGTCGCCGACACCGGGGCGATGCTGGCGAAGTTCGCCGAGCTGCTGGTGCCGGGGGGCTTCCTGGCGATCGCCGATCTCGACGCCGAGGACGGCTCGTTCCACGGTCCGGACTTCGACGGGCACCGGGGTTTCGATCGCGAGGCGCTGGCGCGGGCGGCCGGCGTGGCCGGCTTCGTCGACCCGCGCTTCTCGACCGTCTACACCCTGACCCGGAGCACCAGCGAAGGCACGAAACCCTACTCGATGTTCCTGTTCGTCGCGCGCACCCGCGAGGGCGTGGCAGCCGGCCGGGCATGAGCCGCGAGCGTCTCGATTCCTGGAAGGAGATCGCCGCCTACCTCGAGCGTGGCGCGCGGACCGTGCAGCGCTGGGAGCGGGAGGAGGGTCTGCCCGTGCACAGGCTTCAGCACGGGACGCTCGGCTCGGTGTACGCGTACCGGGAGGAGCTGGACCGCTGGTGGGCCGAGCGCAGCGCCGGGGGGGCGCCGCGGCCGGAGGCGGCACCGGAGGCATCGGTGGCGGTGCTGCCCTTCGTGGACATGAGCCGCGAGCGCGACCAGGCCTACTTCTGCGAGGGTATGGCGGAGGAGATCACGAACGCCCTCAGCCGAGTGGAGGGGCTGCGGGTGGCCTCGCGGACCTCGGCCTTTCGCTTCCGTCCCGGCAGCGCCGACAGCCACGAGATCTCGCGCCGCCTGCACGTACGGACACTGCTCGAGGGCAGCGTCCGCAAGTCAGGCGAGAGCCTCCGGATCGCGGTCCAGCTCGGCGACGCGCAGACCGGCTACCAGCTCTGGGCGGTTCGCTACGACCGTGAGATGCGCGACATCTTCGCGGTCCAGGACGAGATCGCCCGGGCCGTGGTGGGCGCGCTGCGGGTGGCCTTGACGCCGCCCCAGGCGGCCCGCATGTGGCGACCCGGGACGCGGGAGGCGCGTGCCTACGACTGCTACCTGCGAGGTCGGAAGCTCTACGAGCAGTTCGCCGCACGCGAGGTCGAGCAGGCGATAGAGCTCTTCACCCGGGCGATCGAGCTCGATCCGGCGTACCCGCAGGCGCACGCCGGTCTCGCCGACTGCTGGTCGTACCTTTTTCTCTACCGCGAGCGCAGTGGGACGAGCCGCGCCAGCGCGGAGCGCGCCAGCCTCCGGGCCGTGACGCTCGACCCCGAGTCGGCCCAGGCGCAGGCCTCTCTGGGTCTCGCGCTCTCCCTGAGCGGGCGGCAGGAGGAGGCCGAGCGCGCCTTCCAGGCGGCCGTTCGCCTCGACCCCGGCCTCTTCGAGGCGCACTACTTCTATGCCCGCCACGCCTTCGCGTCGGGGCAGGCCGACAAGGCCCTGCAGCTCTACCAGGAGGCGATGCGGGTTCGCCCGGAGGACTACCAGGCGCCCCTGCTGGCGGCTCAGATCTACGACGACTGCGGCCGGAGGGACGAGGGCGCGGTGGCCCGCCGCCTGGGCATCGAGCGCGCGCGGCGCCAGCTGGAGGTGGATCCCGAGGACGCACGGGCGCTGTACATGGCGGCCAACGGTCTGGCGGCCCTCGGCGATCGCGGGCAGGCCCAGCGCTTTGCCGAGCGCGCCTCGGAGCTGCGTCCCGAGGACGCGATGGTCCTCTACAATGTCGCCTGTGTCTTCTCCCTGCTGGGGCTGGAAGAGCCCGCCCTCGACTGCCTGGAGAAGGCGGTCGAGAGCGGGCTGAGGCAGAAGGGCTGGTACGAGCACGACAGCAACCTCGATCGGCTGCGCTCGCACCCGCGCTTCCAGCGGCTGCTGCAGACGCTCTGAGACGCCATGGCGCCGCGGGGGTTCGGCACGGAAACCCAGCGGACGAGTGACGCAGCGGGCCGGGAGCTGACGTTGGAGTGGCTCGTTGTTGGGAGGGGGCGATGTCGATGAAGCGAGCATGCCTGGTCCTGGGACTGGCGGTGGCGACGATGGCCTGCAACGGCGGCGGGAGCCATGACGACGAGCTGAGCTGCCCGTCCCAGAGCCTGTCCGCCGTGCCGGTGGCCTCCGGGCCCGGCGACCAAATCGATCCCAGGGTGGCCACGACCGCCTCCGGGCGGACCTGGATCTCGTACTACTCGGCGGAGACGACCGGGGGCCAGTACGACCTCTACCTCCAGGCCCTCGACGTGCGAGGGCAGGGGCTGCTGGGCCCCTCCGGCGTGGCGGTGAGTCGCCATCCGTCCCGGAGTTGGGTGACGAGCCACGCCCTGGTAGCCGACAGCGGCGGCTCCGCGATCATCGCCATGGACGACGTCCGTTCGGGCGACTTCGACGTGTTCGCCTACAAGATCTCGCCCGAGGGCGCTGCGCTATGGGGTGATGACGGCGTGCAGCTTTCCTCGTCTCCCCGCGACGACCTGGCTCCACAGGCGGTGATCGGCTCCGACGACCAGGCTGTCGTGGGCTGGGTGCGACTGGGAGCGGAAGGAGAAGGGGATTCAGCCGTCGTGCTCCAGCGCCTGTCGGCGAACGGGCTCCCTCTCTGGGGCGAAGGCATGGTGATCAGCGGTGGCCAAGGCTTCGGCGTCGATTCCTTCGCTCTCGCGCCCGCGGAGAACGGATCGGTGATCGTCGTCTGGATGCAGGTGTCCCTGGAGAACCCCGACTGGCGAGCCCTCGCGGCCCGGAAGCTCGATGCGCAGGGCGCGTCCGTGTGGGGTCGCGACCTCGTCGTCCAGCCGTGGGAGGGGATGCTCGACTACGTCGGTCCCGTGGCACAGCCGGACGAAGCCGGGGGAGTCGTGGTGGCCTGGACCTCCCTGTCGGAGAAGGGCGATGCCGTGGTCAGGGCGCAGCGCCTGGATGGTGAGGGGAACCTACGGTTTGGCGCGGCGGGGTGGCGGCCCTCGATTCCCGGGGACCACCAGACCTTCGTTCCGACGATCGCCTTCGCCCCCTCGAGCCGGGAGACCGTCGTGGTCTGGCACGAGACCAACGGCAGGCAGACCGAGCACGGGCTGCGGGCGCAGCGTCTCACGGAGACTGGAGAACCGCAGTGGGGCGCCGCCGGGCTGGAGCTGGTCCCGCTCTCGGCCGCGTTCGTGGTTCCCAGCGCATGCCGTCTCACGCCCACCGGCACGCTGGTGCTCTACCAGGAAGAACAGGATGGGGCAGCGCCGCGGCAGCGGATCCTCGCGGGGCGGCTCGACCTGGTTCCGGCGCCGACCTGGGCGCCGGTCGAGGTCGCCTCCTCGACCGCCTCACTCGTTCACCTGGACGCGCACGGCCGCCCGGAGTGCGGGACCTGGCTGAGCTGGGAGTCGTACGCCGCGGGTGCCCCGGATCTCTTCGCCGCCTTCGTCCGGCACTGACGCCCGCGGTCCAACCGACCGTCCGTTCGACGCCGGCACTCGTTCCCGGCCGTGAGGACGGGCGGCGGACGATCCAGCGCCCGCCGCCCGCCCCGAGTCAGAAGGTCAGGACGTGCCAGCCATCTTTCTGGGCGTCGGCGAGCAGGGTGCCCGTGTACATGACGTTGATGCCGAGCGCCATGAGCTTGTCCGAGATGCCATAGAGGTCAGCGCAGCCCTTGCAGGCGTAGAGCTCGACGCCCTCGTCCTTGAGGCCCTTGAGCTGGTCCTGAAGCTCCCTGTCCTCGGTGAGCAGCTTGCCGGAAGGTCCCCAGACCAGAAGGCGGACCTCGTCCATCCACCCGCGCTTCTTGCAGTTGTAGGCGTACATGAAGACCATCTTGAGCGCGACCTCGCGGTCTCCGCTCGTCCAGACGATGAGCTGCTTCGTCTTGGCCGTCATCTGCTGTCCCGCACCCGTGGCCGGAGGCTGCTCGGCCGCCAGCGACATGCCGCCCGCCAAGCCGAGGCCGCCGAGCAGGAACAAGGTGCGGGTCCAGGTCGTCGCGACGTTCATCATCGTTTCTCCTTTGATCAGGACCGGTGCGGCTCCACGAAGCCGACCTTCTTCAAGAACCGGAAGATCTGAATGTCGGCGTCGGTGGGTCTGCTGTCCCGGCTCGGCCAGGCCTTGAAGAGCCAATCGAGGTAGTGCTTGTGCCCCTGACCCGCCCAGTCCACGTCGAGTCCGAGATGGGCGGCCGGGTCGTCGTAGCGGGCCGCGAGCTCGGCCAGCTCCGCGGCGGTCAGAGGGCGATATACGTCCCGGTGCACGACGCCGGCGCCGGAGAGCCGGCCGGTCCTGAACTTGGGCGGCTCGATGGCATACCCGAGCACCAGCGCGATGAGCGGGAAGCAGTGCCTCTCGGGCAAGCCGAGCAGCGTCCACAGTCTCGCCATGTCGCCGCGGTGGATGCCGTTGGTGAGCAGGGAGTCGATCTCGAGCGAGCGGGCCGCGATCACCGCGGTCTGCGCGGCGATGGCGGTGTTGATGCTCCCGGTGACGAAGGCCGTCATGTTGTCGGGAAAGTAGGGATGACCCAGGGCCGCAACGCTGGCCTCGCTGCAGTTGTAGTCGACGCAGCAGACGAGCAGCCAGCGTCCCCAGCGGGGCCAAGGCCTCGCCTCAGCCACTGGCCAGGGTCCCCGTGCGGTCGCGAGCCAAGTCGCCATGGTTCCGATGCACACGACATCCTCTCAGTCGTCGCCACTTCCGCCCGACGGACGGCGCTCGGGGGCCGCTGAACGATGTTGAGAGCGGGCTGAGGCAGAAGGGCTGGTACGAGCACGACAGCAACCTCGATCGGCTGCGCTCGCACCCGCGCTTCCAGCGGCTGCTGCAGACGCTCTGAGACGCTGTCCCTCCAGCCCCCGACGCCAGGCCTACCAGCTGGAGGGCCTCGACACTACCTGGAATGCGGTGGGGAGTCGTCCTTCAGCCGCACCTCGAGGTCAGGATCGCCATACGCGACGCGCAGCAGCGGTTCGACGAAGCGAGGCTGCGGTCCATCCGGACCCGGAGACGGCATCTGCACGACCGCGCCTCGCCCGAGCCGCGGATGCGCCGCACGGCAGCGCGTCACGTACTCTCGGTAGGGCTCACTGCGCTCCGCCGCGTCGCGTGCGGTCTTGCGGCCATAGTAAGCGCCGCGCCAGCCGACGAAGAGGAACAGAACCGCGGCGACCGTCACCCCAGACCGGCGCGTAAGGAAGCGCTGGGCGGCGAGTCGCCGCAGCAGGTCCGCCACCACGAGGCAGAAGCCGATCGCCGGCAGATAGAGATAGCGGTTCGTGTTCGCCCAGAGGAAGAGCGAGTAGGGCGCCAGTGAGACCAGGATCCAGAACGCGCCGAACCGCAGGGCCCCCGTGCCCATCATAGCGGCCGCGGCCAGCGCCAGCGCGGTCAGCCACAGCACCAGCGTCTGTGGGCGGCCGACGTAGAGGGACACCGCGTAGTGCGCCATGTTGGTGACGGCGTGCCAGCCGAGACGGTAGTGTCCCTCGACGACGACGTAGTTGCGCTGGTTGACCTCGTGCGACAGCCAACCGAAGGCCAGCACGAGCAGTGCGTACGGAAGCAGGTCGCGGGCCGTCCGTGCCAGCGGGCGGCGCCCGGCGGGCTCGCTTGCGGCGCCGGGCGGCTGCAGATGCAGGGCCAGCAAAGGCAGCAGCGCAGCGAGGACGACGGCAGCCTCGTGCGCGAGGAGCGCGACGGCACAAGTCAGGACGCTGAATGCCTGCCAGACGCGCCTGCGAGTGTCCAGGAAGCGCACCCAGAGGATGAGCGTGAGCAGCACGAAAGTCGTCATCAACACGCCAGTGACGCCTGAGATCCAGGCCACCATCTCCACGGCACGCGGATGAAGCACGAACAACGAGGACGCCACAAACGCCGGCACGGGACGCCTGAAGATGCGCGAGGCCAACAGGAACACGAGCGCGCCGTTGAGCGCATGCAGGAGGACGTTCGTGAGATGGAACGCGAACGGGGAGGCACCCCAGCTGTGCGTCTGGACCGCGAAATACAGCTCGATCACCGGACGGTAGAAGTGCTGGCGGCCCGTGAGAGAAACGAGCCGGGAGAGGGGCGCCGTCAATCCGCTCAGCAGCCACTGCACGTCGTCTTCGAAGAAATACGCGCCGAGTGTCGCCGTGTGCATCGCCAGCGCGCCGGCCAGCGCCATGCCGACGACCGGCAGGGTCCACACGCGCGATCGACTCGGGTGGTGGTTCGCTGGCATGGCGGCCGATCTTATCCTGTCAGCCCTTCCGGGTCTCGGCCGAAACGACGTGGAGCATGCCGCGAACCGCGGCGACGTGCGCTCCCGGGGAAGTTGGCGACGGGCGACGGAGCCGCCGCCCTGAACGACGCCGGGGGAGGGCAGCGAAGCGGGGCGAGAGGCGCCCGCCCTCGACCGCCGGGAAGAGGCGGTCGGGAGCGGGCCTCAGCGGTGGCGGCAGGCGCCCTCGAGCGCCGCTACGGCATGCCGACGGCGGCGGCGTCGGGCGCCCGAGCTTCCTTCTCCGCCTGCGAGTCGATCAGCTCGGCCGCGTGGCTGTTCGCGGTGCGGATGCTCTTCAGGACGCGCTGGTCCCCCTGCCGTTCGAACACCAGCTCACCGCCCTCCTTGAGGTCCGCCGGGGCAGGCACGCAGAGCGCGGTCACCAGGTGCTCCCGGTCCTTCGAGTAGATCCGCACGACGCCGGCGTCCTGTCCCTTCACGATGCGGTACTCGCCGCTCGGAAGCGGCTGGCCGGCGACCACGAAGCCGAACGGGACCGCCACCTTCAGCACGACGCCGTCCATCGCCCGCGCAGCGGGCGCGGCCAGCACCGAAGCCGCCGCCGCCACCGCCAGGATCCTGAGATTCTTCGTCATGGGCTTGCCTCCAGTTATCCCAACTCTCGTGAGATGAGACGACGGGAGCGGGCCCCGCGTGCCGCGGCACGGTGCGCCGGGAGCCGTGATGGCGTGTTCTGGCGGACTTTGGCGAGACCCGCCCGCGGCGGCGTCCCCGCGGCGCTAGCGCCCGACCCGCGAACGGTCCTTGATCAGGGTCAGGAACTCCTCGCGGGTGGGCTGGCGATCGCGGAAGCCCCCCAGCATGCAGGAGGTGACGGCAACCGAGTTCTGCTTCTGCACCCCGCGCATCATCATGCAGAAGTGGACCGCCTCGATCACGACGCCGACACCGCGAGGCTTGATCACGTCCTGGATGGTCTCGGCGATCTGGACGGTGAGGCGTTCCTGCACCTGGAGCCGGCGGGCGAACATGTCGACCAGGCGCGGGATCTTGGAAAGGCCCACCACCTTGCCGTTCGGGATGTAGGCGACGTGGGCCTTGCCGTAGAAGGGGAGCAGGTGGTGCTCGCAGAGGCTGTAGAGGTCGATGTCCTTCACCACGACCATCTCGTCGTAGCTGACCGAGAAGAGCGCCTCGTTGATGAGCGCCTTCGGATCCTGACCGTAGCCGCTGGTCAGGAACTTGAACGCCTTCTCGACCCGCTCCGGCGTCTTGTCGAGCCCCTCGCGGTCGGGATCCTCCCCGAGCCCGGCGAGCATGGTCCGGACGGCCTCCTGCATGTCCATTCAGCCTCCCTCGGGTGCCCAAGACACAGGATAACGCCTCAGGCCCCGGGTTCGGACCTCCCTCGTCCCGGGTATACGGGATGATGCGGGGGTCGGGCAGCGGCCCCCCAGGAGTTGCGGGCTGCGGTCCGGCGGGATCCCCGAGGCGGGAGCCTGCGACTGAAGAAGGGAAGGCGGCAGCTTGAGCCAGCAGCTCGTTCCGAGCCGATCCGACGGCAGCGCGCTCCTCTCCGTGCTCAAGGGCCTCGAGATCCAGAGGACGCTCGGCAGCGAGCCGGTGCTGACGGCGCTCCGGCACTTCCCGGCCCAGCCGCCCCGCCTGGTCGGGTTTCCCGGAGGACCTGCATCCGAAGCTGCGCGAGACGCTCGAGGCCCGCGACGTGCAGGGACTCTACACGCACCAGCGGCAGGTCTTCGAGCACGTGGCCGGGGGCCGGGACGTCGTGGTGGTGACGCCGACGGCGTCGGGGAAGACGCTCTGCTACAACCTGCCCGTGCTCGACCGGATCCTGAAGGATCCCGATGCCCGAGCGCTCTACCTCTTCCCGACCAAGGCCCTCTCCCAGGACCAGCTCGCGGTCCTGCACGGCACTGTCGAGTCGCTGGGGGCCGAGATCGGCACCTTCACCTACGACGGGGACACGCCCCAGGACGCGCGGAAGTCGATCCGCGCGCGCGCGCACGTCGTGGTCACCAACCCCGACATGCTGCACAAGGGCATCCTGCCGCACCACACCAAGTGGGTGAAGCTGTTCGAGAACCTGCGCTTCGTGGTGATCGACGAGCTGCACAGCCTGCGCGGCGTCTACGGTTCGCACGTGGCGAACATCCTGAGGCGCCTGCGTCGGCTCTGCGAGTTCTACGGGTCGCGACCGCAGTTCATCTGCTCTTCGGCCACGATCGGCAACCCGAGGCAGCTGGCCGAGGCGCTCACCGAGCGCGAGATGACCCTGGTCGACGAGTCGGGCGCGCCGCGCGGCGAGCGCTACTTCGCCATCTACAACCCGCCGGTCGTCAACCGTCAGCTCGGGATCCGCAGGTCGGCACTGAACTCGGCGCGCGACGTCTCGCTGTCCTTCCTGGGCAAGGGGCTGCAGACGATCGTCTTCGCGCCCTCGCGCCTCGCGACCGAGGTGCTGGTCACCTACCTCAAGGAGGCGCTCGAGACGAGGCCGGGCTCGCAAGGGGTGATCCGCGGCTATCGCGGGGGCTACCTGCCCCAGAAGCGCCGCGAGATCGAGCGGGGTTTGCGTGAGGGCTCGGTGCTCGGGGTCGTCTCGACGAACGCGCTCGAGCTGGGTATCGACATCGGCAGCCTGGACGCGGCGGTCCTGGTCGGCTATCCGGGCAGCGTGGCCTCCGCCTGGCAGCAGGCCGGCCGCGCCGGGCGGCGGAGCGGCATCTCCGTCGCGGTGCTGGTCGCGAACTCGACGCCGCTCAACCAGTTCATCGCCAGGAACCCGGACTACTTCTTCGGCGCGCCGGTCGAGCAGGGCCGCATCAACCCGGAGAACCTGCAGATCCTGGTCAACCACGTGAAGTGCGCGGCTTTCGAGCTGCCCTTCGTGGGCGACGAGCGGTTCGGCAAGGAGAACCTGCTCGAGATCCTGAAGTACCTGGAGGAGGAGAAGCTGCTCCACCACGCCGGCGAGCGCTGGCACTGGACGAGCGAAAGCTACCCGGCGGACGCGATCAGCCTGCGCTCCGTCTCCTCCGACAACTTCGTGGTCCAGGACGTGACCCGGGAGCCGCGGATCATCGCGGAGGTCGACTACGACTCGGCGCGCCGTCCATGGTCCACGAGAAGGCGATCTACATCCTGGAAGGACGTAGCTACTTCGTGGAGAAGTACGATCACCAGGAGCGGCGGGTCGAGGTGCGCGAGGCCGAGGTCGATTACTACACGGACGCGATCACCTACACCAAGGTGCGGATCCTGGAGCGTTTCGCCGAGGAGCCCAGGGCGGGCGCACGGCGCGTCGCACGGCGAGGTCCACGTCACCTCCCAGGTGGTGGGCTTCAAGAAGATCAAGTTCCACACCAACGAGAACGTGGGCTCGGGCGAGCTCAGCATGCCCGAGAACGAGATGCACACGACCGCGTACTGGCTCACCGTCCCGCGCGAGCTGATGCGGGCTCTGCCCTTCGGCCTCGAGGAGCGGCGTGACGGGGTGGTGGCGCTTTCCTACACGCTCGGGCAGCTGGCGGCCCTCTTCCTGATGTGCGACCGCCACGACCTCGGGATCGCGATCGGGGACAACGGCCAGGGCGAGGCGCGGATCGAGCGGGGGCTGCGACGGCTGGGCGCCGGCGGACCGCCGCAGGGGCCGGCAGGCAACCCGATCGACGACGACTACGAGCCGAACGTCTTCCTCTACGATGCCTACCCCGGCGGCATCGGTCTCTCCGAGCCGCTCTACCGCCTCCACGACCGGCTGCTCGCGGAGAGCCGCGCGCTGATCGCCGCCTGCGCCTGCAGTGACGGTTGTCCCTCTTGTGTCGGTCCGGTCGGCGAAGTGGGCAGCCGGGGCAAAGAAGTTGCCATGGCGATTCTGGCGGCGATCCTGGCGGGCAGCTCATGAACCGCCTTCCCCAGCCCGGACGTGACCCTCGAGCGTTTGCGTTCCCGCAGGGTCATTCGCCGACAGCCCTGGCGCCCATCTCTCTCCCATGTCTGCCGCCTCGCTCCACGACCGGCTGAGGGCCCTCAAGCGCGAAGAGGCCCCGCTGCTCGAGCGCCTCGAGCGCGAGCTGCTCGGGAGCGCGGAGCCCGCCGGCGAGATGCTCACGCTCAAGGCCCGGCTCGAGAGGCTGGTGACGGTCGCGAGCGCCCGGGAGCGGGAACGCCGTCACACGCTCGCACCGGTACCGCTCGAGGAGCTGGTCGACGGGATGCGCGTGACCAACGAGCGGGGCGAGTTCTTCCAGATCGAGAGCTCGGTGCACCTGGAGCTGAGGCACGGGGACGTGCCGCTGTCTCGCGTGCACGCGATCTCGCCGGAGACGGTGAGGCGTCTCACCGCCGAGCCCGCGCTCGAGGGCTTCGACCTCCGGGGGGCCGTCTTCCTGGACACCGAGACGACGGGACTGGCCGGGGGGGCCGGAACGGCGGCGTTCCTGATCGGCCTGGGCTGGTTCGAGGGCGAGCGTTTCCGGGTGCGCCAGTACTTCATGCGCGACTACCACGAGGAGCCCGCCCTGCTCCACGCCCTGGCGGTGGGGCTGCGGTCCTTCGACCGGCTGGTGACGTTCAACGGCAGGATGTTCGACGTGCCTCTGCTCGACACGCGCTTCCGTCTGAACCGAAGCGTCTTCCCACTGGCCGAGGTGCCGCACCTCGACCTGCTGCTCCCCGCCCGCCGCCTCTGGAAGGCGCGGCTCGAGTCGTGCCGGCTGCAGTCGCTCGAAGCGGAGCTGCTGGGACTGCGGCGTCGCGGGGACATCCCCGGCGATCAGATCCCCCAGGTCTACTTCGATTGGGTTCGCCGGCGGGACGCCCGGATGCTCGCCCGCGTCTTCGAGCACAACCGGCAGGACATCGTCTCGCTCGCCGCGCTCGCGGTGTTCGCGTGCCGCTGGCTGGAAGAGGCCCGCGCCGAGGACCCGCGCGACGTCTTCAGTCTCGCTCGCGTGCTCGAGCGGGCGCGGCTCTTCGAGCGGAGCGAGATTGAGTACCAGCGCGCGGCCCGTGCCGGGACAGGCCCGCTGCGCGGCAAGGCGCTGCTGCGTCTCGCCTGGCGCGCCAAGCGCGCGGGCGAGCACGCGCGGGCGGCCGAGCTGTGGTCGCAGGCGGGTGAGCTGGGCGAGGCCGAAGCCTGGCGGGAGCTGGCCATGCACCACGAGCACCGCACGAAGGACCTGGAGGCCGCGCTCGCCGCCGTCGAGCGCGGGATCTCCCTCGTGACACCGGAGCGCGGTCGCGAGCTGCGGGCGTGGCACCTGGCACGGGGCTTCGAGCGTCGCCGCGCGCGGCTGCTGCGGCGAAGGCTCAGCCGATCTCCCGCCCGAGGAAATCGACCAGGTTCTCGATCAGGACCGGCTTCTTGAAGACCGCCATCCCGGAGCGCTCGAAGCTCGGGATGAGAGGCGAGTTCGTGTAGCCGGTCAGAAGTCCGATCGGAAGACCGGGAAAGAGGCGCCGCAGCCGGTCCGAGAGGTCCGCTCCGTCGAGACCGGGCATCACCAGGTCGACGAGCGCAGCGTCGTAGCTTTCCGCCGCAGCCTTCTCGAGGGCCTCCTCCGCGGAGGTGACGGCATCGACCAGGAAGCCGTGGCGAGCCAGGGCCTTCGTCAGCATCTGGCCGATGCCGGGGTCGTCGTCGACGACGAGGACGCGCGGGTGGTCTTTCATGGGGGAGGCAGCCGATCTCTCTTCTAGGCAGGGACGCTGGCGGGCGGCCAGGGCCGCGCCTCGGTGAACGAGCGGGGCGGGACCGGGGTGCCCTTGGTCCAGAAGCGATGCAGATGGGCGAGGGCGAGGCCCGTGTTCGCGGGCGTGAGGACGCTCGCCTCGAGCAACCGTCGTTTCAGCGTGCGGAGCTGATCGAAGCCAGGGGCGAAGGACACCTCGACATCGAAGTCGAGGCGACGCCCCTCGCTGGCGGCGGTTTCCTCCTGGAGCAGCTGGAAGTGGTTGACGTCGCCGCGTTCCTTGTTACCGATCAGCAGGACGAACACGCGCTTTCTCCCGGGCATGTCAAGGACATTACCGCGTGTTCACTCCCCGGCAAAGCGGCTAGACTCCTGCGATGGTCGAGGGTCTTCGTGGGCCATTGAGTCCCTGGCGCAGGCAGCTCACGGACGCGCTCGGTCTCGTCGTGATCCTGTCGGTGCTTCTCGACCTGCTCTCGCCTTCGCTGCTGCTGCTGCCCACGATCACGGCGGGAGGCGACACACCCTGCCACTACCCGACCGCAGTGTGGCTGAAGGACCAGCTGCTGCCCCATCTGCGCCTGCACGGCTGGTATCCCGGGACCTACCTGGGGCAGCCGCTGCTGCTCTACTACTTCCCGCTGCCGTTCCTGGTGATGGCGGCGCTCGCCCCCCTCGTGGGCATGCCGGCGGCTTTCAAGCTCGGGACCGTCCTCGGCGTCTTCCTGCTGCCGCCCTGCGCCTACCTCGCGCTCCGCCGGATGCGCCTGCCGTTCCCGGCGCCCCTCCTGGGCGCGGCCGCGGCGCTCGTCTTCCTCTACGTCGAGGAGAACCCGATCTGGGGTGGCACCATCGCCTCGACGCTCACCGGGGAGTTCTCCTACACGTACGGGGTGGCCCTGGCGACCCTCTTCCTGGGCGAGCTGGTCCGCGCCCGCGAGGACGGACGCGGCCCCTGGCTGCCGGCACTGCTGCTCGCGCTCACGAGCTACGCCCACGGCTATGCGGTCCTCTGGGCCGGGCTCACGGCCTCGGGCCTGCTCTTCTGGGAGCGGCGTCCCCTGCGGGCGCTCGGCTGGCTGGCCGGGGTGGCCGCCCTCGCCTTCGCGCTGGCGGCGCCGTCGCTTCTCCCGCTGCTCGCCGCCTGGGGCTGGACGACCCCCTACGACGACGCCTGGATCGACATGACGACCCGCGGGCTGGTGCCGGCCCTGCTCTGGCCGCTCTTCGCGTGCGCGCTGGTGGGGATCGTGGCCGCGATTCTTCAGAGGCGCTCGGGGCGCGCGTTCGACGGGCGGCTCCTGCTGCTCGGCTGGGGAGCCTGCGCCGGGGCCGCGCTCACCTGCGCCGGGCCGGGGCTCGGTGTCATCGACGTGCGATTTGCCCCTTTCGCGCAGCTCTCGCTCTCGCTCGGCGGCGCGGCCGTCCTGGGCTCGGCCGTCTCGCAGCTGGCGCTCTCGGACATAGCGGCGCTCGGCCTGGTGCTGCTGGGCGTCGTCCACTCCGACCGGCCCTCGCGGCTCCTGCGGTCCTGGATCGACTGGAACTACTCGGGGCTCGAGGCCAAGGAAGGCTGGCCGGCCTGGAAGGAGCTCTGCCAGCGGATCCGCGGCGGCGTCGCCGATCCGAGGGTGAGCGTCGAGTACGATCCCGTCCACGAGCGGGCGGGGTCGATCCGGATGTACGAGACGCTCTTCTACTTCTCCGGTCGCGCCACCCTGGAGGGCGTCTACAACCAGGCGAGCACCGTCACGCACCCCGTCTACTATCTGGCGTCGGAGCTGTTCGCCCGATCGCCGAACCCGTTCCGGAGCCGCAGCTACTCGCACTTCGATCCGGAGGATGCGCTGGCGCGGTTGCGGCTCTTCAACGTGGGGACGATCGTTGCCACCAGCTCCGCGCTCGTGAAGGCGCTCGACGCCCGCAGAGACGTCGTGCGCGAGGCGCGTATCCCGCCCTACACGGTCTTCCGGCTGAAGGACCCGGGACCCGGCTACGTCGAACCGCTCGCCTTCGAGCCGGTGCGCGCCCCGCTTCGCGACTGGCGCGACCAGAGCTATCGCTGGTATACGCGGAAGCCGCCGAACCGCGCCCTGCTCGTCTTCACGAACGATCGGCGCTTCAAGCTGACCCAGCCGGATCCGTGGGGGATCCCGCCCGAGCGGCCGCTGCCCGGGGGTGTCCAGGTGAGCGCGACCGTCGAGGCCGAGTCGGTCCGGATCCGGACGGACCGGCCCGGGCACCCCCTGCTGGTCAAGATCTCCTACCACCCCCGCTGGCGCGCCGAGGGCGCGGCCGGCCCCTACCTGGTCTCGCCGGGCCTGATGCTGATCGTGCCGGAGCGGCGGGAGGTACGGCTCTACTACCAGGCCCGCGACTGGTCGGACTGGACCGGCCTGGTCCTGGCGCTCGTGGCGGGGATCGGCATCGTTGCGGCCACGCTGTGCGGGCGCCGCGCGAGGCCGGGTCCGGCCCTCACGGACCCGCGCCGGCGGGTCCGATGCCGCCCGGACCGGCGGCCGGCCGTCGCCGCGACGCAGCGCTGCGCGCGCTGCCGGTCGCGGTCGCGCTAGGCCTGGCGAGCCTGAGGCTCGCGGCGGGCCCGCGGTCGCAGGACACCCGGATCGGGTCGCTCTGGGACCGGACCGTGCGGGCCGAGGGCGCGCAAAGCTGGGCCGAGGCCGCCGAGCTCGCGCGCTACGCCATCGACCTCACGAAGGCCCCGGATCCCCGCCTCGACGGACTTCTCTGCATGCGGGGGGAAGCGTTGCTGCGCCTGGATCGGGCCGGGGAGGCGGATCAGGTGCTGAGCGCGGTGAGGGACTCGGGCCGGAGCCCGTACCGGGCCCAGGCCCTCTACTGGAGCGTGCTGGCCCGGGAGGCGCAAGGGGACGATCGCGGCGCGGCGGAGCTGCGCGCGGATCTGCGCACCCGGTATGCCGGTACCGCCTGGGCGCGGCGGCTCTCGAGCGGGCGCTAGGCGAGCTCGGCCACGATCGCGTCCGCGGCTGCGACCGGATCGGCGGCCTCGACGATCGGACGGCCCACGACGATGTAGTCGGCCCCGGCGGCGAGGGCGGCCGCGGGCGTCGTGGCGCGCGCCTGGTCGCGTGCGGGCGCGCCGGCGGGGCGGATCCCGGGCGTCACGATCAGGAAGTCCTTGCCGCAGGCCTCGCGGATCAGGCTCACCTCGTGCGGCGAGGCCACCACCCCGTCCACCTCGGCCTCGCGGGCCAGCAGCGCGAGCCTCCGTACCGACTCGCTCACCGGACCGTCGAGGCCGATCTGGCGCAGGCTGGCGTCGTCGTGGCTGGTGAGGATCGTGATCGCGAGCAGGCGCGTCCCCATCGCGGGCAGGGCACCCACGGCCGCCTCCATCATCGCGCGGCCGCCCAGGCCGTGGACGTCCACCAGCGAGACGCCCAGCCGCGCGGCGCTCGCCACCGCGCCGGCGACCGTGTTCGGGATGTCGTGGAACTTGAGGTCGAGGAAGACGCGCTCGCCCCCGGCCGTGATCTCGTGCACGAGGTCGGGGCCGGCCGCCGTGAAGAGCTGCGATCCGATCTTGAAGAGGCCCACGTGCCCGGAGAGTCGCTTGACGAGATCACGCGCCGCGTCCGCGCTCGGGACGTCCAGGGCCACGATCAGGCGCTCGCGTGCTTCCTTCATCCGCACACCTCGCAGGGCCGTGGCAGCCCGGGATAGTCGAGCGTCCCCACCACCGCGTTGACGTCGTCCTGGCCCTGGCGCCGGAGGTAGGCCTCGAGCTCGACCAGGAGGCGCTGGTAGATGCCGGGATCGACGAAGTTCGCGGTCCCGATCTGGACCGCGCGGCAGCCGGCGATCAGGAACTCGAGCGCGTCGCTCGCCGAGGCGATCCCGCCGATGCCGATCACCGGGATTCGCACGGCGCGAACGGCCTGCCAGGCCATGCGGACCGCGACCGGCCGGATCGCGGGACCGGAGAGGCCGCCGGTGCCGAAGCCGAGCCGCGGGCGGCGGGTCTCGACGTCGATCGCGAGCCCGAGCAGGGTGTTGATGCAGGAGAGGGCGTCGGCCCCCGCCTCCTCGGCCGCGCGGGCGAAGATCGCGATGTCGCCCACGTTGGGCGAGAGCTTCGGGATGACGGGCAGCCGGGTCGCCTTGCGGACGGCCGCGACGACGGCGTGGGTCATCAGCGGATCGCCGCCGAAGGCCATGCCGCCCTTCTTCACGTTGGGACAGGAGATGTTGATCTCGAGCCCGGCGATCCCGGGCGCGCCGTCGCACACGCGCGCCACCTCGGCGTACTCCTCGACACTGTCGCCGCAGACGTTGACGAGCAGCACCGTGTCGTGACGGGCGAGGCGCGGCAGCACCTTCTCGACGAAGGCGTGGATGCCGATACCCTGCAGCCCGATCGCGTTCAGCAGCCCGGAAGGCGTCTCGACGATGCGCGGAGGGGGAGCGCCGTCGCGCGGCTCCAGGTAGAGGCCCTTCGACACCATCCCGCCCAGCTGCGAAAGCTCCAGGATGCCCTCGTACTCGACGCCGTAGCCGAAGGTGCCCGAGGCCGCGATCAGCGGGTTCTTGAAGCGCAGCCCCGCCAGCTCGACCGCGAGCTTCACCCTCGCGCTCCCGCGGCCCGCGCGGCCGGTGCCGTACCGCGCCGCGCATGCGAGCTTTCGTCGCCCGGCCAGACGACCGTGGCCGCGTCGAAGACCGGGCCTTCGGTACAGGCGCAACGGTACTTGGGCCGTTCCTCCTCCGGGGACTGGATGCGCACGACGCAACCGAGGCAGGTGCCGATCCCGCAGCCCATCCAGGGGTCGAGGCTCACCTCGGCGTCGAGCCCGCGTCTGGCGGCGATGCGGCCGACGGCCTGCATCATGGACCCAGGACCGCAGGCATAGAGGCGGGTCGGCCCCGCGACGGAGTCGAGGTGGGCCTCGAGGGGGTGCGTCACCAGGCCCCGTGCGCCGAGGCTGCCGTCCTCGGTGGCGACCACCACCACGATCCCGAGCTCCTCGAGCCTCGAAAGCAGGGGCAGATCGTCCCGGGTGCGGCCCCCGTAGAAGAGGCGCGCCGGCGCGGAGGAGCGCCGCAGCTCTCCGGCCAGGAAGAAGAACGGCGCGACCCCGTAACCTCCGGCTACCAGCAGAGCTTCCGTACCCGCGGGTGGGGGGGAGAACGCGCGCCCGAGCGGCCCGAGGCATTGGGCGCCCTCGTCCGGCGCGAGCGCCGCGAGCGTCGCCGAGCCCGGACCGACCGCCTTCAAGAAGAGCGTGACGGTGTCGTTCGCCGGGTCGACCGTGAGGATGGAGAATGGCCGCCGCAGGGGTGGTTCGGCGGAGTCGCCGGCCTTCATCATCACGAACTGGCCCGGCCTCGCCTCTTGGGCCGTCTCCGGGTGGCGGAAGCTGAGCAGGAAGTAGGGGCCGCCGAGAGGCTCCCGGCGCACGAGCGGCGCCAACCGGTTGGCGGGCATCGGGCGATCATAACCTCGGCGTCCGTCCGCGTCGAACCGAATGCGCCGCCCAGCGGACGAGCGTGGCGTCGGCGCGCGGCGATCGGATACTCTTCCAGGGTGGCGCGAGCGACATTCACGAGCGCTCTCATGGCCGCGGCCGTCGGCGCCGCGGGCCTGTCGGTTCTGGTCCTGATGCTGAACCCGGGCCTCGCGCTCCACGCGGAGCTGCCGGCGCTCCTGCTGTGTCTGTTCCTGCCCTGGGCGGTGGGCGGGACCCTCGCCCTGTGGCTACTGGCCTCGCTCGCGGCGGCTCTGCGCTGGTGGTCCCGGCCGATCCGACCCGTGGTCGTGGCTCGCCCCTTCTTCGCCGCGCTCAGCTTTCTCGCGCTCGCGGCGCTCGCGGCGCTCTACTGGCAGAACCTGCTGGCGTACCGCCACGCCGTGCCGGTGGCCGCCGTCCACGCGCTCGCCGCATCCGCGGCCGTAGTTACCGGCGGCGCGGTGGTCTTCCTGGCGATCGGTCTCGACGTCTTCCTGTTTCCACGACACGAGCGACCGGCTGCCGCGCTGCTCGCGATCCTGGCGCCGGCGCTCGCGCTCGCGATCCCGCTGGCCCTTCGTCCGGCGGACGCCCCGGCTCCGGAGCCGACGCCGATCCGGCTACGGGCAACGCCGGCCGCACGTCGCGTCTACGTGGTGGCGGTCGACGGCCTCTCGCCCGACGACGTCGCCGGCGACCCAGCCGTCGCGCGGGTGCCCTGGCTCGCCCAGCTGGCCCGGCGTGGCGCCATGGCGCCCCTCGCGACCGTCCGCCCCACCGAGGGGCCGCCCGTCTGGACGACGATCATGACCGGACGCCTGCCCCGCGATCACGGGATCCGCAGCGCCACCTCGTACCGGCTGCTGCTCTCGCGCAGCGACTGGAACCTGCTTCCGAAGGGCGCGCTGGTCGGCGTGCTGGAGCGCATCCACCTGCTCTCGCGACGGTCCGTCCGGTCGACGTCGCGCCGCAGGCGAGCCCTCTGGAACGTGCTCGATGCCTTCGGCATCTCGTCCGGCCTGGTCGGCCTCTATGGGACTCACCCGCCCGAGAGGATACGGGGCTTCGTCGTCTCTCCCTACTTCCACCTGCTGCGGCACGATCGTGCGCGCCTCGCCACGACACTCCACCCGCGTGATCTCCTGGACGAGGCGGCCGCGCGCGCCCTGGAGCCGTCCGATCTCGATCCGGCGCTGCTGCGAGAGCTGGCGGATCCCGCGGGGCCCGCCGACTCGCCACTCGACGACCCGGCCGTGCGCCGGCTCGCGGAGCAGGCGCTGGCGCCCGACCTCACGAACGAGCGTGTCGCCGACATGCTGCGTCAGGCATACGCGCCGTCGTTCTTCGTGATGGCGTTCCACGGCTACGACGAAGCCGGGCACCAGTTCTATCGCTATGCGCACCCCGAGGCGTTCGGCGACGTACCTCCCGAGGACGCGCGCCGCTACGGGCACGTGCTGAACGGCTATACGGCGCTCATCGGCCGCTGGGTCCTCGATCTCGAGAAGACGCTGCGGCCGCAGGACGTGCTTCTGGTCATTTCCGGCCACGGGCTGGCTCTCGACGCCTCTCTGGCGGCGGCTGCTGGGCGCGCTCACCGGCGCCGAGGTCGCGGCGGCCTCGCACGCGAACGCGCCGCCGGGGGTGCTGGTAGCGGTGGGGGGGGCGATCCGGTCCGGCGTCGTGGTGCGGGACGCATCCGTTCTGGACGTCGCCCCGACGCTCCTCTACCTGTTCGGTCTCCCCGTGGCGAGGGACATGGAGGGCCGGATCCTGAGCGAGCTTTTCGCCGCCGACTTCGCGAACGAGCACCCCGTCACGTTCATTCCGAGCTACGAGAGCCTGGCGGTCGCCCCTGCCGTGGTCGGACCTCCCGTCGACGACCTGCCGCCGCTGCCCGACGAGCAGCCGTAGCATCCGGCGGCCCCACCCATCTGCCGACCCGGGGCCCAGGCCGGCCAGGCCGGGAGGGCCCTTGTCCGCCGGCCTCGCCTCGGGTTAGCATCGCCCCGCCTTGGCCAGCATCATATTGATGGACGCGGGCCGGATGGCCCGTACCCTTTCCCGGATCGCGCACGAGATCCTGGAGCGCAACCCCGACTCCCGGCGCCTTGCGCTGGTCGGCGTGCGCAGCCGCGGCGTCCCCCTCGCCCGGCGTCTGGCGCGGCTGATCGGCGAGGTGACGGGGACCGAGCCCGCCGTGGGTGCCGTCGACATCACCCTCTACCGCGACGACTTCACGAGCCTCGCCGCCCAGCCGATCACGAAGGGCACCGACATCGTCTTCTCGCTCGAGGGACGCATCGTGGTGCTGGTGGACGACGTGCTCTTCACCGGGCGCACCGTCCGCGCCGCGATCGACCAGCTGATCGACTTCGGGCGGCCGTCGCGGATCGAGCTGGCGGTGCTCGTCGACCGGGGACATCGTGAGCTTCCGATCCGGGCGGACTACGTCGGGCGCGTGCTCGCCACCTCGCGCCAGGAGGCCGTCCAGGTGCGGGTGGAGGAGGAGGACGGGCGCGACGAGGTCGTCCTGGCCCGCCGCCGCGTCGGGCGCCCCGCGCCCAAACCGGGGAAGGCGCGCAAGGCTGGCCCGCGCCGCCGGGTCGGGCCGGCGCCCGCAGGCAGGCCAGCCGGACGCCCGGCGCCGTCGCGTCGGCGCCAGCGGAGGACGAGGTGAGCTTCCCCCATCGGCACCTCCTCGGTATCGAGCCGCTCGATCCGCAGGACATCCAGACGATCCTCGACACCGCGGACGGGCTCAAGGAGATCCTGGAGCGGCCGATCAAGAAGGTCCCGGCCCTGCGCGGCAGGACCGTGGTCAATCTCTTCTACGAGGCTTCCACCCGGACCCGCTCCTCGTTCGAGATCGCGGAGCGGGTGCTTTCGGCCGACAGCCTGTCGATCGCGGCTTCGACCTCGAGCGTCACCAAGGGCGAGACGCTCGTCGACACGGCGAAGAACCTGGAGGCCATGAACCCGGACATGGTGATCATGCGGCACGCCAGCTCCGGTGCCCCGAACCTGCTGGCTCGCCACTGCCGCTTCGCGGTCGTGAACGCGGGCGACGGCGCCCACGAGCACCCGACCCAGGCGCTGCTCGACGCGCTCACCATGCGCCAGAGGAAGGGCCGGATCAAGGGCCTGCGGGTCGCGATCGTAGGCGACATCCTGCACAGCCGCGTCGCGCGCTCGAATCTGTGGCTGCTCTCGAAGCTGGGTGCCTCGGTGGTGTTGTGCGGGCCGCCGACGCTGCTGCCGCCGGGCATCGAGAAAAAGGTGCCGGCCAGCATCACCTATAGCATCGACGAGGCGGTCGAGGGCGCCGACGTCGTGATGATGCTGCGGATCCAGCTCGAGCGCATGTCGGGCGGCTTCTTTCCGACCACACGCGAGTACTACCGCCGTTTCGGCCTCACCGAGGAGCGGGCACGGCGGGCCAAGAAGGACGTGCTGATCATGCACCCCGGCCCGATGAACCGGGGCGTCGAGATCGCGAGCGGGGTGGCCGACGGCCCCTACTCGGTGATCCTGGAACAGGTCACCAACGGCGTCGCCGTCCGGATGGCGGTGCTTTACCTGCTGCTGGGCGGAAGCACGGAGGCCGCGGCATGAGCCGGCTGCTGCTGAAGGGCGGGCGCCTGGTGGACCCGGCGCAGGGCTTGGACGGCGCCTTCGACGTGATGATCGCGGACGGGCAGATCGAGGAGCTGGGCCCGCGGCTGGCCGCCCGCGGCGCCCAGGTTCTCGACGTCAAGGGCCTGGTCGTCTGTCCCGGCTTCATCGACGTGCACACCCATCTGCGCGAGCCGGGGCGGGAGGACAAGGAGACGATCGCCAGCGGCACCCGCGCGGCAGCCGCGGGCGGCTTCACGGCCGTGTGCGCGATGCCGAACACCGAGCCCGTGAACGACCAGGCCGGCATCACCCGGGCGATCCTCGAGAAGGCGCGCGCCGAGGGTGCCGTGCGGGTGTGGCCGATCGGTGCCATCACCCGCGGGCAGAAGGGCGAGGAGCTGGCCGAGTACGGGGACCTCAAGGAGGCCGGTTGCGTGGCCGTCTCCGACGACGGCAAGCCGGTCGCCAGCGCGCGCATGATGCGCCGGGCGCTCGAGTACGCGAAGGCGTTCGCGCTCCCGGTGATCGACCACTGCGAGGAGCCGACGCTCGCCGAGAAGGCCTGCATGAACGAGGGGCCGGTTGCGTCGATCCTGGGCCTGCGCGGCGTGCCCGCGGCGGGAGAGGCGATCATGGTCGAGCGCGATGTGCTGCTGGCGGAGCTCGTGGGCGGCCGGCTCCACGTGGCGCACATCTCGACCGCCGCCTCGCTCGACGCGGTGCGGCGGGGCAAGGCGCGCGGCGTCGCGGTGAGCGCCGAGGCGACGCCGCACCACCTCTTCCTGAATGAAGAGGCCGTGCGGGAGAGCGACTACGACACCAACACCAAGATGAACCCGCCGCTCCGCTCCGAGCAGGACCGCCTGGCGCTGCTCGCCGGTCTCGTCGACGGGACGATCGACTGCATCGCGACCGACCACGCGCCGCACACCGTGGACGACAAGAAGGTGGAGTTCGACCAGGCGGCCAACGGGGTCGTCGGCCTGGAGACGGCCGTCCCGCTGTGCCTGGACCGGCTGGTCGCCAGCGGGCAGATCGGCCTGCCCCAGCTGGTGGTCCTGCTCTCGACGAACCCGGCTCGGGTGCTGGGGCTGCCCGGCGGTACCCTGGCTCCGGGCTCGCCCGCCGACCTCACCCTGCTCGACCTCGGGAAGAAGAGGCAGGTCGATCCGGCGCGCTTCGAGAGCAAGAGCCGCAACACGCCCTTCGCCGGCTGGGCCCTCCGGGGCTGGCCGGTGATGACGATCGTGGCCGGGCGTGTGGCCTGGAAGGACGCGCGGCCCTAGTCCCTTGGACGCGATCGACAGCTACCATCGACTGCTCGAAGCGGATCCCTCGGCCGCGCGCGAGCAGGCCGACGCGCTCCAGGCGGCGTTCGCGCGCGAGGGGGTGACCTTCGCGGGCAGGACGATGGCGACGCTCCTGCGCCCCACGTTCCTGGCGCGGGCCGAATGGGAGCTCCTGCGCGACGGAGCCGCCCGCCTGATGCAGCTGGCTTCACGCGTGGCCCGCCACGCCTTCGAAGGCGACGTCCGGCGCCTGTGCGAGTTCCTCGGGACCCCCGACCCGGAGGCGGCCTGGATCGAGCTCGAGCCCGGCTCGCCGGACCTCGTCTTCTCGCGCCTGGACGCCCTCATGACGCCGCGGGGTCCGCGCTTCATCGAGATCAACTCCGACGCCCCTGCCGGCTTCGGCTACGGCGATCGGATGGCGCGCCTGTTCCGGGAGCTGCCGGTGTTCCGCGCGTTCACGCGGGAGCACCCGGTCTGGTACGAGGAGGCCGAGCCCGCGCTCGTGCGGACCGTGGCGGCACAGTGGCGAGCCTTCCGCGGGACGGGCCGGCCGCGGATCGCGATCGTCGACTGGGCCGAGGCCGAGACGCGCGCGGACGAGGAGATCCTGCGCGAGGCCTTCCTGGCGCGAGGGTTCGACTGCGTGGTCGCCGATCCGCGCTCGATGGAGGTGCACCGGGGCCGCCTCCACGCGGGCGGAGCGCCGGTCGACCTCGTCTACCGCCGTGCGGTCCTGAGCGAGCTGGTGGGGCGCGAGATCGAGGTGCAGGCGTTCATGGGCGCCTACCGGCACCGGCTGTGCCCGTTCCTGAACTCCTTCCGCTGCCGCCTCACCGAGGACAAGACTTTCCTGGCGATGCTCACCGACGAGGCGCACGCCCACCTGCTCACGCCCGAGGAGCGCGAGCTGGCCGCGCGCGTGCTGCCCTGGACGCGTCGGGTCGAGGAGCGGCGCACCCGGAAAGGGGGAGTCGAGATCGACCTCGTCCCCTACGTGCTGGCGGGTCGCGAGTCCCTGGTCCTGAAACCGGCCCGCGAGTACGGCGGGCGGGAGGTGGTGGTCGGCTCGGAGGCGAGCTGGCCCGAGTGGGACGCCGCGGTCCGTGCCGCGGTCGGCGGCGGCTGGGTGGTGCAGGAACGGGTGACGCCGCCGGAGGAGTTGTTCCCGGTCTTCGATGGGGGGGACCTCGAGCTCGTCCCCCTGAAAGTGAACTTGGGGCCGTTCTGCACCGCTGGCGAGACGGCCGGCGCCGTCGCGCGCGCGTCCCGCCGCCCGGTCGTGAACGTGCGGGTGGGCGGCGCGAGCGTCCCGGTCTTCATCGTCGGCTAGCTCGTCAGCTCCGACGAGGCGGCGCCGCGCGGGCGACTCGCTCTGGCTCGATCCGCGGCCGCCCGTCCGCTACTGCGCGCCGATCGCCGCCAGGGCCTTCTTGCGCGCCGCCTCGAACTCGTCGCCCGGCCGCCAAGTGGGGGCGAGCGGGGCATCGGCCACCTTGACGCCCAGCAGGAAGAGCAGCTGCGTGTCCTCGACGGCTCCCGAGAGGTCCCAGTCGGGCGTGAGGTCGTCCGACGGCTGGTGATAGTGGGCCGCCTCCCAGGCCTCCTGCTGCTCGCGACCCCAGCCGGCAGGCCGGCCGCGCACGTCCGTGCCGGCGTCGATGTAGGCGGCCGGCACGCCGATCCGGGCGAAGCTCAGGTGGTCGGAGCGGTAGTAGGAGCCCTTGTCCGGGAGGGTCTCCGGCACCACGACGCGGTCCTGTGTCGCCGCGAGGGCGCGCACCCAGTCGTCGAGCGACGACTTGCCGAGCCCGATCACCGCCACGTCGCGGGTCCGGCCCCAGATGTTGACCGCCGTCGATGTTGATGTTCGCCGCCAGACGCCCCGGCGGGACAGGCGGGTTCCGTGCGCAGGGTACTCCGAGCCGAGCAGCCCCGACTCCTCGCCGGTCACCGACGCGAAGAGGATCGAGCGCCGCGGTGGTTCGGGGAGCGCCGTGAAGGCGCGGGCGATCGCGAGCATGGCCGCGACGCCCGAGGCGTTGTCGAGGGCGCCGTTGTACATCGACCGGCTCGCCGTCCTTTCCCTTGCGCACGCCGAGGTGATCGTGGTGAGCCGTGTAGACGACCGCCTCCTTCCCGAGCACGCGGGTCGCGTCCCGGCAGGCGGCCGATCACGTTGGCGCTCGTCCTCCGCGAGACGGTGTTCTCGATCGCCAAGTCGAGGCGCACGCGGAGCGGGACCGGGTCGGAAGTCGCGGCTCTCGGCCGCGGCGCGCAGCCCGTCGAGGTCGAAGCCGCCGAGGCGCGCGAGGCGGCGGCTCGCCTCCTCCGTCAGCCATCCCTTGACCTGCAGGGATGGTGCCCCGGCTGCTTCAGGGAGCGCGAGCTGCTCGCCCGTCCAGGACGACCGCACCACCTGCCACTTGTAGCCCGCCGAGTGATCGGTATGGATGATGATCGCCCCGGCCGCCCCGAGCTCCGCCGCCTTGGCGTACTTGTAGTCCCAGCGCCCGTAGTAGAGGCGTCTTCGGCCCGCGAAGAGGGCGGGATCGCCCTCGGGATCGTTGTTCATGAACAGTAGGACCTTGCCTCGCAGGTCCTGCCCCTTGTAGTCGTCCCAGTGATACTCGGGCGCGACGATCCCATAACCGACGAAGACGATCTCGGCGTCGCTCACGCGCGCCTCACGCGTCTGGACGCCCGAGAAGGCGACGTAGTCGTCTCCGAAGCGGAAGGCCTCGCCGGCGCCGCCGCGGGTGACGCGCAGGACCGGCGGGCAGACCGAGTTCACCCCGACCATCTCGACGGGCTGGTACCAGGAGGGGCCGGGCGCGGCCGGCTCGAGTCCCATCGACTCGAAGCGCGAGGCCACGTACTCGCGCGCGAGCGCCTCGCCGCGAGTGCCGGGCGCCCTCCCCTCGAGCAGGTCGCTCGAGAGGAAGCGCGCGTCGGCGCGGATCCCGCGCTCCTGAATCGTGTCCGCTGCGCTCTTCTCCTCCCTCGAGACCACCGCGGGCTGGATCGCCGCCAACCCGACCGCCGTGAACGTCGCCACCGTGCCGGCCAGCATGATCCTCATGGTTCGCGCCTCAGTACGAGTCCTCGGTTCGTCCCCGCGTTTTAGGCTGGACGGATCTCAAGTTGAGTGTCATATTGTGCCACGTAAAATAGCTTCCCAGCAAGATTCAAGGGGAGCGGAGGCGGAAGGGATCGCGGCGAGTGTCGTCCGTTTATCGGACATTAGGTAGGGGGGAGCAGACGATGGCGATCGCAGCTCTCGGCTCGATTCCGGACCTGGTGGGAGGATCCGGCCTGGCGCAGGAGCAGCTTGCCGAGGTGGCGACAGCTCCCCCGACCGTCTTCATCCCCGGCGGACGCTTCGCGGTGGGCGCCGCGTGGGTCGATGGCCGGCCCGTCCTGGAGGCCGAGGTCCGGCCGCTGCGCTTCGGCGTCACACCCGTCAGCAACGCGGGCTATGGTACCTTCCTCGCCACCGGCAGGGCCCCGGCGCCGCCGTGGTGGAGCGATCCCGACTTGCTGGACCCGGAGCAGCCGGTCGTCGGCGTCACCTGGTTCGAGGCCGTCGACTATTGCGCCTGGCTGCGCGAGACCGTCGGCGGACGGTGGCGTCTGCCGACCGAGGCTGAGTGGGAGCACGCCGCCTTTCTCGTCCCGGGGGAAATTCACCGGGACGCGCGACCGGACGGGCCGGTCCCGGAGGCACCGGGGCCCCTCGGACGCGGAGCGGCCAACCACTTCGGGCTGATGGACGTCGGCTCGGTCGTCCGCGAGTGGTGCCTCGACTGGTTCGCTCCGGATCCGTTCCAGGCCGTGCGGCGCTACGATCCGCGCGGACCGGAGACGGGCCGCAGCAGGGTGCGCCGGGGAGGCTCCTGGCGCGATCGAGCACGCGCCGGCTTCCGCCGTGACGGATTCGACCCGTCCGCCCGCGCCCGGGACGGAGGTTTCCGCGTCGTGCGCGAGGTGCCCTAGCCCGGCGAGCCCGCTCCCCAGTGTGCCGGCCAGGGGTGGGACGGCGGATCCGGCCGCTCGCGCGCGAGACGGAGTGCGCGCTCCCAGGCCGATCGCACCACCTCCGGACCGTGAGCGCGTCGCACGAACTCCGCCGCCGAGGCGCCCATCCTCTTGCGCAGGCCGGGGGCGGAGGCGAGCTCGAGGATCGCCCTCACCAGGTCTTCCTCCTCGCTGGCGAGATCGACGCGCCGGACGGCGTCATGCGGCAGGTCGGCCTGGTGGGCGAGGTCCGACACGATCGTGGGCCGACCCTGCGCGAGCACCCGCAGGAGGGCCGCCGAGGTCTCGCGTCCGGTCGGATCGCGCAGGTGGGCGACGAGGTCCGCCGCCTCGATGTGGAGGGCGAGATCCTGGAAGGGGACGCGACCGGTCACGACGGACCGGGTGCCGATGCCCAGCGCGTCGAGCTGTGATGCGAGCGCCGCCCCTTCCGGCAGCGGACCGACCAGCAGCAGGCGCAGGCGGGGGTCGGAGGCCGCCGCGCGGGCGACGGCTCTCGCGATCGGAGCGAGGCGCTTCGCCTTCGTCATCAGGCCGAAGACGCCCACCACCAGGTCGGCGGGACTGAAGCCGAGACGCTCGCGCAGCGCGCGGACCGCACCCGCCTCGACCGCGACGGCGCTCGCCGGCATCGGTACGCGGCAGACAGTCGTGCCAGGCACCTCCGTCCTGATCAGCTCGGCCCCGAAGTCACTGTGGACCACGACCGCGCGCGAGGCCTCGACCGGGATCCGCAGCAGCGGGTAGGCGTAGGGCAGCAGATCGCCCACCGTAGCGAGGTGCGTCCGGTAGAGCCGCTCGCCCTCTGCCGGGTAGCTGTAGGCGAGCTCGGCGCGCCAGGCCTCGAGGGCGGGGCGGGCGGCCTCGCGGGCCGCCGTGCTCGCCGGGTTCGCTCGCCAAGCGTGCACCGCCTCGGAATCGAGGAAGGTCGCTGCCCGCGCGTGGAAGAGCACGAGGTCGTGGAGCACGAGCAGCCCCGGCAGGCGAGGCAGCAGCTGATAGGCGAAGGCGTGGCTGCGGTCGTTGCCCAGCTGGTAGACCACCAGGTCGTAGGGTCGCGAGCGGTGGCGAGCCAGGAGCTCGGAGGCCGGGAGCGCGGCAACGCCCGCGGGCAGGCGCGTCTCGTCGACGCTCGCCTGGGCATGGAAGACCTCGATCGCATGCGCGGGCGCCAGCAGCTCGACCAGGTCGGCCGTGTAGTCCGCGATCCCGGTCGGCGCCGGGGGGAGCGGTGAGACGAAGGCGAGCCTCACCTCAGGACCGCGCTCGGAGATCGCTCACCGTTCGCGCTCCGGGCCCGGGCGCTCCGGGCTCGGCTTCCCGAGCAGGGCCGCCAGCTGCCGCTCGACGGTCTCGAGCCGGCTGCCGAGCGCCGCGACGGCGTCGAGCCTGCGGGACTGCGACTCGAGCTGGCGGCCGAAGGCCTCGAGGATCAGCTCGGAGCGGGTGGTCGCGAGGGCCGAGCCGAGCCGGGTGCCGGCGTCCAGAAGCGGCTCGACGCGCTGGGCGTAGCGCACGAGCGTCGCGGCCAGCTCGGCGAGCCGGGAGTGCAGCCGGTCGGTGGCCTCCAACCGGGCGTTCAGCAGCTGCACGAGCGCCGCGTCGAAGGCGGTCTGGCGCTCGGCCGCCGGAGCGAGCACGCCCCAGATACGCCTGCGGATGGCGCCGGCCAGGCCGCGGCCGGCCGGTCGCCCGAGGGGCCGCCAGAGCTCGTTGAGCTGCGCCAGCTTCTCCCGCACCTCGGGGGCCGTCTCGGCAGGCAGGCGAAGGGCCGCCAAGGCGTCGAGCGCCGCCAGGACCTGGGCGTAGGCCTTCTCCTCCTCTTCGAGCCGTGAGCTGAGCTCGCGGAGCGCGGGTTCGTCTGTGCCGCTCCCCAAGGCGCCCTCGTGCCTCAGGCGTGCCCGGCCCGGGCGGCGAGGTAGGCGAGCACGATCTCGTCGAGCGAGAGGTCCTCCGGCGCCTTCGCCTCCTCGGGGGGGGCGAACTTCCCGCGCTTCACCTCCAGGATCATGGCCTTGTGCTGCTCCTCCATGAGCCGGGAGATCGCCTTCTCGGTGTCGCTGCCCTGGATGATCTCCGAGTAGGGCAGGCGCCGCGAGGCGAGGATCTCACCACCCTTGTAGATGAGTGTCTCGATGAGCGGGTTGTCCCGGCCCTTGTCCTCGGTCTGGACGTGATAGACGAGACCCCGGCACGTGACGTCCGTGTTGAACCCCGTGATCACGCCGAGATTGTCGCATAATGGACCGCCGGGGCGACGACCCGGATCACACCTTTCCATGCCCAGCTCCCCCCGTGACGGGCGCGCCGCCGACGAGCGGGATCGTGTGCCGGTGTTCGGCTCCTGGCGAGCCATCCACGCCGCCGTCATCCTGTGGGCCGTCGCGGTGATGGTCCTGCTGGCCCTCTTCTCCGGGTGGCCGTTCTGAGCCCGGCCGGCTCCGTTCTCGCCCCCGCCGACTGGACCATCCTGGTCAGCTACGTCCTGGGGATCGTGATCTTCGGCGTCTGGGTCGGCCGCAGGACGCGGAACGTGTCGGATTTCTTCCTGGCGGGCCGGACCATGCCCTGGTGGGCGGCGGGCCTCTCGGTGATGGCGACCCAGATCAGCGCCATCACCTTCGTGGGCACGACCGGCCAGGCGTTCACGAAGGGCATGAGCTTCGTCGCCTTCTACTTCGGGCTCCCCTTCGCCATGGTCGTGCTCAGCCTCACGCTGGTGCCCTTCTTCTACCGGGCCCGCGTCTTCACGGCCTACGAGTACCTCGAACGGCGCTTCGACTCGCGCACGCGCACGCTCACGAGCGTTCTCTTCCTGCTCTCGCGCGGGCTGGCGGTGGGCGTGACGCTCTATGCCCCCTCGCTCGTGCTCTCGGTGATCCTGGGCTGGGGCGAGGGGACGACGATCGCCCTGATGGGGGGCGCGACCATCCTCTACGTCGTGCACGGCGGCAACCGCTCGGTGATCTGGACCGACGTCGTGCAGATGGCGCTCATCTGGTTCGGGATCTTCGTCTGCATCGGTGTCGCGATCGCCCGGCTGCCGAGCGGGGTCTCGCTCTCCGACTCTCTCGCGCTGGCCCAGGCCGCCGGGAGGCTCGAGACGGTCGATCTCTCGCTGGACCTCACCCGCCCCTACACGCTCTGGAGCGGCCTCATCGGCGGGATGTTCCTGGCCATGGCCTACTTCGGTTGCGATCAGTCCCAGGTGCAACGCTACCTCTCGGGCCGCACCCTCGGCGAGAGCCGCCTGTCGCTCCTGTTCAACGCCTTCCTGAAGGTCCCGATGCAGTTCCTGATCCTGCTCACCGGGGTCCTCGTCTTCGTCTTCTTCCACTTCCAGCCGACCCCCTTGCTCTGGAACCGGGCCGAGCTCGGGCGCTTCGAGCGGGAGGCCCCGGCGCCGGTCCTGGCCGGGGTGCGCCACGAGCTCGAGGCGGCCCACCAGGCCCGGCGGGAGGCGGCCCTGGCCTTCGCCTCGGCGCGTCACGGCGGGGGGGACGTCGGCGCCGCGCGCCGAGCGTATCTCGAGGCGCAGAGGCGGATGGCCGCCGCCGAGACGTCGACGCGGGCTCTCGCCGGCTCGCTCGAGGGAGAGACCGTGAACGACGTCAACTACGTCTTTCCGAGCTACGTCGTGTCGCAGCTGCGCGGGGGGCTCGCCGGCCTGGTGATCGCCGTCATCTTCGCGGCCGCCATGAGCACGCTCGCCGGCGAGCTGAACTCGCTCGCCGCCGCGAGCATGATCGATTTCTACAAGCGTTTCGTGCGACCCGAAGCGGGCGCCGCCCACGATCTCCTCGTCTCCCGGGTCTTCACCGCGTTCTGGGGCCTGTTCGCGGCCGCGGTCGCTCTGCGGGCGGGCCAGCTCGGCTCGGCAATCGAGGTCGTGAACCGCTTCGGCTCCTACTTCTACGGCTCCATCCTGGGCGTCTTCGCGCTGGCCGTGCTGACCCCGCGGGCGGCCGCGCGCGGCGCCTTCTACGGCCTCTTCGCGGGGATGGCGGCGGTCTTCCTGGTCTCGCGCTTCACGAGCATTGCCTTCCTCTGGTACAACGTCGTGGGGGCGCTGACGGTCTTCGTCGTCGGCCTCGTGATCACCTGGGCGGCACCCGGGACGAGCCCGTCGACCGACACTCGCTGAGCCGCCACGCACGGCACGCCGCGAGTCAGTTCGGGGCCGGTGCCGGCGTCGAACACAGGCGCAGGCGCATGGCGGCGAAGTCGAGCGTCAGCGCACCGGGGCGGAAGAACTGGTGGGAGATCAGGCCCCCGATGTGGAAGCCCAGGTCCCACTCGAGCTGTGGGGGGAAGGGCCCGGCCGCCCCGTCGACGTGCTGCCGTCGGACCTCGCCCAGGCTCAGCTCCTCCACGACGAAGGGCACGACCGCGATCTCCCCGCCCCCTCCCGGTCCTGGGCCGGCCTGATCCTTGCGGAGCTCGAGCCCGGCCGCCTTCAGGGTCGACGGCGGGCAGGTGAAGCCGGCGCCGGCCAGCCCGGTGTCGACGAAGAACAGCATTTGCGGTCCGCGATTGACGGCGCCCCACGCCACGATGAAATGGTCGTCTGCCATCCAGAAGGGAAGCGAGACCTCGCTGGCGCCCGTCGAGCCGGTGGCTGCGTCGGCCGGAGCTGCTGTGCCGCGCTTCCCGAGAACCAGCTCTCCGGCGGCGTAGTCGATGGTGCTCCGGAAGTGGTAGAGCAGCACGGTGCCGACGATCCCGTCGATGCGCGTCTCGCCCAACGCCGGTCCCACCGCGGCCAGGTCCATGATGTTGACCGGCACGTTGCGCAGCGTCAGGTCACCGAGGCCGACGGAGTCGACCCGGCCGTGCTCCACGGCCGCGGCCTTGCCGCCAGCGAAGTAGGAACGCTCGCTTCCGAAGCGGGCTGCGGCCACCTGCTGCGCGAACCTGCGGTCCAGGATCAGCTCGCCCCCTCCCGTGTCGACGAGGAAGCGCACGGGCTCGCTGCCATTCACGCGCACGGTCACCACGGGCAGCGGATCCGTCCTGACGAAACGCAGCCGCGTGATCGGGCCTCCGCCCTCGATCTCGTAGGGCCGCCGTTCGCCGAAGCTCGCCAGCTTGCGGGCCTTGGCTGTCTGTCCGGCCTTCTCGAAGAGCGCCGCTGCCCGTGCGAAGTCGTCGCGACGGTAGTACACCTCCGCCAGCAGCGCCTGAGCCTCCCTCGACTTGCGTGCGATCTCCAGGACCCTGGAGAGCCGCTGCTCGGCATCGTCCAGCCCGTTGCGGAGCAACGCGAGGTAGCCCAGCCCGAGCAGCGCGGCGGCGTCGTTGGGGCGAGTCGCCAACCGTTCTGTGAGCGCCAGCTCGGCCTCGCTGAAGCGGCCGGCGCGAAGCAGGTCCTCCGGGCTCCCGGACGGGGGATGCGGTCCGGCGAAGACGGCCTGGGCACCGACCGCCTGCCAGAGCAAGGTCACGAGACTGCGGAAGAGGTTGCGCGGGGTTCGCATGACTTAGGCCTCCTTCGCCGCGGCCGCCCCGAACTCGGGCGCCGGCGCGGGAAGAGTCAGATCGACGAGATCAGAAACCGCCGCCAGCGCGGCCAGCACCGGCACGACCTGCCGCCCGGCGACCTCGTAGAGGCTGCGGCGCGTCTGGGTGACGATGCCCGCGGCGAGCAGTTCCTTGAGGTGGTGATAGAGCTGTCCGGGAGAGGGCACCCCCAGGATCGCCTGCAGCTCCTGGCTCGTGCGGGGCTGCTGCAGCAGCGCGCGCAGCAGGATCAGCCGGGCGGGGTGGCCCAACGTCGCGAGCGCCTGCGCCAGCCGGCTCGGCTCGAGCTCGCTGAGCTCGGGGAGGGGATGCTCCCTCATCCAGAGGTACTCGCGCTCGCGGAAGACGACGGCACCTCCGTAGGCCACCGCGCCCCGCATCTGCCTGCCCCGATAGCGCCGGCCGTCGCGCTTGCGAAGCTGATCGAGCAGGGCGAGGTCCGAGCCCTGTGCCTCGGAGGCGCGCCGCCCGCGCCGCCTCGGGCGCGTCTCGTTCTGCCGCTCGAGCACCTCGAGACGGCGGGCCAGGGCCGCGACGCGCGCCTCGAGCGGGCTCGCCTCCGGCTTCTTGTGCGGTGCGGCCACGGCGACCTCCTGCGGCAGCTGCTTGCGCCGCTATTCTAGTATTCAAGACTACTAGAGTCGTGGAGGGCCGTCAAGGCGCAGGGGCGGCCACGCGGACGACGCCTGGATCGCGGCTTGCGCGGCGGGCGCGTGATGGCTGCCGCGCGCGCTCGGTGTCTCGTGTGTCTCGTCGAGTCGCTTGCTGGGAGAGCCGGTCTGCGCTACACTCCGACCAAAAGTTGACACTCGATTTCAACATGGGCGCGGAGGCTACGGCGATCACGGCGGGCAGGGAAGCGCTGGCGGAGGTGCGAGACGCACCCGCGCCGCGACGCATCGTGCTGATCGGCAACCCGAACGTGGGGAAGAGCGCGCTCTTCAACGCGCTGACCGGCCTGCGCGCCACGGTTTCGAACTATCCGGGCACGACCGTCGAGGTCTACCGCGGCAGGCTCGCCGGGGCTGAGACCGAGATCGTCGACTCGCCGGGGCTCAACTCGCTCCTGCCCTTGAGCGAGGACGAGCAGGTGACCTGGCGGCTCGTCCACTCGGTACGCGGGGACGAGGGCTCGGTCGTGGTCCAGGTGGCGGACGCGAAGAACCTGCGGCGTGCCCTGCTGCTCACGTTGCAGCTGGGGCAGCTCGGGGTGCCGACGCTGCTGGTCTTGAACATGCACGACGAGGCCGAGGCGCGCGGGATCCGCCTCGACCTGCGGGGCCTGGAACGGACCCTGGGCATCCCGGTGCGGGCGACGGTCGCGACCAGCGGCCGCGGGCTGGAGGGCCTGCGGGAGGCCCTCGCACTCGCACGCGTGCCGCGTAACCACGTCCCGATCCCGGAGGAGGTGGCGATACCGGCGCTCGAGATCCTGAGCGGCCGGGAGGCCCCTCCCGCGCAGCCGCCCGCCTTCATCGCGCGCTACCACGAGGCGCTGCTGGCCCATGCCGACGGGATCGCCCGGCGTCACGCGACCGAGGCGGGAACGAAGGGCGCCCGCTTCTCGCGCCGGCTCGGGCGCGTGGCCATCCATCCCGTCTGGGGATGGCCGCTGCTGGCGGGCGTCCTCTTCGTCCTCTACGAGTTCGTCGGAGTCTTCGGCGCCGGCACCCTCGTCGACCTGATGGAGAAGGGGCTCTTCCACGGCTACTTGAACCCTTGGGCCAAGGCCGCGCTCTCCCACCTGCCCTGGGCCTTCGGCCGGGACATGCTGGTCGGCGAGTACGGCGTCTTCACGATGGGCCTCTCCTACGGCCTGGCGATCGTGCTGCCGATCGTGCTCACCTTCTTCACGGCCTTCGCCCTGCTCGAGGACTCGGGCTACCTGCCCCGGCTCGCCGTGATGAGCGACCGGGTCTTCCGGCTGATGGGGCTGAACGGCAAGGCGGTGCTGCCGATGGTGCTCGGCCTGGGCTGCGACACGATGGCGACCCTCACCACGCGCATCCTGCCGAGCCGGAAGGAGCGCCTACTGACGACGCTGCTGCTGGCCTTGGGCGTGCCGTGCTCGGCGCAGCTCGGCGTCATCCTGGCGATGCTCGCGACCGTCCCTCCGGCGGCCGCCGCGGTCTGGGCGGCCACCGTGGCGGGCGTCATGATCGCGGTGGGCTGGATCGCCGCCCGCGTGCTGCCCGGTGAGCGCGGCGACTTCGTCGTCGAGCTGCCCCCCATGCGCCTGCCCCAGATCGGCAACGTGCTGTCGAAGACGGCGGCGCGCGTCGAGTGGTACCTGAAGGAGGCGCTGCCCCTATTCCTGATCGGGACCTTCATCCTCTTCCTGCTCGACCGGCTCCACCTGCTGGGCGGCATCATCCGCGCCGGGCGGCCGCTGGTCACGGGCGTCCTGGGCCTGCCGCCGGCGGCCTCGGCGGCGTTCCTGATCGGCTTCCTGCGCCGCGACTTCGCGGCGACGCGTCTGTTCGACATGTCGCGGGGGGGCGGCCTGGACACCACCCAGCTCGTGGTGGCGATGGTCACGATCACCCTCTTCATCCCCTGCATCGCCAACGTGTTCATGATCGGCAAGGAGCGCGGGTGGAAGACGGCCGCCGCCATGACGGCCTTCATATTCCCCCTGGCCTTCGCGACCGGCGGCCTCGTGCGCGTGGCGATGCACGTGCTGGGGTTCTGAAGGACGGCGATGGCAGCACAGGCGATTCCGGCGGGCTCCCAGGCGCTCACCAGCTGCCCGCTCTGCGGGCTCGAGTACGCGCCCGGAGGGGCGACCTGCCGCGAGCGGGGCTGCCCGGTCGCCTTCGGCGGCTGTGCGACGCGGCATTGCCCCCGCTGCGGCTACACGATGCCCGACGAGGAGCGCAGCGCCGCGGCGAGGCTGGTGAGGCTCCTCTTCCGGGGCCGCGCGCCTCGCGAAGCGCGCACGCTCGCGGAGCTGCCCTCCGGCGCCGTCGCTGTGATCGAGAGGCTGGAGGGCGATCCGGGCCTGCTCGCGCGGCTCACCGCCCAGGGCCTCGCCCCCGGCGTCGAGATTCGCGTCGTCCAGCGCACGCCTACCCACGTGATCGAGCTGGGCGAGACCATGGTGGCCGTCGAGAGGCGCGTGGCCGAGGCGATCCTGGTCCGCCAGCCGTAGAGCGCGGCGTGCGCGGGGCGCGGCACCCGCCGGCGCGCGCCGGTCGATCGGCGGTGGCTCAGATCGACCGGCCGCCCAGCGCGAGCAGGTCGTCGACGAGCAGCGGCTCGCGGGTCAGGAAGCCCTCGCCGTAGCGCACGCCGATCGTCTGGCCATGGCGGCGGCCGGCCAGCTCCACGGCCTCCCGGAAGCGATCGAGCGGCAGGGGGGCGGTCTCGTCCGGCGCGGGCGTGAACTGGCTGGCGAAGGCCTCGATGGCGCGACGCTTCTGCTCCCAGTGCGAGGTCACGTCGACCACGAAGCTCGGCGCGACCTGGCTCGGCTCCAGCATGGTGACGGCGTAGACGAGCTTGCCGGGCCGGAACGCGGGCCCCAGGTCCGGCCGGTAGTTCCGGAGCCCCGCCAGGAAGCTCGCGTCGTAGCCGATCCGGCTGGCCGTCGCGTGGTCCGGATGGCGCTGGCGCCAGTGCTGGAGCAGCACGATCTTCGGCCGGAGACGTCGCAGCGCCGCCACCAGCGGGTCCTTGTGAGCGGGAACGAGCTGCAGGCCCGCGTCGGGCAGCCCGAGCGACTCGCGGTGGCTGACGCCCAGGATGTGCGCGGCCTCCTGCGCCTCGGCGGCCCGGGTCTCGGGGGTACCGCGGCTGCCGCTCTCGCCGCGGGTGAGGTCGACCAGGCAGACCCGGCGTCCACGCGCCGTCTCGCGGGCGATGGTGCCGCCCATCACCAGCTCGGCGTCGTCGGGATGCGCACACACGACGGCGATGTCGAAGGCGTCCATGACGCTAGCTCCCGAGCACGCGGGCGTAGACCGCCTCGTACTGGCCCACCACCCGCTCCGCGTCGAAGAGCGACTGGACGCGATGACGGGCGGCCTCGCCCATCTCGCGGCGGCGCTCGTCGCAGCGCAGGATCTCGATCGTGCGCGCGGCCATGCCCTTCGACGTCGCCGACCGGCAGCAGGTAGCCGCTCTCGGTGTGGCGCACCACCTCGGGCAGGCCGCCGACGTCCGTGCCCACGACCGGCACGCCGCAGGCCATCGCCTCGAGCGCGGAGAGGCCGAAGGACTCGAGCTCGGAGGGGAGCAAGAACACGTCGGCGAGGGGGGCGATCTCCTCGATCGCGTTTTGCGTGCCCAGGAAGCGCACGCGGTCCATGAGCCCGAGCCGGCGGGCGAGCGCCTGCGCCGACGAGCGCTCGGGTCCCTCCCCGACCATCAGCAGCACGGCGTCGATCTCGCGGCTGACGCGCTCGAAGATGCGCACCACGTCCAGCACCCGCTTGACCGGCCGGAAGTTCGAGACGTGCAGCAGCACCTTCTGACCGGGGGTGGCGAACGGCGCACGATCTTCGCGGCCCGGCAGGTAGTCGTGGATGTCGACGAAGTTCGGGACCACGTCGATCCGGCCCGTCACCTGAAACTCGGCGATGGTCATGCGCCGGAGGAAGTCGGAGACCGCCGTCACGGCGTCGGAGCGCTCGATCCCGAAGCGGGTGATCTCGAAGAAGGAGCGGTCCTGGCCGACGATGGTGATGTCCGTGCCGTGGAGCGTCGTCACCATGCGTGGGGCGCGCTCGCCCAGCATCTGCTGGGCGAGGAAGCCGGCGATCGCGTGCGGGATCGCATAGTGCACGTGGAAGAGCTCCACCCCGTGCTCGCGCACCGACTCCGCCATCTTCACCGCGAGCGCGAGATCGTGCGGCGGGTACTCGAAGAGCGGGTAGCTCGAGACGTCGACCTCGTGGAAGCAGATGTTCTGCTGGAAGTCCCCGAGCCGAAAGGGCAGCCGGTAGGAGATCACGTGGATGTCGTGACCCCGGCGCGCGAGCTGCTTGCCGAGCTCCGCGGCGACCGCACCGGAGCCGCCCACGGTCGGGTAGCAGACGATCCCGATCCTCACACCCGTATCACCTGGTGGCTGCGCGCGGCCAGCTCCATCCGCTCCCGCAGGAGGTCGACCAAGCCCTGGCCTCGGCGGGCGACCGGACCGATCCAGCCCAAGCCCCGCTCCTGCAGCGCCCCTCCCGGCAGCAGCGCGTCGCGCGTCCGACGCAGGCGGTCGCCGCGCTCCTGGTCGCGCTTCTTGAGCGCGCGCAGGGCCTTCTCGTGGAGGGACTCCACCTGGTGCAGGGCGCGCCCCCGCGCCGCGGCCGCCGCTCCGCACAGGGTCGGGTCGTGCCGGCCGAGCTCCTGCTCGACCGCGCCCAGCTCCCGCTCGATCGCCTCGCGCGATCGCGCGAAGGCCGCCTCCACCTCGGGATAGGCCTCGCGGGCCCAGTGAGCCACCAGCGTCTCGGGATCGGCGACCAGATCCACGAGGGAGAGATGCTCGGCGTCGAGCACGCGGGCCTGCGGGGGCTCGACCAGCGTCACGCTCGGGCGCGGGACGAGGGCCGGCCGCGGGATCCCGAAGTGGGCGTACGAGGGCACGATCTGCGCGTGATAGGCGACCTCGGCCGGGCCGCCCACGTAGGCGGCGGTCGGCAGCAGCCAGTCCTGCACCAGCGGCCGCAGCAGCGCTCCGCCGCTCCAGCGGGCGGGCTCCCGCTCGACGTCGCGAATGGCCTCTTCCAGGGACAGTCGTTCGCCGGTGCCGCGGATCTCCACGGCCCCACCTTCCAGGGCGAGTGCCCGCCTCTGGCCTTCGAAGAGCAGGAAGAGGTTGAGGAAACCCGGGCGGACGGGGACCTGCTGGTGGTACCCGGCCGCGAGGAGCCGCTGGCCGGCATCGAGGGCGAGTCTCGAGACCGGCGAGGCCTCCCGGAGCTCGCGGACGAAGACGGGGGTCGCCAGGGCCTTGAGGGCGCTGTCCGCCGGGTCGAGCACGACGAGATCGGGCAGGAGGCGTGAGACGAGCCCGGCGAAGGCGCCGGCGAGCGTCTCGCCGCTGCGGTAGCTCTCCGCGATCAAGGCCAGCACACCGTCGCGGTCCGGGCTCGCCGGCAGCGTCCGGGCGAGGTCTTCGACCAGCTGGGGAATCGTGTCGTCGAGCACGATAGCCGACGCCGGCGCGCCGGTGGGCTCCTCGCGCGGCGCGTAGCGGAGCGTGCGGATGAGGCCGGAGGGGTCGAGCGCCGTCACCGTGCGGACCTCGGCGAAGTCGTGGTCGTCCGAGGCCACCCAGAAGACCGGCACCACGGGGCGGTCTTGGCGCTGCTCGAGCCGGCGCGCCAGCTCGAGTGTCGCCGCCGCCTTCAGCAGCACGTAGAGGGGGCCGCCGAAGAGGCCCGCCTGCTGTCCGGTGACGACGGCGAGGCAGTCGGGCTCGGCGAGCGCCTGGGCGCGCGCCGCCGCCCCTTCCGCCCCGCGGGCCCGCTGCTGCCGCACCAGGGCGGCCGCCACCTCCGCGCGAGGCCGCGGGAGGTCGATCGTTCGCTCGCCCGCCCGCGCGATCGCGTCGAGGTCGAAGCCCTCCCGGCCCAGGAAGGGGAAGACCCGCTCGCGTCCCGCCAGGTAGTCGAGGAAGAGCGGGCTCAGCGGCTGACCGAGCGACTCGTAGGCGAGCGTCTCGCGGGTATGATCGGGCATCCGAGTGAGCAGGATAGCACAGCCGCAAACCGTTAAGTCACCGCGACTTGAGCCCGTGGCGGCGTTTGACACCGCAGGAAGGCCGATGCTAGAGTCGCGAGTAGCTCGCTCTAGCGCCGCCCCCTGGCGCGTGGCGGAGCGGCGTGTGTGATGACCGAGACGAGCTCCGCGAACGACCTTCCCTCGAGCGTCGGACGCTACCAGATTACCGGTGCGCTCGGGTTCGGTGCCATGGGAGCCGTCTACAAGGCGTTCGACCCGCTGATCAAGCGGACGCTCGCGATCAAGACGATCAGGCTCGACATCCCCCGCCAGAGCCCACAGTACGCCTCGTTCATCGAGCGCTTCTACCGCGAGGCGCGCATCTCGGGGACGCTCTCCCATCCGAACATCGTGACGCTCTTCGACATCGGCGAGGAGGGGGGGCTTCCGTTCCTGGCGATGGAGTTCGTCGACGGGGCCACGATCGCCTCGGCGCTCGAGACCGGGACCCGCTTCAAGCCCGAGAAGGTGATCGGCCTGGTGAGCCAGGTGGCCGCAGCGCTCGACTACGCGCACTCGCGCGGAGTCGTGCACCGCGACATCAAGCCCTCGAACCTGATCGTGTACGAGGAGGACAAGGTCAAGGTCACCGACTTCGGCATCGCGAAGCTCGCCGACGCCGACATCACCCATGCCGGTGTCCTGCTCGGCACGCCCTCCTACATGTCACCCGAGCAGGCGATGGGGGAGAAGCTCGACGGGCGCAGCGACATCTTCTCGCTCGGCGTCTGTGCCTTCGAGATGCTCTCGGGGCTTCAGCCCTTTCCGGGCGCGAACGTGACAGCGATCCTCTACAAGCTCGTGCATGTCGACCCGATCGAGCCGCCCGACCTCGAGCTGAACGGCCTGGTTCCCCAGAAATGGCACGACGTGTTCCACAAGGTGCTGGCGAAGAAGCCGGAGGATCGCTACCCGACGGCGAGCGCGTTCGTCCAGGATCTGGAGTACTGCCTGGGGGCCTGGTTCACGGGGCTCGGCGAGGAGACGGTCAGCATCCCGGGCGCACCGACGGCGGAGGACGCCACGGTCCGGATCGCCACGGGGCCCGCCGCCGAGGCTGAGGCGGCGACGGTCGTCCTGAGGCAGAGCACGGCCGGTGCGGGGTCCGCTCCCCCGGCCGGGCCTGCCGTCGCCGCCGACGACTCCGCGACCGTCGTTCTCCAGGCGGGCCCGAGCCGCGAGGCGTCAGCTCCGCCCGGGTTCGAGGGAGACGCCGCGACGATCGTGCTCGGGCCGGCATCGGACGGGCTCACGGTCGGCGTGGCGGCGTCGCCGGCGGAGACGACGCTCGACCAGATCTCCCTGGCGACGGTCGTCGCCCCGCCGCCCCACGAGACCGGGGCGGCGCAGCGCCGCACGGGGCTGCGTTGGGTGGTGACGGGCGCGGGCCTCGTCTTCCTCGCCGCCGCTTCCGTGCTGGGTTGGTTGAACTGGGGGCGAGCGGACGCGCCGCGTCCCGCGGTGACGCTGCCGGCCGAGACGCTGGCGCCCGCGCCGCCGCCCAGCACCCTGCCCCCGGTTCCCGCGACGGGCTCGCTCCACCTCGAGAGCAGCCCCGCCGGCGCGCAGGTCCTCGTGAACGGGGAGCGCCGCGGTACCACGCCGATCGACCTGGGCGGGCTGCCGCTCGGATCCTACCAGGTGCGGGTCGAGCGGAGCGGCTACGAGCCGCAGACCCGCGAGGTCGTCCTGAGCGCCGAGCAGCCCGACCGTCGCGCGAGCGTCCAGCTCGTCCGCAGCGCGCCGGTGGCGGCGTCCGCCGAGATCCTCTCCGAACCGGCGGGCGCCCTGATCACGATCGACGGAAGGCCCGGGGGCCGGACGCCGTCCCACGCCACGGCCCTCACGCCGGGGGCGCACCGGCTGGAGCTGGCGCTCGAAGGCTACCGGCGATGGTCGGGCAACCTCGACGTGGTGGCGGGCCAGACGGGCCGCGTCCGGGTGCGCCTGGAGCGCGTGCCCGCCGCGCCACCGACGCCGGAGCCCATCGACCTCGCCCGGGTCTATCGCAGCGACGAGGTCGACAGCCCACCACGCAAGGTGTCGGGCACCTCGCCCGCCTACCCGTCCGACCGCGGGGCACCGCGCCTCAAGTCCGGCGAGAAGGTCTCGGTGATGGTCCAGTTCGTCGTGACCGAGACGGGCGAGATCCGGGATCTGAAGGTGGTCGAGTCCGGTGGGCCGTTGCTCGACGAGGTCGTGGTCGCCGCGGTCCGGAGCTGGAAGTTCACGCCGGCCACGAAGCGCGGTACGCGGGTGAAGGCGCAGACGGTCTTCAAGCAGACCTTCCTCGGTGGATAGGTGCCGAAGCTGGTGGTGAACCCGAGCTCGCCGCACCGCCGCGAGGTCTCGCTGTCGCGAGGCGCCGCGCTCACGATCGGCCGGGACCCGACCAGCGACGTGGTGCTGCCGGACGCGATGGTGTCGCGACGGCACGCGGTCGTCGAGCCCCGGGGAGGGCTCTTCTTCCTGCGCGACTGCGGTTCGGCGAACGGCTGCGTCGTCAACGGCGAACGCGTGAGCGAACGGGGGCTGCAGGACGGGGACGTCCTGGCCATCGGTACCGTGCGGATCGTGTTCCGGGATGCCGAAGAGTCGCCGAGCGGCAAGGTGATCCTGCACCCCTCGGCCGTGCCGCCGCGTTGCCCGGCCTGTGGCGCCGGCTATCGGCGCGGGGACCTCTTCTGCCGGGAGTGCGGCGTCCAGGTCGCACAACCGAGCGGGCCGCCGAGGGCCGTCTGTAGCTCCTGCGGCACGGCCATCGCGTCGCCGGCCCGCTTCTGCTCCGTTTGCGGCGAGCCGCTGGCCGAGCGCAGGGGCGCGGAGGAGGACCGGCCGGACCCGGCTTCGGGCGGCGCGTATCGATCGCTTCCGACCTCCGAGGGGGCGAACGCGATCGCGTTCGAGCACCCGGCGACGGAGCCATGGCGTGAGGGCTCGCCGCGCGGCGCGCTCGGGCCGCCGGACTGGCGGGCGCGCGCCGCCGGCTGGGAGCCGGCCGAGCCCGGCAGCCGTCTGGCGGCCGCTCTGGTGGACGCCGTGTTCGTCGGCTCGGGGCAGGCGGCGCTCCTGGCGCCGGTCTTCTGGTACTGGTGGGCCCGTGAGATCCCACGCAGCGCCGCCGAGGTGCCGTTCCTGCCGGTGCTTGCTTCGGTGACGCTCGTGCCGCTCGCGCTGCTGCTGGGTGCCCTGTACCACGTCTACTTCTGGAGCGCGAAGGGTGCGACGCCGGGCAAGGAGCTGCTGGACCTGCAGGTGCAGGGCGACGACGGATCGCCGATCGGCGCCTCGCGAGCGGTGCTGCGCGTGCTCGGCTACGCGCTCGGGGTCGCCAGCCTCGGGATCGGCTTCCTGATGATCGCCTTCGGGGGCAACGGACTGCACGACCGGATCGCCAAGACGCGCGTCGTCCGGGTGCGGCGGTGAGCCTCGATCCCACGGCCGCCGCCGATCCTCCCGCGGAGAGGGAGGTGGTCCTGGCGCACACCGAGTCGGCGAGCGCCCAGCCGGTGCCACGGGGACGTCTCTGGCAGGCCCTGTGGGAGTTCCTGCACGACCTCTCGGTGGCGGTCCTGTTCTGCTTCTTCCTGATCACGTTCGTGGCCCAGGCTTTCCGGGTTCAGGGCACGAGCATGGAGCCCCTGCTGGCGGACGGCGAGCGGATCGTGGTGAACAAGTTCATCTATCGCTTCCAGCCGGTCGAGCGCGGCGACGTCGTGGTGTTCTGGTATCCCCGGGACCCTTCGGTCTCGTTCATCAAGCGGGTGGTGGCCCTGCCCGGCGACACGGTCGAGATCCGGTCCGGCTGGCTGGTGGTGAACGGCGTGACCCAGCGGGAGCCTTACCTGCGTGGGGGGTATCGGGACGAGGACACCTTCCCGGCCACCGACGTGCCCAAGGGCTACTACTTCGTGCTCGGCGATCATCGCCGGAGCAGCAACGACAGCCGCAGCTGGGGCGACGTGCCCGAGCGCTACATCTACGGTCGCGCGGTCTTCCGCTTCTGGCCGCTCTCGCGCGTCGGAGCGATCCGGTAGACGAGGCCGGCGCGGCTTTCGCGATACACTCTAGGGCTCGGAAATGACCACGCAAGCGACGGAGCAGAGGATCGGGGTGCGCCCGCCGGCCGTGCTGGCGCTCGAGGACGGGACCGTCTTCGAGGGCCGCGGGTTCGGCCGGTCGGGCGAGGTGACGGGGGAGGTCGTCTTCAACACCGCCCTGTGCGGCTACCAGGAGGTGCTGACCGACCCATCCTATGCGGGGCAGATCGTGACCATGACCTACCCGCACATCGGCAACTACGGGGTGAACCCCGACGACGTCGAGTCCAGCCGGCCCCAGGTGGCCGGCTTCGTGGTGCGGGAGGTCTCGAGCGTCGTCTCGTCCTGGCGGGCCTCGGGCGACCTCGACCGGTACCTGGACGAGAGCCGGATCCTGGGCATCAGCGAGATCGACACCCGCGCGCTCACCCGGCACCTGCGCACCCACGGCGCGAAACGGGGGGTGATCTCGACCGTCGACCTCGACCACGGCTCGCTGGTGGCCAAGGCCCGCGCCGCGCGCTCGATGGTGGGCCTGGACCTCGCGCGCGAGGTCACCTGCGCGAGCCCGTGGCGCTTCGAGCCCGGATCGGAACGGCGACCGGTGTCGCAGCACCTGGTGCCGGTGCTCCACGGCTCGCTCGGCCGGGCGCTCCAGCCCGGCGAGCGCCGCTACCGGGTCGTCGCCTACGACTTCGGGATGAAGACGAACATCCTCAGGAACCTCGCCGCCGCGGGCTGCGACGTGACCATCGTCCCCGCCACCACCGGCGCGAAGGACGCTCTCGCCCTCTCCCCGGAGGGGATCTTCCTCTCGAACGGTCCCGGCGACCCCGAGCCCTGCGGCTATGCGATCGAGGCCGCCCGTCGGTTCGTGGATACCCTCCCGGTCTTCGGCATCTGCCTCGGTCACCAGATCCTGGGCCTGGCCTGCGGTGGCAGGACCTTCAAGCTCAAGTTCGGTCACCGCGGGGCCAACCATCCGGTCAAGAACCTCGAGAGCGGTCAGGTCGAGATCACCTCACAGAACCACGGCTTCTGCATCGAGCCCGCCCTCTTCGAGCACCCCGGGTTCGTGCTCACCCACAAGAACCTCAACGACGGCACGGTCGAGGGTTTCCGGCTGCGCGACCGGCCGGTGCTCTCGGTGCAGTACCACCCGGAGGCGAGCCCGGGCCCGCACGACAGCCACTATCTGTTCGAGGAGTTCGTCGCGATGATGCGCGCGCATCGGGGGGGCCGCTAGCCATGCCCCGGGACACGTCGATCCAGTCGGTGCTGGTGATCGGCTCGGGACCGATCGTGATCGGGCAGGCCTGCGAGTTCGACTACTCGGGGACCCAGGCGATCAAGGTGCTGCGCAAGGAAGGGGTGCGCGTCTCGCTCGTCAACTCCAACCCGGCCACCATCATGACGGACCCCGAGTACGCGGACCGCACCTACATCGAGCCCCTGACCCCGGAGGCGGTGGAGGCGATCCTGGAGCGTGAGCGGCCCGACGCCCTGCTGCCGACGGTCGGCGGACAGACGGCCCTCAACCTGGCGGTCGAGCTGGCGCGGCGCGGCGTCCTCGACCGGCTCGGGGTACGGCTGATCGGCGCCAGCCGCCGCGCGGTGGAGGTGGGCGAGGACCGGCAGCTCTTCAAGGACGCGATGACCCGGATCGGCCTGGCGGTGCCGAAGAGCGGCTTCGCGGGGAGCCTGGAGGAGGCCCGCAGGGTCCTCGAGCTGACCGGGTTGCCGGCGGTGGTCCGGCCTTCCTTCACGCTCGGCGGCACGGGCGGGGGAATCGCCTACAACCTCGAGGAGTTCGAGGACATTGCCGCGCGCGGGATCGACCTCTCGCCCGTGCACCAGATCCTGATCGAGGAGTCCGTGCTCGGCTGGAAGGAGTACGAGCTCGAGGTGATGCGGGACCGGGCCGACAACTTCGTCGTGATCTGCTCGATCGAGAACTTCGACCCGATGGGGATCCACACCGGGGACTCGGTCACGGTCGCCCCGGCGCAGACGCTCACCGATCGCGAGTACCAGGTGATGCGCGACGCCTCGCGGGCGATCATCCGCGAGGTCGGCGTCGAGACGGGCGGCTCCAACATCCAGTTCGCGGTCGATCCCAAGACGGGGCGCATGGTCGTGATCGAGATGAACCCGCGCGTCTCCCGCTCCTCGGCGCTCGCCAGCAAGGCGACGGGCTTTCCGATCGCCAAGATCGCGGCGCTGCTCGCGATCGGCTACCACCTGGACGAGATCCGGAACGACATCACCCGGGTGACGCCGGCCTCCTTCGAGCCGGTCATCGACTACGTCGTGGTGAAGATCCCGCGCTGGGCCTTCGAGAAGTTCAAGGACGCGAGCCCGGTGCTGGGCACCCAGATGAAATCGGTCGGCGAGGTGATGGCGATCGGCCGCACCTTCAAGGAGGCCCTGCAGAAAGGCCTGCGCGGCCTCGAGAACGGCGTCTCCGGATTCTCGCGTTCCGACCTCGACGACGCCCGCATCAAGCAGAAGCTGCTCCATCCCGACCCCGACCGCATCTTCTACGTGAAGCGCGCGCTCGATCTGGGCTGGGCGCACGAAGAGATCCACCGCATGACCGGGATCGACCCTTGGTTTCTCGACCAGATCCAGCAGATCGTGGACCTGGAGCGCCGGGTCGTGGCCGGCGGCCTCGAGCCGGAGCTCGCCGCCGCTCGCGGGGCGGCCGGGCGCCCGAACGGGCGTGTTGCCCCCTTGCTCGAGGAGGCCAAGCGCATGGGCTTCTCGGACGCCCGGCTGGCGCAGCTCGCCGGTTGCAGCGAGGCGGAGCTGCGCCGCGACCGCGAGGCGGCCGGGATCCGGCCTGTCTTCAAGCGGGTCGATACCTGCTCGGCGGAGTTCGAGTCCTACACGCCCTACCTCTACTCGACCTACGAGCGCGAGTGCGAGGCGGCCCCCACCGACAAGCGCAAGGTGGTGATCCTGGGCAGCGGCCCCAACCGCATCGGGCAGGGCATCGAGTTCGACTACTGCTGCTGCCACGCCTCCTTCGCCTTCAAGGAGGAGGGGTTCGAGACCATCATGGTCAACTGCAACCCCGAGACGGTCTCGACCGACTACGACACCTCGGACCGCCTCTACTTCGAGCCGCTCGCCTTCGAGGACGTGATGAACGTGCTCGAGAAGGAGAAGCCCGAGGGGGTGGTGGTCCAGTTCGGGGGCCAGACGCCGCTGCGGCTGTCGGTCCCGCTCCACGAGGCGGGCATCAGGATCCTCGGCACCAGTCCCGACGCGACCGACATCGCCGAGGATCGCAAGCGTTTCAGCGCCCTGCTGCGCGAGCTCGAGATCCGGCAGCCCGAGAGCGGTACCGCCACCTCGCTCGACGAGGCCAAGGAGGTCGCCGAGCGGATCGGCTATCCGGTGCTCGTGCGTCCTTCCTACGTGCTCGGCGGCCGCGCGATGGCGATCGTCTACGACGCCGGCCGGCTCGAGCAATACGTGCGCGAGGCCGTGCAGGCCTCGCCGGAGCACCCGATCCTGATCGACCGCTTCCTGGAGGACGCCTTCGAGGTGGACGTCGACGCCCTCGGCGACGGGGAGCGCATCGTGATCGGCGGGATCCTCCAGCACATCGAGGAGGCCGGGATCCACTCGGGCGACTCGGCGATGGTGCTGCCGACCTACAAGATCGGTCCGGAGCACCTGGCGACCATTCGCCGATACACGCGCGAGCTGGGCATGGCGCTGGGCGTCCGGGGGCTGATGAACATCCAGTACGCGATCAAGGACGACGTCGTCTACGTGCTGGAGGTGAACCCGCGGGCGTCGCGCACGACGCCCTTCGTCAGCAAGGCGACCGGCGTCCCGCTCGCCAAGGTGGCGGCCAAGATCATGGCCGGACGCACCCTCGCCGGTCTCGGGCTGACCGAGGACCTCGAGGTCAAGCGCATCTTCGTCAAGGAGTCGGTGTTCCCGTTCCTCAAGTTCGCGGGCGCCGACATCCTGCTCGGGCCCGAGATGAAGTCGACCGGCGAGGTGATGGGCATCTCGAACGACTTCGGGATCGCCTTCGCCAAGTCGCAGCAGGCGGCCGGCTACACGATCCCGACCTCGGGCACCGTCTTCATCTCCGTCAACGACAACGACAAACCGGGGGTGCTCCCGCACGCGCGGGCGCTCCACGAGATGGGGCTGCGCCTGGTCGCTACCCGCGGGACCGCCGAGTACCTGAACGCGCACGGTGTCCCCGCCGATCCCGTCTACAAGGTGAACGAGGGCCGCCCCAACGTGGTCGACCTGATCAAGAACGGCGAGATCCGGATCGTGTTCAATACCCCCCTGGGCGGCGAGTCCTTCTACGACGACAGCGCGATCCGCAAGACCGCCACCCTCCACAACGTGCTCGCGGTCACGACCCTCACCGCCACCGCCGCCACCGTGCAGGCGATCCGTGCGCTGCGCGAGCGGGCGACCGACTTCCTGAGCCTGCAGGAGATTCACTCCCTTCCAGGGGGGGCCGCCCGAGAAGCCCCCACCCCCGCGCCGGCTCGGGCGAAGTGAGGCGCCCCGCGTGAAGCCACTCTACCTCGCCCTCTCCGGCGGAGGGGCACACGCGGCGGCGCACTGTGGCGTCCTGCGTGCGCTCGAGCGCGAGCGGATCCCGGTCTCGGGCGTCGCCGCGGTGTCCGCCGCCTCGCTGATCGCCGCTGCCTGGGCGGGCGGTGCCGACCTGGACCGGCTGATCGAGCGTGCCGCCGAGCTGCATCCCTGGATGTGGGTGCGCGGCTGGGGAGGGGGGTTGCTCTCCGGAAGCCGCCTGGGCGCTCTCATCGACGAATGGCTGCCGGTCACCCGCTTCGAGGAGCTCCGGGTGCCTCTGGTGGTCGTCGCCACGGACGTCGACACCGGCGAGGCGGTGGTGTTCGAGCACGGCAGCGTGCGCGACGCGGTTCGCGCCTCCTGCAGCTTCCCGGGGTTCTTCCCGCCCTACCCGCTCGACGGCCACAGGCTGGTGGACGGGGGAGTCTCCGAGGTGGTGCCGGTGCGCCGGGCACGGGACATGGCGGGAGATCAGGGTGTCGTGATGGCGGTCGACTGCAACTCCGGCGGCCGCTGGCCGGCGGCGGACTCCTTCGTGGCGATCGCGCTCCGGGCCGGGCTCACCATGCTGCGGGGACGCACCCGCGCGGAGCTGACCGGGGCCGATCTCGCGATCTCGCCGCCGATCGGAGAGTCGGGATGGATGCGGCCCCAGCGCATCCCGTCCTTTGCCGCCGCCGGGGACTCGGCGCTGGTCGAGGCCGTTCCCACCCTGCGACGGCTGCTCGGCTAGCGAGCTACGGCCGCCGCTCCAGGTTGACCAGCGTCTCGCGTGCCTTCTCGGCCACCGGGCTCTGCGGGTACTCGCGCACGATGATCTTGAAGGTCGCGACACTCTCGTTCCGGCGCCCGGCGGACTCGTAGGTGCGGCCGAGCACGAAGAGCAGCCGCGCCGAGTCGTCGCTCTGCGGGCCGAGCGAGAGGGCGTCCTTGACCAGCTTCTCCGCCTCGTCGAAGTCGTGTTGGTTGTTGAGCAGGATCGCCAGCAGCATGCGCGAACGCCGACGCTCCTCGAGCGGGGCCATGGCATCCTGCGCGACGGCGCGCTTCAGCAGATCACGCGCCTCCTCCAGGCACTGGAGCTGCGCCTCCCGCACCCCGATGTCGTAGAGGTGCGTGCCGAGGCCGGCCAGGGCCTCCGCGTCGTCGGGGTTGCGTGCCAGCGCGTCCTCCCAGGCCATCACCGCGTGGGCGGTCTCGAGCGCCGCCTGCATCGTGAACGGGAACTGGTAGGCGCTCTGGAAGGCGTCGACGCGCCGCAGCTGCCGCCCTTCGGGCGAGAGGAACAGCATGGTCGGCAGCGAGGTCACCTCGTAGGCAGCGGTGATCTGGCGTTCCCTGGGAGAGCCCTCGGTGTCGACCTTGACCGCGACGAAGTCCTGCGACTTGCGTACGACCAGGGGATCGGTGTAGGTGGTACGGTTCAACCGGTCACACCAGCCGCACCACTCCGCCCAGAAGTCCACGAAGATCGGCCTGCCGCTCCGGCGTGCCTTCTTCTGGGCCTCCTCGAAGCTCTTCTCCCACTTGATCGCCGGCTGCGTCGGCACCGTCGAAACCCCCTCGCTCCGGACGCCTCCGGCCACCAGCAGCGAGACGGCCACGATCGGGATCACGAGCGGCACGCCTCCGCGTGGGCGTTGAAGAGGCATTGGAACGAGTCGGGCTGGTTCCAGAACGACTCGGGGTGCCACTGGACGGCGAGAACGAAGCGGGCCGCGGGCGCCTCGAGGGCCTCGACCACACCGTCCACGGGAGACCGCGCCGCGACGGTGAGACCGTCGCCCAGCCGATCGACAGCCTGATGGTGCATGCTGTTCACACCGACCCTATCCCTGCCCAGGATCGCGCGCAGTCGGCTCTGCGCGAGCACCTCGATCTCGTGCGAGCGGTCCCACCTCTCCCCGGGCGCATCATGAGCAGCCGCCAACTCCCATTCTGACGGGATGTCCTGGTGGAGTGTGCCCCCCATCGCAACGTTTAACACCTGCTGTCCTCGGCAGATAGCGAGCACGGGCCGGTCACGCCGGAGCGCCTCGCGCACGAGAGCGAGCTCGAACTCGTCGCGCTCCCGTTCGATCCGGCGGAGCGCCGGATGCGGGTCCTGGCCGTAGAGGGCGGGATCGACGTCCGCTCCCCCGGAGAGCAGGAGGCCGTCGAGACCGTCGAGCACGCGCCCGGCGTCGCAGGCTGGGCGCGCCGGCAGCGCCATCGGCACGGCCCCGGCCCCTTCCAGAGAGCGGAGGTACTCCGGGCGCAGGTCGGGGACTCCCGGCTCCCCGGCCTTCCCCTGTGTGACGCCGACCAGCGTTCGCCTCACATGCGCTCGGGAACGGGAATGCCGAGGAGTCCCAGCAGGACCTCCATCTGGCGCACGAACGCCGTCACCACGAGCGTGCGCTGCGCGCGCCGCTCCTCGCTTTCCGCGTACAGGACCGAGAACTTGGGCTTCTGGTAGTAGCTGTGGAAGGCCTGAGCGACCGTGAAGGCGTGCTTCGCGGCCAGCGCCACGTCCTGGGCTCGAATCGCCTGCTCGGCGACCTCGTCGCTGCGGGCCATCAGAAGCAGCAGCGACCAGACCTCGTCCCCCTCCTCGCCCGAGAGGAAGCTCGACGGATCGAGCTCCCGGGCCTTCGCCGTGAGAGCGGCGGGGTCGTGGCCTTCGGACGCGAGCTTGCCGAGGATGTTCCGGGCGCGCACCACGGCGTTCTGGAGATAGGGGCCGGTCTCGCCCGTGAACGCGAGTGCCTCCTCCATGTCGAAGGTGATGATGCGCGTGCGCGAGAACCTCAGCATGAAGTAGCGGAGCGCGCCCTGCGCGACGGCCCGCGCGGTGGCATCCCGCCCCTCGGCGTCCCGGCCCGGATCGCGCGCGTCCACCTCGCTGTGAGCCTTGGCGATGAGGGCGTCCACGAGGTCGTCGGCCTTGACCCCGAGCCCCTTGCGTCCGGAGACCTTGACCGCCGACTCGTGGTCGGAGACCTCGTAGCCCAGGGCCCGGGCGGTGCCCGGGGAGAGGACCACCTTCTCGTAGGCCAGGTGATGGGAGCCCTCGGCGGCCTCCACGTGGCCCAGCGCCGCGACGCCCGCCTTGACGACACGCTGTGGGTAGGACTGCCCGACGTCGATGACGTTGTAGACGAGGTCGGCGTGTCCGAAAGCGGGCGCGTCCGGCTCGCCCTCGGCGCTGGTCGTGGTCCAGAGCGGCGTGTCGTCCTGGTCGCCGCGCCGGCGGCGGTAGCGGAAGTCGCGGTCCAGCTTGCCGAGCTTCCAGAGCTGATAGGCGATGTCCTTGCCCGTGTAGGTCACGGTACCGTTCGAGCGGACGATGATCTTGTCCTCGTCGATCGCGTCCGCGTCGCTCTCGCCCATGGGCAGCACCCAGCAGCCGGCGTTCTTGCCCTCACCGACCAGACGGATGGCGCCCTTCTCCCGGAGCAGCTCGAAGGCCCGGTCCCAGAAATGCAGCCGCAGGATGTCGCTCTCGTGCGCGAGCAGGTCGTAGCGGATGTCGAGACGCGCCATGGTCGCGAGATGGCAGTCCACGATCCGCTCCGCGACGTGGGCGGCCAGCCGCGCGGTGTCGTTGCCGCCCTGCTCGATCGCATGCAGGGCCTTGCCCTGCAGGGCCTTGCGCTCGGGGGACGCGGCGTAGAAATCACCCACCTTGGCGTAGAGATCCCAGCAGTAGTAGTCGAACCGCCCGCCGATCGCCTCGACCTCAGCGAGTGTCTTGCTCTCGATGTGCTGGAAGCCGACCACCACGTCCGCGACCTGCACGCCCGTGTCGTCGATGTAGTTCTGGACGCCGACCTGGTAGCCGCGATGCCGCAGCAGGCGCACGAAGGTATCGCCGAGACACGCGTTGCGGAGGTGACCGATGTGGGCCGCCTTGTTGGGGTTGATCGAGGTGTGCTCGACGATCACCTGGCCCGGCCGGCGCCGGGGCGGCGCCTGCCCGGACAGACTCTCCTCGAGCCGTCGCGCGAAGGCCGCCCGGTCCAGAAAGAGGTTGAGGTAGCCCCCCCCGGCCGCCTCGGCGCGCACGACCCCCGGGGCCGAGCGAAGGTCCGTCGCGAGGCGCTCCGCGATCTCGCGTGGCTTGCGGCGGAGCGTCTTGGCGAGATCGAAGGGGGCCGTGAGCGCCAGGTCACCCAGCTCGACACGCGGAGGGTACTGGAAAGAGACCGAGGCGAGCTCGACGCCGAAGGCGGAACGAGCGGCGTCGCGCACGGCGGTGGCAAGTCCTTGTTGAGTGTCGAAGATCACGACCGATCATCTTATCGTGCTTATGGTGGGCGGCTCACCGCCCCGCCTGCTTCACGGACTTTTACGCCACCGGCACCCGGGTCCGTCTCCGTCGGCCCCGTCTCGGGGGGCCGACGAGAGAGGGATTCGCTATCATCGAAGCATGCGACGCGTCCTGGTCCTGCTCGCGCTCCTGCCCGCGGTGGCTCTCGCCGACGGCCTGCAGCACTTCTCGCTGATCGCCTCGTTCGTGCCGGCCAAGAAGCCCGGGCGGCCCGCACACGTGGCGGTGAGCTTTCGGGCCCTCGATCCCGACCTGCGCCTGAACGAGAGCCCTGCGCCCCGCCTGATCCTGGATCTCGAGCAGACGGTCCTGATCGACGAGCAGGCTGCTCGACGCGCGGGGGAGGCCTTCTCGGCGGGGGACGGCGATCCTCTGACGGCGCGCTACCATGACCTTGCCAAGCCCGTGCTGTTTCCCGTCGCCATCGCTCCGACGGCGCCCAAGGGAGAGCAGCTGGTGAAGGGGAGCGTCGCCTTCTTCTACTGCTCGCAGCGGGAAGCCTGGTGTCGTCGCGGCGTCCGGGACGTCGAGATTCCGCTCGTCGTGCGCTGAGGGCTTTCACAGGGCATCCGGGTTCCGGCTCCTGCCCGTCGGCTGCGTCGAAGCCGCCCGCATACTCCGGCCGATTTGATTTTCTTCTTGCTCTCCACGGGCCCTTTCTGCACAATTTCGACTCGTACTGACCACCCGGGCCGGCCGGGTGCCTGAGGAACAGGCGGGGACGGCAAGCACTTGAGAGCAAGTCGGACGAGATGCGTCGGTGCGGGAGTGGTGGCCGCCCTTTCGCTTCTCCTACCGGGAGCTGTCGCCTTCTCCGGCAGCGGCGCCGACCTGCCACCCTCGCTCGACCTCGCCGGGGCCGCGTCGCGCGTCGCGCCCGATGCACCAGCAGCCGACACGCCGGCACCGGCCCCCCCGAGCGCAGCCCCGCCGCAGGCCGCCAGCGCCGCCTCCGAGGGAGAGCGCGAAGCGCTGCTCGAGCTCGCGCGTCAGGATCCCGAGGCGCTTGGACCTCTCTCGCTCGGCTCCCCCGATGCCGGCCTGCTGCTCAACCCGATTCCCATGCCCGCGGGACACCTGTGGTCGATCCGTGAGCCGCCCGAGTCCTACGGGACGGCCGAGACGATCGACTTCATCGAGACGGCGATCGAGGCGGTCGAGGCCCGCTATCCAGGCTCGCCTCGTCTCTTGATCGGCGACATCAGCCGACCCGACGGCGGGCGGCTGGATCGTCATCGCTCGCATCAGGCAGGGCGCGACGTCGACCTGGGGTTCTACTACCTGCGCGGCGAGGCCGGGGACTTCCGGGTCGCACGCAAGGGAGACCTGGACCTGGCCCGCACCTGGGCGCTGGTGCGGGCGCTCGTCACCGAGACCGACGTCGACCGCATCTTCCTCGACCGCTCGCTCCAGCGCCTGCTCTATGCCCAGGCAGTCGAGGAGGGCGAGGATCGCGCATGGCTGGACGACATCTTCGGCCGGTCGGGCGACCCGGAGCACAAGGGCATCATCCAGCACGAGCGCCGGCACAAGAACCACATGCACGTGCGGTTCTTCAACCCGGTGGCACAGGAGCGCGCCCGGGTCGTCTACGCGACCCTGGTCGAGGATGGCACCGTGCCGCCCCCCGTCCTGAAGCACCGCGTGCGGCGGGGCGAAACGCTGTCGCATCTCGCGATCCGCTACGGCACGAGCGCCAGGGCGATCCGTGCCGCCAACCATCTGCGGGGCAGCCGTCTGCGCGCGGGACGGCCCTACCTGATCCCGATCCGGCGCGTGCCCGTCGACAACGGACCCCTGGTCATCCCCCCGCGCCGCTTGCCACCTGAGGCCGCGCACGCCGTCGACTCGGACCCGCCCTCTGTGGCTCCCTCGCAGCCCGCCGCGACCGGCAGCCGCTGAGGGCCGCGCACCAGACCCTCCGAGCGCCCCGGGTAGATCAGTTCCCTTTGGAGAGGACGAGCGCCATGAGGGCCAGCCCGGCGAGCGAGGCGCTGCCGTAGCGCGCGAGCGTCCAGCGGGCGGCCGGGTACTCGAGCGACTCGCTCACGCTGAGCCCGTCCGGAACCGGCTCGAGGTCATCGATTTTCGACGAGGCGTAGAAGAAGCCGAGGATCCCGAACAGAAGCAGGATGCCTGCCGTCTTGCGCATGGCTGATCTTAGCTCGCGGCCGCCACGGGTGTCCCCGGAAGAGTGCACCCCTCCCTTTCGGTCTCTCTGGTTTCACCGGCTGGCGACGGGCTTGTTGCGGCGGCTGAACGGCTTGCGAGCCTCGCTCTTCCCGTCGCGTCGTGGCTCGCCCCTTGCACTCCCGCACGATGGCAACGTCGAGCCGCCCGCGGTGGGCGATCCCGAGGCGTCGCCAGGAGGATGGTGAGGTGAACGCACGCACGAGATGGGGCCGAGCTCTTGCCGCCTGGATGAGCATCGGCGTGTCCCAGCTGGCCGTACCCGTCGTCCAGGCGGCGCCTCTCCCTGCGGACCGGCACGCCGTGGACCAGAGTCAGGTCGCGCGGCGTCTCCTCGAGAGCGCGCGGACGCGCGAAGAGCGGGTGAGTCTGTTTCAGGCGGCGCTCGGCACCCAGGAGGCACGGGAGAAGGCGCGCTCGCTGGGCGCCGACCCGGACCGGCTGCGCGCCGCCGTGCCGCACTTGAGCGATCGCGAGTTGGCGGACCTGGCGACGCGCGCGTCGCTCGTCAAGCAGGACGTGGCGGCAGGCCACCACCGGTCGGGTCCGGAGGCTGGTCTGATCGTGCTCGGCGTGCTGCTGGTCGTGACCGGGATCGCAGTCCTGATCGCGGTGGCCGGCGATTCCGAGTGGGACGACGACTGGGACGACTGCGACTGCTACTACTGAGCCTTTCGGCTGACGCCTCGCGCCGGCTCGTGCCTCGAGGCCGCCCTCGCTTCCGGCGGGGGCGGCCTGCCGTTTCTCCTGCCGGCAGGCGATGCCTCGCGAGGCACCTCGCTCATCTATGATTGCCCTCGTGCTCGCAGCACCGTCGCGCGGCCCGACCTGGATCCCGGTCCTGATCGCGGCCCTGCTCGCGCTCGGGGGCGCCCTCTGCGCGGAAGACCCGCCCTCGGCGGCCGACGCGCCGTCGCTCGTCGTCGAGGTGAGCTCCGTCCCCTTGGCACCGGAGGCGCCCGGACGTGAGCGGGTCGGATCGCTCGTCTATCGAGGCGGGCTCTGGCTGCGCTCGTCGGACCGCCGCTTCAGCGGCCTTTCCGATCTGCGCGTGAGCGTGGACGGCGGGCGGGTGTGGGCCGTCTCGGATTGCGGCTACGGCCTCGCGGCGGCGCTCTCCTACGACCCGAGCGGCCGCCTGACCGGTCTTTCCGAGCCCCGGCTGATCGAGCTCACCGGGCCCAAGGGCCACAGGCTCAGCCACGACGAACGGGACGCCGAGAGCCTGGTCGTCGCGCACGCTGCTGATGATGTTCGCCCTCGAGGAGTGAAACGAGGGCCGACCGCTCAGCCGGCCAGCGCGACCGCCTCGACGGCGGACGCTGCCGGGCGCCGGAGCAGGCCGAGACGCTTCATCTTCTCGTGCAAGGTGGTGGGCAGGACGCCCAGCGCTCGCGCCGCCTGCCGCTGGTTCCCGTTCGACGCCCGGAGGGCCTCCTCGATCACCCGCCGCTCGTAGCTCTCCAGCAGGTTCTTGAGCGTCGGCCGGACTCCCATCGTACGCAGCTCCTCCATGAGCACGCTCCCGAAAAGTCACCTTTTTCGTTCGGCCCCCGGGGCGGCGGAACGTTCCGTCTTCAGGAAGAGACGCTCAGCAGGATGGAAAGGTTTCCTGGAATCTCGGTTCCCCCGGTAAGCCGGGGTTTCCGGTAGCATTAGCCGCTATGACCACGATGCTGAAGCGTGCCCACAACTTCGGGGCCGGCCCCGCCGTCCTGCCGCTCGGCGTGCTCGAGAAGGTCCAGGCGGAGCTTCTCGACTACGCGGGTACGGGGATGTCGGTCATGGAGATCAGCCATCGCTCGGTGGCCTTCGAGGGGATCATCCAGAAGGCGGAGGCTGACCTGCGGACGCTGCTCGGAGCCGGGGGCGACCACGGGGTGCTCTTCCTGCAGGGCGGGGCGTCGCTGCAGTTCGCCATGGTCCCGGCGAACCTGCGCCCCTCGGGGGCGTCGGCTGACTACGTGGTGAGCGGCCACTGGTCGAAGGCCGCGATCAAGGAGGCCGAGAAGTCCGGCCGGGCGCGCGTCGCCGGCTCGACCGAGGCGAGCAAGTTCGATCGCGTGCCGGACCAGAACGAGCTGGACCTCGACCCCAAGGCGGCCTATCTCCACTTCACCTCGAACAACACCATCTATGGCACGGAGTGGGCGGGCGAGCCGGAGCCGCCCGCCGGCGTGCCCCTCGTCTGCGACGCCTCCTCCGACGCGCTCAGCCGTCCGGTGCCGATCGCGCGCTACGGCCTCTACTACGCGGGCGCCCAGAAGAACCTGGGACCGGCCGGTGTGGTGGTAGCCGTCATCCGCAAGGACCTGCTGGAGCGGACGCCGGGCGATCTGCCGGCGCTGCTCGATTACCGCCTGATGGCCGAGAAGAAATCGCTCTACAACACGCCGCCGACGCACGCCATCTACGTGGTGGGGCTGGTGCTGCAGTGGCTGGTCGAGACGGGCGGTCTCGCCGAGGCGGCGAAGCGCAACGAGGCCAAAGCCAGGCTCGTCTACGAGGCGATCGACGCGAGCGGCGGCTTCTATCGCGGCCACGCGCGGCCGGGCAGCCGCTCGCGGATGAACGTCACCTTCCGCCTGCCGAGCGAGGACTTGGAGAAGGCCTTCGTGAAGGAGGCGCAGGCGGCGGGCCTCGAAGGCCTCAAGGGACACCGCTCGGTGGGAGGGCTGCGGGCGTCCCTCTACAATGCCTGCCCGATCGAGTCCGTGCGCGAGCTGGTCGCCTTCATGAGCGACTTCAAGAAGCGCCGCGGCTGACGCTTGACGCCCCACCCCCTCGAGCGACTCGGCTTCGGGCCAGACCTGGCTTCAGCCTTCGCGCCGCTCGAGAGCGAAGGTCTGGCGCCCGGCCGGGTCGTCTCCGGGCACCAGCGGCTCCACCGCGTGGCCGCCGCCGGGGGCGAGCTGCTGGCCGAGCTGGCGGGCAGCCTCCGGCACGCGGCGCGCGGCCCCGAGGACCTGCCCGCCGTGGGCGACTGGGTGGCGCTGCGGCTGCGGGCCGGGGAGCGGCGAGCGCTCATCCAGGCGGTCCTGCCGCGGCGCACGGCGTTCCTGCGCCGGGCGGCGGGGGACCGGAGCGTGGCCCAGGTGCTGGCCGCGAACGTCGACACGGCATTCCTGGTGATGGGCCTCGACGCCGACTTCAGCTCTCGACGGCTGGAGCGCGCTCTGGTTCTGGCCTGGGAGAGCGGAGCGCAGCCGGTGGTATTGCTGAACAAGGCCGACCTGTGCGCCGAGGTCGCGGCGCGAAGGGGCGAGGCCGAGGCGAGCGCCCCCGGCTTGCCGGTCCTGGTGATTGGCGCGAAGAGCGGCGACGGCATGGACGCGCTCTCGCCCTGGCTCCTACCCGGGCGCACGGTGGTGCTGCTCGGGTCCTCCGGCGTCGGCAAGAGCACGATCGTGAACCGCCTGCTCGGGCATGAGAGGCAGCGCACGCGGGAAGTGCGCGCCCACGACCAGCGCGGACGGCACACGACCACCCGTCGCGAGCTGATCGAGCTGCCCGGCGGCGCGCTGCTGGTCGACACTCCCGGCCTGCGCGAGGTCCAGCTCTGGGCCGAGGACACGGCTCTCGAGGCCGCCTTCGCGGACCTGATGACGCTCGCCGCAGGTTGCCGCTTCGGCGACTGCGCGCACCAAGGAGAACCCGGCTGCGCGGTGCGGGAGGCGGTCGAAGCCGGCCGACTCGACTCGGCGCGCCTGCTGAGCTTCCACCGCCTTCAGGCCGAGCTCAGATCCCTCGAGATCCGAGAGGATCCGCTCCTGCGTCGGCGGGAACGCGGACGCTGGAAGGCCATCTACAAGTCGCTGCGCCAAGCGCCCAAAGGGTAGGATGGGGCCGATGCCGCCGCCCGCCTACGACGCGCTCCTGCTCGTCTCCTTCGGGGGACCGGAGGGGAAAGAGGACGTTCTTCCGTTCCTGAGGCGGGTCGTCCGTGGCCGCGACGTGCCGGAAGAGCGCCTGCGCGAGGTGGCGAAGCAGTACGAGCGCTTCGGCGGCCGCAGCCCGCTCAACGACCAGTGCCGGGCGCTTCTCGCCGCGGTCCGGGGCGAGCTCGAGCGGGACGGACCCCGCCTGCCGGTCTACTGGGGAAACCGGAACTGGCACCCGCTCCTGGCCGAGACCCTCGAGGTAATGGCCGCGGACGGCATCCGGCGCGCCCTCGCCTTCGTGACCTCCGCCTTCGGCTCGTATTCCGGCTGCCGGCAGTACCTGGAGGACATCGCCTGCGCTCGCGCCGAGGTGGGTGCTGGTGCGCCCGAGGTCGACAAGCTACGGGGTTTCCACAACCATCCCGGCTTCGTGGAGGCTCTGGTCGGGAACGTCAGGGCGGCCCTGGAGCGCGTCCCCGCCCCCCGCCGCGAGGCCTGCCCACTCGTCTTCACCGCCCACAGCATCCCGCGCGCCATGGCGGAGGTCTCCCCCTACCAGGCACAGCTCAGCGAGAGCGCGGGGCTGGTGGCGGCGGCTCTCGGGTGCCCCCGCCCCCTGCTCGCCTTCCAGAGCCGCAGCGGACCACCCGCGCAGCCGTGGCTGGAGCCCGACATCCTCGATACCCTGCGCACGGTCGCCCGCGAGGGCGCCACCGACGTGATCGTGGCACCGCTCGGGTTCGTCTCCGACCACATGGAGGTCGTCTACGATCTCGACGTCGTCGCCCGGCGTACTGCCGCCGAGCTGGGTCTCACGATGGTGCGGGCCGCGACCGTCGGCACCCATCCGCGCTTCGTGCGGATGATCCGCGAGCTGCTCGTCGAGCGCAGCTCGGGAGCTGCCGAGCGGCCGTACCTGGGCGCGAGCGGCCCGACGCCGGACGTGTGTGCGCCGGGGTGCTGCCGCCCGCCGCTCGGGGCGCCGCGTCCGGCTTGAGCCCTGGGGAAGCCTCGGTCGCCTGCGCCTAGGTCGTTCAGCCCGCGGCCGACGCTGAGCGCTCCGGCCTAGCGGAGCAGCCGATCCGGCGCCTGCTCGTCCAGGAAGCGCAGGTGCAGGCGCTCGAAGGCGGGCTGCAAGCGCGTGACGGCGCGAACCTCCGCGCGTGTCGCGAAGACGCCCCCCGCCTCCTGGAGCAGCAGGACGTCGCCGACCTGGAAGGGAAGCGTCGTCATCACGCGTGCCCCTCCGCGGCTGATGTTGTCAGCCACGGTCAGCTCCTGCTGGAGCACGGAGCCCTGCGCGTCCGTGAGCTGCAGCACGAAGTTCACGTACACGTCGCTGCGCGTCGCGCCGCGCCGGTCGCTCGCCGGCTCCGTCGATGGTGGGGATCCGGGGGGCGGCCCGGCCTGGGACGCGCTCGCCGCCTCGGACGGTGCCGCGGTCCCGGCTGGCGGTGCAGACGGAAGGGGTGCGGCGGGCTCGGGAGAGACGGGCCCGGTTGAGGCGGTCGCCAGCCCAGGGGCTGACGGCTGGTCTGCCACGGATCCGTGGGAGCGGGAGGCCTCGACGCCCCCGGTCGCCTGTGCCATCGGATCGCCCGGTAGCAGATAGCGGCCCTCGGGGTGCTGGTAGAACCCCCGCGGGGGGTACTTGCCGAAGAACATGACACCGACACGCGGCCGCTCGCCACGGTGTTGGACGAAGCGTACCAGCGAGAAGACCCGGTAGGTCGAGTCGTGCGTGTCGTGGCCGCGCAGCCGCCTGGGCATCGCCATGGTGAGGAGCAGCACGTGTCCGAGCTGCAGGGGGTGGTTGAGGGGGAAGCAGGCTCCCCGAGTGGACACGTCGGTGGTCGTCGACATCTCCTCCCAGGTTTCGCCCCCGGGGAGATAGCCCTGCACGCGCACCGGGATCGCGAGCCCGAGACGTTCCTGGCGTCGCCTGTCCGCGTCCATGGTCGGCGCGCATTCTACGGCAGAATGGGGGAGGGTGGCGTAACATCATTGTCTGCGCGGAGAGCGGGCTCGCGCCCGGTCCCGTGAGACAGCCCGCCCACAGCCGGGAGGTCGCAGCTGAAGCCAGTCGTCGGACTGTTCGCGAAGATCGGGAGAACCTCGGAAGGCGTTGCCCGCCACGCAGGCCAGATGAGCGACCTCGTCTGGCGCGTTGGCCAGGCGATCGCCAGGCGAGACGTGTCGCTCCGCGACGTCATGACCCAGCTGCAGACGATCGGGATCGGCAGCCTTCCGCTCACCACGGTGACCGCGATCCTCTCGGGTGTCGTCACGGCCCAGCAGGGCGGCTACCAGTTCACCTCCTCGATCCCACTCTACGTGCTGGGCAGCGTCGTGACCTCGAGCGTCGTGCTCGAGCTGGGCCCCGTGATGACGGCCTTCGTGGTGATCGGACGGGTGGGGGCGCGGATCACGGCCGAGCTAGGGACCATGAAGGTCTCGGAGCAGATCGACGCCCTGTACTCGCTCGGTCGCGATCCGGTCGCGGTAATCGCGGCCCCGCGCCTGATCGCGTGCACTCTCGCGATGCCGCTGCTGGTGGGCCTGGCGGACCTGGTCGGCGTCGGCGCCGGGATCGTCGCGGCCAAGTTCACGATCGGTCTCGGGCACGAGTCGTTCCTGTACGGGGCGCGGCTCTTCTGGCACAGCTGGGACCTCATGTACTCGATCGCCAAGGGCGTCGTGTTCGGCTTCGTGATCCCGCTCATCTCCGTCCACATGGGTTTCGAGACGCGCGGCGGCGCCGAGGGCGTCGGGCGCGCGACCACCGCGTCGGTCGTCTTCATGATCATCACCGTCCTGATCCTGGACGCGATCTTCCCCCCCTGTTCCTCAACTAACGCCCGTGATCGAGTACATCGACATCCACAAGGCCTTCGACCAGCCCGTGCTCTCCGGAGTGGACCTGCGGGTCGAGACCGGCGAGACGGTCTCGATCGTGGGCCCGTCCGGCACCGGCAAGAGCGTCCTGCTCAAGACCACGAATGGGCTCCTGGTGCCGGACCGCGGGGACGTCCGGATCGACGGCGTCTCCGTCTATCACTCCGAGCGCAGGGTGGTCGAGAGGATCCGGCGTCAGGTCGGCTACGTCTTCCAGTACGCGGCCCTCTTCGACTCGCTGACCGTGTACGAGAACCTGCTGATGGGCCTGTCGGACGGCGAGCGTCGGAGCGGTCGCTCCCCCGAGGTGCTGCGGCGGATCGTCGACGCGCTCGAAGACGTCAACCTGGATCCCTTCCTGGTGCTGCGCAAGATGCCGGCCGAGCTGTCGGGGGGGATGCGCAAGCGGGTCGGCCTCGCCCGCGCGATCGTGGGCCGCCCGGAGATCCTGCTGTACGACGAGCCGGTGACCGGGCTCGATCCCGTCAATACCGCCTCGGTGTCACACTTGATCCAGGAGATCCGCGCGCGACGGTCCGTGACCTCGATCGTGGTCACGCACGACATCCAGGGGGCGCTCGAGATCTCCGACCGGGTGGCGCTGCTCGAGCACGGCAAGCTGCGCTTCGTGGGCACTCCGGAGGCGTTTCGGGCCAGCGACGACCCGGTGGTGCGCGCCTTCGCCGACCGCAAGGTCGCCGCGGAGGCAGCCCTCGCGATCCTGGAGCGTGAAGACGAGCTGGAGGCCGTGGAACAGGAGGAGCCGCAGTGAGCACCGACAAACCCCTTCCGCCCCTGCCGCCCATGCGCGGGCGCTACCGCGAGGTCTGGGTGGGCATCTTCGTGGTGGCCGGGCTCGCGGCCGTGCTGCTGACGCTCGGGATCATGACCGATGCGGCCCTGTTCCGCGGCCGCTACATCGTCACCACCAGCGTCCCCGACGCCGGCGGCATCCGCAAGGGCGACCCGGTGCTGATGCACGGCGTCAACATCGGCCGCATCCTGGGTTTCGGAATCTCCCGGAACGGCGTGCTGATGCGGCTGGAGATCGAGGGCGAGTACAAGATTCCCTCCGACTCGCGCGTCGAGATCAAGGGACAGGGCCTGCTCGGGGGGATGGCGGCGGACGTGCTCCCCGGCTCCTCGCCTCAGCCGGTGAAGGGAGGGGACACGCTGCCAGGCGGGATCGGCCCCGGGCTCTTCGACAAGGTGGACGCGCTCGCCGGCTCGGCGGACCGGGTCGCCGTGCGCGTGCGGAACATGCTCTCCGACAAGACGGTGGCGGACGTTCAGGGTGCCGCGGCCGAGGCGCGCGAGTCGCTGACCCGCCTGCAGTCGATCCTGCAGGAGCAGCGGGGCGAGCTGCGCTCGCTCACGACGAGCCTCCGGCGCTCGGCCGAGGGGGTCGAGAAGGCGACCAGCGGCCCCGAGCTGGAGCGGTCGGTGAAGCGGATCGACCGGATCACGGAGCGACTGGACGGTACCGTGGCGACGCTCGACAGGTCCTCGCGCTCGCTCGACTCGATCCTGGCCCGCCTGGATCGGGGCGAGGGGACGCTCGGGAAGCTGCTGCGCGACGAGCAGCTCTACAAGAACGCGACCGACGCCACCGCGAACCTCAACCGGGCGGCCGAGGAGCTGCGCAAGGTGATGGCTGACCTGCAGGCCCACCCGCGCAAGTACATCAACCTGAAGATCTTCTGACGCCATGACCGCGTTCGTGGTCCGCGCCTTCCTGACCCTCCTGGTCGTGCTCGACCCGGTGGGACTGGCGCCGGTCTTCCTGGGCCTGACCGCCGATCGGGGCACGGCGGAGCGCGACCGCATCGCCAGGCGCGCCGTGGCGGTGGCCGCGGCCCTGCTGCTGCTCTTCGGCGTCGGCGGAAGCTGGCTGCTCGCGCGGCTCGGCATCAGCCTCGACGCCTTCCGCGTGGCCGGGGGGGTCCTGCTGTTCAAGATCGCCGTCGACATGGTCTTCGCCCACCTTGAGCGCGAGACCAAGGCCGAGGAGACCGAGGCCCGGGCGCGCCAGGACATCAGTGTCTTTCCTCTGGCGATCCCGCTGATCGCGGGCCCGGGTGCCCTCGCCAGCCTGATGATCCTGGCGGGAGAGTCCCGGGGCCACATCTTCGGGCTCCCGATCCTGCTCGCGGTCTGCATGCTGGTGGTCACCCTCGTCTACCTCGCCCTGCGTCTCGCGGCACGGGTCGCGAAGCTGCTGGGCCAGACCGGGATCAACGTGGTCACCCGTGTGCTGGGCGTGTTGCTAGCGGCGCTGGCGACTCAGTACGTGGCCGACGGCGTTCGCGGGCTGCTCCGGCCCTACTAGCGGGCCCGGAAACCACCCCAGCCCTATCGAACCCTGGAGACCGCCTTTAGAAACGTGTCACCCGCCGGGCCGTGTCGTCGGGATCCACCCGGATCAAGGGGGGCAGCTCGCCGCAGAAGGCGAGCGCGTCGCCCTTGACGAGCAGGAGGCCGAGGACGCCGGGGATCCGCGACACGGTCGCCAGAACGCGTTCGAGATCGTCCGCCGATCGGACCGAGTTGCAGGCGAGCGTCGCGGCCGCGTCGGCGAGGGCCGCGTCAGGTGACGCCACGGTGGCGAGATCGCAGTCGCCGAAGCTCAGCGAGTGTCCCATCGTGCTCGAGGACGAGCACAGGGAGAGAGGCATCTGCTCGGGGGGGAGCCGGAATGCCAGCCGGCCCGAGAGTGGGGAGGCGCCGGCGTAGATCCCGATCACGACCGGCTCGGTGGAGCTCGCATAGAGGTCGCCGCCGTTCTCGACGATCGCCTCCTGTGCCCCGGCCGCAAGGGCCGCGCGGGCGCAAGCCTCGGCCATCGCGCCGGCGACCGCGGCCATCGGCCCTACCCCGGTCAGGCGCGACGCCGTGTCCATGCGCCGGGCGATCTCGGGCGCGTCCGCGAGCAGCCGGACCGGCTCGATGGCGGTCTCGAACTCCGGCTGGCGCCCGATGTAGGCCTCGAGCGTCGCGCGCTGATCCCGCAACTCGCGCTCGACGACGTCGACCCGCGGGCAGGCGACGCGGAGCTTGGCGTCCTTGTACTGGATCGTGCGATAGACGCGCACCTCAGAAGGTCGAGCGCAGGGCGGAGAAGGGACAGACCGGGATGCAGGAGAGGCACTCGATGCACAGCTCGCTCGCGAAGGCGACCTTCATGGTGCTGCGGTCCGGCACCGCCAGCGCCTCCGTGGGGCAGTGGGTCAGGCAGTTGCCGCAGCTCGTGCACGACTCCTCGACCAGCCGCACGCCCTTGTTGGCGTTGTCGACGCGCACGTTGAAGGTCGAGACGAAGGCGATCGCCCGCTCGATGTCGGATGCGCTGCCTGTCACGTCGAGCACCAGATAGCCGTCCTCCTCCGGTGTCACCTTGGCGCGGAAGATGTTCACCATGAGGTCGTAGTCTTTCACCAGGTGATAGACGATCGGCTTCTCCGTCTCGCACTTCGGAAAGTAGAGCAGCAGCTTCTTGGTGACCGGCGCGACCGCGCTCATGCCCGGTGCCTCTCCGCGGGACGCGGCCGGACCAGCTTCCCGTCCGGACCGCGGATCTCGAGCCCTTTGAACTGGACGTTCCCCGCCAGCGGCCGGATCGGCCTGGTGACGGTGAACTCGCCCCGCCGGACCTCTTCGGCGAGGAGCTCCGCGGCCTCGAGCGCTTTCGCGTAGGAGGAGAGCGAGCCGGCCTCGACCGTCTTGCCTCGGATCGTGACCTCGCCGCGCTTCAGCTCCTGGTAGCTGAGGCGGCAGATGACGTTGCCGGTACGGTTCGGGTAGTCGTCGCTGTAGTCCACGACCGGGGCCAGGATGTCCCGGTCGCGGACGCAGGCGGCGGCGAGCACATCCCGGTCGAGGATCGGGATCGGGATCGCGATCCCGAGCGCGAGCGAGACCCCATAGCCGATCAGGCTCACCCCGCGCACGAACTCCTTCCGCATCTGCTTCATGTCCGCGGTGAGCCCCAGCGTCCCCGCGCCCTCGCTCGGCACCCCGTTCGCTCCCCGCTCGCAGACCGGGCTGTGCTGGGTCCCCTCGGCGTAGACGTGGCCACGCGCGCCGGCCAGCCATACGCTGGTGCCGATGCCGATCGTCCGGTAGAAGGGGTCGTTGAGCAGCGGCGAGAGCTGGCCGGCCGAGCTGTAGCCGAGGTTCCTCATCCCCGGCTTGAGGACACCCAGGTAGGTGTGGATCGTGCGCTCGGAGAGGTTGGTGGCGACGTTGTAGTTCTGGTAGCAGTTGCGCGGGTTCACCATGATCGCCTGGTTGAGGTCGCCGAGCGTGAACCAGGTGCGCAGCTCCTTGTTCGGGTAGTCGTCGGTCCCGTAGGAGAGCGCGAACAGCTGCAGCCGCTCTCCCGCGACCAGCCGCTCGATCACGTGTCCCCCCCCGTAGCGGAACTCGCCCGGGTAGTCCATGTTCGCGGGGTCGTGGTGCCGGAGCTCCGTGGCGCCGAGGTAGACGTCGACCGCCGCGATCCCGCAGTAGGTGAGCACGTCGTCGATCCAGGCCTCGGTCATCCGCATGCGCGGCCGCGCGTGGCCGAAGTTCAGGAAGCAGCCGGAGGAGCACATCGGGCCGAAGGTGGCGGTGGTCACCACGTCGATCTCCTGGGCCGCCGTGTCCAGGCCCTTCCTGTCGACGTAGTCCATCACCTCGTGCGCCGTCAGCACGACGGCCTTCCTGGCCTCGATCTTGGTGTTGATCTCCTCCCAGGTCTTCATGCGGCCAAGCCCTCCCGTTGCCCCTGCTGCCGGACGTCGCATCTGGGCGAGGCGCGATTCTAATCCCGATGGCGAAGCTGCGCCCCGTCGAGGAAAGTCGGCCGCGCGCCGACCCGCTCGAACCCCTACATGTTGTAGCACTTGCCGGCACGGGGCCGATGTCGAAGGAGGCCTTCGAAGGCCAAAACCCTAGCAGAAAAGAATACTTGCGCTCCGCCGAGTGAGGGTCTACATTAAGATCGCATTGAGCGGATCCTCGGACCGTCCGCGATCAGCTCGTTCTCACGACCCCCACCCCTGTTCGCCAGCCTCGGCCCAAGCTGCCCGCGGCCCGGCGGTCCTCCCTGCTCGCCGCACGCACCCACACGGGGCTCCGGCTCGCCCGTCCCCGACCAAGCCTGCGAGGGAAGATGAAGAAGCTGTTCGTGGTCGACACGAACGTGGTCCTCTTCGACCACACCTGCATCTACAACTTCCAGGAGCACGACGTTGCGCTCTCGATCGTCGTGCTCGAGGAGCTGGACCGCTTCAAACGCGGGAACGACCTCATCAACCTCGAGGCGCGGCAGTTCATCCGCGAGCTTTCCGAGCTGGCGGGCGACGGCCCGCTCACGGACGGCCTGCCCCTCGGTGAGGGGCGGGGGCGGCTCTTCGTCGAGATCGGCGAGCCCAGCTCGTCGCGGGTGAGCCGCGCCTTCGCGCTCGGCAAGCCCGACCACCGCATCCTGGCCTTGGCCGAGGAGCTGTGCGAGCGGCACGCGGGGCGCGACGTGATCCTGGTCAGCAAGGACGTGAACCTCCGCATGAAGGCGAAGTCGCTGGGCCTGCTGGCGGAGGACTACACGACCGGCAAGGTGCGCCATGTCGACCGGCTGTACTCGGGCACCACCGCAGTCGAGGGCTTCTCGAGCGACCTGATCGCCCGTTTCCACAACGAGCCCTACGCCGTCCCCATGGCCGAGGTGCCGCTCGTGGTGCCGGCGCTCTCGAAGCTCCTGCCCAACCAGTACCTGGTGATGAAGAACGGCAGCCTCTCCGCGCTGGCTCACCACAACCGGGCGGCGGCGACGCTCGAGCGGGTCGTCAAGCGCCACGCCTACGGGATCGAGCCCAGGAACGCCGAGCAGATCTTCGCGCTCGACGCTCTCATGCGGCCGGAGGTGCAGCTCGTCACCCTGACCGGGCGAGCGGGCACCGGCAAGACGCTGCTGGCCCTCGCCGCCGCGCTCGAGCAGCGCCGGACCTACCACCAGATCTTCCTGGCCCGGCCGGTGGTGCCGATGGGGAACCGGGACATCGGCTACCTCCCGGGCGACGTCAAGAGCAAGCTCGACCCCTACATGCAACCGCTCTGGGACAACATCTCGGTGATCCGGCACCGCCTGGCGCCCGAGAGCCGCGAGACCAAGGCGCTCGCGGAGATGATCGAGCACGAGAAGATCAACATCGCCCCGCTCGCCTACATCCGCGGCCGCTCGCTCGACCACGTCTTCTTCATCGTGGACGAGGCGCAGAACCTGACCCCGCACGAGGTGAAGACGATCATCACCCGCGCGGGCGAGGGCTCGAAGGTCGTGTTCACCGGGGACATCCAGCAGATCGACACGCCCTACCTGGACAGCCAGTCGAACGGGCTCACGGTCCTGATCGACCGCATGAAGGAGCAGGACCTCTTCGCCCACGTGAACCTGGTGAAGGGGGAGCGCAGCCACCTGGCGGAGCTGGCCAGCACGCTGCTCTGAGTAGCGCGGCGAGTAGCGCGGCCCCTGCCCGCTTGCGCTATCGTGGAGGAGATGCGCCGGAGCGCCTCCCTCCCGCTCCTGCTGGCAGCCCCGTTCCTCCTGCCGCTCGCGGGCTGCGCCGGGCCGGCACGCGAGGCGTCCCGCGGCCCGGCCGGGGCCGAGGGTCCGCGCGTCTTCGTCGAGTCGCTGGCGGCGCTGCTCGGCCCGACCCAGCGCGAGCCGGGCTTCGAGGCGCTTCGGCCCAAGCTCGCCCGTGCAGCCCTCACGCCCTCGCGCATCTACGACGACCCGGCGGCGTGGACGGGCCGGGAAGGGGAATGGCGCAGCACCGACATCATCGGGTTCCGGGTGGGCTCGGGGTACCGCATCGGCACCCGCGCCGTGGTCCCGGAGCCGGAGCACGCCGCCGACTACCGTGAACGGGTCCGCCTGAGGCGGACCGGACCGGGCCGGTTTGAGTGGGAGCTCACCGAGGAGCTGGCCGCGGGGGAGCTGCGTCCTCAGGACCTGGCCGCGGCGCTCACGGCGATCCTGCGGGAAGCGCAGGAGCGGGACGCCTCCTCGCTCCGGGACGCGTTCGTGGCCAGCCTGCCAAGAGCGAGTCGGCTGCTGTCGCTTCTGTTCCGTGTCGAGACCCTGGCGCTCGATCGCGACGCGACGGGCGCGAGCCGGATCACGCTGGGCCTGCGGGTGACGCCCTCCGGCCTGCGTACCGTCGCGCCTCGCTATGCGGAGTACCTGCGCCGATACGGGAGCCCGATGAAGCTCGAGCTGACGGCGCTCGATCTCGGCGGGAGCGCGTGGTGGCGCCTGACGGCGGCGGCGAACCTCTGGACGCTCGAGCTACGCGTGCGCGACGGCGACCTGGTGCCCCTTTGGGGAGCGCCGGACCGGGGGATGCCGGAACGGCTGCGGATCGTCGGCGAATACCAGACGAAGATGGGGATCTTCGGGGTCGGGCTCTCGCACCTGGTGGCCCGGGTCGAGCTGATCCGCGCACCCGCGGAGAAGGGCCTGGTCGCCCGCTTCGTCGACGAGCCGGAGTGGCATCTGCCCTTCCTGGTGGCGCCGCTCCTGCGGGCCTCCCTGCAGCACCCCTTCCAGGAGCCGGGCTCCGAGATCGCGCTCTCGGTGCGGCAGGTCGGCGGCGGTCCGACGCTCCTCACGGGCCGCTACCGCTACCGGGTGCGCGAGAGCTGGATCCTGCGCTGGCTGGGCGGCATGACGAACGGCGCCGTCTCCGACTTCCGGAGCGGCGCCGAGGAGGAGTCCGTCCGCTACAACGGCGACTGTCTGCTCGCTCTGCGCGACGACCTCGTGGCGCTCCTGCCCCGAGGGGAGCGGCTCGCCGCGGAGCAAGGACCGTCGGTCGGCCGGGCGTCACGGCCCACCGGGCGCTGAGCGGGCAGGGCCGCGGTCTAGTCGCCGTCGATCAGGTTGCCGAGCCCGCCGACGGCGTCCAGGATCGAGCCCTCTCCCTTGCGGCCGGTCGGTCTCGAGGCCTGCATGATGCGGCCCGCCAGGCGGCTGAGCGGCAGCGACTGGAGCCAGACGTGGCCCGGTCCGGTGAGGGTCGCGAAGAAGAGGCCTTCACCGCCGAAGAGCGCCGTCTTGACGCTGCCCACGAGCTGGACGTCGTAGCGCACCGAGGGCTGCAGCGCGACCAGGCAGCCAGTGTCGACGCGCAGCGTCTCCCCGGGTCCCAGCTGCTTCTCCTCGAGCATGCCTCCGGCATGGACGAAAGTGAGCCCATCGCCCTGCAGGCGCTGCATGATGAAGCCTTCGCCCCCGAAGAGGCCGACGCCGATCTTCTTCTGGAAGGCGATGCCGATCGAGACGCCCTTCGCCGCACACAGGAAGGAGTCCTTCTGGCAGACGAGCTCCCCGCCCAGGGCGGCGAGGTCCATGGCGAGGATCCGTCCCGGGTAGGGTGCCGCGAAGGCGACCTTCTCCCGGGCGCCCGCGGCCGCCGTGAAGACGGTCATGAAGAGGGTCTCGCCGGTCAACAGGCGCCGGCCGGCTCCCAGCAGCGCGCCCATCAGCCCCTGACCCTGCGACTGGGCGCTGCCGTCGCCGAAGATCGTCTGCATCTGGATCCCCTGGCTCATGTACATGAGAGCGCCCGCTTCGGCCACGACACTCTCGCCCGGGTCCAGCGCGATCTCCACGAACTGCAGATCCTCGCCGCGGACGACGTAATCGATCTCGTGGGCCGTGCGCAGAGGAGGCGGGGGTGGGCTGCCCGCCGGTGCCGGCACCGAGGCGTCGCGAAGATGGGGCTGGAACCTCGGCACGTCGCGCAAGGGCGTCCAGCCCTGCATCCCGGCCAGGAAGACGAGCGTCTCCGCGTCGGCGCTGCCCGCCGCGATCGCGTTGACGACGTCCTGCTCGCTCACGGGACCGACCTGCTGGCCACCGATCGACATGTACCACTCGGGGCTCGAAGCCATCTTCGTCTCCTTCGGGATCACTCGCCGGCCGTCGCGTCGATGCGATGCGCGACCTCGGCCTCGAGCCGCGCGACGCTGGCGGCGTCGAGGGCGAGCTTGTTCGCGAGCTGTGCCAGGTAGATGCGCTCGCCGCCGGTGACGGCCTGGTCGGCACGGACGATCGTGTAGGCGAGCAGGTAGAGCTGCTCCTTGAGCTCCGGGTCCTCGACCCCCGCCACCACCTCCGCGAGCGTGCGCCGCACGGTCAGCTCGTGCTCGACGGCCGGGCCGGCGCCGACCTCGCGCGCCTCCGCCAGGATGTGCTCGCGCTCCTCCGGGGCGATCTCGCCGTCGGCACGTGCGGCCGAGATCATGACCCGGATCAACCGCAGGATCGACGGAGGCAGACCGGCCTCGTCGGGGCTCGGATCCGGAGCAGCCGACGCCTCTCGGGCCGCGTTGTCGGAAAGCGGCGGCGTCGCCGGGCCCGATGCCCCGGCAGCCGGCGCCTGGCGTTGCTGCTGCCAGGTCTCGTAGAGACCCCAGGCGACGCCGGCGGCCGCCAGCAGCGTGGAGGCGTTGATCAGCGAGCCGGAGGCGAGAGCCCGTCTCGTGCGCCGCCAAGGCCTGCGGCGGCCGCCGATGGCGCCTCGCAGCAGCCCGTTCAGGATGTCCTCTGCCTGCACGCGTTCCCTCCTCCTCGAAGCGACGGGGGTCTAGAAGAGAAACGTAGCACGAGCGGCTCCTGTTCCCCGACCGCTCCCCTGGGGAGTCCGGTGTGGAGGAGCTATCCTGAAGCTCCATGCGCATCCTGCACGTGGCCGACCGGCTGAGCGATCGCGGCGGCGCGTACACCTGGCTGCTCGGCGTCGTCGAAGCCTTGCGCGCCGAGCACGACGTGCAGCTCGCGGTGGGACGGGACGACGGGATTCCCCGGCCCTGCCGCGTGTTCGTCCGCTCCGGCCTGGACGCCCGCACCGTCGCGCGCTTCGAGATCGACGACCTCGCCGCGGCCGCCGACGTGGTCCATCTCCACAACGTGATGAACCCGGCGCTCCTGGAATGGGCGGCCGACCGCCCCGACACGCTCCTGACCGTCCAGGATCACCGGCTGTTGTGTCCGGGGCGAGGCAAGTGGACGAGCCAGGGGGAGGTCTGCCGCGCTGCGCTCGCGCGCGAGCGGTGCTCGAGCTGCTTCTCGGACGCGGGCTACTTCGCCGACATCTACGCCCTCACCGAGAGACGCCTGGCCGCGGCGCGACGCCTGCCGCTCACGGTTCTCTCGCGGTACATGCGGGAGGAGCTCGTGAGCGCCGGGGTCTCTCCGAGCCGCGTTCACGTCGTGCCTCCTTTCGTGGCGGACCTCGACCCCGCTGCTCCACCTTCCGGGCCACCGTGCGTTCTGTTCGTGGGCCGGCTGGCGGAGGCGAAGGGCGTATGGGAAGCGATCGAAGCGTGGCGGGCCTCGGGCCTCGAGCTGCCGCTCGTGCTCGCGGGGACCGGCCCCCTGCGCGAGCGGCTGGAGGCGTCGCTGGGAGACGAGCGGATCGAGCTGGCCGGCTGGCTGGGCCGCCGGGAGCTGGCCGGCGTCTACGCCCGCGCCCGCGCCCTCCTGCTGCCCTCGCGCTGGCAGGAGCCCTTCGGGATCGTCGGTCTCGAGGCGCTCAGCCTGGGAGTGCCGGTCGCGGCCTGGGAGTCCGGAGGGGTCGGGGAGTGGCATCCGGGCCCGGGGCTCGTGCGCTGGGGCGATGTCCCCGCGCTCGCCCGGGCCCTGCGCGAAGTCGCGGGCCGGCGTCTCCAACTCCGGCCCCACTTCGACCGCGAGGAGACGATCGGGCGGCTGCTGCTTCTCTACGGCCGGCTTGCCGGCCGCGGCTAGCTGCGGGGTCTCATTCCCGCGAGCCGAGGGGGGTGAGGGGGGCGCGGCGCCCCCCTCGAGAGATCAGCTCGCCTTGGGTGCCTCCATCTTGGACGGCGCGATCCACTTCCTGCCGTCCTTCTCCGTCACGACGCCCGTCACCACGGCCGGCTTGGCGCCGGTGCAGGCGTGCCCGAAGGCCTGGGCCACGGCGTTCTTCTCGATGTAGTACTCGGCCGTCTTGTCACCGTCCTGGACCACGAGCACGTCCTGGCAGGTCTTGGCGTCCGCCTTCTTGAGGGTGCACTTGGCACACATGACCTTTCCCGTCACCGTCGTCTCTTCGCCGGCCAAGGCGCCGGCGGCGAGGCCGACGAGCAAGGCGAGGGCCAGCCCGATCTTCGCGACCGTCTTCATACGGTTCTCCCTTCTGACTGCTTGGGTGGGTCTGACTTCTACTGTACTGGAGGGGGACGGCGGGTCAAGCGGGCGGGTCAAGCGGGAGCTAGACGCCGGCGGTCAGCTCCGTCTCCCGCACGTAGAGGACGCCGGGGCCGGCCAGGAGGGCCCTCTCCTCCTCGGGGGTGAACTCGTCGCGGATGGCGAGGCTGAAAGGCTCCCCGAAGAACATGCTCGCGTTCACGGAGTCGAGCGCCGCGTTGGCTCGTACGTAGGTGCGGGCCTGGGCCCGGTCGGCGAGCGCCACGAAGCGCAGGCCGTCGCACACGATCATCCGGATCTCCGGGATCTTCGCGACCTGGCGCACGAAGGAGCGCTCCAGGCGCATCCGACGGTTGCGGAAGCGGCGCCAGAGGAAGAGCCCGACCGCGACCATGAAGATGGTGCCGGGCCCGAAGTCCGGCTTGCGCACGAACAGGAACGAGATCAGCACCGCCAGCCCTACCACGGCGACCGCGGCCGGCAGCAGCCAGTCGCCGAGCGTGCGGTCGCGCAGCGAGCGCCAGCCGTCCTGCAGCCGGAGCGCGAGCGGGGCGCGGCCGGAGACGCCGCTCTCGATCTCGTGCTGAACCGCCTTGAGGTCGCTCACCAGCTCCCGGGCCTCGCCGTAGCGGTCCTGGGCGCGCTTGCGCAGGCAGCGCGTGATCACCCGTTGCAGCGAGGGCGGCAGGTTCGGCCGCAGCGCCGTCACCGGCCGCGTCTCCTCGAAGGCGATCGCGTGCAGCGTGTCGAGGGCGGTGGTCCCCGAGAAGGGGAGCTGGCCGGTCACCATCTCGTAGAGCAGGACTCCCAGGGAGAAGATGTCGCTGCGGCGGTCGACGGGCTGTCCCCGCGCCTGCTCGGGGCTCATGTAGCGCAGGGTCCCGAGCACGAACCCCGCCTGCGTCTTGGCGAGCGTCTCCATCTGCGAGATGCCGTCGTGGCTGGCCGGATCGGGCTCGAGCAGCTTGGCCAGGCCGAAGTCGAGGATCTTGGCGTGGCCGTCCGGGGTCACCACCACGTTCTCGGGCTTGACGTCGCGGTGGACGATGCCCGCCTCGTGCGCCTTCTGCAGGCCGGCAGCGACCTGGGCCGCGATCTCGATCGCTCCCAGCGTGTCCAGCTCGCGCTCGGCGACCAGGGTCCGCACGGTGCGGCCCTCCACGAGCTCCATGGCGATGAAGAGGCCCTGCTCGCCCTCGTCCACGTCGTAGATCTGGGCGATCGCGGGATGGTTGACGGCGCTCGCGGCGTGGGCCTCCAGCAGGAAGCGCGACTTGCGTTCCGGGTCGCGCGTGAACTCGGGCGGGAGCAGCTTGAGGGCGACCGGTCGTCCCAGGCGGGTGTCGCGGGCCTTGTAGACGACCCCCATCCCACCCTTTCCGAGCAGCTCCTCGATCTGGTAGTGCTTGATGGTCTCGCCGATCATCGCTCTAGGGCACCCGCTCGCGCCGGCCGACATGGGGATGGTACCAGAGGCCTGTCGGCCCCCCGTCTAACGTTCAACGCGGGGCCCTGGCCGCCGGTTCGGCAAGCTGCCCCGTTCGGCGCCGTCACGAGTCGGGGCGGTGAATCGCCTCAGGCGGGTGCGAGTCGGGCGGTGGGCAAGAACTCCGGGGGCCGGCGATGATGCGTGGCCTGCTCGAAGGCATAGGCCAGGCGCAGGAGCACGGGCTCGCTCCAGGCCCGGCCCAGGAAGCTCATCCCGACCGGCAGGCCGAAGACGTGGCCCATCGGCAGGCTGATCGCGGGATAGCCGGCGACCGCGGCCGGGGTGGAGCTGCCGCCCACGTAGTGGTCGCCGTCCACCGGGTCGGTCAGCCAGGCCGGGGCGCCGGTCGGCGCCACGATCGCGTCGAGGTGGTGCGCGTCGAGCACGGCGTCCAGGCCTTCCTTGCGGGAGAGCCGCCGGCACTTCTCGCGGGCCTCGAGATAGGCCGGCGTCGTGAGCGGCCCCTTGGCCTCCGCCTTCAGGAAGATCTCCTGGCCGAAGAAAGGCATCTCGCGCTCGCGGTTCTTCTCGTTGAAGGCGATCACGTCGGCGAGCGTGCGGACCGGCGCCTTCTCTCCGAGCGTCGCGAGGTACGCCTCGAGCCCCGCCTTGAACTCGTAGAGCAGCACCTCGAACTCGGGGTCGCCGAGGTCCTGGATTCCCGGCACCTCGGCCGGATCGACCAGCACGGCCCCGCTGCGCTTGAGCACGGCGAGCGCCTCCTCGAACAGGAGGTCGGTCGCGGGGTGGAAGCCAGCCATGTTCCGGGCGACGCCGATGCGGGCGCCGGCGAGGCCGCGCGGGTCCAGGAAGCGGGTGTAGTCGCCCCTGCGCCTGTCCGCCTCGGCCGTGGCCGGATCGCGTGGGTCCGATCCCGCCAACGCCGCGAGCAGAGTGGCGGCGTCGGCGACCGAGCGCGCCATGGGGCCGGCCGTGTCCTGGCTCGCGGAGATCGGGATGATCCCGGCCCGGCTCACGAGCCCCACGGTCGGCTTGATGCCCACGACCCCGCAGGTCGAGGAGGGACAGACGATCGACCCGTCGGTCTCGGTCCCGACCGCCAGGGCGGTCAGGTTCGCGGAGACCGCCGCGCCCGAGCCGGAGCTCGAGCCACAAGGGTTGCGGTCGAGCGCGTAGGGATTGCGGCACTGGCCGCCCCGCCCGCTCCAGCCCGAGACGGAATGCGTGGAGCGGAAGTTCGCCCACTCGGAGAGGTTGGCCTTGCCCAGCAGCACGGCTCCCGCTTCTCGCAGGCGGCGCGCCAGGTGCGCGTCCGCGGGAGGCGTCGAGCCCTCGAGCGCCAGGGATCCCGCGGTCGTCGTGGTCCGATCGGCGGTGTCGACGTTGTCCTTCAGCAGCACGGGGATCCCGTGGAGCGGCCCGCGCGGCCCCTTCGCCTTGCGCTCGGCGTCCAGTGCCTCGGCGACCGGGATCGCCTCGGGGTTCAGCTCGATCACGCTCCGGATCTCGGGTCCCTGGCGGTCGAGCGCGTCGAGGCGCGCGCGGTAGAGCTCGACGATGCGCCGCGAGGTCAAGGCCCCCGCGCTCATCCTCCGCTGCAGCTCGGCGACCGTCACCTCTTCGAGCTCGAAGGGCTCCGCGCGGAACGGTTCCGCCTCCGAGAGACGAGACGGCGTCGCGGCCGCGGATCCCGGGAGCAGGCCGGCCACACCCGCGAGCGTCCCGCATCCGATAAAGCCCCTGCGCTTCATGAGCGCTCCTCCTGGGTTAGAGGCGTGGGCAGCCCTCGACCTGCGTTGCCCTCGCCGTCATGACGTCTCAACAGGCGGCGTGCTTCCCAGTCCAGGACCAGCAAGGTCCCGGTGGGCACGAAGGAATCCAGGCCTGTCTCGCGCGCCAGCATGCGCACCACCCCGCCGTGCGTGAAGACGAGATGTCGGCCCGGCGGGAGATCGGCGACGAAGGAGAGCACGCGCGCGCGCATCTGCGCGAAGGTCTCTCCGCCCGGAGGCGCAAAGTCCTCGAAGCGGGCGAGGCCCTCCCGCCAGATCGGGTCGAGGGTTTCGTAGAGCGCACCCTCGAGGCGCCCGAAGCTCATCTCGCGCAGGCGCGGGTCCGGCGTGGGTTCGCCCCAGGCCAGCCGCGCGGTGCGCCGCGCGCGCCGAAGGTCCGACGACCAGACGCCGTGGAAGCGCTCGCCCGCGAGGAGCGGGCGGAGCGCCGCGGCCTGCGCCTCTCCGACCGGAGTGAGGGGCACGTCTTCCCAGCCGGCGAGCTTGCGGGCGAAGCTGGCCGGGGTCTGGCCGTGACGAACGAGCCACAGCTCGCGGCGCGGGGTCCTGGTGTCCATGAGAGCGAGTCTATCGCTGCTCGGCACGCCAGGGGCTCAGGGCCGCTCGAGCTGGGCGCGCAGGCTGACGAGGCGCGCCTGCAGCCGGCGCCGCACGAGATAGTTGAGCAGCGCCCGCTCCACCCGGGTGAACCCGGTAGGCCGGATGTCGGCGCGCGTCCGGGTGATCAGGAACAGGTACGACCCGGCGGGGCCCTCGAGAAGGGCGGTCGTGCCCAGCGACGACTCGTAGTACCGGCTCGCGTAGAGCTGCTTGGAGACGGCCAGGACGAGTCGCCCAGGCCCGACCGCGCGATCGGTGACGACGAGGTGCCACACGCTGGTGACGTCGCGCAGCCAGAACTTCTCCTTCACCCAATACACGACGTCCCAGGCATCCGCCGGCCGCCCCTCGGGGTATTTCTCGAGGTAGGTGAAGAGGTCGGGCGCCAGGGCGTAGAGAAAGGGCGAGCGGGCGAAGACGCGGGCCAGGCTGTCCGCCACGCGGACCGGGTCCCGGTTGTTCACGTAGAGGAAGAGAGCGGCGTCGCCGCGGGTGCGGTACGCCTCGACGTAGCGCGCCAGGGTCTCCCCGAAGAGGAGGTTGGCGCGGGTCCCGCGCCGGCTGAGAGGTGCCGCGCTGATGCCGTTCCTGAGCTCCTCGATGGCCTCCGCGGAGAGCCGCAGCTCGCAGTCGTTGAGCCGGCACTCGGAGAGGAAGCGGACGTCGTTCGGATCCACGGTCAGCGCCAGCCCCGTCTCCCCTCGCTCGAAGACGCCGATCTCACGGGTCCAGGGCTCCCCGCGGCAACCTTCGAGGTCCCGGAGAAGCTCGTGGACGCGCGACGGTGTCGTGCGTACGCTGGTGGCCGCGAAGGTGAGGATCTCCGAACGGTCGTCCGTATCGACGACCTTGGCGACGCTGCCGCCGGCAGTGAGCAGGCGTGACTCCTCCGGCGTCAGCCGGCCCTGGGCGCAGAGCAGCTGGTAGGCGCTCTCCCAGGAGGGCGGGGCCTCCTCCGCGCGAGCGGGGGTCCACAGGAGCAGGAGCCCCGGGAGCGGCAGCATCCATGGCGCCGGGCCGATGGAGAAGAACCGCCGGGTCAGACGGTCCCGCCGGAAGCCCGACGGGGTTCCCTCGTCGTGCCTCCGGTCCTCGCCGGTGTACTGCCGAGCCTGGGGTAGGTCATGGCCGTGCCACTCCGCTCGACCCTAGCACGAGACGCGCCCGCTCACCCGATGCCGCCTCCAGTGCCATCCAACCATCTGGATGCGGCGCGGAGGGATGTGGGACAAAGGCGAACTCGGCGGGGGGCTCGAGCGTTACAGCCTGTGACGGCCGGGTCGCCTGGCCACGGCAAGCCGCCCCGAACCGCGGCGAACACTGAGGAGGAACGAGCATGAGGAAGAGCGTTCTGGCGGGACTCGCCGTGGCGGCGACCGCGATGCTTCTGCCCGCCACCGACGCGGCGGCCCAGACCAGCACGGTCTGGCTGCACGTGCGCGTGGAGGAGGCGCTGAAACCGTCGAAGGTGACCGTGAACCTGCCGCTGAGCGTCGTCGAGGCGGCCCTCGAGTCGGCGCCGGAGCTGATCGACGAGCACTGCAAGCTCCACATGGGTGAGAAGGGCGGGATGAAGGTCGCCGACCTGCGGCGGGTCTGGAAGCAGCTCAGGGCGGCGGGTGACGCGGAGTTCGTGACCGTCCAGTCGGAGCAGGAGGACGTCCGCATCAGGCGGCAGGGCGACCTCGTGCAGGTCTTCGTGAGCGAGAAGCCCGGTACGGTGCAGCCGGCCAAGGCCGCCGCGGCCAAGCCCGAGGCGACCAAGCCCGCTCGGCGTCACGGCGAGGTGCGCGTCGAGCTGCCGGTGAACGTCGTGGACGCGCTCCTGGCCGGCGAGGGCGAGCAGCTCGACGTCAGGGCAGCGGTGGCCGAGCTGCAGAAGCAGAAGGGCGACCTGGTGCGCGTCGACGAGAAGGACAGCAAGGTGCGCATCTGGATCGACGACCAGAACACGCAGCCCGCGGCGGGCAAGTAGGCGGCCATGGGCAAGCTGGCCTTCATTCTGGGTGTCCCGGTTGCCCTGCTGGCGAGCGTCGCCAGCCTCGGCATCGTGGTCGTGGACGTACACGAGGGCGGGCCGCGCGGCCACCACGTGGTGGTGCCGATGCCTCTCGTGCTGGCCCAGGCGGCGGTCGCCGTGTCCCCGGCCGTCGCCGATCAGAAGCTCCGGATCCCGGACCCCGACGCCCTCCGCGGGATGAAGGTGGCGCGGGGGGTGCTGGAAGCCCTTGCCAAGGGCCCGGACGGCGAGCTCGTCCGTGTCGAGGAGCACGAGCAGCAGGTCGTGATCACCAAGCAGGGCCGCACGCTCCACGTCCACGTGAAGGACGCGAAGGACAACGTGACCGTGAACGTGCCTCTGCAGTTGGCGCTCTCCGCGCTGCCGGGCGAGGACGGCCAGATCCGGACGGGTGCCTTGGCCGCCGCGCTGGGAGGCGTGCGGTTCACGGACCTGGTCGACGTTCGGGACGGCGACGACCACGTGCGGGTCTACGTCTGGTGAGACGGGGCGCCCGCGCCGCTAGTCGAGCGGCTCGGGCGCCAGGTTCGCGATCAGACGGCGCAGCAGTCGGCGCAGGGTCCGCTCCTCCGCGGGGCTCAGCCCTCGTACGAGCGAGGCCCTGTGCTCGCGGGCGATCGGCAGCAGGCGAGAAGCGAGCGCCTGCCCGGCCGGGCTCAGCAGCAGGCGCCGGCGCCGGCGGTCGTCGTCGTCGCCGCCGATGCGGACCAGGCGCTTTCTCACGAGGGCGGCGACCACGCGGGAGACGGTCGGGGCGTCCATCCAGCGGCGCTCGCCGAGCTGGCGCAGCGACAGGCCCGCCGATTCCCGGATCGCGATCAGGATCCAGAACTGCTGCGGGCTCAGACCGGAGCCGCGCAGACGCGCGCCGACCGCCTGCTTGATCCGCCGGCGCACCGCAGCCACCAGCAGGCCTATGGGCTCGTCGGCCTGGCTGGGCTCGTGCTTTCGCAACATTTGCTGTAGCAACGAGTGTGCCCCCGAGGGATGCGCGCGTCAAGGCATGGCTGTCGCTGCACGCTCGGAACCTGAGAGCACGGGCCCTGACCTGCACGGTCAACGCCCTGGCGGCTCCCGACCTGCTTCCCACTGTCCCTGTCAGGCTGAGTCAGCCCCTATGCCAACTCCCCATTGACAGGACGAATCCTGCGCGGTAGCTTCGTCTCAGAATCCCTACCATGGCTAGTTGGGCAGGCCGCTTCGGCTCCTGCGCGATCGTGGCACTCGTCCTGCCGAGCCTGGCGGGCTGCGGCAGCGGGTCCCCGACCCGGCCCACGGTGATCCGCGCCCTGCCGACGCCGATCCCCACTCCGACGCCTTCGCCTACGCCCGCGGCGCACGCCACCCCGGTACCGCCGCCATCCGCGCCCACGCCTGCGCCCACACCTGCACCCACACCTGCCCCCACACCCACCCCCACCCCCACACCCACCCCTACACCCACCCCTACACCCACCCCTACACCCACCCCTACACCGGCGCCGACCCCCTCGCCGACGCCTGCTGCGCCCCACATCGACGTGCGGGGCGGGGGGCTGAGCATCCCGAACGGGGACTCGACGCCGAGCGTGAGCGACGGCACCGACTTCGGCGTCACCGTCGTCGGCGCCCCTGTGACGCACACCTTCACGATCGCCAACACGGGCGGCGATACCCTCAGCCTGAGCTCGCTGAGCCTTCCCGGGGGCTTCTCGATCCCGACGAGCGTGGTCAAAGGAGGCGGCAGCACGACCTTCGGCGTGCGTTGCCAGGCATCGAGCGAGGGCACCTGGACCGGCTCCGTCTCCATCGTGAGCAACGACCCCGACCAGAGTCCCTACTCCTTCACCATCACCTGCCGCGTGAACGCCCCGGTGCCCGATATCGACGTGCAGGGTGGTGGATTGAGCATTGCGGACGGCGACGCGACGCCGAGCGTGAGCGACGGCACCGACTTCGGCGCGACCCTGACCGGCACGCCACTGGTCGACACCTTCACGATCGCCAACATGGGCACGGCCATCCTCAACCTGAGTTCGATCTCCTATCCTGCAGGCTTTTCGCTCGCGTCAACCCCAGCGACTGCGATCGCGGCCGGCGACGGCGCGAGCTTCGACCTCCGCTGCGACGCCTCGAGCGCCGGCACCTGGACCGGCGACGTCTCCATCGGGAGCGATGATCCGGACGAGGATCCCTACACCTTCGCGGTCACCTGCACGGCGACGCCGTAGCGCGCCAGCGGACCTCGTCTGACCGCAGTCGAGGTTAGACTCGCGCGATCGGATGGCAGAACCCGCCCGGCAGCGCGTGCATTCCCTGGTCGCCGCTGACGTGCCCACGCGGCCGCTCGCGCTGCGGCTCGACCCCTGGGCCGCCGAGTACGAGGGCTCGATCCAGGTGGCAGACGACGCCGAGGGCGCGCCGGTCGACGTGCGGGTCGAGTCGGCCTGCTGGGAAGCGATCCGTCCGTCGCCCGCGCCGCCGCCCCAAAGGATCGCCTTCGTCGACGGGGTCCGGCGGATCGAGCATCGGCTGCTGGTGAGCGAGGGCGAGCGGACCGTGTTCGGCCTATTCGGCTCCTTCGGAGTCGGAGCGGCTTTCGTCGCGACCACGGCACGGGTGGAACGCGAGCGGATCGGCAGGGTGGTGGTGGTCGCGGGTGGCCTGCTGCTCGAGCCCTTCTCGGCGGCCCTGCGCGACGGCGGGGTCGTCTTCGAGCCGCGAAGCGAAGCAGCAAACACGCCCGTGGCGCCGGTCGAGGGTCTCCAGGCGGCGATGCGTGAGGCCGAGGGCCGTCTGGCGGGTGAGCTCGCCAGCGAGGTGGAGGTCGTCTTCCAGGACGGGCCGCTCGGTTTCCTGACCGCCGGCGTCCTCGGGCCCGTGGTGGGCTTCGTCAAGCGGCTGCAGCGGCAGTACCTCGATCCTGCCCACCACGCCCTGCTGCCCCGGCTGGGCGTCGGCGAACGCACGCCGCTCTTTCTGGTCGGCGGCCGGGAGCCGCGCTACTCCTGGTACCTCAGGATCGCCTCCGGACGGGCGATCGAGTCGGCCCTCACGGGCGTCGTGCGTGCCGAGTGCCGCGCGGCCCAGGGCGTCGACGAAGCGCGCCGGCTGGCCGACCTTTCCGCGCGGGAGCTGCCGCGCTTCGCCTCCGACGCGGCGCACGATCCGCGCGCGCCGCAGAACCTCTACCCGGTGGGAGGGCTCGAGGCCCGCCTCAAGCACCTGCTCGGAGACCCGGCCCTTGTCCGGCGCGCGATCGAGGCCCGGCTCCACCGCGAGGTGACCCGGTGAGCGAGACGGTGGGACGCGTGCTCGGCACGCTCGACGCGATGCCGCTCGAGTTCTGGGTGGCGGTCGAAGACGGGCAGTACCTGCAGCTCGACGACGTGATCGAGGTCGAGACGCCGCTGCCCGACGGCCGAGCGGTCCGCCTCTACGGGGTGGTCGACCTGGTGCGGGCCCGCCACGAGGGCGCTCGGCTCGACTCCGACGTCTTCCTGGTGGAACAAGGCGTCCTGCCGGCGATCGTCGCCGAGGCCGCGCACGTTCGCGTCACGCGGGTCGAGCCCGAGATCTTCGTCCCGCCGCGGCCGGGCCAGCCGGTCCGCCGCGCCGCCGGGCAGCGGAGAGACGAGGCCCTCTTCTTCGACGGCATGGAGCGCAAGGTCCCGATCGGTCTCTCGCGAGACGGCGAGCCCGTCTTCGCGAACCTCGACTTCCTCGACGGCTCGCGAGGGGCGCACGTCAACATCTCGGGTATCTCCGGCGTCGCGACCAAGACGAGCTACGCCACTTTCCTGCTCCACAGCCTCTTCAGCTCCGGTGCCCTCGGCGGCGACGCCGCCAACACGCATGCCCTCGTCTTCAACGTCAAGGGCGAGGACCTGCTGTTCCTCGACCAGAGAAACGCGCGCCTGCGCGACGAGGACCGGCGAGACTACGCCAAGCTCGCCCTTCCGGCCGAGAGCTTCGCGAGCGTACAGATCCTCGCCCCGGTGCGACGGGATTCGCCCGAGCGCCTGGCCGCGACCGGCAGCCGCAGCGGCGGGGTCACGGCCTTCTTCTGGACCGTGCGCGAGCTGGTGGAAGAGCGGCTGCTGCGCTTCCTGTTCGCGGAGACCGACGACGCCTCGAGCCAGCTCAGCTTCGTCGTCGACCGGATCGAGGCGAAGCTCGCGGCGGCCGCGGCCGAGAAGGGCCAGCCGCGGGACCCCTGGATCGAGCTCGAGGGGCGAAGAATCGACAGCTTCGACGCGCTGGTCGAGGCGCTGGCGGATCACCCGGACGACGAGCCGAGCCTGGCCGAACGCTGGGCGCGCGGCAACGCGGCGGCGCCGGGCACGGTGGCGGCCTTCGAGCGACGGCTGCACGCCGCGGCCCGGCACGTCGGCCATCTGATCCGGGGCAAGGAGGTCGGCCGGCGCGAGGAGCACCGCCTCGACTGGAAGCGGTCGCAGCTGTCGGTGGTCGACATCCACGCCCTGCACGATCGGGCCAAGCGCTTCGTGGTGGGGGCCGTGCTGAAGCGGATGTTCGAGGAGAAGGAGTCGCTCGGCACCGCGCGGCCGCTCGTCTTCGTGATGCTCGACGAGCTCAACAAGTACGCGCCGCGCGAGGGCCGCGGCCCGATCAAGGAGATCCTGCTCGACATCTCCGAGCGCGGGCGGAGCCTCGGGATCGTGCTGGTGGGCGCTCAGCAGACCGCGAGCGAGGTCGAGGGGCGGATCGTCGCGAACGCGGCGCTCCGGATCGTGGGCCGCCTCGACACGGCGGAGGCCGAACGGCCGGAGTACGGCTTCTGAGCCCGGCCGGGCGCGGTCGCGCCGGGATCCTGAAGCCCGGCACCATGATCGTGCAGCAGCCGGAGATCCCGACGCCGCTCCTGGTGCGATTCCCGTTCCCGGCCTGGGCCACGCGCAAGGCCGAGGTCGAGGACGACACCGGCCAGGATCCCTTCGCGAGCTTCCGCTGATGCGCTTCCTGCACACGGCCGACTGGCACGTCGGCAAGACGCTGCGTGGCCGCTCACGCCTGGACGAGCAGGCGGCGGCGCTCGGGCAGGTGGCAGGTCTGGCGCTCGACGCCGAGGTCGACGCGGTGCTGGTGGCCGGCGACGTGTTCGACTCGCCCTCGCCCTCGCCCGAGGCCGAGAAGCTCGTCTACGATTTCCTGGCGCGCCTGCTGCCGGACCGGATTGCCTGCGTGCTGATCGCCGGCAACCACGACCACCCGAAGAAGCTGGGGGCGCTCGCGACGTTGCTCGAGAGCCTGAACGTCCACGTGCGGGCCGAGGTGCGCCCGCCCGCGGCCGGCGGCGTCGTGTGCCTGACGGGGCGGGACGGCTCGGAGCAAGCCCGCGTCGCGGTGCTGCCATTCGTGCCCGAGCGCCGGGTCGTCGACGCCTGCCTGGTGATGGGGCCCGAGGGCGGCTGGTACGATGAGTACGCACGGCGCATCGAGCAGATCCTGGCCGCACTGGTCAGGGAGCTGACACCCGCAACGGTCAATCTCTTGCTCGCCCACCTGCTGGTGGACGGGGCGCGGCGCGGTACCGGCGAGCGCGAGCTGCATCTCGGCCAGATCTACGGGATCAACCCCCAGCAGTTGCCGTCCTCGGTGCAGTACATAGGCCTCGGCCACCTGCACCGCCCGCAGGAGGTCACGGCGCCCGCCCGCACTCTCTACGCGGGCTCGCTGGTCGAGCTCGATTTCGGCGAGAAGGAGCAGGAGAAGCGCGTCGTGGTGCTCGAGGCCCACCCCGGCCGGCCGGTCTCGGTCGAGTCGGTGCCGATCACGGCGGGACGACGGTTGCGTGACGTGGCCGGCACACTCGAGGAGCTGCGCGCGCTTTCGGCGGCCGGGGAGCTGGGCGACGCGTATCTCCGCGTCACGGTCCGGGCCGAGGCCCCCGTTCCCGGCCTGGCCGAACAGGTGAGGGAGCTGCTGCCGAACGCCCTCGAGGTCGGCGTCGAGCACCCGGGAGCGGCTGCCCCGGCCCCGCCCGGGGCCGAGCGCAGCGGCATGGACCCGGCCCGACTGTTCGCCGAGTACTATCGCCGTCGCAACCAGGCCGACCCGCCGGCGGAGCTGCGCGCGCTCTTCGCGGAGCTCCACGAGGAAGCCTCGCGGTGAAGCCGCTGCGCCTCACGGTGGAGGGCTTCACCTCCTTTCGCGAGCGGCTGGAGATCGACTTTTCCGGCCTGGACCTGTTCGCGATCACGGGCCCGACCGGCGCCGGCAAGTCGTCGCTGATCGACGCGATCGTGTTCGCGCTCTACGGCCAGGTGCCGCGCGTCGGGGACGACTACAAACAGCTCATCAGCCACGGCGTCGAGCGACTCTCGGTCCTCTTCGAGTTCGCGGTGGGCGGGGAGCGGTACCGCATCGCGCGTGCCGTGCGGCGCGAGCGACCTTCCCAGCAGCGGCTCGAGCGGCTCACGCCCGCCGGCTCGGAGCCGCTGGCCGACAAGGCACGCGAGATCCGCGCCGAGGTCGAGAGGATCCTGGGTCTCGACTACGACGGCTTCACGCGTTCGGTCGTGCTGCCGCAGGGGCAGTTCGACGCGTTCCTGAAGGGCGAGCCGAAGGAGCGGCGCAAGATCCTGGTCGCCCTGCTGGGCCTCGGCGTCTACGAGCGCATGCAGCAGCTGGCGAACCAGAGGGGTGCTTCGGCCAGGGCGGAGAGCGAGTTCCTTCGCAAGCAGATCGAGACGGACTTCGCGGGGGCGACGCCCGAGGAGCTCGAGCGGTCGCGGGAGGAGCGTCGCGGCTCGGAGGCGGAGGCGGCGCGGGCCGAGGCGGATCTCGTCCAGCTCGGCGCCGCCGCTCCGTACGCGCACGCGGTCCGGGCGGCCCGGCGCGAGCTGGCGACGCTGGCCGCGACCGAGGTGGCCGAGGCGACTGCGCTCGCGGCGGCGCAGATGACGCTCGACGGGGCGGGGCGCAAGACGGCCGAGCTGGCCTCGGAGCTCGAACGGCTCCGGGGGCAACTCGAGTCCCTGGGCATAGACGATGCGCGCCACGCGCTGCTCACGGCAGCCAAGCCGAGAGCCGACCAGCTCGTGGCGCTCACGCCGCGGGTGGCGCGTCTCGCGGCCGACGTCGTCGTGAGGCAGAAGGCGGTCGCTGAGGCGCAGGCGGATCTCGCCGCAGCCGAGGCGGCACTTCCCGATCGGGAGCAGGAGGAAGAGGCGGCCCGCGAGCAGGAGACGACCGCCCGCGCGGCGCGCGAGGCGGCCCACCGCCAGCACCTCGCGGTGACCCTTCGGCGCGGCCTGCGGCCTGGCGAGGCGTGCCCGGTCTGTGCCAGGGCGCTCACCAGCGTGCTGCCCGCCGACGAGCCAGCTCTGGACGCGGCCGACGCCGCCTTGCGGGCCGCCGAGAAGACGCGGCAGGCTGCCGGTGAGCGGCGGCAGAAGCAGCGACTCCTGCTGGCTCAGCGGCAGGCTGCCGCCGAGGGCCTGGGGCGCGAGCTGGTCCAGCTCGAGGAGCGGCTGCGTGACACTCGCGCCCTCGCGGGTGATGCGGTCACGGAGCTGCTGGAGAGCGGCTTTCTCCCGATCGAGACGACCGATCCCGAGGCGCTGGCCGCGCGCATACAGTCCGAACAACGGCAGCTCACAGACGCCCGCCGCCAGCAGGCCGATCTCGACAAGGCGCGCCGTTCGGCCGAGCAGGAGCAGGCACACCTGGCCGCAGCGGTGGCTGGGGCGACCGCTCGTCGGGACGGTGCCCGGGCACGTCTCGACGAGATCGCCGCGAAGAAGGGGGAGCAGGTGGCCCGCCTCGAGGAAGCCAGCCGCGAGCTGATCGCGCTGGCCGGGGCTGCAGGTTGGGCAGGCCTCCAGCCGCCGCCCGCCGGCCGGGACGAGGTCGCCGTGGTCGAGTCGCTGCGGGTGGCGGCGCAGGATGTCTCGCGAGCTGCTGCGGCGCGGCTCGCAACCGCGCGGCAGACGGTCGAGCGTGTCGAGAAGGCGATCCTGCGGGCGGAGGAGCTGCGAGGTCGACGGCAGGAGCTGGAGGCAAGAGCCTCACTCCACAAGACGCTCGCCGATCATCTCAAGGCCAACGAGATCGTGGCCTGGATCCAGGAGGAGGCCCTCTCGCGCCTGGCGGCGGGCGGCTCGCGGCACTTGTCACAGCTGTCGCAAGGCCGCTACCAGCTCCGCTTGGGCGCGGGAGACGATACGCCGGCGACGAGGGCCGAGCAGGACTTCTACGTCAGCGACCACTGGAACGTCGACAGCGTGCGCTCGGTGCGCACGCTGTCGGGAGGCGAGACCTTCCTCGCCTCCCTGGGCCTCGCGCTCGCGCTCGCGGAGAGCCTCGCGGAGCTTTCGGCCGGGGGACGGGCGACGGAGGCCCTGGAGAGCCTCTTCCTGGACGAAGGCTTCGGTACGCTCGACACGGAGACGCTCGACGCGGTCGTGAACGCGCTCGACGCGCTTCACGGCGGCCGGCGCCTGGTCGGCATCGTGACTCACGTGCGCGACCTCGCCGAGCGCCTGCCGGCCCGGATCGAGGTGAGGCGCGAGTCGAGCGCGTCGACGGCAGTCGTGGTGTGATGTGAAGTCAGGCGTCCGATGGCTGGCGCCCGGCAGCCAGGATCGCCAGGACGGTTGGGGGGGAAAGCGGCAGGCGGGTCGGCGCGAGCCCGGTCGCGTCGGCGACCGCGTTTGCGAGCGCGGCGAGCGCGGCGCGTGCCGCGACGTCGGTGAGCGTCGCACCGCCGAGCGGCGCGGGGGTCGCCGCGGACGACAGGAACGCCACGAGCAGCGGCGGCACGTCGCTCGGCGCCACCAGAGGGTACTCGCGCAGCGTACGCACGAGCGGCCGTCCTTCGAAGTCGAATTCGAGCCCGGCGGCGAGCGCCTGCTCGACGGCGAGAGCGAGCGCGCCCTCGACCGCCGCCTCGTGAGGCCGGGGATTGGCAAAGGGTCCTGCGGCAATGGCCGCGGCCAGCCGCACGACGTTCACGACGCCCGTCTCCATGTCGACCTGAACCTCGGCTCGGGCTGCCGCGAAGCAGGAAGGGGTCGTGGCAGCGGCGGGCGCGGCCGTCGCGACAAGGGGCGCGCCAGCGCGGAGCGCGGCGGCGCCGATCTCGGCGAAGCTGATCGAGGCTCCCTGCGCGTCGCGCACGCAGCCGTCCTCGAGTGTCGATTGCGGCGGGGAGGCGCCGAGCAGCCGTGCCCCGGCCTCCCGGATGCGCTCGCGCGCGAGGCGCGCGACCTCCTCGACCGCGAGCACCGGGGTCAGGAACGCCGCTGCTGGCTCGCCCGCCTCGAAGGCGGCCGAGTCGGAGTCGGCCGCGGTGGCCACGACGCTCTCGGCCGGCACCGTGAGGATGGCGGCCGCCAGCGCGGCTTCCGGGCTCTCCTGGGGGCCTCCGACGGTCGCGGTGCCCGTGGACAGGGTGAAGGACCCGTCCTCCAGCAGGCGGAGCGAGGCAGCGGGCCCCGCCCCCGAGGTCGCCGCGGCGGACCGCCGCGCCAGGCCGCGGCCCAAGCCGGGCCGGAGCGATCCGGCGGTGGCGGGCGGCCGCGGTCGCTCGTGGGGGAGTGAAGAGAGGAGAGCGTCGAGCGTCTCCCTGCCGTCTTCACCGGGCGGCTCGCCGAGCTCGGCGAGCAGTGCGGCCGAAGCGCCCGCGCGGCCCAGCTGACGACGCCGGAAGTCGCCGGGGTCCTCGCCCACGAGCCGGGCGGCCTGCTCGACGGCACACTCGATCGCGAAAGCCGGCCCGGCATCGGCGCCTCGCGAGCTGCCGCTCGGGGGTCGATGGGTTCGTACCGCGATCGCCTCGACCCGCACGCAGTCGGCCGAGTAGAGGGCGAGGGCGTGGCGGGCCGACGAGCGCAGGAGCTCGTCGGCCCGCTCGTCGGTCGCCCCCAGATCGAGGAGGAAGCGGAGGTCGATGGCCGTGATGCGGCCGTCGCGGAGGCCGAGCCGGACCCGAACGCGCTGCGCCGGACGGCCGGTCGTGCTGGTGAGCTGCGCGTCGCCGCTCATGGCGAGCCGCGCGGGTCGTCCCGTCTGCAGCGTGACGGCCGCACAGAGGTCCTCCACCAGCAGGCGTCCGTCACCCGCCGCCCCGCCGGCGGCGAGCGGCCGCACGACCCTGATCCCCGCGGCCGGTAGCGACAGGCGGTCTGCGAGAGCCCGGCGGACCCGGAAAGGCGATTCGGCCGAGGTCCGCACCACGAGTCGACGATCCTCGTCGAGCCAGGTGACCGCCTGGGGGGGCTCGAGGGAGAGCGCCGGCGTGAACGGCAGCTGCCAGTCGCCGCTCACGACCTGCCGCGCCGTCCCGATCTCCCGCTCGACGTCGCCGTGGGCGAGATCGAGCCGGCCGGCGACGCAACTCTCGTCAGCCGCCGCTTTCTCGGGGTCGAGGACCGCCGGCAGAGGCTCGACCTCCAGATCGATCGTCTCGACAGCACGCCGGGCGAGCTCCGGCTCCTCGGCCGCGACGGCGGCCAGACGGTCGCCGAAGAAGTGGATCTCCCGCGAGAACAGGTGAGGCGCGTCCTCGCTGGTGAGCACGACGGCGACTCCGGGCAGGGAGCGGGCACCGGCGGCATTCGCACGCCGTATCCGGCCGTGCGCGAGAGGCGAGAGGCGCAGGGCGACGTGGAGCGTTCCCGGCAGCGTCACGTCCCCCGCGAAGGCGCCCTGGCCGGTGGGTCGGCGCAGGGTCACGAGGCGCCCCGCGCGGCGCGGGCGGCGGCGACGGCACGGAGGTAGCCCGTACAGCGGCACAGGCCGGTCAGCTCGTCCCGCACGAGCTCCGGGCTCGGGGCCGGCTCGACCTCGAGCAGCGCCCGCGAGGACAGAACCAGCGCGGGCGTGCAGAAGCCGCACTGCGTCGCGCCCGACTCGGCGAACGCCAACTGGAGCGGATGCGGGCGCTCGGAGCTGCCGAGTCCTTCGATCGTCACCACCGAGTGCCCCTGCGCGCGCACTGCGAGGGTGAGACAGGCCGCGACCGGGCGCCCGTCCAGCAGCACCGTGCAGGCGCCGCATCGTCCCGTGCCGCAGCCGGCCTTGACGCCGAAAGCGCCCGCGCCGCGTAGCAGTTCCGAGAGCGTCGTGCGCGCGTCGACCTCCGCGCGCAGGGCGCGGCCGTTCACGGTCAGCTCCAGCCGTCCCGAGGTGAAGTAGGGCATCGGCGGCGGAACCCGGAGCGGGGAGGTCGGGAGCAGGGCCGGGATCCGGGGTGGCCGCTGCCGCCGACCGTCCTCGATTGCAGTCCGCAGCGCGCGCAGGGCGAGCGGCCGTGCCATCGTCCGGCGCTCGGCGGCGGTGGCGCGGGCGTCGTCGCGGAAGGGCGCCGCACGAGCGAGCAAGTCGGCGGCCTGCTCGAGGGCACCCTGCTCGCCAGCGGTCCGCTCGAGCAGGGCCTCGGCCTCGACGATGCGCCCGGGAGGGGCGGCGAGCCCGGTCACGGCGACCCGCACGCGTGAGAGGCGGGCGCCGGAGAAGGTGGTGGTGACCGCGACGGCGACGAGCGCGGGCAGCGACGGCAATGCCGCCGCGCGCTCGAGGGCGGCACCGTGCGGGGCTCCCGGGATCTGGACCGAGCGGAGCAGCGCTCCGCCGGCGAGGTCGCGCGCCGGCTGATGCAGGAAGCGGAGCGCCGGAACCTCGACCGAGCCGTCCTTCTGGGCCACCACGAAGATGGCGTTGAGGGCGAGCAGGGCGGCCACCAGCTCCGAGTCGGGGTCGGCGGCCACCGCCTCCCCGCCGAGCGTCGCCATCCCGCGCAGCAGGCGGGACGGTACGCTCGTTCGGCAGGCGAGTGGCAGCAGCGCCCCGCTCGCCAGGTAGGCGCTCCTCGTCTGCACGATCTCCTGCAGCGTCGTCATGGCGCCGATCTCGAGGTCCTCGTCGCGCTGGCCCGCACCCGAGAGGCCGAGTCCCAGCAGGTCGAGCACGTTGGGAAGCGACCTCTCCGCCGCGAGCAGCCGCGTGCCGCCGCCGAGCGGTGCGGCCCCTTCGGCGGCGAGCGAGAGCGCCTCGTCGAGTCGGGTCGGACGGTGGTAGCTGCGAATGCCGTGCGCGAGCAGGGGCCTCTCCTGACCTGGCCGATTCTAGCCGCAGGACGCGGGCCCGGCGCGCGATCCGTCTTCCGGCCCGTTCGAGGTGGGGGGGCGGCTAGTCCAGGATCCGGGCGCCCGGCTCCGGACGGCACGGGTAGAGCGCCGCCGGGAGGTCGATCTGTGCCCGGTAGGCCGGCAGCACGGCCGCAGTAAAGGCATCGACGGCGGACGCGTCGACGAGCGCCAGCGCGCAGCCGCCGAAGCCCGCCCCGGTCATCCGCGCGCCGTAGCACGAGGGCTGGCCGCTGGCGATCTCGGTCATGAGGTCCAGCTCCTGCGAGGAGACCTGGTAGAGGTCCCGCAGGCTCGCGTGCGAGTCGTTCAGGAGGCGGCCCGCGAGCGCCAGGTCGTCGCGCGCCAAGGCGTTCGCGAGCTCGACCGGCCGGGTGTTCTCGCGCACGACGTGGCTGGCGCGTTTGTAGTCGGTCGGGTCGAGCGAGGCACGTGCCGCCTCGAGCTGGCTCACGCTCACGTCGCGAAGCGCGCGCGCGTCCCGACGGGTGCGCGCGAGGATCGCGACCACCCGCTCACAGGCCGCTCGCCGGTCGTTGTAGGCGCTGCCGGCCAGGGCACGGCGGGCCCCCGTGTCCATCACGACCACGGTGGCGCGCGCCGGCACGGGCACCGGCCGCGTCTCGAGCGAGCGGCAGTCGAGGAGAAGCGCCATGCCCTCCTCGCAGGCGGCCGAGGCGAACTGGTCCATGATCCCGCAGTTCATGCCCACGTAGGCGTTCTCCGCCTTCTGCCCGACCTTCGCCATTTGGACGGGGTCCCAGGGCACGCCCGCCGCCTCGGCCAGCGCTCTTGCCGTGGCGAGCTCCAGGGCAGCGGAGGAGGAGAGCCCGGCGCCGATCGGTACGTCGCCGTCCACCACGAGGTCGAGGCCCCGCGCCTCGAGCCCCTCCTCGGCGAAGGCCCAGGCGACCCCGGCGACGTAGGACAGCCAGCCGCTCCCGCCCGGAGGGGCTGAGGGTGTCGAGGTCCAGCTCCTGCTGCTCGTCGAAGGCGACCGAGTAGGCGCGCAGGCGATGGTCCTCGCGGGGGCGGAAGACGACGACGGCCGTCTTGCCGATCGCCATCGGCAGCACGAAGCCGTCGTTGTAGTCGGTATGCTCGCCGATCAGGTTGACCCGGCCCGGGGCGACCGCGACGCGCCGGTCGGAGGCCCCGAACCGCTCGTCGAAATGCCGGCGGGCGCGCTCCACCAGCTGGGGGTCGACGCCGTGGCTGCTCATCGGTCTTGTCTCCGGTCGGGCCGCTCTCCCTGCGCGCGCAGGCGGGCGGCGGCGTCTTCCGCGGTCAGGTCCCGCTGCGGCTCGGCCGTGAGCTCGTAGCCCACCAGGAACTTCCGGACGCTCGCCGAACGCAGGAGGGGCGGGTAGTAGACGGCGTGCAGGCGCCAGTACGGGTGCTCCCTTCCGTCACAGGGACGGGCGTGGAAGCCCATCGAGTAGGGGAAGGAGGTCGAGAACAGCCGGTCGTAACGCAGGCTCACCTGTCGCAGCGCCTCGGCGAGGTCGTCGCGTTCCTCGGGTGCGAGTGCCGGCAGGTCGGCCACGCGCCGCACCGGCAGCAGCATGAGCTCGAACGGCCAGACCGCCCAGAACGGCACCAGCGCCACCCAGCGCTGGTTCCGGAAGACGACGCGCTCGCCCGCGGCGAGCTCCCGCTCCAGGTAGTCGCCGAGCAGGTCACGGCCGTGTCGGTCGAGGTAGGCGCTCTGGGTCTCCTGCTTGCGCGCCGGGATCAGCGGAACGTGGCCGGTCGCCCACACCTGGCAGTGCGGATGTGGGTTGCTGCAGCCCATCAGGGTGCCCTTGTTCTCGAAGACCTGGACGTAGCGGATGCCCGGGTCCGAGCCGAGCGTCGTGACCTCCTCGGCCCAGCCGTCCACCACCGACCGGATCGCGCTCGCCGGCATGCCGGCAAGGCTGAGGTCGTGGCGCGGGGAGAAACAGAGGACCCGGCAGCGGCCGACGGCCGGCTCCGCGACCAGGAGCCCGCCCTCGTCTACGGCCGGCAGGTCGCTGGTCGGCAGCAGCGCCGGGAAGTCGTTGTCGAACGCGAAGGTGCGCGTGTAGGCTGGGTTCCTCTGCCCGTTTGCGCGCAGGTTGCCCGGGCAGAGATAGCAGTCCGGGTCGTAGGCGGGGAGGGTCTCGGCCGTCGCTTTCTCGACCTGGCCCTGCCACGGACGCTCCAGCCGGTGGGGCGAGCAGAGCACCCATTCTGCGAGAAGGGGGTTGTAGCGGCGATGGGGGGCCTTCAGATCGTGACTCATCCGCGGGTTCTCGGGTCTGGAGGCGGCACTCCTCGCCCTGACGAGTGCCCGCGGGCTCTTGGGCGGGTGGACGGCGCCCGAGCCGGCGTTCCGCAGGGCGAAGGGTAATCGGTTTGTGCCCCGCGTTCCACTCGCCCGACCACGCTCGCAAGAGGCGGAGCGGTGTAACCTTCCCGGCGGTTCCGAGTCCAATGGTGTGGACGGGGACGGGTGAGACTCGGCCAGGAGGTCTTGGTTGCCGCTCTACGAGTATCGATGTGGGGTCTGTGGCGCGCGTTTCGAGCGGCTTCGCCGGATCGGCCAGGACGCGGAAGGGATCGACTGCCCCAGTTGCGGGGCGGACCGGGTAGAGAAGCAGTTCTCGACCTTCTCGGGATCCGCCGCGGGCGGTACCGGCTCGGCGGGTGGGGGCGGCTGCTCTCCCTCCGGTCGCTTCACCTGAGGGTAGCCTTTCTGCCGCCCGTGAGGCGGCGCGCGGGATGGACGTCCACTTCGAGTTCGACTTCGATCGCCTTTGCGGTCCGGCGCGGCTCTCGCTGAACGCCGGCCATTAGGCTGCGTCGCGCGGCCGCAGCCCACTGCGGAACCCGAGCGGCCCCTCGTGCTACCCTGACCCGCGGCCCGCCAGGCGGAAGGATAGCGGGGAGCGACGAGGTGGTCGCTTGGGCGACACGATTCCGCGACGGTCGGACTTCACGGCGACCGAGCGTGCGCTGGTCGACGAGCTGCGCTCGCCGCGCGCGGTGCAGCGCTGGCTGCGCTCCCTCCCCTACAACTGGGAGAAGAGCGGTGAGACGCTGCGCTCGTTCCGGGGCGTGGTGCGGCTCGGCACCGCGCACTGTCTGGAGGCGGCGCTGGCCGCGGCCGTCCTGCTCGAGCAGCACGGCCATCCGCCGTTGCTGGTCAGCTTCGAGAGCGTCGACAAGCTGGATCACGTCATCTGCGTGTTCCGCGAGCACGGGCGCTGGGGCTCGATCGCGCGCTCGCGCGATGCGGGCCTGCACGGGCGCCGGCCGCGCTTCGCCAGCCCCCGCCAGCTGGCGGCGAGCTACCTGGACCCCTACGTGGATCTCACCGGACGCGTGACCGGCTTCGCGGTCGCCGACCTGCGCGAGCTGGGCCGCTACGACTGGCGACTCTCCGAGCGCAACGTGTGGAAGGTCGAGCGTTGGTTGATCGACTACCCCCACCGCCCGCTGCGCATGTCGGACGCGCGCTATGCGCGCCTCCTGGCGCGGTACCGGTCCTACAAGGCCCGTCATCCGGACCGCCAGCCACGCTACTACCAGGGGAGCGAGACGTGGATGTGAGCACCGGCCCGGGACGGGACGGGCGTCGCCGGGCGCCTCTGCGCGAGGCCGGGTGATGGAGCGCTGGCGGGTCGGCATCCTGGTCTTCGACGGCGTCGCCGCCCTCGACGTGGCCGGCCCGTTCGAGGTGCTGGCGCGGGCGCGCCTGGCCCCTGGCGTCGAGTCCCGTCACCACGAGGACGACGCCCTCTTCGACGTCTTCACGGTGGGCAAGACCAAGGACCCGGTGACCGCGACCGGCGGCCTGACCCTGCTCCCCCGCTTCGGGTTCGGCGACGCGGTGGCCATCGACCTGCTGCTGGTGCCAGGCGGCTTCGGAACCCGGCCTCTGCTCCAGGACGCGGAGACGATCGAGTGGATCCGGCGCACGGCCGGGAGGGCGAGGCGCACGGCGTCCGTCTGCACCGGGGCGCTGCTCCTGGCGCGGGCCGGGCTCCTCGACGGACGTCGCGCCACCACGCACTGGGGGGCGTTCGGCCTGCTGGCGTCTCTCGGCAGGGGCCTAGTCGTGGATCGCGAGGCGCGTTTCGTGGACGACGGCGTTCTCACCTCGGCGGGGGCCGCCTCGGGGCTGGACTTGGCGCTCCACGTCGTGGAGACGCTCTTCGGGCGGCCGGTCGCCGACGAGACCGCCCGCTATCTCGAGTACCGGCGGGGCTGAGCGCCGCGCGGCCGGCTGGAGGATGCTGATGAGCGACGATCCCAGGGACGACGATGCGGGAGAGGCGAACGGGATCGAGATCCAGGTTGACGGCGAGACGAGGTCTTTGACCCCGCTCGACGAGGGGATGATCGAAGACGCCGAGTCCGCCGACGACGACTCGTCGCGGGAGGACGGCCCCGAGCGACGGCCATGGTCCGAGGGTCCGGACGCCGTCGTCGCCGAGGAGAGCTGGCTGACCTTCGACGACGACGAGCTGCTGCACCGGATCGAGACGCTCGGCGCCGAGGCGGAGGAGGACGATCGGCTACTGGACGTGGTCGGCAGCGACCGCCACTTCTTCGTGCGCCAGGAGGCCGCCAAGCGGGTTCGGGACCGCACGCGCCTCTTCGCCTTCGAGGAGGATCGCCACGTCGGGCAGATCCTGGTCCGGCACCTGACTCGCCGCGAAGACCTGACCTATCTCGAGCGGCTGGCGATCCGCTGCCGGCACGTCGAGGTCCGCTCGGCGGCCCAGGTGCAGCTGGCGCGGGTGTGGAGGTGGATCGAGACGCAGGGCGAGGCGAGAGAGCCGGCCTTCATGCCTCCGGCCCCCTCGCCTGTGCCGGCGAGAGGACCGCAGCTGCCCCGGGCCGCCGCCTCGATCATTCCCACGACAGCCGTCGTGGCGCGCGAGGGTGTCGACGCGAGCCTGCTCGGCTGGGCCGCGCACTTCGTGGTGGAGCACGCCTGGGGCCACCTGGGCACGAACGCGACCCGCACGCTGCTCCGGAGCACGCAGCGCGAGCTGTCCGCCAGCCACGAGAGCCTCGCCCTCTTCAGCGTCAGCGAGGAGGCGCGCGTGCTCACCAACGCCGTCGCCGGAGCCAGGATCCCGCAGCGAGCGGTCCAGGATCTGGCCGTGTGGATGACCGCCTTCCGCGAGGCGGCCCGCGGCGTCGCACCGGACGTTCACGCCACCAGCGTGCGCGGGTGCACGGCGCTGATGGCCGACGCGCTTCGCGACGCCGGCTTCTACGGCGCCTGCGACCAGGAAGAGGCGCGCCTGCGGGGCTGAAACGCGGCTCGGCGTCGACCCGCTAGAATGGACTTCGAAGAGACAGGGCCAGCATGCCGATCTACGAGTTCTATTGCGCCGACTGCCATCGCGTCTTCAGCTTCCTCTCGCGAGGCGTGAACACCGGAAAGACGCCCGCCTGCCCGGGTTGCGGCGGAGCGGGGATGACGCGGCGCGCCTCGGCCTTCGCGATCTCCCGGGGCCGCCGCGAGAAGCCGGCGCTCGGGCCCGACCCCGGCCAGGACGAGGGGCGCCTCGAGCGCGCGATGTCCGCGCTGGCCGGGGAGATGGATTCGATCGACGAGAACGATCCGCGCCAGGGTGCGCTGCTCATGCGCAAGCTCTTCTCCGCCACCGGGATGCCGATCGCGAGCGGCATGGAGGAGGCGCTGCGGCGCATGGAAGCTGGCGAGGATCCCGAGAAGATAGAGGAGCAGATGGGAGACGCCCTCGAAGGCGACCCCCTCGGCGGCCTGCTCGGGGAAGAGGCGGGCGGGGCCGGGATCGAGCCGCCCGAGCCGGGGAGACAGCGGTTGGGCCGCCTGCGCCGCCTGCTCCCGCCCAGCCACGACCCGGAGCTCTACGAGATGTGATCAGGCGTGAGCGTGCTCGCCGCAGCAACGCTCCTCGAGCTGGACGGTGACGTGGGTGATGGCGAAGTCCCGGGTGACCCGGGCGTGCAGGGCGTCGAGCACCGTGGAGTGCGACGCTCCGGCGCTCAGCACGGCGTGGGCCGAGAGCGCGTGGAGGCCGGAGGTCAGGGTCCACACGTGCAGGTCGTGTACCGCCTTCACGCCGGCCACGTTCTCCATGGCGTGGCGCAGGGCGGCCAGATCCACCTCGCGCGGCGTCCCCTCGACCAGGATCTGCAGGGTCTCGCGCAGCAGCGTCAAGGTGCGCGGCAGGACGAAGAGAGCGATCGCCACCGCCACCGCCGGGTCGACCCAGCTCCAGCCGGTGGTGATGATGACACCAGCCCCCACGATGACGCCCGCCGAGGAGGCGGCGTCGGCCAGCACCTCGTTGTAGGCGCCGCGCAGGTTCAGGCTGGCGCGCGAACCCGAGCGCAGCAGGAGCGCCCCGGCGACGTTCACCAGCAGGCCAACCGTGGCGACGCCCAGCACCTCCGCCCCGGCGACGGCCCGCGGGCTCCGGAAGCGGTGCCAGGCCTCGATGAGGATGTAGCCGGCGACCGCCAGCAGCGCGAGGGCGTTGGTGAGGGCCGCCAGGATCTCGACCCGGTGGTAGCCGAAGGTGCGCCGCGGCGAGGGCGGTCGCTCGGCGAGCTTCATGGCGAAGAGCGCCAGCACCAGCCCCGCCACGTCCGTGAGCATGTGGCCGGCGTCGGCGAGCAGCGCGAGGCTGCCGGTCAGGAGCCCGGCCGCCACCTCGATCCCGAGGAAGGCGAGGCTGAGGCCCAGGACTGCGGCCAGCCGGCGCCGGCTCGCGCCGTGTCCGTGCGGGTGCGCGTGAGCGTGGCCCATCCCAGGCAGAAGGATAGCAGGGCGCATGGATCAAACGGCCGATTTGCCGGCTCGGGCCGGGCGGTATACCCTTCGGGCTTTGCTCGCTCTGGATTGAGGTAGACCCGTGAGTCATCAGAAGAGACTGGCGATCCTGGTCGGGGGCGGGCCCGCCCCCGGCATCAACAGCGTGATCGGCGCGGCGACCATCCGCGGCGTCCTGGAGGGCGTCGAGGTCCTGGGTATCCGGGACGGCTTCGAGTGGATCATGCAGGGCAACGTCGACCGGGTGCGCCCGCTGACCATCGACGAGGTGAGCCGCATCCATTTCCGGGGTGGCTCCCACATCGGGATCTCGCGGGCGAACCCCACCAAGAACCAGGATCACCTGGAGAACACCGTCATCTCCCTGCTGCGCCTCAACGTCTCGCAGCTGATCACGATCGGGGGCGACGACACGGCCTTCTCCGCCATGAAGCTCGAGGAGAAGGCCCAGGGCCGCATCCAGGTGGTCCACGTCCCCAAGACGATCGACAACGATCTCGACCTCCCCGCCTACGTCGACACCTTCGGCTTCCAGACCGCACGGCACATCGGGGTCGACATCGTGAAGAACCTGATGGTCGACGCGAAGACCACCTCGCGCTGGTACTTCGTGATCGCGATGGGCCGCAAGGCCGGCCACCTGGCGCTGGGCATCGGCAAGGCCGCCGGTGCGACGCTGACCATGATCCCGGAGGAGTTCGGGGAGGGCGGGGCCCGCCTGAAGACGCTGGTCGACACGCTGGTGGGCTCGATCTTGAAGCGCCTCTCCTACGGTCGCCGCGACGGGGTCGCGATCCTGGCCGAGGGGCTGGTGCTCGACATCTCGTCCGAGGACCTGGCGCAGCTCGAGGACGTCGAGCGCGACGCTCACGGCCACGTGCGGATCGCCGAGGTGAACATCGGCGAGATCCTGAAGGCCCAGGTGCAGGCGCGGCTCAAGGAGTTCAACATCAAGGCGACCATCGTGGCCAAGAACATCGGTTACGAGCTGCGCTGCGCCGACCCGATCCCCTTCGACATGGAGTACACCCGCGACCTGGGGTACTGCGCGACCAAGTACCTGCTCTCGGGCGGCAACGCCGCCATGGTCTCGCTGCAGGGCGGGCACTTCGTGCCGGTCTCGTTCAAGGACATGCTGGACCCGAAGACGGGCAAGGCCAAGGTACGCCTGGTCGACACGCACTCGACGCGCTACGCGATCGCGCGGCGCTACATGATCCGGCTGCGCCGCGACGATTTTCAGGATCCCCACGAGCTCGCCAAGTTCGCGGCCACCTGCGGCATGGGCCTGCAGGAGTTCCGGAGCCAGTTCGAGTACCTGATCCAGGACGAGCCGCCCCCGCTCAACCTCGGTGCCGACACGGCGCGGGCGGGCCAGGAGGACGGCGCCCACCAGGGCTGAAGGCCGTACCCGGCACACCGCCGAAGACCCGTCGCCCGCGGGCGACGGGTTTTCGTGTTCTCGCACCGGCCCGGGCCTCTCGGGCCGGGCTCGATCTGGTGCTCGACCTGCGGCCGCGCGCGGGCAGAGAGGCGGCTAGAATCGCCGGAGGGAGGCGATCAATGGACCCCTCGTTCCGCGACTTCCTGGCCGGTGAGCTCGAGAGGCTCCGCGAGCAGGGGCTCTTCAAGGAGGAATGGCCCCTCCTCGGCGAGCAGGGTCCCGAGATCCGTGTAGCGGGTCGGGAGCGGCCCGTCCTCAACTTCTGCGCCAACAACTACCTCGGACTCTCGGGTCACCCGGAGCTGCTGGCGGCCGCGCACCGGGCCCTCGACCGCTGGGGATACGGCATGTCGAGCGTGCGCTTCATCTGCGGCACCCAGCAGCTGCACCTCGACCTCGAGCAGCGGATCGCCTCGTTCCTCGGGATGGAGAACGCGATCCTGTACGCTGCCTGCTTCGACGCCAACGGCGGCGTCTTCGAGCCGCTGCTCGGCGCCGAGGACGCCATCGTGGCCGACCAGCTGAACCACGCCTCGATCATCGACGGCGTGCGCCTGTGCAAGGCCAGGCGCTACGTCTACGCCAACTGCGACATGGCCGACCTCGAGGCCAAGCTCCGCGAGGCGCAGGCGCAGCGCTTCCGGCTGGTGGTGACGGACGGCGTCTTCTCGATGGACGGGACGCTCGCCCCGCTGCCCGAGATCTGCGAGCTGGCCGAGCGGTACCGCGCCTCGGTGATGGTGGACGACAGCCACGCCACGGGTGTCATGGGCAGGACCGGGCGCGGTACCTGGGAGCACCACGGCGTCGGGGGCCGGCTCGACCTCGTCACGACCACCTTCGGCAAGGCCCTGGGCGGCGCGCTGGGGGGCTGCACGGCCGGTTCGCGCGAGCTGATCGGCATGCTGCGCCAGCGCAGCCGGCCCTACCTCTTCTCGAACTCGCTCGCACCGGCGGTGGTCGGCGCCACCCTGCGCGCGCTCGAGTTGCTCGGCGAGTCGACGGCGCTCCGCGACCGCCTGGAGGCCAACACCCGCTCCTTCCGCGAGCGCATGAGCGCGGCGGGCTTCGAGATCAAGCCCGGCGTTCACCCGATCGTCCCGATCATGTTCTCGCGCTTCGCGCCGGACGACGCTGCGCTCGCGCAACGGTTCGCTCGGGCCCTGCTGGACGAGGGCGTCTACGTCAAGGGCTTCTTCTTCCCGGTGGTACCGAAGGGGCTCTCGCGGATCCGGGTTCAGCTCTCGGCCGCGCACACGGACGAGCAGATCGAGCGCGCGGTCGCTGCGTTCACCAGGGTGGGTCGCGCCCTGAGCGTGCTGGCGTCCTGAGGGCTGCGGCCGGGGCCTACGACCAGTAGTGCTTGTAGTAGTGGCGCGGTCCGGGCGGCTGGCCAGGCTTTGCCGGCCGCCGGAAGAGAGCCTGGACGAGGTCGGCGAGGCGCTCGCGCCGGCGGACGAGCAGGACGAGGCCGAGGAGCATCGCGAGCGCGACCAGCGCGCCCGCCAGGGTGACGACGGTGAAGGTCAGCGGGGTCATGGCTTCGTGAGAGGGAGTATACCTTGACCCGCCTTCCGGCCGGTTGCTAGAGTCCAGGAGCGATGACAGACGAGCGGTCGCGCCTCGCTTCCCTGACCGTGGTCGGAGGCGCGCTCGCCGGCCTCAGCCACGAGATCGTGGACGTCGTAGGCGAGGTACTGATCGGCTCCGATCCCGATTGCCAGCTCTGCCTGGAGCTGCCGTCCGTCAGCCCCATCCACGCACGGATCTGGACGGAGCTGGGGCAGGCGACGGTGCGCAACACGAGCGCGCCCCGCGGCGTCTACGTCAACTCGACCAGAGTCGACACGGAGGCGGTGTTCGGGGCGAAGGACGTCCTCTGGCTGGGGCCGCCCAACGACCCGGACAGCGTCTGCGTGCAGGGTCGCTTCGAGCCCTGGCGCGAGGTACTGCCTTCGGTTGCCGACGGAGATCCGTTCTTCATCGCCGCCGAGACGCCCGCCGAGGCCGCACCTGCAGCGGCGGCTGAGGCTCCGGAGACCGGCCCTCCGCCCGAGACCCCGGGCCCCGGCCCTTCGAGCCCGCTTCCCGTGCCACTGGCCGTCTCCCCCGCAGGGTCGCCGCCGGCGGGTGAAGGTGGCGTGTTGCCGGGAGTGCCGGACGACGCCTGGACGATCGCCGAGGTTCCGGCCCAGACGGCTGCCCCGGTCGAGCTCCCGTCGCTGGCGCCGCCACCCTCGACGGAACCCGTGCGGGTCGACGACTTCTTCGTCGCCGACGTCCCGGTTCCCGCGCTCCCGGCACCACCGCCCGTAGTGGCGTCGCCGCCGACGCGTCCGGCGGCGCCGACAGCGCCCCAGGCGAGCATGCCCGCGCCAAAGGGACCCGGTCGCCCCGCTCCGGCCACGCCGCCCGCCCCGGCCCGGTCGGCAGGCGGCGCACCGCAGCCGGTGCCAAGGGGGGCTCCTGCGGCCCGGCCCGCCGCCCGCTCAACCCCGGCGACCCAGGCGACCGGTCCCGCGCCCGCTCGGCCCCCGGTTCCCCGGACCGCACCGGCGCGGCCGGAAAAGCCCTCCCCGGACCCGGTGCCGCCGGCGCCACGACCGGTCACGGCGCCCGCTCCCAGCGCCGCCGCCGGGACGGCGGCGGCCGGCGCCCCTGTAGCGGCTCGGCCAGCCGTGGCTCGGCCAGCCGTGGCTCGGCCAGCGGCCCGCCCGGCAGCTGCCCACCAGACAGCGGCTCGCCCAGCCGTGGCTCGGCCAGCGGCCCGGCCGTCAGCGGTCGGTCGCCGGCCCGCCGCACGGAGCTCCAAGAGACGCCCGGGCGGCCTGCCGGTCTGGCTGAAGGTCTCGCTGTCCGGCGCGGCGACGCTCGCCGTGGCGGCGGCCGTCGCCTCATGGTGGATCCTTGGCGCCGTGAAAGTGGACGCGATCGAGCCGACGCGGGTACGGGTGGGGCAGCGGGCCGTCCTCCGGGGGCAGGGGTTCTCGGCCGACCCGCAGGCGAACCTCGTCCTCTTCGGCGGCAAACAGGCGAAGGTGCTCGAGGCGTCGTCCGCACGGCTCGAGGTAGAGGTGCCGGAAGCCGTCAGCGAGGCCGGCAGCGAGCAGCGCGTCAGCCTGCAGGTGCGGCGTGGCCGGCGCAGCTCGAAGCCGCTCGTCGTGTTGGTCATGCAGGGTCCGCGCCTGCACGCGTTGTCGCCGCAGGCGGCGCTGCCCGGCGAAGAGGTCGTGCTGGCTGGAGCGGGCCTGGGTCTGGGTGCGACGGTGCGGTTCGGCGACGTCCCGGCGCAGGTGACGGAGGCGGATGCGAGCCGGATCCGCGTGGTCGTGCCGGAGATCGCGGGCGGCCCCGGTACCTCGGCGCCGGTCGTGGTCAGCATGGGCGGAGCCGACTCGAATGCCGCGCCCTTCGTGGTGGGACATCTGCCGGTGGTCACCGCCGTCCAGCCGGAGAGCGCGAGGCCCGGCGAGGTCGTCCACCTGTCGGGCCTGGGCTTTCTGCCCGATCCACTGCAGGACGAGGTGCAGATCGGCGGCGTGGCCGCCCTCGTGGTGTCCGCCTCCGACACGACGCTCGACGTGGTGGTGCCGCTCGTGGGGCCGGGTGAGCCCGCCCGCGCGGTCGTCGTTCGCGTCACGGGCGGCGACAACGTCGCCAGCGCCAGCCTGGAGGTCCCGCCGCCCGCCGAGTCGATCGGGGCGCGGTTCGTCGCCGAGCCCTTCTCTTCCGGATCGAAGCAGCCGCTCGCCGTCGTCGCCACCGACCTGGGCCCGGCGTTCGTGCTCGCCGCTTCGGGTGGTCGTACGGCCGCACAGCGCGCGCTCGAGGCGCAAGAGCGGATCAACAAAGCCGTCGACGTGCTGAGCACGACGCTCGGCCTCACTGTCGAGGCGCGCGGTTTCGGCAACCACCCCGCGATCGGGCTGGCCGGTCGCCCCGACCTGCTGCTCGAGGTCACACCGGAGGACGCGGCGGCCTACGGCGAGGACTGGACCGGATTGCGCGGCCGCGGCGGTCCCGTCACGCCCGACCGGCTCGCCCGCTGGTGGGAGGCGGTCTGCCGCGACCTCGTGCTGCTGCTGGTGCGCGGCGAGAGGCCGCACTACGCGGCGCAGCTGGCCGTCGAGGGCCGTGTGCTCGGGCAGGTCTTTGCCTTGGCCCGCAAGGAGGGCGAGTCCGGGGTGCCGCGCAGCGCCCTCGAGAAGGGGCGGCCGCCTCTGCGCGACGCCCTGCGGCTGCTGGGCCTCCGGGTGCCGGCGACGGTGACGGCGCCCGCGCCCCGAGGGGCAGCGGGGCCGAGCCCGGTCGGCAGGCCGACCGCGACGCCGGCCCCGCGGGTCCCGCCGCTCGAAGGGACGCTCCGAGGCAGCGAGCTCGAGGGCGGCGAGCGGCGCTACCTGACCGCGGTCTTCGAGAGAGACGGCGGATCGATCGCCTTCGAGGGAGGGATCACCCTCACCATGCCGATGCTCTCGCTGGAGCGGCACGGCAGCGACCAGGTGCGCTTCACCGTCCACATCCGGGGCGGAGTCCGCTACTACGCCGGCAAGTGGGACGGCCGGAGCTTGGCCGGCACCATCTCGTCGGACCCGGCCGGCAAGGAGGCCCTGGGGACCTTCGAGCTGCATCGGTAGCCTCCCGCACCGTCGGGCCAGCCCACCCCGGATCAAACGGCCGGTGTCGAAGGGGGATCAGCCGTCCAGCCGCAGCCCCCGGCGCAGCTTCTCACGCTGCTCGGGAGTGAGCTCGAGGGCGTCGATGGCGGCCGTGAGGCCGGCGGCGTTCGGAGGTCGGGCGCGGTAGCCGCAGCGGGGGTGCAGCTCGGGGTTCACCTGCCACATCAGGTTCCGGGGATAGTCGCGGCAGATGCCGGGACGCGACCGGTAGCTGTCGCAGGAGCGCGACACGCGATCGAAGTGCGTGCAGTGGAACACGAAGAGGCGGGTCTCGGAATCGACTCGCGCGAGCTCGAAGCCGTTCACGCGGCGCTGCCAGGCCAGGAACACCCTGCGCACGAGAGGCAAGGCCATCGTGAGCGCGCCTATGCCGATGGCGGGCGCCTCGCAGCATTGGGCCGAGCGCTGGCAGGCACCGCCGAGCGTCCAGGGGCGCTCGCCCCGCAGCCGGGAGAGGCCACGCTGCAGGGCGAGGTCCGCACGGTACTGCCAGAGCAGGACCCGCTTCAGGACGCGGAGTGAGAGGCCGTCACGCATCGGTCCGGACGATAGCACGGCCTCCTACGGGGTGGAGGGCGAGTGCGGTGTCGTCGGCAGGGCCCCCGGCCCGCGGGTGTCGGCCGAGAGGTCGATGGTGGGCTGGCCATCCCAGTAGTACCGGATCCCCCGGAGCCGGGCCACGATCTCATCGCTCCTGGGAAAGCCGCGGCGGACGTAGTAGTAGTGGGTGTCGTAGGCGTTGCGCCCGAAGCAGGCGGCGAGCACGTAGCCGTGCGACTCGGCGTAGTCCTTGAGCGTCATCACCATCGCGTACCAGCGCGGCCCCAGCGCGCGCCTCTCGAGGGCCCGGCCGTGGTCCGGCACGCCCGGCGAGAAGTAGGCGTGCATCATGATCACCTCGGGGTGGTAGCGCTCGAGGTAGGACTCCCGTAGACCGCCGGCGTGCGCGATCCAGCTGTCGTTGAGGCCCCAGGCATCCACCGTGCGCCAGGTGCTGTAGAGCGGCAGCAGCCCCGCCTCGGTGGTCGCCAGGGTCAGACCCCGGCCCGCATAGTCGCGGAGCACGAGGGCGGCGTCGTAGAGCCCCATCCGCTGCGGGGCGACCCACCGGTACTGGCGGTGCTCGGTCCAGGCCAGCAGGGCCGTGATCGCGAGCGCCATCGACCAGCCGGTGGTCGACCGCCAGTTCAAAGGACGAGGTGCGAGCGTGCGCGCCCGTGCCAGGAGCGCCTGGGCGACCGGGACGCAGCCGATCAGCAGGACCGGGACGATCGGGTACTGGAAACGCATCACGTAGTTGGTCTCGTCGGAGATGAGCACCCAGATCGCGACGAAGAGGGCGACGGGGATGGTCACGAAGAGCGCCGCTCGCCGGGCCCCGCGCACCGCGAGGCCGAGGGGCAGCAGGAGCAGGAAGGGCAGGCCCGCTCGCCAGAAGTTCCGCACCGACAGGCGCAGGGAATGCCAGTAGAGAAGGCCGCCGCCCTTCTTGTAGAAGGGGTTCGGCAGGGGATAGCCGAAGTAGTGCCAGCGCCAGAGGAAATAGCCGAGACCGAGGGTCGCGAAGACCCCGAGGAAGTACCGCAGGATCGTCCCGAGCCCGTCGCCGCGACGGGAGACCGCGATCGCCAGCAGCATGAACACGCCGAGGAAGACGCCCTCCGGACGCGAGAGGCCCAGGATCAGCGTGGCGAGCGCGAAGCCGAACGAGAGGCGCCGCAGGCGTCGAGCATCGGCCTCGGCGAGCAGGCAGGCCAGCACCCAGGCGCTCGCGGCCGCCAGCGTGAAGAGCGGAGTCGCGTAGCGCGCGGCCAGGTGGCGCAGGCCGGGCCCGACCGCGACGAAGACCGCGGGAACCAGCGCCCACTGCGGTCGAGCGCCGTACAGGTGGCGCGCGGCGAAGAAGACCAGGAGCACCGTCAGGGCGTGGGCCGCCAGGCCGAGGTCGACCGCCGCCGCCTCGAGCGAGAGGCCGGCGCGGTGCAGCGACGCCACCAGCACCATGAACAGGAAGTCGGTCGCGCCGTCGACCGGATGCTCTCCGAGGTTCCAGACGATGCCGTGGCCGGAGGCGAGGTGGTCGGCGTAGCGCAGCAGCATGGCCGCATCCTCTTCCGGCCGGCCGCCGAGATCGAGGAAGACGTGGACGTAGCCGCCCAGGAAGGCGAGCAGGGCGAGGGCCAGCCCGATGTCGAGGAGGTTCAGCCGAGACCGGCCAGGCGTCGACGGGAACCCAGGCGTACGCCCTGCCGATGGCGTGTCGCGGCGCTCTCTCTCTTCGGCCTCGATGCCGATCTCAGTTCACCAGCGGAAGACGGCCGCAGATTCCGGCATTGCCGGCCCATCGGGCGAGGTGGCACCGCGGCGCGAGAGCCGTGTCGGAGCAGTACAGACAGCGAGGGCCGCGAGCCTCAGCGCCCGCGGCCCCGGCCGACAGCGGGAACTAGGCGACCGTGACCTCCTTGCAGAGATACACGTCCTGGATCGCGTTCAGGAGCTTGACGCCCTCGGCCATCGGACGCTGGAAGGCCTTGCGGCCGGAGATGAGACCCATGCCGCCGGCACGCTTGTTGATGACGGCCGTCTTCACGGCGTCGGCGAAGTCGTTTTCGCCCGAGGCGCCGCCGCTGTTGATCAGGCCGGCGCGGCCCATGTAGCAGTTGGCCACCTGGTAGCGGCAGAGGTCGATCGGGTTGTCGGTGGTCAGCTCGGAGTAGACCCGCTTGTCGGTCTTGCCGTAGGGCTTCTCCTTGCTGCTGACGGCGTTGTAGCCGCCGTTGTTCTCGGGCAGCTTCTGCTTGATGATGTCCGCCTCGATCGTCACGCCCAGGTGGTTGGCCTGGCCGGTGAGGTCGGCCGAGACGTGGTAGTCCTTGTCCTTCTTGAAGGCGCTGTTGCGCAGGTAGCACCAGAGCACGGTCGCCATCCCCATCTCGTGGGCGAGCTGGAACGCCTGCGAGACCTCGACGATCTGGCGCGCGGACTGGTCGGAGCCGAAGTAGATGGTCGCTCCCACGGCCACGGCGCCCATGTCCTTCGCCTGCTCGATCGACGCGAAGAAGATCTGGTCGAACTTGTTCGGGTAGGTCAGGAACTCGTTGTGGTTGAACTTGAGCAGGAAGGGGATCTTGTGCGCGTACTTGCGGGCGACGCCACCCAGGACGCCGAGGGTCGAGGCGACCGCGTTGCAGCCGCCCTCGATCGCCAGCTTGACGATGTTCTCGGGATCGAAGTAGAGCGGGTTCTTCGCGAACGAGGCACCCGCGGAGTGTTCGATACCCTGGTCGACGGGCAGGATCGAGACGTAGCCGGTACCCGCCAGGCGGCCGTGCTCGACGAGCGACTGCAGCGCGCGCAGGACGGGCGTCGGGCGGTCCGAGCCGCCGTGGATCTCGTCGACCCACTGGGGACCGGGCAGGTGGAGGCTCGCCTTCGGGATGCCCTTGCAGGTGTAGTCGAGCAGACCGCGGGCGTCCTTGCCCAGGTACTCCTCGATCGTCCCGATGCCGGCCGCGGCGGTGAGCGTGCTCATGTTTCGCTTCTCTCCTTGATCAGTTGAGTCGGGCCGCCTTCTGGCGCAGCAGCGCGGCACGCGCCGCGAGCTCCTCCAGGTCCTTCGCCGCCGGGGCTAGGGACAGGTAGGACTCGAGGTCGCGGGCGGCGAAGCCGTAGCAGTCGAGGGCAGCGTAGAGGATGCCGCGGTCGCGCAGATCCTCTGCGCTGCCGGGCTGGATGCGGACCAGGAGGTCGACCACGCGCAGGGCGCGGTCCCGGTCCTGGTCTCGAAGATAGATGGCCTTGAGGTTGCGCAGGATGCGCTCGAGCATGTCCTTGCGCCGGCACGGTCGCAGCATCTTCGGCTCGAGCTTCACCTTCCCGTTGAAGATGCGGTCGAGGCGCTGCTGGCAGTCGTTCTCCGTCAGCAGCGTCCCGCCGTGGAACGGATCGACGAGCAGGGGATGCGAGGGCAGCAGCACGCGGACCACGAAGTGGCCGGGAAGGCCGACGCCCTCCACCTCGAGGCCGGCACGCCGTGCGATCTCCATGAAGACGGTGGAGAGGGTGATCGGGATGCCGGTCCGACGGTCGATCACCTCGTTGAGATAGCAGTTGCGGGCGTCGTAGTACTCGTCGACGTTGCCGCGGAAACCCTGTTCCTGGAAGAGGTAGCGGTTGAGTGCCATGATCGCGCGCTCGGGGCGCGGCTCCTCGTCGAGTCGCTGCCGGAGAGCAACGCCCATCTCGTCGAGACGCACGAGGTAGGAGCGTACGTCGAGGGCGGGGTACTCCTCGGCCGCGACCAAGAGGCCCGCCTCCGCGAGGTTCAGCTCGCGATCGGGCCGGGCGAGGAGGTCCTCGAGCCGGTCACGGGCGGTCTCGGACGCATCAAGCCCCATCTCCACCACGCTCCGAAGGGCGCAGTATATCAGGGCAGCTGGCCGTGTCGCCGCCGCCGGCTCGGCAGCTCGAGGCCGGCTCCCCCCGACTCAGGAGACCGGCTGCCTTGCCGGGCCGAGGGCCTCCCGCACGCGCGGACTCGTGATCTGGCCGGCGCGGGCGAGCATGGTGTCGCGCACGATCTCGTCCTCGGAGTCGAGGCGGAGCTCGCCGTCCTTCACCAGGTTGAGGACGAAGCCCGCCAGGTTCTTCGCGTAGAGCTGGCTCGCGTGTTGGGGGAGCGTCGCCGCCAGGTTGAGCGGGCCCATCAGCTGGACGCCGTGCTGGACGACGGTCTGCCCCGGCTCCGTCAGCTCGCAGTTCCCTCCCTGCTCCGCCGCCAGGTCGACGATCACCGAGCCCGATCGCATCGACTTCACCATCTCCGCCGACACCAGCACCGGCGCCTTCCTGCCCGGGACCGCCGCCGTCGAGATCACCACGTCGCTGCCCGCGACGACCTTCGCCAGCAGCTCACGCTGGCGCCGGTAGAAGGCCTCGTCCTGGGCCTTGGCATAGCCGCCCTCGTCCTCCGAGGCCGCCGTCTCGATCGGCAGCTCGACGAAGCGTGCGCCCAGGCTCTGGACCTGGTCCTTCACGGCGGGGCGCACGTCGTAGGCCTCGACCACGGCGCCGAGGCGCCGCGCGGTGGCGATCGCCTGCAGGCCGGCCACGCCGGCCCCGATCACGAAGACGTGCGCCGGCGAGACCGTGCCGGCGGCCGTCATCAGCATCGGAAACATCCTGGGCAGCGAGGCGGCGGCGAGCAGGACGGACTTGTAGCCGACGATGGTGGCCATGGAGGAGAGCGCGTCCATGCCCTGCGCGCGCGCTATGCGCGGCAGAAGCTCGAGGGCGAAGAGCGTCGCGCCCGTGGCGACGACCGGTGCCAGCGCGGCCGCCCCCTGCAGGGGATCGAGAAAGCCGACCGCGACGTGGTCCCGGCCCAGTCGCGCCACCAGCCCCGCGTCGTGGCCGCCCGCCAGCGAGCGCACGCTCAAGAGCAGCCGCGCCTCGTCCAGCACGGCGGCTCGCGAAGCGAGCCGGGCACCCTTCTCGGCGTACGCCGGGTCGAGGTAGCCGGCCGCCTCGCCGGCCCCGTTCTCGAAGAGCAGCTCGATCCCGGCCTTCCGCAGCGAGGGGACGACGGCTGGCACCACGGCCACGCGCGTCTCGCCCGGCCAGGTCTCTTTCAGCACGCCTGCCTTCATCTTGGCCTCCTCCTGATCTGCTCTCCTGATCTGCTGGGCTCGGGACCTCAAGCGTACGCGCGGGCGGTCCGCTTTGTCACGGGTGGCAGACTCGAGGGGCTTGACACGCCATCCATCTATGCATATATTCGCATGTCTCTATGAAAGTGGCGATGGCCAGGAGGAGCAGGTGATCGACGCCGAGCTGATCCCGCAGGTGGCGGAGCGCTTCAAGGCCCTGGCCGACCCGGGCCGGCTGACGCTGCTGGCGGCACTGCAACGTGGCGAGCGCAGCGTGGGCGAGTTGGCGAGGCTCACCGGCCGCAGCCAGCCGAACGTCTCGCAGCAGCTGGCGAGCCTCGCGCACGCCGGCCTGGTGGAGGCGCGGCGGGCGGGCACCAGGACCTACTACCAGATCGCGGATGCGACCGTGACCCGCATCTGCGACGCGGTGTGCGAGAGCGTCGTCGCGCGCGCGCGGCGTCGGCGCCGGGAGGCGTCGCTGCTGGTGGCCCGGCGAGGGACCCGCGTGGCGAGCCCCCGCTGAGGCGGGCGGAGCGCGGCGAGGCCCGCGGGAGACAACCATTCAGTCGAGAGGAGAAGAGGACGATGTGCCACAGAGTGAAGTGCGATCGATGCGGCAAGCCGACCTGGACGGGCTGCGGGGCGCACGTCGATCAGGCGCTGGCGGGCGTTCCGAGGGACCAGCGCTGCCAGTGCCCGCGCCCGCAGTCCTTCCTATGCCCGGCTGCTCGGACGGTAGGGGCATGAGCAAGCCTCGGCGCATCGTGGTGGTCGGGGGAGTGGCCGGGGGCGCGAGCGCGGCGGCACGAGCGCGCAGGCTCTCGGAGGCGGCCGAGATCACCGTCTTCGAACGCGGAGCCCACGTGTCCTTCGCCAACTGCGGGCTGCCCTACCACGTCTCGGGCGCGATCCAGGAGCGGCGGCGGCTGCTGGTGCAGACGCCGGAGAGCCTTCGGGCGCGCTTCGCGCTCGACGTGCGGGTCAACACGGAGGTCGTCCGGATCGACCGCGAGGCGAAGCAGGTCGTGGTCCGCGAGCGCTTCGGCGGCCGCGAGTACCGTCACGACTACGACGCGCTGCTGCTGAGCCCCGGCGCCGAGCCGCTACGGCCGAAACTGCCCGGCGTCGACGACCCGCGCGTCAGGACCCTCCGCAACATGGAGGACATGGACGCGATCCTGGAGAGGCTGGAGGGCGGGAGCACGGGGACGGCTCTCGTGGTGGGCGCCGGCTACATCGGTCTGGAGATGGCCGAGGCCCTGCGCCAGCGCGGCGCCCGGGTTGTGCTGGTCGAGAGGTTGCCCCACGTGATGGGAGTGGCGGACCCGGAGATGGTGGCGCCGCTGCACGACGAGCTGCGCCGCAACGGCATCGACCTGCGCCTCGGGACCTCCGTCGAGGCCTTCCAGCCGGACGGTGAACGCCTGCTGGCACGGCTTTCGGACGGCACCCGGGTGGCGTGCGGGCTGGTCCTGCTCTCGGTCGGCGTGCGCCCCGAGACGGGGCTGGCGAAGGAGGCCGGGCTCGAGATCGGGACGACCGGAGGAATCCGCGTCGATTCGCAGATGCGCACCAGCGACCCCGCCATCTGGGCCGTGGGCGACGCCGTCGAGGTGCAGGACCTGGTCCGCGAATCGCCGGCTCTGATCCCGCTGGCGGGCCCCGCCAACCGCCAGGGGAGGATCGCCGCCGACAGCATCCTGGGTCGCGCGAGCCGCTACAGTGCGACCCAGGGCACCGCCATCTGCAAGGTGTTCGACCTCGCCTTCGCCATCACCGGAGCCTCCGAGGCCGCCCTGCGGCGCGCCGGGATCGACTACCGCCGCGTCTACGTCCACCCGGCCGATCACGCGACCTACTACCCGGGCGCTCAGCCGATCGCCCTCAAGCTCGTCTTCGCTCCGGAGGACGGGCGCATCCTGGGGGCGCAGGCCGTCGGCAAGGCAGGCGTCGACAAGCGCATCGACGTGATCGCGACCGCGCTCCGCGCGGGGATGAGCGTCTACGACCTCGAGGACCTGGAGCTCGCCTATGCGCCTCCCTTCGGGAGCGCCAAGGACCCGGTGAACATGGCGGGCTTCGTGGCGGCGAACGTGCTCCGCGGCGACGTCGCGCTGTGGGAGCCCGAAGAGCTCGGGACGCGCTCAGCGGGGCAGGTGCTGGTCGACGTCCGCACCGAGCAGGAGTTCCGGGAGGGGACGATCGATGGCGCCCTCCTGCTGCCGGTGGACGAGCTGCGCAGCCGGCTCGAAGAGCTGCCCCGCGACAAGGAGCTGCTGCTCTTCTGCCGGGTCGGCCTGCGCGGGTACGTGGCGGCGCGACTCCTCGCGCAGCACGGGTTCCGCGTCCGCAACCTCTCGGGGGGCTACCTGCGCTACCTGATGTGGAGGGGTACGGCGCCCTCCAGCGAAGCGGCGACTACCGCGGAAGACGGGGAGCCTCTCGTGGACGCAGAGCCTCTCGAGGCGGAGCTCGCGAGCTGAGGGTCGTGCGCTCGTGCCGGACCGGCGCCTCCCGAGAAGGCGCCGGCCCAGGTTCCCTAGTTGCAGCTGTTGTCGCCCTCGGCGTTGATCCAGCAGCGCGTCTGGCGCGAGCCGGGGAAGTCCGGGTCCGTCGAGAGCGGGACCTTGGCGCTGGCGATCGCGAAGAACTCGCCCGATCCCTTCGTGATCACCTGGTACTGATCGCTCGGGTGGTTCGTGCAGCCCGGGTCGCCGCCCACGCAGTAGTGCGCCGGCTCGAAGGCCAGGCTGTACTTCCAGGTCGGTCCAAAGCGTCCGGTGTCGGTGGCCTGGCCGAGGACGAGACCCTCGCACGCCTGCCGCTGAGGATCACCCGCGCGGCGCACCTCGCACTCCTTGTAGGACCCGAAACCGACCCGGTCGCAGTAGCGGTCCGTGTTGGGCACGTGGGGGACGGCCTTCAGGGTCCTGGTGTGGCCGTCGCTGTTCTGGATGGTCACGATGATGCGATAGAGCGGCGGCGGCGTGGGGTTGCAGGTCCCGAGTGACGGCAAGGTCGTGGTCGTGGTCGTCGGCGTCTCGGGAGTCGACGGCGTGTTGCTGGAGCCGCCGCTGTCGCCGCTCTTGCAGGCCAGGAAGCCGGCAAACGCCAGGGCGGCGCCGGCCACGAACAACGTGCGAATCGGGTGCATGATCGCCTCCTCCAGGGTCCGTGCGACGAAATCCGAGCCGTCTCCCGCGGCTCCCGGCGTCAGTAGTACTCGAAGATCGCGCAGCGCTCACCGTCCGTCGCGACCGGGGCGTTCTCGGCCACGCAGGCCTGGAACTCGCCCTTGCCCTTCAACACCAGCATGAACTGGTTGGACGGGTGGTTGACGCAGTTGCTGAACTCGGCCCCGCAGGGCTTGCCTTCGCCGATCCAGGTCGGACCCCAGCGGCCGGTGTCGGTCGCGATCCCCGTGGCGAGGTAGTCGCAGGCCACCCGCTGGGCGTCCCCCTCGGGACGGGTCTCGCAGAACTTCCCGCTGCCCAGCCCCACCCGCCCGCAGTAGTCGTCGACGTTCGTGACCAGGGGCTTGGAGTCCAGGATCACGCGCTCGCCGTCGTTCGAGAAGACGCCCACGTGCATGATGTGGAGAGGCGGCGGCGTCGGGCTGCAGGTCATCCCGTCCGGCAGGACGATCCCGGTCGGCGTCGGAGTGCGGCGTCGGCGTCGCGACCGGCGTCGGGTTCTGCGTGGGCGTCGGCGTGTCCGACCCACACCCGACGAGCGCCGTCGCCGCCAGGGCCAGGAGAGCAAGAGAGGAAGTGCGAACCAGCCTCACGTCATTCACCTCCCGCCGGCAGCGAGCCCGGTCACGAGCTGCCTGCCTCGATCTCGCGCTGAAGAGTGAGCCCCCTCCGTCCGTCCGGTTCCGTCCCTCGTCCCACGGACCGAGACGGCCCCGGTCGACGACGAGCTAGTGGCACGAGCCGCTGCCCTCCGACAGCCGGCAGAAACCGCACCGTCCGCCCTCGAAGCCCGGAACCGTCGAGATCGGGACGGAGGGATTGGCGCAGGCCTGGAAGACCCCTTGCCCCTTGGCGATGACCAGGAACTGGTTGTCGGGCTGGTTGATGCAGCCGGGATTCGCTTCGTCCTGGCAAGGTTGCGCAGGAGAGCCCCCGTCGACCTTGTAACCCCAGGTGGGGCCCCAGCGACCGGTGTCGGTGGCGATGCCGACCGCCATCTTGTCGCAGGCCGCGGAATCCGGGGCGCCTTCCTTGCTCGTGAAGCAGAAGTCCCCGCTTCCCATCCCGTGCGCCTCGCAGTAACCGTTCACGTTGACGACCACGGGACGCGTGTCCAGGATCCTGCGATAGCCGTTGCCATTGTCGTGAACCTTCACGTTGATCCGGTAGAGCGGCGCCGGCGTCGGGTTGCAGGTTCCGGCCGAGGGCAGGGTGGTCGTGGTGGTCGTCGTCGGTGGCGGGTTCGTGGGGGGATTCGTGGGGTTGCCATTCCCGCTGCAGGACAGGAGGAAAGCCACGACTCCGGCCGTGCCGGCCACCAACAGCGCATGGATCGGACGCATCATCAATTCGCTACCTCATTCGGACAAGAGCAGATCACCCGAAGTATAGCCCACGGCGCATCCGGAGGACCCCTTCCAATCGGGTTGCGGTAGACTGCGGCCGTCCGTCGATCCGCTACCGAGCGCACGCCCCGCCCCGGAGGAGGAGTCATGGCCACGACCATCGCGCCCCGGCCGGTCTCGCCGTTCGACGCCGCCAGGGAAGCCTTCGCGCACACCCGACGACAGCTGTTCCCGATCCGCGCCGGGCGCTGGCTGGCGCTGGGATTGGTGGCCTTCCTGGATCAGTGCGGCCGCGCCTTCCGTGGGGGAGGCGGGGGCCAGACCGGCTGGCGGCGCGGCGCCCCGCTCGGCCACGGCGGTCTCGCGGACGAGGCGGGTCCGGCCCTCGAGGGTCTCCGGCGCGCAGCGGAGTGGGTGACGGCGCACGCCGCCGTCGTGGCGATGGGCGCGCTCGCCGGCCTGCTGATCGTGGCCGCTCTGGCGGCGATCGTGCTCTGGCTCAACGCCCGCGGCGTTCTGATGTACGCGGACGACGTCGCCACGGGCCGTTCGGACGTGCGTCGTCCCTGGCGGCAGCACGCCGCCGCGGCCTCCTCCTACTTCGCCTGGAGCCTCGGCATCTCTCTCGCGGGTCTCTTCATCGTGCTCTTCGCCGCCACCCTGGTCGGGGCGGGGGCGCTCGCCTTCGCCTCGGGCCGACTGCAGGGGAGCGGCGCCTGGGTGGCGGCGGCGGGTTTCGCGCCCGTGCTGGGCCTGTTGATGCTCGGCCTCGTGGCCCTGGCGCTGGCGGCCCTGGCGCTGCGCGACTTCGTGGCGCCGCTCCAGCTCGCCACGGGGCTGCCCTGCGGCGCCGCCGCGCGGGTCCTGGAGGGGCTGGTGCTCGCGCACCCGGGCGCCTTCGTCCTGTACCTGGTGCTGAAGCTGGCGGTGGTAGTGGCGAGCGCGATCGTGATCGCGATCGGCGGCTGCCTCACCTGCTGCCTCGGCTTCCTGCCCATCGTGATGCACGTCATCTTCCAGCCGCTCTTCTATTTCGAGCGCGCCATCGCGCTCTTCCTGCTGCGCCAGATGGGCCACGACGTCGGGGCGCGGCTGCTCGGCTAGGGCGCGACGGTTCGCCAAGGGCGCGACGGTTCGCCAAGGGCGCGACCAGGGGCGGCGGGGCGGAGGACGCTGGTCGCCGAGCCGGCCTACTGATTGACCGAGAGGTAGGTGTAGCCCTCGAGCGCCTCTTCGTAGCGCTTCATGAAGCGTCCCGATTCCGCCATCGTGATGCGCTTCTCGCGCAGCGCGGCCTCGACCGAGCGGCGCACCCGCGAGATCAGGTCTTCCTTGTTGTACTGAACGTAGGAGAGCACCTCGGCGACCGAGTCGCCCTCCACCACGTGCTCGACCCGGTAGTCGTCGCCGTCCATCCGGACGTGGACGGCGTCCGTGTCACCGAACAGATTGTGCAGGTCGCCCAGGATCTCCTGGTAGGCCCCGACCAGGAACGTGGCGATGAGGTACTCGTCGCCATTCGGCGTGTGCAGCTCCAGGAAGCCCTTGACGTCGCGCAGGTCGATGAACTCGTCCATCTTGCCGTCGCTGTCGCAGGTGAGGTCGGCGATGATGCCGCGGCGCATGGGCTGGCGGTTCAGCCTGTGGATCGGCATCGTGGGGAAGAGCTGCTTCACCGCCCAGTGATCGGGCATCGATTGGAAGAGCGAGAAGTTGCAGTAGTAGGTGTCGCTGAGCTGCTTCTCCAGCCCCTCGAGCTCGTCCGGGACGTAGGGTAGGTCGCGAACGATCTTGAGGATCCGCTCGCAGCTCGCCCAGAAGAGCTCCTCGACGCGCGCGCGCGCCTTGAGGTCGAGGACTCCCAGGTTGAAGGCCGTGATCGCCTCCTCCTTGATCTGGAGGGCGTCGTGGTAGGCCTCCTGGAAGTTCTTGCGGGTGATCCCGCCGTAGGTCTCGCAGAGCTGGTGGATCACCGGGTGCTCTCCGGGCGAGGCCGCCTGCGGACTCTGGCCGGCCAGGATCTCGTTGGTCGCGAGCACGTTGAAGACGAGCACCGAGTGGTGCGCCACCAGCGCGCGGCCGGACTCGGTGACCAGATGCGGGTGCGGCACGCCGCGCGCGTTGCAGGCCTCGGCCACCTGACTGACGATGTCGGTCGCGTACTCCTGGAGCGTGTAGTTCACCGAGGAGTGGAAGTTCGTCTGGCTGCCGTCGTAGTCGACGCCCAGCCCGCCGCCGCAGTCGAGGTAGCGCATCTGGGCGCCGAGGCCGAAGAGCTCGACGAAGATCCGGCTCGCCTCGCGCAGGGCGTCCTTGACCGCGCGGATGTTGGTGATCTGGGAGCCGATGTGGAAGTGGAGCAGCTGCAGGCAGTCCAGCATGTCGAGCGCACGCAGCTTCTCGACCGTGGCGACGATCTCCGCCGTGGTGAGGCCGAACTTGGAGCGGTCCCCCGTCGACTCCACCCACTTGCCGGCGCCCTTGGTGGTGAGGCGCGCGCGGACCCCGATCACCGGCCGCAGGTCCAGGTCGGCGGCGGCCGCCAGGATCGTGTCCAGCTCGCCCAGGCGGTCCATCGTGATCACGACCTTGCGCCCGAGCTTCTGGGCGAGCAGAGCCGTCTCGATGAACGCGCGATCCTTGTAGCCGTTGCAGAGAATCGAGCGCCTCGGGGCTCTCCTGGAGAGCGAGCGCGACCAGCAGCTCGGGCTTCGAGCCGGCCTCGATCCCGAGGCCGTACGGGCGCCCGTACTCCATCAGCTCCTCGACCACGTGGCGCTGCTGGTTGACCTTGATCGGATAGACCCCGCGGAAGCTGCCCTTGTAGTCGTTCTCCGTGATCGCCTGCTGGAAGGCGCCGAACAGCTGCTCGACGCGCGTGCGCAGGATGTCCGAGAAGCGGATCAGCAAGGGCAGGTTGAGCCCGCGGCTGCGCAGGTCGTCGACCAGCTCCTTGAGGTCGATCGGCGGTGAGCCCGCTCCCGCGGGCGTCACCGCGATGTTGCCGGCGTCGTTGATGGTGAAGAAGTCCCGGCCCCAACCGGTGACGTTGTAGAGCTCCAGAGAGTCCTTGACCGTCCACGCCCGCAGATCCGTCTGCAACTCCTCTCACCACCTCCTGCGCAACCAGGCGCAGCTCCGAGTGTACAGAGCCGGGCCGGGAAGTCCAGAGAGAAAACGCGCCCGGGAAGGCGCCTCGGGCCGGGACCTCAGTGGCCCCTCAGCTCCTCGTCGATCACGCGGGCGAACTCCTCGTAGGGGAGGGCCCCGTTCACCATGCGCCCGTTCACGAAGTATCCGGGCGTGCCGTTCACGCCCAGCGACGCGCCCTGCTCGAAGGCCGCCCGGATGGCCGTGTCGTGTCGGTCCGAGGCGAGGCAGCTCGCGAATGGCGCGGCCTGGAGACCGATCCGGGCGGCGCGGGCCTTGAGGTCCGCGTCGTCGAGCGGTCCAGGCTGGGTCATCAGGTCGTGGTCGTACTCCCAGAACTTGTCCTGCTCGGCGGCGCAGCGGGAGGCGCGCGCCGCGGGGAACGCGCCGGGGTGGCCCTGCAGCGGGAAGTCGAGGTGGACCAGCCGGACCTTGCCCTGGTAGCGCGTCAGGATCTGGTCCATCACCCCCTGGGCGCGATGACAGAAGGGGCACTGGTAGTCCGTGAACTCGACGATCGTCACGGGCGCGGAGGCGGGGCCGCGCACCGGCGCATCCTTGGGGATCTCGACCTGCGTGCGGGGCACCTCGAGCCGCACCGCCACCCGCGCCTTGGACCGCAGGTCCTCCAGATAGGCGTTGTGGCGCTCCGCCTTGGCGCGCTGACCCAGCACCTCCCCGATCCGCGCCAGCGCCTGCTGCTTGGGCTGCCCGGCGAAACGGGTCTTGTTCTGCTCGTAGAGGGTCTCGACCTCCGAGGCGCTGGGGGCCGGCGTCTTGGCGTCGACCTCACGCTGGAGGAGCTCGTCGCGCGAGATGCCGCGCTTGGCCGCCTCGGCGTCGAGCAGCCGCTCGTCCACGATCTCGTCGAGGGTCTGGCGGCGGATCTCGTACTCCTCCTGACGCAGGCGCGCCAGGCGGCTGCTCGCCTTGGCGTCGAGCTCGGAGGCGAGGATGGGCGAGCCGTTCACCTCGCCCACGACACCGACACCCGAGGCCGTGGGCGACGCGGACGGCTGGCCGACGGTCGGAGGATCTCCCGCGCGGGTGGCCGAGCAGGCACCGAGGAGGGTGGCGGTGGCGAGAAGGAAGGCGAACCAGACGCGGCGGTTGACCATCTGAATAGGCTAAGCGCTCGCGCCGCGGGACGTCAAACGGCGAGGGGGAGCGACATCACATGGCCGCGCGCGGCGGCGGTGCCACGGCCGGTCCGGCGGGCAGGAGACGCAGCGCCTCCCGGATCACGGTCGTCGCGCCCTCGATCCCGAGCGTCGCCGTGTTGACGACCAGATCGAAGTCGGCCGGCTCCGCGAACTCCGCACGGAACTGCTTGGCCAGAAAGGCGCGGCGCGTCGACTCGACCTCCTCGATCCGCGCCCGAGCCGCGCGCTCGTCGAGACCCTCCGTCTCCATCACGGCGCGAACCCGGGCGGCGAGCGGCGCCACGGCGAGCACACGCAGCGTGTGCTCCCGGCCCAGGATCAGGTGCGCCCCGCGGCCGACGATGACCGCTCCGCCCTCGTGAGCGACCAACCCGACCACCCGCGCCAGGTGGGAACGATACTCGGTGCTGGTGATGTAGTCGTCGGGGTTGGCGAAGGGAGCCAGCCAGTCGGTGAGCGGCTGTCGGTTCTTCTCGTCGAGCGCGCGCACCACCCGCTCGCTGAGGTGCGTGCTCTCGGCGATGCGGTGGATGAGCTCCTGGTCGTACAGCTCGAAGCCGAGCTGCTCGGAGAGGCGCCGCGCCAGCTCGGTGCCTCGAGCGCCGTGCTGCCGGGCCAGCGTGACCACCGGCCTCCGGACGTCGCGGCGCTGCTCCTTGCGCGCGAGGCCCCATCTTCGCACCTGCTCGTCGACCAGGGCCTCGACCGAGCGCGTCATTCTCCCTCTCCGTCTTCCGGCAGTCCGTTGTCTGTTCAGGTGAGCAGCTTCCGCCGCCTACCAAATGTAGTAAGGCCCGCACACCATCTTTGTCAAATATCCGGCCCGGGCGGGTGGAAGGTAGACTCAGGGCCGTGGCGCGTCTCGACGGCCGGAGGATCCTGGCGGTGCTGGCCCTGCTGGCGGCCTTCCTGCTGGTCCGCGGGCCGCTGCACCTGGCGACCTTCGCTCTGCCCGTCTCCAACGACGACGCCATCCTGCTGCTGATGGGGCGCCACATCCTGCGAGGCGAGCTCGCCACTACCCTCTGGAACCAGCCGTACAACGGAGCTCTGGACGCGTATCTGCTGGCGCCGCTGCTCGCGGTTTTCGGGCATCACGCGGCATACCGCCTGTACCAGCTCCTTTGCGCGGGGCTGCTAGCCCTGCTCGCCGGTCTGCTGGCACGACGCTTGGACGGGAGCCGGGCAGGTTGGATCGCGGCGCTGCTCGCAGCGTGCGGGACGCCCTACATGGCGCTGATGACCGCCACCGGCCCGCCGCCGAACTTCCTGATGCCCCTCGTCACCGGCTTCCCCCTATTGGCGGCACTCTCCGCCGCCGAGGGGCGTACGCCCGGCCGGTGGGCGCTCCAGGGCTGGGGCGTCGTGTGCGGGCTGGCCGTCTGGAACTCCTCGCTCGCGATACCCGCCTTCGCCGGGATGGCCCTCGGCCTCCTGCTGGCGGGGCTTCACCCGCGCCCCTGGTCGCTACTCGCTCTGGCCGCTGGCGGGGTGCTGGGCGTCGTGCCGCTCGTCGTCGCGCGCGTGATCGGTGCCTCGGGGGCCAAGGTGGTCACCGCGGCGAGCGCGGTCACCGCGATCCGGCCGCGCTGGCTGTGGGGACAGGGGATTCTCGACCTGGGGCACGCTCTTCGAGGTCTCGTGGGGTTCGACGTGCCCCTGGTCGTGGACGGCAAGGAGCGGGAGTCGCTGCCCGCCGTGCTGGTGATCGGGCTGGCGACGGGCCTGCTGGTGGCGATCGGCGCGGGGATTCGTTCCCGCCGCGCGCTGCCCTTCCTGGGCTGGGCGGCGGCGCTCGGCGGCGCCTTCTGGCTGTCGCGCCGCACCGGGCCGGACGAGCTGCGGTACCTCTACGGCCTCAACGTGCCACTGCTGGTGCTCGCCGGCGCGGGGCTCGCTCGCGTATGGCGCTGGCGCCGGCCGGCGGCGCTCGTCTTGGGGCTCCTCGTCCTCGTGCCCTGGGCCTGGGGCGAGCGACTGCTGAGCGTGCGCTGGCGCGACCCGGCGCTCGCTGCCAGGGTCTGGGAGGTGCCGTCGCTCGGCCGGGTCCTCGACGAGCTGCGCGCCTCCGGCATCCGCAGCGCCTATGCGAGCCTGCAGTTCGCCGGCCGGATCACGCTCGAGACGCGGGGCGAGGTCATCGCGAGCCAGGCCTGGAACGAACGGATCCCCGGCGACCCGCTACGCTTCCGCGACGAGGTGGACCTCGATCCCGCGCCGGCCTGGGTGCTGTCCGAGCGGCTCTCGCGGGGCATGCCCCGTGCGGCCGGCTTCCGCGAGCTGCTCCTTTCGACGGGTGGCGAGTGGCGGGAGCGCCCCGCCGCCGGCTTCGTGGTCTTCGACTGCTTCCGGCCTCCCTACGACGAGTCGCGCCCCCTGCCCGCGCGGTCGTTCCGCCTGACGACGCTCTCGGGCGAGACCTTGGGCCCCGCCGTTCTCGACCGCGACCCGGCTACGCGCTGGGAGTCGGAGCACGGCATCGTGCGCGGGAGCGGGCTGGTGCTGCGCGTCAGCCCTCCCCGCCGGCTCTCGGCCCTCGCGCTAGTGGTCGACCTCGAGCGCTCGCCCCTGGCTGTGCCCTGGGCGGCGAGCCTCGGAGGGACGATCGTCGCACAGGGTCCTATTCGCGCGGGGCTGCAGTGGCTGAACGGCGCGCCCCGCGCCGGCAAGCAGGCCCTGCTGGTGGTACCGTTCGGCGACCGCGCGGCGGGCGAGGTGCAACTCGCCTTCCAGGGCGCTGGCCCCCCGCTGGCCGTCGCGGAAGCCTTCGTCTACGGGCCGGACGAGGCCGTCGTGGCGGCGGCCGGGCGCGGGGCCGCGGCGAGGGCCTACCAGTCGGCGCGAGCCGGGCGCTGGAACGAGGCGGAGCGTCTCTATGCGTCGGCCATCCGGGCCGAGCCCGATCGCGCTTCGTACCACGCCGATTGGGCGCGCGCGCGCTGGCGTGCGGCGGGCCGGCGCTGCCTGGACGTCGAGAGCCTCGACGACGGCGGCCCGGAGCTGGTCGAGCGGCGCTAGCCCCTCAGCTCCAGCGCCGGTCACGCTCATCGCAGTCCCTCCACTAGATAGAGATCGTTGAGGTAGCGCAGGACCGAATACGCCCACGTGGACCCGTCCGGCGTGACGGTAGGATCGATCGAGCCCACCATGCCGGCCAAGTTCGCGGGCGCCAGCTCGCGCCACAACACCCTCTTACCCGTCCGCAGGTCGAGCCGGTAGAGCCGCGCCGGCCGCGCGTAGCGCTCGCTCACGTACAGGTAGCGGCCATCGGCGCTCCACTGTCGCAGGTGGTCGCCCGGCTGGAAGGACGGGATCGGCCGGGGCTCGCCGCCGTCGATCGGGTAGAGGAAGCCCTCGCCCTCCGGCCGCGCGCAGGCGGCGAGGCGGCCGTCAGGCGAGACGAGCCAGCAGCCGATACCCTCGGGTGTGATGGGCCGGGGCTCACCGCCGCGCGTGTCGACTACCCAGGCCCGTAGCTTGGCGTCCTGCTCGTTCCCGGAGATGACGAAGCGCCGGCTGTCCGAGAACCAGGCGAGCGCCCAGGCTGCGATCTTCGGGATCTTCACGACGCGGGGCTCGCCGGCATGTGTGGGCACCAGCGTCAGTCGGCCCGTGTAGTGGTCCATGCCGGTCCGCGCCACCCACCAGCCGTCCGGGGAGAGGCCGCTCGCGAGCCCCTCGCAGAGCCTCACCGCGGGCCCGCCGTCCGTGGGGCGCAGATAGGTCGCGAGCTCGGCCGCTTCGAAGAAGAGCAGCTGCCGCCCGTCACGAGACAGCTGCATGTAGCTCGACCCCTCGTGCCAGGAGAAGTTGCGCTCGACCGAGGCACCGGGGGTCTTGCCCACGATCTCGGCCCGCATGGTCCCGACGGTGATCAGGACGCTCCCGTCCGCCGCGACGTCCTGCAGGCTCAGGAAGTCGGGCAGGCGGAGCAGTACCCGCTCCCGCCCCGAGAGGCTCACCGCGCGCAGGGCCGGCCGCCAGCTTCCATATCGTGGGCCGTCCTCCAGCTTCTCGGCGCCGAACCAGACCTCGCCTCCGTCGGGTGACCAGGCGACCGAGGGCGAGGAGTGGGTGAGACCCTGCGCCAGCACGCGGCGCCGTCCCTGGAGGTCGACGACCACGATCGACTCGCCGGCGAGCCCGCCCTCCACGAGGGCGATCTTGTCACCGCGGGGGGAGAAGCGCGGTGTGGCCAGGCCGTAGGGCACCTGGTAGAGAACGTGCCCGATCGGGAACTCGAGGCGCCGCACGCCGTCGCGGTCGCGCACCACCGCGAGCGCGGTCAGGTCCTGAGGCTCCTTCGGCGACCAGTCGACGCCCACCACGTCGGAGAGGACGTCGCGCAGCGCGCCGCCCGTCATCGGCACGCGCGAGAGCCGGATGCCCGGGCTCAGCCAGCGGTCGTGGGGCGCGGGGTAGGGGCGGTCCGGGAAGACGGCCAGCTCGCCCGTGCTCGAGATGGCGGCGAGGTCGCCGCCCGGCCCGGCCAGCTCGGTCGAGCCACGGGTATCCGTACGGGCGGAGAAGAGGCTCAAGCGAGGCGCGCCGTCCCAGGCGGCCGAGTAGACGAGGGTGCGTCCGCCGGGCGCGAAGCGGGCCGAAGCGACCCCGCCGTAGCGATAGGTGATCCGCTTGAAGGTGGGCTCTCTGCGGGGCTGGAGCAGCGAGCCCGCCGCGATGCCCGTCGCGACGAGCAGCGCGGCGAGGGATGCATAGGCGGCCCGTCGCGGCCAGCGGCGGAGGGGACGGGACTCGAGCAGGATCGGCGCGCCGGTGACGGCGGCGAGCGCTTCGAGGGCGAAGGCGAGGTCGCTCGCCGACTGGAAGCGCTGGCCCGGGTCCTTCTCGAGCGCGCGCCGCAGCACCCGCTCGAGGGGAAGGGCGAGCGACGGCTCGATCTCGGGCGGGTCGCGTTCGGCAGTGGCCCGCAGAGTCGCCGCCGCGGTCTCACCGTCGAAGGCCCGACGGCCGGCCAGCATCTCGTAGAGGACCGCCCCCAGCGAGAAGACGTCCGAGCGCGTGTCGGGGGGCGAGCTGTGGATGCGCTCCGGGGCGATGTATCCCGGTGTCCCGAAGAGGGCTTGGGTCAGGGTTTCCCCCTCCCCCGCGTCGGCGCTGAGCGCGACGCCCGTCTCGCCCCGCAGGCCGGCAAGCCCGAAGTCGAGGATCTTCACCCGTCCGTCGTGGGTCAGGATCACGTTGGCCGGCTTGAGGTCGTTGTGGAGGATCCCGCGCGCGTGCGCCGCGGCCAGGCCGTGACCGATCTGGATCGCGATCTCCAGGGCCTTGCGTTGGGGCAGCCGGCCCCGGGACAGCCGGCGCTGTAGCGTCTCGCCTTCGACCAGCTCCAGCACGACGTACGAGATCTCGCCCTCGCGTCCCACGTCGTGGACGGTCACGATGGCGGGATGGGCGATCGCCCCCGCGGCGCGCGCTTCCTGCTCGAAGAGACGCAACCGCTCGGCGTGGCGCGAGGCCTCGAAGTCGAGGATCTTGATGGCGACCTCGCGGCCCAGACGAGTGTCGCGGGCCCGGTGGACCTCGGACATCCCGCCGACCCCGAGCGGCGCGATCAGCTCGTAAGGACCGAGTCGCTCGCCGGCCTGGGGTGAGCCCGCCTCCATGGGCGATCCTCGTCCGCTGGCGGTCCTCGTCCGGTCAGAACGTCGGGGTGATCCTCAGGAACGCGACGTCGTGGCTGGCGACCTCGGCCTCGAACTTGCCGGAGGTCGTCGCCAGGTCCGCCTTCTGCCAGAGATCGCGCACGACAGCGTCCGTGGCGGGGGCGAGCCCGATGTCGGACCATTCGACCGTGATCGGGCCTCTCTCGCTGCCACGGTTGAACAGGATCACGGCGCGCGAGCCGTCGGCGAGGGGCTTCATCCAGACCTCGGTCGCGCCGTTGTCACGCACCTTGCGCCCCTGCATGCCGAGCGGGTCCTGGTCGACGGCGATCGCCTCGGCGTTGGTGAGGATCTCGCGGATCTCGGGCGTCATCGCCTTGAGGTCGTTGCCGGCCATGAGCGGCGCCGCGAAGAGGCACCAGAGGCTGAAGTGCGCGCGGTTCTCGGCCAGGGTCAGCCCACCGTTGCCGACCTCCAGCATGTCGGGGTCGTTCCAGTGGCCGGGGCCCGCATACGGGTAGAGGTCGGCCATCAGGTCGACGATGTGGCTGACGCCCATGCCGCCCCAGCTCTTGCTGCAGTCCCAGCAGTCCTGGATGTCGCCGGTGGCGCGCCAGAGCTGGCCCACGCCCGGGGCCCACGACCACGGCCGGGAGGAGCCCCACTCGCAGATCGAGAACACGATCGCGCGCCCGCTCGCGCGCAGGGCCTGGCTCATCTTCTGATAGGCGTCGCGCTGGTCGAGGCCGTCGGCGAAGCACCAGTCGTACTTGAGGTAGTCGACGCCCCAGGAGGCGTAGGTCTTCGCGTCCTGGAGCTCGTGGCCCTTCGAGCCCGGGCGCTTCTGGCAGGTCATCTCGCCCGCGTCCGAGTAGATGCCGAACTTGAGTCCCTTCGAGTGGACGTAGTCGGCGAGGGCCTTGATGCCGGACGGGAAGCGCTCGCGGTCGGCGACGATCGTCCCGTCGGCGGCGCGGCTCACCTGCCAGCAGTCGTCGATCACGACATACTGGTAGCCGGCGTCCTTCATGCCGCTCGCCACCAGCGAGTCCGCGGCGTCCTTGATCAGCTGCTCGCTGACGTTGCAGGCGAACCTGTTCCAGCTGTTCCAGCCCATGGGCGGCGTGAGCGCGAGCTCGCCGGCGGCGGCGAGCGGCGCGACGGCGAGTAGCATCCCGAACCCGAGACCCGACAGAGCCGGCGAGCGCATGCAATCCTCCCTTGCTTGACCGGCCCGAGTGTACCCAAATGCGTCGAGGTTGGGGCAGGGACGCCGGATCAGCTGGCGAGACGGGCCTCGACGCGCTCGAGTCGCGTGCGGAGATCCGCAACCTCGCTCTCGAGGCCGCGGACCCGTCGGTCGAGCTCGCCATAGGAGAGGCGAATCAGGGCGCGCGTCTCCTCGAACTCCCGAGTGACGTCGCCACGGAAGCCGTCCAGCTCATGCCGAAGGTCCTGCTGCCCCTCAGCGACCACGCGAATCTCGTCTCGCAGATCCTCGACCGCGACTCCGAGGTGACACTTGATCTCCTCGACGGTCTCTCGGTCCATGGCGAGAGGCTAGCGTAGCACTCAGCCGGCACAGGTCCAATGGTTACCGCAGGCCCTCGTGATGATGGCGTCCAGCCGAGGCTCGGCGCGGTCGCCCGTCTCGCGCTACCCTTGCGGGTCATGACGGACCCCCAAAGGTTCATGGCGGAGGCGATCGAGCTGGCCCTCCGGAACTTGCGTGAGGGCAAGGGCGGCCCCTTCGGCGCTCTGGTGGTGCGGGAGGGTGCGGTGATCGCGCGCGGGGCGAACCAGGTGGTGGCGACCCAGGACCCGACGGCCCATGCCGAGATCGTCGCGATCCGCGCCGCCTGCCGGGTGCTGGGATCCTTCCAGCTCGACGGCTGCGAGATCTACGCGAGCTGCGAGCCCTGCCCCATGTGCCTGGCCGCGATCTACTGGGCCCGGCCGGCACGTCTCTTCTTCGCCGCCGCCAAGGAAGACGCGGCCGCGGCGGGCTTCGACGACTCGTTCATCCATGGTGAGATCGCGAAGCCGCTCGAAGAGCGGAGGATCCCGGTGCGGCAGCTGATGGGCGAGGAGGCGAGGCGCGTTCTCGAGGAGTGGTCCCGCTCTCCGTCTAGAACGCCCTACTAGGAACTACTGAGCGCGCGGAAGGTCGAGTCCCCGACGGGCGTGGCGCCACTAGCTTTCGGCCTCGCGCCGCATCGCGGCCCAGGTCGCTTCGAGGTCGGCACGCTCGGTCGGCAGCGCGCCCACGCTGACCCGGACCATCCAGCGTCCGTCGAGAGTCGCCGGGGTCAGGTACGCGACGCCCGAGCGGTTGACGCGCTCGGCCCACGCGAGCGTGTGGCGGTCGAGGACCTCACCCACGAGGCCGGCGGGCTCGTGGCGCACGCAGACGGTCTGGAGCGGCACCGGTGCCAGGACTCGCCAGCCCGGCGTCGCCTGCACCTGCTCGGCGAGCCAGCGCGCGTTCGCGATGTCGCGGCGCAGGCGCGCCCGTAGGCCCTCGACGCCCTGCTCCCGGATCAGGAACCAGAGCTTGAGCGCGCGGAAGCGGCGGCCGAGCGGGATGCCCCAGTCCCGGAGGTTCTTGACCTTCTCGTCGACCGCGCTTCGCAGGTAGCTCGGGTTCGTGCTCATCACCCGCACCAGGTGCTCCGGGTCACGGACGAAGTACACCGAGCAGTCGAAGGCGGCCCCCAGCCACTTGTGGGGATTGAGGACGATCGAGTCGGCCCCCTCGATCCCGTCCCAGAGCGGGCGGCACTCGGGGAGGATCATCGCCGAGCCGGCGAGGGCGGAGTCGACGTGGAGCCAGAGGCCGTGGGCGCGGGCGACCGCGGCGATGGCACCAACCGGGTCGAGCGCGGTCGTGGTGGTGGTGCCGGTCGTCGCCACGACGGCGCAGGGTCGCCGGCCCGCGGCGGCGTCCTCTCGGACCACCGCATGGAGCGCCTCGGGCCGCATCGCGTAGCCCTCGTCCGTCGCCACCACGTGCACGTTCTCCCGTCCGAAGCCGGCCAGTAGCGCCGCCTTGTCGACCGAGCTGTGGCTGTGTGGCGACACGTAGACGACGAGCGGCCGTTCCTCGGCCTGCAGCCCCCCGCGGGCGAGCGAGTAGGCCGTCGCCCGCTCGCGCGCGCAGATCAGGGCGACCAGAGTGCTGGTCGAGGCGGTGTCCTGGATGACGCCGCTCCAGACCTCGGAGAGGCCGATCATCTGGCGCAGCCAGTCGGTCGCCGTCTCCTCGACCTCGGTGAGCGCCGGGCTCGACTGCCAGGAGAGACCGAGCACCCCGAGGCCGGTGCTGACGTAGTCGCCGAGCACCGAGGCGAGCTCCGCGTTCGCCGGGAAGTAGCCGAAGAAGCGCGGGTGCTGGAAGTGCGAGAGCCCCGGCAGCACGATCGAGTCGAGGTCGCGCAGCACGGCCTCGAAGTCCTCGCCCTCCTCCGGCGGCGAGGCCGCGAGCCGGGCTCGGATCGCGCCGGGCTCGGTCCGCGCCATCACCGGTCGCTCGCCGACACGGGCGCGGTAGTCGGCGACCCAGTCGACGATCCGGTGCCCGAAGCGGCGGAACTCCTCAGGATCCATGGACGCCTTCCGACGCTCGGGTCGCGATCCGCTCCATGGCGGCCATGGTGGCGCTACCGGAGCGTCACCTTTCCTTCGAGTGCCGTCTGGTCGGAAGCGCCGCCGACCAGGATCCGGTACTCACCCGGCTCGGCGCGCCAGCCGTGCGTCTTCGTGTCCCAGAAGGCGAAGTCGCGCGGGGTGAGGCGGAGGCGCACGACCTGGCGTGCGCCGGGCGCGAGCGTCACCTTGGAGAAGCCCTTCAGCTCCTTCGTCGGCCGCGGCAGCGAAGGCGAGACGGCGCCGACGTAGAGCTCGGCCACCTCGGCACCGGCGACCTTGCCGGTATTCGTGACCGCGAACTCCACCGTCAACCGCGCGTCCGGCGCCAGGGTCGGCGAGCTCAGCTGGAGGTCACCGTAGGAGAAGCTCGTGTAGGAGAGGCCGTGGCCGAAGGCGTAGAGCGGCGCGATCTTCTTCGACTCGTACCAGCGGTAGCCGACGAAGACGCCCTCCTTGTAGTGGACGTCGTTGATCGGCTGCGACATGTCGTTGTCCGGGCCCCAGCCCTTGTAGAGGGTCGCGCCGGGCGGCAGATACCCGTAGGCGGGCGAGTCCTCGAAGCGCCTCTCGATCGTGATCGGCAGCTTGCCCGAGGGGTTCGTCTCGCCGCTCAGGATCTCGGCGAGCCCCGTGTTGCCGGCCTGACCCGGGTACCAGGCGTACACGATCGCCGCTGCCTGGTCGTTCCAGCCGGTCATCTGGATCCCGCCCCCGGAGTTGACGATCACGACGGTGTGCGGATTGAGGCCGACCACCCGCCGGACCGCGTTCTCGTCCGCCTCGGGCAGCGCGAAGGGCCGATCCCAGCCCTCGCTGTCCTTCGTGCCCGTGCTGAGCAGCACGACGTCGGCGGCCTTGATCTCCTCGTCGCTCGGCGACTTCAGGTACTGCAGGCGCTTGCCATACGTCGCCTGGAGCGCGGCGAGGAGCGTGACGGAGTCGTAACCCCGGACGTCCGCGGCGCCGCCGCCGCGCGGCAGCTCCTCGACGAACCTGCCGGTGAGCAGGATCTTCCCGGTCCCGTCCTTGGGCAGCGGCAGTATGCCGTTCGCGTTCTTGAGCAGGACCACCGCCTCGCGGCCCGCCTGCAGGGCGACCTTCTCGTGCTCGCCGAAGCGGCTCAGGAAGTAGGTGTCCTTCACCGGCCGATCGAAGAGGCCCATCGCGATCTCGGTCCGGAGGATGCTCTTCACCATGCGGTCGACGTCCGCCTCGCTGACCTTGCCCTCCTTCAGCAGCCGCCCGGCGTCGGCCTTGAGGTACTTCTCGCCCGGCATCTCCAGGTCCTGGCCGGACTCGATGATCTTCTCCGCGTCCCAGACCGACCACCAGTCCGTCATCACCAGCCACTTGAAGCCGAGGTCCCGCCGCAGCAGGTCGGTGATCACGGCCTTGCTCTGGCCGGCCCACTCGCCGTTGATCTGGTTGTACGAGGTCATCACTGCCATGGCCCCGGCGTCGATCCCGGCCTTGAAGGCGGGCAGGTAGATCTCGTGCAGCGTCCGCTCGTCCACGATCGAGTTGGAGGTGCGGCGGTGCCACTCGGTGTTGTTGGCCGCGAAGTGCTTCAGGGTCGGGATGGTGCCGGTGTCGAGGACTCCCGTGACGTAGCGGTCGATCATGCTCGCCGCCAGGAACGGGTCCTCACCGAAGTACTCGAAGTTCCGCCCCGTCTGCGAGCTCCTGTAGATGTTCATGCCGGGACCGAGCAGCACCGCGATCCCGCCCGCCCGGCACTCCTCGCCGACGCTGCGCGCGTACTCGTAGGCGAGCTTCGGGTTCCAGGAGGAGGCGAGGCCGATCCCGGCGGGGAAGGCGACCGACTTCTCCAGCTGGTCGCTCAGGTTGCGGCGGATGTTGACCCCCTGCGTCGCGTCGGAGAGGTAGAGCTCGGGGATCCCGTACTGCGGGAATCCCTTGATGAAGAAGGAATTGTGACCGGTGATGATCTGGAGCTTGTCCGCCAGCGTCATCTTGGCGAGGACTGCGCTCGCCCGCGCGTCGGCATCTTCGTAGCTCACGGGCGGGCGGAAGGTCGGCTGGGCGAGCGCGGCCGCAGCGAAGCCCAACAGAGTGACGGCAGCCAACCAGGACGGCGTCGCGAAGGATCGAGGCATCTCTTCTCCGAGGTCAGAGGTTCGTGGCCCGCCAAAGGACGGAAGGGCATTCCGACCAACATACTACGTACCGGTCGGACCCGGCGAGCCGTCCCTAGCCGAGGCGGTCCCGGCGGAGCGTGAGTCCGCCGTCGACCGTGAGCACCTGCCCGGTGACGTAGGAGTCGGGCTCGAGCAGGAAGCGCACGGTCCGGGCGACGTCCTCCGGACGGCCGAAGCGCGGGACGATGCCGCGATCGAGGTAGGGGTCGTACTTGCCGGCGTCGATCGACGCCCGGGCCATCCCCACCGTCGTGGCGCCGGGTGCCACCAAGTTCACGCGGATGTCGGCCGCGCCCCCATACTCCTTGGCCAGGATGCGCGCCGCGTGCACGAGAGCGGCCTTGGGCGAGGCATAGGCCAGGCTGCCCTCGAAGGGATAGACACCCTGCATGCTCGAGACGAGCACGATCGAGCCATGGGTGGCGTGTCGCAGCATCTCCTCGGCCGCCGCCCGGGCGAGCAGCACGGGTGCCTCGAAGTTCGCCGTGAAGGAGGCGTGCAGCGCGCGCCCGTCGAGCTCGCTCGCCTTCACGCGCGCGGGGTCGCCGGTGAGGGCGACCAGCCCGTAGATCTCCCCCTTGATGGCGAGCGCCGCCTCCAGGTAGCGCTTGCGCACCTCCGGCTCGGCGACGTCGCCCTCGACCAGGTGCACGAGGCCCCCGTAGTTGTCCTGCAGCTTCTGCTGGAAGGCGAGCGCGTTGCCCTTGTTCGACCGATAACCCACGACCGGGATCGCTCCGTCCTGCACCAGGAGCGCCGTGATCGCTCCGCCGATCCCGCCCGCTCCGCCGGGCACGAGCACGACCCTTCCGGCCAGGGCCTTCCGGTTGAACTCGTAGCGGTAGTCGGCGTAGCGGCGGGTCTGCTCGGGATCCAGGTGGCGGGAGGGCATGGTCTCCTCTATGGCGCGGCCGGATGGTCCGGCGGCCGCGCCCATTGTCCCGCAGGCGGGCTCAGGGAGCGAACAGGCCGCGCAGATCGTCGATGCTGACGCCGACCAGGGACGGCACCACCCGGTGCGCGGTCCCGAGCCGCTCGGGGGTGTAGCTGTGAGCGACGCCGACGACCTTCATCCCCGCGTCGAGGGCCGAGGCGATGCCGGGCAGCGAGTCCTCGAAGGCGACGCACTCCCCGGCGGCGAGCCCGGGCAGGGCGGTCGCCAGCCGGCGGGCCGCCTCCAGGTAGGGGAGCGGATCGGGTTTCGTCCGCTCGACGTCGTCGGCCCCCACGATCGCCGCGAAGGCGTCGCGCAAACCGAGACCGGCCAGGATGGTCTCGATCTCCTGGTGGCGCGCGCCGGAAGCGATCGCGAGCGGAAGCTCGCTCGCCAGCAGCAGCACCAGCTCGCGGGCCCCTTCGAAGACCGGTACCTCGGGGACGAGCTCCGCGAAGCGTGCGACCTTGCGCTGCTCGATCCGGCTGACGCGCTCGGGGGGCGCGGGTTCCCGATGATGCTCGAGCGCCAGGCAGATCGCCGCTCGGTCGTGGTAGGCCAGGTAGATGCCCCAGTACTCCTCGGACGTGATGGTCACCTGGTCCGCGAACAGGGCGTCCCGCAGCGCGCGGAAGTGCAGCGGCTCGCTGTCCGCGATGACGCCGTCGAAGTCGAAGACCGCCGCGCGCAGCGCCACGCGCTACCGCTTGTGGAGCGAAACGACGAGAGCGTCGAAGGCGGGCTCCGCGGCGGCCACGGTCGCGGCCGGACCGGTCAGCTTGAAGAAGACGTTGCCCTCTGGCCCTTCTGCGATGGCTCCCAGCAGACGGTAGCCGGGCCGCTTGCCCGTCGACTGCATCATCGGGCCCCCGGGCGCGAGGTAGGTGCCCCCGACCTGGGCGCGCGTCACGCGCAGGCCGGCGACGGTCACGGTCTTACGCTCGGGGGTCGGCGTTCCCTCGAACTGCCGCCCCCAGCGCTCGACGTTCGCGTCGACGCTTCCCCCTGGCCGGCTCCGAAGAAGAAGACGGCGCATTCGCCCGGCTGGGCGCCCTTCGCGGCCGGCACGGCGTAGGTCGCCACCCGCATCGCGCTGCCCGCGCCGTCCGTCCAGTGAGCGGGAACGCGCCAGGCGAGGCCTCCCGCGGCGCCGGTGCGGGCTGGCGCGGGTGCGGCGGACGAGACGGCGCCGGCGGCGACGATCGCGGCGGCGGCCGCCAGAAACGGACGGGCCTGGAACATCACATCCTCCTTGGGGGTGACCGGCCTCGCGCGACCGGCTGCCGACATTCTACCAACTTAGCTGCCGCCTGCCGGCCGCCGGCCGGGGGCCGCCGCGCTATCATCGAGATCAAGCGGATGAACTGCCCGTCCTGCCTCGCCGACAATCTCGCCGGCGCCTGCCGCTGCTTCGCCTGCGGTGCGCCCCTCGACCCCTCGCTCGCCAGCCTCAGCTCGGGGGCCCTGTTCGCCTCGCGCTACCAGATCGGCGGGCCGCTCGGACGCGGGGGCATGGGCATGGTCTACCGTGCCTACGACCGCGAGCTGGGCGAGGACGTCGCGATCAAGGTCCTGCGCCCGGACGTCGCCGCCGAATCGGGTCGCATCGAGCGGCGCTTTCGCTCGGAGATCCGGCTGGCCCGCCGCGTGCGGCACAGAAACGTCTGCTCGGTGTACGGCGACGGCGAGGACCGGGGCCTGCTCTACATCTGCATGGAGCTGGTCGAGGGCGAGAACCTCAAGCCCCTGGTGCGCGGGAGCGGTCTGCCCAGGCAAGAGGCGTGGGACATCGCGCTCCAGGTCCTGGACGGGCTCGAGGCGATCCACGGGGTCGGGATCGTGCACCGCGACCTCAAGACCGCGAACCTGATGCGCGATCGCCAGGGCGTCGTGCGGGTGATGGACTTCGGCATTGCCAAGTACCAGGACGACGGCGAGGTGACCGTCACCGCGACCGGCACCCTGCTGGGCACGCCCGAGTACATGAGCCCGGAGCAGCTGCGGGGCGGGGCGGTCGACTTCCGCTCCGACCTCTACTCGCTCGCGATCGTCATCCACGAGCTCTTCACGGGGAAGCTGCCGTTCCGCGGTGTGAGCGCGGTCGTGACCATCCTGCAGCAGCTGCAGGCGCCGCCCTCGCTCTCGCGGGAGCTGCCGGACGCGCTGCGGCCGGTGCTGCTGCGTGCCCTGGCCAAGGATCCGGCGGCGCGCTTCGCGAGCGCCGCCGAGATGCGGCGCGCGGTGGAGCAGGCGCGCTGCTCACCGACTTCGGCGCGGCGAGCCCTTGGCGTGCGGCTCTCGCCCGACGCCACCGACGACGCGACCCGCCCGCTGGCGTGGGAGACGCCCCCGGAGCGGGTGCCGTTCCTGCAGCTCGCGGCGGCGCAGCTGGCGCTGGTGGCGTTCGCGGCGCACCTGGTCGCGGCGGGCGGCGTCGTTTCCGCACCGGCGTCCCAGGTCGCGCCCGCGCCCCCGAGGGAGGTGCGTCCGGCGGCGCGGCAGGTCGTCGCAAGGCCGGCGCCGGCTCGCTGGCATCGCTCGGTCCGCCCCACACCGCACCCGGTGATCTCGTTCGCCCTCATGAAGGTCAGCCCGCAGCGTCCCGCGGCCGCGTCGACCCGGGCGGCCACGGCGTCGCCCGGCCTCACCGGGAGGCCGGCTCCGCAGGTCGACACCGCACGCGTCTACGAGGAGGACGAGGTGGACGTGAGGCCGCGCCGGATCTCGGGCGACACCGCCCCCTACCCCGAGTGGGGCCCCCACCTCGGCAGGGGCAGGAGCGTCTCGATCACCGCCAGCTTCGTGGTGACGGAGAAGGGCGACGTGACCGACATCCGGGTCGAGCAGGGCCGGGGAGTCCTGGAGGCCGTCCTCCCGCAGATGAGCCGCTGGAAGTGGTCGCCCGGCAGGAAGGGGGGCGTCCCCGTGAAGGTGCACATGCACTGGCGGCAGACCTACGTGGGCGGCGGCTACTGACCTTCGGTCCCAGCGGACCCTGGGCCCCCGTCGCGCCGCCCGAAGTCCTGCACCCAGTAGCTGCCCTGTGGGCCCCCTCGCCAGTAGCCGACACCCGTCTCGGAGACGTCGCGGCCGAGGATCTTCGCCCGATGGGGGGGAGATCCCATCCAGCCCGCGACGACCTGCGCGGGCGTCTGCGGTCCGGCGGCGATGTTCTCGGCGAGAGCGGTCCAGCTCCCGTAGAACCAGGAGATACGCGTGCTCCAGTCGCAGACCCGCCGCAGGTGGCCCCCCTCGTTGTCGTAGGTGCCGTGGTCCGGCGGGAAGTAGCCCCCGACGGCCATGTCGCGGGCGAACCAGCGGGCCGAGTCGCCGAGCGAGGCCGCCAGGTCCAGGGGTGGCAGAGCCGCCTTGCGGCGCTCCGCGTTGACGAGCGCCACGACGTCCCGCTCGAAGGCCGCGTTCTGCGGCGGCGGGGCGGGTCCCGCGCAGGCGGCCGCGTGGCCGGAGTCGGACGACCCGAGCGGGGGTGCGTCTACCGCCGGCGAGGGGGTCGAGCCCGGATGATGGAACCGGAGCAGCAGGAGCGCGAGCGCCGTCCCCAGGAGGACGGTGAGCGCCAGGGGCCAACGTCGTCGAGGCGAGCCCATGATGCTCATGATAGAGCCCTCTGGCTGACCGCAGTCTCGGCAGCGGCCCGTGCTACCTTGTATTTCGCCTCAGGAGGGCCGATGAAGTCGCACACCATCCACCTGACGATGAACGTGCCGGCGCGCATGGACTTCGTGAACATCACGCGGGAGGTGGCCAGGATCGTCGCCGAGAGCGGGATCCAGGAGGGGCTCTGCCTGGTCAACGCGATGCACATCACGGCCTCGGTCTTCGTCAACGACGACGAGCCGGGGCTCCACGAGGACTACAAGCGGTGGCTCGAGCAGCTGGCGCCCTTCGACCCGAGCCCCGCCCGCTACCACCACAACCGCACCGGCGAGGACAACGGCGATGCGCACCACAAGCGGCAGATCATGGGCCGGGAGGTGGTGGTGGCGGTGACCAAGGGCGCCCTGGACTTCGGCCCCTGGGAGCAGATCTTCTACGGGGAGTTCGACGGCCGCCGGCCCAAGCGGGTGATGGTGAAGGTGATCGGCGAGTAGCCCCGGCGGGACTCCTCGGCGTCGCCCGGCCTCGCAGCTTCAGAAGCGGTAGCTGGCGGCGCCGACCGTGATCCCCGAGCCGAAGGCCAGCAACAGCGCGCGCGTGCCCGGCTTCGCCGCGCCCGAGGCGACGAGCTCGTGCAGGGCGAGGAAGGTCGAGGTGCTGTGCGTGTCGGCGAGCCTCGCCGTGAGGTCGAGGACCTTCTCTCCTGGCAGGCCGATCGCATCGGGCAGCCGCGCCAGGAAGCGCGGCGAGACCTGGGCCGGAACCACGAAGTCGATCTCGGCCCGCGTCAACTCGTCCGCGGCCAGTACGCCGTCCACGGCCTTGCGCGCGTGCTCGAGCCAGACGTCTTCGAGCTCGGCCGCGCGCCGGACCAGGATCCGCCCGCGCCTTCGCGCCAGACTGACGACGGACGTGAGCAGCTCCGCCCGCTCCTCGTGCGTCTCGAAGGCGAAGGAGCCGAAGCCGACCCCGCTCCGAGGCGAGACGTCCAGGATCGCGGCCGCGCCGCTGGCCGGCCAGGTGTAGGACGGATCGGGATCGGCATCGCCGTTCGCCTCGCTGGAGACGATCATGCCCACCTGCACGTCCCCGGCCGTGAGCAGCGCCGAGACGACCTGGGCCGCGTTGAGCATGCCGCAGGCGCCGTTCAGCAGGTCGAAGGCGAGGGTGCGCCGGCCCTGGAACTCGACGTTGATGCCGAGACCGTGCTGGATGTAGGCCGCGATCGCCGGCTCGCAGGTGTGCCGGTCGCGGTGGACGCCGGAGTTCACCAGCACCCCCACGTCCTGGGGGCGATACCTGGTCTTCTCGAGGCAGAGCCGACCGGCCGCGACCGCGTGCTGGACCGATCCCCGACGGAACAGGCGCCGGCGGGGCGGGCTGACGGCGAGGCTCTCGATCCGGCTGCGGCGCATGGTTAGGCGGATCCCACCTGCCAAGCGGCCCGGTAGCGCTCCGGCAGGTCGTCGAGGGTGAGCGTCGCGTGGCTGATCACGATGCCGGAGGCGCCCGAGACCAGCAGGACGTTGTCGCCCGGCCGGATCTTTCCCTGCAGCATGAAGTCGTGCAGGACGAGGAAGTGGCTGGTCGTGGTGGTGTTGCCGTACTCCTCGGCGCTCGACAGATAGAAATCCGGCACCGGGCAGTCCAGGTAGCGGGCGACCACCTTGATGCCGTTGCGGATCGCCCGCACCGACACCTGGTGCGGGATGACGTGGTCGACCTCGTCGAGCGTCCAGCCGGTCACATCGAGCGCCTGTTTCAGGTACGCGGGGAAGTGCTCGGCGCCCTTCCTCTGCAGGCCGCGGGCCTTGGTCACCAGCATGCCGCCGCGCCCCCGGCGGGAAGGTCGCGAATAGCAGTAGTGGTCGTGCTTCGCTCCGGTCACGAGGTCCAGCCAGTGGAAGCCGACGGTCGGGTCCGTCGCGGCGTCGATCACGAGCGCGGCACCGCAGTCGCCCAGGGTGAGCGCCGCCAGCTGGCGATCGAGACTGTGTCGCACCTCGCGGGTGGCGGTCTCCGCGAGCGGCAGGTTCTGCTCCCCGCTCACCACCAGTCCGCGGCGCGCGAGGCCGGCCCGGATCATCCCCTGGACGACGTAGATCCCGTTCAGCATGCCGGCGCAGGCGTTCACGACGTCGAAGACGAGCGCGCGCCGGGCGCCGAGCGCCCGGCGCACCAGCAGGGCCGTGGCGGGCTCGAAGTGGAACTCGTCCGGGGCGTGATGCTTGGAGATGCTGGTGCAGACGATCAGGTCGAGGTCCTCGGCGGCGTAGTGCGACAGGGCGAGCGCGCGCTCGGCCGCCTTGACCGCGAGGTCCTTGGCGTACTCTCCCTCGGCCACGCGTCGCTCGCGGATGCCGGTGATTCGCTCGAGGTCGAGCCGCGGCCGGTGCGCGCAGCGCCGCATCAGCTCCTCGGTGGTGAGCCTCCGCGCCGGCAGGTAGACGCCGAGGCTCTCGATCTTGACCTTTTCGGGCACCGCGGGAGAGGGCTCCTCGTTCTCGTTTCGCCGTCCGCCGGACGACGCCCGGGCATTCTCTCACGCGGCGTCGCCGTCGCCGCCGCTCGTCAGCCGTTGGCGCAGCACGCGGCGCAGCGGCTTGCCGACGGCCGATCGGGGGAGCGACGCTCTGAGCTCGACCGCCGAGGGGACCTTGTAGCGGGCGAGCTTGTCGCGGCAGAAGGAGATGAGCTCCTCCTCGCTCGGCTGGCTGCCGGACCTGGGCACCACGAAGGCCTTCACCAGCTCGCCGCGGGTGGCGTCGGGCACGCCGACCACGATCGCCTCCCGGACCAGGGGGTGCTCGAGCAGCACGGCCTCGACCTCCACCGGGTAGACCTTCATGCCGCTCCGGATGATCAGGTCCTTCAGCCGGTCGACCACCCTGAAGTAGCCGTCCCTGTGCATCTGCCCCAGGTCGCCGGTGTGGAGCCAGCCGTCTCGCAGCTGCCGGGCGGTCTCCTCGGGCCGGTTCCAGTAGCCCTTCATCACCTGCGGTCCGCGCAGCACGATCTCGCCGGGCTCGCTCCACTCACCGTCCGAGGAGAGCGGCATCTCCCGGGTGCCGGTCTCCGCGTCCACGACGCGGGCCTCCGTGTCCGGGTAGGGCAGGCCGGCCGTGCCCAAGCGGTTCTCGCCGAAGGGCGGGTTCCCCATCGCCACCGGGGCGCACTCGGTGAGGCCGAACCCCTCGGCGACCGGGACGCCGGTGCGCTCGGAGAACGCGCGCTGCACGGCGGGCGCGAGCGGGCTGCCCGCGCAGGGGCAGATGGTGACCGAGCGCAGGTCGTAGCGGGCGAGGCCCGGAAGGTTCGTGATGCCCACCAGGAGCGTCGGGACCACCGGGAAGATGTTCGGCCGCAGGGCGGCGATCGTCTTCGCCAGCCCGAGCAGGTCGGTGGGATTGGGGACCAGAACCAGGGTGCCGGCCGTGAGCAGCGAGAGGCCGAGGCCGCAGGTGAGGCCGAAGGCGTGGAAGAGAGGGAGCGCCGCGAGCGTCGTGTCGCGTCCCTCGCCGAGCTTCGCCCAGGCCCGGTTCTGCTCCGCGTTGTAGACGAGGTTCCTGTGCGTCAGCTCGACGCCCTTCGAGACGCCGGTCGTGCCGCCGGTATAGAGGAGCGCCGCGGTGTCCGTCTCGTCGCGCGCGACGGCCGAGGGCCGTCCTGGACCCAGAAGGTCACGATAGTGGAGGTCTCCGGCCGAGAGAGCGGTCCGCTCCTTGCGGCCCTGCTTGAGCCAGTAGAGCAGCCGCAGGCTGGCGGGGAAGTGCTCCTCGATCCCGGTGACGACCGCCCGCTCGACCGCGGTACGGGACCGGACCTTCATCAGGTCCGGGTAGAAGCGGTTCAGGGTCACCGCCAGCCGGGCTCCGCAGTCGCGCAGCTGGGACTCGATCTCGCGCGAAGAGTAGAGAGGGTTGAAGGGCACGGCGATGCCGCCGGCGCGCAGCGTCGCCAGGAAGGCGACCACGAACTGCGGGCAGTTGGGCAGGAGGATCGCGACCCGGTCGCCCGGGCGCACCCCGAGCCGCTGCAGCGAGGCGGCCAGCCGATCCACCTGGTCGGCGAGTCGCCGGAAGGCCAGGCGCGAGGTGAAGACGCGGCCGGCGGCGTGGACCGCGAGCACGAGGGCATCCCGGTCGGGGAAGCGCTCGGCGCAAGCGCCGAGCAGCTCGTGGAGGGTCGTCCGACGATGGGCGATGGTCGGGGCGACGTCGGGGTCGTAGTGGGCGAGCCAGGGCTGCGGCACTGGCTCAGGCCACGGCGACGGGCGCCGCGTCCGACTGCGGGCGGCGGGTGCTGCCCCGCCTCTCGCCGACCGCCAGCAGCGCGAAGCCGACCAGGATCCAGAAGAGATCTTTCGTGCGCTTGAGCAGCACGAAGGCGGTGCCGACCGTGGTGGCGTCGGGGATGCCGAGGGCGTGGAAGGCGAGCACGTAGCCGACGTCCTGGACACCCAGTCCGGCCGGGATCGGCACCGCCACGGAGCGCACCATGATCAGGGTCGTCTCCACGACCGTCGCCGTCGTGAGGGACACCGTGACGCCGAAGAGGCGGAGGTAGGCGAGGGTCTCCAGGGCACGGACGATCCAGCCCAGCAGGTAGAGAAGCATTGGCACCACGAGTCGCATCCGCTCCAGCGCGAAGAAGCGGAGGAAGTGCTGATCGGCCCGCTCGAAGCGCATGGCATTGCGTTCGACCCAGGCGCCGATCGAGCGGCCGCCGAAGCGGCCGAGGACCCGGCGCAGGCGCTCGGCCATGCGGCTCTGAGCGCCGGCGGCGATCCCGACCCCGAAGGTCGCGATCATGAAGAGCGCGGAGGCGAGCAGCAGCCAGGGCAGGCCGGCACGGCCGATCATCTCTCGTGAAGCCCGGGCCAGCGCCGGCCAGGCGAGCACGGTCACGACGGCGAGCACGAGACCGTGCGAGACCACCACGAAGAACTTGCGACCCACCCCCGCGACGATCCCGGTCTCGAAGGGGACTCCACAGTGGCGCTTCAGCAGGTACGGCTGCAGCGACTCGGAGATCACCGCTCCCGAAGGGAGGCCGAGCATCACCGCCTCGACCGTGAGACGCACGCGCAGGAGGCGCGCGAAGCGCGGACGGTTGCCGAGCGCCCCGAAGGAGAGCCACCAGCCGGCGGCCTCCAGCAGCGCCACCGCCAGGTTCGGCAGCAGCAGCAGCGGGAACCACCACCCGACCGAGCGCAGGAGGCCGGCCACCCGGCCGAGGTCGGCGGAGCGGAGCAGGAAGACGGCGAGACCGAGCGTCACCAGGACGGGGAGGATCTGGGAGGCGTGGTGCAGGAGCCGGGAACGGGGGCGGGGCGGGTCGGGAGCGCCGGGGGCCGACGTCATCGACGCGGCTACCAAAGATCCTCCGTGGCGTGTGCGCCCTGGTTCTCGGCCCGGGCCAGCACGAAGAGGAGGTCCGAGAGCCGGTTCAGGTAGGCGACGATCAGAGGGTCGATCGCGGCCTCCCGGGCCAGCGTCACCACCGAGCGCTCCGCGCGGCGGCACACCGTCCGCGCCTGGTGCAGCAAGGCGGCGGATGGCGTGCCGCCGGGCAGCAGGAAGCGGCGCAGGGGTGGCAGCGCCGCCTCCTGCGAGTCGATCTCGGTCTCCAGCGCGCGCAGGTCTTCCTCGCGGACGACGGCCTTCGCACGCCGCGAGGCGACCTCGTGCTCGGGGTCGGCGAGCTGGGCACCGATCGCGAAGAGCTGCTGCTGGATACGCGCGAGCAGCGCGCTCCGCTCGCCCCCGGCGTGCGCGCGCACGACGCCGAGGGCGGCGTTGGTCTCGTCGAGGTCGCCGTAGGCGGCGACCCGCAGGTGGTCCTTCGGGACCCGCTTTCCGCCGAGCAGGCTCGTCTCGCCCCCGTCGCCCGTCTTGGTGTAGATCGTCACCTCACCCCTCGAAGTCCGTGACGACGGTCGCGGCCGCCCCGCCCACCTCGACCGGGGTGCCGGCGGCGAAGTGATCGCGGTGGAGATAGCCCATCGCGATCGGGCCCAGCCGCGGCGACAGGGCGGCGGTCGTGATGCGCCCGACCTCGCGCCCCTGGACGTGGATCGCGTCTCCCGCCGCGGCCGGCACCGAGAGCCGGAGCCCGCGCAGCGCCTTGTTCACGTGTCCCCCCCGGGCCGAGAGCCGGGCGACGATCTCCTGGCCGAGATAGCAGCCCTTGGTGGGGGAGCTGCACTCGTCGACGAGCCCCGTCTCGTGGAGCAGGTTCGCCTCGCCGACCTCGGACCCGTACCAGGGTCGCAGCTCCTCGACGCGGAGAATGTCGAGCGTCTCGCGTCCGACCGCTCGCGCCCCGGCGGCGAGCAGAGCGTCCCGGACCGCGGCGGCGTCGCCTGGCGCCGCGTGGACCGCGATCCCGCCCCCGGGCAGGTCCCCGGCGCGGACGAGCCGCACGGTGCGGCCCGCCACGGTGAGGGTCGCATGCGCCTCTGCCGCCGGTGGTGGAGGCGTGCCGGCCGTGGCGCTCGCCATCGCGTCGGCGCTCGGTCCGAGCAGGGCGAGGACCAACACCTCGCGGGGGGCGAAGCGCACCGGCGCGGCGACACGATGGTGCTCGAGCGTCTGCTGCAACACCGGCACCCGCTCGGCGTCGGTCTCGAGAAGAACCGCCGTCTCGTCCACCAGGACGCGCACCAGCGCCTGCACCGCCCCCTTCGCCGTCAGCAGGGCCGCGCGGCACCCCTGGCCGGGCCCGAGAGCCGCGACCTCGTTGCTCAGCATGCCCTGCAGGAACGACTGCCGCGACGGACCCGACACCTCGAGGACGCCGCGCTCCGGGAGCACGACGAGCGCCGCCGCCTCCCGGGCCGCCTGGTACTCGTCCGCGGTATCGGGGGAGGTGGCCGCGGATGTCATCCAGGGAGTCTACCCGAGGAGGCGGACGAGGCGCGCCGCTCCGGGCGTACGATGAGGCTGAGGAGAGACATGGCCGAGGCTGAGGTGGTGGTGATCACCGGCGGGAGCGCCGGGATCGGGGCGGCGCTGGCACGGCGGCTCGCGAGCGACGGCAAGCGGCTCGTGCTCGCGGCCCGCCGGCGAAGCGAGCTCGACAAGGTGGCCGGGGAGGCGCGCGAGCGGGGCGCGGGCGGCACGCTGGTCGTGGAGACGGACGTGACGCGGCGGAGCGACGTCTTTGGCCTGCGGGACGCGACGCTTTCGACCTTCGGTCACATCGACGTCTGGGTCAACAACGCCGGACAGGGCATCGCGCGGCCGGTGCTCGAGCTGAGTGACGAAGACGTCGACCTGATGATGGCCGTGAACCTGAAGTCGGCGCTCTACGGCATGCAGGCCGCGGTGCCGCACTTCCTGGAACGGGCCAGGGGCCACCTGGTCAACATCTCGTCGTTCCTCGGCCGGGTCCCCCTGGTGAGCGTGCGCTCGGCCTACTCGGCGGCCAAGGCGGCGCTCAACTCGCTGACCACGAACCTGCGCATGGAGGTCTCGGCGCACCCGGGGATCCACGTCTCGCTGGTGATGCCCGGCATCGTCAGGACCGACTTCGCCCGTAACGCCCGGGGAGCGGCGCACGCGGCGCCGGCCGCCGCCGCCGCTACGAGCCCGGGCGGCTCCGCGGCGCCGCAGATGCCGGCACAGTCGGCCGAGGAGGTGGCGGAGGCGATTGCCGGCCTTCTTCGCCAGCCGGCGCCCGAGCTCTACACGAACCCGGCGACGCCCGAGCTGGTGCGCCGCTACTTCGCCGGCGCCGGGGTGCCCGGGGCGGGTCGCCCGTAGGGGTGCGGAGCCGGGCTTCGCCGGTCTCGGCCGGGCCGGGGTCTCGTGACGGAAGCGCGAATGCAAGCCGGGACCGGAGCGGCTAGAATGACGTGCTGTCCTCGACCCGATGCGGCAGACCGAATGGAGCTGAAGGTGACCCTGAAAACACGACACCCGGCGAGGCGGCTCAGGTTCCTTGCCACGAGCCTGCCTGTGGTGGCCGCTCTGGTCGGGCTCTCCGCCTGCGAGACCGGCACGCCCGCCCAGCCCGCCATCTCGAGCGCCCAGATCGCCGTGAGCGTGGACCCGAACCCGATCGTGGGATCCCAGAACGAGGCGACGAACGCCGTGACGGCGCGCTTCGACGTGAAGATCCAGGAGCTGGTGGGTCTCGGCGGCGACGTCGTCTCCGTCAACGCGGCCGCCTTCGACCCGGCGTCGGGCGCGCAGGTCGCGCTCATGTTCTTCGACGACGTCGACCTCGTCGTGTTCGTGGGGACGAAGCGGGTGGAGGCGCTCGGGACGCTGGTCGTGCCGGAGACGCTCAGCTACCTGCTGGCGGACGGGAGCAAAGCGGCGAACGCGGTCGTCACGGTTCAGGTCCGGGACGATCGGGGGAACCTGCTCACGCGCTCGGTCATGGCCAAGATCCAGTAGCCAGGTGTGCCCGACCGCGTCTCCGGGATCCTGCTCCACCCCACCTCCCTCCCCGGCCCCCACGGCATCGGCGAGCTCGGCGACGAGGCGGTCGCCTTCGCTGGACTTCCTCGAGAGTGCCGGCCAGCGGCTGTGGCAGGTGCTGCCGCTCGGCCCCACCGGGCTACGGCGACTCCCCGTACCAGTGCTTCTCCGCGTTCGCCGGCAACCCTCTGCTTGATCAGCCTCGACGCTGCTCGCCGCCGACGGGCGGCCTCGACTCCGCCGACGATCTGGCCCGCGCGCGCCGCGCTTCCCCGAGCGCCGAGCGTCGAGTACGGCGCCGCTGATCGCGTGCAAGCAGCCGCTGCTGGCCCGGGCCGCGCACGCCTTCGAGCGTCCGACCCCGGGCGCGCGAGCGCGAGCGCGTTCGAGCGCTTCTGGCGCGGCGCAGGCGCGGCTGGCTGCGACGACTTCGCGCTCTTCATGGCGCTCAAGGAGTGCCCAGGCGGACGCGCCTGGCACGCCTGGGAGCGCGAGGCTGCGCCTGCCGCGAGCGCGGCCGCCCTCGAGCGACGCCCGGCGCGGAGCACGGCGGCGGCGATGCGCCGAGCACAAGCTGTCGCAGCACTGGCTCTTCTTCGGCAGTGGACGGCGCTGCGGGCGCACGCGCGACGCGCGAGGGCGTGCGGATCGTCGGCGACTCCCCATCTTCGTCGCGCACGACAGCGCCGACGTCTGGGCGCAACCCGGAGCTGTTCCACCTCGACGCGGACGGCCAGCCGACCGTCGATCGCCGGCGTGCCGCCGGACTACTTCAGCGACACGGGCCAGCTCTGGGGCAACCCGCTCTACCGCTGGGACGCGCATCGCAGCGCGACGGCTTCGCGTGGTGGATCCGCGCGCTTCCGCGCGACGCTCGATCTGTTCGACCGTGCTCGCGCCTCGACCACTTCCGCGGCTTCGAGGCGTACTGGGAGATCCCGGCGAGCGCGCCGACCGCGGTCGAGCGGCCGCTGGGTGCACGGACCCGGCGCCGGCCCTCTTCGACGCCCTGGCGGACGCGCTCGGGCGACGCTGCCGATCGTCGCCGAGGACCTCGGCGTGATCACCCCCGAGGTCGAGGCGCTGCGCGATCGACTTCGGCTTCCCGGGAATGAAGATCCTGCAGTTCGCCTTCGGACGGCGGCGCGAGCAACACCTTCCTGCCGCACAACTATCGAGCACGAACTGCGTCGTCTACACCGGCACGCACGACAACGACACGACGGCCGGCTGGTGCGAGAAGCGGTCGGCGCCCGAGGCGCAGCGCGCCGATGGTCGCGAAGGCGCTACGCCCGCGCCCGCACCTACCGGAGGCGACGGCAGCGTGATCCGCTGGGACTTCATCCGCGCCGGCTGCAGGTGTCGGTCGCCGAGACCGTGCATCGTCCCGCTGCAGGACGTGCTCGGGCTGGGCAGCGAGGCGCGCATGAACCTGCCCGGGCGCGCCAGGGCAACTGGCGCTGGCGCTACCTCGCTTCCGATCTCACGCCCGCCATTCGCGCTCGGCTGCGGGCGCTGTGCGAGGCCTCGGCCCGGGTCGCCGAGCGCGAGAGCGGCTCGAGCGCCGGGGCGAGCGTCTCGAACGATTCCCTTGATCCCGCTGCTATCATTCATGAGCCTTCGTGATGACGGGCGGGGGGGCGGGATGGAACTGTCGCAGCTTCGGACGTTTCGGGTCGTCGCCGAGACGCTGAACTTCACGCGCGCCGCCGAGCGGCTCGGCCTCACGCAGTCCGCGGTCAGCCATCAGATCAAGTCGCTCGAGACGGAGCTGGGCGAGCCGCTCTTCATCCGCGCCAAGCGCGGGGTGAAGCTCTCGCCGGCCGGCCAGGCGGCGCTCGAGCATGCGGTGCGCCTGCTGGACGAGGCCGAGGCCCTGCGCGAGCGGGTGTCCGGAGGCGAGCACTCTCCGGCCGGACGCGTGCGGGCCGCCGCGGCCACCCAGGCGATCGTGCATCTGTTCGCGCCCCTGTTCGAGGCCTTCATGCGCGCGCAGCCGCGCATCGACGTTTCGTTCCGCACCACCCCTTCCACCGACGAGACCGTGGCGGACATCCTGAACGGCGCCGCCGACGTGGGCTTCGCGTCGCTCCCCGTCTATTCGCCGGCGCTCAAGATCGAGAGCCTGTTCGAGGACGAGCTGCTCCTGGTGGTGGGCCGGGGCCACCGCCTCGCCTCGCGAGCCGAGGCCACGATCGAGGACCTGCGCCGTGAGCGGCTGATTCTGTTCGAGCGGGGAGGCTCGATCCGCCGCGCCACGGACCAGTTCTTCAACAAGGTCGAGATCCAACCGTCGCTCGCGCTCGAGTCGAACGACACCTCGTTCATCAAGCTGATGGTCGAGCGAGACCTGGGCGTCTCGCTGCTGCCCGCCTGGGCCGTGCGCGACGAGGCCTCGTCGGGTCTGCTCGCGAAGCTGCGGATCGAGGGACACCGGTTGCTGCGCACCGTCGCCGTCATCTCGCTCGCCCGCTTCCAGCCCGCCGCCACCCGTGCCTTTCTCGAGTTCGTGAGGGCGCGCCGGGGCGAGCTGCAGGAGATGGCCGAGGGGCAGGTGCGGGCCGAAGAGGCTCGAACGGGGGAGAGGGCGAGCCGCCGCAAGTAGCCCGTCAAGGAGCCCGTGAGCGAGTCCGCTCCGCCCGCCGGTCCGGCGCGCTCCAGAAAGCCGTATGAATAGATTCGGCCCGATTGGATCGCTCGGCTGCATCTCCCTCGCGCCCATGAAACGAGCGGGACCCCCGTAGCCTCTATGAACGTCCTCTGACCACGGGCCCTCGGGGGCGCTCCGATGGGCGCCGCTCATAGGAGACGCGCGCACCGCGAGTCCGGGGAGCGCGGAGCGTGGATCGGCATGGCGATTGCCTCTCTGCTCCGAAACTCAGTCAGCCTTGCTGCGTCGACGGGAGCCCGGCGGGGATCCGTGTCCAGGGAGCGTCGCGTGCGGGGGGAAGGACCAGGATGAGCCGGGAACGGATCCTCGCGGGCCTGGCGCTCGCCATGGGCGCCAACAGCCTCTACCTCGCCGCGCGCGCCGACGCGACCCTCTTCTACTTCGCGAACGTCGTCCTGCACGTCGCGCTCGGCATCGTCGTCGCGATCGCGGTCGGTCTCCTGCTGCGCCGTCACTGGGCGGGCCTTTCGCCCCTGGGACGCGTGGCGGCGGGTCTCTTCGCCGCCGGCTCCGCCCTCGGGCTGCTGCTGGCCGTGATCGGTACTACCCACCGCTACCGGCCCCTGCTCCACGTCCACATCGCTCTCATGGCCGCGGCGGCCCTGCTGGCCCTGCTGGCCGGCCTGCGCCACCTCCCGCCGTTCGGCCCGCTGGCGCGGCGCCTCTGGGTCGCGGCCGCCGTCCTGGCCGTGGCGACTCCGCTGGCGCGCGCCGTCGCCGACCTCGCTCCGCCCGAGCAGGTGATCGCGAACCCTGAGCTGCCGCCCCTGACGATGGACGGCGAGGGGCAAGGCAGGGACGGTCCTTTCTTCCCCTCCTCGGGCGAGACGGACGTGGGCCGCCCGATCCCGTCGAACTTCTTCATGACCAGCGAGGAATGCGGCCGCTGTCACCAGGCCATCTACCAGCAGTGGAACTCGTCGGCGCACCACTTCGCCTCGCTCAACAACCAGTGGTACCGGAGGTCGATCGAGTACATGCAGGCCGTGGTCGGGACCAAGCCCTCCCGCTGGTGCGGAGGCTGCCACGACCACGCGGTGCTCTTCGCCGGCAAGTTCAGTCAGCCGATCAAGGGCCAGACTCACACGCCGGAGGGCCAGGCCGGCCTCGCCTGCGCCTCCTGCCACTCGATCGTGCACGTCAAGAGCTCGATGGGGCAGGGCGACTTCACGATCGAGTACCCGCCTCTCCACGACCTGGCGGTGAGCGACAACCCCATCCTCCGGGCCGGGCACGACTACCTGCTGCGACTCGATCCGGAGCCCCACGCGCGGACCTTCCTGAAGAGCTTCCACCGCAAGCAGACGCCCGGAGTTCTGCTCTGCCTGCCACAAGGTGCACCTCGACGTCCCGGTGAACGACTACCGCTGGCTGCGCGGTTTCGACGAGTACGACAACTGGCAGGCCTCGGGCGTCTCGGGCCAGGGGGCCCGGTCCTTCTACTATCCGCCGAAGCCGCGGCAGTGCGTCGACTGCCACATGCCCCTGGTGCCGGCGCAGGATCCGGCGGCCCGCGACGGCTTCGTGCACTCGCACCGGTTCCCGGCCGCGAACACCGCCCTGCCCTTCGTCAACCACGATCAGGAGCAGCTCGCCGTCACCCAGGCGTTCCTGAAGGCCAACCAGGTCTCGATCGACGTCTTCGGCCTGGTGCGCGGGGAAGCGCCCCGGCCGGCCGGGCGGATGGTGGCGCCCACCGAGCCGAAGCTCAGCTCCAGCTTCGCCGCCGGCGAGGAGTCCTCGAGCTTCGCCGCCTCCGGAAGGGTCCTGATGCCGCCGGCCGAGGTGGTGGCGCCGCTCGACGAGGTCCACGCGGCCATGAAACGGGGCGAGTCGGCCCGGGTGGAGGTGGTGGTGCGCACGCGTGGCGTGGGTCACTTCTTCCCCGGCGGTACCGTCGACGCCTTCGACGTCTGGGTGGAGCTGGAGGCGAAGGACTCGAACGGCAAGGAGATCTTCCACTCGGGGTTCACCGAGGACGGCCGCTATGGATCGGGTGGAGGCAGGGGACCGGTGGAGCCGAGCGCGCACTTCTACCGGAGCCTCCAGCTCGACGGCCACGGCAACCCGATCAACAAGAGGAACGCCTGGTCGACCCGCTCGGTCGCCTACGTGCGGCTGATCCCTCCCGGCGCCGCGGACACGGTCCACTACCGGCTGCAGATCCCCGAGGACTGCGGCGACCGCGTGACGCTCACCGCCCGGCTCAACTACCGCAAGTTCGCGTGGTGGACGACCCAGTGGGCCTTCGCCGGGGTGCGCGATCCCGCCCAAGGGCCCTTCTCGGTGACGCCGGCTCACGACGACGGGCGGTGGGTGTTCACGGGCGACACCAGCAACGTCTCCGGCAAGATCAAGGCGATCCCGGACATCCCGATCACCGTGATGGCCGAGGCGAGCACGGAGATCCGGATCCTGCCCAAGGACGCGTCGCTGCCGAAGCTGACGCTCTACCCCGATGACGCCTTGGTGCGCGGGCGCTGGAACGACTACGGCATCGGCCTCCTGCTCCAGGGGGACCTCAAGGGGGCCGAGGCCGCCTTCCTGCGCGTGACGCGCATCGATCCCCGCTACGCGGACGGCTGGGTGAACGTGGGCCGCGCGCGACTCACCGAGGGGGACCTCGAGGGCGCCGAGCAGGTGCTGCGCGAGGCGCTCACGGTCGACCCCGATCTCGCCAAGACCCACTTCCTGCTGGGCAGCGTGCTCAAGGAGTCCGGCCGCTACGAGGAGGCGCTCGTCCACTTCCGCCGGGCGGCCGCGCTCTACCCTCGGGACCGGGTGGTGCACAACCAGATCGGACGCGTGCTGTTCCTGGAGCGCCGCTACCGGGAGGCGATCGCCGAGATCAAGCGCGTGCTCGCGATCGACCCCGAGGACCTGCAGGCGCACTACAATCTGATGCTCTGCTATCGGGGGGTCGGAGACAACGAGATGGCGAAGAAGCACGAGGCCTTCTACCGGCGCTTCAAGGCGAACGAGTCCGCTCAGACGATCACCGGCCCCTATCGGCGGCTGCACCCCTTCGACAACAACGAGCGTCAGGCCGTGCACGAGCACGTCTCGGCCCTACCGCCGTCGGCAGGGGGCGGGCGGAGGGTCGCCGCGCTGGGCGGCGCTCGATGAACCGGCGCCTGCTGGCCGCGAGCCTGGCCGCGACGCTGCCCCTGGCGCTCCTGCCCGGGATCGCCGCGCCGCAGGCGGACCTCGGGATCCGCTTCGCCGACGGCACCGCGGCGGCCCGGATCGGTTTCCGCCACAACTCGGGCGCCTTCGGCAAGAAGTACCTGCCCGAGACGATGGGCTCCGGGCTCGCGCTCTTCGACTACGACAACGACGGCTGGCTGGACCTCTTCTTCGCCAACGAGACCCACTGGCCCGGCCGCGGGGGGCCGCCGACCTACTGCGCCCTCTATCACAACAACCGTGACGGCACCTTCAGTGACGTGACGCGCCGGGCGGGCCTGGCGATCGAGATGTCCGGGATCGGCGTCGACCGCCGCCGACTACGACAACGACGGGTTCGCGGACCTCTACGTGACCGCGATCGGCGGCAACCACCTGTTCCACAACCGAGCACGACGGGCGCTTCGCCGACGTCACGGCCCGGTCGGGCACCAAGGGCCCGGGCACCTTCGGCACCAGTGCGATGTTCTTCGACTACGACCGCGACGGGATGCTGGACCTGATCGTCGCCAACTACGTGACCTGGACCGTGGACAAGGATCTGTTCTGCACGCTCGACGGCAAGACCAAGTCCTACTGCACACCCGAGTCCTACAAGGGAGAGAGCCCTACCCTCTTCCACAACCGGGGCGACGGCACCTTCGAGGACGTGACCCGCAAGGCGGGCCTCTGGGACCCGAGCTCCAAGGCCCTGGGCGTCGCCATGCTCGACCACGACGGGGACGGCTGGCCCGACTTCGTCCTCGCCAACGACACCCAGCCGAACAAGCTCTATCGCAACAACCACGACGGCACCTTCACCGACGTGGGGATGTCGGCCGGGATCGCCTTCGGCGAGACCGGCGTCGCCCGCGCCGGGATGGGCGTCGACGCGGCGGACTACTCGGGTGACGGCCGGCCCAGCCTGCTGATCGCGAACTTCTCGAACGAGATGATCGGCCTCTACCACAACGAGGGCAACGGCCTCTTCGTCGACGAGGCGCCGGCCTCCAGCGTGGGCCGGGCCAGCATGCTCACCCTCGCCTTCGGGATCTTCTTCTTCGACTTCGATCTCGACGGCCGGCTGGACATCTTCGCCGGCAACGGCCACGTGGCCGACGACATCAACGCCGTGCAGCCGGGGGTGACCCACGCCCAGGCCCCGCACGTCTTCCGGAACCTGGGCGGGGGCCGCTTCGAGGTGGTGACGCCGCGACTGGGCCCGGCCCTGCGGCAACCGATCGTGGCCCGGGGCGCCGTGAACGGCGACTTCGACAACGACGGCGACCTGGACGTGATCGTCAACACCAACGACGGGCCGGCCAGGCTCTACCGCAACGACGGCGCCAACCACAGCCGTTTCCTGCGCGTGAAGACGATCGGTGTCCGTTCGAACCGCGACGGGATTGGCGCCAAGGTGACGGTCACCCTGCCGGACGGATCACGGCAGTGGCAGGTCGTGCACACGGGCTCGAGCTACTGCTCGCAGAGCGACACGGCCCTCACCTTCGGCCTCGGCCCGCAGCAGAGCGTCGCGTCGATCGAGGTCGACTGGCCGAGCGGCCAGGTCGACCGCGTCGGATCCGTGGTCGCCAACCAGGTGGCGTTCGTCCAGGAGGGCCGCGGCCTGCTCGCGGCCAAGACCCTGCCGGCGAAGGGGATGCCCCTCCGGCCTTGAGTTCGGTCCGGCCTCCGGGAAGAATCGTGGCATGAGCAAAGGGCGTGCCCTGGTCGTGTGCTGCCTCGCGGTGGCATGGTCGGCGAACCTGCCGTTGCGCGCGGCGCCGCGCGCGCCCGCATTCGCATCCGCGACCGCGACCGCGACCGCGACCGCGACCGCCGCGCGCGAGGCGGCCTGGCGCGAGAACAACCTGGGAGTCGCGTTGCTCGAGCAGTTCCGCTTCGCCGACGCGGTCCAGGCCTTCCAGCAGGCGCTGGCGAGGGACCCCTCGCTGCTCGCCGCCCGGATCGACCTCGCGATCGCTTACTTCTACCAGCCGGATCTCCCTGCCGCCAAGAAGGCTGCCGAGGAGGCGCTCGTCGCGGCACCCGAGGCGCCCCAGCCCCACTACGTGCTCGCCCTGATCGCGCGCACCGAGGGCCACGCCGAGGAGGCCATCCCACACCTCCTGCAGGTGGTGGCGCAGGATCCGAAGGACCTGGGGGCGAACGTGACCCTCGGCCAGGTCTACCTGCAGATGCGCGAGTACGACAAGGCGGTCGCCTGCTTCCGGACCGCCGCCGCCGCCGAGCCCTACAACGTGAGCGCCGCCTACAACCTGGGGGTGGCGCTCACCCGCGCGGGCCGGCGCGAGGAGGGCTTGGCGGCCATGGCGCGCTTCCAGAAGCTCCGCGACAGCCACTACAAGAGCGCCCTCGGCTCGGCCTATCTGGAGCAGGGGCGCTACGCGGAGGCGGTGGCCTCGACCGGGGCCGAGACGGTCGACCCGCGCACCCCGGCGGTGCGTTTCGTCGCCCACGAGTTGGTCGAGGACGCCGCCGCCTCTCTGCCGCGGCCCGCGCTCCTGCTCTCGGACCTGGACGGTGACGGCGCGGCCGACGCCGTGCTCGCGGGACTGCCCTCGCTCCGCGTGCTGCGCAACCGGTCGGGCCGGTTCGTCGACGTGACGGTGCAGGCGGGGCTCGCCGGAGTGCCGGCGCTGGCGGCGGTCGCCGGAGACTACGACAACGACGGCCGGCCGGACCTGCTGGTCCTGAAGCCGGGATCGCTGGCCCTCTTCCACAACGTGGGCGGGGGACGCTTCGAGGACGTCACGGCGGCCGCGCACGTCCCGGCCTACCCGTACCTCGCCTTGACGGCCGCCTTCGTGGACATCGATCACGACGGCGACCTCGACATCTTCGTGGGTGGGCTCGGCGACACGGCGGCAACGTCGCCGGGAGGGGCCCTTCGCCTTCCGTCGGCCCTCCCGCCGGCGCCCAGCCTGCTGCTCCAGAACGACGGCAACGGCACCTTCAGCGACACCACCGCGCAGGCCCGGCTGGAGGCTCCCGGCCACGCGATCGCGGTGGTGCCGACCGACTTCGACAACCGGCGCGACGTCGACCTGTTCGTGCTGCGGGAGGAGGGACCGGCCCTCTTCCAGAACATGCGCGACGGTACCTTCAAGGACGTGGCCGCCGAGCGGGGGCTGTCCGCCAAGGGGCGCTTCCTGTGCGCCGCCGCCGGTGATCTGAACAAGGACGGCTTCACGGACTTCTTCCTGGGCGGCGAGGCGGCGTCCTGGCTCGCCCTGAGCGACGGCCGCGGCGAGTTCACGGTCGTCCCCGCGCCCGAGGGGACGGCGGGTGCCTGGGCGGCCGGCTTCCTCGACTATGACAACGACGGCGTCCTCGACCTGCTGGTGGTCACGCGCGGCGGACCGCGTCTCCTGCGCAACCTGGGCAGGTCCTGGGCGGACGTCACCGACACCGCCCTTGCCGGTGTCTCCAAGGGGGCCTTCACGTCGGGAGCCGCCCTGGCGGTGGCGGACCTCGATGGCGACGGCGACGAGGACGTCCTCGTGGCGGACTCCCGGGGCGTCCGGGCGTTCACGAACGAGGGCGGCAACCGCAACCGGTCCTTCACCGTGCGTCTGACCGGCCGGGTCTCCAACAAGGGCGGCGTGGGCGCCAAGGTGGACATCCGGGCCGGCAGCCTGCGCCAGAAGCTCGAGACCTCCGCCGCGGTGCCGATGGCGGCGCCCGCTGACCTCGTCTTCGGCCTGGGAGCGCGGCCGCTGCCGGACGCGGTGCGGGTGATCTGGGTGTCGGGGATCGTGCAGACGGAGATCCAGCTGGGGATCGCGCGCGCGTCCGGGCCAGAACCCCCCTTCGCCGTCACCGAGCTCGACCGCAAGCCCTCCTCCTGTCCCTATCTCTACGCGTGGGACGGAAGTCGCTTCCGCTTCATCACGGATTTCCTGGGGGCGGGCGAGATGGGCTACTACGAGGGCCCCGGCGTCTGGAACCAACCCGATCCGGTCGAGTACGTGCGCCTCGCGCCCGGCCAGCTCGTGCCCCGCGCCGGCCGTTACCAGCTGCGGGTCACCAACGAGCTCGAGGAGGTGCTCTACCTCGATCGTGTCCGGCTGCTGGCGATCGACCACCCGGCGGACGTCCAGGTCTATCCGGACGAGGGGATGACGGAGCCGGCCAAGCCCTTCCGCCTCTTCGCGGCCCGCGACCCGCGCGTGCCGAAGGTCACCGACGACACGGGAGCCGACCTCACCGCGCGGCTGGCGGCGCGCGACCACGTCTTCGCCGATGCGCTCCCCCTGGAGAGGATCCGCGGCTGGGCGCGGCGCCACGCCCTCACCTTCGACCTCTCGGGATTGCCGGCGAATCACACGCTGCTGCTGCTCACGGGATGGACGGACTACGCGTTCTCGAGCGACAACGTCGCCGCCCATCAGGCGGGGCTCGAGTCGCTGGCGCCGCGGCTGGAAGCGGAGCAGGCGGACGGGAGCTGGAGGACGGTGGTCGACGAGATCGGCATCCCGGTCGGCCGGCCCCAGACGATCGTCGTGGACCTGGCGGGGAAGCTCGGTCCCTCGCGCCGGGTGCGGGTCGCGACCACTCTGCGCGTCTACTGGGACCAGGCCCTGGTGGCGGAGCCGGTGAGGGACCTGGCGCTCCGGCCACGGGCGCTCGAGCCCGTGAAGGCCGCGCTCGGCGAGCGTGGCTTCTCGGCCGAGACGAGCCCCGATGGACGCGAGCCGTGGTCCTACGACTACGCGCGCGTCTCGCTGCTCTCACCTTGGAAGACGATGCCTGGTCTTTACACACGGCTCGGCGACGTACGGCCGCTGCTCACGGCGAGCGACGACGCCTTCGTGGTCTCGAAGCCGGGCGACCAGATCGCGCTCGAGTTCGTGGCGCTGCCGTCGCCCCGGCCCGGCTTCGCCCGTACCTTCCTGCTGCAGGGAGACGGCTTCAGCAAGGAGATGGACATCAACTCGGCCAGCCCTGACGTCGTCTCGCCGCTGCCGTACCACGGCATGCCCCGCTATCCCTTCCAGGAGAGCGCCGTCCCGGCGCGCATCCGCCGCCAGGCGGCGCGGGCCGCCACCTGGAACACGAGGCGGGTGGTCAGACCGACCGTGCCCATGGAGCTCTTCGCCCGTCGTCCCGTCACGGAGTCCCGATGACCCTGATCCGCTATTCCGTCGCCGCCTGCCAGACCGACCAGCCGAACCCGACCGAGCGTGCCGAGATGCGGGCGAACACCGAGCGGATGCTGTCCATGATCGACTCCGCCCTGGCCGGCGCCGCGCCGTTCCTGCCGGTACGCCTCGTGGTGTTCCCCGAGTTCTCCCATGCCGCCCCGGTCTACGCGACCCTCGGGGAGCTCGAGGCCAAGCTGGCGGTCCCGATCCCGAACGAGCACACGGACCGACTCCATGCCAAGGCGAAGGCCCACGGGATCTTCGTTCAGAGCGGCAGCATGATCGAGCGGGACGACAGGTGGCCCGACGTCCTCTTCAACACGACCTGCCTGATCGGACCCGCCGGGATCCTCTACAAGTACCGCAAGGTGAATCCCTGGATCCCCTACGAGGTGCACGCGAGCCCGCACGACTTGCCCGGCTACGACCAGCCTCTCTTCCCGGTCGCCGACACCGAGATCGGACGGATCGGGTGCGCAATCTGCTACGACTGGCTCTTCCCCGAAGCCCTCCGCCAGCTGGCGCTCAACGGGGCGGAGCTCCTGGTGCGCGTCTCGGCCTACATGGATCCCTGGGGTGCCACGGAGCCCATGGACTGGTGGACGGTCGTGAACCGCTGCCGCGCCCTCGAGAACGTCGCTTACGTGGTCGCTGCCAACCAGGGAGCGCAGCTGCGCTGCTACCCGCCGTATTCGTGGCCCGGGGGCAGCATGGTGGTCGACTTCGACGGACGCATCCTCGCCCAGGCGTCGCCCGGTCCCGGCGAGCGGATCGTGGTGGCGCCCGTCGACCTGAGCGCCCTCCGTCACGAGCGCGCCAGCCGCCGCGGCCACCACATGCTCGCCCACCTGCGCACCGAGGCCTATCCGGCCTATCGCGGACACGTCTATCCGCCGGTGGGCGCCTCGGGACCGCTCTCCTACGAGGAGAACAACGCGCGGATCGACGCCGCGAAGAAGACCCTCGCGTGATAGCATCGCCGCTCCGCATGCGTACCCGCTCTCGCAGCTCGATCGCCTGGCTGGTGGCGCTCGCCGTCTCCCTCCCGCCGCCGCTCCTGGCACAGGCGGTGGAGCCGGCCCCGCCGAGCACGCTGGCGACGGCCGGCCTCGTGGGCGGCTGGAGCGGCGGGGCGACGCTGACGAACGACTGGCCGGGGCTCGTCTGCCGCTACGAGTCCGGCCCCGAGGCCGAGGCGGTCCACCTCGAGATCGACACGGAGAGCGGGCGCCTGCGCGGATCGGTGGCCATCGACATTCCGGCCGCTGCCGGCTCGGGGTGTCCCCCGCTGCGCAAGCGCTACGCGATCGCCGAGGTGACGGAGACCGGCGCCACCGTCGCCTTCACCGACTCGGGAGGCAACGAGTGGACGCTCGCCTCGCGGCGGCAGGGCGAGGTGCTGCAAGGGCTCCTGGCCTGGCGCGCGGGAGGACCCGATCAGCCGCTGGCGGAGGGGTACGCGGGCCCGGAGGGCCGCGCCCCGCTCGCGCGGCTGAGCGGAGAAGTGAAGCTGCGTCGTGTCCCGGCTGAGACGGCGCCGGCACCGGGGGTGGCCACCGGCGGGACCGCGGCGGGCGCGCCGCAGAAGACGAGCCTCGGCACCCACGCGAAACATCTCGCGATCGTGCTCGCGGCGAACGTGGTCGGCCTGGGCCTCGTCTACGGGGTGAATGCGCTCGGCAAGGGGAGCACCACGAGCGGCGCCGTGACCTGCTCGCCGCGCCTGTGCCACGCAGGCCTCCCCAACCAGCCGTGCCTGTGCGATCCGAACCAGGATACCGGCGCCTCCTGCGGCACGACCACCGGAGGGGTCGACACCCAGGGGGCGTGCGACGGCGTCAGCCTGCCCTGCCGCTCGGGGCTGTCCTGCGACATCCTGCAGGGTGCCACGGGCGGTATCTGCGAGGATCCCCGGGCGGGCGGGCGCTGCCCGTAGGGTGCGCCGGCCGCGGAGCTTCTGGCGGTATAGTCGGGCGGAAAGCCGTCGGCTTTCTCATCGATGAAACCGCTGCGCGCCACGCCCGGCTGGCTCACGACTATCGCGCTCGCCGCGGTGGCCGCGGTCAACCTCGCCGGCCTGTGGGGGATCGCCGTCGCCCGTCAGGGTGCCCTCGACGAGGCCCGACGCGCCTTCGACCTGGCCGTGGCCGCGAAGGCGAAGGCGCTCGAGGCGCGGCTCGAGGGGGTCCGTTCCGACCTGCAGTTCCTCGGCGGATCGCCGACGATCGAGGGTCTCGACGAGTCGGGCAAGGACCCGGCGGCCGCGTCGATCCTGCGGCAGGCGGCCGAGAGCGCCCTTCTTCTCTTCCTGCGCAGCCACTCGGAGGTCGTCCGGATCGTGGTCCGGAACAGACAGGGCGGCCCGCTGATCTCGTTGGGCCGCCGTGGCGGTGTCCCGGTGCTCTGGGTTTCGGGCTCGACCCCCACGGGGTACGAGGGGGCGGCGATCGACCCCCGCCGTCCGCGGCTCACCGCCCGCCTCCTTCAGCGCGAGGGCGTTCCGGCGGCGGGTGGCGTGAGCGTCGAGACCGAGGTCGAGCCGACGGCGCTCCTGGAGCAGGCCGGCGTCGCCGAGGCGGGCCGCTGCCAGCTGCTCGACGCGTCGGGGGTCGTGCTCGGCCGCTCTCCGCGCGGCGCGCGCGGCATCAGTCCTCCCGGCGACCGGCAGCAGAGCGCCCGGTCGCCGGTTCGGGTGGCGGGCTGGTCCGCGGCCGGTCCTCTGGCGCTCGCTTGCTCGCAGTCCGAGGCAGAGGCGGTCAGTCTCGCGGAGCCGGTCTGGGCCCGCTATCGCACCACCTTCACCCTGAACCTGGCGGTGATGGCGCTCGCGTTGCTGCTCGGGGGCTTCGCCGTCTCGCAGGCGCGGCGTCGTGCCGGGCTCGAGGCGCGCGCAGGGGAAGAGGCGCGGGTGCGCGAGCTGGAGCGGCGGCTCTTCCACGCGGAGCGTCTCACCACCGTGGGCCGCCTGGCCGCGGGCATCGCCCACGAGATCAACAACCCGCTCGAGGGCATGGCGAACTACCTCACCCTCGGTCGCGACGCGCTCGCTCGCGGTGACGGCGAAACGGCCTCGCGTCATCTGGGCGCGGTGAAGCAGGGGCTCGACCGGGCGGCCGCGATCGTGCGGCAGGTCCTGGCGCACGCGGATCCCGCCAAGGCACCGCGGACGCCTGTCGACCTCAACCTGGTGCTGCGCGAGGTCGAGGGCTTCGTTCGCTCACGCAAGGAGTTCGGGCATATCCGCTTCGAGCTCGCACTTTGCGACGACCCTCTCGTGGTGCATGGCAACCCGGTGATGTTGGGCCAGGTCGCGACGAACCTGATCGTGAACGCCTGCGAGGTGCAGCCCGACGGGGGTGAGGTGCGGGTCAGCTCGCGGCTCGTGGACGGCCAGGTGGTCGCGGAGTTCGCCGACCGGGGGCCGGGGATCGCGGAGAGCGACCGGCAGCGCATCTTCGAGCCGTTCTTCTCGACCAAGGGCTCGACCGGCCTCGGGCTGTCGATCTGTCATACGATCGTGACGCAGCACGAGGGCGAGCTGGACGTGCGGTCGCGGGAGGGCGGTGGCTCCATCTTCCGGATGAGGCTGCTCGCTCTCGCCGAGGTTGGATCCACGGCCGCGACGCGCGCTTGGGAGGGCTCGAGACGATGAACCAACGCACCGGCAACCGGGGCCGCGTCCTGGTGGTCGAGGACGAGGCCTATGTGCGCGACTCGCTGGTCGAGATCCTGAGGGCCCGGCGCTTCGACGCCGGCCCCGCCGCCTCGGTCGACGAGGCGCTCGCTCATCTGGCGCGCTCGCCGGTCGACGTCGTGCTCTCGGACCTGCGCATGCCCGGCGCCGACGGGCTGGAGCTGGTGCGCCGCATGCAGACCTCGGCGCCCGAGGTTCCGGTCGTGATCCTCACCGGGCACGGCAACGTGGGTTCGGCCGTCGAGTGCCTGAAGGCGGGGGCGAGCGACTACATCCTGAAGCCCGCCGAGCCGGAGGCGCTCGAGGTGGCCCTCGACCGGGCGCTCGCGGCGCGCGCTCTGCGCCGCGAGGTGAGCTACCTGCGCAGCGCCGTCGCGGCGCGGACCGAGATCGCGATCGGCGAGAGCGCCAGCTGGCGCCGGGCACTGGGCATGGTCGAGGCCGCGGCCGCCGCCGACTCCGTCGTGCTGCTGACCGGGGAGTCGGGGACGGGCAAGGAGCTTCTGGCGCGCCGCCTTCACGCGCTCTCGCACCGGGCCCAGGGTCCGTTCGTGAAGGTGAACTGCGCCGCCGTGCCGCTCGAGCTGTGGGAGAGCGAGTTCTTCGGCCATCGCAAGGGATCCTTCGCCGGAGCGGGCAGCGACCGTGAGGGTCGCTTCCAGCTCGCCGATCGCGGCACACTGCTGCTCGACGAGGTGGGCGCGATGCCGGCCGCGGGCCAGGCCAAGCTGCTGCAGGTCATCCAGGACGGCGAGTTCGAGAGGCTGGGGGACGAGCAGCCGACGCGTGTCGACGTGCGCGTCGTGGCCTCGACCAACAGCGACCTAGAGGCCGAGGTGCAGCAGGGCCGCTTCCGGGCCGACCTCTTCTACCGCCTGAACGTGGTGCGGATCGACGTGCCGCCGCTGCGCGAGCGCCGCGACGACATCCCGCTGATCGCCGCCCACTTCGTGCAGGAGATCGCGCGGCGTCTGGGCCGGGCGACGCCGTCGCTCGAGCCGCGCATGCTGACGCGTCTCGCCGCCTATCCCTGGCCCGGCAACGTGCGGGAGCTCCGCAACGTGATCGAGAGGGCGATGATCCTGGACCCGGCGCACGGGCTCGACGATCTCGACCTCGCCTCCGGCGGCAGCGCCGTGCCGGTGGAAGGCGCTCCGATCGCCGAGCGGGAGCTGAACCTGCGTGACGCGCTCGGCAGGCTGGAGCGGGAGCTGCTGCTCGAGGCCCATCGACGGGCCGGCGGAGTCCGCAAGGATGCGGCGCGCCTGCTGGGGATCGATCCCCGGAACCTGAGCTACTACCTGCGCAAGCACGACCTCGACGTCGAGGCAGGGGAGGAGTAGCGGCGAGCGGCGCGCCGCCGTCGGGGGCGGCGAGCTGGGAGGGGGCATGGGCCAGCTGTCCGTGGGCGTCTTCCCGGTGCTGGTGGCACAGGCTGGCAGCGAGCTGCTGCTCGCGCTGGGCCTGACGGTCGCCTTCGCCCGCTTCCATCGCGCCTATCGGCGGCCGCACCTGCGCCATTGGGCGCAGAGCTGGCTGGCGCTGGTCGTCTGCCTGGTCGTGTCGGCCTCGGCCGGGATCAGCGCCGACGTCGAGCCGCTCCATCCCGCGGCGCCCGTGCTGGTCGTGGTCCTGGTCGCGAGCTACCTGCAGGTGGCCTGGCTGCTGCTCGGCGCCTGGGAGCTCGCCAGCGGTGCGCTGGCACGGCCGGCCACGGAGCGTTGGGCGCTCGCCGCCGCCGTTGCGGCCGGCCTCGCCTCGGCCGGAAGCCAGTTCGCCGGCTGGTCGGCGACCGCGCTCCTGAATCCCCGTTGTCTGGTGGCGGGCGTCGCCTACCTGGTCGGGGCCGGCGCCGTCGTCCTGCGGCGGCGGCCGCTCAGTTTCGGTCGTGGCCTGGCCGGCCTCGCCCTGGTCCTCTACGCCGCCGACCAGTTCGTCTACGTCGCCTTCAGCCTCCGCCCGCGCGCGGAACAGGTCCGGCTGCTGCCGGTGCCGATGGCGTTCGACCTGGTCGCGACCGCGGCGGTCGGGATCGCGCTGGTGGTGTGGCTGCTGGAAGGAGAGCGTCAGCGGCTGGAGCGGGCCGGGGAGCTGGCCCGTCGCCGCGAGCGGGTGCAGGTCTGTGTCTACGAGATCTCCCAGGCGGCCCACAGCGTGCGGGACCTGCCGCAGCTCTTCCGCTCGATCCACGACAGCCTGCAGGCCGTGCTGCCGGCGCGCAACTTCTACGTCGCTCTCGCCGACCGGGCCAACGGCCTGGTGAGCTTCCCCTACTTCGCGGACGAGCACGATCCCATTCCCCCGGCACGGGCCCTGGGCAGGGGACTCACCGAGTACGTCCTGCGCACGGGCCGGCCCCTGCTCGCGACCCCGGAGGTGGTCGAGGAGCTGCATGCCCGCGGTGAGATCGTGCGGGTGGTCTGCGGTCGGGTGGACTGGCTCGGTGCGCCGCTCCGGACCCGGGGCGAGCCGATCGGCGTCGCGGCCATCCAGACCCACGACGCCGCCGTCCGCCTGGGACCGGCCGAGCGGGACCTCTTCGTGTTCGTGGCGGAGCAGATCGCGTCGGCGATCGAGGCCAAGCGGGCCGAGGAGGAGCTGCGCCAGGGCGAGCTGCGCCTGCGACAGGTCATGGACCTGGTGCCGCACTTCATCTTCGCCAAGGACGAGGCAGGCCGATTCGTGCTGGTCAACCGCGCGGTGGCCGAGGCCTACGGGACGACCGTCGAGCAGCTGGTGGGCCGCACCGACGCGGACTTCGCGCGCTCGGAGGCCGAGGCGCGGCGGTTCCGGGAGGACGACCTCGAGGTGATCCGGAGCGGTCGCCCGAAGCTGATCCCGGAGGAGCCGATCACCGACGCGCGCGGGCGGGTCCGCTACCTGCGGACGACCAAGATTCCCTTCGCGCTCTCGGGCGCGGGACCGCGCGCGGTGCTGGGAGTCGCCATCGACGTCACCGAGCACAAGGCGGCCGACGAGGCGCTGCGGCGCGCAGCGAAGGAGGAGAGCCTTTCCGTGCTGGCGGGGGGCATCGCCCACGACTTCAACAACCTGCTCGCGGCCATCCTGGGCCACGCCTCGCTCGCGCTCAAGCTGCTGCCGTCGGGCAGCCCTGCCCAGCATCACGTCGAGAAGGCGGCGGCCGCCGTCGAGCGCGCTTCCGACCTGACCAGACAGATGCTGGCCTACTCGGGCCGCGGCCACTTCGTGGTCCGCCCCACGGACCTCGACGCCCTGGTGCGCGAGAACCTGCCGCTGCTCCAGGTGGCGGTGCCGAAGAACGTGCGTCTCGACCAGCGCCTCGATGGCCGGCTGCCGCCCGTCGATGCCGACGTCGGCCAGATCCAGCAGGTGCTCATGAACCTCGTCATCAACGCGGCGGAGGCGATCGGCGAGCGTGGCGGGACGGTCACCGTGGCGACGGGTGTGAGGGAGGTAGGCCCGGAGGACGCCGCTCTCTGGCGTGCCAGCGGCCAGCCGTTGACCCCCGGCCGGTACATCGCGCTCGAGGTCGAGGACGACGGCCCGGGCATGGACCCGGAGACGGTGGATCGGGCCTTCGAGCCCTTCTTCACGACCAAGTTCACGGGTCGCGGTCTGGGGCTCGCCGCCGTGCTCGGGGTAGTAAGAGGCCATCGCGGCGGGCTGAGCGTCGACAGCACGCCCGGGCGAGGCACCATCTTCCGGCTGCTGTTCGCCCCGGGCTCGGCGGTCCCCGTCCCACCCGCCGGCGTCGCGCTAGAGGCCGCGCCGTCGCGGCTCCTGCGCGTGCTGCTGATCGACGACGAGGCCGTGGTGCGTGACATGGTGGGGGAGCTGCTGCGGCAGGAAGGCATCGACGTCCAGTGCGCGCCGGAGGGCGCGCGGGGGGTCGAGCTCTACCGGGGACGGGCCGGCGAGATCGATGTCGTGATCCTGGATCTCTCCATGCCCGGCCTGAGCGGCGAGGAGACCTACCTGCGCCTGCGGCAGATCGATCCCGCGGTGCGCGTGATCCTCTCCTCCGGGTACGATCACGACGAGGCCCTGCGCCGCTTCGGCGAGCGGGGTCCGGCGGGCTTCATCCAGAAGCCCTACCGTCCCCAGCAGCTCCTCTGCGAGATCGAGCGCTGCCTCGGGCGTGCCGCCTCGCTGGCCTGAGAGGTGCCGATCATGCGGCGCGTCGTCATCCGGTCGTGGCCGATCGCAACCTGATGCTGGCTGTCGTTGCCTGTTGCCTTGACTCGCTGCGGGGAGCCGCCGTAGCCTGCGCCGGATGAGCCAGGGGGAAGCTCCCGAGGACCCGGCACCAGCCCTCGAGCAGACGGCTCCGACCGCCGAGGTCTCGACGTCGCCCGTCGTCACGCCCTCGAGCCTGCCCGACTCTCCCAAGGCGGCCCTGCGCTTCGTCCCCGGCACGCTCGTCGGCGGGCGCTTCCGCATCGTCGCGGCCCTCGGTCGTGGCGGGATGGGGGAGGTCTACCGGGCCGAGGACCTCCGGCTGCGCCAGCCGGTCGCCCTGAAGTTCCTGCCCGGGAGTCACGCCGCCAGTGCCGAGTACCTCGAGCACCTGGTGCAGGAGGTCCGCCTCGCGCGGCAGGTGGCGCATCCCAACGTGTGCCGCGTCTACGACTTCGTGGACACGGGCTGCGAGCAGTTCGTCACCATGGAGTACGTGGACGGCGAGAGCCTGGCGGCGCTGGTCCGGCGGGTGGGGCGCCTGTCCCACGCGAGGACGATCGGCCTCGCCCACCAGGTGGTCCGGGGTCTCGCCGCGGTGCACGAGCGAGGCGTCCTGCACCGGGACCTCAAACCCGACAACGTGATGGTGGACGGACGCGGCCGCGCGCGGATCATGGATTTCGGGGTCGCCTCGCTGTCGCGGGACCGCGGCCGCCGGGCGGGGATGTTCAAAGGCACGCCGGCCTACGTCGCACCCGAGCAGTTCCTCGGGGCCCCGCCGTCTTCACGCACGGACGTCTACTCCCTGGGTGTTCTGCTCTACGAGCTCGTCACCGGACGCCTTCCGTTCGCGGCCCGCAGCCTGGAAGAGCTCGTGCGGAGGATGGCGGACGAAGCGCCGCCCCCTCCGTCCGCGCTGGCTCCCGACGTCGATCCGGCGCTGGAAGCCCTGGTGCTCCGCTGCCTCGACAAGGACCCCGCAGCGCGGCCGATCTCGGCCCGGGCCGTGGCTGAGGCCCTTCCCGGGGGCGACGTCCTCGACGTGGTCGTGGCCACCGGCGACACGCCCGATCGCGAGGTGGTAGCCGCGGCCCCCGACGCGGGGGCGCTCACCCGCTCGCGCTCCTGGCTGGCCTTCGGCTCCGCGGCGGCCGCGCTTCTCGTCTTCGCGCTGCTTCTTCCCGAGGTGAGCCTGCTGGGCGAGATCTCGGCGGTTCCGTCGCCCTCGGCCCTCAGCGAGCGGTGCAGCGCCATCCTCCGGCAGGCGGGCGCGCGGCCGTTCCGCGGTGAGACCGAGACGAGCTTCGGCACCGATTGGAGCCGCTACCATGCGATCGGGCGCAGCGATAGCTCGGCGCGCCGCTGGGACCAGGCGCTGCGCGGCTTCTCGCCGCTCAACTACTACCTGCGCGAGGTCGGTGAGAAAGGCGCGCTCCGCGACGCGCTGCTCCAGAGGCCGCAGGCCCTCGTCTCGGTCGTCGTCGACCATGCGGAACGCCTGATCGCGCTCGAGGCCTCGCCCGCCCTGGCACCGTCCTGGCCGTCTCCCACCGGCCTCGTCGACTGGAAACCGGTCTTCCGCTTCGCCGGTCTCGACGCCGAGGCCTTCCACGAGGTTGCGCCTCGTCTCGTGCCGGCGGTCGACCACGATCGCCGCATCGCCTGGGAGGGCCCGTTCCCCGGCGATCCGAAGCTGCTCGTCCACGTCGAGGCGGCGTCGCTCGGCGGGCGGCTCGCCTTCTTCCGCGCCCTGCGCGCCTCGGCGCTGGACGGGCTCATCACGGATCGCTTCGAGCGGCGGATGAGGCTGGGGCAGCAGGTCGAAGCGCTGCTCCTGCTGCTGCCCTTGCTGCCCGCCGTCTGGCTGGCCTGGCGACACCTGCGAAGCGGCCGCGTCGACCGACCGGGGTCGAACCGGCTCGCGATGACGTTCCTCGCGGCGGGACTCGCGGCCCAGCTTCTGCGCGGAGCGCCGCTCGCCCGGATCGAGTCGGGCGCGCTCATAGCCCCCGCCCTCGGCGAGGTGCTGCTGATCGGCGGCTTCGCCTGGCTGCTCTACGTGGCCGCCGAGCCCTACGTGAGGCGGCGCTGGCCTCGGCCCCTGGTGGGTTGGGCGCGTCTGCTGGGCGGGCGCTTCGCCGACCCGGTCGTGGGACGCGACGTCCTGCTCGGCATCCTGGTCGGTGCCTCGACCTGCGTCCTGCTCGCTCTCATCCGCCTGCCGGCGATCAGCGTCCTGATGCCGCCACTGCCGCCCTTCATGCCCAACGGCGACGCGCTCGCCTCGAGAACGGGCTTGCTGGCCGAGATCCTGCTCCACGCGATGAAGGCCGTCGCCTTCGGGCTCACGGTCCTGGTGGCGCTGGCGGTGCTGCGTTCACTGCTGCGGAGCGAGAGGCTGGCCGTCGCGATCGCGCTCTTCCTGGTGCTGATCCCGCACGCTCTCTACGTGGTGCACCAGCCGGTGGCCTTCTTGGTCGTGCACTTCCTCGTCTTCCTTCCCTCGGCCGTTCTCATCCGCCGTGCGGGCCTGCTCGCCTTCATCGTCTTCTACTTCAGCTACCGGGTGCTCGTGGACCTGGCTGGGAGCGCCGATCCGACGACCTGGACGGGCCGTCAGGGGCTGGCGACGATCGTCCTGCTCGGGCTCCTGGCCGGATTCGGGCTCTACGCGAGCCTCGACCGGCGGTGGGTCACCCGCGCGCGTCCCCGTATCGCCCTGAGCCGGCTCAGGCGCCGAGCGCGTCGCAGGTCGGCTTGAGCGCGGGGTAGAGCTCACGGTAGCGCGGGTAGAGGTCGTCGTAGGCGCGGGACCAGTCCGCGACCGGCTCGTCCCGTCCGGTCACGGCGATGGTCGCGTCGCACGCCGCCTCGACGCTCGGCCAGGCGCCCGCGCCCACTCCGGCCAGCAGGGCGGCGCCGTAGGCTCCGCCCTCCGTGCTGTTGACCGTCACCATCGGCAGGCCGAGGGCGCTCGCGACGATCTTCCGCCAGAGGACCCCCTTGGCGCCGCCGCCGGCGATCCGGACCTCGTCGACCGAGCCCAGGCCCGCTGCCTTCAGCAGCGAGAAGCAGTCCCTCATCGAGAAGGCGACGCCTTCCAGGACCGCCCGGGTCAGGTGCGCCCGCCGGTGCCGCAGCGTCAGGCCGACGAAGCTCCCGCGCGCGAGCGGGTCCGGATAGGGCGTGCGCTCGCCGGAGAGGTAGGGCAGGAACAGCAGCCCCTCGCAGCCGGCCGCGGCCTGCTCCGCCTCGGAGACGATCTCGGTGAAGCCCTCCTTCGGCGCCAGCGTGTCGCGGAACCACTGCAGGCTGCCGGCGGCCGAGAGGGTCACGCCCATGAAGTGCCAGCGTCCGGGCACCGCGTGGCAGAAGGCGTGGAGGCGCCCCTCGGGCTCCACGAGCGGACTGTCCGTCGTGGCGAAGACGACACCCGAGGTGCCGAGCGTGAGCGAGACGACGCCGGAGCGGACGGCGCCGGCGCCGACGGCGCCCGCCGCCTGGTCTCCGGCCCCGGCCACGACCGGCGTGCCGGCCACGAGGCCGGTCTCGGCGGCGGCGGCGGCGGTCACGCTTCCCGTGATCTCGGGGCCTTCGAAGGTGGGCGGCAGCCACTCGGCCGGGATCTCGAGCGCACGCAGCACGCGTTCGGACCAGCGCCTCGCGGCGAGCTCGAACAGGATCGTGCCGGAGCCGTCGGCCTTGTCCATCGCCGCCTCGCCCGTCAGGCGAAGCCGTACGTAGTCCTTGGGCAGCAGCACCAGCCTCGCCTTGGCGTACACGGCCGGCTCGTGATTGCGGACCCAGAGGATCTTGGGCGCCGTGAAGCCGGTGAGGGCCACGTTGCCTGTCTCACGGATGAGCTCGGCCCTGCCGACCCGTCGGTGGATCTCCTCGCACTCGGCGCCCGTGCGCTGGTCGTTCCAGAGGATGGCCGGCCGCAGGACGTTGCGATCCGCGTCGAGCAGCACCAGCCCGTGCATCTGGCCGGTGAGGCCGACGGCGGCCACCTCGGCGCCCGTGGCCCGTGCCTCCGCCAGGGCCTTGCGGATGCTGGCGGAGGTGCCCCGCCACCACTCGTGCGGGTCCTGCTCGGACCACAATGGCCTCGGCGTCTGGAGCGTGAGCGGGGTCGTCGCCGACGCGGCGACCCCGCCCTGCTCGTCGATCAGCAGCGCCTTGGCACCGGTCGTCGAGACGTCGATGCCCAGGAACAAACGCCTCATGTCTTCCTCCAGGAGCGAGGGTCGAGGCCCCGGCTGGAGGCCGCTACCTGACGCCCAGCAGTACCTCGAGCGTCAGCTGGTCGAGCTTCTCGTAGCCGAGCCCTCGCGCGCCGAGCCCCTTGCGGTCGAAGGCGTATCCCTTGAGCGCGCTCGCGGTCGCCTTGCTGTAGGCGCCCACCGTGGGCAGGCCGTCCGTCGGCACCTCCGACACCTGCTTGACCAGTGCCTGGATCTCCTTGTCCTCGTTCCAGCGCCGGGCCTTCTCCTTGTAGATGAGGTAGCTGCGCATCGAGCCCCGCGCGAAGTCCTTGACGCCCTCGAAGTCCTCGGTGCGATACGCGTGGGAGTCGAAGTGGCGCATGCCCGGGTACTTCACGTCCTCGAGGAACTTCACCAGGAAGAAGCAGCTCTTGATCGAGTGCGAGCCGAAGCGCAGGTCCTGGTCGTAGCGGCCGAACGCCTGGTCGTTGAGGTCGATGTGGAAGAGCTTGCCGGCGTCCCAGGCCTGCGCGACCGCGTGCATGAAGTTGAGGCCCGACATGTGCTCGTGGGCGAGCTCGGGGTTGACGCCGATCATCTCGGGGTGGTCGAGGGTCTGGATGAAGCCGAGGAAAGAGCCGGTGGTGGGCAGATAGATGTCGTGCCGCGGCTCGTTGGGCTTCGCCTCGAGAGCGAACTGGAGGTCGTACTTCTGGTCCTTCACGTAGTGGGTCAGGAAGTTGAGCGCGTCGCGGAAGCGCTTGCCGGCATCGAGAGCGCTCTTGGTCGCGTCGCTCTCGACGCCCTCGCGGCCTCCCCAGAAGACGTAGACCTTCGCCCCCAGCTCGACGCCGAGGTCGATCGCGTTCATGGTCTTCTGGAGGGCGTAGGCCCGCACCCGCGGATCGTTCGAGGTGAAGGCGCCGTCCTTGAAGGCGGGGTCGGCGAAGAGATTCGTGGTCGCCATCGGGACCTTGAGGCCGGTCTCGGCCAGGGCCTTCTTGAAGTCCTTGACGATCCGCTCGCGGTCGGCCGGCGTCGCGTCGATCGGCACCAGGTCGTTGTCGTGGAAGTTGACGCCGTAGGCGCCGACCTCGGCGAGCAGGTGGACGATCTGAACGGGTGTCAGCACCGGGCGGACGGGATCCCCGAACGGATCGCGGCCGGTGTTGCCGACCGTCCAGAGTCCGAACGTGAACTTGTGCTCCGGCTTGGGCGTGAGAGCGTCGCTCATCTCGGCATGACTCCTTCGCTATCGGCGCCCCCGGGGGGCACGAGTGGCGCCTTTTCTCCGGGGAGGGATTCTATCCCTCGGCACGTCGGCGGCCGACCTCTGTGGAAAAGTGTGGAAACGCCCGGGCGGGGCGCTCGCCTAGAATGAAGAGTCCGTCCCGATTGGGGGGACTGCTCGAGGAGACGGAGGTCCGATGCGGGTGCGGAGCCGAATCGCGTGCGTGCTGGCCGCGTCCAGCCTGGTCGCCCTGCCCACGGCGGGAGCGCGCAGCTCACGCGGCCAGGACATCCGGTCCCGCTACGTCAAGTACGAGTACCGGATCCCGATGCGGGACGGGATGCGGCTCTTCACGTCGGTCTACGTGCCGAAGGACGCGGGCCCGAACCGGCGCTACCCGATCCTGCTGACGCGGACGCCCTACAGTGTCGCGCCCTACGGTCGCGACCAGTACCGGAGCGACCTGGGGCCCTCCCGCGCGGCGGCCGACGAGGGTTTCATCTTCGCCTACCAGGACGTGCGCGGCCGCTTCATGTCGGAGGGCCAGTTCGTCGACGTGCGGCCCTACCGGGCCGGGAAGGGGCCGCGCGAGGTCGACGAGTCGAGCGACGCCTTCGACACGATCGACTGGCTGGTGAAGCAGGTGGACGGCAACAACGGCCGGGTCGGGGTCTGGGGCATCTCGTACCCCGGCTTCTACGCCGTGATGGCCGCGATCGACGCACACCCGGCGCTGCTGGCAGTCTCGCCGCAGGCGCCGATCGCCGACTGGTTCGTCGGCGACGACTTCCATCACAACGGCGCCTTCTTCCTGCCGCACGCCTTCAACTTCTACGCCGTCTTCGGCCGGCCGCGCCCGGAGCCCACCACCAAGTGGGCGCCGCCGTTCGACTATGGCACCGCGGACGGCTATCGCTTCTTCCTCGACGCGGGAGCGATGCCGAGCTTCGATCGCCGCTATCTGAAGGGCGAGGCCGCCTTCTGGCAGCAGGCGATGGCCCACGAGAGCTACGACGACTTCTGGAAGGCGCGGAGCACGCTGCCGCACCTCGAGGGGATCCGGCCCGCGGTGCTCACGGTCGGCGGCTGGTTCGACGCCGAGGACCTGTTCGGGGCGCTCGAGACCTACCAGACGATCGAGCGGGAGAACCCCGGGACCCCGAACCGGCTCGTGATGGGTCCCTGGTCGCACGGCGGCTGGGCGCGCAGCAGCGGAGAAGCGCTCGGCCCCGTGAGCTTCGGCGAGGCGACCTCGCCCTTCTTCCAGGAGCAGATCGAGCTGCCGTTCTTCAAGGCGTACCTGAAACGGGACGGCGAGCCGCGCCTCCCGGAGGCGTACGTGTTCGAGACCGGTCGGAACGAGTGGCACCAGCTGGACGCCTGGCCGCCCAAGGACGCCCGGACCCTCACGCTCTACCTCGCCGCCGGCGGCCGGCTCACGCGCGAGGCCCCCGCCGAGGGGACCGCGGCCTTCGACGAATACGCGTCCGACCCGGCGAAACCGGTGCCCTACGTCGAGGACATCACGATCGGGATGAAGCGCGAGTACATGGTGGCCGACCAGCGCTTCGCGGCGCGCCGCCCGGACGTGCTCGTCTACGAGACCGAGCCGCTCAAGGACGAGGTGCGGGCCGCCGGACCCGTGGGCGCGAACCTCAGCGTCGCGACGAGCGGGACCGACTCGGACTGGATCGTCAAGCTGATCGACGTGTACCCGGACGACTTCCCTCCCTCGGCGGAGGAGAAGCAGGGCGCCGGCGACGGGCCCTTCTACTCGAAGATGGGCGGCTACCAGCAGCTGGTGCGGGGCGAGCCCTTCCGCGGCAAGTTCCGCAAGGGCTTCGAGCGGCCGGAGCCGTTCGTGCCCGGGCAGGTCGAGCAGGTCGCCTTCGCGATGCCGGACGTCTTCCACGCCTTCCGGCGCGGTCACCGGATCATGGTGCAGGTGCAGAGCACCTGGTTTCCGCTGGTGAACCGCAACCCGCAGACTTTCGTCGACATCAACCGAGCGGGTCTCGATGCGTACCACAAGGCGACCGAGCGCGTCTTCCACACGGCCTCGGCGCCGTCGCTGCTGCGGCTGAGCGTGCTGCCCCGCTGAGCGCGGGCCGTGCCCAAGGCGCCGCGCCGCTTGCGGTGCCCGCCGCGGCCATGTCACCCTCGCGCGCGGGAGGCAGGGGATGGCGCGAATCGGCGTGGCGGTCGTGGGCGCGGGCTTCATGGGCGGCGTTCACGTCGAGGCGCTGCGGCGCGCCGGCTGCGAGGTCGTGGGCGTCCTCGGCGTCTCGGAGGCGGAGACCCTCAAGTTCGCGACCGCGACCGGCGTGCCCAAGGGTTACCGCTCGCTCCGCGAGCTGCTCGCCGACCGCGCCGTCCAGTCGGTGCACGTCGCGACGCCCAACAAGCTCCATTTCGAGATGGCCAAGGCGGCCCTGGAGGCCGGCAAGCACGTGATCTGCGAGAAGCCCCTCGCCACGACCGCGCGTCAGACGGCGGAGCTCGTCGCCCTGTCGCGCGCGCGGCCGAAACAGGCGGCGGCCGTCAACTACAACATGCGCTTCTATCCTCTCTGCCTGGAGGCCCGCGAGCGCGTGCGCGCGGGGCGGCTCGGGGCGATCCACCACCTGGCCGGCAGCTACGTACAGGACTGGCTGCTGCTCGACACGGACTACAACTGGCGCGTGCTCGCGGAGGAAGGAGGCGAGTTGCGGGCGGTCGCCGACATCGGCACCCACTGGCTGGATCTCGTCCAAGCGATCACCGGTCTCGAGGTGGAAGCGGTCTGCGCGGATCTCTTGACGGTCCATCCCGTGCGCCGCCGGCCGAAGGGCGAGGTGGAGACCTTCAGCGGGAAGCTGGCGAAGGAGGAAGACCTCGAATCGGTCACGATCACGACCGAGGACTACGGCGGGATCCTGCTCCGCTTCCAGGGCGGCGTGCGGGGGACGCTGTTCGTCTCCCAGGTGACCGCGGGCCGCAAGAACTGCCTGCGCTACGAGCTGGCGGGCGAGAAAGGTGCTCTCGCCTGGGACAGCGAGAGGCCCGAGGAGCTCTGGATCGGCCGGCGCGGCGGACCCAACGAGGTCCTGATGAAGGACCCGTCGCTGCTCTCGGCCCCGGCCCGGGCGGCCGCGGGCTTCCCCGGTGGCCACGCCGAAGGCTATCCCGACACCTTCAAGCAGCACTTCCGTGCCTTCTACGGGTACCTCGCCAAGGGCGACTTCTCGGCTCCGGCCCCGTTTCCTACCTTCGAGGACGGGCACCGCGAGGCGGTGCTGTGCGAGGCCGTGCTGGAGAGCCAGAAGCGCGGCGGATGGGTGTGCGTCGAGAGCCTCGAAGGCCGAGCCCGGCGACCGTTCGGAATCGCCGCAGGCTCAGAAGCGGGGAAGCGGTCTCAGAACCGGTAGGAGAGACCCGCCACCACCGCGTCATTCGTCATGGGGAAGACCCCGGCGCGGTTGTGGTTGTTGTGGAGGTAGGCGCGGGCGACGACGCCCGGGACCTGCGTGTGCCGGTACGAGACGTCGAGCCCGATGCGCCAGGGAAGCGCCACCTCCCAGCCCAGGGCCAGGAACCAGCCGTTCGTGTCGTCGGCCTCGAAGTGGCGGCCGGGCGCCGCCCAGCCCGGTGACTCCAGGAAGCGGGAGCGGTAGCGGACGAGCCCCAGGCGTGCGTGCGGCGTGAAGCGGGTCGGGTTGGGATAGCGGCCGAACACGTAGAGCTGAAGCCCGCGGACGAGGACGTCGCCGTCCCCCGCGGTCACCGTGTGCTCGGCGTCCGCCCAGTCGAGCGTCCGGGCGCGCGCCTGATCGTAGGCGAGGCCCGCCCCGAACGAGGCGACGACGCGGTACTCCAGGAAGGGGCTCGGCCAGGAGCGCTGCCGCGCGTCGAGTCCCCAGAGACTGCCCAGGAAGTTGCCCGCGTGGTTGGCGTTGTCGTAGCCGTCCGGCCCGGAGCGCCGCGTGTCCTCGAGCCAGAAGTGCGTGAAGCGGAGACCGAGCCTGAGGCGGCCGCTCAGCAGGCGCTGGGCGATCGGCCGTCGTCCGCCGGAGCTTCCCCCTTCCGGCGACACCGGGGAGGGCGTCTCTGCGGCGAGGCCGGCGACCGGCGCGAGCAGGGCGAAGGCGAGAAGTGGCGCGAGGTGCGCCCGGCGGCCGAGCGAGGCTGATCGTGATGGCAAGTCGGACCCTTCCGCGCGAGGCGCGGAAAGAATCATTCTACAGGGTCCTCCTGCGGCGGCGGCACGCAACCGTGCCATGAGCACGGCCCCTGGGACGAGTCTACGAGCAGCCGCCCTGGATCTTCCGGATCACGTGCTTGGGCCGGGCGGGGGCCTTCACCTCGGCGATCCTCCTGGCCAGCGAGACGCGGGCCTCGGTCCGGAAGCGCGCCGTGTCCCGCTCGGCCGCGCTCGAGAGCGTCGCAGGGTCTTCGGGAGGCTGGTAGTCGAGGATCGTCCGGCGCAGCCCGGAGAGCCCGCCCGAGAGGACGCGTACGCCATCGTAGCCGAGCTGCTCGGCGAGGAGAGCCGCCCCGCGCGCGCGCGTGCCGTCCTCGTCCACGAAGACGCGGGTCGCGTGACGGCGGGCGAGGAGGGGTTGCCACTCCTTCGCGAAGAGGCCGTCGAGCGGCATGGAGACGGCGCCCGGAAGGAAGAACCCCTTCTGCGTCCCCTCGGGGCGGACGTCCAGCACGGTCAGTCGCGGATCCTGGTCGAGGACGCGGAGGGCCAGCTCGTCGGCCGTCATCTCCCGCACCGGATGCGACCGCTGGTAGACAGGATCGGCCACCCGCGCGAGCAGGCTCGCCTTGCGATCCGGGACGAAGAAGAGCACGACGCCGAGCACCAGCAGCCCCGCCGCCGCCAGACGGTGGGCGCGCGCAGGGAACGCGCGAGATGGCGCCTCACGGTTCACCTTCTTCTCGATCCACGAGGTTGCGGCGAAGGCGCCGAGGGCCGCGATGATCAGGAAGAGCACGAAACCGCCGCGCGAGACGCCCAGCGAGTCGTAGACCTTGACCGGGCCCCGCGCGCCGCCGTTCACGAAGCCGGCGAAGGCGGGGTAGGCCTCGCCGTACAGGAAGACGCCCAGGAAGCCGCCCAGGACGAACACGACGGCGTCCTTCTTGCCGATCGCCGCCGCGCAGACGCTGGTGCCGGGACAGTAGCCGCCCAGGACGAAGCCGACTCCCATCACCACGCCGCCCAGGATGGCCGGCCCGAGGAAGAGCGGGTTCACGTAGATGAAGTCGAGGTCGAGGAACCCCGTCCCGCCGAGCAGCAGCGTTCCGGCGAGCGCCGTGATCGCCGCGGTGAAGAAGACGCGCAGCACCGTGAAGTCGTAGCCGTAGAAAAGGCCGGCCAGGCGGCGAGAGGAGGAGAAACCCGCCTGCTCGAGGACGTACCCGAAGGCGACGCCGACCAGGAGGCCCGAGAGGATGTTGAGCTCGTTCGAGAGGAGATCCGGGACCAGGGGTGCCATGTCAGATCCAGAGCCTGCGGAAGAAGAAGGCGACGGCGTAGCCGGTGCCGAAGATGGCGAGCATGGTCACGAAGCCGGCGGTCGCGAGGACCGCCATGCCGCTGAGCGCCGCGCCGCTCGTGCAGCCCCGCGCGAGCTGGGCGCCGACGCCGAAGAGGGCCCCGCCGGCGAGGGCGAAGACGAGGCGCGTCGTGCCCCCGATCCGGGGTCCCTTCTCCGTGACCCAGGCGAGACGCCCGGAGACGAGGCCCGACAGGAAGCCGCCGATCAGGACACCCAGCACCTCGAACACCAGCCACTGCTTGAGTGGGTTGCCGGCGTGCTCGGCCGCGTACTCGCTGTAGAAGGGAGCGCGTGCGGCGTGGGCCGGCGCCGCGATCTCGACCGCGGCCACGACACCGCTCTTGACCGCGCCGCTCGCGCCCAGGCCGCGCCCGCTGATCACGATCGCGGCAAGCAGCACCAGGCCCAGCAGGAAGCCGGCGAGGTAGGGGTTCAGGTAACGGGTTCTCATGCGGCCACCTCGTCGGGTCTGTCATCCTCCCTTGCCGGGGCAAGCGACACGGGGTCCTCGAGATCCTCGAACCCCGTGATCATCGCCTTCAGGTTGGAGAGGACCGACTGTCCGGTCGTGATCAGGTACAGGTGCCCGACCAGGAAGGCGACCAGCAGGAAGGCGCCGGCGGTGTGGAGCCCCGCGATCGCCCCCAGGCCGTCGACGTCGAGGGCGGCGATTCCATGGCCCTGGGGATGACGGTAGTAGAGGTAGAGGAGACCCGAGCTCACGACCACCGGGATCACCAGAAGCTTCAAGCCCAGGTAGACGAGCCGCTGCAGCGGGTTCAGCTTGCTGACCGCGGTCTTGTGGGTCGGGTGGGGAGCGTTCCTGAAGATCCCGATCAGGTAGTACTCAGTCTGGGCGCGCAGGTGCGCGCGGGTCGGCAGGTACTGGCGCCACTCGCCGGTGGTGAGGTGCCAGAAGACCGCGAAGGCGATCAGCACCAGGAGCAGGAGGGCGGCCGCCCGGTGATAGCGCACGGCCTGCCCGAAGCCGAAGAACGCGAGCGATCCGTGGATCTCGAAGCCGGTCAAGGCCAGGAACAGGATGAGGGCGGCCTGGCTCCAGTGCCAGAATCGCTCGAAGCCCTGGTAGACGTACTCGCGTCTCATCGCCAAGTTCTCCCTCGCCGTTTGCGGCGGCCGACCAGCACCCGCGCGCCCGCGTGCAGCACCACGCCCGCCAGCGCGAACAGGATCGCCAAACGGCCGAGGCCGTCGATCCAGGGGTTGCGGTCACGCCCCGGCAGGTAGAAGCCGGTGAGGCCCGCCAGACGCGACCCCTCGCGCGTGTGGCACTCCGCGCAGCTCACGGCCTTCTCCTTCGGCGCCACCATGTGGTTGAGCGGCCAGGTCATCTCGGTGTCGACGAAGCCGAGCTTGCCGCTGTAGGGGAGCCCGACCAGCTTCATGCCCTCGCTCGCCGAGCGCTGCCAGTCGAAGTCGCGCCAGAAGGCGCCGTCGCCCTTGGCCTGTCCGGCGAGCTTGGGCTGGACCAGCACGCGATTGCCTTCGTCGAAGGGCTGGCGAGCGCGGTGGACCTTCACCGGGATGATCCTGGCGTCGGGGTCCTGGTAGCTGCCGAGCAGCCTGTTGATCCGGACCGGCGTCGTCTCGACCCTGTCGCCCATCAGGTAGTGGGTGGCCCGGCCGTCGAACCAGGCGTACTCCGGCTTCAGGTTGCGGCCCCAGACGAAGGAGCCCTTGATGGACATGTAGGTGTCGTCCCCGAGCGCGTCCTTCTCCTCGTAGGGCTCGCCGTTCCGGAGGCGCCCGGCCGTCGACCAGTCCCAGTGCAGCTTGGTGGAGTTGACCTTGGCGTAGGTCGGGATGTGGCAGGTCTGGCACGCCACCTTCAGCAGGTGCTCGTTCAGGACCTCGTCGCCGTGGGGCGCCTCGCCGTGGCAGTCCTCGCAGCGTGCGCGGTCGCGGTTCATCGAGGAGATCGAGTAGAGCTTGCCCTTCATCTGGTGCCGGGTCGCGGTGTGGCAGTCGACGCAGGACATGTCGGCCCCGTCCGAGGCCATGTGCACGTCCACGTCGCGGGTCGTGTCGAGGAGGGCCAGCTCCAGGTCGCCGTGCTTCACGTTGTTGCCGCCCCCGCTCAGGAAGTGGCAGGCGCCACAGTTGGCGCGCTCGGGGCGCCCCACGTGCTGCGCCACCTGGGCGAGGTCGACGCTCGGGTCGGGGTTGCCCGCGCCGCCGGCGGCCTTCGTGTAGGTGCCGGTCCGGTCGTGGCAGGCCAGGCAGTCGACGTTGCGCGGGTCAGAGAGGTCGAAGCCCGCGTCGCCCCAGCCGTAGCCGATGTGGCAGCGGTCGCAGCTCTGCCGGCTGCCCGCGACGCCAATGCAGAAGTTGTTCAGCAGGTTCCGCTTGCCGATGTAGCGGACACCCCGGCCCTCGATGTACTCGGCGCTCTCCCAGTTCCAGTGCGAGGAGCGCATCAGCTCCTTGTGCCGCTCGTTGTGGCAGGAGATGCAGGCCGCCGTGACCTCTTGCGGCGCGCCGAACTTCCTCTTGAGGACGGCGAACTGGCTGTGGTCCGCGGATGGAGCCGATTTGCGCGCGTAGCGCCCGCGCAGCAGCTCCGTCGCCTTTGGCTCCACGTCCTCTCGCACCAGGGTGACCCTCGCCAGTGCCACGAGCCCGACCAGGAGCGCCAGGCCCGCGAAGATCTTCCTCATGGCGTTCCACATCAGCAGGGGGCATGCCATCCGCCGAATTGTTTGTTTTCAGCACCTTGCAGGCCTGTGTCGCCCATGCGTGAACGAAACAGTTGCCGCAGAATGTTTCGTGAAACGAAACGTCTACTTCGCGTGCAGGCCGGCCTCACGCATCCGTCGCCAGAGCGTCGCACGGCTGATCCCGAGGGCGCGCGCCGTGTCGGCCCGGCGCCAGCGGTGGGTCTCGAGCGCGCGCCGCAGGCCCTCGACCTCGGCGCGGCGCGGCCTGCCCGCGGCGGCGTCGGGTGAGGACGGCGAGGCCGGGGGGGGGTCGGCCCTCCGGTCCGAGTGCTGCATCTCCGCCGGCAGGTCCTCCGGCAGGACCGTCTGCCCCTTGCACACCGCCACCGCGTACTCGAGCGCGTTCTCGAGCTCGCGCACGTTGCCTGGCCAGGCGTGGTCGAGCAGGGCGCGCAGGGCGTCGGGCGAGAAGCGCAGCGCCCGGCCCTGGCGTGCCGCCACCCGTGCCAGCAGGTAGGTCGCCAGCGGCTCGATGTCCACGCGCCGCTCACGCAGCGGCGGGATCTCGATCGGCACCACGCGCAGCCGGTAGTAGAGGTCCTCGCGGAAGCGGCCCTCCTGCACGGCCCGCCGCAGGTCGAGGTTCGTGGCGGCGACGATCCGCGCGTCGCTGCGGCGGCTCTGGCTCTCGCCGACCCGCTCGAAGGTGCGCTCCTGCAGCACGCGCAGCAGCTTGACCTGGAGCGGCAGGGGCAGGTCGCCCACCTCGTCAAGGAAGAGCGTGCCGCCCGCCGCCACCTCGAAGCGCCCGGCGCGCTCGCGGACGGCGCCCGTGAAGGCCCCGCGCACGTGGCCGAACAGCTCGCTCTCCAGCAGCTCCCCGGGCAGCGCCCCGCAGTTGACGGCCACGAACGGGCCGCCGCGCCTCGGGGAGTGGGCGTGGATCGCCCGAGCCACGACCTCCTTGCCGGTGCCGCTCTCGCCGGTCAAGAGGACAGTGGCCTCGCTGTGCTCGAGGTTCTCGACCAGGCGGAAGATGCGCTCCATCGCGGGTGAGCGGCCGATCAGGCCAGGGAAGGGCGAGCCCCCGCCAGTGCTCGCCTGGTCCTCCTCGGCGGGACGCAGGACGACGATGTAGGCGACTCGCGGGTCGCAGGTGGATCCTGGCTCGGCGCGGAAAGGGGCCGCCGTCAGCGACACCAGCCGAGGGGTCGCGTCCCGCGCCGTGAGCACCGAACGCCAGCCCTCGCGGCGTTCGCCCGTGAGCAGCAGCTGGCGCAGGGTCCCCGAGCTGCCGAAGAGCTCGGAGCCCAGGAGGTCCGCGACCGAACGGCCGCGCGCGGCCTCGGCCGTGCCCGCGCCGACCAGCTCGTCGAGGAGGGACGAGGCATGCAGGACGCGGAATCCCGCGTCCAGGCACAGGAAGACACGGCCCAGGGACGCGAACGCCGCGCTGACGCCGTCGATCGCGGCGCGCAGCGCGAGGTCTTTCGCCGAGACGTGCGGCGCGCGGCGCGCATTGCCGGTCATCGCCTCTCCCTTCGCCCGTGCGATCCCCATCGTATGCCCGAGCCGTGCAGATCGCATGCCACGCTCGCCCAGGATCGGGCTCTGTGGGCTCGATCCGCGCGTGCGATCCGGTCCGCTGGCCCCGCTTGCGACGAGGGCTTACGATGGGACCGGCGGTGACGAGACGGTCGCCGTTTCACTCCCGCTCTCGCGTCCGAGGGCCGCGCCGCGCAAGACGTGATCGCCAACAGGAGCCCCTCATGAAGCGCCTTATCCTCGCCCCTTCGTCGTTCCTCCTCTCGTGTCTCTCGCTTGCGGGCCTCGCCCTCCCGGGTCCGGCGCGTGCCGAGGAGCCGCGCCCGAAGCTGGACCGCGCCCAGCTCGTCGCCGCCGCGCGCGAGATCATGGCGGCACAGACCTATTGCGCTCTCGTCACGCTCGACGAAACGGGGCGGCCGCAGGCGCGGACCATGAATCCCTTCCCGCCGGAAGAGGACATGACGGTGTGGTTCGCGACCAACACCCGCAGCCGCAAGGTCGAGGAAATGCGAAAGGACCCGCGCGTCCTCCTCTACTACTCGGACCACAGCAAGGCGATCGGCTACGTGGCGCTCAGTGGCAGGGCCGTGCTGGTCGCCGACAAGAAGGAGATCCTGAAGCGGAAGCGCGCCTACTGGGATCAGGCCTTTCCCGGGCTCGAGAACCTGGTCCTGATCAAGGTGGTGCCGGAGCGGCTCGACGTCCTCAACTACGCGAAAGGGGCGCTCGGCGACGAGGTCACCTGGCGCACGCCGTCGATCGAGCTGGGCGCCGGTGAGAAGGAGCCGGGCGCGGTCGGCAGCGAGAAGACCCAGTAGCTCGCGCCCCGAGGGGTCGCGTCGCCGATGCGGCCCCCGGGCAGCCGGGCGCTCAGGGGCGCGCCGGGGAGGACGACACCCACTCGCTGATCGGGCTGCCCACCCCGCAGTCGACGCAGCGCGTGGTCGTGAAGTGCGTCCGGCACTGCGGGCAGACCCCGCTCGTCTCGAACGTGTCGAACGGTGCGCCACAGCCGCCGCACGCCCAGTAGGCGCCGATCGGCGGAGCCGAGCGGCACGAGGGACAGGCGAACCCCTGGTGGCGGGGCAAGCGGGCGAGACGCCCGAGGGAGCGGGCGTGCTGGAAGCCTCGCCAGCAGTTCGCCCCCACGAACACCGCCAGGATCCCGAACCAGATCGAGCGCGCGAGCAGGGCCAGGGCGGCGAGCCCGAGCACGCCGACGAAGCCGAAGGCGGTCGCCACCGTCAGGCTGCGCGCCCGCCCCAGCACGAACCAGAGCAGCGAGCGCAGGATCTGGCCGCCGTCGAGCGGGTAGACCGGCAGCACGTTGAAGACGAGCAGGCCGACGTTGATGTACGCGACCATCCTCAGCAGGGAGAAGGCGTCCGGCATCGTTGCCGGCCACGCCTGCTGGACGGCGAACTGTTGCAGGGCATAGAGGATCGGGACGAGAGCGACGTTCACGAGGGGCCCGGCGGCGATGCTCCAGAGTGTGGCGCCCGGCCGCTGCGGCGGGTCCACGTAGGCGACACCCCCCAAGGGCCACAACACCACCTGGTCGGCCCGGCCGCCGACCTGGCGGCAGGCGAGCGAGTGGCCGAACTCGTGGAGGGTGACGATCAGGAAGAGGGCGAGGTACTCCGCCACGTTCCAGACCGGCGAGCGGTACTGGCCGGCGCGCGCCTGCACCTCGATGAGGGCCACCACGAACCAAGTCCAGTGCAGGTAGACGTCGATCCCGGCCAGACGGAAGAGACGAAAGGCACCCTGATGGGATGGAAGCACGGACCCTGCTTATCACGGTGTCGGAGCGCAGGACAAATCGCGTACGGTGCCGGCCGCTCGCCGCGTGGGTCTTCGACGCGTCTCCAGGCGCCCGGCCGCCGCCCATCGGAGCGGCGGCCGGGTGCTCGAGGACCCGCCCTTCGTCAGACCGCGATGTCCTGAAAGAGGATCGACGAGTGGTAGCGGTCCCCCGCGTCGGGCAGGATCGTGACCACGAGCTTGCCCTTGTGCTCCGGACGCGAGGCCACCTTCACGGCCGCAGCAGCCGCCGCCCCGCCCGAGATCCCGACCGTGATGCCCTCCTCCTTATGCAGGCGGTGGGCGAACTCCAGCGACTCCTCGTTCGTCACCGTCACCACCTCGTCGACCAGGCCGAGATCGAGCACGTCGGGCTTGAAGCCGGCGCCGATGCCCTGGATCTTGTGCGGTCCGGGTTTGGGCGTCTCGCCTTTGCGGATCGCCGTCAGAACGGCCGAGCCGGCCGGCTCGACGGCGACACTCCAGAGCGGCTTCTTCTTCTCCTGCTCGAAGTAGCGGCTCACCCCGGTGATCGTGCCGCCCGTGCCCACGCCGGAGACCAGGATGTCGGCCTTGCCGTCGGTGTCGTTCCAGATCTCGGGCCCGGTCGTCTTGGCGTGGATCTCGGGATTGGCCGGGTTCTTGAACTGCTGGGGCAGCCAGTACTTCTTGGGGTCGGAGGCGACGATCTCCTCGGCCTTGGCGATCGCCCCCGGCATGCCCTTGGCGCCCTCGGTCAGGATCAGCTCGGCGCCGAAGGCCTTCAGCAGCCGCCGCCTCTCGAGCGACATCGTGTCCGGCATGGTCAGGACCAGCGGATAGCCGCGCGCCGCCGCCACGAAGGCGAGGCGCGATCCCGGTGTTGCCGCTGGTCGGCTCGACGATCGTGCGCTCCTTCGAGCCGGGCTTCAGGATGCCCTGGCGCTCGGCGGCGTGCACCATCGCGGCGCCGATCCGGCACTTGACCGAATAGGCGGGGTTGCGGCCTTCGGTCTTCACGACCACGGTGGCCGGCAGACCGGCCGTGATGCGGTTCAGGCGTACGAGCGGGGTATTCCCGATCGAAAGGGAGTTGTCGGCGAAGATTCGTGCCATCGGATCTGCTCCTCGAGAGTCTGTGGGGAGCGTCTCCCGGCCGCGAGAATCGCGAAGGCCCGGGAGCCGGCCCCGGGCCTTCGAGCATCGCCTTCGCTGGTGTGGGTTCTAGTGAGCGGCCTCCGCGAACGCAGACACCCGTCGGCCCGGGCGTCGACAACAGCAACACAGGCCGACGAGGATGGTGCTCATGGATCCACCATACGCACCGGGGCCCGCGCTTGTCAAACGCGCCGTCAGGCGCGCACGGCCCGGACGTCCCTCGCCGTCGCCTCCGTTCCCACCTGGTAGGGCACGCTCGTGATCACGATCCCGGGTTCGAACAGGAGCGACAGGCGCAGCAGCATCGCCGTCTGCGCGTGGAGGAGGTTGTGCCAGCGTTTCTGGGGGACGAACTGCGGCACCACGACCGTCAGTACCTCGTTTGGTTGCCGTCGGCGGGAGAGGTCGCGTATGTAGCCGAGCAGCGGCTCGAGCAGCAACCGGTACGGCGAGGTCAGGATCACGAGCCGCACGCCACCGCCCCAGCGTCCCCACTTACGCTCCATCTCCGCGGTCGCCTCCGGGCTCGTCGACACGTATACCGCCGTTACGTCGTCGGAGAGGGCGCGGGCGTAGTGGAGGCCGACGACCGTCCCGCGATGAACGCCGCTCACGGCCAGCACCACCCGGTGCCGGTCGACGCGCGCGGGGGGGCCGAAGTGCTCGAGGGAGAGCTGGCCGGCGAGCGTCGTGTAGTGGCGGCGGACCGCGTAGAACGCTGCGACCAGGGTCGGGATCACGAGCACGATCACCCAGGCGCCGTCCCGGAACTTGGTGAGCGCGAACACCACCGTCACCAGGCCGGTGATGCCGGCCCCGACGCCGTTGACGACCATCTTGAAGAGCCAACGCGGATCGTGGCGGACGACCGAGCCGCGCTCGCTGCAGCTCCTCAGCCGCGGCCCAGGCGCCCGGATTTGTGCCAGCGTCTGGCCATGCCCGCCTGCGAGAGCGTGAAGGAAAGGAAGACGCCGATGCAGTAGAGGGGGATCAGCCCCGTGACGCTCGCATCGAAGACCCAGATCAGGGCGGAGGCGACGGCCGCCAGCAGGGCGATGCCCCGGGAGTAGACGAGCCGGCTGCCGCGATAGGTGAGCTGCCGCGGAAGGTAGCCGTCGGACGCCTGGATCGCGGCCAGACGCGGGAAGTCGGCGAATGCCGTGTTCGCCGCCATCACCAGGATCAGGGTGGTCGCGCCGATCGTGCCCAGGTAGAGGGCCCCCCGGCCGGCGAAGGCCGTGCGCGCCAGCTGAGAGATCACGGTCTCGCGCTCCGAGGGCACGGCCCCGATGGGGCCGGCCAGGAAGCTGATCCCGAGAAACAGGCTGCCCAGGATCGCCGCCATCCACAGGAGCGTGATGCCGGCGTTGTGGCTGCGCGGCTCCCGAAAGGCGGGGATCCCGTTCGAGATCGCCTCCACGCCCGTGACCGCCGTCGTGCCGGTCGAGAATGCGTGCAGCAGCAGGAAGAGGGTCACGCCCTGTGTGGTGGCGATCTCGAGCGGGGGCGGAGCCGGGACGCGGCCCAGCGTCCCGAGCGTCAGGCGGACGAGACCCGTGCCGACGGTGAGGTACATCATGACGACGAAGAAGTAGGTCGGCACCGCGAAGGCGATCCCCGATTCCCTGACGCCCCGCAGGTTGACGACCGTCACCAGCATCACGAACGCGATCGCGATGGCCACGCGGTGGGCGAAGAGCGCCGGGAAGGCGGAGCCGAGCTGCGCAACGCCCGAGGCGATCGAGACGGACACCGTGAGGACGTAGTCCATCAGCAGGGCTGCTCCTGCAAGCTGAGCGGCGAAGGTCGCCCAGGTTGTCGCGTGCCACGATGTAGGCGCCGCCCCCGCCCGGGTAGGCGTGGATGGTCTGCTCGTAGGAGAAGGTCACGATCGCGAGCAACGCGACGATCGCGATCGAGATCGGCAGCACGTAGTGGAGAGCCGACACCCCCGCCAGGGCCAGGATGATCAGGATCTCCTGGGTCGCGTAGGCGGTCGAGGAAAGGTTGTCGGAGGAGAAGACGGCGAGGCCGACCGCCTTGCCGATCGCCTGGTGGGGGGCGTCCGCGGTGGACAGGGGACGCCCGATCAGCCAGGCCCGCCAGTTGGAACGGCGGCGCGCGTCCGATTCGCGCTGCATCTGCGCGGCGGACGCGCCGGGCCGGACGAAGGCGGCGTCTCTCCTCATCTCGTTGCCAAGGTCACGCTACCAGGCCGCGCATCAAGGCCGCGTCAAGACAGGGCGAGCGGCGGCCGGAGGTTCAGTCGACCTTGAGGCGGTAGCCGACCCCCGTCTCGGTGAGCAGGTGGCGGGGCCGGGTGGGGTCGTCCTCGAGCTTGTGGCGCAGCTGAGCCATGTAGACGCGCAGGTAGTGCGTCTCGTCCGTCGCGCCCGGACCCCAGACCTCGCGTAGCAGCTGGCGGTGTGTCATCACTTTGCCCGCGTGCTGTGCCATGGTCGCGATCAGGCGGTACTCGGTGCGGGTGAGCCGCACCTCCTCGCCCCGCCGGAAGACGATGCGCGAGCCCAGATCGACGCGCAGCTCGCCGCTCTCGACCACGGTGTCCGCGCCGTCGGCTCTGCGGGCCGCGTGGCGGAGGGCGACGCGCATCCGGGCGAGCAGCTCCTCGGTCCCGAACGGCTTGGTGAGGTAGTCGTCGGCGCCCGCGTCGAGCGCCTCGACCTTGTCACGCTCCTGGCCCCGGGCCGAGATCACGACGATGGGCAGGGCGCTCCACTCCCGGATCCGGCGCGCCACCGCGACCCCGTCGAGGTCGGGGAGGCCGAGGTCCAGCAGCACCAGGTCGGGTCCGCGGGTCGAGGCCTCGACCAGTGCCTCGGCGCCGCTTCGCGCCTCGACCACGCGATAGCCGTGCGCCGGCAGTGTCGCGCGCAGGAAGCGCATGAGCTGCGGCTCGTCCTCGACCACCAGCACCAGCGGCTCGCGGGCGGGGAGCGGCGTCACGGTGACTCCACGACCGGCGGCGGGGCTGGTGAGAGCGGCAGGGTGAGCGCGAAACGCGCGCCCCGCGGCCGGCGGTTCTCCGCCTGCAGCCGCCCACCGTGAGCCGTCGCGATCGCCCGGGCGATGGCCAGGCCGAGACCTGAGCCCGGCCCGCCCGCGGCCCGGTAGAACTTGTCGAAGATCCGCTCCGCGTCCTGCGGCGGGAAACCGGGCCCGTCGTCGGATACCTCGACCAGCACCGCCTCGTCCTCTCGGCGCACGGCGACGGCGACTCGGCCCTCCCGGCCGCCGTGCCGGACGGCGTTCTCGAGCAGGTTCACGACCGCCTGCTCGACCAGCACGCCGTCCACCAGGACCAGCGGGACGTCGGCCGCCACCGCCACGTCCAGACGGCGCTCGCCCGCGTAGCGCTCGACCCGGGCCACCGCCGAGCCCACGATCTCCTCGAGGGAGTTCCACTCGCGCCTGGGCTCCAGGGAACCCGACTCGAGGCGCGTCATGTCCAGGAGGTTCCGCACCAGGCGGTTGAGGCGGTCCGCCTCCTCCAGCACGGTCGCGGCCAGCTCTCGGCGCAGCGCCGGCGGAGGAGGCGGCTCCTCCACGAGACCGCTCGCCGCCCCGGTGATCGCGGCCAGTGGGGTCCGCAGGTCGTGCGAGACGGAACTCAGGAGCGTGCTGCGCAGCCTCTCGCTCTCGGCCGCCAGGCGCGCCTGCTCGGCCTCCTCGGCGACGCGCGCGCGCTCGAGCGGTGCCGCGATCTGGCGGGCGAGCGCCGTCAGCAGCTCGCGCTGCTCAGGCGCGGGCGGCCGCGGCGCGAGCGGCATCTCGACCGCGAGAACGCCGAGGCAGCCGCGCGTCCCCAGCAGCGGCTCGCAGAGCGTCGCCGCTCCGGGCAGTGTGTCCGTGGTGGCGCCGGCGTTCCTCGCGTGCGCGAAGGACCAATGCGCGACCGCCCGCTCGCGCGGGTCCGCCGCGAAGGACGGGGGCGGATCGCCGAACGCCTCGAGCGAGCCGGTCGAGGACGGCAGGAAGACGGCGGCAGGCGCACGGAAGAGGAGAGCGACCTCGCGGGCACCGACCTTCGCCACCTCGCTCACGCCTCGCACCGCGCTCAGCTCGCGGCTGAGCGCGTAGAGGGTATGGGTCCGCTGCTCGCGCTGGATCGCGAGCAGGGCGCCCTCGCGGACCCTGGCGGCAAGCGTGCTCACCAGGACGCCGACGGTCAGCATCACCGCGAAGGTCACCAGGTACTGGGTGTCCGCCACGGCGAAGGTGAGGTGGGGAGGTACGAAGAAGAAGTCGAAGACGGCGACGCTCGCGACCGCGGAGAAGATAGAGGGGCCGCGCCCGTAGCGGGTCGCCACGAACACGACCGCGAGCAGGAAGACCATCACCAGGTTCAGCTTCTCGAAGTGCCGGGCCATGGCCGAGGACGCGAGTGACGCCGTGGCCACCGCCACCGCGGCCCAGGCGTAGCCCCGGAGGCGCCAGGGTCTCGTGGTGGGCTCGGCAGCGCGGCCGACGAGGCCCTCCTCGCCGGAGATCACGAAGACGTCGATGTCGCCGCTGGCGCGCACGATGTCGTCGACCAGGGACCCGCGGAACCGATCGCGCCAACGCGGATGGGCCGGCTTGCCGACGACCAGCTTGCTCACGTTGCGCTCGCGGGCGAAGCGCAGGATCGCCTCGCTCACGCTCAGGCCGGAGACGGTCGCCGTCTCGGCCCCGAGTTGCTCGGCGAGGGCGAAGGCGGCCGCCAGGTGCCGTCGCTCCGCTTCCGAAAGCCGCGGCTGCCCGGGGCTCTCCACCCAGCCCACGATCCATTCCGCATGCAGCCGCGCCGCCAGGCGCCGGGCGCCGCGCACCAGGCGTCCGCTTTCGGGGTTGGGCCGGATGCAGACGAGCAGCCGCTCGGCCACCGGCCAGGTGGTCTCGATGCCGTGGTCGCGCCGGTAGTCCTGGACGGCCGCGTCGACGTGCTCGGCCGTCCGCCGCAGCGCCAGCTCGCGCAGCGCCGTCAGGTTCCCCTTGCGGAAGAACTGTTGGACGGCTCGCGCGGCCTGGTCGGCCAGGTAGACCTTGCCTTCGGCCAGCCTCCGCAGCAGCTCGTCCGGCGCGAGGTCCACGAACTCGACCGCGTCCGCCTGGTCGAGAACGAGGTCGGGCAGCGTCTCGCGCACGACGACCCCGGTGATCCGCAAGACGAGGTCGTTGAGGCTCTCCAGGTGCTGGACGTTGAAGGTCGTCCAGACGTCGATCCCGGATTCCAGCAGCTCGACCACGTCCTGCCAGCGCTTCGGGTGGCGGGAGCCGGGTGCGTTCGAGTGCGCCAGCTCGTCGACCAGCAACAGGCCCGGGCGGCGCGCGAGCGCCGCGTCGAGATCCAGCTCCGGCAGCATGAGGCCGCGGTGGGCGGCCTCGCGCGCAGGCAGACGCTCGAGGCCTTCCGCGAGCGCTTCCGTCTCCGGGCGACCGTGGGTCTCGAGCCAGCCCACGACGACGTCCACGCCCGCCCGACGCTCGACCTGTGCCGCCTCCAGCATCGCGTAGGTCTTGCCCACGCCCGCCGCGGCGCCGAAGAAGACCTTCAACCTCCCGCGCCGGCCTCCCTCTTCGTCTCGCTGGATGCGCCGGAGCAGGTGGTCGGGGTCTGGACGGGATTCGCTCATCGCCGATCGGGAAGGCTACTCCCGGGAGCCGACCCCGGAAAGGGGGATCCAGGATGGGGGAGCGGCTCCCGGCGCGGGGGCGGTGGCGGCGGGAAGCCGGGCCGCGGCCGTCACCATGGCGACGATGCGTGTCAGGGCGAGGAGCGCCTGCCGCGCCTCGCGGTTCGCCGGCCGCCCGTCGCCCCAAGCCTCGAGCGAGCCGAACTGGTGCCGGCCCACCAGCAACGACAGCCGGAATCCCTGCTCGGGGAGGGGGAGAGACGCTCGGAGACGGCCCGAGGCACGAGCTCCCTCCAGAGACTCGCAAGTCTCGAGACCCGCTGCGGCTTCCGGGGCGGTCCGCCTCCGGTCGCCGCTGCCCGCCAACAGTCGGCCGGCACGGTCGCGAGCGGCGAGCGCCGCCACCGGAAACGCGGCGCAGGCGGAATCGAGAAGCTCCTGCAGAAGGTGCTCGGTCGTACCACCGGTCTCCACGCGGCGCAACCCCTGGTACAGCACCTCCAGCTGCCGCTGGCGAGTCCGCCGCTCGCTTCGGCGCGAGCCCAGCGCGGCCGCGATCAGCCCGCAGCCCAGCAGCCCCAGAAAGGCGATCACGTCGTCGCGGCCATGGATGACGAGGGTCAGATACGGTCGGGTCAGGAAGAAGTTGAGGCTCAGTGCGGAGGCGAGGGCGGTTGCGGTCGCGGCCCAGCGTCCACCCGCCTCGCCGGTCACGATGGTGAGGGCCAGGAAGGCGAAGGCCAGGTTGGACGCCGTCGTTGCTTCGCGGAAGGGGATCAGCATCAGGCCGAGGGCGAGCGCGGCCACGGGCCCGGCGCCGAGGTAGAAGAGACTGTCGCCGCCGTCGTTCACTTTCCGCTCCTTTCCTGTCGGGTGGGCGCACCGGCGCCGGCCCGCCCGCCTCCAGACCGCGGAGGCCCAAGGCGCCGATCCAGGTCGAGATTGAGCAGGAGGACGTTGACGTGCGGCTCGCCGAGCAGGCCGAAGGTCCGACCTTCGGCGCGACCCGCCACCAGGGCGAGCACCGCGTCGAGCGGGACGCCGCGCGCGGCGGCCACACGGGGCGCCTGCCAGCGTGCGGCCTCGGGGCTCAGGTGGGGATCGAGGCCGCTTCCCGAGGCCGTCACGAGCTCAACCGGGACAGGGCCGGGCGCGCCCGGGTTCTCCACCCGCAGGCGCGCCGCCTCGGCCGCGACCCGGTCGCGCAGCTTGCGCGAGGTGGGGCCCAGGTTCGAGCCGGAGGAGGCCGAGGCGTCGTAGCCGTTGGCGCCCGCCGCCGAGGGACGCGGCTGGAAGTACGCGGGCAGGGCGAAGCGCTGGCCGATCAGCTCCGATCCCACGACCCGCCCGCCGACGCTCACCAGGCTTCCGCTCGCCTGACGCGGGAAGACGACCTGCGTGATCGAGGTGACCACCAGCGGGTAGGCGAGGCCCGTCAGCAACAGGGTCACGATCGTCATCCGCAACGCGACCAGCAGTTCCCGCTTCATCTCTCCCCTCAGACCAGGCCGAGCCGGGCCAACAGCATGTCGATCACCTTGATCCCGACGAAGGGGGTAACGAGGCCCCCGACCCCGTAGAGGAGGAGCGAGCGGCGCAGCAGGGTCGCCGCCCCCAGCGGACGGTAGTGCACGCCGCGCAACGCGAGCGGGATCAGGGCCACGATCACGAGAGCGTTGAAGACCACTGCCGAGAGGACGGCGCTCTGCGGGGAGGCCAGCCGCATGACGTTGAGCGGGGCGATCTGCGGGAACGCCGCCACCAGCATGGCCGGCAGGATGGCGAAGTACTTCGCGGCGTCGTTGGCGATCGAGAACGTGGTCAGGCAGCCGCGGGTCATCAGGAGCTGCTTGCCCACCTCGACCACCTCCAGCAGCTTGGTGGGGTTGCTGTCGAGGTCGACCATGTTGCCGGCCTCGCGCGCCGCCTGGGTGCCCGTGTTCATGGCGATCGCGACGTCAGCCTGGGCGAGGGCGGGAGCGTCGTTGGTTCCGTCCCCGGTCATGGCTACGAGCTTGCCCTTGGCCTGCTCCTGGCGGATGAGCGCCAGCTTCATCTCCGGTGTCGCCTCGGCCAGGAAGTCGTCGACGCCGGCCTCGGCCGCGATCGCGGCCGCGGTCAGCGGGTTGTCGCCCGTGATCATCACGGTCTTGAGGCCCATCGCTCGGAAGCGGGCGAAGCGCTCCTTGAGGCCGCCCTTCACGACGTCCTTGAGATGCACGACACCGAGCACGCGCGGACCGTCGGAGACGACGAGCGGCGTGCCGCCGGCCCGGGCGATCGAGGCCACGACCTCCCCGACCGCGCCCGGCAGCCGGCCGCCGAGGGCCAGGACGTGCTCGGCGATGGCATCGACGGCGCCCTTGCGCACGACCCGGCCGTCGAGGTCGCAGCCGCTCATGCGGGTGCTGGCGGAGAAGGGGACGAACCTCGCGTCGGGCCGGGTCAAGCCCCGCCCGCGCAGGCCGTGGCGCTCCTTGGCCAGGACGACGATCGAACGACCCTCCGGGGTCTCGTCGGCGAGGCTGGCGAGCTGCGCCGCCTCCGCCAGCTCGAGGATCTGCACACCGGGCGCCGGCACCAGGGCCGTGGCCATGCGGTTTCCGAAGGTGATGGTTCCCGTCTTGTCGAGGAGCATCGTGTCGACGTCGCCCGCCGCTTCCACCGCCCGGCCGCTGGTCGGGATCACGTTGTGGCGGATCAGCCGATCCATGCCGGCGATGCCGATCGCGGAGAGCAGGCCGCCGATGGTGGTGGGGATCAGGCACACCAGCAGCGCCACGATCACCGTCAGCGGGAAGCGCAGTCCGGAGTAGAGCCCGAAGGGCACGAGCGTGACGCAGGAGATCAGGAAGACGATCGTCATCCCGGACAACAGGACCTGGAGGGCGATCTCGTTCGGCGTCTTCTGCCGCCGCGCCCCCTCGACCAGGCCGATCATGCGGTCGAGGAACGACTCGCCCGGCTCCACGCTGATCCGGACCACGATCCGGTCGGAGAGCACGCGCGTGCCGCCGGTCACCGCCGATCGATCGCCGCCGCTCTCACGGATGACCGGCGCGGACTCGCCGGTGACCGCCGACTCGTCGACCGAGGCGATCCCCTCGACCACCTCACCGTCTCCGGGAATGATCCCTTTCGCCTCCACGACGACGAGGTCGCCCTTGTGCAGGGCGGAGGCGGGGACGGCCTGCTCGCGCCCGGTGGCGAGCCTCCGGGCCACGGTCTCCCGCCGCAAGCCCCGGAGCGCGACAGCCTGCGCCTTCCCGCGTCCCTCCGCCAGCGCCTCGGCGAAGTTGGCGAAGACCACGGTGAACCACAGCCAGAGGGAGACCTGGCCCGTGAACCACGCCGGCATCGCGCCCGCCGTCGATGCCACGAGGTCGTGCAGCCAGACGAGCGTCGTCAGGACGCCGCCGACTTCGACCACGAACATGACCGGGTTGCGCGCCAGCACGCGCGGATCGAGCTTGAGCAGGCTGTCGAGCAGGGCGCCCCGCAGGATCGGTGCGTCCCAGGCCGAGATGACCTTGACCCGGCCGGGCGGGCCCGCGACGGGTGGGGGGGCTGCGGGCAGGTCTTGACCGAGCCGCATGGCTAAAACGCCCCTCCGGACTGCGCGAGGAAGTGCTCGACGATCGGGCCGACGCTCAGGACCGGGAAGAACGTGAGCGCGCCCACGACCAGGATGACGCCGACCAGCAGACTCGAGAAGAGCGGCCCGTTCGTGGGCAGAGTGCCCGAGCCGGGCGGCACCGTCTGCTTGCCCGCCATGATCCCGGCGATCGCGAGCACCGGGACGATCATCAGGAAACGACCGGCGAGCATCACCAGGCCGAGCGTCACGTCATACCAGGGTGTGTTCGCCCGGAGGCCCGCGAAGGCCGAGCCGTTGTTGCCGGCGGCGCTCGAGAACGCGTACAGGATCTCGGTGAGGCCGTGGGGCCCGGTGTTGCCGAGCGGGGAGAGGCCGCATGGCACGACGGTCGACCAGGCCGTGAAGACGAGGATCAGGATCGGGAAGATCAGGACGTAGAGCATCACGAGCTTCACTTCCCTGGTCTCGACCTTCTTGCCCAGGTATTCGGGCGTGCGCCCCACCATCAGACCCGCGATGAAGACGGAGAGGAGGGCCATCACCAGGATTCCGTAGAGACCGGCCCCCACGCCGCCGAACACCACCTCGCCGAGCTGGATGTTGAAGAGCGGCACCAGCCCCCCGAGAGGGTTGTAGCTGTCGAGCATCGAGTTGACCGAGCCGTTCGAGGCCGCGGTCGTGGCCGCGGCCCAGAGGGTCGAGGTGGCGACCCCGTGCCGGATCTCCTTGCCTTCCAGGTTGGGCCCCGGCGCGATGCCGCTCGCGCAGACCGCAGCGTTCGGCTGGCACTCGGCCCAGTAGGCGACGGCGACGGCGGAGAGGAACAGGAAGGCCATCGCCCCATAGAGGGCCCAGCCCTGACGACGGTCCCGCGCCATCAGGCCGAACATGTAGACCTGCGAAACCGGGAGCACGAGGATCAGGACCAGCTCGAGGAAGTTGGTGAAGGGCGTCGGGTCCTCGTAGGGGTGAGCGCTGTTGGCGTTGAAGAAGCCCCCGCCGTTGGTCCCGAGCTGCTTGATCGCGAGCTGCGAGGCCACCGGTCCCATGGCGATCGTCTGCCTGTTCCCTTCCAGCGTGATCGCCACCCGGTAGGGCGCCAGGTTCTGGACGACACCCCGCGAGGCGAAGACGAGGGCGCAGACGAGGCTGAGCGGCAGCAGCAGGTAGATCGTCGAGCGCGTGAGGTCCACCCAGAAGTTGCCGATCGTGCCGGGCCCCTTGCCGTCGCCGCGACGCGTCAGGCCGCGCGCGAGCGCCACCGCGACCGCGATCCCCGCCGCCGCCGAGACGAAGTTCTGCCAGGCGAGGCCGCTCATCTGCGTGAGGTAGCTCATCGTGCGCTCGCCCGAGTACCCCTGCCAGTTGGTGTTGGTGGCGAAGCTGACGGCCGTGTCGAAGGCAGAGGCGGGCGCGACCGGGGCCATCCGCTCCGGGTTGAAGGGCAGCCAGGGCTGCAGGCGCTCGAGGGCGTAGGTGACGAGCAGCCCGAACAGGCTGAAGGCCAGCAGGCCCAAGGCGTACCCCGTCCACGTCTGCTCCTGGCCGTCGACCCCGCCCAAGCGGTAGACGAGCCGCTCCAGCCAGCCGAGCGGGCGCTCGAGGAAGTGGCCCTTTCCCTCGAGCAGGCGATGCATGTAGCTGCCGACGGGGGCGGTGAGGGCGAGCAGCGCGAGGCAGTAGAGGAGTATCTGCGTCCAGCCCTGGACGGTCACGGCAGTCCTCCTTCAGAACCGCTCGGGCCGGAGCAGCGCATAGGCGAGGTACAGGAGCAGCAGCACCGACAACAGAAGCCCGACGGCATGCTCCGGGCTCATCCCACCCCCCGAAGCTAGATCCGCTCGCAGGCTCGTACGTAGAGCCACGCGACCAGGAAGAACGCGATCGAAACCAGCAAGAGCAGCAGGTCCAGCATCCACCTCGCTCCGCACCGTCTGTCGAAAAGGTAGGCGGCCCCGGGTCAAGACGGTGACAAGACCGGCCGCGCCGGCGTCAGCGGCGCGTCAAGAACCGGAAGGGACGCGGGTCGCGCCGCTGCCCGACGACCCATCGACCCCTCGAATCGTGGCCATGAGGCGGCGTATCGCGGCGTCTTGCGGGCCGGCGCCGCCGTGCTAGAGTCGCGTCAACAACGGTGAAGGACTCTTCTTTCGTCCGGCCCGGAGCCTCGGCGGCGCAGTCGCAGCGGGAATCGAAGGCGCTCCGCTCATCGTCCTGGCGCACCTGGCTGATCGGCCGGCCGCTGCCCACGGCCGACGCGCCCCACGAGGCGATCGGCAAGGCCGTGGGGCTCGCCGTCTTCTCCTCGGACCCCATCTCCTCGACCGCCTACGCCAGTCAGGAGATCCTGCACATCCTCGCCTTCGCCGGGGCGGCGAGCTTCGCGCTCGTCTTCCCGATCTCGATCGCGATCGTGGTGCTGCTGGCTCTCGTCACGATCTCCTACGAGCAGACCATCCACGCCTACCCCGGGGGCGGCGGCGCCTACATCGTCTCGCGCGACAACCTGGGGGAGTTCGCGGCGCAGCTGGCCGGCGCGGCGCTGCTGATGGACTACATCCTGACCGTGGCGGTCTCGATGTCGTCCGGGGTCGCCCAGATCGTCTCGGCGTTTCCGGGGCTGCTTCCCTACCGGGCCCTGCTCGCGATCGTGCTGGTGAGCGGTGTCATGGTGCTCAACCTGCGCGGGGTGCGGGAGTCGGGGATGGTGGTCGCGATCCCTACCTTCTTCTTCCTCGCCATGATGTACGGGACCGTGGGCACCGCCTTCGTGCGTCACCTGCTGGGCACGCTGGGCCCCGTCATCGATCCGCCGCCGATGGACACGGTCGCCGTCCAGGGCGTCACGCTCTTCCTGCTGCTGCACGCCTTCTCGAGCGGCACCACCGCGCTCACCGGCGTCGAGGCGATCTCGAACGGCATCCCCGCCTTCAAGGAGCCCAAGAGCCGAAATGCGGGGGCCACTCTGCTCTGGATGTCGGGGATCCTGGCGACGCTCTTCCTGTCGATCAGCTACCTCGCGGTACCGATCGGCGCCGTTCCCTCGGAGCAGGAGACGCTCATCTCGCAGCTCGCGCGCACGGCCTTCGCAGGCAGGGGGCTGCTTTACCTGGCAGCGATCGTCGGCACCACCTTGATCCTGGTGATGGCCGCCAACACCGCCTACGCCGGTTTCCCGCGGCTCGCGGCCCTGCAGGCAGAGGACGGCTACCTGCCGCGCCAGCTCACCTACCGGGGCAGCCGCCTCGTGCACTCGCGGGGCATCGCGGTGCTGGCGGCGGTCGCCTCGCTGCTGATCTGGCTCTTCGACGCGAGCGTCACCGGCCTCATACCGCTCTACGCGATCGGCGTCTTCCTCTCCTTCACCCTCTCCCAGGTGGGCATGGCGCGGCGCTGGTGGAAGAGCGGGCAGCTGGCGAGCGGCGAGGAGGTGCAGGAGCGCGGCTCGGTGCTGCGCCCCGACCCACGCTGGCGGATGAAGATGATCGTCAACAGCCTCGGCGCCGCGATCACGGCGATCGTGACCGTCATCTTCGCGGTGACGAAGTTCTCGGAAGGCGCCTGGATGGTGCTGCTGCTGATCCCGGTGCTGGTCGTGTTCTTCTACGCGATCCGCCGCCATTACAGCGACCTCGCCCGCCAGCTCTCGCTCGACGCCTTCGGGCCGCCGGCCCGGGTGGACCGCCACCGCGTGATCGTGGCCGTGAGCGGGGTCAACCGCGGCACCCTGGCCGGGCTGCACTACGCGCGTGCCCTCTCCCAGGACGTGACCGCGGTCTACGTGGCCGCGGACGCCGAGATGGCCGCCGAGGTCGAGAAGAAGTGGGGCCGCTGGGGCGCGGGCGTGCGGCTGGTGATCGTCCACTCGCCCTACCGGCTGCTGATCGAGCCGCTGCTCGACTACGTCCGGCAGGTGGCCGCCCGCCGTCAGCCGAACGAGGTGCTCACGATCGTGGTGCCCCAGTTCGTGCCGCGCAAACGCTGGCACAACCTGCTCCACGCGCAGACGGCGATGATGCTGCGCCTGGCCCTCATGTTCGAGCGGGGGATCGTGATCACGAGCGTGCCCTACCAGGTGGGAGGGGAGGGGGAGTAGGCATGTACACGATCATCGTGGGCTGCGGCCGCGTCGGCTCCGAGCTGGCGACGCTGCTCAGCCGGCGCGGGCACGACGTGACCGTGATCGACCACGTGGGCTCGTCGTTCTCCCACCTCGACCCGGCCTGGCGGGGCCGCACCATCGAGGCCGAGGCCATGGCCGAGGGCGTCCTGAAGCGGGCCGGGGTCGAGCAGGCGGACGCGCTCGCCTCCGTCACCAACTCCGACGCCGTCAACGCCGTGGTCGCGCACGTCGCGCGCACCGTCTACGGCGTGCAGAGTGTGGTCTCCCGCAACTACGACCCGCGCTGGCTGCCGTTGCACGAGGCGATGGGGCTGCGCACGGTCAGCTCGACGGCCTGGGGCGCACAGCGGCTCGAGGAGCTGCTCGAGAGCCGGCGCACCCGGCCGGTCTTCTCCGCGGGCAACGGCGAGGTGGAGGTCTACGAGTTCGACGTACCGGGGACCTGGGACGGCCGGCGGCTCGCCGAGCTCGTGGACGGGATCGACTGTGCCGCGGTCAGCATCACCCACGGCGGGCGCGCGGCGCTGCCCGACCTCAAGGCGACGCTGCGCTCCGGGGACCTCGTCCACCTGGGCGCGACGCTCGAGGGGGCGGCGGCCCTGCGGCGGCGCCTCTACCGTGCGGAGGAGGCCTGAGCATGTACGTCCTGATCGCCGGCGGCGGACGCACGGGCTCGACCCTCGCACTGACTCTCCACGAGCAGAAGCACGAGGTGCGCTTGATGGAGCACCGGCCGCAGGTGCTCGCGCACCTGCACCGGGACCTGCCGACCGAGCTCGTCTACGAGGGCAACCCCACCGATCCCCGCACCCTGGAGCTGGCGGGCATCCAGCAGGCCCAGGTGCTGGTGGCCTCGATGTCGAACGACGCGGAGAACCTCTCGCTCTGCTTCATCGCCCGCGAGCGCTTCCACGTCTCGCGCACGATCGCGACCATCAACGACCCCCGCAACGCCTGGCTCTTCGACCGGAAGTTCCACGTCGACGTCGCGGTCAACCAGGCCGACATCCTGGCCAGCCTGATCGAGCAGGAGCTGTCGCTCGGCGACATGATGACGCTGCTCAAGCTGCGCAAGGGCAGCTACTCGCTGGTGAGCGAGACCCTGCCGACCGATGCGCGCGCGGTGGGGGTGGCGATCAAGGACCTGGCGCTGCCGCCCACCTCGGTGATCTGCGCGATCCTGCGCCGGGGCGAGGTCGTGATCCCGCGCGGCCACGTGCGGCTGGAGGCCGGCGACGACGTGCTCGCCCTCGTCGAGGAAGCCTCCGCGCCGCAGCTCGCGGCCCTCTTCGGGCCGCCGGGGTCCGCCGCCGGCCTGAGGCCGACGACGGGGCTCGGAGCGAGCAGCCACGCCCCAGAATCCTCCGAGTCGCCCAAACAGAGCGAATGATCTATTGATCTCGGGCCGCCGAGCCGCTAGCCTTCGCCCCTGGTGCCTTCCGATCTCCCGCTTCCGATGCCCCCCTCTCCGCGCTTCTTCGCAGCCGGGTTGGCTCTCGCCGCGCTCGTGGTTCTGCCCGCGGTTGCCCGCGCGCAGGCGAACGAGGATTGCCTGGCCTGCCACGGCGAGCGGGACTTCACGACCGAGCGCCGTGGGCGCACGGTCTCGCTCTACGTCTCCGGCAAGTCGCTGGCGGGGTCCATCCACGGTGCCCTGCAGTGCGTGGACTGCCACGCCGACCTCGCGGGGAAGGAGCTGCCGCACGAGGGCCGGCCCGGGAAGGTGGACTGCGGGACCTGCCACGACACCGAGGCCCGCGAGCATGCGGCCTCGCTGCACGGCAAGGCCCTGAAACGCGGCGACCCGCTGGCGCCGGGCTGCACGTCCTGCCACGGCGTCCACGACATCCGGGGCGTCAAGGACCCAGCCTCTTCCGTCTCGCCGCTGAGGGTGCCGTTCACCTGCGGCAAGTGCCACCGGGAGGGCGCGGCGGTCCAGCGTGAACGGCCGATCCACGAGGACCACATCCTCGAGAACTACTCCGAGAGCATCCACGGCGAAGGCCTGCTCAAGAAGGGGCTGATCGTGGCGGCGAACTGCGCCTCGTGCCACACGGCGCACAACATCCTGCCGCACACGGACCCGGCCTCGTCGATCTCGCGCGCGAACATCGCGAAGACCTGCACGAAGTGCCACGCGCAGATCGAGCAGGTGCACCGCAAGGTGATCCGCGGCGAGCTGTGGGAGAAGGAGGCGCACGTGCTGCCGGCATGCGTCGACTGCCACCAGCCGCACAAGATCCGCAAGGTCTTCTACAGCCAGGGCATGGCGGACGCCGACTGCCTGCGCTGCCATCAGCGGAAGGACCTGCGCGCGGGCGACGGCCGCAACCTGCACGTGGACGCGGCCGTGCTCGCGCGATCGCGGCACGCCACGGTCGCCTGCTCGCAGTGCCACTCCGAGGTGAATGTCTCGCACGAGAGGCCGTGCGAGACGGTGACCCGCAAGGTCGACTGCGGCGCCTGCCACAGCGAGATCGCGCAACAGTTCGCGCGCAGCCGGCACGGCAAGCTGCTCCTGGACGGGGATCCGAACGCCCCTTCCTGCAAGGAGTGCCACGGCGGCCACGACGTCGCGGGGCACCTGCAGGGATTCTCGCCCACCTTCGCCACCAACATCCCGCGCCTGTGCGCGCGCTGCCACCGGGAGGGCCAGAAGGCGGCGGTCCGCTACCGGGGCCCCGAGCACGAGATCGTCGAGTCGTACACGGAGAGCATCCATGGCAAGGGCCTGCTCAAGAGCGGGCTGACCGTCACCGCCACCTGCACCAGCTGCCACACCGCTCACGAGGTGCTGCCGCGAACCGACCCGCGCTCGACCGTCAACCGGGCCAACGTGCCGAGCACCTGCGGCCAGTGCCATCACGGCATCCAGGAGGAGTTCGAGGCCAGCGTCCACCACACCGAGCTCGGCAAGACCGACAAGGAGCTGCCGGTCTGCATCGACTGCCACACCGCCCACACCATCCGGCGCGCCGACGCAGACGGCTTCAAGCTGGACATCATGCAGAAGTGCGGCCGCTGCCACGCCGCGATCGCCAAGACCTACTTCGACACCTACCACGGCAAGGTCACCCAGCTCGGCTACACGAAGACCGCGAAGTGCTACGACTGCCACGGCGCGCACGACATCCGCAAGATCAGCGACCCGGCCTCGCACCTCTCGCGGCAGAACGTGGTCGCCACCTGCCGCAAGTGCCACCCGGGCGCGACGCGCCGCTTCGCCGGCTACCTGACCCACGCGACGCACCACGATCCGGCCAAGTACCCGTGGCTGTTCTGGACCTTCTGGGGGATGACGTCGCTCCTGATCGGGACCTTCGTCGTGGGCGGCCTGCACACGATGCTCTGGCTGCCGCGGGCGTTTCAGATGCGGCGCGAGCTGCGCGCGGAGGAGGCAGCGGAGGCGGCCGCGGCGCGGGGCGAGGAAGCGCCGCCCGGGAGCGGGCCCGGGGACGCCCCGGCGGGCGGAGCAGAGGACGAGCCGAAGCACGAGCCGGAGGACGGGGTTAGCGGGATGGCAGGCAGCGTCGAGACTCGGGCCCTGCAGTACCAGCGCTTCACGCGTCTCAACCGGGCGCTGCACGCGCTCATGATCGTGAGCTTCATCAGCCTGGCGCTCACCGGTATGACGCTCAAGTTCTCCTACACCAGCTGGGCCGCCTTCCTGTCGCGCCGGCTGGGGGGCTTCGAGAGCGCGGGGTTCATCCACCGGGCCGCGGCCGTCCTCATGTTCGGGCTCTTCGTGACGCACCTCGTCGACCTCGACCGCAAGCGGCGTCGCGAGCACGGAGGCTCCCTGCGCAAGCTGCTCCTCGGCCCCGACAGCCTGCTCTTCAAGAAGCGGGACCTCACGGAGCTGGTCGGCAGCCTGCGCTGGTTCGTGGGGCGGGGCCCGCGCCCGCGCTACGGGCGCTGGACCTACTGGGAGAAGTTCGACTACTTCGCCGTCTTCTGGGGCATCTTCATCATCGGCTCGACCGGCCTCATGCTCTGGTTCCCGGTCTTCTTCACGCGCTTCCTGCCGGGATCCCTGATCAACGTGGCAACCATCGTCCACAGCGACGAGGCGCTGCTCGCGGCCGGCTTCATCTTCACGGTCCACTTCTTCAACACCCACCTGCGTCCCGAGAAGTTCCCGATGGACACGGTCGTGTTCACCGGCCGGATGCCGGTCGCCGAGTTCAGACGGGACAAGCCGGAGGAGTACGAGGCGCTGGTGGCGGCGGGCAAGCTCGAGGAGAACCTGGTCGAGGCCTACCAGCCGGTGGTGATCCGGACCATCCGTGGCTTCGCCTGGACGGCGCTCGCGCTCGGCAGCTTCATGGTGCTCTGGATCGTCTACGCGATGCTGTTCGCCTACCGCTAGCCGGGTCGGGGATCGGCGGGTCTAGCCCGGCGGCGGCAGGGTCGTGATCGCGGTCTGCTCGAAGGTCACGAACCAGTAGATCCCGGCCAGCAGCAGGAGCGCCACGACAACGGCGATGGGCAGGAAGATGCGTTGCCGCCGGGCGATCTGGTCCGGGCGGGCGCTCAGCTCGGTGCCGGCCTGGAGCCGCTCCAGCTCGCGCGGATGCTCGCTCTCCATCTCGTGCTCGGAGAGCTCGCCCGTGAACATGCTGCGATTGAAGTGGCGCAGGTGCACGGAGTAGAAGTGCCAGACCAGCACCGCCAGGACCGCCAGCAGCGCCTCGCCTCCATGAACGACCTGCGCGGTCGGGATGAACTCGCCGGGCAGGAAGCGGGTGGTGGCGATCGGGTTCCAGAGCATGAAGCCGGTGCCGATCATCACGATCGTGCCCCAGACCAGCGACCAGTACTCGACCTTCTCCTCCCAGGTGTAGCGGTCCATGCGCGGCCGCGCCTGGGTGAGCCCGAGGTTGTAGCGGAGCGACTGCAGCGCGTCGAGCAGATCCTGGTAGCGGGGCAGCATGGCGGGCGCCACCCGCCTGACGATCAGCCGGTAGGCGACGTCGAGCAGGTGGAAGGCCGTCACCAGCATGAGCACGGTCGCGGCCACGCGGTGGATGATGCGGACCGTCTCGATGCCGCCCATGAGGTCGATCGACGCGTCGACCGCGTGGATGTTCAGGTAGACGAACTTCTGGGGCAGGCCGGTGGCGGCGAGCACCAGGAAGGAGACCAGCATCAGCAGGTGCTGGATGCGGTCCAGGCGGCCGAAGCGGGGGTAGCGCCGCGCCGGTTCGAGCTGTTCGGGTGTGCTCATGCGTGATCCGTTTGATCCGTCCGTCGTCGCTGGCGGCGGCGCGACGCCCGGCGCCGCCTGTAGAAGTCCGTCCCCACGAAGAACAGCATGCCGCCGATGACGCTGGGGATGAGCACGTCGTAGGTGACCTGCGCCCAGTAGACGAGGGGATTGCGCTCCCGGGTCGGCACGTAGTGGCTGAGCCAGGCGTCGGGGAAGTTGGTGGTGGCGTCGGGGTGGCACTTGCGGCAGGTGCGCAGCAGGTTCGCCTTCACCAGCAGGCCCCTCTTCGGGTCGTCCGGTCGCGCGATGTCGTGGATGCCATGGCAGTCGTAGCACACGGGCTTGTTGGTCACCTGATCGGGATGCCGCCGCTCGAAGAGGGTCACCGTGGAGCCGTGGAAGTCCGCCACGTAGGTGCGCAGGACCTGGGTGGAGATCTTGTACTTGGCCATGCGCTTGCGGTCCGTGTGGCAGTCGGCGCAGATCCGCGGCGACTCCAGACGGAAGCGGGCGGTCCGCGGGTCCTGGATGTTGTGGACGCCGTGGCAGTCGATGCAGGTCGGCACGTCGGGGTTGCCGGTCACGAGAGCGGTGCCGTGGACACTCTGGCGGTACTGCTCGTAGATCGAGTCGTGACAGCGGGCGCAGGTCCGCGGGATGCCGATGCGGGCCGCCGGCAGCAGCTTGTCATCGTCGTCCGTGATCTTCTTCTGAGTGTGGGGGTCGTGGCAGTCCGCGCAGACCGCCGCCTTCTTGTTCCCGGCCGCGAGCGCCGCCTGGTGCACGCTGTCCAGCGTCTTCTTGAACTGGTCCTCGTGGCACTGCCGGCAGGTCGTGTAGAGGCGCAGGGTGAGGTCGCGGGAGGAGCGCTCTCCGAGGTCGGGATGCGGGTAGGAGGTGATGTCGCCGTGGCAGTCGCCGCAGGCGAGGCCCATCGATCCGTGCACCGAGGCTTCCCAGACCTTGGCGTCGATCGTCACGTCGCGGGTGTCGCCATTCGCGAACGTGACGGAGGAGCCCGGCTGCGAATGGCAGTCGAGGCACTCCTGGGCGGCCGCCGAGCCGGCCGCCGCCAGGAACGGGATCGCCACCCCGAGGAGCAGCGCAGGTTTGAGCTGGGGAATCATGAAGTGCCCTCCCGGGGCTCGTGGCGTGGACGCCCGGCCTATCGGGTCGTCGTGCGATGCGCGACCCTTGTCCGGAAGCTCAGGGTATCAGATTGACGCATTCGGCACTCCTGCACCGGTTGGCCTATGCCCCCCGACCGCGGATTTTGGCCGTCCGGCGGTGGCTTGCGCAAGTGCGAGTCGTGTTCCGGACGCACCCGTGGGCCCTGCTAGCCTGGAGGCTCCTCTCGTCCCAGTGGTGAGAGATGGAGGTAGGTCCGTGTCGCGTTTTCACGGACATCCGCGCGCTGCCCCACGGTCGGCGCCTCCGGGCCGTAAGAGCCTTGCGGAAAGGCACTTGCCGCCCTAGGGCGCACAGCCTATCGGCTGAACCATCTGATCCATTTATCCCCCCCAAAACGACCAAGTACTCTGCACGTGTGAAAAATACGCTCGACGCGGCCACCGAAGTCGCGACGCAATTCCTGACCCGGTCGGAGGTGTCGAAGCTGCTGGGCGTGTCACCGAACACCGTGACACGCTGGGCGCGGGAAGGCCGCTTGCCCTGCCAGGTCACTCTCGGCGGGCATCATCGGTTCGACCGCGAGCTCGTCGAGCAGCTCCGCAAGAGCCTCTACCGGGCCGGGAACCGGCTCGACTAGGTCGGTGGTGCGAGGCGAGACGGTATCAAGCAGGACGACGGTTCGTGTAGTGCCAACGGCCTCACGAAACGCAGGGGTGACCATTCCTTGTCAGCCGTGAACCACCTTCACCGAAGCCTGCGCCGGGCAACCAGGGTCGGCGCATCGCTGGTGTCGGGACGATCCTGGCCATCGTACGACCCAAGGAGCAAACAATGAATTCATTCGGGACGACTCTGGCCCGTGGGGGCTTGATCGCCGCGGTGGCGATCGGGTGCCTCGCAGCAACCGGGACCTCGGTGGCTGCGATGCCGGGCCAGGAGGCGGCCAAGATACAGCCGGCGCAGGCTCCCCACGGGGCCTACGCGGGCACGGCCACGTGCCTCACCTGCCACGAGGACCGGGGCGCTGCGCTCACGCAGGGCCCTCACTCCCACGCCTACCGGGCGGGCACCCCGTCGGCGCCGTTCGGATGCCAGGCCTGCCACGGCGACACGAAGGCCGCGCTCGGATGCGAGGCCTGCCACGGACCGGGGAAGGAGCACGCGGACGCGGGCGGCGACAAGACCAAGATCCGCGTCTTCTCCTCGCTGTCGCCGAGCGAGGCCAGCGAGACCTGCGTCAGCTGCCACTTCCGGACCGAGCACACGTTCTGGGCGGGCTCACAGCACGACTCGCGCAAGGTGGGCTGCACCACCTGCCACAGCATCCACGCGGCGGTCGGTGACAAGCAGTTGAAGGCGGCGAGCGAGCCCGAGCTGTGCGCCAAGTGCCACCGGTCGATCGTCAACAAGACGATGAGGTTCGCCCACATGCCCGTCCGCGAGGGCAAGCTCACCTGCACGTCCTGCCACAACGTGCACGGCGCCTCGAACGTGAAGCTGCTGAACGCCGGCGGCTCCGTCAGCGAGTTCTGCGTCACCTGCCACGCCGAGAAGCGCGGGCCGGTGCTCTGGGAGCACGCGCCGGTCACCGAGAACTGCACCACCTGCCACGACCCGCACGGCTCGAACAACGAGCGGATGCTGGTGGCCAAGCCGCCGTTCCTGTGCCAGCGCTGCCACGTGACCTCCCGACATCCTCCGACCGTCTACGAGGGCAGCCTGCTGAACAGCTCGTACAACGCCAACAAGATGTTCAGCAGGTCCTGCCTGGTCTGCCACCAGCAGATCCACGGGTCCAATGCCCCGTCGGGCAAAGCGTTCCTGCGGTAGGTGAGGAGGATAGCGATGCGCAACAGAGTGATGATCGGTGCTGCGGCGCTCCTGCTCGCCTCCGCGACCTTCGCGGGCGCGCAGGACCAGCCGCAGCCAGAAGCAGAGAAGCCCCAGCCGGCGGCTACCACCTCGAACGGCGTGAGCGGGACCGTCGACGTGGGCGGACGCTTCACGTCCACGGATGGTGACGAGGCGCGCTACGAGCGCTACCGTGACCTGCGCAACGGCGCGAACGTCAACCTGCTGTTCCACAAGGAGGCGCCGAGCTGGTCGCTCGACCTCAAGGCCGCGAACGTCGGTTACCGTGACGGCCTCTACCAGCTGAGCTTCAACAGCCGGCGGGTGAAGCTCAAGGCGAAGTTCGACCAGACGCCGCTCAACTACGCGTACTACACGATGAGCCCCTACAACTGCACGGCGGGCAACTGCTCGATCGACCCGAGCCTGCGGGCGAGCGTGCAGGCGGGGAGCGCGGTCGGAGTCCCGGCCACGGTCGGCGATCTCAGCAAGGGGTCGATCTACGAGACGAACTCGAACCCCTTCGACCTGCAGTCTCGTCGCGACACGATCAGCGCCGAGGCGCGGATCTCCGCCACCGACAACCTGGACTTCATCCTGGGCGTCAACAGCTACAAGCGGTCGGGCAACATGCCCTACGGCGCGTCGTTCGCCTTCCGCAACGCCGCCGAGCTGCCGCTCGTGATCGACAACCGCGAGACCGAGCTCTCGGCCGCCGTCGAGTGGGCGAGCCACCAGGGGATGTTCCATTTCGGCTACCAGCACTCGAAGTTCGACCAGAAGATCCCGTCTTTCACCTTCGACAACCCGAACTTCGCCACCGACTTCTGCCAGACGGGCATCTCCGGCCAGGCCCCGGGGGCCTGCTACGACCCGAGCGGCTACAACAACGGGAACGGCCCGGCCTATGGGCGCATGGCGCAGCCGCCCTCGAACAGCCTGGACACCTTCAACTGGATGGGGATGGTCAAGCTGCCTGGCCACACCTCGGCGAACGCGAGCTTCGCGACCGGCACCAGCCGGCAGGACGAGGCACTCATCCCCTGGACCACCAACCCGAACATCGCCAACGCCACCGTCTACGCGACCTTCCCGGAGCTTGCCAGCCTGCCTCGTGACACGGCCGACATGCGGGTGAACTACTCGAACGCCACCATGAACGTGCGCTCTCGGCCGCACAAGTGGGTGTCGCTGAGCGCCCGCTACCGCTACAACAGCCGCAGCGACTTCACCCGCGAGTTCGACGCGGTCGAGTACGTGCGCTTCGACGCGGTGCCCGAGGAGACGGGAGGGGTGACGGAGCCTTTCAACATCAACCGCAACACCCTGGACGTGACCGCGTCCTTCACGGCGATCCCGTACAGCGCGATCCGGGTCGGCTACGGATACGACAGGTGGGAGCACGGCTTTCGGGCGACCGAGGGCTGGAAGGACAATACCGCCCGGATCTCGTTCGACACGGTGGGCAACCAGTACGTCACGCTGCGTGCCATGTACGAGTACACCAAGCGCGACTCGATCGGCCTCGACGTCGAGGACCTGATCGCTTCGGGCTCGCAGCCCGCCGCCCGCTTCTTCGACGAGGCCGCCCGGACGCGCAATCGGGCCACCCTGATCGCCTCGCTGACGCCCGTCTCCACGCTCGGTGTCGACCTGTCGTTCGCCACCGGCAAGGACGATTACCAGGGGGCGGACGCCGAGCAGATGTTCGGGCTACTCGACAACAAGAACACGAGCTACACGATCGGCGTGAACTACGCCCCCGACTCGCGGGTGAACCTCGGCGCCGAGTACGGCCGGGAGACCTTCAACGCGCTGCAGGCGTCGCGCAACGCCAACCCGGCTCCGGACCCGTCCTGGACCGACCCCAGCCGCGACTGGAACCTCACCAACGACGAGAAGTCCAACAACGTCTCGGTCTACGTCAACCTGGCGAAGCTCCTGCCCAAGACCGACATCCGCGTCGCCTACGACTACAGCGACTCGGACCAGGGCTTCGTGCACGGCGGGCCGCGCATCGCCGCCATCGACTTCACCGCGCTGCCGAACGTGACGAACAAGTGGCACCACGCGACGCTCGACGTCCGCTATCACGTCTCCGAGAAGCTGGGCGTCGGGGTCTTCTACCAGTACGAGAAGTTCGACGTCCAGGACTACGCCACCATCGACAGCGCCGGTCCTCAGACGCTGCCGCTGCCCGCGCTGGGCCCGCAGACGGACGCCGCGCGGGTCGACTGGCTCGGCGCGCTGATCACCGGCTATGCCGCCCGGCCGTACACGGGGCAGACCGGGATCGTCCGCGTCTTCTACCAGTTCTAGGAGATCGTTGATTCAGTCGTCGGCCGGCCCGATTCGGGCCGGCCGGCGACCGGGTCGTGATCGTCGACCTGTCGGAGTCGTTCCCCTTGCCGAGGCCCATTCCCTCTCTCGCCACCGCTGCGCCCGTGCGGGGCCGTGTCGAAGGGTAGCGGGCCCCGCGACGCGGGGTCGGTCCGGCCCGAGTTTCTTCTTGACGACGGGCGAGGGCGAGTGCACCGTTGGTCAGGGAGTGAGCGCGGCGTGGCCAAAGCGAAGCCCAAGCCGAAGAAGCCCAAGCCGAAGAGGAAGGCGAAGGTCGAGCGGGCCGCGGGCGCGAGGGCGAAAGGGCCCGCCTCCCGGGGCCGGCGTGCACGCAGCGTGCGGGGGGCGACGCGCGGCACGGGACCCGCGTCGTCTCCCGCGAATGCCGCTGTCCAGGGAGGGACGGTCGAGCCGGTGCACGTCTTCTCAGGCACCGCCGTGGCGGCGGAGGCGCTCCGCACCGGGATCGTCCCGCACGCGATCCTGCGCCGCGCGGACGACCGCGCCATCCCCGGCGAAGGCGAGGCGATCCGGGTGGGAGATCCCGACGACGGCACACTCTGCAACGAGTACGTGGGCGAGGATACGCCGGGCGGCAGCACACCGACACCAGACCAGAGCAACGTCGACGAGATCGGGCGTGTCTACGGGCTCCAGGACGAGGACAGCGGCGAGCTGCGGACCAGCAGTGAGCTGATGGACCGTCGGGACCGGCGCCGCCGGGGCGGGGAAGCCAGGCGGCGCGACTGATCAGCGGTCGGTCCGCCCCCGGTGGCCTGGAGCCATGCAGGAGTAGCAGGCCGTCAGACCGCCGGCGGTGGCGCTCCGAAGGCGGTCCACTCCTCGCGCGCGGGGCCGTAGACGCCGGGGACCACGAGGCCCGCTTGCCGCATGAGGACCGTCATCTGGGCGCGATGGTGTGCCTGGTGGGTCACGAGGGCGAAGAGCGTCGTCCCGCGGGGCCATCTCTCGCCGTACATGTCGTCCTGGGTCTCGAGGGTCGCGTCGGTCCAGGCTGCGCCCACGCGCCCGGCCACGTCCTGCGAGGCCTTGTCGTAGGCGTGGACGATCGCGGCGGCGCTCGACGGGACGGGCGCGCCCTGCGCCGGGCCGTCGATCCGGAGCCCGGTCCGTTCCATCATCTCGCCGAGCGAGAGGGTGAGATGCCAGGCCAGCCGGCCGACGGTGCGGCTGTCGGCCGCCGCGGCGCGCGAGAGTGAGGCGTCGTCGAGCGCCCTCAGGACCTTCAGGGTTCCGGCCCGCTCGCGCTGCCACGTCTTCAGGAAGTCGTCGACCTTCCGGAACATCCTCACCTCCGTTTGCTCTCTGCGTTTGCTCTCTGGGTTCGCTTTCTGCGTGCCGGGCGCGCACGCCAGGCACGCGCGCGGCGAACAGCGCTCCCCAAGCGTAGCATCGAGATGCGCACCGGCTACCAGGGCGGCGGAAGGGCGAAGCCGGGCTGTGCGCGGTCGCGCTGGCGCAGCCGGTCTGCTGGCCAGCGAGGGGGGAGGACGCCCAGGGCGACGAGCGCCGGCCGATACTCGTAGCGCAGCGTCACGGTCTCCGCGGGATGCAGCTCGGGATCGAAGTCGACGAGCCGGGCGGGATCGTGGGCCCGGCCGCCCCAGCCCGTGCCTGGATAGGAGCGTTCGGCCTTTCCCGCCGCGGAGGGCGCACCCTTCAGGCGCGCGGACGGGCCTGCCGACTCGCCGTCCGGCGCCGGCTCGGTCCGGGAGTCGAACGGCTCGAGCCAGCCGGGAGCGACCGGCGGCGTTGCCTGGACGAGGGCGCCGTCCCGCTCGCGGTAGACCGAGACCTCGATCCAACCCATCTTGCGGTTGGCCTTCCCCGAGCGGGCGGCGTACGAATGCCGCTCGTCCACGAAGGTGAACCGACGCACTTCCTCGAGCGAGGTGCGCCAGCCGCGGATGGCGATCCGTTGCCAGGGATCCAGCACGTACATGCGGCCACGACCGTCTTCGCGACCGCCGCTGATCGCGTTCAGGCCGTCGACCGCGAGGACGACGCCTACCCGGCCGGCGCTGCGGTTCGCGAGCGTCAGCGAGTAGGACCGTCCCTCGCGCGCCTCCAGGTAGAAGCGCCCGCTCCCGTCGGGAGCCGGGTAGAGCGGGGTGGTCTCGCCGTCGATCTCGACCGCTACCGAGACGAGAGGTCCGGGTGAGGCCGGGACGGGATACGGGCGGGCGTCGGCGGGTGCCGTCGCGGCGGCGCCGGCCAGGAACAGCGGCAGGACGTGGAGTGCGTTCATCTCGGGTCACCTCGTCGTCGGGCCTCGCCGGCCCTCGTTGCTCCTACCGTGGAGGCGGCCCTCGTATTCCCGGCGGCGGGTTACCAGGCGATGCCGTAATCCTCGCCGTAGTAGCTCGAGCCTCCCCAGAGCGTGCCGTGGGCGCGGTCCACGAAGACGGCGTTGATGGGGCCGGAGCTGACCGGCTCGAACTCGAGCGTGTATCCCATCTGCTCGAGCGCGCGGCGCACCGCCTCGGGCGTCGACTCGGCGAGCGTCAGGTGCCCGGGCCGCGACTCGTGCTGTCCGAAGGAGCTGCGCATCTGGTGGCTGTTCACGTTCGCCGCCTCGGCCGCCTGCTGCACGGTCATGCCGAACTCGACCACGTTCAGGAAGAACTGGAGCAGGTTCTGGTCCTGGGTGTCGCCGCCCTGCACCGCGAAGGCGAGCTGCGGCGCGCCGTCCTTCATGGAGAGCGACGGAGTCAGCGTGACGCGCGGCCGTTTGCCCGGCACCAGCACGTTGAACGGGTTCTCGGCCTCGCGCAGCACGAAGCTCTGCATGCGCTGGCTGAGGCCGATCCCGGTATGGCCTGCGACGACGGCAGGGACCCACGCCCCGCTCGGCGTCATCGAGACCACCCAGCCTTCGGCGTCGGCCGCGATCACCGAGGTGGTGCCGGCCTGGAAGGCCTCCTGGTAGCTCGTCGCGTCGCTGCGGTCCTGCGGGGGCGTGCCCGTCCCCTTGCCAGGGACGGTGTGCCAGGCGTCGAGCAAACGTCGGAACGGGTTCGTCCCACCCTGGAAGGGGTAGGGATCGCCGGGCCGGACGTCCGGGTCGTTGCGATCCCAGCGGATGGTGGCGAAGCGCCGCTTCGCGTACTCCTTCGAGAGCAGGCCGGCGACGGGCTCCTGGGGCGGGAAGTCGGGATCGCCGTAGTAGAAGTCGCGGTCGGCGAAGGCGAGGTTCATCGCCTGCACCAGCGCGTGGATGTAGCGGGGTGAGTTGTAGCCGAGCGCGCGCAGATCCAGGTTCTCCAGGATCTCGAGCGACTGGAGCATGGCCGGCCCCTGCGTCCACACGGTCAGCTTGTAGACGTCGATGCCGTGGTAGCTGGTCTTGACCGGCTCTTCGAGCTTCACCTTCCAGCGCGCCAGGTCCTGCTTCGTGAAGAGCCCCCCTGCTCGCGCACCGCCTGCACCAGTTCGTCGGCGATGTCGCCGGTGTAGAAGCGGTCGTAGGCGGCCCGCAGGGCCTGCTCGCGCGTCTTCCCGGCGGCGAGTGCGAGCCGCTCGGCCTCGACCAGCTTGCGCAGAGTCGCCGCGAGATCGGGCTGCCGGAAGACCTCGCCCGCCGCGGGCGCCTCCCGGCCCGGCTCGGCCCCGGTCCCGGGCGGGAGAGCGTGTGGCAGGAAGAGGTTCTTCGAGTACGGCCACTGGGAGAGCATGGCCTTGCGCCGCTCGATCAGGTCGGCCAGCTGCGCCTCGATCGGGTAGCCGTCGGCCATCTCGATCGCGGGCGCGAGCACCTGGGCCAGGCTCAGCCGCCCGAACTCCGAGAGCAGGGTGATGAGGCCGCCCGGCGTGCCGGGTGTCACCGCGGCAAGCGGACCGTACTCCGGCGGGTAGGCGAGGCCCTGGGCCTCGAACAGCTCGGGCGTCGCCCCGGTCGGCGCGACGCCGAGGGCGTTGATGCCCACGACCTTCCCCGTGTGGGGGTTGTAGACGAGCGCCTGCGTCTCGCCCCCCCAGCCGAGCGTGTCCCACATCGTGCAGGCGGCCGCCAGCATCGCGCAGGCGGCGTCCACGGCGTTGCCGCCCTCGGCGAAGACGAGGGCGCCCGCAGTGGCGGCGAGCGGCTTGCCCGTGATCGCGATCCAGTGGCGGCCGTGCAGCGGTGGCTTGACCGTTCGTCGCGACTGGGCCCGGGTACCGGCCGCCATCGTCGCACCGAGCACGGTGGCTGCGAGCAAGATGAGGACGCGTGATCGCATCTGCTGCCTCCTGACCTCGCCGGTGAGGGGCCTTCCGGTCCGTCGGCTGGTCCGCGGCAACCGATGGCCGTCCTGGCCGCGCGTTCAAGGGCTTGGACGAGGCTAGCACGGCACGCGAGGCTTATCATTCGGCGACCAGCGAAGACCGGGAGCACGGAAGACAGGAGAGCAACTGATGAGGATGACACGGCTGTGGATGGTGCTCGCGTGGCTCGCTCTGGCGGGCGTTTCCGCCTGGGCGGAAGAGGGCATGTGGACCTTCGAGAATCCGCCGCTCGCCGCGCTCGAGCAGGGCTATGGCTTCCGGCCGACGCAGGCGTGGCTCGATCATCTGCGCCTGGCCTCGGTTCGCTTCATGGACGGGGGCTCCGGCTCCTTCGTCTCGGCCGACGGGCTGATGATCACGAACCATCACGTGGGTCTGCGCTGCATCCAGAACGTCTCGACGGCCGAGCGGGATTTCGTCAAGACCGGGATCTACGCGGAGAGCCGGGAGCAGGAGGTCGCCTGCCCCGGCTACGAGGTGAACGTGCTCACCCGGATGGAGGACGTGAGCACCGCGGTGCTCGGCGCCGTGCGGCCGGAGATGTCCGACGCGCGGGCCCGTGAGGCGCGCAAGGCAGCGAGCACCCGGATCGAGAACGAGTGCAACAAGGTCGGCGGGCTGCGCTGCGAGGTGGTGAGCCTCTATCAGGGCGGCGAGTACCAGCTCTACGAGTACAAGAAGTACACGGACGTCCGGCTCGTGTTCGCTCCGGAGCGGCAGGTCGCCTTCTTCGGCGGCGACCCCGACAACTTCACCTTCCCTCGCCACGACGTCGACATCTGCCTGATGCGCGCTTACCAGGACGGCAAGCCCGCCAAGCCCGCGGCCTACCTGGCCTGGAGCGGCCAGGGGGCGAGCGAGGGGGAGCTCGTGTTCGTGTCGGGGAATCCCGGCTCGACCTCGAGGCTCGAGACCATGGCACGTCTCGAGTATTACCGCGACCAGGCCTTCCCCTTCCGGCTCGAGCAGCTCAGGCGTCGGATCGCGGCGCTGCGGGCCTACGCGGCGCGGGGCGAGGAGCAGGAGCGGCGCGCGCTCGGCCTGGTGTTCGCCTACGAGAACTCGCAGAAGGCGATCCAGGGCCGGCTGGCGGCGCTCCAGGACCGGGAGGCGATGGGGCGAAAGGCCGAGCAGGAGCGGGCGCTGCGGGACCGGGTCGCCGCCGATCCCACCCTCGCCGCCGCGACCGGCGCTCCCTGGGCCGTGATCAGCGGGGTGCAGGGCAAGCTCGCGGCGCGGGCGATGGAGGTCCGGCTGGTGGGCTTCGGGGGCTCACGGCTGCTCGGGATCGCGGGCGAGATCGTGCAGTACGTGGCGGAGGTGAAGAAACCGAACGCGAAGCGCTACGAGGAGTACGTCGATGCCAACCTCGACTCGCTCCGCAACGAGCTGTTCTCGCCCGCACCGGTCTACGCCGACCTCGAGGAGGTGACGCTCGCCGACCAGCTCCAGCTCGCGCTCGAGAAGCTCGGGCCGGACCATCCTTTCCTGAAGGCCGTGCTCCAGGGACGCACTCCCTCGGAGACGGCGCACGCCGCCGTCGCCGGGACGAAGCTGGCCGACCCGGCGGTGCGCCAGGGCCTCGTCGCCGGGGGCGAGGCCGCGGTGGCGGCCTCGCAGGACTCGATGATCGTGCTGGCGCGCCGGCTCGACCCTCTGGTCCGGGAAGCCCGGCGCTTCCTGGAGGACGAGGTGGAAGCGCCGACCACGCGCGCGATGGAGAAGGTTGCGCGGGCGCGCTGGAAGGCGTACGGCCGGACGCTGGCGCCGGACGCCACCTTCACGCTGCGACTGTCCTACGGCACCGTGAAGGCATACCCGGCCGAGGGGACGATCGTGGCGCCGTTCACGACCTACTACGGCCTCCTCGACCGCGTCTACTCGCACGGGGGCAAGGCGCCCTGGAACCTGCCCGAGCGCTGGGAGGAGCGCAGGGCCGCACTGGCGCTGGCGACCCCGCTCGATTTCGTCTCCACGAACGACATCATCGGGGGCAACTCGGGGAGCCCGGTGGTCAACCGTGCCGGGGAGTTCGTCGGCATCATCTTCGACGGCAACATCGAGAGCCTGGCCTGGGACTACTACTTCGACGATGCGCGTGGCCGGGCCGTGGCGGTCGACGCGCGGGGGATCCTGGAGGCGCTTCGCGCCGTCTACGGGGCCGGTGCCCTGGTCGAGGAGCTGAAGGGCCGGTAGGACCGGGAGACGCGAGCGGCCATCGGCGCCCGCCCGAAGCCGGCCCGACGCGGGTAAGATGTCGCGGCATGTCGCGGCGCTGGCTGTCGATCCTCGCGTCCGAGCAGGCACGTCTCCTCGCCGATCTCGAGGCGCTGGTCCGGATCGAGAGCCCGAGCGCCGACGCGATCCGCGTCTCGCAGCTCGGGGCCTGGATCCAGGGGCGACTCCACGAGCGCGGCGTGCCGGCAGAGCTGCGTCCCTGCCCGCCGCGGGGGGAGGCGCTCGTGGCAGCGGTCGGAACCCGGCAGGGGGGTACGCTCCTGCTGGGGCACCTCGACACCGTCTGGCCGGCCGGGACCCTCGCCACCATGCCCTGGTCCCTGGCGGAGGACCGCGCCCGCGGTCCCGGCGTCTTCGACATGAAGGCGGGCATCGCGATCGCGATGACGGTGATGACGGCTCTCTCTCGCGCCTCGCGTCCCTCGCCGGCGGTGACGCTGCTGCTGGTGCCGGACGAGGAGATCGGCTCGTCGGCCTCGCGCGCGACGACCGTCGAGCTGGCACGCCGCCACGAACGCGTGCTGGTTCTGGAGCCCTCGCTGGACGGGGCGGTCACGCTCGCGCGCAAGGGCTGTGGCGCATTCCGGGTGCGCTTCTCCGGGCGTGCCGCGCACGCGGGTCTCGAGCCGGAGAAGGGCGCTTCGGCGCTCGCCGAGATGGCGAGGTTCGTGCTCTACCTCGAGGGGATGGCCGAGCCGGCGATGGGGACCACCCTGGTCGCGAGCGTCGCGCGCGCCGGCCTGGCGCCGAACATGGTGCCCGAGCGGGGCGAGGTCGTCGTCGACGCGCGTGCCGGGCGGGCGGACGAGATGGAGCGGGTGAGCCAGGCCGTCCGCGGCTACAGCGCCTTCGACCCGGGCGTCACGGTGACGGTGGAGGGCGGCTTCGACCGCCCTCCGCTCGAGCCGACCCCCAGTTCCGAGGCCCTCTATGCGACGGCCCGCCGCCTGGCCGAGGAGATCGGCCTGGAGCTCCGAAGGGAGCGCTCGGGTGCCGCCTCGGACGGCAACCTCACCGCGGCCGCCGGAGTGCCCACCCTCGACGGGCTCGGGCCGAGCGGGGGCGGCGCGCACGCGCGGGACGAGTACGCCATGGTGTCGGACCTCGTGCCGCGCGCGGCCCTGGTCGCGGGTCTCGTCACGGAATCCGCTAGCTGACCTCGCTCCGGCCCTCGAGGGCCGCGATCCGTGCCTCGAGCGGAGGGTGGGTGGCGAAGAGTGCGCCGAAGCCCGACGCCCCGGAGATCTTGAGCGTCGCCAGCTCGCGGTGCGAGGTGTCGACGCGGCCCTGGTTCGCCAGCAGCCGGCGCAGGGCGGCGACCATGCTCCCGCGGCCGGCCAACCGGGCGCCGCCCGCGTCGGCACGGAACTCCCGGCCTCGCGAGAACCAGGCCGTCACCAGGGAGCCCAGCATCCCGAAGGCGATCTGCGCGGCGATGAAGACGAGATAGCTCGTCATCGTGCCCAGCACGGCACCGCCGCGGTTGTCTCCGTCGCGCGAGGAGAGGGTGCCGCGCACGATCGCGGCCACGACATGAGCCAGGTACAGCACGAAGGCGTTCACGACGCCCTGGATCAGCGTCATCGTCACCATGTCGCCGTTGGCCACGTGGGTCAGCTCGTGGCCGAGGACGCCTTCGATCTCCTCGTGATCCATGCCGCGAAGGAGCCCGCTCGAGACCGCGAGCAGGCTCCGCTTCTTGGAGGGGCCGGTGGCGAAGGCGTTCACCTCGGGCGAGTCGTAGATCGCGACCTCGGGCATCGGCAGGCTGGCGGCTTGGGCGAGGCGCGCGACCGTGGCCAGCAGCCACTGGGCCTCGGCGCTCGGGCTCTCCGGGCCGATCAACCGGACGCCCAGCGTCCACTTCGCCACCTGCCGTGACATCAACAGCGAGACGAAGGCCGCGCCGAAGCCCCACACGGCGCAGTAGACGAGCAGGGTCCCCTGGCCTCCGGCCAGGTCCAGGAAGCCCAGCTGACCGAGCACGGCGAGCACGATCGAGACCATCGCCATGATGGCGAGGTTGGTCAGCACGAAGAGGACGAGACGCTTCAGCACGGGATTGAGCTCCTTGGGATCGGATTGCGGAGACCGCCGCCGCTCCTATGGAAATGATACCCGGCTCAGACCTCCGCGGTCCCGCCCGGGCCGTGCGCGAAGCCCCGTTTGGACGCGCGAACGAAGGCCACCATCTCGTCCACCAGCGGGTCGGCGAGCGCCGCCATCCGCTCGAGCGCCGCGTCCCGCTGAAGTCCCGAGCGTAGCAGCAAGCGGTAGGCCTGCTTGAGCGTCCGCAGCTGCCCGGCGCCGACGCCGGCGCGCCGCAGGCCCACGATGTTCAGGCCGCGGGCGCGGGCGATGTGGCCGTCGCTGATCACGAACGGCAGGCAGTCCTGCACCGCCTTCGAGTTTCCGCCGAGCATGGCGAGCCGGCCGATCCGGCAGAACTGGTGCACGCCCACGTTGCCCGAGACGAAGGCGCGGTCGGCCACTTGGACGTGGCCGCCCAGGGCGGCGTTGTTGGCGATGATCACCCGGTCGCCGATGCGGTTGTCGTGGGCAATGTGGACGTACGCCATCAGGAAGCAGTCGGAGCCGACCACCGTCGTGCCGCCCGGTTTCGTCGAGCGGTGGATGGTGACGCCCTCCCGGATCACGTTGCCGTCGCCGATCGCGACGCCCGTCGCGTCGCCCCGGAAGGAGAGGTCCTGGGGCTCGCCGCCGATGACGGCGCCCTCGTGGACCCGGTTGCGCCTGCCGAGCACGACCCCGCCCTTCACGACGGCGTGGGCGCGGATCTCGCACTCGTCTCCCACCACGGCCCCGTCCTCGATCACGGCGAACGGACCGATCTCGACGCCCGCACCGAGCCGGGCTCCCGGGGCGACCACGGCAGTTGGATGCACGCTCATGGTCGCGGATTCTACTTCCTGTGATCGGGATCCTGCCCGCACGTTCGTGTTTCGGCGGCCGAGCGGCCTCGCTTGACCGCTCCCGTCGCCGACCGTAGCCTAGATCGTTTGGCAGGTGGTATCGGGAGCGGATCTTGACGAGAGCGCGTGACACGCCGGCCGTCGTGGTGGCGGGCCTCCTTTTCCTGGCGAGCGGTGCCGCCGCGCTCGTCTACCAGGTGAGCTGGCAGAGGCTCCTCGCCCTCCACAGCGGCGCCGGGCTCTACTCCGTGGCGATGATCGTGGCGGCCTTCATGGCCGGGCTCGGGCTGGGGAGCCACCTGGGCGGGCGCCTGACCACGCGCCTCGGAGCGCGGAGGGCACTTGCGGCCTTCGCCGGGCTGGAGCTGGCGATCGGTGCCTTCGGCGCGCTCAGCCCCTTCCTCTACTACGACTGGCTCTACCCGCTGGCGGTCCACCTTCCCAGCCCGTCTCTGCCCGCGGCTCTCCTCCACCTGCTCTGCCTGCTGCCTCCCACCTGTCTCATGGGGATGTCGCTGCCCTTTCTGGTGCGGGCGGTGGTCGTCGACGTCGAGGGCGCCGGGCGCCGGATCGGCTGGCTGTACGGGATCAACACGCTCGGCGCCGCGTTCGGCGCTCTGGCGACGCCTTGGCTGCTGCTGCCGCGCTTCGGCCTGCGCGGCGCTCTCTTCGTGGCGGCTTGCGTGAACGTCGTGGTCGGCCTCGGGGGCCTCCTGCTGAGCCGGCTGCGGGCGGCGCCCGAGGGGGCGACCAGCGCCGCGGCCGGAACCTCGGGCACCGCCGTGGGCGGACTCGCCGCGGGCGGCGCCTTGGTGCACGCGGGTCGTTCGCTGGCCTCGTGGCTGGCGCTCTATGCGCTCTCCGGTTTCGTGGCCCTCTCGCTCGAGATCGTGTGGTTCCGGCTGGTGGACGTGGCCGTCAAGTCGACGGCCTTCACCTTCGGCACCGTGCTCTCGGTCTACCTCTTCGGCTCGGCGTTCGGGGCGCTCCTGGCTGCGGGGTTCGTCCACCGGATAAGGCGCCCCCTGCGCGTCTTCCTGCTCGCGCAGTGCGCGATCCTGGCATTGGCGGCCCTTCCGGTGATCGCCGCGGTCGCTCTCCCGCCCCATTCGGCGCCGCTGCGCTGGTACGTCCGCTACTGGGCCGCCTACGCCTTCTTCCCGTTCGGCCACCTGGCGGACCCGGCGAGCGTCCTCCATCTCTACGTCGCGCTCCCGATCGCCCTCTTCTTCCTGCCCACCGTCCTGATGGGCGTGTCGTTCCCGGTCCTGCAGCGAGCGGTCCAGGACGACCCGGCCACCAGCGGCCGCAAGGTGGGGATCCTGCAGGCAGCCAACATCGCGGGCTGCACCGCGGGGAGCCTGCTGGTCGGCCTCGTGGCCCTCCAGTATCTCGGGACCTCGGGAACGCTGCGCCTGCTGCTCGGCCTCGGCCTCGTCTTCGCGGCCGTGGGCGTGCGAGCCTACGGCCGCTCCTTCCTGGTGCCGGCGCTCGTGCTCGTGCTGCTGGCCGTGGCGATCCCCGGACCGGACCGGCTATGGCGGCGCCTGCACGGGATCACCCGGCGGGGGGCGCTCGCTCTCTTCGAGGAGGACGCGACCAGCGTCGTGGCCCTGACCCCCGACGGCGGTCAGTGGCGTCTCTCCGTCAACGGAAAGGGGAACAGCCGCATCCCCTACGGCGACGGACACACGGTCCTCGGCGCCGTCCCCGCGATCGTGCATCCTGCCCCGCGCCGGGTCGCGGTCGTGGGTCTCGGCTCGGGCGACACGGCCTGGGCCGCCTCGTGCCGCCCCGAGACGCTCGCCACCACCGTCTTCGAGATCTCCTCTCCCCAGCCGCGGATCCTCTGGCGCCTGGTGGGTCTCGTCGAGATCCCCGACACCCGGCGCTTCCTCGAGGACCCTCGGGTGCGGATCGAGATCCAGGACGGGCGCAAGGCGATCGAGGCGGGCGTGCGCCCGTACGACCTGATCGAGGCCGACGCGATCTGGCCCGAGACGGGCGGCAGCGGCAACCTCTACTCGCTCGAGTTCTTCCGCAAGGCGGCCGCCCGGCTCGCCCCCGGAGGCGTCATGTGCAGCTGGGCGCCGACGGAGAGGATCGTGGCCACCTTCACGAGGGTGTTTCCCTACGTGCTCGGCGACCGAGACGCCGAGCTGCTGATCGGGAGCCTCGAGCCCATCCCTTTCACGCCGCAGGTCTGGCGAGAGCGCGCGGGAGGGGTCGAGGACTATCTCGGTCGCGGGCGCCTCGTCGAAGTGCAGTCGGTCCTCGCCGCGCTGCGTCCGGTGACGGCGCGGCCCGGGGTCAGCCTGAACCGCGACCTCTTCCCCCGCGACGAGTACGCGAGCCGCTAACTGAGAAACGAAACGGGCGCCCCGGGGGAAGCGCTCGACTCAGAGCGAAGCCGGCCAAAGGCAGCGCTAGGGAGAGAGCCCGGCGCTCGGGGCGCCCAATGCCGACAATACGCCAAGACGGGCTTAACGTCCAGGAGCCCCGAGTTGCTCAAAGCGATAAAATGATGTGAACGCCGGCCGGCTGGACGCGAGGTGGGGGGCCGGTCATGCTTGGAGGTCGCGCCTGCGCGAAGGATCGGCTCCTTGCGTGGTCGCTCGGACCATGGAACTGGAAGGCCGAAGGATCGAGGTGCGCGGGACCGTTCAGGGTGTCGGCTTCCGCCCCTGGCTCTATCGCGTGGCACGCGAAGAGGGGGTGTCGGGCCGGGTCAGGAACGACGCGGCCGGCGTCACGATCGAGGCCTTCGGCAGCCCGGCGGCCCTGGCCGCGTTCCTACGCCGGATAGAGACCGATCGCCCTCCTGCGGCCGAGGTCCGCGAGGTGCGCGCGCGGGCGATCCCGGCCGAGCCGGCGCGGGGGTTCGAGATCGTGGGGAGTGGGACGGCGGGGGAGAGGCGCGTGTCCATCCCCGCGGATCTCGCCACCTGCCCCGAGTGTCTGCGCGAGGTCGCCGATCCGCGCGACCGGCGCTACCGCTACGCCTTCACGAACTGCACGCACTGCGGCCCACGCTACACGATCGCCGTCGACGTGCCGTACGACCGCGGCGCGACGACCATGGCCGCGTTCGCGATGTGCCCCCTCTGCCGGCGAGAGTACGAGGATCCGGCCGACCGGCGCTTCCACGCGCAGCCCAACGCCTGTCCCGCCTGCGGCCCACGGCTGCAGCTCCTCCGACCGCCTTCCGACGCGCCGATCGAGGATCCCCTGGCGGCCGCCGTCCTGGCCCTGCGCGAGGGGAGGATCGTGGCGGTGAAGGGCCTCGGCGGATACCACCTCGCCTGTGACGCGACCTCCACCGCGGCTCTGCGCCGCGTGCGGGAAAGAAAGCACCGGGACGAGAAGCCGTTCGCGGTCATGGTGCGTGATCCGGCCGCCGCGCACGAGCTGGCCTTCCTCTCGCAGGCCGAGGAGCAGCTGCTCGCCTCGGTCGAGCGGCCGATCGTGCTCGTCCGCCGTCGTCCTGATGCCGCTCTCGCGCCCGAGGTCGCCCCCGGCAATCCGCTGGTCGGGATCCTGCTCGCGTACACGCCACTCCATCATCTGCTGCTCACGGACTTCGCCGGACCGCTCGTGATGACCTCGGGCAACCTCTCCGAGGAGCCGATGGCGGCCGCCGACGCCGAGGCGGTGGAGCGCCTGGGGGGGATCGCCGACCTCTTCCTGAGCCACGACCGCGCGATCGAGAACCGCTGTGACGACTCGGTGGCGCGCGTGATCGCAGGCCGGCCCACGCTGCTGCGCCGCTCGCGCGGCTGGGTGCCCCGCGCCATCAGGCTGCCGCGCCCGGTCGCCCGCCCGATCCTGGCCTGCGGCGCCCACCTCAAGAACACCTTCTGCCTCGCCGCCGGCGAGGAGGCGTGGCTGGGACCGCACATCGGCGACCTCGACAACCTCGAGGCGGTGCGGGCCTTCGAGGAGCAGGTCGAGCGCCTGCAGCGCTTCCTCGGCATCCGCCCCGAGGTGATCGCGCACGACCTGCACCCCGACTACGCCTCCACGATCTACGCACGACGACGTCCGGAGCCGCTGAAGATCGCCGTCCAGCATCATCACGCACACGTGGCGAGCGCCCTGGCCGAGCACGGGCGCGAGGGCCCCGCGCTCGGGCTCGCCTGGGACGGGACGGGCTACGGCAGCGACGGCACGGCCTGGGGCGGAGAGCTTCTGCTCGCCGAGGGGGCGTCCTGCGAGCGGCTCGCGACGCTGCGGCCCCTGCGCCTCGCGGGTGGCGACGCGGCGATCCGCGAGGTCTGGCGCATCGCGCTCGCGGCGCTCGACGATGCCTTCGACGGCGCCCCGCCGATCGAGCGACTGCGTCTCTTCGATGCGGTCCCGGCCCGCGATCGGGAGCTGGTGCGGCGGATGCTCGCCAAGGGGCTGCGGGCGCCTCTCGCGCATGGTGCGGGCCGGTACTTCGACGCGATCGGCGCGGTCGGTCTGGCTCGGCCGCGCGCGAGCTACGAGGGCCAGGTCGCCCTCGAGTGGAACCTGGTCCTCGACCAGGACGAGCGCGGCAGCTACCCGTTCGCGCTCGAGGAGGCGGGCGCCCCCCCCAGGCGGACCTGCGGCCGCTCGTGCGTGCCGCCTCGCTCGACCTCGCGGACGGCGTCGGCGCGGGGATCGTGTCGGCCCGCTTCCACAACGCCATGGCCGACGTGGCCACGGCGCTCGTGCGCCGTTTCGCGGACGGGCACGCGCGGCTACCCCTGGTGCTGACCGGTGGCTGCTTCCAGAACGCGGAGCTGGTCGAGCGCATCGAGGAGCGTCTCTCGGGCGAGCGCGAGATCCTCCGTCACGGTCGTGTGCCACCAGGGGATGGCGGCGTCGCGCTCGGTCAGGCGGTGGTGGCGGACGCCCTGCTGGCCAGGGCGGGGGTGTCGGGGGCATGATGGAAGGTCCGCCCGAGGGCGAGAAGAGGCGACGGGTGCCCGAGGGAACGATGGCGGGAAAGGACTGACGCTCATGTGCCTGGCGGCTCCCGGGAAGGTGGTCGAGACGAGTGGCGAGGGCGAGCTGCGCATGGGGAAGGTGGACTTCTCAGGCGTCCAGCGCCAGGTGTCGCTCGCCTACGTGCCCGAGGTCGCGATCGGGGACTACGTGCTCGTCCACGTCGGCTTCGCGATCTCGCGCATCGACGAGCAGCAGGCGCAGGAGACGCTGGCGGCGCTGGCCGAGATCGCCGCCCTCGGCGAGCAGGAGGAGGCGGACCCGCCTCCGGGTGGGGCGGAGCGCTGATGCGGCACGTCGACGAGTACCGCGACCCGGCGGCGGTGGACGCCGTCGTCAAAGGCATCCGGGCTGCGGTCACGCGGCCCTGGACGCTGATGGAGGTCTGCGGAGGCCAGACCCACTCGATCCTCAAGTTCGGCATGGACGAGCTGCTCCCGCCCTCGCTGCGGCTCGTGCACGGACCGGGCTGCCCGGTCTGCGTCACCCCGCTCGCGCTGATCGACCGCGCGCTGGCGATCGCGTCGCGGCCCGAGGTGACCTTCTGCTCCTTCGGCGACATGCTGCGGGTGCCGGGCTCGCACGACGATCTCCTCAAGGTGAAGGCCCGCGGCGGCGACGTGCGGATCGTCTACTCGCCGCTCGACGCCGTGCGCCTGGCGGGGCAGCATCCGGAGCGCAAGGTCGTCTTCTTCGCCGTGGGCTTCGAGACCACGGCGCCCGCCAACGCCATGGCCGTGCGCCGAGCCGCCGCCGAGGGGCTCGAGAACTTTTCGGTGCTGGTGGCGCACGTGCTGGTCCCGCCGGCTCTCCAGGCTCTGCTCGCGAGCGAAGACGCCCAGATCCAGGGACTGCTGGCGCCGGGCCACGTGTGCGCGGTCGCCGGCTACCGCGACTACGAGCCGCTCGCCGAGCGATACCGGATCCCGATCGTGGTGACGGGCTTCGAGCCGCTGGACCTGCTGCGGGGTGTGCTGGCGGCGGTCCGCCAGCTCGAGGCCGGAGAGGCGCGGGTCGAGAACCAGTATTCCCGCGTCGTGGTGCGCGAGGGCAACACCGCCGCGCTCCGCGCGATCGAGGACGTGTTCGTGGTGTGCGACCGCAGCTGGCGCGGCCTGGGTGAGATCCCGAGGAGCGGCTACGCCCTCGCGCCCAAGTACGCGGCCTTCGACGCCGAGCGCGTCTTCGCGGTGGGGGGGCTCGAAGTGAAGGAGCCGGAGGAGTGCCGGGCGGGGCTGGTGCTGCAGGGCCGGCTGCGGCCCACCGACTGCCCGGAGTTCGGCGCCCGCTGCACTCCGGAGCACCCGCTTGGGGCCACCATGGTCTCGAGCGAAGGGGCCTGCGCCGCCTACTACCATTACCGCCGTCCCGCCCCGGAGGTGGCCTCCTAGCATGGCCGAGCGCTCCCTCGACTCGCTGCTCAGCTGCCCAGCGCCCCTCGACCACGGCGACATCGTGGAGCTCGCCCACGGCGGAGGCGGCCGCAAGACGGCGAATCTGATCGAGACGCTGTTCGTCCCGGCCTTCCGCAACCGCTACCTCGAGCCCTTGGGCGACGGCGCCGTGCTGACGGTCGGCGCCGAGCGACTGGCCTTCACGACCGACACCTTCGTGGTGAAGCCGGCCTTCTTCCCGGGCGGGGACATCGGCTCTCTGGCGGTGCACGGCACGGTCAACGACCTCGCCATGTGCGGTGCCGAGCCGCTCTTCCTGAGCGCGGGGTACCTCCTCGAGGAGGGCTTCCCGATGCGGGACCTGGAACGCGTCGTGGCCTCCATGGCCGAGGCCTGCGCCAGGGTCGGGGTCTCCCTGGTTACGGGCGACACCAAGGTCGTGGACCGCGGCAAGGGCGACGGCATCTACGTCAACACCTCGGGCCTGGGGCGGGTGCGCGAAGGCACGAGCGTCGGCTCGGCGCGCGCGGTGCCCGGCGACGTCGTGATCGTCTCGGGCCCGGTCGGCGACCACGGGATCGCGGTGATGGCGGCCCGCGAGGGGATCGAGCTCGAGACCGAGCTCGTCTCCGACAGCGCGCCGGTCGTGCGTCCCGTGCTGGCCCTCCTCGCGGCGGTCGCCGACACCCATGTTCTCCGCGATCCGACCCGCGGCGGCCTGGCGACCGCGTTGTCGGAGATCGCCCAGGCCTCGCAGGTCGGGATCCGGCTGGAGGAGGAGGCGATCCCGGTGCGCGACGAGGTGCGCGGCGCCTGCGAGCTGCTCGGCTTCGATCCCCTCTACGTCGCCTGCGAGGGCCGCTTCCTCGCGATCGTGCCGGGTGAGCAGGCGGACGCGGCGCTCGCGGCAATCCGTTCCGAACCCGGAGGGGAGGGCGCGCGACGGATCGGGACCGTCGTGGCCGACGATCCCGGCCGGCTGGTGCTGCGGACGCGGATCGGCAGCCACCGGCTGCTGGAGCGGCTTTCGGGCGAGCAGCTGCCCAGGATCTGCTGAGATGCACGAGTACTCGCTGGTGGCGGCGATGGCCGAACGCGTGGAACGGGAAGCCCGTGCCCGCAAGGCGCTCGCCGTGCACCGGCTGGCGGTCCGGATCGGCGCTCTCTCCGGAGTGGAGCCGGAGCTGTTCGCCTCCGCCTTCACCCTGGTCCGGCAGGGCCTGCTGGAGCAGGCGGCGCTCGAGATCCGCCGCGCGGAGGCCGAGTGGGCCTGCCCGCAGTGCGGCCAGGCGGTCCCGAGCGGCGGTCCGCTGCGCTGCGCGGCCTGCGCCGTACCGGCCAAGCTCGTGGCGGGCGGCGAGATCCTGCTGGAGCAGATCGAGATGGAGGTTCCCTGATGTGTGACACCTGTGGCTGCGGCGACCCCAACCTCGTCTCGGTCGACGTGCACGACAAGATCCTGGCGGTCAACGACGCGACGGCCGCGCATCTGCGTGAGCACTTCGCGGAGGCAGGGGTCTTCGCCGTGAACCTGATGGGCTCGCCGGGGGCGGGCAAGACCGCCGTGCTCGAGGCGACCGCGCGGGCCCTGGCCGGGAAAGGGCGGCTGGGGGTGATCGCCGGCGACCTGGAGACCGAGCGCGACGCGGACCGCCTGCGGGCCGTGGGCGTGCCCGCCGAGGCGATCACGACCGGCTCCGCTTGCCACCTCGACGCGGAGATGGTGCACAAGGCCCTCCACGGCTACCCCTGGCGCGAGCTGGACTACCTCTTCGTCGAGAACGTGGGGAACCTGGTCTGCCCGGCCGTCTACGACCTCGGCCAGTCCGCGAACGTCGTCGCGCTGTCCGTCACCGAGGGCGAGGACAAGCCGCTCAAGTACCCGGTCATGTTCCGCAAGGCCGACCTGGTCCTCCTCACCAAGGTTGACCTGCTGCCGCACCTCGATCTGGACGTGGCCGCGCTCGAGGACGGCCTGGCACGGGTCATGCCGGCTCCCCGCGTGATCCGCCTCTGCGCGCGCAGCGGCGAGGGTGTCGCGGCCTGGCTGGCGTGGCTCGAGGAGAGTCGGGCGGCGGCGGGTGTTCGGCGATCGGACGCGCCTGTCCCCGCGCACGCGCACCCGCACGCTTGACTCCGGCCGGCCGGCGGGCAGAATCAGGCTCAACCACCCCGCACGGAAAGGAAGACACCGTGGCCGTAGCGGGCAACGGCCGCGCTCGCTTCGCCGACGTCCCGCCGATGCCCGGTTCGGTTGCCCGCGCGCCATCGCTGCGGTAGCCTCACACAACCGTTGGCATGCGCAGAGGCTCGTCCTCGGGCGCGCGACACGGTTCCCGGAGATCGTCGGAGGTCCCGCGGGTCCGGCGGAACAGGTGAGAAGGCGCCGCTCCGGGTGGCCTTCTCTCGGAGCTGAGGGTCTCCACCCTCTCGGAAAGGCGGCTGGCATGCGCGCGCTCGGCACGTTCGTCGCGTTGTGTTTCGCTCTCCTGGCCGGCGGAGTCGGCCTTGCGGACGACCAGGGCGGCGCCGCTCCACTGGGGACTCCTTTCGACGCCAAGTCGCTCGAGAAGAGCTGCAAGAAGGGCGCGTCCGAGGACTGCTACACCTTGGCCCACCACTACCGGGCGGGCGAGGGCGTCAAGCAGAGCGCGTCCAAGGCGGCCGACTACCTGAAGAAGGCCTGCGAGGGTCAGAAGCCCGTCGCCTGCCTGGACCTGGCGCGGCTGCACCGCAGCGGCGAGGGGACATCTCGCGACCTCGAGAAGGCGGTCGCTCTGCTCGACCGTGCCTGTGCGGCCGGCGTCCCCGAGGGATGCCTCGAGGTCGGGATCCTGTTCCGCGAGGGCAAAGAGGTCGAGATGAACCTCGAGCGGGCGGCCGTCGACCTCGACAAGGCCTGCGCGGCGGGGCTGGGCCGGGGCTGCGGGATCCTGGCGCCGCTCTACGAGCAGGGACGGGGCGTCAAGCAGGATGCGGGGCGTGCGGCGGCGCTCTGGGAGGGAGCCTGCACGGGCGGCGACGGCGATGCCTGCGCCCGTCTGGGGCGTCTCGCATTGGGCGGCCAGGGCACCGCCCAGGGCACGGCTCGAGCGATCTCGCTCTTCGAGAAGGCGTGTCAGGCGGGTAGCGTCGCCGGCTGCTACCAGCTGGGGCTCGCCGCCCAACGCGGAAACGGCGTACCGAAGGACCCCGCGAAGGCCCTCGGCCTCTTCCAGAAGGCATGCGAAGGGAAGGATCCCGGCGCATGCCATAGTCTGGGCCTCCTCTACTACGAGGGCGCCGGCGTGCCGAAGGATCCCGCCCGGGCGGCAGCGCTGTTCGAGGAGGCGTGCCAAGGCGGATCGGGCGCGGGGTGCGTCGACCTCGGAGCGCTGACTCTGTCGGGGCGCGGCGCCACGCGTGACGTGGCCCGCGGCGTCACCCTGTACCGCAACGGCTGCTCCAAGGGCGACCCGCGGGGTTGCCGCTACCTGGGCGTCCTCTACCACGAAGGAACGGTCCTGGTGAAGGACGTTCGCCGGTCCCACGACTTCCTCAAGGAGGCCTGTGACGCGGGAGACGCCCCGGCCTGCAGCCGCCTGGCAGCCATGCTGGAGTACGGCGAAGGCTGCAGCGTCGACATGAAGACGGCCCTCGACCTGTATCGCAAGGATTGCGACCTGGGGCTGGGACCGGACTGCTACGCCCTGGGGCGGCATTTCGTGAGCGGACGCTATCTCGCCAAGAACCTTCCGGAGGCGGTGGCGCGGTTCACGCAGGCCTGCGACGCGGGGGTGGGCGCCGCCTGCTACGACATGGCGAGGATGTACCAGTCGGGGACCGGGGTCGCCAGAGACGGCTCCCGGGCGAGGCAGCTGTTCGCGAAGGCCTGCGCGGCCGGCGACCCGCGCGCCTGTCCGTCCCGCCGGCCGCTGCGCTAGCCGAGCCCCCTCGCGCGGTCGTCGAGGAAAGGGGTGGCAGTCGCGGCGCTCGGCTGGTAGGCTCTGCGGCCAGGCATGAGCGACCCCAAAGCAGAGCTCCGGGCGCGGCTCCGGCACGATCTGCGCACACCCCTGCACCAGATCCTGGGGTATGCGGAGCTGCTCGAGGAGGAGACCCTCGAGCGGGGACACCTGAACTACCTTGGGGACCTCCGCAGCATCCAGGTAGCGGCGCGTCACGCCCTGCGCGGCGTCGACGCGGCGGTGCCGGCCGACCTCAAGGAGCCGATCGGCGAGGCAACCCTTCCGCCGGCCGAGCCGCCCGGAACGGAGCCGCCGGCCGCAGGGGTCGAGACGGTCTCGTCCGCCGCTGCCACGATCTCCAGGGAACCGCCGCTCGGTGCCGACGGTGCGCGGCTCCTGGTCGTCGACGACAACGAGGAGAATCGCCAGCTCCTCTCGCGTCGCCTCGGCCAGCGAGGCTACCTGGTCGACACGGCGGAGGACGGCGAAGCGGCGCTCGCGCGGCTCGCGGCGGCGGGCTACGACGTCGTCCTGCTCGACCTGGTGATGCCCCGGCTCGGCGGCCTGGAAGTGCTCGAGCGCGTGCGCCAGCGCTGGAACAGCTCGGACCTCCCCGTGATCATCACGACCGCGCGCGACTCGACCGAGGACGTGGTCGAGGCGTTGCGCCGCGGTGCGAACGACTACGTGACGAAGCCGCTCGACCTTCCGGTCGTGCTGGCGCGGATCGAGACCCAGCTCACCCTGCGCCGTCAGAACCAGGAGATCCACCGCCTGGCCGAGAACCTGGAGAGCAGCAGCCGCTTCGTGCGGGCTCTCTTCGGGCGCTACCTGAGCGACGAGGTAGTGTCCGGGCTACTGGCCTCGCCCGAGGGGCCGCGGCTCGGAGGCGAGTACCGGCGGGTGACGCTGCTGATGTCCGACCTGCGCGGGTTCACGCGGCTCACCGAGGACCTCCCGCCCGAGGACGTGCTGCGCCTGCTCAACTCGTACCTGGGGGCGATGGCGGACGTGATCATGTCCCATCACGGGATGGTCGACGAGTTCGTTGGGGACGCGATCCTCGCGATCTTCGGCGCGCCCCTGGCGCGGCCCGACGACGCCCGCCGGGCGGTCGCCTGCGCGGTCGGCATGCAGGCGGCGATCGCGGGGCTGAACCGGCAGAACGAGGCGGCCGGCCTGCCGGCGCTCGAGATGGGCATCGCCGTCCACACCGGCGAGGTGATCGTCGGGAACATCGGTTCCGAGCGACGTACGAAGTACGGGGTGGTGGGCAGCGCCGTGAACCACGCGGGACGCATCGAGTCCTTCACGATCGGGGGCCAGGTCCTGATCTCGGAGGCGGCCCTGCGCGGGGCCGGCGACGACGTGCAGGTGGCCTCCCGTCTGGTGGTCGACGCCAAGGGCACGCGGGACCCGATCGTGGTGTACGAGCTGCGCGGGATCGGGGGGGCCTGCGTGCCGACGACGCCGGACGAGGTGGTGACGCTGCCGCAGGTCCTGGACGCGGTCTGCCACGTGGTCAGCGGCAAGAAGGTGCAGGCGGAGGGTTTCGCGGCGCGTGTCCTCGAGCTGTCGCTGCGGGGCGGGACCCTCCTCGCCTACCGGCGGGTGCGGATGCTCTCGAACCTCAAGGTCGACATCTGGCCGGCGAACCGCCAACCGCTCGAGGTCTACGCGAAGGTCGTGCACACCGCGCGGGACGGCACGATCGGCGTGCGCTTCCTGGCCCTGCCAGCCGAGGCCGCGCAGCGGATCAAGGAGCTGCTGTGCGACGCCCGGGCGGCCGCGGAGACGACGCGCGAGTAGGCGTTCCGAGGGAGGCGCGGCTCCGGGGTCCTAGGAGCGCCCTCGCCCTCACCAGTGGCTCGCGGGCCACTCGGCAGGGGCGGCGGCCCGTCGCAGGCGATCCATGATCGCACGGCCGAGGCCCGTCTCGGGACACGGCTCGGCGAGCACCAGGTCGAGGCCGAGCCCGTCGAGACGGCGCAGGGCTGCGAACAGGTTCGCGGCGGCGGTCGTGAGCGCCCCGTCCGGTGCCAGCACCTCCACCGCCGTGAAGCCGGCCGGCGGCTGTCCCGGCGAGAAGGACAGGAGGCCGACGCGCCGCGCACCCGGCGGGGGCGCGGCCGCCGGCCCGGGAAGGATCCTGAGCGGCGTATGCGTCGCATAGTGCCGAAGCAACTGGCCCGGGGCGGCGGGCCGCTGGCTCGGGGGCGCGAGCGCGAGCGGCAGCCCGAGCGTCTCCTCCAGCTCTTCCTGGGTCACTCCACCCGGGCGCAGCAGCAGCGGTTCGCCGACCAGGGACAGGACGGTGGACTCCACGCCGACCCGGCAGGGGCCGCCATCGAGAACGAGGTCGACGGCGTCGCCGAGACGGTCCAGGACGTGCGCGGCCGTCGTCGGGCTCACGTAGCCGAACGGGTTCGCGCTCGGAGCCGCGATCGGGACCTCGGCGGCCCGGAGCAGCGCGCGGGCGACGGGGTGGGCCGGCACCCGGACGCCGACCGTGTCGAGGCCCGCGCTCACGATCTCGGGTAGCTCGGCCCGGCGCGGGAGGACGAGGGTCAGTGGTCCGGGCCAGAATCGCTCGGCCAGCAGGGCGACCCGCGCGTCCCCCGACAACGCGACGCGGCCGATCCCGGAAAGGTCGCACAGGTGGACGATCAGCGGATCGAAGGCGGGTCTCGCCTTCACCTCGAAAACGCGGGCCACGGCGCGGACGTCGAAGGCATTGGCGCCGAGCCCGTACACGGTCTCGGTGGGAAAGCCGACCAGCCCGCCGCGCCGGAGGATCGCGGCGGCCGCCTGGACGGCACCCGGGTCGTCCCCGGGAGGCAGGAGGCGCTCACGCCGGCGCCGGGGCAGGGGGTGCCTGGACGCTGCCACCCGCGACGCGCGAGGCCAGCATGCCACAGGCGGCGTGGATGTCGGGGCCGCCCGAGTAGCGGCGCACGAAGCCCAGTCGGTTGCGTGCCAGCGCGCTCAGGAACCGGCCGCGCTCCCGGTCGCTCGCCCGCGCGTGGGCACCGCTCGTGTCGTTGACGTCGATCACCGAGATGCGGACCGGGACATCGGCGAACAGCCGGGCGAGCTCGTTCGCCTCCTCCTCGCCGCTGTTGAAGCCGGCAATCAGCACCCAGGCGATGCTCACCGGTCCGCCCCTGCGTTCGGCGTGCCGGCGCATGGCGGCGGCGAGCTCGGGGACGCCGTAGCGCGCGGTCAGGGGGACGAGCCGCGCGCGCTTTGCGGAGAACGCGGAGCTGAGCGAGAGGATCAGGCGGTAGCGGTGACCCTCGTCCGTGTAGCGCTCGATCTGCGGCAGCAGGCCCACGGTCGAGATGGTGATGCGGTCGGCGCCGATGCGCCCGCCCGAGGGGTCGCTCAGGATGCGTGCCGCCCGCAGGACCGCGTCGTAGTTGTGCAGAGGCTCGCCCTGCCCCTGGAACACGACACCGGTGAGCGGGCGCTCCGGTGACTCGCGGCGGACCGTGAGCACCTGCTCGACCATCTCCCATGGCTCGAGGCTGCGCCGGAAACCCATCCTCCCGGTCTCGCAGAAGCGGCAGCCGAACGCGCAGCCGGCCTGCGACGAGACGCAGACGCTGAAGCGCGGGCGCTCCAGGGGGATGCGCACGGCCTCGAAGTCGTTCCCATCGGGGGCGCGGAACAGGTACTTCACGAAGGGATCGACGGCGCTGCGGCGGCGGTCGAGGACACCCAGCCGTTCGAGCCGGAAGCTCGATCGGAGCGCGGCGGCGAAGGCCTTCGAGAGCCCACGGACGCCGTCGAGATCGTCACGGTCGTCGCCGACGACACGGTGGAGGACGCGCCGGGCGACACCGGGGTCGAGCCCGGGCAGGAGCCGGACGAGGCTCTGGGGCGTCTCTCCGCGCAAGTGCGGCCTCGGCATCCGCCTATGCTAGCAGCAGCGCGAGAGCGGCCGGGCTCTGCCGCGCGCGAGGTCGCTCAGAAGCGCAGGGTGAGGCGCCGCCCCCGCACCTCGACCTCGACCTCGGTCTCGCCGATCCGCAGGACGTGTACGCCCTCGATGCTGTCGCCCTCGTGCACGAGGCGGCCGTCGATCACCGCGACCGGCCGCCCGTCCTGCCGGCTGATCGCGTTCAGCTGAGGTTCGCGACGCGGCGCGGGGGCGGCAGGCGCCGGGAGCGTGGCGCCGGGCGAGTCCGGCAGGCTGAGCCGGCGTGGGGAGGGCGCGATGGGCCTTGGCAGCTCTGACGCCGTGGCCGAGGGCGTCTGCCGTGGCGCCGCAGGGCGGGCGCTCGCGCGGGGAAACGTTCCGGCCGTGGCCGTGGATGCCGGTGGTGTCGCGCGCGCGGGCCTCTTGGCCCACCAGGCGGCGGCGAGGGCGATCCCGCCGATCACGACCAGGCCCGCGAGCGCGAGCGTCAGGCCGCGGCGCCGGGGGCGCACGCCCTGCCACGGCATGCCTCCCACGACCAGGACTCCCGGCTCAGCGGCGGTCTTCTCGCGCTCCAGCTTCCTGAGGGCGTCGAGGATCAGGCTCACTGCCGGCTCTCCTCGAGCGATAGCCGAGGCCTTTGGCCGGGGGCGCTCGCGAAAAGGACCATCAGGGTGCGCGGCCCGAGCAGACCGTCGCTGACCAGGCGGGCGTCCTTCTGGAAGCGCCGCACGGCCTCGCCCAGGTCGCCGTGATAGCCTCGCGCGGCGAGCCTCGCCTGCGCCCAGGCGGTGCGCCGCGCCTCGTCCGTGCGCAGCGCCGGGTCCTCCGGCCAGGAGAGCACCGCGTCCCGCGTCCAGAACTCGTCGATCTCCCGCACGGGCACCGCCTGGTCCGGCCCGCTGCCGGCCGCGATCACCGCCCGCCGGGCGTCGAGCCGCAGGAGCGCCACGAAACAGGTGTCCCGGCGCGAGGGATGGAACAGCTCCAGCACCGCGGGAAGGTCGATCTCGCGCAGCTGGGCGAGGTGCGTGCGCAGGGTCGTGCGCGCGAGCGGCCGCCCGCCCCAGACGCTCGCGACGCGCGCGCTGGCCTGCGCGAACGAGCGCTCGCGATCGGCCGTGCGCAGGAAGGCCCCGAGCGCGGCGTCGGCGGTCGCGATCGGCGCGGCGGAGCGCCCGGAGGCCGGGGCGAGTGCCGGCGAAGCGCCCGTCGGGTCGGCGAGGTCCAAGGCCGCTGCCGTGTCGCCCTTGCCGTCGTCGACCCGGACGGGCGCCCGAGCGAGACGGGCGGTGGCGGCGAAGGCCAAGGCGGCGAGGAGGACCGTGAGGGCGACCGAGGCGAGGGCGTGACGTCGGCGCGGAGCGCGAGACGGGCTCGCAACGGCCAGCTCCTCGCCGGCCGCCCGGATCATCGGGGCCGTGATCGTGCGTGAGCCGCGCACGAATCCGGCCAGCAGTGAGCGGTCACAGAGCAGGTTGAGGAGCCTGGGGACACCCCCCGAGCGCCGGTGCAGCTCGCGCAGCGCGTCGCTCGTGAAGGTCACCTTGCCGGCCCCGCCGGCGACCTCCAGGCGGTGGCGCACGTACTCACCCGTGTCGGCGAGGCGGAGTGGCGTGAGGTGGTAGCGCGCCGTGACCCGCTGTGCCAGCTGCCGCAGCTCGTGCCGCGCCAGCACGTCGCGCAGCTCCGACTGGCCGATCAGGATGATCTGGATCAGCTTCTCGGTGTCGGTCTCGAGGTTCGAGATCAGGCGAACCTGCTCGAGCACGTCGGCCGCGAGGTCCTGAGCCTCGTCGATCAGGAGCACCACGTTGCGTCCTGCCGCGCGGGAGTCGAGCAGGAATCGGTGCAGGGCGTCGATCAGGCACTTGAGCGAGGTGCCGCTGGCGGCGACGTGGAGGTCGTCGAGGATCGTCTGCAGCAGCTCGACCGCCGTGAGAGCGGGGTAGAGGACGACCGCGGTGCGTGTCTCCGGGTCGAGCTTGGAGAGGAAGAAGCGGGCCAGGGTCGTCTTCCCGGTGCCCACCTCCCCCGTGATCAGGATGAAGCCGCCGCGCTCGCGGCGCCCGAACTCGAGGTGGGCGAAGGCTTCCTCGTGCTTCGCCGAGAGGTAGAGGTACTTGGGGTCGGGCGTGAGGTTGAAGGGCTTCTCCGTGAAACCGTACCAGGATTCGTACACGCCGACGGGCCTTCCCGGGCGGCCGCGCGCCCGCGAGCCAGTGTATCACCGGCCCCCCGGCGCGTTCCGGACGGGCAGGCCCGCGCGCTATGCTCGAGGCGTGAGGGAGCTCGAGCTGCCGGGAGTCGCCGCCAGCGCCTGCCTGTTCGGGGCGGGCGAGACGGCGCTCGTGCTGGGGCACGGCGCGGGCGGCGACCGGACGACGCCGATGCTGGTCGCGCTGGCCGAAGCGCTCGCGGCCTCGGGGCGCGCGACGCTCCTCTACAACTTCCCTTACGCAGAGAAGGGCTCCGGACGGCCCGACCCGCCGGCGCTGCTGGAGTCGGCGGCCCGCGCGGCGGCGGTGCTGGCTGCCACGGAGAGCGGGGCCGGCCGGATCGTCCAGGGAGGGCGCTCGATGGGAGGCCGGATCGCCTCCCAGGTCGTCGCGCAGGGCGCGCCGTGCGCGGGCCTCGTCTTCCTGGCCTATCCGCTCCACCCGCCCGGGCGGCCCGAGCGGTTGCGGGACGCGCACCTCGGCAAGATCAGCGCGCCGATGCTCTTCGTGCAGGGTACGCGCGACGCCTTCGCGCGCGCGGACCTGCTGGAGACGACGCTCGACCGCCTGGGGCCGCGCGCCGAGCGGATCCGGATCGAGGAGGCCGACCACTCCTTCCGGGTGCCCAAGCGCACAGGACGCGGGCCTGAGGAGGTGCAGCGGGAGGTCGAGTCGGCGCTCTTCGACTGGCTGGCGCGGCACCGGCTCTAGGCAGGACGGCCCGCCGTCTCCCGCGAACGGCGCCGCTAGTGCCTGGGCCGGCGCCGCTAGCGCCTGGGCTTTGGTGTCGCGGACGCGAGCGAGCGTGCCTTCTCGTCGACCTCGGCTTCGAGCGCCTCCCACTGCGCCATCAGCTCGCCGGTCTCCCACATCAGCTTCTGGTGCTCTTCGGTCGCCTGCGCGGCCTGGGCGCGGTCGTCGTAGAAGCCCGGCGTCGCCATCCGCGCCTCGATTGCCTTGACGGCTTGCTCGCTCTCGGTGACGCGCCGCTCGATCTCGAGGAGCCGCGCCCTGGCGCGCTTGAGCTCCCGCTCGAGCGCCTGGCGCTCGGGCGGGGCCCCCGAGGGTCGCAGCCGGGGCGTCAACGGATCCGGTGACGAGGACGGGGCGGGGTGCCTCGCGCCCTTGGGAGCCGCTGCCGCCTTGGCCTGCCGCGGTGAGGGCGCGACCCGCTCCTTGCGGCCCGGGGGCTCGCTCGCGGGCGGTGCAGGCTTCTCTCGCGTCCCGGCGCGGGTCGCGAGCGACGCCGTGCCGTCGTCCTCCGGCTCGCGGCCCCGCCGGCCGGCGGCCGGCATGGGGGCGGAGCTACCCGCCTCGCGCTGCTTCTTCCAGTAGAGGAAGTCCTCGTAGCCGCCGGGATAGAGCGGCGCTTCGCCGCCGCCGACCTCGATCACCTTGGTCGCCAGCTTGTCGACGAAGTAGCGGTCGTGGGAGACGAAGACGAGCGTCCCGCCGTAGGCCGCCAGGGCCTCGAGCAGGATCTCCTTCGAGTCGAGGTCGAGGTGGTTGGTGGGCTCATCGAGCAGGAGCACGTTCGAGGCCTTGAGCAGCATCTTGGCGAGGGCGAGGCGGTTGCGCTCGCCCCCGGACAGCACCGCCACCTTCTTGAAGACGTCGTCGCCCTCGAACAGGAATCCGCCCAGGATGGTGCGGATCATCGGGGCCATCTGGAGGGGGCTCGCCGAGGACATCTCCTCCTGCACGGTCCGGGTCGGGGTGAGCACCGCCGCCTGGTCCTGCGCGAAGTAGTCGAGGACGACGTTGTGGCCCTCGAGGCGCACGCCCTGGTCGGGCCGGTCGACGCCGGCCAGGATCCGCATCAAGGTCGACTTGCCGGCCCCGTTCGGGCCCACCAGGGCGACGCGGTCGCCGCGCTCGACCATCAGGTCCACCTGGCGGAGCACCTCGTTCGTCCCGTAGACCTTGCGCACGCCCTTCGTCTCGAGCACGACCCGGCCGGGGCGTTTGGCCTCGGGGAAGTGGAAGCGGATCTTCTTGCGCGCGGGCGGGATCTCGATCCGCTCCACCTTGTCGAGCTGCTTGATCCGGCTCTGGACCTGCTTGGCCTTGGTCGCCTGATAGCGGAAGCGGTTGATGAAGACCTGCGCACGCTCGATCTCCTCGCTCTGCCGGCGGTGCGCCTCGAGCAGCCGCTCCATGCGGGCCGTGTGCTCGGTCAGGTAGTGGGAGTAGTTGCCGTGGTAGTCGGTGAGGGTCTTGAGCCCGACCTCGGTGATGCGCGCCACGGTCGCGTCCAGGAAGTAGCGGTCGTGCGAGACGAGCACGACCGAGCCCGGGTAGTCGGCCAGGTACTCCTCCAGCCAGTTGCGGGCGGTGAGGTCCAGATGGTTGGTCGGCTCGTCCATCAGCAGCAGGTTGGGCCGGGCCAGCAGGAGCTTGGCGAGCGCGATCCGCATCTGCCAGCCGCCGGAGAACTCCTCGGTCCTCCGCTCCTGGTCGGCCGGCGAGAAGCCGAGCCCCTTCAGCACCTCGGCCATGCGTGCGTCGATCTCGTAGCCGCCCTGGTGCTTGAAGCGCTCGATCACCTCCGCGTAGCGCTCGAGCAGCCGCTCGTGCCCTCCGCCGTCCTCCGTCGCGTCCGCCAGCTCGTCCTCGATCCGGTGCTGCTCGTCCTTGAGCGCGAGCAGCTCCGCGAAGGCCAGCACCACCTCCTGGTAGACGGTCCGCCCCTGGTGGACGATGCCGTCCTGCGGCAGGTAGCCGATGGTGGTGTCCGAGGCCATCCGAATCTGTCCCGCGTCCGGATCCTCGAGGCCGGCCAGCATCCGCAGGAGCGTCGTCTTCCCCGACCCGTTGGGCCCGGAGAGGCCGATCCGGTCGCGCTTCTTGACGTGCCAGGAGACGTCCGCGAACAGGATGCGCTCGCCGTACCGTTTCGAGAGGCCTTCGACGTGGATCATTCGGAGAGGTGCAGGTACTCCAGGCAGGCGCGCTGCAGGAAAGCACGGTGCTCGGGGTCGAGGAAGTTGAGCCGATGCTCGTTGACGACCCGGACCTCCATGTCCTCCCACTCGCGCCAGCAGGCGGCGCAGATCGAGTCGAGCACCTTCTGCTTCACGGCGGCCGGAAACGGTACGCGGTGGGCGGGCGGGGTCTCGCCCGGCTTCCCGCAACGGCTGCACGCCTCGAGCATGTCGGCTCCTCGAGGCCCCCCAGGCAAACGCGGAGATCCGGAGCGCAGGATCTGCCAGGGCCCCGCAAAACCTCGATTATAGCAAGGGCGGCCGCCCCGGCGTGCGATAATGAAAGGCTATGGAAACGGTCGACGCCTCAGCCAGCTTCGTCAGCTTCTCCCTTTCGCCCGAGACCCTCGCGAGCGTCGCGGCGAAAGGGTACACGGCGCCGACCGACGTCCAGCGTGAGGCGATCCCCCTCGCTCTCGCGGGCAAAGACCTGGTCGTCCAGTCGCGAACCGGCACCGGGAAGACCGCCGCCTTCGCCATCCCGATGGTCGAGAAGATCGACTCCGCCCGTGAGGTCGTACAGGCCTTGGTGCTCGCCCCCACCCGGGAGCTGGCCGTCCAGGTCGCACAGGAGATCTCCGAGCTGGGGCGGGGACGCGGGGTGAAGGTCCAGTCGATCTACGGGGGCGACTCCATGGATCGTCAGCTGGAGGGCATTCGCGCGGGCGCGACGGTGATCGCCGGGACGCCCGGCCGCGTGCTCGATCACCTGCGCCGAGGCACGCTCGACTTTTCGGCCGTCCGCTATCTGGTGCTCGACGAGGCGGACCGCATGCTGGACATGGGCTTCGCGGTCGAGATGGGGCAGATCATGGAGTACGTGCCCGAGCAGCGGCAGACGCTGCTTTTCTCGGCCACGGTACCGATCGGCATCCGGGGTCTCATCTACCACTACATGGCCGATCCCGAGTGGGTGCTGCTCTCCGAGGACCAGATCTACGTCAAGGAGGTGGAGCACCTCTACTGCCTGACCCCGCGCCTGCACAAGGAGGCGAGCCTCGAGAAGCTGATCGAATTCGAGAGCCCGGCCTCCTCGATGATCTTTTGCAACACGCGCGAGGAGACGCGGGTGGTGGCGACCTACCTCGTCAACAAGGGGCTGGCGGCTGCCATGCTGTCCTCGGACCTGCCGCAGCGGAAGCGCGAGAGCGTCATGAGCCGCTTCAAGAGCGGCGAGATCCGGCATCTGGTCACGACCGACGTCGCCTCGCGGGGAATCGACATCGAGGATCTCTCGCACGTCTTCATCTTCTCGACCCCTGACTCGCCCGAGCAGTACATCCACCGCGCCGGCCGCACCGGGCGGGTGGGAAAGACCGGACGCGCCATCAGCCTGGTCGGCGCCCTCGACTTGATGGCATTCAACCGGCTGGTGAAGCGCTACCACATCGAGGTCCGGGAGCTTCCGGTGCCGACCGACCAGGAGGTCCTGGAGCGGCGGATCGGCAGGACGCTGGAGGAGCTGGCCGTCGCGGGCCGGGCCCTCTCGCTAGACGAGTTCCTGGACCTGGGACCGGTGGCGAGGAAGATCGCGGAGCACGAGCTACGGGATCGGATCGTGGCGGCGCTGCTCGCCCGCTACCGCAAGGGGCCCGCTCCCGTCGAGGCCCCGCTCGAGACCGGGGGCGAGCCGGAACTGGCTCGCGACGCCCGCCCGGGCCGCCGCCGTCGCCGACGCTAGCTCAGCTTCGGTCCGGGCGGGGCAGCGACCCGACGCCGCAGCCAGCGCTCGAAGAACCAGTTGCCGAGCGCCCAGGAGTCGTCCTGGCGGCGCAGGTGTCCGAGCATGCTGAGGCCGTAGATGGGCGCCGCCAACGCTTCCTCGGAACGGCCGAGCGCCGCGGCGAGCGCTCGCGTGCCGAGGGCGCCCTCGCGCGCCACTTCCGCCAGCAGGGCCCGCTCGGTCTCCTCGAGCGTCGAGAAGTCCACCGCGAAGTAGTTGGCGACCATCTCGTCGGCGGCCAGCTGGTCGAGGGTGGCGCCGAGATCACGGGTCTCGAAGAGGCGGCTCGCCAGCAGCTGCAGCAGGAAGGGATGGCAGGCGGTGCGCTGCAGCATGAGCTCGACGTCGGCGGCGGCGAAGCCGCCGCGCGCGACGAGCGTTCGTCCCTCCTCGAAGGCGAGCGGCGTCAGGTAGACGGGAGGGATGAAGCCCTGCAGAAAGGGCGAGGTGGGCATGGGAGCCTCCTCGTCCACGCGCGCGAGCAGGCGGGTCGCGGTGATGACAGTCCGCACGTCGGGCCCCCGCGAGAGCACTCGGCGCAGGCGTGCCAGCACGGCGGGGTCGCCGCGTCCCACGATCAACAGCTCCTCGGCCTCGTCCGCCAGCAGCAGCAGGCGCCATCCGCTCCGCACGGTGCGGCGCACCAGGGTCGAGATCATCTCGGCGATCGGGAGGCTCTCGAGGTCCTCGACCGTGACGTCGGTCGCACGGCGAAACGCCTCGCTGTCCTCGACGCTCGAGAGCAGCGTCTCCGCGAGCCCCCTCGCGTCGCCGCTGCCCTGCAGGTCCCAGTAGAGGCTCACGAAGGGCGTCTCCCGGCTGCGCTGGACGCGGTACTCGACCTCCCGGAGCAGGCTCGTCTTGCCGAGACGGCGCCCTCCCAGCACCCAGGTCGACTGCCGCTCGCCGTCCAGGATCTCGGCGATCAGCCGAGAGCGTCCGAAGAAGTCGTCACCGCGGACGAAGCTGCCGACGATGAACGGGTTGCGCGGGCTGGAGCTGGTGGGCATGGAGCGCCTAGTCTGCCACAGCCCGGGCGCCGGCCGGGTCCGCCGTGGAACGCGAGCGGCCCTCGCTCTCGACCGCCGGGCGCGCGGCCTCGACGTCCGCGAGCCGGATCGTGCTGCGGCCCTCGTCCAGCATGTGGGCAACCGAGTGCACGCAGTACTTCTGGACCAGGTATGGCCGCAGCTCCGAGAGCTCGAGGATCCGCTCGACTGCCTGGGGCTGGAAGCGGAAGACGCCGGCGACCGGCTCGCGTACCAGCGCCTCGGCCTCCTCTCGCGTGAAGGGCGCGAGCTCGATCTCGTCGAAGAAGTTGTACCAGGGCGAGACCTCGCTCTTCCAGCGCCGGCGGATCGCCACCCCGCTCATCACCGCCACCAGGTTGTCCGAGAAGCTCTTCATGAAGATGCCGCGCAGCCGCTGGTTGACGCTCTCCGAGTACTCGTTGAGCACGTCCACCTCGTCGATCAGGAGCGCCAGCTTCACCTTCTTCTCGGTCCGGGTGGCGAGCTCCGCCAGCACCAGAGGCAGGTCGTGGCTGAAGTCGCGGGCCTCGTAGCGGCTGCCGTCCAGCCGGAAGCGGAGGGCCTCACGGGTCGCGGGCGTCAGTCCCAGCGCGTCGACCACCTCGGAGATCAGGGCCAGGAAGAAGGCCCGCTCGGGGACGCCCTGCAGGTCCACGAAGACCGGGAAGAACCTCCAGTCGCCGGCCTCGTCCGTCTCCAGCGTCCGCTTGAGGTGGTGCAGGAACGTGGTCTTGCCGATCCGGCGCTCGCCCGTGATCATGAGACTGTTGCGGTGCAGGGTGCTGAGCATGCGCGCGGTGAGCTTCTCGCGGCCGTAGAACATCTGGTCGTCGAGCACCGGCGCCCCGGCGATGTAGGGGTTGAAGCGCAGCCGCAGGGCGCGTCGGCGGCGGAGCCGCTGGGCGCCCCAGCCGAATCCGACCAGCGTCACGGCGCTCGCCAGCGCGGAAGGCAGGAAGTACCGCGTCTCGTAGAAGCGCAGACGCCTCTCGACCAGGAGCGGCACGGTGTAGCTGAGCCCGCCGCTGTCGATCGCCGTCACCGTGACGCGGTTGGGCCCTGGCTCGAGCGGCAGCTCCTTCACGAAGGGCCACGAGCGCGGCATCGGCTCGGCCAGGGTGTCGCGGGTCAGCAGCTGGCCGCCGACGCGGAACTCGACACCCTGGATGCCGCGATCGTCGGTCGCGACCCCCTGGACGGAGATGGTGGGGGATTCGACGATCCCCTCCTTGGGGTCGAGGAGCGTCAGCGTAGGCTCCTGGTTCGGGAGCCAGCGGGCGAACATCGCCTCGCCGGTGCGTCGCTCTCCGTCCTCCATGCGCGCCCGGGCCCGGGCGTGACCGGGATCGAGTCGGAGGACGGATCCGAAGGCCACCACCGCCTCGGGGAAGCTGCCGGCCGCCATCAGCTGCTCGCCGCGCGCCATCAGCCGCTCGATCTCGGCGCGCAACTCCTTCTGTCGGCGCAGGCCGTCGACCACCTGTCGCGCTCGCGCGATCAGGGCCCGCGCCTCGAAGTTTTCCGGGTCAGCGGCGGCGTCGGCCAAGGGCCCGAGTGCCTCCTGGTAGTGGCCGGCGTCGAAGAGAGCGCGGCCGGCGGCGAGCGCTCGCTTGCGCTTCTCTCGGGTGGTGGTGCCGAGGATGCGTTCCTGCGCCGCCGCGCGGCCCTCGATCGCCCGCTGGTCGCGAGGGTCGATCTCGTGCGCGTCGTCGAAGGCGAGCTTGGCGTCGCCTGGCTTTCCCTCCTGCAGCAGCCGCTGGCCGTCCGCGATCCGCTGCTCGAGGCGCTGGCTGCGGGCGACCGCCTCCTGAGCCTGGCGCTCGGTGTCACGCACGCGCTCCTCCTCGCGCGTCACCCGGCGCAGCGTCTCCGAGTCCAGGGCCTTGGCGATCGCCTCCGCCTGGACCAGCCGTGCCAGCGAGTCCTCGAAGGCGCGGCGCCGCGCGAAGTCCTGCGCTTCGCGGAGCAGGCGCTCCACCTCGCCGCGCGCGCGGCGTGCGGCGACGGCGGCCCGGGCGCTCTGCGCCTCGGCGCGCAGTCGCGCGAGATCGGCGTACTGCCCGGTCCGCTTGACGGCGCCCAGCGCCTCCGCGGTCGTGAACTCCCTGATCGCGTCATCGTAGGAGTCCCGCTGCAGCAGGCAGACGCCCAGGTGGTAGTGGGGCAGGTAGTCGATGAAGGAGACCCCGTAGGTCCGCAGCTGCACGCCGGGTTGCGGGCGCAGGCGCAGGGCGGCCCGCAGGTTCTTGACGCACTCCGACCACCTGCGTGCGGGGATGTCTCCGTCCCGCGCCTGCAGGTAGTAGTCGTACCAGTCCTGCACCGCCAGCACGGGGCCGGCCGCCCCCAGGACCAGCACCAGCGCGAGGAGCGCTCGCCGCGTCGGTCGCAACTATTTCTCGAACATCGCGGCGATGTGGGCGCCGCGGGCGGTCGCCGTGATCGGATCGGAGGCGAGACGCACCTCCGAGATCTCGATCGGGAAGCGCCGTGCCCGCAGGGTGCGTTCGAACAGCTCGCGGAAGCCGCGCGGCTTGGCCGTGCCGCCGGCCAGCACGATCGGCAGCGCGCGCTCGGTCTTGGGCAGCTTCTCGGCCCGCGAGATGGCGCGGCGCAGCACGTCGACCAGGGACTCGATGATGTCCTCGTAGTAGATGTGCAGCGCCTTCTCCAGCTTGTCCTTTGGGGTGCGCGAGAGGTCCAGGCTCTCCTCCTTGATCACCTTGACGCGGGTAGCGTGCTCGGCCACCGCCTCGCCCACCGAGTGGTCGATGAAGTCGCCGGCCTTGGGCAGGGAGACCATGATCGACGGGATGGACAGGAAGGCGAGGGTCGCGTTGCACATGCCGCCGCCGCAGGAGACGCCGATGCCGGTGAAGTTGTGGTCCTCGAGCTCCGAGAAGATGACCGCCAGCCCCTCGTTGATCGCCATCGCGCGGTAGCCGAGCGCCGTGAAGTGCTGGCGCAGGCTGGCCTCGTGGTAGGTCAGCTGCGCCTCACGTCCCGGCGCCGCGGCCGGCACCGAGAAGGCGAGGACCTCGTTCGAGGAGCGGGGTTTCGGCACCAGGCTCTGCAGGATCGCTTCCAGCACCGGCCAGGCCTGCTTCTCCTTCGGGTTGAGCAGCCCGTCGGCCATGGGCCGGCGGGCCTCGGCGTTGAACATGTTCGCGAAGCGCTCGGTCGACGAGCCGAAGATCACGATCTCCTCGCCGTCGCGGAAGTAGTGGATGTCGGTCTGCTGCTGGATGGTCCGCTCGGTGACCGGCGAGTAGGGCACCGGGATGAACGCGTTCAGCTGCGCCGTGCAGGAGACGTCCCGGCCCCCGCGCCGCGAGACGACGACCTTGCTGGTGCCGACGTCGACGCCGAGCGGGTGCGAGCCGGCCTTGACCAGGTCCTCCAGCCGCTCCGGCGTTTCCTCGGGAGCCTTCCAGAGGTGATCCTTGTTCTCCGTCATCTCGCTATCCTCCGCTTGCTGTGCGCCGCGGTCGCAGGGCGCGGGCGCTTCTCCCGACGGGATTGTCCACGTCCACGGCCTGCTCGGCCAGCCAGCGGTCGTAGGCGAGAGTCCGCTCGCGGCGCAGCTCCTCGAGCGACACGCCGGTCCGCCCGGCCTGCTCCGCCAGCTGACGCTCTCCCGCGGCGACGCCAGGCCAGAGCTCGCCCATCCGGGCGACCAGCTCTTCGTCGTAGCTGAAGCCGAAGAGGGCCACCGCGGGCGAGGGCCGGCGGTACTGGTCGGGCAGCCCATAGGCCGAGAAGGGGAACCCTCGGGCCCAATCGACGTGATGCCCGATCAGGTGCTTCCTGGAGTTGACGCTGGCGAGCCCGTGCGTCACGCACATGGCCGGCTCGATCGACCATTTCTGGCGCAGGTAGTCGGTCAGCCGGCGCCCCGCCTCCAGCTGTGCGCGCGTGATCGGCAGCGCCCGGCCTCCTTCCCAGCGGGTCTCGAAGGAGATGCCCAGGGTCGAGCCGTTGAGGTTCAGGTACACGCGTTGCCCGGCACTCCAGATCGACATGCCGGCGTGGTTTGCCTTGGTCTCTTCCCGGACTACCCGAAACACCTGTCCGAAGCGATCGATCAGGAAGTGGTAGACGCGGTTTCTCTGCAGGTAGTGGAGCAGGTTCTGGCTCGAATCGCGCAGCTTCTCGTTGAAGGACTCTTCGAGCGGCCAGATGTCGCTCTCGGAGGTGTGGAAGACGATCCCGACCGGCTGGTCCTGGACCTGCCCCTGCATGCCCCGGTCGAGGTCGAAGACGTGGTAGCGGCGCGGCTCGCCGGCGACCTCGTAGCTGGTGTCGATGCGCAGCCCGTTGCTGTAGAGCTCGAACCCCTTGCCCGAGTCGACCAGCCAGATCTTCTCGGGCGCGACCCCCCGCCGCTCGTCCGGCAGCGCTTCCGCGACCGGCGGCAGTGTCGTCGCGACCCGCTTCGTGGAACCGGGCGGCGGGGCGGGGCTGGTTGCATGCGATCGCGGGTAGGCGGCGAGGGCGATGCCGGCCGCCGCCACGACGACCACCGCCAGCACGTTCACGACCCGCCGGGCCCGCCGGGGCAGCGGCGTTCGGGTGCGGGCGTTGTGCCCGAGCGCCCCGTTCGGGTTCGCGGAGAACAAGGGCCGAGCCGAGTCGACGCGCGTGAAGCGATAGGCGAGCCAGCGGAGCGGTCCCCCGGGCACCGCCTGCAGCTTCTGGTCGACGCTCTCGTAGCGCTCGAGAGACCGGCGCAGGAAGCGCAGCTTCTCGACCGGGTCCGCGATGGCGCTGCTCTTCTCCTCGAGGGCGGCGATCGGATCGGGCCGCAGGCCCACGAGCCGCGGACCCTCGGGCGGTGTCGCCAACCGGCCGCCCCGGGTCGCCCTGGCGGGCGACGGCTGTCCGGCGGGCCGGCGCGGCGCCGGCCCGCGCCGCCCGCCGACACCCGTGCCGGACAGCGTTCGCGACAAAGTACTCTCCCACCGCGAATTATAGGGTCCGATCGGCCCGGTTCCAAGGGGAGCCTGGCCGCCCCGGGGGCATGACCGATCCCGGCATGTCGTCCCGGCGTATCCTGGCATCCGGCCGGCGAGGCAGCTTGAGGCGCTCCCCGGCCCGGCCTAGAATCGCTGCACGTCGATGCGCATGCAGGATGGCAGGGAAGCCCGGCGCGACCGGGGCGGGCCGCGCGTGAGGGTCGATCTAGCGGCGACGGTCCGCGGGCGCCAGCCGAGGCCGGCTCGCGTCGTCGACCTGAGTCTGCTCGGGTGCCTCCTCCGCTCGGACGACCTCTTGGCTCGAGGGGCGGTCGTGGACCTGAACGTCGAGATGCCCGACGGGCCGTTGCGCGTCAAGGCGCGCGTGGCGGAGGCATCGGTCGACGGTGACTCGCTGCCCGACGCCCGGCAGCGCTTCCTGGCGGGGCTCGAGTTCCTCGGCCTCGCGGCCCTCGACGGGGTGCGGGTGCGCTCCTTCGTCGACGCGGAGTGGAGACGGAGAAGGCGTGCGCACCCGGCCCCTTCGTGAGGCTTCGCTCCGCGAGCTGCGTTCGCTGCTCGAGGAAGAGAGCGCGCTCTGGCATTCCGAGCTGGCCTGGGACTTCTCGGACGTGCGCAGGGCGGTTGCCGCCGGGATCGAGCGCGGCAGCCTGCCGGGCCGGGTGGTGCTGGAAGGGGTGCGCGCCTGCGCCTACTGTTACTACATGGTCGACGCCGGTCGCGTCATCATCGGCTCGATCTTCTCGGGTCGTGAGCACCGGGGCCGGGGTCTCGAGGACGCTCTCGTGAGCGCGGTCGTGATCGACGCGCGGGCGGAGCGGGGCGCCGGACGGGTGGAGTGCCAGACCCTGTTCTGTACCTCCGACACGGCCGACCAGCGTTTCGGAGCGGTGGGCTTCGCCAGCCGACCGCGCCACTACATGCGGCGCGACCTGCGCGGACCGCTTCCATCCCGCGATCCCGTCTTGCCCCCGGGAGTGGCGCTGCGGCCGTTGGGCCGGGAGGACCTGCCGGTCGCCGCCGACGTCGTCTATCGCAGCCACGTGGGGACGGTCGACGCCGCGCTCAACCTCACCTACGCGACGCCCGCCACCTGCCGCGCCTTCGTCGAGACGCTCGTGCTGCGCTCGGGGTGCGGCCGCTTCGACGCCGAGGCGTCGCGTCTCGCCGTCGGTCCGCACGGCCCCACGGCGGTGCTCGTCGCCAGCCGGCTCGCGGCGGCGAACGGGCACGTCTGCCAGGTCTCGGTCGCGCCCGAGGCGCAGGGTCAGGGCATCGGCGCCGCTCTCATGGCGACGGCGCTCCACTCCTTCCGCGGGCAAGGCCTCGCCAGCGCGACGCTCAGCGTCACGGTCGCCAACTCCCGCGCGCATCGGTTGTACGAGTCGCTGGGCTTTCGCAGCCAGCGCACCTTCGCCGCACACGCGTGGGTGAGACCGCCCGCCAGGATCGAGCTGCCGACGTGACGCCCGCGCTGGCGCTCGTGCTGGCACTCGCCTCTGGGGAGGCAGGGCCCGTGGTGGTGGTCCCTCCGGACGGACCCGGCGGCTCCTCGGCCGGCTGGATCGGCGCGATCGTCGCGGAGGCGCTGCCACGGGCGCTGCAGCGCATCGGCGTCCCGGCCGTGACGGACGCGGACCGACGCCGCACCCAGGAGCTGCTGGGCGTGCCCGCCCCGGCCACCACCCGCGCCACCAGCATCCGGGTGGCCGAGGCGCTCGGCTCCTCGCGGCTCGTGGTCGGGGCCTGGGAGCAGCATGGGACGGAGGTCACGCTCTCGCTGCGTCTTCTCGACGCCGGCCGCGGCTCGCTCAGCGCACCGCTCGTCGGCAGGGTTCCGATCCTGGAGCTGGGCAGGCTCCTGTCCTCGCTGGCCTGGGACGTGGCGCTCGCCGGCCCGCGGGCGCCGTCCGGAACGCGGGAGGCGCTGCAGCAGGCCGCGGTCGCGGTGCCGCCCAACGCGCTCCGCGCGCTCGGGGAGGGGCTGATCGGCCGCGATGCGGCGGCGCGCGTGGCGGGCGCGCGTCGGGCGCTCGCCCTCTGCCCCGGCTACCAGGAGGCCGCTCTGGTGCTGGCGCGGCAGCTCGTCGACACGAGTGCCTTCGAAGAGGCGCTGCGTGTGCTGGGCCGGGTGCCGGCTACCTCCGTCTTCGGGGCCGAGGCGCGCTTCCTCGAGGGGGTGGCGCTGCTCGGCCTCGGCCGATACCGGGAGGCGGACGCGCTCTACGCCGGGCTCGCGGGCACCCAGACGGAGGCGGCCGCGCTCAGCAACCGCGCGGTGGCTCGGTTGCGGCTCGGCCTGGCGGGGGCCTCGACGCTGCTGCGCCAGGCGGTGGAGGCGGAGCCGGCCGCCACCGACCTGCCCTTCAACCTCGGATGGGCCCTGCTCGTGGAAGGCGACGCCCAGGCGGCCGCGTTCTGGCTCAAGGGGGCGGCCCGTCGCGAAGCGGGAGACGCCCAGGGCAGGCTCCTCCTGGCCTGGGCGCTGAGCGCGAGCGGGCGGGCGCAGGAGGCCGAGGAGCAGTGGAAAGCGGCCGTGGCCCTGGCGCCGTCCTATCGGGTGATGAGGAACGTCGATCTCTCGCGCAAGTTCGAGCGGATCTTCGTCTCTGCGCAGGCGGTCATGCTGGACCCCGAGCGGCAAGTGGACGCGGAGGAGTCCCGAGCTCACGCGGCGCGCGGCGAGACGCTGCTCGAGGCGGGTGATCTCGCCGGGGCCGTTGCCGAGCTGGCGCGGGCGGCGCTCCTGGACCCCTACGCAGCGGGGCCGCACCGGCTGCTCGCCCGTGCGCGCCGGGCACAGGGTGACGGGCAGAAGGAGATCGAAGAGCTGCGGGCGGCGCTGTGGTGTCGGGAGGATCCGGTGCTGCGCCGGGAGCTGGCCGATCTCGTGAAGGAGACCGGCCAGGCCGCCGGAGCGAAGCGGGTGGAAGACTAGCGGCGCTTGCTATCATGCCAACGTGACCGCATTCCTCTGCGTGTTGGCCCTGCTGGTGATGGACGGGGGAAAGGTGCCGAACCCGGTCCCCACGCCGCGCCGGCCGGCCGCGAAGCCGTCGCCTGTGCCGCGGCCCACGCCGCCCCGACGGCCGGCTCCACCGGGCCTGAGCTGGGAAGATGCCGACAACCTGGAGAGGACACTCGCGCGCATCGAGCGGCGGCTGCGCTCGGGACGGGCGGCCGCGCAGGCTACGGTCGTCGTCAGTCAGCGCCAGGTGAACTCGTATCTGAACCTGTCGCTGGGCCGACAGATTCCGCAGGGTGTCTCGGACCTCCAGCTGGTCTTCGAGCGGAACCGGCTGGGGGCCAGGGCCCTGCTGGACCTCGACCGCCTGCGCGAGGTGCTTCCGCGGGGGGCGATGGGAGGTGTCCTGGCCCTCCTGGGCGGGACGGTGCCGGTCGAGATCCTGGGCAGCGTCTGGAGCGGGAACGGGACCGGGCGGGTCCGGATCGAGCAGGCGACGGTCGGGGGAGTGAGCGTGCCGGCGTCCCTCCTCGCCCAGATCGTCAGCCTCTCGACGCGCAGCCAGGCGCAGCCCGGGGGCTTCGACATCCTGGCGCCGTTCCGCCTGCCCTGGACGGCGCGACAGGTGCGGCTCGAGCCCGGTCGCGCCCTCGTCGACTTCTACTCGCCGCAGCCCTGAGGCCGTAACGGGCCCGTCTCGCCGCGGCCCCGTGGCAAGATCACCACGCCGCATGGACCTCCAATCGCCGGTCCAATACGTGAAGGGCGTCGGCCCGCAGCGGGCCGAGGCGCTCCAGGCGGCCGGCGTGCGTACGGCCGAGGACCTGCTGCTCCACCTCCCGATGCGCTACGAGGATCGCAGCGCCTTCGCGCGGGTCGCCGACCTCGTCCCCGGAGCGCGCGTCTCGGTCTCGGGTGAGATCGCTGTCGCGGGTCTCCGGCGCGCGCGGCGCGTGACCGTCTACGAGATCCGGCTCGACGACGGCAGCGGACGGCTCAAGGCCGTCTTCTTCAATCAGGCGTTCCTGAAGGACGTCCTCAGCCGCGGGCGCAGGGCTGTGCTGTTCGGGCTGGTCGAGCGCGACGCCTACGGCTCGCGCCTGCTCGTGATGCGATCACCCCAGTACGAGATTCTGGACGGCGCCGCGCCCGTCGGCATCCACACCGGCCGAATCGTGCCCGTCTACGAGAAGCTCGGCACGTTGACCGTCAAGCCGCTGCGGCGCGTGCTCGCTCAGCTCGCCGCACAGCTGCCCGAGACGCTCCTCGATCCGCTCCCGCCCGAGCTGCGGGAACGGCTCTCGTTGATCGGCCGGGGCGAGGCGCTGCGACGGGTGCACCTGCCTGGCGATGGCGACGACCTCGACGCGCTCAACCGCTTCCGCTCGCCGGGCCACTTGAGGTTGATCCTCGAGGAGCTGCTGCTCTTCCAGCTCGGCCTGGCCCGCCGGCGCAGCGGCCTGCGCGCCCCGAGGCGGCGCTCGGCCTTCGAGGTCGGCGACCGCGCGCGCGAGGCGGTGAAGCGCATCCTGCCCTTCCCGCTGACGGGTGCGCAGAAGCGCGTGTTGCGCGAGATCGCCGACGATCTGCGTTCGCCCCACCCGATGAACCGTCTGATCCAGGGTGACGTCGGCTCGGGCAAGACGGTCGTGGCCCTGCTCGCGATGGTGATCGTGCTGGAGAACGGCCACCAGGCGGCGTTCATGGCGCCGACCGAGATCCTGGCCGAGCAGCACTTCCTGACCCTTCGGCGGCTGCTCCGGCACTGCTCTTACCGGGTCGAGCTGCTGAGCTCCGCCGTCACCGGCGGCGAGCGCAAGCAGGCCCTGGCCCGCATTGCCTCGGGCGAGGCCCAGATCGTGATCGGGACGCACGCGCTCATCCAGGAGGGCGTCAGCTTCCACCGGCTCGGGCTGGCGGTCGTCGACGAGCAGCACCGCTTCGGGGTCCTGCAGCGGGACGATCTGCGCCGCAAAGGCCTCGAGCCTGACGTGCTGGTGATGACCGCAACGCCGATCCCGCGCACGCTGGCGCTCACCGCCTACGGCGATCTCGACGTCTCCGTCGTCGACGAGAAGCCGCCCGGGCGCACGCCGATCGGGACGATCCTCGTCCCCGCGCGCGACCGGCGCGACGTCGTGCGGCGGGTGCGCGAGGCCGTGGCGGCAGGGCGTCAGGCCTACGTCGTCTACCCGCTGGTCGAGGAGTCCGAGAAGCTGGAGGACGTCGCGGCCGCGAGCGAGGCCGCGGGTGAGTGGGCGGCGCTGCTGCCCGGCGTCCGCGTGGGACTCCTCCACGGGCGCATGAAGAGCGGCGAGAAGGAAGAAGCGATGGCGGCCTTCTCGCGGGGCGAGACGCAGGTGCTGGTGGCGACGACGGTGGTCGAGGTGGGCGTCGACGTGCCGAACGCGATCCTGATGGTGATCGAGCACGCCGAGCGCTTCGGCCTCGCGCAGCTGCACCAGCTGAGGGGCCGTGTCGGGCGGGGCAGCGTGGCGTCCAGCTGCGTGCTGGTGGCGCATGGACGGCTCTCGGAGGTGGCGCGGGCGCGGCTCGACACGATGGTCGCCACCGAGGACGGCTTCCTGATCGCCGAGAGGGACCTCGAGATCCGGGGGCCGGGTGACTTCTTCGGGACCCGGCAGTGGGGGATGCCGGCGCTGCGCGTCGCCAACCTGATCCGCGACCGCGCTCTGCTGGAGCGGGCGCGCGACGAGGCCTTCCGGCTGGTCGAAGCCGGAGCGCTGCCCCCGTCGCTCGCCGCCTTCCTGGAGCAGGGAGGGTGGGAGAAGCGGTTCGGGTTGGCGCGGGTGGGCTGATCCGCTCAGCCGTCCCGCTTCATGGCGTCGACCAGCTCGCCGATCTGCTGCTCCGCCCGGGCCGCCGAGAGCAGGCAGGTGCCGGCGGCGCGATGCCCCCCACCCCCGTAGCGCGACATCAGCTCTCCCACGTTGGTGCGGCTGGTGCGATTGAAGATCGAGTGGCCGACCGTCGCGGCGATGTGCTCGGGGTCCGGCCCGGGGTGGACGCGCAGCGAGATGTTCGCCTGCGGAAACAGCGTGTAGACCAAGAAGCGGTTGCCGACCGGTATCGGGCGAACCGACCGGAAGTCGGTGAAGAGGACGTTTCCGTCCAGCTTCGAGTGGGCCATGGTCAGCTGGCGGAAGCGCTGATCCTGGTCGCGCATGCGCGTGACGCGCTCCTGCACCTGCGGCTGCTGCAGGACCTCCTCGACGCCCATCCGCTTGAGCCAACCGACCAGCGCGACGAAATAGGGCTGGAAGGCCCCGAGGCCCGTGCGCGGATCGAGCGTGAAGCCGAGCAGGATGTAGTCCTTGGGGTCGAGCACGTCGTCTCGCGTCAGCTGTGCCGCGTCGAGACGATCCGTCTCCGCCAGCAGCCTCTCGAAGCGGCGGATCCCGGGATGACCCTCGAGGTAGTACTCGTAGACGAGGTGCGCAGCGCTCGGCGCCAGCCCGTAGCGGCCATCGAACACGGCGGGCGGCCGCTCGTTGCTGTCGGTCAGCAGATGGTGGTCGAACCATTTCCCGCAGTCGGGGTGGTAGGGAAGGTTGGCGAAGACGTCGTCGCGGGTGATCGCCAGCTTCTTGTCCGTGATGTCCTGGGGATGCACGAGCAGGATCTCGTCGATCCTCTCGCACTCCGTGATGATCACGGCACTCGTGAGCCCGTCCAGATCGCCGCGCGTGACGAGACGCATCGTTCCCTCCCGTGCGGCCCCATCCTAACCGCGCTCGGCCGGAGACCGAAGCGCGAGTCGATCTTTCGTGGCGCTGCCGGCAGGCGCCGCCGCCAGCCCCAGCCCTGGCGCTGCCGTCGCGGCGGCAGCGAGCAGCGACCGTGCGCTAGGATTGGGGCCACGATGTCCCGAATCATCGCCGGAGCGGGGAAGGGGCGACGACTGAAGTCGGTTCACGGGGACGCGACGCGGCCGACCGGGGCGCGTGTCCGGCAGTCGCTCTTTGACATGCTGGCCGGCGAGATCCCGGGTTGCCGCTTCCTGGACGCCTTCGCGGGCAGCGGCGGGGTCGGCCTCGAGGCCCTGTCCCGGGGGGCCGCGAGGGTCGTGCTCGTGGACCGCAGCGGACCCGCGGTCGAGGCGTCGCGGGAGAACGCACGGGCTCTCTCGGGGGCCGGGGGAGAGGCGCTCGTCTTCCGGCAGGACGCGCGGACGGCGCTTCAGGCCTTCGCGGACCAGGGGCAGCGCTTCGACGTCGTCTTTCTCGATCCGCCCTACGCGAGCGAGCTCTACCTCCCCCTGCTCGAGCTGGTTGGAGAGAGGCTGCTCGCCGAGGACGGGGTGGCGGTGGCCGAGCACTTCCACAAGCGGGAGCTTCCGGAGAGAATTGGTGCCCTCGCGTGCACCCGGAGGAGTCGGGTGGGCGATCACTGCCTCAGCTTCTATCGTCGGGCGGGCTCGACCCAGGGGCCGAGGCCGCCGGGCGAGGAGGACGGGAGATGAAGTCACGGCGCCGCTCCGGCTCGCTCGCCGTCTTTCCGGGCTCGTTCGATCCGATCACCAACGGGCACCTCGACATCGTGGAGCGCGGCCTGCGGGTGTTCGACCGGGTGCGGATGGCGATCCTGGTGAACCCGGAGAAGCTGCCGCTCTTCACGGTCGAGGAGCGGCTGGCCATCATCCGTGAGACCTACCGGGGCAACGCCAGGGTCGAGGCGGACACCTTCACGGGTCTGCTCGTCGACTACGCCGAGCGCGTGGGGGCGAGCGTCATCATCCGGGGCATCCGCGCCATCTCCGACTTCGAGTACGAGTTCCAGATGGCGCTCATGAACCGGAGGCTGAACCCCCAGATCGAGACGGTCTTCATGATGCCGGCCGAGAGCTACTCGTACGTGTCCTCGCGGCTGGTCAAGGAGGTCTTCCAGCTCGGGGGCAGGGTCACCGACGTGGTGCCGGCGGTGGTCGAGCGGCGGCTGAGCGAGAAGTACGGCGGCTCGGCGCGGCCGGCCCGGCCGGCGCGGCGGCGGTCGTGAGCGGCGACGAGCGAGCCGAGGCTGGCGGCCCGAGCGCGGCGGCTCGAGGTGTCCCCGACCGTGGCGATGTCGGCGCGCGCGCGCGCCCTCAAGGTCAAGGGCGTGCGCGTGCTCGACTTCACGGTAGGCGAGCCCGATCAGCCGACGCCGCCACACGTGGTCGAGGCAGGGAAGGCCGCCCTCGACGCCGGCCGGACGAAGTACGCGCCCGCCTCGGGACTGCCCGAGCTGCGCGCGGCCGTCGCCGAACGCTACCGCGAGGACTTCGGGGTCGACTTCGCCGCCGAGGACGTGGTCGTGACCGTGGGCGGCAAGCAGGGGCTGGCGCTCGCCTACTCGGCCCTGGTCGAGCGCGGCAGCGAGGTGGTCGTTCCCGTCCCGGCCTGGCCGACCTTCGCCGAGGCCGCGCGGATCGCGGGGGGCCGCGCCGTGCTGCTCCCGCTCCCGGCGAGGACCGGCTTCCGGGTCACCGCGGGGGCGGTCGCGCGGGTGCTGACGGCGCGTACCAGGGCCGTGGTCGTGAACAGCCCTTCGAACCCGACGGGCGCCCTGGTGGAGCCCGACGAGCTCGTCGCCATCGCCCGGCTCGCCCGCCGGCGCGGCTTCTGGCTCCTCTACGACGACACCTATGCCCAGCTCGTCTTCGCTCCGGCGCGGGCACCCGAGCTCCAGCGGGTGAAGGACGAAGCCCGCGGCCGGCTCGTGGTCGTCGGTACCGCGTCCAAGAGCTATTGCATGACGGGCTGGCGTGTCGGCTGGCTGATCGGGCCCCGCGCGTTCGCCGACGCCGCGACCGCCCTCAACTCGCACTCCGTTCAGGGGCCGGCGACCTTCGCCCAGCTGGCTGCCAGCGAGGCACTGCGCTCGTCGCAGGAGGGCCTGAGGCGCATGGCGGCCGAGTACCGGCGCCGGCGCGACCTCGTCCACGCCGGTGTCAGGGCGTTGCCCGGGGTGAGCTGCGCCCGACCGGACGGCGGCTTCTACGTGTTTCCCGACGTCTCTCGCTGTCTCTCGAAGGGGACGCCCGACAGGTGGCGTTCTCGACACGGCTGCTCGAAGAGAAGGCCGTGGCCGTCGTGCCCGGTGAAGGCTTTCATGCGCCCGGGTACCTGCGCCTGTCCTTCGCGGCAGCGCTCGAGGATCTCGAGGAGGGTCTGCGCCGGCTGGCGGAGTTCGTGACCGAGCAAAGGAGCCGCTCATGACCCGCGGGGGCTTTTCACCGGGGAGCCCGGTGCTCGTCTATCTGCACTCGCCGCGCGAGAAGGTGCTGGGCGTCCTGGCGTCGCTCGACGCGGCCGGCGTCGTCGTGCGCGGCATCGATCTCGCCGCCTTCGACGACTGGGTCCGGCAGGAGGCGCGGCGGGAAGCCCCCGGCCTGGGCCTCGTCACCCTCTTCTACCCGATGAACCGCGTGGAGAGGATGGAGCGCGACGAGACGCTCGGCGGGCTGGAGGGCTTCGCCGACCGCTTCCGCCGCGAGACGGGGAGATCGCTCGTGGCGGTGGCGGGGTTCAGTAGCCGGCGAACGCGCCGCTGATCGGGCCGACGGCGGCGAGGAACGGTACGAGCAGGAACAGGTCGCCGTTCTCGCCGATCGTGCGACGGTAGGGTGCGAGCGGCAGCGGCCGTCGCGCGCCGTAGCCCGCCGTCCAGAACCGGGACCAGCCGTAGGGCGAGGTGCCACCCTCCGCACGGTAGAAGTCGGCGATGCCGTAGGCGGGGTTGCTCGCGAGACCGGCCCAGCCGCCGGGTGACGATCCGCCGGCCCGATAGTGCGACGCGAGGTCGTAAGGATCTTGCAGGACGCGGATCGCGGGCCGTGGCGCCGCGGGTGGCGTCGCGTCCTCTCTTGCGGGCCGCTCCTGTGCGAAGGCCGCGTGCGCGAAGGAAACGAGCGCGAGAGTCGCCAGCGTTCTCCACATGACCTCACTCCTCATCCTGGAGAGAAGTACGTCTCGGCCGCCGGTCTTCCTGTGACCGCCGCTACAGCGGACGCCATTCGAGCCGGCTTTCGGGCCAGTTCGGCCTGTGCCGACGGGCCCTTCGAAGCAGCGTGGCACGATTCGCCGCTGACGCAAATCGCGTGCCTCTGTCACACTGCTGTCATGCAGTGCAGATTGTATTAACCCTCATCTGGTCATCTATTTACAGATGCGGCTCCCGCGTCTTTCCACAGGGTTTTCCACAGATTGTGTGGAACGCCAGCGGATGCCTCGCCGAAGGAGGCGGGCGCGCGACGGCGAGACCCGGCCGCCGGCCGTGTCAGGACGAAACCGAATACGGGCATGAGCCCGACGGGGGTTGCTCTGGCCGGCAAAGCGGAGATAATCGCGCCCGCGGCCTTCGCCGTCCTGGGGGCCGGACCCGAGGCCGTCCGGCCGCCGTCGACGAGCTCTGGTCACCGGCCTCGAAGCTACTGAACGAACGAGAGGGATCAACGTGAGCCACCGCATCCTCGTCCTCGAAGGGATCACCGAGCGCGGCGCCGAGCTTCTGCGCGCCGAGGGCTGGACCGTCGACATGGAGAAGGCCCTGCCGCCGGCCGAGCTCGTGAAGCTGGTGCCACCCTACCACGCCATCCTGATCCGCAGCGGCAGCAAGATGAACGCCGAGGTGATCGAGGCGGCGAAGAGCCTGAAGGTGATCGGCCGCGCCGGGGTGGGCATCGACAACGTGGACCTCGCGGCCGCCACCAGGCGCGGCGTCCTGGTGATGAACTCGCCGACCGGGAACACGGTCTCGACCGCGGAGCTGGCGGTGGGGCTGATGCTCGCCCTGGCCCGCAATCTCGCCCCCGCCTCCGCCTCCATGAAGGGCGAGAAATGGGACCGCAAGTCGTTCGCGGGCGTCGAGCTCATGGGCAAGCGGCTGGGGGTGATCGGCTTCGGCCGGATCGGACGCGAGGTGGCGGCGCGCTGCCGCGCCTTCGGCATGGAGGTGCAGGCCCACGACCCGTTCGCCTCCGCCGCGCTGGCCGAGCAGGCGGGCGTGAAACTGCGTTCGCTCGACGAGCTGCTGGCGACCTCCGACTACATCACCCTGCACACGACCCTCACGAACGAGACCCGGCACCTGATCGGGGCCGAGGCGCTGGCCAAGGTCAAGAACGGCGTGCGCATCGTCAACGCCGCGCGCGGTCCGCTGATCGACGACGACGCCCTGCTGGCGGCCCTCGAGAGCGGAAAGGTGGCGGCGGCGGCCCTGGACGTCTATCCGCAGGAGCCGCCCGTCGACTGGAGGCTCGCCAAGCACCCGAAGGTGCTGGCGACGCCGCACCTGGGCGCCTCCACCAAGGAGGCCCAGGAGCGGGTCGGGACGGACATCGCCAAGCAGGTGCGCGACTACCTCAAGGGCGGCGTCATCCAGCAGGCCTGCAACTTCTACTCGCTGGCGGGCGACCTCTACGACAAGGTGCGCCCGGTGATGGACCTGGCGCAGCGCCTGGGCGCCTTCGTCTCCCAGGCGGCGCAGGGCGAGCCCCGGCGCGTCGAGCTGGGACTTTACGGCGAGCTGAGCGAGATCGACGTCAAGCCGGTCCTGGCCGCGACCCTGACCGGGGTCTTCAAGCCTCAGCTCGGCGACGGCGTCACCCTGGTGAACGCCGTCGAGATCGCCAAGGACCGGAAGATCGAGATCGAGGAGTCCAGCTCCTCGGCGCCGATCGGGTTCGCCAACATGGTGGCGCTTCGCTACAAGACCGACAAGCAGGAGATGGCGGTGGCCGGTACCGTCTTCGGCGGCAACCACCTGCGGCTCGTGGAAGTGGACGGGATCGAGCTGGACGCCGTTCCGCGCGGCAACCTGCTGTTGGTGCGCAACGACGACACGCCCGGCACCGTCGGCCGGATCGGGAGCGCCCTGGGTGGGCACAAGATCAACATCGCCCGCATGGGCCTGGGGCGCCGACCCGAGGGCGGCAGGGCGGTGATGCTGATCGAGGTGGACGGCCAGGTCCCCGCGGCCGCGCTCGGCGAGATCGGCAAGCTCGCCGGCATCCGCGAGGTGCGCTTCCTCGAGCTGGGCTGACCGGCCGCATGATCGTCAACGTCACCGAGATCACGCGCGGCGAGATCCTCGAGATCGACCGTGACCCCTGGCAGGTCGTGGAGGTGGTCTCGCAGACGCCCTCCGCGCGCGGAGCCAGCCTGCTGGTCAAGGGCAAGCTCAAGAACCTGCGCACCGGGCAGACCCTCTCGAAGACCTGGAGGGGAGGCGAGACGGCGACCACGGCCGAGGTCGAGACGCGCACCGCGCAGTTCCTCTATCGGCAGGGCGACGAGTTCGTGTTCATGGACCTCACCAGCTACGAGCAGATCGGGCTCGACCGCGAGCAGGTGGGGGAGGCCGCCGGCTTCCTGCTCGAGAACCTGGAGCTGAAGACCGTCTTCTTCCAGGATCGGGTGATCGCCCTCAACCTGCCGATCACGGTGGACCTGACCGTGGCCGAGACGCCGCCGGCGATGAAGGGAGCCACGGCCCAGGCGCAGCTCAAACCCGCCCGGGTCGAGACCGGGATCACCGTGCTGGTGCCCTCCTACGTCGAGGCGGGCGAGCGGATCCGGGTCGACACCCGTGACGGCCGCTTCGTGGAGCGCGCCAAATAGCCGCGCCGCAGCCGAACGACGCGTCCTCTTCGGGGCGCCTGACGTCGGCAGGGCCGAGCCTACATGTGCCGGATGACGGCGTCGCCGAACGCGCTGCACTTGACCTCGGTCGCGCCCTCCATCTGGCGCGCGAAGTCGTAGGTGACGGTGCGCGCTCCGATCGCGCCGTCCATGCCCTTCAGGACCAGGTCGGCGGCCTCGCCCCAGCCCAGGTAGCGCAGCATCATCTCGCCCGAGAGCACGACCGAGCCCGGGTTCACCTTGTCGAGGTTCGCGTACTTGGGCGCCGTGCCGTGGGTCGCCTCGAAGATCGCGTGGCCGGTCGTGTAGTTGATGTTCCCGCCCGGGGCGATGCCGATCCCGCCCACCTGCGCCGCCAGCGCGTCCGAGAGGTAGTCGCCGTTCAGGTTCAGGGTCGCGATCACGTCGAACTCGTCGGGCCGGGTCAGGACCTGCTGGAGCGTGATGTCTGCGATCGCGTCCTTCACCAGCAGCCGGCCGCCCTCGAGCGCCGCTTTCTGCTCGGCGTTGGCGGCCGCCTCGCCCGCCTCCTTCTTGGTCCGCTCCCAGCGCTCCCAGGTGTAGACCGAGTCCGCGAACTCGCGCTCGGCCAGGGCGTAGCCCCAGTTGCGGAAAGCCCCCTCGGTGAACTTCATGATGTTGCCCTTGTGCACGAAGGTCACGCTCTTGCGGCGATTGTCGAGGGCGTAGCGGATCGCGGCCCGGACCAGCCTCTCGCTGCCCTCCCGTGAGACGGGCTTGATGCCGACGGCGGTCGTCTCCGGGAAGCGGACCTTCGCGTAGGAGCTGGGGAACTTCTCCTCCAGGAAAGCGAGCAGCGCCTGTGCCTCCGCGCTCCCGGCCTCGAACTCGACCCCCGCGTAGATGTCCTCGGTGTTCTCCCGGAAGATCACCATGTCGACCTTCTCCGGGCGCTTGACCGGGGAGGGCACTCCCCGGAACCAGCGCACCGGGCGCAGGCAGACGTAGAGGTCGAGCATCTGGCGGAGGGCCACGTTCAGGGACCGGATCCCGCCGCCGATCGGGGTCGTGAGCGGGCCCTTGATGCCGACCAGGAACTCGCGGAAGGCCTCGACCGTCTCGTCCGGGAGCCAGCTGCCGAGCTTCTCGAAGGACTTTCCGCCCGCCAGCAGCTCCATCCAGGCGATCTTGCGCCGGCCCGCGTAGGCCTTGGCCACGGCGGCGTCGAGGACGCGCACGCTGGCACGCCAGATGTCGGGGCCGGTGCCGTCGCCCTCGATGAACGGCAGGATAGGATGGTCGGGCACCTGCAGCTTCCCGTCGCGAACCTGGATCCGCGCGCCGTCGGCGGGCACCGTCACGTGTTGGTAGGCCATGTCTCTTCGCTCGGCTCCTTGTCGCCGGTCATTCTAGCAGGGCGTCACGCGGGTCTCCGGCACCGGGCGTGTGGCCGCCGGCGGCCGGGGGCGCCCCGGAGGCGCCCCGGAGGCGCCCAGCCCTCCATCCAGACCTTCTCCCGACGCGGCTACCGTTTCGCGGGCTCGCTGAGCAGTGGAGCGAGCGTGGCACCGCGGAGCCTGGCCGTTGGCCATCCGTCGCTTCTCGGCGCCCGAGACCGATCCGCTGGAGGCCGCGCGACAGCTGCGCGTCGACGCCGTGCTGGACGGGCGCTTCCGGAAGGCCGACGCGCGGCCGTGAAGGCGCGGGAGGCCTGGGTGGTGGCGCTCTCCCTCGATCCGGCCTTCGCGGCGCTCCGCGACGAGAGGGGCTTTCGCGAGCTCGCGAAGACCGTGAGGCGTGACTGAAGCAGGGCTCTTCGAGCTACTCGTATTGCGGCGGGAACAGCCGGCCGTAGTACTCCCGGTTCGTGTAGTAGGCAACCTGCGTGTTCACGAAATGCGTCAGACGATCGCGGTAGAGGCGTGCCGTCGCGGGCTGCTCGTCGAGCAGGTCGCGCAGCTCTCCGGGGTCCTGGCTCAGGTTGAAGAGCGAGTCGTGCTGCTCTCGCCGCAGGATGTACTTGAAGCCGCGCCAGATCAGCACCTGGGTCTCGCTGGCGCCCTGGGACGTCAAGAAGAGCGCGTGGTCGTAGGGGTCCCGCGCGGGGCGCAGGACGTCTCGCCCCTGAAAGGCCGGGTGAGGCGGCAATCCCATCAGACCGAGCACGGTCGGCACGACGTCCACTCCCTGAACCGGGCGGTCGTCGACACGGGTGGGTACGACGTCCGGCGGCCCGACGATCAGCAGTGGAACGTGGATCTCCTCCTCGTACATCGTCTGGGCGTGCGTCACCGTGCCGTGCTCGAAGAAGGACTGCCCGTGATCGCCGGTCACGACCAGGATCGTGTCGCCGGCGTGTCCGGCCGCGGCGATACCGTTCCAGAGGTCCCGGATCCGCGCGTCCACGAAGCGAAGCGAGCTGTGGTAGCGGTTCAGCATGACGTCGAGCTTCTCGCGCGGATAGGAGAGGAAGCTCACGCCGAAGTCGAGGGTGCTGGGCTGGAACGGCGTCTCCATGTCGAACGCCAGCTGGTACGGAAAGTGGGTGGCCTGGAAATTGAGATAGCTGAAGAACGGCTGCGTACGATCGCCCTGCGCGAGCCACGAAAGGAAGCGCGCCACCGGAACGCGATCGTCGAGGCTGCCCTTGCGCAGCAGTCCTCTCGCGAAGGCGCGCGCGAACGCGGTATCTTCCTCTCTGATGATCGAGGGTCCGTCGTAGAGCTCGGCGTAGAAGTACTCGTCCAGGGCGGGGGAGGCGATGAACTCGCGCATGTCTCCCCAGGCGTCGTTGTGAGACGAGAAGATGGACGTGCGATAGCCGAGCGCCTTCAGGACCTCGTAGACCATCGCGCGCGGTCGCCCCTTCGACCGGAAGGAATCGAGCGTCGGGTACTTCATCGGGAAGAGGGACGAGAGCAGCGCCGTCACGGAGTAGTGGGTCGTGTTGCTCTGGGAGTGCGCGTTCGAGAACAGGAGACCGCGCCCGGCCATTCGATCCAGGAAGGGCATGTAGGAGTCGCGGGCCCCGAGCTGCTCCAGGCTGTCGCTCCGCAGGGACTCGACGACGACGATCACCAGGTTCAGCCTGGTGCGAGCTGGCCCGGAGACGGTCTTGAGATACGGACCCATCCCGTCGTAGCGGCGTGTCGCACGGGCGGGGGGTGCCTCTGGCGGGACCGCCGGGAACGCCGCGCAGGCGAGGGCGAGTGCGGCGGTCGAGTGGTAGCAGGCCTGCTTGCGGTAGTCGTTCGCCTCGCCCTCCGAGAGGGCGATCCGCGGGTAGGCGAGCAGGCAGGCCAGGCTGGTCGCCGTGAGCGCCAGCGAAGCCAGCCGGAATCGGCGGTCGCGAAAGGAGAACGCTGCGGGCGGCGCGGTCAGCAGGAATGCGAGGATCACCAGCAGCGTCGAGGCGGCGAAAACGAGGCCGAAGAAGTGCCGCTCCAGAGGCGTGAGCAGGGTGAACACCTGACGCGGATCCGCGGCGAAGAAGGAGAGCATCGCCCCGTTGATGAAGAAGCCTTCCCGCACATGGACGATCGACGACACGAGCAGGAAGAACGCGGCGAGCTCGCAGATTCCATAGAACGACCAGCGAGCCAGGTTCCGTGGCAGGCTGCCCCTCGCGGTGCCGAGCGTCGTACGAAGGGCGTAGAAGCAGGCGAGCCCGAGCAGCGACCAGGCGAGGACGCCGAGCGCGCAGACGAACCTCGAGAACGGGCTGAGCGCCGAGGCGAAGAGGAACGACGGCGAGCGGACGAGCGCGATCTCGGCGAGCAGGAGAGATCCGCCCGTGAAGAGGAGCAGCCGCCGTCCGCTGGTCATGGTCCCGGCGGCCGAGTCGCCGCGGAGGTCACCGGCCGCTCGTCGAGATGGAGCGCCGCCCGATAGTCGTCCGCGTTGAGGCCCTCGGTCCAGGACCGCTCGGCGACTTGCCACTCCCCGGCCAGCTCGTGGCCCGGGAAGGTGGCGAATCCAGCCAGGGCCCGTACGTTCTCCGCAGGCTGGCGCCCCCGTTCGAGATAGTGCCGGGGCGTCGTGTACTCGAGGTGGCGGTTCCAGTCGGTGTTGACCACGGGGCGGGTGGCCGCGAGGAGCCTCGCCGTGTCCGAGGGCGCGAGCAGCCGACTGGAGAGGAGCCTCCTGAACTCAGAGCGGGCGTCGTAGAGGCCCATGGCGCGCCACGGGTTCTCCGCCGCCAGCCGTCTCACAACCCAGGGCTGCAGGCGCTGCCGCTCCAGGCTCCCGACCACGATTCCCTGGTTCCCGTAGACCCAGAGACTCACCTGGGGAAAGACGGCGTGCACGGTCGCGAGGACCGAGCCTATCTCGTCCGGTGTGATGTGGTGGAACTGGATCCATTGCTGCAGCATGCCGCCCGGGGCCAGGTGCTCGCGCGCGAGGGCGTAGAACTCCCGCGAGTAGAGGTTCGTGGCGCCGGCGAACCACACGTTGGACAGCTCGATCGTCACCAGGTCGTAGCGGCGTTCGGTCAGGAGCAGATAGTTGCGGCCGTCCTCCTGGTGGAGGGTCACCCTGGGATCCTCGAGGATTCGGTGGTTCACCCGCGCGAACCACGCTTCGGCTGCCCGTACGATGCCGGACGAGATCTCGGCGATGTCCACGCGCCGGAATCCCATGCCCGCCACGACCGCGGCCGATTGACCGGAGCCGAGGCCGATCACGAGCGCCTCACCGGGTGTCGCGACCTGCAGCATCGGGATCAGCGCAAACCCGATCTGTGCGGGGATCTCCTCGTAGTCGTCGGCCTGGAACTTCCCGTTCGTCAGCAGCGTGCGAACGAGGCGGCCGTCTGGCAGACGCCGCCGAACCACGGTCGTGATCCCTTGAGCGTCCTCGTGGAAGAACACGAGCTCGCTGCCCGGTCCGACCATGTGCCGCGCGAAGTTGACGTGACCGCCGTAGGTCAGCGCCAGCCGGTTCCAGGGAGGCTCGCGCGACCACAGGACGGCGACGGCGATCGAGAGCAGCAGCAGCCCCCAGCGACTCGCGCCGCGGCCATGGAAGAAGACGAAGAGGACGCTGGCGGTCACGAGCGTGAGACCGATCAACCGAAGCGTGGCCTCGGATCCAAGGGTCGGGAGCAGCAGGAACGCCGTGGCCAGGGATCCCGAGACGCAGCCGATGGAGTTCCATGCGCCCACGGTTCCGGCGGCGCGTCCCCGGTCGGATCTGGGGAACAGGCGCGTGCGGAACAGGCTCGGATACACCATGCCCATCGCGATGGCCGGCGGCAGCAGCAGACGCCCCGCCTGGATCCAGCGGAGGAGCTCACCCTGCTCGAAGCGGGTCAGGTTCGCCCCCCACACGACGAACAGCTCGGAGACGTCAGGCCAGCGGCGGTACTGCCAGGCGAGCAGGGCCGAGGTGGCGACGAGCATGAGGCTGACCGTCGTCACCGAGACGGGCCGGTTCTCGCGGAAGAGCAGGGTGGCGAGGGCGGCGCCGAGCCCCAACGCGATCAGGACGAGGGCGAGCATCGCGGCAAACGAGTAGACGCTGGTGCCGATCACCGCCGAGAGCAGGTGCGTCCACAGCACCTCGAGGGCGAAGCCGAGGAAGCCGGAGACGCAGGCCAGGAGCAGAAGGGTTCGAGGAACGACGACGTCTCCCGAGCCCGACACGGGTTGGTCTGGGCGCCGTCTCACCCGCGCCCCGAGGCCGGCCGCGGTGAGCCATGCGGCCGCCGCCGCCGTCGCGTCGACCAGGAACGTGAAGACGAGTGTCCCTTCGAGCCCCCAGCCGGGAAAGGCCCAGTAGGGACCCAGCAGCGCGCCCAGGACCGCGCCCGCGAGGTTCAGGGAGTAGAAGAACGACATCGCCCGGCGCGGCCTGGGGATGCGCCACTGCTCGAGGACGTCGACGATTGCCGGGAAGGTGGCGCCCATCAGCGTCGTGGGCGGAAGGATCCAGACGACCGCGACGATCCCCCTCAGGGTCTGTACCAGCAGGAAGTGGTCGTGCCCGAGCCGCAGCAACGGCACCAGCAGCGCGACCAGCGCATCGGCCGAGACGAGCAGTCCGAGGGACCAGAAGGCAACACCGCCTTCGAGCAGCGCGTAGCGCCGCAAGGGGTGGGCGGCTCGCGGCGCGCGCCTGTAGAGAGTCGCCCCGAGCGTCAAGCCCAGGAAGTAGACGGCCAGCACGACTGCTGCCGCCGGAGTGCTCGCTCCCACGAGCCGCGTGAGCAGCTTCTCGAAGCACTGTTCAGCCAGAAGGCCGGCGCAGCCGGTCATGACGAAGAGCGTGGCGATCAGCCAGAACCGGAACCGCAGGCGCTTCACTCTGGGGGTCGCCCGGCCTCGGCCAGAAGCCGGGCTTGCGTCGCGGACAAAGGGCTGGCCACCGAGGCCGGATTCTAGCAGATGTCCCGCGGCCTGCTCCGGCAGGGCCGTCCCGCGCTGATCGGCCGGCTCGGCTAGGCCGCGCCGCTGCCCTTCGGCTCCTCGACGCCGAGCAGGCTCGCCTTGAGGAAGTCCCGGTTCATGCGGGCGATGAAGCCGATGTGGATCCCCTTGGGGCAGGCCCCCTCGCACTCCGCGTGGTTCGTGCAGTTGCCGAAGCCGGCCTCATCCATGGCGGCGACCATCGCGCGCACCCGCCGGTCGCGTTCGGGCTGACCCTGCGGCAGCAGGCCCAGGTGCGAGACCTTGGCGGCCGTGAACAGCATGGCCGAGGCGTTCGGGCAGGCCGCGACGCAGGCCCCGCAGCCGATGCAGGCGGCCGCGTCCATGGCGGCGTCGGCGGCGGGCTTCGGCACCGGCAGAGCGTTCGCCTCCGGGGCGCTGCCGGTGCGCACCGAGACGAAGCCGCCCGCGGCGATGATCGTGTCGAGGGCGCTCCTGTCCACCACCAGGTCCTTGATCACCGGGAACGCCTTGGCGCGCCAGGGCTCGACCACCAGCGTGTCGCCGTCCCGGAAGCTGCGCATGTGGAGCTGGCAGGCGGTGGTGCGGGTGCGCGGCCCGTGCGGCCGGCCGTTCACCACGATGCTGCAGGTGCCGCAGATCCCCTCCCGGCAGTCGTGGTCGAAGGCGATCGGGTCTTCTCCCGCCAGGATCAGGCCCTCGTTCACCACGTCCAGCATCTCCAGGAAGGACATGTCCGGGCTGACGTCGCGCGCCGGGTAGGTGACGAAGCGTCCCGGCTCGGAGGCGCCCTTCTGCCGCCAGACATGCAGCGTCAGGTTCATGCGCTTCTCGTTCCCGCTCACTTGTAGCTCCGCGTCTGGAGGTGTACGTGTTCGAAGCTCAGCGGCTCGGCGTTGCGGACCGGCTTCGTGTCCGCTCCCGCGTACTCCCAGGCCGCGACGTGGCAGAAGTGCTCGTCGTCGCGGAGCGCCTCGCCGTCGGGCGTTTGATACTCCTCACGGAAATGGGCGCCGCAGGACTCCTCGCGTTCGAGGGCGTCCAGGCACATGAGCTCGCCGAGCTCCAGGAAGTCCGCCACCCGGCCGGCCATCTCCAGCGACTGGTTGAGGTCGCTGGCGCTGCCCGGGACGTCGACGTTCCTCCAGAACTCCTCGCGCAGCGCGGGGATCTCGGCGAGTGCTTTCTCCAGGCTGGCCCGGGTGCGGGCCATCCCGCAGTGGTTCCACATGATCCTGCCCAGCTCGCGGTGGAAGGAGGTCACGGTCCTCTTGCCCTTGATCGCGAGCAGCCTGGTGAGCCGCGCCTCGGCCTCCGCGACCGCGGCCCGCACCTCGGGCGCGTCCTCGGACACCTTCTCGAGCTTGTTCGAGGCGAGGTAGCTGCCGACCGAGTAGGGGAGGACGAAGTAGCCGTCGGCCAGCCCCTGCATGAGGGCCGAGGCGCCCAGCCGGTTGGCGCCGTGGTCGGAGAAGTTCGCCTCGCCGCCCACGAGCAGGCCTGGGATCGTGCTCATCAGCTCGTAGTCGACCCACAGCCCGCCCATCGTGTAGTGGGAGGCCGGGAAGATCCGCATCGGGACCCGGTAGGGGTTCTCGTCCGTGATGCGCTCGTACATCTCGAACAGGTTCCCGTACTTCTCCTCGATCTTGGCGGCGCCCAGGCGCCCGATCGCGTCCTTGAAGTCGAGGTAGACACCCAGACCGCCGGGGCCCACGCCCCGCCCGTCGTCGCAGACCTGCTTGGCGGCGCGCGAGGAGACGTCGCGCGGGGCGAGGTTGCCGAAGCTCGGGTACTTGCGCTCGAGGTAGTAGTCGCGCTCGGCCTCCGGGATCTCCGCGGGGGGGCGCGGATCGTCCTTCCGGGTCGGGACCCAGATCCGGCCGTCGTTGCGGAGCGACTCGCTCATGAGCGTCAGCTTGCTCTGGTAGTCGCCGTGCACCGGGATGCAGGTCGGGTGGATCTGCGTGTAGCAGGGGTTCGCGAAGGCCGCGCCCTTCTTGTACGCGCGCCAGATCGCGGTGGCGTTGGCGCCCTTGGCGTAGGTGGCCAGGAAGAAGACGTTCCCGTAGCCGCCGGTCGCCAGCACTACCGCGTCGGCGAGGTGGGTCTCGAGCGCCCCCGTGACCATGTGGCGGGCGACGATGCCTCGGGCGCGGCCGTCGACCAGGATGATCTCCTGCATCTCGTGGCGCGGGAAGAGCCTCACCTGCCCCGCGCTCGCCTGGCGCATCAGGGCCTGGTAGGCGCCCAGCAGCAGCTGCTGGCCGGTCTGTCCGCGGGCGTAGAAGGTGCGCGAGACCTGGGCGCCGCCGAAGGAGCGGTTGGCGAGCCCCCCGCCGTACTCGCGGGCGAAGGGCACGCCCTGCGCGACGCACTGGTCGATGATGTTGACCGACAGCTCGGCCAGGCGATAGACGTTCGCCTCCCGGGAGCGGAAGTCGCCGCCCTTGACCGTGTCGTAGAACAGGCGGAAGACGCTGTCGCCGTCGTTCTGGTAGTCCTTGGCCGCGTTGATCCCGCCCTGAGCGGCGATCGAGTGCGCCCGGCGAGGGCTGTCCTGGTAGCAGAAGGACTTGACGTTGTAGCCCAGCTCGGCGAGCGAGGCGGCGGCCGCCCCGCCGGCGAGGCCGGTGCCGACGACGATCACGTCGTACTTGCGCTTGTTCGACGGGTTGACGAGCTTCATGTCGAAGCGGCGCTTCTCCCACTTCTTCTCGATCGGGCCCGAAGGGACGTTGGCGTTGAGCTGCATAGACCCGTCTCCCTACAGGTGGACGATTCCGGCCAGGACCGCGATCGGGATCGAGATGTTGGCGAGCACCACGATCCCGGCCAGCGCGAGCGAGAGGCCGTTCCTGACGGCGGCGAAGCGCGCCGGACCGAGGCCGAGCGTCTGCAGCATGCTCCAGAAGCCGTGGTACATGTGCAGCCCGAGCGCCACCATCGCGAGCACGTAGAAGGCCGAGGCGTAGGGGTTCGAGAAGCCGACCACGACGTTGTGGTAGACGTCGCCCGGGATGAAGTCGGGGTTGACGCTGCCCCAGGTGAGATGCGCGAGGTGGTAGAGCACGAACACCGCCAGCACCGGGCCGCTCCAGACCATGGTTCGCGAGGCGAAGGTCGACTCGCGGGCCTGCCACTCGCGGTAGCCGACCGGGCGCGCGCGCCAGCTGGCGAGGGTGAGAACGGTCGCCGCCCACAGGTGGAGCGTGACCGCGACCAGCAGCGTCCCCCGCGCGATCCAGATCCCCATGCCGTGCAGGAACTCGCGCAGGAAGACGCCGTAGTGGTTGATCGCCTCCGGCCCCAGGAAGATCTGGAGGTTGCCGATCATGTGCCCCACCACGAAGGCGTAGAGCACGAGACCGGTCACCGCCATCACGATCTTGCGGCCGATCGACGAGCCGACGAAGGTCGTCACGCGCTGCATGTCGTCTCCAGGAAAGACCGATGCGGCCCCTGTACCGGCTTTGGCGTCACTCGGGCTCGACTATATTCCGCCTGCGCGTGGACGCGCAACGACGCCGAACGGTGCCGCCCGACCGCGGTCCGCATCTCAGACCCCGCTCGCGACGGCCTGCTGCGCCGCGAGCGGTGCCGGTTGCGGGGCCGGCCGGAGCAGGAGACGCAGCAACAGGCTCTGGATGGCCGGGTCGGAGAAGAGGGCGTGATGGTCGGCGCTGCCGAAGAAGGTGCGCGTCGTCTCGGCGTAGCCGCTGCCCGTCTCGGCCGCCGCCGCTGCGGGCAGGTGGGAGCCGAGCAGGCTGGCGCGGGTGACGCGCCCGTCACCCGACTCGAAGAGCAGGTCCTGCTCCCGGCGGGTTCGAGCCTCGATCCGCGGCGGGCGGCTCTCGCTCGCATCGTCCACCACGGCCCGTGCCGGCGTGAGCAGGCAGTCGCCCCCGACCAGGTAGACAGCCGTCGGGCAGGGCGAGACCGCGGGGCGCGCGAGCGCGGCGTGGAATGCGCGGGCCCGTTCCAGCGCGGCGCGGACGAACGACTGCTCGGCGTACGCCGGGCGGTCCCGGTCCGCGAACGGCCCCCAGCCGTACCTCTGCCAGGTGGCCGGGTCCTGGACGTCGTCGTCGAGCACGCGGCCGCTCGCGTCGACGAGCGGGCGCGTTCCCGCCGGCGGGAGCAGCTGGTAGACCGAGGGCATCCGCTGGACGACCGCGGCCGCGAGCGTCGTGTGCGAGAGGCCGACCCGCTCTCCCTCGAGTATCGCCGTGAGGGCGGGGACGCTTCCCGCGTTGGGCGTCGCGACCTGGACGAGACTCGCGATCCGGCGTGCCCCCGCCCAGCTTACGGGCGTCCCGGCTCCCGGCTCCGCGTCCCCGAAGCGGAGGTAGTAGCGGGCCACCAGGCCGCCCATGCTGTAGCCGATCAGGTGGAAGCGGGCGTCGGGGTCGCCCACGGCGTTCGCGAGACCCTCGAGGCGCAGGGCCAGGTGTCGGGCGCTCTCGACCAGGTCCCGCCGCCAGTCGTAGCTGAAGACGGCGTAGCGCGCGCCCTTGCCGATGCCCGGCTCCCAGCCGGCCGAGTCGAGCAGCTCGAGCAGGTCCGTGTACTCGGTGAAGCCGAAGGCGCGCGGCAGGAGCGCGTCGGTTCCGACCAGCAGCCCCGGATGGAGGTCGTCGCGGCCGCGCGCGAAAGGCAGCGTCCCGGGGAGGCGCAGATCGTGATGCCCGATCGTGTTGCCGAGGTTCAACCAGACCTCGCTTCCGTCGGGCCGGAGCAGCTGGCTCCCGCACAGCCCCGGCACGAACACGGCCAGCGGCGGATCGCCGTGACGCGGCAGGGCGCGGAGGATCCGCGGGTGGAGCGGTCGCGGTCGCCGTCGCGCGGCAAAGAGCGAAACTGCGGCCGCCGCCCCGGCGGCGACGCCGGCGAGGAACGACCAGGCGGACCTTCGTGTGCGAGCCATCGCTCTCGCTCCCTTTCGATTCTACTGCGGCTGTTTGCCTCTCCGGGCCCCGGCGGCTAGCATGGCATGTTCGGATGGGAGCCTGGGGCGCGAGAGGCGCGTCCCTCGAGGCCGGAAAGGCGAGTGCAACGATGACGCGCAAGAGCATGAGCGCCCTGCTGCTGGGGGTGTCGGTGTTGGCCTGGGGCTGCCAGAAGCAGGCGCAGCCGGCGGCCGCCGCCACCGCCGCCCCGATGACGGACGACGAGAAGGCCGTCTACGCGCTGGGCGCGGCGATGGGGGAGCAGGCGCACGAGACCCTCACGGCCCTGAAGCTCACCCCCGCCGAGGTGGAGCTCTTCAAGAAGGCGGTGGCCGCCTCGCTCGCCGGCGAGAAGTCGGAGTACAAGCTCGAGCAGTTCGGCCAGCGGCTGCAGGCGCGCGCGCAGGCGAACGCGCTCCGGGCGTCCTCGGCCCACAAGGAGAAGGGCGCGGCGTTCCGCGCCGCGGCCGAGAAGGAACCGGGGGCGATCAAGACGGCCTCCGGGCTCGTCTTCAAGACGCTCCAGGCTGGCAAGGGTCCGAGCCCGAAGGCCACGGACGTCGTGCGGGTGAACTACCGCGGCACGCTGATCGACGGCGAGGAGTTCGACGCCTCGGCGAACCACGGCGGCCCCGCCACCTTCCCGCTCAACCGGGTGATCCCGTGCTGGACCGAGGGCCTGCAGCGCATGAAGGTCGGCGAACGGGCCAAGCTCGTGTGTCCGTCCGAGATCGCCTACGGCGACCAGAGCCAGGGCAAGATCCCGCCCGGCGCGACCCTGGTCTTCGAGGTGGAGTTGCTGGCGGTCGGGGCCGACGCCCAGAAGGCGGCCGCGGCGCCGGGACGCTAGGGCGGGCTCGCGTCCATCCTGATCGGGGCGGCCGCTCGTCCGCCCGGAGGGTCCCTGAGTGAAGATCCACGAGTACCAGGGCAAGGTGGTCCTGGCCCAGCACGGCGTTCCGGTCCCGAACGGCAAGGTCGCCTATTCGGCAGACGAGGCGGTGGCGATCGCCAAGGGTCTGGGCTTCCCAGTGGTCGTGAAGGCTCAGATCCACGCCGGCGGGCGCGGCAAGGGCGGCGGCGTCAAGCTGGCACGTGACGCGGGGGAGGTCGAGGCGATCGCGAAGGCGATGCTGGGGATGCGCCTGCGGACGCACCAGACCGGCCCCGAAGGTCGTCTCGTCCGCCGGCTGCTGATCGAGCAGGGCATGGACCTGGCGGGCTCGAAGGAGATGTACCTCGCCATCCTCGTGGACCGTGCCCGCGGCAAGCCCGTCTTCATGGCTTCGGCCCAGGGCGGGATGGAGATCGAGGAGGTCGCGGCCAGGGACCCGCAGGCGATCCTGCGCGAATGGGTCGACCCGGTGGTGGGTTTCCGGCCCTACCAGGCCCGCAAGCTCGCCTTCGGCCTCGGGCTCAAGGCGCCGGTCGTCGCCAAGGCGGTACCCTTTCTGGCCAGCCTCTACCGGGCCTTCGAGGGCACCGACGCCTCGCTGGTCGAGATCAACCCGTTCCTGCTGACGAAGGCGGGAGACCTGGTCGCTCTCGACGCCAAGCTGAACTTCGACGACAACGCCCTCTTCCGCCATCCCGAGCTCGTGGAGCTGCGCGACTTCGACGAGGAGGAGCCGCTCGAGGTCGAGGCCTCCAAGCACGGCCTCAACTACATCAAGCTCGAGGGCGGCAGCGTCGGCTGCATGGTGAACGGGGCCGGGCTGGCGATGGCGACTATGGACATCATCAAGCTCGCCGGCGGGAGCCCCGCGAACTTCCTGGACGTCGGCGGCGGCGCGAACGCCGACCAGACCAAGCACGCCTTCCGCATCCTGCTCGCCGACCCCGACGTGCGGGCGGTGCTGATCAACATCTTCGGCGGCATCCTGCGCTGCGACGTGCTCGCGGAGGGGGTGATCGCGGCCGTGCGCGACCTGGCGGTCGAGGTGCCGGTGGTGGTCCGCATGAAGGGGAACAACGAGGAGAAGGGCCGCCAGATGCTCAAGGACTCCGGCCTCAACTTCGTGACCGCCGACGGCATGGGGGAAGCGGCCGACAAGGTCGTGGCCGCCGTCGCGGGGGGTGCGCGATGAGCATCCTGGTGGGAAAGGACACGCGCCTCCTGGTCCAGGGCATGGGCAAGCACGGGACCTTTCACGCGCTCGACTGCCGCGAGTACGGCACGAGCGTCGTGGGCGGGGTGAGCCCGGGGAAGGGCGGCACCAAGGTCGAGGGCATCCCGCTCTTCGACACGGTCGAGCAGGCGGTGCGCCGGACCGGGGCCAACGTCTCGATCGTCTTCGTGCCGCCCGCGGCCGCCGCCGACGCCATCATCGAGGCCGTGGACGAGGGGATCGGGGTCGTGGTCGCGATCACCGAGGGGATCCCGACCCTGGACATGGTGAAGGCCTGGGCGCATCTGAAGGAGACCAAGACGCGCCTGATCGGCCCGAACTGCCCCGGCATCATCTCGCCGGCTGAGCGGTGCAAGGTCGGCATCATGCCCGGTCCCATCCACATGGGCGGCCCGGTGGGTGTCGTGAGCCGCAGCGGCACGCTCACCTACGAGGCGGTCGCGCAGCTCACCGCGCTCGGCATCGGCCAGAGCACCTGCATCGGCATCGGCGGCGACCCGATCATCGGCACCACCCATACCGACGCGCTGCGGCTCTTCAACGAGGACCCGGCGACCGAGGCGATCGCGCTCATCGGCGAGATCGGTGGCAGCGCCGAGGAGGAGGCCGCCGCCTACGTCAAGGACCACGTCAAGAAGCCGGTAGTAGGCTTCATCGCCGGCCAGACGGCGCCGCCCGGACGGCGCATGGGCCACGCCGGGGCCATCATCGCCGGCGGCAAGGGCACGGCGGCGGAGAAGATGAAGGCGCTCGAGCAGGCCGGGATTCGTGTGGTCAAATCCCCGGCCGAGATCGGCAGCGCCGTCCGCGAGGCCCTCCGATGAGCGAGCGGACCTTTTCGATCATCAAGCCCGACGCCGTTGCCGCCGGCGCCGCGGGGGCCATCCTGTCGAGGGTGGAGGAGGCGGGCTTTCAGATCGTCGCCCTCCGCCTGCGGCGTCTGTCGCAGGCCGAGGCCGCGGGCTTCTACCGGGTCCACCGGGAGCGGCCCTTCTTCGCCGACCTGTGCGCCTTCATGTCCTCCGGGCCCTGTATCACCATGGTGCTGGAGCGCGAGGACGCGATCGCGCACCTGCGCGAGATCATGGGAGCGACCGATCCCGAGCAAGCGGCCGCGGGCACCATCCGCAAGGACTTCGCCACCTCCATCCAGCGCAACTGCATCCACGGGTCCGACGGGCCCGAGACCGCGCGCTTCGAGATCGGCTACTTCTTCCCCGGTGTCGAGCTGGTCGACTAGCCTCTGGAGCGGGTGACGCGACATGCCTGCCCTCCCGACCCGGTCCCCCCTCGCGGCCGGCGTCGGCGTCTCGGCGTCGAGCGCGGTCGCCCTCGTGCCTGAGGTGCGCACGGACGCCGAGCGTTGACTCTGCGGGCCCTGGCTCGGCAGGCGGCGTCGGACCGGAGAGTCAGGGAAGCCGCGATCGTGCTCTGTATCGTCGGCATCGCGGCCTTCTATCGCTTCTTCAGGCTGTCGGTACTTCCGCCGGGGCTCAACCCGGACGAGGCGATGAACGGCAACGACGCCCTGAGCAGTCTCAGCTCAGGGCGTCTTGCGGTCTTCTATCCCGAGAACTACGGCCGCGAGGGGCTCTTCATCTGGATCGTCGCGTTGAGTCTGAGGCTGTTTGGCGTGTCGGTGGAGGCGCTGCGTATCCCGAGCGCGATTTGCGGCACGCTGACGGTCGCGGCGGTGTATCTGCTGGCGTCGCAGCTCTACTGCCGGCGGATCGCCGTCCTGAGCGGCCTGCTGACGGCGGTCTCCTTCTGGCACGTGAACTTCAGCCGCATGAGCCTGCGCGGGATCCTCGTCCCGCTCGTCATGAGTCTGGCATTCGGGCTCCTGCTGCGCGGCCTGCGCACGCGGAGCGTGCCCACCCTGCTGGTGGCTGGGGCGCTGTTCGGTCTCGGCGCATACACCTACATCGCCTTTCGGGCCGCGTTCCTGCTGCTGGCCGCCCTGCTGCTGCTGGCTCCGCGCGAGACCTGGCCCGCGGCCTCAGGGGCGCGCTGCGAGCGTGTTCCGGGCGTGCGCTGGTGGCCCTTGGGCGCCTTCCTCGTTGCGGTCGGGATCGTGGCGGCTCCGCTGGTGTCGTACTCTCTTCGCGAGCCGGACGTGTTCAGTTCCCGGGTTCGTCACGTGTCGATCCTGGCCGCAAAGGATCCGGGGCTAGCTCTATGGCGCAGCAGCGTCCTCACCGGCGGGATGTTCTTCCTGCGAGGCGACGGCAACCCACGACACAGCCCCCAGAAGGCGCCGGTCCTGCCGCTGGCCGTGAGCCCCTTCTTCGCGCTCGGCGTGGTGACGGCAGTGAAACGCGCCGCGATCCGGCGAAGGGGAGGGCGCGAGGATGCGTCCCGGGCTTCCCCACTGAGCGAACCTCGGCGGGCCGCCTTCATGTTGCTCTGGATCGTGATCATGGCGCTGCCGGCCGTGCTGAGCGGGAGGGGCTTGCCGCACGCGCTCCGAAGCATCGGCATGCTTCCCGCCGTCTTCATCCTCGCCGCCAGCGGGCTGGCCGCCGCTGGCGACGCTCTCGGGCGTCTTGATCGAAGGGCGCCCATTGCGTTCGTGTCCTGCCTGGTTGGGATCGCCGCGCTTCAGGGATTCCGGACGTACTTCGTGCAGTGGGGCAGCGACCCGCTCGTGCGGATGGCGTTCCGGCAGGACCTCGTCGAGAAGGCCGCATACCTGAGGACCTTGTCGCCCGATTCCGAGGCGTACCTGATCGCGAACGGCCGCGGACTGCCCGTTCCGTACCCGAACGGCTTTCCCATGGCCGCCCAGACCCTCATCTTCCTGCTCCACGGCGACTGCTGCCGTCCGGCCCCACGCATCGCCTGCCCGGCCTTCGTGTGGCCGTCCGCTCTGGATCGGCTGAACGTCGACCCCCATCGGCGGAACGTCTTCATGCTGCTGCGGGACGATGCGCCGGAGGCGCGCGAGGTTCCCAGAAGGTTCCCGCATGGCGTCTGGTACGCGCTCAAGGACACGTCGGTCTACGTCTGGCCGCGGTGAGCCGCGACCAGACGCCCGGAACGGGCAGCGCGACCCGGGGCGGGGCGGCGTAGGCGTCCGGACGCATCAACCGGGCCGGCGGCGCAGCAGGCGGGCGCCCAGTCGCCATCCGCCCGCCCCGAGCAGGGCCCAGGTGGCGGATTCGAAGGCCGGCAGGAAGGCATAGAGGGGCAGAGCGAAGCGCGACTCGAAGTGCATCGGGGCCTGCATCGCCAGCACGTAGAGCGGGACCGCCAGCAGCAGGAGCGTGCGTCGCGGGGAGAGGACCAGGAGCAGCAGCAGGCCGATCGCCGCGAAAACCCCGGCCAGCGGCGTGGTCAGGTCCTGCGCCGTCCGGAAGGCGTGACGCAGGCCGCCGAGCTCGCGTCCGAGACTGACGGCCCAGTGGGCGGCCGCGCGCGAGTCCGTCCTCAGAGCGGGAGTCGCCCGCTCGAGGGGCGGGGCGGCCTTGGCGACGTCGGCGATCTCGAGGGCGCGTCGCGCTGCGGCGGCCGCGAACCAGCCCGGGTGGTCGAGGATCACCTGGAGGCTGCGCCGGACCCGGTCGCGGTCCCGAAGGATGCCGTCCGGCGAGGCCCACCATTTCGCGTACCGCGGCTCGCGGAAGCGGTGGGCCTCCTCCTGCGCCACCAGCAGATCGAAGCGCCGCGCCCCGAAGGACTCGCCTCCCGCGTCCGCGATGCCCTCCCAGAGCACGATCCCCATGTTGCTGCTGACCGGCACGAACGCCCCCCAGAGACGGTAGTTGCGGATCGTGATCGGCGCCACGACCGCCACGGAGGCGACCACCAGCAGGGTCGCGCCCACGAGCGCGCGCCGCCGGCGTGGGAACACGAGCCGCAGGACGGGCGCGAGCGCCAGCCCGACCAGCATGAAGTTCGGCCGCAACCAGGTCGTGAGCCCGGCCAGGACGCCCCCGGAGGCGAGGGCGAGGCGCGGATGCCGGCGTCCCTGCCAGAGCACGAGCACGAAGACGACGGCGAGCGCCGTCGAGAGCGAGTCCGGCGTCACGAGCGCGCAGTGGAAGGCGAGAGGCGGCGAGATCGCGGCCAGGAGCCCCGCGGCGATCCCGGTTCCGAGTCCCGCCAGGCGTGCCATCAGGACCAGCAGCAGCGCCGGGACGAGGGCGCCCGCCAGCACCTGCACCAGCTGGACGTTCATGTAGCTGCGGCCGAGAGTCGCGTAGATGACGGAAAGGAGCGCAGGGTAGCCGGGTGGCCGCGAGAGGAGGCTGGTGTCCTCCCGAGCCGGCCGGACCCGCGGGTAGAGGATCCCGTCGCCATGCAGGAGTGCCGCCGCGGCCGCGTCGTAGCGGGTCGCCATGCGCACTCCGGGCTGTTCGGAGGTGTTGAGGCTCGGGGCGAGGTCCGCCAGGTAGAGGAGCCGAACCGCCAACGCGACGAGGGTCAGCAGCGCGGCTGCGAGGGCGAGCAGGCGGAGGGGCGTGTCGCGGCCACCGAACGCCCTGGCGAGCGTTCGCCGCGCTCGGAAGCGAAACACGGGGGCACTATACACGGCCCGCCGGTCCCGCTCGGGTGCCGCCCGAGGCGCTGCCGCGGGGCGGCGGCATGGGGGTGCGTGACCAACGGAGGCTCACATGCTAAAAAGCTTGACTCGATAACAAGTTAAGCATAGAGTCCTCATGCACATTCTAGACTCGGAGGACGCCATGCGTCGGATCCGCCTCGTATTCGTCGCGCTCCTGCCGTTCGCCGCCATCGTCCTCGGCTGCCAGGCGATCTCGGACCTCACCCCGACGGAGCCGACGCCGAAGGCGACCCCGGGGGACGACCCGATCTCGATCCCCGTGATCCGCCCGACGCCGGCGCCGACGCCCACTCCGGAGCCGACGCCGACGCCCGGCCCGACGCCCACACCCAGCCCGACCCCGACGCCGGGGCCTTCCTGCAACCTGCCCGCCTCCAATCCCAGCAGCCCGGTCTGCACGGACGACCCGAACCACCTCCTCGCCTACGTCGAAGCCGCCATTACGGCCACGACCGAGCAGCATCCGGAGCTGTTCGACTTCAACGACAAGAAGTGCGAGGACTGCTACAAGGTCCTGGACATCGACGGCTACATCGCCGAGGTCCAGCGGCAGCTCTCGGGCCTGGGCGTCTGCTCCGACTGGGACGGCGAGGAGATCGCGGCCAAGAATTCGAACGACTTCAGCGAGCAGTACGACATCCTGCTCTCGAGTGGCCACATCCGCCGCGGCACGGGCTCCTACCGCGGCGTCTGCCGACCGGCCATCTTCTAGCCGAGTGGCGGTCCCCCGAAGGGGGACCGCCCACCCGTAACCGTCATCAGAACGCCGCGGGGTAGCAGGCTCCGCGATAGATCCCCGGGCCCTCGCGGACGTACTTGTCGGAGTAGTTCACGTCGAAGTGCTCGGTGAACTCGTTCGTCTTCTTGAGCACGATCTCCTCCCCGTCGGAGTGCGTGCAGAAGCCCTCCGCTCCCAGGACCTCGAAGAGGGCGGCGTAGTAATCCTGCATGTTCTTGACCCGCGGCCAGCCCTGCGGACTCTTGTCCTGGAAGTCGAACAGCTCAGGCTTCTCCTTCAAGACCTGGTCGATGGCCGCCAGCACCTTGTCCACGAACCGGCTGACGGGATCGCCGCAGGAGATCTCGACGCTCGGCGGCAGCGGGCAGCCCGCGGGAGAGGGGCGGCCGTTCCGGCGGCTGACCGGGATCACGGAAGGCCAGCAAGTCCCGACGAAGTAGCGGCGCACCAGTCCTTGCGAGGTGAGGACGTCGTACTGGTCGTTGAGGTTGCTGGTTCGCGCGATCCCCAACTCCTCGCCGTCCCAGTCCGCACACAGGTGCTTCTCGTCGAGGATCCGGATGAGGCCTACCACGTAGGCGCCCGTGTCCAGGACCTGGTTGCCGTTGAAGATGCGCGGCTGGCGGACCATGAGCGTGTCGAGGGCGTCATTGAGCTCGGGCATGAAGTTGGGCGCGTCGGTGCGGCAGGTGTACTTGGTCGCTCCGGGCGGCAGCTTGGTACAGCTCTCCGATATCGGCGGATCCGGGGTCGGGGCGACCGGGGTGGGCACGGGCGTCGGCTCCACGGTCGGTTGGGTCGGGGGGGCCGCCTTCTTGTCTCCGCCGCAGAAGCTCAGGGTCAGGAAGCCGAGCGCCACGACGGCGAGGCGCCCGCGATTGCCGAATTTGCGCATCAGGTCTTCTCCCTCCGCGCGGACGCGCGCGTGGCTACGCCTCACGCCTCGGCAAGACGTCATTAGGACGCCTCGCCCGGCCCCCGGACGCGAGTCCGGATCGGGAACGCTCGAACAGGGGGCTGACGGTGGTTTGCCGCGCCTACCGGGCTCGCGGCGAGTAAACGCCTCAGTATGATGACGTCCGTCCCCGCCTGTCGGTGCCGGAGCACCGGTGGGGATTCTAGACGGGCCCGCGCGAGGCTGTCGAGAAAATGATTGTGTCCGAGCGCGGTCTCTCGTCTCGCCAGACGAGGACCGGCAGCTGGAGAGAGAACCGTCGCCAGTCCTCGCCGGCGTCCGCCTGCCGGCGGACGCGCAGGACGAGGTCGCTCCGCCCGGCGGCGAGCTCGGCCGGGACCCGGAAAGGCACGGCACCCCGCTCCCCGTTCCCGGGACCGAGCTGTGCGAGCGGCCTCGGGCCGAGAAGGACCTCGAGCGTCGTGCCCGGAGCCAGGAACGCGCTGCCGACCAGGACGTGCCGGCCGGCCCTCGCAGCCGTGACGGGCACGTGGGCTTCGCGTCGCACCGGCGCCAGCAGGCGACCCTCGCGGAACCGGGCGAGCCCGACGCCGTTTCCCTCGGCCACGTAGGTGCCAGCCCGTGCGCCGAGGCGGGGGAAGAGCGCCAGACACTCGAAGTAGAAGCGGCGGTACTCGCCGTCGAGGAGCGGCGCGGGTCGTCCGCTGCGCAGTGAGCCGACCAGCAGGGCCGACCCGCGGGCGACCCCCGAGAACCAGGGACCCGACTGCATCACCACCCGGTGCGCCGGCCACTCGAGCAGGTTGCCGGCCAGGAGCGCCGCCAGCACCAGCGGGACCGCGCGCGGCAGCCGCCCCCCGCGCGCCGCCGTCCAGCGCTCGAGGCCGACCAGCAGCCCGGCGACGAGCAGGGCCTGGTAAGGCAGCGGGTAGTACCAGAAGCGGTGATCGATCTGCGTCACGGTCCGGTAGCGGGCGATCATCAACGCGACCATGGTGGTTTGCATCACGACCGCCAGCGCGGCGGCCGCCAGCACCGCGGCGACCCGGCGGGGGCACCTGCGCTCCCGCCAGGCCCAGATCGACGCCAGGACGAGCGCGGCGGTTGCCAGCAGCAAGGGCGGCAGTCCCCCGAACAGCACGCTCGTCCAGTCGCCCAGCAGCCGCAAGGCCGCAAGCCAGGGGCCGGGGGCCAGCAGCCAGAGGGGGTCGAGCCGCTGGAAGCTCCGGTCGGGCCAGTAGCCGTTGAGCGCGTGGATGAGCCACGGTCCCAACCACTCGTTGTAGGCGCCGCACACCAGGAGTGCCGAGGCGGCGGCCAGCGTCCGGGCGAGTCCCCGACGGGCGCGGAGCCAGACGAGACCCAGCACCGGCAGCAGGACCAGGACGTAGAAGAGCCCCTGGCGGTCGAGCAGACAGAGGACGAGCGAGATCACGGAGACCGTGGCGAACTCCAGCGGGGGGCCGAGGCGCGGCCGGCGGTGCTCGGCGATCAGGAGGAGCAGCAAGACGAGCACGAGCGGCGCCACCAGCGGCTTGGTGGCGCGGTAGAGGAGGCCCGTGGTGCTGGCGACCGCGAAGTTGCCGAGGTAGAGAAGGAGCAGCAGCCACGCGCTCGCCTGCTCCAGCCGCGGCAGGGCGGCGGGCAGGAGCCAGAGCCCGATCGGCAGGAGCGCGAGCGAGGCCATGAGGACGCTCGGGGCGACGAAGAGGAAGACCCCGCGCGAGAGGGTCGCGCGGACCCACTGCGCGTCGAGGCAGTCGATCGCGTAGCTCAGCTCCCGGCCCTGGAAGTCGTCGAACTCCCGGGTCTCGAAGATCCGCTGCAGGACTGGGCGCGCGCCCCAGAAGTTGCGCTGGAAGCCGAGCGCCTCCTCCTCGATGACGCCGCCGCCCCAGAACACGACCGGCGCCACCGCGAGAAGGGCGGCCAGAGCGGGCCAGAGCCAGCGGAAGGCGAGGGGCGGTGCGGTCGCGCGCGACAGGATGGTGGGCCCTCGGGTTGCCGACAGTCTACTGGCGGGTAGCTCGGGTGTCCACGCCGAGGGCCCGGGTGTCCATGCCAGGGGCGGGCCGCACTGGAGGAAGCGCCGCCTGCTCAGGCGGGGGGGGCGGGCAGCACTAGGACCGGCAGCCTCAGCCGGTAGGCCGCCCGCGTCCCGCGCGGGGCGCCGGGTACCCGGGTCTCCGGGAGGGACGAGAGGATCCGGATGGCGTTGGCCCCGTTTCCCAGGTCGACAGCCGACCCGGAAGTGTTCGAGGCCGTCCCCCGGTCTCGTGCGGCGCACCTCGCCCACGAACCGCGGCAGGCCGGTCTTGCGGAAGAGCCAGAGGCGCTCGCCCGAGCGCAGCCATGCCGTTCCCGCCAGGACGTAGCGCCCCGCGGGATGGGCCCAGACGACCACTCGCGCGTCGCTCCTCGCCCAGGCGACGGTCCGGCCCTGGTAAAGCTCCGACCGGTAGAATCCCCGTACCTCCCCGGCCTGGGCCCGGGCACGCGCAGCGAGCCGACGGAACCGCGACAGGCACTCGAAAAAGAAGATGCGGTTGCTGCCCCAGAGCTGAGGGTCGGCGAGGCCGTTGCGGAACGAGCGGACGAACACCGCCGAGTTGGTGGCCTGCTCGGCGAAGGGGGGGTCCGCGTTCATGATCGCGCGCCGCTCGGGCCAGCCCAGCACGTTCAGGACCGCGATCGCTGCGAGCGCGAGCGGCATGCCAGTCGAGCGGAGGCGCGGGCGGCCCCGGCCCAGCGCCTCGAGCGCCCAGAGGAGGCCGAAGGTGGCGGCCGCCTGGAAAGGCAGCGGGTAATACCACAGGCGCGACCCGGGCCAGGCGATCGGGGGATGGCGCTCGACCATCATCGCCACGGCGGTGAACTGGGCCGCCGCGACGGCCAGCGCGCCGGCGGCGGCCAGCGCGACGCGGCGCGGCCTGCGGCGCGCGCGCCAGGCCCAGAAGAGGCCCCCGCCCACTAGCAGGGCCGCGATCAGGGCCGGCGGCAGGCCACCGAAGAGCACGGAGGTCCAGGCGGCCAGCAGGTCGATCGCCCCCAACCAGGGCTCGCCCGCCAGCAGGGCGGCAGCTCGCAGTCGCTGGAAGCCGAGTCCCGGCCAGTAGCCGTTCAGCCAGTGGATGAGCCGGGCACCGAGGAGATTGAAGTAGAAGAGCCATGCGCCGCAGGCCGCGGCGGCGCCGACCAGCAGCGGCAGCCCGCGTCGGGTGAGGAGCCAGGCCACACCGAGCGCCAGCGTCAGGCACAGCAGATAGAAGAGGCCCTGCCGGTCGAGCAGGCCCATCGCCAGGCCCGAGCCGCCGACCCACAGCGAGGCGGCCCAGGGTGCCAGGCGCGGCTTTCGGTACTCGGCGAGCGCGAGCAGGGCGAGGGCCAGGAGCAGCGGGGCGATCAGGGGCTTGGTCGCGCGGAACAGCACCCCCATGGAGCTCTGGAACACGAAGTTGCTGAGGAGCACCAGCAGGGCCAGCCAGCGATTGACGGGGCCCAGGCCCGGCAGCGCCCGGGGTACGAGCCACAGCCCGATCGGCACGAAGGCGAGCGACGCCAGAAAGCCGCTGGGCGGTACCAGCAGCAGGCGGTCGTGCTCCATCAGCCAGCGCACCCACTGCGCGTCCAGGACGTCGATCGCGATGCTGAGCTCGCGCCCCTGGTAGAAGTCCTCGCCGCCCCTCGGGTCGAAGGTCTTCTGCAGGAACGAGCGCGGCGTCCAGTCCTTGCGGAGCAGGCCCGCCATCTCCTCAGAGAAGAGGTCGCCCGACCAGAAGAAGGCGGGCGTGATCGCGAAGAGGAGAGCCAGCGCGAGCCAGAGCCGGCCGTGCGGGAACGCCTGGCGCCGGCGAGGGGCGGGATCGGCCATGCCCGGGTCGGCTCGCCCCCCCAACTACTCCTCCGCCATGAACGGATAGCGATATTCGCGCGGGTGGCTGGAACGTCTCCTTCACGGCCCGCGCGCTCACCCAGCGCATCAGGTTCAGCTTCGATCCGGCCTTGTCGTTGGTGCCGGAGGCGCGCGCGCCGCCGAACGGCTGCTGTCCCACCACGGCCCCGGTGGGCTTGTCGTTCACGTAGAAGTTCCCGGCGGCGTTGCGGAGCGCGGCCGCCGCCTCGCGCACGGCCCTGCCGGTCGGTGCGCGAACACGGCCCCGGTCGAGCGCGTAGGGAGAGGTCTCGTCGACCAGGTCGCAGCGTCTCCTCCCAGCGGGCGTCCTCGTAGACGTAGGCGGTCACGACGGGCCCGAAGATCTCCTCGCGCAGCAGCCGCTGAGTCGGGGCGCTGCGCCTCGACCAGCGTCGGCTCGATGAAGAAGCCGGTCTCGGCGTCGTCACCGCCGCCCGCGGATCACCCGCGTGTCCTTCTGCGCGTCGGTCAGGTAGGCCGCGATGCCGTCGAAGGCCTTGCGATCGATCACGGCGCCCATGAAGTTCCGGAAGTCGCGCACGTCCCCCATCCGTGATCTCGCGGATCATCGCCACCATGCGGTCGCGGACGTCCTTCCAGAGCGAGCGCGGCACGTAGACGCGGCTGACGGCCGAGCACTTCTGCCCCTGGTACTCGAAGCCGCCGCGCACCACCGCGACCGCGAGCGCCTGCGGGTCGGCCGAGGGGTGGGCGAGCACGAAGTCCTTGCCTCCCGTCTCGCCCACGATCCGCGGATAGCTGCGGTAGCGGCCCATGTCGGCCCCGATCGTCCGCCACATCGCGTTCATCACCGCGGTCGAGCCCGTGAAGTGGACGCCGGCGAGGTCGCGGTGGTTGAGCACCACCTCGGCCACGGTCGCGGCGTTGCCGGGCACGAAGTTGATGACGCCCGGCGGCAGCCCGGCGGCCTCGAGCAGCTGCAGGATCTGGTAGGCGCTGGGGATCGCCGCGGAGGCGGGCTTCCAGACGACGGTGTTGCCCATGAGCGCCGGCGAGGTGGGGAGGTTGCCGGCGATCGATGTGAAGTTGAAGGGGGTCACTGCGAAGACGAAGCCCTCGAGCGGACGGTAGTCGAGCTGGTTCCAGGTCGCGCCGCTCGAGAGAGGCTGCTCGTGGTAGAGCTCCTGCGCGTAGTACGGGTTGAAGCGCCAGAAGTCGATGAGCTCGGCGGCGGAGTCGATCTCCGCCTGGAAGGCGGTCTTCGACTGGCCGAGCATGGTCGCGGCGTTGAGCCGGGCGCGCCAGCTCGTGGCCAGCAGCTCTGCCGCCTTCAGGAAGACCGCCAGCCGGTCCTCCCAGGGCCAGGCCGACCACTCGCGCCGCGCGGCGGCGGCGGCCTCGATCGGCCTGGGCCACCTGCTCGCGCGAGGCCTTGTGCCAGTCGGCGAGGACGTGAGCGTGGTCGTGAGGCATCACGGCCTTGCCCTGCTCGTCGCTCGTCAGCTCACGTCCGCCGATCACGAGCGGGATCTCGACCCGCTCGTTGGCCGTCGCGCGGAGGCGCTCCTTCAGCTCCGCCCTCTCGGATGAGCCGGGGGCGTAGGCCTTCACCGGCTCGTTGACGGGCGGAGGAACCCGCCGGACTCCGCTGAATCCCTGTTCGCTGGTCACGGGAGCCCTTCCTTTCAGAAGCTGGCCCGACCACGGCCGCCCGCGGTCACGAGGGGCACGATAGCACCGTTCGCCGCGCGACCGCCCGGGTCGTCCGCCAGGCGCCCGGTCATCACGGCCATTCCCGCGAAGGCCGGCAGCAGATAGTTCCAGAGCGCCCCGTGCTTGGCCATCGCCGGTGCCAGGGCGATCCCCCCCAGGACCAAGAGGACCGAGGAGTCGCGCGCGGGGTGGTTCCCGCGCAACTGCGCCGCTGCCAGCACAGCGATCCAGAGCAGAAGCGCGGGAAGCGTGGCGCGCGCGAACTCGAGGGTGTGCGCGGGGAGCGCGCCGGGCTCGATGGGATGCACGCGCCAGACCAGGAGTGCCTGGAGGAAGCCGCCCCTGGTCGCGAGCTCGAGGATGCCGACCGTCAGGGCGCCCGCCAGCGCCAGCGTGCTCGCGAGTCGCAGGAAGCTGCGGCGGTCCACGACCGCCCAGCCCAGGACGAGAGGCAGGCCGAGCGCGATGGCGATCGGCTTGGTCAGGGCGGCGAGTAGCAGCTGGGCCACCCCCGTCCACAGGCGCCCCGGCCCGAGCACGTCTGCGCCGCGGCGCAGCTCACGGGGCAGCAAGACGAGAGGCTGCCCCGAGCCAGAGGGCCAGCATCAGCCCGTCCGGTCGGATCAGCAGGTGCAGGAACGTGAGGGAGAACGGCGCGAGGCTGAGCGCCGCGGCGGCGAGCGCCGTAGACGCTCGAGCGCGACGCCGCGCCAGCAGGTACACCAAGGCCGTGCTCGTGGCGGTCCAGGCCAGCGCCACCGCACGCGCGGGCAACCAAGGGCCGCGGGCTCAGGGCGACCACAGGGGCGAGGAGCAACGGAAGGCCCGGACCGTACGCCGCAGGAAACGGGACGACCCTGTCTGGCGGGAAGAGCGAGGCGGGCGCGCGGACGACTCGAGCGGCAAAATCGAGGAAGAGGCCTTCGTCCGGCACCCAGTCCCACGGGTAGCGCCACAGATTGAACGCGTCGAGGGCATACGAAGCCAGGACGGCAGCCGAGGCGCTCAGGACGCAGTGCGGCGGCCGCCACCTCGAGGAGACGCCGATGTCCGCTCAGCGGCAGCCCACCCCATGACAGGTGTGGAGGGCCTTCATCCGAGCCTCGAGCGAGTCGAGCAGGGCGGGATCCGCTCGCCGCTGCAGGCTCTGGAGCTGATAAGGGTCGGCGTGCATGTCGTAGAGCTCCAGCTCCTGCGAGTCCTGGTGGTTGTAGAGCCAGTCTTCCGTGCGCAGCGAGCCCGAGAAACCCTGGCCCCAGTTCTCGATCAGCACCTCAGTGCGCCAGGAGGCCGGCGGCGTGCCGTGCAGGAAGGGCGCGAACGAGCGCCCCTCCACCGAATCGGGGACGGGCAGGCCCGCGAGATCGAGGAAAGTGGCCGGCAGATCGACGTTCACGACCGGGGCGTCCTCGGTGCCGACGCGGACGCCGGGACCGCGTACCAGCAGAGGGACCAGGACCGACTCCTCGTAGGCGTTGCCCTTGAGCCCGCGCAGCCGGTGCTGTCCCATCAGGAGCCCGTTGTCGGAGGTGAAGAAGAAGTAGGTGCTGCCCAGCCGGCCGGTCTCGTCGAGCGCTGCCAGCAGCGCGTTCACCATGTCCTCGACCGCGCTCATGCAACGCAGGCGACTGCGCTGGTAGTGATCGAGGTCGTCGATCTCGGCCGGGGTCAGGTAGGGGGCCGCGCGCACCCAGGCCGGCTTGTCGCTCACGTCGCTCTCGTTGAAGGAAGGCACGCGGGGCGCCTGCGCGTCGCGGAACTCCCGGTCGTGGCGCTGGGCGTAGTTGGCGGGCGTGTGCGGCGCCTCCGGGGCCACATACAGGAAGATCGGCTCGGGGCGGGCGGCCGAGTCCCGGATGAACTGGACCGCGCGGGCCGTCTCCCGGTCGACGCTGTAGTCCTCGGGCTGGTCTCCGAAGCGCGAGACCTGTCCGTTGTCGTTCACCCAGTAGTTGAAGTAGCGCCCGTCCTCGATCGCGCTCAGGTGGCCGTACCAGTCGTCCCAGCCGGGGGGGATGTAGCTGGTCGAGGCGTTCTTGGGGTAGTGGTTGAGGTACTTGCCGACCAGGGAGGTCCGGTAGCCGGCGGCCTTCAGCCAGACGGCGATGGTGGCCCCCTCGTGCGCGCGGAACACCGGCCAGCCGCCCTCCGGCGGAGCGTTGCCCCGGATGCCGTGGCTGTGCGAGTACTGGCCGGTGAGGATCGATGCGCGCGAGGGCGCGCAGACCGGGTGCGTCACGTACGCGTGGCTGAAGCTGAGCCCCTGCCGGGCGAGCACGTCGCGCAGGCGCGGCAGCTCCTGGTAGCTGGGGACGTCGAGGTCGTCCGTCAGGACCAGCACCAGGTTCGGGCGCGCGAACGGCGTCGGCGTGGGCGTCGGCGTCGGCGCCGCCGGCGAGCCGCCCCCTCCGCAGGCCAGCAGGGCGAGGCAGGCCGCTCCGGCCCCGGCGGCGGCGAGCTGAGAGAGGCGCATGGGCCGGGAGTCTACGTCACGTCGGTGCCGGAACGCCACGGCCGGCCGCCGAGGCTCCCTTGGCGGCCCGTCCGCGCCTCTGCTAGACTGCGCTTTTTTGGACGGTGGCATGATCCGTGCCTGGAAAGACGTCCGCCCGCAGATCGGCGCCCGCGCCTGGGTCGACGTGTCGGCGCAGGTGATCGGCGACGTCACGCTCGGAGAGGACGCCAGCGTCTGGATGAACACCGTGGTGCGTGGGGACGTGAACGGAATCCGGATCGGCGCGCGGACGAACGTGCAGGACAACTCGGTGCTCCACGTGACCTCCGAGCATCCGACGACGCTCGCCGAGGAGGTGACGGTCGGGCACTCCGTGAACCTCCACGGCTGCACGATCGAGAGGCTGTGCCTGATCGGCACGGGCGCGATCGTCCTGAACGGAGCCGTCGTGGGCGAGGAGTCGATCGTGGCGGCCGGCGCGCTCGTCCCCGAGCGGATGAAGGTGCCGCCGCGCAGCCTGGTGATGGGACAGCCGGCCACGGTGCGCCGTCAGGTGAGCGACGAGGAGCGCGAGGGACTCCGTCGCTACGCCAGCAACTACGTCCGCTACAAGGACGAGTACCGCGAGATGGAGGGAGCGAGGTGATCCGGGCGGTCAAGGGCACGCACGACGTCCTGCCGGAGGCGATCCAGGCCTGGCACCGGGTCGAGGCCGCCGGGCGGGAGCTCTTCGCGCGCTACGGCTACCGGGAGATCCGGACGCCCGTCTTCGAGGAGACGGAGCTGTTCGCGCGCGGCATCGGGGCCGAGACCGACATCGTCTCGAAGGAGATGTACAGCTTCGCGGACCGGGACGGCGGCACGCTGACGCTGCGGCCCGAGGCCACGGCCGGGATCGTGCGCGCGGTGATCGAGCACAACCTCGCGAACACGGACCCGGCCCTCAAGGTCTACGCGCTGGGGCCCATGTTCCGGCGCGAGCGCCCCCAGAAGGGGCGCTACCGCCAGTTCCAGCAGATCGACGTCGAGGCCTTCGGCTTCACCAGCCCCACGATCGACGCGGAGATGATCGAGCTGGCTCTCGCGTACCTGGACGCCTGCGGCGTCACGCGCCACGAGCTCGTCTTGAACTCGGTCGGCGACCGCGCCTGCCGGCCCGCCTACGTCGGGCGCCTGCGCGAGGCCCTGCGGGCCCGGGCCTCCTCGATGTGCGAGGACTGCCGGCGCCGGGCCGAGACGAATCCGTTGCGCGTGCTCGACTGCAAGGTGCCCGAGGACCAGGACGCCATCGAGGGACTGCCCAAGATCGTCGATCACCTGTGCGCGGAATGCGCCGCGCACTTCGCCGAGGTCCGCCGGCAGCTCGAGCTGCTCGGCATCCCGTACCGCCTGAGCCATCGCCTGGTGCGCGGGCTCGACTACTACGTGCGCACCACCTTCGAGGTCACGAGCGACGCGCTCGGGGCGCAGAGCAGCGTGCTCGGCGGCGGTCGCTACGACGGCCTGGTCAAGGACCTGGGCGGGCCCGACCTGCCCGGGATAGGCTTCGCGGTGGGGCTGGAACGGCTGGTGTCGCTCCTGCCCGCGCAGGAGACGCCCGCCCGCTGCCAGGTCTTCCTGATGCCGCTCGCGCCGGGGGCGCTCGACCGCACGTTGCTGCTGCAGCGGGAGCTGCGCCAGGCGGGGCTGCGCGCGCTGCTCGACCCGGAGGGGCGGAGCTTCAAGTCGCGCATGAAGCAGGCCGACAAGCTGGGCGCGCGCTTCGCCGCGATCCTCGGCGACGACGAGATCGCTCGCGGCGTCTGGACGCTGCGGGACATGGCCGGTTCGACTCAGGCCGAGGTGCCTGAGGCGCGGATCGTGGAAGAGCTGAAGGAGAAGCTGAATGGCTGAGCCCCTGGGCGAGCTCGTTCGCACGCACTACTGCGGCGAGCTGCGCGAGAGCCACGTCGGACAGACGGTCACCGTGATGGGGTGGGCGGCCACGCGCCGGGACCTCGGGGGAGTCATCTTCGTCGACCTGCGCGATCGCGAGGGCCTGTGCCAGGTGGTGGCGCGCGGCGAGGTCTCGGAGCAGGCCCACGCCGCCGCCAACGAGGTGCGCTCCGAGTACGTGATCGCCGTGGTGGGAGAGGTCGAGGCCCGCGATGCCGAGACCGTGAACCCGAACCTCGAGACCGGCAAGGTCGAGGTGCTGGCGCGCGAGATCCGTATCCTCTCCGAGGCCAGGACCCCTGTCTTCCCGATCGAGGACGAGATGGACGCGCACGAGGAGGTCCGCCTCAAGCACCGCTACCTGGACCTGCGCCGCCCGCGCATGCAGAGGAACGTTCGCCTGCGCCACCGGGTGACGATGGAGGTGCGCCGCTACCTGGACGAGCAGGGGTTCTACGAGGTCGAGACCCCCATGCTCGGCAAGTCGACGCCCGAGGGGGCCCGCGACTACCTGGTGCCGTCACGCGATCCATCACGGTAGCTTCTACGCGCTCCCGCAGTCGCCGCAGCTCTTCAAGCAGCTGCTGATGATCTCGGGCATCGACAAGTACTTCCAGATCGCCCGTTGCTTCCGCGACGAGGACCTGCGCGCCGACCGGCAGCCCGAGTTCACCCAGGTCGACGTCGAGCTCGCCTTCCCGCAGGGTCGAGACGATCGTGGACCTGGTGGAGCCGCTCTTCCAGCGCGTGCTGAGGACGATCGGGGCCAAGGCCGAGCGTCCCTTCCCGCGTCTCTCCTACGCCGAGGCGCTCGCCCGCTACGGCTCGGACAAGCCCGACCTGCGCTTCGAGATGCCGATCACGGACCTGACCGACGAGCTGGCGAAGCTCGGCCTGGTCAACTTCCCGGGCCTGATCGCCGCGGGTGCCCGGGCACGGGCGATCGTGCTGCCGGCCGCTGCGGGCGTCTCGGGGATGCGCCTGCGCAAGATCAACGAGGACCTCTGGCTCGGCCGCATCGTCCCCGACGCCCGGGGCGAGAAGCGGAACCTGCTCACCTTCAAGGTCAACGACGAGACGCTCGCCAAGCTCACCGAGAAGGGCGCCTCCGCCGAGGTGGCCCGGCGCATGTTCGAGAAGTCCGGCGCCGGCAAGGACGACACGCTGCTGGTGGGCGTCGACCAGCCGGGCCCGCTGGCGATGGCGATGGGCATCCTGCGCCTGGAGATGGGCAGGGAGCTGAAGCTCGTCGACGAGTCGGCGTACCGCTTCCTGTGGGTGACGGACTTCCCGCTCTTCGAGTGGGACCGGGAGGCCGGCCGCCACGTGAGCCTCCACCACCCCTTCACCTCTCCGGTGGACGAGGACCTGGCTCTCCTCGACAGCGACCCGGGCCGGGTGCGCGCGAAGGCCTACGACATCGTCCTGAACGGATACGAGGTGGGCGGCGGCAGCATCAGGATCCACGACTCGGCGCTGCAGGCCAAGGTCTTCAAGCTGCTGACCCTCTCGGACGAGGAGGCGCGCGAGCGCTTCGGCTTCTTCCTGGAGGCCCTGCAGTACGGGACGCCGCCCCACGGCGGGATCGCGCTCGGGCTCGACCGCATGGTCATGATCCTGGCCGGCGAGACCTCGCTCCGGCAGGTGATCGCCTTCCCCAAGACCGCGAGCGGCACCGACCTCATGACGGGCTCGCCGGCCACGGTGCGCGACGAGCAGATGCGGGAGCTGGGCCTCCTGGCCGTGCGCAAGTGAGGCTGTGTTAACCTCCTGCCGGAACGAGCCATGACACGCGTGTCCGTCCCGGAAAAGGGCATGGAGACGCTGTTCGGAACCCACGACGAGAACCTGCGCTTCCTCGAGGACACCCTCAAGGTCCGCATCAAGAGCCAGGGGAACGAGCTGCTGATCGAGGGTGACGAGCGGGGCGCCGTCCTCACGGGCAGGGTCTTCGAGCAGCTCGCGCAGCTCATGGAGGACGGCTACGCCGTCTCCTCGCCCGGACGTGCGCCTCGCCGGGCAGCTGCTGTCCCGCGACGGCGAGGCGAGCCTCCGCGACTACCTGCTGAAGTCCGCCATCCGCGGCGGCAAGAAGACGGTCGTGCCCCGCAGCCTGAACCAGCGGCAGTACCTCGAGAAGATCCAGGCCAACGACATGGTGTTCGGGATCGGTCCGGCCGGCACCGGGAAGACCTATCTCGCGGTGGCCCAGGCGGTCGCCTACCTCACCGCCAAGCAGGTGAACCGCGTGATCCTGGCGCGGCCGGCGGTCGAGGCCGGCGAGAAGCTCGGCTTCCTGCCCGGCGACCTGCAGCAGAAGGTGGATCCCTACCTGCGCCCGCTCTACGACGCGCTCTACGACCTGATCGACTACGAGAAGGTGGAGCGCCTCTTCGAGCGCAATCAGATCGAGGTCGCCCCGATCGCCTTCATGCGCGGCCGGACCCTCTCGGACGCCTTCGTGATCGTGGACGAGGCGCAGAACACCACCACCGAGCAGATGAAGATGGTGCTGACCCGGGTCGGTCTCGGCTCCAAGGTCGTGGTGACCGGCGACATCACCCAGATCGACCTTCCCAGCGGGCGCATCTCGGGCCTGGTCGAGGCGATCTCCGTGCTCTCCGACACGGAAGGGATCGCCTTCTGCTACTTCGACGAGAAGGACGTGGTCCGGCACCGGCTGGTGCAGTCGATCATCAAGGCCTACGAGCGCTGGGACTCGGACAAGGGCGCGAGCCGCTGATGTCGGAACCGCCAGATGGCCTGCGGGTCGTGGTGCTCAACCGCCAGCGGCGTCGGCGGTTGAGCGCCCGGCGCCTGCGGCGCGTGCTGGAGGGCGCGGGCGAAGCGCTCGCGACGGGCGGCGAGCTGGCGCTGGTGCTCGCCTCCGACCGGCTGCTGCGCCGGCTCAACCGCGCCTATCGTGGCAAGGACCGGCCGACCGACGTTCTGTCGTTCCCCGGAGAAGGTGGAGAAGACGGCCTGGGCGACGTCGTGATCAGTGTCGAGACGGCGGAGCGCAACGCGCGCGCCCTCGGCCGCTCGCTGCCCGGAGAGCTGGACCTGCTCGCCCTCCACGGCCTTCTCCACGTGCTCGGGTACGACCACGAAACGGACGACGGGACCATGCACCGGCTGGAGCGCAGGCTCCGCCGGCAACTCCTGGAGCGCACGTGATCCCCCTACAGCTTCTGCTCGTGCTGTTGCTGGCGGCGCTGTCGATGTTCCTCGCCACCGTGGAGGCGGCCTTCAACCTGTCGCGTCGCCGCCGGCTGACCCAGGTCGGCTTCCACGACGAGGCGCGCGTCGGCCTCGCCCAGCTCTACGTGGACGACCCGCCGCGCCTGTTGATGCCCGTGCACTTCGGGACCTACACCGCCCACGTCGGCATGACGGTGATCATCACCTCGATCGTGTTCCACGTGCTGGACCAGTGGGCGATGCTGGCCGCGTTCGGCGTGATGATGGTGTACCTGCTTCTCTTCCGCGTGAGCCTGCCTTACATCGTCGTGCGTCGGAACCCCGAGTCGGCGTTCCTGCACCTGCTGCCGGCGTTCCACCTCTGGGCGGAGGCCCTGCAGCCGCTGATCGGGCGCCTGCGCCGACGCGCGAGCCCGGCCGACGAGGAGGAGCCCGTCTCGCAGGTGCCGGAGCTGCCGCCGCCGCCGGTACAGCAGCGCGACGAGGAGCGGCTGGTGGACGCGCTCACCCGTTTCTCTGAGACGCTCGTGCGCGAGGTGATGACGCCGCGCCCCGACATCGCCGCGATCGGGGGCGACGCGGCGGTCTCGGAGCTGCGGCGTCTGATGATGGAGAGCAAGTACAGCCGCATCGCCGTCTACGGCAAGGACCTGGACGACATCCAGGGCGTCGTGGACGTGCGGGACCTGCTCGCCTTCCAGGGCGACCTCGCCTCGCCGGTCGCCCCGCTCGCGCGCCCCGCCTACTTCGTGCCCGAGACCAAGCGGATCGCCGAGCTGCTGCGCGAGCTGCAGGCGATGCGGGTGACGGTGGCGGTGGTGATCGACGAGTACGGCGGCACCGCCGGGCTGGTGACGGTCGAGGACATCGTCGAGGAGCTGGTGGGCGAGATCAAGGACGAGTACGACGTCGAGAGCGATCCCCTCAGCGTGGAGGCCGACGGCAGCGTGATCGCGGACGGCAGGCTCGGGGTGGACCGGCTGGAGGAGGCGCTCGAGACCGAGCTCGCGATCGAGGGCGAGATCGACACCGTAGGGGGGCTCGTGACCTCGATCTTCGGGCAGATCCCGCGCGCCGGGGAGAAGACGCGCTACCGCGGCTTCGTGGTCGAGGTGCTGGCGGCGGAGAGAAAGCGCGTCAACCGGGTGCGCTTCCGGCGCGAGCCGGTCGCAGAGTCCGCGTGAGCACGCCTTTTCGCTCCGGGTTCGTCACCGTGGTGGGCCGGCCGAACGTCGGCAAGTCGACGCTCGTCAACCGGCTGGTCGGCCAGAAGGTGGCGATCGTCTCGGACAAGCCGCAGACGACGCGCAACCGCATCCTGGCCGTGGTCAATCGCCCCGGGCGCGCAGCTCGTGCTCTTCGACACGCCCGGGATCCACAAGCCCATGCACGAGATGAACCGGCGCATGGTGGCGACGGCGACGCGGAGCGTGGGCCAGGGCGACGTGGTGCTGTGGGTGAACGAGGTCGGCGAGCTGCCGGGGCCGGGCGATGCCTTCATCCAACGTCTGCTGGCGAACGCGGGCCGGCCGGTGGTGCTCGCGCTCAACAAGATCGACACGCTGCCGAAGCCTGCGCATCCTGCCCGCGCTCGAGGCCTGGAGCCGCTTCGGGCGCTTCGACGACATCGTGCCGATCTCGGCTCTCAAGGGCGACAACGTCGACCGCCTGGAAGAGGTATTGCTCGGCAAGCTGCCGGAGGGAGAGGCGCTCTACCCGGACGACTTCGTGACCGACCTCCCCGAGCGCTTCTTCGTCGCGGAGATGGTCCGCGAGCGCATCCTGCACCATACCCGCGAGGAGATCCCCTACGTCACGGGCGTCGTGATCGAGTCCTTCAAGGAAGAGCCGGAGATCGTCCGCATCCAGGTGGCGATCCTGGTGGAGCGTGACAATCAGAAGGGGATCCTGATCGGCCGCGGGGGCTCGATGCTGAAGACGATCGGCAGCGAGGCGCGCCGGCAGATCGAGACCTTCCTCGGCACCAAGGTCTTCCTGGGGCTCTTCGTGAAGGTCCGCGAGCACTGGCGCGAGAACGAGGGCATCCTGGGCGAGATGGGCCTGGGCGGACGCGGCCCCGGGCACGGGGAGTGAAGGGCCTGATCCTGGCCGGCATCCGGCGCGAGCCCTTGCCGTGCTCGTGAGGGCGGCGTCGGAGCTCGGGGCGGTGTTGCTGGCCCTTGGGCTCTTCACGGGTCTGGGCTGGCCGGCGACGCGGATGCTGCCGCTGGAGCGTCGTCTTCGCGGTCTGGCAGCGGCACCGGTCGTGGGCTTCGGCTGGTTCGGGGTCGTGGCGACGCTGCTCTACCGGGCGGGCCTGCCGCCCTGGAGCGCTCTGTTGGTGGCGGCGCTGGCGAGTCCCTTGGGCTGGGTGGGCCTGGCGCGGACGCTGCGCCGGGAGAGAGAGGAGGCTCGGCCGAGCCTGCTGCTGGGGGGAGGCCTGGTCGCCGTCGTGTTCCTGCTCCTGCTGCCCTCCTGGGTCGGGGGGCTGCAGTTCGCCCTCTTCCAGGGCAACCAATGGGACGAGAGCAATTACGTGGGATCGGCGGTCGCGTACAGGTTGCACTCGTACGCGGAGCTCACTGCGGACGCGGCGCGCGATCCGGGCGAGGCGCCCCTGGCGCTGCAGACGGGTTTCGGCGACTTCGGCAGCCGGAACCTGGGATGGCGTCCGACGGTCGTCATCGGCTACGCGGCGCTGGATCCGCTGCTGCCGGGATTGCTCGCGACCGGTGGCTACACCTATCGGATGCTGATGCTGTCGCTGTGGTTCTGCGCCGCGGGATTCGTGTTGCGGGCGCTCTTCCGTGCCGGGTCGATGCAGACGGTGCTGGTAGCCGCGGCGCTGACAATCGGCTTCTTCGGGCAGTACGTGGTGGACATCGACGCCTGGAGCGAGCTTTCGTGTGTGCCGCTCGCCCTGACGGCGATGGGGGTGCTGGCGCTGCTGCTCTTCCCGTCGCCGGCCGCGCCTGCGGGAGCGCGGGCGGGCGCCGGGCTGGTGTTGGCGCTGGCGACGCCGACCGCCTTCTTCTATCCGGAGATCCTGCCCGCCTACGGCGTGGCCGTGCCCGCCCTCGTCGGGCTGGCCTGGCTCTGGCGCCAGCGCTCGGCCCTGCGCCCAGCTCTGTTTTCAGGTCTGCTCGCCGGCGGCGCGGCCGCACTCGGCGTGTGCGGTCTTTTCTGGCGGGGCACGCTGGGCTTCCTCTATCTGCAGATCACGAGCACGGAGATGGCGCGGCCGGACTGGTACCTCCACTTCCAGCGGTATCTGTGGGGTCTGGACCTGGCCGAGTGGCATCGGGCGGGGCCGGGATCGGCCTGGACGGGGTACGGTCTGCTCTCGGCGCCGGTGGATTTCCTGTCGGGTGCCTTCGGCGTCTACTTCGCGGTGCCGCCGCCCACGCTGCCGCTGGCGGCGCGGGTGGGGATCAAGATCCTGCTGGCGGCGTTCCTGGTGGCGCTGGTGGTGCAGGCGACGCGGGCGCTGGTGGGGGTCGTGCGCGAGGAGCACCGGACGCGCGGCGCCTTTCTGCTCGGGAGCCTGGTCTGCTGCGCGACACCGGTCGGCCTGGTGCTCCTGGACCGGCTCTGGCAGGCAGGAAAGTTCCTCTCCATGGTGGCGCCGCTGCTGTTCCTGTGGCTCGTGCTCCCGCTCGTCGTGCGGCGCCGGCCGCTCGCCGCCCGCGTCCCGGCGCTCGTGCTGGTGCTGGCGCAGCTAGGCTTCGGACTCGCCCGCCCGGTCGCCGCGGCGCGTGCCCGAGACGGCATCCACTACCCGCCGCCCTACCCGAGCGTCGAGCGAGTGGAGTTGAAGAGAGACATCTCCTGGGACCTCCTCGGCTGGCAGCGGTTCTTCTCGAGCTGCCGGCTGGTGAACCTGAACGTGCGCCACGCGCTCGTCCATGCCTACGCGGAGATGCTGCTCGCCGAGGCCCACGTCCCCTGGTCTCCTTCGCGGGTCGTCCGGAGCTACGATGGCAGGCGCGTGTTGGCGCCCCCGGATCTGGAACGCTCGAGTCGCGCCGACTGCCAGATCCTCGACTCCCTGCGCCGGCCCGCGCGTCCTGGCGGAATCCGCTTCCTGTTCGTGGGCCGCGGCGCGGTCCGTGAGGCGCCGCCGTGGCGGTAGCTGCTCGCGGCAGCGACGGGAGCGGTCGGCTCGGCGGCGGCGGCCGCGGCCCAAGGAACGCCTTGACGCGAAGAGGGAAGGCCTGATACGGTCTCCGGCTTCGATGGCCCGCGGTGATGTGCGCACGGAGCCGGCGCCACCGAGCCCCCGCGAGGCCAGGGGTTGAGGAAGGTGTCAGAGCAGGTCCCGCGCCTCGAGTCGCTGAAGGTCAAAGTCTACGCCGACGGCGCCGATGCCCAAGGCATGCGGGCGATGGCACGCCTTCCCTTCATCCGCGGTTTCACCACCAACCCGACTCTGATGCGCAAGGACGAAGTCGCCGACTATCGCACCTTCGCCAAGGAGATCCTGGCCGCCCTGCCCGACCGCCCGATCTCGTTCGAGGTGATCGCGGACGACTTCTCCGAGATGGAGCGCCAGGCGCGGGAGATTGCCTCCTGGGGGCGGCAGGTCTTCGTGAAGATCCCGGTGACCACCACCCGCGGCGAGTCCTCGCGCGAGCTGGTGCGCCGTCTTTCCGGAGACGGGATCCAGCTGAACGTGACGGCCCTCCTGACACTCGCCCAGGTTGAGGAGATGGCCGCGGCCCTCACCGACGGCCCGGCTTGCACGATCTCCGTCTTCGCCGGTCGCATCGCGGACACGGGACGGGACCCGTCTCCTTTGATGGCCGCCGCCGTCGAGCTGCTGCGCCCCTATCCGCACGAGGAGCTGCTGTGGGCCAGCACCCGGGAGCTGCTGAACGTCTTCCAGGCCGACGCGGTCGGTTGTCACATCATCACGGTGACCTACGACCTGCTCAAGAAGCTGAGCTTGGTGGGGAAGGACCTGGCGGAGCTCTCTCTCGAGACGGTGAAGATGTTCCACGACGACGCGCGCAAGGCAGGTTACACGCTCTGAGCGTGCTGGCGGCGGGGCTGGTCGCCGTCGTGTTCCTGCTGCTGCTGCCCTCCTGGGTCGGGGGGCTGCAGTTCGCCCTCTTCCAGGGCAACGAGTGGGACGAGAGCAATTACGTGGGATCGGCGGTCGCGGACAGGTTGCACTCGTATGCGGAGCTCACTGCGGAGACGGCACGTGCCCGAGACGGCATCCACTACCCGCCGCCCTACCCGAGCGGCGAGCAAGTGGAGTTGAAGAGAGACATCTCCTGGGACCTCCTCGGCTGGCAGCGGTTCTTCTCGAGCTGCCGGCCGCTGAACCTGAACGTGCGCCACGCGCTCGTCCATGGCTACGCGGAGATGCTGCTCGCCGAGGCCCACGTCCCCTGGTCTCCTTCCCGTCCCACGTTGAGCTACGACCGCGAACGCCTGGTGGCCCCCCCGGACCTGGAACGCTCGAGTCGCGCCGACTGCCAGATCCTCGACTCCCTGCGCCGCCGCGATCGCAAGCCCGGCGGGTCCCGCCTCCTCTTCGTGGGCCGCGGACAATCGCGGCAGGTGCCGCCTTCGCTGCTCGACGGCGTGTACCCGGCGAAGACGGGGCGAGCCGGTGCGGCCTCAGACGATTGAGACCGCCTAGGCCCGGGGATTCCGGAAGCCCTCCCCAGGAAGCCGTAGGCGAAGAACTCGGTCAGCGCCGACCGGGAGTACGAGCTGGTCGTCTTGACGGCGTATGCCCGACGTTGATAGCGTCGCTCGTCCCGGGAGACCGAGGGAGTCACGCGAGGGCGATGTCAGGACCAGCGCTGAGCATCATCGTCCCCGCCTTCAACGAGGTGGGCCGTATCGGCGCCACCCTCGAGGCCATGCGGGCGTACTTCGATCGCGCGGGGCGGGACTGCGAGATCCTGGTGGCCGCCGACGGCGATGACGGCACGCGGGAGGCCGTGGCGACGCTGGCCCGTGGCGATCAGCGGCTGAGTGTCTTCGGGAGCCCGGAACGGCGCGGCAAGGGTCGCGGCATCCGGGAGGGTGTCGCGCGGGCCAGGGGGAAGGTGATCGGCTTCGTGGACGCCGACGACAAGACACCTATCGAGGAGATGGAGAAGCTACTGCCGTGGCTCGACCGGGGCGCGGACCTCGTGATCGCCTCGCGCGCGATGGGCGACTCCCGCATCGAGGTCCGGCAGCCCTTCCATCGGCGGATCGGCTCGCGGGCATTCGGCGTCTTCATGCATCTGGTCGTGGGCCTGTGGAGCATCCGCGACACACAGTGCGGGTTCAAGTTCTTCCGCGGGGACGTGGCCCGGGACCTCTTTGCGCGGCAACGCATCGATGGCTACATGTTCGACGTGGAGATCCTCTACCTGGCGGCCCGGAGCGGCTACCGAGTGAAGGAAGTCGGAGTACGGTGGCGCGACGATGGCGACAGTCGTCTGCGGCTGGTGGCCGGCAACTGGCGCAACCTCCAGGACGTGCTGCGGATCCGCTTCTCACGCTACCCGGCGGTCAGCCCGAGCCGGAATGTCACCGAGGCTGCCGCTGGCGGCAGGATCTCCACCTAGTGGGCGCATGAAGGTCCTCGTCACCGGCGGTGCGGGGTTCGTCGGCAGCAACCTCGTGGACCGGCTCCTCGCCGAGGGCCACGAGGTCACCGCCTACGACGACTTCTCCACCGGACGGCGCGAGTTCCTGGCCGCCGCCCTCGCGCATCCGCGCTTCCGTCTGGTCGAGGGAGACACGCTGGACGCCGCGCGGTTGGCCGCGTCCGTGGCCGGACACGACCTCGTCTTCCACCTCGCCGCCAACGCCGACGTCCGCTTCGGGACCGAGCACCCGCGCAAGGACCTGGAGCAGAACACCCTCGCGACCTTCAACGTCCTCGAGGCCATGCGCGGCGCAGGCGTCCGCCGGATCGCCTTCTCGTCCACCGGCTCCATCTACGGCGAGCCGGCGGTGTTCCCGACGCCGGAGACTTGTCCCTTCCCGGTCCAGACCAGCCTCTACGGCGCTTCGAAGCTGGCCGGCGAAGGACTGATCGCAGCCTATTGCGCCGGCTTCGGGTTCGAGGCCCACGTCTTCCGCTTCGTCTCCGTGCTGGGGGAGCGCTACACACACGGCCACGTCTTCGATTTCTACCGGAAGCTCCTCCGGAACCCCCAGGAGATCGAGGTGCTGGGCGACGGCCGCCAGCGCAAGTCCTACCTCTACGTCCACGACTGCATCGACGCCGTGCTGGTCGCCCTGGAGCGATCGCGCGAAGCGGTGAACGTCTTCAACCTCGGTACCGAGGAGTACTGTACGGTCGACGAGTCCCTGGGTTGGATCTGCACCGAGCTAGGCCTCGACCCGAAACGGCGCCACACGGGCGGCGAGAGGGGCTGGATCGGCGACAGCCCGTTCATCTTCCTCGACACTTCGCGGATCCGGGCCCTCGGCTGGCGGCCGAAGCTCACGATCCGGCAGGGGGTCGTGAGGACGCTCGCGTACCTGCGCGCGAACCCCGGCCTCCTCGAAGAGCAGCCATGAAGGTCGCCGTCTACGGCCTCTGGCACCTCGGCTGCGTCACGGCCGCCTGCCTGGCGTCCGCCGGGCGAGAGGTGGTCGGGCTGGACGCCGACGAAGGCGTCGTGGCGGATCTGAACGCCGGGAAACCGCCGCTCCAGGAGAAGGGCCTCGCGGAGCGCGTGAGTGAGGGTCTGGCGAGCGGCCGGCTCCGCTTCACCACCCGGCCGGAAGAGGCGCTGCGCGACGCCGACGTGCTCTGGGTGGCCTTCGACACGCCCGTCGACGACGCAGACGAAGCGGACGTGGGCTTCGTCCGGGCTCGCCTGGAGGACGTCGCGGGCTCCTTGAGGCCGGGCACGCTCGTGCTCGTCTCCTCGCAGGTACCGGTGGGCTTCACGCGCGCCCTCGCCTCGGCCTGGAAGGACAGGGGGCTGCGCTTCGCCTGCTCTCCCGAGAACCTGCGGCTGGGCAAGGCGCTCGCAGAGCTTCGAGCACGCCGACCGCACCGTCGTGGGCCTCGCCGACTTGGCGGACAGCCCCTTCCTGAGTGAGCTCCTGGCACCCTTCTGCGCCCGGATCGAGTGGATGTCGCTCGAGTCCGCCGAGATGACGAAGCATGCCATCAACGCCTTCCTCGCCACCTCCGTCGCGTTTGCGAACGAGATCGCGCGCCTCTGCGATCTGGTGGGGGCGGACGCGAAAGAGGTCGAGCGCGGGCTTCGGAGCGAGGGGCGGATCGGGCCGCGCGCCTACCTCTCGCCGGGCGGACCCTTCGCCGGCGGCACCCTGGCCCGCGATCTCCGTTTCCTCGCCGGCTTCGGGCAGCGGCTCGTGGCGGGCACGCCTCTCCTGGACGGTGTCCTGGGCAGCAACCGGCGGCACGGGGAGTGGCTGCGGGAGAAGGTCCGCGAGACGGTCGCCGACGTCGAGGACCCGGCAGTGGCCGTCCTGGGTCTCGCCTACACGCCGGGCACGAGCACGCTGCGTCGCTCGTCGGCGGTCGAGCTGTGCGCATGGCTGCTGGAGCGGGGCGTCGCGGTCCGCGCGCACGACCCCGAGGCGGAGGAGCTGCCCGAGGCGTTGCGCTCGAAGGTCCGTCGCTGCGGCACGCGCCGGGAGGCCCTGACCGGGGCCGACGCCGCCGTCGTGGCCACGGACTGGCCGGAGTACCGCGACCTCGGCGCGGAGGAGGTGCTCGGGACCATGCGCCACGCGCGCGTCGTCGATCCCAACTGGACGCTGGCAGGGACGCTCGGGGCAGACGAGCGGGTCCGCTACTTCGCCCCCGGCCGTTCGCGGCGGGACTGAGAAGGGAAGGGAGGCGACTTGGATCTTGCCGATCGCTCGGCCATCGTGACCGGTGCCAGCCAGGGCCTGGGTCGGACGATCGCCCGGCGGCTGCTGGACGCGGGCGCGAGCGTGCTGCTGGTGGCGCGGGGCCAGGCGTCCCTCGAGCGGACGCGGGAAGAGCTGGCGCCGCGCGTCACCCGAAGCGGCCAGGTGCTCGAGGCCCTCTCCGCGGACGTCTCGAAGCGCGAGGACTGCGTCGCCATCGTCGCCCGCGCCCGCGCCGCGCTTCCCGACCTGGCCGTGCTCGTCAACAACGCCGGTGTCTACGGGCCTATCGGTCCCGTCGAGGAGGTGGAGTGGGAGGCCTGGGAAGAGGCCATCCGCATCAACCTCTTCGGCACCGTCCTCATGTGTCGGGCCATGATCCCGGTCCTGCGTCAGCGCGGATACGGCAAGATCGTCAACCTGTCGGGCGGCGGCGCCACCAACCCGCTGCCGCGCTTCAGCGCCTACGCCGCCTCGAAGGCGGCGGTGGTGCGCCTGACCGAGACTCTGGCCGAGGAGCTCAAGGACGCGCGCATCGACGTGAACGCCGTCGCCCCGGGCGCTCTCAACACGCGCTTGCTCGACGAGCTGCTCGCCGCCGGCCCCGGCAAGGCGGGCGAGGCCGCCTACGCGCGTGCCCGGAAGCAGAGAGACCAGGGCGGCGTGCCGCTCGACAAGGGCGCGGCGCTCGTGACCTTCCTGGCCTCCGCCGAGAGCGACGGCATCAGCGGGCGGCTGCTGAGCGCCGTCTGGGACGACTGGGAGCACCTGCCCGCCTGGCGGCAGGAGCTGGCGGGGAGCGACGTGTTCACGCTGCGCCGGATCACGCCGAAGGACCGCGGGGTGACCTTCTGATGCGCGTCGCGATCGTCGGCTGCGGCCTGGTGGGGACGAAGCGCGCGCGCGCGCTGGGCGAGGAGGCGCGCCTCGTGGCCGCGGTGGACGTGAGCGAGGCGCGGGCGGCGCAGCTGGCCGCCGCCCACCCGGGTTGCGCCGTGGCGACCCGCTACCAGGAGGTCGTCGGCCGCGACGACGTAGACCTCGTGATCGTCGCCACCACAAACGACGGACTGACGCCGGTGGCCGCGGCGGCCGTCGCGGCCGGCAAGCACGTGCTGGTCGAGAAGCCCGCAGCCCGCAGCGCCGAGGAGCTCCGTGCGCTGCTCGCGACGGCCCGGGCCCGGCCGGAGGTCACGGTCAAGGTCGGCTTCAACCACCGCTTCCATCCCGCGCTCGCCAAGGCCCGGACCCTCTTCGAGGAGGGGGCGATCGGCCCGCTCCTCTATATCCGCGCGCGCTACGGCCACGGGGGACGCCTCGGCTACGAGCGAGAGTGGCGCGCCGACCCGACGGTGGCGGGCGGCGGCGAGCTGCTCGACCAGGGCGTGCACCTCATCGACCTCTCGCGCTGGTTCGCGCGGCGACTTCGAGCAGGTCTTCGGCCAGGTGGCCACCTTCTTCTGGGCGATGCCGGTCGAGGACAACGGCTTCCTGCACCTCAAGACCGCCAAGGGTGAGGTCGCCTGGCTCCACGTCAGCTGCACCGAGTGGAAGAACCTCTTCAGCTTCGAGGTGTTCGGCCGGGACGGGAAACTCCAGGTCGACGGCCTGGGGGGAGCTACGGAACGGAGTCCCTGACCTACTACCGGATGCTGCCGCAGATGGGGCCGCCCGAGACGACCCGCTTCGAGTTCCCGGGCGAGGACGGCTCCTGGCGCAAGGAGTTCCAGCACATGCTCGCCTGCATCCGCGGAGGCGCCCGGCCCTCGGGTGGGCTCGAGGACGCCGCCGCCGCTCTCCAGATCGTCGGTCGCGCGTACGGCCGGGTGCCTGCATGATCATTGCCAGGAGCCCGCTCCGGATCTCCCTCGGCGGAGGGGGCACCGACCTCCCCTCCTACTACCGTCGCCACGGCGGCTTCCTGATCGCCGCGGCCATCGACCGCTATGTCTACATCACTCTCCACCAGACCTTCGTCCCCGACCTGATCGTCAAGTACTCGAAGCTGGAGCGGGTCTCGCACGCCGGCGAGCTGCAGCACCCGATCATCCGCGAGGCCCTGCGCCTGCTGGAGGTCGACGGCCGCTACCTCGAGATCACCAGCATGGCCGACATCCCCGCGGGCACGGGCCTCGGCTCCTCGGGCAGCTTCACGACTGCTTTGCTGGCCGCCCTCCACGTCTACAAGAAGAACCTGGTCCATGCGCGGGAGATCGCGGAGCAGGCCTGCCAGGTCGAGATCGATCGGGTGGGGGAGCCGGTCGGGAAGCAGGACCAGTACATCGCCGCCCTGGGCGGGATCACCTGCATGGAGTTCGAGGAGGACGACGCGGTCCGTGTCGCGCCGCTGAAGCTCGACACCGAGACCCTCTACAACCTGGAGGACAACCTGCTCCTCTTCTTCACCGGCTACAGCCGCGCGGCCTCCGCGATCCTCAAGGAGCAGGACGACAAGAGCCGCGGCGACGACCGCGAGATGGTCGAGAACCTCCACCACGTGAAGGAGCTGGGCCTGCGCAGCAGGCAGGCGCTCGAGGCGGGGGACCTGCGAGGGCTGGCCGAGCTCATGAACGTCCACTGGCAGCACAAGAAGAGACGCAGCGGAGCGATGACGAACGGCGACATCGACGCCTGGTACGAGCTGGCCCTCCGGAACGGGGCCCTGGGGGGCAAGCTGATCGGCGCGGGCGGCGGCGGCTTCCTGCTCTTCTATGCGGAGGACAAGACGCGGCTGCGCCACGCCATGGCCGCGACGCCGGTCAAGGAGGTTCGCTTCCGCTTCGACTTCGCCGGAACCAAGATCGTCGTCCAGTGAGGGAAGGTCGATCCCGGGGCATCGGTCAAGATCGCCGAGGTCCCGGCCGCGATCCTCGCGGGCGGGCTCGCCACGCGGCTGGGGGCCGCCGCCGAACGGGTCCCCAAGGCCCTGGTCGAGGTCGCGGGCCGTCCGTTCATCGAGCATCAGCTCGCGCTCCTGCACCGGAAGGGTATCCGGCGCGTGGTCCTCTGCCTCGGCCACCTGGGCGAGCAGGTCGAGAGCTACCTGGGCGACGGGGCGTCGCGAGGCCTGGAGATCCGCTACTCCTACGACGGCCCCGAGCTGCTCGGCACCGGCGGTGCGATCCGAAGGGCGGCGCCTCTCCTGGGACCGCTCTTCTTCCTCGTCTACGGGGACTCCTACACGGACATCGACCTCCGCGCGGCGCTCGAGCGCTTCGCTGGGACCGGTGCCCTCGGCCTCATGACCGTGCTCGCGAACCAGGACCGTTGGGACAAGAGCAACGTCGTCTTCCGCGATGGCCGCCTGCTGCGCTACGACAAAGGCGCCGCGAGCCCCGAGATGCAACACATCGACTACGGGGTGGCCTTGCTCCGGCGGGCCGCGCTCGACCGCGTGCCGGCGGGAGTCCGCTACGACCTCGCCGACCTCTACCGTGCGCTGGTGGACGAGGGGCGGATGGTGGGGTTCGAGGTCGGACGGCGCTTCTACGAGATCGGATCGCCGCAGGGGCTCGAAGAGACGCGGGCCCACTTGGAGGATGCGAGACGCGCCATGACCTACACGACGCAGTACCTGGCCGAGGCGGCGAAGGTCCTGGCCGGGATCGACGCCGCCGTCATCGACGGCATGGTCTCGACGCTCGCCGAGGTGCGGGAGCGGGGCGGGCGCCTCTTCGTGCTGGGCGTGGGAGGCGGTGCCGGCCACGCGTCCCATGCCGTGAACGACTTCCGCAAGCTCTGCGGGATCGAGGCCTACGCCCCGACCGACAACGTCTCCGAGCTGACGGCGCGCGTCAACGACGAGGGCTGGCCGACCGTGTTCGCGAGCTGGCTGCGCGTCAGCCGCCTGACCGCCAAAGACGCGCTGCTCGTCTTCTCCGTGGGGGGCGGAGACCTCGAGCGCAACATCAGTCCGAACCTTGTGCACGCCCTCCAGCTCGCCAAGGAGGTGGGCGCGTCGGTCCTGGGTGTCGTGGGACGCAATGGAGGCTACACGGCCAAGGTGGCCGACGCCTGTGTCGTCGTGCCCACGGTCAATCCGGCGGCCGTGACGCCACACACGGAGGCCTTCCAGGCGGTCGTCTGGCATCTGCTCGTCTCGCACCCCACCCTGCAGACGAGCCAGATGAAGTGGGAGTCGAGCAAGTAGTGCTGCGCGGCGTCTTCCTCGATCGGGACGGCGTCCTGAACCGCGTGTCCGTGCGAGACGGTGTCCCGCATCCGCCCGAGGACGCCGCGTCAGTGGAGATCCTGCCGGGGGTTCCCGAGGCCCTTGCGCTCCTGGCTGCGCACGGCTTTCTCCTCTTCGGCGTGACCAACCAGCCCGACGTCGCCCGAGGCACCCAGACCCGGGAGGTCGTGGAGGAGATCAACCGCTCTCTCCTGAGCCGCCTTCCCCTCCGCGAGATCCGCACCTGCTACCACGACACGGCGTACGGCTGCCCCTGCCGCAAGCCGCGGCCAGGCCTGCTGCTGCAGGCCGCCGAGCAGCACGGGATCGACCTCTCGCGCAGCTTCATGATCGGGGACCGCTGGAGCGACGTCGCCGCCGGTGGGGCGGCGGGCTGCACCACCTTTCTGATCGAAGCACCGTACAGCGAACGACAGCGCTGCCGTCCAGATCACGTGGCGGCGGACTTGCCGCAGGCGGCGCGGCGCATCGTGGCCCTGGCCGTGGCGGAGGACTGAGTGCGGAGACCAGGCGACCCGGAGGGCGTGGGGCGGGCCGAGATCCGGTTCCTGTCCCTGGCCGTCTTCACGACGGGAATCCTGCTGCTCCTCGCGCTCGAGGTCTGGGGCTCGGCCTACGCCCGCGGCGGACACTACTTCCAGTTCCACTCCTCCGAGGACCTGATGCAGACGCTCTCGCTCCTCGACCTGCGAGAGCATCTCTGGCAGAGCTTGCTCGTCCTCCACGTCCAGCCCCCGCTCCTGGATACCCTGCGCGGCCTCCTCGCCCGGCTCTGGCCCGACGTGGGAAAGCGGGTCCTGGTCCTGCAGGTGGACCGCGCCCTCTATCTGCTCTGGGCGATCGCCTATGCCGGCATCGGGGTGCTCGTGTTCCGCTGGCTGCGCCGGCTGCTCTCGAGCACGCGGCTCGCCGCGGTCGCCGCCTTCGCGTTCCTGCTGCACCCGGGGGCCATCTACTACGCGAGCTACCTGGACAGCACCACCCTCACCGCGTTCGGCATGCTGTCCCTCTGCTACGCGCTCTGGGCGATGCCCTCGCGGCGGGCCACGATCGCGCTCGCCGCCTCCTACCTGTTCCTGTTCCTGCTGCGCTCGATCTTCCAGTGGCCCGTGCTGGTGGTCCTGATCGGCTCGCTCCTGCTGATGGGAGTCCCGCGCCGCCGGATCCTGGCGTTCGGGGCCGTGTGCGGCCTGGTCGTGGGCGCCTACATGGTGAAGCAATACCTCGTCTTCGGCTCGACCGGGACGTCGTCGTTCGCCGGCTCGAACTGCCTGCACGCGCTCGGCGAGGAGCCAGAGATCGGCCTCTCCACGCCCGTCGCGGTTCCGCTGGGACCCGTCTTCGCGCGGGCGCGCTACCAGGACTACCCTTCGGCCCTCACCCGCGCGACGAAGATCACAGGAGCCCACAACTTCAACCACGTCGCCGACTTCGACAACGATCGGCGCCTGGTCGGGCGATGCGTCGAGAAGATCCGCTCGGAGCCCCTCCTAGCCACCCTCCGTGCGTACGGGACCAACCTCGGCTACTACCTCCAGCCCTCCAGCCGCTTCTTCGAGCAGCCGCACGCGATCGTCGACCGCCTCCCCTGGCGGGCCCCCTACGACTGGCTCTTCTCCAGCTACCGCCTGCTCGTGTTGCTTGCCCTGGCCACGGCCGCATGGGCCCGGGGCCGCCGGCCCTCGGAGCTCTTGCGCGGCCTCGGCCTGGCGCTGCCGATCCTGCTCATCTTCGCCGTGTCGATCACCTTCGAGCGCGGCGAGAACATGCGCTTCAAGTACTTCGTCGAGCCGGTGCTCTACGTGTTCGTGGTGAGCCAGTTGGGGGCACTCCTTTCGCGGAGGCGGACAGCCTAGACCGTATGCACCACTGGCCGGGGGCCCGCTGGCGGGCACGGGATCGATGCGAGGTGGCGACTGCGAGCGGGTGGCTGGTGTCACCGTGGCTAGAGGAAGGACGCGTGGAGGAGGGACTGCAAGAGGACGAGGGGAGCGACGGCCGAAGTAGAGCCCGGGTGGGCACATGGGAAAGGGGGACAGGTTCAGGCGAACGGGTTGACCACCTGGAGGCCTTCGAAGCGGCGCCCATGCTGGAGGTCTTCCGAGAGGAGGACCGAGCAGCCGGAAACGAGGGCGGAGCGCATGACGACGGCGTCCCAGAAGGCAAGGCCGTGGAGCCGATGCAGGCCGATGGCGGCGAGGATGTCGTCGAGGTTCGGTTGGACGAGGTCCAGCCGTCCGAAGATCTCGGTTTTGCGGCGGCCCACTTCAACCGGCACGCGGAGCTTGCGGATCGACGCTACGAAGTACTCCTGGAGTACCTGCGTCGAGAGGACGCCGGTGCGCTGCAAACGGCAATCGCTCACGATCTCCAGGGCGCGTCGCTGTTCCTCCGGCGCATCGGAGTCGGGGGTGTGGAGGAGGACGTCTGTGTCGAGGAAGCTAGGGGCGCTCGTGGACCTCGTCGCGGTTGAACCGCCAGCCGCGCGAGTGCCCCCCGGCCCGGGCCGAAAGCTCCCGCAGCTTCGCCACGTCGCGCTCTGCGGAATCGCTGCCGGCCAGCTCCTCGAGGAAGCGCCGCACGGCCTGGTTCAGGATCATCGCGAGTCCGTCAGCGGCCTTGAGGGCCTTCCGGACGGCCTTGGCAGCGACGGACAGAGTCAGGCTCACGAACCCAGGTCTACGCACGTACGAAATCAATGTCAACGGGTACTTCAGTGAGCGGCCTCCGCTGAACGCGGAGCCGCTACGACCCGATCAGATCCCGAAGGCCAGGACCACCTTCCCCACGGCGTAGAAGCCGCCGGCGTCCGTCTCGCCGTAGACCTTGGAGACGCCCGTGGTGCCGAGGGCGCCGGCGCTCGTGTAGCCCAGCTCCGCGCCGAAGCGAAGCAGGCTGCGGCCCAGCTCGACGCCGGCCGCGGCGGTGAAGCCGGTCTTGCGGACGTCGAGTTCGTAGGGCTGGCCGGCGACCTCGCTCTGCTCGTGGTAGCTTGTGATGGCGAGGCCGATCGAGGCGTAGGGGACGATCAGGTGGCCGTTCCGGAAGCGGTACCCGACGGACGGTAGGAAGTAGCTCGTCCGCATGCTGAGGGGGAAGCCGAGCTTCTGGACCGGGGAGTCCGGGGTGGCGACGAAGACGCGCTCGCCGTCGCGGGAGAAGGTGCGGAAGGCGAGCGAGACGAAGGCGCCGCGCCAGACGGTGGCGCGGAGGGCCCCGCCCATGAGGAAGGCGTTGGCGGAGCCGAAGCTCGCGGTCGCGGTCTTGCTGGCGGCCTCGTGGAGGTAGCCGAGCTGACCTTCGAGAGCGACCTCCGGACGGGGCTCGGCCGCACGCGCCGCGCTGGCGCCGAGCAGGAGAAGGACGGCGGCGGCCAGGTACGTGCCTCGACGGTGTCGCATGATCGCTCCTGCTCCGCTCGTCCTGTTCACTGCGTGTCCGGGCCCTGGCCCGGCAGCACGTTCGCGGGCTGGACGAGGCCGTGGCCGTAGGTGTCGTTGCGTCCGCCCTCGGGGGCGCCGCCCAGGCGCTCGGCCGTCTGCTCGAGGGCCGCGCGCACCGAGGCGACGTCGGTGAAGCCCTGGGAGTAGAGGAGCGCGGCGGCGGCCGAGACGTGCGGGGCGGCCATGCTGGTGCCGTCGAGACCGCAGTAGCAGAACTTGTCGTGGCGGCCCTGGGCGACAGCGTCGAAGTCCGGCATCTGCTGGAAGATGCAGTCGGGCTCGCCGTCGCCGTCGGCGTCCTGGTTGCAGTCGCCGCCGGGTGCGACGAGATCGATCTCCGGGCCCGTGTTGGAGTAGTAGGCGAGCTGCTTGCGGGCGTCGAGGGCGCCCACGGAAACGACGTTCGCGAGCTGAGCCGGGAAGTCGGACACGGCTCGCGAGTCGTTGCCCGCGGCCGCGACCACCAGCACCCCCGCGGCGACCGCGCGGTCGATGGCGGCCGTCACCACCGCGGTGTCCTGCGCGTAGCCCGGATCGGTGGGCGAGATCGGGGCACCCAGGCTCAGGTTGATGACCTTGACCGGCTTTGCGCCGTTCTCCTGGTAGTTGACCGCGTAGTCGATCCCCTCCGCCACGTCGAAGAAGGTGCCGTCGCCGTTCTGGTCGAGCACCTTCACCGGCATGATCGCGCAGTCGAAGGCGAAGCCGGCGAGGCCGGTCGAGTTGTCGGTGGCCTCGGCGATGGTGGAGGCGACGTGCGTCCCGTGGAAGGCGTCGTCGTCGGGATGGTCGTCGGCGTTGACGAAGTCGTGGCCCGGCAGGAAGACCGTGTTCCCCCAGTCGGGCGCCTTCTTGAAGACCTGGTGCGTGTAGGGGTCGACGTAGTCCTCGTAGGCGACGCCGGTATCGAGCACGGCGACGGCGACGGTCGGCTGGCCTTTCTGAATCGCCCAGGTGCGCTCGGCGTTCATCTGACGGAAGTTCCACTGGTAGCGGTAGTAGGGGTCGTTGGGGACGAAGCTCGCGGCCTGGCTGGCGTGCACGATGCCGTTGGGCGAGGCGTAGAGGACGGAAGGTCTCCCCGCGTAGCGCGCCACCGCCTCCCGGACCGAGACGCCCGGGTCGAGGCGCACCAGGTAGCGGTTGCCGGAGAGCGAGGGGCGCACCGAGCGGGCCGGACCCTCGCGAAGGACGGTCTCGGCATCGCGCGGGTCGGTCCCGTCCTGGAAGGCGACGATCACCTCGCCGCTCCGCCAGGTGGGCGTCGCCACGGTCAGCGGTTCGTGGCGGCGGGCCTTCAGGACCTCCGCTGCGGGCGAGGTGGCGACCCCGGCGAGGGCTGCGACGACGACGGCGACGGCCAGGCGGGCGCTCATGCGTTTCAGAATAGCAGGGCCGCTCATCCGAGCGGGGGCTCGTCCGTCACCCGGTGGAGGGCGAGCCGGCGCAGCAGGGGCACGAGCATGAGGGCGCCGGCGACGAGGCAGGCGGCGCCGAGCAGGGGCTCGGGCGTGTATCCCTGCGAGGTGTCGTCGACGTAGGGGGCGATCACGAAGGTGAGCGTGTTCAGGCTCGCGTGGGCCAGCACCGTCGGCCACAGCGAGCCGGCCGAGAGGCGCACGAAGCCGAGCACGATCCCGATCGTGAAGGTGAAGAGGAAGCGGTAGAGGTCGGCGTGCATCGCCGCGAAGAGGGCGGCCGAGGCGAGCACTGCGGCGACGGGCGGGATGCGGGAGGCGAGGCTCGGCAGCAGCACTCCCCGCACGACCAGCTCCTCGCAGAGCCCCGGCAGGAGGGCGATCACGGTGAGCGAGACGAGGGCGTCGATCGGTCCCGCCGGCGCCAGCGCCTCGTGGATGGCGCGGAAGGCCTCCAGGTACTGGGGCGGCGGCGGCATCACCAGCGACTGCATCTCCATGACGCCGACGCTGCCCACCCAGAGCGCGGCGCCGAGCAGGACCGAGAGGGTGACCGCCCGGCGGCCGATCGGGCGCTCTCCGAAGGCCGCCCGTCGCACGGAGGCGAGGGCCAGGACGACGACGAGGGCCGGGACGACCAGCGCCAGGGTCCCAAGTGCGATCTGGGGCACGGATCCCGATCCCCGCGCGGGCCGCGAAGCCCGCGGTCAGGAACATGGCGGCGACGCCGAGGAGGGTGACGGCGAGGGCGGGGAGAGGGTGGAGGGGATGCGTGAGGGTGGACCCGGGTTGGCTCATGTCAGAGAGATTATGGCGTGTCGCGGCGGCGGCTGCCCTCTCCCGACGTCTCGAGGCCTCCGGGCCCGGCCCGGTGCTGTTTGGACGGTGCCCGAGACGGCCGTTAAACTGCGGTGTTTCGGGAGAGGTGGCGAAGGATGCGGTGGGACGCCGGATGGCGGGGAGCGCGGGAATGACCCTGGGTGCGTCCGCCCTCGCCGTCTCCGCGCGCTCCGTGCGGGACCTGCCGCCCGAAGAGCGGCCGCGCGAGCGGATGGCGCGCCTCGGGCCGGCCGCCTTGTCGAGCCGCGAGCTGCTGGCGACGCTCCTCGGCACGGGCGCTGCCGGGGCTTCCGTGCTCGATCTCGCCGAGCACCTCCTGGGATCGGGTCTGCGGAGCCTGGCCGCCCGCTCGCTCGCGGAGCTGGAGGGGGTGCGCGGGCTCGGCCGCGCCAAGGCCGTGCGCGTGCTGGCGGCCCTCGAGCTGGGGGCGCGGCTCGCCTCGGACGGCGGGGCCTCGGCCCCGGAGCTGCCCTCGCCCGAGGAGGCGGCGCGCTACCTCCTCCCGCGCTACTCGGCCCGCCCGGTCGAGACCTTCGGCCTCCTGGCCCTCGACGCCCGCCACCGCCTGCGGCGCGAGGCGGTCGTCTCGGTCGGCTGCCTCACCGCGAGCCTCGTGCACCCGCGCGAGGTCTTCCAGGAGGCCGTCGTCTCGCGCGCGGCCGCGCTCGTCCTCTTCCACAACCATCCTTCCGGAGACCCGGAGCCTTCGGCCGAAGACCTCGCGCTCACCCGGCGGCTGGCCGCCGCCGGCTCGCTGATGGGCATCGAGGTCCTGGACCACCTGGTGCTCGGCGCCGGCCGTTTCGTGAGCCTCAAGGACAGGGGGGTCCTGTGAGCACGCGCGTCGTCTACTTCGACTGTGCCAGCGGCGCCTCGGGCGACATGCTGCTGGGCGCGGTGGTGGACCTGGGCCTGCCGCTCGAGCGGCTGCGCAAGGAGCTTGGGAAGCTGCCGCTTGCCGGCTATCGGCTCGAGTCCTCGCGGGTCACCCGCTGCGGCCTCGCGGCCACCAAGGTCGACGTGATCTCCGAGGCGGCCGAGCAGCCTCACCGGCATCTCCACCACATCCTCTCGATGCTCGAGGCCTCCTCGCTCGATCCGGCCCTCGAGGAGCGGGCGGCCTCCCTCTTCACGCGCCTCGCCGAGGCCGAGGCGGCGGTCCACGGCACGACGCCCGAGAAGATCCACTTCCACGAGGTGGGCGCCGTCGACTCGATCGTCGACATCGTGGGTGGCGTCTTCGCCCTCTCCTGGCTCGAGCCCGCGCGCTTCGTCGCCTCGCCGCTCAACGTGGGCACGGGCACGGTGACGATGTCCCACGGGACCTTCGCGGTCCCGCCGCCGGCGACGGCCCGGCTGGTGGCCGGCGTTCCCGTCTACGGCGCGGGCGAGGGCGAGCTGCTGACGCCGACCGGTGCCCTGCTCGTGACCGCCCACGCGAGCGACTACGGCCCGCTGCCGGCCCTGCGCGTCGAGCGGGTCGGCCACGGCGCGGGCGGGCGCGACCCGAAGGACCGCCCGAACGTGCTGCGTCTCCTGGTAGGCCAGGAGGAGGACAGGGCGGCCGGCGAGCGCGTGCTGGTGCTGGAGACCGAGCTCGACGACATCGCGCCGCAGCTCCTCGGCCCGCTGCTCGAGCAGCTCCTCACCGCGGGCGCGCTCGACGCCTACTTCACGCCGGTGCAGATGAAGAAGGGACGCCCCGGGGTGCTGGTCACCGTCGTCGCGCCGCCGGCCCTCCGCGAGCCGCTCGAGGAGCTGCTCTTCCGCGAGACGACGACGCTCGGTGTCCGGCGCCAGGAGTGGGAGCGGACGACGCTCGAGCGCAAGAGCGTCTCGGTCGCGACCGCCTACGGGCCGATCCGTGTCAAGATCGGCCGGCGGCGCGGGACCGTCTACAACGCCTGGCCCGAGTTCGACGACTGCCAGCGGGCGGCGGCCGAGCGGGGCGTCGCGGTGAAGGAGGTCCTGGCGGCCGCCCTCGCCGCCTGGCGGGCGGGCACTGCAGGAAGGGAATGACCAGCTCCAAGCGCAGCTCCATCATCACGACGCCCATCTACTACGTGAACGACGTGCCCGCACGTCGGCCACGCCTACACGACGATCGCGGCCGACACGCTCGCTCGCGCGCGCCGGCTGGCCGGTGAGGACGTCTACTTCCTGACCGGCACCGACGAGCACGGCCAGAACATCGAGAGGATCGCGCGCGAGGCGGGGATCTCGGAGCAGGAGCACTGCGACCGGATCTCGGCCCGGTTCCGCGAGCTGTGGGCGCGCTACGACATCCGCTACGACCGCTTCATCCGGACGACCGAGGACGTCCACAAGCGGGGCGTGCTGAAGCTCTGGAAGCTGCTGCGCGCGGCGAAGACGCCCGACGGGCGCGACGCGGTCTACCTGGGCCAGTACTCCGGCTGGTACTGCCCGCGCTGCGAGGGCTTCAAGGACGAGGAGGAGCTGCGCCAGCCCGGGAACGTCTGTCCCGACCACGAGCGCTCCTGCGAGTGGACGGAGGAGGAGAACTTCTTCTTCCGCCTCTCCGCCTACCAGCGAGTGGCTGCGCGAGACGATCGAGAAGGACGCGCATCCTGATCCGCCCCGAGTCGCGCAAGAACGAGGTCCTGGGGGTGATCAAGCAGGGCCTCAAGGACTTCAGCGTGAGCCGGGCGCGGGTCAAGTGGGGCATCGCCGTGCCCGAGCAGCCCGACCACGTGCTCTACGTGTGGGTCGACGCGCTCAGCAACTACATCACGGCGCCCGGGTTCGCCGACGACGGGCCGGACTACCGTCGCTTCTGGGGCACCGAGGACGACCGGCACGAGCGGCTGCATCTGATCGGCAAGGACATCATCCGCTTCCACTGTCTCTACTGGCCGGCCATGCTCCACGCGGCGGGCGTGCCCGTGCCCACGCGCGAGTTCGCCCAGGGCTTCATCACCAAGGACGGACGCAGACTCTCGAAGACGACCGGCAACGTGATCGACCCGGTCGGGCTCGTCGAGCAGCTGGGCCCCGACGCCGCGCGCTACTTCCTGCTGCGCGAGGCGCCCTACGGCGCGGACTGGGACTTCACCGACGCGGCCTTCGTGGGCCGCTACAACGCCGACCTCGCCAACGACCTCGGCAACCTCGTCTCGCGCGCGCTCACCATGGTGGCGCGCTATTGCGACGGGAAGGTGCCGGCCCGGTGGGACCCGGCGACGGCGTCGGGCGGGCCGGCGGCCGGCGAGGCGGCCGGTGTGGCGGGGGCTGCTGGCGACGCGGTCGACTTCACCCAGGTGTTCGCGTCGGGAGCTTCCGCTCCGGCCGGCAACCTTCTCCGCAAGGTGCTGGGCCACCCCCCGGCCGGCGCCGACCCCGGCTGCGGCTACGAGGCCATCGACTTCGCCGGGGCGCTCTCGCAGCTCTGGTCCTGGGTCGGGCAGTTCAACCAGGCGATCGTGAAGGTGGAGCCGTGGTCGCTCGCCAAGGACCCGTCCCGGCGCGCCGAGCTGGACGCCTTCCTCTATCGGCTGCTCGAAGGCGTGCGCCTGGTGGCCGTGCTCGCCTCGCCCGTGATGCCGCGGGCGGCGGCCCGCATCTTCGACATGCTCGGCCTGGGCGCGCGCGAGCCGGGACCGGCCGACCTCGCCTGGGGGCGGCTCGAGCCGGGAGCCGCGCTCGGGACGATCGAGCCCCTCTTCCCGAGGGTCGAGAAGGCCGCGCCGAGGGTCGAGAAGGGCGCAGCCGTGAAGGGCGCGACAATGAAGAAGGAGACGCACGTGTCTGATACCAAGCCCACCCCCGAGGCCCCAGCTCCGGCTGCCGCCGTCACCCCTGCGGCCCCCGCCGGCGCGGCGCCCGCGGCGGCGTCTGTGGCCCCAACCGGGGCGGCCTCCGCGGCGACCGGCGCGACTCCGGCGACGGCGCCGGACGGCCGCATCGACATCGCCGAGTTCGCGAAGGTGGAGCTGCGCGCGGCGAGGATCACGGCGGCGGAGAAGATCGCCGGCTCGAAGAAGCTGATCAAGCTGCAGGTGGACCTCGGCAGCGAGCAGCGGCAGGTGGTGGCCGGGATCGCCGAGACCTACGCACCCGAGGCGCTGGTGGGGAAGACGGTGGTGCTGGTCGCGAATCTCAAGCCCGCGAAGCTGATGGGCGTCGAGTCGAACGGGATGGTGCTCGCTGGCTCGATCGACGGCAAGGCGGTCCTCTGCTCGTTCGACGCAGACGTGGCGCCGGGAACGAAGGTGAAATGACCCGTATCCTGCGCCGCGCGTTGACGCTGGCGCTGACCGTGGGGACGGTCGGCTGCCTGGGTGGACCGAAGACGGTCGTCTACGACCTGGCCGACCGGGTACCCGTGGCGGAGACCTGGTCCGCGGACGACGTCCTCCGGTTCGGGACCCCGGCGGCGGAGCCGCGGCTCACGGACGGCTTCCATCGTGAAGCAGGCGGCGCAGCGGAGCCCTTCCTCTGGTCGAAGGGCGAGGCCGAGGTCGCCTACCGGTGGGACACGGTCCTGGACCGCGCCGCGATCCTCGACGCGATGCCCTTCAGCGGCGTCTCCGACCAGTCGCTCGAGGTGTCCCTCAACGGGACGATCGTGGCCCGCTTCCCGATGAGCGAGCTGCGCCAGCGCTACCGCATCGGCCTCCCCGCCCGGGCCCAGCACGTGGGCGACAACCGGCTGCGCTTCGTGTTCGCCAAGGCCGCCGTGCCGGCCGACCTGGAGCCCGGGAACCAGGACCGCCGCTCGCTCGCGGCGGCCTTCTACTCGCTCGTCACCGGGCCCGGCTCCGATGCCTCGCTCGACGACCTGCTCGCACGCGACGCCCCGCGCCCGTTCGCGGTGACGGAGGAGAAGCCCGCGCTTCCGGCGGTGACCCTGCTGGGGCCCGCGATCGTGCGCTTCGCGCTCGCGCTGCCGCCCGCGGCCGAGCTGCGCTTCACGCCCGAGCTGGAGAAGGCGGCCCTCACCTCGGCCGGCACCGCTTCCTTCCGGGTGTTGCTCGAGACGGAGAAGGGCGGCGAGCGGGAGCTGTGGAGCCGGGTCCTGGACGCGCGCTCGAAGCCGGCGGGGGAGCAGGTGGTCCGGATCCCGGGCCGGCCGGGCGAGATCGTGCGCATCGGCCTGGCGGTGGGCGAGGCGGGCCAGCCGCGCTTCGCCTGGGGCCGATTCGTCGCCCCGCGCGTGCTGGGCCGGGGTGGCGCCGACCCGCTGGCTCCGGAGCGGCTGACGCCGGCCGAGAACGCCCGCGCCGACGCCCTGCGCCGGCACCTGCGAAACGCCAACGTGTTCCTGGTGGTCCTAGACGCGGGTCGGGCCCAGGAGTTCGGCTGCTACGGCTACTCGCGGGCGACGACGCCCGAGATCGACAAGATCGCCGCGGAGGGGATCGTCTTCGACCACGTGTATACGCCCTCGGTCTACACCCTGGGGGCCATGTCCTCGGTCTGGACCTCCGAGTACCCGGACCGCCACCACAGCGCCGTCTCCTTCAACGCTACCTTGCCGAAGGACCGGCTCACGCTCGCCCAGCTCCTCTCGGCGCAGGGCGTCCACACCGGAGGTTTCGTCGCCAACGCGGTGGCCGGACGGCTCTTCGGCTTCGACCGCGGCTTCGACGACTTCCAGGAGCTGTGGAGCACGCTCGGCAGCAGCGGCGCCGTCTTCAAGGAGGCGCTGCCGCCCTGGCTGGCGAAGAACCGCGACCGGCGCTTCTTCGCCTACCTGCACTTTCGCGAGCCCCACTTCCCCTACGACCCCGAGCCGCCTTTCGACACCAAGTTCGGACCCGACGGCCCGATCAGCAAGGCGGACCGCCGCAGCGAGGCCTTCTTCAAGGATGTCAACCAGGGCCGCCGTCCCTTCAGCGAGGCGGAGCGCGAGCACCTGGTCCGCCTCTACGACGGCAGCCTGGCCTTCGCCGACGAGCAGGTGGGGGCGCTCCGGCGCGCGCTGGAGAAGCAGGGCCTCTGGAACCGTACCGTCTTCATCGTCACCGCCGACCACGGCGAGGAGCTCTACGAGCGCGGTTGGATCGGCCACAACGTCCACCTCTTCGAGCCGAGCGTCCACATCCCGCTGGTCGTCCACTTCCCGCAGGGAGCGGGGCCCGCGGGGGTGCGGGTGGCGGCGCTCTCCGATCTGCTCGACCTCGCGCCCACCATCGCGGACGTCTTCGGGTGTCTGGGCAAGGACGGATCCGATCGCGAGTTCCAGGGCCGGAGCCTGCTGCCCGTGATCGAGGGTGCGCCGGGCAAGCCGGTGGTGCTCTCCCGCACCGTCTGGGACCGCCCCCGCTACGCGATGCGCGACGAGCACTACGAGTACTTCTTCGACACGCGCAGCGGCGAGGAGCATCTCTACGACAGGAAGGCCGACCCCGGCGAGACGCACGACGTGTCGGCCGCCGAGCCGCTGCGCACGGCGTACTACCGCCAGGCCCTCCACCACTGGACGCTGGAGCTCTCGCGCCAGCACGCACCGGCCGGTGGCGCTGAAGCGACGATGACCTGCGAGCAGTGCCAGAACCTGCAGTCTCTCGGCTACATGAGCGACTGCACGAGCGTCTGCAAGCCGATCCGCTGAGCCAGCGCGTCGGCACCAGCGAGGGGTCAGCGCCCCAAAAGGGGAGGCGAGTCGGCGGGCGGGGGACGAAAGGCCGCGCGGCAGGAGCCTTCTTGACGAGTGAGTACTCACTCACGTAGAGTGAGCGCTCACTTACACCTGGATGTACCTGAAGAGGCGCCAGTTCGAATGGACACCCGACAGAAGCTGATGCACGGCGCCGCGGAGCTGATCCTCGAGGTCGGGTTCGAGGCCATGACCACGGCGGCCGTGGCGAAGCGCGCCGGCGTCTCGGAAGGGGCCATCTACCGGCACTTCCCGAGCAAGGAGGCGCTGGCGGAGGCGGTGTTCGCCGACATCTGGAGGCTCTACAACGACCTCGTCGAGAAGCACCTCCCGCCGCGGGACCGGCCGAAGGAGCGGCTCGACGCCTTCTTCCAGGCGACGCTCACCGCCCTCGACGACCTGATGCCGAGCTACGGGGCCCTCTGCCAGCAGGATCACCTCCACTACGCGGCCAAGCACGTCCCCTCGGCGACGACGCTGCCCGACGGGGCCAGGGAGTACGTCGGCCTGATCGAGGAGACGATCCGTCTGGCCCAGGACGCCGGCCACGTGCGCCCCGAGGTCGAGCCCCACGTCGCGGCCCACTTCCTCTTCTTCGGCGCCGGACAGGCGATGGAGTTCTTCGGACAGCCGCATCACACGCAAAAGGGCGTCGAGCGTCTGCCGTCCGACGTGTTCCACCAGCTCGAGGACCTCATGATCCACGCCCTCTACGGAGGCCCGAAGTGAAGCGGCGTCTCCCGACCGCCCGGCAGGCGTTGCGGGTCGCCGCGCTCCCGCTCGCTGTTCCCCTCGTCGTTCTGCCGTTCGTCTCCTGCTCGCGCGAGAAGGCCGTGAGCGCCCCGCCCCCGCCTCTCGTGCGCGCCCTCCACCTGACGGCGACGTCGCAGGCGCCGCTCGAGCTGCGCGGCAGCGTGACCTCGCGCAGCCGGATCCGGCTGGGCTTCAAGCAGGGCGGTGTGGTGGCGGCAGTGCGCGTGGAGGACGGTGCCGCGGTCCGGAAGGGACAGCTGGTGGCGGCGCTCGACGACGTCGACGCGAAGGCCCAGCTGCGCGCGGCCCTCTCGTACCAGGAGAAGGCCCGGCGCGACGCGGAGCGAGCCACGCGGCTCGCGAAGGAGGGCGCGGTCGCGAGCGGCGTCCGGGACGACGCTCTCACCCAGCTCGAGTCCGCCGACGCCCGGGTCACCCAGGCGCGCGACGCCCTCGAGCGGACCAGCCTCACGGCTCCCGCGGCGGGGACCGTGTTCGCGCGCCTGGCCGAGCCGGGCGAGACGGTCGGCGCCGGCGCGCCCATCCTGGTCCTGGACACGACCGACTCGCTTCTGGTCAAGGCCGCGGCGACCGCGGAGCAGCTGGGCGTGCTCCGACTCGGACAGGCCGCCTCGTTGACGCTCGACGAGGGCGGCGCCCCTCTGCCCGCCCGGGTGACGAGCCTCGCCGCGACGCCGAACCCCGCGGACGGGCTCTACGCGGTCGAGGTGACTCCCCGGGAGTCGCGCCGCCTTCGCCCGGGCGCTCTGGTCCGCATCCTCTTCGCGGCCAGGGCCGAGGCTCCGACCCTGCGGATCCCCCTCGATGCCCTGGTGCACCGCCAGGACCGGGACTTCGTGTTCGTCCTCGACGGGGGGAGCGTGCGCCAGGTTCCCGTCGAGGTGGGCGAGGCCGAAGGGCGCGAGATCGCGGTCCGCTCCGGCCTCCGCGGGGGCGAGCGGATCGTGGCCGAAGGCGCCTACTTCCTGCAGGACGGGCAGCCGGTCCGGATCTTCGAGTAGGCGAGCATGGCGAACGGCCCGTCTCTCCCGCAGGACCAGCTCGGCTTTCCCGATCTGTCTTTCTGGGCGATCCGGCGCTTCCGGCTGGTGCTGGTCGCTGCGGTCGGCCTCTTCCTGCTGGGCGCCGCCGCCTGGCTCCTGATCCCGCGCCTCGACGAGCCCCGGATCGACATCTCGGCCATGACGGTGACGATCGCGTACCCGGGGGCGAGCCCCGAAGACGTCGAGACCCAGGTGATCAAGCCGATCGAGGCGATCCTCTACGAGCTGCCCGGGATCGAGTTCGTCGAGGCCACGGCCTTTCCCCACGCCGCCTTCTTCATCGTTCGCTTCGAGGACGACGTCGACATGAACGTCACCGCCGAGCGGGCGCGCGGCAAGATGCTGAGCAAGAAGCGCGACCTGCCGGCCGAGGTCCGGGACCCCGAGGTCGTGCCCTGGAGCACGAGCCTCATGCCGCAGATGATCCTGGCGGTGGTGGGCAACCGCTCCGACTCGATGCTGACGGCCGCGGCGAAGCGGCTCCAGGCCGCGGTGGCGTCGGTCCCGGGCGTCGCGGGGACGGATCTGGTGGGCGAGCACGAGCCGGCGATCCGGGTCCGGCTCGACCCGGTGCGCCTCGCCCAGCACGGCCTCTCGCCCGAGCAGGTGGTACGCCAGCTCCAGCTCTCGAACGTGCGCATCCCCGCCGGCGAGTACGACGTGGGTCCGCTCACGACCCTCCTGGAGGTGAACCAGGAGTTCACGGGCGCCGCGAGTGTCGGCCGCGTCCCGGTCGGTGCCCGCGTCGACCCGCGGGGTGGCAGCACCACCGTGCTCCTCTCCGACGTCGCCGAGGTGCGCGAGTCGACGCTCACGGCGCGCAAGCGGTTCGTCTACTCCGACCAACCGGCGGTGGGGCTCGAGGTGCGTTTCCGCAAGCAGGTCGACGCGAGCGCCGTGGGAGGAGCGGTGCGCCGCATCGCGGACCAGGTCGGGGCGGGGCTGCCGCCCGGCCTGAGGGTCGTCGTCTGCCACGACCAGCCGGAGTGGATCACGCGCTCGGTGCGCAGCTTCGTCGAGAGCCTGCTCGAGGGCATGGCGCTCGTGATGCTGATCATCACGCTCGGCATGGGCTGGCGCGCGGCGCTGGTCGTCTCCGGCGTCATCCCGCTGGCGGTGGGCGGCGCCGTCTTCGGCCTCTACCTCTTCGGCTTCAGCCTGGAGACGGTGAGCATCGGCGGCCTGATCGTCGCGCTCGGCCTGCTGGTGGACGACGCGGTGGTGGTGACCGAGAGCATCCAGATCATGCGCGACAAGGGCCTCTCCGCCCTGCGCGCCGCCGTCTTCGGCACCGCGCGGGTCTTCTGGGCGAACAACGGCACGACCGCGGTCGCGATCGCCTCCTTCCTGCCCCTCTTCGCGATGGGCGGGGACACCGGGGCCTACATCAGGGGCATGCCCACCTCGGTCGTGCTGGCGCTCGGGACCTCGCTCCTGGTCGCCCAGCTCTTCACGCCCTGGGTGTCGATGCACGTGCTGCGCAGGCCGCCGGGGGTCGACCCGATCCCCGACCAGGCGCCCTACGACCGCCGACAGGACCGGGCCGAGGGGCCCTACGGCGAGCGGAACCCGGCCCTCCGGCTGCTGCGCCGCCTCTACGAGCACGTGATCCCCGGCGTCGTGCGCCACCCGCTGTGGGTCGCGCTCGGCGGCACGGCGCTCCTGGTCCTGAGCCTCAGCCTCTTCCGGGTGATCGGCTTCCAGTTCTTCCCGAAGGCGGACCGGCCGACCCTCTTCGTCGGGCTGGAGCTGCCCAAGGGGGCGCGCCTGGAGCGCACCTCCGAAGTGCTGACGGACGCCTGCCGCCGCATCCAGGCGGACCCCTCGGTGCTCGACACCTCGGCCGTCCTGGGCGGCCCCTATCCCGAGATCTTCAGCTCGCGCGTCAGCCACTCGCAAGGCAGCCACGTCGCCGACGTGCTGGTGCGGCTGCGCGAAGAGAGCGACCCCGTGCGCGTGGCCTCGCGGCTGCGGCCCGCGCTGGCCGACCTGGTCGGCGTCAACGCCTCGGTCGAGGAGCTGGCCTACGGCCCTCCGGTGCGACACCCGATCGTGCTCCGCATCCACGGCGACGACTACTTGGAGCTGCGCCGGCTGGCCGAGGCCGCGAAGAAGCGCCTGCGCGCGATCCCCGGGACCGTCAACGTGCTCGACTCCCTGAGCGAGAGCGTCCCGCTCACCCGGGTGACCCTCGACACGGACCGCGCGCTACGCACCGGCGTCACGCCGGCGCGCGTCGGCCAGACCCTGCGCTCGCTCTACGGCGAGGACAAGATCACGGAGTTCCGCCGCGGGGAGGACCTGGTCCAGGTGGTGCTGGAGCGGGCGCCCGAGCCCGAGCGGCCGATGGCGGCGCTGGGCGAGACCCGCATCCCCGCCGCGAGCGGCGCCCTCGTCCCGCTCAAGGACTCGGCCCGGATCCGGCTCGACCACGGGTTCGCCCGGCTGAACCGCCGCAACACGCAGCGTGTCGTCGAGGTGACGGCCGACCTCGACGCCACGACGCTCGCCTCCAGCGTGATCGCGCAGCTCGAGCCGGAGCTCGTCCGCCAGCGCTGGCAGCCGGGCTACGGGTACAGCTGGGCCGGCGAGCGCGAGGAGACGGTCAAGAGCTTCCGCAACCTCGGCATCGCCGCCGCGGGGGCGGTCCTGCTCATCTTCCTGCTGCTGCTCCTGATGTTCGACGACTTCTCGCTGAGCCTGGCCGTGATGCTGGCGGTTCCCTACGCGCTCATCGGCGCGCTGCCCGGGCTCGCCCTGACCGGCAATCCCTTCGGCTTCATGGCCTTCCTGGGCCTGATCGCCCTGGTAGGCGTCTACGTCAACCACAAGATCTACTTCGTGGGCCGCATGCTCGAGCTGATGAAGCGCGGCGAGCCTCTCGAGACGGCGATCCTCCACGCCGGGCAGGACCGGCTGCGGCCCGTGGTGCTGACCGCGCTCACCGCCGTGCTGGGCCTCGTGCCGCTCACCCTCTTCGGCGGACGCATGTGGGGGAGCTTCGGCTGGGTGAACATCTTCGGCCTAGTCGCTTCGATCCCGCTCTCGCTCGTGCTGCTGCCGTCCTTCATCGTGCTCGCGCATCGGCTGGGCTCGCGCCCGCGGCAGGAGGAGGCACGATGAGGGCAGCGGGAGTCGCCCTGGGTTTGCTGCTCGCGGCGCCCGCGTTCGCGTCGCCACCACTCGCGGAGGAGCCCGCCGGCGCGCCTGCCGCGTCCCCGGCTGCGGACGCCGGCGCTCCGCTCGTCCTCTCGGTCGACGACGCGGTCGAGGCGACGCTCGCGGCCCAGCCGCGCCTGCGCGCGGCGGAGGCCGAGGTGCGCGCCGCTTCCGCCCGCGCCACGCAGGCCGCCTGGCAGGAGGTCGGGACCCTGGACACGACGGGTCTCTACACGCCGTGGCAACGGCCACTGCAGATCGACTTTTCCGGCATCCCGAACGTCGTGCCTCCGGTCTCCTTCGAGGTGAAGCAGGTCCAGACCTACTCGCTCGGCGCGACCCTGACTCAGCCGCTCTGGACCTGGGGCGCCCTCTCGGCCAACCGTCGCTCCGCCCAGAAGGACCTCGCGGCCCGCAGCCAGGACCTCGGGCGCCAGCGCCAGCAGATGGTGCTCGAGGCTTCCCAGGCGTTCTTCACGGCTGCTGCGGCCGCGGCCGCCGTCTCGGTCGCCGAGCAGGCGCTCGCGCAGCAGCAGGCCTTCGCGCGCGCGACCCGCAGCCGCATGGAGGCCGGGAGCGCGGCGCGTCTCGACGTGCTCAAAGCGGAGCTGACGGTGAAGGAGGCCGAGTCGGCCCTGCTCACCGCGCACCACCGCGAGAGGCTCGCCCGGGAGGCCCTGGTCAGCCTCTCGCTCGACCAGCGGTTCCGCGAGGCGCGCCTGCGGGCGGCCGGCGACACGTTCGGCGAGCTTCCCGCCGAGGCCGATGCCGTCGCCCGCGCGCTCCGGGAGCGCCCCGACCTCGAGGCGCTGCGGCGCCAGGGTGAAGGCCTGGACCTGCGGGTACGGGCGATCGGTGCGTCGAGCCTGCCCTCCCTCTCGCTCTACGCGTCGCTCACGCAGCAGAACGACGAGCTGGCGCGGGTCTTCCGCAAGAGCGGGCAGGTCTACCAGGCGAGCCTGGCCCTCCGCTGGGACGCCACCGCGCCGCTTCGGAACCGACCGCGGACGGCGGAGCTGCGAGCGCTGCGGGACGTCGTCTCGGAGGGGATCCGCGCCGGCGAGGAAGGGGTTGCGCTCGAGGTGCGCTCAGCGCTGCTCGAGGCGGCCGAGGCGCGCGAGCAGGTGCGGGTGGCCGAGAGCGCCCTGGCGACCGCCGAGGAGCAGGCGCGTGTGGCGCGCCTGGCCTATCAGGAAGGCGTCCTGAGCGCCCTCGAGGCGCGCGACGCGGAGCTCGGCCTCACCAGCGCGCGCTTCTCGCTGCTGCGCGCCCGGCTGGACCGGGCCTTTTCCCAGGCGCGGCTCCGCTTCGCGATCGGCGACTAGGAACCCGAGGGCGGCGGAAACCGCGACCGAGACTGTCCCCGAAACGGCTGCTTGCCAGGCGCGGACTCGCGCTAGTATCTCGGGAGCATTTGGCCCTAGCCCAGGGACCAGGGACATGAGGCGTCGCCGCATCCTCCGCTCGCTGGTGGCGGTCGCGCTGCTGCTCTGTGGCGCGTGCGCCGTCGTGTTCCTGTCCCACCGGATCCCGCTCGGCTCGGCTGCCGACCCTCGGGTCGTCGAGCGGCTGAGTCTCTTCGGCACCGCGCTGTTCGGCGGGGCCGCGGGCGTCCTCTATGCGGTCCTCTACCGCATGAACCGGCGCCGGATCCAACGGGAGATCGAGGCGGTGCTCGCCACCGGCCGGGGTGCCTTCCTCGGTCCCGAGGGCGCCGCACGCGAGCGCCTGGAGGCGACCCTGGCGGCGCTTCCCGACATCCTCTTCGACGTCGATCGCGAGGGGCGGATCCGGGATTTCCGCGCGCCGCAGCCGGAGCTGCTCTACCGCCCACCGGAGGAGTTCCTGGGGCAGAGGATGCAGGACGTGCTGCCGGAGGACGCGGGCCAGGTCGTGAGCGCCGCCCTCGAGAAGGCCGCGGCGGTCGGCCACCACTCGGGCAGCGTCTACTCGCTCGAGCTGCCGAGCGGCAGGCACTGGTTCGAGCTGGCGGTCTCGGCGATCGGGGAGGACGACGGCCAGCGTTTCGTGCTGCTGGTCCGCGACGTGACGGAGCGCGCCCAGGACGCCGAGGAGCTGCGCCAGGAGAGCGACCTCGTCACGCGCCTCCTGGAGACGAGCCCGGCGGGCATCGTGAGGACCGACCGCGAGGGGCGGATCACCTTCGCCAACGCCCAGGCCGAGGCCGTGCTCGGCTTCCCGCGCTCCGAGCTCGGAGGCCGGCGCTTCGACGACCCGGAAGGGCACGTCACGGACCTGGTTGGCGGGGTCGTGCCGGTCGAGGAGCTGCCGTTCGCGAAGGTGGCGGCCTCGGGCGCGGCGGTGCGGGGCGTCTCGTACGCGGTCGAGCGGCCGGACGGCGAGCGGGTGCTGATCTCGGTGAACGCGGCGCCGCTCCTGGACGCGAGCGGAGGCTTCGACGGTATCGTGGCGACCGTCGAGAACGTCACCGAGCGGGTCCGGGTCGAGCGGGCCCTGCGCGAGAGCGAGCAGCGTCATCGGAGCCTGCTCGAGATCCTGCCGGACGCGGTCATGGTCCACGAGCTGGGTCTGTTCACCTACCTGAACCCGGCCGCGCTCGCTCTCTTCGGAGCGACCGCCGCTTCCGAGCTGCTGGGCACGCCCATCATCGACCGGGTGGCGCCCGAGTGGCGCGAGCAGGTCCGCAAGCGGGTAGCGGCGATCGTGGAGACCGGGACCGGTGTCGCCTTCGTCGAGGAGCAGTTCCTCAGGCTCGACGGCACCCGGATCGACGTCGAGGTGGTCGCGGTGCCCTTCGTGAGCGCGGGACGCACGGCGGTGCAGGTGCTGGCGCGCGACATCGGCGAGCGCCTGCGGGCGCAGCGTGCCCGCGTCGAGTCCGAGGAGCGCCTGCGCGCGACCTTCGCCGAAGCCGGCGTGGGCATGGCCGAGCTGGCACCCGACGGGAGCCTGCTGCGCGTCAACGACCACCTGGCGGCTCTGCTCGGCTGGCCCGCGGAGCGGCTGGTCGGGCGGAGCCTGCTCGAGTTCGTGGACTCCGACCGCTCGCGTCAGGTCGCGCTGCGCGAGGAGCTGCTGGCCGGGGCGCGGCGTGGCCTGGAGACGGATGCCCGGTACCGGCGCGGGGACGGCTCGCAGGTCTTCGTGCACTGTACCGAGAGCGCCGTGCGTGACGCCGATGGGCACGTGCGCTACTCGATCGTCGTGGTCGAGGACGTGACGGCCCGCCGCCAGGCGGAGAGCGAGCAACAACGGCTGGAGCTCGCCCTGCGCCACGCTGCGGGGGAGTGGGCGCGCACCTTCGACTCGCTCCAGTCGGCCGTGCTGCTGGTCGACGGCGACGGCCGCGTCATCCGGCTGAACCGGGCGGCCTGGGAGCTGGCGGGCCGTCCGGTCGCCGAGTGCCTGGGGCGCACGCTCTCCCGGCTGGGTGCCGGCGCGCCCTGGTCGACGGCGCTCCCGCTCCCGGCGACGGCGCTGCGCGACGGCGCGGCGTCGGCCGAGACCCACGAGGGCACGCGCTGGTGGGAGGTGGTCGCGACCCGGGTGGCGGAGACGGGCCCGGTCGTGCTCGTCTTCCGTGACGTGAGCCGCATGCGTGCGCTCGAGCGGTCCGCGGGCGAGGCCGAGCAGATGGCCGCGCTCGGGGCGGTCACGGCAGGCGTCGCGCACGAGGTGCGCAACCCGCTGTTCGCGATCTCAGCCAGCATGGACGCGCTGCGGGTGACGCTGGCGGGCCGCCAGGAGGTGCACAAGCTGCTCGACGTCGCGGCGGGCGAGGTCCAGCGCCTGGGCGAGCTGATGGGCGACCTGCTGGAGTTCGGGAAGCCCTCCCTGCCGGCGGCGGGCGAGGGCGAGCTGCGGCTCGCCCTCGAGGAGGCGGTCGCCTCGCGCCGGCCGCTCGCCGAGAGCGCTCAGGTCCGGATCGTGCTCGCGCAGAAGGACGGAAGCTTCCCGGTGCGGATCGACGAGCAGCGGATCCGCCGGGTGTTCGAGAACCTGCTCGAGAACGCGATCCAGCACTCGCCGGTGGGCGGCGAGATCCGGGTCGAGATGCAGAGTGTCGAGGAGCCGGACGGCTCCTGGGCGCGCTGCCGCGTGCTCGACGAGGGGCCCGGGATCCCGCCCTACGACCTGCCGCGCCTCTTCGAGCCTTTCTTCACGCGCCGACGCGGCGGAACCGGGCTGGGCCTGTCGATCGCGCAGAAGATCGTTCGGGAGCACGGCGGCCGGATCCGGATCGCCAATCGGGCCGTCGCGGGCGCCGAGCTGACCGTCGACCTGCCGCTCCTCCCCCCGGTCGGGACCGCGTGAGGGCGTAGGGCCGCGGCCCTACCTGAGCATCGGACCTCGGTAATGCTCCACGGAGCCGCCGTGGCGGGTCGTGAGGACCGGAAGCACGATAGATACGCGCCCGCGCGCGCCGTGCTACGGTCGAGCGCTCCAAGCGAGGTGGCCATGAACCGAACGAACTGCTCCGTGCTCGCCTTCGCCGTGCTCGCCACCTCGTCCTGGTCCGCGAGCCCCTGTCTCGCGGAAGAGCGCGCGCTCTGGAAGGACCCGACCGCGTGCCTCGAAGCGCGCCTGCGCGACCTCGTCTCGCGGATGACCCTCGAGGAGAAGGCTGCGCAGCTCATGGATAGCGCGCCCGCGATCCCGCGGCTCGGGCTTCCGCAGTACGAGTACTGGAGCGAAGCGCTCCACGGCGTGGCGATATCCGGGCAGGCGACCGTCTTCCCGCAGGCGATCGGTCTGGCCGCGACCTTCGACCCCGAGCTGATGCTGCGCGTCTCGACGGCGATCGGCGACGAGACGCGGGCCAAGTACGCGGAGGCGCTCGCGCGCAACGGACGGGTCGACCGCTTCCACGGGCTGACCATGTTCAGCCCGAACATCAACCTCTTCCGCGACCCGCGCTGGGGCCGGGGTCAGGAGACCTACGGCGAGGACCCCTATCTCACCTCGCGCATGGGGGTCGCCTTCGTGAGAGGTCTCCAGGGAGACGATCCGCGCTACCTGAAGGTGGCCGCCACCGCCAAGCACTACGGCGTCCACAGCGGTCCCGAGCCGGAGCGCCATCGCTTCGACGCCAAGGTCTCGCTCAAGGACATGCGCGAGAGCTATCTACCCGCCTTCGAGGCGCTGGTGCGCGAGGGCCACGTGGCCTCGGTGATGTGCTCCTACAACGCCGTCAACGGCCAACCGGCTTGTGCGAGCGAAGACCTCCTCTACCGGTTCCTTCGCGGCGAGTGGGGCTTCGACGGATACGTGGTCTCGGACTGCGACGCCGTCAACAATATCTGGCGGCCGAACGAACACCGATACGTGGCGACGCCCTGGGAGGCCGCCGGGGTCGCGCTGCACCGGGGAACGGACCTGGAGTGCGGCGACGACTACAAGAACCTGGCGGAGGCCGTGCGCAGGGGCTACCTGGCGGAGCAGGACCTCGACCGCGCGCTCTTCCGCGTGCTCTCGTCGCGCTTCAGGCTGGGTCTGTTCGATCCGCCCGCGGCCGTTCGCTGGGCACAGATCACGCCGGCGCAGAACGACACGCCCGAGCATCGACGACTGGCCCTCGAGGCCGCCCGGGAGTCGATCGTGCTGCTGAAGAACGACGGGCTGCTGCCGCTCCCGAAGACGCTGCGAACCGTCGCCGTCGTCGGTCCGAACGCGGACGACGTGGCCGTCCTTCTCGGAAACTACAACGGCTGGAACGACCGGATCGTCACGCCGTATGCGGGCATCAAGGCGAAGCTGCCGAAGACGAGAGTGATCCTGGCCCGCGGCGCGGGCCTGACGGCCACGTCCGGGTTCCCGATTCCGTCCGAGTACCTCCGACCTGCCGGCGGCAAGCCGGGCGAGCACGGGCTGCGCGCGGAGTACTTCGCCGACGAGACGCTCTCCGGCGAGCCGAAGACGGTGCGCATCGACGAGACCATCGACTTCGGCTGGGCGAGCCAGCCCGCTCCGGGCGTGCCGGCCGAGAATTTCTCGATACGCTGGACGGGCAGCCTGATACCGCCGGCGACCGGCGAGTACACGCTCGGGTTCACGGGCGACGACGGCTTCCGTCTCCGGCTCGACGGCAACCTGGTCGTCGAGGATTGGCACGAGCATCTGCCGACCCCCGCGTTCGCGAAGGTCAGGCTCGAAGCCGGCCGGCCCCACGCGATAGAGGTCGAGTACTTCCAGGCAAAGGGCGCGGCCGTCGCGCGCCTGGAGTGGCAGGGGCCCGGCCAACTCGAGCGGCTGCAGGACGAGGCGCTGGCGGCGGCGCGCGAGGCGGACGTCGTGATCGCGGCGATGGGCATCGCCCCGTCGCTCGAAGGCGAGGAGATGAAGACGAGCGCCGAGGGCTTCCGCGGCGGCGACCGCACCGATCTGGGCCTGCCGAAGGTCCAGCAGGTGCTGCTCGAGAAGCTCGTGGCGACGGGCAAGCCGGTCGTGCTCGTGCTCCTCTCCGGCAGCCCGTTGGCCGTGCCGTGGGCCGCCGAGAAGCTGCCGGCGATCGTGCAGCTCTGGTATCCCGGTGAGGAAGGCGGCACGGCGCTCGCCGACGTGCTGTTCGGCGACGTCGACCCGGGCGGGCGACTGCCGCTCACGTTCTACAAGTCCGTCGAGCAGCTCCCGCCGTTCACCGACTACGCGATGGATGGCCGGACCTACCGCTTCTTCGCGAGCGAGCCGCTCTTCCCGTTTGGCCACGGGCTGAGCTACACGCGCTTCGAGTACTCGGCGCTCCGCCTGCCTCCCCGGCTCGAGGTCGGCTCTGCGGTGCAGGTCTCGGTCGGCGTTCGCAACGCCGGCGCGCGCGAGGGCGACGAGGTCGTGCAGTTGTACGTGACGCATCTCGGGGCCGGCACGCGAGTCCCAATCCGCTCGTTGCAGGGCTTGAAGCGCGTCCATCTCGAGGCCGGCGAGCAGCAGACCGTCAGCTTCGCTCTCGAGCCGAAGCAGCTCGCGATCGTCGACGACGACGGCCAGGTTCGCCTCGAGCCGGGGCGGGTCCTGATCGCCGTCGGCGGCAAGCAGCCGGGCTTCTCGGGCATGGCGGACGCGCCGACCACACAGGTCGTCACGGCGGAAACCGATTTGACGGGCACGGCGATCACGCTCGTACCCTAGTCGTCGCCAGGGATTTCGGATCACGAGGACCGGCGCCCGACGAGGCGCGCGCCTCGAGTGTGAAGGGCCCGCCGGCTTCCATCGCGGGCAGTCGGGCCGACCGCGCCGAAGCTCGATGCCACCAGGCCGACCGCGAGCGCGGCAACCCCACGACCCGTCACGGCTGCCCTGCGCTCGCGGGATTGAGCCTCGTTGGTGATGCGGGGCGAGGAGGCCGATCTAGCTCTCGCCCTGGGCGAAGCGGACCGCGGCCTTCAAGCGGCTGAGGTGCCGGTTCTGCATGACGAGCGCGGACCGCAGCCCGGCCAGGTGAGAGTTCGCGAGGTCCTCACTTCGCGCGGTAGGTGATGAGCCCGCGTTTCAGGTCGTAGGGCGAGACACCGACTGTCACGCGGTCTCCCTGGATCACACGGATGCGGAACGACCGCATCTTGCCGTTCAGCCGTGCCAGCACGTCATGTTTCTCGCTGATTCTGATCTTGTAGTTGCCGCCCTTGAGCACTTCCGTGACGACGCCCTGCAACTCGATCAGGTCTTCCTTGCTCATTCACACTCCATCGCTGGCCCGTGCCCGGAGGAAAAGCCGGTCTCCGTCCAACTCTCTATTATCCGGTCCGAGAGAGGCGGCGTCCAGCCGGTACCCGAAGCTCGCCCTGCCCAGCCTCGGCACGGTCAGGGAGTAGGCCTTGAACGCGTAGGTGAACCTCGACCGGACGTCCTTGACAGGGGCGTGGAGGGCGCTGAGTGTGATGGCCGCGTCGGCCGCCGCCGGTAGCGAGGCTGTTCTAGTGGGTCCACCCAAGTGGGAGGACCTGGATGTGGGAGCAGAGTCGAAGGTTGACAGTAGCCTCCAAGCCAGTGAAAATACATACTTACCACTCAGCCGCGCGGGCCAGCCCGGTCCCTCCACGCGCTCCGTGCTCGTGAGGGCCACGTGTCAGAGCAGCCGGTCTTCCTCCCCGTCCCTCCCGCGCCATCTCGCGGCCACGCCGTTCGCGTCGAATACCTGAGCTACCAGGACGTCGACGAGCACCGGGAGTATCGGTTCCGCGTCTACGGGGCCGATGGATCCGACGAGTTCCGGTTGCGGATTTCCAACGCCGCCTTCGGTGCGCGCCTCGTCCGCATACAGGATGGCCCGGACCTCTGCTATCAGAAGCTGCTGCGGGCGATCACTGGCGGCCTGACGGCGCAGCCCGAGGTGATCACGGTCGAAGACATCGACTTCTTCGGCTACCGCGATGACCACGCTCCGGTGTCGAAGCGCCGGTCGCGGACACCTTCGTCGCTGGCGACACCCGCCGTCGCGCCACGGCGGCAGCCGCAATCCCGGCCGAGGATGACGCGGACGCCGGCGCCGCAGGCCCCCGCCGCGCCGATCACCCCGAAGCAGGTCGAGCCGGCCTTCGCGGAGGGCCAGCGCGTGAAGCATGCGGTCTTCGGAATGGGCGTGACGACCTCATCGACCGGCGCTCGCACGGTCGTTTCGTTCGACCGGGACGGGCCGAAGAGCTTCGTCACCTCGCTGCTCGACGTGGAGGTGTTGTCGGCGCCCCACACGTGGGAGACCACCCGTCGGGGAATGAACCGGCCCTGCCGGACGCTCGGCGAGGCGGCCGATCCGTCAGTCTGAGGAGATCGTCGACTCCTTGAAGGCGGGTAGAGTCTGCGATCTCGGGTGCCGCGCCGTGGCCGACGGCGACGGGAGCTCGGCGCGGGTCGCACGAGGCCGGGTGGACTGAGGAGGCGCTCGTGAAGGTGAGCAGTCGGGCGGGCCACGTGCAGATCGCACGGGTGATCGGGATCCCGATCTATCTCCATTTCAGCTGGCTGATCATCTTCGGCCTGATCGTCTGGACCCTGTCGACGGGGTACTTCCCCGCGCACTATCCCGATCTCCCGGCCTCCTCCTACTGGGCGAAGGGTCTCGTGGCAGCGGTCCTCCTCTTCGTCTCGATCCTCCTCCACGAGCTGGGGCACGCCGTTGCCGCCCGCTCCTACGGTCTGCGCACCCGCTCGATCACGCTCCTCATCTTCGGAGGCGTTGCACAGCTCGAGAAGGACCCGAAGGACGGACGAGAGGAGTTCTGGATGGCTGCTGCCGGCCCTCTCGTCAGTTTGATGCTGGCGGGCCTCTTCTACGCGTCGGCGTCTCTGTCTTTCGTCGGGCCCGCCACGGCGGCCGTGGCCAGGTACCTGGCCCTGATCAACCTGATCCTCGCGCTCTTCAACCTGGTGCCCGCGTTCCCGATGGACGGGGGACGGTTGTTGCGTGGTGCCCTCTGGGGATGGCTGGGCAAGGCGCGCGCCACCCGGATCGCCAGCGGGGCGGGGACCTTCTTCGCCTACTTCCTGATCGTCAGCGGCGTCTTCAGCATGCTCAAGGGGGACACGATCGGCGGCGTCTGGTACATCCTGATCGGCTGGTTCATCAAGGACGCGTCGGCGGCCAGCTACCATCAGGTGCGCCTGGACGAGGCCCTGCTAGGCGTCACTGTCCGCGACGCGATGGTAGAGGGCGTCGCCACCCTCCCGTCCAGCGGGTCCGTGGCCGAAGCGGCGCGCGAGTACTTCATGCGCACCGGCTATGGCAGCTACCCCGTGACGCGGGGCGAGGCTGTCGTCGGCCTTCTCTGCCTGAAGGACGTGCTGCGGCTCTCGGCGGAGGAGAGGGAGGCGACCTCCGTCCAGGGCGCGATGCGACCGTTGACGGATGGCATCGTCGCGGATCCGGACGACCCGCTTCCGGAGGCGATCGCGAGAATGGCCCAGGCGGGGACGGGGCGGCTCCTGGTGATGCACGGAAGCCGGCTGATCGGGCTGCTGACGATGAACGGGGTGATCCGCCGCCTGAAGATGCGCGAGGACATCGCGGCTGGCTGAAGAACCGGCTGCTTGGCGGGTCGTGACGATCGCCGACGGGTCAGGTGGCTGAGGCCGCAGACGACTCGCGGTGAGGCTCGCCGTGATCGGGTCCCGTCCACTCGGCAGCCGGCCCTGAGCCGCCACGGACTCAGCCGCGAGCGTTGAAGGTCGGTGCCGCCGACTCCGGTCCCCTCTTCGTCAGTGGGAGAACGCCCGCCAGCTCACCGATCACGTTCACCAGCTCCGAGCCCGTGGGGATGACGATCTTGGCGTTGCTGACCAGGCACTTCTCGACCGTCTCCAGACGCCTCAGCAACTGGGCGTTGCCCACGAAGTACTGGTTGGAGGCCTCGTAGATGAGCTTGATCGCCTGCGCCTCGCCTTCCGCCTGGAGAATCCTGCCCTGCTTGACGCCGTCGGCCTTCTTGATCTCCGCCCGCCGTGCGCCGTCGGCCATGGTCTCAGTGGCGGTAGCGAAGTCGACCGCCGCGACCTTCTCGTTCTCGGCCTTGACGACCTTGTTCATCGTCTCCTGGACGTCCTTCGGTGGGTCGATCTCCTTGAGCTCCGTCCTCACGATCTCGATCCCCCAGTGGGAGGTCTCGTCGCGCAGCGTCTTCTGCAGCTCCGTGTTGATCTTCCCGCGCTCGCTGTTGGCGGACTTGAGGCTCATCGTGCCGATGATGTTGCGCAGGGTGGTCCGGGCCAGGTTCACGATCTGGAACTTGTAGTCGAAGACCCGATACTGGGAGCTCTTCACGCTTTCCTCGTCGTCCTTCACCTTGAAGTAGACCTGCGCGTCCACCCGGGCGTTCAGGTTGTCGTTCGTGATGATCTCCTGCGGCTGGGCGTCCACCATCATCTCCGTGATGTTGATGCGGTACATCCTGTCCATCACGGGGACGATCCAGCTGAAACCCGGCACGCCGAGCCGTTGGTACCTGCCGAACCTCTCGACCAGGCCCCTCTCGGTCGGCCTCACGATGCGGACTCCGGCGAGAAGCAGGAGCAGAACTACGGCGCCTGCGATCAGCAGCAACTCCATGGCCGTCTCCTTTCACTCGTACCGCAAGGCCTCGATTGGATTCAGCGCGGCCGCCTTCCGGGCCGGATAGAACCCGAAGAAGACACCCACCGCACCCGAGAAGCCGACCGCGACGAGCATCACCAGCGGCGAGATCACCGTCTCCCACCCCGTGAAGTGCGCGAGCAGCTTCGCGCCGGTGATGCCGAGGACGAGACCGCCCACGCCGCCCAGGATGCCCATCACGATGCTCTCGACCAGGAACTGGGTCAGCACGTCCGAGCCGCGCGCGCCGATCGCGAGGCGAATGCCGATCTCGCGCGTCCGCTCCGTGACCGATACCAGCATGATGTTCATGATGCCGATGCCGCCGACGAGTAGCGAGATCGAGGCGATCGCCGCCATCAGCAGCGTCATCACGCGGGTGCTGCTCTCTGCCGCGGTGGCGAGGTCCGTCTGGTTGCGGACCGTGAAGTCGTCCTCGTCATCGCCGCTTATGTGATGCGACTCGCGCAGCAGCATCCTGATCTCCTCCTGCGCGGCCGGGATGTCGCCCTGCGAGGCGGTGCTGGCGAGGATCTGCGGGATGCGTGGCCTGCCGGTGAGGCGGGTCGCGGCGGTCGTGTAGGGGACCAGGATCACGTCGTCGGAGTCGCTGCCGCTCGCCGTTTGTCCCTTCGGGACCAGCACGCCGGTGACCTTGAAGCGCAGCGCCGCGATCTGGATCTCCTGGCCGACCGGGTCGCTGTCGGCGAAGATGCGCTGCGCAACGGTTCGGCCGAGCACGGCCACGCTGCGCGCCGCCCGAACGTCGTCGGGCCCGAAGAAGGCGCCGGTGTCGGTCTGCCAGTCGCGGATCGTCTGGTAGTCGGAGTCCACGCCGTTGATCGAGGTGCGCCAGTTGCCGGCCGGAGCGATGACCTGGCTGCGTCCGATGATGACGGGAGAGACGGCCGCCAAGGTCTGCGATTCGTTACGGAGCTTGTCGGCGTCGGCCAACGTCAGCGTGGCGAACGCCTGAGCGCCCTGACTCACGCCAGCGCTGGTGCTGGCGCCGGGCGTGATGACGATCATGTTGGTGCCGAGGGTGTCGATCTGCTGGCGAATGCGTGACCGCGCTCCGTAGCCGACTGCGACCATGACGATCACGGCGGCGACGCCGATCACGATCCCGAGCATCGTCAAGAGGGCGCGGGTCTTGTTCTTGAGGATGCTCTGCAGCGCGAGGCTGACCATGACCAGGAACAGCTTCATGCCGCACCCCTGTCGCGCTCCGCCAGGTCCCGGGCCGCGCTCTGTCGGTCGGTGACGGGCAGGTCGCTCAGGATCTGGCCGTCGCGCATCGTGACGACGCGCGTCGCGTAGGCGGCGACGTCGGGCTCGTGCGTGACCACGACGATCGTGATGCCCTGTTCGTTGAGCTGCTGGAAGAGCGCCATGACCTCGATGGTCGTGTGGCTGTCGAGGTTGCCGGTGGGCTCGTCGGCGAGGACCAGCGAGGGGCTCGATACCAGGGCCCGCGCGATCGCCACCCGCTGCTGCTGGCCGCCGGACAGCTCGCTGGGCAGATGATCGAGGCGGTCGGCGAGTCCGACGCGCTGGAGCGCCGCGACGGCCAGCGCACGGGTGTCGCGTTTGCGCCCGCTGCGGTCGTACAGCATGGGCAGCTCGACATTGTTCAGGGCGGTCGTGCGCGCCAGCAGGTTGAAGCCCTGAAACACGAAACCCAGCTTCTGGTTGCGGATCGCGGCGAGCTCGTTCCTGCCGAGTCCGTCGACCCGCGCGCCATCGAGCGTATAGGACCCCGAGCTGGGCGTGTCGAGGCATCCGAGCAGGTTCATCAGGGTCGACTTGCCGGAGCCGGAGGAGCCCATGACCGCCACGAACTCGTCGCGCGTGACTGTCAGGTCCACGCCGCGCAGGGCATGCACCTCGGTCGTGCCGGTCACGTATGTCTTCGTGATCTTGTCGGTCTGGATGACGACGTCGTTCATCTGACGCCGCCTCCTCAGAAGCCGCCGCCGGGCCGGCCGTGCCCGCGAGCGCCCTGCTGAGCGCCAGCGAGCGGGTTGGTGGCCGTCGTCTGAGACGCCGGCGTCGTCGGTGCGAGGCCGTCGATGACCTTCATGCCTTCGGTCAGGTCGTGGCCGCGCACCTCGGTCGCGGCGCCGTCGCTGATGCCGGTCTGGACGCGGGTGACCTGGAGCCTGCCGTGCGGGTCGAGCGAATAGAGCGTGCCGGAGCCGGTACCGCGTCCGGCTCCGGCGCTCTGGTCCCTACGGGCACGCAGCCCGCCGGAGCTGGGCGCGATGCTCGGCGAGCGGTCCGAACCGGAGGCCGTGGTGGTATCCGTGGGCGTCGGTGCGGCGGCCAACTGCGTGAGCAGCTCGGGGCTAGGCTTGTAGCGCAGGGCCGCGTTGGCCACCTTGAGCACGTTCACGGCCGAGTTGACCAGAAAGTCGACGCGCGCGGTCATTCCAGGCAGGAGCTTGCCGTCGGGATTCTCGAGGGTCACGACCACGGTGTAGTTGACGACGTTGTCGACCGTCGTGGACTGCAGACGGACCTGCTGCACGACGCCCGCGAAGGTACGGCTGGGCAACGCCTGCACGGTGAAGGTCACGGGCTGGCCTTGCTTGATCTGGTCGATGTCGCTCTCGCCGACCGGCGCCAGGATCTGCATGTGGGCGAGGTCGTTCGCGATCAGGAAGAGCTGCGGAGCTGAGAGGCTGGCGGCGACCGTCTGCCCGTTGTCGACGTTGCGCTCGACCACGACGCCGTCGATGGGCGCGAAGATGGAGGTGTAGGAAAGGTTCTGCTGTGCGCGCTGGAGGGCGATGCGGGCGGACCTCTGGCTGGCGTCGGCGACCTGCAGTGCCGCGCCACCCTGCTCGAGCTCGCTCTGGGCGATCAGGCCCTGCGAGGAGAGCTCGATGGAGCGATTCTGGTCGCGCGAGGCCTGGTTGGCCTGCGCCTGCAGCTTCTCGAGATTCGCCTGCGCGTCGGCGACCCCCTGTTGGGCGATGGTCGGGTCGATGCGCGCGAGGAGCTGGCCCTTCTTGACGTGGTCGTTGAAGTCGACGAACAGCGCGGAGACCTGTCCCGAGACCTGGGTGCCGACGCTGACCGTCGTGACGGCGTTGAGTGTCCCGGTCGCCGACACGAGGGCCCGGATCTCACCGCGCTCCACGGTCGCGAAGCGGAAGGCTGGCGGCTGTTGCGCGAAGGCGAAGTGCTGGACGAGCAGCGCCGCCACCGCGATCACCGCCAGCAGGCCGACGGAGATGACTACTGTTCTAGTGAGACGCATGACGGGGCCTCTCTCCCGCTGGTGTGAATCGCAGCATCATTCTGGGTGCTAGCGTCCCAGCAGGATGAGGATGCCGGCGACGATAGCCAGCACGTTCAGTACCGTCGCGCTGTGCGGGACGCGTCCTTTGGTGTAGGGCAGCAGACCGGTCGCGATCAACCAGATTGCCAGCAGCAGGATTCCGAGCATCATTGGCAGGCTCCTTTCGTACGAGGGAAACGGGGGGCGACAAGAGAGACATGGGTCAACCCCTCTGGCGCAAGCGAGCGAGCTCGCGCTGCAACGCGGCGAGGCGATCGACCAGATCGAGGATCACGGCGACTCCGTGGAGGTTGACGCCGAGGTCGGTGCGCAGGCGGGAAATCGCGACGAGACGGGGGAGACAGGCGGCGTCGAGGCGGACCTCCACACCGGTCCGCTCCGCCGGTTCGACCAGACCGAACTCGACGAAGCGCTCGACCAGGATCGGGTGCAGCCCGACGCGCGCGGCGGCTGCCTCGAGGGTCAGGTGTTCCCGTCGGGTACGGCGGGGCACGAGGGGATAGCGGATGGCGATCATCCGCGGCCTCCCGCCGATGCTGCGCGCGCGTCGAAACGTGATGCCGCGGCCAGCTTGGTGAAGAGATCCTTCTCGGCTTCGGTGAGGTCCGTCGGATTGACGATCTGGAGCCGCAGATACTCGTCGCCACGTCCGCCGGCGCGCCGGAAGAGCCCCTCTCCACGGAGGCGCAGCTTCTGCCCCGCCTGTGAACCGGGCGGGATCTTCATCTCGATCTCGGCCGGCCCCTCGAGAGTGGGCACCCGAACCTTTGCGCCGAGCGCCGCCTCCCAGGGTGCGACCTTGAGATCCGCCTGGACGTCGTCGACACCGACCACCTGGAAGACGCGATGCGGCTCGAGCCGCACGTGCAGCAGCAGGTCGCCGGCGGGCCCTTTCCCGATGCCGGGCTCGCCCTGGCCGGCCAGGCGAATGATCGTGCCGTCGCGCGACCCCGGCGGGATCTTGACGTCGATCTTCACCGGCCCATCGGGCCCTCGCAGCTCGAGGGTGTGACGCCCGCCGCCGTGGGCCGCTTCCAGGCTCAGTCCGATCTCGGCCTCGATGTCACCGCCGGCCATGCTGAAGCTCGTCGCGCCGCTGCGACCGCCGAAGAACCCCTCGAAGAAGTCGCTGAACCTCTGGTCGCCACCAGTCCTGACGTCCGGGCGTGCCGCCTGCCAGCCCGGCGGCGGCGTGAAGTCCGTCCCCGCCTTCCAGTTCGCGCCCAGCTGGTCGTAGCGAGCACGCTTCTCGGGGTCGGACAGGACGGCGTTGGCCTCGTTCAGCTCCTTGAAGCGTGCGTCAGCCGTCTTGTCGGTCGGGTTGACGTCCGGGTGGTGCTTGCGAGCGAGCCGGCGATAGGCCTTCTTGAGCTCGTCCGCGCTGGCGGTGCGAGAGACTCCGAGTACTTCGTAGTAGTCCCGGAACTCCAAGGCCATACCCCGCCGGTCCTCCTACTCCGCCACCCGCACCCGGGCGGGGCGGAGCAGCTCGTCCTTCCACAGGTAGCCGCGGCCGGCCTCGTCGACCACGGTTCCCGGTGCACAGCCTGCGTCTCGAACGGTGGCCATGGCCTCGTGGAGCGTCGGGTCGAAGTGCTGTCCGACGCTCTCGAAGGACTTCACTCCCTCGGCCTCCAACAGGCTGTGGAGGGCACGCTGCATTCCGACCAGGCCCGCGGCCACCGAGTCCGGCGACTCGTCGATGTGAACGAGAGCGCGATCGAAGCCGTCGGCCAGATCGACCAGGGCTCGCAGCAGCCCCTGCTTGGCCTGCCGTGCGGCCAGGTCGCGATCGCGTTCGACCCGGCGCCGGTAGTTCTCGAAGTCCGCTCTGGTCCGCAGGTGGCGATCGCGCTCCTGCTGCAGATCGGCTCGCAACCCTTCGAGCTCGGTCTCGTCCGAGCCGACTGGCGGCGTTGCGTCTTCCACCGAGATCTCCATCAGGCGACCCGTCCCGTTGGTGTCCGTTCGTACTCGGCGTCGACGACGTCGGGCGGAGCGTCGCTTCCAGGATGTCCCTGCGCTCTGGTTGTGAGCGGGCTGGGCGGCCGGGAGACCCGCGGCGAGCTGCCGCAGGTCGTCGGCGAGCTGGCGCAGCCGCGCGACGTCGCCTGACTGAGCCGCGACCAGCTTGCGGACCTCCTGGATGAGACCGTCCGCGCGCGCCCTCTCGTTCACGGGGACTGCGTCGGCGCGCGCCTGGATCTCGCGCTCGACCTGGTAGGCGATCGTGTCCGCGGCGTTGCGCGCCTCGACTTCCTCCCGGCGCTGCTTGTCCTCGGTCCCGTGGGCCTGGGCCTCCGCGACCATGCGGTCGATGTCCTGCTTCGAGAGCTGGGTCGAGCCCGTGATCGTGATCTGCTGCTCCTTGCTCGTGTCCTTGTCACGTGCGGTCACGGTCAGGATCCCGTTGGCGTCGATGTCGAAGATCACCTCGATCTGCGGCTGACCGCGAGGCCCCGGGCGGATACCCTCCAAGCGGAAGTGCCCGAGCGTGCGATTGTCGTGGGCCAGCTCACGCTCGCCCTGCAGCACGTGGACGTCCACCGCGGGCTGGTCGTCCGCGGCCGTGGAGAAGGTCTCGGAGCGGCGCACGGGGATCGTCGTGTTGCGCTCGACCAGGTGGGTCATCACCCCTCCGAGGGTCTCGAGGCCGAGCGAGAGCGGCGTGACGTCGAGGAGGACGACGCCTTTCATGTCGCCCGCGAGTACGGCGGCCTGGATGGCGGCTCCCACCGCCACCACCTCGTCGGGGTTGACGGACTGGTTGGGCTCCTTGCCCCCGGTGAGCTTCCGGACGAGAGCCTGCACCGCGGGGGTCCGGGTGGATCCGCCCACCAGGACGACCTCGTCGATGTCGCGCTCGCCGAGCTTGGCGTCGCTCAGGGCCTGCTTGAAGGGCCCCACGCAGCGCTCCACCAGGTCGGCCGTGAGCTGGTCGAACTTCGCCCGCGTGAGCTTCAGCTCGAGGTGCTTGGGGCCCGAGGCGTCCGCCGTGACGAAGGGCAGGCTGATGCTCGTCTCGACCTGGCTCGACAGCTCGATCTTGGCCTTCTCGGCGGCCTCCGTCAGCCGCTGCAGCGCCTGGCGGTCCTTGCGCAGGTCGATGCCCTGCTCGCGCTGGAACTCCTCGGCCATCCAATCCACGACGCGCTTGTCGAAGTCGTCACCACCCAGATGGGTGTCTCCGGCCGTGGACTTGACCTCGAAGACGCCGTCACCGACCTCGAGCAGGGAAACGTCGAAGGTACCCCCGCCCAGGTCGAAGACGAGGATGGTCTCGTTGCCCTTCTTGTCGAGCCCGTAGGCGAGGGCGGCGGCCGTCGGCTCGTTGATGATGCGCAGCACGTTCAGGCCGGCGATGGCACCCGCGTCCTTGGTGGCCTGGCGCTGGGCGTCGTTGAAGTACGCGGGGACCGTGACGACGGCGTCGGTCACCTTCTCGCCCAGATAGCGACTGGCGTCCTCGGCGAGCTTGCGCAGGACTTGGGCCGAGACCTCCTCGGGGGCGTAGAGCTTGCCCGCCACGTCGAAGCGGACCGCGTCGCTCGGGCCCGCGACGATCGTGAACGGCAGGTTCTTGATCTCGGACTGGACCTCGGGATAGCGGCGGCCGATGAAGCGCTTGGCCGAGTAGATCGTGTTCTGGGGGTTGAGCACGGCCTGGCGTCTCGCCAGCTGCCCGACCAGGCGCTCACCGTTCTTGGCGAATCCCACCACCGAGGCCGTCAGCCGGTTGCCTTCGCTGTTGATGATCACCGTGGGCTGACCGCCCTCCATCACCGCCGCGACCGAGTTCGTGGTGCCGAGATCGATGCCGATTGCCTTGGCCATGGCTTCCTCCACTCCGCGCCGCGCGCTTCAGCAGTGCGGACCGCGAGAGATCAAGGCTGGCAGACCCGGCACGCCCTGTCTGTTCAATAGCGCTCACCGGCGCTCTCACGGGAGCGTCCACGAGCCTGCGGGTGGTTCGCGGCCGGCTCTCGCGGATCGCGCGTCCGTCTGCTCGGGCATCGGGCGCGACTGAGCAATCCGGGACAGCGAGTCCGTCGGCATTCCGCGAGGAGTGGGAAGCCCTGGCGACCTCCCCTCGCCGGGGCCGTTTTCCCCGGCCGTCGACGTGAGCGGAATTGAACAGACGGGTGACGGCCGGCCTGGCAGACTCCGGCCTTTCCAGATCTTCGGGGAGGCCAGGTGGCAGAGGAAACGTCCGTCGGCGAAGCCGTGTCGTGTTCGAGTGCCCGGCGGTCGTCCGCGTGGCGCGTCCAGGAGCTGCGGCGGGCCGCGGCGGGGCTTGCGACGCGATCCTGGCGGCTGTGCGTCGCGGCGAAGGACCGAGCCAAAGCCGCGTCGTCCACGCTGCACAGGTGGGTGCGGCTCCGGCCCCGAACGGCGGCTTTGACGGCGGCGGCACTCACTCTGCTCGCTCCCGGCTGTCTCGTCTATCACGTCTACCTCGATCGCAGCGCGCCGCCCGACTTCGACGCTTTCGTGCGCTTCGAGCTGCCTGGGATCGGCGAGGTGTACGACACGAAGGGCCACGTGCTGATCGAGCTGGCGCACCAGTACCGGCGCCCGGTCTCCTACGAGGAGATCCCGCCGGTGATGCGCGAGGCGATCCTGTCGGCAGAGGACAAGAGCTTCTTCTCGCACTCGGGGGTCGCCTACGGGGCGCTGCCCCGCGTCCTGGCCAAGACGCTGGGTCATACGCTGGCGGGCTGGTGGAAGCAGCGCGATCGACGCATCAAGCCCGTGTTCCCTCAGGGTGGGTCCACCCTGACGCAGCAGCTCGTTCGCGGCTACTTCCTGCGCGAGCGGGTGGCGCACGAGAACGGCTCCACTCTGTACCCGGACGGCTGGGGCCCGCGTCTCCTGTCCTCCCTGGTCGGCGTACCCGCCACTAACAAGCTGCTGCGGAAGCTGGAGGAGGCACGGCTCGCGTTCTGGCTCGAGGATGAGATGCAGCGCCGCTTCGGCTCCAAGGAGCGGGCAAAGCGGGAGATCTTCGCCCGCTACGCCAGCTTCATCTACCTCGGACACGGCCGCTACGGGTTCTCCGCCAGCTCCGAGTACTACTTCGGAAAGCCGCTCGCCAGCTTCGCACCGGCCGACGCGGGCAAAGCGGCGCTGCTGGCCGGGGCGGCCAAGTCGCCGGGCCGCTACGCGCCGGTCCAGGGAGACCCCCATGCGCTGCGGCGCCGCAACCAGGTGCTCGCGCTGATGGCGCAGAACGGCTACATCAGCGAGAAGGTGATGAAGGACAGTCAAGCGGAACGGGTCGTGACGAGGACGCGCAACGGGGTGAAGACGCTCGCCCCGGCCGTCGTCGCCAACGTGCTCGAGGAGCTCAAGCAGTACGGCGATGTGCGGTTCGCCGTCGACGACCTGGTCGAAGGCCGCATCTCGATTCAGTCGACGGTCGACGAGCGGGTCCAGGCGATCGTGAACCAGACGTTGGAGGACGTGCTCGCGCAGTACGAGAAGCGGCATCCGCGGGCCAAGGGCGCGATCCAGGGTTCGGTCGTGGTGCTGCGGAATCGCGACGGCGGAGTGCTCGCCGAGGCGGGCGGCCGGCAGCTCTTCAAGGGTCGCCTCGCGCGCTATTCCGACCTGAACCGGGTGACCGGGTCGTTGCGACAGCCCGGGTCGGCCTTCAAGCCGATCGTGTACTTCACCGCATTCGCGAAGGGGCTCGCCCTCGAAACGACGGTCCCCGACGAGCCGATCGCGGTGCTCCTGGGCAACGACCGCGGTCTCAAGTGGATCTCCAACTACGACGACTCGTTCGAGGGCCCGATCTCGATGCGGAAGGCTCTCGCCGAGTCGCGAAACGCCGTGGCGATCTGGCTGGCGCGGCGGGTCGGCATCAGGAACGTGATCGATGTCGCCCGCGAGCTGGGTATCAGGACGCCGCTCCAGCCTTACATCGCGACCGCGCTCGGCGCTTCGGAGGTACGGCTGCTGGAGCTGGCGAACGTCTACCGGGCGCTGGCGTCCGGCATCATCACCAACGCCCACGTGATCGAGAGGGTTGTCGACAGCTCCGGCAAGCCGGTCTACCAGGCGGTGCGCGCGACGCGCGCGGTTCGCCCCCACGACGCGCTGGTCCTGGTCCAGGAAGGCCTGCGCGGAGTGATCCGTCTGCCGGACGGGACCGCCCACTCGCTCGACGCCGCCGAGTTCCCGATCCCTGTGATGGGCAAGACGGGCACGACGAGCGACTTCCGGGATGCCCTGTTCGTCGGCTCCACCTACGGGCCGGCCGGCATCACGGTGGCGGTGAGAGTGGGCTTCGACGACAATCGGTCGCTGGGCGAGCGGGAGACCGGCGGGCGAGCGGCGCTGCCGATCTTCAAAGAAGTGATGCTGCGGATCTACGAGCATGGGCAGGCTGGCGCCGTTCCGAAGTTCCCGAAGGCGATCGAGGACCGGATCGACCGCTACCTCGCGGCGCGGGCGGGCCGGGAGGGGGAGACGGCGCCCGCGCTGGCGCCGGCCGTCCTGCCGGCGATCGCGCCTGCCCAGTCGTCGTCCCTGCCTACGCCCGGAGCGGCTTCGCGACTGCCCGCCCCGAGCGTGACGGAGGGTACGAACGAGATGCTCGCGGAAGAGAATCCGTCGTGAGGAACGCGCTGTTGCGCCGCCCGACGCGCCGGCACGCCCCGCTCCACGGAGTTGCTGTCGCTCCACGGGGCCGGGCGCGCCTTCCGACTGCTCTCACTCTCTACCGCAGCGACTGAAAGTCCAGGATCTGTCCCAGAATCGCACCCAAGATGGTGTACTTCCCGTTCGCGTAGCGACCATAGTGGTAGCGCCCGGCGAACCCATCGTCGTAGCCTCGTCGAAACCCCTCGCGGAAGTAGTAGTTGTACTCGTCCTGGTCGACGTAGTAGCCCTCGTAGCCGTAGTTCGCGTCGTTGTAGGCGTACGAGTCGGCGTAGCTGGACCTCCATCGATCCAGCCGGTCTGCCCTTCCCGTGCGGAAGCCTTCGTCGTAGCCATAGTTCACGGCCTGCTGCAGTAGGCTGACGCCATACTGATTCGTCTCGTAGTAGCTGCCGCCCCGACGGTATCGGACCGTCGCAGGCGTGTAGAAGTACGGATCGCTCGCGTAGTCGCGGTTGCGATCCCGATCGAACCGTGTCCGCTGCTGACGCATGCGCTCCACGTACGCCGTCTGCAGGGCGTACTGGGACCGACGCTGCTGTTCCTGCAGCAGTGCAACGCTCTGGACTGCCGACCGCTGCTGCTGCCGATCCAGATGCTGGCGGTACTGGACGAGGCGCTGCTGTTGTTGCCCCAGGAGTGCCTGCTGGCGGTCCTGCGACAACCGCCGACTGGTCTGCTGTCGCTGCACCTGCACCTGGCGTTGGTGTTGGGCGTTGCGGATCTGCTGCTGCTGCGCCTGCTGCCGCTGTGCCTGCTGCCGCTGTGCCTGCTGCCGCTGCGCCTGCTGCTGCTGCGCCTGCTGCTGCTGCGCCTGCTTCTGCTGCGCCTGCCGCGCCTGCGCCTGTTGCTGGTTCTGCTTCTGCTGCCGCGCCTGCTGAGCCTGCTGGCGCTGTGCCTGCTTCTGCTGCTGCACCTGCTGCCGCTGTGCCCGCTTCTGCTGCCGGGCCTGCTGTTGCTGGTTCTGCTTCTGCTGACGCTGCTCTTGCTTCTTCTGCGCCTGTTGCTGCCGGCGGTCGGCGGGCTTGGCCTGCTTCTCGGCCTTCGCCTTCTTCTCGTCCTGGTGACCCCGCTGAGCGTAGACCGGAGCTGCGGTCCCGGCCAGGGTGAATGACAGGAACACCGCGGTACCTATGACTCCCAATCGTGTCATGCGTGTGACCTCCGAGTTGAGCCTGCGCGTGTGGCAGGTGGATGTCTGCTCCCTATTGACCGCTCCGACGAACGACGCCGAGATCGGCGGGCCCTGGCCGTCGATGCCTCTTCGCATCCGGCGCCGGGCGACGCTCAGGACTTCCACTCGAGGTCGACGTTCCCGCCCAGCTTGACCTCGAGCAGGCGCGTCTTGTCACTCTCGAAGACGCCGCTGAGCCCGGCCGAGCGGCGGTGGCCGTCCTCCTCCAGTTCGAACCGTACCACGCGGTCGCCCGGGGCCACGTCGAAGACCTTGGTCAGGCTGCCGGTGCGCCTCTTGAAGACCAGGAGCTTGCGGGTTTCGGTGCTGGAGAGTTGGGTGTCGAGGATCAGCCGCCCGTCGATCCACAGGCGCAGGTGGCCCTGCTTCAGGCCGTGACGGACCGAGAGTGCGAGGCGCGCCGGGAGAACCGTTGGCACGGACGGCACAGCGGAGCGCGCGGGGTGGCCGGCTTGCGCTCGCGGCGAGCCTTCGGGGCGGCCGAGCGCTTCGGCGCCGGCGCCGGGACCGTGGGCCCGCTCCTCGCCGGGGTGGCCGTCGGCGGCGGGGCCGACGGGGCCGGCGCGGACGCGGGCGGTGTGAACGTGGCCGGCGGCCCGAGAGCCGCTGCGGCCACGGGCGCGCGGGGCGGAATGAGCGCCTTGGCGATGGTCGTGTCGCGGAGGCCCAGCAGCACGATGATCGCCAGCGCGGCGCCGATGGCCATCAGCGGGGCCCGCCCGAGGCGGCGAGACCGGGCTTGGGGGGGCGTCCCGAGAGGTGCTGCGGCCGCCCCGACGTCGGCCTGCGGGTAGCCGGCCGTGGGCTCGATCACTGGCAGGGTCCTGAGCCCGTCGCGCGCGTGCAGCGGACGCGAGTGGAGCACGTCCTGCAGGTCTTCGGCGAACGCGCGGCCGTCAGCGTAGCGCTGCGTCGGGTCCTTGGCCAGGGCCCGGGTGATCACCAGGTCGAGGTCGCGCGGCAGCGCTGGGTCCATCCGCGAGGGCAGCAGCGGCTCGTGTTGCAGGACGCGGGCCATGATCTGCGGTACGTTGGCGCCCGCGAAGGGCCGGCGTCCGGTGAGCAGCTGGTAGAGGACGGAGCCCAGCGAGAAGAGGTCGCTGCGGCCGTCCAAGGGTTTGCCGCAGGCCTGTTCAGGCGACATGTACGAAGGCGTCCCCCAGCACTCGCCAGGGACGGTCCACGCGGCGACCGCAGCCTCGGCGATGCTGAAGTCCATGATCTTCGCGTCACCCGAGGGCAGGATCATGATGTTCGCGGGCTTGATGTCGCGATGCACGATGCCGTGCCCGTGCGCGTGGTGCAGGGCGTCGGCCAGGTGCGAGACGAGCCGCAGCGCTGCGCGCCAGTCCATCGTCGGCTCGCTGGCGAGGACGTTGCCGAGCGTCCGGCCCTCGAGGTACTCGAGGGCCATGAACGGCGTGTGCGTTTCGGCATCCCAGCCCACGTCGTGCACGACGACGATGTTGGGATGCGTCAGGCACGCAGCCAGCCGTGCCTCGCGGAGGAAGCGCTGCTCGACGAGCCTCTGCTCTTCCTCGGGCAGGGGGAAGGCCAGCTTGACCAGCTTCAGCGCCACCTTGCGGTCCAGCACGAGGTCCATCGCCCGGTAGACGACGCCCATCGTCCCGCGTCCCAGCTCGGCCTCGATGGCGTAGCGGCCGAGCGCCGAGCGGGGCGGCTGGGGCTGGTTCAGTGCCGCGGTGTCCCGGGGCAGGAGCGCCAGATCAGACGCGCTGGCGGCCTGCGTTCGTGCAGTCGCGCTCATACCGTTGCGCCTCCGTGACTGCATCGATCATGGCGGAAGGCCCGGGGAGCGATCTGCCCTGAATTGCTCAGTCGCGAAACGTTTCCCGTGAAGCCCGTGCCGAGCGGGCTCTTGCACCCTCGGGTGAGGGGCGGAGAGTAGACCTCAGTCGCGGAGCAGGACCGTGAGCAGGGCGCTGTGGACGGCCAGGCCACCGTTGTAGTGGATGAAGCCCATCTTCCGGAACCGGTTCATGAAGAAGCTCACCCTGGAGCGAGTCGTGCCGACCATCGCGGCCAGCGTCTCCTGACTGATCTTGGGGATGACACTCTCCGGTCGCGATTCCTTGCCGAAGTGAGCTAGCAACAGGAGAATCCGGGCGAGTCGCTTCTCGCTGGAGTTGAAGAGCTGGTCGACCAGGTCCTCCTCCATTCGCACGTTGCGAGACAGCAGATACGCGATGAAGAGCTCAGCGAACTCCTGCTCCCGATGGAGCGAGCGGATCATGTGGGTCTTGTCCACCCGGAGGATGCTGGACGGATCCAGCACGGTCGCGCTGGACACGCGGAGGGGTTGGGCCGCCAGGCAGCCCTCGCCGAAGAAGCCGCCTGGCTCCACGATGCCGATGACGGCTTCCTTTCCTCGCGCCGAGACGACCGAGAGCTTGACCTTGCCGCTCTGTACGTAGAAGACGGCGTCGGCCGCGTCGCCTTGGGAATAGACGACGTGCTTGCTCCGATAGCTCCGCGTCGTCTTTCCTTCCTCGATCCTCGTGAGGAAGGCGTTGGGGTCGAAGGAGAGAGGCGCGGCCCGTGTTGCCTTGGTACGTCTTGCCTTGGCTCGCGGCGCGTGGGCACGCATGCAGCCTCCTTTCGGGCGGTGTCTTCCGTGGCGCCTTGGTGGTGCCGAAGAATCACCCCGCCACCCTCGTAGGATAGTCCAGGTGGGCTCGATGAGTCGCGCATCCTGACGAGCTCCGCGAGCTGACGCCCCGCCTGGTGATCGACGCGCTGGCGTTCGAGTTCTCCGCGAACTGCGAGCGCTACCGCCTCGTGACGCCCAGGGCCTGCTGCGATCCCGACCAGGATGAGCAGAAGTGACCAGACCGGTCCGGCTGGACCTGATACCTTGGGCCTACTTCGCTTCGAGTGCGTTCAAGTGCGAATAGCAGGGAGTCCACGATTCCTCGTGTTGGTCCTGCTGGTCCTGCTGCTCGCGGGTCGAGCATAGGTCCGCCGTTGGCGGTCGCCTCGGTCCTGACCGAGGCGGCGAAAGGGGACAGACCATGACGATGACATTGACGGGACTGATCGTGCTGCTCGTGATCGCGGCCATCTGTGGCGCGATCGGGCGAGCGCTCGCGGGAGGGACGCGCGGGGGGCTCTTCGTCTCGATCGCCATTGGTTTCGTCGGAGCCCTGCTCGGGCCGTGGGTCGCCGCCCAGATGAAATTGCCGGAGCCTTTCATGATCCACATCAGTGGCCATTCCTTCCCTGTGCTCTGGTCGATCATCGGTGCCGCCCTCTTCGTGGCGATCATCCACCTCATCTCCCGGCGGCGCTAGGCCGAGAGCCGGTGGGGCGGCTTCAAAGGAGCATGGAATGAAGTGGATGCGGATGTACCTGATCGGCTACGCGATCGTCCTCTGCGGGCTCGTGGCCGCGCTGTGGAAGATGGGCGTGATCGAGCGCGTCGGGCCGGCCTGGACGGCGATAGGAGTCGTGATCGCGATCGGGTTCGGCTTCATGATCTCGGTCGCCTACAGCGGGAAGAAAGAGACCGTCGAGATCGACGGGCGGCGTTGACCCCACTCCTGCGGTGCTCGTAGCATGGCCCCCCGCTGGCGCGAGCTTTGGGACGCCTATCCGCGCATCGTCACGGGCATGGTTCTGGCCATCGCCGTCCTGCTCCTGACGGACCTCGCCGTCGCCTACAAGCGCGTTCAATACGGTTTCGAGCTGGCGCGCATGCGCGGCGCCATGACGGAAACCGAGCGCCGGCGAGTCGACGCCATCGCGACCTCAGAGGGAAACCGCCTGGCGATCGCCGTCGAGCTGGCGCGCCGGCAGGCCCTGGGTGACACGGCGCTGCACCTGTCGGTGGACACCCGGAATGGTCTGCTCTGCCTGGAGCGCCAGGGGGCACGTCTGCGCGAAGTGCCCGTTCGCCTGGGCCGTGAGGCGATCGTGGGCACGCCGCCCGATGCCGTGCTCCTGGTACCGCCACTCGGCAAGCGGTCGGTGGCGCGGGTGGTGGACGGCTCGTATCGCTGGCCAGTGCCGGACTGGGTCTACCTCGATCGCGGGTTGCCGGTGCCGGAGGACAGGCAGGTTGCGGGCGCCTTGGGTCCGGTGGCGCTGATCCTGGACAGCGGGGCCCTTCTCTACTCGCGGCCCGCAACGGGGCCCCTGAGCGACGTGAGCTACGTCCTGCCCGGCAGCGTTCGTGCGGAGGCGCCCGAGCTCGAGGCCATCCGTGCCGACCTGCAGCCCGGCATGGCCGTGTACTTCCACTGACATGGGCGCCACTGACATGGACGCGCCGGTCCGAGAGGAGAATCCGAGGCGCACGCCCGGCGCGGCGGGTTTCTTCGGCTACGGCCGCAGGTCGGCCATGCAGCTCGTGGAGATCGTGCTGGCCCTGACGGCGCTCAGTACCGCCTTCTTCGTCGATACCGTGGGCGTGCGCCTCGAGCGCGACGTGGCCCGCCTGGTCCTGCAGGGTCGCCTCGAGGAGCTCGACAGCGTGCTCTGGCGCGTGGCCGGCTCCGATCGGATGCTGCGCGACGCCGAAGCCGCGCCGGAGCCGCCGCACGATCGGCCCTACCTGGTGATCAGCATCGAGGACCGGCACCTCTGGTACAAGCAGCGTGGGGCGATCCTCTTTTCGGCAGCGGTGGCGACGGGCAGCGGCAGGACGATGGTCAAGGACGGCGGCGGCAGCGCCTGGAAGTTCGACACCCCGCGCGGGCGCCTGGTGGTACAGAGCAAGGATGAGGCGCCTGTCTGGGTGCCCCCGGACTGGCACTACGTGGAGCAGTCGCGCAAGCGCGGGTTGAGACTGACCCGCCTCGCGGCCGGTCAGTCCCTGACCGCCGCAGACGGGTCGGTCATCACGGTGCAGGGGAACGACGTCGTGCGGGTGCTCCCCGACGGACGGCGAAACGTGCTGCAGGCCACGGACGGCCGCGAGATCGTGGTGGACGGCAAGCTGCTGGAGCCACCCCTGGGTACCACACAGCGACGATACAAGGGCGTCCTGGGCACCTATCGCCTGAACATGGGCGACGGATACGCGATCCACGGCACCAACCAGCCGGATAGCGTGGGCCGGGCGGTCAGCCACGGCTGCGTGCGCTTGCTCAACGAGGACATCGCGAAGCTGTACGCGATGGTGGAGGTGGGCACCCCCGTCTACATTTATTGACAGCGGGCGCCGCTTGGCCGGCTGAGGACCCCGCCCGGCGGGGCAGGGGAGCTTTGCGTTTGCCGACCATAGGGCGCAGACTGGTAGCTTGGTGGAAGCGACCAAGCTGCTGCAGAGCGGGGGTCCGTCGTCGCGCCGGGGACGTCTTCGCCGGTCTGCCGCTGGCTTCGTCTGCGCCGTGGGCGCGCTGTCTGCGATCGTGCCGGCCGCTCTCAAGGCCGCAGCGCCGGCGACTCCGGCCGCAGGGCGGTCCGCGAACGCGGGCCTGGAGGTCCTGGCACCGCTGCGCGGTGCGAGCGGCAAGCTCAAGGCTGCCTTCCGCACGCCGGGCCAGCCCCTGATCCCACAGCCCCCGCCCGGCCTGACGGCGCTCTACGAGCCGGACGACGGCGCGGCCGTGGCGTCGCCGGAGTTCGACGCCCCGCAGCGTCCAGGGGTGTACAAGGTCGCGGTTGCCGTCCACGAGGCGCGCGAGGATGTCGCGGACCTGCGCGTCATCACGCTCGTGCCCTTCGCCGCCAAGAAGCAGGGGCAGATCGGGTCGTATCGTATGGGCGAGTGGCCCTACGAGCGCGGTGACGCCCCCTCTGCCTACGCCATCCCGGCCGGATTCGTGGAAGTGACCCGCGAGAACCGCAGCCTCCCCGTCTCCGAGCACTTCACGCTGGGCGACTTCCTGACCAAAGACCAGCCGGGTGTGTGGCCCAAGTACCTGCTGCTCAAAGCCCGGCTGATCGACAAGCTGGAGCTGATCATCGACGAGCTCGAGCGCGAGGGCTATCCCGTCGAGCACATGGCGATCATGAGCGGCTTCCGCACGCCGCACTACAACCATGGGGGGGGGCAGGCGAGCGGGCGCGGGAAGCTCAGCCGGCACATGTACGGCGACGCGACCGACGTGTTCGTGGACAACGATCGGAACGGCTGGACCGATGACGTGAACGCTGACGGCCGCGTCGACATCCGCGACGCGGAGGTGGTGGCCCGGGCGGCGGAGCGCGTCGAGGCGCGCCACCCGGACCTGGTGGGCGGCATCGGCGTCTACGCCGCTACGAGCGCACATGGGCCTTTCACCCACGTGGACGCTCGCGGACGGCGGGCCCGCTGGCGGGGCGCGAAGGGATAGCGCCGAGCGTCAGCCGTTTGGCTGCCGTCCGTGTGATGGGTCGCCCTGGTCGGCCATCGAGTCGGCTCGATCCTTGCCCCGTCGGCGAGTGCCGTTGCCGGCGTCCGGAGGGTCAGCGTGAACCCTGTCGGCTCCTCGCACCTCGCCGGGACGCTTGCGAGCGGAGCTGAACCCGGTGCCACCCGCCCTCTCGGGCTGGCCTTGGGGAGCTGGAGGATCGACGCGCAAGACGAAACCCCGGGGAAATGACCCCCGGGGACCCAGTGTGCCCCTTTGGGCTCCCTGGGTGATGGACGACCTTCACATCTTGGGGGGGACCGTCTCGGTCTCGGTGGTGGTGTACGTGATCGTCTGCACGACGCGCTCGCCCGAGCCGACGGTGGCCAGCGGCAGGATGGAGATGGTCTTGCCGATCACCAGATCGGTGGGAACCGTCGACTTCGCGTCGATCAGGTAGGTGACCTTGCTCCCATCAAGCCGTGTGATGGTCAGGGTCTTGCCCGCTTCGTAGGCATCGACCGTCCCGGACGTGCTCGTGGTGGTCGTGCGGGTGGTCGCACCGGAGGGCAGGTGGCGGGTATCCTCGGTGGTGCGCTTGACGGCACCGTCGGCTGTGACGCTCGTCGTCGTGACACGCGCCACCAGTTGCGTTGCTCCGTCGCTGCCTGGCTCCGTGAAGAGCGTGACGCGGCGACCGACCTGGACCTCCGCCGGCACTGCGACACTGGGCGAGAGGGTGTAGCTGATCTCCTTGTTGTCTGCTCCTCGGATCACGATCATACGTCCCGCCTCGTAGCGCACCACCTCTCCGTCGACGGTCACGTACTTCGTCTCGGTCTGGGTGGTCTGGGCGAAAGCCAGGCCTGCGGCAACGGGGGCTACCCCGATGCAGAGCCCTGCGAATAGCACGGTCAACTTCATAAGCTGTCTCCTTCTTGGCCCGCGGTGCGAGGATGGGCGGCCGGCATTGCGCCGGACCCGCGCACGTCCCGCCATTTAGGCTTTGACGACTTGGGACCCCAAGTCGCTGCCAGCATGCGCTCCTGGCCTCGTCGGGGCTGGTCAATTCGGCTCAGGTGTGTCGCAAAGGCGATCGTGAGCGCCTGTGAGCGATATTGAACAGACGCGGTCCGCCCCGCCTGCCAGGCTGGGATCGCGAGATTCCGCAAGCAGCGGCGCCGAGTCGAAGAGGCAGATCACATGGCAACGACGATTCATCGGACACGAACGAGAGATCGCGGACGACATGCGAAGCTGGAGCAGCTACTCAGCCAGCAAGAGAGCGTCCTGCGGAGGCACAGGCACATCTTTCGGGAGGGACTGCCGACCATGATGTCGGGCGTGGTGGATGCTGAGGAGCATTCGCTGGATGGCGAGGAGCAGGGCGTCGGCCTCTCGCTGTTGGCCCTGACGTCCCAGAGCGTCCAGGGTATCGAGGCCGCGCTCCGGCGTCTCGACGACGGCGACTTCGGCACGTGCTCCGACTGTCGGGGCGAGATCGGGGGCGCGCGCCTCCGAGCGCAGCCCTACGCCACACTCTGCCTCGCTTGCCAGGAGAAGCAGGACGGCACCGGAGCGTGGCGGTGGCCCGGGTCGTGGCGACCCCGACCGAGGGACGAGCGCCATGAGCACTGAAATGGGCGTGTGGATCGATCACAGGAAGGCGGTCATCGCGATCATGGCGGGCCATCACGAGAAGATGAAGCAGGTCGATTCCCACATGGAGAAGCACGTGCGGTATTCCGGCGCGGCGCAGGAGGACTCCGCAGAAGACCAGCGGGACAGGCGATTCACCGGCCATCTCGACAAGTACTACGACGAGGTCATCGCGTGTCTTCGGGATGCCGACTCCATTCTGATACTGGGTCCTGGCGAGGCGAAGATCGAGCTGGCACAGCGTCTCGACCACGACGTCCAGCACGGCCGCATCGTCGGCGTCGACACGGTCGACAAGATGACGGATGGCCAGGTCGCGGCCACGGTGCGGCAGCGCTTTCTGGGCAGCAAGTGCAAGCTCTGAGCTCGCCCGGCGTCCGTCGCAGTGTGAGGAAGGCCTGGTGAGGAAACCGCCGGCACGACGTGCGGCCCAAGATCTATATAGGAAGGCCTTGGAATTGTGCGACGATCCTCAGAGGGACCACCGAGTATAGGGACGCAGAGCAGATCGCAGGCTAGCCGAGCACAGCGACGATCTCCCGGATCGTCCAGACATGCTCGGCCACGCCCGCTTCCATGGCCGGGGTTAGCCGGAGGGTCTGGTCGACACGCGCGAAGTTGTGGCGGAGCGACTAGAGCGCGATAGCGGCCTCGTGGCTCTCATCCGCAGAACCGCTCTCGCCGCGTCGGAAAAGGCGCGCTTCTCCAGCATCGCAGGCGTGGTTTCCAGCATAGTCGCATGACGAGTTGGCCGACGCGTCTGGAACTGCACATGCGGCTGGTCCAGGTGACGAAGTGCCACGACACTCTCCCGCCGCCGCCGGCCGAGGCCGAGGTGAGCAATTTCGAACAGACGCGTTTTGCTCGGTGTCGGCACGATGAGGGAGGGTGTACCGTGTCGATTGCGACGAGTGGGGAAACGTCCCTTCCATTGCAGCAGACACTGACGGGGAGATAGCCATGTACGGGATGTACGGGTACGGGTTCGCTGGGATGCACCTGATCTGGTGGATCTTCTGGATCCTGGCAATCGTTCTGTTCTTTGCGTTCCTGACGCCGATGCCCCGACGCCGGGCGGACGTCTACAGCCTGACGCCGCTGCAGCTCCTGCAGCGGCGCTATGCCGCGGGCGACCTGACGAGCGACGAATACGAGGAGCGCAAGGCCAGGCTCGAACGGGACGCCGGCAAGAGCTAGGGGCAACGGTGTTCCCGCCGGAGCCGGAGGAGCTGATTCGGAGCGAGCTCTTCAGCGTCGAGCGCCTCGAGCAGCACGCTGAAAGCCTCGCGGCCGCTCAGCGCGTCACGCCCAATCCGCACGGGGCTGCTTCCGCCCAATCACTATCTCGGGGTCGCCATCGACCACCTGTTTCGGCATCGTCCGCGATGGGGCACGGGTGCCGGCGTGGGAAAGACCGTGGTCAGTAGCGGGATGATCGATCGCGTGAGGGCGAAGCTGGGCCGAAGGCTCTACGAGGTGCCGGTCGGCTTCAAGTGGTTCGTGGACGGTCTGGTCGACGGCTCGCTCGGCTTCGGCGGCGAAGAAAGCGCGGGCGCCTCCTTCCTCCGCCAGGACGGCACGGTCTGGACGACGGACAAGGACGGCATCGTCGCGGCGCTGCTCGCAGCGGAGATCACCGCGCGCGCGGGACGCGATCCCGGTGAGATCTACCGGGAGCTGACACACGAGCTCGGTGAGGCGGTCGCCGATCGGATCGAGGCGCCCGCTACCCAGGAGCAGAAGAAGCGACTCTTGGAGCTGTCGCCGGAGCAGGTGCGCTGCACGCAGCTCGCGGGCGAGACGGTCCGGCGGATCCTCAGCCGCGCACCGGGCAACGACGCGCCGATCGGCGGGGTGAAGGTCATAGCGGAAAGCGGCTGGTTCGCCGCACGACCCTCGGGCACGGAGGACATCTACAAGATCTACGCGGAGAGCGTTCGCGGGGAGGATCATCTGCGTCGGATAGTGAAAGAGGCGCAAGCGATCGTCGACGGGGCGCTCGCGAGCGACGGGCAAGGAGGTTCGGGATGCAGCTCGGCATGATCGCGGCGGGCGGTGGCTGGCACAATCCCGTGCTCCAGGAGGAGGCCCCGTGAAGGCGCCGGATGACGTCGTCGTGCTCCTCGACTGTGACAACACGCTCCTCGACAACGATCTCGTGGAAGACGATCTCCGCGATCACCTCGCACGAGAGTTCGGATCCACCAACCGCGACCGGTACTGGGCGATTCTCGAAGAGCTGCGGAGCGAGCTCGGGTACGCCGATTACCTCGGCGCACTGCAGCGCTACCGCCTGGGGGACATGAGCGACCCCCGGTTGCTCCTGATGTCGTCGTTTCTGGTCGACTATCCCTTCGCGAGCCGGTTGTACCCCGGTGCGCTCGACGCCATTCGACACCTGCGGACCCTGGGACCGACGGTCATTCTGTCGGATGGTGACGTCGTGTTCCAGCCACGCAAGATCCAGCGCTCGGGATTGTGGGCGGCCGTAGAGGGTCGAGTGCTGATCTATATCCACAAGGAACGGGTGCTGGAAGCCGTGGCCGAGCGCTACCCGGGCCGGCGTTACGTCATGGTGGACGATAAGCTGCGCATCCTGGCGGCGATGAAGCGGATCTGGGGAGGCCGGCTGACGACCGTATTCCCTCGCCAGGGCCACTACGCGCTCGATCCCAAGAACACGCGCGCCTATCCTGCGGCCGACCTGACGGTCGAGCGTATCGCCGATTTGGTGACCAGCAATCTCCCCGGCCTGCTCGGCGAAGCCGCGGACGGGCATCTGCCAGAGAAGCCACGATGAGACGGATTCGGCATCGTCCTGCGGCTGCGGGAGCGGCGACCAGGTCCGGGGACACGGCCGCGACGGGCTGGCCTCTCACGGCGACTCTGCGCCGCAAGGGATACCCATCCACTCTTCACGAAGCGTACGAGGCCGGCAGTATGGAAGCATCGAAAGGATACCTGTCATGACGTCAGGCGAAACAGACTCCGCGGCTACCGAATCGAAGCCGGCGGCGAAGGCCGGTGCGACACCAGATGCGAAGGACGATTTGAAATCCTTGCCTTTGGCGGATGTGGAAAAGAAGCTGGGGTCATCGCCGGACGGCCTGACTCAAGCCGAGGCGGAAAAGCGCCTGATTCAATACGGGCCCAACGAGATCGAGGAGAAGAAGACCAACCCGCTGTTGAAGTTTCTGAGCTATTTCTGGGGCCCGATCCCCTGGATGATCGAAGCCGCCGTGATCCTTTCGGCGGTAGCCCGGCACTGGACGGACTTCGGCATCATCCTCCTTCTGCTACTGGCGAACGCCGCCGTCGGGTTCTGGGAAGAACGCCAGGCGGGCGATGCCATTGCAGCCCTGAAGGCCAAACTGGCGATCAAGGCCAGGGTGAAACGTGATGGGAAGTGGGCCACCCCGCCGGCGCGTGAACTGGTGCCGGGCGACGTGATCCGCATGCGACTCGGCGACATCGTGCCGGCCGACGCGCGCTTGCTGGAAGGCGACCCGGTGGAGGTGGACCAGTCGGCTCTCACCGGAGAGTCGTTGCCCGCCACTCGGAAGCCTGGTGACGCCGTATTCTCTGGATCCATCATCCGGCGGGGGGAAATCGGTGCGCTGGTGTATGCGACCGGCGAACGCACCTATTTCGGCAAGACCGCGAAACTGGTACAGGAAGCGCACACCGTCAGCCATTTTCAAAAGGCGGTCTTGAAGATCGGGAACTATCTCATCATGCTCGCGGTCGCTCTCGTGGCGGGAATCGTAACGCTCGCCATTCTCCGGGGCGATCCGATTCTCTCCACACTTCAGTTTGCGCTCGTCCTGACGGTGGCCGCCATCCCCGTCGCGATGCCGACGGTGTTGTCGGTCACGATGGCAGTCGGTGCGCGCCTGCTCGCCAGGAAGAAGGCGATTGTCAGCAAGCTCGTGGCCATCGAGGAGTTGGCGGGAGTGGACGTGCTCTGCGCCGACAAGACCGGAACCCTGACCCAGAACAAGCTGACCCTCGGCGACCCCTTCAGCATGAGCGGCGTGTCTGCCGATCAAGTCATCCTCAACGGCGCCCTGGCGTCACGGGCTGACGACAACGACACCATCGACCTGGCCGTCCTGGGTGGCCTAAAGGACAAGAACGCCTTGAAGGGCTACCAGGTGGTTCATTTCCAGCCGTTCGACCCGGTCCACAAGCGTACGGAGGCCACTGTCAAGGCGACGGACGGATCCACGTTCAAGGTGACGAAGGGCGCTCCGCAGGTGATCCTGGCCCTGTCGGCCAACGCCGGGCAGCTGAAGCCCGGCGTCGAGAAGGCGGTCGACGAGTTCGCGGCGCGTGGCTTCCGTTCGCTGGGCGTGGCGCGGGCCGACGGGGGCGCCGAATGGCAGCTGCTCGGCGTGCTGCCGTTGTTCGATCCGCCGCGGGACGATGCCGAAGACAACCATCGCCACCGCTCGCCAGATGGGCGTGAAGGTCAAGATGGTGACCGGCGATGCACTGGCGATCGCCAAGGAGACCGCCAAGAAGCTGGACCTGGGCAGCAACATTCTGGACGCGGCCGCACTGGGCGACTCCAAGCACGAGGAGTCAGAGGCGACAGCCGAATCGATCGTGAAAGCCGACGGGTTTGCCCAGGTATTTCCCGAGCACAAGTTCCACATCGTGGACGTCCTGCAGAAGCGCGGGCACATCGTCGGGATGACGGGCGACGGGGTGAATGACGCCCCTGCGCTGAAGAAGGCGGACTGCGGCATCGCCGTGTCGAGCGCGACCGACGCGGCGCGCGCGGCGGCGTCCATCGTCCTGACCGAGCCCGGCTTGTCGGTGATCATCGACGCGATCAAGGAGAGCCGCCGCATCTTCCAGCGGATGAACAGTTACGCGATCTACCGCATCGCCGAGACGCTGCGCGTGCTGTTCTTCATGACGCTGGCGATCGTGATCTTCAACTTCTATCCGGTCACTGCCGTGATGATCGTGATGCTGGCGCTGCTGAACGACGGGGCCATCCTGTCGATCGCCTACGACAACGTCCACTACCGGAACGAGCCCGAGGCCTGGAACATGCGGCTCGTGCTCGGGATCTCCACGGTGCTCGGCGTCATCGGGGTCGTCGCTGCGTTCGGCCTGTTCTTTCTCGGACTGCGCGTGTTCCATCTCGACCATGCGCAGGTTCAGACGCTGATGTACCTGAAACTGTCCGTGGCAGGCCACCTGACGATCTTCTTGACCCGTACGCGCGGCCCGTTCTGGTCCATTCGCCCCGCCCGGATCCTATGGGGGGCCGTGCTGGGCACGCAAGCCATCGCGACGTTGATCGCCGTGTACGGCCTGTTCATGACGCCGCTCGGCTGGGGTTGGGCCGCGTTCGTGTGGGGCTATGCGCTGGCCTGGTTCCTGGTGAACGACCGCGTGAAGCTGCTCGCGTATCGGATTCTCGATCCCGTCAAAGACGGGAAGCCCTCGGATCTGACGCCACAAATCGCCACGCGAGCCTATGAACTATACGAGCAGGGGGGCCGCCAGGAAGGTCACGCGGTACAGGACTGGGCAAGAGCTGAGCAGGAGATCCGGAAGAACGGATCCACACCCGAGGCTGCTCCGGAAGCCAAATCGGAGCCCAAGAGGGGGGCGTGATCTGGTTCCGGGCCGGCGCGCCCCCTGTCCAGCGTCGCTGCGCTCCTGGGCGTCATCGCATGCTCTCCTGCCGACACAGATGGAAGGGTGAGCCATGGCTAGACTCGAACGGCTGTGGGGCAGGCTGCAGACGAGCTTCTGGTGCGTGCCCGCGCTGATCATCGCGGACAGCATCGTGGTCGCGGTGGCGTTGATCGAAGCAGACACCACCCTGAGCGATCGGTGGCTGATCCTCTGGCCGCGCCTGTTTGGCTCCGGCGCGGGTGGCGCCCGCGGAATGTTGTCCACGATTGCCGGCTCGATGATGACCGTGGTGGGCGTCACGTTTTCGATGACCCTGGTGACGCTGGCGCTCGCCTCGAGCCAATACACTTCACGCATCCTGCGGAACTTCATTCGTGACCGCGTCACGCAGGTGGTGCTCGGAGTCTTCGCCGGGATCTTCATCTATTGCCTGATCGTGCTGCGCACCATCCAAGGCGGCGGCGAGGGCGGGTTCATTCCGAGCCTGGCGGTGACGTTCAGCGTGGTACTGGCGATCGGCGGCACCAGCGTCCTCATCTTCTTCATTCATCACATCGCCTCGTCGATCCAAGCGTCTAGCATCATTGCCTCGGTCGCCGATGAGACCATGGTGGCCGTCGACCGGCTCTTTCCGGAGACGCTTGGAGAAGGGCAGCGTGACGGCGATGACGAGGCAACACCGCTGCCTCCGCAGGGACGGAGCTGGCAGGCAGTCCCGGCCCAGGGGAATGGTTACGTCGAAAGCGTGGACATGGAGGCGCTCCTGCGTGTGGCGCGAGAGCACAGCACCGTCGTGCGGATGGAGCGCGGCATCGGCGAGTTCGTAGTCCACGGAACCGCGCTGGCCTGGCTGGATCTGGAGGACCGGCCCGAAGAGGGGATCGCTGCCGCCCTGCGGGCGGCCTACAGCATCCAGCGCCATCGCACGGTGGAACAGGATTCGGCTTTCGGCATCCGACAGATCGTGGACATGGCTTTACGTGCACTCTCGCCCGGAATCAACGACACCACGACGGCGGTGATGTGCGTGGACTATCTGACGGCGATTCTGGGGCGGCTGGCCTCCCGACCAATCCCTTCGCCGCGCCGCTACGAGGAGGGGGCACTGAGGGTCATCACCATCGGGCCAAGCTTTGCCAGCCTGGTGGCTGACTCCTTCGATCAGATACGAGCCAGTGCCAACGGCAATGTCGCAATCATGTTGCGGATGCTCAGCGCGCTTCAAACCATCGGGAGTCGCACGGCGAGCGCGGGCCGGCGGCGGGCCCTCCGTGAGCAGGTGCAATGGATCACCGAAGTGGCCGGACGCACCATCGAGTCCCCGCACGACCGCGAGCGAGTCGAGAGGCGCCTGGCGCGTGTGCGCGCAGCACTCGAAACGGAGTCCATCCTCCTCGCAGAGGCAGAATGAGAGCGTCGTCGGCGTCTGAGGCTCGCGCCGTGATGGAGTCGCTGAAGATGAGGTGGGACGTCCGAGCAACGCGCGACTGACCAGCAGAGGCTTGGAATGAAGATCGAGTCGAAGGATTTCCGCGTGCGGCCGGGAGAAGACATGGCGCTCAAAGAGTGGCCGACGAGGGTGAAGCCGTTCTGCAAGTCGAAGAAGCGGTATCAGGAACGCCTCGACGAGCACGTCGAGAAGCTGAGCACACTGCAACGCCTTCACTACGCGTCCAGCCGCTATGCGCTGTTGCTGATCCTCCAAGGGATGGACGCCGCCGGCAAGGACGGCGCCATCCGCCATGTCATGTCCGGGGTCAACCCGCAGGGGTGCGAGGTGTTCAGCTTCAAACAGCCGAGCGCCGAGGAGCTGGAGCATGACTTCCTCTGGCGCACGACACGCCGGCTTCCCGAACGCGGTCGGATCGGCATCTTCAATCGGTCCTACTACGAGGAGGTGCTCGTCGTCCGCGTGCATCCGGAGGTGCTCCGAGGCCAGGGGCTGCCGGATCAGCTGCTAGGCGATAAGACCATGTGGGAGGAGCGGTATCGTTCCATCGTGGACCTGGAGGAGCATCTCCACCGTAACGGCACCAAGATCGTCAAGCTCTTCCTCCACGTGTCGAAGGACGAACAACGCAAGCGCTTCCTGGAGCGGATCGATGAGGCGGACAAGAACTGGAAAGTCAGCCTTTCGGACATTCACGAGAGAGGATACTGGAAGGACTACATGAAGGCGTACGAGGAGTGCCTGAGCGCGACAAGCACTCGCCACGCTCCGTGGTACGTCGTTCCCGCCGACGACAAGGAGAATGCCCGGCTGATAGTGTCCCAGATCGTACTCGATACGTTCAATGGGCTGGAGATGGCATATCCGAAGACCACGAAGAAGCGGCGGCTGGAATTGAAGGCGATCGGCAAGCAGCTATCGGGGAAGAAGTGAGGGCGGAAGGCATGGGGAAGCCCAAGGAGAGTTCATGAGCAGTCTGCTTACGGCTGAATCACTGGCCGAGATGGCATCGGGCTACCCGGCGCCTTGTCTGTCGCTGTACGAACCGACGCACCGGCGTCATCCCGAGAACCAGCAGGATCCGATCCGCTTTCGTAGTCTAGTGAGGGACCTCGAGACGTCCCTGCTGCTGCAGCAGCCCGGGCCCGAGACGCTCCTCCTACTCCAACCGTTTGAAGCCCTGGCCCAAGACCATGAGTTCTGGACCCATACGCTGGATGGCCTGGCCGTTCTGGGCGCGCCCGGCCTGTTTCGAGTATTCCTGCTGCAGCGGCCGGTGGCTGAACGTACCGTTGTCGCCGACACCCTGTACACGAGGCCGCTGCGGAGGCTCCTGCAATCGCTGGGTCGCTATCAGCTTCTAGGGCTGGGACTGGGCAAGATCAGGCTCTTCGAGGGGAACCGCGACAGCCTGGACGAGATCGAACCGGCGCCGGGGGTACCGCGGTCCATCACCGAAGCGCTGGGCGACGAGCTGACCGAGCCGCACCAGACTGTCGCCTCGCATGGCGGCGTCGGGGGCGGGAGCGCGCCCATGCACCACGGGCGGGGCGGAAAGAGCGACGAGGTGGAGAAGGACAAAGAGCGGTTCTTTCGTGCCGTCGACCGGGCCGTGCTCGAGCGCCACTCTCGGCCGTCAGGCTTGCCGCTGCTATTGGTGGCCTTGCCGGAACACCACCACCTCTTCCGCGAGATCAGCCACAACCCGTACTTGATGGCGGCGGGACTCGCGATCAACCCGGATGCGCTGTCCGTCGTTGAGCTCCGGGAGCGCGCCTGGCAGATTGTCGAGCCACAGTATCAGGCGCGCCTTGCGGCATCGGGGGATGAGTTCAAAGAAGCGCAGGCCCGGGGGCTCGGCACTGACGACCTCGCGCTCGCCGCGCAGGCGGCAACCGATGGGCGGGTGGCGACGTTGCTGATCGAGGCCGACCGTCTGCTGCCCGGCAAGCTGGACGGAGCTGCGGGCCAGGCCGCGTCTCGCAACGCGGGCGCCGCGCAAGGGGATGACATCCTCGACGAGCTGGGCGATCTGGTTGAGAGGATGGGTGGCCAGGTGCAGGTGTTGCCAGCCGAACGAATGCCGACCCTCACGGGGCTGGCCGCAACCTACCGGTATTGAAGACGAGCGAGACAACGGAGGATAGATGCAGATCCAGGTCAATACGGACTACAACATCGAAGGACGTGAACAACTCGCCAGGGAGGTGAGAGGTCTGGTCGAGAGCGCCCTGGACCGATGTCGCGATCGCATCACGAGGATCGAAGTCCACATCAGCGACCAGAACGGCGACAAGAGCGGCCGGACCGACAAACGCTGCATGCTGGAAGCTCGCCTCGAAGGACGCCCGCCCACCGCCGTCAGCCATGAGGCTGCAAGCGTGGAACAAGCCGTGGAGGGCGCTGCCCACAGACTGGCCCGAGTGGTCGAGAGCACGCTCGGGCGGCTGCATGATCGGGCGCAGCACCGGACTGACCCCGCTGCGCCTGAACGGACTCGGCCAGAGCCGCCGAAGGAGTGAGTATGAAGCCGACACGACAACTGCACGATCTCGGTCAGAGCCTTTGGCTCGACAACATTACCCGCGGCATCCTGAACGATGGCACCTTGCAGCGCCACATCAGCGAGCTGTCGGTGACCGGACTGACGTCCAACCCGACGATCTTCGATCACGCCTTCAAGAACGGCGATGCGTACGACGAAGCCATCCACCGGAAGGCCGCGGAGGGAAAGGCTGGCGAGACGCTGTTCTTCGAGCTGGCCATCGAGGACCTGGTGCGCGCCGCCGACCTCTTTCGATCCGTCCACGACCGTACGCGAGGCGTGGATGGCTGGGTGTCGTTGGAGGTATCGCCGCTCCTTGCCGACGATACGGCCGGTACCATACGCGCGGCGGCGCAGTTGCACGGCCGGGCCCAGCGTCCGAATCTGTTCATCAAGATTCCCGGTACGCCCGAAGGCTGCCCCGCGATCGAGGAGTCGATCTTCGCCGGCGTGCCGGTCAACGTGACGCTGCTGTTCTCCGCGGCTCAGTACCTCGCTGCCGCAGAAGCGTACATGCAGGGCGTCGAACGGCGGATCGCGGCAGGGCTGGATCCACGGATCGGTTCCGTGGCCTCGCTCTTCGTCAGCCGCTGGGACGTGGCGGTGCACGACAGGGTGCCGCCGGCGCTCCGCAATCGCCTCGGCATCGCGATCGCAGGGCGCGCGTACCGGGCGTACCGCGCCCTGCTGGCGTCGCCGCGATGGCGGGCGCTCGAGGCCGCCGGGGCGCGGCCGCAGCGCCTCCTCTGGGCGAGCACGGGAACGAAGGACCCGGACGCCGCGGACACGCTTTACGTCGAGGGGCTGGCGGCTCCAGACACCATCAACACGATGCCCGAGAAGACCCTGGTGGCCTTCGCCGACCATGGCCGCGTGAGGGCGCCGCTGCCCAGCGACGGCGGCGATGCCGAAGCGGTGCTCGCCGACTTCGCTCGGGCAGGTGTGGATGATGCGGCGCTCGCGGCTCGGCTCCAGCGCGAGGGTACTGCGTCGTTCGAGAAGTCCTGGAAGGATCTCCTCGAGTGCCTGGCAGGGAAGAGGGCGACGCCGGCGCGAGGGGATCGCGTCGCCGAGCGCAAACCATGAGCTCGAAACCGGCGGTCCAACCGCTCAGCGAGCGGCCGGCGTGGAAGGCGTTGCAGGAGCACGGCCACGGGATTCGCGATTTGCACCTCCGCCAGATCTTCGCCGGCGACCCCGGACGGGGTGAGCGCCTGACCGCCGATGCTGCGGGCCTCCACCTCGACTACTCCAAGCATCGCGTTACCGACGAGACGCTCAGGCTCCTCCTCCGTTTGGCCGACGACTGCGGCCTGGGCGAACGGATCGAAGCCATGTTCAGCGGCCAGAAGATCAACGTGACCGAGGGGCGGGCCGTGCTTCACGTCGCCCTGCGGGCGCCGGCCAGCGAGCGGATCGTGGTGGACGGTGTGGACGTGGTGCCGGCGGTGCACGCGGTTCTCGACCGCATGGCGGCCTTCTCCGAAGAGATCCGCAGCGGCCGCTGGCAGGGCCACACGGGCCGGCCCATCCGCAACGTCGTCAACATCGGCATCGGCGGCTCCGATCTCGGGCCGGTGATGGCCTACGAGGCGCTGCGCCACTACAGCCGGCGCGACATGAGCTTTCGCTTCGTCTCGAACGTCGACGGGACGGATTTCGGGGAGGCCACGCGCGACCTGGACCCCCAGGAGACGCTCTTCATCGTCTGTTCCAAGACGTTCACGACGCTCGAGACGCTGACCAACGCTCACACTGCCCGCGCCTGGTGTCTGCGCGCGCTCGGTGACGAGCGCGCGGTGCGCCGGCACTTCGTCGCCGTGTCGACGAACTCGGAGGGCGTCGTGAAGTTCGGGATCGACCCCGCCAACATGTTCGAGTTCTGGGACTGGGTGGGTGGGCGCTATTCCATGGACTCGGCGATCGGTCTCTCCACCATGCTGGCGGTGGGCCCGGAGCACTTCCGCGAGATGCTCGCCGGGTTCCATGCGATGGACGAGCACTTCCGCAGCGCGCCCTTCGATCGCAACCTGCCCGTGCTGATGGGGCTCCTGGCGGTCTGGTACGCCGACTTCTTCGACGCGCGGACGGTGGCGGTCCTGCCCTATGACCAGTACCTGAAACGCTTTCCCGCCTACCTTCAGCAGCTGACCATGGAGAGCAACGGGAAGCACGTCACTGTCGACGGCGCCAGAGTCAACTGCGACACGAGTCCTGTCGTCTGGGGGGAGCCGGGCACCAACGGCCAGCATTCGTTCTACCAGCTGATTCATCAGGGGACGCGCCTCATTCCCAGCGACTTCATCGCGTTCTCCCAGTCACTCAACCCGCTCGATGGCCACCACGATCTGCTGATGGCAAACGTGTTCGCGCAGACGGAGGCGCTCGCCTTCGGCAAGACCGCGCGTGAGGTCGAGGCGGAGGGTACGCCGACCTGGCTGGTGCCGCACCGTGTCTTCGAGGGGAACCGGCCCACCAGCACGATTCTGGCGGACCGACTCACGCCGGCGACCCTGGGGTCGCTCGTCGCTCTCTACGAGCACAGCGTCTTCACGCAGGGCGTCATCTGGAACATCGACTCGTTCGATCAGTGGGGCGTGGAGCTCGGCAAGGCGCTGGCCCAGCGCATCGGCGGGGAGTTGAAGGGCGACAGCCCGCCGGCCGGCCACGACAGCTCGACGACTGCGCTGATCCGGCGCTACATGCAGTCGCGGAACAGGAGCGGGAAATGAGCAGGTCCGCGGGCGCCATCGACGATCTCTGCATCGACACCATCCGCACCCTGTGTATCGATGCCGTCCAGAAGGCGGCATCGGGGCATCCGGGGATGCCGATGGGCGCGGCGCCCATGGCCTACGTCTTGTGGACGCGCCACCTCCGCCATGACCCGGCGGACCCGGAGTGGCTGGACCGTGACCGGTTCGTGCTCTCCGCTGGGCACGGAAGCATGCTGCTCTACAGCCTCCTGTTTCTGACGGGGTATGGGCTGACCCTCGACGATCTCGAGCACTTCCGGCGTTGGGGCAGCCGCACGCCCGGTCACCCGGAACGGGGAGTCACGACAGGCGTCGAGGTCACCACCGGGCCTCTCGGCCAGGGCTTCGGAAACGCGGTCGGGATGGCGATCGCGGAGCGCTGGCTGGCCGCGATCTTCAATCGCCCCGGGCAGGCTATCGTCGACCATCGGACCTACGTCATCGCGAGCGATGGCGACCTGATGGAGGGCGTTGCCGCGGAGGCGGCTTCGCTCGCCGGAGAGCTCCATCTCGGCAGGCTGATCGTTCTCTACGACGCGAACCGCATCACCCTCTCCGCTACGACCAACGTCACGTTCGCGGAGGACGTGGGGGCTCGCTTCGCCGCCTACGGGTGGCAGGTCCAGGAGGTGGACGGGATGGACGTGGCCGCGGTCGACGCGGCGCTCGGGGCGGCCCGCGCCGACGAGCATCGACCCTCCCTGATCGTGGCGCGAACTCACATCGGATTTGGGAGCCCGAACAAGCACGACACGTTCCAGGCCCACGGCGAGCCGCTCGGCAAGGACGAAGTCCGACTGACCAAGCGAGCCTATGGCTGGCCGGAGGATGCCGAGTTTCGCGTGCCGGAGGAGGCACGGCGGGAATTCGACCAGGTGCGCGTGCGCGGTGGGGCGTTCCGCAGCGCCTGGCAGAAGACGATGGATGCGTATCGTGCCGCGCACGGGGATCTGGCAAGCGCCCTCGACCGCGCGATGGCGGGTGAGCTTGCTCCGGGATGGGACGCCAAGCTTCCCCGGTTCGCGGTCGGCGACGGCGCCATGGCCACGCGGGATGCCGGGGGGAGGGTGATCGCTGCGCTCGCCGAGTCGGTGCCGAACCTGGTCGGCGGGTCAGCCGACCTGGATCCGTCCACGCGCACCATGATGAAGGGGAAGGGGGACTTTCAGAGCGCCGACGTGCCGGAGGAAGGGCAGACTCCGCCGACGCAGGGAGCGGCTGGCGGTGTCTGGGGATACGCGGGGCGGAACATCCATTTTGGGATCCGCGAGCACGCGATGACCGCGATTCTCACGGGAATGGCCCATCACGGCGGTGTGGTGCCGTTCGGTGCGACCTTCTTCACGTTCTCGGACTACATGCGCCCCAGCATCCGTCTGGCCGCGCTGAGCGGGGCACACGTGATCTACGTCTGGACCCACGACAGCATAGCGGTCGGCGAGGACGGCCCGACACACCAACCGATCGAGCAGCTCGCCGGCCTGCGGGCCATGCCGAACCTGCTGGTGCTCCGGCCGGCGGACGCGAACGAGACGGTCGAGGCGTGGCGGATCGCGATGCAGCACACGGGCGGACCGGTTGGGCTGGTGCTCACCCGCCAAAAGCTCCCGGTGCTCGACCGGACGACACTCGCCCCGGCCGCCGGCAGCGCGCGCGGCGCGTACGTGCTCGTCGACCCGAGTGAGGGTTCACCGGAGCTCATTCTCATTGCGACCGGCTCGGAGGTGTCGCTCGCGCTCGACGCGCACCGGCAGCTCACCGGCGAGGGTATTCGAGCCCGCGTCGTGTCGATGCCCTCGTGGGAGCTGTTCGAGGCGCAATCGGCCGAGTATCGCCAGGCGGTGCTGCCTCCCGCGGTGCACGCCCGGGTCAGCGTGGAAGCGGCCTCGACGTTCGGCTGGGAACGCTACGTCGGGCCGGGCGGCGCGATCATCGGCGTGAACCGCTTCGGCGCGTCGGCGCCTGGACCCGAGGTGATGGCCCGCTACGGGTTCACGGTGGAGCACGTCGTCGCCGCAGCGAAGGCGGTGCTCGCCGCGAAGGTCACGTCGTGAGCGGGGGCAGAGGCGTCGGCCGGTCTCGCTCCCGCAGCTCGCGCGTGTGGAAGCGCGCTCTGACCCGCTGCACGGCAGGGCTGGCAGGGTGAGCACTATTGAACAGACGGAAGACGCTCCGCCCCGGCAGGATCGTGATGCGGGCAGATTCCTTCAGGTCGGGTCGTCGGAGGCGAGTCTGCCTCACGGGGTGAGCTGTGTCAGAGAAGAGTGTGGCTTCTACAACATCGGTGACCGCATGATGGTCTGGGGCACCAGGAGCATCATCGAGAAGACGGGCGCTGTGCGGGTCACGGCTCACGAAGCCATGGTTCCCGTCTGATGGAGTCGGCCTTTGCTTGGCGGACGGCAGACGAAGCCAAGGAAGCGGCATAGGCGGAGGGAACCACGTAACCGATGGGCTCGAAAAACAGCAAGCAGAAGCCGCGCGTCGAGCGTCCGAGACACAGCCCTCTGGCCGCGGAAGTCGAGGGTTTCGATTCCCTGGCTGAGCTGGCCCTGGACATGCGCTGGTCGTGGAATCACGCCACCGACGAGGTATGGAGGCGGCTCGATTCCGAGCTGTGGGCGACGACGCACAATCCCTGGGTCGTCCTGCAGACGGTCTCTCGCGAGCAGATCGAGCGTGCGTTCGCGGATCCCGCCTTTCGGGAGAGCGTCGATCGCCTGGTGCAGGCTAGCCGGCAAGCAGCGGAGGCGCCCGCATGGTTCCAGCAGAATCATCCGCGGGCTTCCCTGACCTGCGCCGCGTACTTCAGCATGGAATTCATGTTGAGCGAGGCCTTGCCCATCTACTCGGGTGGGCTCGGCAATGTCGCCGGCGATCAGCTCAAAGCCACCAGCGACCTGGGCGTCCCAGTCGTCGGCGTGGGGCTGCTCTACCAGCAGGGCTACTTTCGCCAGGTGATCGACAAGGACGGAGCGCAACAGGCCCTCTTCCCATACAACGACCCGGGACAGTTGCCGATCACGCCCTTGCGCCACCCGAGCGGCGAGTGGCTGCGGCTGGAGATCGCGCTGCCTGGATACTCGGTGTGGCTGCGCGGCTGGCAGGTCCAGGTGGGCCGCGTCAAGCTCTACCTGCTCGACAGCAACGACGCCGCGAACTACCCGGCTCATCGTGGGATCACCAGCGAGTTGTATGGCGGCGGGCCAGAGCTGCGTCTCAAGCAGGAGCTGCTGCTCGGGATCGGCGGATGGCGGCTGCTTGGCGCGCTCGGCATCCAGCCGGAGGTCTGTCACCTGAATGAGGGGCACGCGGCCTTTGCCGTGTTGGAGCGCGCCCGCAGTTACATGCAAGCGGCCTCGCAGCCCTTCGATGTCGCGCTGGCCGTCACTCGCGCGGGCAACCTGTTCACCACCCACACGGCAGTGGCCGCCGGCTTTGATCGCTTCGCTCCGGCCCTCGTCCAGCAGTACCTGGGCGGCTATGCCGAGCAGAAGCTGGGCATAAGCCTCCATGAGCTGCTGGCCCTGGGCCGTCAGAATCCCGATGACGCATCCGAGAGCTTCAACATGGCCTATCTGGCGATGCGCGGAAGCGGGGCGATCAATGGCGTGAGCCGCCTGCACGGGGAGGTGAGCCGCCACATCTTCGCGCCGCTGTTCGCGCAGTGGCCGGAGGTCGAAGTGCCGATCGGCCACGTGACCAACGGCGTCCATATGCCAACCTGGGACTCGGCGCCGGCCGATGATCTCTGGACGGAAGCCTGTGGAAAGGACCGCTGGCTCGGGAAGACGGAGGCCTTGGGGCAAGACATCAGACGCGTCTCCGACGCTAGGCTGTGGCAGTTCCGAGCCGCCGCCAGCCGGTCCCTCGTCGAATACGCCCGCGAGAGGCTGTCCCGAGATCTGACCTCTTCGGGGGCGTCGGCCGAGGCAGTCGAGGAGGCCAAACATCTGTTCGATCCGAAGGCGCTGACACTCGGTTTTGCGCGCCGCTTCGCAAGCTACAAGAGGCCGAATCTGCTGCTCCACGATCCTGCGCGTCTGCTGCGCCTGCTGGCGAGTCCCGAGCGACCGGTGCAACTGATCATCGCCGGCAAGGCCCATCCCGAGGATCGAGCCGGACAGGCCCTGATCCGTGAATGGACGAGCTTCATCCGTCGGCCGGAGACGCGACCGCACGTCATCTTCCTGAGCGACTACGACATGCTGTTGACGGAGCACCTGGTCCAGGGCGTGGACGTGTGGGTCAACACGCCGCGGCGACCCTGGGAGGCGAGCGGAACCAGCGGCATGAAGGTGCTCGTCAACGGCGGGATCAACCTCTCGGAACTGGACGGCTGGTGGGCGGAAGCGTACACGCCGGAACTGGGGTGGGCGCTGGGCGACGGCCGCGAGCATGGCGACGATCCGGCCTGGGACGCCGTCGAAGCCGACGCGCTCTACGACCTGCTCGAGCGGGAGGTGATTCCGGAATTCTACGCCCGGAACGAGAGCGGCATTCCCGTAGCCTGGGTCGAGCGGATGCGGGAAAGCATGGCGCGGTTGACGCCGCGCTTCGCCGCGACCCGTACGGTGCGCGAGTACACGGAGCAACACTACCTTCCGGCGGCCAGCGCCTACCGCGCGCGGAGCACGAACGGCGGCGAGATGGGCCGGCAGATGGTCGCGTGGCGGCACACTCTCGATGAGAAATGGCACGAGGTGCACTTCGGCGAGGTGAAGGTCGAGACTCGTGGCGCGCAACACGTGTTCGAGATCCAGGTCTATCTCAGCGACCTCGACCCGACGGCAGTGCGGGTAGAGATGTACGCCGACGGCGTCACGGGCAGTGCGCCCGTGCGGGAGGAGATGAAGCGCGTTGGGACCCTGGGCGGCGAGCCGGGTGCCCTCGTCTACGGGGCGGCCGTCCCCGCGGCCCGGCCGGCAGCGGACTACACGGCGCGAGTGATGCCGTCCTGCTCCGGCGCTGCGATTCCACTCGAAGACGCTCGAATCCTATGGCAGCGATGAGCGTCAAGCTGGAGGTGGGCGAGTTGGAAGTCGGTTTCGGACGGGAGCATGACGAAGGACGCGTCCATGACACCCGCTGAGCCGCTCCTGCTGACGATCAACGGCGGCTCGTCGAGCATCCGGTTCGCGGTGTTCCAGGCCGGCGAAAGGCCGCGGCGGCGGCTCGAGGGGAAGGTCGACCGCATCGGTCTGAGCGGCACGGAGTTGACCGCCAACGACCCGACTGGAAAGCCGCAGGCCCCCCGCCGCCTCGGGGCCGCCGACCACCGCACGGCGGCGGCGTTTCTGCTGGACTGGCTGGAGGCGCAGCCGGTGTTCGCGTCGGTGAGAGCCGTGGGACACCGCGTGGTGCACGGTATGAAGCACTCCGCGCCGGAGCGAGTCACACCGAGGCTGCTCGCGGCGCTGCGCCGGATCACGCCCTACGACCCGGACCACCTGCGGCGTGAGATCCGGCTGATCGAGGCATTCTCGCGGCGGCATCCAAGGCTGCCGCAGGTAGCCTGCTTCGATACCGCGTTTCACCGCACCATGCCGCGTGTCGCCAAGTGGCTGCCAATCCCGCGGCGCTACGCGGCAAAGGGCATCGAGCGCTACGGTTTCCACGGCCTCTCCTACGCCTATCTGCTGGAGGAACTCGGGCGTCTCGAGCCCAGGGCCACGAGGAGCCGGGTGATCCTCGCGCATCTCGGCAACGGCGCCAGCCTGGCTGCCGTTCGCGACGGCAAGAGCATCGACACCAGCATGGGCTTCACGCCCACGGCCGGATTGGTGATGAGCACCCGCGCGGGCGACCTGGATCCCGGCCTCGTCTACTACCTTGCGCGGACCGAGCGCATGACCGCAGCCAAGTTCCAGAAGATGGTGAACCATGAGTCCGGGCTGCTCGGCGTTTCCGGGATCAGCTCCGACGTGCGCGACCTGCTCGCACGGGAGGCCGGTGACGCGCGAGCAGCGGAAGCCGTGGCGCTGTTCTGCTATCAGGCGAAGAAGTGGATCGGATCCTTCGCCGCGGCGCTGGGCGGCTTGGACACCCTCGTCTTCGCCGGGGGAATCGGCGAGAACGCGCCGCAGATCCGGGAGCGGATCTGCGAGGGACTCGGCTTTCTCGGCATCGAGCTGGACGAGCCGCGCAACATGCAGAACGCCGCTGTGATTTCGCCGGACGCCGGCCGCGTCGAGGTTCGCGTCATCCGCACGGACGAGGAGCTCATGATCGCGAGGTCCGTCATCCGCATGCTCAATCTCGGCCCCATTCAGGATTCTTGAACCATGAAGAACAAGCACACTCACGCCCGAGCTGCTCCAGAAGATGGACGCCTACTGGCGTGCCGCCAATTACCTCGCGGTCGGCCAGATCTACCTCTTCGACAATCCGCTGCTGAAGCGGCCGCTGACGCTCGCGGACGTGAAGCACATGCTGCTGGGACACTGGGGCACCACTCCCGGACAGAACTTCATCTACGTGCACTTGAACCGGGTCATCAAGAAGTACGACCTCGACATGATCTACGTCTCCGGTCCCGGGCACGGCGGCCCGGCGGTAGTGGGCAACACCTACCTCGAGGGCACCTACAGCGAGATCTATCCCGACGTCAGCCAGGATGAGGCCGGGCTGCGGAAGCTCTTTCTCCAGTTCTCGTTTCCCGGCGGGATTCCCAGCCACGCCTCACCGGAGTGCCCGGGCTCGATCCACGAGGGCGGCGAGCTGGGCTATTCGCTCAGCCATTCGTTCGGGGCGGTGTTCGACAATCCCGATCTGGTCGTGGCCTGCGTCGTCGGCGATGGCGAGGCGGAAACGGGTCCGTTGGCCACCGCGTGGCATTCCAACAAGTTCCTCAATCCCGCCACCGACGGCGCGGTGCTGCCGATCCTGCATCTCAACGGCTACAAGATCTCCAACCCGACCGTCCTCGCTCGCATCACGCACGAGGAATTGGAGCAGCTACTCCGCGGCTACGGGTGGGCTCCCATCTTCGTCGAGGGCCACGAGCCTGGGCTGATGCACGAGGCCATGGCCACGGCTCTGGACTCGGCGGTGGAGCAGATCAAGAAGATCCAGCAGGCCGCCCGCGTCCGCGGCGACATCGCCCGCCCGCGCTGGCCGATGATCGTCCTCAACTCACCCAAGGGCTGGACGGGGCCGAAGGTCGTCGATGGTGTGCAGGTTGAAGGCACCTTCCGGGCGCACCAGGTGCCGCTTTCCGACCCGGCCAGCCATCCCGAACACCTGAAGCTCCTCGAAGACTGGCTGCGGAGCTATCGGCCGAAGGAGCTCTTCGATGAGCGGGGCCGCCTGAAGCCGGAACTGGCTGAGCTCGCGCCCAAAGGCGAACGGCGCATGGGCGCCAATCCCCACGCCAACGGCGGCAGCCTGCTCCGGGATCTGCGGATGCCCGACTTCCGCGACTACGCGGTCGACGTGCCCTCGCCGGGGGTGCGCGGCATCGGCGACACCCATGTGCTCGGGCCTTTCCTGCGGGACGTGGCGAAGTTGAACCAGGAGCAACGGAATTTCCGGGTCTTCGGTCCCGACGAAACCCTCTCCAATGGCCTGGAAGCCCTCTTCGAAGTGACCAGGCGCCAATGGGACGCCGCGACGGTGCCGAACGACGAGTTCCTCGCGCCTGCCGGCCGTGTGCTGGACTCGATGCTCAGCGAGCACCAATGCGAAGGCTGGCTGGAGGGTTACCTGCTCACCGGGCGGCATGGTCTCTTCAACTGCTACGAGGCGTTCATCCACATCATCGATTCGATGTTCAACCAGCACGCCAAGTGGTTGGAGGTCACCTCGCACCTGTTGTGGCGGCGCAAGATCGCCTCGCTCAACTACCTGCTGGCCTCGCACGTCTGGCGCCAGGATCACAACGGCTTCACGCACCAGGACCCCGGCTTCGTCGACCACGTGATGACCAAGAAGGCGGAGGTCGTTCGGGTCTACCTGCCGCCGGACGCGAACTGCCTGCTGTCCGTGATGGACCACTGCCTGCGCAGCCGCCACTACGTGAACGTCGTGATCGCCGGCAAGCACCCGGCGCCCCAGTGGCTGACGATGGACGCCGCCCTCAAGCACTGCACCGAAGGCATCGGCATCTGGCAGTGGGCGAGCAACGACCAGGGTGTTGCGCCCGACGTGGTCATGGGCTGCTGTGGCGACGTGCCCACGCTGGAGACGCTGGCCGCCGTCTCCATCATGCGCGAGCACCTGCCCGGGCTCAAGGTCCGGGTAGTCAACGTCGTCGACCTGATGAAGCTGCAGCCGCAGAGCGAGCACCCGCACGGGTTGAGCGATTCGGATTTCGACGAGCTGTTCACCAAGGACAAGCCGGTCATCTTCGCTTTCCATGCGTACCCGTGGCTGATCCACCGGCTGACCTACCGCCGCACCAACCACGACAACATCCACGTCCGCGGCTACAAGGAGGAGGGCACCATCACGACGCCCTTCGACATGACGGTGCTGAACGAGCTGGATCGCTTCCACCTGGTGATGGACACGATCGACCGCCTGCCACAGACCGGCGACAAGGGCATCTACCTGAAGCAGCAGCTCAAGGACAAGCTGATCGAGCACAAGCAGTACATCGACACGTACGGCGAAGACATGCCGGAGATCCGGAACTGGAAGTGGAGCGATCGCAGGTGAATGCAGAGCGTCGGCGCCACGGAACGAAACGCAATCCCGGTTCCGGCGTTGGCGGGGGCGCTCCACTGGCGGGTCCCGCTGCTCAGTCCTGCGCTCGGCGTGGCGCTGAAGGCGAGGCCGCCTGCCTGGCGACAGAGCGCCTACAGGAGATGCTGTGATGAACCACGGGGCCGGATGGATGGGTGGCTGGTCAGGCGGAGGGATGTGGCTGTGGACGGTGATCGGCGTCCTGCTGGTGGTCCTGCTGGTGGTGGCGATCGGACGGTTGTCTAGGAAGTAGAGCACGACGCGCAATGGCGCTGCGTTTGATCGAGATGGTGTTGGCGGAGAAAGATGGCGGGGAGGTCCGCGAGCTTCTCAAGGAATACCAGGTGCTCGAACACCGGCAAGTCCGGTTGGCGGATGGAGAAGTGCTGGTGCGGATCTTGTTGGACGCGGAACAGAGCGAGGCAGTGCTGGATCTGTTGGAGGAACGGTACGCCAGTGGTGAGGGCCACCGGGTGGTGATTCTGCCTGTCGAGGCAACGTTGCCGCGCGCCGAGCCGGAGCCGACCGCAGCGGCCGAACCGGCGGGGGCGAAGGCGAAAGCACCCGAAAGGATCGGCCGGGAGGAGTTGTACGAGGATATCAAGAGCGCGGCGCGGTGCTCACGGGTTTATCTGGCGATGGTGGCCTTGTCCACCATCGTAGCGGCCGTCGGCCTGTACTACAACAGCGTTGCCATCATCATCGGGGCGATGGTGATCGCGCCTTTGCTCGGGCCCAACATGGCGTTGTCGCTCGGCACGACGCTGGGTGACGTGGCATTGCTTCGGCGGGCGCTCGTGACGGCCATGGCCGGGATTGCCTTGGCGATGGCGCTGTCGGTGATCTTCGGGGTGGCAGTGCACGTGAACCCGGCTACGCCCGAAGTGGCGTCGCGCAACGGGGTGGGGCTGGGCGACCTGGCGGTGGCATTGGCGTCGGGCTGCGCGGGGGCCCTGGCGTTCACCACGGGCGTCTCGACGACCCTGATCGGCGTGATGGTGGCAGTCGCGCTGTTGCCGCCGCTCGTGACCTCCGGGCTGCTCCTGGGCGGCGGGCATTCGGCGTCGGCTATGGGGGCCCTGTCGCTCTTCTTGATGAATCTGATCTGCGTGAACCTTGCCGGGGTGATGACGTTTCTGATTCAGGGGATTCGCCCCGCCACCTGGTGGGAGAAGGATCGCGCCACGAAGGCCACGCGCATCGCTCTCGGGCTGTGGGTGTTGCTGCTGGCGGCATTGGGCGGCATGGTGGTTCTGTTGCGAAGAGACTGAGCGTGTTCGGCCGAGGAGGCGACGATGCCCACTCAGGTCGACGAAGAAAGCTGCTGGAGCGCTCTATGCGTGGGGCGTGCTGAACCTGGGCGGCACGGCCAGGACACTGCCTGGGGACAGAGCGGGATCCGTGGTCTTGGCGCAGATGGGCGGCGGGATGACAGGCGACCAGAAGAGCGGTATGCAGCACGGGCAGATGATGCAGCACGGCGGCATGATGGAGCACGGTCAGATGATGGCGGACATGATGCGTATGTCCGATCAGATGTCCGAGATGATGGGGAAGATGTCCCGGACCATGAAGGACATGCCGGCAGGGCATATGGAGGGGATGGCCAGTGTCATGAAGGACATGTCGCACCAGATGCTGGCGATGTCGACGATCATGGCCGGTGGCAAGGCTTCGACGAAAGAGATGAAGAGGATGCAGGACAGGATGGCGGACCTGCAGAAACGGATGGCCGGACTGGAGATGCAGGAGTAGGAGAGCGCTGCGCGCGACCCGAGTGAGCACTCCTTCCCAAGATCGCCGACGGGCGCCGTCCGAGGCCGAGCGTGAGCCAGCGAACTCTGGCGTGGTGGTGTCGGTGCGGGGCAGCGTCGTGGATGTACGGTTCGACGAGCAGTTGCCGCCGATCCACTCGGTGCTGCGCGCCGGAGGTGAAGAGCGAATCGTGATCGAGGTGCTGGCTCAACGGGACGCGCGTCACGTGCGCGGGATTGCCTTGACACCCACGCAGGGGCTCGCTCGTGGCATGGCGGTGGAGGACGCGGGGGGGCCGCTCCAAGCGCCGGTCGGCAAGGGCGTTCTTGGGCGGATGTTCGACGTGTTCGGCAACGCCATCGACCGTGAGGGGCCGCTGTCCGATGTCCAGTGGCGTTCGGTGCACCGTGCTCCGCCCCCCCTGGCGCGACGTTCGACGAAGTCCGAGATCTTCGAAACCGGCATCAAGGTCATCGACGTGCTCGTGCCCCTGGAGCGTGGCGGCAAGGCGGGCCTCTTCGGCGGGGCGGGTGTGGGGAAGACGGTGCTCCTCACCGAGATGATCCACAACATGATCGGGCACCAGGAGGGCGTCAGTCTCTTCTGCGGCATCGGCGAACGCTGTCGCGAGGGCGAGGAGCTCTACCGCGAGATGAAGGAAGCCGGCGTGCTGCCGAACATGGTGATGGTGTTCGGCCAGATGAACGAACCGCCGGGCAGCCGGTTCCGCGTGGGGCACGCCGCGCTGACGATGGCCGAGTATTTCCGGGACGACGAGCACCGCGACGTGCTGCTGCTCATCGACAACATCTTCCGCTTCATCCAGGCCGGCATGGAGGTGTCCGGCCTGATGGGCCAGATGCCGTCGCGTCTCGGCTACCAACCCACGATGGGCACCGAGCTGGCAGGGTTGGAGGAGCGCATCGCGAACACGGACACCGGCGCCATCACCTCGATCCAGGCGGTGTACGTGCCGGCGGACGATTTCACCGATCCGGCGGCGGTGCACACGTTCTCGCACCTCTCCGCCTCCATCGTGCTTTCGCGGAAGCGTGCCAGCGAAGGGCTCTTCCCGGCCATCGACCCGCTCCAATCCAGTTCCAAGATGGCCACGCCGGGCATCGTCGGCGCGCGGCACTACGGCCTGGCGCAGGAGATCCGGCGGACGCTGGCGCAGTACGCAGAGCTCAAGGACATCATCGCCATGCTGGGCCTCGAGCAGCTGTCTCCCGAAGACCGCAACGTGGTCGCTCGCGCTCGCCGGCTGGAGAGGTTTCTCACGCAGCCCTTCTTCACCACCGAGCAGTTCACTGGGCTCAAAGGGAAGCTGGTCAGCCTCGAGGACGCGCTGGCCGGCTGCGAGCGCATCCTGCGCGACGAGTTCGAGGACTACCCGGAGAGCGCGCTCTACATGATCGGGCCTGCTGGCGAGGCGAAGGCAAGAGCGAAACCCGGGCCGCCGCCGAAGCCCGGGGCAAGGTCTGAACCGAAGGTCCAACATGGGGCCGACGCTCATGAACCTTAAGGTTCTATTGCCCTTCGAGATCTTCACCGAGAAGACCGGGGTGTCCCGCGTCGTCGCGGAGACGCGTGAGGGCTCGTTCGGACTGCTGCCACGCCGACTCGACTGCGTGGCGGCGCTCGCCCCAGGGATTCTGACCTACGAAACGGAAGCGGAGGGCGAGGTCTACGTGGCCGTGGATGAGGGGGTGCTCGTCAAGGCCGGCCCGGACGTACTCGTGTCCGTTCGGCGGGCGTTTGGCGGAAACGACCTCGCCGAATTGCGTGATTCGGTGGAGCGGGAGTTCCTGACCCTGGACGAGCATGAGCAGAGCGTGCGTTCGGTGATGGCGAGGCTGGAAGCAGGATTCCTGCGGCGCTTCGCGAGCTTTCAGCATGAATGACGACCCGGCCAGGAAAGCCTCGCAAGAGACGCCGACGCTCGCCCAGCAGATCGGCGCGAAGGCGGCGCGCAAGGTCAAGGCACGGGGCAGCTCGACGCGGGGCGTGTGGTTCGGCCTGGGCATGATGGGGCTGGTCGGCTGGTCGGTGGTCGTTCCGACGCTGCTCGGCGCAGGGCTCGGCCTCTGGTTGGACGAGCACCATCCGGGCAAGCATGCCTGGACCCTGGCGCTGTTGGTGGTCGGGCTCGCGATCGGCTGCCTGAACGCGTGGCACTGGGTGGCCAAGGAAGACAGGGCGATGCGCGACGAACAGGGCGACGACGATGAATGACCCCTTGCCGCTGGTTCTCGCGGCGATGGGGGGCGTCGTGCTCGGTGCGTTCTTCTTTGGCGGCCTCTGGTGGACGGTTCGCAAGGGCGTGTCGTCCAAGCAGCCCGCCCTCTGGTTCCTCGGCAGCCTGCTGCTGCGTTTTAGCACGGCGCTGGTCGGGTTCTGGCTTGTCTCCGGCGGCCGCTGGGAGCGGCTGGTCGTATGCGTGCTCGGGTTTGTCGTTGCGCGCGTCATCATCACCCGGCTCATCAGGCCGGCGGTGGAACACCACTCCCGACACGGGGAGGCCCAGCATGCGCCTTAGTCCCGACCAGATGATCTTCTGGCAGCACGGGTGTCTCAAGCTGAACGGCACGATCTTGTTCACGTGGGGGCTGATGCTCGTGCTGGTCGTCGGTTCGAGACTCGTCACGCGGAGACTGTCCACGGACTTGGTGCGTTCGCGCTGGCAGAACCTTCTGGAAATCGTCGTCACCGCCATCGACAAACAGATCGAAGACGTCGGCCTCCACCACCCGGAACGGTATCTCGGCTTTCTGGGCACGCTGTTCCTGTTCGTCGCGCTGGCCAGCCTCTGCACCATCATTCCGGGCTACGAGCCACCGACAGGCTCGCTCTCGACCACTGTGGCACTCGCCCTCTGTGTCTTCGTGGCCGTGCCGCTCTTCGGTATCGAGGAGCAGGGGTTGGGTGGCTATCTGCGGTCCTACATGAAGCCCACGTTCATGATGCTGCCGTTCAACATCATCAGCGAAGCTATCGCGCACGCTGGCCCTGGCGGTCCGCCTGTTCGGCAACATGATGAGCGGGGCGATGATCATCGCCATTCTGTTGACCATCACGCCCTTCATCTTCCCGATCGTCATGACGGCGCTCGGTCTGCTCACCGGCATGGTGCAGGCCTACATCTTCAGCATCCTGGCCGCTGTCTACATCGCGGCCGCCACGCAAACGCGCAAGTCGAAGCCCGAAGCGGCGCCCGCGACCTGAACCGCGGGGGAAGCAACGAGGGACAGACCATGGATACCATGACAACCATCGCGGTGGCTTCCATTGCCACCGCCGGCCTCACCACCGGCTTCGGTACGATGGGGCCCGCCCTGGCAGAGGGGAGGGCGGTCGCGACGGCGCTGACTTCGCTGGCGCAACAGCCGGACGCTTCCGCCACCATCACCCGGACGTTGTTCGTCGGCCTGGCGATGATCGAGTCCACGGCCATCTACTGCTTCGTGGTCTCGATGATCCTGATCTTCGCGAACCCGTTCTGGAATCACGTCATCGCGCAGGTGGCCGGGAAGTAGTCGATGCTGATCGACTGGTTCACCGTCGGCGCGCAGGCGCTCAACTTCCTGATCCTGGTGTGGCTGATGAAGCGCTTTCTCTATCAGCCTATCCTCCGTGCCATCGATGCGCGGGAGAAGCGCATCGCTGCGGAGCTGGCGGACGCCGACGGAAAAAGGGCCGAGGCCGGGAAGGCGCGAGACGAGTTCCAGCGCAAGAACGAGGAGTTCGACCAGGAACGTGCGGCGCTCTGGAGCAAGGCGACGAAGGAGGCGGAGGCCGAACGGCGGCGCCTTCTCGAAGAGGCGCGCAAGGCGGCCGATGCCTCGGGTGCGAAGCGGATGGAGACGCTCCGGACTGACGCCCGGAACCTGGAGCGGGCCATCGGTCGCCGGACGCAGCAGGAGGTCTTCGCCATCGCGCGGAAGGCGCTGACGGATCTCGCCACGACGAGCCTGGAAGAACGGCTGGGCGAGGTGTTCACCCGCCGCCTGCGAGAGCTGGACGACGGGGCAAAGGCAGGCCTCGCCAAAGCCCTGACGAGCGCGTCGGAGCCCGCGGTCCTGCGCAGCGCGTTCGAGCTGCCTGCCGAGCAACGCGCGGCGATCCAGAACGCTCTCAACGAGACGTTCGCGGCTGAGGTCCGGATGCGGTTCGAGACGACACCGGATCTGATCAGCGGGATCGAGCTGACCGCGAACGGAGAGAAGGTGGCTTGGAGCATCGCGGACTACATCGCGTCGCTGGAAAAGGGCGTTGGCGAGCTGCTGAAAGAGAAGGACAAGCCTGAAGGGAAGTCCGACGGCAAGCCCGATGCCGAAGGCAAACCTGAAGGGCCCAGGCCAGAAGCAAAGACCAAATGAGCGCTGCGCCTGATAGCTTGCAGGGTGTCTTCGACCGCGCGTTCGCCGGGATCGGTCAGGTGCGAGAAGGCTTCAGCCCGCAGCTGACGCCGCGCGAGGTGGGTACGATCACCAGCGTGTCAACGGGCATCGCCAGGGTGTCCGGCCTTCGCGGCGTGGGCTTCGAGGAGCTGGTGAGGTTCCGCGGCGGGGTGTTCGGCATCGCGTTCAACGTGGACGAGGACGAGGTCGGCGTGGTGTTGCTGGGCGAGTACGCAGATCTGCACGCCGGCGATGAAGTCGAGCGCACGGGCCGGGTGATGGACGTGGCCGTGGGCGACGGGTTGCTGGGACGCGTCATCGACCCCCTCGGTCGGCCACTCGACGGCCGCGGAGCGGTTGCTGCAAACGAGCGCCTGCCCATCGAGCGGCCGGCGGCGCCCATTATGGACCGCGCACCCGTCACCGAGCCGCTGCAGACGGGCCTGAAAGTCGTCGATGCGCTGATTCCCATCGGGCACGGGCAGCGCGAGTTGATCCTGGGTGACCGCCGGACCGGCAAGACGGCCATTGCGATCGACACCATCTTGAACCAGCGGGGCCGGGACGTCGTGTGCATCTACTGTGCCATTGGCCAGCGCGCGTCCGCCGTGGCGAAGGCCGTAGCCGACCTGCGTGAGAAGGGCGCGATGGACTCCACCGTCGTGGTGGTGACCGAGGGCAACGACGCGCCCGGGCTCGCCTACATCGCTCCCTACGCCGCGACCAGCATCGCCGAGCACTTCATGGAAGCGGGGCGCGACGTGCTGATCGTCTACGACGACCTCACGCAGCACGCCCGCGCCTATCGCGAGCTGTCCCTGCTGCTGCGCCGGCCACCAGGTCGCGAAGCCTTCCCCGGTGACATCTTCTACATCCATTCGCGGCTGCTCGAGCGCGCGACCCACCTGCGCAAAGAGCACGGCGGCGGCTCGCTCACCGCCCTGCCCATCATCGAGACCGAGGCCCAGAACATCTCCGCGTACATTCCGACCAACCTGATATCCATCACGGACGGGCAGATCTACCTCTCGCCGTCCCTGTTCGAACTGGGTGTGCTGCCCGCGGTTGATGTCGGCAAGTCCGTATCGCGCGTGGGCGGCAAGGCGCAACGTGCGGCCTACCGAGCGGTGGCGGGCGACCTCAAGCTCGCCTACGCGCAGTTCGAGGAGCTCGAGACGTTTTCGCGGTTCGGCGCCCGACTGGATGAAGGCACTCGCAAGATCATCGAGCATGGACGGCGCATCCGCGCCTGTCTCAAGCAACCGGAGTTCGCCCCGGTGTCCGTGCCCGCCCAGATCGCCGTCCTCCTCGCGTTGAGCGCGGAGCTCTTCGACGCGGTCCCGAGCGAGCAGATGGCGGACGCCGAGCGTGCCGTGCAGGAGGCGGCGGGCAAGGTCCCGGCGGAGGTGCGCGCGCGGTTCGAGACCGCCGACACGCTGAGCGACGAGGATCGCAGAATGATCGTGGAGATCGCTGGCCAGTCGCTCGCCCGCTTTCGACCCAAGCCCGAGGCGAAGCCCGAAGCGAAGCCCGAAGCGAAGGCGAAGGAGAAGTCGTGAGCGACACCACGACGGGCCTGCGGCGAAAGATCGAGAGTGCCGGAGATCTCCAGGCGGTCGTCCGCACGATGAAAGCGCTGGCCGCCTCGAGTATCGGCCAGTACGAGAGGTCGGTGCGCGCGTTGGCCGACTACTATCGTACTGTGGAGCTGGGATTGAGCACGTGCTTTCGGGAAGACGAACAAGCGGACTGGGTGGCCGAGCGGAAGAGGCGAGCCGGTGCACCTGCGATAGGTGCGGTCGTGTTCGGATCCGACCAGGGACTGGTTGGCCAGTTCAACGAGGTGGTGGCCGATCATGCGGTCAAGGCGCTCGCAGCCCTGCCCGGCAGGCCCGAGGTCTGGGCCGTCGGTGAGCGCGTTCAAGCACGTATGGCGGAGGTGGGGCTGGCGGCGACGGGCCTCTTCACCGTCCCGAGTTCCGTCAAGGCCATCACCCCGCTGGTCGGGCAGATTCTGGTCGAGAACGAGACGCGCCACCAGGGTGAGGGCATCGAGCTCCACCTCTTCTACAATCGCCCCACCTCCGGGGCGGGTTACGCGCCCGTCAGTCAGCGCCTGCTACCGTTGGACGAAGCCTGGCGGCGCGACCTCGCCGCGCGTCCTTGGCCGACGAGAACCCTGCCCGAGGTCATGGTGGGGGGCAGCGCGACGTTGCGGGCGCTCATCCGCGAGTACCTCTTTGTCTCGGTGTTCCGGGCGTGCGCGGAATCCCTCGCGAGCGAGAACGCGAGCCGCCTGGCGGCGATGGAACGCGCGGATAGGAACATCGACGAATTGCTGGAGACGCTCAACGGCACCTTCCACCGCTTGCGCCAAGGCGGTATCGACGAGGAACTGTTCGACGTGGTCTCCGGCTTCGAGGCTCTGGTCGCCCCGGGCCAGCAGACATGAGGCCTTGCAGGCCGCTCGGCGATGACCTTGAAGGACCATGCTGGCGTCAACTGGCGCCGGGTCCGGTTCAGGGTGTGGCGTTCACGTCGGCCGTCTCGGGTGCCCCGATGAGCTCGTCAAAGAGAGTGCGGTAGTGGATCATGGCCTGGCGCGAGTCCTCGGTGCTGGCCTTCCCCTGCGCTTGGCGAAGCGCGATGTCGTGGGCTAATCTGTAGCTGGGGAGAGCCGACGGATGGTTCACGGAGACGTCGGCCGCACGCTGCTCGTACTCACTCACCGGGTAGCCACGCGTGGACATTACGTCACTCAGCAGCTTGTCAGCCTCCACTACCGCGCCGCCAGGGCTATCAACGAATCGGGCCTGCACGTCGTGCCAGGACTCCGCGAAGCGTGCACGATCGCCAGCAGCCAGCGGTCGGATGTGGAAGCCATCGACTCGCGCCTGCCGCGCGTCGAGGCCGGCCTCCGCGTGCCCGCGGCTCCTGGCCAGCGTGACGGCATGGGCGTATTCCGGGTCGCCAAACTGAGAGCGCAGCCGTCCCGTCCGGTGCCTTCGAACGTACATGAGCACCGCCAGCCCCACGAACAACACCACAGCGACACCAATCAGCGAGGCTCGTTCCGTCGTACTCGTGTTCGCAATGAACGAAGCGAATTCCGGTGTACTCATGTCTGTCTCCGGTTCCTATGCCTCTGGCCTGTGAGGGGACCCTCCCCACGCATGGTCGAGGATTGGGAGAAGACTGACAGGTCGGCGGCGAGCTGTCTGGTCAATTGCGCTCAGGTCGGCCGGTGTGGCGGTTGAACCCCAGTGAGCCATATTGAACAGACGGGGTGCACACTGGTCTGCCAAGCTCGAGGTAACCGGGTGCGCCGTGCGATGTCGGTCGTCGGTGCGCCTTCGGGTCGAAGAGAATGACAACGAAGGGAGGTCGTGATGACCGAGGACGCGACGGACGACAAGGCTTCTCCTGCTACCCCCAAGACCCCTCGTGGCCCCCTTGCGGTGTCCCGTCCGCTTCTTTACGCAAGCGCTGGGATCTTCGTAGCCCTGATCCTGCTCGTGCTCGGAATGTACGCCTGGAAGACGACGGCGGTGAGGGGCGTGGAGCAGCGCATGGAGGCGCAGCGAGTCGAGCTGACGGCGGCGCGGCAGCAGGCGCTCGAGTCTCAGGCGCGCGGCATGTTGCGGCTGGCGGGCCGGCCGCTGGCTTGGGCCGTTCGCGCCGAGATGCTGCGCAACAACCTCGAGCAGGTTGACGACTACTTCAACGATTTCGTACGCGAGCCCGGCATCGTCGGCGTCGTCCTGATTGGCAAAGAGGGCACGGTCCTGCTCGCCACGAACCGCAAGCTCGTGGGGCAGCCGGCGCTCAACGTGGTTTCGAAGGCCGTCCTGGAGGCGACCGGCGTGACAGTCGAGGAGTCCGAAGGCGTCCAGCGGCTGGCCGTGCCCGTGATGAGCTTCAACGAGAGGCTGGCGGTGCTGGCCGTCGACTACATGCCGGCACGCGGCGAGGCGGCGCAGGCCCCCAGCCAGACGCTCCCCTGAAGACCCACGGGCTCGATTCGATCTGAGAAGCGTGCTGGCGGGGTCGACCGCCGGCTACTTCTTCCTGGGCACCAAGAGCAGGGCCCCGCCGACCACGATTGCGGCGACACCGGCCCAGACCGGAACGTTGATCGTATCCTTGTCCTTGACCGACATCTCGAAAGGCCCGACCTTGGCTTCGTGGGTCGTCTTGGTGTAGGTGATGCCGCCGTACACCAGCCCAAGAATGCCTGCGGCGATCAACAGGGCTGCCACGATCTTGAGTGCGCTCACCTTGTCTCCTCTTGCCGGCGGATGGCCCGTAGCGATCTCGGCCGGCGCCGCGCTGAGGCCGCGGGGCCACGCAAGGGAGCTCGCGTGTCACCAGGACCAGCGCCACGTCCCAGAATACATGGCCCCCGATGCGCCGGTCTGAGCAGAATGGAACAGACCGGCCAGGTTGGGCCCGATACTTTGCCTCTCCGGCCGAGCGGAGGCGAGGCGATTAGCGCCAGCTCCCCTCCGGCATCCGAGCGCTTCGCGGGTGGTACGAGGTGAGCGGAAGTGAACAGACGCGCCGCAACGGTGCGAGTAGGTTGCTGATGCGTCATCCAGCCGCAGAGGCAGTCCGGCCGAGTCCCCATGAAGCTCGAATGGGGAGGAGGGGCTGCACCACGGCCATTCCAGGAGAGGTACGGACATGCTGTGGACGATTCTCGTGGTGCTCGGCATCCTGTGGCTGTTGGGTTTCGGCTTCCACGTCGGCGGTGGTCTGATTCATGTTCTGCTGGTCCTGGGACTCATCGTGTTGATCGTCAGCGCCTTTACCGGTCGGCGATTGGCATAGGGCTTGGTCAGCTGTTCCCTTGGTGAAACAAGGCGTCAGTCAGACCATGGAGCCCAGCGGAGCGACGGCGCCGGCGGAGGCGGCTCCGGCCGCAGGTGCGCGTCGGGGGCGTCTTCCCAGGGGGCGGATCGGTGCTGTCGTTCGTGGCGTGCGGTTCGCAGGTGTCGCTGTGGCTGGGCGCCTGCGTCGCGTCTGGGCGCACCGGGCGGTGCGCGTTGCCTGCCCGATCGTCGTGACGGCGATCCTGTTGCCGCCGGCCGCCCTCGTCGAGCACGTGTACTTCGACCGCAGTGATCTCCCCGATCTCGCTCCCTTCATCCTGTTTCAGCCCCCAACGACAGGCGAGATCCTCGACGCCAGGGGAGAGGTCGTGGTCCAGCTCGCGCGGGAGTACCGGCGGGTAGTGACGTATGACGAGGTGCCTCTCGTCGTGCGTGAGGCCATCCTGGCGGCCGAGGACAAGAACTTCGACTCTCATTCGGGCGTCGACTATGGCGCTCTGCCCCGGGTCATCGAGAAGACGCTGGCGCGATCTCTGGCGGAGTGGAGGAATGGTTCCGGCTTCCGGCTGAGGCTGGCCCAGGGCGGGTCGACGATCACGCAACAGCTCGTGCGTGTCTACTTCCTGGGATACCTGACCTCCCGCCGGGACGACGACGTCCTGTTCGTGCGCGGCCTGACGATCCCGCGAGTCCTGTCGTTCGCCTTGGGCGCCCCCGCCACCAACAAGCTGCTTCGAAAGCTGGAGGAGGTGCGGCTGGCCCTCTGGCTCGAGCAGGCGATGCGCAGGGAGTACGGGACGCGGGAGCAGGCGAAGCGCGAGATCTTCGCTCGCTATGCGAGCTTCATCTACATGGGCAGCAGTCGCTACGGCTTCGGCGCGGCCTCCGAGTACTACTTCCAGAAGCCGCTGGCCGGTTACACGATGGAGGACGCCGGCCGGGCCGCCTTGCTGGCGGGGATCGCCAAATCGCCGCGTGACTATGCGCCCGTGGCGGGCAGCTCGCGAGCGCTGCGGCGCCGCAACCAGATCCTGGCCCTGATGGCCCGCAACGGCTACATCCCCGAGGACCTCGCCCGGCGCTGCCAGGCCGAGCCGCTGGGCGTCGTCCCTCGCGCAGTGAAGATTGGCGCGCCCGCGGTGATCGAGCATGTGCTGGCCGAGCTGCAGGCACAGGGCGGCGACCGCTTCGCGGTGGAGGACCTGTTCCAGGGCCGGATCCGCGTGGCCTCCACGGTCGATCGGCGGGTGCAGAAGATCGTGAACGAGGCGTTGGAGAACGGACTGGCCTCCTACGAGAAACGGCATCCCAGCGCCCGGGGGCTGGTGCAAGGTTCGGTGGTGGTGCTGGCCAACGCGGACGCGGCGATCCTTGCCGAGGCGGGGGGGCGGCAGCGCTACAAGCTTCGGCAGAGCCGCTACTCCGACTACAACCGCGTGACGGAGTCTCTGCGTCAGCCCGGCTCGGTGATGAAGCCGCTCGTGTACCTGGCCGCCTTTCGCAGCGGTCTGACGCTCGACGAGACGGTGCCCGACGAGCCCATCAGCGTGCCGATCGGCTCCGCGGCTGGGGTCAAGTGGATCGCCAACTACGACGACAAGTTCAAGGGTCTGATCCCCGCCCGCCAGGCGCTGGCCGAGTCGCGCAACGCGGCGGTCGTGTGGATTGCCGAAGCCGTCGGCATGGAGAAGGTCATCCGGACCTGCCAGGACCTGGGCCTTCGCACGCCGCTGCGGCCCTACATCAGCACGGCGCTGGGCGCGTCCGAGGTCCGGCTGCTCGAGCTCGCGGGCGCGTATCGGGCGATGGCCTCGGGCGTGCGCGCGGAGCCTCACGTGATCGCACGCGTCACCGACAGCTCAGGAGCCCTGCTCTACAATGCGCCTGGACGCGGCGGAGAGCTTCGTCTGGATGGCTTGGCTCTCATCCAGGAGGGCCTCCGCGGTGTGGTCCGCCTCCCCGGCGGGACCGCCCACGCCCTCTGCGGAAGGCGATTCCCGATACCGGTGATGGGCAAGACCGGCACCACGAGCGAGTTCCGGGATGCGCTCTTCGTCGGGTCCACTTACGGGCCGCTCGGGATCACGGTCGCGGTTCGGATCGGCTTCGACGACAACCGCACGCTGGGCAACAGGGAGACTGGCGGGCGGGCGGCCCTGCCTGTGTTCCGAGAAATCCTGGCGCGCGTCTACAAAGCCGCGCTGGTCGGGCCGGCCCCGGAGTTCCCCCGTGACATGGAGGCCCGGATAGACGCGTACCTGGCTCGTCCGGTGCCGCTCCCCGCTGGGCCGGAAGCGGCTTCACCCGTTGCCGACGCGGGGCCGCCGTTCCGTCGAGTCGCTGTCTGGCAACGTGGCGACTGACGTTGTGGAGGAGTACCGCCTCCGCCGGGTCCTCCGAGGACGTCCCGGTTCGTGCGGCCAGTCGGGAGTGAGCGCAATTGTACAGACCGCGCGGGCGGACCCTGGTACCGTCCAAGGGATCACAGCTATCCAAGGAGGCGTGATGAATGCACGAACGTCGTACCTGGCGTCGACGTTGGGGTTCCTGGCCGGCGGGATCGCCGGGGCGGGTATCGCCCTGCTCCTGGCTCCGCAGTCCGGCAAGGGCACGCGCGACTTGATGGCGCGCAAGCTGAGCAGTGGCGCCGACTCGGCTCGGAGGTTGAAGGATCGCGTCGTCACCCGAGGCGAGGAGATCTGGGACGAGGCTGCTTTCCGGGCGGGAGAGGCGGCCTCGGCGCTCTCCGGAAGCGTCGATCGGACTCCTGGAAAGGGAAGTCAAGCACCCCTGGCCTAGAGCGCCGCAGTATCCGACGCGCGCGGTTTCTTCCGGGGGATCGTGAAATGCCGGCGAAATGCGTTTCGAGCACGCAGGCCAGTCCCCAGAGGCTGGGGACCGGTGAGAACGTGGCATCTTGCGACGGCCCTCGTCTGCCTGGCGACCGTCGCGAGTGCCGCGGAGGTCGGGGGCATCAACGTCGACGAGCGGGCGAGCCTCGGGGCGTCCGCGCTGGTCCTGAACGGCGCGGGCTTGCGGAAGCAGGCGTTCTTCAAAGTGTACGTTGCCAGCCTATACCTCACCGAGAAGAGAACGTCGCCGCAAGACGTGCTGGCGCTCGGCGGTCCCAAGCGCATCAGGATCACGTTGATGAGGAATCTCAGCGCGCAGGAGCTCGTCGACGCGCTGAGGAATGGCATCCGCGAAAACAGCTCGCCCGACGAGCAGCTGGCAATGAAGGGCCGCATCGACGGGCTGCTGGCAGATCTGCTGGCGGTCCGACAGGGCAGAAGAGGCGACATCCTGACCGTCGACTGGCTGCCGCACGCTGGCACCGTCTTGGTCTTCAATGGTGACGTGAAAGGTCACGCGATCCCGGGCGAGGACGTCTACCGCGCCTTGCTGAAGGTCTGGCTGGGCGACCATCCCACGAGCACGGGCCTGAAGAAAGCGCTGCTGGGTCAGACTCACTGAAAGGCGCCGTGGGCCTCGCCTCACCGGCTCAGGGCTGCTGCTCCCCTAGTCCCGCGTCCAGCAAGAGCCTCGCACCCCGGTGGATGGGGGTACGAGGCTCCCGATGCTCTCTCCCGGTCGAGGGTCGGACCGACGTTCGAGGAAGCCTACTTCTCCGCGACCGTCAGCAGGTCGCGCACTTTGTAGCCCTCGGCGTTCTCCCGGGCCACCTTCTCCGCGGCTGCCCTCTGAGCGGCGCTCGGCACCGTGCCCCTGAGGGTCAGCGTCTTGGTGTCGGCGTCGGTGTCCACGTCGATGTGGGATGCGTCGATGCTCTGGTCAGCCATCAAATGGGTCTTCACGTCCACCGTCTGCTTCTTCGCCCCGACCTCGGAGGCGACGTCCTTGGCGCCCGCCTTGACCGCCTCGCCGACGTCCTTGGCGCCCTCGGCGACCTTGCCCCCGACCTCCTTGGCGTTCTCGCCGATCTTCTGGGCGGCGTCCTTGGAGTCCTCCTTGACCTCCTGCGCCCCCTGCTGGGCCGTCTGCGCGTTCTGCCGAGAGTCCTCCTTGACGCCCTCCGCCGTGTTGCGGCATGCGGGGGCGAGCGCCAAGGCCGTCACGGCCAGCATCCCGACCACCGCGTAATAACCCTTCATGGCTCAACCTCTTTCGGCCCGACTCAGTCGGGAAGCACGTCCGTGAGTGCGTTGTGGAGCGATGTCACCCTTGGCTGCGCTGGCACGGGAGGCACGACAGAACGCAGTCGCAGCCAAGCCCAGGCCGCCGCACCGGAGGGGAGACTAGCAGGCCGGGTGTGACCCGTCCGTTCAATTTTGCTCACACCGAATCCGGGTCGCCGGGGGATCGAGCAGGCGCCCGATGCATGGACGGCGCGCGGATCCTGAAGGGCACGCGGGTGGCGATTCCCCAGTCTTCTGAGCGCTATTGGGCAGAAACCGCAAACCAGGAAGTGCCAAGGTGGCAAGGATCGTCGGCAAGCCGGGCGCCGCCGGGTCGTGGCGCGCGAGTCGTGGCACAAGGAGGATGAGATGTCGATAGCCAAGGTCTCCGAAATCAGCGCGACCTCGAGCAAGAGCTTCGAGGATGCTGTCAACCAAGGGATAACCCGGGCGAACAAGACGCTGCGGAATGTCCGGGCCGCGTGGGTGAAGGAGCAGCAGGTGCGGGTGAGCAACGGTTCGATCACCGAGTATCAGGTCAACATGATGGTCACCTTCGTCATCGAGGACTAAGGCAGGAGGGCGTCAGAATGGGAGTCATCGTCACAAAGAACCTCGGCCTGCTCCTGTTGGGAATCTGGCTGATCCTGACCGGCCTCGCGGGCTTCGTCCCCCTGGTCGCGTCGCTGGGCCTGCTCCTGAGCTTGCTGGCGATCGCGGCTGGCGTTCTGATCCTGATTGGACGCTAGTGGTGCGTCCAGCTGCCGGGGCTTGGCCGAGATGAGCGGAATTGAACAGACGCGCCGGATCGGAGCGCGTATCTTGCGGACAGGTTAATCGCGACCGCAGACAGGCTCGGTCGGGTCTCCATTGAACGCACGACCGGGATGAAGGCGAGCTGCGCTGCGGCCGTTCAAGAAGAGAGAGGCAAGAACATGCTTTGGACGATTGCGTTGGTGCTCGGCATCCTCTGGTTGTTGGGCTTCAGCTTCCATGTCGGCGGCGGTTTGATCCACCTGCTGCTGGTCCTGGCGCTCATCATGCTGATCTTCAACTTCTTCACCGGTCGGCGATACGCCTAGCCGGGAAGGGGGCAGGCGCGGCCGCGGGAGGCCGCCCGCGTGAGACCTGGTCGCGGCGGGCCGTGGGCATTGCCCGCGGCCGCCGCTGCAACCCTGATGCGCCGCCGACATCGCGGGGCGGCCGGAGGGCTGCGAGAGGGCTCGCCCACACGCCCGTGCGTCGATCCGGGAGTGAGCCCAATTGCACAGACCCGATGCGAACGGGTTGGTACCGTTCGTTCTAGAAAACGCGCGAGAAGATGGCGATCGGCAGTGTTGGCGCCGGGCGAATGCCCGACAGGACGGAACGGTGGAACATGGCCAAGATCACTTCGAGAACGCTGTGGGTGCAAGCTGCCTGCCTGAGCATGTGGCCGCTGCTCTCTCTGGCGGGACCAGTCGATGCGGCCGGGAACCTCCTGGCCTGCAAGAACGGCTGGCGGTCCTGCGATCGGTCCTCACTGACGCTGACGCAGCTGAGCGAGTTGGCGCGCGCCGAGCACGCGCGGGGCGTGGCGGATTGCCGGAACGGGCTCACGTCCTGCGATCGATCGCGACTCAGCGGACCGGAGGCGATCGCGCTGGCGGTCGCGGAGCACGACAGCAACGTGTCGAATTGCAGGGACGGCTCGGGAGCCTGCGACACGTCTCGCCTGACCGATGCGGAAGGCCGAGACGTGGCCGCGGCCAAGCGGGTGCGACGGATCGCCGACTGCAAGGACGGAGCGGGGCCGTGCGACGCGTCGGGGCTCAGCGATGCCGAGCGCGCCGAGGTGGCCGCCGGCGCGCGCGAGCGCGTGGTGGCGGGTTGCGCGGACGGCCTGGGGCCGTGCGACCACACGCAGCTGACGCGGAAGGAGGCGCGCGCGGTGGCGCTCGCCGAGCGGCGGCGCAACCTGACGAACTGCATGGAGGGCTGGGACGAGTGCGACCGTTCGATGCTCGGCCAGCGGGAGACGATCGACGTGGACCTGGCGCTGCACGCGCGCAACCTGTTCGAGTGCCGGGAAGGCCGGGCCGGGTGTGACTACTCGCTGCTGACGGCGTTGGAGAGCAGCTCGCTGGCCACGGCCGAGCACCGGCGCAACTACCTGGCGTGTCTGAAAGGCCGCGGCTACTGTGATCGGTCCCGGCTGACGCCGGCGGAGGCCGCCGCGATCCCCGCGGAATCGGGTGTCGCCTCCTTCGATGGCAGGCAGCCATGAGAGTTCCCAGCGCGGACCTCGTCGGCCGTTGGGCTCAGGGCGCCGGGCTCCTGGCGCTCGGCGTGCTCGCCTGGGGGGTTTTCGTTCGCGATGATCTCTTCTGGGCTGCGATCGTGGCGGCGGGCGCGATCGGCTCGGTGACGGCCACCGCCGTCCTGGTTCGGAGCCGATCGATTCCGACGCTTGCGGAGGTGATCGCGCACGCGGAGGCTGAGCCCGCCGTGGTGGCGGTTGCGGGTGGATCCACCGGCGGAGCAAGGCTTCGCTCGAGAGGGGGAAGAACATGAACGTACGGCCGCTTCACGACCGCCTGCTGGTCCGTCGCATCGAGGCGAAGGAGATGGCCCGGGGCGGCATCATCATCCCGGACACGGCGAAGGAAAAGCCCATGGAGGGCGAGGTGCTGGCCGTCGGCAACGGCAGGATCCTCGAGAACGGGACGAAGCTGGCCCTGGACGTGAAGGTCGGGGACAGGATCCTGTTCGGGAAGTACTCGGGGACCGAGATCAAGATCGAGGGCGAGGAAGTCGTGATCGTCCGCGAGGACGAGGTCCTGGCCATCATGGGGTGAGCGGGATTCGCCTGGGGCGAGTCCGCGCGGGTTCCGCTTCGCGGATCCCGAATCGGCGGGTTGGCGGCGCGAGGCGCCGTTCTTGGGAAACCGCGAAGCGGTTTCCCAGGTGAGGTGGATCCTATGTCGAAGCAGATCACGTACGGTGACGATTCGCGCCAGGCCATCCTGCGGGGCGTCAACCGCCTGGCCGACGCGGTCAAGGTGACGCTCGGTCCCCGGGGCAGGAACGTCGTCCTGGACAAGAAGTTCGGCTCGCCCCTCATCACCAAGGACGGGGTGACGGTGGCGAAGGAGATCGAGCTCAAGGAGCCCCTGGAGAACATGGGCGCGCAGATGGTGAAGGAGGTAGCGAGCAAGACCTCCGACGTGGCCGGTGACGGCACTACGACGGCCACGGTCCTGGCGCAGGCGATCTACCGCGAGGGTAGCAAGAACGTCACGGCAGGTGCGAACCCGATGGCGGTGAAGCGGGGGATCGAGAAGGCCGTGGCGGCCGTCACCGAGCAGCTCAAGAAGCTCAGCAAGCCGGTCAAGGGGAAGATGATCGCGCAGGTGGGCACCATCTCGGCGAACAACGACGAGACGATCGGGACGATCATCGCCCAGGCGATGGAGAAGGTCGGCAAGGACGGCGTGATCACGGTAGAGGAAGCGAAGACGATCGAGACCTCGCTCGAGATCGTGGAGGGCATGCAGTTCGATCGCGGTTACCTCTCGCCCTACTTCGTGACCGACCCCGAGCGGATGGAGTGCGTGCTGGAGAACGCGCTCGTGCTGATCCACGAGAAGAAGATCTCGGGGATGAAGGACCTGCTGCCGCTGCTCGAGCAGGTGGCGAAGCTGGGCCAGCCGCTGCTGATCGTGTCGGAGGACCTGGAGGGTGAGGCGCTCGCGACGCTGGTCGTGAACAAGCTGCGCGGCACGCTGCAGGTGGCGGCGGTCAAGGCTCCGGGCTACGGCGACCGCCGGAAGGCCATGCTCGAGGACATCGCGATCCTGACCGGCGGCAAGGCGATCACCGAGGACCTCGGCATCAAGCTCGAGAACGTCAAGGTCGACGACCTCGGCAAGGCCAAGAAGGTGACGATCGACAAGGACGCGACGACGCTGGTCGAGGGTGGCGGCACCAGCAAGGCCATCGAGGGCCGGGTGAAGCAGCTGCGCGCCCAGATCGAGGAGACGACCTCGGACTACGACCGGGAGAAGCTGCAGGAGCGGCTGGCGAAGCTGGTGGGCGGGGTCGCGGTGATCAAGGTGGGAGCGGCGACCGAGACGGAGATGAAGGAGAAGAAGGCGCGGGTCGAGGACGCGATGCACGCGACCAAGGCCGCGGTCGAGGAGGGGATCGTCGCGGGCGGCGGCGTCGCTCTGCTGCGCTGCCTCGGGGCGGTCGCGGCCGTCAAGGCGGAGGGCGACGAGGCGGTCGGCGTCGGCGTCATCAGGCGCGCGCTGGAGGAGCCGCTCCGCCAGATCGCGGGCAATGCCGGGCAGGAAGGGGCTGTGGTCGTGGCGCGGGTGCGGGAGCTCTCGGGCGACGAGGGTTTCAACGCACAGACGGACGTCTACGAGAACCTGGTCGAGGCCGGCGTCATCGACCCGACCAAGGTGGTCCGCTCCGCGCTCCAGAACGCCGCGTCCATCGCATCGCTGCTGCTCAGCACCGAGGCCGTCGTCTGCGAGATCCCGACGGAGAAGGGCGAGAGCCGCGGCGGCGGGATGCCGCCCGAGGGTGGGATGTACTGAGGCAGGTCTTCGCCGCCGCCCGCGGTATCCTACTCGTGACCGCATAAACGGCTGGCGAAACGGAAGCGAGGGAGAAGCGCGTCGAGGCGCACTGGGATGAGTTGGTGAACCTCGTGGCCGCGGTGCATTCGGGCCACGCCAGCGCCGTCGCGGTGTCGAGGCGCACCAGCCCGCCACCTCCGCAGCGCCTAGTCGACGCGGTAGACGCCCGACTCCGCGCTGCGGTGCGAATGCTATCAGCTTCCTTGTGGCACCCGGGGGACCGGCGGAAGAAGGAGCGTCGCGTCAGCCCGAGCGACGCGCTCTCAAGGCTCATCGATCGTGAACCCGACCCGGCGCGTCGCCTTCTCGCCCGCGTTCTGGTCGATCACGGTGACCTCGAGCTCGTACTCTCCGGGCTCGAGCGAGCCGAGCTCCATCCTGCTGGTGTGGGGAATCGGCGGCCCTTGGGCCTCAGCCACCATCATCGGCTCCAGCGCACCGGTCATTGCAGCCACGCCCCCTCGCAGGACGCGCGCCTGCCACGCCAGGCTCGCCGCTCCCGCGGCATCGCGCTTCGGGTTGTAGGCATAGAGCTGCATGTGCAGGGCCTCATCCCGTCGGAAGTGGCGGCGCGCCTGGCTCAGGACGACGGAGGACTCCGAGCCGGGCTCCTCGCCCGCCTTCAGGAGGAAGAGGCTGCTGAGCGTCAGCCTGCCAGCGGTGAGGTCCGGGATCTGCACCCACTGCGATGCCATCCCCACCGCCCCAGCGCCGGCCGCGCGCACCGTGAGGCGCACCTCGTATCGGCCGGGCGGGAGAGCGGCCGTCTTCTGGTACGGGATGCCCTCCTTCGAGAGCCGCTCGCGCTGCGCCTCGGTCATGTCCAGCGCCAAGCGCTGTGGCTCCAGGGTCGTCACGACCGCTCCGGTCTGGTCGTGAACGGCTGCGACCATCTCGATGGCCGTCTTGTAGCGATCGCCTTGCCGCACGAAGGGCAGCCGCGTTGCCTCCGCGAGTCCGCTCACGACCACCTCACTCACGCCGCGATCCAGGCTGACGAAGTCCGCAGAGAGGTGCACAGGGATCGCGGGCAGCGGGGCCTCACCGGACTCTGACGGACGGTCCTTGGGCTTCTTCGACGTTCTCGACGGAGAGCTCGCACGGCGGTCGCCAGGAGCGAAGTACCCGGCGCGCGCCCGCACTCTGACGCCGCGCTGGCCGGGCAGCCGCACCTCGATGCGGCGGAAGGCGCCGTCGCGCTTCGTGTTCGTGGGCTCGTAGGCCAGCACGTAGTAGGTCTCGGTGTCGTCGAGCATCCGCTTCAGGCCGGCGTGGAGGTCGTTCCTGTTCCGCACCAGGAAGCCGCCGGTGTCGGCGGCCAAGGCGTGAATGGCGTCGCGGGTCGCTTCTTCGCTCTGTCGCTCCATCGAGAAAACCCTGCTGTACATCATCGCGTCCGTCATCCCGACCCGTCGGGTCGAGGCCGCCATCAGCCCCCCGCTATGCATCCGCGCCGCGAGGCCGCGCGTCTCGAGTGAGTAGACGACGACGCCGGCCCGAGTGCCGGCGTCAGTGATGCTTCGGATGTCGTAGCCCAGACCGCCGCTGGCCGAGAGGCCGACCACAAACCCGTCCGACAGGAGAAAGAGCACCTTGCGGCCGGGCAACCTGGCCATGTTCCGGATCAGGTTCTCGAGGGTTCCCAGGGTCGCCCGCGCGTTGTAGACAGATTCCTCGAAGATCGCACGCGCCTTCTGCCTTGCCTCCGCCTCCGGGTTGGAGTCCATCGGCCGCTCCCGGAGGATCTCGTCCACGGCCACGGCCAGCGCGTCCTGGTCGCCACGCTCGATCAGCTCGGCCTGGTACTCGGAGATGTCGGGCACGCCCATCCACCCCCCGCGAGCCCGCGGTGTGATCCGGGAGATGGCTCGCCGGAGAACGGCGCGGTCCGTGGTGAGCTCCTGGGAGACAGCCCCGCTCATCGTCACGAGGGCGACCCGGTCCTCGGGGCCGACGTCCTCCTCGACGAAGCGCGTCAGCGCCTTCTTGGCTCGAATGAGGTTGCCGAACTCGATGTGGAAGTCGTCGACCGCCAGTACGAGGTAGCGCGGCGGGCGAGGGCGCGCTGGCTCCTCGGCGGCGGCGGCGTCGGCGACGGCAGGAGTGGAAGGCGCCGGGGGCATGCCTGGCAGCCGGCGGCTATACGCCTCGAACTGCGCGAGCGTTTGGAGCTGGCCGTCCTCGAAGACGGCGAAATCCTCTCGCGCCAGCCCGGTCAGCGGGTGACCGCCCTTGTCCGTGACCACGACGTCGAGGCGGACGAACTCGACGCTCACTGGGGGAGCACGTAGGCCGGCTTCTGCTCCCCCGGCGCCTGTGCCCCGTACCGACGCGACGCTCGCGAAGCCGGCGAGGAGGAAGGCTACGCCGGGCAGCGAGACACCGGTCGCGGCCGACAGGAACCCTTTCGCCCCAGCAAACAGACGTCTGAGGGACTCTCGCAGCATGCTCTGCCCCTTTTGAGCGTCCAGGCTTTGCATTCCGCGTGCCATCATGCCCGAGAGTGCCATCATGCCCGAGAGCCCCATCAAGCTGTCCAAACTCTGTCTGCGCGCTGCCATGCGGCCTGATCCCACAGCGGCGGGTGTCCTCCTGCGTGGACGCAGGGCGGGCGACAGGGACAGAGCGCTTCATGGCATCGGAGACGGCGGTGGAAGCGCGCCTCAACGCTGCGTCGCTGCCAGGGCCACGCCTTCGGCGCGGATCACGGCCTCCCCTTGTTGTGCTTGCCAAGAGTGCCGCCCATCTTTCCAGGGAATCCGAGGTTCTGTTCCTGCAACACTCCCGAATGGTGTCGGTCGGGGCCGTGCCTGTTAGCGCGGTGCTCGTTTTCGCCGCGGCACGAACGCCAGGACGCAGTTGGAACTTGCCGAGTCGGTGCCGTGCGCGTAGATGGCCGTTCTTTGCCGACTCACGTGCACGCATCACGTCACCCAGGCCCCGTGTGCTGGGTCCTGCTAGACTCGAAGAGAGACCTGAGAGAGAAGCGAAGACCGTGACGGAGCAGCCCTTCTCAATCGTCGATAGCCATCTGCACCTCGACATGCCGGAGTTCGACGCCGACCGCGAGGCGGCGGTCGACCGCGCCCGGGAGGCCGGTGTCGTCGGGATGCTGGTGGTGGGGGGCGTCGACGGCCAGGGGGCCGAGAGGCGCGCGCTCGAGGTGGCGGGACGCTACGGCTTCGCCGCCAGCGCGGGCGTCCATCCGCACGAGGCCCGCATCGCCGACCAGCGGATCTACGACGAGCTCGCCGCCCTGGCGCGCGAGGGACGGATCGTGGCGGTCGGGGAGATCGGCCTCGACTTCCACTACGACCACTCGCCGCGCGAGGTGCAGCGGGAGGTGTTCCGGCGCCAGCTCCGGATCGCTCGCGAGAGTGGCCTCCCCGTGATCGTGCATACGCGTGAGGCCGACGACGAGACGGCCGCGATCCTCGAGCAGGAGGGCGCCGCGGAGACGGGTGGCGTCATCCACTGCTTCACCGGCGGTCTCGATCTCGCGCGCCGCGCCCTCGCCCTCGGCTTCTCGATCTCCTTCTCCGGGATCCTCGCCTTCCCGCGCGCGGAGACGATCCAGCAGGTAGCGCGCGAGACGCCGCTCGACCGGGTGCTGGTGGAGACGGACGCGCCCTTCCTGGCGCCGCCCCCGCACCGCGGGAAGCGGAACGAGCCCGCCTTCGTGGTAGAGGTGGCGCGCAAGCTCGCCGCGCTGCGGGGCACGACGATGGAGGAGATCGGCACGGCGACGCGCGAGAACCACGCGCGCCTGTTCTCCCGCTCGCAACCGGAACCGCGCCCGCGCTCCGACGTTTGACAAGTCCGCGCGAATCGTTCACTTTAGCGTCGGCGTCCTTGCGCGCGCTTTCCCCCGTTCTTCCCGGAGATCGACGGTACCGAATGGCCGACAGCTCGTTCGACATCGTGAGCAACGTGGACCTTCAGGAGGTCAAGAACGCGCTCGCCCAGGCGACCAAGGAGCTGCTGACGCGGTTCGATCTCAAGGCGAGCGGCTCCTCGGTCGAGCTCGCGGGCGAGGAGCTGGTGCTCGTCTCCTCCGACGACTTCAAGCTGAAGGCCGTGCGCGAGATTCTGGAGGGCAAGCTGGTCAAGCGCAGCGTTCCCTTGAAGGCGCTCTCCTACGGCACGGTCGACAAGGCCCTGGGTGGGACCGTGCGCCAGCGCGCCACCTTCCAGAAAGGGATCCCGATCGAGAAGGCGCGCGAGATCGTCAAGCTCGTCAAGGGAACCAAGCGCAAGGTCCAGGCCGCGATCCAGGGGGACCAGCTGCGCGTCACCGGCAAGAACAAGGACGACCTGCAGGCCGTGATGCAGCTGCTGCGCGGCAGCGATCTCGGGATCGACATGCAGTTCACGAACTACCGGTAGGCGCGTGGCCGCCGTGAACCCCCTCGGTCGGCACGAGCCGGTCACTCTCAAGGACATCGTGCAGTTGGTCGAGGACGACCTGCTCCGGGTCGAGGCGGTCTTCGCCGAGCAGGTCCTCTCCGACGTGCGGCTGATCAGCGAGATCGGGCGCTACGTGCAGGAGGGGGGTGGCAAGCGGGTGCGGCCGGCGCTGCTGCTGCTGGCGAGCCGCCTGTGCGGATACCGGGGCGAGCGGGCGGTCACGCTGGCGGCGACGGTCGAGTTCATCCACACCGCGTCGCTCCTGCACGACGACATCATCGACGAGGCCACCACGAGGCGCGGGCGCAGCAGCGTCAACAGCCGCTGGGGCAACCAGATCACCGTGCTGGCCGGGGACTTCCTCTACACGAAGTCGATGGCGATGGCGCTCTCCCAGGACAACCTCAGGATCCTGCGGCTGCTCTCCGACGTGACCCTCCGGCTGATCGAGGGCGAGATCCTGGAGATCGAGCGCAACGGGAACCTGAGCGCGACCGCCGAGGACCACGTCGAGATCATCCGGCGCAAGACCGCCGACCTCTTCGCGGCCTGCACGCGGATCGGCGCGATCCTGGGCGGCGTCTCGGAGGCGCAGGAGCGGGCGCTCGGCAGCTTCGGCCACGACCTGGGCATGTGCTTCCAGATGGTCGACGACCTGCTCGACTTCACCGCCGAGGAGAAGACCCTGGGCAAGCCGGTCGCCAACGACCTGCGCGAGGGCAAGGTCACGCTGCCGATGATCTTCTTGCTGCGCCGCGGCGGCGAGCTGGCGCGCGAGAGGGTGAGAACGGTGCTGGAAGACCGAGGTTTCGCGCGGGTGAGCCGGGAGGAGCTGGTGCGCCTGGCGCGCGAGTGCGGGGCCCTCCAGGAGGCGAGCGCGCTCGCCGAGCGCTACGCGGAGCGGGCGCGCGCCGAGCTGCTGGCCTTCGCCCCCTCGGAGTTCCGCGAGGCGCTGCTCGCGCTGCCGGGTTTCGTCCTGGCCCGCGATCACTGAGGGGCCGCCGGGACGGATGGCGACGCGCGCGGAGGCTGAGCGGCGAATCGCGGCGCTGAGGGACGAGATCCGCCGGCACGAGCGCCTCTACTACGTGCTCGACGCTCCCGAGATCAGCGATCAGGAGTACGACGCGCTGGAGCGGGAGCTGCGCGAGCTGGAGGCGCGCTTCCCCGAGCTGGTGACGAACGACAGCCCCACCCAGCGGGTGGGGGAGACGCCCTCCCAGGAGTTCCCGAGCTTCCGGCACCGGGTGCCGATGCTGAGCCTCGACAACACCTACAGCGAGGAGGAGCTGCGCGAGTTCGAGCAGCGCGTCTTCCGGCTGGTGGGCGAGCGCACGGTCGTCTACACGGCCGAGCTGAAGATCGACGGCCTCTCGATGGCCTTGCACTACCAGGCGGGCGGCCTGGTGCGGGCGGTCACCCGAGGCGACGGCGTTCGCGGGGACGAGGTGACCGCGAACGCCCGGGCGATCCGCGCCATCCCGCTGGTGCTGCAGGGCGAGGAGGTGCCTGAGGAGCTGGAGGTGCGGGGCGAGGTGTACCTGCCGCGCTCGCGCTTCGACGCGCTCAACCGCGAGCGCGAGGAGAGCGGCGAGGAGCCCTTCGCCAACCCGCGCAACGCCGCGGCGGGCACCATGAAGAGCCTGGATTCCCGAGTCGTGGCCGAGCGCGGCCTCGACGTCTTCCTGTACGCGATCGCCTGGCAGAAGGGCGGACGCCGCGCGCGGGGTCAGTGGGAGGCGCTCGAGGCGCTGCGGGGCTGGGGGCTCCGCACGAACCCCGCCTCGCGACGCTGCCAGGGCCTCGAGCAGGTGCTCGGCTACCTGGCCGAGTGGCGCGAGCGCCGCGGCACGCTCGAGTACGACATCGACGGCGTCGTCCTGAAGGTCGACGACTTCGGCCTCCAGCAGGAGCTCGGCGCGAGCTCCAAGTTCCCGCGCTGGGCGATCGCCTTCAAGTACCCGGCCCTGCAGGCGGCCACGGTCGTCGAGCGGATCGCCGTGCAGGTCGGCCGCACCGGCAAGCTCACGCCGGTCGCGCAGCTCGCCCCGGTCGTCCTCGCCGGGACCACGGTATCGCGGGCGACCCTCCACAACGAGGAGGAGATCGCGCGCAAGGACGTGCGCGAGGGCGACACGGTGCTGATCGAGCGGGGAGGCGAGGTGATCCCCAAGGTGGTGAGCGTCGTCCTGGAGAAGCGCCCGGCGCGGGCGCGACCCTGGACGCCGCCCGAGCGCTGCCCATCCTGCGGCGAGCCGGTGGCGCGCGCGGAGGGGGAGGTGGACCGGCGTTGCCGCAACGTCTCCTGCCCGGCGCAGCTCGAGGAGAGGCTCAAGCACTTCGCGCGGCGCGAGGCGATGGACATCGAGGGCTTGGGCGAGTCCCTGGTGCGACCAGCTGGCCTCGACACGGGCTCGTGAAGGACTTCGCCGACCTCTACCAGCTGCGGCTCGAGCAGCTGGTCCCGCTCGAGCGCATGGCCGAGAAGTCGGCCCGCAACCTGCTCGAGCAGATCGAGCGCAGCCGCGGCCGCGACCTGCGGCGGCTGCTGTTCGGTCTCGGGATCCGCTTCGTCGGCGAGCGGGCCGCGCGGCTGCTGGCCCGGCACTTCCGGAGCCTGGAGGCGGCTCGCCGCCGCGTCGGTCGAGGAGATCGACGCCCTCTACGAGATCGGCCCGACCGTGGCCGCCTCCGTGCACGAGTGGTTCCAGGATCCCGTCAACCGGCGCCTGCTCGGCCGCCTGGAGCGGGCGGGGCTCGGATACCCGCGAGGAGGAGCCGGCGCCGGGATCACTGTCGCTCTCGGGCAAGCAGTTCGTGCTCACCGGGACCCTCGCGTCGATGACGCGGGAAGAGGCCAAGGCGGCCATCGAGGCGCGGGGCGGGAGGGTCACCTCCTCGGTCTCGAAGAGGACCTCCTTCCTGGTCGCCGGCAGCGAGGCGGGCTCGAAGCTCGAGAGGGCGAAGGAGCTGGGCGTGCCGACGCTCGACGAGGAGGCCCTGCGGCAGCTGCTCGCGACGGGCTGACGGGTATACTCTCCTCATGTCGCGCGCCGCCGCGCTCATCGGCCTCGTCCTGGTGGCCGCCGTCGCCGCCCTGCTCGGCTTCCAGGCCGGCGGAGGCGGTCGACTGGGGACGCCGGGCGCTCCGCCCGGGCTCGCCGGTGTGCCGCCCTCGCTGGCGGAAGTCGTGGCCCGCGTCAACCCGGCGGTCGTCCATGTCGACGTGATCGAGGACGGTCGCGACGACCCGCACCAGGGCATCGACGACGCTCCGGCCCTCGACCTGCCGCGGCGGGGCGAGGGTTCCGGCTTCGTGGTGGAGTCGGACGGGTTCATCCTGACCAACCACCACCTGGTGCCGGGCACGGGACGGATCCGGGTACGTCTCGCCGACAAGCGCGAGCTGGACGCCCGCCGGGTGGGCGCCGACCCGACCACTGACCTCGCCCTCATCAAGGTGGAGGCCAAGGGCCTGCCGGTGCTGGCGCTGGGCGACTCCGACCGCCTGCGGGTCGGGGACTGGGTCTGCGCGATCGGCAACCCGCTCGAGTTCGACCACACGGTCACGGTCGGTGTCGTCTCCTCGCTCGGGCGCAAGATCTTCAACCAGTCCTTCGATGCCTACATCCAGACCGACGCGGCGATCAACCCCGGCAACTCGGGGGGCCCTCTCGTCAACCTGAAGGGCGAGGCGGTCGGCATCAATGCCGCCATGAGCAGCGACGCACAGGGCATCGGCTTCGCGGTCCCGATCAACGTAGCGCGCGCCGTGCTCCGGCAGCTCCGCGAGCGGGGGCGCGTCCAGCGCGGCTATCTCGGGATCCAGCTGCACGAGCTCGACCCGGACCTCGGCCGCATGATCGGGCTCAGCGAGCCGAAGGGCGCCCTGGTGATCGACGTCATGAAGGGCGGGGCCGCGGCCGCCGCGGGCCTGCGGCGCTGGGACGTGGTGACGAGCGTCTCCGGCAAGCCGATCGAGGACGGGGACGGCCTGGTGCGGACGATCGCCGGGCTTGCCCCGGGCAGCGAGGTGCGTCTCGGCATCGTGCGCGACGGCCGCCCCCTGGCGCTCAGGGCCCGGCTGGTCGAGCGCGGCCCCGAGGACGACCCTCTGGACGCGGAGCCGAGCCCGCGCCCGAGCGGTCCGGCGGTGCGCCGGGGAGACGCGCTGGGCCTCTCGGTCGTGAACCTGCCGGCGCGGGTCCGTGCCGACCTCCAGGTGCCGCGCGACCGCCAGGGGGTCGTGATCCAGGCCGTGCTCGGCGCCGATCCCGGGACCGACGTGCTCGAAGAGGGCGACCTCGTGGTCGAGGTGAACCGTCATCCCACGCCGGACCTGCCCTCGTACCGCCGCGTGATGGGCGCGCTGCGGCCGGGGGAGTCGGCCTGGCTGTACGTCTTCCGTCCCCGCCCGCGGGGTTCCTTCCTGACCCGGGTCGAGGTGGAGCAGCGTCCATGAAGCCACGCGTGCTGGTCATCGACGACGAAGACGCCGTGCGCTCCTCGCTCCGGATGATCTTCGAGTACGAGGGCTACGAGGTGGTGCAGGCGGCCAACGGCCCGGTGGGCCTGAAGCTCGCCGAGCAGGAGCCGCCCGACCTGGTCCTGCTCGACATCAAGATGCCGCAGATGGACGGCCTCGAGGTGCTGAAGAAGCTCAAGGAGCGCGACGGCTCGCCGCCGGTCGTGATCCTGTCCGGACACGGGACGGTGAAGACGGCGGTCGAGGCGGTCAAGCTGGGCGCCTTCGACTTCATCGAGAAGCCTCCCGACAGCGAGCGGATCCTGATCGCGGCCAGGAACGCGCTCGGGCAGAAGAAGCTCTCGGACGAGAACCGTCGGCTCAAGCTGAGCTTCGACGAGCGCTACCGGATGGTGGGGAGGAGCGGATCGCTCGAGAAGGTCTGGGACGCGGTGCGCCGGGCGGCCCCGACCAACGCCACCGTCCTCATCACCGGCGAGAGCGGCGTCGGCAAGGAGCTGGTGGCGCGGGCGATCCACAGGAACTCGCTCCGCAAGGACGAGTCGTTCGTCCAGGTCAACTGCGCGGCGATCCCCGAGGAGCTGATCGAGAGCGAGCTGTTCGGCCACGAGAAGGGCTCCTTCACCGGTGCGACCGAGAAGCAGATCGGCAAGTTCGAGCTGGCCCACAAGGGCACCATCTTCCTGGACGAGGTCGGCGACATGAGCCTGCGCACCCAGGCCAAGGTCCTGCGCGTGCTCCAGGAGGGCGAGGTGGAGCGGATCGGCTCCCAGAAGACGATCCAGGTCGACGTGCGGGTGATCGCCGCCACCAACCGGATGCTCGAGGAGGAGATCGAGAAGGGACGCTTCCGCGAGGACCTCTTCTTCCGCCTCTCGGTGCTCCCGATCCGGGTGCCGCCGCTGCGCGAGCGGCCCGAGGACGTGCAGCCTCTGGTCGAGCAGTTCGTCCGGCAGTTCTGCCTGGAGAACAACTTCAAGGCGAAGGCCTTCTCGCCCGCGGCGCTCGAGGCCCTGCGCCGCAACTCCTGGCGCGGCAACGTGCGCGAGCTGAAGAACGCGATCGAGCGGCTGCTGATCATGGTCGAGGGCGACGAGATCCGGCCCGAGCACCTGGTCGAGGTGCTCCGACGACCCTCGGGCGACGAGCCCGTCGCGCCCGGGGGCGCGGGCCCGGCCGGGACCCTGCGCGACTTCAAGGAGGGCGCGGAGCGCGCCTTCCTGGTCCAGAAGCTGCGCGACAACGGCTGGAACATCTCGGCCACCGCGACCGCGATCGGGACCCCGCGCTCGAACCTCTACAAGAAGCTCGAGGCCTACGGGATCAGCCAGGAGAAGGACGGCTAGTCCGTGCCGCGACCCGAGGTGCTACCCTAAGGCGTTCACGGAGCAGGCCGGACGGTCGCCGCGGTCCGATCGTCAAGGGACCGGGGAGGAAAGTCCGGACTCCGAAGGGCAGCGTGCTGGCTAACGGCCAGCGAGGGTGACCTCAGGGAAAGTGCCACAGAAAACACACCGCCGAACTCGCGGGGCGACTCGCGGGTGGCAAGGGTGAAAAGGTGCGGTAAGAGCGCACCGCCGTCCTGGTGACAGGGCGGGCAGGGAAAACCCCACGCGGAGCAAGACCGAATAGGAGGGCGTCTGAGGCTGGCCCGGCCGAAGCCCTCGGGTAGGTCGCTGTCGATCCCGCGGGCAACCGCGGGGCTAGAGGAATGACCGTCACCTGCCGGCGCGCCGACGAACTCGGCGCCTCGGCGGGGACAGAATCCGGCTTACGGGCCTGCTCCGTGAACGCTTCCGTTAGGCCCAGAGGCTTTCGAGCGCTCCTAGAGACCGGCCCCGCGCGCTCCGGCGCGCAGCTCGGTCTCCCAGCCCCGCTGCAACTCCCCATAGCTGACGGCGAGGGCGACCGGCAGCGCCTCGGCCGCGGGACGGCCTTCGCCCAGGGCTTCGAGCAGCCGCCGCAGCCCCGCCTCGCCACGGACGTGGAGGATATAGGCGACCACGGAGAGGCTCTCGGCGTAGGCCGTGGTCGCCTGGGCTTCGCTGAGCCCGACGAACGGGCTCTCGAGCGACTCGAGGCGGGGCAGGGGCTGGCGGGCGGCGAGTCTCGCGAGCTCGGCGTCCTCCCGCTGCGCGTCGCGGCCCTCGAGCCACTGGGCGATCCCCTCGTGCAGCCAGGTGGGACAGGACGGCCCCGCGCGCGCGGCCACGAACGAGTGGGCGAGCTCGTGGCGCAGCACCCGGACCAGACCCGCGGTCGGCGCCTTGAGGCCGGCCACCGGGACCCGGATGGTCCCGTCGTTCCAGGCGGCCGCCCAGCCCGGCGCGCGCGTCGTGTCCTTGAAGCTGGTCTCGGTCTGGAGCACGACCGTGACCGCCTGGCCGGGCGCGGAGCGGAAGCGCTTCTCGTACTCGGCCCAGGCCTGGTCGAGCACGCGCAGGACCGCGAGCCCGAGCGGCTCGTCGGCCGCCCCGTCGTAGCGGATCTGGAGGCGCGCGCTCGACGAGGAAGCCGCGGAGGCGAAGACCGTGTCGAGCTTCTGCTGCACGCGCGGCTGCGGGTCGAGCTCGAGGGACATCCGGTACTGCTCGCGCGCCCCCACGAAATCGGCGAGCTCGGCGAGCGCGTCGGCGAGCAGTTCGTGGGAGAGGGCGTTCCTCGGGTCGAGCGCGAGGGCCGCCTCGGCGCTCTCCTTCGCGCGCGGGGCGTCGCCCAGCGCCAGCTGGGCGGCCGCCAGCGCCTGCAGGCCGGGCATCGAGCGCGGCTGTCGGAATAGAGCGAGGCGGGCCAGGCGCAGGGCCTCGGCGGCGTCGCCGGCCGCCAGCCGCTGCGCGCTGCGGGCCAGGTCGGGATCGGCCAGCGTCGGCGCGCCGCTCGCGCTCTCGACGCTCGCGACGAGAGCGCGCGACACGGCGAAGAGCGCGCCGTCCGCGGTCCGGTAGCGGATCTCCGTGCCCTCGAGCCACGCGCTCGCGGCGTCGATCCGTCTACCGTCGAGGAGGACGATCGTGTCGGCGGAGCTCTCGACCCCGCCCGCTGCCAGCGACGCGGCCAGCGCCCACGAGACGAGGTCGAGGCGCCTCACCGGCCCACCTACTGGAGCAGCTCGGCGAGCGCCATCACCTTCGGCCGGGCCCCGCCCTGGCGGAAGTAGGCGGGAACCGTGGCGAGGGCGTCGTCGGCCCGCTGGCGCGAGTCGTAGACACCCCAGCACAGGCGATAACAGGCGCGGCCGTTGAGCGCGACCGGCAGCATGATCAGCTCGGCCGAACCCGCCGCTCCCACCGCCTTCTGCAGCGTCTCCGGCGCGCACGCGGTCAGGACCTGCACGCTGAACCGGCTCCTCGACCCGGGGCGCAGCGAGGTGGCGAAGGCGTGCGCGGCGGCAGCCCAGGCGCCACGGCCCATCAGCTCTCGGGCCGAGGCGCTCGCCGCCACCGGGGGTGTCGCGACCGGGGTCGGCGTCGCGGGCCGAGGTGTCGGTGTGGCGACCGGGGTAGGCGTCGTCGCCGGGGCGACGGAAGGTGAGGGCGAAGCAAGGCTGGCCGGTGGGACCGCGGCGGCCGTCGTCGGAGGCTTCGGGAGCGTCGCCGCCGGTCGCGGAGGAGGGGTCGGCCGCTGCTGCGCCGCCGTCGCCGGCGGGGGTGTCCCGCTCGCCGGTGCGCGCAGCAGGAAGTACCAGGCCGCGACCGTCCCCAGGACGACCGCCAACAGCGCCGTGAGGATCAAAGGCAGGCGCGAAGAACCCGCGTGCGGCGCGCGGAGGGGGACCCGGCGCGAGGCCGTCGAGGGACGGAACTGCGGCTGCCAGTTGTCGGATCGGGGCCGCGAGGAGGAAGGGCGGGGCCGTCCCGACGCCGAGGGGCCCAGCAGCTCGTCGAGGGCCTTGAGATTCGGGCGGGACGCGGAGGGCGCGACCGCGATCTCCGGGGCGTCGCCGTCCGAGGCGCCGAGGCGCGGAGACGACGCGTCCCTCCGGGGAGGCGGCGGGATGAGCGGCAGCGCCCGACCGCTCGCCGCCGGGGAGGGTCGAGCCGGCGGGTCGGGTGCACGGGTTGGCTCGACCGGGAACGCGGGCGAAGGTGTCGCGTCCGGAGCCGGCCCCGTCAGCGGCGGGAAGGCTGGCGCCGGGTAGGCAGGCGGCGGCTCGGGGTTGTGCGGGGGCGCGAAGGGGGCGGGCGCCGCATCGGGCATCACGACAGTGGGTTCGGGTTCGCTCGCGAACGCGGCTTCGGGGGCGGGCGGGGGCGCGGGCTCCGGGAACACGAACGGCGCGTCCGGTTCCGGCTCGGCCGACATCGCCACGAAGCCGCCCGGTGCCTCGGGAGCAGGGGACGGTGCCTCGGGAGCAGGGGACGGTGCCTCGGGAGCATCGGGCGGCGTCTCGGGAGCGGGGGGCGGTGCCGGGAGCGTGAAGAACGTCGGCGCGCCGTCTTCCGCCTCGTCGTCACCGAGCCCGCTCTGCGCCTCGCGCGCGAGGTCCAGCTCCTCACCTGCCGTCGTCTCGCTCTTCGTCACCACTCCCAGGAACAGGAGCGCGCAGGCGATCTTCGCCGCCTCGAACTCGTCGAGGCGGGTGAGCGCGATCGCGTCCTTCAGCGTGCGGTGACCGTCCAGCCGTTCCAGGAGGGGCCAGACTTCCGCCCGGATCTCCGAAAGCGCCGCCTCGCCCTCGGGCGCTGGAGCGAGCACCGTGCGCAGCTCCAGGTGGCGCAGGGCGAAGGAGCGATCGGGGATCCTCTGCACGGCCGCGAGGAGGAGCTTCTCGGTCGAGAGCTTGAGGTCCACGGCGCCCTTCGGCAGGACGCCATCCTCGAACTCGAAGGTACCCGACTCCCAGGAGAGGACGTCCGCCACGATGCGCTCGACCTTGACCCGCGCCGCATCCCCAAGCTCGCGCTGGTTCACGAACCCGCTCTCGGAGAGGACCTTCGCCAGCGGGTTCCCCGGACCGACCTTGCCGTTCACCTCGTCGAGCTGCTCGCGCGAGATCTTGCCGCTCTCGATCAGGATGGAGCCCAGCTGGTCGCGCGGGTCGTTGGAGGAGCCGAAGAGGACGCGCCCACCGCGGAAGTAGAGCGCCTTCGGATGGTGCGGCCCCGTGACCTTGAGGGAGCCGGTCGCCCCGTGGCGATGGAGGTCGACGAGGAGGTGTGGAAACGCGGCCGGCTCGATGTTCCCGCTGACCGGGAACGACTGTGTCACTCCACCCTCCGCTGGCGTGGCCGGCCGGGGGTGTCCCCGGGGGGGCGAACCTGCCAGAAACTCGTGTGATCGTAACACGTTCGACAGCAACTGTTGACATCGTTTCGAGCCCGCCCGTAGACTTGCGGACAACCCGTGCCCTATCTGATCGACGGCAACAACCTGCTCGGATCCTGGGGCGGGCCGGCCGTCCCGGGAGACGGCCGCAGCGAGGTCGTGCGACGAGTGGCGGCCTTCTGCCGCGAGAAGGGTGCCCGAGCCACGATCGTGTTCGATGGGGCGCCCTTCCGGACGGAGCTCGGCTCGGACCAGGACATAGGACGCGTATCCCTGCGCTTCCCGGCGCCAGGGCGCGATGCCGACTCGGTGATCCGGGAGATCCTCGACGCGGCGGCGCGGCCCGCCGACGTCCTCTTGGTCAGCTCGGACAAGGCGCTCTACTCCTACGCACGCACTCGCGGGGCCGCGGCCCTCCGCGCGCACGAGTGGAATGCCCTCGCCCGCGGCACCGTGCCGCCCGGCCGCCGCGCGAGGAGACTCCGCTCGGGGTCCGGAGCCACCGGCCGTGAAGGCTCCGACAAGCCCGAGCGCGAGACCGACGTCGAGGGCTGGCTGAGGCGGTTCTCGGGCGAGTAGGCGTCGCCTGCTTTCCCGCCGTCAGCATCCGTTGACGGCCCGTAAGTCGCGCTCCACAGGCGCGGTTCCGCCGCCGCTCGCCGATCCCGTCAACCGGCGTTGACGGCCCGTCGTGGTCTCCCGGGGGCGCGACAAGGTCCAAGTCCCGATCTTTCCGGAGGTTGAGTCGACTGGCACGAGCCGGCATCCCTCTTGCGGATGAGACGACGAGATCCGGGCGCTCGTCCGCGGGTTCGACGCGACGCCGTGAGGCCGCGCTGTGCGGTTCCTCGCGCTCACGGCCCTGCGCCGAGAGGGGGTCATGTCCGCGCGCTGGTCGTGGCTGGACAGGCAGCGGCCCCTGCTCGTGATCCCGAACGAGGCCGCGAAGGAAGGCCGCGTCCGACGCGAGCCGCGAGAAGTCGCCCTCTCGCCCTACGCGCTCGCGCTCCTGGCTGAGCAGCGAAAGGCGCTGTTCGCCGCGGGGCTCGGCAAGTGCGAGTGGATCTTCCCGACCCCGGCGGGGGAGCGAGCCCCCAGGAACGCGCTCTGGTCGCAGGTGTCAGTCCTGCGCCGCCGGAAGCCGAACGGACAGGCCCCGTCGAGCCATCCTCGAGCTCCGCGGCGTCCCGCGGCCGTGCTCTCGGCGGACGCGCACCTGCACGACGTTCGCCGCACGGTCGCGGACGCGCTCCTGCGCCGCCTGGGCGTCTCTCCCGGCGTCGTCAACTGGTCGGTCATGGGCCACGTCCGCCCGAAGCTGCTGCGGACCTACATGTCCGTCCTGCCGATCGAGCCCCCGCTCGCGGCGCTCACGGCCTGGGGCGACGCGCTCGCGGACATCCTGGGTGAGCCTGCCCTGTCGCGAGATACCGTGGCGACCGGGGCCACAGTTTCTTGACGTTCACGCAGACGATTCCGAAGAGACACGATACTATTGCCGCGCACTTCGCGACGGGGTTCCATGCTGAAGCGGGTCGAAATCCAGCGGTTCATGTCCTGCGAAGACGTAGTGCTAGAGGACATCCCGCCGATCCTTGTCTTGGTGGGAAGAAACGGCGCAGGCAAGACGAACCTGCTGCGAGCGATCGACTGGGCGGCCCGGTGCGCGACCGACGCGCCCTTCCCTGTCGGGCACCCCTTCTCGCCATGGGAACAAGGGGACGCGGCTCACGTCCTCCTGAAGATGGATCTCGCTGATGCCGAGTACACCTACGAAATCGCCTTCAAAGTCGTCTACCTCGAGGGGCCTCCGAACGTTGAATTCAGCTTCACCGAACGCCTCTGGGTTGATAGAAGAGACGCGGCGCCCACGCTAGTCGACAAGGGGCCTGACCTTCTCCTGGACCGTAGGAACGAAGAGATCAGGTTGGGCGGCCGGAGCGACGTGCTCCGCGTAGGCCGGACGGCGCCAGCGCTGCCGTCCGTTGCGGCGCTTCTGCCCGCAGACGATCGGGCGCTGGGGGATCTCACCCGCGTGCTCAACTTCTTGGCGGGCATCAGGTACTACCCGCTGGACGAGCCAAACAACCCTGGCAGCCCTGGTCAAACCGCCTTCATAAGCCAGCAACAGTACGCATCCTGGCTAAGTGAGACCAAGGGTATCCTGCGGCCGCAAGACTCGCCCGTGATGCCGATTCTGCACATGTGGCTCGAGCGTCGTCCGGACTTTGATGTCTTGGTGCACCTCCTCGGGGACAAGGGCCTGGACCTGGTAGAGGGAATCGAGGTGCATCCGGTGGAGGTGCCCGCCGGCTTCGGAGAGGGATGCCGGCAAGAGGGCGCTGTATATCGTCATGTTCTTGCCGGTGGGTGGTTGGCAGCGCCCGCTTATCACCGGCTTCCCGTACGAAAGCCTGTCTCTAGTACGCGGCGCGTGCTCCGAATTCTCGTCTCCCTCACGTACGACAGAAGCTCGGTCATGCTACTTGAGCAGCCGGAAGACAGCATCCACGCCGCGCTCATGCGCAAACTGATTGGCCTACTCAAGACGAACGCGGACGGACGAACGCTGATCGTCGCGAGCCACGCCGCGAGCGTCTTCAACTCGCTGGAACCCGAGAACCTCCGGCTCGTGGCGATGGTTGCGGGGCAGACCAAGGTTCGCAGCCTCAAGGCTCAAGAGATCGACACAGCGCGAAAGTTCATGAGTAGCGATGGCACCCTGGCTGAGTTCATGGAGCTAATGGAGTAGCGGTTGTACGGTATCCTCGGAGAAGACGATTCGGACGTGGACACGATTGCCGTTCTCATCCGGCGGATCGCCAACCAAGAGAACCTCACGTGCTCGAACCCAACACCTCCCGTTGTGCTGCCCTCTCAGCTTCCAGCCGCACTTCCACCAAGACGCCCCGGGTCGTCCTACCAGGACGGCCCTAGCCCATTGGCGACCGCTCCAGTTGCGCGCGCGCGATCGGAGAGACTGGTAGCGCGGCAGTAGCGGGAGTCTGTCCCTCGCCCGTGCCTCGGGAACCGAGCGCGCTACTTCGCCTTGCTCATCGAGTGGAGCCCCCTGCCCTTCATCTTCGCCCTGTCTTCGTCCGAGGGAGGCCCGCCCTCGAACGCCTCGATCAGCTTCGCAGCTGAGTAGACGAACTCGGCCGGAGAACCGATGGAACTATCGTACCCGGCGGCGGCGTTCTCTGCCATGTTCCGGGCGCGCACCTCCCATTCCCGCATACCGATATCGAGAGCCAACCGCTGTCGCTGACGACGCGACTCGCTTCGCTGCATGAAGGCGCTACCGCCGAGGCCGACAAGCGCACCAAGAAGCACGCCGAGCATGGGAAGAAGATCCCGGAAGACCTGGTAGGCACGTTCGTTCATGTCCCCTCCAGCAACGCGATTGTGCTCGAAGGTGTCCTCCCGGTCTAGGTGTCGAGACGGGCAGCGTGTGCCCGCCACGAGAGGCCCCGCCTCCCGCGCCCTGGTCCCCCGGGCCCGCGACCGAGCCCGCCTCCCCGAGGAGGCCCGTCCGCGCCGGCTGGCGGTGCCGGCCCGCAGTCCTGCGGCTCGGCGAGGGAGACGATGGTCGCGGCTTGCTCCAGGCGACGTGCTCCGACTGCGGGAGGCCGTGGCCGTCGAGGGGAGCGGAGCGGGCGTGGTTCGCGCTGCGGGGTCGCTCGCTTCCTACGCGGTGCCGAGGATGCCGGAGAGCGGCCCGCGACGCTAACGCCTCATTCGCTTGAGTCGCTGCCCTCCGGCGTGGTCTCGCTCTGCGAGTGTCTGTGCTGCTTCAGCCGCGCGTCGATCTCGTCAGCGAAGGACCGATGCTCCGGGAACTCGCGGGACACTGCCATCGTGGTGAACAGCATCACGCTGCCCGTCATCTGGAAGATCAGGCCCGCGTCCTGTCTGCACTCCTCGAGCGCCTCGGGGTTGGCGAAGCCTGCCATCTCCTGGTCCGTCCACGGCCCGCCGTGCACGAACGACGAGAGACGGGCGTACGCCGGCACGATGAGGGCGAGGAACGGAGTCTGTGGGGAGATCATGCCCGGCACAGTACGCTTGAGTGTGGCCAGGATGGCGCGGTACTCAAAGCGTTTGGAAACGGCCACCAGGTCGCGCTTGGGTAGGTCCGCGGCGAGCGGGAAGTGCTTGCGGATCATGGCACCGAGCTTCGCCGTGTCTATCTCCGCGGTCTGCCCGACCAACTGTTCGGTCCTGAGAAGAGCGCCGGCGTACCTGTGAACCTCTGCCGCGCCGCAGTGGGAGAAGTACTCCACGCCCACAGCGTCTGACCGCTCCCGCATGAATCGCACGAACACGTACGTGAACTTGAGATAGTGCTCGCAGAAGCACCGAAAGAGGACCTTGAACGCATACGGGTTATCGGACTCGATCATGTCGAAGGCGGAGGTCTTCAGGGCGTTCGCCTTCACCCAGAAGCTGAACATCGCGCGGTAGGTCTGAGGGAAGGCGGTGCTCTTGAGGGTGGCGAGCATCGGCCCGAGTCGCTCCTGAACAAGCTCGAACAGATCATCGTCGGCTTCGAGGTAGTCCATGGCGTGTCGGATCGTACTACCCCGCCGGGGTGCGCAGGCCCCCCGGAAGGCGGACCGCGTCGCCGCGCCCCTGTCTGTCCTGAGCGCGTTCTACGCGTACGCCTTCAGGTCATCGCGAGCTGCGTTCCGTATAGCCTTCACGGCCTTCAGAACCTCATCGCCGAGCAGCTTCGGGTAGTTCGCCTTCTTCTCCGCGTTCGCGTCACGCATGGCCTTGAACGCGTCGGTGACGGCCGCTAGCGCGTCCTTCTGCATCCACAGATTGGCAATCGACGCCTCGATACTCAGTTCCGGGATCAGGTCCGGCACTTCCCGACCCTCCGTTCGCGTCATCGCGTCGTCGTCGGCCTTGTGTTTCAGCGCGTGCAGTAGTCTCAGGATTCTCACGTAGGAGTCGCGCCGCAGCTCCCAACGCGCGCGAGCGAGCGCGGACCTCTCTCCCTGCCGCTGCTTCCACGAGTCCGCGAGGATTCCGAAGATCGCCGAGACTAGCCCGCCGAAGACGACCGAGCCAAGGTCCACCTTGCACCCCCTCGGCGGAGGATCGTACTCCCGCCAGGCGTGCACGCTGGGCAGCCTGCGTCGCGAAGCCGGCTGCCCGCCCTTGACCGCTGCGGCGAGCGGACAGCACCGATTGGTTGCCGCTCGTCGTCTGATCGCTCCTGCGGGCGCGTAGGCGATTTCAGCGCTCCGAGAGTCGTTCTCGCGTCTCAATCGCGGTCTAGATGTCGAGATGCGGAGGCCTCCCGCTACCAAGCCGCTACCAGAGCATGAGCCTCACTAGGGCCGCGACTGGCTTCACAGAATGGCTGTAGGGTCGGATGGGAGAGACGGCACTCCGGGGACCTTGGGTGAGCCGGTCCTGTCGCGAGAGCCTGCCGCTGCTAGCGGATCGTGAGCTTGCCGCTGCCGTGAAGCTGCGTCACGGTGCCGGCCGCGTCCGTAGTGTTGACCCAGAAGTCCCAGCTGGCCGGCATCAGGATGCACTGATTGGGGAGGGTCACGCTCACCGAGGCGCCACTATTGGGAGGGACGGGGCGGTTCGGAAGCGGTCCCTGCCGCCGAGTCCGCGCACCCGCGCTGTCCGTGATGACGCTGGTGTAATCCGTGGCCTGGACCGTGCCGCCTCGTGTCTCACGGAGGGTCATGCCAAGGTACGGCCTGCCGCAAGCCAGGCCGGTCGGACCCCCGGAGGTCAACCCGGACAGGTAGCCTGTCGCGCTGACCATCACGGCGAGGCCGTTGACCGGCACCGGCGGAGTCGAAGGCGCCGAAGGCGAGCCGTCGCCACCGCAGCCTGCGAGCAGCGCCAGGAAGAGGACGAGTGCCCCATGTTGTCTCACGAAGACCTCCGGGCGCGGAGTCTACTCGAAGAACCGTGCGCTCGCGTCGTCAGGAACAACGCACAACGGCCCAGGGAAGCCTTCTACAGTCCGCAGCCAGACCGCCTGCACCGCGAAGGCTGCTCGATCGTGGCGAAGGGCCAGTCCTCTCCGAACATGTCGCGAGTGACCTTCGTCCTGGGCTCCAAGTCCTCGCATGCCACCAGACACACGCAGGACGCGAGGGTCAGACCAACGGCGCGCATCTCTCGATTCCGGCGTCAGCGTTCGTTGACGGCCCGTAGTCCGCCGTTGACGGCCCGTAATCCGCGCTGCCAGGTGCAGTTCCGCCGGCACGAGCCGATCACGTCAATCCGCGTTGACGGCCGGCCGCGGTCTCCCGGGGGCGCGACAAGGTCCAAGTCCCGATCTTTCCGGAGGTTGAGTCGACTGGCACGAGCCGGCATCCCTCTTGCGGAAGAGGAGCGCGTCGTGCGGCGGAACGGCGCCCGGGGGCCGGAAGGGAGAGACGGCACTCCGGGCGCCGCGCCGCCCAGGGCGAAGCGTGAAGGCGGTCCGCGAGGCCGTGATGCGCGACCCCCCGGGACGCCGCCGCACGGCGCGACCACAACGCTCTCGGCTTCGAAGGAGGATTCGATGACGCTCCGCCGCATCGTCTCGACCGGCCTGGCTCTGACCATGGCCGTCTTCATGCTCTCGGGCACCGGGCTCGCCGCGGGCAAGCCGGTCCCTGCCGGCAAGGTGAACGTCAACACCGCGAGCACCGAGCAGCTCACGACCCTTCCGGGCGTGGGCCCGAAGCTCGCCGCGCGCATCGTGGAGTACCGCCACAAGTCCGGCCCCTTCCGCTCCCTGCAGGAGCTGCTCAACGTCAGGGGCGTGGGCGAGAAGAACTTCGCCAAGCTCGAGCCGTTGCTCACGCTTGGCGAGGCACCGAAGCCGGCCTCGAAGTGAAGGGCGCGGGGCGGGCCTCGAGCGAGGGCCGCCCCGCAACCGACCCGCCCATGCGCAGCCACGGCCATACGCTCGTCGAGGTCCTGGTGGTGGCCGCCGTCACGATGACGATGGCGGCCGTCGCCCTGCCCTTCTTCCGCCCGCTCTTCGCCGACGCCCACCTGCTCGGGGCGGGACGCGACTTCCGCGGCAACTTCCGTCTCGCGGCCTCGAAGGCCGTGCGCGGGAACGTCTACACGGCGATCCGCTTCGAGCGGCGGGGAGACGAGGTCCGCTACGCGATCTACCGTGACGGCGACGACGACGGCGTCCGCTCCGACGACATCGCGGCCGGGCGCGACCCGCTCCTGGCCGGACCCTTCCCGTTGGCGATCGGCCCCACGGTGCGCGTCGGCATCCTGCCGGGAACGCCCGCCATCCCTCCGGAGCACGGCGTCCTGAGCGGCGACCCGATCCGCTTCGGTCGCTCCGACATCCTGTCCTTCTCGCCGCTCGGCACGGCCACCCCGGGCACCTTCTACCTGATGGGTGACGGCGCCCAGGCGGCGGTGCGGGTCACCGGCGGCACCGCTCGCGTACGCCTCATGATCTGGCGCGGGACCTGGAAGGAAAGGTGACCCCTACCAGCGACGCCGTCCCGTTCTCGCGAGGCCCCCTGGCCCGAATGCCCGCAGCTCGTCCCGGTTAGATGCTAGATTTGTTGGTTAGGACCGAATGGACTCCCGCGCCTGGCTCCTCATCACGCTCGCCTGCTACGCGGCGGGAGGGCTGCACGCTCTGCTCTACGCGGTCCTGCGACGCAGCGTGCTCACCACCGTCAGCCTCACGGCGACGCTGATCGGCTTCGCCTCCCACACGGCCGCGCTCGCGCTGCGTTGGTCCGAGGAGGGGCACTTCCCGGCCCTCGGCGTGCGGGACGGCGCCTCGCTCCTGGCCTGGGCGATCGTCCTCGTGTTCCTGCTCGTCTACCTGACCACCCGGGTCGATGCTGCCGGGGTCTTCGCGTACCCCTTCGCCTTCGCCCTCGTCTTCATCACCAACCTCACCCCCGCCACCGAGCGCGCCGATCCCGTCCTGCGCAGCCTCTACCTCCCGATCCACGTGTTCCTGGCGGTCTTCGGCTACGGGGCGCTGTTCGTCGCCTTCAGCATGGGCATGCTCTATCTGTTCCAGGAGCAGGAGCTGCGCTCGCGGTCGCCGCGACGCTTCTACTACCTGATCCCGAGCCTCGAACGCTCGGACACGATCGGCGGGAGGAGCGTCCTGGGCGGTTTCGGCTTCCTGACCCTGGCGATCGTCACGGGCTTCCTCTGGAACCACAGCCTCACCGGGCACGCGTGGACGGGCGACCCCAAGGAGTGGGCGGGGCTCACGGCCTGGGCCATCTACGTGGTGATCCTGCTCGCGCGCTGGCGCGGGCGCTGGGGCGGACGGCGCGCGGCCTGGCTGGCGATCGTCGGCTTCGCCGTGGTCGTCTTCACCTTCGCCTGGGCGACGCTCGGCCCGGGCGTGGCGGTGGCATCGAGGTGATCGTCGTCGTCGGTCTCAGCCACGAGACGGCCCCGCTCGCGGTTCGCGAGGCGCTGGCGTTCCCCAAGGAACGCCTGGCGGACGCGCTCGCTCGGTTGCGGCGGGAGACGCCGCTCGGCGAGGCGATGATCCTCTCGACCTGCAACCGGGTGGAGGTCTACGGGCGCGCCAGCGAGCCGTGCACGGCGGCGGTCGCCGCCTTCCTCGCCCAGTACCACGAGCGGCCGGCCTCCGAGATCGAGCCCCACCTCTACCTGCTGGAGGGCGACGACGCCGTGCGCCACGCCTTTCGGGTCGCCGCCAGCCTCGACTCGATGGTGCTCGGGGAGCCGCAGATCCTGGGCCAGGTGAAGGAGGCCTACGAGGCCGCGGAGAAGGCCGGCAGCCTGGGCTCGGTGCTGAACGCGCTGCGGAACCGCTCGATCGCGGCCGCCAAGCGCGCGCGCAGCGAGACCGCCATCGGCAGGAACGCGGTCTCCGTCTCGCACGTGGCGGTGGAGCTGGCGCGGAAGATCTTCGGGGGCCTGCGCGAGCGGTCGGTGCTGCTGGTCGGGGCGGGCAAGATGAGCGAGCTGGCGGCGCGGCAGATGGTGCGGGACGGCGCCCGCGCGTCGGTCGTGGGGGGGCGGCGCTTCGAGAAGGCCGAGCAGCTGGCGGCAGCGCTCGGCGGGCGGGCCGCTCCCTTCGAGGCCCTGCGCGAGGAGCTGGCGGGGGCCGACATCGTGATCAGCGGCACGGGTGCGCCGGGGGTCGTGATCCGCAAGGAGGACGTCGAGGCCGTGCAGCCCTCGCGCCGGGGCCGGCCGCTCTTCCTGATCGACATCGCCGTGCCTCGCGACGTCGAGCCCGAGGTGGGCCGGCTGCCCGGGGTCTTCCTCTACGACCTCGACGACCTGAAGTCGGTCTCCGAGGCGAACCTGCGCGAGCGCAGGAAGGAGGCCTCGGCCGCGGAGGCGATCCTCGAGGAGGAGATCCGCGAGTTCGGCGAGTGGCGCCGTTCGCTCGACGTGGTTCCGATCCTGGTCGAGCTGCGCAAGCGCGCCGACCTGATCCGGAAGGCGGAGATCGAGAAGGCGCGCCGGCGGCTCGGCCCGCTGACGGCGGAGCAGGAGAGCGCCATCGAGGCGGCGACCTCCGCGATCGTCAACAAGATCCTGCACGTCCCCACGGTGCAGCTCAAGGAGCTGGCCGGCAACGGCCACGCCGAGCACGTGGGCCTGATCCGGAAGCTGTTCGGTCTGTGAGCCGGATCCGGATCGGCACGCGCGGCAGCACCCTCGCCCTCTGGCAGGCGAACCACGTGCAGCAGCGCCTCGCCGCGCTGGGCCACGAGGTCGAGGTGCGGGTGATCGTGACGACGGGCGACCGGGTGCTCGACCCGCGTCTCGAGGTGGTCGGCGGCAAGGGCGCCTTCCTGAAGGAGATCGAGGAGGCGATGCTGGCGGGCGAGGTGGACCTCGCGGTCCACTCCCTCAAGGACGTGCCGACCGCGCTGCCACCCGGGCTCGTCCTCTGCGCGACGCTCGAGCGGGCCGACCCGCGCGACGCGCTCTTGTCCTCGGGGGAGCGGCTCGCCGAGCTTCAGCCAGGCGCCGTGGTCGGCACCACCAGCCTGCGGCGGCAGGCGCAGATCGGCGCGCTACGGCCCGACCTCGTGATCGAGCCGCTGCGGGGGAACGTGGACACGCGGGTCAGGCGTCTGCGCGACGGGCGCTTCGCGGCGATCCTGCTCGCGATGGCCGGTCTCACCCGGCTCGGTCGCGCCGGCGAGGTAACGGAGGCGCTCGACCCGCGCGCCTTCGTTCCGGCGCCGGGGCAGGGTGCGATCGCCCTCGAGTGCCGCGAGCACGACGAGCCGTTGCGCGCCGCGGTCGCCCCGCTCGATCATCCGGTCACGGCTCGCGCCGTCTCCTCCGAGCGGGCCTTCCTGGCGGCGCTCGGCGGCGGCTGCAACGTCCCGCTCGGAGCCCACGCCTTGCGGAGCGAGGACGAGATCGAGCTGGTGGGCTTCGTCGCGAGCGCGGACGGCAAGGCGCTGCTCCGGGGAGAGGCGCGGGGGACCGTGCCCGAGGCGGTGGGGCGAGACCTCGCCGCCCAGCTGCTCGCCCGCGGCGCGGGGCCGTTGCTCGGGCGCTAGCCATGGCGAGCCTCAGCGGCCGCCGCATCGTGGTGACCCGGCGGGCGGGTCAGGCCTCGAGCCTGGTGCGGCTGCTGCAGGAAAGGGGCGCCACTGTCGTCGAGGTCCCCTCGATCGAGATCGCGCCGCCGGCCGACACCGGAGCCCTCGACGAGGCCCTCGGTGCGCTCGGGCGCTTCCGGTGGCTGGTCTTCACGAGCGCGAACGCCGTCCGCGCGGTCGCGGTGCGCCTTCAGGCGCTCGGGCTTCCAGCTCGCCTGGGCAAAGGCGGCGCCCGGCTCGCCTCGGTGGGACCGGCGACGACCGCCGCGCTACGCGCGGCGTTCCCGGACGACCCGGTCGCGCTCGAGCCCGCGGAGGGGTTCCGGGGCGCGGAGCTGGCGCGGGCGTTCGCGCGCGAGCCGATGGCGGGCGCCCGCGTGCTGGTGCCGTGCTCGAGCCGGGCCCGCGAGGACCTGGCGCGCGGGCTGCGCGCCCTCGGGGCCGAGGTCGTGGCGCCGGTCGCCTACCAGACGGTCGAGCCGGCCGATCTACGGCCGCGGGTGGCGCGCTGTCTCGAGGACGGGTTCGACCTGGTCGCCTTCGCCTCGCCCTCCGCGGTCGAGGCCTTCGCGGCGGCCGCCGGCGCGCGGGCTCGGGGGATCCCCTCGGTCGTGATCGGCCCCACCACCGCGGTGGCGGCGGCGGCGGCGGGGCTCGAGGTCCGGGCGGTCGCCGAACCGTCGACGTCGGAGGGACTGGTGGCGGCGGCCGAGCGGGCGCTCGATCGGCTGCCTTGACAGCATCCGATTGAGTCTATTAGCATCAAGTGTTTGGCCGACCCGTGATCCTGCCTGAGGGACCCTTTTCCCCGCAAGCCCCCGGCCGGTTGAACAATCTCGAATCCTGGAGGACTCGTCTCACTCATGCCGGACATTGAAAAGACCGACAAGGCCGTCTCCCCGATCGCGCCCAAGGGCGCCCCCGACGCCGCGCCCGTCGCGGCTCCCGCCGAGCCCCAAGAGGCCGCGTTCGACGCGGAGGAGTACGAGCGCCTCCTGGACATGTACGACGTCAGCTTCCGCAACTTCGCCGAGGGCGAGGTGGTGCGGGGCGTCGTGCTGCGCGTCTCCGACTCCGAGGTCATCGTGGACGTGGGCTACAAGTCCGAGGGCGTGATCGCGGTGGACGAGTTCCGCGACGAGAACGGCCAGCTCGCGGTCAAGCCCGGCGACAGCGTCGACGTGCTGATCGAGAAGACCGAGGACAAGGAAGGCTACGTCGTCCTGTCCAAGGAGAAGGCCGAGAAGATGAAGGTCTGGGACGACGTCGAGCGCGCCTATCAGGAGCGCCGCGTCGTCGTGGGCCGGGTGATCGAGCGGGTGAAGGGCGGTCTCGCCGTCGACATCGGCGTCCGCGCCTTCCTGCCGGGCAGCCAGGTGGACGTGCGGCCGGTCCGGAACCTGGACGCGCTCCGGGGGCAGGAGCTCCGCATGCGCGTGATCAAGGTGAACAAGAAGCGCGGCAACATCGTGCTCTCGCGCAAGGCCGTGCTGGAGGAGGAGAACGCCGAGCGCAAGCTCCAAACCCTGGAGACGCTCGAGGAGGGCAAGGTCCTCACCGGCACCGTCAAGAACATCACCGAGTACGGCGCCTTCGTGGACCTGGGCGGGATCGACGGCCTCCTCCACATCACCGACATGACCTGGGGGCGCATCAACCACCCGAGCGAGGTGCTGAACGTCGCCGACGAGCTGCGCGTGGTGGTGCTGAAGTTCGACCGCGAGAGCGAGCGGGTCTCGCTGGGCCTGAAGCAGCTGCAGGCGGACCCCTGGACGACCGCCACCATCAAGTACCCGGTGGGGGCGCGCGTCAAGGGCAAGGTGGTGAGCCTCACGGACTACGGGGCCTTCGTGGAGCTGGAGCAGGGGGTCGAGGGCCTGATCCACGTCTCCGAGATGTCCTGGTCCAAGAAGATCAAGCACCCCTCGAAGCTGCTCACGGTGGGCCAGGAGGTCGAGTGCCAGGTGCTCGGGCTCGACCAGGAGGCGCACCGCATCAGCCTCGGCCTGAAGCAGGTCGAGGCGAACCCCTGGGAGCAGCTGGCGGAGAAGTACCCGATCGGCTCCAAGATCAGGGGCAAGGTCCGCAACCTCACCGAGTTCGGCGCCTTCGTCGAGGTCGAGGAGGGCATCGACGGGCTCGTCCACATCTCGGACCTCTCCTGGACGAAGCGCGTCAAGCACCCCTCCGAGGTACTGAAGAAGGGCGACACGGTCGAGGCGATCGTGCTGAACATCGACGCCGAGAACCAGCGCCTGTCGCTGGGGCTCAAGCAGCTCGCGACCGACGTCTGGGACGACTTCTTCTCCCACCACCAGGTGGGCTCGATCGTCGAGGGCAAGATCGTGCGCCTCACCACCTTCGGCGCGTTCGTGGAGCTGGCGGAGGGCGTCGAGGGTCTCGTCCACGTCTCGGAGCTCGACGAGAAGCGGATCGACAAGCCCGAAGAGCACTTCAAGCCCGGCGACGTCTTCCCGATGAAGATCATCAAGGTCCAGGAGGGCGAGAAGAAGATCGGCCTCTCGATTCGAGCGGTGAAGCAGGACGAGTTCCAGCAGGACCTGCGGACCTACCGCGAGTCCTCCGGCTCCGACCGCTCGACCCTCGGCGACGTGTTCCGGGCGGCGCAGGCGGCCGCGGCGGCTCGCGAGAAGGAAGAGAACGAAGAGAACGAAGAGAACGAAGGCGAAGAGGAGTAGCCGCCATGACCAAGGCTGAGCTCGTGGACGAGGTCGGGCGCCACGCCGCCCTCACCCGCAAGCATTCCGAGGTCATCGTCGACGCCGTCTTCTCTTCGATCGTCGAAGCCCTGCAGCGCGGTGACAAGATCGAGCTGCGGGGCTTCGGCTCCTTCCGCGTCCGGCGCCGGAGCGGCCGCACCGGCCGCAATCCCAAGACCGGCCAGGGAGTCCTGGTCCCGGCGAAGTCGGTGCCGAGCTTCAAGCCCGGCAAGGAGCTCCGGGAGCTGATCAACCGGGGCTGACGGGAGCATGTCCGCCTCGCTCTTCCTCAAGGACCCCGCCGCCGCCCGTTTCGTGGCCGGCGGTCTGGCGGAGGTCGAAGACCTCTTCGGCTCGCCGCTGCCCGACTTTCCCGCCCTGGAAAGGGACGAGGACCGCGGCGTCTTCCTGGTCCACGTGCACGCCCGCCTGCAGGCCCTGCTGCAGCGGTTCCTGGAGACGCAGCTCGCCCAGATCGGCGCGATCACCCGTCCGGGCGGGGACCCGCAGCGCGACTACGCCGACTACGAGGCGGCGCTCGCCCGGGTCGTGCGCTCGGTGCGCCAGGGCGACCGGCGGCAGGGGCTGCTGAACCTCTTCTGGCTCACCCACAGCAGGAGCGCGGCCGAGCACCTGCGGGCGCTGGAGCAGCGCAGCTCGCCGCTGCGTCGCGGCAAGCAGTCGATCTTCCCGCTGCTGCAGTCCTTCTACCGGCGCATCGACCAGGAGAGCCGCCGCTCGCGCAACGGCGAGGACCCGTCTGGCGGCGGCGGGAACGCCTCGCTGCTCGCCTCGATCATCGAGGACGGCTTCGCTTTCACCGAGCTCTCGATCGCCGACCTCGATCTCTCGCACTTCCTGGCCCTGAACAAGCGCTACCGGATCCCGCCCGAGGCCTTCTTCGAGATCCAGCAGGTGCTGGTGCGCGAAGCCGACCGCCGCTTGCGCGAGGGCGACCGGGGGCTGCTCGCGCGCTGCAGCCGCTACCTGCCCCTGCTCGGGCGCGAGAACTACCTGAAGCCCGGATCCCTGCTGCGCATCGTGATGAGCGGTCCCGTGCTCTCCTACCTGCTGGGCGATCCCTGGACGACGGGCCCTCGTCTGCTGGCGGGGCCGGCGCTGCGGAGCGAGGCCGAGAGGCGGCGGGGGCCGGAGGTGCTCGACGCCTTCCTGGAGCTGACCGTCGCCCTGCGCCGCTTCGAGATCGTCTCCCACGTGCGCGAGCGGATCGTGGCGCTCTCGACCGAGAAGCCGGAGGAGCTCGAGGACAAGACCCGGCGGGGGCTGCGGGTCTACGAGTTCGGCGAGTCCTCCGAGGTGCTCAACAACGCGGTCGCCGCCACCATCCTGTTCCTCGACCTGCGCGGCTTCACCCGGACCTCCGAGGGACAGATCTCGGAGCGGGACCTGACCCGCGAGCTGTACGCGGTCTTCGACGACTTCGTCCCGATCGTCGAGCGCTTCGGCGGCCGGGTGGACAAGTATCTCGGGGACGGCATGATGGTCGTCTGGGGCACGGCCCGCGCCGACCCGCTCGATCCGCTGAACGCCCTGCGGACGGCGATCCTGTGCCAGGAGTCCCTGGCCCGCAAGCGCCAGGAGGGCCGCACCTGGTTCAAGATGGGCATCGCCATCCACCACGGGCGCGCCTACCTGGCCCGCTTCGTGGCGGGGGAGGGCGAGGTCCAGTCGACCGTGATCGGCCGCAACGTGAACCTGGCCGGGCGTCTCTCCTCCGCCGCCAAGCGGCCCTCCGACGACGACGACGGTTTCGGGGCGGCCGAGGCCCCGGCGGACGAGCCGAGCCAGGCGGTTACGGTCGACGCCGAGGGGACCCTCTTCAACGAAGGTATCGCGATCAGCCGCGACACCCTGACCCAGATCGAGAGCCACCTGGCCCTCGTGCACGGCGAAACGGGCATCGAGTACGAGGACGAGACGATCGGCCGCCGTATCCTCTTTCGCTACGCGGGCGACGCCAAGTTCAAGGGTGTAAGCTCCAGCCACCCGGTCTTCGACGTCTCCTACGAGGCGCGGGGCTAGGATCGATGAAGTGGCTCTTCACGCCGTGGAGGATGGCCTACGTGACCAGCGCCGACAGCGTCCCGGGCTGCGTTCTCTGCCAGGCCTGCGCGGGCTCCGAGCTGACCGTGTACACGGGCCAGCTGAACTTCGTCGTGATGAACCTCTATCCCTACTCCAGCGGTCACGTGATGGTCGCGCCCAAGCGCCACGTGGGCTCGCTCACCGAGGCGACCCCCGAGGAGCTGGCCGAGATGATGGCGCTCGCGCGCCGGGTGGAGCAGGCGTTCCGCGAGGTCTACCGTCCCGACGGGGTCAACCTCGGGATGAACCTGGGGCGGCCCGCGGGAGCCGGGATCACCGACCACATCCACATGCACGTGGTGCCTCGCTGGAGCGGTGACACCAACTTCATGACCGTGGTGGGCGCGACGCGCGTCATCCCGGAGGAGCCGGCGCAGTCGTGTGAGAGGCTGCGCCCGTTCTTCGAGAGGTGAAGGGGCGGCTCGCGGCGGCGTTGGCGCTGGCCATCCTGTTCCCGATCCGGGCCTGGGCCGTGCAGGACGTCCGCCAGCTGGTCGAGCGTCGCGGCTCGCCGATCGTGACGACGCTCACGCTCTTCGCCGGCACCAGCCAGGGCCTGTGGCGGTCGTCCGACTGGGGAAGGACCTGGGAGCGTGTGCAGGGCCGGACGAGCGGCGTGACCCTGGACGTCCTGGGCGGCGTCCGCGCGATCGAGCCGAGAGGGCCGCAGGTCTGGGCCGCCGGGGACGGCGGGCTCTTCGTCTCCGAGGACTTCGGAGAGACCTGGCAGCCCCTCTCGGTCACCCCGGGGATCACGAACCTGCTCGTCTCCCGCTGGCCGGAGGCCGACCCGACCGTCTTCGTGGCCACGGCCGATGGGCTGCTACGCTCGCGGGACGGCGGACGGACCTTCGAGCCGACCTCGCTCGCGGGCACGGCCGTTCACCGTCTCGAGTGGCCCGGCCCGGCGCTGGTGGTCGCCTGCGACCGGGGGCTGCTGATCACGACCGACGAAGGCGACCACTTCGACGCATCGGGCGCCGGGCTGCCGCCAGGCCCCGTTCGGGCGATGGTCGCTTCTTCGTACTTCGCCCAGGATCCGGTGCTCTTCGCCGCGCCCGCCTCGGGCGGGGTCTTCCGCTCGGGCGACGGGGGGAAGACCTTCAGCCCCGCCGGCCTCGACGGGGAGAAGGTCTTCGACCTCGTCTGGCTCGGCCCCTTCCTCTACGCCGCCGGGGAGACGGGCTTCTATCGCAAGGACGGGGCCGAGGCACCTTGGACGCGGCTCGCCGCCAGCCCCGGACGGCCGCACCGGCTGGTGTTCCCGCTCGCGCCCGCCGCGGGGCTCGAGGCGTTCCTGGCCACCGATCGTGGCCTCTTCTACACGTCCGACGCCGGCGAGCACTGGCAGAAATCCGGCCTGTCGGGTGAGGACGTGTTCGAGGTGGCGACCTTCCCGCCGCCCGAGCCGGTCAACAAGAAGAGAAGGTAGTGAGAGGGCGGACCGAAGGGACGGACCGGCGGACCGGAACGGGACGGACCGGAAGGAAGATGGCAGGCGTACCGGAGGACGGGTTGCCTACGTTCCGCCGGTTTCGACGCCCTTCGAGACCTGCCTCGAAACCGGCGGGGAGAGGGCCAGCACGAGGGCGGCACCGAGCATGACGAGGTCCCGCGTGATCAGGTACCAGCCGACCCCCCGGGTCCAGGCGGGCGGCCAGGAAGACGTCGGCTCCGACCTCGCGAGAGAGGTGCAGCCGCAGTTCGTGACGTCGGTGCCGTGGGCGACCACCATGCCGGCGGCCGCCAGGAACATCACCAGCAGCAGCGCGACGACGAGCGCGGCCTCCCTCCGCCAGACGCCGAGGACCAGCAGGCCGCCGGCCAGGATCTCGACCCAGGGTAGGGTCGCGGCGAGCAGGTTCGCAGCGACCGGCCCGAGCACCTGCCACTGGTAGACCACCTTGGCGAAGGCCGTCGGGTCCGCTATCTTGTCCAGGCTCGCGTAGACGAAGTAGCCGCCGAGCAGGAGGCGCAGCAGCAGCTGGAGGCGCCGGGACCGCAGGAAGCTCAAGGCCTCGCCTCCCGGTCGAGCGGGAGCCCGGCGTCCTCCCAGGCCGGCAGGCCCTCGTCCAGGATCCCGGCGGCGATGCCCCGCTCCCGGAGCCGGCGGGCCACGATGTGGCTCGCGTCGCAGCCGTAGCCGCTGCAGTAGACGACCACGGCCTTGGCGTGGCGCACGCTCGCCTCGAGGGGCGGGAAGGCCCGGTCGAAGTCCTCCTCGGGCAGGGGCAGCGCGCCGGGGATGCGGCTCATCCGCCAGAAATCGCGCGGGCGGGCGTCGAGGAAGAGCGCCCCGCGGTCGAGCAGGACCTTGGCCTGGGTCACGGGGACGAGCTCGTCACCGGCCTGGGTATAGACGCTGCGTCCGAGGGCGAAGCCCCGGCCGGAGAGGGCGTTCCAGGCGAGGCCCGTAGAGGCGCCGAGGGCGAGTATCAGGAGGAATCGCCTCCAGTGAACGCGCATATGGAACGAAGCTAGCACGCCTCCTCCCGATGCATCAAGAAATGAGGTCCCTGCTGTGCTAACTTACCAAGGTTTGTGGACACCCACCCAGGGGTCACTGGACACCCGATGGCCCTTCTCACCACTGAGGCCCTCGTTCTCCGGGGCTACAAGCTGGGAGAAACGAGCAAGCTCGTCGTGCTCCTGACGCGCGAACGGGGCAAGCTCCGCGCGGTCGCGCGCGGGGCGCGGGGCGCGCGTCCCCGCTATCAGTCCGCCCTCGAGCCGCTCTCGGAGGTGCGGGTGACGCTCTACGGGCGGCAGGGGAGCGAGCTGCTGCGGCTCGGTCAGGCTGAGCTTCTGCACTCGGCGTTCCGGGCCGGCACCAGGAGCCTCGAGGCGGCGCTTCTCCTCTCCGGTTGCGTGGAGCTCCTCGACGCCTTCTGTCCCGAGGGCGAGGTGGAGGAGAAGGTCTACCGGCTGGCGCTCGGGGTCATCCGCGCAGCGGAGAGCGGCGCCTCACCGGAACTGCTGGGCCGCTACGTCGAGGCCTGGCTGCTGCGCCTGCACGGCCTGCATCCCCCGCTCGACGCCTGCGCCTCCTGCGAGGCGCCCCTGTCCCCGGGGCCCCTCGTCTATCACCGTCCCGCGCATGGCTTCGTGTGCGCCCGCTGCGGGCCCGCCAGCGGCCCCGAGCTCTCCGCGGCCGCACGAAGGCTGCTGGCGGAGTTCTCTCGCGTGCCGCCCGAGTCCCTGACCGGGCCGGCCGGCCCGGACTGCCGGGAGCTCGAGTCCTTCCTCCGGGAGCGCATCGCCGCCCACCTCGAGCGCGACCTGCGTTCCCCTCGCGTGATCCGCGACGCGCGGAAGGCCGCCTCGTGACCCTGCAGGAGATCATCTTCGCGCTCGAGCGCTTCTGGTCGGAGCGGGGCTGCCTCATCCACCAGCCCTGGGACGCCGAGGTAGGCGCCGGCACGATGCACCCGGAGACCTTCTTCCGGGTGCTGGGGCCGCGGCCCTGGAGGGTCGGCTACGTCCAACCCTCGCGCCGGCCGGCGGACGGGCGCTACGGCGAGAACCCGAACCGACTCTACAAGCACGAGCAGTTCCAGGTGATCCTGAAGCCGCCCCCGGCCGACATCCAGGACCTCTACCTGGACAGCCTGAAGGCGATCGGCATCGACCCCTCGCGGCACGACGTGCGCTTCGAGGAGGACAACTGGGAGTCGCCGACGCTCGGCGCCTGGGGCATCGGCTGGCAGGTGCTGCTGGACGGACAGGAGATCACGCAGTTCACCTACTTCCAGCAGGCGGGCGGGATCGACCTCGCCCCGATCGCGGGCGAGATCACCTACGGGCTCGAGCGGATCGCCATGTACCTGCAGGACGTGGACGACGTCTACCGGCTGCGCTGGTCGAAGGACACGCTCTTCCGCGACGTGCGGCACGAGGAGGAGTACCAGCTCTCGCGCTATTCCTTCGAGCTGGCCGACCCGGAGCTCCACCGCAGGGTCTTCGACAGCGCCCTCGCCGAGGGCTGGCGTCTGCTCGAGACGGCGGGCGGCCGCGCCTACCTGCCCGCCTACGACTGGTGCCTGAAGAGCTCGCACGCCTTCAACGTGCTCGACGCGCGGGGGGCGATCTCGGTCACCGAGCGGGCCGGGATGATCCTGAAGATCCGCAAGCTCTCTTGCGCGATCGCCAAGGCCTATTTCGACGCCGTGACCGCGTCCCCGGCCGGGCCGGAGGTCGCGGGTGCCTGAGCTGCTGCTCGAGGTCGGATTCGAGGAGATGCCGGCCCCCTGGCTTCCCGGGCTGGCCGAACAGCTGCAGTCGCGCTTCCTCGAGGCCGCCGGACGCGAGCACCTGGACGCGAAGGCTCCCTCGGTCGCCTGGACCCCGAGGCGTCTCGTGCTGCGGGCCGACCTGCTGGCACGCCAGCCCGACCGCGAGGAGCCCGTCTGGGGACCGGCGCTCAAGGTTGCGAAGGACGCGGATGGCAAGTGGACCGGGGCCGCCCAGGGCTTCGCCAGGAAGAACGCCGTCGCGGTCGAGAGCCTGCGCGAGGGCGCCAAGGACCCGGCCAAGCCCGCCGAGCGCTACCTGCTGCACGTGAGGCAGGTGGCGGGACGCGCCACCGCCGAGGTGCTTCCGGGGCTGCTGCCGGGCCTCCTGCGCGCGCTCGCGTTCCCCAAACGCATGAGCTGGGACGCGTGGCTCGACGACGGACGCGGAGCCTTCCCGTTCGGACGCCCGATCCGCTGGCTGGTCGTCGTGCTGGATGGCGCGGTCGTGCCGTTCCGGATCCACGCCCTGGAGGGCGGCGCCCAAGGGCCGCTCGTGCTCGAGAGCGGGAACGCCACCCGCGGCCACCGCTTCCTCCCCAGGGACGAGGCGGGAAGGCCCGTGTCGGTCCGCTCCTTCACCGAGCTCAGCCAGCGCCTGCGGGAGCGCTGTGTCCTCCTGGACCCGAAGGAGCGGCTCGCGCGCATCGAGCAGGGACTTGAGGCGGCGGCCGGAGGCGTCGCCTTCGACGACCACGGCCTGCGCGGGGAGTGGCGCGACCTCGTCGAGCACCCGACGGTGGTCGCCGGGTGCGTGCCCGCCGAGTTCCGCTCGCTGCCTCCCGAGGTCCTCGAGACCGTCCTCGTGCACCACCAGAAGTACATCTCGCTCCGTGATCGCGAGGGAGGCATCGCCCGCTTCGCCGCCGTCATCAACGGCGACGACGCCTCCGCCGCCGAGATCGTGCGCGGCATGGAACGGGTGGTGGTGGCGCGCCTGCGCGACGCCGCCTTCTTCCTCGCCGAGGACGGGAAACGCGGCCTGGCGGAACGGGTCGACGACCTCTCGGGCGTCACCTTCCAGCAGGGTCTCGGCAGCTATCGGGACAAGGCCGGGCGCATGGTGAGGCTGGTGGAGGCGATGGGGAAGCAGGGCGTCCTCGAGGGCACCCCGCTCCGTCATGCCGGCGAGGCCGCGCGCCTGGCGAAGGCCGACCTGGTTACGCTGATGGTGCGCGAGTTCCCGGAGCTGCAGGGCGCCATGGGGGGCATCTACCTCGCGGCGGAGGGCGCGCCGCAGGACGTGGCGACGGCGGTGCGCTTCCACTACCAGCCGGTCGCGGTCGAGGCCGAGGCGGAACCGGCGGCGGCCTTCGAGGGAAGGGACGGGGCCGCGCGCGTCTTCGCCGCCGTCGCCCTGGCCGACAAGCTCGACACCCTGGCCGGCTACTTCGGCCTGGGCGAGAACCCCACCGGCAGCCGCGACCCCTTCGGCCTCCGTCGCGCCGGACAGGGGGCCGTTCGTGCCGTGCTCGACTTCTGGAGGCCGAAGGCGGGCGAGCGGCCCCCCGACCTCGCGGCGCTCCTCGCGGTCGCGATCGCATCGTACGGGACGCTCAAGCAGCCGGCCGAGGCGACCCTGCGTGCCGTCTCGGGGTTCCTGCTCGATCGGCTCGAGTACGTGCTCTCGGCCCGCGGCTTCTCGGCCGACGAGGTGGCGGCCGTCCTCTCCGCGCCGGACGCGGACGGGACCTCGCCGGCCAAGGACGTTGGGCCGGGCAGCCCACGCGCCCTGCGTGATCCGATCGACGTGCTGCGCCGGCTGGAGGCGCTTGCGCGCGTGCGCCGCGAGGTGCCGGAGGACTTCGCGGCCCTGGCGGAGGCGTTCAAACGGGCCAAGAACATCCTCGCCCAGCAGGCTCCCTCGCCAGCCGTCCTGCCCAACCTCTTCGACGCCCCGGCGGAGCAGGCGCTCTTCGACGCGGTCGAGCGCCTGAGCGCCGCGGCGGGCTCCTACGAGGAGCGGCTGCGCGGCCTGGCGGGACTCCGCGCCCCCGTGGGCCGCTTCTTCGACGACGTTCTCGTGATGGCCGAGAAGGCCGACGTACGTGGAAATCGCCTGGCGCTGCTCGATCGCGCCCTCTCACTCTTCTATCGCATCGCAGACATTTCGAAGCTCGGAGGTAACTCGTGACTCAATACGTCTTCTTCTTCGGCGGCGGCAAGGCCGACGGCAACAAGGACATGAAGGACCTGCTCGGAGGCAAGGGCTCCGGTCTCGCCGAGATGACGAATGCCGGCGTGCCGGTGCCGCCCGGCTTCACCATCTCGACCGAGGCCTGCAACGCCTACTACGAGAGCGGTGGGCTTCCGCCCGAGGTGGACCAGCAGATGGACGCGGCGCTGGCGAGGCTCGAGGGGCTGCTGGGCAAGAAGCTGGGCGACCCGAACGACCCGCTGCTCGTCTCCGTCCGCAGCGGAGCGAAGTTCTCGATGCCCGGGATGATGGACACCATCCTCAACCTGGGCATGAACGACCAGTCGGTGGGCGGGGTCGAGGCCAAGACGGGCAACCCCCGCTTCGCCCGGGACAGCTACCGCCGCTTCATCCAGATGTACGGGAACGTCGTGCAGGGGATCGACAAGGACAAGTTCGAGCACGAGCTGACCGCGGTCAAGAAGAAGCACGGCGCCAAGACCGACGTGGAGCTCGACGCCAAGGCGCTCGACGAGGTGATCACCCGCTACAAGGCCGTGGTGCAGAAGGAGACCCACGAGCCCTTCCCGCAGGACCCGCGCGCGCAGCTGGTGGGCGCCCGTGACGCCGTCTTCAAGTCCTGGATGAACCCGCGCGCGATCACCTACCGCCGGCTCAACGACATCGCGCACAACCTGGGCACCGCGGTCAACGTGCAGACGATGGTGTTCGGCAACATGGGCGACACCTCCGCCACCGGCGTCGGCTTCACCCGCAACCCCTCGACCGGCGCCAAGGAGTTCTACGGCGAGTTCCTGCAGAACGCACAGGGCGAGGACGTGGTGTCCGGCGTCCGCACCCCGCACCCGATCGCCGACCTCGAGCTGCTGATGCCGGCCGCCTACCGGCAGCTGCGCGAGATCACGACCAAGCTCGAGCGGCATTACAAGGACGTGCAGGACTTCGAGTTCACGATCCAGGAGAACACCCTGTACATGCTCCAGACCCGCAACGGCAAGCGGACTGGCTTCGCCGCGGTGCAGATCGCGGTCGACATGTGCGAAGAGGGTGTGCTCACCAAGCAGGAGGCGGTCATGAAGGTCGAGCCGCAGGCGCTCGACCAGCTGCTGCACCCGATCTTCGACGCCAAGGCGCGCAAGACCGTCCCGGTGGCGGCCAAGGGCCTGCCGGCCTCGCCGGGCGCGGCCGCGGGTGCCGTCGTCTTCACCGCCGACGACGCGGTCGCCTGGGCGCAGAAGGGCAAGAAGGTCCTGCTGGTCCGCATGGAGACGGTGCCCGACGACATCCACGGCATGTCGGTCGCGCAGGGCATCCTGACCGCCACCGGCGGCATGACCTCACACGCGGCTGTCGTCGGCCGCCAGATGGGCAAGCCCTCGGTCGTCGGCTGCGGCGCGCTCGACATCCACGCCAAGAACAAGACCATGAAGGTTGCCGGCAAGGTGATCCACGAGGGCGACGCGGTCTCGATCGACGGCTCGACCGGCGAGGTCATGCTGGCCGCGGTGCCGACGAGCGCCTCCGAGGTGATCCAGGTCGTCCAGGGTCAGCTCAAGCCGGAGAAGTCGGTGCTCTACCAGAAGTTCGCGAAGCTGCTGACCTGGGCCGACGAGATCCGCCGGCTCGGCATCCGCGCCAACGCCGACGTCCCGCGCGACGCCAAGATCGCCTTCGCCTTCGGCGCGCGTGGCATCGGTCTCTGCCGTACCGAGCACATGTTCTTCGCGGAGGACCGTCTGCCCTTCGTGGTGAAGATGATCCTGGCCGCCTCGCGCGGCCAGCGCGGGCTCGACCTCATGGCCCGCCTCAAGGCCCGCCTCGCCGAGGCGAAGGGCTCGCAGGGTAAGGAGATCAAGGCGGAGATCGCCAAGGTCAAGGCCGAGTACGGCAAGTACATGGACGACTACCAGGGCGCCCTCAAGAAGCTCCTGCCCATGCAGCGCGCCGACTTCGCCGGCCTCTTCAAGGAGATGCACGGCTCGCCGGTGACGATCCGCCTGCTCGACCCGCCGCTCCACGAGTTCCTGCCGAAGCGCGAGGAGCTGATGGTCGAGGTCGCGATCCTCAAGGCCAAGGGCGAGAAGAAGAACGCCCGGGCCATCGCGCAGAAGGAGAAGCTGCTGCGCGCGGTCGAGGAGCTGCACGAGTTCAACCCAATGCTCGGCCACCGCGGCTGCCGTCTCGGCATCACCTACCCCGAGATCTCCCGCATGCAGGCGCGGGCGATCTTCCAGGCGGCGCTGCAGGTCAGCAAGTCGGGCCAGGCCGTCAAGCCCGAGGTGATGATCCCGCTGGTGGGTCACGTCGAGGAGCTGAAGCGCCAGAAGGCGATCGTGCTCGAGGAGGCGAAGGCCGTGCTGGGCGAGGGCTCGGGCGTCGAGTACCTGATCGGCACCATGATCGAGGTCCCGCGCGGCGCCGTGACGGCCGACGAGATCGCCAAGGAGGCCGAGTTCTTCTCCTTCGGCACCAACGACCTCACCCAGATGGGCTTCGGCCTCTCCCGTGACGACGCCGGCAAGTTCCTGCTCTACTACCAGGAGCACGGGCTGATCGAGAAGGATCCCTTCGTGACGATCGACGCCGACGGGGTCGGCCAGCTGGTCAGGATCGGCGTGGAGAAGGGCCGCAGCGTGAAGCCGAAGCTCAAGATCGGCGTGTGCGGCGAGCACGGCGGCGATCCTTCCTCGATCCGCTTCTTCCACGAGGTGGGCCTCGACTACGTCTCCTGCTCGCCCTACCGGGTGCCGATCGCCCGGCTGGCGGCCGCGCAGGCGCAGCTCGAGAAGCCGAACGCGGACTAACTCACGAGCTTCTGTCGCGCGCGGGTCCGTCGGCCAGCGCGACAGAAGCGAGGTCCGTTGCCTCCTTTCGGGCCAGGGTGCCTCGGCACCCTGGCCCGTTCCGTTTCCTTTCCTTTCGGGCCGCAGTGGGCCTAGCATGTCGTTCCATCGCTGGCCGGACTTGCGGGCATCCCCGGTGCGGAGGCTGAGATGGCGAAGGTAAGGGCGCTCGGCCGGTGGTCGCTCGCGTCCCTGTTGAAGGTCCTGGTCGACGTGCCCTACTTCGTGCTGCTGGTGGTCGTCCCCGTCCTCTGCCTGCTCGCGCTCTGGGTCGGGCTCGATCCGGCCCGGCGCGCGGCGGTGAGCATCAAGACACCGATCCGGTTCACCCTGGACGCGGCGAGCCACCCGTTCTCGGCCCCCGGCCGCGCCGTCAAGGCCGTCTCGATCACGGACGCACAGGGGACGCTCCACGTCGAAGGCGCCGGCGCGGACCCGACCACCCTCTGGGCGGCGTTCGGTTTCGCGGTCATCGGCCTCACCACCTCTCTCGTGGTGCTGAGCCGGCTGCGAGCCGTCCTGCGCACGCTCAAGGAGAAGGATCCGTTCCTGTCGCGCAACGTCGCGCGGATCCGCATCATCGGGCTGGCGCTGGTGCTGGGCGAGCTGCTCAAGGGCGGGATGGCCGCCTGGCTGGGGGCGCGGGCCACGCGAGGGATCACCGTGGCCGGCGTCGCGTTCCTGGACGGGCCATCGTTCGACGCCTGGGTACTCGGCTCGGGTGTCGTGCTGGTCGTGCTGGCCGAGGTCTTCCGCCTGGGCGCGCAGATGAAGGGCGATCTCGAGACGGCGCGGAAGATCCAGTTCGACCTCGTCCCGGCCGAGGAGTTCGGCCGCGCCGGGGTCGTGGTGCGGGCTCGGATGGAGCCCGCTCGCATGGTCGGTGGGGACTTCTACGACGTGCGGGAGCTGCCGGACGGGCGCGTGGCCTTCGTGCTCGGCGACGTGACCGGCAAGGGGCTGCCCGCGGCGCTGCTCATGAGCTCGCTGCTCGGAAGCATGCGCGCCCTGCTGTCGGCGGGGCTGCGGGGGAGCCGGCTGGTCGCGGCACTCAACAGGTATGCGTGCGAGGACACCTCGGGCGGTCGCTTCGTCACGCTCTTCTACGGGGAGCTCGACGTCGCGAGCGGGCGCCTCATCTACGTGAATGCGGGTCACAACCCGCCTTTCCTGTCGCGCGTGGATGGCACCCTGGAACGGCTGGCACCGACCGCCATGCTTCTCGGCGTCCAGGCCGACGCGCCGGTCGAAGCGCGAGAGATCGCGCTCGAGCCGTCCGGCCGGCTGCTGCTGTTCAGTGACGGGCTCTCGGAAGCGTTCGACGCGAAAGGAGAGGAGTACGGCGAGGACCGGCTGGGCGAGGCGCTCCTGCGGGCGCGGACGCTCACGCCGCCGGCCGCGGTCGATCGATTCTTCGCCGATGTCGTGGCGTTTCGAGGCACGGCACCGCAGCACGACGACATGACGCTGCTGCTCGTCGCGCGAGAGGCGCCCCGGCCTTCGCTCGTGTAAGCTCGGCCGGTGACCCGGATCCAGCGCCTCCCGGACGACCTCGTCGACAAGATCGCGGCCGGAGAGGTGGTGGAGCGGCCGGCGTCGGTGGTGAAGGAGCTGGTGGAGAACGCCCTCGACGCCGGGGCGCGCTCCGTGCACGTGGAGATCGAGAACGGCGGGCTGACGCTGGTCCGCGTCCGCGACGACGGCAGTGGGATGGCCCGCGAGGACGCGCGGCTGGCCCTGGAGCGGCACGCCACCTCGAAGCTGCGCGCCTTCGCGGACCTGCAGTCGATCGCGACGCACGGCTTCCGGGGCGAGGCGCTGCCCTCGATCGCGGCCGTCTCGGAGCTGGTCCTCAGGACGCGGGCGGAGGGCGAGAGCGCCGGGACCGAGGTGGCCGTGAGCCACGGTCGGTCCCCGCAGCTGCGCGACGCGGGCCACCCGCGGGGCACGACGATCGAGGTGCGCGACCTCTTCGGCGCCGTGCCCGCGCGGAGGAAGTTCCTCAAGTCGCCGGCCACCGAGGCCTCTCACGCGGCCGAGGCCGTCACGCTCCTGGCGCTGGCGCGGCCCGAGACGGGCTTCTCTCTGCGCTCGGGGGGCAGGACGACCGTCGAGGCGCCGGCGGTCGACGGCCTGGCGCCCCGCATCTTCCAGGTCTTCGGGGCGAAGACGCTCGAGGACCTGCTGGCGGTCGAGGGCGGCACCGACTGGGTGACGGTGCGGGGCTTCGTGTCGCGGCCGGACCGGCCCCGTCCGGCGCGCCCGGACCTGCGGCTCTTCGTCAACCGCCGGCCGGTGCGGGACCGCGCCCTCTCGAAGGCGGTGCTCGAGGCGTTCCGTTCCGCCGGCGCCGGCGACAAGGGGTTCCTTGCCTTCGTGTTCCTGGAGGTGCCCCCGCACATGGTGGACGTGAACGTCCATCCCGCCAAGACCGAGGTCCGCTTCGCCGACGCGCGCACCGTCTGGACGGCCGTCGAGCGGGCCGTGCGGGAAGGGCTCTCGGGGGGCGTGCGCGCGCTTCCGGGCGTGGTGTCGCGCCCCGGTCCCCCCGATGTCGCCGCGGGCGGGCAGGCGGCGCTGGACCGCTTCTTCGAGGCGAGCGAGGCGGGGAGCGGGAGCCGCGCGGCGGGATGGGACGCAGGGGGAGCGGCGTCCGGCGCATCGCTGGCGGGCGAGAAGGCCGCGGCCTGGGTCGCGGAGGAGGAGAGGGAAGCCGCCCCTGGCGCGGCCGGCGCCCTCCGGGTGCTCGGGCAGCACCGGCTCACCTACATCGTGGCGACCGACGGGGACGAGCTGGTGCTGGTCGACCAGCACACGGCGCACGAGCGCGTGCGCTTCGAGCAGCTGCTCGAGCGAGCGGAGCGGCGCGTCGTCCAGTCCCAGGGGCTGCTGGTGCCCGCCGTGGTGGAGCTGCCGCCGGAGCTGCGCCCCGTGCTGGAGGCGCACCGGGAGGCGCTCGGCGCGCTCGGCTACGACGTCGAGCCCTTCGGCGGGGGTGCGACGCGGCTGCGGGGCGTTCCCGCGATCCTGGGAAACAAGGACCCGGGGCCGTCGCTGGAGCGGATCCTCCGCGACCTGCGGGAGAGGGAAGGGGCCGAGTGGGCGGTCTCGACGGTGCGCGACCGCGTGGCGGCGACCCTCGCCTGCCACTCCGCAGTCCGCGCCGGCCAGCCGCTCCCGGTGGAGGCGATGGCCGCGATCGTGCGCGACCTGCTGGTGACCGCGCATCCGACCCTCTGCCCGCACGGCCGACCGACCGTGGTGCGGGTGCCCCGCGACGAGCTCAGCCGCTGGTTCGAGAGGACCGGCTGGAAGCGCCGCTGAGAGCGACCACCACCGGCGATTCGGGGTACGATCGAAGCGAGGCGAGAAAGGCCAGACAACTTGGACACTCCTGAAGACGCCCGGCCTGCGCCTGCAGACGGCCGGGGCGAGACGTACGTCGCTCTCGCTCAGAGGCGCCGTCGGAGGCGTCCTTCGTGACGGTCGCCCGCGCGCTCGTGCTCGGCATCCTGCAGGGTCTCGGCGAGTTCCTGCCGATCAGCAGCTCGGGCCATCTGATCGTCGTGCCCTGGCTCTGCGGCTGGCCGGACAGCGGGCTCTCGTTCGACGTGGCGCTTCACCTCGGGACCCTGGTGGCGGTGGCCGCGGCCTTCTGGCAGGACTGGCTGCGGATGCTGACGGCCTTCTTCCGGGCGCTGCCGAGCGGCCGGATCCTGGCGGACCCGCAGGCGCGCCTCCTCGTCTACCTGGCCCTGGCCTCGGTCCCCGGGGCGATCGCGGGCCTGCTGCTGGACAAGTGGGCCGAGACCACCTTCCGCGCCCCCGGCCTGGTCGCGGCGATGATGCTGGTGGTGGGGGTGGTGCTCTGGGCCGCGGATCGCCGCGGCGACCGCGCGAGGGTGGCTGCCGACACGGAGGTCTCCCTCGGAGAGGCGCTGCTGATCGGATGCGCGCAGGCCCTGGCCATCGTCCCCGGCACCTCGCGCTCCGGGGTGACCATCTCGGCCGCCCTCTTCCTCGGACAGAGGCGGGATCAGGCGGCCCGCTTCAGCTTCCTGCTCGCCCTTCCGATCACTGCGGGCGCGGCGCTCGTGAAGGTCCCCCATCTGCTGCGCACGGGCTCCGAGACCGTGCCGGTGCTGGTGGGGATGGCGGCCGCCGCCGTGGCCGGCTTCGCCGCGATCCGCCTGTTGCTCGCCTACGTGCGGACGCGGAGCTACCGGCCCTTCGTCGCCTACCGCGTCGCCTTCGCGCTGGCGGTGTGGGCTCTCCTTCTTTGGCGGGCCGGCTTCCTGCGGTAGAGTCGGTTCGTGATCCCGGTCCTCACTTCCGAAGAGATGCGGCGGGCCGACCGCCGGACGATCGAGGAGATCGGGCTGTCCGGACCGGTGCTGATGGAGAACGCCGGCGCCGCGGTGACGGCACTCGTCGAGGCGCGCTTCCCGGCGGCGCGGCGGGTCGTGATCCTGTGCGGGCGCGGCAACAACGGCGGCGACGGCTTCGTGGTGGCGCGCCGGCTGGGCGCCCGGGCCCAGGTCGTCCTGCTCGGGACCCGCGACCGTGTGAAGGGTGACGCGGCTCTGCACCTGGGCGTCCTCCTGCGCTCGGGAGGGTCGCTCGTGGAGCTGGCGGACGAGGCGGCCTGGGAGGCCTTTGCGCCGCGGCTCGCGGAGGCCGACCTGCTCGTCGACGCCGTCCTGGGCACCGGGCTCGACGCGGCGCCGTCGGGCGTGCCCGCGCTCGCGATCGCAGCGCTCGCGGGTCGTCACCAGGCGGGCGTCCCCGTGGTCGCCGTCGACCTTCCCTCCGGCGTGCCATCGGACGGCGGCTGGGCGGACTGGCCGACCGCGCGCGCGACGCTCACGGTCACCTTCGCGGCGCCCAAGCGCGGGCACGTGCTGCCCCCGGCCTGCGACGCGGTGGGGGAGCTGGTGGTGGCGGACATCGGCATCCCGGCCGCGGTGGTCGCGGCTCAGGAGCCCTCGCTCTTCCTGCTGGAGGACCGAGACGTCGCCGAGGCCTTCGCGCCCCGCCGGCCCGGGGCCCACAAGGGGGACTTCGGCCACCTGCTGGTGGTGGCGGGCTCCGTGGGCAAGACGGGAGCGGCGGTGCTGGCCGCGACAGGGGCGCTGCGCTCGGGAGCGGGTCTGGTGACGGTCGCCACACCCGCGCCCTGCCTTCCGCTGGTGGCCGGATCGCGTCCCGAGCTGATGACGGAGCCGCTCCCGGAGACGGGCTCCGGGAGCCTCTCCGAGGCCGGGCTCGAGCGGCTGCTGGAGCTGGCCGGGGCGCGCGACGCGGTCGTGATCGGTCCTGGCGTCGGCCAGGATCGCGGGACGCGGGCCCTCGTCCAGGCCTTCGTGCGCGCCTGTCCGGTCCCGATCGTGGTGGACGCCGACGGCCTCAACGCGCTGGCGCCGGCGCCGGGTCTGCGCGGGGCCCTCGAGGTGCTGCGGCGCGAGGCGCCGACGGTCCTGACGCCCCATCCGGGCGAGATGGCGCGCCTCACCGGGAGAAGGACGAGCGAGGTGCAGGCGCGACGTCCGGAGACGGCCGCGGCGCTCGCGCGTGAGACGGGCGCGATCGTGGCGCTCAAGGGCGAGCGCACCCTCGTGGCCGAGCCGGACGGACGGTCGGCCGTCACGGCCACGGGCAACCCGGGGCTTGCCACCGGGGGGACCGGCGACGTGCTGTCCGGCGTCGTGGGGGCGCTTCTCGCACGCCACGGCGCTCTCCTCGCCGCGACCGCGGGCGTTCTCGTGCACGGGCGGGCGGGCGACCTGGCCGCACGCCGGTACGGCGAGCACGGGATGGCGGCGGGAGACGTGGTGGAGGCGCTGCCGGAGGCGATCGAGTCCGTGCGCCGCGCAGGGGGTGTGCGATCCGGGAGTTGACTAGCGCCAGCGCCGCCGAGACGGAGCGGGCGGCGCAGGACCTCGCCGCGGGCTTCACAGGAGGCGAGGTCGTGCTCCTCTTCGGAGAGCTGGGCGCCGGCAAGACCACCTTCGTACGCGGGCTGGCGCGGGGCGTAGGCGCGGATCCCGAGGAGGTGGCGAGCCCGACCTTCGTGCTGCTGACCTCCTATCCCGGCCGGCTGACGCTCCACCACGCCGACCTCTACCGTCTTCGGGGCGACGGCGACGAGGCCGAGCTCGGCCTCGAGGAGCTGCCGGGGCCGGCAGGCGTCCTGGCGGTGGAGTGGCCCGAGAGGCTCGGCCACATCGGCTGGCCGGGCGCGTGGCGCGTGGATCTCGAGCACGCGGGCGAGGACCAGAGGCGGATCACGATCGGAGCTGCGGTTTGAGGAAACGGACGGGCGGACGAGGGCTGGTGACGTGGGTGGGGCTCGGGATTGCCGTGGCGCTGGCTGCGGCGGGCTGCCGATCCCCCGTGTCGACCAGGAAGGCCGCGCCGGCGGGCGTCCCCGCCGCGGCCGGAAACCGGCTGAACGTGCTCCTGATCACGATCGACACCCTGAGACCCGACCACCTGGGCGCCTACGGCTACTCGCGGAACACGAGTCCCCACCTGGACGCTTTCGCGCGCGGTGGCACCGTGTTCGACCAGGCGTACACGTACTGGCCGAAGACGCGTGGCAGCTTCGTCGCGATCATGACCGGGCGCCTGGCCTCGCAGAGCGGCTACGGGAAGAGCCACCCGCAGCTCCTGGACTTCAACCCGACCCTGGCCAGCACGCTGGCAGCGGCCGGCTACGAGACGGCCGCGGTGGTCGACAACCCGAACGTCCGGCGCGGCTTCGGCTATGCCAAGGGCTTCGCGCGCTATCGCGAGACCTGGGAGGAGACCAGGCTCGCCACCGAGATGGCGCGGGCGCGCGCCATCACGGCTGACGGGGTCCGCTTCCTGAGCGCGGCCCGTCCCGGCCGGCCCTTCTTCCTCTGGCTCCACTACGTGAACCCGCACGCGCCCTACCAGCCCCCGCCGCCCTTCGACACCGCCTTCCTGGACGCCGCCGCGGCGCGCGGCCCCCGCCTGCCCGCGGTGGACGGCGTCCACGGCGGCGTTCGGAAGGGGTGGGCCACCCCGGGGAAGACCCTGGGCTGGTACCAGGCCCAGTACGACGGCGAGATCGCGGCGGTCGACGCCGAGGTGGGCCGGGTGCTGGCGGCGCTCGAGGCGTCGGCGGTTAGCGACCGCACGCTCGTGATCGTCACCTCGGACCACGGCGAGAGCCTGGGCGAGCACGACTACTACTTCGACCACGGCGAGGACCTCTTCGATCCCTCGCTGCGGATCCCGCTGCTGGTAGCCGGGCCCGGCGTGCGGGCCGGCCAGCGCGCGGAGCTCCTGGCCTCCACCCTCGACCTCGTGCCCACGGTGCTGGACACGGTGAAGGTCTCCTATCCCCCCGACCTGGCGGGGGAGAGCCTGCTGCCCACGCTGCGCGGGGAGGGACAGGCCTCCCGCGTGCGGCTCGAGGGCCAGAACGACCGCAACCTGCTGGGCGCCTGGGATCGCCGCTTCAAGATCGTGGCCATCCCGCTGGAGGATGGCGCGCGCTACGCGCTCTACGATCGCGAGCGCGATCCCGGAGAGACGCGTGACCTGTCCCGGGTCCTCGCGGACCGCCTGCTGGTGGAACGGCGCGCGCTGGAGGCGTTCCGGGCCAGGATCGACGCGCAGTACGCGCGGACCCGACGGCTCCTGGAAGGCCGTCCAGCCGCCTCCGCGCCGAGCGCGGTGGCCTGCGAGCAGCTCAAGGCCATGGGCTACGTGCAGGAGGGCTGCCCCTAACAGTCCATGGAGCAGGCTTTCGCGATGCCCGAGATGGTCGGCAGCTAGATCGGTCCCGGAGCATCACCATCCGGCCCATGTCGCCCGCAGGCCTCTAGCGGGTGAGCTTCAGCTTCGAGCCCCAGCGGCATTCCATCCCGCCGGGATGGGTGTACGAGGACTGCGAGGTGCCCGATGCGCCGTCGCCCCCTGCGAACGTCAACGCGATCTTGTTCTTGGCGACGCCGCCCTCGTTGTCGACCTTCGCGGAGTTCGATACCTCGAGCTTCTCGCGGGCCAGCGTGCCCGTGAACGTGCACATCGACTTGGGCCGGCACGTCCGTCCGCTCGCGAACACGAGCGTCACCGTGCCGCCGTCCTGCGTGATCTTGATGGTGCCCGATCCACTCTCGCCCACCGGACACGGGCCCTTCTTCCAGCTATCCGAGATCTGGTAGTTCCAGTCTCCGCTGACGTCCGCGGCCGCGCTCCCGGCCGGGATGGCGAGCAGGGTGGCGCCAGCCGCAACTGCGATTGTTCCCCAGAAGGGCAGTCCTTTCATCACGACAGACCTCCCATCGTCTCGCCGATGCTATGCAATGTGAGCGGGTCTATCAATCCGCCGGCATGGGCGCTCGCGTCGTAGCTGGGCCATCGCCGGCCGGCTGCGGGCTGCTGGCGGCTGTCGCTGCCCAGGAGGGCCGGGGCGCGCTACTCCTCGCGAATCCACCCCGGCAAGGCGCCGGCGCGCCGTGCCGAGTCCTCGAGACTGTCGAGCGCGGCCTTCGCCGCCCTCAGCTCCTCCGTGGCCGCCAGGACCCTGGCGCGTGCTCGCTTGGGTCAGCCGCCGGCCATGCTGAGCGCGTTTGGGCCGCAGGCGCGGTCGTACTCCCACTGCGCCTCCCTGGCCCGCTGTCGGACCGCTCGCGCGTGCGCGCGCCAGAAGTGCTCGAGCGCCTCGCGGGCCTCTTGCTCGCGCTTGAGCTCCTCGCGAACGCGCTCCTCCTCCGATTGGACCTTGGGCTTCGGGGTCCGCCGGCCCCCCCGGGCGCGCGACCCTTCGTCGGTCGCCGCAGCGGGGTCGTGCTCTGTCGGCGGGGGAGAAGACGGCTCCGCCGACGTCGATCCGGGATCGTCCGGAGTAGAAGACGTGAGGTCGGAGTCGGTGTAGACCCTCGCCTTCGGCGGGTTGGGCCGTTCGCGCGTTGCCGCTTGCCGCCGTGCCGCATCGCCCAGTGACTGGGCCGAGGCAAGCGCCGGGCCCAGCGCCGGGCCCAGCGCGATGACCATTGCCAAGGCAAGGACGCGCACGGCCGAAGTCTAGCCTCGCAGGCCGCGAGAATCCAGAACTGACGGGCTGCTGGCGGTCGCTAGGAGGGCTGGGCCTTCCTGCCTTGGCAGCGCGCGCAGACGTCGAGCAGCCGCCCCTCGAGCATGTCCCGCAGGCGCGCCCGGCGGACGGCGTCCCGCCAGACCTCCTCGACCGAGCTCGCGAACACGTTCGCGGTCTTGGTGAGCCCCTCGTAGTCTGTGCAGCAGCTCACCACGTCGCCGTTCCACTGGATCACGAACTGGTCGTAGGGCGCAGGGCAGTAGGTCTCCGGTGGGTTCGGCTGCTGAGCCGTCTGCTGCCGTTCCTCGGCCTCGGGCCCCGTGTGGTCCTGGCCGCCCAGGGCCTCGGGACGGGAGTCGCTCTGGCCGCCGCCGATCACGTTGCCCCAGGTGTGGCAGCGCTTCCAGATGAGGTGGACGCCGTCGAGCAGCGCGTAGCGGCTGCCGTTCTCGTCGTGGTCGAGGAAGTGGGCGGCGCGGATCTCGTGCCAGTCGTGCCGGCGGGGCGGGAGCCCGTAGCGCAGCTCCAGCTCCTGGCAGAAGCCGATCCAGTCGCCGAGGAAGGCGAGGGCCTGCTCCTCCTCGCTCACGATCCGGTAGCCGTCGGCGTGCTTGGTGTTCATGATGTCGATCTCGATGTGTGTGCGGGCAGCGAGGGCGACCTTGCGTTCGATGGCCAGCCGGACCTTGTCCCGGTACTCGTCGAAGCTGAGCTTGGGCGCCTTGCGGGTCTTGAAGCTCAGGGCGTCGGGCGTCTGGTAGGAGAGGATCAGGTTGGTAAGGCCGGCCCGATAGAGGGCCTCGATCCGCTCGGCCGTGATCAGCCCGCAGTTGGTGTTGAGCTCGATCGGGACGCCCCGCTCCTCCGCGTACGCCACGATCTCCGGCAGGTCCGGGTGCAGCATGGGCTCGCCCATCTGGTGGAACTTGACCGGGAAGATCGGGCCCAGCCAGGCGCGCTTGGCCGCTACCTCGTCGAGGATCCGGGCGGCGCGCTCCTTCTTCATGAAGCCGCGCCGGCGTCCCATCACGTCGTCGGGGCACCAGGTGCACTTGAAGTTGCACGCGTTCGTGATCTCGAGGAACAGGTAGTCGATCGGATAGAAGCGTCCCGGCAGCTTGCGCAGGTCCGGCAGCGGCGCCGTGGCCGGGAACAGGGCGCGGTCCGCGGGCGGCGCCAGGCTCACCGCGACGCGCGAGACGAGCAGCTCGCGGCGGAACTCGAGCCGGAAAGAGGCACCCAGGTGCTGCGTGCGTCCGGGGTCGAAGTCGGGGAGGCGGAAGAGCGCTCGGCGGAAGCGCCGCAGGCCCACGGCCTGCGGCTGCCAGAGCTGCTCGGCCGCCTGGCAGAGCCCGTCCCATTCCCGCGCGCGGTCGCGCGAGGCGTACTGCAGCCGGAACTCGCCGTGCTGGGCTCCGAAGTACTCGACCTCCACCCACAGGCCCTCCCTCGCCCGGGCCCGGAAGGGCTCAGGGAGGGTGAAGTAGAGGTAGTACGACGACTCGACCGGCCTCAGGCAGGCGCGGCCCTGGACCGTGGTCGTCTCCCAGACCCCGTCGTGGCCCGAGGGGACGCCGACCGGTCCCTCCGGGCCCGCCTCGCTCATCCGCGTCTCGATCCGCTCGGGCCCCCGCCGCAGGCGCGCGAGCCCGCGACCGAGCCGCGAGAGGAGGACGGTCATCGGGACGCTCCCGGAGCCGCGGCCGTCGGCTGGTCTCCCAGGCGCAGCGTGGTCGCGATCAGGTCGACCCAGCGCGAGGCGTCCCGGAAGACGTCCTCGCGGGCCTCCAGGCTGAGCGAGCAAGCGTGTCCGCCGGAGGCGAAGTAGTAACGCTTGATGTACGAGACGGCGAGGGGCGTCTCGGTGCGCATCACGTCGACGAAGCCGCCCGCGATCGCCTCGTGCCTCGCCACCACGTAGTTCTCGCCGAGCTGGCGCCGGGTCGCCTGGTAGTACGCGAAGACGCCTCCCGGCGGCTCCTTCTCGATGGTCACGGAGAGGGCCGCGTGGACGGTGTCGCCCTTCTCGACCGCGAGCGGCGGGCTCGCGAACTGCACCAGCATCCGGTCGCCGCCCGAGAACTGCTGCGTCCGCCGCCAGGTGTCCGGGATGCCCAGGCGGGCGCCGAAGGCCTTCCAGGCGTGAACCGGGTAGCGCGAGGGGTCCTCCAGCCGGAAGCTCGAGAAGATCGCGTCGAGCGGCGCGCTTTGCGCCTCGATCGCCGCCGCCGGACCCCGGGCGAGGAGCCCCACGACGCGTCCCGGTGGCGCGAGCAGCAGCAGGCGACCTCCCGTCGCACCGTCGGTGGAGGTGAAGACCCACGACTTGCCCGGGACGCCCTCGCGCTCCTCGGCGCGGCTCGCGCCGAGCTTCTGGCCCGTCAGGTAGTCCCGGGCGGCCTCGTCCAGGGAGGCCGTCGTCGGCGCCGCCAGGAAGGTGACGGAGAGCGCGGGCTTCTGGCCGGCCGGGACCGGGGGGACGAGGTAGCGGTAGAGCGCGCCGCCCTCGCGCGCCTGCCCGATCCGCCAGCTGGCCGGATAGCGCAGCGAGGAGCCGTGCTCGCTGAGGTAGGTTACCAGGACACCGTCCACCCCGCGCCGGCAGCCGGCGAGCGCGAGCAGGACCAGGACGGCCGCGAGCGGAGCGACGAGCGCGCTACTCGAGCCGGTAGTTCGGTGCTTCCTTGGTGATGATGACATCGTGGACATGGCTCTCCTTTAGCCCGGCGGGGGAGATCTTCACGAATCGGGCGCGCTGCTGGAGGTCCTTGATGCTGACGGCGCCGCAGTAGCCCATGCCGGCGCGGAGCCCCCCCACCAGCTGCTGCACCATGGCGGAGATGGAGCCCTTGTAGGGCACCATGCCCTCGATGCCCTCGGGCACGAGCTTGTCGGGGGCCGCCTCGAGCTCCTGGAAATACCGGTCGCGGGATCCGGCCTTCATGGCCCCGATCGAGCCCATGCCGCGGTACGACTTGAAGGAGCGGCCCTGGCGCAGGATCAGCTCGCCGGGGCTCTCGTCCGTGCCGGCGAAGAGCGAGCCGATCATCACCGAGGAGGCGCCCGCGGCGATCGCCTTGCTGACGTCGCCCGAGAACTTCACCCCGCCGTCGGCGACGATCGGCGTGTCGGTCTCGGCGGCGGCCCGCGCGGCCTCGGAGATGGCGGTGATCTGGGGCATGCCGGCCCCGGAGACGACCCGGGTGGTGCAGATCGAGCCAGGCCCCATCCCCACCTTGACCGCGCTCACACCGGCCGAGATGAGGTCCGCGGTGCCGGCGTAGGTGCCGACGTTGCCCGCGATCAGCTCGAGGTCCGGGTGGGCGGCCTTCACCTTCTCGACCACGTCGCGCACGCCCTTGGTGTGCCCGTGGGCGGTGTCGACGGCGATCACGTCCACCTTGGCCTCGACCAGAGCGGCCACCCGCTCGATCGTGTCGCCGGCGACGCCGACCGCCGCTCCCACCCGCAGCCGGCCCAGGCTGTCCTTGCAGGCGTTCGGGTACTTGATCTGCTTCTGGATGTCCTTGACCGTGATCAGCCCCTTGAGGTTGAAGTCGCGGTCGACCACCAGGAGCTTCTCCACCTTGTGCTTGTGCAGGATCTCCCGAGCCTCGTCGAGGGTCGTGCCCACCGCCACCGTGATCAGGTTCTCCCTGGTCATCAGCTGCGAGACGGGCAGCGAGGTGCGGGTCTCGAAGCGCAGGTCGCGGTTGGTCAGGATCCCGACCAGCTTGGGCCCTACCGTCACCGGCACGCCGCTGATCCGGAACTTGGCCATCAGCGCGAGCGCCTCCGAGACGGGCGCGTCCGGCGCCACCGTGACGGGGTCGACGATCATGCCCGACTCGGAGCGCTTGACCTTGTCGACCTCGGCGGCCTGCGCCTCGATCGTCATGTTCTTGTGGACGAAGCCGATCCCACCCTCCTGGGCGAGCGCGATCGCGAGGTGGGCCTCGGTGACCGTGTCCATGGCCGCCGAGACGATCGGGATCTTGAGGGTGATGCCGCGGGTGAGGCGCGTCGTCACGTCGACCTGTGCCGGCAGCACGTCCGAGCGCTGCGGGACCAGCAGCACGTCGTCGAAGGTCAGCGCCTCGGTGATTTTCTCGTCGATCATGCACCCCCCAGCTTCAGATCAGCTTCCGTGGCACTTCTTGTACTTCTTGCCCGAGCCGCACGGGCAGGGGTCGTTGCGTCCGACCTTCGGTCCCTCCCGGCGGACCGTCTGCACCTCGTCGGTCCCGCCCTGGGCCTCGCGCGGCTCGGCGCCGCGGGCGAAGGCCGTCTGGCCGGCGGAGGGGTCGTTGTAGCTCATCCGGCGCGCCGCCCCAGCCTTGATCCCCGCGAAGGCGAGCTCGCGGCTCGCGCTCAGGCGCGGGGGCGCGGGCGGCGCGGAGCGGGGCGGCGACGCGGGGTTTCCGCGTCGGCCCCGCGCGACTCGGCCTCCGGCATCGCCACCGGCTGATAGAGGAAGGTCCAGCGCAGGATGTCCTCGTCGATCCGGTCCATCAGCGCCTGGAACATCTGGAAGGACTCCTTCTTGTACTCGACCAGCGGGTCGCGCTGGCCGTAGCCGCGAAGGCCGATGCCCTCCTTGAGGTGGTCGAGGGAGTAGAGGTGGTCCTTCCACTGCGAGTCGACGATCTGCAGCATGATCATGCGCTGGTGGAAGAGGGCCCGCTCGGCGCCGATCTGGTCCTCGCGCTCCTGGTAGCGGCTGTGCGCCATCGCGGTGAGGGTCGGCACCAGGTCGGCCCGCGAGACCACCCGCAGCTCCTCGAGCGGCAGCTCGATCCCGAAGGTCTCCTTGAGCGAACCCTGCAGGCTCTCGTAGTTCCAGGCGGAGACGTTGTCCTTCTCGTTGCAGTAGCTGTCGGCGTACCACTCGACGACCTCGTCGACCAGCCGGAGCAGGTGCTCGCGTGTGTCCTTGCCCTCCAGGATCATGCGGCGCATGTCGTAGACGGCCCCGCGCTGCTTGTTCATCACGTCGTCGTACTCGAGCAGGTGCTTGCGGATCGCGAAGTTCTGCGCCTCCACCTGCTTCTGCGCCCGCTCGATCGACTTCGTGACCATCCCGTGCTCGATCGGGACGCCCTCCTCCATCCCCAGCCGGAGCATGAGCCCGCTGATGCGGTCGGAGCCGAAGATCCGCATCAGGTCGTCCTCGAGCGAGAGGTAGAAGCGCGAGGAGCCGGGGTCGCCCTGGCGGCCGGCGCGGCCGCGCAGCTGGTTGTCGATGCGCCGCGCCTCGTGCCGCTCGGTGCCCAGGATGTGGACGCCGCCCAGAGCGACGACGCGCTCGCGCTCGTTGCCGTCGAGGAGGGCCTCGACCTCGTGGAACTCGGGCGAGTGGTGGAGCTCGTCGAGCGTCGCCCGCAGCGGGTGGACGGCCAGGAAGTCGACCGGGTTCTCGATCTGGGGATAGAAGGACTTGGCGATCTTCTCCTTGGTGGCGCGGGGCAGGTCGCGGGCCGTGTCCAGGTAGCGGGCGAGGGCGCTGCCCTCGTGGGCCAGGGCGCGGACCGTCTGCACCGAGGGATGATCGGACGCGAAGGAGGCCATCAGCCCCAGGTAGCGGCGCGCCAGCTCGCTCGTCTCCTCCGGGGTGGCTTTCCGCTGTTGCAGCTCGCGCTTGAACTCGCCGGTCCTCTCCGCCGCCACCTGGGCGAAGGCGGCCGCCTCGTCCTCGGCCGAGGCCTGCTCGGGCTCGAGCTTCTTCTCGAGCATCCTCTCGGCCAGCAGGGCCTTGGCTCGGTGATCGGGCACGCCTCCCAGGATGATGTCGGTGCCGCGGCCGGCCATGTTGGTCGCGATGGTGACGGCCCCGAAGCGGCCGGCCTGGGCCACGATCTCGGCCTCGCGCTCGTGGTATTTCGCGTTCAGCACCACGTGCTTGATGCCGGCCTTCTTGAGCAGCGTCGCCAGGTGCTCGGACTTCTCGATCGAGATCGTGCCCACCAGCACCGGCCGCCCCGAGCGGTGCAGGGTCTGGATCTCCTTCACCACCGCCTCGAACTTCTCGCGCTCGGTGCGATAGACGACGTCCGGGTTCTCGACCCGGATCAGCGGCCGGTTGGTCGGGATCACCAGCACGTCGAGCTTGTAGATCTTGTCGAACTCCGGGGCCTCGGTCTCGGCGGTGCCGGTCATGCCCGCGAGCTTCGAGTACATGCGGAAGTAGTTCTGGAAGGTGATGGTGGCGAGGGTCTGGTTCTCGCGCTCGATCTTCACCTTCTCCTTGGCCTCGACCGCCTGGTGCAGCCCGTCCGACCAGCGGCGGCCGGGCATCAGCCGCCCGGTGAACTCGTCGACGATCATGACCTGGCCGTCCTTCACCACGTAGTCCACGTCCCGCTGGAAGAGCGTGTGGGCGCGCAGCCCCTGGTTCACGTGGTGGAGCACGTCCATGTTGGAGGGGTCGTAGAGGTTCTTGACCCCCAGCAGGCGCTCGCAGTGCGCCATCCCCTTCTCGGTCAGGGTCACGGTCTTGGCCTTCTCGTCGACGATGTAGTCGCCCGTCTTCTCGAGCTCGGCCCGCTCCTCCGCCTTCTTGTCGCCGGTGATCCGCGCGCCCGGCTTGAGCTTGGGGATGATGGTGTCGATCCGGTAGTACTTGTCGGTCGACTCCTCGGCCGGCCCGCTGATGATGAGCGGCGTGCGCGCCTCGTCGATCAGGATCGAGTCGACCTCGTCGACGATGGCGTAGTTGTGCCCGCGCTGGACGTAGCATCCCGAGGTCGAACTTCATGTTGTCGCGCAGGTAGTCGAAGCCGAACTCGTTGTTGGTGCCGTAGGTGATGTCGGCGCCGTAGGCGACCTGCCGCTCCTTGTCGTCCAGGTCGTGCTGGATGACGCCGACCGTCAGGCCCAGGAACCGGTAGAGCCGGCCCATCCACTCGGTGTCGCGCTTGGCCAGGTAGTCGTTGACGGTCACGACGTGGACGCCTTTGCCGGCGAGGGCGTTGAGGTAGGCCGCCAGGGTCGCCACCAGCGTCTTGCCTTCGCCGGTCTTCATCTCGGCGATCGTGCCGCGGTGCAGGGTGATGCCGCCGATCAGCTGCACGTCGAAGTGGCGCATGCCGAGCACGCGCCGGCCGCCCTCGCGGACGACCGCGAAGGCCTCGGGCAGCAGCTCGTCGAGGCTCGCACCCTGCGCGATCCGCTCCTTGAACTCGACCGTCTTGGCGGCCAGCGCCCGGTCGTCGAGCTCCCGAAGCGGAGCCTCGAGCGCGCCGACCTTCTGCACCATCGGCCGGATCGCCTTCAGCTCGCGCTCGTTCTTGGTGCCGATGACGCGAGTGAGGATCGTGTTGATCATGGGTTCGGCTGACCCTCCCGGGGACGCGAACCGTGACCTCTCCCCGTGGCATCCGGTCGAGGACGCTCAGGTCTTCTCGGTTCCGCAATCCAGGTAGGATACCAACCCGGCCCGGCCATTACCAGTGAGGGGCCAGAGCGTCACGGACCGCGACGGGCGCGGACGAACCACTACGGGCATCCGTCGAAGAGTGCGGACCCTTGCGGGCTAGGAGGTCGGTCCGTCGAGACGTCCGAGTCCGTCGAGACGTCCGTCTAGCCGAAGCTGCGGTACTCGTCCAGGATGTACTGGATCGGGTTGCGGGCCTGATCGTTCACCCACACCTCGTAGTGCAGGTGGGGTGCGGTCGAGCGCCCGGTGCTGCCGACGTAGCCGATCACGTCGCCGCGCCGAACCCGCTGCCCGGGCCGCGCCTCGAAGGCGTCGAGGTGTCCGTAGCGGGTGATGACGCCGTAGCCATGGTCGATCACGATCGCGTTCCCGTAGCCGTTCTTCTGGCCGCAGAAGACGACGACGCCATCCGCGGGGGCCACGATCTTGGTCCCGCGCGGGGTCGAGATGTCGAGGCCGGGATGGAAGTCGGGCTGGCCGGTGAAGGGGTCGATCCGGTTGCCGAAGGCCGCCGAGAGATAGCCGCGCACGGGCCAGATCGACGGCGTCGAGGCGAGCAGCTCCCGCTGCGACTCGAAGATCGACTCCAGGCGCGTCGACTTCTTGGTCAGGGTGCCAACCGTGTCGTCGAGGCTGCGCAGGGAGGAGGCGATGTCGAGCGAGGGCGCCGTCGTCTCCATGCTGGTGAGCCCGCCCACCCCGCCGACGCCGGCGTCGGGCAGGCTCTGCTCGACACCCGCCATCATCCCGAGCTTCGTGACCATGTTCTGGAGCGTCAGGACCTTGGCCTGGAGCTGGCCCGCGTTCTGCTCGTAGGCCCGCGCCTTCGTGGCGAGCGCGAGGTTCTCGGTCTTCAAGTGGCGGAGCTCGGCGACCTCTACCGACATCCAGGTGTAGTGGGCGAGGATTCCGGCGAGCCCCAGCGCCAGGCCGACCAGCGCCCACAGCACCCAGCGGGTGAGGCGCACGGAGACCTGGAACTTGCGGAAGCGGGCTTTGGCGTGCGGCACGACGATCAGCGTGTAGAACTCGTTGGCCATCTACTACTCCCAGACGCCTGGGGGGCCGCCGCAACCCCGCTCATCGATCGGGCAGACTCGCTCAGTCCGTCCGACTCGTCCACGCAAACTGTTTATCAGGCTAGCACGTGGGACCGCGGAGGGTCAACGAAATCCCTCCAAAATAGTTGGAGTCGGCTTCAACCGGACCAATCGGGCTGGCGCGAAACTGCAGCGCCTCCGACAGGTCGCCGGGCGCCACGGCCTCGTGCCCGGCGAGGTCGGCGATCGTGCGGGCCACCCGGAGCAGACGGTCGAAGCCACGCGCTGTCAATCCTTTACGGTCGACGGCCTGGCGCAGAATCCGCTCGGCCGCCGGTCCGGGCCGAGCCACACGGTGGAGAGCACGCGGGGCGAGGAGGGCATTCGAGACGACTCCGGCCGCCCCGAGCCGGCGGCGCTGTCGCTCGCGCGCCTCGAGGACCCGTTCCCGGACGGCCGAGGTCGGCTCTCCCGTCGTCCCGACGATCTCGTCGAAGGCCAGGGCGGGGACGGGGACGTGGAGGTCGATCCGGTCGAGGAGGGGCCCGGAGAGGCGGGAGAGATAGGAGCGGATGTCCGCGCCCGTGCAGCGGCAGGGCGAGGCGGAGCCGAGGTGGCCGCACGGGCAGGGGTTCATCGCCGCCACCAACTGGAAGCGCGCGGGAAGCCGCAGAGAGCCCCGATGGCGGCTGATTGTCACGAAGCCCTCCTCCAGAGGCTGCCGGAGGACCTCGAGCGACGTCCGGCGGAACTCGGGCAGCTCGTCGAGGAAGAGGACACCGTGATGGGCGAGGCTCACCTCGCCGGGCCGCGGGCGCTGGCCGCCGCCCACGAGAGCGATGTCGCTCGTCGTGTGGTGAGGGCTCCGGAAGGGACGCCGGGCCACCGCCTCCTCGACCGCAAGACCGGCCGCCGAGTGCACGGCCGCGACCTCGATCGCCTGCTCGGGCGAGAGCGGCGGCAGGAGGCCCGGAAGCCGGCGCGCGAGCATGGTCTTCCCCGATCCCGGCGGGCCGACGTAGAGCAGGTTGTGCCCCCCGGCGGCGGCGATCTCGAGCGCCCGCCGCGCCAGCAGCTGCCCGCGCACGTCGGCCAGGTCCGGGACCGGCGGCCAGGCGGTGGGGGAGCACGACGCCGGCGGCGGGGGCGTTCGCTCTTCGGCGAGGAACGCGAGCGCTTCCGAGAGCGACGAGGCCGGGTAGACCGGGAGGTCGGGGACGAGCGCCGCCTCTCCGTGGTTCGTCCGGGGGATGACCGCGCGGCTCAGCCCGGCGCGGTGTGCCAGGAGCAACGTCGGCAGGACGCCGGCGACGCCCCGCAGCGCACCGTCGAGCGCCAGCTCGCCGATCAGCAGCGCCCCGCCGAGCGCGGGCAGCACCCTGCCGTCGGCGGCCAGGAGCGCGACGGCCGTGGCGAGGTCGAACGAGGAGCCCGACTTGCGCTGGCTGGCGGGGGCGAGGTTGACCGTGATGCGCCGGTCCCACTTGAACTCGAGGCCGCAGTTGCGGAGCGCGGCCCGCACCCGCGCCTCGCTCTCCTTCACCGCCGAGTCGGGCAGGCCCACCATGGCGAAGCGGGGGAAGCCCGGAGCGATGTCCGCCTCGACCCGTACGAGCTGCGCCTCGACCCCGAAGACGGCTGCCGTCGTGGATGTGGCGAGCATGGTCTCCCTCCGCGCTGCGGCGGGAGAGAGCCGCTCGGGGGGACGATACGCCCATCGCCGGTCCGGCGAGGTCCGCTCGGCGCCCGCCCTGGGCTGTCGTCCCAAGAGACGACTCGGCCCCCAGGAGACGCGCCAAGGCCCCCGCCAGGTTGGCGGAGGCCTTGGCCCTTGCGTGTCACGGACGGCGGGCTCGTGGCCGGTCAGTCGGTGTTGGGCGGCTCGACCTGGAACGACCGCGCCGATGTCCAGACGCTCCAGACACCGTCCGTCTTCGCCCGCACCTTCCAGGTCCAGCCGGTCAGGCTGCCCGCCGGGACGTAGGAGGTCGTGACGCGCTGGTAGTACGAGGCCGTCAGGGAATCCTCGTCGATCGCCGGATTCGTTGCGGTGTCCTTCTTCACGTAGAGGTGATACTGCGTGGCACCCGGGCAGTCCGACCAGTTGAAGGTCCAGATCATGTTGTTGGTGTGGTCCGTACGCCCGTTGTCGAGCGTCGCGCCCTCGGCCGGCGAGATCAGGGTCGGCACGCAGACGTCGGGGGGATCGGTGTTGGGCGGTTCCACCACGAACGGCATCTCCACCGACCACTGGCCCCATTGCCCGGCGATCCGCGCCCGCACCTTCCAGGTCCAGCCGGTCAGGTTGCTCGATCCGACGTAGCCGCTGCTACCGTGGTTGTAGTTGGAGCCGGCCAGGTCGTCCCGGTCGATCATCGCGGCTGCCGAGCCCGCCCTCTTCACGTAGAGGTGATAGAGGTCGGCGCCGGGGCAGTCGGACCAGTCGAAGTCCCAGATCAGCTCGTCGTGGCCGTCGGTCCGCCCGTTGTCCATGGTCGCGCCCCTCGCCGGCGATTCGAGGGTGGGGACGCAGGCGATGGTCGAGGCCGGCGTCGCCGCGGGGTCCGGAGTGGGCGTCGTGTCCGGCGTGGCGGCCGGAGCCGGCGTGGACGAGACCGGATCGGGACCGGTCACGGTGTTCGATCCGCAGGCGGCGACGAGCGCGACCGCGGAGACGACTGCGAGCGACATGAAACCGCGACGGAGGAGCGACCGGGTCGCCTGCGCCTTGGAACCGGAGTTCGTGAGCATTGTCCTTACCTCTTCTGCTTCCGTCTCCCTGCTCTTCGGCAGCGGAGCTTTTCGACCTCTGTCACTCGACTGGCAGCCTCTGCTGCCCTCGCTCTCGGTGGGCCATACGAGGGCAGGCACCTCGCGCTCGTGCGCATCGTCACGAATCGAGAGGCAGGCGCCGACCAGCGCGAGAGAAGGTGCGCCGCCTCACCGGATCGAGGTGACGACGCACACGTACTCGTCGCGCGCGTGGCGCTATTGGCCGCTTCGTTCCGCTCGGGTGAGTTTCCTCACGAGCTTCGCCAGCGGCAGGGATTTCCGCTTGCGAACGCCCGCCGCCTAGTCCGACGCGCCGCCGGCGTAGATGGTGAGCATGCTGCCGGCGGCGATGCGGGTGCCGCGGAGGCCGTTCCAGCTCCGCAGGTCGCGCACGGTGATGCCGTACTGGGCGGCGATCGAGGTCAGGGTGTCGCCGGGGCGGATCCGGTAGCGCACGCGCCGTCCCTCGCCCTCGGTGCCGTGCTCGTGCCGGACCGTGGCGACCCGCGGGTGGACCGGGATCGGGATGATGAGCTCGGTGCCGCGGCGCAGACGCCTGCGGAGCGGGATCCCGTTCGCCTCCGCGATGTCGCGGGCGGTGACGCCGTTGGCGCGGGCGATGCCGGCCAGGCTCTGGCCGCGGCGGACCACGTGCCTTCGGAAGTTGACGCGCTTCTCGGCCGGCAGGTCGCGGAGGCAGTTGGCCACCGTCTGCGCTCGCCCCTGGGGCACGCGCAGGGCGAAGCTGCGGCCGGCCGGCGTCGCCAGGCGGCGCAGCTCGGGGTTCAGGGCCTGGATGTCCTCGACCGGCTCACTGGCGCACTCCGCGATCACCCGCAGGTCGTAGGCGCCGTCGACGGTGATCTTCTCGAAGGCAGGCGGGGCCTCGGGCTCGATCTCGAAGCCGTACCTCTCCGGCGATTTGGCGATCACGATCGCGGCGTGGACGAGTGGCACGTAGTTCTTGGTTTCGGCGCGCAGGCCGCGGGTGCGCCGCAGCGCCCAGAAATCCGACTTGCCGTAGCGGCGCATCGCCCGCAGCACCTTGCCCTCGCCCGCGTTGTAGCCGGCGAGCGCCAGGTTCCAGTCGCCGAAGAGGGCGTAGAGGTCCTTCAGGTAGCGGGCGGCGGCACGCGTCGCCTTGTCGGGATCGCTGCGCTCGTCGACCCACCAGTCGATCCCGAGCCCGTAGCGCCGGCCGGTGGCGCTCACGAACTGCCAGACGCCGCGGGCCTTGGCGCGCGAGTAGGCGGTCGGCTTGAAGGCGCTCTCGACGAGGGCCACGTAGGCGAGGTCCTGGGGGATGCCCTCCGAGGCGAAGACCTCGCGGATGTGGGGGAGATAGCGGTGGCCTCGGGCCAGGGCGCTCTCGAACCACTCGCGCTGGCTGCCCTGATAGAGGTCGATGCAGGAAAGGACCGCGTCGTTGAGCTCGATCGGGAGATCGATCGCCTCGCTCGCGACCGCCGCCGTCGCCTGGGCTCGGGTCGACGCGCTGGGCGGGCCGTCGCTGACGGGGAGCTGGCCGACCCCGTCGATGGAGGCGGGCTCCGAGTCTGCCTCGGTGAAGCCGTCGCCGGCCGACAGCATCTCGACCTCGCGGACCTGGACCGTCTGCAGGGTGCGCCGATAGGCCTCCGCGACGCTCGGATCGGCGAAGGCCCCGCCCGGGAAGCCGAGCAGCAGGTCGGTGGCGCGGTCGAACTCTGCCCTGGCTCGGTCGAGATGCCCCTCGTCGGCCGCGAGGAGACCCGCGCGAAGGGCCGCGTCGGCCTGGCTCACGACGGTCGCAGCCAGGTCAGCCTTTTGCGGGGGCGGGGAAGAAGCGACGGCGGGGCCGACCCTGCTGCCGCTCGCGCAAGAGGTCGCGAGCGTCGCTGCGGCGGTGAGGCTCAGCCAACGTCCCCATGCTCTGCGTCCCAACCGTCCCCCCCGGGCCGCCGAGGCCACGCGGCTGGCGGATTCTAGCATGCCGCGCCCCGCTCGCCCGCGAACCAGCCGGCCCGCCCGGCGGCCGCGATTGCGTCCCACACGATCTTTCCGATATTCTTCGGAGGTTTCGGCATCCGGTTCCATTCCTCCGGTTCTGCCGTCTCTTGGGAGATTACGAAATGACATTGCGCCGCACCTGGGGGCTGGCCCTCGTCGCCGCCCTGTCCGGGATCTCGTTCCTGCCGGCCTGCTCCCGCCGCAAGCCGGTCGAGGTGAACCCGATCGTGCCCTCGATCAAGGTGAACCGGACGAAGGTCCCCCTCGGGAGCGCCATCGAGGTGACCTACACGTGGACGGTCGAGCCGGGGGCCAAGAAGCTCGACCAGGACTACGATGCCTTCATCCACTTCCTCGATTCGCACGAGGTGGTGCTGTTCGCGGACTCGCACGCCCCGATCCCCCCCACCAGCACCTGGGAGCCGGGCCACACCTACAGCTACACGCTCACCCACTTCGTGCCGGTGTACCCCTACGTCGGCGACGTGGAGGTGCGGGTGGGTCTCTTCCCGACCCACGGGCGGCGCGAGCGCCCGGCGCTGAAGGGCGACGACGCCGGCTTCCACGAGTACCGGGTCGCCAAGCTCGAGTTCGTGCCGCAGACCGAGAACATCTTCATGGTCTACAAGCAGGGCTGGCACAACCCGGAGACGCAGCCCGAGAACCCGAGCGTCGAGCGCACCTGGACCAAGAAGGACGCGCTCGTCTCCTTCAAGAACCCGAAGAAGGACGTGATCGTCTATCTCCAGGCCGACACCTGCGTGAAGTGCTTCCCGAAGACGCCGGAGCTGACTGTCTCGGTGGGCAACAACGTCGGGCTGCGCTTCCCGATCGACGGCCCCCAGGTCTACCTGAAGAAGATCCGCGTCAAGGCGGCCGACCTGGGCAGCGAGGAGTGGGTGGACCTGCACCTGTCCATGAACCAGTCCTTCGTCCCGAAGAACCTCAACCCGCCGATGAACGACGACGACCGCGAGCTGGGGCTCGACGTCTACCACCTGTACGTGGCCGAGGCCGATCAGATGGGCCAGCCGCCGGACGTCGTCGACGCGGTGCCGCTCGGACCCGCGACGCCGATGGCGGTCGTGCCGGTGAAGGCGGCCAAGCGGTAAGGAGCGCAAGCACCTGAGTCGTCCCGAGGTGGAGGCTCCGGCGGGGGTGGCTCGCCGCGCAGAGGGCGCGGAGGGGCCGCCCGCCGCCTCGGCCCCGGCGGGGGAGCCCGGCGCGGCCGGAGCCCTCACCGGCCGTGCCGAGCGGGAGAGGCGTGCCTACGACGAGGAGCACGTCTTCGAGCACTCGCACGGCTGGCACGTCCGCTTCCGGCACGTGTTCGAGTCTCCGAACACGCGGGCGCAGGAGCAGGTCTTCCAGGACGTGATCCGGAGCGCGGCCGCGGGCGGCCGCGTCCTCGAGCTGGGCTGCGGGGACGGCGACAACGCCGAGCGGCTGCTGGCGCTCGGTGCCCGCTCCGTGGTCGGGATCGACGTCTCCGAGACGCTCGTCGCCCGGGCTCGGGAACGCCAGGCGCCGGGCCGGCTCGAGTTCCTGTGTCAGGACGCGATGGGTCCCATCGACGGCCGCTTCGACCTGGTGGTGGGCCGGGCGATCCTGCACCACCTCGACTACCGCATGCTGCTCACGAGGCTGCGGGCGGAGAACCTCGCTCCCGGCGGGACCATGGTGTTCCTGGAGCCGCTCGGGGGCAATCCCCTGATCCGGCTCTTCCACTGGCTGGCACCGAGGGCGCACACGCCCGACGAGCGCTCCTTCCTGGCCGGCGACCTCCGCTGGCTGCGGCGGAGCTTCGCCGGGGCCGAGATCGTGCCCTTCAACTACCTTTCGCTGCCGCTCGGCCTCGTCTCGTCGCTGGTGCTGCGCAGCGCGGACAACCCCCTGCTGCGGCTCGCCGACCGCTGCGACCGCTGGCTGGCGCGCCGCGCGCGCTGGCTGGCTCCGCAGTTCCGGCAGGCGGTCGTCGTCATCCACGGCTGAGGTGAGTTCCATGGACGAGTGGACGGGGGCGGACGGCCGGGTCGAGGTGGCCAAGGTGATGGCGACGGTCCGGGAGAAGATCCGGGGCCGGCGCGACCTGGGCCTCTACACCGAGGAGGAGGTCGCCGAGCTGGCGGCGCTCAAGCTGCAGGCCTTCGCGGACGACGCCGGGATCGATCCCGAGCTGCTGGCCCGGCTGATGGCCGACAACAACAACTGGAACATCTCGACCGACTATAGGATCGAGACCCACCGCCGCGGGTTCGCGGCGCGGATGCTGGTGGGGTTCAAGAAGCTGGTGCACCCGTGGGTGCGGCTCTACACGGACGCGCCGCTCGGCCGGCAGGCCCAGATCAACCTCTACCTCCACTACCTCTGCCACAACCTGGTGCGCGAGGTGGTGAAGCTCCAGGTGGAGACGGCGGCTCTCAGGAACCGGGTCGAGGGGCTCTCGCAGAAGGGGACGGAGGCCGGCGCGAGCGGGAGCCGGCGCGGGTGAGGGTCGCCTTCGTCGTCCAGCGCTACGGACCGGAGGTGGTCGGCGGGGCGGAGCTGCACTGCCGCTGGATCGCCGAGCAGGTGGCGGCCCGGCACGAGGTCACGGTCCTCACCACCACGGCCGTCGACTACCTCTCCTGGCAGAACCTGCTGCCGGCCGGCGAGACCCGGGTGAACGGGGTCCGGGTGCTGCGCTTCCCGGTCGCCCGCGAGCGCCGGATCGAGACCTTCGATCCCGTGGCGAACCAGGTCTGCTTCTTCGAGCACACGGACGAGGAGGAGCGCCGCTGGCTGGAGGAGCACGGCCCGGTCTGCCCGGCGCTCCTCGAGCACCTGAAGGCGCACGAGAGCGGGTACGACGCCCTCGTCTTCTTCTCGTACCGGTACTGGACCAGCTACTTCGGCCTGCAGGTCGCGCCCCACAAGAGCCTCCTCGTCCCCACCGCCGAGCACGACCGCGTCCTCTACCTGCGGATCTTCCGGGAGTTCTTCAAGAAGCCCGCCGCGATCGTCTTCAACACGCTCGAGGAGAAGGAGCTGATCGAGCGGGTGACCGGCAATCCCGACCTGCCCGGCGAGGTGGTCGGCACCGGGATCGAACGCCCGGCCCAGGTGCCGGTCGACGAGGTGGCGCGGCGGCTCGATCTCCTGGGCGACTACTTCGTCTACGTCGGCCGCATCGAGCCCGAAAAGGGCTGCGCGGTGATGATCGACCACTTCCTGCGCTGGCAGCGGGAAACGCGCGCGACCGCCACCCTCGCCCTCTTCGGCCGCAGCACCATGAGCTTTTCCGAGAACGCCCACGTGCGGCTGATGGGCGTCGTGCCCGACGGCGAGAAGCTGGCCGCGATCGCGCGGGCCCGGGCCCTGGTCATGCCCTCGCGCCACGAGAGCCTGTCGATGGTGGTGCTCGAGTCCTGGATGATGGGCCGCCCGGTGCTGGTGAACGGCGACTGTGAGGTGCTGCGCGGCCAGGTGCTGCGCGCCAACGGCGGGCTCTACTACCGCCGCTACGACGAGTTCGCCGCCGCCATGGACCTGCTGGCGAACCAGCCCGCGCTGGCCGACCGGCTGGGCGCGCAGGGCCGCGACTACTTCGAGGCCAACTACGCCTGGGAGCGGGTGATGGAGAAGTACGAGCGGCTGCTGGCCCGGGCCGCCTCCGGCCGGCCCCGATGAGGCTCGCCTTCGTCATCCAACGCTACGGGCTGGAGGTCAACGGGGGAGCCGAGCTGCACTGCCGCTGGCTTGCCGAGCGGCTGGCCCGGCGCCACCAGGTGGAGGTGTTCGCCACCCGCGCCCTCGACTACCTCGAGTGGAGGAACCACTACCCGGAAGGCACCGAGCTGCTGAACGGCATCCCGGTCCACCGCCACGCCGTCAAGCGCACCCGCAACGCGCGCGCCTTCGCGTCGCTCTCCAACCTCTGCTTCCACGAGACCCACACCCGCGAGGAGGAGGAGGCCTGGGTGCGCGAGAACGGCCCCTTCTCGCCGGCTCTCGTGCGCGCGGTCGGCCGGGCGCACGACCGCTTCGACCGCTTCCTCTTCTACTGCTTCCGCTACTACCAGAGCTACCACGGCCTGCCGCCGGTGCGCGAGCGCGCGATCCTGGTGCCCACCGCCGAGGAGGACCCGGCCGTCCAGCTCGGCATCATGAAGCCCTTCTTCTCGCTGCCGCGGGGCATCGTCTACCTCACCCCGGAAGAGCAGACGCTCGTCGAGGGCGCGAGCGGCAACCGCTCCCTTCCCAGCGTCGTGATCGGCAGCGGCCTGGAGCTGCCCGAGGTGGACCCCGCCCTCGACTTCCGGGCCCGCTATGGCCTCAGGCGCCCCTTCCTCCTCTACGTGGGCCGGATCGACAAGAACAAAGGCTGCATCACCCTCTTCGCCTACTTCAGGAAATTCCGCCAGGAGACCGGGGCCGACGTCGACCTGGTGCTGGCCGGTCGCTCGGTCGTGCCCATCCCAGACGACCCGCACGTCCGCCACGTCGGCTTCATCAGTGAAGAGGAGAAGGTGGCGGCCCTCAGGCAGTGCGCTCTCCTCGTGATGCCCTCGCCCTACGAGAGCCTCTCGGTCGTCACCCTCGAGGCCTGGAAGCTGGGGCGCCCGGTGCTCGCCAACGCCCGCTGCAAGGTGCTGATGGGGCAGTGCCTGCGCTCCGACGGCGGGCTCTTCTACCACGGCTACGCCGAGTTCGCCGAAGGGCTGCGCCTCCTGCTCCAGGAGCCCGGCCTGGCCGAGTCGTTGGGGCGCCAGGGCCGCGCCTACGTCGACCGCGAGTACTCCTGGGAGACGATCGACGCGAAGCTGGACGACCTCTTCGCGCGGACGGCGTAGAGCCCGAGCCCGCGCTGGTCCGCGACGCTCGCCTGGGACCGGCGCCCAAGTGGGCGGTGCCCCTCCAGCGAGATCCCGATCTTGACTCCATCGCCGCTGCGGCCCTAGAGTTCCGCCGAGTACCAGGTTAGGGCTCCGCCGACCAAGGAGTTGAAGCTGACGAAGCCTGGCCACGGGCGATGCTGCTGACTCGCCGACACATCGCGGGGACTGTTCTCGCACCGGCAGCGGTGTGTCTGCTGTGGTTCGCGGGTGTCGGGGTCAATGCGCATCGTAAGGCGCCGCAGCTCGTTGGAAAGCTCGAGCAGTCTGGTGCGCTGTCCCTTGATCCCGCAACCCTACCGCCCGGGCGAGTCTGCACGCTGTTGGCGGTCCAAGACCCCACGTTCTATCGGCACCACGGCATCGGTCTCTTCGACGGGCCGCCACTTCACACGACGGTAACGCAGAGCATCTGCAAGGGCTTGTTCTTCGAGGGGTTCAGCCCCGGGCTACTACGGCACCGGAAGATCATGCTGATGGTCGACGCGTGGGTGCTCGACGGGCAGATCTCCAAGCAGCGGCAGTTGCGGGTGTTCATGAACCGGGCCTACTTCGGGAACATGAACGGCGGGGAGGTCCTTGGCTTCGAGGCGGCTGCACGCGCCTTCTTCGGCCGCAATGTACGGGAACTGAGCGACCACGAGTACTTGGCGCTCGTGGCGATGCTCGTTGCTCCGAACACGTACCATGTCGTGGTCGAGGCGGATGCCAATGCGACACGCGTCGCTGCGCTCGCGCAAGTGGTCCGCGCTGCGTGCGCGGCCGACCGTGAGTGAGGGGGGCGCGGCCCAACAGCGCGATCAAGCTGACGAGGCTTTCGGCGGGCACCGTTGCTCGGTCGGCAAGACGTGGCGCGCCCGAGGGTGCCGCCTCATGTCCGCGCCGGTCAGAATGGACGGTGTTGGGCTGAGCACGGGGTCGCATCGGGACAGCGGAAGTGACGAGTGCCCGGTGAGGCCCCCGTGACCGGCTAGGCATGCTGGTCGAAGCGAGAGGCCGGGTCGATCGCGTTGCCTTTCGGGCCGCCGGCAGGGCTGCGTGCTAGGCTCTTCCCTGGGCTTATCCGCCCAGAGAGCAGGAGTCGCCGATGCCGAAGGACAAGGACGAGGCCAGGGCCGAGGGCTTCAAGCGCGGTCTCAAGGGCAAGGGTGATGCCGCAGGACTGACACAGGGTTGGAGTGACGACAAGGTGTCAGGGGTTGCTCGATCCGAGGGCTGGATGGCGGGCAAGAGGAAGCGTTCGCAGCTTGCGGCGGAAGCCGAAAGGAAGTCCAGAGCGAAGAGGTGACGTCCAGTCGTGCCCCGCTGACGAAGCGCGGTAGGAAGCGGGACGAGGCATGGTGGCCGGCAGGCACCGCGATCGCGCGGTCATCGTCTACGGACCTCAGGGTCCGCGCGCCTCGCAGCCTATCGCCAGTGTTGGGCGAACATAGGGGCACAGAAAGCAGACCACGATGAGAAGCGAGCAGGCGGCGCCCGAGACGAAGGGTGTCACGGTGAAGCTGCTAGCCGCGCTCGACCTTGGCGCTGAGATCGAGGGCATGGCAGGGCACCAGCTTCGAATGCGAATGGTGACCATCGAAGCTGGAGGAGTCTTCGGCCCGATTCACGACCATATAGGCAGGCCGGGCATGGTCTACATACTGCAGGGAACGATCATTGACCATCGAAACGGCGTGTCTAAGGAGTATGGGCCGGGAGTGGGCTGGCCCGAGGACAAGAACACCACGCACTGGCTCGAGAATAGAGGAACAACGCCGGCGGTGGAGATCTCAGTCGACATAGTCAGGCAACAGTAAGCTCAGGCCCGGCATCTGCCGGCGCGTTCCGGTACGATGAGTTTCCAAGCAAGTTGGGGCGGCCGAAGTGAGTTGATGCTTGTGTGCCCACTCGCGCAGGGTGGGCGTCAGGGTGAGGCGCGAGGGGGAGGAACATGGCAGGCAAAGGGGCAGAGGCGCGAGGTGACCCGGGGCCGGTGGTGGCGCCCGTCTTGCGGGAGAAGGCTGCGGTGGCCGCGGGCGACACCGGAGCGTACTTCGGGGCGCTGAGTCAGGACGCGGTCTTCATGCCACCCAACAGCCCGGCGAAGTCGGGCGAGGAACTGCGGAGCTGGCTGACCGCCTTCCTCCGCGATTTCCGGATCGAGTGGCTGGATTTCACGAGCACCGAGATCGCGGTGGCCGGGGACATGGCGTACCACGCCTACACGTACACTTGGCGCGCGACAGCACGGTCGGGTGGGGAAGGCAGAGTGAGCAGCGGCCAGGGACTTCACATCCTGCGGCAACAGCCTGACGGTTCGTGGAGGATCTCACGGGAGATCTGGAACTCGGTTCCCGGATAGAGGGCCGCAGGGAGGATCCCGCGGCCATGGCGCCGCGCGTGGAGCGGCCGCATGGCGGATAATCCTGCGGTCCGCATCGGGCGGACCAGGGCGGGGCAGCAGCCGCCGGGAAGGGGAGCGAATGATCCAGTTGGCCGTCCTTCTACTCATGGGTGCCAGCCTCGTCCCTGCTGAGGCGGCGGTCGGGCCCGGCGTCAAGGCCATGGGCGTCTATCCGTTGCTGCTTCCCGGTCTGCAGGCGGTTCCCGCCGGGAGACCCAAGGTTCGCATCTGGTGCCAGGGCGCCAAGCTGCTCGGCGTCATGGTGCCGGACGAGTCACAGCAGAGGGCCGCCACCACACCGCAAGGGAAGTCGTTGTTGCCCTCGGCGCTTCTCCTGCGCGACGGGCGCTGTGAGGCCGAGGGAGGAGGCGTGTCGTTCGGTTTCCTGCTGCCGATGAGGGCGTGGATCTTCGACAGCACGGTGCGCGCCACTCCAGAGGAGCGCACCACGTGGCTGTTGCATCGTTTCCAGGGTTCGGTGGCCGACCACCAGCTGAAGGGCGTGCTGGTGCAGGTCGACGTCAACCATCCGGGGTTCGCGTTCCCGGAGACGAAGGTCGAGGTCGAGGCCCTCGGCGAGGACCAGGCCTCGTTCGCGGACGAGAAGACCTGGCTCGAGGACCTCGCGCGGACGTTCAGCGTCGTGCGCAGCGAGCCCTGAGCCGCCGCGGCGCCGCCGTGGATTCCAGAGCAGGGAGCAAGCGATGAAGCCGGACTCTCGCCGCCCCGATTCCTGTCTCGCCCGGCGTTCCTGGATGAAGACGGCCGCCGGCCTGGTGGCCACGGGCCTGCTCCCGCGGGAGCTCGTGGCCCAGTCGAAGGCTACCGCCGGGTCCGACCTCGGCGGTTCCATCGTGGCCTCGGATTCCGCCGCCATCGCGGGAACGACCCACGGCAAAGTGCGGGGATTCATCCACAGGGAGATGTTCGTGTTCAGGGGCATCCCCTACGGCGCGCCCACGGCCGGCGCCCGGCGCTTCATGGCGCCCTCGAAGCCGGCGCCCTGGAAGGACGTTCGCTCCGCGCTCGCCTGGGGCTTCGCCAGCCCGCAGATCCCGCCCGAGCACTGGGACAAGGACGAGGTGGCCTTCGTCTACGAGTGGAACCCCGGCGCGCAGGGTGAAGACTGCCTGCGCCTGAACGTCTGGACGCCCGGCCTCGATGGCCGCAAGCGAGCCGTGATGGTCTGGTTGCACGGCGGCGGCTTCGCCACCGGCTCCGGCAATGAGATGAAGGTCTACAATGGCGAGAACCTGGCACGCCACGACGTGGTCGTGGTCAGCCTCAACCACCGCGTCGGTGCCGTCGGCTTCCTCGATCTCTCGTCCATCGGCGGCGAGAAGTACGCGGCGTCGGGAAACGCGGGCCTGCTCGACATCGTCGCCGCGCTCGAGTGGGTACGAGACAACATCGCGGGCTTCGGTGGCGACCCCGGGAACGTGACGATCTTCGGCCAGTCCGGCGGCGGCGGTAAGGTGACCGCGCTCATGGCCATGCCGCGGGCAAAAGGCCTGTTCCACAAGGCCGTCGTCGAGAGCGGTTCCATGCGGCGCATGCTGACGCCCGACTTCTCGGCGAAGCTCGCCGACGCCGTGCTGAAGGAGGCGGGCGTGGGGCGAGGTCGGCTGGAAGCCCTGCAGGAGGTGCCGTTCGACCGGCTGGTCGCGGCCGCCCAGATCGCCGCCAAGAGGGTCTACCCGGCGGGCGACTACTCGCGGCCGATCGACTTCGGTCGCCACTGCGAGTTCAACGCCTGGGCCCCGACGGTCGATGGCAGGATCCTGCCCGAGCATCCGTTCTGGACCGGGGCGCCCGTCGCCTCGGCCGGCGTGCCGCTGATGGTCGGCTCGACGCTCACGGAATTCGGGATCGGTTTTCTGAACCCCGACTTCGAGAAGCTGACGCTCGACGAGCTTCGCGGCCGCATCGTGGGGGGCCACGGGTCCGAGCACGGGCAGCGCATTCTCGATGCCCTCCGGCGCGGGCATCCGGACGCCAGCCCGGCCAAGCTCTCCGCCATCTGGTTCTCGTCTGGGGCCCGCCACGCGGCCGTGCGGCAGGCCGCCCTGAAGGCCGCGCAGGGCGGCGCGCCGGCGTACCTCTACTGGTTCGCCTGGGACAGCCCCGTCCTCGACGGCCGGCTGCACTCCTTCCACTGCTCCGAGATGCCCTTCGTCTTCGACAACACGGACCGCTGCGATCACATGACGGGAGGCGGGCCCCGAGCGCGCGCCCTCGCGGCTCGCATCAGCGGCGCCTGGGTGCAGTTCGCGCGCACGGGCGATCCGAACCACGGCGGCCTGCCCAGCTGGCCGGCGTTCGACGCGGGGAGACGTGCCACGATGATCTTCGACGACACCTGCGCGGTGAAGGACGATCCCGATGGTGAAGAGCTGAAGGCGTTGGGTGCTTCCATGGGGTGGAGCTAGAAACGCGGCGGGACTCTCCGGAGGTGCACCGTGAACGAGTCGAGGTGGCCCACGCCGCTCGAGCCGGATGGCGGCGCCCCGGTCCTGCTCCGGGCGCTCGGCTCCGGCGACCCCGTCCTCGCGCGACAAGCGGCATACCTGATCACCGCGGGAAGAGCGCTCAAGGAGAGCGGCTACGAGATCGAAGCGTTCCAGCAGCCGCTGGGTGGCGTCACTGTGCCGTTGGTCATGAAGAACGGCAAAGGGTTGCCCGCGGCGGTGTATACGTACTCGGAGCCCTGGGACGCTGACGCTGTCTCGCGGTTGTCGACCTGGGTGACGGCGCTACGGAAGGCCGGTGTCGGGTCGCAGGTGCCGGTGATTGTCGTGAGTCACACGGATGCGCCCGAGCTGAGGGCAACCTCGACTATTCTCCGGGGACCCTTCAGCTCGTCGACACCGTTCTCGATGAGATCAAGGCGAGGGGAGTCTCGGAGGAGAGTGCATCCGGGATGATCTATGCCGTCGGCTGCTACCTTGGTGAGGTGCTCGTGCGCCATTCCGGCGGCGAATGGTGCGCGACGGACGCGACGAAGATGCGGTTGTTCGCGTCGGTTTGCAGCTTCGGCGGCTGAGTGGGGCGCGGTGTGGGTGGAGCAGGGCGAGCGTACGCACGTTCCTGCGGGTGCTCGAGCTTTGCCAGATCGACAGCGACGAGAGTATGGTTCGCCAAAGATGGGCCATTTCGTCGGTGTTCGACGGACGTGGTGCGGAGGAGCGTCGTGACGCAGCATGATTCAACCGCGCGCGCGGTGCGCTATGGGCCAACCGCGGACCAAGAGGCGGATTTGCATCTCCCCATGACGTCACGGCCGCCGGTCGTGTGTCTGCTGCATGGGGGATTCTGGAGAATGCCCCATGGCCGTGAGCAGATGAGCGCCATCGCGAACGACCTGGTGTGCCGTGGCATCGCCGTCTGGAACCTGGAATACCGTCGGCTGGGGAGTGCCGGGGCCGGGTGGCCGGCAACAATGGACGACGTGGCGGCCGGCCTCGAGTATCTCGCACAGCTCGTGGCTGGCGGCGTTGACCTTGATCTCGACCGAGTCGCGGTGGTTGGCCACTCGGCCGGTGGGCACCTGGCACTCTGGGTCGCCGGGCACGAGCGCGCTGAACGCCCTCAAACGGAACGCGTCCATGTGCGAGCAGCCGTCGGGTTGGCACCGATTGCGGACCTCGCCCGTGCCTACGACTCGAGGGTTGGCGGTGAGGTCGTTGCGGAGCTGATTGGCGGACCTCCGAGTCAGTACCCGGAGCGATGTCAGTTGGCCTCACCCATGGAGATGCTTCCGTTGGGCGTTGGACAGCTCATCCTGCACGGTACCTCGGACGAAGTCGTGCCCATCGATCTGTCGCGTCGGTACGCGCGTGCGGCCGCCGAAGCAGGTGACACCGTCGAGCTGGTCGAGCTGTCGGGCACGGGGCACATGGAGTACCTGGACCCACGCAGCGAGGCGCACGCGGGCGGCCGAGCGGAGCCTAGCGGCCCTTCAGGTCGAGGTCCAAGCGCAGCCGCAGCCGGCCCAGGCGGCCGGTCCGCACCAGGGTCACTCGGACCGCGTCGCGCAGCAGCTCCTCTCTCCCGTCGCGGTCGAGGCCCAGGTGGATGCGGAGGTCGGTGAGCCCCTGGAGCAGGCGGGCCGGGACGTCGACGGTCGCGCCCCGCTCGATCTCCTGCTCGTGCTCGCCCTCCACGGGCGCGAGGTTCGAGAGCAGGTCGCTCACGTCGCCCTGGCTGATGACGCTCGTGGGCGCCCGCGCGCTCCCCGACACCTCCCGGAGCTTGCCGAGCTCGCGGCCGATGTCGTTGGGGGCCTGGATGCGCACCGGGCGCACCCCCTCCTCGATGTCCTCCTCGGCGAACTCGATCTCGAGCGGCCCCAGCGCCGCCAGCAGGTCCTCGGCCGGCGGCTGCGGGGCGCGGGCGGGCGCGCGGGCCGGGGCGGGCGCGCGGGGGACGGACTTCTTGCGCGGGACGCGGCGGCCGGTCGACTCGGCGATCCGCGCGCGCACCGCGTCGAGCGCCTGGCGCGAGATGTCCTTCAGCGTCTCGAAGACGCCCACCCCGTGGATGGCGGCCGCCTCGAACTCCGGGGCCCCGCCCAGGTTCAGCACCTCGTGCAGGGTCTCGAGCGGCACGATGTGGGCGAGGTCGCGCTTGTTGTACTGGAAGGCGATCGGGACCTCGCCCGGGTCGAGCCCCAGCTCCTCGAGGTTCTGGCGCAGGTTGGCGAGCGACTCCTGGTTGGCGTCCATGGCGGCCGCCTGCGAGTCGGCCACGAAGACGATGCCGTCGACCCCCTTCAGGACCAGCCGGCGCGTCGTGTTGTAGAAGACCTGACCCGGCACCGTGTAGAGCTGCAGGCGCACCTTCATCCCGCCGATCATTCCGACGTCGAGCGGCAGCAGGTCGAAGAAGAGGGTCCGGTCCGCCTCCGTCTCCAGGCTCACCATCTCGCCGCGCGAGCCGGGGGCGGTCTTCCTGTGGATCCACTGGAGGTTGGTCGTCTTGCCGCAGAGTCCAGGACCGTAGTAGACGATCTTGGACGTCACCTGCATCGCGGTGTAGTTGAGGAAGACCATGCGGTGGAGGCGACAGTTTAGCACCGGCCCGCGGCGGGGCCGGTGAGCGCCGTCAATTCCGCTAGAAGCTGATCCCGGCGCCGAAGAAGAAGCGCGCGTCGAGCTTCACGGGGGCCGCGGCCGGCAGCGCGACGAAGTCGTACTCGAAGCGCAGCAGGACCCCGAGCGGGAGCTTGAGCTTGCTGCCGAAGAAGAGGAGCCCGAGCGTGCCGCGGTCGTCGCTGCCGGGGCGGGTCTCGACGTAGACGCCGGCCCCGAGCCCGGCGTAGGGCACGAAGCGGCCGATGGTGGGGCCGACCGCGGCCTTCGCGGAGAGCGTGAGCAGGCTCGTGTCGGCGAGGTCGCTCGCCTGCCGGGCGCCCTCCAGCTCGCCGTGGACGAGGTTGAGCAGGGTGATCGTGATCAGCCCGCCGTAGCCGCGGCTCCAGTCGGCCGTGGGCAGGCCGCCGGAGACGAAGACGGTGAGCTCGGCCGCGCCGGCGTCGCGAGCGCCGCCGACCAGAGGCGCCAGCGCCGCCAGGGCGATTCCGGCGAGGCCGATCCTCCGCCTCATGCGACCGGGATCCGCCGGCCCTTGCGGCCGGTCTGCGGCGCCCGGGCTGCCGGGGCCTCGTTCATCCGGTCGAGCTGCCACTGGCAGAGCAGGATGATCCCCTCCAGCGCTTGCCGCCGCAGCTTTCGGAGCTTCTCCCGGTCCACCCCGACCTCCTCCAGCAGCTCGGAGACCATGCAGCAGGCCTTCCTCGAACCCGTCCGCTTCTGCCGAGTCACGATGCCTCCTTCCGTCCGAAAGCGACGCGCAGCCGCTGCTCCTCGAAGGCCGCGCTCTCGACCGGCCTGCCCGCGAGCGTCCGCGGCAGGACCAGGTGCCGGCGTTGGTTGTCCACCTCGATCACGAGGTCGTCGCCTCGCGACCAGACCTTGATCCTGTCCTTCTCGGCGAAGGGCAGGCGGATGTAGAGCGCGTAGGCGCCCTTCTCCTTCTTGATCTCGATCGGCCGCTCCTTGTGCATCACGACGGAGGGGTCCTTGGAGCCGAACACCACCTGGCCGAAGTGGTCCAGCATCTCGGTGCCCACCATCTCGCGGTCGAAGAGCGGCGCCTCGAAGAAGGGGAGGGGCTCGAAGGCCGAGCGGGCGGTGGCGAGGTGGCCCGCCTGGATGTCGAACCAGCGGTCGAAGTACTTGGAGCGGGCGGCCTCGGGCAGCACGCGGTTGGCGACCACGGCGTCGACCGGGAAGCCGAACAGGCTCAGGTAGGTGTAGAGCCGCTGCGACTCGTTGATCACCATCCGCTCGGGGTTCAGCACGATCCGGATCGAGCTTCGGCGCGGGTCCTGGAGGATCGGCCCCAGGCCCTCCATCTCCTCGTAGACCCGTTTGATGGCGCCGAACACGTCGTCCTCGGGGAGCGGCATGTCCGTCATGCGCTGGGCGACCGGGCGCACGGTCCGCAGCACGCGCCGCTGGATCGGGAAGATGCGCGAGAAGTAGAAGCTCAGCACCTCCGGCACCGCCAGCATGCGCACGGTGTCGCCGGTGGGCGCGCAGTCGATCACGATCACGTCGTACTCGTGGCTGTCCGCCCAGGCCCGCACCCGCACCAGGCTGAACAGCTCTTCCATCCCGGGCAGGATCGCGATCTCCTCGGCCACCGTCTCGTCGATGCCGCGGAAGGTCATGAAGCGGGTCAGGTACTCGTGGATGATGCCCCAGTGGCTCTCCAGCTCGCGGTTGACGTCCACCTCGATCGCCATCAGCCGGGGCTGCACCTCGACCGGCTCGGGCCCGATCGGCGGTCGAGGGCGTCGCCCAGGCTGTGGGCCGAGTCGGTGGAGACGACCAGGGTCCGATGGCCGAGCTTGGCCGCGCGGATGGCCGTGGCGGCCGAGAGGCTCGTCTTGCCGACGCCGCCCTTGCCCGAGTAGAGGATGGTCCGGGCGCTCACGACGCCGCCGCCCGGGCCCTGGAGGCGCCGGCCCTGCGCCGTTCGAAGACCAGGTCGCCGAACTCGGCGAGCCCGCGTAGATCGTGCACGTCCTGCTCCATCTCCGGCACCAGGGCCGGTCTCTCTGCGTGTCGACCTCGAGGCGGGCGAGCGCGCGCCGCTCGACCGTCGCCAGCACCTGCTGCTCCTTCAGTGTCGCGGCGACCTTGGCGGCCAGCTCGGGCGCGAGGGCGGCCGGCCGGCCGTTCCCGCGCCGCAAGGCCTTGGAGGCGGTGCGGTGGACGCGGTTCACGACGAAGGCGACGAAGGGCATGTCCTTCTCCGCCAGACGGCGGTGGAAGTAGCGGGCCTCCTCGAGCGCGAGTGGCGTGGGGGCCGCCACCAGCACGAAGCCGGAGGAGCGCTCGCGGAGCAGGGCCTGGACGCGCTCCGCACGGTCCTTGAAGCCGGCGTAGAGGCTCTCGAAGGCCAGGAAGAACTCCGAGAGGTCGGCCAGGAACTGCAGGCCCAGCACGCGGTCGGCCAGCTTCATCACGACGGCGCCGGTGCGGCTCGCCACCTTGAGGGTCAGCCGGCCGGCGACGAAGTAGGGTCTCAGGAACCAGCGCAGGACGCTCGCGTCCAGGAAGCTCAGCAGGCGATCGGGGGCCTCCAGGAAGTCGAGGGCGTGCCGGGTGGGAGGCGTGTCGAGCACGACCAGGTCGTAGCGCCGGTCGGCCGCCAACTCCAGCAGCGTCTCCATCGCCATGTACTCGTGGCTGCCGGCGAGCGCGGCGGAGACGTGCCGGTAGAAGCGGTTGCGGAGGATGCGGTCGCGCGCGGCGGGATCGGGGGCGTAGCGCCGCACCAGGGTGTCGAAGGTGCTCTGCACGTCGAGGACCATCGCGTGGAGCGAGCCGCGGGCGACTGCGCCCCCGGCGCGGCCGAGAGGGATCGCGCGCGGCCTGCCGGAGAGCTGCGCGAGGCCCAGGCTGGTGGCGAGCCGGCGCGAGGGGTCGATCGTGCACACCAGGACCCGGCGGCCGTCGCGGGCCGCGCGCAGGGCCAGCGCCGCGGCGGTGGTCGTCTTGCCGACCCCGCCCGCGCCGCACACGACCAGGATTCGGCGGCTGGCGAGCGCGCGGCTCAGGACCTCGGCAGGGTCGCCCCGGGGGGCCATCAGGCGGCCTCCAGTCGCTCCGCGAGCAGCCGGAGATCGTCGATCCCCAGCTGCTCCCGGAACAGGAAGGGCAGCGAGACGAGCGGGATCTCGAGCGACCGTTCCAGCCGGCGGCGGTAGAAGCTCGTCAGCTTGCGGCGGCGGATCTGGCGGCGCGCCGCGCGGAGCCCGTCCTCGAGCGACAGCCCGCCGGCGAAGGTGCCCCGGGCCTGCGCCGCCGTCAGCCGCAGCAGCTCCGCCTCCTCCTGGTCGCTGAAGCGGCGCTCGTGGCAGGCGTTCAGGACGAAGGCCGAGGGCTCGACCGAGAGCTCCTCGCGCGCGCTCTTCTGGAACTGCTGTGCCTCGACCACCGCCATCTCCTCGGGCACCGCAACCACGACCAGGGCGGTCCGCCGGGGATCCTGGACGAGGGCGAGCACGCGGCGCGCGTTGGCTCCCACCGGGCCGACCGGGATCGCGGAAGAGGCGACCAGCGGCACCTTGAGGAAGGCGAGCCCGTGGCCGGTCGCGGGGGCGTCGACCACGATCAGGTCCCAGGCGGGCCTGCCCGAGAAGCGGGTGCTCTCGGCCTCTAGCATCATCACCTTGCCGAGCAGCATCAGTTCCTTGAGCCCGGGGGCCGCCGCCAGGAAGCGCTCGTAGATGGGGCTCTCGATGATCCGCCGCGCCAGCATCTCGAGCTTCACCACCCGGTGGACGTACTCGTCGAGAGCGGCCTGGGGCCGCAGGTTCACGCTGAAGAGGCCCGGCAGCACCTGGGTCGGCCGTCCGTCCGAGGATCGCCGGCCCAGGACCCGTGCCGCCTCCAGGGGAGCGTCCACCTCGACCAGCAGCACGCGCTTGCCGCGCCGGTGGGCCGCGAGCGCGAGCGCCGCGCCCACGACGCTCTTCCCGACGCCGCCCTTGCCGCTCAGGATCACCACGCGGCGCGACAGGAGCGAGTCGAGCAGCATCGAGGTCAGACTAGCACACGGACCCCTCGGCGGCGGGGCCCGCGCCCCGTTGTAGAATCCCGCGACCATGGTGGAAACCGAGGGCGCGCCCGGCGGCGCGAGCGAAGCGCCGGGGGAGAAGATCGTCATCGTGATGCCCGCCTACAACGCGGCGCTCACCCTGGAAGACACCTTCCGCGCCATCCCGAAGGGCTACTACGACGAGATCGTGGTGGTCGACGACCACAGCCGTGACGAGACGATCGCGAAGGCGCAGGCGCTCCAGTTGAAGGCGATCCGTCATCCCCACAACGTGGGCTACGGGGGCAACCAGAAGACCTGCTACATGGAGGCCCTGCGCGACGGGGCCACCATCGTGGTGATGCTGCACCCGGACGGGCAGTACGACCCCGCCATCATCCCGGAGATGATCCGCCCCATCCGCGAGGGCCGGGCCGACATGGTGCTCGGCTCGCGGATGCTGGTCCCGGGGGCGGCCAAGCGGGGCGGCATGCCGCTCTGGAAGCGGATCACCAACCGCGTGCTCACCACCCTCGAGAACCTGGCCATGGGGCGGCGCTTCGCCGAGTGCCACACCGGCTACCGCGCCTACAGCCGCCGCTTCCTGGAGACGGTGCCCTTCCTGCGCAACTCGAACGGCTTCGTCTTCGACACCGAGGTCATCTTCCAGGCCGTGCACTTCGGCCTGCCGGTGGCCGAGGTCCCGGTCGCCAGCCGCTACTTCGACGACGCCTCCTCGGTGGGCTTCCGCCAGGGCGTCGTCTACGGTCTGGGCACCCTCTGGACCGCCCTGCGCTTCCTGCTGCACCGGGCCGGTCTGGTCGCCTCGGAGAAGTTCCTGCGCTAGACCGGCCGGGCGGATGGCGGCGCCCGCAGGCTCCGCCGGTAGAAGTCGAGGACATCGGGGCGCTCGTCCAGCCACCGCGCGAAGTGGCGGAAGCCGTCCCTGAACGTGTAGCGCGGCCGCCAGCCCAGCTCGGCGCGTAGCTTGCGACTGTCCGAGACCCACACCTCGGTATCCCATCCGCGGTTGGGCATGGTGGTCCATTGCGGCTCCTCGCTCACTCCCAGGGCCTCTCGCGCCACGTCCACCGCTTCCCGCAGGGTCGTCTGGACGCCGGTCCCGACGTTGTAGACGGGAGCCGCTTCCGCTCCCCGGTGCGCCGCCGCCAGACAGTAGGCTTCCACGACGTCGTCGACATGGACGAAGTCGCGAGCCACGCGCGGCCCGGCCAGCGGGGGCAGCCTGCCGTCCTTCCCCCGAACGATCAGGGTCGGCACGAGTCGCGTCGGCTCCTCGTAGGGGCCGTAGACCGAGTAGAGCCGAAGCGTCGGCACGTGCACGTTGCGCGCGCTCGCCGTGTGCCGACAGTAGAGGGTCGAGGACGCCTTGGTCACGGCATAGTCGCTGTTCGGGTCGAGCGTCTCCGCCTCGGAAGGCGCGTGGTCCTTGAGGCCGTATTCCGAGGAGGAGCCGGTGTGGACGAAGGCCTCGAACCCGCGCGCCAGCGACGCTTCCATCAGGTTGACGGTCCCCACGATGTTCGTCTCGACCATCCGTCGCAGGTCCGTCTGGAACGGATAGGCGCCGTGCGCGGCCAGGTGGAACACCCAGTCGGGGCGGGTCTCTTCGACCAGTCGGGCGACGGCCTCCTTGTCGGTGAGATCGACCTCGTGCAGGTGCAGGTCGGCGAGAGCCGCCTGGATCCGCCATCGTGGGCTGGTCGGGCGCACCGGCAGATGGACCTCGTGACCGTCCCGCAGCAGGCGCCGGCAGAGGTTGGCCCCGACGAAGCCGGTGCCGCCGGTCAGGAGGACGCGCTTCGCCATTCAGTCCGAGACGAAGCCGGAGTAGTCGAAGGTCTCGAGGTACTGCCGGGTGCGCGAGCGTATCTCGGCGCGCTCGGCGGCCGAGAGCTCGGCCGCGGTGGCGCGATTCGCGTCCGGCGTCGCCGAGCGGATCGTGCCCCAGGGGTAGCCTTCCGCGAGCGGAGTCCCGTTCCAGGTCGTCGTCCGGAGGGAAGCCGACCGGTCGAGCCCCAGCTTCTCGCAGATGGGACCGAGCGCCGCCTCGGGTCCGCCCAGGACGTCCTCGAGCCGGACGACGTGCACCCGGTCCGGGTACTTGTCCCGGTAGAGCAGCGCGTGGTACTGGTTGATCACCCAGGCGAGGATGTAGTCGGGAAGCGAGAGCGGAACCGGTCGCTTCTTGGTGTCCGCATAGGCGGACCACGGGTTGCGTACGACGTGGAGGACGTGGGCCTGGGAGTGATCGCTCAGGACCTTCTCGGCGTCGACCACGACGATGGGGCTGTAGCCGACGTAGACGACCTCGCCCCCGCTCCTCTTGTAGTCCTTCCAGGCGTCGAAGGTCGCCCGGAAGAACGCCGCCACGTTGCCCGCCCGCGACCGGCCCGCCTCCTCGACCAGCCGGCAGTAGATCCGCTTGCGCTCCTCGTCCGAGAAGCTCCATCGGCGCGTGCCGGAACTTGCTGACGTGAGGCGTGCGGACCCGGACCTTGAGCTCCTCGTCGATGATCGCCGCGAAGTCCTCCTCGGGCGTCCCCGCCAGGGGAAAGACCGGCCACCGGTACTTGACCGGGAAGAGGGACGTCAGCGCGTCGCTGACGTGCCGCGTCCCCAATTGCGACTCGAACGGATAGACGAACATCTGGGGATGTCCGTCGAGATGGCGGTGCGTGACGTTGCCGCCGTTCTCGTACATGGCGCTCAGCAACAGGAATCGGAAGTCACGGCTCATGAAGGCCTCACCTCTCAGGTCGGTCTGGCGTCGAAAGCGTAGAACAGCTTCTTGATCCGGTCCGATTGTCTTCTCCCCACCAGGGAAGGAAACCCCGTCGTCATCTTCCTGGGCGCCCAGTCCAGGCCGAAGACCTGGTTCCCGTGAGGCCAGGTGAGACTGCCGAGGACGCGGCCGGTCCGAATCTCGACGGCGTGCAGGCCGCAGAGGCTCGTCTCGACGTCGAGGCCGGGGGCATACTGGCGAAAGCGCGGTATCACCCGCGAGGTCCCCACGTAGGCCACCCGCCCGTGGAAGCAGAGGCCTCGGGTCCACCCCGGCAGGCGCGAGACCGGCACGAAGGTCCCGTCCCGGACGACGCCCAGCTCCCCGTAGCCGCTGTTGGCCACCCAGAGCCGGTCCCGATGGAGCCGGGCCGAGTGCGGCCGGGTCAGGCCGCGAGCGATCGGCTCCCTGGTGGCGCCGTCGAAGATCACCCCGCGCCCGTCGGTGGCGAAGTTGCGGTGGCCCGGGCGGCGGCGGGAGATCTCGTCCGTCGACGCGGAGAAGAAGGAGCGTGCCAGGTCGGGGCCGGTGGCGATCGAGTTGAGCTGGATCTGGTTCTGCGTGAAGACGGGCCCTCGGGCCGACTCGATACAGCGAGGCCACCAGACGCGTTGCAGGACGCCATCGTCCTCCAGGCGTACCACCGCGTTCTGCCCGACCGCGTTGGCGTGGAGGACGCCCCCGACCAACGCCAGGTCGTGCAGGTAGGCGGCGCCGGGGTAAAACCGCGAGCGGACCGGGACGAGCGGACGCCCCGACAACGGTTCGAGCGCGACGTCCCGCCTCGGCGTCAGGCGGACGACCGGCCTGAATTCGTAGACCTGGTTCGGATTGCGCGTGCTGGCGACGTGCACGACCTGCCGTTCGCGATCGACGACGATGCCGGAAGGGTGCGGGAGCCGGAGGTAGGAGACCGCGGGCCTGCCCTTGGTCACGGTCATGGCCATCAGCAGGTGTTCGTACTCCCTCGTCACCAGCAGCGTGATGCCGCTCTCGTCCAGCGCCGACCACCACGAGCCCCGGACGCGGAACTGCAGCAGCCGCGAATCGATCTCGCCCGCCTCCCGCCACTGGCCGGCGACCTGCAAGGGGTCGCGCCACTCGCCGTCGTGGCGGGCCCACATCGCGCTCAGCTCCCGGCCGGAGGGCCTGCTCACGGCCGGTCGCTCCTTACCGTCCGCCAGTAACGATAGACCCCCCAGTACATCGAGAGCGCCGAGGCATAGCCCGTGGTCGAGGTCCCGCCGTGCCGGTGGGTCGAGAAGATGGGCACCTCCAGGACCGGGTAGTCCGCGCGCCGGCAGACGCGGGCGAACTCGGCGTCGACCAGGTTGTCGTGGCGGGTCAGCCGGAGCAGCTGGTCGAAGCTGCGCGGGAACGCCTTGGGCGTCCCGTTGACGTCCCAGTAGGCGAGGTCGAAGAAGGCCCGGCACTCCAGGTTGTAGAGCAGCGAGCCCACCCGCCGCTGCCAGCTGTCCCGGATCTTGCGGTTCGCCTTCACCACCACGTTCGGCTCGGCCACCGCGGTGAGCAGGATCGAGGTCAGGTCCCTGGCGGTGGTCCTGGCCAGGTTCGTGTAGCAGAGGAGATCGCCGGTCGCGGCCTCGAGGCCGAGCAGGACGGCGTGCCCCCAGCCCGGGCGCTCCGTGTGGATCACCCTGGCGGCCGGGTTGCGCGCCGAGAACTCCTGGCAGACCTCCAGGGAGCGGTCCTTGCATCCGTTCACGACCAGGACGTACTCGTGCGCGATCGGCAGCTCCTTGAGCCCCGACTCGTACTCCTGCAGGACGGCGACCAGATGATCGGCCTGGTTGTGGACGGGCAGCACGACGGACGCCAGGGAGTAGCCCATCTCGTCAGGCGCTCATGAGGCGGCGCGCCGTCTCGACCAGCCGCTCGCGCGTCAATCCGTGACGATTCCGCAGGTACTCCTGTGTACCCGTGCGAGCCGGAGGGTTCTCCTTCACTCCGCAGCGCACCACCCGGCACGAGAGACCTCGCTCCGCGACGATCTCGGACACGAGCGAGCCGAGGCCGCCGGCGACGTAGTGTTCTTCCACCGTGACCGCGACCGGGAATCGAGCGAGCACTTCCGTCATCTGCTCCAGAGGCGCGGGAGTGATTGAGGCGACCACCAGGACCGCGCAAGACACGCCATGCGACGCCAAGCCCGCGGACGCGGCGACCACCTCGGTGGCGATGCTCCCCGTCGTCACCATGAGGAGATCGGTGCCGTCCCTGACCAGCTGGGCGCGTCCCAGCTCGAAGCGTCCGTCCAGCCCCGGCACGATCGACCGTTCGTCCTTGCCGAGCCGGTAGTATACAGGCCCCGGCAGGCTCCAACTGGCCAGGAGGGCGGCCTTCGCCTGCTGGCCGTCCGCCGGCGCGATCAGCGTGAGGCCGGGCTGCAGCCGCATCAGGCCGATGTCCTCCAGCCCGTGGTGGGTGGGGCCGGCCGCGCCGTACTCGAAGCCGCCGCCGACACCGATGATGCGGACCGGCAGGCGCTGCAGGATCGGACCGCTGCGGATGAACTCGTAGGCGCGCATCGAGGCGAAGGTCGCGATCGAGTAGACGAAGGGAAGGTAGCCCGACTCGGCCAGTCCGGTGGCGAGACCGACCATGTTCTGCTCCGCGACGCCGACGTTGAAGAAGCGGGCTGGAAACCTGTCCACGAAGGGATCGAGCGCCTGGTAGCCGAGGTCTCCGGTCAGCAGCAGGACGCGCCGGTCCCGCTCCGCCAGCTCGGCCAGCGTCTCGGCGAAGATCCTTCTCACGCGCCGGCTCCGATCTCGGTCAGTGCCTGCCGGTACTCCTCATCCGTCATGGGCCAGTAGTGCCACTTGATCTTGCCTTCCATGAAGGAGACACCCTTGCCGAAGATGGTCTTCGCGATCAGGACGTGAGGGCGGCCGTTCCGCGTGTCGAGAGAGGCGACGGTCCGGGTGAGGGCCGCGACGTCGTGCCCATCGACCTGGTGGACGTCCCAGCCGAACGCCCTCCAGCGCTCGGCCATGGGGGAGAGCGACAGCACCTCGTCTGTGTATCCGAGCGCCTGCTGCCCGTTGAGGTCGACGATCGCGACCAGGTTGGCCGCGCCGTGATGGGCGGCGAACATTACCGCCTCCCACAGAGAGCCCTCGTTGCACTCGGCGTCGCTGACCAGCACGAAGGCCCGGCGGTCGGAGCCGTCGAGCCTCGCGCCCAGCGCCGCGCCGGCGCCCATGCTGAGGCCGTGGCCGAGCGACCCGGTGGAGAAGTCGACGCCCTCGAGCGCCCTTTCGGGGTGCACCCCGAGCAGGCTGCCGTCGCCGCAGTAGGTGTCGAGCGCGTCCTTGGTGATCCATCCCTTCAGGAACAGGGTCGCGTAGAGCGTCAGCGCCGCGTGTCCCTTGGAGAGGATGAACCGGTCCCTGCCCGGGTCCCTGGGATCCGCGACGCGGAGGATCCCTCCATAGAGCGCGGCGACGATCTCGACCGTCGACAATGCGGAGCCGATGTGCCCGACGTGAGCGCGGTGGGACTGCTCCAGGATCATGCGGCGGATCTCCCGCGGCGACATCTGCGCGCGGCTATCCTGCATGGGACCCGCCCTCGCTCGGCTTCACCGCCACCAGCTGCTGAGTGGAGGTCGGCAGGCCGAACAGCATGAGCGTCGTGTCCAGCAGCGTGAAGAGGCTCAGGGTGAAGACGTTCGAGTAGTTGAAGATCTCGAATGGGCTCCGGTGCCTGGTCAGGGCGTCCATCTTCAGCGTGTTCCGGATGCTCATGTTCCAGGCCGGCGCCGAGGTGGTGGCGCCGTGGTGAACGATCTCGAGCCCGCTATCGCGAGCCAGCCGGGCCAGGTGGCGCCTCGAGAAGAGATGGAAGTGCCTCGGGAAGTGGGTCATGCCCCAGTTGCTCCCGAAGATGCGACTGGCCGGCGCCTGCGTGTCCGGGGTCTCGAAGTAGAGCACCCCGCCGGGCGCCAGGTGGGCCGAGATCCAGGAGAAGACCGCGACCGGATCGGCCACGTGTTCGATGACGTGGACCCCGATGATCGCGTCGAACCGGACGGGCGTCTCCACCTTCTCGATGAACCCTTCGAGAAGCCGGATTCCTCGGGACGAAAGCGCCTTCCTGGCGAGAGGATCGAGAGAGACCTCGTTCGCGTACAGGTTGACGGGATAGGGGATCATCTCTCCCACGAACAGCAGCTGGTCGCCGGATCCGGCGCCGATCTCCAGGATGTTCGCACCCTCCCCGAGCCGATCGAGGACCCTCTTCAGGCGTCGGCGGTCGAACAGGTTCCGCTTCGCCCACGACACCACCCTCGACGGGTGATAGGCGGACCTCGTGTTGTGGGTCAGATAGTTCGCGTAGATCTTGTCGAAGTCGGCTTCCTTCGGCCGCGGGGACAGGTACAGGTGTCCACAGCGGGCGCACTGGACGAAGCGGAACCTGTTGCCGCAGGTTCGGAACTCGACGTCGTATCCCTCGAAACGGGGCGCCCCACAGGTCCTGTCCGAGCCGCACAGCGCGCAGGGCACTGGGACCAGCTCGAGCAGGGGACCGCTCGTAACCTCTTGCATAGAAGGGGGATACTCGCGAAGCATGGCGACCGAACCTATACCTTGGGAGCCGCGGAGTCAACCGGGCAGGGATCGATCGAGCGTCGCCGCTCCGAGACCCGACCGAGACCGGCGGTGCGTTGACAGCGTGTCTAGCGGCCTCGATACTGCCCTTTCATGCAACGTGACGCCGCGGCCACGGCGGATCCGGTGAAGGCGGCGCGCCACGACGCGCCCGGCGCGGCGGACCGCCGTCGCGGGCTCCTTGCGCAAGCCGCTCTCGTCCTCGTGCTGGGCGGCGTGTACGTCTGGAGCCTCCTGCCGGGCCCGGGGCACACCCACGACACGGTGGAGGCGCAGTTCGCGGCGCCCCTCTTGTGCGTGGCGCACCCGTCGGGGTCCCCCACCTACCTCCTGCTGGGCTACGCGTTCTCGCATCTGGTTCCGTTCGGCACGCCGGCCCACCGGATGAACCTCTTCTCCGCGGTCATCGGCGTGCTCGCCTGTCTCGTCCTGCGGCGCCTGCTGAGGCGGCTGGGAGCACGCGAGAGCGTGGCGTGGGCGACGGCCGTCGCGTTCGGCCTCACCCCGACCTTCTGGCGCTTCTCGGTGGTCGCCGAGGTCTACGGCCTCAACCTCCTCTTCGTGGCGCTGGTATCGGACGCTCTCGTGAAGTGGCGGGGGACGCTCCGAGATCGCGACCTCCTGTTGGCCTGCGCATGGTACGTGCTCTCGTTCGGAAACCACCTGACGATGATCACGCTGCTGCCGGCGTTCGTCTTCTTCGTGGTGGCGACCCGCTGGCGCGTGCTGGTCGACTGGAAGCTGGTCGGCGCCGTCAGCGGCCTGATCCTGCTCGGGCTCCTGCCCTTCGCCTACGCGATCGTGCGGTCCCTCGACCCCGGTACTCCATATCTCTGCGTCTCGGTGACGAACCTGCCGCAGCTCTGGGCCTACACGACGGGCTCGGAGTTCCGGGACCTGATGTTCGCGCACAGCGCCCCGAGCCAGCTCGTGGCGCGGCTGCCGCTCTTCCTGCCGTTCTTCTGGAACGACTGTGCCCTGTTCATCCCGCTGGCCGTGGTGGGTGTCCTGGCCCTCGCCGACCGCGTCACGCTCCTCTACCTGGGTCTCGTCTCCCTGGGCGAGGTCGTCTTCGCGCTCGGCTTCGAATGCGCGGAGCGGGACGACTACTACATCCCGGTCTACTTCGCGGTCGCGGTGCTGGCGGGCGTGGGCCTCGAGCGCCTCCTCTCCTCGAGGCTGGGCCGGCGCGTGCCGCCCGTCCTCTGCCTCCTGCTCCCGCTGGCGGTCGGTGTCCACAGCAGGGCGGAGGTCGAGCGCCTGAAGCGCCCGGAGCTGGCGGAGCCCATGCGCAAGCTGCTGCTGGCGTCGCGACAGGGGGCGCTCATCATCGCCGGCTACAACGACTACATGCAGCTTCTCTATTACAAGCTGGCCGAGAAGCTGGTCGGCCCGTCGGTCTACTTGGGCTTCGAGGTTCCGGTCGCGGACATCGTCGCCTACGTGCGGGACGACCGGCCCGTGTACCTGGTGCCCGTGCGCCAGTGGGTCCCGCCGGGCCTGCCCGTCTACTCGACGCGCCTCGACCGCCGGCCGGAGCTGAAGGCCGCCGGGGTCGGGGTGAAGATGGTGCGCCCCGGCGTCTTCCGGATCTATCGGCGTCCGGTCGCCGCGAGGTGAGGCGGGGCGCTACCCGCGGCCGTGCCGGGAAGGGCTAGCTGCCGAGGGCGCGCTTGCCCATCCTGGAGTCCAGGTACCAGATGCCGCCCCCCTGCTCGCCCACGGCGCGCAGCTGGTCGAGGATCTGGCTGACGCTCGCCTCCTCCTCGACCTGCTCGGTCACGTACCACTGCAGGGCGATCTCGCTGGCGTGGTCCTTCTCGGCCCGGGACAGCTCGAAGAGCGCCGCGATCTTCGCGGTGTTGGTCTTCTCGTGCTCGAGGATCTTCTCGAACATCTGGGTGACGCCGCCGAAGTCCGACGGGGGCGCGGGGATCGCGGCGAGCTGCAGACGGCCGCCCCGATCGAGCACGAACGACACCAGCTTCATGGCGTGCGCGGTCTCCTCCTGCGCCTGCACGCGCAGCCAGTGCGCGAAGCCTCGGAAGCTCTTGCGCTCGCAGTGGCCGCTCATGGCCAGGTAGAGCTGGGCCGAGTACTGTTCGAGGTTGATCTGTGCGTTGAGGGCGTCCTGGACCGTCTTGCTGATCATGGTCTCGCTCCGATAGGGTTTCCTGGAAGAGTAGCAGAGGGCGCCGCCCCGCCGCTTGATCCCGGGCCGCTCTGCCTGCGATGATAGGAAGTTGCCCCCCCGCATGGCACGCTCTCCCTGAGCGTGCGGGGCGAGACGACGCCGCCAACTGAAAGGACGATCGATGGACGAGAGCCTCCCTCCTGAGCGCGAGGCCGCCCCGGTTCGGCCCGGGCTGCGGGCGCGCCTGCGGCACAGCCCCCGGGCGCGCGCGGTCCTGGGTTTCGCCGCGCTCGCCGTGCTGGCGGTCGGCTTCCTGGTCTGGCGCCACTTCGCCGGCCAGGAGTCGACCGACGACGCGCAGATCGACGCGCACGTGAACCCGGTGGCGGCCCGCGTCTCGGGCACGGTGTCGGCGGTGCTGGTCAAGGACAACCAGCAGGTCGAGGCGGGGACGCTGCTGGCGCGGATCGACCCGAGCGACTACCAGGTGGCCCTGGCCCGTGCCGAGGCCGACCTGGCCGAGAACCAGGCGAGCGCGCGCGCGGCCAGGACGACCGTGCCCCTCACCTCGACGACGACCGGGTCGCAGCAGACGGCGGCCGACAGCGACCTGGCGGCGTCGCGGGCACGGCTCGCCGCGACCCGGGCGCAGCTGCGCGAGGCCCAGGCGCGTGAGAGCCTGACGGCGGGGGACCTGGTGCGTCTGCGCCCGCTGCTGGCCAAGGACGAGGTCTCGCAGCAGAGCTTCGACGCCGTCTCCACGGCCGCCGAGGCGGCGCGTGCCTCCCGCGAGGCGGCCGAGGCCGCGGTGCACGCGGCGGAGCAGGCGGTCGAGATCGCGCAGGCGCGTCTCGTCCAGGCCCGCACCGGCCACCAGCAGGTCGACATCGTCTCCGCCCGGGCCGCCTCCGCCGCGGCCAAGGCGGACATGGCGAAGGCCGCCCTCGCACAGGCGAAGCTCAACCTCTCCTACACCGAGGTGAAGGCGCCGGTCGCGGGTGTGGTGAGCCGCAAGACGGTCGAGGTGGGGCAGGTGGTCCAGTCCGGCCAGCCGCTGCTCGCGATCGTGCCGCTCGAGGACGTGTGGGTGACGGCGAACTTCAAGGAGAACCAGCTGAAGTCGATCCGCCCCGGCCAGCGGGTCTCGATCTCCGTCGACGCCTACGGACGGACCTACCGGGGACGGGTGGACAGCATCGCCGCCGCCACCGGCTCGCGCTTCAGCCTCCTGCCTCCCGAGAACGCCGCCGGCAACTACGTGAAGGTGGTGCAGCGGGTCCCGGTGAAGATCGTCCTCGACCCGGGCCAGGACAAGGAGCACCTGCTGCGGCCGGGGCTCTCCGTCGTTCCCACCATCTACACGCGATGAGCCCCGGGCACTACCGTGTGGTCACGGTCGCCCGCGAGTACGGGAGCGGGGGAGGCGCGATCGCGAGACGCCTGGCGCAGAGGCTCGGCTACAAGCTCCTGGACCGGTCCCTCGTCGATCAGATCGCGCGGGAGGCCCGGATCGACCCCGACCTGGCCGGCCGGCTCGACGAGCGCGTCGACCCCTGGGCGCGGGGGATCGGGCGCGCCCTCTGGTACGGGGGCTTCGAGGCGATCGCGGTCGTGGACGAGAACGACGTGGTGGACTCCGAGCGCATCGCCGGCCTGACCGGCCGGATCGTCGAGGAGGCGGCCGCGGCGGGCGACTGCGTGATCGTCGGGCGCGGTGGGCAGTGCCTGCTGCGCGGCCGTCCCGAGGTCCTCCACGTCTTCGTCTACGCGCCGCGCGAGGAGCGCCTGCGGCGCCTGCGGGCCCGGCTGGGGTCGGGCGTCGACCTCGGGCTGATCATGGACGAGGCCGACCGCGAGCGAGCCGCCTATGTCCGCCGGTACTTCAACGAGGACCGGCTGAACCCCCGGCTCTACCACCTGATGGTGAACGCCGCGCTCGGCGAGGAGGCGGCCGTCGCGGCGATCGTGGCCGCCCTCGAGGCCGGCGCGTCGGGCCCGGCTTGAGCGACGCCGGCGCCGAAGCGCTCCGCCCGCCCGCGATCAACCCCTGGATCGTGGCGGTGGCGGTGATGTCCGCGACCTTCATGGAGGTCCTGGACACGACGGTCGTGAACGTCTCGCTCCCGCACATCGCGGGGGACCTCTCGGCCACGATCGACGAGTCGACCTGGGCGCTCACCTCGTACCTGGTGGCGAACGCCATCATCCTGCCCCTGGCGGGCTGGCTCTCCCACCAGTTCGGACGCAAGAGGCTGCTGATGGCCTCGGTGAGCGGCTTCACGCTCGCCTCGGTCCTGTGCGGCTTCGCTCCCAGCCTGCCCTTCCTGGTCCTCTTCCGCGTCATCCAGGGCACCAGCGGCGGGGTGCTCCAGCCGCTCTCGCAGGCGGTGCTGCTCGAGAGCTTCCCCCCCGAGCAGCGGGGGAAGGCGATGGGCTTCTGGGGCCTGGGGATCGTGGTCGCGCCCATCCTCGGTCCGGTGCTCGGGGGCTGGCTGACCGACAACTACAGCTGGCGCTGGGTCTTCTACATCAACCTGCCGGTAGGCATCGCGGCGCTGGCGATGATCAACACCTTCGTCTTCGACCCGTCCTACATCGGCAAGCTGCGCCAGCGCGTGGACTGGACCGGGATCGGCCTCCTGGCCCTCGGCATCGGCGCGCTCCAGGTGTTCCTGGACAAGGGGCAGGAGGACGACTGGTTCGCCTCGCGCCGGATGACGGTGCTGGCCGTGGTCGCGGCCGTCGCGCTCGCCTCCTTCCTCGCACACGAGCTGCGGGTCGAGCATCCGGTCGTGGACCTGCGCGTCTTCCGCCTCCGCACCTTCGCGGCGGGGGTCTTCCTGATGACGATGGTGGGGTTCGTGCTCTTCGGCAGCCTGGTGCTGCTGCCCATCTTCCTGCAGACGCTGCTCGGCTACCCGGCGCTGCAGGCCGGCATCGCGCTCGCCCCGCGCGGCATGGGCTCCTTCCTCGCCATGCCTCTCGTGGGGATCCTGCTCGGCCGCCGCGTCGACGCCCGTCGGCTCCTCGCCCTAGGTCTCGTGGGCGGTGCGATCACCCTCTTCTGGTTCGGCACCTTGAACCTCAGCACCGGCTACTGGGACGTCTTCTGGCCGCAGTTCCTGCAGGGGATCGCGCTCGCGCTCCTCTTCGTGCCGCTCACCACCATCACCATGGACCCGATCCCGCGCGAGTCGATGGGCAACGCCACCAGCATCTTCAACCTGATGCGCAACATCGGCGGCAGCCTGGGCATCGCGGTCGCCACCACGCTGCTCGCGCGCCGCCAGCAGTTCCACCTCACCCTGCTGGGCGCGCACGTCGACGTCTACGATCCGGCGACCCGGGCGCTGTTCCTGAAGCTGCGCGCCGCGTTCGTCGCCCGCGGGTCCGACCTCGTGACCGCCGCCGACCAGGCGCGTGCCGCCCTGTTCGGCATGGTGCACCAGCAGGCGGCCATGCTGTCGTTCATGGACGCCTTCAACCTGATGGGCGTCCTCTTCGCCTGCCTGCTGCCACTCCTCTTCGTGATGCGGACGCCGCGGGCGGGGCGGGGCCCGGCCGCGCTGCACTAGCTGCCCAGCTCGGCCAGCTCTTCGCCCCGGGCGACAGCGGCGCCGGCCGGATGTGCGGCGCGGGGCAGCCGGGCCAACTCGTGGTAGAGGCGCAGGTTCCCGTCCACCATCCGCTCCGCCGTGAACTCCCGCTCGAAGCGGCGCCGCCCGGCCCGCCCCAGCGCTTCCCGGCGCCGGGGCGACAGCAGCAGCTCGGTGAGCGTGGCCGCGAGCGCCGCCGGATCCCCGACCGGCACCAGGCGGCCGGTCTGCCCGTGGGCGACCACCTCGGGGATGCCGCCGGTGGCGGTGGCGACGACGGCGCGGCCGAAGCACATGGCGTCGAGCAGGCTCGAGCCGAGGGCCTCGGTCCTCGAGGTCAGGCAGACGAGATCGAAGGCGGGGATCAGTCGGTCGAGGTCCGTGCGGAACCCCGCGAAGACGACGCGGCCGGCGAGTCCCCGGGCGCGCGCCTCGCGCTCCAGCCGGCCGCGCTCCTCTCCCGCCCCGACGATCACCAGGCGGGCGTCCGGCACCTCGCCGAGCACCCACGGCAGGGCCGCGAGCAGCGTCGTGTGGTCCTTGTGCGCGGTGAGCGCCGCCACGTTGCCGACCACCGGGCTGCCGGGAGGGACGCCCAGCTCGCGCAGGACCTCGCGCGGGGAGGGGCCCGCCGGGCGGTCCGGAACGCCGTCGCGTACCAGCAGCAGGCGCTCGGCGGGGAGACCGTGCCCGCTCAGGACCCGCTCCACCGCGCGGCTCACCGCGACCACCTTGTCGCAGGCCGCGTACTTCCGCAGCGAGAGGCGACCGCGCAACGGGAGGACTACCCGGCGGGTGGCCACGACAGGAGGCCGTCCCGCGAGGCGCGAGGCCACGAGCGCGGCTCCGGCCGCGTGCGGGTCGTGGGCGTGGACGACGTCGGGGGCCTCACTCCGGAGCACCCGCGCCAGGCCGACGATCGCGAAGGGGGCGAGATCGCCGCCGAAGCGCAGCGCGCGCACGGGAAGCCCGGCCGCCTGCGCCCGGGCCGCCAGCCGCCCGTCCGACCGGCAGGCCACCGTCACCTGGTGGCCGCGCGCCGCCATGCCCTCCGCCGCCACCAGGACCTGGTTCTGGCTGCCGCGCCATTCCCGGGCGGAATCGACGTGCAAGACCCGCATGTGACCTCCCGTTGCGCCCGTCCCCGCTCCGTGAACGCCTCTCGCTTCCACGATAGAGTCCGGGCGCCCGGGAGTCTTCAAGCCGACGTGAAATCGAAGTGAGGAAACGTCAGCGGCGGGGCGACGGCCGGGGCCGGGCGACCGGGTGCCGGTCGCCCAGGGCTCCCGCTTACTTCTCGATCGCGACCTGGGTCAGCCGCACCGGCTCGAAGCTGAAGTTCTCGACCTCGACCTGGTCCTTCGCCTTGTTGTAGGAGATCTTGGCGGCGGTCGCCAGCTTGCCGACGCCCTTGCCGTCCTTGTCCAGGTGGATCTCGCAGAGCACGAACTCGTACTGCGTCGAGCGGGTGCCGTTGCGCAGCTCGAAGAAGCCCATCGGCCGGTCGGTGGCGAAGACGATCTTGCGCCCGCCGTCCGCCGTCGGGTACTCGCGCGCGTACTGGATGTCCCAGCCCAGGCTGGTGGTGCTGCGGATGTAGCCGGCGCGCGGCCTCATGGCCTGGAGCGCGTCGAGCAGCTTGCTCTCCCCTTTGTCCTTCAGCACCTTGAGCAGCGCGTCGTGGTCGGCCTGGGTCGACCAGTGGTCGATCACGATCTCGAGCGGCTCCGTGCGCGTGCGGCCGATCCCGTACAGGTTCACGGCGAAGGCGCTCAGGCGCAGCTTCGCGTTCGCCGGGGCCTTCGCGTTCGTGGTCTCGGCGCTGGCGATCCCGCCGGTCACGGAAAGCGCGAGGCCGACCACCGCGACGCGGACGAGTCCCTTCCACAGGCGTGTCATGTGACTTCCTCCATTTTGGTGAGGTTCCTTCTCTCTGTCTCACTGCATTGGACTGCGCACGAGCCCGGTAGTTTCGATCCCGTCACGCCTTTTGACCTTTCACCTGGCCCGTGCGCCGACGTTTCACGGGCCCGCGCGCGGCCGGGCCGGCCGGCGTATCCTTGTCGCCCGTGACACGCGCAGCGCCGGCGACGATCGGCACCTGGACGACCGCCGGCCAACGCGGCGGCGCCGTGGGAGTCGCCTGCCTCGCGACGGCGCTCGGTCTCGCCAGCGTCGCGGGCGCCAGCGGCACCGACCGGAGCGTGACGAGCGGCGGCGGGGGTGTGACGCGGCTAGCCGCCGTGACCGGCTATCGCGTCAGCCTGGCGCGCTGCCGGCCGTTGGCCGGCGGAACGGACCTCGTCGGGCTCAGGCGGTTCGCGATCGGCGGGGAGGAGCGCTACCTGCTCGTCGATCCGCTGTCGCTGTCGACGAGCCTCGCCCCCGCGAGCGGCCTGCGGGCCGAGGGCGCCAGCTGGCCGGACCTCAGGCGTACCTTCGAGGCGACCGCCTACATGCGCGCCGTAGCGCGGGCGGAGGGCGACGCCTCGGCCCTGCTGGACGCCGGGATCGTCCACGCCCTTCCCAAGGAGCAGGGCGTCGTGCTGACGGTCGACCTCTGTCCGTCGCACCGGCCGCTCGAGCGCGCCCTCTTCGAGGACCTGGTCGAGGGATTCGCCGGTATCGAGCGGCCCGTGCCGGTCGGGGTGGCGATCACCGGGGTCTGGATGCGCGAGCATCCCGCTGACCTCCGCTGGCTCCTGGATCGGACGAGGGCCGGGGACCTCGCCATCACCTGGATCAACCACTCCTACCACCACGCCTTCGTCCCCGGGCGTCCCCTCGCGCAGGACTTCCTGCTGATGCCGGGGACCGACCTCGAGGCCGAGATCCTGGGGACCGAGGTCGCGATGATCGAGCACGGAATGGTGCCCTCGGTCTTCTTCCGCTTCCCGGGCCTCGTCTCGGACCGCAGCGTCTTCGACGAGGTCCTCTCCCGCGGCCTGATCCCGACCGGGAGCGACGCCTGGCTTGCCAAGGGCCAGCGGCCCGGGGCCGGCAGCATCGTGCTCGTTCACGGCAACGGGAACGAGCCGCTCGGCGTGCGCGACTTCCTGGAGCTGATGCGCCGCGAGCGCGGCGAGATCAAGAGACGCGGCTGGCTGCTCTACGATCTTCGCCAGGGCGAGGCTTCTCCCTGAGGGAGGCCGCCGCGGCCGGTCGTCTCGGTTCTGCTAACGTTGTCGGAGGAGGAGGAAGGAGGCGCGAGTGATACCGTCGCCGACCCGCAACGCGATCCCCGCGCCTGCCATCAGGCCCGGGTGGGCGGCCGGCCTCGCGGTCCTCGCGGGGCTCCTCGCTTTCGTGATCGGCACCACCTTCGAATCCGCCATCATCCGCGCCGTCCACGGCAACCGCGCGCGGCTGGAGTGGATCAGCGACGTCGTCGTCTCGATCGGTGTCGTGGCGCTCACCTACCTGTGGCTGCACCTGCGGGCCTCGCAGCTGCGCCTGGCCGCCCTGGAGCGGGAGGAGGGTGCGCTCGACGAGCAGCTGCGCCTGGCCGCCGAGATCCAGAGCGCGAGCCTGCCCGAGATCCCGCCCTCGACCCCGGGCTTCCGCTGGGCCGCCCGCATGGTCCCGGCCGGGCGGATCGGCGGCGACTTCTACGACTTCTACCGGACGGGCACGGACACCGCGCTCGTGATCCTGGGCGACGTCTCGGGCAAGGGCATCCCGGCGGCGCTCCTCCTCTCGGCGGTCAAGACGCTCTTCCGTGTCCTGGTGCGGGACACGAGCGACCCTGCCGTCGTCGCCCGCCGCCTCTCGGCGGCCCTCTTCGAAGAGAACGAGGGCCTGCCTTACGTGACCGCCATCGTGGCGCGCTTCGAGCGGACGCCGCGGCGGCTCACCTACGTCAACGCCGGCCATCCCGCGGCCTTCCTCATGCGCGACGGTGAGACGCGGAGCCTCGCCTCCGTCGGCCCGCCCCTGGGCCTTCTCTCGGGGGCCCGCTACGCGGCGGCGGAGGAGGAGCTGCGGCCGGGTGACATCGGCGTCCTGGTGACCGACGGCGTCACCGAGGCCTTCGAGTCCGGGCCGATCACGATGGAGGAGCTGCTCCGCCACGCGAAGGAGGCGGCGCTCGCGGGTCGCCCGCTCGCCGCCGTCTGTGACGAGGTGCTGGCGACGGCGGCCGACGGCGGCGGCCCGAAGGGCGTCGAGGGCTGGCAGGACGATCGGACCGTGCTCGTCTTCACCGTGGAGTGAGAGGTCAGAGCGTGCGGCGGAAGAGCATGGTCGCGAGCGTCATGGTGATGATCGAGAAGAGGGCCAGGTAGACAAGGTCCGGCCCTATCGCGCCAAGCCCGGTGTCCTTGAGCAGCAGGCTCTTGAAGGCGTGGACGGCGTAGGTGAAGGGGTCCACGGTCGCGATCGCCCGCATCCAGCCCGGGAAGGCCGCCTGGGGATAGACGGCGCCGCTCGGGAAGAAGAGGAGCGTGTTCAGGAGGCCGAAGGTCGCCCGCGGCACCAGCGGGTCGTTCACCCGCACCATCAGCAGGAACATCATGCTGACGAGCGCGAGCGCCGTCGCCACGATCACGATGAAGAGCCGCGCCAGGCGCAGGGGCTCGAGCGGGTGAGGGATGCCGGCCACCAGCGACCCCACCGTCATCAGCACCGTCCCCGAGAGCACGGCCTTGATCGCCCCCGAGAGGTTGAAGCCCATGATCAGCTCGAGCTTGGTGAGGGGCGTCACCAGGTACCCCTCGTGCAGGCCCCGGGCCTTGTCGTCGATGAAGATGATGCCGCCCCCGATCATCACCATCATGAAGATCGAGAGCACGATGGTGCCCGGCAGCAGGTACTGGATGTAAGGGACGTAGGGGTAGACCTCGACCACGTCCAGGGTGACGGCGGGGGAGACGCGGCTCGCGCGCACCTCGGGCTGGTTGAAGGCGCTCACCAGGCCGTCGAAGGTGCCGGCCAGGGTGGCGGCCACGAAGTTGTCGGTGTTGTCCTCGATGAGCGCGACCCGCGGGTCCTCCTTCTCGAGCACCCGCCGCGAGAAGTTCGGGGGGATGGTGAGGACGCCGTTCAGGCGGCCGTTCCGGAGGTCGGTGAGGGCCTTGCCGGGGTCGGCGTATTCGACCGTCTGGAAGGTCCGCGCGTTGGCCGCGATCGCCCCGCACAGCTCGCGCACCTTCACCGCCGAGAGGTGCTGGTCCTGGTCCACGACGCCGACCTTGAGGTTGTGGAGCTTGCCCCCGAAGGCGTAGCCCAGCACCACGAGCTGCACCACCGGGAAGACGAGCGAGACGATCATCAGCGTGGGGCTGCGGCGGAAGCGCCGCAGCTCGCGCTCGATCAGGGCCCAGGTTCGATGCATGGTGTCTACCTCGCCCCGCGGTTCCGGATGAAGGACATGTCGCGGGGCGCCGCATCCTGGAGGGCGTCCCGGAGCTGGCGGCCGGCGTAGTGGACGAACACGTCGTCGAGGGTCGTGCTCTGGACCGAGAGCGAGCGCACCGTGACGCCCTCGTGCGCGGCCGTCTCCATGAGCGCGAGGGTCGTGGCGGGCCCGCTGTTGGAGGCGATCCGGAAGACGTGGTCCTGGGCGACGACGCTCGCCACCGCCGGCAGCGCCCGCAGCCGCTCCTCCCAGCCCTCCGGCGTCTCGGCGAAGCTCACCTCCAGCACGTTCTCGCCGGGGATCGAGGCCTTGAGCTTGAGCGGGGAGTCGAGGGCCTTGAGCTGCCCGTGGTCGACGATCGCCACCCGGTCGCAGAGGTGATCGGCCTCGTCCATGTAGTGGGTGGTCAGCAGGATCGTCAGGTCGCGGTCGCGGCGGAGCTTCTGGAGCATCTCCTGCACCGCCACCCGCGAGACGGGGTCGAGCCCGGTCGTCGGCTCGTCCAGGAACAGGATGCGCGGGTCGTGGATGAGCCCGCGCGCGATCTCCACCCGGCGGCGCATGCCGCCCGAGAGGTTCTTGATGGGTGCGTCGGCCCACTGCGTCAGCTCGACCGCCTCCAGCAGCTCCGCCATGTGCTGCTTGCGGCGGCTACGCGGCACCTCGTAGAGCTTGGCGAAGATGAGCAGGTTCTCGTTGACGCTCAGCTCCAGGTCGCTGGTCATCGCCTGCGGGATGACCCCGATCACCTTCCTGACGTCGTTCGGGTGCTGGGCGACGTCGAAGCCGGCGACCGTGGCGGTGCCGGAGGTGGGGGGGATGAGCGTCGTGAGCATGCGGATGAGGGTCGACTTGCCGGCCCCGTTCGGGCCCAGCAGGCCGAAGAACTCGCCCGGCGCGACCGAGAAGCTGATCCCGTCGACGGCGGTGAAGTCGCCGAACTTCTTGGTGATCCCTTGAACGTCGATCGCGGCCATGGCTACCGGTTGAGCGGCAGCGTCACGTAGGCCGTCATGCCGACGGCCAGGCGCCGGTCGTGGTTGTCGACGCGCACCCGGATCTCGAAGGTCTTGATGTCGCGCTTGGTGCGGCTGACGTCCCTCTGGGTGGCGAACTCCGCGTCGACGCCCCTGTAGCTGACCGTGCCCTGAAGCTCCCGGCCCGAGGGCAGGCGCACGGTGAGCTTCTCCCCCAGCCGGATCCTGTCGATGTAGCTCTCCTCGACGTCGGCCCGCACCCAGAGGTCGTCCGGGTCGATCAGGGTCAGGATCGCCTGGCCCGGGTTCACCACCTCGCCCGCGCGCACCGCCTTGACGTCGACGATCCCGTCGATCGGGGCGCGGATCTCGGTGTAGCTGAGCCGCACGTCGGCCTTCTGCTGCTGGGCCTCCGCCGCCGCCAGGTCGCGCCGGTCGCCGGTGAGCTGCTCCCGCTTCAGGGCCACCTGCTCCGCGCTGGAGCGGGCGAGGCCCACGCTCGCGCGCAGCGCGTCGGCCTGCTTGCGGGCGGCCTCCACCCGGGCGCGCGCGGCCTCGAAGGCGGTGCGGGCCTGGTCGAGGTCCTGGGCCGAGGCGACCCCGCTCTTGGCGAGCTCCTGGGTGCGCTGGAAGGCGAGCCGCGAGTTCTCCTGGTCGGCCTGCGCCTCCGCCTGCTGCGATACGGCCGCGGCCAGGGACGCCTCCGCCTGCCGGATCTGGTCGTTCGTCTGCTGCTCCTGGTAGCGGAGGGCCGCCTGCCCCTCGGCCACCTGCGCCTTCGCCCCCGCGGCGCTCTCCTGGTAGAAGGAGCTGTCGGCGCGCAGCTCGTCGGGGCGGATCACCGCCACGAGCTGCCCCTTCTTCACGACGTCTCCCTCCGCCACCAGCAGGCGGCTCACCTCGCCGGTGACCAGCGGGCTCACCACCACGTCGTTGGTGGTGACGATCCCGGTGAGCGTCAGCTCACGCGGTCCCCGGCGCGCGATGATGAAGGCCACGCTGGCCAGCGCGAGCAGGAGCGCCGCGCCCGCGAACACGAGCTTCCGTCTCATAGGTCGAGATTCCTCCCTGTTGCCACAGGACAGAATAGCAGGGCGATCGCGAGGACCGTTCCCGGCCGCCCTTCATGCGGCCGATTACGCGGGGGACTCGCTCTCCTTGGGCTCGAGCCCGCCGGAGCGCCGGAGCGCCGCCAGGACCTTCTCCCGTTCCTCCGGCGTCATCCGCTCCCAGTGCCGCAGCATCCGCTCCCGCCAGCGGGGATGCTCGCCGTGCCCGCCGTGCATCCCGCCGACCAGGATCCGGGCCAGCAGGAAGAGCCCCAGCGCCTGCCAGAAGCCGATCGCGTTCCAGCCGAAGATCGGCGGCACCAGCCAGTTCCAGAGCAGCATCACCAGGAAGCCGAACGCCGGCACCGCCACGATGGCGATCGCCACGAACTTCATCACCCGAGCCGCCCGATGCGTCTTCATCTCCCACCTTCCCGGGACCGCGCGACCCCTCACGACCGCTCGATCTCCTGGCAAAGCCCCCGTAGCCGCTGCCGCAGATAGACGACCGCGGCGTGCTTGCGTCCGAGCAGCGTGTTCAGCGGCACGCCCGTCTCGGCGGCCAGTTCCTTGAACGTCCAGCCCTCCCACTCGTGCGCCACGAACACCTCGCGCTGCTCCTCGGGCAGCTCGTCGAGCGCCGCCTCCAGCTCGTCCAGCAGCACTGCCCGCGCGTAGGCCGCCTCCGGCCCCCCATCGCGCGCGGGCAGCAGGTTCTCGAGCGAGAGCCCCTCGCCCTCCTCCCCGTGCCCCTCGGGCAACGGCTCCGGCCGGTGCTTGCGGAAGAGATCCGTGATCCGGTTCCGCGCCACCTGGAACAGCCACGCGCTCACCTGGTCGATCGGCTTCGTCAGCCTCTCCGCCTCGACCAGCTCGTAGAGCACGTCCTGCAGGATGTCCTCGGCGTCAAAGGCGTCGCCGACCCGGCTGCGGATGAAGCGAAACAAGCGGTCCCGCTCCTTGCGGAGGACCTCCGTGATCCGGTGATCCTGCTCGCCGGCCATCCACTCCGTCCTCAGCACCTCGGCCATCCACCTGTGAAGACGGATGACCGAGACGGATATTGGTGGGGGACTACTTCAGGACTTCCGGCACGCGGGCGACGAGACCGGCCTTGATGTCGTCCTGGAGCGGCTGCTCACCGACGTAGAGCCCGAACAGCCTCTCGATGAAGGCCTTGTTCGCGATCGGGGGCCGCGCCTGCCCGGCCATGATCGACTCCAGCGTCCCGCCGGGCATCCAACGGAGTGTGCACTGCTGCCCGTCCTTGATCTCGGGGAAGTAGGACACGAACTGGTCGAGGATCTTGGGGTCCGCCCCCTCCAGCGACTCCCGCATCGCCCCCTGGATCCTCCCCTCGCTCAGGTTCCGCAGGAACTTCAGCACCAGCTCCTTCCGGAAGTCCCCGGTCGCCAGCTCCTTGTAGAGCGCAGGGGTCACGCCCTTCCCCTTGAAGGCCGCGAGCGGCCCGGCAAGCGCCGCGTCGTCCACGTAGAACCCCACGGCGTAGGCCTTGAAGGTGAAGAGGATCTTCTTCACCCGCAGCCCGGCCCCGAGCAGCGTCATCCCGTCCCGATGCACCTCGAAGGCCGTCCCACTCTTCGGCTCCGTGAACATCTCGGCGGGGGAGGCGACGGCAGCGGCGACGACGAACCCCAGCGTGGCGACGAGCGTCTTCCTCATGAAGGCCTCCTCTGTGCGGTCACGTGTGCGGTCAAGCGGCTGCCTGCATCGTACCCCACCCGGATTGCCGGAGTGATGTGGAAACGCCCCGCGGGGCGGCGCCCTCGCGTATCCTGGCCTCTGGCTGGGGCGCGCCGCCGGGGCGCGCGTACGCGGGAGGCCTTCATGACCGACAGGGCAGTTCGCATCTCCAGGATCGTCGTCGCCTTTGTCCTCGCGGCCGCCGCCGCGCCGCTCGCGCGTGTCGCGGCTGCGGAAGACCCGCAACCCCCGTACCTCGACCCGCAGCAGCCGCTCGACCGCCGCGTCGACGACCTGGTGGGGCGCATGACGCCCGAGGAGAAGGCCTCGCAGCTCGTGAACACCACCCGGGCGATCCCGCGGCTGGGCGTCCCCGAGTACAACCTCTGGTCCGAGGCGCTGCACGGGGTCGCGAACCAGGGGATCGCGACCGTCTTCCCGCAGTCGATCGGCCTGGGCGCGACCTTCGACCTGCCCGCGGTGCACGAGATGGCCGAGGCGATCGGCCGCGAGGCGCGGGTCAAGCACAACCAGGCCGTGAAGGAGGGCCGGGGCGGCCGGCTGTTCCAGGGCCTGACCTTCTTCTCGCCGAACATCAACATCTTCCGCGATCCGCGCTGGGGGCGCGGCCAGGAGACCTACGGGGAGGACCCGTTCCTGACCGGCAAGCTGGGTGTCGCCTTCATCAGCGGGCTGCAGGCGAGCGACGGCAAGCACCTCTACGCGACCGCGACCGCCAAGCACTACGCCGTCCACAGCGGCCCGGAGCCGCTGCGCCACGGCTTCGACGCGACCGTGTCGGCTCACGACCTGGAGGACACCTACCTGCCGGCCTTCCGCGAGGCGGTCGTCGTCGGCAAGGTGCGCTCGGTGATGTGCGTCTACAACGCGGTGAACGGCGTTCCCGGCTGCGCCAGCGAGCTCCTGCTCGACGAGACGCTGCGGCGGCAGTGGGGGTTCCAGGGCTTCGTCACCGGCGACTGCGACGCCGTGCGCGACATCGAGACCGGCCACCACTACGCCCACTCGCCGGCCGAGGCCGCGGCCCTGGCCATCCACGCCGGCACCGACAGCGATTGCACGGTCAACTTCGGCCCCAACACCGGGCCGCCGGAGTACCAGAAGTACGCCGACGCCATGAAGCAGGGCCTGCTGCCGGAGGCGGAGGTGGACGCGGCGCTGAAACGCATGCTGCGCACGCGCTTCGAGCTGGGGCTCTTCGACCCCCCGGGCAGCGTGGCCGCGGCGGCGACGCCCGACTCGGAGCTGGACAGCCCCGCGCACCGCGCGCTGGCGCTGCGCCTGGCGCGCGAGTCGATGGTGCTGCTGAAGAACGACGGCACGCTGCCGCTGGCGGGCCGGCCGGCGAAGATCGCCGTCGTCGGTCCGCTCGCCGACTCGGAGCGGGTCCTGCTCGGCAACTACAACGGCGAGCCGTCCCGCTCGACGACGGCGCTCGCCGGGATCCGGAAGCGCTACCCGCAGGCGCAGGTCACGTTCGAGTCCGGCACCACCTTCCTCCGGCCGACCGAGCTCGTGCCGGAAGCGGTGCTGGCGACGCCGGCGGGCAGGCCCGGCCTGAAGGCCGAGGCGTTCTCCTCGCCGGAGCTGTCCGGCGAGCCGGTCGAGGTGCGGACGGATCCGCAGGTCGCCTACGGCGGGGGTCGCCATGGCTGGGCCCATCCACCAGAGAAGCCGGCCCAGCCGACGCGCTGGACGGGCTTCCTGACGCCGGCCGTGTCGGGCACCTACCTGATCGGCGTCGAGGGCTGGGGCAACCGCCTGCTCCTGGACGGCAAGTCGCTGGTCGACACCACGGGTGGCTGGCCGCCGGGGCCGAGCACGACCGAGATCGCGCTCGAGAAGGGCCGCCGCTACGAGGTCCAGGTCGAGGCACTGTCGACCTTCATCCCGGCAGCGCGTCTCATCTGGCGGGTGCCGGTGCCGGACGCTCGCGAGAAGGCCGTGGCGGCGGCGCGGGCCGCGGACGTCGTGATCGCCGTCGTCGGCATCACCTCCGACCTCGAGGGCGAGGAGTCGAGCGTCGACCAGCCCGGCTTCAAGGGCGGCGACCGCACCAGCCTCGACCTGCCGCGCGAGGAGGAGGAGCTGCTCCAGGCCGTGACAGGCGACGGGCAAGCCGCTCGTGGTCGTGCTGATGAGCGGCAGCGCGCTCGCGGTCAACTGGGCGAACCAGCACGCGAACGCGATCCTGCAGGCGTGGTACCCGGGCGAGGAGGGCGGCACGGCGATCGCCGAGACGCTGGCGGGGGACAACAACCCCTCCGGCCGCCTGCCGGTCACCTTCTACACGGGCGTCGACCAGCTTCCCGAGTTCACGGACTACTCGATGACGCGTCGCACCTATCGCTACTTCGAGGGCGCCCCGCTCTATCCCTTCGGCTACGGCCTCAGCTACACGCGCTTCGCCTACTCGAAGCTCGAGCTGTCGAAGCCCAGCCTCGAGGCCGGCGAGCCGCTCACGGTCACCGCGGAGGTCGCCAACACGGGCAGCCGGGACGGCGACGAGGTGGTGCAGGTCTATCTCGGCTTCCCGACCTTCCCGAGGCTCCCGGGCGCGCCGCGGCACGCGCTGCGCGGCTTCACCCGCGTCCACCTGAAGGCGGGGGAGAGCCGCACCGTCCGCTTCACGCTCGACGACCGCGACCTGAGCCACGTCGACGAGGCCGGCATCCACAAGGTGGCGGCCGGGCGCTATCGGCTGTGGGTGGGCGGCGGCCAGCCGGACACGACGCCCGCGATCGTCTCGGCCGAGCTGGAGATCGAGGGCGAGCGGCAGCTGCCGCGGTAGATGGAAGCAAGGCGCCGAGGTTCCAGTGGACGTCTCGTCGTCACGCTGGCCGTCGCCGGCCTGTTGCTCGGGTCGGCGGCGGCCTTCCTCGCGTTCCGCTACGTCCCCTTCGACGTCCCCAGCTTCGCCGCCTGGGCGGGCATCACGCTCGCGTTCCTGAGCTTCCTCTGCGTCCTCAAGCCGCCACGCACGCTGGGCATCCGAAGCCGCGCAGCTTCGGCCCTGGTCCTCGTTCTCGGGGCGGCCCTCGCGGTCGGCGCGGCCGTCTGGCCCGCCCCGGTCGTCCGGAGCGACGGGCCGCCCCAGAGGCTGGACGACTTCCTGCCCGAGTACCAGTTCCACGAGTACCACGAGACCGTGGTCCAGGCGCCGATCGATCGTGTCGCCGAGGCTTCCCGCCAGGTCAGCTTCGCCGACATGCCCGCCGCCGTCTGGTTGATGCGCATCCGCGACCTGGCGGGCGGCCGCGCCTCGGAGGGAAGGCCGAACGCCCGCCCCATCCTCGAGATGATGGCGCAGCCCGGCACCGGCTTCCTGCCCCTCGACGTCTCGGACCCTCACGAGATCGTCTTCGGCATGGTGGGGCAGCCCTGGACCAACCGGCCTCCGCCGCCCGTCACGACCGCCGAGCAGTTCCAGGCCTTCGCCGCACCGGGCCAGATCCGCGTCGCCTTCAACATCCGCGTCGCCGACGAAGGCCAGGGCCGCGTCCGCCTCTCGACCGAGACCCGCGCCCTCGGCAACGACCCCGCGGCCCGCCGCCTCTTCGCCCGCTACTGGCGGATCATCTACCCGGGCAGCGCCATCATCCGCCGCGTCTGGCTCGACGCCATCGCCGCCCGGGCGGCTGGGGTGTCCTGAGAGCCCTGAGGGAGAGCGCCCTTTCCGGACCCCCGACCGCGTGCTATATTCCCTGTCTGCCGTGCGTTGCGCCCGTAGCTCAACTGGATAGAGCGTCGGCCTCCGGAGCCGAAGGTTATAGGTTCGAGCCCTATCGGGCGTACCAACCTCCAGAAAGCCGCCGCAGCCAGAACTGGATCGGCCCCGCCGGCTGCACACTCGCCGACGCCTCCTTCGTGCCCCCGCCGCCCGAGGAGGCGAAGGCCACCATGGGGGACGATCCATCCCTTCCTCGACGGTAACGGCCGCATGGGACGGCTCCTCATTGCGTTCACCTCTGCGAGGAGTGCCGGGCCCTCGTCACGACCCGCCTCAAGAACTCCGCGGCAGGCATCCAGCTCCTTCTTCCGCCTCCTGAGGGACGAATAGAAGGACGCCCGCCTTCGCGAGGCGATCCAGTCGCTCCGATCACCACGGATCGGAACGCCGGGGACGCGGGCGTGAAGGGGGGCGGGCGTGGTACGGGTCAGGCCTCGGGCGCTGCGGGCTCCCAGGCGGATCGGGCGTCGGTCCGCGCGAAGTCGGTGCCCTTGAAGAGGAGCGGCTCTCCGAGGACACGGGCGAGCGCATAGGAGAAGCAGTCGCCGAAATCGAGGCCGGGCGGGTGGCGGCCCTTGCCGAAGCGGCTGTAGGCCGCGCGCGCGGCGCGCGCCTGATCGAGGTCAACCGGGTGGAGCTCGATGCCGGCACGCTCGACGAACAGATCGAGGTCGTGGATCCCTGCTGACCCGAAGCGGGACTCGAGCACGATCGACACCTCGAGGAAGGTGGCCACCGACACCGATCGCGAGATGGCCGCCCGCGGTCATTACTCGGGGGGAGGACCCAGCCTGTATTCGAGGATCCCGTCCAGGCCGCCGACGAGGAGAACCTCTCTGCCATCGGCGCCTGGCGCCGCGACCATCGTGCTCAACTTGTCCAGGTCCTCCTGCCAGACGAGGTGCCCGTTCGGGTCGAAGACCAGGAGCACGGACCGCGGATATCCGGAGCTGCCGTGACTCATCACGGCGAGGTATGGTCCGGTAGAAGGGTCGAATCGCACCGCCACGCCGTCGGGACCGTGGTAGGGATCGAACGATGTCCCTTGGATGACGTGGTGCAGCACCTCCCGGCCGGTCGAGTCGAGGACGCTGATCCAGCTCCCGGCGCCGACGAGCAGGTTGCCGCGCACTGGCCACGCGAGTGCCGCCACCTGGCTCGCCCATCCAGGGAGGCTGATCTGCCTACGAAGCGTGCCTGACAGGTCGTAGATCCTGAGTGGACGCGTCGTGCCATATCCTGCGACCGCGAACGGCAACCCTTCCCCCTCGGGGGTGACATAGACGCCGACATCGCTGGCATCCAGCGGAACGCTCCATGCGAGGCTGCCATCTACGCCGTGCCGCTCGATCCTGTCGCCGTTCTGGTAGGAGAAGAACGTTGGGGTGCCATCGGGAAGCTGCATCGGAACCAGGCGAGTGAATCCGCGTGCGTTCAGTGCCCACAGCAGACGCCCGCTGACGTCCGACAGACCGTCGCTCGACGCGACGAGGGCATGCCCCTTGCCGTCGGGGATGAGATACGGGTACACGCCAACACAGCCGTTGCACTCTGCGGGGGCATAAGGGCATGTCGACTTGACGACGTAGGTCTTCGGCTGGAGCAGAGCGAGGCTCGAGCCTCCCAAGACCGCCAGGTCATCCCCTGGCTCGCCATCGAAGCTGGCAAGGGCGAGGACTTCCACTCGGCCCACGCGCTGGTCTGCGTAGACCCGCTGCGCCGCTCGGAGCTCGATCACCCCCGCCGGAGCGGGGTCGTCTGCGCCGGGTTGATGGAATGGATGCTGGGCGCAAGCATGCAGCGTGGCCGAGACGCCGAACACGTGAGCGGTCTTTCGCCCTGGCGCTCGACTCGGACGTCTTGCACAGCCTGAACGGTCCCCACGGTGGCGACGCGCGCCGGCGCCAGATCGAAATGCCTACTGGTCGTGCAGCTCGCGTGCGATTCGGTCAAGAATGAGCTGAGCCCTGGAGGCCGCAGGAGCGGCTGGCAAGCCGCTCGGCCCCGCGGTCTCATCTGGGCGTTTGAGCTCGGTGACATGGGCAGCACGTCTGCTCTCCAGGCCACCCCAAGCGATGGGAGCACTCTCATGCACTGCTTCAGAGGAATCCACGTCGCCACGCTCGCGGCGCTTGCGCTCCTCGTGGCCACGCCGACCCTCGCACAGCGTCGCATCCCCCAGGATCTGTCGGGGGTCCGAGGCTTCAACTACCAGTCCCCTCCAACGAAGAATCATGTCGAGCACTGGCTGCAGTACAGCGCGTCGGAAACCGAACGCGACTTCGACTATGCCAAGCGGCTTCAGCTCAACCAGGTACGCGTGTTCGTTCCCTACGCGGCCTGGGTCAAGGACAAGGACGCCTTCCGAAGGAACCTGGTTCACTTGGTGCGCGCTGCCCACGAGCGCGGGATGGGCGTGATGCCAACGCTCCAGTACGCTCGCGGCATCTCCATGCACAAGGAGCGCTGGCCTGAGTCCAGAGACTACGTCGTCGACCTCATCGCCGCCATCGGGAAGGAGCCGGGCCTCGCGTTCTGGGACGTCTACAACGAGCCGGACTGCTGCGCTCTGCCCCCGACGCCCGCCAATCGGATCCGAATGGAGCACGCCATGTACATGGCGAGGATGTTCCACGAGCTCGATCCAGTCACGCCGGTGACGATTGGCGCCACCTTCTCGGACAACATGATCGAGATGGGCGACGTACAAGATGTGCTGTCGTTCCACAACTACTTGCCCACCCGCGCCGCGATTCGCTCCGACATCGCGAAGGCCAAGACGTACGCCGTCCAGACGGGCAAGCCGCTGATCAACACGGAGATCGGCTGCATCGCGCGAGCCAATCCCTACGATGTGGCTCTCGAAGAGCACATGAAGGCGCACGTGGGCTGGTACATCTGGGAGCTGATGATCACGCGCCACTGGGGCACGGTGCACGGCGTGTTCTACCCCGATGGGACCATACGAGATCCGACGATCGTCGCGGCGCTGCTCGGCCTGTTCCGAAACCGCACTGCAGACGCGACCCCGGCCGTCCCGGATCGTGAGGACTTCGTCACGCGCGCTGTGGCCAACAACAAGGAGTGGCTGGGCAACGCTGACGCTGCCTGGAGCGAGGGGCTGGATCTGGCAGAGATCTCGGCCAACCTCCTGGAGGCCGGCCAGCTCATCGCAATGGATGACCCTCCTACTAGAACAGTGGAGCTGCTCCGCAAGGGCGCACGCAACGTGACGGCGCTTCGTTCTGCCATCGAGAAGTACACGGCGATTCTTAGAGCCATGGCGGTTGCCCCCCGATGATCCGCGGCGCGGCCGTCCTCCGACGCCGCCCAAGCCCCAATGAGCCGCGCCGAGGATCGCCGGACCGCTGCTGCTGGAGTTGAATTGGGCGAAGAAGCGGGGATGGTTCCAGTGGGCCAGGGCCGGCACGATCAGCCGTTCGAAGCCCTCCCGGATCGCCTCCAGTTGCTCCCCGAGACGGGACGCGGCGATCGGGGGGAGCCCGAAGCATCTCGGGCTCAGCACACCCGAGGCGGAGCCACGGCCCCTCAACGTAGGATCTTCAGGGCAGCCTCGAGCACCTCGTCACGGCCCTCGCGCAGCCCCTGCACGGTTCGGCTCACGACGACGTCAGGGACGATGCCGACACGCTGAGTCGGCGTGCCGTCGGGATAGAACACACCCAGCCCCGTGAAGCGCGTCGAGATCTCGCCGGGTAGGCCGACGTTCGTGACGTTGCCGTCGGCTCCTGCCGTCTGGCTACCGACGACGACGACGTCCGGCGCCGTCTTCAGCGCCATCACGGTGTACTCGGCCTGACTGAGGGTCTCCTCGTTCACGAGAACGGCGACCTTGCCTGTGTAGGTGTACGTCGCGGGAGGCGTGCCGGACCAGGCGTTCGGAGAACCAGGGCCGGCGTAGAAGAGCGGACTCCAGACGAAGCGTCCGGGGTGGTCGAAGTCCGGGGACGTGAACTTGGCGAAGGGCCGAGGCTGTGGATTGAGGTAGTTCGAGAAAGCGTAGAGGGTGCCGCCGGGGTAGTGGCGGATGTCCAGGATGAGGCCGCTCGTTCCCCTGACCTGTTCCATGGCGGGCTGCACGTCGCCCAGCTGCATCCAGGGCCAGAACATGTTGATGTAGCCGACGTTGCCGGGCAGGATCTCCGTTGCCGGGCCATGGTGGGCCAGATAGTCGTTCCACGGGGCGTCCAGCGCCACGGTGTTCACGCTCCAGGTGGATGTCTGGTCCCCCTTGCCCTTCACGGTCAGGGCAACCCGGTCTGCGCTCGAGCGCTGCAGGCGATCGTGGACGTTGAGCTCCAGCGCGGGCGCGTTCGAGCCTGGCAGTACTTCTCGCAGCCTTGCCCGCCTCGTCTCGGGGGAGACGCCGTCGATCTCCGTGACGACGTCGCCGACATGCAGGTCGAAGGCGCCGTCGTAGAGGCGTGGGAACACGAAGTTGATGACCGTTTGGTCCTCGACGAGTCGGAGGTCGAGCGGCACGCGCTTCAGTCCGAGGTAGCTCTTCAGCACGGGGCTGAAGTGGGGTAGTCTGCGCCGGGCTGGCGGCAGGGCCCGGGGAAGGACCATGCAGGTGGGCGCGAGGGGGACAGGCAGATGAGCTATGACCTGTACTTTCTGAGGAGACAGGACTCCGATCCGGTCACCGCAAGCGACATCGTCGAGCACCTCCGGAGTCGACAGCACTACACGGTTCAGGGGACACAGTGCTGGTATCAGAACGAGGACACCGGCGTCTACTTCTCCTTCGATCGCCACCCGAGCGACGCCGAGTCGGCGGACGCTGAGGGCGAGGAAGGCGAGGCCGCCGGGGAGGTCGCCGACGGGCTCGAACCGGTGGACCTGTCGTTCAACATCAACTACTTCCGCCCGCACTACTTCGGGCTGGAAGCAGAGCTCGAGCTATCGGCGCTGACCGACCGCTTCTCACTCCTGGTGGATGACCCGCAGAATGAGGGGATGGGGCGCGGCGAGTACTCCCGCGAGGGGTTTCTCCGAGGATGGAACGCGGGGAATCTCTTCGGCCACTACGCCTGTGTGAAAGGCATGCAGGAAGGTCAGAAGTCGATCAGCAACCCTGACCTCGACGCCCTCCCGGCCGCGAAGCTCGAGGCGGTATGGTCGTGGAACTACCAACGAGCGCAGCTTCAGAAGGATCTGGGTGAGGACGTCTTCGTCCCGACCATCAGGCTGGTCCGGCACGAGGGCCGCCCCCAGACCTTCGTCGTCTGGGGCGACGGGATCCCCGAGGCCCTGCCGGAGGTGGACCTGTACGTTCTGGTCCGAGACGAGCTGGCGCCGCGGCGGCTCTTCCGCAAGTCGCAGGACGTCTGCCTTGTCGAGGCCGAAGAGGTGCGACCACTCCTGTCCAGTGCGCGGCTCGTTGAAGCGAAGCCGCCCTACCATCTGTTCCAGTACGGCCAGCCGCCCCGCCGCGTCGTCGATTTCTTCCAGTCGCGCCGACCGTTGGCCGGAAAGCTGGACGGGCTCGCGAGCGACAAGGTGCTGACTCAGGAAACGCTCGACCGAGCGCTGGCATCCACCAGAGAGAAGCGGGGCAACGAATGATCGTGGGTTGCTCTTCGTGCCCGGGGGGCATGAGCTGGAACGCGCCAGCGTGCCAGACGACTGGGCCGGGAATCCGCGAGATGGATCCTTGGCCGGGCTGACCTTGGAGGGGGCGTGAAGCTGCGCAGTAGCGGCCGTGGCGGCGGCTACTCTGTCTGGCGGGGTCTGGGGGAGTCGGCACTCGGAGTCCTGTACGCCGGTGACTGGCCGGCTTGGCTGTGGGGATGGGTGCCGGGCGCGTGCACGATTGCGGTCGAGAGGCATGTGGTTCCCTTGCCGCCTGGCGTCGGGCGTGGCTGTCGGCTGGCGTTTGTGTCCGACCTCCACCTCGGGCCGACCACGTCCCCGCGCGTGCTCGAAGCTGCGTTCGTCGAGCTGCGGAAGAGCCGGCCTGATGCTCTGGTACTTGGTGGCGACTACGTGTTCCTGGACGCCACACCGGCCCGGTTGTCGGCCCTGGCTGCGCTGGTTGCGTCGGTCGAGTGCCCGGTGAAGATCGCGGTCCTCGGCAACCACGATCTGTGGACCGATGACCGCGCCATCGTCGAAACGCTGTCAGGGGCAGGAGCCGAGGTGCTCGTCAACCAGAGCGTCCGGCTCCCGAGTCCGTGGGCCGATGTCGCAGTGGTTGGCCTGGACGACCCGTGGGCGGGCGACTGCGACGCCGAGGCAGCTCTCGCCACGCCGGATGGGGAAGCGTTCCGCATCGTTGTGTGTCACAGCCCTGACGGGCTCTTGCGGATGGGGGAAAGCGGCTTCGACCTGTTCCTTGCCGGCCACACGCACGGGGGGCAAGTGGCGTCGCCGTGGGGCCCGATCGTCATGTCCCATGGGCGGATGTGCCGCCGGTACCCGGCGGGCCTCGGCGCGTTCAACAACCAGCGAGTGGTCGTATCCCGCGGCGTTGGGGGCATCGAGGTGCCGGTTCGCACCTATGCTCCTCCCGATATCCTGCTAATCGAGCTTGAACGGTTCGAAGGGAGTGAGGGAGGGAGTCGGACAGGGCGATGAAGCCGCCGAAGGTCCTGGCGGCACAGGGGGAGCAGAAGGCGCATCACGCCCGCCGGCTTGGGACCGGGCACGGCGCCTCGTGGCCGGATCGGTGGGCGGGCTCATGTTGGAGGGAGAGCGTGGAGCTTCACGGGGCTTGCCGCCGGTGACGAACGAACCCGCCAGGCTCGCCATTTTCGACTTCGACGGGACGCTGGTGGACTCGCTGGCGGCGGCGCGGGCGGCCTACAACGCCGTGGCGGGCCGGATGGGGGTGAGCCCGGTCGGGGAGGCGGAGGTGTCGGAGCTGCGCGCGCTGGGTGCGATGGCGGGGATTCGGCGTCTCGGCCTGCCGCTGTGGAAGGTGCCGCGGGTGGTCGCGGCGGTGCGCACGGAGATGAGGAGGGGACTGGACGAGGCGCGGCCCCTGCCGGGTGTCGTCGCCGCCGTCGGCGAGCTGGCGGCGAGGGACTGCGCTCTCGCCGTCCTCACCTCGAACTCCCGCGAGAACGCCGAGCGCTTCCTGGGTCGTCACGGCTTCCCGCGCTTCACGGAGATCGTGGGTGGCGTCGGCCTCTTCGGAAAGGCCGGAGCCCTGCGAAAGCTGCTGCGATCCCGATCGGCGTCTCACGAAGGCTGCGTGTACGTGGGAGACGAGGTGCGCGACGTGGTGGCGGCGCGCGAGGCGGGGATCGCCGTGGTCGCCGTGGGCTGGGGCTTCAACGACCGCGCTGCTCTCGAAGGGGCGGGTGCCGACGCGCTCGTCGACGCGCCCGCCAGCCTGGCGCAGAGCGTCGTCGGCCTGCTCGCCCCCACCCCTGCTCCAGCATCGTCGCAGATGGTTTGAGCGACGCGAGTGAGCGGTGAGCAGGTTGTTGAAGTCGTGCGCGTGCCCGGAGCGGCTACTTGTTGTAGTAGCGCGAGCACTCCGGGGCAGGCATCCAGCTCCTTCTTCCGCCTCCTGAGGGACGAAGAGAAGGACGCCCGCCTCCGCGAGGCGATCCAGTCGCTCCGAATCACCACGGATCGGAACGCCGGGGACGCGGGCGAGAAGGGGGGCGGGCGTGGTACGGGTCAGGCCTCGGGCGCTGCGGGCTCCAAGGCGGATCGGGCGTCGGTCCGCGCGAAGTCGGTGCCCTTGAAGAGGAGCGGCTCTCCGAGGACGCGGGCGAGCGCATAGGAGAAGCAGTCGCCGAAATCGAGGCCGGCCGGGTGGCGGCCCTTGCCGAAGCGGCTGTAGGCCGCGCGCGCGGCGCGCGCCTGATCGACGTCGACCGGGTGGAGCTCGATGCCGGCACGCTCGACGAACAGATCGAGGTCGTGGATCCCTGCTGACCCGAAGCGGGACTCGAGCACGATCGACACCTCGAGGAAGGTGGCCACCGACACCGATCGCGAGCTGGCGTTCTCGATGCATTCGTTGAAGAGACGCCGCTCGGGCTCGTCCTGCAGGATCGCCAGCAACGCCGAGGTGTCGATCACCATCAGCGCGGCAGCCCCCGCTCGTCGTAGCCGAGGATCTCGTCGGCCGTCCGGGAATCCTCGATCGGCAGCCGGGCGCAGTGCACGGCGATCTCGTCGAGCTCGTCGGCGAGGCGCCGTCCGCCGCGTTCTCGGCGCAAGCGAGCCAGTCGGTCGCGGAGCGCACGCGTGACCGCCTCGGTCTTCGTCTCGTGCGCGAGGCGAGCCACCGCCTCGGCGAGACGTTCGGCCTCAGGGTTTCGGATGTTCAGTGCCATGATCCCTACATGTAGATTCTATTCTACACGACTACACGGCTTCCAGCCGTCGAGCGGCTGATCTGTGCCGCGCGGCCGGTCGCCGCTCGGGCCGGCCGCGCCCGAACCAGGGACGGCGCGCGAGCTACTCGACGACGACTCCGTCTACGACACCGCGACCGTAGGTCTCCGGCGCGTACATCTCCTCCGCTTTCGGCGCCGGCGCGACGAAGCGCCCTTTCGTGGTCGCCCGTGCGAGATAGTCGAAGCGGTAGACGCCCGCCCGGAGTGAGGTCGCGAACGCCTCGGCGCGATCGTCTCGGAGGTTGTAGTGAACGAACCACTGGAACGACCTCCGGCGGTCGTACCCGTCGTGCCGGCCGCCGTCGGCGTCCTCCTCCTCAGTCCCTGGCTGGCGTCGGTGGGTCTCGACGTCGTTCAACGCGAGGATCGGGTTGAGGGGTTCGAGTCCGGCGGGGAGCGGGTCGACGAGGGCCACATGATGTCGCTCGGACGGCGCCACCAGGGTGACCTCGACTCGGACGCGAGCGCCGGCGCGGAAACGCCAGTGGCCATCCGGCTGACGCTGCACGTCACGCGGGTCGTCGACGGCGAGGTAACGGCGCGCGACACGCATCCCATTGTCGACGGCCGGCACGGCGATCCGGCTCGTCGCATGCCGGAGCCCCACCCGGTAGTACAGGCGTCCCGGCCCCTGCTTCGAGATTGTCACCGGTAGCGTCCCGCCCGGCTTGACCTGCGCCATGGGCAATCGGAGGTTCTCGCTCTCGAAGGAATGCCCTCGGAAAATCCGTGACCCACCCGGACTCTCGCCCCACCACAGTCGAGCCAGGAAGTCAGGGGTGGTCTTCTCGTACGTCTGGAAGTACCGATCGAGGGCGACGAGGATGAAGCTGTCATCCTGCGTGGTCAGCCAGAGATCGTGCTTGACCGCGTCCAGGAGCCCCGAGGCGAGCTTCGGGATCAAGGTGTCCTTGGGATCGACCCGGATCAGTGCGTCGAGCAGGACGGCGTCGGTCCTGCGATTCGAGTACAGGAGGAGGTGCGCACTCTCTCGATAGGCCGAGATGAAGTGGGCCGAGCCGGCTGTCTCCGTGACCCGATTGTCGAGATGGGTGCGGATAGCGCTCACCAGATCGCCCGTCCGCTCCTGGCCAGCCAGGCTGGGCAGGAGCCAACCCAGTGCCTCCAGCGACAGGTGTTCTAGCCCGGCCGCGCCGATCAGCGCGCGCGCGGATCCCGCCGTGGGCTTGTCGAGGAGGTGAAGGACGTAGATCGCGTAGGCGCGAAGCGCGTACCGGGCCTCGACCGGGTATTCGCTCGGGATGTGAGTCTCGACCTGTTCGAGGTAGCTCGTTGCCCCGGAGAGCACTGACGGTGAGATCACGAAGCCTTTCTGGCGTGCCCGCGCCAGCGCATGCGTCACGTGGATCGTGACGTAGGGCCATGACACGTCCCCGCGGCGCCAGAACCCGAAGCCGCCGTCAGTGTTCTGCAGCATGCCGAGGCTCTGGATGTCCCGCTGGGCACGACTCGTCAGCGCTTCGCCTGGCGGCAAACCGGGGAGTTGGAACGCGGCGAGCACGTCACGGAGCACTGCGATCGCGAGCAGGCGCGACGAGATCTGCTCGGCGCACTCGTACTCGTAGGTGGCCAGGCTCAGCACGGCGTTGCTCAAGGCCTGCAAGCCGGTCGACGACAGGGTCACGTCCACACCGCCAATGTCCGTGAGCGCGTCGGCGGGCGCCTGCACGGACTGTCGCAAAGCTCCGTCGTCGTCGATGTGCCCGTACACGGCCGCGTTCTCGACGCGCACCGGGACCTTCACGGGCAGCCTCAGTTCGGCGCTGTCACCGAGCGCACCGGCGCTGGCGACGACCGCGAGCGCCGCGTCGCCGGCCCTGTCCGCGGCCAACGGGAAGCGAACCTCGGCCCGCCCTCGCGCCGGGACCGAGACCGAGCGGCCGGCTTCATCCGCGAGGCGAAGGTTCGTGGCGCGCACGGCGACGTCAGTCTGAAGCGCGTGATCCGTGTCGTTCTGGACGACGACCGGCAGGTCGAACTCGTCGCCCCGGTTCAGGAACCGGGGCGGAGATGGCCGCGCCATGAGGGGAAGTCGGGCCGTGATCGTCGCCTCGTGGGCGGCGCCGCAGCGGAGCTTGCCGTCAGTGACGACGCCGATCAGGCGGTAACGTGTCAGGCTGTCGGGCACGCGGACGCTCACAGACGCACGACCCTGCGTGTCGGTGACCACTGAGGGTATGAAGAAGGCGAGAGGCGAGAAGTCCTGGCGAAGCGGCAGGCTTCCGCCAATCGCCATCGCTCGTTCTCCCGAGCTCGTCTGGAGCAGCATCCCTGACCAAGTGGGAGACGCACCAGGCGCAACGCGCGAGAGCATCAGGAAGTTCTTGAAAGTCCGCGCGCCTGCGAGCGTCGACAGCTCATCGGAGGGGAGATCGAGGTGATCGAAGAGACTCGCCTCCGACAATCGGGCATGATCCTCCGGGTTGAGTGCTTCGGAGGGGTCCTCGAAGGCGCGCGGCAGCAGCGCCAGCACCGCCTCGTCCACCGCCCACACGGCGACCTCGGCATCCGCCACAGGACGTCCCGCGTTGTCCCGCACTTCCAGGTTCAAAGACGCCTCGCCGCCGGGGGCAGCTCGGCCGGCTGGGGCACGATGGTGAGGGCCAGCCGTCGCGATGCGCGCGAGATCGCGAGGCTGGCAGACGCCGACGCGGTGAGCGCGTCCTGCGAGAGCGGATGATCCGGAGCCGGTCCAGAGCCCCGCGCGTCTGCCGACAACAGGTCGACCCGTAGCTCCCCGCCCGGCATCCAGGCCTCGTCGAGCTCCAGGACGACGGTGTGGGCCCGGCCGATCATCTCGAACGTCTCTGAGTGGACGATGCCGGCCCGCCGCAGCGTGAGAAGGCCTGACGCTGGTGCGAAGGGGGAAGTCACGACGATCTGAGCGCGCTCGCCAGCCTCGTACTCCTGCTTGTCTGGAGTGACGGTCGCCTGATCCGGCTTCTCGTCGGTGCCCCTGAAACCCTCGCCCGTCACCCAAACCGTGGTCTCGCTCGCGTGCTCACGCCCCTCGGCATCGGCAACAACAGCGCGGATGACGTGCCGGCCGACGCCATCAGGCTTGAAAGAGGTCCGGATGGGCGACAGCGCCGAGACCAGCTCCCGCTTCTGCATGCCGAGCGCCTGCCAGCGCCAGGTGCCGTCCACCTGCCGCCACTCGGAGCGTTCGACGCTCACGGAGACCGGCCTTCCCGCGACCGGAGTCCCCTTTGGATCGACGACGGCCACGTCGACATCAATGGCAGCCCCGGACGCGACCAGGCGTCGCTCACTCTTCAGTCCCACGAGCGCCCGTGCCGGCAGGATCGTGACCCAGCTATGCTTCTCCCACGACTGTCCGTTGACGTCCTGGATCGAGACGCTAACGCTCAGCGGCCGCGCCACCAGCGCGCCGACGCTACGCGTGGCGATCAGCAACGCGTGATCGCCGTCCGCATTCGTCAGGCCTGCGAACGTCCGCTTCTCCGTCTCCAGGCGCTGATCCGACGCGAAGCTGTAGGCGGCCCAGCCCTCGGGTGTGAACTCCAGGCGCGACCATTCGTCGAGCTCGGCAGTCCAGATCGCCTTGGCGCCGACCAGACCGCTCCCCGCGTAGTACTTGGCTTGCGACGTCATCACGATGCTGTCGCCTGCGACGACGAGTCCGTCCGAATTCAAGTCGACCTCGTACTCGGGCCTCCGGAACTCCTCGACTCGCAGGGTGTGGACGTAGCTGTCGAGGCCGCCAGTTCGCGATGTCGGGGAGAAACGGAGCCGAGCGTCTCCGAGCGCCATCACGTTCGGGAGCTTCAGCGTCAGGTCGAAAGCGCCAAAACGGTTGACGTGACAGTTGCCTTCGAGCAGCTTGTTCTCGCGCGAGTCCTCGAGGACGTACTCGACCTTCGAAATGGCGGCGTCCAGAGGCAGCAGCGTCCCTAGCCCGTCCCGTTGGCGGAGGTATCCCTTCAGGCGCACCTCTTCCCCTGGACGGTAGAGGCCCCGGTCGTCGACCACGTACCAGCGAAACGGGCTGAACGGCCGCCGGGCCCAGGAGCCACCGTAGCGAGGACCGGGAAGAACGACGACCTCGGCCGCCGTCCGCGCGAGCAGCATGCTGACGCGGTCTTCGGCAAGAGGCAGCCTCGCGAGGCCCGAGGCATCCGTCGTCGCACGGGTTCCCGTCGGGACCAGCTCGACCTCGACGCCGGCAAGGGGCCGGCCATCTACGAGCGATGTGGCCCAGGCTAGCAGCGAGTCGCCATCGGCTGTGGCTTCGATCCCGATCTGCGTTGCCTGCACCCAGGCGACATCGAACCAAGCAGGCAGCCGCGCGGCGCGCGCCAGCTCGAGCGGAACGCGCTGCGCTTTCGGTACCTCCGAAGAGACGGTCACGACCAGGTGACCGCGGCCATTCCCTCGCGCGAGACACGGCGTCAGGTCGATCCGGCCCTCGACGGGCGTGTTGCCCGCGCGGCTCGTGGACACGGTTCGATCGAGGACGAGCGGACCCAAGGCCGCGACATCGTCAAGCTGGGCCTCAGCGGTGCGCTTCGGGTTGTACTCGCCGACGAGACTCCAGAAGCGGCTCCAGCTGGACGGCTCGACGGCGTAGACGCGCACACGAAACGACGAGAGGTTCTGCGTGAAGACGGAGACGCTGGGGTGCTTGGGGTCTGCGGCGGCCAGAGGGGAGTGGGCGAGCCACACGCCGGCGAAAACCCAGGGCTTCCCGGTGGCGACCTTGGTCGACACGTCGTGCTCCAGCGCCTGCCCGAAGACGTCGTGAAGCGCACGGGCGACACGCACGCGGTACTTCTGAGGCCGGCGCGGCGTGCCAGCAAGGACGATTCGGTCGCCCGCCACCGACGCGCTGAAGCGCTCGACAGACGGTGAGACGCTGACCCAGCTCGCGTCGAATCCCCTGGGATCGATCGGATTGGAGAACAGCAGGCTGGCCCAGCCCCCGTGCGTGTGGGCAGCGTCGGCGTTGACGAACTTCAGGACGGAACGGACGACGAGACTGTGCGTTTGCTCTTCTGTTGTGGTGAGACTGCCTTCGACCGAGCCGAGCCCGCTCTCGAGACGCAACCGCACGTGCACCCCAGGCGGGAATGGAGCCTCCGGACGCAAAACGACCCACCGATCGGGGAGCGAGTCGCGGATCAGGTCCTTGATGGAGTCGTCGGCGTTGACCTCGTCGCGAGTGGCGAGGCGCATCGGCCAGCCCCGCTCACCGAGCTGTGCGCGCAGCTTCGCGAGCACCTGTTCGGGATTCACGCGCTGATCGAAGCGGACGAAGACGAGTGGAACGTCCGAGGTCGGTCCATTCTTCGGGTGCCAGGCAATCACTGTGGGCGGAGGCGTCGTGAACGCCCAACGCAGATCGTTGGCCAGCTCATTGCCGGCGAGCGACCGCGTGCCCCGTGGGACTTCGACGCTGTAGCTCGTCGCCATCGGGAAGCGTCCCTCGGGCTTGAACAAGAGCGTGCTCGTATCCAGCCACCGCCAGCGCCCGGGTGGCTCCGGCGTCAGTCGAACCGGCACCGCGTCCTGGGCGAGGTCCTCATTGGACGCGAGCGGCACCATCGGCTCGGAGAAGGTGACAGACAGGTCAGCGGCGACCTCGACGGATCCGTCCGGCGCGTGTCGCACGATCCGCAGTGGGTGCACCGCCGTCGGGGGCACCACCTCCGTGGCGCTCTGGAGTACGCCGGCCTCGCTGCGCGCGGCGGGTGGCCCGCCACCTTCGGGCTCGGCGACGGGCTGCGGGGGCTTCTCGCGCTCGATGGGGGGAAGGCGCGAGAGGAGCCTGGCGGTCTCGTCAGAGCTCAGGTCGCGTACGGGCGAGTCGGTGACGGCGGGTTGTGAGGTGGACGGCGGCTTTGCCTCGCGCAGCTCGAACGACACGGTGGTGTCATCAGCGAAGGCGACGTCGAGCGATAGCGCCGGACCGAGGAGAAGCAGGCACAGACCCCGAAGAGCCAGGCGGCCGATCGCTCGAGGACCCATCTCTTGCCTCCCAGGCGCGGACTGCCTCACGTAGGACCGTGACGCCGCGCAGTATAGCGGCAACGAGCAGAGTGGCCGGCGGTTCGCACCTACCAGCCCGAGCTGCCACTCGACGACGCACGCGAGGCGCTCACGAAGTGGGCGAAGCTGCTCCATGACATCGTGAGTGCCGAAGAGCCGGGAGATGGAACTGCCGCGGGGGAGCAACGCGAGGAGCAGGGGACGGGGGAGCAGAGGACTGCTGAACATGACAGTCCGACGCCATCGGCGATGGCGCCTCGGTTGGGTCGCCGGCGCCCCGACCGCCCGAGGACGTGATCGGCTACCTAGCCAGATTCTGACTCGACCCTGATGAGCCGCTCGAGGAGGATATCCTCCAAGCTGCGGCGTCCGTCGAACACACCGAGCACGAAGAGACGGCGCTCCTGCACCCGATAGATCACCCGGTAGGGCGTGACCACCAGTTCCCGATATTCCCGAATGTGGAGCCGCTCGAGCTCTGGCACGATCCGCCCCCGGCCCGCCAGGCGGACCAGGGACTTCGCTCGGGTCTCGAGCCGATCGAGGGTCGAGAGCGCCGCCTGAGGGCTGCGCTCAACCAGATAGAGCACGATGCTCTCGATGTCGCGCCGAGCGGAGGCAGTCCAGTAGACCGTCACTCGAGTCATCTCTTGACGAGACGTCGACGCAGGTTCTTGAAGACCTGCTCCTGGGAGACGGTGCGTCCCGCGCGCACGTCCGCCTCGCCCTGAGCCAGCAGCCGCAGGAGGAGTGTCGCCTGACGTAGCTCCTGGTAGCTTTCGAAGTCCATGACCACCGCCTTCGGCTCACCGCTCTGGGTGATGACGACCGGACTGCGGCTTTCCTCCACCTTGCGCAACAGCTCGGCGGCCTTCGTCTTCATGTAGGTGACGGGCTTCACGTCATGCTCGATGCGCATCGCGGTCTCCAGGCCCCAAATCCGGTGCCACTAATCGTACCACTCGGCAGGGATTGCTGCCGAGCTCTTCGCTGTCGTCTTCCTGCTTCCGGCGCTCGCGGTGGCAGAAGCGGAACCGAGCGAGACCGAGCTTGCGAGGATGGTCCACTCCAGCCAGTCGCGTGTCGCCAAGACGGAGGGTGGCGATCCGTCCGTCTCCCTCGAGCTGCTGATCCGGTCGCCGCTGGCTCTGGGCGCCTCAGCGCGCGACCTCGCCCGAGCGATCTCGGGACAGCCGCTCGCGAAAGCCAGTTGACCTGGGGCGCTGGCGCCCAGCGCTTCACGCCCCGCAGGGACCTACGTCAACGCGAGGGCTCGGCGGTTGGCCGCGGCGGGTGGCGGCGCGAGTTCCGTCGACCTCGAGTCGATCGATCCGGCGACATCCACGGCCGAGGTGACTGCGCCGGCCGACGTTGCCACGGGGCTCGTCTACCTCGAGGTGAACGGGAAGCGAAGCCCCTCGGGCGTGCTTTTCAAGCTGGCCTCCAGCGTCAAGGCGTGCGGAGACGCGCATACCGGCGGTGCCTTTCACGCGCTGGCAGACGACTCGCTGCTCGTCTACTACTACTACTACGGGGCTAGTGGATCGGATCCCGACTGTCCGGCGGGCTCCAACGGCATCGTGCTTCGCCAGTCGTCAGATGGGCCGACGGCGGCGGTCTGGCGTGAACGCCCGTGGACGGAGTGGTACTTGGACTCTGCGGTGGACAATACGGGGAAGCACTGGGTCATCGCCAGCGGCATCGGCCGCCTGTACAAGGACTACGTCACTACCACGGCGGCGTACCCTTCCATGTGAAGCAACACACGCTCTCCCGGTTCCAGCCGGGAGGAAGGAGACACCACCCATGCTGAGGTTAGTCGAGAACGCCGGCGGGAAGGAAGAGGCTGGGGGAAGCTGCAGCCTGGACGAGCTGGCCCGGGAGGGTGCCGCCGGATGCTGGTGACGGCGCTCGAAGCCGAGGTGGCGCAGCACCTCGAGCGGCATGCCGGCGAGCGAGACGATCAGGGGCACGCGCTGGTGGTGCGGAACGGCAGAGATCATCCCTCTCCGCAGTACGGAGGCAGCGAGAAAGCGTGGACGTGTCGGCTCGGGACGCGTGCCCAGGCGTTCAGGAAGCGCTGGGCTCTCACCCCTTCCCCCGGGCCGTGCGCCAGTTGCTCGTCCGATCGTCAGCACCCTGCCCGGGGCCCAGATCAGCATCTCGTCCAGTCGTCGCGAGCGCGCCCGCCGCGAACCTCGAAAAGGAATCTCCTATCCCTATCCCTCAAGTGCTACGAGGAAGAGGTCTCCCGTCACTGCAAGGTGATGCCGTAGCGTCGAGGCGCGAGCCCGGCGCGGGCGCGGGCGCCACAGAGACTGGTTGCCCGACTGGGACGCCTCGACTAGAGTAGGCACGCCTCTCGCCCGGCAGGTCCGCTTGAACGTCCTAATCCTCACGCAATACTTCTGGCCCGAGTCGTTCCGGATCAACGATCTCGCCCTCGCCCTCTCGGAGCGAGGCCACGAGGTGACGGTCCTCACTGGGATGCCAAACTACCCGACCGGGCGGCTCTTCCCGGGCTACGGCCTGTTGCGGCCCGCCGCGGAGGCCTACGGGCGCGTGCGCGTGTTGCGGGTCCCCCTGGTGCCGCGGGGGATCAAGCGCGGCTGGCAGCTCGTCGTCAACTATCTGTCGTTCATGCTCAGCGCCAGCGTCCTCGCTCCACTGCGCTGCCGCGGCCGCTTCGACGTCCTCTTCGTCTACGAGCCGTCGCCCATCCTGGTCGGCATCCCGGCCGCGCTCTTGCGCCGGCTCAAGCGGGTGCCAGTGCTCTTCTGGGTCCAGGACCTCTGGCCGGAGAGCCTGCGGGCGGCAGGGGGGATCACGTCTCCGGCCGTCCTCGGCACGGTGGCCCGCGTGGCGCGCTGCATCTACCGCCGCTGCGATCGCGTGCTCGTGCAGTCGAAGGGGTTCGTCGAACCCGTCGTCGCAGTCGGTGCCGACCGCTCGCGGGTGCACTATCTCCCGAACTGGGCCGAGAGCCTCTACAGACCGGTCGAGGTCTCGGCGGACGCGCCGGAGCGCGCGGAGCTGCCGACCGGCTTCCGCGTGATGTTCGCCGGCAATCTGGGCGCCGCGCAGTCGCTCGAGACGATCCTCGAGGCCGCGCGGCGGCTCCGGACGACGCCCGAGATCCAATGGGTCGTGGTGGGCGACGGACATCGTCGCTCCTGGCTCGAAGAGCGGGTTCGGGCACTGGAGCTCGAGCGCACGGTGCACCTGCTCGGCCCCAGACCCGTCGCCGCGATGCCGCGCTACCTTGCGCTCGGTGACGTGCTGCTCGTGACGCTCCGGCGCGACCCGATCTTCGAGCAGACGATCCCGACCAAGCTGCAGTCGTACCTCGCCTGCGGTCGGCCGGTGATGGCAGCACTCGACGGCGAGGGCGCGCGGGTCGTCGAGGAGGCCGGGGCGGGGCTCACCTGCCCCGCCGAGGATGCCGTCGCGCTGGCCGAGGGCATCAGGCGACTCCATTCCGTTGGAGAAGAGGAGCGGCAACGGCTGGGCCGATGCGGGCGCGAGTACTTCGAAGCGAACTTCGAACGTGAGCGGCTCGTCACCCGGGTCGAGCAGCTCATGGGCGAGGTCGTCGAGGAGCGGCGATGCGCGTCCTGATCCTGGGCGGCGACGGCATGCTGGGCCACCAGCTCCGGCGCGTCCTGGCCGGGCGTCATCACGTCCAGGCCACGGTCCGTCGCGAGCGGGGCGGCGAACCCGGGCTCGTTCCCGGTCTCGACGCGCGCGATTTCGCGCGCATGAGCGATCTCGTCGCAGAGCTGCGGCCCGAGGCCGTCGTGAACGCCGTCGGCATCGTGAAGCAGCGGAGAGAGGCGACGGACGCCGAGATCTCGATCGAGGTCAACGCGCTCTTCCCGCATCGGCTGGCGCGACTGTGCTCGAGCGTGGGGGCACGGCTCGTCCACTTCAGCACCGACTGCGTCTTCTCCGGACGCACGGGCGGCTATCGCGAGGGCGATCTTGCCGACCCGCCGGACCTCTACGGCCGCAGCAAGCTGCTCGGCGAGGTGGGCGCGCCGCACCTCACCTTGCGCAGCTCGATCATCGGCCTGGAGGAGGGCCGGCGGCAGGGTCTCGTCGAGTGGTTCCTGGCGAGCCGGGGAGAAGTGCCGGGCTACCGGCGGGCGATCTACTCGGGCCTGACGACAGCCGAGATGGCCCGCCTCGTCGATCGGCTGCTCGTCGGGCACCGCGATCTCGCGGGGCTCTTCCACGTGGCTTCACAGCCGATCGACAAGTACTCGCTGCTGACGCACCTGGCGCGAGAGCTGGGTCGAGACGACGTCCAGATCGACCCGGTGGACGAGCCCCACTGCGACCGAAGCCTGGACGGGAGGGCGTTCGCAGCCGCGACCGGTTACGAGGCCCCATCCTGGGATGCGATGCTGCGCGAGCTGGCGGAGGAGATCCGCCGACGGAGGAGTGAATGATCCTGGACGGCAAACGCATCCTCGTCACCGGGGGGACCGGATCGCTGGGGCAGGTGCTGACCCGCCGGATCCTGTCGGGAGATCACGGAAGGCCGCAGAAGGTGATCGTGCTCTCGCGCGATGAGGCGAAGCAGCACGAGATGCGACTGTCCTACCTCCACGGGGCGGCGACCACCGACGAGGTGATCTACGAGAACTTCCGCCGAGCGCTCGAATTCCGGATCGGCGACGTCCGTTCCTTCGCGGACGTCGGCGGCGCCGTGCGCGACGCGGACGTCGTCGTGAACGCGGCTGCCCTCAAGCAGGTGCCGACCTGCGAGTACTTCCCGGACCAAGCCCTGCTCACGAACTGCGCCGGGCCCATCAACGTCGTCCGCGCGATCCGCGAGCAGGGTCTCCCTGTCGAGACGGTGGTCGGCATCTCGACGGACAAGGCCTGTCAGCCCGTCAACGTGATGGGGATGACGAAGGCGTTGCAGGAGCGCATCTTCGCCGCAGCCAACATCCTGCTGCCGAAGACGCGCTTTCTCTGCGTCCGCTACGGAAACGTCCTCGCCTCCCGCGGCTCCGTGATCCCCCTCTTCCACGAGCAGATCCGGCGCGGGGGGCCCGTCACCGTGACGGTGCCCGAGATGACCCGCTTCCTGCTGAGCCTGGACCAGGCCGTCGACACGGTGTTTGCGGCGATTGCCGCGGGCTGCCCGGGCGAGACCTGGGTGCCCGCGAGCCCCTCGGCGCGGATCATCGACCTCGCCCGCGCGCTCGTCGGCGAGCGGGCGATCGAGATCCGCGAGCAGGGCATAAGGCCCGGGCGAGAAGATGCACGAGCTGCTGGTGTCGGGCGAGGAGTGCCACCACACCCATGCGCGCGACGGCTACTACGTGGTTGCGCCGATGCTGCCGGAGCTCGCGGAGCGCCAGCGGGACGACGCCCCGCCCCCGATCGGACGAGAGCTCAGCTCGGCCGACGCCGTCCTCGCGCCGGAAGAGGCGGTGGCGCTCCTGCGCCGCCACGCGCTGCTCGTCGAGCAGGTCCCCTCCGGGAACGGGGAGATGCTGCGGTGAGCACGGAGCAGACGGGCGATCGCGGCGCGTCTCAAGGTGATGACGATCCTGGGCACGCGCCCCGAGCTGATCAAGATGAGCCGCGTGCTGGCAGCGCTCGACGCGCACACCGAGCACGTGCTCGTCCACTCGGGCCAGAACTCCGACTACGAGCTGAACCAGGTCTTCTTCGACGAGCTGGGCCTGCGCCGGCCGGACCATCTGCTGGACGCGGTGGGAGAGACGACGGCGGACACGATCGGCCTCATCATCTCCCGCGCCGACGCGGTGCTCGCCCGCGAGCGGCCCGACGCCGTCGTGCTCTACGGCGACACGAACACGTGCCTCGCCGTCATCGCCGGCCAAGCGGCGCAAGATCCCGGTCTTCCATCTGGAGGCGGGCAATCGCTCGTTCGACGATCGGGTGCCTGAGGAGATCAACCGCCGGCTGGTCGACCACCTCAGCCGACATCAACCTGCCCCTCACCGAGCATGCGCGGCGCTACCTCCTCGCGGAAGGCCTGCGCCCGGAGCTGGTCATCAAGATCGGCTCTCCCATGAAGGAGATCCTCGGCCACTACCGGGCGGCCATCGAGGCCTCGCCCGCCCTGTCCGAGACGGGCCTGACCGCAGGGGGATACTTCCTGGTCAGCGCCCATCGCGAGGAGAACGTGGACCCCCCGGAGCGGCTGCGGGAGTTCCTCGACACGCTGGAGGCCCTCGCTGCCGCCCACGACAAGCGCGTGATCGTGTCCACCCACCCGCGGACACGACGCCGACTCGAGGACGGGGACCAGCGCGGACGGGCGCTCGATCGCCGCATCGCGTTCCTGAAGCCCTTCGGCTTCCTCGACTATGTTCGTCTCGAGACGCAGGCCGCCTGCGTTCTCTCGGACAGCGGCACGCTGACCGAAGAGTCGGCCATCCTCGGCTTCCCGGCCGTGATGATCCGCGACGCGCACGAGCGGCCGGAAGGCATGGACGAAGCCACGGTGATCATGGCGGGACTCCGCAAGGAGCGCGTGCTGCCAGCCGTGGCGGTCGCGCAGGCCCACGCGCAGGCCGGCCCACGAGCGTTCCGGCTCCCTCCCGACTACGACGTGGACAACGTGTCCAGGAAGGTCCTCCGGATCGTCCTGAGCTACGTCGACTACGTGAACCGGGTCGTCTGGCGAAAGGAGCCGTAGGGTCGCGCCCGCGGCCCCACGTATGCACCAAGATCTCTTGTCGCTGCTGCGCTGTCCCGACTGCGGAGGCACGCTCCGGCTCGACGGCGTCACACCCGAGCAGGGGACGATTCACGACGGGTCGCTCGCGTGCAGCGGATGCTCGGGCCGCCATCCCGTGCAAGGCGGAGTCCCGCGCTTCGTGCCGTCCGAAGGCCACACCACCCACTTCGGCGTGCAGTGGAAGCTTTTCGCGAAAACGCAGCTCGACTCCGTCTCCGGCCAGCCCATCTCACGCGACCGCTGGCTGCGCTTCACCGGCTGGGACCCGGAGGACGTGCGCGGCCACGCTGTTCTCGACGTCGGCTGCGGGTCCGGCCGTTTCGCGGAGGTGGCGCTCTCCCTCGGCGCACACGTGGTCGCGGTGGACTACTCGCTGGCCGTCGAGGCCTGCCAGGCAAACCTCGGCGATCATCCCCGACTCGACGTCGTGCAGGCGGACGTCTACCGCTTGCCGTTCGCCCCGGAAAGTTTCGACTTCGTCTACTGCTTGGGCGTGCTCCAACATACGCCGGACGTGAAGAAGGCCTTCATGGCGCTGCCGCGACAGCTCAAGCTCGGAGGCCGACTGGCCGTGGATGTGTATCCGAAGCTGTGGCTGAACTGGTTGTGGCCCAAGTACTGGCTGCGCGTCATCACGCGATGGCTCCCCGCGCGGCTCCTCTATGCCGCCGTCTCGTGGGTCTTTCCCTTGCTGTATCCCGTGAGCCTCGCCCTCGGACGCATACCGCGGCTCGGGAAGAAGCTGCGCTACCTGATCCCCGTGGTCAACTACGAAGGCGTTCTTCCTCTGAGCGCCCGGCAACTGCGCGAGTGGGGATTCCTCGACACCTTCGACATGCTCGGGCCCCGGTACGACCAGCCTCAGACGCTCGAGGTTCTGCGCGCCTGGTTCGAGGAGGCCGGCCTCGACGGACGTCGGAGTCTCGCGCCTCGGGTTTCTCGTCGGGCGCGGTTCAAGCCGATCTCGGACAGTAGGTCTCGGTGCGCATCGCACTCCTGAACCTCACCGGCGGCGGCCTGAGCGGGGGCTACCGGGCGTACCTGCTGGCGCTCGTCCCGCTGCTCCGCAAGGATCCTCGCGTTCGGCCTTGACGTGTTCGTGCCGCCGCCTGCACTGCCAGGGCTGCTCGCCGCGGGCCTCACAGACGCTCGCCTGGCCCGAAGGCGACCATCTCCGCGGATTCCGATGGCTTCGCGCCACTTCCGGGACTTGGCGCCCACGTGGTCTTCGTCCCCTCCGCCCGGCTCATCGATACCGGAAGGCCCACCGTGGTGATGGTGAGGAACATGGAGCCTCTCGAACGTCCTCTCGCCGGTCACACGCTGCGCGCGGTCGCTCCGCAACTTCGCCGACGCGCATGGTCGCCCGGCGCGCCTGCGCGCGCGCCGACCGCGATCATCGCGGTCTCCAGACACGTGGCCGACTTCTTCACCATTCGCTGGCGATCTGGCCGCGGCCCGAAGGTCGGCGTCGTCTACCACGGCGTCGAGCCCGCGTGCCTCCGGCGTTCAGCCAACCCGCCCCGGCTCTGGGCGCGGCCGTGCCGGGCCGATTCCTCTTCACGGCAGGCTCGTTCCGCCCGGCACGAGGGCTCGAGGACGTGATCCTCGGCCTCGCGCGACCTCGACCCGCCCTCCGCTCGTCATAGCCGGAGCCGCGACCCCGACACCGACGGCACGCCCGGCGGATCGAGGCCTCGCCGTCGCGGCTGGCGTCGCCGACGGATCATCTGGGCGGGCTGGCTCTTGCATCGCGCGAGATGGCTGGGCCTTGCCCACTGCGCCGCTTTCGTCATGACCAGCCGGCCGAGGCCTGCCCCAACACCGTCCTGGAAGCCATGAGCCACGGCGCGTTTCCATCTCCATCGACCATCCGCCGATGACCGAACTCTTCACCGACGCCGCCCTGTACTACCGGGCCGGATGCGGCCGACCTGGCGCGACGGCTGGAAGCGGCCCTCTCGCTCCGAGCCTCGGGGCGTTCGGCCCTGTCCCAGCGCGCACGCCGACGTGCGTCGTTCTTCACCTGGAGCCGGACGGCGGAACTGACACGCAGGGAACTCGAGAGGGCGTTCGGCCAGGGTAGCTTGCGACGGCGCGGCCGTGCGATAACTTGCGGCGCGGCTGTAGCCTCAACTCCAGACGCCCCGTCCGGCGACTTCCGGCGGCGGCATCGCAATACACCCAGTATGGCCGGCTAGACATCCGACCTGGGTGCTGCGACCACGTTGATCGATACCGCCATTGCCCGATCCTCCGGGGGGAACAAGCGCTTCATCTCGTCGAGGTGGGCATAGGGCTGGCCTGTGCGGGCGTTCGCGAACTGATACCCCAAGTCCCGCAGGAACGCGAAGGGATTCTCGGTAGAACCGTAGAAATGGGGGCCGACCGCCTCCATCACGAGGATGGGCAGCGAGCCCGCGAGAAGATCCCGGCCGCCGGTGAGGACGCCGAATTCGTTTCCATCGACGTCGATCTTCACCAACTCGGGCTTGCCACTTCCGGAGACGGCCCACCAGTCGTCAAGGCGCACGAGGTCCACCACTGTCGGGCCGTCGTGCCGCCCTCCGTCAGTTCGCCAACTCGCGCGAAAATCCACGTGCTGGCCGGGTCGGTTCCGGGCGGCCAAGGCCACCTGCACAGGGGTGACCTGAGGAAGATCGTTCAGGGCGAGATTGCGCAGGAGCTTGCGGAACGCGAACTCCGTGGGTTCGAACGCGAACACCCTGCCCGCCTTGCCGACACGCCGTGCCAATCTGAGCGTATGGGCGCCGACATTGGCACCGATGTCGAGCACAGTGGCTCCTGGCCGACAGAAACGCTCGAGGCACGCGGTGACATCGGGCTCCCAGCGGCCCAGGAAGAGGCCAACGTCGATGATCTCTCCTAGGTCCAGTTCGAAATTGAGTCCATCAAGTGTGGAGCGCACCGAACGATTTCGAACCACTCGGCAGAATGCGTCGAAGTACAGCCTACGGGCCACCGCGGATGGTGTCGCCTCATAGATGACACGCGCTGCCTGAATGACCGCCCGCCTCGCCGCTAGCCCAGGGCCCATGGTCGTCTCGATGTCCGGCTCCTACGGATGCCGTGTGCGTTCTGTTTGGGATAGCAGATCGGTTTGCCGTTTGCACCATCTCGTCCGACCGTGGGCACCGAACCTCGTGCAGCCACCCAGATCCCGAAGTCGCCGCCACGAAGACGATATCATAACCTGCGCGGCTCGATGTTGGCTCACGCTGGCGATGGATCGGCGAGCCAGCTCCCTGCGCGCTCGGGGCCGGGCCCCGGTACCGCACTCGCGCCAGGTTCGGGCTCGAGCTGAGTTCACGAAGAATCGGGGCCTGCACGCCCAGCGGCCTTTGAGAACCTGGATTGATCGTGTGTAACTCGGGTACCCGAGGACGACGAACGTCCGCTCTTGCGCGGAGGCTGCTGCGTGCCCGCCGCTCAGAAGGTCGATGCCATCGACGCTGTGCGAGAAGGAGGCGCCGACCGCCGCCGCCAAGGTCACCGGGACGTTCATCAAGGAGATCCGCTTCTCCAGTCTGCCGCGCGGCACTCCCAGTCCCGCCAGTACCAGCGGGACTCTGGTGGTCTCGCGGTACATGTCCGCATCCCGCCTGTATACCGTGCTCGCCGAACTGTTCGCCGTGATCTGCGGTGATGCAGACGAGCAGGTTCCGGTCAAGGCCAAGCAGGCGTAGATGCCAGAGGAGGTTTCCGATCTGCTCGTCTACGAACCGGATCTCCGAATCGTAGCCCTCCATCAGCTGGTTCACCGAGCCGGATCCTCTTATCGCGCGCCCGCCGCGGTGAAGCATGTGCGGCCGATACGGGTCGAAGTGGTGAACGAACATGAAGAACGGCTGTCGCGGCAGCCGAGTGGCGAAGCGGTCCAATATCGAGTACCGGACGTGTTGACCCCTGCCGACGCCAGCCTCGCGACGGCCGGAACCGCCTTCCGATGATGATCGACCTCGTGATCGTGACGGATCCGCCGGGATCCAGCGCCGGTTGTCGGACGCCTGCGGCGAAGTGCGATAGCATGAATCGCAAGGGCGACCTGAGGACCCTTGGAGAACTCCCCATCGAAGCTGTCAGCCTACCCGCCAGCTTGCGCGCGCGTTTCGGGCCGGATTGACGTTCAGCCTGGTCGCCGCGGTCTTCAACAGCGGAAGCACTCTCCTCGTGAACATCGCTGTGGCGAAGCTCCTGGGCCGCGAGGGTGTTGGGGGAGTTCGCGATCGTCATGAGTACGCTCTTGACGCTTTCGACCATGGCCTCCCTGGGCACGGCCTTCACGGCAACCAAGTACGTCGCCGAATTTCGGGCGTCTGACAAGGCGAAAGCGGGACGCGTCCTGGCCCTGTGTTCGGCGGTCTTCCGCCGGAGCCGTGCCTCGGCGATCCTCCTTTTCGCCTCGTTCTCGGTCGCCACGGCTCTCAAGAACCCAGACCTGTCCTCCGGTCTGCTCTGGGTTCGGCGGCCGTGCTCCTCAATGCGAGCAACTCGTTTCACACCGGCGCGCCCGCCGGACTCCAGAGCTTCCGTGCGATCGCCATCGCTGGAATGGTCGGCGGCTCCTCCTACCTCTTGCTCGGGACGGGGGGAGCCTACCTCGGAGGCAGAAACGGGGCGCTCGGCGGCATCGTTCTGAGTCTGTGCCTGCAGTCCATGACACTCGCAGTCCTGATGCGCTCGGAGCTCCGGCGTTGGGGCATTACGGTTGCGCGCCGCGAGATGAGCAGAGAGCGTGGCGCCGACCTCCACTTCGCGCTGCCGTCGGCGTTGACCGGACTATCCACCATGCCGGCGCTATGGCTGGCCACCGCCGTCCTCGTGCGACAGCCCGGCGGCTATCGAGAGATGGCCCTCTACGCCGCGGCGGCGAGTCTGCGGACGCTCGTGATGTTCGTGCCACAGCTCGGCAACAGTGTCGGCATAGCGCTCGTCAACAACGCCAGGGCCGAGGCCTCCCACCGTCAGTACCTGCGGGCGTTCTGGGCTAACATGGCAGTGGTCTGTGCAACCGCACTCGCGGGGGCCGCGGTCGTCGCTCTTCTCGGCCCTCAGCTCCTCTCGATGTTCGGCCGCGATTTCCGCTCGGGATACTCCGTCCTCCTGGTCCTGCTGCTCGCGTCCTTGTTCGAAGCCGGGGTACTCGCCGCATACCAGCCCCTGCAGAGCGAAGGCAGAATGTGGCTTTCGATGTTCGCGGTAGCGTTGCCCAGGGATGCTCTATTGGTCGCGCTCGCCTGGCTGCTGGCTCCCGGCCACGGGGCGCTTGGCCTTGCGTGGCTGAGGCGACGAGCGGGGGTGTGTCCCTGATCGCCACCGCGACGATCGCGGCCGTTCTCATCAAGTCCTCGCCGATGCGGAGATGATCGCCGAGATCCCTTCACGTCCAAGCGCCTGAGGAGCGAACCCTGGAACACGAGCTGTCACCCGCGGTCGACGGGGCGCTGCCCGGCCTCATGCCGGGGGACCGAGCCCATTGGGCGCAGGAACTCCCCCTCTCGGCCTTCCTGGATGCCTACTACCAGCATCGCGACATCAGCGGCCTGAGCGCGCAGGCCGTCCTCGTCATCGGCCCCGGGCAAGGCCTCGCCAACCGGGTCCTCGCTTGGCGCGGCTACCGGGTGACTACGCTCGACGTCGACGAGACCTTTCGACCCGACCATGTAGGCAGCGTTCACGACATGAGCATGTTCTCGGCGGGGCAGTTCGACGTCGCGATCGCCTCACACGTGCTGGAGCACCTGCCGACGGAATACCTCGATGGCTCACTCGCGGAGCTGGCCCGCGTCGCCCGCTACAGCCTCGTGTACCTGCCTGTCGCTGGGCGGCACGTGCAGCTCAGGTTCCTGCCGGCCGTGAAAGCTTTCGACCTTTCGCTCATCCTCGACGTGTTCGATCCCCTCGAGAAGCCGGACGGAACGACTCCCCGCTACGCTGGACGGCAGCACTTCTGGGAGGTCGGCCTCCGGGGCTATCGGCCGCGGGACATCAGACGCCGCCTCTCCGCCCACTTCGAGATACTCTCCGCGTACCGGAACCGCGACTGGACACCGAGCTACAATTTCGTCCTGCGGTCGCGATCGCAGCTTCCCCAGCCGCACGGGGAGACTCCTCGTGGCGCCGCCGATGAATGACTCCTCGAACCGGAAGACGACCGTCCAGCATTGGGACGACGGCTATGCCCAGGCACCTCGTATGCGGCTACCGTCCTCCTGGAACGTGGACGTGCGCAACACACAGGTCCTCCTGAGACGACACGTGCGCCCGGGTCACCGCTTCCTGGAGATCGGCTGTGCCCCTGGCAAGATGCTGGCGTGGGTGGGGCAGAAGCTCGGCGCCGAGGTGGCTGGCCTGGACTACTCGCCCCGCGGCATGGCTCTCACGCGAGGCCTGTTGCAGAAGCTCGATATCCAGGCCGATCTCCGCTGCGAGGACCTCGCGGCCACGAGCTTCACGCCCGACAGCTTCGACGTCGTCTACAGCGCAGGGCTCATCGAGCACTTCGACGACCCGTCCGAAGTCGTACGGCAGCACGTCAGGCTCGCCAGGCCCGGCGGTCTGGCGCTAGTCACCGTCCCTCACTACGGGGGATTCTACGGCCGCTACCAGCGGCAGCTCGATCCTCAGAACCTCGCAGTTCACAACCTCGGCATCATGCAGACCGAAGCCTTGAGGCAGCTCGCGCCGGCCGGTCTCGTCCGCGAGGTCCGCGCCTATCCATGGGGTCGGCTTTCCCCGTGGATTCTGTCCCTGGAAAAGCGGTGGCCCGCGTCGCTGGCCAGGGGCGCCAGCCTGTTGGCGAACCTCGCTGGCCTGCTCCAGCCCGTGCGGATTCCCTCACTTTGTCCGATGCTCGTCCTGGAGTTGCGACGCTGACGCGAGAGGGCGCGGTGCTCACGATCCTCTATTCGTTCAACAAGACCGGCTACGAGGCCGAGTTCTGGGAGCGAGAGATCGCGGCGGCGGCTGGGCCCGGCTGGCGCTTCGTGCCATTCAACCACGGTCGCCACGTCGATCCACGGAGCTGCGCGCGCGCCCAGCTCCTGGACGCCCTCTACTTCGCGAACGATCCCGCGCTGCTGCGTCTCTACCGGGAGCTGCAGGCAGCCCTGCGCTCGACAGGGGCGCAGGTCTTGTTGGTCGACACCTGTCCCCCGTACCATCCCGAGTACCTGCGTCAGCTGCCCGTCTACAAGGTCCTGCGCATCGCTGATGGCCCGCTCGCCGCATATGACCGCGACTTCGCCTATCTCCACGCGTACGATCAGGTGCTGTATCACAGCCCGGCATACAGCCGCGACCTGACGATGGCGGAGAAGCTGCGGTACTGCCGGGCCCCCAGGAGCGACTACTGGCCCCTGGCGCTGTTCGACGCCATGCATGACACGGCCAAGACGGAGGAGACCATTCTCGCCGGACGCCGCGACGTCGACGTCGTCTTCGTGGGAGCGCTGTTCCCTGGGAAGATGCCTCTGATCGCGAAGGTGAAGAAGGCCCTCGGCAGGCGCTGCCGCATCTATGGGCTGGGTGGCTGGCGGAGGAATGCGTACTTCAACGTGAGGTACGGATTCCCGGGCTGGGTTTCTCCGTTGCCCACGCCTGCCTATGTGCCCTTGTACCAGCGGGCCAAGATCGGCTTCAACGTGCACAACCGGGGCAAGTACACCGTCGGTGGCTATCGGCTGTTCGAGTTGCCGGGCAACGGCGTCCTGCAGATTTCCGACGGAGGCGAATACCTGGAGGAGTTCTTCCGAGTCGGAGACGAGGTCGTCGGCTACGAGAGCGCCGACGAGCTCGTTGCGCAAATCCGCTACTACCTCGAGCATGAGGATGAGCGTCGGCGCATCGCCCTGAACGGCTTCCGGCGTGTGAAGCGCGATCACGGAATCGGTAATAGACTGCGACAGGCGTACGAGCTGATCATCCGTGGCATGCGCAACGATGGCCCGAACAACCCGAACGCCACGACGTAGCACGCCGGACGGACAGAATTCCTCGTGAGAGGCTCAAAGAGCACTGGAGACTGCGCATGCCGGAGAGACTTCCGCAACCCGCCGCCCCACTCGAGCGTGAGCTGTCCCTCACCGACTTGACCGAGTTCGTCGCGCGCAACTGGCGGTTCATGTCCCTTTGCGTCGCCGGTGTAGCGGCTGCCGTCATGCTCGCGATTGCGTTGCAGCCCAAGCAGTATCAGCGAGAGCTGACCATCTCTCTCCACCCACTGCCGCTCCGCACGGATCCGAGAACACCTCATGAGGACGTCGGCGAAGCTGCCGTGAAGAGCCTCGAGACGCTCCGACCTGGCGGCAATCAGGCGCAGGTGCGGTACGATCGTACGGCCCGAGAGATCAGGATAGCCCTGCGCGCCCGCACTGCGGCTGTCTTGGGCGGATTCGAGCCGCCGCAGTTCTTCAGGCCAGCCCTCGACAGTGCGATAGGACGTGCGCTCGAAACGGAGGCGAGGTCTAACGCACTACAGCTTCGGAAATGGGCGGAAGTCCGAAAGAGCCTTGAGCGAGACATCAGGCAGGCGGCACCGGCCGATAGAGGGCGTCGGGAGGCATTGGAAACGCAGTGGGCTCGTGCTGCTGCCGCCTCAGCCGGCGTCGAATTCGATCAGGCTTGGATCCGGGAGACTCAGCGGGACGTCCGGCGGTTGAGTTCTACGACCTTCGCGATCGAGAGGGACTCTGGCACCCAGCCAGCACGGACCGTCGGGCCTGCTCGGGCGGCTGTGCTGGCTGTCGCCGTCGGTTCGATCGGGGCCGTCATTGCGGCACTCCTCAGGGAACAGTGGGCGCGGGGACGCCGGTCGCATTCGAACTCAGCCGGCGCTCGCGACATCGGTGCGTGATTGGCTCGCTGGAAATCTGGCCAATGAGAGTCGTGGCAGAACTGGCGGACCTCTTCGCGGAAGTGGGGAGAGCTGAGCCCGTCCTCGTCCCGCTCGCCGCGGTCTTGGCGGCCATTGCCGTCCTGCTCGCCGTCCTGGGCTGGCGGCGCGGCAGGGTCCCGGTCTTCGAGATAGGCGTCGTCTACGCCGGTGTGGTCGGCTTGTACGCCGTCTACCCCCTGGTGGGGTACGTCGCCAGTGGGTTACGCTACGGGCCGCTCAACGACCTCCGGCTACTGACCGGGCAGCCTGATCCGGCCGCCGTGGGCCGTATCGGATGGCACTACGTCGTCCACCTGCTCAGCTTCGTTCTGGCGTACCTCTTCTTTCGGGGCCGGCTTCGGTTGACCCGGCCGCAGCCGGAGGCGTCCTCCCACGCCACTCTCGTCGCTGCCGCGCTGTGTTGCGTCGCGGTTTCGGCGGCGCTGATGATTCCCGGGCTCTTCTTCGACTTGTCCGCGCGAACCTACGGGGAGAGCTATTCCGTGTATCGGAAGCTGCCGCTGATCTACGCGCAGATTGCGAACCGCTCGGGCCAGATGGCGTTTGCACTCCAGGTCGTGCTGCTGACAGCGCTCTTGTCCCGTTTTCGCAGAACGAAATGGCTCGTGCTCGCATGGTTGGCCGGATCCTTCCTGATCATGATGATTCGACTCGGCAGCCGGTCGGAATTCTTCATGCTGCTGTTTGCCGTCCTGGTCTTGTATCACTGGCAGGTGCGCCCCTTGTCGCTGTCTCTCTCCGCGGCGGGCGCCAGCATGGCGGTGCTGGTGTTCCTGGCGGTCGGGAGTTGGCGAGCCGGCCAGACGACGGCGCAAGACCTCCCCTGGTCCGGGGGACTCTTCAGCCAGTCGAGCGAGTTCGAAGTGCTGTTCGGCAATGCCTACGATCTCGACCAGCGCAAGCATGACGGTGGACTCGCCGGGTTGCCCCCGACTCTGCTCGCGGCAGATCTGCTGGGCTTGGTGCCTCAGCAGCTTCTTCCAATCGAAAAGGTCGACCCCGCGGAGTGGTACGTAAACACGTTCTTCCCGGACTACGCAGCCACGGGTGGCGGTCTCGCGTTTGGCACCGTGTCGGAATCGATCGTAGGGGGCGGCTGGCTCGATCTGGCGGCTCGCGGCGTGATCCTCGGCTTCCTGCTGGCTCAGCTCCACCGGCTGGTGGCCCAGAGCCTTCCATCGTTCTGGAGCCTGGCTTTCTACGCCTGGCTCACGTCGCAGGTCTACCAGTTGTTTCGAAACACGACCCTGTCTCTGCTACCCACCATCGTCTACGGGTTCATGCCGGCCGCCCTTCTCGTGATCGTGCTGTCCTCTCTCGTCGCCACGCTGCGCGACCGCGAAGGTTCAAGCCCTGAGGCCGCGCCTTGAGTGAGGGCGGCCTCGCGCGGAGCCTCCGGCTGCTCTACTGCATCCCGACGCTAGACCACGGCGGGACGGAGAGGCGAATTACGCTTCTGGCATCCGAGCTGACGCGCCGCGGTCACGACATTCACGTCGCCCTGCTGCGCGGCGGACCCAACCTCGTCGCGTCGACGCTCCCCCCGGACAGGGTTCACATCCTGTCTTCGTCTGGCAACCATGACCCGCGGATCCTGCTGCGGTTGTGGACTGTGGTCAGGAGATTGCGCCCGGACCTGTTGCACACGTGTCTGACACAGATGGACATTCTCGGCGGTGTCGCCGCACGTCTCGCGGGACGACCGTTCGTGATGACGGAGCCGAGCAGCGCGAGGGCGTATCAGCGAACGTTCAAGAACGCTCTGCGGGAGCGAGGCGCGCGCCGAGCGGCCGCGATCATCGCCAACTCGGAGGGGGGGGCGGCGCTCTGGCGCAACCGAGTCTCAGACGGGAGGTGCCATGTCGTCCACAACGGCCTTCCACTCGCCGAGATCGAGGCGTCCACTCCAGATTCGCGGAGTGCCGGGGCGGTGCCGCTGGTTCTCTATGTCGGTCGCTTCGACGCGGCCAAGAACCTCGAGACCCTCGTTCACGGCCTGGCACGCGTCACGGCCACGCTCGACGTGCGTGCGCTGCTATGCGGGGACGGCCCGCAGCATTCCCAGATCCGGGAGCTCTGCCGCAGCCTGGGGTTGGGCTCGAGAGTCCAGGCGCCGGGTCCGATCTCGACGCCGTGGGCGCTCATGAAGAGCGCCACTGCATTCGTTTCGGTGAGCTTCTTCGAGGGACAGCCCAACGCAGTCCTGGAAGCCATGGCCTGCGGCGCGCCGCTCGTGGTGTCGGACATTCCCTCGCACCGGGAGTTCCTGGACGAGAGCTGTGCCGTCTTCGTCGACGGCCGCGACCCCGAAGCGATCGCCGCTGGCCTGCGTGACGTCCTCAACGATCCCCAGCGCGCGCGCTGGCGTGCGTTGCAGGCGAAGGCGAGAGCAGCCGGGTTTTCGATACCAGCAATGGCCGACGGACACGAGCGGGTTTACCGGGCCGTGCTCGGCCTTTCGGACCCTCTTGGGTGCGATGCCATGGCTGGCGTGGGCGCGTAATGTGCGGCATTGTGGGTGTCGCGGCGATGCAGCCGATCCTCGAGCGGGACCTGCTGTGCGTGATGCGCGACCGCCTGCGCCACCGTGGACCGGACGGGGTCGGCGAATGGTGGTCCGCCGATGGCAGGGTCGGCTTGGCGCACCGCAGGCTGGCGGTGGTCGACTTGTCGCAAACAGGCCGCCAACCGATGAGCGACGCCTCGGGGCGGTTGCACGTCACCTTCAACGGTGAGATCTACAATTTCCGCGAGCTGCGCAGTGAGCTGGAGAGCTGCGGGCACAGGTTCCGAGGCACGAGCGACACCGAGGTGCTCCTCGAAGCATACGCGCGCTGGGGTGCCGACTGTCTCTCCCGGCTGAGCGGAATGTTCGCCTTTGCGCTCTATGACGAGCGCAGGAGCCACGTCTTCCTTGCGCGCGACCGCGCCGGCGAGAAGCCTCTCTACTACCGGTCGGCAAGCGGCCACTTCTCCTTCGCCTCCGAGCTGAAGGCGCTGCTCGCGGATCCGTCCTGTCCTCGGCGGTTGGACAGAGGCGCCTTGAGCGAGTACTTGGCGTACGGGTTCGTTCCGGGGGGCCACTGCATTCTTCGGGGCATGCGCAAGCTCCCTCCGGCCCATGCCGCTCTCTACGATGTCGCTCGAGCCGAGCTACGCGTGTGGCGCTACTGGGAGCTGCCGCGGTTCGATCGGGAGGAAGGCAAGGCGGCGCCCGGCGAGCTGGCGGCCGAATTGGAACGGTTGCTCGAGGACGCCGTCCGTCGGCAGCTTCTTGCGGACGTCCCCGTGGGCATCCTGCTGAGCGGCGGCCTTGACTCGAGCCTGATCACGGCGATCGCCGCGAGGGTGTCATCGGGCCGCGTTCGCACGTTCACGATCTCATTCCCGGGCGCGCCGAGCTATGACGAGGCCGAGCACGCGCGACGGGTCGCGAACCATTTCGGCACCGAACACGTGGAATTGGCTGCGGAGGCCGCATCACTCGATCTCCTGCCGGAGCTCGCCCGTCAGTACGACGAGCCGATCGCGGACTCCTCGATGCTGCCCACTCATCTCGTCTCACGTCTCATCAGGCAGCAGGCGACGGTGGCGCTGGGAGGGGACGGCGGTGACGAGCTCTTCGGAGGCTATCGACTCTACACGCGCGTTCTTTCGCAGGCGGGCATCCGACGCTGGATTCCGCGACCACTGAGGGCCGCCGCTCGTGCCGGCGCGGGACGCTTCCTGCCGGCGGGATTGCCGGGACGGAACTATCTGCTCGAGCTGGCCGCAGATCCGGTGCAGCGGATGACCCACGCCTATCTCTTCGACCAGTGGTCGCGCAGCAGACTGCTCGCCCGCGACCTGAGGCCCGAGGAGAGGGGCGCGCCTCCGGCCGAGGCCGTGAAGCTCGCCCTCTTCGACCCCAGCCTCACGCAGCTTCAGCAGGCGACCACCGCGGATTTCCACAGCTATCTCCCGGAGGACATCCTGGTGAAGGTGGACCGTGCCAGCATGCTCGCTTCCCTCGAGGTGAGGGCGCCATGGCTGGACCACCGGATCGTCGAGTTCGCGTTCGGGCGCGTCCCTGATCGGATGAAGGCAGTGGGAAAGGCGAGGAAGATCCTTCCCAAGGCACTGGGCCGCAGGCTCCTGCCGCCGTCTTTCGACCTGGATCGCAAGCAGGGGTTCGGCGTGCCGCTCGAACGCTGGTTCGCGACGGGCTGGGGGCGGCTCGTGGAGGACGTCCTGGCGGATGCGAGCCAGGACATCTTCGACCGAACCGCCATCCGGCGACTGATCGCAGATCAGAAGCGCGGCTACCACAACGTGCAACGACTCTTCGCCCTGACGCTCTTCGAGCTCTGGCGTCGCGAGTACCGCGTCCAGATCTGAGCCTGAGGCAACCAGTGTCGTCTGACTCCGGAGGCCGACCGTGTGCGGAATCGTAGGACGCGCCTCGCGCGTGCCGGCAGCGAACCGAGAGCTGCTCGACGTTATGCGGGATCGCCTGCGCCATCGCGGTCCGGACGACGCCGGGAGCTGGTGGTCCGCCGACGGAACGGTGGGGCTGGCCATGCGCAGGCTGGCCATCGTCGATCTCTCTCCCGCCGGCCGCCAGCCGATGGCCGATGCCAGCGGCCGCTTCCAGCTCGTCTTCAACGGGGAGATCTACAACCATCGGGAGCTGCGCGAGGAGCTGCAATCGAAGGGGCACCGGTTCCGCAGCCACAGCGACAGCGAGGCCCTGCTGGAGGCCTATCGGGCCTGGGGCCGAAGCTGCCTCGGCCACCTGAACGGGATGTTCGCGTTCGCGGTCTACGACGTTCAGGAGCGCGAGCTGTTCCTGGCGCGCGATCGGGCGGGGGAGAAGCCCCTCTTCTATCGTCACGCGGAGGGCGGCCTCGTCTTCGCCTCCGAGCTGAAGGCGCTCATGGCCGATCCGTCCTTCCCCCGCCGGCTCGACCCCGAGGCGCTCGCCTGCTATCTGACCTACGGATACGTCCCGGGCAGTCGCTGCATCCTGCACGGCGTCTCGAAGCTTCCGCCTGGCCATGCGCTGCGCTACCGGCTGAGCAGCGATGCCGTCGAGACCTGGCCGTACTGGACGCTGCCCGAGCCTGTCGCCTCTCCCGCACCGGACGCGCGCGCCTTGGCGGAGGAATTGCAATCGCTGCTGCTCGATTCGGTCCGTCAGCGCCTGGTGGCCGACGTACCCGTCGGCATCCTGCTGAGCGGCGGCATCGACTCGAGCCTCGTCACGGCCATGGCGACGCGGGCCTCGTCGTCGCCGATCCGGACGTTCACCATCAGCTTCCCGGGTCACGGCGCCTACGACGAGGGACCGTATGCGGCGGCGGTGGCCCGGCATCTCGGCACCGAGCACACCGAGCTGCAGGCGGAGCCCGCCACGGTCGATCTGCTGCCCCAGTTGGCCGAGCAGTACGACGAGCCGATGGCCGACTCTTCGATGGTCCCCACCTATCTCGTCTCTCGTCTCATCCGCCAGCACGCGACGGTGGCCCTGGGCGGTGACGGGGGGGACGAGCTGTTCGGCGGCTATCCGCACTACAGTTGGCTGCTGCAGCAGGAGCGGTTTCGTCGGCTGGTCCCCCGTCCGCTGCGAAGGCTGGTGGGGACGACCGCCGCGCATCTGCTGCCGCTTGGCCTGCGCGGACGCAACCATCTGATCGGCCTCAGCGGCGACCTCGCCAGCAGCATCGCCCACGTGAACGTCTACTTCGATGCCGTGGCGCGCCGGCGCGTGCTCGCTCCCGAAGTCGCCGCGGCCGTGACGGCGTGCTCGCCCGAGGAGTCGCGCCGGCGGCTCTGTCGAAGCGAGCTCTCGCCCGTGCAGCAAGCGACGCGCGTCGACTTCTCCGGCTACCTCCCGGACGACATCCTGGTGAAGGTGGATCGCGCGAGCATGTTGACGTCGCTGGAAGTGAGGGCGCCCTGGCTCGACCACCGCATCATCGAGCTGGCGTTCTCGCGAGTGCCGGACAGCCTTCGCGCGACGGCGAGTGAACGCAAGATCCTGCCCCGGCTGCTGGCGGCGCAGCTGCTGCCGCCCGGCATGGACCTCCGGCGCAAGCAGGGCTTCTCGCTGCCGCTGCAGGCATGGTTCAAGGGCGATTGGGGTCGCGCCATCACCGCAATCCTCGCCGAGGCCGACCCGCACCTGTTCAGGCGTAACGAGGTCGCGAGCCTAGTCGCCGGCCAGCGCCGCGGCTTCTCCAATACGGCCCGCCTGTTCGCGCTCGCGATCTTCGAGCTGTGGCGAAGGCAGTACCGAGTGGCGATCGGCTGAGCCGGTCGCCTCCGTGGCGTTGTGGATTAGAGCTTCCCGAGATGCTCTGACTAAGATATAAACGGGTTTCGGATTCTCGGAAGGACTTCCTGACGGATGATGCGCTGGCCGGCATGAGCGCGGCCGCATGACACCACAGCCTCTCTCGACGCTCGCCCTGGTCGCGACGGCCGCCCTCGTGCTGGCCGCCGCGGCAACGCCAGTCTTCCGCGCCTTTGCCTTGCGCGGAGGGCTGGTCGACCGGCCGAACGCCCGCTCGTCCCACGACCGACCGGTCGCCCGCGGCGGCGGCGTGCCCCTCCTGATGGCCGCGGCCGCCAGCCTCGCGCTCGCCGGCCCATCGACGCTCGGCACAGCTCCCCTCGTGGTCATCCTGTGCTGCCTCGTGATCGCGGCGGTGGGCTTCTGCGACGATCGCTCCAGCCTGTCCCCGCTCACTCGTCTCGCCTTCCATTTCTCGGCGGCCATCGCGGTCGTGTGGGCGAGCGGCGGCTTCGAGCGGCTTCCCCTGCCGCATCCTCTCGATGCCGAGCTCGGGTGGTGGGGCGCACCGCTGGCGGTCGTGTGGATCGTGGCGGTCGTGAATTTCTACAACTTCCTCGATGGCATCGACGGGCTGGCCGCCGCTCAGGGCACGATCACTGGCCTGGGCCTGGCGCTGGCGGGCTGGGATCCCTTCGCCGCCGCGTGCGGCGCCGCTGTCGCCGGAGCCTGCGCTGGTTTCCTCGTCCACAACTGGGCGCCCGCGCGCATCTTCATGGGCGATGTCGGCAGCGGCGCGCTCGGTTTCCTCTTCGCGTCGCTGCCTCTGCTCGCCCCGGCCCCACAGCGTTCGCGCGCCGTTCTCTTCGTGGCGCTCAGTCTCTGGTTCTTCCTGGTCGATGCGACGTGGACCTTGGCCCGACGGATCGTGAGGGGAGAGCGCTGGTACGAGGCCCATCGCCAACACCTGTACCAGCAGCTCGTCACGGCGGGTGCCAGCCACGCTCGCGTGACGAGCTCGCTCGCCCTTGGCGCGCTCGTCCTCACGGCAGCGGCCTTGGGCGGCTGGTGCAGCGCCAGCCCCTTGGCATCGTGGATTGCACTCGGTCTGGCGCTGGCCGGTTTCGGCCTGGAGCTGACCCTCGCGCGAAGCGCGCAAAGTGCCAGACGATCGTCCCAGGGGACGGCGGGGGCGACTTCGTGACCTCCGGCGTGAGATCGCGGACGTGGACCGCGCTGCGCGATCAGCTGCTTCGGTCGCAGCGACGCTGGATCCTGCGCCTCTTCGACGCGCTCTTCGCCGGGGCTGCCCTCTACCTCGCCTATCTGCTTCGTTTCGAAGGTCGCATCCCGGCCGACTACTGGACGCAGTTCGGCCAGTTCCTGCCGCTTCTGGTGACGATCCGCCTCGCGGCGTACTGGGTGTTCGGGGTCCATCACTGGTCGTTCCGCCTGGCAGGTCTGTCCGAAGCTGTGCGGCTGGCCCTTGCAGGGCTGGCCGGCTCGGCGGGGTTCGTGGCAATCCCGTATTTCCTGCAGATCGTCGGTTGTCCTCGTTCGGTCGTGGCGCTCGAGTTCTTCCTGAGCACGAGCCTCGGGGCGATGCTTCGCTTCTCTTTCCGTTTGACCCAACCGCTGATGCTCGACCGCCTTCGGTTACGGACGCACGACGGCCTCCTGCGGACGGTCATCGTCGGCGCGGGAAGCGCGGGAGACCTTCTGCTCCGGGACTTGAAGCGCAGCTCCAACCACCCTTACGAGGTGGTCGGGTTCGTCGACGACAACCGTGCGAAGTGGCGAGCCCACGTCGGCGGGTGTCCCGTGCTGGGGAGTCTCGACGAGCTGCCGGAGATCGCGGGCCGCCTCGGGATCCATCAGCTCCTGTTCGCGATCAACGATCTCCCGGCCAGCAGGGTCCGCGAGATCCTGGCGCACTGCGCGGACCTCAAGCTCAAGTACAAGAGCCTGCCGGTCTCGTTCGCCTACCTGCGCGATCACGTGAATGCCACGATGCTCCACGACCTGGCCCCCGAGGACCTGCTCGCCCGGGACCAGACGGCCTTCGATCCGGCCGAGTTGCGGGCGCTCGTGGAGGGACGTTGCGTGCTGGTCACCGGCGGGGCGGGCTCGATCGGCAGCGAGGCCTGTCGGCAGCTCGCCGAGTTCGGCGCGTCACGGATCGTGCTCGTCGACATCAACGAGAACGACATGTACTTTCTGCTCCGCGAGCTGCAGGCACGCTACCCGCGGTTGTCCGTCAGGGCCGAGATCGCCGACGTACGCGACCGCGACCGGCTGCTTCGCCTCGGCCGCGAGTATCGGCCCGCTCACGTGTTCCATGCCGCGGCGCACAAGCACGTGCCCTTGATGGAGTACGCGCCGGAAGAGGCCATCAAGAACAACGTCACCGGCTGCCGCAACGCGGTCGAGATGGCGGAAGCCGCCGCAGCGTCGCACTTCGTGCTCATCTCGACCGACAAGGCGGTGGAACCGACGAGTGTCATGGGCGCCACGAAGAAGGTGGCGGAGCTGATCGTGCGCGAGCGGGCGACGCGGTCCTCCACGGCGTTCACCGTGGTCCGCTTTGGCAACGTCCTGGGCAGTGCCGGCAGCGTCGTCCCACTCTTCAAGCAGCAGATCGCCGCCGGTGGCCCCGTAACCGTCACCCACTCCGAGTGCCGGCGTTTCCTGATGACGATCCCCGAGGCGGTTGGCCTGGTGCTGCTCGCCGGCCTCGGGGGCTACGGTGACCTGTGCGTGCTCGAGATGGGCGAACCGATCCGTATCCTGGACCTCGCCCGCCTGATGATCACCATGAGCGGGCTGGTGCCCGAGCAGGACGTGCCGATCGTCTTCACGGGGCTGCGTCCGGGGGAGAAGCTGGACGAAGTCGTCATGACGGGGGAGGAGATGCTGCAGAGCCAAAGCCTGCGGCACAAGATCCGCGTCGTGCGGATTCCGCCTCCTAGCAGAGACCTGCTGCGGCTGGTGTGCGAGCTAGAGGCTGCCGCGCTCGGCGAGAGCCGGGGGGCCATGCTCGTGGCCTTGCGGGCCGTCGTGCCGGACTATGCCCCCGCCGGCTTGGTGGGTGCGGCGGCGCGACAGGGGGCGTGAGGTCGGCTTGGGTGCTTCCCCTACCGTCCTCGTGACCGGCGCCACCGGAGCCGTGGGCCCGGCCGTGGTGGAACGGCTGCGCGCGGAGGGCTGCCGGATCCGCACGCTCACGCGAGGCCAGCTTCCCCTGCCGGAGGCGGATCGCCGGGTCGAGGCACATCGGGGTGACATCGCCGATCGCGAGGCGGTGGCCCGCGCCGTGAACGGGGTCGACTGGGTGCTGCACGCCGCCGCGTTGCTCCACGTCACACGACCCGGGCCCGACGTGCTCGCGCACTATGAGCGCGTCAACGTCCTTGGGACGCGAATCGTCGCGGAGGAGTCTGCCCGTGCCGGCGTCAGCCGCCTGGTGCTCTTCAGCACGATCGCCGTCTATGGCGCAACCGGCCCCCTGGCTGCGGACGAGACGACGGCCCCGCGACCCGGCTCGCGGTACGCGGAGACGAAGTGGCGCGCCGAGGAAGCCGTGCGTCGCCTGAACGGAACGGGAAGGCTCACCACGAGCGTTCTGCGCCTGGCTGCGGTCTACGGCCCGCGCGTCAAGGCAAACTACGCCCGGCTCGCGGAGGCCATCCGCTCCGGGTGGTTCGTCCCGGTCGGACGGGGACAGAACCGCCGAACCCTCGTCCACGAGGCGGACGTAGCCGAGGCCGTTCTGCTGGCGGCGCGGAGCCCCCGCGCCGCTGGCCGAACGTACAACCTGAGCGACGGTACGGTGCACACGCTCGACGAGATCCTCACGGCCATCTACCGCGCGAACGGCCGGCGGCGTCCGCGGGTGTACGTCCCGGAAGGCGCCGTGCGCGCCGCGGCGAGGGCGGCGGATCTCGCACTGAGGCTGGGCGGCCGCGGCCCTCGCTTCGCGGGACTCCTGGAGAAGTACGTCGAGGACGTTGCCGTGCACGCCGAGCTCATCCAGCACGAGCTCGGGTTCGAGCCCCGCTTCGATCTGGCAGCGGGTTGGGAAGACGCCCTCCTCCGGCGTGAAGCCTGACGCGCCGGGCCATAATGGCCGCTCGACCTCGGCAGCGCAGCCCAACCGCCGGTGTCTGCCGACTGCACGAGAACGGAGGACCTGACACGCTGTGGCCCTGACCGACCGCCCGTTCGAGCTGGGCAGACCCGTCCTCTTCGCCTATTCGGCCACTGCGCTGGCGTTCTCGGCCACGCTGCTCCTGCTCTCGCTGCGACGCGGGTCCACGGAGCTCGGCCTCTGGCTGCTGCCCTACGCCGGTGTGGCCCTGCTGGCCGTCCTTCGCCCGAACCTCGCCATTCTCCCGGCGGGCAGCCTCGCCTTCCTGCTCGGCTTCACGCGGACCTGCGGCCACGGCGCGAACCTCGACCTCGGTCTAGGCCTGATCACCCTCGCCGTCGCTGCGCACGCGTTTCGCCGGGCGCGTGCCGAGGCCGCCGTGCGCATCGACATGGCCGGGCTCGCCCTGCTGTCGATCGCTCTCTGGACCGTGCTCTCGCTCGGGTTCGTCTTCGTGCGGATTCGCGGCTTCGCGCCCGCGCCCGGCTTCGCGTATCACGTCTATCGGTACAACCTGTTCGGCCACTCCTCCGAGGACGTGCTCCTGCACGCGGTGATCACCGCGGCCTCCGTCTTCACCTGGTTCGGCCTGTACGAGTACGCTCGCTCGACTCGGCTCGCGCGGATGCGGCTGGGCATCGTGGTGTTCCTGGTGCTGGTGGTCAACGCCGCCGCGCTCCTCCTGCAGCACCACGATCCCAGCTTCCTCCAGCCGCCGGGGCTGCCTCCCGGCCGCTTGAACGGGGTCACCTCCTTCTGCTACGCGCTGGCTGATGCCTGCGTCGCGATCTACCTGCTACTGCCGGCGTGGGGGATGACGAGAGGAATCGGCGCCGTGCTGACGGCCGGGAGCCTCGGCCTGCTGCTGCATGCGAGCTTCGCCAGCGGCGGTCGGAGCGCGGTTCTCGCGCTCGTCGCCGCGGCGGCACTCTGGGCCGCATGGCGTGCCGTTCGCCTCTTTCGAGCCCACCGTCGTGCGCCGGCGGTGCTGTGCCTGGCCGCGCTCGTCGTCGTGTCCGCCGCCAGCCTTGCCGCCTATTGGCTCACGCCGCCCGGCCAGTCGAACCCGTTCGGGCGGCTGAAATCTGCGATCGAGCACGAAGGCATGTTGGGTCATCTCCGCTCGACTCGGTTGTACAGCTACCCCCTGGCGTTCCGACTGCTGCAGGCATATCCGCTGTCCGGCATCGGCGTGGGCCTCAGCCCGGCGGAGCTCCTGAAGCAGCAGCGGCTGCTCACGCCGGGGCTACGAATCGGCGACCCCTACGTGCTGAGCTCGCACCTCCCCAACCAGTTCCTGACGACCGGCGTCGAGCTGGGCCTGCCGGCGATGTTCGCGCTCCTCGTCGCGGTCGCGTACGCCGCCGCAGTGGCATTGCGGGCCCACCGGGTCGAAGGCTCGCCGGAGCGGGCCGTGAGCGTGCTCGTGCTGGCGGGCGTGCTGCAGCTCGGCCCGGGGCTGTACAACTCCGAGGCCCTCGTCTTCTGGTTCCTGGTGATCGGTCTCGCCGTCGCGGGTGCTCGCGTGACTCTCGGCCATGCGGCCGGAGCGGGACTCGAGATCGAACCATTTGTCGGGGGGCGGGCCACGGCGGCGGTCCTGGCCGGCGTGTTCCTACTGGGCCTCGGCGGCCAACTGCTGGCCGCGCCTTCGCTCGCGATCGAGGAGCAATGGAGACACCTGCGCTGGCGGATGGTGATCGGCATGCAGCCACCCCAGCCGGACGGGCAGTGGACAAGCTCCGAGGCCACATTCAGCGTGGACACGCCGGCGCGTGCCGTCCGCCTGCTGTGGCACGTGGGCGATCACGCGGCCAGCGGGTACCGAGCGGAAGTCGCCTTCTATGTCGACGGAGTCCTCGTGGAGCGGTCGTTGGCTTCCGCCGGCAGGGTGCGCGAGAGCGTCCTGCCGCTGCCGCCCGCTTTGGGCGTCAAGCGCATTTCCGTGCGCGTCACGCCGCCCTTCGTACCCGCCGAGCTGCTTGGGGGGGGCGACCGACGGCAGCTCGGGGTCTTCCTGCATTCGGTGACCCCGATCGAGGGGGATCAGCCGGTCAAGCCATAGCGCAGGCCGAACCAGCCGACCGATTTCCGAGCCTCACGCAAGTCATTGCGTCCGGGGGCGCGCGGGCTCTCGAATCGCGTCATGCCGATCGAGAAGCGAGTCGGATCGGGTCTCCTGTTCGCGGTCGCGGCGGCGCTGCACCGCGCCGGCCTTGGCGGCGATCGCGAGTCCCACGACGACGCTGACGGCGACCAACCGCCAGGCGGTCGGCTGCTTCACGTAGCGGTAGAACGCGTAGATCGCCCAGAACATGAACAGCGCCTGGCCGGTGTCCGTCGTGGCCACGCTCGAGTGCGCGAGAAGGGTCGGGTCGAACGCGAGCAGACCGAGCGCGATCACACCGGCCCCCACGCCGAACATCCTCCGCGTCGCCAGGAACACGAGGACCGCAAGGAGCAGCGCCCGCGAGAGCCGAGGCTGCGTTGCTCCGGCTTCGCCTCGATAAATGTCTTTGAATCAGCGAGATAGCTGAGCAGAGGCGAGCTGTCAGCCACGGCCGCTCCTCCAGAGCTCAAGAAAAGGCTTGCGGCTGCTGCTGTGTTGTAGTTAACTACAACACCAGATCGGATCGCCGATCGGGGCGATCCCGGCAGGTGAGGGCGAACGGAACACCGGATGGACGCCGAATGGAAGGACAGCCAGCCAATCTACCGACAGATTCGGGACCGCGCCGTGGCCCTGATCCTCGACGGCGTCCTCAAGGAAGGCGATCCGCTGCCGTCGGTGCGCGCCGTTGCGGGCGAGTATCGCGTCAATCCCCTCACGGTCCTGAAGGGTTACCAGGAGCTGGTCGACGAGGGGTCCGTCGAGAGTCGGAGAGGTCGCGGCATGTTCGTCAGCGCGGGCGCGCGCGATCGGCTGCTGCAGGCCGAGCGCCGGCGGTTCCTGGCCGAGGAGTGGCCGAGGGTCCACTCCACCATCCAACGGCTGGGCCTGGAAGCGGGGGAGCTGCTGAGAGCGGCGGCAGCGGACACGCCGGGCTCGCGAGGGGAGGGGCGCTGAACACATGGCATGCATAGAAGCGCGCGGACTGCGCAAGGCCTTCGGCAAGACCGTCGCGGTGGACGGGGTCGACCTGCGGTCGAGGAGGGCCGGATCCTCGGGCTGATCGGGCCGAACGGCGCCGGCAAGACGACGGCGCTCAGCGCCATCCTCGGGCTCACCTCCTACGAAGGAGAGCTGAAGGTGCTCGGGCGCGATCCCTGGCGCGAGCGCGACCTGCTGATGCGCGACGTGTCCTTCATCGCCGACGTCGCCCTCATCCCGCGCTGGATCCGGGTCGCGCAGGTGCTCGACTACGTCGCCGGCGTGCACCCCCGCTTCGATCGCGCCAAGGCCGAGACCTTCATCGCCAGGACGTCGATCGACCCCGCCAGCAGGGTCAGGCAGCTCTCCAAGGGCATGGTGACGCAGCTGCACCTCGCGCTGGTGATGTCGATGGACGTGCGGCTGCTGGTGCTCGACGAGCCCACGCTCGGCCTCGACATCCTGTTTCGCAAGCAGTTCTACGACTCGCTGTTGAGCGACTACTTCGACCGCAATCGCACCATCGTGGTGACCACCCACCAGGTGGAGGAGCTCCAGGACGTCCTCACCGACGTCATGTTCATCGACCGGGGCCGCATCGTCTTCTCCTGCAGCATGGAGGACTTCGAGTCGCGCTTCCTGGAGGTGATGGTGCACCCCGACCATCTCGCCGCGGCCCGCGCGCTCGGCCCGATCCACGAGCGGCAGGGGTTCGGACGCAGCGTCCTGCTCTTCGAGCGCCTGGAGACCGGCAGCAGCTCGCCGCCTTCGGCGACGTGCGTGCGCCCCGGATCGCCGACGTGTTCGTCGCGGTGATGAACGCCCAGGCCGGGCGCCAGCCAGGAGGAGCGCGGCCATGACGACGCCTCAGCCGGTCTCACCCGCGGTCGGCCGGGCGCCGCGGCCGTTCTACTGGTCCGTGCGCCGCGAGCTGTGGGAGAACCGCTCGATCGTGATCGCGCCGCTGGTGGTGGCGGCCGTGTACCTGTTCGGCTACGCGATCAGCACGATCAGCCTGCCCAGGCGAATGGCCGCGGCGCTTGCGCTCGATCCGGCGCCTCGGGCCGAGGCGATCGCGACCCCGTTCAGCGTCGCCGCCGTCCTGCTCGTCGCCACGGCGTTCCTGGTCGGCGTCTTCTACTGCCTCGACGCGCTGCAGGGCGAACGGCGCGACCGCAGCATCCTCTTCTGGAAGTCGCTGCCGCTGTCGGACCGGACCACGGTCCTGTCGAAGATCAGCATCCCGCTGCTGGTCCTGCCCCTGCTCGTCTTCGCGGTGGTCCTGGCGATGCAGCTCGTCATGCTCCTGCTGAGCGCTGCGGTTCTCCTGGGGAACGCCCCAGCCCTCCGGGCGCTCTTCGCGAATGTGCGGCTCGTGCCCTACTCGCTCGCGCTCCTCTACGGCCTCGCGGCGATCGCGCTCTGGCATGCGCCCCTCTACGGTTGGCTGCTCCTGGTGTCCGCCTGGGCGCGCCGCGTGCCGTTCCTGTGGGCCCTGGCGCCGGTGCCGATCGCCGTCTTCGAGAGGGCCGCCTTCGGCAGCTCCCATTTCGGCTGGGCCCTGCGGCATCGCCTGCTCGGCGGCTACACCGAGGCGTTCTCGGTGCCGATGCCCTGCAGCATCCCGAGCGACCCCTTCGCGTTCGTCACGCCCGGCCGCCTTCTCGGCGCGCCGGGGCTCTGGATCGGCCTGGTGGTCGCGGTCGCCTTCCTCGCTGCGGCGACCCGCCTCCGCCATTCCCGCGAGCCGATCTGACGATGACGCGGCTCATGCAGTTCGGTGAAGAAGTCGACGGCTACGACACCCCCGTGCTCAACGAGCGCGAGATCCGGGCGGCCGCAGGCGTCCTGTTCCTGTTCGTCTTCACGTCCCTGCTGCTGATCCTGCTCCGGCAGGACTTCCGGCTGGTCAAGTACGTCATCACCTTCTTCCTGGCCGACTTCGCGATTCGCCTCGGTGTCAGCCCGCGCTTCTCGCCGACCCTCGTGCTGGGCCGGCTGATCGTCGGCCGGCAGACCCCCGAGTACGTGAGCGCCGCTCCCAAGAGATTCGCCTGGACGATCGGCCTCCTGCTCTCCGGCACCATGTTCGTCCACCTGGTGCTGGTCAACGCGTACGGTCCCATCGCGGGCCTCAGCTGCCTCGCCTGCCTGCTGTTCCTCTTCTTCGAGTCCGCGTTCGGGATCTGTCTCGGCTGCCTCGTCTATGGCTGGTTTCCCGGCTCCCGGCCGCAGCGGTGCGCCGGCGAGGCCTGCGCTCGGATCCCGCGCCAGGCCATCCAGAGGACCTCGAAGGCGCAGGCCCTCACGCTCGTGGCCTTCGTTGCGCTCGTGGGTGTGACGGTCCTCGCTCGTTCAGCCACGAGTTCGCCGCTCCGCCTCATCCGCTGTTCGGCGTCTCCGACTCCCGCTCGCGCTAGCGGGCATTTCCCGGGCGGTCGCCATGAACGCAGTTGCTTCGATGATGGGTCGTCCCGACTCCCTTCGCTGGGGCGTCGGCGGCGGCGAACGAGCGGCGGGATCTGGCCTCGGCCTTCGCCGAGCTCGCGCGACGCCTGACGGCCGCGCTCGAGACCTACTCGAACGTCCACAGGGGCGCCGGTCACCACTCCCAGATCACGACCGAGCTTTTCGAGCGTGCCCGGGAAATCGTCCTCGACAGCCTCGGCCTGGACAGAAGACGGCATGTCGTCGTCTTCTGCACGCCCCGCCGCGCGTCGCTTCTCCAGTCACAGCTCGTGCCCGGGCGCTATCGAACGGTCTCGAGTCGGGCCTTGGGCCTGCCGCTCGGCTTGCGGGCGCTCGCCGTGGAGCGGGGCGCCCTGCCGCGCGGCGCTCCCTTGGAGACCGGAGGCGGCGTCGTCGAGCTGGTCCTGCCGCGATCCGCGGTCTGGGCCGACGCCCCGCACCGGTTCGAGGCCGGCACTCCGCCCGTCATGAACGCCATCGCCCTGGCGGTCGCGCTGCAGCTCAGGCGCCGATTCGGCGACGACTGCTTCGAGTCGGCGGGGTGCTTCGACGTCGGCCGGGCGACGAGGGCGTTCCGCGGCCGAGATCCTGGGGGACGACGCCCTGGCGCCTACTCGGGCGCCGAGCTCCTCGCGCGGCTCCGGGCCCAGCGCATCGGGCACGACCTCCGCGTGCCCACGGCGGAGGGCATGAGGCCGTTCGTCAACCTCGACAACGCCGCGAGCACGCCCACCTTCCGGCCGGTGTGGGACGTCGTCACCGCGACCTGGCGCCAGCCGCAGGCGGTGCGAGCGGACCTCGTTCGCGAGACCAGGCGGATCCTGGCCGCGTTCCTGGGCGCCGGCCTCGACGAGTACGAGGTCGTCTTCACGTCCAACACCACGGAGGCCCTCAACGTGGCGGCGCGGCTCCTGGCTGTCGAGCAGGAGGGCCGTCCTGGAGGAATCGTTCTCAACACGCTGCTCGAGCACAACTCCAACGAGCTGCCTTGGCGTTCCCTGGCCGGCGGGCCACCGCTTCGACTACCTGTGGACGGCGAGGGGTTCGTGAGCCTGGCCGAGCTGGAGCGGGTCTTGCGCCAGCGCAATCGGGACGGTGCGGCGAGGCGGGATCGCATCGGCCTGGTCGCCTTGAGCGGAGGGTCCAACGTGCTGGGCACCTTCCACGACGTCCCGGCGATCGCGCGGCTCGTCCACTGCCATGGCGCCCGTCTGCTCGTCGACGCGGCCCAGCTCATCGCCCATCGCGCCGTGCGCATGAGCGAGTGGGGCGTGGACTACCTGGCCCTCTCCGGGCACAAGGCCTACGCGCCGTTCGGAACCGGAGCACTCGTGGTTCGAAAGGAGCACGTCCACGTCACGGAGGACGAGCTCGCGCGGATCGAGGGCTCCGGCGAGGAAAACGTCGCTGGCGTCGCCGCGCTCGGCAAGGCGGTGCTGCTCCTCCAGAGGATCGGTCTGCCCGTGATCGAGGCGGCCGAGAGGGCACTGCAGGGCCGCTTGCTGCGCGGCTTGTCCGAGATGGGGACGATCGAAGTCCTCGGCGACGGAGGGGTGGCCGCGGGAGAGCGCCGCGACAGGGGAGGGGTCGTCTCCTTCTGTGCCACGGGCATGCCCCACAACCTGGTCGCCAAGCGACTGGCGGAAGACGGGGGGATCGGCGTACGGAACGGCTGCTTCTGTGCGCACCTCCTGGTGGCGCGGCTCCTGCGCATCGGGCGGGCGAGAATGCTCGCGGCAGGTGTCGGCCTTCTGCTGTTCCCGCGGCTGACGCGCCCTCTTCTGCCGGGTCTCGTTCGCGTGAGCCTCGGTCTCGAGAACAGCGAGGCCGACGTGGACAGGCTGGTCCGCGTCCTGAGGAAGGTCACCGCTGCGCCAGGTTCCGTCTTCGACAGACTGCTGGCGCGCACCCGGAACGGAACGTGGAAGCTGCCGCGCACGAGCGTTCAGCGGGAGATCGAGTCGTTGGTCGCGGCGCGGGTGGACGCGGTCTACGGCCGGGACGAACGGAGAAAGAAGGGAGACGCTCATGCGCAGAACAGGATCGACGAAACTCGCGGGCCGCGGCCGAGCTGCTGCAGGTAAGGAGGTGTCGCCACGGTCCTCGACGCTGTGGAAGGGGCGGCGCCTGGGTCTCGTGCTCTCTGTCCTGGTCTGTCTCCTCCCGGGCCGGATCGTGACGGCCGAGGAGGGAGTCGGAGGTCCGCTCGTCACGGTCCAGTGGTTCCAGGCGCATCTTGGGGACCCCGACCTGCTCGTCCTCGACGCGTCACCCGCTCAGCTCTACGCCGCCCAGCACATTCCGGGCGCCGTCAACGCCGACCTGATGAGCTACGGCGTCAAGGAGAAGCCCGCCGCCGAGACGGCGCGACTGTTCGAGTCCTGGGGAGTCGACGAGGGCAAGAAGATCGTGCTCTACGACCAGGGCGGCACGATGTTCGCGACCCGGCTCTTCTTCTCCCTCTACTACCATGGCATTCCTTCCCAGAAGCTCCTCGTTCTCGATGGCGGCCTTGCCAGGTGGCGAGAGCAGGGCCTGCCGGTGAGCAGAGACGTCACACCCACTCCGGAAGGGGTCGTTCGAGATCGAGGGGAGTCGCGAAGACGTGCGGGCGCGGTTGCCGGAGTTCCTGACCGCGTCGGGGGACCCCGTGAACAACGCGCTGCTGGAGGCGTTGGACGCGAGCTGGCACTACGGGGAAGTGCACGTCCTGGAGAAGGCCGGCCACGTTCCTCATGCCATCCTCCTGCCAGCCGACGACTTCTTCAACGCGGACAAGACCTTCAAGTCCCCGGACGAGATCCGGAGGATGCTGGCCTATCTCGGCGTCGGGCCTGAGCAGACCGTCTACGCCCACTGCGGGGGAGGGGTCGCGGCCAGCGTGCCCTTCTTCGCGCTGAAGTTCCTGCTCGGCTATCCCAAGGTCAAGCTGTACAGGGAATCCGAGATGGGCTGGCTGAAGGACGACCGAGAGCTGCCCTACTGGACGTACGACGTCCCCTCCCTCATGCGGACGGGCAACTGGCTGCAGTTCTGGGGCGGCCCGATGCTCAGGATGTACGGGGGCGTGGACGTCAGCATCGTCGACGTGCGGTCTCCAGCCGAGTTCGACGATGGACACGTGCCTTTCGCGCTCAACATCCCGGCGGACGTGTTCAGAGAGAACGTCGGCTCTCCCGAGAAGCTGGCTTCGATCCTGGGTGCGGCCGGAGTGGACGCCTCTCACGAAGCGGTCGTCCTGTCCGGCGCAGGGCTGACGAAGGAAGCGGCCTTGGCGTTCGTGATGCTCGAGGAGCTCGGACAGCGCCAGGCGTCCGTGCTCGTGGACTCCCTCGCTCAGTGGGCGGAGCTCGGTCTCGCCGTGACGAAACAGGCAGCTCGTGTCCGCCCACCGCCTATGCCGCGAAGCCGCGCGAGGAGGTGATCGTCGCGGACCCGACGAGCACGCGGGGGCTCTTTCCCAAGGTGTTCGTCGCATCGGGCGCCGTCCTGCCGGCGAGGGCCCCCGAGGGCAAGATCGTCCATGTCCCGTACACGGATCTCCTGAGCGCCGACGGCAGGCCCAAAGCCGCGAAGGACATCTGGAAGATCCTGGTCAAGGCAGGCGTCCCGCGGTACGCGGAGATCGTCTGCTACTCGGACGACCCGGGTGAAGCGGCGGCCAACTACTTCGTTCTGAAGCTGATGGGCTACCCGGACATCAAGATGCTGGTGCTCTAGGGGGGAGACCGCCCTGCTCGGGTATCGGGCGAGTGGGTGGCCAGCCTCGTCGAGCGCTCGTGGGGCGAGGAGGCGTACTCCTGGTGGTCGGGCAGGAGTGGCATGTCGATGATGCCGATGCCGACTCCGCGCCCCGTGACGCCACGCGCATGGACCGCCCGCGAGCTCAGGCCGTTGCTCCGATACCGGCGCGCGGCCCAGACCGGGCCGATCGAAAGCCAGCTCGCCCGGCCTCGCATCCTGGGCAGGAGCAAACCGCGGAAGAAGAGCTCTTCCCCCCCGAGCCCCAGGAGGCCGACGGCAGGCACCACGAGCAGCAGCCACCACTGCCCGGCGAGCTCGGGGCTCATGAGCCCGAGTGCCGCCACACCCACGAGCGGCACGAGCCAGAGGAAGGGCTTCCGGCTCTCCCGCTTCGTCCCTGGGTGCCGAGGTCGGACGAGCCACAGGCGGCGGCGCAGGCCGGCCAGCGTCCAGGCTGGGGCCTCTTGGCGAAGCAGGCCCCACGCCAGCGCGGCCTGGCCGGCCATCCCGAGGGAGGACGAGAAGAAGAAGATGAGGGCAGCAGGCACGCGGCTTCGCGCGATGAGCCAAGGCGCGACGAGCCAGGTGAGAACGACCATCGGCAGGATCGCGAGCGACCAGAGCAGGAGGATGCACTTCCAGGAGTAGGCTTCCAGCCTGGTGCCCTCGTCCCCTTCCTGGGCGTCCGGCTCGGGAGCATGGCTCTGCATAAGCGGTTCGACACCGGCCGTGGCGGCCGGGTTCCACCATCCGCCGAGGCGGGGCAAAGCCGGGCAGCCTCTCTCAGGAAGCTCGTCTCATGTTGCGCGCAAGATTGGCCGTACCTAGTATTCGGGTGCCCAGCGTTGCCCGACGACACGAACGAATGAGAGGTGGTCGATGGACCGACGCCCGCTTCTGGTCGCTCTCACCATGACCGCTGCCGGCGCCGCCGCTCGTCCTTGACCATTCGCGCGCCGCGCGGTGAAGCTCGGGCAGGTCTCGCTCGTCGCGGTGGAAGCCGTACTGCCCGTTGCAGAGCGTGTGGAGGGCCGCGTTGGCGAGTCCCACCAGGAGGAGGACGACGTCGCGCGACGACTGCTCGTGGTGTCCTTCCGTGGGGCGGCTAGTCTGCGCGTCCAGTCATGGGGCAGGGCATGCCAGCCGCTCGCCGACTTCGTGCGTGGGCTCGCGCCTTCCGTCGAGCTCCCGGTCGTCCCGGTAGCCTCGCCCTCCGCGATTCGAGGGCTTTCGAACATAGCTATCAGATAGCCGTCGCAGTATGGATTGCAGCGTAAGAAATCGATTAGTGCGCGCGTTCGCCGGCGCGTACTGTGATCGTAAAGGCCGCCGGGTGCCACCGACGCTCTCGACACTCGAGTAGCCGTGAGGTGGTGCGGCGGCGAGACAACCAAGGAGGCCAGGATGCCGGAAACCCAGATCAGGGTCGCGGCCAACACGGTGGCGTATGCGGATTCGGAGATCCACAAGCTCGTCGTGGAGTTCGCCATCCCAGGAGCGCCAACGGAGACCATCGATTTGAAGATCCTGCCAGACAGCGTCCACCTGACCGCGCCAGCAAGGGACATCCAGTACGTTTCGGCACTGGCTTTGGCTTGGCCGGTGAAACCTGAGCTAGCCGAAGCGACCTACGCGCACGGTCTCCTCCGAATCGAGGTGCCCTTCAAGGATCCCATGGAAGATGCCGTGACGGTCGCTATCAAAGCAGGTGGCGGGCAGACCGAGACCAAGAAGGTCAAGGCCTGAGGGGCAGTACCCGTCGCGACCGCTACCGGACTTACCGGTGGCGCGGCGGCCAGCTACGCCTCCTCGGCCCCGAAGGGCGTAACCTGGGCACTTAGGTGACGTCACGGGATCCTCTCGGGACGACGGTGAGTTTCGGCTGGTCCGTACACTGACGGGAGACGTGCGTCGGCTCTTCGGTGACGCGTGGCGGGGAGGCTTCCTACGCTCCGTCGCGCGGACTTCTGAGGATCTGCAAGGCTTCTATCTTTCCGAGGAGAGGCAGCGCCGACTCGCCGGCATGGGCCTGGTCCGGCGCTGGCTACACCTCGGCACCTGGCTCTTCAAGAGCCTCTTCCTGAACCTCACCCCCGCGCGGCGCGTGCTACTCGCGCTGGCGCTGATCCTGTTGTGGGTCCGCGCGCAGTGGAGCGCTGACGGGCGGGGGCTGCGCGTCGACTTCGGCGGCCTCGCGATCGGCCTGTTGCTGTTGCTGCTCATGCTCGAGCTGAAGGACAAGCTGGTAGCCAGAAGCGAGCTGCAGGCGGGTCGTGTCATCCAGCAGGCGCTGCTGCCCAAGGAGGCGCCGCAGGTCGCGGGCTGGGACGTCTGGATCTCGACCCGACCCGCGAACGAGGTGGGCGGCGACCTGGTCGACTTCGTGACCCACGACGACGGGCGCGTGGGGCTCGTGCTGGCCGACGTGTGCGGCAAGGGACTGCCGGCCGCCCTGCTGATGGCCCGGCTCCAGGCGACAGTCCTGGCCTTCGTACCGGAGCTGCGATCCCTTGCGGCGCTCGCCTCCAAGCTGCAGGATCGGAGCGGTCGTCGGGCTTGAGGGCGCGGAACCCGGCGGTCGTCCCCGACGTAAGGCATTCACGAGGTGCCATGATCCAGGTCGAGTCCCTCGTCAAGGTGTACCGCGACGTAACGGCGGTCGACGGCCTCTCGTTCGCCGTGGCGCCGGGCGAGGTGCTCGGCCTGGTCGGGCCCAACGGCGCGGGCAAGACCACCACCTTGCGGTGCATGGCGGGCATCCTGCCGCCGACCTCCGGGCGGCTTCGCATCGCCGGGTTCGACCTCGAGACGGAGCCGGTCGAGGCGAAGCGCCGCCTGGCGTTCATGCCCGACGAGCCGCGACTCTTCGAGTACCTCACCGTCGCCGACCATCTCGCGCTCTCGGCGCGCCTCTATCAGGTGAAAGGCGCCGCCGAGAAGACGCGGACGCTCCTCGAGGAGCTGGAGCTCTCGGCGCGCGCGCGCGCGCTGCCGTCGGAGCTGTCGCGCGGCATGAAGCAGAAGCTCGTCATCGCCTGTGGGCTCCTGCACGAGCCCCAGGTTCTGATCTTCGACGAGCCCCTGACCGGCATCGACCCCATCGGCATACGACGCATGAAGCAGACCATCCTCGCCCGCGCGAAGGCGGGAGCCGCGGTGATCGTCTCCTCTCACCTGCTGCACCTGGTCGAGGAGATCTGCGGCCGCGTCCTGATCCTCCACCGCGGCCGGTCGGTGCTTCTGGGCACCCTCGACGAGGTCCGGGCCGCCGCGGGGGGCGGCGACGTCTCCCTCGAGGACGTCTTCTTCCGCATTACCGAGGCGGCCGGGCCCGCGTCCACGCCAGCCGAATGACGTCGACAGCGAGTGTCTTCGCGTTCCTGCTTCGGCGCACCCTCGCCGGCGCGGCGCGGCGCCGTCTCGCGAGGCTGCGCGAGCCGCGCTACCTCCTGGGCGGTATCGTGGGGGCGCTCTACCTGTATTTCTGGGTCGGGCGGACCGTGCTCCGAAACGCCACCCACCATCAGGGCCTCGGTGCACGGCTCCAGGTCCCCTCCGATCTACTGGCGCTCGTCCTCCCCCTGGCCGCCGCCGCCCTCGCCGTGAGCGCAGCCCTCGTCTGGGTCTTCCGGCGCGGGCGTCCCGTCCTCCACGTGAGCGAGGCCGACGTGCAGTTCCTGGCGCCAGCCCCGCTGCCGCGGCAGGCCCTGCTCCAGCTCTCCCTGCTCCGGACGACGCTGGCGATCGGCTTCGGCGCGCTCGTCGTTGCACTTGCTCTCGGCCGCAACTTCGTCCCCCATCTCTGGCAGGCTTTCGTGGCGGCTTTCGTCGTCCTCTCGACGATGCAGCTCCACGCGCTGGGCCTTGCCTTCTGGAAAGCGCAGCAGGTCGAGGCGCCGCCTGCGACGGGGCGCCTGATGCGTCTCGCGACCGTCGCCGTGGTTGCGGTCGGGCTCGCAGCCCTCGCCTGGGTCGGCGTCGGGATCTACCGTGCCGTCCGAATCGTCGTCTCCATTCCCGACGCCGCCTCCGCCTTCCGCGCTCTCCCCGAGGGCCTCGCACCGTGGGCCTCGGGTTTCGTGCCCGTCGTTCTGCTCGCGCCTTTCCGCGCCCTGCTGGCACCGGCCCTAGCGCCCGACACGCGTCACTTCCTCCTTTCGCTGCCGGCGGCGCTCTTGGTCCTGGCTGTGCACTACGCGTGGGTGCTCCGGACCAACGCGCGGTTCGAGGAGGCGGCCCTCGAAGGCGCGCGCCGACGCGCGGCACGAGCCCAGAAGCACCAGAGCGGCCGCCTTCATGGGTTGCCGTCGGAGGCGCAGCGCGCGGTCGTGCCGTTCGCCCTGCCGCCCCAGGGGAGGCCTGAGATGGCCGTGCTCTGGAAGAACCTGATGAGCCATCGTCGGTCGCGGCTCCGCAGCGCAGCCGTCTGGTGGGCAGTCCCGACGGGCCTCGTCTTCGTGGCGTCGGCCGCCTTCGGTATCGCCTATGCGACGGTAGTGGGGCCCGTTCTCCTTGTCCTGGGCCTCGTCTGTGCGGCCGCTTCCGGCGCCGTGTCCCTCGCCCTGCCCATGGCCAGCCGCAACGACTTCCGCGAGGACCTCGAGCGTGCCGCGGTCCTGCGCGCCTGGCCGCTGTCGCCCACGCGGCTTGCCCTCGCCGAGCTCGCGGCTCCCTTCGTCACCACCCTCACGGTGGCCGGCATCATCCTGAGCGTCGGCGTCGCCGCGATCGCGGGAGGGCGTGTGGCCCTCGCCTGGCACGGGTTGCCAGGGAGCGTCGCTGCGGGACCGGTGCCGGTACAGTGGATCGCTCCCGGGCTCTTCGCCCTCGTCTTCCTGCTTCCGGCGCTCGCGGCGGCAGTGCTCGTGGTGCAGAACGCCGCCGTGCTCACGTTCCCCGCCTGGTTCCCTCCAGGTGGCCAGCGCCGCGGCATCGAGGCCACGGGCACGCGCCTCATCGCGTTCGCCGGGACGATGCTCCTCCTGATGCTGGCTTTCATCCCTGGCGTGCTGGCCGGGTCGCTGGTGGCGGTCCTGGGATGGTCGATCCTCGGTCCGTGGTCGCTGGTTCCGGCCATGGCGGCCGCATCGCTTCCCGTCTGGATCGAGGCGGCCGCAGGTGTCGCCCTGCTGGGCCGGCTCTTCGCCCGGTTCGACGTCTCAGCCGAGTCCTGGACCTGAAAGAGGCGTCACGGGTCTTCCGCGAGCATCGCCGTGCGGCGCTGAACCGCCCCGGGGGTTCCCAGCGGCTCGGCTAGTTGAGCCATGCGGACTGGGGTGCACTGAGCCCGATAGTAGGCTTCTTCACACTCCACCGGCGGGACGCAGTCGAGGGGTTCGAGCAGGCGCCGGTTGTTGAACCAGTCGACCGCGCCACGGCCCACGCAGGTGGATCACCTCGGTCTTGAACGGACCGATGACGCTCTCCGCGAGCGCGTTGTCGTACGAGTCGCCCACGCTCCCGACCGATCGCTCGACGCCAGCCTCGGCAAGCCGCTCGGTGTAGCGGATCGAGAGGTACTGCACGCCTCGATCGCTGTGGTGCACGAGCCCATCCGCGCCGGGCCTCGCGTGGAGCGCTTGCTCAAGGGCTTCGAGTGCAGGGTCGCTTCTCAGCGAGCTGGAGACCCGCCAGCCGACGATCGCGTGCGCGAAAGCGTCGACGACGAAAGCGACGTAGACGAAGCTGGCCCAGGTCGCGATGTACGTGAGATCGGCGACCCAAAGCTGGTTCGGACGAGTGGCCCGGAAGTCGCGCTGGACGAGATCGGGCGGCCGTACCGCCGCTTCGTCGGTGATCGTCGTGACCTTGAACGCCCGCCCACGAACCGCGCCGCGCACACTCCATCCTCTCAAGGTCTGGAGTCTCCGGAATGGCCGGGGCGGTTCAGCTTGCCGTTCCTCGTCGTGCGACCACAAACGCGCTAGCATGCGAGGGCGGAACCCGGCGGTCGTCCCCGACGTAGGGCATTCACGAGGAGCCATGATCCAGGTCGAGTCCTTCGTCAAGGTGTACCGTGACGTGACCGCGGTCGACAGCCTCTCGTTCGCCGTAGCGCCGGGCGAGGTCCTTGGCCTCCGGGAAGTCACCTTCGCTCAGGCGAACTGAGTTGGGCATGGAAGGGTCGAGAACGCGGCTCGCCCTTCTGGTCGGTGCGTCCGTCCTCGGCGGCGCGGTCGTGTGCCTGCGCCTGCTGCGTCCCCTGGGAGACGCCTGGAACCCGGACGAATGGTACCTGCTCGGGGCGAACCTGTTCGTGGACCACACCCTCGGCTACGGAGCGCAGGCGACCGTATTCCGCCCTCCCGGATACCCGGCGTTCGTGGCGGCCGTCCTCTCGCTCGGGCACGGGCGGGGAGAGGGGATGACTCCTGCCCTCCTCTGGGGCGCGCGTTCCGCGGTCTATCTGGCTCAGGCCGTCTTCCTCGCCCTCGCGGCCGCCGGCGCCACCCTGTGGTGGTCGGAGAGGATGTCGCCGGCGATTGCGGCTGCCGGCGCCCTGGCCCTGTGCGCCAACCCCTACGTGCTCGCGCTCGTGGGGCTGCCCCACTACGCGCTGCTCCACATGGTGTCGCTGGTCCTCGGAGGATGGGCCCTCGCGGCGGCACTGCGCCGGGGCGGGCTCGGCGCTCTCGCGGCGTGCGGGGTCCTCTGGGGCGCCATCACCCTGATGCGACCGGTGACGCTTCCCCTGCCGGCCGTGGTCGTCGCCCTCCTGTGGCTCAGGGGAGAGCGGGGCCGGAGGCTCGCGGAACGAGGGTGCGCCTTTGCCCTGGGGTGCGCCCTCGTGGTGGCGCCGTGGACGGTCCGCAACTACGAGCTCCGGGGCCGCTTCGTGCCGGTGAACGCGCAGGGGTGGACCGTGCTGTGGGCCGCGACCGAGAAGCCCATGCCGGCCCGGCCGAACCACTTCAACTGGTACTCCGTGGCCCGCGGGAAGTACGAGGCCGCTTTCGGCGGGTGACCGGAGTAGCCCGGGTACAGCGTCCAGGCGCTGTACGCGCACGACGTGCAGCTCGAAGACGCGTTTCGCGCCGAGGCGCTGCGGAATCTCGCCGAGCGGCCGAGGGTCTACCTCGCGAACGTCGGGTACGCGATCGAGGCCCTGGCCCTTCGAACCAGCACCCTCCCCGTCACTCTTCTCGTCGCCCTGCAGCGACCCGGAGCCCGGCTCGCGGACGAGTGGTTCGTGCCCGGCCATCCCCAGGACTTCGAGCGATCGGTGGCCGCCACCGCCTTCGGTGTGCTGAGCGCCGTCCTCCTTCCGCTGGCCGCCGTGGGCCTCTTCGTCGGCGTGCGCCGCCGTGATCCCTTTCGCTCGCTCCTCTCGGCCTCCTCGCGTGTGTGGGGGGGGCGCACGCGTTGACCTACATGGACCTCTTCTACTACTACGTGCGCCTGCCCTTCCTCTTCCTGCTCGCGTTCTACGGACTCAGGCAGTGCGGCAGCGGGCCGGAACCCGGGGCCGACGCTCGGGGTGGGCGATCGCGGTCGCGGTCATCCTGGCCGGCGGGTTCGTGTCGTGCTCGGCGACCCTCCTCGCCGAGGGCCTGGGGCGGCGGAGCGTCCCCTCCCCCCATGCAGCCATAGTGAACCCGCGACCCCTGCGGCTCCGGGGCCGCGGGTGAGAGGGCGGGGCGCCGCCACGCCCCGGGTCTGCCTCGGCGGTAGACGCCGGCGGAGTGCGCGACGAGCGGACGCTGCGGGCGATGAAGACGGTCCCTCGACGTCTCTTTGTGCCGGAGGCCCTCGCCGAGCAGGCCTCCCACGACCACCCGCTGCGGCGTAGGCTTGCGCCGCGGCCTCGACCACGTCCTGGTACTCGCGACTGTCGGTCGCCTCGACGAACCGTCCGCTGCTGCTTGTGCACCTCGTTCAAGAGGATCGCGTTCACGGAGGAAGTGGGCGCCGGGGCCGAGCTCGGCCTTCGGCGCGGATGATGACTGCGCCCTCCCTCGCCAGCACGAAAACCGCGGTTCCCGGCGAGCCTACATGCGGGACCCATGCCGGTACCCTTGCCGTTCCTCGCTCCGCTCCGAGCGCCCAGCCCCGAGCGCGTCCTCGAGTTCCTCCTCGACCAGCTGCTCGATCGTTGCGCGGATGCGCTCCCGCATCCGGACCTCGATGCTGTCCCCGTCCTGCTGCCTGCTATCCTTCCCCATGGCGTCGTCCTCCGGCACCCGCCGCCAAGCGGGCGGAGTCGAAAAGCCTTCAACTGCGCCGGATGATGACGCCACCTCCCTTTTCCACCAACTTCACGACACTACCCAGGCGACGCCCGCGTCCACAGTTGCCGCAGCCCCCTGCGGAACCGTCCTGAACGAGAAAGCGGACAGATCACTTGTCAACGACATCTCCGCTCGCATCTCCGCTCCCAGCCAGCCACCATCCGCAGAGACTTGGGCGGGTCCGTCCGTTGGGGGACGCTCTCTCCCCGCCGGCCCTGGTGCCCCGCCCGCGTCGCCCCCCGGCGCGGCCTGGCCCGTCTCGATGCACAGCTTCGGCTCGACTTTCGCCTTTTGTTCGCCTAGCTTCTGGGTTACGGCGTTCAGAAGCAATCAAGTGGCTGGAACGCCCGTCGAGGCGTCGTCTCGCGGGCAGCGGAAGGAAGGGAACGTCATGACGAGCTTGGAGATGTGCCGGAAGCGCCGGAAGGCGGAGACGCCGACGTTCGTGAAGGTTCTGAAGGCCCTGCCGGAGGGCAAGCTGGACTACCGCCCGCATCCGCGGTCGCGTTCGGCCGGGGAGATCGCCTGGGGGCTGGCTCAGAGCGAGGCCGCGCTCATCTCGCTCCTGGACACCGGCACCGTCGAGTGGAAGGCAGAGAAGCCTCCCACGGCAGTCGACGCGATCGTGGCGGCGTTCGAGCGCAACGCGAAGGGCGTCAACGAGAGGCTGGAGAAGCTCGACGAAGCCGGCTGGCACAAGAAGGGCCGTTTCCTGATGGGCGAGGGCGGCGCCTGGGAGGACGCGGTCGAGGATTTCGTCTGGGGCTTCCTCTCGGACTCGATCCATCATCGGGGCCAGCTCACCGCCTATCTGCGTCCGATGGGAGGCAAGGTGCCCTCGATCTACGGCCCGTCGGCAGACGATCCGGGACAATAGCCGTCAAGCCAGGAAGGCGTCGGAGCCTCAGCCGCCGATGCCTGCGGGTCCCGGATGGCGTAGGATCGGGGCGGCCGTCGCCGGTGTCCAAGCGAGCGGAGGGCTGTCATGCTCGTGCCACGGTCGCTGTGCCGCTCGGCGGTGCTCGTCTCCCTTCTCGTGCTTGCCGCGGTGCCGGGCCGGCCCCAGTCGGAGGGCCGGGATCCGGCAGATGAGGCCGAGACGACCTGCTCCGTACCCGATCACCCGGGAACGCTCGAGGAGGTACTGGGGCTCGAGGGGAAGGCCTTCTTCGACGCCGTCACGTTCTTCGCCCGCGACGCGACGCAGGACGAGCTCCTGCAGCTCCTGGAGCGCTGCGGGCGCGAGATGCCGGCCATCGAAGCCGCCGGCAAGGATCCCTGGTACGCGGACATCACGTGCATGGACGTCGTGGAGCGCGTGCTCGAAGACGCGACCAGCGAGGACCTGGCTCGGGTCCTGAAGGCGTTCGAGCACGTGAAACCCGAGGGGAGGTTCGGTTCCGACCTGACGGGAGAGGTCCTCGATCGCCGGCTGGTCCTCGCCGCCCTCGAGCTTCCGCCGGCCGCGCGGCCCGCCCCTCCTCTGGCGATCAAGGTCGAGCTGCCGAAGGCGGCCGCACGCGCCTCCCGGGAGATCCGCGCGCTGTGGCAGCAGCACGCGGCGCTGAAGAAGCTCTATGGGGATTACGAACAGTCGCTGGCGCAGCCGGGCTTCGACGTGCAGAGCCGGTTCCCGCAGTTCCGCCGCGAGCTGGCCGAGTTCGTGGCCGGACGCATGAGCGCCCCCGACGCCGAGCGGGCGATCGGGCGCTACGTCTGGGGAGGCTTCTGCGGGACGGGCGCGGATTCGCTGAGCGTGCCGCAGACGAAGGCGCTGCTCCTCACGCTCCTCGTGCAGGAGCGCTACGACCTCGCCGCGGGAGCCGCGCTCTCGGTACCGAGGTCCATGTCCGAGTCGATGTCCAACCTGCAGGCCGTCGTCTTCCAGCGCGTCCTCGAGCGCCGCGGGGTACGACTGGGAGGGGATCGGCGCGATCGCGTACGTCGCGGACCGGTGGACGAAGGCGATCGCGATCGGCGTCTACGGCTCGGAGCGGGCCGCGAAGGTGCTGCTCGCGATGGCGGACCTGCCGCAAGACCCGTTCGTCATCTCTCCTATCGGGACGCAGGCTGAAGACGGCGAGTATCTCGAGGAGCTGGCGGGGTTCCTCGGGCCCGAGGGACCCTGCGAGCGACCTCCGGGCCCTTCGCACCTGCTGAGCCGATTCGAGCGGCCGCGGCGCACCGAGCCGAGCGGGTTGAGCGCGGCAACCGAGGCGCGTATCATGGCGCTCCTCTCCGCCTGCGTCGCGCCCGGAGCGGGACGGGAAGAGGCGGAGGTGGCGGCGTCGCTCCTGAACCGGCTCTGCCGGCGCGAGAGCCTGCCGCTCTTCCGACAGATGCTGCGCTCGGGCTATGGGCGCGTCCAGGAGAGCGCATATGAGGCGCTCAAGGCCTACGGCGAGGCGCCTCCCGGGTTCGAGCCTGGACCGCCTGCGCGGTTCAGGTTGCTGGTGGGGGGCGAGCCGCTCGCCAACACGGACGTCGGCTACACGATCACGTTCACCGACGGCGGCAACACCTCGACCGGGGTGGGGACGAACGCCGGCGGAGTGGCCCGCCTCGATCGTGGCCTCTTCCGGGATCCCAAGCGGCCCGTGCGGTCCATCGAATTCGGCAAGGGTGAAGAGCCGAACGAGTTGCGGAGCGAGGAGATGCCGCCGCCGCGGGACCTCGGCGCCGTCACCGTGGTGCGGCTGAAGAAGGCGCCCCCGCGGCCCGCATACTGATGACAGTCTCCGAACCATGACGCACCCCCCGCATCTGATCCTGCCGGGGACAGGCCTGCGGAGGACGGCCTTGACCTGAATTCTGGAGGAGGGTTACTGTCTTGCGCACTCGCTCTCAGGAGAGGTCGGGGACGGCCGGCATGGCATAGTGAGGCCGGCACTCGTGCAAGAGAGAGGGTGGTGCATCTCGCACCGGGAAGGAGATCGACGACCATGATGATGGGACTGGCGAGTCTGATCGGATTGGGGAGCCTGGTCTGCTGGATCATGGTGCTCATCAAGCAGTTCCAGATGGGGAGCGTGGTCCACGGGATCATCGGGATCCTGACGTGCGGTCTCTGGACGCTGATCTGGGGATGGATCAACGCCAAGAAGTACAACATCCGCAACCTGATGCTGATCTGGACGATCCTGATCGTGGCTGCTGTGGTCCTTCAGGGTGCCGGCCTGGGGGCGTCGATGCTGGGCGTCTTGCGGCACTGACGAATCGGCCAGCTTCTACCGATCAGGTCGACGGTTGCCATCGTAGGCCCACTCCTTGAGCCGCGCCGGCGTCGGCGCCAGGAGCAGCAGCACGCCGATGAGCCTGGCCCAGGAGAGCTCCAGGCGGAAGTAGGCGGGGAAGCCCGAGGTGGGCGAACGCAAGGGCCACCTGCGGCAGGCTGAGCTGCGCGTAGGCGGTGAAGGTCATCTGCAGGCAGAAGAGCGCGGTGACGATCCAGTACGCGATGGTCCCGGAGCTCCGGCCAGGAGGCGATCCAGGACGTCGAGGGCGATGTGCCAGCCGGCGGCACCCATGGAGATGAAGCGGCGATTGCCGGCTCCTGAGCGGAGGTCGGGTGCGGCCGCCGTCGCCTGAGGGCTACTGGACCACGACCTCGAAGGTCGCGCTCTCCTGAACGGGCGACGACGCGTCCCACTGCTGGCGGTACTGGAACGCGAGGCTGGTCCGCCCCGCGCGGAGGGCCGTGAAACGGAAGCGCTCCCGGCCGCCCGCCCCGGGCATGGCGGGCCCGTCCTGAATGTACTCGACCTCCCCCACGGGACCGACCACGCCGCTCGTGCTCGACTGGTACGACCAGCTGTAGCCCGTGCTGGCGTTGCTGGTGAGCGTCACGAAGAGGTCCTGCCCTTCACTCAGGGAGACGGCCCGGCCCGAGTCGCCTTCCGAGAGGTACACGGGATCCGGCGTGCGTTCGCTGCCGCAGCCGGAGAGCAGTATCGGCCGCGGGGGCCGCAGCCCGTCGTCAGTGTAGCGGCCGTGTGCGCGCCGGGCTCGTGGTCCTGCGAGGGATCACATGTCCCGGTAGCGTCTGGCGGACGCGAGGTCTCGACGCAGCTCCTCCGCCGTGCGCCGCGGCCCGTAGCCCGGCGTGTCGCGCTGGATGCGCCAGCCCTCGCTGAGCGGCCCCGCATCGACCGTGTCGAAGCCGAACTGGTCCAGCAGGTGCGTGACCGTCTGCTTGGCCGCCGCGTCGTCGCCGGCGATCACCAGCGCGCGGCGGTTCTTCGAGCCCGGCGGCTGTCCGTGCGTGGTGAGCTCGGCCGCGTAGATGTGGTTGAACGCCTTCACGACCCTGGATTTCGGGAGGTGCGCCTGCAGCAGCTCGGACGTGGTCGTCGACTCGTCGTCCAGCTCGGGGATGTGACCGTCACGCTGCGGGTAGTAGTTGTTGGTGTCGACCAACACCTTGCCCACCAGGGGCTCGACGGGCACCTCCCGGTAGTTCTTCAGCGGGATCGTGACGACCACGATGTCCCCCGCCCTTGCCGCTTCGAGCGCTGTCCCCGCGCGCGCTTTGGGTCCGAGCTCCTCGACGAGCGCCGACAAGGTCTGCGGCCCGCGCGAGTTGCTGATCACCACGTCGTATCCGCTCGCGACCGCGAGCCGCGCGACCTGACTTCCGATGTGGCCCGCGCCGATCAACCCAATGGTTGCCATTCGAGTCCTCCGATGAGAGGGGAGACTCCCAGTATGCACGGACGCGCCCCGCCTGACTCCTTCGATCCGCATCGACACGGGGCCGGGGCGAGGGCCTCTTCGCCGCCCGCGCGCCGTTGGCCGAGCCTGTCGCTATAATCTGCCCATGCTGAACGCGCTCGCTGTGCTCTTGGTTGTCGGTCCTGGGGGGCTGATGGATGCGCCGGTGACGGTGAGGGAGGCGGTGCCCCTTGCGCAGGTGCGTCTGCTGGATGGGCCGTTCAAGGAGGCGCAGGGGCGGGGGATCGAGAACCTGTTCCGGCTGGATCCGGAGCGGCTGCTCCTCACCTTCCGGACGAACGCGGGGCTTCCGACCACGGCGCGGCCGTACGGGGGCTGGGAGGCGCCCGGCGTCGAGCTGCGGGGGCACAGCCTGGGGCACTACCTCTCGGCGTGCGCCCTCATGTACCAGGCGACCGGCGACGAGCGGCTGAAGGAGCGCGCGCTCGGGATCGTTCAAGCGCTGGCGGAGGTGCAGAAGGCGCTGCCGGGGCGGGGGATGCACCCGGGCTATCTGTCGGCCTTTCCGGAGGAGTTCTTCGACCGGCTGGAGGCGCGCAAGGGCGTCTGGGCGCCCTACTACACGCTCCACAAGATCCTGGCGGGGCTCCTCGACGTGCACCGGGCCACCGGCGATGCGACCTCGCTCGCGATCGCCCGGGGCATGGCGGACTGGGTGGCCTTCCGGGCCTCGCGGCTCACCGAGGCGCAGTGGCAGGAGATGCTGGGCACGGAGTACGGCGGGATGGAGGACGCGCTGACGGAGCTGTCGGTCCTCACGGGTGAGGCGAAGTACCTGGAGCTGGCCCGCCGGTTCGACCAGCGCTCGCTCTTCGACCCGCTCGCGCGGGGCGAGGATCCCCTGGACGGGCTGCACGCGAACACGCAGATCCCGAAGGCAATCGGTGCCGCTCTCGACTGCGAGCTGACGGGGGAGAGAAGGTACTGCGCCGTCGCCGACAGCTTCTGGAAGGACGTCGCCCGCGACCGCTCGTACGTGACCGGCAGCGACAGCGACGACGAGCACTTCACGCCGCGCGAGACCCTCTCGCACCACCTGGGCGAGACGACCGCCGAGACCTGCAACACCTACAACATGCTGAAGCTGTCGCACCTGCTCTCCCTGCGCTCCCGGGACGCCGAGCAGATGGACTTCTACGAGCGCGGCCTCTTCAACCACATCCTCTCGTCCCAGGACCCGGAGACCGGCATGGTGACCTACCACCTGCCGCTCCGCTCCGGCGCCTGGCGCACCTACTCGACGCTCGAGGACTCGTTCTGGTGCTGCTTCGGCACTGGCATGGAGAACCCCGCCCGCTACGGCGAGGCGATCTACGCGCGGGACTCCCGAGGCCTCTACCTGGACCTCTTCATCGCCTCGGAGCTGCGTTGGCCCGAGCGCGGCCTCGTCCTGCGGCAGGAGACCCGCTTCCCCTACCAGGAGGGGACGGCGCTCAGCTTCCAGCTCGCGAAGCCGGCGACCCTGGCGCTTCGGGTGCGGCACCCGGCCTGGGCCGCCGAGCTGCCTTTGAAGGTGAACGGGGCACCGGTCGAGGCCCCGAGCCAGCCGGGAACCTACGCGGTCGTCGAGCGCGAGTGGCACGACGGCGACCGGGTCGAGGTCGGCCTGCCGATGCGCCTTCACCTCGAGCAGGGGAAGGACGATCCGACGGTCACCGCGATCCTCAACGGGCCGGTGGTGCTCGCGGCGGACCTGGGGACGGAAGGGCTCACCCAGGCGAACCGCTACGGACGGACCGCGCCGGAGGTGCACAACGACGACATGCCGGAGGCTCCGGCCTTCGTCGCCGCGGGCCCCGCCGAGGCCCTGGCAAGGATCCATGCCGGGACGGCGCCGCTGCGCTTCCGGACGGACGGGCTCGCTCGGCCGCACGACGTCGAGCTGCGGCCGCTGTTCGAGCTTCACGACCGGCGCTACGCGGTCTACTTCGACCTGCTGTCGGAGGAGGCATTCCGGGAGCGCGGCGAGCGGGCGGCCGAGAAGGCCCGCGAGCAGGCGCAGGTGGTCGCGCGGACCGTGGACGCCGTCCAGGCCGGCGTCGAGGAGCAGGAGAAGGCGCACACGCTCGAGGAGAAGAGCACCGACCACGGCTTCTTCCAGGGCCGGCCCTTCCGCGGGTCGCGCTGGGCCGTGGCGAGCTTCAGCTACGAGCTGGGGATTGCCGGCGCGTCGTCCCTGCGCGCGACCTACTGGGGAGGGGAGTCGCGGCGCTTCCGGTTCGAGGTACTGGTCGACGGCGAGCCGATCGCCACGCAGGTCCTGTTCGACAACCGACCGGGGGAGTTCTACGAGGTGGAGTACCCGCTGCCCGAGCGCGTCCGCGGGCGGGAGAGCGTCCGGGTGGGGTTCCGCGCCTTGCCCGGCAGCGCTCTCGGCGCGGTCTACGAGGTGCGCTCGCTCCTTTCCGTCCCGCCGACCTCCGACTGAGCCGGCTGCTGGTTCCGGCAGATGGCCGCCCTGCCGGGCTGGGTCCCGTCGCGCCGGCGAGCATTCTCGCCAAGATGGAATGAGAGTTGGAGCTGAACATGAAGAGGTCCGTCGCAGTTGATTCCGCGTCTGCATTGATCGACGAGAAGATCAAGGGCCTCGGGGACTGGCGCGGGAAGACGCTGGCGAAGGTGCGCGAGATCGTACGCGCAGCAGACCCTGAGATCGTCGAAGAGTGGAAGTGGGTGAAACCGACGAACCCAGGAACACCGGTCTGGTCCCACGGCGGTATCGTCTGCACGGGAGAGACCTACCAGAAGGTCCTCAAGATGACCTTCGCCAAGGGAGCGGCGCTCAGGGACCCTTCGGGTCTCTTCAACTCCAGCCTGGAGGGGAACGTCCGGCGCGCCATCGACATCCACGAAGGCGAGAAGATCGACGCGGCGGCGCTGAAGGCGCTCATCCGCGCCGCGGTGGCGCTCAATCTCGAGGGCAAGAGCAAGCCGAAGCCCCAGCGGGCGAGCCGCAAGCGGTCCGGCTAGACCCGATCGTGGCCGGCGCTCAGCGGCCGCGGAAGGTCTCGGTGGAGCCGAGAGCGACGAAGTCGACCGGGCGTCCTCCCGCCTTTCCGGTGACCCGGCATCGGCCACGCATCTGAAGGAAGTCCATCTCGCCGCCGAAGGCGCGCGGGGGCATGCGGGTGACGAAGGCCTGCTGGAGGTCCCAGTCCATGGTGAGCGCGAGCGACGGGCCACGGCCCTTGACGAGGATGCGACGAGGCTGACGGGAAGCAGGGTCGATCGTCTCCTCGATGGTGACGTCGAGAGCGTAGCCGAGCGGACTCTGCGGGCCCAGGGCCGCGAGAAAGCCCGGCGTCCGCTCGGGATCCGCGGCGTCCGCGGGCGGATGGACTCGTCCGTACACGAAGGAGAGCCCCTCGTGCTCGATCTGGCCCCATTGCCAGGTGACGCCCTGCCAGAAGCCCCAGTTGTGGTCGTGATAGCCGGTGCCGCCCGAGAACGACAGCGGCTTGCCGCCGACCTCGAGCTGGCCACCGAGCGCGCCGCTCATCACGGGCACGACGTAGCCCGAGACCCAGCCTCCCGCACCGCGGATGGCAAAGGGCGGAAGCGAGCGGCCGGGATCGGCGTCGATGTAGAGCTCGCCTCGGATGCGCCTGCGGCCGGCAGGCCGGCCGCGCAATAGAGATCCCTCCTGGGGGAGGTCGATGGTCAGGTGATACCGGAGGCCCTCGAGCCGCACCCGGCTCCCGCCGATCACGAGGTCCGGCGCTTCGGCCAGCACGCGCGCGTCCTCGAGCTCGACGGTGTCCGAGAAGGAGCTTCGCCGCCCCGCCTGGTCGAGCTGTAGCCGCGCAGCCCCCGTGCGTCTCCCATTCGGCTGCCGGGCCCCGACCAGGAAGGTGAGATAGAAGCGGTTCTCGCCGCTGCGGCCGTTGAAGTACAACCACTCCGCCCAGGAGGCTGCCCGCGCCGGCACGTCCGGGATCGGGTGAAAGCGGTCCATCGAGCGCAGCACCGCGCCGGGCGCGGGCGCGGCCCACGCGGCGTCGGCCGCGGTGTCCGTCCAGGCCCTGGCGGAAGACGTCTCGGGGTCCGCCAGGGCACGCTCGAGGCTCGGCACCCCGCCCTTGGCACGAATCGGCACGACGCGCCCCTCGCGCACGAGGTAGGCGGCCGCCCGCTGCGTCGGCGACGCGGCCGCCACCTGCGCCGAGAGCGGCCCGCTCTGGAGGACCGAGGAGAGGACGTGGCGCGCCGAGGTCACCTGCCCCGTGGCTCCGAAGACCACGACCTCGCCGCCGCCCCGAAGGGCGGGGGCGCGCGCCTGTTCGACCATCACCTGGCCGATGCCGAGCAGGCTCGCCATCACCGCGACGCCGAGCCCGAAGCCGCAGGCCAGGACGGCGCTGCGCGCGGGACGGGCGAGGAGCGAGCGCAGCGCGAGCCGGAGGATCATCGCCGCAGTCTCATCGCCGGCCGGCCTCGGACTCGATGCGTCCGTCGCGCATGGACAGGCTGCGCGGGGTGTGCGCGGCGATCGCCGGATCGTGGGTGACGACCACCACCGTGGTGCCGTCGGCATGGACGCGGTCGAAGAGCGCGACCACCTGTGCGCCGGTGGTCTGGTCGAGCTCGCCCGTGGGCTCGTCGGCCAGCAGCAGCCGCGGCCGGTTCGCGAGGGCGCGGGCGACCGCCACGCGCTGCGCCTCGCCTCCGGAGAGCTGCCCGGGCCGATGCCGGGCGCGGTCGGCGAGGCCCACGTACTCGAGCAGCTCCGCGGTCCGGAGGCGGCGCTCGGCGCGCGAGACGCCCGCCTCGGCCTGGGGCAGCTCCACGTTCTCCCAGGCCGAGAGCATCGGCAGCAGGAAGAAGCGCTGAAACACGAAGCCGATCTTTGCCAGCCGGATCGCGCTGCGCTCGGCGTCGCGCAGCGACGAGACGTCACGACCCTCCACCAGGACCTTGCCCGCGCTCGGGGTGTCGACGCAGCCCAGGATGTGGAGCAGCGTCGACTTGCCGCACCCCGAAGGGCCGCAGATCGTGAGGTAGTCCCCCTGCTCGAGGCGCAGCGTGAGGTCGCGCACGGCCACCACCGGTCTCGCCGGCATCGGGAACGTCTTGCTGACCGCGCGCGCCTCCACGACCGGAGGCCGCGGGCTCGCTTCTCCCGTCATGTCACCGCCTCGCTCCGAAGCGTGGCCGCGATCGGAAGCCGGGCCACGAGTGTCGTGGGGTAGAGCGCCGCCAGGGCGGCCGTGATCGCGAGCAGGCCCGCGTGGAGGACGAGGGCGCGAGGCTCGAAGGAGAAGAAGCGCACGCTCGCGGGGATGCCCGGCATGGCACGCAGGATCCGGTCGAGCCACTGCGCGATCGCGAAGCCGAGCGGCACCGCCAGCGCGCCGCCCGTCCCGACCAGGAGCGCCGACTGACAGAAGACGTCCGCGACCAGGCGGGCGCGCGTGAAGCCGAGCGCTCGCAGGGCCGCGAGCTCGGCGAAGCGCTGGTTCACCGACACCGTGAGCAGGGCCGTGATCAGCAGGAAGCCGAAGAGGAGGGTGACGGCCGCGAGCACGGTCGAGATCTGACGGAAGTAGGAGAAGCCGACCCGCTCGAACAAGGCCATCATGTCCGCGTTGCTGAAGGCGTGGAGGTCCGGGCGGAGGGCCTCGATCGCTTTGACCGCCGCCTCCGGCCCGCTTCGCGCGCGGGCGGCCACCAGGAGCGTCTGGGCCTCGTCGCGTTCGAGTCCGCAGGCGCGCCGGAAGGCGTCGCCCCGCGCGGCGGTGTCGAGCGCGTCCGCGGAATCGAAGGGGAAGTCGACGATCCCGACGACCCGGAAGCGCACGGCGGGCGCCGCGACTGGCTGGCGCGAGCAACTGGCCCGGAGAGCGATCTCGCTCCCCGGCGCCAGGCGGAGCTTCTGCGCGAGCCCGCGGTTGACGACGAGCGGGGGGAGATCGTGAGGGCCAGGCTGGGCGAGATCGTGGCCCGCGAGCAGCCGCCACGGCCGGCGGCTCCCGTGATCGATGCCCAGGAAGCCGACCGGCAGCGGACCTGCGGCAGGGCCCTCGGCCGTGGCGCGACCGTAGCGGACGACCACCACGTCCTCGACCTCAGGCAGCCGTGCGATCGCCCCCGCGGCCGCGGAGGCGTCGGTGATGGGCGGACCACTGAAGGGGGAGTCGGTTGCCATCACGCGCACGTCGAATCCAGTGCAGTCGAGGAGATCACGGAAGGAGACGAGGAGGCCGCGGGAGAGCAGCAGCATGTCGAAGAGCAGGGCGCCCACGGCGGCGATGCCGAGGACGCCGAGCACGGTCCGGGCGGGCTGCCGCGCCAGGCTGCGGAACGCGAGTGCCCAGGCTCTCATCGGCGGGTGAGCGTCCCCGCATCGCCACGGACGAGCGACCACGACGAGAGGACGGTCGCGAGGACGCCGAGTGGAACCGCGACCAGAACCGATCGCCAGACGATCCGGGGCGTGACGTGCACGAACACGAGGGCCGTGTCGAAGCGCCACTGGAAGAAGCGGTTGAACAAGCCCTCGAGCCCGGTCGCCAGGGCGACGCCGAACGCCGCGCCGGCGACGGCGATCAGGAGTCCCTCCAGGACGACCTGCTGCAGGATGCGCCGGCGTCGCAGGCCGATCAGGCGCAGCACCGCGACCGTGCCGCGCCGCTCGTCGACCAGCATCACCATGAGCGCGAGCAGGAAGAGCGAGCTGGCGACGACGGTGACGAGGGCGATCGCCATGTGGAAGCGGTCGAGGATCGCCATGAGGTCGACCGAGCGGTCGTCCTGCATCGTCGGTCGCACGACCAGGCCCGGCAGCCGGGCCGCAAGCTCGCTCGCGAAGGCCGGCGCGTCGCGCGGGGCGGCCAGCCGGACGTTGATCGCACCGACCGAGTCGCTCGTGCCCGGGTCACGCGAGTCGCCGCGCAGCTCGAGCAGGTCCGGGAGGTGGAGGCGTGCCTCGAGTCGAGCCTCGCCGAGACGAAGCGGGTCCGGCACGGGCTCGTAGCTGCCGGCGATGCGGAACGGCCGGGCGTCGGCGCCCGCGGGATCGCCCGACAGCATGACGATCTCGCCGATCTTCAGGCGCTCGGAGGCGACGAGCTGGCGCGAGACGAGGATCGCGGGCGGGGGACCGGACGGTGCGGCGGCGGAGGAGGCGGCGGCGGCGGAGGAGGCACCGGCGAGACCGAGCAGGACCGAGAGCGCCGAGTGAGGAACGGCGGCGAGCATCTGAGGATCATAACGTTGGGGCCCTTGACACGCAGGCCTTCGTGCTGTTAATTTCTGAAATAACAGAAATGACTGACACATCTCGGGACCTGCCCGAGGCCGTGACCAAGTTCATCGTCCACTGGGGCGAGATGGGGACGCGCTGGGGCATCAACCGCACCGTGGCGCAGATCCACGCCCTCCTCTTCGTGTCCGAGCAGCCCCTGACGGCGGAGCAGATCGCCGAGACCCTGTCGGTCGCGCGCTCGAACGTCAGCAACAGCCTTCGCGAGCTGCAGGCCTGGGGCCTGGTCAGGATCGTCCACGTCCTCGGCGATCGGCGGGACCACTTCCAGGCCGTCGGTGACGCCTGGGAGACGCTCCGCGTCATCCTCGACGAACGCAAGCGGCGAGAGTTCGATCCGATGGTCGAGCGCGTGCGCGAGTGCGTGGCAGAAGGCCCGGCCGGTCCCGTCGGACGCCGCAACGCCTACGCCGAGGAACGCCTGCGGGATCTACTGACTCTCGTCGAAACGATGAACGGCTGGTACCAGCAGGTACACCGCCTGCCGCGCGGGACGGTCATGAAGCTGGTGAGGCTCGGCGCGAAGGTCCGGGGGGTTGTCGATGCCACCCGCTGAGGGGCTGCGGTCCACCTGCGACGACCGCGGACGTCCCAAAGTGGAAGCGGCCTTTCTCGGGATGGTCGACGCGCAGGTGCTCGCGGCGGTTGCCGAGCACGCGGCGGCGCTCGGGGTGTCGCCGGAGGAGGTTGGCCTGCGCAGCGGCAAGCGGGTCCGCCCCAGGCTCGTCCACGTCTGTGCGGAGGCCCTCGGCCTGGCGCCGGCGTCCGCCGCCCCCTGGGCGGCGCTCGTCGAGCTGATCCACGTCGGGTCGCTCATCCACGACGACGTCATCGACGATGCCACGCTCCGGCGGGGACGGCCGTCCCTCAAGACGCGGGAGGGCAACCGCCTGGCCGTCCTGGGTGGAGACCTGTTCCTGTCCGCGGCCTGGCTCGCGGCCTCCCGGGGCCTGCCTTCCGAGGCGACCGCGGTCCTGGCCCGGGCGATGATCGCGATGACGATCGGCGAGTGGCGCGAGCGGGAACTGCTCTGGAACCCGGACGCGAGCGTCTCGCGCTACTTCCGTGTCATCGACGGCAAGACCGCCGCCCTCTTCGCGGCGGCGGCGGAGGGCACGGCCGTCCTGGCCGGTGCGCCGCCTGCGACTCGCCGGGCCCTGGCGCGGTGCGGTCGTGCCCTCGGGCGCGCCTTCCAGATCCAGGATGACGTCCGCGACTACGAACGGACCCAGGAAGCCTCGGGCAAGGACACGATGAAGGACCTGCGGGAGGGGATCGTGACCCTGCCCCTCATCATCGCCCTCAGGCGCGGCGGCCTCCGGGCCCGAGCCGTCCGCCGGTATCTCGTCTCGCGAGGTCGAGTCGAGCTCGATCCGCGAACCTCCGACGCGCTCCTGTCTGAGAGCCAGGCGCTGTCCAGGAGCGCCCGGATCGCCGGTCGCGTGCTTCAGAGCGGCCTCGCCGAGATCGACGGCCTCCTGCCGACCGACGCCATTCGCGAGCTGGCGACGAGCGTCTGTGGCAGCTCGCCGGCCCACGCGAACGCCTCGGAGCGCGGTCTCCGTGGGCCTGCCGCCGTCGCCTGAAGTCGCCTCGTACCGCCGTCGTGATACGTTCTCGGCATGAGAGGCTCTCATCTTCGTTGGCAGGTGATCGTGGTCGCGTTCGTCGTGCTCGCGGGTCTCGGCGCCGCAGCGGGGCAGGCCGACACCCGCTGGGTGGCTTCATGGACGAGCCCGCAGCAGCTGCCCGAGCCGCACAACGCGCTGGCGCCCGAAGACCTGCGGGACGCCACGCTGCGCCAGATCGTGCATCTGTCGATCGGCGGGCCGGAGCTGCGGGTGCGACTGTCGAACCGCTTCGGCAGCGAGCCGCTGCGCTTCGACGCGGTGCACGTCGCCCGTCCGTCCTTCGCGGCACCCGGGCAGATCGTCGCGGCAAGCGACGCGGCCCTGACCTTCGCGGGGCGGCCGGACGTGATCGTGCCCGCGGGAGCCGACTACGTCTCCGATCCGGTGAAGTTCCCGGTGGCGCCGCTGTCGGACCTCGCGATCACGCTCCATTTCGATTCGCCGCCCGCGCGGCAGACCGGGCATCCGGGCTCGCGGGCCACCTCCTATCTGGCTCACGGCGACCTCGTGGCCGCCCCGGATCTGCCGAACGCCCGCAGGGTCGAGCACTGGTACTTCGTCGCCGACGTGGAGGTCGCGGCTCCCGCGCAGGCAGGGGCGGTCGTGGTGCTCGGCGACTCGATCACCGACGGGCACGGCGCCACCACCGACGGGAACGACCGCTGGCCGGACGTGCTCGCCCGGCGCCTCCAGGCCGACCCGGCGACGCAGACGCTGGCGGTGCTGAACCAGGGCATCGGCGGCAACCGGCTACTGCTGGACGGCCTGGGACCGAACGCGCTCGCGCGCTTCGATCACGACGTGCTCGCGCCGCCCGGCGGCCGCTACCTGATCGTGCTGGAAGGGATCAACGACCTCGGCACGCTCACGCGCGAGCATGAGGTCCCCGAGGCCGAGCACGAGGCGCTCGTGCACCGGATCCTCGCGGCGTACCGGCAGCTGGTCACGAGGGCGCGCGCCCACGGCATCCGCGCCTTCGGCGGGACGCTGACGCCGTTCGTCGGGTCCGACTACTACCACCCGGGACCGAGCACCGAGGCCGACCGGCAGGCGATCAACGACTGGATCCGGGCGCCCGGGAACTTCGACGCGGTGCTCGACTTCGATGCGGTCGTGCGCGACCCGTCCCGTCCCGAAGGTTTCCTGCCGGCGTTCGATTCGGGGGATCACCTCCATCCCTCGCCTGCCGGCTACGCGGCGATGGCGCAGGCGGTCCCCCTGTCGCTCTTCACCGCGGGACCGGCCGCCGCCCCCCCGCGGATGGCGATCACGTTCGACGACCTCCCGGCGCACGGGCCGCTGCCGACCGGCACGACTCGACTGGAGATCGCGAGGAAGATCCTGGCGGCGCTGCGGGCGGCCGGGATGCCGCCGACCTACGGGTTCGTCAACGCGTCGCTGGTCGAGCAGCAGCCGGCCGACCGGGCCGTGCTCGAGGCGTGGCGCGACGCCGGCCAGCCCCTCGGCAACCACACCTGGTCGCACATGAACCTGAACCAGCACGCGCTCGAGGAGTTCCGGGCCGATCTGGAGCGCGACGAACCCCTGCTGCGGCAACTGATGAAGGGAGGCGATTGGCACTGGTTCCGCTTCCCCTACCTCGCCGAGGGCGACACGCAGGAGAAACGGGCGGCCGCGCGCTCTCTCCTGCTGCGCGACGGATACAAGGTCGCCGGCGTCACCATGAGCTTCGCGGACTACCTGTGGACGGACCCCTACGCCCGTTGCAAGGCGAAGGGCGACGAGGCGGCGATCGCGACCTTGAAGCGCGGCTATCTCCAGGCCGCCGACCAGAGCATCGGCTACTCCCGCGGGCTGTCGCACGCTCTCTTCGGGCGCGACGTCCCTTACGTGCTGCTGATGCACGTCGGCGCGCTCGACGCCGAGCTGCTGCCGGAGCTCCTCGAGCTGTACCGTGCCCGGGGCTTCCGCTTCGTGACGCTGCCGGAAGCCGAGAGCGACCCCTTCTACCGCGAGGACACGGACCTTTCCCTGCCGCCCGGGCCCGACAGCCTGGAAGCGGTCGCGGCGGAGCGCGGGTTGCCCCTGCCGCTGCACGCCCCGCCGCCCCTCGCGTTCGACGCGATCTGCCGCTGAAGCAAGGCCGACCGGGCCGCTTCTTCCGGCAGCAGCGTGATCCGCGCGTTGCGCGAAGGTGGTCGCGCGTAGAATCGCCGGCGGTGGCACGCCTGGACGTCTGGTTCGCAAGACACAGAGTCGGCACGACCCGACGGCGAGACCCTGGCCGACCGAAGCGCTGGCGGCCCCGGTGCGACGAGAACTCCCTGAGCACACGAGGCTTGGGCTACCGGCGGCCGCGGGACTCGATCATGGTACGGCGCTTGCCCCTCTCCCCAGCCAGGCCCGCGACGCGGGCCCTGAACGAGGAGGAGCCGTGACGATCATCAAGAACCACATCGGCACGCGAGCGGGATGGCGGTGGGCGCTCGCCGTCTTACTGGTGGCGGCTTCCTCCGGCTGGGCCAGAGCCGAGGACGAAGGTCCCGCACCGAGCGCGGCCGCAGCCGTCCTCGAGGCGCGGCCGCAGCGCGCGATCCTGGTCGAGTCCCTCGGCGTCGAGGGGACCAGCCGCGAGGCGGTGCGGCGCGTGATCCTGAGCGAGTCACGCCTGGTGGCGGGCGCCTCGTACACCGAGCAGGAGATCGCCCGAGCCGCGCGTCGCATCAAGCGCCTGCCCTTCGTGCTCGACGCACGACCGGCCTTGCGCCGGGGGAGCGCCCCAGGACGGTACGCCCTCGTCTTCGTCGTCGAGGAGCATTCCATGGTCGGCCTCGGTGTCATGGGCGAACACTGGTCGGATGGCACGGCGAGCCTCTCGACCGGTAGTGCCGGCCCGAGCGTCGAGCGGTTCCTGGGACCCCTCACGGCGCTGCGCCTGTCGCTCGATACGAGCGCCAGCCGTTCCCGCTCCTTCGACGACTCGGAGGAGACGCTGGTGACGGACACGCCGCTCCAGGCGACGGTGGCTCTCGGCCTCACGCGCTACGACATCGTGGGACCGGCCAGCCGGCTCGACCTCGCGGCGCGCGTGGGTCGCGAGCGCTGCACGATGGGCGACGCACTCTCCCAGCCGGGAGCCTGCTACGGGGGCATGGGTTGGGGGCTCGGCACGAGCCTGCTCGTGGCTCTCGAGGACGACAACTCGATCTCCCTCTCGCTCAGGCTGCAGTCCGGCCACGACACGCACCCTGTCGACCCGCCGACGCCGGACACCGCGGTCCTGTACCGCGAGCCGTACGTGCCGGAGTACCAGGAGAAATGGCTGGTCGGCCGGCTGGACGTGATCTGGGTCCACGACACGACGGACGATCCCGTCGCCGCCATGGAGGGCACGCGGATCGTCGTGAATGGCAGCGTCTTCGCCACGCGCTGGACGTACAAGGACTACCCGTACGTCTGGGGGCCCATCTTCGACGACGCGGTGTTCGGCGCGGTCACTGCGCGCCTCGACCGCTTTCTGCCGCTACGGTACGGGCTTGCCGTGTCTGCGGTCGTGGCGCCGCTCGGGGCCATCGGAGCCGACGCCACTGGCTACGGCGAGGCGAGCCTGGGCCTGCGCTGGGTCCACGCCGGGCGTCGCAACCGCTACCGGCTGAGTCTCGAGTCGGGCCTGATCGGCGCCGCCGGCGGAGTCACCGGCGCGAGACACTGGACCCCCTACTCGTCGCTCCGGTTCCGGAGTGGTCTCGTCGTGATCGCGCTGGACGTCCGTTGGGCACGATGAGCCCCCGATGTGTGGCGGTCGGGCTGCTCCTGGCGCTACTGGGTCTGCGTTCCGAGGCGCTCACCCCGGCGCCCCGCGTCGTCTGCCGCAGCGACGGCCACTGCTCCGTGTCGGCCCTGCCCGCGCTGCGCGGCCCCGAGGTGCTGGAGTACCTCAAGAGCGGCCTGACCACGACGCTGGTCGTCTCGCTCATGGCGCGCGGGGTCCGCGGGGAGAGGCTGGCCGCGGCCCTCAGGATCGACGTGCGCTTCGAGCCCTGGGACGAGACCTTCGACGTGACGGTGCTCGTCCCCGGCGCCGCCGCCCAAGCCAGACGGCTCGGGTCCGAAGCGGAGCTGCACACCTGGTGGCGGGAGCTGACGCTGCCCTTCGATCTCGACGCGGAAGCTCGCGGCACGGTCCGCGTCAGCGTGGAGCTGATCCCGTTCTCCGAGGAGGAGCAAGCCGACGCACGACGCTGGTATGCCGAGACCCTGCGCGCCGCTCCTGTCGGACGGGCGGGACCCGCGGGCGAGGTCCGCTCCTCCGCCATCGGTGGCGTGGTCGACGCCCTGACGCTGACGTCCATCAAACGCCACGGGGTGCTGCGCTTCTCCTGGACGGCGAAACTCGCCGGTGTGGAGTAAGGTTCGACTCGTGCCCCACTCGGCCCCGGCGACCCCCTGATGTCCGCGCGTTCGCTGCTGTTCCCGCTCGCGCTCCTGCTCGGCCTGGCGGCCGTGGTCGGGCTCCTCTCCGGCGAGCTCTCACGCGCATGGTTCCTGCCCGGCCTGCAGTCGGAGCTGCAGCGCGCCTTGCAGCAGAGCCTGGCCGACCAGCGGGAGCTGGCGCGGCTCCGCCCCGAGACCACCGCCGAGCGCCGCCAGCTCTTCGAGCGTACCCAGGAGCTGCAGAAGCACCTGCGAGTGCTGGCTCTCAGCCGCCGAAGCCTGATCCAGCGCCACGCGGGCCTCCTGCTCGGGGGCGCGATCCTGGTCGGCCTGGCGGCCGGCGGCCTGCACGTGCTGCGGCAGTCGCAGCGCGACCGGCGGCTGCTGCGGCTCCAGGGAGCGCTCCGCGCCCTGGCCGATGGCGCCCTCGACGTGCGCGTCCCCGACACCGGGCGTGACGTGATCGGACGCGTCGCGCGCATCGTCGAGCAGGCCTCGGCGGTCTCCTCGCGCGAGCGCAGGCGCCTCTCCTCGCTCGAGGACCTCTCGCGCTGGCAGGAAGCCTCCCGGCGCCACGCCCACGAGATGCGGACGCCGCTCGCCGCGGCGGAGCTGGACCTAGCACGGCTGCGCGAGATCGTCGAGACGCAGCGCGACGCCACGCTGCGCTCGCGGCTGGCCCCCGAGCTGGAGCGGCTGAAGGCCGACGTCGACCGCCTGGCGGCGTTCGCCCGGGCCTTTGCGGCCTTCGGACGGCTGCCCGCGCCACGTCCGACGGAGCAGGACCTGGTTCCGCTGGTGCGTGAGTTCGCCGAGTCCTTCGCGCGGTCCTGGCCGCGCCTGCGCCTGGAGGTCGAGGCGCGGGTCAGCCCGGCGCCGGCCGCGGTCGACGGTGAGCTGCTGCGCCAGGTGCTGGTCAACCTGTGCGAGAACAGCAACGCCGCCCTGGCCGAGGCGGGCCGCGAGGAAGGCAGCGTCCGTCTGGTCGTGGCGGAGGCCGCCGGCCGCACCACGCTCGACGTGGCCGACGACGGCCCCGGTGTCTCCGCGCAGGCGCGCGAGCGGCTGTTCCGACCGTACGCCACCTTCCGGCGCGGCGGCACGGGCCTCGGGCTCGCGATCTCGCGCAAGATCCTGCTGGACCACGGCGGCGAGCTGGAGCTGATGCCGGCCCCGGTGGGAGCCACCTTCCGCCTCACGCTGTCGCAGAGGAGCTCGGGCTGATGAGAGAGATCCTGCTGCTCGAGGACGACGAGCCGCTGCGCGTCTCGCTCGCCCTCACGCTCGGCGACCAGGGCTACGCCGTCGAGGCCGTCGCCACGACCGCCGCCGCGCGCCGCCGCCTCGGGCCAGGGATGTTCCCCGGCGTGTTCGTGGTCGACGTCCGACTCGGCGAAGGCGAGAGCGGCGTCGACCTCGTGCGCGAGTTGGCAGCCTCGCAGCGTCTCCCCCCCACGATCGTGGTCTCCGGCGCCGCCACCATCACCGAGACCGTCGAGGCCCTGCGCCTCGGCGTCTTCGACTTCCTGGAGAAGCCGGTCTCGAAGGAGCGCCTGCTGCAGTCCGTGCGCAACGCCGTGGAGCGCGCGCAACTAGAGCGGCGAGTCCTCGACCTCGAGGACCGGCTGGAGCCGGACCGGGAGCTGCTCGGTGCGTCGACCGCCATCCGTGCCCTGCGCGACCAGATCGCGCGGGTCTCGCGGACCGACGCCCGCATCCTGATCACGGGCGAGAGTGGCACGGGCAAGGAGCTGGTGGCCAGCCAGATCCATCGCCTGAGCCGTCGGCGCGACCGCCCCTTCATAAAGGTGAACTGCGCCGCGCTGCCGGCCCCGCTCGTAGAGGCCGAGCTGTTCGGCCATGCGCGCGGGGCCTTCACGGACGCACGCAGCCCTCGGGCGGGCCTGTTCGAGGAGGCGGGCGGCGGCACGCTGCTGCTCGACGAGGTGGGCGACATGGAGCTGGGCGTGCAGGCGCGCCTGCTGCGCGTCCTGGAGGACGGCCGGGTGCGGCGGCTGGGGGAGGCGAAGGAGCGCCAGGTGGACGTGCGGGTGCTGGCGGCGACGCACCGTGACCTCGAACAGGAGGCGGCGCAGGGCCGTTTCCGGCCGGACCTGCTCTTCCGCCTCTCCCATGTGCCGCTCTCCGTTCCTCCGCTCCGGGAGCGGGCCGGCGACGTGCCCCTGCTCGCGAGCCACTTCCTGGCACAACTCTTCGCGCGCTATCGTCTACGCCCCAAGCGGGTGCACGACGACGTGTTCCCGGCACTCGAGGGTTACCGCTGGCCCGGCAACGTCCGCGAGCTGCGTTCCGTCTGCGAGCGGCTGGTGGTGCTGGGCACCGATCCCCTGACCGTGGAACAGCTCCCTGCCGAGGTCTTTCAGCCGGGCGCCTCCGAGGAGGGTGGCTGGCTTCAGCCCGGCCGTCTGGCGGCGCGGACGGTCCTGGCCTTTCGCCAGTTCAAGAACGAGTGCGAGCGCGAGTACATCGAAGCCGTGCTGCAGCGCTGCGGCTGGAGCGTGACGGAGGCGGCCCGGGCTCTGGGCCTGCATCGCACCTACCTGCACGCGAAGGTGGTCGCGCTCGGTATCGCGCGGCCGGGCCGGCCGGTGGATCGTCCCACGGAAGGTTAGCCCGTCACTCCGACCCGACGATGAGCGTCGCGCCCGGGAGCAGCCGGCGACGGCTCAGCCGAGCACGTGGGCGACCAGCTCGTCGAGGTCGGCGAACTGGGCGGTCGGGCGGATGGCCGCGAGCGACGCCGGCGTGGTGTAGCCCCAGCCGACCGCGCCAAAGGCCACGCCCTCGGCGCGCGCCGTCGCGCCACGGGGCCCTCGACGGTGGGATGAGCGCGACCGCCGACTACCTCATCCAGCGAGCGCCGCTACGGAGTGACGCGCTCGTAGAGGACCACGGTCAGGCTCGTCTGCGGGCTCAGCGAATGGAACGGCCGCTCTTCGACCTTCCGATACGCGTCGAAGAACGCGTCGGGGAAGGTCCTGAGCTGCTGATGGTGAAGCACGACCCAGAGCCGCGGGTGGCCGGCGGCGGCCTTCTCGAGCGCGTCCTGGGTCGGCACCAGGCGCGGCCCCTTGGGTGCGCCGGCGACCTCCGGCAAGGGGAAGATGACGGTTGGCGAGGAGGCTGGGCCGACCTTCGCCCGGCGGAGGTAGTAGTCGTAGGGGTGGACGCCTGGGGCCGCATGGAACAGGATGGCGTCACCCGGCCGGCTGTTGTCGAGCACGTAGCGGGTGGCCGACCTCCAGTCGCCCTCCCAGTTGTCCATGGTCCGGTAGTAGCCCGCGTTCAAGACAGCGTTGAAGGCGAGCGCCAGGACAGAGGCGACGATGATCGCTCTCTTGAGCTTCGAGGAGGCGCGCGGCGGGCAGAGAACGCGGGCCACCAGGATCGTGGCGGCCGGGAGGAGCACGACGAAGTATCGGAACATGAAGAGCGGCTTGACGACCGACACGAGCGCGACGGCGGCGATCGGGAAGACCAGGGACACGCCGAGCAGGCGCCGCGCGAACGCCTCTTCGCCGCCCTTGGCGAGGTCCTTGAGGACCCATGCCAGGCCGACGAGCAGGAGCACCAGCAACACCAGGTTGAAGCCGGCGAGCGCGTCCACCGTCAGCAGGACCATCACCAGGCTGGTCGGCGGGATCCAGCTGACGTGGCCCCGGTCCTGCCCCAGCAGAAACACGGCGAAGGGCAGCAGGAAGGCGGCCATCGCGACCATCGCGCCCGCGATCCGCCCGGGACCCGTCTCGCGTAGCCGTTTCGGTCCGAGGGCGAGCCAATGGGAGGCGATCACGAAGACGGCGAAGACGTGCGAGTAGACGGCGAGCACGCTGCTCGCGACGTAGCCGATCCAGGGCGCGGGCCGGTCCGGCCGTTCGACGATCGCGAGGAAGAGGTAGGTCGAGACGCACACCAGCAGGACGACCAGGCTGTAGGACCGGACCTCCTGTGAGAACCAGATGTGGAAGACGTTGACTGAGAGCAGGGCCGCGGCCACCAGCCCGACGCGCTCGTCGAACAGACGGCGGCCAAGAAGATAGACGAGCACGATCGCGGCGACACCGCAGAGGGCCGAGAGGGTGCGCACGACGAGAGCGCTCTCACCGAACGGCAGGAAGAGCCGCAAGAGGAGGTGATAGAAGGCCATGTTGGCCTCGTCGCTCCGCACGGCCGTCAGGAAGGCGCCAAGCGGCATCCGTGCGTAGTCGATGCTGGTCGCCTCGTCCATCCAGATGCTGCCGCGATCGATGGCGTAGAAGCGCAGCGCGGCTCCCAGCCCGACGAGCGCACCCAGGACGATCAGGCCGATACGCCGAGGCGTGCGATGCTGCTCCGGCGACGGGTCGCTGCGACGGTCCTCGCTCCGCATGGCGTCTTACCTCCGCCGTCACCCAGGTGGGGAGCGCTAGCGTGACTTGGCCGAGATCAGCTTCGCGTTCTCCGCGCAGTTCGCCCATCTGGCGGCCTGAAGCGCGGTCGTGCCGCCTCTCGTCTTGGGGTCTGTCTTCGCTCCACGTGCGAGTAGCGACCTCACGGTACTCGTCCAGGAGCATTTCTCGGCGGCGAAGTAGAGCGGCGTGGCATTGTTGTCGTCGGCTGCGTTCACGTTCGCGCCGGCATCAATGAGCATCTGCGTCAGCTCCGCGTGCTGGCCTCGGATCGCCGCGATCAGGGCCGTCTGGCCCCGCGAGCGGGAATCGATCGGGACGCCGGCGGCGAGGAGGAGTCTCACTGTCTCAATGTGGCCTCCCACCGCGTTCATGACGAGCATGGAGTCGGTCGCGCCGATGTGCCTTCGTGCGAGCTTCCGCTTCGCCTCGCCCGGTGTGAGCGGTCGCTCCTCGTGAGAGGACTGCAACGAAGATGCCGACGGCGGCGACGGCGGCGGCGCCGCGGCCCGCGGCGTCTCGGCGACGACGGCCTTCGTCACCTTTCCGCCAGTTCTGTTCGCCGCCTGCATCCTCTCCTCCAACGACGGCTGGAGTCCCTGCTGCGTGAGGGGCAATTTCGGCGGCGAGGCGAGGTCGTAGTCGATGGTCAGCGTGGCCCACTTCTCCACACGATCGATCTGCACCGTGGCGACGTTTCCCCAGAAGGCGAGCCGGGTCCAGGAGACGTTGCCTTTCGTTGCCGGGCTCTCCGAGCCGCTGCGCTCGAGCTGGCGCCCCTGCGCGTCGTACGCGCGTAGCGGGCGGACCTTGCTGAAGGTCGCCTCCTTCGGCAGCGAGAGGGCGGTGGAGTTGTAGGAGACGAACGGACCGTCCAGGGTGACGTCGCCGTTCGCATCCTTCCGGTACGAGATCGTCTTCACGACGAGCGGGTACTTCACGGTCACCTTCCCGACGGCGTGCGCGAAGTCGATCGTCCCGCCTTCCTTCGTGAAGCGGATCTCGTTCGACGAGGTGTCGAAGTCGAAGATCCCCCGCTCGATCTCGCACGCGACGTTGCGCCCGCGACCGTCGGTCAGCTTCGGCTGGTCGAACTCGAAGCTGCTGTAGATGCTGTTCGTTGCCCTCGGGAGCCATACCGTTACCGACGGAGCGTTGAAGCCGAAGCCCGCGTAGCTGCGGCGCGAGGACACCCTCACCGCATCGCGCAGCGACTGCGGCGTGAAGGTCTCGAACCGCGGTGCCTTTGCGTCGCTGAGCTTCGGATTCCTGAGCAGCTGTTCGCGTGAGGAATCCGCGGCAAAGAGCGACGAGGCGGCGAGGCACAGTAGAGGAGCGAAGCGGCGCATGGCGTCCTCCTTGGTTCCGGTGTGGCGGTCATTCTACCCCTGAGGGCTTGGCACGATAGGAGAGAAGCGTACACTCCATGGGCGACGGGGAAGTCCAACAGGCGGATCGAGCGGACGAGGCGCCGCTTGGGTGCTCTTTTCGGCAGGAGGCAGAACGTGAAGGGATGTCTGGCCCGCCTGGCGCTCTATCTTCCGATGCTCGCGCTCTTCCTCGTCCTCTTCTCGATCCATGAGCCCTTCCCGACCCTCGTGTTCGACCCCGAGGCCGACGGGCTGGGCTTGGCGCCTGTCGCGGCCTTCTTCTTCTGGTTCGCGATACTGTACCTGCTCGACACCCGGCGGGCACGGAACGACCTCGACACCGCGCGCGCGGCTCTGGGGCGCGGACTCCGAGACGGCGAGAGCGCGGTCGTGTACGGGACCGTCGAGGAGCGCGGCCCTCTGCTCGAGGCGCCTTTCACCGGGGAGACCTGCGTCGGATACCACTACCGCATCCAACACAACTCGGGCGGCCGGATGGGCACGGTGACCGACTACGAGGGCTGTGCGCTCGCACCGTTCGTGATCCAGGGGCCCCTGGGCGCTCTCGCCGTTCTGGCCCCGTCGGGCAAGGATATCTTCTACGAGATCCCCTTCCAGACCCTGAAGGGCGACGACGCCTTCGCGCGCGCCGAGCGCTACCTGCAGGCGACCGATTTCGGCCAGCCGGGCGGGCTGTTCGGCGACGTGAGCCGGCGCGAAACCACGAACGGCCCGGGCAACTTCAAGCAGGATCAGAGAAACGGAACGCAGCCGAACCTCAGGTCCTGCACGCTCAGCCAGAAGGTGCTGCGTCCCGGCGACGAGGTCCACGTCGCCGGGATCCATTCGGAGGCGAAGCAGGCGATCGAGCCGGATCCCGACGACATCATGAAGCCTTTGCACGTCGTTCCGGGCGGCGAGGCGAGCCTCGCGCGCAAGATCCGCAGTAAGCGCAGGGGTGCCGTCGTCTCGGCGGCGCTCGGCCTGGTGGTCGTCGCGATCTACGTCTTCGGCTTCCTGCCCCGCACGTCCTGAGGCTCAGTCGATCGCGCACGGCGCCCTCATTCCACCGAAGCGCCCGGGGTATGCTACGGGCGCGCGTCTTGCTTGCGCTCATCCCAGGGGGTGTCCGGGAACGTGGCAGCGATCCTGGTGATCCTGTTCCTCGCTGCCGGGGCAGGACCGCCGAGCCCAGCCTACGCGGCCCTGGTGCGTCGTTACGCCTCCGGCGAGACCGAGGCGGCCGTCGCCGCGCTGCGTCAGTGGCCGGAGGGGCGGGTGCGCGACGAGGTGCGCGCCGTGGTGGTGGCCGGCGCGAGTTGCTCGTCCTCCAGCCGGTGGGGCACGGGGCCCGAGTGTGAGCCCGCGACCGTCTGGCCCGGTCTCTCGATGCCCGCTGCACTCATGCTCCACACCGACGCGGCGCGTACGGATGCCTCGGTCGAGGTCCACGACCGCGCCGCGCTCACGATCGCCGAGCTCATGGTGGGCATCCCTCCGCTGGCGGACTTCGCCGAGCGCTGGTTCGGCCTGCGCGCCCGGCTGGCTCGCGCCCGGAACCGTTGGCCGGAGGCGGCGGCCTGGGCTGAGCGGGGCGTCGCCGCCTTCCCTCGCTCGGCTCGGCTCCGGCTCCTGCTCGGAACCATCGAGGAGACGCTCGCGACCAGCGAGGCGGCGCGCCGGTTGGACGCCGCCCCCTTCGATTCCGATCCGTTGCGCGCTCGCAGGGAGGTCTTGGCGGCTCCCAGCCAGTGGGCCGAACGGGTGGCATCCCGTCGACCCGACACCCTGGCGATCGGCCGGGACCTGCTCGTGCTTCGGCCGCGCGAGCCGAAGGACGCGCGCGAGGAGCCGGGCGCGCACCTCCTGCGGGCGCAGGAAGCGCTGCGGTCGGCGCTCGCCCTGGATCCTGCTCTCTCCGAGGCGCGCTTGCGCCTGGCACGCCTCGCCTGGTGGCGAGGCGATCTGGTCGAGGCGCGCAGCGAGCTGGGTCGAATCCTGGCGACGCGGCCCGACGCACGGGTGGGCTTCCTGGCGCAGCTCTTCCTGGGCCGCGTCCAGGAGGACGAGGGGCAGCTCCGGGAGGCGGTGGCCTCCTACGAAGGGGCACTCGCGCGCGAGCCCCTGTGCCAGTCGGCGCCCCTCGCCCTCAGCCAGGTCCGGCTTCGGCTTGGCGACCCGGACGGAGCCAGGACGCAGCTCGAGATCGCGCTCCGCAACGGCAGGTCACGGGTGCGGCCCGATCCCTACTGGCTCTACGTCGCGCCCGCCGCGGGGTCCGCCCGGGACGAGCTCGCCGCCCTGCGCCGGGAGGCGACGCGATGAGCCCCGCCCTGCTGGCGCTCCTGCTGCTGGCGGTTCCCCGGCCGGTGCCGAGCTTCGGGGTGGAGGTCAAGGCCGTCTACGTGGACGCTTTCGTGCGTGACCACGGCAAGCCCGTGGAGGGGCTCACCGCCTCCGACTTCGTTCTCAGGGACGACGGTGTGCCTCAGGAGATCGACCTCGTCTCCAGCGAGTCCCTCCCGCTCCGGACGGTGCTGGTCCTGGACACGAGCGCCAGCATCGACGGCGAGAGGCTCGTCGAGCTGCAGGAGGCCGGCCGCGCGTTCCTGGACGGGCTGCGCGCCGGCGACGAGGCGGCGCTGCTCGGCTTCGACGAGGGGCTGCGGGTGCGCTTTCCGTTCACCACGGACAAGGCACGCGTCAGCCGAGCGCTGAACGGCGTCCTGCCCGGCGGCGCCACGGCCCTCTACGATGCCCTCTACGCCGGCGTCACCCTCGCCTCCGGCCGCGGGCGTTCTTTGCTCGTGCTGTTCACTGACGGCGAGGACAACATGAGCTGGCTCGACGCCGCCCAGGTGGCGCGGGCAGTCGAGGAGTCCGACGTGCTCGTCCAGGTCGTCGCCGCCGCGCCGTCGCGCCGCTCAGACGCGTCGGCGTCCTACCTGGGCGGCCTGCGCCAGATCGCGGAGGCGACCGGCGGGGGTCTCTGGCGGGCCGAAGCGCCGAGGGAGTTCGCTCCAGCTTTCGAGGCCATCCTGCAGGCGATGAAGACGCGCTACCTGCTGCGGTTCGAGCCCCGAGCCGACGCCCGACCCGGGCTGCACCGGCTGGAGCTGAAGCTCCGTCACCGGCGTGGCGAGGTGCAGTGCCGCAAGGCCTATCTGGTCCGCGCTCCGCAGGAGTGACGGAGATACCGTCCGGCGCTCGGCGCGACCCGCTGCTGCGACAGCTCCCCGGACCGCCGCGCCACGAAGCACGCGCGCTCGAGCCATCACCCGGTGATCGCCGCGGCCGAGCCGGGCGAGCGGGTCCGGACGGCGGCGAGGACCTCCGGTGACTCGCGCGCGAGACGCGGGCTCGCCAGCACGACGGCGTCGTAGGGTGGGATGGCACCCTTGTCGTCCTGGAGGACGACGAGGCCGAGCCCCTGGATGCGGCCGTCCGAGGAGTAGGCCGTGATCGCGTCCGCCTGGCCCGCCGCGATCGCCTGGTAGAGGAGCGAGGGGTCCATGGTGCGCTTCTCGCGGAAGGCGATCCCGTAGCGCGACTGGACGGAGCGCCACTCCTCCCGCCCGAAGAACTCGTAGTCGCTCGCGAGCGAGAGCGTTCCGGCATGGCGCGCGAGGTCGGAGAGCGTACGAAGACGCAGGCGGTCGGCGGTTCTCCGGCGGACCGCGAAGCAGTAGGCGTTCTCGAAACCCAGCCGCGCCACCAGGGTGATGCCGGTCTGGTCGCGCAGCCAGCGACGGATCGCGTCCTCCAGCTCGCGTCGCGAGGGGCCGTGACCCGTGCGGCCCATCACGGTCGTCCAGAGCGTGCCGGTGTAGTCGACGTAGAGGTCGATCTCGTTGCGCGCGAGCGCGTCGAACGCCACGGTGGAGCCGAGCGAGGTGAGCGTGCGCGCGGCGCGCCCCGTCTTCTCGCGAATCAGGCCGGCGAGGATGTCGGCGAGCACGTACTGCTCGGTGAAGGTCTTGGCGCCCACGACCACCGGGCGCTCGACCGGTGCCGTCGAGCGGCGCACGACCGGGGTGAAGGCCCAGGCGGCCAGGACCGCGAGGCCGGCCGCGGCGAGGGCGACGAGAGCTCGGCGGCGCTTCCGGATTCCCAGGGCGATGGTGCGGACCAGGCCGTCGAGGACGAGCGCGCGGGCCGCGGCAGCCAGGCAGCCCACGAGGATCGCGGCGGTGTTGCGGGTCTGCAGGCCTCCGAAGATGAAGTTGCCGAGGCTGGGGGCGCCGACCGGCGTCGAGAGAGTGGCCATGCCGACCGTCCAGACGGTCGCGGTGCGGATGCCGGCCACGATCACAGGGAGGGCGAGCGGCAGCTCCACCAGCCGCAGGCGCTGGCCGGGCGTCATGCCGAGGCCGCGCGCCGCTTCGATGACGGCGGGGTCGAGGCCGTGGAGGCCCGTGACCGTGTTGCGCAGGATCGGCAGCAGGCTGTAGAGCACGAGAGCGAGGAAGGCGGGAAGCGTGCCGATGCCGGGCAGGCCGAGCCCCGAGAGCAGCGGGACCATGACGGCCAGGAGCGCGAGCGCGGGCACCGTCTGGATCACCCCGGCGGCGGCGAGGACGGGGCCCTCGAGCCTGCGAACCCGGCTCGCGAGGACGCCTGCCGGGACGGCGATCAGCGTGCCGGCCGCGAGCGCCGTGAGGGTGAGGCGGACGTGGGCCGAGAGGTACTCGGGCAGGAGCGCGAGCTGGTCCGCCAGCGGCCGACGCCCTGGAAGACGTAGCCGATCGAGCGGCGGAGCGCGTGCGGGTCGATGCCGGCGGTGTCGCGCCCCTCGACCATGACGCGGCCAGCGTCGGGCTCGACCAGACGGTTGATCATCTTGAGGGTCGTGGTCTTGCCCGAGCCGGAGTCGCCGACGAGAGCGAGCAGCTCTCCCGCGGCCACCTGGAACGAGACGTCGGCGACCGCGAGGCTGGTACCGTAGCGCCGTGCCAGGTTGCTCGCCTCGATCATCCGCGACAGAGCCGGAATTTCGAGAAGACGAACGGGTAGTTGGGCTGGAACCAGTTGCGAAAGCTCGGGCGCAGGAGCGCCGCGTCGGTGGCCCAGGACGCGCCCAGCATGACGAAGTGGGCGCCGTCGAAGAAGTCGGCTGAGTAGCCCGGGTAGCGTGGCAGCGCCTGGAAGCCGGGAAAGGGCCCGAACGGCGTCCCCGTCCACTCCCAGCCGTTGCCGACCAGCTCGAGCACACCCCAGGCGCTCGCTCCTTCGGGATGCGAGCCCACCGGTTGCGGGGAGCGGTCGCGGAAGTCGAAGCTGCCATGGCGTGCAGCGGGGGCGTCGTCACCCCAGGGCCAGCGTCGCGTTCCTCCCTCCGGCGTGCTCCGCGCGGCGCGGTGCCACTCGGCCTCGGTCGGCAGCCGCGCGCCCCGCCAGCGCGCATAGGCCGAGGCCTCGGCCCAGCTCACCAGCGCCGGCCAGTCGGCCGCCTGCGCGAAGGCCACGTCCTCGAACAGTCCTCGCACACGGAAGCCGTCGGGGTCGCCGTCGGGCAGCCAGCCGTGAGGTCGCTGGAGGGCGCGGCGCACGCGCCAAGCCCAGTCCTCCTCGCGCCAGAGGCTGGCGTCGTCGTAGCCGCCGTTGTCCACGAACTCGCGGAAGTCCGCGTTGGTGACGGGCCGCTCGTCGATCGAGAAACGTGGGACCTGGACGCGGTGCTCCTCGAACTCGTTGTCCCAGCCGAAGGCGAGCGATCCCCGGCGCGCGCCGAGCACGACGTCTCCCGCCTCGATCGGGATCGAGCGCGCGGGCCCGGGAGGGCGGCTCTCGCGGCCGGGCGCCGTCGCGTCCGGGCGGGCATCGCCCGCCGGTTCCGGTCCCCGGAGGGACGGGCCGTCGCGCTTCAGGCCGTGGTCGAGCTCCTGGAACATGTACTGCAGCGTCTCGTGGTGCATGAGCTCGTGCTCGACGACCATCGCGACGACCGCCCGACCCTCGGGGGGGAAGGCCGGGTCGGACAGGGCGTCCGCGAGCTGCGCGCGCACACGGTCGCGGTAGTCGCGCACCGCGTCGTGCTCGGGCCACGCGGCCTGCGGCGTGTAGGCATCGACCCCGGTCGGGTCGATCCCGCGCTGGAAGAGCAGGTCGTACTCCGCCCGGAGCGGTTTCCGCCCGAGGAAGCCGCGCGCGATGTGGTTCCAGGCGAAGGCGGGGAGGTGGCCAAGGTAGAAGAGGAACGGCTGCCGGAGCGCGATCGGCTGCTCGAGCCACGCGCCCTCGGCAAGGTGGTCGAAGAGGCCGTCCGAGCGTTGCCAGGCCCGCCGCAGGCGCTCGAGCGTCACGATCGCCTCAAGAGGGCCGAGGCGAAGAGGCCCTGGGGGTCGGTGATCCAGCGATCGAGGACCAGTCCGCTGTCCCGCAGGCGGGTCGTGAAGGACTCGCGCGTGTACTTGCAGGACAGCTCGGTCCTTATCTCTTCGCCCGCCTCGAGCCGGAGCGTCAGGTCGGCCGCCGGGATCCGCGCCGCCACGCGGCGCCTCGCGCGGAGCCGCATCTCGATCCACTGCCGCTCGGCGTCCCAGAAGGCGTGGTGATCGAAGTCCGCGGGGTCGAGCCGGGCCCCGAGCTTCTCGTTCAGCACACACAGGATGTTGCGGTTGAACTCGGCCGTGACGCCTCGCGCGTCGTTGTAGGCGGCGTGCAGGCGCGCCTCGTCCTTCACCAGGTCGACCCCGACCAGGAAGCCGTCGCCCGGCGCGAGCACCCCGGCCGCCGCCTCGAAGAAGGCGGGAAGCGCGTCCGGGTGCAGGTTGCCGATCGTGCCGGCCAGGAACAGGAGCAGCCGGTCGCCTCCCGGTCCGAGCGCTGCCAGGTCCGAGACGAAGTCGCCGGTGACGCCGCGCACGCCCGCCTCGGGGTAGTCCGCCTGCAGGCGTGCGACCGACTCGCGCAGGTAGACCTCGTTGATCTCGAGCAGCAGCACGCTCTCGAGGCGGCGCCTCGCGCGCATCGCGTCGAGGAAGAAGCGGATCTTGCGGCCGGCGCCCGAGCCCAGCTCGGCGAGCTCGAGCGGCCTCAGGGCCGCCACGATCTGGGCGGCGTGCGCCGCCAGGATCGCGCTCTCGGTGCGGCTTTGGTAGTACTCGGGCAGCCCCGTGATCTCCTCGAACAGCCGGCTGCCGCGCTCGTCGTAGAAGTACTTGCACGGGAGCTCCGGCAGCGGCCGCCGCGAGAGGCCAGTCCGCACTTCCGCGACCATGGTCGCGAGCGCCTGGGCGTCATGGCGAAAGCGGCGCACGGCGTCGACACGACGAACCTCGGGCACTTGATCCATGAGCGCCAGGACTCCTGCGATTTGAGGGATCAGTGATTATAGTCCGGGAGCCGCATGGCCGGCGCGTCGCGGTCCCGGAGGGAGGCGGGCGATGAGGCGTACCCTGACGATCGGCTGGACGGTCTTGTCCCTGGTCGGCTCCGCCTGCCGAGCGGCCCGGAAACCGGCATAATCGGGCGACCAGGACGCGGTACGAGGCAGGGTTCCGCACGAGCCCGTCTGCTGATCGGCCTCGGTAGGCTCGACGCCCGCGTGCGGGGAACCGTGGCGAAGGTTCTGCTCGCGAGGAGGGGGGATCGCGCATGCCTGGAACGAGTCGCGACCGAGACAGCCGTCCGATCGATGCCGTGATCTTCGACCTCGACGGCGTCGTGACACGCACGGCACGCGTCCATGCGGGCGCCTGGAAGCAGCTCTTCGACGAGTATCTTCGAGAACGTTCCGAGCGGCTGGGCGAGCCCTTCCGCCCCTTCGACGTCAGGCAGGACTATCTCCGCTACGTCGATGGCAAGCCCCGCTACGAGGGAGTACGCAGCTTTCTGGCCTCGCGCTCGATCGAGATCCCGTTTGGTGAGGCGAGGGACGGCCCCGAGCGCGACACCGCCTGCGGCCTGGGCAATCGCAAAGACCGCTACTTCGAAACGCACCTGGAGCGGGAGGGGGTCGAGGTCTTCCCGACGACACGTGCCCTGATCGAGCAGCTGCGACGGCGCGGCCTGCGGACGGCGATGGTCACCTCCAGCAAGCATGGCGGTGAGATCGTGGAGCTGGCGCAGCTGGGGCCTCTCTTCGACGCACAGGTCGACGGCAACGTGGCCGAGCAGCTCGGGCTACCCGGCAAGCCCGCTCCCGACGTCTTCGTCAGGGCCGCCGAGATGGTGGGGACCATCCCGGCCCGGGCGGTGGTCGTCGAGGACGCAGTGTCAGGAGTCGAGGCCGGACGCCGCGGCGGATTCGCCCTCGTGCTCGGCGTCGACCGCGGCGGCCGACCCGAGGCCTTGCGTGCCGGTGGTGCCGACGTCGTCGTCGAGGATCTCGGGGAGCTGGGCGTCGACGAGCTGCTGGCCCTCGTGCCCAAGGGTGCCGAGCGGCTGCTGCCGGCGCTCGCCAACCTGGGAACGTTCCGCCAGCGTCTCCGAGGATGCCGTGCGGCCCTCTTCCTCGACTACGACGGCACCCTCACGCCCATCGTGGCACGGCCGGAGCTGGCGGTACTCTCCGACGAGATGCGCCGGACGTTGCGAGAGCTGGCCGCGCAGCTGCCGACCGCCGTGGTCAGCGGGCGCGCGTTGGCCGACGTTCGCGAGCTCGTGGGCGTCGACGGGCTCGTCTACTCCGGCAATCACGGCTTCGAGATCGTCACTGCGGACGGTCGCTCTCACGGGTACGCCGAGGGTCGCCAGGCCCTGCCCTTCGTCGCTCGCGCGCGCGAGCGCATCGGCGAACGGATCCGGGAGATCCCTCACGCCTGGATCGAGGACAAGACCTACTCGCTCTCGGTCCACTTCCGCCAGGTCGCCGAGAATCGCGTGGTCGCCGTCGAGCGGGCGGTCGACGCCGTCCTGGCCGACCTGCCACAGCTCCGCAAGCACTTCGGGAAGAAGGTCTTCGAGATCCGGCCACGCGTCTTGTGGAACAAGGGCAAGGCAGTGCGCTTCCTGCTGGAGACTCTGGGGCTCGCGCACGATGGCGTCGTCCCGATCTACCTGGGCGACGACGTCACCGACGAGGACGCCTTTCGGGCGATCTCCGCACAGGGCTTCGGCGTCCTGGTGACCGACCAGCCCGTGCCGTCGGCCGCCAGCTTCTCCCTGCGAAACACCGACGAGGTCCACGAGTTCCTGCAGGCCCTGATCTCGATCGCCGGCGAGGAGGCGCGATGAAAGGCTGGCTGCTGAGCTACCAGGGCTTCGACCCGCAGCACGAGCCTCTGCGCGAGGCCCTCTGCACGCTCGGCAACGGCTACTTCGCGACGCGCGGTGCCGCCGAGGAGTCGCGGGCCGGCGGCGCTCACTATCCTGGGACCTATCTGGCGGGCGGCTACGACCGGCTCGAGAGCGAGATCGCCGGGCGGGTGATCGTCAACGAGGACCTGGTCAACGTGCCCAACTGGCTGCCGTTGACCTTCCGCATCGAGGATGGCGACTGGTACGCGCCCGGCAGCATGGAGATCCTGGACTACCGCCAGGAGCTGGACATGCGGCACGGGATCCTGCGGCGTGAGATGCGGCTACGCGACGGCCAGGGGCGCGAGACCTCCGTCGTGACACGGCGCGTCGTGCACATGGAGCTGCCACACCTGGCCGCCATCGAGTACGCCCTCACGCCGGTCAACTGGTCCGGCTCCGTGCGCCTGCGCTCGGCCCTGGACGGCTCCGTCATCAACTCCGGTGTCGCGCGCTACCGCGCGCTGAGCTCCAAGCACCTCGAAGTCCTGGCGAGCGGGGCTTGCGGCGAGGACGCCGTCTTCCTGCTGGCGCGGACCGTCCAGTCGCGCCTGGAGATCGCCCAGGCGGCGCGCACCCGACTCTACCGCGGGGGGTCGCTGCAGGCGGTCGGTCGCGCGACGGAGCGCGGCAGCGAGTGGGTGGCGCAGGAGTTGAGCAGCGAGGCGCGGGCGGGCGAGACGCTCGTCGCCGAGAAGATCGTCGCCCTCTACACCTCGCGCGACGCCGCCATCAGCGAGGCCGGCCTCGAGGCGCGGGAGGCCGCCGCCCGCTGCGGCCGCTTCGCAGACCTGCTCGGTGCTCACACCCGCTGCTGGCGTCACCTCTGGCAGCGCTGCGACGTCGAGATCCACCCGCCCCGGGAGGAGCAGGTCATCCTGCGCCTGCACGCCTTCCACCTGCTGCAGACCGTCAGCACGAACAGCATCGGACTCGACGTCGGGGTGCCCGCCCGCGGCCTCCATGGCGAGGCCTACCGTGGCCACATCTTCTGGGACGAGCTCTTCATCTTCCCCTTCTACAACCTGCGCATCCCCGAGATCACGCGCGGGCTGCTGCTCTACCGCTTCCGACGCTTGAACGCCGCGCGCCGGCAGGCGCGCGCGGCCGGCTATCGGGGCGCGATGTACCCGTGGCAGAGCGGCAGCAACGGCCAGGAGGAGACCCAGGTCGTCCATCTCAACCCGCGCTCGGGGCAATGGGGGGCCGACCACAGCCGCAACCAGCGCCACGTCAACGCGGCCATCGCCTACAACGTGTGGCAGTACTACCAGGTCACGGAAGACCGCTCGTTTCTGGCCAGGTACGGTGCCGAGATGCTGCTCGAGATCGCGCGCTTCCTGAGCAGCCTGTGCAGCTTCAACGGCAGCACGGGCCGCTTCGAGATCCACGGCGTCATGGGTCCCGACGAGTATCACGAGAAGTACCCCGACGCCGAGGAGTCCGGCCTGAGCAACAACGCCTACACCAACGTCATGACCGTGTGGGTGCTCGACCGGGCCCTGGATGCGCTCGAGCTCCTTTCCCCGCGCCAGCGCGCCGAGGTGGTGGAGCGCCTCGCTCTCGGCGACGACGAGATTCGCACCTGGCGGGAGATCACCTTCGGGATGACGGTCCCCTTCCACGACGGCGTCATCTCGCAGTTCGAAGGCTACGACCGGTTGCAGGACGTCGACTGGGAGGGCCTGCGCGCCCGGCACGGCAGCGTCGAGCGCTTGGACCGCGTCCTCAAGGCCGAGGGCGATTCGCCCGATCGCTACCGGGCCTCCAAGCAGGCGGACGTGCTGATGCTCTTCTACCTGCTCCCGCGCAAGACGCTCAAGCGCATCTTCCAGCGCCTGGGCTATCCCTTCGACGACCAGGTCGTCCGGCGCACGGTGGAGTACTACACGGGTCGCACCAGCCACGGCTCGACGCTCAGCCGGGTCGTCCACGCCTCGATTCTCGACCGCTTCGACCGTTCGGCCGCCTGGCAGCTCTTCTGCCGCGCGCTGCGCGCTGACGTCTCCGACGTCCAGGGAGGCACGACACCGGAAGGGATCCACTTGGGCGCCATGTCGGGCACGGTCGACATCGTTCTGCAGCACTACGCGGGCATCGATACCACGCGCCCGGTGATTGCCTTCCATCCGCGTCTGCCCGAGGCGCTGGAGTCCGTCCGCCTGCGTGTCCGCCACCGGGGGCGGTGGTACGACCTCGCCATCGAGCGCCGCCGCTTCGCGCTCGAAGTCGACAGCCACGGTCTCGGTCCCGTGCCCGTCATCATCTGCGGAACCCAGCACATCCTCGAGCCCGGCCAGCGCTTCGAGTGCTCGCTGCCGCACCCCTCACCGGCGCGCCCGCGGCCCTGACCCGGCGGAAGCATCCGTTCCGCGCGGCCGGGGGCAACCATGGGTCTGCGGCGCCTTCGTCTTGACGTCGTTCGCCCGGCCGGCGTAGCGTATTCGTGTATTCCCCACAGGAGACCGGCGTGCGAGCCCGAGGGGCGGAGCGCGAGAATCGCTCGCGTCCGCTCCAGCTGTCTCGTCAGCTGCGGCACGTCCTGTCCCGACTCGAACGAGGAGGCCGTGATGACGAAGAAGCGCGTTGGTTTGATTGCCGTCGCCGTGCTGCTGGCGACCTCACTGGTCGCGACTCCCGTTGCCGCCGCGCCGGGCGGCCCCGTATTGCACTACCTTCAGAGCAGGATCCACCCGCTCCTCGAAGCTACGCATAATGCCGTCGTCGGGCTGCAGTCGGCGCTCGGGTCGCTGCCGTCCTCGATCGCGCAGCTCCTGACGACGACGGCCGAGGTCGACAGCGTCGTCGTGAGTCAGCCGAGGCTGCACGTCGTCAAGACGAGCCTGACGACGTCCCCGGACGGCGTCGCGATCCTGAACCTCGACCAGGAATCGCTGCCGGTCGGCCCCCTCGAGAAGATCAAGAAGTACAGCGTCACCTTGCGGGTGCAAGCGGACCTGTCCGGAGTGCCGGCGGGTGTCGATCGCATACAGGTCGTGAACGGGGTGTTCGACGGCGTCGCGACCACGTACGACATGACGGTTGCCGAGCTGGACCCGACCGCGAGCGGCGCCGTCGCTCTGCTGCCCTACGCCGGCACGAACTCCTTCATCCGCGTCTCCCGCGGCGCGGACGGGCTCGGTCCCTTCGACGTGCTGGTCAACGCCTACATCGAATCCGAACCGTAGCGTCGGAGCCGGCGGCCGTGAAGTAGGATGCACGCGGGTGGCGTGGGCGCCATCGTTCGTGGAGGTGCGCTTGAGGCGATTGGCCGCGCCGCCGGTACCGGCCGTGGACGCGGATCGCGCACGTGAGGCCGCCAGGAGTGTGGGCCGCTGATGTGGCCCGGAGGCCGCCGCTGGACGAGCAGGGACGCCCTGCTGGCGTGCGCGCTGGCGACCGCAGTGTCGCTGGCGGGTGTCGCGCTGGCGTTCGGCCCGCTCCGTGACTGGACCAGGTACCCGCTCCTGTACACGAACGCACAGGATGCGCTGTTCAACCTCTTCTTCGTGAAGACCGTGCTCGAGACCGGGTGGTACGCGAGCAACCCGGCTCTCGGCGCTCCTTTCGGAGCGACGTTCCTCGACTTCCCGAAGCCGGAGACCCTGTTCCTGCTCGGCTACCGGGTGGCCGGACTCTTCACGCGAAACGCCGCGCTCGTCTACAACGTCTTCTACTTCCTCGGCTTCCCGCTGGTGACGCTGGCGGCGCTCGGGGTGTTGCGGCGTGAGTTGCGCGTGTCGTGGCCGGCTTCCATCGCGGGCGGGCTGCTCTTCTCGTGGTTGCCGTTCCACTACGCCCGGATCGAGCACCTGTTCCTCTCGGACTACCTGGCCGTGCCGTTGGCGGTGGGGCTGGTTCTGCGGGTCTGCGGGGACCGTCCGCCCTTCTTCGAGAGCGGACGGTTGCGCGCCGCGGTGCCGGGAGTGTGGCTGATGATCGCGCTGGCCGGATCGGCCGGCATCTACTACGCGTACTTCGCGGTGCTTCTCATCTCAGCCTCCGGTCTGGTTGCCGCCCTGGCGACGCGCGCCTGGCGCCCGGCGACGAGCGCGACGCTCGTGGCTCTGACGCTCGGTGCCGTCGCGACCGTCAACCTGGCGCCGTCGATTCTCTACCGGGCGCGCGAAGGTGCGAACCCCTTCGTCGCCGCACGGTCGCTCGCCGATGCCGACGTCTACGCGCTTCGCCCGCTGCAGCTCTTCTTGCCGTACGAGGGTCACCGGCTGACGGCGCTGGCGGGACCCGCACGGAGCTTCGTCGCCTCACTCGCCCCCGCGCCCGCCGAACGGAAGGCCGCCCTCGGCGTCTTCGGCGCCGCCGGTTGCCTGCTGCTGATCCTGCACCTGCTGAGCGGCAATCGGGTCCTGGCGCCCACGCCCGCCATGGCGACGCTCGCGCGCGCCAACGCGCTGGCGATCGTCGTCGGCGTGGCTGGCGGCTTCGGGGCCCTCGTCTCGCTCTTCATCAGCCCGGTGTTTCGGGCCCTCGACCGCATCAGCGTGTTCATCGGCTTCATCGCGCTCGCCGCGTTCGTCGCGGCGCTCGATCGCGGGCTCCGTCGCCTCGATGGCCCCCGCCACTGGCGGACTGTCACTGTCTTCGTCGCGGTCGTCGGCGTGGGCTTCCTCGACGAGACGCCGGCCAACGCCCGGCCGGACTCTCCAGCGGCATTTCAGACCTTCGCGAGCGACCGGGCGTTCGTGTCTCGCATCGAGCGGGAGTTGCCGTCGGGTGCCATGGTGTATCAGCTGCCGTACGCCGGCTTTCCCGAGGCGCGCAAGCTCGTGCGCGAGCCCTTCTACTCGTCGTTGCGCCCCTATCTTCACTCCGCCTCCCTGCGCTGGAGCTATGGCGGGATGAAGGGCCGCCATGGGGATCGCTGGCACCGGATGGTCGACGGGATGCCGCTGGCAGAACGCATCGCTGCCGTCCAGGCGGCGGGCTTCCGTGGCATCGTGGTCGATCGGCTGGCGCTTCGTCACCGCGGGCGTGACTGCGAGCGGACCCTGCGCGAGCTGGGCCTGCCGGGGCCGGAGAGCAGCGCGGACGGCAGCCTGGCCTTCTACCAGCTTCCGACATCGACACGAGGGAAGCTTCCGGCTTCGAAACGAGCGAAGCAACGCGGTGGGGAGGAGGCGCCCTCGACCGTTTCGACGAGGGGATCGACCATCCGGTCGAACTGAGCCGCGACGGGACTGTCCGGACCTCGTGCAGTCCGGCGACAAGCTGCTGGTCCCGAAGGCAGTTCCGAGGTGGCGCTCCGCGCTGCGGTGGGTGGGCTCGTCCCTTGCTCTTGGGTGAAGTGCCCGGCCTGAACGACCGGGCGCGACCAGCGGCGGCGGGACGCCGAGCCGCGATACCTCGAGCAGGACAGGAGATCGAAATGCAGACAACCGTGCGGTTCCTGGCGTTCGTCGTCCTCGGTGCCGTCGTCTCACTGGCCGCCTGCGGCGGATCCGACCTCTCACCCGCGTCATCGACCACATCCATCACTTCGGGCTCCAGCGGCACGCTCACGGCTTCGGGCAACGGGCCGGGCGTGCCGTCCCCCGGCGGCAAGGGCCAAGGGCCCGGCCCGGGCGACGGCTCCTGCGGCACGGCGTGCACGGGGCCGGTGGGTCCGGATCCCGCGGACATCCTGACGGTGCTCGGTGACGCGCTCCAGGAGGAGTACAAAGCAGAGATGCTGTACCGGAGCGTGCTCGAGGACTTTCCGGGGGCGGCGCCGTTCGCCGTGATCGCCGAGTCGGAGGCCCGGCACGTGGAGGCGCTCGCGACACTCTTCACGCGGCGGCTGCAGACGCCGACCGGCAGCACCTGGACGCCGTCGAGCTTCCCGCCCTTCGCCTCGGTGCCCCTCGCTTGTGCGGCGGGCGTCGCGGCCGAGCAGGAGGATGCGGCCTTCTACACGCCGTACCTGCAGCGCACCGACCTGCCGCAGGACGTCCGCAACGTGTTCACGAACCTGCAGGCGGCCTCGCTCGAGAACCACCTGCCGGCCTTCGAACGTTGCCGGTAGGGGCTCCCTGACCCGGAACGCCCCCGCCCGCTTCGACCGGCGGGTCGCCGCGGCCCTCCGAACGAGGCGGGCAGGGGCGTTCCACCGGCATCGGCGGTGGTCTAAGCTCCGATCGTGACGAGCCCTCGACGCGGCGCCCCGCTGGTCCTGGCCGCGAGCGCTCTGGCGCTCGCCCTGGTCGGCCTCGTCTGGCTGGACTACCGGGCGACCCGGGCGGAGCTTCTGGGTCTGCTGCGCGAGCAGGCCCACGCGCTCCGGGAGAGCGTCGCCGCGGCCGCGAGGTCGAACCGGGCGGCCTCGGCGTTCGCGGCCGACCAGCTCGGGGAGCGGTTGCTCGAGCAGGCGCGGGCGCTCGCTGCGCTCGATCGGCAGGGGCGTCTGACACCGGCCGCGGTCCAGGAGGTCTCGACGCGCCAGCCGCTCCTGCGCGTCGCCGTCTTCGGCGCAGACGGCGCGCGCGAGGGCATGTTCGGCGGAGCGGCGACCGAGGGCGAGCAGCCGGGGCCCGGCCCGCGCGGAGGTCGGGGCCGCGGACTCGGCGTGGGGCCGGGGTCCGGCCGCGCTTGGGGCGGCGGCCGGGGCCCTGGCGTGGGCGGCGCCGTTGCCCGGCAGATCCTTCAGGAGGGGAAGGAGGAGGTCGTCACGGGCGTCCACCTCTCGCGCTGGGGCGTCGGGCGCGTGGCGGCCGGCGTGCGGCGCGCGGGCGGTGGGGCGATCGTGGTGACCGTCGACGCCAACGAGATCGCCGCTCTCGAGAAGCCGGCATCGCTCGCGTCTTTGCTGGCGGAGGTCGCGAGCGCCAGTCCCGAGATCGCCTATACGGTCTTCGAGCATGGCGAGGAGCGGATCGCGCTCGGCGACCTGCCCAAGGAGGCACCGGCCGGCCCGGGCGAACGCACGGTCGTGGTGAGCGGCCGCCCCATCCTCGAGCTGGCGAGCGACGTGCCCCTGGCCGGGGGAGACACCGCGCGTCTGCGTCTCGGCATGCGACTCGACCAGGTGCGGCGCGTCGAGCGGCGGATGGGGCTGCGGCTATTGGCCTCGCTCGCGGCGGCGTCCGGCCTCGTGGCCCTCGCCTTCGGCCTCGCCGGACTGCGGCGTCGCTACGGGGCCCTGAGCGACCGGCACGCGCGGGCGGAGGCGGCGCTGCGCCGGCGCGACCGGCTCGCCGCGATGGGCGAGCTGGCGGCGACCGTCGCTCACGAGGTCCGCAATCCCCTGAACGCGGTGGGCATGACGGCCCAGCGCCTGAAGCGCGAGTTCCTGGGCGCGACCTCCGCCGCTGCCGGGGATCGGACCGAGCTCGAGGAGCTGCTCTCCGTCCTGACCTCGGAGACCCAGCGGATCGACAGGATCGTGCAGCAGTTCCTCGAGTACGCCCGTCCGCCGCGCCTGGCGCCGGAGAGGGCCGACCTCGACGCTCTCGTGCGCGAGGTCGCCGAGCGGTCGCGTGACGCCGCCGCGGCGCGCGGGGTCCGCCTCGAAGTCGAGGCCGCGGACGCGGGGAGCGCCAGGGTCGACCCGGCGCAGCTGCGCCAGGCCCTCGACAACCTGGTGCGCAACGCCGTCGAGGCGACGCCGGCGGGCGGCCGGGTGGCCCTCGTCGCGCGCCGTCCGGCCGGGGAGTGCGTGATCGAGGTGCGCGACACCGGCCGTGGGATCGAGCCCGACCACCTGCCCCGCATCTTCGACCTCTACTTCACGACCAGGCCGGACGGCACCGGCGTCGGTCTGGCCGTCACGCAGCAGATCGTGACCGCCCACGGTGGCACGATCGAGGTGGACTCGCGCGCGGGTTCGGGCACGACCATGACCGTGCGCCTGCCCGCGGGAGAGGAGAAGGCGCGTGGCTGAGCGGTTGATCGTGGTCGTGGACGACGAAGAGCCCCAGCGGCGCGTCCTGGCCGGCTTCCTTCGCAAGCGCGGCTACGCGGTGGAGGCGGTGGGGAGCGCCGAGGAGGCGCTCGCCGCGGTCAGCTCGCGGGCCGTGGACCTCGTCCTCACCGACCTGCGCATGCCGGGCAAGACGGGCGTCGAGCTGCTCGACGCGGTGCACGGCGTCAACCCCGAGATCCCGGTGGTGGTGATGACGGCGTACGGCACGGTGGCGAGCGCCGTCGACGCGATGAAGCGCGGCGCGGCCGACTACCTCGGCAAGCCCGTGGACCTCGACGAGCTCGAGGTCCTGGTGGCCCGCAGCCTGGAACGCCGCGCGCTCGTCTCGGAGAACCGGGCCTTGCGCGAGCAGGTGGAGTCGCGCTACCGGCTGGCCGGCCTGGAGACCGCCAACGCGCGGATGCAGGAGGCGATCAACATCGCCGCCCGTGCCGCGGCGAGCCGGGCGAGCCTCCTGATCCAGGGCGAGAGCGGGACGGGCAAGGAGCTGCTCGCCCGGGCCATCCACTACGCGAGCCCGCGCCGGCGCGGACCACTGGTCGCCGTGAACGTGGCGGCGCTGCCCGAGACGCTCCTGGAGTCGGAGCTGTTCGGCCACGAGCGGGGTGCCTTCACCGGCGCGGACCGCGAGCACCGCGGGCGCTTCGAGCTGGCCGACGGCGGCACCCTGTTCCTGGACGAGATCGGTGACCTGCCGCGGGGCACGCAGGTGAAGCTGCTCCGCGTCCTGCAGGAGCAGAGCTTCGAGCGACTGGGTGGCACGAAGCCGATCCGCGTGGACGTGCGGTTCTTGACCGCCACCCACCGCGATCTCGAGGCCATGGCCCGGGCGGGGGAGTTCCGCCGTGACCTCTTCTTCCGCCTCAACGTCGTGGCGATCACGCTCCCACCGCTGCGCGAGCGGCGGGAGGACGTCCCGCTCCTGGTGGACCACTTCCTCCGGCGTTTCACGGACGAGGGAAGGGCACGGAGCGTCTCGCGCGAGGCGATGGACCTCCTCCTGAAGCACGACTACCCGGGCAACGTGCGCGAGCTCGAGAACCTCGTGCACCGGGCCGTCGTGCTGTGCCGCGGCGACGTGATCACGACCGCCGACCTGCCGGTCCACCTGGCCGGCCTCAAGCCCGAGGTGAAGGGCGCGGAGGCCTCCTTCACGGAGCGCGTCGAGAGGTTCGAGAGGGCCCTCATCTTCGAGGCCCTCGACAAGGCCGGCGGCGTCCAAACCCGCGCCGCATCGGCTCTGGGCATGAGCGAACGGCACCTTCGCTACAAGCTGAAGAAGTACGGCCCGCCGTAGACGCTTCCGGCGTCCGAAGACAATCCAACCCCGCTCCCCGTTCGACGGCCTTGTCGAGGCGCTCGACCAACTGGTCGAGCCGGCCGGCTGGCCCGGCCGGGCTCCGGTGTCCACAAGCGAAGCGGCGCGAGTGGCTTCCGGGGATCGCGTGGGGCTGGCTGCCCGCGGTACGCATCTTGCCCCTTGGGCAGGCAGCGGCAACGAAGCCGCGGGACTCTGGAGGAAACGACGATGAAGCGACTGGTGATCATGGCGGTGGCCCTTGGCGCGATGGTGGTGGCAGGCTCGGCGGGTGCGCAGAGCGCGACCCCGCCCAGCCCGGCCTCGCCGGCAGGCGTCGGGCCGAACTTCGTGGACGCGAACGGAGACGGCATCTGCGACCACGCCACGGCGCCGCGCGGGCGACAAGGGCGGGGCTGGGGCAGGGGCTTTGGCCCGGGCAACGGCTGGGGGAATCGGGCGGTCGGTCCCCGTGACGGCTCGGGCAATCCGGCGGCCGGCCTGCGCGACGGCTCGGGCTGTGGACGACGCGGCGCCTGGCGCGGCGCGGGCCAGGCGGCGGGACCGCGATGCGCGGGCCGGCGTGCCTGCCAGGGCCGTCGCCCGGGGCTCGGTCGCTAGGCCTGGGGGCGACCCTCCGGCAGTCGGATCAGGGACGGCTCATGCAGCAGACGCAGGAGATCTGTCCGAGGGCGAAGGACTGTCTGAGGGCGACGGACCGAGGAGGAACGGCGCGGCGCCCACGAGCAGCGGCACGGCGGGGGCGAGGACCCAAGCCAGGAAAATGGCGCCGAACCCGGCGAGCCTCACCTCGAGCGGCACATGGGAGTCGACCGCCATGCCGACAGGGAAGAGGGCGAGGAAGAACGCCGCCAACGCGACGGAAGGAAGGGTGGCGGCCAGGAGGGATACGGCGCGGCTGCCCCCCGCGCGCCGCGACCAGAAGGCACCGATCGCCCCGACGACCGGCAGGAGCAGCAGCCAGGGCAGGTAGAAGAAGACGGCATGGCCGTGGTAGCCCCCCAGCCACAGGATGCGTGGCCGCAAGCCGGCCCGCGACAGGACGAAGAGGGCGCCCATGGCCAGTGCCGCCATGGTCGCGCCGGGAACCCACAATGTCCGCAGTCGCTGGTTCATGTCCGTCTCCTTCCTCAGCTCCCGTGTGAGCTGCCCCCAGTCGGGGACCAGTGCCAGGGCGTGCCGGACGGCATGCTCCTCCGCGGCGCCCGCGCGGACCGCCTCCTCGGTGGCATCCTCGAGGTGAGCCGCAATCTCGGCGACGATCTCGGACCGACGTTCGCGCGCCACCCGGAGCGGGCCGAGGCGCGCGCGGACCAGCCGCTCCCAGTCACGCATCAGCCACACCCGCCAGGCGATCGAGCGCCTGGAAGAACGCGTGCCACTCCTGACGGAGCGGGCCGAGCGCCCTCCTCCCGGCCGCCGTGATCTGGTACGTGCGCCGGCGGCGGCCGCCGGCCGCGCCGGTCCAGCTTCCCCTGACGAGGCCGCGCCGTTCCAGGGAGTAGAGCATCGGGTACAGGGAGGCGAGGTTGAACCGCAGCTCGCCGCCGCTCCCCAGCTCGATGCGCTTGGCGATCTCGTAACCGTGCAGCGCCTCCTGGGTGAGGACGCTCAGGATCCCCAGCTCGGCGCTGCCCCGCTTGATCCCACGCTTCAGTGCCATCCTGCCTTCCTATGTGTAGGAATACTATATATAGGAAGCCCTGTCAAGTGGGCGGTCGCCCGGCGAGGAGGCGGCTACCGCTCCAGGAGGCCGCCATGGTAGACGAGGCGGAAGATCTCTTCGTGCTCGAAGTAGACGCGCTCCACTGTCACACTCCGCCGTCGCTCGTGTCCAACTACAAGGAGGGGCATGGTGGGCACAGACTCCGGGCCGGATCGTCTCGCTGCCGGCGAGGACGCGGACGACGCCGAGGATCGCGCCCTCGTCGATCAGGCGAAGTGCGGCGACGCGACGGCGCTCGAGGCGCTCGTCCGCCGCCACCAGGTCTTCGTCTTCAACCTGGCGGTGCGGATGCTGTACCACCCGCAGGACGCCGAGGACGCGACCCAGGAGATCCTGATCAAGCTGGTGACGAAGCTGTCGACCTTCGAGCGCCGCAGCCGGTTCCGGACCTGGCTGTACCGGATCGCCACCAACCACCTGCTGAACGTGAAGCGCGGCCGCATGGAGCCGGAGGTGATGACGTTCTCCGAGTACGGCCGCGGCCTCGAGGCGACGCCGGAGCTCGAGCTTCCCGACCCCCGGGAGATCGGTGTCGACGTGAAGCTGTTCGTCGAGGAGGCGCGGATCGGCTGCACCCTGGCCCTGCTGCTCCGCCTGAGCCGCGAGCAGCGGCTGGCCTACGTCCTGGGCGACATCCTGGGGCTCACCGACGTTGCGGCGGCGGAGGTCCTCGGGACCGCCCGCGACGCCTTCCGGCAGCGCCTCTCGCGGGCCCGGCGCGACCTGCACAGCTTCCTGGACGACAAGTGCGGCCTGATGAAGCCGGCGAACCCCTGCCGCTGCGCGAAGAAGGCCCGGGGCTTCATGCAGGCGGGCTACATCGATCCGAAGAACCTGCTGTTCGCGCGCGAGCGCGTGCGCCGGGTGCGTGACGCGGCGCCCGGGTGAGCGGAATGGCGGCACGGAATGGAGAAGAGAGCATGAAGAGCGTCAAAGGACTCCTGGCTCTGGCCGCGGGTGTCGGGAGCGTGCTTGCCCCCGGGCTCGCGGCCGGCGCCGCGGACGACCAGGCCGGCGTCGAGCGGGAGCTGATGCGTCTCGAGAACGGGGCCATGGAGCGCTGGCGCCAGGGCGACCCCATGGGCTGGGGCGAGATTGCGGCCCCCGAGGTGACCTACGTCGACCCCGGCCTCACGAAGCCGATCGTCGGCCACGCGGAGTACCTGCGGTATCTGGAGAAGCTCAAGGGGCAGATCTCCTACGATGGCTCCGAGTTCCTGAATCCGAAGGTGGCAGTCTACGGCGACCTGGCCGTCCTGACCTACAACTACCAGGCGACGACGCGCCAGGCCGATGGCAGCGTCAAGCGGCACGCACCCTGGAACACGACCGAGGTCTACGCCCGGCTGGACGGCGGGTGGAAGATCATCCACACGCACTGGTCGTACGTCCACGACGTGCTCCCGGACGAGCTGGAGATCCCTCTCCCCGTCGAGCTCGAGGAGAGGACCGAGGAGGGCGTGGCGGGCGAGGTGATGTCCGTCGAGCGCGCGGCGACCCGGCGCTGGCGCCAGGGCGATCCCGCGGGATTCCTCGAGATCTGCGCGCCCGAGATCACCTCCTTCGACCCCGAGACGCCGCGGCGCCTCGACGGCCTGGACAATCTGCGGGGGGAGTACGAGAAGCTCGCCGGGGCGATCCACTTCGACGTGATGGAGTTCGTCCAGCCGATCGTCCAGGTGCACGGGGACACGGCGGTCCTGTTCAGCCGCTTCCTGGCGACGCGTCTGCGCAGCGACGGTTCGATCCAGCGCCGAACGCCGTGGAATCGAACCAAGGTGTACGTGAAGCGCGGGGGAGCCTGGCGGATCGTCCACGCCCACTTCTCCTTCATTGGCGGGCGCCCCCCTGCCGGCTCGGTCCCGGAACCGTGAAGCCGGCCCGCGGATGAGCGAACCGACGCCGCAACGCACCGTCAGGCTGGGTGCAGCCAGCCCCGGGTCTCGACCAGCGCGGCCACCCGGCGCCGGATCTCGTCCCGTATCTCGCGGACACGGGCGATCGGCTGGCCCTTGGGGTCCTCGAGCGCCCAGTCCTGAACCTCGATCCCCGGGATGTAGGGGCACTCCTCTCCGCAGCCCATCGTGACGAGAAGCCGCGCGCCCGAGCCCAGCTCGGCGGTGAGCCGTTGCGGCCTCGCCGCCGAGAGGTCGATGCCGGCCTCCTGCATCACCTCGGCGACCTCGGGGTGGACCCGCTCAGCCGGTGTGGTCCCGGCCGACACCGCCGTCGCTCGCGCAGGGTCGGCGAGCTGGCGGAAGAACGCGGCCGCCATCTGCGAGCGGCCGGCGTTGTGGCGGCAGGCGAAGATCACACGGTCCATCGGGCATCTCCCGGGGAAACTAGGGTCGGTTACCAAGGGTTGGTTGCCGGACATCTTGGCACGCCGGAGTCGCTAGGCGCATCCGGGCGCGGGCGAGACGCGTCCCCTCTTACGTCGTCGATCCACGAAATGGCATTGCGGGACCGCCGCAATGGTGCTACGATTCGCTCGGTGACGAAATGACCGAGCTTGCCCGATCCGTCGAGGCCCACAAGGCGCTCGCCCATTCCGCCCGCCAGCGCCTGGTCGCCATGCTGCGGGACGGCGAGCTGTGCGTCTGCCAGCTGATCGCCGTCCTCGAGCTGGCCGCCTCCACGGTGTCCGCGCACCTCACGGAGCTGAAGCGGGCCGGACTCCTGGTCGAGACGAAGAAGGGGCGTTTCGTCATGTACCGCTGGCCCGACGAGGCCGAGGCGAAGGCCGTCCTCTCGGACCTGACGATCAGGATCGGCAAGGACCCCCAGGTGGTCGCCGACGCCAAGCTGGTGCGGTCGCTGAGGCGCGTCGAGGCCGAGGACCTCTGCCGGGTGGACCTCGACCTCTCGCGGGTCGGTATCCGGCGGCCGTCCGCGGCCCGGTAGGCCGCGGGCTGGAGGAGCATCTTGAGCCAAGCGGCGAAGAAGATGAACGTCTTCGAGCGCTACCTGAGCCTGTGGGTGGTGGCCTGCATGGTGCTCGGCGTCGGTGTCGGCAAGCTCGCGCCGGGTCTGGTCGGCGCGATCCGTGGGATGGAGTTCGGCAGCGGCAGCCAGATCAACGTCCCGATCGCCGTCCTGATCTGGCTGATGATCTACCCGATGATGCTCAGGATCGACTTCGGGCAGGTCAAGGGCGTCGGGAAGCGGCCGGCCGGGCTCGCCGTCACGCTGGTCGTGAACTGGCTGATCAAGCCGTTCTCGATGGCCTTCCTCGGTTGGCTCTTCTTCCGGCACGTGTTCGCGGGCTGGATCCCGCCCGAGCTCGCCAGCGAGTACATCGCCGGCGTCATCATCCTGGCGGCGGCGCCCTGCACGGCGATGGTGTTCGTCTGGTCGTATCTCTCGGACGGCGACCCCGCCTACACGCTGGTCCAGGTGGCGGTCAACGACCTGATCATGCTGGTGGCCTTCGCGCCGATCGTGAAGTTCCTGGTGTCCGGCGCCTCCGGGCTGCAGGTGCCGTTCGTCGTGCTCCTCTACTCGGTGCTCATTTTCGTGGTGATCCCGCTCGCGGCGGGCTCGGTGAGCCGCGGCGTGCTGATTGCCAAGAAGGGCCGCGAGTGGTTCGAGACGCGGTTCCTGCCCTCCTTCCAGCCGCTCACCGTGATCGCGCTCCTGATGACGTTGGTCGCGATCTTCGCCTTCCAGGCGGAGAACATCACGACCCGCGCCTTCCACGTGCTGCTGATCGCGATCCCGATCCTGATCCAGGTCTACTTCAACTCCGGGCTCGCCTACGGGCTGATGAAGCTGTTCCGGGTGCCCTATGCCGTGGCGGCGCCGGGCGCGCTCATCGGCGCCTCGAACTTCTTCGAGCTCGCCGTTGCGACGGCGATAGCGCTCTACGGACCGGGCTCGGGCGCCGCGCTGGCGACCGTGGTCGGCGTCCTGGTCGAGGTGCCGGTGATGCTCTCCGTCTGCCGCTTCTGCGTCGGCTCCCGGCGCTGGTTCGAGCCGGCAGCCGTCCAGGGGCTGGCGGCCGTCCGATGAGCGCGACGGCGTCGGCACCACTCGGCACGTCCGGTCGTTCGCGCTGGCGAGCGGCCATCCAGGGCGCGGCTGCCCTGGTCCTTGGCGCGCTCGCCTGGTGGCTCCTCTACTCGCAGCTGGCGCGGGCGGCCTCCTGGCTCGCCTACGACCTGCTGCCGCTCGGGCGCGGGTCCGGCCTCGGATCATCGGTCGAGTTCCTGCTCTACGAGACGCCCAAGGTCCTGATGCTGCTGACGATCGTCGTCTTCGGCGTCGGGATCGTCCGCTCCTTCTTCACACCGGAGAGGACGCGGCGAATGCTCGCCGGCCGCCGCGAGTCGGTGGGGAGCATGCTGGCGGCGCTGCTGGGGGTGGTGACGCCCTTCTGCTCCTGTTCCGCGGTCCCGCTCTTCATCGGCTTCGTGACGACCGGCGTGCCGCTCGGCGTCACCTTCGCGTTCCTGGTCTCCGCGCCGATGGTGAACGAGGTGGCGCTCGCGCTCCTCTTCGCCCTGTTCGGCTGGAAGGTGGCGCTCCTCTACGCCGGGACCGGCCTCGCGATCGCGGTGGCAGCGGGGATCGTCATCGGGCGGCTTCACCTGGAAGGCTGGGTGGAGGCCTGGGTCTACCAGGTGAAGGTGGGCGCCGAGGCGGCCGAAGAGCGGTTGTCGTGGGCCGGGCGTGTGGCGCTCGGTCGCGAGGCGGTCCGCGACATCGTCGGCAAGGTCTGGCCCTACGTGGTCGCCGGCATCGCGGTCGGCGCCGGCATCCACGGCTACGTGCCGCAAGACTTCATGGCATCGATCATGGGGCGCGAGGCCTGGTGGTCGGTGCCCCTCGCCGTCCTGATCGGGATCCCGCTCTACTCGAACGCCGCCGGCATCGTGCCGATCGTGCAGGCGCTGCTCGCGAAGGGCGCGGCGCTCGGGACGGTGCTGGCCTTCATGATGGCCGTGATCGCGCTCTCGCTCCCGGAGATGGTGATCCTGCGGAAGGTGCTGACCGTGCGCCTGGTCGCCGTCTTCATCGGGGTGGTGGGCGCGGGGATTCTGGTGGTGGGGTACTTGTTCAACTTCCTGTTGTAGCGGGCGTCCGGCAGGCGCCAAGGAGACGTCGATGGAGATCAAGATCCTCGGTTCGGGATGTGCCAACTGCAAGAGGCTCTACGCCGAGGTCGAGAAGGCGGTGGCCGAGACGGGTCAGCCGGCGACGATCACCAAGGTCGAGAAAGTGGAGGACATCGCCGCGTCGGGCATCCTCCGCACGCCGGGCCTGGTGATCGACGGAGAGATCGTCTCCTCCGGCCGCGTTCCCGGGGCGGCCGAGATCGCGACCATGATCACGACCGCGCTCGCGAAGGCGTAGGAGCCAGGGATGAGCGAAGCGAAGAGGGCGGGATTCTGGCTGCGGATCTTCGGCGGCAACCCCAGGCCCGCACCAGCGCCCGGCTGCTGCTGCTGTGCGCCGGCCATGGAGCAGGCGATCGAGGACCCGAAGCGGCAGGTCGCGGAGGAGAAGGCCGGCTCGAAGGACGACTCCTGTCGCTCGGGCGGCGAGGGCTCCGGTGGCTGCTGCTGCGGCTGATCGCCCCGGGCATCGGCTCGAATCGTCCTGCGCTTGACGGCCGTCAAGGCGCAGCCTCCCGAGGAGCCCGAAGCTCCAGAGTGGAGCCCGAGCCTGCAGCCGGTCGTGCTGCCGATGGCGGCTCTCGGGAGGCGGCAGGATGGTCGATCCCAACAGGTTCCTGGATGCGGGCGTGCAGCTCCACGGGCACACCTGCGAGGCGATGCTCCTCGGCCTGAGGGTCGGGGCGGCCGCGATGAATCGGCTGGGGGCGGAGCGCTCGGCCGACGCGCAGCTCCTGGCGCTCGTGGCGATCGGGGAGGACGAGCGAGGGCGTTGCGTCGCTGACGGCGTGCAGACGATCACCGGCTGCACGCTCGGGAAGGGCAACCTCCGGCTGTCGCCCGGAGCTCCGCTGGGCCTGACCCTGGTCGACCGGGCGACGGGTCGTGCCGTGCGCGTGAGCGCGCGTGTGGACGTCTCGTCGAGGCCGATGGGCGACGCCGGGGCGGGCGGGTTGCGCCTGCTCCGCCTGCCCGAATGGCGTCTCCTGGCGACCAGTGCGGAGTTCGACTACGGCGCCGGCGGAGCCGTTGCCGCGACCGAGCAGATCGTCACGGACTTGACCGGCGTCAAGGCCGGGCAGGGGCGCGGGTGCTAGCTTCTGGTCATGAGCACTCCGAACAGGGCCGAGAGGATGACCGGTTGGCGCGAGATCGCGACCGCCGTGCTGATCGTCGCCGCGGCGGGGACGAGGGGGCAGGCGGATCAGGCCCCCGGGACGCCAGCCACGGACGTCGGTCAGCTGACGCTCGCGGAGGCGGTCGCCGAGGCGCTCGACCACGCGCCCGTGCTCGCCGCGGCGGCGCAGCAGGAACAGGCGGCCCGCTCGAAGGCGAGCGCAGCCCGCCGCAGCCGATGGGGCGAGATCGACGCCGTCGCCAGCTACGCGCGCTACCAGGACGACCAGGTCGTCCGCCCCATCGCGCGTGAGCTCCTGGCGAGCGGGATCCCTGGCCTGCCCTTCGACCGGAACCAATGGCGCTATGGCGTCACCTTCCAGCTGCCGCTCTATCTGGGCGGGCGGCTGTCGGCGTCCGTCGCCGTCGCCTCGCTGCAGGCCGAGCAGGCAGCCGCGCTCCTGGAGGGGGGCCGCTGGCAGGTCCGCTTCAACGTGACCTCCCTCTATGCCTCGGCGCAGACGCTGGACGCCCTGACGGGGGCGATCGACGCGAGCCTGGCCGCCCTCGGCGAGACGCGACGCCAGCTCGAGCTGGCCGTCCAGATCGGCAAGCGCCCCGAGCTGGACCTGCTGAAGCTCGCGGACGAGATCGCGCAGACGCAGGCGCGGCGCGCGAACGTCGTGGCTGACCGCGCCCGCGTCCAGGCGCTGCTCCTGGCGCTCCTGGGCCGGGATCCCGCGGGACGGCTCCGCTTCGAGGCCCTCGAAGACCGTCCGACCCTGCCCGCGACCGGCCGCGACGAGCTGCGGTCGCTGGCCCTCGCGGCCTCGCCGGTGAAGCGGGCGTCGCTCGCAGAGCAGGCGTCCCGACAGGCGGTGAGGATCGCGCGGTCCGCCTTCCTGCCGAGCGTCGCCGGCCGCGGCAGCTACCTGCGCAACGACGCACCGTCCATCCCGGAGCCGCTCGACACCTGGGAGCTCTCGGTGGGCGTCAGCGTCCCGCTCTTCACGGGCGGCGCGCACCTCGCGGGGCTGGCTGGCGCCAGGCACGCCGCCGCGGCCGCCGAGAGCACCCTGGCCCGCGCGCGGCTCGACCAGGAGGCGGAGCTGGTCGGGGCGCTGGCCCGCTCGGACGCGGCCGGCGCATCGCTCGAGGCCGCGCGCGCGGGTGTCGCGGCGGCCCGCGAGGCGGCGCGGATCGAGCAGATCCGCTACGACACAGGCGCCGGCGCGATGGACGACCTGTTGCGGGCGCGCGCACGCGAGCTCGCCGCCGAGGGCGCCTTCGCACAGGCCCGCGGCGATCGTGAGACAGCCGCCGCGCGAGTGAACGCAGTGTGCGAGAAAGAGGTGCTGCAATGATTCGCCGATGGGGCGCCGCCCTCCTGGTCGTCCTGCTCGTCGTGGGTCTGGTCGCCGTGCGCGTGAAGCGCGCTCGGGAGAAGGCTCAGGCTCCACGCCTGGTGCCGGCCGTAGCGGCGGTGGAGGTCGCGCGCGTCCGGCAAGGTTCGCTGGTCGAGACGCGTCACTTCCTGGGGGAGGTCTCGGGGCTCGAGGAGGCGGCCGTCTCGTCGCGCATCGTCGCTCCGGTGATCGCCGTGGCGGTGCGGGAAGGCGACCATGTCCGGCGCGGCCAGGAGCTCGCGCGCCTCGAAGCGGGCGAGCTCGACAACGCGGTCCAGGCGGCCGTGGCCGGCGTGTCTGCGGCCGAGGTCGCGGCGAGCGCGCAGCGCGAGGCGACCGCGCGCGACCGCGTCCTGGTCGAGGCCAAGGCGATCTCGCAGGAGGAGTGGGATCGCTCGCGAGCCGCCGCCGCGGCCGCCGAGTCTCGCCTGCTCGCCGCGCGCGAGGGGCTCGACAGCGCCCGGCGCCGGCGCGCCTACGCGGTTCTCGAGGCGCCGTTCGACGGCGTCGTCTCCGTTCGCAGCGTTGATCCGGGCGACCTCGCGTTGCCCGGGAAGCCGCTTCTGACCCTGGTGCGCCAAACGGGCGTGCGCGTGCGGGTGAAGCTTCCCGCCGAGATGCTGGCCGGCCTCGCCGTGGGTCGGCCGCTCTCGCTCGAGACCCCCGCCGGGCCGGTGGCGGGACGTGTCGCCCGCGTCTTCCCGGCGATGGACGCCTCCCACCTCGCGATCGTCGAGGCGGACCTGAAGGACGCGGCCCCGGGCCTGGTCTCGGGCGCGACGGTCGGCGTCGACGTCGAGGTCGGCTCCGCGACGGGCTGGATCGTGCCGGTGCGGGCCTTGCTGGAGAGCGAGAAGGGGGCGTACGTCTTCCGCGCGGGCGGCGGGCGGGCGCAGCCCGTCGCCGTCCGCATCGCGAGCCGCTCCCGGGACGAGGCCGTCGTGAGCGGAGCGCTGCGGGCCGACGACTCGGTGATCGTGGCCCAACCGTCGCGGTTGATGACGCTCGTCGAGGGCACGCCGCTCACGATCCTGGCGAGGGGGGACCGATGAACCCCCAGGGGGCGAGCTCGTTCGTCGACCGCTATCTCAGGAGGCCGCACCTGCTGACCTCGCTGGTCCTGCTCGCGGCCGTCGTCGGCCTCGTGGGCTACCGCCGGATGCCGGTCAACCTGTTCCCCGACTCGGAGCGGCCGCAGATCGCCGTGGTCACGGTCTACCCGGGCGCCTCCGCCGAGGACGTGGAGGCGGATGTCTCGCGCACGATCGAAAAGGAGCTGTCGGGCATCGAGCAGGTGCGCCGCGTCGCCTCGGTCAGCAAGGACGAGGTCTCCTCGGTCCTGGTCGAGTTCGAGTACGCGAAGGGTCTGGAGTCGGCCGCCACGGACGTGGCGAACGGCCTGCAGAAGATCCGGGCGCTGCTCCCGGAGTCGGTGCGGCCGCCGATGGTCTTCAAGATCTCCTCGGCGACGCCGGCGGTGCTGACGCTGGCGCTGCGCCCGCGGGAGGGCTCGCCGCTCGACCTCGCCCTGGTCCGCGAGCTGGCGGACAACGGGATCAAGGAGAGGCTGCTGCGGCTGCCGGAGGTCGCGAACGTCGAGGTGTTCGGGGCTCACCAGCCGACGCTCCGCGTCGACCTGCACCGGGACGCCCTGGAGCGCTACCACCTGGCGCCGGCCGACGTGCGGCAGGCGCTGGTCGCCTTCAACGCCAACCAGCCGATCGGATGGCTGGTCGGCCCCGCCGGACAGATCCTGCTCAAGCGAGCCGGACAGTTCGGCGGCCCGGAGGACGTGAGGGCGATCCCGGTCGCGGAGCGGCCCGGCGGAACCGTCTACCTGCGGGACGTGGCCACGGTCCGTCCCGACGTGCTCGAGCCGCAGAGCGCCTACCACGCGAACGGGAAGCCCGCGATCGCCGTCAACGTGGAGCGCGCCGCCTCGGGCAATGCCTTGCGCACGATCGCCGGCGTGGCGGGCGTCCTGCCGGAGCTCGAGGCGCGCTACCCGGGGATCGCGTTCTCCGTCCCCGACACCCAGGGAGACCTGATCCGTCTCTCGGTCGGGAACATGCTCGACGCCCTGCGCGACGCCGTGATCATGACCGTGCTCGTGATCTTCCTGTTCCTGGCCGACTGGCGCGGGATGAGCCTGGCCGCGGTCTCGATCCCCTTCACGTACCTGCTGACCTTCGCGGCCATCTGGCTGATCGGCTACGAGTTCAACATGGTCACCCTGACCGCGGTGATCGTGGCGGTCGGCATGCTGCTCGACGACGCCATCGTCGTGCTCGAGAACATCGAGCGGCACTACCGCGAGGAAGGGCGTGACGTGCGCAGCGCGGTCGTCGGCGGGACGCAGGAGGTGATGCTGGCCATCTTCTCCGGCACCTACGCCACGATCATGGTGCTGCTCCCGATCATCTTCATCGGCGGCTACGTGCAGACGGTGCTGCGGCCGCTGGCGGTGACCCTGTCGATCGCTCTGGTCGCCTCCTACCTGGTCTCGGTCACGGTGATCCCGCTGCTCGCGCCTCTCCTGTTGCGCCGGGCGGCGGGGAAGGGGCGCAACCGCCTGGAGCGGCTCGTCCACCGCTTCGATCGCGCCGTCGTCGAGCCCACACGGGAGCTGTACGTCCGCCTGACGTCCGTCGCGCTCCGCCACCGCGCCTGGTTCGTGGTGGGCGCAGTCGTGCTCTTCGTCGCCTCGCTGGCGCAGATGCCTCTCGTCGGCCGCAACCTGATGCCGCCCATGGACAGCGGCATCGTCAAGATCAACTTCGAGACGGACGCCAACAGCTCGCTCGCCGCGACCGAGGCCGCCCTCTCGGGCCTGGAAAGCGCCATTCGCGCGCGGCCGGAGGTCACCTCGGTGTCGTCCGTGATCGGCTCGGAGCCGGCCGTCATCTCCTTCGGATCCGGACGGCTGCCGCAGCAGGGGCAGGTGACCGTCCACCTGGTGGACCGCTTCCACCGCAAGGCGACCATCTGGCAGATCGAGTCGGACCTGCGCCGGAGCTTCGCGAACCTGCCCGGGCTGCGCAGCATGGACGTCTTCGACTTCGGGGCGACGCCGCTCTCGACGATCCGTGCCTCGGTCGACGTGATGATCTCCGGCCCGGACCTGGCGACCCTGGACCGCCTCGGCGGCGAGGTGGAGCGGCGGCTCGAGGAGCGGGGACGCGGGCTCACCTCGGTCTCGCGCTCCTGGACCCTGGACGGCACCGAGGTCTTCTTCCGCGCCGACCCGGCGAAGCTGGCGCTCTATCAGGTCTCTCCCGCAACGGTCGCCGGCCAGCTCCAGGGCGCCGTGCGCGGCATGCCCGGGTCCACGCTCCGCGTCCCGAACGAGGACGGCCTGCCGATCTGGGTGCAGTTCCCGCCGGAGAACCGCCGCGACGCCGCCCAGCTCGCGAGCTACGCGGTCCTGACGCCGCGCGGCCCGGTGCCGCTCGCGCAGCTCGGCACGCTCGAGACGCGGCGGGCCCCGTCGGTGATCACCCGCCAGGGTCTGGAGCGCACGCTGGACGTGCAGGCGTACCGCTCCTCGCGGCCGATCTCGCACCTGCAGGAGGACGTCGAGGCGGCGCTCGCGGGGCTGGCGCTGCCGGCGGGCTACACGATCTCTCACGAGGGTGAGATCAAGCAGATGAACGAGTCCTTCGCCAGGCTCGCTCAGGCTCTCGCCCTCGGCCTGGTGCTGCTCTACTTCTCGCTGGTGCCGGCGTTCCGCTCGTGGGTGCATCCCCTGACGATCATGTCGGCGATCCCGTTCGCCCTGATCGGCGCCGTCTGGGCCATGCTGCTGGCGGGCAAGCACAGCTGCATGCCGTCCTTCATGGGCATGATCCTGCTGGCCGGGATCGTGGTGAAGAACTCGATCCTGCTGATCGACTTCATCGCCGAGGCGAGGGCGCGGGGTCTCGGTACGACCGAGGCGCTCTTGGGCTCGGTTCGGGTGCGGACGCGACCGATCCTGATGACGGCCGTCGGCACGGCCGTGGGCATGGTGCCGATCGCCGCCGAGTGGGCGATCGGCCTGGAGCGGCTCTCGCCCCTCGCGATCGTCGCCATCGGTGGCCTGCTGGTGTCGACCTTCCTCACCATCGTCTACGTGCCGGTCCTCTACTCGCTCTTCGATGACGGCGAGGTGGCTGCGCGCGGATGGTGGAGGCGGCGGGCGGTGGCGCGCGGGGGCGTTGGCGCGGAGAGCGTTCCTCCGGAACCGGCGAGCGGGGCGGTCCTGCGATAGGATCGCGTCGGAGAGAGCACGGGGTGCCGGCAGCCGGCGCCCCGCGCAAGCTTGCCGAATGGGAAGTGGGCGGGCGCGGGTACGCGTGGACGGCGGCGGCGGCGCTTCTTCGCGCGAGCCGCTACGCGCGGGCGGGGTCGACCGGCAGGCGTGCGAGCTGCTGCGTCCGTACATGCGCCGCATCGAGTTCCGGGCGGGCTCGCTGCTCTGGCGCGAAGGCGAGACGACGGGCCTCCTGGTCGCGCTCGACGTGGGGCGGGTCAAGGTCTATCGGCTCCTGCCCACCGGCCGCGCGGTGACCCTCTTCATCTTCGGCCCCGGCAACGTCTTCGGGTTCCTGCCGCTCCTGGACGGCGAGCCGTACCCGGCCTATGCGCAGGCCCTGGACGACGTCCGGGCGCAGGTCATGTCGCGGGCCGACCTGCTGAGCGCCGTCCGAGCGGACCCGCAGGTCGCGATCATGCTCATCGGCCTGGTGGGGCGCCGGCTGCGGGAGGCGATGCAGCAGATCGAGACCGTCTCGAGCCCGGGTGTGCTCGCGCGCGTCGCCTCGGCCCTCGCGGCGCTCCTGCCGGATTCCCGCGCAGCGTCCGCCGCCGCCGGGATCCTCAGGTTGCCCGTGTCGGGAGCCGAGTTCGCGGCGGCGATCGGCATCACGCCCGAGACGTTCTCGCGAAGCCTGACGCGCCTGGTCAGCGCACGCGTCCTCCATCGTCTCGGCCCCGGCCGGTTCCAGGTGCTCGATCCGGAGGCGCTCCGTCACGCCGCCGTCCCGGAGCCCCCGCCGCAACGCGCCCCCGAATCTCGCTAGCCGCGGACCTCGCAGGTGGGAGTGGACCCCGGTCAGCTGGGTGGCGCGACGCGGAACTTGGCGACGGCCGCGATCAGCTCGTCGGAGAGCTTGACCAGGTGCTCGACCGCCCGCGACGTCTCGCGGGCGCCCGCCGCGGACTCGGTCGTGACGCTCGCGATCGACTGCATCGACGCCGCCACCGTGTGCGTCGTCTGCGCCTGCTCGCGCGAGGCGAGCGAGATCTGCGAGGCGAGCTGCACCGACTTCGCCACCAGGGCCTCGATCTCCTGCAGGCTGCTGCGCGCCTGCTCCGAGAGCCCGCGCTCCGTCTTCACCTCGTTCATCGCCAGCCGCATCGCCTGAAGCACCGTCCGCACCTCCTCGACGATCCCCTCCACGATCCGAGACACGTCCCGCGAGGCCTCCCGTGAGCGCTCCGCCAGCCGGCGGATCTCGTCCGCCACTACGGAGAAGCCGCGCCCGGCCTCCCCTGCGTGCGCCGCCTGGATCGCCGCGTTCAAGGAAAGAAGCTCCGACTGGGCCGCGATCTCCTGGATCAGCTCGATCACCTCGAAGATCTCGCGCGAGCGCTTGTCCAGCAGCTTCATCTTCTGCGCCGTTTCGCCGACGGCGGAGTCGATGCGCGCCATCCCCTCGTAGGCCGCGTTCATCGAGGTCTCGCCCTCGTGCACGTGCTCGAGCACCGCTTTGGCCGCGCCCGCCGAGGCTTCGGAGTCGCGGGAGACCTGAGTCATCGAGGCGGCCATCTCCTCGACGGCGGCCGAGGTCTCGTTCACCTGGTCGGAGCCGTGCTGAGCGCCCTTGGCGATCTGGGTCGCCGCGGCCAGGATCTCGGTCGAGCTGGTCGAGACCGAGAGGATGGTGTCGCGCACGTCGGTGAGGATCCCCGAGAAGGAGCCGAGCATGGCGTTGAAGCCGGAGGCGATCCGGCCCAGGATCTCCTGGCCCTCCCGTCCGCGCGGCGTGAGGTCACCCTGCGCGACTGCGTTCACGACGCCCAGGAACTCCTCGAGGTCGCGCTCCAGCTTCTGCTCGGCCTGCTTGGTCTCGGTGACGTCCTTCGAGATGCCCACGAGGCCGGTGATCGTCCCGGTCGCGTCGCGCAGGGGCACCTTGGAGGCGAGGTACCAATGGCCGTTCTGCTTGTCGTGCTCGAGATGGCCGATCAGGGCCTGCCCGGTGCGCATCAGCCGACGCTCATCCTCGATCGTGGTGTGAGCGAACTCGGGCGGGAAGAAGTCGAGGTCCGAGCGGCCGTACGCCGTCTCGGGACGTGGGATGCCGAGCGCCGCGGCCATGGCATGGTTGATCCGGGTGAAGCGCGACTGCTGGTCCTTGAAGTAGATGAGGTCGGGCGTGTGGTCCATGAGGGCGTGCAGCAGGTCCCGTTCGCGCCCCGCCTCCTCCTCCGCCCTCTGGCGCTCGGCCACCTCGCGCTCGAGGCCGGCCCGGTTCTCCTCGAGCGACCGGTTGGCCGCCGCGAACTGCTCAGCCGCCCAGCGCGCCTCCTCCTCCGCCCGCCGCCGGTCCTCGTTCTCTTTGGCGAGCGCCTGGCTCTGCTGCCGCAGGCTCCCGGCCGAGGCGGCCAGCTCGGAGGTGCGCTCGGCCACGATCGTCTCCAGCTCGCGGTGCCGTTCGGCCATCTGCCGGACGCGCCACAGGTACCAGACGGTGAAGCTGGCGGCGAGCGCGCCCAGGATCAGGACGGCGACGAGCGTGTAGAACCACCAGGTCTTCCACCAGGGCGGCGTGACCCTGATCCGGAGCGCGATCCCCTTCTCGTTCCAGACCCCGTCGTTGTTGGCGGCCTTGACCCGGAAGACGTAGGAGCCGGGCACGAGAGTGTAGCTGGCCGCGCTCTGCCGGGTCGCCTCGTTCCACTCCTTCTCGATCGGCTCCAGCAGGTAGCGGTACTGGTTCTTCTGGGGCTGGACGAAGTTGAGGGCGGCGAACTCGAAAGTCACGACCGACTGCCTGTAGTCGAGGGTCAGCTCGCGCAGCTCGGGCATGGCCTTGGTGAGGGGCGACCCGGGCGCGCCCACGACGGCCGTCTTGTTGAAGAGGCGCAAGCCCGTCAGCAGGACCTTGGGGGGTTGCGGATTGAGCCGGACCCGAGAAGGGAAGAAGCGGTTGAAGCCCCTCTGGCCGCCGAAGAACATCTCGCCCGATGGGCTCTTGAAGGCGGCGCCGTACCGGAACTCCTGGCCCTGCAGGCCGTCGGCCACCTCGAAGTCGACGAAGCGCACCCGCTCCGGCAGGGAGGTGGCCTTCTCGAGCCGTGAGAGGCCACGGTCGGTGCTGACCCACAGGTTGCCCGAGGCGTCCTCGAGGATGTCCTTGACACCGTTGCCGGCGAGGCCGTCGGCCGTCGTCCAGGCGCGCACAGCACCCCCGCCTGCCGGCAGGCAGCGCAGGCCACCCCCGTCGAAGCCGATCCAGACGTTGCCGCGGCTGTCGCTCAGAAAGGCATGGGCCGCCCCCGGCCCGAACGAGCGGGGATCCGAGGGATCGTAGGGGAGCGCGACCACACGGTTCGTGCTGCGCTCGATGCGGTAGGCACCGGAACCCGAGCCGAGCCAGACGTTCCCGGCTGCGTCGCGGGCGAGGGCGTAGAGCGCCGTCGAGACCGTCCCTCCGGTCACGGTAATGGGTTCGAAGGCGCGGGCCGTCGTGTCGAACCGCTCGAGCCCGCCGGAGGAAGCGACCAGCAGCTGCCCCGGTCCGTCCTGGAGCAGGTGATAGACGTTGTCGAAGGGGGAGTTCCTCCCGTGCCGGAAGGTCGTGACGCGCCCGGTCGCAGGGTCCATGAGACCGAGCCCGGCGGCCCAGCCGCCCAGCCAGAGTCGGCCCGCCTGGTCCTCGAGCAGCGCCAGGATCGCGTCGGAGCCGATGGTCGTTTCGTTGCGCGGATCGTGACGGTACACGATCGTGCGGGACGCGCCCGGCACGAAACGATTGAGCCCGCCGCCGTCCGTTCCCACCCAGAGGTCGCCCCTGCGGTCCACGAGGATCGCCGCGACGTGCGGATCGGACAGCTCGTCGTCGCGTCGCGCCTGCACGAGACCGAAGTAGCCCTGCTCCTCGCAAGTGAAGGCGACCCCGGCGTTGTAGGTCCCGACCCAGAGGATGCCCTGGTCGTCGAGCATCAGCGCGTAGATCGAGGTCGCGCCGATGCTGCGGTCGTCGCCCTTCTTCGGCAGGGAGCGCCGGAAGCGACCGCTGGCCAGGTCGAGGACCTCGAGCCCCCCGTTCTCGGTGCCGACCAGGAGCCGGCCCTTGCCGTCGGCGGCGGCGCAGAGGACGCGGTCGGTGCCGATCGTCCCGGGTCGCGTCGGATCGGGCAGGTAGCGCGTGACCAGCCCGGTTCTGGGGTCGATCGCAGAGAGCCCGCCGCCGTTCTGGCTGCTGACCCAGATGGTGCCGGTCGGGTCCTCGTAGACCTGCGTCACGTCGTGGCTCCGGGTCGCGGTCGCCTCGTCCGTGCCAAAGGGGATCCGTGTCACGCGTCCGCTCGCGGCGTCGATCCGGTTCACTCCCGTCCCGGTGGCGGCCCAGACCTCACCCGTCCGACTCACCAGGAGGGAACGGATGTCGACGCTCGAGAGGCTCTCGGGGTCGTCCGGGACCGGCAGCAGCCGCCGCGAGCGTGCCGGATCCGGGGCCAGGATCGCGATGCCTCGGCTGGTCGCCACCCAGATCTGGCCGGAGCCGTCTTCGGTGATCGACAGGATCGTCTCGCGGCCCGTCGACTGCGGCAGCGTGACCGGGTCGAACCTGTCGCGATCGCGATCGTAGAGCTGCAGCCCCCCCAACGTGCCGATCCAGAGCCGGCCGCGCCGGTCCTCGAAGAGGGCGTTGACGCGGGCGCCGGCCAGGCTGTGCGTGTCGCCTTGCCGCGGCTGGTACTCGACGATCCGCTGGCCATCGTAGCGGTCGAGCCCGCTCTCGGTGCCGATCCACAGGAAGCCCCGGCTGTCCTTGAGCAGCGAGCGCACCCAGGTCCGTGAGAGCCCATCCTCGACGCTCAGGTGGCCGAAGACGAGGTCCTGCGACTGGGCGCTCCGGGGCCCCAGGGCCAGGAACGCAGCCAGGCTCAGGATGCCGAGTCTGCCGGTCATCGGGTCTCCTTCAGGGGCGTCCCGGACGAGGGGACCGCGGGTCGCATGTTGGCGGTCTCTCTCAGTCCCGGATGAGCGCCATCCACTTGGCGCCGCAGCGATGGCAGGCGGAGAAAGGCCTCTCGCGCCGACGCTCGCGAAAGCGGCGGGCGCGCTCACCGTTCCAGAGGTCCGCCAGCGTCGCCTCGTGAACGCTACCGAACGAGTAGTCCGGGAAGTCCACGCAGCAGTTGGCCTCGCCCGTCGGCTGCACGTCGATCAGCCGCTCGGAGTTGGGGCAGTCGGCGGAGCCCACCGGCGTGGCCGGGTCCTCGAACCAGGCGCGGTACTCGTCCTCGCAGAGCGGCAGGTACGGATAGTCGGCGATCGCGCCCAGACCGGCCCGGTAGGCCCGGAGCTGCTCTCGGAAGACCGGGAAGTCGACCCCGGAGGTCTCGTGGTGGAAGCCGCGCCAGGAGAAGGCGCGGCAGCCCAGCTCGTCGGCGAGCTCCCGCTCGTAGGCTCGCCCGAGCGCTTCGGGGACCCAGTAGTACGGCACGATGCACAGGGTGTCGATGCCGAGCGCACGGGCGACATCGGGCATCGCGCCCAGGCCGCGATAGGACCAGGGGCTGATGGTGAAGGTGATCGACTTGCTGATGGTCGCGCCACGGCGTCTCTCGGCCTCCTTCAACGCCAGGACGGCGCGAGCGATCGTCTGGAAGCAGCCGGGCACGCCGCGGACGGTATCGTGGATCCGCTCGGGTCCGTCGACCGAGATCGTCACGTGCACCCGGCCGATGCGCACGAGGTCGTCCGCGAACTCGGCCAGGCGCGTGCCGTTGGAGTCGATGGAGGCGAACATGCCCTTGGCGGCGACGTAGTCGAGGAGCTCGACGATGCCGCGGAGCAGGAAGGGCTCACCGCCCCGTATCAGCACGCCACCGAGGCCGTGCGCCGACGCCTCGTCGACGAGACGCATCCAGTCGGCGAGCGTCATCGTCGGCCGGCGCGGAGCCGCAGTGTCGTGCATGTAGCCTTCCTCGCTCCATTGGCCACACATACGGCAATGCAGGTTGCAGGCGTTCGTCACGGTGAACGAGATGTAGCCGGGGAAATCCATGGCAGCTCGCGGCGGCGAAACGATAGCACGCAGCGGGCCAGGGCGCCGCAGGTCACGAGCCAGGGCGAGAACCGCGCGTTCCGGTGGGAGTCGGCGTCGAGGCCGCTCAACCGGCTCCCTCCCGGCCGGCCGGCAGGGCGAGCGGAGCCGGGGCGTATCATCGGGTGGGCGAGCGCAGACGGGGGGGGCATGGCCGAGCAGGATTCGCTGAAGACGCTCGAAGAGAGCCTGGCGTTGTTGCGACGCTACCAGGACGAGTTCGAGCTGAAGCTGCGGGATCCTGTCAAGCGTAGAGCCTGGGAGTTGGTGCAGGCTGGCGAGGAGCTGTTCTGGAAGAAGCAGCGCGATGCCGGCATCCGGAAGCTCGAAGAGGCGGCTGGCCTCGATGCGGAGTACGCGCCAAAGGTGGAGGCGTACCGGAAGCTGAAGGACCGGGAGTCGCGGAAGGGTCGGGTCAACCTCACCGCGGCGGTGAATCGAATCCTGTTCCCGCGCATGCGCGAGCTCGGCTGGCGGCTTCGGGGTGAGGAGGACGGTCCAAGATGGAAGGAAGGCTCCACCCTGGTTCGGGCCACGGCAGGTGGCGGGGAAGCTGCCGCGCTGCTTGGCCGATCCAAGTTCGGCAAGCAGTTCGGGCTGAACGTTGGCCGTGAGGCCGGCAACGGCAAGTTCGAGTATCTCGACTTGCGGACGGTGGGCTTGCCGCCCGAGGCACTCGGCTACCTGAATCAAGCGGAGGCGGACGCAGTCCTGGAGCGTGTCGCCGAGGCGTTCGAGGGGCAGATCCAGGCGTGGTGCGACGAGGCGCGGCCACAACGTTGAAGACGGTGGCCGAATGCCGACGAACACCACCATGCCGTCGCCGATGTCGCGTCGGCCGCGGGCTCGCTGACGGGGCTGCGCCACAGGAGGTCCGGGCCCACCGCTCGGCGGAGATCACGGGGCGGCGTCCCGGCGGACTAGACCACCGCCCGTGTCGCTCGCGTGCGCTCGCCGAGCGTCGCCCGGACGATCTCGAGCGCCGCGGTGAGCGCGGGTCGATCGACGGCCCCCCCCAGACCCAGGCGCACTGCATGAGGCGCGGCGGATCTGCCGACGACGAACGCCTCGCCCGCGGTGACCGCGACGCCACGGCTGGCGAGTTGCGAGACGAACGCGTCCGAGCGCCACCGGTCCGGGAGGGTCAGCCAGCCGTGGTACGAGGCGGGGTGTGACCGGTACGAGTGGCCTCGCAGCATGCGCACCGCGATGGCCTGGCGCGCCGCCGCCTCGCGTTGTCGCAAGCGCACGAGCCGGTCCGCCGAGCCGTTGCCGATCAGGTGGGTGGCGAGCGCCGCCCCCAGCGGTGGCGTCATCCAGAGGCTGCCCTGCACGGCCGACACGATCCCCTCGACGACGGCCGGCGGAGCCGCGACGTACGAGACGCGGAGCGCCGGTGCGATCAGCTTGGCGGTATGGGCGACGTAGACCGTCCGCTCCGGGAGGAGCGCCGCCAGGGGACACGGACGCTTGCCCTTCGGAAGCAACAGCGCGTGGATGTCGTCCTCGATCACGGTCAGGCGGCGGCGCGTCACGATCTCCGCGATCTGTTGTCGCCTGCGGCGCGACATGGTGGCCGTGGTTGGGTTGTGCAGGGTCGGAACCAGATACACGAGACGGGCCCCCGAAGCGGCGGCGGCATCGAGGGCTTGCGGCGTCATGCCCTGCTCGTCGAGCGTCACGCCTCGCAGTCGGAGGTGGAGGAGGTCCGCGGCGCTCTTCACGCCCGGGTAGGTGAGGGCCTCCGTCAGGACCTCGTCGCCGGGTTCCGCGAGCGCCGCGAGCGCCAGGAAGACGGCGTTCTGGGAACCGGCGGTCACCACGACCTGCTCGGGCGAGGCCGTGACGCCACAACGCTCGAGCCAGGAGCAGCCCGCCGCCCGGTGCTCGTCGAGGACCTGCGTCGGCTGGTAGTGCATGAGGCGGACGACGTCGCCGCGGGCGGCCAGCGCGCCCAGCCCCTCGGCCAGAAGAGCCTCCTCCTCCCGGGCCGCCCCCACCGGCGGCAGGTTGAGGGCGAGATCGATCGTCCCTGGCCGCAGCCGAGGGCCGAAGCTGAAGCGCCCCGCGGTCCGATCGCCGGCGCGCACGAAGGTGCCGCGACCGACCTCGCCGCGCACGAGGCCGCGGCGCTCGGCCTCGATGTAGGCCCGCGTCACCGTTGCCGTGGTCACCCCGAGGCGCTCGGCGAACTGCCGGTGGGTCGGCAGCCGGGTCCCTTGCCTCAGGTGGCCGTCGGCGATGGCGTTGGCGAGCACCTCGGTGATGGCGAGATAGACCGGCTTGTCGCCGCGAAAGACCCGTTCCAGCCCGGGAATCTGGATTGTCATGCGGACATTATAGCTATTGCACTAGGACAAAGTGCGGCCTATTCTGCCGGCCATGAGCGAGCAGCAAGCACCGCGGGAAGCGCCGGTTTCACTGGCCCAGCTGGACCAGGGCGGCCTGGATCCGGGGGACTGGGAGGCGTTTCGCAGCCTGGGACACCAGGCCATCGACGACCTCGTCGCGCTGTGGTCGAGCCTGGACGGGCAGCCCGCCTGGCAGCCGATCCCCGAGGAGGTCCTGGAGCGCCTCGGGGGCCCGGCGCCCGAGCAGCCTTCGCCTGCGACGGAAGTCTACGAGGAGTTCCGGCGTGACATCCTCCCCTACCGGACCGGCAACATCCACCCGAGCTTCTTCAGCCACGTGATCGGCACCGGCACACCGTTCGGTGCCCTCGGCGAGCTGCTGGCGGCGGGGATCAACTGCAACCTCTTCGGAGGCCATCAGGCTGCCTGTCAGGTGGAGCGCCAGGTCGTCACCTGGTTCGCGTCGCTGCTCGGCCTTCCTGCCGAGGCCGGGGGGCTCCTCTTCTCAGGGGGATCGATGGCGAACATCGTCGCCCTCGCCGTGGCGCTGCGCGAGCGGGTGGGCTTCGACGTCCGCCGACGCGGACTGTGTCTCGCCGAGCGGCGTCCCCGCCTCTACTGCTCCAGCGAGACCCACAACTGCATCGACAAGGGCGCGGACTTTCTCGGCCTCGGCAGCGAGAGCGTGAGGCGGGTGCCTGCGGACGGTGGGTTCCGTCTCTCCATGGAATCCCTCGAGGCCGCCATCGAGCAGGATCGGGCCGCGGGCTGGCAGCCCTTCGCCGTGGTGGGGAACGCCGTGACCGTCGCGACCGGCGCCATCGACCCGCTCGACGCCATCGCCGACCTGTGCCGGCGTCAGGGCCTGTGGTTCCACGTCGACGGAGCGATCGGCGCCGTCGGCGTCCTGAGCCCGACCCTCGCGCCCAGGCTCGCGGGGATGGAGCGGGCCGACTCCATCGCCTTCGACCTCCACAAGTGGCTGTACGTGCCCTACGAGGCCGGCTGCCTGCTGGTCCGTGACGCCGAGACCCAACAGCGTGCCTTCTCGAACGCGACCGCCTATCTCTCGGTTCTCGAGGCCGGGCTCTCGTCGGGTGACTCCTGGCCCAATCAGCTCGGACCCGAGCTCTCGCGGGGCTTCAAGGCGCTGAAGGTCTGGATGTCCATCAAGGAGCACGGCCTCTCGGGCTATCGCCGCGCGATCGAGACGAACGTCCAGCAGGCGTTCCATCTCGGACGACTGATCGAGACGACGCCAGGTCTCGAGCTCCTCGCCCCCGTGACGGCCAACGTGGTCTGCTATCGCTTCGTTACCGAGGACCTGACCGAGGAGGCACTGGACGCCCTCAACCGGCGCATCGTCGAGCAACTCCACGTCCGCGGCCTGGCGGTGCCCTCACATACGTTCATCCGCGGGCGGTTCGCCATCCGCGTGGCCATCACCAACCACCGCACGCGCAGGTCCCACCTGGAGGCGCTGGTCGCAGCGTCGGTGGCGCTCGGCACGTCGCTCACCGGGCTCGTGACCCGGTAGGAGGTCCGCGCCATGTCGCTCGAGCCGTCTCTCGGCAGCCCAGTCACGAACACGCGCATGCGGACCCCGGCCCACCTCACCGGCGGCCCCGGCATGTGCACGGTCTGCACCGCCGATTGCACCGGACCCTGCGAGATCGGCCTCTCGGCGGTCCGCGGAGCGGAGGCCCTGCTGCCCTTCGCCGCGGACCGGAACCAGTTCGCCTCCGCGAAACGCTACCCCCTCGACTTCTCCCACTTCAGCGTGAACGGACGAGTGTTCGGCGCCGTCGGTCGTCCCGAGGATCCCTGCCAGGCGACCTTCCCGAACGTCGAGATCAGCGCGAGCTTCGGGCTGGAGAGGGCGGTCCCGCTCAGGGCGCCGTTCATCCTCCCCGCCATGGCGAAGCTCGACTGGAGGGACTACTTCGCCGGCGCGGCCCTGGCCGGCGTGCCGGCGGTGATCGGCGAGGACGTGGTGGCGAAGGACCCGGGCCTGGTCGTCGACGAGACGAGGGTCGTCTCGTCCCCTCTGATCGCGGAGATGGTCGCGGCCTTCCGGCGGTACCAGCGGGGGTTCGGGGACATCGTCCTCCAGGCCAACTACGACGACGAGTTCCATGGTGTGCTCGAGTTCGCCATCGCGAAGCTGGGCGTCCGCTCCGTCGAGCTGAAGCTCGGTCAGGCCGCGAAGGGCATCCAGGGGATGGGACGGGTGCCGTGTATCGAGGAAGCGCTGCGCTTCCGGAAGCTCGGCTACATCGTGCACCCCGACCCCTCCGACCCGGCGGTGGCCGAGGCCCATGCGAAGGGCATCGGTCCGGTCTTCGAGAAGATCGGCAAGCTCCCGATGTGGGACGCGGAGTCGCTCGTCCGGCGGGTCGGGGCGCTCCGCAGCCTCGGGGCCGAGCGCGTCTGCCTCAAGACCGGCCCCTTCGACCCGCGTGACCTCCTGACGATTCTCGAGATCGCCTCGGAGTCGCGCGTCGACCTGGTCACCTTCGACGGCGCGGGCGGCGGCTCGGGCCACAGCCCGGTCCGGATGATGAACGAGTGGGGCATCCCCACCGTCCCGCTGGAGAGCATCGTCTGGCGCATCCTGCACAGCCTCGCCGGCAAGGGTCGCCGCCTGCCCCAGGTCGCGATGGCGGGCGGCTTCGTCATGGAGGACCACGTCCTGAAGGGTCTGGCCTTGGGGGCTCCCTACGTCGGCCTCATCGCACTGGGCCGCTCGGCGATGGCCGCCGCCACCGTGGGCCGGAACGTCGGCGAGGCGATCCGGAGCGGCTCCGTGCCCAAGGACTTCGCGCGGTTCGGTTCCACCATCGAAGAGGTCTTCGGCGACCTGCGGCTCGTCGAGTCCGACTACGGCAAAGAGGCGAAGGAGATCCCAACGGGCGCGCTCGGGGTCTACTCGTACCTGAATCGCGTGTCCATAGGGTTGAGGCAGCTCATGGCCCTCAACAGGAAGTTCGCCCTCAAGCACATCGAGAGGGAGGACGTCGTCCCGCTCACCGAGCACGCCGCGAAGGTCAGCGGGCTTCCGACCTACGAAGATCTCGCGACCAGGGCGCTTCGGTGAGAGGGATGAAGCGGTCGAGGATCGCGGCGCTCTCTAGCGGCCGAACCGTTCGGACGGCAGGGGGGCGTCAGCGTCTCAGGACGTGAGGGATACCTGGGGCGTATTGTCGCACTCGAGCCGCCCCGCGCCTGCCGCGGTCGGGAGCGACGCCGGCCGGTGGCGGCGTCGCCCCCGTTTTCGGGTGGCCCTGGGCTCGCTCGCTACGACCGGCCCTGCCGGCCGAAGGAGTAGCGGAGGCGCACGGAGAGGGTGCGCGGCGGGATGACGTGGGTACCGCCGAAGACCGACTCGATGTTGTAGACACCCTCGGTGCCGAAGGCGTTCAGGAGGTCGGCCTGGATGGAGACAGGGAGGCCGTGCCTCGCGAGGTCGAGACCCAAGGAGAAGCCGGTCACGGTACGGGCCTTGATGCGGTTCGGGTCGAGGCCGGTGCCGGAGTGCACGACGACGTAACGGGCGGCGAACGCGTTGTCGGGGTCGGCGAGGAGCTCCTCGGGGCTCGCGTCGGTGACGAGGCCCGAGTCGTAGCGCAGGTTGGCGCCGAGCCAGAAGCCGGTTGTGCCCAGGTCGTAGAGGAGACTCGCCTGTGCCTGGAGCTTCTGGTCGTGGTCGATCAGGAAGGGTCCGCCCGTGATGCTGTCGACCGCCTCCTGGTCGAGGAAGAGCCCGCCCACCGGCGGCGGCACGTAGAGGGCGCGGGTGTGGCCGAGGGAGAGGAAACCGCGCAGGCCGTGGGTCTCCGCCAGGTCGACCCGGGCGTCCCAGCCGTGGTGCCGTCCCGACGAGAAGGTGACGGGGAAGACGATGCCGGTGTTCTCGAGCTGGTCCTGGTCGCCGGGATAGGTGGAGCGGCGCCACCAGAAATCGACGTCCAGGCGGACCTTCGTCCCCAGTCCCTGCTGGACGCCCACGGTGTAGGCGTTCTGGCGCTCGGAGCGGTTGAGGAGCACACCCCCACCAAGCTCACGCGAGGCCTTGACCGCCGGCGGCACCAGAGCGGCGGCCTGCTCCGAGGAGCCGACCAGGATGTTCTCGTACTCGGGCGTCACGAAGATCCGGTTGTAGGTGGCCCTGAGCGCCGTCTTGGTCGCCGGCAGGTAGTAGACGAGGCCGATGCGGGGCTCGAGCTGGCTCTCGGTGGTGGGCAGGTCGTTGTGGTCGTAGCGGAGGCCGAGGCTCGGCGGTCAGGTTGCCCAGGCGGACGTCGTCCTGGAGGTAGGCGGCGGCGTAGGTCCCGGTGCGGGAGGCGCGGAAGTCGAAGAGGGTGCCGCCCCGGCTGAGGTCGTAGGGCGCCAGGTCGGGGTTGTAGTCGGGGGAGTCGGGATCGTTGAGGTCAGGGTCGGTGATCCCGAAGGCGAAGTGCTCGTCGATCGGGAAGCGCTTCACGGTGCCGCCGACCTTCACCTGGTGGTGCGAGTCAGGGACCCAGTTCAGCGCCAGGTTCAGACCGTAGTTGTCGAGGCTGCGGTCCGAGAGGGCCTGGACCGGCGTGTCGCCGGGGGAGGGCGTGAGATCGAAGTGCGAGAAGCGCGCGAAGGCGTTGGTGTCGAGTGTCGCCTTGGGGGAGAAGATGTGCGTCCAGCCCAGGTTCAGGTTCTGGTCGCGGCTCCGCACCTGTTGGTCCTGGCCGGCTTCCTGCTGGGTGTAGGTGTTCGGCACGTCGCGGTGGGTATGTCCGACCAGGACAGTGAGCCGCACCAGGTCCCGGAGGTCCGGTGCCGCGTAGTCGAGGCGCAGGAAGGCGCGCTGGGTGTCACCCTGGTTGTGCAGGCCGTCGGGATTGACGGGGTCGAGGAAGCGGTCCGAGGTCGAGGCGTTGAAGGAGGCGTACGCCCCAAAGGTCCGCGAGCCTCCACCGAGCGAAAGGCCGCCCTCGTACGTCCCGAAGCGGGCGCCGCCTCCTACGAGGTCGCCGTGGAAGGGCGTGCGCAGGCCGGACTTGGTGGCCAGGTCCACCACGGCGCCGACCTTCTCGCCGTACTCCGCCGGCACGTTGCCGTAGATGACCTCCATCGACTGGGCGATCTCGGGATCGATCGAGTTGGAGAAGGTGACGCCGGTCTGGTCCGAGATGGTCTGGCCATCGATCACGAACTCGCTCTGGCTGTGGAAGCCCTGGAAGTGGTAGCGGCCGTTCTCGTCCTTGGCGAAGCCCGGCGTCGCGGTCACCAGCTCCTCCATGGCCCGCGAGGCCACGGTGGCCGGGGCCCGCTCGATGTAGGACTTGTCGAGGTCGACGTGAGAGGTGGAGGTGTCCGTCTCCATCTGGCCGGCCGCGGCCTCCACGGTCATGGTCTCCGACAGGCCGGCCAGCCGGAGGGTGACCGTGACCTCCGGCGTCACGGCCGAGCGGACGTCCAGTTGCTGCCGGACCGGCTGGAAGCCCTCGACGCTCACCTCCAGCCGGTAGGGGTTGAACGGCACGTTGAACAGCTCGAAGCTGCCGTCCGAGGCGGTCCTGGTCTCGGCGGAGAAGCCGGTGATGTCGTTGTGCAGGACCACGGGCACGCCGGGCATGGGCGCGCCATTGGGGTCGAGGACCTTGCCACGGACGGCACCGGCCGACGAGGCGGCTCGGGCGCCGGAAGCGAAGCCCAGCGCGGCGAAGACGGCCGCCGCGATCGTCAGGAACAGAGAAGACCGGTACGAGTTCGCCATGAAACACTCCTCTCGAATGACGCCCTGCCCCAGCGCGCTGCCGGAGCTTCGCTGGTGCGCCAGGTGTGCGATTCCGTCTGACGAGTGAACGGTGATCTGCTTCAGGCGAGAGGGGGGCCGCGCGACGAGGAGGGGACCGGTGCGACGTCGCGCCAGGCCCGGTCCGGGGTGGCCACCACGTCTGCGACGGGGACCGGCGCGACCAGCAGGGTGACCGCCGCCGGCACGACACCGATCGAGCCGTAGTGCCAGGTGCAGGCGACGCAGTGTGTCTGGACGTCGGACGCGTCGTGCGTGTGAGGCAGGGCGCTCGCGACCGTGGCCAGGCCGAGCGAGGCCGCGGCCAGGAAGACCGCCGCCAGCCGCCCGCGCCGCCGGAACCCCAGATGCATGCTATTCGCGCCACCCTAGCACGCCGACCCGGAACGCGAGAAGTCGGAAGTCGAAGATGGCGACGGACGAGCTTCCCCGGGGATCAAGGGGTGCGTAGAATGCGCAGCGACTGGAGGTGAAGGATGCGCGTCGCCCTGCTCTCGGGATTGCTCTTGTTGTTCGTCGGCCCCGGCCGGCTCGCCGCCCAAGGCGACGCGAAGCAGGACGCGGCGCCGGCTCCCGTGGAGCTGCGGGACCAGGAGACGGTCGTCATCTACGGCGACTCGATCACCGAGCAGAACCTCTACCCGGCGTATCTGGAGACCTTCCTCGTATCCCGCTTCCCGGGGCGGAAGCTCGCCTTCTTCAACATGGGCTGGAGCGGCGATACGGCCTCGGGCGGCGTCAAGCGCTTCGCGCGGGACGTGGCGCCGATAGCACCCTCGCTCGTCTTCGTCAACTTCGGCATGAACGACGGCGGCTACAAGGCGTTCCAGCAGGCGACCCTCGACAACTACCTGGCCGCCCAGGGCGAGCTGGCCGACGCGATCCACGCGATCGGCGCGCGCGAGGTCCTCTTCACCACCTCTCCGGTCGACGACCTGCTGCGGAAGGACCAGGGGGTCTACAACGACACCCTCGCCCACCTGGCCCGCGGGCTCACGACGCTCGCCGCCGAGCGGGGCCTGCCTCTCATCGACCTCTTCCATCCCATGCTCGAGGTCGAGCGCCAGGCGCAGGCGAAGGACCCGAGCTTCACCATGATCCCCGACTCGGTCCATCCCAACCCCGTCGGCCACCTGGTGATGACGTACCTGGCGCTGCGCCGGATCGACGTCCCGCGGGAGGTAGGCGAGATCACGGTAGAGGGAGCCCAGGTGCGCGCGACCGGCGCCACGGTCGCCGGGGCTGTCCCCGGAGACGGGGGAGTCGAGTTCGATCTCACCCTGCCGTTCCTGCCCTTCTACGTTCCGAAGGAGGCGCGCCCGGCGCTCGACCTCGTCCCGCTGGAGGACGAGCTGAACCGCTTCCGGCTCCAGGGGACGCCCGGCTCCGGCCGGCGACTCCTTCGTCCTCTCGGTGGACGGCAAGACGGCCGGCGTCTTCACCAGAGAAGAGCTGGCGCGCGGCGTCGACCTCGCTCTCCTCGACGGCGCACCCTGGGCGGAGGCGCGGGAGCACGCTCCTGGAGGCGGCTCAGTACCGCTGGAAGGAGCACTTCGAGGCGTGGCGGGTGATGGGGCTCCAGAAACCGGCCTGGATGATGCCCGGCCTGCCCAGCTTCGAGCCGCATCTCCGCGCGCAGCGGGCCTACGCGGACGAGCTGGGCCGCTCGCTCGGGCAGCTGGCCCAGCCGGCCACCTATCACCTCGCCCTGCGGCCGCAGGGGGAGGTGGTGGCGATCCGCTCCGTGGAGCTGTCGCCGATCTACCCGCTGGTGAGCTTCGACGCGGCGAAGCCGCCCGAGACGGACCCGGCCCGGCGTGGCGTGGAAGCCGGCCCCGTTCGTGGACGGGCAGATCGACCTGGGCGCGCACTACACGGGGGCCTACGACTCGGTGGCCTACGCGCGCGTGTCGTGCTCCAGGCGGACCGGGCCACGACGCTGCAGCTTTCCATGGGCAGCGACGACGGGCTGGCCGTGTTCCTGAACGGCAAGCGCGTCTTCGCCCACGACGTGCTGCGCGGGCTGAAGAAGGGCGAGGACGAGGTCGAGGTGCCGCTCGCGGCCGGCCGCAACGAGATCGTCTTCAAGGTGACCCAGGCGGGCGGCGACTTCGGACTCGCCGTGGACGCCCGGGTGCTGGGACTGGGCAAGGTCGAGCAGGTCGCGGCGCCGTAGACCGACGCCAGCCGGCCTGGGCGCGGGACTGGGCCGAGCGGCAGCCAGGACTCGCTGCGCCGACGAACCGGCGCGGCATGGCGGACGGCCGCGGTCGTCGCCGCCGGACTCGTCGTGGCGTCCGAGCCCACGGGGCCGTCGTCTGGGCCTTGTGGGATACTCGTTCGAGCAACCACAAACCTGCCTGGTGACGGCGGAGCGCGTGAGGTCTCCTCCGGATGCGTTCACCCCGGAATGGGTGAAGGCCGACGCCTCGGGTGAGAAGGAAGACGGAGCGGCGTCGGCTGCGGGGAATCGGGGAGGGACACGGCGAATGGGCGAGACGATCCAGAAGACGCGTGAGGAGGGCGGCGACGCGGCGTCGAAGGCGTACCAGGCCAAGGCCTACTCGGCCGCGGACGCGGGCTCGGGACTGGCGCCGGCCAACGTCCGGCGCCGGGTCCCGGGGCCGCAGGACGTGCAGCTGGACGTGCTCTTCTGCGGGGTCTGCCACTCGGACCTGCACCAGGTGCGCAACGAGTGGCAGCACGCCATTCCGACCGTCTACCCGTGCGTCCCCGGCCACGAGATCGTGGGCCGGGTGGTGAAGGTGGGCGGCGCCGTGCGCCGGTTCAAGGAAGGGGACCTGGCGGCGGTGGGGTGCATGGTCGACTCGTGCCGCACCTGTCCCGCGTGCTCCGACTCTCAGGAGCAGTTCTGCCATGGCCCGGCCACCTTCACCTACAACTCTCCCGACAAGCATCTCGGCGGCGTCACGTACGGCGGCTACGCCGAGAGCTTGGTGGTCGACGAGGCCTTCGCGCTGCGGGTGCCGGAGAGCCTGGACCCGGCCGGCACGGCGCCGCTCCTGTGCGCCGGGATCACCACCTACTCGCCGCTCCGGCACTGGAAGGTCGGCAAGGGACAGAAGGTCGGGGTGGTGGGCCTCGGCGGGCTGGGGCACATGGCCGTGAAGATCGCGAACGCGCTCGGGGCGAGGGTGGTCGTGTTCACGACGTCGCCCGGCAAGGCGGAGGACGCGGTCCGGCTGGGCGCCCACGAGGTCGTCGTCTCCCGCAACGCGGCGGAGATGCGGAAGCAGTTCGGCAGCTTCGACTTCATCCTCGACACGGTGTCGGCCGTCCACGACCTGAACGTCTACCTCGGCTTCCTGAAGCGGGAAGGCACCCTGACCCTGGTGGGAGCGCCGGAGACCCCGCAGCAGGTGAGCGCCTTCAGCCTCTTGATGGGGCGGCACCGCCTCGCGGGCTCGCTGATCGGCGGCATCCGGGAGACCCAGGAGATGCTGGACTTCTGCGCCGAGCACGGGATCACGGCGGACATCGAGCGGATCCCCATTCAGAAGATCAACGAGGCCTACGACCGCTTGGCGAAGGGCGACGTGAAGTACCGCTTCGTGATCGACATGGCCTCGCTGGCATAGAATCGATCCGAGGTATGGCCATGGGAGGACTCCAGTCGCTGGGTCTGTCGTGCGTCGTGCTCCTCTTGAGCTGCGGGTCCGTCTCGGTCACCAAGGGAAGCCTCGACCAGCCCGTGGCCCTTCGGGTCGACCAGTCCGCCGAGTATGCGGGGGAGAACCTCCGAGTCGGCTTCAACGAGGTGCGGAACGACTCTCGCTGCCCGACACACGCCGTCTGCGTATGGGAAGGCTTCGCCACCGTGGTCCTGTGGCTGGAGAAGGGCTCGGAGCCGAGGCAGGAGCTGAGCCTGTCGAGCAGCAACCAGGCGGGCCACTCCACCCGGGGGGAGTGCCTCGGGTACGAGATCGAGGTGCTGGGGCTGGCACCGCCGAACTCGGGGCACCTTCGGCAGTCGGACTACCGAGTGACGCTGGCAGTCCGGGCGAAGTAGCTCGCTTCGCCGTGTCCATCACGTATGAGCCACTCGGCGCACGAAGGGTTCGAGGCTCAGCGCGAGGCGGACCCGGTCCCGCTCCCCAGGAAGGCGCGGATGCCGGCGCGGACGGACTGCAGGAGGTCCTCCGGGACCTCGGACTGAGCCGAGTCCCGGCACAGCGAGAGCACCCGCCTCAAGGAGTTGCAGGCGGCCTCGCAGTGCCGGCAGGAGGCCAGGTGGCGCTCCATCTCCGCGCAGCGGTCGGCGTCGATGTCGTCTTCGAGGCGCCGCGAGAAGAGGCGCAGGATGTCCGGACAGCTGGGGCTCGCATCGGGGAGCCGGCCGAGGAAGGGAGACAGGCGTTCCCGCACCTGGAGCCGCGCCCGATGGAGGCGGCTCTTCACCGCCTCGACGCTCAGGCCCGTGACCTCGGCGACCTCGCCGGCCGCGAGGCCCTCGGCGTCGCGCAGGACCAGGATCTCACGGTACTTCGGATCGAGCTCGCCGATCGCCTGCTCGAGCGCTCTCGCCAGGCGCCGGCTCTCCAGCTCTTCCTCCGGCCGCGGCCGCCCGTCCGGCAGCTCCGCGGCGGCCTGCCGCGCCTCGCCCTCGAGCGACACGATCGAGGACGGAGCGAACTTGCTCCGGCGGCGCTTCTTGATGCAGAAGCTGCGGGCGATCGCGTAGAGCCAGGTCGAGGGCGAGGACGCCTCGCGGAAGCCCGCGATCGTGCGCGCCGCGGCGAGCAGGGTGTCCTGGGCGACGTCCCGCGCGTCCTCCGGATCGCGGCACATCCTGAGGCCGAAGCGGAGGACGCGGCTCTGGTGCTTCTCGAGGAACGCTTCGAGCGCGGCCCGGTCGCCGCCCCGCGCCGCGTCGAGAAGCTGGCCGTCGTCCATCCGGGGATTATCGCCTCGGATGGCGCGACGGACGGTGGCCTGCGAGGCCGAGCGAAACCTACGCCGCCGCGCGGAGCACGTGGTCGAGGAAGCTCGCCTCCGGCTGGGCGCCCACGAACTCGACCGTCTCGTTGACGACGATCTTCGGGACCCCGTGGACGTTGTACCGCTGCGCCAGCTCGGGGAACTCCTGCGCCTCGACCACGTCCGCCGTCACGCGCCCGCTCTCGACCGCCATCTGGTGGGCGATCTGCGCGGCGCGCGGGCAGTAGGGACAGCTCGGCGTCACGAACACGCGGATGTGGACGTCCTTGGCGAGCCCGTCGAGGGCGGCCTTCGTGGTCGGAGTGAGGCTGGTCGAGCCACGGGCGACGTCGATCAGGCTGCGCAGCAGGGTCCAGAACTCGAGGCCGGCGGGGATCCCCAGCAGCCGGACGCGACCCTTGGCGGCGCCCGTCAAGACAACCGCGGGGACGTCGTCCTCGGTGATCCCCGCTGCCGTCGCCGCCTCCGGATCGGCCGTGACGTCGTGGACGCGCAGCGTGATCTTGTCCGAGAGGGCGGCGGCCTCCTCGAGCAGCTGCTGCGTCTGGGCGCACGTCTCGCACTCGCGCTGCCCGGCCACCCGGACCTTGGTGGCCGGCCTGGTGAAGAAGTCCATGGTCACGGGCTGCTCCAGCTGCAGCTCCAGCTGAGCCCTCAGCTCGCCGGCATCCTTCTCGGGTATGAACGCCATTTCCGCCCTCCTGACGGGTGAGAGCCTCGAAGCGCCGAAGGGGTTCGCGAAGGACTTCGTTTCCGCCAGGGCCCGGCCGCCCCGGCCGGCCTCGCTTAGAATGGCCTCGTGCAGGGACCAGATTTCGACGAGACCGAGTTCTTCAGGTCGATCGCGGCGAGCGGCGCTCGGGCCCTTCTGATCGGCCGTCGTGCTCTCGTGGCTCTCGGCATTCCCGTCCTGACCGCGGACTACGATTTCTGGCTGCACATCGACGACATCGCGACGTTCAACAGGGCGATCGAGCCGCAGGGGCTTCTTCCCAGCCGCACGCCGGAAGAGGCCCGCGGGCGAGGCCGCTACGTGCTGGAGAACGACGAGCGGGTCGACGTGCTGGTCGCCCGCAGCGTACCGACGGTGGATGGGGTGCGGGTCGCGTTCGACGACGTCTGGAAAGGTCGCCGTGAGCTCGAGCTGGCGACCGGCGTGTCGATTCCCGTGCCCGCGCTCGACGACCTCATCCTCACGAAGCGATTCGGAGGCCGTGCCAAGGACCTCGAGGACATCCGTCTGCTCGAGGCGCTGCGAAGGGAGGAGGCATGAAGCGCTTGGCCTCTCCCGGGCCCGAACGCCTGGCCCGTCTTCGGGCGCTGGCCGATCGTACTCTCGAGGCGGAAGAAATCCGGAGCCTCCTGGCAGCGCCGATCAGCCAGGCCGAGGAGGACGAGACGCAGTCGCTCATCCGCTGGTTCCGCCGGCGCTACTCCACGCCCGCTGAGCGTCTGGCCTACTGCCGGCGCGCCTATCGGCGCTGGACGAACTCTCTGGCCGGTTCAGGACGGGAGTGATCGGCGGCGCCGGACGCCCAGGAGCCGGGGCCGGCGACCAGGGCCACACCCGCGCGTGAGGTGGAGGAGCCTCTGCGCCAGGACCAGGTGGCGACCCTCGCCTTCTCGCGCAGCCACCGCTCGTACTTGAACGCCGCCTCGTCCGGGGGGAGCCGCCGCGCGCGGCCATCGTCGCCTCGCCCGCGTACCCCGCGTTCACATGCGCCAGGCGCAGCAGCGGGTACGCGGTTTCGTCGGCTGGGCCTACGATAGAGAGAGCGACAGCGCAGAAGGTACGCCCCTCGGCTTCCTGGGAGAACGGTGATGATGGGACCGAATGAGACCCGATCGTGGCTGGCCGCCGGAGCGCTCGTGCTGCTGCTCCCTTGTCTTGTCTACGCCCAGCAGGTACCGTCGCAGCCTCCGTGCTCCGCACCCGAGCACAGGCAGTTCGACTTCTGGATCGGGGAATGGAAGGTGACCCAGCCTGACGGCAAGCTTGCCGGCCACAACCGCATCGAGTCGATGCTCGGCGGCTGCGTGCTCTTCGAGAGCTGGACCAGCGCCGACGGCCGGAGCCAGGGGCACAGCTTCAACATCCATGCCCGTGACGGGAAGTGGCACCAGACCTGGGTCGACAACAGCGGGCTGCTGCTCGAGCTGCGCGGCGGGCTGGAAGACGGCCGGATGGTGATGTCCCAGGTGCGCGCGCAGCCCGACGGCTCGTCGCAGCTGCACGAGATCAGCTGGGAGTATTTGCCGAGTGGGCAGGTGCGGCAGCACTGGCGCCGCTCGACGGACCACGGCAAGACGTGGAGCGACGTGTTCCTGGGGATCTACACGAAGGAGCAGTGAACGCGGCGATCCACGCGTCGTTGGCCGGAATGGGATGCCCTGATCGCCTGAGGGTGATGCGCAGCGCCGCGTAGGCCACGGCGGTGTTCGCGCGTCGTTCAGGCGCCGAGGACGTCGATCCCGAAGGATCGCGCGGCGAGCCCGAGATCCCGGTCGTGAGTCGCCATCTTGAGCGATTGGCGCATCCGATCCTGCCACACGAGCGCGGTCGCGAGGTGCAGTGCGTCGAGCGTGCCGAGCGCCGTGGGGAAAGGCTCGGAGGCCCGGGCGAGAATGGGACGCTGGAGCAGCACGAGGTCCACGGCCTCGAGCCACTCGGTAGTCACCTGACGTCGTGATGCCGCTTCCTCGGCGGACAGCGCGCCCTGAAGCCGCAGACGGTCGATCGTGCGCAGAGACTCGACCGCCAGGAGCTCGCTCGACACGAGACCCTCGCTGGATCGCAGCTCTTCCAGCGCTCCGGGCTCGCGCAGGACGAGGCGCAGCAACGCCGAGGTGTCGAGGTAGGCGATCACCGCGAGGACCGGTCTCGGAGCAGGAGGCTCAGGCTGTCGGTCGTGTCGGGTGTGGGCGGCGGCACGCGAAGCTCAGCTGGCTTCCGTGTGGCCCGCCGCACCTCCAGCGGGGTTTCGGCATCATAGGGGACGATCCGGGCCACCGGTGTGTCCCGGTCCACGACCGTAATCGTGCGGCCTCCCCGGACCCGGCGGAGGTGCTGGCTGAGATGAGCCTTCAGGTCGGCGATCCCCACTCTGCCCATGACCTGATTATGGTCATGAGTGGTCATGAGAGCAAGGGCACCGCCTCGTATAATGGCCCTACGTTCATCGAAACTGTCGGAAGAGACCGCCCAGAACGAACCGGCCGCCGTGGAAGCGGTGCCAGGCGCCCCCGGTTGTGACCACTTCCGAGTCCTTGCATGAGGAGCGCAGCGTGACCGAGCCGGAGGAAGATTTCGCGACGATGTTCGAGGCCTCGATCCAGGCGAAGCGCTACGAGCGGGGCCAGACGATCGAGGGAGAGGTCGTGGCGATCGGCAAGGAGGTGGCGTTCGTCAACGTCGGCGGGAAGGGCGAGGCGCAGCTCGAGCTCGACGAGCTGAAGGACGCCGATGGCGTGCTCGAGGTGGCCGTCGGCGATCGCATCCAGGCGATGGTGGTGTCCAACCAGGGCGGGCTCAAGCTGTCTCGCAAGCTGGCGCGGGGCGCTGCCAGCCAGCAGCAGCTCGAGGACGCGTTCCGCGCGGGTCTTCCGGTGGAAGGCAGGATCGAGAAGGTGGTGAAGGGCGGTTACGAGGTGCGCATCGGCGGCCAGCGAGGCTTCTGCCCGATGTCGCAGATCGACACCGTCCGGACCGCGGCGCCGGAAGCGCACCAGGGTCAGGTCTACGCGTTCCGGATCATCGAGTTCAAGGAGGGCGGGAGAGACCTCGTCCTCTCACGGCGAGCGCTGCTCGAGGAAGAGCAGAAGGTCCAGGCCGTCGAGGTCCGGCGAGCGATCGTGCCCGACGCGGTGCTGGCCGGTCGTGTCGTCTCGGTCCGCGAGTACGGCGCCTTCGTCGAGCTCGGGGCCGGGGTGCAGGGGCTGCTCCACGTCTCCGAGATGGCGTGGTCCCGCGTCAAGGACCCCTCGCAGCTCCTGTCGCCCGGCCAGGAGATCACGGTCAAGGTCCTGCGTGTCGACGAGGACGGGCAGAAGATCGCCCTGGGTCTGAAGCAGCTGAGCGCCGACCCCTGGTCGACCGTCGAGGCCTCGTACACGGTGGGCCAGGTACGCGCGGGCCGCGTCACGCGCGTGACGGAGTTCGGTGCCTTCGTCGAGCTGGAGCCGGGGGTCGAGGGCCTGGCGCACGCCTCCACGTTCGCGCCGACCGGGCGAGCGGACGGCTGGACGAAGTCCGCCCCGGTGGGGACGACGGGAAGCTTCGAGGTCCTGAGCGTCGATCCCGAGAAGAAGCGGATCGGCCTCGCGCTCGTTCCGGAGGGCGCCACGCGTGGCGCCGGCACGGTGTCCGCGCCCTCCGGGATCGCGCCCGGCGCACGCATCAAGGGAAAGGTCGAGCGTCACGAGAGCTTCGGCGTCTTCGTGTTCCTGGCACCCGGCCGCACCGGGCTCATGCCGCTCAGCGAGACGGGCCTGGCGTGGGGAGCCGACGTGGCAAAGGCCTTCCCGGTCGGCTCCGAGGTCGAGGTCGTCATCCTCGACGTCGACCCCTCGGGCCGGCGGATCCGCGTCAGCCACAAGGCCGTCGAGCACGCGGCCGAGGCGGAGGAGCTGCGCGACTACGCGGCCCGAACGAAGGTCGAGTCGTCCGGAGGCTTCGGCTCGCTGGCGGACAAGCTGCGCGGCGCGCTCGACACGCGGCGGAAGTGAAGCCGGCCCGGGGCGCGGCCCGGGGAGACACGTCCGCAGCCTAGCGCGCCAGGCTCGAGGTGGACAGGAGACGAGATACCCGTCCTCGAAGGCGAAGCTGGTTCCGGGATTCCAGTAGGGATAGGCCAGATAGGGGATGCGGCTCTGTGCCAGGTCCCACAGCCCGTGCAGTTGAACGTAGAGGGGATACTCCCGCGCCGGATCCCAGCGGTTCGGCAGCGTGAGCCAGGCGAAGGAGACCTGGCCGTCGGTCGGGGAGACCCAGGAGACGATGAGCGGCCGGGAGCGATCCAGGTAGCTCTCGCAAAGCCTGGGGCTGTGGGGGACCGAGGGGTCGCTGAAGGCCTGCCAGAGTATCTCGAGGCCGTCGCGGTCCTCGAGCGAGCGTCGGTCCGCGGTCTCCATGACCTGGATGATGGACCTGAAGTGAAGCGCCAGCAGCGGATCGCTCGACTCGCCGGCGAGCGCCTCGAGCGCGCTCCGCCGGTCCCTCTCTCGATCATCTCTCCCGCGAACGCCTCGGAGGATACCGTCTGCCGCGCCGCGCCATTCCCAGGCTCGAAGGGCGCCGGAACGGGTCGTCAGCGCTTCAGGATCTCTCCGGCTCGCTCCAGGAGACCGAGCCTCGTTATCGTCCAGAAGAGGAGCAGAGCCAGGGAATTGAACGCCACGTGCGAAAGCACGCAGGCGACGAGCTGGCGCCGCCACAGGTAGATGAGCCCGAGCACCAGGCCCATGCTGGCCGTCTGGACCGTCGCGAGCGGGCCCTCGTAGAAGTGGCCGGCACCGAAGAGCGCGGCGCTGGCCAGCAGGGCCGGGATCCAGCCGCCCAGTGTGATCCTGAGGCGCGGCAACATGAATCCGCGGAACGCGATTTCCTCCGTCGCGCCAGCCACGAGGATCAGCGGCACCATGAGAAGCAGCTGCTCGGAGAGGAGCGTGCCGGCGACCAGCTGGCGCTGGCCCACCTCGGCGAGGAGAGATCCGCCGGCGAACGCCAGCGCCAGCAGACCGACGACCATGGACACCCCGAGGTGAGACAGGACCAGAAGCGCAAAGGCCGGCAGCGTGATGAGAAGCTCGCGCTTGAGGTAGCGGCGGTCCCACCCGACGGCCGTGACGCCCTGGCCGTCCGCCCGCAGCATCAGCCAGAGCACGGCGAGCAGCGCCAGGTCTCGGAGGAGAGTCCAACGGAATGCGTTCCGCAGTCCGGAGGCCGGCGCCACGTCACCGAGGGTGAGTACGACGTCGCGTTCGCGGCCGCCGCGAAGGACCTGGAACCGAGCCTCGCCAGGGGGAAGGCGTCGCAGGTCGCGTGAGCGGTCCCTGAGGTCGCGCGCCGGCTCGCTCGGGGAGAGCGGGTCACCGTTCACGGCCCGAATCAGGTCGCCCGCCTCGAGCTTGCCGTCGGCGGGCGTCCCCGCCGTGACGCTCTGCACCAGCGCCAGACGACGGTCCCGACTGGTCGGGTCCGGCGCCTCGCCCAGCTGGACTCCGATCCGTGGGGAAGGCGGCTTCTCGCGCTGGAGGAAGCCGCTGGCACTCAGCACGGCGAGCGGCGCAAGCGTCATCGCGACCAGCACCGCGCTCCACCCGCGTCCCGCTCGCCACGCACGCCATGGGCGAACGAGGCCGTACGCCCAGAGCACGACGGCGACCAGGCAGGCGGAGAGCAGCAGCTGGCGGGTGGTCTGGCTCCAACGGAGGTGCTCGATTGCCGATGCGACCCAGCCCAGCGCAAGCAGCACGGCCACGACCCAGCCGGCCTCGCTGAGACAGCGACCGCGTCCCGGCATGCCCGTCACGAGGTCGTCGAGCGTCCGGGCGGGAGGCGGTATCAGTGTCTGCATGCGCGTGAATCGTAGGCGGTCTGCCTTTCTCCGTCCAATACAGCTCCAGTCGTGACCCCAAGCGCCGCCCTGTCCCCGGCTGGCCGCGCGGTGACCCTGCTAGACTGGCCCGAAGACCAGATGCACGAGGACGCACACATCGACCCCCACGTCGAGACCACCGTCCTCGACAACGGCCTGCGGGTCGTCACCGTCCAGCTGCCCCACCTGCACACCTGCACACTCGCCCTCTACCTGCGGGCCGGGCCGCGCTTCGAGACGCCCGCCGAGAACGGCCTGTCGCACATGGTCGAGCACATGCTGTTCCGCGGCACCGCGCGTCACCGGAGCGCGCGCGCGTTGAGCTCTGCGATCGAGAGCCTGGGCGCCGTGCTCGACGGCGCGACGGACCGGGACCTCGGCGTGCTGCACATGAGCCTGCCGCCCGAGCGTCTGGGGGCCGGACTGGAACTGCTGGGCGAGATCGTCCTCAGGCCGCGCTTCACCGACCTGGAAGCCGAGCGGGCCCTCATGCTCGAGGAGATGAGCGAGGACTACGACGAGGACGGGGTGGAGACGAACCCAGAGGACCTGGCCTGCGGCGCGCAGTTCGGCGGCCACCCGCTGGGCCAGCGGATCCTCGGACCCCGGGCGAACCTCGAGCGTTTCACCACCGCCGACGTGAGGCGGCACCACGCCCGTTTCTACACGGCGCGCAACGCGGTGCTCTGCGCGGCCGGGCCGGTGACGCACGCCGTGGTGGCGGCCGGGGCGGCCCGCCACTTCGGCGGCATGCGAACGGGGCACGAGGCCGAGGCCGAGCCGGCCCCGCCCGTCGACGGCGGTCCGCGCGCGCGCCACGCGCCCGGCTCCGGCTCGCTCGTCTCGCTCACGCTCAGCCTGCGCGGGATAACGCGGAGAGACCCGGCGGACTATGCCGCGTTCGAGGCCCTGCTGCGGGTGCTCGACGGTGGCATGTCGGGGCGTGTCTACCAGGCCCTTTGCGTCCGCGACGGGCTCGCCTACTCGGTGGACGCGGAGATCGTCGATCACGTGGACGCGACTCTCCTGCAGTTCAGCTCCGAGGTCGCGCCCGCCAACCTCGGCCGCGTGGTGGGGGACACCCTGGGCGTGCTTTCTGCGCTGGCGCGTCGGCCCGTGTCCAAAGGCGAGCTGGCCCGGGTTCGGGAAGGCTACCGGTCCTCGCTGCTGGCCGCGCTCGACGACGCAGTCGCCATGGCCGAGTGGTTCGGGGCCGCCGCCCTCTTCCGGAAGCCCCTGCCGCCGTCCGCGCGCCTGGCGCTGATGTCGCGAGTGAGCGCCCGCGACGTGATGCTCGCGGCCCGGCGAGTGGCGCGGCCGGCGGGGCTCGCGCTGGCGGTGGTGGGCCCGGTGAGTCGGGCCCGGTTCCGCGCCCTGAAGGAGGCGCTCCCGCGTCCCGCGCGACCTCGCTCTACCGGGCCGCCATGACGGGGCTGCTCGACGCGGCACGCGAGGTGAAGGACAAGGGGCCACGGTAAGCTGGTACGAGTGGTGTCGCGAGGGGCCGGCGCCGCGGGAGGCAACTGCCGTGAAGATAGGCTACTTCGGGACCGGGTTGATGGGCGCGGGGTTCGTGCGGCACCTGCTCGAGCAGGGGCACGAGGTCGCCGTCTGGAACAGGAACGCGGCGAAGGCGCGCGCCCTGGAGAAGGACGGAGCCAAGGTGTTCGAGAGCGCAGCGGAGGCCGTTCGCGGCGTCGAGCAGTTGCACCTGACGCTCGCCGACGACGCCTCCGTCGACGCCGTGCTCGAGCCGATCGCCGAACAGGTGGCGGCCTCGACCTGGATCGTCGATCACACGACCACCGCCCCGACGCCGACAGCCGCGCGGGTGGCGCGCTGGGACGGACGCGGGCGGCGCTTCGTGCACGCGCCGGTGTTCATGGGCCCCGTGAACGCACGCGAGGCCACCGGGGCGATGCTGATCTCCGGTGAGAAGTCGCGCTACCAGGCGCTGCGTCCCACTCTCGAGAAGATGACGGGGCAGCTCGTGTACCTGGGCGAGGCGCCGGAGCGGGCGGCCGCCTTCAAGCTGTTCGGGAACCTGACGCTGATCGGGATGATGGGCGTCCTGGGGGACGTCAACCGCCTGGCGCACTCGCTGGGGATCTCGACCGAAGAGGCCTTCTCCCTCTTCAAGACCTTCAACCCGGGCCAGATGCTCGCTGGGCGTGCGGCCAAGATCGCTTCGGGCGAGTTCTCGCCGCCCTCGTTCGAGGCGACGATGGCACGCAAGGACGTGCGGCTGATGATCGAGGAGGCGCAGCGGCACGGCGTCGAGCTGCCGGTCATGCGCGGCGTCGCCGCGGCCTACGACGAGGCGATTGCGCGCGGGGACGGGGCGCTCGACTCGAGCGCGGTCGCGCGCGTCTGAGCCGCTCACTCAGAACTCTCTCGCCATGCTGCGCGTCGTGGAAGGTCGCGCCGACGAGTCCGTCCTGGAGTCCGGCGACATCAACCGTGTCGGAGCCTGATGTCAGGAAGAGCGTCCCTGACGCGGCCAGGAGCATGACCGCCGGAGAGGGGAGGGACGGTGAATGGAGTACCGCTACGGCAACCAGCTGGATCTCGTCCAGGTCACGGAACTGTACCGAGCCTCGACGCTCGGCGAGCGGCGGCCCATCGATGATTCGGCGATCGTCAGGAGCATGCTCGAGCACGCGAATCTGGTCGTGACCGCATGGGACGGCGATCAGGTCGTCGGCATAGCCCGAACCTTGACGGACTTCGCCTACGTGGGGTACCTGGCGGACTTGGCCGTGCGGGAGTCACACCAGCGCCGAGGTATCGGCGTCGCACTCATTCAGAAGACGAGGGAGCGCATGGGACCGCGGTCCATGCTGGTGCTGCTGGCCGCGCCAAAGGCGGTCGACTACTACCCTCGAATCGGATTCAAGCAGCACGGCAGCGCGTGGGTACTTCGAGCTTCGGAACCGCTCGGAGCGAGCGGCTGACCCGGGGCGAAGCCACCGTGCGGCCGTAAGGCTTGCGGGGCGCGTCCCATTCCTGGGATTCGCCCGTCCCAGGCGCGCGAAGGGACGCCCACGGGCCGGGCGGCGTAACTCCCTGTATCCCAGCCAGTTCACCCTCCGCCGGCCCCTGGCACGCCGTGTGGAACAGGGACGGGCGAGGTGATCGATGGACATCGCTCGTCCTTCCTCGGCACGAAAGCGGCGGCTGCGGCGGGTTGGCGTGGGCACTGCGGTCGCCGCTGTCCTGGGCCTGGCCACGGTCGGCGTGTCGCGCCTCCAGCCGGCGCCGCCGTCCGTCGACCGCGGCACCGTCTGGATCGACACGGTCCGGCGCGGAGAGATGCTGCGCCAGGTGCGCGGCGTTGGAACGCTGGTGCCGGAGGAGATCCGGTGGATCCCGGCGGCGACGGAAGGCCGCGTCGAGCGCGTGGTCCTGCAGGCGGGCACTCCGGTCACGGCCGACTCCGTGATCCTGGAGCTGTCGAACCCCGAGCTGGCGCTGGCGGTGGAGGACGCGGAGTCGCGGGCCAAGGTCGCCCGCGCCCAGCTCGCGGAGCTGCGGGTGAGGCTCGCGGGGCAGAAGCTCGATCAGCGGGCCGTGCTCGCGCGGGCCGCATCGCAGAGCAACCAGGCGCAGCTCAAGGCGGACGCCTACGCGCGTCTGGCCGGCGAGGGCCTGGTCGCGGCGATCGACCTCAAGATCGCCAAGGAGAACGCGGCGGAGACGGCGGAGCTCGTCCGCATCGAGCGCGAGCGGCAGGCGTCGACCGAGGAGTCGGTCCTGGCGCAGCTCGCGGCGAAGCAGACCGAAGTCGAGCAGCAGGAGGCCTCGGCGCGCCTGAAGCGCAGCCAGCGCGACGCTCTGCGGGTCCGGGCCGGCATGGCCGGGGTCCTTCAGCTGGTCGCGGTCGAGGTCGGCCAGCGCGTCGCCCCCGGCGCGAACCTGGCCCGCGTCGCCGAGCCGGCGCGCCTCAAGGCCGTGGTCCGGGTTCCCGAGACGCAGGCGAGGGACGTGCAGATCGGGCAGGCGGCGAACGTCGACACGCGCAACGGCGAGATCGCCGGCCACGTCGTGCGCGTCGACCCGGCCGCGAGCGAGGGTGCCGTGGCCGTCGACATCGCCTTGGATGGGGCGCTGCCCAAGGGTGCGCGCCCCGAGCTGACGGTCGACGCCACGATCGAGCTGGAGCGGCTCGAGAACGTCCTTCACGTCGGGCGTCCGTCGCAGGCACAGGCGGAGTCGCGCACGGGCCTCTTCCGCCTCGATGCGGGAGGCAAGCTGGCCGAGCGGGTGGACGTGCGGCTGGGCCGGGCCTCGGTGAGCACGATCGAGGTGCGTGGAGGGCTGGAGGAGGGCGACCGCGTGATCCTCTCGGACACGTCGACCTGGGACGGGCAGGATCGGATTCGGCTGCGGTAGCGACGGCACGACCGGCGGGGTTGGCACGACCGGCAAGGACAGGAAAGGGGACAGGGATGGCGCCAGGCAACCAGGACGACTCGTTGATTCGCCTCGACGCGGTGACCAAGGTGTTCACGACCGACGAAGTGGAGACGCACGCCCTCTCGGGCATCCACCTGCGGATTGCGCGCGGGGAGTACGTCGCGATCTCCGGGCCGTCCGGCTGCGGCAAGTCGACGCTGCTCTCGATCCTGGGACTTCTCGACTCGCCTTCGGGCGGCGCCTACCTGCTGAACGGAAGACCCGTGCAGGACATCGCGGCCCGCGAGCGGGCGCGCATCCGGAACCGTGAGATCGGCTTCATCTTCCAGAGCTTCAACCTGATCGGCGACCTCTCGGTCTACGAGAACGTCGAGCTGCCCCTCACCTACCGCGGGCTGGGCCGCGGCGAGAGGCGGCGGCGCGTGACCGAGGCCCTCGACCAGGTGACCATGAGCCACCGGGCGCGGCACTTTCCGGGGCAGCTCTCGGGCGGCCAGCAGCAGCGTGTGGCCGTGGCGCGGGCGCTCGTCTGCGAGCCACAGGTCCTGCTCGCGGACGAGCCGACCGGCAACCTGGACTCGAAGAACGGCGACGCGGTGATGGAGCTGCTCCGCGACCTGCATCGGGCCGGTGCCACGATCTGCATGGTGACGCACGACGCTCGCTTCGCGAACCACGCCGACCGGACCATCCACCTCTTCGACGGGAGGATCGTCGACGAGAGCGCCCCGTCGGCGGAATCCGCGGCCTGATCGGAGACGGGAATGAACGACACCCGGCGGGGCTGGACCTGGCTCGAGGCGGTGGCGCGGGACGTGGGCTACGCGTGGCGCTCGCTGCGGCGCACGCCCGGCTCGAGCGCCGCGGCGATCCTCTCCCTGGCCCTGGGCATCGGGGCCACCACGACCGTCGTGTGCTGGATGCAGAACGTGCTCTGGCGACCTCTGCCCGGTGTCCTGGAGCAGGCGCGCGTCGTCGTCCTGGTCAGCAGCCGGGGTGGCGGCAACGTGTCGCTCCTCGACCTCGAGGACGTCGCCGCGCTCGATCGCGTGTTCACCGGGGCCACCGCCTCCCAGGTCACGCCGGCGTCGATCGACGTGGACGGGCGGACGGAGTGGGTCTACGGCCAGGTCGCGACGGCGAGCTTCTTCGACGTGCTCGGCGTGCAGCCGATCCTGGGCCGGACCTTCCTGCCCGACGAGGACGAGAAGCCGGGCGGCGACGACGTGCTCGTGATCAGCGAGGACTACTGGCGGCGCCGCTTCGGCGGCGATCCGTCGGTGGTCGGAAGGGTCGTCGAGCTCAACCGCCACCCGTTCACGATCGTCGGGGTGGTGCCGACCCCCTTCCGGGGCACGATGGCCGGCCTCGCCTTCGACTTCTGGGCGCCCCTCTCGATGCTGAGCGAGGTCGGCAACTGGGATCGCGGCTTCCTCACCTCGCGCGACGCCCGCGGCCTGCACAACGTGGCGCGGCTCCGGCCGGGCGTCAGCGTCCCACAGGCGCAGGCGGCGGTGAGCCTCCTCGACGCGCAGCTCGCGTCCGCCTACCCCCGCACCAACCGCGACGTCCGCCATCGGGTGGTCTCGCTCGCGGACTGTCCGAACGGGGCGCAGGCCGTGATGGGAGGGACGCTGCGGCTGCTGCTGGCGGTGAGCCTGGGCGTGCTGCTGATCGTGGCGGCCAACGTGGCGAACCTCCTGCTGGGCCGCGCGAGCAGCCGCCGGAAGGAGATCGCGATCCGCCTCGCCGCCGGCGCCAGCCGGGGGCGTCTCGTCCGTCAGCTCGCCACCGAGAGCCTCGTGCTGGGGCTCGCCGGGGGCGCCCTGGGCGTTCTGCTCGCCAGCTGGATGGTGTCGCTGCTCCGCTCCTTCCTTCCTTCGAGCGGGATCATGCCCAACCTGGCCCTGTCCTACCGGCTGGATGCCGGGACGCTCGGCTACGCGTTCGTGGTCACGCTGGCGACGGCGGTCGTCTTCGGCCTGGTGCCGGCGCTGCAGGCCTCGCGCGCCTCCGTCTACGAGACGCTCAAGCAGGGAGGGCGCTCTTCCGGGGCCGGCGGCTCGCAGCATCGCCTGCGTCAGGGGCTGGTCGTGGCCGAGGTCGCGGTCGCCCTGGTGCTGCTGGTGGGCGCCTTCCTCTGCCTGCGGGGCATGCGGCAGGCCGAGAAGATCGACTTCGGCTTCGATCCCGACGGGGTGCTGATCGCCGATCTGAAGGTCGGCATGAATGGCTACGACGAAGAAGGGGCCGTGAGCCTCTACCGGCGCATCCAGCAGCGGTTGGCTGAGCTGCCCGGCGTCGAGGAGGCGGCCTTGGCGAGCTGGTTTCCGCTCGGTCTCGGCGGCTGCAAAGGCTGGGACGCCTACGTGGAGGGCTACCAGCGGCCCCCGGGCGAGGACACGACCTACGAGTACGCGCGCGTCTCGCCGCGCTATTTCGCCGTGATGCGGATCCCGCTCCTGGCAGGCCGCGACTTCGGCGAGCAGGACGACGACGGGGCGGCGCCGGTGGCGATCGTCAACGAGAGCTTCGCCCGTCGCTTCTGGCCGGGCCAGGACGCGGTCGGCCGCCGCTTCCAGAGCGGCGGCGTCTGGCGCACGATCGTGGGCGTGGCGAAGGCCGGCAAGTACAACCGCCTCGACGAGGGCGCCTGGCCGTTCTTCTACCTGCCCTACCGGCAGGGCGTGCCCGATCGGGACCTGAGCGTCGCCATCCGCACCTCGGGCGACCCGATGAGTTTCGCGCGGGCGCTCGAGGGGACCATCCACGAGCTGGATCCGCGCGTGGACGTGCTGCAGACGAAGACCCTGCGCGGCCACAGCGACGCCATCTTCTTCGCCCAGCGCGTCGCCTCGGTGCTGCTGGCGCTGCTGGGCGGGCTCGGCGTGCTGCTGGCGGCGATGGGCGTCTACGCGGTGATGGCCTACGCGGTCAGCCAGCGCACGCAGGAGTTCGGCGTGCGGCTGGCGCTGGGGGCGAGCGAGCCGGACCTCGTGCGCCTGGTGGTGCGGCAGGGCCTGAAGTTGGCCGCGCTCGGGGTCGGCGTCGGGCTCGCGCTGTCGGTCGTCGTCACGCGCCTCCTGGCCGGCTTCCTGTTCGGCGTCAGCCCGTTCGATCCGCTCGCCCTCGCCGGCGTGCCGGTCTTCCTGACGCTAGTGACCGTCCTGGCCTGCTGGCTGCCCGCCCGGCGGGCGGCCCGCGTCGACCCGCTGGTGGCCCTCCGCTGCGAATAGGAGCCGGTGTTAACCTTCGGCCGCCATGATGGGGATCGCGCTGCCATGACAGGGTCCTCCGGCTCGCAGCCACGGGTGCTGATCGCCGACGACCAGGCGGACGTGCGCGAGGCCCTGCGCCTGCTGCTCAAGGGCGAGGGCTTCGCCAGCGAGACCGCGGACACGCCGGACCGGGCGCTCGAGGCCGCCCGGAAGCGGGAGTTCGACGTCCTGCTCATCGACCTCAACTACACGCGTGACACGACATCGGGAACCGAGGGCCTGGATCTGCTCTCCCGTCTGCGCGAGCTGGACGCGAGGTTGCCGGTCGTGGTGATGACGGCCTGGGGCACGATCGACCTCGCCGTCGAAGCCATGCGCCGGGGGGCGCGCGACTTCGTGCAGAAGCCATGGGACAACGCGCGTCTGCTGGCGACCGTGCGCACGCAGGTCGAGCTGGGGCGCGCCCTGCGCCGGGGTGAGCGGCTCGAGGCGGCGAACCGCGCGCAGCGCGAGGGTGGCCGCGGCGCCCTGATCGCCGAGTCGCTCGCGATGCGACCCGTGCTCGAGACGATCGCACGGATCGGCCCTTCCGACGCGAACGTGCTGCTGACGGGCGAGAACGGCAGCGGCAAGGGGACCGTGGCCGAGCGGCTGCACGCCGTCTCGTCTCGCGCCGCCCGCGCGCTCGTGGTCGTGAACGTGGGCGGCCTGTCGGAAGGGGTCTTCGAGAGCGAGCTGTTCGGCCACGTGAAGGGGGCCTTCACCGACGCGCGCAGTGACCGGATCGGGCGCTTCGAGATGGCCGACGGCGGCACGCTCTTCCTGGACGAGATCGCGAACCTCTCGCTAGGCCTCCAGGCGAAGCTGCTCCGCGTCCTGGAGAGCGGCGAGTTCGAGCCGGTGGGCTCGTCGCGCACCCGGAAGGTGGACGTGCGCCTCGTCTCCGCCACGAACGCGGACTTGGACGCCGAGGTCGCCGCGGGACGCTTCCGCCAGGACCTCCTCTTCCGCCTGAACACGATCGAGATCCATCTGCCGCCGCTGCGCGAGCGTCCCGAGGACGTGGTCCTGCTGGCCGAGCACTTCCTGGAGCAGCACCGGCTGCGCTATCGGAAGGCCCTTGCCGGCTTCGACGAGGACGCGCTCCTCGCCCTGCGCGGCCACGCCTGGCCCGGCAACGTGCGCGAGCTGGACCACGCGGTGGAGCGCGCCGTGCTGATGGCGGCGGGGGAGCGCGTGCGCGCGGCCGACCTGGGCCTGCGCCGAGCGGGCGACGGCACGCCGCGCCTCGAGGAGCTGAGCCTCGACGAGGTCGAACGCTGGCTGATCCAGAAGACGCTCGCCCGTGAGGGCGGCAACGTCAACCGGGCGGCCGAGGCGCTGGGCCTCTCGCGCAGCGCCCTCTATCGGCGGCTCGCGAAGCTCGGCCTCTGATGCGCCTGCGGCACGAGGACCGGATCGCGGCGTTGGCCCTGCTGGCCGGTTTCCTCCCGCTCGGCGTCTCCGTCTGGCTGCTGGCGCGCGCGCAGTGGCCTCTGACGGCACGGGCGCCTGGAGCGCTCCTGCTCGCCGCCGTCTGGCTCGGTCTCGGCCTGGCCGCGCGGCGCGCGGTGGTGCGCCCGCTCCAGACGCTCACCAACGTGCTGGGGGCGCTGCGCGCGGGCGACACCGGCTTCCGCGCGCGCGTCAGGGGCGGCGGGGCCTTGGCAGACGCGCACCTGGAGCTGAACCGGCTGGCGGAAACCCTCCAGCGCGAACGGCTGTGGGCGGTCGAGGCCGGGGCACTCCTGCGCAAGGTGACGGACGCCATCGACGTAGCCGTGTTTGCGTTCGACCTCGAGGGCAAGCTCCGGCTCGTGAACCGCGCGGGCGAGTCCCTGCTCGGACAGCCCGCCGAGCGACTGCTCGCCCGGCCCGCCGGCGCTCTCGGTCTCGGCTTCGCGCTCGAGGGGGCGTCGCCGCGCATCGTCGACCTCGAACTGCCGGGCGCGGGCGGACGCTGGGAGGTGCGGCGGGGCGACGCGCGCCAGGGCGGTTTGCCGCTGGACCTGGTCGTCCTCTCCGACGTCAGCCGCGCGCTGCGGGGCGAGGAGCGCCAGGCCTGGCAGCGCCTGATCCGGGTACTGGGGCACGAGCTCAACAACTCGCTCGCCCCGATCCGCTCGCTGGCGGGGAGCCTGGAGAGCCTGCTCGCGCGGGAGCCGCGGCCGGACGACTGGCAGGAGGACGCGCGCCAGGGGCTCTCGGTGATCGCGGCGCGTGCGGAGTCGCTCACCCGCTTCATGGAGGGCTATGCGGCGCTCGCCCGGCTGCCGGCCCCGCGAGCGCAGCGCGTCGCCCTCGGGGACCTGGTGCAGCGTGTCGCCCGGCTCGAGACGCGCGTGCCGGTGAGCGTGGAAGGGGGGCCGGCGCTCTCGGTCATCGTCGACCGTGACCAGATCGAGCAGCTTCTGATCAACCTGCTCCGGAACGCGGCGGACGCGTCGCTCGCCGAGCGGACGCCGATCGCGATCGGCTGGCAGCTCACCGGCGGCCTGCTGCCCGCGGTGGCGCTGTGGGTCGAGGATCGCGGTCCCGGCATCGCGAACCCCGCGAACCTCTTCGTGCCCTTCTTCACCACCAAGCCGCAGGGCTCGGGGATCGGGCTCGCGCTGTCGCGCCAGATCGCCGAGGCGCACGGCGGCAGCTTGAGCCTGGCCAATCGCGAGCCGCCGCCCGGGGCGCGGGCGCTCGTGCGTCTCCCCGGGAGAGTCGTCGCGCCGGACGGCGAGCCGGAGAGGCCACGCCCGGCCGTGGCGTCGGCTCGGCGCTCGAGCCGGAACGACACGTAGTCGCCGCACCGGGCCAGTCGGTGGTCGCCAGGTGCTAATCGCCGAGCTTCGGGACGACGGTGTCGGTCGTCGCCGGCCGATCCGACCCGTCGGTCACCGGGCCGGCCGAGTGGCCCAAAGGGATGACGGCGATCTCCAGGCGGGTCGTCTGGCGGCCCGACCGGGTCCGCCAGGTCTCCATCCCGGGCGGCAGGGGAAGGTTGCCGGAGAGGAGGCACTGCATCATCACAGCAGATCTCCCGGACGTGCCGGGACTGCCGTTGCGCCAGGATCAGCAGCGGGTTGAACCAGTACAGGACCTGCATCGCCAGCGCGAGGGCGTGCAGCCACAGGTCCCGTCGCTTCAGATGGGCGAGCTCGTGGAGAACGTGCTCGCCCTCGAGCTCCGAGAGATGGTCGAAGTAGTCGGCGGGCAGGAGCAGGACCGGCCGGAAGATCCCATAGACGGCCGGGGACACCGAGTCCGGAGAGAACACCACCGCGGGGAGCTGCTCGATCCCGAGGCTCGAGGCGATGCGGACCAGCCGCTCGTGGAACCAGTCGGGGATCGAGCCGTGTCGGGCCGGTCGATCGCGGCGACGATCACGATCAGGAGGCTCGACTGCCAGAGCATCGCCGCCATCCAGTCCCACCAGCGGTCGGCGGCGAGATTTGCGATGCGATCATCGTGCTTGCCCTCCTCCGTCTCCATCGCGTCGAGCATCTCCACCAGCCGGCGTCGCTCGGAAGCGCTCAGCCTGCGGTCCTCGACCAGGAAATGCGCCAGCGGCTCGAGCGCACCGTCCAGGACCCTGTCGAAGACCGTACGCAAGGCGCTTCGCTGCGCCGCTCGCCGGGACAGGCGTGGCTCGTAGACGCTGGTGTTGTCCCGCTTGCGCTCGCTCACCACGTCCTTGGCGGCCAGCCGTGCCAGCATTGTCTTGACGGTGGTGTGGGCCCACCGCTCTCCGTCCGGGATCCGCTCCGCGATCTCCCGAGCGGTCGCAGGGTGGCCCGACCACAAGGCGTTCATGATCAGCCACTCGGTCTCGGTTAGCTTCATTCGGGCTCCTACTTCTACGTCCGTAGAAGTATCTGCTACAAGCGTAGAAGTCGAGTCAAGGGCGAAGATGGTCGAGATCGAGACGAAGTCATCGGGCGACGAAAGCCGCTTCCTGGAAGGGGGGAGTGATGGCGATGGGAAAGAAGGTCTGGGCCGGCGGGGTGATCTCGGTCCTGGCGTCGCTGGTGTTCTTGTTCAGCGCGTCCCTCAAGCTCATGGGACCGCCGGCGCTCGCGAAGGGGTTCGAGCATCTCGGGTTGCCGATGTCGATGCGCCTGCCGCTCGCCATCCTCGAGCTTTCGTGCGTCGTGATCTACCTGATCCCGCCGACGTCGGTCCTGGGGGCGGTGCTGCTGACTGGCTATCTGGGCGGGGCGATCTGCACCCACTGGCGCGTCGGCGACCCGTTCTACGTGCAGATCGCGCTCGGCTTGGTGATCTGGCTCGGGATCTACCTCCGAGAGGATCGCCTGAAGGACCTGCTGCCGCTGAGGCGCTAGTTCGCGCCTGCCGGCGACAGCCTCGGCGCGCCGGCTCGCCGCGCCGGGTCAGCTCGGGAGCGGCAGGTCGAAGAGCGCGGCCAGGCCGTCGGCGACGGCGAGCCCGGAGACGGTCGGCGCCAGGCGTCGCGCGCCGCCCGGTCCGTCGCGCAGGACGAGATGGCCCTCAGAGGTGAGGCGGTCGACGAGGGCCTCGTTGGCCGCGAGCAGGTCGAGCCCGTAGCGCGCTGCGAAGCCTCGGAGGTCGATCCCGGCCGTCGTGCGCAGGCCCAGCAGGACCGCCTCGGTCGCCAGCGCCTTCGGGCCGAGAAGCTCCTCGCCCTCGACCGGCCGCTCGCCCGCGGCGATCCGAGACTCCCAGCGCGGCGTCCGCAGCTCGTTCCAGAAGCGGCGAGCGGTCGGCGCCGCGCGCGCCTCGTCGGCGCGGCCCGAGCACCGGAACGCGACGGGGACGGCGAGGGAATGGGCCGAGGGGCCGAGGCCCAGGTAGGGCGTGTGGTCCCAGTACTTGCGGTTGTGGCGCGACTCGTGCTCACGCCCGCGCGCGAAGTTGGAGACCTCGTAGGCGGAGTAGCCCGCGTCCGCGAGGAAGCGGTGGGTGAGCGCGAAGAGGGCCGCCTGCTCGTCCTCGGGAAGCTCGGAGAGCTGGCCCCGTCTGGCGCTCACGCCGAATCGCGTGCGCGGATGGACGGTGAGCTGATAGCAGGAAAGATGCCCCGGTGTTAGGGAGACAGCCGCCCGTAGCTCGGAGAGCCAGGCCTGCTGGCTCTGGCCGGGCAGGCCGAAGATGAGGTCGATGGAGACGGTGTCGAAGCCCGCACCCTGCGCGGTCTGGACCGCGGCACGCGCCTGCGCCACGCCGTGGCGGCGACCCAGGAAGCGGAGGGCCTGGTCGGAGAAGGACTGCACGCCGAGGGAGAGCGTCCGCACGCCGAGACCACGCCAGGCGACACAGGCGGCGGGCGTCACGTCCTCGGGGTTCGCTTCCAGGAACACCCAGGGCGCGGGCGTCGCGAGCGCCAGCTGCGCGCGGCAGGCGTCGAGGACGCGGCCGAGGTCCTCGGGCGGGAGCTGGGAAGGCGTCCCTCCGCCGAAGTACACGGTGTCGAACGGCCTCGGGTCTTGCCAGGCCCGTGCGGCGAGAGGCACCTCGGCCAGGAGATGCTCGACGAAGCGCCTCTTGGCGGCCTCACCCGCCTTCAGGACCGAGAAGTCGCAGTACGGGCAGACTGCCGAGCAGAAGGGGATGTGGAGGTAGAGCCCGGCTCGTCCCATCGCGGGGCCCGCCCTCCTGGCCCGCTCTAGCGTCGGCCAGCGCCGACGCGCGAGAGCGCCTGGTCGAGGTCGGCAATGACGTCGTCGGGGTGCTCGCCGCCCACGCAGAGCCGGATGAGATTGTCGGGGATCCCCGCTCGCTTTCGACCTTCGATCCCCTGTTGCTGATGGGTCGATATGGCGGGGATGGTGGCGACGCTCTTGATTCGTCCGAGGTCGGTCGCGCGCCAGATTCGCTCCAGGCCGTCGAAGGCCTGGCGCGCCGCCTGGTGACCGCCCTTGACGCAGAGCGACATCAGGTGCCCGTAGCGATTGACGGGTCTTCCGTACTGGTCGTCGTGCTCCGCGTCCACCAGGAAGAGGTAGCGTTTGGCCAGCTCGTGCATGGGGTGATCGGGCAGGCCCAGGTACTGCACGCTCTCGACGGCGGGATGGTGGGCGAGGAACTCGGCCACCTTCATCGTGCTGCGGCTCATCATGTCGATCTTCGAGCGAAGCGTGCGCATGTCGTTCAAGGACAGGATCGCTTGCATGGGATGCAGGTTGGGGCCGTTGTCGCGATTGGGCAGGTACTTCACGTAGAGCGCGAAGTCCTCCTTGAGCTCGTCGGGCGGGATCTGCGTCACGATGCCCTTCCTGGCGACGATGGCGCCGCAGACCCCGAATCCGCTCGAGGTCAGGGTCTTGGTGGCCGAGTGCACGACGACGTCCGCGCCGTGGCAGATCGGGCGCAGCAGCGCGGGTGTGGCGACGGTCGAATCGACGATGAGCGGAATGCCGTGTTCGTGGGCGAGGTCAGCCACCTTGCGAATGTCGAAGAAGCCCAGCCCGGGATTCGATGGCAGCTCTCCGAAGAGGAACCGGGTGTTGCCGTCGATCCGCGACGCCCAGTCGTCGATGTTCGCGGCATCCTCGACCCAGCGGCACTCGATGTCGCGCTCGGCGGCGAGTCGGACGTTGAAGAGCTGGTAGGTGCCACCGTAGCATTGTGCGGTCGCGACGAAGTTCCTCGGCTCGATCGTGCGGTGGGTCCGATGTACCAGGAACGGCTGAATCGCCGTCATGATCGCCGCCATACCCGAGGAGGTCGAGCAGGCGGAGGTCTCGCCCTCGAAGCCGTATCCTTCCAGCAGGGCGAGGGTCCACTCGTAGTAGTAGGTCGAAGGGTTGGCAATTCGCGAGTAGCACCAGGTGGGGATCAGGTAGCCGAGCGCGGCGGCCATCTCGTCCGAGTCGCGATAGGCCTGGGACGTGCTCAGGAACACGGGCTCGATGATCGAGCCCTGATAGTCCTCGATCGCATCGGTCACCGTGTAGAGGCCGTGCACGGCGATGGTGTCGAACCGCTGGTGCTTGACGACGTCGCGGATGTAGCGCGCCCGCTTGTCGAGGTAGGCGCGGTTCTGATCGATGTAGCTCTGCATGCCGGGCGTGATCTCGATCTCGGGATGGGCCATGCTCGAATTGTCGCCGAGATCGCGGCGGAACGACAGGTTGCCGGCGCGCGCCGGGGCGTGCCGCCATCGGCTTCGTGGGCGCTCTGCGCGTGCCGACGATCTGGTATCGCTCCGACCGTGGCACGCGAGGCGCTCTATCAGGTCGATGCCAGCAGGGTGCCGCCCGGCGTGTACGCTGATCCTCGAGCCGCTCGACGAGTCGCCGCGTCACAGGCCGCGGCCTTCGAGCGGCTAGGCGTCGGGACGGTTCAGTCCGCGTCCTCGTCCTCGGTCCGCAGCACCGAGACGAAGGCCGCCTGCGGGATCTCCACCGCACCCACCATCTTCATCTTCCGCTTCCCTTCCTTCTGCTTCTCCAGGAGCTTCCGCTTGCGGGTGATGTCGCCCCCGTAGCACTTCGCGGTGACGTCCTTGCGGAAGGGGTTGATGGTGGTGCGGGCGATGATCTGGCCGCCGATCGCCCCCTGGATTGCGATCTTGAACTGCTGGCGGGGGATGGTCTTGGCGAGCCGCTCGCAGTAGCGGAGCGCCCGCGGGCGCGCGAACTCGCGGTGGACGAGCTGCGAGAGGGCGTCGACCTTCTCGCCGTTGACCAGGATGTCGACCTTGACCATGTCGCCCGGCCGGTAGTCCAGCAGCTCGTAGTCGAAGGAGCCGTAGCCCTGGGTGATCGACTTCAGCCGGTCGTAGAAGTCGAAGAGCACCTCGGCCAGGGGCAGCTGGCTCACGACTTCCATGCGGCCCGCGGCCAGGTAGTTGAAGGTTGTCTCCGCCCCGCGCCGCTCGCGGCACAGCTCCATCACGATCCCCAGGTAGCGCTCCGGGGTCATGATGGTCGCCTTGATGTACGGCTCGAAGGATTCCTTGACCGAGGCCGGGTCGGGATAGAAGGTCGGGTTGTCGATCCAGACCTCGGAGTCGTCGTTCAGCACGATCCTGTAGCGGACCGAGGGCGCCGAGAGGATGAGGGACAGGCCGTACTCGCGCTCGAGCCGCTCCTGGACCACGTCGAGGTGGAGGAGCCCCAGGAAGCCACAGCGGAAGCCGAAGCCGAGGGCCGCCGAGCTGTCCTTCTCGTAGATGAGGGCCGCGTCGTTGAGCTTCAGCTTCTCGAGCGCCTTGGTCAGGTCCTCGTAGTCGTCGGTGGCCATCGGGTAGATGGAGGAGAAGACGACCGGCTTCGCCTCGCGGTAGCCGGGCACAGGCTCCGTGGCGGGGCGCTCGGCCTCGGTGAGGGTGTCGCCGATGGCCAGGCCCGAGAGCCCCTTGATCCCGGCCAGCACGTATCCGACCTCGCCGGCCGAGAGCTCGGGGACCGGGACGTGCTTGAGGCGCTGGCAGCCGACCTCCTCGACCTTGTGCTCGGCGCCCGAGTGCATGAGCCGCACGCGGGTGCCCGCGCGCAGCGTGCCATCGAAGAGGCGCACCAGCAGCACGGCACCCCGGTAGGGGTCGTACTGCGCGTCGAAGAGGAGCGCGCGCACCGGCGCCAGGGGGTCGCCCTTGGGCGGCGGCAGCTGCTGGACGATCGCCTCCAGCAGGTCGTCGATGCCGGTGCCCAGCTTGGCCGAGACCTGGATCGACGAGAAGGGGTCGAGCCCGAGGTCACGGTCGATCTCGTCCATCACCCGATCGACGTCGGCGGAGGGCAGGTCGATCTTGTTGATCACCGGCACCACGGTGAGTCCGAACTCGACCGCCAGGTAGAGGTTCGCCACCGTCTGCGCCTCGACACCCTGGGAGGCGTCGATCACCAGGAGGGCCCCCTCGCAGCTCATCAGCGAGCGTCGCACCTCGTGGGAGAAGTCGACGTGCCCGGGCGTGTCGATCAGGTTCAGCTCGTAGGTCTGCCCGTCCTTCGCGGTGTGGGGGAGGGTGACGGTGTTGGCCTTGATCGTGATGCCGCGCTCGCGCTCGAGGTCCATGGAGTCGAGGATCTGGTCGCGGAACTCCCTCGCCTCGACCGCCCCGCAGCGCTGGATCAGGCGGTCGGCGAGGGTGGATTTGCCGTGGTCGATGTGAGCGATGATGCAGAAGTTCCGGATCTGGTCCATGGTCTCCTGGGCGGTCCGCCGCGGCTGGCGACCGAACATGCCAGTTTAGCCGCAGGCGCACCTCGCCGGTGCGCTCCGCGCGCTCCCGGCCGCTCTAGTCGAGCGTGGCGGCGAGGTTCAGCCGGATCCAGAAGTCGTCACGCGGTGCTTCGGGTAGCTGGACCTCCGCCGCCTCCTTGGTCATGCAGCGGCCGAGCTCGGGCCCGACGTCGGTCACCACCTCCACGACCCCGCCCTTCCGCGAGAGACGGAGGTAAACGGAGAAGGCCGTGAGCTCGCCATCGGGGGAGTCCGGCACGCACCGGTTCAGGACCGGGACGATCGCCTGTTCCGCCTTCGACCGGTTGCGGGCGAGCCAATCGCGCCCTTCCGGCCACGCCGCGTGTGCACGCGCCAGGTCCTGGGCGAGCTTCAGGCGCGTCGGTGGCGCCGCCGTGGCCCAGGCCGCGAACCCCGCCAGGACCGAGACGCCCAGAAGCACACCCCCGCCGAGAATCGATCTCATCGCAGCCTCCGCCTACGTGGCCAGACTAGCGCCGATCGCGGGCCGTGGGGTCAGGGCGCGCCCGTCGCCAGGCTGAAGAGGCGCCCCAGGCGCCCCAGCCACTCGCCGGGGTCCGTGAAGGCAGTCTGCTCGTCCGCCAGCGCCTCCGCGTCGACCTTCGTCTCCCGGAAGGCCAGCCCCGGGTGGCCGACGTCGACCTGCACCAGAGTGCCGCGCAGGTGGCCGGCTTCCAAGGAGCCCTCGAAGCGATCCAGCAGCCATGCGGTGTGCTCCTCGAGAGGAGCTCGCGCAGCGGACTCGAACACCCACGACTTCATGGGCAGCAGGAACCCGAAGGAGATCCGGCTGCCGTCCGCTTCGCAGCGGCCGTCATGCAGCAGGAAGGCCGTCGGCGCGGGGCGCCTGGCGGCCGGCGCGCCCGCTTTCTCGCGGGCCGGCTCCGGTACGAAGACACCCACGAGCTTCGCGCCGTCGCACCACAGGAGCACCTTGGGCGCCTCGTCTCCGCTCCCCGTCAAGCCGGGAGGTGCGAGCGGGTAGGCGCCCAGCGGCTTGACACTCGGCCCGGCCGCCTTCGCAGCCGGGCTCAGGCTGCTGCCGATCAGAATGAGTATGCTCAGCGGAATCATCATCCCCCCACGCCACCCGCGCCAGGGCTGCCTTATAGCACGCGCGCACGGCCATGAGCTGCAGCCTGCGGCTCCTTGCGGCAGGAGCCCCAGTTCAACCGCCAGGCCGGCGCTTGCTGAGGAACACGTGGGTCGCCCGCTCGCCGGCCACCGACTTCGCGCACTCGTAGCCCAGCGCGCACAGGTCGAGGTCCTGCCAGAGGTGCTCGCCGGAGCCGAGCAAGACGGGCCGGATGGCGAGATGCAGCTCGTCCACGAGGCCGGCACGCAGGTACTGCCGGATCGTGGAGACGCCGCCGCCGAGGCGGACGTCGCGACCGCCCGCGGCGGCCTTCGCCTGGTCCAGGGCGGCGTGGATGCCCTCGGTGACGGAAGCGGAACTCCGTTCCACCCTTCATCCTGAGCGGCGCCCTCGCGTGATGCGTCAGCACGAAGACGGGCGTGTGATACGGGGGTTCGTCGCCCCACCACCCCTGCCAGCGGTCGTCCGGCCAGGGCCCACGGATTGGGCCGAACATGTTGCGGCCCAGGATCCAGGCGCCGAGGCCGGCGAAGGCCTGTTCCGCGACCTCGTTGTCGACGCCCGTCTCCCCGTCGTCCTGACCGTGCATGGCCCGCCACACGCGGGTGGCGAAGAACCACTCCATCAGCTCGGGACCGTGGACGCCGAGCGGGTTCTGCGTGTCCTGGTTCGGACCGGCACCGTAGCCGTCGATCGACACCGCGAAGCTCTGGACCCGCAGTCGCGACATTGGCCACCAACCTTGACCCGAGCTGAATTCAAAGCCTAGGATGGTTTCGCCGGAACCGCAACCCGACTGACAGCAATCACACACTGACCGCAATCAGGAGCGAGCAAGGTGATGAGAGGAACGAAGGTCTTGCTCTTCGCGAGCGCCGCCGTGATCGCCGGGGCTTCCTTCCTGAGCGCCGAGCGCCGGGAGGAGGAGCGGCGCCCGCGCGACGGGGCCTGCTTCTACGCGGACGCGGACTACGAGGGCCCGCACTTCTGCGCCGACGTGGGCGAGAGCGTCAGCTCTCTGCCCTCGAGCATGAACGACCGGATCTCCTCGATCCGCGTCTACGGGCGGGCGGAGGTCGCGATCTTCAGCCAGCGCCGCTTCCAGGGCTCCTCGCGGCGGCTCTACGACGACGTCCGCAATCTGAGGTCCGCGGACTGGAACGATCGGATCTCCTCTCTCCGGGTCGGGCGCGGCTCAGCCCGCGGCGATCGGGATCGCGGGGATGCGCGCCGCTCCTCGCGCTACCGCGGAGAGGACCCGGACCGGGTCGTCCGTCGCGCGTACCAGGACATCCTCGACCGCAAGCCGGACTCGGCGGGGCTGCGCCTGTACCGCAGCCACATCGTCGACGACGGCTGGACCGAGGCCCAGGTTCGGGACGCGCTGCGGGACAGCCGCGAGTACCGCCAGATGCACACCATGACCCGCGAGAAGGCGCGCGCGATCGTCCGCAGCGCCTATCGCGCGGTGCTCCACCGCGAGCCGGACCCGGGGAGTCGGGCCTACGTCGACAAGGTCCTTCACGACAAGTGGACGCAGGGGGACGTGGAGCGCGAGCTGCGCAAGAGCCCCGAGTACCGCAACCGGCGTCGCTAAGGGCGCAGGCGGCAAGCAGGCGGACGCGCGTGGCGCCTTTTTCGGTGACCCCCCGGCAGCCGCCGGTGAACGGGGCGTGACGACGGAACGGTCGCGGACGGGGATCGTATGCCGATCCAGTGGCGCGGCGAGCGCGCCGCGACCACAGGAGGAATCATGTCCCACGTCCACGCAATTGGAGCCGCGCTCGTCGTCCTGACGGCCGTCTCGGGAGTAGAGGGCGCCCAGCAACAGGCCGCGCCCGCCCCGCCGGCGCCCACGGCGCAAGCTCCGAACCCCGCCGACTTCAAGGTCGCGAAGCTCCCCGCGGTCCACGCCGTGGTCCTGCCCATGAAGGGCTCCTATGGACAGCACCAGATGGCCTTCGAGCGGGTCGACGCTTTTCTCTCCGGCCATCATCTCTCCCGCGCGGAACCCCTCTTCGCCCGCTACTTCAGCGATCCCGCGGTGGGAGAGGCGAACCTGGTCTGGGAGGTGGGCTCGCCCGTCCCCGCCGGCACGACCGCCGAGCCGCCTTTCGAGATCAAGGAGATCCCGGCCGGGCTCACGGTCGTCTACGTCCACCGGGGCTCCTACGAGCAGCTGGGCGCCTCCTGGTCGGCGCTGACGCAGTGGGCGATCGCGCACCACCACATGCCGTCCGGGCCGGCGATCCAGGTCTTTCGGACCTTGATGCCGCCGGAGCTCGAGCTGCGACTGCCGGTCAGCAAGTAGCCTAGCGAGCCACCTTCGCGACCGTGTCCCAAGTCCGGGTCGTGACGTCCTCGCCGAAGGTCCTTTCGATCAGGGTCATGAAGACGGGGCCGCGCGGGCTCGGCAGGTAGGCGCTGAAGGCCTCGCCGCCCACGACGCGGAGGATGCGCGCCCCGTCGAGCTCGATCGGCAGGGAGACCTTCGGCGAGGGGTCTTTGCGCAGGAAGGTGACGACCCGCTTCGCGCCGGGCGCCGGGCGGAAGCCTCGGTAAGGATCGGAGGCGAGGATCTCGCGGAGGGCCTCGATCGGACGCACGATGGTCAGGAAGCTGCGGCCGAGGCCGGCCTCGATCGCCGCTTCCGCCTTCCGCTCGAGGGACGCGGGGGGCGTCGTGCGTGCGCTGAAGACGACGTTGCCGCTCGAGAGCAGGGTCTTCACGTCGGTGAAGCCGGCCGCCTCGAAGCACGCCTTGAGCTCCGGCATCTTCGCGTTCATGGGGCTCACGCCCCGGAGGAAGGCCGCGTAGCGTGGCATCTCGTCACTCCTCGAGCACTTCGTGCTCCCCGATCCTCTCATTCCGGGCCGCGCAGAGCAGGTCAGCAGGGGTAAGGCGTTCGCCGCCCACCTGCTGGGACAGGCACTGGCGCGCAGGCGGGCTCTGCAGGTTCGAGGCGCCGGTCGCGTGGCCCTGGAGGCTCGCGGCCAGCAGGCAGCCGAGCGCGCCGCCGACGAACGCCAGGAGCGCCGACTCCAGGACGAACGACAGGACGACCGCGCCGCGCGAGAAGCCGAGGGCGCGCAGGGCGCCGATCTCCCGGGTGCGGGCCGCCACCACGGCGTACATGGTGTTCATGACGCCGAACACCGCACCGATGCCCATGATCGCGGCCACGAGAGCCGCCAGGACTTCGAGGGCGGTGACCACCCGTCCTGCCTGGTCCTCGTAGTAGCGCCGCTCCGAGACCGCGCGCAGCTCCATCCGGGGTTGCGCGCGGAGCCAGCGGTCGAGGGCCGTGACTTGTCCCGGGTCGTGCAGCTGGACGAGGAGCGAGTTGGAGCCCGGGCCGAGCTGGAAGAGGGAGGCGAGGGTGTCGACGTCCCCCAGACCTCGCTCTCGAAGGCGGCGCCGCCGGAGGCGAAGCTGCCCACCACGCGGAACTCGCGACCGCGGTAGCGGAGTGTCGATCCTGCTCAGGGATCAGATCGCCGGCATCTGCGGCGGCACGACCTTCGCGTCTTCGGCCTGGCCGCCGGCCTCCGTGTCGTAGCGGGACGACATCACCCTCCTCGCGATCGACGCGCGCCGAGGCGGCGAGGGGCTCATGGTATCGTTCGCGCGCGCGTCGACGGCTGGAAAGGGCTGCTTCCACGCGGACGGGCAGCGCCTGGACGCGCAGGGAGAGACCAATGCCGAGCGCCCAGCGACTCGTTCTTGCCGTCGTGCCGTTGCTGCTTTTCGGTCAGGTCGGCTTCGCGCAGCAGGAGACGAGCACCGAGGAGACCAACACCGCAGTGACCAACCCCTCGCCGGAGCGCGGCAGGGACAAGCTGCTCCTGGCGGCGGGGATCACCCTGGCCGGCACCTACGCCTTGACGATCGTCGCCGACCACGCGATCGACAACTCCGTCAACTTCAACGAGGCCTTGATACCGGCCGTCGGGCCGTTCCTGGCGATCGCTCACTACGACGACAAGGTGAGCCCGTCCTACTCGGGCAGGGACCTTGACAAGGCCCTCTTCGCCCTCAGCGGGATCGTGCAGACGGCGGCGCTGACCGTGATTGTGGTGAGGCTGTTCCGGGGCAGAGGTGGGGTGAACGCCGACCGTGTGCCCGTGATCGCCGTCGGTCCGATGGGGCGAGGAGGTTTCATCGCGAGCTGCAGCGTCCGCTTCTGAGCCGGCGCGACGCCGGGCGGGGAACCGCGAGCGGTGGCGGAAGGGGACGCTGGTGCGACCCGCGGTGACGGGCGCGCTAGTTGCGGGCGAAGGGGTGATCGACGTCGTCGTAGAGGCGGACGGCCGACAGCAGGCCCGTGTCGGCCCGCTCGAAGACGGCCGCGGCGCCCTGTTGGGGTACGAGCGAGCGGCCCCAGGTCGTGATCACGTACTCGAGGGCGCAGGAGGCGCCCGCGTCGTTGACGGTGCAGTGCTCGAGGCCGAGCCCGCCGCCGTTGGCGAAGAGCACGGTGAAGAAGCGGCGCAGGGCTGCCAGGCCCCGGTGGAGGGCCGGCGCGCCGCGCGCTTCGCGCAGCTCGCCGCCGGGCGCGAACTGCTCGAGGATGCCGGGCAGGTCGCCCCTGGCCAGGCAGTCGTGGTAGCGGCCGACGACGTCGGGCAGCACGAGTGCCGCGACGGTGGGCAGGACCGGGCTGCGCACCAGGTGGAAGCCGAGCAGCGGCTCGACGGTGTGGTAGACGCGCACGGTATCGAGCAGCGCGTTCGGCGAGGTGTCGCAGGCGATCGCCACCGGCAGCGCCACGGCGCCGCCCACGCGGATCAGGTTGAGGACGCATTCCTCGGTAGCGCCGGAACGGGTCTCCGTAGTGGCGAGGTGCTCGACCGTCGCGTAGCGCTCGCTCAGGTCGCGGTGGCTGTTGGCGACGAACTCGGCGAAGCGTGTCTCGTCCACCCAGCCCAGGAAGGGGTCGTTGACGCGCGGAGGGCCCGTGAAGAGCTCCCGCAGACCCTGCTCGTCACCCGCGATCAGGAGCGGGATGTAGCGCTCGATCGGGTGCAGAGTCATTGGATCACGACGCGTTGGAGGGGGAAGCGATGGCCCCCGCTCGGGCCTGCACGACGAGCTCCGGGCCCCGCTCGGCTGAGGCCGCTTCGTGGGCCTTGAGGTAGGCGTTCGGGTCGTGGCGGAGGGCGCCCTCGGGCAGGGCGTCCCACCACGGGCCCAGGTCCTTGCGCACCCGGTCCGTGTAGAAGGCGGGGAGCGCGTCGGTCTCGCCCTCGAAGAAGCTCCGCAGCGCCGGGTCGTCGTCGAGCAACCGGCGCACCCCCGCGTCGTAGCGGATGCGGCCGAAGCCCTCCGAGGAGACGGCCCTGACGACGTTCAGCCAGCGCGCGGTCTGCACCTGGTTGGCGAGCGCGCGCCGGCCGATGGCGCGCCAGGAGAAGGAGTGTCGGCGCAGGTCGACGATGTTGTCGTAGAGCTCGGGCCAGGTGTAGTTCTTCGGCCGCACATTGGTGGCCTTGTTGTTGTCGAGGAAGTGGAAGGGCGTCCCCAGCACCCGCCCCGCGCGCTGCAGCTCGAGGTTGAGCGGCGCCGCCTGTCCGAAGGCGGAGAGGAGCGAGTAGGCGGGGAAGGCCCCCGGCGTCATGTCCAGGAACCGCTTGGTCAGCTCGAAGGGCTCAGCACCCGCCTCCTCGTCGAGACCGAGCACGAAGTTGGCCTGCACGTAGGGGACGTAGCGCAGGATCGTGTTCACGTGCTGCGAGACCTGGCGGACCTTCTCCATGCCGGTGTGGGAGCCGGTCTTGGACTTCCCGCCCAGCGAGTACCAGGACTCGATGCCGGGGAGCAGGCCCTTGAAGCCGTTCAGCTGCATGCGCCGCAGGTGCGGCTCCGACAGGAGCGAGAGGCTGCTCTCGGCCACGAAGTCGATGCGGCCGGGAGGCACCGCCTCCTCGATCGTGGCCATGATGTCGTCGAAGCGCACGCCGAAGTTGGGGTCGTGCCAGCCGACCAGGGGCCGCTTCAGCTTGCCCAGCAGGAAGCGCAGGTCTTCGCGGATCCCGTCGCGATCGAGAGGCTGGTACGGCACGGCGGCGTCGATGCAGAAGCTGCACGTGTAGGGGCAGCCCAGGCTGGCCAGCATGGGGATGATCTTGATGGCGGGGGCCTTCGCGATCGTCGGCTCGATGAACTTCCAGCGCTCGCGGGCGCCCGGGAGCTGAGCCGGCTGACGCGCGGCCGAGAGGCAGAGCCCGTCGGGCCGGTGCGGCGCGCGCTCGCGCAGCACCTGGTCCAGGATCGCGCGGTCGGTGAAGCCGAGCACGTAGTCGAAGTAGGCCGCGGCGTCGTGCGGATAGCAGCGCGCGTGCGAGCCGCCCAGGACCGTCACCGTGCCGCGCTGCCGGTAGATGTGGCTGAGCGCATAGGCGAGGTGCGCGGACTGCGTGTAGGAGGCGACGAAGAGGACGTCCGGCCGATCCGGCAGCAGCTTGGTCAGGTCCTCGGCGCCGGTGTAGCAGACGAGCCGCACCTGGTGCCCCGCCTGCTCGCACCAGACGCCGATCGCCTGCGGCATGATGCTCGCGAAGTTGGGCTGCATGGCGTGGCCCCAGAGCGAACGCGTGGGCCCGCGCTCCAGCAGATCGAGGATCACGACGTCCAGGCGGCGCATCAGGCGCCCCCGATCGAATCGACTGACGCCGCTGCGGGGAACCGGCAATGGGACACCACAACCCTCCTCGGACTTGTCTGCCTTAGAGAGGAGCTGGTCCGCGGAGGGGGTCGGGGAGTTCAGCGGCTCAGGAAAGCGCGTGAAGGACTGCTGTGACGCTACGCCCATTGCGGTGCAAAGGCAAGGGTTACTGGGCGGGGCTGCTAGTGCGGCGGGAGCGAGAGGGCGGCGGCGACGCTCGCCAGCAGTTCCCGCTCACTGAACGGCTTCTGAAGGAAGTGCCCGTCCAGGCCGGCGCCCTCGCGCCGCGCCACGGCTTCCCCGGCGTAGCCCGAGACGAAGAGCACGCGGAGGCCGGGTCGTTCCGCCACGGCCGCGCGCGCCAGCTCGCTGCCGCTCATGCCCGGCATGATCACGTCCGTTACCAGCAGCTCGAAGACCGAGGCGTGCACGAGCTCGAGGGCGTGCGCGGGACGCCCGCTCGACACCACGTGGTAGCCCGCTGCCTCGAGCACGTCGCTCATCAGCTCCCGGACGCCGTCGTCGTCCTCGACCAGCAGGATGCGTCGGCCGGCTGCGCGCGGGACCTCCGCCGCCGTCGTCCCCGCTGTCGCGGTGGGGGCCGGCTCGTCCACCCTCGGCAGGAGCAGCGTGAAGCTCGTGCCCGCGCCGAGCTCGCTCTCGACCCAGACGAAGCCGCCGCTCTGCTTCACGATCCCGTAGACGGTCGAGAGGCCGAGGCCGGTCCCCTCGCCCTCGGGCTTGGTGGTGAAGAAGGGCTCGAAGGCGCGCTTCTGGGTCTCGGCGTCCATGCCCTGGCCGGAGTCCCGGACGGTCAGTTGCACGTAGCGCCCGGGCGCCAGCGGGGAATGGACGCGCGCGAGTGTCTCGTCGACCTCGACGTCCCGGGTCTCGATGGCGAGCCGCCCGCCCCGGGGCATGGCGTCGCGGGCGTTGACGGCCAGGTTCAGGAGCACCTGCACCAGCTGGCCGGGGTCCGCGCGCACGCAGCTCGGCGTCTCCGGCGCCGACACCACGAGCTCCGCGTTCTCGCCGATCACCCGCTCGAGCATCTGCCGCGCGTCGCCGACCACGGAGGGGAGACGGACGACCCTCGGGGCGAGGACCTGGCGCCGGCTGAAGGCGAGGAGCTGGCGAGTGAGCGAGCCGGCCTTGTCCGCCGCCCAGATGATCTGCTCCAGGCGGCCGCGCTGCGTGGCCGGATCCGCCAGCTCCGCCAGCAAACGCTCGCCGTGCCCGCGGATGACGCTCAGCAGGTTGTTGAAGTCGTGGGCGACGCCGCCCGCCAGGCGGCCGATCGCCTCCATCTTCTGCGAGCGCAGCAGCATCGCCTCGATGCCGGCCTTCTCCGCTTCAGCCTTCCTGCGATCGGTGATGTCCTGGATGGTCCCGATCATCTCGATCGGCCGCCCCTCGGCGTCCAGGACCAGCTCGCCCAGGCCGTGGACCCAGCGGTCCTGCCCGTCGTTCACCCGGTGGATCCGGTACTCGCGGTCGAAGGCCTTCCGCTGGCCGAGGACCTCGTCGGTGAGGTACGCGGCCATCATCTCGCGCTCGTCCGGGTGGACGACGGAGAGCCAGCCCGGCACGTCCTTCCGGAACGCCGGGTCCAGCGTCCCGAAGATCTCGTCGAGGATCGGCGAACTGGTCCAGGTGCCGGAGACGAGGTCGGTCCGGAACGACCCGAGCCGGGCGACCCGCTGCGACTCGAGCAGCACGCGCGCGGTCTCGCGCAGCTCCGCTTCGATCCGCTTGCGTCGGGTCAGCTCCACGACCGCGCCGACCGTGCGCCTCGGACGCGGCGCGCCGGGGTCGCGGGCAAACGAGGTCTGCGAGCGGGCGGACATCCAGCGGACGCCGCCGTCGCGCCTCACGACCCGGAACTCGACCTGGTACAGGCCGTCGCCCGCAGGATCGTGCGCGCGGCGCACGGCGTCCGTGATCGCCCGGCGGTCCTCGGGGTGGATCCGCTCCAGGAACTCGCCGAGGCTCACGTCTTCCTCGGCCGACCAGCCGAACATCTCGCGCAGTTCGGGCGACCAGTAGACGACGTCCGTTTCGTGGTCGTGATCGAAGACGCCCACCTCCGAGGCCCGCACGGCCTGGCGAAGGCGCGCCTCGCTCACGTGCACGGACTCTTCCGTCCGGCGGCGCTCGAAGCGGCACGACAGATACTGGGCAGCGAAGGCGAGGATCGAGGCCCCGAACGCGACCCAGGCGACGGCGGCAAACGGCGCCGGCGCGCGGAGCGCGACCGCGAGCAGGACCAGCGGGCCGAGCACCATCGCCAGGCCCAGCAGCCAGCGTCTTCCGGTGCCCGTCCGGGAAGCCTCACTCCCTCCCGCCCGGCCAATCCCTTGTTCCAAGAACCACTTCCTCGCCGCCATATGCGAGCTGCAGGGAACGTGCCAGGCATCGCTGTCGCGGAGGACGGGCCAACTGCTCCAGCATAGGGAGTTGCCCGGGTGATGGAGGGAAGTAGGCCGGGAGAATCGGGCGAGTCGGCCGCGAGATCGGGTGAATCGCCCGGGACGGAGACGGACCGGCGGGAAGGCCAGCCGCTCCGGGCGGGGGATCTCGGCCGGGCGGACGCCAAGGGCACCGTCAGTCGATCCGCAGTACCGGGCGCAGGGCGAGGCGGGCGGCGACCGGGGCCTCGGCGCGTCGCGCGGGCCGGAAGCGCCAGAGCGGGAGCGGCCGCAGGACGCAGCGCGCGTAGGCGTCGGAGAGGGCCGTGCGCAGATGCGGCCTGTGGATGCGGCCGTCGCCACCGACCACCGCGTCGAGCTCGACCTCGCTCTGCTGGCGGACCCGGCCGCTGGGATCGTGGTACCAGGGGTCCACGGAAAGCAGCGGCACCGGCCAGGTCGTGACCCCCCTCGCGAGCCTGCTTTCGCCGCCGGTCGCGAAGACCTCGCGACACGCCACCTCGGCCGGGACGTCGCCGGGTGCCAGGTCGAAGCCCACGCCCTCCGACGCGAGGAACGCCTCGGGAGTCTGGAGGATCCCATCGATGCGCGCCTTGAGGTCGGCGGGCGCCGAGCTCGCCGACAGGCCGGGCAGGGTCAGCTCGACCTCCGGCCGCAGCCTTCTGCAGTCCAGGCCCCGGCCGTTCACCCTCGGCACGCCCAGCGTCTCGAGGGAGAACCGCGCCGCGCCCTTCTCGAAGGCCGCCGCCCGCACCCGGACCGCTACCGCGCACCGTCGCGCGAGAGGCGCTCGTGCGTCGATCCGGATCCCGGCCTTCTCGGCGTCGTGGCGCAGCAGGCGCAACTCGCCGACGTAGGGGCGGAGCGGGTCCGGCACGGCCGTGGTCGCTGCAGCCCGAGGGGCGGCGGTCCGGCAGGCCGTTCCCAGGACCAGGAGAGGCAGAAGAGAGAGCATGGCGCTTCGCTTCATGGGTTTCCTCCGTGCGGATGCAGGATACGAGTCCCGCCCCCGGCGAGCAAGGTCGCACGCCGAGGTCGCACGTCGAGACGGTCGAGACCGGGCGAGACGGGCGAGACGGGTTCGCGCGGGTGAACGCTGTCGCTTCGGGGGGCCGCTATGATGAGAGTCGCAGCCGGTCGGGTGAAGCCTGGCCGGAGGAAAGGAAGCGTCTGTGCTCGGCACATCGCACGACTACGAGCTCCTGATCCAGGAGCAGCACCTCGACACCTTCGGGCACGTGAACAACGCCGCCTACCTCCAGATCCTCGAGCAAGCGCGTTGGGACCTGGTGACGCGCAACGGCTACGGCCTCGACGAGGTCCACCGCCGGCAGGTGGGGCCGACCATCCTCGAGATCCAGCTGCGCTTTCGGCGCGAGCTGCGCAATCGACAGCGCGTCACCATCCGGAGCTGGGTCGAGTCCTACTCGGGAAGGGTCGGCAGCTTCGTGCAGCACATCCTCGACGAGGCCGGCACCCTGTGCTGCGAGGCCGTCTTCACCGTGGGCCTCTTCGATCTGCGCGCGCGCAAGCTGATACCGCCGACACCTGAGTGGCTGGCGGCGCTCGGCCTGCGGCCGGAGGACCTGGGCGAGCGCTGAGCCGTTTCGGACGCTACGGATTCGTAGCGTCGTTGAACGTCTTGCCATGGCCTTGCGTTCGTACTAGGTTTGCCCGCCATGATCGGCACCGAGATTCTGGGTTTGAAGGGGCGCGTCGCGGTCGTGACCGGGGCCGGGCGCGGGATCGGCTCGGCGACGGCCCGGGCCCTGGCGCGCGCGGGCGCCTCGGTCGCGCTCGTGGACCGCGATGCCGGAGGCGTCACCCGGACGGCCCAGGAGATCGCGGTGGAGGGGGGAGAGGCGCTCCCGTTCACGAACGACGTCACGGACGCCTTCGCGGTCGAGCGCAGCTTCGATCGCATCGTCGAGGAGTGGGGCCGGCTCGACGTCCTCGTCAACAACGCGGGGGTTCTGCGCGAGGCGCCGCTCGACGACATCTCGGAAGACCTGCTCCGGGACGTGATCGACGTGAACCTGCGGGGTACCCTGGTGTGCGCGCGAGCGGCGCTGCCGCACATGCTCGAGCGGGGTCACGGCCGGATCCTCTCCGCCTCGTCCGTCTCGACCCGCCTCGGCGCCTGCGGGTTGACCGCCTACTCCGCGGCCAAGGCGGCCGTCGTGGGCATGACCCGGGCCTGGGCCCGCGAGCTGGGACCGAAGGGGATCACGGCCAACGTCGTCGCCCCGGGACTGATCGACTCGGAGACGACGCGCGCCGTGCCGCCCGAGGAGCTTCAGGCGACCCTCGCGCACCTCCCGGCCCGCCGGCTGGGGACCCCGGAGGAGGTGGCGGCCGTCTATCTCTTCCTCGCCTCCGACCTGGCGTCGTTCGTGAACGGGGCCGTGGTGGGAGTGGACGGCGGTCTGCTGCTCTATTGACGGAGCCGCGCTGTCGCGTGAGGCGGCAGCCTGTCGCGCCGACGCCAGCGGCTAGCCGTCGCGTCGCTCGCGCAGCGCCCGCCGGGTCTCGCGCTCCTGGTCCTTTCTCCTGATCGCTTCGCGCTTGTCGTGGCTCTGCTTGCCTCGGGCGAGTGCGATCTCCAGCTTGACCCTGCCGTTCCGGAGGTAGGCGCGCAACGGCAGCAGCGTCAGGCCACGCTCGCGAGCCCGCCCGCCCAGCTTCAGGATCTCGCGCTTGTGCAGTAGCAGCTTGCGATCGCGCTCGGGCGCGTGGTTCATCAGGTTGCCGTGGCTGTAGGGTGCGATTCGACAACCGACCACCAGCAGCTCACCGCCGCGGACGTCGATCCAGGAGTCGCCGAAGCTCAGGCCTCCGTCTCGGATCGACTTGACCTCGGTCCCCCGAAGCGCGATCCCCGCCTCTACACGCTCCAGCACCTCGTAGTGGAAGAGCGCCTTTCGGTTGGTCGCCAGGATCTTCCGGTCGGCCTCGTCGTCTCGGCGCATCGCGACATCGTAGCCCAGGAACGCCGGACCGGCTGACATCGTTTGACGAGCGCCCTCACGGCGGCCCGCGAGCTCTCGGTGCTAGAGTCTCAAGAGCATGAAGGAGATCCAGAACCGCCTGGCCGCGACCCCGGACTCGCGCGGGCGGATCGTCTCCATCTTCGTGGGCGCGGTGCTGCTGCCTTCGGTGGCCCTGTCCGTGCTCTCCTTCAACGCGATCCCCAAGCACGTCGAGAGCCTCAAGCTCAACCTCCGCCGAGGCGGCGAGCAGCTCCTCTACTATGCCGAGCAGGACCTCGAGAAGGCGGCGCGGGCCAAGGCGCTCGAGGCGGCCCGGGCGGTCGGGCCCGAGCGTCTGCTGGAAGGCCGGCCGCAGCTGATCCGGGAGGCCTTGCGCAAGGCGGGGCTCGAGCAGGTGCACTTCGAATCGCTGCGGCTGGAGGCCTGGTCCTCGACCCAGGCCTCCCGTCGGCGCTTCCGGCCCGGCACGGCCGAGATGCGCGCGCTCAGCGAGGCCCTGACCGGGATCGAGCCGCGCGGCGCTGGCGGCGGCGAGGACTCGGTGATGCTCACCACCCGGGCCGGCGAGGAGCTGGGCGTCGTGCGCTTCCGCTTCACCCGCGACTACGTGCACAAGCAGCTGGTCCGCGACTTCTTCGAGCACGACTTCGTCAACCCACAGAACGCCTGGGTGATCCGGGTCTGCGAGCCGGACGGCGGGGTGCTCTACGAGAACGCCCTCACCCGTAGCGACGAGGACTTCGAGGTCCGGCGGGTGATGCGCGCGCCTTCCTTTCGGGGACTGACCCTCGAGCTGCGCTACCGCGATCGCTCGATCGAGCAGGAGGCGCACCGGATGTTCGTGGCGAAGACCGCTCTGATCGGCTTCATCGACCTGATGCTGCTCGCGGGGCTGGCTCTGGTGTGGGCGAACGTGCGCAGAGAGCTGAAGCTGTCGCGGCTGAAGAGCGACTTCGTCGCCAACGTGAGTCACGAGCTGAAGACGCCGCTCGCCCTCATTCGCCTCTTCGCCGAGACGCTCGAGCTCGGTCGCGTGCCCGGGCCGGACAAGGCGCGGCTGTACCACGGCATCATCAACAAGGAGAGCCGCCGGCTCACCCAGCTGATCAACAACATCCTGGACTTCTCCCGGATCGAGGCGGGCAGGAAGGAGTACCGGTTCGTGCGAGGGGACGTGGGTGCCGTGGTGCGCGACGTGGTCGAGGCGTACCGCTTCCCGATCGAGCAGCAGGGCTTCTCGCTGGAGCTCGAGGTCGCCGAGGAGCTGCCGGAGTTGTCGCTCGACCCCGAGGCGCTCTCGCAGGCGCTCATCAACCTGGTCAACAACGCGATCAAGTACAGCACCGAGAAGAAGCACATCTCGATCGCCGCTCGGCGCGCCGGCGAGCGGGTCCTGGTGTCGGTGAGCGACAGCGGGATCGGCATCCCCAAGGCGGAGCAGAAGAAGATCTTCGAGAAGTTCTACCGCGCCGAGAGCAGCCTGGTGCACACGACCAAGGGCAGCGGGCTGGGGCTCGCCCTGGTTCGGCACATCGTCGAGGCGCACGGCGGCGAGGTCGAGGTCGCGAGCACCCCGGGCGAGGGGAGCACCTTCACGATCGCGCTGCCGGTGAAGCCCCCGCCGGGCGAGGGCCGCGAGCACTCCGCGGGTCGCGCTACCATGACCGTCTGGCCGGCAGGGTCGCCTGCGGGCCGGGACAGGTCCTCCACGGGAACGATCGATTTTCGGGAAACGCCATGAGCAAGATCCTCATCGTCGAAGACGAGCCGGACATGGTTCTCGGGCTCAAGGACAACTTCGAGTTCGAGGGCTACGAGGTGGCCACCGCCGGCGACGGGCAGCAGGGCCTGGAGCGGGCCCGAGCCCTCAAGCCGGACCTGATCGTGCTCGACGTCATGCTGCCGAAGATGTCGGGCCTCGAGGTGTGCAAGACCCTGCGCGGGGAGGGCTGGTCGGGTCCGATCCTGATGCTGACCGCCCGCGGCCAGGAGATCGACAAGGTGGTGGGGCTCGAGCTGGGGGCCGACGACTACGTGACCAAGCCCTTCTCGATCCGGGAGCTGCTCGCGCGGGTACGCGCGGTCCTGCGGCGCACCGAAGGCAAGGCCAAGCGGCTGGCGAAGTACCGCTTCGCCGACGTCGACCTCGACTTCGAGGCCTACAAGGCGGCCAAGGACGGCTCGCCGCTCGAGCTCAGCCCGCGCGAGTTCGAGCTGCTGCGCTACCTGATCGAGCGCAAGGGCGAGACGGTCACCCGGGACCAGCTGCTCGAAGACGTGTGGGGCTACGAGAGCTACCCCTCGACGCGCACGGTGGACACCCATATCGCGAAGCTGCGGGCGAAGATCGGCGACAGCGGGAGCGAGCCGCGCTTCATCCTCACCATCCACGGCATGGGCTACAAGTTCATCGATCCGGCGTGAGCGAGGCCGAGCACGGGCGGGGCGCGACCCCCGGAACGGCGATCGTGCGCGCGTCCGGGCGCCCGCTGGGGCTCGTGGTGGGCCAGCTCGAGCGGGCGGAGCAGGGGACGCGTCTAGGATCCGCGTTCGAGCTGCGGGAGGTCGGCCCGGCGGCGGCCCCCACCGCGATCCAGCACGAGCGGCCGGATCTCCTGCTCCTGGACGGACGGATCGGAGCCGACCGGCTCTTCACTCTGCTCGCGCATCCGCCGGAAGCCGGTCGCGCCGCCGTCATCGTGCTGACCACCGCCGCGAGCGCCGCCCCTCTCGAGCGACTGCTGGCCGGGTGCGCCGACGACTTCGTGGACGCGGGGGCCCCGCCCTGCGAGCTTCTCGCCCGGGCGCGGGTCGTGCTGCGGCTGCGCGAGACCCGACGCGAGCTGGCGGCCAAGAACGCGGAGCTCGAACGGGTCTCGGCACAGCTCGAGGGCATCGCCGGACGGATGGCGGAGGAGCTGCGCCTGTGCTCGCACGTGCAGCGGACGCTGCTCCCCCAGCCCCTGGTCCATCCGCGCCTGGACCTGGCGGCGGAGTATCTGCCGGTGAGCCAGATCGGGGGCGACTACTACGACGTGATCCCGCTCGAAGGCGGGCGGCTGGCGCTCGCGCTGGGCGACGTGATGGGCAAGGGAGTGCCGGCGGCGCTGCTGGCCACCAACCTGAAGGCCTGCCTGCGCGCTCATCTCCAGAGCGGGCCGCAGCCGCCGGACGAGACTCTGGTCCGCGTCAACCGGCTGTTCCACGAGGTGATCCCGAAGGGTCTGTTCGCGACGCTGCTCTTCGCCGTGCTCGACTGGCGCGCGGGCGTCGTCGAGTACGTCAACGCGGGCCACGAGCCCGGTCTGCTGCTGCGCCGGGACGGGACGCTCGCCGAGCTCCATCGCGGCGGCACGGTGCTCGGCTTGCTCGAAGAGCCGCCCTTCGAGGCGGGGCGCGAGGCGATCGAGCCGGAAGACGTGCTGGTGCTCTGGAGCGACGGTCTCACCGACCGCAGCGCCCCGAGCGGGGAGATGTTCGGACGCGCGCGGCTGCAGGACGCGGCCCGCCGGGTGCGCCACGACCCGGCCCGGATCGCCCTCTACTCGGTGCTCGGGGAGGTACAGGGCTGGTCGGGGGGGCGCGCCGCCGAGGACGACCAGACCCTGATGGTGGCCAGGATGCGCTGATGCCGCGTAAGTCGTTCAAGGGTTGTGGTCTACCCGCGACGTTGATAGAGTCGACCGTGCGCTGATCGCCACCATGGAATTCCTTTGCCGTGTCGGAATGCCGTCCGGGGACGTGGTCGAGCGCGCCTTCTCGGCGACGGACGAGGGGGCGTTGCGGGCGCAGCTCGAGCAGCAGGGTCTCTACCTGCTCGCGGTCCGGCGCGGGCTGTCGCTGGCCTCGCTTCGCCTCAGGCGGGAGAGGGTCGATCCCGCGGGTTTGCTGATCTTCTCTCAGGAGCTGGCGGCTCTCCTCAAGGCGGGCCTGCCCCTCCTGCAGTCCCTCGACATCATGCTCGAGCGGCAGCGCATCCCGGTCTTCCGCCGCTCGCTCAGCTCGGTGCGAGACAAGGTCAAGGCCGGCATCGCCCTCTCCGACGCCTTCCGCCAGGAGGGCGACCTGTACCCGGCGATGTTCGCGGCCAGCCTGGTGGCCGGCGAGCGCTCGGGGAACCTCGACATCGTGCTGCGCCGCTACGCGGGGCACCTGCGCCTCAACCAGTCGCTCAAGAAGAAGGCGGTCTCCGCCTCCGTCTATCCGCTCGTGCTGCTGGTGATGATGGGCATCCTGGTCTCGATCCTGCTGGTGGTGGTGATCCCGCAGTTCCGCCACTTCTACGAGGGCCTCAATGTCCAGCTCCCGCTGCCCACCAGGATCCTGCTCGTGATCGCGGGGGCGGTGCGCGCCAACCTGCTCTGGATCGTGCTGGGCATCGCGCTCGTGGCCGGGGTCGGACTGCAGTGGCTGCGCCGGGAAGGCTCGGGCACGACCGTCGATCGGGTGCTGCTGCGGCTGCCCTATTTCGGCGGCCTCGTCCGAATGTACGCGACCAGCCAGCTGACGCGCTCTCTCTCGACGCTCCTGGCGGGCGGGCTCCCGCTCGTCAACGCGCTCGAGGTTGCCGCCCAGTCGATCGGCAACCGGGCCATGGCCCGGGCGGTCGCCGCGGCGACCACACGCATCCGGGAGGGGGCCAGCCTGACGGCGGCGCTCGAGGCCACGGGGGAGATCGACTCGCTTCCGCTCGAGATGGTCAAGGTCGGGGAACAGACCGGCGCCCTGGGCGACATGCTGAACGCGGTCGGAGAGTTCTACGACGAGGAGATCGAGACCCGTACCGCGACGCTGCTCTCGCTGATCGAGCCGGCGCTGCTGGTGATGATGGCCGTGATCGTGGCGGGGATGCTGCTCGCCTTCTACCTGCCGATGTTCCAGGCCATCTCGAACATCCAGAGGTAGCGGAAGCATGGCCGACGCCCAGCACCTCTCGGTCTCCGAAGACGCCGCCCGCGCCCTCACCTCCTCCTCGGAAGAGGAGGCGGCCCGCGCGCTCGCCCGTTCTTCCGGCCTCGAGTACGTGGACGTCGCCTCCTTCGCCCCGGACCCCGAGATCCTGAAGGCGGTGCCGGTCGAGCTGATGTTCCGCCACACCTTCCTGCCCTACAAGCGTGAGGGCGGGCGGCTGGTGCTGGTGATGGCCGACCCCACCGACATCCGCGTCGTCGACGAGCTGGGCCTCGTCCTGCAGACGCAGGTGCAGCCGGCGGTCGGGACGCCCTCGTCGATCCAGGAGGCGCTCAAGCGCAGCCAGGGCACCCAGCGCGTGCTGGAGCAGGCCTCGGAGTCCTTCAAGATCCAGATCCTGCGCGACGACGAGAACGGCGACGAGGTCCTCTCGATCGACAAGATCCAGTCGGACCAGTCGCCGATCATCAAGCTGGTCGACTCGACCGTCTTCGACGCCCTCAACCGGCGCGCCTCCGACATCCACATCGAGACCCGCGACACCGAGGTGGTGATCAAGTACCGGATCGACGGCGTCCTGCAGCCGGCCATGAAGCCGATCGCGAAGGAGCACCACTCGACCATCATCAGCCGGATCAAGGTGATGTCCGAGCTGGACATCGCCGAGAAGCGGGTGCCGCAGGACGGCCGCTTCCGGGTGAGGATCGGCGGCCGCTCGATCGATTTCCGGGTCTCGATCATGCCCTCCGTGCACGGCGAGGACGCGGTCATCCGCATCCTGGACAAGGAGAGCCTGTCCAAGCAGTTCTCCTCGCTCCGGCTCGACGTGCTGGGCTTCGACGAGCTCGAGCTGACGCGCTTCCGGCGCTTCATCCGCGAGCCCTACGGGATGGTGCTGGTCACGGGTCCCACCGGCTCGGGCAAGACGACGACCCTCTATGCCGCGCTCTCCGAGATCAAGAGCGAGGAAGACAAGATCATCACCATCGAGGACCCGGTCGAGTACCAGCTCAAGGGCATCACCCAGATCCCGGTGAACGAGAAGAAGGGGCTCACCTTCGCCCGCGGCCTGCGCTCGATCCTGCGCCACGATCCGGACAAGGTGATGGTGGGCGAGATCCGCGACCCGGAGACGGCCGACATCGCGATCCAGTCGGCGCTCACGGGCCACCTGGTGTTCACGACCGTGCACGCCAACAACGTGATCGACGTGCTGGGCCGCTTCCTGAACATGAAGATCGAGCCGTACAACTTCGTCTCCGCCTTGAACTGCGTGCAGGCGCAGCGGCTGGTGCGGACGATCTGCGGCCACTGCCGGCGCCAGGTGTCGGCGTCCCGGGAGCTGCTGGTCGAGTCGGGGCTGGACCCCAAGGTCTACGGCGAGGTGCCGTTCTACGAGGGCGCCGGCTGCATCGAGTGCGGCGGGACCGGATACAAGGGTCGGACGGCGATCTGCGAGCTGCTGGACGTGACCGACAGCATCCGCGAGCTGATCCTGGCCCGGCGCTCGAGCGCGGACATCAAGCGGGCGGCGCGCGAGGAGGGGATGATCTTCCTGCGCGAGTCGGCGGTGAACAAGGCGGTCGCGGGCAAGACGACGCTCCAGGAGATCAACAAGGTCACCTTCGTGGAGGTGGCATGAGCGGTGGCGCGCCGGCGAGGGGGGCGCTCGGCCGGGCCGGCCGCTGGCTTTCCCGCACCCTGCTGGAGCCACCCCAGCCGTTGGTCGCGCTCGAGGTGCGGCCGCGCGCCGTCTCGGCCGTGCGCCTCACCACCGAGCGCGGCCGGCTGGCGCTCGGGGCCGCGGCCGTCTGCGAGCTGACCGAAGGATCCCTCGAGGTCTCGCTCACCAAGGCGAACGTCATCGACGCGGAGGCATTCCGCACCAGCCTGCGCACGGTCCTGGAGCGTGCCGGGGCCCTCTCCGGCGGGCCGATCGCCCTCGTGCTGCCGGACCCGGCCGTGCGGGTCGCGGTCCTGACCCCCGGCGTCGGGCGCGGGCGCGAGCGAGAGGTCGAAGAGACGCTGCGTTTCCGGCTGCACAAGGCCTTGCCCTTCGACGTGCGGGGGGCCCGCCTCGCCTGGGACGCGGGCGGGGCCGAGCAAACGGTGGTGGCGATCGCTCCCGAGGAGGTGCTGCGCGGCTACGAGGAGTCGCTCGCTGCGCTCGGTTTCCAGCCGGGACTGGTGGTGACGGCCAGCCTCGCGCTCACCGAGGCGATCGTCGGAAACGGGGGGCTCGACCGCATGCTGGTGAACTGGGACGAGGGGTACGTTTCCTTCGTGCTCCTGCGCGGCGGTCGGCCGCTGCTGGTGCGTACGCTCCCCGGGGAGGACGCCCCCGAGGCCGTGGCGCGTCAGGCACTCAGCACCTTTCAGTTCCACCGTGACCGGCTGGCGGGGCCACCGCTCGCCGAAGTGATCGTGCGTCCCGCCGCCCTGCCCGCGGAGGTGGCGATCGAGGTCCTGGATCGGGCCCTTGGGATCCCGACCCGGCTGCTCGAGCCCTGGACGGCGATCGGCAGCGGCGAGGCCGGCCCGGCCGCCCAGGCGGTCGCCGGGGCCGCGGTCTGCGCGCTGCGGAGGGCGGCATGAGGACGCTCAACCTCGCACGCGAGCCGTTCCGCAACCAGCGGCTGCCGACCCTGCTGGTGAGCCTCGCGATCGCCCTGTTGCTGGCGCTGAGCGTCCGCCATGGCCTGGCCGCACGCGAGCTGCGGCCCGGCGGCGCCCACGATGCCGAGCGGGAGCTCGGGCGGTTGGAGAAGGAGATCGCGAGCCTGCAGGCGGAGGCGGGCAAGCTGCGGCAGGTGAAGCCGCAGCCCGGGTCCATCAAGGAATGGAGTGCCGTCAAGGACCTGGTGGACCGGCGCGCCTTCTCGTGGACAGGACTTTTCGCGGCGCTCGAGAGCGCCCTGCCGCCCGGTGTGCGGCTCGTTTCGGTGAGCCCGTCGAGCGCGCAAGGCCCGATCGTGATCCAGCTCACCGCGGTCGGCCGGTCGATCGAGGACGCGCTGGCGCTGCCCACGGCGCTGCAGGCGCAGGGCGAGTTCGAGGGGGCCTTCCTCGAGAGCTACGCGGAGGGCGAGCGGGGCGTCTCCATTCAGTGCACCGTACGATACGTCGGCCCGCCGCCCCCGGCCCGGGCGCAGAAGGGGCGATCGTGAGGGCCCGACGGCCGTTCTGGATGCGCTGGCTCCTGCCGGTGGCCGCGGGCCTGCTGGCGCTCAACGCCGTGACCTTCCTGGCCTGGACGCTGCCGCGTGGCTACGAGCGCCGCCACCGGGACGCCCAGGTGCGGGCGGCCCGGGAGGAGCTGGCTGCCGCGCGGCGTGCCGCGGCGGAGCTGCGCGTCCGGGCCGAGGTGATCCGCTCGAACCGCGTCGACCTGGGGCGCTTCTATGCCCGGCAGGCGGGCGGGCAGGCGAGCGATCTGGTTCCGGCCCTGGAAGCGATCGAGGCGATGGCGCGCGCGCCGGGGCTCAAGCCCGGTGCCCGCAGCTTCTCGCGGGCGGCGGTGCCGGACACTCCCCTGGAGAGGGTCCGGGTGACCCTGCCGCTCGAGGGCAGCTACTCGCAGCTGGTCGGCTTCCTGGGGGAAGTGGAGAGCTCGGAGCGGTTCCTGACCATCGACAGCGTCTCGATGCGGGCCACGGAGACGCGCGGGGCGGCCCTCCAGGTCCAGCTGAGCGCGTTCCTGCGGGCCGCGCCGGGTGAGGGGCGGAAGCGAGGCGGCGGTGCGCGAGGCTGAAAGAGGCATGACCTACCTGGAGATGGTGGCGACCGCCACCATCCTGCTGGTGCTGGCGTCGGCGATCCTCCCGATGGGGCGCGTGGCCTATCGGCGGAGCCAGGAGATGGAGCTGCGCCGGGCGCTCCGCAACATCCGTCTGGCGCTGAACGCCTACAAGCAGGCGGTCGACCAGGGGCAGATCGGCGGGACCGACGTGAAGCTGGGCAGCGAGGGCTACCCTCCCGACCTGGAGACGCTCGTCAAAGGCGTCAACCGGGTGGGAGGGATGGACCGGAAGCTCAAGTTCCTGCGCCGGATCCCCAGGGACCCGATGACGAAGGACCCGATGACGGAGGAGGCGGAGTGGGGCTTGCGCTGCTATCAGGACGACCCTGACAGCACGTCCTGGTGCGGCGAGAATGTCTGGGACGTCTACTCGAAGAGCACGGCGAAGGCGCTCGATGGAACTACCTACAACACCTGGTGAACGGCGGCCGGCGAGCGGCGCGGGCTTCACGCTGATCGAGCTGATCACCGTGGTCGCCCTGATCGGCATCCTGAGCGCGATCGCCCTGCCGAACTTCCGGGTGGCGATCATCAAGTCGAAGGAGGCCGTGCTGCAGGAGGATCTGTATCGTTTCCGCGACCTGATCGACCAGTACTACGTCGACAAGGGCCGCTACCCGGCCTCGCTCGAGGCCCTGGTCGAGGACGGTTATCTCCGCACCATCCCGGTCGACCCGATCACCGGCAGCGCGAACTGGACGGAGGTCTTCGCCGAGCCCGACCCGGACCGTCCGGAGGAGGAGCCCGGCGTCTACGACGTCAAGAGCGCCGCCGAGGTGCCCTCGCTTTCGGGCACGCCGTACAGCGAATGGTGAACGCGAGGGAGGGCATGGGCAGACTGCGAGCGGCCCGCAGGGCGGGGGCGCTGATCCTGGTAGCGATGATGGCGACGGGCTGCGCGGCGCGCTGGGCGTATCGCCAGGGCCAGGTCGCGGCGGAGAAGGGGGACTGGGACCTCGCGGTGGCGCGCCTGACGCGGGCCCTCGACAAGGACCACAAGAACATCGGCTACAAGATCGCGCTCGAGAACGCGCGCATCCAGGCGAGCCGCTACCACTACGACCAGGCCCGCAAGCACCTGGCCGCCAACGACCTCGCCAAGGCGGTGGACGAGCTGCAGATCGCCTCCAACTACGATCCCGCGAACCGCTCGGCCGCCGACGACCTCGCGATCGCGCGCCAGAAGCTCCGGAAGCAGCAGGAGGAGCGGCGCGCACGCGACGAGTTCGACCACATGAAGGAGCGCGCGAAAGCCGCCACGCGGTCGCCGGTGCCGGTCCTCTCGCCGCGCGAGACGGCGCCCATCTCGATGCGTTTCGAGGAAACCAGCATCCAGAAGATCTTCGAGACGCTCGGCAAGCTGGCGGGCGTGAACGTGCTCTTCGACGACAGCTTCCGTGACAAGAAGACCTCCGTGGTGCTGACCGGGCTGAGCTTCGAGCAGGCGCTCGACCGGCTGACCCTGGTGAACCGGCTCTTCTACAAGGTGCTCGATCAGAACACGATCATCATCGCGACCGAGTCGCGGCAGAACCGTCTCAAGTACGACGAGCTGGTGCTGCGCACGTTCTACCTCCAGAACGCCGAGATCAACGAGACGGCGCAGCTGATCAAGACCCTGGCCAAGGTCACCACGGTAGGCCCCAACAAGGGCCTGGGTGCCATCACCGTGCTCGGGACGGTCGACCAGGTCGCGCTCGCGGAGCACATCATCGAGGCGAACGACAAAGCCCGCGGCGAGGTAGTGGTCGAGGTGCAGATCCTCGAGGTCAACCGGCGCACCACGCGCGACTGGGGCCTCGCCCTCTCGAACTACACGGCCTCGGCCGCCCTCAACCCGAGCGGCGGCGACGTCTCGAGCACCCTCAGTATCCGCCCGTACCTCTTGTCCTCGCTGAACCAGGCGGACTGGATCGTCAACATCCCCTCCCAGATCCTGAGCCAGTTCCTGCAGACGGAGGACACGGCCCGGATCCTGGCCGCTCCCAGGCTGCGCGCGGCCGAGGGCAAGAAGACCGAGATGAAGATCGGCACCGAGGTGCCGGTTCCGGTGACCAGCATCGGCGTCGGCCTGGGCAGCAGCCAGCAAGGGAACGTGGGTGGCTACTACCCGGCGACCAGCTTCCAGTACAAGACCGTGGGTGTCACCATGTCCTTGACGCCGCAGGTGTCGGCGAGCGGCGACATCACGCTCGAGGTGAACGCGGAGTTCAGCCTGCTGGGAGGCACCAGCAACCTGGGAACCCAGACGAACCCTCTCAACATCCCGCAGTTCCTGACTCGGGCCGTGAACGCGACCCTGCGCCTGCGCGACGGCGAGACGGGCCTGATCGGAGGCCTGCTGCAGGGCCGGGAGTCCAAGACGTTCTCGGGGTCGATCGGGATGAACGACATCCCGATCATCGGCAAGCTGCTTGGGACGCGGCACAAGGAGGGCGACGACACCGAGATCCTGATGTCGCTCACCCCGCACATCGTGCGTGCGCCGAAGCTGACGGAGGAGGACTTCATTCCGCTCTCCGTCGGCACCCAGGCGGTGCCGCATGTCGCGGGCGCGCGCCCGCCCCTCTTCGGCCCGGAGGAGCCGGCGGCTCAGGCCGGCACGGCAGAGGGCGCGGAGACCCCTGGGGCCCCGCCGGCGGCACCCGTGGCTCCAGCGGCGCCGGTGCCCGCACGGCCACCGGTCGCTTCCCCGCCGTCCCCGGCCGGGCCGACGCTCGCGCCCTCGGCAGCGCCGGGCCCGGAGCTCCCTTCGACCGACACCGCGGCGCCCCCCGCGGCCGCGTTGCCCGCGCCCGCGTCCCCCGCCGCGGCGACGCCTCCGGCCACGACGCCGGCCCCGGCGCCCACCTTGATGCTGAGCCCGCCGCAGGTCTCCTTGCGCGTGGGCCAGCTGGTGGGGATCTCGCTGGTGCTGGTCGGGGGGAGGGACGTAGAGTGGGTCGAGATGACGCTGGTCTACGACCCGGCGCTGGCGGAGGTGACGGACATGGCGTCCGGCTCGCTGCTGACGCTCGACGGCAAGCCCGTCCAGGCGGATCGTGCCATCGAGCCGGGCCGCGCGCGCGTGCGCTTCACGCGTGCGACGCCGGTCACCGGCTCCGGCGGTGTCGTCGCGATCACCTTGCGCGGGCTGCGACCGGGCTCGGGCGCGCTTTCCGTCGAGTCCGTGACAGTCGGTCGGGCGTCTGGCCCCGAGAGCGTCCCGCCGCCGTCGGCCGCTCGTCTGGTCGTGACGCCGTGAGGGCGGAGATGAGCAAGAGACAGAGCGGACTGGCGCTGCTCGGCCTGATCGCGACGCTCGCCGCGTTCTCCCGCTGCGAGAGCGTGCCCCTCACGGCCGCGGCCGGCTCGAGCATTTTCCTGCAGGCCAACCCGGCCTTCGTCCCGGCGAACGGGGGCCGCTCGGTGGTGACGGCCCTGGTCGTCGAGCCCGCGGGGACGCTGGTGCCCGACGGGACGGTGGTGCTCTTCCTCACCGATCTCGGCACGATCGACGAGAGGGGTGAGACCGTCGACGGCGTCGCGCGCGTCTACTTCGTCTCCGACGCGCGGTCGGGAACGGCGACGGTGACGGCGATGTCGGGCGGCCCCGGCGTCACGCCCAGTGCGTCACCGACCGCCTCGCCGGCGGCCGTCGTCCCAGCGGCCGGCGGCCTTCGGGCGAGCGCCGTGACCACAGGCGTCGCCACCGCCTCGAGCGCGGCCACGGGTGCGCCGGTCGCGGCGAGCGCCGGTACGGGGACAGGGCAGGCGCAGATCACGATCGAGGTCGGGGCCAAGCTGCCGACCGCCGTCGTCGTGGGTGCCAACCCCCAGCGGATCACCAGCCCGCGCTGGGCGACGATCGTCGCCAACGTGTACGACTCCTCCGGCAACCCGGTCCAGAACGTCCCCGTGATCTTCAAGATCGACTCGGCGTCCGACGGGACCACGACGACGACCACCACCACGTCGACGACCGTGGCGGCGCGGGCGCTCGAGGAGCACCTCGAGAGTGGCGGGGCGCCGCGCTACACGGACTCGAGCGGCCAGGCGTTCGACACGCTCTACACGACCGCGCCGTCCGGCGGTGTCCAGCGGCAGGTCGTCGTCTCGGCCACGACCTCGAACGGCGTCACCGGCACGGTCACCGTGGTCATCGACTGAGGTGCGAGCGCCATGAGACTCCCGCCGTCGGAGCGCGAGACGAGCCCAGGGCGGGGAGGGGTGCGCGGCGTCGCCCGAGCGGCGCGCCTGCTGCTGGCGGGAGTGTCGCTGTTGGCCCTGCCCCGCTGCGAGGGCGTGCCGCTCATGTCCCCCGACGGAGCCACCATCTTCGTGCAGGCCAACCCGACCTTCGTGGCGGCGAGCGGCGGGCGCTCCGTGGTGACGGCCGTGCTCACCGAGCCCCAGGGGACGTTCGTTCCTGATGGCACCGTCGTCTTCTTCTTCAGCGACCTGGGGACGGTCGACGCTCGCGCGGAGACGGTCGACGGCCTGGCGCGCGTCTACTTCGTCGCCGACGCGCGCTCCGGGCAGGCCTGCGTCACGGCCTACTCCGGGGGAGCGCCGCCGGCCGGCTGCGCCGCCGCCAGCAGCGACGGGACGGGCAGCGCGCAGACGGGCGCATCGGTGCAGATCGGCGTCGGCAGCGCGCTGCCGAAGCTGGTGATCGTGACGGCCGACCCGGAGCGGATCACCAACCCCCGCCACGCGACTATCGTCGCCAACGTGTACGACGAGTCCGGCAACCCGGTGCAGAACGTGCCGGTCGTCTTCACCATCACCGACGTCGGGACGCTGCTCGAGGAGACGCTGGACAGCGGAGGTTCGCCGCGCTTCACGGACTCGAGCGGGCAGGCATTCGACACGCTGCGCACCCGGGCGCTCACCACCGAGGATCCCAGGAGCGTGACGGTGAGCGCCACGGTCCCGGGCGTCGTGAGCGCGGCGACCGTGTCGGTGACCATCAACTGAGGGCACGCATGCATCGGATCCCGATTCTCGCGTTGAGCCTGCTTGCGCTCCTGGCCGGCGAGGGTCGCGCCGAGATCGCGGTGCTCGGCAACGGCCGGACGCTGAAGCTCGACGGACATCACGCGCGGCAGGGACAGCTGGTGCTGGTGCTGCGGGGTGGCGGGGAGATCAGCGTCACGCCGGCGAGCGTGCGCGGGTTCGTCCCCGACGAGGTGATCGAGGAGCTCGCCGGCCCAGCGGAGGGCGACGTGAGGGCGCTCGCAGCTGCCGCCGCCCGGCGTCACGGGGTCGACCCGGAGCTGGTGCTGGCGGTCGTGGCCGTCGAGTCCGCGTTCCGGAAAGACGCCGTCTCGCCTAAGGGGGCGCAGGGTCTGATGCAGCTCATGCCCGGGACCGCCAGCGCGCTCGGGGTGGACGACGCCCTCGACCCCGCCGAAAACCTGGACGGGGGCACGCGCCACCTGGGCTCGCTGCTCGCCCTCTACGGCGGGGACCTGCGCCGCGCGCTGGCCGCCTACAACGCGGGCGAGGGGGCCGTGGCGCGTCACGGGGGCGTGCCGCCGTACCGGGAGACGCGCGCCTACGTCCGCAAGGTCCTGGAACGCTATCAGGTCTCGGGCAGGGGCACGGAGGCGAAGGCCGAGGCTGACGCCGAGCACCGTGTCGGCGCCAAGACCGGGACCGAGGTCGAGCCCGAGAAGTCGGGCGGGGGTGGAGCCCGGAGCCGGGACTGAAGATGGCAGGTCGGCAGGCGAGGTCGCAGCAAGACCGTGGCTACGCGCTGGTCGCTCTGATGGCGACGATCGCGATCATGCTGGTGGCGATGTCGGCGGCCGTGCCCTCCTGGCGCTACCTGATGAAGAACGACCGTGAGGAGGAGCTGCTCTTCCGCGGGGGGAGATCGCCGACGCCATCGGGCGGTTCCAACGGAAGAACGGCAACGCCCTCCCCTCGTCGCTCGAGGTACTGGTCAAGGGGAAGTACCTGCGCCACGCCTACAAGGACCCGATGAGCAAGGGCGGGAAGTGGCGCTCGATCCGCCCCGGCGAGATGCTGCCGGGCGGCATCGGATTGCCCGCGGGCGGAAGGGGTTCCGGGAGCACGACGACGACCACCACCACCACCCGTCCGTCGGCCTTCTCTTCTCCCGCAACCTCGATCGGCGGCTTCCAGGGCGTCGCCAGCACGAGCACCGAGAAGAGCCTTCGCCTCTTCAACGGCCGGAGCCGCTACGACGAGTGGGTGTTCGCGCCGGGCCAGCCGCGCATCGTGGGAAGGCCGATCGGTTCGCCGCTCGGGACACCGGGGACGACGAGTGGGCCCCGGCCTGGACCGACGCCCCTTCCCGGTGCCGGAGTGCCTCCGGGAGCCGGCGCGACCGGACCCGCCCTCGGACCGGCCTTCCAGCCCTACGTCGTGCCGCCGTGACGCTCGAGACGGACGGCCGCCGCTGCCCGTAGCCGCTGGTCCCGCTCAGGTGGCCTCTGGTCGCGCTCAGGGCGAGTGGGTTTCCGGGCCCCGACCAGGGAGACTCTGAGCAGGGGCGGTGGGAGTCGGCGCGGGTGCCGGGAAGGGCTGGAACGGCTGAACGGTGTTCGGCGCCCGCGGAAGGAAGGGCCCCGGGCTGTAGGTCGGCGTCGGTGTCGCAGGGGGCTCGGGGGCCGCGCTGAGGTCCGACGGGTTCTCGGCCGGGCCCGGGCTCTCGGGCACCTCGGGAGGCTCCTCCTCGCCGGCGGGCAGGCCGGGTTCCTCGAGCGGCGGCTCGACGTCCTCACCCAATACGTCCGCCTCCGGGCGGATCGGCATGTTGCGGCGTTGGCCGCCATAGGCGGCGGCACCGCGTGAGGACGAAGCCGCCGCCGGGCCCGTGCCTGTCAGCAGCAGCGTCTGGACGCGGACGCCGGTCGGGTCCGCGATGAGGGCGTAGTTGATGCCGAGGCCCTCGAGCACGGCGAGCACCGTCTCCCTGGGCGAGCGGCCACGGACGCTGAGCGTGACTGGAGACCGCGGCGTCGCTCCCTCGAAGACGAGCTTCATGCCGGTGGCTCGCGCGAGGTGGTCCAGGACCTCCGACACGGGCGCTGCCGTGGCGGTGAGGTCCACCTGGGTACCCTTCACCTCCACGCGCACCTCCGAGGCGGCGACGGGGCTCCCGGCGAGGACGAGGAGGCCCAGGCCCAGTGGCATCAGGCGAGCGAGACGCGGGGACCGCCTCATCGAGCCAGTGTGGCGCTCGAGCTTCGGGCGGTCAAGTGTCGCCGGTCGCGATCGGGCCCGGCCCCGGACAGGAGAGCGAGCCCGGTGCGCACCGACGCGGCGAAGGCGTCACGCTCGGCTTCCGGCAGGGGTGCGGCCGGAGGCGAGACGACGTGGAGCGGGTCGACGAAGCGGCCGTTGCGGGCCATCCGATAGTCGAGGTGCGGCCCGGTGGCGAGGCCGGTGGCACCGACCGCGCCGATCGTCGTGCCCTGCTCCACGCGGCGGCCTCGGGCGACCGCGATCCGTGAGAGGTGGCCGTACAGGGTCTCGTAGCCGTTGGCGTGACGGATCCGGACCGTGCGGCCGTAGCCGCCCAGCCAGCCGGCGAACGCCACCAGCCCATCGGCGGCGGCGTGCACGGGCGTCCCCACCGGTGCCGCGTAGTCGACCCCGAGGTGCGGCCGCCGGATCCGCAAGATCGGGTGCAGCCGCGAGAGCGAGAAGCGCGAGGAGATGCGCGTGAAGCGCAGCGGTGAGCGCAGGAAGGCCTTGCGCAGGGGGCGTCCGTCCGCTTCGTAGTACTGCGCCCCGCTCGGCCCCTGGTGGCGGAAGGCACGCAGCACGCGCGGGCCGCGGACGAACTCGGCCGCCTGGATGTGGCCGTAGCGGACCGGGCCACCCTCGAGAGAGAGCTTCTGGACGGCGGCGCGGAACGAGTCGCCGCTTCGGATCTCGCTGTTGAAGTCGATGTCCCAGGCGAAGATGTCCGCCAGGTCGAGGGCGAGCTGGTCGTCCTCGCCCGCGGCCGCGACCGCCGCGAACAGGCTCGAGTCGATGACGCCCGAGACGACCACCGTCCTCGTCTCGTACTCACGCTCGAGGATCTCGGCTTGGAGCTGCTCGCCCTTGCGGACGACACGCAGGGTGTGCAGCTCGTCGATGCCGTAGCTGAAGGCGCGCAGGAGACCGTCCGGGCCCAGCGTGACCGCGAAAGGCCGCCCGACCGAGATCCGGGCGAGGTCGTAGAGAGGACGAGCCGTGGTCACCAGCTCGACGACTCGTGCCACCGGCAGGAGGCCCGAGAGCGCCGAGAGCAGCGTCGCGTTCCGCTCGATCGTGCCGCGGATGGTCGTGAGCCGCTCGGCCTGGCCGCGGGCCCGGGGTGCGCTCGACCGGCGCGAGATCGCGACCGGGGTGAGCAGGGCCAGGAGCAGGATCAGGAAGGACGCGGCCCATTTGCGCATGCCGGAGGTGAGGATACAGGAGAGGGCGGCCGCGCGTCGAGGCCCGTCGGCGCGTGCCGGGGGGCCGTGAGCGCAGCCTCGGGCGGGACGCTACCATGGGCCTTCCGCGTCGGGGGAGACCCGGTCGGGCGGCGGAAGGGACGATGACGCGGCCGGAGAGAACATGAGAGCATCGACACCGATTCCCGGGGCGCCTGAGTCCGGGGCCGTCCGCGCGATGTTCGACCGGATCGCTCCGCGCTACGACCTCGTCAACCGCCTTCTCTCCGCGGGGGTCGACTTGCGCTGGCGGCGGCAGGCGGTGGCGGCGCTCGAGGTCGAGGGGCCGGCTCGGGTCCTGGACCTGTGCACCGGGACCGCGGACCTGCTGGCCGAGGTTCTGCAGCGCAGCGCCCGCAGCTCGGGCGTCGGTGTCGATCTCTCGCGAGGGATGCTCGTCCTTGGAGCCGCCAAGCTGCGAAGGCATGGCCTGGCCTCGCGGGGCCGGCTCCTGTGCGGGGCGGCGGAGCGGCTGCCGTTTCCGGACGGCGTCTTCACCGGCGCCCTCGTCGGCTTCGGGATCCGCAACCTCGCCGGCCCGGCGGCGGCGCTCGGCGAGCTGCGACGGGTGCTGCGACCGGGAGGGCGGCTGGTCGTTCTCGAGTTCTCCCGTCCACGGGGTCTCGTGGCGCCCGCCTTTCGCCTCTATTTCCGGGCGCTGCTGCCGCGCCTGGCCGGCCTGCTGAGCGACGCGTCAGCCTACGCCTACCTGCCGGCGTCCGTCGCGCGCTTCCTCTCGCCCGAGGCCCTCGCCGAGCTGCTGCGCGACGCCGGCTTCCAGAGGGTCGCCTGGCGTCCGCTGAGCGCCGGCATCGCCTGCCTGCACCTGGGCGACAAGGCAGGCTGACCCCAGGACTCAGGCGGTCGGATCGCGCTCGAAGACTGCGGCGAAGTGGGTCGCCAGGCGCTCGCTCACCTCCGGGAGAGGCAGCGCTCGCCCGAGCAGCCGCTCGAGGCTGGTGACGCCGCGTCCGCGGATGCCGCAGGGGACGATGAGGTCGAAGGCGGCGAGGTCGGTCGTGACGTTGAAGGCGAAGCCGTGGGAGGTCACCCAGCGCGAGATGCGCACCCCGATCGCGCCGATCTTGTCGCGTCCCACCCAGGTGCCGGTGAGGCCGGCGACGCGACTGGCCTCGATCCCGTAGTCGGCGCAGGCGCGGATCATCACCTCTTCGAGGTCCCTCACGTAGCGGTGGACGTCGCGGCGGTCGGGCGCCAGGTCGAGGATCGGATAGCCGACGATCTGCCCGGGGCCGTGATAGGTCACGTCGCCGCCCCGTCCGGTCTCGAAGACCTCGAACCCGCGCTGGCGCAGGAGCTCGGCCGGGAACAGCACGTTCTCACTGCGCGCATTGCGGCCGAGCGTGAAGACGGGATCGTGCTCGAGCAGCAGCAGGAGGTCACCGATGCGGCCGGCCTGGCGCTCGGCCACCAGCCGCTCCTGGAGAGCGAGCCCGGCCGCGTAGGCGATCCGTCCCAGTCGCCGCACTTCGAGCGGGCGGGAGCCGCTAGAGGGCAGCTTCGTCGAACTCCTGGAGAGTGGTCTTGACCTGCGCCATGAAGCGGTCCGCGTCGGCGCCGTCGACCAGCCGGTGGTCGAAGGTGAGCGCCAGGTACGCCATGGTGCGGATCGCGATCGCGTCGTCGCGGACCACGGGCCGCTTCTCGACCGTGCCGACGTCGAGGATCGCCACCTGGGGCTGGTGGATGACCGGAGTGCCGAACAGGCTTCCGAAGACGCCCGGGTTCGTGACCGTGAAGGTCCCGCCCTGCACCTCCTCGACCTTGAGCTTCTTGAGTCGGGCCCGCTCCGCCAGGTCGGCTGCCGCGCGCGCCAGACCGAGGACGCTCTTCTCCTCGGCATGCTGGATCACCGGGACGATCAGACCCCAGTCGAGCGCGACCGCCAGGCCGAGATGGACGTCCTTCCTGTAGACGATCGAGTCGCCCTCGATGCTCGCGTTCAGGACCGGGAATGCCCCGAGCGCGTCGACGACGGCCTTCAGGATGAACGGCACCCAGGTGAGCCGAACGCCCCGCGCCTCGTAGGAGGATCGGTGCGCGTCGCGCAGCTGCGCGATGCGCGTCATGTCGACCTCGAAGACGGTGGTGACGTGGGCGGAGGTCCGCTTGGAGAGGACCATGTGATCGGCGGTCCGCTTGCGGATGGGCGACATCGGGACCACCTCGACGCGGCCCGCTCCCGCCGTCGGGGCGCTCGGCGCTGGCGCCTGCGGCCGCGGGCCGGGTGGCTCCGCCTCGGGCGTCCGGCCGCGAGTCCCGGCGTCGGGAAGAGGGGTATGGTCGACCGGGGGAACCTCCGGAGGCGGCGCGGCGGGCGGCGCGGCATGGCCTTCGATGTGGCCGAGGATGTCCTGCTTGGTGACGCGTCCGCCCAGGCCGGTGCCGGGGACCTCGCGGATGTCGACGTGATGCTCCGCCGCGATCTTGCGCACGACCGGCGAGGAGCGGGTGAGGCGCAGCTCCTCGACGCTCGCCTCGACGCTCCTCTCGGGCCGCGCGTGCTCTTCCTCTCTCGGCGGTGGCTCGGGAGCCTGGGTCGCGCTACGCTCCGCCTCACCTTCGAGCTGGAACACGACCGGCGGCACCTCTGGAGCGTGCGGGGCCTCGAGCGGGGGCGGCGTCGACTCGGCGGGCGGCGCCGGTGGGACGGGCGGCGGCTCGGCTGTGGCCAGGGCGGTGCGTGAGGGTGGTGGTGGGGGGGGAGGGGGCATCCGGACCGTCGGGCGCACGGACTCGACCGCGGCCTCGGCGATCACGGCCACGACCGTATTGACCGGAACGGTGGCGCCGGGGGCGACGCGGATCTCCCGGAGCACACCGGCCGCGGGAGACGGGATCTCCGCGTCCACCTTGTCCGTCGAGATCTCGAACAGCGGCTCGTCGCGCTCGACGCGGTCGCCCACGTTCTTGAGCCACTTGGTGACCGTGCCCTCGGCGATCGACTCGCCCATCTGCGGCATGATGACGTCGGCCATCGCTCCCTCGCTCGTGGTCGCCGGTCTAGGCGTCGATCGCGTGCCCGTGCAGCGCCTCGGCCGCCTGCATCAACGCCTCGGGCAGCGTCGGATGCGGGTGAATGGTGCGGAACAGCTCCTCGGTGGTGGCCTCCAGGCGCAGCGCCACGCAGGCCTCCGAGATGAGGTCGGTGACGTGCGGTCCGACCATGTGGATGCCGAGCACCTCGTCGTACTTCGCCTCCGACACCACCTTCACCAGCCCCTCGGCGTGACCGATGATGCGCGGCTTGGCGATGTTGCCGAAGGGGAAGCGGCCCACCCGCACCTCGTAGCCGCGCTTCCTGGCCTCGGCCTCGGTGAGCCCGACCCCGGCGGTCTCGGGCTGGCAGTAGGTGGCCGAGGGCACCCGGTCGTAGTCGAGCGGCTCGGTCGCCTTCCCGGCCAGGCGCTCCATGACGCCGATCCCCTCCGCCGAGGCCACGTGCGCGAGCTGCGGGTGCGGCCGGTCCGGGAGCGCCACCACGTCGCCGATCGCGAAGACCCCGTCCTCCTCGGTCGCGAGGCGCGCGTCCGTCTTCACGTAGCCGCGATCGAGCGCGACCCGCGTCGATTCGAGGTTCAGCCCGTCGGTCACCGGCCCGCGTCCGACCGCGAGCAGGAGCAGCTCCGCGGTCACGGTCTTCGACTCGCCCTGCGCGGTCCGGAAGCCCACCTCGACGCCGTGGGCCGTCTTGAGGGCCGCCTCCGTCTTGGCCCCGACGTGGATGGTGATCTGCTTGGCGAGCAGCTTGTGCGCCTCGGCCGAGATCTCCTCGTCCTCGAGGGGCAGGATGCGCGGCAACATCTCGAGCACGGTCACGCTCGAGCCGAAGCGGGCGAACATCGAAGCGAACTCGATGCCCACGGCGCCGGCGCCGATCACGATCAGGCTCTTGGGGATCTCCTTGAGCTGCAGGATCTCGTCGGAGGTGATGATCGACTTGCCGTCCGGGCTGATCCCGGGGATCGCCTTGGGGCGCGAGCCGGTGGCGATCACGACGCTGCGGGTGTCGACCCGGGTCTCGCCGCCCTCGCCCGCCACCACCAGGGCCTTGGGCCCCTCGAAGCGCGCCTGGCCCTTGAAGAGGGTGACCCCGTTCTTCTTGAAGAGGTAGACCTCGATGCTCTTGCTGAGCCGGTTGACGATCCGGTCCTTGCGGGTCATCACGGCGGTGAAGTCGAGTCCCAGGTTGTCGGCCAGGATGCCGTACTCCTGGCGCCGCTTGAGGTCGTCGTAGAGGTCGGCCGTGTGCAGGAGCGCCTTGGTCGGGATGCAGCCGCGCAGCACGCAGGTGCCGCCGCAGCCGGTGCTGTCGCGCTCCACCACCGCGACCTTCAGGCCCAGCTGTCCGGCGCGGATCGCGGCGACGTAGCCGCCGGGGCCGCTGCCGATGACGGTGACGTCGAAGGTCTCGCCGGTCGCCAAGGCTCCCTCCTCGCTCGCGCCGAAATCGTCCCGGCCGTTGATCAGACTGCGAATTGGCACGCTACCAGACCGCGCAGGGCCTGACAAGGTCGGACCAGGTGGGGCGCGGCGGGGCACGCTCTGATAGAATCACCGCTCAGCCCCATGTCCGAGCCCCTCTGGATGGCGGCCTCGATCGTGCTGCTGCTGCTCGGGAACGGCTTCTTCTCGGGCAGCGAGATCGCCATCATCTCGGCGCGTCGCAGCCGCATGGAGACCCTGGCCAGCGAGGGCAGCCGCGCGGCAGGCCGCGTGCGCGCCCTCCAGGAGGACATGGACCGGTTCCTGGCCACGGTCCAGATCGGGGTCACCCTGTGCGGAACCCTGGCCGGGGTCCTGGGCGGGATCCTGGCCTCGCGCTTCCTGGAACCGGCCCTGGCCGCGAGTCCCCTCGCGCGCTGGCTGCCCGCGGCGCTCCTGGCGAGCGCTCTGGTGGGCGTCGCGATCGTCTACGTAGAGCTGGTGCTCGGAGAGCTGGTGCCGAAGGCACTCGCGCTCCGCTACACCGAGACGGTGGCGCTCGTGGTCTCGGGGCCGTTCCGTTTCATGAGCCGCGCCTCGCGCTGGCTGGTGAAGGTGCTGGCCGGCTCGACGCGCCTGGTGCTGCACCTGCTGGGGATCCGCGAGAGCGGGCCGCGCACCTTCGTCTCCGAGGAGGAGATCAAGCTCCTGGTCAAGGAAGGGCGGCGCCAGGGGGTCCTGGACCAGACCGAGGCGGAGCTGATCCACAGCGTCTTCGAGTTCACCGACACCCAGGTGCGGCAGGTGATGGTCCCGCGCCCCAAGATCTTCGCGCTGGAGGTGAACACACCCCCCGCCGAGGTCGGGACCCTGATCGTCGAGAGCGGCTTCTCGCGGATCCCCGCCTACGAGGGCTCGATCGACAACATCGTCGGTCTCGTGTACGTGAAGGACGCGCTGCGACTGCTGGAGCGGGGCCAGCCGGTCGCGATCCGCCGGATCCTCCATCCGGCGCACCTCGTGCCCGAGCTCAAGAAGGTCGGCTCGCTGCTGAAGGAGCTGCAGAAACGGCGCACCCACATGGCGATCGTGATCGACGAGCATGGCTCGGTCAGCGGCCTGGTGACCCTCGAGGACCTGATCGAGGAGATCGTGGGCGAGATCCAGGACGAGTACGACTGGGAGGAGCGGCCGGTCGAGCGGCTGCGGGACGGCTCGCTGGTCGTCGAGGGGACGCTCTCGGCCGGGGACCTGCGGGACCACTACCAGGTGCCGCTCCCCGAGTCGTCCGAGTTCGCGACCGTGGCCGGCTTCATGCTGGAGCAGCTCGGCTCGATGCCGCGGGGCGGCGAGGTGGTCCAGACGGCGGGGTGGCGCTTCACCGTCGTGGACGTCGAGCGTCACCGCATCAGCAAGGTGAAGGTCGAGAAGCTGCCGGTGCCGGTCGCCAAGGACTAGCGGATCAGGAGATCGGCGCCGGGGTCTGGGTCACCGGTGGGGTGATCGGCCTGATGCGCGGCGACTCGACCGGCGGCGGGGTCGGGGTCGGGGAGGGCAGGGACGGCGGCGGCGCCTCGAAGAGCGGCGGCGAGCTTTCGCCCCCCACCAGGAAGGCACCCGTGTCCTGCTCGTCGACGCTCCTGCTGCGCACCACGTGCGGCGTCAGGGTCATCACGATGTCGGTCTGGGTGCCCTCGTCGCGGTTCCGCGCGAACAGCCGGCCGATCAGCGGGATGCTGGCGACACCCGGGAGCCCCGTCAGCCCGTGGCGCTCGTTGTCGAGGATCAGGCCCGCCAGGAGGTTCGTCTCCCCGTCGCGCAGGCGGATGGTGGAGTTCACGGTCCGCGTGTTGAAGGTCGGCAGGCTGGAATAGCCGGGGACGCCCACCGAGGAGATGTCGAGCTTGAGCTGGAGCGTCACCTCGCCGTCCTGGTGTACGCGCGGCGTGATGTCGATGTTCACGCCCACGTTCTTGTACTCGAAGGAGGTGATCGGCTGCTGCGCGGTCCCGCCGGTGGCGATCGGCGTGAAGATGGTCACCGGCACCGGGACCTGGTCGCCGAAACGGGCCTGGGCAGTCTCGCCCTCCGAGATCCGGAGCTGAGGGTTCGCGAGCAGGCGCGTCGAGGAATCCGTCTCCAGCAGGCGCACGACGGCGCCGGGGAGGGCACCGACCACGAGGTTCGGCAGGTCGTAGGGTCCCCCCTTGGCGCTGGTGATGGTCGAGCTGGGCCCGACCGCGGCGGCGATACCGTCGGTTCCGCTGCCCTCGAGACCGGAGGTCAGGTAGATCCCGTACTCCTTCAGGCGGTTGCGGTCCACCTCCAGGATCTCGACCTCGACCACCACCTCGGCGCGCCGCTTGTCGATCGCCGCGACGATCCGCTCGGCGGCGGCGATCTTGTCCGGCGTGTCGCTGATGGTGAGCGCGTTGGCCGCCGGCACCGGCGCGATGCGGCGCGCGCCCAGCACCACGCGCAGCAGGTCGATCGTCTCCTTGAGATCGGCGTTCGAGAGGAAGATCGTCTTCACCACCTGCTGCTCGAACTCCCGCCGCTTGGTGGGCGTGTCCGGGACGATGTTGATCACCTTGGCGGCGACCACCCGGTGGAAGGTGCGGCCGGCGGCGTCGAGGGCGTCGAGCGCCTGCTCGAACCCCACGTCGCGGAGGTCGAGGCTCACGGTCGTGTCCTGGTAGGAAGGATCGAAGGTGACGTTGACCCCGGCCGCGCGGCCGAGGGCGAGGTAGGCCTCGCGCAGGCTCGCGCCGCGGAAGACGAGACCGAGCGGCTGGCGGCCCTCGGGCCCCAGGTCGAGGCCGGGAAGGGCGCTGCTCCGTGCCCGCGCCTTGGCCGCCTCCTGGGCGCTCGCTCCCTGCTCCTGACGGTCCTGCACGTCCTTCATCTCCGCCGCCAGCCCGGGAGAGTCCGGTCGCAGCGCCAGCGCCAGGCGGTACTCGGCGAGCGCCTCGCTGAGCAGCCCGCGACCGGCCAGGCGCCGTGCCGCGTTCGCGTGGTCGGTCGAGGCGCGCAGCCGCGCGCGGGCCAGGGCCTGCCGGTAGCCCGGGTTCTCCGGGGACTCCTTGACCGCGCGCTGGTACTCGAGCACGGCGCGGTCGTAGTCCTGCACCCGCTCGGCCTTCTCGCCGGTCCGGAAGGCGCCGGAGCTGGCGCAGCCGGCGAGTCCGACCAGGAGCAGCGGGACGAGGAGAGCTTTGCCCTTCATCCGCGGATCACCTCGACCCCCTTCGGAACCTGGAAACGGAAGAGGTCGTCCTTGAGCCCCACGTTCTCGCGCACGTTCTCGAAACGGAAGCGCGTCTCGTTGCCCTGCACGTCGTCCAGCACGATCGAACGGATCCGGCCCGAGGGCTCGACCTCGATCAGGGCGCGCTCGAGGTCGGGCTGCTCGTGGCGCGGCACCAGGCGGAGGCGAAAGAGGCCGGGCTCGGACGGCTCTTCGAGCGAGACAAGGAACTCCTCCGCGAGCCCGGCCTTGCCGGAGAGCAGTCGCGCCGCGAGGGAGCGCCGCGGGTCCTGCTCGCTCACGATCACCTGCCGGTCGGCGGGGACGTAGAAGTAGAAGGTCGATCCGTCCGAGATGAAGAGCTTGCGTTCGGGATCGAGGTACTCCCAGCGCATGCGTCCCGGCCGCTTGATCGAGACGACCCCGCGCTCGGTGATCTCGCGACCCAGGACGCCCGAGCGGTAGCTCTGCGTGAAGCGCGCGACCAGGTCGTGCGTCCGCGCGTTGCGCTCCTCGATCCGGTGCAGCAGGCTCTGCGCCAGGCGGGCGTCGCCGGTCGGGGTGGTGCCGACCGAGGCGAGCGCGAGCAGCAGAGAGAAGAGCATGTGGCCGGGTCATCATAGCGCAACGAGCCCGACCGGCCAGAACGTCCGGTTTGCCGGCTCGGGAGCCCAGCTGCTAGCATCCGACCATGCTCTCCCGTCGGGCGCTGCTCGCGCTGCTCGTGTGGCTGCCGCTCGCCTGGGCCGCGCCTTCCTCCGCGGCGCCGGCGCCACGGGAGCTGCGGGGCCTGTGGGTGGTGCGCACGGCGCTCGTCTCCCCGGAGTCGGTGGACCGGGTGGTGGACGAGGCCGCGGAGGCGGGCTTCAACGCGCTCTTCGTGCAGGTCTGCGGACGGGGCGACGCCTTCTACCGCTCGAGGATCGCCCCCCGCAGCGTGTTGCTCGAGCGCCAGCCGTCGAGCTTCGACCCGCTGGCGCGCCTGCTCGCCCGAGCGCGGCGGCGCGGCCTGCAGGTGCACGCCTGGCTGAACGTGCTGCTGACGGCGCACTTCGGCCAGCCGCTGCCCCGGGGACACGTGCTGCTGAAGCACCCCGACTGGGCCATGATCCCGCGCTCGGTCGCCGCGCGGGCTCTCCGCGTCTCCGGTCCGGCCCGCCTGCGTCTGGCGACCGAGGGGGGACGTGCCGACGGAGACGCCGAGGGGCAGTACCTCTCGCCTTCGGTGCCGGGGGTGGGTGACTACCTGGAGCGCGTGGTGCGCGAGATCGTGCGGGAGTACCCGATCGACGGGCTGCACCTCGACTTCGTGCGCTATCCGAATCCGGAGTACGACTACTCCCGCGCCGCGCTCCAGGACTTCCGGCGCCGCGGCGGCGGGGGCGGGGCTCTGCTCGCCGGCCCCGCGCACGCCCATCTGGCCTGGGACGAATACCGCCGGCACGTTCTCACCGTCCTCACCACCCGGCTGGCGGACGCGGGACGCACGGAGCGACCCGGGATCGTCGTTTCGGCGGCGGTGGTACCGGATCAGGCGCAGGCGATCTACCACAAGTTCCAGGACTGGCCCTCCTGGCTGAAGAGCGGCGTCCTGTCGGCCGTGTGCCCGATGGCCTACACGCCCGACAATCGTCTCTTCCAGCAACAGCTCGAGGATGCCAGGCAGAAAACGAGCGGCCAGCTGCTCTGGGCGGGCATCGGCGCCTATCGGCTCGACCCGGCCGGGCTGGTGGAGAAGATCGCGCTCGCACGACAGGCCGGGGCGAACGGGGTGGTCATCTTCTCGCACGAGTCGCTGGATCCCGCGTACCGGCGGCGTCTGCGCGAGGAGTCCTTCGGCGGCGCCGCGGCCCGGGCGGAGCTCGCGCGCGGGCGCTCGGCCGGCGCCCGCTGAGCCCGGGCTTCGGCGGCTCCGCCTCGCGTCATCAGCGGCGCGTGAGCTGGGCCTGGACGACCTGAAGGGCGGAGCTGAGCCGACCGATCTTGCGGTTGCGTGCCTGCTGGGCGAGCGCGTCCTCCTGCGGCGGTACCTCGGCGCGAGCCGTGCGCAGCGCCTTCTCGAGCTCGAGCTTGAAGGCCGTCAGGTCCGCGGGCAGGAAGCCGCGCAGGTTCGCGGCGCTCAGCAGGATGTAGCCCTCCGTCACCTGGTTGGCCATCGCCGGGCAGCTGCCGCCCATCCAGTTGGCCATCTCGTCTCCCTCACTTGATGCAGACGGCACGGACCTGCTTGAAGTCCGTGTGACCGCGCAGCACCTTCAAGATGCCGTCCTGGAGCAGGGTCGTCATGCCCTCCTGGATCGCCAGCCGACGCAGCTCCTCGACGGGCGCACGCCTCTGCACCAGCCGCTTGACCTCGTCGGTCGCGACCAGCAGCTCGTGGATGCCCATGCGTCCCTTGTAGCCCGAGCCGTTGCACTTGCTGCAGCCCTTGGGCCGGAAGAGGCGCAGCGAGGGCGAGAAGACGATCCCCACCTTCTCCCAGTGCTCGGCGCCGTACTCCTCGACCAGCTCGGCGAACTCGTTCTGGTCTGGCGCGTACTCCTCGCGGCAGGTCGAGCACAACGTGCGGACCAGACGCTGGGCCAGGATGCCGAGGAGAGCATCGGCGAAGTTGAAGGGATCGATGTCCATGTCCAGCAGCCGCATGATCGTCTCGGGCGCGGAGTTGGTGTGGAGGGTCGAGAAGACCAGGTGGCCGGTGAGGGAGGCCTCGATCCCGATCGCGGCCGTCTCGTGGTCGCGCATCTCGCCGACCATGATCACGTCGGGGTCGGCTCGCAGGAAGGAGCGCATGGCCGCCGCGAAGGTGAAGTCGATCTTGGGCTGCACCTGCACCTGGCGCAGCCCTGGCTGGGTGATCTCGACCGGGTCCTCGGCGGTCCAGATCTTCATGTCCTCGGTGTTGATGAAGCCGAGCGCCGAGTGGAGGGTGGTCGTCTTGCCCGACCCGGTCGGCCCCACCACCAGGCAGATGCCGTAGGGCTTCTGCAGGATGGTCTTGAACTCGCCCAGGTTGCGCTCCAGGAAGCCCATCTTCTCGAGCGGCAGGGGCTTCGAGGCCGCCAGGATGCGCATCACCACGTCCTCGTTGGCGCCGGTGGTCGGGATGGTGGCGACGCGCAGCTCGATCGTGCCCATCGGGCCGCGGAAGCGGATCTTGCCGTCCTGCGGCCGCCGCTTCTCGGCGATGTCGAGCTTCGCCATGATCTTGAGGCGCTGCACGAGGGCGTTGCGATGGGGGGCCGGGACGTCGATGTACTTCTCGCACTCGCCATCGACGCGCAGCCGGACGATGGTCGGCGCCAGCTTGCCGTAGGGCTCGACGTGGATGTCGGAGGCGCCCTTGTTGTAGGCGTCGATGATGATCTGGTTGCAGAGGCGCACGATGCCGCTGTCGGTCTCGTCGATCTCCGGCTGGCCGGAGTCCTCGAGCTCCTCGGCCTCGCCCTCCTCACCGGTGCCGAGGTCGTTGATGATGCGGCTCAGGTCCGCGTCGTCGACGACCGGCCCCGACTCTCCGTAGCTCGCGCGGACGAAGGTCAGGATGTCGTCGCGCAGGCCGACCAGGAAGTCGTAGCGGGGCGCCAGGTTCATGGCCTTGATCGAGTCGAGACGGGTGAGGTCGTAGGGGTCCTCGACCGCCACCCGCACGGTGCCGTCGCGGCGGTCGAGCGGCGCGCATACGTTCTTCTTCAGGAAGTCCGCCGAGGCGCGCTGCTTGAGGTCCTCGGGCATCAGGGAGGCGGAGGGCGTCCAGGGGGCACAGCCGTAGAAGTGGCCGAGCGCCTGGAGGATCTCGTCCTTGGGGATCCGGAACTCCTCGATCAGGATCTTGGCGACGTCGGTCTGGTTGACGCGCGCGGCGGAGACCGCACGCTCGATGTCCTTCTCGGAGGCGAGCCCCTTGTCGATCAGGCCGCCGAACTTGGAGGGCTTGTTGCTGCGGGTGGCGCGGTGCTGGTTGTAGAAGGCGATCCCCAGGATCTTGGCGAGCTCCTCCGCGGCCTCGACGTCCTTGGCCGAGAAGGCGCCGCCGCCGCGCTTGTTGAGGAGCTGCAGCACGCCCAGCAGGTACTTGTCGTAGAGGATGGGCGTCGAGAGGAGCTGGGCGGTCTTGAAGCCCGAGCTCTTGTCCCAGCGCACGTCGAAGCGCATGTTGGGATGGTGCCCGGCGAGCTCGCCGGCGTCGTAGACGTTGGCGATGTTGGCGGTCTTGCGCGAGAGGGCCGTGAAGCCGGCGATCGAGGCGAAGCTCTTGGGCACCCGGATCTCGCGCACCTCCTGGCCGGCCTTGAAGAGCGAGAACAGCTCCTGGTTCTTGGTGTCGAGGGCGAAGATGGTCACCCGCTCGGCGTCGACCAGCTCCAGCATCCGGTCCTTGAGGCCGACCAGGATCTCCTGGATGCTGGGAGCGGAGTTGACGAGGTTCGCGATCTCGATCAGCCGCTTCCGGTAGGAAAGCTCGCGCTGCGTGTCGGCGACGGCCATGTCGATCGGCCTCCTTGCGGCCCGCGCCGGGGAGGGACGGGCGGGCGACGCGTGGAGCATAGCAGACCCGCCGACCCGGCCTCGCGCCGGGCATGACTTCCGGCGCGCCAGGCGGCACACTCGTGGGATGCACGAGGGACGGTGGAGGTGGTGGCGGCCCGGACGGCTGGCGCTCGCCTTGTGGCTCGCCTGCCTGACGGCTGCGGCGGCGGGCGAGGGCTCCTACCAGGAGCAGATCGACCGGTGGCGTGCCGCCCGCGAGGCGCGGCTCACGGCGGAGGACGGCTGGCTGGCGGTCGCCGGTCTCTTCTGGCTGCACGAAGGCGACAACACCTTCGGCACCGGCCCCGACCGTGCCATCGTCCTCCCCGAGGGCTCGGCGCCGGCGCGGGCGGGGAGCTTCACGCTCGCGAACGGCCGCACGGTTCTGACGCTCGCGCCTGGGGTCGCCGGAGAGGTGGATGCCAAGCCGGTGACGGCGTCGATTCCGCTTCGGTCCGATGCCGCAGGAGCCCCCGACGTGCTCCGCCTGGGACGGCTCCGCCTCTACGTGATCGAGCGGGGCGACCGCTACGGGATCCGGCTCAAGGACCCCGAGAGCCGCGATGCGCCGGAGCTTCACCGGCCTTCGCTGGTTCCCGGTCGACGAGCGCTACCGCGTCGTCGCCCGCTTCGTACCCTAACCATCCGCCCAAGGAGCTGAGGGTGCCGAACGTCCTCGGCCAGACCGTCACGATGCCCTGTCCGGGCCGGGCGGAGTTCATGCTCGAGGGGCGGCTCCTCCATCTCGACGGGGCGCTGGAGGAGCCCGACGCGGCCGAGCTCTTCTTCATCTTCCGCGACGCGACCACGGGGAAGGAGACCTACGGGGCCGGCCGCTTCCTCTACGCCGAGCTGCCCAAGGATGGACGGATCGTGCTCGACTTCAACAAGGCCTACAACCCCCCCTGCGCCTTCACTCCGTACGCGACCTGCCCCCTCCCGCCGCCGCAGAACCGGCTGGGAGTGCCGATCGAGGCGGGCGAGAAGACCTACGGGCAGGGCCACTAGCGGCGCCCCACCAAGTCGAGCAGAAGACGGCATGTCGCCGCGATCCACGCGCAGGTCGAGTCGCTGATGTCGGCCGGCCGTGAGAACCGCGTCCCCTACGACCAGGCGAACCCCCGAGCGGCGCTCAGCGCGCCTCGAACACCAGGAAGTACTGGTAGGGGAGGAAGGTGTGCTCGGCGGTGAGCCGGAAGCCGGCGGCTTCCATCTCCCGCACCAGGTCCTCGCGTGCGATCTTCATCGAGACCGGAGGGCCGACCGGCAGCTCGCGCTTCTGGAAGTCGATCTGGACGATCCGGCCGCCCGGCTTGAGCATGCGCTTCAGCAGCGCCAGGTAGTGAGCCGGGTTCCCGATGTGGTGCCAGGTGTCGACGATCAGGAAGCAGTCGACGGAGGCGTCGGGGAGCAGGGGATCGTCGGGCTCGGAGAGCACGCTGACCACGTTGTGGAGACCGGCGTCGCGGACGCGTCGGTTGAGGTAGCGCACCATGTCGGGGTTGATGTCGACGGCGTAGACGCGCCCGCTCTCGCCGACCGCGCGTGCCAGGCGGAGGGTGAAGTAGCCCGGACCGGAACCGATGTCCGCCACCACCTCGCCGGGTCGCAGCGCCAACGCCTTCACCACTTCTTCGGGCTTCTGGTAGGCGTCGCGGGCGGGGTCCTCGAGCGCCGCGATGTAGGCCTGGACGTCCGCGTGCCGGTGGTGCATCTCGGATGGAGATGCGGCGGCTTGGCAGAAGGCCGGAGCGGTTCCGGCCAGCAGGAAGAACGCAGCCAGCAGGACGAAGGCAGGAAGCCAGCCGGCGGCGAGAAGGCCGAAGGCACCGGTGGACGGTCGGTACGACGAGTGGCGCGGACTTGTGGTGCGGGGCACGGGATCCTCCTCAAGTGTGACGTCCGGACCGGCGAGTGATCTCGGCGACGCCCTCGATCAAGCGGTCGACCTCCTCGACGGTCGTGTAGCAGGCGCAGCCGGCGCGGACGAGACCGTCCGCCTCGCGGCCCAGGCGACGCACGACGGTCGTCGCGTAGAAGTCGCCGTGGGAGACGAAGACGGCACGCTCGGCCAGCTGACGCGCCAGCTCCTCCGAAGCCAGGCCGCGCACCGTGAACGAGACGGTGGGGGTGCGCGGCTCCGCGGGCGCCGGGCCGTAGAGCGTGACGGCGTCGATCGCGCCCAGGCCCGACCACATCCTCTCGACGAGCTGCTGGCCGCGCAGGTGGAGGAGGGCGAAGGCATCCGCGAGGCGCGAGCGGCGATCCGCTCCCTCGCCCAGCGAGGAGAGGAAGTCGACCGCGGCGGCCGCGCCCACGATGCCCTCGTGGTTCTGCGTGCCCGTCTCCACACGGTCCGGGGCGGTCTCGGGCGCGGGCTCGAGCTTCGGAAGGTCCAGGGCCTCGAGCAGGGCCCGCCGTCCCCAGAGGACGCCGACGTGCGGGCCGTAGAACTTGTAGGCCGAGCAGGCCAGGAAGTCGGCGCCCAGGGCCGCGACCTCGACGAGCGCGTGCGGCGCGTAGTGGACGGCGTCGACGAAGACGCTCGCGCCCACGGCGTGCGCGAGGTCGGCCGCCCGGCGCACGTCGCTGATCGTGCCGAGGGCGTTCGAGGCGGCGCCGATCGCGACCAGCCTCGTCCGGGCGCCGATTGCCGACTGGAGGTCGTCGTCGTCGAGCCGCCCTTTCTCGGGATGGAAGCGAACCGCACGCACGGTGAGGCCGCGTTCGCGCGCCAGCTGCCGCCACGGATCGATGTTCGCGTGGTGATCGAGCTCGGTGACGACGATCTCGTCCCCGGCCGAAAGGCCGCGCCCGAGGGCCCGGCCGAGGTGGAAGGTGAGGCTCGTCATGTTGGCGCCGAAGACGATCTCGTCGGGCCGGCCTCCCAGGAAGTCGGCGAGGGCGCTCCGGGCCGCCCGTAGCGCCGCGTCGGTCTCGACGCTCGACGGATAGACCCAGTGCGTGTTGGCGTTGTGGCGATAGAGGTAGTCGTTCATCGCCTCGACCACCGAACCCGGCACCTGGGTCCCGCCCGGGCCGTCGAAGTAGGCGACGGGCTGCCCGCGGTGGCGGCGTTCGAGCGCCGGGAAGCGGTCTCGGACGGCCTCGACGGGGAAGGGGCGGTGGGGCGGCGAGTCGGGTGGGCTCATCGGGTCTCCTCGGCTGTGGAGTCAGGATAGCGCGAGAGCGTGAAAGGCTACGGCGTCAGCACCAAGGTCGTCACGCTCGAAGCGGGCATCTCCAGGCGAAACGCGTTGGGCGCGCTCGCCGTCAGCGCAGGTCCGGCAACGGGAGCGGGCGACGCGCTGGTGATGCGCCAGGTCGCGCCGCGGGTCAGCGGGACCGGGTGCGTGACCAGGATCTCGGCGCTGGTCGGGCCGGTGGACTTGTTGATCGCTACCAGCACCAGGCGCGCGTCCGATCCGGCGTCGACGCTCGCGTAGATCGAAGCCGTCTCCGGGTTGGAGCTGGCGGCGCCGACGGCCGTGTCGCCGAAGCGCCCGCCCGCGCCGTCGTAGTCGCAGTAGGAGGCGAAGGCGCCATCGATGAAGCGGGTTCCGCCCTGGGGATCCCAGAGCGCCGCGGCGAAGAGGTCCTCGCGGCCGAAGATGCCGAGCACGTCCGCCTGGGCCACGGCGCCGGAGACGTCGTTGCCGCCACCGTAGTTGTACTCGGTGATGGCGAGGCGGGTGCCGGGGTAGTGGGCGGCGATCTTCTCGCGCATCCGGGGCAGCAGGCGGATCGCGCCCACCCCGGCGTCCCGCGAGATCCAGCTCGTCTCGACGTAGCTCGGATCCCAGAGAGAACGAGGGGCCTGGACCCGCGCCGCCGCCACCGAGGGCGAGCTGTCGGGCTCCGTGATCCTCACCCCTCCGCCCTTCGCCTCCGGATACCAGTGCAGGTCGAGCACGTCCACCAGCCGCCGGTGGGCGCTCGCCTCGGCCGCGCGCAGGGTGTCGAGGTAGAAGCTCAGGAAGTCGCGGCCGCCGGCGTCGGTGGCGTTCTGCAGGGTGACGAAGCCCTGCCAGCCGTAGCTCACCGGCCCGAACACGAGAACGCCCGGCGCCACGGCTTTGATGGCCGCCGCATACGCCGTCGTCCGCTCGGCCATCTCGGCGTAGGTGACGGGACCGGTCGGGCGGATGCGGGCGTGCGTCTGCGCCCACAGGTCCGGCTCGTTGTCCAGGCTGTAGAAGACCGTGCGCGAGGCGTCTGCGCGCGCGGCCGGGAAGCGGGACTCCAGCCAGGCCACGAACTCGTCCTGGTAGACGACCTGGTCGCCCGTGTCCGGGGGATAGCTGAAGCCGCGACCCTTGGCCGGGAGCGAGCGGTGGAAGCGGACGTTCAGGTAGTCCGGGGTCTGGCTGACGTCGCCGCCGGGTCCTTTGTCCGCCGAGACATAGCCTGCCATGGGCACGGTGACCAGCATCGAGGCGCCCGCGGCGTGCGCTGCGGCCACGTGGGGGCGGACGGCTTCACCGGGCACGTCGCCACCGCCGAGGTAGTCGTCGTTCTGGTGGTAGTAGTCGGCGCCTGCGTTCGAGGCGTTCGTCTCCCAGTTGTACGCCGTCCAGCGGTTGCCCCCCAGACGCGCCAACCGCAGCCCACGCGATCGGCCGGCCCAGTCCACCTGGTTCGCCCCGTAGATGTAGGGCGAGATCGGGTGCCGGGCCTGGCCGGAGTCGACGGTGAAGGTGACCGAGCCGGCAGGCGCGGCAGGGAGATCGGCTGAGGACGGAGACGAGGGACCCGACTCGTCGCGTCCACACCCGGTCAGGGCGAGCGGCAGCAGCACGAGGGCGAGGGCGAGCACGAACGGCGCGACGACGAAGCGAGGAGTGGGGCGCCTCATGGCCGAGCGACGGCAGCGATCCTCACGCGGCGCTGCGCCCGCCGAGCACCCTGGCCGGGAGGAAGAGAACGGCCCTGAGAAAGGCGAAGACGCCGTCGACCGCGACCCCCAGCAGCCGGAAGGGCAGGAGCAGCAGCCAGACGATCGGATAGAGAACGAGCGCGAGCAGCGCCGCCGGCCAGCAGAGCACCAGCAGGATCAGCCACAACAGGAACTTCGCCATCTTCCATCTCCCGCGGACACCGAAGGACGGCGCCGCCCACTAGAGTCTACGCTGGCCGGGTCGGCTGCGTTCCACCCGGCGCACGGTAGCATCAGCTGGTGCCTGCTCCGCTCCCGATCGATGCCCGCCTGGAGACCGTGCGCGAGGCGCTTCGGACCTCCCGGGCGGCCGTCCTGGTCGCCCCGCCCGGATCGGGGAAGACGACTCGAGTACCGCCCTTCCTCGTGCCCGACGGCGCCGTCTTCCTGCTGCAGCCGAGGCGCGTGGCGGCCCGGTCGATCGCGCGCCGGATCGCGGAGGAGCAGGGGTGGACGCTCGGCGAGGAGGTGGGATGGCAGGTGCGCTTCGAGCACCGGCACGGCCCCAGGACGCGCCTCCTGGTCGCGACCGAGGGAATCCTGACGCGGCGCCTGCAGTCGGACCCGCTGCTCGACGGCTTCCGGACCATCGTGCTCGACGAGTTCCACGAGCGGAGCGTGCACGCGGACCTCGCGATCGCGCTGGCGCGGCAGGCCTGTCGTGCCCGCGAGGACCTTCGGCTGCTGGTCATGTCGGCGACGCTCGATCCAGGGCCGGTCGCCCGTTTCCTCGACGGCTGTCCGGTGGTCGCCGTCGCCGGCCGGCCGCACCCGCTCGAGGTCCGGTACGAGCCCCGGCTCACGCTGGCGGATGCGGCTCGCCAGATCGCGACGAACGCGAGCGGCCACGTCCTCTGCTTCCTCCCCGGCGCGCCGGAGATCCGGCGCGCCCAGGCGGAGTTGGGCGGGCGCGTGGCGGACGCCCTCGTCCTGCCGCTCCACGGCACGCTCGAGGCGGAGGAGCAGGATCGAGCGGTCGCGCCCTCGAGCGAGCGGAAGCTGATCCTGGCCACCAACCTGGCGGAGACGTCGCTCACCGTGGAGGGTGTCACCGACGTGATCGACACCGGCCTGCACAAGGTGCTGCGCTACGACGCCGCGCGGGGCCTCGATCGCCTCGAGCTCGAGCGCATCCCCGCGGACTCGGCGGAGCAGCGGGCGGGGCGAGCGGGACGAACCGGCCCGGGCCGCGTGCTGCGTCTCTGGGATCCGCGCGACCACCTGCGGCCTCGGCGCGAGCCGGAGATCGAGCGTGTCGACCTCGCCGGGCCCGTCTTGGACGTGCTGGCCTGGGGCGGTGATCCGGCACGCTTCGAGTGGTTCGAGGCCCCGCCGGTCGAGAGGCTGGAGGCAGCGCTCGGTCTGCTGAAGCGGCTGGCTGCGCTCGACGGCGGGCGCCTGACGCCGCTCGGGCGCGAGATGCACAGGCTGCCTCTGCATCCCAGGCTCGCTCGCGTCTTCCTGGGCGCAGGGGGCGACGCCCGCGCGGCCGCCGTAGCCGCCGTGCTCGGCGAGGGCTGGCGGCCGGCATTCCAGGGCGAGGCACCCACCACCGACTCGGACGTCCTCACGGCCGTCGACAGGATCCGCGAGGCGCCGCCGGGCGTGCGCGCCGCCGCAAGCGAGCTGGCGGAAGCAGGACGGCGCTCGGCGAGCGAGGAGAGACGTGGGCGCGGCGCGAGGCGGGATCCCGGCCGCGAGGAGGTGTCCCGGCGCGAGGATGAGGATCTGCTGCTGCGGGCGCTCCTCGCCGGCTTCCCCGATCGGGTTGCGCGCCGCCGTGAGACAGGATCGTCGCGCCTCGTGCTCGCCTCCGGCCAGGGCGCGATGCTGGGGCGGGAAAGCGGCGTGCGGACCGGGGAGCTGCTCGTCGCTCTCGACCTGGCCGGGGGAGCGGCGGGACGCGCGGGTGAGGCGATCGTGCGCACGGCCAGCCGGATCGAGCGCACCTGGCTCGAGGGCGTGCGCGCGACGACCGTTCACCGCTTCGACGAGGCGTCGGGATCGGTCGGCGCCTTCGCGCAGGAATGGTACGACGAGCTCCTGCTCGCCGAGCGGGCGGTCCCGCCCGAGCCGGTCGAGGCCGCTCCGCTCCTGGCCTCGGCGCTCGCGGTGCGCGGGCTGGGAGACGAAGCGGAGAGGCTCGAGCGGCGCCTGCGCGTGGCGGGGATCGAGATGGCGCTCGGGGACCTCGCCAGCGCTGCCTGCCAAGGGCGCACGCGACTCCCGTCGCTCGAGCACCCGGAGCAGTGGCTGGATGCGGCGACACGCGGCCAACTGGACCGCCTGGCGCCCCTGCGGCTTTCCCTGCCCAGCGGCCGGACTGCGGCTCTCGACTATCGCGCCGACGGCTCGATCGTGGCCGCGGTGAAGCTGCAGGAGCTGTTCGGACTGGCGGAGACGCCGCGCATCGGCCCGCGGTCGGCGCCCGTCGTCTTCGAGCTGCTGGCGCCGAACGGCCGGCCGGTCCAGACGACCCGCGACCTGCGCGGTTTCTGGGATCGCACCTACCCGCAGGTGCGCAAGGAGCTGCGGGGGCGCTATCCGAAGCACCCCTGGCCCGAAGACCCGTGGAGCGCCCCGCCGACCCACCGGACGAAGAGACGCGGCTAGCCCAGCTCGCCGAGATCGACGAAGTGCTGACTGGAGGGGTTCGTGGGCCTCGGCACGAGGCGGCCGCCTGCGTTATGCTGAGAGGTCGCGGCTCGTCTGAGCGCGGACATCGGGGGTTCTCGAGAGGGTATGAACGACGACCTCGTCATCGGAATGGCCGGCTCGGGCGGAGACGGCATCGTTTCCGCCGGAGAGGCGATGATCACGGCAGCGGCGCTGGAGGGCTACCACGCCCTCCTGACCAAGAGCTTCGGGCCGCAGATTCGCGGCGGGGAGTCGTCGTGTCGCGTCCGTCTCGCGACGCGCCCGGTCGCCAGCGCCGGCGGCACGCTCGACGTGGCGGTGGCGCTCAACTGGGACGACTTCCTCAAGTTCGGCGCCGAGCTGCCGGTCGGTGGCCACACGACCGTCGTCTATGACAGCGCGACCGGGGTCGCGCCCGACCGGCTGCCGCTGCCCGGGCTCACGCCGCGCGAGGCGCTCGCGGTGCCGATCGCGGAGATGGCGAAGCAGAACGCGGGCACCGAGAAGGCCAAGAACACGGTCGTGCTGGGCATCCTGGCGGGCTGGCTGGGCGTGGGCAGAGAGGCGTTGCTGTCGGGAATCCGGAGGAAGCTCGGCAAGAAGGGCGCCGAGGTGTTGCAGGGCAACGAGAGGGCCTTCGCCGCCGGCGTGCGCTATGCGGAAGAGCATCCGCTCCGGGAGTCGCGGAGCCTGGACGCCTCCACCCGGAGTGGCGACCGCAAGCTGGTCGTGGACGGGAACGAGATGTGCGCGGCGGCCGCGATCGTCGCGGGCTGCGAGTTCTTCGGCGGCTATCCGATCACGCCCTCTTCCGAGATCATGCACTTCCTCGGGCGTGAGATCTGGAAGTACGGCGGGACCATGATCCAGGCCGAGGACGAGATCGCCGGCATCGGTGCCTGCGTCGGCGCGTCCTTCGCCGGGAAGAAGGCGCTCACCGCGACCTCCGGCCCCGGGATGTCGCTCAAGACCGAGATGCTGGGGCTGGCCTCGATCGCGGAGCTTCCGCTCGTCTGCGTGAACGTGCAGCGCGGGGGTCCCTCGACCGGCATCCCGACCAAGGCCGAGCAGGCGGACCTTTTCCAGGCGTGCTTCTCGGCGCACGGGGACGTGCTGCGGCCCGTGCTGGCGCCGATCTCGGTTGCCGACACCTTCGCGATCACGGTCGAGGCCTTCAACATCGCGGAGGAGTTCCAGACCCCGGTGATCCTGCTCTCCGATCAGGAGATCGGGCAGCGCAAGGAGACGGTCGACCCGATCGACACCACGGCCTTCAAGATCGTGGAGCGGCAGCGGCCGAGCCCCGCGGAGCTCGAGAAGTACGCGCGGTTCAAGATCACGGACTCGGGCGTGAGCCCGATCAGCCACCCGGGCATGCCGGGCGGCGACTATCTCGCTTCGGGGATCGAGCACAACGAGCGGGGCGCCCCGACCGCCAGTGGCGCCGTCCACGCGCGCATGAACGAGAAGCGCTTCCGCAAGCTCGACCCCCTGAAGCACCGGCGGGACCTGGTCCGGATCGAGGGCGATCCCCAGGCGCCGCTCGCACTCGTGGCCTGGGGCAGCCTGGCGGGCACCGCGCACGAGGCTCTCGAGATCGCGAGACGCGAAGGCATCCAGGCGAAGCTGCTGGTGCCGAGGCTCCTGTTCCCGGTGGCGGAGGAGGTCTACGCCGAGTTCTTCCGCAACGTCCAGGCGGGACTGGTGGTAGAGCAGTCGCACCAGGGACAGCTCTACCGGATCCTGCGCATGTACGTCGACGTCCCGGCCGGCGTGCGCTCGCTGGCGCACAGCGGCTCGAACCCGATCCTGCCGCTGGCCGTGGTCGAGGAACTGCAGAGGCTGGCCCTCGCGCTGCAGAGCCGGCACGTCGCCGACGTCGAGCCGGCCGGGTAGGAGCGAAAGTCATGAGCGGAACCATCACGCGTCCGGTCGAGGAGTACAAGGCCAAGGACTACAAGAGCGAGCTGAAGCCCATCTGGTGCCCGGGCTGCGGCGACTTCGGGGTCGTGCAGGCGATCTACCGCGCGCTGGCGGCGATCGGCCGGCCCCCGCACGAGATCGCCTTCGTGTCGGGCATCGGCTGCTCGAGCCGTATCCCCGGCTACACGACGGCCTACGGGTTCAACAGCGTCCACGGGCGTGCGCTCCCGATCGCGCAGGGGATCAAGCTCGCCAACCCCGAGCTGCTGGTGCTGGTGGCCGGCGGCGACGGCGACGGCTTCTCGATCGGCGGCGGGCACGTGGCGCACGCGATCCGGCGCAACGTCGACCTCACCTACATCGTGATGGACAACCAGATCTACGGGCTCACCAAGGGACAGCTCTCACCCACCTCGCCGCGCGGGCTCAAGACCGCCTCCTCGGCCTGGGGCAGCCTGGAGAACCCGGTGAACCCGCTGCTCTACGTGCTCGGCTACGGCGCGAGCTTCGTCGCCCAGGGCACGCCGGCCGACATGGCGGGCCTCGCCGCCGTGATCGAGGAGGCCATCCGCTTCCCGGGCTTCGCCTTCGTCAACGTGCAGTCCCCCTGCGTGACCTACGGTCAGGAGGAGCAGCAGCTCAAGGCGCAGAAGGCTCACCTGCACAGCCTGGCCGGCGGCAACCACGACCCATCCGACCGGCTGAAGGCGATGGCGCTCGCCTCCGACTACGGCACCATCCTCTACACGGGCGTCCTCTACCGCTCGCCCGAGCCGCCGCCGACGTTCGACAGCCAGGTGCTGCGGCGCCGGGAGGAGGCGAGCGCGCAGGCGCTGCCCAAGGCGCGCATCCTCGACGTGTTCCTGCCGCGATAGAATTCTGGCCGCGATAGAAGCGGCGCCATGATCGACCCCCACCCGATCGTGCTCGTGGCCATGGGCGGCCACGCGTTCCTGCAGCCGGGAGAGGTCGGGACGATCGAGGACCACGAGCGCAACGCCGAGCAGATCGCGTCTCTGCTGATGACCCTCGTGGAGCGCGACTACTACCTGTGCGTCACCCACGGCAACGGGCCCCAGGTCGGAAACCTGCTCATCCAGCAGGAGCTGTCGCATCAGGATGTGCCACCGCTGCCGCTCGACGTGCTGGTCGCGATGACCGAGGGCAGTCTCGGCTACATCCTGCAGGAGGCGCTCCTCAACCAGCTGCGCCAGCCGCGAGCTGAAGCGCTACGTGGTCACGGTCGTGACGCAGGTCGTGGTCGACGAGAACGACCCGGCCTTCGCGGATCCCAGCAAGCCGATCGGACCTTTCCTGACCCGCGCGGAGGCCGAACGGCGCCGGGACGAGCTCGGCTGGAAGGTGAAGGAGGACGCGGGCCGTGGCTACCGGCGCCTGGTCCCCTCTCCGCAGCCGCTCAAGGTCATCCAGCGCCACATGATCCGGGACGCCGTGCGGCAGGGGCATATCGTGGTCGCCTGCGGCGGTGGAGGGATCCCGGTCCGCAAGCAGCCCGACGGGCGCTACGCGGGGCTCGAGGCGGTGATCGACAAGGACCTCACCTCCAGCGTGCTGGCCGCGGACGTGGGCGCCGCGCTGCTCGTGATCCTGACCGCCGTGCCGCAGGTCTACCTCGACTTCGGCAAGCCGGAGCAGCGGCCGCTCGGCGCGGTGACGCTCGAGGAGATCGAGCGGATGAACGCCCAGGGGCACTTCCCGCCCGGAAGCATGGGGCCGAAGATCGAGGCGGTGATCCGCTTCCTGAAGGCCGGCGGCCGGCGGGCCCTGATCACGAACCCCGAGAGCCTGCCGCTCGCGATCGAGGGCCGCGCCGGCACCCACTTCGTCGGGGCGATCTGAGACACAGGGGCGCGGGCGATCGACAGCTGACGGCTCACCCGGCGGCCTCCGGTGAGGCTGCAACCTCGACGACGGACTTTGCGGCATCGACGGCAACGACGGTATGCTCCCGGTCCATGGGCTGCTTCTGCTGTCCTTCGACAGGAGCGACTCTGGCACGTCGATGCCGACCGACTCGTGAGGAGGAGTCCATTCGACCGATGAAGAAGGCTACTCTGGACCTGGGCTGCACAGGTGGATCTCCGACAGCGAAGAGGGGAAGCTGGATGCGGGGAGACCTCGCGACGGCGCAGGGATGCTCTTTGGCTCCGTCACTCCGGCGCAACGAGTCCCGAAGGACCGCCGCTCCGTCCGATTCGGGCGCTCGTGAACCCGTGCCAACCCCGACCGCATGACTCAAGGCATGAATAGCCCACCGAACGGAAGCAGGACAGGCTTCTTCGCCTACCCAAGATGGATCGTTCTCCAGCTGTTGGAAGCGTGCAACCTGCGATGTTCCATGTGCTATGAATGGGGCAAGGAAGGTGCCTATCATCAGAAGAAGGCCACGCATCAATTGGCTCTTCCCGTCGTCAGGCAGGTGATTGAAGACTGCAGTCCGGCGAGACCCACCTACGATTTCTTTGGTGGAGAGCCGCTCCTCTACAAGGGCGTCGAGGAGGTCATATCGCTGATAAAGCACTACGGCAGCGAGCTCATCATTCCCACCAACGGCACCCTCCTCGAGAAGATGGCGGAGATGCTGGTTGAGACCGGGCCCGACAAGATCTGGGTGTCATTGGATGGACCCGAGGCAATCAACGACGCGCAGAGGGGACAGGGCGTCTTCAAGAGAGGTCTCGCCGGAATCAGGCGGGTCCTGGAACTGCGGAACCGCGCGGGAAAGACATATCCCAAGGTCGGGGTTACCTACATCGTCACGCCCCGCAGCCACCTGCACATAGAGGAGTTCTTCCTGCGAAGCATCGATCTCGGATCCCTCGATCACATCAGCATAGAGGCGCAGCTGTTCGCTACACCAGACCAATGCAGAAGCTACGGCGAGGTCCTGTCGCGGGAGTTCGGCAGGGCGGGCGCTCCCGACGCTCATGCTCGGGGCATGGTATGGAACGAGAGTGAATTCCGCTCGATGGACATCCCGGAGATGGTGCGACAGATACGGTCGATCGTGAGCGCGTGCCGATCGAACGGCATACTCGTCATAACCTATCCGAAGACGATCAGCGAGGACAACCTGAAGCACTACTTCTCGGGCGACTACTCGAAGATGGCCGACTACAAGCCGCACTGCAGGATGCCGTGGATCCATGCCGAGATCACCGCGAAAGGAGAGGTGGCGCCCTGTCACTCCTTCTACGACCTGGTGTTTGGCAACGTGAACCATCAGCGGATCCTGGACGTGTGGAACAATGACGAGTACAAGAAGTTCAGGAAGTACATGAAGAGGAACCTGCTTCCGATCTGTACGGCGTGCTGCCGATACTATGACTACCGCGCCGTCTGAGTCGAAGGATATGGCGCCGGGCGCGAGCCGGCAGCGTGGCGCGACGTCGTGGCGGAGGACGTGGGCCAGCCTGGAGTGCCCCCGCCCGGTCCGGTGACGACCCGGATCCGGCGCCCGGCAGGACCGTTTGGCTGGACCAGGAGGGCGTCAGGTGCCGCCTCCTGCCGGCATCACACGGGGAAGGGCGGTTGACTCGAATGAAGAAGCGGGATGTCGGAAGAATGCTGAGGATAGCGTATGTCAATGCGTTCTTCCTGACCGTGTGCCTGGTGCTGTCGATCTTCCTCCTGTACACCTGGTACGACTTCCGGCTGAGAATCAGGAAGAGGCCGTTCGAAAGGAGCCTGTTTGTCCGCTTGACGGACCATCCGTTCTTCTATGAGGTCTTTCACAAGTTCTCGGTGTTTCCGCTGTTCTCCGACATATACAGGTACATACCGCGTCTGTCCGGGAGGGTCCTGCAGGTCGGCTGTGGGACGGGCTATTTCAACGCATACGTGAGTAGGACGTACGAATCGGACCTGCCGGAGCTGTACAACCTGGACGTCAACCAGAGGTATCTCGAGTACGGGGTCAAGAAGAGGAGATTCGACCGATTCGTCCGCGCGAGTATCGCCTCGACGCCTTTTCAGGACGAGTTCTTCGACGTCATCCTCTTCCCGAGGAGCCTCCATCACGTCCAGAAGCTGAAGACCGTCTTCCGTGAGTGCTCACGAATCCTGAAGCCGAGCGGGAGGATCGTGATATTCGATCCGATTCGTCACCGGCACAAGAGCATCAGGAAGGACTACAGCCCAATGAACTCCTACGTCGACGGAGTCATCCACTACTACACAGAGAGGGGTCTGGTGGACCTCGTCAGGTCGAAGATACCCGACGAGTTGAGGGTGGTGGAGGTGAGCACGGTGGATCCCGTCATCGCCATCAACCACAACGCGTTCATCTCGAACAGGGATTGCTTGTTGATTCTGGAGAAGAGCCGGTAGTCCGATGAGGAGCTGTCAGGCTGCGGAAGGGGTCCGACGGGAACGCCGCTGGCGAGAAGACGCTCGGGCTGCGGGCGTGCGGAGCGCGCGGGAGGTGGGCGCGGGCAAGCGGGCCACCGGGTCGGGACCCTGGCGACGGGCTCGGTGAGGCTGATGAGGGTGCGCCAGTCCGGGTAGCGTCTTCTCGCAGTCGTCGGGCCTTGGCCCTGCGGGGCTGGAGGTACCGGGGCGGTGCCTTGCATCGCCCGTCTAGTGCGGCTATCGTTGGCCCGCTCCGGCGTGCGACGACGACGAGGGAGTTGTGATCATGATCACAGAGCTGGCGATCATGATCGGCGGATTGCGTGGCCGCGGACGGCGGCGGGCGCGGGCCGTGGCGGGCCGACGGCCTGGGGATGCAGGGTTTCCCCGGTATTTCGAGCACGGCCCGCCGGAGGGGACGGCACCGTAGGGAGAGGGGCATGAGGTCCAGGATCATCGAGATCATCGCGAAGATCAGGGAGGATCCCGATCTTCGGGAGAGGATCGACAGCCGGCTGCATCTGATGAAGGACGTTGGGCTGACCTCGCTGGACATGATGCAGCTGTTCTTGGAGATCGAGGAGGAATTCGACATCGAGGTCGACCTCGACGCCGTCAACCTCGAGTTGTTCGAGTCGATCGATCGTCTGACCGAGTTCGTGGCTGCGACCGTCGCAGCGAAGAGCGAACGGCAGCCCACCGCCTGAGGCGCGGCAAGCCTGAGGAATCACCGTCATGCCGACGCAGCCGCAGACGGATGTCGTTCCGGACCCGGAGACGCTGGAGGTCATCAAGAGGAGAATGAAGGCGACGCGCCGCTGCGCGCGTGCGCGAGCCGTTGATCCCGGCTTCGCCCTCGAGACCCCCAGCGAGATCGGCTTCAAGCTGACGAACCGCTGTGACCTGCGCTGCGCACACTGCTTTCAATGGAACGAGCACGGGTATCACCGGAGGTACGAAAGAGGGGCGCTCGTGCCCCGGGGCGACCTGGAGATCTCCATCGTCGAGAAGGTGCTGGCGGCGACGGTAGGGCATCGAAACATCCTCTACTTCTGGGGCGGTGAGCCTCTCGTCTACCGTGACTTCGAGGCGCTCTCACGGTTGCTCGAACATGAGGCGGCGAAGAAGATCATGTGCACGAACGGGATCGCCGTCGAGCGTCAGATGGACAGCCTCTGCCGCATGTCCCGGCGCTTCACGCTCATGTTCAGCGTGGAAGGACTCGAACCCGAACACGATCAGCTGCGCGGGAAGGGTTCCTTCGCACGCACCATGAGGAATCTCGAACTCCTGCGCGACATGCAGGCGGGCGGGCACTTCCTGGGAACCATCGACGTCGCCTGCGTGGTCAGCGACGGCTTGGCGAGCCACCTCGGCGAGTTCTGCAGACGGATGGAGTCCGAACGCGTCGACACGCTGTACATCAACTTCCCGTGGTTCATCCCGCAGTCGGTGGCCCGGCAGGTGGACGAGTACTTCGCCGCCAACTTCGCCTGGATGGGAAGCGATCGCGGCGCGCTCAACTCCTGGCACTCGTTCGACTACCACATCGACGCCGGCCTCATCGAGGGCCTGCTGCAGGAAGTCCGGGAGGTCAAGTCGCGCAAGTGGGGCATCCGGATCCGGTTCCGCCCGCAGCTCAAGGAACACGAGATCCGCGACTTCATCCTGGGAAAGCCCAATCCCTACCAGGACCGGTCGATGTGCCTGGGCCTTTCGAGCCGCATCGACATACAGACCGACGGGTCTGTCACCCCCTGCAAGAAGTTCCCCGAATTCGCGGTGGGCAATCTGCAGCGGTCCTCGTTGCGGGAGATCTGGACCGGAGAGGCGTACAGGCGGTTCCGGACCATCCACAACAACACCATCAATCCGCTCTGTCTCAAGTGCGAGATCCTGGAGATGACCGGGGTAAAGGGCTGAGGCTGGGCAGGCGAAACGCAGGGGGACACGCCGGTGCGCGACGCCACGATCACACTGCTGGGCTCGGGAGTCTGCCTGGGTGTGTATGGCCCTGCGTTGTCGACGCACGCCTGGTTTCGGGAGCGGAGTATAGCGTCCGAGCTGGTCGTCCTGGAGAGCTGCTGGCGCGATGGGCCGCAGGTCGATCTCCTCCGCACCAAGTCGGCGTTCCACGGCGACTTCCGGCTCGCCATGATGGGGCAGAAGATGGCCAGGAGGACCGCTTCGACTCTGGACGAGGCCAAGGTGACGGCGTTGCTCGCCGGCTGGAAGCGGGAGGGCCGCCGCCACTTCGTGGTCTTCTCGGGCTTCTGGGCCCCCATTCTCCAGCGCTACCTGGAGTACTGGCAAGGTGAGGCCATCGATCTCGAGGTCTGCCACATGGACGCCGCGACTCCGCCTTCCTGGCGGTTCAACCCTGTCGGTGATCTGGCTCGGGAGGTGCGGCTCTTTCAAGGCAGCACCAACGCAATCTCGGGATTCGTCGAGGTGAGTGAGGGAACGCCCCTCGCTTGGAGCGAGAGGTCGCCTCGACTGGTGATCCACGGGGGTGGTTGGGGACTTGGCACGTATCGGGAGAAGGTGCGTGATCTCAATGACCGCGGTGTCGGTCTGGACGCCGTTGCCTACTTCGACCAGGACATCGAACAACTGAGGGACGAGCGCAACCGCGTCTACATGGTCGATCCGGAGTGGCGGGCCTGGCAGAGAACCGCGGACGGTGACCACGAGTTCCCGCCGTTCGGCGCGGTGGAAGGGGAGCGGGCGCCCGTCTATCAGCGCAGTCGGCGGAGCCCGCATCTGTTCGAGATCTCGCGTCGCGACTGGGCCATCGTGAGCAAGCCCGGCGGGTCGACCCTCAACGATTCCCTCGCGGCCGCCACGCCTCTGGTTCTTCTCGAGCCCTACGGCGACCATGAGCGGGCGAACGCGGAGCTGTGGGTCAGGCACGGGATCGGCATCCGCTACCACGATTGGCTGGCGCAGGGCTGCCCGGAGGAGCCGCTGGCCGAGGCGCACCAGAAGCTGCTGCGCCTGCGCGCCCGGCTGTTCGTCTACCAGGAGCGCTACCTCCGCGAACGACTGCTCGCCAGCACGGGGACCTGCGAGAGACAGCCGTGAGTCTCGCGCTTCGCATGGGCATTCTGGGAGCAGCACCTATCAGCGAGAAGGCTGTGCTCGATCCCGCTCGACGGACGGGGCGTGGGGTCGTCGTGGCAGTCGCCGCGCGCGACCTCGCCAGAGCGAGGGACTTTGCCGCGGCGCACGGGATCCCGCTCGCGATAGGCAACTATCAGGAACTGCTCGCCGCGCCTGAGGTCGACGCCGTCTACGTGGCGACGGCGAATCACCTCCATCGGCCCTTGACGATCGCAGCAACGCAGGCGGGCAAGCACGTGCTGGTCGAAAAGCCGCTCTGCCTCAACTTCGGCGAATGGGAGGAGATCGCGGCGAGCGCCAGGAAGCACGCCCGGCTGGTGCAGGAGGCCCTGATGGCCGCCCATCACCCATGGCAGGCGGCCATCCGGCGCCTGATCGACGAAAGGCGTCATGGCCGGCTGCGCTCGATCGCGACCAGGATCACCTTCCAGCTGAAGAGGGCGCCTGACAACTACCGGTTCTTCCCGCAACTTGGAGGCGGGGTCTTCAACGACGTGGGCTGCTACTGGTTGCAGTTCCTCCAGAGCTGCGGCCTGGGCCAGCCGCTGGGTGTGAGCGCCCACTCACGCCGGGACGGTCCGCACGGCATCGACCAGGAGTTCTCCGCTTCACTCGAGTTCCCCGACGGCGTGCACTCGGAGTTCTTCGGGTCCTTCGAGGGACCGCTGTGCGCCTCCCACCTGCTGCGCTTCGAGCAGGCCGAGGTTGCGGTGCGGAACTTCCTCAAGCCGGCGATCGGCAACCTGCGCATGAGCATCGAGGTGAGCGGCGCAGCGCGGGAGAAGCTCAGCTTCGCCGAAGCCAACTACTATACGACGCAGTTCTCTGCGTTCGTCGACAAGGTGGCCTCCTCGGACTGGGCGATGGACCCTGCCGTGCGCGAACGCCTGCGCCTGGCCGACCGCATCCTTTCGCCAGGCGCGTGCGCGCACCGCGTCGACAGCGCCGCCGGGTGCGGAGCGGGCGTGACGGCCACCATGGCGACGACCCTCCGCTCGGACGACACGGTGTCGAAGGCCCTTGTCCGTGGCGCCGAGGACGATCCGGGGCGGATCTCGCTGGTATCCGCACGCGGGACCGTCTCCGAGTTGTCGCGCGCCAGCCTGCTGCACGAGGCGCTCGGGATCCTCGGCAGCCTGCAAGCGCGAGGCGTCGGACCAGGACAGGAGGTCGTCCTGCAGCTGACCGATCTGCGCGACTTCCTGTGTGCCTTCTGGGCCTGCCTGCTCGGGAGAATCATTGCCGTGCCTGTCTCGCCGGCCGCGAGCGTCGAGCAGGCGCAGAGACTCCGCCGCATCCGGCTGCGGCTGGCGCATTCCTGTTGGCTCCGGGCCGACCGGATGCCCGGCGCCGCAGAGCGGGACGATCCAGGCTGGCCGCGTGAGCGCGTTCTCAGCATGGAAGCGCTCCGCCGCGACGCCGCTCGAGGGGTGATCGCTTCCGCCCGGCCCGGCCGACATCGCCTACATCCAGTTCTCCTCCGGGTCCACGGGCGATCCGAAGGGCGTCGTTCTGACCGCATCGCAACTTGATCGCCAACGTCGGCGACATCCTGGAGCGCGTGCGCACGCCGGCTGGGTCCGGGCACAAGTACCTGGGCTGGCTTCCACTGACCCACGATCTCGGCATGGTCGGCCTGCATCTGGCCCCGATGCTCGGTGGCCTGGACCACGTCCTCATCGAACCGGAGCTCTTCCTGCGTCGACCCCACATCTGGATGCGCCTGATTTCCGAGCACCGCGCGAGCTGCACTGCCGCGCCCAATTTCGCCTATCAGATGGTCCTGGACCACTACAACGAGAGGCTCTACGATGCTCTCGACCTCCGGCACGTGCACTACATGCTCAACGCCGCGGAACCAGTCTCGTACGATGCCTGCCTGGCTTTCCGCGAGACGTTCGCCCGCCATGGCCTGCCGCCCGGCGCCCTGGTACCCGGCTATGGCATGGCGGAGGCGGCCCTCGGAGTCACCTGCATCGCGCCGGGAGAGCCCTGGGGCGCGCTGCGGATGAACCGGGGCAAGTCCGCTTTCGGAGACGTCGTCGAGCCGGCGCGCTCGGACGAGGACGCGGTCACCTGGGTCGAGCTCGGCACGCCGCTGCCGAGTTGCCGGGTGAGAGTCGCGGACGAGCGAGGGCCGGGCGCTGCCCGACCGCACGATCGGCGAGGTGCAGATCAAGGGCGATAACGTGACCTCCGGCTACTACCGCGCCGCCGGGGTCACCCGGGCGGCGATCACCCACGATGGCTGGCTCGTCACCGGCGATCTGGGCTTCGTGAACGGCGGCAGCCTGGTCGTTACGGGGCGGAAGAAGGACATCCTCTTCGTCAATGGCCAGAACTTCTACGCGCACGACCTCGAGAGAATCGCTAGTGAGGCGGGCGTCATCAAGCCGAGAAGGATCGCAGTCGCTGGCTACCACGATGACGAGAGAGGCGAAGACGTCATCGTCGCTTTCATCGTCTCACGCAGCGGCGCGCGGCAGTGCGCGAGCGTTGCCGCTGCCTGCCGGGACGCCATCGCTCGCTCGACAGGCCTGGTCATCCGCCGCTTCGCCCTGGTCAGCGCGATTCCCCGGACCACCAGCGGCAAGCCCAAGCGCTTCGCGCTGATCGAGCAGTATCGGCGAGGCGTGTTGGCGGAGATCCCGCTCGATGCCGCTCCGCGCGCCAGAGCAGCGCATCAGGAGGCGGCGCGCAACGAAGGCGAAGAGGTGTTGGTCGAGGCCGTTCGCGCTGTTCTCGATCGCGAGGGCGTCGGCATTCACGACAGCTTCTTCGCCGTCGGCGGCGATTCGATCAGGGCGATCCTGCTGACAGCCGAGCTGAAGCGGCTCGGCTGGGAGCTGGACGTCAAGTCGATCTTCCAGGCCTCGGATTTCGCCGTGACCGCCGCGCTCCTCCGGCCGAGCCCCGGCCCGGAGCCCGCCGGCGGCTTGGCAGAGAGCAGCGCCAGCACGGTCTCCGAGGAGGACCTTTCCCTGATCCGGGAGCACGTCGCCTTGCTGAAGAGCGAGCACGAACGCGACGGCACGGACGACAACCGCCTCTCGCCGCAGAGGACCGAGCCATGTTCAAGAAAGAGGACATCCAGGACATCTACACTCTGACTCCCATGCAGGAGGGCATGTACTACCTCTGGAAGCTCGATCCGCATTCGAACGCGTACTTCCAGCAATGCTCCTTCTGGCTCGCCGGTGAATGGGCGGAGCCTCTACTGCGCGAGAGCCTCGAGCGGCTGTTCGCCCGCCACGACGTACTCCGTACCGTGTTCGCCGACGGCTTGGCCGACCGGCTGCTGCAGGTCGTGCTCAAAGAGAGGCGCCCGGAGCTTCACTACCAAGACATCGCTCACCTGGACGAGGAACGTCAGGCCGCGTTCCTCAGAGCGTACAAGGAGAAGGACTGCAATCGCCTGTTCGACTTGAACCGGGACGTCCTGTTCCGGCTCGCCGTCTTTCGGTGCGGACCGGGGCGCTCGATCTTCTACTTCAGCTACCACCACATTCTGTTCGACGGTTGGTGCACCAGCATCGTGTTCAGCGAGTTGTTCGCCATCTACCGCAGCCTGGAGCGCAACCAGCCTTGCCGCCTTCCGGAGGCGCCGTCCTTCAAGGAGTTCATTCGATGGCTGGAGAAGACGGACAAGACCGCAGGTCTGGCCTTCTGGAAGGAGCGCCTGCGAGGATTCGCGGAACGCACCTCGTTTCCCCGTAGGAGGGAGAGGCTCGAGCCGCACGAGGCGGACGATCGCTGCCAGGAGTGCGTGAGCATCCCCGAGAGCGATCACCGCCGGATCAAGGCGCTCGGCGCCGCCGGCGGAATAACGACGAACGCGTTCATCCAGACGGCCTGGGGCTTCCTGCTCTCGCGATACAGCGGATACCGCGACGTCGTATTCGGGGCAGTGACTTCCGGTCGGCCAGCCGAGGTGCCTGGCATCGAGTCGATGGTCGGGCTCTTCGTGAACACCGTGCCCGTACGAGTCGTGTTCGACACCCGGCGCTCCTTCATGCAGATCGCGCAGGAGGTGCAGGCTCAGGCCATCGCCGCAAGCCCATTCCAGCAGTGTTCGCTGGCCCAGATCCAGTCGTGCGCTGCCGTTCAAGGGCGAGCTGTTCGACCACATTCTGGGCTTTCAGAACCAGCCCATCTTCAACCGCTACGCCGAGACCGCCGAGAAGCCCGGCGCTCGCGAGGACTTCGAGGCGGTCGATCTGGATCCGACGGGCATGACCAGCTATCACCTCGACATCGGCTTCACACCGGGCCGCGAGATCATCACCTACATCGTCTTCAATCCGAACCTGTACTCGCAGCGTTTGATGAAGGGCCTCGGCAGGAGCTTCGTGCAACTGGTGAGCGCGGCCCTCGACGGCCTCGACACGCCACTGAGCCGCCTGGAATGGCTGCCGGAGAGGGAGAGGCGGCGTCTCCTGTCGGACTGGAACCCCGCCGTAACGACGCAGGGGCGGCGCCCGTCTTTCCAGGGGTGCTTCCAGGCACAAGCGGAGAGGACCCCCGCCGCGGTCGCCCTCGAGGAAGGCGACCGCGTCGTCGACTACCGGGATCTCAACGTGCGCGCCAACCGCATGGCATGGGCGCTTCGCGGCGGAGGCCTGGGACCGGACGACTTGGTGGCGATCTGCCTGCCGCGGGGGATCGAGGCCGCGGTGGTGGTGCTTGGAGTGTTCAAGTCGGGAGCCGCCCATCTTCCGGTCGATCCTCGCCAGCCCCGGTCGCGAATCGCCGAAACCCTCGCCAGCGGAGGCGTGAAGGCCTTCATCGCCGAGGAAGACACTCTCTCCCTGGCACCGCCGGGAGTGCTGACATTCGATGTGAGGCGACTTCAGGAGGAGTCCCCCCGGGAGGACGATCCGCCCGACCTAGCCCTGCCTCACCATCCCGCCTATCTCGTCAGCACCTCCGGCTCGACCGGCAAGCCGAAGTCCGTCATCGTCAGCCAAGGCGCGCTGTCCGGCCTGGTCGAAGCCTTGAGGATCAGGCTTCCGGAACTGCAGCCGTCGTCCAACCTGCTGCAGATCGCCAGCTTCGGATTCGACGTGTTTCTCGAGGACCTTTGCCGCGCCCTGCTTTTCGGTGGCCGGCTCGTGTTCTGCACCGATGTGGAGCGCGCCTCGCCGGACCTGCTCTACCGGCGCCTGCGAGACTCGAGAATCCACTTCTTCGAAACGACCCCGGCGCTGGGCGTGCCGCTCTTCGACCACATGGCGGGAAGCGACCTCGCGCTGCCGGACCTGCGCGCCGTCGTGCTGGGCGCCGATGCGCTGCCGATGGAGGCCTATCGGCGCATTCGCCGGCTGCTGCCGTCATCCGTCCGCGTCATCAACAGCTATGGCGTGAGCGAGTGCGCGATCGACTCGTCTTGGTTCGAGGCGCGGGAAGACTACGACCTTGCCGAGGGCAACGCGCCTATCGGCTCGCCACTGCCCCACGCCCGCTTCTACATCCTCGACGAAGATCGCCGCCTGCTGCCCGAGGGTGCCACCGGCGAGCTGTTCATCGGAGGGATCGGCGTGGGAACTGGCTACGCCGGCGATCCCACGCTCACTGCGGAACGCTTCCTGCCGGATCCCTTCGTTCCGGGCGGGACGATGTACCGCACCGGGGACCGTGCTCGCTGGCTTCCGGACGGCAACATGGAGTTCATGGGACGGAGCGACTTCCAGGTCAAGATCCGAGGTCGACGCATCGAGCTGGGCGAGATCGAGCTCCGGCTGAAGGCACTCGAGGGTATACGCGAGTGCGTGGTCGACGTCACCGACACCGGTGGCGGACGCAACCTGATCGCGTTCTACACGACGGGTCGGGACACTACGGAGGCCGAGCTCAAGGAGCACCTGCTCCGCCAGCTCCCCGAGTACATGGTCCCCTGCCGGTTCACCCGCCTCGACTCGCTCCCGCTCAATGCCAACAACAAGCTCGACCGGCGCGCCCTGCAGAGCCTCGGCTCTCGACCCGAAAGCAAGCCGGCAGCCGTCGCTCCCTCGACTCCGCAGGAGGCGGCTCTCTACGAGGTCTGGAGACGCTTCCTGCGCGCCGAGGCGATCGGAATCCACGAGGACTTCTTCGCGCTCGGGGGCGACTCGATCACTTCCATCCAGATCCAGGGGGCGCTACGCGACAGGGGGTACGAGTACGACCTGCAGGATCTCTACCGGTTTCCCACGATCGCCGCTCTGGCACAGCGGCTGCGCAAGACCACCAGCGAACGCGACGTCGAGTCCATCTCCGGGGAAGCGCCGATCACTCCCGTGCAGGCGCAGTTCTTCGCGACCCAGAGCACGCGGCCCGAGCACTACAACCACTCCGTTCTCCTACGGTCGTCGCGAGGCTTCGACGCAGAGACCGTTCGTCAGATCTTCAGCTACCTGAGGCAGCACCACGACGCCCTCCGCCTCGTGTTCAAGAGGCGGAATGGGAACTGGATCCAGGAGCTCCCTGCGGCGGATGAGGCCTTCCGACCGGAGGTCATCGCGAGTCCGACGCCTCACGAGGAAGACGCCAGGATCGATCGCGAGTTGGCTCGCCTGCAGGGGGGGCTCGACCTGGAGACCGGTCCATTGACCAGGGTGGCGCTGTTCAAGGGCAGCCAAGGCGACACCCTCGCCTTCATCGCTCATCACCTGCTGGTGGACGGCGTCTCCTGGCGAATCATTCTGGAGGATCTCCGGACTCTCTTCGGCCAGGCGGAGACAGGGGAGGCCTTCAGGCTGCCAGCCAAGACCGATTCCTACCTGCAGTGGGCCCGAATGCTCAGCCAGCACGCCGATACCAGGCCGCTGCTGCGGGAGATTCCCTACTGGGCGCGCCTCGAAGAAACGGCGTTCTCGCCGTTCCCCTACGACGAGGACGGGGAGGCCTGCCGCTACAGGCACCTGCGGAGTCGGCGACTCGAGATCCCCGCGCCAGCGCGTGGACTGCTGTCGAAGGCCGTCCACGCCACCTACCGCACGGGGATCGAAGACCTGCTGCTCGCCGCCTGGACCAAGGCTTTTGCCCGCGCCCTCGGAATGGAGCACGTCCTGGTGTTGCGGGAAGACCACGGGCGACGCTCGCCGGTGCCGGGTGTGTGCATCGACAGAACGGTAGGATGGTTCACGGCCTGTCACCCGGTCCACTTGGATGCTTCCCGGGCCGCGGACACGGAATGGACCATCAAGACCGTGAAAGAGAGCCTGCGCCAAGTCCCGTCACACGGCACGGGCTACGGCATGCTCAGATTCCTGACGCGGCCGGAGCTCAGGAGCTTACTCCGGTTCCAACCCGCTCCCGCCATCGAGTTCAACTATCTGGGCCGGTTCGACGACGTGTCGGAATCCCATGGCCCGGTCAGGGTACTAGGTCAGGGCCCGCACGGCATCAGCCCGGAAGGGGAGACAGGGGCTGACCTCATCCTCACCGCGAGCCTGGCCGGCGACATTCTCCAGGTCAGTCTCGACTTCAACTCCAGCCGCCTCCACCAGGGTACCGCCGAACGTCTCCTCCGCGCCTTCGACCATGCCCTGACCGAGATCGTCGACCACTGCCGGGGGCGAGGGTCGGGTGAGATCACGCCCAGCGATCTCACGGAGAAGGACCTGAGCATGGAAGAGCTGGACGCGATAGACAAGCTCGTCGCCCAGTCCGAGTGAGAGTCACAATATGAGCTCCGATTCCAGGATCCAGGATGTCTACTCCCTTACGCCGATGCAGGAAGGCATGCTCTTCCACTCCATCCACGACCCGGATTCGTCGGTCTACCACGAGCTCGTCTCGCTGCGGCTCGGAGGTCGGGTCGACGTAAAGGCGATGGAGCAGGCCCTCGTCGAGATGGTGCGGCGGCACGACATTCTTCGGACGGTCTTCGTACACAGGAACCTGGACCTGCCCCGACAAGTCGTCCTGCGTGAGCGGAAGGCCGATTTCACCTACGTCGATCTTCGCCACTTCCCGTCCCCTCGCGAGAAGGGCGCCTATGTCGCCGACTACAAGGCTCGGGACAGGCGTCGTACCTTCGACCTGAGCAGGGACATGCTCATGCGGGTGGCGTTGCTGCAGACAGAAGATGAGGAATTCGAGTTCTACGTGCTCCACCACCACATCATCCTCGATGGCTGGAGCACCGGCGTCTTCTTCCACGAGCTCTTCGAGGCGTACCGTGCCTATGGCCAGGGACATGCACCCGCGCTGCCGCCCGCCCCGCCCTTCGGCCGTTACGTCGGGTGGCTCCGGGGCCGGGACAAGGAGGATTCGCTGGCCTACTGGGAACGCCAGCTCGCCGGCTACGACACCGCGGCGTCGATCCCCGGACGACGTTCGGATGCCGACGATGCGCAACAGGCCAATCAGGCGACCCTCACTCTGACCATCGATGGCGCGATCCTGGACGCCTTGAAGAGAGCGGCGGCCGCGAGCGAGGTCACGCCGTTCACCGTGCTGAAGGCGCTCTGGGGCCTGCTGCTGGCCCGGATGAACGACTGTCGCGACGTCGTCTTTGGTACGGTGGTCTCCGGCCGACCAGCGGAGGTGGAGGGCATCGAGAGGATGGTGGGGCTGCTCATCAACACCGTGCCAGTGCGGATTCGATTCTCGGACGACGAGTCCTGCGTCGACCTGATCCAGAGGGTACAGCGAGAGGCGCTGGAGGCCGCGCCGCATCAGGCGGCTTCCCTAGCCGAGATTCAGAGCAGATCGCAGCTGAAGAGGAGCCTCTTCGACCACCTCCTGGTCTTCGAGAACTACCCGATCGACAAGAAGAGCATCACGGAGGAGAACCGGCATCAGGTGCTCGACATGGAGGTGTTCGAGCAGGCCAACTACGCCCTGAGCGTCATCATCGTGCCGGACACTCAGATGACGGTGCACTTCGTCTACGAGCGGAACCTGTACCAGCCGGCGCTGATGTCGTCCATCCGCGACGGCTATCGAAGCCTGATCGAGCAGTTCGCATGCGTTCCGAAGTTCCGTGTGGGGGACGCCGTCATTGTGCCTGAAGCGGCTCGGCACGAGATCGCGGAGCGCCGTAACGCGACTTCGCGTGTCGTGACGGAGCCTTTGACCTTGCACGGTCTGTTCCAGCGCTGGGCGAGCGAGACTCCGGATGCCCCGGCGGTGGTGGCGGGGGGAAGGACGCTGAGCTACGGCGAGATCGGCGACATGTCCGACCGGGTGGCCGCGTTCCTGGCCGGTGCTGGGTCGCCGTTTGGCGCCGCGGTCGGGGTGATGATGGGGCAGAACCGGGAGCTGCCGGCAGCGTTGCTCGGCGTGCTGAAGGCGGGCTGCGCCTATGTCCCCATCGATCCCAGCTATCCGCCCAGGCGGGTGGCCCAGATCGTCGCTGACAGCGGCATCGACACGGTGATCGTTGATGCGGCCAACCCTTCGCTCCCGCCCGACCTCCGGCAGCTCGAGATCGCGGGAGCCCTCGTGTCGGAGCCTGGTCCACCGCACCGCACCGTGACGCCGGACGACCGTGCCTACGTCGTCTTCACCTCGGGATCGACCGGGGTACCCAAGGGCGTGGCGGTCACTCACCGCAGCATCGCCAATACGCTGCAGTGCCGGCGCTCTGTCTACGAGCTCGAGCCCGGGTGCAGAGCACTGCAGCTGTTCTCTTTCGCGTTCGACGGATTCGTCACCGGCTTCTTCACTCCGCTGGCTGCCGGCGGCACGGTGGTCCTGGCCGAGGAAGCCGAGCGCCGAGATCCTGAGCGCATCTGTCGCGTGCTGGCCGACCACCATATCGAGCATCTCATCTGCATCCCCACCTTCTTCCAGGAGATTGTCGAGGCCTTGTCAGCCGCGCAGGCGCAGTCCCTCAAGACTGTGGTCCTCGCCGGCGAGGCGGCTGATCTGCGCGTCATCCGGAAGCTGACGGAGCTGAGTCCCTCGGTCGAGGTCGCGGTGGAGTACGGGGTGACCGAGGCAGCAGTGATGTCCACCATCTTCCGCCACCAGGAGATGGACGACGTTCTGAAGATCGGAAGGCCGGCCTGGAACACGGAAGTCTACGTCCTGGATGCGCACAAGCGTGTGGTTCCAGACGGTGTCCCGGGGGAGCTGCACATCGGCGGGGCCGGGGTCGCCCTCGGCTACCTGAATCGGCCCGAGCTCTCCGAGCAGCGGTTCGTCGCCCATCCGCTGGGTAGAGAGGGTCGCCTGTACGCCACCGGCGACATCGCGTGCTGGACCGCAGACGGCAACCTGGCTTTTCTCGGCAGGAAGGACGATCAGGTCAAGATCCGCGGCTACCGGGTCGAGACCCGAGAGATCGCGCTGGCTCTGGAGGAGCATCCTGCGGTGCGACAGGCGGCGGTGGTCGACAAGACCGACGCCAGCGAGAAGAAGATCCTTTGCGCGTACCTCGTCACTGACGCAGAGCTGCCGACCCACGACTTGCGGGAACACCTGCTAGCCGGGCTCCCGTCCTACATGGTTCCCCACCGTTTCGTGCGGCTTCCCAGTCTGCCCGTGAACGCCAACGGCAAGCTGGATGCCGCCGCGCTGCGGCACCGGGTAGACGACCTCGCTAGTGCGACGGAGTATGTCGGACCGCGAACGGAGGTGGAGAGGGTGCTGGTCGGTATCTGGCAGCAGGTGTTGGGCCTGCCGCGCGTCGGCATCCGGGACAACTTCTTCGACCTGGGAGGCGACTCGATCAAGAGCATCCAAGTCCGCTCACGGCTCGGCAAGGCGGGCTACCAGGTGGAGCTGACCTACCTGTTCCAGCACCCGACGATCGAGGACCTGGCATGCCGAGTGACCTCCACGCGGTCTGCAGAAGAGAGCCTGCGAGACGTCCACGCGCCAGTCGTGCTGCTACCGACCCAGTCGCGCTACCTGACGATCCCCGGAGGCGATCTCGGAGAGCCTACGTTTTCGGCTTTCTTCGTGTTCTCGGCCGCGGCGGAGGAGGGTCGGCTGGAGGCGATCCTCGACGCCGTCTACCGACATCACGAGGGGCTGCGAGTGCGGCTCCTCCTCGGCTCCGGGTTGCCGCAGCAGGCTGTCGACCGAGAGGCGAAGCCGCTCGAAGCGTCCTCCTCGAGGGAGGAGCGGGACCTCCGTGACCCGAACCTCCACCGGGTCTGGGCGCTCCACGGAGCCAGTCGGATCGACAGCCGGCAAGGCCGCCTCATCCACGCCGCGATCCTGCACTCGACGAGTCAATCAGCTCTCGTCTTGACGGCACATCGCGCGCTGTTGGACGTTCCGTCCATCAAGGTCTTGTTCGAGGACATCGGCATTCTCTGGCACCAGAGCGGCCAAGGGACCCCCCTCAAGCTCCCGCCGCAGGCCTGCGCGTTCTCGCAGGCCGTGGAGCGCTTCGCCAGGGCGGCGACGGAGGCAGCCTCGGGGCCCACGTCGGCAGTGGGACTCTCGAGCGGCATGCCACGCGAAGACGACGCCGGTCCCACAGCCCTTCGGCGGGAGACGCTGGAGTTGCCTGCCGACGACGCGTGCGGACTGCTGGGTGCGGTTGAGGCGTCTTCCGACACCGATGTCGAAGATCTCCTGCTCGCCATGTCTCTTCTCGCCGTCGAAGGCACCTTCTGCGAGCGCGACCCCGAGTTCCACCTCGAGGCCTCCGCTCGCGGCGAGCTCTACGGGGGCTGCGACAATCGCCGTCTGGTCGGCAACTTCCAGACCGGTTACACGCTTCGGTTTCCGCCAGTCAGCACCGACGATCTGGGCGAGCGGGTCAGACGAGTGCGGGAGGCGCGCCGCAGCGTGCCCCATGCAGGGTACGAGTGGATGGCCGGAACGCGCGCTGTCTCGGCCCGCGCGCCGGGCTACGGATTCCGCTTCAGCCGGCTCGACTGGATTTCGGCGGAGCACCTTGACTGTTTTGTCGTCAGCGACGCTGCGCGTGACCAGACCTGGGAGATGCCGGGCACGCCACTCGTGTTCGATTGGGCGGCGGGTCGCGGGCAAAGCCTGCGGCTCGAGCTAGTATTCGATCCGCGCAAGATTGCACGAGACCAGATCGGGCAGCTGCTCGCGATGATTGCCGGGGAAGCGGCGAGATTCGCACGCTTCTACGCGGAGCGTACGGACAAGCAGGCAGCACTGAGGGAGTTCACCTTCAAAGACGTCTCTCCAGCCGCACTGGACGCCTTTGAGTCGTTCTTCAATAGCCGCTGAGTCAGGAGCGTCCTGCACTGAGTTGATCGAGTTGTGGCGGGCTGGTGGCCGAGCAGAAAGAGACCCATCAATGATGGAGCGGATGTTCTATTTCGAGCGACCGACCGGAGAGGATGGACGTCGCCTGTTCTGTCACGGCTTCCTGTCAGAGCAGACGCACGCTGGCGTGGCGTTCGTCCTCCTGAACGGCTTCCTCGACCGAATGGGCGACCGGCATCTCCGCGCGCTCCAGGCCGACCTGGCCGGCGTGCTCGCCGGCTGTGGCTGCGAGGTGTACCACCTCGACTACTTCGGGACCGGTGACAGCTATGGCGAGACCCACGAGATGGACTTTGACGAAAGCTGCAGGGATGTCGCTCATGTCGTCGATACGCTTCGCGCGAGCCGCGGGCACCGGCGTGTGGTTCTGTTCGGCGTTCGCTTGGGGGCGGACCTAGCCCTCAGGCTGGCGGAGTCACGGGCGGACCTGAGGGATCTGATTCTGGTGGAGCCGGTGGTCAACGGCCGCCTCTTCTACAAGTCCCGGCTCTTCCTCCGCAGATCCGCCCATCTGCTGTACGACATCCAGGCGGACCTGGATCTGGAGATCGATGGACAGCACTACGACGACTTCGACGGCGTGCCCGTCTCCCGGGTGCTGAAGGAGGCGCTGCTTTGCTTGACGGCGGAAGCGCCCCGCTGCGAGGGGAAGAACATCCTCTTGTACTCACTCGCCGCGAGCCCCGACACAGCACGCGAGCTCGACATCATCACCGACAAGCGGGAGATCGAGCAGCTCCGCCGAACCCTGAGCGCGGCCAATCGTGTGAGGTTCGGCATCGTTCCATTGGATGGCGACTGTCAGGATCTCGTCCGCGACCTGGCCCCAGATGTCGTGCAGTTCGTCCGGCTGCTGCAGAGCCTGCCGCCTGAGGCATCCCGCAGGACCCATGACGCCGGAACGCGCCCATGATGACCCCTCCCCAAGGCACCATTCCACGGCGCGCATTCTTCACTGACGGAGCGAAGGAGGACTTCCGGATCAGCGGCGGCGGCCTCTACGTCAGCCACCTCAGCAGCGGCAGGCTCGAGAAGGAGATCTGGGTGGCGCCTCGAACGGACCCGCGAAGCGCGCGACGGGTGGCGCTCGTGGATGGCGCGGGCTTCCTGGGCTACAGCTGGGCCTGGACCGACGATCTGCTGGTCGCCTGCTGGCGGGTGGCCAACTCCGCGCTGGTGAAGGTCCGCCGAATCGAGGTGGCCTCCGGCAGGGTGGTGTCCCTGGATTGTCTCGGTCTCGGCCTGTCGTATCTGTCGGACAGCCCGCAGCGGCCGGGCGAGATGGCGATTCTCGGACATCGCGAGGGCATGCTGGTCCCCGACGTCTATCGCCTGTGCTGTCGCACCGGCGTGGCCCGGCGACAGCTGAAGAACACGAACGGCTTCGTCGACTTCGGCTGTGACGCTCTGCTGCGGGTGAGGCTTGGCCTGCGCCCGGAGCGGAACGGCCTCGCAGCGTACCGCCGCCACGGCGACCTCGGCGACTGGACGCGCGTGCCGGGTTCGATTCTCGATGCTGACTGCCGCGTCGTGGCAGTGGATGCGGGCTTTGGCCAGGCGATCCTCAGTGGGCACTTCGGGCTCGACACCAGGGCCGTGTGGAAGCTCGAATTGGAGAGCGGAGAGCTGACGCGGGTCGGGTTCCATCCCCGTGCCGATTTCTCGGGTGACGTTCTGATCGATCCCGCGACGGGCGGACTGCAGGCCCTGGCTTTCACTCACGGCAGAAAGGCCTGGCAGACGGTCGCTGCCTCCGTTCGACCGGACTTCGAGGCGCTGTCCGGCATCGGCCCGGGCGACCTGAGCATCCACTGCCAGAGCGGCGACGGCAACATCTGGATGGCGTCCAGCACTTCGGACTGCCAGCCGAGTCGGTTCTTTCTCTACGATCGCGGGAAACTGGCGATCGAAGACCTCGGCTCGTCCAACGAGCTGTTGGCCAGCTGCCAGCTGTCGGCGACCCGCTTCTCCGCGCCCCTGTCGCGAGACGGCTTCGAGCTGCTCAGCTACTACACGGAGCCGGCCATCCCTGCCGCCGAAACGGGCGCGCCGTCGCCCGCGATCCTTCTCATCCACCACGGACCGTGGACCCGCGACTCGTGGGAGTGCTCCGCCATGCATCAGTGGCTGGCGGACCGCGGCTATGCAGTCATCAGGATCAACTACAGAGGGTCGACGGGCTTCGGTCGCGCCTTGGGAGAGGCTGCGCGCTGCGAATGGGGCCAGAAGATGGAGGATGATCTTTTCGACGCCCTCCAGTCGTTTGTCGACAGGGGCCTCGCCGACCCGAATCGGCTGGGCGTCATGGGCCGCTGCTACGGGGGCTTCGCCACGCTGACGGCGCTCCTGCAGCGAGGCCGTCTTTTCCGCTGTGGCGTCGCATTCGGTGGTCCGCTCAGCCTGCTCACCATGATGGACGCGGTGCCCTCCTCGTCGACCACGCTTCAGGAGCTGAACCGTCGGTACATCGGCGACAGCCGCTCGCCGGAGGGTCGTTCCCGTTTGTGGAACGCCTCACCGGTCAGCCGTGTGCACGATCTCCGCACGCCGCTGTTGATCGGCTATGGTGAGAACGATCCCCGTGTCGAGCAAGCCGAGATCGACGCCTTGGTCGCCTCCATGAACGCGCGGCGTGTGCCTGTCACTTGCCTCCGTTGTCGCGACGAGGGCGCCGAAATGGAGCGTATCGAGAATCGGCGGGCGTTCCTGGCCATTGCGGAATCGTTCCTGGGTCTGCACCTTGGAGGCCGAGCGGAGGCCATGGGAGTGGACCTTGCAGACTCGGGGCTGCGAATCCAGAGCGGTGGCGAGTGGGTGCCGGGCCTCTCCGAGGCAGAGCAGCGCCGCGAACGCGACGCTATCGAGTCGCACTTGGAGTCGGTGAGGTGAGCGATCCGGCATCCTGGAGAGCGCCATGAGCGGGGACGTACGATCGGCGACTCTGGCGGTGCCGCGTTCTAGGGACGGGCCATGATCAGAGTGCTCTACGACATCCTGCAAGCAGCCAGCGCGGCCCAGCCTCAGAAGACGGCCGTCTTCTGGAAGCGGGACTCGATGACCTACGGTGAGGTCGACGCCGCCGCGCGGGAGTGGCGGGCACCTTGCTGCGCTTCGGCGTCCGCAAGGGCGACCGGGTCTGTGTCTATCTCGAGAAGGGCCTCGAGGAGGTGATCTCTTTCTGGGGGACCACGCTGGCCGGCGGCGTGTTCGTCCCCATCCGACCGGGGCTCACGACGGGCCAGGCTGCGCACATCCTGGAGGATTCCGGCGCGGTGGTCCTGGTCACGGACCCAGGCAGGGCCAGCGCGCTGCGCGAGCAGACCCCGGTCTTCGGACGGCTGTCGCTCCTGGTGTGTGGCGGCGGGCCCGATGGTTGCGTGCCCCTCGAAGAGCATCGAGGCGGTCTGTGCTCGTGGAACGAAGCGGTCAGCGGGAGGGATTCGGAAACGGGCAGCTACTCACGGGTCATCGACACGGATCTCGCCACGATACTGTACACCTCGGGTTCGACGGGCAAGCCGAAGGGCGTGGTCCTCAGCCACCTGAACGTCGTGGAAGGCAGCAAGCGCGTCTCCCAGTACCTCGCGATCACCGAGGACGACAGGTTGCTGAGCATACTCTCTTTCGGCTTCGACTACGGGTTGAATCAGCTCACTACCGCCTTCCTCCACCGGGCCCAGATCGTGCTCTTCGATCCGGTGTTCCCCAAGCACGTCATCGACATCAGTCACCGAATGGACGTGACGGGCATCGCCGCCGTTTCTACCACTTGGATGCAGCTGCTGCAGGCGCCGTGGGACCAGTCGCAACTGCCTTGCTTGCGGTACATCACGAATTCCGGCGGAGCCATTCCCCGCGAAGGCGTGCTGGAGCTCCGACGCCGCCTGCCGAGGACTTCCATCTTCCTCATGTACGGCCTGACGGAGGCGTTCCGTTCGACGTACCTGGATCCCGGGCTGATCGAGCAGTATCCGACGTCGATCGGGAGGGCGATTCCTGGAGAAGAGATCCTGGTCCTGGACGAGTCTGGCCGGCCGGTGCAGGAGGGGGGGTCGGCGAGCTCGTGCATCGTGGTGCACTGGTCGCGCAGGGATACTGGAACGCCCCGGAGCTCACCGCGTCGAGGTTCCGACCAGACCCCCTCCCGCCGTCGGGTCATCCTCATCCCCCCAGAGTGGTCTACTCTGGCGACCAAGTGAAGGTGGGCGCGGCCGGCCTTCTCTTCTTCGTTGGACGGAAGGACGAGCTCATCAAGTGCGCCGGGAACCGAATCAGTCCCGCCGAAGTCGAGGAGATCGTGTACGCGTCGGGCCTCGTGGACTTCGCAGTCGCCTTCGGCGAGCCGCACCCGGTGTTCGGCCATCGTGTCGGCGTTGTGACGGTGCCCCGCGATCCTCCGGCCTTCGATCCTGAGGCGCTACTGACCTATTGCCGCAAGAACATGCCCTCCTACATGGTGCCCGAAACGATTCGGGTCCGCGAATCGCTGCCGAAGAACAGCAACGGCAAGCTGGACCGAGCTCGCATCAAGGCCGAAGCGCTGGCTTCCTTGGCCGGCTCGGCGCCGGCCCAGGAGGAAGCCGGAAAGAGCACGCCGACTCAGACGAGTCGGTGAATGTCGACGTTCGGCAGGGGTGCGGGCGCAGCGATGGCAGAGTGGAAACCCTGGCCCACGGGGAGGCTCTTCACCCAGAAGCTCCTCCCGCCCGCTGTCCTGATCGCGGCCGCTTCTCTACCGTCGCAGCCCGAGGTGTCCAGCGCACGAAGGGGAGAGGACAGGCCAGTGCCCGCCGCCTTGAGCACCGCCTCCTTGCACGTCCAGAACCGATAGAAGAGCCCCGCACGCTTCTGCCGGCGCCGCGTCTTCGAGCTTGGCTAGCTCGGCGGGATGGAAGTGGCAGCCAGCCAGGGCATCCGGATCCGCAAGGGGCCTGATCCGTTAGAGATCCACGCCGACATGATGTGTCCGATGAAACGCCAGCAGCAGGCGGGGGAAGGAGTGGGACAGATTGAAGTGGACCGCCGGCCCCTCTCCGAGGGCGCAGAGGCTAGGCTTCCCGAACGGCCCCGCCTGGAAGGACAGACTCGCTGGATGGCGGCCAGTGAGATGGCCGAGAAGGGATCGCAAGAGACCGTGCGCGACCAGAAAGAGCCGCCTGTCATCGACAAACCTGAAGCGGTGGTAGCGAGAGATCTCCTCGCCGTCGAGCAGCTGGAGAAAGGTGTCGTCTTCGCCTTCGAACCGTCGGACGTCCGCCAATACCACCAGGGCATTCGCAGCCAGAGAGAATCGTTGACGGGAGGGGAGACGGGCGAGGCGCTGCTCCCGCGTCCCGACGGCGGGCGCGCTCACGCCCCAGCCCGGGCCGTCGTGATCGCGTCTGCCAGGCGGTGCTTGTTCCGCCAGCCGCTGAACAAATGGTCGGCGTCGGAAATCACGGTCCTGGTGACGCGGCAACGGTCGTCCTCGAAGAATCGGCGCAGATACGCCGCTTTGCGTTCGGAAGCCTCCTCTCTCTCGGCGACCAGGTAGTGGATTTCCAGGGGATTGGCGTAGAACTTCGAGTAGTCGAAGAAGACGACGTGTGCCGGCTCGGTGAGCTCGTAGAACTGGAAGTCCCACGGATTGAGCGCCACCACCCGCGGTAGTCCGTGCTTTCTTGCCACATAGAGAGCGGAGATGGCAGAGGAACAGTAGCCCAGAATGGAGATCTCGCAGTCGGTCCGCTGACACGCCATGTGCGAGATGAAGTGCTCGATGTATCGGGCTTGCGCCAGCAATGCGTCCCCTCGTGCCTGGCTGTCTCGGCTGTAGTTGTTGGGGGGCGTATCGATGCACAGGCTGGCGACACCGGCTCGATACAGGCGTGCGCCGCTTCCACATAGATGCGCGTCATGCCGGTTCGATCGCCGTATCCCCAGGGAACCAGGACAGCCAGGCGGCGGCTACCGGGAGGCGTGCGCAGAAGGCCATACAGCGAAAGCCCGCCTCGCTTGATGATGACGCCTTGCTCGTGGAAATCCTCGCGTGTCATCCGATGCCGGTTGCCAGTCGGAAGAAGCCGGGCCGCGAACACCAGCGGACCGGAGGCAGCTCCCGGTAGAGGGTAGCGGAATCGGCGCTCCAACTCCAGCCGTCGTTCGGCTCTGGTCGTGTCCGTGACCACGTGCAGCTGGAGAAGGGGGCTCGACAGAGCACCCTGCGCCGGCCCGAGGAGACGGGCGGGAGGGTGCATCGATGGCGGCGCGGATGTCGACGAAAGGACTGGCGGCGGCTGGCAGGAGCTACTGGCGCGAAGCTGACGCATGGCAGGTAGTGCGGGCGTGGGAGCGTGGTGGGCAAACCCTGTCGCCCTTCGCGGCGACACGGGGCCTCAAGGGCACGCGCTTGGCGCGCTGGGCGAAGCGGCTCAGGGGTCGAGCCGTCAGGCGCGGAGGGCACGAGGGCGCAGGGGCTGCGCCGCTGCAGGGTCGGCCGGCCTCGCCCTCGCTGACGCTCGCGCTCGAGGTGTCGAGCGGCAGAGTGAAGTCGAAGTTGACACCGTCCACGTCACCGCCTCCTGTGATGGCGATCGGCGCTCCGTTCGAGGGATCGCAGGTCACGCCGCAGGGCAGCCCACCGTAGAGCAGGTCCGGGCTGCCGGCTCGGCTTCGCGTGCGGAGGCGATCGTGCCGCCGCGGCGCAGGTTGAATTCCAGCCACGGTGTCGGTCCGGTGATGAGCGGAAACGATGCACCAAAGGTGGACTGACAGCCGTGGGGACACCACGCGCCACCATAGGTCTTGTCGACGTGAGCCTGACCAGCTGAAGGTCTTGAGGTAGTACCGCCTGGCCGAACAGGACTGGTCTTGGAACCGCCGGTGAAGTCGGTGGTGCCGCCGGCGACAGTCCGTCCCAGGACGTCGTAGACCAGGACCGTGGCCACGATGGGAGCGGCCGTATTCTCTTCGGTGACCGCGCCAGCGAAGTGCAGAGGCGCGGCTTCGAGCAGCAGGTCGGAGATGTGAGGTCGTCGAACCCGCCACCACGGCAACCGCCGCGCCATTGGTGTGATCGCACCGCACGTGCGTTGAAGGTACGCCAGGGTCCATCCAGCACAAGGGGCTCGACGGGCCGCCGTGGACCCTGGGAAGTCTCTTGCTCGCGCGCGCAATGACGTAGTAGTCGGCGGCGGGCAGGCCTTGCTCTAGCAGAAATGTTCCATCGCTCGAGGCGAAGGCATCTCCGACGCGACGGCCCGCCGTGTCCAGAACAGGTGACCGATCCCTCGATCGGGTCGCCGTTCTCCGCGGCCTTCAGCCCCGTGCCGATCGCGTTGGTCGCGACTTCGTCGGGGCGATCTGAGATCCAGGTGGCTCGCGGACCGCCCCTGTTGTTGACAAGTGAAATGTCCGCTTGGTTTTGACAAGTGATCGGTCCGCTTTTCGCTAGGCCTTCGATGTGGCGTGCAGGGTCGGAGTGCCAGCCGGAGGGAGCCGGAGGCGACCGGAGGCTGGCACTGCAGCGGCGGCCGCCCGCCGCTTCGAGGGCCTGTAGCTGCTGATCGCGGGGACGACCTGAGAGTCGACCCGAGCTGCGTTCGTCGATCCTGGGGCATCCTGGCGCGTCGGTCTGCTCGGCTCGGGCGCGCGAGCCCGACCCTCCGCGCTGTAGGAGCCGAGGAGCTGGGCACCACGGCGAATCGTGTAGCCTCCGTCGAGGTGGCGGCGGACCTGGACCGCAAGCCCCGCGCAGGTGTGGCGCCCCGGCTGCTTCGCGATCTGCAGCACGGTTCCTTCGAGGCTGACCGTGTTGTCCCTACGTACCGTGCGGTCTTCGTACTCGAAGAAGATCCCATTGAGATCAACCTCACCGAGCCCCACGAAAGCACTCTCGGGATCGGAAGCCTCGCAGGCGAACTCCTCGTTGTGCGTCGGGATGTAGCGCTCGCCTAGATATCGATTCGCCGCCTCTACCGTCGTGATCCCGGCCGCGCGCAGCTCGTTCACCAGCCGGTCCTGCAAAGTGCGATTCATCCGCTCAGAGCGGCCGCGTCCTTGGGGCGAGTAGGACGGGATGTGCTCGACCCCGAGCCGATCCAGCGCCTCCCCGACTTGGGTCAAGACCGTCTTGCTGACCTTGCCCCCGGCCTTCGGAGTCTCGAAAGCCCACCCCGCTCGGTCCGTGTAGAACGACTCGGGGATGCCATGCTGCCGCACCAGCTCCGCCATCGCTGTCATCACGGCGCGGGTCGTCTCTCCTGGCCACAGTTGCGCATAGAGCACCCGCGAGGTCGCATCGTCCACCGACTGAATCAGCGTCTGCTTTTCCCCGGGCACCAGCGCCAGCCAGGCATGGAGGCTGCCGTCCAGGTGCAGCATCTGACCGAAGCGGGGCTTCCTCGGTCTCCTCATCCGGTGTCGACCTCGAGCCTTACGTTTCTCGATCAGACCCGCCCCCTGCAGGATCTGCTTCACGCACGTGTACGACAGCTTCACTCCGTGCTCCCGGCGTACCGTCGAGCAGAAGTGCCGAGCGTTGAAGCCCCGATAGCGGTCCCGATACAGCTGCAGGATCCGCTCGATTTCCGCCACCGCTGTCCGCCGTGGAGACGGTCGGCCGCACCGCCGGTCGACAAGCCCCTCGTACCCGAACCGCTCCATCCTCTGCCGCACCCGCCTCAAGCCTCGAGGCGTGATCCCCAGGATCTCCGCAGCCCGAAGCCAGCTGTACTCCTTGTTCATCGTCCGCAGCAGCACTTCCTTGACCTGCATGGCCCGCTCCACAGCCGAGAGCGGAAAGTCCATGGCCACCTCCACCGGCGGCCATACACCCCTTCTTCCCGGCTGGCAAAAGCGGACATTTCACTTGCTCTCGAGAGCGGACCGATCATGTGCTCTCTACAGCTCGCGGACCGCCCCTTGACCGCGCCCGGCAGGGCGACATAGGCTCCCTGCGGTCCGCGTGGAGAACCGCCTGGTGATCGATAGCCCTCGCAGCGGCGTGCATCCGTGGTCAGCCTGATGCAGGAGTTGTCGGGCTCACGAACGGTGGCAGGTCGAGGGCGATGACGCCGAGTCCGCCGGGGCAGCCGCCGGGCGGGGCGACGCGTCCAGCGCGTCAGTCTCGGACCGGCCGGATGCTCGTGGTCGCGTTCGGTCTGACCGGACTCACCGCTCTGGCGGCCGAGGTCGTCCTGAACCGGCTGCTCACCTACGTGTTCGGTTCCAGCCACTGGGCGACCGCGACTGTCCTGGCAGCCTACATGGGAGGGCTCTCGCTGGGGACCTACCTGTTCGGGCGATGCGCAGCGCGGATCAGGCGGCCGATCACCACCTACGCGATGCTCGAGCTGCTGGTTGCCCTGTGCTATGCGGCCGTGCCGCTCGTCTACCCGCTCTTCCGTTCTTCCGTCGTCGAGATCGCGCGGGCGCTGGGAGGCGAAGGTGTCACGGTCTCGCTCCTGCGGTTCGTGTTCGCGGCGCTGTTCGTCCTGGTGCCCAGCACCCTCGTCGGCGGAACCTTGCCGCTACTCGTGAGCGCGTCGGCAGTCGATCCGCTCGGACACCGGCTGCCCGTCCTGTATGCCGTGAACACGCTCGGGGCGGCCGCCGGCACGCTGCTCTGCGCCTACTTCGCCATCCCGAGCTACGGCCTGAGCGGGACCCTGGCGCTCTGCGCCCTGGTCAACGCGGTGGTGGCGATCTCCGTGCTGGCGCTGGTCGAGAGGCGCTCCGTGCGTACCGAGCCTCCCCTCGCAGAGGCGAAAGCGGACAGCGGCCCGGAGGCCGACGCGATCGGACCGGTGGCAACTGCGGCCTTCGTGCAGGGCGGGATCGCGTTCGCGCTGGAGGTGGTCTGGGCGCACCTGATCGGGACCGTGATCGGCGTGACCGTCCACGCGTTCGCGATCATGCTCGCCGCGATACTGCTCGGGATCGGCTTCGGCAGCGCGGCCTTGCCCGCAATACGTCGCCGGGTGGGGCTCACGCCGGCGGGCGTGTTCGTCCTGGCTCAGGCAGGCCTGGCCGCCTGGCTGGCGCTGTCACTGCCCCTCTGGGATCGCTTCCCCGAGGTGGTGAACGCCTGTCTCACGTTGAAGCCGCAGTGGACGTTCGCGGAACGCGAGATCGTCCGGCTGGTCTGGGCGCTGGCACTGCTATTCCCTGGAACCTTCTGTCTGGGGCTCGGCCTGCCTGCGGTCACCGCCTCGGCGCGGATGGCCCGGGACGCCTCGCTGGCAGGCCGAATGGTCGGTCGCGTGTTCTCGGCGAACACGGTCGGCGCCATCGTCGGTGCTCTCGCCTGCGGCCTATGGCTGCTGGGGCGCGTCCCAAGCAGCACGATCGTGCTGCTGTGTTCGGCTTGCGCGCTCGGGCTGGCGATCGTCGTTCACCTGGGCTCCCGGGCTCGCGGCTGGTGGGTGCGGGCCAGCCTGGCGGGTGCCGGCGGCCTGGTCGTCTTGGTGGCGGTCGGGTGGCCGGGATGGAACGCGGTGCGGCTGACCGCGGGCAGCCACTACTACTGGCTGCCGTGGCAGGGCGAGCGGCAGGGCGAGCGGCAGGGCCAGGTCGTGTTCTTCGCCGAGGATCCCCAGGTGGGCTTCGTGACGGTCGAACGGGCAGCCTCCGGGTTGCGCACGATGAAAACGAACGGCAAGTACGAGGGCTCCGACGCCATCGGGGAGTTCCAGGACTATCTTGTCCTGATCGCGGCCCTCTACACGAAAGGCCATCGGGAGGCCTTCCTGCTCGGTCTCGGGCCCGGGCGAGGCCTGGCGCTCCTGTACGAGCTCCCGTTCCGCCGGATCGAGGTGGCGGAGTACAGTCCGACCGTTCTCCGCGCCGCGCGAGAGGTCTTTCCCGACATCGCCGGCGAGGCCTTGCAGGACACGGGCCGTGTTCGGGTGATCATCGACGACGGACGCAACCGGCTGCAGCTGCGCCCCGGCAATCTGGATCTCGTGGTGGCCGGGATCACCGCGGCCGCCTTCGCTGGCTCGGGAGCCATCTACAGCCAGGACTTCTACGAGATCGTTCGGTCGCGCCTCCGCCCCGACGGGGTGTTCGCCTGCTGGCTGCAGGGCCACCACCTGGAGCACAGGGTCGTCCAGACGGCGATCGCGACGCTCCGCAGCGTGTTCCCGCATCTCCACATCTACCAGTGGCCGTCCGGAGGCCAGTACTTCGTGGTGGCCTCGCGCTCGCCCCTACTGATCGACTCCGACGCGGTCCGGCGCCTGGGCTTGGGACCGCGCACTCGAGCAGCCCTGGCGGCGGCAGGAATGCGCTCGCTTCTGGAGCTCGCCGGCTGGAGCACGCTGACCACCGATCGCGAGCTTGACAGAGTGGCGCCGTCCCGAGCCGGTTGGCGCCTGCATCGGGACCTCGACCCCGTCTTCGAGTACGCGGCGGCGGTCGCCCTGGCGAGCCAGACGGCCCCACTGGACTTGTGGCCCGCCTCCGAGCACCTCCTGCCGGAGGCGCGCCCACCGCTCACGCCCGAGCATCTGGCTGCGCCCGGGGAAGGTCCGGTCGACCTGCGACCGGCATCGGGCGTGATCCCCGCCGGAAGCTCGGCGCACCGGGCACCGTGAGCGGGGCCGGCGCCGGGGAAGCGTCTAGTGCGGATCGGCCGGCGTGTCCCCATGCGGCGCCTGCCAGCGATCATTCTGGATCCGTGGTGATCCACCGAAGAGACGCCAGATCGGGGGCAGCTGGTAGCCGAAGGTGGGGTCGGTACGGAAGCGTTCCGAGTGCCATCGCAGGAGCGCCGAGTTGAGCAGCCGCGCCGTCTCGGGACGCGAAGCGGTGAGGTCCTTCTCCTCCTCGGGGTCGGAACGGATGTCGTAGAGCAGCGGCCGGACGCCAGGCTCCGTGAGGATGAGCTTGTAGTCGCCGGCCCGGATCGCGAGCGGCCACCAGCTGGTGGCGCGCAGAAACAGCGGTCTCGGCGTCGCGGAGGCCGCCAGCGAGTGCCCCGCCAGTCCCGGCGGCACCCGCCGCCCCATCAGGTCCAGGAGGGTCGGAAACAGGTCCGCGTGGGTGCACAGTCGCGGTACGGTCGTTCTGCCCCCGAGCGCGGGGTTGATGAAGGCGAGCGGGACGTGAACCTCGGTCTCGAAGACCTGCGAGGCGTGACCCCAGTGCCAGGGACGGGCACCGCGGCCGAATGCCTCGCCGTGGTCGCCGACCACGATGATCAGCGTGTCTTCGAGGAGCCCGCGGTCGGCGAGGCCGGCGTAGAGACGGCCGAGCAGCGCGTCGCTGCGCTCGATCACCTTGAGGAACCTCTGATAGTGGCCCAAAGCTCTGGCCTGAGGCGGCATCCCGGCCCAGGTATAGGGCCGGTGGGTTTCCGTGCTCCACAGCAGCAGGAAGAAGGGCTGCGAGACCGGACCGCGTGAGACCCACTTCAGTCCCTGTTCTACGATGGCGTCGTCCTGGACGCCGATGCCGCTCACTGCGTAGGGTCCTTCCCGCGCCAGGTCCCCGGCGTCCTCGTAGAGGTCGAAGGGCTCGATGGCGAACACCTGTCGCGTGTTCCACATCTGCGTGTAGCTGGCGACGAGAGCGGCGGTGCGGTACCCGGCCCGGCGCATCTCGCCCTGCAAGGTAGGCCCATGGTCGGGCAGGCGGTCGCCTTCGACGAACACGAAGGGCTTGGCCGGGGTCAGAAGCCCCGTCAGCAGCGCCCAGGTCGTCTGCACGGTGAGGGGGCATTCGGCGTAGGCATTGCTGAAGTCGACCGATCCTCTCGCCATCATCCGATCCAGGCTCGGCGTGAGCGCCCCATCTGGCTGGCCGAACGAGGCCAGGTGGTGGGTACTCACCGACTCCCAGACCCACAGCACTACGTTCAGTCGGCGGCCCCGCAGGGGCGCCAAGGCTCGCGGCGCCGCGTCCAGGCCCGGCCCGCACAGCCTGCGCAACGCCTCCTCGTCTCCAGCCGAGAGGGGCGCCGAGGGCGCATCGTGCGGTTCTCGCCAGCCCGGCACGAACTCCGTCACTAGGTTCAGCTCGCGCAGCGTGGCCTCGCGATACTCGCGTGGCGGGACGGCGGCCGAACCCGCGCCGACGAGGAGCACCAGGCCGGTGAGGAATGCCATCGCGCCGCGCCCGCGTCGCGTTCGCCGCATCGACGAGAGGCGGATCTGGACGAACGGCAAGCCCAGCAGGCCCGCGACGGCAAGCAAGGCCCAGATGGAGAGGGTTCCGGTGACGTTCGAGACGCCCACGAGGAAGATGTAGGCGGCGAGGTGAGGCGCCAGCCGGAGCAGGTCGAAGGTCAGCGGCGACCCCCACGAGCCGAAGTACTCGGCGTTCGCGAAGGTGGCGAACAACAGCAGCTGGGTGACGGTCACCACCGCGAGCAGGACAGGCCACCGCCAGCGTTCGCGGAGCCGGGAGCGCCGAGCGAGCAGCAAGGCGAGGCCTGCCAGACTGCCCGCGACCAGAAGATCGACGGGCGTCACCTTCACCAGGAGCCAGGCGCGCCGTTGAAGGGAGGCCTCCCCGAACGCGAACGAGAGCATCTTCCACTTCGCGACGACCGTTCCGACGGCCAGGAACACCGCTTCCGACCAGGCCGTCAGCGGCAGGTCGTCACGACGGGCGCGCACGGCCGCGGCAAGGGCACCACGTGCCCGGGCGATCCGGCCTGCAATTCGGCGCGCGAACGCCGGATGCGGAGTGCCTGATCCCATGCAGCTCGCATTCTAGCCGTTCGCGCGCCGCCGGCGACGCGACCCAAGCGGCCCGGGAGGCGCCCGTCGGCGGCTGGTCCGGCCGGCGGCAGGCCATCGTCTCGCCGGCCCTCGGCGCCCGTCTGGCGAACGGCGTCGCCTGGCTGTAGGCGCGCCGGTCAGCGCGCCATCAAGCGGCTCGCGATCGGGTTCGCGCCCTCCAGCTCGACCTCCATCCCGGACCGTATCTTGGACCGGTCACACAGGTCCCAGCGCAGGGGCGACTCGCCGGCGAAGACCTTCCGCCCCCTCGCGAAAGCGGCCAAGGCCTTCGCCGCGCGGGGATCCAGCCCCGCGGCGGCGCCCGCCTCGACCTGCGTCCAGCTGCGGACGTCGCCCTTGACTGTGCAGAAGCGCTCGAGGCCGGCCCAGAGGTTCACGGTCACCTCTTCGAACGGCGGCTCGTACTCCGCTACCCGGACGATGCGGGCCACCAGCCGTCCGTACTGGTCGACCGAGGCGCTCACGAGCAGCGGCCGGTCGTCTTCCTCGGCGGCCGGTTCCGGCCCGGCGCTGCTCGCGCCCTGGAGCCCGTCTTCGCTGCCTTCTCGCGCGCGGGCGAGCATATTCGAGAAAGCTGGCGACGCCGCGGCTCGGCTGGTCGGCGGCGGCACGAAGCCGAGTTCCTGGCCGTACGCATAGTTGATGGGGAGCGCCAGGCCGATCCCCTCCACCCCCTCGCCCGTGAGCTTCATCGAGACGACTCCCACCACGCGTCCTCGCGAGTCGATCACGGGCCCGCCGCTGTTGCCGGGGCTGACCTTGATATCCAGCTGGACGTAGGCGATCCCGTCGGCGGTCCGCCGCAGGCTGCTGACGTTACCCTCGTGCACGGTGAATTCGAGCCCGACGGGACTGCCCACGACCATCACCTTGTCGGCGACCTCCAGCTCGCCGACGTCTCCGAGCGGAAGCGCGCGTCCGGCGGCCCCGGACACGCGCACCAAGCCGAGGTCGATGCGGTCGCTGCGCTGCTCGACTGTGCCGCGCAACACGCGGTCGTCGGCGAGCTTGACCTGGATGCTGTCGTCCTGGCACAGCACGTGCGCGTTGGTGACGACGAGCTCGTCGCTCACGAAGAAGCCGCTGCCCACCGAGTCTGGGCAGCGGAGCGACACCGCCGCGCGCAGGGCCTCCCGCGCCAGCGCGCGCGCGCTCTTGATCGGGCCCACCGGGCCGGCGGCGCCGGCGCTCGAGGCGCCTTCGGCCGCAGGAGGGGGCTCGCCGCGATCTTGCCCGGCCCCGGCGCCAGCTTCCGTTCCGTTGCCTTCGTCCAGCCGAGGTAGCCGAGGACGAACAGAACGACGACGGCCGCAACCTTGAGGACCGTCGCCGGTCGAAGGCCGTGGGGGGTCGCTTTCGGCTCTGGCGTCTCGATGCTGCCGCGAAAGCCGTTGCTGGCCAGGACCGGGAGCAGAGCATGCGCGAAGGCGCGGCTGACGGCGCGGGCGGCGGCGGGCGGTGTGTCCGAGAGCGCGTTCTGGATCTCGGACAAGGAGGGTGCACCGGCGGCGGCCTGGATCGCACGCGCGATGCGGTAGCGAGCCCTCGAGTCGCTCGGTCTGGGGTCGACCAGCACGTCCACCAGGAGGTTGGCGCCGCAGTGGGGACAGTCGGGCTCTCGCAGGTCCACCGGGGCACGGCAGTTGGTGCACGGTAGCTCTTCGAAAGTGTCCATGGCAACCACTCCCGCGGGGCCCGATTGTACGCGAAAGAGGGGCTGCGTCTCCTACGGCCCTCGTCGCGGTGAAGGCCCTGCTGGCGCTGCTCGGGTTCGGCACCCCGGCCTTCTTCATGGGCGGGACCTTGCCACGCTGGCCGAAGCGCTGGCGCCCGCGCAGGGCGGCCTCAGCGTTCCGATTGGAGGGCTCTACGCCGCCAACCTCACCCTGCTCCGGATCCTGCCCGCCGAGCTGCAGGCGGCCCTGGGCGTGCCGGAGACGTAGGACGGGCGCGCCGCCTCGGCGGCGTGAGCATTGCGAACGAAAGCGGGATCGGGCCGAAGCGGATCGCCGGTCGCCTGGAGTGCCAGGGCGGGGCAGAAGGGATAGCGCGCGAGCGCCCCGCCCAGCTGCCGCAGCGCCGCGTTCGCCTTCAGGGCGACGTCACTCAGTCTCGGGCGATCCGGTGATCGGGACCAGATCTCGGCCAGGCGGAGGCGACGCACGTTGCCCAGAGACTCTGCGCGCCAGAGCATGCAGGGGAAGACGTTCCCGAACGGGTCGATGGTGAGCGTCAATCGGCCCAGGCCGCAGTTGGGCTCGCCAGTAGGTCGCGGGGGGACGGTCGGGACGCGGCCTTCGGCGGCCAGATGGCGCATGAGCTGGTCCACCGCCTCGGCGGGCGCAGTGTAGCGGAGCGGTCCCTTGTCACCGTCGTGGCACGGGGCCACCGTCGGATCGACGCGCAGCGCGACCCCGCGCGCGGCGGCCAGGGCGATGATCGTATCGAGCTGAGAAGCGTTGGCGTTGGTCAGCAGGGTCTTGAGCACCACGGGAAGCCGCCGGGACTGCAGGGCCTGGACCGCCCGCCACACCTGAGCGAAGGATCCCGGCCGGCGGGTGGCGGCGTCGTGGACCGCCGCTGTTGCCCCGTGCAGGCTCAGCTCGATCCCCAACGGACGCAGCTCGGCCAGCCAGTCGGCGTTCGCCTCGTCGACCCGCTCGCCGTTCGTGAAGATCCGGACCGCGAACGCGCGCTCGCGGGCGGCCCGGGCCAGGCGGAAGAACGTCGGGATGCCGGAGGGGATCCCCGCCGGTGAACGTCAACGCGAGCACGCCAAGCACGCGCAGGTCCTCGAAGACCGCCAGCCATTCGTCCGCTGCGAGTGAGGGTCGGTTCGGGTGCCGGTGGAGACTCCGCAGAAGACACAGTGCCATCCGCAGTCATGGGTCAGCTCGAGATGGGCGGCGATCGGCACGCCCTGCGCGAGGGCTCGGCGCTTGTAGCGGATGAAGCCCTCGCCGCTCATACCTGCGGTCGCGCCGATTCGTGGCGGCCAAGGATGCGCCGCAGCTCGGCCCAGGGAGGCGCAGACGGCGACCAGGTCATCCGGTAGACGGGGACCTCGCGGACCAGCCGCCCGACGACGCTGAGCGCTGCTGACCAGAGACGCGTCTCCAGGGGTATCAGGATCGCGCCGACCAGAAGCCGCCGGGCGATGGCGGCGTCGAGGCGCTCCAGGGCGAACCCGGTGCCCTTGTCCAGGGCGACCAGCGCCGCGAGGGGGGCCGAATCCACCGACCGCTTCTCGCCCTCGAACGTGCCCCAGAAGCCCGTGCCCCAAAGACGGAAGGGCTCTCCGGCGACGGCCACGAGCTCGTCCGAGAGGGGCGTGCCTTCGAAGGAGGCCGCCAGGGTCGACTTCCCCGCGCCGGATGGCCCGAAGAACGCCAGGCCCGAGCCGTCGAGCACGACACCGGCGGCGTGGAGGGGCAGACCACCGACGAGCGGCAGGCGGCAGCTCTCCGCGAGCCGCAGCACGACGTTGAGGCCCGCGGGCCCGTTCGCACGGTAGAGCCAGCCCGTGCCGGCCGCCGGGTCCAACTCCGCGAGGTAGCGTCGGTGCAGCACCCGGACCCGCCCGCCGACGACCTCGAGCCGCGCTGGAGCGAAGTCCGGCAAGTCATCCGGGTCGGGCGCCGGCCAGGCCGGGGCGGACACGATCTGCACGCGAAAAGGTTCCGACGAGCCGAAGACGTGGCTGACTGTCGAGGACAGAGAGCCGGGCGAGCATCTGCTGCTCGTCGCCGCTCAGGGCCTCCCGAGGCTCGACGGCGAAGCGAGGGTGGCGGTCACGGCTGGACGAAGCCGCGCTCGCGAAGCTGCTGGAGGAAGGCGTGCACGTCGCTTCGAGCCGTCTCGGACGTGACGTCGAACTCGGCGACCAGCGCGCCGACCAGGTCGTCCTCGCTGCTCGACGCCAGGCGGGGCCACAAGAAGGAGCCCGTCTCGTTCAGGCCCAGCGTACGGCCCCGGTCGAGATCGATCAGGATCGCTTCGCCATCCAGGACCTGCCAGGCCACGCGGGGATGGAGGGCGAACGCCATGGCTAGCTGGTGGGCTCCGTCTCACAGCCCGGCTGCGCGACGTCCTTCTGCGCGCAGGCCGCCATCAGGTTGGCATGGCCCTCCCAAGCCTCGTCCCAGGCGATCGCCGGGGCGGCATAGAGGCGCCTCGATCTGGAACCGTCACGCGTCTCCGGTGGTCCCTCAGTCCCTCTCGATTCGTCCATTCCCAACTCCGATCTCGTGGCGGCACGCGCGGCCGCCGTGACTATGGCCGGCAGGCCGATGGCGCGAGGCGATTCTTCATCTGTTGAGCGTGAAGCGCAACGGCCGGCGGCAGACCGCCAGCCTGTGGTCCACCAAGGTCTCGGCGCGCCAGCGCCCGTAGAGGGCACTGCGCTCGATGAGCGTGCCGGAGACCGGCAGGCGAAGGCTCAGCTCGGCGGAAGCACGGCGGTGCGGCGGCGCTTCGAGCGTTGCCGAAATCGTCTGGTAGAGGTGACCGCTGGGCGTGATGAGCTTCAGCTCCACGCGGTGCCCGGCCAGCTTGCGCGGGTAGGTCAGCAGGAACTCCAGGTCTCCCACCCGACGGACCGAGAAGACCGGCTTCCGAGGCGGGTGCCGCGCGTCCGCCTTCCGCACCTCGACGATGGGGCAAGGAAGGATCTCCGGCTTCCGGGATGCGACGGGGCCACCATTGGCGCCCCGGCCGGAGCGCTGTCATCAGCATGAGCATTGTGAGGATCTCCTTAAGGCAGGGGCTGCTGGACGGCGTAGATGACGCCGGCGACGGTGCCGAGGTAGATGAGGCTGGTGGCGTTGTCGCGGGTGGGGGGACCCACACCGGCGAGGCCGTCGCCCAGGACGATGGACTTGAGGGCGCTGGGGGGATCGGTGGCCATGAGGGTGGTGTCGATCTGCCAGAGCCTGCCGTCGCTCGAGCCGACGTAGAGGAGCCCCTGGCCGGTGGCGTAGAGGGGGGCCGAAGGGTCGGCGATGGCCGTCGTCGACCAGTTCGAGGAGTAGCTCGAGCCGTTGTCGGAGAGGGAGAAGACCGTGCTCGAGGTAGAGAAGTAGATGTCGTCGGTCAGGCGGTCGGCCAGGAGATAGTCGTTGGGGGCGCCGGTGCCGGTGGAGAAGCTCCAGAGGGTGGCGCCGCCGTTCGTGGCGTCGAGGGCGTAGAGGGTGCCGGGGGAGGACACTCCCTGGTCGGAACCGACGTAGACGCGGCCGTTTCTGTAGGCGAGGGCGGAGGTGATGGAGCCGAGGGCGCGGGACCAGACCTTGGCGTGGGTGGTGAGGTCGACGCACCAGACGGTGTCGGCGCCGGGGGAGCGCTCCTCGCTCGTGAAGTAGGCGTAGCCGAGGCTGTAGTCGACGGCTACCTGGGCGTCGATCGGGCCGATCAGGTTGGTGGGCGGCCCGAAGGACCAGGCCGTCGCCTGGGTGGCGGGATCGACGGCGTAGAGGGTGTTGTCGGCGCCGGTGAGGCGGGTGCCGACGAAGAGGCGGTCCTCGTCGCCGCCGAAGTCCTGGAGCCAGCCTCCGACGCCGGCCTGGAGCATGCCGAAGCTCGAGGTCTGCCAGAGGGGGGCCCCGGTGGCGGCATCCACGCTGTACATGCGTCCGTCCTGGGAGTTGAGGAAGATCTGGCGGGTGGCGGCCCCGTAGACCATGGCGACAGAGGTGGGGCGGTGCTGGGCGGGGCCGGTCATGGCGAAGGGGGTCCAGCCGGTGGGCCAGTTGCCGCCGCTGTCGGATCGGACCATGGCGTGGAGCACGTTGTCGTTGGAGACGGCGTTGGCGCCGTAGCCGATGGCGACGGGGGCGGTGGCGGTGGCGCCGGTGGAGTAGCCCCAGACGACAGCTCCCCCGGCGGGGACCGGTCGAGCGGCGACGGTCTTGGCCTCGGAGACGAGGCCCGAGCCCTTGTGGACGAAGGCGGCGTAGCAGTAGTTGGTGTCGCTCAGGAGGCCGGTGTGGGTGAAGCTGTCGTGGGCCCCTGCCGTTCCGGATTGGACCACGAGCAGCGTGCCGTCCTCCGGGCTTGCGGGCGGCGCGCAGGCGGCGAAGGTCGAGGCGGTGGTGAAGCGGACGATGGTCGAGGCGTAGGGCGCGGGCGGGTTCAGCCACTCGAGGAGGTTCTCGCCCACCCGCGAGGTGGCGGTGAGGAAGGGCAGCTCGTTGCCGGCCTCGGTCTCGTAGACGAGGGTCGTCTCGGTGGCGGAGTTGTTGTCGGAATCCGGGTCGGCGGGGCTGCTGGCCGAGACGCTGGCGGTGTCCGTGATGGTGCCGTCCGCGGTCGTGGTGACCGTGATCGTAACGCTCGTGTTCCCCGAGGCGGCGATGTCGCCCAGGCTGCAGGTGACGACGCCTGCGGCGTGGGAGCAGCCGGCCGAGGCCGAGACGAAGGTCACGCTGGCGTCGAGCGTGTCGGTGAGGGTGACGCTGGTCGCCGTCGACGGCCCCGCATTCGCGACCGTGACCGTGTAGTCGAAGCTCGAGCCGAGAGCGATCGGATCAGCGGAGTCGGCGATCGACACGGACAGGTCCGCCGCCGGATTGACCGTCGTCGTCTCGGAGGCGGTGTTGTTCGAGGTGTCAGGATCGGGTTGGTCACAGCTCACCGTCGCCGTGTTGGTGACGGAGGGGATGGCTCCGACGCCAGGGATCACCGTGATGGTGAAGGTCACGTCGCTGCCGGGGTCGAGGGAGGCCGCCGTGCAGGTCACCGTCTGGCCGACGGCGCTGCAGCCAGACGAGGCCGAGACGAAGGTGAGGCTCGCGGGAAGGGTGTCGGTGACGGTCACGTCGGCGGCGACCGCGGGGCCGGCGTTGCTGACCGTGAGGGTGTAGGTGAGCGTGTGACCGACGAAGATCGGGTCAGCGGAGTCGGCCTCCGCCAGGGAGATATCCGCGCGGTCATCCAGCTTCAACACGAAGCCATCTCCGGCTCCCGGCGCAACCTCCTGGTAGCCGTTCAGAATTGGGAAATCGGCGGACGCCGTAGCTCCACCCGACATAGGCGGCGTGCCCCTGCCCGAGGGCAATTCCGCCGACGGCTCTCCGTGCCTGATCCTCCGAGCCAAGTGGAGTACATGAGTGCCATACCACTGGGCGAGAGTTTGGCAACGAAGTTCGTCCCGGCCGCCTCTGTAGGCCTGAATGGGCAGGTGCGCTGGAAAATCAGACGAGGCGGTCTGCCCAGCCACGTAGGCTGCACCCGTCTCGTCAACAGCGATCCCATTTGCAGTGTCGTAGTCGGTTCCACCTAGGTACGTTGAATACAGGAGCGATGTCCCGGTCGGCGACAGCTTTGCCACGAAGGCGTCGAACACCCGGTAGACGTTCTGATATGGGCTGGACAACGGAAAATCGGGAGAGATGGTCAAGCCAGCAACGAACGCACTTCCCGCTGAGTCCATCGCTATCGCGACGCCGATGTCCGTGTTGTTCCCTCCTAGATAAGTCGAGTAGACGAGCCCGTCTCCCGCAGGGGTCAAGCACGTCACAAAGGCATCTTCCATCGGATGTCGAGTTGCCTGGAATGCGTTGAGAGTAGGGAAGTCGAAGGAGCCTGTGTATCCGACAAGGCATGCTTTCAGTGTCTCGTCGATCGCGAGGCCATTGGCCTGATCGGCAGCGCCGCCGCCCAGGTACGTTGAATAGACGAGGGTGTTGCCCCCGGGAGAGAGCTTGGCGACAAAGGCATCCCGGCCTGCACCCTTCGTCGTCTGGTAGGCACCCTGTGTTGGGAAGTTCGTCGACTCGGTCCAGCCCGCCACGTATGCGAATCCTGAGGCATCGACCTCGATCGCGCGCGCCGAATCCAAGTAGGAGCCGCTGAGGCAAGTTGAGTACTGTAGTACGGCGCCGTCGGGGGACAGCTTGGTAACGAACGCGTCGGAGACGGCTCCACAAGGCTGGTACGGATTCATCGTCGGAAAATTGTTCGACCAGGTGTCGCCCACCACGTACGCGCTTCCAGCAGCGTCTACCGCAATCGTCCCAGCCATGTTCGTTGGTCGCCTCGCTCCCGCCGAGGTAGGTCGAGTAGACGATCGCGGAACCCGAGGGGCTGAGTTTCGTCACGAAGGCGTCCCGTCCGAATTGGTTTCCCTGAACGGGACTTGCGGTTGGAAAGTCCAGGGAGTCCGTGTCGCCGGTGAGGTAGGCGCTCCCGTCATCGTCGACAGCGATACCATTCCCAGTGTCGGCATTGGCTCCGCCCAAGTACGTCGAGTACACGAGCACGGGATCGATTACCAGCGCCAGCCGCTGGTCGTAGGCACCAACATCGAAGGCGACCTCGTTCTTGGCGATCCGCCGGTACCTGCCGGGCACCGGCCGGCGTTCGCCGCCGACTTCCTGGTAGACGATCGGGGTCTGGAGGACGACCTCGCCGCCTCTCGTCCTGAGGAGGAGGTTGCCGGCTGAGTCCGTGCGGATCTTCTTGGCGCCAGCGAACTGCAGGCGGATGAGGCTCGGATCGGCACCAGCCGCGACGACGAAGTCGTGCTCGAGCCGCCGCTCGTTGCCGTAGTAGACGAGGTCGATGCCGGGGTAGACGTCCTGGTATTGGACCTTGGCGAAGTGCGGGACGTTGGTGCGCCACTTCGAGGGGTCGTTGCCGATGAAGTAGTTGCTCTTGCCAGGCTGCTCCTCGAGACCGATGACGCGAGGAGAGGGGTTGGCGCCCGCGAGGCTGATACGGAGGACGTCTCGCTTCTGGCGCTTCGGCTTCTGGAAACGCGGATCGCGTGCCAGCAGCCGATCCGGACCTTGTCTCTCGTGCTTCTTGCCGTCGCCGCGCCTGAGGCTCAAGACGGCCTCCTGGTTGGTCAGGAAGAGGGTGTAGCCGCCGCCACGGGCGAGGAAGCGGACCTGGCCGTCGGTCTGACCGAGGTTCGCCTCGAAGGTCAGTGGCAGGCTTCCGTAGCCCTCTACCAGGACTGGTGCACCCGTGATGGCCGCGGGCACGCTCGATGGCAGGGGAGGGGGCGATCCCGGGAGGGGTCGCTTCTCGATCCGCGCTGGCGCGGCAGCGATTGTGAGCTGCAGGAGAAACGTCAGGGAGACGGCGGTCAGGAGCTGTCGACAGACGCGGCACACGGCCGCCTCGGCAGCGGAGTCTCGCTCGACTCATCACCCTTGCCCCCCTCGGGCCATGAAGCGCTACGTCGCGCGCCCGGCTGGCGGGATTATAGCCCCGGGGAGCGGTCGATCCGGTCGGCTCGAGCGATACCGGTTTCGCTGAGGGCTTCTAGCGGACTGTCTCCAGCGCCTGTCCGGTGGCGGCGAGCAGCGGCTCGGCGGAGAGGGGCGCGCCGACGCCTTGGCGCATCCAGGCGTCGGGCGTGATCCGGCCGAGCTGGCAGAGCCGCTCGAACTCCCGGCCCATCGGCTCGTGGAGGGTCCGGAAGTGCTGCTCGATCTGGAAAGCGATCAGGTGGCCGAGGGGGTAGTCGGGGAGGTAGAGGCCATTGTCGATGAGGTGCGAGTAGACAGCCAGCAGGGCGACCTTCTGTCCGCCCAGGAGCGGGGCGTAGTAGCGGCTCCAGAGGTCCTCGGCTATCGCGACCACCGCCTCGCGGAACTCCGCGGGGGTCGCGTTCGGGTGCTGGTAGAGCCAGCGCCAGGAGGCCATGTCCACGAGGGCGACGCCGGCGATCTCGCGGGTCTGCCAGAAGGTGTCGAGGACGCGCAGGGTCTCCGCCTCGGGGTCGGGGGCGCCCAGGCCGAGCAGCTCCCGGTCGCGCTCCTGGAAGAGGAACGCCATCGCCTCGGTGAAGGCGGTGTTGGGTACGCCCTGCAGCAGGGTGTGGTCGATGGTGGTCATCGAGAAGACCTGCTCGACGTTGTGGCCCATCTCGTGGACGGCGATGTTGTAGCCCTTGTAGTCCATGCCGTCCTTGCCCACGCGTGTGCGGAGGTGCGCCTGGTCGTCGCGGCGGGCGGCCCCGAGCGCGTGGCCGGAGCCGCGCGCGGGGTCGACCACGATGTGGTCGGCGAGGAAGCGGGCCCGCTCCTCGGAGAAGCCGAGGTCGCGCAGGAGCCGTGGGATGTCGGCGGCATAGGCCGCCGCGTCCGGGTAGCGCTTCTTCGTGATGGCGTCCAGCTCCGCCTCCGACTCGCGGCCCCGCGGCCGGAAGCCGGGGTACCAGACGTCGAAGGGCTCGAGATCTCGCCCCAGGCGCTTGCGGATGAGCTCAGCCACCTTCGGTCCCAGGGGCGAGTCGAGTACGGCGGTGAGGAGGGAACGGACCTGGGCCTCGGGGATCTCGCGGTCGACGTCGAAGCGCCGGTCCATCAAGGTGGGCTCGTCGGGTGCTGAAGGCGTCGAGCCCGTGCTCCGCGGCGAAGACCGCCAGCCAGCGGCGGTAGCGCTCGTCGTTCTCGCGGGCATTGGATGGAATCGCGCGGAGGCGCCCGCGGGCGGCTCGGCGTCGTGGACGGGCGAGAGGGCGACGGCATCCGTCGCCGGGGTCCAGTCGAGGAGCGGGTTGTCGACCACTGCGGCCGGGATCTGCTGGCGCACGATCTTGTCCATCACCAGCGCGATCAGGCGCTGGCGTGCCAGCCCGTCGGGATCGGCGTAGCGGGCCTTGAGCTCGTCGCGCAGGTTCCAGTGGCTGAGGAGGCGCATGCCGGCGGGGAAGAGACGGGTGCCGTCCGGCAGCAGCACGTGGTGCATGTAGACGTTGTAGCGGGCGACGTAGCTGTCGGCGGCCGTGTAGGCCTCGGTCTGCCGCGCGTAGACCTCGGCCGGCACGCGGGTCCGGAACTGGCCCGCCAGCCGCGCCTCGGCCCACTGCCGTCGCGTCCAGCGCGGGCCTTCCGTGAGCCGCTCCTCGAGCGTGGTGAGCGGGAAGTTGAGGAGAGCCACGAAGGCGATCTTGTTGGCGAAGAGGTCGTCGGAGACGTGCGCGCCCACGCTCCAGGCGGCCAGCCGCTCGTCTATGGGCAGGAGCGGCCCGATGTCGAGGTCCAGCCCCTTCCGGAGGTCGCGGGTGAGGGAGTTGAAGTAGCCATTCACGCGCTCCAGGGCGAACTCGAACCGGTCGAAGCTGCGGTCGCGCAGCTCCCCCTGGGGCAGGTACTCCGGTTTCGACGAAGGCGGCGAAGGCGGCCGGGTCGCCGTCCTCCGCTCGCCAGAGGCGCAGCACCTGGGCGATCCCCCGCCTGACGCCCGCCGCTTCGCTCGGGCCGAGCTTCGTCGACGAGGGCCTGCTCGGCCTGCAGTGCCCGCCTTCCGGTAGGCCGGATCGTCGGCGAGGGTCGCCGCGCCTCGCCGCGGTGGCGGCAAAGGCGGTGAGAGGACGGCCGCGGCCAGGCGCAGGCCGAAGGCGGGGAGGGGCGAGCCGGGGTCGATCTGCAGCATCAGTCAGCTCCTGGTTCCTGGCGCCGCTCCGACGTAGCGGCTGGTAGCGGTGATAATGGCTGCCATGGGTGATCGCGTCTTTCGCTGGGGGCTGCTCGGGACCGCCCGCATCAACCGGGCGGTCATCCCGCCGCTCCGCGCCTCCCAGGATAACCGTTTGCTGGCCGTGGCGAGCCGGGATGCGGCGCGCGCGGCGCAGTACGCGGGCGAGTGGGGGATCGAGCGTACGCACGGGTCCTATCAGGCGCTGCTCGACGACCCCGAGGTGGATGTCGTCTACATCCCGCTGCCGAACCACCTGCACGCGGAGTGGGCGATCAAGGCGGCGGCGGCGGGCAAGCACGTGCTGTGCGAGAAGCCCCTCGCGCTGACGGTCGCGGAGGTGGACGCGATCGCGGAGGCGGCGCGCAGGCATGGGGTGGTGGTAGACCGAGGCCTTCATGTACCGCCACCATACGCAGACGCTGGAGGCGAAGCGGCTCGTGGACGAGGGCGTGATCGGGATCGTCCGTTTCGTGCGCGGCAGCTTCAGCTTCCCGCTCGACAACCCGGACGACTACCGGCTGCGGCCCGAGCAGGGCGGCGGCTGCCTCTGGGACGTCGGCTGCTATCCGCTGAGCTTCACCCGTTTCCTGCTGGGCAGCGAGCCGGTCGAGGTCATGGGCTCGCAGGTCAATGGCCCGACCGGTGTCGACCTCACGTTCACCGGGCAGCTCGTCTTTCCCGGACGGCGTGCTCGCCCAGATCGACGCCGGCTTCCAGAGCGCCGTGCGGGCCGAGCTGGAGGTGGTCGGCAGCGAAGGCGTCCTGCGGGTGCGCCACCCCTGGAAGCCGCTGGCGGACCAGCCGATCCTCATCACGCGGGGCGAGAAGACCGAGACCGTGTCCGTCCCGGAGCAGGACCGCTACCTGCTCGAGATCGAGGACCTCGCCGAAGCTGTCCGCACCGGCCGCGCTCTCGCGTGTCAGCCTGGCCGAGAGCCGGGGCAACGTCGCCACGATCGTGGCGCTGCTGCAGTCGGCGCGCGAGCACCGGCCGGTGCGGCTGGAGCCGCGCGCTACCCTCTGACGCCGTCCCTCAGGATGCGGCCGGGTCTCCCTTGCAGGGCGGGGCTCGTCGAGTGGCGGCCATCCTCGGAGAGGCCGCCTGTGCCTGCCGATGGACAGGTCGGATGGGCTATGGCAGCCGGCGGGGATCGCCGTGATGCAGGACGTTCGCCTGTCCCGAGAGGCTGATCGCGTTGCCTCTGTCGTCCAGGATCGAGACCGAGAAGGCGATCGTGCCGGCCGACGTGCCGCCCGCCATGTGGTACTGGGGACTGGTGAACTGCAGGATGGTGTTGCCGGACCCCGCCACGTGAGTGGCCGATGGTAGAGAAGAAGTCCTCGAGCACGACGTTTCCCGTGGCGGCCGACGTGATCGTCGTGCGGATGGTGGTGATCGTGAAACCGATGCCGGCGGACTCGTCGAAGCCGACGTTCACGTTGAACCGATACCGGCCGTCGCCCTCGTAGTTCGCATGGATCGGATTCGGATCGACGACCATGTGGATGGCGGCCTTCGTCGGAGGCGTCGGAGTGGGTACCGGCGTCGGCCCGGTGCTTGTCCGACGACCCGCAGGCCACGAACGTAAGCGCCAAGAGCGTCCCCGTCGCCATCAGGAGCAATCGCTTCGTCATCTCCCCACCCCCTCACTCGTCGCTCCCGACGCCCTGCGCAGTCGCAGGGCATCGAGCGAGTGATCTTGCGAGTGGCGAAACCGGGAGTCAAGGCTCGCGGCACTCGCCAAGCCGAAACCAATGAACAAGCCAGCGCGGACGACTATGCGCCGCGGCCGGAAGGGCGGGGGCTGCCGCCGGGAGGCGGGGCAGCTACCCTCTGACGCTGGCCCTCGGGATGCGGGCGAGCAGGTCCTGAAGCTCGCTGCGGCTCTCGGCGCCGATCGTGAAGGCGTCCAGCACCGAGGAGGCGAGCGCGTACCGGAGCGCTTCGTCGACCCGGCGGCGGAGGGTGCCCGCGCCCAGGATCTTCATGCCGATGACGCCCTTGCCCCGCTGCTTCATCTCGCGGAGGACGGGCACGACCTCTTCGGGCGATCCGTCCATCAGCACGCCGGCCGGGTTCAGGCGGGCGAGGTCGATGTCGACCCAATCGCTCCCGGCCGCCGTCCTGAGCGCACCGAGATCGTGGCAGGAGACCCCATGGGCCCTGATGATGCCCTTGTCCTTGGCCTCGGACAGCACGGCCATCGCGCCGGCCTTGCGCTTCGGCCACTCGGCGGAGGTCATGCAGTGCAGGAGGACGATGTCGATCCTGTCGGTGCCGATCTCGCGGCGGAAGCGGTCGAGGTCCGCCCGCATCTCCTTCTCGGTGGAGGCGTGGGTCTTGGTCAGGATGACGACCTTGTCGCGGGGGACCGTCTTGAGCGCCTCGCGCGCGTGGGGATGGCTGCCGTACTGGTCGGCCAGGTCCCAGAAGCTGAGGCCCTGGTCGACCCCGGCGCGCAGCAGCTCGGCGAGGCCGTCGAGCCCGAGCTGGCGGGTCTGGTTCGAGGCATGGCCGACGCCGTCCGTGCCCGTGCCCTGGGCGAGCCGCGAGACCTGGATGCCCGTCCTGCCCAAGCTGACCAGGTCCTGTGCGTGTCTCTCGGTCGCAGAGGCGAAGAGAGGACGGGGAAGGACCTGGGCGCCGACGAGCACGGCGCCGCCGGCGAGCGAGGTCCCGCGCAGGAACTGGCGGCGGTCCATGGGCACCTCCGATGCGGTTGAAGGGATTTCGGCGAGTCTACGCCCGGGCCCGGCGGGAGTACCAGTAGACGCCCAGGCCCAGCAGCAGGAACACGACGAGGCCGTTCCAGTTGCCCCAGGCGGCGATCCAGGCGCCCACTCCGGGCAGCGTGGTGAGGTCCGGCACGAAGTGCTTCTTGGTGACGTCCTCGGCGAAGCGGAGCAGCGCCGCCAGGACGCCCACGAGCGCGCCGCCCGCGATGAACCCCGAGGCGACGAGAGTGCCCTCGCTGTGTCGCGCCGCTGCGGTGGGGGCGTCCTTCGACGAGTGCTGGAGGAACCAGGCCACGGCGGCGCCCAGGACCAGGGGCGAGTTCAGCTCCATGGGCAGGTACATCCCGAGCGCGAAGGCGAGCCCCGAGACCGAGCACATCTCGGCGGCGACCGCGAAGACGCCGCCGATCGCGTAGAGGAACCAGGGGGTGCCGGCCTGGCCCATGACGCCGCGTAGCACCGCCGCCATCGCGTTCGGCTGGGGGGCCGCGAGCGGGTTGGGATGCACGGGCGAGGGGGCGAAGCCGTAGACCCGCGCCATCAGCAGGATGACGGCCGTGGTCGCGGCCGAGGCGAGCACGGCCCCGATCAGGTTCGAGACCTCGATCCGGCGCGGGGTCGCGCCCAGCCAGTAGCCGATCTTGTACTGCGTGACGAGCGAGCCCGACATGGAGAGCGCCGTGCAGACGACGCCGCCGATCAGCAGGACCTGGAGCATCCCGCCTTCGCCGTGGAGCCCGAGCGAGGAGAGGATGACCGCGGTGACGATCAGCGTCGTGAGCGTCATGCCGGAGATCGGGGTGATCGAGATCATCGCGATCGCCCAGGCGGAGACGGCCGCGAACAGGAAGGCGATCACGAGCGTCAGGGCGGCCGAGACGGCCGCGAGGCGCGTCGCCGCGGGCTCGCCGGCCAGGACCGAGAAGCGGAAGTACAGGAAGATCAGGAGACCGGTCGACAGGATGCCCAGCAGGACGAGGGACATGGGCAGGCCACGCTCGGTGCGCAGGTCCTCGTCCGAGGCGGCGTGCCCGCGCACGAGCCGCGACAGCTCTCCAAACGCGCGCCGGGTCGCCTGCACGATCACCGGCGACATCTTGAGGATCGACAGCACGCCGGCCGCGAAGATGCCGCCGATGCCGATCGGGCGCACGTAGTTGAAGAAGATGTCCTCGGCCGAGAGCGCCGCCAGCGGGACCGTCGAAGGGGGGATGGCGCCGGCGAGGTGTGGGCCGAACCAGGCGAAGAGGGGGACCAGGACGAAGAACGACACCATCGACCCCGCCATGATGATGGCGGCGTAGTGGATGCCCATGATGTAGCCGAGGCCGAAGACCGCGGCCGAGGTGTTCATGGTGAAGACGGCCTTGCTGCGGGCGGTGAAGTCCGAGAGGGCCGTGATCGCCGCGGTCGAGAAGTTCTCGGTCCAGCCCTTGAGCGAGGGGCCGATGAAGTCGAAAGCGGCCGCCACCAGCCCGGAGCCGGCGAGGACGAGCGCGCTCCTCCCGCCGCGCCGGCCGGCCACCAGGATCTCCGTGGTGGCCCGGCCCTCGGGGAAGGGAAGCCTGCCGTGGAGGTCCTTCACGAAGTAGCGGCGGAAGGGGGCCAGCAGGAACACGCCGAGCACGGCACCGAGCAGCGGCACCAGGAAGATCTGGAGGAACGAGGAGCGGCCCTGGAGACCCAGGATGAAGATGGCCGGCATGGTGAAGACCGAGCCGCCCGCGACGATTCCCGAGGTCGCGCCGATCGCGAGCACGTTCACGTTCTCGAGCAGGGTCGAGGCCCGCTTGTGCAGCAGCGAGACGGCGAGCGCCGAGAAGCCGACCGCCAGGATCGAGATCGGGATCGCCGACTCGATGCCCTGGCCGAGCTTCAGGGCGATGTAGGTGGCGGCGGCCGAGAAGACGATCGCCCACAGCACCCCCTGCGCGATCGAGCGCAGCGTCACCTCGGGGACGCGCGCGCCGGGTGCCACCAGCGGCTGGTAGCTCTCGCCCTCCGCCAGCGGGCGGAAGGCCGTCTCGGGCAGGCGGACGTCTTCGAGGGCCGGCGGCTCCTGGCTCATCTGGACTCCTGCTTCAGCGGTCGGAGGGGGCGTCCTGGTAGCGTTCGATGACCGACGCCGCGACCCGGCGCGAGAGCTGGTGATAGCGTGGTGCGGCGGCTGCGAACACCTCGCGTGCGAAGGCGCGGGTCCGCGGGCTCGCGCCCAGGGCGCCGTAGAGCGGGCGGAGGTACTTCATGCGGCCGACGCTGGTCAGCACCTCGCGCAGGCGCGGGAAGACGGGCTCGTAGTCGGAGCCGGCGGCGATGGTCAGCCACTCCACCAGGATCTCGTAGTTGCCTCGGGCGGTGAGGCCGAGCGCGCGATCGAGCCAGGCGCAGCCCTCGGGTGCCATGACGCGGGGCAGGTTCTGCAGGTAGACGAGCATCTCGGCCGGCGACCAGCCGGACACCTGCTCGGCGGCCGGGCGCGCCCCCGCCGGGAAGGCCGCGGCCAGCGCGACGAGCGCGTCCTTGCGCGGCGAGCGGAAGACGGGCGCGTTCGCGGGGATCCCCGGCTGGTAGAGCCAGGCCTGCGCGTCGACGTCGGCCGCGACGCCCGGCAGCTTCTCCTCCAGGAAGGCCAGGAACTCCTCGGTGGTGATCGAGGTGAAGCGGTGGCGCCCGATGTAGTCGCGCATGAAGCGGTCGAAGCGAGCCCGGCCTGCGCGTCCCTCCAGGAGCGCCACGAAGCGGGCGCCCTTCTCGTAGGGGATCGAGGAGAAGGCGTCGTCGGGGTCCGTGCCGGAAAGCTCCGTGCGCAGCCGGGTGAGGGGCGAAGCCGCGCCGAAGCGTTCGAGCGACTCCTCGAGGGCCTTCTCTCCGATCGCCCAGGAGAGCACGGTCGCCTCCTCTCCATGGAGCGCCTCCAGCAGCCGCCTCTCCGCCCAGACCGTGAAGCCCTCGTTCAGCCAGAAGTGCTCCATGTCGGCGTTCGTCACCAGGTTGCCTGTCCAGGAGTGGGCGAGCTCGTGCGCCACCACGTCCACGAGCGAGCGATCCCCGGCCAGGAGGGTCGGGGTCAGGAAGGTCATGCGCGGGTTCTCCATTCCTCCGTACGGGAAGGAGGGGGGGAGCACCAGCATGTCGTAGCGGTCCCAGTCGTAGGGCCCGAAGAGCTCCTCGGCGCGGAGGATCATCGACTCGGTGTCGGCGAACTCGTAGGCGGCCGCGGCGACGGTCTCCGGCTCGGCCCACACCGCGGAGCGCGGCGAGAGGTCGCGCTTCTCGAGACTCCCGACCGCGAGCGCGACCAGATAGGGAGGGATCGGCTGCGGCATACGGAAGCGGAAGACGCGCGTGCCTTCTCGCGGCCCTGGGCCCTCGCCCGCGGGCCCGGCCGACATCACCGCGGCGAGAGGCTGCGGGACCACGAGCTCGGCTTCGTAGGTGAGGCGGTTCCTGGCCGTGTCGGGGAGCGGCACGACGCTGCGCGCGTGGATCGGCTGGCACTGGCTGAAGAGGAACGGGTGCCGTCCGCCGGCCGTCTGCTCGGGCGCGAGCCACTGCAGGCCGGGGGCCTCGGGAGAGGTGCGGTAGCGGATCCGCGCCTCGCGGGTGCCCGCGGGCAGGGTGAGGCGGAGCCGCCGGCCGAGGATGGGCTCCTCGGGTCCGAGCTCGAACGCGAGGACGGCGCCTGTCTGGTCGGAGGCGGCCAGCAGCTCCAGCCCCTTGCTGTCGAGATCCAGGACACCCTGGGCCGGGGCCGCGAGCTCCAGGACCGCCTCGCCCGCGAGGCGCCTCGCGGTGAAGTCGACCTCGAGCGACAGGCGCAGATGCCGGACGCGCGGCTGGTCGGAGTCGGCGAAAGAGTGCGGGTCGAGTCGTGCCATCGGCTTCCTCCGGCCGTCGCGCGGAGCTGCCCGACGTGCGGATGCCTCTAGGGAGCTCCGCGCAGGATCTCAGCGTCGACGGGCGTCCGCGCGTCGGGACGCAGCGGCGTGTCGCCGAGGAACGCGACCGTCAGCAGCCCCTCCGCCAGCGGCACGCGCCAGGCGGTGAGGTGCATGTTGCCGACCGGAGCGGAGACCGAGCGCGTCGGCGCGTCCTTCAGCGTCTTCTCCATCATCGCCACCAGCTTCTTGGCGATCGCCTCGGGGCCCGGCTCCGGCCAGGAGCCGTGGCTCGCGAGCACGATGCCCTGGGGGTCGACGAGCATCGCGCCCCGCGCCCCGGCGATGGTCAGGCAGTTCTCCGCGACCTCGTCCCAGGACGGCGTCGGCGGCAGGTCGAACAACTCCTCGGACTCGATCGCGGGGTTGTCGTCGAAGGGAGAGGGCGCGGGGGGGTACTCCGGGGGCGCCGGAGTCGCGTAGTCGTCGCTCGCGACCTCTTCTCCGGCTTCGAGGTCCCCGGGTTCGGCGACCTCTTCGGGGCCCACGACTTCCTCGGTCCCCGGCAGATCGACCGCGTTCACCATGTCCTCGAGCGTCGCGTCCGTCTCCTCGATCTCGATCGCTTCGTCCGTGGTCTCGTCGGTCTGCAGCTCGGCCTCAGGCGCGTCGTCGCCGAGGTCCGCGAGCGCGTCGCCGACGTCCTCGTGCTCGGTTTCCCCTTCTTCCTCCCACGCGGGAGCGGGCTCCGCGATCACAGGTGGTTGGGGGATCGGCGGGGGAGCCGGACGGCGAGGCGGGGCCGGTTGGGGTGCCTCGGCGACTGGTGGTGCCGGCCGCTTCGGCGGCTCCGGTGCGGCACGAGGTGGTGCAACGACCGGTGGAGGCGTGAGGGGAAGCGGAGGGGGCTCGACGGCCGACAGCGGCGCGGTCGCCGGCCGCTGGGAACGCTCTGGGGCGGGGCGTGGCGCGCGGGCGGCCGCCGGCGCGCTCGCGAGGACGTCGAGGCGGTCTGCGGGGGGAGTCGGGGCGATGGCCGGACGCCGGAGGACCGCTGGCGCAGGCGCGGGGGCGGCAACCCGCTCGGCCTGGCGCCGTTGCTCGTAGAGGCGCCGCGCGACCTCGCGCGCCGCCTCGATGTCAGAGGAGCTGGCGGGCGGACTGAGCTTCATGGACCCTCTCCATCCCGTCGATCCGGTTCATCCGCGTCTCGATCTCGTCGGCGAGCAGGTCGAACCGCCGGGCCTCCGGGCTGCCGGCGTGTCCGGCCAGGAACGCGACCGGGATCCCGAGCGCGCTGGCGCGGGCGAAGGCCTCCGTGCGCGGCACGATCGTCTCGAGCGCGTCGGGGAACCCGTTCCAGATCTCGCTCAGGACGCCGTGCGCGTCCTCGCGCTCCCGCTCGACGAGCGTCGGCAGGATCCCGATCAGGCGCAGGCGCGGGTTTCGGGTCGCCTGCAGGTGCTCGATCACCTTGAGGGCCTGCCCGACGGAGCGGAGGGAGAGGCTCTCCGTCTGGAAGGGCATCAAGGTGTAGTGGGCGACGCTGAGCGCCGCGGAGGTGACCCGACCCATGCCGGACGGCGTGTCGACCAGGACCACGTCCACGTCGCCCTCACAGCCCGCCAGCACGCGCTCGAGGGCCTCGTGTTGGGCGACCTCCTGCTCGAAGGCGTCGACGTCGGTTGCGTCGAGACGTCCGCGCGGCAGCAGGCTCAGGCCGTCGAGCCGCGTATGGAGGACGGCGTCCTTCGGCTCGAGGCTCCCGGACAGCAGCTCGGCGACGCCGGCAAGCTCTGTGTCGCCCTTGGCCAGCGAGAGCCCGATGGCTCCCTGCGGGTCGAGATCGACGAGCAGCGTGCGACGCCCTCGCTCCGCCAGGGCGACGGCCAGGTTGAGCGCGACCGTCGTCTTGCCGACGCCTCCCTTCTGGCTCGCGATCACCAGACGGCGTGCCATCCTCACCTCCACGGTGTGGCGCTAAGTGTAGCACTGGTCGGCATGTCCACCGCTAGACCTCAAGTGGGGCCGCAGCTTGGAGGCTAGCCGGGGCTGCCACCGGGGGCACCCGCCCCGCGGTGCTCGGCGAGCCGGGCCGAGAGGCGCGCCCGCAACTCCGTCAGGAAGGCCGGCAGCTGCTCAGGATCGGTCGGGGGCGCAAACGGGCCCATCACCTCGGAGTAGGCGTCGATCAGGTGGACACGGAAGACGAGGTCCACGAACCTCCGCACCCGGAAGGTCCCGTCGTTCAGCACCAGGTAGACCGGCCGCGGCCGCTCGCGCAGGAACGCCGCGAAGCCGCCCGTGCGGAAGGGCAGGATCGCACCGTCCCGCGTCCGGTGGCCCTCAGGGAAGATCAGCAGGCCATGCGGCAGCGCGCCGACGCCGCGACGGATGGCTTCGACGGAGCCGACCGGGTCGCGCTTCGGGTCGACGATGGGGCAGCCGAGCAGACGGATGCAGGCCGAGACAAGGGGAATGAAGCGGGCGTAGCGCCGGCGGGTGACGAAGGCCGGCACGCGCGGCGTCGCCAACAGCGTGACCTGGAGGATCTCCAGCAGGGACTGGTGGTTCGCGACGACCAAGACGGGCTCGGTGGTCGGGATCCTGCCGGCCCGGCGGAAGCGCGCGCCACCCAGGGTCAGGAGCCCCTCGATCGCCGCGGAGATCGCCTTCATGTAGAGGCTCACGAGCAGGAAACGGGCGCGCGGGAAGAGCCAGGTCCCCGGCAGGATGAGCAGGCGCAGGACCGGGCTGCCGAGGAGGAAGAGGACACCCACGAGCAGGATGGACAGGAGGCTTCGCGCCCCGCGCAGGAAGCTCGACATTGCCGGAGGCGGGATCTTAGCAGGAGACGGCTTGCTGCGCCCGGCGCGCGAGGAGAGATGCCTCGAGCGCCTGGCCGGCCTGTTCGACGAAGGCGAGGAAGGGTTCGAGCGGCGGGACCGTAACTCCGGCGGGCGCGTCGGCGTAGAGGACAGCCACGGTGTCGCGCCAGGCGCGAACCGGCACGATCGCCGCCCGAGCCACGCCCAGGGTCCCCACCCGCTCCAGCAGATCGCGCTCCGGGCCATCCGGCGGCACGGCATCCGACCAGGGACGCCCGCTCGCCACCGCCTCGGCGAAGGGCGAGGGTCGGTCGAGGGAGATCGACAGGCTCCGGGCCATCACGTCCAGCGGGTCGGGCCCCTGGATGGCACCGAACCCGGCGACGCCGCGCAGGCGCTCGTCCTTGACCACGAACAGGATCGCGCGCGGGAAGAAGGAGCGCGCGGCGCGCAGGAGCTGCAGCGAGACGAGGTCGGGATCCGGCTCGCCCGCGATCGTCTCCAGGGCCGAGCGCAGCGTCGCACTCCGCTCGGCCTCGTCCGTCGCCCAGGGCCTGGCCGGCGCTCCGGCGTGCCCGCGGCGCTCGGCGAGCCGGGGCAGCAGATCTCTTGCGAGCTTGGCGCCGAACGCCCGCAGGTCCGCCTCGTACTGGCGCGGGTCCAGCTTCGAGAGTCCGGGCTTGAAGGCCACCAGAGAGACGCCCAGCCTCTTGGCCCGCGCGCGAAGTTTCTCGTCGAAGCTCTCGGCCATGAGCAGCACCGGGGGCGGGCTCGCGAGCTCGGCGGCATGTCGCACCACGTCGAGTCCGCCCCGGAAGGTGGTGCCGCTCTCGGAGGGCAGGCCCAGGTCGACCACCAGCAGGAAGCGCTGCCCCACGGAGGCGAGACGCGCCATCTCGCGACGGGCGTGACCGAGGCCACCCGCGACCGACACGTCATGACCCGACCGGGAGAGCTCCGCGCCCACCACCCGGCACACGTCGGCCTCGTCGTCCACCAGCAGGACCGCCGAAGGCGGCGCCGCTGTCGCCGGGCCCTCGGGCGCCGGCTCCTGCCCGGACGCGCTCTCCTCGGTCGGCGCGCTGAAGCTCGCTTCCAGGGTCGCGGTGCCGTCGCGGCGGTCCTCGTCGAGCTTGCGGGCGAGGTCCAGCATCATCTGCTCGGGATTGATGCCGTCGGCCAGGGTCTCCGCCGTGAGGTCGCGGTCACCCATGCGGGTGGGGACCCGCTCGGTCAGGTTGAAGGCGAACTCGCCCTCCCGCAAGCGGACCAGACGTTCGAGGATGGCGGTGATGCGCCCGCGGATCTCCTGCTCGCGTCCCTCCGCCTCCTGGGGGGGTGGCTCGGCAGGCGTGTCCCAGATGTAGCCGGAGACGACGCGTCCCTCGCGGAAGACGACGCCCGCGTCGCCGGCGGGAGCGCGCACCGTCAGGTGGCCGGTCTTCTGGCAGAAGGCCACAACCTGCAGGATCTCGAGCAGGGGAAGGTCCTCGATCGATCCCTTGAGGCTCAAGGCACCGGGTCCCGTACCGTCGCGCGCGCGCGCGGCATCAGGCCAGGTGACCCGTAGGCGCCAGGCCGTTGAGAAAACCGGTGTTCAACAGCTCCGTGCTCGAAAGGGGAGGCGAGAGCAGGAAGCCCTGCACGAGGTCGATCCCGGCCGCCTCGACAGCCATCAGCTCCTCGCGGTTCTCGACGCCCTCGGCCACGGCCCGTGCCTCGAGGCGTCGCACCATGCGCGCGAGCGAGTCCAGGATCACCTGGCGGTAGGGGTCGTTCCAGGCTCCGTACACGAGATAGCGGTCGAGCTTGTAGATGTCGGGCCGGACGTCCAGGATCATCTTGTAGTTCGACTGGCCGAGGCCGACGTCGTCGAGCGCTATCGACAGCCCCGCCTCGCGCAGGCTGGCGAGAGCGACGCGGAAGTTGGGGACGTCGAGCGGAGGCGAGTGCTCCACGACCTCGACGATCAGCCGCTGGGCCTCGACCCCGGCGGCCCGGGCCTGCTCCAGGAGGAAGGCGGGGAAGCCTGTGTCCCGGCCCAGGGTCGACGCGTGGACGTTGACGGACAGGCGCGGCACCATCGTCAGGTCCCTGGCCCCCCGTAGCGCGGTCGCGACGCAGGCACGGTCGACGGCCGCCTCCGCCCTCTTGCGGCGGACGTACTCGAACAGGATGGTTGGCTGCTCGGCGTTCGTGCCGCGCGGGCCGCGGATGAGGCACTCGACCGCGTAGACCTGGGGCCGCTCGATGCCCACCTCGAAGATGGGCTGGAACACGACCGAGAGGCGGCCGGGCTCCAGGATCGTATCCAGGAGGGTCGGCTCGGTTGGCACGCTCCGCGCTTCTGCACCTGACGTGCCACGCGTGTGTCGGATGCGGCTGTCTCAGGGATGATGAACCAAGCCATTCGGGAGCAGGCACTTAGACGGTCTCAGCTGGCCTCGCTGCCTCTCGGGCATTCCAGACTCCAGACGCGCGACATCCAAGATCGGGACGGGCGGCCCAGATGAGCGACCCCCTCCAGGTGCTGCTGGTCGAGGACGATCCCGGGCACGTCGAGCTCGCCTTGCGGGCCTTCGAGGGGCGGAACGCCGCTTTCCAGGTGAGCGTCGCGGAGACGATCGGGGCGGGACGCCGGGCCTTGTCCGGCGAGGGGCCTCGCCCCGACATCGTGATCGCGGACTGGCTGCTCCCGGACGGCGAAGGGCTCGACCTGCTGCGCTACGATTCGGCCGCCGCGCTGCCGCCCATCGTCATCATGGCGAGCCACGGGAGCGAGCGCGTCGCCGTCGAGGCCATGCGCGCGGGTGCCGCCGACTACGTGGTCAAGACCGAGCAGGCGCTGGCCGACCTGCCGCACACCGCGGAGCGCGCCGTTCGCCAGCGGCGGATCGAGGACGCGCTGAGCGACCTCGTGGCGGGCACGGCCGCGGGCGGGGGACAGGCGCTGTTCGGCGAGCTGGCGCTGCGTCTGGCGCGCACGCTGCGGGTGAAGTGCGCCTCGGTGGCCGAGCTGGTCGGCCCGGGTCGGGTTCGCACCTTGGCACGCTGCATCGACGGCCGCCTGGTGGCGAACGTCGAGTACGAGCTCTCCGCGACGCCCTGCGGCGGTGTCATCGACGCCGCGCGCCTCGTGCACGTGCCGGACGGCGTGGCCGAAGCATACCCGGCGGACGCGGACCTGCGACGGCTGGGCGCGCGCAGCTACGTCGGGACCACCCTGCGCGCCTCCTCGGGCGCGGTGCTCGGGCTGGTGAACGCGGTCCACGACGCCCCGCTCGGGGAGACGGTGCGGCCCGAGCCGGTGCTGCAGGCCTTCGCCGCCCGGGCGGCCGCGGAGCTGGAACGGCAGCGGGCCGAGCGCGAGCTCGAGCGCGAGCGTGTCTTCGCGGACAGCCTGCTCGACATGGTGGCCTCGCTCGTGATCGTGGTCGACGCCCACGGCAAGATCGTGCGCTTCAACCGCGCCTGCGAGCTGGCGAGCGGCTGGTCCGAGCCGGAGGTCCGGGGGCGGGAGATCTGGGACGTGCTGCGCGAGCCGGAGGGGCGGGGCGAGTTGGCCCACCACCACCAGGAGGGGCGTTCCGTGCTCGAGCTGCCGGTGGCCTTCGAGAGCGAGTGGCTGACCCGGTCGGGCGAGCGACGGCTCATCTCCTGGGTCAACCGTCCCGTTCGGGACGAGGCCGGCGCGGCGACGTACCTGATCGGCACCGGGACGGACGTCACCGAGCGGCGGCGCCTGGAGGCGGACCTGCGTCGCGCCGCGATCGAGTGGCGGGACGCCTTCGACGGGCTCCCCCTGGGCGTCCTGGTCCTCGATGCCGAGGGCCGGGTGGTGCGCGTGAACCGGGCGGTGGTCGAGTGCTCGGGGCGCGGGTCCTGGTCCGACCTGATCGAGCGCCCGCTCGAGGCGCTCGGGCCGGGCGAGCCTTGGGCGGCGCTATGCGAGCTGGTCGAGCAGGTACGACGCGGAGGCACGACGCCCGCGCGCGAGGTCAGCGATCCGCTCAGCCGGCGCACCTGGGTCGTCAGCGCGCGGGTCCTGGCCGCGGAGGGGGAGTTCGCGGGCCGCGTCGTGCTGAACTTCCAGGACGTCACGGAAACGGCGCGGCTCAAGGAGCAGCTGCGCCAGAGCGAGACCATGGCGGAGATCGGCTCGATCGTGGCCGGCGTCGCCCACGAGGTGCGGAACCCTCTCTTCAGCATCTCGGCGACCCTGGACGCCTTCGAGGCGCGGGCGCGGGGCACGGGAGGCTACGAGCGCTATCTCGGCGTGCTGCGCGGGGAGATCACCCGCCTGACCACGCTCATGAAAGACCTGCTCGACTTCGGGAGGCCGAGCCGGCCCGACTTCAGCGAGTGCCAGATGGAGGACGTCGTCGAGGCGGCGGTCGCGGCCTGTGCCGTCCTGGCGACCGGCAAGCCCGTCGAGGTCGTGCGGACGCCCTGCGACCGTCTGCCGCCCGTGCTCGCGGATCGAGAGCGCATCACCCAGGTGCTGCAGAACCTGATCGAGAACGCGATCCACTTCTCACCGCCCGGCGGCCGCGTCGACCTGATGCTGCGGGCGGTCGCGGATCGCGACGGCCGCTACGTCGAGGTCGCCGTCAAGGACTCGGGTCCCGGGTTCGAGGCGAACGACCTGGCTCGCATGTTCGAGCCGTTCTTCACCCGCCGGCGCGGCGGCACCGGCCTCGGGCTTTCGATCGTAAAGAGGTTCGTGTACGACCACGGCGGCGAGGTGAGGGCCGAGAATCACCCGGCGGGCGGAGCGATCGTCACGGTGAAGCTGCGCGGCGTGGCCTGAGCGTCAGGCTGCCGAGCCCGCCTCACCGCTGCGCGCCGCGGCCTCGGGCGTGCCCGCGGCGAGGATGCCCCGGATCTCGCGCTCGAGACAGGAAGGGCAGATGCCGTGCGTCGTTTCCGGGGAGTCGAGGTCTTCGAGCTCCGTCGATACCCAGTCCCCCTCGGTCGTGCGCACGCGCCGACACCAGGCGCAGGCGCACGCCGCCGCCACCGTCACGCGGCCTTCCCGACCAGTGAGTCGACCACGGCTTCGAGCTGCGGCAGAGGCAGAGGCTTGTGCAGGAAGGCGTCGGCGCCTCGCCGGCGCGCCTCGGCCTCGATCTCGGGCGTGCCGTTTCCGGTCAGGAGCACGACGCGCGTCTCAGGGCGCAGGTGGCGGGACCACTGGATGATGTCCAGGCCTTCTATGCCGTAGATCCCCGTGAGCCTGAGGTCCGCGATCACGACCGCGTACTCCGTGCAAGCCAGGAGCGCCTCCGCCTCTTCCTTCTCCGCCGCCGCGTCCACGACCCAGCCGCTCTCCCGGAAGTACTCCGTGAGGGCGAACCGGATGGCCGCCTCGTCGTCGACCACCAGCAACCGACCTGAGTTGGCTCCCACGCCCGCATGTTACGCAACTCTCGTGCCCGGCGTTTCGTCTAGAGGCCTGAGCGCCTTCCCACCCGGAACCCATTTGCCTGCAGAGAGATGACGGGTGATGCCCCTCGGACGGCGGCGCGGGACCGGTGTCCGCCGTTATGATTCACGGACTCAGTCCGGGATCGGGACCCGCGTCCCGCACCCTCAGGAAGTCCGCGGCACGGAGAGCCCGAACTTCTTGATCTTCTGATAGAGGGTGCTTCGGGGGATGCCCAGCCTCTGGGACGCCTCGGCTACGCGCCCGCCGAGCTCCCGGAGCACGCGCTCGATGTGGGCCTTCTCGACATCCTCGAGGGTGGAAGCAGAGGAGGTTCCGCCGGTCGCGACGGGGGCCGCCTGGAGACTCGGCGAACCGTCGAAGCTCAGGTGCTCAGGCTGCAGCAGGTCCTGGCTGCACAGGAGCACCGCGCGCTCGATCACGTTGCGCAGCTCCCGGACGTTGCCCGGCCAGCCGCGCTCGCACAGGGCCCGCTCGGCGGCAGGCGACAACCTGAGGCCGCGCCGGCCGAGGTCGTGGGCGAAGCCCTCCAGAAAGCCCCGCGCCAGCACCGGGATGTCCTCGGTCCGCTCGCGCAGGGGCGGCACGTGCAACGGGATGGTGCTGATCCGGAAGTAGAGATCCCCGCGGAAGCGCCGCTCCTGCACGAGCTCGGTGAGGTTCTGATGGGTGGCCGCGATCAGCTGCACGTCGACCTGACGGTCACGCACCTCGCCCAGCCTCCGGAAGCGCTTCTCCTCGAGCACCTTGAGGAGCTTGGGCTGCACCTGGGGGTCGAGGTCGCCGATCTCGTCCAGGAAGACGACTCCCCGGTGGGCCACCTCCAGGAGCCCGGGCTTGCTGTTGACCGCTCCCGTGTAGGCCCCCTTCTCGTGGCCGAAGAGCTCCGTCTCCAGGAACTCCCGTGAGAACCCGGCGCAGTTCATGTCGACGAAGGGCTCGTCGCGCCGCGGCCCGTTGAGATGGAGCCAGCGGGCCAGGACTCCCTTGCCGCTGCCGGTCTCGCCCTCGATCAGGATGGGGCTGCTCGAGGCGGCCAGACGGCGGGCCTGCTCGGCGAGCGCCCGGATCGCGGATGAGGTGCCCGCGAACGGGTCCACCGTCTCGCGTGCCTGGCGGGCGCGGCCCGCCAGCTGTCGCCGCTTCTCGCGCTGCGACTCGAGCAGACGCTGCAGCATCACGAGCAGGGTCGGCAGCTCGACCGGCTTGGCCAGGAACTGGTCGGCGCCCTCCTTGATGGCGCGCACCGCGAGGTCGATGGTCGCGTGCCCGGTCAGCACCAGGACCGGGATCGAGGGGTCGGTCTCGCGGATGCGGGGCAGGAGGTCGAGGGCGGTGCCGTCCGGAAGCATGTGGTCGAGCACGATCGCGTCCGGGCGTGCCTCGCGCAGCACCCGCTCGGCCGCGGCGATCGTATCGGCCTCCTCCACTTCCAGCCCCGCGCTCTCGAGGAAGTCCCTCACCCCGAAGCGAATACCGGGCTCGTCGTCCACGATCAGGATCTTGGGCACAGGCGGTCTCAGCTCCGGATCCGTGGCACGGATTGTCGCACGAGCCGCCCCGGTCGCGGCGGGACGGCGAGTGTCGTCGGGCCCGGCGGCCGGAACGCCCCTTCCTACGGGACTGCCGGCACCGCGGCTCCCTCCCGTATCTCTCGCGGTCGGCAGGACAATGCGCTGACAGGCAGCGAAGAGAGCCCGGACGGGCCGAGGCTTCCCTGCGGGGAGAAGACGGTATGCGGGTGGATGCGCGGTTGTGCGCCGTGCTGCTGGCGGCCTGCGCCGCGGCGCGGGCGGAGGGATCCCAGCCGGCCAGCAGGACGCAGGAGCGGAGCTACGAGCTCTTCCGGCCCTCGGCCTACTCGGCGGCGCGGCCCTGGCCGATCGTGTACGTCTTCGACCCGGCGGCACAGGGGTCTCGGCCGGTGGCTCTCATGAGAGACGCCGCGGAGCGCCATGGCTACCTGATAGCCGCCTCGAACAGGTCGCGCAACGGCCCCTGGCGGCTCGCCCAGGAGGCGGCGGCCGAGATGTGGAGCGACACCCACGCGCGGCTCGCGATCGACGAGCGCCGGGTCTACTTCGCGGGGTTCTCGGGAGGGGCCCGCGTCTCCGCGCAGCTCGCGCAGCTGTGCGGCTGCGCGCGGGGGGTCTTCCTGGACGGGGCGGGCTTCAGCACCGGATCGCCGCCGTCGCGCCACGCGGTCTTCGAGGTGTTCGCCGCGGCGGGCCTCGCCGACTTCAACTACGGCGAGCTGGTGGAGCTGGACGCCCGGCTCGAGGGGCTCGGCTTCCGGCACGCGCTCCGCCGTTTCGAGGGCGCTCACTCCTGGGCGCCTCCGGCGGTGTGGGAGGATGCCTTCGCCTGGTCGGCCCTGCTCGAGATGCGTGACGGCCTGCGCGACCGCGACGCGGCGTTCGTGGCGGGCGAGTTGGCCAGGACGCTCGAGGCCGGCCGGGCGCGCGAGGAGAGGGGAGAGCGGGCCTACGCTCTCGAGGAGTATCGCGCAATGGAGGCGGCGCTCGCGGGACTGGTGGACACGGCGGCGCTCAGCGCGCGGATCGACTCGCTCCGGGCTGACCCCGCGGTGCGGCGTGCCGTCGCGCAGGAGGAGCGCGAGATCGCGAGGCAGCGCTCGCTCGAGGACGGCATCCTCGAGCCGATACGCGCGTCGAGCCCCGACGCCTCCGACTGGGTCGTGCGGCGCGCGGAAGCGATTCGCGAGACCCGCCAGCAGCGCCGGCAGCTGGAGGCGGAGAAGCCGCCGGAGGATCGACGTGTCGCGGAGCGCGTCCTCGGCGGCGTCTTCGTCGGCGCGCTGGAGTCAGGGAGGAGGGTCCTCGACGCGGGCGAGACGCGCCGGGCGATGGGCTTCTTCGACGTCGCCGCCGAGGCACGGCCGGATAGTGCCGCGCCTCCGCTCTCGCTCGCGCGCTGCCACGCCCACCTGGGCGACGAGAAGGCCGCCCTGCGGGACTTGAAACGGGCCGTCGAGAACGGTCTGGACGCCGATCACCTGGCTGCTTTCGTCGCGTCCGAGCCAAAGCTCGAGCGTCTCGCCCGGAGTGAGGCCTACCGCCGGCTGCTCGCGCCCGCCCGCCCGCCGGAAGCGACGCCCTGACCGCCAGAGGCGGCTGCCAGGACGCGGGGAGCGGCCCTCCGCCCGTCTGGTCCGAATGGGGCCTCGACGCCGGCCGGCGCGTTCGGCATCATGTGGTGCCGCGTCGGCGCGTACCAGAGCCCTGCGGCGGACCCGGGGAGGCAGCGATGGCCGGACTGACGACGCTCAGCTACGGTGGCACCGCCGCCATCGTCACTGGCATGGGCCTCGTCGTGGCCTTCGACGGGGGGACGTCCTCGCAGACGACGCTGATCGCGAGCCTGCTGGTGGTGGCGGTGGCGGACAACCTCGCCGACTCGCTCGCGATCCACGTCTATCAGGAATCCGAGAAGCTCGAGTCCCGGCAGGCCTTCCGCTCGACGGTGACGAACTACCTCGCGCGGCTGCTGGTGGCGGGGAGCTTCATCGTCCTGGCGGTGCTTCTGCCCGCGGGCCACCTGGTTCCGGTCGCGCTCGGCTGGGGCCTGGGTCTCCTCTGCACGCTCACCTACCTCGTCGCCCGCTCGCGCGGCGCGTCGCCGTTCATCGAGGTGGCGAAGCACCTCGCGGTCGCGATCGCCGTCATCCTGCTGAGCCACGAGATTCGCGAGTGGATCGTGACCCGCGTCGGCGGCTGACCTTCGCCGCGGGCGATCGGCCCCGGGGGCGGTCCTCGGTCGCTCGCCTCAGCCCCGCGCCTTCAGGAAGGTGCCCTGCTCGAGCTGCTCGAAGGCCTCCCGCAGCTGCTCCTGGGTGTTCATCACGATCGGGCCGTACCACGCGACCGGCTCGGCGAGCGGCCGGCCCGAGACGAGCAGGAAGCGGATGCCCTCCTCGCCCGCCTCGACCCGGACCTCGTCGCCGCGGTCGAAGAGCACGAGCGAGCGGTTGTCCGCGTGCGCCGGAGGCTTCGTGTCCGACCAGCCCGCGCTCTCGGTGGGGACGGCGAGCGGACCCGAGGCGTTGCAGAACTTGCCCGACCCGGCGAAGACGTAGGCGAAGGCGTGGCGGGTCGTCTCGACCGGAAGTGACCTGGTCCGGCCGGGCGGCACCGTGACGTCGAGGTAGATGGGATCGATCGCGACCTCGTCCACGGGACCGGTCTTGCCCCAGAAGCTGCCGCACACGATCCGCGCCTGGGTCCCGTCGTCGTCGGTGACCACGGGGATGTCGGCCGCCAGGACACCCTGGTAGCGCGGCTCCGTCATCTTGAGGGAGGCGGGCAGGTTCGCCCAGAGCTGGAAGCCGTGCATGCGGCCATCGCCGTCGCCCTTGGGCATCTCCTGGTGGATGATCCCGCGGCCGGCGGTCATCCACTGCACGTCGCCGGTGGCGATCGCCCCCTTGTTGCCCATGCTGTCGCCGTGCTCGACGGTGCCGGCCAGGACGTAGGTGATCGTCTCGATGCCGCGGTGAGGGTGCCAGGGGAAGCCCGCGAGGTAGTCCTCGGGACGCTCGTTGCGGAAGTCGTCGAGGAGCAGGAAGGGATCGAAGTCCGAGGTGCTCCCGAAGCCGAACGCCCGGCGCAGGCGCACGCCGGCGCCCTCCAGCGTCGGCTTGGCCTTGATCAGGCGCTTGATCGGACGGACGGACATCGCAGCCTCCTTGAGACGAAGGACGAACTCGTGTGAGATGGGGGACTGAATGACAGCGTATGCCCCGGCGAGGCCCGCTTCAAGCCCGGGGGGAGCAGCTTGGGGAGAGCGGAGGCGGCGTGCGGAGGCGGTGTCGCCGCGCGGGCGGCGAGACAGTCGGCCTTCCGCGTCCGATGGAGAGGAAGGCGGCGAAGGATGAAGGACAAGAACGTTCGAGTCGGCGGACCCATCACGATCGGCGGATTCGCGGGCTTCGGCTTCGGCGTCTTCTGGTACGCCTGGGGCAAGGTCGGCTTCTGGTGGGCCGTCCTCTACGGCTTCTTCTGGATCCCCTGGCTGGGCTACAAGGTCGCCGAGACCCTCAAGCTGGGGCAGTAGGCGCGGCACAGGCGCGCCGGGCGCGTCTGCCCGCGCCTCAGAGGCTGCGTCGTTCCGTGGCTGCCAAGAAACTCAGAAGCGGTAGTAGATGAACGGGCTGTAGGTGCCGGCCAGCACCTTCGCCAGGCTCAGGGTCAGCAGGGCGACGAGTGCCGCGGCCACGCCGACGGTCGCCCGGACGCCCCAGGCGGCAGGCCAGCCTCCGACGACCGCGCGCAGGCGCTCTGGCGGTTCCGCGAGCAGCCGGCCGTTCCACCAGGGGATCGACAGGGCGCAGCCGGCCACGACGGCGAACAGTACCGGGGACGTCGCGAAGACGGCGAAGGTGTAGGAACGGCTCCCCCCAGGCGTAGAAGACCAGGCTTGCCAGCAGCAGGAAGCCGTTCCGGATCGTGCTCAGGGCGCTCCGGCCGCCCGCGCGCCTCAGCAGGAGCGAGAGGAGGCCATAGGCACCGAGCACGATCGGCAGGAAGACGAACAGGAAGATCGTCGAGCTGAAGACCATCAGGAACCGCAGGTGTCGGAGCGATGAACTCTGCCACGGATCCGGACGGCCCCGCAATCGTGCGCAGGCGCCGGGCCGGCGCGCCAATCCGGACGCTCGGGGACTAGGGGCGGCCAGCTGGAACGTCACGGTCACCGTCATCTGCACCGGGACCGGCACGCCGTCGAAGAGGGTCGGCGCGTAGACCCAGCCCCGCACGGCGTCGAGGGCAGCCTCGTCGAGGAGCGGGACTCCCCTCAGCACCTTGGCATCGCGAACGCGGCCGCGCTCGTCGATCACGCACTCCAGGATCACCATGCCCTGAAGCCGCGCGCGCCGGGCGACCGCAGGATAGACCGGAGGATCTCCCCGCAGCCTCCGCGGTGCCTGGATCTCCCCGCCGACGACGAGGGGCTGCCGCCTCGGCGGTGCAGGGGCGTCCGGCAGTCCACCGACGATCCCGCCCACGACCCCGCCCGGGACTCCTCCCTCGATGCCGCCCGGCACGCCTCCCTCGAGCCCGAGGTCGAGCCCGGACTCCGGGGCGAGCTCGAGCGGGACCTGCGCGGGAGCGACCAGGGCGTCGCTCGCGAGCGCGGGTCGCGCGTCGCGCGCCGGAGCGCTGTGCGCGGACGCGGGGGGTGGAGGCGGCGGGGGCGCGAGCTGGATCGGCTCGGCCAGGAAGGCGCGCGTGCCGTGGGCCGGCTCGGGCAGCGACCGATCGAGGAAGAGCGGCAGCGTGAGAACCGTCGCCAGGGCCAGCGCGTGAGCCGTCAGGGAGACGGCGCCCGTGACGGTGGTGCCGTGGCCTGTGACCACGGCCGGTGTGCTGAGCGGCGGCTTCTCGAGGCTCGAAACCCGGGCTCCGTGCGTTTCCATGCTGGCGGCCTCCTTCCGGTCCGCTGCCCTGGACTCGAGCAAGGTCGCTGCCAGCCGCCACCGGTGCGTCTCCCAGCAGAGTCAACCTGCAACCCGTTCATCTGGTGGAACTAGCATCAGTTGGCGCGCCAGCGGCTTGGCCGCATGGAAGCGACAACGATGTCTGGATCGGCGTTTGAGGCGACACGAGTGTCTTGACGGGAGCGTGGTCCCGCGCGCCCGGGCGACGCCCTCAGTCGTGCTCGCGAGCCAGGGCCGACTCGATGCGACGGTCGGGCACCAGCCAGACGAGCGCCACCGCGACGTAGAGCAGGTCCGAGATCCGCTGGTCGAGGAAGGCGAGCGGGATCGCCGCCGCGTAGAGCAGCATCGAGAGCTTCCCCTTGCGGTCGCTTCCCACCGCGGCGCGCAGCCTCGTGTTCCTGCCGCGGCAGGCCAGGATCGACGTCTGCAGGATCGTGTAGGCGATGGCTGCCATCAGCAGCACGATCCCATACGCGGCGGTGGGGGCGGGCGCGAAGTGGTTCTGGCCCATCCAGCCGGTGACGAACGGCACCAGCGAGAGCCAGAAGAGCAGGTGCAGGTTCGCCCAGAGGACACCGCCCCGGATCTCGTCGGTGGCGTGCAGCAGGTGGTGGTGGTTGTTCCAGTAGATCCCGAGGAACACGAAGCTCAGCAGGTAGGTCAGGAAGGAGGGGAGCAGGGGGACGAGGGCGCTCCAGTCGGCGGAGTGCGGGACGTGCAGCTCCAGCACCATGATCGTGATCAGGATCGCGATCACCCCGTCGCTGAACGCCTCGAGTCGTGTCGTCGGCAAAGGCCCGCCTACGGAGTGGGACGCGTGAACTCGAGCGGCAGGCTGCCCTGGCCCTGCGTCCAGGTGCCGACCAGGCGGCCGTCCCTGAGCTCGCCCGAGTACGAGGCGCCGATCGTGGGCAGCCGCAGCTCGAGGTGAGACGCCTTCTGCTGCACGGTGCTGATTCCGATCTCGGCGCCGCCCTGGTCGACGCTCACGACGTCGCCGGTCGCGCCGCCTGCGGGGCGGTTCGTGAGCTTCAGCTTCAGGCGCAGCACGGTGCCGCCGGCGTTCAGCGAGCCCTGCCAGTCCCCCTCCAGCTCCTTGGTGACGGGCGTGCTCTTCGGCGGCTCGGCGATCACGGCTTCGCCTTTGCGCTCGAGACGGAACGGCAGGGTCGCCCCACCCTGGCTGAAGTCGCCCGAGAGCGTGGTGCCGTCGGCCGAGAGCCGGCCTTTGAAGAGCGGGTTCCCCGGGATGCCCTGCATGGCGAAGCTCACGGCTTTCTCCCTTGGCCGCGAGCGACGAGAGGGGAAAGGCGCGCAGGTTCTGGATGGGGATCGTGATGGTTCCCGTCCAGCCTCCGGGTCCCTTGGCCGCCAGGTCCACCATCACCTGCAGTCCCTGCCCCGGGGTGTGGATCTCCCCGACCCAGTGCCCGGCGAGCGCCGGCGGCCCAGGCGCCTGCCGGTGCGACCGAGAGGAGGACCCCGATCGAGGTCGCACGGGCCCAAGTCCAGTCGTTCTTCATGACCCTCAAGCTAACCTGCCGTCGGCGGCTGGTCCAGTCACCCGTCCATCGATGACCGGCGGCGCGCCGGCTGTTCAGGGTCCGCCAAGGCCGGGGCCGCTCGTCGCGCGGGGCCAGCTGGGACGACCCGGCAAGCGGCGCACGGGAGACAGCCACGCCTGACGCGCGCCGGGATTGACGGGCTGGCTGGCGACGCCGACCGGGCGGGAGCCGGAAGAGCCCCAGCTCAAGGTGAGGTTGGCCGTCGCCGTTCGCGAGAAGCTCCCCGCGTCCACTCCCGCCACCACGCTCCGGCTCCAGTCGAGCTGGACCTGGATCGCCAGCATGGACTTGAGGGCCAGCGGGGTCCAGCCGGCTGCCGCCGCGTACTCCTCGCTGCGCGTGTCGCTCATGAGCGTCGTGTTGCTGCTCTTGGAGTAGAGGATCGCGGGCTGGATCGTGAGCGAGCCCTGGACGAGCGTCAGTGAGGGTTGCAGGGACAGCTGCAGGGAGTCCGTGTCTCCCAGGGCGGGATCGGCGGCGACCCGGTTCCAGCCGGCGGTGGCGGAGAGCGTCAGGATGCTCCGCACGTTCCCGTTGAAGCTCAGGTTGGCGTTCCACACGGTCTGGTCGGAGGTGGGATCGACGAGGTTGCGGGACGCCTGTACCGAGCCGACCTCGCTGAAGGTGAAGGCCTTGACGGTCTGGCTGAGCGTCACCGTCGTGCCCAGGTCGCGAGCGTCGGTCTCGGGAAGCGAGAGCGCGGCGTAGGCGTCGCCGCGGCGCAGCACGAGGTTCGCGGCCACCTGGATCGACGCCGGGTGGCCGAGGCCGTAGCCCAGGGAAGCGTCACCGCTCTCCTGCCGGACGTTCGGCGCGTCCGCGGCGTCGACGACGGGGCTCTGCAGGTGGTGCGCGGCGAGGCTCAGTGACGCGGCCCCCTTGGCGAAGGAGTAGCCGAAGTCGGCGTCGGCGCCGAAGCCCGGCGTGGCCGACCCGGTGAACCCGCCGTTGGCGGGGTTCGAGAAGCCGCGGCCGGTGTCATTGAACGACAGCGAGTAGTGGACGGTGCTCGTGTGGCCGGAGAGGCCTCCACGGAAGGCGTTGCCGCTCTGCTCGTCTCCGGGCAGGGTCGCGTCCAGGTTCTGGATGTTCGAGTGGGCGCCCTCCACGGTGAAGTCGATCTGCGGGAGGCTCCAGTGGGCCAGCACGCCCCGGAGCGTTCCCCGCCGTCGCGGCTCAGGGGCACTGTCCGGGTCCTGCACCACGAACTGGACCGCGCGCAGGAAGGAAGTGGCCGGGTTGCGCGACAGCTCGATCGCCGCCGCCCAGACGTTCTGCTGGACGGGAAGGCCGCTCGCGATGCCGTCCGTGGGCGCGTCGAACGAGCGGTAGAACCAGCCTGTGAGCCAGGAGGCCTGGAGCTTCCCTTGCATCCCGCCCCGGCTGACACCCGCGGTGAGGATCTGCGCCTGATCGAGGAAGCCGGGGGAGTCGTAGCCCACGTCGGCGTCGAGCTTCAACCCGGGCTTGCCGACCCCGACCTGGCCCAGCCAGGAACGGTTCTCCTGGGCGAGCCAGGGGTCGGTCGAGTCCGGAGGCTGGTGGAAGTCGTGGCGTACCCCGAGGTCGCCCGACGCCTTCACGGACGAGGCGTCGTTCTCCAGGCCCAGCAGCCCCGAGAGATGGAGCCCGATCGTGTCGTCGCCGGGCTGGAGGGGATTCTCGGTGGCGCCGTCCGGCTTGGAGCGACGGGTGCGGGCCGCCGTGGCCTCGGCCGCTGCGTTCCATTCGACCTGGTCGTTGCTGGCGGTGGCGGGCGCACCGAGGGGACCCGAGCCCGCCGCGGCGGCCTGGACAGTGAAGCTCCACTTCAGCTCGGCCTCGCCGAAGCGGAGCACGACCTCGTGGCTCCCCTCGCCCAGCGGCACGGGGGGATCGAGGTGGAGGCTGCCGTCGCTCCATGTCGCGACCGTGGTCACGTCCGTGCCGTCGAGCGAGAGGAACCGCTCGCTCGCCTGGGGGGAGGGACCGGTCCAGGACACGTCGATCGGCGGTTTGGTGATCGGGACGGTTTCTCCGTCGGCGGGAGCGATCGAGGTCACGGTGGCCTCGGAGGTCTCGCTGGCGGGAACGAGTTGGGAGGCGGGCTCGGGGAGCGCGTCGCTCTGCGCTGGCGTCGCCTCCGCCTCGCCCAGTTGCTCTCCCGCCGGGCCGAGGGCGACGACCCGCACCCGGTGGTGTCCCGCGCTCCAGTGAGCGGCCGCGGGGAGCCGATACGGCGCCGTCCTGGTCAGGGCCGTGAAGGCGGCGGAGGCGTGCCCGGGCGCCCAAATCTCGATCCGGAACACGACGCCGGCGGCTTCTCCATCCCATCGGACCTGGATCGCATGCGTCCGGGCTTCGCGCTCGACGCGAACGCCGGAGATGGTCAGCTGTGCCGGCGGGACCGCCAGCCTGCGCGCGGGGCAGGGTTCGCCCTCCACCTCGCCGGGGAAGACGGGAACGACACTCCATTCGCGCGAGCCCACGCCGATCCGCCGCAGGACCTCCTGATCGACCACGAGCTCCGTCGCTGACAGGCGGAAGCTCGTGACCAGCTTCGAGCCGTCCCGAAAGGCCACCCGGTAGCCGCTGACGCCCGGAACCGGCGACCAGCTCAGGCGCGTGAGCGGCGGTACCGCCGAGAGCGCGGCGCCGTCGCGGGGCGCCAGGATCCGGAGGGCCGAGGCGCGCCTGCCGACGGTGGTCAGGAAGACGGGCTCGGACACCAGCTGCTGCGGGGACTCGACCGCCAGCTCCAGCCGGTGCCGGCCGCGCGCGAGCGGGGGCAGCGGGACCCGCGAGGTCACCGGCAGCGGGAGGCCGCCCCGCGCCTGCAGCGTGAAGCGGTCGAACGGCACGCCGTCGATGCGCCAGCTGCCGACGATCGACCCGGCGCCGGCCGCCGCGATCAGCCCGTGTGGGCGGACGTCCTCCCCGGTGCCGACGAAGGCCCCGGACAGCGGGGTCAGGATGGCGATGGTCGCGACGCTCACCGCTCCCGCGGGGGAGAGGGCCGGCAGCACGACCAGGCTCGCCCCCTCCACGGTGGCGTTGCCGTTCGGGGTCACGACCTGGAGTGACCGCGGGCCTGGCGATGCGGTGTCGGCCACCGACACCACGACCTCGGCCAGCGAGGGTGAGACTACCCGTGTCGCGGTGACCGAGACGCCCTGGCCGCTGAACGCGAACGGCACCTGCGGCGAGAACCCCCTGCCGATCAGCCGCAGCCGCATCCCGTTCGTCCCCGCGGAGACGGTGGCGGGAACGATCGCGGCCACGGTGGGGATGCGGGGGGCGACCACCAGCAGGAAGCTCGTCGAGCCGGCCGCGCCGGCGGAGGTGTCGGAGAGGGCGATCGGATAGCTGCCGAACGGGACCGCGGCGCCGACCACGAAACGGAAGACGGTCGTGGCCGTCGCCGCGCCGCCGGCCACGTACGTGACCGGCGAGGGTTGGGTGGTGACGCCCGGAGGCAGCTTCTGGACCGCCAGGATCTGCAGCCCGCCAGGGGCGGCGGCCAGCCCCGTGAAGGTGAGGGTGACGGTGACGGGGGCGCTCGTCTCGCCGGGCGCGACCGTGAGCGACGCGGGCGCCGCGAGCACCGCGGCCTGCGCGAGCCCCGGCAGCGCCAACAAAGAGGAGGCTACCAGACCGGGGAACAGCCACCGCTTCATTCGACCCTCGCTTCTTTCTGTGGATGCCCGCGCCTCGCGGTCCTGGGGGGCGAGAGGCGTTCCTTCGCGGCGCGTAGCGCGGTGAGGCGCTCCTGCAGCTCACCCTCGCGGGCGCTCAAGAAATCGTGGAGCAGCCGCGACTCGATGCGTGGCGCGATCCCTGGGCGGGAGCGGCGCGGTTCGCGGGTCTTCGCGAGGCAGAGGTCCTCGAGGATCGAGCGGATGCGGGGCTCCTCCGTGTCGCGGTAGACGTCCTCGAGGTTCGAGGCGTTGCAGAAGTTCTCGGTGATGGCCCAGCTCGGGCCGAGGTTGCGCACCTGATGCCTCCAGCCGCAGGGCACGAACAGGACCTCTCCGCGGCGCAGGACCGCCGAGAAGAAGCGCGCGCGGCCGAGCGCGGGGAAACGCTCGAGGTCGGGAGCAAAGGCGTCGGCGCGGCCGCAGTACTCGAGGGGCAGCTCGTCCGGGGGATAGAGACGCCATTCCTTCTCGCCCTGGATCTGGGCGAGCCAGGCGTGGGTGCCGCTGGTGTCGGTGTGCAGGGCGGATCCGGTTCCGACGGGGCCGATGAACAGCCAACGGAAGGGCGGCCGGCTCCCGTCCGGAAACCGGGCGAACCAGTCCTCCACGAAGGATGGCCGCGAGTAGTCATCGAAGAGCACCGGCAGCTCGTGCAGGCCCAGATCGGACAGGTACAGGGGACCGTCCGGCACGTTGAAGCGCGACGGATCGACGACGTACCGGAGGTAGTCGGCGAAGCGCACGGAGCGCCTCTGACGTTGCGGGTCCGCGACCAGGACGTCGTGGTGACCGTGGGTCGCCGAAAGCCACTCCCAGGTCCATTTCCGGAGCGCCGGCCAGCCCGAGATCGCGTCCGTCAGGACCACCGGCTGGCGAGGCAGGAGGTACCGCGAGGAGAACTCCTCGCGGGAGATCCGGGCGACCGACGCAACCGGAAGCTCGTCGCGCCGAGTTCCCCTGTTTCGAGCTCCCGTGAGTCGAGACATGGTCGGGCTAGGTCGTTCGGGCCTCTTGGTTCGGCAGATCTCCGCCGGCGTCTTCGCCGGCGAGCCAGGCATTGAGAGCCTCGATCTGGCGGGCGTGGTGGGCGGCATGGACGGCGTGGAACTGGCACCACTGGCCGCCGGTGAGCGGACCCAGCACCGGGTGGCGGCCGAGGGTGACCCCGGGTCCGAGCCTCTCCGCGCAGAGCGCGACCGCCTCGTCGAGCGCCGTCAGGATCTCGTGCAGGAAGGCCAGCACGTGCGCCGGGTCCATCCCTCGCGGAACCGCATAAGGCGGCGCCTGGAGGCCGGGTGGAAACCGGCCGCCGCCGATCAGGTGGCGGACCATCAGCTGCTGCTTCTCCGTCGGCTCTTCCTGGGCTCGCCGTCCCTTGTCGAGGTGCCACTGGAGGAGCCGCGCGGTGCCGCGGCAGGCGAGGGCGCAGTGCTCCACGATCTCGGCGGCCGACCACTTGCCGGCCCGCGAGCGCGCCAAATCCCGCTCGCGCATCGAGGCGGTCGCCGTCTCCAGGGCCTCCCGTGCCTGCAGCAGGTACCGGTCCATGGCGTCGGGGGCCCTCAATGCTCCCGTGGACCGGCGGTCTGCTCGACCGGCTTCACGATCTGGAGCTCCATCCCGAGCGCCATCATCCCCATCTCGGGGGCGAGCAGCTGCGCCAGCTCGGCGAGCCCCGCCGCGCGCACGAACTGCCACAGCTCCTCCGGGGTGTACTTCTCTTCCGTCCGGCTCTCCTCGACCTCGGCCTTGCGCCGCAGCTCGTTGAACCTCGCCATCGCGGCGGGCCGCGCGCCGCGGCGGATCTCGTAGACGAGGGCCAGGCCGCCCGGTTCGAGCACGCGGTGGATCTCGGCGAGCGCGCGGACGGGATCCCGCCAGTGGTGGACGGTCGAGCGGCTGAAGACGTAGCGCACCGTGCCGGTCGCGAAGGGCAGGGCGTGGACGTCGGCCGGCTCGATCCGGATCCGTTCGGCGAGGCCCAGGCTCAGCACGTTGCGCCGGGCGATCGCGACCATCTCGTCGAAGAAGTCAACGCCGACCAGCCGCAGTCGCTCGAAGCCCTTGCGGGCGGCGAGCCGGCAGAGCAGGCGCCCGGTTCCCGTCCCGACGTCGAGCAGGACGGCGTCCGGGGGGGCGTCGCGCAGCAGCTGGGCGAGGCGCCGGATCACCCAGTCGTCGTAGGCGCCGAGGAAGCGCTCGGCGTAGCGGTCGTAGAGGCTGGCGGGATAGTGCGCCGAGAAGTCTGCTCGCTCCATGTCAGGCGGAAACCCTCCGGCTGCGTCGATCCCGCAGGTCCCCGACCGCGGCCCGCAGCACGGCCGCGTCGTCCTTCCACGCGTCCTTGGAGACCCCTCGCAGGTCCTCCAGCAGCTCCCCGAGCTCGTCTTCGGCGAGAGGGAGGCCCAGCTCCCGCAGGCGCGCCTGGACCGCGGCGCGCCCGCTGTGCTTCCCGAGCACGAGCCGCAGGCGATCCTGCCCGACCAGCTCGGGGGGGAAGGGCAGGTAGGTCCTGGGGTCCTTGAGCAGGCCGTCCTGATGGATGCCGGCCTCGGTCGCGAAGACGTTTTGTCCCACCACGGCCTTGTGGGGCGCGATCGGGATGCCGGTCCTGGCCGCGACCATCCGGCTGAGCGGCGTGAGGGCGCCGGGCTTCACGGAGACGCGGCGCCGGTACTGGTCCTGGTTCTGCAGGAGCGCCATCACGACCTCCTCGAGCGGGGCGTTGCCGGCCCGCTCGCCGATGCCGTTCACCGTGCACTGGACGATCTGGGCCCCCGCCTCGATCGCGGCGAGCGTATTGGCGGTGGCGAGACCGAGATCGTCGTGGAAGTGGACGGCGAGGCGCGCCTTCTCGACGCCGCGCACGTCCCGCAGCAGCATGCGGACCGTGTCGCGTACCTTCTCCGGAGTCAGGACGCCCAGCGTGTCCGGGAAGGCGATCACGTTCGCCCCGGCCGCGATCGCCTCGGCGTACGCTGCGCACAGGAAGTCGGGCTCGGTGCGCGAGGCGTCCTCGGCGCTGAAGGTCACCAGCAGGAAGCGCCGGCGCGCGTAAGAGACCGTGCGGCGGACGATCTCCAGGACCTCTTCCCGCGACTTCCTGAGCTTGGTCTCGCGGTGCACGGCGCTCGTGGCGACGAAGAGGCCGGCGGCGCAACGATAGGGGGAGACGCCGTCGAAGGCGGCGGCCGCCGCGTCGACGTCCCGCTCCAGGGTGCGGCAGAGAGCCATGATCACCGGGCCCCGGACGCCCCGGGCGATCCTGCGCACGGCCTCGAGCTCCTCGGGCGAGGAGGCCGGGAAGCCCGCGTCGATCGACCGCACGCCGGCCTCGGCCAGCGCGAGAGCGATCTCCAGCTTGTCCTCGGGTCCGAGCGCCGCGCCGGGCATCTGTTCCCCGTCGCGGAGCGTCGTGTCGCTGATGAAGACGTCCTTGAGCGCCTGTGGAGCGGGCGGAACCGGGGTGCCCATGTCGCTCACCCGAGGTAGTAGCGCACGAGCCATTCCGCCACGCAGGCCGGCAGCCGACCGCCCTGCCGTTCGAGGGTTACGAACCACGTGCACTGTGCCCAGCCCGGTCCGTCGCCGACGGCTGCGAGCTCGATCCGCGCCCGGACCCGCGAGCCCGCGGGGACCGCGGAGGGGAAGCGGACGTGGTCGAATCCCATGTTGACGCCCAGCTTCACGCCGCTCACCTTGACGGCTCCTTGGACGAAATGGGGGACGAGCGAGAGCGTGAGCATGCCGTGCGCGACCGTGCCGCGGAAGGGCGAGTGCGCCCGCGCTCGCTCCGGGTCCATGTGGATCCACTGGCGGTCGAGGGTCAGCTCCCCGAAGCGGGCGATCATCTCCTGGGGCACCTCCAGGTAGTCCGTGACCGCGAGCGGCTGCTTCACCAGGGTCCGCAGCGTCGCCAGGTCCAGGACCCGGGCGGTGCCGGCGGCCTCGCCGGCGATGGGGTCGGCGGCGGCGGGATCGGCGCTCGGGCTCACGACGCGCTCCCAGCGGGCGGCTCGAGCGCGATGGCCGCCACGTTGCCGCCGAAGGCGAACGAGTTGGAGAGCGCGAGACGGATCCGTCGCGGCCGCGCCTCGCCGGCCACGAGATCGAGATCGTCGAAGCCGGGCTCCGGGTTCGAGAGGCCGACCGTCCCGGGCACCATCTGGTGCTGGAGGGCCAGCGTGGTGGCCACGAACTCCATCGCTCCGGCGGCCCCCAGGGCGTGGCCGTGGTGTCCCTTGGTCGAGCTGATCGCGACCGGCGTCTTCTCCTCTCGCATCGCCAGCAGCCGCCGGATCGCCAGCAGCTCCGACTTGTCGTTGACCACGGTGCCGGTGCCGTGGGCGTTGATGTAGTCCAGCCGATCGAGGAGGCTCCGGTCGCGGCCGAGCGCCTGCCACATCACGCGCAAGGCCGCGCCGCCGCCGGGATCCGGCGAGGTGGCGTGGTAGGCCTCGTTGGCGAGAGCGTGCCCGACGATCCGGGCCAGGGGCCTCGCCCCGCGCCGCTCGGCGGTCTCGCGGTCCTCGAGCAGCACGAAGGCGACCGCGTCGCCGAAAGTGATGCCGTCGCGGGACGCGTCGAAGGGCCGGCAGCTGCCGGTGCTGGTGAGGCGCAGGATGTTGAAGCCGGTGAAGGTGATCTCGGTGAAGTAGCCGATGCCGCCGGCGAAGGCCCGGCGTGCCCGGCCCTTCCGGACCAGGTCGTAGGCGAGGCCGATCGCAGTGGTGCTGGAGGCACAGGCGGTCGAGATCATGAACGCGGGCCCGCGCGCGCCCACCTGGTGCGCGATCTGGGTGAGCACCGATCCCGAGCTGAGCCAGGCGCGCGACTTCTGGTGGCGGGAGCCGGCGAGGTACGTGTAGGGCGCACGCATGTGCTCGCGCAGGAGTCCGCTCGTGCTCTGCGAGGACCCCACGCAGACCGCCACCTGGTAGGGCGAGACCTGTCCGGGCGGCGCCGTGCTCAGGCAGGAGCGGACCCGGAGGTCCTCGAGCACCCACTCGACGATGCCCTCGATCGACTCCTCCGCGTCGCCCTCCGCCTCGGAGGGGATCTCGGGGATGCTCGCGGCCGCGTGGGAGCGAAAGACCTTGTGGGAGACGTCGAAACGTGAGATGGGCCGCGCGGCCGAACCTGCTCCGGCGAGGCCTTCCCAGAACGCCTCGCTCCCCTGACCGTAGGGGCTCCAGATGCTGAGCCCGGTCACCACCACTTCCCGGTTCATGTCGTGCCACCGCCGTCCAGGGGGACGACCTGGCCGACCAGACCGGTCATGTCGTCCCGCACCAGCGCCGAGACGGCGCTCGCGATCTCCTCGGCCGTATTCAGGCGCCCGAGCGGGAGGTGCTCGACGCCCGCCTTGATCGCGCCCTGGTTCGCGTCCTTGAGCATCTCGGTCTGGGTCCAGGACGGCGCGACCGCGTTCACCCGGATGCCCTTGGCCCCGACCTCGCGCGCGAGCGTGCGGGTGAGGGAGTTGAGCGCGGCCTTGGAGGCGGCATAGGCGCTGAGACCCACCGGGGCGCGCAGCGAGGCGGTCGAGGACATGTTGACGATCACGCCCCGCCGTTGCGAGGTCATGAGACGCAGGGCGGCGTGCGAGCAGAGCAGCGCCCCCATCAGGTTGGCCTGCATCACCTGCCAGAACTGATCGACCGGGGTGAGGGCGAAGAGCGCCTCGTGGACGCGCCCCGCGTTGTTCACGAGCACGTCGAGGCCCCGGTGCTTCTCGCGGACTGCCGAGAAGAGTCGCTGTACGTCCTCCTTGCGGGTGACGTCGGCCTGGCAGGGCCAGGCCTTTCCGCCCGCGCGCTCGATCTCCTGGCAGGTCTCGCGCGCGGCCTCCTCGCGCTCGCGGTAGTTCACGACCACCGAGAAGCCGTCCCGGGCCAGGCGCGCCGAGATCGCACGGCCGATGCCGCGCGAGCCGCCGGTGACGAGCGCGATCCTTTTCCCGCTCGTCGCTCATCGTCCCTCCGCGGTGAGCAGGTAGGCCGAGTCCTGCCCGCTCAGATCGAGGCTGAGCACGAGGGCCGCCCCGTCCCGGACCGGCGCGGGCTTCCCGACGACCAGCGGCACCTTGGAGTCCGGGCCCCGCGCCGTGGTTCCCGCGGTCGGAGGAGCCGTCCCTGCCGCCAGGGACTGCAGGACCGAGATCGCGGAGAGGTAGGCCGACGCGCCCCAGGTCTCGCCCAGGGCGCCCTTGCACGAGTAGAGCGGCGGCGGCTCGGAGAACGCCCGCTCCAGGGCGACGAGCTCGCGCTCGTCGAATCCGGGGAGTCGGGTCCCGGCTCCGCAGACGAGGGTGACGTCCGCGGGAGCGAGCTCCGCGTCCTCGAGGGCGCGCCCGATGCACTCGACGATGTCGTCGGGGTCGCGCTCGAAGGAGGTCGGGGAGCCGTTCGTGACGGACGCGTGTCCGCGCAAGTAGCCCAGGATCTCGACGCCGCGGGCCTGCGCGGACTCCGGCGTCTCGAGCGCCAGGAAGGCCGCTGCTTCCCCCGGCAGGAGGCCGCTCGCCTCGGCGTCGTATGGTCCCGACGGCTGCTCGCAGGGCGCCGCCAGCCCGCCCAGGACGACGCGCGTCAGGACGTAGAGGGACAGCTCGTCGACGCCGCCCGCCAGCATCAGGTCGGCGTCGCCCTCGCGGAGCGCCTCGAGGGCCAGGCCGAGGACGGGTGCGCCGAAGTTCATCAGGCTGGGACCGCGCAGACGGAGGTCGAGGCTCACCTTGCCGAGGACCGTGTTCCCGATCGTCTGGACGAACGAGAGCCCGCTCACCGAGGCGGGGCCCTTCTCCCAGAGCACGTGGTTGTACTGCGTGACCACGTCGTATTGGCCGAAGTTGCGGCTCATCGCGCAGCCGGCCCGATCGTGATCGATGCGTTCGTCGTCTCCGCCGCCGCTCCGCCAGCACTCCCGCGCCGCCGCCAGGGAGAGGGTGACCGTGCGCGGTGGGCGGGGATAGCCGAGGCCGGGAAGCAGCGCCTCGAGAGCGGTGCTCTCGGGGGCTCGCGCCGTCCAATGGGCCGGCATCTCGCCCGCGTCCCGGCACTGCCCCAGCACCTCTCCCCGCAGAAGCGCCTCCCGCGCCGCCGCGGCCCCCGCTCCCGCGACCGTGACGCAGCCCATGCCGGTGACGGCGGCGAGGCCGCTCACGCGCCGCCTGCCTGGAGAAAGGCGTCCTTGGCCAGCGCCTGGATGGCCTCGAGCAGGGTCTCCTCCTCGTAGTCTCCGTTCAGCCGGCTCACGACCTCCTCCACCGTGCGACCTTCGCCGGCCAGTCGCAGGACGTCGCGGACCAGGGGCGTGAAGACGACGGCGGCGCCGCTCGCGTGGTTCACGAGGACGTCCTGGGTCCCGAGCCGAAGCTGGACGGTCTGCGGCTCGACGCGCAAGCGCCGGCGCAGGGCCTCCTCGGCCGAGGGACCGTCGGTCGGCTCCGCCGCGACAGGCTGCGGCGGGCGAACGGCCCAATGGTGGATCTGTCCCCACTCGCTCCAGCACGCCGGATCCTGCCGGATGTGCGCCTCCAGCAGGCGGAATCCGGACTGGAGCGCGCGCCGGCAGAAGCGCGGCAGGGGCTCGCCGGTTCGCCGGCGCAGCGGAGGGCTCAGGTGGAGGACGTGGGTGTCCTCTCGCTTCCGGGCGACCAGGAAGACGAGCGGCACGCCCGCCGACCCGGCCAGATAGGCGAGCCCCTTGCGCACCCAGATGTCGATGCCGAAGAAGCGCACGACCTCGCAGGTCCGCTCGCGCTGTCCCTGGTCGAGTCCGCGGTTGCCGTCCAGGTAGGCGAAGACGACGTTCCCGCCCCTGAGCCAGCGCGTCATCTTCCAGGCCACGGAGGGATCGGACGAGGTCACGAACCGCACCGGCTCACCCTTCGGCTCGGCGCCCACTGTCTCCTGCCTGGGCCAGTGACCGAGCGGGACGGCACCCGGAGTCATGCCCGTGTACGCGCAGACCTCGACGCCGCACCGGTAGTTGTCGGGATCCATGAGCAGCATCAGGGGAAGGCCGAGCGCGCTCAGCGTGAACGGCAGCTGCAGGAAGGGGCCGATCTGGAAGGTGCAGACGAGGGCTCCGTGCCCCCCGGCGACCATTGCTCGCAGGCGCCGGGCTTGAGCGGGGTTGGGCCGGAGATCCTCGAACGCTCGGTTGGCGACCCACTGCGCCCGATAGAAGGCCGCCCGCTCGAGCGCGGCGTGCGCGCAGCCGAGCAGCTGCTCGCGGGAGGCATGCGCCCCGAACACCCGGTCCAGCCCCAGATAGGCGAACCCGGCGTGGTCGGCGGGGCCGAGCGGCTCCTGCCATTCCTCCAACTCGCTCGCCTCCCTCGTGCCCCTCACCGATCAGCTCTCCAACGCCCGCGGGTCGGCCGACCTCTGCGTCAGTGGAGGGGCCGATTTCTCGACGGACTCCGGCCGGGCGGCCGTCGCGAAGCGCTCGGCCAGCAGCCTCAGGACGATTTCGACCGAGACGCGTGCCGTCCGCATGCCCAGGTCGTGGCGCGGGCTCAGCTCGACGACGTCTGCGCCGATAACCGGAACCCGACCCGCCACCGCCGCGAAGATGGCGCCCAGCTCCGCCATGGTCAGGCCCTCGGGGACGGGGAGGTTGGTGCCCGGCGCGATCGAGGGGTCGAGCACGTCGACGTCCAGCGAGACGTAGCAGGGACCCGAGAGGAGCCCCGCCACGGCCGCAGGGCCCATCCCGCGGAACTGCCGTGCGGAGACGACGGTGTGCCCCTCACGCAGGGGCCGCTGCTCGGTCTGCAGGATGCCCCGCACGCCCACGGTCACGACCCGGCGCACGTACTCCTGCTGCAGCAGCGCCCGAACCACACTGCCGCTGGCCGGCAGGAGGTCACCTTCCGACTCCATGATGTCGCTGTGGGCGTCGAGATGGAGGACGTCGAGCGGGCCGTCGGCCAGGCCGCGCACGGCGGCGAAGGTCAGCGAGTGATCACCCCCGAGCACGAAGGGGAAGCTGCCGGAGCGACGGCAGAGGTGGACGACCCGGCTCAGCCGCGAATAGGGGAGGTCCGCCGCCTCGCCCTTGGGCATGGCGACGTCCCCGAGGTCGCGGAAGGTGACGCCCTCCAGGATCCGGGCGCCGCGGTCGTAGTCGTAGAAGCCGAACGGAGCGCCGCGGGCGTCGGTCTCGTAGGCCGCGAACGAAGAGGCGACGCGCAGGGCCGCCGGACCCTCGGCGGGCCCGGCGCCCGTCGTGCTCTGCGCCTCGCACGGCATGCCGATCACGGAAACCTGTGCGCTGCCCGGACCGGAGTCCGGGCAGGACAGGAACGTCGGTTGGAACGGTACGAGCAGTCCGGCGGGTGGTGTCGTCCCCCGCGAGTCGACCAGGAGGCCTTGTTGGACGAGGCCTCGCAGGACGCTGGCGGGGATGGCGCCCCCTTCGCTGCTCGTCAGCTCGTCGACGTCCGCCGGCTGGCGCAGCTCCTCGAGCAGCGCGGCGACCTCGGAGGCGACCGGGTGCCGGCTGTGAAGAGAGGCGTCTTCCAGCAGAAGGGTGCCGCGCTCGGATCGGACCACCCGCAGCCACGGAGGGCACACGACTTCCATTGCCGAAGTGACGATCGGGAAGCGGCGCTAGCGGCTGATCAGGTTGGCGCTCGAGATCGAGGCGCCCCGGAAGTCGATCGCGCCGTTGTGGGCGACGGAGCTGCGGGACGCCCCCGCCGCGCCGAGCCCGACATGGACGACGCCGTTGACGATGGTCGCCTTGGCGGGGGCGGCGCCTCCCAGGGACGCCGAGACTTGCTTGCTGGCGCTGGAGTTGGACGAGGGGACGATGAGCAGCGACGCGTCCGCGCCCTGATGAGCGACGTACACGTCGAAGGCCCCCTGCCTTGCCACCGTCGCGACCCCCGCGGGGACCTTGAACGTGTTGGCGGTCAGGTTCGTCCGCATCATGGTGCGGGCCATCGGCGGGGCCGGGTCGGCCTTGGCGATGGCGCCACCAGCGGCGGTGGCGGCCAGGGCCAAGCCGATCTTCTTCAGCGTCTGACGACGGGTTTCATCATTTGCCATTGCCACTATCCCTCACTTTCGAGACACACGACTCGACGCGGACCACAGGCGGTCCCGTCCACTTCAACGGAGCTCGGCGGCCAGCTGCTGCATCTTGCCCGGCAGGAAGGGCGCCCCCGCGGGGCGGACCAGGAAGCGGAAGGGGCGCTCCTCGGGAGACAGGCGCGAGGCGCAGTGCGCCCTGAGCTCGTCCTCGCCGACGGGTTCGGCGCCCGCCGCCAGCGTCACGGTGGCGAAGGGGACGCTGCCCCAGAACGGGTGCGGCTCGGCCTCGACGCGGGCCGCGGCCACGCCCGGATGCGCCAGCAGGGCCGCCTCGATCTGCTCGGCTCCCACCAGGATCCCGCCCCGGTTGATGGCACGGCCGATGCGGCCGTGGAGGAAGATCTCTCCGTCGCGCAGCTGGCCCGTGTCGCCGGTCCGCAGCACGTGGCTCGCGTCGTCGGGAGCGTCGTCGCTCTCGCGGAGGTACCCGCGCATGGCCGAGCGGGTGCGCAGGACGATTTCCTGCCTGCCGTCCGGCAGGGGCCGCAGCCCGACCGCCACGTTGGGGAGCGGAGCTCCGACTCGCTCGGGAACGAAGGGCTCGCCGGGCACCACGAAATGGGTCGCCACCCGGGGGCCGGCCTCGGTCAGCCCGTAGGTGATCGCCAGGCGCGCGTGCGGCAGGAGGGCGAGGCACTCGTCGACCGACACGCGGTCCGCGAAGGCCGCGCCCACCGTCACCAGCCGCAGGGCCGGCAGCGGGCAACGGCTGCGCTTGAGGCCTTGCACGAGGCTCCGCAGCACCGGCGGCACCGTGCTCAGGGTGGTGGCGCGGGAGCTCTCGAGGTAGCGGTGCAGCAGCCCTCCGACCATGCCGCTCGGCGCCAGGCATACCGTGGCCCCGATCATCAGATGCGCAAGGCACTGGTGGACGAGGGCGTAGGCATGGCTGAGCGGCAGCACCACGAGCGTCCGGTCGTCGTCGCGCAGACCCAGCGAGGCGACGTTCGAGCGCAGGTTGGCGAGGATGGCGTGGTGCTCGAGGACGGCGGCGCGCTCCTGTCCGCTCGACCCGGAGGTGAGCAGGATCAGGGCGGGATCCAGGTCACAGAGTGGCGTCGCCGCGACCCGCGGACGGGCGGGCCCGCAGGAGCGGAGCGCCCGGAGGCTGCCTTCCTCCCAGCCCGCGAGGTCGCCGAAGCCCAGCGCCTCGAGACGCCCTTCCGACTCCAGGTTGGTCAGGATGCCGTCGAGGCGGGTGAGTCGGATGTGGCTGATCCGTTTCTCCCAGGGAGAGGCGCAGCGCAGGGGCACCGCCACGCAGCCCAGCCCCGCCAGCGCGAGGAGCGAGACGACCAGCTCGGGGGAGTTGCCGAGCAGCAGCCCCCAGCGCTCGAGCCGGCGCGCTCCGCAGGCCGCCAGCTGCTGCCGGCGGCGTTGCACGGCCTCGCGGAGCTGGGCGAAGGTGAGGGCGTCGCCCTCCCATTCCAGGGCTGTCTTGTCCGGATAGAGCGAGGCCGGCCAGTCGACGATCTGACCCAGCAGGAACGGCGACCGGCTGACGGCCTCGCTGATCACGCGGCCAGCTCCTGGACGCCGTGCCGCTTCAGGTAGCCGACGATCGAGGCGATGTTGTGGAGGTCCGCCGGTTCGACGTCGTCCAGGGGCAGGTCGTAGCGCTCCGAGATCGCCGCGATGATCTCGAGGCTGGAGAGAGAGTCCAGCTCGAGCCCGCCGGAGGCGGCGCTGCCGAAGAGCGGGGCGTCGACGGCGATCTCCGCCGGCGGCGTCGGCAACATCAGCCTCTCGACGATCAGCTCCTGGATGGTTCCTTCGATTCCACCTGTCATCTCTCCTCCCAACGGGCCGCCCCGGATCCGGAGGCGAGCACCCTCACGCGCGCCTGGCCCAGGGCGCGCGGGTCCCCGCGCCTACGCATGGCTCACGTCCAGCAGCAGCTTTCCCGTGCTCTCGCGCTGTTCGAGGCGGCGGTGCGCCTCGGCGACCTCCGCCATGCCGAAGACGTCGACCCGCAGCTTCAGCCAGCCCTCGCGGACGCCGGCGAACACGGCCCGCGCACGCTCCAGGAGCTGGTTGCGGGTCGAGATGTGGTTGCGGAGGCGCGCGCTCGAGAGGGTCAGCGAGCGGACCGCCAGCACGCCCGGCGCGATGGGCTCGGGAATACCGCTCGCGAAGCCGTAGAAGAGGATGTGACCCCGGACGGCGGCCGCGCTCAGGTTCCGGGCGAACGTGCTCCTGCCGACACCGTCGACGATGAGGTCGGCCCCGCGGCCGGAGGTCAGCCGCTTCGTCTCGGCGGCGAAGTCCGCCTCCGTGTACACGATGACGCCGTCGGCCCCGGCCTCGTAGACGGCCTCGCGCTTCGCGCGGCTGGAGACGGTCCCGAGCACGCGCGCACCCAGGTGTTTCGCCCATTGCACCAGCAGGAGCCCGGTGCCTCCCGCCGCCGCGTGGACGAGGACCGTGTCGCCGGGCGTCACTGCGCGGAAGTCGTGGAGCAGGTAGTGCGCGGTCAGGCCCTGCATGGCGACCGCCGCCCCCTGGTCGAGCCCCAGGTCCTCCGGCAGGGGGATCAGGCTGTCGGCCGGCACCGAGGCCGCGTTCGCGTAGGTCGCGGGCTGGTTGGTGAAGGCGACGCGGTCGCCGGGGCGCACCGACGCGACGCCCGCGCCCACGCTCTCGACGACGCCGGCGCCTTCGAGCCCCGGGATGTAGGGGAGCGGCACCTTCATGTCGCCCCGCCGCCGGTAGACGTCGAGGAAGTTCACACCCGCGTGGGTGAGCTGCACCCGCGCCTGCCCTGGCCCCACCGCCGGCTCTGGAAGATCGCACACCCGGAGCACGTCGGGCCCGCCGAACTCGTGGACGTGGATGCCTCTCATCCGCGCCGCAGCCTGGTAGCCGAGAACACCGTCACAACCCCCGCCAGGGCGGTCGGCGACAGCCACCGTCCGCTCGACGAAACTGGAAATTGGGCGTTTTGGGATTTCGGTATCTTTTTCCGGATTCGGATTGAATAGAGCATAGGTACGTGTCAGCCCTTAGTCAAGCAATGAGATGTTGGTTGTTTCTGACAGGCGCCTGACTGACGTAACTTCGTGATCCACATCACACATCTGGCATTCGGCTGCCGACGAACGGGGCCCGCCCACCACGTTGGGCGGGGCGATGACCCTAGACCCGATGATCCATACTCAGCGGGACCGTGATCGGCGCGGTCAGCGAGACCGCGATCGCCGCGAGGCCGTCGCCCGTGGCGGGACCGTTGTTCGTGCGGGAACCGTCAGGTCCGCGCGCGAGTCGTCAGAGGAGGAATGGCAACAGCGCCTTGACGTCCCGCCGGTAGGTCTCGTACTCCGGGCCCAAGGCCTCGCGGAGCACGGCCTCTTCCATGCGGACCTTGCGGAGGTACGCCGCCAGCATCACCACCACCGCGAGCGTCGCGCCGAGTTCGCGCGTCGTGATCGCGCTGCCGGCGATCCCGAGCAGCACGCCGCTGTAGATGGGATGCCTCACCCACGAGTAAGGGCCGCTCCGCACCAGCCAATGCTCGTCCTTCACCTCGACGCGGCCGCTCCACTGCCTGCCGAGGGCGGCACGGGCCCAGATCGCCAGGGCCAGCCCGAGACCCGTGACGAGATCCCCGATCCCGCAGGTGAGAAGTCCCCCCGGCAGCCGGACGTGGAACGGCGGCGCCACGAGCAGGGCGAGCGCGGTGAGCGCGGCCACCAGGTGGAGGAGGCGCGAGGAGCGCGGCTCGGCCGATCTCCCGGGCGCCGCCGACCACGCCGCCGCGATCCAGTAGACGAGCCAGGCCAGCCAGAGCGCGCCGTTCAGGATCAGGCAGATGGTCATGTTCTCCGCGCGGCGAGAGCTGGCGGCACGCCGAGCATATCAGCGGGGATGCTTGCCGCAGGCTCGGGTCGGCCTCGTTGGGGATCGAGCTCGGTGCCGCCCAGGCAGCCCGTCCAGAAGATGGCGCTGAGCACCGACGTGGCGGGGAGGCGTGGACGGCTCGGGGGCGGACGTAGGAGGATGATGGACCGCAGTGCGAGCGACCTCTCGAGATCGGCACCGCAGCCCGCCCGCCGGACAAGCCCCCTCGCGCCTGGGCTTCATGGTGCGGGCGCTCGCGCACCGCAACTACCGGCTCTTCTTCGCCGGGCAGGGGACCTCGCTCGTCGGCACCTGGATCACCCGCGTCGCCACCAGCTGGCTGGTCTACCGCCTGACCGGGTCCGCCGCGGCGCTCGGGATCGTCGGCTTCGCGGGCCAGATCCCGACCTTCCTGCTGGCGCCGTTCGCCGGCGTGTGGGTGGACAGGTGGAGCCGGCATCGGGTGCTGGTGGCCAGCCAGGTCCTCTCCATGCTGCAGTCGTTCGCCCTCGCCTGGCTCGCCCTGGCCGGGAAGATCACCGTGACCCAGATCATCGTGCTGAGCGCTCTGCAGGGGATCATCAACGCCTTCGACACGCCGGCGCGCCAGGCGTTCGTCGTGGACATGGTCGAGGACCGCGCCGACCTGGCGAACGCGATCGCGCTCAACTCGTCGATGGTGAACGGTGCGCGGTTGGTCGGTCCGTCGGTGGCGGGCGTACTGATCGCGGCCGCCAGCGAGGGCTGGTGCTTCCTGCTCGACGGTGTCTCGTACCTGGCCGTGATCGCCTCGCTGCTCATGATGCGGCTGGCGCGCGCCGCGCCGCGGGGCCCCGCGAAGCACGTGCTGCTGGAGCTGCGCGACGGCTTCCGCTACGCGTTCGGCTTCGTTCCGATCCGTTCGGTCCTGTTGCTGCTGGCGCTGGTCAGCCTGATGGGGATGCCCTACACGGTGCTGATGCCGCTCATGGCAGCCGGTGTCCTGCAGGGCGGCCCGCATACGCTCGGCTTCCTGATGGGGGCGACCGGGGTCGGTGCCCTGGGCGGCGCCCTGTACCTGGCCTCGCGGCGCAGTGTCGTCGGGCTCGGCCGGGTGATCCCGGCCGCCGCGGCCCTCTTCGGCGCGGGGCTCGTCGCCTTCTCGCTGTCGCGCAGCATCGCCCTGTCGCTGGTGCTCATGGTCGTCACCGGTAGCGGCTTCATGGTGCAGATGGCCTCGAGCAACACCATCATCCAGACGATCCTGCGCGAGGACATGCGCGGCCGGGTGATGGCCTTCTACACCATGGCGTTCATCGGTACGGCGCCCTTCGGCAGCCTGCTGGCCGGCGTCGTCGCCGCCCGTTTCGGGGCCCCGCACACCATCCTGCTGGGCGGCTGCGCCTGCATCCTGGGCGGGGTCGTCTTCAGCCGCCAGCTGCCGCGGCTGCGCGAGCTGGTCCGGCCCATCTACGTGGAGCGCGGGATCGTGTCGGAGATCGCGACCGGGCTGTCGGACGCCGCCACCCTCAGCGAGGGATCGGACCGCTAGCTCGGCCGCGAGGTCCTCACGCCGCTCCGCCCGGCGCTGGCGCCGCTGCTCTGGGCTCGGATCGTCGCCGTTTCCTGGGGATCGAGCTGGCGGCTCCCCGTCCGGCAGGGGCGGATCGTGTGCGTGCGCACAACCACCGCCAGACGGCGCCCGTATCTACGCGGTGGAACCAATCGAACCGGGGAAAAAGGATGTGGAGGGTGAAATGACGAAGCTCCGACGAATCGCGACGTACCTGAAGGGGATCCCTGTGCTGGCGGGCGCCGGGCTCGCCCTGTCTCTGGCGCTCGTCCCGGCGGCGGGCGCCGGGGTCAACAACACGGCGACCGGCCAGGGCGCGCTCCAGAGCGTGACGACCGGCTCCGCGAACACGGCCACGGGGGCGAGCGCGCTCACCTCCGACACCACCGGCAGCTCCAACACCGGCACCGGTGCCTACGCGCTGCTGTTGAACGTCAGCGGCACCGCCAACACCGGCACCGGGGTGGCCGCCTTGTTGGCCAACAGCTCAGGCTACGACAACACCGCGACCGGGGCGGTGGCCATGTACTACAACACCACCGGGCACGGAAACACCGCGGACGGCCGCGACGCCCTGCAGAGGAACACGACCGGCTCCTACAACTCGGCCGTCGGAACCAGCAGCCTCTTCAACAACGCGGGCGGTGGCTACAACACCGCGCTCGGCTATCGGGCGCTCTACATGAACACCACCGGCACCTACAACATCGCGATCGGCGCCGGCGCGGGACTCTACGGCTCGACCGGGACCCACAACATCTACATCGGCAACGTTGGCGACCCCACGGACAACGGGATCATCCGGATCGGCAGCCCGGAGGACCACGCGCGCTTCTTCGCGGCCGGTGTGAGCGGTGTCAACGTCGGCGGGGACGCGGCCGAGGTCTTCGTGAACAGCAGCGGCCAGCTCGGCATCCTGGGCTCCTCGCGCGCGTTCAAGGAGGACATCCACGACATGGGCGAGGCCAGCGACGGCCTGCTCCGGCTGCGGCCGGTGACCTTCCGCTACAAGGACGATGCCGGGTCGGGCGAGGGCTCTTTGCAGTACGGCCTGATCGCGGAGGAGGTCGCCAAGGTCTATCCGGAGCTCGTCGTGCGCAGTGAGACGGGAGCGGTGCGGTCGGTCCGCTACCACCTCCTGAGCGCGATGCTCGTGAACGAGCTGCAGAAGGAGCACAAGCGGCTGCAGGCGCAGGAGGGCGAGATCCAGGACCTGCTGGCGCGGCTCTCGGCGCTCGAGGCTCAGGTGAACGCGCGCGCCGCAAGGTAGGACTGAAGCGCCACCGCCCACGGCTGCAGAATCCGTGCACTCGAGGAGGCTGCAGCCGATGGCGGTCGGGTTGCCGATGCCCATGCCGACCGTGATGGTCGTCTGCGGCGACAGGCTCGTGAGTGTGGCCGTGATGGTTCCCGCGGCGCCGCTCGCTACGAGGGCGGCCAGGGTCGATCGACGCCGTAGAAGCGCCGCTGCTCCTCGTCCGCCAGCATCGGCTCCGAGACGACGAGCAGGGACTTGAGCGCACCCTCCTGATCGAGCTCGACCTGCCGTTCGGTCCAGCGACCCCAGTGGTCCTTCAGCTCGTAGAAGAGGATCGTCTCTGAGTCGTCCTCGTCCTGCCAATAGGGTGGCCCGAACGCGGAGACGACGGCAGCCTTCGTCGTCGCCGGTCCCAGGGCGATCGCCTGGCCGCGGAGCAGGACGGATCCAGGGTACTGCCGGTAGCCCCTCTGCTGGTAGTCTACCCACCACAGGCAGTACGAATCGATCTTGCCGTCCGTGATCCCGACGCTCAGACCCAGGTCGAGGTACTCGAGGTCGTGCTTCGGCGCATCCCCGTGATCGGCAGGCCCTAGAAGCGCCAGGCGGTCGGGAGGCTCCCCGAACCCTATGCCGCAGAGCCGCCCCTCGGCAAAGTCGAGCGCCAACCGCAATCCCGGGTCACGCACCCATCCGGCGGTGATGTTCTTCTCGCGGCGCAGCCAGTCCAGCACGCCCACGCGACACGCTCCAGAGCGACAGGTGGTTGAACGCCGCCGCCGCCGCGGGAGGCTATCCCGCCCCGCCACACGCGGTCAAGACGCATTCCCCGGGCTGCATCGACCCGGGCGAGCGGGCGAAGCTCGACTGTCGCGGGTCCTTCCTGCCCCTTGACACCCCGGCCTGCCGGCGCTAGCTTGTCAGTTATCTGGTTGATTAAAGCAACCGGTTCGACAAATATGACGGCCTTGCGGCGATCGCCATGAGCCACCCGACCCAAGTCGAAGCGCCTTCCCGTCCCCGCGAGCGGCGGGACCCGGCGGCCACCCGGGGTGCGCTGCTGGCGGCCGGTGCCGCCCTCTTCTCCGAGAAAGGCTACGACGCGGTGCCGATCGAGGAGGTCGCCGCCCGGGCCGGGGTGAACAAGGCGCTGATCAGCTACCACTTCCGGGGCAAGCGCGGGCTGTACGCGACCATCCTCGCGAGCGGCTTCCAGCAGATCGCGGAGCGGCTCGAGGCCGCGGAGAGACAGGCGAAAGACGCGCCCGCCGCGCTGCGCGCCGTGCTCGACGTCTTTGCAGCCTTCCGTGGCGAGCACCCCGAGTTCCCGAGCCTCTTCATGCGCGAAGTGCTCGCGACCGGCATCGAACCCGCGGTGGTTCCTCACCTCACGGCCATCGTGGGCGTGAACAGGCGGATCGCACTGCGGGGCGCCCGCGAGGGGACGTTGCGGCGGGTCGACCCGGTGTTGATGCATTTCGGGCTGATCGGGGCGCTCGTCTTCTTCAGCGCGACGGAGCGCGCCCGCAGCCGCGCGGCGGCCGAGGGCCGCCTGAAGTTCGCCATGCCCCGCTTCGGCGCGTTCCGCCGCTACCTGGAGGAGCTGACGCTGCGAGGGCTCGCGCCCGAGCCGTCCCAGGGAGCCACCCTTCGCCGCCCGCCGCGTGCGAGACGCCTCGCCCGGACCACGTCCATCCACAAGTCCAAAGGAGCGCGCTCATGAAGCGCAGCGTCGTCGTGTTCGTCGCCGCCGTTGCCGTCGTCGCCACCGGCTGCCGCCGCGGGGACGAGAACGGCGTGATCGTCGCCTCGGGCCACGTCGAGGCGACGGAGGTCACCGTCTCGACCAAGGTGCCCGGCCATCTGGAGCGGCTGCTGGTGGACGAGGGCACCGCTGTTCAGGCGGGGCAGGAGCTCGCCCGCATCGATACCACCGACACGCGGCTGGCGCTCGCGGCCGCGCGGGCGGAGCGGGCGCAGGCCGACGCGGAGCTCCGGCTGCGCGTGAACGGGTCGCGGATCGAGGACATCCGCGAGGCCGAGGCCCAGGTGGCGCGGGCGAGAGCGGAGCTGGAGGCCGCCCAGCCGGACCTGGGGCGCATGGAGGACCTGCTGGCCGCCGGCTCCGGGACCAGCAAGGCGCGCGACGACGCGCGCTCGCGCCGCGACGGCGCGAAGGCGTCGCTCGACGCGGCCACGGAACGGGCGCTTCGTCTGAAGGCCGGCTCCCGTCCCGAGGAGATCGACGCCGCCCGCGCGCGACTGGCGGCCGCCGACGCGCAGATCGCGCAGCTCGCGCAGCAGCTGAAGGACGCCGTGATCACGAGCCCGGTCGCGGGAGTCGTCACGGAGAAGCTGGCCGAGCCGGGCGAGCTGCTCGCTCGTGGCACCGGCATCGTCGTCGTCACCGACCTGCCGCACGCCTGGCTCAACGCCTATGTGGCGGAGCCCGACCTCGAGCGGTTGCGCCTCGGCCAGGACGCCGTGGTGGTCACAGACGGCGGCGAGCGGCGTCACGGCAAGCTCTCGTTCGTGTCGGCGGTCGCCGAGTTCACGCCCAAGAACGTGCAGACGAAGGACGAGCGGGTGAAGCTCGTCTTCCGGATCAAGGTCGCCGTCGACAACGGCGACGGCCTGCTCAAGCCGGGAATGCCCGCGACCGCGCGGCTGCAGCCGGCGGCGGCGCAGTCGTGAAGCAGCCGGCGGCGGGCAGCACCGGCGTGCCGGGAGACACACCGCCCGTCCGCATCGACGGCCTCTCCCGCCGCTTCGGTACCGTGCAGGCCGTCGAGGGCGTGAGCTTCGAGGTGCGCCAGGGGGAGATGTTCGGCCTGATCGGCCCCGACGGCGCCGGCAAGACGACGACGCTGCGCACGGTCCTGGGCCTGCTGAAGCCCGACGCCGGCACCGTGCGGACCTGCGGGCTCGATCCGTCGCGCGAGCGGCGGCGCCTTTCCTCCCGGGTCGGGTACCTCTCGCAGCGCTTCTCCCTCTACGGCGATCTCAGCGTGGACGAGAACGTGGCGTTCTTCGCCGAGATCCACGACGTGACCGACTATGCGGAGCGTCGCGACACGCTGCTGGAGATGGTGCGCATGACCCCGTTCCGAGGCCGGCTGGCCGACCGGCTGTCGGGCGGCATGAAGCAGAAGCTGGCGCTCGTCTGCACCCTGGTGCACACGCCGCAGCTGCTGGTGCTCGACGAGCCGACCACGGGCGTCGACCCGGTCTCACGCCGCGACTTCTGGAAGCTGCTGGCGCGGCTGCAGCGCGAGGGCCTGACCATCCTGCTGACGACCCCGTACCTCGACGAGGCAGAGCGCTGCACGCGGGTGGCGTTCATCGACCATGGCAGGCTGCTGACGGTCGACGCCCCCGACGCGCTTCGGGCCGGCGAGCCCGGTGTCATGGTGGAGCTGGTGGCCGAGCCACGTCGCGAGGCGGTGACCGCCCTGCTCGCCACTCCCGGTGTCGCCGACGTGGAGGTCTTCGGCGAGCGGCTCCATGCCACCCTGCCCGGTGCGAGCGCGGACGATGCCGCCGCCGAGGCCGAGCGGCTGGCGTCGCGGCTGCGGTCGGCGGGGCTGCGCGTCGAGTCCGCTCGGGCGAGCCTGCCTTCGCTGGAGGACGTCTTTATCGGCCGCATCCGGGCCCGGGAGGGCCAGGGCGCCGTCGAGGTGAACCCATGAGCCGCTGCGCACTGCTCCTCTCGTTGACGCTCGTTGCCCCGTCGGCGACGCTCGCCGCCGCGCCCGCCAGCGCCCAGCGGCAGGAATCGCCCGCCGTCCTCCCGTTGACGGCGGACCAGGCGGTGGAGCGCGCCATCGCCGCCTCTCCCCGGCTGGCGCGGCTCGGGGCGCTGGAGACGGCGGCCGAGGCGCAGCGCCGGGGGGCGCGCGCGGAGCGCCTGCCGCAGCTCGACGTCTCCGCCGGCTACCAGTACCGGTCGAACGTCCCGGAGCTGGCGATCTCCGCCCCGACCGGCGACCCGAGCGCGCCGCTGCAGAGGATCGTCGTGTTCCCGAACATCAACGACAACTGGAGCACGCGCGTGGGTCTGGCGCAGCCGATCTACACCGGCGGGCGGATCCGCAGCGGGATCGAGGCCGCTGAGCAGGGCAGGCTCGCCGCCGAGCAGGAGCTGCGCGCCGGGCGCGCCGACCTGGTGCTGGAGACGCGGACCGCCTACTGGTCGCTGGTGACCGCGCGCGAGAGCCTGCGGGTGATCCAGGAGTCGATCAAGGCCTACGATGCCCACCTCGCGGACGCGCGCAACCGCGAGCGCTTCGGCATGGCCGCGCGCAACGAGGTGCTGGCGGTCCAGGTCGAGCGCGACCGCGCGGAGCTGGAGCAGATCAACGCCTCCGCCGGTGCCGAGCTGGCTCAGGCGAACCTGCAGCGGCTGCTCGACCTGCCCGCGGACACGCGGATCGACGCGGTGGAGCCCCTGCCGGCGCCGGCCCCTCCGCCCGCCGACATCGAGGCACTGGCGGCCGAGGCGGGCAACGCCCGCCCCGAGCTCCGTGCGCTGGCAGCTCGCGTCACGGCCGCCGATGCGATCGCCGGGGCCGAGCGCGCCGCCCGCCTGCCACAGCTGGCGCTGAGCGGCGCCTACAGCTACGCCAGCCCCAACCGCGACATCGTCCCGGCCACGACCGACTGGAAGCGGACCTGGTACGTCGGTGCCTCGGTCTCCTGGAACGTGCTGGACTTCGGCCGCCGCTCCGCGAACGAGGCGCGTGCTCGCGCCCAGGCGGACGCCTCACGCGCCCAGCTGCGGGAGCTGGAGCGGGCGATCCGCCTGGAAGTGACGCAGCGTGCGCTCGACCTGCGCACCTCGCGGGCCCGCCTGTCGGTCGCCGAGCGCAGCGTGGAGTCGGCGCTCGAGAACCGCCGCGTCGCCGGCGACCGCTACCGTGAGGGTGTCATCCCCTCCTCTGAGCTGCTCGACGCCGAGAACGCGTACGAGCGGGCGGCGCTCGCCCGCACCGAGGCGATGGCCGCGTTGCGCCTGGCGGCCGCGGCCTGGACCGGGCGGTCGGACGCTAGGCCGTGGGCACGGCGGTCGAGCTCCGTGAGCTGAGCAAGCGCTTCGGCGCTTTCCGCGCCGTGGACGGCATCTCGCTCACGGTCGCCGAGGGCGAGATCTTCGGGCTTCCTGGGCGCGAACGGGGCGGGCAAGTCCACCACCATCCGCATGCTCTGCGGCCTGCTCGCGCCCACCGCGGGCTCCGCTTCGCGTGCTGGGGATCGACGTGGCGCAGGATCCCGAAGCGGTGCAAGCGGCGCATCGGCTACATGAGCCAGCGCTTCAGCCTGTACGACGACCTGACGGTCGCGCCAGAACCTGCGCTTCTTCGGCGGGGTCTACGGTCTGCGCGGCCGCGAGGCTCGCGAGCGCGAGGCCTGGGCGCTGCACACGGCGGACCTCGAGGGCAAGCAGGACCGCCTCACCGGCGCACGCTGCCGGGCGGCTGGAAGCAGCGGCTCGCCCTCGCCTGCGCGGTGCTCCACCGGCCGCGGGTGGTGTTCCTCGACGAGCCGACCGGCGGCGTCGACCCCATCTCGCGGCGGCGCTTCTGGAGGCTGATCGACGAGATGGCGGGCGAGGGCGTGACGCTCCTCGTCACCACCCACTACCTCGACGAGGCCGAGCACTGCGACCGCATCGCGCTCATCCACGCCGGCCGCCTGGTTGCGCTCGGGACCGTCTCCGAGCTGAAGCAGGTGTTCGCCGGGCGCGCGTGCTGGAGGTGTCGTGCCCGCGCTTCCTGGCGACGCCCTCGAGCGCGCCTCGAGCTCGCCAGCCCTGGGTGCTCGAGGCCTCGGTCTTCGGCACGCGCATCCACGTGGTGGTGGAGGACGCCGAGGAGGGCCGCCGCCGCGCGTCACGGAGCTCCTGGCCGGTCTGGGCAACCCCGCCGGCGGCGGTCGAGCGCATCGTGCCCTCGCTCGAGGACGTCTTCATCCACACCATCCAGGCGGCCGAGAGCGCCGGAGAGGGAGCGCGGCATGAGGCGGATCCGCGCGGTGGCGGTGAAGGAGCTGCGCCAGGTCCGCGCGCGATCCCCTGACTCTTGCGATGCTGATCGGCGTGCCCGCTCTCATGCTGCTGCTCTACGGCTACGCCCTCAACTTCGACGTCCGCCACGTCGCCTCGCGGTCCAGGACCGCGACAAGAGCGCGCGCGAGCCGCGAGCTGATCGCCTCGTTCACCAACTCGACCTACTTCGACCTGGTGGCCACGCCGGCCGCCGGGGACGGACCTCGACGCGGCTCACCGAGCGCCGGGTGGCGAGGGCGGTGCTGGTGATCCCGGAGGGGTACGCGAGCGACCTCGCGGCCGGGCGGACGGCGCGCGGTCCAGCTCCTCCTGGACGGCGCCGACTCCACGACCGCGACCACGGTCCTGGGCTACGCGACCGCCGCTCGCCGCCGCGACCAACGCGCAGGCTGATCGCGCGCGGCCAGGCGGGCCGGCCAGCGTCGCCGCGCCGCTCGACTTCGCGCCCGCGCGTCTGGTACAACCCCGAGCTGCAGTCGACGCAGTTCCTGGTGCCGGGGCTGATCGGCTTCATCCTCATGCTGACCGCGGTCCTCTCCACCGCGCTCTCGGTGGTGCGGGAGAAGGAGCGCGGCACCATGGAGCAGCTTCGGGTGGCTCCCGCTCGCGGCCGTGCGAGCTGATCGCTGGGCAAGACCGTTCCCGTACCTCGGCATCTCGCTGCTCGCGAGCGTCGTCATCCTGGTCGCGGCGCGCACCCTCTTCGGCGTGGCGGTGACGGGCCCCTGCCTCGACCTCCTGGTGGTGACCGTCCTCTACCTCGTCGGGGCCCTGGGGTTGGGGCTGCTGGTCTCGACGATCCCGGTCGATTCGCAGGCCTTGGCCTTCCAGGTCGGGGCCTGCTCACGTCGATGCTGCCCGCCGCTCCTCCTCTCCGGCTTCATCTTCCCGATCCGCATCATGCCCGCCTGGCTGCAGGCGATCACCTACGCTGGTGCCGGCGCGCTACTTCCTGGTGGTCGCTGCGGGGGATCATCCTCAAGGGCGACGGGCTCGCCACCTACTGGGACGACGTGGCCGCGCTGGTCGCCTACGGGATCGTCGTCGTCGCGCTCGCCTCGCTCCGGCTCGCGCGGCGGGAGGTCTGAGCGTGGGCGTGCTCTGGCGGGTGATCGTGAAGGAGTTCCTGCAGATCCGCGGGACATGCGGATGATCCCGGTCCTCTTCGTGGCGCCGGTGGTGCAGATCACCGTGTTCGGCTTCGCGGTGAACACCGACGTGAACCGAGATCCCGCTGGTCGCTGGTCGACCAGGACCGCAGCGCGACCAGCCGGGCACTTCGTCGAGCCGCTTCGTCGAGCTCGGCCTACTTCGAGCTCGTGGCCGCCGCGGACGAGCCGCCGCGGTCGAGCCCTGGCTCGCGCACGGGCGACGCGCAGATCGGCGCTGGTCATCGGCCGCCGGCTCGGCGCCGACGTGGCTCGGCGGCCGCACGGCCGGCCGTTCAGGTGATGGTCGACGGCACCGACGCCGACCTCCGCGAACGTCGCCCTCGGCTATGCGTCCGCCGCCGCCCAGGGCTACGCCCGGCGGTGCAGCAGCAGCGCCTGCGGGCGGCGCCGGGCGCGTCCGTGGCCGCGCGCGGCCGGCCAGGTCGGGCTCGAGCCCCGGGTCTTCTACAACCCCGACCTCAAGAGCCGCTGGTTCTACGTGCCCGGCGGTGCTGGCCATGATCCTGATGCTCATGACCCATGCTCCTGCCGGCGATGGGCGTCGTGCGCGAGAAGGAGATCGGCACCCTGGAGCAGCTCATCGTCACGCCGATCCGGCCCTGGCAGCTGATCGTGGGGAAGCTGTGCCCGTTCGCGGTCATCGGGCTCGTCCACCTGTTCGCTGGTGACCGCGTTGACGGTCTTCGGCTTCGGGGTCCCGCTCCGCGGCTCGTTCCCGCTCCTGCTGCGGCTGACGCTCCCTTCCTGCTGAGCACGCTGGGGCTGGGCTGCTTGTGTCGACCCTCGTCCGCACCCAGCAGCAGGCGATGATGTCCGCGGTCTTCGGTCCTCATGGTGCCCATGATCCTGCTCTCGGGGCTGATCTTCCCGATCGAGAACATGCCGCCCGGCGATCCAGGCGATCACCTACGCGATCCCCCTGCGCTACTACGCCGAATCATCCGCGGCGTCTTCCTCAGCGGCTCGGGCCTCGGCGTGCTCTGGCCGCAGGCAGTGGCCATGGTCGCGATCGGGCTCGCCATCATGACCATCGCCTCGCTGCGCTTCCGCAAGCGGCTCGACTGACGGGGCTCAGTCCTGCAGCTGGCGCAGCTCCGCGTCGATCTTCCGTAGCGTCTCCTCGGACACGTTCCCGGCGCCGGCCACCTGCCGCAGCGACATCGTCTTCACCTGGTCGATCATGGGGTCGGACGAGAGGCCCGGCGCGTACTTGTCGACGATCGCCCGAGCGGCGGGGTTGGCGAGGAGTACCTCGAGGGTCTGGTCGACGTGGAAGCGGGCCGCGCGCAGGCGCGCCGCCAGCGCTCCCGCGGGATACTCGAACCGGTAGCGGCCCGAGCCCACCTCCACCACGGCTCCGTCGGCAGCCGCCTGGACCGCCCGCACTCCCGGCGCCGACGCGACGGGACGTCCGCTCTCCGTCACCTCGGCGGGGGAGGCCCCGGGGAGGCGGATGGTGCCCCGCGTGTTCGGAGGTACGGCGACCGACACCGTGAAGCGGTCCCCGTCGAGCGCCCACTCCGAGGCGACCTCACCATAGGGCGACTCGTGGGCTGCCTTCACCCACTGCAGGCCTCCTCCCGGCTGGGGCTGGATGAGGACGTGCTCGTAGCCGGGCGCCGCGGGGTCGATCTCGATGCCCGCCACCACGCGGTACATCCATTCGCCGATTGCCCCGTACGCGTAGTGGTTGAGCGAGTTCATCCCCGGGTCCTGGAAGGAGCCGTCGGGCTTGCGGCCGTCCCAGCGCTCCCAGATGGTGGTCGCCCCCTGCGTCACCGGATAGAGCCACGAGGGGTACTCGCGGCGGTTCAGGAGCCGGTAGGCGACGTCGAGGTGGCCGTATCGGCTGAGCACCTGGCAGAGGTAGGGAGTCCCCACGAAGCCTGTGGTCAGGTGACCGCGGGCATCCACGTCGGCGGCCAGGCGGCGCGCCGCCTCCGCGCGCAGCTCCTCGGGGAGCAGGTCGAACTGCAGCGCGAGCGGCGTAGGCGGTCTGGGTGTTCTCGCCCACGCGACCCGACGGGGTCACGAACTCCCTCACGAACGCCTTCTTGATGCCGGCGAGGAGGGCCTGGTACTCGGCCGCGTCCGAGCTCTTGCCGAGGACGACCGCGGCTTTCTGCACGAGGTCGGTCGAGTGCGCGAAGAAGGCGGTGGCGATCAGGTCCTTGCCGGTGGTGGCCCCCGGGTAGTCGGGGCGAGCTCGAGGCGAAGGCCAGCCAGTCGCCGAAGTGGAAGCCCGTGTTCCAGAGGTCGCTCGTCGCCGGCCTGACGGCGCATGTACTCGACCCATGCCTTCATGCTCGGGTACTGGTCCTCGAGGATGCGCGTGTCGCCGTAGCTCTGGTACATGGTCCACGGGATGATGGTGGCCGCGTCGGCCCAGGCCGCGGAGCCGCCGGAGAAGCGGTCCTCGTCGCTCAGCACGTCGGGAACGACGAAGGGCACGCTGCCCGCTTCGTTCTGGTCGGCGGCCAGGTCGCGGAGCCACTTGGTGAAGAAGCCGGCCACGTCCATGTTGAAGGCGGCGGTCCGGCAGAACACCTGGGCGTCGCCCGTCCAGCCGAGCCGCTCGTCGCGCTGCGGGCAGTCGGTCGGCACGTCGAGGAAGTTGCCCTTCTGCCCCCAGACGGATGTTGTGCTGGAGCTGGTTGAGGAGGGGGTTCGAGGTCTCGAAGCGGCCGGTGCACCGGCAGGTCGGAGTGGATGACGATGCCGGTCAGCCGGTCGGGGGTCGACCGCGCCCGGGAAGCCGTCCACCGCGACGTAGCGGAAGCCCTGGAAGGTGAAGCGCGGCTCGTAGACCTCCTCCGCCGCCGCCCTTGAGGATGTAGGTCAGCGTCGCTTCGCCGCGCGGAGGTTCGCGGTGTAGAGGTTGCCCGGCCTTGTCGAGCACCTCGGCGTGGCGCAGCGTCACCTTCGTTCCGGCGGGACCGCTCACGCGCGAGGCGGACGTGGCCGACCATGTTCTGGCCCATGTCGACGACGGTCTCCCCGGCCGGCGTCTTGCAGGACCTTCGACGGGGTGGACCTCCTCGATCCGCCGCACGGCCGGCCCCGCCGGCGCGACCAGCCTTCGCCGCGACGGAGTCGAGGACGCGAACGCCCGCCCAGCCGCGCGTCGTCGTAGCCGGCGGCGCTCCAGCCCGGCCGCTCCAGCCGGGCGTCGTAGGTCTCGCCCATGTAGATGTCGGACATGAGGATGGGACCGGTGGCCGACTTCCAGGTCCGATCGGTGCCGACCACCTGCACGCGGCCGTCGGCGTAGAGGATCCTGAGCTGACAGAGCAGCGGCGAGACGATCGCCGTAGGTGTCGCGCCTGCCGCCCCATCCGAGGTAGCCGCGGTACCAGCCGTCGCCGAGGGTGGCCCCGAGCGCGTTCGCGCCCGGGCGCAGCAGGGCGGTGACGTCGTAGGTCTGGTACTGGATCCGATGGTGGTAGCTCGTCCACCCCGGGGTGAAGAGCTGGTCGCCGACGCGGCGGCCGTTGAGCTCCAGCTCGTAGAGCCCGAGCGCGCTCACGTAGGCGCGGGCCGAGCGGACCTGGCCCGCGACGGAGAAGGAGCCGCGCAATAGCGGCGACGGCTGGGGCGTCTTCGCGTCCTCGTCCCGGTCGGGCGTGATCCAGCGTGCCTTCCAGTCCTCCGGGCGGAGGAGCCCCATCTCCCAGTACGCGGGCGCGCTCCAGGCCGAGGCCCGGCCCCCGCCGTCCCAGACGCGGACGCGCCAGTAGTAGCGACGCGCCGACTCGAGGGCGGGGCCGTCGTAGGGGACGAGGGTCGAGCGGTCGGATGCGACCTTTCCCGTGTCCCAGGCGAGCGCGCTTCTCCGCCAGTCGGTCCCGTTGCGGGTCACCTGCACCTGGTAGGCCGACTGAACGACGCCGCGCGCGTCCGAGCGGAGCTGCCAGCTCAGGCGGGGGCGGGCGGCGTCGATCCCCAGCGGGTCCACCTTGTACTCGCACCGCAGGCCGGCCAGCGACGGGGCCTTTTCCCGCGGCGCCGCGGTCGCGGGAGGGCCGCCGCTGATCAGGGCCGCGAGGACGACGGCCGCGCCGAGCGGGGCGGCGGCGCGCAGCCGGACAGCCGATCGGGTGGCGGCGAGAGAGATCCGGCCCGAGGCATCCTGTTTCATCGCGGGGCCTCCTCAGAGGCGCGTGCAAGCGGAGCGCGAGCGGCGCGTGCAACCTGGCGCGGGGCAATCCTACCGCACCGGTCCGTGTCGGGCGCAGCCGCAGAGACGAGACCCAGCAGACCGCTTCTGCTACGCTTCGGCTCCATGAAGCCCAGCATCCGACCGGTCATCGCCAACTTCTCCTCGGGCCCCTGCGCGAAGCGGCCCGGCTACTCGCTCGGCGCGCTCGCCACCGACGCGCTCGGCCGTTCCCATCGCTCCAGCCTCGGCAAGTCCCGGCTCGCCAAGGCCATCGCCGAGACCAAGGCCGTCCTGGGCATCCCGTCCGACTACCGGGTGGGCATCGTCCCGGCCTCGGACACCGGCGCCTTCGAGATGGCCATGTGGAACCTGTTGGGCGCGAGGGGAGTGGACGCGTTCTGCTGGGAGTCCTTCGGCGCGGGCTGGGTCACCGACATCCAGAAGCAGCTCAAGCTGGCGGACGTCCGGCTCTTCAAGGCCGACTATGGACAGCTGCCCGACCTCCTCCAGGCCTCCGGCGACCGGGACGTCGTCTTCGCCTGGAACGGCACCACCAGCGGCGTGAAGGTGCCCGACGGCGACTGGATCCCCGCCGATCGTGAGGGCCTCACGCTGTGCGACGCCACCAGCGCGGTGTTCGCCATGGACGTCCCCTGGGCCAAGCTCGACGCGGTCACCTTCTCCTGGCAGAAGGTCCTGGGCGGCGAGGCCGCGCACGGGATACTCGTGCTCTCGCCTCGCGCGGTCGAGCGGCTGACCACGTACCAACCGTCCTGGCCGCTGCCGAAGATCTTCCGGCTCACCAAGGGCGGCGCGCTGATGGAGGAGGTTTTCGAGGGCTCGACCATCAACACGCCCTCCCTGCTGGCCACCGAGGACTACCTAGACGCGCTCGCCTGGGCGAAGTCGATCGGCGGCCTGCCCGCCCTGATCCAGCGCAGCCAGGCGAACCTGGCCGTCTTCGAGGGCTTCGTGGCCACGCACCCGTGGATCCGCTTCCTCGCGCGCGAGGCACGGTACCGCTCGAACACCTCGGTGTGCTTCTCGCTCGACGCCAGCCCCGAGCAGGTGAAGAGCATGGTGAAGCTGCTCGCCTCGGAGAAGGCCGCGTTCGACTGCGGCGCCTACAAGGACGCGCCTCCCGGCCTGCGCTTCTGGTGCGGGGCGACCGTGGAGCGCTCCGACCTGGAGAAGCTCCTGCCCTGGCTGGAGTGGGCGTACGAGGAAGTCCGGAAGGTCTGAGCCGCCGGGAACGCCGAGCGTCGCGCCGGAGCTCGTGCCAGGTTGGCGGTTGGCGCCCGAAGGGGGCAGAGAGAGGGCACGATCCATGAAGGCACGGAACCAGGTCGTCGTGCGGCTGGCGGTGCTCACGCTCGGCGTGGTGCTTCTCTCCGGGCCGGCAGCGCAAGCAGCGGGCGCGGCGTTGACCGCGAGCGAAGCGCCTTCGGCCGGATCCTTCCCCCTGGTCGCCGGCGGCCGTGCGGCCGAGCTGCTCGTCGACGCGACGGACGCGAGGGTCGTGCGCCTGGCCGCCGACGCGTTTGCCCAGGACGTCGAACGCGTCACCGGACGCCGGCCAGCCTTGCGCGCGGACGCGGCCAGGCTGGGCAGCGCCGTCGTCATCGTCGGCACGATTGGCCACAGCGCGACGATCGACCGTCTGGCGCGCGACGGCCGCATCGAGGTCGGGCCGATCCGGGGCCGATGGGAGAGCTGCCTGCTCACGAGCGTTGCGCGGCCGTTCCCGGGCGTGAAGCGCGCGTGGGTCGTGGCGGGCAGCGACCGCCGCGGCACGGCCTATGGCCTCTTCGAGCTGTCGCGCCTGATCGGCGTGTCGCCTTGGGTGTGGTGGGCGGACGTGACGCCGGCGCATCGGGGGGAGCTCTTCCTCAGCGGTCGCGCCACGATCGGTCCGCCCAAGGTGAAGTACCGGGGGATCTTCCTCAACGACGAGGATTTCGGGCTCAAGCCCTGGGCGGCCGAGACCTTCGAGCCCGAGACCGGCGACGTCGGACCCAAGACCTACGCTCGTGTCTTCGAGCTGCTGCTGCGGCTGCGCGCGAACTACTGCTGGCCGGCGATGCACGAGTGCACGCGCGCCTTCAATCACTACGCCGCGAACAAGCAGGTGGCCGACGACTACGCGATCGTGATGGGCAGCTCGCACTGCGAGCCGCTGCTCAGGGACAACCCCGACGAATGGCACCGCGACGGCCGCGGCCCGTGGGACTGGACCATCAACCGCGACAACATCGTGGAGTACTGGCGCACGCGCGTGCGCGAGAACGCGGCCTTCGAGAACGTGTGGACCGTCGGCATGCGCGGCATCCACGACACCGCGATGCCGGGCGGCGGTTCCCTCGACGAGCAGACGAGACGGCTGGAGGACGTGGTGGCCGCGCAGCGCCGGCTGCTCAGCGACGTCCTGCACCAGGACGAGGCCGCGCCGCCGCAGATCCTGATCCCGTACAAGGAGACGCTGGCGCTCTACCAGAACCACCTGCGCCTGCCGGAAGACGTCACGATCGTGTGGCCGGACGACAACAACGGCTACATCCGGCGTCTGTCCTCGCCCGAGGAACAGCACCGCTCCGGTGGCGGCGGCGTCTACTACCACCTCTCGTATCTGGGAGCGCCCATCTCCTACATCTGGCTCGACAGCACGCCGCCGGCGCAGATCTGGCAGGAGATGACCAAGGCCTACGCGTACGACTGCCGCCGGCTGTGGGTCGTGAACGTGGGCGATCTCAAGCCGATGGAGAAGGGGATGTCCTACTTCCTCGATCTGGCCTGGGATCCGGAGCGGCCCGAGCTCGCGGACCAGCGCGCGTGGCTCACCGCGTTCGCCGCGCAGAACTTCGGCCAGGCCAGCGCTGCCGAGATCGGCGCCATCCTCGACGGCAGCTATCGTCTCAATCACCGTCTCCGTCCGGAGCACCTGAGCCGGGAGAACGAGTTCGACCCGTTCCACGACGGCGACCAGGTCGCCCGGCGACTGGCCGCTTTCGCCGACCTGGTGCGCCGCGCGGAAACCGTGGAGCAGAGCCTGCCCTCCGACCTGCGTGACGCGTACTTCGAGCTCGTCCTGTACCCTGTCCGCGCGTCCGCAAAGGCGAACGAGAAGCTCCTCTCCGCCTGGCGCAGCCGCAGCCTGGCCTTCGAGCGCCTGCCGGCGGCGAACGAGTGGGCCGACCGCGCGGAGCAGGCGCATCGTCGAATCCAGGAGGACACCCGCCGCTACGACGAGGAAGTGGCCGGGGGCAAGTGGCGGCGCATGATGCCTGCGGCCCCGTACTGGAACACGACCTGGGACCGTCCGGCGGGCTGGGTCTATGCCCGGCCGTTCGTGCAGAGGGTCGACGCGCCGGCGCGATCGCAGCTGGCGGTGATGCCCGAGGGCCACGCCGCGCCGATGGACGTTGACGATCGGCAGGGGGTTCCGGCCATCGGGCGAGGGCCGGGGCAGCGCCGCTTCGTCGACCTCTTCGCCACCGGAGCGGAGCCGGTCGCCGTGCGCGTCGAGGCCGACGGCTGGCTGCGCCTCGACCACGAGCCTGCGTTGGTGAAGCGATGGGAGCGGATGTGGATCGACGCGGACTGGGACCACGTGCCGGATGGCGTCGCGGCCGGAAAGGTCCGCATCGCGTGGGGCGACCAGGTCGTCGACGTGCCGGTCCCGCTGGTCACGCCGCTCGTGCCGGCCGGCGCCGCGTCGGCTGACGCCGGTCGTGTCGCGCTCGAAGCGGAAGACGGGATCGTGGCGACACCTGCGGGCGCCGCTCGCTGGCGTCGCCTGGACGGGATCGGCTGGAACGGCGCCGTGGCGCTCCTCGAGCCCCGCACCATGGCCTCGCTCACGGACCTGACGCAGGTCGCGCAGGCCGCGCCCGCGCTCCGCTTCCGTTTCTTCGTGCCGTCCGATAACCAGGCGCGCCTCGAGGTGCACGCGCTCCCGACTCAACCGGCGTATCCCGGCCGCTTGCTGCGCTGCGCGATGAGCCTGGATGGCGGACAGCCGTCATGGATCGAGTTCCCGGCGGACGACGAGTGGGGACCGCTCTGGAGCGAGCGCGTTCTCCGAGCGCGCATGAGCCAGAGCGTGCGCCTGCCGCTCCTGGCCGGCACGCACGAGCTGCGCCTGTACGGGACGGATCCGAGCTTGATCCTCGACGCGCTCGACGTCGTGCTGGGCGAGAGGTGAGCCGACCCCCGTCCATGCTGGCCCCGAGGTGGTCTTGACGTCGAGCCCGCGGGTGCCTATTTTTTGTTAGACTGGCTGGTCGAACCGGTCGGTCTTCGATTGGCGTGACTGGGTAAGTGATTGGCCAGAAAGCGCTTCAGAAACCTCAGCCCGGAGAGGCAGGACGGCCTGCTCGCGGCGGCCGCCGACGAGTTCGCGGCGCACGGCTACGCCGCCGCATCGATGAACCGCGTCGTCCAGAGGGCCGGCAGCAGCAAGGGGGCCTTCTACTACTACTTCGAGAACAAGGCCGATCTGCTCGCCACGGTCGCCGAGACGGCGATGGTGCGGGTCCTGGCCGACCTGCAGTTCCCGGCGCTCGAGGCGCTCACCGCCGCGAGCTTCTGGGACCGCATGCGCGAGACGGTCCTCGCGTCGCTGCAGCTCATGGACGTGGACACGTGGTACCTGCGCGTGCTGCGCGTGTTCTACCGGCTACGAGAGGACCCGGAGGCCCGGGATGCGACTGCCGGGATCATGGATCGAGGTCGCGAGCTGGCCGCCGCCTTCCTGCAGCGGGGCCGCGAGCTCGGCGTCATCCGTACCGACCTCCCCCTCGACCTGCTCGTCGACATCTACGTGGCGGCCGACGAGGCGGGGGACCGCTGGATGGTGCAGCGCTGGAAGGACCTGGGCGGGGAGGAAAAGCGCGCGCTGATGGACGCGCGCTTCGATCTCGTGCGCGACATGCTCGACGCGCAGCACATGGGGTGGAACCGATGACGACGGTCGTCCTGCTTTCGATGGCGCTCGCGGCGCTGGCTGCCGCAGACAAAGCGACCACTTACTCGCCTCCAGGGGGCGGTGGCGAGGCGGTCCAGGCAAAGGCGGCGCGCGAGCTGACGGTCGAGGAGAGCGTGCGGCTCGGGCTCGCCCAGAACGCGCGGCACCGCGTCGCGGCTGCGGAGGCGGAGGCGGCCGCGGCGGTGGCGAAGCAGGCCCTCGCGGACCGGCTGCCCACCGTGCGCAGCCAGGCCGGCTACACCCGCCTGAGCAGCAACATCCCGAACGTCACCGTCGCGCTGCCGGGCATGGAGACGGTCACCCTCCAGCAGGTGCCGCTCGACCAGCTCCGCGCGGAGATCTCCGCCGAGCAGACGGTCTTCTCGGGATCCCGGGTGAAGAACGAGATTCGGGCCGCCCGGCACGACGCGACGGCGGCGGAGCGCCGAGCGCGCCAGCAGGACGCCGACCTCGCCTTCGAGATCCGGCGCGCCTTCTGGGAGCTGCGCCGCGCCAGCGCCGCGCGCGACGCTCTCGCGAGCGCGGTCGAGCGCGTGGACGCGTTCCTCTCCGACGTCACCAGCCGCCTGCGCGAGGGGGCGGTGCTCCAGCGCGACCTCCTCTCCGCGCAGACGCGCCGGTCCGAGGTCCGGCTCGAGCGCCTCGAGACCGACAATGCGCTGCGCGTCGCCCGGCTCGAGCTGTGCCGGCTGCTCGGCCTGCCGCTCGACACGATCGTGCATCCGGTGGTTGGGCCAGACGCGCCAGATGGAACGCCGCCGGACCGGGACCTGACCGCGGCCGCGCTCGCCGGGCGGCCGGAGCTGACGGCGCTCGAAGAGGACGCCGCCGCGCTGCGCGCGCGGGTGCGGGCGGCGAAAGGGGCGCGCTGGCCGCAGGTCGACCTGGTCGGCCGGTTCAGCGAGGCCAAGCCCAACGCCTACTTCTTCGTCGAGCAGGACCGCTTCCACTGGAACTGGGAGCTGGGTGTCTCCGCGCGCTGGGACGTGTGGGACGGCGGGCGGCGCCGGGCGCGCGAGCGCGAGCTGGCCTCGCGGCTGGACGCGGCCGAGGCCCGACTCGCCGATGCGCGCGCCGAGGTTGCGGTCGAGGTGGCGAGAAAGCAGCTCGAGGTGGCCCGCGCGCACGAGGCGATCGGGGTCGCGGCGGAGAACGTGGCCGAAGCGGCGGAGAGCTTCCGCGTGACGCGCCGGCAGTTCCAGGAGGGCGCCGCGCTGTCGTCGGACGTGCTCGCCGCCGAGGAGGCCTGGCGTCGCGCGGAGGCACGCCGCGCCCAGGCGGAGGCGGACCAGGCGACGGCCGAGGCGGCGGTGCTGAGCGCCCTCGGGCAGGTGTGGTGAGCGCGATGGACGCGGTCTTCCACGTGCACGACGTCACCAAGGTCTACGAGATGGGGGAGGTCCGGGTGCACGCGCTGCGCGGGGTCGAGATGGACCTCTACGAGGGCGAGCTGCTGGTCCTGCTCGGCCCGTCGGGCAGCGGGAAGTCGACGCTGCTCAATATCCTGGGCGGTCTCGACACGGCCACCAGCGGCCAGGTGCTGTACCGCGACCAGGACCTGACGCTCGCGAACGATGCCGTCCTCACCGGGTACCGGCGCCACCACGTCGGCTTCGTCTTCCAGTTCTACAACCTGATCCCCAGCCTGACCGCGCGCGAGAACGTCGCCATCGTCACCGAGATCGCGCGCGACCCGATGCGTCCCGAGGACGCCCTGGCGCTCGTGGGCCTTGGCGCGCGGCTGGACCACTTTCCGGCCCAGCTCTCCGGCGGGGAGCAGCAGCGGGTGGCGATCGCGCGGGCGATCGCGAAGCGTCCCGCGGTGCTGCTCTGCGACGAGCCGACGGGAGCGCTCGATTCGGAAACGGGCGTCGTGGTGCTGGAGGCCCTCGAGCACGTCAATCGCGAGCTGGGCACCGCGACCGCGGTCATCACCCACAACGCTGCCCAGGCCGAGATCGCCGATCGCATCGTGCGCCTGCGTGACGGGCGCATCACGTCGACCGAGAGAAACCCCGCTCGCAAGGCGGCGAGAGACCTGAGCTGGTGAGATGAAGGCGCTCGACCGGAAGGTGCTGCGCGACCTCGCTTCCATGCGCGGGCAGATGCTCGCGATCGGCCTCGTCATCGTCGCCGGGGTGGCGACCTACGTCTCGATGCAGAGCGTCAAGCGCGCGCTCGAGGACTCGCTCGACGCCTACTACCGGGACTACCGCTTCGCGGACGGCTTCGCCTCGGTGCGCCGCGCCCCCGAGAGCCTGCGCCAGCGCCTGAAGGCCGTCGCCGGCATCGAGGACCTGGAGACCCGCGTCGTGGCGCCGGCGACGCTCGAGGTGCCCGGCTTCGGCGAACCCGTCTCGGGACAGCTGGTGTCGATCCCCGAAGGCGGGCAGCCGGAGCTGAACCGGCTGGTGGTGCGCGCGGGCCGGTTGGTCCGTCCCGGACGCGAGAGCGAGGTGGTGCTGAACGAGGCCTTCGCGCAGGCGCACCACCTGGAGCCGGGCGCGGAGCTGGGCGCCATCATCAAGGGCCATCGCAAGAAGCTCCGGGTGGTGGGGATCGCCCTCTCGCCCGAGTACCTGATGCAGATCCAGCCCGGCTCGCTCTTTCCGGACCCCGAGCGCTACGGCGTGCTGTGGATGGGCCGGGACGCCCTGGCCGCCGCCTACGAGATGCAGGGCGCCTTCAACGACCTCGCCTTCACGGTGTCGCCGCGCGCCGACGTCTACGAGGTGATCCACCGCCTCGACAGGCTGCTCGCGCCCTACGGCGGCCCGGGCGCGCTGCCGCGGCGCGACCAGACCTCGAACTTCTTCATCAGCGAGGAGTTCCGGCAGCTCCGCGCCTCGTCCACCACGCTGCCCATCATCTTCCTGTGCGTGGCCGCGTTCCTGCTGAACGTGGTGGTCAGCCGGCTGATCGGCCTGCAGCGCGAGCAGATCGGGATCCTGAAGGCGTTCGGCTACCGCAGCCGCGACGTGGGTGTCCACTACCTGAAGCTGGTCCTGCTCGTGGCCGTGCTGGGCGCCGCGGGCGGCAGCGGGCTCGGCCTGTGGCTCGGCCGGCTCATGGGCGACCTGTACCTCGAGTACTACCGCTTCCCGTCGCTGCGGTACGGGACCAGCGCCCACACGGTGGTGGAGGCGGTGCTGCTCACCACGAGCGCGGTCGTCCTCGGCGTGCTGCAGGCGGTGCGGCGCGCGGTCCGGCTCGCCCCCGCCCTGGCCATGCGCCCGCCGTCGCCGCCCGTCTACCGCGCCACCTTCTTCGAGCGGCTGGGGCTCGGGCGCGCCTTCGACGAGCCCACCCGGATGATCGCGCGCAACGTCGAGCGCCGCCCTCTGCGTGCCTCGCTCACGGTGGTCGGCATGGCCAGCTCCTGCGCAATCCTCATCATGGGCATCTTCTTCGTCGACTCCTTCGCGTACGTGCTACGCGTGCAGTACGGCATCGCGCAGCGCGAGGACCTCACCGTGAGCTTCGTGGAGCCGACCTCGACCACGGCCGTCCACGAGATCGCCGCGCTGCCGGGCGTGCGCTACGCGGAGCCGTTCCGCTCGGTGCCGGTGCGGCTGCGCCACGAGCACCGGCGCTACGACACGGCGATCGAAGGCGTGCCGCCACGGCCGTACCTGCACCGGCTGATCGGCCAGGACCTCCAGCCCGTCCCGGTGCCGAAGGACGGCATCATCCTCACCGAGCACCTCGCCGAGATCCTGGGCGTGCGGGAAGGGGACGAGGTCACGGTGGACATCCGCGAGGGCAGTCGCCGGACGAAGACCGAGAAGGTCGCGGGGCTCGCGCGTCAGTTCATCGGGGTGGCCGCCTACATGGACATGGGCGCGCTCAACCGGCTGGCGGGAAACGGGGAGGCCGTCTCGGGCGTCTACCTGATGACGGACCCGCGGCAGGATCAGCTGCTCACGCACGCGCTCCAGCGGCGCCCGCGCGTGGGCGCCATCGTGTCCCAGGCACGCGCGATCGCCGCCTTCCAAGAGTCGTACGACCGCAGCGTGCTCACCATGACCTTCATCCTCTCGCTGTTCGCGGGCGTCATCGCCTTCGGGGTCATCTACAACAGCGCGCGGATCGCGCTCTCCGAGCGCGACCGGGAGCTGGCCAGCCTGCGGGTGCTGGGGCTGACGCGGGGCGAGATCGCCTACATCCTGCTCGGCGAGCTGGCTCTTCTCACCTTGACCGCCGTCCCGGTGGGCCTGGCCCTGGGCACGCTCGGCGCGCGGGGCTTCCTGGACACCATGCAGACGGACCTCTACCAGTTCCCCTTCATCATCGGCCGGCGAACGCTCGGGCTGGCAGCCGCGATCGTGCTCGGCTCTGCGGTGCTCTCGGCGCTCATCGTCCGCTTCCGCCTCGACCGCCTGGACCTGGTCGGCGTTCTCAAGACGAGGGAGTAATGACTCGAATCACGCGCAAACGGATCGTCATCGGCGCCGTCCTCGCGGTGGTCGCGGGGCTGCTGGTGCTCGCCTTCCTGCCCAAGCCGGTGCCCGTGCGGACGAGCGCAGTCCGCCGCGGTCCACTGGCGGTGACGGTGGAAGAGGAGGGCCGGACGGAGGTCGCCGACCGCTACGAGATCACGGCGCCCGTCGCCGCCTACCTGCGCCGGATCACCCTGGAGGAGGGCGAGGCGGTGCGCAAGGGCCAGCCGCTCGTCCGGCTGGAGCCGCCGCGCTCTCCGATCCTGGACCCGCGCGCGCACACCGAGGCGGCCGAGCGCGTGAAGGCCGCCCAGGCCACGGCCGGAAACGCCGCGGAGCAGCGCGAGCGCGTCGCCCGGCTGGCGGCGGACGGCGCCGCCACGCGCCAGGCGCTCGAACAGGCGACGAGCGAGGCCCAGCGTGCGGCGGCGGAGCTGGCCGCGGCCGAGGCGGCGCTGCGCCGCACGGACGCCACGCTTTCGCTCGGCGTCCAGCGCGTCCTGACGGCGCCGGCCGCGGGGCGCGTGCTGTCCGTCGAGCGGCGGAGCGAAGGCCAGGTGAACCCGGGCGACGCGCTGCTGGTGATCGGCGACGCGAGGAACCTGGAGGTGCACGTCGACGTCCTCTCGGAGGACGCGGTTCGGATGCGCCCGGGCACGCGCGCCAAGGTCGAGCAGTGGGGCGGCGAGCGGCCGCTCGACGCCGTCGTCGAGCGGATCGATCCCCAGGGCTTCACCAAGGTGTCGTCCCTGGGCGTCGAGGAGCAGCGCGTCAAGGTGGTGGCCACGATCAGCAGTCCGCCCGACGCAGTGGGCCCGCCTGGGATCGGGCTACCGCGTGCTGGCGCGCTTCATCCTCTGGCAGGAGCCGTCCGTCCTGCAGGTGCCGGCGAGTGCCCTCTTCCGCGCGGGCGACGGCTGGGCGGCCTTCACCGTCACCGCCGGCCGCGCGCGGCGGCGCACGGTGGTCGTCGGCCAGCAGGCCGGCCTCAGCACCCAGGTCCTATCGGGGCTCACCGAAGGCGACGCGGTGATCCTGCATCCCGGTAACTCGGTCGAGGACGGCGTCCGCGTCGAGGCGGAGGCGGAGCCGCCGGCCGACTGAGGTCGCCGCCGGCGCGCGGCGACCCCGTAGGAACTCCTGTCCTTCCCCGTCCAGCAAGCGACCGAAGGCGGCCGTGTCTCCGGGCCCCTGGAGATAGAGCACCCGACCGCCCTTCGGCAGCAGGATCCGCAACTGGCGTCCCTGGATCCGGCCGGCGTCCTCGTTGTCCACCGAGACGTTCGAGATCGCCAGATCGCTCCGCTCCGCGCGGAGGGCGTCGACGTAGGCGGCGTCCCGATTCATCAGCACCCAACCGATCCCCGCCTTGACCGCGTTCCGCGCCACGCGCTCGAGCCCCTCGCCCGCCACCGTCTCGACCACCATCGCCAGAGGACGCTCCGCCTCGGGCCTGGTGATGAGCTGGAAGAGCTGATGGATCTGCGTCACCCCGTTGTTCTCGGCGAAGAGCACCTCCACCCCGAGCCCCGCGCTTCCGGCGGCTTCGCGCGCCGCCTCCGCCTGCGCCAGCTGGAAGTCCTGCTTCGAGGTCAGCAGGGAGACCACGACCTGCCGCTTCATGCCACGCCGGCAGCTCGAGGTGCCGCGTCCTCCCCGGGAGCGTTCATCGGCGCGCGTCCGGGCGACGGCTACGGGATCGTCTGCCCGCTCAGACAGCCGGTCTTGCCCAACACCGTGGCACAGACGTAGAAGGAGCCGATCTTCCCACTCGTGATCAGGACCTTGTCGAAGGGTTCGTCCGGGAAGCGCGGATCGGTCTCGAGCCGCACGACGTCCAGCCCCTGCCGCAGCTCCCAGAGCACGTTCGGGCCGTGGATGCGCGCGGGCACGCGCCTGCCGTTCTTCAGCAGCGGCGACGCGGTCACGCGGCCGTCGCAGCCGACGGGGATCTTGCTCTGCTCCGGCGGCGGCGGGGCGACCCCCGGGACGAAGCACTCGTAGGCCCAGAGGAAGGTGCTCACCCTGGCGATGTAGTCGGCCGGGTCGAGGGGAAAAGCCGCCGGGCTGCACGTGCTGCGATAGCCGCTCGTGCCGCGGCGGATGTAGCGGCGCGAGGTGATCACGTCCCACTCCTCCGAGAAGCGGTTCGTGCTCTTGAGCAGCACCCGTTCGAGGTCCAGCGTGCGCTCGGCGCACAGGCCCGCGGCCTGCAGCTCGCTCACGATGCCGTCGAGATAGGCGTCCGGGTCGAGGACCCGGTACTGCCGGGTGTTCGCGCCGGCCTCCTCCTGCTTGTTGAACAGCTCGGGCCGGTGTGCCACGAGGGCATCGATGGCCGCCTGGACCGGAGCCAGCAGTCGCACCCCCGTGGCGCCACAGCGAGTGTCCACTTCGCCCTTCCCCAGTGGGCAGCTCGCGGTGCCAGGGTCGACGGGTGATGAGGCAGGCGTGGGTTGAGGCAGCGTGGCGAGGGGCGTGGCGAGGGGCGTCGTCGTCGGTGAAGATCGACCGCACGTCGATGAAGCGAACAGCGCCACGACGACGGCGAGCAGCGACGCAGCCTTCGGCATGCCTGAGAGATCCATCCCACCCGTCTTTCGCACGCAGGCCAAGGCGCCCCCAGCACCCGCCCGGCGACCTGACAGTCTAGCCACCGTGCCGGCGGGCGGGCAAGGCCCGGTCAGGCCCCGTGACGCGGCCGGATCACTATCGGGGAGCGAACATCTCCGTGATCAGCGGCTGACACTGCTGCTCGACGTAGGAGGTCAGCTCCTTGCTCGCCATCACCTGTTTGAAGGTGCGGTCCATGGCCGCTCCGGTGAGGAACGCTTCAATCTGCTCGCTCCTGGCCCCTTGCTTCAGAAACGGCTGCCGGAGATAGACCACAGCCAGGGTGACCGCCATGCTCGCCACGGCTCCATTGCGGCGGGTCTGCCGATCGTAGCTTTCGCCCTGCTGGTTCACGAGGACCCAGTTGCAGGCCTGGTAGCGGCCCATGGCATTCAGGTGACGGTTTCCTGCGGCCGGCAGCTCGATCTTCGGAAACGCGGGGGCGCGATCGAGAACGCCCCGTTCTCCCCAGGTGTCCAGCCTGGCGCGCACGTGTCGCACGATCCGCTGCATTCCTGCCTTCAGTGCGGCACGGTCCTTTACCGGCCTGGGTCCTATGGCTTCCAGCTGGGTCACCAGTTGTTCGACAGCGCCCGCCTCGACTCGAGGAGGGAGCCAGCTCTCCTGGGCGACGATCGGGGCACTCCCGGCAAGCAAGCAGCAGACCGCCAGACAGCGCGAAGGAGTCATGAGGCCCAGGGTACATCACAAGCCGTGGGCCGCATCGGGTGTCCCGGCAAGCATGCGTGGCCAGGCTGGTCCGAGCTAGGATCGTCGCTGGACCGCCTCGCAGCTCGAGCGCGGCGTTGGACCGGCCTGAGGTGACAGGGTGGCGTGCAGGAACGCAGTGCGCTGGGTGTATCGACTGGCTCGGAGCCACTCGTGGCAGTCTCCGTTCTCGTTCGACCGGGAGTGGGCATTCCAGGACAAGAAGGGTCGGACGCGGCTCGTCATCTCGGCTGAGGGTGTCATCACGGTTACGCGAGGGTACTCATGGGACGGTTGCACGCCGAAGTTCTGCTTCTTCGACGTCCTCGTTGGGACGCCGGACGGCGTGGTCTCTTCGCGCACCGGGCATCCGAAGGCCTACTTCGCCTCGCTCGTCCATGACGCCCTCTACCAGTTCCTGCCGGACGGCCTGCCGCTGACACGCGCTCAGGCTGACGAGTGCTTCCTGAAGCTCCTGACGGAAAGCGAGTTCGCGCCGCGCCGCCTGTACTATCTGGCGGTGCGCTTGTTCGGCTGGCTGACGCTGCCCATCACGCGTCGGGTTCGCGGCACTTCGGGTGGGCATCCCGTCGACCTGACCGACCTGGCCGGCGGTAACGTAGGAGGAGCGCCGGTGTCGGGCAGACGCGGGGAGGTGACCGGGCATGAGAACGAGTGAGGCGCGGGAGCTCTTCGCGTACACGGCCTGGGCCAACGGGCTCGTGTTCGGGGCGGCATCGGAGCTGTCGGAGGATCAGCTCCGCGACGCGGTCGCAAGCAGCTTCCCTTCAGTCGCTGGGACGTTGGCGCACATCGTCGGAGCGGAGTGGGTGTGGCTGCGCCGGTGGGTCGGCGAGAGTCCGGGAGGCTATCCCGATTGGGTCACCCGGCCAGTGCTCGCCGAGCTCAAGGCCAGGTTGTCGGCAGTGGAGTCCGAACGGGAGACGTTTCTCGGTGGCCTATCCGATGGGAACCTGGACCGAGTCGTCTCCTATCGGACGCTCCGCGGCCAGGCGTCTTCCGATCCGCTCGGCAGCCTGATGCGGCACGTTGTGAACCATTCGACCTACCACCGGGGGCAGGTGGCGACGCAGTTGAGGCAGCTCGGGCTCAAGCCGCCCGGTACGGACCTCGTCATCTTCCTGCGGCAGGCGACGTAGCCTGCTTCGCTTGCGCGGCATCACCGGTTCAGAGATCTCGCGGTCAGCGGCGCCGATCCCGATCGCGCCTCCAGGGTCGGCCGGCGCGCACCTCACCGATCAGGAACCGCACGCCCTGGTTGTCCGACGGGTTGAGCCACAGCATCCGCTCGAAGACGCGTTCGGCTTCCCGGAACCGGTCGAGCCGCCACAGGCAGAGACCGAACCCGCTCATGCAGCGCAGGAACGGCCGGTTGTCGATCAAGCCCCAGGACAGGACGCCGTCGAAGCCAGGCGGCAGGGAGAGCTCACCGATTCGCATGCCCGCCTCGTAGTGGCGGATGGCCTTCTTCGGAGCACGATCGAACTCGAAGTTGCCGAGGTGGGCATGGGCGTCGAGACAGCGGAGGTCCGCGTCGCAGAGCTTCATCAAGATCGCCAGCGTCGCTGCCCCATCACCCGAGTCCTTCAGCTCATTCGACTCGATGATCGGGTCGGTGTCCGGGTCATCGGGATCCGCTCCCGGCAGCACTTGCTCCATCTCGAACATGGGGCGGGGCCCCCGGGCGATGATCGGCCGTGCCCATTCTTCGATCGGCTCGCCCTCCTCGCCCCAGTACTCTTCAGCCGGATCCCAGGTTCCTTCGTCCACGAGGCGGAGCGGCGTGAGCTCGAGCGCGTCGACATCGAGCCGCGACGACACGATCTCGCCGGACACGTACGGATGCCCCGCGTAGTTCCACCGCTTGCGCGGCCGAACGAGGACGATCTCCCCCGGAACCAGCGTCCACAGCCGGCTCGCCCGCAGCGTGATGACGCGGCTCGTTCCGAGCACCCGGCAACGCGCCGCCCTCTCCTTGACCGACAGGGCGACCAGCTCGATCGGCCCACTCAGGTCGAGATCGTTCGGGGTTGCCTTGTGGTGACGACGCGTGCGAGGCGGGCGCTCACCATCGACGGGGAGCGGCTCGATCCCTAGCCACTTCCGGTAGGCGGCGATGTACCGCGCGCCATCGGAACCCGGCGCCAGCTCGACGTCGGCCGCCGCAACGACATGCTGGGAGCCGTCGCTCCGCCGACAGCGTGCCGTCAGGCCGCGCCGCGTGTTCCCGTCGTAGTCGAATCCGAGGATCTCGACCGGCTCGTCGATCACGAATCCGTCGCACGGGACCGCGATCTCGTCCTCGAAGGCCTGCCGAAACGCCCAGAGCTGCTCGTCCTCACCGTTCGCGTCGACGGTGATCTCTTCGATCAGCACAGCGAGGTCTCGGTCCAACCTCGAGTCGCCTCGGGTATTGGTCACGCTGTAGTTTGCCTCGAAGCACGCCCGCCGAGCCAGGACGGAGCGATGTGGAGGAGGCCTCCGTGACACGCTCGATTCGTCGCTTGGTGCCGCCGCGTCGCTGCGCCGTCACGACGTGGGTTCGACCATCCGCAGCAGGGCGTCGACGAGGCCGACGACCTGCGCCCTGAACTCGTCCGTCACGATCCCGAGGAACACGCCGGTCCGGGTCGGTCCCGTGGCATCGACCCGCCGGAACTCGCGGTCGAGCACGGCCAGCGCCTCCGTGACGGCCGTCTCGCCGCGGAGCCGTCGTACCGACTCCGCGATCTCGGCGAGGCCTCCCTCGTAGGAGACGCGCCGTGACCTCCCTGTAGCCTTCTTCCGCGAGGATCCGAGCTGAAGGCCCAGGTCCACGTCGAGGGTGCCGACGTCCTGACGATCTCCTGACGAAGCCTTCCTATCATTCGGCCGACCGTTCGGGCCGCGAAGCCTGCGCGCAGCGCCGGCTCAGGAATCTCGTGCCGGCCGCCGGGCGGCGTCTCGAACCGGGTGCGGGCCCGCCTGGCCGGGGCGTTGGGACTTTGGATGAACAGGGAGAAGGTTCAGGAGGATGTCATGAAGGGAATCACTGCTCTTGTGGCCGCCGTGCTGGCGTGCAGCCTGCTTGCCATCGGTTGTGGCAGCGACTCGCCGAGCACGCCCAGCACCCCGCCGCCCCCGCCCGAGCCGAAGAGCCTCTCCGGGAACATCTCGGGCACCTGGAGCGGACAGGCGACGATGTTCGGCAACCCCACCAACGTGACGTTGTCGATCAACCAGCCGGTCTCGGACACGAGCCTGACGGGCGTGCAGTCGCTCACCGGCAAGCTGAGCCTGGCCAATGGCTCGCCGCTGGCGGTAACGGGCTCGAAGCAGGGGGACACGTGGTCCGTGAGCGGCAGCGCCGGCTCGACGATCGCCACGGTCCACCAGACGCTCACGTCGGCGAACGCCAGCTCCGGCGATTTCACGCTCCAGGTCGGCTCGCCGACCAATCAGGCGACCGTTGCGTTGAACCTGACGAAGTCGTAGTCGCCTAGGTTCTCCCCGAGCCTGCCCGGCCTCGGGGCCGGCTGCGGCTGTCGCCCTTCCGCTTCGCGCAGGCTGCGCAGACGCCTCTCACCTCGAGGTGCGTCGTGAGGACGCTTCCGAATCCCTTCGCCGCCGCGGGGATGCGCACGCCTTCGAGCCCGACGCCCTCGAAGTCCCGAGACAGGCCGCAGCGCATGCACACGTAGTGGTGTGCCTCAGAATAGTATGTAATCAGGAGGCAATGACACTTAGATCCGACGTCAAGGCGGTCCGGACTCAGGCACCCGCCGGGGCCCCGCGCTGCTCCAGGGCGGTGCCAGGGCTCCTGTGCGGGCTCGTGCTGGCCGGGCTCGCGACCTCGCTCGAGGCGCAGGAGCGCTGGCGTGTCGATCTGGAAGGCGGACCGGCCTGGGCAGGGCGCGCGGAGTTCGCCGTGCCGGGAGGGACGGGCACGCGCGTCGACCTGGCGGATGCTCAGCCAGGGCCCAAGCTGGCGCCGAGGGTCACGCTGACCTGGAGCCCGACGAGCCGGTGGTCGTTTCGAGCTCTGGCCGCGCCGCTGAAGTTCGAGGGGCAGTTCGTACCCGCCGGGCCGGTCACCTTCGAGGGAACGCAGTTTCCCGCAGGTCAACGGCTGTCGGGGAGCTATCGGTTCGATTCCTACCGCCTGTCCGCCTACTACCGCTTCCGGCAGGGGGCGCGCTGGTCGTTCCGGCTGGGGCTGACGGCCAAGATCCGCTCCGCAGAGACGGCGCTCAGCGGCGGCGGGCTCTCGGGCTCCTACGACAACGTCGGCTTCGTCCCCCTGGTCTACGGCGGCACGCGCTACCAGGCGCACCCACGCCTGGCCTTCGACCTGGAATTCGATGCCCTGGGCGCGCCCCAGGGCCGCGCCGAGGACGTGGCGCTCAAGGCCGAATGGACGGTCACGGGCCGCCTGGCGGCGTCAGTCGGCTACCGGGTCGTGGAGGGCGGCGCCGACAACGACAAGGTCTACACTTTCGCCCTGTTTCACTACGCAGTGGTCGGGCTGAGCTACCGGTTCTGAACCCCAGCCTGCTCGCGGCGGGTGCCCGCGAGCGCTCGGGATGTCACGCTATCATCTGAGGCGACCGACACCGGAGGGGGAGGGCGCCGTGAAGCAGAAGCGCGTGATCGTCGTCGGTGCCGGGCCGGGCGGACTGGCGGCTTCGCTCCTGCTGGCCAGCAAGGGCTACGACGTCAGCGTACTGGAGAAGCGGGCCGACGTCGGCGGTCGCAACGCCGCGATACGCACCGGGGGCTTCACCTTCGACGTGGGTCCCACGTTCTTCCTGATGAAGGACGTGCTGGAGGGCGTCTTCCGGCAGGCCGGGAAACGTCTGGAGTCCTACGTCGAGCTGCGGGAGCTGGACCCCATGTATCGGCTGCTCTTCGAGGGTGGGAGGGCGCTGTACCCGTCGCGCGACAAGGAGAAGATGCGGGCGACCCTCGAGGCGTTCTCGCCCGGGTCCTTCGCCGGCTACCTCAGGTACCTCGAGAAGGAGCGACGCAAGTACGACCAGCTCATCCCGTGCCTGCAGATGCCGTACGGCCGCATCCGCGACTTCTTCTCCTGGCAGCTCATCTCCTCGATCCCGTACCTGGACGCCCACGTCAGCATCTACGACGTGCTGGCCCGCTACTTCGACGACGCTGACACGCGTCTTGCCTTCACGTTCCAGGCCAAGTACATCGGCATGTCCCCCTGGGACGCGCCGGGCACCTTCTCGATCATCTCGTTCATCGAGCACGGCGACGGCATCTTCCACGTCATGGGGGGCCTCAACCAGCTCAGCCAGGGCATGGCCAAGGCCGCTCGAGAGAGCGGGGCGCAGATCCGCACCAGCACTCCCGTTCGGCGCGTGCTGGTGGAGAATCGGACCGCCGTCGGAGTGGAGCTCGAGGACGGCACCATCGAGCGCGCCGACTACGTGGTCGTCAACGCCGATTTCGCCCACGCCATGACGAAGCTGGTGCGCGCCGAGGACCGCCGCAAGTGGAGCGACGCCTATCTCGCCAGCCGCCGCTACTCCTGCTCCACCTTCATGCTCTACCTCGGCATGAAGCGACGCTACGACGAGATTCCGCACCATTCGATCGTCTTCGCCGACGACTATCGAAGCAACGTCGAGGCGATCGTGAGCGGCAGGGCGCTCGGTGACGACTTCTCCTTCTACGTGCAGAACGCCTCGGTCACGGATCCGTCACTGGCGCCCGCAGGCAAGTGCACGCTGTACGTGCTCGTGCCCATCGCCAACAACCGGAGCGGCATCGACTGGCAGCGCGAAGCGGCGCCCTTCCGCGAGCGCGTCCTCGACCTCATGGAGAAGCGCGGCGGCTACGCGGGCGTCCGAGACAACATCGAGGTCGAGCGGATGATCACGCCCGCCGACTGGGAGCAGAAGCTGGACGTGTACAACGGCGCCACCTTCAACCTGGCCCACAACATCTCGCAGATGCTGTACTTCCGGCCGCACAACGAGTTCGAGGAGTTCCGCAACTGCTACCTGGTCGGGGGTGGGACGCATCCGGGCTCCGGCCTGCCCACGATCTACGAGTCGGGACGCATCTCGGCCGAGCTGATCATGAAGCGCGACGGGATTCCGGTGGGAACTTGAACCTGCTGAGCTTCCTCGACCTGATGCGGACGATCTACGGCAGTGGCCTGCCGGACATCGAGCGCATCCAGCGCAAGGGACTGCTGGCGGTCAAGATCGCCCAGCACTTCGCCCTGCGCATCGACTTCCTCGACGAGCGGGTCTGTCGCCACCTGGCGCAGCTCTACCGGCACAACCTGGCGCTGCCCGCGGAGAGCATCGACGCGCTCCTCGCGCGCTCGGTGGCCCCGGGCTGGCACGAACGCGTGCGCGACCTCGATCGGACTCCGCTCGCCTCCGCCTCCGTGGGACAGGTCCACCGAGCGCGTTTGGCCGACGGCAGTCCCGTGGTCGTGAAGGTGATCAAGCGGGACTTCAAGAAGGCGTTCCTCGCGGACATCGCATCCCTGCGTCGCCTGCTGAGAGCGGCGATCTTCGTCTACCCGAAGCTGCGCAAGGTCTTCGACCCGATGGGCATCCTCGATCACATCGAGGACTACACGATGAACGAGCTGGACCTGCGCAACGAGATCGAGGGACAGGGGATCCTGCGCGGGATCCGGGACCAGAACGCCGGACGCTACGACCTCGGGCAGTTGCGCTTCCACCGGCTCCACCAGGACCTTTCCGGCGAGAACGTGCTCGTCTCCGAGTTCGTCTCGGGATCGACCTTCGACGAGCTGCTCGAACGCGGCGCCCTGCCCTACGAGCGCATGCTGCAGCTCTTCGACCTGCACGGCTTCTACGTCTTCGGCGCGGGTGTCTTCCACGGCGACATCCACCCGGGCAACGTGGTGCTCGAGCCCGACGGGCGGATCTGCCTGGTCGACACCTCGGCCATCAGCTCGATCGGCACGCGAGTCAAGAACGGTCTCTTCCGCTTCTTCGTGGCTCTCTCGGCCAACGAGTTCGACGGCTGCGCGCGACATCTCAACGAGATGGCTCTCCGTCCGATCGACGGCGCCGCCTATGGGCGATTCCGCGAGCGCTTCTTCGCCTTGTACCGTGACTTCGCCGGCAGGTCGGTGTCCGAGGTCAGCCTCACCAAGAAGATGATGGATACGATCAAGCTCGGCGTCCACAGTGGCATGGAGTTCGAGCGCGGCATGTTCGCGATCATCAAGAGCCTGATGTACCTGGACGGAATGGTGCTGCGATGCCGGCCGGGCGCCGTGCTGATGGAGGACATTCGCCCGTTCATCGGCCGGCTGGCGGCGCTTCTGGACGGGCCGCTGGCTGAGGCCCAGGGCGCTCGTTGGCTGAAGCGCGTGGCGACGCCCGCCAGCTAGCGGGAGTGAGGATTGCGATGCCGAGCGGCCTCTTCCGGACCCTGCGAACGATGGTGGTGCTGCTCGGCGCTGCTGGAGCTTTCGCTTCGGATCGCGCGGCCGATGCGCCGTCCGTGACGATCGGCGGCGAGGTACGCTTCGAGAAGCGGGCGCCCGTCTTTCTCCAGTTGCTGGCGCTGGACGCGAGCGGGAAAGAGACCGTGGCGCGCTCGCAGGTCATCACGCTCGAGCCCGAGGACGTCGCGCGTCGCATGGTGCGCTTCGAGTTCGCCGGGCTCGCGCCGGGACGGTATGCGCTGAAGGCCTTTCAGGACCTGAACGGAAACGGCAAGATCGACATCGGCATCTTTGGCCCGAAGGAGCCCTGGGCGACGTACCGGCTCGCGCGCCCGAAGCTGCGGCCGCCCCGCTTCGAGGAAATGGCCTTCGACGCGCAGACCAGCGTCAGCGACGCCAACCTCGTGATGCGCTGAGCACCGCAGTATCGGCACAGCGACGGGCCGCGTTCGCTGCGCTCCATGCCCCAGAACGACCGTTCATGCCCCGAAAACGACAGGCATAAGAGCCTCATTTGGCTCGTACGGCGCCTATGCCGTTCACGACCTGGAATTCGAACTCGTAGTCGAGATCGACGCCGAGTGGCATTCGCTCAGTGTGCGAGGCTGGGTTGGCGTCCCTTACGGCTGTCACGTCGCCCTCTCTGCCGAACGTTGTGACCGGGCGAGAAGGCGGATCGGAGGCGACTCGACGGACTCGATAGGCGGGGACATACCGCCAACCCGTGAGTGCCTCACGCACCGCCTTCCGAAAGGCCTCGTGACAGAAGTCCGTCGGGACCGGGCGCTCGGGGATGTCCTGTACATCGGTGACCTTTCCATTGATGCCGATGTGCAGCCTCATTGGAATGAGGCCGCCGTTGCAGCCCGCTTGCAGCGCACTCGCGGGGTACTCCGGTGGCGCGTTCGCCTCGAATGGATGGACAAGAGAGATGCTCTCCTCGGCGGAGTCTTGAGTCGTGGCCGGGGTCTCGATGCTCGCAAGCGCCCGATAGCTCGCCTCACCCCGGCGATCGGGTGTCCCGAGGACAGGCGCTCGGTGATGACACGCGGGGCCCACCATGGGCAGCGCAAGGCAGACGCACGCCTTCCAGGCCAGCGCTCTTGACATCGCTCGTCTCCCACCAGCTTCGACACCAGCGAGAGTCTAGACGTTCCGTGGCTCGTTCCGGCCCAACTGGGTTCCGGCCGGGAGTGAGGGCCCGAGCGCCGAGGAAGTGGAAAATTGACTCCAAGGCCGGCATTCCGGGCCAGGCGGCGGAGCAGACTGGACGGTCTGGCGTTCTTGACTGCGCTTGGCGGTTCCGGCTCTGGGCGCGATCGCATCCGCGGAGGTCTGATGGGCTGCCGCGTGCCGTGAACGGAGGGACGCGGAGGGGCAGCTCCTGGATCAGCACGTAGGCAGGCACGCGCGTCGACCTGGCGGATGCTCAGCCAGGGCCCAAGCTGGCGCCGAGGCTCACGCTGACCTGGAGCCCGACGGGCCGGTGGTCGTTTCGCGCTCTGGCCGCGCCGCTGAAGTTCGAGGGGCAGTCCGTACCCACCGGGCCGGTCACCTTCGAGGGAACGCAGTTTCCCGCAGGTCAACGGCTGTCGGGGAGCTATCGGTTCGATTCCTACCGCCTGTCCGCCTACTACCGCTTCCGGCAGGGGGCGCGCTGGTCGTTCCGGCTGGGGCTGACGGCCAAAATCCGCTCCGCAGAGACGGCGCTCAGCGGCGGCGGGCTCTCGGGCTCCTACGACAACGTCGGCTTCGTCCCCCTGGTCTACGGCGGCACGCGCTACCAGGCGCACCCACGCCTGGCCTTCGACCTGGAATTCGATGCCCTGGGCGCGCCCCAAGGCCGCGCCGAGGACGTGGCGCTCAAGGCCGAATGGGCGCTCACGGGCCGCCTGACGCCGTCAATCGGCTACCGGGTCGTGAAGGGCGGCGCCGACAACGACAAGGTCTACACCTTCGCCTTGTTCCACTACGCGGTGGTCGGGCTCAGCTACCGGTTCTGAACAGCGGCCCGCCCGCGCGCACCTGTGCGGAGAATCGGCCCGACCTACTCCGGCTCGGCCTGGCCCGATCGACAGCGAGAGGAAGGCTGGGGAATGGGGGCCGCTGCGTCCCGCGACGGATCCGGGCCGCTTTCGCTGCGCTCCATGCTGGCCCGCGACCCAGCGATGGGGCTGCTCTGAGTCAGCGCGCGCGCCGGTAGTGCAGGGCGACCGCGCCGCTGCGGAGCGGCTCCGCCGAGAGCAGCTCGAGCCGTCGCGTGCTGGGCAGCCCGCTCTGGTACAGGGTCGGGCCGTGGCCGGCGATCCTGGGGTGGACGAGGAACACGTACTCGTCGATCAGATCCAGCCGGTCCAGCTCGGTCGCGAGCTTGCCGCTACCGAGGAGCACGCCGGCCGGGGTCGCGTCCTTGAGCTTCTGCACGCCCTCGCGCAGGTCGCCGGCGATGTGGTGGCTGTTGGTCCACGGGAAGTCCTTGCGCGTCGACGACACCACGTACTTCGGCTTGGCCTCCAGCTTGACCGCCCACTCGCGCATGGCCGGCGGCGCCTCCTCGTCGCCGCGGGCGACGGCCGGCCAGTAGCGTTCCATCATCTCGTAGGTGACGCGACCCCACAGCATCGCCCCGCCCTCGTCCATGAGGCGGGTAAAGAAGGCGTGCGTCTCGTCGTCGGCGATCCCCTCCCGGTGGTCGACGCAGCCGTCCAGGGTGAGGTTGAGGCTGAAGGTAAGGAGTCCCATGCGGCGAGTCTAAGCCACACAATCCTCGTCTCGCGGTGGGGCACGACGTTCCGGCAGCTGCCCTGGCTCGCCGTTCGAACTCAGCCGGGCTGATCTGGCCGAGGGTCGAGTGGCGACGCCGCTGGTCATAGAACACCTCGATGTCGTCGAACAACTCCATCTTGGCCGTGCCGCAGCTTTCGAAGCGCTCACCGAGCTCGCTCTTGAGCGTGGAGAAGAAGCTCTCCATCACGGCGTTGTCGTAGCAGTCGCCCCTGCGGCTCATGCTGCAGGTGATCCCGTTGGCAGTGAGGATCTTCTGGTAGTCGTCGCTCGCGTACGTGGAGCCCTGGTCGGAGTGGTGCAGAAGACCGACGTCCGGGCAGCGACGGTAACGAGCCTTGCAGTGCGCGGAGTATCACGCGCGCTGCGGGCCGCGGCACTCAAGAGACGGGAGCACCCGATGGATCAACTACGAGGTCGACACGGTCCACGAAGTTTGACACCGGGCGTCCGCCAAGCCCACACTCCGATTCGCGGAGGAGATCGCATGAAGCGTGGACTTAGCTGGATCTGCGCTGTTGCATTCGTGGGCGCCTCCGGGTGTGCAACAGCATATGGCCCCATGGGGTACAGCGGGGGCTACAAGGACGCGCAGCTCAACGCCGATGTCTACCGCGTAGAGTTCAGAGGAAATGGCTACACATCTCGGGAAACCGTCGAGCTATACCTGCACTACCGCTGTGCCGAGCTGACGGTGCAGAGTGGTTACGATTGGTTTGTACTCCTCAGTGGGGGCAGCGACGCGCGCGCGGGATCGTACACGGCACCGGGCCATTATACGGGCCAAACGTCGGCGACCGGTGGGTCGACTGGGACCTATACGCCCGGCACGAGCTACACCTGGACGAAGTACGGCGCAACAGCGATGATGCGGGTCTTCAAGGGCAAGAAGCCGAACGACGCGTTCGTGGCTGCATTCGACGCTCACGAGGTACTCCGGTACCTCGGTCCACGAGTCAGGAACGACCAGCAGACGAAGTGATTGCCAGACTCGTCGGTGTTTGAGGGGCAGTTGGGTCAGTCGATCCGCTCGCCTCGTGGGTCATACCGCCGGACCCGCCGGAGGCGGCGTAGCGGCTGGCATCTGCGGCCACTGGTTCCAGAACTCGCGCTCCCGGAGCGCGCGGGCTACTCCTCCGAATCCGGGAAAGAGGGTCGCAGCAGTCACACCTTCGAAGGCGAGGTGCCTTAGAAGGGCCGGCGCTTCGCCCGTCGGCAGCGTCACCTTCGTCAGCACGGGACGATGCGCGCGCGGTGAACTCGGAAGCTTGACAGAGTGGCGATGTGAGCCTATGAATATACACAGCATTAGGGTGTGGCGGGACCGCCGGCAACAGGCGCATGGACCAACTACCCATCCATCTCAGTCAGGCCTCGGGGGTGCCGTTCTACCGTCAAGTCGTGGACCAGATGGCCGAGCTCATCCGTTCGGGCCAGCTCGCGCCCGGGACCCGTCTCCCGTCGTTTAGAGAGCTCGCGGCCCAGCTCCTGGTCTCGCTCATTACCGTACGGAGGGCCTACTCGGACCTCGAGCACGCGGGGCTGATCGTGCTCAGGCAGGGCCAGGGGACGTTCGTTTCGAGTGACGTCAAAGCCGCCTCGCGGGATCACGCGCTCGCCGAAGCCCGTCAGGTACTCACCCGAGCCATGGCGCGCGCGAGGCAGTTGGGTCTGAGCGGTGCGCCGCTGCGGACGTTTGTGAGAGGGCTACTCGCCCGCGAGAAGGGAGGATCCGGTGGCCGAGACTGACCTTCTCTCTGTCGAGGCGCTCGCGGTGCGGCGCGGCCGGTTCAGCTTGGAGGTGCCCCGCTGGGCCGTGGCGCCGGGGCAGGTCGTCGGAGTGGTGGGTCCCAACGGCGCGGGGAAGACGACCCTCCTCGAGAGCCTGGCTGGCCTGCGTCCCGTCGACAGCGGAGCCGTGCGCGTGTTCGGCTTGGACCCATGGCAGAGGCCCGTGGAGGTCCGCTCTTCCCTTGGGTTCATGAGCGACGATCTCCCCGTCTTTCCCATGCGCATCGGCCGGCTGTTGCGATTTGTCTCCGGCTACTACCCCACCTGGGATGCGAAGCTTGTGGAGCAGCTCCTCGAGCGCTTCCGGCTCGACCCAAGCGAGAAGACGCAGCAGCTCTCCCGAGGGCAAGGTACAAGTCTGCGGCTAGTCTTGGCCATGGCCTTTCGGCCGCGCGTTCTCGTTCTGGACGAACCGGCAGCGGGCTTGGACCTCGCCGGGCGACGGGCGCTGCTGGACACGGTCCTCCAGATCGTGGGCGATCCCGCGCGCGGCGTCGTCATCAGCTCCCACCAGTTGAGCGACATCGAGCGTGTCGCCGATCGACTGCTCGTCTTGAGCCGAGGTCGCGTGACGCGTGAGGGGCCCACGAGCGAGCTGATCGGTGAAGGCCGCACCATCGAGGAAGCGATCCTCGCGTGGGAGCGCATGTGATGAGCACCCGGATTCGCCACTGTGTCGAGTCTGCCCGCTTCGTTGCCGGGCGGCCGCTTGCGTGGCTCGTGGTACCCGCCGCCATCCTCATGGGGCCTGTGGTGGGTAGAGGGGTTGTCTCATTCGGATCGGTCCCGCAGGCGCAGCGGACTCCAGGCGTGGCGCTCTTCTTCGCGTGTCTGCTGAGCGCGCCGCTCCTCTGGCATGCGTTCATCGCGGCGCTTCTGCCATCCGCGCAGCGCACGCCGCCCGGAGGCTGGAAATGGGCGCTGCCCAGCCTGCCGCTATCGCCACGCGCGCGCGTTCTCGCAGAAGTCACGGCGGCCCTCGGGCTCGTGTTCCTTGTCCGGGTAGTCCTTCTCTGCTGGCTGGGCTACAGGCTCCGTTTGTCCGGCGGGCTCTGGCTCGCGGGCAGCTGGGACATTCTCCTCGGGTTCCCTTTGCTCGCTGCCTGGGCGGGGAGCCGGCGGACCGAGTGGTTCTACGTGGCCCGCCTGCTTGGCGTCTACGTGGTGGCCCTCGCGGCGCTCGTGGGGACGATTCTGACGGCCAAGGCGCCGGCGATGCTGCTATCGGCGGCCGCAGTCCTGTCCGTGACCGTGATCGTCTCGATGGGAAGGGAGCCCTCTTGGGTGCCGTCGGCCGGCACCTCGCGACGGGCGTCGGCAAAGTCCTGGCGCCGGCCTCTCCCGCCGCATCGGCGCTTCCGCGCCGACGTGGTCCTCCGCTCGCTCGCGGTGCTTGGTGGCCTCCTCGGCTCCGGACTGGCATGCATCGTCGCCGGAGCCCTCTTGCCGCTGCCGCGAGGCGACGCATGGCTTGTACGACTGCTTCTGTTTCTGATCGGATTGTGGCTGACCGCGGTAGCCGCGGTCTTCCCGCTCGGCTTTTCGTTGCTGGGCAGCCCGCCCCGGTTCTTCGCCAGCCGGTACTGCGCGTCCTGGTCCTGGCTGCCGGTGCGAGCCGATGCGGTCAGACGCGTCGTGTACGCGCACGGGCTGGTCATCTCGAGTGGCGTTGTGCTTTCGGTTGGCCTCGTCCTCGCCCTCGACCGAGATGGGCTGCTCGGTCCTCCGCACGGCCCCTGGGCGACCGGCGATGTGCTGATGGCGTGCGGGGTGACGGTGCTCGCCTGGGCGGGAGCCACTTTGTCCGCGGCGGTCGGGGATCGGGCGCGAAGCATCCTCTGTAGCGCAGGGATGGCCCTCCTCTGGAGCGGAGGGCTGATAGTGGGGTCGTTCGGGCAGGCGCTCTTCGGGTGGAACCACGGCGAGGGCTGGCTCGCCCTCCGCGCTCTGGCCGCGGCCGCTGGTGTCGCCGCGGCGCTCCCTCTCGTGCACCTGTGGCGACCACGGCGGGTGGCGTGAGGACGCAACGGCCATCGAGTGCCGTCACGCCACGTGGGAAGGGGAAGTCCCGTGAGCCAACGCCGGTGGAAGACCGCGGAGAATACGCTAACCCGGGATTTCACGAAGATGGGGCTGACGGGCCTGGCCTGCGGCGTCCCGCTATCGCACCTCGATGTCCGTGCGCAGCTTGATGTCCGCGGAGGACGCTCCGATCATCAGGCGGATCGGTTCTCTCTCCACCGCGAGAGCTTTCCGGCCGCTATCCCAGTAGGCCAGTGTCGACGCCTCGAGCGGGATCTGCGCGGTCTTCGTCTCTCCTGGCGCCAGGTGGATGCGGCGGAAGCCGGCCAGCTGCAGCGCGGGCCGCTCGACCTTCGATCCCAGGTGCTGGACGTAGAGCTGTGGCACAGCGTCGCCCGCGGCCTTGCCGGTGTTCTTCACCTCGACGCTCACGACGAGCCGGCCGTCAGGGGCCAGGGCCGGTTGGTCGGTGCGGAGGCCGGCGAAGTCGAAGGTCGTGTAGCTGAGGCCATGGCCGAAGGGATAGAGGGGCGTGGCCTTGGAGTACATGTAGGTCCTGCCGTGGCGGATGTCGTAGTCCATCATCGGCGGGAGCTGATCCTCCGAGGCCGGCCAGGTGACGACGGTGTGGCCGCCGGGGTTGTAGTCGCCGAACAGCACCTGCGCCAGGGCCCAGCCCTCGTCCTGCGAGGAGTGCGCCATGTGCACGATTGCCGGCACGTGCTCCTGCGACCAGGTGATGGTGTACGGGAAGCTCGACACCAGCACCATGACGATGCGGGGATTCGCGGCGTGCACCTTCCGGACCAGGGTCTCCTGGGATAGCGCGAGCGTCTCGCGGTCGCGGCCCTCGCGCCCTTCGCCCGGATCGGCGCAGGGGCGGGTGTTTCCGTCGGGTGTCCACTCCTTCGCCATGTCGGGGCCGCAAGTCGGGTGGTTACCGACCACGACGATCGCTACGTCCGACGCCGCAGCGGCCTTCACGGCCGCACCGGCCTCGTCGTCGGGGACGTAGGTCACGGTCATGCTCGATCCGACCGCGTCGCGGATGCCCTGGAGCGGCGAGATGGCGTGGGGCGGGGTGCCGCCGTACCAGTCCCAGAGGACGCTGTCGGCCCTCGGTCCGATGACCGCGACCGATTTCAGCCCGTCCCTGCGAAGCGGCAGCGCCCCGGCGTCGTTCTTCAACAGGACGATCGATTCGAGGGCCATCGTCTGCGAGATGGCGAGGTGCTCCGGGCTGTCCCACGGCGCCGGGCCCTCGTGGACCTTCGAGTAGGGGACGAGCTCCGGCGGGTCGAGCAGCCCGAGCTTCAGCGAGACCCGGAGCTTCCGTCGCAGCGCCTCGTCGAGCTCCGGCTCGGTCACGAGACCTTCCTTGAGCGCGGCACGCAGCTCGTCCAGGGCCCGGTCCAGGTACTGGTTGACGCCCGCCTTCAGCGCGGCGACGACGGCGGCCTTCTGGTCGGGGACGACCTTGAAGTCCTCCCACAGGTTCCGTACCGCGCCACCGTCACTCGAGACGACCTGCACGCCCCATTGGCCGATCAGCAGCTCACGAAGGACAGGGTGGAGGGTCATGGGGGTGCCGTTCCAGGCGTTGTAGGAGGCCATCACCGCATTGGCGCCGGCGTCGCGGAAGGTCATGCGGAACGGCAGCGAGTAGTACTCCCAGAAGAGCCGCTCGTCGAACTGCGAGTTCGACGACATGCGCCCGTTCTCGTTCGAGTTCGCGAGGAAGTGCTTGAGCAGCGGGGCGGCCTGCCAGTACTTCGGGTCGTTGCCCTGGATGCCCCGGGCGAAGGCTGTCGCCATCACCCCGTTGAAGAAGGGGTCCTCGCCGTAGACCTCTTCGACGCGACCCCAGCGAGGGTCCCGCGCGAGGTCGGCCTGCGGGCCCCAGACCATCAGCGTCGGGAACTTGGATTTGCCAGTCTGCGTGATGTACCGCGCTTCGGCTCCCTGCACACCGCCGGCCTGACGCACGAGGTCCGGGTCCCAGCTCGACCCCATGCCTGGCGGCTGGGGAAATTGCGTCGTCGTGATGGGCGGTACGCCGCGCCGCGGCATGCCCCGCTGGACGAGGCCGTGGATGCCTTCGGAGAGCCCGAAGCCCGGCACGCCCAGCCGTGGCACGCCGGAGCCGAAGCCTGCCAGCGCCTGCACCTTTTCCTCGGTGGTCATGAGCGACAGCAGGTTCGAGATCCGCTGCTCAGCCGGAAGATCCGGATTGCGGAAGTCGGTGGTCTGCGCCGGGGCCGCCGCCGAGAACGACGCGGCCATTGCCATCCCAAGCCAGGCCGCCGCCGCAGAACGCACGAGCCTCATCATCTGTTCCTCCCGTCGTCGGGGGGCCCCCTCCGCCCCGCCCCCACGACCGTGACCCCCGCTACATGGTAAGGCCTGGCTGTCGAGTTGCGCGACGGAGAGGAGTCCCGTCGTCTTGACGACCGCCCAGGAGAGGAACATCGAGAGCTCGGCTGTTCGTCCGTGGCGGCGCTCTGGCCATGAACGGCGGGACCGCGAAGGTCCTGGTGGGGCGGCGATGGGTGGTGATCATGGCGACGCTTGCCGCCATTGCCTGTGTGGACGGCGTCTCCGGCGAGGACTCGTCTGAGAGCATCGCCGCCCGGAGGCGGCTGGCAGAGGCGAAGCAGAAAGCGCTCGGCTTCCCGTGTGAAACTGATACCCCGCCGCAGGACCTGGTCGAGGACTTCGGGCAAGGAAAGTGCAAGGTCGCCTGGGCTGGCATGCCGGGCCGGAGGCCAGTAGGCTACGTGGGCAACATCCACAGCGGGAGAGGTTTGCCGCTTCTGGGCGTCGCGGGCCTATCCCGTCATGGGAAGTGTGGGGGAGAACGCGTTAGCGTCCTGTAGTCCGATCACGCAGCGGTGAGAGCATCATGTCGACTGCACGGGATCGCGAGTCCTTGCTGAACAGATACTCAGGCGCGCCGCCGATGGCGGTCGCGGCGAGGAGCTGGGCCCGTGATTCCACCGAAGACCGCGGATTCCAGTTGGTGTCCTTCGACTATATGAACCAACTGCTCGCGGCAGTGGGTGGCGATCGAGACGATATTGGTCTTCAGCACCACTTCGAGCAGGCCAAGATCGAGCTGGGGCACTTGAAGACGGCGCCGGGCGCTAGCGCGTGGGATGAGCTCGTATCCTCGCTCGAGCACTTCCGGTCAGAAGAGACAGAGATAAGGAGAAGGCTCGAGAGGGAGTATCGCGGTACACCGATGTGGGAACAGGTCAAGGCGAGGTGGGACATTGTTGATGTTGACACGACCGCCGTGCTCCGCTCGGTGGTCCGACTCTACACAACGGACATCGTGTACAAGCATCTGAACGGTCAGTTCCGCTCTGGTAACGCCAAGAAGTACTCCGGCTATGGGATTCTGCTGATGAAGGCGGAGTGGGTCACTCCCTACTACATGGGCTCCACGGTCTATAGGGGTATGGATGTGCCCGACGCGAAGGACTACGAGCCGGGCCTCGTATTCAAGTGGCCGTTCTTCGTGTCTGCCACGGCAAGTAGGAGCGTGGCAAAGGAGTTCGGATCCGTGATGTGGATAGTCGAGCTGCCGAAGACCACCAAGGTGCTCGACATCCATGAGCACTCCGCCTATCCCTCGGAGGAGGAGGTCCTGTTCGTTCCGTACTCTAGTTTCCAGGTTGAAAGGAGAACGGATACGGAGGTGGTGGTGCGGCAGCTGTGCTGAGGAGGCCCTTGGCACCGAGCAGAACGTGATGCGATTCCGATCTCAACAAGCTTGAGGAGTGGGCAACGGCCGGACGCGTCTGCCTCCAGCGATCCGATGCGAGGCTCAAGGAGTTGAAGGGTGGAACCGATGATCTGAAGGCGTACCACGAGTGATGGTTGAAATCCGGACCACCCCTCTGGTCGGGGCGGCGGATCGATTCTAGCTCTGGGCCTTGCCTCCCTTCGTCCGATGAGCGGCAGGTTCGAGTGCCGTGGGGACGAGCGGTATCGCGACGGCGGCGGTGCATCACGATGGAGTTGAAGATGTCCAGTGTCTTCTGTTCCGCCCTGGTTGCGACCTGGATCGTCCTCGCCGGGTCGCCAGGACTCGCAGCTGCAAGACCATCTCGCCCGGCGTGGAGAGACCCGTCGCCGCATCGAGTTCAAGTTCGTCTCGGTAGACGCGGGCGTTCGGCTGGAGGTGCTTGATTCGGGTGGCTCGGGACGGGCCATCGTGCTGCTTGCCGGCTCCGGCAACACGGCGCACATCTTCGATGACTTCGCTCCGGAAGCTTCGCCGACTGCTGTCACGTCTACGGCATCACCCGCCGTGGCTATGGCCACTCCAGTCAGCCGACGTCCGGTTATGACGACCAGAGGCTTGCAGACGACGTTCTCGAGGTGCTCGACAACCTGCACATTTCGTCTCCCGTGCTGGTGGGTCACTCGATGGCAGGAGGTGAGCTGACCACCCTGGGCAACCAGCATTCGGGCCGGCTGCGCGGTCTCGTGTATCTCAGCGCGCTCGGCGATCCCAAGGACTGGCCGGCGAGTGATCCAGCCTACATGGAGCTCGTCAAGCGTCTGCCGCCTGCCCCGTCGTCGTCGCCGTGTAAGGAGGACAGGACGTCCTTCGAGGCCTTTCGAAAATGGCAGGAATGCCGGATGAAGTTCGCCGAGCCAGAATCGGAGTTTCGCCACGCCTGGTCGGTCAATCCAGATGATAGTGTCGGTGACTACAGAACCCCGGACGCATCAACGACGCCATCGGCGCCGGCATGAAGAAGAGAGACTATCGGGCATTCGCGTGCCCGTCCTCGCCGATTTCGGAATCCCCCCCACCGACTTCGATTGACCAGTTGGGACCCGACGACCCGCAGCCTCGGAACGACGAAGAGCGCGCTGCGCAGATTGCCTTTGGCGTGGCGACGAAGGCATACGTTGACCGATGGGTCCGCAACCTCAAGCGCAGCGTTCCCGACGCCCGCATCGTAGAGCTCGCCGGTGCTGGTCACTATGTTTATCTCACACGCGAGCGGGATGTTCTGCGGGAGATTCACGCGTTCGTCGCACAGATGTCGCCCGCCCGATAGGGGTCTCATCCCCTGGGCGTGGCCGTAGCACGGCTCTTCGGAAGGCGGTCGCACCCCGATCGCAGTTGTCTCGCTGTAACCGCTGTCGGCTGAGGCGCTTTGGGGCCGCGAGAAACGGGCTGTTGCTCACGCCGTCCAGAAGCACGCGGGGCCGCCCAAGACGGGGATGAAGTACCGGTTCGGAACCCCGGACCCCCCGCGCCGCTCGCGGCGGTCGGCCGGAGGACATGCCCACGAATGCCAACGCGGACGCGGGCACTGCCTTGCAGCTTGTCCGCGGCGTCGGCTGGGCCTGGAAGCCGACGATCGACTGCGCGGATGCTGAGCCGGCCCAAGCTGGCGCCGAGGGTCACGCTGACCCGGAACCCGCGGCCGCTGGTCGTACGGATCGGCCGCGTTCGCTGCGCTCCATGCCCCAGAACGACCGTTCATGCGCCGAAAACGACAGCCCATGCCCCGGAACGACTGTCCATACCGAGCGGTGACTTCGGGAGTGGTGCCGCTCTGAGGGAAGCCGAGCGGAACTGCCCTACCATTCGGCCGGGAGGTCCGCATGCCCGAGAAGGCTCCGACTGATGAGAAGGCCAGGAGCGGCGGCTACCAGCTCTTCATGCTGGCCCTGTGCCTCTTCGCGCTGGTTGCGCTCGCCGTCGACCGCTTCGTCCGGCTCAGCCCGGACACTCAGCGGTTGATCCAGTATGCCGACTTCGCCGTCTGCCTGGTGTTCCTGGTCGACTTCGCCTTCAGCCTCGCGACGGCCAAGAGGAGGATGCGCTACTTCCTGACCTGGGGGTGGATCGATCTCCTCTCGTCCGTTCCCGCAGTGGACGTGCTGCGGATTGGGCGCGCGGCCCGGATCATGCGCATCTTCCGGGTCTTGCGGGGCGCGAAGGCGACGCGGATCCTCTCGTCGGCGGTGCTCGAGCGACGTGCGCAGAACACGTTCATGGCCGCCGCTCTCGTGACGCTGCTCCTGCTGGTGCTCGCGAGCGCCGCGATCATGAGCTTCGAGGACGTGCCGCAAGCCAACATCAAGGGCGCCGAAGACGCCGTGTGGTGGGCGTTCGTCACGATGACCACCGTGGGTTACGGGGACAAGTTCCCCGTGACGTCGGAGGGCAGGCTGGTCGCCGTGCTCCTCATGACGGCCGGCGTCGGCCTCTTCGGCACCTTCGCCGGTTTCGTGGCGTCTTGGTTTATGACCCCCCAGGGACGGGAGAGCCGTGGCGAGCTCGAGTCGCTCCGGCGGGAGGTGGCTGCGCTACGGCAGGCAATCGAGAGACTCGCGTCGTAACGAGGCCTGTTGAGGAGCATCTACGGCTCGGCCGAGTACTTCGCTACCTACACGAAGGTGAATGTGCTTGTCAGGCGTGAGCTCGAACAGAGGCAGGGATGGGGCGTGAGCCGGATGGCCTGCGCGACCTGCGGCGCGCCGTCTTCCAGCGAAGGGGCGGAACTGTTCGGCCCCACTGGCGCCTGGCCGGCGCCCCGTGACGCTCCCCGAGGCGGTGCCAGCGTCCGCCTGACAGGGTTGCGAGCGGGTGCTAGGCTTGGCACCGCCGCGCGCGGCGAAAGCGCGAAGGAGGCGGCCCGATGGCTCTCGACATCCGCAAGGCCCTCAAGAAGTACGTGCCCATTCTCCTAAAGGCCCAAGCCGACAACCTGAACGAGGCCGACACCGTCCGGAGAGTAGTCAAAGTCTTCGAGGAGATTCTCGGGTACGACGGCCTGGAGGAGATCACGCGTGAGACGTCCATCAAGGACAAGTACTGTGACGTCGCGATCAAGATCGACGGCTCAGTGCGCCTGCTGATCGAGGTGAAGTCAGCGGCCACGACGCTCCGGGAGCGCCACACCGACCAGGCTCAGAGCTACGCGGCGCACTCCAACCTCCCTTGGGTGTTGCTGACGAATGGCGTCCAATGGACGCTCTACCACCTGACCTTCGAGGAGGGGATCGAGGCGACGGTCGCCTTCGATCTGGATCTTGCGGCGGACGGGGACAGGGCCGCAGAGTTGCTGGCCCTGCTCCACCGGCAAAGCGTCGCCAAGGGCGGTCTCGAGGAGTACTGGCAGCACCGCTCGGCGCTCAGCGCGTCCTCGATCGGCGGCGCGCTGTTCATGGAGTCGGTCCTCATGCTCATCCGGCGTGAGATCCGGCGCCGCGAGGGCCTACTGATCGACATCGAGGACCTTGGGGCCGCCCTGCACGGCATGCTCTCGACTGAGGCGCGCGAACAGATCGGTCCGTTCAAGGTAAGGCGACAGCGAAAGCGGCGGCCGGCGCCAGCAGAGGGCACGGTAGCATCCGCGCAGGCGTCGGATCCCGAGAGGCCGCCAGAGCAGCGCTAGGGTAGCGCGTCCGTCGGACGAGGCGCGCCGGCGGCCGCCGCGTGCTCGGCAAGGGAGGCGGGATCGCGGTCTACGGGCCGATGGACCGCGACTTCGAGGCCGGGGCACACGGCCTCGGGCGTCGGACGGGCGTCCTGGACAGAGCCGCACACCGCGCGCCTGGTCGCTTGCCAGCATCACGCTCGGCCTGCCGCACCCAGTGCCGCAGCGTCTCCGCCGTGCAGCCCAGCTTCCCCGCGATCGACGTGGTCGCCGCCCACTGCGAGGCGTGTGACCCCTGCTCTTCCAGCACCAGCCGCACGCCACGCTCCCGAACCTCCGCCGGATACCTGCCTCGTTTCTCCATCGCTCCATCCTCTCAAGGTCTGGAGCCTCCGGAATAGCCGGGGCGCTTCAGAGGCTCGTCCCTCCCTCCACACCCCTCATTGCAGAGTGGAGCGGGGCTCGTGCACGAGTAGGCGGGCGTCGGCGTCGTGGGGGTGGTCGGGGAGTCTCCGCCGCCGCACGACAGGAGCGCCACGATGCCGGGTGCGAGCAGCCACTTCTTCATGCCGTCCTCCCCCCGCGCTCAGGCGGTGGAGTTGTATCACGGGCGGTACAGCACGGCGGGCTTAGCAAGAAGAGCGCAAAGTGATTGCGTTGGCGCCGCGCGGGGGAGATCGCTACGCTGTCTGGCCAAGGTACTCAGCGAGAGAGGCTTGCCATTCAAGGCGCCCGGCGCCTATCTCTTCACGTGGGGAGGGCGTAGAGAACGTGCTGGCCGTATCGGGCGTGTACGGTCTATTCTTGCCTGGCCGATGGATCTGCATCGGCCAGGCGGAGGACTTGAGGCGTGGCTGCTCGAGCACCTCGATGAGAGGGAGGCCTGCGACGTCTGCATCACCAAGTGGGACCGATGAGTTTCGTCAACGAGATCGTGCTCTGGCCACTGCGGTCCGCGAGGAAGACCGAGCTGCTGCTGGAGCAGCAGCCGGTGTGCAACCCGCGGGTTGGCTGAACGGGAGCGCTCGGCTTCCGCCTCCTTGCCGTGACAGGGATAGAAGCGTCACATGCCCGCGTGGCCGGAGCCGAGACCGGGGGCACCATCCCGTCCATGCTCGTCATCCGCTGGTACTTCCTTGGGTTCGACATCGTTGTGCCGGGCTACGAGGGCGAGCCGGCACCCGAGGATGGGCGTCTGATCGGCGTGACCGTGGCCACCGAGAGGACGCTCAAGGTGATGGGCGACCTGCTCGTCGTGTGGCGGGACGGGCTGCTCGCCGAGGCATGAAGGGCCACGCCGGGCAGGCCCATGACCCACAGCGGAAAGCAATCTCCTTGTTGTTGAGTGAAGCCTACGCTTGGCCCACCTGGAGAGGAGGCAGGGGATGCCCTTCTCCGATAGGTCAACGGATCGTGGGCGGGGCTAGCGTGTGTCGCGCGGACGGTCGGGGTACGGAGGTGCGCATGTGGTATGTGGGCCTGACGGATGATCCAGTCCGACGGCGGGCTGAGCATGGCAACCCGGGTGACTGGCAGCAGACCGTCCCCTTCCAATCGGAGGCGGCGGCCCGGGCCTGGGAGGCGGAGCAACTGAGAAGGCCCGGGTGGCAGGGTGGCCCTGGCGGCTCGGGCTGGCGTTACGGCTACTGGTACACGATCACGTTCTCGACGCGGCAGTAGTGCGGATTGGAGCTGACGGGCCCTCACGGCGGCGCCCGGCAAGACCGATGCGCCCATTTCTTGCGGCCGAGGCCGGAACCGACGGCAGCCCGGGTCCGAAGGGCTTCATGCGGTGCGTTGGGTAGATCTAAGAAGGTGGAGAGTGGCGGACAGTGAGCGCGGGATTGACGCTCTCGTCGTAGGGCTTCAAGCGAGCGGCTTTCCCTTCCAGACGGCGGTGGCTTCCGTTGTCAGGCAATCATCTCTCTGGTCCCTAGTCGAGCAGGAGTTCCCCTGGCAGGATCCAGGGGGCGGCGACCACTTCCTAGACCTTGTAGCTGAGCGGCACGCCGACTCAATGATCGCGGCGATCGAATGCAAGAAGAGCCAGAAGGAATCATTCGTGTTTCTGAAGCCAGATGGCTTCTCTTCGACGCATGGGGAGCGGATGCGTTGTGTGTTCGCCTATCAGATACAGGATATGACGCGGCGGCTGGAACTTGCATGCGACGAGTTTCTAGTTACGCCGAACTCCGCCGAGGCGGCCTTCTGCGTCGTGAGCACAAGCGTGTCCGGCAAAGACCAACGGTTGCTCGAGCGCGATGCGCAGGTGCTGGTGCGCGCTACCGACGCCTACGCCCAGGAGAGAAGGCGTCGGTTCAAGCCGGGTAGCACGATGGGGAACTACCATGTCTTCGTGCCAGTGTTGGTGACGAACGCACCACTCTTCATCGCGTCATACAGGCCAACCGACGTCGCGCTTGATAGCGGCCGGCTCGACATCAGCAAGGAGAAGATCGAACCAGCACCGTGGGTGAGGTTCCACAAGGCATTCACGTCGACAGGTGGCCGCGACCTTGGCGCTCGCACGGTTCTGGTGGCGAATGCAGTTCACCTAGAGGCGCTGCTGCGGGAACTGGGTAGCCACGTCGACGGCCCGAATGATCGTGGCCGAGTGAGGTTACCGGCTGCTGTCGATAAACCGTGAGGATCTCGGCGTGCCCGAACACGGCGCTCGAGCCGACGGGGTGCGCCGTAGGACGATGAGGGGCGAGAGGAGTCGAGGGGATGGGGAATGGCTGTTCACGTCTTTGTCGACAACTCGAACGTCTTCCAGGACGCGGGCACCGCCTCGCCGCGGTCGTCTATCCCCTTGATCAGATGCACCGCACAACAGTGGTCGAGAAGGGCCGGAGCACGGCCGCCCGCGACTTCTACGCACGGCTGGAATCGCTATGCGAGTCCGTGTGCTAAACGCACCGTACTCCGATGGGGCCGCCGAACGAACGGATGCAGCTGACGAAGCCGGCGCAAGCGACCGAGCTTCGCAGCTGATCCGGTGTTCGACCGGCTTGGCAGGGAGCGGAGATGGCACCAGAACCGAGACGGCTGTACCTCGACGGGAACGTCTATGACTTCCTGAAAGGCGACGAGGAGACACGAGATCTTCTGTCGAGGTGTATCGCGGAAGGCCGTGTGGTAGTGCTTGTTACGCCCAAGGTGCGAGACGAACTGCTGGCGAGTCCTTTCGGCGGAATCCCGACGTGGTTTCCGGTGGTCGAGGCGATCGAGAGCGTGGCTGTACTGAATCACTGGCATCTCGGCGAAGCGGCGCTGGGTGAAGGGGAGGTCTTCACCGCCCACCGTGGTGGCTCGAAGAAGGTCGCCGATGCGATCATCGCAGATTCAGCCGCCAGCTACGCTGACGTGCTTGTCTCGCATGACGGGCGGCTCCGGAATCGATTTGCGGCGATAGCGAAGGAGCGTACTGCCCTGGACACGACGGACCTCAACACCTGGCTGAAGAACCTTCCCTGATCGCGGCGCGGCCGAAGAAGCGAATGAAGCTGACGAGGCTTTCGCCGGAACCGTTCCGGGGACGGAGGTGCCGCTCCATGCCGACGCCCTCGAGTTCGGGGGCGGGCACGACTCCGCAGCTTATCCCCAGCGTTAGGCGGACCAAAGGGGGGAGGGCGAGATGACTGATGCGGAGAGGCTGGAGCGGGTTCGGCAGTGGTTCGGTGTAGTCGAGAGCGAGCTGCAGGAGCTGCTGACGGACAATCTCGTGTTCTGGGAGATCCAGGACGTGGTGCGGCGGAACCGCCAGTTCGAGCAGATGCCAGGTCTAGTGACACAGTGGATGGCCTCGTGCTTCGTTCAGGCGGCCGTGTCCGCGGTGAGGAGACTCGTGGACCTGGACAAGGACTGCATTTCCCTGAGGCGCCTTCTCGTTGAGCTGCACACCTATCCGCAGCTTGTCACCCGTGCGCTATACGTGGGGTATTTCTCCAAGTCTGCAGACTGGCTAAAGGACGCCGGCGGCAAGGAGTTTGACCGGTGGTCGAATGGCGGCGACCAACTCGATCCGTCCGTGGTGGAGGCCGACATCAATCGCCTAGTGGCTGCAGCGGAGCCCATCAAGGCGTATGTGGATCGACGGGTAGCCCACTACGACCGCCGCGGGCTCGCCAAGGCGGCACCCGAGTTCCCGGAGCTTACCGAGTGTTTGAAAACGCTGGAGGACATCTTCAAGAAGTACCATCTGCTGCTCCGGGGGTCGAGCCTCCGGAGTGCCTTACCCACGATCATCCCGGACTGGCAGGCGATCTTCAGATTCGCATGGATAGGCTAGGGCCGCCGAAGAAGGCGAGGAAGGTGACGAGGCTCGGTAGGGAAGGGGGGCGAAGTGCCATCGTCGGCCGGTTCCGCGGTTGCGCCGTCCATCGCCCACGGACCCCGCGATGCGCGCGCCTCGCAGCCTATCGCCGGTGCTCTGCGGCTTGTTGGAGGGAGTGAAATGCCGGCGAAGAAGCGCGGTCGGCCGCGCGGCATCGAGACCGTAGCGAAAGCTGCGGAGCAACATTTTCGGCCCATCGAGCTGCCGGCGGCAGTCGAATGCCCGAAACGGCGGCACGTTTCAGCAGCGCCTGAACGCGGCGACGGAATCCGTCAACAATGTTCTCCTCACCATGGAGCTGGCACGAGCGGTCGACAGAGACCTCAAGCAGAAGGAAGTCCGTGGACGCCTTTCGGAGACTCACGTGGATATGCTTCGGGCGGCCCTAGCCTTCGCTGGGGCAGGACTTGATACTTCGCAAGGAGCTGATTCGGACGACCATTCGCGAGGTCTGGAAGTACAACGAGCTGTCGCGCAAGAAATTCCGAGAGTTCGTTGTAGGGT
>CAVTBK010000002.1:0-768731 GCA_963732935.1 uncultured Acidobacteriota bacterium | reverse complement strand
GGCAAAGCGGTGCCGGGCCGCGGCGGCGGGCGAAGCGCCGCGGCGCATCGAAGTCGCGCAGGACGGGTCGCTTCGTCGTCGGCGGATGCAGTTCGTTCTACTTCGCGCCGGACCGGATACGGGTGTGGTAGTCCTTCGTCGCTGACGGCAGAGACGAATAACCGCTGGCCGCCGCGGGCTCCAGCACGATCGTGGGAGCCCGCGGCCGGAGGTTGTGGCCGCAAGCCCCATCCGGGAGCTGGGCGACTGCGGGCCCGTGCCAGCGCCCCAGAGCTGGACCGGCGCTAGCGCGGTTACGGCTTCGCCTCGAGGCGTCGATACTTCGCCGCCCGAGAGGCGGGCGGTCCGTTCAGGGGGTGCGTCTCGTCCGGCGCGGGGGGCAGGGGCCGACAGCCTCGCGCAGGGCCGCGACGTCGACCCCCATGTACTCGACCAAGTCGAAGAGCCGACCGGCTTGCTCCAAGTCCTTGCTCACGCCGTCGCCGGTCGCGTACATGACGGCCAACGCCGCCGTTGCCCGGTGGTTGCCCGCATCCGACGCGCGCGTGTACCAGTTGACCGCCACAGCCGGGTCGCGGGGAAGGCCGCGGCCGGTCGCGCTCATCGCGCCCATGTTGTACATCGCCCGGGAGTGTCCGGCCTCGGCGGCTCGCTGCAGGAACTCGAATGCCGTTCTCTCGTCTGGCGCGACTCCAAGGCCGGTCTGGTGGCGTACGAAGAGCTCGAACAGCGCGTCGGCGTTGCCGAGCCCCGCCGCCTTCTCCTGCAGACGGACGGCCTCGGCCGGATCCGCGGCGACGCCGAACCCGGCACAGGTCAGCAAGCCGAGCAGGTGCACGCCGGCCGCCTCGTCCTGGCTGCTCGTGACGGCATGCTTCGCGAGTTCGTACGCTTCACGTTTCTCGGCCTCGGTTGCGTCGTCCCTGCCGTAGAACCAGAGGACGCGGACGAACTGCAGGTCTGAACCCGGTACTCCCAGGGAGTACTGCCTTGCGGAGGGCGGCAAGCGCCTCCGACATCTTCGGAGCCCCGAATGGCGGGTTGGCGAGCCAGCTTCCGAGTTCCAGCCAGCTCGCGCGAAGGCCGCAGTCAGCGGCCTTGTGCAGCGCGGTCGGCACCTTGTTCATCTCGGCGACCGACAAGAGGCCGATCATCATCTCGCCGCTGAGAACGCGACCCCGTAGCGTGGCGACCCAGTCGAGGATGGCTTGGCCCGTCTCGGGGCTGTTGGGGCGGGCGATCAGTTCGTCGGCCTTGACCACGAGCCCTCCATGGGTCAGACGAGCTCGGTCGATCACCCTCGAAGACGAACGGATGATCTACTCGGTCGAATACGTCGAGAAGTGCGTCTGACCCACGCTCGAGCTTCAGCTCGACTCTTTTGCCGCCACGGCGAGCGGCGAGCGAGCAGCTCGACCGGCTCTCCCTTCCACTGCAGCCGGTCGCGGAGTGTTCCGTCCTGGCCGACGATGCTGCCCATGAAGTAGAAGGTATCGAGAACGCCGGAACCGAAGATGGGCGTCGGCGGCGTGCCGTTCGGCATCGTGTGCCCGTAGTGCAGCCAGGTGTGGCAGTCGTGCGGGAAGTGCGCCAGGCGGCGCAGCAGCTCGAGATACTCGGGCCTGTCGCTGTCGGCGTAGAAGACCAGCTCGTCCCAGTGGACATCACCGCCAAGCTCCGGTGGCGAGCTCATCGGCAAGTCACTCATCCCGGCGGTGACGAGGGTGTAGAAGTCGCGCTCCGGCCGCGGTTCGACGACGAAGACGTCCACGTGCGGGACGAGCGGGATCAGCTCGTGGTTGACCGTCTGTGCCGGCCCGAAGAGCTCCTCGTAGACCCGCTCGCGCAGCGCCGCCAGCTCGGTCGTGTCCTCCTCCGGAAACCCGCACTGCGTTTCGCCGGGCTCCCGGCCTGCGTACTTCAGTAGGCGCGACCCACCGGGCGAACGTCCCACCACGTCGGGCCCGCGCTTCCGATCGTCCCCCCGTGGTGCCTTAGGCTCGCCCATCGATACTCCGCCTCCGGCTCGGACCGAATCCGAGACTTTGAATGCCGCATTTGGCGACCGACGGCCAGCCGCGCGGATGTCGCGTCATCAGCCCCTCGCAAGACCAGGGTTGTACTCTCGCAGGATCTCCAACCCCGCTTCGACCGTCCGCTTCTTGGGAGCCCGCTGATCGTGATTGCTCTCCAGCTCCCAAGCGCAGTGGAGGGCGTAGACCTGCTCGGCCGAAAGGTTCGCTGTCGATTCGCCGAACAAGGCGCAAGGCCACCGATCCGTCCATCCTGTAGCCTACGTCCGGGTCCTTCTCACCATCACGTGGCGGGTACTCGTATCGAAACACCCACAGCTGGCGGCGGTCGTTCGTGGGCGGCCAGAACAGCTCACGTGTGTCGACTTGACGGATGTCGGCCGGCGCTCGTCCGAATTCCATGGGATGCGACAGCCAGTCGCACATCTCGGCGATGGCCTGGAAATCCTCCGACCCCGTGTGCAGGGGGATTCGATCTTCGGCGCCAAGCTCACGCAGGTACTCCATCGCCGAGGATGCGTATCTCGGGTCGGCGCACGCCGCCTGGAGAGTCTGGTAGCCGCGCGCTTCTCCGCACGCAGCTGCCGCCCATGCTGCCTCCAGCTGTACGGCGCGATCGGGGTGACGGTCCGCGAGTTCCAGCACCTTCCCCCGGCGCTCCGGCGAGAGGAACGGGATGCTCGCGGCTGCGCTATGACCGTAGCTGTAGCGCTCTTCGTCTGGATCCGAAAGCCACGCTGCCAACATCGCGAATCCGGCGTCCGAGTCGAATGGATGGCTGCTGAGTCTTCCCGACCGCGCGATGGCGTTGCTCAGGTCCAGGTATGCCACGCCTGCGAACTCGTTCGGCAGCGGGTTGCGGAGTGCCTCAGCGAGATCGACCTGCCACGGATGCCTCTCCTCGGCGACGATGCCGAAGATGACCGACCACAAGTGGCCGTCGCGCAAGCAGCGGGGATCGCACCGCCGACACCAGCCGCTCCAAGCCTCCTTCCGCGCCGTACACGCAGACGATCTTCAGGAGAAACAGAAGGTCGTCCTTGGTGCGCCAGTCCACGGAGGCCCGCGCCATGGCCTCGTCGAAGATACGAAGAAGCTCCGCCGCGCCGCGTTGGCGGAAGACAGCCACCGCTTCTTCGGCCTCGGCACCCTGGAACCAGGCCACGACATCGTGTAACAAGCAGACCCCGACCGCGCGCTTGGCAGAGGCGCCTGGCGGCAAGGGGAAGAGCGTGAGCACCTGTGCGACGAGCTCCGCTTCGCCGGCAGTCCGCACCTTCTCCTTCGAGACGCTTTGGATCTTCTCTGCTGCTGACGTTGGGTCCTGGAGTGCGGCGGTCAGTGCTTTCGTCAGCTTGCTTCCGAACATTGGCCAGGCTCCTTGAGCGTTGAGAGCCTACTACGGAGGCTGCTGCCCATCTCGGCTCGAAGACCAGATTCAGTCATCGAGTCTCGGCCGGGGCCAGGTGATCCGGTGCTCTGGAAACTCGCCTGGACTTAACGACATCTTCGCGGAACGCTGGCGCGGCCCCCGCTTCGCCGTGAGGGCTACTCGGTGTCCCCCTTGGTTGAACGCAGGCTGCGCCAGCAATCCGCGGCCCAGTTCGAGTCGGTGTCGTCGTCATAGCAGATCGTCACGTGACAGAGGCTGCCTTCGGTGACCATCCGTCCGGACAGCAGCCAGTACTCGCCATCCTCATCGCTGGACTTGCGCTCAACTGATGCGCGGCCCGCGTGCCGCTCGTCCGCGAAGGTCAGGGTTGGATCCGCTGGCTCGTCTTCGCGAAGGATCTCGGTTGCCGGCCCCTCTGCACCGTCCTTCCGCTTGAACGAGAAGGATGAACCTCGGACCGTTCTGCCCTTCCACCAGTAGACCTGGGTCGTGTCGTCGTCCTCGAGGTTCGCGTAGTAGTAGCCCGGCAGGCGGAGCTTCCAGCCGCCGGTCAACGCCCGGGTCATCTCTCGGCGGTAGAACCCAACGCCATCGGGCCTCGGCGTCTGCATCTCGTCGTCACCGGCGAGGAGCTGAGCGAGTTCGTTGACGTCGTCATCGGGCAATTCGATCGAGGGATCGAGCTTCCGAGCGCGGGAGAAGCAACCGAGTGCGAGTTCGCAGGTCTGGCGCTCGTCATCATCGGCCGGAGCGTGCCATGGCACCTCAACCCACGAGAGGACGAGGCCCATCCTCTTCCAGAACTCCGCATCCATGTCGCGGTTCCACCAAGGAAAGAACCGGCTTGCAGCCTCTATCGGCTGGCTACCCGCGAGGACGGCGTCGAACCAGGCTCGGCTCCAGAACCCAAGGTTCGAAATCGCGTCCGCTTGACCGACAATATGCGGGAACCCGAGCGGCATGCCGAGCATGAGCCCACCAGGTTCGCAACGGCCGCTGTCATCCTTCTGGTTCACCACCTCGCATATACGTGCGAGCAGGTGGCACATCTCCTCCTGTACTCGCTGGAAGTCGTGGTGGGTCCAGTAGTCCGTCTCGTCGCCTTCGTCTTCTCCGTCCGCGCGCCAGTCGAAGCGTTGCGCGGCCTGGAGCCCGGCGAGCCAGTCGACAAGGAACGCGTGGTATCCGGGTCCGGCCGTGGACGTCTTCGCCGAGCACACGAGGTCGCCCGAGTCATCCTGGAAGAACTCGACATCCTCCTCGGCGGGATGAGCAGCTGGATGCAGAAGCGATCGTCGCGGTGTCGTGTTCGCAGCAGCCGCGCCAACACCGGATCGGAGGACCGGCGTCTTCGCATATTTCCCGATCGCGTCAGCCACGGAAGACCACGATCGGCCCAGCCAACGTCGACGCCGGCGTTCTGACGTAGAGCTCGAGACCCACCGATCCCCCTTCCCCAGCCCTGGCTGGACGGGTCGCCTGGGATCGTACTCTCTCCCGCGGTACGTACGAGGCGACAGCCGGCGTTCAGCGGCGCCGCTCAGCCCGCCGGTCGCGTTCCAGAGCCTCGACGAGTCGCCGGCCGGCGAGTCGGCCCATGATGGCGTCGGGGTCCAAGCGTCGCGCGATCAGGATTCCGCCTTCGACCACAGAGAACGTGATCTCGTCTCCGACCTTGAGGCCGGCTGTCTTCCGAAGCGCTTCCGGTATCACGACGTGCCCGTTGGAGCCGATGCGGTGAGCCATACGGCGAGGATAGCGGCAGACGACACCCGACCGCTCGAGATCGTGTGACACGGAATCCCGGCAACGCACTTCACGGGCAGAGGTGTAACCCGGACCGTGGTGCGGCAGCGATAATTATCGCGGCCATGGTTCGCCAAACCCGCGCTGCGGGAGCCGGCTGCCTTCTTCGCGCGCTGCGGGCCTATGCCCTCTTCCTTCTCGGTTCGGTCGTGCTGGCGGAAGCCGTCGGCTACTGGGTTGCCTCCCGACACGTAGCGCGGGCGAACGAGGCTTGGGCTCGTGAGACTGAGCCGATGGACAAGTTCGTGGTCGGTCTCCCAGCGCGCCCCACAGCGCTGCTCTCCGCCAAGAAGCTCGACGAAATGACGCGGCCCCTTGGAATCCGGATGATCTTCCGTCGAGGAGATCGGGCGGAGCAAGGCCCCGATGGTGAGTGTCAAGGCACTCGGTGCGGCGATCTTCAAGATCGAGAGGCCGAAGCGTGGCACCGTTCCGGGAATCCCTCCCGAGGCCGAGGCATTCCTGGCGCGCGAACGCGGCCGGCTTGACGCCATCACGACCCACATCCTGGACGGTGGCCCTCTTTTCTGGGGGAAGGACGTCAGCAAAGGTACGGGAGCGCCAGTACCGGGCCTCCTCGGCCATCGGCAGCTGTCGAACATGCTTCTCGGACGAGCGTGGCTCTCTGCTCGCGGCGGTCAACACGCCGACGCCGAGCGGGCGCTTGAGGCGTCCTGGCGGCTGAACGGTAGCTACCTCGAACGCCCAGACATCCTTTCCCAGCTGATCGCCGTCGCTGTCGCCCAGATGCAGGATGGCGTCCTCCGTACGATACGGAGCGCCTCTCCCGTGTGGCTTAGGCGGATGGAGGAACGACCGTTCTCACGTCGCTTCCCGGTTGCCCTTCAGATCGAGGCAGCCAACTGGACCCGCTACACGCGTGGTCAGTGGGGCGTATTCGACGTCTCCTACATGGAGGACGGGACCGATCCGCCAGCCGGCTGGGGCAGTATTCCGCGCTTCCTGATGACGCCGTACATGCGGCTGAGCGTTGCCGGGATGTCCGAATCGCTCCTCCGGGCCACACACGAACTCGCACCACAGCGACGGTGCGACATCGACATGAAGCGATACTCGAAAGAGTTCGAGGACTCCTTTCCGCGCTGGAACGTCATCGGGCGCATTGCCATGCCGTCAGTCGTGAGGATCTGGACCGTACTCCGCGAGACCGATCTCGACCGGGAGCTCACGGAACGCGTCCTGATTGCGCGTGCTGATCGCGCCACCTCAGGGGCATGGCCGGCATCCGGAGGCTCCTCCGGTGTCTGCGACGGCTTGTCATGGGAGTACGAATTGACGCCTGGCGGAGCCCTCGACATCAAGGCGAGCGCGCAGCCGTTCCGGCTTGACGACCCGAAGTGGGACTGGTCCCTCCGGCTCAGGCCCTAGTGGCGGTGTGCAAGAGCGCTGCGAAGGAGAGAATCGCACCACCGATCAGGACAAGGGTCGCGAGCCAGGTGAGCACGAGCGTGACGAACGCGCGCCATAGGCCGAAACCGTGCGCCTCAGCGACTGTCACTACGCGGAGCGCCCACGACCAGGCCAGCAGCGCGATCTGCAGCGCCAGAAAAGCCACGAGTCCCGCCGGCCACCCGACTCGCGCTTTCGTGAAGACCTCGGGACCGTAGAAGACGATGACCGGGATCCAGAACGGGAGGACAACGATCTCTGGCAGAACGCTGCACGCAAGGGCGACACGAGTGTCCGAGGAGTCGGCGTTTCCGCCGAGTAGCCGGCCGCATCCCGCGAGCAGCCCGCCCGCGACATCGAAGTACGCGAGGCCGAACAGAGGGCCGAGAACCAGCGCAAGAAAGAGCACGAACGCTCCCCAGTGCGCCGCGTACGACCTCCCGATGGCGGCGTTCTGGAGCACGTCCCCTACACCGGAAAGCCACGCGATGGCGATCACCAGGCGCGCGGCGTCGCCCCGGACTCCTTCGCGTACGGCGAAGCGCGGCGCCGTCCAGACCGACCGCAACACGGCGCCACTGGCGACGGGTCGCAATGCGGATCTGGGTCGTGGCCGAAGGGCCGGGCGATTCCGGATGTCCGCCATCGGTAGGCACCTTCACCGGAGGTCGGCCGGCCATCTACCGTGGTAGAACGACGGGCCGCTCGAACAGAAAAATGCCCGCAACCGCAATAGCAGCGGCTACCACGAGCAGAGCCGTTCCCACCACCCGAAACGATTGCGGTACGGCGGCATTCCAGCCTACGATCGTCGCGACCACCGCTGCCGCAAGGAGCAGGACCAAGAGTGCTGGTGCACCGAGCGCACCAAGCAAGACGCCCTTGCTCATCCTCGAGACGAGAGCTTGGACGACGACCGGCCCCTCTCCAGGCTCTCCGGGCTTCGCCGTTGGAGCCTCCGCCACGCCAACGGCGATTCGGTTGGTGACGCGAGCGTACTCGTGGAGGCTGGCCACCGCCACGACGGGCAGGACGGAGAGCACGAGCAGAGGGCCGAGGCCACGCACGCGGCCGGTCGACCGACCGCCCCGACGTGGACCATCGGCACCAAGCCACCCGAGCCCAGCCGCCAGAACGAGCGTGACAATCGCAGCCACGTCTCCGATGACCATCAGACGTTGCGCTTGGGAGCAGCCTGTGATCACCGCAGCCGCGCCGCCGCTGCCGGAGGCAGCCATGTCACCGAAGGTTTGCGCTAGGTGCTTGCTGGCAGCTCCTATCCCAACCAGCGGACCCACCATTGACGCCGCCGCTGCGAGCGGAACCAAGCCCGCGCGACGTGGGCCCGTCTGGACGACGTAGGTCACGACTACGGCGATCAGGGCGGCCGCGGATGCACCCGCGGTCAGCATCGTGAACGCGATGGCTTCAGTGGCGCTCGTAGGCATGGGCGCGATTCTAGCGCCGCGCGGCACGCCCTCGCTCAGCGCTGGCCTCAGGCCGCGCCGTTGCTGGCACCAGCAGGGTCGGGGGCGCAGGGTTCGCCTCGGCCTTGAGTACCCGGTGCCGGGCCTGGCCGAGGATGCTGTGGCGCATCCCTTTGCCGAAGTCGTCGGCGATCCGCTGCGAGACGGTTCGGCGGACGTCGGCCCACCTCATCACGCCGGTGCGGGGCCGCTCGGAGGATGGCCTCTCGAGGCCGGCGAGGCGATGGGCGGTGACGCCGAGCCACTGGTCTTGGCGGCCGGCCCGGTGAGTCATAGCAAGGAGTCCACCAAGACCGAGAGAGTATGATCTCGGCCGTGGCACGAAGCACACTGACGCCGGCTGTGCGACGCCTCTTCCTCGTCTTGCTGGCTTTCCTTGCTCTCGTCTCCATGGCGGAGGCGTTCGCCTTCTGGCTTGCGGCGCGGCATGTGGCACAGGCGAAGAAGCGTTGGGCGCGGCTGGGCCAGCCGATGGACGCCTTCGAGGCACGCTTCCCGGCGACGCCCGACAGCCCCGCCGCGGAGAGGCTCGACGAGATGACGCGTCCGCTAGGGATCCGGATGATCCCGCGGCCGGGAGAGCGCGTGCGGTGGGACGGAGAGAACGGCGACGAGCTGCGGGCGCTCGGTGCCGAGCTCATCAAGATGGATCGGCCGGAGTTCGGCAGCTCTCCCAGCCTTCCCGCTGGGGCCGAGACGCTCCTGAGGCGGGAGCGGGACCGGCTCGATGCCATCGTTGCTCACATCCTGGAAGCGGCGCCGCTCGCGTGGGAGATGGACGTGGGGAAGGGAGCGGAGGCACCGATACTCGGCCTCCTGGGTCACCGGCAGCTATCGAGCCTGCTCCTTGGCCGAGCCTGGTTCTCCGCGCGCGATGGCCGGATCGCGGAGGCCGAGCAGGCGCTCGAGGCGTCCTGGAGGCTCAACGCATCCTACCTGCAGCGCCCCGACCTCATCCCGCAACTCAGCGCGGTGGTCGTCGCTCAGATGCAGCATGGCGTCCTGCGCACGTTTCCGAACCCCGCGAATGTGTGGCTCGCGCGGATGGAAGAGCGCCCGTTCGGCCGCAACTTCACACACGCCTTGCAGCTCCAGGCGTGGAACCTGCTGAGCTACGGGCGGCGCTCGCAGGGCTCGTTCGGGTCCCGTGAGAGGAGGGGCCCGAGTATCCCGCGCGTCGGCTGGGGCAGCATTCCGGAGTTCCTGGCGACGCCCTACACGCGGCTGAGTGTCGCCGGGGCCTCGGAGGTGCTGTTGCGGGCGTCGCGCGATCTCGGCTCACGGCGCCGCTGTGATGTGGACACCCGGCTCTACGCGAAGGAGCTCGACGATTCCCTCCCACGCTGGAACATCATCGCCCGCATCGGCACGCCCTCCGTCGCGTTGAGCTGGACGGCATTTCGGGAGACCGATTTCGACCGGGAGCTGACCGAACGCGTGCTGCGGGCCCGGATCGTGCGCACCACATCAGGCAGCTGGCCGAGCAGCGGAGGTGGTTCCCAGGTCTGCGAGGGCGTGAGGTGGGAGTATGAACCCGCCCCTGGCGGGGCGCTGGACATCCGGGCCAAGCCACGGCCGTTCCTGCCTGACGACCCGAGATGGGATTGGGCCCTCCGGCTCGGTTCCCAGTGAGGCTCCGATCCTAGCCGACGACGCGGCCACGCCCCGGCCAGTGCGGCCGCGACCGGCGTCCCAGGAGCGGAACGGGCGCGTCCCAAGGCCGGGAACGCCGGGACGGCGCCGGCCGCGCAGGGACCGGCCGAAAATGTTGAGGCCACGTGGCTTGCAGCGGGGCCTTGACGCGATCGGAGAATGGCAGCCCCCTTGCTGTAACGGAGTCGACATGGGATCCGAAGGGTCCGTTCGGCAGTCCGTCGCGCACCTCCTGCAGACGCTGGCGCAGGACACCCGCTTCGCGCTCCGGGTGTCCCTCGCCAACCCGGCGTACACCGTGATCGCCGTGCTGACGCTGGCCGTCGGCATCGCCGTCTGCTCGACGGTCTTCAGCTGGATCGACAGCGTGCTGCTGCGCCCTTATCCCGGCGTCACCGACACCCGGGGCCTCGCTCTGATCGAGACCGTGGCCGCGAGCGGCGAGCCTCTGGTCGCGACCTCCTACCTCGACTACCGCGACTATCGGGACAACCTCAAGCTGGTGTCGGCCGTCGCGGTCGCGCGCCTCACGCCGCTGAACGTGGGCGCGGACGGCAATGCCGTCGCGCGCCTGGGGCGAGCTGGTGTCGGCCAACTACTTCGACGTGCTCCGGCTGAAGCCGACGCTCGGCCGCTTCTTCCTGCCCGAGGAGGGTGCCGACAAGCCCGGCGCCTACCCGATCGCCGTCATCAGCTATCGCATGTGGCAGAGCCGATACCGCGGGAAGCCCGACGTGGTCGGGACGACGATCCGCCTGAACCGGCACGCGGTCACGGTCATCGGCGTCGCCCCGCCGGGGTTCCGAGGCAGCATGGTCGGCTTCGTCTACGACGTGTGGATGCCGATCAGCATGGCCAGCGAGATGGGTGCCGGCCCGACGCTGAGCTACCGCGCCTGCCGCGACCTCACCTCGACGCTGGTCCGGCTCAAGCCCGGGGTCACGATCGACCAGTCGCGGGCGGAGGTCAGGGCCCTGGCGAAGCGCCTGGCGGCGGAGTATCCGGAGACGAACCGTGGCGTCGACGCCACCGTCATCCCGGTTCGCGCCGGTCACCTGGGGGCGCAGGGCATCCTCTCGAAACCGCTCCGGCTGCTGACCGGCGTCTGCGTGCTGCTGCTGCTCATCGTCTGCGCCAACGTCGCCAACCTCCTGCTCGCCCGCATTGCCTCGAGGCACAAGGAGTTCGCCGTCCGGGTCGCCTTCGGGGCGGGCCGCGGTCGTCTGGTCCGGCAGCTGCTGACCGAGACGTTGCTGCTGGCGGCGGCGGGAGCCGCCGTGGGTCTGCTGGTGGTCGCGTGGACCGGGCGCCTGCTGAACCGCCTGCTGCCTCCGGTCGACTTCCCCCTCGACCTCCAGGGCGGCCTCAGCCCCGCGACCGTCGGGTTCACGATGCTCCTGGTCGTGGTGTCGACGGCGGCCGCTGGACTGGTTCCCGCCCTGTTCTCCGTGCGCGGCGACCTGACGGACACATTGAACGAAGGGGGGCGCGGCGACATCGGCGGCCAGCACTCGCACCGACTGCGGCGCCTGCTGGTGGGCCTCGAGGTCGCGCTGACCATGGTGGCCCTGGTCGGCGCCGGCCTCTTCCTGCGCAGCTTCAGGAACGCCAGCCGCATCGCGCCCGGCTTCGACACGCACAACGTCGTGGTCTCGCAGTTCTACCTGTCCTACGCGGGCTACACGGCGGAGGAGCAGCGGGCCTTCTGCCGGCTGTTGCGCCAGCGGCTGGAGGCCGTGCCCGGCGTCGTCGGGGTCACCTACTCCGACTTCGTGCCGCTGACCTCACCCGCGTCGAGCCCCCAGGACAGGATCGACGTGGACGGATACGTCCCCGCGCCCGACGAGCAGACCCGGATCCACCGCGCCACCGTGTCCCCCGGGTACTTCGAGTTCATGGGCATCCCCCGGCTCGAGGGCCGCGACTTCAGCGAGCGCGACGACGGGGGAGCGCCCCTGGTGATGATCGTCAACCAGAGCTTCGCCCGGCGCTTCTTCGGCGGCCGGAGCCCGATCGGACGCACGGTCCGCGTTCAGGGCGCCCCGGTGACGGTCGTCGGGATGGCGAAGGACAGCAAGTACGACACGCCGATCGAGCCGCCGACCCCTTACTTCTACCTGCCTTTCCAGCAGTGGTTCGCGCCGGGACTGAACATCGCCCTCCTGGTGAGGACCGCTGGGGATCCCATGCTGGTGGTGCCGGAGCTGCGCCGGCAGGCCTTGGCGCTGAACCAGGACGCGGCCTCCCAGTCCGTGCGGCTGACGGACGCCATCGGCTACTCCCTCTATGCGCAGACGATCGCCGCCAGCCTGCTGACCGTGGTCGGCGTCCTGTGCCTGCTGCTGGCGGCCGTCGGCCTGTACAGCGTCATCAGCTACTCGGTGAGCCAGCGCACCCAGGAGTTCGGCGTCCGCCTGGCGCTCGGCGCCAGCCCCTTCGACATCGTCCGGATGGTGGCGCGCGAGAGCGTCCTGCTGGTCGCGCCGGGTCTGTTGCTCGGCCTGGTGTTGGCGCTCACGGTGTTCCGGAGCGTGAGCGGGATGCTGGTGGGAGTCGACCCGACGGATCCGCTGACCATCGGCGCCGCGGCGGTCTTCCTCTTCGCGGTGACCCTCGTGGCCGGATACTGGCCCGCGCGGCGTGCGGGCCGCGTCGACCCCATGACGGCGATCCGCTGTCAGTGAGATTCGGCGCCCACGCGGCCGCGCAGCTTCAGTGCGGCTGCGTCCAGCCGCTGGGATCCGAGCCGACGATGCTCAGCTGCTCTGTGCGGAGCGTATGGGCAAAGCGGAGCTACAGGCAATCCTGCGAGAAGCGGGCGCGGAGCGGTTCCCTCAGTGGCAGGGCAGCAACGATCGAAGCAACGGGTCAGGGAGCGTGCACGCCGAGGCGGTCGAGGTCCCAGACCTTGAGATTGTCGTACGCGATGTCGGACTGGAGCCCATCATGCGTGGCCGGGCAGAGTGAAAACCCGCCCCCCAATTCCCTGATGGACGGGAGCACGTGATGGACGCGCGGCACATCGTCGATGTAGACGGCGGAGCGGCCCCGGTCATGTACCACGGTTAGAGCCACGACCGTTCCCACCGGGACCGGAACGATCTGCCCCGCGGTGTGGGCCGGGCAACTGTCGTCCGGGCCATGACAGGTGGCACCCTCGAACCGACCCGCCTCCGTCAGAAAGACGCTTTCGCCGAAAAGATCCCCCGGCCACCAGCACACGCCGATAGTGCGATTCCCGGCACGGCTCGCATCGCCAAGAAACCAGGCTTGCACCTTGAAGACGAAGTCGGTGGGGTTGGTCACCCGATTGTTCCGTATGTGGGTGTAGCCGCGCGCGCCGTCGTTCACCGCCTGGATGAACCCATCGCTCACGACACGAGGTCCGGGCTCTCGGTGCCCGGAACCGCCCCGTACCAACCCCGGCCATCGGAAAAGTCGTCGACGATCTGGGGCGGGACGTCCTTGAGGGCCGCAAGGACGGGATCGGCGAACGCCGCTGCCGCGGCGTCCGGTGCTGAGGTGGGCACGGGAGTCGGCGCCGGTGCGGGGCTGGAGGTCGAATTCGGCGTGGACTCCGTGCCGCCGCACCGGACCAGCACGATGGCGAGGAGCACGGCGGCCGGTCGCCACTCTGCTCTCATCTTCAGCTCCCTTGGCCGGGCGTGCGACGATGCGACGTCCGGCGCGCTGCGGCGAAGTATAGACGACTCGCGGCGCAGGTCGCGGAGGTCGACGATGAACAGTTGGCACACCGCCTTCTTGGGGTCCGAGCCGCCGGTAGTGTCGTGAAGTTGGTGGAAGAGGCTGGTCCAGGACGGGTGGTACCCGAAGCTGCGGATCGGCCGTCAGCGCGTGATGGTGCCGGTTCTGGTGGCCCTGGGCGTGAAGGCGGACGGGCAGCGAATCATCGTGGATCTCCGCCTGGCCGGGGAAGAGAGTGCTGCCTCTTGGGGCGAGGTAATCGCTGCGCTGGTTCGCCGCAACATCGGTGCTCCGCGCGTGGCGATGATCGACGGAAACCCAGGGCTGCACAAAGCGCTGCTCACGCACTGGCCCGGGATCGCGATTCAGCGCTGCACCAATCACAAGCTGTGGAACGAGCTGCGACGCGCCCGTCCGGACCGAACCGACTCCGGCCGCGGTCCGGGTCGCGAGCTCCCGGGCAAGTGCCACGAGATCGCTCGCAGGGGCACGGCCCTCGAGGCTCCATGCCCGGCCACCCTGTCGCCACTGCACTCGCACGTACGACACGCGCCGCGTGTCTGCGGCGACCCGGAACCCCTGCCCTTGGTCGACCGGGGGCCGCTCGGCGACGGACAGGACCAGCACGTCCCCGAACGCGGCGAGCAGGGGGACGCAGGTTTCGTCCCCGGTGCGGAGCGCCCGTGCGACGTCGGCGCGATAGGGTCCGCGAGAAAGCAGGGCGGCGGGGATCTCGACGCTGTCCCCCTCGGTCGCGAGCTCGAGCGCCCGCCGGGGCACGCGCGTCGGGAGCGGCGCGCGGAGCCCGGCGACATCCACCCTCCAGAGATCGAAGAGCGGCTCGACGCACGGCGAGCTCGCGACGACCATCCTGCCCACCGGGCGGCGGTGTTCCCGCATCAGGAGGACCGTGGTCGCGACGAGCACGCCCGCCGCGATCGGGAGCCACAGCCAGCGGGACGGGCGACGCCCGCCCGTCGGAGGACGGATCTCCGGCCGCCCGGCCAAGGAGCCGCGAACAAGGTCGTCCATGCCGCCCGGGATCGGGGGCGCCGCCAGATGGAGCGACTCGAGCGACTCACCGAAACGCCGCCAGACGCCGGCGCAGGCGGGGCACGCCGCGAGGTGCCGGGCGACGTGGCTCTCTTCGGACGGCGGCAGCAGTCCATCGACACGGTCCGAGAAGCGAGCGCGGATCCGGCTGCAGGGTTCAGTCATCCTCTCCACCTTCTCCATCTGCCTCGCACAGACGCAGGACCAGGTCCCGGGCCCGCTTCAGCCGCGTGCGCACAGTCGCCTCCGCCACGCCCAGGATCTCGGCGATCTCCGACGTCGATCGCTCCTCGAACTGGCGCAGCACGAGCACCTCGCGCAAGGCCGGAGGCGCCTGCCCGAGGGCGCGGAGGGCGCGCTGCAGCGCCTGGCTCGAGGCGGCCCGCCGCTCCGGCGAGGCCGCAGGGTCCGACCCGTCGCCGGCCGCCGCCTCGAGCCCCGCCAGCACCCGGCCCTGATAGAAGCGATTCCGGCGGCCTCGCTCGCGGACCAGGTTGACCAGGATCCGCAGCAGCCAGGCTGCGGCGCGTCCGCGCTCCTGGTAGCGATCGCGGGTACGGAGGACGCGCAGGAAGACCTCCTGCACCGCGTCTTCGGCTTCACCGACGTTCCCGGTGAGCTGCCAGGCGTGGCCGAACAGGCGTCGCCGGTGTGCCTCGAACAGCCGCCGGACCTCCTCATCGGTGATCGCCATCGGGTCTCATGGCCAGGGCGAGCTGGCGAGTGTGCCGATGATACGGCGGGCTTCCTCGACGCCCAGCCCCGACGCCCACCCGGCCAGGGCCCTGATCCGCGGGTCGACGTCCCGACTGGCACGCTCGAGCGCCCTGTCCACGGACGGCGGAGTGGTCTTCAGAAGCGGGCGCGCCAGCGCCGCGAACATGAGGATCTCCACTCTCAGCGACGGACGGAGTCCCGGCGCATCGAGGGCCGCTACCGCGGCGACCCTCTCTTCCTGGTCCTCCAGCCGCGCCGCCAGCGCCCTCAAGGGAAGGGCCTTCACGAACCCCGAGGAGGCCTCGAGGTAGGCCCGAGCCTTCGTCACGAACCGCGAGCAGACGGCGGCCGTCGCCGAGTCCCCCCGGGCGAGCGCGGTGTCCCCGAGACCCTCGGCGCCCCGCGACAGGATGCTCAGGGAGATCGCGTCCTGGACGATCGTGATGCCCGGCTCCTCGTACAACAGGGTGCCGAGGACGATCGCCTTGCGGAATTCCGCGTCGGCAGCATCCAGCCTGCCGGCGCGAGCCAGCTGCCGGCCGCTGCGCACGAACGTCTCGGTCGCCGCCCGGTACGGGCGCGAGGCCGGGATCCGCTGATCGGTGGGCGGGATCGCCAGTGTCTTCGAGTACGGGAACACGGCGCTGCGGCAGGCCATGCCCTCGAGGAGATAGGCCATCACCGGGTCGTCCGGCGAGAGCGGCGCGTCCGGATCGCGGTTGCCGGAGAAGAACGCCGTCTCCGCCTGGGCGAAAAAATCCGCGGCATTGCATTCGCCCGACGGGCGCGGCGCGAGCGCCGCCACGGCGCTGACATCGGGCACCGGCGGCAGTGCGGGACCGGCGCTGACACCGAACAGGACGATCGCAACGAATATGCTCACGTGACCCTCCCTCGGGAATAGGAATGATCGGCAGGCGGATTCGTTCCGCAACGGTGTCGGCCCAGGCTGATCCCTTTTGGCGGAGGGGCCGACCGCACTTGTGCCGACCCGGCGACCGCACGCGGTCCTGCGACCGCGGGCGGTGTCGTCCGGCTCAGTCCCTGAGGCTGGGATCCGAGCCGACGATGCGCCCCACCTCGGCCAGTGCGGCCTCTCGTTCTGGCAGAGGGGCCGACGAATCGGTCAGGTAGGCGGCGACCACGATCGGCGACCGGCCCGGGTGCCAGGCGATCGCGACGTCGTTGGTGGCGCCGTTGGCGCCGGTGCCGGTCTTGTCGACGACCCGCCAGGTCGGGGGGAACCCGGCGCGGAGGCGGGCCCCACCGGTCTTGCTGGCGGCCAGCCAGGCCAGGAGCTGCTCGCGCGAAGGCCGGGACAAGACGCGGCCGAGCACGAGCTTCTCCAGGTCGGCAGCCATCGCCGCTGGAGTCGTGGTGTCCCTGGGGTCGCCTGGGAGGTTCGCGTTCAGCGCCGGCTCGCTGCGGTCCAGCCGCGTGACCTCGTCCCCAAAGCCGCGCACGTAGCGTGTGAGGCCCTGCGGCCCTCCGATGGTGGCGAGGAGGAGGTTCGCGGCGGTGTTGTCACTGACTCCGACCGCCGCCGCGCAGAGCGCCGACACGGGGAGGCCGCCCTCCGCCAGGTGCGCCTTCGTGACGGGCGCGTACTCGAGGAGGTCGGCCGGCCCGTACGCGAGGCGGCGACCGAGCGACTCCTCGCGAGAGTCGACCCGGGCCAGGACTGCCGCGGCCAGCAGCACCTTGAAGGTGCTGCACAGGGCGAACCGCTCTCCCGCGCGGTACTCGATCCGGCGTCCATTCCCGGTGTCGATGGCGGCGACGCCGAGCCGGCCGCCGACCCGCGCCTCGACGGCGGCGAGCCGTTGGGAAGGACCGGACGGAGCCTTCTGCGGTGGCGCGGCCTGCGGTGGCGCGGCGCCGGACAGGAGCAGGGCGACGCAGGGAGCGGCAACGACAGCCCAGGGCCACGTGCGCAGCCGGCTCGGAACCATGGAGGAACCCCCTCTCGAGCGCGGGATTGTGGACCGGGGACGAGCAGGGGTGCAACGCCCCTTGCCAGACGCCCCCTACTAGCAGCTCCGGTCCATCCGCCGGGCAATCACGGCGAACTCGCAGGAAGCCGGATCGTAGGCGGCGCCCGTGACGCCGCCGAGCACCTCCTCGACCTCCAGCCCTTCGCCCCCGACCTCCATCCTCAAGGCGTCGCGCTCGAAGTACTGGAGCCAGTTGTGGACGACCCGGGTGCGCCTCTCCTCCACGATCGCGCCGTCCACAGCTCGGCCGCCGAGGCGTGCTCGAAGCAGGCAGGCCGCCGGCCGATCTCCTGCAGGGTGTGGAAGATCGTGGGCTCTGCTGGCGCCGGCAAGGTCCCCTGCCGGGTGGCCGTCATCGCTGTGGCGCCGGTCCGAGCGGGGGCGCCGTCTGGGACCAGTGCGTGTGGATGACGCGCCAGCCCTGGGTCTTCTTCTGGTAGACCTCTGTGGCATTCCAGCGGCTCGAGGTCGCGCCCGTCGCGCGCACCAGTACGTAGGTGAGCACCGCCATGTCCTTCCCGACCTGCACCTTGGGCTCGAGCATCTGGTAGCTCGAGAAGAGGCTCCGGCCCCGGTAGGGCTCGACGAGCACCTTCAAGGCCGCGAGGCCGTCGGCGCGTTTCTTCGTCATCACGTGGAAGTAGGTGATGTCGGGGTCGGCGATCGCCAGCAGCGAGTCGGGGTCTCCGGCCAGCCAGCCGTCCATCGCCTTGCGCTCCAGGCCGATGATCTCCGCTGCCACGTCCGCCGCGGACGCCACCGGTGCCGCCAGGGCGCAGGACGACGTCACGATCGAGAGAGCCAGGATTGTCTTCTTCACGCTATTCCCTCCGGAGAGACGGAACGCATCGATCGCCGTGAGCCGGCCGCGCGCGCATCACGCGGGAGGCTGCAAGGACGCCCGCGACCCTGGTGACAGTAGCCGGGAGACGGCTGGAAAGAAACCCCCCGAGCCCGATCAGAAGAGGATGTCGACGCCGGCGCCGCCGAAGCTTCCGGTGCCGGGGAAGAAGAACGACGTCCCCATCGCCATCACGAACAGGATCGCAGCGACCTGAAGCAGACGAAGCAGGCTGCCGACGAGGTCCAGCGTGGCCTCGGTCCGGCGTTGCACGTCGCCGCGGGAGGAGAGGCGCCTCACCAGGTGCACGCCGCACTGGCCGATCTGGACGAGCATGACGGCGAAGAGCGCGAGCAGGGCCGCGGCGACCGTGGAGAGCACGATCCGCGCGCCCGGTGGGTTCGTGAGCCACGCCCTCCACACCAGGCGGGCCTTGCGCGGCAGCTCCCTCGCGGTGACCGCCAGCTCGCCGAGGGCGTCGAGCTTGCGCCTGGCCGCCGGGGGCACGGCCCGCATGCGGGCAAGGAGAGGAGGCACCACCGCCTCGACACCCTCCAGGAAGCGGCCCTCGCGGAGCTGCGGGGCGAGGTGCTCGTCCACCAGCCGACCGACGAGGGCGTCGGGCAGCTCGGACTCGAGGCCGTAGCCCACCTCGACCCGGATCCGCCGGCTGGCCGGGAACACGAAGACCACGAGGCCGTTGTCGGCGTAGTCCACGCCCGGCGCCCAGATCTCGGCCGCCTTCATGGTGAACTCGGGGATGTCTGGCGGCGTCGGCGCGATCGCCGCGAAGAGCAGCGCGTGGGTCGTCTCCCGCTCGAAGTTGTCGAGGGTGAGGTCCACCTGTCCGACCGGCCCGAAGACGTGATCCGGATCGAAGAAGTGATGGAAGTAGCTGTCTGGTCCGCGCTGGACGGCCTCCGCGAGCGCGTCGGCCTGGGGAGCGAGCTGCCGCGGCACACGGAACGCCACGACCGCGCCGGCGCCGGCCGCCAGGAGGAAGACGGCGATTCCCGCGAGGGCCGCCTGGCGGGCGTCTCTCTTCGCACGCTTCGTCTTCGCACCGATCCCGATCCTTGCCATGGCCTCAGTCCTCGGCCGGCTCGCTGCCCGGCGCCATCTTGACGAGGCGCGGCTCGAAGCGGGCGAGCGGCTCCACGAGGTCGCTCTGGGCCGCCATCACCTCGTCGATGTCCTTGTAGGCCATCGGCACTTCGTCGAGACCGGCGGAAAGCAGGGTCACGTGTCGCTCGCGCAGGAAGCGCTGCGCTTCCTGCCAGGAGAGCGTCTTCTTGGCCCGGGTCCGGCTCATCCGGCGTCCCGCCCCGTGCGCGGCGGAGTCGAGCGACGCGGCGTTGCCTCGCCCGCGCACGACGTAGCCCGGGGTGCCCATCGAGCCGGGGATGATGCCCACGACGCCCGCGCCCGCGGGGGTGGCGCCCTTGCGGTGGACGATCACCTCCGCCTCGGTGCCGTCGGGCAGGCGGTGCCGCTCGCGCCAGGCGAAGTTGTGGTGGTTCTCGACGCCGAGGCGCACGGTCGCGCCGAGCGCGCGGACGACGTGGGCGTGAATCAGCTCGTGGCTCGCGGCGGCGTAGCGGCCCATCAGCTCCATGGCCGCCCAGTACTCCTGCCCCGCCTCGCTCGCGAGGTCGAGCCAGGCGAGGTGTGCGAGCTCCTGCGGCAGCTCCGCGTGCTCCTGGCGCGCCAGCCGGCTGTAGTGCTGCGCCACCTGGCTGCCCGTGCCGCGGCTGCCCGAGTGGCTGAGCAGGGCGAGATAGACGCCGGCCGGCAGTCCGACTCCGGGGTCGAGCACCGTCAACAGGCCGAACTCGACGAAGTGGTTCCCGCTCCCGCTCGTGCCGAGCTGGGCCCAGGCGCGATCCTTGAGCTGGGCCGTCACGCGCGTTTTGCCCCAGTCCGCGTCCATGACCGCGTGCTGGCGCCGCTCCCGGAACTCGGCCCCAACGCCGAAGCGCGTCTCGCGCTCGAGCGCGCGCCTGAGGTTCTCCTGGTCACTATCGAGCGCGGAGGGTGGCAGGTCGAGGACGCTCAGCTTCATCCGGCAGGCGATGTCGACCCCCACGGCGTACGGGATCACGGCCCCGCGGGTCGCCAGGACACCCCCGATCGGGAGGCCGTAGCCCTGGTGCGCGTCCGGCATCAGGGCACCCGCGACCGAGACCGGAAGCCGGCACGCATTGCGAAGCTGCTCGACGGCGGTCGGCTCGAGGCCCTCGCCCCAGACCCGGTAGGGGGCGTCCATCATGGCGCACAGGGTACTCCGACTCGGCCGTCGCCAGGTGGAAGCTCGCACGCCGCCAGAGACCGGCCCGTCCGGGCGGTTCTCGACGGCACACGAATCCGTTCGCCTGCGAACCGTGCGGGGCGATAGAATGCGCGGTCGGTTGCGAGGCGGCTTCTTCGCTCGCTCGAGCGGAGCACCGCAGTCGAGGCAAGGATGTCGACTATCGGGACGTCTGTGTCGCGACGGAGGGTCGCGGCGGCCGCGGGGGCGCCCGCGGGTGGAACTGGTGGTGATGGGCCTCGCCCAGGGCTCGGGCGCGAGCTGTCTTGCGGTGGGCACCCTGTCACGGATCGTCGGCCGCGAGGTGCACGGTGACCGAGTGGAAACCCCGCAAGCACGAGCGCTTTCCCGTCAACCTGCAGGTGGACTGCCAGACCAAGGACGCCTTCCTGGCCAACCGCGTCTCCAACCTGAGCCAGGGCGGGCTCTTCATCCCGACCGAAGACCCGCTGCCGGTGCAGTCGGAGCTGGACCTCGTGCTCGAGTTCCACGAAGGGACCGATAGCATCCGTGCTCGCGGTCGTGTCATCTGGAACTACGACATTCGCAAGGGAACCAGCCGTGTGATCCGCGGCATGGGTATCAAGTTCCTGGACCTTGCCCCCGACGACTCCCGGCGGCTCGCGGACTACCTCGCGACGCTCCAGCCGGCACCGCCCAGCGGGACGCGAGCGGAGCCGGGGCCGGCCCCGCGCCCCGAACCAGGAACCTGAGCTAGTGCATCGATTGTATACAGTCGGTCTCAATTCAGCACCGAAGTAACCGTTATTCACGTGCTTTTCTTGACTCTCCGGCTAAGACACCCTACGATCACGCTGCAGGGGGTGTAGCAGTGAAACGGCGTGCCGATCTCATTGACCTGTTTGCGGACCTCGTGGTGGGTGCGGACGATCCCCGTCGTTTGGCCGAGCGTACGCTCGAAGTCGTGATGTCCCTCACCGGTGGTCGCAGCGGAGCCGTCTTCACGCACTCCGGCGGCGCGATCGCGCTCTTCGCCTCGCGCGGCATCGACCAGTCCGTGCTCGACACGGTGCCGGCGGCCTGGGAGGTCTACGGCGACGCCCTCCGCCGCGGCGGCACCGTCTACGTGCCCGACCGGATGGCGGAGCGGAAGCTGCCGGAAGACAAGCCGGGCCAGATCGGGCCCGCCAGCTTCACCATGGTCCCGGTGATGGAGGACGAGGGGTTGCTCGCGCTCCTCTACATCGACAGCCTGGAGCCTCACTTCTGCGACGGCCACGACCTCGAGCGCCTCACGAAGTTCTCGCGGATCGTCGCCAAGGCGGTCAACGAGAGCGGCCCGGGCAGCACCCATGGGTCGTCGGCGGAGGCCTGGGAGGCCTACCTCGAGCGCACCCCGGTCGAGGACATGGAGCGCGAGAAGCTGCTGCTGCTCCTGAACCGGAACGAGTGGAACATCGCCCGGGTCGCCCGCATGATGGGCGTCACCCGCCGCACCGTGTACCTGCGCCTGCAGCGCTACAACATCCCGCGCGAGCGCGTCGTCAAGACCCGGCTGCGTCCCGCCCGGGCCTGACCGCCGTTCGCGGTAGAATCCCGGCGTGAAGGGCGCGGGGGGCACCTCGGGAGGGTTGGCTTCCTTCGGGGTTGGTCTGCTGATGGCCGTCGGCGGCGGCTACCTGCTCACCGAGCGCGTGACGGTCAGCTCCGGCTTCTGGTCGTGGTTCGGACCGCACACCTCCGGCCTGTCCCTGCTGCCGATCGTGGTGGGGGCAGGACTCCTCTTCTTCGACGGGAAGAGTCGCGCCGGCTGGATCCTGACCGCGTGCGGGATCGTGATCGTGCTGCTCGGGGTGCTCGCGAACCTGCGCATCTACTTCGAGCCCACCAGCCTCTTCGACACCCTGCTGATGCTCGTGCTGCTCGCGGGGGGCATCGGCCTCATGGCCCGCTCGCTCCGCCCGCATGGCCCTGCCGAGCCGCCCGAAGCCTGAGCCGCCCCGAAGGGCCCCTACTCGTCCTGCTTGCCTTTCGCCTGGATCTTCACCCAGGTGTCCTTGAGCGTCAGGGTACGGTTGAAGACGAGACGGTCCGGCGTCGTGTCGGGGTCGGCGCAGAAGTAGCCGAGCCTCTCGAACTGCACGGTCTCGCCCGCCGGCACCGAACGCAGCGCCGGCTCGACCCGGCAGGTAGTCAGGACCTCCTGGGAGCGCGGGTTGATGTCGGCCAGGAGGTCGCCTTCGGCGCCGGGGTCGGGGCGGGTGAAGAGGTGCTCGTAGAGCCGGACCTCCGCGGGAACCGCGTCCGGGGCGGAGAGCCAGTGGAGGGTCGCCTTCGGCCGGCGTCCATCGGGCGCGTCCCCGCCGCGCGTCGCGGGGTCGTAGGTGCAACGCAGCTCGACCACCTCACCCCGGGCGTCCTTCACCACCTCGCGGCAGGTGACGAAGTAGGCGTAGCGCAGGCGCACCTCGCGCCCCGGCGAGAGCCGGTAGAACTTCCTGGGCGGGTCCTCCATGAAGTCCTCGCGCTCGATCAGCAGCTCCCGGCTGAAGCGAACCTTGCGCGAGCCGGCCTTTGGGTCCTCGGGGTTGTTGACGGCGTCCAGCTCCTCGGACTGGCCCTCCGGGTAGTTCTCGATCACGAGCTTGAGCGGGCGCAGGACGGCGAAGCGGCGGAGCGACCGGCGGTTGAGCACGTCGCGCACGCAGTGCTCGAGCATCGCCACGTCCACGATCCCGTTGTTGCGGGCAACCCCGATCATGGCGGCGAAGTCGCGGATGCCCTCGGCCGGATAGCCGCGGCGGCGGATCCCGCACAGGGTGGGCATGCGCGGGTCGTCCCAGCCGCGCACGCGTCCCTCGTTGACGAGCTTCAGCAAGAAGCGCTTGGAGAGCACGGTGTGGCTCAAGTTGAGCCGCGCGAACTCGTACTGGCGCGGGCGCGAGGGGACCGGCAGGTTCTCGATCAGCCAGTCGTAGAGCGGCCGGTGGTCCTCGAACTCGAGGGTGCAGATCGAGTGGGTGATCTTCTCGATCGCGTCCGACTGGCCGTGCGCGAAGTCGTAGGTCGGGTAGAGACACCACTTGTCGCCGGTGCGCGGGTGGGCGGCGTGCAGGATGCGGTAGAGGACCGGGTCGCGCAGGTTGATGTTGCCCGCCGCCATGTCGATCCGCGCCCGCAGCACCCGCGCGCCGTCCGGGAACTCGCCGGCCCGCATCCTCTGGAAGAGGTCGAGGCTCTCGTCGATCGAGCGGCCGCGATGCGGGCTCTCGCGGCCGGGCTCGGTGAGAGTGCCCCGGTACTCGCGGATCTCGTCCGCCGAAAGGTCGTCGACGTACGCCTTGCCTGTCTTGATCAGGTGCAGCGCCCACTCGTACAGCTGGTCGAAGTAGTCGGAGGCGAAGTAGAGGTGCTGTCCCCAGTCGAAGCCCAGCCAATGCACGTCGGCCTGGATGGAGTCGATGTACTCCTGCTCCTCCTTGGTCGGGTTCGTGTCGTCGAAGCGCAGGTGACAGCGCCCGCCGAACTCGCTGGCCACCCCGAAGTTGAGGCAGATCGACTTGGCGTGGCCGATGTGGAGGTAGCCGTTCGGCTCCGGCGGGAAGCGCGTCACGACGCTCTGGTGCCGCCCGCTGAGCAGGTCCTCGGCCACGATCTCGCGGATGAAATCGCTCCGCTCGCGCTCGGTCGTCTCGCTCATCTCTTCGTCGCCTTCAGCAGATCGGCCGCGCGCCGCAGCCGGCGCCGGCAGGTTTCCTTCCCCAGCACGGCCAGGGTCTCGAAGAGCGGCGGTGTCGCGGCCCGGCCGGTGGCGGCCACGCGCACCGCCATGAACAGCTCACCCTTGCTCCAGCCGCTCGTCTCGCCGAAGGAGCGCAGCGCCGCCTCCACCGTCTCCCTCCGCCAGTCGAGGATGGGGTCGATCCCCTCCGCGACCAGCGTCAGCAGGGCCTTCGCCGTCTCCGCGGCCGCGCGGCCCTTCGGGACCAGGGCCAGGAGCGCAGCGTCGTCGTAGGCCAGCTCGCCGGTGAAGAAGAAGGACGCGTACTCGAAGAACCCCTCGAGCGTCTCGACCCGTTCCTGCACGAGAGGCAGCACCGAGAGGAGGTACGCGTCCGAGAAGAGATCGGCGCGCAGCCGCGCCAGCAGCTCCGGCGGCGAGAACCTGCGCAGATACTTGCCGTTCAGCCAGGCGAGCTTCTCGGTGTCGAAGACCGGGCCACCCAGCGAGATCCTCTCCAGGGTGAAGTTCTCGACGAACTCGTCGAGCGTGAACTCGTCGCGCTCGTCGGGCATGGCCCAGCCCATGAGCGCGAGGTAGTTGAGCATCACCTCGGGCAGGTAGCCGGCGCGCCGATAGAAGTTGAGGCTCACCGGGTTCTTCCGCTTGGAGATCTTCGAGCGATCGGCGTTGCGCAGCAGCGGCAGGTGGCAGAAGACCGGCGGCTGCCAGCCGAAGCCCTGGTAGAGGGTGACGTGCTTGGGCAGCGAGGAGAGCCACTCCTCCGCGCGCACCACGTGCGTGATGCCCATCAGGTGGTCGTCCACGACGTTGGCCAGGTGGTAGGTGGGGAAGCCGTCGCTCTTCAACAGCACCTGGTCGTCGACCCGGGCGTTCTCGAAGCGCACCTCGCCCCGCAGCAGGTCGGCGACGACCGTCTCGCCCGTCCGGGGCATGGCCAGCCGGACGACGTGCGGCTCCCCCGCGGCCCGCCGCCGCGCCGCCTCCTCACCGGGCAGGGCTCGGCAGTGCCCGTCGTACCCGAGGTTCAGCTTCCGCGCCCTCTGCTCCTCGCGCAGGCCGTCGAGCCGCTCGCGCGTGCAGAAACAGGGATAGGCTGCGCCGCGGGCGAGGAGCGTCTCGGCCTGCTCGCGGTAGATCGCGCCCCGCTCGCTCTGGCGGTAGGGGCCGCACGGGCCGCCGACGTCGGGGCCCTCGTCCCAGCCGAGGCCGAGCCAGCGCAGGGCGCCGAAGATCATGGCCTCGCTGGCGAGCGAGCTGCGCTCGCGGTCGGTGTCCTCGATGCGCAGGATGAACTGGCCGCCGTGCTTCTTCGCCAGGGCGTAGTTGAAGAGCGCCACGTACGCCGTGCCGACATGGGGATCGCCGGTCGGGCTCGGGGCTATGCGCGTCCTCACTGTCATCGCAATCCGCGAGGCTATCACAAGCGGCACGTTCCTTGACTTGCCCGGAACGGGCCCCTAAACTGGCCGACGGCGCTATCGTCTAGGGGTTAGGACGAATGGTTCTCAGCCATTAAACCGGGGTTCGAATCCCCGTAGCGCTACCACCCTCACCCGTTCCCGACCGCCAGGCCTCGCGGGCCGCCTGACGACGGCGGAGCCGTGACACGACGCTTCGAGTGCGAGTAGACTCGCACCGGCCCCCGGGGACAGCATGGTCGAGCTGAATCACCGCGAACGGACGATCAAGGTCAAGATCGTCTACTACGGTCCGCCGGTCGGCGGCAAGACGACCAACCTGCAGGTGCTGCACCGCGCCGCGGACAAGCACCGCCGCGGCGAGATGATCTCGATCAACTCGGCGCAGGACCGGACCATCCTCTTCGACCTGCTGCCGCTCAAGACCCCCGGCTTCCGTGGCTTCGACCTGCGCCTGCAGCTGCTCGCGGTCCCCGGCCAGGCGGTCTACGCCGCCACCCGCCGGCTGGTCCTGAAAGGGGCCGACTCGCTCGTGTTCGTGGCGAACTCCGCGGTCGATCGGTTCGAGGAGAACCTGCACAGCTACCGCGAGATGACGCACAACCTGCTCTCGCACCACCTCGATCCGGCCACGATGCCGATCGTCTTCCAGTACAACAAGCGCGACCTGCCCGCGGTGCTCACGGTCGAGGAGCTCGACCGCAGCCTGAACTCCCGCGAGGCCGAGGCGGTGCCCGCCGTCGCCATCCGGGGCGAAGGGGTCCTCGAGACCTTCACGGCGATCCTGGCGCACACGGTCGAGGACATGGCGAGGCGCTACGCGATCCTCAAGGAGGGAACACCGATCCGGCAGTGGGCCGAGCAGGCGGCGCGGGACCTGTTCGGAGGCAGCCGCCTACGCGTCGTGGCGCCTCCGGAGCCGGAGGACGCCGCGGCGACCCAGGCCCTCCCGCCGGGCCCGTCGATGGCCCAAGTCCCGATCATGCGCCCGCCGTCGTCGCGCCTCCCCGCGCCGGCTTCAGGGCGTCCCGCCGTGCCGGCGGGTGTGCCCCCGCCGCCTCCCCCGCCACCACCCGCCTCGCGCCCGCCGTCGGCCCCGCCGGCAAAGCCGCCCACTGGCGCGCCGGCACCACCGCCTGCGGCCCCGGTCCGATCCCCCGCTCCGCAAGCAGCGCGTCCAGCGGCCCCGGCACCCGCCGCGGCGCCACCGAGCCCGCAGCCGCCCGTCGCACCGCAGGCGATCCCGCGCATCGAGCCTCCCGCAGAAGGCCCCGGGCGCGTGGTCGTGCGGGCCTCGCCCTCGGCGGAGGCCCCGCGCCCGGCATCCGCAGCCTTTCCGGAAGGGCGTGCAATCGAGCTGGTGGAGAGCTACGCCGAGGCGTCGGCGCAGCTCGGGTCCGCGGTTACCGAGCTGCGGGAGGAGCGCGACGCCGCCCACCAGAGGCTCCAGGACCTGCGCCTGGGCATGCGGGCGGCCCAGGACATCCTGGCGGGGACGCCCTTCGACTCCGCGCTCGGGCCGCTGCTCGCCGCCATGGCCCGCATGGCCGGTGTCGAGCAGGCGGCCTTCTGGATCCTCAAGCGCGACGCGACCCTGAAGGCGGTGGCGCTGATCGGCCTCGACCGCGACCCCGTCCTGAGCGCCCCCGGGGCGCTCCACCACGTGACGGAGGTCCTCACGGACGGCTTCGCGCCGATCCTGGACATGGCGACCGACGATGCGGAGCTCGGTCGCGCGCTCGCCGCGCAACGCCTGGCGGCCGTGCTGCTCGTCCCCTTCCGGACGCCGAGCGGCCTGCAGGCGGTGGCCGCCTGCTACTACGGCCCGGACACGGCCCGGCCCGGCGCCGACGCCCGCGAGCACCTCGCCGAGATCCCGCGCGCCCTCTCGGCCGCGCTCGAGCTCGCCGCGACCCTGCAGACCGTCCGGGGTGCCGAGCGCGCGCTGGAGCTCGCTCTCACCGGGAGCGCGTCCCTGCGCGGGCTGGAAGGCGTCGTGCGCTCGCTCGAGGAGCTGCGCGACGGCCTGGGCGAGATCCGCAACCGCGCGGACGCGCCGCCCTGGTTCCAGGAGCAGTACCTCCTCCTCGCGCCCGCGCTCGCCTCGGCGCTCGAGGACGGACGCTCGCTGATCGGCTTCGGCCGCGGCGAGATCCGACGCGAGAGCGTCTACCTGGAGGACCTGCTCGCGGAGCTGCGGACTCCCGACGTCGCGCTCGAGCTCGATCCCACCGCGGACGTGGTCCTCGCCGACGCGACTCTCCTCCGGGTGGCGCTCCGTGCGATCGCGGACGAGGTCCGCTCGAGGGCGGGAGGCGCTACGGCGCCGCTGCTGATCCGGACCGCGACCAGCTCGGACGGCGTTTCCGTGAGCATTCAGGCCGGGGCTCGGCTCGCCTCGGGGGGCACGTCGGTCAACTCAGGCCTCAGCCTCGGGCTCGCCCGGCGCATCGCCGACCTGCACGGCGGGTCGATCGAGGATCCCGGCCAGCAGTCCATGGACCCGATCGTGCTCGTGCTGCCCGCCGCGTGAGCGTGCTTGCGGGCCGCGCGCGGCCCGCAAGCCTCCTCGCTAGGGCTCCTTCTTCTCTTCGTCCGCGCCCCGGCGCAGCCACGAGAAGAGCGAGAACGCAGGACGCTCGGGCGACCCGCCCGACGCGTCCTGGTGCGGGGCGGCCGTCGCCTCGGCCTCCTCGCCCTCGTCGCCGTCGTCGTCCTCCGCATCGTCCGCCGAGACCGGTCCCGTCTCGGCCGTCCCTCCGGAGGCCGCCAAGGCCGGGCGCGTGCGCCGACCGCCGCGCCCCCGTCGCCGTCGCCCCGAGCGGCCGCCGTTGGACGCTTCCTCGGACGGGGTGGCCTCCTTGCGCTCGGCGGATTCGGACGCGGCGACGCCGCCCTCCGCCCGCGCGGCGGGCCCCAGGTCTTCGACGATGTAGCTCCCGGAGCGCTGGTCACGACGCAGGGTCAGGATGCCCCGCCGCTGCGCGTCCTCGAGCAGGTGCGAGAAGGTGCGGAAGCCGTAGTAGCCCTCGTTGAACGAGGGGCGCTTGCGCTTCATGGTCTCCTTGACCATGGAGCCCCAGAGCACTTCCTTGTTCTCGCGCTGGAGCGCGACCAGCGAGTCGACCAGCAGGTTGAAGCAGTCCTGCAGCTTCTCCGGCAACGACCCCGTGATCGCGGGCAGCGGGCGCTGCTGCACCCGGACCAGGTCCTCGTAGAAGATGAACTCGTCGCAGTTCTCGATCAGCAGGTCCGAGGTGGAGTTCTTCACCCCGAGGCCGATCACGTACTTGTTGTTCTCCTTGAGCTTCGAGACGAGCGGCGAGAAGTCGGAGTCCCCGGAGCAGACCACGAAGCAGTTGATGTGCTCCTTCTGGAAGGACATGTCCATCGCGTCCACGACCAGGCGGATGTCGGCCGAGTTCTTGCCGCCCACCGACTTCTGCGGCACCTCGATGAGCTCGATCGCCGCCTCGTGGAAAGCCCGCTTGTAGTCGGAGTAGCGGCTCCAGTCGGCGTACGCCTTCTTGCTGAGCAGCTTCCCCTTGTCGAGCAGGCGCTCCAGCACGAGGTTGATGTCGAATTTGCGGTAGTGGGCGTCTCGGACGCCGATGGCGATGTTCTCGAAATCGATGAAGAGGGCGAGCCGTTGCTCGTCCTGCACGCTGACTGCCAAACTCCCTCCTGTCGGGGGCTTACCCAAGCTGTGTGTCCCTGGCCCGGTCCGTCGCCGGCCCGGCCCCGGACGGGAGATCCGGGCCCAGGGCCCGAGACAGCGTAGCACGAAGGATCCACACCCCGAAAGGCGGGAACTCCTATACCGTCCGGTACGTATAGAGATCTGGTGGCTGAAGTCGCGATCCGCTCTCACGACCGTATCCTATTGAAAGCGTTAGCCTTGTTCTCAAACAGAGGCTACGATGCCACGTCGGTTCGCGAGATCTGCGAGGCGGCCGGCGTCACCAAGCCGACCCTCTACCACTTCTACGGCAGCAAGGAAGGCGTCTACCGCGCGCTCGTCGAGGGGACGCTGGACCAGTACCGCGAAGGAGTGCGCGCGATCGTGGACGCTCCCGGCAGCGTTCCCGAGCGCCTCCGGCAGATCGCGCGCGGGCACTTCGCCTATACGCGCGAGCGTCCCGAGCTAGTGCGCTTCCTCCTGGGTCTCATCCACAACCCTCCGGGCTCCGCCCCCGCCACCGACTTCCACAGTCTCTACGACGAGGTGCTCGCGCACTACACCCGTCTCGTCCAGCAGGGAGTCGAGGACGGCACCCTGGCGCCCGGCATCATCGGGGTCCGCCTGCTCGTCTTCTCGGGGGCGATCATCGAGGCCATCCACGGCTATCTTCTGGCGGGCCGGCCCGAGCTGAGTCTCGAGCTGGCGGACACGCTCGTCGATACCATCCTGCGGGGCTGGTCCGCCCCGATCACCGCTTGAACCGGATTCACACGCTCATGAAACGACCCCTCTGCGCCTTGATCCTGGTCGCTCTCGCCGCCTCGCCGGTCTCCGCCGAGTCCCTTTCGCGGGCCGCAGCCGTCGGGCGCGCCCTCGACAAGAACCCCGACGTCCACCGCGCCCTGGCCGACTACGACGGGCTCGAAGGCCGAGCACGCCAGGCGAAGGCCGACGCGTTGCCCGAGCTCAACGCCTTCGGCTCGTTCCTGCGCTACCAGGACCCGAGCTTCTTCAACAGCCCGAACATCGACGAGTTCCCGCCCGAGCTCCTGCAGGCCTTCCAGCCGCTCGCGTCGAACCTGTGGGACGGCAACCTGAGCCTGCATCAGACGCTGTTCAGCTTCAGCCTGCGCAAGGCGATCCGCGCGGCCGGCTACGCCAAGCAGCTCGGGCTCGAGAACGTCAGCCGCGCCCGGCAGGACGTGGCGCTGCGGGCGGTGCTCGCCTACAACGCCTACCTGGTCGCCCTCGAGCGGGCGAAGGTGGCTGCGGCGGTCGTCGAGCAGAAGGAGAAGCACCTGGAGATGGCGAAGAACCGCCGCCAGGCGGGCGTCGCGACGGACCTCGAGGTGCTCCGCTTCGAGGTCGACCTGGCCAACGCGCGCACCCAGCTCCTCCGCTACGACGGCGCCGCGGACCTCGCCCGCGGCGATCTCAACGCCGTGATGGTGCAGCCCACCGACACCGCGATCGAGCCGACGGACACGCTCGCCTTCGCAGACGAGACCGGGGTCGACCTGGCCGCCGTGCGCGCGGCGGCCGCCCGCCGGCCCGAGCTCAAGGCGGCGGCCTGGAACGAGAAGATCTACCAGGAAGCGATCGGCATCTTCCAGGCCGACTCGCGCCCCCGGCTCGACTTCAACGCGAGCTACGGCTACTCCGTGCGCGACACCGGCAACTTCTTCAAGTCCAACTACGAGAAGTGGAGCCTGAGCGTGACGCTCAAGGTGCCGATCTTCGACGGCTTCCGTACCGCCGGGAAGGTGGCCCAGGCCCGCGCGGACCGCTCACGCGTGGCCGAGGACCGCCGCGCGCTCGAGACCCTCGCCGACCTCGACGCGGAACAGGCCTACGACCGGCTGCGCGTCGCGCGTAGCGTGCTGAAGGCCGCCGAGCTGAACGTCTCCCAGGCGCGGCGGGCTCACGAGATGACCGAGGCCAACTACCGGCTCGGCGCCGCGACGCCGCTCGACGTCCTGGACGCCCAGTCGGCGCTCACCCAGGCCGAGATGAGCCGGGTCGAAGCGCTCTGGGCCCACGCCAACGCGCGGGCAGGGCTCCGCTACGTGATGGGGCAGGACCCCCTCGCGGATGCGCCTGCCGCCGCCCCCAAGCACTCCTCCGAGATGTCTGCCCCGGCCGGCGGCGCTCCCGCGGAATCGACGGCCGGCCGCCCATGAAGAAGGAACCTGTGAACGCCATGACCACCCGAGCCCTGCTGCTCCTCTCCGCAACCGCACTCCTCGCCGCCTGCTCCAACCAGCAGGCGGACTCGACCGACCCGGCCCCCAAGGGCGTCTCGGTCCGCACCGCGAGCATCGAGAAGCGCGACCTGGCAGACGAGATCGTCCTGACCGGCACGCTCCGACCGCGCGCCCAGGTGCAGATCGTGGCCGAGGTGCCGGCGCGTCTCCTGAGCATCGCGCACGACGAGGGCGCACGCGTCGCCAAGGGCGACCTGCTCGCAACACTCGACGAGACCGACTACCGCCTGGGGGACGACCGCGCTCGCGCGGCCCTGGCGGTGGCCAATGCCAATCGCGCCCACGCCATGACCGAGAAGACGCGTGCCGACAACCTGCTCGAGACCGGCGGCATCACGGACCGCGACCACCTCTCCGCCCAGGTCGCGCTGCAGGTGGCCAACGCCGCCCTCGCGCAGGCGCGGGCCGAGGTCGCGATCACCGGCCAGCAGCTCGCCCGCACCCGGGTGCGGGCGCCCTTCACCGGCCGCATCGCCAAGCGCCTCGCCGACCCCGGCTCGATGCTCGCGACGGGCGCGCCCCTCTTCACCCTGGTCGACGACTCCGTGCTCGAGTTCGAGGCGCGCGTGCCTTCGCGCGACTTCGCCAAGGTGAAGATCGGCGCGCCGGTCGCGCTCGAGGTCGACGCGCTGCCCGGCTCGCAGATCGAGGGACGGATCGCGCGCCTGCAGCCTCTGGTCGACGAGCGCTCACGAAGCTTCGGGGTGGTGGTGCAGGTACCGGGGCGTGCCGAGCTGGTGGGCGGGCTCTTCGCCCGCGCCTCCGTGCGAGTCGGTATCGCCAAGGACGCCCTGGTCGTCCCACCCGCCGCGCTCGTCCGCGACGGCTCGGATCCCACCCGCGCGGAGCTCTTCGTGGTGCGCCAGGGCAAAGCCCAGAAGCACGCGATCACGGTGGGCGTCGAGACGGCGAAGGGGGTCCAGGCCACGAACGGCATCGTGGCCGGCGACGCCGTCGTCCTCGATCCGCCCACCTCCCTCGCCGACGGGGCCCCGGTCGACGCGCAGGACGTCGGGGCCGCGGACGGCCGGCAGGCAGCGAACTAGAGGACCCGCATGTTCCTGAGCAACCTCTCCATCAAGCACCCGGTCTTCGCGACCATGATGATGGCGGCGCTCGCCGTGGTCGGGATCGCCTCCTATCGCCAGCTGAAGATCGACTTCTTCCCCAAGGTCGAGATCCCGGTCGTCACCGTCACCACCGTCTACCCCGGAGCCGGCCCCGAGACCGTCGAGCGCGAGGTCACCAAGAAGGTCGAGGAGGCGATCAACACCGTCGAGGGTGTGCGCCACATCGAGTCGATCTCCCAGGAAGGTCTCTCGAACATCGTGGTCGAGTTCCAGCTCGAGGTCTCGGCAGTCAACGCCTCGGAGGACATCCGCGGCAAGCTCGCGGCCCTGCGTGGCGACCTGCCGCGCGAGATCGAAGAGCCGATCGTGCAGCGCATCGACTTCGGCATGATGCCGATCCTGTCGGTGGGCGTCGACGCCCCGGGCCTCAGCCCGCAGGCCGCGACGGACTTCGCCGACAAGGTCGTCAAGCGCCGCCTGGAGAACGTGCGGGGCGTGGGCTCGGTGGCGCTGGTCGGAGAGTCGACGCGCGAGATCCAGGTGATCGTCGACCGGCTGCGCCTGGAGGCCTACCACATCTCGCTCGCCGAGGTCGTCTCGGCCCTGCAGCGAGAGAACGTCGACGTCCCCGCCGGCAGCGCCGACCGGGGTGCCACCGAGGCCCTGGTGCGAGTCGCGGCCCGCGGCCGCAGCGCCGAGGACATCGGGACGATCCCGATCAAGCGGCCGGGCGGCTCGCCGGTGCTGGTGAGCGACGTCGCCCAGGTGGTCGACGGGATCGAGCAGCCGAAGAACGTCGCGCTGCTCGACGAGAAGCCGGCGCTCGCCCTCGACATCCAGAAGCAGTCCGGCGCCAACACCGTCGCCGTGGCCGAGGGTGTCGTGGCCGCGGTCGAGAAGCTGAAGCCGGAGCTGCCGCCGGGCATCAAGCTCTCGATCATCAAGGACGACTCCGCTTTCATCCGCGAGGCGATCGAGGACGTCAACACCACGATGCTGATCGGGGGGCTGCTCACGGTCTTCATCGTCTACCTGTTCCTCAACTCCTGGCGCTCGACCGTGATCACGGGCGTCACCCTGCCCATCTCGGTGGTGGCGGGCTTCATCGCCATGCGGGTGTTCGGCTTCACCCTGAACGTGCTGACGCTGATGGGCCTATCCCTGGCTATCGGCATGCTGATAGACGACGCCATCGTGGTGCGCGAGAACATCGTGCGCCACCTGCAGCGCGGCAAGAGCCACTTCGACGCCGCCCGCGACGGCACGGCCGAGATCGGGCTCGCGGTGATGGCGACCACCTTCACCATCATCGCCGTCTTCGTGCCGGTCGCCTTCATGGGCGGCATGGTGGGCCGGATCTTCTACGAGTTCGGGATCACGGTGGCCTCCGCGGTGGCGGCCTCGCTCTTCGTGAGCTTCACGCTCGACCCGATGCTGTCCTCGCGCTGGTTCGACCCCGACATCGAGCGCGGCTACCATCCGCACTTCGTCGGCCGCACGCTCAAGGCATTCAACGACCGGTTCGAGGGCCTGCACCGCGTCTACGAGCGGACGCTCGCCTGGGCGCTGCGCCATCGGCTGCTGGTGCTGGGTGCCGCGACGCTCGCCTTCCTGGCGAGCTTCCCGATCCTGGGAGTGCTCGGCGCCGACTTCATGCCCGACTTCGACCGGGGCGAGTACCAGATCCTGTTCAAGGCAACTCCGGGCGCGACACTCACCGAGACGCGCGACCGGGCGCTGCAGGTGGTGCGGCGGCTCACGAAGATGCCGGAGGTCGATTTCACCTACACCACGGTCGGCGAGGCCGGCCTCGTGCGACGGCCGGTGACCGAAGGCCAGATCTACGTCAAGCTGAAGCGCGGCCATGGCATGGGCTTCAACGAGACGCTGGCCCGCGCCCGGAAGGTCGTCGCCGACGTGCCCGGGCTCACCTTCGGTTTCATCGAGGCGGGCCCATTCGGGCAGAAGCCGCTGCAGATCAGCGTCCGCGGACCGGAGCTGGACGAGCTCGATCACATCTCCCGCGAGCTGACCGCGGCGATGGCGAAGATCCCCGGGGTGGCGGACATCGAGACCAGCCTGGAGAAGTCGAAGCCCGAGCTGCGGGTCGAGTTCGACCGGGACCGTGCGGGCGATCTGGGCCTCAACGTGGCCCCCGTGGCGATGACCCTGCGCGCCGCCCTGGCGGGCGAGGTCGCGACCACCATCGAGGACGCGGCCGGCGACAGCCACGACGTCCGCGTCCGGCTGCGCCCCGACCAGCGACGCTTCGGGGAGGATCTGCTCGCCCTGCGCGTCCCCACCGACAAGGACGACGCGAACGGCGACAAGATCCTGGTGCCGCTCAGCGAGGTGGCGAGGGCGATCCCGGCCAGCGGTCCCTCGACCATCCGCCGCAAGGACCTGCAGCGCGAGGTGCGCATCTCGGCGGCGAACGACGGGCGCAGCCTGGGAGATGTCTCGGCCGACATCGCGCGCGCCTCGGCGGCGCTCAAGCTGCGTCCCGGCTACGACATCGTGGCCGGCGGAGACGCCGAGCAGCTCTCCGAGATGTTCAGCAACATGATGCAGACCCTGGTCCTCGCGATCATCTTCATCTACCTGATCCTGGCCTCGCAGTTCGGCCACTTCCTGCACCCCTTCGCGATCATGCTCTCGCTGCCTCTATCCCTGGTGGGCGTCGCTCTCGGGCTCCTGGTGACGGGCGACTCGCTCAACATCATGAGCATGATCGGCCTGATCATGCTGATGGGCCTGGTCACCAAGAACGCGATCCTGCTGATCGACTTCACCAACCAGGCGCGCGCCCGCGGCGTGGAGCGGGACGCGGCGCTCATCCAGGCCGGATCGACCCGGCTGCGCCCGATCGTGATGACGACCCTCGCCATGATCTTCGGCATGATGCCCCTCGCCTTCGCGATCGGCGCCGGCGCCGAGATGCGGGCGCCCATGGCGCGGGCGGTGATCGGCGGCCTGATCACCTCGACCCTGCTCACTCTCGTGGTGGTGCCGGTCGTCTACACCTACCTCGACAGCCTGCGCCCCGAGACCGTCCGCGCCTGGTTCGGTCGCCGGAAGACAAGCGCCGCCGCCTCTCCGACCGAGATCGGGGCCGGCGAGACGCACCAGCCGGCCTGACATGGTCCGGGGCCTGGCCCGGCGCTGGCCGTGGCTCCGCCCGCTCCTGCCGGCGGCGGCGATCGCCGCCGGCTGGGGCGCCTGCACGCGCGGGGAGGGCCCGCTCGTCGCCTTCCTGGGAGACAGCCTCACCTCGGGCTACCGTCTGCCCGAGGCCGAAGCCTATCCGGCGCTGGTGGCGGAAGCCCTGCGCGAGCGCGGGCGGCCGATTCGGGTCCTGAACGCCGGCAAGAGCGGAGACACTATCCGCCAGGGGCTCGAGCGTCTGCCTTCCGTGCTGCGGTGGAAGCCGGATATCGTGGTCGTCGCCCTGGGGACGAACGACGCCCTGCGCGGGCTGCCCCTCGACGACGCCGAGTCGGCGCTCGACCGGATCGTGCGCGACTGCCAGGCGAGCGGGGCCCGCGTGCTGCTGGTCGGAGTGCGCTTCCCGGACGGTCAGAGCGCCGACCGGGCGCGAGACCTCGACACGCTCTACGCGGGGATTGCGGCCGCCCGGCGCGTCCCGCTCGTGCCCGACCTCGTCGCCGGTGTCGCGGGGCGCGGCGAGCTTCTGCTGCCGGATGGGCTGCACCCGAACCCGGCGGGGCAGCAGCGACTCGCGCGCAACGTCACGCGCGACGTCGAGCTCCTGCTCGCGGAGCTCCAGCGCTAGCGCTCGCGGTCTGCGAACAGGAGCCCACGGCTGGTGCGCCTCCGCCGGGGGCGCTTGGAGAGCGGCCGGTCGCATTGAGAGAATCGGACGATGCGTCCCGCGACAGCGAGCGTCCCCCTCCTTCTCGTTGCCGTCGCCTGCACGGTGCCCGCCCGCGCCCAGGAGAGCCCCGTTCCCACGCCCGCCCGGCCCGTCGCCGCGAAGGCGTTCGAGAGCGATCCTCCCGGGAGCTACGCCCAGGCGGACCTCTCCTACGTCCTCACCTCCGGCAACTCCCACTCGAGCAGCCTCGGCTTCAAGGCCAGCTTCGCCCGCCGCTTCCTCCACAACTCCTTCGCCCTCGCGATCGGCGGGCTGCGTGCCAGCTCTTCGTCCGGCGAGCGCGTCGCCGTCGGGACACCGGAGGACTTCGAGCTCGAGGCTCCGCAGGCAGTGCCGACGGCCGAGGACTACTACGCCCGAGGTCGCTACGAATACCGCGCGCGCGGCCGCCTCTTCGGCAGCACGGGAGCCGGATGGGAGCGCAACCGCTACGCGGGGATCGCCGATCGCTGGGTGGTGGACGCGGGCCTCGGCTGCGTCGTCGTGTCGAACGAGAAGCAGGAGCTGCGATCGGTCCTCGCCGTGACGTACACGGACGAGAACCACGCCCCGGCCGAGCCGCCCCGCAGCGCCTTCCTGGGCGCCCGCCTCAGCTGGGACCTGCGCCGGACGCTCTTCCCCGGCACGACCCTCACCCACACTCTCATCCTGGACCAGAGCCTGGAGGACGCGCAGGCGCGCCGCCTCGACAGCCAGCTGGGGCTGCAGGTCGCTATGACGAAGACCGTCGGCCTGAAGGTCAACTGGCGGCTGCTCTTCAACAACCAGCCGCCTCTCGTGGAGGTCCCACTCGTCAGCGCGGAGGGCGTCGCGAGCGGCCGGAGCGTCCTCGCCCCTTACCGAAAGCTGGACCAGGGACTCAGCGTCTCGCTCGTCTTTACCAAGGCTCCGGCGCGCAAGCCGTAGGCGCCGTCAGTCCCGATCGCGCTGCGTGAGGGCCTCCGACATCGTGTAGCGCACCTCGGGGGCGAGCCGGATCAGCCGCATCCCCTCGACTCCACGCAGACGGCAGGCGAGCCCCACGTGCTCCCGAGAGTCCCCGGGGACCGTGTAGTGGACCTCGCAGTAGCGGCACTCGGCGTTCCAGCAGTACCGGCCGCTGCCGACGTCCTCGGAGACGTACTGGAGCTGGCGGAGCAGGAGGTTGCCCTCGGGCACGTGAAAGACACGACCCAGCACCTCGATCCGGACGAGCCTCTGCCACGGCTCGTAGATGTCGCCCACGATCCCTCTCCGCCGCCATTACACCACAGGCCGGCACCCTCGCCAGCGGTCTCCCGGCGGGGGGCCTGCCAGGAGCGATTCCGCCCCGAAGCGACACGAGTGTCGCTTGCCGACAGCCATCCGACAGGCATGTCGCATGGCGAGGCCCCGGCGCGGGGCCTTTCACGCTCCGTAACTGAAGGCATTACAGTGGGTTGTCGGTCCTTCCGGGGCGCGCTCCCCTCGGCACAGGGCTTGCTGAGAACAGAGCGGTCACCGGCGGTCGCGCGTGGCGCCGACGGCGAGGCCACCACAGACTGCCTGAAGGAGGCGGAATGACACCGAGCGACGTTCTCAAGCTGGCGAAAGAGAAGGGCGTCAAGATCGTCGACCTGCGCTTCATCGACATGCCGGGGTTGTGGCAGCACTTCTCGATCCCCGGCGTGGATCTGGACGAAGGTCTCTTCAAGGACGGGATCGGCTTCGACGGCTCGTCCATTCGCGGCTTCCAGACCATCAACGAGTCGGACATGCTGCTCTTCCCGGATCCCGACACCGCCGTGCTCGATCCCTTCACGGCCGTGCCCACTCTGGTCCTGATCTGCGACGTGAAGGATCCCATCACCGGCGCCAGCTACTCGCGCGACCCGCGCTTCGTGGCGAAGAAGGCGGAGGCCTACGCCAAGAGCAGCGGGATCGCCGACACCGTCTACATCGGGCCGGAGCTCGAGTTCTTCATCCTGGAGAACGTCCGCTTCGATCAGGACTACAACTTCGGCTTCTACCACCTCGACTCCGAGGCGGCCTTCTGGAACGCCGGCAGAGAGGGCACGCCGGAGCGCCCGAACCTCGGCTATCGTCCCCGCTACAAGCAGGGCTACTTCCCGGTGCCGCCCGCGGACCACTACCAGGACCTGCGCTCCGAGATGGTGCTCAACCTCGAGGACTGCGGCGTCAAGACCGAAGTCCACCACCACGAGGTGGCGACCGGCGGGCAGACCGAGATCGACATGCGCTTCGACACGCTCGTGCGCATGGCCGACAAGGTGCTCTGGTACAAGTACGTGACCAAGAACACCGCGAAGAAGCACGGCAAGACCGTGACCTTCATGCCCAAGCCGATCTTCCAGGACAACGGCTCCGGCATGCACACCCACATGTCGCTCTGGAAAGGAGGCAAGAACCTCTTCTTCCAGAAGGGCGGCTACGCCGACATCTCTCAGGCCTGCAAGTACTACATCGGCGGCATCCTGAAGCACGCGCCCGCGCTGTGCGCGCTGATCGCGCCCTCCACCAACTCCTACCGGCGCCTGGTGCCCGGCTACGAGGCCCCGATCAACCTGGCCTACAGCGCGCGCAACCGCTCGGCCGCGGTCCGGATCCCCATGTACTCGACCTCGGAGAAGGCCAAGCGGCTCGAGTTCCGCACGCCTGACCCCACCTGCAACCCGTACCTTTCCTTCGCCGCCTGCCTGATGGCGGGCCTCGACGGGATCCAGAACAAGATCGACCCCGGCGAGCCGCTCGACAAGGACCTCTACGAGTTGCCGGCGGAGGAGGCGGCGCAGATCAAGCAGCTGCCCGGTTCCCTCGAGGCGGTTCTCGACCACCTCGAGAGGGATCACGAGTTCCTGCTGAAGGGCGACGTCTTCACCCGTGACGTGGTCGAGACCTGGATCGAGTACAAGCGCAAGGTCGAGGTGGACGCCATCCGCCTCCGCCCGCATCCCTGGGAGTTCGCGCTCTACTTCGACATCTGAGCATCGGACCGCTGCCGGGGGACGCGCGGACGCGTCCCCCGGAACGTCCCCCTCTCTCGGTTCGTCGGATGAGGGGAGAATCGAGGTGTGACCACGCCGGGGACGGCCGCGCGTCTGATCGAGGATCCGCCCCGCCCCGCGACGCTCGCCCTCCTGCGCCGGCACGGCCTCGCCGAGCCGGAGCGGTCCGCAGCTGAGCTGCGGCTGATCGCCGCCAACCCGCTGGCGCGCGGACCGCTGCTCGACCAGCTGCCAACGCTCCTGCCCGCGCTCGCCGAGGTGCCCGAACCGGACGCCGCGCTGGGCCGACTCGAGCGGCTCGTGCGCGCGGGCGGTGCAGGGCCGCTTGCCTCGCTCCGTGGCCGTGGCCCGCGGGCCGCGCGGAACCTGCTCTGGGCCCTTGGCGGCGCCCCCTTCCTGGCCGAGCAGCTGATCCGCCAACCGCAGTGGGCGGAATCGCTGACGGACCCCCGTCGGCTGGAACGCGCCCACGGCGCGCGGCGGATCCTGCGCGAGGTCCGGGCGGCGATCGCCTCTGCCGGCCCGGCGCAGGCGGGCGACGTGCTGCGCCGCTCACGGAGGTACGAGACCGTGCGGGTGGCGCTGCGGGACCTGCTGCGGATGACGCCGGTGCCGGGGACGCTCGCATCGCTCTCGGCGATCGCGGACGCGCTCATTCCGGCGGCCCTCGACCTCTGCCTGGACGAGGTCGGCGCGGGGGGCGGTCCTCCGGCGCGAACGAAGATCAGGCGGTCCGTGCCGGCCGGCTTCGTGGTCCTGGCCCTCGGCAAGCTCGGCGGCTCCGAGCTCAACTTCAGCTCGGACGTCGACCTCGTCTTCGTCCACGCGGGCGCAGCCGACGACGGCTCGCGACGCCGGGCCGGCCTCGATCGCGACACCTGGGCGGAGGCCGTCGCCCGTCGTCTCACCGCGACCCTGGGCGAAGCGAGCCATGAGGGTCACGTCTACCGAGTGGATCTGCGCCTGCGTCCCGAGGGGCGCGCGGGCGCCATCACTCACTCCCTGGATGGCGCGGACGAGTACTACCGGCGGAGGGGCGCGACCTGGGAGAGGCTGGCTCTCCTCAAGGCGCGGCCGGTAGCGGGAGACCTTCGGCTGGGGCGGGAGCTGCTGCGGCGCGTCGTGCCCTTCGTGTGGCAGCGTCCCTTCGAGGGGGAGGCGGTGCGCCAGGTCCTGCGGCTGAAGCAGGAGAGCGACCGCCGGCTCGCCGCCCGCGGTCTCACCGAGCGCCACGTCAAGCTGGGCCGGGGCGGGATCCGGGAGATCGAGCTCATCACGCAGGTTCTGCAGATCCGCCGCGGCGGCGCGCGCCTGCGCGCGCCTCGCGCCCGCTCGACGCTCGCGGCGATCGAGACGCTCCACTCGCTCGGAGCGCTGCCACGGCCGGAGACGGAGGTGCTGGCGCGCGCCTACCTCTTCCTGCGCGACGTCGAGAACAAGCTGCAGATGGCGCACGACGCCCAGACCCACGTCCTGCCCGCGGAGGAGGGCGATCTCGGCCTGCTGGCGCGTCGCCTCGGCTACGGGCGCGAGCCCCGGCTGGGCCAGGAGCCGGTCGGGGACCTCCTGCGAAGCGACCTGCGCGGGCACACCGATGCCGTGCACGCACTATTCGGCGAGATCCTGGGACGGCTGGTCGGCTAGGCTGCTCGGCCAGTCAGCGGAATCTGTCGAAGAAAAGGACGACGGCGTCGCGGTGTCGCGCGAGGTCGGCCATGAAGGCGCCCGCCGCCTCCTGCCAGGCCGGCTGAGAGTAGCCGAGACGTCGCGCCAGGAAGCGGGTCTCTTCGGACCCTTCCTCGGGCAGCAGGAGATCGCGGGCGTTGCCGCGGACCATGCGGAGCGCGTCGACGACCGCACGCCAGAACAGGTAGGCCTCTCGCAGGCGATCGCAGTCGAAGGCGGCGAGGAGCCCGGCCTCCCGGAGGCGGTCGAGGGCGTCGAGCGTCGAGGGCACGCGCAGCGCCGGCAGCTCGCGGCCGTGCTCGAGCTGCAGGTACTGCACCGCGTACTCGACCTCCACCAGCGCCCCGGGGCTGTACTTGACGTTGAAGCGGCCCGGCGGTACCAGCTCGCGGGCCTGTCGCTCCCGCAGGTGCAGCGCGTTCGCGCGGTCCCAGGGCAGCTCGCTCCAGACGAAGGCGTCACGCAGGCGGAGGACCTGGGCGCCCAGCGCCGCGTCGCCCGCTACCCGACGCAGCTTGATGAGCGCCTGGCGCTCGAAGGCTGCCGCGCCGCCCCCCGGGCCGTAGTACTCGCGCAGCGCGGAAAGCGGGCTCGCCAGGGGGCCCTTCGCGCCGTAGGGGCGCAGGCGGAGGTCGATGTGGAAGATCCCCTCCTGCCGCGCCGCGATGAACAGGGAGAACTCCCGGACCACCTCCTCGAAGAACCCGCCCAAGTCGCCCCCCGCCGTGCCGCTGCGCGCGGGCTCGCCGTAGACGAAGACGAGCTCGATGTCGGAGGCGTAGCCCATCTCCCGCCCGCCGAGCTTGCCGAGGCCGAAGACGGCGACCGGACAGGACGCGCCCCCCTCGCCGCGCGGCCCGTCCTGGGCCTCGGTCACCCGCGCGAGGCAGGCGTCGAGCGCCTTCTCGACCACGGCCTCGGCCAGGTCCGTGATCGCCTGGGAGAAGGCCACCACGCCGACCCGTGGATCGAGGAGGTGCTTCATGTCGGCGAGCAGCATCTCCTGGTCCTTCAGCTCGTTGAGCGCACGTCGCTGCGCGTCGAAGCTCCCCGCGGCCGTGAGCCGTGCCTCGAGGTCCGAGACGAGCTCCGCCCGTCCTCGCAAAGGGCGGCGCCGCCAGGAGTCGAGCACCGGGAGCAGGTGCTCGGCCTGGAGCCGGAGGAAGTCCTCCCAGAGAAACGTGCTCGCGCCCAGGAGACGGGCCAGCTGCCGCAAGCCGTCGGGGGAGGCGAGCAGCCCCAGTGCCGGAGGCTGCGCGCGATCACCGAGCAGACGGTCCACGAGCTGGGAGAACGAGCGCAGCGCCAGGGCCGGATCGGGGGCGAAGGGGAGGAGGTGGGCGAACTGCTTGAGCAGTGCGACCGCCGCCCGAAGCCCCGCCAGCGCCTCCGCATCCTCGATCTTGCGTCCGTCGCGGTTCGCCACCAGGAAGCGATCGCGCGCCTCGGCGGCGACGCTGGCGATCTCCACCTCCTGCACGTAGACATTGCGCAGCGCGAGCCCGGTCGCCAGGGCGTAGAGGAAGCCGGGCGTGTCGGGACCGCGCACCTCCATGAGCGTCCAGTGCGGATCGACCGCGTTGTCGAAGGAGATCTCCAGGGGGGAAAGCGCGCTCGCGGGCGGCTCGCTGCGCGCGAAGCGCTCGGCGAGCCGGCGGTCGAGTCGGTCCCGCGCCTCCTCGGCCCGGCCCTGGGCCACCAGCGCGAGCAGCTCGCCGACGTCCGCTTCCAGCAGCTCCTGGACGCGCAACGGGGCCTCCTCCGCTGCGGCGCCTCGCGGGAGAACGCGGAACTCGTCCACGATGAACCGCGCGGGCAACCCGTCCGGAGAGGGGGCCGGCGGTCGGCGGCGAGGGCGAGCGGCGGGAGACGCCGTCGGCTCGCGCCGCGACGAGGTGTGGATGTGCCCCGATTCGATGTCCAGACCCCGGGCCGACAGGGCGCCGCAGAGCAGAGCGAACTCCGCGAAGAAGTCGAGGCCGACGACCGTCACGTCCAGGCGTCCCGCCCGGGACGTCGTGACGCGGACGCTCACCGGCCGGGTGGGGCTCAGGTCGCGAGCCAAGCGGAGGTGAAGGGCGACGTCGGCCTCGCCGTGGCGTTCGGCGTAGGCAGGGCCCATGCGGGCCACGAACGCCCGGGCCTCCTCCGCCTCGTTTCGCACCCAGCGGAGTTTACCCCCGAGCCTCGGCGGGCAGGGCGGCGGGCCCAAGCCCGCCGCCCCTTTCCGGCCGAGACCGGCGGACTCGGGTCTAGAACATCGACCAGAGGTACTGGTTGGTGACCTCGTGGTGGAACTGGATCTCGCTGCGCTTGACGCGCGCGCCCAGCGCCTTCGCGCAGCGCTCGGCGGAGGCGAGCTTCAGCTCGGCGTACTTCTCGTGCACGTCCGTCCCCAGCAGCTCCTGCGCGTACTTGCTGGCCTTGAACATGCGGATCGCGTCGTAGATGTTGTCGGGCAGGACGCGCGTGCGCTGCCGCTTGCCGTCGTGGTCGTCCTCGGCGCCCGGTCCCTCGAGAGCCGTCTTGAAGAGGGCGAAGATCGCCAGGTACGGATTGGCGTCGGGCGCGATCGAGCGCACCTCGATGCGGGCCGTCCGCTCGTTGCCGATCGGGATCCGGATCATCGAGCCGCGGTCGCTGGCCGAGACCTTGATCTGGTTCGGGGCCTCGAAGTGCGGGTCGAGCCGGCGGTAGGAGTTGACGCTCGAGTTCATGAGCAGGCAGATGTCGTTGGCGTTGGCCAGGATCCGGTTGATCGCCCCCCAGGCGGTCTCCGAGAGGCCGTCCTGTCCCTTGGCCTCGTAGAAGATGTTCTTCCCCGCCTTCGAGATCGACATGTTGGTGTGGCAGCCGCTGCCGTTGACGCCGGCGACCGGCTTGGGCAGGAAGCAGGCGGTCAGGTCCATCTCCGCCGCGACCTGACGCGCGATCAGCTTGTAGAGCTGCACCTGGTCGGCCGCGACGGTGGCCTCGGTGTAGCCGTAGTTCATCTCGAACTGCGAGGGGGCCACCTCGGGGTGGTCCTTCTCGTTCGAGAAGCCGAGGGCGCGCTGCACCTCCGCCGCCGTGTCGATGAACTTGCGCAAGGTGTCGCCGGGCAGCGAGTGGTAGTAGCCGCCGGTCGAGACGTACTCGAACTGGCCGGCCTCGAAGTAGCGCCGCTCGGCGTCACGGCCCTTGAAGATGAAGCCCTCGATCTCGTTGGCGACGTTGGCGATCATGTCCTGCTTGCGCAGCTCGGCCGCGAAGGCCTTGAGCCGGGCGCGCATGTCGGCCACGTACGGCGTGCCGTCCTGGTCGCAGACGTCGCCGAACACGAGCACCTTACCGGGGCCGAAGATGTCCGCGGGAAGCATGTAGAAGGCCGGCCAATCGATCGCGAGACGCAGGTCCGACTCCGCCTGGCGCGAAAAGCCCCGGATCGACGAGCCGTCGAAGGTGAGGTTGTCGGCCGACTTCAACAGGAACTTCTTGTCGTAGTCGAGCATCTGGAAGCGGCCCTCGAGGTCGGTGAAGCAGACCGTCACCGCCTTGATGCGCTTCTCGTCCGTCAGGAACTTGACCCTGTCCTCGCGGACCTTCGCCGGATCCTTCGCGGCGACCCGATCGGCCTTCGTGGCGAGGTTCATCTCCTCGAGCTGGTCGTACGGGATCTCGAGAAAGTGGCGCAGCGGCGTTTCCATGTCTTCTTCCCTTATCCTCTCTGTTTGCAGCATCCCGGCTCTACTTCTGCGCCCGAGGTGGCGGGAACACCCTTGGCGACGCGAACCTGGCTCGTTAGCCTTAACTGGCGAGACTCTAACATAAATAGCGACAGCCTTAGCATATTTTCGGTGCTCGAATAGTTATTTATTCACTCTCCTAAGGCTTTTCGAAACGGCGGGCTGGCCCCCTGGACGACCGCGGGGCGGATGCGCAAAAAGGGTACCGCCCGCATATGGGGTCGCCCACCGCGAGCACCCCATTCGTAGCGATTGACGCCGCACTCGAACCGTCGCATCTTTGAGGCGAAACAAAAGCGAATCTCGACATGAGTGCCCTTCCTCTCCTGAGCCCAACCACGGACACGCCCGATGCGGACGTACGCCACACCGGATCCCGGAAGCGTGCCCTCGAGGACCTGCTGCGCGCGCGGAAGCTGCAGCGCGAGGCGCCTCCGCTGCGCGGGGAGGACAGGAGGCTGTGCCCGTTGGGAACAGGCATCCCCTGCGTCGATGCGCTCCTCGCCGGAGGCTTCCCGCGCGGCCAGCTCTCGGAGCTGCACGGTCCGGTCTCGTCCGGCCGGACGGGCCTTCTGCTCGCGCTCGTCGCCGGGGTGACGCGGGGCTCCGGCCTCGTCGGTCTCGTCGATCCGCTCGACCGCCTGGATCCCGTCTCGGCGGCAGCCGCGGGCGTCGAGCTGACGCGCCTGCTCTGGCTCCGAGGACCGCGGGTGGTGGAAGAGGAGCCGTCGCGGAAAGGCCTCGTGGAGGCGACGGCCGCGGTTGCGACCCTCGCGGGCTCGGGGCTTTTCGAGCTCGTGGTCCTCGACCTCGCGGGCGCGGGCCGTGCCCTGCACGGCCTGCCCACCACCACCTGGCTGCGCCTGCACCGCCTCGTCGAGGAGACACCCACGGCGCTCGTCGTCGTCGGCGACGGCCACGTCGCCCGTAGCCCCGGTGGGGCCTCTCTCGCGCTCGAGCCCCTGGGGCCGCGCTGGTCGGGAACGCACGGCCCCGCGCGGCTGCTGGACGCTCTCGCCACGCGGGCGCGGGCCGGCCGCCAGGGGAGCCGCGCCGCGGAGATCCTCCTCTCGGCCGTGGCCTGAAAAACGTCGCGCGACCAAGGAAGCCCCGATGTTCGGTGGCCTGCACTCCCCGTCTCCCCTCCCGCGAGAGGACGCGCTCGTCGAGCTCGCCCGCGAGTTCACCCCGCGCGTCGAGGCGCGGGCACCCAGCCCCGTCCTGCTCGATCTCCAGGGCCTGGGGCGCCTGTGGCCGACACCTGACGAGCTGGGCCGCGCCCTGGTCGCGGCCGCGGCCGCGCGCGCGATCGCGGCCCAGGTGACGCTTGCCTTCTCGCGAATCGTCGCCCTGGTCCTGGCACGCTCCCGTCCGGGGCTCACGATCGTCCCGGCCGGCGGGGAGGCCGCGGCGCTCGCCCCGCTCCCGCTCGAGCGGCTCGCCCTGCCGCCCGAGCGCGAGGAGATCCTGCGGCGCTGGGGACTGCGCACGATCGGCGAGGTCGCGCGGCTTCCGGCCCGGGGTCTGGCCGAGCGTTTCGGTACGGACGGTCCACGGCTCCGCCGGCTCGCGCGCGGCGAGGACGACGGCCTCTTCGTTCGCGCACCGACCGCCGAGCGGTTCGAGACGACGCTGGAGCTGGAGTGGCCGATCGACGGGCTCGAGCCCTTCGCCTTCCTGCTCGCTCGCGTCCTCGAGCCGCTCTGTCAGACGCTCGCCTCGCGCGGTCGCAAGGCCGCCGCGCTCGAGCTCGCGCTCGGGCTCGTCGACGGGACGACCGACGCGCGCCGGCTCGCGCCCGCGACCCCCTCGGTCGAGCCGCGCACCTGGCGCACGCTCGCCCTGCTCGTCCTCGAGACGCACCCCCCGCGAGAGGCGATCGCGCGCATCACGGTCTGCGCGGAGCCGACCCCCGCCCGGGAAACGCAGTTCTCGCTCCTCGACCCGGCGCTGCCCTCACCCGAGCGCCTGGCCGAGACGATGGCGCGCCTCGAGGCCTGGACGGCGGAGGGCCGCTCGGGCGTACCCCAGCTCGTCGACACGCACCGCCCCGGCGCCTTCACGGTCGGCAGCTTCGCGCCCGCCCCGGCGCGGCCATCCCCGGGCGAGGCCGCCTCGCCTCGCCTCGCCCTGCGCGTCTTCCGGCCGCCCCGTCCCGCCCGGGTGGTCGAGAGGGATCACCGGCCCGCTTTCGTCGCTGCCGCCGGTGTGCGCGGCGCGGTCAGCGCCTGCGCGGGACCGTGGCGTGCCTCGGGCGACTGGTGGGACGTCGCCTGGAGCCGCGACGAATGGGACGTGGCCCTCCAGCCGGGCGGGCTGTTCCGGATCTTCCAGGACCGGCTGCGCGGCTCGTGGTACGTCGAAGGCGAGCTGGACTGAGCCGGCAGCGGCCGCCGCTCCGGGCTCAGCCGCCTCGCTGGATGTAGCCCTCGAGCTGCTCGATCGAGAAGCGCAGGTCCTCGATCACCGCGCGCACGACGTCACCGATCGAGATGACGCCGACCACCCGTCCCTCCTCGACCACCGGCAGGTGGCGCACGTGCCGTTCGGTCATGTGCACCATGCACTCGCCGGCGCTCGTCTCGGGCGAGATCACGAACACGTTCTCGGTCATCACCTCCCGCACCGGCGTGTCGCGCGAGGAGCGCCCGTGCAGGACCATCTTCCGCGCGTAGTCGCGCTCCGAGAAGATGCCGACGAGCACCTGGTCGCGCATCACGAGCAGCGCCCCGATGTTTCTCTCTTCCATCAGGCGCAGCGCGTCCAGCACCGGGGCTTCGGGACCGATCGAGTAAACCTCGGGCTTGCGGGCGAGGATCTGGCGAATGCTGGTCATCCCCCCTCCTTTCGCGAGGCGGGCAGGTTGCGTTGGATCCGTCGATTCTAGCCCCGCCGGGCCCCAATCGGCCACAGATACTCGCGGCCGCTTATCCCATAGAATTCCGCCTGGCCTTCGAGTGGCCCTCGGTCCGGAGGAGACGACCATGCCTGGAGGACGACGTCGATGGACGCGCTGACCCTCGCACGCTGGCAGTTCGGGATCACGACGGTCTACCATTTCTTCTTCGTCCCGCTGACGCTCGGTCTGGTCTGGATCGTGGCCGGTCTGGAGACGGCCTGGGTACGTCACCGGCGACGAGATCTGGCGGCGCCTGACCCGGTTCTGGGGCAAGCTCTTCCTGATCAACTTCGCGATGGGCGTCGTCACCGGCATCGTGCAGGAGTTCCAGTTCGGCATGAACTGGTCCGAGTACTCGCGCTTCGTGGGCGACGTCTTCGGTGCCCCGCTCGCGATCGAGGCGCTGGTGGCCTTCTTCCTCGAGTCCACCTTCCTGGGCATCTGGATCTTCGGCTGGTACCGCCTGTCGAAGCGGGCGCACCTCGCCTCGATCTGGCTGGTCGCGATCGGGGCGAACCTCTCGGCGCTCTGGATCCTGATCGCCAACTCCTTCATGCAGCAGCCGGCCGGCTACCGCCTGGCGGCGGGACGCCTGGAGATGGAGAGCTTCTGGGACCTGATCACCAACCCGCACGTCTTCGTGCAGTTCCCGCACGTGATCACGGGCGCCCTGGCGACGGCCGGCTTCTTCGTGCTCGGCATCAGCGCCTGGCACCTGCGGCAGCCGAGGGACGGCGAGAACCGCGAGGCCTTCCGCCGCTCCTTCCGGATCGGAGCGGTCCTCGCCTGCGTCTCGACGCTGGCGGTGGTGGTGGTCGGCCACACCCAGGCGCAGTACATGACGCGCGTGCAGCCGATGAAGATGGCCTCGGCGGAAGCCCTCTGGAACACGGCCGACCCGGCGCCCATGTCCCTCTTCACCTGGGGCGACGAGCCTGCCCGCAAGGACGTCTTCGCGATCAAGGTCCCAGGCCTGCTGAGCTTCCTCGCCCACAACCGCTTCTCGGGCGCGGTCCAGGGGATCCGCCAGCTAGAGGCGGAGTACCGGGCGCGGTACGGTCCCGGCAGCTACGCGCCGCCCATCAAGTGGACCTACTGGAGCTTCCGGGCGATGGTCGGCGCCGGGATGCTGATGCTCGCCCTCTCGGCCTGGGCGCTCTTCGCCGTGGCGCGGGTGCGCTTCGAGTCGGCGCCGCGGCTGCTCGCCCTGCTGGTCCCCGCGCTGGCGCTGCCCTATCTCGCCAACTCGACCGGCTGGATCTTCACGGAGATCGGGCGTGCGCCCTGGGTCGTGTTCGGGCTGATGCGGCTCGAGGCGGGCGTCTCCCCGGCCGTGGGCCCGGGTGCCGTCCTGGCGACGCTCGTGGGCTTCACCCTGCTCTACGCCGCGCTGATGGCGGCGGACGTCTACCTGCTCGCGAAGTTCGCCAAGGCCGGCATCCGGATGAGCGACGCGGACGCGCCGCTCGAGAGCTGAACGAGGAGCGTCATGGACCTCAATACCCTGTGGTTCGTCCTGATCGCCGTCCTCTTCACGGGTTTCTTCGTGCTCGAGGGCTTCGACTACGGCGTCGGCGTGCTGCTGCCCTTCGTCGCCCACAGCGACGAGGAGCGACGCCGCGTGATCAACACCATCGGCCCGGTCTGGGACGGCAACGAGGTCTGGATCCTGACCGGTGGCGGCGCCATCTTCGCGGCTTTTCCCGAGTGGTACGCGACCCTCTTCAGCGGCTTCTACCTGGCGCTCTTCCTGATCCTGGTGGCACTGATCGTGCGCGGCGTCGCCTTCGAGTTCCGCAGCAAGGACAAGAGCCCGGCGTGGCGTAGCACCTGGGACCGCGCCCTGTTCTTCGGCAGCTTGCTGCCGGCCGTGCTGTGGGGCACGGCGCTCGCGAACCTGCTGAAGGGCGTGCCGATCGACCAGAGCAAGGGCTACGCGGGAGGCTTCCTGGACCTCCTCTCGCCCTACACGCTGCTCGCGGGTCTGGCGACCCTCGCCCTCTTCGTCACCCACGGCGCGATCTTCCTCAACCTGAAGAGCGTCGACCCGATCCGCCAGCGCTCGGTGCGGCTGGTGAAGAAGGTGGGCCCGGTCGCCACCGTGCTGGTGCTGCTCTTCGCGGCCGGCACCTACACCTGGACGGACGTCTACGCGCGGCTGGGCCTCAACCCCGGCCTGGTGCCCCTGCTCGCCCTGGCCGCTCTGCTCGGCGCGGGCTGGCTGATCCATCGCGAGCGGATGGGCTGGGCCTTCGTGATGACGACACTGACCATCGTCTTCACGGTGGCGACGCTCTTCGTCGCTCTCTACCCGCGCGTCATGGTCTCGAGCCTGGATCCGGCCTGGAGCCTCACCATCTACAACGCCGCCTCGACCCCCCACACGCTCGCGATCATGAGTGTCATCGCCGCCGTCTTCGTCCCGGTCGTACTCCTCTACCAGGGTTGGACGTACTGGGTGTTCCGGCACCGGGTCGGCTCGGGGACGAAGCTGGAGTACTGATACCGTTACCGGGTGTTGCCGCTCGCCCGCGTCCTGCCCGCGGCGGCGAGGCCGCCTTCGCGCGGCCTCGCTACTGCCGTCGCCGCTGGGCTCCTCGCGGCGTGCGCGGCCATCCTCCAGGCCGGTCTGCTGAGCCGCGTGCTGGACGGGGCGTTCCTGCGGGGCGCCGCCCTGGCCAGGCTCGCGCCGGCGCTCGCGGCCCTGACCCTGGCGGCCGTCGCGCGCGCCCTCTTCCAGTGGGGGCAGGAGCTGCTCGCCCAGCGCGTCTCGGGTGCCGTGCGCGCGAGGGTCCGGGAGCGCCTGCTGCGCCGCCAGCTGGCACTCGGGCCACGCTTTACCTGGGGCGAGCGCACGGGCGAGCTCGCGAACACGCTCCTCGCCGGCGTCGACGCCCTCGATCCCTACCTGGCGCAGTACCTGCCTCAGGCCGCGCTCGCCGCCCTCGTGCCGGCGCTGATGCTCGCCGCCGTGCTGTACGTCGACGGCCTCTCGGCGTTCGTCCTCCTGCTGACCCTTCCGCTCGCCCCGCTCTTCACCTGGCTGATCGGCGGCGCCGCGCGGGAGCGCACCGCGCGGCAGTGGACGACCCTCACGCGGCTGAGCGCGCGCTTCCATGACGCCCTCCGGGGGCTGGCGACGCTGCGCGCCTACGGCCGCGCCTTTGAGGAGGCCGAGCGGGTCGAGCAGGCGGGCGAGAGGTACCGGCGGCTCACCCTGGAAGTCCTGCGCCTCGCCCTCCTGTCGGCCCTCGTGCTCGAGGCCCTGGCCATGCTCGGCACGGCCGTGATCGCCGTCGAGGTCGGGCTGCGCCTGCTCCGGGCTCGCCTCGCCTTCGCGGACGCCCTCTTCGTGCTGCTCCTGGCGCCGGAGTTCTACCGGCCGCTGCGTGCCCTGGGCGCCGCCTTCCACGCCGGTCTCTCGGGACGCGAGGCGGCCGAGCGCATGCGTCCGCTGCTCGACGCCCGCGGCCCCTGGGCCGCCCCGGCCCTCCTCGGAGGCGCCGCCGCCACCCCGCTCGCGCCGGGGCCGCCCCCTCGGGTCGGCTTCGAGTCGGTCCGCTTCGCGTACGATCCCGCGCGGCCGCCGGCGCTCGACGACTTCAGCCTCGAGCTGCCGGCGGGCACCACCGTGGCCCTGGTCGGCCCCACCGGGGCCGGCAAGACGACGGCGGCGCATCTGCTGATGCGCTTCCTGGAACCGCAGCAGGGACGGATCGTGGCGGACGGAGTCCCGCTCGCCGCCTTCGCTCCCGAAGCCTGGCGGCGACGCGTCGGCTGGGTGTCGCAGCGCCCGCACCTCTTCCATGGCAGCGTGCGCGAGAACCTGCTCCTGGCGCGGCCGGAGGCCTCGCCGGCGGAGCTCGAGGAGGCGGTGGCGAGCGCGGGGTTCGACTCCGTGCTGAGCCGGCTCCAGCATGGGCTCGACACCTCGGTGGGCGAAGCCGGCGAGCGGCTCTCCGGAGGTGAGGCGCAGCGGCTCGCGCTCGCTCGCGCGTTCCTCAAGGACGCCCCGGTTCTGGTGCTCGACGAGCCCACGGCCTGGCTCGACACCGGGACCGAAGCCCTGGTCCTGGAGGCGATCCAGCGCCTGCGGCGGGAGCGCACGGTGCTGCTGGTCGCGCACCGGTTGACGACCGCGGCCACGGCCGACCTCGTGGTCGTGATGGGCGGCGGAGGGGTGCAGGAGGCCGGGGCGCCCCGTGAGCTCGCGGCGCGCAAGGGCCTCTACGCGAGTCTGCTGGTCGCGGCGGAGGTCGCGTGACGGTATCGCCCCCCAGCCATGCCCGTGCCCTGGGGAGGCTGCTGGCCTTCGCGCGCCGGGAGCACGCCAGGATCGCCCTGGCGGCCGGCTTGCAGGTCCTCACGGTCGGATCCGGGCTGGGCCTGATGGGCACGGCGGCCTGGCTCCTCTCCGCTGCCGCGCTTCAGCCCTCGATCGCGGCGCTGCAGGTGGCGATCGTCGGCGTGCGCGCCTTCGGCATCTCCCGCGCGGTGCTCCGCTATGGCGAGCGGCTGATCGCGCACGACGTCACCCTGCGCCTGCTGGCACGGCTGCGCTCGACTCTCTTCCGGGCGCTCGTCCCGCTGGCGCCGGCCGCGCTCGTCTCGCGGCGCACCGGCGACGTGCTGTCCGGGGCGATCGCGGACGTCGAGACGTTGGACGGGTTCTTCGCCCGCCTCCTGGGACCGAGCCTCGCGGCGGTTGGGGTCGCGGCCCTGCTCGTGGCCGTGCTCGCTCCCTTCGGCTGGGTCTTCCCACTCGTTGCCGTCGCCGGACTCGCCTGCGGCGGTCTCCTGGGGCCGGGGCTCGCGGCGGGTCTGGCGGCGGTCGCCGGGCACCGCCTGGTGAACGCGCGGGCCGAGCTGGCAGCGGGCCTGGTCGACGGCGTTCGGGGCAGCGCGGAGCTGCTGGCCTTCGGTGGCGAGAGCGCTCACGTCGCCCGCCTGATTGAGCTGGACGCCACGGTCGTGCATGCCCAGCGACGGCTCGCCTCGGCCTCGGCGCTCGGGTCCGCGCTGGCGGCACTCGCCGGCGACCTCACCGCGATCGCGGTCCTGGTCCTCGCCATCCCGGCCCTGCGTGGGGGGCAGCTGGCCGGAGCCGAGCTCGCCACCCTCACCCTGATCACCGTGGCCTCGTTCGAGATCGTCGGGGCGCTGCCGCAGGCATGGCAGAGCCTCGGCTCGCTCGGTGGCGCAGCGGCACGGTTGCAGCACCTCATGGACACGGAGCCGAGCGTCCCCGAGCCATCGCCGGCCCTGGTCGCGGACCGGCCCGCAGCCGTCCCCCGGGCCCCGGCCGGCACGCCCGCGCCCCTCCTCGAGCTGCGCGGGCTGCGCTTCCGCTATCCGGGCGAGCCCCGGCCCGCGCTCGACGGGGTCGACCTCGTCCTGGATACGGGGGCCCGCGTCGCGATCGTCGGGCCGAGCGGCTCGGGAAAGTCGACCCTTCTGCGCCTGCTGCTGCGGTACTGGGAGGCGCCGGCCGAGACCATCTTCCTCGACGGCCGTGACGTGCGCCGGCTGCCGTCGGACGCGGTGCGCTCGCGGATCGCGTTCGCAGGGCAACGGGCGCACGTCTTCACCGGCACCCTGCGCGAGAACCTGCTCCTGGCGCGGCCGCATCCGAGCACGCAGGCGGTGGACGCAGTGCTCCGCGCCCTCCAGCTCGACGCCCTGGTCGCCCTCTTGCCGGACGGGCTCGACAGCTGGATCGGCGAGGAGGGGCAGCAGCTCTCCGGAGGCGAGCGGCAGCGCCTCGCGCTCGCGCGGGCGCTCCTGCACCAGGCGCCCCTGCTGCTGCTCGACGAGCCGACCGCGCAGCTGGACGCCGTCACGGCGCTCGCGGCGACGCGCGCGATCCGGCAAGCGGGACGCGGCCGAGCCACGCTCGTCGTCAGCCACAGCCTGGTCGGGCTCGAGGACTTCGACGAGGTCCTGCTGCTCGACTCGGGTCGGGTGATGGAGCGCGGCACCGCGGCTGAGCTGGCGACCCGCAGCGGCGCCTTCTCGCGCCTGCTCGCCCTCCAGCGCGGGGCGCGGGCGATCGAGAGGGTCGCGAGCGACGCCAGGGCTTGACGAGCCCGCCGCCGCCGCACGTCGGCAGGAGCGCGTGTCGGCGGCGGTGCGATGCGCGCTGCAGCCGCTCGTTGTACGATGGCCCACCGGGCCGGCTGCCGATGTCCCACAGCAGAATCACGATCGCCTTGCTGAGCGCAACGCTCCTCTCCGCATGCGGGATCCTGCCGCCCTCGCCCCGTCGGGGCGAACCGCTCGAGCCGGACAGAAGAGGCGACGAAGCAGCGCTCCGCGTGCAGGAGGCTGGCGAGCCGATCGTGGTCGCCGCCTGGGCCGAGCCGCAGATGCTGCCGCCGGGGGGCGGGCAGGCGCAGATCCTGATCCGCGTCCAGAAGCGGGGCGGCGCCCGCTTCCCGGGAGTGGAGGTGCGCCTGCGTGCCTCCCGAGGGTCGCTCTACTCGGGGGGCCGGACCCTCGTCACCGACGCGCAGGGCATGACCCGGGACCGCCTGACCACCCACCAGACCGCCGTCGTCACGCTCAACGCCGGCGGCACCCGCTACCGCTTCCGGGTGCCGGTCGGGGAGCAGGAACCGTAGTCGCGCGTGCTCGACCGACTCCTCGACGCCCTGAGCTCGCTGCCGGTCGTCCCCACCTACCTCGTCCTGATGGTGCTGTCGGCGCTCGAGAACGTCTTTCCTCCGGTCCCCGCCGACACCGCCGTCGCGCTCGGCGCCTTCCTCGCCCGTCGAGGCCAGGTCTCGGTCGTCCCGCTGGCCGCCCTCTGCTGGCTCAGCAACGTCGCCTCCGCGGCGGGCACCTACGCCTTCGCCCGCAGCCACGGCAACGCGTTCTTTCGTGAAGGCTGGGGCCGGCGGATCCTGACGCCACGGATGCTGGCGACGCTCGAGGAGGTCTACCGCCGCTGGGGCGTCCCCGGCATCTTCGCGAGCCGCTTCCTTCCCGGGCTCCGCGCGGCGGTGACGCCGTTCGCGGGTATCGCCGGGCTCGGCGCGGCGCGCACCCTCGTGCCCGCGGCTGCCGCCTCGGCGATCTGGTACGCATTCCTGGCTGCCGCCGGCTACACGCTCGCGCGCAACTGGGTTGCGGTGAAGCAGCTGGTGGCCGACACCAACCGGGCGCTCGCGGTGCTGGCCGTCGCGGCGACACTGCTCGTCGCCCTCTGGGTTTGGCGCCGTCTGCGGCGCGCCGCCTCGCACGCCGGGGACCGATAGCCGCCGCCGCTGTCTATAATCGAATCAGGAACCGGATGTCGTCCTCGAACCCCTCACTCGCGCAGAACCTGGCGCGACACACCCGGGACGCCGAGCTCGTCCAGCAGCTGCCGAACGGCCGCGTCCGCTGCGTCGCCTGCGGGCATCGCTGCCTGATCCCGCCGGGTCGCGAGGGGATCTGCCGCGTGCGCTACAACGAGGGCGGTGCCCTGAAGGTGCCCTACGGCTACGTGGCCGCCCTGCACGTGGACCCGGTGGAGAAGAAGCCCTTCTTCCACGCGCTGCCGGGTGCGCGCGCCCTGTCCTTCGGCATGCTGGGCTGTGATCTGCACTGCGGCTACTGCCAGAACTGGCTCACCTCGCAGACCCTGCGCGACCCGGCGGCGCTCGCTTCGGCGGAGTCGATCTCGCCCGACGCGATCGTGCGCGCGGCGCTCGAGACCGGGGCGCGGATCGTCACCTCGACCTACAACGAGCCCTTGATCACCAGCGAGTGGGCGGCCGCCGTCTTCCGTCTGGCCCGCGCCGCGGGGCTCGTCTGCTCCTATGTGTCGAACGGCAACGGCACCGAAGAGGTGCTCGAGTACCTGCGGCCGCTCGTCTCGCTCTACAAGGTCGATCTCAAGAGCTTCCGTGACCGTCACTACCGGGAGCTCGGGGGCACGCTCGAGCGTGTAACCTGGACGATCCGGGCGCTGCACGAGAAGGGTTTCTGGGTGGAGGTGGTGACTCTCGTGGTGCCGGGATTCAACGACTCGCCGCAGGAGCTGCGCGAGATCGCCGGCTTCCTGGCCTCCGTTTCGCGCGACATCCCCTGGCACCTGACGGCCTTCCATCCCGACTACAAGATGGACGACCGCCCGGCGACTCCGCTCCCGACGCTGCTGGGTGCGGCCGCCGCGGCGCGGCAGGAGGGGCTTCGCTTCGTCTATGTCGGCAACGTGGTCGGAGCCGCCGACGGCCTCGAGAACACCTACTGCCCATCCTGCCGCGGGCTGCTCGTGGAGAGAAGAGGCTTCCGCGTCCTGCGCAACGAGCTGGCTCGGGACGGGCGGTGTCCTTCCTGTCGGGAGCTGATCCCGGGCCTGTGGTGCTGAGCGGGCCCGGCCGGCCCTCGTCGCGAAAGCCGCCCGGCTAGCGGATCTTGGCGAGCGTGTCACGCAGCGCGCGGCGCCAGTCGTCGTCCTTCATCTCGTTGTTGATCTCCTCGTTGGTCGCGTTGACGATCGGCGCCTGGTACTTCGGCAGCCGCTGCATCGCCTCCACGTTCCGCACCGCCGGGCGTGCCGCGGCTCCGAGCGTGCCGAGCGCCTGCGTGCAGGCGATCCGCACGTCGTAGCTCGGGTCCGTCTGCATCAGCTGCACGAGAGCGTTGAGCGAGCTGCCGCCGGCCAGGGCAGCGATCTCTCTGCAGCCCTTGGCCCGGTTCGCGGGGCTGCGCGAGCCGAGGGCGCGGTTGGCCGCCTCCAGCCTGCGGGTGGCCTGCTCGTAGTCGAGCTGGGCCTTTCGCGCCTCTTCCTCCTGCTCCTTGGTAGCCGCCCCGCCGGCGGCGACGTACGCCTTCAGCTTCGTGATCTGGTCCTCGAGGGCGGAGACGTTGCGGCCCGCGTCCGCCGCCTTCTTCATGTAGGACTCGGCCTCGGGCACCTGGCGCTTGAAGAAGTAGCACCACGCCATCCCGAGATCGGCGTCGGGAGCCGCGCCCTTGTCGATCTTGATCGCTCTCTCGTAGGCGGCGATCGCCTTGTCGTATTCCTTCATGTAGGAGTAGGCCCAGCCCAGTCCGAGCGCCGCCTGCTCCTGCTTGGGATCGAGCTCGAGCGCCTTCTGGTAGGCCGCGATCGACTCGGGGACCTTGTCGAGGTTGCGATAGACCCAGCCCAGGTTGGTCCAGCCCGCCGCGTCCTTGTAGCCGGGAGTGCTGGTGACCTTCTGCAGCTGCGCGAGGCCCTCCTCGAGCTGGTCGGCCTGGCCCAGGATGAGGCCATAGGTGGCGCGGTAGTCGACGTTCTTCGGCGCCAGCTCGACCGCCTTCTTGTACGCCGCCGCGGCGTCCTCGTAGCGGCGCACGCCGTGGTACGCGCGGCCCAGGAGCGCCCAGGCGTCGGCGTCGTCCTGCATGCGCTCGGTCGCCTTTTCGAGATAAGGGATCGCCTCGGCGAAGTCGCCGCGGCGGACGGCGTCCTCGCCCACGAGGCGCAGCAGCTCCGGCGCGACAGGGTGGCCCGCGGCCAGCTCACCCTGAACCTCCTTGATCGCCTCCTCGCGGTGGCCGCGGTTGATCTCGGCCTGGATGAGCGCCGTGCGCGCCGGTCCGTAAGAGGGATCGCACTGGAGGGCCCGGCGATAGGCCTTGGTCGCCTGGTCGAGCTGGCCGTTCACCTCGAAGATCTTGCCGACCGCGGTGTTCACGAAAGGGTTCTCCACGTCGAGCATGGTGGCGCCCTGCTGCGCCTGGCCGATCGCCTCCGCCCAGTGCTGCTGTGGATCGACCGCGATCAGGGCCAGGCCGAGCGCGGCGTAGGCCTCCCCGTACTTGTCGTCGATCTCGGTCGCGTGTCGCGCGGCGGCGACGGCGTCGTTGGCGCGCTTGAGCTGGATCAGGGCCAAGGCGAGCTGGGTCGGCGCCAGCGGCGACTTGGGGTCGAGATCGGCGGCCTTGCGCAGCTCCACCGCGGCCTCCGCGGGCTTGCCCACGGCCAGGAGCGCTTCGCCTCGGGCCTCGTGCGCTGCGGCGTTCGTGGGGCCGGCCGCGACCGCCTTGTCCGCGCTGACGAGTGCGTTCGGTCCGTCCTGCATGCGGACCTGCGCGCGCGCGAGGGCCGCGAGGGCTGCCGCGGTCGGCTCCGCGGAGACCGCCTGCTTGGCCGTGACCAGCGCGTCGGCCGCCTTGCCACGCCGCAGGGTGAAATTGGCGACTGCGGCGAGTACGTCGGCCTTGCCGGGACCGCTGGCCTTCGCGCGGGCCTCCTCGTAGGCGGCGGCCGCGGCGTCGAGATCGCCGACCCGTTCCTCGATGTAGCCGAGGGCCAACTGGCCCTCGGCGCCAGCGTCGCCCGCCGCCTTCGTGATCGTCTTGACGGCGTCCGCAGGCTTACCCTTCTGCACCTGCTCTTCGGCCTTCGCGAGGGCCTGTTCGAGTTTGGTCGGCTGAGCGACCGCGAGGGTCGCGAGGAGGCCGAGGACGGCGAGAGCAGCCAGGCTTCGTTTCATAGGGCGGTCGCTCCGTCTGCGCGATTAGATCGTCGTTGCGCCTCTTGTCCGGCGGGCGGGAAATTATATTCTCCTGAGCCGATTCGTCCACCCGGTCGTCGTCGGCGGGCTAAAGGACCGTACCTATCCTAGCCCAACACAAGCCAAGACACCGGTGGCGCCAAATCGTTCCCAGCGTCATGGTGAGCCGAATCCGATTTCGCACGCAAGATTCGCCGTGCGAAATCCGCGGGCCGGAAAAGATTGTGTCCAAGCGAAGGAACGCCGACCAAGGCAGCGCTCTATCATATTGATAATAGACTGATTGCCCGACTACTCCAACGGGAGGGCTCCCAGGCATGGCTGTTGCTTATCACTTAAGTACTGAGTTCCATGCGCTTTCCTGATGGCTCATCCAACCTCTACATAGAACCCGTCTAGACCACCCCACCCCCCCAACGAGGGGACTATCCTCCTGGTTCCGGGGCGCCCCAAGGGCGCCCCGGAGCTGTTTACGAGGTAACAAGGTGCTGGCGCGCGAGGTCGGGCCCCGGAGTCTGAAGGTCGACCCCAGATAACCCGAGACAAGTTGGGAGCGGACGAAAAAGGGTCGCGCCCGGCGGCTGCCGTCCCCGCCCGAGGCTGCGACTCCCGCCGCGAGTCAGGCTCCCTCCAGCCCTCCCGCGCGCGCGAAACCGCAGCCAACCGGCAGTGCCGCCGCTCTCGCGACCCGTCCCCCTCGAGAGCAACATCCCTGCCTGTCACTTTGTGTTGACAAAGAACGAGTTGGGAGGGCCAGCGACTCGCGGAGTCGCCGCTTTCGTGACGCGGGAGCCGTCGGAAGGCCGCGATCCGGACAGCCACTGGCCGTCTTCGGGGAGGCGCGGCTCCGCTCGCCTCACTCGCAGTCGTCGCCGCCCAGGCGGGCGAGCGCGGTCTCGGGACGGATGAACGAGTGGGCGTCGGCGGCGCGATGGATCTCCTCGACCGTCTCGACGCCAAGGAGGGAGGCGGCGAGGAGGGACTCGTCGAGGCTGTTCGTGCGCGAGACCGTCGCGTTGTCGCAGCAGAGCGCCACCGGCACCCCCGCCTCGAGAAAGGCATGAACGGGATGGCGCTCGTCCTTCCGCACCGCGCCCGTGTGGTAGTTGCTGCTGAGGCACACCTCGACGGCGATCCGATCGCGAGCCAGCCGGCGCAGCAGCTCGCGGTCTTCGGCGGCCGCGCAGCCGTGGCCGATCCGGTCGACACCCAGCTCGTCGACGGCCTGCCAGACGTAGTCGACGGGGCCGTCCTCACCCGCATGGGCTGTCAGTCCGAGCCGGCCGAGCCTCGCCATCTCGTAGGCGCTACGAAAGACCCGCGGAGGGTTGCCCCGTTCCGGGCCGGCGATGTCGAAGCCCACGACGCCGGTGCGCTCGTGCAGATGCTGTGCCTCGGCGAGGGCCTGGCGGGCGAGGATCTTCGCGATGTGGGGTCCGTGCTGGCGCATCGCGATCACGATCAGGCCCAGCTTCAGCTCGGGATGGGCCCTGTGCGCGTGGTTCATGCCCGACAAGGCGGCGCGGATCGACTGGCGCGGGGTGAGACCGGCGTAGGTGTGGATGAGCGGCGCGTAGCGCAGCTCGAGCGTCTCGACCCCGAGATCCGCCGCGGCGATGCAGATCGCCTCGACGACCTGCGAGATGTTCTCGTAGAACTGGGTCACCCAGAGCGGATAGTGCATCTTGTCGAGGTAGGCGAGCAGGGTGCCCTCTTCACCGTCCTGGATCTCCAGGTGCCGGCGCATGGCGTCGAGGGACTCGACCGGGTGCAGCTGGTACTCGTGCATCAGCTGCCAGGTCACCTCCGGCGGGATCGAGCCGTCCACGTGCTGGTGCAGATCGACCTTGACCAGGCGGCGCAGCCGCGCCCGCACCTCGGGGGAGGCGGAATCGCATCGCTGCGGCTCGGTCGGCGGAGCCACCATCGGGCGAAGTTAGCACGCGCCGCCTCGAGGCGGGAAACGGCGCGCGGGGGGTTCCAAAGACCACCCCGAACATGGCAGCATTGGGGGCCTTCTAGAGCTGGTGCTTGAGCGACTCCCTCCATCCCGCCTTCGCCGAATGGTTCCGGGCACTCCATCCCGGGATCCCTGTCGCCGGGGCCCGCGCGGTCGTCGAGCTCGCCGCCGAGGGCGCGACGCTGCCGTTCATCGCCCGCTATCGCAAGGAGCGCACCGGTAACCTCGACGAGGTGGCGATCCGCCACATTCTGGAGGCGAAGGCCCTCTTCGACCGGATCCTCTCCCGGCAGACGATCATCGTGGACTCGATCGAGCGCCACTCCAGCCTCTCGACCGAGCTGCGCGAGCGGATCCTGGCGACCTTCGACCTCGACTCGCTCGAGGACCTCTACCACCCCTACCGGCAGCAGAAGAAGAACCGTGCCCTGGCCGCGCGCGAAGCGGGGCTGCAGCAGCTGGCCGACTGGATCTGGGACTGCGGCCACGGGACCGACAAGCCGCAGGAGGGCCAGACGCTCGAGCTGTGGGCCTTCACCTTCCGTGACGAGGCCAAGGGGATCGCCGACGCCAAGGCCGCGATCGAGGGTGCGCGCGACATCCTGGTCGAGCGCCTGGCCGGCGATCCGGAGCTGCGGGCCTTCGTGCGGCGCAGCTACTTCGAGATGGGCCTGGTGCATGCGAGCAAGACCGACAAGGCGAAGCCGCACTCGAAGTTCGAGGCCTACTTCGCCTTTCAGGAGAAGATCGCGTCGCTGCGCCAGGGAGCGAACTCCCACCGCTACCTCGCGCTGCGGCGCGGCCAGTCGGAGGGCGAGCTGCAGCTCGCCGTGGGCGGTCCCGCCGAGGATCCCGAGTTCGAAGCCCGCCTGGTGGCGCGCTTCGAGGAGCGGGCGTGCACCGTGCCCGATTCTCCCGGGGCCGAGGTGCTGCGGCACGCCGGCCGCATCGCCTTCAGGAACAACGTGCGGACCTCGATCGAAAACGAGGTCCATCGGGTGCTCAAGGAGGCCGCGGACGCGGAGGCCGCGCAGGTCTTCGCCGAGAACGTGAAGCGCCTGCTGCTGGAGCCCCCGCTCGGCCCCAGGCCCGTCCTCGGCATCGATCCGGGCATCCGCACGGGCTGCAAGCTGGTGACGGTCGACGCGGGCGGCGGCCTCACCGGCAACGAGGTCGTCTTCCTGCAGACGGACGAGCAGAAGGGCTCGGCCGGCGAGACGCTCGTGCGCCTCGCGCGCGAGAGCGCTGCCGCGGCCGTGGCGGTCGGGAACGGCACGGGAGGCCGTGACGCCGAGGTCTTCGCGCGGGGTGCCCTGCGGCAGGCAGGACTCGAGCCGCCGGTCCTGCTCGTGAGCGAGGCGGGGGCGAGCGTCTACAGCACGAGCGAAGTGGCCCGGCTCGAGTTCCCGGAGCTGGACGCCACGGTTCGCGGCGCGATCTCGATCGCGCGCCGGCTGCAGGACCCGCTGGCGGAGCTCGTGAAGATCGACCCGCGCAGCATCGGGGTCGGCCAGTACCAGCACGACGTCACGCACGCGACACTCCAGCACGCTCTCGAGGCGGTGGTGGAGAGCTGCGTCAACGGCGTGGGCGTGAACCTCAACACCGCTTCGCCGCACCTGCTCGCCCGGGTCGCGGGCATCGGCCCCGGGCTCGCCGCGGCGATCGTCGAGCGGCGTGAGAAGCAGGGGCTCTTCCGCTCCCGCCAGCAGCTGCTCGATGTGCCGCGCTTCGGTCCCAAGGCCTTCGAGCAGGCGGCGGGCTTCCTGCGCATCCCGGACGGCGAGCACCCCCTCGACGGCACGGCCGTTCACCCGGAGCGCTACGCCGCTCTCGAGGCGCTCGCGAGCCGGCTGGGGAAGCAGGTGGCCGAGCTCCTGGGCCCGGGCGCCCGCTTCGTCCGCGAGGCCGTCGAGCTCAAAGAGGAGCTCGGGTCCTTCACCTGGGAGGACGTCGTCGCGGAGCTGGAGAAGCCCGGACGTGACCCCCGTGGGGCCTTCGTCCCGTTCTCGTTCCGCGAAGACGTGCGCAAGCTCGAGGACCTCAAGGCGGGCATGACCCTGCCCGGGATCGTCAGCAACGTCACGAACTTCGGGGCCTTCGTGGACGTCGGCGTGCACCAGGACGGGCTCGTCCACGTCTCGCAGCTGGGCAAGGCGTTCGTGAAGGAACCTCGCGAGGTGCTTCGGCCGGGCGACCATGTCGAGGTCCGCGTGCTCAAGATCGACCTCGAGAAGAAGCAGGTCTCCCTCTCGATGCGGCCGGCCCCGGCCAAGCCGGAGCGAAGGCCCGTGGCGCGGCGCCCCGTCGGCCGCGCCCAGCCCAAGGCGGAGGTCCGCGCTGCCGGGGGCGCGGCGCGACCCGTCGAGGCCGGCGCTTCCTCCGGGCGCTCCCGTGGCGTGGCGCGCAAGGAGCGAAAACCAGCGAGCGGCCCCCCAAGCTCCCCGCCGCTGGCCCGGCGTCTTCCGAGCCGGCCGCCCGCCGAGAGGAGACCGGAGCCGCGCCGGCAGGCGTTCAACAACCCCTTTGCCGTCCTCGCCGCCCTGAAGCCCAGGAAGGGCTGAAGGGTCTTCCCGGCGCGCGAGGCAAGCGAACGCGTGAGGCGAAAGAAAACGCCCGGTGCCTCGTCGGCCCCGGGCGCCTTTCGGTTCAGTGGCTCGATGCGAGTCCCTTAGCCGATCTTCACGACATTCGCAGCGCGCGGTCCCTTGGGGCTGTCCACGACCTCGAAACTGACACGATCACCCTCGTTGAGAGTCCGGAACCCCTCGGCCTTGATCTCGCTGTGATGGACGAAGACATCCGGTCCCCCCTCCCGCGAGAGGAACCCGAAGCCCTTGGATTCGTTGAACCACTTCACCGTACCTTCGACCATGAACGTATAGGCCTCCCTAGCCTTGCCTGATGACAGTGACCTGCGCTGTCGGAGCCTCCGCGCTGCCCACCGTAGGCGATCGCGGCGGCCGGAGCCAAGAACTGCGAGTCACCAGAGCGGGCAAAAGCTAGCAAAATCCGTTCTCACCCGTCAAGACAGGATCACGATCCCGCCGGCAGGCCGCTTGCCGGGATCGTTTCTGGCCCCTCAAGCCGATCCGAGCCGCTCGTCCACGCCTTCAGCCAGATCCCGCGCGAAGGCCTCGAGGTCGGCCTGGGCCGCCCCGAGCGGCAGTCCCGGAGAGCACAGGTGGAGGCCGCAGGCCCTCTCGGGCACGCCCGTGCTCCGTACGCTCGCGGCCCGCGACCGGGTGAGGACGCGCGCGTAGTCCTCGAGGGCCACCTCGGCGCCCGCCGGCATCGAGTACCTGCCCGCGAACTCGAGATCGACGCACTCGGGGCCTGGGTGCTCCCGGCTCACGATGCCCTCCTCGTCTCCCTCCTCGAGCGCCTCGCTTCCACAGGGGCGAGCCCCCTGTCGGCCCCGGCTACTTCTTCCGGGCCGCGAACCAGTCCGCGTCCACCTGTGCGAACTTCGTCCACTTCTCGGGCAGTTCCTCGAGCGGGAAGATGGCCTGAACGGGGCAGACCGGGACGCAGGCACCGCAATCGATGCAGGTCTCAGGGTCGATGTAGAGCTTGTTCTCCGGAGCGAACTCCGCCTCGTCCTTCCGGGGATGGATGCAGTCGACGGGGCAGACCTCGACGCAAGCCGTGTCCTTCGTGTCCACGCACGGCTCGGCGATGACGTACGCCATGTAACGGACCTCCTTGATGGTCCTGAGGGACTCCGGGCGAACCCGATTGCTAGGGAAATGCTAGCGCAAAGGCGCTACTGCTGCACGACTTCGCGGTGCATCTCCAGCAGACGGGGATCGTTCTTCCGGACCAGGAAGCCTCGACGGACCTCCTCGAGTGCGCGGTCGCGGTCCCCCTCGCGCAGGGCGTTTCTCGCGTTGCGCAGGCACTCCTCGATCACGATCTCGGCCTGGGCCTGCTGGGCGAGCGCGCTCGCCTCGGCGTTCGTCGGCGCCACCTCGAGCACGGCCCGAGCCTCCGCCAGGGCCTCGGCCCAGCGGCTGCGGCGCAGGAGGTCGCGCGCGCGCGCGAGCCGCGCCTCCGTGCTCCCCGCCGGGGCGCTGGGCGGCGGGGTGGACGCGGCTACGACCTCGGGCGGTGTCGCCGTCGTGGTTGTGGCCGGGAGCGTCGAGGCGGGTGCGCTCGTTGCCGTGGGAGCGTCCGTCGCCGCCGGGCCCGTCGCCGGGGAAACCGCGGCCGCGACCGCGGGCGCGGGGGAAACGCCCACGACGGCGGTGGCCAGGGACCCGGGAGCCGCTCCGGCCGGCCTTGACCTCGAGGACGCCGAGCGCCGGGCGATCACACCGATCCCGACGCCCACCAGAACCGCCAGCAGCGAGAGCACCCCGGCGGCGATCCAGCGCGACCGACTCCACCTCGGAGACACCGCGGGCGCAGCCGCGACCGGGCGGGGAGGGGCGAGGGGCTGCCGCTGCGGCATCGGTGCGCTCGCCACCCTGGTGGTACGGTGCAGGAGCAGGCGTTCTGCGGGTGTCGTCCAGTCCGCCGCCGCGCCCCCGAGATCGGTGAGGGCGCGCGCGAGGTCCTCGGACATGGCGCGGGCGTCGGGGTAGCGGTCCTCGCGGCGGCGGGCGAGCGTCCGTTCGAGCACCGCCCGCAGCCGCCGCCACTCCGGCGCGCTCGGCAGCAGCGACAGGTCGGGCGTCTCGTGGACCACCTTGTAGAGCACGGAGACGACCGTGTCGGCCTGGATCGCCTTCTCGCCGGTGAGCAGCTCGTAGAGCATCAACCCGACGGAGAAGAGGTCGCTGCGTCCGTCGACCTCCTGACCGGACACCTGCTCGGGCGACATGTAGCTCGGTGTGCCGGACAGGCCCCCACTGGTCGTGATGCCGGCGCCGGCCAGTCGAGCGACGCCGAAGTCCATGATCTTGGCCGGCTGCCCGACGGGGAGGAACACGTTGGAGGGCTTGAGGTCGCGGTGCACGATCCCGTGCTCGTGCGCGTGGCCGAGACCGGCCAGCACCTGGCCCGCCAGCGGCACGATCAGGCGCGGGTCGGGGCGGATGCCCTCCTGGAGGGCGCGCTGCAGGTCCATTCCCTCGAGCAGCTCCAGCACCATGAACAGGCAGTCCTGCTGCTCGCCCAGCTCGTAGATGACCACGATGTTCGGATGCTGAAGGCGGGCGGCGGCCCTCGCCTCGCGCAGGAACCGCGCGCGCGAGCCCTCGTCGCTGCCGCCCTTGCTCATCACCTTGATCGCGACGTCGCGGTCCAGGTCGTCGTCGTGGCAACGGTACACCGTCCCCATGGCGCCGCGGCCCAGCTCGCCGAGGACTCGATAGCGGCCGATCCGGTCCGGGGCAGGCATGGCGGAATGATATCCTCCCGGGCCGTGCGAGCGGTCGTCCAGCGCGTCTTGGAGGCGTCGGTGCGGGTCGACGGTGCGCCGGTCGCGACCATCGGACGCGGCCTGGCGGTCCTGCTCGGGGTCGCGAAGGACGATGCTCTCGCCGACGCCGAGTACCTGGCCGAGAAGGTGCTCAACCTGCGCGTCTTCGCCGACCGGGCGGGCCAGATGAACCGTTCCGTGCGGGACGTGGGCGGAGACCTGCTGGTCGTGTCCCAGTTCACCCTTCTGGGCGATGCCCGCCGGGGCCGTCGGCCCTCGTACATCGAGGCCGCCGCGCCGCAGGAGGCGAACCGGCTCTACGAGCTGTTCGTCGAGCGCCTCCGTCCGTCGGGTCTCCGCGTGGCGACCGGGGTCTTCCGCGCCATGATGGACGTCGCGCTCGTCAACGAAGGCCCAGTGACGATCCTGCTCGATTCGCGACGCAGCTTCTGACGGCCGTCGGCCTCGGACAGGCGTGGCGAGGGAGTGGGCCGCCCGGGGCCAACCCGGCTGGCAGGGGCTTGACACGGACTCGGCCATACTATACTTATTCGATAGGATTATGAGAGTCTCCCACCGTGGTCTGTACGCGCTGAAGGCGCTCATCCACCTGGCCGACTCGTACCAGCTCGGCCTGGTGTCGGCCCATGCCATCGCCGAGCAGGAAGGGATCCCCGAGAAGTTCCTGGAGGGGATCCTGCTGGCGCTCAGGAACGCGCGCGTGGTCGCCTCCGAGCGCGGCCGGGAGGGGGGCTACCGGCTGCGCCGTCCCCCCGACGAGATCCGCATCGGGGATGTCGTACGCCTGATCGACGGTCCCCTGGCACCCTTCGGCGACGTCGTCGAGCTCCAGCACCTGATCGAGACCGAGCGACGGCACGCCGGTCTCTTCGACTTCTTTCTCGAGGTGCGCAACGCTGCCTCCCAGATCGTCGATCGGACGAGCCTCGCGGACCTCGCCGAGCGGAACCGTCGCGTGCTCGCCGAGCGCCGTGCGGGAACCAGGCAGCGAGCACGGCAGTGAGCACGAAGTCCTGCGACCAAATGTCTAGCAACCCCGTCGACTTACTTCGAACGCGACTCCTGAGCAGGAGACATCCGAATGACGAGAAACCTCTCACGCACTGCCCGGACCCTGGCGCTGGCGGGCCTCTTCTTGCCGGCGGCGGCCCACGCCCAGCCTGCCGACACGGTGGGCATGCCCAAGACCGGGGACGCCGCACCCCCAGCCGCTTCGGCGCCGCCAGCCGCGGAGCCGACCGCCGCCAGGGCCCCCGGCGACGGCTTCACGATCCAGACCGAGGAGGGCGACTACCGTCTGCGCATCGGCGGCTACCTGCAGGGCGACGGGCGTTTCTTCCTCGACGACGCGTCGAAGCAGGGCACCGACAGCTTCGTTCTGCGTCGGGCCCGCCCCGTGCTGCAGGGCACGCTCGCGAAGCGCTTCGACTTCTCCCTGGTGGCCGACTTCGGCGGCGGCTCTTCGAGCGTCCAGGACGCCTACCTCGACGCACGACTCGCATCCTTCTTCCGCGTGCGGGCGGGGAAGTTCAAGCCGCCGGTCGGGCTCGAGCGGCTGCAGTCCGCCACGAACCTCCTCTTCGTGGAGCGGGCCCTGCCGACCTCGATCGTCCCCAACCGCGACGTCGGCATCCAGCTGCACGGCGATCTGGCGGGGATCCTGGCCTGGGCCCTCGCCGTCCAGAACGGCACCGTCGACGGCGGCAGCAGTGACGGCGATGCGAACGACGCCAAGGACCTCTCGGGCCGGTTGTTCGTCCGGCCCTTCTCCAAGGGCAAGGGTCCGCTGCGGGGTCTCGGCCTCGGCGTCGCGGCGCAGACCGGACGGCAGACGACCTCCACGCCCGCTCCCTACAAGACGCCCGGGCAGCTCAGCTTCTTCAGCTACGCCACGGGGGTCACGGTCGACGGCACCCGCCAGCGCCTGTCCCCGCAGGGCTGGCTCTACCTGGGGCCGTTCGGCCTCCTGGGCGAGTACGCGATCTCGTCGAGCCCCCTCGTGAAGGAGGACAAGGACGCGGCGACCGGACCGACGCGCGGCCGGGTCCGCGTCGAGGCCTGGCAGGTCGCCGCATCCTTCTTCCTGACCGGGGAGAAGGCGGGCTTCTCGGCGGTGAAGCCGGCGAGGCCCTTCGACCCCGGCCGGGGCCAGTGGGGCTCGATCGAGATCGCGGCCCGGGTACACGGGCTTTCCGTCGCCGAGAAGGCGTTCGAGCTGGGCTTCGCCGATCCCGGGCGATCGGCGCGCCGGGCGACCGCCTGGGCGGCCGGACTCAACTGGTCGCTGAACCGCAACGTCAAGTACGTCCTGGACTACGAGGAGACCCGGTTCGACGGCGGGGCCCCCGAGGGCGACCGCCCGACCGAACGCGCGCTCCAGCTCCGCGCGCAGGTCCTGTTCTAGAGCCACGCGCCACCGGAGGATCAAGATGATCTCGAAGACCCAAGTCGCCGGCCTGACGGTTGCCCTTCTGGCGCTCGCCCCGAGCGCACGGGCCGAAGGCACGATCCTGAACGTCTCCTACGACCCCACTCGTGAGCTCTACCAGGAGGTCAACGCGGCCTTCGCCGCCCGGCTGGAAGGCGAAGACCGGGCAGACGATCGCGATCCAGCAGTCCCACGGCGGCTCCGGCAAGCAGGCCCGGGCCGTCGATCGACGGGCTCGAGGCCGACGTCGTGACCCTGGCGCTCGCCTACGACGTCGACGCCATCGCCGAAGTCGGGCCTGTTGGCCGCCCGGCTGGCAGAAGCGGCTGCCCTACAACTCGCTGTCCCTACACCTCGACCATCGTCTTCCTGGTCCGCAAGGGGAACCCCAAGGGGATCAGGGACTGGGGCGACCTGGTCCGGCCCGGCGTCTCGGTCATCACGCCGAACCCGAAGACCTCGGGCGCGGCCCGCTGGAACTACCTCGCCGCCTGGGCCTGGGCGCTGCGCCAGCCGGGAGGGAATGAGGCGAGGCGCGAAGGCGTTCGTGACGAGGCTCTTCAAGAACGTGCCCGTCCTCGACTCGGGCGCCCGCGGCTCGACGAACACCTTCGTCCAGCGCGGCATCGGCGACGTGCTGCTCGCCTGGGAGAACGAGGCCTTCCTGGCCGTTCGCGAGCTCGGGCCCGACAGGCTCGAGATCGTCGTGCCGTCCATGAGCATCCTGGCCGAGCCTCCGGTCGCGGTCGTGGACAAGGTGGTCGACAAGCACGGCACCCGCGCGGTCGCCCAGGCCTACCTCGAGTTCCTCTACTCACCGGAAGGGCAGGAGCTCGCCGCCAAGCACTACTACCGGCCGCGCTCCGCCGCCGCGCTCGCCAAGTCGACCGGTCCGCTTCCCGGAGCTCGACGCTGGTGACGATCGACGAGGTGTTCGGCGGCTGGGCGGCGGCCCAGAAGAAGCACTTCGACGACGGCGGCGTCTTCGACCAGATCTACCAGCCGGGTCAATGAGGGGACCTGCCCAGCCGGGGTGGAGCGCATGAGAAAGCACGACTCAGCGACACAGCGTCCTGCCGGGCTTCGGCCTGACGCTGGGGTTCACGGTCCTCTACCTGTGCCTTCGTCGTCCTGCTGCCGCTGTCGACGCTCTGCGCTCAAGTCCGGCGAGCCTCGGCTGGCAGGCCTTCTGGGCGACGGTCGCCTCGGCCGCGCGTCCTCGCCGCGTACCGGCTCACGCTTCGGCGCGGCCTTCGGCGGCGCGCGTCCTCAACGGCGTCTTCGGCGTCGTCGTGGCCTGGGTCCTGGTGCGCTACCGCTTCCCGGGCCGGCGCGTCGTCGACGCCCTGGTCGATCTGCCCTTCGCCCTGCCCACGGCGGTCGCCGGCATCGCGCTCACCACGCTCTACGCGCCCAACGGCTGGCTCGGCCGCCCGCTCGCCGCCGCTCGGCATCAAGGTCGGCCTTCACGCCGCTGGGCGTCATGATCGCGCTGACCTTCATCGGCCTGCCGTTCGTGGTCCGCACGCTGCAGCCGGTCCTGGAGGACCTCGACCCCGAGGTCGAGGAGGCCGCGGCGAGCCTGGGCGCCTCGCGGCTGCACGCCATCTGCGCGGGTCGTCCTGCCGGCGCTCTGCCCGGCCTGGCTCACCGGCTTCGCGCTCGCCTTCGCCCGTGCCCTGGGCGAGTACGGCTCGGTCGTCTTCATCGCCGGCAACATGCCGATGAAGACGGAGATCGCGCCGCTCCTGATCATGACCAAGCTCGAGCAGTACGACTACGCCGGCGCGACGGCGATCGCGGTCGTGATGCTGGTCGCGTCCTTCGTCCTGCTGCTGGCGATCAACGTGCTCCAGTGCTGGAGCGCCGCCGCCGGGCGGAGGGCTGAGCATGGCCGCGCGTCACGACCGGCGCAGACCCGCTTCCGTGCGCCGGTGAGCGGCCTGATCCTGGTCGGCGCTCGGCTTTCTCGCGCTCTTCCTGGTCGTTCCGCTCGGCCGCGGTCTTCATCCGAGGCGCTCGCGAAGGGCGTCGCCGCCTACCTCGCCGCGCTGCGCGAGCCCGAGACGCTCGCGGCCCTCCGGCTCACGCTGCTCACCGCGGCGATCGCGGTGCCCGCCAACCTCCTCTTCGGCATGGCCGCGGCCTGGGCGATCGCCAAGTTCGACTTCCCGGGGCAAGAGCGTCCTCATCACGCCTGATCGACCTGCCGTTCGCGGTCTCGCCGGTCATCTCGGGGCTCGTCTTCGTGCTGCTCTTCGGCCGCACGGCTCGCTCGGGCCCTGGCTGGCGGCCCACGGCCTCAAGGTCATCTTCGCCGTGCCCGGCATCGTGCTGGCGACGATCTTCGTGACCTTCCCCTTCGTCGCCCGCGAGCTGATCCCGCTCATGGAGGAGCAGGGCGCGAGGAGGAAGAGGCGGCGCTGCGTCCTGGGCGCCTCCGGGCTGGCAGACCTTCTGGCGCGTGACCCTGCCCAACGTCAAGTGGGGCCTGCTCTACGGGGTCATCCTGTGCAACGCGCGGGCGATGGGCGAGTTCGGCGCGGTGTCGGTCGTCTCCGGCCACATCCGCGGGCCAGACCAACACCCTGCCGCTCCACGTCGAGATCCTCTACAACGAGTACCAGTTCTCGGCGGCCTTCGCGGTGGCGTCGCTGCTGGCGCTGCTCGCCCTGGTGACGCTGGTCGTCAAGAGCGTCGTCGAATGGCGTGGCCGCGCGGCCGTGCGCCCGCCGCGGGCCGAGTCACGGCTCGCCCTCGTGCTCGGCGGGCCCCAGGCCGGCGTCGGGCTCGCCGGGGCGGACGCGGTTGAAGGAGTGCGATGAGCATCGAGATCCGCAACGTCACCAAGACCTTCGGCTCGCTTCACCGCGCTCGACGACGCTGAGCCTCCTGGTGCCCGACGGCGAGCTGGTCGCGCTGCTCGGGCCGTCGGGCTCGGGCAAGACCACGCTTCTGCGGATCATCGCGGGCCTGGAGCAGCCCGACCGCGGGGCAAGTCCTCTTCGAGGGCCAGGACGCGACCCGGCGCGACGTCAAGGACCGCCGGGTCGGCTTCGTCTTCCAGCACTACGCCCTCTTCCGCCACATGAGCGTCTTCGAGAACGTCGCCTTCGGGCTGCGGGTGCGGCCCGCCGCCACGCGTCCGGACGCGGCCCGGATACGCGAGAAGGTGATGGAGCTGCTGCGCATGGTGCAGCTCGACTGGCTGGCGGACCGCTACCCGTCGCAGCTCTCCGGCGGCCAGCGCCAGCGGGTCGCTCTGGCCCGCGCCCTGGCCGTCGAGCCGCGCGTCCTCCTGCTCGACGAGCCCTTCGGCGCCCTCGACGCGCAAGGTGCGCCAGGAGCTGCGCCGCTGGCTGCGCCGGCTGCACGACGAGATCCGCCGTCACCAGCGTCTTCGTCACGCACGACCAGGAGGAGGCGCTCGAGGTCGCCGACCGCGTGGTGGTGATGAACCAGGGCCGGATCGAGCAGGTCGGCACGCCCGACGAGGTCTTCGACCATCCGGCGACGCCGTTCGTGATGCGCTTCCTGGGCAACGTGAACGTCTTCCACGGGCGGGTCCAGAACGGCAAGGCGACGCTGGGTCCGCTCGCGTTCGACTATCCCGACCACCCGCACGCGGAGGAACGCCCGGCCTCCGGTTTCGCCCGGCCCTACGACGTCGACGTGGAGCGCAGCGACGCCGCCGGCGGCGGGCTCTGGGCGACCTTGCGCCACGCGACACCGGCGGGGGCGGTGATGCGGCTCGAGCTGGAGGGGGAGACGGGCGGGGCGCTGCAGGTGGAGATCCCACGCGATCGCCACCTCGCGCTCGAGGCGAGGGTCGGAGACCGACTGTACCTGCGTCCACGCCAGCTGCGCGTCTTCCTCAGCAACGAGCGGGAACCCGCCGGGCAGTCCGCGGACCGGCCGAACGGCTGAGCCGCAGTGACCCGTTGCGGTGCCTGGCCTCCCCTCGTAGAGTGGAAGGAACCGTTCAGGTAGGAGACCCGTCCATGTCGTCCCTCGTTTCGCGTTTCATGCGGCAGCAGGGCTTCGGCCAGGAGCAGCCCGAGGCCTGCGACCTGCACTTCACGGGGCTTCTCTTCCAGCCCCGCATCGTCTTTCCGACCATCCTAGCCGCGATCGCGGCTCAGCTCGTGTCGGCGCCGCTCGCGGCGGGGATGCACCTGGCCATCGCGGCCGTGCTCTTCTGGAACACCCTGGTGCCCTCGCGCAACCCCTTCGAGATGGCCTACAACCGCTGGCGCGCGCGGGGCGCGCTCGCGCGACTCGTCCCCGCGCCCGCCCCCCGCCGCTTCGCCCAGGGCATGGCGGCGGCCTTCAATCTCGGGGCCGGCCTCGGCCTGCTGGCCGGGGCGCTTCCGCTCGTCTGGATCCAGGAGGCGCTCCTGGTCGTCGCCTTCTCGGCGCTCCTCTTCGGTCGCTTCTGCATCGGCGCCTACCTCTATCACCTGCTCCTTGGGCGCGTGGCCTTCGCGAACGCGACCCTGCCATGGGCGCGCGGCTGAGCGGGACCGCGCCCGCCGCGGCGCGCCGCAGCGGGTAGCGGGCGGGAGGCGGGGGCATGGATGGTGAGAGGCTCTCCCACTACCTCCTGAAGCAGCCCTTGGGCGCGGGCGCGATGGGCGAAGTCTGGCTGGCCGAGGACCTGAGCCTGCACCGCCCGGTGGCCCTGAAGATGCTGAAGGCGGACGCCGATCCGGAGGCGACCGCGCGCCTGGTGCGGGAGGCGCGTGTCGCCTCGACCCTCAGCCACCCCAACGTGGCGGTGGTCTACGAAGTGGGCGAGGCGGACCGGGCCGGCCGGCCCGTCTCCTACATCGCGATGGAGCACGTGCCGGGCCGCACGCTGGCCGAGCTCGTCCACGACGGTCCGCTCGAGGCAGCCACCGCCCTGCGTCTGACGCGGCAGGTGGAGCGCCGGCCCTGGCTCACCGCCGCCCGCGCCCCGATCGAGCTCGCGCTCGAGACGCTGCGCGGCGAGCCGCGCTTTCAGCGTCTCGTCGCCGAGGGCGGACGCTAGCTAGCGCCCCCCGACCATCCGCTCCGGCTGGACCCACTCGTCGAACTGGTCAGCGCTCAGGAGCCCCAGCTCCAGCGCCGCCTCGCGAAGCGTCTTGCCGCTCGCGTGCGCGTGCCGGGCGATCTTGGCGGCGGCCTCGTAGCCCAGGTGCGGGCTGAGCGCGGTCACCAGCATCAGCGAGCGCTCCAGGTTCTGGCGGATCCGCTCGGCGTTGGGCCGGATCCCCGAGGCGCAGTGCTCGCGGAAGCTCCGGCAGCCGTCCGCCAGCAGCCGGCAGCTCTGCAGCAGCACGTCGCCGAGCAGCGGCATGTAGGTATTGAGCTCGAAGCTCCCCGACATGCCCGCCAGGTTGACGGTCACGTCGTTGCCCATCACCCGCGCCGCCGCCATCACCAGCGCTTCGGCCTGGGTCGGGTTCACCTTGCCCGGCATGATCGAGCTGCCGGGCTCGTTCTCCGGGATGGTGATCTCGCCCAGGCCCGAGCGGGGACCGGAGGCCAGCCAGCGCACGTCGTTCGCGATCTTGTTGAGGGCGGCGGCCGTCGTCTTGAGGGCGCCATGGGCGAAGACCACGGCATCCTTCCCGGCCAGGGCCTCGAACTTGTTGGGCGCGCTCACGAAGCCCTCGCCGGTCAGCTCCGCCAGCCGGGCCGCGGCACGCACAGCCAGCTCGGGGTGCGCGTTCAGTCCAGTGCCGACCGCGGTGCCGCCCAGCGCCAGCTCGCGCAGGTGCGGCAGCGCCTGCTCGAGGTGCCGGACGCAGTGCCCAAGCTGGGCTGCCCAGCCCGAGATCTCCTGGCCGAGCGTGAGCGGCGTCGCGTCCATGAGGTGGGTGCGGCCGATCTTCACGATCGCGGCGAACTCCGCGGCCTTCTCCGCCAGCGTGGCTTGCAGGCCCGTAACGGCGGGGATCACCTCTCGGCGCAGCGCCAGCACCGCCGCCACGTGGATCGCGGTTGGGAAGACGTCGTTCGTGGACTGGCCGCGGTTGACGTCGTCGTTGGGATGGACGAGCCGCCCCTCGCCGCGCGGGCCTCCCAGGAGCTCGCTGGCGCGATTGGCGACCACCTCGTTGAGATTCATGTTGGTCTGCGTGCCGCTGCCGGTCTGCCAGACGAGCAGCGGGAACTCCTCGTCCCAGCGGCCCGCGATGACCTCCTCGCAGACGGCCACGATGGCGCGGGCCTTGGTCTCATCCAGGATCCCGAGCTCCACGTTCGTCTCCGCCACCGCCTTCTTGACCAACGCCAGAGCGGCGACCAGGGCCTGGGGGACCCGTTCACCCGAGATCCGGAAGTTCTCGAGCGAGCGCTGGGTCTGCGCGCCCCACAGCCGTTCGGCCGGCACCGCGACCTCTCCCAGCGTGTCCCGCTCGATCCGCGTCCGCGCGGCGTCGTCCATGCTCGTCTCCCAGCGCTCGCAGGAAGCATAGGGCGCGGCCGCGGCGGTGCCAAGCGCGGCGCGACGGCTCGAGCCGAAGCACCAGACCCAGGTCGCCTCCCCGGTCCTTCCGGGCGCTATACTCCCCGACCGTGGCGCTCTTCGCGTCGGCCGCCAAGGCGATTCTGAAACGTCTCGCGGAGAAGAGCTATGAAACCAGCCAGGCCCGTGACCAGCTTCTGGCACAGCTCGCCACGGCCGAGGGGCTGCGGGCCCGAGATTTGGTCTGGATGCTCTTCCGGCCGGACCGCTCGTACCGGGACGCGGCCGTGCCCCTGCTGCGTCACCTCGCCGATCCGGAGACCGTCGACGTCGTGATCGCGGAGTGCCGCGCCAAGCCCGAGGCCGCGATCCGCGTCGCGGCCTCGGCGCTCTTCACGCTCGCCATTCCCGGCACCGAGCAGCGCCTCGCCACCCTCGCGACCGCCGGGCGGGGCGAGTCGCAGGAGACGGCGCGGAGGCTCCTGCTCGAAGCCCCGGTCAACCCGCAGCTTGAGCCGGCGCTGTGGCAGCTGGCGGGGGCGGGCCGCATCGAGGAGCGGCTCTCGTTCCTGGGCCGGCTGGCCCAGGGCCGGCTCGACGCCAGGGCAATCCAGCGCTGGCGCCGCCTGGTAGCTGAACCGGAGCAAGACATCCGCGCCAAGGCGCTTTCCGTGCTGGTCGAGCACGACCTGACGGGATCGGTCGACATCTTCGTCGCGCAGATCCCGCTCGTCGACTACTCCACCCAGCAGCGACTGGTGGAAGCGCTCACCCGCGCGGCCGGCAAGCCAGGGGCCCGAGTTCGCCGACCGAGTCTTGCCGCTCATGGCCTCGGGCGACGCCGCCACCCGCTCCGCCGTGCTCAAGATCCTGCTCGGCATGCCGAACCGCGCCCAGGTGGTGCAAGCGCTACATCGTCTTCTCCAAGACCCTCGCGGGCTGGGCGCGCGACCGCGCGCTCGAGTCGATGCGGGCTTTCGGGGCCGACCTGCTCGAGCCGACCATCGCTCTCCTCGCCGATCCCGACGAGGAGGTGCGCGCCTCCGCGATGCTGGTGGCGCAGTCGTTCGAGGACCCACGTATCGTCCCCGCCACGATCGGCCTGCTCAAGGACCCCGACTGGTGGATCCGCATCACGGCCGCCGAGACCCTCGGTCGCCTCAAGGATCCGCGCGGGGTGGCCCCGCTGGTCGAGGCCCTGGCGGACCCGGAGACGCGCTGGAGTGCCGTCGAGGCGCTGGGCCGCATCGCGGACCTGCGCGCGGCGCCGGCCCTCTCGCAGCTGCTCTCCGACCCCGCGCCCGAGATGCGCATCGAGGTGCTGCACGCGCTCAGCCTGTTCGAGCACCCGCAGATGCTCGACTTCGTGCGGAACGTCGCCCGGCAGGATCCGTCGCGCGCCGTGCGGTCCCGGGCCCTGGAGATAGCGCGCGAGATGGCGGTCCGGCGCAACACGCCGCTGGCGGATGAGGAGTCGTTGCGACAGGCCGCGCTCACCGCCACGTCCGGCGCGGGCGAGCCGCGCCTAAACGCCCTCCTGGTCGCCACCCGCAACGCAGGCGCCTCCGATTTCCATCTCGCTGTCGGCCAGCCTCCCATGTTGCGCCTGGCCGCCGATCTCTTGCGCGCACAGGGCGCGCCGTTCACGGCCGAGCAGACGGCGGCCATGGTCGACGAGATCCTGAGCGACGCGCAGCGCGAGCGGCTCCTCAAGGAGCGCCAGCTCGACTTCTGCCACTACATCGCCACCGCCGGCCGGTACCGGGCCAACGTCTTCGTCGACCAGAAGGGCGCGAACGCCGTCTTCCGCGTGATCCCCGAGCGTCCGCCCACCATCGACGAGATCGGCCTGCCGCCGCACCTGGCCGCGATCGCCGACTACCACCAGGGTCTGGTCTTGGTGTGCGGGCCCTCCGGCTCCGGCAAGTCGACGACGCTCGCGGCGCTCGTCAACCTCTTCAACGAGACGCGGCACGACCACGTCATCACGCTCGAGGACCCGGTCGAGTTCGTCCACCCCTTCAAGAACTGCCTGGTCAACCAGCGGGAGGTGGGTCGCGACACCGAGTCCTTCGCCCGCGCGCTGCGGGCGGCCCTGCGCGAGGACCCCGACGTGATCGTGATCGGGGAGATGCGCGACCCCGAGAGCGTCTCGCTCGCCCTGACGGCCGCCGAGACCGGCCACATCGTGCTCGGCACGCTCAACGCGACCTCGGCACCGAAGGCGATCGACCGCATCCTCTCCTCCTTCCCGGTCGACGAGCAGGGCCAGGTGCGCGCGGCGCTCAGCGAGTCGCTCAAGTACGTGATCGCCCAGCGGCTGTTGCCCGCCAAGGAGGCGCGCAAGCAGGTCGCCTGCTTCGAGGTGCTCCGGAACACGATGGCGATCGCGAACATGATCCGCGAGGACAAGACGTACCAGGTCCCCTCCGCCATGCAGATCGGGCGGTCCCACGGGATGCAGACCTTCGACGACGCTCTGCGGTCGCTGCTCGCCGCCGGACACATCGCACCCGAGGCCGCCTACCGGGCGGCCGCGAAGAAGGAGGAGTTCGAGTCGTTCCTTCCCGGAGGCGCCGCCGCGACCGGGGCGGCCAGGGCCCAGCCACAGCCGACACCGGAGAAGCCCCCCGCGCCGCAGGCCAGGCCCGGGGCGATGTCGGGGCCCGGCGGCGGGCCGGAGACGAGGAAGGCATGAGCGCGGTGGCGTCGCCGATCGCCCCCAGGATCGACCGCTTCCTGCGGCTGATGACCAGCCGGGGCGCGTCGGACTTCCACATGACGGTGGGCCGACCTCCGATGCTGCGCGTCTCGGGCACGATGGAGCCGATCCGCTACCGCACCCTCTCCGAGGCCGATTACCAGGAGCTGGTGCGGCCGATCGTGCCGGAGCGGCTGTGGGAGGAGTTCACTAGCACCGGCGACGCCGACCTCTCCTACGAGGTGCCCGGCGTCGCGCGCTTCCGGGTGAACCTCTTCCGCCAGCAGCGCGGCTCGGGGGCGGTGTTCCGGGTGATCCCGACCAAGATCATGACGCTCGAGCAGCTCGGGCTGCCGGAGGAGGTGCGCCGGCTAGCTGCGATCGAGAGCGGTCTCGTGCTGGTGACGGGACCGACCGGCTCCGGCAAGTCGACGACCCTCGCCGCGATCATCGACCTCATCAACGAGACGCGCAACTACCACGTGATCACGATCGAGGACCCGATCGAGTTCGTGCACGCGAACAAGCGCTGCCTCATCCACCAGCGCGAGATCGGGGCCCACGCCAGCAGCTTCTCGGAGGCGCTCAAGGCCGCCGGTCGCGAGGACCCGGACCTGATCCTGGTCGGCGAGATGCGCGACGTCGAGACGATCTCCATGGCGCTCTCGGCCGCGGAGAAGGGGACGATCGTCTTCGCCACCCTGCACACCAACAACGCAGCCAAGACCGTGGACCGCATCATCAGCGTCTTCCCGTCCAGCGAGCAGGACGGGATCCGCAACGTCCTCGGTGAGACGCTGCGCGCGGTGGTGGCCCAGCAGCTGATCCCACGGCTGGGCGGCGGCCGGGTGGCGGCGATCGAGATCCTGTTCTCCTCGAACGCGATCGGGAACATGATCCGGGAGGGCAAGACGCCCCAGATCACCTCCGCCATCCAGACCGGGTCCAAGGACGGCATGATCGACATGGACACGTCGATCCGCCGCCTCTACGAGGAGAACAAGATCTCGGCTCGCGCGGCCCTCGACAAGGCGATCGACAAGTCGGCCTTCAAGGACCTGGAGGGACCGGCGGAAGCAGGCCACGGCTCCCCCTAGGGGCGCCCGTGTTCGCCCCGGGGGAGTCCTGCCCGACGCTTCGGACGCGCTCGGCGTCCCGGGCCCGCCGGTATAATCCGCCGCAGCTGGAGGGGCGAATGAGGCTCGATGCGCCGGTCACTGGACTGATCGTGTGCCTGCTCGGACTGGCGGCGGCGCGGCAGACGCACGCCGCGGCGCGGACCAGCCAGGCGCTGCACGAAGGCTGGAGCTTCCGACAGGTGGGGCGGGCGGAGACCTACCCGGCGACCGTCCCCGGCGTCGTCCACCTCGATCTCTTCGAGAACAAGCTGATCGGCGATCCCTTCTACCGCGACTACGAGAAGGGTCTCCAGTGGATCGGCAAGACGGACTGGGAGTACCGCACCGTCTTCGACACCTCCCCCGAGGTCCTCGCCCGCCGGCACGTCGACCTCGTCTTCGACGGGCTCGACACCTACGCGAAGGTGAGCCTCAACGGCCGCGAGATCCTCTCGGCCGACAACATGTACCGGCAATGGCGGGTCCCGGTGCGCGCCTTCCTCAAGGCTCGGCGCAACGAGCTCACGGTCCTGTTCCGATCGCCGATCAACGAGGACCTGCCGAAGGTGACCGCGCGCGGCTACGAGCTGCCGGCCGCCAACGACGCGGGCGAGAAAACGAGCGTCTACGCGCGCAAGGCGCCGTACAGCTTCGGCTGGGACTGGGGACCGCGCTTCGTCACCTGCGGGATCTGGCGACCGGTCCGGCTCGAGACGTGGGACGAGGCCCGGATCGCGGACGTGGTGGTCCGCCAGAAGACGCTCGCGCCGGACCGGGCGAGCCTCCTCGCCGAGGTCGAGGTGGTGGTGGCTCGCCCGCCGGGCGCGGCCGGCGGCGCCAGCCTCGCGGTCTCGGTGGAGGGTGTCCCGGACCCCTTTGTCGCGAAGCTCGCCCTCAAGGACGGCACGCAGGCGGTCAGCGTACCCCTCGAGATCGCCTCGCCGCGCCTTTGGTGGCCGAACGGCTACGGCGAGCAGCCGCTCTACCGAGTGACGACCCGCCTGCTGGTGGGCGGCGTGCCCGCCGACGAACAGAAGACCAGGATCGGCCTACGCACGCTCGAGCTGCGCCGGCAGGAGGACGAGTTCGGCAAGAGCTTCGAGTTCGTGGTGAACGGCGTGCCGATCTTCGCCAAGGGCGCCAACTGGATCCCCGCCGACAGCTTCCTGCCGCGGCTGACGCGCGAGCGCTACGCGTCGCTGCTGGGCTCGGCCGCGGCCGCCCACATGAACATGCTCCGGGTCTGGGGCGGCGGGATCTACGAGGACGACGACTTCTACGACCTAGCTGACGAGCTGGGCCTGCTGGTCTGGCAGGACTTCCACTTCTCGTGCAGCCTCTACCCGGCGGACGAGAAGTTCCTGGCGAACGTCGAGGTGGAGGCCGAGCAGACGGTCCGCCGCCTGCGCAACCACCCTTCGCTCGCGCTCTGGAATGGCAACAACGAGATCGAGGCGGGCTGGTTCGGCTGGGGCTGGAAGGACCGGCTGCCGGGCTGGCTCTGGAACGACTACAAGGCGATCTTCCACGACCTGCTGCCGCGGACCGTCGCTCGCCTCGATCCCACGCGCAGCTACTGGCCCAGCTCCCCGAGCGCGAACCTGGAAGCCCTGCCGGGTGACTGCTGCAACGGCGACATGCACTACTGGGGCGTCTGGCACGGCCAGGAGCCGTTCTCGAACTACGAGAAGCAGAGGGCCCGGTTCATGAGCGAGTACGGCTTCCAGTCGTTCCCCGAGATGAAGACGATCCGGTCCTTCGCGCGCTGGGACGACCTCGCGCTCGAGTCGCCGGTGATGCTGTCGCACCAGAAGAACGCGCGTGGCAACCAGCTGATCCGCGAGTACATGCTCCGCGACTTCGCGGAACCGAAGGACTTCGCCTCCTTCCTCTACGTGAGCCAGGTCCTCCAGGCCGAGGGGATCAAGGTGGGGGCCGAAGCGCTCCGGCGCGCCCGGCCGCGCACGATGGGCTCGCTCTACTGGCAGCTCGACGACTGCTGGCCGGTCGCCTCCTGGTCGAGCATCGACTACTTCGGCCGCTGGAAGGCCCTGCACTACTACGCGCGCCGCTTCTACGCCCCGGTGCTCGCCAGCACCTCGGAGGAGGACGGGCAGGTCGTCGTGACCCTGGTCTCGGACCGGACGGTCCCCTTCCCGGCGCAGCTCGCGGTGCGCCTGCGCGACCTCTCGGGCGCGGTGCTGTGGGAGGAGACGAAGCCGCTCGAGGTCGCTGCGCTCGCAAGCCAGCCGGTGTTGAGCGTCGCCCGCCAGACGCTGCTTTCGGGGCGAGACCCGAAACAGGTGTTCCTGCAGGTCGAGCTCGTGGCCGACGGCCAACCGGTCGCCGCCAACCGGCGCTTCTTCGTCCCGCCCAAGGAGTTGGCGCTCCAGAAGCCTCGGATCACGACCCAAGTCGAGGACGGTGGCGGGGTGCTCCGGGTGCGTCTCTCCTCGGACACGCTCGCGCGGCATGTACGCCTCGCCTACGACGCCGACGAGGGGTTCTTCGAAGACAACTATTTTGACCTCCTGCCGGGGAGCCTGGTCGATGTCGTCTACAAGCCCAAAGGCGACGTGTCGCCCGCGGCCTTCAAACAGGGGTTCTCCGTCATTTCGCTCGTAGACGCCTTCTGAACGTATCTTCGACCTGACCGTATCTTCGACCGGGCGGGACGGTAAGAACGATCGGGCCTCCCGGGGTGGGGCGTGGCGTATGCAAGATGGCACCGCGGAAGCCGAGCTGCTCCTAAGGGCGGGCCGCGGAGACGAGGCGGCTTTCCTGCTCCTCTACGAGAGGCACAGGACGCCCGTCTTCCGCTTCGCCTGCAGGATGCTGGGTTCCGCGCAGCTGGCTGAGGACGTTACGCAGGAATGCTTCCTGTCGATCCTGCGCCGGCCGGAGGCGTTTCGTGCGGAACGCGCGTCACTCCGCACCTACATCTGCGCCATCGCGCGGCACCTCGCCCTGAAGCAGCTGCGCAAGAGGGGGCAGGAGACGGTGATGGACGATCCGCCGGACGAGCCGTCGTCGGCGGCCTGGACGGTACCGGCAGAGAGTCCGCTCGAGACGGTGATGGGAGACGAGACGGCGAGCGCGGTGCGGCGGGCGGTCGAGGCCCTGCCGCCGCTCCAGCGCGAGGCCGTGGTGCTGTTCGAGTATCAGGACATGAGCCTGGCGGACATCGCGGCGGCCTGCGAGGTCGACGTCGGGACCGTGAAATCGCGGCTGCACCGGGCGCGGGAGCGCCTGCGCCGGACGCTCGCGTCGCATCTGGCGGGCGGGCCGTCGGCCGCGAGGGACGTGGCGGAAGGAAGGGAGACGAGATCATGACGCGCGTTGTCGGCGAGATCGAGAGAGATGAGGAGCTTTCGAAGCTCCTCAGTCGCTGGAGCGCCCCGCTGGTGCCGGAGGGGATGGACGAGCGCGTGCTCGCCGCCTACCGGAAGCAGGCGGGGACGGCCGAGCCTTGGTGGTCGCGCCTCTTCACTTCGAGCGTTCGGGTGCCGCTGCCGGTGGCCGTGGGTCTGTTGATGCTCTTCATCGTGACAGCCGCCCTCGCCCTGCGGTCCACGCCGACCCCACCCACTGCGGGCACGACGGGGCCGTCCGCTCCGGTCCAGGCGGCCCAGAACGCGGACCCGCCGGTCGTCACGCGGACGAGCCTCGCGGGCTTCGAGCCGGTGTCCGAGGTGACCGCCACGGTGCTGCCCGAGGCCAGGGAGATCCAGCAATGAGGTTGGCGGCGGCCGTGGCATTTCTGGCAGCATGGAGCGCCGCTGTCGCCGCCGCACAGGCCGACGAGGGCGTCGCGATCGTGACCCTCGAGAACGGTGCCTCGATCGGCTTTGCGCTCATCCGGACGGGCGGCCAGAAGCCGGGCGGCGCCATCGGGGAAGCAGCCCTGCCCCGCTCGAACTCCGTGAACCGGGTGCTCTGGGACCGCGAGAGCGGCGCCTACTTCGGCTACCGGGTCGTGATCGAAACCCAGGGCGGCTCGCGGCCGCTGCGTGTGGCCTTCAAGCCGCTGGATCGCAAGGCGGTCGAGCGCGAGCTGCGCGGGAGCCGAGGCGACTGTCCACACTGTCCGACCCCCTCGCCCCTCGGGACGGCCGGCCCGCAGTTTCCCCCCGCTCAGCAGCTGGCCGAGGGCGAGGCGCTCACCCTGGAGCTGCTCGCCAACCCGACCACGGGCGAGCGCATCCTCGACGTGGTCAAGCTGTCGCTGAAGCCGATCAGCGGCGAGGCGATGCACGCGGCCGCCAGCCGCGCGCTGGAGGGCCAGCATGCCGTGGCGCGCGCGGCGGCGTTCGTGGTCAGAGGAAACTTCCCGGCGGCGATCGACGAGTACAAGAAGGCGATCGAGGTGGCCCCGAACGACGCGCGGCTCCACAACCTGCTCGGCATCTGCTACCAGAGCAGCCATGACGAAGGCCGGGCGCTCCGCGAGTACGAACGTGCCCTCGAGCTCGACCCGAAGTACGCCTCTGCCTGGAACAACATCGGGACCCTGGAGCAGTCACGCAGACGCTTCCGCGCGGCCGTGAAGGCCTACAAGAAGGCGATCGGCCTCAAGCCGACGCTGGCCACGGCCTGGAGGAACATGGGCACCGCCTACCTCGCCCTGTCGCAGTTCGAGCGAGCGTTCGAGGCGTTACAGGAAGCCTTCCGCCTCGACCCCTCGATCCTCGAGACCCAGGGTTCGGCGGTGGCGTCGGCAGGAGTCGACGCGGCCACCCAGTACTTCTACCTGGCGAAGCTCTTGGCGGCGAACGGCCACAAGGACGCGGCGCTCGACTATCTGCGGCGTGCCAAGGACGCCGGCTTCCGCGACTTCGACCGCGTCGAGGCGGACAAGGACTTCCATCCGTTGCTCCAGGACGCCCGCTACAAGGAGCTCGCCCGCCGGTAGGCGTATCCGCTCTTCCTCCTCGTGCAACAACCCTGAGAAAGCGAGGAGGAGAGATGAGAACGACAGCATTGGCTCTCGCGGTGACCACTGCGCTGGCGGGCGCCGCCGGCGCCGCAGATCTGCGGTCGGGGAACGACGTCCTGGAGCGGGCGCAAGTCCTGGTCGCGCGCCACGCCTGGGCCGAGGCCGCGAGCGCCTACCAGGAAGTGATCGCCGCGAGTCCGCGGGACGCCACGCCGCAGAACCAACTCGGCATCTGCTACCAGCGCCTGGGTGACGTCGGGGCCGCCCGCCGGGCCTACGAGCGGGCCATCCAGCTGAAGAAGGACTACGCCGCGGCCTACAACAACCTCGGAACCCTCGAGCACACCAGCGGGAGGTACCGCCGGGCGATCAGCGCCTACGACAAGGCGATCGCCATCAAGCCGGAGGCCGCCTTCTACAAGAACCTCGGCACGGCGTGGCTGGCCCGCGGCGAGGTCGAACGCGCGCTGGCGGCCTGGAGCGAGGCGATCCGCCTCGACCCGGTGGCCTTCGACGGCGGCGGCGTGCCGGTCGGCTCGGCGGACGTCGACCTCGCGCGCCAGTACTATCTGTTCGCGAAGCTGGTCGCCGCCCGCGGTCGGCTGGACCAGGCCTTCGAATATCTGGTCAAGGCGCACGCGGCGGGCTTCGACGACTTCACGAAGCTCGAGCGCGATCGCGACTTCGCGAGGGTCGTCAGCGATCCACGCTACGCCGCGCTCAAGTAGGCCTCGACCTGCTCGGCGATGGCCGGGGCGGAGGTGAGGCCGGGCGAGTCGATACCGACCAGATCGACGAAGCCCGGCAGGCCCCGCCCCGCCTCCTCGGCGATCACGAAGTCGCGGAACGCCTCGCCGGGGCCCTGGAGCTTCGGCCGGATTCCGGCGATGTCGGGGGAGAGAGCCTCTCGCCCGATGGCAGGAACCAGCCGGCGGACCGCGTCGGCGAACGCGTCGCGGCGTGACTCGTCGACGGCGTAATCGAGGCGTCGTGCCGCCAGGTAGTCGACGTCGGGACCGAAGCGCAGCCGGCCGTCGAGACCGAGGACGGCGTGGACGCCGAGGCTCACCTGGTTCGGCACCGGGTAGACGAGACGCGAGAGCAGGCCGGCGCTGGGGCCGCCGGTCGCAAAGTAGCAGCCCTTGCACCAGTGCTGGCGATAGCCGGCCTCCTGCAGGTCGATGCCGGCCAGGGCCGCCACGCTGTCCGCCTCGAGCCCGGCGGCGTTCACGACACGGTCGCTGGTGAGGGACTCCAGCCCCTCGGGCGTGCGAACGGTCAGGCGGTAGTCGTGGGTCCGCCTCTCGATCGCCACCAGCTCGGCGCGCGTCTGCAGCAGCGCGCCGTGTCGCCGCGCCTCCGCGAGGAAGGAGTCCATCAGCTCGTGGGCGCTCAGGATCCCGGTGGTCGGCGAGAGGAGCCCCGCCACCGCGGAGACCGCCGGCTCGAGCGAGCGACACTCGTGCGACGAGAGCATCCGGAGCGCGACGCCGTTCGCCCGGCCGAGCGCGAGCAGCCGCTCGAGCTCCCCCAGCTCGGCCGCCTCCGTGGCCACGATCAGCTTGCCCAGCCGTCGGTGGGCGATCCCCAGCCGCCGGCAGCGATCGTAGAGCAGCTCGCGTCCGCGCACGCAGAGCCGTGCCTTGAGCGACCCCGTCGGGTAGTACATCCCACCGTGGATCACTTCGCTGTTGCGGCTCGAGGTCTCGGTGCCGTGGCGTTCCCGGCGCTCCAGGATCACGAGCTCCGGGTACCGCGGAGCGAGCCGGGCGGCGACGGCCAGACCCACGACCCCCGCGCCGACGATGGTGAGCGGCGTGTCGGTCATCGGGGCGATGATAGCCGTGAAGCCGTCGCGCGCGGCGGCCGAGCCGCCGGGGAGAGCCCTGTCCATGGAATCGTCCCTTCTCGTCTACCTGCTGCTGCGCCTGGGCCAGCAGGTCGCGGAGACCGCGCTGGCGGTTCGAAACCGGCGCTACGCGGCCGACCCGGAGCGGCGGGCTGGCGCCGCGCGCTCCCTTCGCATCGATTCGGAGGAGATCGAGAAGGCCGCGGCCTACGCGGCGGACCGCTACCGCCTCGGGGTCGTCTCCGGCTGGACCGAGGCCGCCCTCACCCTCGTCTTGGTGGGCGCGGGCGGCCTCGGCCTCGTCGAGTCCTGGGCGCGCGCCGTCGCCGCTCCGAGCGCGATCGCGACCGGCCTCGTCTTCTTCGCGATCCTCGGGACGGCGAGCGGCCTTCTCGCCTTGCCGTTCGACCTCTACTCGACCTTCCGGATCGAGCGCGTGCACGGCTTCACCCGCCAGACGCTGCGCGGGTTCGTGCTGGACCGCGTCAAGGGCACCGCCCTCGCGATTGGCCTCGGCGTTCCGCTGCTGGCGGGTCTGCTCTGGGTGATGGCCCGCATGGGGCCGCTCTGGTGGCTGTGGGCGTGGGGGCTCGTGTCCGGCTTCAACCTGCTCGCGCTCTGGATCTATCCGACCCTGCTCGCGCCGGTCTTCAACCGCTTCGTCCCGCTCGCCCCCGGGGAGCTGCGCGAGGAGATCGAGGCGCTCGCCCGGCGGGTGGGATTTCGTACCCAGGGCGTCTACGTGATGGACGCCTCCCGCCGCACCGCCCACGGCAACGCCTACTTCACCGGCATCCTCGGCCAGCAGCGGATCGTGCTCTTCGACACGCTCCTGGAGGCTCTCGCGCCCCGGGAGATCGTCGCCGTCCTCGCCCATGAGCTCGGCCACTTCGAGCTGCACCACGTTCGCTGGGCGCTCGTGAGAAGCGTGGCCGCCAGCGGCGGCTTCCTGTTCGTGCTCAGCCGGCTGCTGCCAATCGAGGGCTTCTACGCGGCCTTCTCGCTCGCGCGAACGCCCTACGGGGCGCTCGCCGTCTTCGGGCTCTGGTTCGCGCTGGTGGGCTTCCTGCTCCAGCCGCTGGAGAACGCCCTCTCTCGGCGGCAGGAGTTCGCCGCCGACCGGTTCGCGCTCGGCGCCGGGGCACGCCCGGACGAGCTCGGCGCGGCGCTCAGGAAGCTCCGCGAGCAGAGCCGCCTGCTCCCGCTCTCGGACCCGCTCTACTCGCGCGTCTATCACTCCCACCCGCAGCTCCTCGAGCGGCTGAAGGCGATGGGCGCGTCCTGACGCACGCGCGCCGCGCGAGAGCGCAGCCGTCCGTCGGCGGGAACGGCGTACAATCCGCCCGCCGCAGGCCGGCGCGGCGGGCGCGCCGCTTGACCGGCGCGGGGGCGAATCGCTCTAATGAACGTCTACGACTGAAGGGAGAAGACGATGCAGAAGCTGGTCCTGCTGCGCCACGGTGAGAGCACCTGGAACCTCGAGAACAAGTTCACCGGATGGACGGACGTGGACCTCTCGGCGAAGGGCGTCGAGGAAGCGACCGCGGCGGCGGGCCTCCTGAAGCAGGAAGGCTACGTCTTCGACGTGGCGCACACGTCCTACCTGCGCCGCGCGATCCGCACCCTCTGGATCACCCTGGACGGCATGGACCTGCTCTGGATCCCGGTTCGAAAGTCCTGGCGGCTCAACGAGCGTCACTACGGGGCCCTGCAGGGCCTCAACAAGGCCGAGACCGCGAAGAAGTTCGGCGAGGAGCAGGTGAAGATCTGGCGGCGCGCCTACGCGACACCGCCCCCGCCGCTCGCGCCCGACGACGAGCGTCACCCGGGCCGCGAGCCGCGCTATGCGCGGCTCGCGAAGGACCTGTTGCCCCTCACCGAGTCGCTCAAGGACACGGTCGCCCGCTTCCTTCCCTACTGGTACGACGCGATCGTGCCGGACCTGCGGGACGGCAAGCGCGTCCTGATCGCCGCGCACGGCAACAGCCTGCGCGCGCTCGTGAAGCATCTCGACGGCGTGTCCGAGGACGCGATCGTGGGCCTGAACATCCCGACCGGGATCCCGCTCGTCTACGAGCTCGACGACGACCTGCGGCCGCTCAAGCACTACTACCTCGGAGACCCCGAGGCGGCCAAGAGAGCGGCCGAGGCGGTCGCGAACCAGTCCAAGGCGAAGGCCTGAGGCGGCGGGCATGGCCTCGGGTGGCTCCAGGCCGCCGCCCCTGAGGCACGGGCGCTGGCGGCGCCGCCTCGGCATCGGGCTCGCCACCCTCGCGCTGGCGCTCGGCGCGGCCGGATCTCTCTTGGTCGCACGGTTGCGCGCCAGCCTTCCGCTCCAGGACGGCGAGCGTCCGCTCGCGGGCCTCGCCGCCGCCGTCCGGATCGAGCGTGACGCGCTCGGCGTACCGGTGGTGCGAGGAGACAGCCGTCTCGACGTGGCGCGGGCCACCGGCTTCCTGCACGCTCAGGAGCGCTTCTTCCAGATGGACCTGCTGCGCCGCCGGGCCGCCGGGGAGCTCGCCGAGCTGGCCGGCCGGGCGGCGCTCGCCTCCGACCGCGAGGTGCGCCCCTTGCGTCTGCGTGCCGTGGCCCGCCGTGCCCTTGGGCGCCTACCGGCGGACGAGCGCGCGCTGCTCGACGCGTACAGCGAGGGCGTCGGGGCCGGTCTCTCCGCCCTGGCTGCGCCGCCTTTCGAGTACCTGTTGCTGCGGGCGACGCCGGCGCCGTGGCGTCCTGAGGACTCGCTGCTGTGCTCCCTCACCATGTCGCTCACGCTGCAGGCCGAGCTGCCCGCGGAGGAATCGACGCTCGGCGTCATGCACGACACGCTGCCCGGGCCGGTCTTCGAGTTCCTGGCCCCCGAGGGGACCGAGTGGGACGCACCGCTCGAGGGGAAACCGCTCCCGCAGCCGGCGATCCCGGGGCCCGACGTCGTCGACCTCCGTGCGGGCGGCGCGAGGCCGGGTCCGGACGAACCACTGGCGCGAGGCGTCGCGCGCGACGCGGACGCGGTCGTCTTCGGCAGCAACAACTGGGCGCTCGCCGGCTCGCACACCGCCGACGGCTCGTCACTGGTCGCCAACGACATGCATCTCGGCCTCGACGTCCCGAACGTCTGGTACCGTGCCTCGCTCGTGACCGCCGGCGCGCGGGTGACCGGGGTCACCCTGCCGGGGGCGCCCTTCGTGATCGCGGGCAGCAACGGCCGGATCGCCTGGGGTTTCACGAACGCGGAGGGCGACTGGGCCGACCTGGTGGTGCTCGAGCCGGTCGGTCGCGATCCGGACGCCTATCGCACTCCGCAAGGGACGAGGCGGCTCGAGCACGTGCACGAGGTCGTTCACGTGGCCGGCGCGGAGGACCTCCAGCTCGACACGCTGCAGACGATCTGGGGGCCCGTCCTCGACGTCGACCATGCGGGACGCCGACGCGCGCTGGCCTGGGTGGCGCTCCGCGACGGCGGCCTGGATGCAGGGCTCGTGCGACTCGAGCGCGCGGCGAGCGTCGCCGAGGCGCTCGCGATTGCTCCCACCCTCGGGATGCCGGAGCAGAACCTGGTCGTGGGCGACGTGCACGGGCGGATCGGCTGGACGATCGCCGGGCGCATCCCGCGCCGCTTCGGATTCGACGGCCGCCTGCCGACCTCCTGGGCCGACGGGACGCGAGGCTGGCACGGCTGGCTCCCGGCCCAGGACTGCCCGCGCGTCGTCGACCCGCCCGACGGGCGCCTCTTCACCGCCAACGCGCGCGTCGTCGGCGGCGAGGCGCTGCGCCGGGTCGGCTTCGGCAGCTACGACCTCGGGGCCCGGCAGCGACAGATCCGAGACGACCTCCGGGCACTCCCAAGGACGGCGAGCGAAGCCGACATGCTGCGCATCCAGCTCGACGACCGCGCGCGCTTCCTGGGGCGCTGGCAGCGGCTGCTGCTCGCGGTGCTGACGCCCGCCTCGACGGCTGCCGACCCGCGGCGCGCCGAGGCGCGTCGGCTGGTGGCCGCCTGGGGCGGGCGCGCCAGCGTCGCATCGGTCGGGTACCGGATCGTGCGCGCCTTCCGCAACCGCGTGGCCGACGAGGCCCTGACGCCGCTGCTGGCCCCCTGCCGCGCCGCCGACCAGCACTTCGACTACCTGGGCCGCACCGACCACAAGCGCGCCTACCGCCAGTGGGAGGGGCCGCTCTGGGTCCTGGTGAGCAAGCGGCCGCCGCATCTGCTCTCGCCGCGCTACCGGAGCTGGGAGGCCCTGCTCACGGCCGCGCTCGACGGCGTGCTCGCCGAGCTCGCCGAAGACGGGCCGGTCGCCGAACGCAGCTGGGGCGAGCGCAACACCAGTCTCGTCCGGCATCCTCTCTCGCGAGCCGTGCCCGGCCTGGCCCGGCTGCTCGACATGCCCCGCCTGCGCCTTCCCGGCGACGGCAACATGCCCCGTTTCCAGTCGCCCTCGGCGGGGGCCTCCGAGCGCTTCGCGGTCTCACCCGGCCACGAGGACCGCGGCTACTTCCAGATGCCCGGGGGCGAGAGCGGCAACCCGCTCTCGCCCCACTACGGCGACGGCCACCAGGCCTGGGCGGAGGGGCGGCCGACACCCTTTCTCCCGGGTCCGGCCGAGCACGTCCTCACCCTCGTGCCCGAAGGCCCCTCGCACGCGGGCAAGGGCGCGAGTCCGAGCGGCGGCCTGGCCGGGGACCCGGGAGCCGTGCCATGAGCGTCTACGGTTGGAAGGTCGTGGTCGTGACGGGTGCGTCGCAGGGCATCGGGCGGGCCCTTTGTCTCGAGCTCGCGCGCGATCGCCCGCGGCTGGTGCTCGCCGCGCGTGACGAGGCGGCGCTCGAGCGGGTGGCCGAGGCATGTCGCGCTCAGGGGGCGGAGGCCCTGGTCGTTCCGACCGACGTCACCGATCCGGCGGCGTGCCGGAGGCTGGTCGAGCGGACCCTCTCGCGGTACTCGTCTCTCGACGTGCTCGTCAACAATGCCGGCATCGGCATGGTGGCCCGCTTCGACGAAGTCACGGATCTCGGCCCCTACGAGCGGCTGCTGCGCGTGAACGTCCTGGGCAGCGTCTATCCGACCTACTACGCGCTCCCCCATCTGCGTCGCGCGCGCGGCCAGATCGTGGCGATCTCGAGCCTGGCCGGTCTGGTCGGTGTTCCCACCCGTACTGCCTATGCCGCCAGCAAGCACGCCCAGATCGGCTTCTTCGACTCCCTGCGCGTCGAGCTCAGGGGCAGCGGCGTGTCGGTCACCGTCGTCTGCCCCTACTTCGTGAAGTCCGAGATCCGCAAGCGTTCCGCGGGCGCCGACGGCCGCACCCTCTCGGGCTCGCCGGTGCACGAGGAATCGGTCATGAGCGCCGAGGAATGCGCGCGGCGCACGGTCAGGGCGATGCAGAGGCGGCAACGCATGCTGGTGATGACCTGGAAGGGAAGGCTCGGCCGCGTGGCCCGGCTGTTGGCTCCCGAGCTCGTCGATCGGCTGAGCGCGCGCGCGGTACGGCGTGGCCGCTGAGCACCGCCTCGCCCTCGCCCCGCCGCGATCGCGCTTCGCGCTATCATCGGAGTGCGATTCCGGACGGCAGGAGGACAGATGGGCGACGCCGGTGAAGGCCTGATCGACGCCGAAGACCGCTATCAACAGCGAGTGGCCGAGCGCGAGCAGGAGAGACAGCGGAAAGGTGTCGTCGGCGCCGATCCGGAGCGTGAACGGCGACTGCGTTCGCTCGGCCTCGCCAAGGCCGAGCTGGAGCGCCAGCAGAGCGCCACCAGCAGCGAGATTCGCCGCGAGCAGATCCGGCAGGCGCTCGGGGAGATCGAGCGCCAGCTCGCCGCGCTGGCGGCTTCGAGCGCGCAGGGAGAGTCCGGCTCCGCGGGCTAGCGGGTCGCCTCCGAGAGACCGGCCGCGCCGGAGAGCTTGGCGGTGACGCGGTCGTGGATCCAGTGGGCGTCCCACCACTCCTTGGGCGTCACCGGCAGCCCGCCCACCAGCGTGCTGAAGTGCAGGTGATCGCCGCCCGCGAGACCGGTCCTGCCGGTCGTCCCGAGGATCTCGCCGCGCGCGAGCGCCTGGCCCGGCTTCACCCGGATCGAGGAGAGGTGCGAGTAGATCGTCATCAGGCCGAACCCGTGGTCGAGCACGACCGTGTTGCCGTAGATCCCGAAGTAGCGGGCGAGCAGCACGACGCCCGCGTTCGCCGCCGGCACCGGCGCCCGTGCCGTCGCGGCCAGGTCGAAGCCCAGGTGCGTCTCCCGATCGATCTCCCGGCCGTGGTAGTAGTAGGTCCGCCGGTCGGCGAATGAGGACATCACCTGGGCGTTCGGCAGGGCCAGGAACGACCCGTTCCAGAGGAAGCGCGGGACCGACCGCTTCGCGAGGGCCACCAGCTCCGCGGCGTTGCGCGCGCGCAGCTCGCGGTTGAGCTCGAGGTAGTTCTCGAGCAGGCTGCCGCGGTCCGGAAGGTCCGGGGTCTGCGCCATGATCTCGGGCACCACCCGGGCCAGGAAGTCGTCCGGGACCTCGATCCGATCCCGGGTCGGCTCTCTCGGAAAGAACCGGTCGACGAAGGCGATCTCGGAGGTGTTGCCGGCGGCGTCGCCGGCCAGCAGGCGGATGCTCGCCTCGTCCGACTGGTCCCACGGCACACCGAAGAGCGCGAAGCGCTCGCCGCGCGTCGCCCCCGGTAGAGGCGCTCCCGGGAAGAACCAGGAGCCCACCTGCACGCCGTCGCGGGTCGCCGTCCCGGAGACGCGGTAGACGACGACCCCGGATCCCCCCTGCGCCACGTAGTGCTGCGTCGAGACGAGGGAGATCACGGGCGGTCGCAGCAGCACCGGCAGCCGGAGCTCGGCCACGGCGGGCCGAGGGTGTCGCAGCCAGGTCGACGCCCGCTCGGCCACGACGCGCACGACCGCCTCGCCCTCCCGCAACTGTGGGACCGCGTCACGACCCACCTCGGCCCGCAGCTCCAGCCTCTCCCGATGCGGGCCCGAGAAGCGCCAGGAAGGCAGCGGCGCGCTGTCGGCCCGGGCGACCACCATCACCTTGCCGTCCTGCACGACCTCGACGCGCAGCGGGGCCAGCCCGCGTCCCGCCGCCTGTGCGGTCACCAGGACGCTGGTGTGGGTCCCGATCGCTGGCGCGGAGGGCCGCAGGGTGAGGGTCGGGGAGGCGCCCACACGCAGCGTGACGAGCAGCAGGAAAGGGACGGCGAGCAGCAGCAGCGCGAACAGGAGCAGCTTGAGCAGGATTCTCATCGGAGCTTCGATCTTACTTCGACTCCGCCGCCCGCCGCCCGCCGCCCGCCGCCCGGCGGGTACTTCGAGCCGCCTCGAGCGTTTCGGGGGCGCGGCCTGGCGGGCGCGCTCGCTCGGGTGGCTTGAAGGGTGTGGTCGCAGTCGCTACACTTCCCCCGGTCGAACGGCTCCGAGCTCCGAGATTATGGCGAGCGCGCAAGGCACTGCCCCCAATGCGGAGCCCCCCGCCGGTCGTTCGCGGCGGCCCTTCGAGGATCCGCTGACCGTAGCCGGCGGGCTGGTGGCGATCGCGGCCCTCCTCACCTACTGGTACGTCTTCGTGCACGTACCGACCCCGCATCGCGGCGACGAGGTGGCCCGCCTGACGGCCGTGCTGGGGTCGGTGAGGCGCAAGCCGGCGAGGGAGGAGGCGTGGGTGGCGGCGCGTCTCGCCGACCGCCTGCGCGTCGGAGACGTCGTCCAGACCGAGGCGGCGGCGGCGGCTGAGATCGCCTTCGACTCCGGCAACGTGGTGAGGGTACGACCCGCCAGTGTCGTCCACATCGGGGGCTCGGCCGAGTCCTCGACGGCCGCCTGGCGCGTCCTGACCGGACACATCAACTTCGCGGTCGGCGACCAGACCACCGAGATCGTCACCCCGACCGCAAGGACGACCGCCGACGCCAAGTCCTTCGGAAACATCGACGTCAGCGAGGGCGGTGCGACCGGGATCAAGGTGTTCGGAGGCCGTGCCCGGGTCGAGACGACTCGCGAGCAGCGCATCACCCTTTTCGCGAACGAGGCGGTGCAGGTGGACGCGGCCGGCCAGGCCGGCGGCAAGCTGCCGCTGCCGCCGCCGCCGACACTCGTGGCGCCCGCAGCCAGCGCTCAGATCCCCGCCGGCGCCGTCGCCGAGCTCAGCTGGACGCCCTCGCCCGGCGGGGCGAGCTACCGACTCGCGATCGACTACAACGTCGCCCAGGCCAACCTGCTCCTCTCGGCGGCGCTCGACGAGCCGGGGATAACCGGTACCAGTCGCGAGCTGGCCGGGCTCGAGAAGGGCCGCTACTTCTGGAGGGTGGCGGCGGTGAGCCAGGCGGGGCTCGAGGGTGCCTTCTCGCGCACGTCCCTCTTCGCGATCGTCGTGCCCGAGCCGCGGCCCAGCGCCTCCCCTCGTCCGGCCGCTCCGCCGCGGCTCGGGCTCGATTCGGTCGAGCAAGTGGCGCCCGGCATCGTCCTGGTGGCGGGGCATGCCGACCCGCGGGCGGCGGTGACGTTGAACGGCGTGGCCACCCGGGTGATGGGCGACGGCTCCTTCAGCGAGTACTTGCAGAGCGGCGACGCCAGGGAGCTCATCGTGCGCGCGACCCTCGCTGGCGCCTCTACCGAGCAGTCGCGCTCCCTCGCCCCGCGCTGAGGCACGACGCTCATGCGGGAGCGCTGGTTCTTCGCGCAGGGCGCCCAGAGGCGAGGGCCCTTCTCGCTCGAGGAGGTCGTCACGGCCGTCCGTGCCGAGCCTGATCCACGCGCGGTGCTCGTCTGGCGCAAAGGCCTCCGCGACTGGACCCTCGCCGAGGCAGTCACCGAGATCGAACGGCGGCTCGAGCAGTCGCGTTCACCGGAGGGCGCGCCACCCCTGGCGGACAGGGCCGAGTCGGTCCCGCCGACCAGGAAGGGCACGACCGCCCTTCGCCTGCTCGCGGGCCTGGCCGTGATCGTCGCCGTCGCCGCGGTTGCGCTCGTGGTGCTGCGGCAGCGCTCCGCCGAATCCCTGGTGAGAGCGCGGCCAAGCGCTGTGAGCAGCCTGCCGACCCCCGCCGTCTCGGCCGCGTCGCCGGCCGCTCCCGCACCGCTGCGCTCCCCCGGCGCACGGCGGGCTCCGATGGCGCTCCCGTCTGCCGCCGAGCCCTCTCCCGTGCCCGGCGCCGCCGCGCCCGCGCGAAGCGCCCCCAGCCTCGCCGAAGACGAAAGCGACTTGCCTGCCGCGGAGCTGCGCAGGCTGCGGGGGGTGGCCGCCTGGTCGGGCGACACGTTGAGGCTCACCGTCTACAACGCGACCGCCTGGCGCCTGACCGCGATCCAGGTCAGGATCGAGCGCTTGAGCGGCGAGGACTTCGTCGCGGACGAGCGTCCCCTGATCCTGCTGCCGCCCGCGCACCGGGTCGATGCCCGCGTCGCCGACCTGCTGGAGCGCGTCGCCCCGGACCGCAAGAAGCCGGGTGTGAACGCGCTCGACACGGGCGTCTTCGAGGGCAGCGCGGGGCCGGTGCCGGAGGCCTTCCGCTGGGAGTTCGTTTCCGCCCGGGGCTACCCACCCTCACGCTGAGCAGGCCGCCTCTCGCGCTGGACACCGGCCGCCCGTCTCCCTCGCGCGGCGGTCACTCGACGGCGATCAACCCCTCTCCGGAAGGCGGTCCCTCGAGCCCGCGGTGGTCCAGGGCGGACGCGCGCCAGCGGAAGGCCCCGTGCCACGGGATCTCGATCCGTTCGGGCGAGGCCAGGACGTCGCGCTGGAGCAGCACCACGTCACTCCCGACCGGCAGCAGCTCGAGGTGGTAGGAGGGTGCCTCGCCCGACCAGCGCAGCTCGATCGGCGCTCCGCGCTCGACGTAGACGGGGTCACGACCGGGCCAGACCACCGCGGGCGCCTCAGGCGTCGCCAGGGGCGGGCCGGGCGGCCGGCCGGCCAGGGCGACGATCCCCTGGCCCGGGTCGAGCGTGGCCGAGCCCTTGGCCGAGAAGACCTCGAAGCGGCCCGATAGACAGGTGACGAGGGTCGCGTGCTCGCGCCGACGCACGACCGCGCGCCCGCGACCGCGAACCTCCGCCTCGCCCGTCACGACCTTCAGGCAGTCGTGGGTCTCGGACGCGATCAGCGCGCGCCCGCTCTCGAGCCGCACGGAGAGCAGGAACGCGTCGGAGAAACGCAGGCGGGCGTCCGAGCCGAGCGTCAGCGTCATCCAGGGCAGCTCCAGCCGCGCCACCGCGTCGCGGCCGACCCTCACCGTCTCGCCCAGCGTGACCGCGGAACCCTCGGACGCGCTGCGCCCGCCCCCGTCGTCCAGGGCCACCTCGTCCTTCGGCTCGGCGAAGGCCAGCCGCGCGATCGGCGGCGGAGTGGGGGCGCGCGTCGCGGCGCCACCGGCGACGAGAGCCAGGAGCGCCATCGCGGCCCAAGGCAGTCGTGGGCGCGCGCTGGACCTCACGCCTTCGGCTCTCCGTCGGCGGCGCGGGCGCGCTCCGGCTTCGCCCCGCGCTCCCGGTACTCGGAGTAGGCGTAGTAATCCTTGTTCCGGACGTCGACGGCGTTCAGAACCACCCCGCTCAGGCGCGGGGTCGCCTTGCGCAGCGCGGCCACCGCCCGCTTGACGGTCGCGCGGTCGACCTTGTTCTGTCGGACGACGAGCAGCGTCGAATCGGCATGCGGCGCGAGCAGCAACGCGTCGGTGACGGCGGCGACCGGCGGCGAGTCGACCAGGACCCAGCGGTGCCGGGCCTTGAGGGCGTCGAGCAGTGACCCGAGCTCCGGCCGGGCGAGCAGGGCGGGCGGATGCGGCGGCAGCCGACCCGAGGGGATCAGTGACAACCCGGGAAGCCGCGTCGCGCGAACCAGGCGGGTCGGCTCGAGCTCCTCGACGAAGAAGTCCGTGAGCCCGGGCTCGCGAGGCAGGTCCAGCTCCAGGTGCAGCTTCGCGCGCCGCAGGTCGCAGTCGACCATCACGACACTCTCGCCCGAGACGGCCAGCAGCCGGGCCAGGTTCACGAGTGTCGTCGTCTTGCCTTCTCCGGGTGCGGTGCCCGTCACCAGCACCGTGTGCCCGGCGCCGGCTCGGCGAGCGAAGATGAGAGCGGTGCGCAGGTTCTGGTAGGCCTCGGTGGCGAGGGCGGCGTCGCCCGCCGCGTAGCGAGGGATCACCGCGAGCACCTCGAGGTGCAGGTGACGCTCGACGTCGTCCGTGGTCTTGAGCGTGTCGTCGAGCGCGTCGCGGAGCAGCACCCAGCCGGCTCCCAGCAAAAGCCCCACCACCAGCGTACCGAGCGCGATCCGGCGCTTGCGCGGCCAGAAGGGACGCGTCGGCGCGACGGCCCGGTCGAGCAGGCGGATGTTGTTGTTCTGGATCGAGGAGGCGATGTTCGTCTCGTTCAGCTTCTGGAGCAGGACGCCGTAGAGGCCCGCTGCCGAGTCGGCGCGCTTCTTGAGGGACTCGAGCTCGGTGAGCTTGCGGCTCTGCTCGGCGGCGCGCGACTTGTGGTCCTCGATCGCCTGCTCGAGCTCCGCCTCGCGCCGCTCGAGCTGACGATGCTGGGCGTGCAGGCCCTCCTCGATCTGGGTGACCCGCGAATCGTAGTCCGCGTGCAGCTGCTGCATCTGCGCCTGCACCTTGCGGACCTCGGGGTGGCCCTCCTTGTACTTGGCGCGGAGCCGGGCGAGATCGAGCGTGAGCGCCTGGAGCTGGCTGTTGATCTCCGCGATCGCGGGATCGTCGCCCACCTGCGGGATCGAGTCCAGCGGGCGCCCCTGCCGGCGCATCGCCGCGAAGTCCCCGATCTCGGCCTCCAGCTCGATCCGGCGCGCCTGGGCGAGGACGTGGTCGTCGGTCAGCCTCGAGATCGAGGTCGTGATCGAGGAGACGCCGCCCTGGGGCACGAACACGTCCTGGCCTTGATAGCTCTTGAGCAGCTTGTCCTGCGCCTCCTGCATGCCCACCTGGGTCTCGGCGAGCCTTTGGTTCACCCACTCGTAGGCGCGCCGGGCGGCTTCCACCTGGCCCTCGATGCTGTAGTCCATGTAGACGTCGACGAGAGTGTTGGCCCAGAGCGCGGCATCCTTCGGGTCGTCGTGGGTGACGTTCACCTCGACCACGTAGGTCTCGGGTATCGGCTCGACCGTGAGCGAGCGCAAGAGCACGGCGACAGGATCGGGGCGCCCGGCCGCGGGCGTGAGCTTGAGCTTCTCGATCGCCCGCTCCGCGACCGCCCGGGAGCGCAGGACGCTCAGCTGCGTGTTGAAGAACTGCCGATCCCGGAGCGGGTTGCCGGTCTGCACCAGAGCGTCGGTCACGCTCAGCGAGGTGGGATTGGGCGGCATCACCTGCAGCAGCGCGCGGGCCCGGTAACGGGGAACCTGCAGCTCGCCGGCCAGGACGCCGAGCAGCAGGCCTCCGAGGGCGGTGGCGGCAAGCAGGATCCTCCGGTGCCAGAGCAGCTCCGCGTAGTAGCGCAGGTCCAGCTCACGACCGAGCAGGCTGGTCTCGGGAGGAGGGCCGACGGAGGGCGTGCTCACAGGCGCCGCGCCTCGATCACGATCTCGTCGCCAGGCTGCAGCAGCAGGTCCTCCTGCCTCCCCCGACGGATCGCATCGAGATCGGCCTCGATCTCGCGTCGCGCGGCGGGCGCATCCCCGCGCAGGACCCTGACGCGCCGACTGGCCGCCGGCAGCAGCCCTCCCGCGCCTTGGACCGCGCGGGTCAGCGTGAGCGCCGGCTGGTAGGGATGACGGCCCGGTCTCCTGGCGGCTCCGCTCACGACGACCCATTGTTGCGCGGAAGCGGTCACGATGTCGCCGGGTGCGAGCGGAAGGGCCATCCGCTCCAGGTCCCCGGGTCCCGGGGTCGGGCGGCCGAAGCGCAGGGCGAGCCTGTGGCCGCCGCCCTCGAAGACACCGTTCGCTCGGTCGATCACCACCTCGCCCGAGGCCTCGGAGAGGAATCCGCCCGACGCGAGCAGGACGTCGACGAGCCGGGTGCCGCCGGCCAGGGGCTTGCGGCCTGGGCGGGCCAGCGCCCCCCGCGTCCAGACGAACTGGCTGTGGTATTCGCGGACGCGGACCGTGATGCGGGGCGGCTCGAGGGCCTCCGCGGCCAGCAGCGGCGCCAGGCGTTCGGCGATCTCTCCGACGCTCAGGCCTCGGACGCCGAGCTCGCCGGCGCGTGGCAGCCGGATCGTGCCGGTCGTCTGGACCGTCGCCAGGCGACTGAGGTCCGGTCTGCCCGCGACCACCACCTCCAGCAGATCGCCGGGGCCGACGCGGTACTCGTCGGTCGAAGTCGAGGTCGAGGCGGGTGCCTCCGCGAGCAGCAGCAGGAGCGCCGCGGCGGTGAGGGCGCTCATCGTGCCGGTCTCCCCACGGCCTGCCATTCGAGCTGGAGCAGCAGTCCGCTGCTGTCGGTGTCGAAGGCGGCCAGGCTCGAGCGGCGCCGCTCCAGGCGGTAGCTGCCGCTCAGCGCCAGATGCCCGCGGAGGGCGCGACGCAGGGTGGCGTACCAGCTGAAGATCCGGTCTTCGCGCAGCCCGCCTTCGCTGGCCACGCGATAACCGTTCCACTGATGCCCGACGCCGAAGCGCACCTGGAGCGCGAGCGGCAGCGGGAGCTGGAGCGCGGCCTGCGCCGCCGTCGAGACGTAGAAGCCGTTCGCCTCGTAAGCCGAGACCGGCAGGCCCCGCGACAGATAGAGCGAGAGGCTCGCCTCCGGCGCCAGCTGGCGGGTCAGCACGCCGGAGAACGTGAGGCCCGCATAGTGCCGTCCTCCCGCGCCCGCGGCGGGATTCCGCTGGTCGCGATAGGCGAGGGCCAGCTCCCCGCTCAGCAGCGGCAGCAGCTCCCCGCTCAAGGCGAGGTTCGCCGAGTGCGCCTGCGCCTCGGCCTGGGGATGATCGGGGGGCCGGGGGACGAGGTCGTAGGCATACCCGGCGACGGCCTTCAGGTTCGGGGTGACCTCGAAGCCGACGCCCGCCGTGAAACGGCGGCTGTCGTAGTCGAAGAAGCTCGACTCCCGCAGGAAGTGGACGTTCCCGGCGCCGCCCGAGAGCTCGAGGCTGGTGCGCGGGCCGATCAGGACGCTGAGCCCCCCGTTGACGTCGTTGCGGCGGAAGCGCCCGAGCGAGAAGAAGTACTCGCCCCCGGGGTCGACGATTCGCGTGTCGAGGGTGCCCAGCACGAAGCGCTCGTCCGCGCGCAGGGTCAAGCGCTCGCCGAGCGGCAGGTCCAGCGTGCCGTTCAGGTAGTGGCTGCTGCTGTTCATCTGGCCGTAGGTCGCGAGCGCTCGCAGAGCCGGCTTGTACTCGACCGCGAGACTCCCGGCTCCCATCGGCAGCTCGAGGCCGGCTCGGGGATCGATCTCCAGGTAGTGGTCGCGCACCCGCTGGTCGGCGGCCTGCAGATAAGTGTCCGCGTCGACGTAGCGCGTCTCGACGGAGCCGCTCAGGCGGAAAGGACCGAGTGTTGCACCGCGCTCGCGGACAGGTAACGTGATTGGAGCGCGGGCGCTCTCCCCGCCCGTCGGCGGTGGGAACAGCTGCGGGTAGAGCTTCGCGACGGAGCGATCACCCGGCGCCGGCTCGTCGGTCTGCGGCTGGCTCCGTGCCGAGGGGTCCTCGGGTCCGACGATCGGCGGCGGAGGGTCCCCGTGCCCACCGTCGGTCGGCGGTGCCGAGATTGCCTCCGGAGGCGGGCCCTCCTCGGCAGCCTCGCTCGTTTCGCGGGCGCCCCGCGCGCGCGGCAGAATGACCAGCAGGCCCTGCGCGTCACGCCGCAGCTCCGCTGCCGCACCGGGGGAGAGCACGACGACGTACACGAGACCCGCCCCCTCGCCGACTTCGATCCTCCGCAACCATCGTCCCCGGGAGCCCGAGAGCCAGCCGGGGCTCGTCCGCTCCCCGGGCGACCAGGATACACGCCGCGCCCCCGAGAAGCGGAGCCCCAGCTCCGCGTCCGTGATCACGAGGCGCGCGGCGCTGCGCTCTCGCCCCAGCACGACCGTGCCCGGGGTTCCCGATACGCTCACCCGGACGGCGGGGCGCGAGCCCACCTGCGTCAGCGTGATCGACTCGATCCGGGCCGCCGCGATCGAGAGCAATGCCACCGCCAGCATCACCACTCGCGCGCTCCGCGAGACGGACCTGCTCGCCACGCGACGAAACGAGCTGCGACGGCTGCGGGGTGCCGCGGCACCGGGCCTGTCTCCCCCCAAACGCCCGCCGGCGAGCGGGCGACCTGGCGCGTCGTCCTCGCGGACGACGCTACCAGCGGGGGCGAGTGTAGCGCCTGGCTGGGATCGCGGCAACTCTTTCTGGACGAGTGGGTTGGGCGGGGGACGGAAGGCGAGCGCGCAGCCGTCGGGACCGAGGCTAGAATCGCTTCGTGATCCCCTTCGACGAAGCCCTTGCGATCGTGCTGCGCGAGACCCCGCTGCTCGACGAGGAAGAGGTCGCGCTTGCCGACGCGGCGGGGCGCATGCTGAGCCGCGACCTTCGGGCGGACGCGGACTTGCCGCCGTTCGACCGGGCGGCGATGGACGGCTACGCGCTGCGTGCCGAGGACGTGGGAGCACCGCCCGTCTGGCTCCGCGTGGTGGGCGAGCTGCGGGCGGGCGAGTGGCCCGTGCGACCGCTCGCCGCGGGCGAGGCGCTGCGCGTCATGACCGGAGCCCCCGTGCCCGAGGGCGCCACGGCCGTCCAGCAGATCGAGAAGACGCGGCCCGGTCCCGACCGGGTCGAGATCCTGGAAGCCGTCGAGCCGGGCGCCCATGTTGCCCGCCGGGGCTCGGAGGTCGCGGCCGGGGCGGTGGTCGTGGAGCGGGGCCGCGAGCTCGACCCGGCGACGATCGGCGTGCTGGCGGCGGTCGGCTGCGCACGGCCGCTCTGTGCGCGACGGCCGAGGCTGGCGCTGCTGGTGACCGGCGACGAGCTCGTCCCCGTCGAGGAGACGCCCGCCCCGGGTCGGATCCGCAACAGCAACGGCCCGGCGCTCACGGCGCTGGCCCGCGCCGCGGGCGCCGAGGTAGAGCTGCTCGGCGTCGCTGCGGATCGCCTGGACGCGATCGGCGCGGCGCTGGCCCGCGCCGACGGCAAGGACCTGCTGGTCGTCTCGGGAGGCGTCTCGGCGGGCGCCTACGACCTCGTCGAGCCGGCCCTGCGCCAGGCCGGCTTCGTCTTCTCGTTCACAGCCGTCGCCATCAGGCCCGGTGCGCCTCTCGTCTTCGGCCAGCGCGGCCGGACGCTCGTCTTCGGCCTGCCCGGCAACCCGGTCTCGGCCCAGGTCACCTTCGAGCTGTTCGTCCGGCCGTGCCTGCGCCGGATGCAGGGGGCGCGTTCCCTGGCGCGGCCCCGCATCCCGGTGGTGCTCGAGTCGGCCGTGCGCAACCGCTCGGGGCGCGCGAGCCACCTGCCGGCCCGCCTGCTATGGCGGGAGGGACGTCTCGCGGCCCGGCTCCTGCGCTCGCTGGGCTCGGCCGATCTCGTAGCGCACGCCAGGGCGAACGCGCTGGTCGTGATCGAGGCGGGTCGCACCGAGGCCGCCCCCGGCGAGACCGCGGAGGCACTCCTGCTCTCGAGCTTCCTGGAGGACGATGGTGCGCCAGCCTAGCGTCGGACGCCCTGCCGCGGGACCGCCCGGTCCCTCGCTCACGCACTTCGACCGCGCGGGACGCGCCCGCATGGTCGACATCTCGGACAAGCCCGTCACCGCCCGCGCGGCGGTAGCGCGGGGACGGATCCGGATCGCCCCGGCGGCGATGCGGCTCGTGCGTGCGGGCCGGCTGGCGAAGGGTGCCCCCTTCGAGGTCGCCCGAATTGCCGGCATCCTCGCCGCCAAGCGCACGCCCGAGACGATCCCGCTCTGCCACCCGATCCCGCTCACCCGTGTCGACGTCGAGCTCACACCCCGCCGGGACGGGTTCGAGATCGAGGCGCGCGTCGAGACCGAGGCGCGCACGGGCGCCGAGATGGAGGCCCTGCACGCGGTGGCCATCGCCGCCCTCACCGTGTACGACATGGTGAAGGCCGTGGACCGCGCCATGCGGATCGGCGAGATCCGCCTGGTGCGGAAGTCCGGCGGCCGCAGCGGCGAGTACCGGGCCGACTGAGCGCTCCGGCCGGAGCGGTCGGGTTAAGATCCGCAAGGGAGGGTCATCTCATGGCCGTCTGCCCCGAGTGCGAAGCGGACGTCGAGATCGACGAGTTCGACGTGGACAAGGGGGAGATCATCAGCTGTCCGGAGTGCGGGATCGAGCTAGCGGTGGTGGGGCTCGCGCCCCTGGAACTGGAGATCGCGCCGCAGGACGAAGAGGAGTGGCAGGAGTGAGCGAGCCGACCGAGCTGCGGGCCAAGCGGGAGAGGCTGGAGCGGATCCTCGCGGAGCTGGGCTCCGTGATCGTCGCCTACTCGGGCGGCGTCGACAGCGCCTGCCTGGCCCTCGTGTCACACCGCGTTCTGGGAGCCCGCTCGCTCGCCGTCACGGCCGACTCCGCCTCGCTCTCGGCGGATCAACGGGCGCTCGCCCTCGAGCTGGCCTTGCGCTTCGGCTTCGCGCACCGTCTGATCCGGACCCAGGAGCTCGCCGACCCGGAGTACGCCCGCAACGACGCCGAGCGCTGCTATCACTGCAAGACGGAGCTCTTCCGGCAGCTGCGCCCGCTCGCGGCCGCCGAGGGCTTCGCCCACGTCGTCTACGGGCTGATCGTCGACGACCTGACGGACTACCGGCCTGGCCGCCGCGCCGCCGACCAGGCCGGCGCCCGCGCTCCGCTCGCAGAGGCAGGCTTCACGAAGGAGGACGTCCGGGCGCTCTCGCGGCAGCTCGATCTGCCGACCGCCGAGCTGCCGGCCTCGCCCTGCCTCGCCTCGCGCCTGCCCTACGGGACGCCGGTCACCCAGGAGGCTCTTGCCCGCGTCGATCGAGCCGAGTCGGCGCTGCGGGCGCTCGGGTTCCGCGAGCTGCGCGTCCGGCACCTGGGCGAGACGGCACGCGTCGAGATCGCACGCGAGGAGCTGGCGCGTCTGGGCGACCCGATCCTGAGGGACGCCGTCCTGCGGGCCGTGGTCGCGAGCGGCTATTCGGGAGCGGAGATCGACCCTCAGGGCTACCGCCGCGGGCGGCTGAACGAGGCCCTGCGCGTCGTCGAGGTCACGCATTGAGTGCTGGATCCGGGTATATGATTGCTGAGAGGGCGTCATCCCCACCGCGCCCCGGAGGCTAATCACATGTTCGGTCTCGGCGTTCCCGAGCTGCTCCTCATCCTCGTCATCGTCGTCCTGATCTTCGGCGTCGGCCGACTGCCGCAGCTCGGGAAGGGGATCGGCGAGGGCATCCGCAATTTCAAGGAATCCCTGAGAGGCGACTCGGACGACCCCGACAAGAAGAGCTAGAACGTCCCGCCACGGGACTGCCGAAAGAGCAGAGGGAAGCTGATGATGAAGAAGCCGATCCTCCTCGTGATCGCGTTGGCGCTCGTGACGCTGCCCGCCTGCGGCAAGAAGAAGCTGCCGCCCCCACCGCCCCCCCCGGCCCCCGTCGCCCCCGAGGCTCCTCCGCCGGCTCCTGCTCCGGCGCCGCAGGTGGCGCCGCAGGTGGACGAGTACGCCCGGATCAAGGCGATGAGCCCCGAAGAGATCGACAAGCTGGGCCTGCTGGACAGCGTCTACTTCGACTTCGACAGCGCCAACATCCGTGACAGCGAGCGGGCCACTCTCACCAAGGACGCGGACGTGCTCAAGAAGTACGATTTCCTCCGCGTCACGGTCGAGGGTCACTGCGACGAGCGCGGCACGATCGAGTACAACATCGCGCTCGGCGAGCGCCGTTCGCAGGCGGTGATCGACTACCTCGTCTCGCTCGGCGTGCCCGCGGCGCGGCTGAAGAACGTCTCCTACGGCAAGGAAGTCCCCTTCTGCACCGAGTCGACCGAGGCGTGCTGGCAGAAGAACCGGGTCGACAAGTTCACGGTTACGTCGAAGACGCCCTAGCCTCTGGCGGAGCGCGACGGTCCCGCGGCCGGGCCGCGGGGCCGTCGTCCGCTTCCGGCAGTTGACACTCGTCGGAAGGTTGCCGTCTAATCCGCTCGCTCGCAGGGCCCGCCCGAGGCGGACGTTCGCCTGTCGGTGGCAGCGTACTGGGGCGCGAGGTGGGGATGGCTGAGCCGGGCGGCAGAGAGTTTCCCCGGGAGCTGACCGGGCGGATCGGCAAGTACCAGATCCTGCGCCCGCTCGGTCGCGGCGCGATGGGTCACGTGTACGTGGCGCACGACACGGTGCTCGACCGGGACGTCGCGCTCAAGGTGATGGTCGCGCAGATCGCCGACGACCCCGAGCTCAAGCAGCGCTTCGAGCGCGAGGCCAGGGCGATCGCGAAGATGACCCACCCGAACGTGGTGACCGTCTTCGACCTGGGCAATCACACCGACGGCTCGCCCTATATCGCCATGGAGCTGCTGCGGGGCCTGGACCTGCAGAAGGCGATGCGCCAGACGCCGCTTCCGCTCGAGCGCAAGGTCGCGATCATCGTCCAGGTGCTGGCCGGGCTGGGGCAGGCGCACCAGGCGGGGATCGTCCACCGGGACATCAAGCCGGCCAACATCTTCATCCGGGAAGACGGCTCCGTAAAGATCATGGACTTCGGCGTGGCCCGGCTCACCACCGCGTCGCTCACGGGAACCGGCAACATCGTCGGCACCGCCGACTACATGTCTCCCGAGCAGGTACAGGGGGCGAAGGTCGACGGGCGGAGCGATCTGTTCAGCGTCGGCTGCCTCCTGTTCGAGCTGCTCGCCGGTCGCCGTCCATTCCATGCCGAAAGCCTGATGGCGATCTTCTACAAGATCACCCACGAGGAGGCGGACTTCAGCCTGATCCCGGCGGGTCCGGCGGAGGGGCTGCCGCCGGTGCTGCGCAAGGCCCTGTCCCGGGACGCCGCCGAGCGCTACCAGACGGCGAGCGAGTTCGCGAGCGACCTGCGTTCCTGGCTGCGGACGCACGCGCCGGCCGCGGACGCAGCGCTCGCCGAGGCGGGTCCGACGGTCGTGAACGGCCCGGCGAGCCTCACGCCGACAGGCGTCACGGTGGATCTGGCGCAGCCGCGCACGGGGCCGATCGGGCGCCGGACGGCGGCCGCGACGCGCGCCACGGGTCCGACCGTGCATGAGCCGTCGGCCTCTCGGCCGGGGGTGCGCCGAACTCCCCTCCCGGCCCGCCGAGCCCGGCGTGGCCGGCATGGGCTCGCGCCCTGGCTCGCGCTCGCTTCGCTGCTCGTGATCGCGGGGGCAGGTGCGTTCCTCTGGTGGAACCGGGCCTCGCTCGCATCGTGGAGCCGGACCTCCCTCGCGCCTCGCGGACCGTCCCCCTCGGCGGCGCCGTCCCCGCTCGCGCCCGCGGCGAGTGCCTCGCCCCTGACCGCCCCTCCGGTGACCGCCGCCACGCTGGCGCCGCCGCCCGTGACCGCGGCGCCCCAGCCGACCTTCGCTCCCGCGGAGGGTCGTGCCACCGCCTCCCTGCGCTCGGCGCGCACGGCCTTCGAGGCGGGCCGCTACGACCGGGCGGTCGGCGCGGCGCAGCAGGCGCTGCGAGACGACCCCGGCAGCGCGACGGCCCGACAGCTGCTCGAGCAGGCAAGCGTCGGAGCGCGGGCGCTCACGCGAGTCGCCTCGGGCGGCGCCGCTCTAGCGCGAGGCGACCTCGCCGAGGCCGAACGCGAGGCGGCCCTGGCGCTCGCGGAGGCGCCCTGGGACCGTTCCGCCGTCGAGCTGCGGTCGCGGGTCGAGGCCGCCAAAGACGAGGCGCGGCAGGAGGGGGAGGCGAAGGCGCAGCAGGAGAAGACCGCCCGCGTCAACTCCCTGCTCTCGCGAGGTGCCAGCGCCATGGAGGCGAGGCAGTTCGACGCCGCGGTCGTCGCTTACAACCAGGTGCTCGAGATCGATCCCGGCAACGTCGCCGCGCTCACCGGCAAGAGCAACGCCGTCACCGCCAAGACCGTCGCGGAGGCGGCCTCCGCCGGCCGGGCCTCCGCCGCTCCCGTCCACGGCTTCGTCGCCGGCCGAACCGAGGCCAAGGGGCGCGAGGCGTCGACGGGCCTGGTCGGGTTCGAGGAGTCGGGGATCCCCGTCAAGCGGGCGACCCAGGCGGCCGAGCTGCCCGGCAAGATCCGCTTCGAGACGATCCCGGCGGCGCCCCAGCCCGGGGAGAAGTTCAGCGTGAGCGCCTTCCTGGTCAACGAAGGCTCGCAGCCGATCGGGCTCGCCAGCATGCTGGTCGCGACCACCGTCGACGGGAGGACGCAGAAGGGCCGCGTGCCCCTCCTCTCCACGACCGTCGCGCCCCGCGACCGCGCCCTCGTCTTCCAGACGCGCGACCAGCTGCTGCGCGAGGGCACCCGCAGCTGGACGATCGAGGTCTCGCTCTTCACGGCCGCGGGCGAGACGTACTCGAGCACGCTCGCCTGGAAGTAGGCTTTACCCTCCGGGTAAGATCGTCGCGCCGGCCGGGAGCCGCCCCGGTCGGTTCTGCGCGCCCCACGGAGGCTCGGATGAGGATGCGTGCTCTCGTGCTCGTCGTCGCCGTTCTGCCCGCGCTCGCCGCCGCCGACGAGCCGCCCCTGATCGAACACCAGCCGGCATCGTGCACGGTGCCCGAGAAGCCCCTCTCGCTCTGCGCGGCGATCAGCGACGACGGCACTGTGGCGGCGGCGCGTGTCTACTTCCGCAAGGCCGGCAAGGACTACTACTCCTTCGTCGACATGGCCTTCACGGGGGTCAACTACTGCGCGACCCTGCCGGCGCCGCGCGCCAAGACCAAGGCGATCGAGTACTACGTCCAGGCCGTCGACGATGCCTACCAGCCCCGACGCACGAGCACCTATCAGATCCAGGTCCGAGCCGCCTGCGAGTTCCCGCCCCTCGAGCGGGACGCCGCGCGGGCAGCGGCGATCAAGGTCTTCGCCACCCACAGGAAGCAGGGGAAGAAGCTCGACGACGGCTTCCTGGCCACGGGCGTCGTCTTCGTCGCCGCCGGTCGCTGAGGTGCGCCGCCCGGCACGCCTCGGCCTCGTCGCTCTCACCCTCGGCCTCACGCTGCTGAGCGCGGGTCCGGCGCGGACCGAGCCGGAGCTCGCGGTCGCGGCCGAGGTGGTCGGGACGACACCGTCCTTGCAGGTGCGGGTCGAGGTCAGGAATCGAAGCCCGCGGGCCGTACCGGCCGTCCAGATCGTCGGCGACCTGCTCGGACAGCGGCAGGAAGGTCGAATCCTGAGCGGGGTTCCAGCGGGGGACAGCCGCACGGTCCTGCTCGACTTCGGGGCCGCCCGGGCGCTCCCCGGTGTCTACGCGCTGGTTCTCCTGCTCGAGCACGCGATCGAGGGCGCACCGGATGCCGCCGGGAACCCGCCGCTCGCGAGCCAGCGTGCCGCCCTGCTGGTCGGGCTCGGGTCCCAGGCGGGCCCGGCCGTCCGGCTCCAGCCGAGTCCCGCGCGGCTGGAGGTGACCGGCCCGCTCCAGGTCGAGGTTCGCAGCGCCGACGGCGCGCCGCACCGCGTCCGCCTGCGCGCTTTCACGCCGCGCGGACTGCGCGCGGAAGGCGACGGGGTCGAGGTCGAGGTCCCGGCCCAGGGCGCGGTGGTCGCGTCGTTGCCGCTGGTGCGCGCGGGTGCCCCGCGCGGGACGCGGCATTCCGTGGAGATCGTCGCCGAGACGCGGGGCGAGGCGCCGGTCCGGACCAGCGTTGCGCCGGCGAGCGTCGCGATCGCGGCCGACCGCGCCCTCCTCCCGCGCTGGCGCACCTCGATCCTGGTGGCGGCTGTCCTGCTGCTGGCTCTCGCCATTGGCGTCGAGGTCTGGACGCGCGTCCGCGGCTGAGGCACCCGTCCGCTCCCCTCACGGCCGACACCGGCGAACATCCTTCTTGGCCGCCATTCACCACCCGCTCGCAGGCATTAGCCACTCGGGGCTCGCAGGGATTCACCACTTGACACGGGTTCCAACCGCAAAATATGGTGGGGGCGGGATGGAGAAACCCAAGGATTACTACCAGCTGCTCGGCGTTCCGCGTGACGCGAGCCTCACGGCGATCCGCAGGGCCTTCCGGCGCCTGACGCGACGGGATTCTCCCGTCCAGGAGCCCGCGGACGCGCAGCCGGCGCTTGCCGAGATCCAGGTCGCCTTCGAGACGCTCAGCGACGCAGACCGGCGGCGCCGCTACGACGACGAGCTGCAGGATCAGCGACCGCTGCCCGTCGAGTGGTCTCATCTCCGGCGTCCCGCGGCGGGCGACCTGCGCAGGCCCTATACCCCGACCAGCCTGGCCGCCGAGGTCGTGCTCGCCGCCGAGGAGGCGGAAAGGGGCACGCTGCTTTCGCTGGACATCCCCGTGACGGCGGTCTGTGACAGCTGCAACGGCACGGGTGGCTATCTCCTGAGCTGCGAGCGCTGCCAGGGAGACGGCAAGGTCAGCCGCCGGCTGCCCGTCCCGGTGCACGTACCCGCCCGCTCTCGCGAAGGCACCGTGTTCGAGGTCCGGACCGACGACCCCGCCACTCCCTCGCTCCTCCTGACCGTGCACCTGCGTCACCGGCTGTAGGCGCCCTTGCGGGGCCGGCCTTCGCAGGCGGCGCCCGCCTCGCCGTCGCATTGACCCGGGTGAACGAGCATAATGGCGGCGCACCATGACCCCGGATGATGTCCGTGCGATCGTCGCCGAGAGCGCTTCGCTGAAGGAGCGCTTCTTCGCCGCCAAAGCGTCGCTGCTGCTGGACCTGGGCCGGCGGATGGCGGAGCGGTTGCTCGACGGGGGGCGCGTGCTCGTCTTCGGCAACGGCGGCTCGGCGGCCGACGCGCAGCACTTCGCCTCGGAGCTGGTGGGCCGGCTCGCCCGCGAGCGGCGCGCCCTCGCCGCGATCGCCCTCACCACCGACCCCTCGATCGTCACCGCGGTCGGCAACGACCTCGGGTTCGAGGCCGTCTTCGCTCGACAGGTGGAGGCACACGGTCGGCCGGGTGACCTGGCGCTCGCGATCAGCACCTCGGGTCGCTCGCCGAACGTGCTCGCCGGCGTGCGTGTCGCGCGCGAGCGGGGTCTCGTCACGGTCGGTCTCACCGGCAACGGCGGCGGGGCGCTGGCGGCGGCCGTCGACACCCTGATCGACGTCCCCCACCCCGACACCCAGCGGATCCAGGAGGTGCACGGGATGGTCCTGCATCTGCTCGCGCAGATTGTCGAGGAGGCTGCCGTCAGCTGATGGCCCGCGGGGCGAGGCTCGCGCGGCAGGGACGGCGTCCGGCGCCGTTGTGCCTCGAAGGTCTCACCACCTATCCCCTGGCTCGGCGTGCCAGCAAGGTCGACCTGCGCCACGCGGCGCGTCCCCACCGCCGGGGCGCCTCCCTGGCGGACTTCCTGGACGGCCTGCCCCGTCTGCTCGCGGGCGAGACGCTGCGCGCGTTGCGCGACGAGATCCTGCGCGGTCCGCGCACGAGGCGGCAGTCCCCTCGTCTGGGGCATCGGGCGCGCACGTCGTCAAGGTGGGCCTCTCGCCGGTGGTCATCGACCTCATGGAGCGCGGCTTCGTCACGGCCATCGCGCTCAACGGCGCCGGGCGTCGTGCACGACTTCGAGCTGGCGGTCGCCGGGCAGCACCTCGGAGGACGTGGCGGCGGGCCTCGACAGCGGCGCCTTCGGGATGGCGCGCGAGACGGGCGAGGAGATCAACCGCGCGATCGTCGAGGGCGACCGCGACGGGCTCGGCCTGGGCGGCGGCCATCGGCCGCTACCTGACCGACCGCGGCCCCGGCCCCGCCACGTCGACGTGAGCCTCCTCGCCGCGGCCTGGCGCCTGGCCTCCCGGCCACCGTCCACGTCGCCATGGGCACGGACATCGTCCACCTGCACCCGGCCTGCGATCCGGCGGCCCTCGGGCGCGCGACCCACCTCGACTTCCGGATCTTCGCGGGCGCAGGCGGCGCGCCTGGGCGGCGGCGGCGTGTACCTGAACGTGGGCTCGGCGGTGGTGCTGCCCGAGGTCTTCCTGAAGGCGGTGACCCTGGCGCGCAACCTCGGCCATCGCCTGCGTCGACTTCGCCACCGCCAACCTGGACTTCATCCAGTCCTACCGCCCCGGTGTCAACGTGGTCCAGCGGCCCGTCGCCGGCAGCGGCCGCGGGTACAGGATCACCGGACCCCACGAGATCCTGGTCCCCCTGCTCGCCGCCGGCCTCGTCGAACGTGACGCACGCCGGAGGCGGCGGTGAACGACGAGGGAACGCTCGAGCAGCTGGACGTCGCTGACCTCGTCCAGGAGCTGGGACAACGCCGCTTCACGGGCCGCCTGCTCCTCGAGCGAGGGGATGACCGCGTCGTGGTCTCGGTCGAGGAAGGCCGGTTGGTGTTCGCGTCCTCCTCCGACCCCGACCACCGCCTGGGGCCGATGCTGCTGCGCGGGGGTGCCATCACCCTGCGGCAGATGGAGGACGCCGTTCGAAACCAGACCGCCGGCAAGCGCTTTGGTACCGTGCTCGTGGAGAGCGGCGTCCTGGAGCCGAAGCAGCTCGTGCGCGGCGTCGTGGACCAGACGCGGGAGATCATCCTGCACGCCTTTCGCTGGACCTCGGGGAGCTACCGGCTCACCGAGGGCAAGGCCGCCGGCGAGGACATCACGCTCAAGATCAGCACGCCGCAGCTGGTGCTGGACGGGATCTCCCAGATCGAGTCCTGGACCCGCGTCGAGCGCGCCTGCGGAGGGCTCGCCGCGCGCTACGCGCCGGCGGCCGAGGCCGGGTCGCTGCTCCGTCAGCTCACCCTGGACGTCGACCAGACCGTGCTTCTGAGCTCGGTCCAGGGGGTCCGCGACCTGGAGTCGCTCTGCGCGGAGTCGGCGCTCAATCACTTCGAGGTGTGCCGCAACCTGTGGGCCTTTCGGGTGATCGGGCTCCTTCACCGCGTCGAGCCCCCGAGCGCCGAGTCCTCGCAGCCTCTCGACGAGGACGGCCTCGAGTTCGTCCTCTCGGACGGGAGCGGCTCCTAGGATGGATCCCGTGCGCGCCGACCTCACCGGAAGGACCTGCCTCGTCACCGGCGCCAGCGCGGGGATCGGCAAGGCGACCGCCTCGGCCCTCGCCCGCCTGGGCGGCCGGGTCGTGTTGGCGGTGCGCAACGCCGAGAAAGGCGAGGAGGCGCGGCGCGAGATCGTGCGGGCGACGGGTAACCAGGAGGTCGAGCTGGCGCTCGTGGACCTCGCCAGTCCGAGCTCGATACGCCGCTTCGCGAGCGAGCTCGCTGGGCGCGTCTCTCGGCTCGACCTGCTGGTCAACAACGCCGGGGTCTGGCTCTCCCGCAGGCAGACGGGGCCGGACCGTATCGAGCGGACCTGGGCCACGAACGTGCTCGGCTACTTTCTCACCTCGGAGCTGCTGCGCCCGCTCCTGAAGGCCGCTCCCCGCGCCCGTATCGTGAATGTTGCCTCCCACCTCGCCGGCGGTCTCGACCTCGACGACGTCGAGTTCCAGCGCCGGCCCTATGAGGGCCGCGCCGCCTACGCACAGAGCAAGCAGGCGGACCGCATGCTGAGCTGGGCGCTCGCCCGCCGCCTCGCGGACAGCGGCGTGACGGTGAACGCCCTCCACCCGGGCTTCGTCTCGACCGAGATCTTCGCCAAGGGTGGGGGATGGAAGGCCATGGTCGCCACGCTCGCCGCCAGGCTGGGCGGGCGTACGCCCGCGCAGGGGGCCGATACAGTCGTCTACCTCGCGGTGAGCCCCGAGGTCGAGGGGATGAGCGGGCTCTACTGGGCGGATCGGCGCCAGCGCCCCTGCCGCTTCCGCGACCCGGACGCGGAGGAGGCTCTCTTCCGGCTGTGCGAGTCGATGACGCGCTAAACTGGCCGCCATGAGCGCCCAGCAGCAGAGCTTCCGGGTCGGGCTCGTCCAGATGTCGATGTCGGCGGCCCCCGGGGAGAACACCGAGAAGGCGCTCGCGAAAGTGCGCGAGGCTGCCTCGCTCGGGGCCGACGTGGTCTGCCTGCCCGAGCTCTTCCGCACGCCCTATTTCTGCCAGAAGGAGGATCCCGCGGCCTTCGCGCTCGCCGAGCCCGTCCCCGGTCCCAGCACCGAGGCGCTCGGCCGCGTCGCGAAGGAAGCGGGCGTCGCCGTGGTGGTGCCGGTCTTCGAGCGGCGCGCGCCCGGCGTCCACCACAACAGCGCCGCCGTCCTCGACGCGCGCGGCGAGCTTCTGGGCGTCTACCGCAAGATGCACATCCCGGACGACCCCCTCTTCTACGAGAAGTACTACTTTGCTCCCGGCGACCTGGGCTTCCGTGCCTTCGACCTCGGCAAGGCCAGGATCGGCGTTCTGATCTGCTGGGACCAGTGGTACCCCGAGGCCGCCCGGCTCACCGCGTTGCGGGGCGCGTCCGTGCTCTTCTACCCGACCGCGATCGGCTGGCACCCGCGCGAGAAAGAAGCGCACGGGGCGGAACAGCGGGCCGCCTGGCAGACGATCCAGCGCGCACACGCGATCGCCAACGGCGTCTACGTCGCGGCCGTGAACCGGGTCGGGCACGAGCGCCCGGCCGAGGGCGGGGACGGTCTCGAGTTCTGGGGCAGCTCCTTCCTGGTCGATCCCTTCGGAGTCGTCGTCGCCGAGGCTTCAGCTGATCGCGAGGAGATCCTGGTCGGCGAGGTGCGCCTGCCTCGGATCGACGAGGTCCGACAGGACTGGCCCTTCCTGCGCGACCGGCGGATCGACGCCTACGGCGGGATCGACCAGCGCTTTCTCGACCCGGAGTAGCTTCAGTCGGGGGGCGGCCCGAGGAAGACCGAGCGCGAGCCGAGCTGGTCGAGCAGCGCCCGCTCTCCCTCCGGGAGCGCCACCAGGCTGCGGATCGAGAAGACGCGGAGGGCGTCGGTCACGGAGAGCGTCCCGACCGCGGAGTCCTTGCGGCCGGCGAAGGGATACACGTCCGGGCCCCGGCGGCATTGCGTGTTCAGGTTCACCCGGCACACCAGGTTGGCGAGGTGATCGACCAGCCGGCCGATGGTCGCCGGATCGCGGCCGAAGACCGAGACCTGCTGGCCCAGATCCGAGCTCGCGACCACGGCCACGGCCTGCTCCGCGGAGTCGACGACGCTCACCGGGAGCACCGGTCCGAACTGCTCGACGCGGAAGAGCTTCGCCTCCGGCGCCACCGGATGCACGACCGCGGGCCGATAGAGCGTTCCGGCCCACTCGCCGCCGCCCGGGTTGACGACCCGCGCGCCGTGGGCGACCGCGTCCTGGACGAGGTCGGCGAGGAAGGCCGGCTTCTCGGGGTCGGGCAGCGGCGTCACCGTGACACCGGCGTCCCAGGGCATGCCCACACCCACGCGGGACACGCGATCCGAGAGCCGCTCGACGAGCGGTTCGGCCACCTTCCGCTCCACCAGCACGTGCTTGAGCGCCGTGCAGCGCTGGCCGTTGAAGCCGAGCGCACCGGAAACGATCTCGGCGGCGGCCGCGTCCAGGTCCGCGTCCGCGAGCACGATGGCGGGGTTCTTCGCTCCCATGCCGAGCAAGGTCCGCAGGCGATACGGGCGCGGGTGCTGCTTCAGGAGGATCGACGCGGTACGGGCCGATCCGATCAGCGCGAGCACGTCCACGAGGCCGCTCTCCATCATGGGCGAGACGACGGAGGGCCCATGGCCGGAAAGCAGGCTCACCACCCCGGGGGGGAAGCTCTCGCGCAGGGCCGGCACCAGGAGGGCGTTGGCGAGGACGCCGTAGCGCGGCGTCTTCATGATCACCGGGTTGCCCATCACCAGGGCGGGGATGACGGTCGTGAAGACCTCGTTGACCGCGTAGTTGTAGGGACCCAGGCAGAGGGCGACGCCGAGGGGCGCACGCCGGACGCGCGCCAGGAACCCGCCCGCCGCTACCGGCACCGCCGCGATCCTCTCGATCTCCCGCAGCGCCTCGGCGGTCGCCTCGATGTACTCGACGGTGCGGTCGAACTCCTTCAGGCAGTCCGGCCAGGGCTTGCCGATCTCCCACATCAGAGCGCGCGCCACAGCCTCCCGCAGGGGGCGGGCGCGACGCACGAAGTCGAGCATGCAGGCGATGCGCTCGGCGGCCGAGGCCCGCGGCCAGTCTCCGCGTCCCCCAGCCCACGCGCGTGCCGCAGCCTCGACCGTCTCCCTCGCGGTCGCGGCGCTGGAGCGCGCGCCCTTCCCCAGATCGAGCCGCTCCAAGCGTCCCTGCGCGTCCCGCGCGCAGACCGCCGAGCGGATCTCGGCCGTCTCTCCCTGCCAGCGGCGGATCTCCCCCGCCACGAGCAGGGTCAGACCGGCCTCGTCGGGCGTGCGCCAGTGCTCCGCGGGCACGGTGTCCCGCGTCGGAAACAACGTCGCCAGCGCGGCATTCGTGCTCATGCTCGTCCTCTCGACCGTCGTTTCAGGGAAGGCTGAATGCTAGCACCGGACCCGGCATCGCCCGGCGGGCGCGGCAAGGGCGCCTTCCGCCCCCCCGCGGCCTCAGCGCGCTGCCGCCCGGCAGGCTGCGTCGAAATCGGCGTGGCTGCCCTCGCGGAGCGTGACCTTCGCGCTGCCGCGCGCGGCAGGCTGATCGCCCGGCGGTCCCGGGAAGAGCCGCCCGTCCGGCAGGAAGGCGCGCGAGAGCGTGCCGTGGTCGTCCATCACCAGGTCGGGGCCGCGCCACGGTCCGTGGAGGTCGAGACGCGGGCGGCGGTCCACCGTGACGAAGCTGTAGTACCAGGGCCGCCGGTAGAGGTGCAGGTACATCGGCTCGCCGTCCGGGTGAAGCCAGACGTGCTTCCGCACGAATTCGCCGCTGAGCTGCAGCGAGAAACGCTCACCGCGGGGCGCGCACAGCTCCGCGGTCCCGGTGACGGCGGAATAGCCGTTGCGCGAGCCGGGCGTGGGCCACATGCGCACGAGGACGACGAAGTCGCCGGCCGGCCGGGCGTGGAGCACACCCCACCCCTGCCAGTAGGGCAGGGGGTGGAAGTGGCCACCCATCACGAACGCCCAGGGCGCGAAGACCGCGTCGATCAGGAGAAACAGGACGGGACCCACGACGAGCAACAGGGCGATGCCGCCGAGACACCCGAGCCGCGGTCTTCCTTGCCGTCCGGCCAGCGCCATCCCGACTGCCAGTGTAGCGTGCGCCGACGGCGACGCGCCGGTCCTAGGCCGTGGGCCCGGCTCCGGACCTGCGCCGGGGCCACCCGAGCTTGGCCCTGAGCCGCTCGCGCCGCCTCGGCCCGACCAACAGCAGCAGGACGCCGAGGCCGAGGTAGCCGGCGAGGTGCAGAAGCACGATGGTCGCGGCCACCGCGATGCCCATGCCGCTCACGCTCACTGGCCCACCTCCGGCCTGGAGAGAAGCGCGGCGTGGTTCCGCTTGAAGCCTGAGCCATCGACCATGACTAGGCCCGTCCGCCGGGCGATCGCAATCTCCTCTTCGAATCCCTCCGGGGAGACGTGTCCTCGCGGCTCCAGCACGAAGAGACGGCCGCCGGGTCGCAGCGCGCTCCCGATCTGACGGAAGAAGCGCTCCGGATCGCCGATCTCGTGCACGACATGGATGGCCACGGCGAGATCGACGCGGCCGGTCCACTCTGCGACACCCAGATCGCCCGGAGGGCAGGCCATGGCGGTGATGCGCTCGGAGAGACCGGCCCGCCGCGCCCGCCGGGCGAGGCCGGCCACCATCCGGGGTTGGACGTCCACGCAGACGACGCGTCCCGACGTGCCGACCATCCGGGCCAGGGGCAGGCTGAAGAACCCCATCCCGCAGCCGGGCTCCAGCACCGTCATGCCCGGGCGGACGTGAGGGGCGAGCAGGGCCTTCGGCGATTCCAGCCAGTTGCGCACCGGGCAGCACAGCAGCGGGCCCGCCCACCAGGGGCAGATGCGCCCGGGCGTTCTGTCTTGCGATGCCGGCTTCCCCTGCGAGGCTTGGTTCGATATCATGCCCACAAAATACGAGTGATGGCTCACATTGTCGACTCGCATTTGGAGGGGGCTGGCATGGGCGAGGGGACGCGGCAGAATGGCCGGAAAGGCGGGCCGGGACGGGGCCGTCCGCGCGGCTCGCGCGGGGTCGCGAGACGAGCGGCTCGCGTTCCCGCGCCGCCCGCCCGCCCCGCGTTGCCCCGCCGCCTCGCCCCTCGGAAGGACCCCACCCAGGAGCGGTCGCGGGCGACCGTGGAGGCGATCCTGGGCGCCGCCGTCGCTACCTTCGCCTCCCGCGGCTACCCTCGGACGACCACCAACGAGATGGCCCGGCGGGCGGGCATCTCGGTCGGGTCTCTCTACCAGTACTTCCCGAACAAGGACGCGATCCTGACGGCCCTGCTCGACCGGCACCTGCAGGCGGTGGCCGCCACCATTCGGGAGTGCGTGCCGCTGCTCGCCGACCCCGCTGTCCCCTTGCGGGCGGGCGTCCGCAACCTGCTCGCGCGCCTGCTCGCGCTCCACGAGGCCGATCCTCGGATGGCGCGTGCGGTCGAGGAGCAGGTCGGTCAGATGCCGCGCGTGCCCGCCGCCTTCGGCCACTACGAAGAGGTGTACCGGGCCGAGCTCGCGCGGATCCTGCGGGCGCGCGCCGACGTCCGGCGCGACGACACCGAGCTCATGGCGCATCTCCTCTTCGAGGTGACGGAGACGGTGAGCGGCTGGCTGGCGCACGGGCCGGCCGACCGCTTCGAGCGCGAGACGGCCCTCGACGAGGCCGCCCTCCTCCTCAGCCGCTACGTGGAGCGCTCACCGGAGTGAGAACGGCCTCCCGGCGGGCGTCGGCATCGTCCGGCGCGCGGCCGCCTGCCGCGGGTCAGGACAGAAGACGGACCAGGACGCCGACCGCCCGATAGGGGAACTCGATCCGGCCGTCGCGGGCGTACCGGTGGTGGAGCGCGCGGAGCGCCTGGGCGAAGCCCTCGCGGTCGGCGACCCCGCGGAAGACGTAGGAGCTCGAGAAGGCGCGGCCCAGCAGCCCCTCGGCGTCGAGCCGCTGCGCGTGGGAGAGCTCGCACCGCAGAGGGTCCCGGACCCGCGTGTGCGCCTCGAGCGTCGCGAGCGCCTGTCGCCAGCTCTCGAGCACCCGGTACTCCCCGCTAAAGCGGCGCAGCAGCGCGTCGTACTCGGCCATGAACGGGCTCTCGCCACGGAGGTTGTAGAGGACGGCCAGCCGGGCGCCGGGCGTGAGCACACGTCCGAGCTCGGCGAGGGCGGGCTCCAGGGCGAGCCAGTGCAGGGCCTGGGCCAGCACCACGAGCCGGACGCTCGCGTCGGCGAGGCCGGTCGCCTCGGCCCTCGCGCGCAGGTAGCGTGCGCCCCCTTGCCCGGCCGCCTCGCGGAGCATGTCCGCGTTCGGGTCGACGCCGATCACCCGGAGTCCGTGTTCCGCCAGGAGGCGAGAGGCAATCCCCGTCCCGCAGCCGACGTCCGCCACCCGATCGCCGTGGGCGAGCCCCGCCTCGCGGATCACCCAATCGACGAGCGCCGGCGGGTAGCCGGGACGGTGTCGCGCGTAGAGGTCCGCCGCTCCGGTGAACCGATCCCCGGCATCGGCGGTCATCGCCCGGAACGCCCGCTCCGCTGCGCAGCCCGGGCGTCGAGGAGCGGCGCCAGGAAGCGCCCCGTGTAGGAGCCCTTCACCTTCGCCACCTGCTCCGGTGTCCCCTCGGCAACCATGCGGCCGCCCGCGTCGCCGCCCTCGGGCCCCAGGTCGATCACCCAGTCGGCGGTCTTGATCACGTCGAGGTTGTGCTCGATCACGACCACGGTGTTGCCACCCTCCACCAGCCGGTCCAGCACGCGCAGGAGCTTGCGGATGTCGTCGAAGTGGAGGCCGGTCGTCGGCTCGTCGAGGATGTAGAGGGTGCGCCCGGTGGAGCGTTTGCTGAGCTCGCGCGAGAGCTTGACGCGCTGCGCCTCGCCGCCCGAGAGGGTCGGCGAGGACTGGCCGAGGGCGATGTAGCCGAGCCCCACGTCGGCGAGGGTCTCGAGCGAGCGGCGAATGGCCGGGTGGTTCTTGAAGAGCGCGAGCGCGTCGTCGACGGTCAGCTCCAGCACGTCGGCGACCGACAGGTTGTTGTACCTGACGGCGAGGGTCGCCTCGTTGAAGCGGCGGCCGTGGCAGACCTCGCAGGGCACGTAGACGTCGGGCAGGAAGTGCATCTCGACGCGCTTGACGCCGTCGCCCTCGCAGGCCTCGCAGCGTCCGCCCTTCAGGTTGAAGGAGAAGCGGCCCGGGGTGTAGCCGTGCATGCGAGCCTCGGGCAGCTCAGCGAAGAAGTCGCGCACCAGGTCGAAGAGCTTGGTGTAGGTGGCGGGGTTCGACCGCGGCGTGCGGCCGATCGGGCTCTGGTCGATGTCGATCACCTTGTCGATCTCGGAGAGCCCCTCGATCCGGCCGTGCGCGCCGACCGCGAGATCGCTCCCATGGAGGGCGCGCGCGACCGCCGGGTGGAGGATGTGATTCACGAGCGTGCTCTTTCCGGCGCCCGAGACGCCGGTGACGCAGACGAGGAGCCCGAGCGGGAACGACACGCTCAGCTCCTTGAGGTTGTTCGCCTTGGCGCCGCGCACCGTGATCGCACGCCCGTCCCCCTTGCGCCTCTGCCGGGGCAGCTCGATCGCGAGGTCGCCCCTCAGGTATCGGCCGGTCAGGCTCGCCTTGGTGCGTCTCACCTGGGCCGGCGTTCCGGCGGCCACGATCTCTCCGCCGTGGCGACCGGCCCCGGGGCCGAAGTCGACCAGCCAGTCGGCCTCCTCCATCGCCTCGCGGTCGTGCTCCACCACCACCACCGTGTTGCCGATGTCGCGCAGGTGCTTGAGGGCGGCGAGAAGCTTGCGGTTGTCGCGCTGGTGCAGTCCGATCGAGGGCTCGTCGAGCACGTAGATGACCCCGGTCAGCTCGGAGCCGATCTGGCTGGCGAGCCGGATGCGCTGGCTCTCCCCGCCCGAGAGGCTGGGCGCCGGGCGGTCCAGGGTGAGATAGGCGAGGCCCACGTCGAGCAGGAAGCGCAGGCGTACGCGGATCTCCTTGAGCAGCTCCGCCGCGATCTGCGCCTCCGCGCCCTTGAGCTGGAGCGAGTCGAAGAAGTTGTAGGCGTCGGCCACGGAGAGCGCCGTCACCTCGGCGATGTTGCGTCCCGCAATCCTCACCCCCAGCGCCTCGGGGCGCACCCGCCGGCCCTCGCAGGCGGAGCACGGTCGCGAGGAGAGATACTTCTGGTAGTACTGCCGCATCTCCTCGGATCGAGTCTCGCGCATCCGCCGTAGCATCGAGTTGATGGCGCCCTCGTAGCGCATGCGGAAGCTGCCGCTGATGTTCATGCTGCCGTGGTACTTGACCGTGACCCGCTCGCCGCCGGTCCCGTAGAGGATCGTGCGCCGCTGCTCCTCGCCCAGCGCGCGCCAGGCCTTGTTGAGGTCGATGCCCCGCTCGCGCGCCACCGCGCGCACGATGTCGCTGCCCCAGGTCGACGCTTCCCCCACGGCCCCTAGGGGCTTCACCGCCCCCTCGTTCACGGACAGGTCGGGATTCGGTACTACCAGGGCGGGATCCATCTCCATGCGCGTGCCGAGCCCCGAGCACTCGGGGCACATCCCCTGCGGCGAGTTGAAGGAGAACAGCTGCGGCGTCGGCTCGGGGAAGGAGATCCCGCAGTGGTGGCAGGCGCGGTGCTCGGAGAGCACCTTCTCCGGCCGGCCCTCGGGGGCGACCACGACCGTGCCCTGGCCGTGGCGGAGCGCCGTCTCGATCGAGTCGGTCAGCCGCTGCGCGATCCCGGGCTTGGCGATCAGCCGGTCGACCACGGCGTCCAGCGAGTGCTTCTTCTTCTTGTCGAGCCGGATCTCCTCGTCGAGCGCGAGCACGATCCCGTCCACCCGCACCCGGGCGAAGCCCGACTTGCGCACGGCCTCGATCACGTCCTTGTGCTCTCCCTTCCGCTCGGCGACGAGCGGCGCCAGCACCAGGAACTTCGTGCCCTCGGGCAGCTCCAGCACCTCGTGCACGATCTGCTGCGCCGACTGTTGCGAGACCGCGCGGCCGCACCGGTAGCAGGTGAGCCGCCCGACCCGTGCCCAGAGCACGCGCAGGTAGTCGGCGAGCTCGGTGACCGTTCCGACCGTCGAGCGGGGATTGGTGCTGGCCGTCTTCTGCTCGATCGAGATCGTGGGCGCGAGGCCCTTGATCGAGTCGTAGAGGGGCTTGTCCATCTGCCCCAGGAACTGGCGGGCGTAGGCGGAGAGGCTCTCGATGTAGCGGCGCTGGCCCTCCGCGTAGAGCGTGTCGAAGGCGAGCGAGGACTTCCCGGAGCCGGAGACGCCGGTCAGCACCACCAGCTGCTTCTTCGGGATCTCGACCGTGACGTTCTTGAGGTTGTGCTGGCGCGCCCCCTTGATGACGATGCGGTCGAGCTCCATGGCCTCCCCTGGCCCCGCTGTCGCCGCTTTCGCGGCGCGTGGGGGCAACCGGTCATGTTAGCCCGCCGCGGCGAGCGGGTCGAGGGTCCTGGGACCGGGAGACCGAGTGCGCCGGCTCCCTTGCCTTCCGCCGCCGCGGCGCGAGAATCCAAGTGCGCACGGCCTCACCCATCTTCAAGGGGTTGAACATGCCCGTCCTCGCCCGCAGAACCGCTCAGATCGCCGCCGTTCTGTTCAGCGCCGTCTTCTTCGCGGCCGCGCTCTCCGTCCGGGAGGCGAACACCGCCGCGGGAGTCGGTCTCGACCTCGCCGGGACCGACCACGCGGTCGTTCCCGGCGACGACTTCTTCCGCTACGCCAACGGCGCCTGGCTGAAGGCGACCGAGATCCCGGCAGACCGCGCCGCCTACGGCCCCGGAGCGGTGCTGGCCGAGCTGACCACCCGGCGCACGGCGGAGCTGATCCAGCACGCGGCGAAGGCGGGAGCGCCCGCGGGCTCCGACGAGCGGAAGATCGGCGACTACTACGCGAGCCTCACGGACGAGGCGGCCATCGAGGCGAAGGGACTGGCGCCGCTGCAGTCCACGCTCGACAGCATCGCGGCGATCACCGATCGCGCCGTGCTGGCGCGCTTCCTCGGTGGGACGCTGCGCGCCGACGTCGACCCCCTCAACGCGACCAACCTCTACACCGACAACCTGCTCGGCCTCTGGGTCGCCCAGGACCTCGACCAGCCCACCCGCTACCTCCCCTTCCTCCTACAGGGTGGTCTCGAGATGCCGGCTCGCGAGTACTACCTGGACGAGTCGCCGCGCATGGCGGAGGTGCGAAGTCGGTTCCGAGCCCACGTGGCGAAGGTGCTCACCCTCGCCCACCTTCCCGAGGTGGAGGCCCAGGCCGCGCGCATCGTCGACCTCGAGCACCGCATCGCCCAGGTGCACGCGACGCGGGAGGACTCGGAGGACGTGCGCAAAGGGGACAACCACTGGTCGCGCGCGGAGTTCGTGCGGAGGGCGCCCGGCCTCGACTGGAACGTCTTCTTCGAGGCGGCCGGGCTCGGGAGCCAGCAGGAGTTCGTGGTCTGGCATCCCGCGGCCGTGGCCGGAATCTCGGTCCTGGTCGGGGAGGTGCCCCTGGAGAACTGGAAGGACTACCTGACCTTCCATGCCCTCGTGCACCACGCATCGGTCCTGCCTCGCGCGTTCGGAGAGGAGCAGTTCGCCTTCCACGGGACCGTGATGGCGGGAGTGCCGGTCCGACGCGAGGCGTGGAAGCGGGCGGTGGACGCCACCAGCGCCGCCCTGGGCGAAGCCGTGGGCCGCCTCTACGTGGCTCGCTACTTCCCGCCGGCTGCGAAGGCGCGGATCGAAGGCATGGTCCGGAACCTGATCACCGCCTTCGGCCGGCGCATCGACCGCCTGGACTGGATGGCTGCGAGCACCAAGGCCCAGGCCAGGCAGAAGCTTGCCGTGCTCCGGGTGGGCGTGGGCTACCCGGACCACTGGCGGGACTACTCCGGCCTCGTGGTCGTGCGAGGAGACGCTTTCGGCAACTTCCGTCGCGCGGAGATCTTCGAGCTGCACCGCGACCTCGCCAAGCTCGACCGGCCGGTCGACCGCTCCGAGTGGGTGATGACGCCGCAGACGGTGAACGCCGTGAACCTGCCGGCGATGAACGCCCTCAACTTCCCGGCCGCCATCCTGCAGCCTCCTTTCTTCGATCCCGACCGGCCGCTGGCGATGGACTACGGGGCGATCGGAGCCGTGATCGGCCACGAGGTGAGCCACAGCTTCGACGACCAGGGGTCTCAGTTCGACGCCACCGGCCGGCTGCGGGACTGGTGGACGGACGCCGACCGCGCCCACTTCGAGAAGGCCGCGGAGCGCCTGGTCGCGCAGTACGACGCCTACCGACCGTTCCCCGACCTGCACGTGAACGGCAAGCTCACCCTGAGCGAGAACCTCGCGGACGTGGCCGGACTGGCGGCCGCCTACGACGCCTACCACCTCTCCCTGGACGGCCAGGCGGGTGTCGTGACGGCGGGCCTCTCGCCCGACCAGCAGTTCTTCCTGAGCTTCGCGCAGAGCTGGCGGATCAAGGTGCGCGAGGCCGCGCTGCGCCAGCAGGTCATCCAGGACGGCCACGCGCCCGGCGAGTACCGCGCCGACACGGTCAGGAACCTCGATCCCTGGTACGCGGCCTTCGGCGTCCGCCCCGGCCAGGCGCTCTATCTGGCCCCCGCCGACCGCGTCCGGGTGTGGTGAGCCACGTGCTAGTCTAGGCTCCCTACAGGCAACGCCGCCGCGCACCGGTGCGGCGGTCGACCCGGAGCAGCATCGTGGCTGAAGCCCTCGCCGCCGGAGCGCGGATCGGCTCCTATGAGGTGCTCGACCGCCTGGGCAGTGGCGGCATGGGGGCGGTCTACCGGGCCCGCGACACCCGGTTGGGTCGGACCGTGGCGCTCAAGGTGCTGCGCTCCGACGACGACCCCGAGCTGCTGCATCGCTTCGATCGCGAGGCCCGCGCCGCCTCGGCCCTCAACCACCCGAACATCGTCCAGATCTACGACGTCGGCGTGGCGGCGGGCCAGGTAGGCGAGCACTACGTGGTGATGGAGTACGTGGAGGGTGAGACGCTCCGGCGGCGGCTCGCCCGCGGGCCGCTGCCCATCCCGGAAGTCCTCGACCTGGGGGCACAACTGACGGACGGCCTGGCGAAGGCGCACCGTGCCGGCATCGTCCACCGCGACCTCAAGCCCGAGAACCTGATGGTGACTCCCGACGGGCTCCTGAAGATCCTGGACTTCGGGCTCGCCAAGGTCCTGCCCGCGCCCCTGCGCGACCTCGATACGCAGGAGACGCTCACCCGGCATGGGACGCAGGTGGGGACGCTGCTGGGGACGCTCGAGTACATGTCGCCGGAGCAGGCGAGCGGGCGCACGGTCGACAGCCGGACGGACCAGTTCGCGGTCGGCGTCATCCTGAGCGAGATGGCCACCGGCCGGCCGCTCTTCCGTCGGGACACCCCTGCCCAGGTCCTGGCCGCGGTGATCGAGCGCGAGCCGGAGCCGCTGCGCCGGCTGCGCGCGGACACGCCGCCGGCGCTGGAGTCGGTCGTCTCGCGCTGCCTGCAGAAGGAACCCGAGCGCCGCTTCGCGACGACGGACGCGCTCGCCGCCGAGCTGGCCACCCTGGCGGGCCGATCCCGGGCCGGGTCGCTGACCGGGACGCGCGCGTCGGCGAGCCCGGCGGCGGCGGTCTCCGCCGAGATCCTCCCAGCCCTGGCACCGGCCCCCGCTCCGCCGGCCCGCCGCGTCCTGCCACCCCTCTACCACGTCCAGACCGCTCTCTCGCGCCACCCGCGCGGCGGAAGGGTCCGCCAGTACGACGAGGACGATCTCGCGCGGCTGATCCGCCGCGGCCGCCTGACCGGTGCCGAGCTCGTCAGGCGGGACGACCAGGAAGCCTGGCAGCCCCTCTACGAGAGCCACCTCTTCCGGCGCGAGGTGCCCGGAGCGGGGAACCCGCGGCGAGCGGCGGGCCTGCGCCTGCTGCGCGCCCTGGGAGGGCACTTCACCGCCTTCTTCATCGTCTCCATCATCATGTTCTCGAGCCAGGGCCACCTGCCCTTCTGGCTGGGGATCTGGGGGGTCGTGCTGGCGATGCAGGCCCTCGGGACCCTGCCTGCGGTGCTCAACCTCCTGCGCAGGGCCGACGGCGGACCCGCGGCGGTGGGAGCGCCGCTGCCGGCCGGCGCCGGCCAGCGGCTCCCCGCGGGCGCGATGGCGCCGCCGCCGGCGATCGCGCAGGAAGCGGAGCGGGTGCGCGCGCTCATCAAGGAGCGAGGAGGAGAGGGCAGCCTGCGCCTGCTCGACGAGGTGGACGGGATCGTGAGACTGACGGCCGAGCTGGCGAGGCGGCAGGCGGACCTGGAAGAGCAGACCTCCGACCAGGAGCGTTCGGGTGTCACCCGCGCCGTCGCCGAGGCGCAGGCTTCCCTGGAGCATGCGAGCCAGGCGCAGGACCGCCGGCTGTTCGAACGGCAGCTCGAGGTCCTGCGCCACCGGCAGGAGGCGATCGGGAAGGCGATCCGCCTGCTGCAGCGCCTGCGCGTGCGGCGCGAGCTGGCGGAGCACCAGTTGAAGCAGCTCCGCCTCGACCTGTCTCGCGGCGCCGCGGTCGGCCTCGACGTCCCGGAGCTGTCCTCCCGCCTCCAGTTCATCCGGCACGAGGTGGACGCCGCGGAGGAGGTCGAGGAGATCGACGCCGCCACCGACTGAGGCGCGCCGCCGAGGCGCCCCGGCGGGGGTCCACCGGCCGAGCATGCTAGAGTCGAGCCGAATGCGCGGGCGCTCTCGCGTGATGGTCACAGCCGTCGCCGTCGTGGCGTTGCTCGTCGGCATCGGGTGGCTCGACGACGCGACCGGCTACGACCTGCAGTTCTTCGTCTTCTACTATCTGCCCATCGCACTCGCGGCCTGGCGCCTAGGGCGGGCCGCCGGGCTGGCGACTTCGCTCCTCGCCGCGCTGGCCTGGTTGGTCGCCGATGTCCACTCCGGCCATCCCTACCTGAATCCCCGGCTCGCCTATTGGAACGGGGTGATTCGGCTGATCGCTTTCGCGGTGATCGCGCTCGGCGTCAGCCACCTGAGGGCGAGGGCGGCGCGGGAGCGGGCGCTGCGGGTCGAGACCGAGACCGCGCTCGGCGAGGTCAAGCAGCTCCGCGGTCTTCTGCCGATCTGCAGCGCCTGCAAGCGCATCCGCGACGACCAGGGCTCGTGGAGCCAGATCGAGGCCTACGTCAGGGATCACACCGATGCCGAGTTCACCCACGGGCTCTGCCCGGAATGCACGCGGCGCCTCTACCCGGAGTTCGCGGACAAGATCCTGGGCGGACCCGAGCGGGGCTGAGCCGTCTCCCCAGCGGCCGTTTCCGCCCAAGCTCGAGTTGCGCTATCATGACACAGCTTTTCACATTCCAGCCCAGCAGTCGGGCGCGGGCCGTGACGTGCTCCGCGGCGCGGAGCGCCGCATGGTGGCGGTGCCCAGGAGGAGGACCGTATGACGAGGCAGCTGACTCTCGCGGGCGCCCTGCTGTTTTCGGCGGTCGCCGTCGCCGCGCAGCCGGTTCTGGATCCCCGCCTCATCGCCGTCACACCCACCATCGAGGAGTTCCAGCCGGACATTCCCTGGGGCGGGCGCGTGAACGACATCGCGGTCCACCCGCTTCGTTCGAGCGAGCTGCTCGCGGCCACCGAGAGCGGGGGACTCTTCCGGAGCACGGACAGCGGGGCGCACTGGACGCACGTGGACGGCCTCCCCTGCTTCCGGATGCGGCGGGTCGCCTACGTCGACGCCGAAGGCGAAACCGTGATCGCCACCACCGGGCGCGACTTCAAGCTGCCGGGTGGCGGCGGCATCTGGCGCAGCGTCGACGGCGGGCTGACCTGGGAGAAGCCGGCCGGCTCGGTCCCGCCCGAGAGTCCGAAGTGCCTGGCACGTCCCACCGCGTACGGTCTCTCGATCGCGCCCGACAGCGGCGCCCTCTACGTCGCCACGGACTGCGGGGTCTCCTCGAGTGACGACGGCGGCGCCTCCTGGAGCCACGTGGAGATCCCCTACACCAGGAACCCGTCGGACTCCGCCCAGTCCATCTTCGCCTCGGTCGAGGCGCTCGGAGGGGGCCACGTGCTGCTGGGTGGGTTCACCGGGATCTGGTACTCGGCGGACGGCGGGAGCAGTTGGACCGCGTCGACGCCCGGCGTGGGCCAGGTCATCTCCATCCGCGCCTTCTCGCGCTCGCCGGTACGGCCGCTGGACGCGTACGTAGTCAACCGCGACACGCGACTCTTCGTCTCGGAGGACGCGGGCGCCTCCTGGACCCCCATCGAGAGCGCTCCCGGAGGATGGGGCGGCTGCGGCGGCATCGAGTTCGTGCAGGCGCTTCGGCCGCCCTTCTCTCCGCTCCTGCCCTCGCGCCGGCCGGCGATCGAGCTCTACTACGGGAACCGCTGCGACGCCTCGCGCCTGTACGCGCCCATCTCTCCGACCACCGGCCGGCCCGACTACGGGGGGACCTGGCAGGAGATGAGCGCCGATCACTCCGACGCGCGCGTACTCGCCTTCGACGGCGCGCGGTGGCCACGCTATCTCGGCACGGACGGCGGCTTCCACGTGACACGCGACGGAGGCAGGAACTTCCGGGTCTCGGGCAGCGGGCCGGGCGGGTTGAACGCGCTCCAGGTCACCGAGGTGGCCGGGCAGAAGGTGGGTGACTACCGGCGCTACGACCTCTACTTCGCGACCCAGGACAACGACCTGTGGTCCTCCACCGACGACGGGCGCACCTGGAACTACAGGACCGGGGCCGAGGGCTTCCACCTGCAGCTCGAGCGGCACGTATCGTCCGCCGCCGAGACGAAGGTCACCTACGTCGTCTGCGCAGGCTGCAACACGGTGATGAGTGACGCGAACTTCCGCAACCAGGTGGACTGGCCGGACCCGCAGCCCGGCTTCGGGAGCCCCGTCTTCGTGACGCGGGGCGTCCACATCCAGCACTCGCCGGCCACCGACACTTCCCCCCAGGGCGAATCGATCACGGAGGACCTGGGGGCGAGCTGGCGGCAGTTCGTCGAGATCCCCGAGGAGTTCCGCGAGCTGCCCAAGCTTTCCGGGCCGGAGTCGGATCCGGTCTTCTACCAGGCCGTCCGCACCGGAGTGAACGCCGACGGCAACGAGATCATCTCGCTCGCTCGCGTCTCCGACTTCCTGGGCTCCCCCTCGGGCAGCCTCACCTATCCCGCCATGACCGGCTTCTCCGGTCTCGGCACCAACCCCACCATGTTCGCCTGGTACAAGGTGTTCGGCGTGGACCCGACCGATCCCATGCACCTGATCGCGCCCGACGCCCTCGAGGGCAAACTCAAGCAGTCCTGGGATGGCGGCGAGACCTGGCGGGAGATGACGGACCTCACCGACTTCATCACCCACCGCGGGGCGCTCACCTTCACCGACGACGACCCCTACACGACCGGCTCCTACGCCTTCCCCCTGGTGACCGCGGTCAGCTTCTGTCCGCAGAACCCGAACTTCGTCCTGCTCGGCACCTCGGAGGGCGGCATCTACTTCTCGAAGGACCGCGGCTCGGCCTGGGAGCGGATCGCCGGCTCGGAGCGGGCGACCTACGTCACCTCCTTCCACTGGGAGTCGGACTCGAGCGCGATCGTGTCGACCTACGGGCGGGGGCTCTGGAAGGTCCGGCTCTTCATCCGTCCCGCCATCGACGCCTACCAGCCGCTCTGCCTGGGCTCCTGCCTCGCCTTCGATCCGCGCTTCTTCCAGCTGGGGCCGGTTCCCCAGCTCGTCGACGTGGACCGCATCCTGCTGGTCTTCGACGGGCGGATCGAGTCTCTGCGTGCCCCCGGGGGTGTGCTGCGCAGCGTCTCCGTCGACCCGGGCGCGACCGCGCTCGTCCTCTCGGACGACCCGAAGGTCACCCTCCCCGTCGACGACTCGGGACGACGCCTGCCCTTCGCTTTCGCCGGGCTGCCTGCCGTTCGCAGGCTCCAGTCCGCGGGCCTGGTGCTGCGGGGCCTGGCTCTCAAGGGGGACAGCATCCGCTACCTGGTGGCCTCCAAGGAGGTCGCGCAGCTGGCGGTGCCCGGTCCGGTCGTGCCCTTCCAGGACCTCGGAAAGTCCACTTCGGGCGTCGAGGGCAAGCCGTACCTTCAGCTCGTATCGGGCTCCGTCATGGACGGAACGCCTCTCGTCGCCTTCGGAGAGCCGCTCGAGATCCAAGGCCGCAACTTCGCCCTGGACGCCCAGGCGCCGATCGAGATCACCCTGGACGGGGCGCCGGTCAAGGTGCCCGTGGCCGTGAACCAGGACGGCAGCTTCCGCACCAAGCTGGTCCCCGGCGCCCTGCAGGTCGGGGCGCATCAGGTCCGCGTGCTGCAGCGGCTGGATCCCCAGACGGTGCTCTCCGACGCCAGCAGCTTCCTGCTGATCCACGCGGAGGAGCCGGGCGAGCAGGACGCAGACCGAGGCGATCCCGACCGGCGCGACGACAACCGACGACACCGGTGAGCGGCCTGGCCACCGCCCTGCCGCCGATCCTCAGAGGTGGGCCGAGGGATCGGGGCGAGGTCTCTGGCGCTCGGCCAGGCGCTCCTCGAGCATGCGTCGCACGATCGGCCCGCCGCCCATGCCGAGAGCGATCGCGAGCGCGAGCATGAGGGCGCCGAAGGCGATCGCGAAGGCGACCAGAACGATAGACCGTGCGACGCCCAGGTGCTCCAGGGCCATGGCGATGGTCACCGTGACCAGGAGCACGTAGACGCCGTTGCTGACCGCGCGGCCGAATGGCCAGCCCGCGTTGACCGTGGCCAGCAGCAGCACGCGCAGGGCGACGTTGGCTAGCACCAGGCCGATGGCCAGGATGGCGAGCGAGGCCATGAAACGCGGTACCAGCAAGGAGACCTCGTTCCGCAGCGACCCGAGCACGTGGACACCGAGGACGTCCAGGCCCACCAGCAGGAAGCCGGCGAGGAAGAGCCAGAAGACGAGCGAGGCGAGCAGCCGCTCGGCGGGGGGCAGCTCGGCCTTGCGCAGCAGCTCCGCCGTGCCGGTGCGCTCGGCGAGCCGCGGCAGCCGCAGCAGGCGGAGGCCCCGTACGGTGACGAACCGGGCCAGGGCCGCGATCAGGATCCCCACCACGACGATGCTGACCATCGAGAGCAGGCGTGGCAGGATCGCGAGCACCATGTCCAGGTAGCCGGTCCAGGTGTCGCGCAACGTGCGGAGAATGGCGTCGGCCACAGGTCACCTCCCGACGGTGGCCCAGAGCTCGACGAGCTCGGGCCGGAGTCTTTCGAACTGGAGCGATAGCTCCTCGAGCCGCTGCTGGACTACCTCGACCGTGTCGCCGGCGGCTTCCGCCGCGAAGGAGGCGAGCCGCCCCAGGTAGAGGGGGACGGCGGCCTGGACCAGGTGGTCGCGGCTCAGCGTGGCCTTCGCGTGCGCGACGGCCAGATCGATGATGGCCCGGGCCCACAGCTCGTCGGAGAGCCGCAGCGCTCCCTCGGCAGCCGCGGCGGCGCGCAGCGCGTCGAGCGTCTCGGCACGCAGCGCCCGCGCCAACATCGGCTCGAACGCCGCCAGGCCCTCCCGGAAACGGGCCGCCTCTCCCGGGACGTCGACGACGGCGGTGGCCTCCGGCGCGGGCTGGGCGGAGCCGAAGCTGGCGACCGGCTCGACGGTGCCGCGCGTCGTCCAGGCCTCTTCCTGCAGCCGCAGGCAGGTGAAGAGGGCGTCCAGCACCTGGGCCACCAGTCCCGAGATCCCCGGCCCGGGATGGGGCGCGAGCTGGCGGGGGCCGAGCAGAGCCTCGCCGAGACGGAAAGAGCCGCCCGCGGCGACCGCGGTCAGCCACAGGTCGATGGCGACCCGCAGCTGGTCGTTCGCCCAGTCCTTGAGCGTGAGGCAATGGGCGGCGAAGGAGCCGGAGCAGGCGAACTCCCCGGCCAGCGGCTCCTGCAGGGGCGGTCCGAAGGCGGCCCGGAAGACGGGTCGCACCACCTGTGTCACCAGCGGGCCGTCGAGGGGATGGCGGGCGTAGGCCGGCGAGACGAAGTCGATGCCGTCCCGCAGGACCGGGCGCACGAGGGCCGCCAGGGAGTCGGCCGTCACGCTCACCACCTCGGGGTCGAGCACGGCCACGGCGCGCGCCTGCAGGAGATCCGCGGCGGCGAAGATGGTCTGGATGGCCCCGGCCTTGCCCGGGACACCGTGGTAGGGGGCGCTGATGCGATGGCGGGTGCGCAGGCTCTGCGAGGTGAGGAGCGTTTCCCCCTCCGCCAGGGGCGCGTCGCGCACCAGGTCGGTGGTGCCGTCGGTCGACCCGCCGTCGGAGTTGAGCAGGACCGTGCGCTCCCGCGAGAAATGGTTGTTGAAGGCGGCACGGGTCGCGCGCAGCGCCGGACCCAGGGTGTCCGCGTGGTTGAGGGTGGGCAGGCCCACCAGCACGTCGACCTGCCCGCAGGCGATGAGCGCGTCCAGCAGCTCGTCGGAGAGGATGCTGCTCACAGCCAACGCAGCCTGAACCAGAAGAAGTCGAACGGTCCCAGGGTCATCACGTAGGGCGTCTCGTGGATCCTGGGGAAGACGCTGCGTCCGAACATCTCGATCGGGATCGCCCCCGCCAGCGAGCGCAGGTCCAGCTCGACCGCCTGGGCGGTGGCGGAGAGGTTGTTGATGACCAGGATCTTCTCGCCGTCCAGGCTCCGCACGTAGGCGAGCACCCGGTGGTTGGCGGGCCGCAGGAACTCGATCGAGCCGCGGCTGAAGGCCGGGCTGGAACGGCGGACCCGGATCAGCCGCTTCATCCAGTTGAGCAGCGAGCTGTCCTGGCGCTTTTGCGACTCGACGTTCACCGCCTGGTAGCCGTAGACGGGGTTCGAGATGAGCGGCTGGTAGAGCTGCTCGGGATCGGCGGTCGAGAAGCCGGCGTTCCAGCCCCCGCTCCACTGCATGGGTGTCCGGACGCCGTTGCGGTCGCCCAGGTAGACGTTGTCGCCCATCCCGATCTCGTCGCCGTAATAGAGGACCGGGCTCCCCGGCAGGGAGAAGAGGAGCGCGTTCATGAGCTCGATCCGGCGCCGGTCGCCTTCCAGCAGCGGGGCCAGCCGGCGGCGGATCCCCAGGTTCAGCCGCGCCACCGGGTCGCGTGCGTACTCCTCGTACATGTAGTCCCGCTCGGCGTCGGTGACCATCTCGAGTGTCAGCTCGTCGTGGTTGCGCAGGAAGAGGGCCCACTGGCACCCTCCGGGGATCTCCGGCGTGCGCTCCACGATCTCGATGATCGGCTTGCGGTCCTCCAGCCGCAGCGCCATGAACATGCGCGGCATCAGCGGGAAGTGGAAGGCCATGTGGAACTCGTCGCCGTCCCCGAAGTAGGGCCGCACGTCCTCGGGCCACATGTTGGCCTCGGCCAGCAGCATCCGGCCCGGGAACTCGGCGTCCATCCTCTGGCGCAGCTCCTTCAGCACCTCGTGCGTCTCCGGCAGGTTCTCGCAGGAGGTGCCCTCGCGCTCCACCAGGTAGGGCACGGCGTCAACCCGGAAGCCGTCGACGCCCATCTCCAGCCAGAAGCGCATCACCCTCCAGGCCTCCTCGCGCACCTCCGGGTTGTCGAAGTTCAGGTCGGGCTGGTGGCTGAAGAAGCGGTGCCAGTAGTAGGCCTTGGAAACCGGGTCCCAGGCCCAGTTGGACAGCTCGGTGTCGCGGAAGATGATGCGGACGCCGGAGTAGCGCTCGTCGCTCTCGCTCCAGACGTAGTAGTCCCGGCGCGGGTTGTCGGCGGCGGAGCGGGCCTCCTTGAACCACGCGTGCTGGTCCGAGGTGTGGTTCAGCACCAGCTCCGTGACGACCCGCAGGCCGTTCTCGTGGGCGGCATCCAGGAACCGGCGGAAGTCGGCCAGGTTGCCATAGAGCGGGTGGATGTCGCGGTAGTCGGAGATGTCGTAGCCGTCGTCGCGGAAGGGCGAGGGGTACATGGGCAGCAGCCACAGGCAGGTGACGCCCAGGTCCTTCAGATGGCCGAGCCGGGCCGTCAGGCCGGCGAAGTCGCCCATGCCGTTGGCGTCGGCGTCGCTGTAGGCCTTGACGTGCAGCTCGTAGAAGATGGCGTCCTTGTACCAGAGGCCGTCGTCTTTCATGGCGAGTGACTCGAACCTCCGAATGATGGCAGAGATCGAAGGTCAGGCAAACCGCCCGGGCGGCGCAGACTGCGGAGGCTCAGGCGTCGATCGCCGAGGCCCGGCCCCAGGAAAGGCCCAGGTTGACGATCCGCTGCAGCAGTGGACCGTACGGGATGCCCGCCTTCTCGGCGGAGTCCGCGAAGTCCTCGCCGTGGGCCAGCTCCGGGTTCGGGTTGGCCTCCAGCACGTAGAGGTCCCCCTTCGCGTCCAGGCGCAGGTCGATGCGCGCGTACCCGCTCAGGTTGAGGATCCGGTAGACGCGCTTGCAGACGCTCTGGACGCGCTCGACCATCCCGGGCGGCAGTTCCTTCGCCTCCGCGGTGGCGATGCCATACCGCTTGCGATAGGCGCTCACGGACTTCAGGCGCTCGGTGGCGATCCGGGGGCAGCCGTCGGGGAGGCCGGCCAGGTCCAGCTCCCAGACCGGCAGCGCGAGCAGGCGGTGGTTGCCCATGACACCCGCGTAGAGCTCCCGCCCCTCGATGTAGCGCTCGGCCAGGGCGTCGGTGCCGAGGTTCTCGTGGACGAAGTGGACCCGCTCGGCCAGCCGCTCGTCGCTGTCCACCACCGACGCCTGCGAGATGCCGATGGAGGCGTCGAGGGTGAGCGACTTCACGATCAGCGGGAAGGCCAGCCGGCGCGGCCGGCGGACCCTGCGCCCGATCGGGAAGATGGCGAACTCCGGCACCCGGATCCGGTGGTAGGCGAGCAGCTTCTTGGCGATCGCCTTGTCGCGCCCCAGCATCAGCCCGCGCGAGTTGCAGCCGGTGTAGGGCAGCTTCATCAGCTCCAGGTAAGCCACCACGTTCTGGTCCCAGGTGACCACGTCATCGAAGGCCTCCAGCAGGTTGAAGGCGATCTCCGGCCGGAACTCGCGGATCGCGTCGCGGATCGGCGCGAGCTCCCCGGCGACGCCCAACGGCAACACCTCGTGTCCGAGCTGACGCAGATGGTCGACCACGTCGAACTCGGTCTTCCACTCCATCTCACCGAGGTCCAGGCCGCTCACGTCCTGCGGGGGGACGAGCGCCTCGTGCATCAGGGCGAGTATCCGCAGCTTCCTCACAGGGCCAGCCGCAGCCTGCCCTCGTGGAGGGCCTTGAGGGTCTGGACGGTGAGCAGGACCGTGAACTCGAGCCGGGCCCGGTCCTCGGACACCGCCAGGCGCAGCCCCCGCTCGCGGCAGCGTTCGAGCATCTCCTCGAAGACCTGGTCGATGCTGTACTGGCGGACGCTGGTCCAGCTCCGAACCAGCCGCCGCGTATCCCGCCGGATCCGGGACAGGAAGCTGACCGCGGTGGGCGCGTGGGCATGCTCCGGGGCGTCGGAGAAGAGCCGCCGCAGGTCGCGGTCGTAGACGCCCGCCCGGTCGAAGGCATAGCGCTCGCGCTTTCTCCGGTAGTGCGTGCGCAGGGTCTTGCGCAGGCGCGAGAGCGGGTCGACGGTGTGGCGGTGCGTGACCAGCGGCACCCGCCCGGCCAGCTCCGTCATGAGAGCGTCCACGTACTCGAGCTTCTTGAGCGCTGGCCAGTCCTGGTAGCGCGCGCGCCAGTCCGAGCCGGGTGTCAGCCAGACCGCAAAGGTCTCGGCGAAGTCCTCGTCGGGGTGGCTCTGCGCGTACCAGGACTCCAGGTGGATGACGAAGCTGCGGCTGTAGGGCTTGGGGGCGTAGGAGTCGGGATAGGGCTCCGAGGTCTTACCGAACAGCTCCTGCCGCTTGCGCCGGCGCCGGATCTGGTAGGCGTTCTCGATCGCGTGGCCGCACTCGTGGCGCAGGATGCGCAGGCACCAGTCCGGCGTCTCGCCTTCGGCCTCCAGCATCTGCGCGCGCTCGAGCCGGACGAGACGCGGGTGGGCCAGGTAGAAGGGGATGGCCCCTCCCGGGATCCCGTCCGGGGTGAAGAACTCGTCGGAGAGCCAGAAGTGGGGACGGAAGACGAGGCCCCGCGCCGCCAGCTCGGAGTCGAGCCCGACGACCAGCGGCGCGAGCGGGCTGTCCTCGATGCGCAGGTCCAGGTCGGAGAGGCGCAGGGCGAGCAGGCGCTCGTCGTCCCAGCTCTCCCATTCCGCCGGAGGCAGTCGGCGTCTGGGGGTCGGAGGGAGCGGGGGCTCGGGGCCCGGCGACGTGCTCACGCCAGGAGACTACCACCGCTTCGGAGCGCCGCCGCGCGAGGTCGGGTCCCCCTTCCCGCTCGCTCCTGCTACGCTTCCCGGTCCACCAAGGAGGACCGGCATGGCCGCCCTGGAGCGCCTGCTCTCGACGATCAGCGACTGGGTCTGGGGGCCGCCCCTGCTGGTGCTGCTCTTCGGGACCCACCTGTTCCTGACCGTCCGGCTGCGCTTCGTGCAGCGCTACCTGCCCCGGGCCATCCGGCTCTCGCTCTCCCGGAAGCGGGAAGGAGCGGGCGACATCAGCCAGTTCGGCGCTCTCACCACCGCCCTCGCCGCCACCATCGGCACCGGCAACATCGTGGGGGTCGCGACCGCGATCGCCGCCGGCGGGCCGGGCGCCGTGCTGTGGATGTGGCTCACCGGCGTCTTCGGCATCGCCACCAAGTACGCCGAGGCGGTGCTGGCGGTGCGATACCGCATCACCACCGGGCGCGGCGAGATGGCGGGCGGCCCGATGTACGCGCTCGAACGCGGCCTGGGCGCGCGCTGGCTGGGGATCGTCTTCGCGGCCTTGACCGCCGTCGCCGCCTTCGGCATCGGCTGCATGGTGCAGGCGAACTCGATCGCCGACCTGGTGAAGAGCGCGACCGGGATCGAGCCCTACTGGACGGGCCTGCTGCTGGCCGGGCTCACCGCCGTCGTCATCCTGGGCGGCGTGCGCTCGATCGCACGGGTCTGCCAATGGCTGGTCCCCGTGATGGCGGTCCTCTACGTGCTCGGCTGCCTGGCGCTCCTCGTCCACCATGCGGGGGCCATCCCCGGCACCATCCGGCTGATCGTGACGAGCGCCTTCACGGGACAGGCCGCCCTGGGCGGCTTCCTGGGCGCCACCGCGCGCGAGGCGGTCCGCTACGGCATCGCCCGGGGCCTCTTCTCCAACGAGTCCGGCCTGGGCAGCGCCCCCATCGTCGCCGCGGCCGCCCAGACCAGCAACCCGGTGCGCCAGGCCCTCGTCTCCGCGACCGGCACCTTCTGGGACACCGTCGTCGTCTGCGCCATGACCGGCATCGTGGTGGTGAACTCCGGCGCCTGGCACCAGGGCCTGGCCGGCGTCTCCCTGACCCACGCCGCCTTCGCCGACCTCGGACCCGTGGGCCCGTTCGTCCTGGTCGCGGGCCTCCTGACGTTCGTGTTCTCGACCATCCTGGGCTGGTCCTACTACGGCGAGAAGGCCGCCGAGTACCTCTTCGGCTCCGGCGCCATCGCTCCCTACCGCTGGCTCTGGGTGGCCGCGGTCCTGGCAGGCTCGGTCCTGACCTTGAAGGCCGTCTGGTCCTTCGCCGACGTCGCCAACGGCCTGATGGCCGTCCCCAACCTCATCGCCCTCCTCGCCCTCAACGGCGTCATCGTCGAGGAGACGCGCCGGCACCTGTGGGAGGCGGAAGGCTAGTGAGCGAAAGGATGAGATGACGAGCTTCCCCTTCGATTCTTCCGGTGCCGTGCTTCTTCCCATCGACATGCAGCGAGCGATCGATTGGCCGGGCCGACCGCGCCGAGGCAATCCCGCGCTCGACGAGAACGGGCTGCGTCTCCTCGCGTCGTGGCGGGAGAAGGGGCTGCCGATCATCCATGTGCGACACGACTCGGTCGAAGCGGAGAGCCTGTTTCGTCCCGATCACCCCGGCAGCGCGCCGCGTCCCGGCTTCGAGCCGCGGGCGGGCGAGGCGCTGGTGGTGAAGTCGGTCAGTTCCGCCTTCATCGGCACCGACCTCGATCTGCGCCTGCGCCGGCTCGGGGCGAAGCGAGTGGTCTGCTTCGGCTGGGCGACCGACATGTGCGTGTCGACCACCATCCGGACCGGCGACAACATGGGTTGGGAGATGGTGATGGTGGCGGACGCCTGCGACTGCATGGAGCTGCCCGACGCGCTCGGCGGCGGGATCATTCCGGCCGGCGAGATCCACCGGGTTCACGTCGCGACGCTGGCGGCGGAATTCTGCCGCGTGGTGGGGACGGGGGATCTCTGCGAAGGTTGAGCCGCGCGCGCACGGGTCGTGCCACGCTTTTCGTTGGCTTCGCCGCCAGCCTCCGCCGCGTACCTACACGGTGATCACCCTGTCGGCCGCCATCATGAGGCCCACGATCTGCTTCATGTTCCCGACCTCGCCAACGGCGACCGCGTCGACGAGTCCGTAGTGCTCCAGGCAGCTCTGGCATGCGAGGAGACGGACACCGAGGCCGTGTAGGAGCTCGAGCCCGAGGAGCACCTTGGAACCCTTGCAGACCAGGCGCACGCCCTCCGTGTAGAAGCAGATCGCCGACGGCCGGCCGGCCTCGCTTTCGAGCGCGTGCAGGAACTTGTCCAGCATCTGCACGCCGAACTCGGCGTCACCGCCCTCGACCGTGCCCAGCGCGGGTTTCGTGATGAGCACGAGCGTGCCTCCAGCCATTCATCCCTCCTCGGTGGATGAGGAGTCTAGCAGGCCGCCGCCTACGTATTCGGCTCCGCCGCCATCACCTACCGCCGCCTCCGCACCAAGTCCTTGAACCCGCAAACGCAGCAGGGCGCGGAACCGTCACCAGTAGACGCCTCGGGAGTGGGGCACCTGGGGTCGAAGGGGTCAAAACGACCATTCCCCGGGCTCGCGGCGTTTCCCGAATGAGGGGTGGACCGGGCCGGGGAGGGGAGTCGGCCAGGATGGGCTCGGTGCTGACGGAGCAGGGGTAGGGCATTTCGGGACGTCTTGGGGCGTCCGGACGATGGGGGAGGCGAGGGTGGCCGAGGGCGAAGGCCTCGTGAGGATCGGCTCAGGGGACGTGACCCTTCCGCGAGGCGTGGCGCTCCCGGCGCTCGTGACGCGGGCGGGGGAGCGGGCCTCGCGGCGGTTTCTCGAGTTCTTCACGGCGCAGATCCGGAATGAGAAGACGCGCCGGGCCTACGGCTTCGCCGTCGCGCGCTTCACGGCCTGGTGCGAGACGCACGGCCTCCCGCTCGAAAAGATCGAGCCCGTGCTCGTCGCGGCTTACATTGAGGAGCTGCAGAAGGAGCTCGCGGCCCCCTCGGTGAAACAGCACCTCGCCGCGATCCGGCGGCTCTTCGATTACCTCGTGACGGGCGGTGTCCTTCCGCATAACCCGGCGTCTTCCGTCCGGGGACCGAAGCACGTCGTCGAGGTGGGGAAGACGCCGGTCCTCTCGGAGGAGGAGACACGGGATCTCTTCGACTCGATCGACGTCTCCGGGGTCGTCGGCCTCCGTGATCGGGCGTTCCTGGCGGTGATGACCTACTCCTTCGCGCGCGTGGGTGCCGTCGTGAAGATGGACGTCAAGGACTACTACACCCAGGGGAAGAGATCCTGGTTTCGTCTGCACGAGAAGGGCGGGAAGTACCACCAGGTGCCCGTCCATCACCGGGCGGGGGACTACCTCGACGCCTACGTCGAGGCGGCCGGGATCGCCCGCGAGCGTGACTCGCCGCTCTTCCGCTCGAGCGTCGCGCGCACGGGTCATGGAGTTTCTGGTCTCGCAAGAGGAGGACGAGGAGCAGTACGAGCCCATCCGCATCGACGGCAACGAGACGAGCATCGTCGGGAGGCGATGGCAGCCGTGGACCGAGTGGCCGCCAGAGGCGCACACATGCGGGGCCCTCTGCGCCGCCTGGGAAGAGGCCTAGTGTGCTGTGTCTAAAGTCAATAGAACACGATCGAGACTTGTGAGATGATGCCGTATGCCCTTTACGGCACCGCCGTTCGTGATCGCGCGAACGCACCGCCGGACCCTGGAGCAGTGGCTCAGATGTCCCACCATGCCGCAGCAGTGGGCGCTGCGGGCGCGGATCGTGCTCGCAGCCGGCCAAGGTGAGGCTGTGAGAGCCACGGCACGCCGGTTGGAGGTGACGCCCGCCACAGTCTGCCAGTGGCGGCAGCGCTACTCGGAAGGGGGACTGGCGGCACTCAAGACACGGGAGCGCTCCGGCCGCCCGCGGCGCATCAGTGACGCGAAGGAGCAATCGGTCGTGGCCAAGACGCTCACGACACCGAAGGCGACCACTCACTGGAGCTGTCGTCGCTTGGCGAGGGAGGTTGGTCTCAGCCCGTCCACCGTCCACCGGATCTGGCGCAAATATGACCTGCAGCCGCATCGGACTACGACCTTCAAGTTCAGCAAGGATCCTGCGTTCGAGCAGAAGCTCGCGGACATCGTCGGGCTCTACCTCGACCCGCCTGAGAAGACCCTGGTGCTCTGCGTGGACGAGAAGTCGCAGATCCAGGCGTTGAACCGAACGCAGCCGATCCTCCCTCTCAGACCGGGCTTGCCGGCGCGCATGACGCACGACTACAAGCGACACGGTACGACGAGCCTCTTCGCCGCCCTCGAGGTGGCGAGCGGCAAGGTTCTCGGGCGCTGCTTCCCGCGCCACACGCACGCGGAGCAAGGCCCGCGGCACGCTCGAGGGAAACGGACCTGCGGCGCCCGACCCGGGAGGTAGTTTCCGCCATGCTGCCCCGCCCCCAAGTCCTGCGCCGGTTTCCCCTCCGATCCGCCACGCCGCTCGAGGCCCTCACGCCTCCCCCCGGCCTCGCGATCCCCTTCCCAACGCCAGCAGCTCGTCCACAGCGACCAGCCGGGGAAGCGCCACATGCCGCTCTCGAGTGCCTTCGAAGAGGGATCCGGACAGCCCACTACAGCGTCCGGACGGAGAAGGCCTACCTCTACTGGGCTCGGCGCTTCCTCACCTTCTACGCCCGGCGAAGCGTCGACGACATCGGCCCGGACGAGATCCGCTGCTTCCTCTCCCACTTGGCTATCGACGAGAGGGTCAGCGCGGCGACCCGGAACCAGGCGCTCTGCGCCCTCCTCCTGCTTTTCCGCGTCCTCGAGAAGGATATCGGGCCCATCGAAGGGATCGAGCGCGCGAAAGCCCCGAAGCGTCTTCCGGTGGTGCTCACCCAGACCGAGGTGAGGACCCTTCTCGAAGCCGTGGACGGCGTACCCCGGCTCGTCTGCTGGCCGCTCTACGGTACGGGCATCCGTCTCCTCGAAGGTCTCTCGCTGCGGGTGAAGGACATCGACTTCGAGCGCAACGAGGTAACGGTGCGCCGAGGGAAAGGCGCGAAGGACCGCGTGGCGCCGCTGCCGCAGTCGATTCGCAAGGGGCTTCAAGCGCACGTCGAGGAGGTGCGCCGGATTCACCAGGACGACCTCGAGCACGGGCGAGGCGAGGCCCTGCTTCCGGAGGCACTTGCCCTCAAGTACCCCCGCGCTGGCCGCGAGTGGAAGTGGCAGTACGTCTTCCCGGCCTCCAGTTTCTATCCCGATCCACGGACAGGCGTGCAACGCCGTCACCACCTCCACGAGACCGTCATCCAAAAGGCCATGGGGGAGGCGGTGCGCCGCACGGGCATCCGCAAGCCGGCAACACCGCACACGCTTCGCCACTCGTTCGCAACCCACGTCCTCGAAGAAGGGTACGACGTCAGGACGATCCAAGAGCTCCTGGGCCACAGCGACGTGAGCACGACCATGATCTACACCCACGTCCTCAACCGCGGCGGGCGGGGCGTCCGGAGTCCAGCGGATCGCCTCTGACCGCGCGGTCGCCACGATGAACAGACCTGTTCAATCTGGGCCAGCACCCGCTCCGCCTTCTCAGCAACTTCCTCCTCGGATTCGTCTTCCGTTCGGCTAGACTCTCACCGGAGGTCATGTTGAGCGGGTCGGCATATCGTCGGATAACCGACTTGAGCGGACCCGTTCAATCGCGTGTTCGGTGGACCTGGTGAGGTGTTGCGGAGCGCCACGGGCAGAGCGAGAATCGCTGCATGAACCTTCTCGTCGAACTGCCTGACGAGGAAGCCAGCGAGCTTCGGAAGGTCGCCGATCGACTGGGCATTGGCCTTGAGCAACTCGCTCGGGCGGCCTTGGCGGACCTGGCCGGCAAGCAGGCGGCGGACTTCGAAGCAGCTACGGCGCGGGTGCTCGTCAAGAACGCGGAGCTGTACCGGCGCTTGGCGTAGATGCGCTATCTGACCCTGGCTGAGGTCCTGGCTCTTCATCACCGGCTGATGCAAGAGTCGGGCGGACCGTGGGGTCTTCGCGATCTGGGGCTTCTGGAGTCTGCTGTCGCGCAGCCTCTCGGCGCGTTCGGCGCTCAGGACCTGTACCCGTCGCTGGTCGAGAAGGCTGCCGCACTGGCCTACTCGCTGGTCAGCAATCACCCGTTCGTGGACGGGAACAAGCGGGTGGCTCCGCTTGGCGGCAGGCAAGCAGTCGCGGGCGGAGCTCGTCGCCTGGCTCTCTGGGCACGTTCGGCCACTGAGCAAGTGATCGTGCCCGGCCACCGAACAACGCGATGAAGCTGACGAGCCTCTCGGCGGCACCCGGCCTGGATTGCACAAGTGGCGTGGGCGGAGGCGCCGCCTCGTACCCGCGAAGGTTCGAAACCGCGGGTACCGGCTCGCAGCTTATCGCCAGTGTTCTGCGGACCTTGAGGGCTTAGGACCGATGCCAAAGAAAAGCGCTGCGTGCGCAACCATCACCCTGTGCTTGGCGGGGACATTGAGGGCGGTAGAGACCGGGCTTCCCTCTAAGACAGCGATCTACGTAACCGCCGCGCGAGCTATCGGCTCCAAAGACCCTGATCCTCAGCGGCGCAATCCCGACTATCTCGCCATCAGGCTTCTCGGGCCACGTGAACGCGCTGTGCTCCGCGACCTTCCGATGGATGCGTTAGACCTTGATTTCGACAGCGCCATGAAGCAACTCGGTCCACACCTTCCTGTCGCGGTGATGACTTACCGGACGAAACGGTTTGATGCGGCATTGCTGGATGCCCTTCAGAACGGCGCTACACAAGTAGTCGTGCTCGGAGCTGGTTTCGATAGCCGCGCATATCGCTTTCACGCTCAGCTTGGCGATGTCCGCGTCATGGAAGTGGACTATGGTCCAACGCAGGCATACAAGAAACGCAGGTTGGGCGAAATTTCGGAAGCGATACCATCGAACGTGTCATTTGTAGCGATGGACTTCACGAAGGACAATCTCCTAGAACAACTCCGCAACGCAGGTTACTCTGAACAACAGAAGACCTTCTTTCTGTGGGAAGGTGTCACCTACTATCTGCCCGACTCGGCGGTGAAGGACACACTGCACTTCGTGCGGGACCATTCCGCGTCGGGTAGCCGAATCGCCTTCGACTACTTTGGCGCGGATAATCCTGCTGTAAACAATCCACATCACGTGTATGCGCGATGGGGTGAGCCTGTGGTCTTTGGCTTCCCCAACAACAGCGCCCGTGAGTATGTGCGCCAAGAGGGATTGAGAGTTCTGTCCGACACACACGGGCTGGAGTACATGTGCATTGCAGAGGTCGTGAGCAAGAAATAGACGATGGCCCTAAAGGAAGGTCACGGCCGGACTGCGAGGCCGCCGAACAAGGGGATGAAGCTGACGAAGCCTGGTGAACTTCGGAGCTTCGCAGCTTATCCCCGGTGTTGGGCGGACCTGAGGCAGGGCGTCGCGTTGGCCGGCCGGTGAACGGGGATGGACACGCACACGTCGCAGCGCTGAGCCTGGCTGTGCTGACGTCGTCCTGCGGTCGTGAGCTGCGCTTTGATCGTCTGAAGGCGGCCGACCGGCTGGAAACGCACGGAAGCCACTCAAGGGGAGGCCACCGTTGTTTGCTTCGTGTCGAGGACAGTCGGTCGTCGGAGTGAGGGCGAGGCAGCGCGCGACTGCCGCCGAGGGAGCAGTCGCGTGCCGAGATCTGTGGCGGTGAGCTATTGCGGTGCGGAGCCCTGGCGGCAGGCTCACGGTGACCGGTACGGCTCGGTCAGTGCGCGGGTGCAATCACGAGAATCCTCCCCTCCGGCCCGTCGGCGACGTAGGCGACGCCCTTGTCGTCGGCCACCGCGTTCCGGGCGCCCCGCGACGTGGGGCTCGAGGCAGTCTTGGAGAGGGCGCCCTTGTCGTCCAGGTGAGCGACGGTCAGCGTCCCCGCCCTGCCCGCGGCGACATAGAGCGACCGCGACGCGGGCAGGTAGTCGATGTTGTCGACGCCCTCGCCCGTGTCGAGCTTCGAGAGGATCTTGCCGTCGTGGCGCACGTCCATGGTCTCGACGTGGTCCGGGCAGGCGACGACGAGAATCTGGTCGGCCGGCTCCACCGCCAGCCCCCTTGGCCCGCCCTCGCCACAAGCCGGCAGCCACGTCGACGAGACTTTCCGCGTCTTCACGTCGATCCGCAGCGTGCGGTCCTTGTCCTCGAGGTTCGTGTAGAAGACGCCGTGGGCGTCGTCGACGGCGTAGCCTTCGGGCTCCCCTTCGAGAACGAGACTGCCGGCTACGCGCGGCGCCGAGGGCTTCGAGACGTCGAGCACATAGAGCGACTTGGTTCGCGGGGTCGTGACCCACACCTCGTGTGCGCTCGCGACATAGGCGAGTCCGTCCGGGCTCGACGGAATGGTGACGCAGCCTTCCCGGGCGAGGCTCACCGCATTCACGGCGCATACGGTCGAGTCGGCGCGGTTGCCAACGTAGACGTAGCCATCGCCGACCGTCGCGGAGCTCGGGCCGATCGACATCTTCCGGCCCCGACGCTCGATCTCCGATGTCGGGAACTTCTCGATCGGCTGCAGCCGCCCGGTCTCGGTGTCGATCACGTCGACCCTTCCGGTGGCACCCGCGGGCACCCACACCCGGTGATGCGCTCGGTCCACGGCCAGGTAATCGAGGAAGAGCCCCCCGTGAGGCGCGCCCGGGAGCGGGATGGCCGCAACGGCGGAGCTGGAGGGAACGACGTTCGAGGGCTGGTCCTGAGCGACGCCGGTGGAAGAAAGGCCTAGTTGAACGAGGACCACGACAGAGGCGGCAAGCATTGTGTCTCGGGCACGCATGATCGACCTCCAAGAGGCAAGCCCCGGCGCCCCCCACGGTCGCGCGCGGCGCCGTCGTCAGCCTGCCAACGAGCGTCGTTCATGATCCCACGAGGCTCGCCGCGTATCCTGTGCGTCAAGGCCAGCCGTTCAGCTTTCGTTAAGGCCTATGCCCTAGGGTTACGCAGGGAGGAGCGATGGTGATCGCATTGCTGATCTGCGCTCTGCCTGCGGCGATCCCGGCACAAGCAACGGTGCCCGCGGCGCAGGTGCGCGTCAGCCTCGAACAGGCCCTGGCGGCGGCGGAGCGAGCGCCCGAGATGGTCGTGGCGCGCGCGGCAGAGCGCGCGGCCGATGCCGCCGTTCGCGTCGCGGGCGCGCTCGCGGACGGCTCGGTGTCCTTCTCGAGCTACTCAGTGTCGGCGCACGCGTCGCTGTCGGGCGCTTTCCCGCTGCCGCTCGAGCGGGGCGCACGCGTGGGCGCCGCCCGGTCCGGGGTGGTCGTGGCCGCGCTGTCGCGGGCGGAGACGCTTCTGCAGGCGCGGCGCGAGCTGCGCGCGGCCTGGTTCGCCCTGGCGAGCGCCGAGGAACGCGCCCGAGCCGTCGCCGATCGCAGCGAGAGGGCGGCGCGGAACCTGAGCGCGGTCCAGTCGATGCTCGAAGAGGGACGGGTCTCGAGACTCGATCACGTCCGCGCCTCCGCCGACGCGGCACTCGCCCGCTCGGAGTCGGGAGCGGCGCAGGAGCAGAGCGCGGCAGCCGCGGCACGCCTGGGCCTGCTGATGGGGCTCGGCCCGGGCGCCTCCGTCTCGACCGCCGGGCCCGCTGCGCGGCCGGTCGCCGAGCCAGCATTGGATGGCTACCTGGATCGGGTCGCCCAAGCGTCGCCTACCCTCCGCGTGGAGCAGGCGCGGCTGGATCAGGCCGTGGCCCGGCTGGGGCTGGAGCGGCGCCTTCGCTGGCCGAACCTCACCCTGGCCGGAGGTGCGAACTGGAACGACCCCACTCAGCCCGGCACCGACAAGTGGGTCGGTCTCGACGTCAGCGTGCCCTTCGGGAAAGGTGCGGCCGTGGCCGTGGCACGGGCGGACCGGGAGGGAGAGGAGGCGGCCGTGGAGCGCGAGCGCAGGCTCGCCATGGAGGCGGGCGAGTCCGCCTGGCACGCGGCGCGGGCGGCGCGGCTTCGGTTCGAAGCCGTCGACGGCGAGGCGCTGCCTGCGGCGCGGGAAGCAGCGGAGCTGACCAGCCTAGCGTACCGCGAGGGTCGGGTCGACATCTTCCGCGTGCTCGACGCCGAGCGGGCCCTTGCCGAGGCGACGTTGCTGCGCGCCGATGCCCTCGAGGCGTGGGGGGCGGCCTACGCGGACCTGCTCGAGATCGAAGGCGAGGAAGCTCCGTGAAGATGGACAAGTGGATGCTCGTCGTCGCCGGCCTCCTTGCCGGCACAGGCTGCGCCTCCGGAACCAAGGGCGAGGCGACATCCGCGCCGATTCCGGTGCGGGTGGCTCCGGCCCGCACGGAGACGGTGCGGGAGTGGGTGAGGCTTTTCGGCCGGGTCGTGCCTCCGCCGGACCGCGACGCGACCCTGGCGCCGCAGGTCGCGGGGGTGCTCCTGGACGTCGCGGTCCGCCAGGGCGAAGTGGTGCGCAAGGGGGAGGTGGTCGCGCGGGTCGATCCCGCGCCGCTCGATGACGCGCTTCGGGCCGCCGAGGCGGCGGAGAAGCGGGCGGCGGCGGAAGCCGAGTTCCGCGCCAAGGCCGCCGTACGCACGCGCAACCTGCTCGACAAGGGCGTGGCCTCGCGTCAGGAGGCCGAGGCCGACGAGGCCGCCGCGACGGCTGCCGAGTCCGGACTGGCCGAGGCGCGTGCGGCTCTCGCCACGGCCCAGCGACGCCGGGGCTGGGCCGAGCTTCGAGCCCCCTTCGACGGTGTCGTCGTCAAGGTCGTGCGTCGGGCGGGCGAGCCGGTGGACGGCTCGCCCGCCACGGGTGTCGTGGAGCTCGCCGCGCAGTGGCCCGTCGAGATCGCCGCGGACGCCGTCGCCGAGAGCCTGCAGGAGATCCGTCCGGGCGCGCCCGCCGAGGTCTCGGTGCGCGACGCGACGACGGCCGCGCGCGCGGCACGCGTCACACGGGTGGCCCGATCGGTCGACCCTGCTTCGGGAGCGGGCGAGGTGCGCCTGGCCGTGAGCGACGCGGCAGCGGCGCTGGTCCTGGGGACGCCTGTCGACGTGCGCATCGTCGTGAGGGAGAGAAAGGGCGCGCTCACTGTGCCGGAGTCGGCCGTGCGGCACGGGCCTGAGGGTCATGCCGAGGTAGTGGTCGCGGCGGGCGGCAAGGCTTCGGTGAGGACCGTCTCGACGGGAATCACCGAGGGCGGGCGCGTCGAGATCTCCTCCGGCCTCGGGGCGGGGGACGAGGTCGTCGTCGAGGACGTGGTCGGGATCGTCGACGGCATGCCGGTGGACGCCAAGCGGTGAGTACGGACCGTGGCGGCCTCTACGGCCTCTTGGTCCGCCAGCGCGCGCTCGTCTTCACGCTGAGCGCAGTGCTGATGCTCGCGGGCTTCGTCTCGGCCCGGCGGCTCGGCTCGGGGATCTACCCCGAGGTGGAGTTCCCCCGGATCGTCGTGGTGGCGCGATCGAGCGACCTCCCGCCGGAGCAGATGCAAGCGGCCGTCGTGCGTCCCCTCGAGGAGCAGCTTGCGACCGTGCTCGGCGTGCGCCGCATCCGGACGCGCATCATCCGGGGATCGGCCGAGATCGCCCTCCAGTTCGCGGAGGGCTCCGACATGTGGCGCGGTCTGCAGCTCGCCGACGCCGCCGTGAGCCGGGCGCGCGGAGCGCTGCCGGCGGACACGGAGATCGAGACCCAGAAGATCACACCGGCCGACTTTCCCATCCTCTCGTACAACCTCGTCGGAGGGACGTCTCTCGCGCGACGGGAGGCCGCGGAGTTCATCGTGCGCCCTGCGTTCTCGCGCGTGCCGGGCGTGGGCCGCGTCGAGGTCGTGGGCGGCGACCCGCGCGAGATCGAGGTCGTCCTGGACCCGGCTCGCCTGGCCGCGCAGCACGTCCGGCCGGCGCAGGCGGCCCAGCGCGTCGCGGGCGACCTGGTGAGAAGCGCGGTCGGCCGTTTCGACCACGAAGGACAGACGATCACCGTCACTGCCTCGGCGTCCGCCGGCGAGGAGCAGCTCCGCCGCTCCGGCTTCGGCTCCGGTTCCAACGGCTCCCTGGCGCTCCAGGACGTGGCACAGGTGTTCCAAGGGGCCCCCGACCGCGCGCTGGCGGTCCACGGGCCCGACGGCGACGCGGTGCAGGTCAGCGTGTCACGCATGCCGGGAGCCGCGGCGCCGGACGTCGTTCGCGGCATCAGCGAGGTCGGGGCCGGCCTCGCGCTGCCGGAGCACATCCGGCTCGTCGAGGTCTACAACCAGGGCCTGCTGATCGACGAAGCGATCCTGGGCATCCGCGACGCCATCGTGCTGGGGATCCTGCTGACTGTGGGCGTTCTCGCCCTCTTCCTCCGCGACGCCCGCGCCGGGTTCGTTGCGGCGCTCTCCGTGCCCTTCACGCTCCTCGTCACCTTCCTTGCCGTGGACCTCGCCGGCCAGACGCTCAACCTGATGTCGCTGGGCGGCATGGCCGTGGCGATCGGGCTCGTCATCGACGACGCGATCGTCGTCGTCGAGGCCATCATGCGTCACCTGGAGGAGGGTCACGAGCGCGATGTCGCCGTGGGCGAAGGCCTGCGCGAGATGATGGCACCCGTCATCGGCACGACCGTGACGACGGTCGTGGTCCTGCTGCCCCTCGGCTTCTTGTCAGGGCTCGCCGGGAAGTTCTTCGCGACGCTGGCCATCACACTGGGGTCCGCCGTGCTCGTCTCCCTCTTCTTCGCCCTCTTTCTCCTCCCTCTGCTCGCGGCCCGCTTCCTCCGCCGACGCGGGGGGGAGCGGGCGCGCTCGGTGTCGGGACTCGAGAAGCGCTATGGGCTGGCCTTGCGGGGCTTCCTGCGGCGGCCGGGCCTCGCGTGGGGCGCGCTCGCGGTGGCGGTGCTCGCCGGAGGGGTCGTGGCGAGGCGCATCCCATCCGGTTTCCTGCCGGTGATGGACGAGGGTGCGTTCGTGCTCGACTACTTCCTGCCCGCCGGAGCTTCCCTCGAGGCCACGGACGCCGCCGCCCTGCGGATCGAGGACGTCCTGCGCCACGACGCCGCCGTGGCCACCTGGACGCGCCGCACCGGCGCCGAGCTGGGGCCGGTCACGGCGACCCAGCTCAACCGAGGCGACATCGCCGTCCGGCTGGTGCCGCGCGGCCAGCGCCCCGGCGCCGAGGAGGTGATGTCGCGGATTCGTGAGCGGCTCGAGTCGCAGATGCCGGGCGTGCGGATCGAGTTCGTGCAGATCCTGGAGGACGTGCTCAACGACCTCTCGGGGAACCCGCGCCCGCTGGAGATCCGCATCCTGGGGGAGGACCAGACTGTGCTGTCCCGCCTCGCCGACGAGGTCGGCCGGCGACTGGACGGCACGCCCCATCTCGTGGACTACTACCGTGGCGTGGAGGATCAAGCACCGGTGCTGCGCTACGACGTGGATCCCGACACTGCCGCGCGGGCGGGGCTCACGCCGGCCGAGGTCTCGGACGATCTCGCGACGGCCCTGCGCGGGGAGATCGTCGGCTCCATCCCGAGGCTCGACCGGCTGGTGCCGGTCCGGGTCCGCTTCCCCGACGACGTGCGCTTCGACCCCCAGGCTTTGGGGTCGCTCCCGATCGCTGTCGGGTCGTCGGCCGTGCCCATATCCCGCCTGGCGCGGCCCGTCCTGGCGCGGGGGGCGAGCACCCTCTATCGCGAGAACCTGTCGCCCGCGGCGATGGCCTCCTCGGACGTCGAGGGGGGCGACTTGGGCGCGGCGACCCGGGCGGTTGAGGCGCGGCTCCGCGGGCTCACTCTGCCCGCAGGCTACCGGCTCGAGATCGGCGGGCGCGCCGAGAGCCAGGCACGGGCCTTCCGTGACCTGATGCTGATCCTGGGCCTCGGTGTGCTGGTCGTGTTCGCTGTGCTCGTGGCCCAGTTCCGCTCGGCGCGCGCCGCGCTCCTGGTGCTGCTGACAGTGCCCTCGGCGCTGGCTGGCGGCGTGCTGTTCCTGGGAGTGACCGGAGTGCCGCTCAATGTGTCCTCCCTGATGGGCCTCGTGCTCCTGATCGGGCTCGTGGTGAAGAACGGGATCCTCCTTGTCGAGAACGCCCTCGGCCGGATCGAGGCGGGCGAAGGGCTCCGCCTGGCGCTCCTTCGCGCCGGCCGGCGGCGCCTTCGGCCCATCGTGATGACGACTCTCTGCACCATCTTCGGCCTGCTGCCCCTGGCGTTTTCCCTGGGAGCTGGTTCCGAGCTGCAGCGACCGCTCGCGGTGGCTGTCATCGGTGGGCTGATCTTCTCGACGGCGGCGACGCTCTTCCTGCTGCCCGCCCTCGCCCGCAGCGTGATCTCGAGACCGGGGGCGTGAGGCCCACTGCGCCCAGCACGGTCCTCATCGTCGAAGACGACTCCGAGACGCGCGAAGTGGTGGCTGGAGCCTTGACGGCCGAGGGCCTGCGCGTGGTGGCGGTCGAGCGCGCCGCCGCCGCGAGCCAGGCTCTCGGCACAGCGGACGTGGCCGCCGTGATCCTGGACGTCTTCCTCCCGGACGGAAACGGGATCGACCTCTGCCGGCAATGGCGCCGGACTGGGTTCGTTCTTCCCATCCTGGTGCTGACCGCGCGTGCCGACGTCGGCTCGCGCGTCGAGGGGCTCGATGCGGGCGCCGACGACTACCTCGTCAAGCCCTTCGCCATCTCGGAGCTGCGCGCGCGGGTCCGCGCGCTCCTGCGTCGCGGAAGCCAGGGGCCACGGGACCGCATCTTCGAACGCGGAGCCTTGCGCGTGGACTTCGCTCGGCGCGAGGCGCGTGTGGGAGCGGTCGAAGTGCCGTTGACCCGGCGCGAGCTGGACGTCCTGGAGCGGCTCTGCTCGGCCCGAGGCCACGCGGTGTCGCGCGACGACCTGCTCGAGGAGGTCTGGGGAGACGCGACACCCCAGGCAGCCGCCAGCCTCGAGGTGATCATCGCGCGGCTACGACGCAAGCTGGAGCCGGGGGAAGGCGGAAGCCTGATCCGCACGCTCCGCGGGTACGGATACGCGCTGGCGGCCGGGGCGGAGGACACCGAACGGTGACCGCGAGCTCGATCGTCTCGCGGGTGTCGCGGGCGGCCCTGCTCTCCTCGCTGGTCACGGCCATCACCCTCGCCACCGTTGCGGCCCTCATCAGCCTCTGGCTCTGGCGCGCCGAGGAGCGCCGGGACCTGCGCCAGGCGGCCGAGGCCCTGGGCCAGGCCGTCCACCGAGAAGCCGCCGACGAGCGCTCGACGCTCGAGGCCGCCGCGCCCGAAGCCGTCCGGGAGAGCGACCTCACGGGCTATCGGATCGAGGTGTGGGTCGGCGAGCGGTTGCTCGCGACGAACACGACCGGGACGCCCCTCGGCCACCTCCGCGAGCCAGCCCCCGCGGGCTGGCTCGTCGAGGAGCGGCCCGTGGCTGGCTCGCTGAGCGTGCTGGTGGGAGCGCGTGCTCGGGATCGCGAGGCCTTGCGCGTCTTCGCATGGTCCCTCGTCCTGGCCTTGCCCGCCTGTCTGGGGGTGGCCGTCGTGATCGGCCGGTTCGCGGGAGGTCGCGCCACGAGCGCCCTCGTGGAGTTCAAGCGTCGGATACTGGACATACGGCCGTTCGGCCAGCCGCCGGACACGGCCATCCAAGGGGCATCGGTCGAGGTCGAGGAACTGGACGCGGCGTTTCGCTCCCTCTGGAAGAGCCTCAGCCAGGCCCTGGCGCGGGAGTCCGAGTTCGCCGCCAACGCTTCGCACGAGCTGCGGACGCCCCTCACGCGAATCCGGCTGCACGCGGAGCGCGCGCTGGCCGCGGCCGCGCCCGAGGGGCGCATCGCCCTTGCGGCCCAGATCGCGGAGATCGATCGCATGGCGCGCCTCGTCGATTCGCTCCTCGTACTGGCGCGCGACGTCTCCGCCGGCATTCCCCATCCCGAGGTCGTGAACCTGGCGGACGTGGTGCGCTCGCTCGCGGAGCGCACTCTCCCCGCAGGCGGGAGCGATCTCGCACGGCTTCCGGAGGAGGCGCTCGTTCGCGGAGACGAGGCCCTGCTCGGGATCGCCGTGGAGAACCTGCTCGAGAACGCGGCCAAGTTCTCGACGGAGAGCCAGGCCGTCACCGTCTCGCTCGCCGACAGCGGGGGCCGGGTGCGGCTCGTCGTGACCAGTCCTGGCGCGCGCGTCGCCGTCCACGACAAGGAACGGGTCTTCGAACGTTTCTACCGCGGCCCCGAGGCCCGCCCGGCACCGAAGGGGCACGGCCTCGGCTTGCCCCTCGCCAGGCACATCGCCCGGCTCCATGGCGGCGACGTCTCTTGCGTCTCCGGGCCGGACGAGGACGCCGCCTTCGCCCTCGACCTGCCCGCCTGGGCCCCGGCGACCGGGGTCGCCTGAGGGGCCAGCTCGTTCAGCCGGCGTTAAGCCTGGCGCGGTAGCGTGGTCACCGAGCTCCCGCGCGTCACGTCCGTGGAGCGAGGAGGGTGACATGAGACCAAGCGCACCCCTGTTGGTACTGGCTTTCGCGGTGGTCCCAATCGCAGTAGCTATCGCGCCGAGAAGAGTATCGAGCGCAAGGACCTGCCGCCTGCGGTGGAGAAGACGGTCTCCGAGCAGACCAAGGGCGCGGCGATCCGCGGCTTCTCCCGCGAGGTCGAGGATGGGAGACGATGTACGAGGCGGCGCTGATAGTCGAAGGGCACAGTCGCGACGTCTTGATGGACGAGCAGGGCCGCATCGTCGAGGTCGAGGAGGAGGTGCCGCTGAGCGCGCTCTCGCCGGCGGTTCGCGAGGGCCTCGGAAAGGCTGCGGGATCCGGGCACATCGCGAAGGTCGAGTCCCTGACCAAAGGGGCAAGCTCGTCGCTTACGAGGCCGCCGTTCGCAACGGGAGCAAGAAGTCCGAAGTCCAGGTCGGTCCGGACGGGAAGCCGCTCGCGCATCCACAGTAAGGCGAGACGAGCCCGATGGGATCGTACTTTGCCGCCAACCGCGACTCCCGCCGCCAGCGCTGTGTGGCGTCGCGAGCCAGCCGAGGGCCTCGCCCTGGAATCGGGGTTGACGGTCTCGAGCTCGCCGGCGTCGCACTGGCCGGCGCCAAGAAGGACGGGAAGGGCGTGCTTGCAGCTCGCCGAGGCGTACGGCTCCACGATGGCGCTCGTCAACATCCTGAAGCCGACCGTCAACCGCACGCGTCCGAACGGGGGCCACTACTCGTTCCCCACCGGCCATTCGGCGAGCGCCTTCGCCGGCGGTGCCTTCCTGCAGATGCGGTACGGCTGGGCTTACGGAGCGCCCGCGTACGCGCTCGCGACCTACGTGGCCTGGAGCCGCGTCCACGCGAAGCAGCACTACACCACCGACGTCCTGGCTGGCGGGGCGATCGGGATCGCGGCCAACCTCGTCTTCACGCGGCGCTATGGGAAGGTCCCGATCCAGCCGATGCTTGGGCCCCAGGCTATCGGCTTGACTCTCGAAGCGCACTGGTAAGACGACGGACGCCAGAGCCCTCTCGAAGGCCGTGGCGACTCTCAGGCCCGAGGGGCACCGGGCTGGTTCTCAGCCGGAAAAACCGTCCGGCAGCGTCTGACGCTGAGACTCAGCCACTCGGCGAGACCGGAGGACTCCGGCCCCTTTGAGCTCGGGATCTCTCCCGCTCGTCCGGTCGTGTCGAACCAGGACTGCTTGGGGCTCTCGTGCATGGGGTTTCAGATACTGCTCGTTTAGCCGCGGTCTTCTTCGCGGTGTCGCCCCAGTGCGACACGCGCCCGGTCTACCGAGCGTCCTTGATGCAGCGAACGGATACGCCACTACGTCCGGTCAGGTGGGTTCGACTCACCTGCGTGTCGAGGTTCTGCAGCTCGCGGCACCAGACGGCCTTGTCGCCCCACTCGGAGGAGGACGCGTAGAACCCCCGAAGACCAAGCCAGTCGTACCGCGACTCGCCGGAGAGGAAGTTCGTGAAGCGGTGCCCGCCGGGCAAGGCCGAGAAGCTCTACGACCGAACCGAGGACGAGGTGACGCTCGACGAGATCGAAAGGATTAGGATCTAGGCGCCGGCGGCACGCGCCCAAGGGCGACCGTCGCGAGAGGGGGAGCACCGAGGATGTGGCGACGAACCCATGCCGAGCCGGGGTGGTTGGGGGCGGCGACCACCGTGATGGAGTTCCTGGTTTCGCAGGAGGAGGACGAGGAGCAATACGAGGCCGTCCGGATCGACGGCAACGCGACGAGCATCGTCGGCACCTTCCCGACTCCCGCCGAGGCGCGAAACGCTGCCGACCGGGTCGCCACAGAGTCGCACCAGTGCAGCGACCTCTGCTCGGCCTGGGAAGAAGCGTAAACCCCGACAAGCGCTGGACCCGCTGATCGAGCGGGCTGCTCCGCTCCGGGTAATGCTCCTTCCCGAAAGTAAAATGGAGGCGATGCCGGAAGAGCCCGAAAACGGCCCCCAGGAGGCGAGCCTGGTGCCCCGGGAAGGGGTCCCGGAGGGGGAGCGGCTCATCGCCCTCGTCCTCGACTCCGTGACGAGCCCCGAGTCCCGCAGGGCGTACGGGAGGGGTCTTCGGGAGTTCCTGGCCTGGCTCCCGCCGCGCCCCTTCACGCGGGCGTCCGTTCAGGAGTACCGGGCCCACCTCGAGTGCCGTTACCTTCTCGCCCTCCACCATCAACCTCCGCCTGGCGCCGATCAGGAAGCTCGCCCTCGAGGCCTCCGACAACGGCCTCCGGACCCGGCGCGCGCCGTGGCGATCGCGAGGGTCAAGGGCGTTCGCCGCCACGGCGTCCGCCTCGGCAACTGGGTGGGCGCCGAGGAGGCTGGGCGGCTCCTGGCGAGCCCCTACACAGGGAGTCTCCGCGGCAAGCGCGACCGCGCGATCCTCGCGGTCCTGCTTGGCTGCGCCCTCCGCCGAAGCGAGCTCGTGGCGCTGCGGGTCGAGGACCTGCAGGAGCGAGAGGGGAGAGCCGTCTTCGCGGACATCGCCTGGAAAGGGCGGGCGCGTGCGAACGGTTCCGGTGCCGAGATGGGTGAGGGACGCGATCCTTTCCTGGACGAAGCGCCGCACGTATCTCCTCGGGTCTCGATCTTCCGCGCGATCGGCAAGGGCGACCGCGTCCGAGGGGAAATGACGGGGGCGGCGGTGCTGACGATCGTCCGCCGGCACTCCCTCCTCGCAGGGATCGAGCGCTCGCGCCGCACGACCTCCGGCGAACTTGCGCGCGGCTCTGCCGGGCGGCCGGCGGCGGGCTCGACCAGATCCAGATGCTCCTCGGCCACGCCTCGCTCCAGACGACCGAGCGCTATCTCGGGAGCCACCAGGAAATCGCCATTGCCGTCAACGATCACCTCGGCATCCCGCTCGGCGCCCGGCGCCGCAGGCGGCCCCCCGAGTGACGTCGGCCCCTGCCGATCTATCGCAGTTCTTAGATAATGGCCTTCGGTGAAGGATCTGCACTTCGTGGGTGCCAGCCTCGCGGACCTTCGGCGCTTCCCAGCCGAAGCGCGACGCGAGGCGGGCTTTCAGCTCGACGCCGTGCAGCGGGGTCTCGAGCCGACCGATTGGAAGCCGCTCTCAACCGTGGGAGTGGGCGTCAAGGAGATCCGCATCCACGTTCTCGGCGAGCATCGGGTCGTTTTCGTCGCGCGCTTCGCCGACGCCGTCTAGTGCTGCACTGCTTCGAGAAGAAGAGCCGCAAGACGCGGCGGGAGGATCTGGCTTTGGCGCGGGAGCGCTACAGGTTGCTGCGATGAAGAAGACGGTGAAGGCCCGCGAGAATCTCTTCCTCCAACTCGGCTTTCCTCCCGAAGAAGCGGCAGTCCTCAAGATGCGAGCGGACCTCATGGGGGATCTCCGGGAGTTCATCCGCGACAGCAAGCTCACTCAGGCAGCAGTCGCCCAGCGCCTGGGGATCGGCCAGTCGCGGGTCTCGGACCTCGTACGCGGCAAGTGGGAGAAGTTCAACCTCGAGATGCTGATCACCCTTGCGGCCCGGGCGGGGCACAAGGTCGACCTGCGCGTGGTCGCCTGAGCCGTGGCGGGAGAGCGGACCCGAGGTGTCCGCTGAGGGAGGTAGCTTTGCCGTCATGCTGCCTCGCCGCCTGCGTCTTCTGGAGTGCCTCTCCCTCCGGGTCAAGGACATCGACTTCGATCGCAACGAGGTGACAGTCCGCCGCGGAAAGGGCGCCAAGGACCGGGTCGCACCACTGCCACACTCGCTTCGCCGCGAGCTCCGCGATCACCTCGCACGCGTCCGACTGACTCATCAAGACGACCTCGAGCACGGGCGAGGCGAGGCCCCCCTCCCGGAGGCGCTCGGGCTCGAGTACCCGCGGGCGGCACGCGAATGGAAGTGGCAGTACGTCTTTCCCGCTTCCAGCTTCTACCTCGACCCCCACACGGGCACTCAGCACCGCCACCACCTCCATGAAACCGTCATCCAGAAAGCCATGGGGGACGCTGTCCGCCGAACCGGCATCGCCAAGCCGGCGACGCCCCACACTCTGCGGCACTCCTTCGCTACCCACCTCCTGGAGGAGGGGTACGACGTGCGCACGATTCAGGAGCTTCTCGGCCACAGCGACGTCAGCACGACCATGATCTACACGCACGTCCTCAACCGTGGTGGACGTGGCGTCCGAAGCCCCGCTGATCGGCTGTGAGTGGCCCCTGCCAAGTTGAACCGGTCTGTTCAACACCGGGTAACGCCCCTGCCCGCACAGCATCTCCCGGCGGGCAACTACCGTATCCGCTTGGACTTCGCTTCAGCTAGACTCTGGCGCACGAGGGATGTTGAACAGACCTGCATATCGTCGGATAACCGAGTTGAACAGACCTGTTCAATCACGTGTTAGGCGGACGCGTTCATGGGCGAGGCGAGCGAGATGACCGTGAGCATGCTGGCGTTGGTCGTGCTCGTGGGAAGAGGGGTGGCATTGGCCCCTCCGCACGCGCCAGCGCCGTCGGGCGTGCAAAGGGTCTGGCAGTGGTTTGCGCCATGTCCACAGGATCGGGTCGTGGATCTCGAGGTGCGCTTCCAGGGCCGAACGATCTATTCGATTTCGCTTCCTGCGTGCAGCATGTCTGCCAACGACGTTCCGGTTGAGTCTCCGCAGAAGGTGCTCGTGTTCACGTTCCACGCTCGAGCAAGCCGCTTCGGCCGGGAGTTCCATGCCCTTGGCGTGCAGCAAGTGGAGGGCAACATATGGCGGGCCGGCGGCGAGCGCGACGGCATCATGCTGGGCGTGTCGTTTGCGGCTGACAGCCAAATCCTGTCGAACTCGCTTCACCTTGCCACGGCGGAGCATCGGTCCGAGACGACACTGGCCGACGGATTGGCCATCACGACATCAGCAGTGCACACAGCGACACGCCGAGGTGCGCGGTAGTGGCGCCGCCTAACAAGCGGATGAAGCTGACGAAGCTTTCGGCGGCACCGTGGCTCGTATGGAGGCGCCGCCTCATGCCCGCGCGGGCAGAATGGACGCGGGCACCGCTTCGCAGCTTATCCGCGGTGTTCGGCGGACACCGAGGTAGAGGATGGGCCAACGCCTCCAAGGGAACCCGTATTCGGGAGTGGCTGGGTCGCTCTTCGCGGCTCTCGTCATGGCGATCGGCTGTGCACATGGCGGCAGTGGCCGCGACGGGTTCATGAACATCACCATGGGCCACACGGTCGGCGGCACGGTACTGGATGAAGCAGGCAAACCCGTAGCCGGCTGCCGTGTCACCTTGGAGGTGCGTCGCCGCAGTGGCGGCGATACCGAAGCCAGCCCTCTTAGGGCTACAACAGACGATGGTGGGCATTTCACGTTCCGCTTCTTCATGTCGACCCTCGGAACGCTAGCACACCCCAATCCGGATGCCTTCAGCGTGGTCTACGAACTAGCCTTCGAGAAGGAGGGTTTCGCGGGACATGCCGTTCGGGCGGAAGTGCCACCCACCTCCTCTCACTCGGTGGTGTTGCATCACAGCGCCGCGTCAGTTGCGCCACCCGCAGAGCAATAGCCTTGTTGAGTCCATGCTAGGGTGCCGCCGAACAAGGCGATGAAGCTGACGAGGCTCGCAGCGGCACCCGGACGAATGCGAGAAGGTGCCGCTGCGTGGCCGCGACGGCGGGGAGGCGCGGCCACCGCCTCGCAGCTTATCGCCGGTGTTCTGCGGACCTGAAGGGGGGAGCGTGATGGCGTTGTCGTTTCGGTGTGCGGACTGCGGAGAAACGCGCGTCGGAATGCCGACCTTCGGATTCTCATTCCCGATCCAGTACCTCGACATCCCGCAGGCTGAGCGAGGGCGGCGGGTCGTACAATCCCCACACTCCCTACACGCCCCCGGCGCCGTTCGACACCCGCTTCCTCGACGCGACTGCGGATGCCGGTCCACGCATGCCAGTCGTCCGCCGGATGGATCCCCGGTCGCTTCACCGGCGTGTGGCCGAGAGCCTCTCGCCGCAGTTCCCCTTCGACGTTCGCACCGGCCAGCACTTCACCATGCTCTACGGTGTGCTGGACACGGAGCGGAGGACCTGGCGTTTCGTCCTGGCGGGGCACCCGCTGCCGATCCACCAGCCACGCGACCAGGCGCCGCGCTTCCTGGAGGCGTCCGGCTTCCCGATCGGGATCATCCCGGAGGCGCGCTACGAAGACACCGAGGTCGCTCAGCAGGGGTTGGTGGCGGTGCGTCTGGCCGGGCGGGCCAATCGGGTCACCCTCTACAAGGTGCTCGGATGCGGAGCCTAGACGTCGGGTGGCGTCTCCCCTGGCTGGCACCCTGGTCTGGCTGGCGGTCTAGCCGGGATCGAAGGAAGATGCTCTCCTCGAGGAGGAATCGACCCATGAAAGCGCTCCGGAAGGTGTCACACCTCGGTGGGGTCCTGCTCGCCTTTCTCGCCGTGGCGGCCGGCCCGGCTTTGGCCGACGACGACACCCGCTCCACTCCCAGAAAGGACGGCTTCCTGGTGGGCTTCGGCGCCGGCCTCGGGGAGACGTTCCCCTGCGAGGAGTGCCTGAGCTTCGCCGGTCACTTCACGATCGGCGGCATGGCGCGGGAGCGCATCGCTGTGGTGGCTGACTTCGCTGTCGTGGGCGGTTACGACGCCGGTGGCGAGACCGGCAGCCTGCTGGTGGGCGCGCCCGCCGTACAGTTCTGGCCGCACCAACGGATCTGGCTGAGGGTCGGGCTGGGCGTCGGCACGATCTACAACGCCCACTGGCTACCGCCGATCACCCCGTTCGTCGTCGCAGTCGTCGCCGCCGGCGGCTTCGAGCTGGTCCAGGATGGCGCCTTCACCGTGGACGCGCAGGTTCGCTGCGCCTTCCTGGTTCGCAGCGCCTTCATCGAGCGCCACCAGAGCGTGGCGCTGGGGATCGGCCTCAACTGGTACTGAGGACCGTCCGTACCGCGCTCACCACCTCGTCGGTGCCGCCGCCTTTCTCATGAGGCCACCGATCCACAACTTGGCCTCGGCTTGATTTGCGGGATCTGACGCACTTCTGGTGCTCGCTAGACTAGCCGAACTTGCGCAGTTGGGCCCTCGAAACGGCGGTTTTCGGGGGAGGCATGCCGTGTAAGTGGGCCTGAGCGTTGAAGGTGGGTTTCGAAAAGGGCGTGTAGTACAGACCTACCCTCTTGTTTCGCGGCGCTCGACGCGGGCACTCTTGGCCTGCGTGTTCCTGAAGGTCCATCACCGAACGAAGGACGGCAAGGACCACCGCTACTACTCGCTGGTCGAGTCGGTGCGTACGTCGCGAGGGCCGCAGCACCGGACGCTCGCGTATCTGGGCGAGCTGAACGGCTCGGCCGAAGGCGCCTGGCGCAAGTCGATTGCGGTGTTCAACGGCGAGGGCACGGAGACGCAGCTCGAGCTGTTCGCGAGCGACTCGGCGACGATCCCGAGTGGCGAGCGGGTGGTGCAGGTGCGTCTGGACGGAGTGCGCTGGGAGCGGGCGCGGGATTTTGGCGAAGTCTTCCTGGCCCGTCAGCTGTGGAGCCTGCTCGAGCTCGATGCGCTGCTCGAGGAACGGATGGAGCGGGGCTCGGAGGCGATCCCCTGGCCTGTGATGGCCTTCATCCTGAGCGCGGCTCGACTGGTCGCTCCGTCCTCGGAGCTGGCGATCGAAGAGCGCTTCTACCCGCGCTCGGCGCTCGAAGACATCTGCGGCGTGGGCGAGGAGCAGGTGAACAAGGACCGGCTGTATCGGGCGCTCGATCATCTCTTGCCACACAAGACGGCGCTGGAGGCACACCTCAAGGCGCGGATCGGGACGCTTTTCGAGGAGCCCTTCGATGTGCTGCTCTACGACCTGACGAGCACGTACTTCGAGGGGCTCGGCCAGGCCAATCCTCTGGCGCGCCGCGGTTACAGCCGCGATCACCGCTCCGACTGCGTGCAGGTGGTGATCGGCCTGGTGGTCACGCGCAGCGGGCTGCCACTCGGCTACGAGGTCTTCGCCGGGAATCAGTCCGAGCCGATGACGCTCGAGGGGATGATGGCGAAGATGGAGGCGCTGTACGGGAAGGCCTCGCGGATCTGGGTCTTCGACCGCGGCATCGCGAGCGAGAAGAACCTCGAAATGCTGCGGCGTTCGGGAGGACTCTACCTGGTCGGCACGCCGCGGACGCTGCTGCGCAAGGTGGAGAAGGAACTCCTCGAAGAGAACTGGACGCAGGTGCGGGACGGCATCGAGGTCAAGCGCGTGGGCTCTCCTGACGGCAGCCGGGACACCTTCATCCTCTGCCGCTCCAGCGATCGCCAGAGGAAGGAAGCCGCGATCCACGACCGCTTCGAGCGGCAGATCGAAGAACGGCTCGGGCGGATCGAGGCTGCAGTCAAGAGTGGGCGGCTTCACAGCCGTGACGTGCTCCAGCAGCGGCTCGGGCGGCTCAAGCTCGAGTGCTCACGTGTCGCCCGGGCCTACAGCTTCCACGTCGAGGGCGACGGCTCGACGCTGAGCTTCTCCTGGACCAAGGACGAAGCCAAGGCGAAGTACCTGCGCCACACGGAAGGCGCCTATCTTCTCCGCACGAACCTCGACGGCCACGCGGAGTCAGAGCTGTGGACGATGTACATGCAGCTCAACGACGCCGAGGCTGCCTTCCGCACGCTGAAGCAGGATCTCTCGATCCGCCCGATCCATCACCAGAATGAGGACCGGGTGAAGGCGCACGTCCTCGTCTGCTTCCTCGCCTACGCCATGTACCGCACGCTCGACAGGCTCGCCAAGGTCAAGGGCTTGGGAATGACGGCACGTCGCGTCCTCGACTCACTCTCCACAATCAAGAGCGGGGACATCATTCTGCCGCTCGTCGATGGGCGAGAGCTTCGGCTTCGTCGCGTCAGCCGCCCTGATGCCCAGCAGGCCGAGATCCTCACCCGTCTGGGCATCGAGCTGCCAGAACGCATCGGCGCCGACTCGTTCCATGCGCCCGATGTAGTACAGACTCGGCCATGACCCCTGCTGAGTCGAAAGGCCTTACGCCGACCAGACCCCTTCAACCGCGCAACTTCGGCTAGGCGTGGCGCACGTAAACATCGGCGAAAGAGCGTCCTGCAAGGACGACCAGCCTCAAGGAATTGAACCGCCCCGGCTATTCCGGAGGCTCCAGACCTTGAGAGGATGGAGCGATGGAGAAACGAGGCAGGTATCCGGCGGAGGTTCGGGAGCGTGGCGTGCGGCTGGTGCTGGAAGAGCAGGGGTCACACGCCTCGCAGTGGGCGGCGATCACGTCGATCGCGGCGAAGCTGGGCTGCACGGCGGAGACGCTCCGACACTGGGTGCGCCAGGCGGAGCGTGATGCCGGCAAGCGACCCGGGCTGACGAGCTCGGGGCGAGATCGGCTCAAGGAGCTTGAGCGCGAGAACCGGGAGCTGCGGCGTACGAACGAGATCCTTCGCAAGGCGTCGGCGTATTTCGCGCAGGCGGAGCTCGACCGCCGAGCGAAGTGATGGTCGGCTTCATCGAGGAGCAGCGAGCCGTATACGGGGTCGAGCCGATCTGTGCGGTGCTTCCGATCGCCCCGGCAACGTACTACGAGCACAGGGGCTGGAAGCTCGATCCGACGCGGCACTCTGAGCGGGCGAAGCGAGACGAGGAGCTTCGTTTCGAGATCGAGCGCGTGTGGAAGGAGAACTTCTCGGTGTACGGCGCCGAGAAAGTCTGGCGACAGCTCCGGCGCGAGGCGTTCGGCGTAGCGCGCTGCACGGTGGAGCGGCTGACGCGCTCGATGGGCCTGCGCGGCGCGGTTCGTGGGCGGGCGTTCAAGGTCACAACGATCGCCGACGAGACAGCGGTACGGCCGCCCGACCTCGTCCAGCGCGACTTCCGGGCCAGCCGTCCGAACCAGCTTTGGGTCGCCGATCTCACGTACGTCGCGACATGGTCCGACTTCGTCTACGTCGCTTTCGTGATCGACGTCTTCTCTCGGGCGATCGTGGGCTGGCGCGTGTCGAGCTCGCTGAGGAGCGACCTGGCACTCGACGCACTCGAGCAAGCGCTCCATGCGAGGCCCGACGTGGAAGGGCTCGTGCACCACAGCGATCGAGGTGTTCAGTACCTCTCGATCCGCTACACCGAACGGCTGGCCGAGGCGGGCATCGAGCGGTCGGTCGGTAGCGTCGGCGACTCCTACGACAACGCGCTCGCGGAGAGCGTCAACGGCCTGTTCAAGACCGAGGTGATCCGGCGGCGTGGGCCCTGGCGCAACATCGACGCAGTCGAATTCGCGGTGCTCACGTGGGTCGACTGGTTCAACAACCGCCGCCTGCTCCAACCCCTCGACTACGTTCCGCCGGTGGAGTATGAAACAGCCTACTATCGGACTCAGAGCACCCCAGCCGCCGTGGCTGGACTCAAATAACCGAGTCTCCGGGAATCCCGGGGCGGTTCAGGGTGAGAGCCGCCGCCAGGCGACTCTACCGCCCCGTCGAGCCGAAGCCTCCCTCGCCCCGGACGGTCCCACCAAGCTCGGACTCGGACTGGAAGCGGGCGCGCTCCACGCGTTGCAGCAGGAGCTGGGCGATGCGGTCGCCGCGGGAGATGGGGAAGGGCTCGCTGCCGTGGTTGACGAGGACGACGCGGAGCTCGCCGCGGTAGTCGCTGTCGACGACGCCGGCGAGGGTGTCGATGCCGTGGCGGACGGCGAGGCCGCTCCTGGGCCAGACGAGGCCGACGTGGCCGGGCGGGATCTCGAGGCGGAGGTCGGTGGCGACCGCGGCGCGGGCGCCCGGGGCCAGCACGAGGTCTTCGCTGGCGCGGAGATCGGCGCCGGCGGCGCCGGCGGAGGAGTACTCGGGCGGGCGGCCGGCCGAGCCCACCACGACCGGGACCACGACGCCAGAGACCTCGTCTTCGCTCATCACGCCTCCCGCTCGCGGAAACGCCGATCCTACACCGAGCACGCGTGCCGATCGTCGGGCAGCCGCGCGACCGCTCGCGGCGGCTGGCGTATCATCCCGGGATGAGCCGCCCCAACCTCTTCGGGATGAGCCGCGAGGCCCTCGCCGCGGAGCTTGGGGCGATGGGTGAGCCGGAGTACCGCGCGCGACAGCTCTACGACTGGCTGTACCGGCAACGGGTGTGCGACTTCTCGCGCATGAGCAACCTTTCGAAGCCCCTGCGCAGCGTGCTCGAGGAGCGCTTCTCTCTCCGGTGGCCGGAAATCGCGAAACGCTCGCTGTCCTTCGACGGGACCCGCAAGTATCTCTTCCGTCTCCCGGACCGGGCCACGGTCGAGGCCGTCTACATCCCGGAGGACGAGCGCCGCACGATCTGCATTTCGAGCCAGGTCGGCTGTCCCTTGAAGTGCGCCTTCTGCCTGACCGGCATCGCCGGCTACCGGAGGAACCTCCAGGCCGGCGAGATCCTGGGGCAGGTGGCCCGCCTGATGGAGGAGCATCCGGTCACGGTCACGCACCCGGGCCGGCCGGCCGACGATCCCTTCCCCTGGAACGTCGTCGTGATGGGAATGGGCGAGCCGCTGCTCAACCTGGAGCAGACGCTCGCGGCGTTGCGGATACTGATGGACGAGGACGGCTTTGGCGTGCCCCCCCGCAAGCTCACCCTCTCGACGGTCGGCATCCTGCCCGCACTCGAGCGGCTCGCGCAGGAGCCGGTCCGGCCCAACCTCGCGATCAGCCTGCACGCGCCGGACGCGGCGTTGCGCCGGGCGCTCATGCCCATCGAGCAGAAATACCCGATCGAGGCCGTGATCGCCGCGGCGCTCGAGTACCCTTCGCCGAGCGGCGGTGTGGTGACCTTCGAGTACGTGCTGCTCGAGGGCGTCAACGACGCCCCCGGCCACGCGCGGCAGCTGGCGAGGCTCCTGGCCGGCAGGCGCGCCAAGGTCAACCTGATCCCTCTGAACCCGGCGCCCGAGATCCCGTTCAAGCCTCCCGGCCCCGAAGTGGTCGAGGCCTTCGCCGGGGTGCTGGCCCGTGCGGGCGTCACCGTCTCGGTGCGCCGTTCGCGCGGGCGCGACATCCTGGCTGCCTGTGGTCAGCTCCACCTCGAGAAAGCGCCGCCGGCGCCGGCCCCGCTACCCTGAAGACCGCTCTGCTCAACACCGCTCCGCTCCCCTCGCGGCGTTTCGCTCTCGGGCTGGCGCTCCTTCTGGCCGGGCTCGCGGTCGTCCTGTCGCCGCGGCTTTCCGCGCCGCCGCTCGAGCGCGCCGAGGTGTACTTCGCGGACGCCGCGCGCGGCATGGTCGAAAGCGGCGACTGGCTGATCCCGCGCTACCAGGGGCGGCCCTTCTTCGACAAGCCGATCCTGACCTACTGGGCGATGGCGGCCTCGATGAAGGCGCTCGGTCCGACCAAGGCCGCGATGCGCCTGGTGCCGGTGGGCGCCTCCCTGCTGCTCGTGGCCGCCAGCGTCTGGCTGGGCGTGCTCCTGTTCGGCCGGCGCTCGGCCCTCGCGGGCGGCCTGGTGCTCTCCACCACCCTCGGCTTCCTCTCCTTCGCCCGGGTGGGGATGTCCGACATGCCGCTCGCGTTTCTCACGACGCTCGCGATGGCGCTCGGGGTCCGGGCCTACCGTGCGCCTCCCGCGGGGCGCGAGGTGGTCCTGCTCGGTGTCGTGCTGGGCCTCGGCTTTGCGACCAAGGGGCCGATCGCGCTCCTGATCGTCGGGGTCGCCCTGCTCCTGCTCGTCTGGCAGAACCGCGCGCGGCCCCTGCCCTGCCGCCCCCGCGCCCTGCTGCTCGCGCTCTTTCTCTGCCTGGTGGCGGGACTGGGCTGGTTCGCGCTCGTCTACGCACGCCTGGGCATCGAGCCGCTCGCCTTCTTCTTCATCCGCGAGAACCTGGAGCGCTTCGCGGGCGAGTCCTTCGACGTGGGCCGTCCTTTCTGGTTCTACCTGACAGCCTACCTGGCCGAGGGCCTGCCCTGGTCGGCCTTCCTGCCGATCGCTCTGTGGCGGCTGCTGCGCTCCGCGGACGCCGAGGAGCGAGGAGCCACGCGCCTGCTGGCGGGCTGGGTGGCTCTCGTGCTCGTCCCGCTCAGCCTCTCGCGCGGGAAGATCGACTACTACCTGCTGCCGCTCTACCCGGCGGTGTCCCTGCTGATCGGCCGCTACCTGGTCGCCGTCGAGTGGCGCCGACTGGAGGTCGTCTGGGCGCGCGGCGTCCTCGTCCTGGGCGCCCTCGCGCTCGGTGCGGCGCTCGTTCATCCGCCGCGATTGCCGGAGCCGTGGCTGCCTGGCCCCGCCGCACGCGCGGCGCTGGCCGTGACGCTCGTCCTGGGCGCCTTCGGGCTCGGTCTCGCGTCGCTGCGCCCCAGGCCGAGACGTGTGATGGCGGCGCTGGCCGGGACGATCGCGGCGATCGACCTCCTGGTGGTGGGCTGGTTCCTGCCTGCCTTCGCGGAGCGGCAGCCGAACCACGCGATCGCCATGGCCGTCGCCCGCGAGCGCGCCTACCAGCCCCGGGCGCAGCTCGCTTTCTGCCAGGACCCCTCGCATGCCCGGCGCGAGGTGCTGTTCACGGCACGCCATCCCGCGCTCAGGCAATGCAATCTCTGGGGCCTGGCCGGCTCGCACGACCCTTACCTGCTCCTGGTCGACCCCGCCCATGCCGATTCGTTCCGGGTGCTGCCGAAGTACCGGCAGGTCGCGCGCTACAGCTACCTTCCCGCCCGGACCCTCACCTTCGCGGGGCTCTTCGCACGGCCCGACCCCAGCGAGCTGGTGCTGTGCGCCAACTTCAACACCAGGGACCCCCTCGCCGAGCGCAAGAGGAAGCGCGCCTACCGCAAGGCGATCCAGCGGGAAGAGGCGCAAGCTAAGGCGGCACGGTAGGTTCGTTGCCGACCAGACGGCTCAGGGACGATCCAGCTCAGGCCACGGCCAGCAACGCCTGCTCGGCGGCGCGCACGGTTTCGTCGATCTCCGCCTCGCCGTGCGCGAGCGACAGAAACGCCGCCTCGAACTGGGCGGGTGGGAGGTAGACGCCCCGCTCCAGCATGGCGCGGAAGAAGCGGGCGAAGCGCGCCGTGTCCGACCGCTTGGCGGAGGCGTAGTCGACCACCGGCCCCTCGCAGAAGAAGACGGTGATCATCGAGCCCACCCGGTTCACGGTGACCGCGACTGCGGCCTTGCGGGCCGCCTCCCGAAGACCCGCCTCCAGCCGTGCCCCCACCGCCTCAAGCTGGTCGTAGGATTCGGCGTCCAGGAGGTCGAGGGTGGCGCAGCCGGCGGCCATCGCCAGGGGGTTCCCCGAGAGCGTGCCCGCCTGGTAGACGGGTCCCTCCGGCGCCACCGTGGCCATCACTTCCGCGCGCCCGCCGTAGGCGGCGGCCGGGAGCCCGCCGCCCAGGATCTTGCCCAGGCAGGTGAGGTCGGGCTCGATCCCGTAGAGCTCCTGCGCCCCGCCCGGGGCCAGCCGGAAGCCTGTCATCACCTCGTCGAAGACGAGCAGGCTGCCGCTCTTGCGCGTGATCTCGCGCAGGGCCTCGAGGTAGCCGGGCCGGGGCGCGACCGTGCCCATGTTGCCGCAGACCGGTTCCACGATCACGGCCGCCAGCTCCTTCCCGTGCGCGGCCACCACGGTCTCGACCGCGGCCACGTCGTTGAAAGGAGCGACCAGGGTGTCGGCCACGGTGCCGGGCGGCACACCGGGCGAGCCCGGGATCCCGAGCGTCGCGACGCCCGAGCCGGCGGAAACCAGCAGCAGGTCGGCGTGCCCGTGGTAGCAGCCGTCGAACTTCAGGATCTTGTTCCGGCCGGTGAAGCCGCGCGCCACCCGCAAGGCGCTCATGGTGGCCTCGGTGCCCGAGGAGACGAAGCGGACCTTCTCGACCGAGGGGACCTGGCGGACCACACGCTCGGCCAGCTCCACCTCCAGAGAGCAGGGAGCCCCGAAGGAGGTCCCGCGCGCCGCCGCCGCGGCGACCGCGTGCAGCACCTGCGAGTGGGCGTGGCCGAGGATCATCGGCCCCCAGGAGCCAACGTAGTCGAGATAGGAACGACCGTCCTCGTCGACGACGCGCGCCCCCTGCGCCCGCGCGATGAAGAGCGGCTCTCCGCCCACCGCCTTGAAGGCGCGCACCGGGCTCGAGACCCCGCCCGGGATGACGGCCCGTGCCCGTTCGAAGAGCTCCTCGGAGCTGGACATCGGCTAGCTCGCCTTCCGGGCGAAGTCCTTGGCGTGGTAGGTCAGGATCACGTCGGCCCCGGCGCGGCGGATCGAGGTCAGCAGCTCGCGCATGATGCGGTCCTCGTCGATCCAGCCGCGCGCCGCCGCCGCCTTCACCATCGCGTACTCGCCCGAGACGTTGTAGGCGGCCACCGGCCGATCGGAGGTCTCGGCCACGGCGCGGATCACGTCGAGGTAGGGGAGCGCCGGCTTCACCATCACGATGTCGGCCCCCTCCTCGACGTCCAGCTGCACCTCGCGCAGCGCCTCGCGCACGTTGGCGGGGTCCATCTGGTAGCCGCGGCGGTCGCCGAACTGGGGCGCCGAGTCGGCGGCCTCGCGGAAGGGCCCGTAGAAGGCCGAGGCGTACTTGGCGGCGTAGGACAGGATCGCCAGGTCCTCGAAGCCGGCCTCGTCGAGCGCCTCGCGGATGGCACCCACGCGGCCGTCCATCATGTCAGAAGGCGCCACCACGTGCGCCCCCGCCTTGGCGTGGGAGACCGCCATCTTCGCGAGCAGGTCGAGGGTGGGGTCGTTCTTGACCTCGCCGTCCTCGATCACGCCGCAGTGGCCGTGCGAGGTGTACTCGCACAGGCACACGTCCGTCATCACCAGCAGCTCGCGGCAGCTCGCCCGGATGGCGCGCACGGCCTGCTGCACGACCCCGTCGTCCGCGTAGCCCTCGCTGCCGAGCGGGTCCTTCGCCGAAGGCAGGCCGAAGAGGATGACGCCGGCGATCCCCAGCTTCTCGACCTCCTCCGCCTCCCGCGCCACCTGGTCGACCGAGAGGTGGAAGCAGCCCGGCAGCGAGCCGATCTCGCGGCGCACGCCGTCGCCGGGCGTCACGAAGAGCGGGTAGACGAGGTTGGCGGGAGAGAGGGTCGTCTCGCGCACCATCGTGCGCAGGCGCTCCGTGCGCCGCAGCCGGCGCGGGCGTTCGTAGGGAAAGCTCATGGCATGTCCTCGAGATCACGCCCATTCTAAGGCTAGAGGTCGCCTCCAGCCCCGCTCGCAGGCGCCACGCGTGGCAGCAGCATGGTCGGCGCCGATCGCCCGCCCGGTTCCTGGGGAGGCTCGTGTGTCGCCAGGCGCGAGAGCAGCTGCGTCGCCGCCGCTGGTGACAGCGAGGCGAGGCTACCGTCCGGCGGCGCGACGCTCAGCAGCCAGAGCGAGAGGGGTCCGCGCAGAAGCAGCGCCGACTCGTAGGCGAGCGTCCCGGTTCTGGCGACGGGCTCTCGTCCTCGGGCCGAGGCGCCCGGGCTCGAGGGCTGCTCCGGTCCGTGCCGGAAGACACTCAGCGCGACGTGAGCCACGGCACGCGCGCTCTCCTCGACGAGCGGTCGCAACGCTGGCGCCGGGGAGAAGAGGGCCGGCAGCGCACCGCTCGGAGCGGCGGAGTCGAGCAGCCCGGCCGCGACGAGCCTCTCGAGCGCCGCGCCGACCTCCGCCTCCTGCGCGTACGGGACGAGGTCGAGCGGCAGGACCTTCTGCAGGGTGCACAGCGGCCAGCGCGGGTCGGCCACACGCGCATCGAGCAGGCGCGCGGCCACGTCGCCCGCGGAGGCGCTCTCGAGGGCGAGCCGGTGCCGGATCTCCGACAGCAGCCGGTTGGCGCGCAGCATGTCCAGGAACGCCGCGAGAGCCAGGGCGGCGGGCGCGTCCAAGGTCGTGCGCAGGTCCGCGCCCACGAACCCGGCGGAGAGCCCGAGGGCACCTTGCAGCGAGGCGAGCAGGTCGGAGGCCGTGCGCAGCGCGAGCGAGTAGCCGCGCTCTGTCACTCCGAGCAGCGCCAGTCGTCCCGGCGGACCCTGCCCCCAGGCGAAGTAGAGGTGGTGCGGTCCCAGGGCCGATGCCGTGTGCATCTCCACGACCCGGGCCGGCGTGGTGAGCCGCGCCAGGGCCTTCGCCGCGCGTTCGCGGGCGACCCCCTGCAGTGCCTCGAGGCCGCGCCGCCAGGCCTCCCGATCGGTGGCGCTGCCGCCGCCGAGCGGGGCGGGAGCGAGCGCCCCGAGCGTCACCGCAATCTCGGCCGCCCCGCCGCGCAGCTCCGCGCCATCGAGCGAGACGAAGCCGTGGGTGTCGTCGTAACGCATCTGCTAGCCCCCACTCGGCGGATGGTCCCAGCCCGCCACCGCATCCTGGAGGCGCCGCGCCTCCGCGAGCGCCCGCTCCGCGAACTCCTCCTGCGAGACGCCCGCCCGCTCGAGCACGTCGCCGACGTCCTGCGGGCTTCTCTTCACCTCGGCCGCCAGCCGCGCGAGCCCCTCGTCCATCGAGTGGCCCGTCACGCGGAGCTCGGAGCGCTCCGTCAGGTAGGCGATGCGGTCGAGGGCCTTGGCGACGGACTTCGGGTCGCCCTTCTCAGCGATCGCCTTCACCTGCTCCTGCGCGATGCCCGGGAACTCCTGCGGCGCGATCCGCGGCCCGATCTCGGCGGGCGCCGTTGCGCCGTGGACTCCGATCTCCATGTCCCACTGGTCGACGATCGCCTCGCGCGACGCCGCGCGGGGAGGTCCGCCCCCCGACGGATAGACCGTCGTCCGGCCCTGAGTCGCCTGGCGTGTCGTGGCGAAGCCCGACGGGTACGCGTCCGCCTGCCCGGCCTTGCTGCCGAACCCGCCGTAGCTCTTGTAGTCGACGTCCTCGACGCTGAGCCCGCCGGGCAGCGCGTCGCCGACCGCCTTCTCGTGGATCGACTTGAACTGGTTGGTCAGATCCTGGTGCGCTTGCGCGGGAGTCATCCCGCGGTTCGTCGCATACTGCCGCACGTCGCTGGGGTCGAAGATGGGTACGGTCGTGCGATCGAAGTCGGTGAGCACCGAGCGCGCCTTGCCCTTCACCGCCGAGGAGCCCGAGTCGCCGACCAGGACCTCCTTCAGGCGCACGCCGGGACGGTCCTTCTCCCACAGGTCGAGCGCCTCGCGCGTGCCACGGTCGACGGCGCCGTCGACGGCCTTCGACAGCGTGTCGTTGAGGCGCGCCGCCTCCTGGGCGCTGATCTGCCCGAGCCGCTCGAGCTCGGCGAGCTTCTTCATGCCGTGGTCCTGGTAAAGGCGCAGGACCGCGTCGCCGTCCGTGGTGTCGAGGGCCGCCCGCAGCTCGTCCGCCTTGCTGGCGAGCTTCGGGTCCGCTACCGCCTCGAGCGCTGCCTTCTCGGCTCGACCGGCCGCGCCCGCCGCTTCCTCGAACAGCCCTGGTCGTCCCGTGAGCTTGCGGCCCGCCGCGTCCAGCCCCATGTCGGTGGCGACGTTCTCGACTCCCAGCCAGAGGCCGCGGCGGATGTCCGTCGGGCGCAGCCCGCGGCCCTCGGCGATCGCCTCGCCGACGACGGTGGCCATGCCCTTGGTCGCGTTGTAGCCCGCGCGGATCGCCTGGCCCACCGGCCCCGTCACCTGCGCGATCTCCCCGATCGCGGTGTCGGCGGCGAGCTGCACGGCGTCCACCGCGCGGCCCACCCAGTCCTGCCGCGAAAGCTCCGCGCGGTCCGCCGCCTGCTGCCGCTCGAGCTCCTGCTGCCGATCGATCAGCTGGAGGTGCCGGTCGTGCTCGGCTTGCGCGGCGCGCGCCGCGGCCTGCGCCTCGCGGGCCTTGCGGATCTCACCCTCGAGCCGCGCCGCTTCGGCGTCCTGCTTCAGGTGCTCCTTCCAATCCCGATCGCGTTGGCCCTGGTACTCGCGTGCCTGCTCGTCGGTGACCCAGCCGTCCCGGTCCGACCAGCGGTAGCCCTGCGCCTCCATCTCTCTCGCCCGCGCCTCCGCCGGATCGACAGGCGGCGGGGTTGGAGGGGTGAAGAGCGTGACGGCCTCAGGCGGCGGAGCGGCGTCGCTGACAGGCGATGGGCCGGCCGGCGTGACGGTCGGAGGCAGGGGAGCCACGGGCCCGTCCGTCCCGAGCAGCCCGCCGAGGCCTCCGAGCAGCTCCCCGGGTCCAGTCCCATTCGCGCGAGCGAAGAGCCAGGCCCCCATGGCGAGCAGCAGGCCGCTGCCGACCGTCGCCGCTGCGGTCTCGGCCGGGGTCGCGGGCTCGTCGGCGGCGGGCGTCTTCGGCTCATCCTCGTCGCCACCTCCTGGCGCCGCTTGGGCGCCGGTCGCGGGTGCCGGCGTGGACAACCTCTGGGACGACTGCAGCTCGCCGACCGGGAGCTGGAACTCGAGGCCGAAAGACCACCCGTCGAAGTGCTGGTTTCGCCTCTCCCAACCGGTGTGCCTGTCGTAGATGTCCTCGTGCGTCACGTCGATTCTGACCTGCAGGAGGCCGTCGGCGTTCGCCTGGCCTTTCATTACCCCCTCGTGGTTCACCCGGATGTACTCGCCGTCGGGATAGTCCGCGCAGCCGCGATAGTAGTTGTGCTCCCGCGTGACCCAGCGCCCCTCCAGCACACCCCGCCGGAACGTGCCCGTGGTCTCGTGGACATAGCGGATGTCGACGTTGCACCGGGGATCGTTGATATGCTCGGTCGAGGTGAAGTTGTTGGTGACCTCTTCACCTCGAAACCGGTACAGGCTCTCGTCCCCCAGTCCGAAGTCCTTCGCGCTGAGCGTGTGCAGTCCGCTCGCGTTCCGGCTCCAACCGCGGATCGGCCGCACGTCGAAGTTCTTCGGCAGCAGCAGCAGCACCTCCTCGGCTGCCGCGAGGTGTGACGCGCCGAGGGCAACGGCAATCGCCAGCGGCATCGCCCAGCGCCGCCTGCGCGTTCGCAACCGATTCGCGCTCACGCCACCCGACTCCGGACGAGCGCCGTGCGCGCGATCAGCGTCGCGCCCTGACCGACCACGATCCCGGTGCCGAACAGCAGCAGCAGCGTGCCGGTCGCGGGGACGCGGCCCAACAGGACGCCGATCAGCTGTTGCGTCACGAGCAGGAACGCCCAGACGACCAGAGACGCGAGGCCCCCCTGCCGCCGTACGATGCCGTCCTCGAGCCGAAGCCGCGTCGTGAAACACCAGAGCGTCCCGATCATGCCCCCGGCGAACGGCGTGGCGAGCCAGGCGAGCGCTCCGACGCGTGCGCCCAGCAGCGCCGCGAACACGACGACGCTCACGATACTGACGACGATCGAGATGATCTGCGCCCTGACGGACACGGTCGTCGTCCGGCGCGCCGAGCGCACCATCGCCGCGACCGACAGCAAGGTCATGGCGATGCCGCCGAACGCGAGCAGACGGAAGAACAGCGAGGGACGCACGAGCAGGAGCACGAGCGCGGTGACACCCGCCGTGACCGCGAAGAGAACGACGCATCCGACCGCCAGCGACCTTCTCGCGCTCAAAGGCCTGTCGCCCTCAGTCCGCTGGTCGGGCTCGCCGCGGCCGGCGTGCCCCGCCCGGCTACTCCTCGTCCTCGCCGAAGAAGAACTGGTCGGCGCAGCGGCGGCTGCAGAAGAGGCGCCCGAAATCCCGCTTGCCACAGTCCTCGCACACGAACTTGAAGCAGATCGGGCATTTGTGGAGGAGGGTCTCCTGCTCGCTCCTCTCGCAATTGAAGCAGTTCATGGAAGACGCCCGCGGATCATGGATGTCGCCTGGCGGCGGAGTATAGCATCAGGCCTTCCCGGCCCCACTCTGTAGTAAACTCACCCGATGCGGGAGGCGGTCCCGTCTCCTGTCACCCGTGGCGGTGTAGCTCAGCTGGTTAGAGCACGCGGCTCATATCCGCGGCGTCCGGGGTTCAAATCCCTGCACCGCCACCAGTCTCGCCTGCCGTGGGAGGACGTCCAATGAGGCTCCCACTCCTCGTTGCCCGCGTCGCGACGGCCCTGCGGGCCGCCTCGGTCCCGGCCCGCGGCGAGACGCTCGTCGTCGCTCTCTCGGGTGGCCCCGATTCGGTCGCGCTCCTGGACGCGCTCGCCAGCCTCGCCCGGCCGCTGGGCTTTCGGCTGGTGGCCGCGCACCTCGACCATCACCTGCGCCCCGGCTCGGCCGAGGACGCTGCCTTCTGCGGGGAGCTGTGCGCCCGCCTCGAGGTGCCGCTCCGAACGGGCTCGGCGGACGTCCAGGCACGCCGGGGGCGGGAGGGAGGCGGCCTCGAGCAGGCCGCGCGTCGCGAGCGCTACCTCTTCCTGCGTCGGGTGCGCGAGCAGGAGGGGGCCGCGGCGATCGCGGTCGCCCACACCCAGGACGACCAGGCCGAGACGCTGCTGCTGCGTCTGCTGCGCGGCGCGGGGGCGAGCGGCCTCGCCGGCATGCGCCTGCGTCGCGGCGACCTGGTGCGGCCCATGCTGGGCGTGACGCGCGCCGAAGTGCTCGCGCACCTGCGCGAGCGGGGGCTGGCCTGCCGGGAGGACCCGAGCAACGCCCAGCTCGTGCACCTGCGCAACCGCGTCCGTCACGAGCTGCTGCCGTACCTCGCCTCCCACTTCAACCCGCGCGTCAAGGAGGCCCTCGCACGCACCGCGGGACTCCTCGCCGGCGAGGCGGCGTACCTCCGCGGCGAGGCGGAGCGGGTGCTGGCCCGGGTGGCCCGGGACGAGGCGGACGCCCTCGTCGTGCCCCGAGCGCCGCTCGCCCGGATCCCGCCGGCCCTGGCGCGGGTGGTGATCCGCCGGGCGCTCGCGCGCGCCGGGGGGCTGCGACGGGTAGCGGCCGTGCACGTCGAGCGCGTGCTCCGTCTGGTCCGCTCGCCGGCACCCTCCGGCCGGCGCCTGGCCCTTCCCGGCGGGCGCCTCGTGCGCTTCGCCCGCGATGAGGTGCGCTTCGAACGGCGTGCGCAAGCGCCCCGGAAGGCCTTATCATCCGCAGCGAAGCGATGAGCGCCGAGGTCAGCGTCCTCCATTCCGAGACCGACATCAGCCGCCGGGTCGGCGAGCTGGGCGCGGAGATCGGCCGTGCCTTCGCGGACCGCGAGATCTGCGTGCTCGGCCTGATGAAGGGCAGCGTCGTGTTCATGGCGGACCTCATCCGCCGCCTGCCGCTGGACCTCACCATGCACCTCGTGCGCGTCAGCTCCCACCACGAGGCGAGCGCCACCCGGGTCATGACCGAGATCGCCTACTCGACGGCCGTGCCGCTCAAGGGCCGGCACGTCCTGGTGATCGCCGACATCGTCGACACCGGCATCACGCTCAGCTACCTGCTCGGCCACATCCACGAGCTCGGACCGCAAAGCCTGCGTGCGGTCGCCCTGGTCGACAAGCCCTACGCCCGCAAGATCGACGTGCACCCGGACTGGGCGGCCTTCACGGTCCCGGAGCCCCTGTCCGACCGATTCCTGGTCGGCTATGGGCTCGATTGGATGGAGCGCTACCGCGGGCTTCCGTTCATTGGGACCATCGTCCGACCGGAGGGGCCGACCGAGCCCGCCTGATCCCCAGCCGCCGGCTGCGGGGCGCAGCGTTCAGGGTAAGCTAGAGGGTGAGATCCCCCGGGCGCGAGCGGGGGAGGGACGGCGCGGGGCGCCGTCCGGAGGCCTTCCAGTGAACGCAACGTTCAAGACGGTCATGCTGTGGATGTCGCTGTTGGTCGTCGTCTTCCTGGCCTGGCATTTCGCCCAGTTCCAGAAGAAGGAGACGCCCCTCAAGTTCAGCGAGTTCATGGCTCAGGTCGAGGCCGGGCAGGTGGCCGACGTCACCATCACCGGCAACGAGGTGAAGGGAAACACGGTCAGCCACGAGGCCTTCAAGACCTTCGCCCCCGCCGGCTACGACAAGCTCACCGACACCTTGCTGGCCAAGAAGGTGCAGGTGAACTACCAGCCCGACCAGACCCCAACCTGGGCCAGCATGCTCATCTCCTGGGCACCGTTCCTGCTGCTGATCGGCTTCTGGATCTTCTTCATGCGCCAGATGCAGAGCGGCGGCAACAAGGCGCTCTCCTTCGGCAAATCGAAGGCCAAGCTGCTGGCGAACCAGCAGAAGAAGGTGACCTTCAAGGACGTGGCGGGGGTCGAGGAGGCGAAGGACGAGCTGCAGGAGATCATCGAGTTCCTGCGCGAGCCGCAGAAGTTCCAGAAGCTCGGGGGCCGGATCCCGAAGGGCGTCCTGCTGATGGGACCGCCAGGCTCGGGCAAGACCCTCCTCGCCCGCGCCATCTCCGGCGAGGCGAACGTGCCCTTCTTCTCGATCTCGGGCTCAGACTTCGTGGAGATGTTCGTGGGGGTCGGCGCCAGCCGGGTGCGCGACCTCTTCGAGCAGGGCAAGAAGAACGCCCCCTGCATCATCTTCATCGACGAGATCGACGCGGTCGGCCGCCACCGCGGGGCCGGCCTGGGCGGAGGCCATGACGAGCGCGAGCAGACGCTGAACGCCCTGCTGGTCGAGATGGACGGCTTCGAGAGCAACGACGGCGTCATCCTGATCGCGGCCACCAACCGGCCCGACGTGCTCGACCCCGCCCTCCTGCGCCCCGGCCGGTTCGACCGCCGTGTGGTCGTCTCGCGGCCCGACGTGCGTGGCCGCGAGGGCATCCTGCAGGTGCACACGCGCAAGATCCCGCTCGCCGAGGACGTCGACCTCGCCATCCTCGCGCGCGCGACGCCGGGCTTCTCCGGCGCCGACCTCGCGAACCTGGTGAACGAGGCCGCGCTCATGGCCGCGCGCCAGAACCAGAAGTTCGTCTCGATGAGGGACTTCGAGTCCTCGAAGGACAAGGTGCTGATGGGCGCGGAGCGGCGCAGCCTGATCATCACCGACGAGGAGAAGAAGGTCACGGCCTTCCACGAAGCCGGCCACGCTCTGCTCGCGGCGCTCGTGCCGCAGGCCGACCCCATCCACAAGGTCACGATCATCCCCCGCGGGATGGCGCTCGGCGTCACCCAGCAGCTCCCCAGCGAGGAGAAGCACAACTGGTCGAAGGAACAGCTGGAGGCCCGGATCGCGGTCGCCATGGGCGGGCGCATCGCCGAGGAGACCACCTTCCAGCAGATCACGACCGGCGCCCAGAACGACATCGAGCAGGCGACCGAGATGGCCCGCAAGATGGTTTGCGAGTGGGGCATGAGCGAGGCGCTGGGACCGCTCACCTACGGCAGGAAGGAAGAGGCGATCTTCCTGGGCAAGGAGTTCAACCGCCACCAGGACTACTCGGAGGACACGGCGCTCAAGATCGACGCCGAGGTGAAGCGCATCGTCTCGCAGCAGTACGAGCGGGCGACCGGCATCCTGACCGAGAACCGCCCGGTGCTGGTGCGGCTGGCGGAGGCGCTCCTCGAGCACGAGGTGCTCGACGCCCTGCAGGTCAAGCAGCTGCTCGCGGGCGAGCCGCTGACGGTGAAAGTCGCTCCGCCGTCACCCGCGGCGCCGCCGCAACCGCACGCGCGGACCGAGGACGAGCGCCCGCCGGGGATCGTGCCGCCGCCGATGGTGCAGCCGAAGCCCACGTCCTAGAAACCGGAGGACGCGATCGAGACGAGGGGGCGCCGACTCTACTCCATTCCGCTTCGCGGATCCGAACAGGTGCTCGGCGGACGCACCTTCGTGATGGGCGTGCTGAACGTGACGCCCGACTCGTTCTCGGACGGCGGCGGGATGGCGAGCGTCGAGGCGGCGGTCGCGCGTGGGATTGACCTCTTCGCGCAGGGTGCCGACTGGGTGGACGTCGGCGGCGAGTCGACGCGTCCCGGAGCGGCGCCGGTGCCGGCCGAGGAGGAGACCCGCCGGGTGGCCCCCGTGATCGAGGGCCTCCGGTCCCAGGGAGCCGGGCCGCTCTCCGTGGACACGAGCAAGGCGGCGGTCGCCCGGGCTGCGCTCGAGGCCGGGGCGGACCTGGTGAACGACGTGAGCGGCTTCGGGTACGATCCCGCGATGGCACCGCTCCTCGCCGACCGCCGCGTCCCCGCCGTGCTCATGCACCTGCGCGGCGGGTTCGGCGAGATGCACCGCGCGCCGGCCTATGGCGACGTGATGGCCGAGATCGTGGACGAGCTCGGCCAGGCCCTCGCCCGCGCCGAGCGGGCCGGGGTGGAACGGAGGCTGCTGATCGTGGATCCGGGCCTCGGCTTCTCCAAGGACGCCGGCCACAGCCTCGAAGCGCTGCGGCGGCTCCCCGAGCTCGAAGCGCTCGACCGGCCCGTGCTGGTCGGCCCCTCGCGCAAGAGCTTCATCGGGAAGCTGCTCGACCTGCCGGTGGAGCGGCGGCTGATGGGCACAGCGGCCGCCGTCGCCTCGGCGGTTCTGCTGGGAGCGCACCTGGTGCGGGTCCACGACGTCGCCGAGATGGTCGAGGTGGTTCGGGTCGCCGATGCGCTGCGCGGCGACGCCGGCGCGCCGAGGGTGGCCTGATGGACTGGCTCACGCAGCTCCTCGCGGGGACCGCGTTCGCCTGGTGGGACGTCGTCGACATCCTGATCGTCGCCTTCCTGATCTACGAGCTGCTGCTCTTCCTGCGCGGGACCCACGCGGTCCAGATCGGCTTCGGCGGGCTGATGCTGGTCGCCCTCTACTGGGCATCGGTTCTGTTCAACCTGCAGACCGTCAACTGGCTGCTGCGCACCTTCCTCCCGTTCGTCGTGTTCGGGATCATCGTGGTATTCCAGGCCGAGATCCGCAAAGGCCTCGCCCACCTCGGCCGGGCGCCCTTCCTGGGCGGGGCCGCGCGCCGGCGGCAGGAGGAGACGGTCGACGAGATCGTGCTGGCGGCGACCAGCCTCGCGGCCGAGCGCACCGGTGCCATCGTGGTGATCGAGCGCGAGATGGGGCTGCGCAGCTACATCGAGACCGGGATCGCGCTCGACGCTCTGGTGACCTACGACCTGCTGGTGAGCATCTTCAATCCCGCGACGCCGTTGCACGACGGCGCCGTGCTGGTCCAGGGCACCCGGCTCGCGGCGGCGGCGTGCTTCCTGCCGCTCACGGTCAACCCGCAGCTCAGCCGCGCGCTGGGCAGCCGGCACCGCGCCGCGATCGGGCTGAGCGAGGACACCGACGCGGTCGCGGTTGTGGTCTCCGAGGAGTCGGGCCAGGTCTCGGTCGTCGAGGGCGGCCGCATCGAGCGGGGGCTCGACGGTCCGGGGCTGCGGCGGACGCTGCACCGGATGCTGGGTCTGGGCGATGCGCCGTCGCCGCTGGCCCGGCCGGCCGGGGTCCGTCACGAGGGCGAGGCATGAGGATCCCGCGCCGCGACCTCGCCCTGCGCCTGGCCAGCCTCGTGCTGGCGACGGGGCTGTGGTTCGTGATCGCGGGCCGTCAGACGGCCGAGCGGGGCCTGGCCGTGCCGGTGGAGCTGCGGAACGTGCCGCGCTCGCTCGAGGTGACGGGCGAGGCTGCCCACACGGTCGAGGTGCGCGTGCGTGCCTCGCCGGGCCTGATCGACTCGCTCGATCCCGGCCGGGTGGTGGCCGCGGTCGACCTGGCCGGCGCCGAGCAGGGCGAGAGGATCGTGCAGCTCACGCCCGCCCAGATCCGGGTGCCCTTCGGCTTCCGGGTGGTCCGGATCACGCCCTCGCTGCTGACCTTCCGCCTCGAGCGCACCCGGCACAAGGCGATCCCGGTCGAGCCACGCATCGTCGGCCACCCTGCGGCCGGCTACGAGGTGGCCCAGGTCACGAGCGATCCTGCCGAGGTGCAGGTCGCGGGTCCGAGCAGCAGCGTCCTGGCCATCGAGAGGGCCTTCACGGAGCCGGTCTCGGTGGCGGAGGCCTCGGCCACCGTGCAGCAGACCGTGGGCGTCGGGCTCGGTGACCCGCTCCTCCGGCTCGAGGGATCCGGTCGCGTGCAGGTGACGGCCGAGGTGCGCGAGAGGCAGGAGACGCGGGCCTTCCAGGACCTCGAGATCGCCACTCAGGGAGGCGCCGCCCGGCTCGACCCCGCCCGGGCGACCGTCGTCGTCTCCGGGCCCGCCTCCCAGGTGCGCGCCCTCATCCCGGCCGCCCTGCGCCCCTACGTGGCGGTGCCGGATCAGGACCCGCTGCCGGAGCGGCTCCCGGTCTCGGTCGAGATCGCGTCCGGACATCCGGGGGTCACCGTCGTCGAGACGCGTCCCTCCGAGGTCGCCGTCCATCCACCGGCGCATCCGCGCGACACCTCGAGAAAGTAGGGGCGAGCGTCTTCGCGCGTCACAGCAGGAGAGACCGTGAATCCTCACAGCACCACGCGCTCGCTCTTCGGAACCGACGGGATCCGGGGCGTCGCCAACGTCTACCCCATGACACCCGAGCTCGCCCTCGCGCTGGGGCGGGCGATCACCTTCGTCGCCGGCCGCGGCCGCCGCCACACGCCACGCGTGCTGATCGGCAAGGACACGCGCCTGTCCGGCTACATGCTCGAGACCGCGATCGCATCGGGGATCACCTCGATGGGCGGGCGGGTGCTGCTGTGCGGCCCGGTGCCGACGCCCGCGGTCGCGCACCTGACCGTGAGCATGCGCGCGGACGCCGGGGTCGTGATCAGCGCGAGCCACAACCCCTACGGCGACAACGGGATCAAGATCTTCGGCGCGGACGGCTTCAAGCTGCCCGACGCGGTCGAGGCCGAGATCGAGGCCCTGGTCGGCGCCCCCGAGCGCCTGGGCGAGCGGCGCACCGGCCCGGCGGTGGGACGCGCGGTCAAGCTCGAGGACGCGCGCGGGCGCTACGTCACGTTCGTCAAGAACACCTTCCCGCGCGATCTCACGCTCGACGGTCTGCGGATGGTCGTGGACGCTGCTCATGGGGCCGCCTACGTGGTGGCGCCCTGCGTCTTCTCGGAGCTGGGCGCGAAGGTGTACGCGATCGGCGTTCGGCCGAACGGCACCAACATCAACCGCGAGACGGGCGCCCTGCATCCCGACCACGCGCGGGCCGAGGTCGTGCGCCGCGGCGCCCAGATCGGGATCGCGCTCGACGGCGACGCCGACCGCGTGATCGTGATCGACGAGAAGGGCCAGCTGGTCGACGGCGACGCGGTGATGGCCATGTGCGCGACCCGGATGAAGCTCGACCGCGAGCTGCGCCACGACACGGTGGTCGCGACGGTGATGAGCAACCTGGGTCTGGAGCGCTCGCTCGCTGCCCAGGGCATCACGCTCGTGCGGACGCCCGTCGGCGACCGCTACGTGGTCGAGGCGATGCGCCAGGGCGGCTTCAACCTCGGCGGAGAACAGTCCGGCCACGTCATCTTCCTCGACCACACCTCGACCGGCGACGGCATGATCGGCGCGCTCCAGGTCCTGGCGCTCATGCTCCGGACCGGCAAGCCGCTCTCGGAGCTGGCGCGCGCGGCGATGGAGCGCGTGCCCCAGGTGGTCGAGAGCGTGACGCTGGCCGCCCGCCGGCCGCTCGAGGAGATGGCCGCCCTCCAGGTCGCCCTGGCCGCCGTGCGCGGCGCGCTCGGTCGGGAGGGCCGCGTGATCGTGCGCTGGAGCGGCACCGAGCCGAAGTTGCGCGTGATGGTCGAGGGACCGGACGAGCCGAAGCTCGCCGTCATGGCCCAGGAGCTCCTGGTCGCCGCCAGGAAGGACGTCGGCTAGGATCGCAGCGGGCCGTCTCCCGACCGGAGGCGCCGGTCTCAGGGATCGAGCGGCCTCAGCACGAGTCGGCCGATCCCGATGCTCGCCGAGCTTCCCCACGACTCGCGCTCGGCGGGGGGGTCCAGGGCGCGAAGCTCGGCCCGCAGCGTGACCTGGCTCGAGCGCGGGAGGAACCGCCAGCGGATGCGGCGTGTTCCGGCGAAGTCGTCCCCGGCGATGTCGTGCCGGTAGATCAGTTCCTGGTCGAGCCAGAGCCGCTGCTCGAAACGGCCCGGCTCCCGGCGCGGACAGCGATCGGTGACGTCGACGGCGAGGTGGTAGCGGCGGCCCGGTCGCAGGTGCCCGATCGGCAGCGAGACCGAGGCGAAGTCGCCGGGTGCCACGGCCCTGGCCGGCGGATAGACGAGCAGGGTCGCCTCGTTCGTGACGATCATCCCGGGCAGGCCTCCGTCGCGGGCCGAGGCCGTCAGGGGGCCGAGGTCGACGCGGGGGGAGAGCCGCCGGAAGACCTCGAGCGCCTCCGCGGAGCTGCCGAAGACCCGGCCCGTTGCGGACCAGGAGCTGGCGAGCCATGAGAAGCCCGACACCGCGTACTCGGTCGCCGCCGCCAGCCGACGGCTCTCCCGCCAGTTCGTATCGAGGAGCGATCGGAACATGCGCACACGCCGCGCGTCCTCGGCCAGCGCGAACATGTCGGCTCCGGGCAGCGCGTCCCCGCCGAGGCCCAGCTGGGCGAGCACGGTCTTGGGCACGTCGCTCAGCTGGACGGGGGCATCCGAGGTCCGGAGGGGGCCGCGCGCCGCGACCGGCTTGACGAGCACCAGGGCGAGCGCGCGAGGGAAGGCCGCCGGGGCGTCTCCGACCGGAACGGGACGGCCGGCCGGCGGCAGGACCGGGAAGTCGCGTCCGTGGTCGGAGACGACGAGCAGCAGGGCGGGAGGCGCCGCTGCGCCCTGCGGCAGCCCTCGAGCGAGTAGGCGAGGCTTTCCCGTGCGCCCCGCTCGTTGATCCGGAGCGGAGGATGCAGGCCGGTGAGGTGATAGAGCTTGCAGACGGGCCCGGGCTCGCGCCGGGCGTTGCCGGCGGCCCGCTCGAAGGCGGTGACGAACTCGAGGTCGTCCGCCATCTCGGCGGCGCTTCGGCCCGGCCCCTCCGGCGACAGCCCCAGCCGACGGACGGCTCGGCGAAGGCACCACTCCTGCTCGGCGTAGATGGCCCGCTTCAGGACCTGCGGGGAGCAACGGAAGAAGGATGCATCGAGAAGGGTCGCCAGGGGGGCCGCGAGCTCGGACAGGCCTCCTCGCGACGGACGCAGGTTCGACAGCACGCCCTCGTCGCAGCGGACGGTACGCCGCAGGCCGTAGAAGTCCACCAGGAACCCCGCTCGCCTGAGGGCTCGCGGCAGGGAGGAATCCGTCAGGTAGGCCCGTTCGACGAACTCGGCATACGAACGCGAACCGTCGTAGCGCTGCGCGGTCAGAAGCGCCGGGATCGACGCCTGGGTGATGGGAAAGTCCGCGACGGTATTCCGGAAGTAGGTGAAGCCGTCGAAGGCCCGGGCCAGGGAAGGCTCCTGCGCCAGCAGCCGGCCCCACTCGCTGGTCTGGACGCCGTCCAGCACCAGGAGGATCACGTTCGTCCGCGCCGAGAGGCGGAACCGCAGCCCCTGGTCGATCTGGTGGCGCAGCCAGGAGGGCTGGGTATCGGCCTGCGCGCCGGCCAGCAGGGCGCCCGCCAGCTGGACCGCGAGCAGCGCCACGGCGACCTTGGCGGCGTGGCGGGCGGCGACCCGCGGGCGAAGCGACGACGGGGAGGATGCGACTGGGATCGGGGCCACGGCGACCGCCAAGGCTACCACCGGCCGCCAAGGCTACCACCGGCCGCTCCTGCCGCACGTCGCCACGCCTTGGGCTGGGTGGGCTGGGTGGGCTGGGCGGCGCCAGGCAGGCGCCGGGGCGACGATCCTCCCGCCGAGGCTATACTCAGTCGCTATGCCGGCCCTGGCGGTCAACATCGACCACGTGGTGACGGTGCGTCAGGCGCGCCGCGCCAAGGAGCCGGACCCCGTCCACGCGGCCGTGCTGGCGGAGCTGGCCGGGGCCTCGGCGATCGCGGTTCACCTGAGGGCCGACCGGCGCCACGTGCAGGACCGCGACGTCGAGGTCCTGCGCCAGACGCTGCACACCCGCCTCGAGCTGGCGATGGCGGCCGGCCAGGAGATGCTGCGCGTCGCTCTCACCGTGAAGCCCGACCAGGTGACGCTCGTCCCGGAGCGGCGCGAGGAGCTGACCACCGAGGGCGGGCTGGACGTGGTGCTGAACAGCGTCCAGATCCGGCCGATGGTGAAGACGCTGCAGGACGCCGGGATCGAGGTCGCTCTCTTCGTGGACCCGGAGCTCGAGCAGATCAAGGAGTGCCACAAGCTCGGGGCGCGGGTGGTACGGGTCTCGACCGCGGCCTGGGGCGCCGCGGTGGACGCCCGCTCGCGGGAGAACGCGCTGCGCCGGGTCACCGACACCGTGCGCCTCGCGCGCAAGCTGGGGCTGGAGGTGCAGGCCGGCCACGGGCTCGCCTACACGAACGTCGGCCCGATCGCCGCGCAGAGCGAGGTCGGCGAGATCGAGGTCGGCCACGCGATCGTGTCGCGCGCGCTGCTGGTGGGGATGGAGCGGGCGGTGCGGGAGATGATCGAGGTATTGCTCGCCGCGAGGCCGGTCCGTGGTTGACCATGTTCTCTGAACCCCTTATGCTGGGCGCACTCCGATGATCGAAGGCTTCGGGCGAACCGATGTCGGTCGGCGCCGGAAGATCAACGAGGACAGTTTTCTCGTGTCTCCCGAGACGAGCCTGTTCGCCGTCTGTGACGGCATGGGCGGCCACAATGCCGGCGAGGTGGCCTCGGGCTTGGCCATCGAGACGCTGGCCGAGTTCGTCGCCACCAGCGCCGCCGAGCGCGACGTCACCTGGCCCTGGGGCCTGGACGCCAACCTGTCCTTCGACGCCAACCGGCTGAAGACGGCGATCCGCCTCGCCAACGCGCGCGTCTTCCAGGCGGCCGAGAAACGGGAGGAGCTGACCGGCATGGGCACGACCGTGGTCGCCAGCGTCGTGACCGGCGCCCTGATGACGATCGGCTCGGCGGGCGACAGCCGCTGCTACGTGGTGCGCGAAGGCGAGCTCAAGCAGCTGACCCGCGACGACTCCTGGGTCTCGGCGGCTCTCGGCGAGGGGATCCTGAACTCGGACGACGTCGAGCACCATCCGTTGCGGAACGTGATCACGAAGGCCGTCGGCGCCCGCGAGTCGATTGACCTCGACCTGATCGAGCATCGCTTCGTCCCGGAAGACCTCGCCATGCTGTGCTCCGACGGGCTTCATGGCATGTTGAACGACCAGGAGCTGGCGCGGCTGCTGCGGCCCGCGTCCGACCCGCTCGAGCAGATCGCCGGCCGGCTGATCGACGCCGCGAACGAGGCCGGTGGGCGCGACAACGTGACCGTGGTGCTGCTGCGCTACCAGGCGTAGCGGATCGGATGACGACCATGAGCGTGGCACAGCGCGAGAAGCGTGTCAGCCTGCAGTTGCGGGTCGAGGTACGTGGCGAGGACGCGAGCGGCACCCGGTTCACGGAGACGACCCGCAGCGTGAACGTGAGCGGGGGCGGGATCTGCTTCGAGAGCAACCGATGGATCTCGATCGGTGCCCGGCTGGAGCTCCTGATCGAGCTGCCGGCCTCCCTGCGCCGGCATTTCGGCGACCGCGACTTCTACAATGCCCGCGCGGTCGTGTGCCGCGTCGAGCGATTCGAGGGCGAGGGGACGCGCCGGGTGAGCGCCCGTTTCCTCGGCGAGGTCCCCGGCAAGATGGTATGATGCCCTGTTTCGCGCCCAATGGTTGAGCCTCGGCTGCAGGGACGGATCGCCGTGGTGACCGGGGGGGGGCGAGGCCTGGGGCGTGCGCTCGTCCGCGCCCTGGCCGCCGAGGGGGCCGACGTGGCCTTCTCTCACCGGGAGAGCCGCCGGGGCGCTCTCGAGGAGGCCGAGGCCGTCCGGCGTCTGGGACGCCGGGCGTTCACCGGGCCGGCGGACGCACGGGTGCCCGGTGAGATCGCGGCTTTCGTGGACGAGGCGGCGGCCGTGCTGGGCGGTATCGACTTCCTGGTCAACAACGTGGGTGTGTTCCGACGCATCGCTCCGGACGAGCTGACCGAGGAGGTCCTCGACGAGGCCTTCGACGTGAACGTGAAGGCCGCGGTGATGGCCTCGCGTGCGGCCGTGCCCCATATCCGCGAGCGCGGTGGGGGGGCGATCGTGAACGTTTCCAGCCTGGGGGCGGCGCGGCCGTGGTCGTTCCACCTCCCTTACTGCGCCTCGAAGGCGGCGCTCGAGATGGCGACCCGCTGCCTGGCGCGAGCGTTCGCGCCCGAGGTCCGGGTGAACGCCGTCGCGCCGGGTGTCCTCGACCCCCCTGGCGCCGAGGAGGCGGTGCGTCGGCGCATCCCGGCCGGACGCTTCGGCAGTCATGCGGAAGCGACGGCGGCCGTTCTCTTCCTTCTGGTCGGCGCCGGATACACGACAGGTACCGTGCTCGCGCTGGACGGAGGCCGTGCACTCGCCTGAAAATGGCGTTCTCTCTTCGATCGGATTCGTGAAAGGAGTAGCATCGAGGTGAACATGACGTTGAGCCACCAGGACGACAAACCCTGGAAGACCGATCTGGCCCGCAAGGCCGCCGAGCGCCGCGAGCATGTCGCCCGGGAGCTCGAGGAAGTGATCGCGAAGGCGCCTTCGTTCGAGGACGCCCTGCGAGAGGCCGTGGAGCTGATGAAGAAGCGCTTCGCGCGCTACTCGGCGGTGACGGCCTACGTGGCGGACGGCGAGGACCTCGCAGTCCACATCGCGCTCGACCGCCCGCAGGGTCCGGATCGCGTCGGGAGCAGCGGCGGGCCGCTGGCCGACGCGGCCCAGGGGGCGAACCCGATGGTGGTGGGCGACCTCGCGTCGAGCACCGCCTGGGCCGCCGTGGGGCTCGCCAGCGGCAGCGCGATGGTGGCGCCGGTGCGCACGGACGCCGGGCTTTGGGCGATCCTCGAGGTCTGGAGCGACTTCCGGGACGCCTTCTCACCGCCCGACTCGCGCCTGCTCGGGAAGGTCGCGCACGCGCTTGCCAGGAAGACCCCCGCGGCCTGACGTCGGGCGTCCGATGTCGGGTGCCCTTCCGTTTCCGGGCGACTAGCCCCGATCCGCTTCTTCGGTCGAAGACAGGCTCGCTGACCCGCTCCGCGGTTGCAGGACGAGGATCGCGCGCGGCCGCAGCTCGACCCGGACCCGCGTGGCCGCCGGGATCGGGTCGCCGTCCGCGTGCAGCGGCAAGGGTACGGTCGCGGTGATGGTGGCGCCGGCGGTCTCGAATCGGCGATAGCGGGCCAGGCGCTCGACGCCGCCCAGGAAGAGGCGCGGCGCCGCGAACAGCATCCCGAGACGCGGCCCGTCCGCGAGCACGACCACTTCGAGGCGGCCATCGTCCAGCCTGGCACCGGGGTTGATGACGGCGCGCGAGCCGTACTGGGGCCCATTCGCGAACGTGAGCACGAACGGGTCGAGCTCGTGGCGCGCGCCCCCGTCGAGCTCGATGACGACGCGCGGCGCGCGATAGGCCCGAAGCTCGCGCACGCTGAGGTGGACGTAGCCGAGGAGGCCGCGGCGGCCTCCCCGGCGTCCCCGCTCGTGGAACGCCCGGCCCACCGCGGCGTCGAACCCCGCCCCCGCCACGTTCAGGAAGGGCCGATCATTGATGAAGCCGACGTCGATCGCGCGTGCCGCCGCGGTCTCGAGCGCCCGCAGGGCCGGCCCCGGCCGGAGCGGGATGCCGAGCGCCCGCGCCAGGCCGTTGCCGGACCCGATCGGAACGATCCCGAGCCTCGTGTGGGTGCCGAGCAGTCCCCGGGCGACCTCGTTGGCGGTGCCGTCCCCTCCGGCGGCCAATACCGCGTCGGCCCCTTGCGCGACGGCCTCGCGGGCGAGCTCGGTGGCGTGGCCCGGCGCGCAGGTCACCGAGAGGCGGTAGTCGCGCCAGCCGGGCCGGCCGCGCTCGAGGACCGCGCGCACCCGGTGTGCGGCGATGCCCGCGCGGGGGTTGAGGATGGCGTGGACCTTCATTCGAGCTCCTCGAGCACGCGCAGGGTGTCCCCGACCATGCGCTCCGCGGTGAAACGCTCGAGGAAACGCCGCCGGCCCGCCGCCCCCAGCTCGTGGCGCAGAGCGTCGTCGCCGAGCACGGCGGCGAGCGCGTCCGCGAGAGCCGCCGGATCGTGCGGGGGGACGACTCGTCCGGTGAGACCGTCCAGGACGGCCTCCGGTATTCCCCCGGCGGCGGTCGCGACCACGGGAAGCCCGAAGGCCATGGCGTCGAGGAGAGAGGTGCCCAGGCCCTCCAGCCGGGATGAGAGACAGAAGAGGGAGAACGCGGGCATCAGGCGGTCGAGATCGCGCCGGAATCCCGCGAACACGACCCGCCCTTCCAGCCCGCGCTCGCGCAACCTGGCTTCGAGCGCGGCCCGCAGCTCGCCATCCCCGGCGATCACGAGCCGCGCCCCGGGCAGACGGGAGCCCAGAAGCGCCATCGCCTCGATGAGGGTCGCGTGATCCTTGTGCGCCGTCAGCGCCGCCACGTTGCCCACGACCGGTGCTCCCTCCGGAATGCCCAGCTCCCGGAGCAGCTCGCGCCCGCCCGAGGCCGGCTGGCGGTCGGGGACGCCCTCGTACACGAGGCGCAGACGCTCGGGAGCGATCCCGTCGGCCTCGACGACCCTGGCGATCGCCCGGCTCACCACGATCACCCGGGCACAGGCGGCGTACTTGCGGCGCGAGAAGAAGGAGTGGAGCGGGAAGTCGACCCTTCGCACCGCCACCGCGCGGGCGCCGCCCGCGAGCCGCGCCGCCAGCAGCCCGGCGGAGACGGCGTGGGGATCGTGGAGAAGGAGGGCGGAGGGTGGCTCGCGCCGGAGCAGGCGCGCCAGGGCCCAGATGGCGGGAGGCCAGAGGTCGCCACGGAAGGGCAACGGCCGGACCTCGAGCCCTGCGGCGCCCGCCCGCTCCGCGAGCGGGCCACCCGCGCGGCAGGCGAGGAGCGAGGTGACGCCGCGGGCCGCCATGCCGGCGGCCGTCAGCAGCACCTGGTTCTGGCCGCCGCGCCAGCTGGCCGCGGTGTCCACATGCAGGATCCGCCCGACCCGGCTGGCCGACGAGGCGTGGGCGCGGGGTCCCCCTGTCGCGGCCGGCGGCCGGCTCTCGCTCATGCCCGGCCACGGCCGGCGGGGCCGAGCTCGCGTAGCTTGGCCAGCTTCGCGAAGGTGTAGTACGTGTTGAGCACGGAGACGATGAATCCCGCGCTTCCGAGCAGGAAGCCGCGCTTCAGCAGGTAGTTCCGGAAGAAGGCCCAGGACGCCCCGGCCGCCATGTCGACCACGTTCGACTTGCGGCCGCCCGCGTGCGCCTGCTGCGCCCAGAGGGTGGTGTAGGAGTCGATCTTGCGCAGGTGCGCGGAGATATCGGCATAGGGGTGGTGCTCCAGCTCGCCGCGCAGCCTGCCGACGGACCCGTGCACGCCGACCGACTCGTGCACGAGATCGCCCTGCCAGGCGGCTCGCGTGCGGTCGAAGAGGCGCACCTGCCAGTCGGGGTACCAGTCGGTGGCTCGGATCCAGCGTCCGAGGTAGAAGGCGACACGCGGTATGCGGTAGCCGGCGTGCGGGAAGCCGCCCCGCCGCAGGGCGGCGATCTCGTCTCGGAGCTCGGCTCTCACCCGCTCGTCGGCATCGAGCGCCAGCACCCAGTCGTGCCGCGCCGCGCGGACCGCGAAGTCGCGCTGCCCGACGAAACCCGGCCAGGGGGCGTTCTCGACCACGCGCGCCCCGGCGGCGGCGGCGATCTCGCGCGTGGCGTCCCGGGAACCCGAGTCGACGAGGACGATCTCGTCGCAGAACGACACGCTGGCGAGGGCGTCGGCGATCGTCTTCTCCTCGTCCTGGGCGATCAGCACGGCCGAGAGCGGCACCACGCGCGCAGTATAAGCGGTGCCCGACGCCACGAGCGGTACCCGACGGTCGTGATGGGGGACGCCGGTGACGAGAACCGGGTTAGGATTCCCGCCGTGACCAGTCACGAATCGTTCACTCAAGACGGCCTGCTGCGGGTCTTCGCGGAGAAGGGGGCGCTGCTGCAGGGCCATTTCCTGCTCAGCTCGGGCCTGCACTCGTCGCGCTACCTGCAGTGCGCCCGGGTGTTGATGGATCCGCCGCTCGCGACCGCGCTCGGCGCCGCGCTCGCGGAGCGGCTCCTTCCGCGCCTGGGCGGCCGAGCACCGGGCGCCGTCGTCGCTCCCGCGCTCGGGGGCGTCCTGGTCGCCCACGAGGTGGCGCGGGCGCTCCGCTGCCGGGGGCTCTTCACGGAACGGCAGGACGGGGCGATGACCCTGCGCCGGGGCTTCACGCTCGAGGCGGACGAGAGCGTCGTGGTGGTCGAGGACGTGATCACGACCGGGGGCTCGACGCGCGAGGTGATGGAGGCGGTCCGGGCGCAGGGCGCCCGGGCGGTGGCGGTCGGCAGCCTGGTCGACCGCAGCGGCGGCAAGGTGGACCTGGGCGTGCCACGCGAGAGCCTGCTCGCGCTCGCCGTGCCTAGCTACCCCCCCGACGCGTGTCCCCTGTGCGCCGCGGGCTCGAAGCCGGAGAAGCCGGGTTCGCGCGCATTTCGCTGACGGGGCACCCCCTTGCCCGTCTACCGCCTCACCCTCGCCTACGACGGAACTGACTTCCTCGGCTGGCAGAGCCAGGCCAGGGGACGTACGGTCCAGGACGAGCTGGAGCGAGCGCTCGCCCGGCTGGCCGGCGGCGTCCGGGTCGCGGTCGTGGGCGCCGGCAGGACCGATGCGGGGGTCCACGCGCTCGGCCAGGTGGCCTCGTTCACCCTCGAGCGCGCGGCTCCCGCCGAGGACCTCTCCCGCGCGCTCAACGGCCTCCTGCCCCGGGACCTGCGCGTCGTCGCCGCGGCGCGCGCCGCCGAGTCCTTCCACGCGCGGCGTGACGCGCTCGCGAAGCTCTACCGCTACGTGCTCGACTGCGGCGGCGTACTGCTGCCGCAGCGACGCCGCTACGCGGGCTTCGTGCCCTGGACGCTCGATCCCGCCGCGGTCCGTGCCGCCTCCAGCCTCTTCCTGGGGACGCGCGACTTCGCCTCGCTCGCCTCCTCGGGCGGCTCGGTCAAGACGACAGTGCGCACGGTGACGCGCTCGGAGGCCCGCTTCGAGGGGACGACACTCGTGTACGAGGTCGTGGCGGACGGCTTCCTCAGGAGGATGGTGCGCAGCATGGTGGGGGGCCTGATCGCGGCCGGCCGGTCGGCCGCCAGCGTCGAGTCGCTGGCCGCGGCTCTGGCGGCCTGCGACCGGCGTGCCTGGCCCGCCCCGGCGCCGGCCTGCGGGCTCACCCTCGTGCGGGTCGAGTACCCGATGCTAGGATAGGCTCGAAACGAGGCCCGCGACCGCTCCATCATGCCCTTGCAGGACCTGCTCGAGGTCGTGCCCGCCCACAGCGACGAGGCAGAGATCCTGCGCGCCATCGACTTCGCGCGCCTGCCGCGGCACGTCGCCGTGATCATGGACGGCAACGGGCGCTGGGCCCAGCAGCGCAGCAAGACCCGCGTCGAGGGGCACCGCGCCGGGGTCCGGGCCGTGCGCGAGACGGTCGAGACCGCGGCCCGGCTGGGCCTCGAGGTGCTGACGGTCTACGCCTTCTCGATCGAGAACTGGAAGCGACCGCAGAGCGAGGTCTCGACGCTCATGGGCCTGCTCAAGCGCTACCTGCGCAGCGAGATGGAGATGCTGCTCCGGAACGACATCCGCTTCCGGGTGGTGGGCCGGGGCCAGGAGCTCTCGAGTGACATCAGGAACGAGCTCGAGCGGGCCGCCGAGCGCACCCGGACCAACACCGGGCTCCAGTTCAACATCGCCCTCAACTACGGCGGGCGTGCCGAGATCGTGGACGCGGCCCGGCGGCTGCTGGCGGACGCGCTGCGTGACGGGCGCTCCCCCGAGTCGCTCGACGAGGCGGCCTTCGCCGAGCGGCTGTACACGGCCGGCCAGCCCGACCCGGACCTCCTCATCCGCACGAGCGGCGAGCTGCGAATCTCGAACTTCCTCCTCTGGCAGATCGCCTATGCCGAGATCTGGGTGACCGAGGTCCTGTGGCCCGACTTCCGCCGCCGGCACCTGCTGCAGGCGATCGTGGACTACCAGAAACGTGAGCGCCGATACGGTGGCATCAACCCGGCCTGATCCCCCCGCGCCGCGGGGGTTCCAAGCACCGGGGTTCAGGCAGAACCTCGCCCGGCGGGTCGTCACCGGCCTCGCCCTCGCGGCCCTCGTGATCACCGTCTTCTTCGCGACCCCTCCCTGGGCGACGGTCGTCCTCGCCGTCTCTGCCCTGGCGGTGGGTCTCCACGAGTTCTTTGGCCTCCTGCGCGCGCGCGGCATCCGTCCCATGCAGCGGGTCGGCTTCCTGCTGGCGGCGGCGCTCTTCCTCGACGTCGCCTGGCCGGGCTGGCTGGGCGTGCCCTTCTCGCCCCTCGGTGCCTTGCTGCTGCTGGGCTTCGCGCTCTCGCGCGGGCAGGACCACGAGTCGGTCTCCTCGGCGGCGGCGACGCTGCTGGGGGCCGTCTACCTCGGGGCGCTCGGGGGCACCATCGCCTCGCTGCGCCTGCTGGCTCCCGTCGAGGCGGGGGCCTGGCGCATGCTGATGCTCGTCTTCATCGTCGGCTGGTCGGACGTGCTCGCCTTCTTCGTCGGGCACGCGATCGGCCGCCGCCGCCTCGCGCCCCGCGTCTCGCCGGGGAAGTCCGTCGAAGGCGCGATCGGCGGGATCGTGGGCGGCGCGCTCGGCGCCCTGGCCGTGCGGGAGATGGGCATGCCGACCCTGCCGGTCGCCCACGCCCTCGGCCTCGGGGTCGCGGTGGCGGCGATGGGGATCGTCGGCGACCTCGACGAGAGCCTGCTCAAGCGCTGGGCCGGAGTGAAGGACTCGGGACGCTTCTTCCCCGGCCATGGTGGGATGCTCGACCGACTGGACAGCTTGCTGTTCGGCGCGCCCGTCCTGTACTATTATTTCCAGTACGTCCATTGAGACCTCGCACGGGGCAACTCCAACCAATGCCACGGTTTGTGGCGGGCCACGCGGCCGCGCGCCGGTGAGGGACGCACGGCTCCCAGGACAGAAGAGCGGATGAAAGGCCTCGCGATACTCGGCTCGACGGGCTCGATCGGCACGAACGTCCTGCGCGTCGTGGACGCATTCCCCGGCCGCTTCGCCGTCGTCGGTCTCGCCGCCGGCGGCAACGTCGAGGTGCTGGCCGAGCAGACCGCGCGCTACCGGCCGCGTATCGTGTCGTTGGCCGACGGCGCGCTGCTTGCGAAGCTGGCCCAGCTGGTCGACCTGTCATCGGTCCGTGCCGTGAGCGGACCGCAGGGGATGGTCGAGGTCGCGACCCATCCCGAAGCCGGCATGGTCGTCGCCTCGGCGGTCGGTGCGGTGGGCCTGGTGCCGACCTATCGTGCCCTCGAGGCGGGCAAGGACGTGGCGCTGGCCAACAAGGAGACGCTCGTGATGGCGGGCGAGCTGATGCTCGCACGCGCGCGGGAGACGGGGGCGCGGCTGCTGCCGATCGACTCCGAGCACTGCGCGCTGCACGAGTGTCTCGACGGGCGGCGTCCCGAGGACGTGCGCCGCCTCCTGCTGACCGCCTCGGGGGGGCCCTTCCGCAACCGCCCGCGCGCCAGCTTCGCGGCGATCACGCGCGAGGAGGCCCTGGCACACCCGACCTGGCGCATGGGCCCCAAGATCACGATCGACTCCGCGACCCTCATGAACAAGGGCCTGGAGGTGATCGAGGCGCGCTGGCTCTTCGGTGTGCCCGCCGCGAGGATCGACGTCGTCATCCATCCCCAGTCGGTCATCCACTCGATGGTCGAGCTGGTGGACGGGACCGTCCTCGCGCAGCTCGGGGTCACGGACATGAGGATGCCGATCCAGTACGCCCTCACGTATCCGGAGCGCTGGCCGGCGGCCATACCAGGCATGGATTTCGGCCGGGCCCTGCACCTGGACTTCGAGCCGCCCGACCGGGCGAAGTTCCCCTGCCTCACGCTCGCCTACCGCGCGCTCGAGGCGGGCGGCACGGCGCCGGCGGCGCTCAACGCGGCGAACGAGGAGGCCGTGGCGGCGTTCCTCGGGGGTCGGGTGAGCTTCGCCGGCATCCCCGAGACGATCGAGCGGGTGCTGGACGAGGAGGCCGCTCGTCCGGCAGCGACCCTCGACGACGTGCTGGAGGCCGACCGCCGGGCGAGGGAGCGCGCCCGGCAGGTCCTCGCGCCGCGGCAGGCGGTGCGTTCACTCTCCTGAGCTCCCCCAGGATGCCATGATCATCACAATCCTCGCCTTCGTCGTCGTGCTCGGGATCATCATCTTCGTGCACGAGTCCGGCCACCTGATCGTCGCGAAGGCGTTCGGGATGCGCGTGTTCGTCTTCTCCTTCGGCTTCGGCAAGCGGCTGGCCGGCTTCAAGTGGGGAGACACCGACTGCCGCATCTCGGCCGTGCCGCTGGGCGGTTACGTGAAGCTCGAGGGCGAGCCCGGGGACCAGCTGAGCGAAGACACGAGCGCCCTCGGAGATGGCCGCGACTTCCTTGCCCGCCCCCGGTGGCAGCGCTTCCTGGTCTACCTGGCCGGCCCCGTCATGAACGCGCTGCTCACGATCGTGGTGCTGAGCGGCTTCTACATGGTGGGGCTCGCGGTCGAGGCGAGCCGCTTCGACCGGCCCCTGATCGGGGCCGTCGATCCAGGATCCCCGGCCGCGAAGGCCGGGCTGGCTCCAGGCGACCTGATCCTGGCGATCGACGGCAGGCCGATGGCGTCCTGGGAGGACGCGCAGTACCAGATCGTGCTGCGGCCCGACAAGACGCTCCGGCTGCAGGTGAGCCGCGACGGGGTCGAGCGCGATGTCGTCGTGCGCTCGGAGGCCACCAAGGTCGATCGTCTGGGCTCGATCGGCGTCTACCCGCTGGTGCGCGTGGGACGGATCCTCTCCGGGATGCCGGCCCAGGCCGCCGGGGTCCGGCCCGACGATGCCATCCTCACCATCGACGGCAAGCCGATCCACTCCTTCGCTGACATCCCGGGGCTGGTGCAGGGCGCCCACGGCCACGCCCTGGCGATCCGGATCTGGCGGGCTGGCCAGGTCGTCGACCTTTCCATCACACCAAAGAACGCGGGCAGCGGCCCCATGATCGGGATCGGTCCCAAGATGGTGACGAAGAAGTTCGGACCGCTGCGCGCGGTCGGGGAGGCGGTGCGCTCGACCTGGGACATGACCCGCCAGACCATGGACGTGGTCGGCCGCCTGATCACCGCGCAGATCTCCCCTCGCACCATGATGGGCCCGCTCGGGATCGCCCAGGCCTCGGGTGACGCGGCACGCAGCGGGCCGGCGTCGCTCCTGTCGCTGGTCGCCCTGATCAGCCTGCAGGTCGGCATCCTGAATCTCTTCCCGCTGGCGCCTCTCGACGGGGGGCACCTCGCGATCATCGCCATCGAGGGCACCGCGCGGCGCGACCTCAGCCCCGTCGTCAAGGGCTGGATCATGAACGCGGGCGCGGCCGTGATCTTCCTGCTGATCGGCCTCGTGCTCTACTCGGACGTCAGCAAGATGCCGTTCGTCCAGCGCCTCCTGCAGTAGGCCTGCCCGTACGCGGTAGGCCTGCCCATGCGCCCGCGCGCGGCAGGCCCACGCGGCGGGGTCCCGCCGGACAGCGGCAACCGGATCCAGGGCTCGGCTGCCCCGGCGTTAGCTATTTCCTGCCGAAGGCCGGCTTGAACGTCGGGTCGAGGCTGAACGCCTTGGCGAAGAGCTCGCGGGCCCGCTGCTTGTCCGGGTTCATCCGGTGCGAGGGCTCGCCCAGCTTGTAGAGCGTATAGCCCAGGTAGAAGGCCGCCGCGGCGCTCTGGGGGTCATCGGCGAACGCGTTTTCGAAAGCCACCCTGGCGGCCCGGAGGCGTCGGGTGCGAAATGCCTTGAGGCCGTTCTCGATGTCCGCCTCGGCGCTTCGCGTTGAGGGCGTCTTGGCTGGTCCCGTCACCGGACCGGGCTCGCTCGGAGGTGGGGCCTGCTCGACCGGCGACGCCTCTTGGGCGGGCGCCCCCGTCGAGGGCGTCGGCGGGGGCATCTCGGGGGCAGCCTGTGCGAGCAGCACGGCCGACAGCACGGCGAGCATCATGATCGCCTCCCACTCAAGCGGTCCAACCTTCGGTCTTCCGAAAAGCACGCGGCGCGTCGGCGGAGCGCAGCGCCAGTGCGAGCCGGTCGCTATCGTCCGGGACGCGGCATCACGATCGGGCTCCCGAGCCGCACCGGCAGACGCTCGCCCGAGGCGGCCGTCACGGTCAGCCCGAGCTCGTAGACGACCGTCTCCGTGGCGTCGCTGCCGGTCTGGGTCCGCGCGTCGTAGGGCACGTTGTAGAGAACCAGGTAGTACCGGCCCTGGCTGAGCGGCTGGGTGTACAGGATCCGGGGCTTGGGCAGCTGGGTCTCGGAGGAGATCAGGAAGGGGCAGGTGCTGCTCGAGAGTTCCTCGTAGGTGCAGCGCGTGTCGCCGAAGTAGACGTAGATCCAGCTGCTCGGGAAGGTCCAGTTGACGGTGATGTCGAAGACGCCCGCGACCGAGAGGTCGATCGGATACATCAGGTACTCGCCGCTCGCGAAGTCCTGCCGGCTGCCGGTCGCGTAGACCACCCGGCTGGCACCGACCGGCGTCACCTCGACCACCGGGAACGGGGTCGTATCGCTGCCGCCGCAGGCGACGAACGGCAGCAGCAGCGCCACCCCGGCCACGACCAGGAGGCCCCTCGAGGCTCGGTCTTTGATCGGCATGGCCCGATTCTAGAGCCCGGCCCCAGTCGAACGCAACGCGGCTGGCGGCGCGCCGAGCCACGCCCGGCGCCAAGCCGGCGCTAGGGCATCACCTTGCGGTGCCTGGCGACCTCTTCCTCGTAGTACTTGCGGTAGAGGACGTCCCACTCGTCCGAGCCCTCGACGATGCCGCGCTTCTGGCTCTCGAGCTTGCGCCGCACCAGCGCGTCGATCAACTCGTCGTTCCGCATCTCGTCCATGATGATCTTGACGATCGTCTGGCGGATCTGCTGGGGCTCGTCGAAGTACTCGACACCGTCGTCCCGGTCGAGACGGGCGAGGATCAGGTGCGAGATGTGGAGCACCTTCTCGCGCGAGAGCTTCAAAGGATGATCCCCTTCTGCTTCGCCAGCTCTCGCTTGACCTTCTTGAACATCTCGGAGTAGGTGATGTCGGAGCGCTCCATCTGCGCCATGTGCTGGCCTAGCACCTCGCGCGCCTCGTCGTTGAGGCGGTCCTCGACCATCAGCTCCTCCGTGATCACGTGCGCGATCCCGCCGACGGTGCTCGCCTCCTCGTCGACCTGCAGCCGACCTTCGCCCACCAGGGTCTTCACGATCCTGCGGGAGATGAACTGGATCTCGTCGGGTGAGAGTCTCATCGTGCCAGGAGCCGTCGAGTATAGCACCGTCGCCGGGTCGCCGAGGGCGCGGTCGGGACCGGGGTCTCGAATTTGACCCCGCGCCGGGCGTGTACTAGCCTTTTTCCTACGTGCCTCGCACACGCGGGGCCAACTCCAGACAGAAACAGACTATCGAAAGCGTAGGACAACCGGTCGACCTTTGAGACAGGGAGCTCGTGGCCCAGCTCTTCCCCAAAGCCGCCAACCAGATCGCGAAAGCGAGCCTCGCGCTTGCGACGGGCGGCGCCCTCCTCGCCCTGGTGCTGGTGATGGTCGTGATCCCGCGCTCGTCGATGGTGACGCGACAGCGCGAGGCGCGCGAGCAGCCGGTGCCCTTCTACCACCTGCACCACGTCGGCGGCATGGGCATCGACTGCCGCTACTGCCACACCGCGGTCGACAAGTCCGCGAGCGCCGGGATCCCGCCCACCAAGACCTGCATGAACTGCCACAGGCAGATCTTCAAGGACAGCCCCACCCTCGAGCCGGTGCGGGCGAGCTTCCGGAGCGACACCTCGATCCCGTGGGTACGGGTGCACGATCTCCCCGACTTCGTCTACTTCAACCACAGCGTCCACGTGAACAAGGGCGTCGGCTGCACGACCTGCCACGGCCCGGTCGACAAGATGTCCTTCGTCTGGCAGGAGAAGTCGCTCCTCATGGAGTGGTGCCTCGACTGCCACCGCGCTCCCGAGCGCTACCTGCGCCCGAGGAGCGAGGTCTACAGCACCTCCTATCGGCCGCCCGCGAACCAGCTTGAGCTGGGTCGGCGCCTGGCCGCCGAGTACAAGGTCCGAAGCCTGACCAGCTGCTCCACCTGCCACCGATGAGCCAAGAACCGCCGTCCGCCGTCCCCGTCGCGCTCCAGCTCCCGCACCGCCGGGGCGAATGGAAGGCGCCCCGCACGCGCTTCTGGAAGAGTCTCGACGAGCTGGCCGGGACGCCCGCCTTCCTCGAATACCTGCACCGCGAGTTCCCGGAGCAGGCGTCGGTCTTCGGAGACCCGAAGGGCCGGCGCGAGTTCCTGACCCTGATGGGGGCCTCGCTCGCGCTCGCGGGCCTGACCGCCTGCACCAGGCAGCCGGAGGAGCGGATCCTGCCCTACGTACGCCAACCCGAGGGGATGGTGCTCGGGCGGCCCCTCTTCTTCGCCACCGCCTGCGGGCACGACGGCTACGCGCGCGGGATCCTGGTCGAGAGCCACGAAGGGCGTCCCACCAAGATCGAGGGCAACCCGGACCACCCGATCAGCCTGGGCGCGACCGACGTCTTCGGCCAGGCGCACGTGCTGGGCCTCTACGACCCGGACCGCTCGAAGGCGGTGCTCTACCTGGGCGAGGAGCGCACCTGGACCGACTTCCGTGACGCGCTCGGCGACCTGATCGCCACGCAGAAGCAAGCCCGCGGCGCGGGTCTGCGCTTCCTCACCGGTCGCACGACCTCACCGAGCCAGCTCGCCCTTCGAGCCGCCATCCTGAAGGCGCTGCCCGAGGCGCGCTTCGTGAGCTGGGAGCCCGTCTCCCGCGACAACACGCGGGCGGGGGCCGTGCTGGCGTTCGGTGAGCCCGTGGAAGCCAGGTACCACCTCGACAGGGCCGACGTCATTCTCAGCCTGGAGTCGGACTTCCTGACGGCGGACCCCTCCGGCCTGCGGCTGCAGCGCGAGTTCGCCACGCGCCGCAAGGCGAACCCCGACCAGCCCCGCGGCATGAACCGCCTCTACGTGGTGGAGGGCTCGCCCACTCCGACCGGTGCCTCCGCCGACCACTGCCTGCCCCTGCGCAGCTCCGCGATCGAGGGCTTCGCCCGGGCGACCGCCGCCGCGCTGGGTGTCGACGTCCAGGGGGGCGTCGCCCACCCTTGGATCGCGCCGCTGGCGGAAGACCTGCGGCGGGCCGGCGCCCGCGCGCTCGTGATTGCCGGCGAGTCCCAGCCGCCCGCCGTCCACGCCCTCGCGCACGCGATCAACGAGGCGCTGGGGGCGGTCGGCACCACCGTCGTCCACACGCCGCCCGCCGAGGCTGTCTCGCCAGGGGGCGAGACGGCGGATCTCGGCGCGCTGGCCGGGGAGATGCGTGCCGGACGAGTCGCCGCCCTCGTGATCCTGGGCACGAACCCGGCCTACAGCGCGCCCGCCGACCTCGGCTTCGCGCAGGCGCTGGACAAGGTGCCGCTGCGCATCCACCACGGCCTGTACCTGGACGAGACGGGCGAGCGCTGCCACTGGCACCTGCCCGCCTCGCATCCCCTGGAGAGCTGGGGGGACCTGCGCGCAGCGGACGGGACGGTTTCGCTCGTGCAACCGTTGATCGCGCCCCTCTACGACACGCTCGCCGAGGGCGAGCTGCTCGCCGCATTCGCGGCCTCCCCGGAGCAGAAGGGGCACGACCTGCTGCGCGCGCACTGGAAGGCCGAGCTGGGCGAGGCGGACTTCGAGAGACGCTTCGAGCGGGCGCTCCATGACGGCCTGCTGGCGGGGACCGCCTTCCCGACCGTGTCGGTGAAGGTCGCGCAAGGCGGCGCTTGGCGGCGCGCCCCCGAGGGCAGCACCCCGGGCGGCCTCGAGATCCTCTTTCGCAGCGATCCTTGCGTCTTCGACGGGCGGTTCGCCAACCTGGGCTGGCTCCAGGAGCTGCCGAGGCCGCTCAGCAAGATCACCTGGGACAACGCCGCCTTCCTGAGCCCGAGGACGGCGGCCGAGCTGGGCGGGATCCGCACCGAGGAAGGCTCGTACGGCCACGACACGGACGTCCTCGAGCTGCGGCTGGGCGGCCGCTCGGTGAAGGCCCCGGCCTGGGTGCTGCCCGGCCACGCGGACGGTGCCATCACCGTCCACCTCGGCTACGGCCGGCGCCGGGCCGGGCAGGTCGGGACCGGCGTCGGCTTCGACGCGTACTCCCTCCGCACGAGCGACGCACCCTGGACGGCCGGGGGGCTCGAGGTGCGCAAGACCGGCGAGCGGGCCCGGATCGCCTGCACCCAGGATCACTGGACGATCGAGCAGCCGGAGAGCGAGCAGGCCCAGAAGCGGCACGTGGTCCGGGCGGTGACGCTCGCCGAGCTGGTGCGCAACCGCCAGGCGGTGCGGGAGCAGGGAGAGGAGGCGGCCCGCGACCTCTCGCTCTACCCCGAGATCAAGTACGACCGGCACGCCTGGGCCATGTCGATCGACATGAGCGCGTGCGTCGGCTGCAACGCCTGTGTGATCGCCTGCCAGTCCGAGAACAACATCCCGGTAGTGGGCAAGGAGCAGGTCGGCCGCGGCCGCGAGATGCACTGGATCCGCGTCGACCGCTACTACTCCGGTCCGGCGGAGGCGCCGACCACCTACCACCAGCCGCTGCCCTGCCAGCAGTGCGAGGACGCCCCCTGCGAGGTGGTCTGCCCGGTCGGGGCGACCAGCCACAGCGACGAGGGCCTCAACGACATGGTCTACAACCGCTGCGTGGGGACCCGCTACTGCTCCAACAACTGCCCCTACAAGGTGCGCCGCTTCAACTTCCTGCTCTTCCAGGACTGGACGACGCCCACCTACAAGATGATGCGCAACCCCGAGGTGACGGTGCGCTCGCGGGGGGTGATGGAGAAGTGCACCTACTGCGTGCAGCGCATCGAACACGCCCGCATCGACGCCAAGAACCAGAACCGCGAGCTGCGCGACGGTGACATAACACCCGCCTGCGCGCAGGCCTGCCCGTCGCGCGCGATCGTGTTCGGGGATCAAAACGACCGTGGCAGCCGGGTGGCCGCTCTGCAGAAGAGCGAGCGGCGCTACACGCTCCTCGACGAGATGCAGACCCGGCCGCGCACGAGCTACCTGGCCGCGGTCCGCAACCCGAACCCACAGGTCCCGGAGGGGGAGAGCCGTGGCTAGCGTCGGCGCGGGGGCGGCCGGCCGGGGTGAGCAGCCCCTGATCGGGCCCGGCCACAGCTTCGCCTCGGTCACCGACAAGATCGCGAGCCTCGTCCTCACCAAGCGGACGCCGCTCAGCTGGTTCGTCGGCTTCGCGATCGCCTTCGCCTTCGTGAACCTGCTCCTGGTCGCGGTCGCCTATCTGCTCTTCAAGGGCGTCGGGATCTGGGGACTCAACATCCCGATCGCCTGGGGCTTCGCGATCATCAACTTCGTCTGGTGGATCGGGATCGGCCACGCCGGGACCCTGATCTCCGCCATCCTGCTGCTGCTCCGCCAGCAGTGGCGCACCTCGATCAACCGCTTCGCCGAGGCGATGACGCTCTTTGCCGTGGCCTGCGCGGGGCTCTTCCCGATCATCCACATGGGCCGTCCCTGGGTAGGCTTCTACTGGCTCACGCCCTACCTGAACACCATGGGCGTCTGGCCCAACTTCAAGAGCCCCCTGATCTGGGACGTGTTCGCGGTCTCCACCTATGCCACGGTCTCCGCCCTCTTCTGGTTCGCGGGTCTCATCCCCGACCTCGCGACGCTCCGCGACCGGGCCGAGAACAGGTTCGCCCGGCTCGTCTACGGGCTGCTGGCGATGGGCTGGCGCGGCTCGGCGCGGCACTGGGCGAACTACGAGACGGCCTACCTGATCCTGGCCGGCCTCTCGACCCCGCTCGTGATCTCGGTCCACACCGTGGTGAGCTTCGACTTCACGATCGCGCAGGTGCCCGGCTGGCACTCGACCATCTTCCCCCCCTACTTCGTGGCGGGGGCGATCTACGCCGGCTTCGCGATGGTGCTGACGCTCGCCATCCCGCTCCGGAAGGTCTACGGGCTCGAGGACTTCATCACCATGAAGCACCTCGAGAACATGGGCAAGGTGATGCTGGCGACGGGGCTGATCGTCGTCTACGGCTACGGGATGGAAGCCTTCATGGCCTGGTACAGCGCGAACACCTTCGAGCGCTACACCTTCTGGAACCGCGCCTTCGGGCCCTACGGGTGGATCTACTGGCTGCTGCTCGCCTGCAACTTCGTGACGCCGCAGCTCATGTGGTTCCGCCGCTTCCGCACCAGCACCGTTTGGCTCTTCTTCGTGGCGATGGTCGTGAACCTCGGCATGTGGCTGGAGCGCTTCGTGATCGTGGTGACCAGCCTGCACCGCGACTCGCTGCCCTCCTCCTGGGGCTTCTACGTGCCCACCTTCTGGGACTACGCGACCTTCTTCGGGACGATCGGGCTCTTCCTGACCCTCTTCTTCCTCTTCATCCGGGTGCTGCCCGCGATCTCCATCTTCGAGATGCGGACGATGGTGCCGGGCGCCCAGCCCGGCGAGGAGGAGGCCGCATGAGCCGCCCGTACGGCCTGCTCGCCGAGTTCACGACCTCCACGGGCATCGCGAAAGCGGCGCGCGCGGTGCACGAGGCGGGCTATCGCCGGGTGGATGCCTACACGCCCTACCCGATCGAGGAGGTGACAGAGGCGCTCGAGCTCCACTCGAGCCACGTCCCGAAGGTCGTCCTCGGCGGCGGGATCTTCGGCCTCCTGGCCGGCTTCGGCCTCCAGTACTACACCTCCGTCATCGACTACCCCATGAACATCGGCGGGCGGCCCCTCGCCTCCTGGCCGGCGTGGGTCGTCCCCTCCTTCGAGACGACGGTCCTCTTCGCCGCGCTCGGGGCGGTGGTCGGCATGCTCGCCTTGAACGGCCTGCCGCAGCCCTACCACCCGGTCTTCAACGTGCCCGCCTTCGCGCGGGCCAGCCGCGACCGCTTCTTCCTCTGCATCGAGTCCGCCGATCCCCGCTTCGAGCCGGAGCAGACTCGCGCCCTGCTGCTGGGGCTGGGTGCCACGGAGGTCTCGGAGGTGGAGCCATGACCCCCCGGAAGGCGGCGATGCTCGCCCTGCTCGTGCCCGGGCCGCTGCTGCTCGGAGCCTGCCGCCAGGACATGCACAACCAGCCCAAGTACCTGCCGCTCCGCGAAAGCGAGATCTTCGCCGACGGGCGTTCCGCGCGCCCGCTGGTCGAAGGAACGGTCGCCCGGGGCGCGCTCCGCGAGGACACGGTCTTCTTCACCGGCAAGTCGGGCACCGCCTTCGTGACGGAGCTTCCGGTCCCGCTCACCCCGGCCCTGCTCGCGCGCGGCCGGCAGCGCTTCGAGGTCTTCTGCTCGCCCTGCCACGGCCGCACCGGCCGCGGCGACGGCATGGTCGTGCAGCGCGGCTACAAGGCCCCCAGCTCCTACCACGTCGACCGCCTGCGCGCGATGCCGATCGGCTACTTCTTCGACGTGATCACGAACGGCTACGCCGCCATGCCCGACTACGCCGCCCAGGTGCCGCCCGCCGACCGCTGGGCGATCGCTGCCTACATTCGCGTGCTCCAGTTCAGCCAGTACGCTCCGGTCGCGGCGATCCCCCGCGGGGAGCGCCCGCGGCTCGACCAGAGCCTGACCGCGCCTGCGCCGGAGGCCCGGCCGTGACGGCGAGCGACGCGGTTCCGGTGCCTCAGGCACTCTCGCGGGTCGAACGGCCGGCGCTCGCGGTGGCGGGTGTCTTCCTGGCCGCGACGGCCCTCGGCTTCGCCTTCGACAGCGGCCAGGCGCTGCGCTCGTGGCTGCTCGCCTTCCTCTTCTGGCTGGGCTTCGCGGTGGGCTCGCTCGGCCTCGCCATGCTCAACCAGCTCACCGGCGGGCTCTGGGGCCTGGTGCCGCGCCGGCTGCACGAGGCCGCGGCCCGGACCATCCCGGCGCTGGCGCTCGCCGCGCTGCCGCTCATCCTCGGGGCCGCGCTACTCTACCCCTGGGCCGGGCCCGGCGCGGCGCAGGACAAGGAGCTGGTCGAGAAGGCCGCCTACCTGAACCTGCCCTTCTTCGCGATCCGGGCCGTCGCGTACTTCGCCGTCTGGAGCACCCTCGCCTATCTGCTGAGCAGCTGGTCGCTGCGTCAGGACGAGGCTCGAGACGCCGGCCGCGCCGGCCGCCTGCGCGGACTCTCGGGGATCGGGCTGGTCCTCCTGTCGCTCACCACGACCTTCGCGGCCGTCGACTGGGGGATGTCGCTCGCGCCCCACTGGTTCTCGACCATTTACGGCGTCCTCTTCATCGTCTCCTGGACCCTCACCGGGATCGCCTTCACGATCGTCGCCCTCGCCGCCCTGGCCGGCGGCCCGCCCTTCGCCGCCGCAGTGCGTCCGGGAGTCGTCCACGACCTCGGCAAGCTGCTGCTCGCCTTCACCATGCTCTGGGCCTACGTCAACTTCTCCCAGTACCTGATCATCTGGTCGGGCAACACCACCGTGGAGACGCCGTTCTACGTGAGGCGCCTTCAGGGCGGCTGGCAGCTGATCGCGGTGTCGCTGCTCGTCTTCCACTTCGCGCTGCCCTTCGCGCTCCTGCTCTCCCGCTCGCTCAAGAGGAACGCGCGCGCGCTGGCGGCGGTGGCCGGGCTCATGATCGCGATGCAGCTGGTGGACCTCTTCTGGCTGATCGGCCCCGACCTCGAAGGCGCGGGCGGCGCGCACCCCCCGCTCCGCGTCCACTGGCTGGACCTGACGGCGCTTCTCGGCCTCGGTGGGCTGTGGCTGTTCCTGTTCGCCCGGCAGGCGCGCCGCCGGCCGGTCCTGCCCACGGGCGAGCCCGCGATCCAGAGGCTGCTCGCCGGCGAGCCCGGGGGCGCACGATGACGAGCGAGCGCCGCACGGATCTCCCGGAGCCGGCCGCTCAGCCCCAGGCATCGGGAAAGGAGCCCGGGTACGAGAGGCACGACGCGAATCCGGGTGCGACCTTCCGGGCCGGGCTCCTGATCCTGGGGGCGGTGTTCCTGGTCTCGGCGGTCGTGATCCCGTTCTATTGGCTGCTGGCACGACGGGAGGCGGCGTCCCAGCCGCGACCGGCGACCCTCATCCGGGCGACACCCACGCCGCCGGCGCTGCCGCGGTTGGTGGCGAACGAACCGGCGGCGCTCGCTGCCTTCCGGGCGAAGGAGGATGCGCTGCTGACGAGCTACGGATGGGTCGAGAAGGACCGCGGGATCGCGCGCATGCCCGTCGCAGAGGCCTTGCGGATCGTGGGCGAACGCGGGACGCTGCCCATCTTCCCGCCGCCGGCGAAGGGGCCGGCGGCCGGGGGAGCGGCGGCTGCGGGAGGAGAGAGATGAGGAAGGCGGTCCTGATCGCCGTCGCGCTGGCGCTGCCCGCCCTGGCCCGGGCGCAGATGGGTCCCGTGCCCCCCCCGCCGATGAAGGCGACCCCGGGGATCCTTCAGCAGGTCGGCTTCGACCAGAGGCTGGGCCAGCAGATCCCGCTCGACCTTCCCTTCAAGGACGAGGCCGGCAAGGACGTGCGGCTGGGGGACTACTTCGGCAAGAGGCCGGTGGTCTTGAGCATCGTCTACTACCGGTGCCCGATGCTCTGCACGCTCAGCCTGAACGGTCTGGCTGGCGCCCTCGAGGTGCTGTCCTTCGTCCCGGGCAAGGAGTTCGAGGTGATCACGGTGAGCTTCGACCCCCACGAGGGGCCGGTGCTGGCCGCGGCCAAGAAGCGCGCCTACCTCTCCCGCTACAAGCGCTCCGGGGCCGAGCGGGGATGGCACTTCCTGACCGGACCGGAGACGTCCACCAAGGCGCTGACGCAGGCGGTGGGCTTCCGCTACGTGTGGGACACCGAGACCAAGCAGTGGGCTCACCCGGCAGGCATCCTGGTGCTGACGCCCGACGGACACGTCTCCAAGTACCTCTACGGCGTCGAGTACTCGCCGAAGGACCTGCGGCTCGCGCTCGTCGACGCGGGCGGCGGGAGGATCGGAGGGCTCGTCGACACGGTGCTCCTCTACTGCTATCGCTACGACCCGCAGACCGGCCGCTACAGCGCCGCGATCCTGAACCTGGTGCGTGCGGGCGGGATCCTGACCCTGGCCGCATTGGTCGGCTTCATCGTCTTCAGCTCGCGACGCAAGGGGGGCCGGCCGGGCGTCCGGCCGGCGCAGCGATGAACGCGGTGACGCTCCTGGCCGAGTCCGCCTCCAGCGTCTCGGGCGAGGTGGACGCGCTCTTCTTCTTCATCGTCGGCGTCACCGCCTTCTTCACGATCGGGGTCACGGTCGCGGTCCTCTATTTCGCGGTGCGCTATCGAAGGCGCTCGCCCGACGAACGTCCCCCCGAGATCCACGGCTCGCTGGCGCTCGAGCTGATCTGGACCCTGGTGCCGCTCGGCATCGTGGCGGTGATGTTCGTGTGGGGCGCCAAGGTCTACTTCCACATGAACCGCCCGCCCGACGACGCGCTCACGGTGACCGTGGTTGCCAAGCGCTGGATGTGGAAGATCCAGCAGCCCACCGGCCAGCGCGAGATCAACGAGCTGCACGTCCCGGTCGGCCGGGCGGTCAAGGTGGTGCTGACCTCGGAGGACGTGATCCACAGCTTCTTCGTGCCGGCCTTCCGCATCAAGCGGGACGCCCTGCCGGGCCGCTACACGCAGGCCTGGTTCCGGGCCACCAAGACCGGCAGCTACCGCCTGACCTGCGCCGAGTACTGCGGCACCGGTCACTCGCGGATGGCAGGGCAGGTGGTGGTGATGGAGCCCCAGGACTACGAGACCTGGCTCGCCGGCGGACCGCCGCCGGAGTCACCCCTCAAGGCGGGCGAGAGGCTCTTCACCGAGATGAACTGCATCACCTGCCACAAGCCGGACTCCGCCCTGCGTGCGCCCGCGCCTGGGCGGGATCTACGGCAAGCAGGTGCTGATCAGCACCGGGGAGAAGATCACGGTCGACGACGCCTATCTGCGCGAGTCGATCGTCAACCCGACCGCGAAGGTGGTCGCCGGCTACCAGCCCATCATGCCCACCTTCGAGGGGCAGCTCAGCGAGGAGCAGCTGATCGCGCTCGTCACCTACATCCGTACCCTGCAGGCAGTGCCGGTGGTCGCGCCCGCCGCCGCCGCGCCTCCCACCGAGACCAGGGCGAAGAGCGCAGGGAGCCGATGACGAGCGACGCGACGACGCCGGGCGCGGGGGCGAGCCAGGGTCCGCCGGACAGCTATCTGAGCGGGGGCTGGAGCCTCTCCTCCTGGCTGCTGACCAAGGACCACAAGCGGATCGGGCTGCTCTACCTGGTCTCGATCTCGATCATGTTCGTGATCGGCGCCGTCTACGCGGCGCTCATCCGCTGGAACCTGCTGGTCCCGGACGGCAGCCACCTCTCCGCCGACACCTACGACAAGGCCTTCACGGCGCACGGCGTCATCATGGTCTTCTTCTTCCTGATCCCGTCCATCCCGGCGGTGTTCGGCAACTTCCTGATCCCCATCATGATCGGCGCCAGGGACCTCGCCTTCCCGCGGCTCAACCTGCTGAGCTGGTACCTCTACGTGCTGGGAGCAGGGATCGCCCTCTACGCGCTCATGACGGGCGGGCTCGACACCGGCTGGACCTTCTACACGCCCTACAGCACGAGCTTCGCCCAGACCAAGGTGGTGACGGCGGGGATCGGCATCTTCGTGGCCGGCTTCTCTTCCATCCTGACCGGGCTCAACTTCATCGTGACCATCCACAAGATGCGCGCGCCGGGTCTCACCTGGTTCCGCCTGCCCCTCTTCGTCTGGGCGCACTACGCGACGGCCCTCATCCAGGTCCTGGGCACGCCCGTGATCGCGATCACCATCCTGCTGGTGGCGGCCGAGCGGGTCCTGCACCTCGGCTTCTTCGACCCCGCCCACGGCGGCGACCCGATCCTCTTCCAGCACCTGTTCTGGTTCTACTCGCACCCCGCGGTCTACATCATGATCCTCCCCTCGATGGGGGTGATCAGCGAGGTGATCAGCACCTTCTCGCGCAAGCGCGTCTTCGGCTACAGCTTCATTGCCATGTCCAGCCTGGCGATCGCCGTGATCGGCTTCCTGGTCTGGGCGCACCACATGTTCGTGGCCGGGATCTCCGTCTACGCGGCGATGGTCTTCTCGGCGCTCACGTATCTGGTGGCGATCCCCTCGGCGATCAAGACCTTCAACTGGGCGGCGACCCTCTACAAGGGCTCGATCTCCTGGGACACGCCCATGATCTACGCCTTCTGCTTCCTGGGCCTGTTCATGATCGGGGGCATGACGGGCCTCTTCCTGGGCAACCTGGCCCTGGACGTGCACCTCACCGACACCTACTTCGTGGTCGCCCACTTCCACTACATCATGGTCGGCGGGGCGATCATGGGCTACCTGGGCGCGCTGCACTTCTGGTGGCCCAAGATCTTCGGCCGCAAGTACAACGAGGCCTGGGGACGCCTCTCGGCCGTCCTCATCTTCGTCGGCTTCAACCTCACCTTCTTCCCGCAGTTCATCCTCGGCTACCTCGGCATGCCGCGGCGCTACCACGTCTATCCGCCGGAGTTCCAGGTCCTGAACGTGCTGTCGAGCGCGGGGGCGACCATCCTCGGTTTCGGCTACCTGTTCCCGACCTTCTACCTCATCTACTCGCTCTTCAAGGGCGAACGCGCGGGCGACAACCCGTGGGGCGCGACCGGCCTCGAGTGGCGGACCAGCTCGCCGCCCCCGACCGAAAACTTCCGCGTGCCGCCGGTGGTGACGGAAGAGGCCTACGACTACTCGAAGCTCGGGAAGGAGACGGCACTTGCCTGACGCCATCCACGAGCCGGCACCAGCCCCCGGGCGGCCTACCAGCCGCTGCAGCACCAGTTCGCCGACCTGGCGCAGCAGCAGGACACCTCGGTCTTCGGGATGTGGGTCTTCCTCGCCCAGGAGGTCCTGTTCTTCGGGGGGCTCTTCACCGCCTACACCATCTACCGGCACGCGGAACCCGCCGCCTTCGCCGCCGGCAGCCATCACCTGAACTGGAGGATCGGGCTTCGCCAACACCCTGGTGCTGATCGCCTCCAGCCTGACCATGGCGCTGGCCGTCTACTCCGCGGCCGTCGGCCGCCGCAAGCAGATCGTGGCCTTCCTGCTGGCGACGATCCTGCTCGGGTCGGTCTTTCTCGGGGTCAAGTACTTCGAGTACAGCGAGAAGATCGTCCCCTGCCTGGGCGACGGCTCCCACGCCGGCTGCCTCCTCCCGGGCGACCGTTTCGACGCCTCGGCCGTCCATCTGGAAGGGGTGGAGGGACAGCGGGCGCAGATGTTCTTCTCGCTCTACTTCGGGATGACGGGGCTGCACGCCCTGCACATGATCGTCGGCATCCCCATCATCCTGGTGATCGCCCTGCTCGCCTGGCGGGGCCGCTTCGGCCCCGAGTACCACACCCCCGTGGAGGTGGTGGGCCTCTACTGGCACTTCGTCGACATCATCTGGATCTTCCTGTTTCCCCTCTTCTACCTGATCGGGACGCACTGACCATGCAGCTCGCCAAGCCCGCGATCGCCCGGCACGTCGTCTCCTGGAAGGTCTACCTGGCGGTCTTCGTCGCCCTCGCGATCCTGACCACCCTGAGCGTCGTGGTGACGGGTTTCGACTTCGGCGAGCTCAACCTGATCCTGGCGCTCGCCATCTCGGCGGCCAAGTCCACCCTGGTGGTCGTCTACTTCATGCACCTGCGCTACAGCCCCCGGCTCACCCGCCTCACGGTCGCTGCCGGGCTCTCCTTCCTGCTGATCCTGCTCTTCCTCACCCTGATCGACTACGTCAGCCGTCCCTGGCCGCTGTAGGGTGCCGAGCACACGCGCCGGGCTCCCGCCCGGTCCCTGAACCGCGAGCAGCGCAGCCTGCGAGCCATCTCCAGTCCGCGAGCCGTCTGTTGACGGTGCGCATCGGCGCGGAATAACCTGCCGCCGCTGGCAGGGGGTGGGGGATGATCTTCGTGTCCCGGACGTCCGAGCGGCGGCCGTGCAAGCGCCGGAGACTCGGCCCGCGATGGCGGACGGCCGCCTGTGCGCTGGTCGCCGCGGCCGCCTGGGGCTGCGGAGGAAGCCCCTCCTCCTCGACGGACGTGACCCCGACGCCAACTCCCACTCCGCGCCCGAATATCGACACCCTGATCGCCCGCTGTCCCACAGCCGAGGAGGTGCACGCCATCGACGCGCGCCTGCGGCTCATCTTCGACGCCGACCCGACGCGCGGCGAGCCACTCGCCTGCACCGCCTCGGCGGGCTCCGTCGACCTCACCGCGTACCAGCGCCGAGTCTACTCGTCGCTGCTGGCCATGCAGCAGATCCCGTTCGACGCGCCGCTGCCGTGGACGCCACTGCCGCTCTGGGACTGGTTCGTGTCGAAGGTTCGGGGCGTCCACTTCAGCTCCAACACCGCGTACAGCTGGTGTTGCGAGCCGGGCAACAGGATCGTGATCGCCACCGCCGCCAGCCGCGCGACCGACCACAGCTGCCTGATGGTCCGCGACACGACCCGGTGGATCGCGGCCAACGCGGGCTGCGGCATGGACGCCTTCGTGGTCCTGCTCGCCCACGAGGCGCGCCACCTGGACGACAAGCCGCACACCTGCGGGTCGAGCGACAACACGATCGCCGAGATGGGCGCCTGGGCGGTGCAGTACTACCTGTACCGCTGGTTTGCCGAGCACACGGGCGACTACCTCACCCCGGCCGACGGCCTCCCCTCCGCCAGCTTCTATCGGGACGAGGCTCACCAGGAGGCCGTGCGCACCTGCAGCGTGCGGTTCTGCCACGACACCTGTCCGCCCGGGTTCGGGTTCGGCGAGTCGACGCTCGACGCCGACGACCGTCCGGAGTGGCGGGCCTGCTCCGAGCCCTGAGCGGACGACAGACCCGCCACGGCTGGCCGCGCCTTGCGCGCGGGATAGGATGCGCGGATGGGCGAGCTGTTCGCGCTGGCCACCGCCGCCATCTGGGCGGTCGCCGTCATCCTATTCACGCGCTCGGGTGAGCATGTCCGCCCTTTCGCGCTGAACCTCTTCCGGGTGACGGTCGGAGCCGCGCTGCTGCTGCCGACCCTGGTGCTCAGCGGCGGCAGGCTCTGGCGGGCGGCGCCCCTCGCCGACTACCTGATCCTGGCCGCGAGCGGCGTGATAGCGATCGCCGTCTCGGACACCCTCTTCCACATGTGCCTGAACCGGGTCGGTGCCGGCATCACCGCCATCGTCGACTGCCTCTACTCGCCTCTCGTCGCCCTGCTCGCCTTCCTCTTCATCGGCGAGCGCCTCGGGCCCTGGCAGATGGTCGGCATGCTGCTGGTGCTCGCGAGCATCGTGGTGGCGAGCCGTGTCGAGCCCCCGCCGGGCACGCACGCGCGCACCCTGCTGGTGGGGATCGGGCTCGGCGTCCTCGCGATGCTGACCCTCGCCGTCGGCATCGTGATGGCCAAGCCCGTGCTCGACCGCTCCCCGGTCCTGTGGGCGACGACCGTGCGACAGCTCGGGGCGCTCGTGGTGCTGGCTGCCGCCACCCTGGTCGTGCCGGGAGGCCGGTCGGCGTTCGCCGCCTTCCGGCCGGTGCGATCGTGGCGCTTCTCTTTGAGCGGGGCCTTCCTCGGCTCCTACGTCGCCCTCGTGCTCTGGATCGCCGGGATGAAGTACGCAAAGGCGAGCGTCGCCGCCATCCTCAACCAGACCAGCACCGTCTTCATCCTGGTCCTGGCCTCCGTCTTCCTGACCGAGCCCTTCACGCGCCGCAAGGCAGCGTCGCTGCTGCTGGCGCTCGCGGGAATCCTGCTGGTCACGGTCGGCTGAGCGACCGAGGCTCTCTAGAGCGACTCGATCGGTCGGGGGTGGCCGAAGAAGAAGCCCTGCGCGTGGGTGAAGCCGACGTGCATGCAGGCGTCGGCCTCCTCGGCGGTCTCGACGCCCTCGGCGACCGTGTTGACGAGCAGCTCGCGCGCCACGGATACGAGCGAGGTCAGCAGGCGCTGGCGGGAGGACGGGGCCGAGTCGATCCCGCGCACCAGGCTCATGTCGAACTTGAGGTAGGTCGGCGGCACCTCGGCCAGCTCGAGCAGCCGCGCCTGGCCCGCGCCGAAGCCGTCGTAGGCGAGCCCCACGCCGAGCTTGCCGAGCTGCGTGCGCAGGCGCTCGACCGAGGCGAGGTCCGCCAGCGCCCGCTCGTGCACCTCCAGGATCAGGCCGAGCCGCGGCAGGCGCTCCCGCGCGGCCGCGATCGAGGGGACGAGGCCGGGGGTCGAGAGCTCGGAGAAGTGGACGTTCAGGAACAGCGCCGGGAAGCGGGGCCGGGTCTCCGCCAGGTCGACGGCGGTCTCGCGGAAGAGCCGGCTCAGCTCGGCCTGAACGCCGATCCCGGTCGCGATCCGGAACAGAGGCAGCGGCTGCTCCGGGAGCGAGGGATGGCAGCCGCGCCCGAACGCCTCGTAGCCTGCCGGGGCACCGCTGGGCAGCGAGACGATCGGCTGGAAGACGATCGACACCTGGCGTCTCTCGAGGAGGTCCGGCAGCTCACGCGCCCCTTCCAGGAAGCGTTGCGGCAACGGCTCCTCGCCCATCGAGACCGTGGCCGGCTCGACCAGCTCGTCCTCCGTCGCCTCGAGCTCCAGGCGACCGACCCGAAACTCCACGTGCGCGAAATGCACGATGTCGCCTTCACGCAGGCGCACCTGCTTGACCCGCTCGCTGTTGACGAAGGTACCGTTCTTGCTGCCGAGGTCGCGTACCTGCAACGAGCCGTCCTGGACGCTCAGCTCGGCGTGCTCCTTCGAGACCGACTCGGAGGAGAGGGTGAGCCCGAGACCGCTGAGGCGGCCGACCCGGAATGGGAGCGGGTGGACCGCGATTCGGCGGAGCTGGCGGCCTCCCTCGACCAGGCTCTCGAGATACCAACGGAAGGTCCGCGCGGCGTCGGCGGCTTCACCCCCGGGGGTCTGTGGGCCGGCCATGCCAGGGAAAGGTACCATCGTTTGACCGAGATCGCCGTCGGCCGGGGGGCGCCCCGCCGCGCTCAGGCCCGCCCGGCGCCCACCGTCTCGGCGGCCTGCACCTCGACCGGCTCCAGCCCGAGCTTGCGTCGCATCTCCGCCTGCACCTGTTCCGGCGCCGGCGTGCCGTCCACCGTGACGATGATCTCCTTCTCGCGCAGGAGTGCCAGGATGGGAGCGGTCTTCTCGCGGTAGTCCTTGAGCCGCGCGCGGATCGCCTCGGGCGTGTCGTCGGGACGCGTCACCAGTCGTCCGCCGCAGTTGTCGCACACGTCCACGACCTTGGGCCGAAGCTGGATCAGGTTGTAGTCGAGGCCGCAGCGCGAGCAGAGTCTGCGGCTCTGCATGCGGGAGATGGCCGCCTCCTCGGGCAGCTCGATCGCGATCACCGCGTCGATGTCGTAGTTCTCGAGGAAGAAGTCGGCCTGCGCCGCGTTGCGCGGGAAGCCGTCGAGCACGAACCCGTAGCGCCAGTCGTGGACGTCGAGCCGGTCCTTGACCACGTCCGACACCATCTCGTCGGGAACCAGGCGGCCTTCCTTCATGTAGCGCTGCACCTTGGTGCCGAGCTTGGTGCGGTTCTGGACGTGCCAGCGGAAGATGTCGCCCACGCTGATGTGGACGAGGTCGAAATCGCGGGCGAGCATCTTCGCCTGCGTGCCCTTGCCGCTGCCCTGTGGCCCCATGATGACGTACTTGCGCAAGAAACCCTCCTGACTCCCCCGCAGTATGCCCGTTCCGGCGCCGGAGAGAAATGAGCACATTGGCCCAGCCCCGGTGGCCGTGATCGCCCGCCGGACCTCCCTGCTACGATGGTCCATCGAGGCCGCACAGGCCCCCGGGGCAAGGAGAAGCCGATGGCCGAACGTTTCACCCGCGCACTGCCGTTCCTGTTGGCGCCGCTCGTGCTCCTGCCGGTCTCCGCTCGGGCCGGCCGGATTCCAGCGACCGTCGACGTGGCGCTCATCCCTTCCTACCACGTGATCGCGCCCGGTGTCGCGGCGGCCGGGCAGCCCGCCCCGGAGGCCCTGCAGAAGCTGAAAGAGATGGGCTTCCGGACCGTCGTGAGCCTGCGGACCGAGAGGGAAGGCGCCTCGCAGGAGCGACCGATCGTAGAGAGGCAGGGCCTGCGCTACGTGTCGGTGCCCGTGACCTCCGAGTCGCTCAGCTTCGCCGACGCGGCCGCGGTGGAGAAGGTGCTGAGCGACGCCGGAGCACGCCCGGTTCTGCTCCACTGCGCCTCCTCGAACCGCGTCGGCGCCGTATGGGCTCTCATCCAGGCCTGCCGCGGCAAGAGCGACGCCGAGGCGGAAGAGGCAGGGATGGCAGCGGGGATGCGGCCTGCCATGCTGCCTGCCCTCGAGCGGGCTCTGGACGCCGGGACGGCCGTCGCCAGCTGCCATCGAGCCCCTGGTGGTGGAAAGGCCAAGCCCTATCCCGGAAGGCATTGAAACCTCAGGACGGCCCGGCCGTCCTAGTACCAAGAGATGATGGACTGGCTGGAGCCGCTGCTGTTCGTGGGAGCATGGCTGGTCGTCCAGTTGTGGCTCCTGCCACGCCTGGGCGTCCCGACCTGAGCCGTCCCGCAACCCCGCGGGTCGTCGCGGGGTACGAGGGGCTGCGGCCCGGCCGTCGATCCGGCGGGTGGAGCCCCCGGGACGGTGGCAAGGGGTGACCGTGTCGGGGACGGCGAGGACGCACGGGGAGAGGAGCGCTGAGATGACGTCCTTCGGGATCAAGAGAACTCTCGATCGCGGGTTCGACGAGGTGCTCGCCAGAGTACCGGATGCCCTCAAGGCGGAGGGCTTCGGCGTCCTCAGCGAGATCGACGTGCAGGCGACCCTCAAGAAGAAGCTGGACCTCGACTTCCGCCGCTACCGCATCCTGGGTGCCTGCAACCCTCCCTTCGCCCACCAGGCCCTCTCGCACTCGCTCGACATCGGCATGCTGCTCCCCTGCAACGTGATCGTCTACGAGACGGACGGGGGCCAGACCGTCGTCTCCGCGATCGATCCGGTGCAGACGATGGCGGCGAAGGATCCGGCCCTGGCGGCGATCGCCGAGCAGGTTCGGGCCAAGCTGACACGCGTCGTGCAGGCGCTCTAGATCCGGGACCGGCGCGAGATCCAGGAGCGGCGCACCGCCCGAACTTGACAGCCGTCGCTACCTCCGACAGAATCACCGTTCCGGACTTGGCTCACATGACCCCGCGTGCGAATACGGCGCTTCGAGTGGATCGTGGCGGGGCCGTGTGTCGCTGGCGTCCCGTGTTCCATTACTGGCACTCGTAGCGGCGGCCCGACTGGGGTCCGCCGCCACGCAGCGGGTTCCCCGGGGATGCGGGCCGTCTCGAGAAAGCCTCTTCAGGGAAACCTGAAGAGGCTTTCGTGCTTTCTGGGGACGGACGGGCGGCGTGAGGATCTGCATCAGCATCACGGACGAGACGACGGCGGCGGTGGCCGGCCGAATGGCGGAACTCGCCCCGGCGGCCGACCTCTTCGAGGTGCGCGTCGACCACGTCCGCGACCTCGATCTCGCGGCTCTGCTGCGGGCGCGGCGCCGGCCGATCCTGCTGACCTGCCGGTCGCGCGCCGAAGGGGGCCGGAGCGACGACGTCGCCTCGCGCCGGCGGCTGCTGGCGGAGGCGGTGGAGCTGGGCTTCGATCTCGTGGACGTCGAGGCGCGCTCGGGATTCGAGGAGGTCGTCGCGGCCGCGCGCGGGCGTGGGCTCGTCCTCTCCTGGCACGACTTCGAGACGACGCCGGAGGACCTCGACGCCATCTACGACCGGATGGCCGTCGCTCGCCCGGACGTCGTGAAGATCGTCACTCTCGCGCGGGGGATTGCCGACCTCGGGCGGGTGCTCGCCTTTGCCCGGCGGCACGCGGGCGCGACGCCTCCGCTCGTGACGTTCGCAATGGGGCCCGAAGGGGTCGCCTCGCGCATCCTGGGCGGCCGCACCGGCGCGCCCTTCAGCTTCGCTTCCCCGGCGAACGGGCTCGAGGCGGCGCCCGGCCAGGTCCCCGCGCGCGTGATGGCCGAGACCTACCGCGTGCGCGCGATCTCGCCCGCCACCCGCGTCTACGGTCTCCTGGGCAGCGACGTGCTGCGCAGCCTCTCGCCCGCCATCCACAACCGTGCCTTCGCGGAGCTGGGCCGGGACGCGGTCTACGTGCCCCTGCAGGCCGAGTCGCTCGACGCTTTCCTCGAGGCGCTCCCCGACCTCGCGCTCTCGGGCTTCAGCGTCACCCGGCCCTACAAGCAGGCGATCCTGCCGCGGCTCGCGGCCTGCGAGGAGGAGGCGGCGCGCTCGGGCTCGGTGAACACGGTGTTCGTGCGCGCCGACGGCAGCCTGGCGGGGTCGAGCACCGATGGCGACGGCGTCCTGCTGCCGCTCGCTCGCCGCACCGACGTCGCCAGGAAGCGCGTGGTCATCCTGGGTGCGGGCGGGGCTGCCCGCTCGGCCGCCCAGGCGCTCGTGCGCGCCGGGGCCTGCGTGACGGTCCTGGCCCGGCGGGTCGAGCAGGCCCGGGAGGCCGCCGCCGCGACTGGCTGCGCCCATGCCGCTCTCGACGCCTTGGCCGCTCTCGACTGGGAGCTGCTGGTCAACGCGACGCCGGTCGGCTCGGGCGCCCTGCCGGGCGTCCTGCCGGTGCCGCGCGAGCTGCTGCGCGCGGGCCGGATCGTGTTCGACATGGTCTACGAGCCGGCCGAGACGCCGCTCGTCGCCGCCGCCGCGGCCCGCGGCTGCGAGACGATCGGCGGCGTCGAGATGCTGGTGGCCCAAGCCGTGGGCCAGATCCGCGCCTGGACCGGTCAGGAGCCGCCGGTCGAGGCGATGACCGAGGCCGCGCTCGCGGCCCTGGCGAGAGCGCGGGCATGAGCCGCTACGCGCGCCAGGAGCGCTTCGCGCCCATCGGTCCCGAGGGCCAGGAACGCCTGAGGGAGGCGCGCGTCCTGGTGGTGGGCTGCGGCGCGCTCGGCTCGGCCCTGGCGGAGACGATGACAAGGGCGGGCGTCGCGCGCCTGACGGTCGTCGATCGCGACTACGTGGAACCCCAGAACCTGCAGCGCCAGCAGCTCTTCGACGAGGACGACGCCGCGCGGGCGCTGCCCAAGGCGGTGGCCGCCGAAGCGCGCCTGCGTCGCCTCAACTCGGACGTGCGGGTGCGCGGCATCGTGGCGGACCTGGATGCGGCCCTCGCGCGCGAGCTGGTGGCCGAGGCCGACCTCGTCCTCGACGGCACGGACAACTTCGAGACCCGCTACGTCCTGAACGACGTCTGCCTGCGGGCCGGCGTGCCCTGGGTCTACGGGGCCTGCGTAGGCGCCCAGGGCGCCGTGCTCGCGGTCAGGCCGCGCCGCAGCCCCTGCCTGCGCTGCCTGCTCGGCGAGCGGCCGCAGGCGGGCGAGACCTGCGACACGGTGGGCGTCATCGGCCCGATCGTGCAGGTCGTCGCCGGGCTTGCGGCCGGCGAGGCGCTGAAGCTGCTGGTCGGACGGGAGGAGGCGCTCCTGGGCGGTCTCGCCACGATCGATCTCTGGGGTGGCAGCTTCGAGGTCGCCAGCTTTGACGGCCGCGCGCCCTGGTGCCCGTCCTGCACTGCCGGGAGCTACGACTACGCCGAAGCGCCCGCGGCCCCGGTCGCGACCTTGTGCGGCCGCGACGCGGTGCAGATCCGGGGAGCAGCGCCGCTCGACCTCGCGCTCCTGGCCGGGCGTCTCGCCGGAGCGGGCGAGGTGCTGGCGAACGAGCACCTGGTGCGCTTCCGTTCCACGGAGGCGGAGCTCATCGCCTTCGGCGACGGCCGCGTCCTCGTGAAGGGGACCTCGGACTCCGCCCGCGCCCGCTCGCTCTACGCCCGCTTCGTGGGGAACTGAGATGACCACGCCTCACAGACGGGCACAGATCCCCCCCGGCGTTCAGTGTTTCGTGGGCGAGGAGGCCCGTCGCCGCCGCCGGATCGAAGAGGCGGTGGTCGCCGTCTTCGAGGGATGGGACTACGAGGAGATCATCCCGCCCATCTTCGACTACGCGGACGTCTTCGCGGGCGAGGCGCTCGCCGCCCGGACCTACTCCCTGGTCGGCCGCGACGGCAGTGTCCTGGCGCTGCGGCCGGACTTCACGAGCTTGCTCGCGAAGATCGCGGCCGGGCGCCTGCGCCAGAGGCCCGCGCCGCTGCGGCTCTACTACTCGGGCGAGGTGCTGCGCTTCGAGCCGCCCAAGGCGGGCAGCCAGAGCGAGCTGTACCAGATGGGCCTCGAGCACCTGGGGGGCGACGCCCGCGCGGCGGACGCCGAGGTGGTGGCGATCGCCGCCGAGTGCCTCGAACGTCTGGGGGCCGCCGAATGGGTGCTGGCGCTCGGGCACGTGGGCGTCTTCAACGGCCTCGTCGAGGGCGCGGGGCTCGACGGCCCGCGGCTCGAGGCCCTGCGCGGGCGTGTCGAGGCGAAGGATCTCGCCGGCGTGCGGGACGTGCTCTCCGGTGCGGGGCTGCCGGCGGCGACCGCGGAGGCGATCGAGCGGCTGACCTCTCTGGCGGGCGAGCCGGGGGTGCTGGCGGAAGCCGAGCGCGCCTTCGCCTCCTCGCCGGCCGCCACGGCGGCGCTCCGGGAGCTGGGAGTCGTGGTCGAGGCGCTCGCCGCGGCCGGGCTCGGCGGCAGGATCGCGGTCGACCTGGGCGAGGTGCGCGGGCTCGACTACTACACGGGCCTCGTCTTCCGCGTCTTCGCGCGCGGGCTCGGCTTCGAGATCGGCGGTGGCGGCCGCTACGACGGGCTTCTGGCGCGCTTCGGCAGGCCGCTGTCCGCGGTCGGCTTCATGCTGGGTCTCGACCGGGTCGCGACCCTGCTCGAGCGCCAGGGCCGGGCACCGCAGGCGCCCCCGCCGCCGGCAGAGACGGTCGCCGGCCGCGACCTGGCGGGCGCGCTGCGCAGCGCCCGCGAGAAGCGCGGCGAGGGCCGGCGCATCCGCTTCGATGCCGGAGACCCGCGATGACGACGCCCCTCACCGTCGCGCTCTCGAAGGGCAAGTTGCTGCCGGGGACGGAGGCGCTCTTCCGCCGCTCGGGCCTGCCCTTCCCCGAAGGCGAGGGCCGCCGCCTGGTCGTGCGGGCGGGAGACCTCCGCTTCCTGTTCGTGAAGGACGCCGACGTGCCGACCTACGTCGAGCACGGCGTCGCCGACTGCGGGGTTGCCGGCCGCGACGTGCTGCTGGAGGCGGGGAGCGACGTGCTCGAGCCCCTCGATCTCGGCTACGGCCGCTGCCGGCTGGCAGTCGCGGCGCCCTCGGGCAGCGGGTTTTCGCCCGAGCGGGTCGCCACGGCGCGCGTCGCCACCAAGTATCCCCGCGTGGCGACCGGCTACTTCCTGGAGCGCGGCCTCGCGATCGAGGTCGTCAAGCTGATGGGGTCGGTCGAGATCGCGCCCGGGCTCGGCCTCGCCGACTGCATCGTCGACGTCGTCGAGACCGGTCGCACCCTGGCCGAGAACGGTCTCGAGGTGCTCGAGACCGTGGCCGAGTCCTCGGCCCGGCTGGTCGTGAATCGTGCCAGCTTCCACGCGCGCCGCGCGGGCGTCGAGCGGCTGATCCAAACCCTGCGGGAGGCATCCTCATGAAGACGCTCGAGTACGGAAGCCGTGCCCACGCGCGCTGGCTGGCGGCCCTGCCGCGTTCGAGCGCGCCGCGCCCCGAGGTCCTGCGCGCGGTCGAGGGGATCGTGAAGGCCGTGCGCCGCGGCGGCGACGCGGCCCTCGTGCGCCTGACGGCCCGGCTCGACGGCGTGAGCTTGACGCGGGGTCGGCTGCGCGTCCGGCCCGCCGAGATCCGTGCCCTCGCCGGCGGCGCCGACCGGAGGCTGGTCGCGGCGCTCCGGCGCATGGCGCGGCAGATCGAGGCCTTCCACCTGCGCCAGCGCGAGAGCGGCTTCCGCGCCTCTCTGGCGGACGGCTCCGAGCTCGAGGAGGTCGTGCGCCCCCTCGCCTCGGCCGGCCTCTACGTCCCCGGCGGGGCGGGCGCCTATCCCTCTTCGGTGCTGATGAACGCGATCCCGGCCAGGGTCGCGGGGGTGCCGCGCCTCGTCGTGGTGACGCCGCCGCGCACGCTGGAGGTGAACCCCGCGGTCGCGGCGGCGATCCTGGTGGCGGGGGTCGAGGAGCACGTCTTTCGCGTGGGCGGCGCGCAGGCGATCGCCGCGCTCGCCTACGGCACCCGGTCGATCCAGGCGGTCGACGCGATCGTGGGCCCCGGCAACGCCTACGTGGCCGCCGCCAAGCGCCTGGTGCGCGGGCAGGTCCGGATCGACAGCGAGGCCGGGCCGAGCGAGGTCGCGATCCTGGCCGACGACTCGGCCGACGCGGGGCTGGTGGCGGCGGACCTCCTGGCGCAGGCCGAGCACGGCAGCGGCGACGAGACGGTCGTGCTGGTGACACCATCCCGCGAGCTGGCGGAAGAGGTCGTGAAGCTCGTCGCGCTCGGGACCCCTTCGGTCGCGAACGCCGCGCGCACCCGGCGTGCGCTGGCGCGCAACGCCGCGGTGCTGCGGGTCCGGGACCTCGAGCAGGGGGTGGCCGCCGTCAACGAGCTGGCCCCGGAGCACGTCGAGGTGATGACCCGCGGAGCTGCACGTCTGGCGCGCGGGATCGTGGGCGGGGCTGTGTTCGTGGGGCCCTACGCTCCGGTGGCGGTGGGCGACTACGGGATCGGTCCGAACCACGTGCTGCCGACCGGAGGCGCCGCGAGATTCGCTTCGCCCCTCTCCGTGCGCGACTTCCAGCGCCGGCAGAGCGTCGTGACGCTGACCCGCGGCGGCCTCGCGCGCGTCACGGAGGACGTGGTGCGCATGGCGATGGCGGAGGGCTTCCGGGGCCACGCGCAGAGCGTCCTGGCGCGCTTCGAAGGAGAGGAATGAAGGAAGGGGCGATGGACCCGCTACGTCACGTCAAGCCGGCCGTGCGGGCGCTCTCCGCCTACACGCTGACGCTGCGCGAGGCGCCGGTCAAGATCAACCAGAACGAGAACCCCTGGGAGCTGCCCGAGGCGGTGAAGCGCCGGGTGGTGGAGCGCGCCCTCTCGCGGCCCTGGTCGCGCTACCCGGACTTCGAACCCAAGGAGCTGCTGGACTCGCTCGCCCGCCACGCGGGCTGGAGCGCCGAGGGGATCCTGGCCGGCAACGGCTCGAACGAGATGATCGAGGCGCTGCTGCTGGTGACGGTCGGAGCCGGCACCCGGGTCGTGATCCCCGAGCCGACCTTCACCCTCTACGCGCTGATGACGACAGTCCTGGGCGGCGAGCCGGTGCGCGTGCGCCAGGTGCCGGCCGCGGGAGCGAACGGCAGCGCAGCGGCCGGGCTCGTCTACGACGTCGAGGCGCTCTCCGAGGCCCGGCGCCTCTCCGGGGCCACGGTCACGATCGTCTGCTCGCCCAACAACCCGACCGGATCGAGCCTCGGCCACGCGGAGATCGAGAGGTTGTGCGACGACGGCGACTCCCTGGTCGTGATCGACGAGGCCTACCACGAGTTCTCGGGCGAGAGCGCCGTGCCGCTCCTGGCCCGGCACCCGAACCTGGTCGTGCTGCGCACCTTCTCGAAGGCGAAGGCCCTGGCGGGCCTGCGGGTCGGCTACCTGCTCGCCTCGCCGGACCTCGTGCGCGAGGTCAACAAGGCACGGCTTCCCTACAACATCAACTTCTTCTCGCAGGCCGCGGCGCTCGCGGCGCTCGAGGAGAAGGAGGCCCTGGCCGCCAGCCTGGGCAGGATCGTGGCGGGGCGCGAGCAGCTGCTGGCGCGGCTTCGGGACCTGCCGGGCGTCCGTGCCTGGCCCTCGCGCGCGAACTTCTTCATCCTCGAGCTGCTGGCGGCCGAGCCCAAGGCCGTGTTCGCCTCTCTGCTGCGGAGAGGGGTGCTGGTGCGCGACGTGACCTCGTATCCGCTCCTCTCGCGCTGCCTGCGCGTGAGCGTCGGCAGCGAGGAGGAGAACGAGGCGTTCTTGCGGGCGCTGGGGACGGCGCTCGGCGAGGCGGGGATGGATCTCTCGCTGGGGAGGGCCTGACATGAAGACGGAGAAGCGTCCGGTGCGGCTTGCCGTGGCGGGACATGTCGGCGGGACCCGCGCGCTCCCGCGGTCCGCGGTCCGCGGCGCGGCGGGCGTCCGCCGGGCGCGGGTCGCGCGCAAGACGCGCGAGACGGACATCACCCTGGATCTCGTCCTCGACGGCCAGGGACGGTCGCGGGTCGCCACCGGCATCGGCTTCCTCGACCACATGCTGGGCTCGCTCGCGACGCACGCCCGCTTCGATCTTCAGCTGCGCTGCCGGGGCGACCTGCAGGTCGACGCGCACCACACGGTCGAGGACGTCGGCATCGTGCTGGGCGAGGCGCTGAAGCAGGCGCTCGGCGACAAGAAGGGCGTCGTCCGCTTCGGCCACGCCTTCTGCCCGCTCGACGAGGCGCTCGCCCGCGCGGTCGTCGACCTCTCCGGCCGTCCGTGGCTCAGCTTCGCCGCCCAGTTTCGCGCCCAACGCATCGGCGACCTGCCGACGGAGCTCCTGGAGGACTTCTTCCGGGCGTTCGCCGACCACGCCCGCGTCTGCCTGCACCTGGATCTGATCCGCGGCCGCAACGCCCATCACATGGCCGAGGCGCTCTTCAAGGCGACGGCGCGCGCCCTGGCGATGGCGGTGGCGCGCGACCCGCGCACGAGCGCCATCCCCTCCACCAAGGGGAGCCTCTGACCATGATCGCGATCGCGGACTACGGGATCGGCAACCTGGGCAGCGTGACGAAGGGATTCCGCCACGCCGGCGCGGAGGTGTGCCTGACGGGCGATCCCGAGCTGCTCCGCCGCGCCGAGGCCCTGGTGCTGCCGGGCGACGGCGCCTTCGCGGCCACCATGGAGGAGGTCGAGCGGCGGGGCCTCGTGCCCGTGCTGCGCGAGGCGGTCGCGGCCGGCAAGCCGGTGCTCGGGATCTGCATCGGCATGCAGCTCCTGTTCGAGGAGAGCGACGAGCACGGTCTGCACCGCGGTCTCGGCTTCCTGCCCGGGCGCGTGCGGCGGTTCGAGGGTGCTCTCCCGGTGCCGCACATGGGCTGGAACTCGCTGCGCTCCGAGCGGCCGCATCCCCTGATGGACGGGATCGCGGAGGGCGCCTACGTCTACTTCGTCCACAGCTACTTCTGCGACGCCCCCGCGGACGTGGTCGTGGCCTGGTCCGACTACGGTCGCGAGTTCCCCGCGATCGTGGGACGGGGCAGCGTCCTGGGCGTGCAGTTCCACCCCGAGAAGAGCCAGGAGGTCGGCTTGCGAATGGTGGCGAGCTTCGTCCGCATGGTCGAGGGCCGTCCCGAGGCCCGAGATGGCGAGGCGCGCAGCGCTCGGAGGGCGTCATGATCGTGGTGCCGGCGATCGACGTCCGCAAGGGTCGCGTCGTGCGGCTGACCCAGGGCCGCGCCGAGAACGAAACCGTCTACGAGTCGGATCCCGCCGAGGTGGCGCGGCGCTGGGAGGCCGAGGGCGGCGAGCGCATCCACCTGGTGGACCTCGACGCGGCGATCGACGCCATGGCGCAGCCCGAGGCGGTGGGCGCCGTGATCGCCGCCGTCAAGATCCCGGTCGAGGTGGGAGGCGGCATCCGCAGCATCGAAGACGCCCGGCGCTACCGCGAGCTGGGCGCCGACCGTGTCATCTTCGGCACCGCGGCGATCGCCCGGCCCGAGGTCGTGCAGGCGGCGGTCTCGCGCTGGCCGCAGTCGGTCGCGGTCGCGATCGACGCGCGCGACGGCCGGGTCGCGGTGGCGGGCTGGAACGAGCTGACCGGCGTCGACGCGCTCGAGCTGGCCACCACGGTCGAGGGCTGGGGCGTCGTGCGCGTGCAGTTCACGGACGTGCGGCGCGACGGGACGCTCCAGGGCCCGAACCTCGAGGCGCTCCGCGCGCTCGGCCGCCAGACCAGCCTCCGGATCACCGCGGCGGGCGGCGTCTCGGAGTGCGCCGACCTCGCGGCCCTGCGGGAGCTCGAGGCGTTCGGAGTCGACGAGGTGATCGTGGGAAAGGCCCTCTACGAGGGCCGGGTGACGCTCGCCTCGGCGCGCGACGCCCTGGCCGGGGGCGAGGCCTGATGCTGGCGAAGCGACTCGTGCCCTGCCTCGACGTGGACCGCGGCCGTGTGGTGAAGGGCGTGCGATTCGTCGCGCTCCGCGACGCGGGCGACCCGGTCGAGTGCGCGGCCCGCTACGACGCCGAGGGCGCGGACGAGCTCGTCTTCCTCGACATCACCGCCTCCTCCGACGCGCGGCCGATCGTGCTCGACATGGTGCGGCGGGTGGCGGACGCCGTCTACCTGCCTTTCACCGTGGGCGGCGGGGTCCGCTCGGTCGAGGACGCCGAGGCGCTCCTGCGCGCCGGCGCCGACAAGGTCGCCGTCAACACGGCGGCCGTCGAGAATCCCGGCCTGGTCGAGGAGATCGCCCGGCGCTTCGGCTCGCAGGCGACCGTGCTCGCGATCGACGCGCGCCGGACACAGGCGGGGCCCGGAGGGCCCGTCTTCGAGGTCTACGTCCACGGCGGGAGGACGCCCACCGGCCGGGACGCGGTCGCCTGGGCGATAGAGGCGACCGGCCGCGGGGCGGGAGAGATCCTGCTCACCAGCATGGACAAGGACGGCACCAAGGACGGCTACGACATCGGCCTCACGCGTGCGATCGCCGACGGGGTGCGCGTGCCCGTGATCGCCTCGGGCGGCTGCGGCACGGTCGCCCACATGAAAGAGGCCCTGACCGACGGCGGGGCGAGCGCCGCGCTCGCCGCCTCCGTCTTCCACTTCGGCGAGATCCGGATCGGCGAGGCGCGCGCGGAGCTTCTGCGACTGGGCGTCCCGGTGCGGCCGCAGGCGGGCTTGAGCGAGTCACCGGACGACGGTGCCGGCCGTGGCGGCGCGTCCGCCAGACAAGGGGTGCGCGCGTGAGCGTCACGATTCCGGCCGATCTGGTCACGAACGAGGCCGGCCTGATACCCGTGATCGTGCAGGACCGGGCGAGCGGCGACGTGCTGATGGTGGCCTGGTCGAACGCCGAGGCCCTCGCCAAGACGGCCGACACGGGCTTCGCCACCTTCTGGAGCCGCAGCCGCAGGGCGCTCTGGAGGAAGGGCGAGACCTCGGGCAACGGCATGCGGGTGATCGAGGCGCGCACCGACTGCGACCGCGACGTGCTGCTGCTGCGTGGTCGAGCCGCAGGGGCCGGCCTGCCACACCGGCGCTCGCACCTGCTTCGGCGAGGAATCGCCGACGGCGGCGGGCATGCTGGAGGAGCTGGCGCGGGTCGTGGCCGAGCGGGCCCGAGTCTCGCCCGACGAGTCCTACACGGCGCGTCTGCTCGCCCAGGGGCCCGACCGGGTGCTGAAGAAGATCGGCGAGGAGGCGACGGAGGTGGTGCTGGCCGCGCGTGGCGAGAGCGACGAGCGGCTGGCCTCGGAGTCGGCCGACCTCCTCTATCACCTGGTGGTGGCGCTGCACCAGCGAGGAGTGCCCTTGACGCGCGTGATGGACGAGCTGCGCAGACGACGGAGCGGCAAATGACAGTGAAGTCGGGATCCATGAACTCCCTCGGCTACGAGGAGTACGAGCGGTTGTCGGAGGGAGGGCGGCCGGTGCCGGTCTTCCGCGAGCTGCCGGGGGACCTCCGGACGCCGGTGTCGGCGTTCCTCTCCCTCGCCGCGCGGGCCGAGCGCGCCTTCCTGCTGGAGAGCGTCCTGGGCGGCGAGCGGCTGGCCCGCTACTCCTTCCTGGGGCGCGATCCGGTGGCGCGGCTCGAGGTGGTGGGCGGCAAGGTGCGCCTGCACGACGCGGACGGCGCTCACGACACGGCCGACGGGCTGCTCGAGGTCCTGCGCGGACGTCTCGGCGCCCAGCCGGCCGAGGTGCCGGGCCTCCCGCGCTTCACGGGCGGCGCGGTCGGCTACCTGACCTGGGACGCCGCGCGCCTCTTCGAGAGGCTGCCGGACCAGCATGGCGCCTCGCAGGGCACGGTCGCCTGCTTCGCCTTCTACGACTCCCTGGTGGCCTTCGACCACGTGCGGCAGCGGCTGGTGCTGATCGCGCTCGCCGACCCGGGCAGCCGAGCGGCCTTCGATCGCGCACAGGAGCGGCTGGCCGGGTTCGAGGAAGACCTCGGCTGGGAGCGCCGTCCCGCGGCCACGCGTCACGCCGCGCCGCCCGCCGCCCTCCCGCTCACGGACGGGAAGGCCTTCCGCGAGGCGGTGCTCGCCGCCAAGGAGCACATCGCGGCCGGCGACATCTTCCAGGTCGTGCTCTCGCGCCACCACCAGGTCGACTGCGCGATCGACCCCTTCACCGTCTATCGGGCGCTTCGGATGGTGAACCCGTCGCCCTACATGTACTACCTGAAGGACGGCGACAGCGCGATCGCGGGCGCCTCGCCCGAGATGCTGGTGCGGGTCGAAGGCCGGCGCGTCGAGACGCGGCCCATCGCGGGCACACGCCCGCGCCACGACGGCCGCCACGACGAGGCGATCGCCCGCGAGCTGCTGGCCGACGAGAAGGAGCGGGCCGAGCACCTGATGCTGGTCGACCTGGGCAGGAACGACCTGGGTCGCGTCTGCCGCTTCGGCAGCGTCCAGGTGCCCGAGCTGATGAAGGTCGAGCACTACAGCCACGTGGCGCACATCGTCAGCTCGGTCGTGGGCGAGCTGGCCGAGGGCAAGGACGCGCTCGACGCGCTGGCGGCCACTTTCCCGGCCGGGACGCTGTCGGGCGCGCCCAAGATCCGGGCCATGGAGATCATCGACGCGCTCGAGCCCTGCGCGCGGGGGCTCTACGGCGGGGCGCTCGGCTACATCGATCTCGGCGGCAACCTCGACTTCTGCATCGCGATCCGCACCCTGCAGCTGCGGGGCGGCAAGGCGACCCTCCAGGCGGGAGCGGGGATCGTCGCCGACTCCGATCCGGCCTACGAGGAGCGCGAGACGGAGGCCAAAGCGCAGGCGCTCTTCGAGGCCCTTTCCGTGGCGGGAGGCCTGGCATGATCCTGCTGGTCGACAACTACGACTCGTTCACCTTCAACCTCTACCAGTACCTGGGCGAGCTGGGCGCGGAGGTGAAGGTGGTCCGCAACGACGCCGTCTCGGTCGAGGACGCGCTCGCCATGCGACCCGACCGGATCGTGATCTCGCCGGGTCCGGGCACGCCGGACGACGCCGGGATCAGTCTCGAGCTCGTGCGCCGCTCTCCGGTGCCGGTGCTCGGGGTGTGCCTGGGCCACCAGGCGCTCGGCCAGGCCTTCGGCGGCAAGGTCGTGCGCGCGCCCAAGCTGATGCACGGCAAGACCTCCGAGATCCGCCACGACGGCAAGACCATCTTCGCGGGGTTGCCGGACGTCTTCACCGCCACCCGCTACCACTCTCTGGTGGTCGCGCCGGAGAGCGTCCCGGACTGCCTCGAGGTCTCGGCCTGGACGGACGGCGGCGTCGTGATGGGGCTGCGGCACAAGGAGCGTCCGCTCGAGGGCGTCCAGTTCCACCCGGAGAGCATCCTCACCGCCGCGGGCAAGGACCTGCTGCGCAACTTCCTCGGCCTGGGCGCGAAGGTCAGCATCAAGCGGCACCTGGCGAAGCTCGCGCGCGGCGAGCGGCTCTCCGAGGACGAGGCCGCGGCCGCCATGGGCACGATCATGGACGGCGAGGCGACCCCGGCGCAGATCGGCGCCCTGCTCGCGTCGATGGCCGCCCGCGGCGAGACCGAGGACGAGGTGGTGGGCTTCGCCCGTGCGATGCGTGCGCGCGCCGTGCCCCTCTCCTCGAAGGGCGCTGTCGATACCTGCGGCACGGGCGGAGACGGGGCGGGCACGATCAACATCTCGACCATCGCCTCCTTCGTGGTCGCCGCCTGCGGCGTCCCCGTCACCAAGCACGGCAACCGCTCGGCGAGCGGCACCTGCGGCAGCGCCGACGTGCTCGAGGCGCTCGGCGTCCGCATCGACGCGCCGCCGCCGGTCGTGCAGTCGGCGCTCGACGCGGCCGGCTGGACCTTCCTGTTCGCGCCCAAGTTCCACGCCTCGACCCGCCATGCGGTCGGGCCCCGCCGCGAGCTGGGCGTGCGCACGGCCTTCAACCTGCTCGGGCCGCTCACCAACCCCGCGCGTCCCGAAGGCCAAGTGGTGGGGGTGCCGAAGCCGGAGCTGACCGCGTTCGTGGCGCGCTGCCTGATGCGATTGGGGGCGAAGCGGGCCTGGGTCGTGAGCGGCGGAGGTCTCGACGAGCTCACGCTCGGCGGCGAGACGACGGTCGCCGAGCTGCGGGACGGCCACGTCTCGACCCTCACCGTGACGCCGGAGGACGCGGGCCTCGCCCGGGCCCCGGTCGAGGCGCTCCGGGGCGGCGACCCGCAGGCGAACGCGGCGATCGCCCGCGAGATCCTGTCGGGTGCCGCGGGGCCGAAGCGGGACGTGGTGCTGCTGAACGCAGCCGCGGCCCTCGTGGTGGCGGGCCGCGCCGCGGATCTGCGGCAGGGCGTCGCGCAGGCGGCCGCCGCGATCGACGACGGCCGGGCGCAGGCCCTGCTCGAACGGGTGCGGGAGGCGCTGGCGTGAGCGAGGCCTCTGTGCGCGCGGGCGAGGGTACGGTGCTCGAAGGCATCCTCGCGCGCACCCGTGCCTCCGTCGCCGGCGAGAAGGCACGCCGGCCGCTCGCCGAGCTCGCGGCCGAGGCGCGCGCCCAGGGGTCGGCGCGGCCCTTCGCCGCGGCGCTCTCGCGGCCCGGCGGGCCGAACGTGATCGCGGAGCACAAGCGCCGCTCGCCCTCGCGTGGGGCGATCCGCGAGGACCTGGCGCCTGGCGAGGTCGCGCGCCGGTACGACGAGGGCGGGCGCGGCGGCTCTCTCGGTTCTCACCGACGGCCCCTTCTTCGGCGGCAGCCTCGATCACCTGAGGCAGGCGCGCGCGGAGACGGAGCTGCCGGTGCTGCGCAAGGACTTCGTGGTCGACCCCTGGCAGCTGTGGGAGGCCCGGGCGGCCGGCGCGGACGCCGCGCTCCTGATCGTGGCGGCGCTCGAAGAGCCGCGGCTCGGCGAGCTCCTGTCCGTGGCGCAGGCGGCGGGCCTCGAGGCGCTGGTCGAGGTGCACGATCGGGGCGAGCTCGAGCGCGCCCTCGCGGCGGGCGCCCGCGTCGTGGGCGTCAACAACCGCAACCTCAAGACGCTCGAGGTCTCGCTCGAGACCTCGCTCGCCCTGGTTCCGGCGATCCCGGACGAGGTCGTGGCGGTGGCCGAGAGCGGCATCCGCACGGGGGCCGACCTGCGTATGCTGCGGGACGCGGGGTTCGACGCGTTCCTGGTGGGCGAGCAGCTGATGACGGCGGACGACCCCGGCGAGGCACTCGCGCTGCTCTTGCGCGAGGCGGAGGCGCAAGCGTGACCCGGCTGCTGGTCAAGATCTGCGGGATCACCAAGCCGGAGGATGCCGCCTGCGCGATCGAGGCCGGGGCCGACGCGCTCGGCTTCGTGTTCTGGTACATGAGCCCGCGCAAGGTCGACCCGGCCCGGGCCGCCGCGATCGCCCGCGATCTTCCACGCTCCGTGCTTCGCATCGGCGTCTTCGTGGACACGCCGCGCGAGGAGATGGCGCGGATCGCCGACGAGGTAGGGCTGGACATGCTGCAGCTCCACGGCGACGAGGCCCCCGAGATCCTGGCCGGGATGCCGCGGCGCGTGATCAAGGCGGTGCGGGTGGACAAGCGCTTCTCGCACGACGAGGCGTTGCGCTACGTGGACAAGGCCGCCGGCATCCTGGTCGACACCCGCCTGCCGGGGGAGACGCAGCTGCCGGGCGGGACGGGCGTCCCGTTCGACTGGTCGCTGGTGGCGGGCCTCGCGCGCCGCGTGCCGTTCCTGATGCTGGCGGGCGGGCTGGGGCCCGACAACGTGGCCCAGGCCATCCGCGCCGTCCGGCCGCACGCGGTCGACGTCTCGAGCGGGGTCGAGGGCCTGCCCGGGCGCAAGGACCCGCTCAAGATCCGGGCCTTCGTCGCGGCCGCCCGGGCGGCGGAAAGCGAGGTCGCATGAGTACGATCGTGCGGAGCCCGGACCAGCTGGGCCAGTGGCCCGACGCCGCGGGTCACTTCGGTCCCTACGGCGGACGCTACGTGCCGGAGACGCTGATGGAGCCGCTCCGCGAGCTGGAGCTCGCCTACCAGGCGGCCCGTCGCGATCCCGGCTTCGGGGCCGAGCTTCGGCGGCTGCTCCGCGACTACGTCGGACGTCCGACGCCCCTCGGCCTCGCGGCCCGGCTTTCCGAACGGCTCGGCTGCCGCGTCTACCTCAAGCGCGAGGACCTCTGCCACACGGGCGCCCACAAGATCAACAACGCGCTCGGCCAGGCGCTGCTCGTGAGGCGGATGGGCAAGACCCGGGTCGTGGCCGAGACGGGCGCCGGCCAGCACGGCGTCGCCACCGCCACCGTCTGCGCCCTGCTCGGGCTCGAGTGCGTCGTCTACATGGGCACGGACGACATGGCGCGCCAGGCGCCGAACGTGGCGCGCATGCGTCTGCTCGGTGCCGAGGTCCGCGGCGTCGACTCGGGCACGCGCACGCTCAAGGACGCGATCAACGAGGCCATGCGCGACTGGGTCGCGAGCGTGCGCACGACGCACTACCTGCTGGGCTCGGTGCTCGGCTCGCACCCGTATCCGGCGATGGTGCGCGACTTCCAGGCCCTGATCGGCGAGGAGGCCCGCGCCCAGATCCTGGAAGCGAACGGGGCGCTCCCGGACCTGCTGGTCGCCTGCGTCGGGGGCGGCTCGAACGCGATCGGCCTCTTCCACGCCTTCCTCGCGGACGGCGGCGTGCGCATGGTCGGAGTGGAGGCGGGCGGCCGCTCGTCCCAGCCGGGCGAGCACGCGGCTCGCTTCCTGCTGGACCCGTGCGGCAAGAACCCCGGCAGCGGCGCGGGGGTCGGCGTCCTCCAGGGCACCCGGACCTACCTCCTTCAGGACGCCGCGGGCAACGTGCTGCCGACCCACTCGGTGTCGGCCGGCCTCGACTACCCGGCGGTCGGGCCCGAGCACGCGCTCCTGCACGACCAGGGCCGGGTCCAGTACGACTCGGTGCGGGACGAGGAGGCGCTTGCCGCCTTCCACCTGCTGGCCGTGACCGAGGGTATCCTGCCCGCCCTCGAGTCGTCGCATGCCGTGGCCTGGCTGGTGCGGGAGGCCGAGGCGCTGCGGGGAAAGACCGTGCTCGTCAACGTGAGCGGCCGGGGCGACAAGGACCTGGGCATCGTGCTCGGGCAGGGGAGCCCGCCGCGATCCGGTGAAGAGAGCGAAGCATGAAGAGGCAGAACATCGGCGGCAACAGCCCCTACGAGCCGAGGGTCGGCTACTCGCGGGCGGTCAGGATCGGATCGCAGGTGTTCGTGGCCGGGACCACGGCCACGGGGGACGACGGCAGGATCGTGGGTGCCGGCGACCCCTACGCCCAGGCCGTCCAGTGCTTCCGCAACATCGCGCGGGCGCTCGATCAGGCCGGCGCCTCGCTCGAGGACGTCGTGCGCACGCGCATGTTCGTGACCGACATCGGGCGCTGGGAAGAGGTGGGCCGGGCGCACGGCGAGGTCTTCCGGGAGATCCGGCCGGCGGCGACGCTGGTCGAGGTGAAGTCGCTCGTCCACCCGGCCATGCTGGTGGAGATCGAGGTGGACGCGGTGGTCAGTCCCGCGCCTCGCCGCACACCGCCTCGCAGGAAGGCGAAGAGGCGCTGATGTCACGGATCGACGAGCGTTTTGCCGCGCGGCGCGCCGAGGGACGGCCCGCGTTCGTGGCCTTCCTGACGGCGGGGGACCCTTCCCTCGACCGCACGGTCGAGGCGGCCCTCGAGCTCGAGGCGGCCGGCGCCGACGTGCTCGAGCTGGGAGTGCCCTTCTCCGACCCGGTCGCCGACGGCCCGGTGATCCAGCGCTCCTCCGAGCGGGCGCTCGCCCGGGGCGTGACGCTCGGGACCGTGCTCCGAGTGGTGCGCCGCATCCGCGAGCGGAGCGCGCTGCCGCTGCTGCTCTTCAGCTACTTCAACCCGCTCCTGCAGCACGGCCTCGAGCGCCTGGCCGGGGAAGCGAAGCAGGCGGGGGTGGACGGGGCGCTGGTGACGGACCTTCCGCCGGAGGAGGCGGGCGAGTGGCTCGCCGCCGCGCGCCGCGCGGAGCTGGACACCGTCTTCCTGGCCTCGCCCACCAGCCCGGAAGAGAGGCTGCGGCGGGTCGCGGAGGCCAGCCGCGGCTTCGTCTACGCGGTGAGCCGGATGGGAGTGACGGGCGAGCGCCGCTCGCTCTCCGAGGAGGCGCGGCCCCTCGTCGAGCGCTTGAGGGCCCTGACCGAGGTGCCGGTCGTGCTCGGCTTCGGTCTCGGCACGCCGGAGCAGGTGAAGGACGCGGCCTCGGCCGCGGATGGGGTCGTGGTCGGAAGCGCCCTGGTGCGCTTCCTGGAGGAGCACCCGCAGGGCGACCTGGGGGCTCAGGTGCGATGGCTGACGAGCATGACATAGGCGGCGGGCCCGCTCCCGCGCCCACGGCGGAGCAGCGACCGAGGCGGTCCGAGCCGACACCGACGGCGTCGCCCGAGTCGGCGCCCGCTGGAGAGGCCGCGATCGAGGAGTTCCGGCGGCGGATCGACCAGATCGACGACCAGCTGATGAGGCTGCTCAACAGCCGCTCCGCCTGCGCGGTCGAGATCGGGCGGCTCAAGCGGCGCCTCGGCGCGCCCGTCTTTCAGCCGGACCGCGAGAAGAAGATCCTCGAACGCGCGGAGCGCAACAACCCCGGGCCGCTCGACAGCGGTGCGGTGCGCCGCGTCTTCGAGCGCGTGATCGACGAGAGCCGGCGCCTGGAACGGCTGGCCGGAGAAGCCGAGGACGGTAAGGAAGGAGACTAGGTGTCCATGGTCATCGTGATGGAGCATACCGCCAGCGAGGAACACGTCCACAAGGTCATCGAGGCGCTGGTCGAGGTCGGGTACGACGTCCACCGCTCGAGCGGGATCGACTACACGGTGCTGGGAGCGGTGGGCGTGCCGCACAAGCCGATCGACCCCCGCCTGATCGAGGTCCTGCCGGGCGTCCGCGAGGTGATCCGGATCTCGGAGCCCTACAAGCTCGCGAGCCGCACCTTCAAGCAGGAGGACACCGTGGTCGACGTCGCCGGGGTCCCGGTCGGCGGCAAGGAGGTGATCGCGCTGGCCGGCCCCTGCTCGGTCGAGAGCGCCGAGCAGGTCGCGACCGTGGCGCGGGCCGTCGCCGCGTCGGGGGCGCGCATCCTGCGGGGCGGGGCCTTCAAGCCACGGACCTCTCCCTACTCCTTCCAGGGGTTCGGCGAGGAGGCCCTCAAGTGGATGCGCGCGGCCGCCGACGAGAACGGCATGGCCGTGATCAGCGAGATCATGGACGCGCGGCAGATCGAGATGATGATGCGCTACGTCGACTGCCTGCAGGTGGGCGCGCGCAACATGCAGAACTTCGACCTGCTCAAGGAGCTCGGGCGCGTGCGCCGGCCGGTGCTCCTGAAGCGCGGGCTCTCGGCCACGATCGAGGAGTGGCTGCTCTCGGCCGAGTACGTCCTGGCCGGCGGCAACGGCCAGGTGATCCTGTGCGAGCGCGGCATCCGCACCTTCGAGAACTACACCCGCAACACACTCGACATCTCGGCGGTGCCGGTGGTGAAGAAGAAGAGCCACCTGCCGATCGTGGTCGATCCCAGCCACGGCACCGGCCGTCGCGAGAAGGTGCTCCCGATGGCGCGCGCCGCGGTGGCGGCCGGCGCCGACGGGGTGATCATCGAGGTCCACCACTGTCCGGAGAAGGCGCTCTGCGACGGGCCGCAGAGCCTCTACCCCGAGCAGTTCGACCGGCTGATGGGCGAGCTGCGGATCATCGCCCCGGTGCTCGGGCGGACGCTGCCGCTCGCCAGGGTGCAGGGCTAGGGCGCCGGCCGCCACGGGATCGGGTAGACTCGCTCGAGCGGGCGGCGGCGAGACCGCCGTTGCCCGCTCGCCCTTCTCCCCTCGGAGACGATCGACTTGAGCCCGCTGATTCCGTGCCTGCTCGCCGGCGGACTGGCGCTCGCGGCTGCTCCGCAGGACGCCGGGGCGCCGGAGGCGGGGCTGCCGCCCGCGGGCGCGCAGACTTCGCCAGCGCGCGACGCGCCGCCCGAGGCCCCGGCACCGGAGCTCAGCTTCGCCGAAGCGGTCGCCCAGGCGCTGGCGCGCAACGACCAGCTTCTCAATGCGAGGGACGACGTCCTGCGCGCGCAGTTCGGCCTGAAGCTCGCGCGCTCGGCCTTCCACCCGAAGGTGGTCCCCAACGTGCTCGGCTCCTTCGGCCAGACCAACGTCAGCAATCAGACCTACAAGGTGGACGTGGTCCAGAAGCTCACCACGGGCACGGAGCTGCGCGCCTCGGTCGGCACCACGAGCGCCCAGAACCAGCTGGGCAACTACTACAACGCGGACACGACCTTGCAGGTCAGCCAACCCCTGTTGCGGGGCTTCGGTCGCACGGTCGCGCGGCGTGGGCTCACCAGCGCGGAGGTGGGGATCGCGGAGGCCCAGCGGCAGCGGCTCCTCACCCAGCAACAGGTCGTGCTCCAGGTCGCGGCCGCCTACTATCAGCTGGTCGCTCAGGCCCAAATGGCGCTCGTCTCCGAGAAGGGGCTGGAGCGCGCTCGACGCCTGGTGGAGGCCTCGAAGGCCAAGCTCGAGATCGGCCGGGTGTCGCAGCTCGACGTCTACCGGGCCCAGCAGCTGGCGGGGCAGGCCGAGGCGCAGCTGCTGGATGCGCGAGGCGCGGTCGAGGACGCCCGGGCGCAGCTCCTCTACCTGATGGGCCGCGGCCCCGACTTCGCCTTCGAGGTCAAGGACGCGGTGCCGCGTGAGACCGAGACTCTGGACCCGCAGACCGCGGTCGAGGTGGCGCTCTCCCACCGCCTGGAGCTTCAGTCGGCGGAGGCCGCCGTGGCCGAGGCCGACCGGACCGCCTCCTTCGCGAAGAACCAGATGCTGCCCCAGGTCGACCTCAACCTCGCCCTGACCCGGCGGGAGACCTCGGACACCTTCCTCGGGAGCTTCAAGCTGAACGACTTCCGCTTCGCCACCTTCTTCGCGATCTCGCTCCCCGCCGACGCCTCCGCCCAGTCCATCCAGTTCCAGACCGCCATGCTCGACCGCAACCGCCGCCGGCGGGATCTGGAGACGCTGAAGCGCCGGATCGCCGACGACGTCCGGCACACGCTGCGGCAGCAGGCGCGCCTGGTGAAGGCGCTGGAGCTGGCCGACGCCCGGGTCGACCTCGCCCAGAAGGAGGCGGAGGTGGCGGACCTGCGCTACCAGAGGGGGCTCTCGAACAACCTCGACGTGGTGAACGCCGAGGACGGCCTGCTGCAGGCGCAGAGCCAGCAGATGGAGGCGCTCGCCCAGCTGGCGGTGGCCCGTCTGGCCCTGCATGCTACGCTTGGCATCCTGGACCCGGAGGCGCTCGCCCACGCCGAGCCCGCGCCCGCGGGCAAGCCCGCGTCGGCCTCCGGGCTCGAGAGCGGCCCTGGGCGCGAGTGAGAATGACGACGAGGGTGCAGTTGAACAGGCTGGCGGCGACGGGCCGTGCGCTCCGCGCGTGGGGTGCCGGCGCGCTCGCGCGCCTGCCGGGCGTCCTGAGGCGGCACCCGCGGCTCTTCCTGGCGGCTCTCGGCGTGCTCGTCCTCACGGGCCTGGGGCTGCGGATCGCGCGGCCTCCGGTCGATCGGGAACTGACGGTGGTCGCCCGGCGCGGCGATCTCGTGGTCCAGGTGAGCGCGGCGGGGACCCTGAAGCCGGCCAGCTCGATCACCTATCGCTCCCCGCTCGCCGGGCGCGAGGCCGAGGTCACCTTCCTGGCGCCCGAGGGAGTGATCGTGGGAGAGGGGGACCTGATCGCGCGGCTCGACACGACCGGCCTGGAGGCGGACCTGCTGCGCGCGGTCCAGGACGCCCGGCAGGCCCAGGTCGAGCTCAGGGTGGCCGAAGGGGATCGCCAGGACGCGCTCGGTCAGCTGGACTCGCTGAAGGAGGGCGAGGGCGCGCTCGGGATCGCGGAGACGAAGGCGGCCCTGGCGCGCAGCGAGCACAACGTGGAGCGGCTTCGCCAGGAGAACGAGGGCCTCAAGCCTCTGCTCGCGAAGGGCTTCGTCACCCGCGACGAGTTCGAGCGCTCGGCGGTGGAGCTGGAGCAGGCCGAGGCCGACCTGGCGCTGGCCCGGCGCAAGGCCGAGATCCAGATCAAGCGCACCCGTCCCCGCGAGGAGCAGCGCGCCGAGCTGCAGCTTGCGCAGAAGGAGGCCCAGATCGAGAATGCGCGCGCCCGGGTGCACGAGGCCGCCGGGAGGGTGGAGCTGCTGCGGCAGCAGATCCAGGCCTGCAGCATGTACGCCCGGGCCGGCGGGCTGGTCGTGTACGAGGACTACCTGGGCGCGAACCCCCGCAGGAAGGTGCGGGTCGGCGACCGCGTCACCGCCAGCCAGGGTCTGGTGACGATCCCCGAGGTCGCCCGCATGGTGGTCGAGGCGTCGGTGCCGGAGGGCGAGGTGCACCGGCTGGCCGCGGGGCAGCCGGCGACGGTGGCGCTCGACGCCTTTCCCGGGCTGGTGCTGACGGGACACGTGAGCCGCGTGGGGACCCTCGCCCGCAGCTCGGTCGAGCGGCCCTGGGAAGCCAAGCGCTTCGACCTGATCGTGGACCTCGACCCGACCAAGGCCGCGCTGCGGCCCGAGATGACGGCGCGCGCGGACGTGCGGGTGGGCGAGGTCAAGGACGCGCTACTGGTGCCGATCAACGCCGTCTTCGAGCAGCAGGGGAGCTTCGTCTGCTACGTGGTGCGGCTGCTGGGCGTCGAGACCCGCCGCGTCTCACTGGGCGACTCGAACGACAGCTTCGTTGTCGTGCGCGAGGGCCTGCGCGCGGGCGACCGGGTCGCGCTCACCGAGATCGGCGCGGGCGCTCCGCCGCCGGCCGCCGCCCCTGCTCAGGGCCTGCCGATGCCGCTCGGCGGCGGTGCTGGCAAGCCGCTGCTCGCGCCGCGCTGAAGGGAAATGACGGGTTCGCTTCCCGACCCTCTGGCGTGGGCGCGGCGGCACGCCCGCGAGCTCGGGAGCTTTGTGGCGATCAGCGCCGAGGCGCTCGGCCGCTACCGGCTCCGCACCACCTTGAGTGTCCTCGGCGTGGTGCTGGGCGTCGCGGCGGTGATCGCCATGATGTCCGTCAGCGAGGGCGCGCGCCAGGACACCCTCGAGCAGGTGCAGCTGATGGGCCTCGACAATATCATGTTGCGCAGTCCCGCCACGGCGCCGGGCCAGGGCGGCGGCCTGCGGGCGGGCGACGCCGCACGGTTGAAGACGCTCGTGCCGGAGACCCTCGCGGCGAGCCCGCTCGTCGAGCGCTATGGCGAGGTGTACGGGAGCGGCCACACTCAGATGGCCTCCGTCATCGGCGTCGGCGAGCAGTACCAGGCGGTGCTGCGGCTCACGGTGGCCCAGGGCCGCTTCTTCGGCCCGGTCGACCTGCACGAGCAGGCGGCCGTCTGCGTGTTGGGAGCGACCCTGGCCCGGCAGCTCTTCGGATACGCCGCGGTTCTCGGGCAGAGCGTCCGCTACCAGGGCGACTGGTACCGGGTCGTCGGCCTGCTGGCCGACCGCTCCACCGACGCTCGTGGCATCGGCTCGATCGCGGCCCGCGACCTCAACCACGTGCTGATCGTCCCGCTCTCGACCCTCCTGCGCGAGCCGCTCTCGCCGGCTGCGGAGGCGCCAGTCGACGAGATCTGGCTGCACCTGGCGGACGGGAGCAAGGTCGACGCGATCGGCCGCATCGCCAGCCACACCATCGCCCGCATCGGGGGACGCTCGGGGGGCGTCGAGGTCGTCATCCCGCGCGAGCTGCTGCGCCAGCGCTACCGTACCCAGCACACCTTCAGCGTCGTGGTGGGCAGCGTCGCGGTTCTGTCGCTGCTGGTGGGCGGCATCGGCATCATGAACATCATGCTGGCCTCGGTCGTCGAGCGCACGCACGAGATCGGGATCCGGCGGGCGGTGGGGGCGATGCGGCGCGACATCTCGCTGCAGTTCCTGGTGGAGAGCCTGCTGATGACGCTCAGCGGAGGCCTCGCCGGCATCGCGCTCGGGATCGCGATCTCGTGGATCGTCACCCTCTACGCAGGTTGGACGACGCGCCTGTCGCTCCTATCCGTGCTCCTGGGGCTGGTCGTCTCGTTGGCCGTCGGAGTCGGCTTCGGCATCTACCCCGCGCGCAAGGCCGCGGCCCTCCAGCCGATCGACGCGCTGCGCTTCGAGTAGGCGCGGCCAGCCTTCCCGGCTCGAGTTCCCGCAAGGACATTGCGGCCCTTGGTGGCGGCCAGCATTGACAGGTCTCTCACGCCCGTGCTAACCAAGTAGACCGACTCACACTACTGTAAAACCAGCCGTCCGGTCGGAGGTTACCGCGACGTGTCGCGGCGAGAGAGGGCGTCTCTGCGGTGAGAGCGCGCCCAGGGAGGGGCAGGGAACATGACGATCCGGGGCTTCAGACAGGGACGCATGGCGCAGCTTGCGGCCGTCGTCACAGCGGCGTTCTTCGCCGCCGAGGTGCCGGCCGCGTGGGCTGGTCCGGCGGTGTCGGCCAAGCCGGCGACGGCCCTCGAGGTGCAGAGCGAGCCGGCCGGCGCGGAGGTGTACGTCGACGGCCAGCTCAAGGGCGCGACACCCGTCGCGCTTGAGGGGATCGCATCCGGAGATCACTCGGTGCGCCTCGTCAAGCGAGGCTTCCTCGAGAACAGCCGGACCGTCGCGGTCCCGGTCTCGGGCCGCTCGCTCCACGTCGCGCTCACACCCACACGGCCACAGCCGCAGGCGTTGATGGCGGTGGCTGACTCCGGCGGGTCGGGTGGGGGAGGCGGCCATGCAGCGCTGTGGGTCATCCTCGGCGTCGTGGTGGCCGGTGCGGCTGTCGGCGGGGTGTACCTCGCGACCAAGAACGACCCGCCGACCGTCTCCGGCGTGACGGCCAACCCGGCGACGGCGCTCCAGGGGGCGACGGCGGTGGCCTTCTCGGTGGCGGCCACGGATCCCGACGGCGACTCCCTCACCTACAGCTGGAACTTCGGCGATGGGGCCACCAGCTCCGGCGCGAGCACCACGCACGCCTTCCAGAACGCGGGAACCTTCAACGTCACCGTCGAGGTCTCGGACGGCAAGAAGACGGCGACCGGAACGGCGACGGTCACCGTCCGCAGCCTCGCCGGCTCGTGGGCCGGTGTGTACCAGGGCGGCAACACGTGGTCGATCAACTTCGCGCAGTCGGGGAACGTCCTGACCGGCAGCTATCTCCAGACGGGCTTCCCGACGGGCCAGGTCTCGGGCGCGGTCGACTCTGGTCTCACCGCCCACTGGACGGTAAGCAGCACCTACCCGCCGATCACATACAGTGGCACCGCGGACAGCAGCATCAACGTGATCAGCGGCATCGCGAGCCAGCTCGGGGCCACGGCGACCTTCACCATGACGCGCCAATAGGGCTGCACGAACGCCGGGGGCGCGACCCGCCCCCGGCGTCGTCGCCTGCGCCCCGACACATCCGCGTTGACACGTCTCCCGCGGCCGTGATATCCACGCAAGACTCGCTCGTCCCGCTAGAGAAGGATCGTTTCCATCGCGCGAAGGCGGACGCGACGGATCGGGTTGGGAAGGGCGTCCAAGGAGGGGCAAGGAACATGACGATCCGGGACTTCAGACAGGGAGGCATGGCGCGGTTGGTGGCCGTCGTGACGGCGGCGCTCTTTGCCGCCGGAGTGCCGGCCGCGTGGGCCGGTCCCGCGGCGTCGGTCCGGCCGGCGGCGGCGCTCGACGTGCAGAGCGACCCGGCCGGCGCGGACGTGTACGTGGACGGGCAGCTCAAGGGCGCGACACCCATGGCGGTCGAGGGGATCGCCTCCGGCGACCACACCGTGCGGGTCGTCAAGGAGGGCTTCCTCGAGAACAGCCGGACCATCGCGGTCCCGGCCACGGGCCGGTCGCTGCGCGTGACCCTCACGCCCACGCGGATTCCGGCACGCGCCTCGATGGCGCAGGTCGAGCCCGGCGAGTCGGAGGGCGGCGGCGGTGGTGGAAAGAAGTGGCTGTGGATCGGCCTGGGCGCGGCGGTCCTCACGGCCGGTGGCGTCGGCCTGTACCTGGCGACCAAGAATGACCCGCCCGTCGTCTCCGGTGTCACGGGGAGCCCCGCGGTCGCGCTCCAAAGCGTGACCTCGGTCACCTTCTCGGCCACGGCGAGCGATCCCAACGGTGACTCGCTCACCTACAGCTGGAACTTCGGCGACGGCGGGACCAGCACCGTGGCGAGCCCGTCCCACGTCTACAACACGGCGGGCACCTTCACCGCGACTGTCGAGGTCTCGGACGGCAAGAAGTCGGTGACCGGAACGACGACCGTCACGGTGAAGGGCCTGTCCGGTCGCTGGACCGGCTCGATCACCGTCGCCGGCTACTCGCCCATCAGCATCGTCATGAACATCGCCCAGACCGGAGTCAGTCTGGCCGGCAGCTACCAGGCCGACTACGGCTCGGGCCCCCTGCACGGCACCGCGTCCGCTCCGGCCAGCGTGGTGATCACCACAGCAGTCCCGAGCTACTATCCGCTCACGTTCACGGGCACGATGGGCGCAACCCTGGACTCGATCTCTGGTACCGCGCGGGACGTGCAGTCGTACCCGTTCACCCTGACTCGCCAGTAGCGTCGCAGCCCTGACGAGCGCTCGGGGCACGCTGCCCCGAGCGCTCTGGCGTCCGCGGGCCGGTGCGTCCCGCGGTCGTGGCTCGTCCGGCGGCAGCCGCCGCCGGGCGCTTGCGTTCGCTGCCGCTCGGAATTACGGTAGGGGCCTTCGAGGAGGAACCCCGCCATGCGCACCGCCGCGACGCGCCTTCTGGTCGGAGTGGCCTTGCTGGCGTTCGCCGTCCCGGTCCGTGCCCAGGGGCCTGCGCTCGACCCCGATCTCGAGGCCGGCATCCGCCAGGTCGACGAGGGCAACTTCGAGACCGGGATCACGAAGCTCGACGCGGTCGCCCGGCGACTGAAGGCGGCGGGCGACAAGCCGCTGCAGCTGTCCCGGGCGTACCTCTACCTGGGTATCGCGCATCTCAAGCTCAGCCAGGAGCAGGCGGCGCGGGCGCGCTTCGCTGAGGCGGTGAAGACGGACCGGAACCTGAAGCTGTCGGAGTACGAGTTCCCACCGCCGGTGATCCGGGTCTTCGAGGAGGCCAAGAGACAGGCCGAGGAGGCGCGAGCGGCAGCCGCCGAGCCCGTGGCCAACGCGAAGCCGCGCGCCGTCGCCCACGCGAAGGCGCTCGCACCCTTCTTCGAGGCCGTGAAGAAGGGCGACTTCAACACGGTTCGACTGATGCTGCAGGACGACCCGGCGCTCGCCACCGCTCGGGATCAGGAGTTCGGCGCCACGGGCCTGCACTGGGCGGCGCTGCGCGGTCAGGCGGCGGTCGCGGGCCTGCTGGTCGCCGCGGGCGCGGACCTCGAAGCGCGCAATGCCGCCGGAGAGACGCCCGAGGACGTCGCGCGCCGCTCGAAGCACCCCGAGATCGCCGGCATCCTGGCATCGCCTCAGCCTGCGGGCGCGACGCCGAGCGCCGCGATCGTCGGCGCCGGCGCCTCGATCTTCGACGCGGCCAAGACCGGCGACCTCGCCCGCATCCGCGAGATCCTGGGGGCGGCGCCCTCGCTCGCCTCGGCGCACGACACCGCCTTTGGCGCGACGCCGCTGCACTGGGCGGCGCTACGCGGTCAGACCGAGGCGGCCCGTCTGTTGATCGCCAAGGGCGCGGACGTGACGGCGGTCAACGACGACGGCGAGACGCCGCTCGACGTGGCACGCCGGGCGAAGCGCTCCGAGGTCGAGCAACTGCTGGCCGAGGCCAGCAGCACGCCCAAGAGCCGCTTCTTCCAGGCCGTGCGCGAGGGCGACGTCGACGGGGTCAGCCAGTTGCTGGACCGCGATCCGAAGCTCGTCAAGGAACGCGACACGGCCTTCGGCGCGACGGCGCTCCACTGGGCGGCGCTGCGGGGGCACGCCGAGGTCGTCAAGCTCCTACTCGAACGCGGCGCCGACCCCGCCGCGCGCAACAAGGCGGGCGAGACGGCGCGCGATGTCGCGGTCCGCGCGAAGCGTGACGACGTGGTGGCGCTCCTCCCGCGATGAGCGGGCCGGCGTCGTGCCTCGCGCTTGAGCCTCGGCACCGGGGAGCGCTATCCTTCGGCCGACCCGGGGTCCGGCCATGATCTGTCCTGCGTGTGGGGCCGTCGGCGCCGACGACGGCGCGCTGTGCGCGAGCTGCGGCAGGGTGCTGGACCCGAGCGGCCGTCTGCCGGTCGGCTACTCGGTCGCGGGACGCTACGAGCTGAAGCGCTTCCTCGGCGAAGGCGGGATGGGCACGGTCTACGAGGCCTTCGACCGCAAGCTGGAAGACCGCGTCGCGCTCAAGATCCTCAAGCCCGACTTCACCCACAGCGTCGAGATGGAGCGGCGCTTCCGGCACGAGATCCGGCTGGCGCGCCGGCTCCGGCACCCATACGTCTGCGCGATCCACGAGTACGGCGAGGCGGGCCCGCTGCGCTACATCTCGATGGAGCTGATCGAGGGAATCGACCTCAAGCGACGCCTGCGCGAGACGGGTGCGCTCTCACCCGTCGACGGCTTCCGGGTCGCCATCCAGATCGCGCAGGGTCTCGACTGCATCCACAAGGCCGGCGTCGTGCACCGCGACCTGAAGGCCTCGAACGTGATGCTCGATCTCAAGGGCGACGTGCGGCTGATGGACTTCGGGATCGCCAAGCAGCTCGGCGTCGAGGCGACGGTCGGGGCGACGGCGGTCGGCAGCATCATCGGCACGCCCGAGTACATGAGCCCCGAGCAGGGCCGGGGCGAGACGATCGACTACCGCAGCGACCTCTACTCGCTCGGGATCGTGATCTACGAGATCTTCACGGGCGACGTGCCATTCCGAGGCGACACGCCGATCGCGACCATCTTCAAGACGATCCAGGACCCGGTCGATCTCGACGCTCCCCGCGCCCAGGGCATCCCGGCGCAGCTCAGACCGGTGCTTCTGAAGGCGCTCGCGAAGACGGCGGCGGAGCGCTACGACTCCGCCGAGCAGATGTCGGCCGCTCTGGTGGTGGCGCGTGACGCGGCGCTCGGGGCCGGGTCGACCTTCGCCTTCCCGCCGACCCGCATCGACCACGCCACGACCCGAATCGACACCGACCGGACGACGCCCACGCCCGTGCCCGAGGCTTTGCACGGGGGGACGCCGCCCCCGCCGCCTCACACGCCGACGCCCGCGCGCCCGGCGACCCCTCCGCCGGCTCCGACCCAGCTCAACGCCGCCCCGACGCAGCTGAGCCCCGCGCCGCCCCAGGTCCGTCCCGCGGCGCCCGCGGCCCGGCCCTCGGCGGTCGGCGCCGGGTACCGGAGCGTCCTGCCGCTGCTGCTGGCGGGCATGGGGCTGGGGCTGCTGGTCGTGGGTGGCGCGGCGGTCGTCTACTTCTGGCCGAGCACGCCCGAGCCCACTCCCTCGCCGCTCGCCGGCGCCGCCACCGAGGCGACGGCCTTTCCGACGGTGGTGCCCGCGGCGACGGTAGCGCCCCCGGCGACGCTCGCGCCGCCGGCCACGACGCCGCCGACGACACTCGCGCCGCCGACAGCCGCGCCGCCCACGACGGTGCCGGCGATCGTCCCGCCGCCCACGACCATGCCCCGCCCGCCGACGCCGCGGCCCCCGCCCACGACCGTGTCCACTGAGCCCGGACAGCTGCAGCTCTACGTGCGTCCCTGGGCCGACGTGACTGTGGACGGCCGCGAGATCGGCACCACCCCCATGAAGCCGCTGACGCTCGCGCCGGGCCCGCACGTCGTGGTCCTGAAGCACAGCGACTTCGCCCCCCTGACACGCCGGGTGGTGATCGAGCCGGGCGGCACGAGCCGTCTCGAGGTCGACCTCTCCCGCGACGCCGAGCGGCTGCGCTAGCAGCGAGCCTTCGTCCTGGTCGGCGAGGGCCGGTCAGGCCGGCGGGGGGCCATCAGGCCGGCCGCGCCGTCAGGTCCGTTGCAGGTATCGGCTCGCCGGCAGGCGCAGCTCGACCCGGAATGCGTCGGGCGTCGGTACCACCCGCACCTCCGCGGCGGCACCGTGCAAGGCCGCCAGCCGCCGCTTCACGTTCTGGAGACCGATGCCGGTGCCCTTGCGCCCCGGCGAGTCGGGGTCGCGGGGGTTCTCGACCGTGATCAGCAGCTCGGGGCCGTTCTTCTGCGCGGCGACGCGCACCGTTCCCCCGTCCAGCATCTGGGCGATCCCGTGGGTGATCGCGTTCTCGACCAGGGGCTGCAGCACGAGCGGGGGCACGGTACAGGCGCGTGCGGCGTCGTCGGCGCGCAGCTCGTGGACCAGCCGGTCGCCGAAGCGCACCTTCTCGATCGCCAGGAGCTGCTCGACCAGGTCCAGCTCCTCGGCGAGCGGGATCGCCTCGCGCGAGCCCAGGGTGAGGCTGCGGCGCAGGAAGTCGCCGAGTCGCACGCACAGCCGCCGCGCCTCCTCGGGCCGGGCGGCGATCAGGGCGTTGATCGAGTTCAGGCTGTTGAAGAGGAAATGCGGGTGGATCTGCGCGCGCAGGGCCCGCAGCTCCGCCTCGCGGGACGCGATCTCGAACTCGAGCGCGCGGCGAGCCGCCTCCTGCGAGGCGGCGAAGGCGCCGAGCAGGTAGTGGAGGGCGGCGGTCAGCAGGAAGAGGGCGACCCCCAGCCCGAGCAGTAGTGGCGCCGTCTGGCCCTGGCGCGCGGCGAGGCCGGGGAAGACGTCCGCCCGCTCGAGCGCGATCGCCCAGCCGCGCCCGGCCGCGAGCCACAGCACCGCCGAGAGGATGGCCGCCAGCAGCTGCGTGCCGAGCGAGCGGGGCAGCTCGGCGAGCGTGAGCGGAGCGACCCGGCACACCCAGAACGCCCCCAGTCCCACGAAGCCGAAGAGGAGAGCGAGCGGGATCGCGAAGGTCAGCGCCTCGAGCCAGCCGAAGGGCGCCGCCGCCACCAGGAGCGTGGCGATCAGGACGCCGACCAGGCCCCAGGCTCCCAGATACGCCCCGAGCCGGCGCCATTCGGCGAGGATCGGATGCATGGCTCAGTACGCCTTCTCGTGAGCCCGGCGCGGCGGATCCGGGCGCACTAGTTCTTGACCTCGACGCCTCCCATGATCGCGGTGCCGGTCACGACCAGCCGCCGCGTCGCACCGGGCACGGGCCGCGTCTTGTCCTCGAAGCCGCCCAGGAAGGCGGCGCCTCGGTTCACGACCTGCCACTCCTCCGGCACCTTGATCTCGACGCCGCCCCAGAAGGCGAAGACGTCGATGACCGCCTCGCCGCCGTCCGGAATCGACGCGTGGCGCAGGTCGATCTCGCAGCCGCCCAGGGTCGCCATGGCCTGCCCGCCGCGGAACTCCGCGGCGTGGCTGACGGCTTTGGCCCCGCCCAGCACGGCGGTCATGTTGATGTGTGCGGAGGGATCGTCCTCGAAACCCGGCGCCTCCGGGCGCAGGGCGCGCCAGGCGATGCTGGCGCCGACGAAGAAGAGCGCCACCGCCCACAGCCGCGACGCCGCCATGCCGCCGACCGTCACCAGCAGGAGCGCCAGACCGCCGGCGATCCAGAAGAACGCGGACGAGGCCTGGTGCGGGGTCCTCCACTTGACGATCCCCACGGCGACCAGGACCAGAGGCCAGAAGCGGAACACGGCGCTGGCGTCCAGAAGACCCAGGCTGTCGAGCGCGAGCAGGAGGCCCGCGATCATGATGGCGAGGCCCAGCACCAGGCGAGGCGTCACGGGCAGGTCGGGCCGTCGTTCGCAGCTCATACCGTCTCCTTCCGCGATAAGTTACGACGAGCGAGAGGCTTCCGGAAGCCCGGAATCGGCGAAACGCCGGCCCGGATCGGCGGATCGCCGGGTGATTCGGCCTAGAATGCACGGAGGCGCCACGACATGATCGGCCGTACGCTCTCGCACTACAAGATCCTGGAGGAGCTGGGACGCGGAGGGATGGGCGTCGTCTACCGCGCCCTCGACGCGAACCTGGGCCGCGAGGTCGCGCTCAAGGTCCTGGGCACCGCCGCCCGCCGCGACGCGGAGCAGGAGCACAGGCTTCGCACGGAGGCGCGGGCCGCGGCGGCCCTGGCGCATCCCGCGGTCTCCGTCGTCTACGAGATCGACGAGGCCGACGGGGCCACCTTCATCGCGATGGAGCTCGTGCGCGGGCGTCCGCTCGCCGCGCTGATCGCCGAGACGCCGCTCGCCCCGATGCGTGCCCTCGAGCTCGCGATCGAGGTGGCCGAGGGCCTGGCCGAGGCCCACGCCCGCGGCGTCGTGCATCGCGACCTGAAGCCGAAGAACGTCATGCTCACCGAGTCGGGCCACGTCAAGATCATCGACTTCGGTCTCGCCAAGCTGGTTCGACCGCGGGCTCCGTTCGAGAGCGGCAGCGACACGCCCGCCTGGGGGGACACCGACCCCGGCCGCATCGTGGGCACCGCCGCCTACATGTCGCCCGAGCAGGTGAGGGGCGGCGAGGTGGACGCACGCAGCGACCTCTTCGCCTTCGGCGCCCTCCTGTACGAGATGCTCACCGGCGAGCCGGCCTTCCGGCGCGAGACCGGCGTCGAGACGCTGCACGCCGTCCTCAAGGAGCCGGCGCCGCGGCTGTCCGAAACCGGCCTGGACGCGGCGGCGCCCGTGCTGCAACGTGTCCTCGACCGCTGCCTCGCCAAGGCACCCGAGGACCGCTACGCGTCGGCCGGCGACCTGGTTGCGGACCTGCGCGAGGCCCGTCGTCGTCTCGACGCGGGCTCCTCCGGTGCCGCCCGGGCCGAGCCCGCCGCCCGATCCCCGCGGCCAGCCGCCGAGCGGGCGCCCGGACCGCTGCGGGTCCTGATCGTGGACGACGAGGAGCCGGCCCGCACCCTTCTGCGCGAGTACCTTTCTGGCATGCAGGTCGAGATCGTGGCCGAGTGCCGCAACGGCTTCGAGGCCGTCAAGGCCGTCAACGACCTGGCCCCGGACCTGCTGTTCCTCGACATCCAGATGCCGAAGCTGAACGGCTTCGAGGTGCTGGAGCTGCTCGGCCGCGACGTGGCCGTGGTCTTCGCCACGGCCTTCGACGAGCACGCGATCCGCGCCTTCGAGGTGAACGCGGTCGACTACATCCTGAAGCCCGTCTCGGCGGAGCGCGTGCGCGCGGCGCTCGAGCGGGCGCGGCAGCGGGTCGCCGCCCACCAGCCGCTGCCGGTCAGCGCGCTGGCGGCGGCCGGTCGTCCGGGCGGCGCCGCCACCCGGATCGTGGTGAGGCAGGGGCCTCGCGTGCACGTGATCCCCGTCGACAAGCTCGACTACGTGGAGGCGCAGGACGACTACGTGAGCCTGCATTCCGAGGGCAAGGCCTACCTCAAGCAGCAGACGCTCTCGGACCTCGAGTCCTCGCTCGACCCGGCCCGCTTCGTGCGCGTCCACCGCTCCTACCTCCTGAACCTCGACCGCCTCTCGCGCATCGACACCGAGGACGGCGAGCCCAAGGGGGTCGTGCTGGTCGACGGCACGCGCCTGCCGCTCAGCCGCTCCGGGTACGGCCGGATCAAGGGGATGCTGTAGGGACCGCAACCGGGCTAACCTTGGCCCGTGAACGATGCGATCGTCGTCGAGGACCTCAGCAAGGTGTTCCGCCGGCAGACGGCGGTCGACCACGTCTCCTTCCGGGTCGCGCGCGGGCGCTTCTTCGGCTTCCTGGGCCCGAACGGAGCGGGCAAGAGCACCACCATCCGCATGCTCACCGGCCTCCTGCGCCCCAGCTCCGGCGACGCGCTCATCGAGGGGGTGCGGCTCAGCCAGGATCTGCTCGGGGTCAAACGCCGGATCGGCGTTCTCACCGAGGAACTGCCCCTCTACGAGAGGCTGAGCGGCGAGGAGCATCTGCTCTTCGCCGCCCGCATGTACGGCCTTCCGCGCGCCGAGGCCCGTCGCCGCAGCGAGGAGCTGCTCGAGTTCCTCTCGCTGGCGGACGAGCGCGGCAAGCTGGTGGTGGACTACTCGCAGGGCATGCGCAAGAAGCTCGCGCTCGCCTGCGCCCTCGTGCACGGTCCCACGGTCATGTTCCTCGACGAGCCGCTCAACGGGATCGACCCCGTCTCCGGACGCGTGGTGAGCGACCTGCTGCGGCGTCTCACCACCAGGGGCGTGACCCTCTTCTTCACCTCGCACGTGCTCGACGTGGTCGAGCGCCTGTGCGACGAGGTGGCGGTGATCGACCACGGACGGATCGTCGCCCAGGGGACCCTGGCCGAGATCCGCTCGCAGCGCGCGCTCGGCGGTGACACCTCGCTCGAGGACGTGTTCCTGAAGCTGGTGCAGGCGGACGTGCGGCGCGAGGACCTGTCTTGGATCGGCTGATCGCGCTCGTGCGCCTGCGCGCGACGCTCGAGCTGCGCGCCGTCCTCGGCGTGCGCTCGCGGCTGGCCACGCTGCTGGTGGCGCTCCCGGCCCTCGCCTTCCTCTCGCTGGCGGGGGCTGCCGTCGGTTTCTCGGGGGTACGCCTGCTGGCGCGGGCGCGGCCGGAGCTGCTGATGCCGGCGCTCTCCGCGCTGGCGGCGATCCTGGGCGTGGCGTGGGTGCTGTCGCCGCTGCTGACGGGCGTGGCCGCCACCGAGTCGCACGACCTCACGAAGCTCGTCCAGTATCCGGCGCCGGTCCGGACGCTGGTCGTCTCCTCGCTGATCGCGAATGCCGGCCAGCCCCTGGTGCTCGCCCAGCTTCCGCCGCTGGCGGCGGTCGCCCTGGCCCTCGGTGGGGCGGGCGCCCGCGCCGTGGCCGCTCTCGCCGGCCTCGCGCTCGGGCTCGTCCTCACCCTGGCCTGCGCGCAGGTGGTCGCGCTCGCCCTGCATGCCCTGTCCCGGCGGCGGCGCTGGCACGATCGGGCGCTCGCGGTCGGGGTCGCACTGAGCGTCGCGCTGAGCCTGCTGCCGATCCTGCTGCTCAGCACGGGAGGCGGCTTCGCCCGCCGTTTCGCGTCCGCGCTCGTCGCGAGGGACACCTTCGTGCTGGTGCCGTTCTCGTGGGGAGCCCGCGCGGCCGTATACGCGGGGCGCGGCGAGGCGCTCGGCTGGGCCGCCTGGACGGCCGCGACCGTGTTGGCCGCGGCCGCGGCGGTTGCCATCGCGGCGGCGCTCGCCGAACGGCTCTATCGCGGGGAGCTGGACCTGGGCGAGTCTCCGGCCGGCCGATCGCGCCGTGCGCCGATGCGCCTGCCGGGGGCGATCGGCGCCCTGGTCGAGAAGGACCTCCGCGTCGTCTGGCGCGACCCGCGGCTGAAGGCGCTCCTCTTCACGGGTCTGCTGGGCCCGCTGCTGATCCTGGCCGTCGTCTGGCAAGGCGTTTCACACGCCTCGCCGGGCCTGATGCTGGCGCTCGGCTCGTTCGCCGGGCTCGGCATCGTGGGGGCCAACGTCTTCGCCCTGGAGCGGCAGGGCCTCGCCCTCCTCTTCGGCTTCCCCGTCCCTCGTGCCAGTGTGCTGGTCGCCAAGAACCTCGGCTCCATGGCGCTGCGCCTGCCCGCGCTCGCTCTGGTCGCCGCCGCGACGTTGCTGGTGGCGGGCCCGACGCTCGTACCAGCGGTCGTGGCGATACTGCTGCTGACGGAGATCCTCGCCTGCGGCGTCGACAACTACGTCTCCGTGTTGCTGCCGGTGCCGATCGCCGCCGCCGGGCGGGATCCCAACGCGCCGACGGCGGGGGCTCGCGGGATGGGTGCGGCATTCGTTGCGATGGCGGCGGGGCTGGGAGCCCTCGCCCTCTCGAGCCCGTTCGCCTTCCTGGCATGGCTTCCCTACCTGCTGGCGATCCCCTGGCTCTGGACCCTGACCTTGCCCCTGGCCCTGGGCGGGGCGGCGGCCGTCTACTTCATGCTGGTGGCCGGGGCGGCGCGCCTCGTCGAGCGTCGCGAGCCCGAGCTGATCACGCGCGCGATGGGAGACGAGTGAGGGGTAAGATCGGGGTACCGTGATCGGCGTTCGCAGAGCCGAGACTCTCATCGGAGCCGGACCAGCTCTCCTCCTCGGAGTGTGCCTCGCCACTCTCGCCGCCGGGTGCAACAAGGGCCCGGCGCGGACGGCGATCGCCGAGAGCGAGCAGGCGCTGGCGGCGGCCCGTCCGGACCTCGAGCGCTACGCGCCGAAGGAGCTGGCGGCAATCGCGAGCGACCTCGGTGCCGCGCGCGGTCGGCTCGCCGCCGGGCAGTATACGGACGCGCTCCGGATCGCGCAGAGGCTGCCTGAGAGGATCGCCCTGGCGACGGCGCAGGCAGAATCGCGCAAGCGCGAGCAACTCGAGGCCGCGGCTTCTCTCGAGGCGCACCCTGCCGCGACGCCGACGCCGACGCCGACGCCGACGCCCGCGCCACGCCCCGTCGCCCCGTCGCCCGTGCCGCCGAAGGCCGGCCGTGTCCCCCCGGACTCCACCTTGCCCGCTGGCGGTGTCTCATCAGCCGTGCCAGCGTCCAAGGCTCCCCCGAGCACCGCGCCGGCTCCCCCGAGCACCGACGAATGAGCGAGGCGCTGAAGGAGCCCGAGGACGCGAGCGCGCTCGTGCCCACATCCTCCGCCGAAACGCGCCCGGTGTTGCTCGACTGGCAGGGCCTCGAGAGGGCCCTTCTGCGCCCAGCGGCCGAGGCCGACACCTATCTCGACACACACACGGGCGAGGTGGTCGAGCTGATCGACGGCTGGAGCGACGACCATGGCTTCGCCGAGCAGGATCTCGCGGAAGGCCTCGTCTCCGGACGCCTGCTCGCCATCGAGCCGCTGCCCCACGAGACAGTGCTCGGCTGGATGTCTTCGTTCACCGAGGGCCTCGAGGACGGATGGCCGCGTGACGCGTTGCGGGAGGCCCTCGCCGGCGGATCGCCGGCGCGGGCCTTCGAGGAGGCCCTGGGGCGCTTTCCTGGCGAGAGGCTGGCGTGGCTCGCGCGTCGGGAGGCGCAGGTGGCGGCCGTCCTCCGGGCGTGGCTCGAGGCCAAGGGCGTCTCGGCCACCACGGCGCCGGCACGCGGACGGCTGGCCCCCTGACGGCGGTTGACACGAGCGAGCAGACTCCACTATCGTTACCCATCCGGTCCCAGTGAACGGGTGCGGCGCCCGCCCCCTCCCACTCAGTCTCCTTCCAGGTAGAGCCGCCATGGCCAACGACGATTCGCCGTCCATCCCTCCCGCCTCTGACGCCAGCGCCTCTACGACCGACACCCCCAACCCGGCCGAGGTCCCCGCCGAAACGCGCGACGGTGCCGAGGCGAACGACGCCAAGGCGAGCGCCGCCAAGGCCGAGGCGACTCCGGGCGGCAGGCCGAGCCCGAACGGGGAGGCGAGCCCAAACAGGGAGCCGACCCCGAACGGCGGGGTCCCGAACGGCGGCGGCAACAATCGCCGGGGTCGCGGCCCCAAGGGCGAGCCGCGTCGCTCGCGCCTGCCGCAGCGCGACGTGGCGGAGGACGAACCGGAGCCCGCCGACGCCGTACCGGCGACGGCCGGGGCGGATGCCGATGCGGCGGGAGGCCAGCGCAGCCGGCTCGACCTCGCCGCGCTCAAGGAGCTGGGCATCCAGAAGCTGATCGAGGTCGCCAAGGCGCTCGAGATCTCGGGCGCCACCTCGATGAAGAAGCAGGAGCTGGTCTTCCAGATCCTGCGCGCGCAGGCGGAGAAGGAGGGCCTGATCTTCTCCGAGGGGGTCCTCGAGATCCTGCCCGACGGTTTCGGCTTCCTGCGGGCCCCCGAGTACTGCTATCTGCCGGGTCCGGACGACATCTACGTCTCGCCCTCGCAGATCCGCAAGTTCGACCTGCGCACCGGCGACACCATCAGCGGCCAGATCCGCCCGCCCAAGGAGGACGAGCGCTACTTCGCCCTGATCAAGGTCGACGCGGTCAACTTCGAGCCGCCCGACCGCGCGAAGGAGAAGATCTTCTTCGACAACCTGACGCCGCTCTACCCGGAAGCCCGCATCCGACTCGAGACGACGCCCGACCAGCTCACGACGCGCGTCATGGACCTGCTGAACCCGCTCGGCAAGGGCCAGCGCGCGCTCATCGTCGCCGCGCCGCGCACCGGCAAGACGATGATCCTGCAGGCGATCGCCAACGCCGTCACCACCAACCACCCCGAGATCGTGCTGATCGTGCTCTTGATCGACGAGCGGCCCGAGGAAGTCACCGACATGCAGCGCTCGGTGCACGGCGAGGTGATCTCCTCGACCTTCGACGAGCCCGCCGACCGGCACGTCCAGGTCGCCGAGATGGTGCTCGAGAAGGCCAAGCGCCTGGTGGAGCACAAGAAGGACGTGGTGATCCTGCTCGACTCGATCACGCGCCTGGCGCGCGCCTACAACACGATCGTGCCGCCCTCGGGCAAGGTGCTCTCGGGCGGCGTCGACTCGAACGCGCTCCAGCGGCCCAAGCGCTTCTTCGGCGCCGCGCGCAACGTCGAGGAGGGCGGCAGCCTCACCATCATCGCGACGGCGCTGGTCGAGACCGGCTCGCGCATGGACGAGGTGATCTTCGAGGAGTTCAAGGGCACCGGCAACGCCGAGATCGTGCTCGACCGCAAGCTCACCGACAAACGCATCTTCCCCTCGCTCGACATCAACCGCTCGGGAACCCGCAAGGAAGAGCTGCTGGTCCCGGCCGCGGAGCTCAACCGCGCCTGGATCCTGCGCAAGGTCCTCTCGGCCCTCTCGCCTGTCGAGGCGATGGAGCTGCTGCTGGAGCGGCTCTCCAAGTCCAAGAGCAACAAGGAGTTCCTCGACAGCATGTCGTCGGGCGGCTAGGCGCCGCCCCGTGCCGGCCTCGGCGAAGGCCGCAACGACCGCTCACTCACTACGGAGCGACGATCGAGCGGTCTCCGACGCCGGGGCGTACCGTCACCTCGAGGGCCCGGGTGGCGATCAGCTTGTCCGACTTGCGGAGCGTGATGCGGGTCTCGTAGATTCCCGACTCGGCGAACAGGTGGTGAGCGACGTAGCGCCGCTCGATCTTCGTGTCGGACTTCCAGGGATCGCAGTCGGCCTCCTGCACGCTCCGGCCGCCGTCGCCCCACTCCCACTCGATCTCGGGGCAGTAGTACTCCTCCATGTCGTCGCCCCCCTTGAGCTCGGCGATGAACATCAAGGTGGCGGGCGAGAAGGAGTAGCGCGGCGTGACCCGCAGGTCGAGGCTGGGCCTCTTGAGCTTCTTGGGCTTCGCGTCGTCGTCGGCGCGCGCGAGGCCAGCGAGACCCAGCGCGACGAGGCCGACGGCAGCGAGAACGGAGGCTTTGGCAGACATCGGTACACTCCTCATGTTCCATATTACCGAAGCGCGGGGACCGGGTTACGCCTCGCCCGCGCTCGGGCGAGAAAGTCTGCAGAAGGGAGCGGGCCGCCCCGCAGCAGCCATGGCTCTTCCGTCCCGTAGAATCGAAGCATGCTGAGGATTCACCCCGGCGCAGCGGCGAAGGAGAGGCGGCTCGCCGGCCTGCTGGCCGAGAAAGGACGCGGGGCCGCCGAGCCGGCCCTCGCCGAGGTGGTCGCGGATGCGCAGATCCTCGGCAGCCTCGAGCTGGCCGGGCTTCGCTTCGCCTGGGCCGAGGTGCGCGCGTCCCGCGCCTCGGGCGCAGATCCGCCCGAGGTCGCGGCGCTCCGGCGTGCGGCCGAGGCGGTGCCGCGGCAGGCAGCGCTCGCGATCGGCGCCCTCCACGTCTGGCACCAGGCCCTGTTCGGGCCGGTCGGTTTCCGCCGCATCGCACGCGAGCGAGCCGACGCGGAGACGGCCCCGCCGGAGGCCATCGAGAGCCGCCTCGCGACGCTCGAGGAGTGGCTGGGCTCGGCCAGCATCCGCGACCTCCGCCCCGAGCAGGCGGCGGGGCTCGCCTACGCGCGCATCGCCGAGATCCTGCCCTTCGACGACGGCAACGGCCGCGTCGCCCGTCTCGCCGCCTCGCACCTGATGGTCGCCGGCGGCATGCGTCCTCCCATCCTGGTGGGCGCGGACGGCCCGTATCTTCTCGCCTGCCTGCGAGCCGCCTTCCGGCTCGACACGGAGCCGCTCGTGTCACTCCTGCTCGAGGCATCCTCGCGCGCTCTCGACGTGATGATCCAGGCCCTCGAGCGCGGCGAGGTGTGAGGGCTACTCCCGGGCCGCGTTCCCCCGGGCCAGGCAGGCCTCGGGGTCACCGTCGATCGTGCGCGGCACGTTCGTTTCGTCCGTGCACACCGTCAGCGCGGAGCCCCTCGTCTTCTTCACCGGGACGGCCGACGCGCGGTAAGTGGCCTGTGGCGTGGCCGTCCGGTCGCACCACAGCTTGACGGTGTAGCCATCCACTCTCCTGTCCGTCGACCAGACGTCGCCCAAGGCCTGCACCTCCACGAGCCGCTCGATGCTGCATGCATAGCCCAGCCGAGGGAACGTCTTCCTGTGATATGCCTGCGCGGAGATGATCTCGCGGATTGCGCCGCCGGCGAGTTGCTCAGGAGTGTACGGGGGCTGCGGCGTCGCTTCGAGCGCCGTGAGCAGCAGCATCATCGATAGCATCATCTTCATCTCCATTCCGTGTCAGAAACCTGGCAGGCGTTCACCCTTCGGTGCGCCCGGCCCGGCCACGATCTTGCGCTCGCCGGTCGCGAAATTGATGCGGATGACCTGCCCCGAGCCGCTCAGGAAGTAGCGCGGCGGGAACGTCGCCCGCGCCGCCGGCGGAGCTTCGATGTCGCCGGGGAAGAAACGCTCCGGGACAGGTCGCAGGCCCAAGAGCCGCTCCACGACCCGACCCGAGGCCACGTCGACGACCACGCTGCTGCCGCCCTCGAACGGCACGAAGGGTCGTCCGGCCGCGACCACCACCTGGCCGGGCCGGACCTCCGAACCCAGCCTGACAGGGCCGGTCGCGCCCATGTCGAGCGCGACGCCCCCCGCCGGAGAGCCATCCGCGCCGAACGTCCGCAGGACATGCCGATCCCGCTCCCGAGAGAGACAGACGACTCGGCCGCCGGCGAGGAACCGCGCCGCACTCACGGTCTCGTCCGTCGCGAGCCGCGCAACGACAGCGCCGTCGGCGCCGTTCCTCAAGACGAGCCCGTGCTCGAGCGTCAGAAGCCGCTCGCCCCTGTCGTCGACGACGATCTGGTCTTTCGTGGGGCTCAGTGGAACCTCCGTCGGAACCACCACCGTCTTCGGCGACCGGTTCGCCGTCAGCTCGATGATCAGAAGCTGCGCGGGGCCGCTCATCGGTGTCGCGGGTCCCCACTCGGCGCGCGCCAGCCAGAGGCGGACCACGCCGGCGTCCAGGAACCGCTCCGCGGCGACGCGCCATCCCGGAGGCCGGGCGCCGGAGGCCAGGGTGTGTCCGGAGGGCAAGGCGATGAGCGAGATCGAGGCCTGCTGGACGACGAGCGCCGTCTGCGCCGCGCGCGAGACAACTGGCACCGTCAGGAAGCCCGGCGGCATGCTCGCCTCGAGAGCGACCCTGGTCGTCCGCGGGGGAACGGCCTGGAGGTCGATGAGGGTCAGCGTCGCGGCCCCGTCGGCCCGCTGCCACTTGACTGCGAAGCGGCCGTCCACTGAGAAGGTGCCACCCCACGACGGACCGGACAGCCCGCCCAAGTCTCTCGTGCGCAGGTAGCGGCCGCTCGCGGAGTCGACGAGGAGACCGGGCGAGTACCAGCCGCCGCGGTCCGTGGGCGCTTCGATGTAGATCCAGCGTCCGTCCGGCGCGGCGCGGACGAGGTTGGGTGCGCGCAAGTCGGCTGGCGTTGCCCGCTCGACCCACCTGAGCCAGGCCGCGGAGGCGGTGAGCAGCGAGAAGACGACGGCCCAGAACGTGACCGAGAGCGCACGATGGGCGCGGCGCAGGTCCGTTCGCCCGATGGCGAGCTGGCCGGCGCTCGCGACGAGCAACGTGGCAGCCAGCGGGACCAGCAGGAGCGACGCGGCGCCCCAGCCGCTGCCGAGCGCGAGGACACCCGTCAGCACGAGGGGCAGCACGAAATGACCAACCGCCCAGACGGCGGCGGGCAGCAGAGCGAAATCCACGGCCAGCCACGCCGAGCGCGCTCGGAAGGCGGTCGCGGCGTAGTTCGCCAGGCCGACGATCAGCACCACCAGAGAGACAGCGAAGGTCCAGCTTTGGAGATCCGCCATCAGGGTCCACCAGGACGTCTTCGCATCCGGAGGGTAGAAGGCCATCCAGGGGATCGCGGCGACGAGACCGCTCGCCCCGGCGAGCAGACCGGCGGCGATCCACTTGCCGCCCCAGATGGCGGGCCAGGAAATCGGCTTCCCGAAGAGGAAGGCGAGACGGCCGTCGCCCGCGTCCCGGGCGAGCATGGACCAGCCGGCCACGAGCGCGGCGAAGCCGCCGATCAGCGGGGCGACCATGATCCCGGTGGTCTGGACGACATCTCCCTCGAGGCCGAACGCCGGAAGCGCGAGCGGCAGGAAGCCGAGCGCCAGGCCTCCGACGAGCAGCAGCCAGCGTTCCTGCAGCTCGCGCGCGGCGATGGCCAGCGTCTTCCTCATGGGTGCACCTCCGCCTGCAGGGTTGGGACGTTCGCGGAACCCGAGGCGACGGCCGTGAATATCTCCTCGAGCGGGCGACCCCATTCGGCCTTGACCCCTTCCAGCGAGCCTTCGAGCGCGATTCGGCCTCCGTGCAGGATCGCCACGTGGTCGGCGACGCCCTCGGCCGCGCGCAGGTCGTGTGTCGTCAGGAAGACGGTGGTTCCGCGGTCGGCGAGATCCCCGATCACCTCGCCGTAGACGGCGTCGCGGGCCACGACGTCGAGGCCGAGCGTCGGGTCGTCGAGCAGCAGCAGCTCCGGGGCGTGCCCGAGCGCGAGTGCCAGCATGACCGCTCCCTTCTGGCCCTTCGAGAGCGTTCCGAACGGACGATTCCACGGGACCTCGAAGCGGGCGAGACGGTCCTCGACGAGGCGCGAGTCCCAACGGCGATAGAGACGGGAGCAGAAGAGGGACAGGGCGCGCGCCGTCATCTCGGGCGGTGCGTTCGGCTGCTCGGGGACGACGCCCACGCGCTCCATCAGCGACGTGCGGCGTCGCCAGGGATCCTCTCCCAGCAGGCGCGCGCTGCCGGCGGCCGGGGGCCGCTCGCCCAGCAGGACGCGGATCAGGGAGGACTTGCCCGCGCCGTTCCTTCCGAGCAGGGCGTAGACGGAACCCGCGGGAACGGCGATCGTGAGCCCTTCGATCACCGGCGTGCGGCCGTAGCGCACGCGGAGCCCCCGGATCTCGATGACGGGTGCGGTCGCGTCCGTGCTCATCTCTCGCCTCCGCTCGCCGACGGCTGGTCGTCGGGCCATTCCGCCCGGGCCGCCGCCAGCGCCTCTTCACGGCTCGCGCCGAGCGTCGCCGCGAACGAGGCGAAGCGCCGCGCGGCCTCGCGCAGCGCGCGGGCCTTCTCCCGGGCCGGGATCGCCGGCGGGCGCGACGCCACGTAGGTGCCCTCCCCCCGGCGGGTCTCGAAGACGCCCAGATCGACCAGCCGCTGGTAGGCCTTGGCGACCGTGTTCGGGTTGATGCGCTGCTGCCGCGCCAGGTCGCGCACGGAGGGGACGGCCTCGCGGGGCCGGAGCGCCCCCGAGGCGACCAGGTGCCTCATGGCGTCCTCGATCTGGCTCCAGATCGGGACGGGCAGCGCCGGGTCGATTCGGAGACGTGGGCCAGGCCTCATCGACTCACCTCACGGCTTCATGGCCTGAGTACCACTGTACTATTACAGAGGTACAGTGCCACTCTAGGCGACCGGCCGCGTGGTGTCAAGGGATTCTCGCGGTGCTGCCGGAACCTCGCGTTACTGCCGGAACCCATCAGCGGTCGGCGCTCCTCATCCCTTCAGCGACCGCCGGCGGGCGAGACCGGCGTGCGGGTCCCGACGCGAGTTGACGTTCGGAGGGCGATCCGCGACCATCGGGCGGGATCGTCATGACCGCGCCTGCCGGCACGATGGCTGCCGCTCGGGGGAGGCAGCTTGCCCTCCGTCCACCCGCGTGCCGGGGCGCCGATTGACCCGCGCCGACGCCTGGCGTGACGTCGCGGGAGCCGCTCTCGCCGGTGCCGGGCTGACCGCCCTCATCCACCTCACGCCCCCCTCCCTCTTCGAGGGCATCGACTGGCTGCAGCTGCACCTTCCTGCCCGCCGGTTCATGGCCGCGGCCCTCGCGCACGGGCGCCTGCCATTGTGGAATCCCTACGTCGCCCTCGGGCGCCCCTTTCTCGCCGATATCGAGACCGCGGTCTTCTATCCACCCAATCTCGTCTTCCTCGTGCTCGACCCCTCGGTCGCCTACGCCCTCGTGGTCGCGGCCCACGCCGCCCTCGCCATCTGGGGCATGCGGCAGCTGGGGAAACACCTGCGACTCGACGCCTGGGTGTCCTGGCTTCTCGGCTGCGCCTTCGTGGCGAGCGAGGTCCTCGTTTCACGCGTGCAGGCCGGCCACGTCCACTACGGGCAGGCCATCACTTACCTGCCGCTGCTCCTGCTCTTGGCCGCACGGGTGGGAGACAAAGTCACCGGCTCGCGTGTGCTGGCCCTGGCGGGGGCTCTCGCCTTGCAGCTCTTGTGCGGACACCCGCAGATCCCATGGCTCTCGTGGCTCGCCCTAGGCGCGTTCATGATGGGCCGGAGCGAGGGAGGAGCCGCAGGCCTGCGAAGGGCCGCGGCGGGGATCGCCGGGCTCATGGTCGCCGTGGTGGGTGCGCTCGCCCTGGCCGCCCCGACCCTCCTCCCTTTCCTCGAGATGGTCGCGCAGGGGAATCGCGGGTCGCGGACCTTCGCATCGGCGGCGAGCGAGGGGATGGGGCTCTTCTACTGGTCGTCCCTCGCCGTCCCCGATGGCGGGGCGCGGGCGTTCTTCTGGGAGTCCAACCTGTACTCCGGCCTCGCGGTGCTGGTCGGCGGTCTCGCCGGTCTCGCCGCAACGTGGGACGAGCGGGAGACCCGAGGTCTCGTGACGATGGGCGTCGTCGGGGCGGCGCTCGCGGGCGGCGGTCGGACCCCGCTCTTCACCCTCTTCTACTACCTCGTGCCGGGCGCAAGCCTCTTCCGCGGCCCCGCGCGGGCGGCGCTCCTCGTCGTGCTGTCACTGATCCTCGGGCTCGGCCTGCTCCTGTCTCGTCGCCCGCGGGGGCGTGCCGCCACCGCGGGCCTGAGCCTCGGAGCGCTGGCGGGGATCGCCCTGGTCGGGGCGTACCGCGCGTTTGTCCCCGCCGGCGTCAGCCCCCTCGCGTTCGCGCCTCGCGTGGCCTGGCTCCTCCTCACCCTCCTCGCCCTCGGGCTCTTCCTCCGGGCCGGGACGCGAACGGGCTACGGAGTGACGGCTGCGGCCCTCGTCGCCGTTCTCGTCGCCGACGTAGGGACGGCCATACCCGGGGGCAAGGCGGCCTGGAGGTTCGAGGTGCGGCGGGCCGGAGAGCAGCCGATCCACGAGGCGCTTCGCCAGTGGGGATTCTACGCAGACCCCTCGGGCGTGCCTCCGCGGGTGCTGATACCACCCGAGCTCGCGCGGGAGAACGCGGGATCGGTGTTCGGGTGGTCGAGTGTGGCGGGCTACCAGGCGGTCTGGCTCGCGCGGGTGTGGCGGTTCGTCCATGAGTCCCTCGGAATCGAGCCGCCCGCCGAGACCACCTTCCCCTCACCTCTCATCTACTCCCGCGGCCCGTTTCCGTACGACTCCATGAACCTCGTCGCGGGCGTGGATCCGGGGATGGGTCGGCTGGTCGCCCGTCGCCATCCTGATCCGCGGTCGTACGTGGCCACGGCGGATCGGCGGGTGAGCGACGCCGGCGAGGCGATCCGGATGATCGTCGCCGGGCACGACTTCCACCGCGTCCCGCTGGTGGAGGGGGAGTGGGCCGGCTCGCTGCCCGTGCAACCGCCGGTAACCACCCGGTCCGAGATCACGAGCTTCGCAGCCGAGAGGATCGTGGTCCGGACCGAGAGCCCCCACCCCGGACTGCTCGTGGTGGCCGAACCCTGGTACCCGGGATGGGAGGCCCGCGTCGATGGCCGCCCGGCTCCGTGCGGGCCCGCCAATGCCTGGATGCGGGCGGTGCGGGTGCCGGCCGGGGTACACGAGGTCGTGCTGAGCTATCGCTCCCTCTGGCTCGGGCCGGGCCTCGCCGTCTCCTCCCTCGCTCTGCTCGGACTGGGCCTGTGGGCCCGTCGCGACGCACGACGCCGCTCGGGTGACAGCAAGGCATGAGCGGTACCGCCGCCTCCTGTCTCTTCGTGCCATGCCCGGTATGCGGGTCACGAGACGATCGCACCGTCCACGTACGAACGATCCAGCCAGACAGGCCCTTCGCGGCGGAGATGACCACCGACTTCTTCGCTGCCTACGGGCGCGTGGCGCAGTGCCGGCGATGCGGCATGGTCTACCGCAACCCGCGGGAGGCCGACGAGCGCATCATCGAGGCGTACGCCGCGCTGGAGGATGGAGACTACCTCGAGGAGCGCGAGTGCCGCGGCATGAACGCCCTGCTCTCCCTCAAGGCCCTCAAACGTCACGTGGCCCGGGGACGGCTCCTCGAGATCGGTTGCTCGACCGGCTTCTTCCTCAACGCGGCGCGTCTCGAGTTCGACTGCCAAGGCGTAGAGCCCTCGGCCTGGGCAGCCCGGATCGCCCGCGAGCGGTTCGGGCTCGAGGTCCACGGCGGATCGTTCGAGACGTTCGAGGCTGCGCCAGCGTCCTTCGACGCGGTGGCTATGATCGACGTGATCGAGCACGTCCTCGACCCCGGCCTGGTTCTGGCTCGCGTCTCCTCGCTCCTCGGGCCGGGCGGGATCCTCTACCTCGTGACCCCCGACATCTCCAGCCTGTCGGCCCACGTGCTCGGGCGCTACTGGTGGGGGCTTCGGCCGGCCCACCTCGGCTACTTTTCTCCGGCCACCCTGAGGCTCCTCCTCGAGAAGGTGGGCCTGGAGGTACGGGAGATCCGGTCCTTTGGCCGGATCTTCACCTATGGCTACTGGCTGAGCCGCCTCTCTTCCTACCCCGCCCTCATCCGGGGGACGATCGGGGCCTTCGTGCGGACCCTCGCCTGGGAAGACAAGGTGCTTTACCTCAACACGCGCGACACGATGGAGGTGGTGGCCGTCCGTTCCGGGTCGGGCAAGTGACAGTCTGCGCGCTGCCCGGGCGCAGCTACTAGAATCCGGGCGGCATATGGTGAAGCTCGACCTGCCCGCCGGCCTCCGCGACCTGCTGGCGGCGCTCCGCGCCGCCGGCGGACGGCCCTACCTCGTGGGCGGGGCGGTCCGCGACGCGCTCCTCGGCCTGCCTGTCAAGGACTACGATGTCGAGGTGTTCGACCTGGAGGGGGAGCGCCTCGAGGGCGTCCTCGGCGCGGCCGGCCGCGTCGACGCGGTGGGCCAGGCCTTCCGGGTCTTCAAGCTCTCCGGCCTCGCGGGCGTCCCGGGGGCTGTGGACGTGGCCCTGCCGCGGCGCGACTCGAAGGTGGGCACTGGGCACCGCGGGATCGCCGTCCGGGGCGATCCGGGTCTGGCGGTCGCGGAGGCCGCCCGCCGTCGCGACTTCACGATCAACGCGATGCTCTTCGACCCAGAAGGGGAGGAGATCGTCGATCCCTGGCACGGGCGTGCCGACCTCGAAGCGAGGCTGCTGCGGGCGGTCGACCCGCGCTCGTTCGGCGAGGATCCCCTGCGCGCCCTGCGGGCCGTCCAGTTAGCCGCCCGCTACGAGCTCGTGGTCGAGCCGGCCACGGCGGCGCTCTGCGCCACGATGCCGATCGTGGAGCTGCCGGCGGAGCGGGTCTTCGGCGAGATCGAGAAGCTGTTGCTGAAGGCCCGCGGGCCGTCCCGAGGCCTAGCGCTGCTTCGGGACTGGGGGATGCTGGAGGCCCTCGCCCCCGAGCTCGTGCCCCTCCCGGCGACCCCGCAGGACCCGGGATGGCATCCCGAAGGCGACGTCTGGGCCCACACGCTCCAGGTCGTCGACGAGGCCGCGGCCCTGAGCCTGGATCTCGTGGAGGACCGCCCGCGCCGGCTGAGCGTGATGTTGGCGGCGCTCTGCCACGACCTCGGGAAGACGACCACCACGCGCCTCGAGGACGGCCGGATCCGTTCCCGCGGGCACGAGGAGGCCGGTCTGGCGCCGACCCTGGCGCTGCTGGATCGCTGGCAGGTCCACACCCTGCTCGGCTACGACGTGCGCGCGCAGGTCCTGGCCCTGGTCGCCAACCATCTCAAGCCAGGCCAGCTCTACGACGAGCGCGAGCGGGTCGGGGACGGTGCCATCCGCCGGCTCGCGCGCAAGTGCGAGCCGGACCTCCTCTATCGCGTCGCCAAGGCCGACTGCCTGGGCCGGCGTCCGGGCCGCTTCGAGCCGGTCGCCATGGAGTGGTTCCGCGACCGCGCGCGACAGCTCGACGTCGCCCTGCGTCCGCCCGAGCCGATCCTGCGGGGCCGCGACCTCCTGGCCCTGGGCCTCGCGCCGGGCCCCGAGCTCGGGCGGGTGCTGCGGGCCGTCTACGAGCGTCAGCTCGACGGCGCCGTGACCAACCTCGAAGAAGCGCATGCCGAAGCCCGGCGCCTGCTGGCGGACCGATCGAGCTGACGGGGGCGCGTCCGGCCGCCGGCTGCGTCCCGGCACCTGCCGTTGCTTGCCTCGCGACCGGGAGCGGGAGGAGACTCCTTGATGAGGGCGCGATCGGCGTCCCAGGTTCCCGCGACGACCCAGAGCAGACGCGACAACCGACAGGAGAGAGGCCATGAGCCTGGAGCTGGAGCTCGTCCCCGTCAGACCGCCCGCCGACGTGAACGTGATCCTCGGCCAGTCGCACTTCATCAAGACCGTCGAGGACCTCTACGAGGCGGTCGTGGGCTCGGTGCCCGGCGTCAAGTTCGGCCTGGCCTTCTGCGAGGCGTCAGGCCATTGCCTGATCCGGACTGATGGGAGCGACGAGGCGATGAAGGCCTTCGCCGTGGAGACGGCCCAGGCGCTCGGCGCGGGACACAGCTTCGTGATCGCCCTTGGCAACGCCTTCCCCGTCAACGTGCTGAACGCGGTCAAGGCGTGCCCCGAGGTGTGCCGGGTCTTCTGCGCGAGCGCGAACTCGCTGCAGGTGATCGTGGCGAAGAGCGAGCAGGGCCGCGGCATTCTGGGCGTGATCGACGGGGCGTCCCCCCTGGGCGTCGAGGACGCCGCGGGTGTCGTCTGGCGCCAGGAGCTGCTGCAGAAGTTCGGCTACAAACGCTGAGGAGGAAGACATGGGCCTCGTCTTGACCTCACCGGCCTTCACGCCGGGCGGGGAGATCCCGCCCGTCTTCACCTGCGAAGGCCGCGACCTCTCGCCGGCGCTCGAGTGGACGGGCGCCCCCGAGACGACCCGGAGCTTCGCGCTGATCATCGAGGATCCCGACGCACCCGATCCCAAGGCGCCCAAGCGGGTCTACGTGCACTGGGTGCTCTACGACATCCCGCCCTCGGCCCACGGGCTGGCGGAGGCCGTTCGCCCGGGCGATCTGCCCGCGGGGACCCGGCAGGGGAAGAACGACTGGAATCGCACCGGCTACGGCGGACCCTGCCCGCCGATCGGACGCCACCGCTACTTCCACCGTCTCTACGCGCTCGACACCCTGCTCGGCGACCTGGGCGAGGTGAGGAAGCCCGACCTCCTGGCGGCGATGAAGGGGCACGTGCTCGCCGAGACCGAGCTCGTGGGAACCTACCAGAAGCGAGATCGATAGGGTCTCAGGTCTCGCGCCGCTCGAAGCCCTCGATCGTCCAGCCCGCGATCTCGCCCCGCATGGCCTGGTCGGTGAGGTCGAGCATCAGCGGCGTCACCGAGACACGCCTCTCGCGCAGAACGGCGTTGCAGTCGCTGCCCGGGATGTCCTCGTGCTGGTACTCGTTTCCCCCGATCCAGTAGTACTTGCGCCCCCGGGGGTCGGTCTTCTCGACGACGCTCGACCCGTACGAGTGCTTTCCCAGGCGCGTGACCACGTAGCCGTCGGGCTCGATCCCGGGCGGGACGTTCACGTTCAGCAGCAGCCGTCCCGGCAGAGGGTGCGTGAGCGCCGCCTTGACCAGCGCGCGGGCGAAGCGCGCCGCGGGACCGAAGTCGAACTCGTCGCGACCGGCCAGGCTGATGGCGATCGCGGGCACGCCGAAGATCGAGGCCTCCATCGCGGCCGCCAGCGTGCCGGAGTAGGTCACGTCGTCCGCCAGGTTCGGGCCGTGGTTGATGCCCGCCACCATGATCGAGGGGCGCCGCTCGCGCAGCACGTGGTGGATCGCGAGCCAGGAGCAGTCGGTCGGCGTTCCGTCGACGGCGAACCAGCCCGGGCGCACCGTGCGCAGCCTCAGCGGACGGTGGATGGAGATCGCGTGCGAGGCCGCGCTCTGCTCCGCCTCGGGCGCCACCACGACCACCTCGCCCAGGCCCTCCATCGCGGCGGCCAGGGCACGGATCCCCTCCGAGGCGTGGCCGTCGTCGTTCGAGACCAGGATGACAGGCCGATCGCCCACGGCTAGAGCCTATTCGCTCGCCGCGCGAACGCCAAGCCGGGGCCGGTCGCGAAGAACGGCCCGCCCGGCGAGTCGCGCGCTCCGCCCCCGCCCGGTCAGGCGAGCGGCTCGAAGACCGCCGTGAAGTGGCGGAGCAGTTCCGGCGCCTTGACGATCCGGTAGCCCCGGAGCGCGTCCCGTGCGCCCGCCACGGCGATCACGGCCTCGGCGACGTAGTCGATGTGCGACTGCGTGTAGACGCGCCGCGGGATCGCCAGCCGGACGAGGTCCATCGCCGCGGGAGATTCGCTGCCGTCGGGGTGGCGTCCGAACATCACGGTGCCGATCTCCACCCCCCGGATGCCGGCCTCCAGGTAGAGCGCGTTGGCGAGCGCGATCCCCGGGTACTCGAGCGGGGGCACCTGCGGCAGCAGCGCCCGCGCGTCGATGTAGACGGCGTGTCCGCCGGCGGGCCGGATGAGAGGCACCCCCGCCGCCACCAGACGCTCGTGCAGGTACTCGATCGAGCGGATGCGGTAGCGCAGATACGGCTCCTCCACCACCTCCTCCAGGCCGCGCGCGACCGCCTCCAGGTCGTAGCCGGCGAGCCCGCCGTAGGTGGGGAAGCCCTCGGTCAGGATCAGCAGGTTGCGGCAGCGCTCGGCCCAGGCGTCGTCGTCGAGCGCGAGGAAGCCGCCGATGTTCGCGAGGCCGTCCTTCTTCGCGGACATGGTGCAGCCGTCGGCGAGCGAGAACACCTCCTGCGCGATCTGCTTCGGCGTGCGGTCGGCCTGGCCCGGCTCCCGCAGCTTGATCAGGTAGGCGTTCTCCGCGAAGCGGCAGGCGTCGAGGAAGAGGGGCTTTCTGTGACGGTCACACAGGGCGCGCACGCCGCGCAGGTTCTCGAGCGAGACGGGCTGCCCGCCGCCCGTGTTGTTGGTGACCGTCACCATCACCAGCGGGACGCGCGCGCCGTCCTGCTCGAGCGTGCGCGCGAGCGCCTCGAGGTCGAGGTTGCCCTTGAAGGGGCGGACCAGGGAGGGCACGCGGCCCTCCGGCACCACGAGATCGCGCGCTTCGGCCCCTTCCACCTCGACGTTGGCGCGCGTCGTGTCGAAGTGGTTGTTGTTCGGGACCAGGTCGCCGGGTTTGAGCACGCTGTGGAAGAGGATCCTCTCGGCGGCACGCCCCTGGTGGGTCGGGATCACGTGGCGCTTGCCGGTCAGGTCCTGGACCACGTCGCGGAAGCGGTAGAAGGAGCGGCTGCCGGCGTAGGACTCGTCTCCCTGCATCAGCGCGCCCCACTGAGCCGCGGACATGGCGCCGGTGCCGGAGTCGGTCAGGAGATCGATCAGCACGTCCTCCGCGTGGAGGTGGAACAGGTTCCAGCCGGCCCCCGCGAGCGCGCGCTCGCGCTCCTCGCGCCGCGTGAACTTCACCGCCTCGACGGACTTGATGCGGAAGGGCTCGATGATCGTCTGCAGGCGCGGCATGCGGCGAGTATAGACCCGTGCCCAAGGCCCGCCCCGAGGGGTGGCTCACGCGGTCTGGCCGCCCGCGGTACCGGGGCGTGCCCAGCGCAGTAGCAGCCAGCCGAGCGCGACGGTGGCGAGCGCCACCAGGCCCTCGCGCAGGCTGGCGCCGAACACCACCAGCACCAGGGCCACCGCCAGGGTCGGTAGCACCGGCCAGCGGTCGCGCGCGCCGAGGCCCCGCTCACGGCGGCCCGCCAGCACGTGAAGCGCCGCCGCGGTGACGCCGTACTGCGCCAGCACCGCGATGCTCGAGAGCGCGAAGAGCTCGGAGAGATCCCCCAGGGCCACGGTCGTCGCGACCAGCAGTGTCGTCACGCCGAGCGCGCGGAGCGGGACCGCGCGGGCGGAGCTGCGCTCGAGGCCGGCCAGTCGTCCGGCGCCGGCGGCGAGCGAGGAGAGATAGCGCGGAGTCGTGACCATCATCCCGAACGAGATGCCGAGCGCCGAGACGCTCGTGCCCGCGGCCACGATCCGCCCCAACCGAGGCCCGGAAAGCGCGGAGGCGGCGTCCGCCAGCGGTGCCGCGGACGAGGCGAGCTCCGGCAGAGCCGCCACGCAAGCGAGCGCGAGCCCGCAGTAGAGGACGATCGCCAGCAGCAGGGAACCGACGGTCGCGAAGGGCACGGCCCGCGACGAGGCCCGTGCCTGGCCGGCGATCACCGGCACGATCTCGAAACCCTGCAGCGAGAACATCACCGCGAGGCCGGCGGCCAGCCAGGCCCCCGAGGGGGCGGCCGTCGCCGCGGCCGGAAAGGACGGATGGGCCGCGGCGAAGGCGGCCAGCAGTGCGGCGAGCGGCAACAACTTGAGCACCGTGAGCGAGGTCCAGACGCGCGCCGAGAGGCGCAGCCCCGAGGCGATCACCGCAGACAGCACCAGCACCAGGCCAGCCGAGGCCGCCCGTTGTCCGAGCAGATCGTTCAAGCCGGCGGCCGGCGCGGACGCCCGCACCAGCCCCGCCACCACCGCCGAGGCGGAGAAGATCGCGCTCAGGTACGCGACCCAGCCCACCAGGAAAGAGACGCGTGGGCCGAAGGCGGCCCGCGCGAAGGTCACGGGTCCCCCGTCCTCGTCGAAACGCCGGCCGAGGATGGCGAAGGCCGCGGCGGCGGGCACGAGCGCGACACCTGTGGCGAGGAAGACGAGCACGGTGCCGAACCCCGGCGCGTGGGCCGCGGCGACCGCCGGCACGAAGAAGATGCCGACGCCGACGATGCCGTTGACCCCCAGGGCGAGAAGCTGGAAAGGTCCGATGGCCCGCGCGCGTGTCTCACCCTCGAGCATGGCCGAGTTCAGCACAGGCGGCGGCCGGATACAAAGCGGGGGGCTCGAGGCATCGAAGGAACAGGGGGCGCTCCGGAGCCGGGTGGGATCATCATGGGCGACGCGATGCGGCCGAGTGTCTGGAGCCTCGCCTTCCTGGGCCTCCTCGCCTGCGGCCCGCGCTCCTCGGCGGCGGACCAGGCGGAAAAGGCCGCCGCGGGCGGCATCACATATCGGCGGTACTGCGCACGGTGCCACGGAGCCTCGGGCGCGGGCGACGGACCCGGCGCCGACAACCTGCCCGTCCGGCCGGGCGACCTCCGGCTGATCGCCCGGCGGAACCAGGGCGAGTTCCCGGCCGAGCAGGTGCGGAGAATCGTCGACGGACGCGCGCCGGTCGAGGGCCACGGCACTCCCGACATGCCGCGCTTCGGCGACGCCCTCAAGAACGCCGACACGGGCTACGACGATCGCGTGGTCGCGCTGCAGATTCGGGCGGTGGTCGAATACCTGCGCACCCTGCAGATCCCCTGATCCAGACCCGGACCCCGACACGACGGGGGCCTTGGTATCATCCGCGCGGAGGCCGCGTCGTCCCCGCCATGGCCGCACCCGGAACCGGTGACCCGCTGATCGCCCCGCGCGTGCGCCGACGCGCCGGGGAGGTGTGGCTGGCCGCCGCAGCGGCGCTCACCCTCGTCGCCCTCGTGCGGCCCCTTGGCCCCACCCGGCCCGGCTGGCTCCGCGGCGCCGACGCGCTCCTCCTGGCGATCGGTATCCTGGGCTCCGCGCTGCTCGCCACCCTGCGTGGCAGCCGGCGGCCCGAGGCGCTCGCGCTCTATGCCTTCCTCGTGCTCGCGGTCGACGCGCTCGGACAGCTGTCGAGCTTGCCCGTCTGGCCATTCCTGGTCCTGCTGATTGCGGCGCAGGCCGTAGCCGAGAAGCTCACCGTCGCCCTCCTCTTCGCGGTGCAGGCGAGCGTCCTCGCCGCGGCGCAGGCTGCCTGGTCGCAGCCGCCGGACTTCCGGGCGGCGCTGGCCGCCGCCTTCGGCTACGTCGTCCTGGCCACGGCCGTCGACCGGGCGCTGGTGGCGGAGAAGCGGCGGCTGAGCGGTACCCTCGCCGAGCTCGCGAGGGTCCGGCACGGCATCGACCAGCTGGACGAGGAGCCGAACCGATTCGCGGGTGCGGCCGCGGACGCTGCTCAGGCGCTACGCCAGGTGACCGGCGAAGCGCGCCGCGCGCGGCAGCTCGACCGCGCCCACGAGCTGGACGGCACGCTGGGCCAGCTGCTCGAGGTCGCCCGGCAGGCGACCAGCGCCCACGCCGTCCTCTACTTCGACGTCGATCACATGCACGAGCAGGCGCACCTGAGGGCAGCGAGCGGCCCCGGCTCGCTCGGCGCCGCCTGCGAGGTGCCGCTGGGTACGGACCCCTTCTCCTTCCTGGTCGAGCGCGGGCAACCGTTCTACGCGACGGACTTCAAGAGGCTGTTGTGGGAGCTGCCCTGGTACCGGGGCACCGTGCGGGTCGGCTCGCTGATCGCGCTGCCGGTGCGCAGTGGCGAGTCGATGGTAGGGGCTCTGGTCGCCGACAAGCTCGAGATCCAGGCCTTCACGGCCCGGGAGACGCCCATCCTGGAGGGCTTCGCCGCTCTGGCGGGCGAGGCGATCCAGCACGCGCGCGCCTCGCTCGGCCGGGAGGAGCTGGACGCCGAGTTCAAGGCGGTCTACCCGGTCTCGCAGAAGCTTGCCACCCTCTCCCGCGAGAGAGACGTCCACCAGGAGCTGCTGGATTCCGCCCGCCAGATAGCGGGGCTGGAGGGAGCGGCGATCGTGGTCGCCGACGAGCTGGTGACGCGCTACGTCGTCGAGTTCCCGTTCGGCTGGCCCGCCGAGTACCGAGGCCGCGCGGTCAGCACGGACGAGCGGACCTGGGCCGCCTGGACCCTGCGCGGCGCGGAGGAAGCGTTCCTGCTCGACAACGTGGCGGGGCACGAGGACCGGATGCCGTTCCTGGTCCTGGACGAGGGGGCCGGCCGGGGAGAGTCGCTGCTCGCGGTTCCGCTGCGGGCGGGCGACCGTACCCTGGCCGCTCTGCTGCTGACCGGCCCGCGCGGCGCTTTCGACGCCTCGTCGCGCCGCGTCCTGCAGATCCTGGCGAACCAGGCCGCGGCGACGCTGTCGCTGATCCGCGAGCGCGAGCGGCAGCGGCAGCTCGCGGTGCGCGACGGCCTGACCGGCCTCTACAATCGTCGGGCCTTCAACGAGCTGCTCGATCGCACGATCGCGGCCGAGGACCGCCGCGACGGCGGCCGACTGGGCCTCGTGCTCCTGGACATCGATCACTTCAAGCGGCTCAACGACACCTTCGGCCACCAGGCCGGCGACGCCGCCCTCGTCTCGCTGGCGGCCCTCCTGAAGAGCCGCCGTCGAGGCGACCAGGCCGCCCGCTACGGGGGCGAGGAGTTCGTGGTGGTCCTGCCGGGCGCGGACGAAGAGCGCTCGCTGCAGGCGGCCGAGCGCCTGCGCGAGGAGATCGAGGAGCATCGCTTCGTCTACGACGGCGCGAGGATCAGGATCACGGCCAGCCTCGGCGTCGCGGTCTGGCCCGAAGACGGCCAGGATGCCGAGACGCTGCTGGGCGCCGTCGACCGCAGTCTCTACGCGGCGAAGGAGCAGGGACGCAACCGGGTCGTGGTGGCGTCGAGCCTGGAGTCCTCCGAGGCCGAACAAGGCTGAGGGCGTTTCACCTTCATGTCGGAGCTGCCCCGAGAAAGGGCGATTGCGCACGAATCGCCCGAAATCGGCGCCCCCCCTCGCCGAGGCGACACATCTTCCATAATGTACTGCAAATAAGCGTCTTGCATGACTTCCGCCGGGCGGCGAAGCCGCCTGGCCACTTGACCTCCGTGGTTGACTGGGCGATGGCCTTACAAAGCCCCGGTAGAGGGAGGCTCGAGAAGTCCGATGAAGAGAGGGAAGGGCCGAAGAAGGAAGACCGCCGCGATGGACCAGAGCCTGATCGATTCCGCCGTGCCGCGGGAGACGCCGCCTCTCGACGAAGCATTTCGCCCCGCGTATCTCGCGAACCTGGTCTTCCAGCGTGCCGTCGCCGAGTCCGGCAAGGGCGTGCCGCTCGTCTTCGGCCTCGAGCGCTCGGCCCAGGCCCTCTCCCGCTTCGAGACTATGGTCTTCCCCGACGGCCACCCGAGCTCGGCGGAGAACCTGTGGTACGCGGAGCGGCTGCTGAAGTTCCTGCTCTGGGCACGCGGCGCGTGGCGCGTGTACGTGGGCGGACCCGAGTCGATCGTGCGGTACTTGAAGGACACCTACTCGCCCAAGGGACTGCGCGCCTTCGACCACCACTTCATGGGCGAGGACGTCTACCGCCAGCCCTTCACCATCGTGGGCTGCGACGCCTCGGAAGTCCCCGCCGAAAGGCAGCAGGAGCACTCGCTCGGACGCCACCTGCGGGGCTGCCGGATCGGGTTCGACCTGGGCGCCTCGGACCTGAAGGTCTCGGCGGTCGTCGACGGGCAACCCGTCTTCAGCAAGGAGATCGAGTGGCAGCCGCGCGAGCACACGGATCCCCGCTACCACCGGCACATGATCCTCTCGGCGCTGCACCTCGCCGCCGCGCACCTGCCCCGGATCGACGCGATCGGCGGGAGCTCGGCCGGGGTCTATGTGGAGAGCCAGCCCCGGATCGCGTCGCTCTTCCGGGGCATCCCGAAGGAGCGCTACGCGGCCGTGCGCGAGATGTTCGTGCGCATCCGCGGCGAGTTCGGCGTGCCGCTCGAGGTCGTCAACGACGGCGAGGTGACGGCCCTGGCGGGCTCGATGTCGCTCGAGGACGACAGCATCCTGGGCGTCGCCCTCGGCTCGAGCGAGGCGGCCGGCTACATCACGCCCCAAGGCAACATCACCGACTGGCTGAACGAGCTCGCCTTCGCGCCGGTCGACTACGCGCCCGAGGCTCCCGCCGACGAGTGGTCCGGCGACAACGGCTGCGGCGTCCAGTACTTCTCCCAGCAGTGCGTCTTCCGGCTCGCCCCGCGGGTCGGCATCGCCATCCCCGCCGAGATAACACCCGCCAAGAAGCTCGAGCTGGTACAGCGCAAGCTCGACGACGGGCACGAGGGCGCGCGGCGGATCTGGGAGACGATGGGCGCCTACCTGGGCCACGGGATCGCCCACTACTCGCAGTTCTACTCGCTCAAGCACGTGTTGATCCTGGGCCGCTGCACCTCGGGCGTCGGCGGCCAGCTGCTCCTGGACGGCGCCCAGCGCGTGCTGCAGGAGGCCGCGCCCGAGCTGGCGAGGCGAGTCAACATCCAGCTGCCGGACGAGAAGAGCCGGCGGGTCGGGCAGTCGATCGCCGCCGCCAGCCTGCCGGTGATCAGCGAGGAGGTCGCACGATGAAGCCGCAGCTCGAGACCGCGGAGATCTACGTCCCCGATGGTCGTCCCCTGAAGGAGGCGCTCGCGCGCACGACTCACCTGGCCGTGAGCGCTCACCAGGACGACCTCGAGATCATGGCCGTCGACGGGGTCCTGCGCTGCTTCCGGCAGGACGACCGCTGGTTCACCGGGGTGGTGGTGACGAACGGCGCCGGCTCGCCTCGCGACGATCTCTATCGCGACTACACGGACGAGGCCATGCGCAAGGTCCGGGCGCAGGAGCAGAAGAAGGCGGCCTACGTCGGCGAGTACGCGGCGCAGCTGCTGCTCGACTACCCGAGCTCGGCGGCAAAGAGCGCCGCGGACGCTCGCCCGGTCACGGACCTGGTCGCGATCCTGGAAGCCACCCGCCCCGAGGTCGTCTACACGCACAACCTGGCGGACAAGCACCCCACCCACGTCGCGGTCGCGATGCGCGTGGTGGAGGCGGCCCGCCGCCTGCCGAAGGAGGCCCGCCCCTCGCGGCTCTACGGCTGCGAGGTGTGGCGCAACCTCGACTGGATGCGCGACGAGGAGAAGGTGGTCTTCGACTGCTCCGCCCACGAAAGCCTGCAGGCCGCCCTGCTGGGCGTCTTCGACTCGCAGATCTGCGGCGGCAAGCGCTACGATCTCGCCACCATGGGCCGGCGCAAGGCGAACGCCACCTACTTCGAGTCGCACGGCGTCGACGAGGCGCAGCAGCTCGCTTACGCCATGGACCTGACGCCGCTTCTCCAGGATCCCGAGCGCGACGTGGTCGGCTTCGTGGTCGAGACGATCGAGCGCTTCGCCGGCGAGGTACGCAAGACGATCGGCGGCGTGTGCTGAGCCCGGCACGGCGGCAGCGGCCCGGCCCCGAGGCAGGTCGGACCGGCCGCCGGCGCGAGCAGGTCCGCGAGCGGGTCCGATGATCAGCGAGACGCGTCTTTTCCAGGAGATCCACGAGCAGCCGGCCGTGGTGGCACGGCTGCTCGACATGCAGCGGCCGAAGATCGTCGAGCTGGTGGGTGCCATCCGCTCGCGCGGCGTCGGGCTTGCCGGCCCTGCGGGTGCAGTCGCCGAGGTGCTGCGCACGATGGAGCGGGCGGTCGTGATCGGCCGCGGTTTCAACTACGCGACCGCCTTCGAGATCGCGCTCAAGCTGAAGGAGCCAACCTACGCGATCGTCGAGCCGCACAGGAGCGCGGGCTTCCAGCACGGGCCGCTCGCCCGCCCTGCTGAAGTCGGGGTTCCCCGTGTTGCTCCTCTGCCCGAGGGGGCAGATCGAACGGGACACCCAATCCCTGCTCGCGAAGCTGACCGCCACGAAGGCGACCGTGGTCGCGATCGGCGACGACCTCGCCGCGCTCGGGGACGCCCCGAACGCCCTCGCCGTGTCGGGCGGTGTGCCGGAATGAGCGGCCGGATCCAGACCCAGCTCGGCTACAAGAACTTCCCTTTCCGGGTCGTCCTCTCGGCGATGCCGGCGCTCATCCTCTCCCGCTTCATACCGACTCGCGGTGGAGCGGAGAGGGCCGAGCCGGGGTCCGGTGCCGCGAGCTGAGCCGGCTCGCTCGTGGGGGGGCGGGCGAACCAGCCGAGGCGACGGCCGGGGAGATCCGCGCTATCGTTGGACCACCCGAAGGGCGGGCCGGTGAAGGGGTCGCGCGCATGAAGGCGACGCAGCAACAGACCCGTGAGCACAACCGCAATCTCGCGCTCCGCATCCTCTTCGAGCGCCAGAGCGTCAGCCGGGCCGAGATCTCCCGCATCACCGGTCTCACCCGGACGACCATCTCGGGGATCGTCTCCGACCTGATCGGATCGGGGCTCGTCCGCGAGGTCGGCCTCGGCCGCTCGCGCGGCGGCAAGTCTCCGATCCTGCTCAGCTTGATTGCGGACTCTCGCTGCGTGATTGGGCTCGACCTTGCCTACGGCACCTTCAGCGGCGCCGTCGTCGACCTGCGCGGCAACATCCACCGCCGGGCCGAGACCCCCGTGCGCAGGCGGGACGGCGACGCGGCGCTCGCCTCCGTCTACGAGCTGCTCGACGAGCTGGTGCCCGCCGCGCGCCAGCCGCTGGTCGGCATCGGCGTCGGCACGCCCGGTCTCGTGAGCGCGAGCCGGGGTGTCGTCGTCCACGCGGTGAATCTCGACTGGCGCAACCTCCCCCTGCGGCAGCTGCTCCGTGACCGCTACCAGGTGCCGGTCACGGTCGTGAACGACAGCCAGGCCGCGGCGGTCGGCGAGCACACGTTCGGCGACGGACACGACCCCCATGGCAACCTGATCCTGGTGAACGTCCGGCACGGGATCGGAGCCGGCATCATCATCAAGGGGGAGCTATTCCATGGCGACGGCGGCGGCGCCGGCGAGATCGGCCACGTGGTCGTGGTCCGCGAGGGCGGGCTGCCGTGCCGCTGCGGCAACTCGGGCTGCCTGGAGACGGTCGCGAGCACCCGCGCCGTCGTGCAGCGGGCGCAGATGCTGGCGCGGCATTTCGAGGGGTCGTCGTTGGCGGCGGTGCCCGAGGTGACCTTCGAGGGGCTGCAGCAGGCCTTCTCCGCTGGCGACCCCGTCGCCCAGCAGGTCGTGCGCGAGGCGGGTCGCTTCATGGGCATGGCCATATCGAGCCTGATCGGCACCCTCAATATCGGGAGGATCGTGCTCGCGGGCGGGATCACGAGCTTCGGTCCGCCTCTGCTCGAGGTCGTTCGCGAGACCGTGGCGCAGACGACGCTCGCCCGTCTGGCTCAGGACACGCGGGTCGAGTTCGAGCGCCTGGGCCGCAACGAGATCGTCCTTGGCGCCTCTGCCGTACTGCTCAAGGATTTCTCCCTCCTGTTCGAGAAGGGAGCGCGCCGGTCGGGGCCAGCGGCCTGAGCCCGGCCCCAGCGCTACTGGCTGCGGAAAAGAGCGCCCCGCCTCGCCAGCCAAGGCCCCAAGGGCGTTTGAGGGGGCGCTGAGCGCCCTCCACCTCGCCACCCAGACCACCGACGGTCGCGCCGGAGCGGCCGGAGTCCTGCAGGCGATCCTCCAGCACTGGAAGCCGTCCGACGCGACCGGGCGACGCCGCGGGCCGTGCCCGGTCCTCTCCGACCGCGGTCGGGTCGCCGATTCGACCTCGTCTGCCCGGCTGCCTAGAATAGGGAAGGGGCACCCTAAACCAAACCGAAGACAACCATGCTTACGCCTGCCGGTGGCATTCCGAAATCGGTCTACGGGATCCCTGCGCCCATCTACCCGCCTGGGATCGACCTCGCCAAGGAGGCGCGCATCGCGCGCCGACGCTTCTATCCGGTAACCCTGCTGTACTCCGCCTTCGCGCTCCCCGTCCTCTGGCTCGGCTTCCGCGCCGCACCCGCCGTCGCGTTCCTCTTCCTCCTGCTCGGCATCGCCCTCTGGACCTTCCTCGAGTACGTCGTGCACCGTGGGATCCTCCATGGGCGCTTTCCCGACGGGTCCGGCTGGCTGCGGCACGCGCTGCACGCGCGATTCGACCGGGTGCACAGCGAGCACCACCAGCGTCCCTGGGACGGCCTGCACATCAACGGCCACTTCGACACGCTCCCGGCGGCGGTGGCCCTGGCGCTCGCCAGTCCACTGGCCCCGCTCCCAACGGCGCCCGTCCTGGTCGCGACCCTGCTCGAGTGCTACGTGCTCGAGGAGTGGGTCCACTACTCCGTCCACTTCCACACGCTGCACTGGCGCTACTTCGACTACATCCGGCGCCACCATCTCTACCACCACAGCCCCAGAGGCTCCGCGATCGCCTTCGGACTCACGAACGGCACCTGGGACATCCTGCTCGGCACTCGGATCCCGTTTGCCGATCGCAGGCTTCTCTACCATCGGCGCAACGAGGCCGCCGCCGGAGACCATCCGCGCGCCGCCTAGAGGGAGCCGGGGCACGAGGGCAGCTCGGGCTCGGCCGAGCTAGCCCTTCTTCGAGAAGAGCGAGTCGAAGGCTGCTCGAGCGCGGTGGACCTCCGACTGCGCTCCGCCTGAGCCGGGCTGGGTGAGCCGGGAGGTCTCCCGGAACTCGAAGAACTCGCAGAAGTTCGATTTGTCCTTGTCCGTCACCCACTCGGCCTGCGGTTCCAGACACTGGTTGTTCGCACCCGGGTCGTGAAGCCGGCAGTTGAGGCAGCACTTCAGGTCGGAGTGGCAGAACGGGCAGCCGTCGGTCCGTCCGATCCTCGCCAGCAGCTGCAGCTCGCGACCGCAATGGTGACAGGCCTTCATGGGGAGACTCCAGCGCGGCCCGCGACCGGTGTGACGGCAGGGCCCCTGGGTGCCGGCATCCCCGCCCGCGCCACGGCCAGAACCAGGGCCAGGTAGAGGGCCGCATCCAGCCAGTAGATTCCGCGCAGCGCGACCTGCGCCACGAGCCCGGCGACTGAAGGCGAGAGCGCGCCGCCGAAGAGGGTCGCGCTCGAGAAGATGCCGAACGCCGTGGTCCTGATCCGCTCCGGGACCATCAGCCCACCGATCGTGTAGCAGAGCGTGAGCGAGCCGCCCGCCACCAGGCCCAGCAGCAGGGCGAGGCTCAGCAGGAAGGCGAAGCTGGGCACGAGTGCCATCGGCGCCACCACCAGGGCACCGCCGGCCAAGGTCGCTAGCAGAAGCGTGCGTGGCGGGACGGTCCGGCTCAGCCGACCCAGGAAGGCCGCGGACGCGGCGGCGGCGACCGAATAGACCGAGATCAGGAGCCCGGTGCCGGAGGCCGCGCGGGAGGCCGGGAGCCCGAGGACCATCACCTGCAGGGGCAGGATCGGTGTGAAGGAGCGGCCGATGAAGTTGACCAGGAAGAGCACGAGCAGCAGCGACGCGACCCCCGGCAGCGCTGTGACCGCCCCGAACCCCGCGCTCGCCCCGGCCGGGCGCGGCTCGGCGGGGCCGCGTTCGACGTAGAGCACGAGCACGAGCAGGAGCGCGAGCCCGCACAGCGCGGCGGTCACCAGGAACGTACGCCGGATCCCGATCGCATCAGCCAGCAGGCCCCCGGCCAGGGGACCGACCGCCGCTGAAAGGATCTGGGCGGCCTGGACGAGCCCGACCGCGCGCCCCGTGTCCTCCCGCCGCGCCTGGGCGGTCGCCATGGCGAGTCCCAGGGGACCGATGCCGCCGAAGAGGCCGATCGCCAGGCGCAGCAGGAGCAGCTGGCCGACGCTCCTTACCGCGGCGGTTGCCACCAGGATCGCGACGTAGGCGAGGAGGGCCTTGGTGATGACCGTCTTGTGTCCGAAGCGATCCGCGAAGCGTCCCCAGACGGGGGCGAGGAGCCCCGCGACCAGCGGCGAGACGCCGATCAGGACGCCCGCCCAAAGCGCCGCCCGCTCGGGCTCGCGGACACCCAGCTCGCGCACGTAGAGAGGCAGGAACGGCAGCACGAAGGCGAAGCCGGTGAAGACCGCGAACACCATCGCGATCGTGACCAGCAGGTTCCGCTTCGCGTGCGGCGGGGAGGTGGTCACGGCAGGAGCCAGACCTCGCCCACGGCCAGCGCCCCGCGCAGCTCGAGGCGAACCCGGGTGCGTCCGCTCGACCCCAGGCGCCGCGCCACGCGGGCCGCCTCCCCCTCCAGGCGCACCTCCTGCTCGGGTTCGCGAACCACGACCACGTCGCGCCAGCGCACGCCCCGGCTCCAGCCGGTGCCGATCGCCTTGCTGGCGGCCTCTTTCCCGGCCACCGCGAAGGCGAGGGCGAGCGCCCGCTCGGCCTCGTCTTTGGGCAGGCAGGCCGCCTCGGCTTCTCCCATCAGCTTGCCGACGAAGTGATCCCCGTAGCGGGACACGAGTCGCGCGACCCGCTCGGTCTCCACGATGTCCAGGCCGACCCCGAGTACCACGTCCTCTCACCTTACTCGAAGCGACCGACGGTCGTCCCGGGCGGATGCCCGGCCCGGCTCGGGTGTGGAGCGGTGCGGGGGCTCTAGCGGGAGGCGGGTGGACTGGGGGGCAGGGGACAGGGGCGGGAAATGGGAACCGTCAGGCGCGGGTGCCCGCTATAATCAGCTCCGGGAGAAGGAGGGTCACATGCGGGTGGTCCACGTTGCGGTGCTCGGCGCGGCCGCGATGGTGCTGGCTTCGTTGGCTTCCGCCCAGGGTCTCGGCGATGCGGCCGCTCGCGAGCGGGCGAAGCGCTCGGCGGAGCCTGCCAAGCCGGTCAAGGTCTACACGGATCGGGAAGTCGCCTCGACGCCGGTGTCTTCCGACCTCGACACTCAATCCGATGACGAGGCGTCGGGGGACGAGGCCACCAAGCCAGAAGGTGGCGATACGGCAGCCGCCAAGAAGACCGACGACGAGAAAGCCGCTGCCGCTGCCGCCGAGCAACGGTCGGCGGCCGAGGCCGCCTGGCGCAAGCGGCTGGACACCGCTCGCAAATCTCGAGGCGGCGTATCAGGACGTGATCGCGAAGCTCAACGCGGACCTCGGCAACCTCGAGAACGCGAACTTCGGCCCAGGGCGCGCGAGCAAGATCGGACTCCTCGAGGAGACCCAGCAGAAGCTCGCAGCGACGCAGGGGGATATCGCGAAGCTCGAGGACGAAGGCCGCAAGAACGGCTATCACTGAGGCGGGGGCGGGACCCTGCCGCGCTTGGTGCGGGCGAGCAGCCCCCGGTCCTCGTTGACGGCGACGCTCCTCGGCCTTTTCCGGGTCTCGATCATCCAAGACCCGTAGGGCGGGTCCAGGGTCACCCGGCGGACCTCCTCGCCTCCCGTCGTGGTGACGGCGATCTCGACGGGCAGCGGCCCCGGGACCTGCTGCCCGCGCATCGCGACGGTGGTCTCGTAGCCGGTCGGCCCCCTGCGGGTGTGTCTCGACCAGACGATGCGCGGGAGTCCGGTCTCGTACACCCAACGTTCGAAGTACGCGCCGAGGTCGCGCCCGCTGGCCTCTTCGAGGGCCTCGCGAAGATCGTCGGTCCTCACCCTCGTGAAACGATGCCGTTCCAGGAATGCCCGGGTTCCCGCGAAGAACGCCTGGTCGCCGACGATGCCCCGCAGCATGTGGAGCACCCACGCCCCCTTGTCGTAGACGACCGCGCGATAGAGGCGCGGGTCCCCCTCCAGAACCCCGATCCGCTGACCGAGGTGGATCGGTCCGGCGGAGTCGTGTCGCTCGGCCCAGCGCCCCATCCGATCCATCACGCCGCGGAAGGCCCCCTCGCCCTCCCGCTGCCGCACCCAGAGGGCCGCCGCGTACTGGGCCCATGCCTCCGAGAGCCAGCGCTCGCGATAGCCTGCCGGGGCGACACTCTCCCCGAACCACTGGTGTGCCAGCTCGTGCGCGAGGAAGAAGTCGGTGACGTCCGAGAAGTTGGCCGGGTCCTCCGCCTGGCGCTGGCTGAGCACGGGCGGCGCTTCCTGGACGTAGATGAGACCGGGCGGGCTGTGGCCGCCGGGGACCTTCGCATCCACTATCACCATGGACAACGACGGATAGGGGCAGCGGCCGAAGCGCGTCTCGTAGAAGGCCAGGATTCGCTCCGCTGCCCGCATGTCCTCCTCCGCCGCCGAGCGCGAGCGGGGCGTCGAGAACGCCCGCAGGGTCAGCGCACCCGTCTGGCGCAGGCCGACCTCGGACAGGCGTCCCACGATGGCGGTCACGAACTTGCCCGGCTGGGACAGCCGGTACTCCGCGACCGTGCGCTTTCCCTGGTTCTGGAGCGAGCGCAGCTCGCCTCCGGTCACGGCCAGCCAGCCTTCCGGGGTGTCGAGGAAGGCGCTCAGCGGGGAGAAGGTCTCCTCGGTCGGACGTGGGTACCAGGCGGTCCGGTTGCCGTAGACGATGGGAGGCGGATCGAGGAGCGGCGCCCTCGAGAAGTCCCCCCGCAGGCGCGCGACCTGAAGCAGCTCGTGCTCGACGGGTGCGGGATCGTGATGGCCGGCATAGCGCGTCACGATCGTGAACGGCCGTTCGCGATCGGCGATCCCGCCCAGCGAGACGACGACGCTGCCCTGCCCGCGCACGCGGAAGAAGACGAGGTCCGTGCCGTCCCCGCTCGAGACCGAGGAGACCCGGAAGTCGTCGTCCAGCCGCAGGCGCAACGTGTTGGTCGCCGCCGAGCGCAGCCGCATCCTGTGCACGGCCGCGAGCTCCAGCCGCTCGGGCTCGAAGCGGACCCGCAGGTCCTGGTCGAGGATCTCGACCGCGGGCGCTCCGATCCTCGGCCCGGCCGCCCGCGCCGGCGAGCGGTAGGCGCAGATCTGGAGCCGGCGGTCACGATCGAAGAGGTTCACGTCCTCGTCGTCGCCGCTCGACAGCGCGTAGGTGAGCACGCGCCCGTGGCGCCAGGGGAAGTCGATGACAGCGTCGCCCGGGCTCGGCAGCAGCCACCAGGGTGAGCCCGGCAGCGGGGCGTCGAGCACGTAGCTGCGCCCCGAGCGCTCGGCGAAGACCCGCTGGGCCTCTTCCAGCCGGGAGGCGGCCTCGGGATCGGGCTCGAGCCCGGAGCTGCCGACCAGGCGCTCGAAGGTGGCCGGGTCGATGCGCACGAAGCACCACTTGATCGGCGCATCGAGCGTCGCCGAGCCGGAGAAGCGCCGGAGCTGCTCGCGCTCGGCCTTTGGCTGGGGGTCGACGCGGACGCGGCCCCGGCCCACGAAGACGAGCACGGTCGGCCCGAGCGGCTTCGGGTTCGAGAAGAGGGTGCCGTCCTCCAGGCGCAGCTCGAAGTCCACGAGACGCAGGGAGACCGCGCGCGCTCGCCAAGCTCGGTGTGAGAGCGAAAGGTGCACGAGCCCGTCGACCGCGCTGGTGTCCGAGCGCCTGACAAACCGCCAGCCGCCGGGGCCCCGCTCGGCGGTCAGGCGCCAGTAGGCCAGGTGGCCGTTGGGCTCCCGGGTGGCGAAGATCTGGGCCTCAACGCTGAAGTCGACGGCGTCCGGGGCCGGCGTCCCGCTCCGCAGCCACTCGAGGGTCGTCTGGTCGGCCTGAAAGGCACCGCGTGCGAAGACCGTCTCGGCCGCTCGCGCCCTCGGATCCCAGAGGTCGACCCAGCGTGCCAGGTCGCGCGCCTGCCATGCCGCGGCCGCCCGCTCGAGCAGCCGGACAGGTGCCCCCGCCGCGTCGGGCGTGGCTCCCGCCGGGTCGGGCGTGGCTCCGGCCGCGTCGGGAGGGGCCGCACCGACGCTGCCGGTCGCCGCCCCCGCCCCGCACGCGAGGAGCAGCGCCAGGGGCATGGAGAGCCTCAGCCGCTGCGGCCGTGGAACCGTGCCTCGCATCTGACTGCCCTCGCCTCCGTCCCCGAGAGAGTACCGCACAACCCGGGCGCCCGCGTCCCCTGGGCGTGGGCACCGCTATAATCGACATGTCCCTGAACGGCGCCCGAGGATACGCGGCCATGAACTCGTCCGTGTCGATCGCAGCGGCCTTCCTGGCCGGCCTCGTCTCCTTCGTCTCGCCCTGCGTGCTCCCGATCGTCCCCGGCTACCTCTCCTTCATCAGCGGGGTGAACGTCTCCCAGTTCCGTGACGACGGCGCCCCCCGTGACCTCGTCCGCCGGATCGTCCTCACCAGCCTCGCCTTCGTCCTCGGCTTCTCGACCGTCTTCGTGACGCTCGGCGCGGCCGCGACCTACGTCGGCTCGCTGCTCCAGGAGTACAAGCGGACGCTCGGCATGGTCGGCGGCATCGTGATCATCGTGCTGGGGCTGCACACGGCCGGGCTCCTCCGGATCAACTGGCTGCTCTCGGAGAAGCGGGCGAGCCTCACCAGCCGGCCGCTGGGGCTGCTGGGCGCGTACGTGGTCGGACTCGCCTTCGCCTTCGGCTGGACGCCGTGCATCGGACCGATCCTGGGCGCGATCCTGCTCTACGCCTCCCAGCAGGAGACGGTCAGCCAGGGCGTCGTGCTGCTGGCCGCCTACTCCGCCGGGCTCGGCATCCCCTTCCTGCTCTCCGCCCTGGCGGTCAACTGGTTCTTCAAGGCCTCGTCGAGGCTGCGCCGCTCCATGCGCGTCGTCGAGGTCGCCTCGGGCGTCCTCCTGGTCGGGATCGGCCTGCTGCTGGTAACGGGTCGGCTCACGGTCCTGGCCCAGTACTTCAGCAGGATCTTCCCGGGCCTCGCCGGCATCGGCTAGCTCCCGCGCCTCCCCGGCCACGGCCCCGGGTCCCTATAATGGACGTGTGCGTCTTCGAAACGCCGTCCCCCTGCTCGCCCTCGCCTTCGTCGGTTGCGGCCCCGCCCCCAAGCCGCCGGGGCTGACCGCCGCGCCGCCCTTCGACCTTCCCGACCTCAACGGGGGGCGGACCACACTCGACTCGCTCAAGGGCAAGGTCGTGGTCCTCGACTTCTGGGCGACCTGGTGCGGCCCCTGCATCCAGGAGATCCCGGAGTACGCGAGCTTCTGGCGCCGGAACCAGGCGCGCGGGATCGAGGTGGTCGGCGTCGTCATGGATTCGGGCTCGCCCACGGAGATCAACGATTTCGTGCGCGAGTACAAGATCCCCTATCGCCAGCTGATCGGCGACGACAAGACGGGCGACGCGTTCGGCGTCACCCAGGGCTTTCCCACCACGTTCGTGATCGACGGCACGGGAATGATTCGCAGCAAGATTCTGGGCAGCCCGCCCACCAAGTTCGAGAAACTGCAGGAGCTGGTGGATGCCGCGTCGAAGTCCTGATCCGCTGGGCCCTCGAGAGGTGAAGATCGTGAGCGTTTCCAAGGAAGAGGTGCTGTCGGCCCTCGCCGGGGTCCAGGACCCGGACCTGCACAAGGACATCGTGAGCCTTGGCTTCGTGAAAGAGGTGAAGGTGGCGGGGAGCGAGGTGGACTTCACCCTCGAGCTGACGACACCCGCCTGCCCGGTGAAGGACGAGATGAAGGCGGAGGCCGAGCGGCGGGTCGCCGCGCTGCCGGGGGTGGCTGCCGCGCGCGCGAAGATGACGTCCAACGTCAGCACCCGCGGCGGCCTGGGTCGCCAGCAGATCCCCGGCATCCGCAATATCGTCGCCGTGGGAGCCGGCAAGGGTGGCGTGGGCAAGACCACGACCGCGGTCAACCTCGCCGTGGGCCTCGCCGGGAAGGGCGCGCGGGTGGGTCTCCTCGACGGCGACGTCTACGGGCCGAACGTGCCGCAGATGCTCGGCATCAGCGAGACGCCCGCCGTCGACGCAGACCGGCGGATCCTGGCGCCGCGGGCGCACGGGATCGCGGTCATCTCGATGGGCATGCTGGTTCCGAAGGATCAACCGATCATCTGGCGCGGGCCCATGCTGCACAGCGCGGTCCAACAGTTCATGCGCGACGTGGTCTGGGGAGAGCTCGACTACCTGATCGTCGACCTACCGCCCGGCACCGGGGACGTGGCCCTCTCGATGGCGCAGAGCGTGCCCATGGCGGGCGCGGTGGTGGTGACCACACCGCAGGACGTCGCCATCGCCGACGTGCGCAAGGCGGTCGGCATGTACCGGCAGCTCAACATCCCCGTGCTGGGTGTGGTCGAGAACATGAGCCACTTCGTCTGCAGCCACTGCCAGCAGCGCACGGACATCTTCGGCAGCGGCGGCGGCCGAGCGCTGGCCGAGGAGCTGGCCATCCCGTTCCTGGGCGAGGTGCCGATCGACACCCGGGTGCGCTCGGGGGGCGACGAAGGACGCCCGATCGTGGTCGAGACGCCCGAGGCGCCGGCGGCGGTCGCCCTCCTCGACGTGGCGAGTCGCGTGGCCGCGCAGATCTCGATCCAGAACACCCGCGTGCTGCGCGTGGTCGAGAGCGACTGACGACCCGTCGAGCGCGGCTCTCGGGTCCGCTACTCGTTCTCGAAGCAGCCGCGGTGGGACTGGCACGACTCCGGCCGGCAGGGCAGGCCGTCCGGTCCCATCGCCGTCGTCGTGAGAGAGCACCAGTACTGAGCGGTCGGCGACGAGACGCGCAGGTTCGGATGGTCGCGCCCCACCACGTAGTACATCTTCGAGCGCAGGCGCCGGCAGACCGGGATCGCGGCGAGGTCAGGTGGATTCGTGTGCATGGCCGTCCTCACGCGAGAGAGGTGACGATCCGACGCACCAGCGTCGTGACCAGGTCGACCTTGTATCCGTTTTGGCTCATGGGCTCGGCGCCCGTGACCGCGGCGCGGCCCGCCGCCTCGGCGGCAGCGGCGTCCAGGCGCGCGCCGACCAGCGCTTTCTCGGCCGGCTCCGAGCGCCACGGGATCGTAGCCACGTGGCCCAGCACCACCCGGGCGTCCCTCACGGTGCCCGCCTCGGCCCGGAGCGCGACCGCCGCCGAGACGAGCGGCCAGTCGAAATCCGCCCGCTCCCGCAGCTCCGCGTAGTCCGAGCGCCAGCCGGCCGCGGCGGGGACCTGGATCTCGGTCAGGATCTCGCCCGGCTCCAGGACGTTCTCGCGGGTCGGGTCCTTCTCGGGGAGGACGAAGAACTGATCCGCCGGCACGGTGCGCCGTCCCCGTCCACCTTCCAGCAGGAAGCGGGCCCCGTACGCGACCAGGGGCACGGCGGCGTTGGAAGGGTGCGGCGGGTAAGCCGGGCCGCCGCCGAATATGACGTTGTAGCGGTTCTCGCCGGCGACTGCGAAGCAGAGATCGCCGCCCTTCTTCACGCACTTGTACGACTCCAGGCGGTAGTACCAGCAGCGCGGGCGCTGCAGCAGGTTGCCCCCGATGGTGGCGACGTTGCGGATCTGGGGCGAGGCGGCCTCGCCGCAGGCGCGGGCGAGCGCCGGGTGGGTGGCGCGGACGCCCTCGTGGGCCGCCACCCGGGCGAGCGTCGCGAGCGGTCCGATCCGCAGGCTGCCGTCCGGCGCCGCGACGATCGCGTCCAGCCCGGGGATGCGCTTGAGGTCCACGAGCCGAGGGGGCTCGACCAGGTGCTCCTTCAGGTGGTCGAGCAGGTCGATCCCGCCGGCCTTGTAGACGCTGCCCGGCTTGCCCGCGAGAAGCTCGCGGGCCTCGGCCGTGCTCGCCGCCCGCGCCAGCTCGAAGCGGTTCATGGCTCACGCCCTCCTGTGGGCTTCGGACAGGGCCGCCTTGACCCGGTCAGGTGTGATCGGCAGCTCGCGGATCCGGACGCCGATCGCGTTGTGGACGGCGTTCGCGACGGCGGCCAGGGTCGGCACGATCGGCGGCTCGCCGATGCCGGCGGTCGAGGTGTTGTTGCCCAGGTTCGCGACCGGGGTCAGGATCGCCTGGGCCTCGAACATGTCGGCCGGCCCCAGGATCTTGTAGGACTCCAGGTTGGGGTTGACCATGGTGCCGACGTTCGGGTCGAGGATGCGATTCTCGAAGAGGGCCCAGGAGGCCCCCTGGATCATCGCCCCGATCACCTGGTTCCTCGCGGTGAGCGGGTTGACCGGGAAGCCGCAGTCGTTGACCCCGACCATCTTCACGACCCGGACCTCGCCGGTCTCGATGTCGACCTCCACCTCGGCGAACTGCACCGCCGAGAGGTCCCAGCGGAAGGTGTCGAACTGGCGCTTGCGCCACGCCCGGCAGTCGATCACCTCGCCCGGCATCCGGGCGGCGACCTGCTTGAAGCCGATGGACCTCGCGGGGTCGGCCGCCACGAACACCTTGCCGTTGTCCGCGTCGAGCTCCTCGGGCTTCGCCGCCAGCAAGGGCGCCGCGAGGGCGAAGAGCTGCCGGCGCGCGTCGCTCGCGGCGAGGCGCACGACCGGCGCCACCGAGTTAGTGGTCACGCTGCCGCCCGAGGCGGGTCCCGGCGGGAACTGGGTGTCGCCGATCCGCATGGTGACGTCGCTCGTCGGGATGCCCAGCTCCTCCGCCGCGACCACCGCCATCGCGGTTCGGAAGCCGGAGCCGATGTCCTGGCACCCGCTCACCACCTCGACCGAGCCGTCGCGGTGGACCCGCACCTCGGCACCGACCTCCGGGGCGGCGAAGACGTACCAGACACCGTTCGCCATGCCGATCCCCCGGACCCTCTTTCCGTCCGTCCCGGCCGCGCCCCAGCTGCCCGTCGACATGTCGCCGGCCTTCTTGTTGCGCCGCTCCCAGCCGATGGCCTGGGCGCCCGGATCGAACTGGCTGAGACGCACGGGGTTCGACTCGTTCTTCCGGCGGAGCTCGAGCGGGTCCATCGCCAGCTTGTCCGCCAGCTCGTCGATCGCCGACTCCAGGCCGAAGGCCCCCTGCGAGTGGCCTGGCGCGCGCAGGGGCGCGTGCGGCCCCGCGTTCGTGAAGACGTCGTACTCCTTGCGGTCGAAGTTGGGATTGGTCTGGTAGAGCGCCGAGGCCGGGCCGGCGGTACCGGCGCCGGGTGCTATGCCACCCGAACCGTAGGACGTGTAGTCGACGGCGGTGAGTGTCCCGTCCTTCTTGGCCCCGAGCTTCACGGTGATGAGGGCGCTCGGCGCGTTGCCGGTGCAGAGCTGCTCCTGATGGCGGTCGAGCATCAACTTCACCGGCGCCCCGGCCTTCCTGGCCAGCTTGCAGGCGACCATCGCGAAGGCGCTGCCCGAGGCCGAGGGCCCCAGCTTGCTGCCGAAGCCGCCCCCCATGTGCTCGCAGAGGACGCGTACGTTTTTGCGGTCGACGCCGAGCGCCTCGGCGAGCCCCTCGCGCACGGCGAAGATGCCCTGGGTCGAGGCGTGCACGGTCAGCTGATCGCCCTCCCAGGCCGCCACGACCCCGTGGGTCTCGAGGGCGCAGTGCGTGTGCACCGGCACGTAGTAGGTCGCCTCGACCAGCACGTCCGCTTCGGAGAGGCCCTTGGCTACGTCGCCCCGGGGACCGCCGGGACGGCCGCGGCCGTCGCGCGGGCCCGCCACGTTTCCGTGGTGGGGGACGTCCCTGCCGCCCGGGCTGTCGCCCTCGGCGTAGACGAGCGGCGCGTCCGGCTTCATGGCGGCGCGCAGCTCCTCCACAAATGGCTTCTCCCGATAGGTCACCTGGACGAGCCGCGCCGCGTCCTCCGCGATGTCGGGGGAGACCGCCGCCACCGCCGCCACGTCCTGCCCGGCGAAGCGGATGGTCCTGGCGTCGGCCGTCCAGACGGCCTTGACGCCCGGCAGCGCCTCCGCCTTCGAGGTGTCGATCGAGACTACCTCGCCGGCCGGGATCGCGGCGCCGATCATCCGGCCATAGAGCATCCCGGGCAGCTTGACGTCGTAGGTATAGCGCGCTCGGCCCGTCACCTTGAGCGGTGCCTCGAAGCGGGGCCGCGGCTTGCCCATCTGGGTGAAGCGCGCCCAGGCGTCGAGGTCCCAGGGCTTGAGGTCTCCCTCGGCGACCTCCACCTCCCGGACTTGCGGGGCCTGCGGCAGGCCCGCCTTCACCTCGAAGCTGACGGAGGGCTCCTTGGGCTTCTGCTCCTGCGCCATGGCTACCCCCTCTTCGGCGCGCGGCGCGCCGCCTTCTGGACGGCCTCGAAGATCCGCCCGTAGGTGCCGCAACGGCAGAGGTTGCCGGAGAGGCCGTGCTTGATCTCGTCCAGCGTCGGGTTCGGGTTCCTGGCCAGGAACGCCGTGCCCGCCACCACGAAGCCTGGCGTGCAGAACCCGCACTGCAAGGCGTCGCTCTCGACGAACGCCTGCTGCAGCGGTGAGAGCGCCTCCGGGGTGCCGAGACCCTCGACCGTCGTGATCTCATGACCCTCGGCGTCGGCTGCCAGCATCAGGCAGGACTTGATCGGCTCGCCGTCGAGCAGCACGGTGCAGCCGCCGCAGGCGCCCCGGTCGCAGACCTCTTTTGCGCCGGTCAAGTCCAGGTGGTCGCGGAGGGCCGCGAGGAGCGTCACCCGGGGCTCGACCCTCACCGGCTGCGCCTTGCCGTTCACCTTGAGGTTCAGGGTGACGGCGTCCGGCCCCAGGACCGTCGGTCCCGCGCCCGCACGGGCGCCCACGCCCACGACCGTCGTGGCGGCGGCACCCGCGCCGGCCGTCTTCAGGAAGGTACGCCTCGAGAAGCCCGATCGCGCCTCGGCATCCTCAGAGCGCGAGCGCTTGCTGGCCATGCGCCACCTCGACTCAGGAGAGGCCGGCGGCGGGAGGCCGCCGGCACGGAATCATCGTGACAGAAATTGTGGTGCCCGGCGCGTGGAACCGTCAAGGTCAAATCGAACGTGTCGAGGGCTGGTCCCGGGTGGCGCGCGCTGAGTCCGTCGACCGCTCCCTGACCTACTCCGAGTAGTAGTCCATCGTGAAGCGCGCGGGGTCGCGCCGCGGTCGCGTGATCGTGCCGCTCACCTTGGCGTCCTCGAGGGTGCCGGTGAACTGGTGCGGGGCACCTTCGAGATTGGCGGTGAAACGGACGGCGCCGCGATCGAAGGAGACGTCGCGCAGCTGCGAGGTGAGCTCGAGCGAGCCTTGGCCGGTCGTGATGCTGCCGGCGAGCCGGCCGTTCTCGCTGCGGATCACGACCCGGAAGCGCCGGCTGCCGCGATCGGGATCCTCGATCGTCCCGCGCCAGGTGCCCTCGAGGGCGACGCCGGCGCGGCCTCCGCCGCTCGCGACGACGAGAGCTATCTGGCGCAGCGCCGCCGCCATGCTGGGAGACGTCGGCAGCACGATCGAAGACGGCACGCTGGAGCCGTCCGGGGCTCGCCGGCTCGCCTCTCCGTAGATGTCGGAGAGAGCCCGGGCGCTTGGGTCGAGCGTGAGCATCTGCAGCGGGCGCTCGCGATAGAGGAAGAGGGCGAAGTAGTCCTGGAGGAGGGCCGTCCAGTGGCGCGCCACGGCGGCCGGTGTGACCCCGCGCCCCACCCGCTGTCCCTGCCAGGGTTTCGAGTAGGCGGCCGCGTCGGCCCCCGTCGCCACCAGCAGTGGCCGCGGGTCGCCGACCAAGCCGACGGAGGGCCCCGAACGCTCGCGCAGCTCGAAGGCGAGGCGCCGCGAGGCCGCCCCGGCGACCGCCGCGTTGAGCGCGTCGGCGACCGCAACCCCCCGCGCGGCGGTCGAGGCCGCCCCGGCCGCTCCGCCCAGCAGCAGGGCCGGTCCGAGCTCCGTCGACACGAACACGAGGTCCTCAGACGGGTACTCGGCCACAGGCTCGACGAAGAAGCGCGGAACGAATCGCGGAGGTCGAGCTGCGCAGGTAGGTGAAGGTGGCCCTGCTCTTCGAGGTCTTGCCGAGCGCGCTCACCACGATCGGCAGGTCCGGGCTCATCTCCCCGGCCGGCGGGTTCGGTGCCACCACGGTGAGCTCCCCGGCGCTGGCGGTCAGGACCAGGGCGGGTCTTCCGCCGACCGTGACGCTGTTGCCTCGCGGCTGGGGAGCGAAGCCGCGGCCCTTGAGGACGAACGCTGTCGCCGATCGCGCCTTTCGCCGGGCTTGCCTCGAGGACGAGGGGCAGTCTGCCCGACGATGAAGGGGAAGGAGAGCGGCGGCTGGCCGCCGATCTCCACGGTGACCGTCGTCGCCGAGCCCTCGGGAAATGCGATCTGGGGGACCACGGCCTTGATGCCACCCGGCACCTGCTCGACCGAGGTTGCCGGCAGACCGGCGAAGCGGACCGTGACGCGTTGGCCCGCGAATCCCTCGCCCCGGATCGTCACGCTTTGCCCGGGCAGCGCGACCTCGGGATCGACGGCGCTCGCCGTGGCGACCGGCAGGACCTCGAGCCGGACGGGCTTCGAACGTCCTCCCTTCGTCTCGACCGTGACGTCGAGCTGCGCCTTCGCATTCGGCGGCACGATCACCTTCAGCTCGCCGTCGCTGGCGGCGCTCACCGTGCCGCGCGTCGCCCCGAAGAGCACCGTGTTCCCGACCGGCTCCTTCGCGAAGTGCGTGCCGGACAGGGTGACGGTCTGGCCCGCCTCGACCTTGCTCGGAGTGATCGAGAGGAGCTCGGGCGGCTTCGGGCGCGGGTAGAGCAGATACACGAGACCGGCCAGGAGAGCGAGAGCCAGCACCCCGCCGATCAGTGGCAAGGGAACCGACGGCAGCGAGAAGCCGCGCTTGCGCCGCGCGGCCGGCCGCCTCCTGGCCGGGGCCGGCCTGGCCGCCGGCCTGGCTGCCGGCCTTCCCATCGGCCTGAGAGGCGGGAACGGCTCCGGGCGCGGCTCGTCCCTCCCCGGGACCGGAATCGACGGCAGATCCGATTGGTAGTCCGGGCGCGACGGCGCGGGAGGCGGAGGTGGCGGTGCCGTCAGGCGCTGGCCGGCCGGCTTCAGCGGCGGTCCCGGCGGCGGGGGTGGCGGGGCCGCGGCCGCCGGCGCGGTGACGGCCGGCGGAGGCGCAGGTGCGGCGGGAGGTGCGCCCGCGGGGGCGGCCGGCCGCGGCGAGGCGGTCTCGGGCTCCGTGCCGAACGCAGGCAGAGGGCTCTCGTCGTCGAGCGAGGGCAGGGCCGGCTCGCCCGAGGACGCGGCGCGCGCCGCCTTCATCACCGGCGAGGTCGGGAGGGGCGAGCCGAAGAGGGATCCGTCGTCCTCGCCCTCCTCGGCCGCCACCAGGCCGATCTCCTCGCCACCCGCGGAGTCCTCCACGATGGAGCGAGGCTCCGCCTCGGCGTGCTCCGAGGGCAGCTCGAAGGTCGGCGGTAGACCAACGTCGCCTTGCGAGCCGAGGAAGAGGCTCGGCTCTTCGAACACTGGCGCTGGACCGTCATCCGCCGGCTCAGGGCCGCTGGCTTCGGCGCCGCGGGCGGCCGCGGACGGAGACGAGCCGGGCATCCGCACGACCACCTTCGCGCTGCCCTTGGCGCCGGGAGGCCCGAGGCAGATCCGATCTCCCTCCTGTAGCGGGTGGGCGTCCTCGATCTTCTCCCCGTTCACGAACGTGCCGGTTGCGCTGCCCGCGTCGGAGATCACGAGCGCGCCGGCCTCGATGCCGATCCGCGAGTGGAACGACTCCACGTTCCCGAGCAGGATCTGCACGTCCGCGTCCAGGCTCGAGCCGATGATGATCTCGCGCCCGGTGAGCTGCAGTGGATAGGCGGTACCGTCCAGGGGCCCCCCGGTCATGACCAGGGTCGGGACGCTCACGCGATCGGGCTGCTCGTCCGCCACGGGGCAACCTCCAAGCGCCAGAAGGACAAGGAGATGTCCATCTCGCGGGGGGCGATTCAACCACAGCGACTAAGAGCCTGTCAACGAGTGTGCTCACGCTCGTTGACACCCAAAGCGCGCCGGTGCTACGGTCGCGCTGGTTTTCCGTGACGCGAGAAAAGATCGTCGAGCGCGAAGCGCCCCCGGAGCCAGTCCTGCAGCGGCTGCGGATCCCCTTCGTCCGCCGCGTGACGCTCGAGCGTACGGGCGGCGAGGAGGAGGCGTTCCTGCTCGATATCGGTCTCGACGGGGCCTTCGTCGAGCGCAGCGAGCCGCTGGAGGCGAACGACGAGATCACGATCCGCTTCCCGTGGCCCGGAAGCGAGGTCCCGTTTCGGGCCCGCTGCCGGGTGGCCTGGTGGCACGACCCGAGCGCCCCGCTCGTGTCGAAGTCGCTCAGCTCGGGCGCCGGCCTGCAGTTCACCGAGATGTCGGAGGCCGATCGGGAGAGGCTGCACACCCTCCTGATCGAGTACTCGCGACAGGCTCCGGGCGTGCGCCGTTTCCTGCGCCACTGGCCGGAGGCCGAGCGCAGCGACGACCCGACGTCCAGGTAGGCTTGCCCCGCATCCGGATCGTCCTGGTCCGAGCCGAGTCGGCTGCCAACGTGGGGGCGTGCGCGCGTGTCGCGCGCAACGCCGCGGCCGATGGCCTCGACCTAGTGGCGCCGGGCGACTGGCGCACGGTCGAGTGCTGGCGCAGCGCCTGGGGCGCCCAGGAGGTGCTGGAGCAGGCGCGGGTCTTCGGCGACCTGCCCTCGGCCCTCGCCGACGCCGGCCTGACGGTCGCCTTCACGGGCCGCCGTCCCGCGGGCCGGCGGCCCGCCGACGTGCGCGAGGCCGCGGCCGAGATCGCCGCGCTCGGACGGGAGGAGAGGGCGGCCCTCGTCTTCGGTCCGGAGGCGAGCGGTCTCAGCAACGAGGAGCTGATCGTCTGCGGCCGCACCGCCACCATCCCGTCCCACCCGGCTCAGCCCTCGTTCAACCTCTCGCACGCGGTCGCGATCGCGAGCTACGAGGTCTTCCGGGCGGCGCGCCGACGTGGCGACGCCCAGGCGAAGCGCGCGACGCATGCCGACAAGGAACGGTTGCTGGCCCTGCTGAGGCAGGGCCTGGAGGCGATCCGCGCGCTGCCCCCCCGCCGGGCCGAGGCGGCTTTCGCCGACTGGAGGCTTCTCGTGCAACGCGCCGATCTGACCGCCAAGGAGCTGAAGCTGCTCGAGCACGTGGCGCGCAAGATGGCGAGCGCGCGGCAGGGTGGCTGATGGCGGACGAGCAGACACCCTTTCTGGACGTGGTCCATCTGGCGGACGGCTTCTCGATCCCGGAGCTGAAGTTCCGCGAGCTCGTCTTCGTGGGCGCGCTGCGCAAAGAGGGCAACACCTGCCTGCGTGACCCGAGCCGGCCGCTCCCGTCCTTCGGCGAGGCCGATCTCTTCCCGGAAGGGGTGCGTCTTCGGGTGCGCCGAGCCGGCGGACGGGTGGAGCTCAGACCCGTATAATCGCAGGGTGGAGGCTTCCCCAGGCGACCTCGCGCCGCACATCCTCTCGCGGCCCGAGCACATCATCTCGCGCAAGAACATCGATCCCGACGCCCTGCGCGTGCTTTACCGGCTGAAGAACGCGGGCTTCGTCGCCTACCTCGTGGGAGGGGGCGTGCGCGACCTGCTGCTCCAGCGCCAGCCCAAGGACTTCGACATCGCGACCAGCGCGCACCCGCAGCAGGTGCGGCGGCTCTTCCGCAACTGCTTCATCGTAGGCCGCCGCTTCCGGCTGGTGCACGTGCGCTTCGGGCGCAAGGTGGTCGAGGTCAGCACCTTCCGCCGTGCCTCGACGCCCGACGAGGGCGAGACGCTGATCCGGCGCGACAACACCTTCGGCACGCCGGAGGAGGACGCCTTCCGACGCGACTTCACGGCGAACGCCCTCTTCTACGACATCGCCAACTTCTCGGTGATCGACTGGGTGGGCGGGCTGCCGGACCTCCAGGCGCGCGTCATCCGCACCATCGGCGACCCGGGCGTGCGTCTGCGCGAGGACCCGGTCCGCATGCTGCGCGCGATCGCCCTCGCGGCCCGGCTCGACTTCACGATCGACCGTGACACCGCCGAGGCGATCCGGGCCCTGCGCGGCGAGATCGTCCGCAGCAGCTCGGCGCGGATCCTGGAGGAGTTCTACAAGATCCTGCGCCAGGGGCGCTCGCGCGAGACCCTCGCGATGCTGCACGACTACGGCCTGCTCGCGTACCTCCTGCCGCAGGCGGACCGCACGCTGGCAGCCGGGGGCGAGCAGCTGCTGGCGAGCCTCTCTCGCCTCGACGAGTACCGGCGGGCCGGGGCGACGCCCGATCAGCTCACGAACCCGCTGCTCGCGGGCTCGCTGCTCGTCCCGCTCGGGCTGCCGCCGCGCCGCCTGCGGCGCGCCGCCTCCTCCGCGCCCGCGCGGCGCCCGGCCGCGGGCGACGCCCCCGAGGAACCACGGGACGATGTCGAGCGCGAGGCGCACCTCCTGGGAGGCGAGGAGGAAGAGGACAGCGAGCCGGGCGGGGGCGCAGCGACACTCGCGCTGCCGTTCGCGCGCCGCGACGTGGAGCGGCTGCGCCTGGTGCTGCTGGCGCAGCGGCGTCTGGGCGAGTCGCAGGCACCCGCCTCGGTCCGCCGGTTGCTGGCGGGCCGCAGCTACTTCGAGGAGGCCCTGCGCTGGCTCGAGATCCACGGTGGTCCCGAGGGCGTCACGCTCGCCACCCGGTGGCGCGAGCCGGGGGCGGACGTCGAGGTCATCACCGGCCCGGAGCACCCGACCCCGGCCGAGGCGGCCAACCAGGAACGGGAGGGGTCGCGGCGTCGCCGTCGCCGGAGGCGCCGCCGACGACCGCGCGCCCAGCCAGCGACCTGATCCCTCGACAGGAGGTCACGAGATGGCGGCTCCCGGGAAGCTCACGGAAACCCAGATCGAGGGGCGCCTGGCGGCGCTTCCCGGCTGGGAGCGGCGCGGCGACGAGCTGCGACGGACCTTCTCGTTCGCCGACTTCAAGGCCGCGCTCGCCTTCGTCGACCGTGTGGGAGAGCTGGCCGAGGCGGCGGACCATCACCCCGACATCGACATCCGCTACGCGCGCGTCACGCTCTCCCTCACGACCCACGACGCGGGCGGCTTGACCGCCCTCGATTTCGAGCTGGCCGCGCGTATCCAGGGATGAAGGCGCTGGTCGCCGGGTCGGCCGGGCAGCTCGGGCGCGAGCTGGTGGCGCTGCTCGGCGACGAGTGCGCCTGGGCCGGCGACAGGGACGAGATCGACGTCACGGACGCCGCGGCGGTGGCCGCCCTCGTCGCACGAGCGGGACCGGATGTCGTCTTCAACGCCACGGCCTGGAACCGGGTCGACGCCGCCGAGAGCGAGGCCGAGGCGGCCTTCGCGGTGAACGCTCTTGCCCCGCGGGCTCTCTCGCTCGCCGCGCGCGAGGTGGGCGCCTCTTTCGTGCACTTCTCGACCGACTACGTCTTCGACGGGTGCGCGGACCGCCCCTATCGCGAGCAGGACCGGCCGCGCCCGCTTTCCGTATACGGCGCCTCGAAGCTCGCCGGCGAGATGCTGGTCGAGGCGAGCGGCGCCAACAACCTGGTCGTGCGGACGAGCGGCGTCCTGGGCCGGGGCGGCAGCGAGCAGAAAGGCGGGTCCTTCGTCGACCGGATCCTGGCCCAGGCCCGTGCCGGCCGGCCGTTGCGGGTGGTCGCGGACCAGGTCTTCGCTCCCACGATCGCCTCCGACCTGGCGAGAGCGGCCCTCGCCCTGGTGCGCGCCGGGGCGCGGGGCCTTTTCCACGTGACCAACCAGGGCGCCTGCAGCTGGCGCGAGCTCGCGCTGGCGGCGCTCGCGCTGGCCGGGATCGAGGTCCCCGTCGAGCCGATCCGGCTCGACGACCTGCGGCTACCCGCCACGCGCCCGCGCTACTCGGTCCTCGACAACGGACGCTACCAGGGTCTGGGCCTGCCGCCCCCGCGGCGCTGGCAGGACGCGCTCAGGGACTGCGTCCGCTAGGCTGCCGAGCGCGCCGCTGGTGCGGCGCGCTGGTGACCGCTCCCATCAGCAGCGGCACCAACAGGAACAGCCACGGCCGGGGCCCCGCGGCGAGCCACATCACAGTCCCCTCCTCGCACGGGGGCATGCGATCCTGCTCGGTGCGGGCACGGCCCCGTTCTGCTTGACTGGGCCGATTCCGTCCGCCTAGACTCCAGCCAATCCCGAGAGCAAACGCCCACGAGTCGTACGCTCCACTCCGGCGGAGGCCGCGGGCCTGCTCCCGAAGGCTGTGCGGTGTTCGTAGAGGGCTACCGACCATGAGCTCCGAGAAGACTGAACGAACCGGCTGCATCCGGCAAAGCCTTTCGATTCTCGCCACCGCCTGCCTGGTGCTGGCGTCGGTGACGTCGTGCTCCCTCCGTAGTTCGTCAGGGCCGCACCTGGCCACCAACCAGGTGGCGGAAGCTCACCAGACTCAGCAGCAGTGGGTGTCCGCGGAATACATCGACTGGCTCGAGCGCCACTCCATGCTCCAGCAGAGTCAGCAGCTGGCAACCCTGGTCTCCGGACAGGGCATGCAGTGGCGGCATGAGTACGCCACGCCGCAACCCCGCGCCGTGGCGCAGAAGGCGTCTGTCTGGGTCCTCGGTTATCCGGGCGCGGTCATCACGAGTCCCCACGAATCGGTCATCGGTACCTGGGCTGATCCGGACCTCTGGAAGGCGTTCGACGAAATCGGCATCAATCTGCTCCACACCGGTCCGGTCAAACGCTCCGGAGGCATCGTCCGCAAGGAGTACACCCCGACCATCGACGGCTGGTTCGACCGAATCTCGCTGGAGATCGATCCCGCCCTCGGCACCGAGGCAGACTACCGGCGAATGGTCGCGGCGGCCAAGCAAGCGGGCGGCCTGATTGCCGGGGATCTCGTCCCGCTCCACACCGGCATGGGAGCCGACTTCCTTCTCGCGCAGCGCGCGCAAGGCGAGTATCCCGGCATGTACGTGATGGTGGAGATCCATCAGAAGGACTGGGACCTCCTGCCGCCGGTGCAGGACGAGTGGCAGACCGCGCTCGTCTCCAACGACGTCGCCGACGAGCTGACCAGGCGTGGCTACATCCCCGGCAGGATCTACCCGGCCGACGCGGACCCGGCGGTTCGCAGCTCCAGCGGATGGAGCGCCACCGGCGAGGTTCCCGGTGTGGACGGCAAGATACGGCGCTGGGTGTACCTGCACGTGTTCAAGCCGGGTCAGCCGGTGCTGAACTGGCTCGATCCCACCTCCGCGGCCCAGGATGCGATCGACGGCGACGTGGTCCGCACGGTCGTCGATCTCGGGGCGAAGGTGGTGCGGATGGATGCCGTGCCGTTTCTCGGGCTCGCGCCTCAGAAGGGGACCACCCTGGCCGCCTACTACCAGCATCCGCTGTCGATTCTGGGCACCGACTACCTGGCCTTCCTGGTTCGCAAGCTCGGAGGCTGGAGCTTTCAGGAACTGAACGTGCCGTTCGACTCCCTGAAGCTCTACATGAAGCAAGGTCCCGATCTCTCCTACGACTTCTACACCCGCACCGAATGCCTGCACTCCCTGCTGACGAGAGATGCCGGCCTGCTGCGTCTGGCCTACGGCTTCCTGCTCGAAGCGGGCGTCCAGCCCATCGGCCTCGTTCACGATCTGCAGAACCACGACGAGATCACGTACCAGCTCGTTCCGTTGGAGCATCTGGGAGACAAAGTCCTCGACTTCGAGGGCAAGAGAATCACCGCGCGAGAGCTGCGGGAGCAGACACTGAACCAGATGCGGAGCATGGCCGCGGGCGAGGCCGCTCCCTACAACCTGCTCTACCGTCCGAGCAAGGACGGGCTGGCGACGACGTACGCGGGCTTCGTGGCCGCTGCCCTCGGGGTTCACGATCTGGACCAGATCACGCCGGACCAGGTGAAGGAGATCCGGCGGGGCCACCTGCTGCTCGCGTTCGCCAATGCCATGCAGCCGGGCGTCTTCAGCCTGTCGGGCTGGGACCTGATGGGCGCGCTTCCGCTCCCCCGGCAGTCGGTGGCCGAGTTGCTGAAGGACGACGACTTTCGCTGGATCAACCGCGGCGGCATCGACCTGATGGACGTCAATCCCCAGGCCGAGAAGTCGAGGTTCGGGTTGCCGCGGGCGCGCACGCTCTATGGCTCGCTGCCCGAGCAGTTGAAGGATCCGGATTCGTTCGCCTCGCAGCTCGAGCGGATCCTCGCGGCCCGCAAGACGTACCGCATCGCCGAGGGCGAGCTGGTTGCCGTTGCCGACGTCGCGGAATCCGCCCTCTGTGTGCTGGTCATGCGCGTCCCGGACGCGACGGCCCTCGCCGTCAGCGCTCTGAATTTCGGCCAGCAGCCGATTCGGGAACGAGTCGACCTGGCCAGGATCGAGGCGCTCCGGGGACTCGCGCTCGCCGGCCGGCCTGTCCTCGACAGCGTCAGCGGAGAGGCGGCGGGCGAGGTCGACGCGCAAGGCGGTTTATCGATCGAGCTCGATGGCTGGTCGGGAAAGATGCTCATCATCGGACAGCGGAGTCCGTAGCCTGCTTCGCGTTGGCCGCGAGAGCTCGTCACGAGTGCGGTTCTCGGCCCGCCTTGACCGCCCTTGAGCGGCGAAGTACCGTCGTTGGTCACGGTCGCTCCCACGCCCGCATGCCGATCGCAGCGAAGAAACACGTCGCACTAGCCGTCGTCCTCCTGCTGGGCGGCTGCGTCCGCTATCAGCCACGACCCCTCGATCCCGCCCACACGGCGGAGGCCTTCGCCGCACGGAGGCTCGACGACCCGGGTCTGGGACGATTCGTCGAGGCAGACGCGGTCATTCGGCCCGCCTCGTGGCCGCCGCGCTCGTGGGACCTCACCGACCTGACCCTGGCCGCCCTCTATTTCCATCCCCGGCTGGACCTGGCGCGGGCGCAGTGGGCGGTGGCGGAGGCGGGGACGAAGACGGCCGGCGAGCGGCCGAACCCGTCGCTCCTCCTGGCACCCGGCTATGACACCACGACCCGCGTCCCCTCGCCCTGGCTGCCCCTCGTCAGCCTGGACGTCCCGATCGAGACCGCGGGCAAACGGGGGCATCGCCTGGTCGAGGCTGCGCAGCTCTCGGAGGCGGCCCGGCTCTCCGTCGCCTCGGCGGCCTGGGAGGTGCGCAGCGGCGTGCGGTCGAGCCTGATTGCGCTCGACGCGGCGCGCGAGTCCCAGTCGCTCCTCGAAGCCCAGCAGGCGCTGCACGAGAAGAACGTGCGCATCCTGGGTCTCCAGAGGGAGGCCGGTGCCATCTCGGCCTTCGAGCTGACCCAGGCCCGGATCGCGGCGGAGGCCGCGCGTCTCGGCCTGCGTGAGGCCGAACGCCAGAGCGCCGAGGCGCAGGTGCGCCTGGCCGAGTCCGTAGGCCTCCCGACAGAAGCCCTGGAGGGGCTTCCGCTCTCCTTCGACGGCCTCGACGACGCGCTGCCGGAAGACGTCCTCGCGAGCGCCCGCAGGCAAGCCCTCCGGAGCCGCACCGACATCCTCGCCTCGCTCGCGCGGTATGCGGCCAGCCAGGCCGCGCTCCAGCTCGAGATCGCCCGGCAGTTCCCCGACATCCACCTCGGCCCCGGCTACCAGTACGACCAGGGGGACGACAAGTGGACCTTGGGCCTCGGCTTCACGCTGCCTATCTTCAGTCGCAACCGCGGCCCGATCGCCGAGGCCGAGGCGCGGCGCAGCGAGGCCGCCGCGGCCTTCAACGAGCTGCAGGCCCGGGTCCTCGCCCAGGTCGACCGGGCCCTGGCCGGCTACCGCGCGGCGCTCCGCCAGCAGGCCGACGCCGAGTCGATGCAGGCCAACCTCCGCAAGGAAGAGGCGACCGCCCGCAAGGTGTTCGAGCTGGGCGAGATTTCGCGCAGCGACCTGATCGCCCTCGAGCTGCAGCTGAGCGTGTCCTCGCTGGCGCGACTCGAGTCCGTCACCCGGGCACGGCAGGCGCGCGGCGACCTCGAGGACGCGCTCGAGCGGCCGCTTCCCGCCTCGAGCGACGCCTGGCAGAAACCGCCGCGGGCTGCGCCGGGCCCACAGGCTCGGGAAACGGCCGCGCCGTCCCGGGAGACGGGCGCGCCGGCCCAGGAACGATGATGAAGAAACCCGTCCTTGTCGTGGTGGCGGTCGTCGGGGCCGTGGCTGCCCTCCTCTGGTGGAGGTCGCGGGGTGCCGGCGACGAGAACGCCGAGGCGCCGACCGAGGTCGCGGTGCACGTGGCGAAGATCATCCGCACGACGCTGCGCGCCCGGGTCACCGCCTATGGCGTCGTCGAGCCGGAACCGCCGGGGCCCCGGCCGCTGGCAGGCGCCCGGATCTCCCCGGCGGCCCCCGGGGTCGTCACCTCCGTCGCCTGCGCCGAGGGCCAGCGGGTGAAGAAGGGCGATCTCCTCTTCCAGCTGGACACTCGCGCCGCCGCGGTGGCGACGGCCAAGGCCCGTGGCGAGGTCGCCTACGCGGAGACGACGGTCGAGCGCCAGCGCAAGCTGATCGCTGTGGAGGGGACCTCGCGCCGGCAGTTCCAGGACGCCGAGCAGGCTCTCGCCACCGCACGCGCCGGGCTCGCCGCGGCCGAGACGCAGCAGGCCCTGCTGCGGGTCGAGGCCCCGCTCGCGGGCACGGTCGCGCGCATCGCGGTGAAGCCGGGGGACGGGGTGGACCTCACCACGAACCTGGCCGAGATCGTGAACCTCGACCGGCTGGTGGTGAGCGCGGGCGTTTCCACCGCCGAGCTGGGTCCGCTGCGGGTGGGCCAGCCCGCCGCGCTCGAGGGCGACGGCCTCACCGCTCCCGTCGAAGGCTCGGTCGTCTCCATCCGCCCGGAGGTCGATCCCAAGACCGGCGCCGCGCTCGTGCGGGTTGCCGTACCGGCCGGCTCAGGCCTGCGGCCCGGGCAGCTCGTGACCGTGCACATCGTGAGCGAGGAGCGGCGGGACCGCCTGGCCGTGCCGGTCGAGAGCGTAACCAAGAATACCGACGGGGTCCCCGTGATCGCCCTCGTGAACGGCACGACCGCCGTCCAGAAGCCGGTGAAGGTCGGGCTCCGCGACGGGGGCCTGGTCGAGGTGGAGGCCGACGGGCTCCAGGCAGGCCTTACGGTGGTGACGCTGGGCGCCTACGCCCTGCCGCGTGAGACCAGGATCCGCGTGCTGGGCCCGTGAGCGAGCCCGCCGGGACGTTCGCCATCCGCAACCGCCAGGCGATCGCCTTCATCGCGGTGGCACTCTGCCTGGCCGGGACCTACTCGGCCTTCCGCACCCCCTCCTCGGTCTTCCCGAAGACCGACTTCCCGAGGGTCGTGATCCTGGTCGACAACGGTGTGATGCCGGCGGACGAGATGATGGCCACGGTCACGCGACCCATCGAAGAGTCGATGAAGGACATCCCCGGCTCCCTCACCGTCCGCTCTACGACCGGCCGCGGCTCCGCCGAGATCAGCGTCTTCTTCGACTGGCGGGTGGACATGGTCCGCTCGGAGCTCTACGTCGACAGCCGGCTCTCGCAGATCCGCGCGGAGCTGCCTCCGACCGCGAGCACGACCGTCTGGAGGCTCACCTTCTCCGCTTTTCCCGTGATCGGGATCAGCCTCACCAGCCCGCGGCGCGACCTTACCCAGCTCTGGGAGACGGCGCGCTACGACGTCAAGCCGCGGCTGCTTCGCATTCCGGGCGTCGCCCGGGTGGACCTGGTCGGGGGGCGCACGCCCGAGTACCACGTGGTGGTGGACCCGCGCCGGCTGCTGGCCGTCGGGCTCAGCCTCCCGCAGGTGACGGAGGCCCTGGCCCGCAACAACCTGATCGCTCCCACCGGGATGCACGAGGAGAACTACACGCTCTACCTGGCGGTCGTGGACGGGCGCGTCCACGACGCCGAGGAGATCGCGAACCTGACCGTCGCCACCGTGGGGACGCACCCGGTGCGCATCCGGGACTTCGCCCGGGTGGAGCGTGGGCCGGAGCCGGTCTTCAACGTGGTGACCGCCGAGGGCGTCCCCGCGGTGCTCCTGAACGTCCGCAGCCAGCCCGACGGCAGCACGCTCGACATCGCGGCCGGGGTCCGCCGGGTCCTCGCCGAGCTCAGGCGGGACCTGCCGCCCGACTACAAGACCGCCTACTACTACGACCAGTCGCTCTTCGTCCGCGACTCCGTCGGCAGCGTCCGCGACGCCATCCTCTTCGGCCTGCTGCTGTCGGTGCTGATCCTCTACTTCTTCCTGAAGGACTGGGGCGTGACGCTCACCGCGATCGTGGTCATCCCGGTCACCGTCCTGATCACGCTCGCCGCCATGAAGGTCGCCGGTCTGAGCTTCAACCTGATGACGCTCGGCGGCATCGCCGCGGCCATCGGCCTCGTGATCGACGACGCGATCGTGGTGGTGGAGGCGATCTATGCCAAGGTCGCCTCGGGACTCGGGCGCGGCGCGGCGATCACGGCCGCCATGGGCGAGATCGTCCACCCCCTGGTGGGCTCGACCTTGACGCCGGTCGTGGTGTTCATTCCCCTCGCTTTCCTGGACGGGATCACCGGGGTCTTCTTCCGGGCGCTGGCGCTCACCATGGTGGTGGCGCTGCTGACCTCGCTCCTGCTCGCGCTTCTCCTCACGCCCTCGCTGGCGGCCTGGTTCATCCGCGACCGCGAGCGGCTCGCCCACGGCCACGGCGCGCGGGGCGAGGAGGGCGGCCCGCTCCTGCAGCGGGTGCTGCGGATCTACGAGGTCGCCGTGCGGTTTGCCCTGCGCCGCCGCTTCCTGACCCTGGCCGCCTGCGGTGTCCTCCTCCTGCTCGGGTTCGGGATCTACCGCGGCCTGGAGAGCGAGTTCCTGCCGGCGCTCGACGAGGGCGGCTTCGTCATCGACTACGTGGCACCCTTCGGCACCAGCCTCACCGAGACGCACCGCCAGCTCCTGCAGGCCGAGCAGATCCTGCGCGCGACGCCCGAGGTCGAGAGCTACTCGCGGAGGACCGGCGCGCGGCTCGCCCTCTCGATCGCCGAGCCGAACACCGGCGACTTCCTGGTGAAGCTCAAGCCCGACCGCCGGCGTAGTACCGACCTGGTGATCGCCGAGCTGCGCCACCGCTTCCAGCGCGCCCTGCCCGGGATCGAGTGGGAGTTCCCCGGGATCCTGAGCGACCTGATCGGCGATCTCATCTGGGCGCCGCAGCCGATCGAGGTGAAGCTCTTCTCGACCGACATCGACTTCCTGAAGAAGAAGGCCCCCGAGGTGGCGGACCGGCTTCGCAAGGTCCGGGGTGTGGTCGACATCCTGGACGGCCTCGTCTACGCCGGGCCCAGCCTGAGCCTGCGCGTCCGGCATGCCGAGGCCGGGCGGCTCGGCTTCAGCTCCGCCGACGTGGCCGACGCGGTCGGCACCGCCATGCTCGGGCAGACGGCCTCGACCGTGCTCGAGGGCGACCGCGTCGTCAAGATCCGGGTGCGGGACGAGCGGTCGAGCATCGACCGGGTTGCCACCCTGCGCGACCTGCCCCTGCGGGCGCCCGACGGCACCATGGTGAAGCTCTCGCAGCTCGTCGACGTCGTCGAGACGCCAGGTCAGCTCGAGCTGCGCCGCGAGGACCTGAGACAGGACGTGGCCGTGACCGCGCGCCTCGAGGGCCGCGACCTCGGCAGTGCGATGGCGGAGATCCGGGATCTGCTGGGGAAGGACCCCTCCCTACCGCCCGGGACGATCGAGTTCGGGGGGCTCTACCAGCAGCAGCAGGAGTCCTTCGACAACCTGATGCTGGTCCTGGCCATGGCGATCTTCCTCGTCTTCACCGTCCTGCTGATCGAGTTCCGCTCCTTCTTCGAGCCCCTGGCGATCGTCTTCGGCGCGGTGCTGGCGCTCTTCGGGACGGTCCTGGCCCTGTGGCTGACGGGCACCTCGCTCAACGTCGTCTCGCTGCTGGGTGCCATCATCGGCGTCGGCATCGTGGCCAAGAACGGCATCCTGATGCTGGACCGCGTGCACCACCTGCGGGCCGAGGGGCTGGGCCTCGAGGACGCCCTCGTCCGCTCGGGTCACCGCCGCCTGCGTCCGGTGCTGATGACCTCCATGGCGGCGGCCTTCGGCATGCTGCCGCTCGCCTGGGGCATCGGCAGCGGGGCGGACATGCTGCGCCCGCTCGCGATCGCGGTGATCGGCTCGCTGTGCATCTCGGTCCTGCTGTCGCTGGTGGCGACGCCGACCGTCTACTGCCTGCTGGTCCGCCTGCGCGAGAGGGAGCGCGGCTGATCCTCGATCCCGCCGCGGGCGCGCCGCGCCGGCTATCGCGGTGGGACGGGTGAGTCCACTAGAATTCCGCACGGTCGGGGCTGGGCTCCGACCACCGCTGACGATCGATCCACCTCTCCGCTCCTGACACGAGCGAACGCACGGAGGAACAGTGAAGACTCCATTTGGCCTTCTGACCGCATGTGTTCTTGCGGGGATGTCTCTCTGCAGGCCCGAAGACGCGGCAGCGCTAGATCACACCAGAGTGAAGCAGCCGGCAGCTCCGGGCGAGCAGGCGCCCCCTGCCGATCCGGGGCAGAGGAACTTCGGTGGACCCATCCGTACCCCCGGCCCTGGTGGGCACAGGCCACCGGTCCGGCCACCGGCTCCGCAGCCGAAGTTCGGGATCGTCTCGCTCGACGAGATCTCGATGAGCGACCCCTTCATCTATCCCGACGAGAAGTCGCATATCTACTACCTGACGGGCAGTGGTGGCCGTCTCTACAAGAGCAAGGACCTGAAGATGTGGACGGGCCCGTACTCCGTGATCGACCTCGAGGGGACCTGGATGGATGGGCACTTCGTGGCTGCACCCGAGATTCACCACATTGGGGACAAGTACTATCTCGCAGGCACCTGGAGCGATCACGGCCACTTGATCGAGAACGTCCCGCGCCGCTACAACGTGCCGACCAACCAGACGCAGCTGCTGGTCGCCGATTCGCCCGACGGACCGTTCACGCCCCTGGTGCCCGAGTTCGACTTCTGCCTCGGCCCTGGAGACTGGGACATCATCGATGGCACCCTCTTCCAGGAAGACGGGACGACGTACATGGTCTTCGTCCACGAGTGGACCCAGCTCATCGACGGCACCATGGCGTACATGCCGCTATCGAAGGACCTGGCTCGCCGGACCGCCGAGCCGACGACCATCTTCCGCGCCAGCGAAGCGCCCTGGTCGAAGGAGATGAATAGCATCGGTGAAGCCACCTTTGGTCTGAAGATGCCGGGGTGGGTGACCGACGGGCCGCAGTTGTTCAGGACGCAGACGGGCAAGCTGGGGATGTTGTGGTCGAGTTGGGGTGATCACCGGTACGCGCAGGGCATCGCGTACTCCACGTCCGGAAGCATCAAGGGCCCGTGGTTTCAGGAGCAGGAAGCATTCAAGGGCGACAACTCCGGCCACGGCATGATCTTCAGGACGTTCGAGGGGAAGCTGCTCCTCATCCTCCATCACGCAGAGGACAAGGGACGGCGCAAGCCCCAGATCTGGAACGTCGACGACTCGGGCGACAAGCTCGTGCTCGGGGACAGGTACAGGTTCTGATCAGGGCGCCGCGCCGCCGTCGAACGGTGGCGGAGCCACGGCCTGCCTTCGCGCTCGCCCGATCACTTGGCCCACGCCTTGCCTTCGGGTGTGCGGCGCCAGGCGAAGTACGCGTCCAGGACCGCGAGCCCATCTGCGCTAGGCACCGGGCCCGGAGACGCCTGGTTCTTGAAGTACATGACCCGGCGGTTGCCCTCGGTGAACTCGGGCCACTCGGGCACGCCGGGTCCGTTTGGGTTGCCGTGCTTGGCGAAGTTGGTCCAGTAGGTGGCCAGCGTCTTTGAGATGGCCCAGTCCCCCGGGGTGAGCTTCGGATCCTTGCGATCGAGGGTCTGAAAGACGTAGGGCACGTCCACACCGTGAGGCGCGCCGTGGTCGGCGTCGGGCGAGTCTGCCGGGCGATCGGGGTGCTGGTCGAAGTAGTAGAGGAAGACCTTCGACTTGCCGGTGCGAGCCTGCAGCCGCGCCCAACTCCAGGTGTGCCAGCCGAAGGCCGCGTCGCGCGCCAAGTCGCGCGCAGTCCTGGGCACGGTGCTCTCGCCGGCCGGATAGGCCGCGAGGAGCTTGTCGGCGAAGGGGCCGTAGCGCGTCCGGATGTTGGTGGCGTATTCCTTCGGCGTCTTCTCCCGCGAGAAGCTGAGGCCCTCGTCGGAGTTGTAGCCAACGAGGATTGCGACGTCGTTGTACTTCCTCGCTTCGTACAGCTCGTACTGGTCGTCGGGCACCACCCAGCCGTCGATGATGGGCCAGGCGGCGCCGCTGCCCCAGCCCGCGGGGAGCTTGTCGGGTGGGAGCTGGCGAAGCTCCGCGATCTTGGAGACGCCCGCCTTCTGCGCATAGGCCTGGCCGGCTCTCTCCGCGTCGGGCAGGATCCTCATGTTCTCGCCGGGATAGGTCGTGGGACGGGGCGGCCCGAACGAGCCGCCGCTCTGCGAGATCGCCCCATGGAACAGTCCCCGAGCGAGCGGCGAGGCGCACAACATGCTGACCGCGATGCCGCCGGCCGATTCGCCGAAGATGGTCACCTTGTTCGGGTCGCCGCCGAACGCCGCGACGTTCTTCTGCACCCACTGCAGGCCCGCGATCAGGTCCAGCAGGCCGTAGTTGCCGGAGACGTGGTGCGGCGACTCGGCACTCAGCTCCGGGTGCGCGAGGAAGCCGAGCGGGCCGACGCGGTAGTTGATGCTCACCAGCACCACGCCCTTGCGGGCGAGGTGTTCGCCGTTGTGAACGGGCGTGGAGGTGGAGCCGAAGGAGAACCCGCCGCCGTAGATCCAGACCAGCACCGGCACGCGTTCGCCGGCGGACTTTGCGGGCGTCCACACGTTGAGATAGAGGCAGTCCTCGCTCACTCCCCTGGAACCGTCGCCCTGATAGGGATCCGGAGCGAACTGGCTGGTCTGGCGCACGCCGTCCCATTTCGCGGCGGGCTGCGGCGCACGCCAGCGGAGGTCACCCACCGGTGGCGCAGCGAACGGAATGCCACGGTACACGGTCACGCCGTCCTCGGCGACGCCCTGCACGAGCCCGTATTCGGTCATGACAGGCGCAGGTTGCTGGGCGAGTCCGGGTCCGCTTGCGAGGATGGCGAGAGTCACGGCTGGGAAGATCGTCACACCACGAGCATCCTGAGGCCTACTTCTCCGGCGGCGGACCCTCCGCCGCCGGGGCGGCCGGGGCCGCGGAGGGGGCGGGCGTCGCAGTGGGCGTGGGTTCTGTCTCCGCCTGCAGGGTTGCGTTGACCGAGGCCGGGAGCTTGTCGGCGTTCGCCAGCAGGAGCGACATCTCCCAGATCTGCGTCTCCGGCAGGCTCGCCTCGAAGCCGGGCATGCCGGTGAGACGGATACCGTTGGCGACCTTCCAGTAGGTCTCGGCGGGCGGGTCGTCCGTCACCCCTTTCCCCGCGAAGAGCTGCGGCGGCTTCGGGAACTCGCCTCGGGCGATCGCCGTCGCCGACTGGCCCGGCAGGCCGTGGCACACGGCGCAGTGCTGGCGATACGCCTGCGCCCCGGCGAGGTAGTGTTCCTCGCTCGCCTCGATCGGCACCGCCTTGGGCAGCTCCTTTGCGATCCGCGCGTGAAGCGCCAGATGAGCGAGCTTCATCTCGAAGGGCATCGGCGCGGCCGTCGTCGCCACGGGCGCGAACCCCTTCGCGAAGTAGACGTAGACGCCGGCGGCCATGCCCACGAGCGCCACCACCACCCCGAACAGGAACCGCTTCACTCGTCCCTCCTTCTCAATGGGCCGGCGACTGCGCCAGCTCGTAGACCACGACCTTGAACGAGCCGGGGACGACCTTCGGCCACTGCGGCTTGCCGTCCGGCCCGGCCGCTGGCGGCGCGAACTCGGCAGCGGCAACATACAGCCGGTGCGTCTTCGGGTCGAGCGTCATCGTCCTCGACCGCTTCGGGGTGGCGAGCCTCTGGACCACCTCGAGGGCGTCCCGCCCCTCGGGCTGGGCGACGGTGAGCGTGCCGTCACTGCTCGACGCGAAGGCGAGCCCGGTGCCCGGGTCGAAGGCGTTCGCGTCCACGCCGGGCCCGATCGGCACGCTGGCCAGGACCTTGCCGTTGGCGGCGTCGACCATCAACATCCGCTCGTTGTGGCAACCGACGAAGAGCCTGCGGCCGGCGGGGTCGAAGGCCAGGCCCGAGGCCTCCTCGCCCGGAGCGATCGGCCAGGTCGCGACCACCGCGTGCTTGGTGGTGTCGATCGCGACCAGCTGGCTGGTATCCTCGATGTTGTTGTAGACGCGCCCCGCCTTCTCGTCGAAGACCGCGAACTCGGGCTTGCCCGGGAGCGGGATCGTCGCACGCACTTCGCCCGTTCGCGCGTCGAAGACGGTCGCCGACTTGCTGCGGCCGTTGAAGGCGTAGACCTCCTTGTGCACCGGCTCGTACAGGATCGCGTCCGGGTTCTCGCCGGTCTTCACCGCCCCGACGATCCGGAGCGTCTTCAGGTCCACGATGCTGGCGGTCCCCTCACGCCCGTTGCTCACGAAGGCACGGCCCAGGTCGGCGGCCACGGCGATGCCGTGCACCCCGGGGGCGGGAGCGATCTCGCCGACGACGGCGTTCGTCTCGAGGTCGATCACGACCACCTTCGTCGCGTGCGACACGTACAGCCGCCGCGCCGCCGCGTCGACAGACAGGTAGTCCCAGCCCCCCTCGCCGCCGATCACGATCTCCTTCAGCCGACGATAGGGACCCTCGGCCGCGAGCAGCGGAACCGACAGTCCCACCGCCAGGACCGCCAGAACGGCAACCAGACGACGCGTCTTCATGAGCGCCTTCCTTCCCACCGGCACGGAATGTGCGAGTTTGTCACCAGGAGGTATGCAGGCTCGATACCAAGAGAATAGACCATCCGATCGGCCGTTGGTTGGCGCTGGCCTGCCGCAGCAAGTTGTGAAGACGCCCGGGCGCGGCTGTCAAAGAGCTGCATCCCTCCTTGACCCGGCCGTCTGGCGGGCTAGCTTGAAGGACTGGGCAGCCCGCAGGCTGCCGGAACTCCCTCCGACGGACAGCCAGGCGACAACCCGCTCGGTCGACCGGGCACGGGCCGGGAGCACGTAGCCCGGGGCGGCGCGAACGCCGCTCGTGTCTCGTTGATCGAAGGGGACGGATCCATGACCAAGAAGATGCCGGCTCGGCCCGGCGGGTCCCGGGTGACGCTCGGGCTCGCAGCGGGGTTCCTGACGCTCGCTCTCGCGGGCTGTAGCGAGGGGTTCAGCCCAACCGAACCGGGGCAGGTCGCCGCGCCCGGCCAGTGCCGCGTCACCTGCTCCGACTACTCGACCTCTCTCTACGTCGCGATCGCCGTGTCGCCTTCCGCGCTCGTCTGCGGCTCGGCCGCGAACCTGACTACCGTCGCCGCGGCCAAGAAGCAGGCCGTTCTCGCCTGCGGGCGTGAGGACTGCACCCCCGTCGTCTGGGGCCACAGCGGGGTCGCCGCGGTCGCCGTCGACCGGCTCGCCTACGGCTGGGGCTGGGCCCCCAACGCGGAGTCCACCGCCGACGCGAAGGCCATTGCCTCGTGCGAGAGCCGTACGCCCTAGTCTGCAGCGGGAGCGGGTCACCCCGTGACCTCCCTGGGCGATCCTGCTCGGCTTCGGGGTCTCGACCGCCGTCGGCCTCGTCTTCGGCCTGTGGCCCGCGCTCGAGGCCGCCCGCCAGGACCCGATCGAGGCGCTGCGCTACGAGTAGGAGTCCGTGCGGTCCCAGGCGAGCAGCTCTTGGAGCTCGACGTTCGCTCCGCACATCACCGCGACGACCCGGTCGCCGTTCCGGACGCGTATGCGGCCGGTCGCGAGCGCGGCGGTCACGCACGCTGCGGCCGGCTCCACGAGCAGACGCTCGCGCCGCCATGTCTCCCAAGTCCACCGTTTCGTGTCGGCCTCCGAGACGACCACCACGTCCTCCGCGTAGCGATGCACCGTCTCGAACTGCAGAGGTTCTGTGCGCCTCGCCCCGAGGCTGCGCGCGACGGACGTGATCGCAGGCAGCGTGACGATCCTGCCTGCGGCGATGCTGCGCGCCATGCAGTCGGCGCCCTCGGCCTCAACCCCGAAGACGCGCGTGCGGGGTGAGAAGCGGCGAGCGGCCGCGATCAGGCCGGACAGGAGGCCGCCGCCCCCCACCGAGGCGACCAGGACATCGACCGCCGGCAGCTGCTCCCGCAGCTCCAGGAAGAGCGTCCCTGCCCCGGCCATGACCAGCGGATCGTCGAACGGGTGGATGTAGCAGCGGTCCGAGGCCCTTGCCGCCGCGGCCGCCCGCTGGTTCGCCGCGTCCCAGCTCTCGCCCTCGAGCAGGACCGAGCAGCCGAGCCCCGTCAGGGCGGCGACCCGTGATGACCGCGCATCACGTGGCAGGTAGACCGTCGCCGGCACTCCTATCCGCGCCGCGGCCCACGCGACCCCGAGCCCGTGATTGCCCTGGGAGGCGGCGACGACGCCCGCGCGGCGCCGGCCCTCGGGGAGGGCGAGCACGGCGTTGAGCGCGCCCCGCACCTTGAAGGAGCGGGTGGGCTGCAGCGTCTCGAGCTTCAGGTAGACCGAGGCGGCGGCTCGCCGGCAGAGATCCTCGGAAACCACGACCGGAGTCGGCGGCAGGTGGGGTTGCAGCCGGCGTCTCGCGGCGACCAGCTCCGCCTCGTCCGGCAGACCGTGGTCGGCCGGCGCCGTGACCGGGGCCTGGGTCACGCGACCGCCGCGCTGGCGTACCGTCCCGGCGTCACGCCCGTGGCCCGCTTGAAGCAGCGGGTGAGATGGCTCTGGTCCGCGAAGCCCGCGGCGAGCGCCGCATCCGCGATGGAGGAACCGGCCCGGAGCGCAGCGGAGGCGCGGCGGATCCGGACCTGAACGAGGTAGGCGTGCGGGGGGAGCCCGTAGACGTCGCGGAACGCACGGATCAGCTGGTAGCGGCTGAGCGACGCACGCTCCGCGAGCTCGCGCAGCGTGACCCTCTCGGGGCAGGACTCGAGGAGGTCGCGCACCGGTCCCAGCTGCCGGGGAGCGACCCTCACCAGGCGAGCCTCGCGCCCGCTTCCCGCGTGGCGCGCGACGAGATCGGCGAGGCACGAGCGCAGCCGCGACTCCCGCTCGAGAACGGACGTCTCCGGCCGCTCGCAGGCGAGGAGCAGGGCCCGGATCCGCGCCGCCAGCTCGGGATCGGCGATGACGGGGAAGGCGAAGAACGGCTCCGCCTCGCGCCCGCCGAGCGCGTCCGCGCAGATCCCCTGCATCAGCTCGACGCCCGGGTAGAGCATCCGGTAGGACCAGCCTCGCGAGTCGAGGGCTCGCGAGGCATGCACCTCGCCGGGATTCACGACCGCGATCGTGCCTGCCGGCATGACCAGACTGCGATGCCGGCGGCTGGTGAAGGTCTGAGCGCCCCGCTCGGTCACGCCGATCGCGTAGGTGTCATGGGCGTGCGGCGTGAAGGCGAAGCTCGTGTACGTCGCGCGGAGGATCTCGATCCCGTGGAGCGCCGCGTCCCGCCAGAGGAGCGCCTGCTCCTGCGCCGGTCGCCTCCGATCTGGGCTCGCTCTCCGCATCGTCTATCCGGGCTCGATGCCGACACTCTACTCCCTGGGGTCGCAGCGGTCTTGGACGGAATTGCAGCCCCGGCCGGAACGCCCGGCTCAGCCCCAGCCCTTCCGCTCGCGCAGGCGGGTGAGGTGCGCCACGTGGTGGCGCCCGTGCCACGCGTACAGCGCCAGCGCCGTGTCGAGCGGAAGCAGGCCGAGGTCGGGGTGGCGATAGGGACGACGCCACTGCTGCCCGTCAATGGCCTCGAGCAGGGTCGCAAAGCGGCGGTGCAGGGCGGCGAACAGCGGGAGCGAAAGGTCGAGCGCGCCCGCCCGCGCGTCGGGCAGCTCGGCCCAACGGGCCTCGTCGTAGACCTTGACGGTCGGCTCGTCCTCGGTCAGCGCTCGCCGGAACCGGACGTAGGCGTTCAGGTGGCTGTCGGGCAGGTGATGTACGACCTGCCGCACCGTCCATCCTTCCGGGCGATACGGCGTATCGAGCTGCTTCTCCGTCAGGCCGTCCACCGCCGCACGCAGGCGCTCGGGAGCATCGGCGATCTGGCGGATGAGAGCGGCGCGATCCGCGGCGTCGATCGCCGAGGGGGTCTCGAACCGTCCGAGGGGAAAACGCAGGTCCTGCATGGCACCTCCTGAAAGCCCACCCAGACTACTCGCGGTCGAAGCGCCGGTCTTGGACGGGATTGCGCCCTGCCGCGCCTGACGGTCGGGCGCGGTCACGATCCAGGCGACGTCACGCCTGGCGTCCGTGGGTGCGGCACACGTGGCCGGGCTCCCACGACGAGCCACTGTCTCGAGGCCCCTTTCGGTTAGAGTCGCCCCATGGAACGGAGCTCTTCTTCGATTGCACCGCTGGCGCGGGCTGCGGTGCTGGCGGGCGCGGCGCTGGGGCTCGTGGGGCGGAGCGAGGCCGCTGCTCCCGTGGCCGAGGTTCGCCTCTCGGTCCGTGCGTTCGGGGCCACGGGAGATGGGATGACCCTCGACACGAAGGCGGTGAACGAGGCGATCCAGGCGGCGGCCGCGGCGGGAGGTGGCGTCGTGGAGTTCCCTGCCGGCGACTACCTCTGCCACTCGATCCGGCTGCGAAGCCACGTGGCGCTCTTCCTCGGCCCGGGCGCGACGATCGTAGCCGCGGATCCGCCTGCCCCCGGCGAGCCGGGCGGCTACGACCCCGCCGAGCCCAACCCCTGGGCGCAGTTCCAGGACTTCGGGCACTCGCACTGGCACAACAGCCTGATCTGGGGCGAGGACCTGGAGAACGTCTCGATCAGCGGCCCCGGCCGCGTCTACGGCCGCGGGCTGAGCCGGGGCAACGGCCGGATCTCGCTCCCCGTGAACGCGCTGGTGCCCGCGGCACCCGGAGCGCCGCTCCCCGACGTGCTCACCGCCGACGGCCCCGTCTCCTTCCCGGCGCGGCCCGACCTGGTGCCGGGGCCCTTCGGCTATCCGAACCCGCGCGACACGCTGCCGGACGGCGTCGGCAACAAGGCCATCGCCTTCAAGAACTGCCGCAACGTCACGCTGCGGGACTTCAGCATCCTGCACGGCGGCCACTTCGCGATCCTGGCCACCGGCGTCGACAACCTGACCATCGACAACCTGACCATCGACACGAACCGCGACGGCATGGACGTCGACGCCTGCCGCAACGTCCGGATCTCGAACTGCTCGGTGAACTCTCCCTGGGACGACGGGATCTGCCTCAAGTCCTCGCACGCGCTGGGCGAGAGGCGCGTCACCGAGAACGTCACCATCTCCGACTGCGCCCTGAGCGGCTACGACGAGGGCACGCTGCTCGACGGCACCCGGGAGCGCCGCGTCGAGCGACGGGGCGGCCCGATCGGGCGGATCAAGCTGGGCACCGAGGCCGGCGGCGGCTTCCGCAACGTGGCGATCACGAACTGCGTCTTCGACCACTCGCGCGGGCTGGCTCTGGAGCAGGTGGACGGGGGTGTCCTGGAGGACGTCGTGGTCACGAACCTGACCATGCGCGACGTGCCGAACGCACCTCTCTTCCTTCGGCTCGGCGGGCGCCTGCGAGCGCCAGGTGCGCACGAGCCCGGCCGCGTCCGGCGTGTGACGATCGACGGTCTCAACGCCTTCGGGGTCGCACGCGACCAGGGGATATTCCTCGCCGGCCTCGAAGGCCACCCGATCGAGGAGGTGGCGCTGTCGAACATCCGCATCCACTACGCAGGCGGAGGCACCGCGGAGGACGCCGCCCGCGAGGTGCCCGAGCTGGAGAAGGGCTACCCCGAGCCGCAGCTCTTCGGCGTCCTGCCCTCGTGGGGGCTCTTCGCGCGACACGTCGCCAGCCTGACGGTCCGCGGCATGGAGCTGCGGACGGAGGACGCCGACGCGCGGCCGGCAGTCGTCCTGGACGACGTCGAGGGCGCCCGCTTCTCGAACGTCGAGCTGCGGTCGGGGCCCGCCCGCCCGGCGTGGTCTCTCAGGAACGTCCGTGGCCTGCGCGTCCGAGACGTCTCGGGACTCCCCGACGGCGACCTGGCTGCTGCCGGCGACGGACCCCGGTAGCCGTCAGCGGCCGGCAGCGCCCGCAGGCGCCCCGCCGTCAGGCGGGTGATGGCCAGCGTTTCGACGAGCTTCTCGAGCCGGCAAGCGTCGGCGCATCGCAACCGAGTAGGCTGGCGGCGAGGCGCCCGCGTGTAGGACCAGCGCGCTGACGGCCGCTCTTGACCTCACGGGATCGCAGACGCTGGAGCGCTGAGATCAGGGTTCGTCGACCAGCAGGATGGTGTCCAAGATGAACAGTGTCCCGATGCGCATGACCGACAAGCCCAGGAACGCGCTGCTGTTCGCCTTCGTGATGGTCGCCTCGCTCTTCTTCATCTGGGGCTTCTGTCACGCGATGCTGGACGTGCTGAACAAGCACTTCCAGGACGTCCTGCACGTGAGCAAGGGGCAGTCCGGGCTCATCCAGACCTCCGTCTTCGGCGCTTACTTCCTGATGGCGCTGCCGTCGGCCATGCTGATCAGGCGGATCGGCTACCGGAACGGGATCCTGCTGGGACTGGCGGTGGTGGCGGTGGGTGCCTTCTCCTTCATCCCGGCGAGCCTGTGGTTCAAGACCCTCGGCTCGTTCCTGTTCGCTCTCTTCGTGCTGTCGAGCGGGCTCGCCTGCATCGAGACAGCGGCGAACCCCTATGTCACCGTGCTCGGGCCCAAGGAGGGCGCAGCCGGTCGGCTGTCCGTGGCGCAGGCCTTCAACTCCCTCGCCTACACCATCGCGCCGACGGTCGGCGGCGCCCTGATCTTCGGCCGGCGCCAGGCAGCGGGCGAGGTCGACTTCCGCTCGCTGCTGATCCCGTACCTGGTCCTCGGCTGCCTGGTGCTGGTGGTGATCGCCGTCTTCTCGCGCATGCGGCTGCCGGAGATCGAGGCGCAGGGGCCCGACGGCACGGGCGAGGAGGGCGTGCACGCCGCGCCGCTCGCGAGACAGCCGCACTTCGTCTGGGGCATCGTGACCCAGTTCCTCTACATCGCCGCCCAGGTCGGGGTGAACGCCTTCGCCGTGAACTACATCCTCTCGAACGCGATCACCAGGGACGCGCTCGGGACGACCGTCACCGACCCGCTCTTCGCCTGGTACCGCGCGGCCACCGGGGCGGCCACCCCGGAAGCGACAGCCGCCTACGTGGTCACGATCGCGATGGTGCTGTATGCGGTTGGCCGGTTCAGCGGGGCGCCGATCACGAAGCGGGTCCAGCCTCACCGCCTGCTCGCCCTGTACGGCGCAGCCAACTGCCTGATCATCGTGGTGGTGATGGCGGACGTGAAGAACGTGTCCTGGGTCGTCCTGCCGTTCTGCTGGCTCTTCATGTCGATCATGTTCCCCTTCATCTTCGCGATGAGCCTGCGCAACCTGGGGACACGGACGAAGCTCGCGGCCTCCTTCCAGATCATGTCGATCGTGGGTGGCGCGATCGCGCCGCCGCTCATGGGCTGGCTCGCCGACCAGTACCACAGCATGGCGCTGTGCTTCGTCATCCCGCTGCTCGGGTTCGTCGCGCCGACCCTCTACGGTCTTGCGTACCCGCGGTTGCTGCAGCGGTCTGCGGCCGCAGTGTGAGAGGAACATTCATGGCAGACCACACGACCGAGGCCGCGTACCGACTGGCCAGGGAGCGCTATGCCGAGCTGGGCGTCGACACCGAGGCGGCCCTGGCCATCCTGGGCCGGGTCGCCATCTCGCTCCAGTGCTGGCAGGGCGACGTCGTCGTGGGCTTCGAGAACACGGGAGCGGAGCTCGGGGAGGGCTCGCCGTCACCGGCGGATACCCGGGCAAGGCGCGCACGCCGGAGGAGCTACGCGCCGACGCGGAGCGGGCCTTCTCCCTCGTCCCCGGACGCCATCGCTTCAACCTCCATGCGTCCTATGCGGAGACGCGAGGAAAGAGGGTCGAGAGGGACGAGATCTCCGAGGAGCACTTCTCCCGCTGGATCGGGTGGGCGAAGGGCCTTGGGATCGGCCTCGACTTCAACCCCACCTGCTTCGCCCACGCCAAGGCGGCCGACGGGTTCACGCTCGCGCATCCCGATCCCGCCATCCGCCGATTCTGGATCGACCACTGCCGCGCCTGCCGTGAGATCGAGGCGGCCATGGGGCAGGCCCTCGGCACGCCGACCGTGACGAACGTGTGGATCCCGGACGGATACAAGGACACACCGTTCGACCGCTGGCATCCCCGGGAGCGACTGGCCGCGGCGCTCGACGAGGTCTTCGCCAAGCCTCTCGACCCGAAGGTCCACCGGGACGCGATCGAAGGGAAGCTCTTCGGCATCGGATCGGAGAGCTACGTGGTCGGGTCGCACGAGTTCTACCTCGCGTACGCGCTCAAGAACCGAAAGCTCGTGTGCCTCGACTCCGGGCACTACCACCCGACCGAGAGCGTCGCCGACAAGATCTCGGCGGTGCTCGGCTTCCTCGACGGCATCCTTCTGCACGTCAGCCGCGGCGTGCGCTGGGACTCGGACCACGTCGTCACCCTCACCGACGAGGTCAAGGCCATCGCGGAGGAGCTGGTCCGGGGAGGGTACCTCGACCGCGTCCACATCGGCCTCGACTTCTTCGACGCCAGCATCAACCGGGTGGCCGCCTGGGTGATCGGGACGCGTGCCATGCTCAAGGCGATCCTGCTGCCGCTGCTCGAGCCGGCGGCGAGACTGCGCGAGGCCGAGGCGTCCGGCGATCTGACGACGCGGCTCGCTCTGCTCGAGGAGGCCAAGGGCCTCCCGTTCGGCGCGGTGTGGGACTACCACTGCCTGCGCAAGGGAGTCCCGGTGGGGGTCGCCTTCATGGACTCGGTGCGTGTCTACGAGAAGGACGTGCTGAGCCGGCGGGTCTGAGCGCGACGAATCCATCGACAGACAGGCGATCGGCTCGTACGGAGCCTGGATGCGCGACTTGGTCGAGAGCTTCGGGCGCCTAACGGGAGTGGCCGGGCGCACACAGACCCGTATGGCTCAGCCTCGACCAGCGCTCAGCGAGCGGCTCGGAAGACGCCGGCGACGCCCGCCAGCACCAGCGCCGCGCCGCCCAGCGTCCACGCGTCGACGTGCTCGCCCAGCACGGTCCAGCCCAGCAGGACCGCGAGCACCGGGTTGACGTAGGCGTAGGTGAAGACGATCCGCGTCGGGAGAAGACGCAGCGCGAGCAGGAAGGAGGTGAAGGCGATCAGGGAGCCGAACACGAGCAGGAACAGGAAGCCGGCCCAGGCGACGGGCGTCGGCGTGGGCAGAGGCTCCCGCGTGGCCAGCGCCAGCACGGCCATCCCGCACCCGCCCGCGAGCTGCTGGTAGCCGGAGCTGACGATGGGATCGAGGTCGAGGTGGCGCCGGCGCTGGTAGAGCGACCCGCCACCCCAGCTCAGGGCCCCGACCAGCAGCACCACGATCGAGGTCGCGTCGGCCCCAACACCGTCGCGCAGGGCCGGGTAGCTCAAGAGGGCGGCGCCCGAGAAGCCGACCAGCAGGGCCAGGCTCAGCCCCGGTCCCGGCCAACGGCGATCCGCCGCCGACTCGAGCAGCGCCACCCAGATCGGGGTTGAGCTGATGATGAGCGCGGCGACGGCGCTCTCGGCGCGTTGTTCGGCCAGCATGACGAAGCCGTTCCCGAACAGCCACAGCAGCGTCCCCGAGAGGGCGAGCGTCGCAAGCTCCGCCCGCGAGAGGCGCACGCGCTTGCCACGCAGCGCCGCCCAGGCGATCAACAGCGGCGCGGCGAGAAGGCAGCGCAGCGCGCCCAGGATGAAGGGGGGGAACCCGGCGCCGGGGCGCACCGCCACGCGGATCGCCAGGTACGTACTGCTCCAGACCGCGTAGACGACCAGCAGGTGGGCGAGTCCGCGCAGCCGAGGGCTGCCGCCCCGCGCCGTGGACGCCGCGGCTCCGGGCACCTCAGCGGCTCGTGGGGGCGCCGGTGCGAAGGGAACGGTCGGGTCCGAATGCCAGATGTCCGGTCGTGGTGCGCAAGGCTATCCAAGCTACAGCCCTGGACAGCCGCCGGTCAAGACGCGCCTCCGCGGCGCCACCTCTCCGGCGGCGCCGCTGGAATCGCGCCCCTCGGCGTGCGGGCGCTGGCGAGCGTATGCGCAGTAGGGCCGCGACGGGCTCTACCGGGCGGGTGGGCGGCCGCTCACCACCAGCGTGCTGAACGAGTCCGCGGGCAGGGTGGGAGCGATGGTCGAGCCGCCCACGCTGATGCGGACCGGCATCGGCTCGGCCATGTCGTTCTGGATGACGATCACCACGCTCCCGTCGGGGTTGACGAAGGCGAGCTGGTTCTCGTAGCCGGTCCAGCTCACGGCCTCGACCCGCTCCGCGCTGGGACGGACAAAGGCGCTCAGGTGCTTCATCAGGTAGTACTCGTGCGTGTACGCGTAGGTCTTGACCTCCGGGTCCACGGTGACGAGCGAGTTCTGGGCCCAGCCCCAGCGGCTGACCCCGCCCTTCTGGAGGGCGATGTTCCAGTAGAGATAGGCCCTCGCGCCGTTCCGCAGGTAGTGCTTCATCAGCGTCCACGCGTAGCGGCAGTAGCGCCAGTCGTTCCTGCCGTCGCCACACTCCTGCTCCGTCTGATAGAGCGGCAGGTCCGGGTAGCGGCGGTGGACGGCGCCGATCGCCGCCTTGCCGGCCCACTGGAAGCCGAGCCCCTCCACGTGGGGGGCGACGACGGGGTCCTGGAGGCTCACGTCGACCAGTCTCTCGTCCGCCCGCTCCAGGGTGCCGAAGAAGACCTCGACCCCGCGCGTGGCCATCTCGGGCCCCAGGTGCGTGATGAACCGCGCGAGACCTTCCGCAGTCCAGCAGCAGCTCGGGAACACCTGCGCGGAGTTGAACTCGTTCTGCGGCATCACCATGCCGATGGCGATGCCCAGCTTCCGGTACTCGTCGATGAAGCGCCCGAAGTAGGAGGCGTAGGCGCGGAGGTAGGGCTTCTCCATGATGAACATGTCCGTGCCCTCGTGGCCGACCTGGTCGGGGCGCAGCCCGTTCTCGACGCCCTTCTGCCAGGGTGCCGGCATCGCCATGGCGTAGTGCCGGTTCCTCTTCATCCAGGTGGGCGGGCTCCAGGGAGATGCCCAGAGCCCGAGCCCGGGCTGGTGCACCTGCGCCGCGCGGATGAAAGGCACCAGCGTCTCGAGGTCGTTGGCGATCGTGAAGTGCTCGAGCTCGAAATCGCCGTCCACCTCGTCGTAGGAGTACCAGTCGCGCGAGAAGTCGTTCGCGCCGACCGGCATCCGGCAGAGCGTGAAGCCCGCGCCCACTCCCGGCGCGAACAGCTCACGCAGCACCGCGTTCCGGTCGGCCGGGCTGAGCATCGCGAGCGCCGTCCAGCCGAGCTCGTTGAAGCACGCTCCGAAGCCCTCGATCGCCTGGAGCGGCCGGTCGGTCTGCACGAAGACGTCGGCGGGCCCGCCGGATTCCACCCGCAGCTCACGCCTCTGCCAGGGAGCCGCCTGCGTCGTGACGTACCACTGCACGTCCGCCGTGGCCGGACCGGCCACGGCCGGCTCCGACGCGCTCGCGAACCGCGGCGCGAGAGCAGGCCCGGCCACGAGCGCCGCCGCGCCCTTCAAGACGGATCGCCGGCTCACCGGCGGAGCGAGTCGGAGACGCGCTTGGATCGCGCATGCCGCGGAGTATATCCCCGCGGATGCACCACCGCGGACCGGCAACACCGGGCCGGCTGGCCTGCCTCCGCGGGCCGGGGCGTCAGGTCGCGCGCCGTATCGTCCTCGGCGGCGGTCAAAGGCGTTCAAGAGCCGGAGCGCGGGGTGGAGTAGCCTGTCCTTTCGGAGGCCGCCATGCTCGCCGGATTCACGCCGCCGCTCACGCCCGCAGGTCGTTCCGCGCTCGTTCCGCCGCCGCCCTGGCACTACGCCGGCACCGTCTTCTCCATCGCCTACGAGCTGGCCGTCGCCGCCGCGGACCCATTCCTGCCCGCCCAGCTGGGCAAGGCCACTGGGCGGGCGGTCGCGCACTTCTGCGAGTGGCAGGCCACCACCGACGGTTCGGAGCTGCTCGACCCGATCTACTCGCAGTACAAGGAATGCTTCTTCGTCCTGGAGGCGGAGCGGGACGGGCGGCGCGACTTCTACTGCCCGTTCATCTTCGTGGACCAGGACGTCTCGTTGCTGCGGGGCTGGCTGCAGGGGCTGCCCAAGAAGCTGGGCAGCGTCTGGCTGACGCGGAGCTATCCGTTGGCGCACCCGGCCGCGGCGATGCCCGCAGCGGGGACGCGGCTCGGCGCCTCGCTGGCCGTGAAGGACCGGCGGCTGGCACAGGCCCTCCTCACCTTGGACGGACGACCCGGCTCGCGCCTCGGCTTCCTGGAGGGCGGGCTGCACGGCCTCGACGCCTGGTCCGGGGATGTGAGCTCGGCCCGGCTGGTGCCGATGGCGGCGGAGGGACACGTCTTCGGGCCCTGCCATGCGGCGCGGGCCGAGCTGGAGATCCTCGACGCGCCGCGAGACGAGCTTTCGGCGCTTCGGCCGACGCGCGTCGGCGAGGCGTCGGTGTGCACGGTGGCATTCACGGTGGCCCGGGTCGCGCGGGGTGACCGGTGAGCGGCGCCGCGACGACGCGCGTGGCTGTGGTCGTCGAAGCGGGGCTGCCTGCCGGCCGCTCCGCCAACGTCGCCGCCGTGCTCAGCGCCGGGGCGGCTGCCGCCGTCGACGGCCTTGGCGGCGAGCCCCTGGTCGACGTCCGCGGTCGCCAGACCGCGGGGTGCTCCCGAGTCGCCATCCCGATCCTGCAGGCGTCGCCAGAGCGGTTGCGTGAGCTGGTGGCGCGGGCGTACCCGGCCCCGGACGGCGGCGCGCTCGTGCTCTTTCCGTCGCTGGCCGAGACGGTGCATCATTACGCGGCCTACGTGGAGCTGGTGAAGCGCCGCGACCTGGGCGAGGAGCCCCTACGCGGCGTGGCGCTGGCCGGGCCGGAAACATGGGTGCGCTCGCTGACCGGATCTCTCGCGCTTCTGCGCTGAAAGGCGCCCGTCCCTCGCTCGTCCCGGCCAAGGCGCTGCCCGAGGTGGACATCCTCTCGGGCCCTCACCGAGCCACCCGCTTCAGTCCCCACTGGCACGAACAGTGGGGGCTCGCGGCTATCGAGGCAGGCGCCTGTCACTTCACCTGTGCCGGCACGCGTTGCCTCGCCTGCCCCGGCGACTTGGTGCTCCTGCCGGCGCTGGCCGTCCACACCGCCGGAGTCGACCCGGCCGGCCTCCACATGACCATGGCCTACCTGCCGACCCCGCTGGTGGCTGAGCTGCTGTCGCTCCCGCCCGAGGTGGCCCCGGCCATCGATCGCTACGTCCTGCGCGCGCCCGTCCTGGCGCGGCGGCTATCCGCAGCGGCTGCCTCGGGCGACGTCGCGAAGCTGCGTACCGCGGCGCGGGCGGCGTTGCGCCGGTTCCACGACGCCTGCGGGTCGCGGGTGGCAGGGATCGCGAGGCCGGAAGACCGCGACGCCCGCGTCGCCGTCCTGTGCGCAGCGCTCCGGGCACCGGGGCGGCCCGACCTCGCCGGCCTGGCCGCCCGGATGGGACTGTCTCGGGGGCACTTCCAGCGCCTGTTCCGCCGCACCGTGGGCCTCACCCCTGCGGAGTACGCGCGGCTGGCGAGACTCGCGGAGGCGAAAGGACGTCTCGCGGCGGGCGACCCTCCCGCCGACGTCGCCGCGAACACGGGCTTCGCCGACCAGGCCCATCTCACCCGCTGGATGCGCGCCGTCTACGGCGTGACGCCGTCGCGATTCGTGCCTACCCGTCGCCCTGGCAGACGATAGCTCAACCCGGACCGAGTCGTCGTCCTGTTGCGCGTCGCAACGGTGAGGAAGCTCGTCCGCGTGACGCACGGCGGCAGAGCCATCACATGAACGCCGCGGCCTTTGCGCTCGTACCGGTCTCAGGCCGCGCGGATGCCCCAGCGCCAGCGGCGGGTGTCGGCGCCCGCCCACGCGTCCCACACCGCGCCGGCCCAGACGGCGACCAGGAGGAGCGCGACCTCCGCGACCGCGAACACCGGCATCTCGGTCGCTCTGCGAACGAGCTCACGGACTGGCTGGATCAGGACGAGGCCGAGCACGCCAGCGATCGCGAGGAATAGCGTGCCCCTCAGAAACGCGCCGTTCACGATCTGTCCGAGGCCGGGCACGATCGCGGAGACCAGCGCGGCGACTTGCGGCCTCAGACGTCTCGACTCGCAGTCAGCGCACCAGTCGCCTCTCCGTCCGCACGACGGGCAGCGCTCGTAGCGGGCGTCGGGCAGCCGCTGCCGCGATTCTCGCTCGGCGAGGAGCTGTTGCACCGTCCGGGCGTCGTCCAGCGCGAGCTCGAGGGCGGCCGCGCCCTTCAGAACAGACCGGTGATCTTCGACCGCCATCCCGTAGAATGCGGACTCGAGTCCGCCTGGCCGACCCCTCGAGTCCGATTGGAGGCCTCCCTTGAAGCTGGAGAGGGCATTGACCGTCACGCCCGTCGTCGCGCTCCTCGTTCTGGGCGTCGGCATCGCCGCGCCCGCCGCTGCGGGCGCACAGCCGTCTCAGGCCCAGACATCCCCGTGCGGCGAGGAGTGCTTGGTCCGGGTCATGGACCGCTTCCTCGCCGCCATGCTCGCGGGGAAGGCGGAGTTCGTCCCCCTGGTTCCGGATGCGGAGGTTCGCGAGAACACCCAGGTCGTGCCTCTCGCCCAGACGGCCTGGAAGGACGTGAAGACGGTGCGGTCGGTCATGACCTTCGCGGACCCGGTCACCGCTAACGTCGTCTCGCGGGCGGGCGTGGAGACGGCGGCCGGCCGACCCGGCTATATCTCGACGCGTCTCAAGGTCGTGGGTGCCGACCGCATCACGGACGTCGAGCTGAGCTCCGACACGTCACCGGCAGTGGCCGGTGCCTATGTGTGGAACCTCGACCCGCAGTTGAGCGCGGTCCTGCCCCCCGAGCGGCGCATGAGCCGCACGGCGCTGGAGGCTCTGGCCCGCCGCTACTTCAACAGCCTCTCCAGCCACGTGGCCGTCCCGACCGACTTCGACGACCGCTGCAACCGCTTCCACAGCGGCCGGCAGGTCACGAACACCACCAGCACGGTGGAGGCGGGCCCGCCCCGGACCTGTGCCAGTGCGCTGGAAGGCAATCCTCCATGGGGCCCCGCCACGGACCAGCGCTTCCCGGTGATTGACCCCGAGCGGGGAATCGTCCTGGGCGTGACCTTGCTCCACTTCCCGACCCTCGCGAACGATTCGGCCATGTACGTCTCGGAGCTCTTCAAGGTCGAAGGCGGCAAGATCGTCAAGATCGACAACATCGGACTGATGCTGCAGGGGGTCTCCACCCTCGGCTTCGCGCACTGAGGCGGCTCGACCAGGCGGTCGTTCTGAAGCGCCGCTACGGCCCCGCTCCAGTTGGCAATCACCCGCGCCGCAGAGGATCTGGCCGGGGTCTCACGAGTGGCGGGCTACGCTTCGAGGGCCGCCTGGCTCGCGGGGGTACGACGCCAGTGCAGGAACGCGTCCATGTAGGTGTAGAACACCGGCGTGAGGTACAGAGTAACGACCTGCGCGAAGACGAGACCGCCGACGACGCACAGGCCGAGCGAGCGCCGGGCGGCGGCGTCGGCCCCGAAGCCGATCGCGATCGGCAGGGTGCCGATGATCGTGCAGGCGCTGGTCATCATGATCGGGCGGAACCGGATCATGCAGCCCTGGTAGGCCGACTCGGCGGCGGTGTGGTTCCCGCTCCGCTCGAAGTCCAGGGCGAAGTCGATCATCATGATGGCGTTCTTCTTCACGATGCCGATGAGCATGATCAGCCCGACGAAGCCGTAGATGTCGAGCTGCTGGTGGAACATCGAGAGCGTGAACAGGCCCCCGAACGCGGCCGCCGGCAGCCCGGTGAGGATGGTGATGGGGTGGAAGTAGCTCTCGTAGAGGATGCCCAGGACGATGTAGATGACCAGGACCGTCATGACGAGCAGGATGCCGAGGCCGGTGAGCGACTGCTGGAAGGCCTGGGCGGTGCCCTGGAAAGCCGTGTTGATGGAGATGGGCAGCATCGACGCCGCCAGTCCCTGCACCTCGCTCACCGCCTGACCGAGCGCCACGCCGGGCGCGAGGTTGAAGGAGATGGTCACCGACGGTAGCTGGCCGGTATGGTTCAGCGTGAGAGGGCCCACCCCGGTCGTGAATCGCGAGACGGCGCCGAGCGGCACGAGCCGGCCAGAAGACGATCGAACGTACAGCTCCGAGAGCATGCCGGGATCGCGCTGGAAGCGGTCCTGCACCTGGAGCACCACCCAGTACTCGTCGTTCGAGGTGTAGATCGGCGAGACCAGGCGCTGGCCGTAGGCGCTGTACAAGGCGTCCTCGACCTGCCGTGGCGTGACGCCCAGCGCCGAGGCCTTGTCCCGGTCGACCACGACGTTGGCCTGCGGGTTGTCGAGTTGGAGATCGCTGGTCACGTCGGCCAGGACGGGCGACGCGCCCATCCTCGCCTCCAGCGCCTCCGAGGACTTGTAGAGCTGAGCGATGTCCGGGCTCGACAGCGTGAACTGGTAGAGGCTCTTGCTGCCCCGGCCGCCGATGCGGATGGCCGGCGGATTCTGCAGGAACACCCGCACGCCCGGGATCCGGTTCAGCTTCGGCTGCAGCTCGTGCATCACGTCGTCGATGGTCATGTGACGTTCGAAGAGGGGCCGAATGAACCGGAGAGCCCAATCGAAGATGGCGCCATGCCCGCCGTACCGGGCAACCAGGCGATCGTAGGTCGCGTTGGCGGTCCAGGGGCGCTCGGACGGATCCTTCAAGTGCAGAAACGCGCGGCCGTTGTTCAGGCCGCTGCTGTTCGAGGCGCTCACGCCCGAGAAGAACTGCACCACGTTCGGATCGGCCAGCAGGACGCGGTTGACGGCCTCCTGGTGCGCCTTCATCGAGTCGAACGAGATGCCCTGGTTGGCCTGGGTCGAGACCGAGATCTGCGACAGGTCCTCCTCGGGCAGGAAGCCCTTTGGGATCGTCCAGAACTCCCAGGCGGTGCCCGCCAGCACCAGCAGGCCGAACGCCATCACCGCGACGCGGTGCCGGAGCGCCCAGCGCAGGGTCACCCCGTACCAGCGGAGCGCGGCGTCGAGCAGGCGGCCGAGCGCGTGATACGTCCGGCCGTGCGGCCGGTCGTGCTCCGGATGCAGGTAGCGCTTGCTCAGCATCGGCGTGAGGGTGAGGGACACCAGGCCCGACACCAGGACGGCGGACACGATCACGACCGAGAACTCGTGGAGCAGGCGCCCGAACACACCGGGCATGAAGAAGACCGGCAGGAACACCACGGCGAGCGACAGCGTCATCGCCAGGATGGTGAAGCTGACCTCCCTGGAGCCGTCGAGCGCGGCGTCGAGCGCGCTCTTTCCCGACTCCATGTGGCGCACGATGTTCTCGAGCATGACGATGGCGTCGTCGACGACGAAGCCGACCGAGAGGGTCAGCGCCAGCAGCGAGAGCGTGTCGATCGTGTACCCGAGCAGGTACATCACCGCGAAGGTGCCCATGATCGCCATGGGCAGCGCGAGGCTGGGCATGATGGTCGCGGACACGTTGCGCAGGAACAGGAAGATGACCAGGATGACCAGGACGACCGCGAGCAGCAGCGTGAACTGGACGTCGTCGACCGAGCGGCGGATCGGCACGGAGCGGTCGTACTCGACCGACAGGTTGATGGACGGCGGCACCATCGAGTAGAAGCCCGGGATCAGCCTGCGGATGCGGTTGACGATGTCGATGGTGTTGGTGCCGGGCTGCCGCTGGACGGAAAGCATGATGCCCGGGACGCCGTTGACCCAGTTGGCGACGTACCGGTCCTGGACCCCGTCGCGGACCGATGCGATCTGGTCGAGGCGCACCGGCGCCCCGTTCCGGTAGGCGACGATCAACGGACGGTAGACGCTGGCGTCGGAGAGCTGGCCGTTGGACTGGACGTTGTAGGCCTTGTGCGCCCCGAACAGGGTGCCCATCGGCAGGTTGACGTTCGCGCCCTGGATCGCCTGCTCGACCTCGTCGATGCCGATCTGCCGGCTGGCGAGCGCCGCGGGGTCCATCTCCACGCGCACGGCGTATCTCGCGGCGCCGCCGACCGTGACCTGCGCGACGCCCGGCACCTCCGACATCTGCGTCGCGATCAGGTCCTCGGCGTACTTGTCGACCTCATAGAGCGGCAGCGTGGGCGAGGTCACGGCGAGACCGAAGATGGGCGAGTCGGCCGGGTTCACCTTCCGGAAGGTCGGGGGCGAAGGCATGTTGGGCGGCAGCTGGCGGGCGGCTGCGGAGATGGCGGTCTGGACGTCGAGGGCGGCGGAATCGATGCTGCGGTCCAGGTCGAACTGGAGGGTGATCTGCGTGTTCCCGAGCGAGCTGGTCGAGGTCATCGAGTCCAGGCCGGCGATGGTCGTGAACTGCTTCTCGAGCGGGGAGGCCACCGACGACGCCATCGTGTCCGGGCTGGCGCCCGGCAGGCCGGCGGAGACCTGGATAGTGGGAAAATCGACGTTGGGCAGGTCGCTGACGGCCAGGGCGCGGTAGCCGAGAACGCCAAAGAGCAGGATCGCCAGCATCACGAGGCTGGTCATGACCGGCCGGCGGATGAAGATCTCGGAGAGATTCATGCGGCGCCGTCAGAGTGACTTGGCGACGTAGACCCGGGTGCCCGGAGCCAGGCGCACCTGTCCGTCGGTGACCACGGTCTCGCCGACCGACAGCCCCTTCAGGATCTGGGCCTTGTCCTGGACGGTCTGTCCCACGCTCACCGGGCGCGCGGCGACGGTCATGTCCGGCTCGACGACGAAGACGTAGTCGCCCTGCTGCCCCGCTTGCACGGCCTGGGGCGGGATCACCAGGACGTTCGACTCCTCGTTGAGGCGCAGCAGGACGTCGGAGAACTGGCCCGGCCAGAGACGCTGATCGGCGTTCCTGAACGACGCCATCAGCTTGACGGTGCCGGTCGTGGGATCGACGGTGTTGTCGACGAACGTCAAGACGCCGTCTTCGGGCGCGCCGCCGCCCGGCGGGACGGCCTGGACGGAAAGATGGGAGCGCGCCATGAACGTCCGGATCTGCTCCAGGTACTGCTGGGGGACGGAAAACGCGACGTAGATCGGCGCCACCTGGTTGATCACCACCAGGACGGGAGCGTCGTTGGCCTTGACGGTGGCCCCCGGATAGACGAGCTGGGCGCCGGTGATCCCCTGGATGGGCGCGTAGACGGAGCAGTAGGACAGGTCGATGCGGGCGGCCTGGATGGCGGCCTGGTCGGAGCGCACGGTCGCTTCGGCGGCGTTCGACGTCGCCAGGGACTGGTCGTGCTGGTCCCTGGAGATGAGCCCCTGCTGCGCGAGGTCGTCGTTGCGCTCGAGCTGCAGGCGAGCGAGCTGGGCTTGCGCCTTGTCCCTCGCCAGCGCCGCTTCGGCCTGGGCGAGGGCGGCCTCGAGCGGACGCTTGTCGAGCGTGACCAGCAGGTCGCCCTTGCGCACGAGCTGTCCCTGCCGGTAGTGCACCTCCAGGACGATGCCCGCGACCTGCGACTCCACCGAGACGGTCTTGAAGGCCTGGCCCGTGCCGATGGCACGCAGCTCGACGGGAATCGAGCTCCGCTCGACCTTGGCGACCACTACCGGCACGGCCTCCGCATCCTTCGGTCGCTCGATCGCCCCGCTGCCACTCGACGCCTGTTTCGACCCGTCCGCGCAGCCGACCAGCACCGGGAGCAGCACCACCGTCGGCACAAGAAGCTTGGGAAGCCTGAGCACTTCCACGATCCTTTGGTGAGGGAACCTTGTTCATTATCCCTGGAATCGCGACGTGCAGCAATGGAGCGGAGCGTTCACCGGCCGCGAGCGGTCCCTCGTGTCCCCTGTCAGCGCAGCGCCACCGCTCAACCCGCGCGTTCGGCGACGGCTGCACGACGAGCGAGAACTTGCGACGATAGAAGCCAGATTCTCATCGCCGACAACGTCATGTTCGCGGCCAGGCCAGGATGCCCGGGAGCTGTGTCGCCCTGACCGAGCACAAGGAGCACAGGAAGATGAAGCCAAAGAACACGATCTGCCTCTGGTTCGACAAGGACGCGCATGAGGCGGCGCGCTTCTACGCCGCCACCTTTCCGGACAGCCAGGTGACCGCCGTTCACAAGGCGCCCAGCGACTACCCGGGCGGCAAGAGGGGCGACGTGCTGACGGTGGCGTTCACCGTTCTGGGCATTCCCTGCCTCGGTCTCAACGGCGGCCCGCAGTTCAGACACAGCGAGGCCTTTTCCTTCCAGATCGCGACGGAAGACCAGGAGGAGACGGACCGTTACTGGAACGCGATCGTCGGCAACGGCGGCGAGGAAAGCCAATGCGGCTGGTGCAAGGACCGCTGGGGCCTCTCCTGGCAGATCACCCCGCGCGCGCTCACGGACGCGCTTGCGGCCGGCGGTGGTGAGGCGAAGCGTGCCTTCGAGGCGATGATGCCGATGAAGAAGATCGACATCGCCACCATCGAGGCGGCGCGGCGGGGCTGACCCGGACACCGCGGGTGGTCCCCACATCGGCCAGGTCTTGATCCACCCAACGCATCGGAGAGTGCACCCCTCCCGCTCGGCGGCCCCGAGCGGGGTTCTCTCGCAGCGCTGGGCCGAGCCACGACAAGGCGGGAGCTGTCGGCGCTGTAGCCGCCGATACCCACGGACGCCAACCGCGGTCGGCTGCGCCCCTACTTCGTTGGAGTCCGCGAACCGAAGTCGTGGCGGCGGTACGTCCAGAAGCCGATCACGACCCAGAAAGCAATGGCAGCGAGGACGTGCAGCGCCTCCCACGACCACGCGGGCGAGGGCGGCCGCACCGGTGTCGGCAGGGTCGCCCTTGGCCAGGCGATGAGCGTCGCCACTTCGGGGAAGAGCAAGCCCCAGTTGTCGACGATGCGCGAGGCGAGCAGTCGGACAATCTCGGGCACCTTCGTGCTCCAGCTGCCGATGACGGCAGAGAGCAGCGGCAGAAGCAGGTGAGGGATGCCCAGCAGGATCGCGTAGACGAGCAGCGCCGGGCGCGTCAAGGAAAGAGAGAAGCTGGCCGTGGCCCACACGAGCAGCGGGACGAGCAGGAACAGCCACGAGATGGCCGCCTCCCCGACGTGGAGCACGCCCAGGCGATACGCCGCGACGATGAAGCCCGCGTGGACGACGAGCGTGCCGACGATGATGAAGAGGCCGAGCGCCCCGAACTGCGCCAGGGCGAGCCGACGCCGACTTACGGACAAGGTGAGCACGAACTGGGTCGTGCCGTCCTTGCGCGAAGGCGGCGCCACGAGCGCGCCCACGATGAGGACGAGGACGACGGACCATTGGCGGATTTGGCCCGCGAATGAGTCCAACGCGGCGGCCGCGCGCCGGGTGGCGATGTCGTAGCGGATGCCCTCCTCGAGCATGCCCTTCAGCTGCGAGGCAATCACGAAATTCATGAGCAGGACGACGCCGGCCAGCGCCACGACGATCCACGGGGACTTGCGACGAATGAGCTGCTGCCAGAAGAGCCTCACGAGCGACCGATACTGCCGCACTCCGCTCCCCCCTACTCCGCGCCGCCGCGCGTCAGCTCGAGGTAGACCGACACGAGATTGACGCGCGGCTCGATGCGCGCCGGGACGATCCGCTGCGCGGCGAGGCGACCGATCAGCTCGTGCTCCGGCTCCTCGACGACGAGCCGCACGAGTCCGGGTACTTCGAGGCCTCGAAACGCACGCCCAGGTCTTCCAGCTCGGCGCTCCGGGTGCCCTCGACGTGAATGTCCTTCTCGGAGCACCGCTCGCGGGCTTCTCGCAGGAGGTCCGCCGCCGTCTGGAAGACGACGATCCGGCCCGCTTGAATGATGGCGATGTGCGTACACGTGCTCTCGATGTCGCTCAGCAGATGCGAGGCGATCAGGACCGTGCGGGCCCCTCCACGCAGCCCTCGCACGAGCGCGTTGAAGTCCTCGCGCGCACCCACGTCGAGGCCCGCCGAGGGTTCGTCGAGGATCAGCAGCGGCGGATCACCGACCAGGGCCGCGGCCAGGCCCACCCGCCGTGCCTGGCCTTTGGAGAGGACGGCGACACGTCGCTCGAGCAGTGGTTCGACGCCCGCGGTCGTCGCAACGCGATCGAGCTCGACCCCGACCGCCTTGCCCTCGAATCCGCGGATACGGCACACGACGGTCAGGGCGCCGCCCACCGAAAGGAAGGGCGGAAGGCGGGTGTCCTCGAGGAGCACGCCGATGCGCTTGTCCGCGGCGGGCGGCAGGTCGAGGACGACACGCTCACCCCAGAGGAAGACAGAGCCTCCCTGGGGCCGCAGTAGCCCGAGCAGGCATGAGATGGCGGTTGTCTTGCCGGAACCATTGGGACCCAGGAGCCCGACGACGGCACCCTGTGGGATCTCGATCGTCAAGCCCTGCAACGCTTCCACCGGGGCCTTCACGCCGCCAGCGAACACCATCCGCAAGTCGTCCAGGCGGACGGCGGGTGCGGCGGCGACGTCGAGCGCTTCAGTCTTCATGGGCGAAGGGCATGACGCCCTCGTTGGCCTTGTACATCAGCATCTGGAGACGAAACTCGGAGTTGCCGACAACCCTCTCCAAGACACGTCCTGCCCGGCCGAGCAGGAAGGTCGATGGAAGAGCGGTGACCCGCCCTCCGGCCTGGACCTGCCCGTCCTTGTCGACGTAGTAGCGGAGATCCTTCAGCCCGAGGTTGTCGAGCTTGCGCCTCACTTCCCGGGGCTCCTCGTCGGCCCCCACCAGCACCGCGAGGCGGGCAGGGTGCTGCGACGTCCCCCTGACGAGAACGGGCAACTCCTCCTGGCAGGGCGCGCACCAGGGAGCATAGAAGGTGACGATCGTCCGCGGCTCTCGGGTGAGCTCGTGGAGGCGCGTCGAGGCCCCGTCGTCGCGCATCAACGCGGCATTCGGGAGCGTGCTCGGCAGCTCCAGCTCGTCTAGCAGCCGGGAGGCGCTGGACGCGCCTTCGGGGGAGGGGTGATGAGCGGCCACTCTGCCCGACCAGACCGAGAGAACGGCCAGGCCGACGATGCACGCGCCATAGAAGGCGTCGGCCTTCGTGGCGCGACGCAGCAGCCGCGCCGTCCACGGCGTGAGCGGGGGGAGGTCATCGGCAGACCTCCGAGAGGCGCAGACTGCGGGCCTCGGTCGTGTCGGCCGGCTCCTTGCCGGGCGCGGAGGCGCCGCGCCATTGGGTCATCGACAGCGCCGTGACGCCGCCCCAACCCTGGTTCGCGTATGCCGCAGCCTGGGGGTACCAGAAGCCGTGCTGGCTCGCCGAGAACGCCCCCAGGAGCGGAGCGATCGTGACGAGCGGCGGCCCCCCGGAAGTCCAGCCCTGGTTCGGCCGTTCGACGTCGGCGAGGATCCATCCCTCTTGGTCGGTGTATGTGCCCACGAGATACCGTCGGCCCGACGCCTCGGCAAAGCCGAACGCCGGAATCCCGAGCTCACGGGCTCCCATCACCACTGCCACCTGGGCCCAGTGCGGCCTGAACCGGCCCTCGCGGAGCGCGGCGCAGACATCTTCAGGCTCTTTCTCGCGGCCACCGACTCGCGCCGACGCCGCCCGCACGAGGCGGAGGACCTGGTCCGGATAGGGCGGTGAGCCCGCGGCGTTGCGCACCCAGTCGGCGAACTGCGCGCACTTGTGCAGATCGTGTTCCTCGAGCGCGGCTGCCCGCGCCAGCGCGTCGGGGCGCAACTCGACGGGCAATCCGTCGAATGTCGGATTCTCGAGCCGGGCCGGCGTCGGGTATGGCCTGCGTTCGACGAGCGCGACGCCGGTGAAGCGCATGTCGCGGTGCACGCGCCCGGTGTAGTTCCAGGCCAGTGCGGTGATTCCCCCCGCGTTCAACCGCCTGACGATCAGGGGCTGGCTCGCCACGTCCAGAACCCGCTGTGCGCCCGTCAGCTCGAGCGCGATCGGAGCCACCACGACGCCCTCGCCCTGCGCGAACAGCGGCGGCTCCGCCCGGAAGTGCACGTCGATCTCGACGGCCTGCAGGTCATCTCGCGTACCGTGGGTCGCGCACCACCGCTGCACCGTCTCGCGTACGAACGCGGCGCCGTCCTGGCTGGCCTCCCGTCGGCCGAGATGCACTCCTCCCGCCAGGAGCACCAACAGCAGCAGCGCGCCGCGCTGAAGGAAGCGCAACGTCACCCATGATCCCCAGTAGCGCTGGCGCATCAGAGACCCGCCCTCAGCAGCAACAAGCTGCGGGATTCTACAGCATCCCGCAGTGCGGGCTCGTCCCGGATTTCGTCGCCGACCCCATGTGGTCGCGTGCCGCCGTGAGGCTTCAGCTGCTCACTCGCCTTCCGGGCAAGCTCCTCGCTCTCCGCGCCGAGACTGCTGCCGTCCCCGCCATACCAGCACGGCCGTAAGTAGCATCGGTAGGAACGCCGCACCCGCAGAGAAAACAGCACGCCCGGCCACCTGCCGCAGCATCGGAAGACCGTTGCGCGGCCCCAGGAGAGGCCACACGACCGAGAGCCCAACCGCCACGGGCGCCAGGCCCAACGTCATCAGGATGATTCCCTTCGGCCACGTGGATAGCACCGGAGTGTCAAGGGACTGCCTCGGTCTGGCGTTCCTGTACCAGTGAACGCCCCACAGCGCCAACAGACCCAGACCCGCCAGACTGCTGGCGTGCTGCAGCAACGAAAACACCGCAGCCTCGTAGCCGTCGCTCACGTGTACCAGGAGCCGAAGAGCAGGGATGGCCTGGACTGCAGCACCGGAGCCATGAGTCAAGGCATCCCACAGCACGTGCGTGGTCGCGCCAACAACCGCCGACACCGTGGCCGCGAGCCAGGTCGCTGGGGACCAGCTGAAGGCCCGCCCGGGGCCTGCCCGCTGAGCGATCCCAACTGGCGCCAGCGCAACGGCGAACGGCCGCAGGAGGACCCGATACGTGACCCACGCCAGTACACCCGCGGGGAGACAGAACCACCGAGCCCTGCCCAGCTGCGGCTCTGCGAGCCCGACACACCCAGCGGTACGAAATACGGCAGGTCTGGAACGAGCGCTCCCACCGCAAGGGCGGATCCGCTGCCAGGGCGCCCGAGCCGATTGCGAAGGGGCAACACTGCGGCCGGATGCGCCAGGGTGAACGGCATCAGCTGGTCGTCCCGGCGTGCGCGGTAACCCCTTCGCTCACGGAAGAACGGGAACGCGGAACCGAGAATCGGGGATCACCGGATTGATCTCCACCTTCTGAGCCTGCACGAGGAGTCGCCGAGGATCTCCGTCTTGCCCGGTCTCGTAGGTCATGGGCCGCACGACACCGTCCACCGTCTTGCGTCCACCGAATACCTGCTTGGTCGTCGAGCCATCTGGGTTCACGTAGTCGCGACGCACCTCCAGGAAGGAGCTGTCGTCCACGTACGAAAAGTGCACGGCGCCGTGCCTCGAGGTGACCTTCAGCTTGTAGGCCCGACCAGCGCCAAGCTTCTCCATGCCGGCGAGCGCGATCGTGATGCCGCGGGCCTCAAAGTCCAGCAGGTCGAAGTCAACTCGTTCTCCGCCATTTGCCGCCGTTCATCGGCGTCGATGGGGCGGGGAATCTCCTCGCCCGCTTCGAGGACCCAGCCAGTGGTCCCATCGAACGCCCGGACTCTCGTGAGGCCGGCGACCGTTCGCTCGAGGCGCGACTTGTTCGGGCGAGCTTCCTCGAGGATGAACGGACCACTCCCGCTTTCGGCCAATCCGGTCGTCGTCATGATGCCGGATTCGCGAATAGAAGAAACGGCCCGCAGGCGCGCGGCCCCACCGCACGCGTCAAGGTGCTTCGACACGATGATGCCTGCGTCTCTCTGTGGCCGCATGGCACCGCATGCCGACATCGATGGAGAACTGCCCCAACCGACACCACGCGAGTCGTCGCCCCTCCTCTGCCTGACGGGCCGCCCGCCCTTCCGCAGTGCGTTCGAGCGCGTCGCTCAGATCCATTTGGCCACGAAAGTGATCCAGACTGCTGCCGGGACCAGGAGCACCTGAGCGAGCATCGTTCCCGCTAGTCTGCTCCCCGTCAGCCAGACGATTGAGCGTCGGTAGTAGGGCTCGTCCAGTCTCCCGCCAGCCACGTCGTCCGTGAGGACGGACAGGTACGGGTCCACGAACCCGAACATCAGGATCGTCGCCACACCGTTGACTACCGAGGACAACTGGCTGGAGGTGAGCCTCAGCTCAGGACGAAGGTACCCGGCGTACAGGGCCGCGAATACCCCAACGGTCCAGATGGCCATCGCCACCGTGTTGACGACGACCACGCCCCACGGGATATGGGCCCCGCGGTGCACCGCAACAACGTTCTGCCACCGCGGCAACACCAGCGACTCGCGTAGGTGAGCGAGCGTCGCTGGCGAAATAGCGCGAGAGGTGAGCGCCCACACCGACCGATGCCGGTCAAACGCCTCCACGTAGCGTGCGGACAGCCTCTGGAGCGTCGGGATCAGGAATGCGCCGGCCAAGGTCGCGAGCGTCGCCGACAGAAGGAGCCACCTGAAGTCCGCAGTAGCCCCGATAGCTGAGCCCAGGCCCAGGTGCTGCTCAACTCGCTTGGCAAGTAATGGAGCCTGGAAGGAGTTTGACGTCCTGGACAGCAGGATGAGGATGTTGAAGAGCGACAGCGATAGGGCAACTCGTCCCGTGCGACTGCCCGCGATGCGGACGGAGTAGGCCAAGGTTCCGATCAGATGGATGAGGAAGGTGAGGCTGCAGATTAGCAGCAAGCCGGCATCCGATTATCTCCCCCGTCCAAGGATCGCGTCGCGGCTCGATCTATCCGTGACCACGCTCCGCGACCTCGTCCGGCCGAGTAGCACGGTTCTCTGCATTCATCACCTCCAAAGGCGTGGAACTGCCGCCATGTCTCGGGTCCCTTGTCAGGAGCCCCTCGCGCGTCGAGCAAGGTGCCGCCGCAAGAACGACAGGACGTGGTTGGAGTACGCGCGCCTGTCGTGTCGGAGCAGGTCGTTGTGGGAGGCGCCGGGCACCAGCCACAGCTCCTTGGGCTCGTTGGCGGCTCCGAAGAGAGCCCTGGTCTGGGCTTCAGTCGTGTGGCGATCGGCAGGATGGAACCAAGACCGACCGGAACAGGAGAAAGCGCGCGCGGAGCAACCGGCGGATGCTGGCAAGCGGGAGGTCCGTGAGGATGATGTCGCGGGTCGCCCGTTGGAGACGTGTGACTGTCTCGTCGACCCACGCCAGGATCCGTTCGGCCGAGAAGCCGTACAGGATGTCGTTCCCCACATCGGTCACGAGCGCCCGCGTCGGAAGCGGAGGGAGCGAGCCCAACTCCCGCCACAGCCCCGACTCGAGGATGCCCGGAAGGCGCCGAAAGAGAAGGCTACTCGCGGCCCCATATGACCGGCCGTGACCCAGCGCCGCCAGCACCTCGACGTCGTGTCCCCACGCATTCCGAGCGGCGGACACGACGGTCTGGAACCCTCGAGTCAGGTTGCTCGCGCCGAGCGCGACGACTCTGCGGACCTCGGTCGCCATGGCCGATTCCCTAGTCGCCCTCGGTGCCTAGCCGGACGCGCTGCACGGCCCCGAGCGCGCCAAGTCTCCACGTCATGGCGACGTACACCAGAGCACCTGCGATGCCGAGGGCCATGTCGAGCAGCGTGTCGTCCGGACCGAGCTGCGCGTGCGTGCCGAACACGGTGTCTGACGTGAACTCGGCGAACTCCCAGATCACCGAGGATGTGGTGGTCAGGCTCACGACGAAAACAGTCTCGGCGATCGGCCGAAGCGAGCGGGCGATGGTGTCTTCCGGAAGCGCGGTGAAGCACTTGGCCAAGAAGTACGCCATCGCCACTCCCCCGAAGAAGTGCATCGGGATGTCCAGGGGTGGATAGAGGATGTAGCCGTTTACGACGCGTGAGATGAAGACGTGGAGCAGGAACACCAGCACCGGTGCCCAGCCGGCTCGGAAAACCAATGCAGCGCCGACTCGACTCACATCACTCAGCCGCATGCGCCTGCCTCCTTGGCCTTTCGGGTACCGCCGAGCTGTCTCTCTGCTCCGGTCCGGATTGGAGCATAGGCATCGTGAAAGCTGCTAGCGGCTGCTGACCAACTCGCAGCATCGGTGCCCATCGCTCGCGGAGGCCAATGCTGCGAAGGCCCCGCAGCCGCCAGAGGACATGCGTCTCCATGACGTCCGGCACACGGGACCGTCCGTGCTGCTGATGCAGGGCATCCCCGGCGACATCGTCCGCAAGATCACCGGCCACCGCTCACGCGAGCTGGAGCGGTACCAACACCTCTCGCCGCTTTTCCGGGCTCAGACGGTCGACCTGATCGCTCAGGTGCTCTTCAGTGGCACACCCACTAGCACACCGCCTCCCAGCGAGGAAGACGAGAAACGCGGCGGACCGGAAACCCTTATTCCTGAAGGGAAAGTTGGCGGGGTGGACGGGACTCGAACCCGCGACCTCCGACGTGACAGGCCGGCGTTCTAACCAGCTGAACTACCACCCCGCTCGGGTGGGACGCCGGGATCTCGGTCCTTATCCTGGTGGGCGGTACAGGATTCGAACCTGTGACACCCGGCGTGTAAGACCAGTGCTCTACCGCTGAGCTAACCGCCCAGGCGGACAATCCGGAAGGCTACCGGAAAGGCGTAACGGAATCAACTGGCTGGGACGTGCGGTAGTGCGGACTGTGCGTGGCGTGCGCGCGTACGCGGCGTTTGCGGGAAGACCAGGAAAGACCGGGAGAACCGGCGTCTCTGCCGGCAGCCGAGCTCGCGATCGTCGTCCCTGGACTCTCAGGCCCGATCCGGCCGCTTCCGCCTCGAGCGCCAAACCAACGCCGCCGCGACGACGACGCCGAGGGCCAGCACGGGCATTCCGACCGTGACGGCGCGAGGGTGGTAGCGAAACTCAAGCGTCCGGTCGCCGCCGGGCGTTTCCACGAGACGATAGCGACTGGGCGCCTTGAGCAGGGGCACCGGGCTCCCATCCAGCGTGGCGGCCCAGCCCGGGTGGTAGCCGTCGAGGACGACGACGAGGCCCGGGGGCGAGAACACTCTCACGATCACGGTGTGCGGGTCGGGGCTCTCGTAGCGAACCTGGGCGCCCGGCGGTGCAGGCTGGCCATGAACGACCGCCTCGAGCCCTTCGCGGTCCGGAACCCAGAACGCGCGCGGCAGGAAACCTCGAAGCTCGTACAAACGCAGCGGCTCACGAATCTCGGGCAGGACGGCCTGGCCGCGCCACCGGGCCAGCTCCGGCGGCAGCGGCCACAGGGAGACGATCCAGCGGATGTTCGCCAACCGCATGCGCCCGAACGCGTCGGCGAACCCCTCGACGCTTGCCGCCTTTCCCGTGGCCGTCGAACCCTCGGGAGCCAGGCCCATCCGATCGACGTCGAGGGCGCCCTGCAGACCGTCGAGCACGTGGGTGCGGGGGAGCAGGGCCTGCCGGTCCACGTAGTGGAGCCAGACATCCGAGTTGCGCGCCGCCACGCGCGGATCCCAGTGCAGGGGCGCCCCGCCCGTCACCCCGTAGCTGAACCAGCGCGCGGGCGCGTGCTCGCGCGCCGCGATAGCCAGCAGTTCCTTGACCGGCGGGCGCAGATCGTAGAAGGACGCGTCGGTGCTCGGGCTCAGGCGGGCGTTGGTGTTCAGGAGGTCGAGGCCGACCAGCACCACGGCCAGCGGGGCCAGGCCGGGAGCGCCCGCGGCGACGAGCCCGGTTCCGAGCGCGAGCGAGCCCGTCACGGCGAAGCGCTCCGGCCACTGGTGTGCGACGACCTGATGTACCAGGGGTTCCGTCGATTCCGGGAACAGGCGTGCGGTGACCCGGGATACGACGCTCGGGCGGAGCCAGGCGGAAGCCGCGAGCGCGAGGAGCAGAGCGCCGGGCGCGACGGCGGCGGCGAGGCGCGGGCGCCGGCCGCTGGAGACGCGGTGAAGACCTTGTCCGGCCAGCAGGGCGATCCCGAGCGTGGCCAGCAGGACGTGTTTGACGGGGTGCCGAAGGAAGGGGAGGACGTGGGCGAGCACGGGCCCCACCGGCGTGTTGGCGCCCAGGCTGAGGACGACGCCGACGGCGACGACGAGCCAGAGACGCCGCTGCCGAAGGCCGGCGCAGGCGGCCAGCAGCAGGAGGCAGGGGCCCAGGTACAGGCTGGTGAAGAACGGGACCGCAGCCGGGTAGAAGGGCTGTCCCCAGAAGCCGGTCTCCGAGAAGGTGTGAGGGTTGCCGAAGAAGCCGGGGAGCAAGGCTTCGAGAAGGATCGCCGTGTTGGTTCCGTGCTGCAGGATCGCGGCCGCGCCGAAGCCCTGCCCGCGAGCGCTGCCCTCCATCAGGTCTCGGGCGCCGGCGAGGACGGGCGCGGCCAGCAGCACCCCGACCAGCAGCGCGAGTGCCACCGCCGACCACGCGCGCCGGCTCGGCCGTCGGGGTAGCAGGAACACGGCGAGCAGCCCTGTATCGAGGACCGCCGTCGCACCGAGCGCGCTCAGCTGGACGGCCAGGATGGCGGCCAGGACGAGAGCCCGCCGGTGGCTCGGTGCCTCCACGAGCCGGAGAAAACGCTCGATCGCGAGCGGCATCCAGGCGGCCGCGAAGAAGACGGGGTACAGGACCCCGGAGAGCATGATGCCGGACAACCCGTAGCCAAGCCCCGCCAGCCACGCGCCCGAGAAGCCTGTCCCCAGGCGCAGCGCCAGACGTCGCGCTCCGAACATGGCCAGGGCGATGTGCAGGGGGGGCGAGAGCGCGAGAGCGAACCGTGCACCCCCCGTGGCCAGGAGGAGCAGGTCAACGGGATAGGCGGCGAGGAAGGGCGCGCCGCCGTCGGCATCGGCGTGCCACAGAGGCCAGATCCCGTGCGCGAGCCAACGCGCGACGTAGACGTAGTCCGGGAAGTAGGTGACGAAGATGTCGCGGAAATAGAGGACCCGCCCGCCTGACAGGGGACCCGCGAAGAGCAAGCCGCCGAGGACGACGTCGCACGCCAGAGCCAGCAAGGCCATGCGGTGCCGGGGCATGTCGCCGAAAGGATACCACCCGGCGTCGGAGTGCCCGGGGAAGCCTCCTCCGGGCGGTGGAGGCCCTCGCCCCGATCTGACGGGTCCCTACCCGCCTCGCGCGAAATGCGTCGCGGGGTCGTGACCGACTCCAGGGAAGCTCGTGCACGGCGAGGGCTCAGCCGCGCAGCAGCGGGGGAGGCGCGCACTCGAGCGTGAGCGGCTCCTCCGTCGCAGGATGGGCGAGCGTGAGGCGGAAGGCGTGGAGCCAGTAGCCGCCGGCGCCGGGGAGGGCCGGCTCGGGGCCAGGGAGCCCGCCCCGGACGTAGAGGGGGTCGCCGACGAGAGGATGGCCGGCGGCGGCCAGGTGGATGCGGATCTGGTGGGGGCGGCCGGTCGCGATCGTCACGGCGACGAGCGTCGCCGTTCTCCGCGGCGGTCGAGCACGCGGACGTGGGAGAGGGCCGGCCGGCCCGCGGCGTGCGCGGCGTGGACCTGGCCGAGACGGGGATGGGGGACGAGGCCGATGGGCGTCTCGATCGAGAAGGCGTCCTCCTCGGGCACGCCGCCAATGAGCGCGCGGTACTCCTTGGCGACGCGGCCGTCGCGCCAAGCGGCGGCCACCGCACGCCGGGCGGCCGGGGTGCGGGCGAAGAGGACGATGCCCGACGTGCCGCGGCCGAGGCGGTGCATGGGCACGGCCTCCGGATGGCGTCGGCGGACCTGGAAGAGGAGCGTGTGCTCGAGGAAGCCACCGTTCGGGAGCGAGGGGAGCCCGCGCGGCTTGGCGACCGCCAGGAGGTCGGCATCTTCATAGAGGACGGCGAAGGCGAGCGGTACCTGTGGGCTCCTCCCAGGGAGGGCGATGCCAGGCGAGGGCCTGGCCCGCACGTAGGACGGCGGTCGCGTTCGCGGCCTTGCCGTCGAGTGCTCAGCTCGCCGGCATCGAGCCGGGCGCGCCAGGTTTCGGCGCTCGAGTGCCGGTAGCGCGCGACCGAGCCAGTCGAGGAGCGATCGCCCCGCCGCCTCTTTCCCGATCCGCTCGCGATAGACGTAGCCGGAGTTCACGAGATCTGGCCCGAGTACACGCGGGACGAGTGTCGCACGCCCCGCCGGCGAAGGCGCGATCGTGAGACGATCGCGGGCGTACTCGGGACCCGCGGGCATGCTCGCGATGCGCGTGCTCGAGCTTTGAGGAGGGGAGTCCTGCCGTTCGTCTACATCCTGCGCTGCCGCGACGGCTCGCTCTACACGGGGGCGGCCAAGGACCTCGCCGCGCGGCTCCGGAAGCACGTGCTCGGGCGGGCGGCCCGCTACACCCGCGGCCGCCGGCCGGTGACCCTCGTCTGGTCGCGCCGCACGCGCACCTGGGGGGCGGCGCTCAGGGAGGAGGCCCGGATCAAGGGCCTGACGCGGGCGAAGAAAGACGCGCTGGTCGCGCTGGGGGCGGCCGGGCGTGGGACGGCCACGCGTGGGGCGGCCGCGCGTGGCTGAGATCCTGGTCTCCTGCCAGGCGCTCGCGAAGGCGTTCGGCGCGGCGCCGCTCTTCGAAGGGCTTTCGTTCGGGGTCTTCGAGGGTGACCACGTCGGTCTCGTCGGCCCGAACGGCTCGGGCAAGTCGACGCTCCTGCGGATCCTCGCGGGCCTCGAGCCGCCGTCCTCGGGCGGAGTCGTGACGCGCCGGCGGCTGCGGGTCGGCTACGTGCCGCAGGACCCGGTCTTCACCGAGGCCGCGACGGTCGCCGGGGTACTGGCCGAGGCGCTGCGCAAGGACGGGGTCGAGGAAGGCGAACGGCCGGGTCGCGTCTCGGTCGCGCTCGGGCGGGCCGGCTTCACCGACCCCGCCCAGGTGGTCGGCACCCTCTCGGGGGGCTGGAGGAAGCGCCTCGCGATCGCACGCGAGCTGGTGCGCCAGCCGGAGCTGCTGCTGCTCGACGAGCCCACGAACCACCTCGACCTCGAGGGCATCCTGTGGCTCGAGGAGCTGCTGGGGAAGGAGCCCGAGGCCTTCGTGGCCGTGAGCCACGATCGTTACTTCCTGGAGTCGGTGGCCGGCCGCGTGATGGAGCTGAACCGCGCCTTCGCCGAAGGGGTGTTCGACGTGCGCGGTCGCTACAGCCGCTTCCTGGAGAAGAAGGACGAGCTGCTCGAGGGCGAAGCGGCCTACCGCGAGTCGCTGCGCAACCGGGTGCGGGGCGAGCTCGAGTGGTTGTCGCGCAAGGCGCGCGCTCGCACGCGCAAGGCCCAGGCCAGGATCGACGAGGCGCAGGGGCTGCGCGAGGAGTTGAGCGATCTCGACTCGCGCGCTGGCAAGGCGGCGGTCGCGCCTCGAGTTCGCGGCCACCGAGCGCAAGACGAAGCGCCTGGTCGTGGCCGACGCGGTGTCGAAGGCCTTCGGCGGGCGCGCGATTGTCGCGGGGCTCGATCTCGTGCTCTCGCCGGGGCTGCGCCTGGGGCTGATCGGGGCGAACGGCAGCGGCAAGACGACGCTCCTGCGCATCCTGGCCGGCCTCGACCCTCCCGACTCCGGGACGGTCGAGCACGCGCCGGGCCTGCGGGTCGTGGTCTTCGACCAGCACCGCTCGCGGCTCGACCCGGCCGTCTCGCTCCGGAGGACGCTCGCGCCGTTCGGCGACGGCGTCGTGTGGCAGGGGCGCGGCGTCCATGTCGCGGGCTGGGCCAAGCGCTTCCTCTTCCGTTCGGAGCAGCTCGACACGCCGGTCGGCCGCCTCTCGGGCGGGGAGCAGGCGCGCGCCATGCTCGCGCGCCTGATGCTCGAGCCGGCGGACGTGCTTCTCCTCGACGAGCCTACGAACGACCTCGACATCCCGACCCTCGAGGTGCTCGAGGAGAGCCTCCTCGAGTTCCCGGGCGCGCTCGTCCTGGTGACGCACGACCGCTACCTGCTCGACCGGGTCTCCAACCGGATCCTGGCGCTCGACGGTAAGGGGGCAGCCGTCCGCTTCGCGGATCTCGACCAGTGGGAGGCGGACCGCTCCGCGCGTGCCGTGTCCGGGACGAGCGCCGGGCGCGAGCGACCTCGATCGACAGCCTCAACGTCCCGGCCGCGCAAGCTCGGCTACCTCGAGCAGCGTGAGTGGGACGAGATGGAGGCCCGCATCCTGGGGGCGGAGGCGCGCCTTGCCGCCTGCCGGGAGGCAGCCGCGGACCCGGCCATCGTGACGGACCACGAGGCGGTGCAGCAGAGGCTCGCCGAGCTGGCCGAGGCACAATCGGCCGTGGACGCGCTCTACGTGCGCTGGGCGGAGCTCGAGGCCAAGCTCAAGGACTAGCAGGATCGGAAGGATCGGAAGACGGAGTCAGCCCTTGACGCGGAAGCCCCGGGCGGCGAGCAGCGGGCGCAGGCGCGCACGCTGATCGCCCTGGATCTCGATCGTTCCCGCGGCCGAGGTCCCGCCGACGCCGCAGGCCCGCTTCAGCTCGGCGGCGAGGGTCGCGACGAAGGGCCGGTTGTCCGGAAGCCCGTCGATCACCGTGACCGTCTTGCCCCCCCGCCCGGTCTTCTCGAGGTGCAGGGCGCAGGTGAGACGAGCCGGAACCGGCTCCCCCGGCGACGGCTGGCAGCGGCACTCGGCTTCGGGCCGGCTGCACTCCGGACAGAGTCGTCCCTTGCCGGTCTCATAGACCGCGCGGTGGGTCTTTTGGGGACGGCCTTCAAGGGGGTTGCTCATTGCCGTGGCGCGCGATGCCGCTCTTCTTTCGAGCCGATCTCCAGGCCCGACGCCGGCCGGATCTCTCGTCGTAAGTATATGTTGCATCGCCTCTTATCGCCCGCCTGCTACCCCGTGTCTGCCCCTGGATCGAGGCCGGATCGGACTCTGTGGCGAAATCCTTGGCTGTGCTATCATCCGCCATTGTCTAGTTGCCGTTCATCCGGCGTTCCCGCGCGGTCCTGCCCAATGGGGGGCGGTGCTAAGGGTCGTGGACGCAGTGGAAACGTGCCAGCTGGCGAGGGCCGAGGAGGCCCGACGTAGATGATCGAAGGTACTGTCAAGTGGTTCAACGAGTCCAAGGGTTTTGGGTTTCTCTCCCGTGAGGGTGGGCCGGATGTCTTCGTCCATCACACCGAGATCAAGGCCGAGGGCTTCCGCACGCTGAACGAGGGCGACCGCGTCCGTTTCGAGGTCGTGGACAGCCCGAAGGGGCCCCGCGCCGCGAACGTCAGCAAGCTCTAGGACCGGAAGCCGCTTTCGATGAGCCCGGGACCGCAAGGTCCCGGGCTCATCTCATTCACGGTGCGCGGTCCGTTCATCTCGTTCGCGCCGATCAACGGTTTCGCGCCCCTCACTCCTCGTCAGCCACGGCACCGCGCGCGCGTTTCACGGTGCTGCGTACGTGCTTCTGCTTCAGCCGACGCTCGATCGCTCGCCGGCCGGGTGTCGTGATGCGCCTCGGTCGCGGCACGCGCAGGGCGCGCTCGACCAGCCGCTGCACCTTCGCGCAGGCGTCTTCCAGGTTCCGTCCCTGGTCGCGCGTCTTCTGGCTGGTGACGATGAGGCGCCCCTCGGCGTCGAGCTTGCCCGAGGCAAGCGCCGCCAGGCGGGAGCGCGCCCCCGGGTCGAGGCCGGTTACGCGCGCGAGCCGCACGTGCAGCTCCACCTTGGAGGAGACCTTGTTGACGTTCTGCCCTCCCGGGCCGGACGAGCGCACCGCGCGCCACTCGATCGCAGCGGCCGGGACCAGCACGCCTCTCGCGATCCGGATCGGTTCGGTCATGGCGCGACCGTAAGCTTGGTCGCCATCCGACGTCAAGGCGGCGCCGGGTGGCTTCCGGCATGGGCGGGTCGCCGGACCGGGGCGGACTCGACTCGCGAGGGCGCAGGGCCCGGGTTCATACTGAGGCGTCAGTGTTCCAGTGAGGCGTCGACGATGAAGGCGATGGTGCTCGACCGGCCGGGTACCCCTCTGCGCGAAGAGGAGAGGCCCATGCCGGCGCCGGGTGCGGGCCAGGTGCGCGTCCGGGTCCACGCTTGCGGCGTCTGCCGGACGGACCTCCACGTCGTCGACGGCGAGCTGCCGGGCTTCGGTCGGGCCGTCGTGCCCGGCCATCAGATCGTGGGCGTCGTCGATGCGATCGGCCCCGGCGCCGAGGGGCCCGCCGTGGGAGATCGCGTCGGCGTCCCCTGGCTCGGAGGCACCTGTGGCCGCTGCCGCTTCTGCCTCACGGATCGGGAGAACCTCTGCACGGAGGCCCGCTTCACCGGCTACACGCAGGACGGGGGTTTCGCCGAGTACGCGATCGCGGACGCGCGCTTCTCGTTCCCGATCCCGGAAGGCTACCCGGACCGGCAGGCGGCCCCGTTCCTGTGCGCGGGCCTGATCGGCTACCGCTCGCTGCGGCTGGCCGGGGAGGCGCGGCGGCTGGGGCTCTTCGGCTTCGGAGCCGCAGCCCACATCGTGATCCAGGTCGCGCGCCACGAGGGGCGGCAGGTGTTCGCCTTCACCCGTCCCGGCGATCGCGCCGCGCAGGAGTTCGCCCTCTCGCTCGGCGCCTCTTGGGCCGGCGCCTCGGGCGAGACGCCCCCCGAGCCGCTCGATGCCGCGATCCTCTTCGCGCCGGCGGGCGAGCTGGTGCCGATCGCGCTCGGTGCCGTGGACCGTGGCGGTGTCGTCGTCTGCGCCGGGATCCACATGAGCGACATCCCCTCCTTCCCCTACCGCCTGCTGTGGGAGGAGCGGGTCGTGCGCTCGGTCGCCAACCTGACGCGTGAGGACGGCCTCGAGTTCCTGGCGCTCGCGCCGCGGATACCGGTCAGGACGGAGGTCGAGACCTTGCCGCTCGCCCTGGCCAACGAGGCGCTCGACCGCCTCCGCGGTGGCCGTGTGAGGGGAGCGCTCGTCCTCGACATCGGCTGAGACGGTCGACCTCTCCCGGGCCGCGGCTCAGGCGTGGGCGTGGGCGACGGCGAGGCGGGCACGCGGCAACGCCTGGTAGGCGGGGATCGCGTGCGCCAGCACGCACACCGCCTGCTCGAGGTCCTCGCGCTTGAGGACGTAGGCGATCCGCACCTCGTCGCGTCCGACGCCCGGCGTCGCGTAGAAGCCCTCTGCCGGTGCGACCAGCACCGTGCCGCCCTCGAAGCTGAAGTCGGAGAGCAGCCAGGCGGCGAAGTCCTCCGCGTCCGCGACCGGCAGCCGGGCGACGAAGTAGAAGGCCCCCTCGGGCTTGCGCAGGAAGACGCCGGGGATCCTCGAGAGCCCTTCGAAGAGCACGTCGCGGCGCGCCTGGAACTCGCGCACGACGCCCTGCGCGAACTCGGGCCCCAGCTCGCTCGCGCCCAGCGAGACGAGCTGCGCGAGCCCCGGCGGGGAGAGCCGGCCCTGCGCCATGCGGAGCGCGGCGCCGTAGACGTCCTCATTCCGCGTGGCGAGGCAGCCCAGACGGATGCCACAGGCGCTGTAGCGCTTCGAGAGGCTGTCGACGAGCACGGTCAGCTCCTCGCCACCCGGGAGGTTCAGGACGCTGGTCGTGGTGCGCCCGTCGTAGAGGAACTCCCGGTACACCTCGTCCGACACCAGGAAGAGCCCGCTCTCGCGACAGAAGCCCAGCAGCATGTCGAGCTCGTCGCGACGGTACACGGTGCCGGTCGGGTTGTTGGGATTGCTGAGCAGCACCAGCCGCGTGCGCGGCGTCCGCGCCCGGCGCCACTCCTCGAGCGGAGGCAGGTGGAAGCCGTCCTCGCCGTGCGTGCGCAGCGGCACCAGCCGCACTCCCGCCATCTCGGCGAAGGTCGAGTAGTTCGTGTAGAAGGGCTCGGCGATCAGCACCTCGTCGCCGGCGTCGGCGCAGGCCATGAAGGCGAACAGGATCGCCTCGCTGCCGCCGGTGGTGGCGACGATCTGGTCGGCGCTGATCTCGATGCCCTGCCGCCGGTAGTACTCGCGCAGCGTGGCCAGGCACTCGGGCGTCCCGGCCGAAGGCGTATACGCGAAGATGGCCGGCGCCTGGGCGAGCTTGGCCCGCATCGGCGCGGGTGTCTCGATGTCGGGCTGTCCGATGTTGAGCTGGTAGACGTGAACCCCGCGTCCGCGGGCCGCGTCCGCGAGTGGCATCAGCTTGCGGATCGGCGACGCGGGCATCTGCCGGCCGCGCTTCGACGTCTGGAACTCCATCACTTCCCTTGCCTCAGTGAGCCCTCAGCCTGGCGCTGATCGTCTCGTCGCGGTCCGAGGTCGCCACCACCTCGAGCGCCCAGGACGAGGCCGGCTTCCACACTCCAGAGTACTCGGCCACCAGCGTCGATTGTTGGGGGGGCAAGTCGGCCCGCAGCAGGCGCGCGGGGACCGGCGCGCGCTGGCCGTTCTCGACCGTGGTGAGCGAGAGCGCCCGCAGGTGCTGCGCGCGCCGGCTCTCATTCAGCATGAGCACCTGGACCACGAACGGGTCGCCGGGTCGCACGCTGGGCGGGGCGACCTCGAAGTGGATCCGTCCGGTGAACTGCGGTGTGCGCAGCGAGCTGACGTCGCGGCTGTCGAACCCGCGCGGTCCCCCGGCCGTGTCCGTCTCCACGACCGTGGCATCGGTCACGAAGCCACGGGCGGGTGGCGCCGGCGTCTCGCCCCGGGCCGTCGCGGCACCGCCGCGCGAAGCCTCGGCCGGCGCGGGGGCTCCGGACCCGCGCGCGCCGGGCGCCGGGACCGCCGCCTTCGCCGCCGCCCGAGGCGGGGCAGGCGTCGCGGCCGCGGGCGTCGCGGCGGGCTCGTCAGCCGCTCTCGCCGGTGCCCGCGCCCTTCGCGCGCGGTCGAACCCGTCGCGCGCCTCGAGCAGGGCGCGCGTCGCCTGCGCGAAGTCCTGGCTCTTCACGAGCGCCGCGGCCGCGCGTGCCTGATCACTCGCCGCGCGGAAGTCGGCCGACGAGGCGGCGCCCCCGCGCGAGGCCTGCTCGCGGGAGGCCCGCATCGCCGCCTCCGCCTGCTCGGCCTCCGCCCGGAAGGCGCTGTTGAGGCGCAGGCTCAGCTCCCCGGCCGCCGGATGCCGGGGATCGAGCTCCAGCACGCGTGAGAGCTGCTGGGAGGCGGCCTCCATCTCGCCGCGCTCGGTCAGCTCGCGTGCGCTGCGCACCGCCGCGTCGAGCTCACCGAGCTTCTCTTGCGCCTCGGCGCGGATGCGCTCCGCCTGGGGCTGGTAGTGGGCGAGGTGCAGCGCGCTCTCCGCCTGCTGGACGGCCGCGGCGTAGTTCTTGTCCTCCAGCTCGCGGGCCGCGAGCTGCACTTGTGTCGCGACCAGCGCCTGGGTGAGGACGCCGACCTGCTGCCGGGCAGCGCCATCGGCCCCGCTCGGCAGCTCCGGCGGCGTGCGCAGCCAGAGCCAGCCGCCGACGGCCGCCGCCACGGCGAGCAGGAGCGCCCCGGCGGCGACAGGGAGCGCCGAGCGGCGCCGGGACGCCTTCAGGCGGACGGAGCGCGCCGGCGCCCGGACGGAGCCCGAGGCGCCAGCCCGGTGCTCGCCGGAGAGGCGCGTCGCGCGCTGCGAGACCCCCGGCGTCTCGGCCCGGTTGGCTTTGCGATCGTGACTGATCGTCGCCTCGAGCGCGGGCACGCCCACCACGGCGAGGCGCGCCGAGGCGAGCGCCTCGCGCATCTCGGCCGCGGTCGCGAAGCGCTTGTCACGGTCCTTCTTGAGCGCGTGCTCCACGACGGCGACGAGTGGGGAGGCCGTGTCCGGGGCCCAGCGGCGGACGGGCGGGGCCTCCCGATGCACGACCTGGTAGAGGACGCTCGGCGTCGAGTCGGCCTCGAAGGGCTTGTGGCCGGTGAGCAGCTCGTAGAGCACGGCGCCCGCGGAGAAGAGGTCCGAGCGGCCGTCCACGCGCTCGCCCATCGCCTGCTCGGGGGACATGTAGTTCGGCGTGCCGAGCACGATCCCGTCCTGGGTCATGTCGGAGCTGGCGACCCGTGCCAGGCCGAAGTCCATGATCTTGACCTGGCGGTCGCCGCCGATGTGCACGTTGGCGGGCTTGATGTCGCGATGCACGACGCCCTTGCCGTGGGCGTAGTCGAGCGCCGTCAGCAGCCCGTCCATGATGTCGAGCTTGTCGTCGAGGCCGCGGAGCGTGTCCTGGTCGATGGCGTCGCGGAGGTCCGTGCCTTCGAGCAGCTCCATCGCCATGTAGAGGAGCCCCTTCTCTTCCCCGAAGTCGTAGACGGTGACGATGTTCGGGTGGCTGAGCAGGGCCGCCGCCTGTGCCTCGCGCTGGAAGCGCTGGAGGGCATCCTCGCCGGGACCGAGACGGGCGGAGATCGTCTTCAGCGCCACGAAGCGGTTGAGGACCGGATCGTGGGCCTTGAAGACCTCGCCCATGGTTCCGCGGCCCAACTCGCCCACGATCTTGTACTTGCCGATCCGCTCGCGGTCCATGCGCTGTACTGGGGCGCGCCGAATCGGGCGCGGGGCCAGGGGCGCATGGTAGCACGGTGGAGTCGGTGGGGCCGTGCCGCTCCGATGCGGTGGCCCCTGTCGCCCTATAATGTCGGGCGGCCGCCGCTCGCCGAGAACAATGCCGTCCTCCGACACCCCCGCGCCGACCTCGCGTCGCTCGTTGGCGCTCGTCTTCCTGGTGTCCTTCCTGGTTGTCTTCGGCGTGCTGAGCGCGTGCTCCGCCCTCTACGACGGCGACTCCTACTTCCACCTGGCCGCGGCCCGTCGCTATCGGCAAGGCGAGATCCGAGGCGGGCTGGAGTGGGCTCGTTTCAGCGTGATGTCGCAGGGGTTCGGCGACAAAGAGCTGCTGTTCCACTTCGTCGTGGCGCCTTTCACACTCCTGCCCGGGTCGGTGGGCGGCAAGCTGGCCCTGGCAGCCCTCAATGCCGGTCTGGCGACGATGTTCGCCTGGCTGGCGGTGCGGGCGATCGGACCGCTCGGGTATCTGGTGCCCTTCTGGTGTCTGCTGGGTTCGACGAGCTACCTCGAACGGCTGCTCCGCCTGCGGCCGGAGCTGCTGTCGCTGCTGCTCCTCCTGTGGGCCACGCATCTGGCGGTGACGCGACGCTATCGACTCCTGGGCGCCGCGGCCGTGCTGCTGACGCTCAGCCACACCGGCTTCGGCATCCTGCTCATCCTCTGCCTGGCCTGGCTCCTCTGGGTGCGCCACGAGGACGGAAGGTGGCGGTGGGAGCTGCTCGCCTACCCGGTGCTCGGCACCGCCGTTGCCCTCGTCCTCCATCCGCAGTTCCCGGCCAATCTCCGGGTGTTCCTCTACCAGAACCTGTTGCGATTCCGCTACCGCCTTCCGGACGCCGGCCAGGAGTTCACCATGATCAGCCTGGCCGACGCCGTCATCTTCAACGCGGGCTGGCTGCTCGGCCTGTTCCTGCTCTGGCGCGCGCGCGCGCCGGCCGCCCGAGGTGACGACAGGAGTCCGGCGACCGTCTTCTTCGCCATCGGGTCGGCGGCGTTCGGGCTCCTCTTCCTCTGGCTGGCGCGCTTCGCCACCTATCTCGTGCCGTTCGGAACCCTCGCTGTGCTCTATGGCCTGCGTCGCCCGGGCCTCCGGCTCGCGGATCTCGCCCCGACGTCCCGCGCGGCCCGGATCCTGGTCCCGATCGGCGTCGCGGCGATCGCCCTCGCCAGCGGCAACGCGCAGCTGGACCTCTATCGCCACCTGAGGCGGCAGGGAGTGATCGGCTCGTCGTTCGAAGCCGACCTGCGGTCCTTCGCCGCAGCCGTTCCCGAAGGCGCCAAGGTGGCGGCGACCTGGCAGGATGCCGAGGTGTTCTCGTTCTGGGCGCCGAGCGCCCGCTACCTGAACGTGCTGGATCCGATCTTCATGGCGGCCTTCCGCCCCGCGGCATACCGGAGCCTGCTGTCCATCTTCGACGGATCGGAGCCCGACATCCCGTTGCGAGCGGACCTCGACCTCGACAGCGACTATCTGGCAGCGGGCTACCCTGGCAGCCTGATATTGCGCCGTCGATTGGACCAGGATCCGCGGGCGAGGGTCCGCCATCTGGGGCGGCAGGTGCTCTACGAGCTCCAGTCGAACGCGAACGGTGGTTTCGTGCTGGACTGGCGAGTGGCGCCGTCGGCGGCAACACCGCCCCCGCGGGATCCCGAGGCGCTGGCCGGCTGGCCGTCTTATCCGCGCCACGCCACCGCGCGCGGGCGGGCGATGGAGGGCTTCGTCGATGCGGCGCGCGTGGCCCAGGGCGGCGGCGGTTGCGCGGTGTTGGCCCACGTGACGCGTCCCGCGACAGCCTCCCGCCTCGAGCTGGAGCTGGCCGCCTACGGTCCCACGACGCTGTGGGTCGACGGCGCGCACCAGGTGACGCAGGGCGACACGGAGTACGCCGTCCTCGGCCGGGGGCTCATCCTGACCATCGAGCTCGCGCCCGGCGAGCACGTGCTGACGGTGAAGACGTGTGGCGTCGGCGGCCATGCCGGGTTCTTCCTGCTGGAGCGGGGCCCTCGCAGCGAGACGCGCGCCGAGTGAGGCGCCGCCCGCGGGGTCAGGGCCTCAGGAACTCGTCGCGCGGGAACAGGTCGCGGTCCAGCTGCCACTCGTCCGGCTCGAAGGGCAGCGGCTCCGGGCTGCCGATCAGCACCGAGCGGTCTCCGCGGCCTGGCCGAGCACGAGCCCCAAACCGCGCCCCCAGTAGTCGTAGAGGGCGCTGAGGCCGGGCGCGTCCACCGGCAGGAACCCGAGCGCGACCACCGCCCGATCAGTCCGGTGGGCAGGAGCAGTCCCAGGAAGTGGAGCGCACCCGCGCGCCAGGCCGTCCCGTAGAGCCAGGAGCCGCGCGAGTAGAGGAGATCGTAGTAGAGCCAGTAGCTCACGGCGCCGAACACGCCGATCGACAGCTCGAGCAGGCCGAAGACGCGCAAGGCCGCGCGAGGAGATCGGCGAACGCTCAGTCGGCCACCGACCAGGCTGCCGAGACCGAGGCCCGCCATGAACGAGGCCCACTGCTCCGCTCAGGAAGAAGACGGCCGCGACCAGGATCTCGGCACCGGTCAGGCGACGGCAAGGAGTGGCAGGATCCGGCCGGGTCGCATCATGCGCGCTGGGGCCGCACGCTATCGCCTCGCACGCGGTCCGGTCAAACCCCTCCGAAGGTCCGGGTCAGGCCGGAGGCGCGGATCAGCGCCCCGCGCTCGGCCCGAGGCCGCCGGCCCGCTACGACTACTTGGCCTCGGGCGCCGTGCCGCTCGGCTGCACCGAGGGTCCGTGCTCCAGCTTGACGCGGAGCTCCGTCCGCATGCCGGCGTGGACGTCGACCTTCCGGTTGAAGGTGACGTAGCCGCCCTCGTAGAGCTGGATGTCGTGCTCACCGGCCTTGAGCCACAGGTAGGACGGGGTGCCGTCGAGGTCACGCGCCTCGGCGACGTACTTACCGTCGGCCCAGACCTCGGCGTGCTTCGGCTTGGCGTCGACCTTGATCGCACCGTAGCCCATCATCAGGGCGTGCTGCATCGAGACGCCGCCCTCGGGGCCGTAGGGATAGCCCCAGTAGCCGGGGCCCCACCACCCGGGCCCCCCCACCCGGGGCCCCCCCACCCGGGGCCCCACCACCCGCCCCAGTACGGGCCGAACCCGAAGCCGAACCCGACGTGCGGCCGGTACGAGTAGTGCCCGCCGACGTAGCCGTGCCCCTCATCGTGGTCGTGGTCTCCGTGCGCCCCCGCCTTCGACGGCGTGCCCAGCCCCAGCGCCAGGACGGCAGCCGCGGCCACGAGCGTGGTCCCGAGCCGCTTCCAGTGCGTCATGGTGAACCTCCTTGGTCGGATCGCGCGAGCAGAAGCCGCTGCGCGTCCTTCGCCTTCTTTCTCTCTACTTGATTGGATGGGAGCCACGGGGGGCCGGTTGAGTCGATGTGATATCAGTTGCCTCGTTTTGCCCCGCGTGACACTGCGCCGTCGCCATCCCGCTCGCGGCCGCCCGGCGTATCACGGCCGTGAAATCGCCTCCCCGGGAGGGGCTGGCGGTGGTAGGGTGGCGGTACACGGAAAGGGGGCTAGAGATGAAGCTCAGCGTCAAGGCCTTCGCCCTGACCAGCGGGATCCTCTGGGGTGCCAGCATCTTCCTCGTGACGCTCTGGCTGCTCGCCTTCGGCTACGAGGGCGGGATCATGACCCAGCTCAACCACTTCTACTTCGGCTATCGCTTCTCGGTGGCCGGAGCGTTCATCGGCCTCGTCTACGGTTTCGTGGACGGGGCCATCTGCGGGGCGGTCTTCGCCTGGTTGTACAACAAGCTTGCGGGCTGAGGGCTGCGCATGACGTCGCGGCGCGTCGCCCCGACCGCCGAACGACCCCGAGGCTGAGGGTCGAGTCGGACCGAGTCGGTGGCGGTGTGCCGCGAAACCCGTCTGCCGAGGGCCAGCCCATGACGTCCTGCCAAAGATCCGAGACGAGGCAGTCCCAGTCGTAGCCGCCACAGTGACGGTCCGGGTGCGGGGCCTGCGATGGGTCGCCGCCCGACGGCTGGGCGCCGCCCGAGCGGGCGGCTAGAATCAGCCCGGGGAGAGACCCTGGTGAGATTCAACAGCTTGAACGGTCGAGTGGCGCTGGTGGCGGGGTGCGTGGCGATGATCATGAGCGGAGCCGTGGCGATCGAGGCCGGAGAGGCATCGGCGGCGAACCCGCTGCTCGAGAAGTGGACCGGGCCGTACGGCGGGGTCCCCGCCTTCGACCGCTATCAGGTCGCCCAGTTCGAGCCGGCGCTCGAGGCGGGCATGGCCGAGCAGCTCGCCGAGATCGACCGCATCGCGAGCGATCCGGCCGCGCCCAGCTTCGAGAACACGATCGCGGCGCTCGAGCGCGCCGGCCGCACCCTGACGCGCGTCGTGAGCGTCTACGGCATCTACAGCTCGACCCTGAGCACGCCCGACTTCCAGGCGGTCGAGCAGAAGATGGCGCCGCAGCTGGCCGAGTTCCAGGACCGGATCATCCAGAACGAGCCGCTCTTCCGGCGGATCGACGCCGTCTACCAGGCGCGGGAGACCTCGCACCTCACACAAGAGCAGCGGCGGCTCGCCTGGGTCTACTACGACAACTTCGTCCGGTCCGGCGCCAAGCTCGACGCCGGGGCCAAGCGGCGGCTCTCGGAGATCAACCAGCGCCTGGCGACCCTCTTCACGAGCTTCAGCCAGAACGTGCTCGCCGAGGAGACCGACTACGTCACCTGGCTGACCAGCAGGGACGACCTCGCCGGGCTTCCGCCCTCGCTCGTCTCGGCCGCGGCCGCTGCGGCCGAGGAGCGGGGCAGGAAGGGCGAGTGGGCGATCCTCAACACCCGCTCCAGCATGGAGCCCTTCCTCACCTACTCGGACAGGCGCGACCTGCGCGAGCGCGTCTGGCGCACCTACTACAGCCGGGGTGACCACGGGGACGCCAAGGACAACAAGAAGATCATCACCGAGATCCTGAAGCTCCGCGCCGAGCGCGCGCGGTTCCTCGGCTACGCCACCCACGCCCACTGGCGGCTCGAGGACCAGATGGCGCACACGCCGGAGCGCGCCCTGGAGCTGATGCGAGCCGTCTGGACGCCCGCGGTGGCCCGCGTGCACGAGGAGGTCGCGGACATGCAGGCGATCGCGGACCGGGAGAAGGCCGGCATCACGATCGAGCCCTGGGACTACCGCTACTACGCGGAGAAGGTCCGCAAGGCGAAGTACGACCTCGACCAGAGCGCCATCAAGCCCTACCTGCAGCTCGAGAAGCTGCGCGAGGGCATGTTCTGGGTGGCCGGCCAGCTGTTCGGCCTGCAGTTCTCTCCGGTCAGCGACGTTCCCGTCGCCCAACGCCGACGTGCGGGTCTACGAGGTGAAGGATGCCGCCGGGCGCCACGTGGGCCTCTGGTACTTCGACCCCTACGCCCGGGGCGGCAAGCAATCGGGTGCGTGGATGAACGAGTACCGCGCCCAGCAGCGCTTCGACGGCGAGGTCCCCACCATCGTCTCCAACAACGCGAACTTCGTGAAGGGCGCACCCGGCCAGCCGATCCTGGTGAGCTGGGACGACGCCGAGACGCTCTTCCACGAGTTCGGCCACGCGCTGCACGGGCTGTGCTCGAACGTCCGCTACCCCTCGCTCGCGGGCACCAGCGTGGCGCGCGACTACGTCGAGTTCCCCTCGCAGCTGCTCGAGCACTGGCTCTCGACCCCCGAGGTGCTGAACCGGTTCGCGCTGCACGTCGAGACGGGCAAGCCGATGCCCGCCGAGCTGGCGGCGAAGATCGAGCGGGCCTCGAAGTTCAACCAGGGCTTCGACACGGTCGAGTACCTGGCGGCGGCCTTCGTCGACATGAAGCTCCACCTGGCGGACGAGACCACCATCGATCCCGACGTCTTCGAGAAGCAGACGCTGGCCGAGCTGGGCATGCCGAGGCAGATCGTGATGCGCCACCGCACGCCGCAGTTCAGCCACATCTTCGCGGACGACGGCTACTCCGCCGGCTACTACAGCTATCTCTGGGCGGACACGCTGAGCGCCGACGCCTGGGAGGCGTTCCGCGAGGCCGGCGGGCCCTACGACAAGGCGCTCGCCCGGCGCCTGTACGAGAAGGTCTTCTCGGCCGGCAACACGGTCGACCCGGCCGAGGCGTACCGCGCCTTCCGTGGCCGCGACGCCGGAACCGCCGCCCTCATGCGCGAACGGGGCTTCCCGCTGCCGTAGCCGGAAGACCGTTGGGTCGGTCGCGGCTCGACTTCAACGTCAGCCATCGCACCCGGATTTTCCTCCGGCTGGCGCGCGACACGGACGTCCAGGAGAGCCCGGTCTACAAGGGCACGTCGAACTACAACGCCCCGCAGGCCACCCTGAGCCGTCAGAGAGGGCGGTTCCAGTACTACCTCGCCCACACGTTCTCGAAGACGCTCCGTACCAGGGGCGCGGCGCTGCGGGCGGTTCTCGACAAGACGCGGCCGCGCCTGTATGGTTCGTGCATGTCACGCGCCCTGACGACGTCCACGGCTGGCGCGTCGCGTGCGACGCGCCGGGGATGGCTCGTTCTCCCGTTCGCCGCCCTCACCCTGGGACCGCTCCCCTGTGCGGCCGCCCAGGCGCAGGGCACCCAAGCCGCGAAGCCGCTCGTGCTCATCCACTGGTGGACCTCCCCTTCGGAGATGGCCGCGCTCGACGCGTTGAGCGCGGCGGTGAAGGCCGAGTACCCGGACTTCACGGAGAAGCGCATCCCGGCGCCCGCCGACCGCGGGGCCGGCCTCTTCGCCGTGCTGCAGAGGCTTTCCCGGGCCGGGAACCCGCCGGACATCGTCACCATGAGCACCGGCTACAACATGAAGCCCTTCGTGGATGCGAACCTCCTGGCGCGGCTCGACGACCTCTGGATCTCGCAGAGGCTGGAGAGGGTGATCCCGCCGGCGCTCCAGGCGGTGAACTCGTTCGGCGGTCACTACTACTCGGCCCCGATCGACGTCCATCGCACGAACCTCGTCTGGTACAACAAGAAGCTGCTCGACCGGCACGGCATCGATCCCGCCGGCCTGACCACCCAGGAGGCCTTCTTCCAGGCCGCCGAGCGGCTTCGCGCCGCGGGCGTCAGCGCACCGATCCAGTCGGGCGCGATCTGGACGATGGTTCCGGTCTTCGAGGGCCTGATGGCGAGCCAGGGCCTCGCCGCCTATCAGGACTGGGTGAACGGCAGGATGCGCTCCGCGGCCGATCCCCGGCTCGCCCAGGCCCTTGCCGCCCTGAAGCGCTACGTCGCCTTCGTCAACCGGGACTACGCGAGCATCGACTGGCAGGTGGCGCTGCGCCGCGTGGCCGCCGGCGAGTCGGCCTTTCTGTGGATGGGCGACTGGGTGAACGGCGATTTCCGGGCCGCCGGCCTCGTCTACGGACAGGACTACGGCGTGATCGTCGCGCCGGGCACGAACGGTCTCTACGGGGTCTCCATCGACGCCTTCGTCAAGCCGCTCGGGAACGCCGATCCCGAGAGCGCCAACCGCTGGCTGAAGGTAGCCACCTCGCGGGAAGGGCAGGACGCCTTCAACGCCGCGAAGGGCTCGATCCCGGCGCGGAAGGACCCGCACCTCGCGCGGTACGACGCCTACCAGAGGTGGGCGATCGCCAGCCTCAAGCAGTCGAAGCCGTACCCGATCGTGAGCGCGGCCCTGCCGGCACCCTACGTGCGCCGGCTGAGCGCGGTCCTGGAGGCGTTCCTGGTGGACGGCGACGTCCGGCGGGCGGCGGCCGCGCTCGCCTCGGCCGCGGGCGACGCGAGCTTCACGCAGGTCTGGTCGCTGCAGTAGCGGCCGTCACTGCACCCGCGCCGTCGCCGGGTTCGACAGACGCGTCAGCCCAGCGCCCCTGGTCACCGTCACGACGTCCTGGCCCTGGAAGGTCGCGCCGTTCGCGAGACGCCCCGTGATCGTCAAGGGTGCGCTGTCGCCGTCCTCCAGCGATCGGCGGGCGACCGTCTCCAGCCTGGCGGCCGCCGCCTCCGCATTGAAGAGGAGGTGGAGATCCAGGATGCCGTCTGCCGTCGTGGGGCACGTCGTTCCCGGCTTCGGCGACCCGCTGACGTCCTGGTACGCCCATTTGGCCGGCGACAGCCCCTGGAGGGTCACCGAGGAGACATCGACGTCGGCCACGTCGAGGTACTGACTGCCGCGGATCGCGAGGGACAGAGGCTGCCCGTCGGCCAGATTCCATTGGTTGCTGCAGGACTGCGGGACGGCGTCCAGCGAGACGCCCGTGACCGGAACCTTCAGGGAGACCCGGAGCGCCGGCCCGGAGGACGGGGTGATGCGGAGGCCGACGGAGTCGGTGCCGAGCCTCTGCCCCTGGTAGCTCACCTGGCGACCCTGAGCATCGTCGTACCGTCCGTCACCGTCCAGGTCCCAGTCGTACTGCGCGCGTCCGAGCTCGCCGAAGCTCTGCGCGAAGGGAAGCCCGTCCAAGGTCGCGAGGCCGCCCACGGGCACGATCGGATGCGTCGCGACGACTGTCAGGTCGGGGCGGGGCTGCAGGCCGGGGGTGCCGGTGCAGACGGCGTGCTCCGTTCCCGGGCTCTCGCGTGGCAGGTACGGTGTCGCCCACCAGGTCACGGCGGGAGTACCGGGAGTGAGGTTCGTCATCAGCGCGACGGTATTCGTCTCGACCTCGGCCATCTCACTCTGGTCGCTCAGGTAGCCGCAGTACGGAATGGCGCCCTGCGCAGAGACGTCCCAGAGCAGCAGGTTGCGGTAGGTTGACCCCCCGTCGGCCACCTGCGAGTACCCGGCGGCCAGGAAGCCTCCGTCGGGAGTCGGGCTGACGGCGCGAGCAAGCTCGAAGGCCGACATGCCTTGGTCTCCACAGCCGCCGTAGTGCGCGAGCCACAGCCGGGATCCCCCCGGGTCCAGCCGCATGAGCCAGGCGTTGCTGTTGACGCCGCCGTCGATGGCGACCAGGGAACCGGCCACCACGAACCCGGTCGGGACGCCGTCGGGGTCGAAGGTCTGCAGGATGGCGTCCGACTCGCCGGGATAGGTGCCCGTGAAGCCCTTCTGCCACACGATCGATCCGTCGAGGGCGAGTCTCAACAGCCAGGCCCCCCGGCCACCGCCGTCCAGCGAGTCGGAACGCCCGGCGACCAGATAGCCGTCCGGCTCACCGGATGCGTCGCGGGTCTCCTTGACGGCGTGGGCGGAGCCGCCCTGGTAGGCGACCTGCCGCTCGACGGACCCGTCCGGGCCCAGCTTCAGCACCCAGACGTCGGCCGAGTCCCCGAACGAGGTGCTGGTGGCGACCATCAGGTAGCCTCCGTCACCGGTCTGCTCGACCGAGCCGAGCCATTCCACTCCGTGCCAGCCGTAGGTCCGCTGCCAGACCACCGCGCCTTCCAAGTCCAGCTTCAGCAGCAGGACATCCCTGTCGCCGGCGCCGAACGAGAGCGTGGTCCCAGCGACGATGTAGCCGTCCACCCGGCCGTCGGCGTCGACCGTCTCCCGAACCACCGCGGCCCGATCGTCCTCGGGGCCGCCGTAGGCCTTCTGCCAGATGACGTCGCCGGCCGCGTCCAACCTGAGAACCCAGAAGTCGGCCCCGCGGGCACAGCTGCAGGTGTACCCGGCGACGATGAAGCCGCCACCCGAGGTCTCACGGATCGACCAGGCGTACTCGCAGGGGCAGGGGCCCCCGTACGAGCGCTGCCACTCGATCTCGCCCTGGGCGCCGAGCTTCACCACCCAGAAGTCACGTCCGGCGTCGTCGTCGGGCTCCGTGAAGCCCGAGACGACGTAGCCGCCGTCAGCGGTCGGTGCCAGGTCGTAGGCGTCGTCGCTGTGACTGGCGTCGACGAGCTTGGCCCATTGAGCCGCCGCGAGCGCCGGCAGCAGGGTCAAAGACGCGGCCAGGAGGGAGCGATACACCGCGCTTCGCATGTTCACCTCTCTTCCTCGTTTGCACGGGCGAACCGGTCGTCTGCAGCGAGCGCGCCGGCGGAATGCGTCGCGAGCGAGGGTGGAAGTCGGCGCGGTCGCCGCGTGGCGACCTTCAATCCCTCGATACGCACGCCTGCGCCACGGAGGCGTGCGTCCGGTCACGCCGGAGCGGCCGGCGGTGAGCCGGCTCACTTCCCTCGGACTCGGACGGCCGGGCCTCCTAGCCTAGTTGAAGCCCGCGATCGGGTGCGGCACGTACGGCGCCTCGAGCGCCGCCACCTCCTCGGTCGGACAGGACGCACGCCGAGCGCACCCACGGCGCTCTCGAGGTGGTCCAGCTTCGTGGCGCCCACGATCGGGGCGGCGACCGCCTCCTTCGCGAGCAGCCAGGCGAGCGCGATCTGCGCGTGCGGCAGCTTGCGCTTCCTGGCCAGCGCGTCGAGCGCGGCCAGGACCCGCCGGTCGGCCTCGGCCATGGGCGCGTAGAGCGTCTTGCCGAAGCGATCCGTCTCGGAGCGCTTCGTCCCCTTCGCCTCGCGGCCGCCGCGCCAGGTGGCCGCGCGCGAGCGGGCTCCAGGGGATGAGCCCGACTCCCTGGTCGCGGCAGAGCGGCACCATCTCGCGCTCCTCCTCGCGGTAGAGGAGGTTGTAGTGGTTCTGCATCGAGACGAAGCGCGTCCAGCCGTGCGTCTCGGCGACGTGCTGGGCCTTGGCGAACTGCCAGGCGTGCATGGACGAGGCGCCCAGGTAGCGCGCCTTGCCGGCCCGCACCACGTCGTGGAGCGCCTCCATCGTCTCCTCGATCGGCGTCGCCGGGTCCCAGCGGTGGATCTGGTAGAGGTCGACGTAGTCGGTGCCCGAGCCGCTTCAGGCTGGCGTCGATCTCGTGGAGGATCGCCTTGCGCGAGAGGCCGCCGCCGTTCGGGCCCGGGCGCATCACGCCCCACACCTTGGTGGCGATCACGACCTCCTCGCGGCGCGCGAAGTCGCTGCAGCGCGCGGCCGGTGATCTCCTCGCTGGCGCCGAACGAGTAGACGTTGGCGGTGTCGAAGAAGTTGATCCCGAGCTCGAGGGCGCGCTTGAAGAACGGCCGCGCCTCGTCCTCCCGCAGGGCCCACTCCCAGCGCAGCGGCTCGAGCCGCGGCACGCTCGCGGCGGGATCGCCGTAGCTCATGCAGCCGAGGCAGATACGAGAGACGGAGAGGCCCGTCTCGCCGAGTCGTCGGTATTCCATGGTTCCCTCAGTCCGGGCTCTTCTCACCCAGTCTAGCGCCCGAGCGTCGCGTCCAGTAGGGCCACCAGGCTCTGCCAGTGGCGCTCGGCCGCGGCCGGGTCGTGGGCCAGCGTGTCGCGGAGGACGAAGCCGTGCCGCGCCGGGTAGGTCTCGATCGTGTGGTCGACGCCGGCCGCGGTGAGCGCCTCCTCGAGCCGGGCCTTCATCGCGTCCGGGAAGGACGTGTCCTCGCTGGCGCCGGCGACGTAGACGCGCGCCCGGATGCGTGGCGCGAGGAGGTGGGGGCTGTCTGGCGCGTCGGTGGCGAGGTGGCCTCCGTGGTACGAGGCCGCGGCGACGATGCGATCGGGAAAGGTCCCGGCGGCGGTCAGGGACATGAGCCCGCCGCGGCAGTAGCCCGTGGTGGCGATCCCGCCGGCCCTCACGTCGGGCTGGTCGGCGAGATAGTCGAGGAAGGCGCGCGTGTCGGACATCACGTTGGCCGGAGTCGCCGGGCCGAGGAACTTCTCCATCAGCACCTTGCGTTTCTCGGGGTCATTGAACGCGGTGCGCGCGTCCATGGGTGGGTACCGCCCCGAGCGGTAGAAGAAGTCCGGCAGCAGCGCGAAGTAGCCGTGGTCCGCGAGCCGCTCGCCCAGCTCCAGCACCGCCGGGCGGATGCCGATCCCGTCCATGAAGACGAGCACGGCGGGGAAGGGGCCGACGCCGGCGGGACGGAAGACGTAGCTCGGACAGACCCCGTCCCGGGTCGCGATCTCGATCCTGGTCATCGGGCCACCTGGGAAGGCCGCGTGGTCCCGCGGCACACTCCCAGGGTACGCCGGAAACGGGTCTCCCGCCGATGGCTCAGAGCCGGATCTCGATCGCCTCGCCGCGGTAGCGGACCGTCCGGTCCGGCCGCAGCTCGAAGGAGAAGGGCACAGGGCGCTTGCGGGCCACCAGCACGACCCGGACGACGCGTTCCGCCAGCATCCCGGGGAAGGAGCCTTCGCGAGCGCCGATTCGAAGCGTGCGCGCCTTCTCGTGCCACTCGATCGGGATCCGGCTGAAGGCGCCCCGCTCGTAGCCGTAGCTGACGCCGTCGTCCTCGTAGAGGGTCATGGCGCCGTCGGCGCCGGCGTAGACGACGAGGGTTAGGGGATCTGCGGGCTTCTCGTCCGTGTACTGCAACTCGGGGCCGAAGGGCAGGACGCTGCCCGCCCTCACGTGGAGCGGGATCGCGTCGTAGGGCGCGGGTGCTTCCAGCGTCTGCCCGCCGGCGAGCCGCTTCCCGGTCCAGAAGTCGTACCAGTCCGTGCCCGCGGGCAGGTAGACGGAACGCGCGCGGGCCTTGTAGGTCGTCACCGGGCTCACCAGGAACGCCGGGCCGAACAGGTACTGGTCGGTGACGGCTCGCGCTTCGAGGTCGTCGGGGAAGTCCATGACCAGCGGCCGCATGAAGGTGGCGTCGTCATGGGTGACCGAGCCCGCGAGGGAGTAGAGGTAGGGGAGGAGCCGGTAGCGCAGCCGATCGAACTTGAGCTCCGCCTGGTAGGCAGGATGCGATTCCCCGCCCATCTCCCACATCTCCCGCTTGGGCGTCTCGCCGTGGACGCGTGTCAGGGGGACGAAGCTGCCGAACTCGAACCAGCGGGCGTTCAGCTCGCGCCACTCTTCCACGTCAGCGGGTGCCGCGTCGCTCCGCGAGAAGCGTCGGGGCACCGAGAAGCCGCCGATGTCCATGGTCCAGTACGGCATCCCCGAGATCGAGAAGCCGAGCCCGGCGGCGATCTGCATTCGCATCGCCGTCCAGGTCGAAGAGTCGTCGCCCGACCAGGTCGCCGCCGCATAGCGCTGCTGTCCGGCGAAGCCGGAGCGGGTCAGGATGAAGACCCGCTGGTCCTTTGCCTGGGCGCGCTGGCCCTCGTAGATGGCGCGCGAGTTGTAGAGGGCGTAGCCGTTCAGCATCCGGGATCCCGAGCCGAGGGCGGTCGGGTGCATGCGCGTCTTCTGGGTTGGCAGGGTCGGCGTGGGGGAGAGGTCGGGCTCGGTCGCGTCCATCCACCAGGCGTCCACCTTCTTGCTGAAGAGCGCCGCGTTCACCTGGTCCCAGAAGAGGCGGCCCGCCTCGGGGTTGAAGGCGTCGTAGAAGGTATAGCGGTAACCCTTTCCCACCCAGTCCGTCAGGCCCTCGGCCAGGTTCGGCTGGTAGAGGTACCCGCGCTCCTGCATGGCGTCGAAGTTCTTGGTCCCCGGGTAGAACTTGCCCCAGACCGAGATCATGAGCCGCGCGTGGCGTTCGTGGATGGCCTGGATCCAGCCCTTCGGGTCCGGGAAGCGCGTCGGATCGAACTCGTGGGAGCCCCACTGGTCCTCGCGCCAGTAGAACCAGTCCTGGACGATGTTGTCGAAGGGGATCCGGCGCGAGCGGAAGCCGTCGACGACGTCGAGGCTCTGCTGCGCGGTCTCGTAGCGCTGGCGGCTCTGCCAGAGGCCGAAGGCCCAGCGGGGCATCAGGCTCGCGCGGCCGGTGAGCCGGCGGTAGCCGGCGACCACGCGGTCGAGCCCGGGGCCGTAGACGAAGGTGTAGTCGACGCCGTCACCGACCTCCGACCAGAGGGAGGTCGCGTCGCTCGGGCTCGGGGTCTTCCAGAGGAGCTGGACCGTCTCCATGCCCTGCTCCTTCCACCACTCGAGCTTGAGGCGGTGGCGCGTGTGCGCGGCGAAGCGGACCCGGGCGACGTCCCACCAGGGCAGCCAGCCTTGGCGCCAGTGGTCCATCACCAGCCGGTCGTCCACCCAGAGCCGGATGCCGTTGTTCGAGAAGGCCCGGAAGGTGTAGTCGCCGGACTCGTCGCTCAGCACCTCGCCCTCCCAGCGGACGCTCGCTTCGCCCTGCGGGAGGTCGGGATGGATGAGCGCGTTGGGCCTCGCTTCCTTGCCCGAGATCGCGACGTCGATCCTGGGGTCGACGCGCGTGGCGACGAGCCGCTCGAAGCGCGAGCCTGCGAAGTAGCGGCCGGTGAGCCCGCCCGGCTTTCCGCCGAGATCGAACAGGTGATCCGCCGGGATCGGCTCCGGCTCGCGCAGGTCGCCGAAGCGGGTGAGGGAGGTGTTGTCCCAGAAGATCCCGTAGCCGCGGCTCGAGACCAGGAAGGGGATGACGGTCGTGCCGTTGTGCTGCCAGAGGTCGAGGTCGTAGCCCTTGATGTCGAGGAGGCCGAGCTGATGCTCGCCCAAGCCGTAGAGTGATTCCCCCTCCTGCCCCTGCCACCGCTGCTGGACGTGGTAGGTCTGCTCTCCCTGCACCAGGGCCGGGACGAGGCTCCGTGTCTCCTCGGTCAGGATCGGGTTCCCGTCCGCGTCCTGGAAGGCCAGGCGGCCGCTCGCGGTATCGACCCGGATCTTGAGGGCCGGCGTTGTCAGGGTCGCCTCGCCGTCACCACGGGTGAGCACGGAAGGGACCGTCTCACAGTGTCGGGCCGCGACCGACAGGCTGCGTCTTACGAAGTACTCCGGGTACCGGGCGTAGGCGACGCGCACGACGTTCGCGGCACAGGGCTCCAGCTTGAGGAACCCGCCTTGGACCGGGAGGAGGACGCCCGGCTCCGCCGCTCCAGCGGTCGCCCAGAAGCCGACCGTAACGGCCGCGGCCAGCAGCACTCGAGTTCGTGACATCGCCGCTCCCCTTCTCGCCCCTTCCGCCACCCGCCGGGCCAGGAATTCTCCCATGCCGGCGCCGCCCCCGCCGCCCCCTGGAACGCATATGAGGAAAGTCATATGACCGGGGGGGCTTTCCGTCCGGGAGACGCTGGGTCATGATCCGCCCGGGATGGACGGCGCGGCTCGGCCCTGGCTCTGGATCCTGGCGCTCTTGTGGGCGGCTGCCCCCGCGCTGGTCGCCGGTGAGGCCCCACCGCCGTCGGAGCTGCGCTCCATCCGGGAGGTGCGGGCCCTGACGCCGCAACAGGCCGCACAGGGCTATCCGGTCCACATCCAGGCGACGGTCACGCACTTCAACGAGGACGGCTTCTCGGGGATGACGCTCCACGACGGCGCGCTCGGGCAGTTCGTCGTCACGCCCGAGCGCTTCCTGGACGAGCACCCGCGGCCCGATGTCCAGCGCGGGGACCTGGTCGAGCTCTGGGGAGTCACCCGGCGCGGCGGCTTCGCGCCCAACGTCGATCTCCGGCGGGTCCGCCGCCTCGGCCCCGGTCGGATGCCCCGGGCGCGCAAGCTGCCGTTCGCGGAGCTGCTGAGCGGCCGGCACGACTGCGACTACGTCGAGATCCGCGGCGTCGCCCAGCGGGCCTGGAGCGCGAGCCCACACCGGACCATGTTCCTGGACGTGGCCGTGGAGGGGGGCACGGTACGCGCCACGTTCTGGGACTACGCCCCAGGCGACCTCGAACGCTTCATCGACGCCAGGGTGCGCCTGCGCGGCAGCGTCGGGACCCTCTTCACCGACGCCGGGCAGCTGCGGGGCGTCTCGCTCTTCGTGGGCCGCGTGTCGGACATCGTCGTGGAGGATCCGGCGCCGGATCCGAGCACACTCCACACGCGTACCATCGAGAGCCTCTACCAGTACTCGCCGAGCGGTGAGGTCGATCGGCGCGTGCGGCTGCGCGGCGTCGTCACCTGCCGGCTGCCCGGACGGCCCGTCGAGCTGACCGACTTCTCGACCCAGTCCACCTTCCGGCGCATCGACCACATCGTCTACATCCGCGACCAGACGAGCGGCGCTCGCATCGAGACGGCGGAGGAGGCGCCCCTGCGTCCGGGCGACGTCGTCGACGTGGTCGGCTTCCCCGCGGTGACGCCCACCAAGCCGACGCTGCGCAACGCGGTCCTCCGGAAGCTCGGCACCGGGACCGAGCCCGCGCCGGTGCTGCTCTCGCAGGACGTGCTCGCCCTGGAGCACGACGCGGAGCTGGTGCGCCTGAGCGGGCAGTTGCTCGGGGTGGTCGAGGGCCCTAGCGAGCGCGTCCTGGTGGTCCGGATCGGGGAGCTGGTCGTGGAGGCGAGCGTCGACGCCGCCCTGCCCACCGACGGTCTCACGGCCATACGGCCGGGCAGCCTGATCGCGCTCACCGGCGTCTACGTGTTCCAGTGGGGGCCGCCGCCCTCCTTCCGGATCCTGCTCCGCTCCGCGAGCGACGTGGCCCTGGTGAAGGCCGCTCCCTGGTGGACGCTCCGGCACTCCTTCGTACTGGCCGGGATGCTGACCCTGGTCCTGGCGCTCGCCGGCGTCTGGGCCCGGGTGGCGGCGAACCGCAACGCCCTGCGCGAGCAGCAGTACCAGGCGATCCTGGCCGAGCGCAGCCGTCTCGCGCGCGAGCTGCACGACACGCTCGAACAGGGGCTCGCGGGCGTCAAGCTGCAGCTGGAGGCCGTCGCCGGGAGCCTGGCGCGCTCTCCGGACGTGGCCCGAGGCTCGCTCGACGTCGCGCGCGAGATGCTCCGCTACTGCCTGGACGAGGCCCGGCGCTCGGTCATGGACCTGCGCTCGCAGGCCCTCGAGAAGGGCGGCCTGGTGAGCGCGCTCCAGGAGCTGGCCCGGCAGATGACGGTGGGGACGCCCCTGAAGGCGGAGGTCCGGGTCGACGGCGTCGAGCGCCGCCTGGACGGGGCCCAGGAGCATCACCTGCTCCGGATCGGCCTCGAGGCCCTCACCAACGCGGTGAAGCACGCCTTTGCCACCGAGATCGTGATCGAGGTGCGCTACCGGCCCGAGGCCACGGAGCTCGTCGTGCGCGACAACGGCCGGGGTCTCGACGCGCTCGACACGGGGCTTCCGGGCGAGCACTTCGGGATGCGAGGCATCCGCGAGCGCGTGGACAAGATCGGCGGCAGCCTGCGGCTCCAGAGTCGTCCGGGCGAGGGGGCGGAGGTGGCGGTGCGTGTCCCGACCGGCCGCCAGCCGCTCGCGGAGGTCCGGGGTCGGCTCGAGGACCTGCCGGTGCCGGCCGCGTCTCGTCCTCGGGTCGAGGGCGAGAGGAACGACGTGTGAGGGGGAAGACGGCATGAGCGAGGTCCGTATCCTGCTGGTCGACGACCACTATCTGGTGCGCGTGGGGCTGGCGAGCATCATCGCCCTCGAGCCCGACATGAGCGTGTGCGCCGAGGCGGCGACGGGCGAGCAGGCCGTCTCGCTCTACCGGGAACACCGCCCCGACGTCGTGCTGATGGACCTGCGCCTGCCGGGGATCAGCGGATCGGAGGCGACCCAGGCCATCCGGACCGAGTTCTCGGACGCCCACATCATCGTGCTCTCGACATACGCGGGGGACGAGGAGATCTATCTGGCGCTCCAGGCCGGCGCCATGGCCTACCTGCTCAAGAGCGTCCAGCGGGAGGAGCTGGTCCAGGCCATCCGCAAGGCCCTGGCGGGGCAGAGGCACATCCCCGAGGAGATCGCCGCCCGCCTCGCCGCGCGGCTGCCGCGGTCCCAGCTCTCCCCGCGCGAGCTCGACGTCCTGGGTCTGGTCGTCCAGGGCAAGCGCAACAAGGAGATCGCTTCGGCCCTCGACATCACCGAGGGGACCGTGAAGATCCACGTCAGCAGCATCCTCTGTAAGCTGGGCGTCTCCGATCGGACCGAGGCGGTCACGGCGGCCCTCCAGCGCGGGATCGTCCAGCTCGCCCGGTAGCGGTACGCCGGCGAGAAGCCGGCGCGCCGCAGGCTGCGCGGCATCTCTGCCCCGGGCGAACGACACCCCTCGTTCGAGGGAGGCGCCGGTAGAGCCGCGGACTCTTGCCCGGAGCCGAGACCACGCGCATCCTTCTCGCCATGCGACTGAGACTGCCGCGCGCGATGACCGCCGCCGTTCTCTCGCCCCTGGTCGGCGCCGTCGTCCCCGTGGCGGCGGCCGGGGCGCGGGTGGCCGAGAAGCCGCTGCCTCGGATCGTGACCAGGGACGGGCGCCACGCCCTCCTCGTGGACGGCGCGCCGTTCCTGGTCCTGGGCGCGCAGTGCCGGAACTCGAGCGCCTGGCCGGCGCTGCTGCCCAAGGTGTGGCCTGCCGTCGAGTTCCTGCAGGCGAACACGCTCGAGGCGCCCGTCTACTGGGAGCAGTTCGAGCCGGCGCCCGGCCGCTTCGACACCTCGCTCGTGGACACGCTCCTCCGTGACGCGCGCGCGCACGGTGTGCGGCTGGTGCTGCTCTGGTTCGGCACCTGGAAGAACGGGAGCGCGCACTATCTCCCGCTCTGGATGAAGAGCCGACCGGAGCGCTACCCGCGTCTCGTCGGCAAGGACGGCCGCCTGGTCGACTCGCCTTCGCCGCACGCCGCGGCGACCCTCGAGGCCGATCAGAGCGCCTTCCGCGCCCTCATGCGCCATCTGAAGTCGGTCGACCCGCAGCGGACGGTGATCCTGGTGCAGGTCGAGAACGAGCCGGGCACCTGGGGCAGCGTGCGCGACTACTCGCCCGCGGCGCAGGCGCTCTTCGAGGCGCCGGTGCCCGCCGAGCTGATGCGGGCTCTCGGCAAGACGGCCCCCGCGGGCAGCTGGGCCACCGTCTTCGGCGCGGACGCCGACGAGCTCTTCCACGCCTGGGCGGTGGCGCGCTACGTGGGCCAGGTGGCCGCGGCCGGGAAGGCCGAGTACCCGCTGCCGCTCTACGCCAACGCGGCCCTGCGCGACCCGATCGACCAGCCCCCCGCCGGGAGCTACGAGAGCGGAGGCCCGACCGACAACGTGCTCGCCATCTGGAAGGCGGCGGCGCCCGCGCTCGACCTGCTGGCCCCCGACATCTACCTGGGCGACGACCGGCGCTACACGCGGATCCTCGAGCTCTATGGCCGCGCCGACAATCCCCTCTTCGTGCCCGAGAACGGCGACACGCCGGAGTTCGCCAAGTACTTCTTCGCCGCCCTCGGACGGCAGGCGATCGGTTGGGCGCCGTTCGGGGTCGACTACACGGCCTACGCGCAGAGTCCGCTCGGCGCCCCGCGGCACAACCAGGAGACGCTCGCCCCGTTCGCGCTCAACTACCGCCTGGCGGCGCCGATCGCGCGGGAGCTGGCGCGCCTGAGCTTCGAGGGGAAGCTCCATGCCGCCGTCGAGGAGAGGGACGAGCACACGCAGACGATCGACCTCGGCCGCTGGAGGGCCGTCGTCACCTACGGCGTGCCCGCCTTCGGCTTCGGCCGCGACCCGCGCGGCAATCCCGAGCCGGTCGGCCGGGTCGTCGTCGGCCAGCTCGGAGAGGACCGCTTCCTGGTCGCCGGGCTCTTCTGCCGGGTCGACTTCCAGCCAGCCGACGCGTCGTCCGGCGCCCAGCGCGAGTACCTGCGGGTGGAGGAGGGCGGCTACCAGGACGGGGTCTTCCGACCGATCCGCATCTGGAACGGCGACGAGACCGACTGGGGGCTCAACTTCGCCTCCGCCCCGCAGGTCCTGCAGGTCTCGCTGGGAATATACTGACCGGCCGGTCGGGCGCCCCGTCGGTCGCGCAGAGCACCAGAGGGTGGACCCGCCGCGGGAGGTTCTTCGATGAGCACGCCATCCACTGACACAGCGGCCGGCAGTGACAGACGCTGGCTCACCTGGAGCGGCGTGGCCCTCCTGTTGCTGATCCTGCTGGGTCAGCTCGCCTACTCGGTGGCGCAGGAGTCCCTCAGCTGGGACGAGGGCAACCACATCTTCGCCGGTTACATGGCGCTCAAGCACCACGACCATGGCCTCAACCCGGAGCACCCGCCGCTCGTGAAGATGGTGGCGGCCCTGCCGCTCGTCTTAATGAACCTCCACGAGCCGGCGCTGGGAAACCGCTACTTCAAGACCGAGTCCTACCTGAGCGGCCGGGACCTCATCTTCGGGAACGACTTCGAGAGCATCATCTTCCGTGCCCGCATGGGGGCGGCCCTCTTCGCGCTCCTGCTCGCCCTCCTCGTCTTCCTGACCGGGAGGGAGATGTTCGGCACGGGGGCCGGGCTCCTGGCCCTCGCGCTCGTCGTCTTCGAGCCCAACCTGCTCGCCCACGGAGCGCTCGTCACCACCGACACCGGGGCCGCCTGCTTCCTGCTGGCGACCGTCTACGCTTTCTACCGGTACGTGAAGGCGCCTTCGTTCGGCCGGCTGCTGGTGGTGGGCCTGGCCGCCGGCTTCATGGCCATCACCAAGCACTCGGCCGTCCTGCTGGCGCCGATGCTGGGGCTGCTCGCCGTGACCGAGCTGCTGCGCCGTCGCTCTCCTGCCGGCGCGGCGCCGACCGGGAAGCCGGAGACGCGGGTCCGGCAGGCGCTCCGTTTCGTCCTCGCGGCCGCCGTGGTCTCCCTGGTCGCCGCGGCGATGCTCTGGACCTGCTACGGCTTCCGCTACGCGGCGCGGCCCGACGGGTGGCAGATCAACCCGCCCCTGCCGGCGACGCTCGGCAACCTGGCCCCGACCGAGGCGAAGGGAGTCGCGGCGCTGGCGCGGTGGCACGTGCTGCCGGAGTCGTATCTCTATGGCCTCGCCGACGTCCGCTCGGTGGCCAACGTCTGGCCGAGCTACGTCTTCGGCAAGGTGTACGCGCACGGCGTGTGGTTCTACTTCCCGGTCGCCTTCCTGATCAAGGCCACCCTGGGGATGATGGGCCTCCTCCTGCTGACGGTGGTCGCGCTTGCGACCCGCAAGCTGCGCTTCTCCCGCGAGGTCCTCTTCCTGGCCATCCCTCCCGGCCTCTACATGCTGGTGTCGATGACCTCGCAGCTCAACATCGGGGTGCGTCACATCCTGCTCGTCTTCGTTTTCTGCAGCCTGCTCGCGGCGGGAGGCGCCTGGGCGCTGGTCCGGTCCAACCGGCGCTGGGCCTGGCTGGTGGGGGCGCTGGTGCTCCTGCACGTCGTGTCCTCGGCGCGGGCCTTCCCGACCACGTACATGGCGTACGCGAACGAGCTGTGGGGCGGGCCGTCGCAGACGTACAAGTACCTGACGGACTCCAACACCGACTGGGGCCAGCAGCTGAAGGCGACCAGGCGGTACCTCGACGAGCGCGGCGTCCGGGAGTGCTGGTTCGCCTATTTCGTGGCATCGGCCATCCAGCCCAGCGCGTACGGCATCCCCTGCAAGCCGCTTCCCACCATGGACACCGGCTGGTTCGCCCTCGACACCGACGTCCCTCCCGTCATCGACGGCCCGGTCCTGATCAGCCACTCCGATCTCACCGGCTACGAGCACGGCTCGAGCGTCCTCAACCCGTACCGCGACTTCCTGAGGCTGCGGCCTACCACGATCATCGAGCATGGTGTCTGGGTGTTCGACGGCCGCTTCCCGGTGCCGGCCGTCTCGGCGTTCAGCCATGTGCAGAGGGCCCGGCGCTGGCAGTACGGCGGGCGCCTCGACGAGGCCCTGGTCGAGGCCCAGGCGGCGGTCGCCGTCGCCCCGGACTACCTCCCCGCTCTCGAGGTCCAGGGCGACGTCCTGCTCCGGCTGGGCAGGCGGGAGGAGGCGCGCGCGGCGTTCGAGAAGGCGCTGCCCATCGCCCGCACCATGGAGCCGAGCGCACAGGAGGTCTGGATCCCGAGCCTCGAGGAGCGGCTGGCTGCGCGGTAGCCACGCCCTCCGGGCTCGTCCGCGGGGCGTCCGTGTCTCGTCAGGATCCAGCTTCGCGCACCACCAGCGTCTGGTCGGCCGCGACGTCCCGGAGCGTCTGGCGGACTCCGCTCGCCCCCGACCAGGAGCTGCACCTCGGCCCCCACCGCGTCGGGATGGCTCTTCGCCGAGCCCACGAGCTTGAGGGAGAGCCAGTGGTTTGGCGCGGGGCTCACGTTGTGCCAGACCTCGATCGGGCCATCGAGGGCCGTGACCACGGCGTCGACGCGCCGTCCGCGAAGCGCCCGTTGCCGAGGTGCTTCTCGGTGAGCCCGGGGTTCGTGACGAAGTCGAGGCCCAGGGCCGGCCACCGATCGAAGGCGATGGGCGCCACCTCCTGGCTCGGGCTGTCCCCCGAGAAGGCCGCGAGCAGCAACAGCGCCCCGCCGGCGAGAAGGGCCGCCGCGCCGGCGCGGACGGGAGGAAGGAGCGAGCGTCGCACGATCGCCGCCCATGATACGTCGGGGGCTGCGCTTCGAGCGCGTGGCGGCAGTGAGCCGCCGTCTAGTGCAGGCCGCGCGGCGGCATCATGCCGCCCTCGGCGCCCGCCAGGGGGTGGTAGACGAGGAAGGCGGCTGGGTCGTGGTCCCGGACGATCGCCCGCAGCTTGCCGATCTCGAGCCGTGTCACGACGCAGTAGAGGATATCCAGCTCCAGGGAGCTCTTGCCGCCGCGGCCGTGATAGACGGTCACGCCGCGCCCCAGCTCGCCGATGATTCGCTCGCGGATGGGGCCGCTCCGCTCCGAGACGATCGTCATCGCCGTGTACTCGTCGATGCCGTGGAGCAGGAAGTCGACCGTGCGGGCCGCCGCCAGGTAGGTGAGGATCGAGTAGAGGGCCCTCTCGACGCCCAGGAGCGACATCGCCACCAGGAAGAGGACGACGTTGAAGGCCAGGATCAGGTCGCCCACCTTGAAGACGGTGCTGCGCTTGCTGATGAGCAGCGCCGCGATCTCGGTACCGTCGAGGACGCCGCTGCCGCGGACGGCGAGGCCGATCCCGGCCCCCAGGAAGAGCCCGCCGAAGATGGCGCTCAAGAGCGGATCGTGTGTGACGTCCGGCCAGCGAAGGGCGGCCAGGGCGGCGGCCAGGCCCGCGATCCCCATGGCGCTGCGCAGGGCGAAGGCGCGGCCGACCTGCCGGTAGCCGACGGCGACGAAGGGCAGGTTGACGAGGGGCAGCCAGACCGCGAGCGAGAGGCCGCTCGCCTTGGCGAGCAGCATGGAGACGCCCGTGATGCCGCCATCGATGAACCCGCTCGGCAGCAGGAATCCTTCGAGCCCCATGCATGCCGAAAGGACGCCGAGCAAGATCAGCAGGGCGCTTCGGAGCTCTCGCCAGAAGCGGGCCTTGGTCCGCAGCATGCCGTCCATCTTACCGGCTGAGCCGATCAGGCCTCGAGCCGCGCCAGCAGCAGACGGGCTAGGCCCTCGCGGTCGCCCGCGGTACCGTGCAGAACCAGGCGGCGCTCGCCACGGCGGTCCCGCACCGCCACGCGGATCGCCTCCCTCCGTCCCTGGCCTTCCTGCGCGTCCACGACGCCCAGCACGTCGACGACGACCGTGGCCACGGCGCGCCGCGTGGCGAGCTGCCAGGATCCGGCGCCGAGCGCCTGCTCGAGGGCCGCCGCAAAGGCCGCCAGCTCGGGGGACGCGGGCGAGACCTCGACGTACACCGAGCGCTGTGCCCCGAAGACCCGCGTGTCGAGGGCGCGCGGGACGCCGAGCAGGATGCCCGCCAGCAGCAGGGAGCCGAGAGGACGCATTTCTGCCTCCAGTGTAGCCAATGTGGGCTGAGGGGGCGTGACCCCGAAAGGGCGCCGGTGCCGCCCGCTCCCCGCCTCTCTTTCGTGGTACTGTCGCGTCGGCGTCGGCGCGATCTCCCGAGGAGTGCCTGTCATGCTGTCCACGCTCTTGCTGATTTCGCTTGCCGCGGCTCCCCCCGCTCAGTCGACGGGTGCACCGGCCGGCCGGAAGGCGACTCCCGCCCCGCGGGCGATCATGGTGGCCCGGGTCGACACCGCCAAGCCGGTGGTTACCGAAGTCGAAGAATGGGCGAAGCAGCTCCGCGCAGCCATCGAAGCTCGGAAGGACGAGTTTCGCATGGCCAAGCGAGGAGAGGAGCCCGAGCTGCGGGTTCTCGTCAAGTCCGTGTCGCCCGCGAAGGACGGCAAGACGGCGCTGCGCCTCGCCCTGGCCCGTGGCGAGCAAACGCACGAGTTCAGCTACTTCTATGAGGGCAAGGTGGCCTCCCACGCCGCCATTCTCGCGCGCAACCTCCGAGCGATCGTCGACAACATGGGGTCGGCAGCGCCCGCACCGCGCAAGAAGAAGTAGCCGCGCCGGCTCGGCCCCCGCGGGTCCGGCGCGCCAGCCGTGCCCGTCTCGGGCGGAGCCATCGAGCCCAGGCCGTCGCCCGAGAGCCACCATCCCGAGGACGGGCCGCGCCCCGTGCTCCGGGTCTCCGGAGCGGCTATGATGGCAAAGATCCCCCCATAGCCGTCCCGGAAACCGGAGGTGCGGATGATCGCGGCCGATCTCGCGTTGGAGTTCGTCAGGGTCGTCGAGCGTGCGGCGATTGCGTCGGCCCGCACCATGGGTCGGGGCGACCGCAAGGGCTCCGACGCGGCCGCCGTCGAGGCCATGCGGCGGGAGCTGGAAAGCGTCGACGTCGAGGGCACGATCGTGATCGGAGAGGGCGAGCGGGACGAGGCGCCCATGCTCTTCATCGGCGAGAAGGTAGGGAGGCAGGGCGGCGAGGCCGTGGACATCGCGGTGGACCCGCTCGAGGGCACCAACCTGTGCGCCACCGGCGCGGCGGGCGCCATCACCGTGCTCGCCGCGTCCGAGCAGGGAGGGTTGCTGCACGCCCCCGACATCTACATGGAGAAGCTCGTGGTCCCGGCGCCGGCTCGGGGGCTCGTGCACCTCGATGCGCCCGTCGCGGACAACCTGCGGGCGCTCGCCGGTGCCCTCGACCGGGACGTGGACGACCTGGTCGTAGTCGTCCTCGACCGGCCGCGTCACGCCCAGGCTGATCGAGGACATCCGCGCGGCCGGCGCGCGCATCCGGCTGATCGGCGACGGCGACCTTTCGGCCGGGATCGCGGCTGCGGTGTCCGGGACCGGGGTTCACGCGGTGATCGGCACGGGCGGGGCGCCCGAGGGGGTCCTGACGGCGGCCGCCATGCGCTGCCTGAACGGGGAGATCCAGGGCCGCCTGGTCCTGACCCGGCCCTCGGACCGGGAGCGGCTGCACAAGATGGGGATCGACGATCTCAGGCGCGTGTACCGCACCGAGGATCTCGCACCAGGCAGGAACGTGATCTTCGCGGCGGCGGGCGTTACCGAAGGAACCCTCCTGAAGGCCGTGCGCTTCTTCGGGGACGGCATCCGCACCCACTGCCTGGTGATGACCACCGTCCCTCACCAGGTTCGCTTCATCGACGCCATCCACATCGAGGACGGTCCCCAGGTCCTGATCCGGTTCTGAGGAGCGGAGACGGTCCGTTGCGGGCGCGACGGGAGTCAGGCCCGGATCGCGTCGACCGGCGTCAGGCGCGACGCGCGCAGCGCGGGATAGACGCCGGCCGCGAGGCCGATGGCGATCGCGAAGCCGGCCGCGAGCACGAGCGCGAGGGGCGAGACCGAGAGCCCGTCGGGGAACGCCTGCGCGGCGAGGCGCGTGACGCCGTAGCCGAGCAGCGCGCCGATCGCCCCACCCACCAGCGAGAGCGAGACGGACTCGATCAGGAACTGGCCGAAGACCTCGGGGTCGGTGGCACCGATGGCCTTGCGGAGCCCGATCTCGAAGACCCGCTCGCTGATCGAGATCTGCATCACGGAGAAGATGCCGATACCACCGACCAGCAGCGAGATCCCGGCGATCGAGGCGAGCACGATCTGCCAGTTGAAGATCAGCTTGTCGATCTCCTTGCGCGCCTTCAGGATCTCCTGGCCGATGTTCTCGATCTTGAAGTCGGAGATTCCGCGGTGGCTCCGGCGCATGAGCGCCGCCGCCTCCCTGGCCGCGTCGTCCATCCGCTCCGGGTCGGCCTTGAAGGCCCAGGCGTGCACGGTGTCGATGCCGACGAAGTACTTCTGCGCGGTGGAGAGGGGGATGTAGATCTTCGTGTTGTCGCGCTCCGTCTCGGGGTCGTTCACCTGGCGGGTGCCGAAGTTCTTGAGCACGCCCACGATCCGGAAGCGCACGCCCCGGATCAGGATCTCGCGACCGAGCGCGTCCTCGTCGCCGAAGACGTCCTGTTTGAGCTTGTGGCCCACGAGCGCCACGGTGGCGTAGGAGGCGACGTCCCTCGGGATCAGGTAGCGACCGACCTCCGGCACCCGGTTCCGGATTCGGCCCCAGGCGGGCGTCACGCCCTCCACCGGCGCCAGGAGCGTGCGGCCGTTGATGCGCACGGCCTCGTTACCGAGGCCCACCACCGGGGCCGCGTCCTGGATCGTCTCCATGCCGGCGGCGATCACGCGGCCGTCGGCGGCCCGCATGCCGCGCGAGTACCCCTGCTTCTCGACCTCGATCCGGTCGACGGGAGAGCGCGGGACCGCGAAGACCACGCCGTCGAAGCCCAGGTCGCTGATGCCCTTCTCCACCGCCAGGGCGAGCCCGCCGATCACCGAGACCATGACCACCAGCGCCGTCGTGCCGAGCACGATCCCGACCAGAGTCAGCGCCGAGCGCAGCTTGTGGCTCAGGATCTCCGCGGTGGAGGTGCGGACGGCTTCGCCGATCTGCACGTTACTCGTACCTCAGGGCTTCGATGGGGTTGAGCCGCGCCGCGCGGATCGCCGGGTAGAAGCCGAAGAAGATCCCGATCACGACCGCGAAGGCGAGGCCGAGCACGAGGTTCTGCGGGGTGGTCGCGACGGGCTGCTGCATCAGGGTGGCCATCGCGCGGGTGAAGCCCACGCCCAGGCCGAGGCCGAGCAACCCGCCGGCGATCGTGACCACGACGCTCTCGACCAGGAACTGCGCCAGGATGTTGAGACCCGTCGCCCCAAGCGCCTTGCGCGTGCCGACCTCGCGCACGCGCTCGTTGAACGAGGCGAGCAGGATGTTCATGATCACGATCCCGCCCACGAGCAGCGAGATCGTGCCGCAGACGAGGAAGGTGACGTCGTAGATTCGCCCTTGCTCGTCCATCTGCTGCATGAAGGCCGCGCGGTTGAAGACCTGGAAGTCCTCGACCCCGCCGTGCGCCCGGCGCAGGATCGCCTTCACCTCGGCGGTCGCCTTGTCCATGTCCTTGACGTCGCGCACCTGGACGTTGATGTAGGAGACCTTCTGGTTCTCGCGGTCGCCGATCATGCGCGTGATCATGGTGGTGACCGGGACGTACATCATCCCGTTCATCCAGTCGAGGGCGTTGCCGCTCGCCTTGTTGAAGTAGAACTCCTTCTTCGCCATCACGCCGACGACGGTGTAGCGGTCCTGGCCGATGCTGACCAGCTGTCCGACCGCGGGACGGCCGCCGAAGATCTGCTCGCGGCGCTTCTGTCCGAGCACGATCACCTTCGCGCTGCGCGCCAGGTCTTCCTGGGCGAGGAAGCGCCCCTCGGCCGGGTGGAAGTCGTACATGTACTCGTAGGCGGGGGTGGCACCGAAGACGTCGAGCCGCTTCTCGAAGCCCGGGGCCTTGACCAGCTCGTTGCGCTCCATGGTGGGCTCGACCAGGTCCAACGTCGTGGCCTGGGCCTTGATCGTGAGCGCGTCGTCGTAGGTGAGGCCCTTCGACTTCCGCTGCTGCGCGTTCTGACGGAGCTCGCGGGCATCCTGGTCTCGCACCAGCATCTTCTTGATGCCGCCCGTCTCCTCCCAGAACTTCTGGCCCTGGCGGCGTCCGCCGTCGATCAGGCCGAAGGTGGCGACCACGGAGCCGACGCCGAGGATGATCCCGACCATCTGCAGGATGCTGCGGCTCTTGTGGGCCGCCATGTCGACGACGCCGTCGACGACCGAGTCCCAGAGGGAGAAGAGGAGGTTTCGGAAGGTCTTGAAGCGGGCCATGGCTCTCGGCCTAGCGGTTGCGGGTGTCCTGCTCGATCCGGCCGTCGACGATCTGCACCAGTCGCTCGCAGCGCTCCGCGATGCGCGGGTCGTGGGTGACGATTACGATCGTCTCGCCCCGCGCGTTCATCTCGTCGAAGATCTCGAGGATCTCCAGGCCCGTCCTGGTGTCGAGGTTGCCGGTCGGCTCGTCGGCCAGGATCAGCGAGGGTCCGTTCACGATGGCGCGGGCGATGGCGGCGCGCTGGCGCTGGCCGCCGGACAGCTCCGAGGGCCGGTGCCGGGCCCGCTCCGCGAGGCCGACCTTTCCGAGCGCTTCCCTGGCGAGCTCCTTGCGCTCGGCCCCGCCGATACCCGCGTAGAGAAGGGGCAGCTCGACGTTGCGGAGCAGGGACGCCTTGGGCAGCAGATTGAAGGTCTGGAAGACGAAGCCGATCTTCTGGTTGCGGATCGCCGCGAGCTGGAACCCGCTGAGTGTCGCGACATCCTTCCCATCCAGGCGGTAGAGGCCCGAGCTGGGGGCGTCCAGACAGCCCAGGATGTGCATGAGCGTCGACTTGCCGGAGCCGGAGGGGCCGATGATCGCGACCATCTGTCCCTTCTCGATCTCGAGGTCGATCCCGTCGAGCGCCTGCACCGCCAGCTCGCCGGCGTCGTAGGTCTTCCTCACCCCTTCCATGCGGATGAGGGGCAGGGCGGCGGCGGCGGGCACCGCGCGCGCGGCCGCCGGGGCGAGGGCGGCCATCACGGTGTCACTCATCGTCCTTCTTCTCCTTGGGCCGGGTCGGATCCTCGACGGCGACCTCCATGCCGACGCTGAGACCCTTCAGCACCTCCACCTTGTCGATGGCGGCGAGACCGGTCTCGATCTGCTTCACCTCGAACTTCGCCTTCCAGGCGTCCTTCGGGTCGAGCTTCGCGACCGGGGCGTCCTGCTTCCCCGCGGCGAAGGCGCTCGAGAGGAAGCCGCCTTCGGCCTGCTTCTGGGAGGCCTCGGCCTTCTTCAGGTAGACGACCTCGGCGTCGTCCTTCTTGAAGATCGCCTCCACCGGGACGGTGAGCACCCGAGCCCGCTTGTCACCGACGATGTCGATGTTCGCCGTCATGCCGGTACGCAGCTCGGTCCCCTGTCGGTCGATCGCGACCTCGACGTCGAAGACCTTGACCTTGTCGTCGAGCCGTGCCGCGGGAGCGATCCTCTGGATCTTCCCGGCGAACCTCACCTTGGGGTAGGCGTCGAGCGTGAGCTTGACCGGCTGGTCGAGGTGCACCTTGCCGATGTCGACCTCGTTGATGCCGGCCTTGATGATCATGGTGTCGACGTCGGCCACGGTCATGAGCACGGTGCCGGCGTTGAAGGAGGAGACGCCCGACATCACGGTGTCGCCGAGCTCCACCGGGCGGCGGATCACGACCCCGTCCATCGGGGAGGCGACGTTCAGCCACTGGGCAGTGCCGGCCGAGGCGATCGCGATCGGGATCCCGCTCTCCTCGACGATCTTGTACTTCTCCATGGCGGCGTCGTAGTTGGCCTTGGCCTGGCGGTAGCGGGTCTCGCTCTCGAGCCCGGCCTGGGCGGAGAGCAGGCCCTGGCCGAGCAGGCCCCGGTTCCGCTCGTGGGTCGCTCGCGCCTCGTTGAGCGCGATCTCGGCCTCGCCGACCGCGTTCTTGACCTGGGCCAGGTCGCGCGCCTGGTTCACGTCGGGCTCGACGCGGGCCAGGATCTGCCCGCGCTTGACGGCGTCGCCTTCGCGGACCAGAAGCTCGACGACCTTCCCGGAGAGCGCCGATTTCACGTCGACCTTCACCAGCGGCTCGACCGAGCCGACCTCGGTGACGCGCACCTGGACGTCGCCGAGCTCGGCCTTCGCGGTCTTGACCGCGTTCTTGTCGTCAGCCGCCTTGCCCTTGGGCCTCAGGGCCGCGAGACCGCCCGCCAGGACCAGTGCCGCCGCGCCGACCCACAACCACCGGCGCACACGCTTCCCGTTCGACTTCGCCATGGATTCGCCCCTCGCCGCCGGCTCGGGCGGCCCTCCGGAACACCCGGCAACCTTGCTCTCTCCGTAGTACGGGACCCGAGAAGAAGGGGTTCCCGAATGCTAATACCGGGGGAGGGACGAACCGATCTCCAAACCGTTGGACGGACGAAAGGGGTGGCGAGAGGCGCCCGCCACCCCTTCTTGAAGCGCCGCGCCGCGGAGCCGTCCCCGCGGCCGGGCTCCTCAGAACGCCAGGACGGCCTGGATCCCCAGGATGTTGACGCTCGCGCTGTACGTCCCCTTGAGGGCGCCTTGCGGTGTCGAGGTGGGAGTCGACTGGTTGGGCAGGTCGCTGGTCGAGTCGCTGATGAACAGGTGGGCGTAGCCGGCGTCGACGTGGAACTTGTCGTTCAGGCGCCACTGGGCGCCCGTCGAAGCCCAGACCCGGTTGTTGTCGGGCAGGCGCGGTGTGCGGAACTCGTCCTGCACGGGGGACTTGTCGTAGGCAGTCCCGGCGCGGAGGGTGAAGGCGTCGTTCAGCTTCCAGCTCGCGCCCAGGCCGGCACGCCAGGTGTTCTGGAAGTTGAGGGGCACGCTGCTGAAGGGGCTGGTCGCCCGGTTGCCGTCGGCGTCCTCGCGGTAGATGTCGAGGGACTGGATGGTGGACCAGTGCGTGAAGGTCCAGTCGGCGAGGACCTGCAGCTTGTCCTTCGACCAGGAGCCCGCCACGGAGAAGGTGTCCGGCATCTCGATCGTGGCCTGGACCGGTCCCGAGGCGAAGGCGCCGTTGAGGCCGGCGGCGAGCGGGGCGAGCGGCCCGGGCCCGACGAAGGTGGGCACGTCCTGGAAGGTCACGTCGCCGCTGATGTCGTGCTTGACCTTGGAGCGGTAGCTCACCCCGAGCTTGACCTGCTGGTTGGGCTCGAAGAGCGCGCCGGCGTTCCAGCCCCAGCCGTTGGCGGTGCCCGAGACGAGGACCGGGGACTCCTTGGTGAGAGCAGCCGGCAGGCCGCCGATCTGCGCCGCGATGGCGCCAGCACCTGCCGCTCCGGCTGCGGCCGACGCCTGGGCATACGCGATCCCGCCGTACGCCACCACCTGGTCGAAGTCGGCGCTCAGGTGCTGGTAGTCGAGGCCCACGCCCACCGACAGCTTGTCGGTCACCTTCACGGCGACCGTCGGGTTCACGTTGATCGCCTGCACGCGCGACTTGGTGGCGTGGAAGCGGCCCACCCAGTCCGGATCCCAGTTCGTCTCCAGGCCGAAGGGCACGTTGACGGCCGCGCCGACCCAGATCCGGTCCGTGATCTGCTTGGAGACGTAGAAGTTCGGCACCGGGATCCACTTGCCGGCGTCGCCTCCGTCCGTGCCCGCCGCCACCGGGAAGGGGGCCGGCCCGAGCTGGGGCGCCGTGGACCCGTTGTCCGCGAAGGTCGTGCCGAGCTTGATCGGCTCCAGCGAGGCGACCACGTTCCAGCCCTTGAGCGTCGTGAGGGCCGCGGGGTTGAAGAAGATCGCGCTCGCGTTCTCGACGCCGGCCGCCTGGCCCGCGAACGCGTTGCCGAGGCCGCTCGCGTTCTGCTCGACGAGCTGGAAGCCGGACGCCGCCGCCGAGGACGGCAGCGCGGCGATGGCGAGCGCCAGGCACAGGGCCGGAAGGCCCAGCGAAAGACGTCTGCGTACCATCGAATCCTCCTGGTGAAGACCGACGTCCGACATGGATAACCGCCGTCGCTGCGGTCGTATCTGGGCTTCGGCGGGACTGAAACGGTGACTCTAGTTGCTCACATGGTGTCCGATCCGCCCCGGGTGCGCAAGGGGTCGAGCCGGCCGACGAACGGCAGAGGCGGCCAGGAGCTGGCCCACGACGAAGACGTAGAGGACGGGCTCGACGAAGAACTTGTAGCGCATGTTCTCGGCACGCTCGAAGACGATGCTGGCCGAGGCCACGAAGAGGACTGGGAGCGCGAGGCCCAGTCCCCGACGGAGTTCTGCACGGTCGCGGCCACGCATCCAGGCCAGGGCCGCCCCGGCCAGGAGCAGCAACAGCCGCCAGCCCGAGAAGAGCCAGTCGTAGGCCGCTCGCCAGGGGAGGCGGTCCACGATCGCGTGCGACTCGTTCAGGTACTGGCTGGAAGGCTGGAGGAAGACAGCGGCGCTGTCCGCGAACCCCCGCAGGACGTCCCGGGCGGGCAGCCGCCGCCAGCGTGCGCGGCATTCGGCCAACAACCGGCGCTCGCCGTCGAGGTCGGCCACGTGGTTGTAGTTGTGCGCGCGCAGGATCTTGCGGGGGCGGGTGAGCGCCTCGGGGTAGCTGTCGAAGCTTCGCCCGGCCATCAGAGGGCCGAGCGGTATGCTGACCTGGGACGAGAAGCCCATGGCCGGGTTCTCACCCAACGCGTGCAGGCAGCTCGAGCCCGCGAACGACGAGCTGGAGACGGAGCCGATCACCAGGTACTGCTTGACCATGTAGCCGGCCACCACGACGCCGCAGGCGGCCAGGACGCTCACCACGCGCCGTCTTGGGACCTGCCGCAGCAGCAGTGCGGCGAGCAGCACCACGAGAGCGGGCCACTGGAAGATCGAGCGCAGCAGGAACAGGAAGACGAACGCGGCCACCAGGGACAGGGTCGTGCCGCCGCCCCGCAGGGAGGAGAGCGCCCACGACAACCAGAGGATCCCGAACGCGGTGACGATCGTCGTGTCGAGGTAGGTGGCGTAGTAGATGGCCGCCGGGTGGAGCAGGAAGAGGAAGGCGGCCAGTGCCGCGAGGCCGGGCCGCCCCAGCAGTCGTCGCAGCCAGGCGAAGACGAGGGCTCCGATCCCGGCGTAGGCGAGCGCCCAGAAGAGGTAGAGCGCCTGGTCGACGCGGACGACCAGTGCGTGGCGCTCGAGCTTCGGCCAGAGTGCCGCGAGCAGCGCGCGCAAGGCGTCGAAGAGCGGCGGCTGGATGTGGAGGACGAGCAGGCTCCCGACGGGATCCTCCCGCAGGTCGAGGAGCGAGAGCGTCTGCATCATGTCCTCGGAGGAATGGCGTTGGAAGTGGACGCCGTCCCTCGTGAACGGCCGGCCGTAGGCGTGCAAGGCGAGCATCAGGAGGAGGCCGGAGAGGAACATGGCCAGGGACGGCACGACTCCCGGCCGGACGAGGCCAGCCGAGGAGCCGGCGCTCGCGTGAGGGCGTTCGTCGGTCATGATCCAGCTTTCCCCGCGGCGCGGGGTACGGCGCATGATACACATGATGCAGCGCGGGGAGCGGGTGTCGACCCGACCGGCTTGGCTGGCCCGCCAGAACGGCTAGACTTCGAGGATATGGGCACAACCGAGGCCGACCCCCTCCTCGAGACCCTCCTCGCCGATTTCGGGACGAACTACACGTTCGCGCTCGACCTGCTCGAGCAGTACCGGCGGGACCACGCCAGCGTCGACCCCGGCTGGCGCGCCTACTTCGACAAGGCCCTGGGCCGTCCCGCCGAGCCGGCGCCGGTCGCCCAGATCGTGGACGAGCGCCCACGGAGCGAGCCGCCCCCGCCGCCGCGCGCGCTGCCGACGTTGGCCCGCCAGCCGGCAAGCCCGGTGCCCGGTCCGCACAGCCGGTCCGTCGCGGTCCCGGCCATCCTTCCCGGCGACATCCTGCAGCCGATCCGCGGAGGGGCCGTGCGGATCGTCGAGAACATGGAGGCGAGCCTCCAGCTCCCGACCGCCACCTCGGTGCGGACGATCGCGGTGCGCACCTTGGAGGAGAACCGGCGCCTGCTCAACAAGCACCGCGAGCCGGCGGGGCTGCCCAAGATCAGCTTCACCCACATCATCGCCTGGGCGATCCTGCGAGCCCTCGACGCCTTCCCGCGCATGAACGACGCCTACGCGGAGATCGACGGCCGGCCCCACCGCATCCAGCGCGACCAGGTGCGGCTCGGGATCGCGATCGACGTGCAGAAGAAGGACGGCTCGCGCACGCTGCTGGTGCCGAACGTCAAGGACGCCCAGAAACTGAGCTTCTCCGCGCTGGTGCAGGCCTTCGACGACCTGGTGAGGCGCTCGCGTCAGGGAACCATCTCGCCCGACGACTTCATGGGAACCACCATCTCGCTCACCAACCCGGGGACGGTCGGCACCACCCAGTCGGCGCCCCGCCTGATGCCGGGGCAGGGCGTGATCGTCGCCACCGGGACGCTCGACTACCCGGCCGAGTACCGCTCGATGTCGCCGCGCACGCTCGGGCTGCTCGGGATCAGCCGGGTGCTGACGCTCACTTCCACCTACGACCATCGGATCGTGCAGGGGGCCGAGTCCGGCCTGTTCCTGGCTCGGATGGAGGAGCTGCTCAAGGGCGAGGACGCCTTCTACGACCGTCTGTTCGGGGACCTGGGAGTGCCGTTCCGGCCCGTCAAGTGGGAGATGGACGTGCACCCCGCCCTGTTCGGGGCGTCCTCGGGGCGCGAGGAGATCGAGAAGCAGACCAAGGTGCTGCAGCTCATCCACAACTTCCGGGTGCGTGGGCATCTGGTCGCCGACCTCGACCCGCTCGACTCGACCCGGGCGCCGCACCGAGACCTCGACCCGGCGAGCTACGGGCTCACGCTCTGGGACCTCGATCGCGAGTTCCTGACCGGCAACCTCTCGGGGGCGGAGCGCGCGACCCTGCGCGAGATCCTCGACACCCTGCGCGAGACCTACTGCGGGGCGATCGGGGTCGAGTACATGTACATCGCCAACCCCGAGCGCAAGGAGTGGCTGCGCCACCGCATGGAGGTCGCCCGCAACTATCCGGCCCTCGACGTCTCCAGCAAGAGGCGCGTGCTCGAGAAGCTGGTCGCGGCGGAGAGCTTCGAGCGCTTCCTGCACGCGCGCTACATCGGCCACAAGCGCTTCTCGCTCGAAGGAGGAGAGGCGCTCGTCCCGCTGCTGGACCGGATCCTGAACGACGCCGCTCTGATCGGCGTGCGGGAGGCCGTGCTCGGGATGCCGCACCGCGGGCGGCTGAACGTGCTCGCCAACACGCTCGGCAAGCCGCTGCCGCAGATCTTCGCCGAGTTCCAGGAGACCGATCCCGCCTCCTTCCAGGGCTCCGGCGACGTCAAGTACCACCTGGGCGCGAGCGGGACGCACGTGGCCGATACCGGCGAGACGATCCAGGTCACCCTCGCCCCGAACCCGAGCCACCTCGAATACGTCGACCCGGTGGTCGAGGGGATGGTGCGGGCCCTGCAGGACGGCATGGGCGACCGCGAGCACACGCGGGTTCTGCCGGTGCTGATGCACGGGGACGCGGCCTTCGCCGGGCAGGGCATCGTGGCCGAGACCATGCACCTCTCGGGCCTGCACGGCTACCGCACGGGCGGCACCATCCACGTGGTGGTGAACAACCAGATCGGCTTCACCACCCTGCCCGTCGACGCGCGCTCGTCCACCTACGCGACCGACATCGCGAAGATGGTCCACGCGCCCGCCTTCCACGTGAACGGCGACGACGCGGAGGCGGTCGTCTACGTCGCCGGTCTGGCCCTCGAGTACCGCCAGAGGTTCCGCAAGGACGTGGTGATCGACCTGGTCTGCTACCGGCGCTGGGGCCACAACGAGACCGACGAGCCGAGCTACACGCAGCCGCTCATGTACGCGAAGATCAAGTCGCACCCGTCCATCGCGACGCTCTACGGCGAGAAGCTCGTGCGCGAGGGCGTGGTCTCGCGCGAGGAGCTGGACCGGCTGTGGGCGGAGAAGAAGGCCGCCATGTCCGCCGGGGGTGCGCCCGAGGCGGCTCCCTTCGCGGCCGTCACGCGGCGGGAGCCGAGGCCAAAGGCGGCGGTCGCCGCGGGCGCGATGCGCGCGCGTCTCAAGGCGGTCCTGGCGACCCTCGGCACCCTGCCGGAGGGCTTCACCGTCCACCCGAAGCTGCTGCCGTTCGTCCGCAAGCGCGCGGAGCTGGCGGAGGGCAAGGGGGAGGTGGACTGGGCCACGGCCGAGTCGCTCGCCTGGGGGACGCTGCTGCTGGAAGGGGTGCACGTGCGCCTCTCGGGCCAGGACTCGCAGCGCGGCACCTTCTCTCAGCGTCACGCCGTTCTCCACGACCCCGAGACGCAGAAAGAGTACGTGCCCCTCGCTTCCCTGGCCCCGTCCGGGATCCGCTTCGAGGTCTACGACTCGCTCCTCTCCGAAGCGGCGGTGCTGGGCTTCGAGTACGGCTACTCGGTCGCCGAGCATCGGGCGCTCGTGATGTGGGAGGCGCAGTTCGGGGACTTCGCGAACGGCGCCCAGGTGATCATCGACCAGTTCCTGGCGGGCTCGGAGACGAAGTGGGGCCAACCGAGCGGCCTCACCCTGCTGCTGCCGCACGGTCACGAAGGCCAGGGGCCCGAGCATTCGAGCGCGCGCATCGAGCGCTTCCTGATCCAGTGCGCCGAGCGGAACCTGAGGGTCGCCTACCCCTCGACACCCGCGTCCTACTTCCAGCTGCTGCGCCTGCAGGGCCGTGATCCGGTCGAGAAGCCGCTGGTCGTCTTCACCCCGAAGAGCCTGCTGCGCCACCCGCGCTGCGTCTCCTCGCTCGAGGAGCTGGTGGCGGGCGAGTTCGCGCCGGTGCTCGACGACGCGGGCGCCGACCCCGCCCGGGTGCGGCGCGTCGTGCTCTCGGCGGGCAAGGTCTACTACGATCTCGCCCAGGCGCGTGCGGAGGCCCGCCAGGACCTCGTCGCACTGGTACGCCTCGAGCGGTTCTACCCCTTCCCGTCCGCGGAGCTCGAGGCGGTCCTGGCGCGCTACGCACCCGGGGCGGAGCTCGTCTGGTGCCAGGAGGAGCCCCGCAACATGGGCGCCTGGCGCTTCGTGCGCGACCGCTTCCTCGACGGCGAGGTGCGCGCCGGGCGGCGCGTGCCGCGCTACGTGGGCCGGGCGGACTCGGCCTCGCCCGCGCCGGGCCGGCTCAAGGTGCACCTGGCCGAGCAGAAGGCCCTGGTCGAGGATGCCCTGCGGCTGGTCGTCCCGGCCGCGGTGGGCGGTCAGGCCGGCTGACGGCGGCGCGGCGCTGCCTTGACGGCGCCCGCCGCGGGGTCATACGCTGGCTGCGTTCACTCGGGAGAGACGTCGCACGTGTCGGAGGCTCGCCCCCGAGGCCGTCCGGTGGGCGCCGGCGGACGAGAGTACCGTTTCGGCTGCCTTCTGCAGGATCGGGGTCGGCAGGCGCCCGGACCGAAGCAGGGAACGAGGTGGGGTCCATGGCGGGACTGGACGGACTTGTCGCGGCGTTGACGATCTTCGTTCTGGCGATCTTCGTCGGCTGGGAGGTCATCACCAAGGTGCCGCCCACGCTCCACACGCCCCTGATGTCGGGCTCGAACGCCATCTCCGGCATCACTCTCGTGGGCGCACTGGTCGCGGCCGGCCGGGGTCATTCGACGTTCGCGACCTGGCTCGGCTTCTCCGCCATCGTGCTGGCCACGATCAACGTGGTGGGTGGGTTCGTCGTCACGCACCGCATGCTCGGCATGTTCCGCCGCAAGGAGTAGCGGATGGCGACCCAGGCGCTCGTCAACCTCGCCTACCTGATCGCCTCGGTGCTCTTCATCGCGGGGCTCAAGGGCCTGGCGCACCCGCGCTCGGCCGTGCGCGGCAACCTGCTCGGCGCCCTGGGGATGCTGATCGCCGTCGTGGCGACGCTGGTGGGCCAGGGAATCGTCGAGTGGACCCTGATCGTGGCAGGCGTGGCGCTGGGCGGACTGATCGGCGTCGTCCTGGCGGTCCGGATCCGCATGACGGCCATGCCGCAGATGGTGGCCCTCCTGAACGGCTTCGGTGGAGCCGCCTCGGTTCTGGTCGCCGGCGAGGCGCTGGTGATTGGCGATGCGCGGGGCCTTCAGAGCCTGGTGGCCGTCGCGGCCTCGGGCGTGATCGGGGCGGTCACCTTCTGGGGCAGCCTGGTGGCCTTTGCCAAGCTGCAGGGTCTCGTCTCGGGCAACGCGGTGCTCTTCCCCGGGCGCCACGTGGTCAACGCGCTTCTGGGGCTGGCGTCGCTGGCACTCGGCGCGCTCCTGGTCCTCCAGCCGGAGAGCGTGGGCCTCTACTGGCTGCTCGCCGCCGTCGCCTCACTGCTCGGGGTGCTGCTGGTGATCCCGATCGGCGGAGCGGACATGCCGGTCGTGATCGCCCTGCTCAACTCCTACTCCGGCCTGGCGGCCGCCGCCACCGGCTTCGTGCTGCAGAACAACATGCTCATCATCGCCGGCTCGCTGGTGGGGGCGTCGGGCATCATCCTGACGCAGATCATGTGTCGCGCCATGAACCGCTCGCTGGCCAACGTGATCTTCGCGGGCGTCGGTGCCGGTCCCGTGGTCAGCGGCCAGAACGACGACGTCTACGCGGGCCGCATCAAGGCCACCTCCGCCGAGGAGATCGCGCTGCTGCTGGACGGCGCACGGCGCGTGGTCTTCGTCCCGGGCTATGGCATGGCCGTGGCCCAGGCGCAGCACACGGTCAAGGCGCTGGCGGACCTCGTCGAGTCGCACGGGGCGAAGGTCGAGTACGCGATCCATCCCGTGGCGGGGCGCATGCCCGGCCACATGAACGTCCTGCTGGCCGAAGCCGACGTGCCCTACGACCAGCTGAAGGAGATGGACGAGATCAACCCGACCTTCAAGCAGACGGACGTCGTGATGGTGATCGGGGCCAACGACGTGGTCAATCCCGTGGCCCGTACCGACCCCAAGAGCCCGATCGCCGGCATGCCGATCCTGAACGTGGACGAGGCCCGGACGGTGATCGTGATCAAGCGCAGCCTCTCGCCCGGCTTCGCCGGCATCCCCAACCCGCTCTTCGCGGCCGACAACTGCCTGATGTTCTTCTCCGACGGTCGCAAGGCCGTCCAGGAGATCATCAACGCCGTCAAGGAAGCGGCGTAGTCCGTTCCCTCGCCGTGCCTCTCGCCGCGCTTCCGCGCTCTTTCAGTCGACCGTCAGCGAGACGGTCACCGTCGCGGAGCCCTGCGCTCCGAACCAGGCGACGCCCTCGTCGACGAGGTCGAGCTCGACGAGGTAGCGCCCGGGCCGGAGGGGCGCCGGGAAGGCGCCGCTCACGAGCGTGGTCTCGCCCGGCTCCAGGTCCCGGGGCAGCGATGCGCGGAAGAGGTCCCACTCGAGCCGGGCGCCGTCGGTTCCAAGCAGGTGGCCGGCGAGCGCGACGTGGCCGTCTTCCGGCCGGGGCGCGTGGAGCCAGCGCGTGTTTCCGAGGTTCGTGATTCGTACCGCGAGCGCCACCGTCGCGCCCACCAGCGCCCGGAGCTCCGCGATTTCCGGCTCGAGCCGCGCCCGCAGCAGTCCCGGTGCGCGGCTGTCGGGCGTGCCCGCGAGGGACTCGAGCGGGACCTCGACGGTCCTCGAGCCCTTCGCGGCGAACCAGCACCGCTCCTCGGCCACGAGGTCGAGCAGCAGCCGGTGCCGTCCGGCCCGCAGCGGCGCCAGGAAGGAGCATTCGACCTCGATCGACTCGCCTGGGGCCACCGAGCGCGGCAGCGGTGTGCGGAAGTAGTCGGAGACGGAGGTCGCGCCGCTCTCGTCCAGGAGATGCCCGCCGACGCCCACCCGGCCGGCCGCCCCCGCGGGACCGTCGAGCCACACGGTGTCACCCAGGTTGGTGAGGCGGACCGGCAGTCGGATCGTCTCCCCCGGCTGCCGCGGATCGCTCGGGGCACCCGCGGCAAGCTCGATCGCCGCCTTGAGCAGGTTCGGCGCGCGGCTGTCCGGGACCTCGTCGACCAGGACCTCGAGGTCGACCGGAGTCGAGTCGTACAGTGCGAACCAGCACACGTACTCGTCGACCAGGTCGAGGCGCAGGCGGTAGCGCCCGAGCGCGGCGGGGAGGGTCACCTCCGCATGCAAGGAGACCTCCTCGCCCGGCGCGACGTCTTTCGGCAGGCCGGCCCGCAAGGCCTCCTCCTGGACGCAGGCCCCGCCGTCGTCCTCCAGCCGTCCACCGAGCGCGACGGTGCCGCCCGCGGCGCCGGCGTCGTGCAGCCAAAGCGTGTCGCCCGCGTTGCGGATCGCGACCCGCAAGGGCGCCGTCGAGCGAGCCCGCCCGCGCAGCGCCGTGCCGTCCAGAGGACGGATCTCCGCCAGCAGCCGGCCCGGGTTGCGGCTGTCCCGTCTCTGCTCTCCCTTGGTCAGGATGAAGAGGTAGTTGCGCCGCAGCTGCTCCCGCACGAGCGCCAGCGGGAAGAGCTGTGTCGCCCCATCGATCAGGCGCCGGTACTCCTCGGCCGTGAGCGTGCAGGCGTCAGGCTCGGGGTGGGCCCGGAGCAGGACCCGATCGAAGCCCGCGCTGCGCATCTTGGCGGCGAGCTCCGGAAGGCCCAGCTCGTTCTCGAGCACGCCGTACCGCTCGCTCTCGAAGAGCGACTGCCCCGCATGGGAGTGTCCCTCGCCGGGCTCGGTCAGCACGGCGCGTCCGCCCGGCTTGAGGACGCGATGGAGCTCGACGAGCACCTCGTCCTGGTTGGGGACGTGGTGGAAGGCGTCGAAGCAGACGATGCGGTCGACCGAGGCGTCGGGGAGGGGGAGACGGCGCCCGTCGTAGGGCAGGAAGCGGGGAGACAGCTCGAGCAGGTGGCGCTTGTCGGTGGCGAACAGCTCCTGGCCGAGAGCGAGCGCCGTGGGGCTGACGTCGACGGCGATCGTCCGGCAGCGCAGGCGGTTGAGCATGGAGGAGAGCCAGCAGCTCCCGGCGCCGAAGTCGAGCACCGTGTGGCCGACGCCGAGGTCGAGGGCGTCGAGCGTCAGCCCCAGCCGGTAGAGGATCTGGGCGGTGTCGCGCACGGTGCTGAGGGGCTTGTCGAGCAGACGGACGCGGCTGCCGGCGTCCGCGGCGAGCGATCGCCAGTAGGCCTCGGCGTTGCGGTTGAACTCCTCGGTGCGAGCCAGCAGCTCCGCCTCGTCAAGGGGCGACGGCTTCGCGCGGCGCCGAAGTCGGCGGAGCGCCCCCCGCAGGGCCCGGCCCCAGCGAGTGTGCGCCAGAGCAGCCGGGATCCGGTCGGGCCCCCTCATTCGGGGCGATGGCCTCCGCCCCGCAGCATCGCGAAGGCGTGCAGGAGGGCGGGCCAGATGGCGTCGAGGGACTCCAGGACGCCGCGCGTCGAGCCGGGCAGGGTCACGATCAGGGTCTCGCCGGCGACACCGGCGACGCTGCGGGAGAGCATGGCGCGCGTCGTGCGCAGGTAGCCGTGCAGCCGCATGGCCTCGGCGATGCCGGGCACCTCGCGGTCGAAGACGCGCTTCGCGGCCTCGACCGTGCGGTCGCGCGGGCCGAGGCCGGTCCCGCCGGTGGTGAAGACGAGATCCGTGCGCGCGGCCACCAGGCGGCGCAGCTCCGCCTCGACCCGTTCGGGGTCGTCCGGCAGCACGAGCTCGTCCGCGGCGGCGACCCCGCTCGCGCGCAGCCGGTCCACGATCGCTCGCCCGGAGCGGTCTTGCCGCTCACCGGCCGCAGCCGAATCCGAGACTACGAGCACGGCGGCTCGCAGAGGTCGCTCCGACGCCTTGGCGCCCGGGTCCCCGCTGCTCTCGAGGAGCCGCGTCTCGCCGATCACCAAGGCGTTCGGCTCGCCCTCGAAGGCGTCGCAGAGGGAGAGCGCCGCGACCGTGGCCCCGCAGAGCGCCTCCAGCTCGACGCCCGCGCGGTCCACGGCCGTGACGCTGCAGGTGATGTGGAGGGCATCGTCGCGCGGCTCCACGTCCACCTGGACGTGGTCCACCCTCACCGCGTGTCGGCTGGGAATGAGGCGCGAGGCCTCCTTGGCCGCCATCATGCCCGCGACCCGCGCAGCCGCCAGCGAGTCCGGGTCCGGTCGCCAGGACCCGGGCGGACTCGTCGCGACCCGCACCGAGGACGAGGCGACCGCTCGGCACAGGCTGGACGGCTTTCGGCTGACGTCCCGCATCGTCTCTGCCTCCTGGAGAGAGGCCTCGGCCTCGCCGCCGAGTATACCGGGCCCATGCCCGTCAGGCCGGCGCTATACTGGCTCCAGCTGGGTCGAGAGGCCCTTCCCCAAAAGAGAGCGTCCATGGCCAGTGTCGCCGTGTCGTCTCGCCGCCAGGAGACCCTGGAACGCGCGGTCGTCCGTTTCGCCGGGGACTCCGGCGACGGCATGCAGATCACGGGCAATCAGTTCACGAGCACGACCGCCCTCTTCGGGAACGACCTCGTGACCTTCCCGGACTACCCGGCCGAGATCCGAGCCCCGGCCGGCACCCGGCCGGGCGTGAGCGGGTTCCAGATCCAGTTCGCGGCGCGTGCCGTCTACACACCGGGCGACCAGATCGACGCCTTGGTGGCGATGAACCCGGCGGCCCTCGAGGTGAACCTGCCCGACCTCAAGGTGGGCGGGATCCTGATCGTGAACGCGGACCACTTCGGGGAGACCGACCTCAGGAAGGCGCACGTCGCGAGCAACCCGCTCGAGGACCGTTCGCTCGAGGGATACCGCGTCTTCGCGGCGCCGCTCACCAAGCTCACCCGCGCGGCGCTCGCCGAGCTGGGTCTGGACGCGAAGAGCATGGACCGCTGCAAGAACTTCTTCGCGCTCGGGATGTGCTACTGGCTCTACAACCGCTCGCTGGACGCGACCGCGCGGTGGCTGGAGCGGAAGTTCGCCTCGAAGCCGGTGCTGGCGGAGGCGAACCTGCGGGCGTTGCGGGCCGGCTACGCCTATTGCGACGCGACCGAGGCCTTCCAGGTGAGCTACGAAGTCCCGCCCGCGCGGCTCGCCCCCGGCCTCTACCGCAACCTCTCCGGAAACGCGGCGCTCGCCCTCGGCTTCGTGGCCGCGGCGCGCCAGGCCGGGCTCCAGCTCTTCCAGGGCAGCTACCCGATCACCCCCGCCTCCGACGTACTGCACGAGCTCGCCCTGCTGAAGGAGCACGGGGTCGTCACCTTCCAGGCCGAGGACGAGATCGCGGCCGTGACCGCGGCGATCGGCGCGGCGTACGCGGGAGCGCTCGCGATCACGACCACCTCGGGGCCGGGAATGGCGCTCAAGACCGAGGCGATCGGGCTCGCGACCATGGTCGAGCTGCCGCTGGTGGTCGGTCGACATCCAGCGCGGCGGCCCCTCGACCGGGCTGCCGACCAAGACCGAGCAGGCCGATCTGCTGCAGGCGCTCTTCGGCCGCAACTCCGAGGCGCCGGTCCCGGTGCTGGCCGCCGCGCTCGCCCGGCGACTGCTTCTGGATCGCCCTCGAGGCGAGCCGCATCGCGGTCAAGTACATGGTCCCAGTGATCGTGCTCTCCGACGGCTACCTCGCGAACGGAGCGGAGCCCTGGCGCGTCCCCGAGCGCCGCCGAGCTCCCCGAGATCCCCGTGCGTTTCCGGACCGACCCCGACCGGGTTCCAGCCGTACGCGCGCGATCCTTCGACCCTGGCACGCCCGTGGGCGGTGCCCGGGACACCCGGGCCTCGAGCACCGCGTCGGCGGGCTCGAGAAGCAGGACGGGACCGGCAACGTCAACTACGATCCGCTCAACCACGAGGACATGGTGCGACTGCGCGCCGCCAAGGTGGAGGCCGTCTCGGCCGAGGTGCCGGACGTGGTGCCCGCCGGCGACCCGGAGGGCGAGCTGCTGATCGTCGGCTGGGGATCGACCCACGGCGCGATCACGGCCGCGCTCAGCGCCGCGCGGACGAGGCGGCCGCGGCATCGGCCACGTGCAGCTCCGCTCATCTCAACCCGCTGCCGCGGAACCTGGGAGAGGTTCTCAAGCGCTACCAGCCGGGTGCTGGTGCCCGAGCTGAACATGGGCCAGCTGCTGTGGCTCCTGCGCGCCAAGTATCTGGTCGACGCCGTGGGCCGCTCGAAGGTACAGGGCAAGCCGTTCAAGCAGGTCGAGATCGAGACGACAGATCGACGAGATGCTGGATGAGAGGGAGCGGGAGATCGACGGCCACGGCGGCGGCCTACACGAAGAAGGATTTCCAGACCGACCAGGAGGTGCGCTGGTGCCCCGGCTGCGGGGACTATGCGATCCTGTCGGCGGTGCAGTCCGTCTTCCCGGAGCTCGGCATCCCGAAGGAGCGGTTCGTGGTCGTCTCGGGGATCGGCTGCTCGAGCCGGTTCCCGTACTACATGAATACGTTCGGCTTCCACGGCATCCACGGCCGCGCGCCCGCGATCGCCACCGGGATCAAGGTCGACGCGCCCGGATCTCGAGGTCTGGGTGGCCACCGGCGACGGGGACGCCCTGTCCATCGGCGGCAACCACTTGATCCACATGCTGCGGCGCAACGTCGGGCATCAAGGTGCTGCTCTTCAACAACCGCATCTACGGGCTCGACCAAGGGGCAGTACTCGCCGACGTCGGAGCTGGGCAAGAAGACCAAGTCCACCCCCTACGGCTCGCTCGACCGGCCCTTCCATCCGCTCTCGCTGGCCCTCGGCGCCGAAGCCACGTTCGTGGCGCGCTCGGTCGACGTCCTCCAGCCGCACCTCAAGGGGGTGCTCAAGAAGGCCGCCGCCCACCAGGGGCTCGGCGTTCGTCGAGATGCTCCAGAACTGCAACATCTTCAACGACGGCGCCTGGGCGAGGCTCACCGAGCGCGAGCTGCGCGAGGACGACACGATCGCCCTCGAGCACGGGCAGCCGCTTGTCTTCGGCAAGCACAAGGACAAGGGCATCTGCGGCGCAGCTGGCGCTCGCCCTCGAGGTCGTGAAGCTCGGCAACGGCATGACCGAGCAGGACCTGTCGTCCACGACGAGCACGATCCGAATCCAGCTTATGCGTTCCTGCTCGCGCGCATGGACGCGACGCCCGGTTTCCCGACCGCGCTCGGTGTCCTGCGCTCGGTCGAGGCGCCGGCCTACGAGGAGCAGGTGGCCGAACAGGTGCGACAGGTCCGCTCCGCGAAGGGCGAGGGAAACCTCGATCAGCTATTGAGGGCGGGCGACACCTGGCGCGTGCGTTGATCCCGAGCCGCTTCGTTTTTGACTTGACAGCAGCGGCGTACGGCCCGATCTTTCAGCTAGAGAAAGCGCCCGCCACCATCACTCAGGAGGTGAAGAGGCGGAAGCGGTCTCTGAGGGTCGCGGCGATCCGGTGCGCACGGGGCGCACAGGTGCTCGTCGCGCAGGGGCTTCCAGGAGCGTGCGCATGGAGGCAGAGGGTACTCCGCCGGGCTCGCGAGGGGGCCGACAGGCCCACCAGAGACTGAACGAATCCTGAAGCGCGTCCTGTGGCGCGCTGGGCAAGAATGCCCCGAATGACACGACCCGGGAGCCAAGTCTCCCGGGTCTTTTTCTTGCCCCGAGGAGAGCTGCTCAATCGAGGCGCGGGAGCGTGAGTCGCACGGGACCGTCTTCCGTCTCCAGCACGACCGCGTTCGACTCGATCGCGCGCACGACGCCGTCGAACAGGCGATCGCCGGGAGCGTAGGCGAGCAGCTCGCCGCCCGGCGAGTAGGCGAAGGCGAGGAGCCTGCCCGGCGAAGAGCCGACGCCGGCCAGCTCGAACTCGTGGACGGTGAGCTCCTCCCGCCTGAGCGCGAGGCGGGACTCGTTGCCGCTGCGCGCAACCGGCGCTGGCGTCTCGCTTGCGCCGTTCGGCCGGTCGACGATCCGCCGCTCGTCCTCGACCCTCTCGTCGAGTCCGGCGGCGTCGAGAATGGCGGCGCGGAGCGCCCCGAGCGGGGCGTCCTTGGTCCAGACGCTCACGCGTCCCAGGAATCCGGAGGGTCCCAGCGTCGCGAGGGCGGGGTCGGCGTCGGCCATCGCGGCGAGCAGGTCGCGCACCTCGGCCCGCTTCAGCGAGAAGCTCGCGGGGACGTCGCTCCCGGGGACGGTGTGCCGCGTCCCCTCGCGCGTGAGCGACACGCGGCGCACGGGCCCGACCGCCGTCAGCTCGAGCCCCGCCGCCCGGCGGATGGCCGCGAGCGCCTCGTCGAGGGTCGCCCGCGTGAGCTCGAGCTGTACCCGGCCCACCACGGCGTCGTCGACCACGTACCCGCCGAGGCCCAGGGCGGAGAGCGCGAAGAAGACGTCCGCGAGGTCGACGCCGCTCAGCCGGAGCGTGAGCGGTCCTGTGCCCGGGTTCTTCGCCGAGGGCGGGCGTCCCTTGACGACCAGCGAGCGCGCGCCGTGATCCCGGTCGAGCCGGCAGGCGGAGGCGTCGAGGTCGAACGGGTCATCGGTGGGAGTGGACAGCGCCACGTCGGGGCCGGCGACCGGGCACCGGCCATGAGTCTCGAACCGAAGACAGACGCCTTGTTTGGCGATCAGAAAGTCCGAGACGCGGAAGAAGCCCCGCTCCAGACGGCGTTCGAGCGCGCGCAGTGGCCCCTCTCCCAGGGCGAGCCCGCGAATCGTGAACGTCTCGCCGAGCGACGCGTAGGCGAGCGCCACCGGACGCTCGCCCACGGCCGCCCCCAGCTCCGAGAAGAAGAGGCGAGGTGTGCGACGCGCTCGCCGCCAGCGGTCGATCACGTCGGACTTCGCGTACGCGAGCGCCTGATCGCGCAGGAAGGCGTCCCGCTCACCGCGCGACGCCCCGGCCAGCCGGCTCCTCGGGAAGTCCGGCGGTGGCGGCAAGGGCGTCCGCACGGGCCAGTAGGGCAGGCGCAGGACCGTCGCCAGCTGCAGTACCTCGCCCGTCGTCGCCGTCAGGCTCAGGCTCTCGACGTCGACCAGTCGAGGCGAGCTCTCGACGGAGCGGAAGAAGCGGTCGACGTCCTCGAAGCCCGCCAGGGCGGTGAGCTCGAGCCAGACCTCGCCGTGCCCGGCGGAGTCGACCGGAGCGCGCGTCTCGACGCGCGTCTTGGCGAGCCCCGCGGCGTCGGCGAACCGGCGCAGGAGCGCGGCATCGGTCGCGCCGCTGGCGCCGTCCGGCAGGATCCGCCGCAGGGTCTCGAGCCGCCGGTCGAGCAGCAGGCGTTCCGCGGGAAAGGGTCGGGCGGTCTCGGCCGTCGCCAGGAGCGTGAGGATTGCGATCAGCACGCCCGATGATAAGCGCGATCGCCCTTCGCCGGATCAGTAGTCGTCGTCGTCCGGGATGTCGTCCCGGCGGCGGCGCGGGCTGACCTTCCGCGCCGGCTTCTGGTCGGGCTTCTGGCGGAAACGGCGCCCCCGTCCCTCGCTCATCTCCTCGGGGGGAGGAAACACAGGGGGTGTGCGGAAGGCGCCGCCAGGCCGCGAGAAACCGCCGGCGGGCCGCGAGAAGCCGTCGCCAGGCCGGGAGTATCCGCCCGGCGCAGCACCCGCCGGCCGGGGAGGCCGGTTCTCGGCCTCGTTGACACGCAGCGCCCGTCCCTTGAGGTCGCGTCCGTTCAACTGCTCGATGGAGCGTCGGGCGGCATCCTCACTCTCGAACTCCACGAATGCGAAGCCGCGGGGGCGGCCCGTCTCGCGGTCCGTGGGAACCTTGGCGTCCACGACCCGTCCGGCAGCGCTGAAAGCCTCGATCAGCTCGTCTCGTGTGACGTCGAAGCTCAGGTTGCCCACGAAAACCTTGTTCGAAATGGCTCGTCTCCTTGTCGCGCCTGTTTTCCCGCGATCGCTCACGCCCGGCCGCGGAGATCCGACTACCAGTAACAGCTATTGCAGGAGGTTAGCAGAAAGGCCATGCCTTTCCAACGACGGGGCGGGGCGGAGTGCGCGCGATCGGTGCGCCGTGTATAAAGGGGCGCCATGGGCGAGATCCAAGTGAGCCCCGTCGCGGGGCGCGCCGACCTCGACGCCTTCATCGCGTTGCCCTACGCGCTCTACGCGAGGGATCCCAGCTGGTCACCGCCGCTGCGGCGCGATGCCCGCGCGCTCGTCGATCCCGGGCGGAACCCGTTCTATGAGCACGCCGTGCGCGAGCTCTTCCTGGCCCGCCGCGGCGGCCGCGTGGTCGGCCGGGTCGCGGCGATCGACGATCGGCTGCATCGCGAGGTCCACGGCGAGGGCATCGGCTTCTTCGGCTTCTTCGAGTGCGTCGACGAGGTCGAGGTCTCGCATGCGCTCCTGGCTGCGGCCGCCGACTGGTCGCGGGCGCGCGGCCTCACCGCGCTCCGCGGCCCGGTCAACCCCTCCCTCAACGACGAGGCCGGGATGCTGGTGGAGGGCTTCGAGACGCCGAGCGTCATCATGATGCCGCACAACGCGCGCTACTGCCCGGGTTTGGTCGAGGCGGCCGGCTTCCGCAAGGCGAAGGACCTGCTCGCATTCCAGACCGTCTCGACGACGTTGCCCGAGCGACTGATCGCGGCGACGGACATCGTCCACAAGCGCTACGGCGTCACCTGCCGTTCGGTCGACATGCGGCGCTTTTCGGCGGAAGTCGCTCTGGTCAAGCGGCTCTACAACCTCGCCTGGCAGAAGAACTGGGGGCACGTGCCGCTCACCGACCACGAGATCGACGCGGTGGCGAGGCAGTTGCGTCCGATCGTCGTCCCCGAGCTGGTCCTCTTCGCGGAGCGCGAGGGTGAGACGATCGGCTTCGCCGTGGCGGTTCCCGACATGAACGTCGCGCTGCGCGCGAACCCGTCCGGCCGCCTCTTCCCCGGGGCACTCAAGGTGCTCTGGGCCGCCCGCCGCATCACCCGGCTGCGCGTGCTGCTGCTGGGCGTCCTCGGCGACTGGCGCGGAAGGGGGTCGACGCCCTCCTCTATCGACAGATCTGGGAACGGGGATACCGGAAGGGCTTCCGCTGGGCGGAGGCCGGCTGGATCCTCGAGGACAACCAGCCCATGATCAACGGCCTCGAGCGGATGGGCTTCGAGCGCTACAAGACCTACCGCCTCTACGAGAGGCCGCTCTGAAGGTCGCGTTGACCGGGGCGACGGGCTTCGTGGGCGCGGCCCTCGCCGAGGCACTGGCCGCGCGCGGCGACCAGGTCCAGGTGCTGGTGCGCTCGCCCGCGAAGGCCGAGCGGTTGCGTGCGCTGGGCTTCCGGCTGGTGGGCGGGGGACTGGAGGAGGACGCGCCGCTTGCGGCCCTCGTCGACGGCGCGCCCGTCGTCTTTCACGTCGCCGGCGTCGTCGCGGCGCGCAGGCCCGAGGAGTTCCTGCGTGTCAACCGGGACGGTGCGGCCCGGCTGGCGCGGGCCGCTGCCCGGGCCGGCGTCGCCCGCTTCCTGCTCGTCTCCTCCCAGGCCGTGACGGGGCCATCCGACTCCACGGGCCCCCGGCTCGAGGCGTCGGGCGACACGCCGCTCACCGCATACGGTCGCAGCAAGCAGGCGGGCGAGCAGGCGGTGCGCGAGACGGGCGTCCCGCTCACGGTCGTGCGCCCGAGCGCCGTCTACGGGCCCGGCGACCGCTCCTTCCTGCCGCTGTTTCGGGCGGCCGCCCGCGGCATCGTGCCGCTCCTCGGTAGCGGCGCGCAGCCGTTGACCCTGCTACACGTGCGCGATCTCGCACAGGCGTTGCTGGCGGCGGCGGCGAGCCCGGCGACGCTCGGGCAGACCTACCACGCGGGGCACGAGACGCCCGTCACCCAGCGCGCGCTGGCGCGGGAGCTCGGACGCGCGGTGGGTCGCGAGGTGTGGTGCGTCCGCATGCCCGCGGCCGTCGTCCGTCCGGCGCTCGGCGTCGCCGGCTGGATGGCGCGGGCGCTCGGCCGGGCGCCCCTCCTCGACGGCGACAAGAGCCGTGAGCTGCTGGCCGCGGGCTGGCTGTGCTCGAGCGAGGCCCTGCGTCGCGACGCCGGCTGGGAGGCACGGATCCCGCTCCACCAGGGTCTCGCCGAGACCGCGCGCAGCTATCGGGAGGCTGGATGGCTCTAGGCGGGCTCGCACCGATCGACCGGGCGACGCTCGCCTACCTGGCGGTTGCGCTCGGCTTCACCCTGGCCCGCGGTCCGCGGGACCTGCCCGCGCTCTTCCCGCTGGTGGCGGGCCTCGCGCTCATGGGGGTTCTGGCGGCGGTCCTGGTGCCTCGCGCGCGCCGCCGTCGCGGGATCACCGAGCTGCTGGCGGAGGTCTATCCGCTCCTGCTCACCCCGGCGCTCTACCTGGAGGTCGGCGTCGTGAACGCCGCGCGCCACGTCGCGCACGACCAGCTCGTGCAACACTGGGAGCAGGCGCTCTTCGGCGCCCAGGTCTCGCTCGCCTGGATCCGGTCCTTTCCCTCGCCGACCTGGAGCGTCGTGATGCACGGGGCGTACCTCTCCTACTATCTGATCCTGGCCGTCGCGCCGCTCGGGCTGTGGTTCTCGGGCCGTCGCGTCGCCGCCCGCGCCGCCGTCCTCGCGATGATGGCGGCGTTCTACCTGTGCTACACGGTCTTCTTTCTCTTCCCGGTGGCGGGGCCGCGCTACGCCTTCCCCATGGCCGACAACGCGGCCACCGCCGTGCCGATCGCCGTCTTCAGCCATCGGCTGCTCGCGGGCGCCTCCGCCTGGGGCACCGCCTTCCCCTCCTCGCACGTGGCGGCAGCGCTGGTGGCGGCCGGCTGCGCCTGGCGCGGCCTTCGTCCGCTGGGCGCCGTCCTGCTCGGCGCCGCCTTCCTGCTCAGCCTCGCCACCGTCTACTGCCAGTTCCACTACGCGGTCGACGCCCTGGCCGGGGCCGGCGTGGCCGCGCTCGTGCTGAGCCTCCGGCCCCGCGGCTTCGGGGTATCCTGAGCTGCGATGGCCTGCGAGCGCGTCCCGGCGATCAAGGTTCTGCTGCTGCCGAAGGACACGAACGCGCTCGGCACCATCTTCGGCGGCGTCATCCTCTCCCACATCGACCTCGCCTCGGCGGTGGAAGCCCGCAAGACGGCCGCCCTGCGCTACGTGACCAAGGCGATGCGCGAGGTCGAGTTCCACGAGCCGGTCTTTCTCGGGGATGTCGTGAACTTCTTCACCGAGACGGTGCGGGTCGGGACGAGCTCGATCACGGTGCGCGTCTCGGTCGAGGCCGAGCGCTGGGGGAAGGGCCAGGGCGAGCGCGTCCAGGTGACCGAGGCCGAGGTCGTGCTGGTGGCCGTGGACGAGACGGGCCGGCCCATGCCGATCGACCGGGCGCAGGGGACGAGCGGTGACGGAGAGTGAGCGGCGACGGAGAATGAGCGGGGAGCGAGCTGCGAGCGGGCGCCGGCGGCTCAAGGTCGTCTGTCCGCACGACTGTCCGGACACCTGTGTCATGAGCGTGGAGGTCGAGGAGGGGCGCGCCGTCGCGCTGGGCGGCGACCCGGAGCATCCCTTCACGCGCGGCTTCCTGTGCGCCAAGGTGAACCGCTACCTCGAGCGCGTCTACAGCCCGGATCGCATCCTGCATCCGCTGCGGCGGGTCGGCCGCAAGGGCGAGGGTCGCTTCGAGCGCATCTCGTGGGACGAGGCGCTCTCTGAGATCGCGGCGCGACTGCGTGAGGTGGCCGATGCCCACGGACCGCAGGCGATCCTGCCCTACTCCTACGCCGGCAACATGGGTCTGCTCTCCTACGGGAGCATGGACCGGCGCTTCTTCCACGCGATCGGTGCGAGCCTGCTCGAGCGGACCATCTGCTCGAGCGCGGCGCCGCCGGCTACCAGGCGACGGTCGGGCGTCGATCGGCTTCGACCCCGAGGCGATCGTGGAGGCGAGGCTGATCCTGGCCTGGGGCGCGAACATCGTCAGCTCGAACGTGCACCTGTGGCCGTTCGTCGAGGAGGCCCGCCGCCGCGGCGCGCGCCTCGTCACGATCGACCCCTACCGCTCCCGGACCGCCGAGCACTCCGACCGGCACATCGCGCCGCTGCCGGGGACGGACGCCGCGCTCGCGCTCGCGATGATGCACGTCGTCTTCCGCGACGGCCTCGAGGACCGCGACTACCTCGAGCGTTACACGGTCGGAGCCGAGGCCGGCTGCGCACGCGCGTGGCAGAGTGGCCGCCGGCGCGGGCCGCCGGCATCGACGGCTCTTCCGATCGCCGGAGGGATCGAATGCCTTCGCGCGGCGAGTACGGCCGCACGCGGCCCTCCCTCCTGAGGATCAACTACGGACTGAACCGTCATGCCGGAGCGGGCATGGCCGTGCGCACCATCTCCTGCCTGCCCGCCGTCGTCGGCGCCTGGCGCGACGCGGGGGCGGCGTCCTGCTCTCGACCTCGGCGACCTATCCGGTGACACGGCCGGCCTCGGCGGCCCGACCTCGTCCCGCCCGGGAACGCGGACCCTCAACATGAGCCAGCTCGGCCGGATCCTCAACGATCGGGACCTGGCGCCACCCGTGAAGGCGCTCTTCGTCTACAACTCGAACCCCGCGGCGGTGGCGCCCGAGCAGGAGAACGTGCGGGAGGCTTTGGCGCGCGACGACCTCTTCATCGTCGTCCACGACCTGTTCCAGACCGACACCGCCGACTTCGCGGACGTGCTGCTTCCGGCCACGACCACCCTCGAGATGCTCGACGTGCACAAGGCCTACGGCCATCTCTACCTCAGCCTCAGCCGCCCGGCGATCGCCCCTCTGGGCGAGGCGCTGCCCAACACGGAGGTGTTCCGCCGGCTGGCCGAGCGCATGGGTCTTCACGCCTCCCTGCCTGCGCGAGAGCGACCTGGAGATGGCCCGCCGCGCGTTCGACTGGACCATCCCTCACCTGCGCGGGATCACCTTCGAGACGGCTGGAGCGCGAAGGCTGCGTGCGGCTGGCGCTCCCCGACCGCTGGGCGCCCTTCGCCGAAGGGGGCTTCCCGACCCCCTCGGGACGCTCGGAGCTGCGCTCCGAGAGCCTGGCCGCCGCCGGTCTCGACCCGCTCGCCGACTACGTGCCTCCCCGGGAGGGCCGACCAGCGCGCCGGAGCGGGCCCGCCGCTACCCGCTCGCCTTCATCTCCCCGCCCGCGCACCACTTCCTGAACTCGACCTTCTCCGCCCAGCCCGTGTTCGTCCGTCGCGAGGGCGATCCGAGCGTGACGCTCCATCCCGAGGACGCCCGCTCGCGGGGCATCGTCGACGGCGAGCTGGTGCGCGTCTTCAACGACCGCGGGGCCTTCCTCGCGCGCGCCCGCGTCTCCGACGCCGCGCGCCCGGGCCTCGTGGTTGGCCTGTCGATCTGGTGGGCCAAGATGTGCCCCGGCGGCCGCAACGCCAACGCCGTCACCAGCCAGGAGCTCACCGACATGGGAGGCGGGGCCACCTTCTACGACGTCCTGGTGGAGGTGACCCGGCAGGGTACGGGGGAGGCGGGCGCGGCGGAATGAACACCAGCGGGGCGAACACCGGCACGGTGGACATCCGGGGGCTTGTGTGATCGGAATCTACGTCGCCGCCACGATTGTCGTGCTGCTCCAGTTCTTGCGCCTGCGGGATCGCCGGCTGCTGCCGCTCGCCGCGCTCTTCGCGTTTCAGGCCTTGGCCCTGAACCGTGAGTGGGACGACGTCTGGAAGGTCGTCGATCAAGGCGCCGCCTGCGCTTCTGGCCTCCTCCTGCTGCTCATGCTGACCCCGCGTCATTCATCCGCAGCCAAGGCCCCGTCCGACCCAGCGCCTCCGCCCCCAGGCGCCCCGTCCGACCCGGCTCCGGACGAACGCCCGCCGGCGCGCTGAGGTGGCTCCCGACCGAAACCAAGGTTCTTGCGCCCGCATCCTCTGCTAGAAACAGCCGCGGCGCGACCCGCTGCCGGCCGCGCTACCACGGCGAGCGGAGGGACCAACACCATGGCGCAGTGTGAATGCCTCGAGAAGTGCCCGTTCTTCCTGGACCAGATGGAGAACATGCCGGCGCTCGCTCAACAGCTCAAGCAGCGCTTCTGCATGGCCGACTGGGCTTCCTGCGCCCGGCACCTCGTCTTCGAAGCGCTCGGACCGGGAAGGGCGCCCGCGACCCTCTTTCCCGTCGACGTGGCGCGCGCTCGAGAGGTCATCGCCGCGAACCGCTGAGCGGGCGCCACGGCTCCGCCTCCCTGGCGCTAGACTAGCGCGATGAAGAAGGCGTCCGCCGCCCGTCTCCTCTATGCCGCGTCCGAGACGGACGCGGACATCCTCTACCCGACCGGGCTCTTCGCCCCCGACCCCTTCCTGTTCGTGCAGAAGGGCCGCACGCGGATCCTGGTGATGAGTGACCTCGAGCTGGGCCGGGCCCGTCAGCAGGCACGCGTCGATCGCGTGCTCTCCTGGTCGAAGATCGCGGCCCCGCTCGAGACGGGCGGCCGCAAGGCGGCCGTGCCCGACGTGATCGCGCTCGCCCTGAAGCAGCTGGGGCTCCGACGTCTCGAGGTGCCCCGGAGCTTCCCGCTCGGCCTGGCGATGGAGCTGGACGCACGCGGGATCCGGCTCGAGCTGGGGCCGGACCCGTTCTGGCCCGAGCGCGAGGCGAAGGAGCCGCGCGAGGTGCGCGCGATCACGGCCTCCCTGCGCGCGGCGGAGGCGGGCCTCGCCGCGGGCATCGAGGCACTGCGCGCCTCTCGGATCCGGAACGGCTGGCTGTGGCGCGACGGCCGCAAGCTCACCGCCGAGGACCTGCGCTCTGTCGTCAACACCCGGATGATGGCCGACGGTTTCGTCCCCGCGCACACGATCTGCGCCCACGGCGACCAGGCCGTCGACCCCCACGAGGAGGGCCACGGTCCGATCCGCGCCCACACCCCGATCGTGATGGACATCTTCCCGCGCTCGGAAAAGACCGGCTACTTCGGCGACCTCACCCGCACGGTGGTGCGGGGCCGGGCGAGCTTCGCTCTCCACGAGCTCTACGCGATCGTGCAGGCGGGCGTCCGGCTCGGCCACAGCCGGCTGCGCGCGGGGGGCGAGGGCATGGAGGTCCATCGCGAGATCCAGGCGCTCTTCGAGCGCCAGGGCTACGCGACCGGGATCAGGGACGGCCGCATGCAGGGCTTCTTCCACGGGACCGGGCACGGGGTCGGGCTCGAGATCCACGAGGCTCCCTCGGTCGGCAAACGGCCGTCCGTGCTGCGGGCCGGCAACGTGGTCACCGTCGAGCCCGGTCTCTACTACCTGGGCCTGGGTGGCGTCAGGATCGAGGACATGGCCCTCGTCACCCGCACCGGCTCGCGCTGCCTCACCCGCGCCCCGCAGCAGCTGGAGATCTGAGCCGCTTGGCCGACGGCTCCTTTCCGCTCCTCGCCCTGCTCCGCTACGCCGCCTTCGCGCTGCTCGCGATCGTGGCGCCGGGGATCGGCCTGCAGCGGCTCGCGCGCCTGCGCTGGGACCCGGCCCTGGTCGTGCCGCTCGGTCTCGTCGCCTGCGCGCTCGGCTACTGGCTGTCGCTCCTCTCGGGTGTCCCCCTCCTCTTCCCGGTCCTGGTTCTCACCGCCGGCGTCTGGGCGCTGCCTCGACCCTGGAGGACGATGTCGCCCGGCCCGTCTCTGCGGGGTGCGGCGCCTCCGCTCGCTCTCCTGATCGCGCTCTTCGCTCTGACCGAGTACCGCGTCAACCGGGTCGCCTCGGACGGCTCCTTCCTGCTGGACGTGGGCGAGCACGTCGACACGGCGCTCCACGTCGGGCTCAGCTTCGAGCTGGTCGCCGGCTACCCGCCGCAGGTGCCGGGCTTCGCCGGCGTGCCGATGCACTACCACGTCGCGAGCCACCTGGTGCGTGCCGCGGCCGCGCGCTGGGCGGACGTCCATCCCTACGACGCGATGAACCGTTTCGACATCACGCTCTGGGCGGTGGCGCTCGTGCTGGCCCTGCGTGGGGCGGCGGCCGCCGCGGGGCTCGGGCGGCTCGCGGTGGCGGCGGCGGGCTTCGTGCCGCTCGCGAGCGACCTCTCCTTCGTGCCCGGGCTGCTGCTGGGGGCGAAGTGGTGGGGGCAGAGGCTGGGCGGAAACTTTCTCGAGCCCGTCTTCTTCGCCAACTCGGTCGCACCGGCGCTGGCCATCGCCCTGGCGGCCCTCGTCGCCCTCGCCCGTGCCGAAAGGGGCGAGGGCCGCGGCTGGCTCTGGCCGGCCGGCGCGCTCGCGGCCGGCGCCGGCTTCTTCAAGGTCTTCACCGGAGCGCAGCTCGGGCTCGGCCTGGGTCTGGCCTGGTTGCTCGGTCCCGGCAGTCGCCGGTCGTTCGGAGCCGGCCTCCGTCGGCTGCTCGGTCCCGGCGGTCGCCGGTTGCTCGCCGTCCTCGTGCCCTCCGCCGTCGCACTCGCCGCTCTCGCGCTCACGACCCGGGCGCCGGCCGGGGTTCCGGGCGTGTCGCTCGCGCTCGTCCCCTTCGCTGCCGCTCTTCCCGCCCTCGCCGCCTTCGGCCTGCCGGTCCCGCGCGGGATCGGCTACGCGCTCGCCGGCCTCGCCTGGCTCGTCCTCTCGCTCGGCCTGCGCGTGGTCGGGGTGCCTCGCGCCTGGCGTGCGCTCGGTGAGGAAGGCGGCGCCACCCGGGCCCTGGCCGTGCTGGCGTTGAGCGGCTGGCCGCTCGCGATGCTGGTCCGCATCACCGCGGATCCAGGATTCGACGAGAACGCCTACTTCCTGCAGGCGAGCGGCGTCGTGCTGTGGCTGTTCGCCGTTCCGGCGCTGGGTGCGCTCTGGCGCCGGTCGCGGGTCGCGGCCGCGGCGCTCGTCCTCGGCCTCGCGCTTCCGGCCAGCGCGGAGTTCGTGGCGCGCAAGGCCGCCCAGCCCGGGCAGGCGGTCCCGGTGGCCGCGGTCGAGGCGATGGCCGCTCTGCGCGCGGCGAGCCACCCCGGCGACGTCGTGATCACGCGGCCGCTGCCGAGGTTCGTGCCGCTGCCCATGGTGCTCGCCGGCCGCCGGGTCGCTTTCTCCAACTACCTCAGCTACTGGAGGCAGTTCGTCTCGCCCACGGCGCTCGCCGAGCGGAACCGCCTGGTGCGCGCGTTCTTCCGCTCGCGCACGCCCTCCGAGGCGTGTGCGATCGCCGAGACGCTCCACGGCCGCTACCTCTACATGACCGGGCGGCAGCACGTGGACTTCGATACCGCCTCGCTGCTGGAGCCCGTCTTCGAGCGCGACGGCGAGCGGGTCTATCGGATCGGCGGGACGACCGCGGGCTGCCAGTCGCCGGCGCCGGCTGGAGGGAGCGGCGGGGGCGACCCCTAGCCGGGGGCGACCGGCTGGCGCATAATCCCGCCACTAGCAGGGGCTCTAGGAAGGTGGACTTCGTCCTCAACCGCAGGGGCGGCGTGCCGCTCCACGACCAGCTGCTCGCCCAGCTGGAGATGAAGATCCTCGGGGGACTGATCGCTCCCGGCCAGAAGCTGCCCTCCGTCCGCGTCCTGGCGCGGCGGCTGGGGTTGCACGCCAACACCGTGTGCGCGGCCTACCGCGACCTCCAGAAGGCCGGACACGTCGAGCTGCGCCGCGGGTCGGGCGTCTTCGTGCGCGGCGGCTCTCCCGCCTCGGTCGAGGACGCGCGCGGGCTCGACGAGCTCGTCCGGCTGGCCCTGAGCGCCGCCATCCGCAGGGGGCACTCCGGCTCCGAGATCCGGGGCGCGGTCGAGCGATGGCTGCGCGCGGCACCCCCGGGACGTGTCGTGATCGTCGACCCGCGCGTCGAGACGATCGAGCTGGTGGCGCACGAGATCCAGACGGCCCTGCAGGTCCCCGCGAGCGGATGCACGCTCGAGCAGCTCGAGACCGACCCGGAGCTCCTCTCGGGCGCGCTCGCCGTGGCGGTGCAGTATCACGTCGCCAAGGTGCAGCGGATCGTCCCCGGGGCACAGGTCGAGACGATCCACGTGGCGCCGAGCGCCGCCGAGCAGAAGCAGATCGCCGCGCTGCCGGCGGGTGCCACGGTGCTCGTGGTCTCGCGCTCGTCGATCCTGCTTCAGTTCGCGGCGGCGCTGGTGGGCGGCCTGCGCGGCGACGAGGTGCTGGTGGAGACGCGCCTGGCGTCGCGGCGCGCGGAGTGGAGGCGGCTGGTGCCCGCAGCCGACGTCGTCTTCGCCGACGCTCTCTGCGCTTCCGAGCTGCGGGGCGCGAGCCCCCGGCGGATGCGCGAGCTGCGCCTGGTGGCGGAGGAAGACCTCGCGCGGGTGCGCGAGGTCCTCGCGCCCGGGCCGGCCGCGCACGCGTGATGCGGTCGTTCTGGAGATCGCCCCGTGTCCCGGTGCTGGGCCCGAACCTGCCCCGCGCCCACGGCCAGCTCGCGGAGGCGGTCGGACGCTTCATGCTGGGCGTACGCGGCTGGACCATCGAGGGCGACTTCCCGGACGTCCCGAAGCTCGTGATGGCGATCGCGCCCCACACCTCGAACTGGGACTTTCCCACCGGGCTCTGGGTCAAGCTGGCGCTCCGGCTCGGCGTCCGCTTCGTCGGGAAGCACACTCTCTTCGTCTGGCCGCTGGCCCCGCTGCTGCGCTGGCTGGGCGGGGTCCCCGTGGACCGCAAGGCGGCGGCGGGCTTCGTCGAGGAGGCGGCCCGGGCCTTCCGCGACGCCGAGAAGATGATCCTGGTGATGACCCCCGAGGGCACGCGCCGACGCACCGAGAAGTGGAAGTCCGGCTTCTACCGCATCGCCGTTGCCGCGCAGGTGCCGATCCTCCTGGTGCGCTTCGACTACGCGCGCCGGGCCACCCTGATCGGACCGCTCTTTCACCCGAGCGGAGACTACGGGCACGACCTGGCCGCCATGCGTGCGCACGTTCACGCGGGGATGGCGTTGCGGCCGGAAAACTACGCCTGACGGTCCCGAGCTAGGCGGGATCCCCGATCATGGCCTCGAGCGCCGCGAGCACCTCCGTGCCGCGGTCCTTGCGGTACGGCTCGGCGTAGAAGGAGTCGAGCTCGAGCGGCCGGTAGATCCTGATCGAGCAGCTCTTGAACACCTTGCCCGGCAGCTGCTTGTGCAGCAGCAGCTCGCGGAAGCCGTCGATGCGCACCGGGACCGCCACCGCCCGGCTGCTGTGCAGCAGACGGGATACCCCGGAGCGCAGCGGGGCGCCCTTCTTCGTGGTTCCCGCCGGGAAGTGCAGCAACCAGCCGTTGTGGATTGCCTGCTCGACGCGCGAGACGCCTTCGAGGTCTACCGGGCGGCGCACGTCGGCGCCGCCCTCGCGGAAGCTGCGCCTGAAGGTGACGCCCCCGGCCAGCGACATGATGCGGGTGAGGAGGTTCTTCCGCATCGTCTCCTCCGCCGCCGAGAAGCAGACCAGGGGATTCTCGAGCGCCATCTGATGGCGGACGTAGACGAGGTCGAAGAACGCGATCGCCTCGAGGAAGTAGGTCTGATGGTTCGAGAGGAAGACGACGTTGCGCTTGGGAAGCTCCGGGAGGATCTCATCGCCTTCCACGTGCACGTCGTTGAGGATCGAGAAGTAGGGGACGCTGAAGCCGACACCGAAGCTCGCCATGATGCCGCGCCGGATCCAGCGGCCCAGGAACGTCCGCGCGGCCTGCCGCTCGGGCAGAACGCCGCCGAGCAGGCGGGCCCCGGGTGCCTCCCCCACCAGCTCGCCCGCGAGATCGTGCTCCCCCATGTGCCTTCCCGTGCTCGAAGTGCGGGGGATCTTACTCTGCCGGGCGCGCTTCGTCACGCGCCGGCGGCGTGCGGGCTCGCCGGGCATGTCTCCATTCTCGCGCAGGGGCGGCCCGGTGGCACCCACGCGACGCGCACGTGCGGGCAGGCGCCTCTGTCGGACGTGAACATGACCGCAACGGACTATGGAGGTGCGTCGGTGAAGAACGCAATCGTCGTGCTCGGAGCCTCGACCCTGGCTCTCCTGCGCGCCGGCGGGACTACGCCGTCTCGACCATGCTCGCGCATCACCCGGACATCGTGCATCCCGAACGGGCCGAGCTGCAGAAGCAGTTCTTCGACCAGGCCGATCGGCCGCTGGCGACCCCGCAGAAGTAGGAGTGCCGCTCCGTCCAGGGGCACGAGCCGCGACGCGCCCCTGGACGCCGGCGGGCGGCCGTGACGGGTTCCCCGACGCGAAGGCCCGGGAGGAGCCGAGGTCCGGCGTCGGATATCGCCACACGGGTGTGGGGAATCCCTGCACGCCCCTGATCGAGAGTCATCGTGCGTGGCTCTGCCCGTCCGCTCGATCTCCCATCTCATCAGCGCTCCGAAGGCTGCAGGCTCGCGCAACCCGCCAACGGCACGCGTATTGCTCGCTCTCTGGCCAGGCCCGACCGAAGGGCACCCGCAGACGGCCCGGTCCAAAGTCGTGCGGGTGGCAGGTCGGGTCCGGAGAAGGAAGGGCATATGAGCGGAGCAACCGGGCCGGACACGTTCTGGCTGGATTTCGTCAACATCGCCCTCGGGCTCGTCACGCTGCTCTGCGTGCTGCTCGTCGGCTTCGGCGTCGTCCGCGAGCTGCGGTACCGGCTCGCCGGCCGCGGGAAGACCGTCGACGACCACGCCTTCGAGACGCCGGAGCTCGGCCTGACCATGGCCGACGGCGGCAAGCGGATCGACCGCCGGTAGGGCGGCAAGTCGACCGGGCGCCGATGCGCTGTCCGTTCCTGCGCGAGGAACAGGTCAAGTCCTGCCAGGCCTCGCCGTTCCGCAAGAGCCTGGCGCGCGCGTCGTCGTCTGTCGCCTCCGAGCGCTGCTCCTCGCCGGACCACCGAAGCTGCCCTATGCTACGCCAGAGCCACGAGGCTCATCCGAGCCCGTCGCGCTGTCCGTTCCTGAGCGCGGCGCTGGTGCAGTTCTGCGCCGCCTGCCCTCGGCCGACCTACGTCCCGTGGAGCGCGTCGGCGGAGCAGCGCTGCGCGCACGAGGGACACCGCTTCTGCAGCGTCTTCCTCGAGGCCTGTGGCGCCGATGCGCGACGGCCCGCGGCGATCGCCGCCGACGCGCGGGAGGCCCGTACCGATCTGGTGGCCGGCGTGCCGATGCCCGGCTGGCTCCTCTATTCGCAGAGCCACCTCTGGCTGGATGCCGGCGAAGACGGAGTCGGCCACGTCGGGATCGACGCGTTCGTGGCGCAGCTGCTGGGCAGGGTCGAGCGGTTGGCGTTCACCGCCGTCAAGGGCACGGTGCGCCCCGCCGTCGTGCTCACGGTCCGGGGAGTCGAGGTCGTGCTGTGCTTCCCGGAGCCTCTGCCCCTGGTCGCCGCCAACCTGCGCCTCCGGGCGTGCCTCGACCGGCTGACCGCGGATCCCTATGCGAGTGGATGGCTGTTCGAGACGCGGCTGCCGCCCGACGCCGCGGCGTCCGCCTCACTGCGCCACGGCCAGGAAGCGCAGCGGTGGATGGAGGCGGAGGTCGGGCGCGTGCGCGGGTGGATAGACGGGCATCTCCAGAAGGCCCGGCTCGCCGCCGACGGAGGGCGCTTCTCGCCGGCGTTGCTGGACCACCTCGAGCCCGACCAGGTCGAGCGCCTGCTGGACGCGATCTTCCCCCCGTCCGCCCGACGGAGACCCTCATGAGTCGACGCGCGATTCTCTCCTTCGCGGCAGGCTTCCTGTTCGCGGCCATCCTCGGCTGGGTCGGCCTGGACACGCTCGTCCGGCTCAATCGCACGGCGCCAGAGCCAGGCGTTGCGTCCGCCCGCTTCTACTCCCTCTCGTTTCGCCACTTGATTCTCCTCCCGCAGGAGCGGAAGCTCGCGAGCTAGGAGGCGCTGGCATGTTCCCCTGGTCGCCCGACTTCGTCTGGGACGCCGCTCACCTCGTCTTCTTCGGGGCCTTCTACGCGGTGGCCGCCACGATCGGTCTGAGCCTGGCCGTCGCGCTCCGTCGCGCCCTCCGGAAGCTCGCTGGCGGGAGGGCCGCAGCCACCGCCTGGCGAATCAAGTTCGAGGAGTTACCCGCCCGGCTGCGCGCCTGCCGGCACCAGATCACCGGCGAGGCGCCGGAACGCCAGTGCGAGAAGGCTTTCGACTGCCGGCGCTGTGCGGAACACGAGCTGCTCCAGGCGCGTCGGCGGTCGCGGTCGCCCGAGGTCTCCCCGCAGCTCGGCTTCGACCCGAGCCGACGCTTCTACGATCGCGGCCACACCTGGGTGCGTCTCGAGAAGAACGGTTCCGCGACGGTTGGCCTCGACGGTATCGCCCGCCGCCTGCTCGGCACGCCGGACGCGGTCGAGCTGCCGCCGCCCGGCACACGGATAGAGGTGCACGGGACGCTCGGCCACGCGGTGACCCGAGGCAGGCGCGTGCGGCTGCTGTCGCCGATCGACGGTACCGTCGCGGGCGTACGCGGGACCGGTGCCGGATTCAAGCTGCGGGTACGGCCGGACGCGACGCTCGATATCCGTCATCTGCTGGACGGGCGCGAGGCCAAGGCCTGGTCGCTACGCGAGCTGGAGCGCGTACAGCGGGCCGTGAGCGCGGTGACTGGCGCGGCGATCCTCGCCGACGGCGGCGAGCTGGTAGCCGACATCGGGGCCGAGCTGCCTCGCGAGCGCCACGAAGCGCTGCTGGGCGAGACGTTCCTGCGGATCTGAGCGCTGGTGTCCCCGGGGTCACGCACCCCGTCTCGAAGATCCGCGTCGACTCGATTGGGGAGACGGGGTAGGAAGACGGGGATCCTGGGCTTGACCCGGCGCTCTCGATTTGAACGGCGCAATATCTCGGCGATCATCCGAGCGACGGGCTCGGGGGAGGCTGGATGCGGCGTCGATGGGCGGATCATGGAAGGCGACTGAGCCAAGCAGACCACATGGAGATCCAGCGGCGGGTCTCCGAGGGTGAGACCCTCGCGATCGCGGCAGCGGCGGTCGGATGCTCGAGCAAGTCAATCCAGCGGTTCATGGTTCGAACCGGAGGCCTGATACGAAGGGCGCGGGAGCGCTCTCCGCTGCGGCTGTCTCTGGCTGACCGAGAGGAGCTCTCTCGGAGGTTGATCGCGGGTGACTCGCTGCGGCGGACCGCTGCAAAGCCGGACCGAGCCGTTTCGCCAATCTCACGTGAGGTAGCTTGGAACGGCCATCGCGATGCCTATCGCGCTTGGCGAGCGGAAGAGTCGGCAGCTCGACGCGCGCGAACGCCGAAGCCAGCCAAGCCGGCGACGCATCGCGACTGCGCCGTGAAGTGGAGCCTAGTCATAATAACTTGAGCACTGGTTGCCCCAGCAGATCGCGGCGCGCCTCGTTTCAGACTATCCTGACGACCCGGAGATGCGCGTGTCGCACGAGACGATCTGCAGGTCTCCGTTCGCTCAGGCCCCGAGCTATAACCCGAAGTTGTGGATCGGTGCCCAGATGAGAAAGGCGGCGTACCCTTCCGTGTGAACCAACACACGCTCTCCCGGTTCCAGCCGGGAGGAAGGAGACGCCACCCATGCTGAGGTTAGTCGAGAACGCCGGCGGGAAGGAAGAGGCTGGGGAAAGCAGGAGCCTGGACGAGCTGGCCCGGGAGGGTGCCGCCGGATGCTGGTGACGGCGCTCGAAGCCGAGGTGGCGCAGTACCTCGAGCGGTACGCCGGCGAGCGAGACGATCAGGGGCACGCGCTGGTGGTGCGGAACGGCAGGTCCCGCGCACGGAAGGTGACGCTGGGCGCGGGAACGATCGAGATCCAGGCGCCGCGCGTGAACGACCGGCGCACCGATGAAGACGGCGAGCGCCATCGCTTCACGAGTGAGATCCTGCCGCCGTACATGCGCCGCTCACCCAAGGTGGCGGAGGTGCTGCCGATCCTGTACCTGCGAGGGCTGTCGACCGGCGACTTCCGCCCGGCGCTGCAGGGGCTGCTGGGCGAGGACGCGGCCGGGCTGTCGGCGACGAACATCGCGCGGCTGACGGCGCAGTGGGAAGCCGAGTACCAGCAGGCCCGCAAGCAGAGCCTGGCCGAGAAGGACTACGTCTACGTGTGGGTGGACGGCGTTCACTTCAACGTGCGGCTGGAAGACGACCGGCTCTGCACGCTGGTGATGATCGGGGCGCGCCCAGACGGCTCGAAGGAGCTCGTGGCGGTGGAGGACGGCTACCGAGAGAGCGCCGAAAGCTGGGCGAGCCTGCTACGGGAGCTGAAGCGCCGCGGCATGAGCGCGCCGCTGGTCGCGGTCGGCGACGGCGCGCTCGGCTTCTGGGCTGCCGTACGCGACGTCTGGCCGGAGACGCGGACGGCTCGCTGCTGGTGCCACAAGCTCGCGAACGTGCTCGACAAGCTGCCGAAGCGGCTTCAGCCACGAGCAAAACGACTGCTGCACGAAGTGATGTACGCGGACACGCGGGACCACGCTTTCGAGGCGATCGACCGCTTCGCCGAGGAGTTCGAATCGAAGTACCCGAAGGCCGCCGAGTGCCTGCGGAACGACCAGGACCAGCTCTGCGTCCACTTCGACTTCCCGGCCGAGCACTGGACGCACCTGCGCACGACGAATGTCATTGAGTCGCCGTTCTCGACGGTCCGGCTCCGTCAGCGCGTGACGAAGGGCGCCGGGTCGCGCGCGAAGGCGCTCCTCATGGCGTTCAAGCTGCTCGACATGGCACAGCAGCGGTGGCGCAAGCTCAATGGCGCGGAGCTGCTGCCACTTGGTCCGTGCCGGCGTTCGCTTCGTCGATGGAGTACGTCAGGAGAGGGAGAAGAAGGCTACCGAGCGGAAGGGAAAGGCCGCCCGATCATGCGCGCCGATCCACAACACTTGACAATAGCTCTCAGGCCCGCGGGGCGCTGCGCAAGATTCTGGCTGCCTGCCTGCGTACACATGGCCGAGCACGTGCGGTTGACCATCGACACCGACATCGACGTCTTCTTTGCCACCCGCACAGCCCCCGGCAGCGCGGCAGCAACGAGAACGGCAGCGGCCCACTCCGGCAGTGTCTCCCAAAGAACGCGCCGAGTTCAACGCTGTCGCCCGGCAGCTCAACAGCCGCCACCGACAGACGTTGGGTTGGATGAAGCCATCCGGAGTATTCTGCCCTGTTGCGTCGACCAGTTGAGGCCGCCCCCGATCTCGTGGACACCTTTCGAGAGGTGGATACGATGTCAGGCACGGAGCCAGGGACGAAGGCAAGCCGGGCCCGGAGGCGACTCCGGCTTCCCGTCGAGGGCCGCGCCGCACTCAAGCTGCAGGGGTATAGATGGGCAATGGCGTACTTGAGACACCGAGCCGCATCAGATCAGTGGCGTGCGAATGCCCCGGCCTGGATGGAAAGGAAGAACATCTCGGGCCAGGAATGCCGCCGACTTGTGACGCGGCTTCGTCACTACGTCCAGGCGGCAAACGAGGATCGGTTGTATAGGCAGAAGTGCGAGGTCGCTCGGGCCGCTATCGCCTTCGATCTCGAAGCAACAGGGGCTTGGCCGCTAGCCAAGGGCGCCCGCGAGGTCTTGGTCCACGGTCCCGGCCTGGGAAGGCCTCTCGAGTACCTCGACACGATCCTGAGACCCGAGACAGATCCCGATGGTGCGTTGCGGCTCGTTGGCCAGATGCCTAGCTGGGATCGCGAATGCCAGCTGTCGCTCCTTGCTGCGCTCTGCGCACATCTGTTCGAAGCGAAGCAGGTTATCGATGCGACGCGGCCGCAACGTCAACGGGCAAGAGCGGCGTGAGATGCGCACTTACTTCGTGGAGCTTTCCGGGGCGCCTCCGGTCGCTTTCCGATCGCCTTCGTGGTTTCTCGGTTGAGCGCTGGCGCAGACTCGATGCGAAAGGAGGGCACCGTGGGTAATCAGCACTGGACGGAGATCTACGACGGCAACAAATTCAGGGAGCTGCGGAAGCAGAAGGGATTCGCGTTGGAGAATCTGCCGATAGACCACGGCTCCATCAGTGCCAGAACCGCTGGCGATATCGAGAAGGGAGACCTGAAGATCACGCTGGAGTCGGTGATGCTATACGCGAGGATTCTCCTGGCTAGGGGCGAACTTCGAGGAGGGAGACATGGACCTCTTCCGCAGGCCCCCGAGGTGACGACGGCGCGGCCGTCGTCGCAGAGCTGGTTCGCATCTGCGAAGCCGCTGTGTACGAGGGGTACGTCGCGGCCTGGTGGGCAATCCTTAGGCCGTGGCAGATTCGGCTCCGACGGACATCCCCAAACAAGATCACACGGCAAGCGATCTGCGAAGATCGAACCGAGAAGGTCGACCAGGCTGCAAGTGACGCCATGCGGGAGTTCCTTCGTCGGCTAGCGTCGGACCGGACGCATCCCCTCGGTGCGGGCATCGTGCTGGTGGAGGAGGAGGTCGGGCCTGAACTCTGGCCCGTGGATATCGAGAAGCACCGATTCATTGTGCAGATCGATCCTTCGGATGACACGACTGCCCTCGCTCGGCGTCGCGGCGGCAGCGTGCTGGCCTCCGTCTACGAGATCGGCTTCGGTCAGGTCGCAGCCGCAGCGTGCGACTTCATGGGCGGCGTGATCCTGAGCCGTGGCGCCGGCCGACACACCCAGGCCATTCGGCTGCCCCAGCATCCTCCGCACGAGCGCGCCGTTGCGGGACCGCCCGCTGGTACCACGGTTGCACTCGCGCTGAGCAGTCAGCGTAGGCTCCATGATGCAACGGTCAACATGTACCTCGGGCACGCCAGTCGAATCGCCTTGACGACACGCCGCGCGCCGAAGCTAGCACGCCACAAACACCTCAACGTCGTCAGCGCCGGTGGAGGAATGGGGCCGGTGCTGTGGCGCTCGGGTCCATCGACGCCAGCATCGAATGCGCGAAGGGCTTCAAGCTGCTCGACTCGATTCCAGGCCTGTGGCTGGCCGACGGAGTCGGCGCAACGGTGCTCCACCTGGACAAGGACAACAAAGGCGAGCCGTTCTGGTTCGGGACGGATCGTCGGCTTGAGGCGATCTTCGCCGCTGACAGCAGGACGTGGGCCAAGGCGTTGGAAGAATACCGGGTCCGCTTTGTCGTGGCGGCCACACGGGAGCTTGCTGGCGAGATCACGTCCGCGCTTTCCTCGGGTAGGACGGAGAGGAAAGGAGATGCTCCCGTCGGCAGTACCCGCAGGCTGACACGTCCGGGTCCTGGCTCATCGGCCGCCAGCGCGCCGTCTGCACGCCGGCCGCAGCCCCCGAAGTCCGAAGGATGATGTTGGTGGTGGCTCCCAGCGGCTGAGTGGTGAGGCGTGAGATCAGCGAGGCACAGCCGTCAACGGATCCCTTCGCGGAAGGGACTTCCGCCTCGCCGGGGGCCCACCTGTCGAAGACGACGTCCGTGGAGCCCACCGCGGCCACCGGCGGAGGGTGGCGCATGGCGCAGTCCACGCTGGCACCGCACCGACAGAGGAGGAGGCGCTCAGGTGATCTCGCGTCGTGTCGGCTGGATCTCGAAGCGCATCTGCATTGACCTCAATCTGCTCGTCGGCGACCGACTGCCAGCTGCGCTGCCGGTACTGCTATTGCCGCCCGCACCCGACTTCGTCGCAGATGGACTGCACCCTCGTGCTCGCGGCGGTGACCATGCTCGTGGCGTCGTTCGGCGGGCTCGTCTCCGTCGGCACTCACCTCATGGGCGGCGAGCGACTGTTTGCGTGGGACGCGATTCGTCGGCTCCAGGGTGTGCTGCCTGATCACCTCGTTGGCTGCGGGTGGCGGCTTCGGCTCCTCCGCCTGGGCACTCGGCTTCAGGTCCGTGGCCCCGTTTCCTTCTTCCCCGGTGTCGTGACCCGGGGCTGCCGTGTGCCGGTGGGGTCGAGAGGCCGGCGCAGTGCTTGCCGGGTCTCGGAAAAGTGGGGGACGTAGCGCGCACTACAGTCGCTCTCGGGCGGGTGGCCGAAGGACCCGGTGCCTCCTGGGCGGCTGCGGGGTGGGACGAGGCCTGGGGGCCATGGACGCCAGAGATCAACCCCACTCCTGCCACCCCTTCGCTCCCTACACTCAGCTGGGCATGGTCGATGCCGCTGCCGCATCCGTTGGCGAGATGGAGAAGGCCATGGTAGAGCACCAATTCCCGCACGCCGCCAAAGCCCTGGGAGGCGCTGCGCCCGCAGGACTTGCCTGCTCCACCGCTCCGTAACGCAACAGGCCGGTTGGCCGCGAGCTGCGGCCCGACGCGCGCCGGCGATGGCACCCGAGCGCTGCAGCGGGATCGATGCCCGCCCCGCCCGCGCGAGTATGCGACGACTGTCGGGTGGATCGCGACACGTGCTTAAGACGTCACGTCTTCACCGAGTGCGAGAAGTGCATGGCGAGGTGCGAGGATCAGAGCGACGTGGCAGACTTGAGCGCGGCTAGATGCAACGCCTTCCCCCTGCAGCAGAGGCCGTTCCAGAGCGAAACGGTCTGGCCGAGGAACCGCTGTGCCCCCACTGTGGTGAGCCGCGCGCACCTCGGCCTGCGTCGCACGTCGTCGAACGACCGGGCGGGTTCGAGCCGCCGTCTCCTCAGCTTCTGAATGCACCGTGCCCCAATCGCAGCCGCGATAGACGCACGATGGCACTGATCAACCCTGCAGTGCTGCTGCTTCATGCGAGGCTCTTCCAGTGGCGCCGGGGCACGCGCGCAGCGCCACTCCCTAGCGTCACGCTTGAGATCTCCGGCGTGGGGCAAGAGCGAGGCTTCAGGTTGGTGCCCGCGACACTCAGACTGCCGTCTGTGTCTACCCTGTCGCTCGTCACTCTGCTTTCCGGAACGCCACCTGCGCGTTCCCATCGCTTTCCTCGTGTCTGTGTTCACGCCCATGCACGCTCAGCCCAGATGGAAGGAGAGCGTGACTGAATCACAGGCAGAGGCATTGAGCGACACCTCGAGAGGTTCCGCATGCCAAAGGAGATAGACTATGAGCGTGATCAAACGTTGTTGCCAGCTGTGATGTACCTGTCTGTCTTGAGCGCGTCGCGGTAGAGGTCCACGCCGGCAATTCGTTCCCGAACGTTCACGACGGCTCGTTGCCTTCGGCGAAGCGTCCGCTGCGGGGCGAGCGGCTTGACCTTCACTGATGACTTCGAGAACGCCGTCTCGCCCGAGTGACGCAAGACCTCGTGAGCGGTCGATCTCGTTGACGACCGACCACGTGTCTGGCTTGACCGCGCTGCGCTGAACATGCGACGCGATCCGAGCCTGTTCGAGACTAAAGTGCGCCTCGTGTACTCGCTTCCAGAGCGGCCGACGCCTCGCGCAGTATCGCTGGCCGTCAGAGATGTGCTGGCGGCGCGGAGACACGTACTGTCACTGCGCTGTACGAGAAATCAGCAGGCCGTGTTCTACGTCAACGACTGAACGAGGAACCTCCTGCCCACACCGCCACGGACGGGTCCTGCAGCAACGTGCCTCGGAGCACCGAGTGGCGCCACCTGGAGATAGACACGAGAATGGGGCAGTTCCGCGTGGACGATGTGGTCACCTGCAGCTTCTCAGCCGGGGCGATCTTCGACCGCGTCGAGATCTCGCTGTCGGGTCCGGGGTGGCGCCCCGATGGGGAACTCCTCATCCACTACTTTCACCTCTGCACGGGCTTCTGCCCGCGTCTCCCGTTCGCAGGCAGGTTCGCCATCACGAACGGTCCCGTTTGTGGCCCCCACGTCCGAGCCAGCCAGAAGGAGTCCATCGACTATGGTCTGCCGAGGCAGGTGCCGGTGCTCGCCACAGAAGACGGTGTTGTGGCATTCGCCGGGAGGGCGGACGGACCCCTGGCCAACTACGGGCGCCTCGTCGTGATCCAACACCCGAATGGCAACCGAAGTCTCTACGCCCACCTCAACGTCATCACTGTGACCGAGAACGACAGCGTCACTAGGGGGCAGCCGATTGGCACCTCAGGAGCGACAACAGGTACCAGGCCCATCGGGCCGCATCTGCACTTCCAGGTGCGGGACGCGAACGGCCAGCCCGTCTCCATCCGGGACCTCCCAGGGACGCTCTGGCTTGATCCGGACCCGGCGCACATCTGCCAGCCGAGAGGGAGTGTCGATGGCTACGCAGTCGGAGCGCCAGCCGAGCCGTAGCGTGCGTTCGTTGGAGTGGAGAGTCTCGCGCAAGGGGGGCCGGCCTTGCCGGCCCCCCGTCTCCCGGATCAAGTAGGCATCGCTCGAGATCCATCAATACTGGAAGGACCTGCCGCCTGCACGACGAATGGCTCTTTCTGAGGAACACCTCGCACGATCGTCCCGCCGACGTGCGGACCGTGCGCGACGCCCTGTACCGGGCTGTCAAGGCCGCGCCTGAAGCGCAAGGTGACACCCACCTGCTGCGCCACAGCTTCGCCACGCACGTGCTCGATTTGAGGCACGACCCACGCTTGATCCAGATGCTCCTCGGCCTCAGCACCTTCCGTTCGACCCAGCGCTACACGCAGCTGCGCGCCGAGTGCCTGCGGCGGATCAAGGGTCGCTTCGACCGGCTCTGCTCTCGAAGCGCCAGAAGGCCGTTCGTGTCTCGCTTCGACCAGTTCTGGAACGGCTTGAGCATCTCGGGGCGACGGTTGCTGCGGGCGGGGTGCCTCGGCCACGGTGGCGTTGGAGGGAAGGGAAATCCCGAGAGTATCCTCGAGGCTCTCGACCTGGATGACGTGGTGCACGCGGACATCGATCGAGCGGCAAGGCTGCCGCAGCCGCAGCTCGGCTCAGCCGAGGCGGGGACGATCGCTTCCCGCAAAGAAGGTGGGTTGTCTCGAGGCGACAGCGTCGAATCGTGAGACGCGGTCGTCGCGATCCACAGCTGTACTACTCGGTCGTGTCCTTCGGAGTGCCGAAGCCGTTGACGATACGACAGTCGTGGACGTCGTTTGCCGCATCTTCTCGGGACATGGCCCCGCCCCCTGTGAGGGGCAACTGGCCCCTGCGGAGATTGCGGCCGGCAGGGGCCGCCTGGAGGAGTGTGAGTAGCCGCCCCGGAGCTCCGCGATCTCGACCGCCGAGGCATCAGCGGCTCGCAGTAGTCGCCGCAGCTTCGCCGGCAGCCGCGGCTTCGAGCTGCGGGAAGGTCGTTTCTTCCGACGGTAGTACCGGCTGCGGTTGGGGGAGGTGAGCTGCGACGGAGCTCGACTGCACCGGCAGCGACACGGGCGCCGTGTTCCAGCCCTCGAAGGTCACCCTCAGGTCCGCCACGGTCGAAGGCGTCTCGATGGTCAAGCGGCGGATCTCCCCGGCAGGATCGAGAAGTAGCCGTCGCTCGCGAAGGCCGGCAGCACGCGCGCGCCCTGCGCGTCGCGCAGGGTCGCCTTGACCATGAGGACCGGCACCCTCGCCGGATTCCGGAGATTGAGCTCGACGCGCGTGCCGGCAGCGGTCTTCATGCGCCGCGCGCTGCCGGCGAGGGCCACCGGCGGCATGTCGTTCATCGCCTTGAAGTCCGCGTCGTTCTTCGCCAGCCAGTAGAGGTTGTCGGAGAGCAGGTGGCCGCCCCGGACCGCGAGCGTGAGCCGGACCAGATGGACGGGCACTGCCGCGGCCGCCTTCTCCCGGAGCTTGAAGACGGCGGTGGTCGCGTTGGCCGGCAGCGAGAGCACGCGGATCTGGCGGTCGAGGTGGCGGCCGGCGAGGTCCAGGACCTGCGCCTGCACCCGCGCGCCCGGGATCGGCTCTAGCGTGGCGTTCGTGATCACGACCTCGTGGTCGTCGAGGTTGAGCTGGATGTGGACGGGCTCGCAGGCCTTCTTGACCCCGAAGTAGGAGGCATGGGCGTCGTAGTCCGAGCTGTAGAGCTGCCACTCGGTGCTCGGCCAGGCCGGGTGGCTCATCCAGACGAGCCGCCCCGAGCCCGGCTTCCAGAGCCGCGCGTTCAGCCCCTCGAACATCGCGCGGTGGCCGACGTAGTTCAACATCTGCGCCTTGCGGACGAAATCGTCGAGGCCGCTCGCCTCGCCGAACTGGGTCGCGAGCGCCTCCATGAAAGGCTGCACCTCGCCGTGGTCCTTCTGGTGCCAGTCGTGGTAGGCCCAGGTGTCGCTGATCGGCCACTGGTCCGGTTCGGGCATCATGGCGCGGATCGCGTCGGCGGTCGGCACCGAGGGGAGGCCCAGCTCGGTCGTGAAGCCCTGGCTGTAGCGGGTGAAGAAGTTGACCGGGTCGGCCCAGACCCAGGGGCCGCTGTCATCGAGGTTGATCTTGATGGAGGCCGGCTGGTAGTAGCGGGTGCCGTCGTACCGTCGCACCAGCCTTTCCAGGCCCTGGTTGAGGTAGGGCGGTGGCACGCCCTCGTTGCGGCCGCACCAGATCACGATCGAGGGGTGGTTGCGGAAGCGCTTGATCGTGTCCTCGGCGTTCGCCAGCCACAGATCGAGGTCGCCCGGCTGCAGGTTCCAGTTCTGAGTCGAGGACCAGAAGTCGTTCCAGACCATGAGGCCATACTCGTCGGCCAGGTCGAAGAAGACCTCCTCCGTGCTCTGGCCGCACCAGTTGCGGATCATGGTCAGGTTCGCGTCGCGCTCCATGCGGAAGTACGGCTCCAGCCGCGCGCGCGAGACGCGCTTCATCGCCTCGTCCAGTCCCCAGTTGCCGCCCTTCACCACGATGCGCTTGCCGTTCACCCGGATGACCAGGAAGGGAGCGGTGGCTTGGTCATCGAGCGGCCTGACGGCGGGCGAGGTCTCGCCGCCCGAGACGAGCGTCGGCACCCAGCCGGAAGGCGTCTCGCGCAGCGCCTCGTGACGCACGTCGATCACCTGCTTGCCGCCGGCGCGTGACGGCCGAAGCTCGAAGCGCCGCAGGGCGCCGGTCGCGTCGAGGGCCGACAGCTCGTAGCTCACCTCGCGGATCCCGAAGCGCACGACCTTCGTCTCCGTGACCCGGCCCTGCTGGTTCCGGACGGTCAGCTTCAGATGGTAGAGCTCGGGCTTGCCGTAGCCGTTCGGCCACCAGAGGCGCGGCTGCTTCACCTCGAGCTGCGGGAACTCGTCGGGGTCGAAACGGACCTCGCTGGTCGCGCCCGCGGCGAGCGTCACCGACCTCTCGAAGGAGATGCCCTCGATCTCGCCGCGCACGATGCCCTGCTGCGGCTGGTCCGTCTGGTTGTGGAGGACGGCGGCGACCGAGACCTGGGCGCGCGTCGTGTCGGGCAGCGGCAGGTCCGTCGTCACCTGCACGTCGCCGATCCGGACCTCTCCGCCCACGTGCAGGGACACCTCCTGCCAGATCCCGCTGTCGCGGTCGCGGATGCCGGGGATCCAGTCCCAGCCCTCGGTGCAGAAGAAGGTCGGTCCGTCGAACAGCATCGCGCCGCCGTTGGGACCGGCGCCGGCTGCCAGCGACTCCTCGTGCGGGATCCCCGGGTGCGGCACGGGAGAGATCCGGACCAGGAGCGCGTTCGCCTCGCCCGGGCGAAGCAGGGAGGACACGTCGAAGCTCCCGCGCCGGAAGGCGCCTTTGATCTCGCCGAGACGGGTTCCGTTCAGCCACACGTCCGCCGCGTAGTTGATCCCGGCGAACCGGAGGGTGAGCCCGTGGCCAGCGAAGCCGGTGGGAGGCGTGAACTCGTCGCGATACCAGTAGTCCTCGCGGTTCAGGTACTCCGGGATCGCCAGGTTGTTGAGCCCGTAGGTGGGCTCGGGGTAGACCCCCTGGTCGACGAGCGTCGTGAGCACCGTGCCCGGCACGGTCGCGTCGTACCAGGCCCGGCTGTCGAAGCCCGGCAGCGAGAGCTCGTGCGCCGTGCGCGCGACCTTGCGGGTCTCCTGGAGCTTCCAGCCGCCCGCCAGGGCCCAGTCGCCGTTGCCGTCGTCCCGGAGCGCGGGGCTGGACGCCATCGCGCTCCGGTGGGGCTTCTGCGCGGGCACGGTCGACTTGGGGTAGGTCGCTGGATCCTGGTGCGGGTAGCCGTCGGGGCCGGGTTGCTGCTGCAGCGGCCAGTGCGGCAGCTCGGCCGCGAGCTGCGTCGAGAGGAAGGCGCCGGAAACGAGAAGACCCGCGGCCGCCGCGGCCGCGCGCAGGGCGCGGCGGGCGCGCCTCCGGGGAGAATCCGTGCCTGTCGCTGTCTTCATGACGACCTCGATCGCGAAAGAAGGGGACGGCGGCTCGCCGCCCGCAGTGACGCAAGCCGCCCTGGCGGCGGGCCCGCAGGAGTCCGGACGACCGTACGCTATTTCGACCCACGCGGGGCTGTCAAACCGACGCGCCCGACCCGCGCGCCCCGGGTCGCGGGATAGACTGTGCCCGGCGATGGTCGTGCCGGGCGGGGGCGGACGGATGGTCGAGGACGAAGAAGACACGGCCTCGGCGCGCGAGCGCTTTCTCGCGCAGGCGACCTCGCTCGCTTGCCTGCCGGACGACCTCCTGCGCGTCACCGCGGCCGCCATGTACGCGCGCGAGTTCGTCCCCGGAGAGCGGATCGTCCGCTCCGGCGAGGCCGGGCGCGCCCTCTACGTGCTGGTCGCCGGGGCTGCCGAGGTGCGGGTCCGCACGGAGACTGGCGGAGAGGCGACGGTCGTCCGCATGGGCCGCGGTGAGTGCTTCGGCGAGATGTCGCTGCTGAGCGGTGACGAGGCTTCCGCCGACGTGGTGGCGTCGGAGGGCGCGGCCTGCCTCGTCCTCGATCGACAGGCCTTCGAGGATCTGGTCGCCGGGAACCCGGGGCTGCTGCGGGCCTTCGTGCGTCTCGTCACACGCCGCCTCCACACGACGACCGCGGCCATGGCGAGCGCGCGCGAGAGGGGCGAGGAGCTGACGCGCTTCCTGAGCGCAGCCGACGCCTCCGAGATCGAGCTGCTCGGACGGGACAAAGCCGTCCGAAGCCTGGAGGCGTCCGTGCTCGAGCTCGCCTCCGCGACGGGCCCGGTCCTGATCCAGGGCGAGCCGGGCACGGGCAAGGAGCTGGTGGCGCGGCTCATCCATTCCCGGGGCGCGCGCCGGGAGGGGCCCCTGCTGTCGGTCGACTGCGCCGAGATCGTGGCGACACATTGGGGCGACCACCTCTTCGGCCCGCGCGCCAGGACGGCGGACCGCACGGGTGTCGTGAGCTACCTGGACCTCGCGGCGGGCGGCACGCTCCTGCTCAAGAACGTCGAGAGGCTGCCACCCGCGGTCGCGGAGAGACTCGTGCGCTTCCTGGCCGGCGGAGAGGAAGGCGCGGGAGAATAGCCCGAAGTGCGGATCCTCGCGACTCTCGCGCAGCGCTCCGCCCGGCGCGACGCCGTCGCGCTGGCTCCGGAGCTGGCCCGGGCCTTCTCGGGGACGGTACTCCAGGTGCCGCCGCTCCGTGAGCGCAAGCGCGACCTGCCGTTGCTCGCCGCGCGCTTCCTCGATCGCCACGGGCGGCGCCATGGGAAGCAGGTCCAGGAGATCGAGCCGGCCGGCATCACGAAGCTCGTCTCCCACGACTACGCCGCGGGCAACGTACGCGAGCTCGAGGAGGCGATCGAGCGCGCGGTCATCCTGAGCGAGGGCGAGACGATCCGGGCCGAGGAGATCTTCCTCGGCTCGCCGCCGCGCGACCACGGCTGGCGTTTCAACCTGCTGCGTCTGCCCCGTCCGCTGGTCGACTCGGTGCTCCGCCTCTATCCGGGACCGCTGCGCGCCCTGGCGGCGTTCGGCCTGCTGGCGATCCTGCTCTCCTGCTTCTTCGGTCCCGCCGACCCGCGCCGCAACCTCGGCACGCTCCTGGGCTGGAGCCTGTGGTGGCCGGCGATGGCCCTTTCCTTCGTGTTCGCGGGTCGTTCCTGGTGTGCCATCTGCCCGCTCTCGGTCCCGGGCAGCCTCGCCCAGCGAGCGCTGAACTTCAAGCTCACCCTCCCACGCTGGCTCAAGACCCAGGGCGACCGCATCGCCATGGGTGGCTTCCTCCTGATCGTGCTGGTGGAGCAGCTCACTGCGATGCGCGAGAGTCCCCGCGCCACTGGAGTCCTGCTCCTGGTGATCGTGGGCCTGGCTTTCGTGACCGCCGTGCTCTTCCCCAGGCGCACATGGTGCTTGCACCTGTGCCCGCTGGGCGGCCTGGCCGGGGTGGGCGCGACCGGTGCGGTGCTGGAGCTGCGGCCGACCCCTGACATCTGCGCCGCGCAGTGCCACGAGCACACCTGCTACAAGGGTAGCGAGCGGGCTTCCGGCTGCCCGCTGTTCCAGCACCTGATGTTCCTCGACTCGAGCCGCAACTGCGTGCTGTGTCTCGACTGCGTGCGCAGCTGCCCGAACGGCTCGCCACAGCTCAACCTGCGCGCGCCGGCGCGCGAGCTGCACGCGCCCGCCGGCTCGACACCCGGCACGGCCGAGTTCACGGTACTGCTGGGAGGGCTGGTGCTGGCGCTCGCCGCACTGCGCTTCCTCGATCAGCGCGCGGGCGGCGCCTGGGCCTCGCTGGCCGTGGCGATCGGCCGCCGCACTCTCGTGGCCGCGACTCTGCTGGCCGGCGCCGCGCTGCCGCTCCTCGGGCGCCTGCTGCTCCGCCGGCGCCTGCGTGGCGACGGCGCGGCCGCCCTGCGGTTCGATCGGAACCTGGCGGCGTGGCTTCCGGCCGTCGGAGCGGGCTTCGCCGGCCTGCAGCTCGGCTTCGTCCCCGGTCTTCCCTCGCTGCTGGCGGCGATCGGCCCCGGGCCCGCGCCCCAGGGGGGGATTCGCTTCGGCGTCCTGGCTGCCCTGCAGGTCCTCGTGATGGTCGCGGGAACCCTGGTCTCCGGGTACACGCTGTATCGCCTCACTCGTCAGGCGCCAGCGGGAGGCGGCACCGGGCTCCCGCTGCGGCTCGGGGCACTGGCCATGGCCTCCGGTTCTATGTTGGTCCTGTTGCTGGCCTAGCCCGCCTTGCGACGGGAGGGCTAGAATTCCGCGCCCCCATCCCGCCACCACGGCGCGACCGAGGGCTGACTTGCCTGAGAGGGGGGGAGTCGATCCCGCATGGGCTGGCTGAGCCTTCTGGCGCTCGCGTGCGCACTGGCGATGGACGCCTTCGCGGTGGCGATCGTCACGGGGCTGACCGTGAGCCCGCTGGGGCGGCGGCACGTCCTCCGCCTCGCGTTCCACTTCGGCCTCTTCCAGGCCCTGATGCCCGCGCTGGGCTGGCTGGCCGGCAGCGCGGTCCATCGCCACGTAGCGGCCTTCGACCACTGGGTCGCCTTCGTCCTGCTGGCCTTCGTCGGCGCGAGGATGATCCGGGGCGCCTTCCACTCGAAGAGGGACGGCCGAGGCGCGTCCAGCGACCCGACCTCGGGCTGGACCCTGCTGGCGCTGTCGGTCGCGACCAGCATCGACGCCCTCGCGGTGGGCCTCTCCCTGGGTGTCGTGGGCGCGAGGATCGTGCTGCCCGCGATCGTGATCGGCGTGGTCGCGGCCGCCTTCACGGCCGTCGGAATGCTGCTCGGACGGCGGATCGGGTCCGCCTGGGGCGACCGCGTGGAGGTGATCGGAGGAGTGGTCCTGATCGGGATCGGCGTCCAGATCCTCCTGAAGCACCTCCTTGGTTAGGTTGTCCCACGACCTTGACACGTTTGTTCAGCGCCCTTACTGTCGAGCGGTGTCCTGATGTCCTCCGAGGCCGCATAGACGGCCTCGCCCCGCACCGTTCCTTCTTTGCGAGAGTGAGTTCCATGCGCGAGACCTTGTTGACGTTGTCGGCCGCCGCCTTCCTCCTCCTTGGCGTGGCCGCCGCGTGGGCCGAAGCGCCCGCGCCCGCGACGCCCCCGAACGACCTGGAGAGCCGCGTCGAGTCGATCCTCGGGAAGATGACGATCGAGGAGAAGATCGATCTCCTCGGCGGCGTCGACTTCTTCTATCTCCGTGGCGTCCCCCGGCTCGGCGTGCCGCGCCTGCGGATGGCCGACGGTCCCTACGGCGTCCGCAACGACGGCCCCGCGACTACCTTCGCCTCCGGGATCGGTCTCGCCGCGAGCTGGAACCCGGCGCTGGCCGAGCGGGTCGGGGTCGAGTTCGGCCGTGACGCGCGCGCCAAGGGCGTCCACTTCCTGCTGGCACCGGGCGTCAACATCTACCGGGCGCCGATCGCCGGTCGCAACTTCGAGTACTTCGGCGAGGATCCGTTCCTGGCCGGCCGGATCGCGGTGGGCTTCATCAAAGGCGTCCAGAGCCAGGGCGTCTCGGCGACGGCAAAGCACTTCGCGGCCAACAACACGGAGTACGACCGCAACCACACCGACTCGATCGTGGACGAGCGCACGCTGCGCGAGATCTACCTGCCGGCCTTCGAGGCCGCGGTCAAGGACGCCAAGGTGGGCGCGATCATGGACGCCTACAACCGGACCAACGGCGTCTACATGTCGCAGAACGGCTACGTCAACACCGAGGTCGCCAAGAAGGAGTGGGGCTTCCAGGGCGTGATGATGTCCGACTGGATCTCCACCTACGACGGGATCGGCGCGGCCAATGGCGGCCTCGACGTCGAGATGCCCTCCGGCGAGCACCTCAACCGCGAGACCCTGCTGCCGGCGATCCAGGCGGGCAAGGTCAGCCAGGCCACCATCGACGACAAGGTGCGCCGCATCCTGCGCACCGCAGCCCGCTTCGGCTGGCTCGACCGTGACCAGGTCGACCTCACCATCCCGCGCTACAACCGGCAGGGTCGGGAGGCGGCGCTCCAGAACGCGCGCGAGTCGATGGTGCTGCTCAAGAACGAGGGAGGCGTGCTGCCCTTCGGGCCGCAGGTCAAGTCGATCCTGCTGGTCGGGCCGACGGCATTCCCGCCGGTCCTGGGTGGCGGCGGCAGCTCCCAGATGCAGCCCTTCACCTCCGTCAGCTTCCTGGAGGGGCTCAGCAACCGCGGCGGTGCCGCGGTCCAGGTCTTCTACGAGCGCGGGATCCCGAGCCTCTCGGAGATGGTGGCCGGGACGGAGCTCAGGACCGCGGAGACGGGCGGCGTGCGCGGCGTGCGCGCGGAGTATTTCGCGAATCCGGAGCTCGAGGGCGCGCCTTTCCTGGCCGAGACCGAGCCGGGGGTCCAGATCGGCTCGGGCGCCCGGCCCGACCTGCCCGCGCGGGCGCAGTCCTCGCGCTGGACGGGGTACTACGCCGCGCCGAGCCCGGGTGACTACGACTTCTTCGTGGGTACGAACGGCGACCTGGGCGGCCTGTTCCGCCTTTCCGTCGACGATCGGTCCGTGATCGACGACTGGACGGAGAACAAGGCGCTGCTCGAGTACGCGACCGTGAGCCTGACGGCCGGGCCCCACAAGGTGGTGCTCGAGCATCACGGCCGGCCCAAGTGGCCGCCTACGCGGGTGGAGCTGGGCGTCTCGCGGCAGGGTGAGCGGGTCGACCCGCTGGCCAAGGCGCTCGCCGGCAAGGTCGACGTCGTGGTCGCCGCCGTGGGCTTCGATCCTTCGACCGAGGCCGAGAGCGCGGACCGGACCTTCCGCCTGCCGCCCGCGCAGGACGAGCTCATCCACGCGATGGCCTCCGCGAACAAGAACACGGTCGTGGTAGCCACGTCGGGCGGCAACTTCGACATGCAGGGCTGGCTCGACGAGGTTCCGGCCCTGGTCGAGGCCTGGTACCCGGGCCAGGAGGGCGGCACGGCGCTCGCCGAGATCCTGTTCGGCGACACGAACCCCTCGGGCCGGCTGCCGGCGACCTTCGAGAAGCGGTTCGAGGACAACCCCGTCTTCGCCAACCACTATCCCGAGCCGGGCACGCGCCGGGTCGTCTACCGTGAGGGCGTCTTCGTGGGCTACCGCGGCTACGAGAGAAACGGCGTCGTGCCGCAGTTCCCGTTCGGCTACGGTCTGTCCTACACGACCTTCGCCTACGGCGGCTTGGCGGTCACGCCCGCCAAGACGAAGGACGGCAACCTGAGCGTCTCCTTCGACGTCACGAACACGGGAGCGCGCGCGGGTGCCGACGTCGCCCAGGTCTACGTGTCGGAGGCCAAGCCGAAGATCCCGCGGCCGCCCAAGGAGCTCAAGGGCTTCGCCAAGGTGAGCCTCGCCCCCGGTGAGACGCGGCGCGTGAGCGTGGCGCTCGACCGGCGGGCCCTTTCCTACTACGACGTCAGGACCAAGCAGTGGCGCGCCGATCCGGGCGTGTTCGAGATCCTGGTCGGGCGCTCGAGCGCCGATATCCAGCTGCGGGCTCCGGTAACGTTGACGAAGTAGCGTCTCCCGCGCCTCCTGCCGCCGTCCGGGTCGGGATGACCAGACGTGGCATCATGGTAGAGTCCGGCGTCTGGCGATGCAGACGCCGGTGAAGTCCTTGAAGGAGCGGAGCGCGATGCGGATGCGACCCATGGCGTTGGCCGTGTTGCTCGCGGGGGCGACGCTCCTGGCCGGCTGCGATCGCTGTATCGACTGCATGTGCCACTGCGCGCGCGGCGGCGACCTGCATCTGACCAGCCACGCCGGCTTCGACTGCGGTCAGCGCTGCGAGAACGGTCCCGACGGCTGCGGGGTCGGCAACGTAGTCTCGGTCGCGTGCCTCGACAACAAGCTCGTGAACGGCAAGCCGACCAGCGTCCGCTGCGCCCAGGCCGAGACCGTGCCGGCGCCGGCCCGACCGCGCTAGCCGCCGCTCAGAAGAGCACGCGGGTCCGGATCGTCCCCTCGATCGCCGCCAGGGCCTCGAGCCCGGCCCGGCTCGACTCCGCGTCCACGTCGATCACGACGTAGCCGATCCTGGCGCTGGTCATCAGGTACTGGCCGTTGATGTTGATGCCGTTCTTCGAGAATACGGCGTTGATCCGGCTCAGGACGCCAGGCACGTTGTGATGAATGTGCAGCAGGCGATGGCTGCCGGGATGCGCGGGCAGGGAGACCTCCGGGAAGTTCACGGCGGACAGCGTCGAGCCGTTGTCGCTGTAGCGGACCAGCTTCTCCGCGACCTCCGTCCCGATGTTGGCCTGCGCCTCGATGGTCGAGCCCGCGATGTGCGGGGTCAGGATCACGTTGTCGAACGGCAGGAGCGGCGATTGGAACGCCTGGTCGTTGGCATCCGGCTCGGAGGGGAACACGTCGAAGGCGGCGCCCCGCAGGCGCCCGTTCGCCAGCGCGTCGGCCGCCGCCGCGAGGTCGACGACCGTGCCGCGCGAGGCGTTGATGAAGGTCGTGCCCGGCCGCATCTCGGCGAGCTGCTCGCGGCCGATCAGGCCCCGGGTCTGCGGTGTGTCGGGGACGTGGACGGTGACGACGTCGGACGCCCGGAGCAGCTCCTCGAGCGACGCAGTGGCCCGGGCGTTGCCGAGCGGCAGCTTGCTGACCACGTCGTGGAAGAGCACTTCCATGCCCAGCGCCTCCGCCATCACCGAGAGCTGGGAGCCGATATTGCCGTAGCCGACGATCCCGAGGGTGCGACCGCGGACTTCGCGCGCCTGGTCCGTCGCCTTGCGCCAGACGCCCCGGTGCAGCAGAGCGTTCTTGGCGGCGACGCCGCGCAGCAGGAAGATGATCTCGGCCAGGATCAGCTCCGCCACCGAGCGGGTGTTCGAGAAGGGCGCGTTGAAGACCGGGATGCCGCGCATCATGGCGGCCTCGAGGTCTACCTGGTTGGTGCCGATGCAGAAGGCACCCACCGCGATCAGTCGCCGCGCCCCCGCGATGGCCTCGGAGGAGAGGCGCGTGCGGGAGCGGATCCCCAGGAAGTGCACGTCGGCGATCGCTGCGCGGAGCTCCTCGCCGGCGAGCGCCTGCTCGCGGCGCTCGATGGTGGTATAGCCGTGACGCACGAAGCTCTCGACGGCGCGCTCGTGGACGCCCTCCAGCAGGAGGACCTTCATGCGGGTCTTCTCGAGGGATGTCTTCAAGGCGGCTCTCCGGTCGTGTTCCACGAGGGTAGCAGACCCGTCGCCGCGAGCGCGCTCGGCCGGCCCCGAAGATAATGGGGCATGCCAGCACCGAGTGGCGGGGCCGCATGAGCCGAGACGACCGCAGCCAGGTGATCGAGGCATTCGCCGCTCTCCTGGGCGTCGCGGGCGTCGTAGCGGAGCCGCACGAGCGCGCGCGCTACGAGCAGGGTTGGCGCTATGGCGGCGGCACGGCCCTGGCCGTGGTCCGGCCACGCGACACCGGCGAGGTCGCGCGGTGTCTCACGCTGGCCGCCGCGCACCGTGTCCGGGTCGTAGCCCAGGGCGCCAACACGGGCCTGGTCGGCGCCTCCACCCCCGACGGCTCGGGCGGGATGCTGGTGCTCAGCCTGGAGCGGCTGACGGCGCCGCTCGAGGTCGACCCCGTGGCTCGCACCGTCGTGGCGGGCGGGGGCGTGCTGCTGAGCCAGCTCGACGCCGCGCTCGAGCCGCACGGTCTCATGTTCCCGGTCGACCTCGGCGCCGACCCGAGCGTGGGCGGGATGGTGGCGACCAACACGGGTGGCACGCGTCTGCTGCGCTACGGCAACCTGCGCCAGAACCTGCTGGGCGTCGAGGTGGCGCTCCCGGACGGGTCGGTGCTGGACCTGATGACCGCGCTGCGCAAGAACAACACCGGCCTGGACGTGAAGCAGCTGTTCGTCGGGACCTCGGGCGTCTTCGGGGTCGTGACCCGCGCGGCCCTGCGCGTCGTACCGCGGCCCGCCCAGCGGGTAGCCGCCCTCCTGGGCGCCGCCGACGGCGACGCCGTCCTCCGAATCCTGGCGCGGCTCGAGCACGCGGTGGGGGAGCTGCTGAGCGCCTACGAAGTCGTCAGCGCGGACGCGCTCGCCCCCGTGTTCCGCTACCAGCCACGGCTGCGCAACCCCTTCGGCAGCTCGCTGCCGCTCTTCAGCGTGCTGGTAGAGCTGGCGACGGCGCTGCCTTCGGCACGGCTGGACCTCGCGGACCTGCTCGAGTCGACCCTCGGGGGGCTGTGCGAGGGTGAGCTCGGCGAGCGGATCAGCGACGTCTTCCCGGGCAAGCCGGCGGAGCTGTGGGAGATCCGTCACCACGTCTCGGAGAGCCATCGTCACGAAGGCGAGGTGCTCGGGTTCGACGTCAGCGTGCCGCGATCCGCTCTGCCCGACCTGCTGCGCAGCACCCGCGCTCTGATGGCGGCGGAGTACCCGTTCCTGCGTGTCTGCGACTTCGGGCACTGGGGCGACGGAGGCGTGCACCTCAACCTGGTCTGGAGGGAAGAAGACGCGCCGCGACCGACGCTCGAGCTGAAGCGGGAGCTGCAGCCACTCGTCTACGAGCTCGCGGTGACCCGCTTCCGCGGCACCTTCAGCGCCGAGCATGGCGTGGGCCCCCACAACCAGATCTTCTACGACCGCTACACGCCGGAGCGGGTGAAGAGCCTCTGCCGCGCCCTCAAGGCGCAGCTCGATCCGCAAGACCTCCTGGGGACGGTTCGGCTCGGCTGAGGGCCTGCTCGACGAGCGGGAGTTCGAACCGGCGAGCGTCGCCCTCGCACGAGGGCGACGCCGCGGAGGGTTCCGAGCTCCGATGCATTAGACTCTCGGGGCCATGGCCGACGGAATCGAGGTTGCCGCATCGTCCGGGCTCGTCGCCGAATCGCCCGATCGCGTCGCCGGTCTGTGGAGGGCCCATCGACGCACGGCCGACGCCGTCTTCCGCGGCGCGCTCGCGGTCGCCATCGTGATCACGACGATCTGGCTCTTCTTCGTGGCGACCGGCAAGGACGGGGGGCCGGTCTTCAACGGCTACCGGGTGAGTCGCCAGGCCGTGGAGCGCGTCCTCTGGGGCTTCACGATCGTCTACGTGCTCTGGGGCTGGCTGTGGTACGGCGTCAAGGTGCTGCTGCTCCGCAGGTTCGTCGGCCTCACCAAGGAGGAGGTGCGCAGCGTCTTCAAGTCGCGCATGAACACGCCCTTCGACCTGACGGCGCTCCTCGGCAGGTATTCCGAGCGACGCATCCGCATCGCCGACATGATCGGCCGCCGCGGGCGCTTCCTGACCATGGGGCTGCTGGGCTTCTGGTACATCTACGTCGAGGTCGCGCAGGCCCCGAAGCCGAGCTTCATGGTGAGGGGCCTTCAGGAGAACCTCTTCGACGCGATCGCCTTCAGTTGGGCCATGCTCGCGATCTATCGCTCGAACGGCTTCCTGGGTCGGGTCGCCTACGGCGCACAGGCCCGGGTGATGGACGGCACGCTCGCTCGCGCCAACTGCCTGGCGATCACGACGCTCTGGAGCCTGTTCAAGTTCTTCATGGTGCCGCTGGGGATGCAGATTGCCGGCGTCTTCCCGCCCGCGACCTACGCGACGGTCTTCGCCTTCATCTGGATCTCCTATCTCACCTCGGACGGGTTGTCCGAGATCGTGGGCTCCCTCTTCGGAAAGCAGAAGCTGCGGGTCTGGGGAATCGGCGAGGTGAACCGCAAGTCGCTCGCGGGCACCTGGGCCTGCTTCCTCGGCTCGCTCGCCCTGTGCGTCGCCCTCGTCCTCGCGAACCGCCTGCCGCTGCCCTGGCTGGGGTTGGCTCTGGTCGTGTCCTTCTCCAATACCTTCTTCGAGCTCGCCTCGCCGCGCGGCACCGACGACTTCACGATGGCTTCGGCGAATGCGCTCCTGTGCTGGGGATTCGGCCTGCTCGTCTACTAGCGCGCATACCAATGAGGGCGCCGCCGTACGAGGGGCTCGTCACTCCGACGCTCAGGCCGGCTGCGGCAATGGTGAGGCACTGGATCGGCTCCCCGCTTCCGCATCCCCACGCGCACGCCGCCGCGCACAGCAGCAGAAGGCGTCTCATCGCCTCAGAACGTCACGGGTCGGGCCCCTCGCGTCAGCCGCTCGCGCAGACTCTTCACGAACTCCTCGCGGACGCCCCGCTCGAGCCAGGGGTAATGACCGCAGCTCTGCCACTCGCGGTACTCGAGCCGAGGCAGATGGGGCCGCAGCGTCGCCTCGATCGCGCGGCCGGGGTGGGGGTCGACGTCGCCGTGCATCATGAGCACCGGGGCCGTGATGGCGGTGAAGGCGGACGGGTAGAGGCCGCGCTCCTGGAGCCGCAGCATGTCCTGCCAGGTCTCGTCGTGGGCCCGGGCGTCGCAGGTCTCCGTCGCGAGCTGGGTGACCTCCAGGTCGTGCGAGTAGAGGGGCAGCAGCAGGTTGCCGAGCTGGCGCAGGCGATCGTCCGGATCGGCCGTCTCCGCCTCGACCCTCGCGATCCGCCGCCGCAATGCGTCCGTGGTGCGCGCCTCGACGGTCGCCTGGAACTGGCGCCGGCTCTTCACGTCGAAGGTGCCGCAGCCGACGAGCACCAGCGCGCCGACGGACGCGGGGTGGGCCGCTGCGTGGGCGAGCGCCAGCATGGCGCCCCACGAGTGGCCCACGACCGTGGGCTTCGTGCCTTCGCAGTGCTCTCTCACCAGCCCTTCGAGATCCTCCACGTGGCGCGCGACGGTCAATGGCTCCGGGCCGCTGCCCCGCTGGAGGGGCTCGAGGATCCTGAAGGCGTTCTCCAGCTCTTCCGCGAGCGGCGCCAGGTAGCCTCCGGCCCCGGGGCCGCCGTGCACCAGCACGACCCAGGGACCGGCCGTTCCGTAGCGGCGCACCTTCACGGGTTCCGATCCTAACCGGAAGCGCTCTGCGGGCGGCGGATAAGATGCGTCGATGCGTCGCCGAGCCCTCGCCCACGGCACCCGCTTCGGTCTCCTCCTGCAGCTCGCGGTCGGTCCCGTGTGTCTCTTCGTGTTGCAGGCCGGATCCGAGCGCGGCCCGGCGGCCGGGATGGCCGCGGTCGCCGGTGTTGCCCTGGTCGACGCGCTCTACATCGTTCTCGCCGGCCTCGGGGTCACCCGCTGGGCCGAGAGCCATCGAGCTCGCCGGGCCCTGCAGTACGGCGGCGCCGGGGTCATCGCGCTGTTCGGCCTGGACCTCATCACCTCCGCGGCGCGGGTATCGCTGCTGCCGTCGGTCGGTCTGTCGGCGGCGTCCGTGGGCGAGGCCGGCGTCTTCCTCGCGGCCGTACTCCTGACGGCCGCGAATCCCCTCACCATCGTCTTCTGGGCTGGAGTGTTCGCCGCCAAGGTCACGGCGGAACGCTACGGCAGGACCGAGCTGGGATTCTTCTCGCTGGGATGCGTTCTCGCGACGAGGCAGCCGGACGCTAGCGACCGCGGCCGCAGAGTCGGCGCGTGCCCCTGCGGCGGGAACGTGCCCTGGGGGCCGGCGGCGGAACCTGGCGGCCGCCGACCCCCGATGATAGGGGCGTATGATGGCGGTTGAGCGGCGTCACGGGTCGCGGTCCCGCGACGACCACCTGGTCGGGCGCAGCGCCCGAGGGCGGCCCGTCCTTCGTGGCGCCGCTCAATGTGGGTTGTTTCCGCCAGCCCCGCCAGAGATACGGCCGGCGCATCGCCCCGATGCCTGCCGTGGATCGAAACGACGCGCCGCCTAGCGCACGATCTCGTAGCGCTTGATCTTCTCGTAGAGCGTCGAGCGGTCGATGCCCAGCGCCTCGGCGGCGGCCTTGACGTTGCCCTGGGTGCGCTGCAGGGTCGCCGTGATGTAGCGCTTCTCGACCTCCTGGAGAGTCAATCCCGCCGGCAGGCCGAGCCCGGGGCGACCCGTGGCCGGCCCTGGGAAGAGGAAGCCGAAGTCCTCGGCGGTGAGCACCCCAGCCTTGCAGGTTACCAGCGCCCGCTCGACGGCGTTCTCCAGTTCGCGGACGTTACCGGGCCAGTCGTGGTCCATCAGCAGGCGCAGGGCCTCGTCCGAGATCCCGCCCACCTCGCGTCCCAGCTCGTGGGAGAGGCGGTCGAGGAACTCCTGTGCCAGCAGCGGGACGTCCTCGCGGCGCTCGCGCAGCGGCGGCAGGCGGACGTTGATGACGTTCAGGCGATAGTAGAGGTCGTCGCGGAAGCGGCCCTCGTGCACGTCGGCCGCCAGGTCATGGTGGGTGGCCGCGATCACGCGCACGTCGACCTGGATCTCGCTCGAGCCTCCGACCCGGAAGAAGCGCCGCTCCTGGAGCACGCGCAGCAGGTCCACCTGCAGCTTGGGCGAGATGTCGCCGATCTCGTCCAGGAAGATGGTGCCGCCGTCGGCCAGCTCGAACTTGCCCTTTCGCTGCCCGACGGCACCCGTGAAGGCGCCCTTCTCGTGGCCGAACAGCTCCGACTCGAGCAGGGTCTCGGCGAGCGCCGCGCAGGAGACGGCCACGAACGGGCGCTGTCCGCGTTCGCCGGAGAAGTGGATGGCCCGAGCCACCAGCTCCTTGCCGGTGCCGCTCTCGCCCGCGATCAGCACGGTCGAGCGCTGGCTGGCGACGCCCCGTACCAGCTCGAACACCTCGGCCATGCGGGCGCTCTTGCTGACCAGGTCGTGGAAGCGGTACTGGCGCGTGAGCTTGCGGCGCAAGACCGCGTTCTCCCGTTCCAGGTTCTTGACCCGGATGATGCGGGCCACCAGGAGCGAGATCTCCTGCGGGTGGCAGGGCTTGACGATGTACTCCTGGGCGCCCTCCTTCATCGCCGTGATCGCCGTGTCGACGGTCGCGTAGGCGGTGATCACGATCACGGAGGCGCCCGGCTGGAACTTGCGGATCTCCATCATGGTCTCGATGCCGTCGATGCCGCCGGGCATCTTGAGATCGACGAAGTAGATGGCGTACTCGCGTGCCCGCGCCCGCTCGATCGCCTCGAGGCCCGAAGAGGCCGTGTCGACGGAGTAGCCGTCCTCGCGCAGCCAGGCGGCGAGGGACTCGGTCATCGTCTCCTCGTCGTCCACGACCAGGATGTGCCAGCGACCCTTCACGTGCGGTCTCCTCTCTTTGCAGCGCGGCTACGCTTCAGCTCGCTGCTCCCTTCGACGAGAGCCGTGCAGGCGAGGCACGGCTCGGCGGTCTTGCGGTCGAGGTCGGCCAGATCGATCGACAGCGACATCGGGCAGCGTCGGTCCGGGCAGTGCACCAGCCCGAAGGTGTGGCCGATCTCGTGCACCGCCTCGGTCGCGGCGCGTCGCGCGAGGGTGGGTTCGTCCGGGCGCAGGCCGTGGAACTCGGGCCGCAGCCGAGCCAGCGAGACGACCGCGACCGGTCCCTCGAGCTGCGCCTGCCCGTAGACGAAGCTCAGCACCGGCACGAAGAGGTCGCGCTCGGTGATCCCGATCAGTCGCGCCGCCCCGTGCGGAAGCTCGGCGAGCAGGACCTTCAGAAACTCGACCGAGCTCCACTGCGCGCGCGACGGCGAATAGGCCCGGCCAGGCTCGGCCAGGCTCGGCAGTCGAAGAACTGGCAGGCGGTAGGCGGCCACCAGCGCGCTCTCGATGCGGTCGAGAACGGCTGGCGGGATGTCGCCCATGGCCGCGAGGGCGAGCGCGCTCATGCGCTGGTCGTGCCATCGGAAGGATCCTCGCCACCCTGGTCCCCCTCCGGCCGCAGGGGCAGCGTCACCGTGAAGCTCGCCCCCCGACCGGGAGCGCTGCGCACCTCGATCCGGCCGCCGTGCGACTCGACGATGCCGTACACGACCGCGAGCCCCAGGCCCAGACTGCGGCTCTCCTCCTTGGTCGTGAAGAAGGGGTCGAAGATCCGGTCGAGCGCCTCCGGGGCGATCCCCTCGCCGTCGTCCTCGACCACCAGCACCAGCCCCTCTCCGTCCGGCGCCTTGCGCGTCGTCACCGCGACCCGGCCGTGCCCGCGGCCGCGGGTCGCCTGGGCCCCGTTCATCACCAGGTTGAGCACCACCTGCTGCAACTGCGAGGCGTCGCAGGGCAGCGCCGGCAGCGTCTCGTCCAGCCGCAGCTCGGCCTCGACGTTCGTGAGCCGCAGCTTGTGCGAGACCAGGGACACCGTCGTACGCACGATCGCGTTGAGATCCGCCGGAGCCCGTTGCGGCTTGGAGCGGCGGGAGAAAGCGAGCAGATCCGACACGATCCGTCCGGCGCGCGCGGTCTGCTCGGTCACCCGTGCCAGGTAGCCTCGGAACTCGGCGAGGCGCTCCGGCGGCACGCCGTCGTCCTTCAGGATCCGGGCCATCAAGGCGGAGTAGTTGAGGACCCCCGAGAGCGGGTTGTTGATCTCGTGGGCGACGCTCGCCGCCAACTGCCCGAGCGAGGCGAGCCGATCGGACTGTACCAGGTGCTGGTGTGCCCGCCGCAGCTGTTCCGTGCGCTCGGCGACCTTCGCCTCCAGCTCCTGGGAGGCGCGGCTGATCTCGGCCATCGCATCCCCCAGCCGGTCGCGCATCGAGTTGAAGGATCGCGCCAGCTCCCACAGCTCGCGGCTGGAGGTGATCTCGACAGGGTGCTCGAGGTCCATGCGGCCGAGGGCCGCGTTCGCTTCGACCAGGCGCTGGATCGGCCGCGTCACCAGCAGCGCCACGAACACGGCCAGGAAGCCGGAGATCAGCAGCACCTCGAGCGCCGTCGCCGCCAGGATGCGGTTGCGACTCTCGGCCACCTTCCGGTCGACCGGCTCGAGCTCGAGCGCGACGTCGAGGACGCCGAGCACCCGCTGCCTCGCGGGATGGGCGTGGCAGGCCGCGGTCGAGCAGGAAGGCTCGTTGTAGATGGGGGTGATCATCGCCAGGTGGCGCTTGCCGTCCGCGCCCGTGAAGACGCGAGCGCGGGAGCGCGTCTCGACGCGCACCAGCGGCTGCGCGCTGGCATGGCAGAGGACGCAGGCCTCGGTCTTCTTGTCGACCAACCGGCCCTGGTCGGGGCCGGTCGAGAACATCACCCGGCCCTCCTTGTTGAAGATACGGATGCGCCCGATGCCCTGCTGGCGAGCGACGGCCTGCATGGTGTCGTAGGCGCCCTGGCGGTCGTCGGCCAGCATCGCGTGCCAGGTGGCGGAGACGAGCCCGCGCGAGAGCTGGTCCGCGCCGACGATCATCGTCGCGTGGTAGCCTCGCTCCACCGCGCGCGTGCGCGTCACGGAGCTGAAGACCGCCACGATCACGACCAGAGTCGTGAGCGGGAGCACGAGCTTGCGGGTCAGGGACTGCGGACGCGAAACCAAGGGGCAGCACCGTCGCCCCCGCCCGGCGATGGCCCGGCGGGGCGACGCCGGCATGCTACCAAGGAGGCGGCGCCGGCCGAAAGGATCAAAGGGCTCAGGCGCCGGCGCTACCGTAGAATGCTGGCGGCGCTCGTCCCGGCCGACCGATGCGTCAGTCCAGCCCGAGCCGTCGCAGCACGCCCCTGCGCACGGTCTGGCCAACGGCTTCGAGCCGGGCGCGACCGGACCCGACCTCGGCGGGTGTCGTCGCGCGGCCCACCAGCTCCAGATAGAACTTGATCTTGGGCTCGGTGCCGCTCGGGCGGACGGTGAGCCGCGCGCCGGCCTCCGTCTCGAAGGCGAGGACCTCCCCGCGCGGGAGGCCGCTCGCGCGCGTCTCGCCCCCGATGCGTTCCTCTCCGGCAGCGGCGTCGAGGAAGCGGAGAACGGCCCCCCCGGCGATCTCGCCCAGGGGCTCGGCGCGCAAGTCGGACATGGCGCGACGGATCCGCTCCCGGCCCTCGCTCCCCGTGAGCCGCACCGACCATTGCATCTGGTGCGTGAGCCCGTGGGCGATCAGCAGCTCGTCGAGGCGATCGAGCAGCGTGCGGCCCCCGGCTTTCAGCCAGCGGGCGGCTTCGGCCAGGCGCAGGGCGGAGCCGATCCCGTCCTTGTCGCGCACCAGAGGTCCGACCGTGTAGCCGAACGCCTCCTCGTAGCCGAACACGAAGGCGAAGCCCTCCGCTTCTGCCCGGAGGGCCTCGTCCACGATCCACTTGAAGCCGGTGAGCGTCTCCCGGCAGACAACGCCGCGGTCCCGGGCCATCCGGGAGAGGAGGCTCGAGGAGACGATGGTCGTCACCACGAGTTTCGGCCGGCCCTGCGTCTCCGCGTGGCTGATCGCGTCATCGGCGAGAAGCACGCCGAGCTCGTTTCCAGTCAGGAGACGATAGCCGTCGCCCGAGGAGTCGGGCACGGCGGCGGCCAGGCGGTCAGCGTCGGGGTCGTTCGCCAGCACCAGCTCGGCGCCGGTCTCGGCCGCGAGGGCGAGGACACGGTCCATGGCCCCCGGCTCTTCCGGGTTCGGGAAGGGGACCGTGCGGAAGGCTCCGTCCGGGTCCGACTGCGCGGGCGCGACCGCCACGCCCTCGAACCCGGCTCGTGCCAGGGCTCGGATCGCGAGGCGATGGCCGACGCCGTGCATCGCGGTGTAGGCGACGCGGAGTTGCGTGGCCGAGGGTGGGTGGAGCGCCCCGCGCGCGAGGCCGCCGAGGTAGGCGCCTTCGACGGCACCGTCCCGCACGTCGAGCAGCCGGCGCAGCCCGCGCCGGGCGGCATCGGCAGGCGCGGGCCTCGCGATCGCCTTCAGGTGTGGTGCTCGGGCGATGGCGGCCGCGATCGCGGCATCGACCGGCGGGATGATCTGGGCGCCGCTCGCCAGATAGACCTTGTAGCCATTGTCGGCGGGGGGGTTGTGGCTGGCGGTGACGGCGACGCCGGCCGCCGCTTGCAGGTGGGCGACCGAGAACGAGAGCAGCGGCGTGGGCGCCGGATCAGGGAAGAGGTGCACCGGGATACCGAGCCCGGCCAGGACCGACGCCGCGTCCTCGGCGAACTGCCGGCTCGAGTAGCGACCGTCGAACGCCACCACGACGCCCCGTTCTCGCGGGTCGGGACCGCCCTCTCGGGCCTGGGCGAGCAGCCAGGTACCGAGGCCCCAGCTGGCCTTGATCACCACCAGACGGTTCATGCGGGCGAGCCCCGCCTCGACCCGACCGCGCAGTCCGGCCGTACCGAACTCGAGCGGGGCGGAGAAGCGATCGTCGAGCTCGCGCCCGGCCTCGGCTTCGCCGACGCTCGCGCGGGCGATGAGCGCCTCGATCTCCGAGCGCCCCTCCGGGTCGACGTCCTCGGCCGCGAACGCGCGTGCGAGGGCGATCGTCTGGTCACGCATCGCGCCCCATTCTAAGGGGCGGAGCGCGCTCGCGCGGAGAGGCTGCGAGGGTGGGAGGCTCAGCGCTCTCGAGAACGCAGCATCCGGCGAGCCCGTCGCAGCGCCTTGCGCTCGGAGGCCGTGTCGCGCTCGTACCGGCGTTCCGCCTGGCGGAGCTCAGCCGCGGTCATGACACTGCCGGAGGCCTCGGCGCCGGCGGCGCGGGAGCGCCACCAGCGGATCGCCGAGGTGTGCAGCCGGATCCGAGCCTCGACCGACTGCCGCTGCGCTCCGGCCTCGCGCGAGAGCAGCTTCCTCCACTGCGCGACGATAGCGGTCTCGTCGCGCAGCGCGAGCAGAACGAGACCCACCAGGGCCAGGGCCAGAGCGCAGAGCGCTATCAGGATCGTTGGATCGCTCCCGCCCGAAGCCGAGCCTGCGCCCGGAGGTCGTTCCACTCGGGCCGCCAGGCCGCGGCCGTCCAGAGGCCGACCGTCGCCGCGTAGGCGGCCCTGTCCAGCTCGGCGACGAAGGCGTAGGACGGGCCGCCGTAGCGGCCGAGCGTGGCCAGCAGCACTCCGTAGATACCCCGATAGAGCAGGAAGCCGAGGATGATCGCGCGGTGCCAGGGTCTGAGGGGCAGCCGGTACCACTGGACGACCCCCAGGAACGCGACCAGGGCCAGCAGGGCGAAGAGCTGTCCGCTCGTACCCAGGATCCCGATCCGGGTGCGGTAGTCGCTCGCCCCGTCCATGCGCAGGATGCCGATGGTGCCCGCGGTGGCGACCACCAGCGCCAGCGCACCGCTGAGGCGCCGCGCGCGCGGGAACGAGGCGAGGCCCGACCAGGTCAGCTCGAGGACGATCACGACCGTCAGGGCCGCGAAGAAGAGCTCCTTCCCGCTGAAGAAGCTCGTCGTGTAGAACCGGTCGGGCCACCAGCGAACCAGGCGGTTCGTCAGCAGGGCCGAGCCGAGGTAGATGGCGAACGACCAGCACAGACCGGCCCGACCCGACGCCAGCACGCCGACGAGCGCCGCCAGCAGCAGCACGGCGACCAGGTCGGCGACGATCATGTGCGGACCCGCACGGGGGTCCGGCGAACGCGAAGGCGCTCGATCCCGAACCTGGCAAGCTTGCGGTAGACGGTCACCCGCGTCACCCCGAGGGCCCGGGCAACCCGGGAGAGATTCCACTCGTTCCGGTGGAGCAGCAGCTCCAGCTGCTTGCGCTCTACGTGCTCCGGAGGCGTCGCCGCCAGATACCACTCGACCTGGCTCTGGATGGGAGTCTCGCCGGGCGTCGCCGGCCGCATGGCGTCCGCCTGGGCCGCGGTCAGGAACACGTCGGCGAGCCCCACGATCGACCGGGTGACGGCCTCGATGCCGAGGTCGCCGACGGCGGCGAGGTACACGAGCACCGTGGCATTCGTGCCCTCGAGCGGCCACACGCACCACTGGGCGTGCCAGGTCGGCTCGCCACCGGCCAAACGCTCCGTCTCCGTCGACCACGCCTCCTTCACCCGTTCCAGGCTGGCTTGGTCGATCGCCTGTCCCCAGAGGAGGCGGGTCTCGCAGCTGGACGTGCGACCGCTGCCGAGAAACAGGCCCGCGCTCACGGCCTGTGTGTGCTGCATCAGGAGCTTCAGCGCCTCTTCGATGGCGAGGCGCGGTTCTGCTGTCGCGAGGCGCGCCAGGACGAGCGAGCCCATGTCATGGTCGATCATGAATCGTTCTTATAACGACACGAACCCGTGTATGTCAATGAGCGATCCGGAGATGGGATGGCCGGAAACAGGACCGTATCTGAAAAGTAACGTTTACAGTAACATCCCGCTCGCGTGGAGGTTACACGCGAGGAGAGTGGCATGAGCGCAATCCTTCTCTGGCTGCTGTTGGGAATCGTGGCCGCGGACGCCCTGGGGCCGGCGACGACGGCGATGACGGCCATCTCGAATACGCCGCGGGTGACCGCCTACGACGACGGAACCGGCCCCCCGCCGCCCCCGCCGCCCCCGCCGGGACCGAAAGACCAGGGCTAGGAGGAAAATCCAGAGGGAAATGGGGCCGGGCAGCGAAGCCCGGCCCCATCGGGCGACCGCGCACGCCTCCCGAAGGCGCTGAGCGAACGACATCTCACGCTCGACGGCGCTAGCATAGCCGTGTTGCCCGTTCGGCGCTCACCACCGGCGGTGCGATCAGGGAGGTTCTCGTGATGGGCACTGCCCGCTTGCGGTCCGCTGCGCTCGCGTTCCTCGCCCTGGCCGGCCTGCTGCCGCTCCCGTCTTCCGCCGCCGAAGGTCCGCCCACGCTCGCGATCGGCGCCGCGGCCCCGGACTTCGACCTGCCCGGTGTCGACGGGCGGCGCTACACGTTGGCGAGCTTCGCCAAGGCCAAGGTGCTGGTGATCGTCTTCACCGCGGATCACTGTCCGACGGCCCAGGCGTACGAGAGCCGGATCGAGAAGCTCGACCGGGACTTCGCCCCGCGAGGTGTCCAGCTGGTGCTCGTCTCGCCGAACGATCCGCTCGCCCTGCGGCTCGACGAGCAGGGCTACACGGACCTCGGCGACACGCTCGCGGAGATGAAGCTGCGCGCGAAGGACCGCGGCTGGAGCTTCCCGTATCTCTACGACGGGGAGACCGAGGCCATGGCGCGCAGGTACGGACCGGCGGCGACGCCGCACGTCTTCGTCTTCGACTCGGCGCGCAAGCTGCGCTACGTCGGACGCATCGACGACAACCAGGACCCGTCCAAGGCGGGGACCTCCGAGGCGCGGGACGCGATCGAGGCGTTGCTCGAGGGCAAGCCGGTGCCGGTCGCGACCACCAAGGTCTTCGGCTGCTCGATCAAGTGGTCCGACAAGCGGGAATCGGTGCAGCAGGGGCTCGAGAGCTGGGCCCGCGAGCCCGTCACGCTCGCGCCCGTGGACCTCGCCGGGGTCAAGGCCCTCGCCCAGGGCGATGCCAAGAAACTGCGGCTGGTCAACGTCTGGGCTACCTGGTGCGGACCTTGCGTGATCGAGTTCCCGGACCTCGTGTCGATCAACCGCATCTACCGCGGCCGCGACTTCGAGGTCGTGACCCTCAACGCGGACGGAAAGGATCAGCACGACAAGGTGCTGAGCTTCCTCCAGAAGCAGCAGGCCTCGATGCGGAACCTGGCCTGGAGCTCGGACGATCCCTACGGGATGATCGAGGCGCTGGACCCGAAGTGGCAAGGCGGCCTGCCCCACACGGTGCTGATCGCGCCGGGGGGCAGGATCGTCTATCGCAGCGACGGGGCCTTCGACATGCACGAGCTCAGGAAGGCGATCGTGGAGTGGCTCGGCCGCTACTACTTCTCCGTGCCGGGCGGGACGACCCAGGCTCGCTAGCCGCCGGCAAGGGTGGCTCGAGCCAGAGGCGGCGCTCCACGAGCGGGCGGCCGGCCGCGGCGGGGTGCCCCGGCCGGCCCCTCGGTCAGGCCGTCCGGCCGTTCGCCCGTCGAATGAGAGGTCTCACGGCGGCCATCAGGATCAGTACGGCGCCGAAGGTGCAGACCATGGTCGCGCCCGTGGGCAGGTCCAGCTGCACCGACACGAAGATCCCGAGCGCCGAGACGACCGTGCCCATGGTCCACCCGATCGCGAGCCGGCGGCCGACGCGCTCGGCGTAGAGCATGGCGGCCACCGAGGGCACGATCAGGTAGCAGAACACGAGCAGGACGCCGGCGATCGCCACCGACGAGGTCACCACGAAGCCGAACGAGGCGTAGAAGAGGAAGTCCCAGAGCCGGACCGCGAGGCCCTCGCGCTCCGCCTGGTCGTGGTCGAGCGAGATGGCCAGGAACTTCTTGCGGAAGGCGTAGTGGAAGGCCCCGATCGCCGCGTAGAGCACGGCCGTCTTCAGCACCTCCGGCCAGGACACCGCCAGGATGTTCCCGACCAGCATGTCCTTGAGATGCTCGCTCTCGGAGGTGGCCTTGCTCATGGCCAGGATCGCCGCGGCGGAGGCCACCGCGTAGGCGATGCCGATGATCGCCTCCTGGGGGATGCGGGCCCGCCGGACCCGGATGGTGGCGAAGATCGCGGCGCCCACGAAGGTGAAGGCGAGGCTGATCCAGTAGGTCCAGGGCCCGTGCGGGTCGCCGCCCGTGAAGGGCAGCAGGAGCGCGATCGCGGCCCCGAGTGCCGCGATCTGCGCGAGCGAGAGGTCGACGAAGATGACGCCCCGTTCGACCACGTGCACGCCCAGGTAGGCGTGGATGCCGGTCAGGATCAGGCTGGCCGCGAAAGGCGCGAGCAGGAAGCGCAGGATCTCGAGGTCCATCACTTCGCTCCCGCCTCCTTGATCGCCGCCACCAGCAGGCCGAGGTCGTAGTCGAAGAGGTGGAAGTAGTCGGTCGCCTCCTTCTCGCCTCCCACCGACGGCGACATCACCACCACCTTGGCCCCCGTCTCGCGTCCGATCGACCTGGGCGTCTTGAGGTCGAAGTACGGCTCGACCAGCAGGATCTTGACGTTCTGCCGTTTCATCGCTGCGATCAGCTGCAGGGTGTGGCCGGGCGAGGGCGGGATGCCGGGCCGCGGCTCGACGTAGCCGACCACGTCGAGCGAGAAGCGCTCGGCGAAGTTGGGCCAGGAATTGTGGTACGTGACGATCTTGAGCCCTTTGTAGGGCGCCAGCATCGCGTCCCAGCGCCGCTCGGCCTCCGTGAGCCTCCTCTCGAAGTCGGCGTCGCGCGCGGCGAAGGTGGAGGCGTTCTTGGGGTCGAGCTGCGCGAGCTTGTCCGCGATCGCCTTGGCCACCCGCCGACCGTTCTCCGGGTCGAGCCAGTAGTGAGGGTTTCCCAGGGGATGGACGTCCCCCATCGCGCGGGTGATCTGCCCCGTGGGGATCTCGAGGATCCTCGCGGAGAGGGAGGCGTCCAGATAGCCCTCCGCACCAGGGCGGATCTTGCCGTTGCGGCTCTGATCGATCAGCGGGGGCAGCCAGCCGATCTCCAGCTCGCGCCCGACCACGACCAGCAGATCGGCATGGGCCAGCTTCAGGATGAAGCTGGGCTTGGCCTCGACGAAGTGCGGATCCTGGTAGCCGCGCGCGATCGCCTCGACCTTGACCTTGTCTCCGCCGACCTCACGCGTGAGGTCGGCCAGGTCCGCCGTGGCCGTCACCACGTTGACCGCGGCGCCGGCCGGTACGGCCAGGAGCGCCAACAGCGCGACGACGCTCAGATGTCTCATGCGGGACCTCGATCAGAAGGGATGGGCGCCGTGGGCGCCGATCGCGTAGATGAACTGGAACAGGAGCTCGTTGGCCGGCGGCTGGTCGGCGAGCCGCGTGTGGCGGAACTGGGCCCGGACCTGGCTGAACTCGCTCGGCCAGTAGGTGAGGATGAAGGAGCCGCCGCGGTCGCGCAGGCCCGCCGAGGTGGCGCGCTCCGAGTCGTCGTAGCGCAGGCCCGCGAACCAGCGGCGCGCGAACTGGTACTCGAGGTAGGCGTAGCCCCCGAGCGCTCGAACCTCGACCGGGCCTGGCGCGTTCGCGTCCGTGGCGTCCACGCCGGTCTGCTGCCGGCGACTCCAGGCGAGCTCGGCCCGCGCCAGCACGTGCGTGTAGATCGACCGTCTGAGCGGGCGATAGCGCAGTGTCGCGTCGACTCCCAGCAGGCGCGTCGTGAAGTCCGGCCCCGCGTCGTTGTGGCCGTAGGCGATCGACCCACCCAGGTCGAGGTTCGTGGACTCGCCGAGGTCCTGATAGGCGCGCAGGTGGCCCAGGTAGGCGAGGTCCCGGCGCCGCTCGGACTTGAATACGGCAGAGTCGCCGCGGAAGACCTGCCCCGTCGCCTCCAGGAACAGCCAGGGGTTGGGGACGAGGCGCGCGACGGAGATGCCGTCGTCGGCGAGGGCGTCCTCGCCGCCCAGGAGGTTCGTGGACATGAGCGGGCGATCGACGAAGGGCAGCACGTGGTTGTGCTGGGCGTCGACCTTGCCGAAGGCGTCCCGCATCCGGCCGACCTTCATCAGGAGGCCGCCGGGCAGCGCCGGGAACGTGAGGTAGCCTTCCTCGACGCCCACCTCCTCGGGACCGACCGTGATGAAGAAGTCGGCGCGAGCGTAGGGGTCGACGACCGCCTGGAAAGACAGCTCCGCCTCGTGCATCTGGAGCGACGGCTCGCCGCCGGTCGTGCCCTTGCCGGCGGCGCCGATGAAGTCGCCGATCACGGCGACGTCGGGGTTGAAGACCTTGGACGTCGCGGCGGTCCCGCCGTAGACGGGCAGGGCCCCGCCTGGACCGCCGGCGCCGGCCGCACCGGCCGGTACGGGCGCCGCCTGCACGGGCGCCGCCGCTGCCGTCGGCGTGGCCTCGCCCTCGAGCGCCGCCAGCCGCGTCTCGAGCGCCGTCATCCGAGCGCCATAGTCCCGGCGCAATGCGTCGAGCTCCTGCCGGAGCCGTGCGAGCTCGTCCGCCGGAGCCACCACGGCCTTGTCCGCCTGCTCGGCGGCCCATCCCGGCGCCGCCTGAATGAGGGCCACCGAGACCGCGGCGAGGCCCGTCACCAAACGAAGTCCAGTTCTCATGCGTCCCCCGACCTGCCCTGCGGGCGTCCGAAACGCCCGGAAACCGAGAACCCCTCGGGCGCTCTTCGCGCCCGAGACGAGGCCGCTCTCCCCGAAGAGCTGCCTAGAAGAAGGTGGCGGAAGGCGTGGGTGGTCCGCGCGAGGGGAGGTGCCGGGGCTCGGTCTGCTCCTGTACCGCTGCGGGTGGACTCGGCACCTGTTGCCCGAGCAGGACGGCGGGGGGCGGCGAGTAGACAGGCGCCACCACCGCCACCGTCGCCAGCTGGAGGAGGCACGCGTCGCAGTGCGTCTCGAGCGCGTGCCCGTCGGTCGTGTGCACGAGCGTCTGCTCGATGCCCGTGAAGACGAAGGCGAAGAGCAGGAGCCTCGCCAGGAGCCGGCGCCGCGATGGCATGGGGATCAAACACTCTAGCCGAGTCATCGGGGACGGGTCAATCGCGCCAAAGCCGGCCTTGACCGCCCCCCGGCCGCGCCTTACTGTTCCCTGCGATTGGAGACCCGGCCGTGACGTTGTCCGTCGTCAGCCTCGTCTGTGCCGTCGTCTTCCTGGCTTCGACCGTCGAGCTCGCCCGTCGCCTCGCGGCTGCGCGGCGTGCGCTCCGCGAGGGGCGGGCGGCCCTGGAGCGGGAGCGTGCGCGGACGGTGATCGCGTGCGCCGCGGAGGAACGCTTCCGGGGGATCGTCGAAGCGGCCGACGACATCATCTTCCGCACGGACGCCGAGGGAGGTCTCGTCTACCTGAACCCGGCCGCCTCCGAGACGCTCGGATACGGCGAGGCGGAGATCTACGGCCGGCCCTTCCTCGACCTGGTGCGGGAGGACTACCGCGAGCAGGCCCGTCGCTTCTACCAGGACCAGCGCGAGCAGGGGATGCCGAACACGTACTGCGAGTTCCCGATGCGGACGCGTGACGGGCGCGAGGTCTGGGTGGGACAGCGCGCGCAGCTCGTCCTGGAGCAGGACCGCTTCGCCGGCCTGCAGGCGGTCGCGCGCGACATCACTGAGCGCAAGCTCCTGCTGCAGACGATCGAGCGCGAGCGGGAACAGCTGCGCCAGATCGTCTCACACGCGCCGGTCGCGATGGCGATGCTGGACCGCGAGGGTCGGCACGTCGCCCACAGCGCCCGCTGGCTGCGCTACCTGGCGGTCGAGGAGCCGTCGCTGGTCGGGCGAACGCTCAGCCAGGCCTGGCCCGGGATGTCCGAGCGCTATCGCCGGGTATTCGAGCGGGCGCTGGCGGGAGAGGTGGTGATCGAGCCCGAGGACGTGATCGAGCGCGCGGACGGAAGCCAGGCGTTCCTGCGCTGGACCGTGCACCCCTGGCGCGACGCCCAAGGCGCGATCGCCGGGGTGGTGCTGGTGGTCCAGAACATCGAGCTGCTGGTGCGCGCCCGGCAGGAGGCGCTCGAGGGGTCGCGCCTCAAGTCCGAGTTCGTGGCCAACATGAGCCACGAGATCCGGACGCCCATGAACGGCGTCATCGGGATGACCCACCTGCTGCTCGACACGGCGCTCACCGCGGAGCAGCGCGAGTACGCCGAGGTGATCGACCAGTCGGGGCGCGCGCTGCTCGAGGTGATCGAGGACATCCTCGACTTCTCCAAGATCGAGGCCGGCCGCATGGACCTCGACGTCGTCGACTTCGACCTCGGGCGAGCCGTCCACGAGGTGCTCGCCGCCTCGGCGGGGGCGGCCCAGGCGAAGCGGCTCGAGCTCGCCTGCCTGATCCACCACGGGGTGCCGAGGGCGCTGCGCGGCGATCCCGGCCGGCTGCGCCAGGTGCTGACAAACCTGGTGGGCAATGCGGTGAAGTTCACGGACGAGGGTGAGGTCGTGGTGCGGGTCACGCTGGAGGGGTCGCCGCAGGGGCGGGCGCTCGTGCGCTTCGAGGTGACCGATACGGGCATGGGAGTCGACGCCGCCATCGTGCCGCGCCTCTTCCAGTCGTTCGTGCAGGCCGACGGCTCGGCCAGCCGCCGCCATGGAGGCACCGGGCTCGGGCTCGCGATCTCGAAGCGGCTGGTCACCTTGATGGGCGGCGAGATCGGCGTCGCCGCCCGCGCTGGGCGTGGCAGCACTTTCTATTTCACAGTGCCCTTCGCCCGCCAGCCGCGCGAGGGGCCCTCCCGCGCCACGCCGCCGGCGCTTCTGGCCGGCCGACGCGTCCTGGTCGTGGACGACAACGCCACCAACCGGCGGATCCTCCGGGAGCAGCTGGGCCACTGGGGGATGCGGGTCGCGGTGGCGGACGGCGGCGCCAAGGCCCTGCTGCTGCTGCACCAGGCCGCGACCGCGGGCACGGCGTTCGACCTCGCGATCCTGGACCTTCGGATGCCGGGCATGGACGGTCTCGCGCTCGCCCGCGCGATCAAGGAGCTCCCGACCCCCGGCGACCTGAAGCTCGTGCTGCTGACGTCCTTCGGCCAGCGCGGCCACGGCGCCGAGGCCTCGCGGATCGGGATCTCCGCCTACTTGACGAAGCCGGTCGACGAAGCCGATCTCTACGACAGCCTGGTCGAGGTGCTGGCGAGCGACGGCAAGCAACCGCAGCGGCGGCTGGTCACGCGCCACAGCCTGCGCGAGGCCCGTCCGCTGATCGCCTGTCACGTCCTGGTGGCGGAGGACAACGAGGTCAACCAGAAGGTGGCCGTGCGCATCCTGGAGCGGCTGGGCTGCCGGGTGGAGGTGGCCGACGACGGGAACGAGGCCCTCGAGGCCTGCCAGCGCACCCTCTACGACATGGTTCTGATGGACGTGCAGATGCCAGGTCTCGACGGTTTCGAGGTGACCCGGCGGATCCGTGCTCACGAGCAGGGTGGCCGGCGAACGCCGATCGTGGCCATGACGGCGAGCGCGATGAAAGGTGATCGCGAGCGCTGTCTCGAGGGCGGCATGGACGACTACGTCGCCAAGCCGGTGACGCCCGAGGCGCTGGATACCGTGCTGCGACGCTGGGTGAAGGCGGCTGCGCCACCCTTGCCGGCCGGTGGGGAGAGCGGGAGCCCCGGCGAGCGGCCGCTGCTGGACGAGGCCGTCATCGCGGTGCTCGTGTCCATGGATGACGACGGCACGCTGCTCGACGAGCTGGTCACCACCTTCCTGGGCCTGGTTCCCGCTCGTCTCGCGGAGATCCGCGACGCCGCGGCGGGCGGCAACGCCACGGGGCTCTCGCGCGCGGCGCACACGCTCGGCGGCAGCTGCGCGAACCTGGGCTGCCGGCGGATGAGCGACCTCTGCGCGCAGCTCGAGGTGCTGGGACGCGCCGGCTCGGTGCAGGGCGGTCTCGAGCTGCTGGCGGCGCTCGAGGCGGAGCTTTCGGCCGTCACCCCCGAGCTGACGGCCCTTCCGGCGCGGCACCCGAAACGCGCCGGCGCCTCCTGAGGAGCGGCCCTTGTTCCGAGGACGCGCGCGCACCGATCAGCGGATCGAGAGGCTCTGCCGCTCGGAAGCGCCCTGGCCTCGCTTCTTCGAGGCAGGCCCCGCGCTCGGGCTCGCGCTCCTCGTCTTCTGGAAGGCGCACGCCTTCGCGGCGGTCTGGCCCTGTTACGGCTACCTCGGCTACCTCCTGCTCGACCTGCTCGTCCTCCCGCAGCGCCGGTTCAGCAAGCGCCTGCGCAACGCATCCTCGGCGATCTTCACCCTCGCCTACCTGGGATGGGCGTTGCCCCGGCTCGGCCTGCCGCGGCCGGCCGGTGCGGCGGCCCTCGCCGCGGTGCTCGCGGGTGCCGGCCTTCCCTATCTCCACGAGAAGGGTCGCACCGGGGTCGCCTTCGTCCGCGGACTGGTCGCGGCGGCGCTGCTCGAGTTAGGGGCCCTCGCCCTCGCCCCGAGCGCCCTCGGGGCCGAGCTCGCGCTGCCGCTCTACGCCGCCGCCTTTGCGTGGGAGGAGAGGAGCGTCCTCTGGCGCGTTACGGCGCCATCGCTCGCTGCCTACGCGCTCGTCGTCCCGGTCTGGTTGGGCGGCCGGGCCGAGCTCCTGCCCCACGCGATCGCGGGGCTGGCGGCCTGGATGGTCGTCCGCTTCCTGGGGCACGGCGCGGGGGCGGAGACGGAGGAGGCTCCGAGCGCCGGCACGGGGACGACGCTGGGCCTGCGCGACTGACCTCTTGCGGCCGGCTCAGAGCTCCTGCTCGGAGACGAACAGGTCGATCCGCAGCATCGCCTCGGCGGAGATGTCGTCGAAGAGGATCGCCATCGCCTGGCTGCCGTCCGCGCCCGGCGCCAGGCGGATCACCCGTCCCGAGGCGCGGATCTCACCGGTGACCTTCGGCAGCTCCGTTTGCAGGGAGACCTCGGTCTGGAGCGGGAACGAGCGCGTGGTCTCGACCAGCACGGCGTCGCGGCAGATGTCGCGGACGCGAGCGTCGATCGTTTCGCTCCCGATCGTGAGGCAGGCCGCGGCGTCGGCGACGACCCGCGGGCTCCTGCGTCGTTCCTCGCCCATTCAGGACCTCACCTCGAATTCGGGCCCCATCATCCTCCAACGCGACCGTGAGCGGAAGTGGCCGATGCCACTCGACGCCCCAGCCAGGGCTGACCTGCTGCCCAGGCACGGATTGCCTCCTGGAGGGCATCGAGCTGACCCGTGAAGTAGTGGTCCGCGTCCGGGACGACGACCAGATCGCGGGGCGGCGGCAGCGCGGCGATCGCGTCGCGCAGGGCCTCGCCCGCGCCGAACTCGTCCTGCTGGCCCTGGACGAAGAGGCGCGGCTGCCGGACGGCCTGGAGCGCGGCCTCGTCCCCCTCCCGTGCCAGCGGGTACCCGAGCACGAACACGGCCGCGACGCGAGGATCGTGCGCCGCCACCCGGAGAGCGACCACGGAGCCGAACGAGAAGCCGCCCAGCAGCAGGGGGACGCCTGGGACGCGGCGCTCCAGCTCGAAGAGGGCCGCCCGGGCGTCCTCCTGCTCCCCGAGACCGCAGTCGTGTGCGCCCTGGCTGCGCCCGACGCCCCTGAAGTTGAACCGAAGCGCCGCCAGGCCGGCCGACTGCAGCGCGCGAGCCGCGCGGAACACGGGCTTGAAGTGCATCATCCCGCCGTGGAGCGGATGGGCATGGCAGACGACGGCGGCGGCGACCGGCGTCCGCTCGGGACGCATCAGCACGCCTTCGAGGCGGCCCGCCGGTCCCGAGAAGTCGAAGCTCTCGCTGCTGGCCACTTCCCCTGAGCCTCCGCGCGCCTCTTCGCGCGCTGGTGCGGGCAACGCGAGCCGCGCGCAGTCTGCTGTCGGGGGGATTCTACTCGTACGTCCGGTTCACGGGTGGGGTCTCGAGGGACAAGAGCCGTCCGCCCGCGTCGGGGTCAGGCCGTCTGCGCCAGAGCTCCTTCCGCCGCGACGGCGACGGCGCGAGCCCGGACCTGGGCCGCTCGTCGCGGCGGCGTGTGCTGGTTCGCCTGCTTCAGCACGCGGACGGCGCCGAGCGCGCGCGCCTTGCCGAGTGTCGCGCGACGCAGGCGTCGCTCGACGCCCCTCGGCGCGTCGGCCGCGATCGCCAGCTCGTCGAGCGAGGCGATCAGGCCGCCGAGCCCCAGTTGGTACCGCAGAGCGAGGGTGGCGACTCCCACCACGCGGCCGTCCTTGGACTCGGCTACCCGGACCAGGAAGTTCGGGTCGTGGATGGTGCGGCGGAAGGTGTTGGCGAAGGCGACCGGCTCGGGGTAGTAGCCGACATCTTCGAGCAGGGCCAGGACCACCACTCCGTCTTGCAGCGCTGCGGGTCTTACGTCAACGCTCATCGGTCTCCTCCTGTGCCCCCGGAGCCACGGCCCGTGTGTCCGCCCGGCCACGAAAACCGCATCTCCGCCCTGCTCTCACGTGGTAGAGCAAACTAGAGGCCAGGCGCTCGGCGGCAGCTTTCGGTCAGGCGTCAAGAAGCGTGCGCAGCGGCGTCGGCTTGCGGGCTCAGCTCGCGTGGGCGGTCGCGAGCCGTCGCTCGGCGATGAGGCTCCGCAGCAGATCCTCGAGCCAGGCGAGGCTGACGGGCTTGTGCAGAAAGGCGTCGGCCCCGAGCCGCGCGGCGGCGCGCCCGAAGATCGGCTCGCCGTAGGCCGTGACCACGAGCACTGGTCGGCTGTCCCGGCGCCGTGCCAGCTGCACTGCCAGCTCGAGGCCTTCGGCGCCGTCGGGGCCGAGGCACAGGTCCACGATCACGGCGTCGAAGGCCTCGCTCGCCAGCCGCGACCGTCCCTCGCGCAGGTTGGAGGCGAGCCAGACCGCGTAGCCGGCCGAGGAGAGGTGCGCATGGTAGGCCCCTCGGATCTGCGGGTCATCGTCGACGACGAGCACCGTCTGGCGCACGCGCGGTGCAGTGCACACCCGGTGCCAGGGGGCCGACCCGGGCAAATCAAGCACTTAGGCGCACGCGGCGCCTCGGTGTCCGGCCGCCAGCCGTCGAGGAAGCGGACAACCTGACAAGGGGCGTCCGCCCGAGGCCCGCCGCGACGTGTCATCCCGCCACGAAGAACGTCTTCACGCTGACGAGCCCCCGGATCCCGCCGCCGTTGCTCAGGCGGGAGGCGGCGCAGGTCCTGGCGGCGATGGTTCGGCTGGCCGGCCCGCCACCCGCTACTTCGCGAACACCTGCTCGACGGGCGTGATCGTGATCGCCTCCCTTCGGATGCCCAGCTTCAGGGCGCCGACCACCTGGTCCTCCGCGAGGAGCTCCTTGCGCTTCGCCCCGTCGTAGTGGATGGGAGAGAAGTCGTCAGCCACCAACGCGTCGGCCAGGCCCTGGGCCTCCTTCGTGACCATCACGACCTGCAGGTCGCGACCGGAGAGGTGCCTGCGGATGGCGGCGTTCACGTCGGCCAGGCTGAGCTTGGCGAGCCCGTCCCGCAGGTAGGACGTGAACTCGGGGATCCCGTACCAACGCGAGTCGAGGGCGTAGCCGAGCTGCTGATCCTGGGTGGCGGTCATCAGGTAGACGCTCTTCTCGAGGTACTCGCGCGTGCTTTCGAAATCGGCCTGGCTGAGCCCGTCGTCGGTGAGCCTGCGTAGCTCGTGGATCGCGATCCGGAGCGCCATGCGAGCGTTCTCGGGCTGCACCGGCCGGATCCAGATCTCGAACAGCTGCGCGCGCCGCGCGAGGTTCGGGTCCGGGAAGAACTGGAACATCCCTCGCGGGAAGGCCTCGATGTAGGCGTAGTCGCCGTAGTTCATCCCGCGCGCCTCGCGGATGCGCCGGTAGAGGTGCGAGAGGGAGGAGCGATGCTCCCCGAGCCAGGTGCGCGCCAGGTAGAGGGCGGGGAAGTCGGGGTGGGAGCGCGTGACCGGGATCGGGTGCCCCAGCGAGATGGCCGTGGCCCGGGTCTCCTTCTCGATCAGGTCCACCGTGAAGCCCTTCTGAGGCCGGCCCGCGACGCCGGCCGGCGCGGGCAGCGGGGGACCGGCGGGCAGCCTCGCCAGCTCGCCGGCGAGTTGCGCCTCGAGCCCAGCGGGCAGGTCACCGGCGAGCCCGACATCCAGCGCGGCGCGCGTGTAGGCCTTGGCCACGAAGGTCTTCACGTCGTCGAGGGTGATCGCCTCGATCCCGGCCACGGTACCGAGCACCGGATGGGCGTAGGGCGTTCCCGCGAACACGAGATCCTGCAGCTGCTCCTTGCCCAGCTCCTCCTCGTTGTTCGTGCGCAGGTCGAGGACGAGAGCGCTTCGCTGCTGGTCCTTGATCCGGGCGAAGTCCTCCGGGCGGAAGCCCGGCTCCGAGAGTTGAGGCAGGGCGATCGCCGCGAAGCGCTCCCAGTTGTCGCGGTGCACGCGGGCCGTGAAGGTCGTCATCTCCTTGTCGACCTGTGCCTCGAAGCTCGCGGCCATCGGGTAGAGGGCCTTCCGGATCGCGTCGATCGTCAGGTCGCGCGAGCCCGCGTCGGCGATCATGGCGGCCGAGAGGGCGGCGAGGCCCTCCTTGCCCTTGGGGTCGTGCGCCGAGCCCACCCTGAAGAGCAGCTTGACGTCGAGCTGTGGCAGCTTCGAGCGCAGAACGATCGGGCGCGGGAGCGCGGGGCTGGAGGCGACGGCCTCCGTCGCCGCGGGCGCCCGGGCCGGCGCAGCAGCTGGCCCGGGCTGCGCGGTCTCGGCCGTCTGCGGCTGCGGTGGCGCAAGAGACGCGAGCGCCGGCAGGACATCGAGGGCCGGCGGCAGCGGGTCGCGGGCGAGTGTCGTCTGTACGAGACCGGTGTCCACGAAGTAGCGGCAGGCGGCGGCCTGAAGGTCGGACGGGGTGAGTGCGTCGTAGGTGCGGTAGAGCCGATCCAGGGTCTGGTAGGAGCGGCGATAGCGGACGAAACGCGCGAGCGTCGCGGCGATCGCCTCCGTGTTGTCGAGGCCGCGCAGGAGCGAGTAGCGTCCGTTCGCCTTGGCGTCCGCCAGGCGCGCGGCCGACGGGGGAGCGGCGCACGCCGCGGCGAAGGTGGCCAGGATCTGGTTCCGGACGTACGGCGTGTCCTCCGGCTTCTTCACCCGAGCGAGCACGCTCAGCAGGTAGGGATCGACGTTGCCGGGCAGGTATGGGGAGAGCTGGTCCACCTTCTGCTCGTCATCCACCAGCTTGCGGTAGAGGGCGGAGGTCGGACCGAAGCTCAGGTCCGCCAGGACGTCGAGCGCCGCCCAGTCCTTGTCGGTCTCGGAGAAGCCGGGCGTATGGAAGGCGACGCTCACCCAGGGCTGCGTGGGCGCGCCCCAGGGCACCTTGGCCGTCACCGGCCCCGCCGGCCGGGGCTCGGCCGGGATCTCGGCCCGGTAGTGGCCGGGCTTCCAGGGGCCCCAATACCTCTCGACCAGCGGCATGACCTCGTCCGCCGTCACGTCGCCGGCCACGATCAGGGCCGCGTGCTCGGGCCGGTACCAGCGGGAGAAGAACTCGCGCGAGTACTCGAACTGCTCCGGCATCGCCTGGATGTCCGCCAGGAAGCCCATGGTGGTGTGGCGATAGGTGTGGACGCGGAAGGCGTTCTCGCGCTGCACCTCGATCAGCTTGCGGACCGGGTTGGCGCTGTTCTTCTCGTACTCGCCCAGGACCGCCCGCGACTCCGTCTTGAAGTCCGGGACGCTGTAGTCAAGGTTCTGGAAGCGATCGGCCTCGAGCTTGAGGATGGTCTCGAGGTCCTGCTTGGCGAAGGTGACGTGGTAGTCCGTGTAGTCGTCGGTCGTATAGGCGTTCCCCCGCGCGCCGGCCCGGGTCATGACCGCCTGGTAGGCATCGGCGGGGTAGGCCCTGGTACCGCGGAACATCATGTGCTCGAAGAAATGGGCGAAGCCCGACTTGCCGGGCTCCACCTCGTTGCGCGAGCCCGCCTGGACCGGGATCTGGAGCGAGACCAGGTTCGGGAAGCCTGTCGGGACGACGATCACCACGAGGCCGTTCGGCAGCCGCCGCTCGACGGCGTCGAAGGGGAGGAGGCGATCCGGGCCCTCGGCCCGGCTCGCCTGGGGCGTCGCGTTCGTGGGCGTGAAGGCCATGAGCAGCGCCAGCAGCGCGGATCCTTTCTCGAGCATGCAACCATCTTACGCCGCCCGCGCTCGTCGTCCCCCGGGCCCGGCTCGCGGGCGGCCGGGGTTGGGTGCACAATGCGGACGTCGGCACGAAAGGTCCCCAATGCTCTGTCCGGCGTGCCAGGCGCCCAACGACGACAAGGCGGATGCCTGCTTCACCTGCGGCCGCGCCTTCGGCGCCCTCACCCGCGGGACCCTGATCGCAGGCCGCTACGAGGTGCTGGCCCCGCTGGGACGAGGCGGCATGGGCATGGTCTACAGGGCCCAGGACCGAATGCTCGACGATGCGGTGGCGCTCAAGGTCCTGCGCGCCGAGTTCGCGCACACGGCGGAGATGGCAGAGCGCTTCCGGCACGAGATCAAGCTCGCGCGCCGGGTCTCGCACCGCAACGTGTGCCGCATCTACGAGTACGGGGAAGACCAGGGGGTGCGCTACATCTCCATGGAGTTCGTGGAGGGCCAGGATCTGCGGCAGCTGCTCGACGAGCGGGGCGGATGCTTCGAGGCCGAAGAGGCCTGCCAGGTGGCGATCCAAGCCGCGGAAGGCCTGCAGGCCATCCACGACGTCGGCATCATCCACCGCGACCTCAAGACGACCAACATCATGCGCGACGGCCGCGGGGCCGTGCGGCTGATGGACTTCGGTGTCGCCAAGATCGAGGGCACGGACCTGGTCGGACTCACCATCACCGGTCAGGTCATGGGCACGCCCGAGTACATGAGCCCGGAGCAGTGCCTGGGCGAACCGCTCGACCACCGCTGCGACCTCTATGCGCTCGGGGTCGTGCTCTACGAGATGCTCACGGGCGTCGTGCCTTTCCACGGCGACACCCCGGTGGCGACGCTCTTCAAGCACATCCAGGATCCCGTGCCCCTGGACGAGCCGGTGGCCGCTCGGATCCCCCTGTCGGCGGCCGAGGTGCTCCGCTGCGCGCTCGCCAAGAACCGGGCCGATCGCTATCCCAGCGCCTCCGCCATGGCGGACGCCCTGCGTGCCGCCGCGCGGGCGCTGCCGCAGGCCGGCGGCGCGTCCACGGGGCCGTTGCGAGCGGCTGCGCCCGTCCCCTCGCGCGCCCGGACGCCGGCAGAGAGGCGGCGGGTCACGCGGCTCGATATCTTCGTCAACCTGGTTCTGCGCCGTGTCGGGAGTCTCGGGACCGTGCTGCAGGAAGAGCGCACGATCGCCGAGAACGTCGGTCGACACGGTGCGCGCGTGCTGACCACGATGTCCACCCTGGTTCCCGGTGACGTCGTCCAGGTGGAGGAGGTCGGCGGCCGGTTCAAGACGCGCGCCCAGGTGCGTGGCGTCTACGAAGGCCGGGACCGGATCCGGCGCCTCAACGTCCGCTTCCTCGACAGCCCGGCGCCCGACTACCTCGTCCACGTGGACGACTGCTGAACGGCAGGTCCACGCGGTTGCCGCTGCCTGCGCCGGCCCAGCTCCGCCGGCTCCGCAGCCCCCGGCGTCGCTGCCACCGGGCCGGCGCCCCCTGGCCTATACTGAGCTCACCCATCTCGAGGCGGAGAGGAGAATGCCCAAGGCCACGATCGTCTTCGGTGTCGTGCTCTCGCTGATCGGGGTCGCCTTCTACGCGGCGAGCCGCGCCGTCAGCCTGACGGCCCTCATCCCGACCCTCATCGGCCTGCTGCTGATCGCGGCCGGGGCGCTCGCTCGGCGGGAGCGTCTGCACGCCCACGCCATGCATGCGGCGGCGCTGGTCGCGACGCTGGGCTTCCTCGGCTGCGTGCCCGGTCTCGTGAAGCTGCCCGCCCTCCTGGGCGGTGCCATCGTGCCGCGGCCGCTTGCGGTCGTCGAGGAAGCGGTGACCGCCGTCGTCTGCCTCGTCTTCGTCGCGCTGTGCGTTCGCTCGTTCGTCCGGGCGCGCCGCGCGCGTCCGGCTTGAGCCGGCCCCGGCCGCGTCCGGCGCCGCCGCTCCGGCGGCGGGAGTCGGGCCGGCACGGCCGCAGGTAGCAGAGCTTGGACAACCGCTATCGGAGCCCCGTGAATGCAGACGTCCCCGCGGCGCGGGCGGGGGAGTTCTCGCCGCTCGGGATCGGGCCGCTCGAGGTATGGCCGCCGGTCGTGCTGGCGCCGATGGCGGGCGTCACCAACCCGCCCTTCCGATCGCTCTGCCGGCGCTACGGGGCCGGGCTCTACGTGAGCGAGATGATCACGGCCCGCGCGCTCGTCGAGGGGAATCGCAAGACGCTGCTGCTCGCGAGCTTCGCCCCGGAGGAGCGGATCCGCAGCCTGCAGCTCTACGGGGTCGACCCGCGCTACCTGGGCGAGGCGGTGCGAATCCTGGTCGGCGAGGGTCGAGTCGACCACATCGACATGAACTTCGGCTGCCCGGTGCGCAAGGTCACCAGCAAGGGAGGCGGTGCCGCGATCCCGCTCAAGCCGCGCCTGCTGCGTGCCCTCGCGCGAGCGGCCGTCGCGGCCGCGGGAGCCGTCCCGGTCACGCTCAAGTTCCGGATCGGCATTGACGAGGAGCACCAGACCTTCCTGGAGGCGGGTCGCATCGGCCAGGAAGAAGGCGCGGCCGCGGTGGCTCTGCACGCACGGACCGCGGCGCAGCTCTACGACGGCGTGGCGCGCTGGGATGCGATCGCCGAGCTGAAGCAGGCCGTCACCCGCATCCCGGTGCTCGGCAACGGCGACGTGTGGGAGGCCGAGGACGCGCTCCGGATGCTGCGCGCGACCGGCTGCGACGGCGTCGTGGTGGGCCGCGGCTGCCTGGGTCGCCCGTGGCTGTTCCGAGACCTCGCCTTCGTCTTCGACGGGCGCGAGCCCCTCGACCCGCCCACGCTGGGCGGGGTCGTGGACGTGATGCTCGAGCACGCGCGTCTTCTGGTCGCCTGGCTGGGCCAGGAGGCCGCCGCCATGCGCGCCTTCCGCAAGCACTCGAGCTGGTACACGAAGTGCTTCCCGGGCTCGGCACCCCTGCGGCAGCGGCTGATGGCCGTTCTCTCGCTCGCCGAGCTCGAGCGGGCGCTGGCGCCGCTCGACCGCTCGCAGCCCTATCCGAAAGACGCGATGCGCGTGCCGCGCGGCAAGACGGGCGGGCAGCAGAGGGTGGCCCTGCCCGAGGGCTACCTCGAGCACCTCGACGACGACCAGGCGCCCGGCCCGGAGGCCGAGACGGCCGACTCGGGAGGCTGATCCTTCCTCGCCCGCGGGGGCCGGTGCGTCAGCTGTGACGCACCCACCTGACGAGCTCGGGGAAGGTCGGCTTCTTCCCGTACATCAGGATGCCCACCCGGTAGATGCGGGCCGCGAACCAGAGCACCGCGACGATGGTCGCCACCAGCAGCGCGACCGCGAGCGCGATCTGCCACCAGGGCGGCGTCAGCACCACGATCCTCAGGAACATCAAAAGCGGCGAGATGAGCGGCACCAGCGAGAGGCCGACCGACAAGGCGGAGTCGGGAGCCTGCAGCACCAGCATGAAGCACATGACGCCGGCGAACAGCGGCAGCAGGACCGGGAACACGAAGTTCTGCGCCTCCTGCACCGTGTTGACGGCGGCGCCGATCGCCGCGTAGAGGGCCGCGTAGAGCAGAAAGCCGAGCACGAAGAAGAGCACGAACGAGGCGAGCACGAGCGGCGTCAGCTCCGGCAGGGTGAAGACGGTCGGGGCGACGCCCGAGGAGAAGGTCGAGAGAGCGGCCAGGGACGCCGTCCAGACCGCGAGCTGGGTGAAACCTGCCGCCCCGATCCCGAGCAGCTTCCCGGAGAGAAGCAGGGTCGACGGCACCCCCGAGGCCAGCACCTCGATCACGCGGCTGCCCTTCTCCTCGATCACGCCGGTCATGACCGCCTGGCCCCACATCACGATGCTCATGTACAGGATCATCAGCAGGACGATGGAGAAGACCATCGCCGCGCCGCGGTCCTCGCGCTCGCCGTGCTCCGAGAGCTGGATGGTCTTGAAGCTCAGCTCCCGGGTGAGCTGCTTGATCCGGGTCGGGTCCAGTCCGGCGCTCTCCAGCCGCCGGCCGACCATGAGGTCGCTGAGCGTGCGCTCCATGGTGCGCAGGTCGATCTGGTTGCTCACGTTGCGCCCGAAGTAGGTGGCGGTCGCCTTCTCGGTCATCCCTCCGGTCAGCACCACGTAGCCGTCGAGCTTCCCGGCCAGGACCTCCTTCTTGAGAGCGCGCTCGCGCAGCTCGGCGGGACGGTCGTCCCCGGACCTCACCAGGAAGCGGGCCTGGCCGTCGAAGCGCGCGGCCCGCAGGGCCGCCTCGGCCGCCGTCCGCAGGGCGCCGGTCGGGTCGACCACGGCCACCTGGAGCGGCTTGCCGCTGCGGGTCGCCATGATCATGGGCACCACCATGAACGCGGTCATCAGCAGCGGCCCCAGGATCGTGGCGATCAGGAAGGCCCGGGTGCGTACGCGCTCGAGGTACTCGCGGCGCGCCACCGCGAAGAGCTTCCCCCTCATCGGTCCTCCTCCCCGTGCCGCGTGACCGTCTCGACGAAGATGTCGTGCAGGCTGGGCTCCACGATCTCGAAGCGGCGTACCCGGAGGCGGGGCACGATCTCGCGCAACAGGGCCTGCGGATCGCCGCCCTCGGCCAGGCGGATCTCCACGTATCGGCCGAAGTCCGTGAGCCTGGCTACACCGGGCAGGCCGGCCAGGAAGGAGCCGTCGCCGTCGTAGGCGAGGGCCAGGGTGTTGCTGCCATGCTGGGCTTTCACCTCGGAGACCGCTCCGTCGAGCAGCTTCTGCCCGTGGTCGATGAGCGCCACGGCGTCGCAGATCCGCTCGACCGTATCCATCTGGTGGCTGGAGAGCACGATGGTGGTCCCCTGCCGGCGCAGGTCGAGCATCGCCTCGCGCAGGAGGTCCATGCCCACCGGGTCCAGCCCGCTGGTCGGCTCGTCCATGATCAGGATCTCGGGCTGGTGCAGGACGGTGGCGATGAACTGCGCCTTCTGCTGCATCCCCTTGGAAAGCTCGTTGGTCTTGCGCCGCCGCCATTCGCCGAGCCCGAGCCGTTCCAGCCAGGCGGGCAGCCGCGCCAGCGCCTCGCGGCGCGCGACGCCCTTGGTCGCCGCCAGGAAGACCAGCTGCTCCTCGAGCACCATCCGCGGATAGAGGCCGCGCTCCTCCGGCATGTAGCCGATCCGGTCGCGGCTGGCGTGGTCCGCAGGCCGCCCCAGGATCTCGATCGACCCCCGGTCCGGCGCGATCACGTTCATCACCATGCGCAGGGTGGTGGTCTTGCCGGCGCCGTTGGGGCCTAAGAGGCCCAGGATGCTGCCTCGGGGCACCTGGAGGGAGAAGTCCCGGACCGCCCGATGACCCGAGAAGGACTTGCTGACGCCGTCCAGGACCAGGGCGCTCTCGCTCACGGTGCCTCCACTGATTCCGCCGGTAGGGCGAATGCCGATCCTATCGCGCGCACACGGGATCGCAAGGCTGTACGGAGGCGGTTGCAGGGTGGTTCCCTCGCGCCTCCCGATCGTCTCAGGTCGGTGGTCTCTCGCCCTAGCGTGAGGCCGGCAGCTCCCGCAGGCGGCGCAGTCCCCAGAGGGCGTGCTCGCGCACGACGGGGTCGGGATCGGACGAGAGCCTCTCGAGGGCGGGACGGTGGCGGGGCTCGCCACCGTTCGCGAGGGCGACCGCGACGTTGCGGAGCAGCCCGCGCCGCTTGGCGCGCCGGAGCGGGCTGTCTCGGAAGCGCTGTCGGAAGCCCTCCGCGTCGAGCGCCGCCAGCTCCGCGAGGTCTGGCGCCAGGGCGCCCGCGCGCGGCTCGAAGGGTCGAGGGCCGCGGTGGCGGCGCCTGCGATTCCACGGACAGACGTCCTGACAGATGTCGCAGCCGAACACGTGACGGCCGATGCCGGACCGGCGCTCTTCCGCGATCTCTCCCCGCTTCTCGATCGTGAGGTAGCTGATGCAGAGCGTGGCGTCCAGGAGGTAAGGGGCGCGCAAAGCGCCCGTCGGGCAGGCGTCGAGGCACGCCCGACAGCTGCCGCACATGTCGGCGCGCGGCGCGTCGGCCGGCAGGTCCAACGCGCTCACGATCTCGCCCAGGAAGAACCAGGATCCGTGCTCCGGGTGCAGCAGGCAGGTGTTCTTGCCCCAGGCCCCCAGCCCCGCGGCCGCGGCGAAGGCGCGTTCGACGACGGGCCCGGTGTCCACGTAGACGCGGGCCTGGAAGGGGCCGACCTGCTCCTGCCACCGCGCCAGCAGGCGATCGAGCATCGCCAGCATCACCTCGTGGTAGTCGTCTCCCCAGGCGTAGCGGGAGATCCAGCCCTTCTCGGGCGGGGCCTGGGTCGAGTAGGCGTGCGGCGTGTCGTACTGGAGCGCGACGCAGAGCACCGAGCGCGCCCAGGGGAAGGCTACCCGCAGGTCACCGCGCTTCGCGGTCTGGCTGGTGAGATACGCCATCTCGCCCGCGTAGCCACGCGCCACCCATTCGGCGAAGAAGGCGAGCTCTCGTGGTGCACCGGCGGCCGCGATCCCGGCGAGGTCGAAGCCGCACTCGAGAGCGAGCGCTTTCACCTGGGCCGCGAGCGCCGGGCCCTCCACGGCTCAGCCAGCGACGGGCGTCCCGCCGCAGGCGGGGCACTCCGCCCGCGGATCAGGGAGCGTCGCGCCGCACTGCGCGCAGATGGGCGTGCCCTCTTCGGCCTCGGCCCGGCCGTTGCCGAGACCGAGCCCGCACTCGCCGCACTCGGTGGCACCGGGCGCCTGGTCCGCGCCGCAGGCCGGGCAGCGCAGGTATCCGCGATCCGGCTCGAAACGCGCCTCGACCTCGGCCAGGTTCGCCTCTCCCCCCGGCGCGAGCAGGGGAGAGAGCGCGCTCAGGGCCGAGGGCACCTCGACCTCCGGCACGAGCAGCGCGTACTGGGGTGGCGCGCCCTCTCCGTGCCCCGGCTGCTCGGCGAGGCGGTAGTGCAGGTCGCTCGCCCGAAGCGCCTCGGCGAGCGGCACCAGCTCGGCCGCGCGGGGCGTCACGAACACGACCTGATGATGCGCCGGCGGCCCCTCCTCCTCGGTCGGCGCATCCCCACCCGTCTCCGGCTCCTCACCCCCGACCACCGCCCCCGTCTCGTCGAGGAGACGCTCCTCGAGCTCGCCCCCGCAGTCCGCGCAGCGGACCGCCTGGGGACGGTACTCTTCGCCGCAGTCGCGGCAGATCTTGACGCTCACGCTCATCGCCGACTCCGATCGCCGCGCCGCGGCGTCACCGACAATCGCACGGCGGACAGCCGATGTCGAGGACGATCCGCCAGACCCCGTCGCTCTCCCGCCTCCAGGTGGAGTGGAAGGTGCCGACGCGCTTGCCTTGCGGGTCGAAGACGGGTCCCGCGCTGAGCGCGAGATCGCCGGAGGCGACCACCTCCACCCGGTCGGGTGCCCAGGAGAAAGGCGCGCTCGGCGTCGTGAAGTACTTCTTCCACCCCTCCGCCACCGCCGCCCGTCCGCGCAGGGCCGTGGCGCCGACGAAGACCGCCTCTTCAGAGACGAACGAGGCGAAGGCCGCGTGGTCGCGATCGGCCATCGTCTTCGCGAAGGCCGCCTCGCGCGCGCGCACCGTCGTGGCCAGGGCGTCAGGGTCGGGCGGGGTCTGCGCGTGTACCGCGGAGACCGGGCCGAGGGCGAGCAACGTCACACACGCCATTCTCTTCAACGAGCCCCTTCCTTCCTTGCCCGGGCTCAAGAAGCCCTCCTCGATCCTCGACCGCCGGGCATTCGCCGGCTGCTGCTTTTTACTATGATAGCCCTCATGGCGAAGACGACGCCGGACCACCACGACGCGGAGCTGTTGCTCCGCGTCTACGACCTGCGACGCGAGGCGGTGCTGCGCGAGTCGCGCCGGGCGATCCTGCGCGAGTTCTGGCCGCGCACGCTCGACGACCTGCGCGCGGTGCTGGAGGCGCAGCATCCGCTGAACGCGGCCTACCGCCAGGTCGGGAGCTATTGGGAGATGGTCTACAGCTTCGTGCGCTACGGCGTCGTCCACCCGGCCTTCTGGCTGGAGACGAACGGCGAGGGCCTCTACCTGTTCGCGAAGGTCGAGCCGTTCCTGGAGGAGCTGCGGAAACTGAGCGGCCCGGCCGTCTTTCGCAACGCCGAGTGGGTTGCGCGCGAGTGCCCGGACGGGGCGCCCGTCTTCGAGCGGGTCAAGGCGCGGGTGGCCAAGCTGGCCGCGGCACGCGGCTAGCCGGGGCGGGAGGTTCCCCTGGCGCCGCCGATCCGGGCCGTCCTCCTCGACTTCGACGGGCTGATCCTCGATACCGAGACGCCGATCTTCGAGGCCTGGTTCCAAGCGTACCGTCAGCGCGGCCACGACCTCGGACTCGATCTCTGGCAGCACTCGCTCGGCACCCACGGCGGGTTCGACCCTCTCTCGCACCTCGACTCGCTCTGTGGAGGGACGCTCGACCGGGAGGCGCTCCTGGCCGAGGTGAAGGCGAGGAGCGCGCGCGGCTGCGACGCGCTGGCGCTCATGCCCGGGGTCCTGGCGCTGCTCCGCGACGCCCTGGATCTCGGGCTCGGCCGCGCCTGCGCCTCCAGCAGCTCCTCCAGCTGGGTTGAGGGCTGGCTCGGGCGCCACGGCATCCGACCGCTCTTCGACGTGGTCGTGACGCGGGACGACGTGAGCAAGGTCAAGCCGGACCCGGAGCTCTTCCTGCTCGCGGCGGCGCGCCTCGGTGCGCCGAGGGAGGCCTGCCTCGTGTTCGAGGACTCGCCGAACGGGATGCGCGCCGCGCTCGCGGCAGGCATGCGTTGCGTCGCGGTGCCCAACTCCCTCACCAGCCGCATCGAGCGGCCGGCCGTGGACCTGGTCGTCCCATCGCTCGCCGAGCGGCCGCTCGCCGACATCCTGCAGGCGCTGGCCGCCCGGCAGCCGGCGGCTCCCGCCGGCCGTTGAGGCCGGCATCCGAAGCCCCGGCCGCGCTGTTGTAGACTGTCGTTCCGAGACATCGAGGAGCGACCCTGCCAGCCCCTGCCGCGGGCGAGCCCTTCGCCGAGGTCCGATGGAATCATGAAGAACAGCTATCTTGCCGTCCTGCTGCTGCCGCTCTCCGCCCTGCTCATGCTCGGGGCGGAGAAGGCCCCGAAATCCGACCAGCCGTCGCCGCCCGAGGCCGCGCCGACCCTCAGCTTCCCGACGCGGGTGGAGCAGGTGGTCGTCGACGTGGTGGTCACCGACAAGACGGGCAACGCCGTGCGCGGTCTCAAGCCCGAAGACATGACCGTGCTCGAGGATGGCCAGCCCCAGAACGTGGTGAGCTTCGAGGCGATCGAGCTGCCCGAGAAGCCGCCGGCCGCGCCGCCGCCGCGCCCTCGCGTGTCGGTCAACACCTCGCCGGAGGACCAGCGGGGGCGCACCTTCGCCATCATCTTCGACGACACGCATCTCACCCCCTGGCGCGCCAACAAGGCGAAGGCGGCGGTGGCGAGCTTCCTGGAGAAGGGCGTGCGCGAGGGCGACCGGGTCATGCTGGTCACGACGGCGGGTGGCATGTGGTGGACCGCGCGCATGACCAGCGGCCGCGCGCAGCTGATCGACTCGCTCAAGCGGCTCGACGGCCGCTACATCCCGGAGACCCAGCCCGACCGGCTGTCGGAGTACGAGGCCTGGCGCATTCACGAGTACCACGACTCGGCCACCGCGCAACGCGTGCTGCGACGCTGGGACACCTACGGCGTCACGACCACGCAGCGCAGCCAGGCGAGCGAGAGCTCGGGGCTCGCGAGCGGCACCGTCGACGATCCGGTCCTGACCGGCCGCGCGACCGAGGTCTACCAGATGGCCGTCACGCGCATCCGCGCGACGCTCGACACGATCGAGCGCGTGACCAGCGGTCTGGCCGCTGCCAAGGGGCGCAAGTCCGTGATCCTGGTTTCGGAGGGCTTCATCGAGGACTACAACCTGCCCGACTTCAAGCGGGTGATCCAGACCGCCCGTCGCGCCAACGCCGTCATCTACTTCGTCAACGCCCGCGGTCTCGATGCCATGCCCACCGGCATGACCGCGCAGTTCGGGCCGGCGCTGCCCGACCAGGACATGGGCGGCTACTTCGCCGAGGCGCTGGACGCGGTCCGGGGGGCCGAGAGCGTCGCGGACGACAGCGGCGGCTTCACGGTCCGCAACACCAACGACCTGGCCGCAGGCATCGAGCGGATCGCGAAGGAGACGCAGGCCTACTACCTGCTCGGCTACATCCCCAGCAACCCGGCGCGCGACGGGAAGTTCCGAAAGATCCAGGTGAAGCTCACCCAGGGCAAGGGCCTTCACGTGCGCGCCCGCAAGGGCTACTACGCGCCGAGCGACACCGCGGCCCCGACGGCCCAGCAGAAGAGGGGCGTCGACCCCGTGTTCCAGGAGGCCCTCGACTCGCCCTGGATGCAGGACGGGATCCCGCTCCGCCTGACCGACTACGTGGGCGACGAGAAGATGCTGGGCAAAGCCGCCGTGCGCCTCGCCGCCGAGCTCGACCCTCGCGCCGTGCAGTTCGAGGAGAAGGACGGGCGCAGCTGTGCCGACCTCGATTTCCTGATGGTCGTCGCCCACCGTCAGACCGGCGAGTACTTCCGCTACGACCAGAGCTACCAGCTGAAGCTGCTGCCGACCACGCGGGAGCGCATCACGCGCCTCTGGATGCCGATCGTGCGCGACTTCGAGCTCGCCCCGGGCGACTACCAGGCGAAGGTGATCGTGCGCGACAAGCGGTCCGGGCGGGTCGGCACGGTGATGCACGAGTTCTCGGTGCCGGTGCTCGGAGGATTCCGGACCTCGACCCCGGTCCTGAGCGACACGCGCGCGGCGACGCCCTCCGAGGAGGGCGTGCCGGGCGGGATCCTGACCCCGCTCGCGCGGCGTGAGTTCGGCAGCGGCTCGGAGCTGCTCTGCCAGTTCGAGGTCTACGGAGCGAAGAAGGACGAGCAGACCGGCATGCCCCGGGTCCTTCAGGGATACGTCGTCAAGCGTCCCGACGGCAGCGTGCTCGCCGCCATGGCGCCGAGCGCGATCAAGCCCACCTCGCTCGGCCATCTGTCGCGCCTCTTCGGCTTCCGGCTCGTGGACGCCCCGCCCGGCGAGTACGACCTGATGATGACGCTGCGGGACGACCTCAGCGGCACGAGCATCGAGCGCCACGAGCCCTTCACGGTGGTGCCCGCCTTCGGCTTCGCGCCCGCCGCACCGGTCGCGAGCGAGAGCACCCCGTCCGCGAAGCCCGCAGAGTCCGGTCCCGCGGACTCCACGCCGCCGGAGGGCGCCCGCCTGGCACCGTCCGGGACCGCGTCGTCGGACGCGACGGGTTCCGGCGGGGGCGACTAGAGTCTTACTTCGAGGCCGGCGGCGCCGCGGGCGCCGCCGGCGCCTCGACGGGGCTGGCTGGCGCGCCGGAGGCTGGAGGCGCCGCCGGGAGCTTCGGTGCCGTGCTCGCCGGGGCGGGGGTTGCGGTGGCGGCGGGGATCTGGTCGAGGATGCCGCTCGCCTGGGGCTTCGCGAGCGAAAGGACCAGGCTCGTGATCATGAAGACCCCGGCCAGGATCGCGGTAGCGCGGGACAGGACCGTGGCCGATCCGCGGGGTCCGAAGGCGGTCTGGGTTCCGCCGCCGCCGAAGGCGCTCGCGAGATCCTGTCCTTTGCCCTGCTGGAGCAGCACGACGGCGATCAGGAACAGGCACGTCGCGACGTGCACGAAGAGCACCAAGTAGTAAAGGAAGGACATGAGCCGCCGAGCCTCGCTTCTTGTGACCCGCCCGGAACACCTGCCCCGGACGAAACCGAAAGTCTAGCAGACAGGATCTCCGTCTGCCACTCGCGGGCCCGGACGGCGCGACCCGACCGGCAGGACTTGGAACCCCAAGGGCTGGCACCATGGTCGTCGCCCGCGGCTGGCGCCCCTACCCGGCGGCACGGGCCTTGCTCGATCTGCGCACGGCGCGGTCGTCTGACCGCTTTTCTGGACGGCGGATCTGGTCATCAGAGAGGAGACGAAAATGCCAGGTAGAGCCAGCGTCGTTCTGTGCGTCGCCGTTCTGCTCTCGGGGTGCGGGAGTGAACGCACGCCGGATCCCGTGTACGTCTCGGAGGGTGAGTCGGGCCAGGCCGTCCCCCTGAGTGAAGGGCAGGAGCTCTTCGTCACCCTCACCAGCAATCCGAGTACGGGTTATGGCTGGTCATATCAGTCGAGCACGAGCGGCGTGCTCGGCACCGTCGGGGAGGTCGAGTACCTTCCGGACCAGCCCGTCCTGCCCGGGTCGGGTGGCCGGGAGCGCTTCCATCTCACAGCGCTCCACGCGGGGCGCACGACCCTCGCGTTCCAGTACCGCCAGCAGTGGGACACTTCGTCGCCGGCCCAGGAGAGCGCGACCTACGACATCGTGGTTCAGTAGCTCGTCAGCCGACAGCCCGAGGCCCGAGGCCCGTTTCGTGGGCCCGGGCCCGTTCGGCGCCCCATTGCCTAGCGACCAGCTGTACGCGGCTACGAGCTTCCTCGCCTCGTTGGCCGGGGATGCCTGGGGTCGAGGTGCCCGTCCCAGACGGCCGCCATCTCCCTGTCTTCCCTTCTTCTCCTGTATCGGCGGAGATCGGCCCCACCGCTTTCGCGACCTCGTGCCACTGTCGAGCTTCCCTCGTGCCGCAGCGACTGTTCGACCCTCCAGATCAGGTCTCCTGCGGGCCGGACCCCCTCGGGGCTCCCATCCGCGTCCTTTTCCAGGTCGGGGCGACGGTTGCTGCGGAGATTGTCACGGAGGGCGCCGATCCGCCCCCAGACCCTCGCCGGAAGGTCCCTTTCCAGGGGACGGCCCGCCGCGGGGGTCTCGGCGTCGACGATGTCCTCTCTTGCGTACAGGCGACCCGATTCGAGAAGCTCTTGGTAGACTCGTTCCTGGACGTCGTAGCACCGGTAGGGTGCGGCCGATGTCGGGGTGGGGCGGTCCGCGTGCATGCCCAGCTCGAACTGGCCGAGGGAATGGTTCACCCAGTCGAGGCCGTAGAACAGGTAGCCTAGCTCTTTCCTCTGTTCGGGAACCGCTGCGCAGTCACTGGCCCTCAAGGCCATCTCGAGCGCCGCGCGGCCGTCACCGCGGTCGACGGCGTCGTAGGCACGCATCATCCAGTACCTGAATGCCACCTTCTTGAGTACTCTCATCTTCCACGTCCCATTCACGTCAGCCGATCGCGCGCGGCCTCGATCGAGTCTGCGCGGACGAAAGCAAGTCGTGTCGAGTGGAGACTATAGTGTCTGGCCCAAATCTAGCGTAGCACGCGCTCTGAAGGTCCCGCCGCAGCTCCGGGGGTGAGCGGAAGACGCCTACCCCTCCGGGCAGTTGTATGATTCGACCTGCTCCGCCCGACCCGGACGGAGCGCCTACCCTGTGAAAAAAGGAGCAGCCCAACGCCGGCCGGCAGTCCCCCGCAGCCTCGGGCCGCGCCGCCCGCGGCGAGAGCGCGAGGGACAGGTAGAATCCGCGCGCGTCGCCATCCTGGTGCTCGGCATGCACAGGAGCGGCACTTCCGCTCTGACACGGGTTCTCGGACTCCTCGGCGCGGACCTCCCGAGACGGTTGATGCCTCCCGTCGCCGGCGACAATGCCCTCGGATTCTGGGAATCCCAGCGGTTGCACGTGTGATCCACGAGACCCTGCTTCGAAGCGCCGGATCCGCGTGGGACGACTGGCGCCCCTTCGATGTGCAATGGTACGAGTCGCCCCAGGCCAAGGAGTTCGAGCGAGCCGTCGCGGCCGCCCTCGTCGACGATTTCGGCTCGTCGTCGCTCTTCGTCGTGAAGGACCCACGTATCTGCCGCTTCGTCCCCTCATCGACTCTGGCAGGACCCGATCCACGCCGTTCTGCGCGAACACTCTCTCGTTCCCTCGTTCGCGCACGGCTACCTGATCTACCGTCGCTAGACGAAGACGGCCGGCGCGACGGCGTGCGAGGCGCACCGCCACACCGGCCGCGGATCCGGCCGAAGTGGGCCTACTGCTTGTCGTAGAAGACGAGCTTCAGGAACGAGTCGGCCTTGAGCGAGGCGCCGCCGACCAGCGCGCCGTCCACGTCGGGGAGGGCCATCAGGCCCTTGACGTTGTCAGGCTTGACGCTACCGCCGTAGAGGATGCGCATGACGTCGGCGACCGGCTGACCGTGCCTGGCCGCGATCTGCTTGCGGATGGCGGCGTGGACCTCCTGCGCCTGCTCAGGTGTCGCCACTTTGCCGGTGCCGATCGCCCAGACCGGCTCGTAGGCGATCACGACCTTCTTGGCCTCCTCGGCCGAGACGGCGGCGAGGATCGCGCCGATCTGCCGGCCGACGACCTCCATGGTCCGCCCCGCCTCGCGCTCGGCGAGCATCTCGCCGACGCAGGAAATCGCCGTCATGCCGTTGTCGAGCGCGACCTTCGTCTTCCTGGCGACGCCCTCGTCCGTCTCGGCGAAGTACTGCCGCCGCTCCGAGTGGCCGAGGATCACGTTCGTGACGCCGATGTCCTTCAGCATCGCCGCCGAGACCTCGCCGGTGAAGGCCCCTTCCTTCTCGAAGTGCATGTTCTGGGCCGCCACCGCGACCGGGCTGCCCTTGGCCACCGCCACCACCGCCACCAGCGAGGTCGCGGGCGGAGCCACCATGACGTCGCTGGGCGCGCCCGCGACGCCCTTCTTGATCTCCTCGACGAGCGCCGTGGCCTCGGAGGTCGTCTTGTACATCTTCCAGTTGCCGGCGATCAGCTTGCGTCGCATCGTGTGCCTTACTCCCGTGGCGCCCCTCGAGAGCGCGAGGGGCGGAGGTGCGCGATCTCCGCGCGAATCAGAGCATGGGGCGCGGCGAAGCGGCCGCGCCCCGGATGGACAGGTCTACTTCTCGCTCAGGTAGGTGACCCCCGGCAGCGCCTTGCCCTCGAGGAACTCGAGCGACGCCCCGCCGCCCGTCGAGACGTGGGTCACCTTGTCGGCCAGGTTGTTCTTCTCGATCGCCGCGACGGAGTCGCCGCCACCGACCACGGTGATGGCCCCTTTGGCGGTCGCGTCCGCCAGCGCCTGCGCGATCGCGAGCGTGCCCTTGGCAGTGTCGGCTATCTCGAAGACGCCCATGGGGCCGTTCCAAACGACGGTCTTCGCGCCCTTGACGATCTCCGCGAACTTGGTCCGGGTCGCTTCTCCGATGTCGACGCCGATGTCCTTGGGCCCGATCCTGTCCCAGGCCACGGTCTTGAGCGTGCCGACCTTGCGTGCGTCGAAGTCGAAGGCGTCCGTCACGACCGTGTCGACCGGCAGCACCAGCTTGCCGCCGGCCTTGCTCAGGAGGGCCTTCGCCATCTCGACGCGGTCCTCCTCGACCAGCGAGCCGCCGATCTCCTTGCCCTGGGCCTTGTAGAAGGTGAAGGCCATGCCGCCGCCGATGATCAGGGTGTCGACCTTGGGCAGCAGCGCCTCGATCACGTCGATCTTCCCCGAGACCTTGGCGCCGCCGATGATCGCGACGAAGGGGCGCTTCGGGTCGTTGAGGGCGTCGCCCAGGAAGTCCAGCTCCTTCTTCATCAGGTAGCCCGCGGCGCGTTTCGGAAGGTCGACGCCGGTCATCGAGCTGTGGGCGCGATGCGCGGTGCCGAAGGCGTCGTTTACGTAGACATCGCCGAGCTTCGTGAGCGAGGCGCGGAAGGCCTTGACCGCCTGCGGGTCGGCCTTCACCGAGCTGCCGTCGTCCTTCTTGACCTTGCCCTCCTCCTCGATGTGGAAGCGGAGGTTCTCGAGAAGAGCGACTTCGCCGGGCTCGAGCGCCGCGCACGCCTTCTCGATCTCGGGTCCCACGCAGTCGTCCAGGAACTTGACGGGCTTGCCGAGCAGCTCGCTGAGCCTCGCGGCCACCGGCGCGAGCGAGTACTTGGGGTTCTTCTGTCCGTCCGGCCGGCCGAGGTGGCTCATCAGCACCAGGCTCGCGCCCTTGCCGAGCGCGTACTGGATGGACGGCAACGAGGCGCGCAGCCGCTTGTCGTTCTCTACCTTGCCGTCCTTGATCGGCACGTTGAAGTCGACGCGCATGAGCACGCGCTTGCCCTTGAGGTCGAGGTCCTCGATGAAGAGCTTGGCCATGGTCCTTGCCCGATCCTTCCTTGTCTCATGAAAAAGGGGCGGCCCAACGACGGGCCGCCCCGGGAATCCCGGGGCGTCTCCCCGGGGTCGGCGCGAGTCCTACTTGGCGCCGTCCTTCTTCGCCATGAAGCGCAGCAGGTCGACGACCCGGTTCGAGTAGCCCCACTCGTTGTCGTACCAGGACACGACCTTGAAGAAGCGCTTCTCGCCCTTCAGGTTGTTCTGGAGCGTGGCGAGCGAGTCGTAGATCGAGGAGCGGGTGTCGTGGATGAAGTCGGTGGAGACGACCTCCTCGTTGCAGTAGCCGAGGATGTTCTTGAGGTAGCCCTCGCTGGCCTTCTTCATGAGGCCGTCGATCTCCTCGATCGAGGAGTCCTTGGCGGCCCGGAAGGTGAGGTCCACGACCGAGACGTCGGCGGTCGGCACCCGGAAGGACATGCCGGTGAGCTTGCCCTTGGTGACCGGCAGCACCTCGCCCACCGCCTTGGCGGCGCCGGTCGAGGAGGGGATGATGTTGATCGCCGCCGCGCGGCCGCCGCGCCAGTCCTTCTTGGACGGGCCGTCGACCGTCTTCTGGGTGGCGGTGTAGCTGTGGATCGTGGTCATCAGACCGGTCTCGATCCCGATCCCTTCCTTCAGGATCACGTGCACCACCGGGGCCAGGCAGTTCGTGGTGCAGGAGGCGTTCGAGACCACGTGGTGCTGCGCGGGGTCGTACTCGTTCTCGTTGACGCCCATCAGCAGCGTCTTGACGCCGCCCTTACCCGGCGCCGAGATGATGACCTTCTTGGCGCCCGCGGCCAGGTGGCCCTTGGCCTTCTCGCCGTCGGTGAAGAGACCGGTCGACTCGATCACGTAGTCGGCCCCCAGCTCCTTCCAGGGCAGCTGGCTCGGATCCTTGGCGGCCATGACGCACTTCACCTCGTCGCCGCCCACCACCAGCACGTCGTTGCCCTCGGCCGAGGCGCTGCTCTTCTTGGTCGCCAGCGAGTGCTTGAAGCGGCCGTGCACCGAGTCGTACTTCATCTGGTAGGCGAAGTAGTCGGCATCGGTGACGATGTCGACGACGCCCACCACGTCGATCTCCTTGCCGAGGAGGCCCTGATCACACAAGGCCTGGAAGACCAGGCGACCGATGCGGCCGAAGCCATTGATTCCAACGCGGATTGCCATTCTCGTCGACCTCCCCGTAGTAAGAGAAAGATGAGTCTATCCCGCGCGCCCGCCGCCGCACAAGGAGCGCCGGCCTCATCGCGCTGGAACGTGCGGACTAGACGTGGAATGAGCGAGGCATGTCGGTCGCTATTGGGGCCGACCAGCTGTCTTCATGGCCGCCTTCGCCGAACGCCGGCCGTGTCCGAAATCTCGCGAAGACAGCTCGAGGGGGGACTCGAGCGCCCCCCTCGCTTCGAGGCTTCAGTGGAGGCGAGCGTACTTGGCTTGGAGCTCTTCCTTCGACTCGGCGTGCTCGGGGTCCGCGACGATGCACCCGTCTACCGGGCACACCTCGACGCAGCGCGGGGTGTCGTAGGCGCCCACGCACTCCGTGCACTTCTCGGCGTCGACGAGGTAGATCGAGTCACCCGCCGTGATCGCCGAATTGGGGCACTCCGGTTCGCAAGCGCCGCAGCTGATGCACTCGGCGAGGATCTTCATGGCCATATCGAAACTTCCTCCTGGGCGGTACGCCTTCGACGCAAAGCTTGCGTCCTGGCAACCCGCTGAACGATGATTATGCACGATTCCTGCCATTTTGGACGACTTGAGCGCTCGGAGGGCGTTCGTGCCGACTGACGTTATACTTGCGCGGATTGCGGGCCTTCGCTGGAAAGCGGCGGGGCTGGTCTTGCAGGGGCGAGTCGCCCGAGCCCGCGGAGTTCTGGCGTGCACATCGTCTACACCCTCCTTCTGAGCGTCGCCTTCGTCCTCGCGGTCCCATGGTTCCTCTGGAAGGGACGCACCACCGGCAAGTACCTGCGGACCTTCCGCGAGCGGATGGGACGCCTGCCCGTCTACCTCAACCTCGACGGCGATCGATCGCTCTGGATCCACGCCGTTTCCGTGGGCGAGGTGCTGGCAGCCCGACCACTCGTGCCCGCGCTGCGCGAGCGATTCCCGCAGCACCGCATCTTCGTCTCCACCACCACGATGACGGGCAACGCGGTCGCGAAGAAGAGCATCCGGGGGATCGACGGGCTCTTCTACGCGCCGTTCGATTTCCCCTGGGCCGTGAGGCACGCCCTCGACGTCCTCAACCCCTCCCTGGTCATCCTGGTCGAGACGGAGCTGTGGCCGAACCTCATCCACGAGGCCCACCGTCGCGGCGCCCGGATCGCGGTCGTCAACGGACGGATCTCGCCGCGCTCCTATCGCCGCTACCTCCGCTTCGGCCGCTTTCTGCAGAGGGTGCTCGAGGAGGTGGACCTCTTCCTGATGCAGGGCGCCGCCCATGCCGAGCGGGTCCGTGCGCTGGGTGCGCCGTCCGAGCGGGTACAGGTCACGGGCAACCTGAAGTTCGACGCGGTCGAGCCGGGCCGGCTGCCGGAGCGGCTGGCGCGGCTGCTCGCGGGCGGCGCCCGGGGACCGCTCTGGGTCGCGGGAAGCACGGTCGGCGGCGAAGAGCAGCTGGTCCTGTCGGCCTTCCACGGTGTGCGCGAACGGATCCCGCAGGCGCGGCTGCTGCTCGCCCCGCGGCACCCGGAGCGCTTCGACGCCGTGGCCCCGCTGGTCGAGGCTGCCGGCTTCCGCTGCCTGCGCCGCAGCGCGCTCGACCCCGCGACCTGGAGCGACGGGGAGGTGCTGCTGCTCGACACGCTCGGCGAGCTCTCGCAGGTGTACGCGCTCGCCAGCGTCGTCTTCGTGGGCGGCAGCCTGGTCCCCTCCGGGGGTCACAACATCCTGGAGCCCGCCGTCGCCGGCAAGCCCGTGATCGTCGGGCCCCACATGGAAAACTTCCAGGAGATCGCCGACCAGTTTCGCGCCGAGCAGGCGCTGGTCGAAGTCGCCTCCGCCGAGGAGCTGGGTCGCGAGGTCGCGGAGCTGCTGCTGGACGATCGGCGCCGGTCGAGTCTCGGCGAGCGCGCGCGGGAGCTGATCGGGCGCAACCGGGGGGCCGTCCTCCGCAGCAGCGACGCGCTGCGTTCATTGCTGCAGTGAGGCGGGTCCTGGCCGCTCTCTTCGCCCGCGCGGCCGCGCTGCGCGTCGCCGCCTACCGGCACGGCCTGCTCGCGACGACGCGGCTCGCCGGTCCCGTGGTGAGCGTCGGCAACCTGGGCGTGGGTGGGAGCGGCAAGACGCCGGTGGTGCGGCGGGTGGCGGAGCTGCTTCTGGCGGCCGGGGAGCGGGTCGCCATCCTGAGCCGCGGCTACCGCGGGCGCTTCCGGGGAGAGGCGCTGGTCGTGAGCGATGGAGCGAACCTGCTCGCTTCCTCCGAGCTGGCCGGCGACGAGCCGGTCATGCTGGCCCGCGCCCTGCCGGGCGTCGTGGTCGCGGTTGGACGCCGCCGGGACCTGGTCGGGCGCATGGTCGAGGCGCGCTTCGGGCCGAGGGTCTTCGTCCTCGACGACGGCTTCCAGCACCTGCGGCTGGCGAGGGATCTCGACCTCGTTTGCCTCGACGTCGGCGACCTCGCCGACCAGCCGCTGCCCGCGGGCCGGCTGCGGGAGGGTCCGTCCGCGCTCGGCCGGGCGCAGGTGGTGCTGCTCACCCGCATCGAGGCGGTGGGCGAGCCGGCGCTTCAGGCGCTCGAGGAGCGTCTCGGTCGCGACCGGGTGTACCGCGTCGAGCGGCGCCCGGTCGGCTTTCGGGACCTGGGCGGGTGCGCCGCGGCGCCCCCGGCACGGGCCTTCCTGCTGGCCGCCATCGCGCGCCCGGAGCGTCTGGATTGGGACGTGACGCGGTCGGGCGCGCAGGTGGTCGGCCGTGCCTTCTTCCGCGATCACCAGCGCCTCCGCGCGGAGGAGTTGGTGGCGGTCGTCGCCAGCGCCCGCTCGGCCGGTGCCGATGCGATCGTCACCACCGCGAAGGACGCCGTGCGCCTCCCGGCCGCCGCGCCCGGCCTGCCCATCCTGGTGCTCGAGATCGCAGCCGGGCTCGCCGACGAAGCGCGTTTCCGCGATCGGCTGCTGGCGGCGGTGGCGAGGCAGGCGGCGTGAGGCGCGAGCGTCGCCACGCCCTGGAGGCGGCCCTCGCCGTGGCTGTTTCGGCGATCGTGCGCCGGCTGCCGCGGTCCTTCGTGCTCGCGCTCGGGCATGGGCTCGGCCGGCTGTGGGCCGCGCTCGACCCGCGGCATGTCGCCATCGCGGTCGCGAACCTGCACGCCGCCTTCCCGGAGTGGGACCAGGAACGGGTCGTGGCCACGGCGCGCGACGTCTACCGGCACTTCGGCGCCGTGCTGCTCGACATCCTCTGGATGGAACGCCGGCCGATCGCGCGTCTCCTGGCCCTGGCCGACATCGAGGGGGTGGAGCACCTCCGTGCGGCGCGGGCCGCGGGCCGGGGCGTCGTCTCGCCGACCGCGCACCTGGGGAACTGGGAGTTCCAGGGCGTCGTCTCGGCGCCCATCGTCGATCCCTTTGCGGTGATCGCGCGCCCGCTCGACAACCCGCGGCTCGACCGCCGCCTGGTAGCGCTGCGCACCGCGACCGGCAATACCGTCATCTACAAGCAGCGGGCGCTCGCACGGGTGATGAAGACGTTACGCGAAGGCGGCCTGGTGGCGATCCTGATCGACCAGAACGTCCAGGAGAAGGACGGCGTCTTCGTCGACTTCTTCGGCCGGCCTGCCTGCACCACGACGGTGGCCGCCGCGCTCGCCCTGAAGACCGGGTGCGCCATCGTGCCAGTGCGCTGCACCCTGCAGAGAAGCGGCCGCTACCGCATGGTGTACGGCCCGCCCGTCCGCTGGGAGAGCAGCGGCCGGCGCGACCACGACCTGGTCGCGCTCACGCAGCGGCTGACCGCGATCATCGAGTCGTGGGTGCGCGAGAGCCCCGAGCAGTGGCTGTGGCTGCACCGGCGCTGGAAGACCCAGCCACATCCGGCAGCCGGTCTGGCGGAGGGCGCGCAGCCGGACGCGCCGCCGCCGAGCGTCCGAGGCGGACCCGACCGCCGCGCTGGGCGGGGCGCCCGCTCGTGACGCCCGAGCGGCTGCTGGTGCGGGCCCCGAACTGGATCGGCGACGTCGTCCTCTCGCTGCCCGCACTGCGCGACCTGCGCCGTACCTTCGCGAGCGCTCGGATCAGCGTGCTGGCGCGGCCCTGGGTGGCGGAGCTCTACCAGGCGGTGCCCGAGGCGGACGCGATCGTCCCGAGTCTCGGGCATCTCACCGATGCTCGCGTCCTGCGAGGCCGCTTCGACGCGGCGATCCTGCTGCCGAACTCCTTCGCGACGGCGCTGGTCGTTTGGCTGGCGGGGATTCGGGAGCGATGGGGTTTCGCGACGGACGCGCGCGCGCCGCTGCTGACGCGGAGCTGCCGTGTGCCCACGACGGTCCGGGGCCGCAGCCAGGTGTACTACTATCGTGCGATGCTCGAAGGCCTGGGGCTCGCGACGGAGGGCGCTCCTGACGCGTCGCTCGCCTGTCCCGAGGCGTGGTCGGCCGAGGGGGGCTCGCTCCTGGGCGACCAGGGACCCTGGATCGGCGTCAACCCGGGGGCGGCCTACGGCACGGCGAAGCGCTGGCTGCCGGAGCGATTCGCGGCCGCGGCCGATCTCGTGGCACGCCGGCTCGGGGCGAAGGTAGCGATCATAGGCGGCGCCGCCGAACGCGGAGTCGGGGAGGCGATCGCCGGCGCTCTCGCGGCGCCCTCGCGCGTGCTCGCGGGAGAGACGACCCTCGCCGCTCTGGTCGGCGTCCTCGCCCGCCTGCGCCTGCTGTTGACGAACGACTCGGGTCCCATGCACCTCGCTGCCGCGCTCGGGACGCCTCTGGTCGCGGTCTTCGGGTCGACCGACTGGAGAGAGACGGCCCCCGTCGGACGCGCGGCGGCAGTCGTGCGTGAGCCGGTCGACTGCGCGCCCTGCCTGCTGCGCGAGTGTCCGATCGACCACCGCTGCATGACACGAATCGGGGCGGAGCGTGTGGCGGAGGCCGCCCTTGCCCTCCTCGGGAGGAGCTGAGCAGAGCCCATGGGCACGACCCCACGGCCGGCCATCTTCATGGACCGGGACGGGACCCTCTCGCACGAGGTGGGATACGTCAACCACGCCAGCCGCTTCCGGCTCTACCCCTGGACGGTCGACGCGGTGCGCGCGATCAACCGCGCCGGCTGGCTCGCCGTCGTGGTCACGAACCAGGCCGGCGTCGCGCGCGGCTACTTCCCGGAGGCGGTCTTTCGCGAGGTCCGGCAGATCCTGCTCGACGCGCTCGCGGCGGGCGGCGCGCACCTGGACGCGTTCTACGCGTGCCTCCATCACCCGAACCTCGGCCAGCCGCCCTACCGTCGCGACTGCGACTGCCGCAAGCCGCGTCCGGGGCTGCTGCGTCAGGCACAGGCCGAGCTGGGGGCCGACCTGGCGAGCTCCTGGGTGATCGGCGACCGCCACTCCGACCTCGAGCTGGCCTGGAACGTGGGCGCTCGAGGCGCCCTGGTGAAGACCGGCTACGGGCTCGGCGAGCTCACCCACCTCGGCCCTTCCTGGCAGCGCTCCCCGGACCTGGTGGCCGAGAACCTGCTCGAGGCCGTCGAGCGGATCCTGGGCCGGGAGGCCGTGTGAGCGAGGCGGCGCGGCTGGCGTCGCTCGTCCGTGCCTTCCGCGGCCGGCGCGTGCTGGTGCTCGCCGACCTGGTGGCCGACGAGTTCGTCTACGGCCGCGTCGAGCGGATCAGCCGCGAGGCGCCGGTCCTGATCCTGAAGCACGAGACGAGCGACCTGCGCCTGGGCGGCGGCGCCAACGCCGTGCACAACATCCGCACGCTGGGCGGGCAGCCGCTTCCTTTCGGTGTCGTGGGCCGCGACCCGTACGGACGCGGCCTCCTCCGCCTGATGCGCGCGCAGCGGATCGACGCCCGCGCCGTCCTGGCCGCTCCAGGCTACGCGACACCGGTCAAGACGCGCATCCTCGCCGGGCGCGCCCACTCGACCAAGCAGCAGATCGTGCGGCTGGACCGCAGCGCGCCCCTCGCGGCGGCGAACCCGGCGCGCCGTGGGGTGCTCCGGGCGCTCGAGGCCTATCGCGGGGAGCTTCACGGCATCCTGGTGAGCGACTACGGCCTCGGGCTGCTCGACCCGGAGCTGGTTCGAGCCGCGGTCGCCCTTGCCCGCCGGCGCCGCGTGCCGGTGACGGTCGACTCGCGCTTCTCCCTCCTCCGCTTCCGCGGCATGACCGCGGTCACCCCCAACGAGGCGGAAGTCGAGGAGGCGCTCGGGATCACGATCGGCGCCGATCGAACGCGCCTCGAGCGCGCGGGGCTCGCCCTGCGGGAGCGGCTCGGCTGCCGTGCGGTGCTTCTGACCCGTGGCAGCGACGGGATGGCGCTCTTCGAGAAGGGGCGCCCACCCCTCCACATCCCGATCTACGGCAGCGACGAGGTCGCCGACGTGACGGGCGCCGGCGACACCGTGATCGCCACCTTCACCCTAGCGCTCGCCTCCGGGGCGACGCCCGCGGAGGCGGCGCAACTCGCCAACTGCGCGGGCGGGATCGTGGTCATGAAGCACGCGACCGCGACGGTGTCGGCGGACGAGCTGGCCGAGGCCGTCAGGGAGAACGGCGGGCGGTGAGACTCGCTTCCTCGAAGCTCGGCCCGCTCGCGGAGATCCGCGAGCGGGTAGAGAAGGCGCGCCGGCAGGGGAAGACGGTCGCCCTCGCGAACGGGTGCTTCGACGTCTTGCACGTCGGGCACGTCCGGTACCTCGAGGGCGCGCGGGCCGAGGCCGACCTGCTGGTGGTGGGCGTGAACGACGACGCCTCGGTGCGGCGCCTGAAGGGGCCGGGGCGCCCCCTGCAGCCGGCCGCCGACCGGGCCCTGCTGGTCGCCGCCCTGCGCGCGGTCGACCACGTCGTGGTCTTCGAGGAGGACGACGTCTCTGGCCTGCTGCGCGCGCTCCGCCCGGAGGTGCACTGCAAGGGCACCGACTACACCGTCGACACCGTGCCCGAGCGCGAGATCGTGAAGGAATACGGGGGCCGGGTGGCGATCGTGGGCGACGCCAAGGACCACGACACCAGCCGGCTGGTCGCCAGGATCCGCTCGTGAGGGCGCTCATCGTTCGCCTCTCCTCGATCGGGGACGTCGTGCACACGCTGCCTGCGCTGGCAGCCTTGCGGGGTGCCGGCTGGGAGACGGGTTGGCTGGTCGAGCCCCCGGCGCGTGTCCTGCTCGCCGGGAACCCGGCGGTCTCGGATGTCTTCGCCACGCCGCCGGCGAAGGCCTTCGACTGGGGGGAGGCCTTCGCCACTGCGCGCGCGCTACGGGCGCGCCGCTACGACGTGGCGCTCGATTTCCAGGGTCTCTGGAAGTCGGCCGGCTGGGCACGCGTCTCGGGGGCCGGGCGCGTCCTCGGCTGGCAGGCCGCCTCGCGCCGCGAGCCGGCCTCGCAGCTGCTCCTCGGCGAGCGGGTACGGCGCCAGGACGAGGGGCCGCGCCACGTGATCGACAAGAACCTGGCCCTGCTCGCGCCGCTCGGGATCGAGGCGCTCGGCACGCGCGCGTTTCCGCTGCCGCGCCCGGCCGAGTCGGTCGCGCGCGTCGAGGCCGGACTCGCTGGGGGCGGGGCGGACGCGCTCGCGATCCTCAATCCCGGCGGGGGCTGGGCGAGCAAGCTCTGGCCGGCGGAACGCTTCGGCCAGATCGCCCGCTCCCTTCGGGCCTCGGGGCTGCGGCCACTCGTGAGCTGGGGACCCGGCGAGCAGGCGCTCGCCGACCGCGTCGTCGCCGCCTCGCGAGGAGCGGCCGAGCGCTCCTTCCCGACCAGCCTCCTCGACTTCGTCGAGCTCGCGCGGCGCGCCCGGCTGGTGATCGCCGCCGACACCGGCCCCCTCCACATCGCCTGCGCCGTGGGCACGCCGGTCGTCGCGCTCTTCGGCCCCACCGACCCCTTCCGAAACGGGCCCTTCTCCCCGGCCGACGTCGTGGTGCGCCGTACGCCCGCCTGCGCGCCCTGCTACAGCCGGACCTGCGCACGGCACGCAGGGGTCATGAGTGAGATCGAGAGTGCCGAGGTCGAGCAGGCCGTGGCCCGGCGGCTCGCCTCGGCCGAACGGGAGCGTCCCGTCCATGCCCTCTAGGTACCGCGTCCCGACCGGCTGGCTGGTGGGCGCCCTGGTCGTGGCACTCGCCCGCCCCTCGCCCCTCTCGCTCGTCCTCGCGCTGCCGTTCGTCCTCGCCGGCGAGGGAGTGCGCCTGTGGGCCTCCGGGCACATCGAGAAAACGAGGCGCCTCGCGACCGGCGGCCCCTACGCGCACTCCCGCAACCCGCTCTACCTCGGCAGCCTCCTGATCGCGCTCGGCGCGGCGCTCGCCTGCGCGAGCCCCTGGGTGGTGCTGGGCGTTGCCGTCTACTTCCTGGCCTTCTATCCGGCGGTCATGCGCGAGGAGTCGGTCTTCCTGCTCGCCAAGTTCCCGACCGAATACCGGGACTGGGCGGCCGCGGTGCCCCTCTTCTGGCCCCGCCTGCGTCCCGGGGGCGCGCGCTCATCGCGTTTCGATTGGGCGCGAGTCCGGGCGAACCGCGAATGGCGGACCGCCGCGGCGCTGCCGCTGGTCGCGGCGCTGCTCCTCGCGCTGCCGTACGTCCGTCGCTGGCTCGGCGCCTGAGCGACGGTCGCGCAGTCGCTCCATGGATCTCCCCGCGGATCGGGCTCCAGCGGAACGGGAGCCCGTCGTCAGGGCACCCGATCCCAATGCTCGCCCGCGAGCATCACGGAATCGCGCGACAGCCCGTCGATGTGGAGCCGCCGGACGACCTCGCCGTCCGTCCCGCGCGGGCGGGTCAGGACCAGGTGGCCGTCCTCCACCTGCCAGCGCCCGGTCTCGGGGCCCAAGAGCTCGCTCACGAAGCCGAGCGTCTTTCCGGAGAAGCGCTGCAGGTAACTGCCGTCCGCACGCAGGATCAGGGTCCGCTTGGGCGTGTCCTCGCTTTCCCACTGACCTGTGATCCGGCGTGCCGTAATGCGGTCGCAGCCCTGGGCCAGGAGGCCCAGCGCGAGTAGGACTCCCCAAAGACCCGTCATGCGTCGTCGATTCATGGCCACCCCAGCGCCGCTGCAGCGCATCCCGCGAATGCTAGCCCCAGCCGGCGAATTGCGCATCGGGACCGGGTGAGCGTTGGCGCTCGGCGCCAATCAGAAAGCAAGGCGCGGGTGCGAGCGTGATCATAGCCCGCGTCGCGCCGCGGGCGTAGGCTCCACGCTGCAGGGGAAGGAAGGCCCGGCCGCGTCGAGTCGCCGGAGGGAGCCACTATGGGGAAGCGGACGCGCGCCGTGCTGGTCGTGGTGTGCCTCACCTTCGTCCGGTGTGGAGGCGGCAGCGGTGGAGACGAAGGTCGGGACGACGGCGGCAGCCCCGCGCCGTCGCCCGGCTCCGGGCAGAGCAGCAGCGCCCGCGTTCTCCTGCTGCACCACAGCACGGGCCAGAACGTGTGGGAAGGAGGGCTGCCCGGCTGGGTCGCCGCCTACAACGGGGCGCACGCCAAGGCGTACCAGGTCGAGGAGCGGGCGTATCCCGACGACCCCTGGCCCTGGGACAACTACCCCTCGGACTACTACCGCATCTGGGTCCTGCACGAAGGAGGCGCGCGGGCAGGCACCGAATGGCTGGAAACGCTGACGCAGCAGTACGACGTGATCCTCTTCAAGCACTGTTTCCCCGGCGGCGACGTCCGGCCGAACGCGGGCTCTCCGGACCCGGCCTCCGGTGACAAGACCCTCGAGAACTACCAGGCCGCCTACGACGCGCTCAAGGCGAAGCTGCAGGGCTTCCCGAGCACGCGGTTCATCGTCTGGACCTTGGCAATGCGCACCGAGGCCGATCAGCAGGCCTGCTATGGCGCCGACTACGCGGGCATGGCCGAGCGGGCCGGCCAGTTCACGGAGTGGGTGAAGAACGCCTGGGACGTGAAGGGCGACAACGTCTTCGTCTGGGATTTCCACGCGCTCGAGACCGAGGGCGGACTCTACCTGCGTCCGGGCTACGCGGTCGACCCGGGGGGCGACAGCCATCCGAACGGGCCGTTCTGCGCGGCGGTGGCGCCCCTGCTCGGCCAGCGGATCGTCGACGTGATCGAGGGCCGAGGTGACACCGGGAGCCTGACGGGGCGCTGACAGCCGTGCCGGTCGCGGGTATCGTCTCTGAGCATGGGCAGCAAGGGACGGGGCTTCCGCGAGACCGAGTGCGAAGGCTTCCTGATCCTGGTCGGCAAGGGTGACCAGGAGAACGACCGCCTCACCTTCGGCGTCGCCGAGCCTCGGGACTTCTGGCTCCACGTCGCCGGGCCGGCCGGCAGCCACGTGATCGTGCGCAACCCCGACCAGCGGCCGCTCGCCGAGCTGCCCCGCCTCGTGCTCGAACGCGCGGCCGAGCTGGCCGCCTGGCACTCGAAGGCGCGCGGGGCGCGGGGCAAGGTGGAGGTCCACGTCTGCCGCGTGGCCGACGTGCGCAAGCCGAAGGGCTTCGCGCCGGGACAGGTCCTGCTCAAGCGCTGGGAGGTCGTCAAGGTGTACCCGAAGGGCCTCGACGAGCCGGACGAATGAACCGGAGTCCGCTCCGCGGCGTCTTGCCGTCGCCGGGGAGGGTGGTGAAGACCGAGGTGACCTTGAACACCCTGAAGTGAGCCGGTTCGGGCGGGCCGATGCTACGCTGCCACATGGCTCGCACGGTTCAGCCGTCGGGAGCTGGAAGAAGGACGTGGTGCGCTCTGTTCGCGGCCGCGATCTGCCTGCCTGCCTTCCAGTGCAGCCAAGCCCAGACGGCCCCGCCGGTCCCGTTCGAGGCATCGTCCCGTCCGCCCACGGACCTCGTCTACAGCCGGGTGCTGGGCGTGGGCAAGCGCGCCCTCTGCATCCTTTCCGCGGACGGCGGGCCGGAGCGCCGTTTGACCGACGGCCGCAGCGACGACGGTCTGCCGCGCTGGACGCCGGACGGACGCGCGGTGGTCTACAGCTCGAACCGCTCCGGGAACTGGCAGCTCTGGCAGGTGCCGGCGGAAGGCGGCAGCCCGAGGCGCCTGCGGACGAACACCTGCACCGAATCGCAGGGGGACTATTCGCCCGACGGGAGAACGCTCGCCTTCCTCTCCGACTGCGGTGGGTCCCAATCGCTCTGGCTCATGAAACCGGCGGACGGCACGCCGGGTCTGCTCGTGCGCCACGGCCGGCGCACGGTGTTCGGCAATCCTCACTGGAACCGGGACGGTCGGCGGATCGTCTTCTCGTCGAATCACCAGTTCGGTCACCAGATCTACCTGGTGGACGTCGCGACCGGCGACCAGCGGCGGCTCTCAGGCCTGCTCTCGGGTGGCTGCGAGCCGCGCTTCAGCCCGGACGGGCGTCGCGTCGTCCACGTGTCCCGGGGCCATCACCGACGCACCAGCCGCCTGGTCGAGACCGACGTCGCGTCCGGCGCGGAGACGGTGCTCGTCGCCTGGCCTGCCCTCAACTACAACCCGGTCTACTCGCGCGACGGCCGGGAGCTGGCCTTCGCCTCGAACCTGTCGGGTGTCAACCAGGTCTATCGTGTGCGGCTGTCCGACGGGAAGATCCTCGGGGCGACGCGCGGTCCCGGCGAAGTGCGCGAGCCCGACTATCGCCCCGCGCCCGAAGGCGGGGGTCAGGGCCGGCCGGAGAAGCGGTAGATGACCGAGGCGTAGAAGCGGTTCGCCCTGAGGGCGTTGCGGACGGCCGTGGTGCTCGTCCCGCCGGCGGTGACGGTGGTGACCTGCTCGAAGTACTCGCCGTACTCGTAGACGTAGGCGACGTCGAACAGCACGGAGCCGATGCCAAGTCCCAGCCCGGCGCTGAAGCCGTTGAACCGGGGGATGTTGCCAGACACGTTCGGCAGGATCTGGCGGTCGTTGAAGTAGCCCGCCCGCACGGGGATCTTGAGGGGTCCCTTGATCAGCACCCACTCGGCACCGAGCCGGATCTCCTGCTTGTCTTTCTGGCTGTTCCGCTGCCCTTCGCTGTCGCCCGGCTCCGGTACCGGCTTGAGCGTCGGGTACTGCAGCTCCGCCGCGAACGACGGCGGCGGCTTCGGGGCGGGCAGGCCGTCCGAGCCCGTGGGACCCGTCCGATCCAGGTCGAAGAAGTTCCTGATCCGCGCTCGTGACCAGCGCGTCTGCGTGAAATCGGCGGAGACGGTGAGGGTCTCGCGAGCCCGCCAGGAGAGTCCGAACCCGAACGAAGCGGGGAAGTCCAGGCGCACGTCGTTGCTCGAGTAGCTGTTCGTGGTGACTTCGGGCGGCAGGTTCGAGAAGACCCAGGTGTCGCGGCGCGACTGGTCGAGCTGCACCGACGCCGTGAACGGCGTCTTGTAGACCGCCGCGACGTTGAGCGGCTCGATCGGTGACCACATCAGGCCGAAGTTGAAGCTCCAGCCGCTCGGCCGGAAACGCAGGTCGAACTCGCGCTCCGGGTCCTTGGTGTCGGTGGCGACCGTGCGCGTGAAGCTCTGGCTGTAGCCGTTGAACCAGCGGTTGACCGCGATGCCCGCGCGGAGGCTGCGGGTGAGTCGGAACCCCGCCCCGAGCGCGATCACGTCGAAGCCGCCGTCGCTGTTTCCGTCGTCGATCCGATTCGACTCGCCCGACTCCTGGATCCTGCGCGTACCGTCGAAGGAGATCTCCCGCTGATAGCTGAGCTGGACCGCCCCCCTGGCCTCCCCGATCGCGAGCGGCCAGGTCAGCGCCCCGAAATCGAGGGCCTGCCCCTGGAAGTGGTCGCTCAGCAGCGTGTTGACGTTCGCGGCCGGGCGTTCCACGGCGAAACTGTTCGAGACCCCCACCAGCGAGATCTCGGGCAGGCGCAGGTAGCTGAGGCCGGCAGGATTCCAGGAGGCCGCCGTCGCATCGTCGGCGCGCGCCAGGAACGCCCCGCCCATGCCCATGGCCCGCGCGCCCGAGCCGAGGGTGAGGTTCTGGCGGCCGGTGATGTCGATCCTGGCGCGCTCGGCTTGCGCTGCGGAGCCGACCGGCCATGCGAGGAGGGCGAATGCGAGTCCGAGGCGGCATGCCGCCCGCGACGGGCACATCAGCTCGCGGAGGGGACGCGGCGACATGGCGCGAGCGGCAGCATATCATGTGCCTCGTGCGACCGAGCCGCGCGGAGACCGCCCTGCTGGCCTTCGGGCTGCTCTCGGCGCTCATGGTGGCCGAAGGCGTTGTGCGCCTCGTCACACCGCGCTCCTCGGCGAGCGGGGGTTACGCCCCGGTCAGGACGGATCGTCGCGAGCGCTGGCCGACCAACAAGCGCGGCTACCGCGATCGCGAGCGAGCGATCCCGCGGCCACCCGGCGTTCACCGGCTGCTTTGCCTGGGCGACTCCTTCACCTGGGGCGTGCGCGTGCTGTTCGGCGACACCTGGCCGCAGCGCGTGGAGCGCCTGTTGGCAAGGGACCGCGGCGAGGTCTGGGAAGCCGTGAATCTGGGCGAGCCCGGCCTCAACAGCGTCCAGGAAGCTGCCCGGCTCGCCTCCCGGGGATTCGCCTACCAGCCGGACGTGGTCGTGGTCGCCTACGTCCTCAACGACAGCGAGGACGAGAACGCCGCCGAAGCCCGCAGGGCGCGGGCCTGGGTCGAGGAACGGGACGCGCCTCCGTCGGCTCTGCGAGAGCTGCTCAGCCACTCGGCTCTGGTGAGGCTGGTGCGCGGCAGGATCGAGGCCACGCTCGAAAACCGGGAGCGCATCGAGGACTACCGCTCCATGTACGCGGAGGACTACCCGGGTTGGATCGCCGGCCGCCGGGCGCTGCACGAGATGGGGGGGCTCTGCCGCGAGCACGGGGTGCCGCTGGTGGTCGCGATCTTCCCGCTGCTCGGCAACCCGCTCGACGAGAGCTACCCGTTCGCCGAGTTGCACGCCAAGGTGGCGCAAGCGGCGGGCGAGGCGGGGGCGAAGGTCGTCGACCTGCTGCCCTACTACCGCGGCCTCGACTGGAGGCTGCTGGTGGTCGAAGGGGCTTCCGACGAGCACCCCAACGAGGTGGCCTACCGGATCGCCTCGCAGGCGATCGCCCGAGCCGTGAACGACGTAGTGCCGCGGACGCCGAGGCCGAAGGTACCGTGAGCCGGCTGCCGGCCCTCCTCCTGGCCGCAGCGATCGGCCTGCAGGTCACGCTCTCCCTGCTCGCGATGCGCGACGCCTCGGCAACCTTCGACGAGGGGGCCCACCTGCCCGCGGGCTACACGCACCTCGTGCTCGGCGATCACCGGCTGAACCCCGAGCAGCCACCGCTCGTGAAGCTGCTCGCGGCGGCACCCCTGCTGGCGCTCCATCCGGTGCTGCGCCTGGACGACGTGGCCTGGCGCCAGGCGCGGCAGTGGGAGTTCGGGCGGCGCTTCCTCTACCGCTGGAACGACGCGGATCGGCTGCTGTTCCTGGGCCGCCTGCCGATCGTGGCTCTGGCATCCTGCCTGCTCGCGGCGGTGTTCTTCGAGGCGAGGCGGCGCTTCGGAGCGGCCGCGGCGGTGGCCGCCGTCGCGCTCGCCGCGCTCTCGCCGGACGTGCTCGCGCACGGGTCGTTGGTCACCACCGACCTCGGCTTCGCCCTCTTCTTCTTCCTCTCGGTGAGCACCTTCGGGCGCTGCCTGGAGAGAGCCTCGGCGCCGCGCGTCTTCGTGGCCGGCCTCCTCGCCGGAGCCGCCTTCGCGACCAAGTTCTCGGCCCCGATCCTCGTGATCGTGCTGGCCTTGCTGGTCGCCGCGGCCGCGGGGGCCCGAGCGTCCGGCGGGGACCCGGCCGGGGCCGGCCAGGCCCTGGACGCCACGATCTCCCCCGGCCGCGGCGCTCGGCTGCTGCGGGGATCGGCACTCCTCGTCCTGGTGGGAGCGGTCGCCTTCGCGGCGCTGTGGGCGAGCTACGGCTTTCGCCCCGCGCTCTCCTCCGATCCCGCGGTGCGGGCCGCGGGGCGGGCGTCGCTCGAGGCCCCAATAGCGAGCGCCCCGCTGCGCGCCGTGGTCGCGATTGCCGACGCGGGGTTGATTCCCGAGGACTACGCCCGCGGGCTCCTGTTCGTGATGACGCACTCCCGAGCCCGCTCCACGTTCCTGATGGGCCGGCTCTCCGACCACGGCTTTCCCCAGTACTTCCTGATGACGTTCCTCTTCAAGACCCCGGTGCCGCTGCTGCTGCTGACGGCGCTCGCCCTCGCCCGCGCACCGCGCCTGCCGCGTCGCGACGCCGTCTTCCTGTGGCTTCCGATCGCGGTCTATCTGACGCTCAGCCTCACGCGGGGCCTCCAGATCGGACACCGGCACCTGCTGCCCATCTACCCCTTCCTGTTCGTCGCTGCGGGCGAGGCAGCGGCACGCCTGCTCGCCTGGCGGCAGCCCCTCGGTCGCGTCCTCGTGCTCGTGCTCGGGCTCTGGTACGGCGCCGGCACGCTGCGCGTGCACCCGCACTACCTCGCCTACTTCAACGAACCGGCGGGCGGCCCCGCCAACGGCTGGCGGCTGCTGGTCGACTCGAACCTCGATTGGGGGCAGGACCTGAAGCGGCTCGCACGTTGGATGCGGGACAACGACGTGCCGCGGCTCAAGCTGTCCTATTTCGGGAGCGCCGACCCGGCCTACTATGGGATCGCGTCGCAGGCGCTCCCGGGCTACACGGCGCCCCACGCGCCACGCGTGACGCGGGAGATCGCGCCGGGAGACGTGCTGGCCGTGAGCGTCACCAACCTGCAGGGCGTCTATCTGGACGACCAGGACCGGAGGCTGATGGAGAGGATCCGCGCGCTCACGCCGATCGGCCGGGCCGGCTGGTCGATCCGCATCTACCGGGCAGACTTCCGCTGGCCCGTGTCCGGACGATGAGCCTTCGCCTGCGCGGCCTCGCGCCGAACCTCGCGCTCTCCGGCGCCTCGCTGCTGCTGGTGCCACTCCTGCTGGAGATCGGCTTGCGCCTGGCCGGCGTCGCCCCGGCCGGCCCGCTCGCCTCGCGCCGCATCGTCGACGGCCACTGGACGCTGCTGCTCGACTGCTATCCCTCGAATCCGCGCGGGTACTTCGACATCGACCTGCGCCTGCCGGAGAATGACAGGCGCTACCGGCACCTGGCGCCCCACCGCTTCGACGCGATCCAGCGTTTCCATCCCTGGGCGGTCGAGTCCCGCTACAACGCGCTGCGCTTCCGCGACGCGCCGCTCGGGCCCAAGCCGGAGGGACGCAAGCGCGTGATGGTGATGGGCGACTCGTTCACGGAGGGGCAGGGGGTCAAGGAGCCGGACACCGCCTCGCGCGTGCTCGGGCGACTGCTCGAGGCCCGGGCCCCCGGCCGCTTCGAGGTGCGCAACTGCGGCCGCCGGGCGGCGGACTTCCCGGCCCTCTATCAGGAGTTCGAGGACATCCTGCCGTACCAACCGGACCTGGTCGTCTACGCGCTGGTATTGAACGACGCCGAGCAACCGGAGGCGTTCCGGGCGCGCCAGGAGTACATCGACGACTGGATCCTCGACCGCCAGAACCTGCCGGACGCGCAGGGTCCGCCGCCGGTGAGCTTCTGGCGCTCGCGCGCCTGCGACGTGATCGCCGGCCGGGTGCAGGCCTGGCGGGTGGGCCGCGAGACGACCCGCTGGTATCTCGACATGTGGAGCGACGCGAACCCCGGTTGGGCGCGCACGCAGGAGGAGATCCGGTCCATGGATCGCCGGCTGAGGGAGCGCGGGGCGCGCCTGCTGGTGGCCCCCTGGCCGCTGTTCGTCGGCCTCGAAGACCACTACCCGTTCACCGCCGTGCACGAGACGATCCGCCGCTTCTGCCTCGGCGAAGGCATCGCCTACCACGACACCCTGCCGGTCTTCCTGGGCCGGCGCTCGAGCGACCTTTGGGTGCACCCCGTCGACCGCCACCCGAACGAGATCGCCCATCGCCTGGCCGCCGAGTCGCTGGCGCCAGTCGTGCTGCGCCTGGCGGAGCGCTGAAGCGGACGGCGACACGCCATGAACGAGGGGGTTCCCGCGGCTGCCGTCGGCCCGGCGCGAGGAGGGCGCCGACGCATCGGGCTGCTCGCGGTCCTCTATCTGGGCGGCCTCGTCCACTGGGCCCTCTTCCTCGGCACCTTCACGCAACCGCTGCGGGGCCCCACCTTCAGCTTCGAGGACTGGCCCAAGGAGTACCGCTACGCGTCGATCCTGCAGCAGGCGGTGCGCCAGGGTGAGGTCCCCTATTTCATCTCGCGCCCCATCCACACCCGCCGCTTCCTGGCGCTCCCCGAGGTGTCCTGGTCGCCCCAGGTGGTCCTGCTCCGCGTCCTCGAGCCAGGGCGTTTCGTCCTCGCGAACACCTGCCTCCTCTACTCGACCGGGTTCCTCGGTCTTCTCCTGCTCGCGCGCCGCCTCCGCCTCGGCAGCCTGCCCCTCGTCTTCCTCTTCCTGCTCTTCTTCCTGAACGGCCACCTGACCGCGCATCTCGCGGTCGGCCATTCGATGTGGGCCGCGCACCTCCTGCTGCCCTGGTTCTGCCTGGCGGTGTGGGCGTTCGCCGAGCACCCCGAGGATCGCCGGGCCCCGGTGGGTGTGGCGCTGGTCCTGTTCCTGCTGCTGCTCCAAGGCGGCTTCCATCTCTTCGTCTGGTGCGTGATGCTGGTCGGCCTGATCGGACTCTTCGACCGGCGCAAGCTGCGCCCCGCGGCGGCGGCGCTCCTCTGGACGGCGGCGCTCGGTCTGTGCCGCCTGCTTCCCGCCTACTTCCTCCTGGAGCGCAAGGACCAGACCTTCCTCTCGGGCTTCCCGAGCGTCGCCGTGCTGTGGCATGGGCTGGTGAGCCTGGTGCCGGCCGACGCCGCGGCCGCGGGCGGTCACTTCGGCCAGCTGCAGAGCTGGGAGTACGACTTCTACGTCGGTCTCGTCGGTCTGGCCTGGCTGCTCTTCTTCGGCGTCTACCGTGCCTGGCGCGGCCCGCGACACGCCTCGCTCGGCCTCGCCTCACCGCTCGTCCTGATGGCGCTCCTCTCGCTCGACGACCTCTACGCGCCCTGGAACGCCCTGCCCATCCCGCTCCTGTCCGCGGAGCGCGTCTCCTCGCGGCTGCTGCTGCTGCCTCTCCTGTTCCTCGCCCTCTTCTCGGCGCGGCGCATGCAGGAGTGGCTGCGGGAGCGTCCGCACGGCCTCCGGCCGGCGCTCGCGATCGTGGGGGCCCTCGCCCTGGCGGGCTCCCTCCTCTCGCATTCGCGGCTCTGGCGCCTGGAGACGACCGCGCCCCTGCTGCCGGAGCGGCACCGCAACCTGGCGATCGAGATCGTGCCGCCTCCCTTTCCGCTCACGGGACGCGACTTGGCCTACGTCAGGGTGGCTCGCATCGCGGCCGGCTTCTCCCTCGCGAGCCTGGCGCTCGCGCTCGGCCTGTGGGTCCGGCGTACGAGGGCGAGGCGGCAGGCGGTGGCTGGCTCGCATCCGAGCGGAGCATGCTAGTCTCAATCTGCCGGCCCTCGAGGCGGCGTCCCGGCATGATCACCCGACAGGTTCTCGACAACGGCCTCACCCTGATCAGCGAAGCCATGCCCGAAGTCCGGAGCGTCGCGATCGGCGTCTGGCTCAAGACGGGCAGCCGACACGAGACCGCCCTACGCAGCGGCGTCAGCCACTTCATCGAGCACATGGTGTTCAAGGGCACCAAGACCCGATCCGCCGAGAGGATCGCCGCAGAGGTCGACTCGATCGGCGGCTACATGGACGCCTTCACGGCGAAGGAGTACGCCTCCTTCCACCTCAAGGTCCTGGACGAGCACCTGCCGCTCGCGGTCGAGATCCTGGGCGACATCGTGGCGAACCCTCTCTTCGATCCCAAGGAGCTGGCCAAGGAGAAGAAGGTCATCTTCGAGGAGATCAACATGGTCGAGGACACGCCGGACGACCTCGTCATGGAGGTCTTCTGCGAGGCGTTCTGGCCGGGGCACCCGCTGGGCCGGCCCATCCTCGGCACCAAGAAGAGCGTCTCCCGCTTCCGCCGCCAGGATCTCGCCTCCTATTTCGCTCGCGTCTACCACCCGGAGAACATCGTCATCTCCGCCGCGGGGCATCTCGAGCACGGTGCCCTCGCGGCACTGGTGGGCCGGCACTTCTCGGGACTGCGCCGGGGCTCGTTGCCGGCGAACGGCCATGCTCCGCGGCCCGTCACCACCACGATCGCGCGCTCCAAGAAGGAGCTGGAACAGGTGCACGTGTGCATCGGCACGCGTGGCCTTCCGCAGACCCATCCCGACCGCTACGCGGCCTTCGTCCTCAACACGGTGCTCGGCGGCTCGATGTCGTCACGGCTCTTCCAGAACGTGCGCGAGAAGCGGGGCCTCGTTTACTCGATCTCCTCGGGGCTGACCTCCTACTCCGACGCCGGCCTGCTGAGCGTCTACGCGGGGACGGGTATGGATTCGGTGCAGGAGGTGGTGCGGCTGACGCTCGAGGAGATGCGCCGCCTGCGCGACGAGCCGTTGCCGGAGGACGAGCTGCGCCGAGCCAAGGACCACATCTCGGGCGGCCTGGTCCTGTCGCTCGAGAACACCGGCGCCCGCATGAGCCACCTCGCCCGTCAGGAGATCTACTTCGGCAAGCAGCTGGCGCTCGACGAGATCCTGGGCGAGATCGAGCGGGTGAGCGCCTCCGACGTCCAGCGCCTGGCCGCGGATCTGTTCCGCGGTCGCGTCGGTGCGAGCGTTCTCGGCAACCTGCGCGGCTGGCGCCCGCGCGACCGCGACCTCGTGGTCTAGCTCCGGCGGGCGCCCGAGGGGAGGACAAGCTGCGGTTTCGGGTGCTCGGCTCCGGCAGCGACGGCAACGCCACCCTGGTCGAGGGGGGCGATGCCCGCGTGCTGCTCGACGCCGGGCTCGGCCCGCGGCAGCTCGCCGAGCGGCTGCAGTCCGCGGGCGTCGATCCCGGCTCGCTCGACGCGATCCTGGTATCGCACGAGCACGGCGATCACTCCCGGGGAGCGGCGGCGTTCTCGCGCAAGTGGGGGGTGCCGATCGTCGGCTCGCGTGGCACGCTCGGTGCGTCAGGCCTCGACCAGGCGAAGCTGCCGGCGCTGCGAGCGCTCGAGCCGGGCGCGACGCTCGTGGTCTCCCGCCTGACGGTCCGGGCGGTGGCCGTGCCGCACGACGCGGCGCGGCCGGTGGCCTTCTCGCTCGCCGCCTCCGGAGCGACCTTCGCCCACGCGACCGACGTCGGGCATCTGGCACGCTCCCTGGCCGAGACCCTGGGACGGTGCGACGCGTTGCTGCTGGAGTCGAACTACGATCCGGTCCTGCTCCGCGACGGTCCCTATCCCTGGTCGCTGAAGGAGAGGATCCTGGGCCCGCTCGGGCACCTCTCGAACGGAGACGTAGCGCGCCTCATCGAGAGGGGACTGGGCGAGTCATGCCGGCAGGTCGTGCTGGCTCACCTCTCGCGCAAGAACAACCATCCGGAGCTGGCGTTGCACGCCGCCGAAGAGGCGCTCGCCCGGGGCGGGCGCCGCGGAGTCCGGCTGACGATCGCGGGCGCCTCCGGGACCGACTGGATCGCCGTCCGGCCCGCGCCCGCCGGCCGCCGCGGTCACGGGGCCGAGCGGCAGATGCGGCTGTTCTGAGGAGGGGCGCTCACTCGCCGGGGCGCCCCGCCAGCGCGCGCAAGCGCTCGCTGACGTTCAGCAGCGCGCGACCGTCGTGGTAGGCGGCCTTCCAGATGCGCCCCTTGCCGGGATTCGTCGGCACGCCGTCGGGTCCCAGCATCTCGTAGGCGCTCCCCGCTCGTAGTCTCCGCCCTGCATCCCTCGGGCCAGCGCCAGGCTCCGGGCACTCCACTCACTGGCGAAACCGTTTTCGTCAACCAGGATCCATCCGAACTCCGATGCGCATTCCTCATCTCTTCTCGTTAGGCGGCAACCTGGGAGGATTCTCGCTCACCGCAAGATCCACGCTGTCCATCTTGCGAAAACGCTATGATGTTTCTCGAGTCGCGGCGGGGAGCGGGGCGGGGCATGGAGCGTGATGTGTTCACAATAAAGGACATAGCCGCGCTGGCGAGAGTCTCGCCCGGGACCGTGTCGAAGACCCTCAACGACGCTCCGGGCGTCGGCGCCGAGACGCGCCGACGGATCCAGAAGCTGGTCCAGGAGCTGGACTTCCACCCGAACGCCTCGGCGAGGAGCCTCGCCGCCCGCCGCACGGGCAACATCGGTGTCGTCATCCCCCACACCGGCAGCTACTCGATGGCGAGCGCCTACTGGCCGATCCTGCTGACCTCGGTCACGGAGGAGGCCGCCGCCAGGAACCTGAACGTGTTGCTGTCGACCGCCCGATCCGAGCAGGACGTCGACTCGGCATACAAGTCGGTCTTGCGAGGCAAGCGGGTGGACGGGCTGATCGTGGGCGCCGAGCACTTCGGCCTCAAGCAGCTGGCCGAGCTTCTGGTCAAGGACTTCCCGTTCGTGATGGTCGGCAAGGGTGCCCTTTCCGGCCACCACTACGTCGACGTCGACAACCAGGGCGGCGCAGAGGCGATGACGCGCCACCTGATCGGTCTCGGGCACCGGACGATCGCGCTGCTGTGCGGCCCCGAGCAGTTCGCGAGCGTCCGCGAGCGACGCGACGGCTATCAGGCGGCCATGACCGCGGCAGGGCTCGAGCCGCGGGTAAGGCACTGCGGATACGACGCGGCGGCCGCCCAGAGAGGAGTCGATGAGATCCTGGGCGGGAACCCCCGTCCGGACGCGCTCTTCGTCGCCGCCGGTGACCTGGTGGCGCCCGCGCTGCGGGTCTGCTCGCGGCTCGGCCTGGCGATTCCCGCCGACGTGGCGCTCGCGGCCTTCGACGACCATCCTTTCTACGAGCTGTTCTCGCCAGCGATCACAGCCGTGAGCCAGCCCATCCACGCTCTGGGTCAGGCGGCGGTCGAGCTGCTGTTCACGCTCATGGACGGCCGGACGCCCCAGCAGGAGAGCCGCCTGCTGTCCACGCGACTCGTGGTCCGGGCCTCCTGCGGCGCGCGCCGCTAGAGCAGCCTCCCACGGCGTCGCCGGTGCGCGGCGTCGCGTGCTACGCTGCCAGCCATGGTGCCGCGAGCCCTTGCGCTCCCGCTGGCGGCTCTGGCCGGGCTCGCCGGGGTGGCGGGCTGCACGCGCGTCACGACCGGAGAGCGCGGCGTCGTCGCCCACCGCAAGGTCGACCCGCTGGTGATGCCCCCGGTCTCCTCGATCACGGCCGGGGGAGCGCTCGCGATCGCCGCCATCTTCCCGACCGTGGGACGCTACGCGGTCTCCGGCCGGCAGTCGCTGACCGGCGCCCGGCTGGCGGTGGAAGACCTCAACCGTGCGGGTGGCGTCAACGGCCGCCCGCTGCGGCTGGCCGAGTACGGCACGGGCTCCTATTTCGTCGATGCGCGCTGGGCCGCGACGCTCGCGGTGCGGGCGGGCGCCCTGGCCATCGTCGGCTCGAACTCGAGCGAGCTGTCGCAGGCGGTGGCCGAGGAGAGCGACGCGCGGGGCGTCCTCCAGATCACGAACGTCTCGACCGCCGCCGACCTGACCTGGAACCCGAAGCTGGGCCGCGTGCACCCGTTCGTCTTCCGGATGTGCGCCTCCGACGCCGTGATCGGCGCGCTGCTCGCCGACTTCGCGCGCGACCGCCTGGCGGCCCACCGGGTGGCGGTCCTCTACGAGGTGGGGCGCACCTACAGCGCGCGTCTCGCGAACGCGTTCCTCGAGCGCTTCCGCGATCCGGCCGCGGGCCGAGTCACCATGGAGTCCTACTACCTCGCACTGGAGACCGACTTCCGACCCCAGCTCCGGCTGATCAAGGAGTTCCATCCCGACGTGGTGTTCATGCCCGGCTCCTTCCCCGACGCGACGCTGATGGCCGTCCAGGCGCGCTCGATCGGGCTGCAGGCGACCTTCCTGGGCGGAGACGCCTGGTCGAGCCCTCTCCTCTTCCAGCGCGGGACACCGCCCGGCGAGGCCTACTACGTGGAGTTGTGCTCGCCGGCCCCGGAGTTCGACCGTCGCTACGCGCAGGTGATGGGGGCCGAGCCGCCAGGCTGCCGCGCGGTGCTCGCCTACGACGCGGTGCGTGTGATCGCCACGGCGCTCAAGGCCCTGGGCCCGCTCCCCGACCGGGCTCTCGGCGTCGGCCTCGCCGAGACGCGTCGAAAGCTGCGCGAGCTGGTGGCCCACAGCGAGGCGGAAGGGGTCACCGGCCGCATCCGATTCGACGATCGCGGCGACCGGAGGCAGGGGGTCGCCCTCTACGCCGTGGAGCCGGCCCCGGAGGGGCCGCCGCGCGCCCTGGTGCGCGGCTGGCTGGGCGAGCCGTGAGGCACCTGCCGGGCCTGGTGCGCGACCTCAGCCTGCGGGGAAAGGTCACCCTCGCTCTCGTGGGCGCCTTCGTGATCAGCGTGACCGCGCTCGTGCTGGTGCTGGTCCCGGTTCTGGGCGAGCAGCGTCAGAGGCTGCTCGACCAGGACCGGAGGCTCCTGTCGACGCTGCGTCGCAACTACGAGCGCGACTTCATCTACGACCAGCTGTTCGGCAACCGCGAGTCGATGGGGGTGCATCTCGCGGACCTGGCGGGACAGGAGGGGATCCTCTGGGTGCGACTGGCCGCGGGTCCGATCGACCTCGGCGCGACCGCCGACGGCGCGACCATCCTGAGGCTGCTGGGCGAGGACGCTCGGCCCTTCCTTTCCGGGCCCGGCGCCGTGCTGCTGGTCGAGGGGGACGGGGAGGCCGACCTGGTCGGCCCCGGAGGTGGGTTGCTGCTCGCCGGTCGACAGGTGAGACGCGAGGACCTGCGCGCGGACCGGACGGCGCCGCCGCCGGGGCAGGACGACTTCGAGGAGACCGCGTTCGGAGGCCTGCCCGTGCTCGCCCTCACCACGACGCTCTCGGCGGCGGGCGATCCCTACGGCCGGCTTCAGATCCTGAAGAGCCTCGCCCCTCTCGAGCGCAGCCAGTCGCTGACGCGGATCCTCTTCTACGGGGGTGTCACCCTCTCCTTCATCCTGGTGCTGCTGGCGCTGAACCTGCTCATCTCGCGGATGGTGCTGCGCCCGGTGCGCCGCATGCACGAGGCGATGGCGCTGGCGGCGACCGGCGAGCTCACCACGCGGCTCCCGGTGCAGTCGCGCGACGAGATCGGCAGCATCGCCGAGTCGTTCAACCGGATGGTGGCGGAGCTCGAGACCAGCCGGCGCGCCATCTTCGGCTACAGCCGCAACCTGGAGGCGATGGTCGAAGCCCGTACCTCGGAGCTGCGCGCCTCGCAGGCGACCCTGCTCGCGCTCAAGAACCACCTCTCGACGGTGATCGCGAACGTGGCGACCGGCGTCGTCTCGCTCGACGAGGAGGGGCGGATCGAGACCTTCAACGAACGGGCCAGCGAGATCCTGGGCCTGAGCGCAGCCCACGCGCGCGGGCGCACGCTCGAGCAGGCGCTCGCCGACGGGCCGGCGGCCGCGATCGTGGACGCGGTGGCCCCGGTGCGCTCGGGGCACCAGCCTCGGCGCGAGGCGCAGGTCGTGTGCGAGCTGCCGGCGGGCCGGCGGACTCTGGCGGTGGTGGCCTCCACCCTGCTCGGCGAAGGGCGGCGGGCGATCGGCACCGTGGTGGTGATCGAGGACCTGACCCAGATCCTGGCCAGCCAGAGGCTGGAGGCCTGGAAGGAGGCGGTCGAACGGGTGATCCACGAGATCAAGAACCCGCTCACGCCGGTGGGGTTGGCCGCGGACACGCTCAAGAACGCCTGGGTCCGCGAGCCGGGGCGCTTTGCCGACATCTTCCCCTCGGCGATCGACATGATCCAGGGTGCGGTGCGCGACCTCAAGCAGCTGATCAGCGAGTTCTCGCGCTTCTCACGGCTGCCGGCGATGCGCGCGGAGCGGCTCGACGCCAACGCCCTGGTGGTCGAGGCTCTGGCTCCCTACACGCAGGCGCCAGACGAGAAGCTGCGGGTCAGGCTCGACCTCGCTTCCGACCTGCCGCCGGTCGAGGTGGACGCCGACCAGATCAAGCGCGTGCTGCTGAACGTCACCAACAACGCCTTCGAGGCGATGGCGGCGCGGGGAGGCGAGCTGCGGCTGCGCACGGCCGGCGAGCGAGGCGGGGTCGTGATCCGAGTCGAGGACGACGGCCCTGGGGTCGAGGACGTCGAGCGCATCTTCGAGCCGCACTACACCACCAAGGTGAAGGGCACGGGCCTCGGGCTCGCGATCGCGCGCCAGATCGTGGAGGAGCACGGCGGACGGATCGTGGCCGAGAGCGTGCCGGGGCAGGGCACGCGCCTGTGCATCTTCCTGCCCGCGGCGCTGGCGCGGGTGAGCGCCGAAGGCTAGGCCACGTCCAGCGCCGGATAGATCGGCTCCCACATCGCGGCGGCGACGGCGTCCGCAGGGCTCACGGGTGGGTTGCGGGCGACGCCCTCGGCGACCGCTTGGCGGACGACCGCTTCCGCGACCCGCATGGTCACGCGTCGCAGGTCGGAGACGGGCGGGAAGAGCGACCCCTGGGCCAGGTCCCCTTCGCTCAGCTCGGCCGCGAGCGCGTCCGCCGCGGCGGCGAACATGGCGTCCGTCACCTCCCGAGCCTCCGTGACCAGGACGCCCAGGCCCAGGCCGGGGAAGACGAAGGCGTTGTTGCCCTGAGCGACCCGCACGCGCTTCCCGCCGACCTCCACCGGGCCGAAGGGGCTCCCGGTGGCAACCAGCGCGCGGCCGTCCGTCCAGGCGAGCAAATCCGCCGGCGTCGCCTCGCAGGCGCTGGTCGGGTTCGAGAGAGGGAGGATGGTGGGACGCGGGACCTGTGCCGCCATCGCGCGCACCACCTCCTCGGTGAAGAGACCGGCCACACCGGAGACGCCCACCAGCACGGTCGGTGCGACGGCCTGCACCACCTCGAGCAGCGAGGAGCCGGCACGCAGCCCGCGGGCGGCGGCCCGCTCGGCAGGCCAGGCCAGGTGGCGGCGGTACTCGTCCTGCGCGTCCACGACCAGCCCCTTCGAGTCGAGGAGCGCTACCGCGCTCCCGATCGCCTCGGCGTTCGCGCCGGCACGCTCGAGCGCACGCTTGAAGAGGCGCGCGATCCCGACCCCGGCGGCGCCCGCCCCGGCGATCACCACCCGCTCCTCGGCGAAGTCGCGTCCGGCGGCGCGCGCCGCCGCGACGATCCCGGCCACGGCCACCGCCGCCGTGCCCTGGACGTCGTCGTTGAAGGAGGGCAGCTCCTTCCTGTAGCGCTCCAGCAGGCGGAGCGCGTTCCACTGCTTGAAGTCCTCCCACTGCAGGAGCGCCTTGGGGAAGCGGAGCTTGACCGCGCGCACGAACTCCTCGACGACGGAGTCGTAGGCCTCGCCCCGCAGGCGCGGATGGCGCCAGCCGATGTAGAGATCGTCGCCGAGGAGCTGCTGGTTGTCGGTCCCGACGTCCAGGCTGACCGGGAGCGTCTGGGAGGGGTGGATGCCAGCCGCGGCGCAGTAGAGCGCGAGCTTCCCGATCGGGATGCCCATGCCGCCCGCGCCCTGGTCGCCCAGGCCCAGGATGCGTTCGTTGTCGGTCACCACGATCAGGCGCACGTCCTCGTAGGGCGCGTTGGTCAGCACCTCCGCCATCCGTCCCTTGTCATCGGGCGTGATCCACAGCCCCCGCGAGCGCCGGAAGATCTGGCTGTACCGCTGGCAGGCGAGGCCCACCGTCGGCGTGTAGACGACCGGCAGGAACTCCTCGAGATGCTCGGCGAGGACCTTGTAGAAGAGGTGCTCGTTCCTGTCCTGGAGCGCCGCGAGGCCGATGTAGCGCTCCAGCGGATCGTCCTTGCGCACCAAGTTCCCGTAGGCGCGCAGAGCTTGCTGCTCCATGGTGCTGACCACGTCGGGCAGCAGGCCCGCGAGGCCCAGTCTCCGCCTCTCCTCGCGGCTGAACGCGGTCGAGCGGTTGAGCATCGGGTGGTTGAGCAGATGCGCCCCGCGCAGCCGCACCTCGACGCGCTCCCGCCCGTCCGATCCCCGTTTCCTCCGGTACGCCTCCATGCACGATCCCTTCCGGCGACGTCCCGCCGACGCTCGCCTGCTGACAGTCGGCGTCCGTCCATGGTGACGCCCGACAGGACCCGGACTCTCGTCCGGGCAAACCTACCGAGTCTACTACGCCGGTGCGCCCGCCCGGCTCTCAGGCAGGGATGACGTGCGGATGCTCGGGCTCCCACATCGCCGTCGCCACGGCCTCGGGGATCTCGGCGTCCGCGAGCACGCGACCCGCGACGCCGTCCTCGCGCGCCTGCTTGACCACTGCTTCAGCGATCGCACGCGAGACGCGGCGGATCTGGCACGGCGGAGGGAAGAGCATCCCCTCCTGGAAGTCCGCCTCGCCCACCTCGCCGGTCAGGCGCGTACCGCGGCCGCCGCGAACATGGCCTGCGTGACCTCGGTCGCCTCGGCGACCAGGACGCCGAGTCCCACGCCGGGGAAGACGAAGGCGTTGTTTCCCTGGCCGATCTTGATGGTCCGGCCGCCGTAGGGCACGGGGTCGAAGGGGCTGCCGGTGGCGATCAGGGCGCGTCCGCCGGTCCAGTTCAGGATGTCGACCGGTTTCGCCTCCGACTTCGAGGTGGGGTTCGACATCGGGAAGACGACGGGCCTCTCCACGTGCGCGGCCATCTCGCGCACGATCAGCTCGGTGAAGGTGCCGGGCTCACCGGAGGTGCCGATCAGGACCGTGGGCTTGACCGCGCGCACGACGGCCGCCAGGTCCCGGGGACGCCCCCTGCCCAGTCCGCTCCGCTCGGCGAGCGCCGCCGGCCAGGCGAAGGGCCGCTTGTGCTCGTCCGGGATCTCCTGGTCGTCGACCACCAGGCCGCGGCTGTCCAGGTTGGCGATCGCGGCCGCCAGCCTCTCGCCCGAGAGGCCGCCGCGCGAGAGCGCGTCGCGCAGGAGGCGCGCGATGCCGATGCCGGCGGCGCCTGCACCCAGGATCACCGCGCGCTGCTCGATCAGCGGGACCCCGGTCGCTCGGCAGCCCGCCATGATCCCGGCCACGGCCACGGCGGCCGTGCCCTGGATGTCGTCGTTGAAGCTGGTGATCGTCCTGCGGTACCTGTCCAGCAGCCGGAACGCGTTCGTCTTCTTGAAGTCCTCCCATTGCAGGAGCGCCTTCGGGAAGCGGTACTTCACCGCGTGGACGAACTCGTCGACGAGCGTTTCGTACTCCTCGCCCCGCAGGCGCGGGTGGCGCCAGCCCAGGTACAGCTCGTCCTCCAGGAGCGTCGTGTTGTCGGTGCCCACGTCGAGGCTGACCGGCAGGGTTCGCGTGGGATGGATCCCGGCCGCCGCGCAGTAGAGCGCGAGCTTTCCGATCGGGATGCCCATCCCGCCCGCGCCCTGGTCGCCCAGGCCCAGGATGCGCTCGTTGTCGGTGACCACGACCAGGCGGACGTCCTCGAAGGCGGCGTTCTGGAGCACCTCCTCGATCCGTCCGCGGTGGCCGGGGGTGATCCAGATCCCGCGGGCACGACGGAAGATGTGGCTGTAGTCCTGGCAGGCACGGCCCACCGTGGGCGTGTAGACGATCGGCATCAGCTCCTCGATGTTGTCGACCAGCAGTCGATAGAAGAGCACCTCGTTCCGGTCCTGGAGCGAGGCGAGGCCGATGTACCGCTCGAGCGGGTCCTCCTTGCGCAGGATGTTCCGGTGGATGCGGGCGATCTGTTGCTCGAGCGTGCTGACGGCGTCGGGCAGCAGCCCCTCGAGACCGAGCGCGGCGCGCTCGGGCCGCGTGAAGGCGGTGCCCTTGTTGAACATCGGGTGCCGCAGCAGCCGCGGTCCCCGGTAGGGAACCTCGACGTAGGGCTGCCCGTCGCCGTCCTGCTTGAGTCGATAGGGTTCCATCGGACCGCCTCCTCCCGCTGTCGCGCTTCGTGTCGCGCCGTCCCAACAGGCGGAGCGACCCAGGCGCCCCGCGCTCGTCCCGGCGGCCGCACGAATTGCCGGCGGACGAGCGTCGCCTGGGAATCGTGCAATATGAAAGCCAGCCTGGCCCGCGGGATCGGGCCCCTGTTGGATGGGCGGCATCGGGCGATTCGGGGGATTCGAGACCCGAATCCCGACGGAGAGCCGGGGAAGGCACGGCGACCGGCGTGATACGCTTTCGGTTTCCCGAGGAGAGGCCGAGGCCATGATCCCTCGCTACTCGCGCCCCGAGATGGCGCGGCTGTGGTCGGACGAGAACCGGTTCGCCACCTGGCTGGCGGTCGAGATCGCGGTGAGCGAGGTGCTCGCCGAGCGCGGCGTCGTGCCCAAGGAGGCCCTGGCGGCGATCAAGGCCAAGGCCCGCTTCGACGTCGCGCGCATCGACGCCATCGAGCGCGAGGTGCAGCACGACGTGATCGCCTTCGTCTCCTGCGTGGCCGAGAACGTGGGGCCGGAGGGGCGCTGGCTGCACTACGGGCTCACCTCCTCCGACGTCGTCGACACGGCGCTCGCCATCCTGATGCGCGACGCCTGCCAGCTGATCCAGGCGGACCTCAAGGAGCTGATGGCGGCCGTCGAGGAGCGCGCGCGCCGGCACAAGCACGCGCCCATGATCGGCCGCACGCACGGCGTCCACGCCGAGCCGATGACCTTCGGACTCAAGATGGCCCTCTGGCACGCCGAGCTTCAGCGCGACCTCGCCCGGCTGGAGCGCGCCCGCGCCACGATCGCGTTCGGCAAGCTGTCGGGGGCGGTCGGCACCTTCTCGCACCTGCCGCCCGAGGTGGAGGAGGCGGTCTGCCGGAAGCTGGGGCTCGCCCCGGCGCCGGTCTCTTCGCAGGTGCTGCAGCGCGACCGGCACGCCGAGGTGCTGACGACACTCGCGATCGTGGCGGCGAGCCTCGAGAAGTTCGCGACCGAGGTGCGCGCCCTTCAGAAGACCGAGGTGCGGGAGCTGGAGGAGCCGTTCGGCTCCGGCCAGAAAGGCTCCTCCGCCATGCCGCACAAGCGGAACCCGGTCGGCTGCGAGCAGGTCGCGGGCCTCGCGCGCCTCGTGCGCACGAACGCCCTCGCCTCACTCGAGAACGTCGCCCTCTGGCACGAGCGCGATATCTCCCACTCCTCGGTCGAGCGGGTGATCGTGCCCGACAGCTTCCTCGCCCTCGACCACATGCTGGCCCGCTTCACGCGCATCGTGAAGGGCATGACCGTGGACGAGGCGCGTATGCTCCGGAACCTCGAGCTCGGCAAGGGCCTCGTCTTCTCGGGCCAGCTGCTGCTCGAGCTGACCGCCAAGGGAATGCGGCGCGAGGACGCCTACCGTGTCGTGCAGGGGCACGCGATGGAGGCCTGGCGCGAGGACGGCGACTTCAAGAAACGCGTGCTCGCGGACGCCGAGATCCGCGCGGTGCTGAGCGAGAGGGAGATCGAGGAGGTCTTCCGGCTCGAGCGCTACCTCACCCACACGGACGCCATCTTCGCGCGCGTCTTCGGCTTCCTGAGGACCCCGGCTGGTCGGCCTGGACCGTCCGGCGCCGGCGGCCAGGCACGCGGGGGTGGCTACAGCAGGTAGAAGGAGAACCGGCGCCGGCGCTGGGCGACCCGCCGCTCGCCGGCGAGGTCCGCCGGGTCGTCGTCGCCGCGCCGCTCGCCGAAGCGGCGGTCGACCACGATCGTCACCTCGGGCTCCCCGCGCAGGATCTCCCGGAGCATCGGCAGGGCGGCAGCGCGCTCACGGCTGACGACCAGCACCAGCGGCTGCTCGGGATGGTCCTGGCCGTCCACTGGGCTGGGCGCGAGCAGGCGGGGGTCTTCGAGAAGCCCCTGGGCGAGGCCGCGTGGCTCGCTCGGCGCGTCGCGGTACGCGCGCCGCCGGGGCAGGGAGTGACCTCGGACCGCCCGGTTGGACGCGACGTGAAACCTCTGCATCATCCTCGCCTCATACGCTCCCACCGAGACGCCGGGCTCGAACGCGATCCTAGCCCAACGCGGCCCCTCCCGGGAAGCCTCTTTCCGGAGCGGGCGGACGGTCCTACCACGGCCCCCAGGCCAGGACCACCGTCGCGCGTGGTCCGAGCGCGAGTGTGACCCCGTCCGCCGCCAGCGATCCCGCCCGCCCGTATACGACGACCGCCTCGGTGCGGGTCGTCGCCAGGCGTACCGTCGGGCGCCCGCGAGCGGGAAACGCCCGGGCGGAGCCTAGCACGCCCGACCCGAGCGGTGGCCTCCCCGGGATCGGATAACATGGTGAGGTGAAAGAGCCGCTGCCGCTCCTGTCCTCGGCCTTCACGCGAGAGGCGCCCGACGACGACCGCTTCCACGACCAGTGCGGTCTCTTCGGGGTCTTCGGCCACCCCGAGGCCTCGCACCTCACCTACATGGGCCTCTATGCGCTCCAGCACCGCGGCCAGGAGTCGGCGGGCATCGCGGCGGGGGACGGCGGCAAGCTCAGGCTCGAACGCGGCATGGGCCTCGTCAACGACGTCTTCGACGAGGGGGTCCTCGCCCGGCTCCCCGGCGACCGGGCGATCGGTCACGTCCGTTACTCGACCTCCGGTGACACGGTCGCCTCGAACGCGCAGCCGTACCTGATCGAGTGCCATCGGGGGCCGATCGCGGTCGGCCACAACGGAAACCTGGTCAACGCCGCCCTGCTGCGGCAGGAGCTGGAGGCGGCCGGGTCCATCTTCCAGTCCACCTCGGACACCGAGGTGATCCTGCATCTCTACGCGCGCAGCCACCGCGAGCGGCTCGAGGACGCGATCGCGTCCAGCCTCTTCAAGGTGATGGGGGCCTTCTCCCTCGTCTTCCTGACCCCCGAGGCCCTGGTCGCCGCCCGCGATCCTTGGGGCTTCCGGCCGCTGGTGCTCGGGAAGCTGAACGGCGCGACGATCGTCGCCTCGGAGACGACCGCGCTCGACCTGATCGGCGCCGAGTACGTTCGCGTCGTCGAGCCCGGCGAGCTGATCGTGGTCGACGCCGACGGCGTGCGCTCGCTCAAGCCCTTCCCGCCCGAGCCGGCGGCGCACTGCATCTTCGAGCACGTCTACTTCGCCCGCCCGGACAGCGTCGTCTTCGGGCGTACGGTGCTCCAGTCGCGGATCCTGCTCGGCCGCCTGCTCGCCCGCGAGAACCCCGTGCCGGGCGACGTGGTGGTGGCGGTGCCCGACAGCGGCATCGGCGCCGCGCTCGGCTACGCGCAGGAGAGCGGCATCCCCTTCGAGTGGGGGCTGATCCGAAACCACTACGTGGGCCGTACCTTCATCGCGCCGCGCCAGGGCCAGCGCTCGGTAGGCGTAAGGATCAAGCTGAACCCGGTGCGGCAGGTGATCGAGGGGCGTCGGGTGGTGCTGATCGACGACTCGATCGTGCGCGGCACCACCTCGCGCAAGATCGTGCGCATGGTGCGCGAGGCCGGCGCGCGCGAGGTCCACCTGCGCATCTCCAGCCCGCCCACGATCAGCCCCTGCTACTACGGCATCGACACCCCGACCAAAGGCGAGCTGATCGCCTCCGCGCACAGCGTCGAGGAGATCCGGTGCTTCATCGAGGCCGACAGCCTCGGCTACCTCTCGCATCAGGGACTCCTCCAGGCGGTCGACGACCCGGAGGGCCGGCGCCACTGCACGGCCTGCTTCTCGGGGCGCTATCCCGTCGCCGTCTCCATGCAGAACCACGCACAGGCGGGCGTCTTCGAGAAGACGCGGGCCTGAGGCGGCCCCGTGACGCGCCTGCTCGCGATCGGCCACGTCACCCGCGACACGCTGCTGGTCCCCGCGCCACGCGGGACGCCGGCCGGCGCCACCGTCTCCAAAGACGTCCTAGGTGGCGCGGTGACCTACGCCGCGCTCGCGGCGCGCCGTCTCGGCTGGGAGGCCGCGGTGCTGACCTCCGCCGGGCCCGACTTCGATCCGGCGCGGGAGCTGCCGGGTCTGACCGTCTTCGTGCAGAAGGCCGCGTGCACGACCCGCTTCGAGAACGCGTACGAGGACGACGGCAGCCGACGGCAGGTCGTGATCACCCGCGCGGACGACCTCAGCGTCGAGACGCTGCCCGAGGAATGGCGCGATCCCGACGTCCTGCTGCTCGGTCCGGTGGCGGGCGAGCTCTTCGGCATCGGCGCGCTCACTTTCGCCGCCGGCTGCGTGGGCGCCATCGGCCAGGGCTACCTGCGCACGATCCGCTCCGACGGGCTGGTCGCCGCGCGCGCCTGGGAGCGCCCTGACCAGGATCTGCTCGGCGTGCACGCGCTCTTCCTCTCCGAGCACGACCTGCCGGACGCGGACGCCCGCGCCAACGCTCTGCTCTCCTGCGTCCCGATCGTGGCCGTGACGCGCGGATGGCGCGGGCTGACCCTCCTCACCCGCGACGGTCGCAGCGAGGTACCGACCTTCCCGCGGCCGGAGCGCGATCCGACCGGCGCGGGCGACGTGTTCGCCGCCGCTTTCCTGGTCCACTATCACGAGACGGGGGACGTCCTCGCGGCGGCGGCCTTCGCCGCCTGCGCGGCCTCCTGCGTCGTGGAGGGGATCGGCGCCTCGACGCTCGGGGACCGCGCCGAGATCACGAGGAGGCTGGCCCTGCGCGAGCGGCTGATCGAGGACGGCGAGTGGGAGGAGTAGCCATGAGTCAGTGCAGAGTGAGCGTCGCCGTAGCCGCCGTCCTCGGCCTGGTGCCGTCCCTCGTCGTCGCGATCGGCGTGAGACCGGTCGCGAAGCCGCCGACCAGGCAGAAGGCCCCGGCCGCGGTCGTCGCGCCCGGGACCGAGGCCGTCGTCGAGACTCCCAAGGGCTCCTTCACGATCCGCCTGCTGCCCGAGATCGCCCCGCGTCACGCTGCGCTCTTCGTCAAGACCGCCGAGGCGGGAGGTTACGACGGCACCACCTTCCACCGGATCGTCATGGGCGGGATCATCCAGGGCGGGGACCCTCTGTCGAAGGATCCGGCCAAGGCCCGGCTCTACGGCACCGGGGGCCTCGACCTCCTGAAGGCGGAGCTCTCGGATCGGCCCTTCGTCCGCGGCACGGTCGCCGCCGTGCGCAAGCCCTCCGGCCTGAACACAGGCGGCAGGCAGTTCTTCATCTGCCTGCGTGACCAGCCCTCGCTCAAGGGGCAGTACACGATCTTCGGCGAGGTCGTCTCGGGCATGGACGTCGTCGACCAGATCAGCCTCACGCCGGTCGAGGGTCAGACGGCGAAGGAGCGGGTGGAGATGAAGGTGCGGATCGAGGCACCGCAGCCGACGCCGGCAGCTCCGGCTCCTGTGCCGCCGGCTCCCGCAGCTCGATAGGAGACCCCGGGGCCCGGGTCAGGCAAGCCACCGGGGCCGCGAGGCGCCCCGCGCGAGCGGCCTACTCCGCCCGCAGGACCTCGAGCGGAGGCCGGCGCCAGACCTCGGTGCTGCCCGAGAGGCCGACGACCACGGTCAGCCCCAGGACCGCGAGCAGGAGCGCGAGGAGCGCCGGGCCGGGCAGCGCGAAGCCGCTGTCGAAGACGAAGCGGGCCAGCGCCCAGGCGGCGAGCGACGAGAGCAGAATGGCCGTCGAGGCCGCCAGGGCCCCGAGCACCGCGTACTCCGCGAGCAGGATCCTGACCAGCTGCGACCGCGTCGCGCCCAGGGTGCGCAGCAGCGCGCCCTCCCGCACGCGCTGGTAGCGGCTCGAGGCCACGGCACCCGCCAGCACGATGGCCCCGGCCGCGAGGCTGAAGAGGGCCATGAAGCGCACGGCCAGGATCACCCGGTCCAGCACGCCCTCGATGGCGCGCTGGACCTGGGCGAGGTCGAGCGTCGAGACGTTGGGGAAGGCCTCGACGACGTCGCGCTGCAGGCGGGCACGGCCGTTCGCGTCGTCTACTCGCGAGAGCACGACGTAGCTGCGGGGCGCGTCGTCCAGGGGACCGTCCGGGAAGACGACGAAGAAGTTGGGCTCGAAGCGCGCCCACTCGACGTCCCGCAGGCAGGCGACCCGCGAGGACACGCTCACGCCCTGCACGTCCCACACGATCTCGTCGCCCACGGCCACGCGCAGCTCCCGAGCCAGCCCCATGTCGACGGCGATCGGCACCGGTCCCGACCCGGTCCGGCCTTTCCACTCGCCGGGGCGCCACCAGGAGCCCGCAACCACGCGCTCCGAGGGGGAGGGCGCGTCGCGGTAGCTGCTGCGGTACTCGCGGCGGAGCGCCCAGCGCTCCGGCCCCTGCTTCGCGTCCTGGCTCGCGAGCAGCTCCGAGACCGGCCGGCCCTTGATGGACGCGATCCGCATCGGCACGATCGGGGTGACCGGGGCGGTGATGGGCCCGGACTGCCGCACGCGGCGCAGCACGTCGTCTCTCTGGTCGGGCTGGACGTCGAAGAAGACCACGTTCGGCCGCGTGGCGCCGCGGTCGACGCGCAGGCCGCGCAGCAGGTTGTGCTGCACCAGCAGCAGGGTGCTGAGCAGGAACGCGCCGAAGCCGAGGGCGAGCACGACCATCAGCGTCTGGTTGGCGGGCCGGTAGAGGTTCGCGAGGCCCTGCCGGTAGAGATAGGGCAGGCGAGCCGGGAAGAACCGACGCAAGCCGCGCACCAGCAGCAGGGCGGCGAGGGCGAGCGCCCCGAGCGCGACGCCGATCCCGCCGGCGAAGGCCAATCCGGTCCGGGGGGCGCCCGCCTGGAGGACGGCCATCGCCAGAAGGCTCGCGACCAGAGCCAGCACTGTCGCGATGCGCGCCGCGTCGAGCCGCGGGCCCCGCTCGGGCTCGTAGTCGCGGCGCAGCACGGCGAGCGGCGAGACGCGTCGCACGGCGAGCAGCGGGAGCAGCGAGAAGACGACCGCCGTCCAGACGCCGATCGCGATACCGGTGAGGATCGAGGGCAGGGAGGGCGTCCAGACGACGTCGACGGGCAACAGGTCGCGCAGCAGCCGGGGCAGCGTCACCTGGACGGCGGCGCCGAGCGCGGCTCCGAGCACGCTGCCGACCAGCCCCACGACCAGTGCCTGGATGAGGTAGGCGGCGAGGAGGGTCGAAGACGAGGCGCCCAGGCAGCGGAGCACCGCGATCGTCGGCAGGCGCCGCTTGATGAAGACGTGCACCGCGCTCGCGACCCCGAGCCCTCCCAGGAGCAGGGCCACGAGAGCCACCAGCCCCAGAAAGTTGCCGAAGCGGCCGAGCGTGTCGGAGAGCCGGCGCTCGTCGTCCGCGGCGGTGCGGATGCTGGCACGCTCGGTGGCCAGGGGGGGCCGGAAACGCTTGGCGATCGCCTGGGTGTCGGCACCCGCTGGCAGGCGGAAATAGACCCGGTACTGCCCGCGCGAGCCGAAAGTGAGGAGCTTCGTCTCCGCGACGCGCGCCCGCGGGATGAAGGCGCGCGGTCCGATCGCCGTCCGCACGCCGACGTCGCCCGGCATGTTCACGATGGTGGCCCGGATCCGGAAGCGCGCCTCCCCGAGCTCGAGCTCGTCTCCGAGCCGCGCGCCCAGGCTCACCAGCAGCCCGGGGTCGACGATCGCCCCCCCGCTCGCGCCCAGCCGCGGCCACTCTCCGGCCGGCGCCGTCTCGATCGTGCCGTAGCAGGGATAGCCGGGATCCACGGCGAGCACCTGTACGAGACGCGTGGTCCGTCCGCCGGGCACGAAGGCCATCGCGCCGAAGGTGACCACGCGCACGACGTCGGCCGGCGGTCGGGTGGCGCGGCGCACGGCGGAGACGAGCCTTTCGGCCGCGGGCGTCAAGGGGGCGCTCGAGGAGACCACGAGGTCGGCGCCCAGCAGCGCGCGCGCCTCCTTTCGGACGGACTCGCGAAGCCCGGCGGTGAACGAATTGATCGCGACCAGGGCGCCCACGCCGATGGCGACCGAGGCCACGATGAGCGCGGCGCGCCGCGTCGAAGAGCGCCCCTCGCGCCAGGCCAGCACGAGCGCGAAGCGCCCGCTCCGCGCCGCGGCCGGAAGCGTCACGCCGCGCTCGCCGGCGCCGTGTCCTCGACGACGGCGCCGTCCCGCAGCCGCAGGACCCGTTGCGCGCGCCCGGCGAGGTCGGGGTCGTGGGTGACCAGGACCAGCGTCGTCCGCAGCTCCCGGTTCAGCTGCGAGAGCAGGTCGATCACGTTGGCGCCGTTCGTGGCGTCGAGGTTCCCGGTCGGCTCGTCCGCGAACAGGATCTTCGGCCGGTGCGCGAAGGCGCGCGCCACCGCCACCCGCTGCTGCTCGCCCCCCGAGAGCTGGGCGGGGTAGTGGTGGCCGCGATCGGCCAGCCCCACCCGCTCCAGGAGCTCGAGGGCCCTGCCGCGTGCCTCCTCGCCCCGCAGCTCGAGCGGCACCTGGATGTTCTCGCGCGCGGTGAGGGTCGGGATCAGGTGGAAGGACTGGAAGACGAAGCCGACCTTCGAGGCGCGCACGCGGGCGCGCTCGTCCTCCGTGAGGAGGGAGAGGTCCTGGCCGTCGAGCAGCACCCGGCCGCGCGTGGGCCGGTCGAGCCCGGCCAGCAGCCCGAGCAGCGTGCTCTTGCCGCTGCCGGAGGGGCCGGTGATGGCGAGGAAGCCCCCGGGCTCCAGGGCGAACGTGATATCTCTAAGAACGGTGATCTCGCGCCCACCCGAAAGGTAGGTCCGGCCGAGCGCTTCCGACCGCAGCATGGACATGACCTGGCGTCGCTCCCCTCGATGCATGATAGCGAGAAACACGCTCGCCCCCGCTCTGGTGGCCGCGATCGGGATGCTGCTCGTGCTCGGGGCCTGCCGCCGCGCGGGGCGGGAGCCCGCCCCGGACCGAGTCGCTCCCGCTGCGGCGAGACCATCGGGGGCCGCGCCTGTGGCGCCGAGGACGGACACCCGGCCCGTCGTCCTCTTCGTCGGCACCAGCCTGACCGCGGGCTACGGCCTCGATCCCGCGCAGGCCTTCCCGGCGCTCATCCAGCGGAAGATCGACGCGACCGGCCTCGGCTACCGTGTCGTCAACGCCGGGGTGAGCGGCGAGACCTCGGCCGGCGCGCTGCGCCGGATGGACTGGCTGCTGCGCCAGCCCGTCTGCGTGCTGGTCGTCGAGACCGGGGCCAACGACGGCCTGCGCGGCCAGGACCCGCAGGCCACGCGCGAGAACATCCAGGACATCCTGGACGCGGCGCGCGGGCACGCACCCCGGCTGGTGTTGGTGGCGATGGAGGCCCTTCCCAACTACGGCGAGCGGTACCAACGGGAGTTCCGCGCCATCTACCCCGAGCTGGCCCGGAAGAACCACGCGACCCTCGTGCCCTTCCTGCTCGCGGGGGTCGCGGGCGATCCCCGGCTCAACCAGGCCGACGGCATCCACCCGAACGCCGAGGGTGAGCAGCGCGTCGCCGACAACGTCTGGAAGGTCGTGGGGCCGCTGCTGCGCGCGCAAAAGAAGTCGCGATGTCCCACCGCCAGCACTCGTCCGACCGAAAGCCCGACGGCACCGACCGAAAGCGCGTCGGGACCGTAGCGCCCACTTCTCGCTCGAGGCGCGTCCCGAGAGCCCTCCTCTACGAGCGCGCTTCTTGCCCCGCCGCCGTGCGCTCCTGCATCGTGTGCTCTTCCAGAAAACGCAGGGCCCGCTCCGCCGCCCAGAACCAGCCGGGAGCGCGGGACGCGCCGACGAAGCCGAGGTGGCCGCCGCTCGCCGTGATCTCGCGGCGTACGGAGGGAGACAGCGCCCAGCAGCGGACCGAGTCGACGGGGATCAGCGGGTCGTCCGCGGCGGCGAGGACGAGGGCCGGCCGGTCGATCGCGCTCAGCCAGGGGCCGGCGCTCGACCGCTCGTAGTAGTCGGCGACGTCACGGTACCCTCCGAAGCGTGCGGTGACCCGGTCGTCGAACTCGCGGATCGTGCGCCGGTCGCGCTCGACCCCGGCGGGGAAAAGGTCCGGCCGTCCCCGGTGGCGCTCCCGGTAGGCGCGCCGCAGACGACCGACGAAGTAGCGCTGGTAGAGCCGGTTCCCCGGGCGTTCGAGCGCGTCGGCGCAACGCGAGAGGTCGAGGGGAGGGGACACGGCGGCGATCGCGGCGAGCGCCTGTGGAAGCGCCCCGCGGCGTCGGCCGCCCATCAGCAGGGCGAGGTTGCCCCCGAGCGAGAATCCGGCGAGCGCCACGCGCGGGACGCGCCGGGCGATCTCGTCCACGACCGCGAGCAGGTCCGTGTCGAGGCCGGCGTCGTAGAGGAGCGGACACAGGGCCTCCCCGTCGCCGCAGCCGCGCATGTTCATGCGGATGACGTGCCAGCCCCGGGCGAAGGCGAGCCGACCGAGCGAGACGCCGTGCGAGGACGCGTCCGAGCCCCCGAGGCCATGCACGATCACGAGCGCCGGGCTGCGTTCGTGCCGGCCGGCCTGCCAGCTCGCCCGCAGCAGGAGCCGCACGCCCTCGCCGGCGTCGACCGGAAGGTCGGCCACGGGCAGGGGCCAGCGCATCCCGTGCCGCAGCAGGAAACCGGCCAGGGTCTGGCGCTGCCCGCCCGCGAGCCAGGAAGGAGGCCGGAAGCCGTCTGCCGTTCTCGCCACCGCCCGCCCCCGAGGACCCGTCGCCGACGCACCGCTTATAATCGCCGAGCAGTCCGGGGCGCGCGGATCGCCGAGCGATGATACAGGCCTTCCACGTCTACAAGCAGTACGATCGCGAGTCGATGGCCCTCTCCGACGTGACCTTGAACGTCGGCAAGGGCGAGTTCTGCTTCCTGACCGGACCCTCGGGCGCCGGCAAGACGACCTTCCTGAAGCTCGTCTTTCGCGAGGAGCTGCCCTCGCAGGGCCAGATCCTGGTCGGCGGGCGCAACGTCACCGCCATCCCCGACGGCCAGATCCCGGAGCTGCGCCGCTCGATCGGCGTCGTGTTCCAGGACTTCAAGCTGCTCAAGCGCAAGACGATCCTGGAGAACGTCGCCTTCGTGCTGCGCATCCTGGGCGTCGCTCCCCGTGAGCAGAAGCGCCGCGCCTTCGCCGCGCTCAAGGCGGTGGGTCTCCACCACAAGATGCACGCCTATCCGCTGCAGCTCTCGGGCGGCGAGCAGCAGCGGGTGGCGATCGCGCGGGCCCTGATCAACGAGCCGATGCTGCTGCTGGCCGACGAGCCCACCGGCAACCTCGACCCCGACATGGCACTAGAGATCATGCGGCTCTTCCTCGAGGTGAACGCGCGCGGGACCACCGTGCTGGTGGCGACGCACGACCGCGACATGATCCAGCGGATGGGCCGGCGCGTAATCTCGCTCGAGAAGGGCCGCGTCGCCTCGGCCTGAGCCTCAGCGGGCGAGGATCGCCCGGATGCGCGCCACCACCGCCTCGAGCGCCACCAGGTTCTCGGCGCCCTCCGGGATGATGAGGTCGGCGTAGCGCTTGGAGGGCTCGACGAACTCGAGGTGCATGGGCCGGACCGACTCGAGGTACTGCCGCTGGGAGGAGTCGAAACTGCGGCCGCGCTCCTGGATGTCGCGCTGCAGGCGGCGCAGGATGCGGACGTCGGAGTCCGTGTCGATGAAGAGCTTGATGTCCATCAGCCGGCGCAGCGGCTCCTCGGCGAGCACCAGGATGCCCTCGAGGATCACGACCGGCTTCGGCGTCAGGGCATCGGGAAGCACGCGGCGGGCGTAGCTCGCGTGGTCGTAGGTGAGGCAGGGCACGGGCCGCCCGGCCTTCAGGTCACGAAGGTCCTGGACCAGCAGGGAGGTGTCGAAGGCGTCGGGGTGGTCGTAGTTGATCGCGGCCTGGGCGGCCGGCGCGAGCGTGCTGCCGTCCTTGTAGTAGGCGTCCTGGGCGAGCAGCAGGCAGCGCTCCGGTCCGACCCGCTCCACGATCTTCGCGGCGAGCGAGGTCTTGCCCGAGCCGGTACCGCCGGCAATCCCGACCAGCACCGCCATGACGCAGGATTATAATCCCACCGCGATGGCGTGGCTGCGCGCGATCCGATATTTCTTGGAAGAGGCCCTGACCAGCCTCTGGCGCAGCCGCCTCGTCAACACACTCTCGATCGGCACCATCTCGGTGAGCCTCTTCGTGGTCGGGGCCTTCCTGGCCGTGGCCGGGCGGATGAGCGAGGTGGTCTCGCGCTGGACGGAGAAGGTCCAGGTGATCGTCTACATCGAGGACCCGATCGAGCAACGCGTGCTGGCGAGCCTCGAGAACCGCCTGCGCGAAGACCCGGCGGTCGATTCGCTGGAGCTCGTCACCCGGGAGCAGGCGCTCGCCCGGTTCCGTGCCCTCTTCCGCGACCTGAGCTCGCTCCCCGAGGACCTGGGCGAGAACCCGTTTCCGGCCTCGCTGGAGGTCAACGTGAAGCCGGGGCATCAGTCGGCGGCCGAGGTCGAGCGCCTGGGGAAGGCGTTCCGCGATGTCCCGGGCGTGAAGGAGGTCCAGTACGACCTCCTCTGGGTGGAGCGGCTCGCCACCGGAGTCCGGCTGGTGCGGGGACTCGGAACCTTCCTGGGCGGGATCCTGGTGCTCGCGGGCGTCTTCACGATCTCGAACGTGGTGCGACTCACCATCTACGCGCGCGAGGACGAGCTCGACATCATGCGGCTGGTCGGCGCCACCCAGGTGTACGTGAAGGGGCCGTTCGTGGCCGAGGGGATGATCCAGGGAGGGGTCGGGGGGCTGGTGGCCGCGGGACTGTTGTGGGCGGCCCTCGCCTGGCTGTCGCACGACCTCGCCTCGACGGCCCTGATCGGCGCGGCGGCCTTCCGTCTGCCGCTCGGGGTCGCGGGCAGCCTGATCCTCGGGGGCATGGCCGTGGGGGTTGTCGGCAGCGTCGTGAGCCTGAGCCGGCTGAAGGTCTGAGGCGGCGCCAGCCCGGCGCAGGCGGCCGCAGCGGCGCGGCCGGCGTCGACGTCAGAAGCGGTAGGTCTTGCCCTGAATGAGGAAGCTCAGCCGCCTCCTGTGCAAGGCGCGGACCTGCGCGCGGATGCGGGCCAGATGGCGGGGCTTCGCGTGGTAGAGGTAGACGGGCACCTCGCGCTTGAGCTTGCGCAGTTCCGTGTCGAGCGTCTGCGGCGTGAGGTGGCCGGAGACGTTCGCGAGGTCCTGCAGCTCGTTCGGAAAGGACGTCTCGGTGATGACGGCCTTGAGGTTCTTGGTCTTGTTCACCTGGTCCCAGAAGCGGTCGGTCGGGCCGGTGTCGCTGGAGTAGGCGATGCTGCCCGCCTTGTCCTCCACGATGAACCCCGTGGTCGGCACGATGTGCTGCACCTCCACCGCACGGATGCTGAGCCCGTTGACGTGGAAGGGCTGCTCGATCGGCACCTCGATCAGCTTGAGGACGGGGGTGAGGTCGTTCGGCAGGCAGGTGAAGTCGGGCCAGGTGTTGTTGTTGAAGAGGTGGTTCTTCATCGACGCGATCACCTCTGGGATCGCGTAGATGCGCAGGGTGAAGCCGGGGGAGGAGAAGTTGTTGTCGATCAGGAACGGGAGCGAGCAGGTGTGGTCGAGGTGGGAATGCGAGATGACGACGTCCTTCACCTTCACCTGCTCACGCAGGCTCAGCGCGCCGGAGACCCAGCCGGCGTCGAGGCACACGGAGTCGTTGACGAGGAACGAGGTCATCCCGTGATCGGGGACGTTCCCGCCGTAGCAACCGAGCACCCGGAATTTCATCGTTCCCCCCGCAAGTACCTGTTCGTGAATCGGTTGCGGGAAAACCCCTCGAACCTCGGACCGTAGCACGCGCCTCCGGCCGGGGTCAAGTCTGCCTGTGCGCGGTGTCACCCCCCGAGCGGTGCGCCTATACTTTCCGCATGGGCCGACCTCGCAGCCAGCTCCTCCTCGCCGCCTCTTTCCTCGCGGTCGGGCTCTCGTCGGGGACCACCGCGGGCTTCGCACAGGAGACCGCGGCCGAAAGCCAGTACGGGCCGGTAGCGAACGTCTCGATCGACGACATCACCCAGCTGCCCGAAGTCTACGTCGACAAGGCGGTCCGTACGAAGGGCCAGCTCGAGATTGTCCCTCAGTCGGCCGGGATCATCTACGCGCTGCGCGGCACCCTCGGTGGACGGCTGTACGTGACGGCCATGACGGAGGTCGCCAACGAGTGGCAGGAGATGGCCCGCAGCTGGATCGGCGGAGAGGTGCAGGTCTCCGGGATCGTCGGTACGAGCAGCAACCCCACGACCGGCGGGGTCAGGGTCTACATCGCGATCTTCGGCTTCCTCGGACCGCCGGAGGAGAAGCCGGTGAAGCCCGGCGAGGCGATCGCGACGACGCTCGAGGACCTCGTCACCCGGCCCGGGCAGCTCGACGGGAAGGCCGTCCGGGTGCGCGGGCAGTTCCGTGGCAGGAACCTCTACGGCGATCTCCCTTCCGCCAGCCGCCGCCGGAGCGCCGACTGGGTGATCAAGGACGAGCTGTTCGCGGTCTGGGTGACGGGCAGGAAGCCGAAGGGCAGCGGCTGGATCCTGGACGGTGGGCTCAAGCGAGACACCGGCAAGTGGCTGGAGGTGGTGGGGCGGCCCCGCACCGTGCGGGGGGTGGTCACGCTCGAGGCCAACGAGGTCACGCTCTCGAAACCGCCCACGCCGACCGCGAAGGCGCTGCCGCCTCCCCTTCCGCCCCCGAGACCCCAGAAGCCCCCGCAGGTCGTGTTCTCGCTGCCCCTCGACGGCGAGCGCGAGGTGGGGTCGAGCGCCGTCTTCAAGGTGCAGTTCAGCAAGGACATGCGGGAGTCGAGCTTCAAGGGACACGTGCTCCTGCGCTACGCGGGGCCGGTCCTTCCCGGGGACAGACCGCTCGACGCGGTGAAGGTCGACTACGACGCGGGGTTGCGCACGCTCGAGATCGACCCCGGCGACCTGCTGCGTCCCGGGCGCGTCGTCGAGATCCTGCTCCTTCCCGGCATCGTGGACCTGGACGGCCTGGCGCTCCAGCCTCGGCCCGGCCACCAGCCTGGCGACGCCGTCGACGAGCTGCGCTTCCAGACCGCGGCCAACCCGCTGGGCAGCGCGCTACCGTGACCGCGTGGCCGTCGTCTTCCTGAGGATCACGATCTCGGGATCCAGGAACTCGGCGGGCGGCCGTCGCCAGCCTTCTTGCCGGAAGCGGGCGGCCACCGTGAATCCCCCTCGACCGGCGAGCAGCTCGCGGAAGAACCGCGCGCGCTCGGGACGCTGGTCGGGGTGCTCCAGGAAGCGCTCGTAGAAGGCACCGGTCAGCACCAGCCACTCCGCCGACTCGTCCGGAAACGCCCGTGCGGCCTCCTCGAAGCGCTCGACCGGCGCCATCTCGCGCGAGAGCGTGCGCGCAACCTGCGCCTTGCGACCCTCCGGCACTCGCGGGACGTATCCCCCGTAGTTCGTGATCAGCTCCACGGCCGCCCCGGCCGGAACGTGGACCGCCAGCCAGCGCTCGGCGAGGGTACGCGAGTCGACGAAGAAGAGCCGCACCACGAGCAGAGCGGCGACGGCGCTGCGCGCCACGACCAGCGTCGCCAGGGCGCGCCGCGGGCCCCGGGTCGGCAGGCTGGTGAGCGCGAGCGCCGCGAGCCAGGCCGTGGCTGGCAGAGCCGGCGCCAGGAAGCGCATGGCCTGGTGGCCCGAGGAGGCGACCAGCAGATAGGGGGCGAGCGCCGCCAGCGCCACGATCGCGGCCACGCGCCCTCCCCGCGCGAGACGCGCGGCGGCCACGACCAGACCGAACGCCGCCGCCACCAGCACCGGCAGCGTGAGCGCGTCGGCGGCCAGGCCGAGATAAGGCAGGAACGAGGTGCCCGCGCCGACCAGTCCCTTGTACTCGTGACGGGTCTGGGCGTTGAAGGCGAGGTCGCTCAGGAATCGGAGCGGCTCGGCGATGGCCCCGGGCGTCCCGGCCACGAAGGCGGCGAGCGCGCAGCCGGCCACGACCACGAGCTCGACGCGAACCAGGGGCGCCGCCCACGCCGCCGTGCGCTTCCAGCGGGCGAGGGCCGTGATCCCGACGAGAGCGGCGCCGGCGGCGAGGCCGGCCCGCGCCAGGCCGTTCACGAAGGCGCGCGCCGAGTCGGGATGCAGGAGCCTGAGATCGGGCAGATGCAGCCGCGCCGCGAGCGACGCGCCCAGCGGGCTCGCGAGGAGGAGGCCGCCTGCGCCGAGCAGGCCGCCCGCGGCGAGCCAGGACCACCGATCGCGGGCCGTCGCGGGCCCACGCTCGCGTGACCACAGGGCGGCCAGAACGGGCAGGGCGAGCGCCGCGGCCGTGTACTTCGTGGAGGCGGCGAGGCCGAGCGCCAGACCGAGGACCCAGGCGGGCGCGCGCCCCTCGAGGTGCCGCACGCAGGTCAGCAGCACCAGGGCGGAGGCCGCGAGCAGGTAAGGCTCGGGGGTGGCGAAGGGCCCCAGGTTCACGACCCCGGGGGCCACCGCGAGCAGGAGCGCCGCGAGCGCCCCGCAGCCGGGCGTGGCGCGGGCGGCGAACCCGAGCAGGAGGACTGCGAACGCGGTCATGAAAGCGGAGAGGACGCGCGCCGCGAGCAGCGGATCCGACCACGGCTCCGGAAGCCTCGCCGCCAGGGCCTGCTGGAGGGCCAGCAGGGGCTCCATCGCGTAGAGCGGCAGCGAGGGATTGATGTACGAGTCCGGCAGCAGCCGGCCCGTCCGAAGCATCTGGGCCGCGACCTCGGCCTTCTCGTCCGGGTGGAAGCGCGAGGGCAGGCCCCAGCCCGTGCAGGACAGGGTCAGGGCCAGGCTGAGGAGCGCGGCGAGGACGATCGTGCGGGGCTCGGACAAGGCGCCCCGGGACGGCTCAGCCCTGCCTTGGGGCATGGAGCCGCGCCAGGGCTCGGTGGCCGATGTCGCGGCGGAAGTGCATCCCGTCGAAATGGATCTTGGCGACGGCCTCGTAGGCGCGGGCGATCGCCCCCTCGAGGTTCGCTCCGAGCGCCGTCACGCCGAGGACGCGGCCACCGACCGTCTTGGTGAGGCCGTCCTCGCGCTTGGTGGCGGCGTGGTAGACGAAGACGTCCGTCCAGTCCTTGAGCGACTCGAGACCCGTGATCACCTGTCCGGTCTCCGGGGCGTCCGGATAGCCCTTGCACGCCAGCACGACACAGGCCGCGGGCTCCTTCGTCCACTCGAGGCGCGTCTCGCCGAGCTGGCCGCTCGCGCACTGGTCGAGGATCGGCACCAGGTCCGAGCGCATCCGCGCCATGATCACCTGCGTCTCAGGGTCCCCGAAGCGGGCGTTGTACTCGAGCACCTTGGGTCCCGACTCCGTCATCATGAGACCCACGAACAAGACACCCTGGAAGCGCCGGCCCTCGGCGGTCATGCCCGCGATGGTCGGGACCACGATCTCGTGCATGATCTTCTTGTGGCCTTCGACGCTGATGTTCGTGGTCGGTGAGACGGTACCCATCCCACCCGTATTGGGGCCCTGGTCGCCGTCCTGGGCGCGCTTGTGGTCCTGGACCGAAGCCATCGGCACGACCCGCGAGCCGTCCGAGAAGACCAGGAACGAGACCTCCTCGCCCCTCAGGAACTCCTCCATCACGACCTTGGCTCCCGCCGAGCCGAACTTCTTCTCGGCCATGATCCCGGCGACCGCCGCCTCCGCCTCGCCCTGGTCTTGCACGATCAGGGTGCCCTTGCCCGCCGCCAGCCCGTCGGCCTTGACCACGAAGGGGAAGCCGAACGGGGCCTTGCGCGCGAAGGCGAGCGCGTCGTCGAGCGAGGCGCAGACCTCGTACCGAGGCGAGGGGATCTGGTGCCGCGACATGAACTCGCGGGCGAAGGCCTTCGAGCCCTCGATCTCGGCGGCGCCCCGCGAGGGGCAGAAGATGTGCAGCCCGCGGCGCGCGAACTCGTCGCCGATGCCGAGGACCATCGGCAGCTCCGGGCCCACCACCGTCAGATCCGCTTTCACCGTCTGGGCGAAGTCGGCCACCTCGACGATGTTCGTGGCGTCGATGGGCACGCAGTCGGCGATCTCGGCCATGCCGGCGTTGCCAGGGGCGCAGTAAAGCTCGGAAACGAGGGGACTTTGCCGCACCTTCCACGCCAAGGCGTGCTCACGACCGCCGTTGCCGACGATCAAGACCTTCATGAACGGGAAAAAATGACACCGCTCCGGGTCCCTGTCAACCGCCGCCCCCCCCAGAGGCCAGAGACACTGCCCCCCACCGGCGACGAGGGGCCGCCACGAAGGGCGCGGACCTCGCCGGGTGTCGGGCGCGGTCGCGCCCGGCGCCTTGCTGTCCTATGCTGTGCGCGTGATCCGGCGGGCGCTGGTCGTCGAGGACGATCCCGACATCGTCGAGCTGGTCGCCCACTACCTCGCGAAGGACGGATGGGAGGTCGAGGCGGTGGCGAACGGGCGTGAGGCGCAGGATCGGATCCGGCGCGGCGGCCACCGCCTGATCCTGCTCGACATCCAGCTTCCCGAGGTCGACGGCCTCGCGCTGTGTGCGGAGGCCCGCCGCGGCCAGGCTTCGCGCCGCGCGGCCGTGATCATGCTCACGGCTCGCGGGGACGAGACCGACCGTGTGGTCGGCCTGGAGATGGGGGCGGACGACTACGTCGTGAAGCCCTTCAGCCCGAAGGAGCTGGTCGCGCGCGTGCATGCGGTGCTCAGGCGCCTCGACGGAGACGAGGGCGACGGGATCGAGGCCCCGCTCCAGTTCGGCCCGATCGAGATCGACCGGGCGCGCCACCTGGTGCGCTGCCAGGGGCGGCTCGTACGCCTCACGGCCAAGGAGTTCGCGTTGCTGGTCGCTCTCGTCGAGGCGCGTGGCCGGGTGCTCTCGCGCCAGATGCTGCTCGAGAAGGTCTGGGGCTACTCCTACGCCGAGGGCACCCGCACCGTGGACGTTCACGTGCGCCGCCTGCGCGAGAAGCTCCCCACGCTGGCGCCTCTTCTCCGGACAGTGAAATCGCTTGGCTACCGCCTCGCGCACGAGGACGAGTAGCCGCCGCGAAAGCGCTTTCGCCGGACGGCCGTCTTCGTCCACCCAGCGGACAATCCGCTCGGACGTGTCCACGCCAGGCGAGGAACGTGAAGCGCCCCCTGTGCTAGACTCCGCGCTCGTCGCCGCGCGCTCCGTCCGTTCGCCGCCGCGATCTGCCAGGACGACCGATGCGATCGCTTGTCTCCCGCAACCGTTCTCCCAGGCCGTGTCCGAGCCTGCCGTCTCTCTCCCTCACGAGGGTGTCCAATCCATGAGCACGACGACTGTCATCGCCCAGAAGCTCCGCTTCAGTGAGAAGCTCGGCTACGGCTTCGGGGACCTCGCGTCCTGCCTGTTCTGGCAGACATTCACGGTCTTCCTCCTCAACTTCTACACGGACGTCTTCGGCATCGGTGCCGCGGCCGCTGGCACGATGATGGGCCTCGTCCGGCTGGTGGACCTCGGCGCCGACGTGGCGATGGGGATGGTCGGGGACAGGACCGAGACCCGTTGGGGCAAGTTCCGCCCCTACCTCCTGTGGCTGGCCGTCCCGTTCGGCGTGATCGGGTTCGCCACCTTCTACGGGCCGACCCTCGCGCCCGGCCCCAAGCTCGTCTATGCCTACGTCACCTACGGCGCGATGATGCTCGTCTACTCGGCCATCAACATCCCCTATGGCGCCTTGATGGGCGTCGTCACGCCCGACTCGCTGGAGCGCACGCGGCTGTCTTCCTACCGCTTCCTGGGGGCGTTCACCGGCAACCTGATCGTCCAGACCTGCACGGTCTGGCTCGTCCTGCACTTGGGGGGCGGCAGCTCGCAGCTCGGCTACCGGTACACCATCGGCCTCTACGCCGCGGCGGCCGCCATGCTCTTCATGGGCACCTTCGCGCTGACGCGCGAGCGCGTGAAGCTTCCGAAGAGCCAGCAGACGAGCCTGCGCAGGGACCTGGGTGACCTGTTCCACAACGGGCCCTGGCTCGTCCTCTTCGTCGTGGGGATCTGCGCCAACACCTGGGCGGTGCTCAAGATGGCCTCCCTCATCTACTTCTTCAAGTACTTCATCGGCAACGAGCCGGCGGTGGCGCAGTTCATGTTCTGGGGTACCGTGGGCAACCTCGCGGGTGTCTTCGCGACAGGCTGGATGACGAAGTACCTCGGCAAGAAGAACCTCTACATCGTCGCCATGCTCGTCAACGTCGTGACCACCGCCGCCTACTTCTTCGCGGGACCGACGGACATGGCGTTCCTCTATGCGATGAACATCATCGGGGGGTTCGCCTCAGGTCCCGTCTCGCCGCTGATCTGGGCGCTCTACGCCGACACCGCCGACTACTCCGAGTGGAAGACCGGACGCCGCGCCACGGGTCTCGTCTTCTCGGCCGGCACCTTCGCCCAGAAGATGGGATGGACGGTGGGCGGATCCCTGGCGGCCTACCTGCTGGCCTTCTACGGCTTCCAGGCCAACGTGGTGCAGACCGCAGGCTCGCTGCTCGGCATCCGACTGCTGGTCAGCCTGATCCCCGCCGGCGCGGCGATCCTGGCCATCGCGGCCATCGCGTTCTACAGCATCACCGAGAAGCTGCAGGACCAGATCTCGTCCGAGCTCGCCGAGCGGCGCGCGCAGGAGGCGGCCGCGGCGACCGCGTGAGCGCCGCAAGCACGAGGAGAGCGGCATGAGCCCGAAGAAGAAGAACCTGCTCGCGAACGCCTACGGCCACTTCGACGCGGAGCGCCGGGAGTACGTGATCACGCGCCCCGACACGCCGACGCCGTGGTTCAACTTCATCGGCGAAGGGCGCTACGGCGGGATCGTCTCGAACGCCGCGGGGGGCTACGCTTTCGACCGCGATCCCAAGAACCGGCGGGTCTCCCGCTACCGGTACAACGCGATCCCCGCCGACCAGCCCGGTCGCTACGTCTACCTGCGCGACATGGAGAGCGGCAAGTTCTGGAGCCCCACCTGGCAGCCCACCCCGAAGGCCGGGCTCAAGGACTACGAGTGCCGTCACGGCGCTGGCTACACGCGCATCTCGGGCAGCTTCGCCGGAATCGCCGCGAACCTGCTCTACTTCGTCCCCCCCGCCGCGGCGGCGGAGAGCTGTCCCTGCGAGGTGTGGGTGCTGACGGTCCGCAACACGGGCCGCAAGGCACGGAAGCTCCGGGCTTTCTCCTACGTCGAGTTCAGCTACTGGGACACCATGGTCGACCAGCTGAACCTCGACTGGGGACAGCACATCGTCGAGGCGAGCGTCAACGACGGGGTGATCCGCTCCAGGACCCGCTTCCGCCCCACCACCACCTTCTTCGCCTCGAACGCCAGGCTCGCGGGCTTCGATACCGACCGCGAGGTCTTCGTGGGCGTGGGCCGCGATCTCTCGAACCCGCTGGTGGTGGAGAAGGGCAAGCCCGCCAACAGCGAGGCCGGGCGCGGCAACACCATCGGCTCCCTCTGCCACGATCTGAAGCTCCAGCCGGGCGAGGAGAAGCAGGTCGTGTTCGTGATGGGGGTGACCGACGAGCCGCAGCGCATCGAGTCGGTGGTCGCCCGCTTCCGGGATGCCCGCAACGTCGAGTCGGCGTTCGAGGCGCTGCGCGCCGACTGGGACGACTATCTGGGCCGCTTCACCGTCGAGACGCCCGATCCCGTCGTCAACGCGATGCTGAACGTGTGGAACCCGATCCAGTGCCGGACGACGCTCTACTGGTCGCGCTTCGTATCGGCCTACGAGACCGGCACCGGGCGTGGCATGGGCACGCGCGACTCGGCCCAGGACACCTTCGGCACGGTGCACAACGCGCCGGAACGGGCCAGAAAGACGCTCGACATGCTCTGGCACCTGCAGTACCAGGACGGCCACACTTGGCATCAGGTGCTGCCGCTGACCGGCGAAGGCGGGCCGGGGCTGGCGGCCGAGTTCCCGGACTGGCCGCAGTGGTTCTCGGACGACCACCTGTGGCTGATCCTGGCCGTCTGCTCGTACCTGCGGGAGACCGGCGACTACGGCTACCTGGAGTCGAAGGTCGCCTACTGGGACGGTGCGGACGACACCATCTGGGACCACATGCTCCGGGGCGTCGAGTTCACGCTCGCGCACCGCGGGCCTCGCGGCCTGCCCCGGCTCGGCTTCTCGGACTGGGACGACACCATGAACCTCGACCACGGCAGCGGCAAGGCCGAGAGCGTCTGGTGCGCCCAGCAGTTCTGCCGGGCGGTGCTCGACCTGGCCGAGCTGTCCGAGCACCTCGGCAACACGGGTGAGGCCCGCCGCTTCCGCGAGCTGCACGCCGAGATGGCCCGGATCGTGAACGACGTGGCCTGGGACGGTGCCTGGTACGCGCGCGCCTACGACGACCAGGGCCTGCCGGTCGGCGTCAGCGGCGAGGAGAAGCACAAGATCGCACTCAACACCCAGACCTGGGCCGTGATCGGTGACGTGGCACCGCCCGACCGCGCCCGTCGCGCGCTCGACAGCGCCCACGAGAAGCTCAACAGTCCCTTCGGGCTCGCCCTGATGTGGCCGCCCTACGTGGAGGGCAACGACCGCGTGCGCGGGACGACCACCTATCCGCCCGGCGCCAAGGAGAACGGCGGGATCTTCTGTCACGCGCACACCTTCGCGGTAGTGGCGGCGGCCAAGCTGGGACTCGCGGACCGGGCGCTCGAGTACTACCGGGAGATCACGCCCTTCACGCATGCCAAGGACGTCGATCGCATGAAGGTGGAGCCCTACGTCTTCTGCGGCAACATCGCGAGCCGCGAGCACCGGCAGTATGGCTACGCACGCAACGCCTGGCTCTCCGGCACCGCTACCTGGGGCTACGTCGCCGCCACCCAGTGGATCCTCGGCATCCGGCCCACCCACCGCGGCCTCGAGATCGCCCCCGTGGTCCCCGACGCCTGGCGTTCCTTCCAGGCGACCCGTGTCTTCCGGGGCGTGCGCTACGCGATCGCCGTCGAGCGCGTGGGGGAAGGCGGGGCAGTGAGCCTGGCGGTGGACGGCCGGCCCATCGAGGGGAGGATCGTTCCCTTCCCGCCGGTGGGTGTACGGAACGTACGGGTCGAAGTGCGGCTGGGCGCCTAGCCTCGCCGGGGCGCTGGACTCCCGCACCCATGCTGAAGAGCCGGCTCTACCTCCTCGCCGCCGCGGCGCTCTGGTCGACCGCCGGCGCCGCGCTGAAGCTGTGCGGGCTGTCCGCCCTGCAGATCACCGGCGGCCGCTCCCTGATCGCGGGCGTGTTCCTGCTCGTCACGGTGCGGGAAGCTCGCCGGCGGCCCACGAGGAGGACGGCACTGGCCGTCGCGGCCTACGCGGCCACGGTCGTACTCTTCGTTTCGGCCAACAAGCTGACGACGGCGGCCAACGCCATCTTCATCCAGGACACGGCACCCCTGTGGGTCCTTCTCTTCTCCGCCTGGTTGCTGCACGAGCGTCCCGGACGCGGCGAGCTGCTCGCGATCCCGGTCTACGCGGCGGGGCTCGCTCTCTTCTTCCTCGACGAGCTCGCTCCCGGCCGCCTCGCCGGGAACCTGCTCGCCTTCGCCAGCGGCATCGCGTTCGCGCTCCTGATCGTGGGCATGCGCCTCGCCCGCGAGGACGGGCCGGTCGCGCTGGCCGTCGGCAACCTTGTTGCCGCCGCCCTCACCCTGCCCTTCTGGGGGAGCGGCCCCGCGCCCCGCCCCGTCGATCTCGCCCTGCTCGCCTACCTGGGCATCTTCCAGCTCGGCCTCGCCTACGTCTGCTTCGGGCGAGGCATCGTCCACGTCCCCGCGCTCGAGACGTCGCTCCTGGTGCTGCTCGAGCCCGTGTTGAACCCGATCTGGACCTTTCTCGTGGTCGGCGAGCGTCCCGGACCCTGGGCACTCGCCGGCGGAGCGGTGGTGATCGGCGCTACCGTCTGGCGTACCCTCGCCTCCGCGGTCCGTGGACTGAACGACAGCAGGAGCGAATCGGCCCCGGCGGCCTAGAGCCCGTTGCGGCAGGGAGGCGGAAAGGGTCGCCTCAACCGGAAATGACGCGAAACCTCGCGATGGCCCGGGTCAGCTGGTCGGAGAGCAGCACCAGATGCTCGACCGCCCGCGAGGTCTCGCGGGCCCCGGCCGCGGACTGGGTGGTGATGCTCGCGATCGACTGCATCGACTGGGAGACCGTGTCGGTCGCCTGCGCCTGCTCGCGCGAGGCGAGCGAGATCTGCGAGGCGTGCTGCGCGGACTTGGCCACCAGAGCCTCGATCTCCTGCAGGCTGCTGCGCGCCTGCTCCGACAGCCCGCGCTCCGTCTTCACCTCGTCCGTCGCCAGGCGCATCGCCTGAAGCACCGTCCGGACCTCCTCGACGATCCCCTCCACGATCCGCGACACGTCCCGCGAGGCCTCCCGCGAACGCTCCGCCAGCCGCCGGATCTCGTCCGCCACCACCGAGAAGCCCCGTCCCGCCTCACCCGCGTGCGCCGCCTGGATCGCCGCGTTCAGGGACAGGAGCTCGGACTGCGCCGCGATCTCCTGGATCAGCTCGATCACCTCGAAGATCTCCCGCGAGCGCCTGTCCAGCAGCTTCATCTTGTCCGCCGTCTCGCCCACCGCCGAGTCGATCCGAGCCATCCCCTCGTAGGCCGCGTTCATCGAGGTCTCACCCTGGTGCACGTGCTCGAGCACTGCCTTGGCCGCCGCCGCCGAGGCCTCCGAGTCGCGCCAGACCCGCGCCATCGAGGCCGCCATCTCCTCGACCGCGGCCGAGGTCTGGTTCACCTGGTCCGAGCCCTGCTCCGCGCCTTTGGCGATCTGGGTGGCGGCGGCCAGGATCTGGGTCGAGCTGGTGGAGACAGAGAGGACGGTGTCGCGCACGTCGGCCAGGATCGTGGAGAAGGAGCCCAGCATCGCGTTGAAGCCGGAGGCGATCCGGCCCAGCACCTCCCGGCCCTCCTCCCCGCGCCGGGTCAAGTCGCCCTGCGCGACCGTGTTCACGACGCCCAGGAACTCCTCGAGGTCCCGCTCCAGCTTGAGCTCGCTCCGCTTGATCTCCGTCAGGTCCTTCGAGATGCCCACCAGACCGGTGATCGCTCCGTTCGAACCGCGGAGCGGCACCTTGGAGGCCAGGAACCAGCGATCGCCTTGCTCGTCGTGCTCGAGCTGGCCGAGCACCGCTTCGCCGGTGCTGAGGAGCCGTCGCTCGTCTTCGAGGGCCGCGCGTGCGAACTCGGCGGGGAAGAAGTCGAGATCCGACCGGCCCAGCGCCGCCTCCGGGTCGGCGACGCCGAGCGCCGCCGCCTGCGCCCGGTTGACGCGGGTGAAGCGCGACTGGGCGTCCTTGAAGTAGATGAGATCGGGGGTGTTGTCCATGAGCGCGTGGAGCAGATCCCGCTCGCGCCCCGCCTCCTCCTCGGCCCTCTTGCGCTCGGCCACCTCGCGCTCCAGGCCGACGCGATGCTCCTCGAGGGCGCGGTTGGAGCGGGCGATCTCGTCGGCGGCCCGTCGCGCTTCTTCTTCGGCCCGCCGCCGCTCTTCGTTCTCCTTGGCCAGCGCCCGGCCTTGGGCTCGAAGGCTCTCGGCCGAGGCCGCCAGCTCCGAGGTGCGCTCGGCCACGGTCGTCTCCAGCTCCCGGTGCCGTTCCGCCATCTGCCGCACGCGCCTGCGATACCCGACGAGGAGGGCGAGCGCCACAGCACCGACGTCGAAGGAGTATGCCCACCAGGTCCGCCACCAGGGCGGCGTCACCCGCACCTGCAGCTCCGTTCCCTTCTCGTTCCACGCCCCGTCGTTGTTCGCGGCCTTCACCCGGAACACGTAGTCGTTCGGCGTCAAGGTGTAGGTCGCCGTCGACTGCCGTCCCGCCTGGTTCCACTCGGTCTCCAGGGGCTCGAGCCTGTAGGCGTACTGGTTCTTGCGGGGCAGGATGTAGTTGAGGGCCGCGAACTCGAAGGTCACTACCGACTGCTTGTAGGTGAGCGTGATCTCGCGCGTCTCGGTGATGGCCCTCTGGAGCGGCGAGCCTGGGGCCCCGATCACAACGGGCTTGTTGAAGAGGCGGAGCCCGGTCAGCACGACCTCCGGGGGCCGCGGGTTGAGCTGGATGCGCGAGGGGAAGAAGCGGTTGAGGCCCTTCTGGCCTCCGAAGAACAGCTCGCCCGACCGGCTCTCGAACGCGGCGCCGTAGCGGAACTCCGCGCCCTGGAGGCCGTCGGCAACTCCGAAGTTGGCGAAGCGCGCATGTTCCGGCAGCGAAACGGCGCCTTCGAGCCGTGACAACCCGCGCTCGGTGCTCACCCACAGGTTGCCCTGCTCGTCCTCGAGCATGTCCTTGACGCCGTCGCCGACCAGTCCGTCGGCCGTTGTCCACGTCCTCGTCGGCCCCCCACCCGAGGGCAGGCAACGCAGGCCGCCGCCGTCGAAGCCGATCCAGAAGTTGCCGTGGCTGTCGAGCAGGAACGCGTCGGCTGGTCCCGGGCCGAACGAGCCGGGGTCCTGGGGATCATAGCGGAGCGCCTCGATTCTTTCCGTCCCCCGCCCAATGCGATAGGCGCCGCTGGAGGCGCCCAGCCACAGGTTTCCTTCGCCGTCGCGCGCGAGCGTGTAGAGGGGGACAGGGATGGTTCCGCCCGTGACCTTCACCGGCGTGAAGCGGCGACCCTCGGTGTCGAACCGCTCGAGCCCGCCGAAGGAGGCCAGCAGCAGGCTGTGCGGCCCGTCCGCCAGCAGATGGTAGATGTGGTCGAGGTTCGAGCCCTTCCGGTGTCGGTAGGTCGTGACCCGGCCGCTCGCCGGGTCCATCAGGCCCAGACCCGCGTCCCAGCCGCCCATCCACAGGCGGCCCGCCTCGTCCTCGAGCAGCGTCAGGATGGCGTCCGACCCGATGGAGGTGGGATCGCGGGGGTCGTGTCGATAGACGGTCGTGCGTCGTGCTCCCGGGACGAACCGGTCGAGCCCACCGCCGTCCGTGCCCACCCACAGCTCTCCCTTGCGGTCGACCAGGATCGCGGCGACATGGGCGTCGGAGAGCTCGTCGTCCCGACGCGCCAGGATGACGCCGAAGCGGCTCTGCTCCTCGGAGGTGAAGCTGAGCCCGGCGTTGTAGGTCCCGACCCAGAGGATGCCCTGATCGTCGTACAAGAGCGCATAGATCGAGACGCTGCCGATGCTGCGCTCGTCGCCCCGTCGCGGGAGGTAGCGCCGGAAGAACCCGGTGGAGAGGTCCAGAACCTCGAGGCCTCCATTCTCCGTGCCGACGTAGAGGTGCCCCCGGCCGTCCGCCACCGTGCAGCGAACCCTGTTGGTGCCGATCGCGCCGGGTCGAGTCGGATCGGGCAGGTAGCGCGTCACCAGGCCGGTCTTGGGATCGAGGGCAGAGAGGCCGCCCCCGGACTGGCTGCTGACCCAGATGACACCCGCCGGGTCCTCGTAAACCCGCGCGTCGCTGCCCCCCGTCGCGGTCGGGTCGTCCGTGTCATAGGGAATCCGCGTCACCCGTCCGCTCGAGGCGTCGACCCGGTTCACGCCCGAGGCGGTTCCCGCCCACACGCCGCCCTGGCGGTCCACGATCACGGAGAGGACGTTGTCGCTCGCGAGCGTCAGCGGGTTGCCGGGGTCGGAGCGCAGACGCCGGGAGCGCGCGGGATCCTTCTCGAGGATGACGAGACCCCCGTTCGAGCTGCCCACGAAGAGCCGTCCCGCGTCGTCCTCGGCGAGCCCCTGGATGTTCTCGGCACCCGGCGCCTGCGGCAGCGCGACGAGATCAAGGTCGTCGTGCGAGCGGTCGTAGCGCTGCAGGCCTGCCTGCGTCCCGACCCAGAGCTGCCCCCCGCGGTCCTCGTAGAGGGTGTTGACGCGACCTGCCGCGAGGCTCTTCGGATTCCCTCGGACCGGCTTGTACTCGACGATCCGCCGCCCGTCGAAACGGTCGAGCCCGTTCTCGGTGCCGATCCACAGGAACCCGCGGCTGTCCTTGAGGATCGCGTGCACCCAGGTCCGCGACAGGCCGTCCTCGACGCCGAGGTGATCGAAGACGTAGTCTTGAGCCCGGGCGGCTTGCGGAGTCCCGCCGAGCAGCAGAAGGAGGAGCGCGATCGAAGGCCTCATGTGTCCTCCGCGGCCCGCCGGCCCCGCATGGGCACGTCTTCGCGAGTGCGGCCCTTCGCCGCGGCCGACGACATCCTCTCGACCTCGACCAGTCGCGGGGCCCCGCGCGGCCCCGCCTTGCCGGTGCCCACACTACCGGCTCGCGCCGGGAGAATCAACCGGCCCGGATCCGAGGCGTCGGTCGCTTCCCCGGCCGAGCGGGAGAGGGCAACCGCGCCCGGCCGGCCGGGCGCGGTTGCGGTCGGAGGGACTACTCGGGCTGCAGCTCGAGCGTGACGACGGCCGCGCCCATCTCGGGAACCGTCGCCTGTGTCTTCAGGACCAGACGCGAGTCCTTTGCGATCCACAGGGTTTGCGAGCCCGGATCGCCCTCGGCGGAGGTGAGTTCGGCCTTCCAGGCCTCGAACACGCCCGCCGGGACGGTGACCTGCTCGCGGCCGACGACCGCGAGACGCCGCAGCGCGACCTTCTGGCGGCGCAGGTCGAGGTTCCGGAAGGTGACGGAGTAGCCCTCGGCGAGCGGCAGCCGCGCGAGCACGGCGTCCGAGCCCGCGCCGTCGGCGAACAGCTCTCCCCCCAGCTCGATCGCGATCGGCTTCGGCTCGCCGCCCGCCATGGTGAGCGTGCCGCTCGCCTTTCCGGAGGCGAAGACGAGATCGATCGCGGCCGGCCCCTGCCGGACCGAGCGCTTGCTCGGGACGAGGGTCGCCTTGTCGAGGGTGGTCGTATCGGAGGCCTCGCCCATCGGCAGCTGCAGGGCGTCACGCACGACCCAGGTGTCGCCCTGCGCCTCCATGGTGCGGGTCAGACTGATCGGCATCGTCTGGGGACCTGCCGCAATCGTGCCCTTGTAGGTCACGACGCCGGGGGCGAGCATGCCGAAGGGCGACGGCACCTCCGCCGAGGCCTCGGCCTTCTTGGCCAGCACGACCGTCTTCGGGTCGACCGTGATCTCGGCCAGCCGCTTCGCCACCTCGGGCGTCATGTCCGGCTGGAAGCGGCCGGAGAGGTGCTTGGCGAGGAACTTCTCGCTCGCGGCCCACAGGGCCATGCTGTTGACCGGGCGCGCGAAGCCGTGACCCTCGTCCGGCGCCAGCAGGTACTCGACCGGGAAGCCGCGGTCGCGCAGGGCGACCACGATCTGCTCGGCCTCCGCCTTCTTCACGCGCGGATCGTTCGCCCCCTGTGCCACCAGCAGCGGCGTCACGATCTTCTGCGCTGCGTTGAGCGGCGACTGGCGGACGAGCTGGGCGCGGCCCTCCGCCGTCGTGGGGTTGCCCATACGCTGGTAGAAGATAGTCCGGGCCGCCTCCCAGTAGGGCGGAATCGACTCGAGCAGGGTGATCAGGTTGGACGGGCCCACGATGTCGACGGCCGCCGAATAGAGCTCGGGCGTGAAGGCGACGCCGGCAAGCGTCGCATAGCCGCCGTAGGAGCCGCCCATGATGCCCACGCGCTTCGGGTCGGCGATGCCTTCGGCCACCAGGTACTTCACGCCCCAGGTGACGTCGTCCTGCATCTTGTCGCCCCACTGGTCGTTCCCGGCGTTCAGGAACTCCTTGCCGTAGCCGGTCGAGCCTCGGAAGTTGGGCTGCAGAACGGCGTAGCCGCGGTTGGCCAGGAACTGCGCGAGGTTGTTGAAGCCCCAGACGTCGCGGGCCCAGGGGCCGCCGTGCGGGACGACGATCGCCGGCAGCCCGCGCGCCGCGACGCCCTTGGGCAACGTCAGGAACGCCGGGATCACGAGACCGTCCGAAGAGGGGTAGTGCACGGCCTTCATCCGCGCCATCTGCGCGCGCGGGATCCGCTCGCGTACCTTGTACTGGAACGTGAGCTCCTTGGTCTTGCGGTCGAAGAGGTACCGCTCGCCGGGATCGGTGTCGTTCGAGGCCGTGATCAGGCAGAGTCGATCGTCGCCGGTCATCGAGCCGAGATCGACGTCCTTGCCGGGGAACCGCGCCAACAGGCGCTCGTAGTCGGCCTGCCAGCCCTTGTCGCGGAAGTAGACGCGGGTCCGCTCGTCCTGGTAGCTGGTCGCGATCAGCTGGTCGGTCGCCTCAGAGAAGAGCGTTCCACCGAAATCGACGCGCTTGAGCGGGTCGGACTCCACGGGCTCGACGGCACCGCTCGCCGGGTCGAAGAGAACGAGGGAGGTCAGGTTGGCGTCGCCCTTGTTCGTCTGCAGGTAGACCCGCCGGCCGTCCTTGTGGAAGCGTTCCGGTCCGCAGCTCTCGAAGACGCTGCAGGAGTAGACCTTGCTCAGCCCCTCGGGGTCCACGCGCAGGATCTCCGTGTCGCCGTTGTCGGCGACCCGCACGGCGAGTCGGAGCTGCGCTTCCAGATCGAACACCCAGCCCGCGATCCTGTCCGTGTTCTTGCGCAGAAGCTCGCGCTTGCCGGTCGACAGCTCGACCCGATAGAGGTCGTGCCAGGCCGGGTCGCGGTCGTTGAGGCCGACGTAGATGAGGTCGGGCGTCTTCTTGGGCAGCGCGTAGATGAAGGCGCGCACGCCCTTGAGGTCGCTGATGTTGCGGGAGGCCGGGGCCTGCCGACCCTCGGCGTTCGCCGCCTTCGGATCCACGGCCCAGACGTTGTAGTTCTCGTCGCCGTCGTCGTCCTTGACGTACAGGATCAGCCGGCTGTCGCGCGTCCAGAAGAAGGCGGGTATCGGCCGCTTGGTCTCGGTGGTGAGCAGTCGGGCCTTCGTGAAGGCCTCGCCCGTCTTCTTGACGTAGATGTTGCGGGTGTCCTGCCAGGGTTTCAGGAAGGCGACGTACTGCCCGTCGGGGGACAGCTGTGCGGCCGCGACCTCGGGGTTGCCGAAGAACAGCTCCCGGTCGAGCAGGGGCGGCAGCCCCGTGCGCGCCGCGGGTCTGGCAGCCGCAGCGGGTCCGACCGAACGCGGGGCGCCCGCGGGGGACTCGGCGGGCGGGCCCGCGAGCGCGACACCGGCGGCGAACAGGGCGAGGGCGACGGCGGAGACGGCGGGACGGACATCGCGGATCATGGCTTCAGGGCCTCCTGCGTGGATGCGGGCGCCAAGGCCTTGCCCTCGCGCGCCCGCGAGGCGCCGGCAATCGATCGAAGGTCGGGATGGACACGATACTCGAGAACGAGATACGGGAGCGGGTCGGCGAAGGTTCCGCTGGCCTCGTGTGATCCGCGATGGGAGGGGCTCGCGCGCCTCAGTTCGCACCCGCACGCTTCGGGGCGGCCAGCCATGCCGCCGCCGCGGCGAGCAGGCCCAGGAGGGACAACCCGGCACCGGTCAGTACCGAGGTGGGCAGGTAGCGCATCGTGACGCGATGGCGACCGGCCTGGAGCCGGACCGCGCGGAAGACGCCGTTAGCCCGGACGATCGGAACGGCCCTTCCGTCGACCTTCGCGTGCCACCCGGGCGCGAAGGTCTCGGTCACGACCAGGTAGCCGCTGCGCGCCGCGTTCGTCTCGATCTCCATCGCGTCGGGCTTGAGCCTGACGATCCGCGCGTCTCCCGAGGGGGCGGCGCCGGCGCTTCGTGGCGTGCGGTCCGCTTCCTCCCTAGGGAGCAGGACCTCCGCCCGCGGGTCGAAGGTCGGGTCTTCGTAGACGCGGCGGGCCAGATCCACGATCGCGTTCCCTCGCCCGGTCCGGCCGACCCAGTACGCGCGCGGCAGTGGCTGTGGCAGCATCCAGAGCCGCCCTGTCTCCTTTAGCAGGGTCACCGGCTGCGTCGCCAGGAGCCGCAGCTCGCTCCGCAAGTTCTGGTCGTGCAACGACACGACGTACTGCACACCAAGCGCGCGGGCCAACCGACAGTACGCGGGCGACGCGGCACCCCATTGGAGCGCAAAGACGGCTTCCTGCGCATGTTGGTCCCGCAGCCCGGGCACGTCCGCCGGGAAGCCCTCGATGCCCCAGAGACCGGAACCGATCACGACCGGGTACTCGCGGATGCTCCAATACTGCTCGACCGGAGAAGGGGCGAGAGGCCAGGTGCCCTCGACGTGCAGCTTCTTTGCGACCTGCGACAACCCGTAGTCCATCACGAGCGTTCGATTCGGACGACGGCTGGCAATTGGACCGACCAACCGGGGCCGGTACCGCTGGAGCGCGCTCGGGACGGTCGGATTGATCACGCGCGTGTGCGCGACGAGATCGCCCAGGCCGACCATCGCCACGGCCGCGGCCAGCAGGGGCGCGGCGCCCGGGCGCAGCGCCCGGACCGCAGCGAGGGCGCCCGCCAGCAGCGACAGCACGCCCATCAACGTGAGGTGCCGCGACATCCTCACGAAGGCAGGGAAGCGATCGTAGCCTCCGCCGCCCAGGGGAGGCCCCACGAACAACCTCCAGATCGGCACGTCCGGGCGGGCCAAGTACAGCGCGAGCGCGCCGAGGACCAACAGAGGTAGCGCGACAAAGCAGAGCCAGACGCCCTTGCTCCAGCGCGCACGCTGCCTCCAGGCATCGAACCCGAGACCTGCCAGCACGGCGAATGCAAAGGCAGCGAGCATGATCGCCTTGGCCGGGAATCGGAACCAGCGCAGGAACGGCAGCGCGGCCCTCGTGACATCGTAGACGGGCGTCAGCGGTCCGAAAGAGAGCAGGGTCGCGTAGACACCCAGCAACAGGAAGCCCACTCGGTGGCGTCCGCCCGCCAGCACTCCCGCCAGCACGAGAGCGAGCAAAGGGCCTCCCATGTAGATCGAGAAGAGGAAGGGCTCGCGTCCGGCGAACAGGAGAGCGCGGGACTCGAACGTCAGGGGCAACGGGTCCAGCGACAAGGGCAGCACCGCCTGGGAGACGATGAACGGGTGGTTCGACCAGTACTCCTGCGATTTCTCCCCCAGGCTCGCGCGCATCGAGTGGCGCTGCCACGCGAGCGTCGGCAGCCACTGAGCGGCGGAAACGAGGACGCCCACGCTCCCGGCGAGCGCGACGAGTGCCGTCGTCCGCAGGCGGCGCCGCCACACGCTCCCGCGGAGCGCGGTGTCACCGGCGAGCGCCAGCACGGGGCCGAAGCTCATCAGCATCAGCTCGGGCGACCCGGCCAGGATCATGAGCGCGAGGGAGGCCCCCCAGAGGACCGCCTGCCGCAGGCTCGGGCGGCCGAGCGTGCGGTGACCGAAGTGCGCGGCCCAGGGAAGCCAAGCGGCCGCAGCGTACATGTTGGTCATGTGGACGGTCGACAGCAACGGTCCCGACGCTGCCCAGGCCGCTCCCGCGACCATGCCGGCACGTTGCGACGCCCCGAGGCCGCGTAGGAACGCCCAGCCCCCGAGACCGGCGATGGCCAGGTGGATCACGGCGAAGAAGGTCAGGTAAGTCGAGATCGGGAGGAGCAGGTTGAGCCAGGTGGTCGGGTACAGGATCTGGGCGACCGCGGTCGCGAGCAACGGCTGGCCATAGTTGGGGTAGGGATTCCAGAGCGGCAGGGAACCTTGAGCCACGCACCGCACGAGGCTCTCCATCCAACCCGTGAAGAAGACCGAGAGGTCCCGCTGGTAGAGCATGCGGCCGCGGAAGACACAGTCCGAGAAGACGAACAGCCCCAGCGCTAGCATGAAGAGGGTGGCGTTCCGAGTGTCCGAATCCAGCCCCGGCGCCGAAAAATGGCGGCGCAATGCGAAGCGGCTGAGGCGAGGGCTGGTGCCGTCCGGCGCGCCCGTCATGGGCCCTGAGTCTACCGGAGTCGGCGGCTCGATTCATCGCCCCAGCCCGGTCCGGATCGCGGATCGCGGGGGCCCGAGCGCGCGGACCGAATCGGGCCAGGTCGGAGCTCAGCGCACGGCGGCGCGCACGCCGACGCCGAAGCTGCGTCCCGGCAGATCGACGCCTCGAACCTCCTGGCGCTGCGCGTCGGTGAGGTTGCGCCCGTCCAGGTAGAGCTCCAGGCGCCCGAGCCTGCGCGTCATCCGCAGGTCGAGCAGCCACCACTGGCGTCCATCGGCCTTGCGCCGGTACTCGGCCGAGGGCGCGACCGCCAGGCCACCCGGGAGGCGGGCCAGGAGGTCGAGCGCGAGCGCATGACGGGAGAAGTCGAGCGCGTACTTCGACTCGAGCGTGAGCGCGGGCGCCCGGCTCTCCAGCCAGGTGTAGCTGACGTGCGCCGCGACGGGCCCGAGCTGCCTCCGGAGCGACGTCTCCAGGCCGTGGGTCCGGAGCTCGCGGACGTTCTCGGTGTGCCAGCGTTCCGCCGCGCTCGTGCGCACCCAGTCGATGACGTCGCTCTCCCAGCGGCCGAACAGCGTGACGCTCGCGGCGAAGCCGCGTCCCAGGTCGAGGTCGAGCCCCGTGTCGCCGCCCCAGGCCTTCTCGGGACGCAGGTCCGAGGAGGCCTGATGGTTCGGGTCGCGATAGTAGAGCTCGGTGAAGGTCGGCACCCGGAAGGCCCGTCCGCCCGAGGCGCGCCAGCTCAGGCGCGGGCCGAGCGAGACGCTCGCCGCCAGGGAGGGCGAGAGCGCCGAGCCGAAGCGGCCGTAGGCGTCGAAGCGCAGGCCGGGACGCACGACCAGGCGGCCCAGGCGGCTCTCGGTCTCCGCGAAGAGGCTGGCGCGACCGTAGCCGCGGTCGCCGAGGGTGGTGGAGCGGACCCAGTCGGCGCCCGTCTCCGCGCCGGCGCTGACGCGACCGAAGCCGCCCAGCGCGCGGTGCAGCCGCAGGGCGAGTCCGAGCGCACGGCTCTGGTGCCGGTTGTCCGAGAGCGCGGGGTTGCGGCGGTCGAACACGAAGTGGTCCTCGTGGGCGCGCGCGAACGCGACCAGGCTGCCGGCGAGCCGCTCGCCGAGGGCGAACGAGTGGTCGACCGAGGCCAGGCTCTGCCGCGTCGTTTCGCGCGACGGGGCGGGGGCGCCGTCGGCCGTGGTGCCGTAGAAGCCGAGAGCCCCGAAGTCCTTGTCGAGATGGGAGAGCGTCAGGTGGGTGTTGCGCCCCGCCGCGACGCGGGCGCGGCCCTCGATGACCCGGAAGTCACGGTCCGCCTCGAAGCCGTCCGAACGCTGCATGCCGAGCGCGAGCGTCGCGCTCCGCTCGCCTCGCGTGAGAGCGCCCCGGATCGCGGCCTCCCCATAGCCGAACGAGCCGCCTCCCAGCCGGCCCGACAGACGCGGGCCGCCGTCGCGCGTGATCACCTGGATGACGCCGCCGAAGGCGTCGGCCCCATAGAGCGAGGAGCCGGGCCCCTCGAGCACCTCGATCCGCTCGACCTCCTCGAGCGGCACCGGGATGTCCCCGTTGTGGTGACCGGTCTGCGCGTCGTTGAGGCGCACTCCGTCGACGAGGACCAGCGTCTGGCCGAAGGCGGCGCCGCGCAGCGAGAAGTCCATCTGCACGCCGCCCTCGCCACGCGCGCTCGCGTCGAGCCCGCCGCCCAGCCGCAGCGCCTCGGCGAGCGTGCGCACCGGCAGCGCCGCGATCCGTTCGCGGGTGACGACGTCGAGCGAGCGCCCGAGCTCCGAGAGCGGCGTCGGCTCCGCGGTGCCGGTCACGACGACCGTCTCCTGAAAGCGCTGCTGTGCGCCAGCGCTGGCGGTGGCCAGAACGGGCAGGGCTGCCGCGGCGATCAAACGACCTAGGCTGGATGGCACCCGCATAGCCTATACCAGAGCGCGGCCGCGCCGTGCTTCCTCAGGACGCCGCCGGCCGGAACCCGGCCGGCAGGGCCGGTCGTTCATCGGCGGTCCGACCCAGCTCGGCCGTGCCCATCTCGCGCCAGTAGAGGACGCAGGCTCCTTGGCAGAACGCCGCCTCGGGGCATCCCTCGCAGGCGGCCGGCATCATCTCCTTGGCGCGGAAGAACCTGGCCGCGCGGGAGTCCCAGATTTCCCGGAACGGCTGGCGGAGCAGGTTGCCGAGCGTCTCCTCGCAACCGAAGCTCGAACAGGGCAGCACGTCACCTGCGGGGCTCACGTGCAGGAGGCCGTCGGCGGCGGCGCAGCCACGGTTGCCGAGGCCGTGTGCGACCGTGTTGAAGAGGCAGAGCGGCAGCGGAGAGTACCAGACGAGCTCGAGGCCGCGCGCCGCGGCTCTGTCCCGGGCCCTCAGCACCAGTGGGCCCGCCTCGGAGTAGCGGATCGCGAGCGTCCGATCGCTCGCGCTGCCGCAGGGGATGACCAGGTTCATGGTCAGCCGGTCGAGCCCGTGGGCGGCCACCAGGTCGACGATCGCCTCGATCTCGGCGAAGTTGCGCCGGCTGAGCGTCGTGTTGGTGTGGACGCGGATCCCGGACGCGCGCAGGCGGTCGACCGCATCCCAGAGGCGGGAGAAGGCGCCGGCCCTGCCCACGGAATCGTCGTGCGTGGCGGGGACCGCCCCCTCGAGCGAGAGCTGCGCCGAGTCGAGGCCGGCGTCACGCAGCTCTCCGGTCAGGCGTCCGTCGAGCCTCTGGCCATTCGAGATCAGGTTCACCCGCAGGCCGAGCCCCTTCGCGTGGCGAACCAGACCCGTCAGTCCGGGGTGCAGCGTCGGCTCGCCGCCGGTGAAGCTCACGCTCGGGCAGCGCGCCTCCTCCCGGATCACCCGGAGCACGCGGCGGACCTCCGCGTCGCTCATCGCACGCTGTTCGCTCCAGCCTGGGGGAACCCCGCCCGCTCCGCAGCCGGCGTAGCAGAAGGAGCAGCGGAGGTTGCAGCGATAGGTGAGAGCGACCTCCGACAGCACGGGATAGCGGCAGAAGTCCGCGGAAAAAGGCTCATGGACGACCGCCCGCCGCCCCCGGCCTTCCCCCAGCCGGCCCGAGAGCCATGCGGCGAGGTCGCTGAAGAAGGCGTGGATCTCGAGGCGTCGCTCCGCGGAGTCGCCCTCGCGCGCCAGCACCTCCGCGATCGACGCCCGTTCGTCGATCATCGCCGTCAGGATCCGGACCGCGGTCCGGTTGAGCTTGATGGGCGTGTTCGGGACCAGGATCAGCAGCTCGTCCTCGGGCCGCACCATGAGGTGCGGGCGTGCGCCCGCCAGGAGCTCGTCCACCCAGAGCAGGTCGATCGGATGGGGCTGCCGCGGAGAGACGCGCACGTCCAACGGACGCCCCGGTGCGAGCGGCGCTGGCGGTCTCACGCTGTCTTCCCGCCGTTCTCGCGCCAGGCGGCTCGGGCGCGCTCGAGGGCCACCGCCACGATCGTGTGGATCTGGTTGGGCTGGGTGTGCCAGCCGCCCTTCTTGTCCGCGTGCTGGCGCACCACCAGGTAGCGCACGCCCTCGCTGGCACCGGGCTCGCACACGAGCTTGGTCCCCTGCACCTCCAACCTCGGCTCCACCTGGGGCAGGCGGAAGCCGTCCTTGCCGAGGACGACCGCATAGAGGTACGGGTAGTCGGTGCCCTGCACGTTGTTGAGGGCGACCTGGATCTGCACGCCCAGGAAGCCGGTCGCGTCCTCGTGCGCGGGGCGCAGCATCAACCGCGCATCGACCGGGTACTTGCCGCGCCGCCCTTCCCGGAGCGCCAGCGTGGGCACCAGGTCGAAGTCGCCTTTCGAGAGGCGCTCGGCATACTCCCGAGCGAAGGCGAGGGCCTCGCCCTTCTTGCGCAGCTCGCTCGCGTTCCAGGTGGTGCGCATGCCGTTCAGCCACAGTGGAAGGAACAGCAGCAGGGAGGCGGCGGCCAGGCGCCAGGCGCCGTCCGTCCCGAGCCAAGGCTCCGCCAGGTAGGCCGCGGCGGCGAGAGCGCCCAGGAGCGCCAGCAGCGCGAGGCAGCCGATGCCGTTCGAGATGTCCCAGGGCGTCGTGTCCCAACGCGCGCCGCGCTTCTCGAGATCCTCGACGCGTGCCAGCCAGTCGTCCTCGACCGGCGCCCACACCTCCTCGTGCACAGGGGTCGCCCCGCCCGGGGCCGTCGTCTGGGTCCGGACCCAGAGCAGGATGTGGCCGCACAGGACGAGGCCGACGCCGAGGGGCGTCATCCAGAGAGGCAGGAGGCACACCAGAGCGAGGCCGAGCACGAAGTAGGCGCCGGCGGCGAAGGCCCGCAGGCGCAGCGACGAGATCGGCAGGAGGAAGCGCAGCGTCGTGGCCTCGGCGGGCGACGGCCAGAGGGGGTTCAATGCGAGCCTCCCGAGACGCAGGCGGAATGGCAGGCGGAGTGGCAGGCGGAATGGCAGGCGGAGTGGCAGGCGCTATGGCAAGCCGAGTGGCAGGCGGAGTGACAGGCCGAGTGGCAGGCGCTGTGGCAGGCCGAGTGCTCGTACGCGGCGACCAGGTCCTCGGCGCCGAAGGCGGCCATCGAGGCGTGCGAGGGCGCCGGCCCGAGCGCGGCCAGCGGCGCATCGAAGCTGGCCGTGGCGCCTCCTCCGCCGAAGCCCCCTCCGCCGCCGGAGAAGGCCGCCTGCGGATCGGCGTGCCAGATGCCGGGGCCGGAGGAGTGATGGGAGCTGACCCACCACGGATAGTAGACGGACGGGTCGCTCGCCGCAGGGATGCGTCTTCCCTCGACCGCGGCCACGTCCGGGAACATCTGGGCGAAGAGGCCCCGGTAGTGCTCGCGGGTCGCGTCGAGGTCGGCGTCCCAGGCCTTGCGCTGCACGGTGCCCACCAGCAGCTCGCCGAGCTTCTCGGCGAGGTCCTTCGGGACCGGCGTGAGATCCGTGCCGAGGGCCTTCCAGACGAAGGCGGGGTAGGGATCCCCCGCCGGGGGCTCCGCGCCGTCGCGGGCCAGCCACAGGACGCCCTCGCGGAGCTCGCGGCGCAGCCGTTCACGCTCACGGAGTCGATCCAGCACCATCGCCAGGATCACCTGGAACGGCAGTCCGAGCAGGACCAGGGCCTCGATGGGCGAGAGCTCCGCCACCTTGCCGGGCTTGCGGAAGCTCGAGACCCGCAGGCGCGGCGGCTCCCAGTCGTCACGCTCCCAGAGGATGTCGGGGGCCGTTGCCGTCGCGCGCGCCAGGCCGCGGAGCTTCCTGCCGGCGATCACCAGACTCACCGCGGTGAGGCCGAGCAGCACCGGAAGGAGCGTCACCAGCCGCCGCCGCATCCGGGCGTACGCGTCACGCCGGTCCCGCTCGCTCGCCAGGGCTTCGGCGGCTCGTCGAGCTTCCCCCGCCTGCGCCACGGGCGCAAAGCGGCCGGCGGGCAGGTAGAGCTGCACGCGGTGGTCGCCGCGCGCCCCGACGTTCTCCTGGTGGAAGCGCACCCACAGGATCGGCGGGTCCGAGACGCCGCGGTAGCTGATGAGGTAGCGCCGGTTGACCCAGGGTTCGGTGCGCAGCCCGGTCGCCGACGCCTCCTCGAGGGTGAGGTCGCCTGCGTGCGGCGCCGGCACCGATTCGAAGACCACGACCAGCGTGTGGTGCCGGAGGGGCTGGTCCCACTGGACGGGCGACCAGTTGAACACGAGGAGCGGCGTGCCGTCGTCGGCACTGCGCGTGAGATCGACGAGTCCCGCCGCGGCGAGGTCGGCCCGGTAGGAGAAGGTGTAGGTGGCTTCCCCCGGCCCCCAGGCCTCGCCGTCCGCGAGCACGACGTCCCACCGCCGCTCGCCGGCCGGGGTGATCGAGAGCGGTACCTGGCGGCGTCCCGGCAGCTCGGCCGTCGCCTCCTCGAAGCGAGGCGTCGCCGCCTCGCCCTCGAAATAGAAGCCGTGCATCGGCTGGCTGGCGCGCCAGCGCACCTGGTAGGTGACGGTGGCGCGTCCCGCACCGTCGAGGACCAGGCCGACCTCGACCCACTCGATCCTGTTTTCGGCCGATGCCGAGCCGGCGCCGGGAACGAGCAGCATCGCGGCGGCGAGCAGCGCGCCGGCGAGCAGAGCAGGCAGGAAGGCAAGTGGACGGGGGGGCAGACGATCGGCCATTTTCGCGAACCTCCCGATCAGAAAGGGCCGCGTGATTCTGCTCTGCCGCGGTCGCCAAGTCGAACGGCCCCCCGGCTCCGGGCGGAGCGGCTGGGGCAGTCGGACCCCAGGCCCCCGGTGTGACACAATCGATCATCCCCAGACTCGGAGGTGCCCATGGGACTGATGGACTTCATCAAGAGCCAGTTGCATCGAGATCATCGAGTGGACCGACGACTCGCGCGACACGCTGTCGTTCCGGTTTCCCGACGAGGACAAGGAAATCAAGCGCGGCGCGCAGCTCATCGTGCGCGAGTCGCAGACTCGTCCAGTTCGTCTATCTCGGGCCAGTTCGGCGACCAGTTCGGCCCGGGCAAGCACACGCTGACCACCGACAACATTCCCGATCCTGTCGCGGCTCAAGGGCTGGAAGTACGGCTTCGAGTCGCCGTTCAAGGCCGACGTCTACTTCGTCATCACCCGCCTGTTCACCGGCAACAAGTGGGGCACGTCGAACCCGGTGATGATGCGGGACCAGGACTTCGGGATCGTGCGCGTGCGGGCCTTCGGCACCTACGATTTCCGTGTCGTCGGACGCCCAAGCTCTTCCTGAAGGAAGTCGCGGGCACCGACGACCACTTCCGGCTGGACGAGTTCGCCGACGCGATGCGGTCGCGGATCGTCAGCGTCTTCAGCGAGGCCCTGGCGACGAGCAAGGTGCCCGTGCTCGACGTCGCCACCCGCTACAGCGAGCTGGGCGAGGCGCTGCTGCCCGCTGATCAATCCGTGCTCAGGCGCCAAGTACGGCCTCGAGATGCCGAGCTTCATCCTCGAGAACGTCTCGGTGCCGGCGGAGGTCGAGCAGGCGATCGACAAGCGCTCCAGCATGGCCGCGGTCGGCAACCTCAACGACTTCGTGAAGTTCCAGATGGCCCAAGGCATGGAGAGGGCGGCGCCGGCACCGGCGGGCGTGGGCGCCGAGATGGCGGTCGGGTTCGCGATTGCCCAGCAGATGATCAACCAGACGGGCGGCCTCGTCGCCGCAGGCGACGCCGCGGCGTGGCGAGCGCCCCGCGGGCCGGCGGGCATTCCCGAGACGATGAGTCCGGCCGACGCCGCCAAGGCGCTCGGCGTGACCGAGACCGACGTCGTCGCCAGCCTCGAGTCCGGCGACCTCAAGGGCAAGCGGATCGGTACGCCAGTGGCGCATCACCGGGCGCCCCGCTCGGAGTTCCTCAGCAGTAGACGCGGGCGTGAGCGACCCGAGCTCGACACGCCCCAGGCGCGGGGCCGGGCATCGCCGGATGCGGCGCGTCGCCACCGCTCGCGAGAAGTTCCACTGTCCCGGCCTGCGGCGCGGAGGCGAACTGGGACCCCGCCAAGCAGGCGCTCGTCTGTCCGTTCTGCGGCACCGAGTCGCCGGCCACGCTCGAGACGCGCGACGCCGACACGGTGATCGTCGAGCACGACCTGGTCGCGGCGCTGCGCGCGATCCCGGACGCGCGCGCGGCTGGCAGGCGGGCAAGATCTCGGTGAGCTGCCAGAGCTGCCAGGCGATCTCGGTCTTCGACGCCGGCAAGGTCGGGCAGCGCTGCGAGTTCTGCGGCTCGCCGGGCTCGTGCCCTACGAGGAGGTCAAGGACGCCTTCCGCCCGGAGTCGCTGCTGCCGCTGAAGATCCCGGAGTCGCAGGCGCGCGAGCTGATCCGGCGCTGGTACCGGCGGCCTGTGGTTCGCGCCGAACGGCGTTCGGCACGAAGGCGCTCACCGACACGGTGAAGGGCGTCTACCTCCCCTACTGGACCTTCGATGCGACAGGCAGACGCGCGAGCTGGACCGCCGAGGCCGGCACCTACTACTACGTCGGCACGGCAATCGGCAGGTGCGCGGGTCCGATGGACGCCCGGCCGCAGGCTCGCTCTGCGCACTTCTTCGACGACGATCTCGTCTGTGCCTCGCGCGGCGTGCGACGCCGGCGCCGGCTGCGCGCGCGTCGAGCCGTTCCCGAGGGCGGCCTGGTGCCGTACGACCCGGCTATCTCGCGGGCTGGATCGTCGAGCGCTACCAGATCGACCTCGTCGCGGCCGCGCAGCGGTCCCGGCGGCAGATGGACGCCGGCGCTGCGGCGCTGTGCGCCCGGCAAGTCCCCGGCGACACCTATCGCAACCTGGCGGTGCGACGCCGTACTACTCCGACCAGACCTTCAAGCACATCCTCGCCCCGCTGTGGCTGCTCGCCTACAGCTACCGGGCAGGCCTACCAGGTGGTCGTCAACGGCGTGACCGGCCGGATCGCCGGCCGCCGGCCCTGGAGCTGGATCAAGATCGCGCTGGCGGCGCTGGCGGCGATCGCCGTGCTCTTCGTGCTGGCCAAGCTCCAGTAGCAGCCGGAGGCCCGAGGACTCGCCCGCCGCTCAGGCCGCGGCGCGCTGGTCCTCGACGATCTCGCCGTCGCGGATCTGCACGACCCGCGAGGCGATGCGGGCGAGGGCGAGGTCGTGGGTGATCATCACCACGGTCTGGCCGCCGGCGTGCAGCTCCTGGAAGAGCCCCACGATGCCCTTGCCGGCGCCGGTGTCGAGGTTCCCGGTGGGCTCGTCGGCCAGGATCATGGTGGGACGGTTGACCAGGGCGCGCGCCACCGCCACCCGCTGCATCTGGCCGCCGGAGAGCTCCGTCGGCCTGTGGTCCATGCGGTCAGCGAGATCCACCTTCTCGAGCATCGCCTTCGCCCGCTCCCGCCGCTCCCGGGCGGGCACGCCGCCGAAGAGCAGCGGCAGCTCCACGTTCTCGAGGGCCGTCGCGTACGGGAGCAGGTTGAAGTTCTGGAAGACGAAGCCGATGTGGCGGTTGCGGATCTCGGCCAGGCGGTTGCGGTCGAGTCCGCCCACGGTCTCGCCCGAGAGCCGGTAGACGCCCGCGGAGGGCGTGTCGAGGCAGCCGAGCAGGTTCATGAGCGTCGACTTGCCGGAGCCGGAGGGGCCCACGATCGCCACGAACTCATTGCGGTCGATCTCGAGGTCGACGCCTTTGAGCGCCTCCACCTCGACCCGCCCGGTGGCGTAGACCTTACGGATGCCCTGCATCTCGATCATCATCACTCGTACCTCAGCGAGACCGCGGGGTTGACCGTGGCGGCGCGCCTGGCGGGGAAGAATCCGGCCAGGCTGCCGATCGCGCCCAGGATGGCGGCGGTGGCGGCGGCGATTGCCGGCGAGAAGGTGGGACGGCCTATGAACTCGAAGGCCTCTCCCTTCAACGGGAGCGCGGCGATGAGAGCGATCAGGCCCAGCGAGACCGCCGTGCCCAGGATCCCGCCCAGCACGGTCATGAGCAGGGCCTCCAGCACGAAGGGCAGCATCACCTGGCGCTGCTTCGCTCCCAGCGCCATCTTCACCCCGATCTCGCGCGTCCTCTCCTTCACCACCGCGTACATGATGTTGGCGACGCCCATGCCGCCCACCATCAGGGTGAGCCCGCCGATGATGCCCAGGAAGATCTGGATCCCGAAGGCCACGTTGTCGTTGATGCGCTGCATCTCGCGCGTGTCCCAGATCCCCAGCGCGCGCGTGTCCTCGGGGTCGAAGTGGTACTTCGCCCCCATCACCCGGTAGACCTGCGCCTTGGCCGTGTCCCCCAGCTCCGGGCTCACGGGTCGGTAGACGAGGTCGGAGACCCGCGCGTCCGTCCAGGCCGAGCGGAAGGTGGGGGCCGGGATCGAGGCCTGGTTCTTGTCGGGTCCGTCGTACATCCCCATCTGGATCTTCTTCTGGGCCACCCCGATCACCAGGAAGGACGACTGGTTGATCTGCACGGTCCTGCCCACCACGTCCTCGCTGCCGAAGAGATCCTGCGCCAGCCCTTCGCCCAGGAAGACCACGCGCCGCTTCTCCGCCATGTCGAGCGGGTCCAGAAAGCGACCGCCCGCCTGGGGACGGACGTTGCGCAGCTCGCCGAACTCGGGCTCGACCCCGCGTACGCGCACGTTGAGGGTCTTGGTGCCCACGCTGACGGACGTGTACTTCGCGTACTCGACCGACAGCGAGACGATCTCCGGGATCCGCGCGCGCAGGAGGTCCGGGTCCTCCTCCTTGATCGGGATGGCACGGCCCGAGGGCAGCCCCAGGTACGCCCGCGTCGTCGATCCCGGCCACACGACCGCGACGCCCTCGCCCATCCCGCGGGCGCCCTTGTTGAAGGATCGCTTCAGGCCCTCCCCGAAGGAGAGCAGGATCACGATCGAGAGGGTGCCCCAGGCGATGGCGAGGACCGTGAGCGCGATCCGTTTCCTCTGGTGATCGAGGTCGGCGCGGAAGAGCCGCCAGACCAGGGTGAGCTCGGCAGCCGCGAGTCTCATGAGAGCTTGAGCGCCACCACCGGGTCCAGCAGCGAGGCCCGGCGGGCGGGGAAATAGCCGGCCACCAGGCCGATCAGGCCCAGCAGCGCGGCCGTGCTGAGGACGACGAGCGGCGAGGCCTCGGGCGTGCCGATGTACTTGTCGAGACCGAGGTAGGGGAAGCCGAGCAGGATCACGAGCGTCACCAGGAAGCCGAGCGCGCCCCCGACCGCGGTGAGGGTGAGGGTCTCCAGCAGGAACTGGGTCTGGATGTAGCGGGGCTTGGCGCCGACCGCGAGCTTCACCCCGATCTCGCGGGTCCGCTCCTCGACCACCACGTACATGATGTTCGAGACCCCGAGGCCGCCCACCATCAGCGTGAAGGAGCCGATCACGCCCAGGAAGCTCCGGAAGGTGAGGAAGAAGATCGAGAGGAACTTCTCTCCCTCGGTGGTGTCCCACATGCCGATGGCCTCCTTGTCCAGCGGATCGAACTTGAGCCGCCGGGCCAGGACCTCGTAGACCTTGCGGGTCACGGACGGCACCAGGGAGGGGCTCTTGGCCTGGAAGATGAAGTTGTTCACCTGGCGCTGGCCGAACAGGCCCTTGAACGTGGTATCGGGGATGAAGGCCTTGTCCTGGTCGCGGCCGCTGTAGCTCGAGTCCTGGGCCTTCTTCTCCATGACGCCCACGACCAGGAACGGCACGTTGTCGATCATGACGGTCTTGCCCACCGCCTCGGCCTCGCCGAAGAGGTCCTGCTTGAGCTTGTCGCCCAGGAACACCACGCGCCGCCTCCGGTCGACGTCCAGGTCGTTCACGTAGCGTCCTCCGCTCGCCGGGATCAGGTTGCGCATGGCCGCAAACACGGGGTTGGTGGCGGACATGCCGGGAGCGAGGCGGACGCGCTCGTGGCGGAAGCGGCTCTCCCCCCGCGCGTACTCGCCCGCGAAGCGGGCCTCGGGGATCTCGCGGCGGAGTACCTCCAGGTCGTCCTCGGTCACCCGGATGGGACGGCCCTTGCCGAGCCCCTCCCAGGGCAGCGAGGTGCGCGCGGGCCAGGCGATCACGATGCTTTCCCCGAGCCCCTTCTGGTTCTTCTGGATCCGCCGCTGCAGGCCCTCGCCGAACGACACCAGCAGCGCCACCGAGACGGTGCCCCAGGTGATCCCGAACAGGGTCAGCAGGGTCCGCAGCTTCTGCTGGCGGATGTCCTGCAGCATCTGTCTCAGGAAGGAAAAGTAGGTCACGGTGCCCTCGTCCCGGTGGTGGCGGCTACTCGATCTTCTTGGGCGGCCGCTCCACGACCAGGTCCTTGTCGTGCAGACCCTCGGCCACCTCGACGTTGATGCCGTCCGAGAGCCCGGTCTTGATCGTCTTCTTGACCGGCTCATCCTTCTCGGTCGGACCGGGCAGCTCGACGCTCGCCTTGCCGTCGGCGAAGCTGACCAGCCGCTCCGGCACCAGCAGCACGTTCTGCTTCTCGCGCACCGCGATCTCGGCGTTCGCCGAGTAGCCGGCGCGCAGGACCACGTCCTTGGCGGGCAGCAGCTCGATCTCGACGTCGAAGAGGGTCGCGCCCTCGGCGGTCTTGGACTTGGGCGAGATCTTGTAGATCTTCCCCTCGACCTTGGCCTCGGGCAGGGCACCGATCTTGATGTGGGCGGGCATCCCCTCGCGGAGCTTGCCCACGTCGATCTCGTCGACCGTGCCCTTGAACACGAGGTCGTTCATGTCGGCGAGATTCGTGAGGGCGGTCCCCGCCTGGTACGAGGTGAGCGGAACCACCGGATCGCCTTCGTTGACCAGCAGCTCCAGGACCGTGCCGGCGATGGGGGCGCGGATCACGGACTCGACCGCGAGGCGGTCGCCCGGGCGGGAGCCCTTCACGCGCCCCTTCTCGATCAGGGCGAGCCTCTCCTGTGCCAGCTCGAGCCGGATCCGGGCGTCCTGGCTGTCCTTCTCGGCCTGATCCCACTCCTGGGTGGCGAGGATGCCCTGGTCGCGCAGTGCACGCGAGCGCTCGTGCTTCTTCTGGGCCTGGTCGAAGACGTTCTTGGCGATCTCGACCTCGCGCCGGGCCTCGGTGAGCTCCATCGGGGTCGGATCGGGCAGGATCTCGAAGAGCGGATCCCCCGGCCGCACCTTGTCCCCGATCTCCCGGAACGAGGTCTTCACGATCCCGGAGATCTTGCTCTTGACGGCGATCTCGCGTTTGGGTCGGATGGCGCCGATGGCGAGCGCCTTCTCGGCGACCGACCCGCGCTCGACCGCCACCGTCTTGAAGCCGTTGTCGTTGACGCTGGACTTGCTGTGCAGCACCGCGGTGACGCCCCCGGCGACCACCAGCACCCCGGCCGCGATCAATCCTTTGCGCATGAGAGCAGGCATCCTTTCCGAGCCATTCATGTAGCTAAGACGCACCGCGGCCCTTCTGCGTTCAAAGAAATTCACTAGGGGCCGCCCGGGCCCGCGCCGCCGGTCCGGGCCGGGGTTCGCGAGCGGGGGCGCCGGAGGTAGGATGGCCGCCATGGATTGCCCGGGCTGTGGGGCCGCCATGTCGGCCCAGACCTTCGAGGCTCATCTGGGTCGGTCGGTCGCGCTCGACATGTGCCTCGACTGCCAGACCATCTGGTTCGACCACGGCGAGAGCCTGCAGCTCTCGCCGGCCTCGACGCTCAGGCTGTTCCGGCTGATCGGGGACCAGGGGGCCAAGCAGAGGCGGTCGTTCCCGAGCGCGCCCACCTGTCCGCGCTGCGGCGTCGCGCTCCGGCTAGCGCACGACCGCCAGCGCAACACGCCCTTCCAGTACTGGCGCTGCCCGAGCGGCCACGGCCGCCTCACCAGCTTCTTCGACTTCCTGCGCGAGAAGAGCTTCATCCGCGTGCTGTCCCCCAAGCAGATCGAGGAGCTGCGGCGCAACGTGCAGATGGTCAACTGCTCGAACTGCGGGGCCCCGATCGACCTCGCCCGAGGCTCGGCCTGCACGCACTGCGGCTCGCCCCTCTCGATGCTCGACGTCGGGCAGACCAAGCGCCTGATCGAGGAGCTGCAGGCGGCGGACAAGACCGGCAAGCCCGTGGATCCCGCGCTGCCACTGGAGATGGAGCGCGCCCGTCGCGAGGTCGAGCAGGCGTTCGCTTCCTTCGAGCACCAGCCGGGCTGGTTCGCCGACGTCTCGAGCGGGGGCCTGGTGGGGGCCGGTCTCGCCGGGCTCGCCCGCTGGCTGGGCCGGTCCTTGCGCTGATCGCGGGGGCGATCGCGGCTCTCCCGCCCCGCGGCTAAGGGCCGCGGTCTTCGTCCTCCTGCACTCGGCGGTAGACTTCGCGCGCGGGCAGGCCCAGCTGCCGGGCCACCTCCTTGACCGCCTCCCGGCGCGGCCGGCCCTGGGCCGCCAGGGCGCGGTAGAGGGCGAGCGGATCCTCTCCCGACCGGGGCGCGGCCTCCGCCCGGCCGGCAACCACCAACACGATCTCGCCTTTGACGGCGCCGCGGTCCGCCAGGCGGGCGGCGAGCACGGACAGGGACGCGCGCAGGTACTCCTCGTGCAGCTTGGTCGCCTCGCGGCAGAGGAACGCCTGGCGGTCGCCCAGCAGCTCGACCATGCTCGCGAGAGTGTCGACGACGCGCAGCGGGGACTCGTAGACGACCAGGGTCGCCCGCTCCGGAGCGATCTCCTCGATGGCCCGACGGCGCGCGCCCGCTCGGGAGGGCAGGAAGCCCACGAACAGGAAGCGGTCGCTCGGCAGACCCGAGACCGACAGTGCCGCGACCGCCGCGCTCGGTCCCGGCACGGGAAGAACGGGCAGCCCGGCGTCGCGGGCGTCGCGAACCAGGCGGAAGCCGGGATCGGAGATCCCGGGCGTCCCGGCGTCGGAGACGAGCGCCACCCTGCGTCCCTCGCGCAGGGCCTCGAGGATCCTCTCGCCCTTCCAGCGCTCGTTGTGCTCGAAGAAGGAGGTGGTCGGCGTCGTGATCCCGTGCGCACGCAGCAGCGTCGCCGTCCGCCGCGTGTCCTCGCAGGCGACCAGGTCGACCTCCCGCAGCGTGCGGATCGCGCGCAGGGTCACGTCTTCCAGGTTGCCGAGCGGCGTCGCCACCACGAAGAGCGTGCCGGGGAGGAGGCTTTCAGGCATTAAATCCTTGCCTTTGTGGGAGATCGCTTGACAGGCCCGGGGCGCTATCCTAGCATCGAAACTTCGTGCCAAAGCCCGAACCCTCGCGTGAGGGAATCCGAGAGGCGGTCAGGGGGTGTTGACGAGACTTGGCTGAGATCAAGGTTCAGGAAGGCGAATCGATCGAGAACGCCCTCCGGCGCTTCAAGCGCAAGGTCCAGCAGGAAGACATCATCAAGGACATCAAGAAGCACAGCTTCTATCTGAAGCCCGGGGACAAGCGTCGTGCCAAGCAGGCCCTGGCCCGTAAGCGCAGCCGGAAGAAGCTGCGCCGCGAGACCGAGTAGAACAGGTTTCAACCGGACGCGAGGGTGCCGGGTCCGTTTCACGGCTCGGCGCCCGCGCGTGCCGTCGCCGGTCCCCCGTGAGAGCCGTCCCATGATTGACTTGTCCGAGGGGCGCGTGGTAGCGTAGCTTCCTCGTACGTAAGGCCTTATCTGCAGGGAGATAGCCGCCATGAAGATCGTCGAGCGTCAGGTTGGTGACGTCATCATCCTGGACCTTCACGGGAAGATTCTGATCGGTGAGGGTGACGACGCCCTCCGCGAGGCCGTCACCCGGCTCTCCGACTCGGGGAAGACGAAGATCCTGCTGAACCTGGCCGACGTACCCTACGTCGACTCGGCCGGCCTCGGCGAGATCGTGCGCACCTACACGACGGTCAGTCGCAAGGGCGGCAAGCTGAAGCTGCTGAATCTGACCAAGAAGATCCAGGACCTGCTTTCAATCACGAAGTTGCTCACCGTCTTCGAGACCTACGACTCGGAGAACGACGCCGTCCGCAGCTTCGCCTAGTCGACCGCTCCCTCGGCGGGCGGGCCAAAGGCGCCCGCCCGCGTGCCCGGGGGACCCGGCAGCCGCCCGATGAGCCTCGCGCGCGCCCTCCTCCTCTCGGTCCGGCCCCACCAGTGGACGAAGAACCTGGTGGTGCTCGCCGCGCTGGCCTTCTCCAAGCACCTGTTCGAAGAAGACGCGCTGCTGCGCGCGGTCGGGGCGCTCCTGATCTTCTGCGCGCTGTCGGGCGCGACCTACCTGTTGAACGACCTGGTGGACCTCGAGCAGGACCGGCTCCATCCGCTCAAGCGCCTCCGGCCGCTCGCCTCCGGCTCGCTCCCGGTCTCACTCGCACGCGCGGCCTTCCTGACGCTCACGTTGCTGGCGCTCGCGGCGAGCCTCGCGCTCGGCGGTCGTTTCGCGCTCGCCGCCGCCGGCTATCTCGCGCTCAGCGTCGCCTACTCGTTCGCCCTCAAGCACGTGGTGATCCTCGACGTGCTCGCGATCGCCGTCGGCTTCGTGCTGAGGGCCGTGGCGGGCGCGCTCGCGATCGCCGTCGTCTTCAGCGACTGGCTGCTGGTCTGCACGGTGCTGCTCGCCCTCTTCCTGGCGCTCGCCAAGCGGCGCCACGAGCTGGTGAGCCTCGGCGACGCCGCCTCTCATCGGCGGATCCTGGCCGAGTACAGCCCGTACCTGCTCGACCAGATGATCTCGGTCGCGACCGCCTCCTGTCTGACTGCCTACGCCTTCTATACGCTCGCGCCCGAGACGATCGAGAAGTACCGGACCGACCGTCTGTCGCTCACGATCCCCTTCGTGATCTACGGCATCTTCCGCTATCTTTACCTCGTCCACCGCAAGGAGCAGGGCGGCAACCCGAGCGACCTTCTGCTCACCGACCGGCCGCTGCTGGCGGCGGTCGCCCTGTGGGCGATCGCGGTGGTCGTGATCGTCTACACCGCCTCCGGGGCGCCCGTGCCCCGCCTGCGGTGAGCCGAGGTCGACGATGAGCTTCGAGGTGAAGGCCGAGGGCGTCGACGTCCAGCAGCTACTGGCGGACGTCTACAGGCGGATCGCCGAGCGGAAGGAGGGGCTCTATACGGACGAGGAGCTGCGCTTCATCGCCGAGCATCCGCTCGAGGGCGTCCTGACCGGGCGGGACCTGCGCGCCGACCTGCTCGACGAGTTCCGCGCGCGCGATGGGCAGTGGAACTTCTCGTTCGAGACCGAGACCATCTACCGCTCGAGCCGGGGCCTGGTGGGCCGCGCGCTCGAGGGCGCGCGCCGCCTGCTGCGCCCGGTGCAGAAGCTCTTCTGGAACCCGAACCCGATGATCGCGGCCCTGTCGCGGCAGTCGGACCTCAACCGCTTCTACGTCCACCTGCTCCACAACCTGGTGCTCGAGCTCACCCGGCTCAAGCTCGAGGCCCAGGAGCTGCACAACCGCAATCTCGAGCTCGGGGGGCGGCTGGAGGCGCTGGAGCGGCGCGAGAAGACGCTCGAGGGGATGGTCGTCTACCGCGACCAGGCGGCCCAGGGACGGGAATGAGGACGAGGCGGCGATGAGCTCGGTCCACCAGCTGCTGGCGGCGCTCTCGTACGGCGACGCGATCGGCAACGAGGCGCTGGCCATCCAGCGCCAGCTGCGAGCGGCCGGCCACCAGTCCGACATCTTCGCCGAGATGGTGCACCCGCGCGTCGCCCACCTGGCGCGTCCGCTCTGGGAGTACCGGACGGTCTCCTCGCCCGAGACGGTGTGCCTCTTCCACTTCTCGATCGGCAGCGCGGCGGGGCGGCTCATCCACGCGGCGCCCGACCGGCTGGCGGTCGTCTACCACAACATCACGCCGGCCCCGTTCTTCCTGGGCTTCCACCCGCACCTGGCCGGTCTCTGCCATCATGGGCGGCGCGAGCTTCAAGCGTTCGCCCCGCGCGCGGAGCTCGCGCTCGGCGACAGCGAGTTCAACCGGCGGGAGCTCGCCGAGGCGGGCTTCGCGCGCACGGGCGTCCTGCCGATCGTCCTGGATCTCTCGCTCTACGAGCGGCCCCCCTCGCCGGTCGTGCGCCGCCTCTACGACGACGGCCGTGTCAACGTGCTCTTCGTGGGCCGCATCATCCCGAACAAGAAGATCGACGACCTGGTGCGGGCCTTCGCGGTCTTCCAGAAGTGGTTCCAGCCGCGCAGCCGCCTGCTGCTGGTGGGCGATCACCGAGGTTTCGACCGCTACTTCGACCGGCTGCAGGAGATGGTCCGCGAGCTGCGCGTCGACGAGGTCGTCTTCACCGGCCAGGTCGACGACGAGGAGCTCTACGGGTACTACCGTCTGGCGGACGTCTTCCTGTGTCTCTCCGAGCACGAGGGCTTCTGCGTGCCGCTGCAGGAGGCGATGCACTTCGCCCTGCCGGTGATCGCCTACGAGGCGGGCGCCGTGCGCGAGACGCTGCACGGCGGCGGGCTGCTGCTCCAGGACAAGAGCCCGGAGCTGGTGGCGGAGATCCTGGACCGCGTCACGCACGGAGGCGAGCTGCGGCGGGCCGTCCTGGCGAGCCAGAAGACCGCGATCGCCGAGATCCGGGCGACCGACTTCGGCGCGCTGCTGCGCGAACGTCTAGGGCCGGTGCTCGACGAGCCCCCGCCGGCGGTGGCGACCTCGGCCCCGTCGCCCGCATGAGGATCGACCAGTGGGTCCCCGCGCTCCACCGCGGGGACGCGATCGGCGACTCGGCGCGCCTGATGCGCGATGCCTTCCGCTCCTGGGGCCACCCGGCCGACGTCTATGCGCTCGAGCTGGACCGCGACCTCGAGGGCGACGGCCGGCGCTTCTCGGAATGGCGCCCTGGGGGCGCGGACGACATCGTGATCCTGCACTTCGCCCTGCCCTCTCCCCTCTCGGCGGCCTTCCGGGAGGAACGCTGCCGCCGCGTGCTGCTGCACCACAACATCACGCCGCCCGAGTGCTTCGCCGGCTGGGACGACGAGATGGTGCGGATTTGCCGGATCGGCCGGGAGGAGCTGGCCTCGCTCGCCTCGGCCGCCGACCTGGGCCTCGCCGACAGCGAGTTCAACCGCCGGGAGCTCGAGGCGCTCGGCGTTCGGCGGACGGGCGTGCTGCCGATCTACCTCGATTTCGCGCGCTACCGCGAGCCGCCCGCCCCGGTGCTGACGCGGCTGCTCTCGGACGGGCTCACCAATCTCCTCTTCGTGGGCCGGCTCGCCCCCAACAAGCGTCCGGACGACCTCGTCCGGCTCGCGAGCTATTGGAAGCGTTACCTGGCACCCGACCTGCGGCTGCTGCTGGTCGGCAAGCTGCCGCGTCGGCGGGGCTACACCGACGCCCTGCGGGCGTTCGCCTACGAGGAGGGGCTGACCCCGGCGGAGGTCGTTCTCACCGGCCATGTCACGCACCAGGAGCTGCTCGCCTGCTACGCGACCGCCCGGGTCTTCGTCTCGATGAGCGAGCACGAAGGCTTCGGGGTGCCTCTCGTCGAGGCGATGCTGATGCGGGTGCCGGTGCTCGCCTACGCCGCGGCCGCCGTGCCGTTCACGCTCGGGGAAGCCGGGGTGCAGACGAGCGAGAAGCGGCTGGCCGAGACGGCGGAGCTGGCGTATCGGCTGGCGAGCGACGAGGCGCTGCGCGCCTCGGTGCTGGCGGTCCAGGACCGCAGGCTCGCGGCCTTCGCGCCGGAGGCGGTCGAGGGCGCGCTCAGAAGCTACCTGGAGTCCCTGTGAAGAGCGGCGGGGTCGCCTTCGTCGTCCAACGGTACGGCGAGGGCGTCACCGGCGGCTCGGAGTCTCTCGCCCGCGCCGTCGCCGAGCGCCTGGCTCCCGAACGTCGGATCACCGTTTTCACGAGCTGCGCCAAGGACTACGTCACCTGGCGGAACGAGATGCCCGAGGGAGCCGAGCGGCTGGCGGGTGTCGAGGTGCTGCGCTTCCGTGTCGAGGAGGTGCGGGACCTCGATCGTTTCAACGCGTTCGCCGAGCCGCTCTACCCGCGCGAGAGGACGCGCGAGGAGGAGCTGGAGTTCCTGCGCCGCCAGGGCCCTGTGGTCCCGCGGCTGGTGGAGGCCCTGCGCGAACGGCGCGACGACTTCGACGCGGTCGTCTTCTTCACCTACCTCTACTACCCGACCTACTGGGGGCTCGAAGCGGCCCCCGAGCGGGCGGCGCTCGTGCCGACGACCCACGACGAGCCGCCGTTGCGGTTCGGGATCTACGGTGAGGTCTTCGCGGCGCCTCGGGCGTTCGGCTTCCTGACCCCCGCCGAGGAGGCGCTCGTGCGCTCGCGCTTCACGCTGGGCGCCCGCCCCGGCCTCCAGGTGGGGATGGGCATCGAGACGCCCGTCCTCCCCGACCTGGCGGGCTTCCGCGCCCGTCACTCCCTCGAGCACCCGTACGTGCTCTACGCAGGACGCATCGATGCGGGCAAGGGCTGCGCGGAGATGCTCGCCTTCCACGAGCGCTACCGGCGCGGGAAGGCGGACCCGGCCGAGCTGGTCCTGATCGGGAAGCTCGCGATGCCGCTGCCGGAGCAGCCGGGCGTCCGCTACCTCGGCTTCCTCTCCGAATCGGACAAGGCCGCGGCGATGGCAGGTGCGGAGGCGCTCGTGTGCCCGAGCCCTTACGAGAGCCTCTCGATAGTGCTGCTGGAGGGCTTCGCGCTCGGCACGCCCGGCCTGGTCAACGAGCGCTCGGCGGTCCTGCGCGAGCACTGCCTGCGGTCGAACGCAGGGCTCTTCTACGCGGACGCAGAGGAGTACGCCGAGGCGACGGACCTGCTGGTGCGCGATCGTGGGCTGCGCGCGGCGCTCGGCGCGAACGGGCGTCGCTACCTGGACGCCGAGTACCGCTGGGAGGTCGTGCTCGGCCGCTGGCGCGCGCTGATCGCCGCGGCGGCCGGGGAGAGAGACCGCGGCTGACGGCGGGGTACGGGGTCGCTCGTGTGCTCTGGGGCATTCGATGCCTAAGGAGGAGCCGAGGCGAGGGCGCAGGCGGGCCGCCGGGCGCTTGACCCGCTGGAGGGATGGGGATGCGCTCGCCGCCTTGGCGGCTTTCGCCCTGCTGGCCCCTGAGGGGGCCCTCGCCCTCCCCAACCTGGCCGTCAGCCACTCGTCGCCGTAAGTATCTGGCCCAAAGATGGATACGGGGGACGGGTCGCCCCGCTCCCGCACCTGCAGACACGAGGGCCTCGCGCGGTCCATTGAGACCGGACTTCGGAGCACAATGGTCGTGATCGCCCCGCAGAGCGCGATGTCCGCGCTCGAGGGTGAGAGGAGGCCTGCTCCCGATGGGCTCGCCCGCACCCGCGCCGCCGGTCGCTCCCCGGAAGGAGCATACCCAGGTCTGGCACGGGCAGGCGTTCGTCGATCCCTACTACTGGCTGAGAGAGAGGGACTCGCCCCAGGTGGTCCGGTACCTTGAGGAGGAGAACGCCTACACGGCGGCGATGACCGCCGAGATCGCTCCCTTCCGTGACGCGCTGTACGCGGAGATGCTGGGCCGGATCAAGCAGACGGACCTCGACGTCCCCACCCGGGTCGGTCGCTTCTACTACTTCCGCCGGACCGTGGAGGGCCTGCAGTACCCGATCCACTGCCGCAAGCGCGCAGGTCCCGACGGGACCCTGCGCTCCGACGCGGAGGAGGAGGTGCTCCTCGATCAGAACGCCATGGCGGCGGGTCGAGCCTTCCTGGCCATCGGCGAGTTTGAGGTGAGCGACGACGGCGGAGGGCTTCTCTTCTCGACCGACGACACGGGCTTCCGTCAGTACCGGCTCTTTGCCAAGGACCTCACCACCCGCACCATCCAGGGGCCCCTTGCGGAACGCGTCACGAGCGTCGCCTGGAGCCGGGACGCGAGCACCGTCTTCTACGTCACCGAGGACCCGCTCACCAAGCGCTCGGACACGTTCTGGCGGCTGCGGCTGGGAGGGCGCCCGGAGCAGGTCTACCAGGAGAGAGACGAGCTCTTCTCACTCGGCGTGGGACGCACGAAGGACAGGGCCTTCGTGGTGCTGGGGGCTCGCTCGACGGACACCTGGGACAACTGGCTGATCGCGGCCGCGACGCCGGCGGCGCCGCCGCGCCGCGTGCTGCCGCGCGTGAGGGGCCACAAGTACGAGGTCGAGCACCGCGAGGGGCTCCTCTACCTCCGCACCAACGCCGACGCGAAGAACTTCCGCCTGGTCACGGCGCCGCTCGCCGACCCTTCGCCCGCCGCCTGGCGGCCGCTCCTCGATCATCGCGAGGACGTTCTGCTCGAGGACGTGGAGCTGTTCCGCGGCTTCCTGGTCGTGCAGGAGAAGCAGGCGGGCCAGAACCGCATCCGGGCGATGGGATTCGGGGACGGCAGCTGGCGCGAGGTCCCCTTCCCGGAGCCCGTCTACAGCGCCTTCCTCGCGGGCACGCCCGAGTTCGAGTCGACGAAGCTCCGCTACAGCTACCAGAGCCTGACGACGCCGCCGAGCGTCTACGACTACGACCTGGTGGAAGGGGGCTCGACGCTGCTCAAGCGCGAGGAGGTGCTCGGCGGCTACCAGCCGGACCGCTACCTCTCGGAGCGGCTCTGGGCCCGGGCCCGCGACGGCGCGAGGGTGCCGATCAGCATCGTGTACCCCAGGGGCTTCGTGCGCGACGGCAAGGCGCCGCTCTGGCTCTACGGCTACGGCTCCTACGGGATCGGCCTGTCGGCGACCTTCGACAGCCGGCGGTTGAGTCTCCTCGACCGGGGAGTCGCGTACGCCATCGCGCACGTGCGCGGGGGCAACGAGCTGGGCGAGCCTTGGCATGACGACGGGATGCTGATGAAGAAGAAGAACAGCTTCTTCGACTTCATCGACTGTGCCGAGTTCCTGATCGCCGGGGGCTGGACCTCGGCCGACCGGCTGCTGATCGAGGGAGCCAGCGCCGGAGGGCTGCTGATGGGCGCTGTCGTCAACGAACGGCCGGAGCTCTTTCGCGCGGTGCACGCGGCGGTGCCCTTCGTGGACGTCATGAGCACGATGATGGACGCCAGCCTGCCGCTCACGGTCGGCGAGTATCTCGAGTGGGGGAATCCGGAGGAGAGGCCCGCCTTCGACTACATGCTGTCCTACAGCCCCTACGACAACCTGGCCAGGAAGCCCTACCCGGCGATGCTGGTGACCACGAGCTACAACGACAGCCAGGTCATGTACTGGGAGCCCGCCAAGTACGTGGCCCGGCTCCGCACGCTCAAGACCGACTCACGACCCCTGCTGCTCCGGACCAAGATGCAGCCGGCCGGTCACGGCGGTGCGAGCGGCCGCTACGACGCGCTGCGCGACCGGGCCCTCGAGGTCGCCTGGATGCTGAGCCAGGTCGGCATCACGCGCTAGCTCCGTCCGGCTGGTCGAGGACGCTCAGCCGCGGACGAGCCGCATCACGGCCTCGGCCGCGGCGCTGCCCTTGAGGATGCCGGCGGCACGCGCGATCTGCTGGAGCGCCTCGTCGATCGCCGCTTGGCCCCCGCCGCGCTCGATCTCGGTGCGCGCGCGCAGGTAGTGCTTCTGGACGACGCTCTCGCCCACCGGACCGAGCACGGCGATGCACTCGTCACGGAGCTGTCCGAGTCGCACCAGCAGCGGAGCCGCCGTGCCGGAGACGGGCGCGGAGGGCGGCCGCGACGGTGGCGCCGAGGAGGGCCGGGCGGACCCGGAGCTCGGGGCCTGGGACCGGGTGCCGGGCCGGGGCGTCTGCCCCGAGACGACGGCCCCGCCGGGTTCCTTGAGCCGGATCAGGTTCGCGGCCACGAGACCGTAGAGGAGCTTCGCCGCGTCGAAGACACCCATCCCCGCCGTGGTCGCGATCTGCCGAACCGTGCGCTGGCCGTCGATCTTCGAGAGCAGCAGCCACTCCATCGTGTTGAGGTTGATCTGACCCTCGCGGTTCTCGAGCACGATGAACTCGGGAACCAGCTCGACGGAGGGGATCTTCCGGGACAGCACGCGCCACTCGTCGAGCCGGCGCGCCGCCTCCATCAACAGGTTGGTGTTGCTCTTCTGGATCGTCTGGCGCGGCGGTCCTGCGCCGGGGTCGAACTTGAACTCCCCGGTGCGCCAGATCGCGAGGGCGTAGACGGCCTCTTCGCCCGCGAGATCCTCGACCTCGGCGTGCACGATCTTGCCGTCCGAGAGCCAGATCTCCCCGTGCTGCTGGCCGTCGACCAGATGAAACACACCCGTCTTCCCGCTGACGCTCACCAGCTGGATGATGTCGGGGAGGTGAAGCTCGGCGAGAGACCCTTGAAAAGCCATTTATCGTGTGGCGGAGAGGCGATAAGTCCCTAGCTACCACCAGTTAACGCGGCAAACCTAGCAGCCCCCGCTCCGGATGTCAAGGATGCGCCCAAAAATAGAGCCGGGCCGCCGTCGCGCGCGCTCCACTCTCGCGCTCCGCGGAGAGGGTGCGCGCGCGAGGTCCTCGCCGGCTCAGTTGTCCTCTCGCAGGACCATGCGCCGCTCGCGGTCGCGCGGCAGGAGGATGCTGTGCCGCTTGATCATCTCGTTGAGCGTCGTGGGCTTGAGCCCGAGCAGACGCGCCGCGTCCTTCTGGACGCCGTTCGTCGACTCGAGGGTCGACTCGATCAGCCGCTTCTCGAAGCTCGCGATCACCTCGCGCAGGTTGATCCCCTCGGGCGGCACGGCCACCGGGGGGATGTGGAAGCTGGGGCTGGTGCGCACGTGGTCCGGGACCAGGTCCGGGCCGATCAGCTCGGAGCTCGCCAGGACCACCCCCCGCTCGACCACGTTCTCGAGCTCGCGGACGTTGCCGGGCCAGTCGTAGTCCATCAGCAGCTGGAGCACGTCGGGGGAGACGCCGTCGACACGCTTGCCGTTCTCGTGCGCGTACTTCTCGACGAAGTGCTGCACGAGCGCCGGGATGTCCTCCTTGCGCTGGCGCAGCGGCGGCAGCTGGATCGCGATCACGTTGAGGCGGTAGTAGAGGTCCTCGCGGAAGCGGCCCTCGTCGACCGCCCGGCGCAGGTCCACGTTGGTGGCCGCTACCACGCGCACGTCGACCTTCAGCGTCTCGACGCCTCCCAGGCGCATGAACTCCCGTTCCTGCATCACGCGCAGGAGCTTGGACTGGGTCTCGATCGGGATGCTGCCGATCTCGTCGAAGAAGAGCGTGCCCTTGTCCGCCAGCTCGAAGAGACCCTTCTTGGCGTAGACCGCCCCCGTGAAGGCGCCCTTCACGTGCCCGAAGAGGTTCGACTCCAGAAGCTCGTGGGGCAGCGAGCCCGAGTTGACCACGATGAAGGGCCGGTCGCGGCGGGTCGAGTTCTGGTGGATCGCCTTCGCTACCAGCTCCTTGCCGGTGCCGCTCTCACCGACCACCAGGATGGTCGAGCGCGAGGGGGCCACCTGCGCCACCAGCTGGAACACCTGGAGCATCTTGGGGGCCTTGCCCACCAGCTCCATGAAGCGGCCCTGGTCCCGCAGCGCCGTGCGCAGCTCGCGGTTCTCGTCCTCCAGCCGCCGCTTGGTGAGGCCGTTCGCCAGGATGTGCAGAAGCTGCTGGTTGTCGAAGGGCTTGGGGACGAAGTAGAAGGCCCCCTTCTTGATCGCGTCGATCGCCATCTCCATCGACGCGTAGGCGGTGATCATCAGCACCACCATCTCGGGATCGATCCGCTTGAGCTCCTCCAGGACCTGGAGGCCGCCCATCTCCGGCAGCATCACGTCGACGATCGCCGCCGCGTAGGATCCCGTGCGCGCGAGCTCGACGCCGCGGGCACCGTTCTCGGCGAAGGTGACGTCGTAGCCGGCCTTGCCGAGCACCTGGCCCAGGACGTCACGCATCACCTCCTCGTCGTCCACGACGAGGATCGACTCCTGGCTCATCTCACCCCTGTTGCCGTGCTGCCTGGGACTGGACGAAGGCGGGGAACGTCACCCGGAAGGTCGTGCCCTGGCCCGGCGCGCTGTCGACGAAGATCGCGCCACCGTGCTCCTGCACGATGCCGTACGAGACGCTCAGGCCGAGACCGGTGCCCTTGCCGATGCCCTTGGTCGTGAAGAACGGATCGTAGATCCTGCGGATGTGCTCGCGGCGGATGCCGTGGCCGGTGTCCCGCAGCTCGACCGCCACCGTGTCGTTCTCGGCGGAGGTGACGAGCGTCAGCCAGCCGCCGCGGGGCATCGCGTCGCGTGCGTTCAGCACCAGGTTGAAGAAGACCTGCTGGATCCGGCTGGCGTTGCCGCGGATCGGGGGCAGCTGCTGCGCCAGCTCCCTGCGCACGCGGATCTTCGAGCCGTCGAGCTGGTGCTCGAGGAGCGAGAGCACGTCCTGGAGCGTCTTGTTGAGGTCGACCCGCTCCGACTCGGAGCCGCCCGAGCGCGAGAAGTTCAGCAGCCCGTTGACGATCTTGGCGGCCCGGAAGCTCTGCTTCTCGATCTTCTCCAGCACCTGCTGGCGCGGGTCGGCCTCCTCGAGCTGCCCACGCAGGAGCTGCGTGTAGGAGGTGATGCCGGCGAGCGGGGTGTTGACCTCGTGGGCGACGCCTGCGGCGAGCAGACCCACCGAGGCCATCTTCTCCGCGTGCTGGAGCTGCTCCTCGAGCCTGACGCGTGCCGTGACGTCGTCGATGATCAGGATGGTGCCGACCCGCTCTCCCGGGGCGGACTGGAAGGGGGCCACCGAGACGTTCACCATGTGGCTGCGACCGTCCGAGGCGGGCAGGTGCAGCTTGTAGATGTGGGCGATCTCCTCGTCGTCGGCGAGCACCAGCGAGCCGCGGAGGGCGTCCAGGAAGGGCTCCGGGAAGACGGCCTCGATCGCGCAGCCGAGCACCCCCGAGCGCTCCCGCCCCTCGAGGGCCTCCATGGCCCGGTTCCAGCGGACCACCCGCCCGTCCAGGTCGAGCACCACGATGCCGGAGTCGAGGCTCTCGAGGATGCTCTCGTTGTATTCCTTGAGCCCGCGCAGCTCGTCGGCCTTCTCGCTCAGGCTGTGGAAAAGCCGTCCGTTCAGGATCGCCGAGGCGGCTTGGGCGGCGAGCGTCTTGAGGACGTCGACCTCCTCGCTGTCGAGCGGATCGAGCCCCTCCTTGCGCCCCACGCCCAGGAGAGCGATCACCTCGCCCTTCACCCGGCAGGGGAAGAGCCAGGCGAGCCCGTAGCTGGCGAGCTGCGGGTACTCGTCCGGGGCTGACTCGACGTCGACGGCCTGACCGGCCGAGAGCCGCTCCATGAGCGGGCCGGCCTCCAGACGCGGGCTCGCGCCGACGCGCGGCACGCCGCGGGCGCGGAACGGTCTCATCGCGCCGTCCTCGCCCGGCAGGAAGATCACCATCTCGCGCAGGCCGAGGGCGGCGCCGATCCCCTCGAGCAGCCTCTCACAGGTGCGCTCGAGGTCGAGGTCGGCGTTCAGGTCCTCCGAGAGCCGCACCAGGGCCCTGCGCGAGGAGTAGCGCTCCTGGTAGGAGAGTCGGTCCAGCGCCTCCTGGATGCGCGCCTTGACCGGCGTGAAGAGCAGCACCACCACGAGGGCGCTCAGGAGGGCGATCGCCGTCGCGTGCGGCTCCTCCCAGAGCTTGTCCGTGACACCTGCCGTCAGCAGCGAGAAGCCGAGGATCACCGCGAGAGCCAGCGCGTAGCCGATGCCCCGGCGGAAGAGCAGCTCCACGTCCATCAGTCGGTGCTTCACCACCGCATAGGCGAGCGAGAGCGGGATGACCGCGAGCGGTCCGTAGCCCAGCAGCTGTAGCGCGAGCGCCGGTTCGCGCCCCGCGCGCAGAGCGAAGGGCACCGCATAGAAGGCGAGGAAGGGGAAGGCGCCCGTGGCGGTGCCCCAGAGCAGCCACTTCACCTGCCTCCGCGCGACCAGACTGCGGGTGCGCTGGTAGGAGCGGGAGAGCACGACGAAGGAGAGCGCGAAGCCGAGACCGAAGTAGAGCGGCTTCAACCGGTCCACCGCCTCGATGATCTTCCACACGGCCCGCGTCTCGCCGCCGAAGGCGGCCAGGACGTGGCTCATGACGCTCGCGCCGGTCACGACCAGGGCCGGCATGTAGAGCGCGGGCACGATCCAGGAGCGCTGCGCCCGGAGCCGCGGCTCGGGGAAGCTCAGGCAGAAGTGCAGGTACACGACGGGCAGGAACAGCACCGCCAGGTGGTCGGTCCAGACGAAGACCCAGTCGACGAAGTCGAGCCGGCCCGTGAAGGAGGTCGAGTAGGCCAGGAAGAAGAGCACGCAGACGGCGTAGAAGTGCAGGGCGGTGCGGTCGGCCGGACGGCGCAGCGTGACCACGGTGCCGATCACCAGGCTGAAGAAGCCGACCAACGAGAGGTAGTAGAAGGCGCTCACGTTGCCCTGCGGCGCCGGCTGGATCCGCAGGTCGAGCGCGCGCCGCTCCCGCAGCCGGAGCAGCGAGTAGGTCAGGTGATCACCCGAGCGGTGACCGGCGAGGACCTGCTCGAGGCGGCCCGGGCTCAGCACCTCGTCGCCGTCGATCGCGACCAGGACGTCGTCGACCTGGATGCCCGCCCGCGCGCCCGCGCCTCCGGGCGCGACGCGGGCGGCCACCAGTCCCTGAGGAGACGACTTCCAGAGGACCCCGTCGTCCATCACCGTCCAGGTCGCCTTCAGGACGATGTTGTAGATGCCGAGCACGGCCAGGACGAGTCCCGCCACGACGACGAGTGCGTTCTTGGCGCGGCGGTGCATGTCGGCTCAGCAGCCCCCAGGCATGACGACACAAATCCCCGACGAATCATAAGCAAGGGACGTGCCGGGTCCTCGCTGAACCGAATCCTCGTAACTCATTGCGAGCCAGGAGGATTCCGCGAGCTGTGCGAACTTGAATCCACCACGCCGGAGCGCGAAGCAACTCCTTGGATGGTGTGGGCGGGTACTCTTCGGAGGATCCGTGTCGCCTGTGCCCGTGGCGTCAGTCCCTGCGACCACGCCCGTCTCTCAGAACCGGACCGAGATTCCTCCGACAACCCGTGTCGGCGGCTCCTGAACGGCCAGCTCGTCCAGGAACGCGGCCTGTGACGCCTCGTAGAACATGTTGCGCACCGCCACCAGCAGCTCCCAGTCCGCGCGCGTCAGCGGCTGCAGGAAGGGCAGGCCCTGGGTCAGCTGCACGTCGAAGCGCGAGGCGGTCGCCTTGGGGCTGTTGACCGATCCCCAGCCCTCGTCAGCCGTGGTGTCGAACCGGTAGACGGCGGCGAGCCGCGTGTCGGTCCAGTCGATCACGGTCTCGAGGCGGGCCACGACATCGTGGAAGGCCGCCGAATCGAAGGCCGTCGCCGGCGTCGCCGCGAGGAACGGGCCCCGGCGCCGCATCCGCCCGAAGCTGTAGGTCACCGAGCCGTTCACCACCGAGCCGAACTGCCGGCCCAGGGTGATGCCGAATCCCCTGGCGCCCGCCTCGCCGTTGTTGCGGACGCTCGGCACGCTGCCGTCGAAGGTCGTGAGCAGGACGTCGCTCGTATCCTCCTCGAACACCTGCGCGCCCACGTGCAGCGGGCCGCTCGTGTGGTCGACACCGACCTCGTAGCGTAGCGTGCGCGCGGTCCGCAGCCCTCCGTCCAGGCGAGCCCAGGTGATCGCGGGCGACGCCGCCACGGTCGACAGCGTCAGCAGGTCGCCTCCCGGCATGAGCGAGCGCGCGATCACCGACCCGCGCAGGACCGTTCCGGGCGAGCCTTCGAGCTCGATCTGGACGATCGCGTCCGCGTGGTGCGAGTCGGAGAGGAACCCCACGTAGGTGTAGCGGCCGCCCGCCGTCGCCGTCAGCCGGTCGGTGACATGCCAGCGATCCTTCGCGAAGACGGCTCCCGTCGTGCGGTCCGGTTGCAGCTCGCCGTTCGCGAACAGGGTGCGGGTGTCGCCCGCCCCGTAGCCGGCCCCGGCCTCGATCTCGTGGCCGCCCCCGGGCTCGATCACGAACTGGGCCGCCATGCGCCAGGCGCGCCCTTCGTTCTCGGCCACCAGGCCGCCCAGACTCCACCGCACGCCGTCCGCCAGCCGTCCCGTGAGGCGCAGGGCCCCGAGGCTGTCGGCCGCGAGCGCGGCGGCGTCCGAGCTGGCCGCGAGCTCGAAGCTTCCGTTGAGGAGGGGAGCGTCGCCGAGGGATCCGGCCGTGGGAGCCGGTCTTCTGCCCAGCCCGGCCCAGGCTTCGCCCTCGTGGGAGGCCGTCTCCAGCACCGAGCGACGCTTGTGGCGCATCAGCCAGAGCCACTCGCGCAGCGCCGACTCCCGCTCGCTCTGCCGCTCGTCCGCGCTCTCGCGTCCCGGCCTCTCCCCGATCGGCGCGAGGCTGAGGGTGAAGAGGGCGTCCCGGTCCGGCAGCACGGTGATGTGTCGTGCGGCGGAGGGCTGATGCCCCGTGCTCACGGCGCGCAGCGTGTACGCACCCGGTGGCAGAGCGGGCAACACGAACTGCCCCTGCGAGTCCGACAGCGTCACGCGGTTGCCGTGGATGGTCTTGCCGAAGACCGAGATCACGGCCCCAGCCAGCGGCACGCCGCGGGTGCTCTCGACCCAGCCGACCACCCCTCCGTCTTCTGCGGCAGCGGGCACGGCCGGGGCCAGCATCGCGGAAGTGACGACCACCCACCGGAATCGGCGGCAGGACTTCACGCACTACCCTCCCGAAGAGACGAACACCCGTAGGTAGAGTCGACCGTATCAGCGGTCTCCCCGGGTGTCAACAGCCTCTCCTCCCCTTCGTTCAGCCCGCTTCTTCCACATCGCTCGAGGCGTCCGAGCGTTCGATGCGGTCGCGCAAGCCGTGTGCTATAAGGCGAGTCAAGAAATGGCGCGGATCCACGACATCACGGTGCCGCTCGCCGCCGGCATGAGCGTCTACCCCGGCGACCCTCCCTTCGAGATCGAATCGGTGCGGCGATTGGGCGAGTCCCCCTTCGAGCTGTCGCGTCTGGCGCTCTCGACCCACACGGGCACGCACGTCGACGCGCCCAGCCACTTCATCCCGGGCGGCGCCGGCGTCGACGAGCTCCCGCTCGAGATGCTGCTCGGCAAGGCGCGGGTCGCGCAGCTGCCTTCCCGCGAGGCGGTGGCCCGGGCCGACCTGGAGGCGCTCGACCTGCGCGACGACCTGCGGGTGCTCCTGAAGACGCGCATGTCGGGCCAGCTCCTGAAACCGGGATACCATCGAGATCACGTGTACCTGATGGAAGACGCCGCCCACTACCTCGTGCAGGCGGGGATCAAGCTGGTCGGTATCGACTACCTGTCGGTCGACCGCTTCGGCTCCGTCGATTTTCCGGCGCATCGGGCCCTGCTCGGGGCCGGTGTGATCGTGCTCGAGGGTCTCGACCTGTCGGAGGTCGAGCCGGGGGAGTACGAGATGGCCTGCCTGCCCTTGCGCATCACCGGGGGCGACGGGGCGCCCGCCCGCGCCGTCCTGCGGTCCCGTGGCTGACCCCGGGGAGGGCTCGTGAACGTCCTGCTGCTCCGCGACGTCACCGCCGTCCTGCTCGCGGGCGGCGCGGGAGAGCGGCTCTATCCGCTCACGCGAGAGCGCGCCAAGCCGGCGGTCCCGTTCGGCGGCCCCTATCGGATCGTCGACTTCTCCCTCTCCAACTGCATCAACTCGGGTCTGCGCAAGATCTTCATCGCCACCCAGTACAAGGCCCAGAGCCTCAACAGCCACATTCGCAGGGGCTGGAACGTCGTCAACCGCGAGCTGGGCGAGTTCATCGAGATCCTGCCGCCGCAGAAGCGCATGGGGGAGCACTGGTATCTCGGCACCGCCGACGCCGTCTGGCAGAACCTATTCGCGGTCGAACGGGAGCGCTCGCGCTGGGTGATCGTCCTCTCGGGCGACCACATCTACAAGATGGACTACGGGAAGATGCTGGACGTCCACATCGCGCGCGGCGCGCGGCTGACCGTGGCGGCGATCGAGGTCCCGCTCGCGGAGTCACGCCGCTTCGGCGTCCTCGAGGTCGACGCCGAGGGTCGGGTCACGGGCTTCCAGGAGAAGCCGGTCGCTCCCCAGGCCGTGCCCTGGAGCCCCGGCGCCTGCCTGGGCTCGATGGGCGTCTACATCTTCGACGTCGACGTGCTGGGGCGTGAGCTGCGCCGCGACGCCGAGGCGGACTCGACCCACGACTTCGGGCGCGACATCATCCCGGCCCTGGTCGCGGCCCGCGAGCGGGTCTTCGCCTACCTGTTCTGGGACGAGAACAAGAAGGAGTCGCAGTACTGGCGCGACGTCGGCACGATCGACGCCTACTACGAGTCCTCGATGGACCTCGTCCAGGTGGACCCGGTCTTCAACCTGTACGATCCCGAGTGGCCACTCAGGACCTACCAGCCTCAGCTCCCACCGGCGAAGTTCGTGTTCGACGAGGGCGGGCGCCGCGGGGTCGCCACCCAGTCGATCGTCTCGATGGGCTGCATCGTGTCCGGGGGCGAGGTGCGTCGCTCGGTGCTCTGCCCCGACGTGCGGATCCACTCCTACTGCGACGTGGAGGACTCGATCCTGCTGCCGGAGGCGGTCGTGAACCGCCACAGCCGCATCCGCCGCGCGATCATCGACCGCGGGGTGGAGATCCCACGCGGCGCCGTGATCGGCTACGACCCCGTGGAGGACCGCCGGCGGCACTCGGTCTCCGAAGGGGGCGTCGTGGTGGTGACGCCGGGCGAGGAGTGCCTCGTCGACCAGAGGTTCCGCTAGCGGTGGAGCGGAACCCCGATTCGTGCTGCCATTGTCCGTCCGACTAGTTTGAGGGATCCATTGATGACAACGATCGATTCTGTCTTTGCGCGCGAGATTCTGGACAGCCGGGGTAACCCGACCGTGGAGGCCGACGTCGTGCTCGAGAGCGGCGTCCTGGGGCGCGCCGCCGTTCCCTCGGGGGCCTCGACCGGGGAGCGCGAGGCGGTGGAGCTGCGCGACGGCGACAAGAAGCGCTTCCTCGGCAAGGGCGTTCAGAAAGCGGTCGCCGCCGTCAACGACGTGCTGTCGAAGGCCGTGATCGGCGAGGACGCGCTCGACCAGGCCGTGATCGACGGGCTGATGATCGAGCTCGACGGCACCGAGTTCAAGAAGCGGCTCGGGGCCAACGCGATCCTGGCGGTCTCCCTGGCCACGGCCAAGGCCGCGGCCGACGCGACCGGCGTGCCGCTCTACCGCTACATCGGCGGCGTCAACGCGAGAACCCTGCCCGTACCCTTCATGAACATCCTGAACGGCGGCGCCCACGCCGACAACAAGGTCGACTTCCAGGAGTTCATGATCGTGCCGCACGGCCTGCGCTCCTTCGCCGAGGCGCTGCGCGCCGGGGCAGAGGTCTTCCACGCTCTCAAGGCGGCGCTCAAGAAGAAGGGTTACTCCACCTCGGTCGGGGACGAGGGTGGCTTCGCCCCCAACGTGAAGTCGAACGAGGAGGGGATCGAGACCATCCTGGAGGCGATCACCGCGGCCGGGTACAAGACCGGCGGCCAGATCTCGCTCGCCTTCGACGTCGCGGCCTCCGAGTTCCACGAGGGCAAGAGCAAGTACGTGCTCAAGAAGTCCGGTGCCGGCATCAAGACCTCCGACCAGCTGATCGCGATGTACGAGAAGTGGGTGAAGGTCTACCCGCTGGTCTCGATCGAGGACGGGCTCGGCGAGAAGGACTGGGCGGGCTGGGCGGACCTCACCAAGGCCCTGGGCAAGAAGGTGCAGCTGGTGGGGGACGACATCTTCGTCACCAACCCGAAGATCCTGGCCGAGGGCATCGAGAAGGGGATCGGCAACTCGATCCTGATCAAGGTGAACCAGATCGGAACGCTCAGCGAGACGCTCGACGCGATGGCGCTCGCCGGCCGCGCCGGCTATACCTGCATGGTCAGCCACCGCTCCGGCGAGACCGAGGACTCGACCATCGCCGACCTGGCGGTCGCGACGAACTGCGGGATGATCAAGAGCGGATCGGCCTCGCGCACGGACCGCATGGTCAAGTACAACCAGCTGATGCGGATCGAAGAGGAGCTCGGCGGGGCAGCCCGCTTCGCCGGCCGCGCGGCGATCAACCCGCGAGCTTGAGCGGAGCGAGAGCTCGCGTGAAGAAGCGCAGCTGCGGCGGAGCGCAGCTGCGCTTCAACCCGCCACCGGAGATGGAGCGAGGGGCCGTCGGCTGCGGCGGAGCGCAGCTGCGCTCGCCGCTACTCCTCGTCCTCGACCGTGATCTTGAGCGAGCGCAGGAACTTGCGGTCCAGGGGGGTCATCTTGAGCGGCGCCGGCTCGGCACGCTCGATCCGGACGTCGAAGGTCGCAGCCGTCCCGTCCTTCCGCTCGGCGCGGGTGAAACCGATCGTGGCCTCGAGCGCGACGGAGATCTCGTAGCCCTCGGCCCGGATGCGGTTCAGGCAGTGCGCGATCTGGGCGGACTCGGAGAGCACGCGGCGCAGCGTGGCCCCCAGATCCTCCACCAGTCGGCTGACGTCCGCCCCGGCTGCTTGCTCCATCGACAACGACCTCTCCGTCCCGAGGATCATGACAACCGACGCGGAAGGGTGTCAAGCGGACGCCCCCGCCGTCTCCAGGTGAGCATCCCATGACGAAGTCGTCGAGCGCCGAACGCGTCTTCCGGACCGCCTCCGACCTCGTGCGCGAGCGGGTGTATGGACCCGGCGCGGAAGAGGCCTCCGGTCCCGGCGAGTACCCCTTCACGCGCGGGCTCCACGCCACCGGCTACCGCGGCCGGCTCTGGACCATGCGGCAGTACGCGGGGTTCGGCACCGCCGCCGAGAGCAACCGCCGCTATCGCTACCTGCTCGAGCAGGGCACGACCGGGCTGTCGGTGGCCTTCGACCTGCCGACCCAGATCGGCTACGACTCGGACGACCCCCACGCCCTGGGCGAGGTGGGCAAGGTCGGAGTCGCGATCGACAGCCTGGAGGACATGGAGCTCCTGTTCGACCGGATCCCGCTCGACTGCGTATCGACCTCGATGACCATCAACGCCACCGCCGCCATCCTGCTCGCCCTCTACATCGCCGTCGCCCGGCGGCGCGGGATCCCGGAAGGGTCCCTGGCGGGCACGGTGCAGAACGACATCCTGAAGGAGTACGTGGCGCGCGGCACCTGGATCTACCCGCCCGCTCCGTCGCTCCGTCTGGTGACCGACCTCTTCGGCTACTGCGCGGAGCGCGTCCCCAAGTGGAACACGATCTCGATCTCGGGCTACCACATCCGCGAGGCCGGGGCGACGGCGCCCCAGGAGATCGCCTTCACCTTCGCCAACGCCATCGAGTACGTGAGGGCCGCCAAGTCCGCCGGCCTCGACCCCGACCGGTTCGGAGAGCGGCTCTCCTTCTTCTTCGCCTGCCACTCCGACTTCCTCGAGGAGGTCGCGAAGTTCCGCTGCGCGCGGCGGCTGTGGGCGCGGATCATGAAGGAGCGCTTCGGCGTCACGAACCCCAAGGCGCAGCAGTGCCGCTTCCACGTGCAGACCGGGGGAGTGACCCTGACCGCGCAGCAGCCGGACAACAACGTGGTGCGGGTCGCGCTGCAGGCGCTGGCGGCGGTGCTCGGCGGGTGCCAGAGCCTGCACACGAACGGCCGCGACGAGGCCCTGGCCCTGCCGACCGAGGCCTCCGCGCGGCTCGCCCTCCGCACCCAGCAGATCGTGGCCCACGAGTCCGGCGTGACGGAGACCGTCGATCCCCTGGGGGGCAGCTACGCCGTCGAGGCCGCGACCGACGCCCTGGAACGCGAGGCGCTGCGACTGATCGACGAGATCGAGGTGCGCGGGGGAGCCCGGCAGGCCATCGAGCGCGGCGACGTGCAACGCGCCATCCAGGACTCGGCCTTCCGCCACCAGCGCCAGGTGGAGGCGGGCGAGCGCGTGATCGTGGGCGTCAACCGGTTCCAGGAACAGGACGAGCCCCCTCCCGGCGACATCCTGCGGATCGACCCCGCGCTCGAGTGCGCCCAGGTGGAGCGGGTGCGCGCCTTGCGCGCGCGGCGCGAGGTGGGCGCGTGGCGGGCCTCGCTCGACGCGCTCGTGAGCCGCGCCCGCTCGGGCGAGAACCTGGTGCCGGCAATCGTGGACGCGGTGCTGGCCTGGGCCACGGTGGGCGAGATCGCGGGCCGGCTGCGCGAGGTGTTCGGCGAGCACCGCGAGACCCTGGTCCTGTGAGCGAAGCGCCCACCCGATGAAGAGGATGCTCTTCCGGCTGCGCGTCGAGGAGGCGGTCGCCCTCGCCTTCCTGCTGCCCACCACCTGGCTCACGATCGCGGCCTACGTCTATGCCCGCGAGGCCGGCGTCCTGGGCGCGCGGTACCCGGGCGGGGTCGTCCGTATCGGCGTCGTGTTCGTGCTGCTCGCGGCCCTCGCCTCCGCGGTGTGCCTCCGGCCGCGCTCGCGCGTGGTGCGGGGCCTGCGCGAGACGGTGCCGCTGCTCGCCTGCCTGCTGATCTACACGAACCTGCACGACACGATCGGCTTCGTGAACCCGCACGACGTGCACCGCCATCTGATCGCGCTCGACCAGGCGATCTTCGGGGTGCAGCCCTGTGTCTGGGCGCAGCGGCTGATCACCCCGGCGCGCACCGAGCTCATGCAGTTCTTCTACATGAGCTTCTTCTGGATCGCCCCCTCGACCAGCCTGGTCCTGCTGCTGCGCCGCCGCTGGAGCGAGTTCCGGGCCACGACCGTCGGTGTCATCGCCTGCTTCTACCTCGGCTATGCCCTCTACGTGATCTTCCCCGCGGCGCCGCCCCGTCTGGTGCTGGCGGCCGAGTTCACCAAGAACCTGCGCGGCTATCCGGTCGGCTTCTCCAAGCTCTCGGCCGAGGCGTTCTCGCTGCTGCCGGTCGACAGCCGCGCGGCCTTCCCGTCGCTGCACACGGCGGCCTCGCTGGTGGCGCTCGTCTTCGCCTGGCGCTACGCGCGCCTCTGGTTCTGGGTCCTGCTGCCCTTCGTGCTCGGGCTCTGGAGCTCGACCATCTACCTGCGGCACCACTACTTCGTCGACCTCGTGGCCGGATGGCTGCTGGCGCCGGTCGCGATCGTGGTGGGCCCGCGCATCGACCGGTGGTGGGCCCGACGCCAGCGGGCGTACGGGCTGCAGCCGGCGATCGGGGCGGGCGGGGAGGTCCGCCGATCCGGGTGAGCGGCCGCGCGGCGATCGGTCGGGGAGGCTTGTCTTAGGGGGCTGCCTTGGCGGAGATTAGCGCCGAGGCGGAGATTGGCGTCGAGACTGCGGCAACCGCATCGAGAGAATAGAGCGAGGTGATCGATGGCCACCAAACCTCCCGTCCCCGACAAGCCCGCGGCTCGGCAGAGACGACCCACCCCAGGCCTGATGTGGCTGATCCTGCTGGGACTGCTGATCTGGAACCTGGTCACGCTCTTCCCGAGGGCACAGCCCGAGGTAGCGCTGCCGTATTCCGCCTTCACAGCTCAAGTGAAGGCGGGCAACGTCCAGGAAGTCCAGATCCGCGGGGCCGGAATCACCGGCACCTTCGCGTCGCCGGTTCTCTGGCCGCCGCCGCCGGCCGCGACCGCGGCGCCTTCACCCTCGGCGTCGGCCGGGGCCGCCCCGTCACCCTCCCCGTCGGCCGCGCACGCACTCGCCCCGTCCCCGGCCCCGCCCCAGCAGACCCGCTACTCGCGCTTCAAGACCCTGTTCCCAGCCGTCGTCGGGGACCCGACCCTGGTCGCGCTCCTCGAAGCCCACGGCGTGCTGGTGAAGGTGGCGGAGCCGTCCAGTCCCTGGTTCGTGACGCTCCTCGTGGATTGGGGTCCGATGCTGCTCCTGGTCGGCTACTTCGTCTGGATGGCCCGGCAGGCTCAGCGGCAGCAGGGCGGCATCCTGGGTTTCGGCCGGACCAGAGCCCGCCGGTTCAAGGCCGACGCTTCCCCCGTCACCTTCGCGGACGTGGCGGGGGCCGATGAGGCCAAGGCCGACCTGCAGGAGATCGTCGACTTCCTGCGTCATCCCAAGAAGTACCACGACATCGGGGCGCGGATTCCCAGGGGCGTCCTTCTGGTCGGGCCGCCGGGCACCGGCAAGACGCTGCTGGCCCGGGCGGGGGCGGGCGAGGCGGGCGTGCCCTTCTACAGCATCAGCGCGTCGGAGTTCGTCGAGATGTTCGTGGGCGTGGGGGCGAGCCGCGTGCGCGATCTCTTCGTGCAGGCCAAGGCGACCGCGCCCGCCATCGTCTTCATCGACGAGTTGGACGCCGTGGGCCGCCGGCGCGGCGCCGGTCTGGGCGCGGTGAACGACGAGCGGGAGCAGACGCTCAACCAGCTGCTGGTGGAGATGGACGGCTTCGACGAACACCACGAGGTCATCATCCTGGCGGCCACCAACCGGCCCGACGTGCTCGACCCGGCCATGCTGAGGCCGGGACGCTTCGACCGGCAGGTCGTCGTGGCCCCCCCCGATCGGGCCGCGCGAGAGGGCGTGCTGCGGATCCACTCGCGGAACCTCCGTCTCGGGCCGGACGTCGACCTGGCGGTCCTGGCGCGTTCCACTACCGGCATGTCCGGTGCGGACCTCGCGAACCTGTGCAACGAGGCGGCGCTGGATGCCGCCGGCCACGACCACGACCAGGTGACCATGGCCGACTTCGAGGAGGCCCTGGACAAGATCGTGCTCGGTGGCGCTCGGCCGGGCCTGCTGGACCCGCACGCGCGCGAGGTCGTCGCCTATCACGAGTCGGGCCACGCCCTGGTTGCCTGGCTCACGCCCGAGGCCGACCCCGTGCACAAGGTGACCATCATCCCGCGGGGGCGGGCGCTGGGAGTCACGGAGCAGCTGCCGGGCGAGGATCGCTTCAACTACAGCCGCTCCTTCCTCCTGGCCCGCCTGGACGTGATGCTGAGCGGTCGCGTGTCGGAGGAGATCTGCTTCGGCGACGTGACGACGGGCGCCGAGAGCGACCTCGTCCAGGCAACCCGCCTGGTCAGGCGCATGGTGACACGCTGGGGTATGGGCAGCCTCGGTCCGCTGGCGTTCGCCGCCGACGAGGAGCAACCGTTCCTGGGCTATCAGCTCTCCCAGGCGCGGGACTACAGCGAAGCGACCGCGGCGCTCATCGACCGCGATCTCAGGGAGCTGCTGTCACGCCGTCACGAGGCCGTCCGGAGCCTCCTGACCACCAACAGAAGCAAGCTGGACCAGTTGGCCGCCGCCCTCCTGCGCGAGGAAACGCTCGGTCAGGAGCAGCTGCTCTCGATCCTGGGCTCCCGGCCGACGCCGCAAGGTCGGACGCCGGAAGGACGCCTCCGGCCCAGCTAGTGTGCCGTCTCGTAAGTCGATAGAACACGACGGATGTCGCGCTTGATCTGCCGCGCCGACCTCGTCCACCGGAAGGGCCGCGCGTTCTCGTTCCATTCGGCGAGGTACCGGTTGATGGCACGCTCCAAGGCACGGACGCTGTCGAAGCTGCCCCGGCGAATCGCCTGCGTCGTGATCAGGGCGAACCAGCGCTCGATCAGGTTCAGCCATGATGCGCTGGTTGGCGTGAAGTGCACCTGCACCCGCGGGTGAGCGGCAAACCAAGCTCGCACGGCAGGATGCTTGTGCGTGCCGTAGTTGTCGCAGACCAGATGAATCTCCCGCTTCCGGTACTGCCGCTGCACGGCGTTCAGGAAGTCGATGAACTCCGCGTGCGTGTGGCGCGGGAAGCAGCGCCCGAGAACCTTGCCGCTCGCCACCTCGAGGGCGGCGAAGAGGCTCGTCGTACCGTGTCGCTTGTAGTCGTGCGTCATGCGCGCCGGCAAGCCCGGCCTGAGAGGGAGGATCGGCTGCGTTCGGTTCAACGCCTGGATCTGCGACTTCTCGTCCACGCAGAGCACCAGGGTCTTCTCAGGCGGGTCGAGGTAGAGCCCGACGATGTCCGCGAGCTTCTGCTCGAACGCAGGATCCTTGCTGAACTTGAGACGCCCTCCTTCCGCCTCAGCGGGGGACCTGCGCCGGTCCCCGCAGCTCGAGCGAGACGTGATCGGGGCGCACGACCGTGGCGGTCAGTCCGGGCGGCACGCGGACGGACTGCGGCGTCAGGTCGAAGGTCCGCCGCCCCAGCTGGGCGAGCAGGGCGTCGACGCTCACGGTCACGTCCGACGGCTCGAGTACGAACAGGCGCCACCGCACGCCGGTGACGCCCACCGTCACCCTGGGCGGCGTCACCGACGCCAGGGAGTAGCCCTCGGGGAGGTTCGCGATCGCGACCGGGACGTCGAGCGTCGTCTCCGCCATCTCCGATCCCGGCACCACCAGAAGCCAAAGCCCCAGCGAGATCACCAGGGCCACGCCCCACTCCCGCAGACGTGCCAGCAGGCGCCTGGAGGGTGGCGCCGCGGGGCGCGGGTGCGTCTCGTCGACGAAGACGCGCAAGGCGCGGCGTAGCGCGTCGGGATCCTCCGCCGCACGCAGGGTCCCGGCGCGGGCCACGCTCACCGTGCCGTGCTCCTCGGAGACGACGATGCACAGGGCGTCCGACCGCTCCGAAAGGCCCAGCGCGGCCGCGTGGCGCGTGCCCCGAAGGCCCAGCTGGGCGAAGTCGGAGGACAGCGGCAGGTGGACGGCGAACCGCCGGACCCGACCTGCCGCCACGACTGCGGCCCCGTCGTGGCCCGGCGAGTGCGGATCGAAGAGGCTCAGCAGGAGCGGCTCCGAGACGATGCCCCCCAACGGGAAGCCGCCCTCGAGGCGGGTGTCGAGCGGGTGGCGCCCGGCGAGGACGATCAGCGCCCCCCGGCGTGCGGCCGCGAGGGCGAAGCTCGCGCGCACGAGGACCCGAAGGGGTTCCTCTTCCGGGGCTGCCCACCGGCGCCCCAAGATGAGGGCCGCCAGGCGCTCGAAGAGGCGCTTCAGGTCGTCCTGGAAGGCGAAGACCAGCACGACCGCCGATACCAGAAAGAGGCCGTGGAAGAGCCAGGCCGTGAGCGGCAGCCCGACCTGCCGGGCGGCCAGGTCGATCAGGCCGACGACGGCCACGCCGACCAGCGCCAGCCGGGAACGCGAGGTGCGCAGCGTTCGCAGCAGGATGAAGACGGTCACCGTCACGATGGCGATGTCCGCCGCTTCGTCCAGCAGAGAAACCAGCAGCCGCCACACCGTCATCGTCCTCCCGCAGACCGCAGCGCTCTCGGCGGCATCCTCCCCATGGTATGCCTCCCGCGTCGCCCGGCAGGCAGGCCGTCCGGGATCGCGCGTCTGCTACGGGCGGGCGGCCGTCCGGACAGAGGGATGCCGGGACGCGAGCAGCTCCAAACCACGCAGCAGCTGCTCGTCACGGCTGGCTTCCAGCTGGGCCTGGGTGAGCGACGCTTCCTGCTCGGGCACGAGAGGGGACACCTGCGGGGGCAGGGGGACAACCAGATCCGGCGCGATGCCCTTGTGCCAGATCGTGCGCCCCTTGGGGGTCAGCCATTCCTCGACCGCCACCATCAGCGCCGAGCCGTCATAGAGGGGGAACTCCTGCAGGAGCGTGCCGGTGCCGAAGGTGGTCTCACCGACCAGAGTCGCCCGCCCGGCGTCCTGCAAGGCGCCGCTCACGATCTCGGCCGCGCTGGCCGTTCCGCCGTTGATGAGCACGACCATGGGGAGGGAACAGACCGTGAGGCCTTTCGTGGTCGGCACCAGCCGGATCCGGCCCCTGGCGTCCTTGATCCGAAGCACGGTGCCGTTCTCCAAGAATTGGCTGGTCACGCCGACCGCTTCGTCCAGGAGGCCGCCCGGGTCGTTGCGCAGGTCCAGCAGGAGGCCTCCGGCACCGGCCTTCCGCGCCGCCTTCAGCGCCTGGCCAAGGTCCTTCGAGGTGCCGTGGCTGAAGGAGGCGATGCGCAGGTGGGCGATGGCCCGCTCCGGCAGCAGATGCCACGTCACGCTCCGGAGGGCGACCTCGGCGCGCCTCAGGCTGACTTCCCGCGTCGTGTCGGCATGCGGATCGCGGACGGTCAGGGTGAGCTCGGTGTTCACCGGGCCTCGGATTCGCTCGGCGACCTCTCGCAGGCTCAGGCCGGCGACCGACTTGTCGCCCACCCTCACGATCACGTCGCCGGAGCGGAGTCCCCCCGTCTGGGCCGGCGAGCCGTCCAAGGGCGCGACGACGACAACCTCCCGGTCCCGCATCTGCAGCTCGGCACCGATGCCGGCGAACCCGCCTCGCACGACCATGCGCTCCCGCTCGAGCATCTCCGGCGTGAGGAACGCCGTGTGGCCGGTGTCCCCCAGCGCGTCCACCATGCCGGAAAGCGCCCCATAGGTGAGGCGCCGGCTCACCAGAGCCGAGCGGTCCACGTAGGCGCGGTCGATGTCCCTCCAGGCCTGGGCGAGCAGACCGAAGTCCGGCCCGGACGACCACCTGAGACCCTGCACGAGGCCGAGCGGGAACCATTGGTCGAGGAGGACACCTCCGACCAGCCCGACGAGCAGGGCGAGCAGGGCGAGCAGGGCCGGTCCGGGCGGTCTGAAGAGGGTTCTCATCTCTCGCTGCTGCGGCGTCCCCCGGGGACGCTCCCAGCCGGGACCAGGATCTCAGGAAGGACGCCCAAAGTCATCCTGAACCTGCGTCCGTCGCCGCCGCCCTCGCGCCGCCCGCCCTCGCTTGACGGGTAGCACGTCGCCGTCCTAGTGTTCGCGAATCCCCGACGTCTTTCAGTGGAGCGGGTGGCGACAATGAGACCCTCGAGCCTGCATTTCATGCCGCTGGCGTTTCCGTTCTTCCTGGCGCTCGTCGTGCTGGCCCTGTTCGTCTTCGCCCTGGTCGAGATCGGCGTCCTCCGCTACGCGTACGAGAAGATGGGGGTGAATCGCCGCTACGTCTTCGCGATCCTGCTCCTGTCGCTGCTGGGAAGCTACGTCAACATCCCCGTGGCGGAGCTGCCGCCGGAGCGCGTCTTGTCGGGACAGGAGGTCAGCTTCTTCGGCATGCGCTACGTCGTGCCGCTCGTGACCGAGTGGCCCCGGACGATCATCGCCGTCAACGTGGGCGGCGCCGTGATCCCCGTCCTGCTATCCCTCTATCTGCTGCTGAAGAAGAGCCTGTATCGCCCGGCCCTGCTGGCGACGGCCGTCGTCACCGTGGTGGTCCACCTGCTGGCCTCTCCCGTGAGGGGCGTCGGCATCTCGGTGCCGATCTTCGTGCCGCCGCTCGTCGCCGCCGCCGCCGCGGTGCTTCTCGCGCGGAGATCGGCGCCCGCGGTCGCCTACATCGCGGGCAGCCTGGGCACGCTGATCGGCGCCGACCTCCTGAACCTCGATCGGATCCAGGGGCTCGGGGCGCCGATCGCCTCGATCGGGGGCGCGGGGACCTTCGACGGGGTGTTCGTGACCGGCATCGTCGCGGTTCTGCTCGCGTAGGGGGGCGATCGTCCATTCCGCACCGACGCGCTCATCTCATCATTGCGCGCATCGGTACCGATTGCGTCGCTCCGGTCAATCGATCCGATTGAGCGCGCATTTGTGTTCGAAATCGGGCTCGAAGGTGTGGTCAGCGCACCCCGCCTTCCTCTAGAATCAGTCGCGCAGGCATCTTCACACCGAACCAGTCGAGCCGGGAGACTCGATGGATGGTCACCTCGCCTCAGCGTAGCGGCTCGTCACTATCGTCGCTGGATCGCCTCGCGCGCTTCTGGCTGCCCGCCGGCGCCACCGCCGTGGCGGCGACCGTCCTCCTGGTGGGCTGGTTCACCGAGCCGGGCCGCTACGTACGTGGCTATGCACCGGAGCAGCCCATCGCCTTCTCGCACCGGCTCCACGCGGGCGAGATGGCGATGCCCTGCCAGTACTGTCACGCCGCCGCCCGGCGCGGCCGTCACGCGATGGTCCCGGCCGTCGACATCTGCATGAATTGTCACCGCGTCACACGGACCGACCGGCCGGCGGTTCGGAGGCTGGCGGCGCTCTACCGGTCGGGGGGCGTGCTTCCCTGGCGGCGCATCCACGTGTTGCCGGACTACGTCTACTTCGACCACCGTCCGCACGTCCTCGCCGGCATCCTCTGCCAGACCTGCCACGGCGAGGTCGAGGAGATGGAGATCGTCAGGCAGTACATGTCGATGCGCATGGGGAACTGCCTCGGCTGCCACCGCGACCCGCAGGCGGCCCTGCCTGCCGGGAGCCCGATCCAACGCGGGCCGGAACACTGCGATGCCTGCCACCGTTAGCCGCCGGCCCCGTCGTCTCGACTCGCGGGGGCGGCAGGCCGCCGGGGGCGAGGATCTCCGGAGGAGAGTGGCATGAGCGAGCGACGGCGTGTGTGCGGTGCCGGTGATCGGCCGACCGCCACCCGGCCGCGCCGATTCGATCCGCTCGATCCCTGGGAGCTGCCGGACGACCCGTCGCGACGCCGTTTCCTGGCACTACTCAGCGCCTCGGCCGCGCTGGCAGCCGGCACCGGCTGCTCGCGCATCGACCGGGGCCGCATCGTGCCCGCGTCGCGCACCGCCCCGGAGGCGATCCCGGGCATCCCGAGCTTCTACGCGACCTCCTTCCAGGAGGGGCTCGAGAGCTTCGGCGTCCTGGTCAAGACGCGCGAGGGCCGGCCGATCCTCGTCGAGGGCAACGAGCTCGATCCCGTCTGCGGCGGGAAGGCGCCCCTGCGCGCGATGGCCGACGTCCTGCGGCTCTACGATCCCGACCGGCTGCGCGGGCCGCTCGTGGACGGGCGATCGGCGTCCTGGGACCAGGCGCTCGCCCGGCTGGAGCGGGGCTTGAGCACGGCACGCAGCTCCGGCCGTCCGATCGTGCTGCTCACCGGCGCCACGCCGTCACCGACACGGCGCGCCCTGATCGAGGACCTCGAGCGCGCCCTGCCCTCTCTCGAGCCCGTCTTCTGGGAGCCGGCCGCATCGGACACCGAGCAGGAGGCCCTCCGTACCTGCTTCGGTTCGGCCGCGCGGCCCCGGCTGGATCGCGCGCGGGTCGTGCTCTCCGTCGGGGCCGATCCCCTCGCTGATGCCGCCCCGGACGCGGTCGCCGGGTTCGCCGCGCGTCGTCGTCCCAGCTCGCCGGACGAGACGATGACCCGACTCTGGGCGCTCGAAGGTCCGCTCACCCTCACCGGGGCCAAGGCCGACCACCGCCTGGTCGTGAAACCGTCGTCGGCGCCGCGCCTGCTCTTCGCCCTCGCGCGCCGGCTTTCCGATCTGGGCCGCCCGCTGCCCGACGGTTTCCCGAGCGAGGCGCTCGGGCCCTTCCCGCTCGACGAGGTGGTGGCAGGGCTGGGCCTGTCGGCGGCGCTCGTGCACGCCCTGGTGGACGATCTCCTGCGCGCCCCGCGGGAGGCGCTGGTGCTGGTGGGTCCGGCCCTGCCGTTCGAGGCGCACGTCGCCGGGCACCTGCTCAACGCGCTGGTCGACGCGGAGGGCCACACGCTCGACGCGAGCCTGCCGGCCGACGCGCCGTCCCTGGCGAGCCTCGCCGAGATGCGCGCGCTCTTCCGGAGGATGGTGGCGGGCGAGATCGCGGGCCTGATCCTGTGGGGCGCGAATCCCGCCTATGCCTTCCACGACCAGGCGCTCGTGCGCAAGGCCATCGAGGGAGTGCCCTTTCGCGCGGCGGTGGGCCTCTACCACGACGAGACGGCCGCGCTCTGCCCCCTGGTCCTGGCCGAGGACCACTGGCTGGAGTCGTGGGGAGACTTCCAACCCTCCGCGGACCTGCTGCGCCTGCGGCAACCCGCGCTCAGGCGTCTCTACGACACGCGGCAGGGCGAGGAGGTCCTGCTCGCCCTGCTCGGCTTCCTCGGTGGCCCGGCGACGTCGGACTACCTCGGCTATCTGAGGCGACGCTGGCAGCGAGAGGTCCACGACGGCGAGGGGCCGGTTCCGTTCGAGCGCTTCTGGGAGGTCGCCGTTCACGACGGGATCGTGCGGCGCTCGCAGCAGATCGCAGTCCAGCCCCGGATGCTGCGGCCGGCGGCCACAGCGGAGGCGGCGCGCCGCGCGGCGGGTCCCGAGCCGGGCGAAGGATTCGAGCTCGTCCTGACGACCGGCCCGCTCTTCGACGGCCGCTACGCCAACAACGGCTGGCTCCAGGAGCTTCCCGATCCCACCACCAAGCTGACCTGGGGCAATGTCGTCACCGTGGCGCCAGCGGACGCCGATCGGCTGGGCATCGGCGACGGGACGGTAGTCCGCGTGGAGGTCGGGGCCGAATCGATCACGGCGCCGGCCTACGTCCAACCCGGGCAGGCGGCGGGCCTGCTGACCTTGGCGCTCGGCTACGGCCGGAGCTTCGGCTCCGTCGCGACCGGCGTCGGTGTCAACGCCTACCGCTTGTCGACCTCGAGAGGCGGGCCCACGATCCTGACCGGCGTCTCGTTCGCGCGGACCGGGGCGCGGGTCGACCTCCCGAGCGCGCAGCCGCACCAGCGGATGGAGGGGCGGGACATGTCCGAAGCTACACGCGCGACGAGTACGCTGCTCGCGCCGCCGCGTTCGCGCCCGAGCCCGAGCCGGCCACCCTCTTCCCCCCGCCCGCGACCGCCGCTCACAAGTGGGGCATGGCCATCGACCTCTCGGCCTGCGTCGGCTGCACGCCTGCGTGATCGCCTGCCAGTCGGAGAACAACGTCGCGGTCGTCGGCCCGGAGCAGGTGGTGCGCAGGCGCGAGATGCACTGGATCCGCATCGACCGCTACTACGAGGGCCAGCGGCGACCGCAGCGGGTGCTTACATCAGCCGATGCTCTGCCAGCAGTGCGACGACGCGCCCTGCGAGAACGTCTGTCCCGTCAACGCTACCACCCACAGCCCGGAAGGGCTCAACCAGATGGCGTACAACCGCTGCGTGGGCACCCGCTACTGCCCAACAACTGCCCTTACAAGGTGCGGCGCTTCAACTTCTTCGACTACACGAGCATGAAGAAGCCGCACGAGAGCTGGTCTTCAATCCCGAGGTGACGGTGCGCCCGCGCGGCGTGATGGAGAAATGCACCTTCTGCGTGCAGCGCATCCAGGAGGCGCGCGAGAAGGCGCAGGATGGCGGGGCGGCCCTTGCGCGACGGCGAGATCATTCCGGCCTGCGCCGCCGCCTGTCCGGCCGAGGCGATCGTGTTCGGCGACCTGAACGATCCGGAAAGCAGAGTCTCGAAGGTTGTCGAAAATCGATCGCGGCTACATGTGCTCGCGGAGCTTGGCGTAAGCCCGGTGGTCACCTACCTGGCGGATATTTCCAACCCGGCCCACAGCGTGACACGGGAGAGGGCCAGGGGCCAGGGAGACTAGCGATGACGTCCGAGCCGCTGACGCTCCCCGAGGCTCTGCGCCACCCGTGCCTGGCGGTGGGACGGTCACCCCCGGGAGTCTCGACGACCAGGTGCTTCGCCGCGCTGGATCGCCTGCCGCCGCTCCTGGTTTCTCGCCATTGCCTTCACCTCGCACGCTGATGCTGCTCGGCTTTGCCCTTCATGGGCTACACGCTCTACCAGGGCATCGGCGCCTGGGGGAACAATCGTCCCGGTCGTCTGGGCCTTCGCCATCATCAACTTCGTCTTCTGGATCGGGATCGGCCATGCGGGCACTCTGATCTCCGCGATCCTGTTTCTCTTCCGCCAGCGCTGGCGCAACGCCATTTCCCGCTTCGCCGAAGCGATGACGATTTTTGCCGTCATGGTGCGCCGGCCTCTTCCCGCTGCTGCACGTCGGGCGGCCCTGGCTCGCCTTCTGGCTCTTCCCCTATCCCAACCAGCGCGCGATCTGGCCGAACTTCCGCTCGCCGCTCATGTGGGACCTCTTCGCGGTCAGCACCTACTTCACGGTCTCGCTGCTCTTCTGGTACCTGGGGCTGCTTCCGGACCTGGCTTCGCTGCGGGACCGCGCCCGGCAGCGCCTTCGTCAAGGGGTCTATACCGTCGCTCTGCCTCGGCTGGCGCGGCGGCGCCTCCCACTGGCGCGCACTTCGAGAAGGCCTACCTGATCATTGCCGGGCTCGCCACGGGCCTGGTGCTCTCGGTGCACAGCGTCGTCTCCTTCGACTTCGCCGCGTCGCTGGTTCCCGGCTGGCACATGACGATCTTCCCGCCCTACTTCGTGACCGGGGCAATCTTCGCCGGCTTCGCCATGGTGTCATGGCGCTGGTGGTTGTCCGCGAGAGCGATGAACCTCAAGCACCTCATCACGATTATCACCTGGAGGTGATGAACAAGATCATGCTGACCATGTCCTGCCTCATGGGCTACGCCTATCTCATGGAGGGATTCACGGCCTGGTACAGCATGAACCGCTACCTCCACCACGTCTTCCTCGCCTACCTGATCGGGCACTACGGCTGGGCCGGTATCCTCACGATCACCTGCAACGTCCTCATCCCTCAGTCCTCTGGTGGTCCCGGGCCCGGCAAGCTACCCGGTGATGATTCCCGTCGCGGTTGCGGTCACGACCGGCATGTGGTTCGAGCGCTTCGTCATCATCGTGATCTCGCTCCAGCACGACTATCTGCCCTCGTCCTGGCACCTCTACTTGCCGACGCCCGTCGACCTCGGGATCCTGGTCGGCAGCTTCGGTATCTTCTTCACCCTCGTGCTCCTCTTCGCGCGCGTGCTGCCCGTCATCGCGACCAGCGAGATGAAGGGCGACCTGCCCGGGGCGCAACCCGCCCGCGCGGGAGGCACCCATGAGTGAGCGCGTCTTTTCCGTCGTCGGGTTGTTCGACTCCGCGGACGCGCTCCTGGCGGCGATTCCGGCGGTCCGGGAGCGCCGCCTGGGGCGGCTCGAGGCATATTCACCCTATCCGGTCCACGGACTTCCGCGGCCCTGGGATCGCGCCGGTCGCCTCTGGGCGGCATGGTGCTCGTCATGGGTTTCCTTGGCGCGCTCATCGCGCTCGCCTTCCAGTGTGGGCAATGGCATCGACTATCCGACCGTCACCGGCGGCAAGGCGCTCAGGTCCTGGGAGGCCTTCGTTCCGATCGTGTTCGAGGTGACGGTTCTCTTCGCCACCTTCACGGCCGGGGTCGGCATGCTCGTCCTGCTCAACCGGCTGCCTTCTTCGGGCGCGCGCTCCTGTCGTCGCCCGTGATGGCGGCCGTGACGTGCGACCGGCTCGGCTCTCGCGGTCGAGAGCCCGGCCGGCGACCTCGACGTAGCAGCGGCCGAGGCGGCGCTCCTGGCGGCGCGGCGCTTCTCGGTGACAACGGTGCCACTCGCGGCGCGCGCGGGCCCGACCTCCGCGCGAACCCTGAAACGCCTGCTCGCCGCCATACTCGCGGCCTGCCTGCTCTCGGGCACGCTCACCTATGGGCGGTCAAGCTCTTCCCCGTGCTGCGTCCCATGATCTGGATGCTCGATCAGCCGCGAGCGGATGCCCAGCGACCGAGCGGGTTCTTCGCCGACGGCCGCGTCGACCAGCTCCCCGCTCCCGAGGCGATCGCGCGCGGCCACCTGCCGTACCGCGTGAAGACAAAGGACGCGGGACCTGCTCGTGAACCCGCTGCCACGCACCCGGGCCGTCCTCGGCCGCGGGCGGTTCGTCTTCACCACCTACTGCGCCGTCTGCCATGGCCCGTTGGCGACGGGCGACGGATCCCTCGCACCGGCGTACGGCGCGAAGCCGGCCGACCTGCAGGCATCGATCATTCGCGCCTACCCGGACGGGCGGATCCACGACGTCGTCATGCGCGGCAAGAACGCCATGCCCTCCTACGCCACCGTGCTTAGCGAGGACGAGCGCTTGTCCGCCATCCACTACCTGCGTGCGCTCCAGAGGGCGCAGCATGCGACGGACGAGGACCTCCAATGAAGGCGCGTCTCCTGTCCGGCTCGGCCGTGGTCTTGGGCGTGCTCGGCGTCTTGTTGGCCTGGACCTCGGTCTCGCGCGAGCGCTTCTTGGCCAACTGGGTCGTCTCGCAGGTGCTGCTGGTGACAGTGGCCCTGGGCTCTCTCTTCCTGGTGGCGCTGGAGCACCTGGTCGGCGCGCGCTTGAGCGTGCCCCTGCGGAGGGTGCCGGAGCGGGTCGCTGGCCTGCTGTGGCTCGGCGTGCCCGCGACGCTCGTCGCCCTGTTCTCCCTGCCGGTGCTCTTCCACCCTGGAGCGGCGCGGCGGCCGCCCAGGATCCGCTCGTGGCGGGGAAGGCGGTGTGGCTCAACGTTCCCTTCTTCAGCCTGCGTGCCGTGCTGGCCTGGTCGCCTGGCTCGCCAGCTACCTGGTGCTGGTCCGCGGGTCGCTGCGGCAGGACGTGACGCGCGACGCGCGCTTCAACCTGCGCGCGCGACGGTTCGCGCCCTTCTTCATGGCCCTCTTCGCGATCACCGTTACGCTCGTGGCCTTCGACTGGATCTCGAGCATCGAGCCCACCTGGTACAGCGACGTCTTCGGCGTCTACCTCTTCGCGGGGATCGTTCCTCGCCGGGCTGGCCGCCACCACGCTCGCCGTGCTCCGCCGAGGGGCGCGGGCCGGCTGGCGCGGGTGACGGGCGCGCACGTCTACAACCTGGGCGCTCTCATGTTCGCCTTCACGGTCTTCTGGGCCTACATCGGCTTCGCCCAGTTCATGCTGATGTGGTACGCCGACCTGCCCGAGGAGGTGTTCTGGTATCGCCAACGGACGACGGGAGGCTGGCTGGCCGTCGTGCTGGTGCTGGCGCTGGCCCGCTTCTTCGTCCCCTTCTTCGCCCTGATCACCGCGGACTCCAAGAGCGACCCGGTCCGGCTGCGGTGGGTCGCGGTCCTGGTGCTGTTCGGGCACTGGCTCGACCTCTACTGGCTCGTCTTCCCCTCGCTTGGCGGAAGTGTGGTCGTCTCCTGGCCTGAGGTCGCCTTCGCGCTCCTCTTCGGCGGTGCGGCGGTCGCCTGGGTGGGGCGCGCGCTCGACCGGGGCGAGGCGATGCCGGTGGGCGACCCCTTCCTGGCCGAGGCCCTGGAGATGGGGCGATGATCGACCGCTACGTCAGCCCGGAGGAGCTGCGGCGCCTGCTGGCGGGGCTGAGCGGGGTGATCGGCGTGATCCTGATCTTCGGCCTCTTCGCGCTGATCGTGGTTCCGGGGCTGCGTAACGCGAACCGGCCTCCCACGCAGACGCCGCTCGAGCGTGTGGGGGAAGCTCGGGATGGCTGGATCCCACGGAGTACCCGCCGGAGCGCGGCTACGAGATCCCGCCCCTCGACCCCAAGAGCGTGATGGATCCGACGCCGGAGCAGCTGAAGCGCGGCAAGGCGCTCTTCACGCAGTACTGCGTCCCCTGCCACGGCCAGGACGGACGAGGCGACGGGCCCGCCGCCGGGAGCCTGAAGCCCTCCCCCCGCAACTTCACGCGTCTCGAGGGCTGGACGAACGGGCCGGGCCGGCCGGCGATCTTCACGACCCTGGCCGAGGGCGTGCCTGGAAGCGCGATGGTCTCCTACGACTTCCTGACCAAGCAGGAACGCATGGCACTGGTGCACTACGTGCGCTCTTTCGCGCGCTTCCAGGAGCCGGCGGAGACCGCGCAGGCCCTGGCCTCCCTCGCGAAGGAGCTGGCGGCCCCGGGCGAGCGGGTCCCGAACCGCATCCCCGTGAGCATGGCGGAAGACAAGCTGATCGCGGAGTACCAGCCTCCCCCTGCGCTCGAGCCCGGCCGCTCGTGGCCCGTCCGGCTGCGCGGTCTCGTGGCCGACGACGCGCGCGCCGCGCGTGTCCTGGCCGAGGCCCCCGAGTGGCGCCGTTCGCCCGAGGCCCTGGCGCAGGTGATCCTGGCGGATCCGACCGCGAACGGTTTCCGGCCCGCGGCGGGAGCGCTCACGCGCGCGGATTGGACGGGGCTGCTGGCGGAGCTGGAGAACGCCGTTCCGCCCGCGGGCGCGCCTCGCGGACCTTTCGAGAAGAGGGGAGAACGATGAAGGAAGGGACCAGAACCCTCGCCGCCGCGCTCGCCATCGTGGGCGGCGTCTTCCTCTCCGGGTTGGCGACGAGCGCCGCCGCCGGCCCGCAGCCGAACCTGGGACCGATGGGCGTCGACGAGCGCCTGGGTGCCCAGGTCCCGCTCGACCTGACGCTCCTGGACGAGACCGGCAGGAAGGTGACCCTGCGCTCGCTGATCGACCGTCCCACGATTCTCACCCTCAACTACTTCACCTGTGTCGGCATCTGCTCGCCGCAGCTCAACGGCGTCGCGGACATGCTGAGCCAGATCGCGCTCGAGCCAGGCAAGGATTTCCGCGTGCTGACGGTGAGCTTCGACCCGCGGGATACCCCCCAGGTCGCGGCCCACAAGCGCGAGAACCTCCTGAAAGTCGTGAGAAGGCCCCTGCCCCCGGACGCCTGGCACTTCCTCACCGGTGCTGCCGCCTCCACGAAGGCCCTGGCCGACTCGGTCGGGTACGAGTTCCAGCAGGTGGACGGCTCCTTCATCCATCCCGGGGTGATCATCGTGCTGACCCCGGAGGGGAGGGTGGCCCGCTACATCCACGGCATCCACTTCATGCCGGCCGACGTCCAGATGGCGATCGACGACGCCGCCCGCGGCGTCGCCCAGCCCACCATCGCCCAGTCGCCCATCAACTGCAATACCACCGAACCGCAGGGTCGCGGAGTCGCCCGTCGCGTGATGCGCATCGCCGGCGCCGGGACGCTCGGCCTGCTGGGGCTGGCCCTGGGCGGGATGATCTGGTGGACCAGGGCGCGGGGGAAGGGAGAGGGGAAGTGAACGAGACCACCACCGCCGAGGACCAGAGCTATCTCGGAGCGGGCGGCCGCAAGGGACTGCTCTCCTGGGTCCTCTCCACCGACCACAAGCGGATCGGCATCCTCTACCTGACCGTGATGCTCACCGTCTTCAGCGTGGCGGTCTGTATCGGCTTCCTGATGCGCCTCGAGCAGCTCTGGATGGGCGGCCGGCTGTTCGGGCCCCGCGTCTACAACGCCATGTTCACCGTGCACGGCGTGATCATGATCTTCATGTTCGTGATCCCCGGGCCTGCCCGCCGTGTTCGGCAACTTCCTGCTGCCGATCATGATCGGCGCGCGTGGACGTGGCCTTTCCCGCGCGCTCAACCTGCTCTCGTGGTACTTCTTCATCACCGGGGCCCTGCTGACGGTCGTCGCGCTCTTCACCGGCGGACGGCCCCCCGGACACCGGCTGGACCTTCTACGTCCCCTACAGCCTCCGCACCGGCACCAACGTGACGCTGGCGTCCTGGCCGTCTTCATGCTGGGCTTCTCCTCGATCCTCACCGGCCTCAACTTCATCACCACCATCCATCGCCTGCGCGCCCCGGGGATGAGCTGGTTCCGGCTGCCGCTCTTCGTCTGGTCGCTCTACGCGACCGCCTGGGTCCAGTCATCGCCACGCCGATGCTCGGCATCACCTGCTGCTGATCGTGATCCGAGCGCTTCTTCGGCGTGGGCGTCTTCGACCCGGCTCGCGGGGGCGACCCACTCCTGTACCAGCACCTGTTCTGGATGTACTCCCATCCGGCGGTCTACATCATGATCCTGCCCGGCATGGGGGTGGTCTCCGAGATCATCTCCGACCTTCGCGCGCCGCACGATCTTCGGCTACAAGGCGATCGCCTTTCGTCCAGTGGCCATCGCCGGGCTGGGCTCCCTGGTCTGGGGCGCACCACATGTTCACCAGCGGCATGAGCGACACCGCGGACGTGATCTTCTCGTTGCTGACCTTCCTGGTCGCCGTGCCCTCGGCCATCAAGGTCTTCAACTGGATCGCCACCCTGTACAAGGGCTCGATCGACCTCGAGCCGCCCATGCTCTTCGCGCTCTCCTTCATCTTCCTGTTTTCCATCGGCGGCCTGACCGGCTTGATGCAGGGGGCGCTGGCGCTCAACATCCACCTCCACGACACCTACTTCATCGTGGGCCACTTCCACTACGTGATCTTCGGCGGCGCCGGCTTCGCCTTCTTCGGCGCCCTGCACTACTGGTTCCCCAAATTGTTCGGCCGCATGTACAACGAAGAGCGCCGCCATCGCCTGGGCGCTGATGTTCGTCGGCTTCAACATGCTCTACTTCACGATGATCGTCCTCGGCTTCATGGGCATGCCGCGTCGCTACTACGACTACCTGCCGCAGTTCCACACGCGCACGTGGTCGCCACCGTGGGCTCCTGGCTGCTCGTGGCCGGGATCTTCCTGCTGCTGGCGACCTGCTCGGCTGGGCCCTGCGCCGCGGCGCGCCGGCGCCCGCCAACCCGTGGGGCGGGGTCACCCTCGAGTGGCGGGTGCCCTCGCCGCCGCCGGCTAACGACTTCGCCGAGATCCCCGTCATCGACGGACCGACCTACGCCTTCGGCGCAGGAGGGGCGCGGTGAGCCACCCGCCCGCCGCCGCCGCTCCCGAGCACAAGGACCCGGAGGCGGCCAAGATCGGGATGTGGCTGTTCCTGTTCTCCGAGATGCTGCTCTTCGGGGGCCTCTTCATCGCCTATGCGGAGTACCGCAGCCGCTACGCCGGCGACTTCCATCACGGTGGGCAGGAGCTCGACTGGGTGATCGGCTCGATCAACACCGTGATCCTGCTGACCAGCAGCCTGACGGTCGCCATGAGCCTGACGGCGCTCGCCCGCCGCCAGAGGCGGCGGGCGGTCCTGCTGGTGGCCGCGACCGTGCTGCTGGGAGTGTCCTTCCTGGTGAACAAGTACCTGGAGTGGAGCGCCGAGATCCATCGTGGCATCTACCCCAGCTCTCCCACGCTGCTGGCACGTCCCCCCGGCGAGATCCTCTTCTATGGCCTCTACTTCTCGATGCTGGGCCTGCACGCCCTGCACGTGATGGCCGGCGTCGGGGTGCTGAGCTTCATGGCGTTGCGCGTGGCCCGGGGCCGCATTACCGCCGAGTATCCGGTGCCGCTCGACAACGCGGCGCTCTACTGGCACCTGGTGGACGTGATCTGGATCTTCCTGCTGCCGCTGTTCTATCTGGCAGCCTGACACGGAGGTGAGGGTGGAAGGAGCGGAGCCGCACGTCGTCCCCTACCGAACCTACCTCAAGGTCTGGGCGGCGCTGGTCGTGCTGACGGGACTCCTGGTGGTGGCGGGAAGGGGATTCCACGGCACCCTGGCGGTGCCCGGCCTGCTGACCATCACACCGCTCAAGGCGAGCCTCGTCTTCTACTTCTTCATGCACCTGCGCGACGAGCGCCCCTATCTCAAGGGGATGGTCTTCGTGGCCCTGGGCACGCTGATGGTCTTCCTGGCGCTGCTCTTCGCTGACGTCGCATTGCGCTGAGGTACCGCCATGCCCCTGACCCAACCGGCGTCGAGCTTCAGCGGCCGAGTGGACGACGTCTTCCTCTACATCTTCACCCTCTCGGCGATCTTCCTGATCGGCATCACCTCCACCATCATCTACTTCGTGATCCGCTACAGCCGGAAGCGGCACCCGCAGGCGGTCAACGTGCTGGAGAACACGCCGCTCGAGATCACCTGGACGGTCGTCCCCACGCTCCTCTTTCTCAGCATGTTCGTTTACGGCTGGACCAACTTCGAGTACATGCGGCAGGCCCCGCGCGATGCGATGGTCATCGACGTCACCGCCCGACAGTGGTCGTGGAGCTTCAAGTACCCGAACGGCAAGGTGACCTCGGACCTGTACCTGGCGCTCGACCGCCCGGTGAAGGTCCTGCTGCACTCGGCGGACGTGATCCACGGCTTCTACATCCCGGAGTTCCGGGTGAAGGAGGACGTGGTTCCGGGCAAGACGAACTTCGCCTGGTTCCAGCCGGAGCTTCTGGGCAGCTTCGACCTCGAGTGCACCGTCATCTGCGGGCCGGGCCACGCCCACATGCTGGCCAAGGTCTACGTGGTACCGGAGAAGGCCTTCAAGGAGTGGTACTTCGGTCCGGCGGACGCCCCCCTGCCGAACTCCAGGCCGGTCCCCTCGGCGTCGGCCGCGGCGCCGGCCCGACCTGTTGGTCTCGCGCTCCTGGAGACCCGAGGCTGCCTCGGCTGCCACTCCCTCGACGGCTCGGCGAGCGTGGGACCGACCTTCAAGGGACGCTTCGGCAAGCGGGACATCGTGGAGGTCCGAGGCGTCGAGCATGAGGAGACGCTGGACGCGGGCTATTATCGACGGGCTATCCTGGACCCGGGAGCGGAGATCGTGAAGGGATACCCGCCGGTGATGCCCAAGCTGGACCTCGGCAGGGCCGACGTCGACGCGATCGTGGACTACCTGAGAACGCTGGCGTGAGCACAGCGGTCCCTGCCAGGACCGTCGGGACGGGATGAAGGCGCGTTCCGCGCTGCGCCTCGTTCTGTTCGTCGCTGTCGCCCTGCTGACCCGCGCCCCCTTCCTGCGCGTGCCCTTCCTGGACCTCGACGAGGCGGCGGCCCTCGTGGGGGCGCGGGTCCTGCTGGGCGGCGGGACGCTCTATGTCGACTTCGCCGACAACCGGCCGCCACTCCTCTACGCCTGGTACGCGCTTGGGCAGCACCTCTTCGGGGACGGCATGCCCGGCCTGCGCCTGCTCACGGCGCTCGTCGTCCTGCCCCTGACGGCGCTCGCCGCGAGCGCCTTCTTCCGGCACGACCGGCGAGGCCTGGTGGCGGGCCTGCTGTACCTCGTCTACGGCGCGGCCTTCCTCGCCCACGACATGCACTCGGTCTCGCCCGAGGTGCTGATGCTCCTCCCGGTGGGCTGGGCGCTCGTGCTCCTGCGAGGTGAAGACGAGGCGCGGAGGGCGTGGCGTCTGCTGCTGGCCGGCGCCCTCGTCGGCCTGGGCGTTCTGCTGCGCCAGCAGGCCGCCTTCTTCCTGCCAGCGCTCGCCTTCACCGTCTGGCGCTCGCGGGAAGAGGAGGAGGCGTCGCTCCGCCTGGTCTCGCGCGTGACGGGCGTGCTGTGGCTTGGGCTGGGCTTCACAGCGCCTCTGGTCGCGACGGGTCTGCTGTTCGCCCGGCTGGGGGCTCTGCGGGAGCTCGTCTTCTGGACGCTCGTCCACAACCTTGGCTACGCGGCCAACCCGATCTCACCGGGGGAGGCCTTGGAGCGGGCGGCCTCGTACCTTCTGCCGTTCGCGATCGTGACGGCACCGCTCTGGTGGGCGGCCTGGCGCTGGGCTGGGCGATGGCCCTGGCAGCGGCCGGCCGGCTCGCCGCACGCGCGCCGGCTCGCCTTGGCGTCGCTCGTGTGCGCGATCCCGGCCGTCTTCGTGGGATTCCGCTTCTTCCCCCACTACTTCGTGCAACTCTACCTGCCGCTCGCGCTCCTGGCCGCGCCCTGGACGGCGGCGGCGCTCGGCCCGCCGCTCTCGCGCCGGGGCCGCCTCGCCGCCGCCTGGCCGCTCGTCCTGCTGGTCGGCTTCACCGCAGCGAACGGCATCCTCTATTCCGGCCGCTCCCGCGTCTACGAGGAGACGCGGCCGGTATTCCGCGACGTCGCGCGCCGGCTGCGCGCCGACCCCTGCTTCGGGCACGGGCCGCTCTTCGTCTGGGGCTTCGCCCCGCAGCTCTACGCGGAGAGCGGGCTGCCGCCGGCTTCGCGCTTCGTCGTGCCGCAGGCGTCGATCGCAGGCTACGTGCCCGGCAACCGGGGCGCCCGCTCGGCCGATACCGGGGCCCTGGTGCGGGCCGATCACCGCGATCTGCTGATGAGCGACCTCGTGCGCCGGCCGCCCGCGTTCGTCCTGGACACCGCCCCGGCAGGGCTTCACGGCTGGGACCGCCACCCGCTCGCGGAGTTCCCGCGTCTCGACGCCTTCGTGCGAGAGGGCTACGACGCGATCGCGAGCGTCGACGGGGTGTGGGTGTGGCGCCGTCGGGGCGGTTGCGTCCGCCCGGACGGCGCCAGCTGAGGACTGGCTACTTCGCCGGCTCCAGATCGAGCGACCAGGCCTGGCCGCCCCAGGCGAGGGTCAGCTCGGCGCCTTGTCCCTTCGGGGTCAGGGTCATCGTGAAGAGCTCAGCCGGGGCGGCCACTTTGGTCGCCGCCATCTTCGCGCGCACGATCTCCTTGTCGGCGATCGCCTTGGTGTAGTCCATGATGTGCGGCCAGGGCTCCTTCTTCATCTTCTCGGAGGCCCCCGCGTAGATCTGGCCGAGCGGCACGCCCGGGTCCTTGTTGAGCACCAGCGACCAGTCGTTGCCCTCGCCGACGTGCACGTAGAGGGAGTACTTGCCGGCGGGTACCTTCTCGCCTCCCACCATGAGGGCGCCAGCCGTCTCGAGTGTCGACACCTGATTCTGGCCCGCGCGCCACATCCTGTCGGCGGGCAGCTGCTTCATCAGCTCATCGAGCGAGCGGCCCTTGAGGGCCGGACGGCCGTAGTCGATCGTGACCTTCTTCCCCGCGACCATCGCCGTCGCGCTGCCGCGCGGGCTCGCGGCGACGGCCAGCGTGCCGACGGCAAGTGCCGCGATCCCGACCAGTGCGGTTGTGCGAATCTTCATCTTCGAGCGCTCCTTTCAGCGTTCGTCCTCGAGCCGCCCCCCAGCCAGAGCTTTCTTGAGCAGCGCGTTGACCAGCTGCGGGTTCGCGCGCCCGCCGGTCTTGCGCATCACCTGTCCCACGAACCAGCCGAGCGCGGCCGTCTTCCCGGAGCGGAAGCTCGCCGCCTGCTCGGGGCTGGCCGCCACCACCTCCGCGACGACGCCGACGAGCGCCGCCTCGTCACTCAGCTGGGTGAGGCCCTCTCGCTCCACGATGGCCGCGGCCGGCTCGCCGGTCCGCCACATCTTCTCGAACACGTCCTTGGCGGTCTTGCCCGAGACGGTCCCGGCGTCGATCAGGCGGATGAGCGCCGCCAGGGCGTGCGGGGAGACTGAGCAGGCCGACGGCGCCCGATCGTCCTCCTTGAGCTTGCGCAGGACCTCGGTCATCACCCAGTTGGAGGCGGCCTTGGGGTTGCCACTCTCGCCGGCCGCGGCCTCGAAGTAGTCGGCGACCGCGCGGTCCTGGGTGAGCACCTCCGCGTCGTAAGCGGGCAGACCGAACGAGCGCGCGAAGCGCTCGCGGCGCTCGTCCGGCAGCTCGGGCAGCGAGCGGCGGACCTCCTCGACCCAGTCCGCCCCGACCAGGAGCGGCGGCAGGTCCGGCTCGGGGAAGTAGCGGTAGTCGTGGGCTTCCTCCTTCGAGCGCATGGAGGCCGTCTCGGCGCGGTCCGCGTCCCAGAGCAGGGTCTCCTGGACGACCTGTCCGCCCGAGGCGACCAGCGCCACCTGGCGGGAGATCTCGTGCTCGAGGGCGCGGGCGACGTTGCGGAAGGAGTTGAGGTTCTTGATCTCGGTGCGGGTGCCCAGGGCCTGCTCGCCGCGCGGGCGCACCGAGACGTTGGCGTCGCAGCGCAGCGATCCCTCCTCCATGTTGCAGTCCGAGACCTCCGTGTAGAGCAGCACCGCCTTGAGCGCGCTCAGGTACTCGTAGGCCTGCTCGGGGCTGCGCAGGTCGGGGGCGGAGACGATCTCGATCAGCGGCACGCCCGCGCGGTTCAGGTCGACGCCGCTTCTCTCGTGTGACCAGGGGAACCCCTCGTGGAGGAGCTTGCCGGCATCCTCCTCCATGTGCACCCGCTGGATGCGGATGCGGGTGAGGCTCGCGTCGCCGCCCTGCTTCGGCTCGCCGGCGTGCGCGTGGACGTGGAGCGCTCCATCGACGGCGAGGGGCTTCTCGTACTGTGAGATCTGGTAGCCCTTGGGCAGGTCCGGATAGAAGTAGTTCTTGCGCTCGAAGACCGAGACCTCGTTGATCCGGCAGCCGAGCGCGAGGCCGGCCCGGATCGCAAGCGTGACGGCCCGGCGGGAGGGTACCGGGAGCGCCCCAGGCAGTGCGAGACAGACCGGGCAGACCAGGCTGTTGGGGGGCGCGCCGAAGCGGTTGGGGCAGGAACAGAAGAGCTTGGTCCGGGTCAGCAGCTGCGCGTGCACCTCGAGCCCGATCACGGTCTCGTAGCCCGTGAGGATCTCCTGGAAGCTCCCGGCAGCCTTGAGCATGAGACGACAGTCTAGCATCGGGGTGCCGGCCGCTCGCGTCCGCTTGACAGAGTTGCCGGACGTCGCTACAGGTTTGTTGATGCAGCCTCGCGGCGGACCGGAGCAGTTCGAGGAGTTCCAGGCCACGGTGCTCTTCTGCGCCCGCTGCCGGCAGGCACAGCCCGTGCGCGAGCGGCTGTTGCTGGTCCTGCCGGACGGGGAACTGCACGAGTACCTGTGCACGGGCTGCGGCGCCTCGGTCGGCAAGCGAACGGTGGCGGGCGCGCCTCCGCCCCTGCTGCTGCCGCGCTGAGCCAGGGCGGCGCAAGCCGCGCTCCCTCGCTCGCGAGGGCCCGTCTCTTTGACACCCCGTCCGGGCCTCCGATAGTGTCGCGTCTATGGAACCCCCCGTGGACCTCCGCTCGGACACCGTCACCCGCCCCACTCCCCAGATGCGCAAGGCGATGGCCGAGGCCGAGGTCGGCGACGACGTCTACGGCGAGGACCCGACCGTCAACCGGCTGGAGGAGCGCGCGGCCGAGATCCTGGGCATGGAGGCGGCCCTCTTCGTGCCTTCTGGCACCATGGGCAACGCGATCGCGATCCGTGTCCTCAGCCAGCGGGGTGACGAGGTCCTGGTCGAGCGCCGCAGCCACGTGGTCCGCTTCGAGTTGTCGGGGATGAGCCTTCTCTCGGGCGTCATGCCGCGCATGGTGGACGCCCCGCGCGCCCAGCTCACGGCGGAGCACGTGCGGGCGGCGGTGGCCCCCCGCGCCTACTACAAGTCGGACGTGAGCCTGGTGGTGCTCGAGAACACCCACAACGTCGGCGGCGGGACCGTGCTCGGGGTCGCGGAGCTGGGCGAGGTCGTCAGGGCCGCCCACGAGGCCGGCTTTCGCGTCCACCTCGACGGTGCGAGGCTCTGGCACGCGGCGGTCGCCCTGGGTGTCGCCCCCGCCGAGCTGACCAGGGGCGTCGACACCGTGATGGCCTGTCTCTCGAAGGGGCTCTGCGCGCCGGTCGGCTCTCTCGTCGCCTCCTCGCGCGAGCGGATCGCGGAGGCACGCCGGGTGCGCAAGCTCCTCGGCGGCGGCATGCGCCAGGCGGGCGTCCTGGCGGCCGCCGGGCTGGTGGCCCTCGAGACGATGGTGGCTCGCCTCGCCGAGGACCACGAGCACGCGCGCCTGCTTGCGCGAGCCCTCGGCTCGGCCCGCGGGGTGACGGTGTCACCGGTCGAGACCAACATCGTGGTGGCGGCGCTCGAGGGCCGCTCCGCGCAGGAGGCCGTCTCGACGCTGCGGGAGGCCGGGGTTCTGGCGAGCGTCATGGACGCGCGGACCCTGCGCCTGGTCACCCATCACGACGTCGGCCGGGCCGACTGCGAGCGCGCCGCGCGGGCGATCGAGCGAACGCTCGCCTGACCCCCGGGACGCGCACGTCCTGCAGGGCCTTCCCGGCGTGCGTGGTAGGCTGGGCGATCGATGCGACAGCGCAGCGAGACGATCGTGGTGTCCACGCGGCGCGGCCTGACCGAGATCACGGGGGAGGTTCGTGCGGCGGTGCGTACGGCGGGGATCCGCGAGGGTCTGGTCACCGTCTTCCTGCGGCACACCTCGGCGAGCCTGGTGATCCAGGAGAACGCCGATCCCGCCGTCTGCCGCGATCTCGAGGCCTTCCTCTCGCGCCTGGTGAGAGACGGCGACCCCGTCTTCACCCACGTCCAGGAGGGAGACGACGACATGCCGGCTCACGTCAAGGCCGCGCTGCTCAGGACGTCCGAGCAGATTCCGGTGGCCGACGGGGAGCTCGTGCTCGGTACCTGGCAGGGACTCTACCTCTGGGAGCACCGTCTGGGCTCGCAGCGGCGTACGCTGGCGCTCCACGTCCTCGGTGAGCCCGCGGCGGACGGTGGCCAGGCGCGGGGAAGGGGCTGAAAGTGCGCCTGCGCAGCCAGCTCGCAGTCGCCTTCTTCGTGCTCGCGGTGCTGCCGCTTTCCCTCCTCACGGTCTATGCCTACCTGGGCTCGCAGCGCGCCATTCGTGGTGCCGTGCAGGCCGAGGCCTCTGCCCTCGCGACGGAGATGTCGACCCGCGTCGAGCTGGTGGCCGACGAGCTGGAGGCGCACCTGGCGGCCCTGAAGCGCCGTCCCGCGCGCGAGCCCGAGAGCGCCTACGAGAAGGCGCGCCGCGAGGCGCTGGCGACCGCGGAGGCGGCTGAGCTGCGCCTTCTGCTCCGCGCGATCGTGACCGGGGCGGAACGCCGCCAGGGAGCGATCCCCTTCGCCGTGGACGCCCAGGGGCGGCTCTACGCTTCGGACCCGCGCGACGAGCAGCGGCTGGGCGGGCTCGGCATCGTGCCCCAGCGCGGGCCCGCGCCCAGGCGGGACAGGCAGGACTGGGTGATCGCCGAGCGGCGGAATCCGCAGACCGGGATCGTGATCGGTGTCGCGCGTCCGGTCGGCGACGCGCTGCGTGCGCTGCGCCAGACGGCGGGGCGCAACCTCGCGATCGGAATGGGCCTGGCGCTCCTGGCCGCCCTGGGCATCCTGCCGCTTTCCCGGCGCATGACCCGGCACCTCGCCTCGCTCACCGACGGGGTCGAGCGACTGGCGCGCGGCGAGCGCGAGGTGCGGGTCCCGGTACCCCACGGGCGCGAGTTCGCCCGCCTGGCCCAGACCTTCAACCGCATGGCGAGCGAGCTGCGGGCCAACCAGGACCGCCTGCTCGAGCAGGAGCGCCTGCGCAAGGAGCTGGAGATCGGCCGAAAGATCCAGGAGGAGCTGCTGCCGCGCGAGCCCCTCTCCGCCCGCTTCGCACAGGCGATGGGTGTCTCGATCCCGGCCCGCGAGGTGGGAGGCGACTTCTTCAACTACTTCGCGCTTCCGCCGGACCAGGTCGCGATCCTGGTCGGCGACGTGTCGGGCAAGGGTGTTCCCGCCGCGCTCCTGATGGCGAGCCTGCAGGCGAAGATCCGTGCCCGGCTGCCGCTCGCGAACGACCTGGTGGGGGTCGTCGAGGTCCTCGACCGCGAGCTGGACTCGACGGCACCGCTCGCCCCCTACTTCACGTTCTTCCTCGGCGTCCTCGACGGAAGCACCGGGTGCCTGCACTACGTCAACGCCGGGCACAACACGCAGTTCCTGCTGCGGAGCGACGGGGCCGTCGAGCGCCTCGCCTCGACCGGCCGTCCGCCCGGACTCTATCCGGGTGGCGGCTACCAGCAGCTCAGCGTCGAGCTCGGCGACCAGGACACCCTCTTTCTCTTCACGGACGGCCTCGTCGAGACGGAGGACGAGTCGGGGGAGCCTTTCGGTGCGGCGCGGCTGGAGGCTTTGCTGCGCGTCCACCTCGCCGAGGGCATCGGCCCCTTGATGGGGCGGGTCGACGCGGCGGTACGCGCGCACCGGGGCCCGCGCGAGGCCGCCGACGACGCCACCATGGTGGCCCTGCGCTTCTCGGCCTCCGGGGACCGGGGATGAGGCGGGACACCGCGCGGCTCGCCGCGAGCGAGCACGACCTGCTGGTGGTGGGAGGCGGCATCTACGGGGCCGCCGCGGCCTGGGACGCCGCGCAGCGGGGGCTGCGGGTGGCGCTCGTCGAGCGCGAGGACTTCGGGGCCGGGGCGTCGTGGAACAGCCTGAAGACGATTCACGGAGGCATGCGCTACCTGCAGAAGCTCGACCTGGTGCGGCTGCGGGACTCGGCGCGCGAGCGGCACACGCTCCTCGCGATCGCACCTGCGCTGGTGCGGCCCCTGCCCTTCCTGGTCCCGACCTACGGCCACGGGGCGAGTGGTCGGGAGGCGTTCGCCCTGGGCCTCGCGCTCAACGAGCTGCTCACCGCCGATCGCAACCGTGGCCTGCCGCCCGAGCGCCGGATCAGCGCCGGGCGCACCGTCCCTCCCGCCGAGGCGGCGCGACTCGTGCCCGGGCTCGACCGGCGCGGCCTCACCGGCGCGGCGCTCTGGAGCGACGCCCAGGCGGTGAGCACCGAGCGGTTGACGCTCGCGTTCGTCCACGCGGCGGCGGACGCCGGGGCCTGCTGCGCGAACCACGCCGAGGTGGTGGGTCTGCTGCGGGCGGGTGGCCGGGTGGTGGGCGCAGCGCTGCGCGACACGCTCGAGGGTGGCAGCTTCGAGGTGCGGGCTCGGCTGGTGCTGAATGCGGCCGGTCCCTGGGCCGACGAGCTGCTCGCCCGCGGGGGCCTGGCGCCTCGGCCGGCGCCGCTGCTGCGCGCGCGCAACCTCGTGCTGCGGCGTCCCCCGGCGGTGCCCTTCGCGGTGGGGGCGAAGACGGCTGGGCGCTTTCTCTTCCTGGTGCCCTGGCAGGGGCGGACGCTGCTCGGCACCTCGTACGAGCCGGCCGAGGCTCCGCCCTCGGATCCGCTGGCGTTCCTGGACGAGGCGGCGCGCGCCTTCGCCTGGGCGGGTCTCGAGCGCGCCGACGTCAGTCTCGTCCACGAGGGGCTGGTGCCGGGCCGTCGGGACGCCTCCGGCCTCTCGACCCGGCCCCGTCTCCACGACCACGAGGCCGAGGACGGGCTGCCCGGCCTCGTGAGCGTCCAGGGCGTCAAGTACACGACCGCCCGGGCGGTCGCCGAGCAGGCCATCGACCTGGTGGGCCGGCGGCTGGGTCGCTCGCTTCCGGCCTGCCGCACGGCGGCGACGCCCCTGCCTCGGGCGGAGCCGCTCGCCGGCCCCCTCGAGGAGCGCGTTCGGATGGCGGTCCGCGACGAGATGGCACTGACCCTCGCGGACGCCGTGCTCCGCCGTCTCGACCTGGGGACGGCGGGGTCTCCGGCGGTGCCCGATCTCGACTGCGTGCTGCGCGTGATGGGCGAGGAGCGGGCCTGGGACGCCGAGCGGGCGCGGGCCGAGCGGGCCTCCCTGGAGGCCACCTATCCGAGGCCGTCCCCGGCGCCGGCCGGGATCGGGGCGTGATCGAGAGCCTGCTCTTCGGGCCGGCTTTGTCCTAGAATGCCGCCCAGCCGGTTCTCAGGGGACCGGCCCTCCGCCGATGGACCACCGAAGTCCGAAGTCCGTTCGCTCCCGCCCCAGTGTCCGGCCCGCTGCCCGACGCCCTTCGGCGAACTACCGCGACCCCCTGCTGGCGACGCTGGTCGCGCTCATGAACGGGCTCACCGTGGACGCGGACGACGCCACCCTGCTGCGCGCGGCCCTGGACCAGGTCGTGCTCTCGCTCAAGCTCGCCGGTGGCTGCGTATTCGTGCGGGGTGAGGACGGTGAGCTTCAAGTCGCCGCCCGGCACGGCCGCGTGGACCCCGGCGCCTCCTCGGCGCTGGCCAGAGCCGTCCTCGAGCAACCGCGGCCGCTCGTCCAGGACCTGCCCGGGGCGGCCCTCGTGGGCACACCCCTGCGCGGCCCCGACGACGTGCTGGGGGTCCTGGTCCTGAGGGAGGACGCCGCGGGTGCCCCGGGGCTCGACGAGGAGACGCTCGAGGTCCTCGGGCGTCAGGTCGGAGGCGCCCTCCACAACGCCCACGTCTGCGAGGAGCTGCGGGCCTCGGCGGCGCGGGTCGAGATGCTGCGGGTGCTGAGCGCGACCGTGACCTCGGGGCGGGACCTCGCCTCGATCGTGCCGCCCTTCGCCGAGCAGATGCGACAGGTGCTCGACTTCGATCGTCTCGCCTGCGGTTTCGTCAACGAGACCGGCGACTACTTCGAGATGGTGAGCCATCCCGAGGGCACATCCTGGGGGCTCGGGGCCGTGCTGCCCGTGGTGGGCAGCGGGCCCGGCTTCGTGGCGCTCAACCGCAGGTCCGTGCTGCAGCTCGACCTCGTGCGCGAGCACCGTTTCATCGAGGACATGCGCCTGCTCGAGGACGGGCTGCGCTCCTACGTGCTGGTGCCGCTCGTCTCGCGCGAGCAGACGGTGGGCGTCCTCGCCCTCGGCTCCGAGCGCACCGACGCCTTCGACGACCTGGCGCTGGCCCGCCTGCAGCGGCTCGCCGACGCGGTCGCGATCGCCTTCGACAACGTGCGTCTCTTCCAGAAGACGCGCGAGATGTCGATCACCGACGAGATCACCCCACTCTACAACTTCCGCTACTTCCATCAGGCCCTCGACCGCGAGCTGAAGCTCGTCAACCGCTACGACTCGACGCTCTCGCTGCTGTTCATCGACCTCGACCGCTTCAAGCCCATCAACGACACCTACGGCCACCTGCGCGGCAGCCGCACCCTGCGCGAGGTCGGCTTCCTGCTCCGGGAAGGCGTGCGCGAGACGGACATCCCCGCCCGCTACGGCGGGGACGAGTTCTGCGTGATCCTGCCCCAGACCGACGGACCCGCGGCGCACCTGCTGGCGGAGAAGCTGCGCAGCCTGATCGAGGACCACACCTTCCTTCAGGAGGAGGGGATCGACGCGCGGTTGGGCGTCTCGCTCGGTGTCGCGACCTATCCGCTCGAGGCGAAGACGAAGGAGGCTCTCATCCGGCTCGCCGACAAGCGGATGTACGAGGACAAGGAATCCCGGAGGGCGTCGTGATCGAGTCGGCCGGCACCCTGCTCTACCGGCGCAACCAGGCCGGTCGGTTGGAGGTCTTGATCGTGCACCCGTGGGGCGCCTACAACCGCCGCGCCCCCTGGAGCATCCCGAAGGGACGCACCAACCCGGGCGAGGATCTCGAGGCCGCCGCGCGCCGCGAGACCCACGAGGAGACGGGCGTTACGGCGGGCCCCTTGCACTCGATCGGCAGCGTCGACTTGGCGCGCAACCGCAAGCGCATCCACGGCTTCGCCGGCCCTGCTCCCCTGGACGCCGCCCCCCGCTGCGATCAGAAGGAAGTGGACGAGGCCAAGTTCGTCTCCCTGGACCGGGCTCGCCTCCTCCTGCACCCCGCCCAGATCACCTTCCTGGATCGGCTCCTGGCGACCATCGACCAGGTGTAGGCGCGGCACTCACCTCCGGGATCTCCCATGGCAGCGCCACCACCCGAACGCGTCCCAGAGCCTCGGCCTCCGGTCGAGCCCGGCTGGCGGCGCCCGCGCCTCACTCCGAGCCTGGCCGAGGCGTACCAGAGCATTCCGACCGCGCACCGCCGCTGGCTGCGGAAGGCGTTCGCCTTCGCGGGCCCCGGCTACCTGGTGGCGGTCGGCTACATGGATCCCGGCAACTGGGCCACCGACCTCGCCGGCGGCTCCGCCTTCGGCTACCGGCTCCTCTCCGTGGTGCTCGTCTCGAACCTGATGGCGGTGCTGCTCCAGGGGCTGGCCTGCAAGCTGGGCATCGTCACCGGCCGCGACCTGGCGCAGGCCTGCCGCGACCACTACCCCAGGCCGGTGGTGTGGTTCCTCTGGATCATCTGTGAGGCGGCCATCGCCGCAACCGATTTGGCGGAGGTGATCGGCGCCGCGATCGCGCTCAACCTGCTCTTCCGGATTCCGGTGGTGATCGGCGTGGTGCTGACCGCCCTGGACGTGCTGGTGGTGCTCTGGCTGCAGCACCGCGGCTACCGCCTGCTGGAGGCGCTGGTGGTGGGGCTGGTGCTGGTGATCGGGCTCGCCTTCCTCTTCGAGATCGTCGTCTCCAAACCCGACCTGGCCGGCGTGCTCCTGGGCTTCGTCCCCCGCGCCGAGATCCTGCGCCGGCCCGAGATGCTCTATGTCGCCATGGGCATCCTGGGGGCGACCGTGATGCCGCACAACCTGTACCTGCACTCGTCCGTGGTGCAGACGCGAAAGTACGCGGAGAACGCCGAAGGCAGGCGCGAGGCGGTCGGCTTCGCCTTCCTCGACTCGACGGTCGCCCTTACCATGGCTCTCTTCATCAACGGAGCCATCCTGGTGGTGGCCGCCGCCAGCTTCCACCGGGCGGGAATGGAGGGCGTGGCGGAGATCCAGGACGCGTATCGGCTGCTCTCGCCGCTCCTCGGCGTCGGCCTCGCCAGCACGGTCTTCGCCCTGGCGCTGCTCGCCTCGGGGGTCAACTCCACGTTGACGGGAACGCTGGCGGGGCAGATCGTGATGGAGGGGTTCCTGAACCTGCGTCTCCTCCCCTGGGTTCGGCGGCTGATCACTCGCGGCATCGCGATCGTGCCGGCGGTAATAGTAGCGGCCGCGTACGGCGAAAGCGGGACAGCGAAGCTCCTGGTGATGAGCCAGGTCGTGCTGAGCGCGCAGCTTCCCTTCGCGGTCTTCCCTCTGGTGCGCTTCACCTCGGAGAGCGCGAAGATGGGGGAGTTCGTGAACGGCTGGTGGTTGAAGGTGCTGGCATACCTGGTCGCCTTCTCGATCGCCGGGCTCAACGTCTGGCTGCTCGTCCAACTCTTCCGGGGCTGACGATGGAAAGCGTGTACACGCGCATCCTGGTTACGCTCGAGAACTCGCCCTACGACGAGGCGATCCTCGCGCACGTGCGGCGGCTCGCGCGCCTGTGCGGGGCGACCGTCGTGCTCATCCACGTGGCGGACGGGTGGGCGGCGCGCAGCATGGCGCAGCTGGGATTGCGCGAGAGCGAGGAGCTGCGGGCGGATCGCGCCTATCTCAACCGTTTGGCGACGATGCTCGAGCAGGAAGGGTTCCGGGTGGACTCCATCCTGGCGGCCGGGGATCCCACGCGCGAGATCGTCGAGGTCGCGGAGCGCGAGCACTGCGACCTGATCGCGATGTCCACCCACGGCCACCGCTTCGTCAAGGACCTGATCCTGGGCAGCGTGGCCGAGTCGGTGCGCCACCGCTGCACGATCCCGGTGCTGCTCGTGCGTGGTTCGAGCGACCCGGGTGGAGCCGAGAGGGGATAGTGCGGGCGCCAGGAGGTCTCAGGCGCCGGTCCTCTTCGCCGCCGCGATCAGCATGTAGCCGCTGGCCGGCACCAGCACGTCGAGTCGGGTCATGACCCAAGCGACCGGGTAGATCGCCGAATAAGCACGCAGGAGCTTGCGGTGGCGGGCCAGGTCGTCGCGGGTGACCACCATCCCCTTGGCCGACGACTTCTTGCCCAGCCGCTCCAGCCCCCAGTTGAGGGCGGTGTCGAACGCCTCGGAGAAGAAGCGCGAGTAGGTGTGATGGCCCTCCAGTTCGAAGTGGGGGCCGAGCAAGACGCGGAGGCGTTCGACCGAATAGCCGGGGCGGAGATGGCCGTGCTTCTGGTCGGTCTGCCCGAGGGCGTGCCGTAGTCGCCGGAGCACGGTCCGCTTCAGGTGCGGTGTGTTGACGACCAGCCTGCCGCCCGGACCGGTGATGCGCGCCAGCTCGGCGACGAAAGCCGTCTCGTCCGGGACGTGCTCGAGCATGTCCACGACCACCACGCGGTCGAAGGCTCGGTCCGGGAAGGGGAGGCTGTCTCCTCGCACCAGGTGAGCCTCCTCGCCGACCAGCGAGCGGATCGAGGCGACGGCCTCCTCGGTGAGATCGCCCGAGCTCCACTCGCCGCCCTGCTCCCGAAGCAGCAGCGCGACGACGCCGTTGTCGGAGCCGAGGTCGAGGCAGCGCAGGCCCGCGGTGGGGCCGAGCAGGGCGAGGATCTCGGCGAGCTTGCGCTGCTTGAGCAGGGAGCGGCGGAAGAGCGCAAGGGCCCAGTCACGTGCCGGTTCGGGCGGGCGTTCAGACACGGGGATCGAAGCGGGCGATCACGGGCGAGCCGAGCAGGGCCGTGAGGCCGAGCGCACGGACGGCGGACTCGAGAGCTCGGGCGAGCGTCGCCGAGCCGGTCGCGCGGTGGAAGGCCATCGGGAACAGGAACTGGGGCCGGCGCGCCGCGCGCCGAAATCCGTTCGCCGCGAAGCAGCGCGCCAGCTCGGCGTCGCGGAAGACGGTGAAGGGCCGCGTGTCCTTTTCCACGCCCCTCTTGAGCGCGAAGAGCAGATCGGCGACGGCGTTGACGCTGCGCCGGGTCGGGTAGTCGACGATCACCGCGTGCCGGGCGAGCCGGGCGAGGGTCGCTACCAGCTCACCCCAGCGGGCGACGTGCGGCAGCAGGCGGAAGGCGAGCACGACGTCGAACTCGCGGTCGGCGAAGTCCGGGGCCAGGAGGTCGGCGGCGACGAAATGCACCCGCCCGGCGGCCGTCAGCGGCCGCACTCGAGCCTCACAGGAGGGATCGCTGGCGAGGATCGTCAGCTGGTAGCCCGCGTCGAGCAGCGGCTCGGCAAGCTGGCCATGCCCGCCGCCGACGTCGAGGACCCGCGCGCGAGGCAGGTCGCGCAGCAGCTGGAGCGTGAGCGCTGCCTGCCGCTCGAGGAAGAAGCGGCCGACGTCGCCGGCGAAGCGGCGGGCGTACTCGTCCGACGAGGTGACGACGTCGGCGTCCTCGCGCGCCGGCAGGCTCAGGCGGCCCCGCCGCTCGGCTGGGGTGCTTTCGCGGCCGCGTGCAGGATGTCGACGAGAGCGCGCAGCAGGTCGCTGTCGGTGATGATCCCGACCAGGTGACCCTCCCTCACCACTGGCAGTCCGCCGTACTTGGTCTTCTGCAGCACGATCGCCGCCTCGACGAGCAGTGTCTCGGGCGTCGTGACGACGGGATTCTGGACCATGATGCGCGAGACCTGCGTCTGCTCCATCACCTCGTCGAAGCTCTCCTGGGAGTCGGTGAGCGTCGAAGGCTCGGCGCGCTTCAGGTCCCCAGCGGTGACGACCCCGACCAGCTTGCCCCCGATCGTGACCGGCAGCCGGCGGACCTTGCGCAGGCGGACCACCTCGAGGGCCCGCATCAGCGAGTCCTCGGGCTCGACCGTGATCGGGTTGGGCGTCATGTAGTTCGCGACCCGCAGCTCGGTCAGCTTCATGCCGCGATCTTACAGCCGCCGCGGGCTTTCGCGGTGCGAGGGATCACGGCCCGGCGGGTGTGTGGGAAGTCGATGGCGCCGGCAGCGGGGCGCCGGCAGGATCGCTCGGGGGGGCTGGCGCCTCGGCCGCGTCCCCCGGTGCCCCGGCGCGTTCGTCCGTCGTCGGGCCGGGAGAGGGGGAGGCCGTGCCCGGCGCGCTCGCGGGAGGTGTCGGAGTCGCCTCGATCTCCGGCGGCTCATCCTCGTTCTCGGGAGGCTCCTCGGGAGGCGGAGGCTCCGCGCCCAGGCCGGCCGCGTCGCGGCCGAGATAGCCCGCGCGGGTCATCAGCCACAGCACCCGCCGGGCGGCCCGCGCGTGACGGGCCGGGCTCACCTGGGGGTTGAGGCGCCTGGGGCTCGGAATCATCGCCGCGAGCCCCGCCGCCTGGGAAGGGGAGAGATCGGCGGCCGACTCGTGGTACCAGTGCCGGGCGGCCGCCTCGCAGCCGTAGATCCCGTCGCCCCACTCGATCAGGTTGAGGTAGAGCGCGAGGATCCGGGCCTTGGAGAGGTCCGCCTCCAGCCAGCGCGCGACGATCAGCTCCCGCAACTTGCGCACCAGCGTCTTGCGGGTCCCGAAGTAGAGGTTCTTGGCGAGCTGCTGGGTGATGGTGCTGCCGCCGCGCGCGAAGCGGTGCTTCGCCACGTCCTTCTCGAGCGACTTCTGGATGGCCTCCCAATCGACGCCCTCGTGACCGAAGAAGTTCTGGTCCTCCGAGGCGAGCACGGCGTGGATCAGGTGGCGCGAGACCTGGGACAGGGGGACCCAGATGGCGACGGTGCGCGGCCGGCGGCCCCTCGCCCTCGCCTCGGCCTCGCGCTGGAGCATGAGGCGCGTCTTGCCGGGGTTCTTGCGGGCGAGCTCCGCCACCGCCGAGCGCGAGGGCAGACCGGCGGCGACCCACACCGCCAGCGACACGAGGAGTATCAGCGAGCCGAGTGCGATCCAGCCGAGTCGTCTGCGCATCCTCGGATCAGCGGTATACCATGCTTTCGATGCAGCCCGAGATCGCCGCCCTCGCCGCCTCGGTGCGCGCGGGCGACACCCGCGGTGTGGCGCGGGCGATCACGCTCGTGGAGGACGGCCGCCCGTCCTCGCGCTCCCTGCTCTCGGCGCTCTACCCGCACGCCGGTGCCGCGCTGGTCGTGGGGATCACCGGCCCGCCGGGCGCCGGCAAGTCGACGCTCGTCGATCGCCTGACCGCGCAGCTGCGCCGGCGGGGGAAGAGCGTCGGCATCGTGGCGGTCGACCCGACCTCGCCATTCACCGGAGGGGCCATCCTCGGCGACCGCATCCGGATGCAGGAGCACGCGACCGACCCCGGCGTCTTCATCCGCTCGATGGCGACGCGCGGGCACCTGGGAGGCCTCGCCTCGGCGACCGACGAGGTGCTGACGGTGCTGGCGGCCTCGGGCAAGGACGTGATCCTGGTGGAGACGGTTGGCGTCGGGCAGGACGAGGTGGCGATCGTGGGCGCGGCCGACGTGAGTCTGGTGGTGCTGGTGCCCGGGCTCGGGGACGAGGTGCAGGCCCTCAAGGCCGGGATCATGGAGATCGCCGACGTCTTCGTGGTGAACAAGGCCGATCGTCCCGGCGTCGAGCGTCTGGTCGGCACGCTTCGGGCGACGCTGAGCATGGCGGGCGCGAGCGAGACGGCGCCCGAGATCGTGGAGACCGTGGCGACCGGCGAGCAGGGTGTCGACACGCTCCTCGCCGCCATCCTCGACTTCGAACGGCGTTCCTCGGCCTCGGGTGCTCTCACCCGCAAGAGGCGGCTGCGCATGCGCCGGCAGCTCGACGACGCGGTCCGGCAACGGCTGATGAGCTACGCTCTCAGGCGCGTGCTCACGCCTTCGGAGACGGAGGCGATCCTGGAGCGTCTGGAGCGGCGCGAGTTGGACCCCTTCACCGCCGCCGACGACGTGGTCCGGAGGCTGGGACTCGACTGAGGCGGCCGTTCCTCAGGCCCCCGTCCCGGGTAGACTCGCCTGCCATGGGGGGCGCCTTGGCCTTGACCGGGCTCGGGGCCGGCCTTCAGAATGAGGACATCGATCCTCACCAACGGAAGGAGGCCCTCGTGTTGCAGCTGTCGCTGCCGTGGCTGCTCGGCGCGTCGCTGTGCCTGTTCGTCGGCGCGGCGGCCAGCGCCGCCGACCTGGGGCCGGGCGATCCCGCTCCGCCGTTCTCTCTCCCTGGATCCGACGGGGCCACCCACTCGCTCTCGGACTACGCGGGCAAGCGTGTCGTCGTCCTGGCCTGGTTCCCCAAGGCCTTCACCGGCGGCTGAACCCGCGAATGCAAGTCGCTCCGTGAGAGCGGCGACAGCATCCGGGACTTCGACGTCGCCTACTTCGCGATCAGCACTGACCCGGCCGAGAAGAACAAGAGCTTCGCCGAGTCGCTCGGGGCCGACTACCCGATCCTGTCCGACCCCGGCAAGAAGGTGGCCTCAGCTTACGGCGTCCTCGTGCCGCTGCTGCGGATCGCCAAACGCTGGACCTTCTACATCGGCAAGGACGGCAAGATCCTCTACGTCGACCGCGACGTGAAGGTGAACTCGGCGGGCGCGGACGTCGCCGCGCGGCTCGCCGCGCTGGGCGTGGCGAAGAAGGAGAAGGGCCGCTAGCGCTCGCTGAGCGCGGGCATCGCTCTCCGGACGCCGGACTACGAACGGGCGGTGGACCTGCACACCCTCGCTGTGGCCGATCCAGAGACCGCCGCCGGCATCCCGAAGCAGGGCTTGGACGAGCGGCGGCTGGGCGGGAGGAACGCCGGCCAGCGGTTTGAACGACCCCGTCCTGCGATTGAAGACGACCGAATCAAGGCGAGTGCCGCTCAGAGGCTCTCGAAAGTGGTGAGATCCCGGAAGCGCCGATAGCGCTCCTCGACCTCGGCGCGGGTCAGCGTTAGCAGCCGGTCGAGCCCGAAGGCCTCGACGCAGAAGGACGCGAGCGTGCTGCCCATGATCACGGCCCGGCGCAGCGCCGCGTCGCTCGCCTCGCCCGCGCCGGTGAGGCAGCCCATGAATCCGCCGGCAAAGGTGTCGCCGGCGCCGGTCGGGTCGAAGACGGTCTCGAGCGGGAAGGCCGGGGCGGCGAAGACGCCGGCCTCGTCGAACATCAGCACCCCGTGCTCGCCCTTCTTCACGACCACGATGCGCGGGCCCATGGCACGGATCGCGCGCGCCGCCTTGACCAGGTTCCACTCCCCGGAGAGCTCCCGGGCCTCGCTGTCGTTGACCAGCAGGATCTGGGTCCTGGCGAGGGTCTTGCGGAGCTCCTCCGGCTTGCCCTGGATCCAGAAGTTCATGGTGTCGCAGGCCACGAGTCGCGGCGCCTCGACCTGCTCGAGCACCTCGCGCTGCAGGACGGGGTCGATGTTCCCGAGGAAGACGGTCTCGGAGCCACGATAGCGGGCCGGGATCTTGGGTTTGAAGAACTCGAAGACGTTGAGGTCCGTGCAGATGGTGTCGCGGGAGTTGAGATCCAGAGAGTAGCGGCCTTGCCAATGGAAGGTCTTGCCCTCCATGCGCTCGAGCCCCTCGAGGTCGATCGGGCGGCCGCGGAAGGCCGCGAGCTGCTCCTCGCCGAAATCCTGTCCGACGACGCCCACCAGGTTGACGGGCGCGAAGAAGGACGCGGCGACGGCGAAGTAGGAGGCGCTCCCGCCCAGGATGCGCTGGGCGCGGCCGAAGGGAGTCTCGATCGTGTCGTAGGCGACGCTGCCGACCACCAGGATGGACATGTCTTGGCTCTCCGATTTCCTATTTCCAGTAGCGGCCGATGATCGGCTGGAGGTCGCGCTTGGTCTGCTCGGGCACCAGCTCGGGGGCGGTCACCAGGGCGAAACGGAGCGCGTGCTCGCACTCGCACTCGCGCGGGATCGGCAGCCGCCTGAGGGCCGCCCGGAGCACCGCGCGCGCCGTGGCGGCGTTTCTCCCCAGGTTGCCGATGATCTGCTCGGTGGTGACGGCGTCGTGCTCGGGATGCCAGCAGTCGTAGTCGGTCACCATCGCCAGCGTCGCATAGCAGATCTCGGCCTCGCGCGCGAGCTTGGCCTCCTGCAGGTTCGTCATGCCGATCAGGTCCATGCCCCAGGAGCGGTAGAGCAGCGACTCGGCGCGGGTCGAGAACTGCGGACCCTCCATGCAGACGTAGGTGCCGCCCAGGTGGTGGGTGGCGCCCGCCTCCGCGCAGGCCTCGGCCAGCACCTGCGAGAGCCCGCCGCAGAACGGGTGGGCGAAGGCGACGTGCGCGACCAGACCGCGGCCGAAGAAGGTGGACTTGCGCTGGCGCGTGCGGTCGAAGAACTGGTCGGGGATGACCATGTCGAGCGGCGCGTACTCCGCCTTGAGCGATCCCACCGCCGAGACCGAGAGGATCCACTCGACGCCCAGCGACTTCATCGCCCACACGTTCGCCTGGAAGTTGATCTCGTGCGGCAGGATGCGATGCCCGCGTCCGTGGCGCGGCAGGAAGGCGACCTTCCTGCCCTCGAGCGTTCCCAGCACGAGGCCGTCGGAGGGCTCGCCGAACGGCGTCGCCAGCTTCACCTCGTGGACGTCGCTGAAGCCCTCCATCTCGTAGAGGCCGGTGCCTCCGAAGATGCCGATCTCGGCGTGCTCGCTCATCGCTGCTCCCGTCGTTTGCTGGTCGTGCGGCCGTGCCCACCGGCGAATCCGGCTGGGCCGGCCGGCGAAAGAGTATGCGCAGGGACGCCTCGCCGGCAAACCGCGCGCCGGCGAGGGGGCCGGGTGGGAGCGGAGGAATGCCGGCCGGCTCCCCGCGAGCCCCTACGCCGGGAGCCTCCGGGGGAAGCGCGACCGCGCGATCCTGGCCGTCCTCCTGGGGTGTGCCCTCCAAAGAAGCGAGCTCGTGGCGCTCCGCATGGAGGACCTGTGCGCGGCTCTGCCGGGCGGCAGGCGGCGGGCTGCCCGCCAGGACAGAACTGGGGCTCCCGGTCACGTCAGATCAGACGTGCCGCCGAACAAATCCGCAAACTGGCCCTTGAGGGTTTCCCCGCTTCAGTCGCTCTCCGAAAGTCCGGGCGCGACGGCTGCAAGTAGGCCGGATAAAGGATCCTATCTTCCCTAAGATGGGGGAGGCTCTCGGGGCGCCACCAGGGGTCGAGGGGGGCGAAACGACCATCCCGACGCTTCGCGGGGTTTCCTGCTCGAGGGGTGGACCGGCCACGGAGGCCCCTGGGGCGAGAATCGAGCCGGACTGAAAAGAAAGGGAAAGGGGGCTTCCGGGACGCCGCTCGGAGGACCTCAGAACCCGGGTCCCGAGGGCCGAAGCAGCGAAGTCGGGCGCGCGCGGCCAGCGCAGCAGTGGGGCAGCCCGAGGGCCGGAGTGGCGAGAGCAGCGGCTGCGCTGTACATCGTCGGGTCTTGTGGGGCTTTTCGTGAGCGAAAGGATGAGATGGCGAGCTTCCCCTTCGATTCTTCTGGTGCCGTGCTTCTTCCCATCGACATGCAGCGAGCGATCGATTGGCCGGGCCGACCGCGCCGAGGCAATCCCGCGCTCGACGAAAACGGGCTGCGCCTCCTCGCGTCGTGGCGGGAGAAGGGGCTGCCGATCATCCATGTGCGACACGACTCGGTCGAAGCGGAGAGCCTGTTTCGCCCCGATCACCCCGGCAACGCGCCGCGTCCCGGCTTCGAGCCGCGGGCGGGCGAGGCGCTGGCGGTGAAGTCGGTCAGTTCCGCCTTCATCGGCACCGACCTCGATCTGCGCCTGCGCCGGCTCGGGGCGAAGCGGGTCGTCTGCTTCGGCTGGGCGACCGACATGTGCGTGTCGACCACCATCCGCACCGGCGCCAACACGGGTTGGGAGATGGTGATGGTGGCGGACGCCTGCGACTGCATGGAGCTGCCCGACGCGATCGGCGGCGGGATCATTCCGGCCGGCGAGATCCACCGGGTTCACGTCGCGACGCTGGCGGCGGAATTCTGCCGCGTGGTGGGGACGGGGGATCTATGCGACGGTTGAGCCGGGCTTGCTGCCAGGCTGCGGCTCGATGAACGCCCCGGAGCTGGAGGAGAACCAGGTGGGGGAGAGCGGGCTCACGGCGGTGCCGGGCGGCGTCGCCTTCGGGCGCGCGACGGTCACCCTCCCGGCGACGATCACCGCGGCGGGCGAGGCTGCCTGCCGGCGCTTCATCGAGGTCTTCACGGCCGAGATCCGAAACGAGAAGGCCCGCCGCGCTCACGGCTTCGCCGTTGTCCGCTTCACCGCCTGGTGCGAGCGCCAGGAGCTACCCCTCGAGCGTCTCGAGCCCGTCATGGTCGCGGCCTACGTCGAGGAGCTCATGAGGGAGCTCGCTCCGCCCTCGGTGAAGCAGCACTTGGCGGCCGTCAGGAGGATGTTCGACTACCTCGTGACGGGCGGTGTCCTTCGAAGTAACCCAGCTGCCTCCGTCCGAGAGCCGAAGCACGTCGTGAGGCGGGGGAAGACGCCGGTCCTAACCGAGGAGGAAACTCGAGCGCTGTGGTGCCTCCAGCCGCGTCCTTCGTCTCAACGGCTTGGCGGCACTTGCCCCAGTTCATTCAGGGTCCGGCAGACCAAAGCTGCAGTGGTTCCCGACAGTTTCTTGCAGAGATGGCCCTTCTCCTGGGGGCCCATAGCGTTCAGGATCTCCGAACATCGCGTGCTTCCGTAGAGCGTCCGAAATCGCTCCCTCAGAGCTGCGGCTGTTTCCGCCGCGATGTCCCAAGGCTGGCCCGGCTGGTCCCTTCCCATGAGACAGCCGACGGCCATGAGCCCTCCCGCCAGGGCCCCGCACAGATCCTCCTTCGTGCGTCCCACCCCGGCTCCAAAGCAACTGGCCATGCGGGGGATCAGCGGGTTCTTGCCCGCTTCTGTCGTCTCGAGCACTCCCAGGAGCACGGCTTCCGCGCAGTGAAGTCCGCTCTGATGAAGCTCGCGGGATCTCTGTCCGGCCTGGTGTTCATTCGGCGTCATCGGGGCCCTCCCAAGGGGGTAATATCGGAACTGATGATCTCATCCGATTGAAATCGTTTCCAGCGATCATTTTCGATCGCACCCATCGGATTTCTCGAAGGTACCGGACATGGAGCTTCGCGATCTAAGGACGTTCTCAGCAGTGGCGGGCGTGCTCAGCTTCAACAAGGCGGCGCAGATGCTAAACGCCGCCCAATCGACGATCTCGGCGCGCATCGCGGCCCTGGAAGAGGAACTGGGCGTCCGGTTGTTCGACCGTCTGGGCCGGAAGGTCGTCCTCACGGAAGCGGGACTGCGTCTCTCTGGATTCGCACGAAAGATGCTCGATCTGGAGGAGGAGGCGCGGGCCTGGGTGGCCGGGGTTTCCGAGATCGGTGGCTCGTTGACGGTACGGATCCCCGAATCCTTGTGCGTGCACCGAATGGATGCCGTGATCCGCCGGTTCCGGGAACGGTTTCCCCTGGTCCGGCTGAACCTCATCACCTGCGCCCTGGACGGGCTCGAGTCGGACCTGCGCCAGGGAGTGACCGACCTGGCCTTCGTGTACACGGATTCGATCAGCGCTGCGGATTTGCGGGTGGAACTGCTCGGGGTCGAACCCCTGGTGCTGGCCGCAGCTCCGGCCCATTCCCTGGCGCGTCTGCCGAAGGTGGATCTGGAGGCCTTTCAGGGAGTGCCTCTTCTCCTGGCGAAGGGAGACTGCTCCTATCGCCGCATGTTCGAGAGGCTGCTGGCGGAGTATCGCGTGGAGCCCGGAACCGGAATGGAGTTCTCGAGCCTGGCCGCCCTCAAACGATGCCTCTCCCGAGGGCTGGGCGTGACCATTCTCCCGGGAATTGCCGTGAAGGAGGAGGCCACCCGGGGATCCATCGCCATCCTGCCCTGGACTGGCGACGCCCTGGAGACGGGAATCCTCATGATCTGGCACCGGGAGAAGTGGATTTCACCAGTCCTCCAGACATTCATGGACCTGATGCGGGAGGAAATCGGGCGCCAGGTCCAGGGCACGTAGAGCCTTGACTGGTGTCGCCCCGCACTGAAAATGCTGGTGTTGGTCTTGGTGCTCAGTCTCTCGCGGTCGTGCGCCCTCGGCCTCGGCTTGATTTTGCTGGTTCTGTCGCGATCTTGGTGCTCGTGGTAGCGATGGAGGATGCCTCAAGCCTCTGGCCTTACACGACTTGCCGTGCCTGATCGGGACCTCTGCTTGGAGAAGGTGCGTGTGAACGACGGCAAGGTGTACCTGCTTGCCCGGTCACGCGGGCGCCGACCTCGATGCCCAACCTGCCACGGTGCCCAGGTGACGGTGCACAGCTACTACGAGCGCACGTTGCGGGACCTGCCATGCTGGGGCAGGCCCGTCCTGTTGACCGTTCGTCTGCGGCGCTTCCGGTGCTGCTCACGCTGCCCGCGACCGCAGCCTGCTCTACCGGGAGGGAGGCCGCCGCGGGGCCCCGACTGCGGGTCAGGTCCACGATCGTTTCCACCTCATCAAGAGCCTGACCGAAGCCGTCGAGGCCGATGCGCAACGCCTGCAGAACAAGGTCATGTGCGCACTGACGCACGCCCTCGTTCGGCTTCCCGTACGCAAGGTCAGCTGGCGCGAAGCTCGCCGCGTGCGCTGCCGGGAGGCCCGCTTCGAGCGCTACCGTGCTGTCGAGGCGCACCAGCCCCCCACCTCCGCAGCGCCTAGTCGACGCGGCAGACACCCGACTCCGCGCCGTGGAGCGAATGCTATCAGCTTCCTTGTGGCACCCGGGGGACCGGAAGAAGGAGCGTCGCGTCAGCCCGAGCGACGCGCTCTCAAGGCTCATCGATCGTGAACCCGACCCGGCGCGTCGCCTTCTCGCCCGCGTTCTGGTCGATCACGGTGACCTCGAGCTCGTACTCTCCTGGCTCGAGCGAGCCGAGCTCCATCCTGCTGGTGTGGGGAATCGGCGGCCCTTGGGCCTCAGCCACCATCATCGGCTCCAGCACACCGGTTCCTGCGGCGACGCCCCCTCGCAGGATGCTCGCCTGCCACGCCAGGCTCACCGCTCCCGCGGCATCGCGCTTCGGGTTGTAGGCGTAGAGCTGCATGTGCAGGGCCTGATCCCGTCGGAAGTGGCGGCGCGCCTGGCTCAGGACGACGGAGGACTCCGAGCCGGGCTCCTCGCCCGCCTTCAGGAGGAAGAGGCTGCTGAGCGTCAGCCTGCCAGCGGTGAGGTCCGGGATCTCCACCCACTGCGATGCGATCCCCACCGCCCCAGCGCCGGCCGCGCGCACCGTGAGGCGCACCTCGTATCGGCCGGGCGGGAGAGCGGCCGTCTTCTGGTACGGGATGCCCTCCTTCGAGAGCCGCTCGCGCTGCGCCTCGGTCATGTCCAGCGACAGGCGCTGTGGCTCCAGGGTCGTCACGACCGCTCCGGTCTGGTCGTGAACGGCCGCCACCATCTCGACGGCCGTCTTGTAGCGATCGCCTTGCCGCACGAAGGGCAGCCGCGTTGCCTCCGCGAGTCCGCTCACGACCACCTCACTCACGCCGCGATCCAGGCTGACGAAGTCCGCGGAGAGGTGCACCGGGATCGCGGGCAGCGGGGCCTCACCGGACCCCGCCGGACGGTCCTTGGGCTTCTTCGACGTTCTCGACGGAGAGCTCGCACGGCGGTCGCCAGGAGCGAAGTACCCGGCGCGCGCCCGCACTCTGACGCCGCGCCGGCCGGGCAGCCGCACCTCGATGCGGCGGAAGGCGCCGTCGCGCTTCGTGTTCGTGGGCTCGTAGGCCAGCACGTAGTAGGTCTCGGTGTCGTCGAGCATCCGCTTCAGGCCGGCGTGGAGGTCGTTCCTGTTCCGCACCAGGAAGCCGCCGGTGTCGGCGGCCAAGGCGTGAATGGCGTCGCGGGTCGCTTCTTCGCTCTGTCGCTCCATCGAGAAAACCCTGCTGTACATCATCGCGTCCGTCATCCCGACCCGTCGGGTCGAGGCCGCCATCAGCCCCCCGCTATGCATCCGCGCCGCGAGGCCGCGCGTCTCGAGTGAGTAGACGACGACGCCGGCCCGAGTGCCGGCGTCAGTGATGCTTCGGATGTCGTAGCCCAGACCGCCGCTGGCCGAGAGGCCGACCACAAACCCGTCCGACAGGAGAAAGAGCACCTTGCGGCCGGGCAACCTGGCCATGTTCCGGATTAGGTTCTCGAGGGTTCCCAGGGTCGCCCGCGCGTTGTAGACAGATTCCTCGAAGATCGCACGCGCCTTCTGCCTTGCCTCCGCCTCCGGGTTGGAGTCCATCGGCCGCTCCCGGAGGATCTCGTCCACGGCCACGGCCAGCGCGTCCTGGTCGCCACGCTCGATCAGCTCGGCCTGGTACTCGGAGATGTCGGGCACGCCCATCCACCCCCCGCGAGCCCGCGGTGTGATCCGGGAGATGGCTTGCCGGAGAACGGCGCGGTCCGTGGTGAGCTCCTGGGAGACAGCCCCGCTCATCGTCACGAGGGCGACCCGTCCTCGGGGCCGACGTCCTCCTCGACGAAGCGCGTCAGCGCCTTCTTGGCTCGAATGAGGTTGCCGAACTCGATGTGGAAGTCGTCGACCGCCAGTACGAGGTAGCGCGGCGGGCGAGGGCGCGCTGGCTCCTCGGCGGCGGCGGCGACGGCAGGAGTGGAAGGCGCCGGGGGCATGCCTGGCAGCCGGCGGCCATACGCCTCGAACTGCGCGAGCGTTTGGAGCTGGCCGTCCTCGAAGACGGCGAAATCCTCTCGCGCCAGCCCGGTCAGCGGGTGACCGCCCTTGTCCGTGACCACCACGTCGAGGCGGACGAACTCGACGCTCACTGGGGGGAGCACGTAGGCCGGCTTCTGCTCCCCCGGCGCCTGTGCCCGAACCGACGCGACGCTCGCGAAGCCGGCGAGGAGGAAGGCTACGCCGGGCAGCGAGACACCGGTCGCGGCTGACACGAACCCGTTCGTCCCAGGAAACCGACGTCTGAGAGACTCTCGCATCACTGCTCTGCCCCTCTTGAGTGTCCAGGCGTAGCATTCCGCGTGCCATCATGCCCGAGAGTGCCATCATGCCCGAGAGCCCCTATCAAGCTGTCCAACTCTGTCTGCGCGCCGCCATGCGGGCTGATCCCACAGCGGCGGGTGTCCTCCTGCGTGGACGCAGGGCGGGCGACAGGGACAAAGCGCTCCATGGCATCGGAGACGGCGGTGGGAGGCCGCGGGCCACGTTCAACAGGTCTGCCTAGGCCAGGGACAAAGGTCGAGGGAGAAGCGACCACATCCCCGCAAATCCGAGCTTGGATTCGGCTTCGGCTCCGGTAGACTTCCTCCCGTCGTCACGTTCAACGGGTCGGGATGGGCCTCGCCCTTCTCGTCTCTGGCGCAGAGGCCGGTGAGCCGACCGCCAGCGAGCAGACACTGACGGACGTGCGTGCCCAGGTCCGGGCGTACGAGCGCGCTTGGAGCTCGCATGACGCGAGCAAGGTTGCCGCCTTCTATGCCCAGGACGCCGACATGATGATGGGCAACGGTCCGAGGATCAGCGGACGAGAAGCCATCAAAGAGTGGTGGGCGCAGTACTTCTCTGCGATCAGCGATCACAGGGCCGGCACGTTTCAGGTGGAGTCCCTCCGACTCCTTACCCCCGATGTTGCATTGGCAAATGTAAGCACGCTCACCGCAGGTCGCGACGAGAACGACGAGGAGTTGCCTGCGCGGCGGGCCCGGGGGACGTGGATCCTTACGGCGCAGAACGGCCACTGGCTCATCGCTGCTCTTCGGGGACTCCCTGCTGAGGGAGACGCGCGTGTCGAGCCCGGGACGGACCGTTGAGAGGGCGTCGAGGGCGCCGCCCAACGAGGCGATGAAGCTGACAAAGTCCGCGCTGTCCTCGAACACCGCGGCCTTTGCAGCTTATCGCCGGTGTTGGGCAGACGCGGAGGAGCCAGAGTGCCCCGCCCGCGGAAGTAGCTGAGTGCTGACATGGATGGACCGGCGGAGGATTGCTTCGGCCGTATCCAGTCGCAAGCCGGCCAACTCGCGGCTGAGGCTGAGCGGGAACTACTTGAGGCAGGATTTGTCGTTATCGCTGGTGTCGTATCCGACGGACCGATGGGTCGCCTGGCGCGTGCGTATGAAAGGGCTGTGGCAGCGGCCAATCCCCCCGAGCTGCGGGTCGGCGGCGAAACGACACGCGTCCATGGTCTGGTCGATGGCGGTCCGGAGTCTGACGATGTCTACCTGTACCGCCCGATTCTGGAGGCCTGTTGTCGAGTCATCGGGCAGCCCTTCAGGCTGGGTTCGCTCCTGGCGAGAACGCTGCGGCCGTGGTCGGGCGCGCAGAGGCTTCACGTGGACGTTCCGGCGGATGCGGGCGGCTGGCCGATGGTGGGCTTCATCCTCATGGTCGACGCATTCGACGCGGCCAACGGCTCGACGCGGTTCGTTCCAGGTTCACACAAGACAACCGACGTTCCGAGTGGCGGCGATGCGCACCAGGCTGGGCAAGTGCTGGCACTTGGGCCAAGAGGATCGCTTGTCATCTACAACGGCAGCGTGTGGCACGGCCACTCGGCCAATCGGACGGCAAAGCCGAGGCGATCGATCCAAGGCTCGTACGTACGGCGAAGCGGCGACACGGCTATCGGGTGTCGGCCCGATACTGAGGCACGGCTCGGTAGCTTGGCCAGATACCTGCTGGGGCATGGCGAATGGGGAGCGGCGCCGCCGAACCAGGGATGAAGCTGACGAGGCTTTCGGCGGCATGGTTGCCAGAATGGACATGCCGCCTCATGCCCGCGCAGGTTGACGGCATGCACGCGGGCACCGCTTCGCAAAGGAAGGGACAGAAGGATCTACCAATGTCGCCCACACGGAACTCCATCCGCTTCCTGGTGTCGGCATCCGCCGCCGCGATGGCGCTGTTGCTGACGGGGGTGTGCCTACCGCCGGCAACGGCGGCTCACACTTCCGGACGTGTGGTGCGGAGCTTGAATGACGGCTGGCGGTTCCACCTCGGAGACGTGGCCGGTGCGGAACAGGCGGAATCCGACGACTCGGGATGGGAGCCTGTGTCCGTCCCGCACACCTGGAACGGCGTCGATGGCCAGGACGGCGGCGGGTACTTCCGTGGCGTCGGCTGGTACCGGCTCCGGCTCCGGCTCCGTGCCGGAGAGGCGCATCGACGTGTGTTCCTCCAGTTCGATGGTGCGAGTCTGGTGTGTGACGTGTTCGTGAACGGGAGGCATGCCGGACGCCACGAGGGAGCGTTCGCTCGGTTCCGGTTCGGCGTCACGTCTCTCGTCAGGGCGGACGCGGACAACGTCGTGGCCGTGCGGGTGGACAACGCTCGGCATCCGGATGTCGCTCCTCTCAGTGGGGACTTCACGCTGTTCGGCGGCCTGCTGCGCGACGTGAGCCTGGTGGCGGTCGATCCGATCCACATCGACGCTTTGGACTTCGGCGGGCCATGGGTCTCCATCCGTCAGCGCAGAGCCGACGTGGAACGCGCCGAGCTCGAAGTGACGGCGCGTGTCTCGAGTACTCGCTCGGCAGCCGAGCCGGTCGTCGTGAAGGTCTCGGTGCTCGATGCAGTAGGGAAAGTGGTGGCCAGGGCCGCGCGCGAAGAGCTTGTCGAGGCGGCTCGGACCGTCGCTGTCGCGCAGTCGCTCGGGTTCTCACGCCCGCGGCTTTGGAACGGGCGAGCGGATCCCTATCTCTATTCCGTACGAACCGAGGTCATGGGCAGGAACGACCGCGACGCCGTGACCCTTCCGCTCGGTGTCAGGACGATGTCCGTCGATCCCGAGGCCGGGGTCCTCCTCAATGGCGAGCCGTACCCGTTGCGCGGCGTCAACATGCACCCAAGCAGCCGGCCGGGCCGAGGCCCGGCCGTGACGCCGGCCGAGAGGGAGGCCGATCTCGCGCGGATCGCCGAGCTTGGAGCCACCGCAGTCCGCTTCGCCCACTATCAGCACCCGCCGGAGGCGTACGACCTCGCTGACCGCCTGGGGCTCGTCCTCTGGACGGAAGCACCGTTCGTCTCCGAGGCGACGGACTCGCCCGAGTTCCAGGCCAACGTCCTCAGGCAGATGCGTGAGCTGATTCGCCAGAATCGAAACCACCCTTCCGTCGCGGTGTGGGGCTTCGGCAACGAGCAGTACACGTCCAGGCCGGCGGCCAACCGCGTGCTGGCCGCCCTTCCGGCGCTGGCCAAAGAAGAAGATCCCGATCGGCCCACGACCTACGCCCATTGCTGCAGGGCCGACGACGATCCACTCGCCAACCACGCCGACCTCACTGGATACAACCGGTACTTCCAGTGGACGGCTCGCCGCCGATGGACGGGCTCGCGGCTTGGGCGGACGCCCTTCACGCGGCGGCGCCGCAGCGCCGTTTCGCCGTATCGGAGTACGGCGGCGGCGCAAGCATCCTGCACCACCATCAGGACGGCGGAGCAGCGACGCCCAAGAGCGGCTTTCATCCTGAAGAGTGGCTGGCCACGATTCACGAGCAGAGCTGGGAGGCGCTGCGGAGGCGGCCGTTCATCTGGGGCTCTTTCGTCTGGGTGATGTTCGACTTCCCCTCGGACGGGCGTGACGAAGGCGACCGGCCTGGGATCAACGACAAGGGCCTCGTGACTGCCGACGGCGGCACGCCGAAAGACGCCTTCTACTTCCTCAAGGGCCGTTGGTCGCAGCAACCGGTGCTGTATATCGCGAGTCGGCGGGACACCCCTCGGCTCGCGGCGAAGACGGATGTGACGGTCTACACCAACGCGCAGACGGTGGTGCTCTTCCTGAACGGCGTGCCGCAGGGCGCGCGCGCCGCGGTGGAGGGGATCGCTCGTTGGTCTGCCCTGACGCTCCGAGCCGGCGCCAATGTCGTCGAGGCGGCGGCGACGTTTGGCGCGATCCGTGTGAGCGGATCTCTCGCCCATCGGCCCGGCTTGCGCTTCGGCAACCTGCGCCTTGACGGATGCGGGACCGAGAGAGTAGATGAATCAGGAGTCGCGAGCCTGGGTCGGTGCGCGGCCGACTTCCTTCGCGTCGTTCTCGGGCCCGTTCGGGAGGCTGCATGAAGCGTCCCACTCGCCGTGCTCTCCGTCACCCTGGCCGCCCAGTTGCTCACCGGCTGCACGCCGCTCTTGCTGCACGAGGCCGTGATCCCCGAGTTTGCGCCGCCGGCCGACCAGGCGCTCTGCGTGGTGATCCGGCCGGTGGCGGTGAGCGGCGGCGTCTTCGTCCCCGTCTACCTCGATCGGCAGTACGTGGGCGGCACCGAAGGCGACACCGTGCTGTCCTTTCCCGTACCACCCGGCAGGCACATGGTGATCGCGGACGCGACCAACGCGTCGAAGGTCCGCTTCGACTTCAAACCGGGAAAGATCTACTACGTCGCCCACACGGTCGTCTCGATCAACGCCCCCTTCGTCACCATCAACACCAGCACGTTCACGCCGAAGAACGCCGCCGACGCGATGGGGATCCTGCGCAACGAGAGGGGCAGGAGCACGTGGGTGCAGCCCAATCCGGCACGGCAGCAGGAGAACCTGAGCGTCGCGAGGTTCGCGGAGATCAAGGCCGACTACGAAAAGTGGGCGGCGTCGCCCGAACACGCGCAGTCCGCCCGGGAGGAGAGGGAGTACCCGGGCTACTAGACTCGCTTCCCGCGGGGGCGCCGCCGGCGCGGCCTACGGCATCTGCGGGCCCGGCGCCGCCGCCGCCGAGTACCTGTCGGCGATCGTCCCGAGCGCCAGCCGATAGGAGACCCCGGCCAGCGCCAGGCTGTAGCGCGCCTGCTGCAGGCTGAGGTCCGAGCTGGTGATCTCCTCCTCCACCTGGAGGAAGCGGAAGGAGTCGATGAGGCCGAGCTGCAGTTGCTTGTAGCTCGCCTGGTACTGCTGCTCGGCGTACTCGGACTCGATCTTGGCCTGACGCAGCCGCTCGCTCGCGACCTGGACCGCACGGAGCGCGCTGCGTACCTCGCTCTTGACGGACGCCTGCACGGAGGCGAGCCCGAGCCGACGGGACTCGAGCTCGTAGCGCGCTCGTGCGTTCGCCGCGCGGGCCGCCCGGTTCGCGACCGGGAAGAGCACGCTCAGCTCGAGCGTCCAGCCGTCGTAGGCGCTGTCACCCACCCGGGAGGGGTCGGAGAGCCGGAAGGCGTCCGAGCCCAGGACCTGGGTGGTGTAGCTCCCGCTCAGGCGAAGGTCCGGCAGCAGGGCATTGTGCGTCAGGCGGGTGGCGAGCCGGCCCCCTTCCAGGTCGAGCTCGGCCGCTCGCAGATCGCTGCGGCCCTGGAGGGCCTCCGCCTCGAGCGCCGGGAGGGAGCCGAGCGCCGGGATCTGCTCCGGCGGAGGAGCGGTCGCGATCGGCGGCTCCCCGGTGAGCTGTGGCGTCGCATCCCCGTAGACCAGGAACAGCAACCGCTCGGCCGCGTCGGCGCGGTTCCTCTCGGCGTCGAGGAGGGCGGCCAGCCGCGACTGGACGCCCCGGCGGGCGGTGATCGCGTCGACCTCGGTGATCAGCTTCAGCTCCAGCATCTTCTCGTTGCGCTTCGCGAGCTCCACGGCGCGGCCGTGTGAGTCGCGGGCCAGCTTCTCGAGAGCCTCGGCGAGGCCGAGCGACCAGTAGGCGGTCTCGACCTCGGCGACGATCTGCTCGCGGGTGCGACCGAGCCGGGCGCGAGCGGCCGCAGCGCCCGCCTCCGCGATCCGCACCGGAGCGCGGGCGATGGCGGGTCCGGCGCCCTGCAGCAGCGGCTGGGTGAGGGTGAGGCTGAGCGTCGAGTCGACGCTCTCCGGGGACTGTCCCGGCAGCAGTAGCGCCGGGTTGGTCTGGGTCGTCCGGCGCGTGTCGAGCGACACGGAGTAGGCCGTGCTCGACGGGAGGGCGCCCGAGAGCGAGCCCGTGCCCACGCGGAGCGTCTGGCGGCCGCTCAGCAGCCCGTCGCTGGCGAGGGCCCGTTGCTGGCCGCGGGCATAGGAAGGATCGAGGCTCAGCAGGGGGTCGAAGGCGGAGCGGGCGGCCCTCACGTCGGACTCGATCGCGAGCGTCTCGGCGCGCGCCGCGCGCAGGGCGTAGTTCTGTTGCAGCGCCTCGGTGACGAGGGTCGCCAGGGGCACGACCCGCGGAGCCTGCTCCTTGCGCTCGGCGTTTGCGGCGGATGTGGCGAGCAGCAGCGCGGCGACCGACGCGAAAAGCCTCACCTTTCGTCCTCCTCGGGGCAGCGCCACGCTTGAACCCCAATGGGCCAACCACTATACTCCGCCCCGACAAACAGGTGCGCGATCCCGGGGCCGCTCGAGCCCGGGGAGGGGGCGAGCGTCGTGTTCAGGAAAGCCGCTCTAGCCAAGCTGGCCAGCCCCGAGCAACTCGACAGCCTGATGCAGGTGACCACCCCGAAGGGCTGGCTCGCGCTCACCGCATGTGTGGTCCTGATCGTGGCGGCTCTCGTCTGGGGCCTGCTCGGTCGCACGGCCGAACAGGTCAACGGCGCGGGCATCCTGCTCAAGCAGGGAGGCATCTTCGGGATCGAGTCTCGCGGCGGCGGGATGATCTCCGAGGTTCGCGTCAACGTCGGCGACCAGGTGAAGGCCGGGGACGTGGTCGTACGGGTCACTCAGTCCGAGGCCGCCGAGACGATCCGCCAGACCAAGGCGCAGCTCGACGAGCTGCGTACCAACCGCGACCGCTCGCTCACGCTCGTCATGCGCAACCGGGACGCGGAGCTGCGCTCGCTCGAGGACGAGCGGCGCCGGCTCGACAGCGCGACCGCGGCGCTGCGCAAGCAGGTGGCGTTCCTGGAGGAGCGGCTCGCCGCGCAGCGCGAAGCGCTGCGACAGGGCCTGATCACCGGCGACCAGGTCCAGGCGACCGCTCAGGAGCTGGAAGGGGCGCGCGGGAACCTGATCTCGAACCAGGGCCAGGTGGCGTCGACCGCGGCGCGCGAGGCGACGGTGAGCAACCAGGCCGAGCAGAGCAGCTTCTCACTCGATCAGGAGATCCGCCGCACCGAGCGCACCCTGGAGCTGACCGAGCTGCGCTTCAAGGAGGGCACGGAGGTCGTGAGCCCCTACTCGGGACGCGTGGTCAGCCGCACCGTCGATCCCGGCCAGGAGGTGCAGCCCGGGCAGGCCGTGCTCTACATCGAGCTGAGCGGGGAGCCGCTCGAGGTAGTCGCGTACGTGCCGTTGCAGGGTGCGCGGCTGCGGCCCGGGGTGACGACCCAGATGAGCCCGGAAGGTATCGCCTGGGAGGAGTACGGCTACATGCTGGGCGAGGTGGTGAGCGTCACCCAGGCCCCGGCCAACCCGGAGGCCATGAACCGCCTGCTGCACAACCAGACCCTGATCCAGCAGTTCACGGCCAGCGGCAGCGTCTACGAGGTCCGCATCCGGCCCCGCACCGACCCGAGCACACCCAGCGGCTTCGCCTGGACCAGCCGCGAGGGACCGCCGCTCAAGATCGGCAGCGGCACGCTCCTGCGCGTGCAGATCCCGGTGCAGGTGCGACGGCCGATCGAGCTGGTGGTGCCGGTCGTCCGCAAGTGGCTGGGCATCTGAGGCGAGGCACGATGGGCGGCGGACGGGTGACGTGGCGAGCTTGACGGTCGACGCGGTCGCGGGGCAGAAGGCTGCCCGCCCGCGGCGGCCCGGCGCTCGCCGGCGCACGCCGACCGTGCTGCAGATGGAGGACGTCGAGTGCGGTGCCGCCGCGCTGGCGAGCGTCCTCGGCTATCACGGACGCGTGGTTCCGCTCGAGCAGATGCGGGTCGACTGCGGGGTCTCGCGTGACGGATCGAAGGCGTCGAACGTCCTGAAGGCCGCGCGCAAGTACGGCTTCAAGGCCAAGGGCGAGCAGCGCGATCTTTCGGCCCTCGCCGACATACCCCTGCCCGCGATCCTGTTCTGGAACTTCAACCACTTCGTGGTGCTGGAGGGCTACGGCCGGGGGCGTTTCTACCTGAACGATCCCGCCTCGGGCCCGCGCAGCGTGTCCGAGCAGGAGTTCGGCGGCGCCTACACCGGCGTCGTGCTCTCGTTCGAGAAGACGCCCGAGTTCCGTCCCGGGGGCCACCGCAAGAGCCTGCTGCGGGCCCTCGCCTCGCGCATGGGCTCGAAGGACGCCTTCGCCTTCGCCGCGTTCGCGGGGCTGGCTCTCGTGATCCCGGGCCTCGTGATCCCGACCTTCTCGCGCATCTTCGTCGACTCGATCCTGGTGGCCCGCCTCGAAGACTGGTTCCGGCCGCTGCTGGCCGCCATGGCGGTGACGCTCATCGTCAAGGTCGTGCTCTCCTGGCTGCAGGAAGCCGCCCTCGCCCGGCTGGAGGTCCGGCTGAGCGTCGCCACCTCCGGCAAGTTCCTCTGGCACATCCTGCGGCTGCCGGTGGAGTTCTACGCGCAGCGCTACGGCGGCGAGGTGAGCGCGCGCGTCGCCATCAACGACCGGGTCGCCGAGTTCCTCTCCGCGCAGCTCGCCACCCGGGCGATCGACGCCCTGATGGTCGTCTTCTTCGCGGCGCTCATGTTCAGCTACGACTGGCTGCTGCCGATCGTCGGCGTCGTCGCGGTCGGGAGCCTGGCTCTCGTGACCCTGCTCGTCAATCGCAAGCGCGTCGACGGCAACCGGCGGCTGCTGCAGGAGGAGGGCAAGGCGACCGGCGCGCTCATGGGCGGCCTGGCGACGATCGAGACGCTCAAGGCCTCGGCCGGCGAGTCCGACCTGTTCGCGCGCTGGGCCGGCTACCAGGCGAAGTTCATCAACACAGGCCAGGACCTCAGCACCACCACCCAGCTCTTCCTGGCCATGCCTCCCTTCGCGATCGGTCTCACGAACGCCGGTGTCCTGGCGCTCGGGGCCTACCGGGTGATGCAGGGCGAGCTGACCCTCGGCATGCTGGTCGCCTTCCAGGCGCTGATGACCGCCTTCACGACGCCGGTCCAGAACCTGGTGAACCTGGCCAGCAACCTGCAGGAGGTCGAGGGCCAGATGAACCGGCTCGACGACGTCCTGCAGTATCGGATCGACCCGCGCACCGAGGAGGCGCGGCCGGCCGGCTCGCAGGAGCTGCGGACGAAGCTGGCGGGGCGGCTGGAGCTGCATGACGTCAGCTTCGGCTACTCGCGGCTCGAGAAGCCGCTCATCTCGGGGTTCTCGCTGAGCCTCGAGCCGGGGCAGCGGGTGGCGATCGTGGGGCCGTCGGGCTCGGGCAAGTCGACGCTGGCCAAGCTGGTGACCGGCCTCTACGATCCCTGGCAGGGCGAGGTCCTCTTCGACGGCCGGAGCCACCTCGACGTGCCTCGGCAGGTCTTCGCTAACTCGGTGGCGGTGGTCGACCAGGACATCGCCCTCTTCGGTGGCAGCCTGCGCGACAACCTGACCCTCTGGGACAAGACCATCTCCGAGCAGGTGGTGATCCAGGCCTGCCAGGACGCCTGCATCCACGACGACATCACCGCGCGCGAGGGTGGCTACGACTCCGAGGTGGAGGAGGGCGGCAAGAACTGGAGCGGAGGCCAGCGCCAGCGCCTGGAGATCGCGCGAGCGCTGGTGGGGAATCCCCGCATCCTGGTTCTGGACGAGGCGACCAGCGCGCTCGACACGGTCACCGAGCAGGAGATCGACCGCAACCTGCGCCGCCGCGGCTGCACCTGCCTGATCATCGCGCACCGGCTCTCGACCATCCGGGACGCCGACGAGATCCTGGTGCTCGAGAAGGGGCAGGTGGTGCAGCGCGGGCCGCACGAGAAGCTGATCGCCGAGGAGGGCGGTCTTTACCGCAAGCTGGTGGAGCAGACCTGATGGGCTCGCCCTTCCTGGCCGGACGGAGCTTCGGCGCGCGCGCGGCGCGCGAGCGGGCGCCCGTCAGCTGGGCGGACGCGGGCGGCACGCTCGAGCAGCGGGCGGCCAACGCACCGCTGCCGCTCGGCGATCCCTCCGTCGTCTACTTCGTCGAGCAGGGCAGTGCCGACGTCTTTTCGGTGCACCCCCAGCAGCCCGGGTACCCGCCCTCGCCACGGCGGTATCTGTGGACGGTCGACGCCGGGGAGCCTCTCTTCGGCTTCGCCTCCGCGGACGGCGGCGGCCACGAGTTCCTGGCCGTGTGCGCACCGGGGACCCACCTGCGCCGGCTCACCATGGAGGCGGTCGAGGCCCGGACGCGCGCGGACCCGCAGCTGCTGATCGGTCTCGTGGAAGGGTTCGTGCAGCGCCTCGCCCCGGCGATGGGGCTGCGCCCGGAGCTGGGAGCCACTCTCCAGGAAGGCGTGCCGCTGGCGGCGGAGCCCGACACGGCGGTCGGCCCTGTGGCCTCCGAGATCCTCTGGGTGCGGCACCGCGAAGGGGAGTCCCTGTTCGCCGGGCTCGACAACCTGGTGCTGGGCCCGGACGACCCGCCCATCCCGATGGCGAAAGGGATGTGGCTGCTCACGCGCTCGCAGGCGAGCCTGCTCGCGGTCGACAGCGCCACCTGCGCGGCGTCGGGCGAGGCGCTTGCGGGCTTCGCCCGCCTGCGCGCGCTCTTCCGCGACTGCGCCGCGCGGATCGCCGTGCTGGAGGAAGACGAGGAGGCCCGGCGGCTCGAGCGCAAGGCGGCGAGCGAAGAGCGCATGCGCGCGCAGGGCATTGCCGGTCTCGCCAGCGTGCTCGCCGGGCTCACCCTGGAAGCGGCGCTGGGCGGCGAGGAAGACGAGCTGGTCCGGGCGTGTCGGGTGGTCGGGCAGGCCGACGGCATCAGCTTCAAGGCCCCCCCGCGTTGGGAGTCGGGGAAGGTGCGGGATCCGCTGGCGGCCCTTTGCCGTGCCTCGCGGGTGCGCACGCGGAGGGTGATGCTGCGCCCGGGCTGGTGGCGGAAGGACAGCGGAAACCTGCTGGCCTTCGTCGAGAAGACCGAGACCCCGGTGGCGCTCGTCTACGACGGCCGCGGCTACGATCTCGTCGAGCCGGACCACCTCACCCGTACGCGCGTCGACGCCACCGTGGCCGCGACCCTCAACTGGGAGGCCTACACCTTCTACCGCCCGCTGCCCGACCTGCCGGTCTCGGGCATGGGGCTGCTGCGCCGGGTGGTCGAGGAGTCGCGGCGGGACCTCCGCTTCATCTTGCTGATGGCCCTGGTAGCCGGCCTGCTCACGCTGCTGGTCCCGATCGCCACCGAGCAGATGCTGGGCAAGATCGTGCCGGCGGCCCTCAAGGGCCAGGCCTTCGTGCTCTTCCTCGGGCTGCTCGGCGTGCACGTCGGGATCGCCCTCTTCGGCCTGGCCCGGGCCTTCACGCTCGTCCGGCTGGAGGGCCGGTCCAACGCCTCGACCCAGGCGGCGGTGGTCGACCGCATGCTCGCCCTGCCGGTGCCCTTCTTCCGCGACAACCCGGTCGGGGAGCTGGCCATGCGCGCCCTCAGCATCAACGCGGCGCGCAGCATCCTGACCGGCGCCGCCTCGGTGAGCGTCCTGGCAGGAGTCTTCTCGCTCCTCTACCTGGTGCTGCTCGTCTACTACAACTGGCGGCTCGCTCTCGTGGCGCTGGCGGTGATGCTGCTCTCCGGGCTGCTGGTGACCTCCGTCGCGCGCAGGGTGGTCGAGATCCAGCGCGAGTCGCTGGCGGTACAGGGCAAGGTGGGCGCGCTCGTCTTCCAGATGATCGGCGGGATCGCGAAGCTGCGCGTGGCGGCCGCCGAGGGGCGGCTCTTCGCCAAGTGGGCGGAGCGCTTCCGGCAACAGGCGGAGCTGGGTTACGCGAGCCGCACCCGGCAGAACGTGGTCAAGGTCTACAACGACCTGCTGCCGCTCAGCTCCTCGCTGCTCCTGTTCTGGATCGCGGGCTACCTGGTGCGCAACGGCCACTCGATCGACACCGCCACCTTCATCGCCTTCAACACCGCCTTCGGCTCGCTGTTCGCGTCGCTGGTGCAGCTCTCCGACACGGTGGTGACGGTGATGGGCGTGCGTCCGATCATCGAGCGCGCCCGGCCGATCCTGGAGACGGTGCCCGAGGTCGAGATGACCAAGCCCGATCCCGGGGCGCTCTCGGGACGGATCGAGGCCTACCATCTCCTGTTCCGCTACAAGCCGGACTCGCCGCTCGTGCTCGACGACGTCTCGTTCCACGCGCTACCCGGGGAGTACGTCGCCTTCGTGGGCCCCTCGGGCTCCGGCAAGTCGACGCTGCTCCGGCTGCTGCTGGGCTTCGAGGTGCCGGCGAGCGGTGTCGTCTACTACGACGCGCAGGACCTGAGCACGGTCGACCTCTCGGGCGTGCGCAGCCAGATCGGCGTCGTGCTGCAGAACAGCCGGCTCATGTCCGGGAGCATCTTCGACAACATCGTCGGGTCGGCGCCGCTCACCATGGACGACGCCTACCAGGCGGCCGAGCTGGCAGGGCTGAACGACGACATCAAGGACTTCCCGATGGGCATGCACACGGTGGTCGCCGAAGGCGGCGCGAACCTTTCGGGGGGGCAGCAGCAACGGCTGCTGATCGCGCGCGCGCTGGTGCGCCGGCCCCGGGTCCTCTTCTTCGACGAGGCCACCAGTGCCCTCGACAACCGCGTGCAGGAGCACGTGAGCCGGGGCCTCGAGCGGCTGAACGCGACCCGGATCGTGATCGCGCACCGCCTCTCCACCATCCGCCACGCCGACCGCATCTACGTGATGGACAAGGGCAAGATCATCCAGACCGGGTCGTTCGACGCGCTGTGCCGCGAGCCGGGCATGTTCGCCGACCTGATGGCGCGCCAGAGTATCTAAAGAGGGAACGAGAGATGCCGCACGCGATCAAGACGGTTCTCTACTTCCTGGGCACGCTCAACGACCAGGACGTGGAATGGCTGATGGCACACGGGCGCAAGCTGACCGTCGAGGCGGGGGCCGAGATCATCGTCGAGAACCGGCCCACCGAGCACGTGTTCTTCATCCTCTCGGGCGAGTTCACCGTGAACGTGTCCGCCGCCGCCGAGCAGCCGCGGATCGCGCCCGGGGAGATGCTGGGCGAGATCTCCTTCGTCGACTCGCGGCCGCCCTCGGCGACGGTGACGGCACTCGTGGAGTCGACGGTCGGCGCGGTTCCGGTCGCGGCGCTCAGCGCCAAGCTCGAGTCCGACACTGCCTTCGCGGCGCGCTTCTACAAGTCGATGTCCATCGCCCTGGCGGACCGGCTGCGTGCCCGCCTGCCCGGCTCGCGCGGCGCCGAGCTCGAGGACGACGCCCAGCTCTCCGGTAACGTCCTCGACATCATCTCCATGGCCGGCTCACGCTTCGCGGAGATGCAGCGCCGGACCTGGGGCTCCTGAGCGCCGCTCCTAGAGCAGGCCGCGGGCCTCGGCATAGGAATCGAGGAAGGCCTGCTCGGCCGCGTTCGATGCCAGCAGGTCGAGCGGCAGGCGGGCCAAAGCGAGCAGGAAGCGGCTGCGCTCCCTTTCCTGGTAGTGCCGCGCGGCGAGCGCCTGCAGGGCTTCCGCGGCGCGGACCGTCACGGCCGCGGCGATCGCCGCGGCCGCGGCCGAGAGCCCCGCGGTGTAGGTGTGGATGCGGCCGTCCTCCCGGACCTCGGGCCACCGGTCCAGGCCCAGGAAGCGCAGGAACCAGGCGCTCCTGTAGGCGCCGAGGGCCCGCGTCATGCCCATGAAGTCCGCCAGCGTCTCGTCGAGCAGGTTGAGGCTCATCATCCCGAAGACGCGCTTGGTCGTGTAGTGGGTGAACTCGTGCTCGATCCGCAGGGTGCTCGACGCCGCGAGCCAGGAAGGCGCGTCCTGGGGCACCCCCAGCTCCGTCGCCGACACGCTGCTGTAAGGGGCGCGGCAGGTCAGGAGCAGCCGGTCCTGGAAGCGCCAGGGCTCTTTCGCGGCGACGCGACGAAGCTCGTCGGGCCAGGCCTGGAAGGCCGCGAGCGGCTCGCGGCCGCGGCTCCACTCCGCGCGGTAGCGCCCCAGGCGCTCCCAGTTGGCGAGGCCCGCCACGATCTGCGCGTTGACCGACGGCCCCACCGCGACCGGCTCACTGCGGAATGCGAGCGCGCGCACCAGATTCTCGAAGTCGTCCCGGTCCTCGGTCTCCAGGACCGGCAGCGGGCCGGCCGCGTGATCGTGGATGCGGAGCTCCAGGCCCTCGGGCCGCCGGAGACGCAGCTCCTCCTGGAATCCGCCGTTCTCGAAAGGCTCGCCCCGCTTCACGACCCGGGCGTAGCCATCGCTCTTCGAGACGCCGGCGGCGATCGGCACCCGGAGCTGGGGCAGGCGTTCGCGGAGGTACGCGAACGGCCGCGCGCCCGCTTCCGTCTGGTAGCGGCGCCAGTCCTCGAGGTGCGGCTCGGCGGGCAGCGGGAGGACCGGCGGCTCGCGGGTCGGCTCCTGAAAAGGGCTCTCGCCGTAGTGGAGCAGCTCCTCGAGCGTCGCGCCCTCGGCGCCCAGGTCACCGAGGAGCTCCCGCCGTGTCGCGAGCCGATCGAAGCTCACGCCGTCCGCTCCTCTCTGCGGCCGCGCGTCAGCGGGATCCTCCCAGCACCCGCCGGGCGATCGAGATGTAGGCGTCGCGCAGGGCGTCGTCGTGCTCCTGGTAGGACTCGACCGTCAGCGGGCTCTCCGAGCGGAGGTAGTTCGCTGCGAACACCTGGTAGAGGTCCTCGAAGCGGCGGGTGAAGTCGACCTTGGGCAGCGCGGTCGCGGTGACCGCGTGCTGAAGGTCGAAGTAGTCCCAGTTGGGCCGGCCGTTGGCCTGGCGCTCCAGGACTCCCTGGTAGGAATCGCCGGTCCCGGGGATGGGCGTCAGGATGGTGAAGGAGGGGTAGTCGACCTCGTTGTCGCGGATGAACCGGACGAGCTCGTCGAAGTCGGCCTCGGAGTACCGCGGGCTGACGATGAAGTTGCAGAAGAGGCTGATGCCCATCCGCCGTGCCGCCCGCAGGCCGAGCACGATCTCCTCGCGCTTCTGGCGCTTGTTGTAGTCGCTGAGCTCACGGTCGAAGACCGACTCGATCCCGAAGAGCAGCCGGCGCAGACCCAGGCCGTGCCAGAACTCCATGAGCGCCGGATGGCGCGTCACGGAGTCGATGCGGCTGTAGGCGAAGTACTCCTTCTCGATGCCCGCCGCCTGGATCGCCCGGCCCAGCTCCCACATGCGGCCCGCGTCCAGGAAGGGCTCGTCGTCCACGAAGAAGACGTAGCGCTCGGGGACGGCGCGCAGCTCCTCGACCACGGCACTCAGGTCGCGCTTGTGGTAGCGGCCGTCCATCACCCGCCAGAGGGCGCAGAAGGTGCAGCGGAACGGACAGCCGACCGTGGTGCGGAGCATCGCGATCGGCTTCATCCAGTCGATGAAGTAGCGGGGCCGGTCCTCCGGGACGAGCGTGCGGTCCGGCGGCGGGAGCTGATCGATGTCGAAAGCCGGCGGATCGCCGCCGTACTGGAAGGTGCCGGTGACGCGGGAGTAGACCCCCGGGATCGCATCCGATCCGCCCCGCGCGTGGCGCTCGAGCAGGCGGCGGAACGGGCCCACGCCCTCGCCGCACACGACGTGGTCGACCTCCGGCTCCAGGAAATCGACCGGCTCGAGCGTCGCATGATGGCCACCGACGACCGTCACGCAGTCGGGTAGCAGCGCTTTCACGGTCCGGCAGACCTCCAGGTCCCGAAGGACGTGCATCGAGTACCCCGTGATCCCCACCAGCTCGGGGCGGTACTCGCGCACCGTCTGCTCGAGGTCCGTGAGGTGCAGTCGCAGGTCCAGCAACCGCACGTCGTGCCCGTCGAGCCTGGCCCCCGCAGCCAGGTACTCGAGGGCGATCGGCTCGGCGATGGCGCCGCGGTCGCCCCAGCCGATGATCTCCTTCTTGGCGTTGGGGTAGATGAGCAGCACTCTCATGCGGCGGCTCCGATCGTCGATGGTTGATTCGGCCGACTTGCGGCGGTTCGAGCGCTCCGCTCGCAGCCCGAGTCTAGCCCCCGTAACGCCTCTCCCGAAAGTCCTTCGCCCCGCCGCCCTCGCGAAACCCGCCTCGCCCCGACGATCGTCGGACGGATGCCGGGAAAGAAATTGACAGGCATGCGGGCGTCGAGGCAGGATGCACGCGCGTGCGCGTGGCGCGAAGGAGGCGATGAATGGCTGACGTTTCGGTCGAGAAGTTCCTCAATGCCTACGGCAACTTCCTCGTGCAGTCGTGGGGGAATCCTGCCCTGAAGAAGCGCTTCAAGGACGAGCCGGGGAGAGTCCTCAAGGAGTTCGGACTCGATCCCGAGGGCGCGAAGGTCGAGGTCGAGTCGCCCAAGATGAAGCCTGGCACCGGTGAGGCCACCGCCGAGAGCCAGGTGAAGCTCTGGAACGACGGCAAGAAGGCCGGCAAGATCCGGTTCATCTATCCGGAGGAGCCGCCCCAGGACCTGAAGACGGCCGAGCTCAGCGACCAGGAGCTCGAGGCGATCGCGGGCGGCTGGAGCGTCGGGTCCTGCTGCTGCAGCCCCTGCTGCTGCTGCTAGGAAATCTCGGCGGTCGCAAGCGGACTCGAGGGGCGTCTCTCCGCTGCGTAGAGCGCAGGTGAGACGCCCCTCTCCCGTCTCTCCCACCCGATGTTCGAACGCCCGAGGCTTCGCAGCTCTTTCAGCATCGTCACGGCTCCCCCTGGAGTCCTCTTCCTGCTCGACGAGCAGCGACAGGTGATCCTCGAAGGGGAGACCTTCGTCCGTCTCGCGCCGCTGCTCGACGGGACCCGTGGCATCGCGGAGCTGACTCGCGACGCGTCCCCGGCCAGCGTGCCGGAGGTGCTCGGGGCGCTGGCCGCGCTCGAGCGCCGAGACTGCCTGCTGGAAGCGTGCCAGGCCCTTCCCGCGCACCGGCGTGCATTCCTCGACGCGCTGCCGGGCGCCGTGCCGACCGCGACGCGGCTGGGAGTGCGCGTCGGCATCCGGACCCTGACGGGGAAGGACGGCCCGGAGCTGCGTGCCCTGCTGCTGGAAGCCGGGCTGACGGTGGTCGAGCCCGAGGATCCGGCCGATCTGTTGGTGGTCCTGACCGACGACTACCTCCGGCCGGAGCTGGCCGGGATCAACGCCGAGCAGCTGCACACCAGCCGCTCCTGGCTGCTCGTCAAGGCGGACGGGTTCGTGCCCTGGGTCGGCCCGCTGCTCGTCCCGGGAGAGACGGGCTGCTGGGAGTGCCTCGCCCAGCGACTTCGTGCGAACCGGCAGATGGAGGGCTACGTCCTCGCTCGCAGCTCCGAGCCGGGGCCGCTCGTGACCTCGCGCGCCTCGAGGGCGGCCACGCGCCAGTCGGCCGTGGCCGTGGCCGCGATCGAGCTCGCGCGCTACCTGCTCCTCGAGCGCGGCGACGCCCTCCTGGGCCGCATGCTCTCGCTCGATCTGCTACGGCACGCCACCCAGCTGCACTTCCTGGTCCGCCGTCCGCAGTGCCAGGCCTGCGGGGAGGTGAGCCGCCTCGGACCGCCCGCGCCCGTCGTCCTCTCGGCCTGCCCGAAACGCTTCCGCGCCGACGGAGGCCACCGCACGCTGACGCCACAGGAGACCTACGAACGGCACCGCCATCACGTCAGCCCGATCCTGGGAGCGGTGACGGAGCTGCGCCCGGCGCTCGGCCGCTACGACTCGGAGCTCACGCCCGCCTTCGTCGCGGGCCACAACTTCTCGATGGGTGTGGACGGCGTCGTCTTCCTGCGCGAGAGCGTGCGCGGCATGAGCGGGGGCAAGGGCGCGAGCCGGATCCAGGCGATGGTGAGCGGTCTGTGCGAGGCGCTCGAGCGGTACTCGGGCCTGTGGACCGGTGAGGAGTACGTGGTGCGGGGCTCTCTCCAGGAGCTGGCGCCGGCGGCCATCCACCCCAACGAGTGCATGGGCTTCAGCGCCGAACAGTACCGGGAGCGGGAGGCGTGGAACCGCTCGCAGCCCGCGTCGCGCTGCGTCGTGGTGCCTCGGGAGTTCGACCCCACGGCCCGGCTCGACTGGTCGCCCCTGTGGTCGCTGACCCACGAGCGCCAGCGCCTGCTACCCGCGGCCTTCTGCTACTACGGCCATCCCGAGTTCGCCGGCCGCTGGTGCATCCCCGACTCGAACGGGTGTGCCGCCGGAAACACGCTCGAGGAGGCGCTGCTGCAGGCGCTCTTCGAGCTCGTGGAGCGGGACGCGGTCGCCATCTGGTGGTACAACCGGACCCGCCGGCGCGGCGTGGACCTGGAGAGCTTCGAGCTGCCCTACGTCACGGCGATCCGCGCTCACTACGCCGCGATGGGACGGAGCCTGCACGTCCTGGACGTGAGCAGCGACCTGCCGGTGACGACCCTCGCCTGCGTCTCGGCGCGCGAGGGCGGGCCGACCGAGGACGTGCTGGTGGGCTTCGGCGCCCACTTCGATCCCCAGGTGGCGTTGCTGCGCGCGATCACCGAGGTGAACCAGTTCCTGCCCTCGGTGACGCAGCAGCGGGCCGACGGGACGACCCTCTACCTCTTCGGCGACGAGCTGGCCCGGCGCTGGTGGACCGGCGCCCGGCTCGTCGAGCGGCCGTACCTGCTGCCGGCCGAGGACCTGCCGCAGGCGACGGTGGCCGACTTCCAGGATCTCTCGTCGGACGACATCGCGGTCGACGTCGGCCGCTGCGTCGAGGCGATCCGCGCGCTCGGGTTCGAGGTGCTGGCCCAGGATCTCACCCGCCCCGACGTCGGTCTGAACGTCGCCCGCGTCGTGGCGCCCGGACTCTGCCACTTCTGGCGACGGCTGGGGTTCCCGCGGCTCTACCAGGTGCCGGTCAAGATGGGCTGGCGCGCCTCGCCCGTGACCCCCGACGCCCTCAATCCCGACACGGTCTTCTTCTAGAGCCCATGTCGATCCCGCTCCGACCCCGCTTCAAGCAGCAGCTCAGGCCGAGCATCGTCCCTCCCGGCGTCCTCTTCCTCATGAGCGAGCACGCCGAGCACGTCCTGGAAGGCCCCGGGTTCGTAGCCCTGGCGCCGCTCCTCGACGGGACCCGGACGATCGGGGAGATCCTGCAGGCGGCGGGGAGCCAGGCGCCGTGGCCGCACCTGATGGCGGCGCTCGCTCAGCTCGAAAAGCGAGGCTGCCTCGCCGAGGGTGCCGTCACGGGCTCCGTCGCGGAGGCAGCCTTCTGGGACACCCTGGGGACGGACCCCGAGCGGGTGGCGGCGATCCTCCGGGAGCATCCGCTCGCGATCCGCGCGCTGCCGCCGCTCGACCTCGTCCCGCTCCGGGAAGCCCTGCTCGCGGCCGGCTTCCCGGTGCGAGACGACGACCCCGGCCCCTCGGCCGAGTCGCCGCTGCTGGTGGTGGCGACGCCCGACTACCTGCGACCGGAGCTGGCCGGGATCAACCGCGTCTCGCTCGAGGCGGGCAGGCCGTGGGTCCTGTTCCAGCCCGCGGGCAGCGTGTCCTTGATCGGGCCGCTCTTCCGCCCGGGTGAGACCGGCTGCTGGGAGTGCCTGGCGCACCGCCTCCGGCACAACCGCCAGGTCGAGCACTACGCCTGCCGGCGGACGGGCCTCGCGGCGCCGCTCCAGCAGCCGCATGGCCTCTTCGAGCCCGCGGCCCGCCTCGCCGCCGCGCTCGCGGCGGAGAGGCTGTCGCGCGCCGTCGTGATCGGGGGGAGCGAGTCGATCGACGGCAAGCTGCTCAGCTTCGACAGCCTGCGGCGCGAGTTCAGCGAGCACGCCCTGGTCCGCCGGCCGCAGTGTCCCGCCTGCGGGGAGCGGCGCGAGGCGAGCGAGGGGTCCTGCCGCATCGTCCTCGAGCCGCAGCCGCGGGCGGCCGGGGGAGCGGGCGAGCGCAGCGCCGACGCCGCCCAGACCTTCGCCCGCTACCAGCACCTGGTGAGCCCCCTCACGGGCGTCGTCTGCTCGCTCAGCTCGCGAGAGCGCAACGAGGACGGCGGCGTGCACAACTACGTCGCGGGACACTACTTCCCGATGACGTCGGACAGCATGAGCGCGCTGCGCACCAACCTCGTTGCGCGCAGCGGGGGCAAGGGGCGCTCCGCCAGCCAGGCGAAGACCGCGGCCCTGTGCGAGGCGCTGGAGCGCTACAGCGGGATCGCCTGGGGCGACGAGCCGGCGCGGGTGGCGAGCCCGGCGGAGCTGGGCGAGTCGGCGGTACCGGTGCGGGAGCTGCTGCTCTTCAGCGAGCGGCAGTACGCAACCCGGGGCGCCTTCAACGCGGGCAACGTGAGCGAGTACCACGACGTGCCGGCGCCCCTCGACCAGCGGGCGAAGATCGCCTGGACGCCGGTCTGGTCGCTCAGCCACGAACGCGTGCGCTACCTGCCGAAGGCCTACTGCTACTACGGTTACCGCGATCCCGGGCTCTTCTTCACCCGCTGCGACTCGAACGGCAACGCGGCCGGCAACACGCGGGAGGAGGCGATCCTCTACGGCCTGCTCGAGCTCGTCGAGCGCGACGCCGTCGCGCTCTGGTGGTACAACCGCTGCCGACGGCCCGCCCTGGACGCCGACGGGTTCGGGCTCGCCTACTGGGCCGAGATGCGACGGTACTACGCGAGCGAGCTGGACCGCGAGCTGCACGCCCTCGACCTGACCTCGGACCTCGGCATCCCGGTGGTCGCCGTCGTCTCGCGCCGGCGGGCGCGGGCCGTCGAGGACGTGATCCTGGGCTTCGCGGCCCATCTCGATCCCCGCACGGCGCTCCTGCGCGCCCTGGCGGAGGCGAACCAGTACCTCTCCTCGGTACGGGAAGAGGACGCCTCTGGCCGCACGGTCTACCGTCTCTTCAACGAGGAGACCGTGCGCTGGTGGCGCACCGCCACCTTCGCGAACCAGCCCTACCTCGTGCCCGACCCCCTTCTGCCTCGGCGCCGGCTGGCCGATCTGCCCAGCCGGCAGACCGACGACGTGAGGGATGACGTGCTCCTCTGCGTCGAGGAGATGAAGCGCGCCGGGCTCGAGGTGCTCGTGCTCGACCAGACCCGTCCCGACATCGGTCTGCCGGTCGTGAAGGTCGTCGTGCCGGGGCTCCGGCACTTCTGGCGGCGGCTCGCGCCGGGGCGTCTCTACGAGGTCCCGGTCCGGCTCGGCTGGATCCCGAAGCCTCTCGACGAGGACGAGCTCAACCCCGTGTCCTGCTTCGTGTGACGAACGTGACCGGCAGCCAGGATCTGACGATCGCCGAGGGTCTCGCGGGACAGGCGACCGGCGAGGGGCCGCGCATCCTGTGGCTCCACGGCTACACGCTCGACTGCACGTCCTTCCGGACCATGTGGTCGCTGCTCCCGGGATATCGGCACTACGGCGTCGACCTGCCGGGCCACGGCCGTTCCGCCCCGATCGCGGCGGCCGAGACCCTGCGGACGCTCGGCCGAAGGGTGGCCGACTTCTGCCGCGCGGAGGGCATCGAGCATCTCGTCGCCCTCTCGTTCGGGACGCTCACGGGCACGCAGGTCGCGATCGAGGAGCCCGACCTCTTCTCCTCGATCACGCTCGCGGCACCCTCGCTCGCCGGCGGGCCGCAGGATCCGGAGGTGGGCCTCACCTATGCCCGGCTGGGCGCCCTCTTCCGCCGCCTCGGGCCCGGACCCGCGCTCACCGACGCCTGGATGAGCGCGGTCGCCTGGCGCGGCGTCGAAAAGCAGCCCGAGCTGCAGCGGGCGATGCGCGCCCTGGTCGAGCGGCACCGCTGGAGCGAGCTCCGCGACTGGGGGATGCAGCGCCTGCTGCAGCCGGCGCAGACGCCCGAGCAGCTCGGTCAGATCCGGAGCCCGGTGCTGGTGCTGATCGGCGAGCTCGACCTGCCCGCCTGCCATGCCTGCACGGCGATCCTGGACGAGAGCCTGCGTCGCTGCCGGCGGGTGACGCTCGCCGGCACCGGGCACCTCTGCATGCTCGAGTCGCCGGAGCCGTCGGCCCTCGCGATACGCGATCATCTGCTCGCCCACGCGGGCGGAAGGGGAGCGGTGCGCGGCCAGTGAGCTACCTGCCCCTGGTGCGCCTCGCCGATGGCGTTGCCGGCCGGGTCGTGCCCGCGGCTGGCGAGACCATCCTCTGGCTCCACGGCTACGCCCTCGACTCGTCGAGCTTCGCGCCCATCATCGAGCGGCTCCCGCAATGGAGCCACCTCGCCCTGGACCTGCCCGGTCACGGCGCTTCGCTGCCGAGGTCTCGAGAGGAGGGGCCGCGGGGCTTCGCGGAGCGGCTGGCGAAGATCGCGGACGAGCGCGGGGTGAAGCACGTCGTGGCGCTCTCCTACGGGACCCTGATCGCCCTCCGGCTGGCGAGCCTGCGGCCGTGGGCCTTCGCGACGCTCGTGCTCGCCTCGCCGCTCGTCGAGCACGGGGCGAACGACGATCCTTTCTGGAAGCGTTACCGCGAGCTCGTGAACATGTACCGGATCGGCGGCATGGGCGAGCACCTCCGGGGGCGTCTGATGCTGGCCGAGCCCAGCCCCTTCTCCGCGGCCGCGGCGCAGCCGGAGCTGTGGCAGCGGCTGTGGACGATCGTCGGACGCCATCCCTTCTGGGACCTCGCCGACGGCTCCTTTCTGGCGGCCGCCGGAGAGGCGATCGACGACGTCGCCCTGCGGCGAGTCGAGGCCGAGGCGCTCCTGATCGTGGGCGGCGGAGAGCCGCCCGCGGCGAGGCGGCATGCGGCGCGTCTCGCCAGGGTGCTCCCCCACTGCGAGAGACTCGACGTGCTGGGGGTCGGGCGCCTTTCGGTCCTGGAGGCGCCCGCGCTCGCGGCGGGGGCGATCGCGGCCCGGTTGCGCAATCCCCGGCGAGTCGGTGCCGCGGGCGGGGGGGCAGCATGAGCGAAGCGATCGACGCCCTCTTCCTCTCGCACTTCGTCGACCTCGACCGCTGGCACGCCGCGAAGGACGGGGACTACGTGGCGCCGCACCTGGGTCGCGCCCGGGCGACCCTGGACGCGCTCTCGAGCTCCGAATGGATGAAGGACGAGCTGGACCTGGTCGTGGAGGGCAGGCTGCTCGACTTCAGCCGTTTCCTGAGCCTGGTTCGCTATGGAGACACCAGCGAGTGGCGCCGCTACGACCCCTTCACGATGACGCTGCTGGTGGGCAACTACCATGCGAGCTTCCTCCAGCAGCAGGGGTTCCGGGTGAGGGTCACGAACCTCGCCACCCGCGAGACGCTGGGAGTGCTGGCCGGGCGCTACACGCCCCGCTTCGTTCTCCTCTCGACGACGCTCGCCTTCGACGCGGCCGGCGACGGGACCATTCGCTCGGCGGTGGCCGAGATCCGCCGCAGCTTCCCCGGGGCGATCGTGGTGCTCGGGGGGCTGATGCTGGTGAGCTACCAGAAGAACCTCGCCCACGAGCAGTTCGCGGGCCTGCTGCGGCACTATGGGGCCGACGCCTATGTCGTCACGCCCCGCGGGGAGCTGCCTCTCGCCGAGCTGCTCCGCCGGCGCTCCAAGGCGGCGATCCTCGAGGACCCGCCGCCCGCCACGTATGTCGTCGACGGGGGATCCGTGCGACCGCCGCGCGAAGCCGAGGATCCGGTCCTGGCGCTCGAGGCGGGGTCCGTGCGCTGGGCCTCGCTCGAGCAGCGCGATCACCTCTACCACACGGTCCACCTGCGCACGGCGCGCAGCTGCGCTTTCTCCTGCGCCTTCTGCGAGTACCCCGTCAACCAGGGACCGCTCACGCTCATGCCGCTCGAAGTCGTCGACCGCGAGCTCGGGGAGCTGCGCTCGCTCGGGACGGTCCGCTCGGTCGTCTTCACCGACGACACCTTCAACGTGCCGGCACCCCGCTTCAAGGAGCTGCTCCGGATCCTCGCCCGCCACGAGCTCGGCTGGTACTCGTTCCTGCGGCCGCAGTACCTCGACCGGGAGACCGCGGAGCTGATGAAGGCCTCGGGCTGCCGGGCCGTCTTCGCCGGCCTCGAGTCGGTGGACGATCGGGTGCTCGAGAACATGCACAAGGCGGCGACCGCCGACGCCTACCGCCGTGGGATCGCGCTGCTGCAGGAGCAGGGGATCGCCATCCACGCGAACTTCATCGTGGGCTTCCCGGGGGAGACCGAGGCCTCCGCGCGCAAGGTCGTCTCCTTCCTGGACGAGACCGGTATCGACTTCTGCACGGTCTGCGTCTGGTCGTACATCCCCTCGACCCCGATCGCGCGGCGGGCCGCGGAGTTCGGTCTCGAGGGGATGGGCGTCGAGTGGCGGCACGCCACGATGACGTCGCAAGAGGCGCAGGCCCTCGCGCGTCAGGTCGCCCAGGAGCAGCGCCGCTCCGTGCACAACGCCGTCAGGGGCGAGTGCTGGAGCGAGTTCCTGCTCGACGCCAACGGCCTCACCCGCGACGAGATCAAGCTCGCGATCTCGAGCTTCAACTCCTTCCTGGGCCGCGACCAGCCGCTCTCCGAGCTGCGGGCGCGGGTGCGCGCGGCGGGCCTCGAAGACGTGCTGGCGAAGAGGGACCTGCCCGTGCCGGCTCTCTGAGCAGAGCTGCCCGCGCCGGGCGGAGGCGCACACGCGCGTGCTACCATCACGCCGCGCGGTCGCCCGGGGACCGCGCGGAAGGATCCCCTTGCTCGCGGGCGAACGGCCCCAGCTGCGCGACACGCGACTCGGCGAGCTCATGACGCTTCTCGATGGGCTCGTCGCGGCGACCCGCCTGTGGGCCGGCGGTGCCGACCCCGGGCCCGAGACAGATGCCCGGCGCCGCCGTGCCCTCGTGCTCAATCACCTGCGCTATCTCGAGCTCGTGCCCGGGTACCGCCGTGTCGCGGAGGAGACAGGCGGAGACGGAGAGGTGGAGGTGGACTTCCTGGTCGACAACCTTCTGCTCCAGGGGTTCTTCAAGTCCTACGATCCGGCCTGGCTCGCCGAGGCCGACTTCGCCGCGCTCACGCGCTGGCTGGGTGAGGTCTCCTGCCTCCGTCCGCGGGGCGATGCGGACACGATTCGGGACCTGGTCGGGTGGCGTGCCTGGCTGCGGGCGCGCGGCGTGTTCCTGTCCCTCTCCAGCGGGACCTCGGGACGCATGTCGTTCGTTCCGCGCGACCTGGCGACGCTGCGGGCCCTCGCCTCGAACGGGGCCGCCCACACCGACGAGAGCTGGAGGGCCGGCCCGAACGGCGAGCCGCGGGAGTTCGATTGTCTGGTGGCCGGGCCTCGGGGCGAGGGCATGGGGATCCTCGACGCAGCGAACGGCCTCTCGCGGTCGGCCGTGCGCGCGCATTTCCTCTTCGATCACGTCGCCGATCCGCAGGCGCTGGGTTCGCCGGACGGGCCGACTCCCGGCGAGGCGACCGACCACGCGAGCGGCGACGCGGCCGAAGCCGAGTGCTACCGCAGGGCCGCCGAGTTCGTGCGTGCCTCGGCGCGCGAGGGGCGCCTGCTCCTGGTCTTCGGCGTGCCCTTCCTGGTGCTTCGGCTCTGCCGCGGGCTCGCGGCCACCGGGAACACGGACCTCCGCGCGATTCCGGGGAGCCTCGTGGTGACAGGCGGCGGCTGGAAGTCCTTCGCCGGGCGGGCCCTCTCGCGCGAGGCCCTCTCGGCGGCGGTCGAGGCCGCGCTCGCGATCGACGCCGCCCACGCGATCGACGCCTACTCGACCTCCGAGTTGAACTGCACGCTGCGCACGTGTGGGGAGGGCCGCTATCACGTACCGCCGCTCGTCGAGCCGGTGGTGCTGGACGAGGGACTGTTCGGGACGGTCGGCGGCACGGGGCGCGGCCTGCTCGCTTTCCTGGATCCCTTCGCGCTCTCCTACCCCGGCTTCGTGATCACCGGCGACCTCGCGACCCTGGGGAGGGACTCGTGCCCCTGCGGCCTGCGCGGACCCTTCCTGGAAGGCGAGATCCGTCGCGCGCCCGGCGCGGAGATCCGCGGCTGCGGCGGGGCCCTGGCCGAGCTCCGCGTATGAGCGTGGTCCCGGTGCCGCTGATGGTCAAGGGTGAGCTGCTGCATCCTCGCATCCCCGCGCCCCGGATCCTGGCCGAGGCGGCGGAGGATGCGGAGCGCGCGCGCGGCGCATCGGCGACGAGCTTCTATTGCGAGGACGTGCTGGTGCGGCCACAGCCCGGCCCCGGTCTCCAACCCTCGGACCAGGGGGCACGCTTCCTCGTCTTCCCGCGCCTCGAGCCGTCGCAGCTGCTGGAGCGGGATCCTGCCGAGCTGGCGCGGACGCTCTACGCGCTGCCCACGCGGGAGGTGCTCGCCTTCGCCGCTGCCCTGCGGGCCCACCTCGCCTCGAGGCCGCGCTCGCTCGTCTCCTTCGCGCGCGGCATCGACCCGGGGCTGCTCGGCGACGGCGCCTTCGTCGAGATGCTGTTCGCTGCGCTACCCGCCCTGCTCGACCCCGAGGCCCTGGGTGCGGCGCTCGACCAGGAGCTTGCCTACGGCAGCCTCCGCGGGCGCGGCCTCCTCGACGGCTGGATGGAGGTCGACCAGCGGGTCGACCCGGGCATGCTGGCGCGACTCGCCACGAGCCAGCCGGTCCCTGGCGGAGCCCTCGGCGGCGGCTCGCGCTGCCAGGTGCGCGCCATGCCGACGCGGCAGCTGCACATCACGGCCGGCAACGCCCTGGTCGTGCCCTTCGTCTCGTTCCTGCGCGGTCTGCTGACCAAGGGCGCCTGCGTCGTCAAGTGCGCCTCGGACGCCGCTGCGATGGCCGCGATCCTGGCGGCGGCGATGCGGGAGGTCGACGCGCGGCATCCGATCACCCGTCACACGTCGCTCGTCTACTGGCCCGGCGGCGACCCCGGGATCGAATCCGTGCTCTTCGCCCCGGGGGCGTTCGACCGGGTCGTGGTCTGGGGCGGCAGCGACGCCGTGCGGAGCGTCGTCTCCCGGGTCGCGGAGACGAAGACGATCGTGTTCCCCCCGCGCTACGGGTTCAGCGTGGTCGGGCGGGAGTCGCTCGGCGCGGGGATGCAGGAGGCCGCGCGGCGTGCCGCAGCGGACAGCCTGGTGTGGAACCAGCGTGCCTGCACGGCCTCGCTCGTCCACTACGTCGAGTCCGACGAGGCCGGGGTGCTCGACTACTGTCGCGCGCTCCAGGAGGCCCTCGCCGAGTGGGACCGGGTGCTGCCGGGAGCGATGCCCCGTGCCTCGCTCGGAAGGGTGCGCCTCCTGCGGCGCGGGGCCCTGGTCCGGGGCACCTGGTTCACGAACGGCGAGGGGGCGGCGCTGCGCTCGGCGGTCGTCTACTCGCCCGACGCCTTCGAGCTGTCTCTGCACCCTTTCTCGCGCCTGGTCGTGGTGCGGCGCCTGGAGCGGCTGGAGGACGTGCTCCGCTTCGTTGGCGGCGCCGTCTCCAGCGTCGGGATCTCGTCCGCGTCCGCCCTGGAGCGGCTCCGCGACCCGCTCGCGGCGGCCGGGGTCACGCACGTGTTCCGGCTCGGCGGCGCGGAGCAGGCCTTCGCCGGGATGCCGCAGGACGGGATGCGGGTCTCGAGCGAGCTGGTGTCCTGGGTGGTGTCCGGCGGCGAGCCTGCCGCCATCACGAGGAGGTGACCATGACGGGTCGGCTGGGCGGAACGCTCGCGAGCGGGGTGGTGGCGACCGTGACGGCTCTGGTCGTGATCCTGCTGCTCTCTCTGGTGGTGGGCTTCCCGTGGTCGCTCGGGCAGACGCTCCTGGGCACGGGAATCGCGAGCTTCAGCGCGGGGGCGATCGGCTATCATCTCGGCTTCCGCGCCGGCCGCGAGCGCGCCGCGGCATAGCGGCTCGCCGGCCGTCGGCGCGCGCTCCGCTGCCGAGGCGGCGGCGGCCCTTCTCGAGGAGATTGCATGGAGACCGCCGTCCGGCTCAAGGTCATCGAGAGCGTCCGCTGGATCGAGCAGGGCGATGAGATCGTGCTCGAGTCGCCCCCGACCGCTTTCCGGCCGAGGCTCTGCCTCAAGCAGGTCACGCCCGAGCTGGCCGCGGTGCTCGCGCGCCTGCGCGACCCGGCGGGCGCGTCGGAAGGGTGGCTGATCGCCTCGGCGCTCCAGGCCGCCGGCACGGCCGGGATCGCCAAGCTGCGCCACTACCTGGGGCGCCTCAACGCGCTCGGCCTGCTCGAGCGCACCCTCTTCGCCGACGAGCGTCGGCTGGTCACCCTGTACCCGGTCTCGCCCTACTTCCAGTACGCGCCGCAGGACGTGGCGGAGGTTCCCTACGTGCTTTCCCGCTTCGCGGTCGTGCGCAACGACCGCGGTCGGTCGATCGTCGAGTCGCCGCGCAGCCATGCCCGGCTGGAGATACACGACGCGGCGGCGTTCGCGGCCCTGTTCGCGCTCGCGGAGCCGGGGACCGCCGGCGAGCTGTCGAGGCAGGTGGCCGGCCTGGACGAAGAGGCGGCGCGAGGTCTCCTCGACCTGATGGCGAGCGCCCAGATCGCTCTCGCGACGCCCGAGCGGAGGCCGGCCCCCGAGGACGACGACCCGGTGCTCCTCCAGTGGGCCTTCCACGACATGCTCTTCCACGCCCGCCACCGGCTCGGCCGCCATGCGGACCCCTACGGCGGGACCTTCCCGTTCCGGGGCCGGGTCGAGGCGCCTCCGGTCGTCAGGCCAGCGTTTGCCGGGCAGGCGCTGCCGCTGCCGCGGCCGCAGCTCGAGAAGCTGTCTCGCGAGGACCTGCCGTTCACGCGCGTCCTCGAGTCGCGGGCCTCCCTGCGCTCGCACTCCCAAGAGCCGCTCCGCCTCGAGCAGCTCGGCGAGTTCCTGTTCCGCGCGGCGCGGATCAAGAAGCGAAACGACCGCGAGGGCGTCAGCTTCCGCCCCTACCCGAGCGGCGGGGCCCTGCACGCGCTCGAGATCTATCCGGTGGTCGCGCGCTGCCAGGGCCTGGAGCCCGGCCTCTATCACTACGACCCCGACCAGCACGTGCTGCGTCCGGTGGCGGGGATGAACCCGGCGGTCGAGAAGCTGCTGGAGCTGGGCGGCATCACGGCCATGATGCAGGCGCCGCCGCAGGTCCTGCTGGTGGTGACGGCCCGCTTCCAAAGGGTCCAGAACAAGTACCAGTCCGTGGCCTACTCGGTGATCCTGAAGGACGTGGGCTGCCTCTACCAGACCATGTACCTGGTCGCCACCGCCATGGGCCTGGCACCCTGCGCGCTGGGCGGCGGCCACTCGGACCTCTTCGCACAGGCCTCGGGCCTGCCGTACTTCGAGGAGTCCTCGGTGGGCGAGTTCGTGCTCGGCCGACCGGGTCCGGCGGCCGACACGGAGAAGGAGCGCTGGCAGTTCGGCGCCCGGGCCCCGAGCGGGGAGGGCGGGTGAGCGGCCCCGCCTCCAGCATGCGGCTCTACCTGCACCTGACGCTCCGGTGTAACCTGAGCTGCTCGTACTGCTACACGCGCGGCCGCCGCTCCGAGACGATGCCGATCGAGGTGGGACGCCGGGCGATCGACTTCTTCCTGGATCGCTCCGAGCAGCTGCAGCTTCAGTTCTTCGGGGGCGAGCCGCTGCTGTGCTTCGACACCCTGCGCGAGCTCGGCGAGTATGCTCTCGCGCGCGCCCGGGAGCGGGGACGCCGGCTGGGGCTGGTCATCGTCACCAACGGGACCCTGCTCCGGCCCGAGGTGGTCGACTACTGCGCCGACCGCGAGATCGACCTCTCGCTCAGCCTGGACGGCGCCGCCTCGGCCCAGGACGCGACCCGCCGCTTCCGGGGAGGCCAGGGATCCTTCGCGGCGATCGCCCCCCATCTCGAGCACCTGCTCGGCCGACGACCGTTCACGCACGTGATCAGCGTCGTCAACCCGGACAACCTGGAGTACCTGCCCGATTCGCTCGGCTTCCTGCTGGAGGCCGGCTTCCGCAGCATCGCGCTCTCCCCCGACTACACGCATCCGCGCTTCGCCGCCGCCGTCCCCGAGTTCGAGCGGCAGCTGACGCGGGCCGCCGAGCGCTACCGCGCGCACGTGCGTCAGGGGGGGCACGCCTGGGTGGATCTCTTCGACATCGGGCAGAACCCGTACGCTCGCGAGCGCTGCCGGCCCGCCGAGCGCGATTTCTCGGTCGACCCGCTAGGCCGGATCTATCCCTGCTGCTGCTTCGTCGATCACGAGCGCTATCCGGTCGGCAGCCTGGAGGAGGGTCTGGTGCCGGCGCTCGAGGCGGCGTTCCGGGAGGAGATGGAGCGTCTCGCCCGGACGATCGCGGTCGCCCACGCCGCCTGCCCGGAGGACTCGTTCTGCAGGAAGGGCTGCGCCTGCACCAACCTGGTCGCGACGGGGCGTCCCTCGGAGATTGCGGCGGTCACCTGCGCGATCGGGGCGGCGGTGTCGCGCGTGCGCGCTTCTCTCGCCTCGCCTCACTAGACGCCGGCCGCGCGTCCTCGGGGTCTCGCCCCCGGGGCCGCCCGCGACGCTGTCCGACGCTGTTCTCGAGGCTCACGCCCAGGAGCTTCTGCCCCTCGAGTCGATGGCCTTCGCGATCGCGTCGAGGGAGGACACGTCGCCCTGGCCCTATGGATGCCGTCCCGAAGAAGTATTGGACCGCATCCCTGCTGAGCTTCAGACTCGATCAGGTCGTTCCGATGAAGCGCGCTGCCTCCGATGCCGCGAGACCAGAAGCTTTGGGGTCTCTGCCCGCCCGTGGCGCCGGCGCGCTCTCTCTCAGGTGGGCACTGTCGGCGGCAGCGGTGATCTTCGCTCTGGCCCTTGGCGGCCTGGCGTGGCACGTCGCGACCTCCGTCGGGCATCTCGAAGAGGCGCACGGTCGGCACCTGCGCCTCAAGCAGCTGCATGGAACGATCGTCCATCTCGACGAGGTCCTCACGATGTCCGCGCGGATGGCCGCCGCCACCGGGGACCCCCGCTGGGAGACGCGGTACCGCACTTTCGAGCCGGTGTTGAGTAGCGCCCTCCGGGAAGTCTCGTCCCTGGCACCCCCTGGGTTGGCCGCGGACGTCCGGCGCACTGACGCAGCGAACGCCGCCCTCGTCCAACTCGAGGACCAGGCGTTCGGGCTGGTCCACCAGGGTCAGTTGGAAGCGGCCATGGCCACCGTCTCGAGCCGAGAGTACGACCTGCAGAAGGAGATCTACGCGGCGGGCATGCGCGCTCTCGACACCGCGCTCGAGGAATCGGAGAAGGCAGCGGTCGACGGCGAGGTCTCGCACCTCAGACTCGGGCTGGCCCTCTTGCCCGCGATGCTGTTGCTGCTCGGCGCGTCCTGGGTGGTCTCCATGCGGGTTATCGCTCGCAGGACGGCCGTCTTGGCGCGCGACCACGAGCAGCTGCTCTGGCAGGCGGTCGAGCTGGAGGAGCTGAACGCCAACCTCGATTCGAAGGTCGCCGACCGCACCCGGCGGCTCGACGAGAGCGAGGCGCGCTACCGTGCCCTGGTGGAGGAGGCGGGAGACATCATCTACCGCGCGGACCGCGACGGTCGCTTCACCTTCGCCAACGCGGCGACCTTGCGTGCCCTGGGACTCCGGGAAGACGCGATCCTCGGCCAGCGCTTCACGCTGCTCGTGCACCCATCACAGCGCGACGAGGTCGAGGCGTTTTACCGCCGCCAGCTCGAGGAGCGCATCCCTTCGACGTACTTCGAGTTTCTGGCGCCGGGTCCCGACGACCGGCCCCTCTGGCTCGGCCAGCACATGCAGCTTCTCTCGGATCCGGAGCGGGGCGACGCTCTCCAAGCCATTGCTCGGGACGTGACGGAGAACCGGCGGCTGCAAGAGGCACTTCGTGCGGCCCAGCAGATCACCGAAGGGATCATCAATGCCATACCCATGAGCGTGTTCTGGAAGGACAAGAGCCTCGCGTACCTGGGCTGCAACATCTCGTTCGCGCACGATGCGGGACTCGCCAGTCCCATGGACGTCATCGGCAAGGACGACTACCAGATGGCGTGGCGGGACCAGGCGGAGTTGTATCGCAGCGACGATCGCCAGGTCATCGAGAGCGGCTGCCCCAAGCTCCGCATCGAAGAACCCCAGACGACCCCGGAAGGAAAGACGATCACCCTTCTTACGAACAAGATTCCGTTGCGCGGGCCCACGGGGGAGATCGATGGCGTCCTGGGAACCTACCTGGACATCAGCGATCGCAAGCTGGCGGAGGAGGCGCTCCGAGACAGTGAACGTCGCCTCCAGCTGCTCGCCGACGCGATGCCCCAAATCGTCTGGGAGTCGCGCGCCGATGGCTCGGTGGAGTACTTCAATCGGCGCTGGTTCGAGTACTCGGGCCTGACACTCGAACAGAGTGAAGGGCAGGGTTGGACCAGCGCGATCCATCCCGAGGACCTGCCAGCCACCGTCGAGAGCTGGACCGCGGCCATCGAGAACGGCGAAACGGCCGAGGTCACGCACCGCCTGCGACGTGCATCCGATGGCGCGTATCGCTGGCACCTGGCGCGTGTCGTGCCGACGCACGGGCCGGACGGCGAGGTCCGGGGATGGATCGGGACCATCACGGACATCGAGGAGCAGACGGTCGCCCGGACCACCGCCGAGGAGGCCAGCCGGGCCAAAGGAGAGGAGATCGAGCGCCGTCGTCTGGTGGAGGCGGAGCTCCAGCTTCAGGCCACGGTGGTGCGGAACATGGACGCGGGAGTGTGCCTCGTGCGAAGCGACCGCGGCCAGGTCGTTTATGCGAACCCGAGGTTCGAGGAGATGTTCGGCTACGGCCCCGGGGAGATGGTCGGCCTTCCCAAGGCCGCCTTGAACTACGACGACGGCAGCGGTCTCGCCGAGCGCCGCGCGAGCGAGATCCTCGGGGAGGCGGAGCGTTCCGGAACCGCCGAGTACGAGGTCGAGAACGTGCGCCGGGACGGTCGCCGCTTCCAATCTCGCGGCCGCGCATTCCTCATCGATCATGCGAGCTACGGGCGAGTCGCGGTCGCCGTTCAACGGGACATTTCGGAGCGCAAGGCCAGCGCGGAAGCGCTCCGACAGAGTGACCGTCGCTTCCGACTGCTCGCCGACGCCATGCCCCAGATGGTCTGGACCGCACGTCCCGACGGCGGGCTCGACTACTTCAACCAGCGATGGTTCGACTACACGGCGCTGACCTTCGGGCAGTCGGAAGGATTGGGCTGGGGCTCGTCGATCCATCCGGCCGACGCGCCAGCGTCCTTCGACACGTGGACCAGGCACGTCAAGAGCGGAGAAGGGTTCGAGACCGAGTGCCGCATCCGACGGGCCGACGGAGCCTATCGCTGGCACCTGGTCCGCGCCCTACCGATGCGTGGGCTGGATGGAGAGGTCGTGCGATGGTTCGGCACCAACACGGACATCGAGGATCAGAACGCGGCCAGAAGCGCCGCCGAAGCCGCCAACCGGGCGAAGAGCGAGTTCCTGGCCAACATGAGCCACGAGATCCGCACCCCGATGAACGGCATCGTCGGCATGACGGAGCTGCTCCTGGGAACCGCCGTCACGCGCGAGCAACGCGAATACCTGCAGATGGTCCGGGAGTCGGCGGACCGGCTCCTCGAGGTGATCAACGACATCCTCGACTTCTCCAAGGTCGAGGCCGGCCGCGTGGAGCTGGAGATCCGTCCGTTCAGCCTCCGAAACAGGGTGGCCGAGACAGCGCGTGCCCTGGGCGTGGCCGCGGGGGCCAAGGACCTGGAGCTGTCGTTCCGGGTGGCGCCCGACGTGCCGGACCATCTGCTCGGTGACCAGGGACGGCTGCGCCAGATCATCGTCAACCTCGTGGGCAACGCGCTCAAGTTCACGGAGCGGGGCGAGGTGGCGGTCGATCTGGAAGTGGAGTCGGAGGGCGAGGCGGCGGTCACGTTGCACGGCGTCGTCCGCGACACCGGCATCGGCATCGCCCCGGACCAGCGGGAGGCGATCTTCTTGCCATTCAGCCAGGCGGATGGCAGCACGACGCGCCGCTTCGGCGGCACCGGCCTCGGCCTGCCCATCTGCTCGCAGCTCGCCACGCTGATGGGGGGCCGCGTGTGGCTGGAGAGCGAGGTTGACAGGGGAAGCGCCTTCCATTTCACGGTCCGGCTCGCCCAGGCGGACGGGGACTCGCCCCCACGGAGCGCGCCCGGCCTGGCCAGCCTGCAAGGCCTGCCGGTCCTGGTCGTGGACGATCTGGCGACCAACCGGCGCATCCTCGAGGAGCTGCTCCGTGGCTGGGGGTTCGCGCCCACGTCCGTGGCGACGGGCGAGGCCGCCCTCGTCACGCTGCGCGCCGCCGCGAACGAGGGCCTCGCGTTCCGGCTCGTGATCCTCGACGTGCAAATGCCGGACATGGACGGCTTCGCGGTGGTGGAGCGGATACGCCAGGATCCGGTGCTGGCGGCAACCACGCTGATGATGCTCTCTTCGGGTGGGCAGGTCAGCGAGACGGCCCGTTGTCGCGCGCTGGGGAGGCTGCCCTACGTCGTCAAGCCGGTCGATCCCTCGCGGCTCCTGGACACGATCCTCATCGCGCTGGCGCCGTCCCTCGGGGACCAGGCCGCGGAGGCGCCGCCCGCCGCCACGGCACCACGCGGACGGCGTCTGCGCGTGATGCTTGCCGAAGACAACAGGATCAACCAGCGCCTGGTGTCGGCCATCCTCGAGAAGCATGGCCACACGGTGGTGCTCGCTGGCAACGGCCGCGAAGCCGTGGCCTGCGCCCATCGTGGCGGGCTCGACGTCGCGCTCCTCGACGTGCAGATGCCCGAGATGGACGGGTTCCAGGCGATCGCCGCCATACGAGACGCGGAGCGGGGAACCGGCCGCCACCTGCCCGTCGTCGCCCTCACCGCTCACGCCCTGACGGGGGACCGCGAGCGCTGCCTGGCCGCCGGCATGGACGACTATCTGGCCAAACCTATCCGTACGGAGGCGCTGCTCTCGATGCTCGAACGCCTCGGCGGCGCTGCGCCAGCGGCCCCGTCGGCGCCGGCGTCCGTCGCACCGGCCTTCGAACCCGACGAGATCCTGGCGCGGGTCGAGGGAAACCGCGAGCTGCTGGCCGAGCTCGTGGATATCTTCCGGGACGAATCTCCGCGCATGCTCGCCGAGCTCCGGCGTTGCTGCGAGGCGGGCGACCCTGGGGGAGTCCGGGATGCAGCCCACGCTCTGAAGGGATGCGTGGGTAACTTCGGCGCCCTAGCCGCGGCTGACGCGGCCCTGGCCCTGGAGCACCTCGGCCGTGACGAGGACCTGCGGGAGTCCGGGCCCCGACTCGCCGAGTTGGAGCGGGAGGTCGAGCATCTCAGTATCGGCCTCGTGCGCATGGTCGAAGAGGTGAAGGCATGAGGATCCTGATAGCCGACGACAGCCATGTGTCGCGGCGTCTCCTGGAGGCCCACCTGCACAAGTGGGGACACGAGGTGCAGGTGGCGGTGGACGGAACCGCCGCCTGGGAGGCGATGCAGCAGAAGGATGCGCCTGCCTTGGCGATCCTGGACTGGATGATGCCCGGGCTGGACGGCGTGGAGATCTGCCGTCGCGCCCGCGCCCGCGCGCCCGCGCACCCGTTGTACATCATCGTGCTCACCGCGCGCAGCGAGCCCGAGGACATCGTCCAGGCTCTGGACGCCGGCGCCGACGACTACGTCACCAAGCCCTTCCACCCTGCGGAGCTCCAGGCGCGGCTGGGCGTGGGGATCCGCATCATGTTGCTGCAGCGCGAGGTTGCGGGGCGGGTGGCCGACTTGGAGGAGGCGCTCGCCCACGTGGAGGAGCTCCACGGCATCCTGCCGATCTGCTCGTACTGCAAGCGAGTCCGGAGCGATGCCGACTCCTGGCACCGGATCGAGGAGTACGTCAGCGCGCATTCCGCCGCGCGCTTCAGCCACGGAGTCTGTCCGCAGTGCGTGGAGAAAGTCCTCAAGCCCCAGATGGAGGAGCTACGACGAAACCGCGCAGAGGCGGCGGTCCCGAAGGTGGAGGGCGTGAAGGTCCCGCTCGAACGATAATCGACCTCTCGCTCAGCCTGGACGGCGCCGCCCCGGCCCAGGACGCGACCTGGAGTACCTGCCCGATTCGCCCGGCTTCCTGCTGCAGGCCGGCCTCCGACTTCTCGGTCGACCCGCCAGGCCGCCCCCGGGCCGCGCGCGACGCTATCCGACGCTGCCCTCGAGGCTCACGCCCAGGAGCTTCTGCGCCTCGACGGCGAACTCCATCGGCAGCTCCTTGAACACCTCTTTGCAGAAGCCGTTGACGATCATGTTGACAGCGTCCTCCTGGCCGATGCCGCGCGAGAGGAAGTAGAAGAGCTGGTCCTCGTCGATCTTGGAGGTGCTGGCCTCGTGCTCCATCTGGGCGGTCGAGTTCTGCACGTCGATGTAGGGGAAGGTGTGCGCGCCACACTGGTCGCCGATCAGCAGCGAGTCGCACTGCGAGTAGTTGCGCGCGTCGTCGGCGGCCTTCACGATCTTGACCAGACCGCGGTAGGAGTTCTGGCCGTGGCCGGCCGAGATCCCCTTCGAGACGATGGTGCTGCGGGTGTTCTTGCCGACGTGGATCATCTTGGTGCCGGTGTCGGCCTGCTGGAAGTTGTTGGTGACCGCGACCGAGTAGAACTCGCCCACCGACTCGTCACCCTGCAGGATGCAGGAGGGGTACTTCCAGGTGATCGCGGAGCCGGTCTCGACCTGGGTCCAGGAGATGCGCGCGCGGGGGCCGGCGCACTTGCCGCGCTTGGTGACGAAGTTGTAGATCCCGCCGCGACCTTCCTTGTCGCCCGGGTACCAGTTCTGCACGGTCGAGTACTTGATCTGTGCGTCCTTCATCGCGACCAGCTCGACCACCGCCGCGTGGAGCTGGTTCTCGTCGCGCATGGGCGCGGTGCAGCCCTCCAGGTAACTCACGTAGGCGCCCTCGTCGGCCACGATCAGCGTGCGCTCGAACTGTCCGGTCTTGGAGGCGTTGATCCGGAAGTAGGTGCTGAGCTCCATCGGACAGCGCACGCCCTTCGGCACGTAGACGAAGGATCCGTCCGAGAAGACCGCCGAGTTCAGGCTGGCGAAGAAGTTGTCGGTGAGGGGCACGACCGAGCCGAGGTACTTGCGAACCAGCTCGCCGTGGTCGCGGACCGCCTCGGAGAACGAGCAGAAGACGACCCCCGCCTCGCGGAGCTTCTCCTTGAAGGTGGTCGCCACCGAGACGCTGTCGAAGACGGCGTCGACCGCGACGCCGGCGAGCTTGGCGCGCTCATGGAGCGGCACACCGAGCTTCTCGTAGGTCTCGAGCAGCTTGGGATCGACCTCGGCCAGGCTCTTGGGCCCGCCCTTGCCCTGCCTGGGCGCCGAGTAGTACGAGATCGCCTGGTAGTCGATGGTCGGGAAGCGCAGGTTCGCCCAGCGGGGCTCCTGCATCGTGAGCCAGTGGCGCAGGGCCTTGAGCCGCCACTGGGCCATCCACTCCGGCTCCCCCTTGAGGGCCGAGAGCCGGCGCACGACGTCCTCGTCGAGGCCGGGCGGGAAGGTGTCCTGCTCGATCTCGGTGATGAAGCCGGCCTTGTACTCGGCCTTCGCGATCGCGTCGAGGGACGTACCCATCTCGAGACCAGCCTATCAATCTCTACTGAAAAGTCAAGATTAAGCCGGTGAGCGGCGACGGATCAGAAGCGCGCCCCGATCATGGCCACGACCGGAGCGGTCCAGCGGGCATCGCTCGCGTCGATCCCGCCGAGCCCCGACAGCTGCGAGGCCTTGGCGGGATCCGGGGCCGTCTGGTAGCGCACCCCGGTGTCGACGCCGACGAAGAAGTGAGGGGTCACGTCGAAGGCGAAGCCGAGGTCGATTCCGGCGACCAGGATCGTCCCCGACTTGCTGAACGGGATGTTCATGACCCGGGACCCCGCCTCGGGCGCGCTCAGGGAGATGAACATCTGGTTGACCTGCCGCGCCCCCAGGACGGGGGCGACGAAGGACTTGAGCCGGCTCTGCGGCGCGAAGTAGAAGCGCAGGCCGATCTCCCCTCCCCACTCTTTGTAGGGGTGCTGGACGAGGTTGCTGCTCTTGCTGGCGGGGTCCTCGAGCTGCCCGACGTAGGCGTACAGCGCCTTCCCGTTGAAAGAGCCGGCCTCCACACCCACCGCCTGGCTCTCGTAGTAGCTCGCCCGGGCCACCAGCTCCAGCCTGGCGGTGATGCCGTAGCCGAGGAGAGCCTGGTAGCGCACGTCCGGTCGGTAGACGTCCCGGTAGCGCTTGGAGTTGACGGTGGTCGGCTTGCCCAGGAGGGTTCCCTTCCCGCCCTGCAGCACCTTGCCGCTGAGATCCGACTGAGTGCCCCCCTGTACGGCGATCGAGATCTTGCCCGCCAGGTCGTCGGCGCGGGCGGAGCCGGCTGCCAGGAGAACGGCCGTTCCAGCCGCGGTCAGAAAGCTGCGAGCCTTCATCGTCCCCCCTTCGGGTCTAGCGCGACGCCGTACAACGGGCCATCGGTGCGTCAGAGAGTGTAGCGCAGGCCGAGGCCGATGGAACGCCAAGGCTGCTATGCTCCGTCGGTTCGGTCCCGGCCGGTGTGCCAGGTCGGGTTCCCCTGGGGAGGCGCGTGGGATGGGAAGGGCGCAGGTCGTCGGCGGAGTCCTGTGGGACCTGGACGGGACGCTCATCGATTCCGCCGGCCATCACTGGGAGGCTTGGCGGGACACGCTGGCGGCCGAGGGACGCTCGGTCACCCCCGAGGACTTCGCGAGCAGCTTCGGGCGGCGGAACGACGAGATCCTGCGCGCGCTCTTCGGCGGAGACCTGGCGCCCGAATGGATCGAGCGCGTGAGTGAGACCAAGGAGCGCAGCTACCGGCGCCTGCTGCGCGAACGGGGGCTCGCGGCGCTGCCGGGCGCCCTTGAGTGGCTGGCGCGGCTCCACGCGGCGGGGTGGCTCCAGGCCCTCGCTTCCTCCGCCCCCCGCCCGAACATCGATGCGGTGCTCGCGATCCTCGGCCTGGGCAGCCAGCTGGATGCCGTCGTGTCCGCCGACGACGTCGGCCGCGGGAAGCCCGACCCGGCCATCTTCCTAGCCGCGGCTCGCCGGCTGGGGCTCCCGCCGGAGCGATGCCTGGTCGTGGAGGACGCACCGGCGGGGCTCGAGGCGGCGCGCCGGGCCGGGATGCGCGCGATCGGCGTCCTCTCCGCGCACCATAGGGAGCTCAGCGCTGACCTGGTCGTGCCCTCGCTCCTCGAGCTTCCGGAGGGTGCCTTCGAAGCCCTGCTGCGGGCCCTCGCGGGGAAGGGCGACCCGGTCAGGCTCGGCCCGCGCTGACGCGCGCGCGCCCAGGGTGTGCTACCCTCCGGCAAAACGATGGCCCGCATCCTCGTCGTCGACGACTCCCGCTTGGCGCGCGTGGCCCTGCGCCGCGTGCTCGAGGGGGCGGGCCACGAGGTGACGGAGGCGGCCGACGCGGAAGCCGCGCTCGCGCTGATGAGCGAGGCGGGGGCGGCCTTCGATCTGGTCAGCTCCGACGTCCTGATGCCCCGCCTCGACGGCCGGGCCTTCCTCGATGCGCTCACCGACCGGGGCAGCCCGCCCCCGGTGATCGTGGTGACCGCCGACATCCAGAAGAGCACCGTCGAGGAGTGCCTGCGCCGCGGTGCCTCAGCGGTCCTCAACAAGCCCTGCGCCGCCGAGACGCTCCTGGCCGCGGTGGACGCGGCGCTCGCCAGCCGCAAGGACGACCCGCGCGTGCCGGTGCTCGACGAGCAGCAGAAGGCGGACCTCGCCGAGGTCGTCAACATCGGCGTCGGCCACGCGGCCTCGGCGCTCAACGACCTCACCGGGCTCCACGTCGAGCTGAGCGTCCCCGAGGTGGACGTTGTCTCGGTGCCCGGTCTGGCCAGGACCTTCGGAACACTGGTCGAGGACACGGTGTCCTCCGTGCAGATGGGGTTCCGGGGAGGCCTCGAGGGCTACGCCTTCCTCGTTTTCCCCCCGTCGAGCGCCGCCAAGCTCGCGACCCTGGTGACCGGGGAGCCGGCGGTCACGACCTTGGTCGGGTTGCACTCCGGAACGCTCACCGAGGTCGGCAACATCCTGATCAACTCCGTGGTCGGGGCGATCGCCAACCTGCTCGATCTGCCCCTGCGCTACTCCCTGCCGGTATACGCGGAGGAGCGGGTCATGGACCTGCTCGACGCGAACCGTTCCCAGGCCTATCCCGTCGTGCTGGTCGCCAAGGCCCGTTTCGAGATCCGGCAGAGCCAGGTGGAGGGGAACCTGCTGTTGCTCTTCGAGATGAGCTCGTTCGAGGGCCTGCTGCGGGCGCTCGCCCGGCGCGGGGCAGGGCGGTGAGCACTGAGGTCCCACGAGCAGCGTACGATGCCTTCGACTATCTGCCTCTCGGCCTGGTGCTGCTCGACGCCGACCTGCGCGTGCTGTTCTGGAACAGCTGCATCGAGGACTGGACCGGAATCGCTCGCGGCGAGCTGCTCGGCTCGCCCCTGAGCGTCCGTTTCCCGCACTTCGCCGAGCCCCACTACGTGGCCCGGCTCGCCAACGTGCTCGCGGCCGGAGCGCCCACGGTGCTGTCCTCGAAGCTGCACCCGTACCTGTTGCCGTGTCCGCTGCGCGGAGGCCGGCGCCGCGTCCTGCACACGGTAGCCGCCGCCGTGCCCGCCGTGGACCGGAACGGCTCCCACCTGCTGCTGGTGCTGCAGGACGTGACGAACCTGACCGACGCACTGGCGGCGCTGGAGGCGGCGCGGGACGATCTCGCCCGCCAGGCGGCGACCGACCCGCTCACCGGCATCGCCAACCGGCGACACTTCGCCGAGCAGGCGGGCCGGCTGATCGCGACGGCGCAGCGCCACTCGCGGCCCTGCGTGCTGCTGGAGCTGGACCTCGACGGCCTCAAGACCGTCAATGACACCCACGGCCACGCGATCGGCGACGCGATGATCCTGGCCTTCGTGCGCACCTGCCGCCTGAACCTGCGCGAGGGCGACATCCTGGGTCGCCTGGGGGGCGACGAGTTCGCCGTGCTCCTGCCCGAGACGACGCTCGACCAGGCGGAGGCGATCGCGGAACGGGTGCGGCAGGCCTTCGCTCGCGAAGGCCTGCGGGTCGGGGAGATTCGGATCGAGGTCTCGGTCAGCGTGGGTGTCGCGGCCCTCGACTCATTGGACCGAGCGACGCTCGACGCCCTGCTGCGCGGAGCCGACACGGCCCTCTACGAAGCGAAGCGCGCCGGGCGCAACCGCGTCGTCGTGGCCTGAGCCTCGCCCCTGCCGCCGGCCGGTGAGGCCGGCCAGCAGCAGGCGCGCGATCCGCCCGTAGTCGCCGCCGAAGTGGTGTCCGCCCGGCAGCTCGATCACTCGCACTGCCGGCGAACGAAGCGCGTCACAGGCAGAGTCGGTCTCGTCTTCGCCGCGCAGGCAGAGCACCGGCGTCGCGCCGAGCCGCTCGACCTCCGGCACCGTCGGGTGGCGTCCCCGGTCGAGGCCCAGCCAACCCACGACGTGGAACTCGAACGAGGCGTCGGGCGAGAGGCCGATGAGGGCGATCCGCGCGATCTGCGCGCGCAGCTCGGCGGGGAGCCGCGCGGCGAGGAAGGGCAGCACGTCCGCGCCAAAGGAGTATCCGACCAGCAGGACGCGTGGGGGCGCGACGGTGGGTGTGGCCGGGTCGCCGGCGGGAGTTGCCCAGGCCCTCTGGTAGTGCTCGATCACGCGGGCGAGATCCCGGGCGGCACCCCCCGGCGTGCGCGGCGTCCAGTAGTACTCGAGGCTGCTCCAGCCCGCGACCGGCACGCCCTGGTCGGCGAGCGCGCCGGCGACCTGCTTGTCGATCCCCGCCCAGCCTCCGTCGCCCGTGAGCAGGATCGCGATCAGGTCGCCTGCCGGACCCCGCGCCGGTACCTCGACCAGACCCAGGTCGGCGACTTCGCCTGTCGCGGGCTCCGCTCGCGTGCCTTCGACGGCCGGCTCCGCCTCGGCGATCCTGTGATACGCCTCGAGGTACTGGGGCTCCCAGTGGGCCGCGACCGAGAAGCCGTGGCCCACCTTCGGGAGCGCCACCAGCTGGCCCGAGCCGACCTGGGCGGCGAACCGCGCCGTGTCCGCAGGAGCGCAGACCTGGTCGATCTGGCCTTGCAGCACGTACCAGGGCACCGCGAGCCCGGCGAAGGGATCGAGATCGCGCCCCGGGCCCTTCCGGAGCGGGCGCGAGGTGAGACCGCGGCCCGCGCAGAGCGGGCGGTTGAGCGGGAGGTCGGAGCAGAAGCCGAGGCTGATCACGCCCCGAAAGGTCTCGGGCGGCGCCTGGGCGGCCGCTCCGTACACGAGCGTCGCGCCAGAGGAGTAGCCGACCAGGATGGGCGCGCGATACCGGGGCAGGTGCCACTGCAGCTCGACTGCGCGCGCCAGCTCCTCGAAGCTGCCGGCCGGATACGCACAGGAGGAGCCGGACCGTTCCAGTCCCTCGAGCAAGCGGCGGATGTCGATGCCGACGACGAGGGCGCCTTCGGCCTGAAGGCGCCGCGCCATCGGGATGACGCCCTTGTTCCACCCCCCGTCGCCCGACACGAAGAGCACCACCTGGGCGACCGACCCGGAGGGTGCGTAGACCTGGACCCGACCGAAGGGCGCGAAGCTGAAGGAGTCGTCCTGAGGGCTCGCTTGCAGGAAGCCGGGCGCCGCCAGAAGGGTCACCGCCAACGCCCAGGAGATGTCGTGTCTCATCGGAAGCTCCTCGTGTTGCCGTCTGCGATCAGGGCCGACGCGAACCGGCCCTCGACCGCGTGATCCAGGCGATCGCCTCCAGGAGCCGGCGCTCGAGCTCCGGCTGGTTGTCACCGAAGCGGTGGTCGCCCGCCGGAATCGTCCACAGTCGGCACGGCTGGCGAGCCTGGGCAAAGATCGCGTCGCTCTCGGCCGCGGGCACGAACTCGTCGTGGCTCGAACGAAAGAGGGCGAGGGGCACGGGCGCCACCCGGCCGACGGTCTGGCTGGCCAGGAAGAGAGGCTCGTTCGGCGTCCTCTTGGTGAGGTAGATCGTCGAGTCGCGGAGACGCCAGCCCAGCTCGTTTCTCTCCGGCAGGCCGAGCGCGATGACCCCGGCGATCCGTCCCTGGCGCTGAGGCGCGGCCGCCGCCAGCACCGAGAGACCCGCGCCCACCGAGACGCCCACGAGCAGCGGGAGCTCCGACCCGCCCTGGGCCGCGTAGTCGAGGAGCGCGCCGTAGTCCCGCGGCACGTCCTCGACGGAGAGGGTCGTACGCCCGCTCGTGAAGCTCGCGAGGTAGGCCTTGGCGTCGAAGCCGACCACGAAGAAACCCCGCCCGGCCAGGAACTCGGCGACCGCCGGGCCCAGGTGGATCCAGCCGCCATCACCACTGGTGACGATGGCGGCCGGCCCTCCCCGTACCCCGTAGAGGTGCAGGGTCTGCGGCTGGCCTCGCAGGGTGATCCGGTCGTGTTCGCCCGCTGCCGTCGATCGTGGCGGGTACGCGAGGCATGCCGCAAGGATGAGAGCCACCGGAACTGCGGGTCTCACCGTGCGTGGCTCCCTCCTGAGCGTCACTTCCCCGCGCTCGGGACGCTCAGAGGACCGTGGCCACGGCGGCCAGGATCTCGTCCTTGCCGCGCGCGCCGATCATGCGCGTCAACTCGCGGCCGTCCTTGAAGAGGATCATGGTGGGGACGCCCTGGATGGCGAGGCGGGAAGCAGCATCGGGATTCTGATCCACGTCGAGCTTGGCGACGCGCAGGCGCCCCCTCAGGGAATCGGCGAGATCTTCGATGATCGGCGCGAGCCCGCGGCAGGGTGCGCACCAGCTCGCCCAGACGTCGAGCAGCACCGGCAAGGGCGAGGCCAGCACCTGCTCGTCGAAACGCGCCTCCTCGACCTCCAGCACCTCCGATGGGCCGCTCAGGACGGCCTTGCAACGGCCGCAGACCGGCTGCAGGCCCTGACCGGCCCGCTCGAAATCGACCCGGTTCGCGGCGCCGCAGCGCCGGCACACGACCGTTGCCGTCACGAGATAAGTGTGTCACTTCTTGTGCGCGATTGCGTGGGTCTGGTAGGCTTCGCCAGGAGGGCCCGGCATCCGGGTGATCCCGCCCCATGACGAACGTCGTCGGTACGACCCGGGCGCCCTGCGTCAACTGCCGCGAGCCGGTCGAGATCTCCGAGCGGTATGCGCACGGCGACCACATTCGTTGCGGGGCTTGTGGCACCGACCACAAGATCCTGCGTGGCGACCGCGACCGCGTCCGCCTGGTGATCGGCGACGTCACCCCGCTGCGTGACGCGCTGGCGCAGAACCAGCGGCTCGTCAGACGGCTGGAGGCCGAGCTCGCGCGGGCGCGGGCCAGTCTCGGGATCGGCGCCAACGGCTTCGGGATCGGCGTGATCTTCGCCGTCTATCGCGTCGCCATCAGCGGCGCGCCCATCTCGAAGTCCTTGATCGTCACGTCTATTCTGATCGCGATCGTCTCGGGGGCGCTGCTGGAGGCGGCCAACTGGGCGTTCTTCGCCAAGCGTCATGCGATGGACGCGCTCACGCGCGAGCTCGGCGAGGCACGCGGCGATGCCAGCCGGCTGCGCGCGCAGATCAGGGACGCGACGCGGGTCTAGGGGACTGGGCCCCTCACTCGATCAAGCCCGCGTCGAGGAGCCCCGCCACGGTCCGGTAGATCGAGTGGGTGCAGCGTGGGATCTCCTGCTGGAGGGCGGACAGGCTCGATCCCTTCTTGAGCCGCGACCACACGGCCGCCGCCAGCTCGAGCGTCTCGGGCTCGTCCCAGGAGAGGTGCGCGGCTCTCTGGCGGAAGACGCGTTCGGGGTCGGGCAGCCGTTCCCGGAGCAGGGGCAGCTCGTCCTGAAGCCGCACCGACTCCATCAGCAGGGTGATCGCCGGGAGGCTGACGTCCGTCTGGATCTCGCTCTCGGCCACCTCCCGGCCGGTGAACGAGAACTCCCCCTCGATCGGGCTCTGGAATAGCTGGTAGACCGCGTCGTCGCCGACCAGGTGGCGGTACTTCGCGCGGGCGACGTTGCCGCGGAAGAAGAAGAGCTCGGCCAGCTTGTGCTTGTCCCGCGACACCGCGAGCGCGCCGGTCTGGTGCGAGCCGATCAGGGTCTGGATGACGGTCGCCAGGTCGAAGAACTCGAGCTTGCCCTGCAGCTGCTTCGCCGTGCTGCGAGGCAGCCTGAGTGTGGTCGCCTCGAGCCGCCGGGCGAGCACGACGCAGAGATTCCGCGCGAATGCCGGCAGCTGTGCCATCAGGTCGAGGAAGACCGGCTTCTCGAGCGCGAACAACTCCGCCCCTTGCGGGCAGCGGGCAGTGGCGCTGCGGGGCGAGCCCGTGAGCAGCGCCAGCTCGCCGAGCACCTCTCCGGCGCCGAGGTAGGCGACCGGGAGGGGCTCCGTGGCGTCTCCCGAGAGCGCCAGCACCTCGAGGACGCCGCTCTTGACGACGAAGAGGCGATCCCCCATCTCTCCCTGGCGGAAGACGATCTCGCCCGGGCCGAACCGGTGGAGCTGCCCCTGGGCGAGCACCGCTCCCAGGACCTCGGAAGGCTGATTCTCGAACAGCTCGGACTGGCGGAGGAAGCTAGGATCGATCGCTGGGCTCATCTCGGCACGCTCGGGGGGCGGACGATTATAGCGCCCGGCAGCGGCCGGGCCTTTGGAGACAGCTGTGCTAGGATTGGCCGGAACTCGGAGCACGCGAGGACGGTTCCTGCTCTCCGGCCCCCGTGCCAAGTCATTGAATCGAGAGCTTTTGTCACAATACGATCGGGGGATGACTTAAGGGGCTGCCATGGCTGCCCTCGCCGGCTGTCCACCCCTCACGACGGAGCCCTCGACATGACCCCGCGCAGCCCCGCTTCGATCGCCGCCGCCGACGTCCACGCGCTGCTGGCGCGTCACATCCTCGCCGACGGCTTCGATCTCGTGGTCGACCTCGAGCGCAGCCACGGCGCCTGGGTCCGGGACGCCCGCAGCGGCCGCGAGCTGCTCGACTTCTGCAGCTTCTTCGCGTCGAACCCGGTCGGCTTCAATCACCCGAGGCTCCTGGACCCGGAGTTCCTGAAGGTCCTCAACCGGGTGGCGCTGCTCAAGCCGTCGCTCTCCGACCTCTACACGGTCGAGTACGCCTGGTTCGTCGACGTCTTCACCCGCCTGGCGAAGCCCCCGTACCTGACCCACTCCTTCTTCATCGAGGGCGGGACCCTCGGCGTCGAGAACGCGCTCAAGGCCGCCTTCGACTGGAAGGTGCGCCGCAACCGCGCCAAGGGCGTCGCGGGCGAGAAGGGCCAGCAGGTGGTCCACCTGCGTCAGGCGTTCCACGGCCGCTCCGGCTACGCGCTCTCCCTCACCAACACCGATCCGGTCAAGACCGACTTCTTCCCCAAGTTCCGCTGGCCCCGTGTCGACAACCCCAAGCTGCGCTTCCCCGTGACGCCGGAGGTGACCCGGGAGGTCGCGGCCGCCGAGGAACAGGCGCTCGCGGCCGTCGACCGGGCCTTCGCCGAGAACCCCGACGACGTGGCGGCCATCATCGTGGAGCCGATCCAGGGCGAGGGCGGGGACAACCACTTCCGCGGGGAGTTCCTGCGGGGGCTCGCCGCCAAGGCCCGCCAGAACGACGTCTTCTTCGTCGTCGACGAGGTCCAGACCGGGATCGGCATCACGGGCAAGATGTGGGCCCACCAGCATTTCGACCTGACGCCGGACGCGATCGCCTTCGGCAAGAAGACCCAGGTCTGCGGCTGTCTGGTGGGTCCGAAGGTCGACGAGGAGCCCGAGAACGTCTTCAGGGTGCCCTCGCGCATCAACTCCACCTGGGGCGGCGGGCTCACGGACATGGTGCGCGGCGCCCGCTACCTGGAGATCATCGAGCAGGACCGCCTGGTCGACAACGCGCGGGTGGTCGGGGAGCGACTGCTCGAAGGGTTGCGCGCGATCGAGCGCGAGCGCGGCGGGCTGGTGACGAACGCACGAGGCCGTGGGCTGATGATCGCGTTCGACCTGCCCACCCGCGAGATGCGTGACCGTACCCGCGGCCGGCTGCTCGCGAACGGGCTCCTGCTGCTCGGCTGCGGCGCGCGCTCGATCCGCTTCCGGCCGCCGCTCAACCTGACGCCCGCCGAGGCCGACACGGCACTGGAGATCGTCCGCAGGAGCCTGAAGGAGCTTTAAGAAGATGATCGAGCGCGAGGCGACGGTGAAGATCAGCAGCGACCTGCTGGGAAACCTGCTGGGCGGCACGAAGACGGTGAGCGGGCGGCTGGTGCGGGTGGCGGCCGAGGGCTTCTACGAGGTGACGCTGACCCTGCAGGGTGGCAGCTACACCACGCTCCTGCCGATCGGCGCGACCGCGATCATCGCGACGCGACCCGAGCAGGAGGTGCCGACGCTCGACGTCGAGCGATAAGAGGCGCGGGCACGGCCGGAGCGGGGAACGACCAATGCCACGCACACTGAAAGTCGCGGTTGCGGGACTCGGGCCGGTAGGGCAGGCCACCGCGCGCACGCTGCTGGAGACGCCCGGGCTCAAGCTCGTGGCGGCCGCCGATCCCGCCGCGGCCTTCGCCGGCAAGGACCTCGGAGTCGTACTGGGCCTGCCGCGCAAGCTGCGGATCGCGGTCGAGAGCCGGCCCGAGCGCTTCCTCAAGAAGACGCGTGCCGACGTCGTGTTCGTCTGTACCTCCTCGCTGCTCCGGGAGGTCAAGCCGCAGATCCTGCGCCTGCTGGCCGGCCGCATGAACGTGATCACGAGCTGCGAGGAGCTGGTCTACCCGGTGCCCGGCCGTGCCGCGGCGGACCTGCGCGAGCTCGACCGGCTGGCTCGGAGCAGGAAGGTGTCTCTGCTCGCGGCGGGGACCAATCCCGGCTTCGCCATGGACGTGCTTGCGCTCACGCTCACCGGGCCCTGCACGCGCGTGCGCCGCGTGTCGGTCACCCGGGTCGTGGACGCGGGCGCGCGAAGCATCGCGCTCCAGAGACGGGTCGGGGCGGGGCTGAACCTCGCCCAGTTCCGCCGGGCCGTCAGCGAGGGGGCGGTGAGACACGTCGGCCTCGTGCAGTCCGCGCACATGATCGCGGGGGCCCTGGGCTGGAAGCTCGTCCGGGTGGACGAGACGCTCGAGCCCGCCATCGCCCCCCGCGACCTCGACACCGAGTACCTTCGCATCGCGGCCGGGGCCTCGGCGGGCATCCGGCAGTCGGCCCGCGCGTACCGAGACGGCGAGCTGGCCGTGAGCCTCGATCTGCAGGTCTACGTCGGGGCCGAGGCGCCCCGTGACCACCTGCTGATCGACGGCGACCCCCCGATCGACGCGACCATCACGGGCGGCGTCAATGGCGAGCTGGCGACGGCGGCCCTGCTGGTCAACGCGTTGCCCGCCGTGCTGGCGGCGCGACCCGGGTTGCTGCGTGCGACCGAGCTGCCCCTGGCGCACGCCCTCAACCCGCAGGACCTCTCGATCCCGCGGCCCCGGAAGCGGTGAGCGCGAGCGAGGGCACGGACCGCGCGCTGGCCAAGGGCATCGTTCCCGGCCTGTTGCGCGAGATCTACGTCGGACGTCGCAGCGGGTGGTTGCGCCTCGCGTGCGGCGAGGAGCGGCAGAGCCTGCGCTTCCGGCGCGGGCACATCGTGAACGCGCACACGAACGTGCGCGAGGAGCGCCTGGGCGAGGTGATGGTGCGGCACGGCCGGCTCTCCGCCGCCGACCTCGCCCGCGCCACCGAGATCGTGATCCGCGAGCAGGCGAAGCTGGGCGAGGTGCTGACGGGGCTCGGTCTGGTCGACGCGAGCGGGCTCGAGGACGCCGTGGCGCTCCACGTGCACGAGATGCTGGTGAAGGTCCTCGGCTGGGCGGAGGGCGGCTACGCCTTCGAGCCGGAGCCGGACGACGCGCCGCTCGGCGAGCTGACGCTGAAGCTCTCGACCGGCGAGCTGATCTTCGACGCCGTGCGTGCGCTGAGCGACCCCGACGTCGTCCGCGAGTCGCTCGGCGACACGGATCGGCTGCTCGAGCTGTCGAACGATCCGCTCCTGCGCTTCCAGAAGCTCCAACTGTCGCCGGCTGACGGCTTCCTGCTTTCACGCGTCGACGGCACCACCAGCGCGCGGCAGGTGGTCGAGATGATTCCCCTCCCGGTCGAGGACGCGGAGCGGAGCCTGCTGGGTCTGGTCGCGACAGGGGTCGTCACCTACAGCGAGGAGCCCCGCCTGCGGCTGGTTCCCGCCCCGACCCCCCCGGCCCCCTCGGCCACCCCGCCTTCGGTCGCACCGCAGCGAGCCGAGACACCCCGACCCCAGCCGCCTCCCTCGCCGCCGGCGCCTCCGCCCGCCGTGACTGCGCCGCAATCGGCTACGGCGCCCGCCGGAGGCGTCGACTCGTCTCCGCCGTCCGCTTCCCGTCCCTCGGACGACGACCGGCGCCGTGAGATCCTGGCGATGCAGCAGGCCCTCGCGACCCGGAACCACTTCGAGGTGCTCGGCATCTCACGCGCAGCGGGAGAGGCGGAGGTGAAGGAGGCCTACTTCCGGCTGGCCCGGCGCTTCCATCCCGACGCGCACCATGATTCTCTCGCCGATCTGCGCGACACGCTGGAGACGGTCTTCATCCAGCTCGGCGAGGTGTACGAGGTCTTGCGCGACCCCCGGCGGCGCAGCGAGTACGAGGAACGCTTGAACCGGCAGCGGGCCGCCGCGGGGCCGGAGAGCGCCGCGTCCGCGGAACCCCCACCCCCGGTGCCAGAGCTGCAGCGCGACCCGGAGTCTCTGGCGCGGGCGGCGGAGCAGGCGGTGCAGAGCGCGGGTCGGCTCTTCGATCAGGAGAAGTACTGGGACGCCATCCAGGTGCTCGAGCCGTCCGGGCGGGCGATACAGGGACGTCTTCGCACCCGTGGACAGACGCTGCTCGCCCGCTGCTACCTGAAGAACCCCAAGTGGGCCCGGCGCGCCGAGGAGGTGCTGCTCGAGGTGACGCGGGAGGATCCGAAGGCCGTGGACGCCTGGGCGCTGCTGGGCAGCATCTACGATGCGAAGGGGATCCGCACGCGCGCGCTCAGCATGTACAAGAAGGCGCTCGAGCTGAAGCCCGACCACGAGGAGGCGGCGCGGTACCTGGCGGCGCACCCCCCCGAGGAGCCGCCGGCCGCCGAAGAGGGAGGGCTTCTGCGCAAGCTCTTCCGCAAGCCCTGATCGCGGCGAGGCGATGCCTAGAGAGCGATCCCGTCGTGAGCCGTCGCGAGGCCGGGCGTTGCGCGCGGCGCTCGCGCTGGCGCTGATGCTGGCGCTCGGAGTCGCCTCGGCGGGCCGGGCCGACGTGGTCCTCCTGATCAACGGCGATCGGATCAGCGGCCGGATCCAGGCCTCGACCCCGCGGCGCGTGCGGCTGCAGACGCTCTACGGGACGCTCGCCATCCCGCGCCAGCATGTCCAACGCCTCGAGTACGACGACGGCCGCGTCGAGGTGGTGAACGCGCCCCGCGAACCGCCGCCCCCCGTGCCGACGCCGCGGCCCGAGCCGGCCAGGCTGCAGCTGGCCGTGACCGGCGACAGCTTCTGGCAGGCCTGGGATCCCAGGGCCGCGCCCGCGGATCCGAGCCTGCGCCTCGAGCTGCTTCTCGACGACGCGCCGATCGTCTCCTATACGGACTCGAAGCTCGATCCCGAGGACCTGCCCGGGGCGGTCGTGAACTCCTTCGTCTTCTCGCCCGAGGATCTGCTGGTGCGGGTCGGGCCGGGCGTTGTCGTCGCCCCCCCGATAGTGGTCGACGCCGAGATCGGGCTGGCGCTCGAGATCCCCCCGGAGGCGTCCGGGCCCCACTCGCTCCGGCTCGCCTACCAGATCAACGAAGGCACCGCAGCGGAGCCGACCTGGTTGAACGTCGTCACTGCCACCCTGCCCGTCGAGGTGGCGCCAGGCCGCACGCTGGCGCTCCGGCTCGAGCAGAGCCGCGGCTCGATGGAGTACGCGCACCGCCGGATGCTGCACGTCGAAACCTTCAGCGCCCTGCTGGAGCACGACGGCTCGGCCTCTCCGGCTGTCTCCTCTCCTTGACACCCAAAGGAGCGCGCCCTAGGCTCGAAACGTGGACCCCGCGATCGTCAGCGACTTCCTGCCGACCCTGGCACTCGCGATCGCCCTGGCCGCCTCCGCCGGCCTGCGCGCCTGGCTGCCCCTGCTGCTGGCCGGTAGCCTGGCGCGCGTGGGGGTCCTGGACCTGGGCCCCTCCTTCCAGTTCCTGGCCTCGAACAAGGCCCTGATCCTGTTCGGTGTCGCGACGGCGGTCGAGCTGATCGGTGACAAGGTGCCGGTCGTCGACCACGCCCTCGACGTGATCGGAACCCCCTTGCGCCCCGCCGCCGGGGCGCTCCTGGCAGCCTCGGTGCTGGGCACCGTCTCGGACCCGCTCACAGCGATCGTGCTCGGCACCGCCGTCGGCGCGCCCTCGGCACTCGTCCCTCACGCCCTCAAGTCCGCGCTGCGGGTGGCCTCCAGCGCGACCACGGCCGGCCTCGCCAACCCCGTGCTGAGCCTGCTCGAGGACGCGATCTCGGTGATCACCTTCGCGCTCGCCGTGCTCGCGCCGCTTCTCGTGATCGCCGCCTTCGGCCTGACGCTCTATCTCGCCACGCGCTGGCTGCGCCGCCGCTCGGCCCCACGCGTCGCCTGATGCCGCGCGCGGCCCTGCGCATCGCCCTCGCCGTCCTGCTGCTCCTCACGGTCCATGCCGCAGCGGCGCAGGCTCCGCCGCGCCCGGCCGGGGACGGGGCGACCCGCCAGCCCTTCACCGTCGAGGTGGACGTCGACGTCGTCTCGGTGACGGCGGTCGTGTTCGACAAGGCCGGGCATCCCGTCCACGGTCTCGGCCCCAAGGACGTGACGCTCCTCGAGGATGGGGTCGAGCAGGAGCTGTCCTACTTCCGCGAGGCCTCGAGCCAGGGCGACCCCGCCGCCCGCATCCCGCTCTCCGTCGTCCTGGTGCTCGACACCAGCCGCAGCATGAGCGACAGCCTGCGCTTTCTCCAGGAGGCGGTGCTGAGCTTCGTCTACAAGCTGGAGGACGTCGATCAGGCGATGGTCGTGAGCTTCAACGACAGCGTCAAGGCGAGCGCGGAGTTGACCGGCGACACCGACCGGCTCGAGCGGTTCGTGGAGGGCCTGCAGGCCTGGGGGGGCACGAGCCTCTACGATGCGGTCGACTACTCGCTCGGGCGGATCGAGAGCCAGCCGGGTCGCAAAGCGCTGGTCGTGTTCTCGGACGGAGCGGATACCACCAGCTCGCTCGAGGCCAAGGCCGTCGTCGACCGCGCCCGCGCGGTCGAGGCCACCGTCTACTGCATCGGCTTCAAGGGTCTCCTGGGCGGCTCACGTGGCTTCCTGCGCAAGATCGCGAACGAGACCGGGGGGCGCTTCTTCGCGCCCGGCAAGGTCGGCGAACTGGCCAAGGTGTTCAACGAGATTTCCGAGGAGCTCCAGAACCACTACCTGCTGGCCTACGCGCCGAAACGACCGGCGGACGGGACCTGGCGTCGCATCGAGCTGAAGCTCAAACGGCCGGGCTTCGAGGTACGCGTGCGCAAGGGCTACTTCGCGGTGAAGCGGCGGCGGGCGGCCCCGCGAGGGTAGAATCGACCGTCGCCCAAGCCGCCATGCCCGAGATCGCGATCCAGACCGCCGGCGGGACCCGCGAGCGCTTCCCGCTCGCCAAGGGCCGGGTCACGATCGGCCGCTCGCGCGAGAGCGACATCTTCCTGCCGGACCAGTGGCTCTCGCGCCATCACGCCGTGATCGAGCAGCGCGACGAAGGCTTCTGGGTGAGCGACCTCAGCAGCAAGAACGGGACCCTGCTGAACGGGGAGCCGGTGCGCGACTCGCGCCGGCTGCGCCCGGGCGACGTGATCACCCTCGGCGAGCACACCCTCACCTTCTGCGCGGAGGCGGCCGAGGAGGAGGAGGAGAGCGAGCCTGAGGGCACGCGCGTCTTCTCGGTGCGGGAGCTGTCGTCGATCACCGCGCGCCCTGCAGCCGACCCGGCCGAGCTGCGGCGGCAGAACCGGGTGCTGGGGATCCTGAGCCGGGCTGCGCGGGAGCTGGTCGAGCACAAGCCCCTGAACGAGCTCTTCGACACGATCCTCAACCTCCTGCTTCGAGGCGGTGGCGGCCGAGCGCGGCGCGATCCTGCTGCTGGAGGGCGGCCAGCCGGTCATCAAGGCCTCGCTCTCGCGCCGCGGCGAGCCGCTCGCGCGCGTCTCCCGCTCGATCGCCCGGCGCGCGATCGAGGAGCGGGTGGTCGTGCTGTTGCCGAACGTGCTCGAGGACGCGCGCTTCAAGGGCGAGGACTCGATCCTCGCCTCCGGCATCCGCTCGGCGATGTGCGTGCCCCTCTGGTACACGGCGGCGAGCGACGGCCGCGAGGCGGTGATCGGGCTCGTCTACGTGGACTCGCTCCAGCATGCCCACTCCTTCGACGAGGACGACCTGCGCGCCCTCTCGCTGCTCGCCAACGTGGCGGCCGCCAAGATCGAGAACGCGCGCCTGCTGGAGGAGAGTCTCGAGAAGCGGCGGCTCGAGGAGGACATGCGGATCGCGGCGGAGATCCAGATGGGCCTGCTGCCGCGCGAGGCGCCGGAGGTCCCAGGTTGGGATCTGGTCGGCTGCAACCTGCCCTGCCGGACGGTGGGAGGCGACTACTACGACTTCGCGGTCGAGGGCGGCCGGCTGCGGATCGCGCTCGGGGACGTCTCCGGGAAGGGGACCGGGGCGGCGCTGCTGATGACCGTGCTCCGCGCCGCGGTGCGGGCGAACTGGGCGGAGCCGTCCCTGGCGGACGCAATGGCTCGCATCAACCGCTCGATCTGCCAGAACGTACCCTCCAACAAGTACGTGACCTTCTTCCTCGCCGCGCTCGAACCCGAGATCGGGCGCCTTTCGTTCATCAATGCCGGCCACAACCCGCCGCTGCTGGTACGCCGGGACGGGGCGGTCGAGCGTCTCGCGACCGGCGGGCTGGTGCTGGGCCTCTTCGAGAACGTCGTCTACGAGGAGGGTGCCGTCGAGATCGGGCGTGGTGATACGCTGGTCGCCTACTCGGACGGAGTCACCGAGACCTTGGAGCCCCGAGGACGAGGAGTTCGGGGAGGACAAGCTCACCGCGCTCGCGGTCGCCGGGCGCGGGCTCGGCTCCCGCGCGCTGCAGGACGCGATCCTGCGTGAGCTGGAACGTTTCGAAGCCGGGGCCCGGGCGACCGACGACAGGACGCTCGTGGTGCTCCGGCGCGAGGAGGACTCGTGAGCCGGCGTGGCGAGCACGTCTCCATCTCCCCGATCGCGCTGCTGCGTCAGGAGGTGAGCGACCTCTTCCAGCGGCTGTCGGCTCTCGACCGCGCCGAGCGGTTGCCTGCTGGCGAGTGGTGTCCGGCGGTCGACGTGTTCGAGTCGCGGGACCGACTGGTGATCGTGATCGAGGTGCCCGGGCTCCCGCCCGAGGCGCTCCGGGTCGCCTTCCGGGGCGGCGCGCTGGTGCTGAGCGGGGAGCGGCGCGCCGAGCGGCCCGGGGGCGAGGTGTCCTTCCTGTGCTTCGAACGCCCGCACGGCCGCTTCGAGCGGACGATCCCGCTTCCGGCGCCGCTGGAGGTGGCCCGCGCCCGCGCGACGCTCGCCGGGGGGCTGCTGACCGTGACCGTGCCCCGGCTGCGCGAGCGCCGCGGCCAGGAGACCGTCGTACCCATCGAGAGGGAGCCCGCCGAATGAGCGAAGAGCACAAGGACGAGGAGCAGCCGAAGATCCCGGACGTGCTTCCAGTGCTGCCCCTGCGTGACATCGTGATCTTCCCTTTCATGATCGTCCCGCTCTACGTGAGCCGCGAGAAGTCGATCAAGGCCGTCGACCAGGCCCTGGCCGAGAACCGCATGATCTTGCTGGCGGCGCAGAAGAAGCAGGACGAGGACGATCCGGCGGGCGATGACGTCTTCCCGGTCGGCACCGTGGCACTGATCATGCGCATGCTGAAGCTGCCCGACGGGCGGATCCGGGTGCTGGTGCAGGGGTTGTCGCGCGCCCGGATCGTCTCCTTCGACGAGGGGCTGCCCCACATGCAGGCCCGCATCGAGGTGGTGAGCGAGGCGGAGGCCGCCAAGGGCGCGCTCGAGACCGAGGCGCTGATGCGCAACGTCAAGGCCGCGCTCGAGAAGTCGCAAACCTCGGCAAGCCGATCTCGCCCGAGGTGATCGTGATCGCCAACAACATGGACGAGCCGGGGCGGCTCGCCGACCTCACCGCCTCCAACCTCGACCTCAAGGTCGAGGGCGCCCAGGCGATCCTCGAGGCGCTCGACCCCTTGGAGCGCCTGCGCCGGGTCCACGAGCTGATGACGAAGGAGCTCGAGGTCCTGACCATGCAGCAGGAGATCTCCTCGCAGGCCAAGGGCGAGATGGACCGCAGCCAGCGCGAGTACTTCCTGCGCCAGCAGCTGAAGGCGATCCAGTCCGAGCTGGGGGAGGGCAACGAGCTCGGCGAAGAGGTGGCGCAGCTTCAGGGAGAAGGCCCTCAAGGCGAAGATGCCGAAGCCGGTGCTGGAGGAGGTGGAGCGCCAGCTCAAGAAGCTCGAGCGCATGCACCCCGACGCGGCCGAGACGGCGACGCTGCGCAACTGGCTCGACTGGATGGTCACCCTGCCCTGGGGCAAGTCCACCAAGGACAGCCTCGACCTCAAGGAGGCCCAGCGGATCCTGGACGAGGACCACTACGGGCTCGAGAAGGTGAAGGAGCGGATCGTCGAGTACCTGGCGGTGCGCAAGCTCAAGGAGAAGACGAAAGGACCGCTGCTGTGCTTCGTCGGGCCTCCCGGTGTCGGCAAGACGAGCCTGGGCAAGTCGATCGCGCGTGCGCTCGGGAGGAAGTTCGTCCGCCTCTCGCTCGGGGGCGTCAAGGACGAGGCCGAGATCCGCGGCCACCGCCGCACCTACGTGGGCTCGATGCCCGGACGCATCGTCCAGGGCATCCAGCAGGCCGGCGCCAACAACCCCGTGTTCATGATGGACGAGGTCGACAAGATCGGCGCGGACTTCCGGGGCGATCCCTCGTCGGCGCTGCTCGAGGTGCTGGATCCCGAGCAGAACTACACCTTCCGCGACCACTACCTGGGGGTGCCCTTCGACCTTTCGAACGTGATGTTCATCTGCACCGCGAACCTCACCGATACCATCCAGGCCGCCTTCCTGGACCGCATGGAGGTGATCCGCCTCTCCGGCTACACCGAGGACGAGAAGCTCGAGATCGCCAAGCGCCACCTGGTGCCGAAGCAGCTGGACGAGCACGGGTTGACGCCCGAGCACCTCGTCTTCACCGATCCGGCGCTGCGGGCGCTGATCGAGACCTACACGCGCGAGGCGGGCCTCAGGAACCTGGAGCGCGAGATCGCGACCGTCGCGCGCAAGGTCGCGCGCAAGGTCGCCGAGGGCGAGAGCCGGGAGCGTGCGCGTGACGCCCGGCGCGCTACAGCGGTTCCTGGGCGCGCCCAAGACGCTGCCCGAGGAGCGGCTGAAGCAGGACGAGGTGGGGATCGCGACCGGGCTCGCCTGGACGGTGACCGGGGGCGACGTGCTCTTCGTCGAGGCCTCGACCATGAAGGGCAAGGGACGGCTCTCGATCACCGGGCACCTGGGCGACGTGATGAAGGAGTCGGCGCAGGCGGCGTTGTCCTGGACCCGCGCGCACGCGCGCGGCCTCGGCCTCAAGGAAGAGCTGTTCGCCAGCCACGATGTGCACGTCCACGTGCCCGAGGGGGCGATCCCCAAGGACGGCCCCTCGGCCGGCATCACCATGGCGACCGCGCTCGTCTCCGCCTTCACCGGCAGGCCGGTGCGCGCCTCGGTGGCGATGACGGGCGAGATCACGCTGCGCGGGCACGTGCTGCCGATCGGCGGGCTCAAGGAGAAGGTCCTGGCCGCCCGCCGCGCCGGCATCGAGACGATCCTGTGTCCCAAGCTCAACAAGAAGGAGCTGGACGAGGTGCCGGCGCACCTGCGTCGCGGGCTGCAGGTCCATCTGGTCGAAACGGTCGACGAGGTGCTGGCCCTCGCCCTGCTGCCGCCGCCGGAAACGAAGCCCCAGACGGGGAGCCGGGCGCCACGGCCTTACCCGGGACGGCCGCGGCGGCCCGTGACGGTCTAGCCTCGTAGGGCCGAAGCTCGTCGACTGGCTTCTCTCAGCCTCGCCCGAATGGACCTCGAAGGGCGGCGGGGGCCCTGCCTGCCTGGAGCACCCGGGCGACGCGGTGAGAGAACACGACGACAGCCGTGAGCAGCACCAGCGGCGGGGCCAGGGTCGCGAAACGCGGTCCGGTGTCGATCAACTGCTTCACCCACAGGATCGCAGGGTAGTACAGGCCTCCGGCGCCGAGGTAGTAGCGCCCGGATTGCTCGATGAACCAATGGAACGACACCAGCCCGCTCGCGGCCAGCAGCAGACGGCTCGTGAGGGTGCTCGGTGCCAGGGCGTCGAAGCCCCGGGCCGCGGCCAGGCCGAGTGCCGGCCAGAGGACGGCCAGCCGTCGGGTGGGGTTATATACCGGCTCCTGGGCAAAGAGCACCGACAGGACGACTGCCAGCAATGCGGCCGCGACGGCGGGCCGGCGATCGCGCGCGCCTGCGCGCACCGACCATGCGGCGAGCAGCACGAGGACCGGACCGTCCGGTATCGAGGCCCAGAGGTACCTTGCCAGACCCGGCCAGAACGCCCGTCCGCCGACCAGGTGGTGGCGGTTGCCGAGTGCATAGCCGCCGGCCCACCAGTTGCCGTGGTAGCCCCAGTTCCAAATGAGGATCATCGAGCCCAGACCGAGGACGAAGGACGCCGAGAGGTAGGCCAGCTCGCGGGGGCGCCGCAGGAGGCCGAACGCCGCCTCGCAGGCCAGCAGTGCCACGGCCACGAACGGGCCGGAGGCGTGAGCCCAGGGGAGGAGGAAGAGGCTGACGGCCCGGAGCCAGGTTCCGCTGCCTTCGTCACCTCGCCGCGAGAGCTCGCTGCCGAGCAGGAAGGCCGCGCACAAGCTCAGCAGGATCGGCTCCGCTCCCCCGTTGCAGCTCGCCGACCAGACGGGCCAGGCGAGGCCGGTCGCGGCCACGGCGAAGGCCGCGGCCGACGGGCTGGCGCCGGCGACCTCGATCGCCATGCCGATGAGCGCCAACGCGAGCAGGACGAAAAGGTGTCCGTGCAGGTGGACGAGCCGCCCACTCGCTCCCGGGTTGCCGAAGCCCAGCGCTTCGTCGAGGGCGACGAGAGGCGCCATGACCAACACAACCGCCGGGTGCATGCGCAGCCGCACCGGCGCCTTGGGGTCGAACCGCGCATAGCCGGCCCAGGGCATCTTCTCGCCGACCTCGGCCAGAGTGAAGGTACCGCGATGCACGAGCCGCTCCGCCGACAGCAGGTACTCGCCCTCGTCCATCTCCACCCAGGTGCCGGGAGTCGTGAGCAGATACAGGCTCGCCACGAGCAGCCAGGCTGTCTTCCACGCCGTTCGCACCGGGACGTCCGGCCGGGAGGGGGGCACGGCGTCGGATTCTACTCGCTCGACCGCGGGGGGGGGACGGCGTGCGGCACATGCGGACGCCGGGTGGTCACGCCAGAGGACGACTCGTCCTCCTCGCCGTACTCCGCGTCCTCGTTCACCCGCCACACGTCGTACTGACGTCGCCCGGCGGCGATGTTCTCGATCGTCAGCAACGCCGTCATCATCGCGTGGTCCTGGTTGTTGTACTTGTGTAGACCGTTGCGGCCGATCACGTGCAGGGTCGGAAAGCGCCGCTGCAGCTCCTCGCGGACGATCGCGCGGCGCCGCTGATAGTCCTCGTCGTAGACGGGGTAGGCCTTCGGCATCCGCACGACACAGCCGTCGACCACGTCCTCGGACGCCGCCAGGCCGATCGCCGACAGTTCCCGCTTGGCCAGCTCGATCAGCCCGGCGTCGGGAGCGGCCCACAGTCCGTCGCCCTCGAAGCAGAAGTACTCGAGGCCGTAGCAGGCCATGGCGGGGTCGGGCACCATCTCGGGCGACCACGCCTTGAAGTTCTGAATCCTGCCCACCTTCACGCCGGGGTCGTGGACGTAGATCCAGTTGTCCTTCATCGCGCCGCGGTCGCGCAGGATCAGCATCACGGTGAGGAAATCGCGGTAGCGAAGCCCCGAGGCCGCCTCCCTCGCCGCCTCGCTTGGCTTCGGCGAGAGGGCCGGAACCATCTCCCGCAGAGGGGCTGACGAGATCACGTGGTTGGCAACCAGCTCGCCGACGTCACCCCTGGGGCCGCGGTGGCGCACGGTCCACAGGCCCGTGTTCTCGCCGAAGACCAGCGCGACCACCCGGCGTCCGAGCGTGATCTCGCCACCCAGGGCCGTGGTCCGGCGGGCGCACTCCTCCCACAGCATGCCCGGTCCGAGCCGAGGGTAGCGGAAGCTCTCGATGAGGCTCTTGATCTCCGGTCCTCGCCGACGCAGCCCCCGTGGGCGCAGCGCCTCGAAGACGGCTCGGCCCAACGAGAGACTCTTGATGCGCTGGGAGGCCCAGTCGGCGGAGATCTCGCGGCAGCTCATGCCCCACACCTTCTCCGTGTAGGTTTTGAAGAAGATGGTGAACAGGCGGCGGCCGAACTGGTTGCTGACCCAGTCTTCGACGCTCCTCGGGTCGCGGACCGGCGCGAGGCGGGCCGCCACGTAGGACGCCAGGCAGCGGACGGCCTCGACCGGCCCGAGCCGGAAGAGCGCCTCGCCGGCGCGCAGCGGGTAGGAGAAGAAGCGGCCCTTGTAGTAGATCCTCGAGGAGCGCGGGCGCACTAGCATGCCGTCCGGGAGGATCTCCGTCCAGAGGGCCTCGATCACCTCCGACTTCGAGAAGAAGCGGTGACCACCGATGTCGAAGCGGTAGCCTCGGTGCTCCACCGTGCGGGAAAGGCCGCCCAGGTAGTCGGGGTCTGCCTCCAGCACCTGGACGGGCCATCCCCGCTTGCTGGCGAGGTAGGCCGCCGTCAGCCCGGCCGGGCCGGCGCCGACGACGGCGATCCGGGGTGTGACGGTCACGACGACCTGCACTCAGATGCCTGGTGCCGGCGGCGAGCCGGTACGGCGACCGCCCTCGGCCCAGGCGAACAACACACTCCCAAGGTCCCTCCGGCGTGGCCTGGTCGGCGCACGCCACGCCAATGCAGTCTACTAGAAGGACTGGGGGAAATCGTAGGAGACGGCTTCCCGCCGGTGCTAGGATCGGCGCGTCCCGGCCTGAGAACCGTGCGGGTTCAGGAGGAGGAGCCATGAGGAGTCGTGGCTGGCTGGCAATCGCTGTCCCCGCCGCACTGGCGATCGGGTCCTCGCACTTTGACGCCGCGCCGCCCGCCGCGGCAGCGTCGCGTCCTGCCGGCCGGGGCGAGGCCAAAGCGGATCGTCCCCGCAACGTCGTCTTCATCCTGGTCGACGACCTGCGTTATGACGGCATGGGCTTCCTTCAGCCCGAGGTCAAGACCCCGAACATCGACCGCCTGGCCCAGGGGGGCGCCTACTTCCCCAACACGGTGGTGACCTCCTCGCTCTGCTCTCCCAGCCGCGCGACCATCCTGACCGGCCAGACGACGCGCAACCACCGGGTCGTGGACAACAACAACTCGTCCGAGGAAGGACTCGTCTTCTTCCCGAGCTATCTGCAGAAGGCCGGATACCAGACGGCATTCTTCGGCAAGTGGCACATGGGGCAGAGCAGCGACGCCCCGAGGCCGGGGTTCGACAGGTGGGTGAGCTTCCTGGGCCAGGGCGAGTACTTCCCGCGCCCGGGACTCACCCTCAATGTGGACGGCCGGCAAGTCCCGCAGAAGGGCTACATCACCGACGAGCTCACCGACTACGCCATGGAGTGGCTGCAGAAGGAGCGCGACCCCGGCAAGCCCTTCTTCCTCTACCTGAGCCACAAGGCAGTGCACACGGAGCCGCTGCCGGCGCCGCGCCACGCCCACCAGTACGACGCCACGCTTTTCCGCATCCCTGCCAGTGCTGCCAACACGCCCGAGAACTACCGGGGCAAGCCGATGTGGGTCTACAACCAGCGCAACACGTGGCACGGCATCGACTTCTTCTACCACTCCGACCGGAAGATGTCGGAGTACCTGAAGGGGTACTACGCGACCCTCTCCGCCGTCGACGAGAGCCTCGGGCGGCTGCTCGACTACCTGAAGCGCAACGGCCTGGAGCAGGACACCATGGTCGTGTTCACCTCCGACAACGGCTTCCTGATCGGCGACCACGGCCTCATCGACAAGCGCAACGCCTACGAGGGCTCGGTGCGCATCCCGATGGTGGTCTACGCTCCGGGCTTGGTGCCGGCAGGCGTGACGAACCCGGGGCGCATCCGCAACCTGGACTTCGCGCCGACCTTCCTGGACGTGGCGCACGTCGCGCAGCCGCCCCAGTTCGAAGGCCAAAGCGCCCTCCCGTTGATGACCGGCGCGGTGGCACCGAGCGACTGGCGGCCGGGTGACTTCGTCTACGAGTACTACTGGGAGTGGAACTTCCCGATGACGCCGACCACCTTCGCGATCGAGCGCGACCGGGTCAAGTACATCCAGTACCACGGGGTCTACGACCTCGAGGAGATCTACGACCTGGCCAGCGATCCCGACGAGATGCACAACCTGATCGACGACCCGTCCTGGATCGAGACCAAGATCACCCTGCGCAAGGCGCTCTTCGACCAGCTCGCCGACGCGAAGGGCCGGCACGCCGTCCCCTTCACCGAGCGCTTCTCCAGGGGCGTCGTCCGGCGCGACCGTGAGGGCACCGGTGCCGCACCCTTTCCCGACAGCTGGCTCGTGGAGCCGAACCGGCCGGACCGCTTCGACGACATGCTGCCCGACAGCGAGGCCAAGCTGAAGGCCGAGCGCGAGGGGAGGCCACTTTTCCCGGTGCCCGCCACCCGGCCGCGACCCTAGTAGCCCTTCGCGGCCTCCCCCCCAGCGGATCGTAGTTCGTTTGGCCCACTGCGTCTGGTTCATTGACACACATGGGTCGGGCGGAACATTGTCTCAATCAGCCTTCGGGCGTGCACCCCTGAAACGGAGAAGCCTCGGATGGACTCGCGAGCGAGGCTACGGCGAATGAACGAGTTCCGCCGTCGACGCCCTTCCCGTGCCCGTTACACGCGCGAGGGGTTTCGGGGCCAAGACCCCAGGGTCCAGGTGCGCGGTATGTGCCAGCGTTGCCGCGCCCAGGAGGAGAAACCACGATGAACGGAATCCGAAAAGCACTGCTTCTCACGGCGGGGATGCTGTGGGCGGCCGGGGCCATCGCCGCGGACGCGCCCGCCGCGGCTCCGCCTCTCGGCCTGCCCCCCGTCCCCGTGCCCGAGATCAACCCCATGACCCCGGCCAAGATCGCCCTCGGCGACAGGCTGTTCGAGGACAAGCGGTTCAGCAAGACGGGCGAGGTGTCGTGCTCGACCTGCCACGACGCGAAGAAGGCGTTCACGGACAGCCCCCTCAGGGTGTCGGAGGGGATCACGAAGAACGGCAGGAAGCTCACCGGGACGCGCAACGCGCCGACGGTGGTCAACGCCGCCTACATGAAGTCGCAGTTCTGGGACGGTCGCTCGCCCAGCCTCGAGGACCAGGCCCTCCACCCGCCCGTGAATCCCGTGGAGATGGGCCTCCCGAACCACGACCCCATCCTCAAGATCGTCCGCACCGACCCCAAGTACGTGAAGGCCTTCAAGGAGGTCTTCGGCAAGACCGGCAAGGACGTCACGATGAAGGAGGTCACCGAGGCCATCGCCGCCTTCGAGCGGACCAAGGTCTCCGGAGACTCGCCCTTCGACCACTACTTCTACGGCGGGGAGAAAAACGCGCTCACCGACGCCCAGCGTCGCGGCTTCGACCTCTTCGTGAACAAGGGACGCTGCGTATCCTGCCACGTCGTCGAGCAGACCCAGGCCGTCTTCACCGACGGGCGGTTCCACAACATCGGGGTCGGCATCAACGACATCCAGAACGAGGTTCCCCAGCTCGCCGGCGCCTACATCGACGCGAAGGTCAAGGCCTCCGAGGTCGACGTGAAGGTCCTCGGCGACAAGAGGACGTCCGAGCTCGGCCGCTTCGCGGTCACCACCGGCTTCGACGACCTCGGCGCGTTCAAGACCCCGACCCTGCGCAACGTGGCCGTCACCGCTCCCTACATGCACGACGGGAGCAAGAAGACGCTCCGCGACGTGATGGTCCACTACAACAACGGCGGTGTCACCGAGAAGGGCGACCCCGTCAACGACTTCCTGAGCGGGGGCATTCGTCCCCTCGACCTGACCGACGACGAGATCGCCGACCTCGTCCACTTCATGGACGCCCTCACCAGCCCCGAGTTCGCGAGCCTCCCCAAGTCGCTCGGCCTGGAGGAGAAATGACCATGACCCGATACGACTCGAGCCGTCGTGATTTCCTGAAGGGCGCGGCGGCCGCCGCCGCCGTCAGCACCGTGCCCCTGAGCATGGTGGAGATCGCCTTCGCCGACCCCGCCCAGAACTTCACGTTCGCCTACATCTCCGACGCGCACCTCCAGCAGATCGAAGGCGCGAAGTTCGTCCGAAACTGGGACCGGGGTCTGATCCGGGCGGTGGCGGAGACGAACCTTCTCAATCCCAAGCCCGACTTCGTGATGTTCGGGGGAGACATCGCTCAGCTCGGCAAGAAGGCCGAGCTCGACCACGGGGCGGAGTTGCTGGCCAAGCTCAAGTACAAGACCCGCTGCGTGATGGGCGAGCACGATTACTACCTCGACCTCGGCGAGTACTGGTCGAAGCTCTTCGGGGATCAGCACTACAGCTTCGACCACAAGGGCGTCCACTTCGTCGTGCTCAACTCCGTCCTCACCTACGACGACTGGACCCACAACCGCTGGCCTTCCGCCGAGCAGCGCATGGTCGAGATGGCCGGCCTCGACAACCCGAACGGCTCACCCTTCATGGTGGGCGAGAAGCAGCGGGCGTGGCTCGCCAAGGACCTCGCGGGAGTCGACAAGGCGACGCCCGTGGTCGTGTTCTCCCACTCCCCGATCCAGAAGATCTACAAGGGATGGAACTTCTGGACGGAGGACGCCGAGGAGGTCCAGGCGCTGCTCAAGCCTTTCGACAAGGTGACGGTCATCTACGGGCACGTCCACCAGATCCAGTACAACCAGATCGGCAACATCACCTTCCACGCGGTGATGGCGACGGCTTGGCCGTGGCCCTACCCGCAGAGCTACGCGCAGGCCGAGCAGCACCTGCCCAAACTCACCGTTCCCATGAACCGGGCCAACCCCTTCTTCGAGCGCGACGCGACCGGATGGCAGTTCATCGACCTCGCCTCGGGGAAGGTGGCTCTCGAGTACAACCTCTACGACAACACGAACCGTCGGGTGGCCTTCAACCCCGCCACCGGGCGGCCCGAGGACTCGACATACCAGGATCCGGCGAAGCGGATCGCTCCGCAGGTTCACTACTAGAGGAGGGGCGATGTCGAAGAAGCTCGTAGCCGTCGCCGGCGCCGCCTTGGCCGTTGCCGTGACCCTGAGCGGGCTTCGGGTCCGCGCCGACGAGTTCACCAAGGAAGACGTCGAGCGCTGGCAGCAGGAGTACCTGAGCGTCGTCCAGAAAGGCCGCGACCTCTGGACGAGCCCGAAGCTCGGCAGCAACGGTGTCTCCTGTGCCCAGTGCCACCCCAACGCCGCCAACACGCACCCCGAGACCTACCCCAAGTTCCAGAAGCAGCTCGGCCGTGTGGTGACGCTCCGCGAGATGATCAACTGGTGCCTCCAACAGCCGCTCGAGGGGCAGCCGCTGGCGCTCGACGATCCGCAGATGGTGGCGCTCGAGGCCTACGTCACGCACGAGCGGAGGGGGGTCCCGCTGAGCCCGGGCAAGCACTGAATAGGGCCGTCGCGGGCTGGTGACCGTCGTCGCCCGCTCACGGTCACCCGCCCGCGGTCCGTGCCCACCACGCGCTGCCTCGACCGCAGCCGGCACCGAAGCCCGTGATAGCCTGTCCGGATGAACATCCTGATGATCGGGGACGTGGTGGGCAGTCCCGGAAGGAAGATCCTGGAGAAGGCCCTGCCCGCGGTCTTCAGGAAGTACGAGATCGACTACTGTGTCGCGAACGTGGAGAACGCCGCCGGCGGCGTCGGAGTGACGAAGGAGATCTGCGACGAGATCCTGGACGCGGGGGTCGACTGTCTCACCTCCGGCAACCACATCTGGGACAAGAAGGAGATCATGGGGGTGATCGACCTCATTCCCCAGCTGCTGCGGCCCCAGAACTACCCGGCCCGCCAGCCGGGGCGCGGCTGGCACGTCGGCAAGGGCAAGCGCTCGGGCGTGCCGGTCGCCACCCTCAACCTGAGCGGGCGCGTCTTCATGCACGGTGCTGCGGACGACCCCTTCGAAGTCGGCCGGCGGGAGGCCGAGCGGCTGCGCGAGCAGGCGAAGGTGATCGTCGTGGACATGCACGGCGAGGCCACCTCCGAGAAGACCGCGATCGCCCACCACCTGGACGGGCTGGTGACGGCCGTCGTGGGCACCCACACCCACGTGCCGACCTGCGACCAGAGAATCCTGCCCAAGGGCACCGCCTACTGCAGCGACCTCGGCATGACGGGGCCCTACGACTCGGTGATCGGGGTGGAGAAGGACGCGGTGCTGCACCGGTTCCTGACCGGCATGCCGAGCCGCTTCGAGACGGCCAAGGGCGACCCACGCTTCGCGGCCGTCGTGGTCGACGCCGACCCCGAGACCGGCCGGGCCCGGGCCATAGACCGCATGCTCTTGGCCGAGGACGATATCCGCCGGCTCTGACTTATACTCTCGTCGTGCCGTCCCTCCCGGCGCAGTGCGGTCGTGTCTCTGCCCCCCGCGGGGGGGACGCGTGAGCGGCACCCCCTACCGCGTGCTGGTGGCCGAGGACGAGCCCACCTTCGGCCTGACCGTCACCCGCTTTCTGCAGAAGGCGGGACACGAGGTCAAGGTCTGCAGCCACGGCAAAGCGGCTCTCAAGGCGCTCGAGTCGGCCGAGTGGGACGTGCTGCTGCTGGACCTGAAGCTTCCCGACGCCGACGGCGTCGAGATCCTGGCGACCGTGCGTCACGATCATCCGGAGCTGCAGACCATCATCGTCACCGGCTTCGCCAACGTGCAGTCGGCGATCGAGACCATGCGGTTGGGCGCCTTCGACTACCTGACCAAGCCGCCGAACTTCGAAGAGCTCGGGATGCGCGTGGAGAAGGCGGGGGAGAAGACGCTGCTCGAGCGCGAGAACCGGCACCTGCGCTTCCAGGTGCAGCGCAACCTCTCCTCGGACATCCTGACCCGCTCGCCCGCTCTCGAGAGGATCCTGCACACGATCGAGATGGTGGCCGCGGCGCGCACGCCCGTGCTGATCGAGGGCGAGAGCGGCGTCGGCAAGGAGCTGCTCGCCCAGCACGTGCACCGCCTCTCGCCCCGGGGGGCGAAGGCCTTCGTGGACCTCAACTGCGCGGCCGTGCCCTCCAGCCTGCTCGAGAGCGAGCTGTTCGGCTACGAGCGCGGGGCGTTCACGGGCGCGGGCAACGAGAAGCCGGGGCTGGTGGAGGTGGCGGACGGAGGGACGCTCTTCCTGGACGAGGTCGGGGAGATGATCCCCGAGATCCAGTCGAAGTTCCTGCGCGTGCTCGACTCGGGCACCTTCTATCGGGTGGGGGCGATCCGCAAGCGCCGCGCCGATTTCCGCCTGGTGTCGGCGACCAACCGGGACCTCAAGGGCGAGGCCGACGCGGGGCGCTTCCGCAAGGACCTCTTCTTCCGAGTGAATGGGGTCAAGGTCGTAATCCCGCCGCTGCGCGAGCGGCCCGAGGACATCCCGCTGCTGGTGGAGCACTTCGCCCGCCAGATCCCGAGCCAGAAGCGCTTCACGGCCGAGGCCCTCGCGGCGCTCTCCGGCTACGACTGGCCTGGCAACGTGCGCGAGCTGCACTTCGCCGTCGAGCGGGCGGGGCTCCTGGCCGAGGGGGAGATGATCGACGTCTCCGACCTGCCGCCCGAGATCCTGGAAAAGTCCGGGCGTCACGCCGCGCCGGCCTGCGCGGCGCGCCCGGTTTCGAGCCCGGTGAGCGTCGCCGGCATGGCCGCGAACGGCGGCAGCGACGGCGAGGGGCCCGATCTGGCGCAGGTGCGTGCGGCCCTCGAACAGGCGAAATGGCGACGAGAGAAGGCAGCCGAGATCCTCGGCGTCTCGCCTCGCACCCTCTACCGCTGGATCAAGCGGCTGGGTCTCTAGCACGTCGGCCGGCCGGGCCGGCCAGCGGCGTGCGTGGTAACCTCCGGCGCCGGTTCTCCTGGTTCGGAGGTCGCGCATGGAACGGGCTTTGACGCGTGCGGCTCTCCTGGCGGCGGCGGTGATCGCCCTGGCCGGGCGAGCGGACGCGCGGGTGATCGTCTTCCAGGAACCGGGCTTCCCCGCGGTGGAGAGCGAGGCCCCCTCGCCCGAGACCCTCACCGCGGCCCTGGCGGGGCTCGAGGTCTCCTTTGCCGACATCGCGGCGCTCCAGCAGCCCCAGACGCTCGCCGGCGCCGATCTCCTCGTCCTGCCCTATGGCTCGAGCTTCCCGGCCGACGCCTGGCCGGAGCTGCGCGGATACCTGGAGCACGGAGGCAACCTGCTCGCTCTCGGCGGCCGGCCGCTCTTCGTGCCGGTCCTGCGTCGGGCGGAGGGCGGCTTCCAGACGGGCGAGCCTCGCAGCGAAACCTGGCGGCTCTTCGCGGCCGTGGATGCGGCCGAGGTTCCCTCCTCGCCCGGCATGCGATTCGCGTGGGATCCTGTCTTCGGCTTCGCACCGCTCGAGATCCGGGCTCGCCGGACCTTCGCGTTCGGCACGGTCCACGTCGACGGCTATCGTGGTGCCGAGAGGCGCTGGGAGACCCTCGGCTTCTTCCTGGATTCCCATGGGACGAGGCTCGCCGCGCCGGTCACGCGGCTCGACTTCTCGCTCACCCCCGAGGATCGGGCTCCGGAGGGCCGGGGACGGCTGGTCCTGCTGAGCTTCGAGCCCGAGCCCGGGTACTGGGACTCGGAGGCGGGCCGCTTGCTCGTCCGCCAAGCGGCTCTCCACGCGGCGCGCGGACCCGCCCTGGTCTGGGTGGAGCTGCCGCTCGCGGTCGTGCACGAAGGCGAGAGCGCGAGCGTCGTCGTGCACGTCCAGGATTCGCACCCGGACGCGGACGGACGCGTGCGCGTCGAGCTGCGACGCGGTGACGAGGTGCGCGAGACGCGGAGCCTGCCCTGTCCCGCGGGGACGCTCGACGCCGACCTCAGCTGGCCGAGCGCCGACCAGCCAGGCCTCTACGCCGTGCGCGCGACCTACGAACGCGCCGGCGGCGTCGTCGACGTCCACGAGACCGGGTTCTGGCGCCGCGACGCGACCCTTCTCGCCAGCGGAGACGCGCTCACGGCCGGGGCGACCTACCTGCGGCGTGGCGGCCGGCCGTTCCTGGTGGTGGGTGCCAACCACTGGCTGAACGACAGCGTCTGGTGGTCCTTCCCCGAGAACGCCAACGCGCTCGCCTGGGATCGCGACTTCGCCGAGATGGCGGCGCGCGGGCTGAGCTTCGTGCGCACCGGCATCTGGTCGGGACGCTTCTCGCTCGTGAGCCGGCCCACCGGCACCGCCATGGAGTCGGTGCTCCGTAACATCGAAGCCTTCCTGCTCTCGGCGGGACGGCACGGGCTGCAGGTGCAGTTCACCCTCTTCGCCTTCGATCCGCAGACCATGCTGTACGCGCCCTCCGGCCCGCTGCTCGGGCCCGGTCGCAACCCCTACACCGACCCGGTGGCGGTCGAGGCGGAGAAGACCTTCGTCCGCTCGATCGCCGAGCGTTTCGCCGCGGTTCCGTTCCTCGGGTTCGACCTCGTCAACGAGCCGAACTTCTCCAACCCTCGCCTCTATTGGCACGGCAATCAGCCGAACGGCGACCCGACCGAGGTCGCCGCCTGGAACGACTGGCTGCGCCGGCGATACGGCAGCACCGCGGCCCTGGCCGAGGCGTGGCGCGCGTTGCCGGGCGAGGTCCCGGACTTCGGCGCCGTGCCGCTACCGAAGCCGGTCGACCTCTTGCACGTCCGTACCGGGAACCTGGACGAGGTGCGCGCCTTTGACTACAACCTCTTCGCGCAGGACGCCTTCCGCGCCTGGGCGCGGGAGGTGGTCGGTGCCATCCGCGCCGCCGGCAGCCGGCAGCTGGTGAGCGTGGGCCAGGACGAGGGCGGCGTCGGCGACCGGGTGCTGAACCAGTTCTACGGCGCCGAGGTCGACCTGACCTCGATGCACAACTGGTGGAACGACGACGCTCTCCTCTGGGACGCGCTCGCCGCCAAGCGGCCCGGCATGCCGAACCTGCTGGGCGAGACCGGCCCCCAGCCGGCGCTCGGCATGGACGGCCGCTCGCGCTGGGACGAGGTGCGGGGGCTCGGCCTCTTCGAGCGCAAGCTGGTGCTCGGCCTCTCGGCCGGCAACGCCGGCGTCCTGCCCTGGATCTGGTCGCGCGCGGACGCCTTCCACATCGGGCGCAGCGACGGCTCCGTGACACCGTGGCTGGAGGCGCTCACGGGTGTCGCTCGCTTCGCGCGGGAGACCGCGCCGCACCTGGGCGAGGCCCGCGCCGCGGAGGTCGCGATCGTGCTGCCCCAGTCGCTCCAGATGTCGGCTCTGGGCGGCTACGGCCGCGAGGCCCAGCAGAAGTGCGTCCGCGCCCTCTACCACCACGCGCGCGCCGCGGCCTCCGTCGTGGGCGAGTACCAGATCGAGCTGCTGGGGCATCCCCGTCTGATCCTGTTGCCTGCGCCCTGGACGCTCAGCGAGCCCGCCTGGCGCGGGATCCTCGCACAGGTGAGCGACGGCGCGACGCTCCTCCTGAGCGGCCGCTTCGACCAGGACGAGCACTTCCGGCCGACCGGGCGAGCGCGCGCGGTCGGGCTCGACTACCGGCCGGAGATCCTGGCCGCCCGCGAGAACACGATCCGCTGGCCGGGTGGCACCGGCCGGGCGACCTACTCGGGCGACAAGACCACCTCCCTCGACGAGGCGCGGCTCCCCGGAGGCGCGACCTTCGCCAGTCGCCGGGTGGGCCGCGGGCGGATCCTCTTCTTCTCCCTGCCGCTCGAGCTGAACGACGACCTCGCTCTCCTCGGCCGCGTCTATGCCTGGGCGCTCGCCGAGGCCAAGGTCCGGCCTCTCTACCGCACGCGGCTCGACGACCCGGGCATCCTGATCTGTCCCTTCCCGCTCGAGACCGGGACCCTCTACGCCTTCACCTCGGAGTCTTCCCGCACGCGGGAGATCAGCCTGCGCGACGGCGCGAGCGGAGCCGAGCTGAGTCTGGACCTGGCCCCCGGGAGGGCGGCCCTCCTGCTCGTCACGAGCGACGGCCGGGTGGTCGCGCGCTACTCTCCGCAGCCCGTGCCCGCTCCGGGACCCTCGCCAGCCGCTTCGGAATAGAGCCTCCTCGGGCGTAGCATCGAGGCAGGTGTTCCCGGTCATCTTCGCCGCGCACGGCGCACCAGTCCTGCTCGACGACGCCGAGTGGATGGGGGAACTCGCGGCATGGGCCGGCGCCTTGCCCCGTCCAAAGAGCATCCTGATGGTCTCGGCCCACTGGGAAGAAAGGCCGGTGACCCTGGGCGCGACGCGGACCGTCCCTCTGGTCTACGACTTCTACGGCTTCCCGGCGCGCTACTACGAGACGCGGTATCCCGCCCCCGGGGCGGGCGCGCTGGCCGATCGCGTGCGCGGGCTGCTGCGCGAGAGAAGACTCCCCTTCGCCGACGATTCGGAGCGCGGGCTCGATCACGGTGCCTACGTGCCGCTCGTGGCGATGTACCCGGCGGCCGATGTGCCGGTGCTCCAGATCTCGATGCCGGGCCTCGACCCGCGGGTGGAGCGCTGGCGCGCTTCGACCTCGACGCGCTCGTCGACTTCCGGCGTCGCGCTCCCGGGGCAGCCGAGGCGCTGCCGACCTGGGAGCACTACGCGCCGGTCCTGGTCTCGGCGGGGGCCGCCGATGCGCCGCCCCGGACCAGCTTCCCGATCACGGGCTTCTGGATGGAAGGGGCGTTCACGAAGCGCTCCGTGCAGTTCGGCTAGCCAAAGCGACGGCGTGGTCGATCAGGCGCCGGGCGAGCGAGAGAGGGTGGGGGAGGAGCGGCAGCCGGCCGGGCGGAAACCAGTCCGCGTGCACGATCTCGCCCGGCTGGCAGACGATCTCTCCGCCCTGATAGTCCGCCAGGAAGCCGATCATCAGCGAATTGGGAAAGGGCCAGCTGTCGCTCCCGAAGTAGCGCAGGTTGCCGACGCGCAGCCCCACCTCCTCCAGCACCTCGCGCCGCACGCACTCCTCGAGTGACTCCGAGGGCTCGACGAAGCCCGCCAGGGCGCTGTAGATGGGCGTCTGGAAGCGGGCCCCCCGCGCGAGCAGGAGCAGCCGCCCTGGCTCAGCCTCCCTCGTCACCAGCGCCATCACGGCCGGTGCGATCCGCGGGTAGTACGTCTCGCCGCAGGCCGGACAGCGGCGCGCCCGCGACTCGTCCGCGACTTCGGTGGGCGTCGCGCAGACGCCGCAGTGGCGGTGGGTGCGGTCGAACTCGACCACCTGCGCGGCCCGTCCGGCGATCGCCACCATCTCGTCCGGCAGCCGGTCGAAGAGCCGGCGCAAGGGCTCGAAGGCGAATCCCAGCGGCGCCTCCTCGGCCTCCGCCCGAGCCGCCCAGCAGAGCGTCCCGTCCAGGGCACCGATGCAACGCGTGCCGGCGAAAGGCAGCGGCGGCGCCTTTCCCTCGCCCAGGCGCGGGACCTCGGGGCGTTGCGGATCGTTCGAGACGAGCAGCCTTCCCTCCCGTAGCACGAACCAGTAGCCGCCCGAAGAAGCGCTCTCGGGTGGCGTCCAGAGCGGCGTGAAGGCGAGCGGCAACTGCATGGAACGACCCCGCCGCCTGGGCGGCTACTCTCCCGGAGACTGCAGCCGTACCCTCAGGTTGCGCTGGCTGCCGTCCCGCCAGACGGTGAGGGTCACGGTGTCTCCGGGCTTGTAGTTGCCCAGCCGCCCGAGCAGGTCGCTCGCGCTCTTGACGGGCTTGCCGTCGATCTCGCGGATCAGGTCGCCCGGGATGATGCGTCCGCCGCGCTGCACCGTGGCCTCGAGCCCCGCCTGCGCGGCGGCAGTCCCGCGGAAGACGCGGGCGATCAGCGTGCCGTCGACGCCGAGACGCTGAGTGATGTAGGAGTTGACCTGGTCGTCGACCGGCTGGATGCCGAGCACCGGACGAACCACCTTGCCGTGGGCGATCAGGTCCGGGATGATGCGGCGCACGGTATCGACCGGCACGGCGAAGCCGATCCCGGCGCTCGCGCCGGAAGGGCTGTAGATGGCGGTGTTGATCCCGATCAGGCGGCCGGCGCTGTCGAGCAGCGGTCCCCCCGAGTTGCCGGGATTGATCGCGGCGTCGGTCTGGATCACGTCGAAGATGGAGACGTTGCTGACGCTCTGGATGGTGCGCCCCAGGGCGCTCACGATACCGGTCGTGAGCGTGTAGTCGAGGCCGAAGGGGTCGCCGATCGCGTAGACCTTCTGCCCAACCTGGAGGTCGCGGCTGATACCGACCTTGATCGGCACCAGCTTCTCGCGGGGCGCGTCGATCTTCAGCACCGCCAGGTCCTGGTCGCGGGCCCAGCCCACGCGGTGGGCCGGGTAGGTGTCCTGCCCCAGGGTCACCTTCGCCGAGTCCGCGTCCTGCACCACGTGGAAGTTGGTGACGATGTGGCCCTGGTCGTCCCAGACGAAGCCGGAGCCGGTGCCGGAGGGGATCTCGGTGACGCTGCGGGTCCAGAAGTCCACCTGCTCGACCTGCGTCGTGATGTAGGCGACCGACGGGGACGCGCCCTTGAAGAGGGCGATCGTGTGACGTTCGTCAGGCTGGAGATCCGCCGGTTCGGAGACGGCCTGCTCGGCGAGCGGTTGGCTGGCCGCGACCGCGACCGGGGTCGCCAAGGTCGGCTGTGGCGAGGGCGGGAGAGCCCGCTGCAGCAGGCTCGGAATCAGGACGCCGATCAGCACACCGACGAACATCAGCCCCATGAACAGCACGCGCGACCGGGTCTTCATGTCTCCTCCCTGAGGTGGCGGCGTACCCGAAGATGATAGCGCGCCGCCGGGGATCGGCCGGCCACGAGGGGAGCCCTTGTGGACTTCGCCCGCCTCGGCATACAGAATGCCCGCCTAGGCATGCGTCAGAAGGGGCTCGACTTCGGTGAGGTGCCCGCGGCGCGCCCCGCGCGCCCGCGCGCCCTCTCGGTCTCGGAGCTCACCGAGCGGATCCAGGGGGTGCTCGAGACCGAGTTCGTGGACGTCTGGGTGGAGGGCGAGATCTCGAACCTGAAGCTGGCGGCCTCGGGCCACTGGTACTTCACCCTCAAGGACGACTCGGCGCAGCTCCGCGCGGTCGTGTGGCGGACGGATGCCCGGCTGATCCGCTTCCGGCCCCAGGACGGGATGAAGGTCCTGGCCCGCGGCATCCTCCGCGTCTACCCGCCGCGCGGGGAGTACCAGCTCGCCGTCCAGGTGTTGGAGCCGCTCGGCAAGGGATCGCTCCAGCAGGCCTTCGAGGAGCTGAAGGCGAAGCTCGAGCAGGAGGGTCTCTTCGACCCGGCGCGCAAGAAGCCGCTCCCGATGCTGCCGCGCCGGATCGGTGTGGTCAGCTCCCCGACCGGCGCCGTGATCCGCGACATCCTGCGTGTCCTGCGGACGCGCTACGCCAACCTGGAGCTCCTGCTCTACCCGGCCCGCGTGCAGGGGGAAGGCGCCGCGAGCGAGATCGTGCAGGGCATCCGTGCCCTCAACCGCATCGGGGAGCGCGGACGCCGGCTCGACGTGATCCTGCTGGCCCGGGGCGGTGGCAGCCTGGAGGACCTCTGGGCCTTCAACGAGGAGGGGGTCGCGCGGGCGATCGCCGCCTCGCGGATCCCGATCATCTCGGCGGTCGGGCACGAGACCGACTTCACGATCGCCGACTTCGTCGCGGACCTGCGGGCGGCGACACCCTCCGCCGCTGCGGAGCGCGTGGTCGAGGCCAAGGAGGCCCTGGTCGCCCGGGTCGCCGCGCTCGAGAGACGGCGGGACGGCGCCCTGCGCCTCGCCCTGACCCGGACGCGCGCTCGGCTGGAGAGCCTCGCGGCGCCGCGGGTCTTCGCGGCCGAGCGGGGGCGGCTGCGGGTGGCGGCGCAGCGGATCGACGACCTCGTGCGGCGCGCGGAAACGGGTCTGGCGCGGCGGCTCGAGCGCGCGGGCGAGAGCAGCCGGCGCCTGCGCGAGCGGCTGGAGGCCTTCCGCCTGGACCGCCAGCTCGAGGCCCGGCGCACGCGCCTGGCGCGGCAGGAAGAGCGCCTGCTCGCGCGCTTCCGGGCGGAGAGAGACGCGCGGCGGGCGAACCTCGGCCGCCTGGCCGTCGCCCTAGAGGGTCTTTCGCCGCTCGCCGTCCTCGGCCGCGGCTACGCGCTCGTCTGGGACGAGCAGGGCTCGCGTCTGGTGCGCGACGCAGACGAGGTCGAGCCCGGCCGGAGCCTCCGGATCCGGCTGCACAAGGGGGCGCTCCGCGCCACGGTCCAATCGAGGGAGAGCGAGTGAGCACGAAACAGGAAACCACGTTCGAGCAGGCGCTCACCGAGCTGGAGCAGATCGTGCAGAAGCTGGAGCGCGGCGAGCTGCCCCTCGAGGACTCGCTTCGGCTCTACGAGGAAGGTATCCGTCTCTCGCGGCTCTGCCATGGCAAGCTCGAAGAGGCGGAGGGCCGGATCGAGGTGCTGCTCAAGGACTCGCACGGCGAGCCCGCCCAGGACCAGCAGGGGCGGCCGCTCACGAAGCCGCTCGCCGAGCCGAAGGACGAGGACGACCGGAGATGAGCACGGCGCCCGGCAGCGGGACGGCGGCGCTCGCCGCCCTGCGCACCGCGGTCGAGCAGGCGCTCGAGGCGGCGCTGCCGGAGGAGAGCGCCTGGCCGGAGACGATCCACCGGGCCGCGCGCTACAGCCTCGGTGCGGGAGGCAAGCGCATCCGCCCGGTGCTGGTGCTGGCGGCGGGCGCGGCCGTGGGCGGCGCGCGCGAGGAGCTGATGCCGCTCGCCTGCGCGGTGGAGATGATCCACACCTACAGCCTGATCCACGACGATCTGCCCGCGATGGACGACGACGACCTGCGCCGCGGCAAGCCCACCTCGCACAAGGTGTTCGGCGAGGCGATCGCGATCCTGGCCGGCGACGCCCTGCTGACCCGCGCCTTCGAGCTGCTGGCCGAGGTCCCCGAGGCATGGGACGTGGAGCGCCTGCGGCGTCGACAGCGTGCGACCGCGCTCCTGGCCCAGGCCTGCGGGACGACGGGTCTGATCGGCGGCCAGGTGATGGACCTCGAGTCGGAAGGCCGTACGATCGCCGCGGCCGATCTCGAGCGGCTGCACCGCGCCAAGACGGGCGCCCTCCTGTCGGCCTGCGTGCGGGGCGGGGCGATCCTGGGCGGGGCGGGGGAGGCCGAGCTCGAGCGCCTCACGCGCTACGCCTCGGCGATCGGCCTCGCTTTCCAGGTGGTCGACGACGTGCTCGACGCCACGGAGACGGCCGAGCAGCTCGGCAAGACACCTGGCAAGGACCAGGCGGCGCACAAATCCACCTACGTGAGCGTGCACGGTCTGGAGCGGGCGCGTGCGATGGCGGTCGGGTTGCGCGAGGAGGCGCTCGCCGCGGTGGCCCCGTTCGGTGCCGGCGGGACGCTGCTGGCGGCGATCGCGCGCCTGGTCGTGGACCGGCGCTCGTGAGCCGGAGCGCCCCTCTCCGGCTGGACGTCTGGCTGGCGGAGCACGGCCTTGCCGAGTCGCGCGAGAAGGCCCAGGCCCTGGTGATGGCGGGTCGGGTTCGGGTGGACGGAGCGCCGGCGACGAAGCCGGGCGCGCGCGTGAGGGGGGACTCCTCGGTGTCGGTCGAGCCCGGTCCGGCCCACGTCGGGCGCGGTGCTTTGAAGCTAGCCGGTGCCCTCGACACGTTGGGCGTCGATCCCGCCGGCAAGGTGGTGCTGGACGTGGGCGCCTCGACCGGAGGCTTCACCGAGACGCTGCTCGCCCGAGGGGCGGAGCGGGTCTACGCGGTCGACGTCGGCCGCGGCCAGCTCCACGAGCGGCTGCGCCAGGACCCGCGGGTCGTGGTCCGCGACCGGACCAACGCCCGCTCGCTCTCGCCCGAGCTGGTCCCGGAGCCGTGCGCGCTCGCGGTGATGGACGTCTCCTTCATCTCGGTGCGGCTGATCCTGCCGGCCCTCCTCGCCGTGCTCGCGCCGGGGGCCGAGGTGGTGGTGCTGGTGAAGCCGCAGTTCGAGGTCGGCCGCGAGCAGGTCGGCCGAGGCGGTATCGTGAGGGAACCGGAGCTGCACCGGGAGGCCGTGCGCGGCGTGGCCGAGGCGGCGCAGGCCCAGGGCTACGGGGTGCGCGCCGCGTGTCCCTCGCCGGTGCCCGGTGCCGAGGGCAATCGCGAGTTCTTCCTCCATCTCGTGCCGGGCGCCCCGGCCTTGCCCGAAGACGAGCTGGTGGCCGTTGTGGGAAAGGCGGTGCTGCCATGAACACGATCGGCGTTCTCGCCCGGGCCGACCTCGAGCTGGCGGGCCCGGCGGTCTGCCAGCTGGCGGAGTGGCTCACCGCGCGGGGCGTTGCGGTACGAACCGACGAGGCGACGGCAGCCCTCGCGGGCCGCTCGTCCCACGAGAGATGCACCGTCGTCCCCAGCCGCGACGCAGTCGCCGAGGCCGACGCCCTGGTCGTGTTCGGCGGGGACGGGACGCTGCTGGCGGCGAGCCGGCTGCTCGAGAAGCCCATCCCCGTGCTGGGGGTGAACTTCGGCAGCCTGGGCTTCCTGACCGAGGTGGCGCCCGCGGAGCTCTATCCGACGCTCGCGGGCGTCCTCGAGGATCGCTACGAGTGCGAGGAGCGCCGGCTGCTCCGCGCCGTGGTGCGCCGCCAGGGCCACTCCGAGGTGACCGCGGACGTGCTCAACGACGTCGTGATCACCAAGGCCGGCCCCTCGCGCATCATCGAGCTCGACGTGACGGTCGATGGGCACTTCGTCTCTTCCTTCCGCGCGGACGGTCTCATCGTCTGCTCGCCGACCGGCTCGACCGCCTACAACCTGGCGGCGGGCGGCCCGCTCCTGTATCCGACCCTGCCCGCTCTCGTCCTGACGCCCATCTGCCCGCACATGCTGGCGAACCGGCCGCTGGTGGTCGGCGACGAGTCCCTGGTCGAGCTGAAGCTGCGCGACGCCCGCCACGTCGAGGTGTACGCGGCGCTCGACGGGCAGGAGACCTTCGCCTTCGCCGACGGCGACTCCGTCCTCGTCACCGGCGGCCCGCGCCGGTTGCGGCTCGTGAAGGGGCCCGGTCGCGGCTACTACCAGGTGCTGCGCAGCAAGCTGAAGTGGGGCGAGGCCAGCCAGCAGGAATGACACCGGGGCGGGGCGCCCCGCCGTTCAGGGCAGTCGGATCACGTTCTCCGGGTCGCTCGGCGGCACCAGGGCGAGGGACTCGAGCGTGAGCGGACCGCCCGCGCGGAGCGCGACCAGGACGTTGGGGCCACCCGACCGGGGGTAAAAGTAGGGCACATGCAAGCGGAAGGGACCCGCCACCTTGTGCTCGCTCCAGCGCGCCTCGCGCAGCGAGCGGCCCTCGCCGACGCCGAGGACGCCCCGCCCGGAGCCCTCGAGGCGCAGCTCGAGATGCCGGATGCGCGAGCCCTCGCGCACCCGGAAGGCGATCCCGTCGCCGACGGCACGCAGCTCGAGGCGATCCCCGACCACCCGGGCCCCGGCCTCGAGCCGCAGCGCCTCCATGGTCGGGTCCGCGCCGGTGGGCCGCATCGCCCCCGCCTTGAACGAGACGAAGCCGGCCGAGGTGTCGCCCTTCACCAGCGTCCGCTCGCGCGCGACCAAGCGGCCGTTCGAGACGGAGACGAAGGTGGGACGCAGGACGCGCTCGTGCAGCTGGAAGGCGATCGGGCTGCGGGCGGGATCCCAGGCGACCGCGCCCAAGTCGCCCTTGGCGCCCCGGTTCAGGCGGTCCCAGCGCCCGTCGTAGCTCAGCGCGCCGAGTGCCTGGATGCCGATCGAGACCAGCACGAGCAGGCTGCCCAGGAGCTTCAGCGAGGCGAGCCCCTCGGGCAGGAAGAGCAGCAGTAGCGGCCAGGCGGGCGAGACGAGGCGCGGTCCCCAGAAGATCCCCTCCGACCAGCCGCCCAGCGCGACCAGCGACGCGATCTGGGCGACGAAGGCGAGACCACAGGCGAGCGGCAACGCCGCGCTCGGCGAGGGCTCGTCCCAGGACCGGCGCCGGCGCACGGCCGCGGCGCGCGCGAGTCCCACGATACCTGCGAGGGCCACCGGCGCGAAGACGAAGGCACCCTTGGCGGGGGAGAAGAGCAGCGTCAGCGCGTCGCCGGCGCTCGCGTTCGTGCCGCCCGAACCCGCTCGCCCCAGGAGCTCGAGGGCCGCCAGGACGGCACCGGGCGCCGCCCAGAGCAGGAACGGGACGATCGCCCGCCGCCAGCGCACGAGCGTGCCGATCGCCAACACCAGCGCGAGCGCCAACGTATCTGGCTGGAACGCGACGGCGAGGGCCAGCGGCAGTCCGGCAGGCGCGGCCAGGCGTCCCTCGTCCGCGCTGTCGGCCCGGACCAGGAGGTAGAGGGCCGTGGCCACCGCCCAGGTGGCCGCCGCCTCGCCCGAGAAGGCCTGCGTCGCCGCCGCGAGCGTCGTGCCGAGGGCGAGGGCGAGCCCGGCCCAGGCCCCTTCGCCGCGGCCGTGGCGGCAGCTCACCGCCGCGAAGAGCGCGGCGCCGGCCGCCGCGCCGAAGGCCGCCGCGAGGACCTTGCCGACGATCGCGCGGCCCGTCGCGTCCAGTGCCACGGCATGGCCCGCCAGGGCCAGGGCCCCGCGCAGGATCCAGCCGGCGACGCCCGCGGGGTCGGGCTCGCCGATCGGCCGGCCGTTCGCGAGCAGCAGCACGAGGGCGAAGGCGAACAGGACGAGCGTTGCCACGATACCCGGGCCCGGAGCGGGCAGGCGGGGGAGGGGCTGCGGCTCGCCCGAGCTGGCCCGCACACCCATCAGGACCTCGCGCGCCGCCGCTGGTAGCGATCGACGGCGCGATTGTGCTCGGCGAGGGTCTCGCTGAACTCGTGCGTGCCGTCGTTGCGGCTGACGAAGTAGAGGTCGCGCGTGGGAGCCGGGTCGAGGACGGCGAGGATCGCGTCCCGCCCCGGACAGCCGATCGGCCCGGGAGGCAGTCCCGCCCGCCGGTAGGTGTTGTAGGGGGAGTCGATCAGGAGGTCGTTGCGGCGGATGTTGCCGTCCCAGCGGCCGGCCTGCTTGAGCGCGTAGATCACGGTGGGGTCGGTCTGCAGCAGCATCCCCTTGCGCAGCCGGTTCAAGAAGACGGCGGCGATCCGAGGGCGCTCCTCGGGCCGGGCCGTCTCCAGTTCCACGATCGAGGCGAGAGTGACCGTCTGCCGGACCGTCAGCTGCCGCTCGGTGACTCGAGCCAGCTCCGGGGTCATGACCGCGCGGAAGCGTCGGGTCATCCGGGCCACCAGCAAGCGCGGCGCGTCGGGGGTCTGCGCGACCTCGTAGGTGTCCGGGAAGAGGTAGCCCTCCAGGTCGGAGGCTTCGGGGTCGAGGTCGTGGATGGGTGTCGCGTCCTTCGCGGCGGCGAGGAAGGAACTGGCGTCGAGGCCCTGCGCCGCCAGGATGGTCGCGATCTCGGCGATCGTGCGCCCTTCGGGGATGGTGACCGCATGGTGCACGACGTCGCCGTGCACGAGCTCTGCCAGGACGCCTTCGAGGGTGAGTGGCCCGCGCAGCGCGTAGTTACCGGCTTTGATTCGCCCCGAGGCGCCGCGCAGGCGGGCCAGCAGGCGAAACACCGCGGGGTGCCGGGTGAGGCCGAGCGCGTGGAGCTGGCGGCCGACCGAATCGGCGCTCGCGCCCTGGGGGACCGAGAGGCGAACCGGCGCATCGTCGACGCGCAGCTTGAGGGACGTCGTTTCCTCGACCCAGGCCAGCCAGCCGGCCGCGGCCACGATGGCGGCGAGCAGCAGCACGACCAACGAAGGTCGAGGGCCAGGCCTGCGGGCGCGGCGAGCGGTCATGCCGCGCTGCCTCCCTCCGCGCGCTCTCTCGGCTTCCGCTCGTCCAGGTACTCCTGCAGGATCACCACCGCGGCGGCGCGGTCGATGCGCGCCTTGCGGTCCCGCCTCCTGACCCCTGCCTCGGCCAGCCGCTCGTCCGCGGCGACCGAGGTGAGCCGCTCGTCCCTCGTCACGATGGGCACGCGAAGCACGCGCCGCAGACGCTCGGCGAAGGCGAGCGCCTGCTCGGCGCGCGGTCCCCGGCTGCCGTCGAGACGCCACGGCACGCCCACCACGACCTCGCCGGCTTCGTGCTCGCGCGCGAGCGCCGCGACCGCCTGGGCGTCCCGGCGGGGGCCCGTCGCCCGCAGCGTGGCGAGCGCCGAGGCGAGCGTCGCCGTCTCGTCGGAGAGGGCGACCCCGATCCGCAGCTCGCCGAGGTCGAGGGCCAGGATACGCATCGCGGTCAGTATAGCGTCGTCTTGACACCCCCCCGCCCCTCTGCAATCCTCGCCCGGCGCGAGTGCCTGAGGAGACGCGTGTCCGAACCCGAGTCCAAGTACCGCATCCTCGGCCAGCTGGGTGCCGGCGGCATGGGAACCGTGCGGCGGGGGCTGCTGCTCGGTCAGGCAGGCTTCCAGCGTCCGATCGTGGTCAAGCAGCTCAAGAACCCCGAGCCCGAGCACCTGCGTCTCTTCGTCGAGGAGGCCCGGCGCTACGCGGTGCTCGACCACGAGAACATCGGGCGCATCCTCGACTTCGAGCGCGTCGACGGCGAGCTGTGCATCATCCTCGAGTACATCGACGGCTGGAGCCTGGTCGAGTACCTCGAGCGCCACCGCGACCTGGGCTACCTGGCCGACCCGGAGCTGAGCGTCTTCATCGCCAGCCGGGTCTGCCGGGCGCTGCAGTACGTCTACGAGAAGGCGCGCATCGTGCACCGCGACGTGAGCCCGAGCAACGTGATGACGACCAGCGAGGGCACGGTGAAGCTGATCGACTTCGGGATCGCCGCGCGCAGCGGCACGCGCGAGAGCTACCTGGCCGGCAAGCCCGCCTACATGGCGCCCGAGATGGTGGTCGAGATGCGCGCCGACCAGAGGAGCGACGTCTTCTCGCTGGGCGCGGTGCTCTTCGAGCTGCTGACCGGGGAGCGCCTCTTCGGAGGCGACACCACCAGCGACGTGCTCGAGCGCGTCGTGAACGGCGAGATCCCCAAGGCCGGCTCGCTCAACCCGGCGGTTCCGGAGGGGATCGAGGTGATCCTGGCCCAGGCGCTCGAGCGCAGCGCCGCCCGCCGCTTCGCGACCGCTGCCGCCATGGGCGAGGCGTGCGAGCACTATCTCTACGACAAGGGCTACGGCCCCACGAACCTGACCCTCAAGCACTACCTGCAGTCGATCTTCGCCCGACGCCTGTCGACGGAGGGCGACCAGGCGGGTTCGCCCGAGCCGACGCTCGTCCCGTTGCGCGACGAGATGCAGGAGTCGGAGCCGAAGCGGGGCGGGCCCATGAAGAAGGCGATCGTGCGCGGCGTCACGCCCCGCCCGTCGCTCGCCCCGCAGCGGCCCGAGTCCAGCGAGGCTGGCCCGGATCCCGCCAAGACCCCTCGCCGGATCGATCCCGTTCAGCGCAGGAAGCCGCGGCCGTAGACGACCGACGCCACCACCGCGGCGAGTGACGCCAGCAGACAGCCGAGGGCCACCAGCACGTGGTCGCCGCGCTCGGGCTTCAGCGGATCGAGGAGCTTCGCCGTCAGGTAGCCGCCCGCCAGCCCACCGAGGTGTGCCATGTTGTCGATGTCCGGCACGACGAAGCCGAAGACGAGCATTACCAGCGCGAGCCCCTTCGCCTGCTGGCTGATGTGCGAGCTGCCTCCGCGTCGGCCGTAGTACAGGAGCGCCCCGATCAGGCCGAAGATGGGCGCCGAGGCGCCGATCGTGATCCCGGTCGCCCCGTGCAGCAGAGGCAGGAAGGGCAGGAAGAAGCCGGTGGCGCTGCTCAGCAGGAAGCCGGTCACCGCCGCGACCGTGTAGATGATCACGGTGCGGCTGGAGCCGTAGAGCTGCGCCGTGCTGGGGCCGAGGTCGCGCACCCACAGCATGTTGAAGAGGATGTGCAGGAGGCCGCCGTGCAGCCAGGCCGCGCTCAGCACCGTCCACCAGCGGCCGTAGCCGAACACCGGGGCCGCGCCGCTCGCGCCGAAGACGAAGAGGGCAGGCAGGCTGGGCGAGAGGAAAGACAGCAGGCCCGAGGCCTGGATCCCACCCGGATCGACCGCCAAGGTCGCGAGGAAGAGGACGCCGCAGGCCCACATCACCAGGGTCGGGAAGCTCGTCTCGTCACCGACGTTTCGGAGCAGGCGCGCGAACCCCCAGAGCCCCGGCTGCCGCCGGCCGCAGTTGAGGCACACGGGATCCCGGACGCCGACCAGGGTTCCGCAGGACGGGCACAGCACCGAGGAGGGGCGAGCCATGGGGCCATTGTAGTGCGCGGGACGTCGCTGCCTACCGGCCGTGGGTCCGGTCGGGTAAACTTCGCTCGAAGTGGCGATTCTCGCGGACTACGAGGGCTGGTGACGGCTACTCTCCTCGCCCTGCTCCTGACGCTGGCGCCCGCGCAGCCGCCGCCCTCGGCGGCCGCTGCACCTGCGGTGGCGTTGCCCCTCAGCGACCAGCAGCGCCTCGAGAAGGTGCGGACGAGACGTGCCGCGCTCGAGAAGGATCTCGCGCGCATGCGCGGGCAGGAGAAGACCCTGCTGGGCGAGGTCGAGCGGCTCGAGCTGGGGCTGCGCCTGCGCGCCGACGAGCTGACCGAGATCCAGCTTCGGCTCAAGAGGACGCGGTCGGAGCTGGACGCCAACGTCTCGCGGGTGCGCAAGCTCGAGGCGAGCCTGCAGGCGGCCCGTCCGGCCCTCGCCGCACACGCTCGCGCGCTCTACGAGCTCGGCGAGATGAGCTATCTCCGCCTGCTGCTCTCGATCGACCATCCGGCGGACTTCTTTCGCGGCTACCGGCTGATCGAGACGCTGGCCCGACGCGACAACGCCCAGGTCGCGGCCTTCCGGGCGGATCTGGCGACCCTGGGCGTCGAGAAGGCGGCCCTCGAGCAGCGGACCCGGGAGTCGATCGCCCTGCGCACCCAGCTGGTGGCGGCACGGCGGAACCTCGACGCCCAGCGTTCCCGCAAGACCGAGCTGCTGACCTCCCTGGTGGAACGCAAGGAGCTGAACGCAGCTTACGTCGAGGAGCTGAGGCAGGCGGAGACGCGACTGCAGGAGCTGCTCTCCGGGTTGGTCGGCCCCGACGCGGCCATCCCGATGGGGGCGTTCCACGGCAGCCTGCCCTGGCCGGTGGCCGGCACGGTCCGTACCGGTTTCGGCCGGGTCAAGCATCCCCGCTTCGACACCTACACGATCCACAACGGCATCGAGATCGAGACGACGCCCGACTCGCCGGTGCACGTCGTGCACGAGGGACGCGTCGTCTTCGCGGATCGTTTCCAGGGCTACGGGCTGATGGTGATCGTGGACCACGGCGGCAAGCACCACTCGCTGTACGCGCAGCTCGCCGAGATCTCGGTGGCGGTGGGCCAGGAGGTCGCGACCGGCGAGGTCATCGGCAGCTCCGGACCGGATCTCTATTTCGAGATGCGCAATCGGGGCCGGGCCGAGGACCCGCTGGAGTGGCTCGCCAGCCGCTGAGGGCTCGGGTCGGACAGCCGCCCCCTCGGGCCGAAGGCGCCCTCCCGCGCCGTCTGCTATGCTGACCCCATGAGTGCCCGTGCCCGTCTCGTTCTCGCGCTCGTCTCGACCTTCCTGATCGGCTACATCGCCGTCGGCTCGGTGCTGGGCCGGGTGCTGGGCGACACCAGCTACGGCCAGCTCGCGATCTTCAACGAGGTGGTCCGGCTGGTGCTCGATGCCTACGTGGAGCCCGTCAACCTCGACCGCGCCATGGCCGGCGCGCGCCAGGGCATGGCCGACGCGCTCGACGGCGACAGCGCCTACCTGGATCCGGAGGAGTTCCGGAACTACCAGCAGGCTTCGGGCGCCGCGGACGCCGAGACGGGGCTCGAGCTCACGCGCCGCTTCGCGTTCGTGATGATCGTGGCCGCCCGGCCCGGGTCGCCCGGGGCCGGGGCGGGACTGCGGCCCGGGGACCTGGTGAAGTCGATCGACGAGCGCAACACGCGCATGACGCCCGCGGTCGTCGCCGAGCGCCTGTTGCATGGCGCCCCAGGCTCCTCCGTGAAGCTCGGGATCCTCCGCGCGGGCGCCGACCCCTTCGACGTCACGCTGGTGCGCGAGCGGCTCGCGCCCGCCACGGCAGAGGGGCGCATGCTGGAGGGCTCGATCGGCTACCTGCGGCTCGCCGACTTCACCCCGGCGACCGCCGAGGAGCTGCGAACCCAGGTTTCGGCCCTGGCCAAGGGCGGTGCCACGCGGCTGGTGCTCGACCTGCGCAGCGCGGCCTTCGGCTCGGTCGACGCCGCCGTCAAGGTGGCGGAGACCTTCATGCACGGAGGGACGGTCGCCAAGCTGGTCGGACGGCACGCCCCGGAACAGGTGCTGCAGGCCGATTCCGCTCGTTCCGCGTGGTCCGGCCCCCTCGCCGTCCTGATCGACAACGGCACGGCGGGCCCGGGTGAGATCGTCGCCGCCGCGCTCGCCGACTCCGACCGTGCGACGCTCGTGGGCGAGCACACGTTCGGACGTGCCTTCCAGTCGCGCGCCGTGCCGCTGCCCGAGGGCGGCCTTCTGGTCACCGTGGCCAAGTACGTCTCGCCCAAGGGCACCGTGCTGCAGGGCGAGGGTCTCAAGCCCGCCGTCGCGGTGCAGGCTCGCGCGGACGAGGACGAGGATCTGGCGCCGGGGACACCCCCGCCGGACCGGATCCTCGACAAGGCGATCGAGACGCTGCGGGGCGACGGGACGAAACCCGCCGCCTGACCGCGCGGTGCCCGGCTCGGGCTACTAGCGCACCAGCTTCCGCAGGGCCTTTCCGGCCGCGAAGCGAGGCCACTTGCGCGCGGCGATCCGCATCGCCTGGCCGGTGTAGGGGTTGTGGCCCGGGCGCGCCTTGCGTCGGGTGACCAGGAAGGTCCCGAAGTCGACGAGGGTCACACGCTCGCCGCGGCGCAGCGAGCGTGCGATCCCGTCCAGAAAGGCGTCGAGCACGCGCAAGACGTCGGCCTTGGTGAGGCCCGTCTCACGGGCGATCCGCGCGACCAGCTCGGCCTTGTTCACTGGACTCCCCGCGAACGCCTAGGGCAGCACCTCGAACCACGCCTCCCGGGTCACCGTGCGCTGGGCGACCTTGTCGAGCAGCTTGACCTCGATCTGGTAGCGGCCCGGGTCGTAGGAGCCGAGCGCGATCGGTCCCACCACCGACCCCCCGACCGGGGTCGCGATCCGGTTCGTGGTGCGATCCTTGAGGAGCTTGCCGTCCTTGCGGATCCGCAGCGTGGCGATTCCCTCCGCCTTGCCCTGCTCGTCGGCCGACGCCCCCGGGGCGGTCGCCAGGTCGTAGACCTGGTAGAGCACCGAGACCTCCTGGTCCTTGTGGAAGCTGGTGCCGAAGTAGGGCTGCAAGCGAAGCGTGCCGAGAGTGAAGGCGCCCAAGAGGCTGGCCGGGTCGACGGCGGCCCCCACCGGCATCTCTTCCACCGAGCGCAGCAGGAACAGCGAGGAGATCGAGGGCACCGGATGCTCCGCCCCGTCGGAGGCGGCCTCGACCTGCGAGAAGTTCGGGACCTCGATCGGCAGTGACGCCAGCGATCCCTTGTGGCTCTTCAGGTCGAGGGCACCGACGCTCAAGGTGTAATTGCCGGGCTTGAGACCCATCTTGAACGAGGCCAGGAAGGAGCCGTCCGCGCCTACCGGAGCGTTGATCGCCTCCTCGCTCCAGCCCGCCTCGGTTCCATCCTCGGCGACCGCCTTGACGGCCAGCGAGAGGCTCAGGCTCTTCACCCCGCCGCTCCCGGTGCCGCTGAGCGTCGCCGCATCCCCTCGCACCAGGCCGAAGACGCCCGTGCCGCCCCCGGCGACCCGGAGATAGGCGGCCTGGGCGGCGATCGGGAAGTCCTGGCGCGGCGTCTCGATCAGGGCCCTCGCCGCGCTGTCCTTGGGCAGCAGATCGATCAGCTTGACCAGGTGCCCCTTCTTGTCCATCCGATAGTCGAGGTTGGGCTGGACGACCTTCGAGGCGGCGATCCGGTCGAGCTGGTTGTCGAGGGTCTTGTTCCCCCGGCACTCGTCGCTGAGCGTCACCTCCTGGCGGCCCCCCGCGAAGGTCTGCCCCGGCCGGTCCCGGTAGGTCCAGGTCTCCGGCATGCGGCGGCCGGCCCGCTTCGTGCCCCAACGCGCGTCCTCGTCTACCTGGTCGGGCTCGCCGAGCAGGATGAACAGGCGCCCGCACTCGTTGGTCCAGCCGGGTCGGGGATCATCGAGGACCGCGTAGCGCTGCGCCGCGATGTCCTTCGCCTTCATGTACGCGTCGCGGAACTCGTTCCGGGGCGTGCGCGGGTTCGGGTCCCGCCGCGCCCAGAAGATCTTCTGGAACTCGATCCGGTCGCTCTTGTCCTTGAGCTTCTTGTAGAGGCCCTCCTCGTGGTCGAGGATGATGGGCTCGACCGTGAGCAGGAAGTCGCGGTCTTCGTCGTCCAGCTTGGCCGCCCGAGCGGCCGCGGGGAGGACGATCGCGAGCGTCAGGACCATGAGCCCGCCCGTGCGAATGCTGCGCATCACGTTTCTGTCTCCTTCTCTTGGCTCCAAGATATTAGTGCTTCTCGACCCGGAATGCGCGGCGAGGCGGGCCCGGCGAGCCGGAGGGCCCGCGCCGTGCTAGTGTTCGGGGCGTGTCGCGTTTCGGACCCCGCTCGCCGCTCGTCCGCCGTGCCCTCCTGCTCGCGCTCGCGGTCGCCTTCATCTCCCCGGCCCTGGCCGGGCCCCGTCGGGTCCGGCGTGCCCCGGCGCCCGTCCGGGTGATGCTGCCCGCCGGCGCGTCCGCCTGGGACCAGGCGGTGGGCCGTGCCTGCGCGCGTGCCCTGGGGCACACTCGCGGAGCCGTCGTGGCGATGGATCCAAGGACGGGTCGTGTGCAGGCGCTCGTGAATCCCGTCGACGCGATGCAGCGGGCCTACCAGCCCTGCTCCGTCTTCAAGATCGTGGTCGCGATCGCCGGCCTCTCGGAGGGCGTCATCACGCCCGAGACGACCTACCGCTGCCAACGCGGCTGCTGGATGTGGGCCGGCCACGGACCGATCGACCTGCGGCGCGCCCTCGCCGTCTCCTGCAACCCCTACTTCGAGTGGGTGGGAGAGCAGCTCGGCTACGACGAGATCCAGCGCTACGCTCGCCTGCTGGGGCTCGGCGAGCCGTCGGGAATCAACCTGACTGGGGAAACCCCCGGCCGGCTCCCGGCCTCGGTGCGTCCGGACGCCGTGGGTCACCTCTCGAGCCATGCCTCCGGCATCGCCACCTCCGCCGTGCAGCTGGCCGTGCTCATCTCGGCCGCGATCAACGGCGGGGTCGTTCTGCAGCCGACGCTCAGCGGTCCTCGCGACTTCGCGCCGCGCGAGCGCTGGCGGCTTCCCGCCGGGACGCGGTTCGACGGCCTCGCCGATGGCTTCCTGGCGGCGGTCAACGAGGGGAGCGCCAGCGCCGCCTTCGACCCCGAGGTCGCGGTCGCCGGCAAGACGGGAACCTGCTCCTCCCTGGGCTGGTTCGCGTCCTACGCGCCGGCCGACCATCCGGAGCTGGTCGTCGTCGTCTTCCTCCGGCGGGGCAGCGGGCACCGCGCTTCCGCCGTGGCCGGCGAGATCTTCCGCGAGCTGTTCACGAGCGCGGGCGCGCTCGCCTCAGCGCCGGCGGGCGCCGGCAAAGCCGGCGCGCCCTAGGTTTGGCGGGGCCGACCGCGGGCGCGGCCGACCCCCGCGAGACTAGATCGAGCCCTCCTCCAGGTCGATGGTCAGCTCGGTCGGCTCGCCCGCCGTGACCTCGACCTCACGCTCGACCGTTCGATAGCCGGGACGCACCACCTCGACCTTGTGACGACCCGGCGCCAACGCCAGGGCGTCCGTCTCTCGGCCGGTGCCGCGGAACGTCCCGTCGATGTAGACGGACGAGTCCGGGGGGCTCACGCTCAGCCGGAGCGTGGCGGCGGAAGCGGGCGCCATCGGCTGGGCGCTCCGGGCGGGTTCGGCCTTCTCGTTCTCGCTCCCGAGCTCGCGCGGCTCGGGAGCGTTGCCCGCCAGATCCTCGTAGGACTCGCCGGAGCCCTTCTCCATCTCGTAGTGCAGTTTCAGCGTGCTGTCGGGCGCGACGTAGACCTTCATCCGATGGGTCTTGTACCCCTCGAGCTTGAGCGTGATCTCGTGGCGTCCCGGGCTCACGTGCAGCCGTTGGAAGAGACCGTCGAAATCGTCGACGGTGCCGGCGTAGTAGCCATCCACGTACACGCGCGCCTCGGACGGGTCGACCAGCACACGGATGTCCCCCGAGGCACGGCTCACGTAGTGACGGGCCGGCGCCCATCCGTACGGGTAGCCCCAGTAGCCGCCCCCGTACCAGCCGTCGTAGTAGGACGGCCACCAGTAGCTGCCCCAACCCCAGCCGGGGTAGTAGAGGCCGAGGCCGTAGGAGGGATAGTAGCGACCGCCCCGGTAGGTGTAGTCGCCGTCATGCCGATAGGCTCTGCCGGTCCCGGCCCGCGGGTGTCGACGTTCCGCCACCGTGCCGGACCTGCGGGCACTGCTGCTCGAGCTGGATCCACCCGAACGCGAGCGAGAGGCCGTGCTTCGGGAAGAAGACCCGCCCGAGCGGGACGAAGCGCCGCCTCGTGCCGTCGCATGGCGTTCCGCCAGGGCCACGGCCGAGAAGTCCCCTTGGCTCGAGAAAGGCGGCGCTGCGTACGACTGCATGGGCGCCGACTGCACGGGCGCCGAGTACGACCGCATCGGCGCAGGGGAGCTCGAGGGACTGGAGGACGACTGCACAGTGGAGGTGCCGGAACTCGCGGCGCCGGAGTGCGCCGAGCCGGCGCTTCGCATGTCCTGAGCCACCGCGAGCGAGGCCGCCGCCAAGCCTCCTGCGAGAAACACCATCAAGGGCCGAGCTCTCATTGTCGCCTCCGTCGTTCAGCAGACACCGACGCTGTCGATTCCGTGCAACTCGCGTGCCCGGGCGCTGGTCAGGGCGGATGTCGCCAAGTCGTGTCCTGCCAACGACGTACGCCGAGGCGTCTCCGCGGGCGCCCGACGCCGCCGTCTCCGACTGGGGACAGGCGTCGCCCGAAGGGACGATTCCGCACGGCTATACTGCCGCGAAATGATGAGCCCGTCCAGACGACGGATCCTGGTCTCCTGCGGCGAGCCTTCGGGTGAGCGGTACGCGGCCGAGCTGGTGCACCGGCTGCGGGGCCTCGCGGGGGACCTCGACGTGTTCGGACTCGGGGGGGACTATCTCCAGGCCGAAGGCGCCGTCCTGCTCGCGCACGTGCGTGAGATGGCCGTGGTGGGTCTGCTCGAGGTGCTCCGTCATCTCCGCCGGCTCCGCTCGGTGTTCCGGGCCGTGCTGCATGAGGTCGACCGCGTGCGGCCCGACGTCGCCGTCCTGGTGGACTACCCGGACTTCAACCTGCGGCTCGCGCGGCAGCTGAGACGCCGCGGAATCCGGGTCGTGTACTACGTCTCGCCGCAGGTCTGGGCGTGGCGGCCCGGCCGGATCGAGACGATCCGCCGCACGGTCGCGCACATGATCGTCATCTTCCCCTTCGAGGAGGCGCTCTACCGGGCCGCGGGCGTGCCTGTCACCTTCGTCGGTCACCCGCTGGTCGAGCTCGTACGTCCTGCGGCCGACCCTCGGGGCTTCCTCGCCGCGCACGGCCTGGATGCCGCCCGCCCGGTCCTGGCGGTCCTGCCGGGCAGCCGCTCCCAGGAAGTCGCGCACAACCTTCCGGTGATCGCCGCCGCTCTGCGACGCCTGAGAGAGGTGCGCCCGGACCTGCAGCCCGCCATCGCGGTGGCGCCGAGCGTCGATCCCCGGATCTACACGAGGCAGCTCGCGGGCACCGGCGCCGTCTCCGTGGTGGCGCAGTCCCACGCGCTGCTCGGGGCCGCCGCGACGGGGATCGTCGCGTCCGGGACTGCGACGGTCGAGGCCGCCCTGCTCGGCCTGCCCATGGTCGTCGTCTATCGCCTTTCGCCCCTCACGTACGCCCTGGGACGGCCCTTCGTCCGCGTACCCCACTACGCAATGGCGAATCTGATCGCCGGGCGCGAAGTCGTGAAAGAGCTGATTCAAGGCGACTTTCAGCCCGAGGTGGTACTGCGAGAGGTGTTGCGCCTCCTTCCGGACAGCCCCGCTCGTTCCGAGGTGGTCAGCGGGCTTGCCGAGGTCCGCACGAAGCTCGGCGGCCCAGGCGCCTCGGCGCGGGCCGCCGAGGTCGTTCGGCAGGTGCTCGATTCTCCGAAATAGCTTGACAGCGCGAGAGGTTATATATGATCCTCTGAAGTGGATTCTAGGTGAGAGGTCGGCGGATGACCAAGACAGCCCTCGCAGCCGTTGCCGCCACAGCCGCCGCCGCTCTTCTCATCGGCTGTCATACGATCACCGAGGAGCTGCCAACCCAGCCAAGCGCGGCCGGGAGCGGCGGTGTTCTCAGCGTGCCGATCCCGTCCATTCCGGTGCCGACGCCGACACCGGCGCCGACCCCTGCCCCCACACCCACACCCACGCCGAATCCGAGCCCCACGCCCACCCCCGATCCGAGCCCGACGCCGACGCCCGAGGCGGGCAAGTGCGGCGACCCCCTCCCGGTCATCTCGCGCATCAACGTGAAGATCCATCTCAGGGGGCCGGCGCACTGGACGCTCGACTCGACGCCGCAGGTGGTCGACCGCGAGTACTGCCGCAAGATCGGCTTCACGGACGGACGCAGCTTCTGTCCGGTGCGAATGGAGGGAGCGCCCGATCGGGAGGCCTGCGAGGAGTACGCGGTCGGCCGTGCCGACGACACGGGGCGCGCGGGCCCCACCTGGTATCGCAACGGCAAGCTGTGTAACGGGGAGGACTGCGAGAACCATCCCGACAACCAGTACCTGCTCTGGGTGATGACCCCGGGCACGTACAAGGCCTGTGCGCAGAGCGGACTCTGCGGCAGCGTCGATGCGGATCCGTAGGGTGAGCGCGATCGTTGACAGGGCTCGCGCCCTGTGGGAACGTCCCCCCGTGACGGGAGTTCTGCGCGCCCTGCGGGGAAGCCTGGCCATGGGGGCAACCGTCGTGCTGCTCTCGTGCGGCCTCGGGTCGCCGACGCCACCCGAGCCCGAGGAGGCGAGGGATCCGGTACCAGGAGCGTACGCTCCCGGCGCCTCGGCCACCCCGACCCCGGCGCCGAGCCCGGGAGAGGCGTCGCCTTCGCCTTCGCCCTCGCCGACGCCGGACGCGGGCGGTTGCGGCGAGCCGTTGCCGCCGCCCATCTCGCGGATCTCGGTCAAGGTCCATATCAAGGGATCGGACGCCTGGACGCTCGACTCGACGCCGCAAGTGGGCCCGGATGTCGAGTACTGCGAGGAGATCGGCTTTACCGACGGTCGTTCCTGGTGCCCCGTCCGGCCCGAGGGCAACCCGGAGCGCGAGGCGTGCGAGTTGTACGCCGTGGGGCGCGCGAAGGACACGAATCGCCCCGGTCCGACCTGGTACTTCAAGGGTGGGTTCTGCACGGGCAAGGCGAGTGGCTGCGACAACCACCCCGACAACCAGTATCTGCTCCGCGTTTTCGTGAGCGGGACCTTCAGCGCCTGCGCGCGCAGCGGCGTCTGCGGCGAGGTCCTGGTCGACCGCTAGGCCGAGGATCCGGTCCCGGGTCTTGTTGACAGCACCGGCCGGCCCGTGTGACCGTGCAGGCATGCGGACTCTGGCGATGGCGCTCGCGTGCGCGGCGGCTCTCGTCGCCTGTCACGATGGCCAAAGCTCACCGCCTGAGCTGCCCGACGCCACGTCGCTCATCCCGACCGCCCCCGCCCCGCAACCCTCGGCTACGCCCACACCGCAGCCGCCGTCCGAGGATCCCCTGCCCGGCATCCCTGGCGGCGGAGGCGACGGAAATGCCGGGACCTGCGGTCCGCCGGTCCCGCCCCCGGTCACGCGCATCTCCGTCAAGGTCTACTCGACCGGTGGTGGTCACGTCACGCTCGACTCGACCCCCCTCGTGGGTCCCGATCTCGCGTACTGCCGGGAGATCGGCTACACGGATGGACGGTCCTTCTGCCCCGTTCGCCCCGACGGTCACCCGGAGCGCCTCGCCTGTGAAGCCGCTCGGATAGGGAGGGCCAGCGACACAGGGCGCATCGGCCCGACCTGGACGGCGAACGGCGCGGCTTGTACGGGGCCCCGCGAGGGTGCCTCCTGCGCCAACCACGGCTCGAACCAGTTCTTCGTCTACGCGTACGGGTCCGGCTCGTTTCGGGCCTGCGCGGAGAGCGGAGTCTGCGGGACGATCGAGTTGTAGGCCCCCCGGTTGCGGGAGGTGGGCGGCGCCCACGCGCTTTGCTAGAATCCCGGGGTTCCTGCGCACTCCCGGCGGGAGGAGGCGATGCCCAAGAGAATCCTTGTCGTGGATGACGACGAGAACATCCTCAGCCTCGAGCGGACCATCCTCGAGCAGAAGGGGTTCGAGGTCACGACGGCCGGCGGCGGCGAGCACGCCCTCAAGCTCTTGAAGCAGGAAGCGTTCGACCTCGTGTTGCTGGACGTGATGATGCCCGACAAGGATGGCTTCGAGGTGTGCCGGCAGATCAAGCAGGACGCCCGGACGCGTACCATCCCGGTCATCTTCCTGACAGCCAAGGGTGGAGGCGAGGCCCTGGCCGAAGGGTTCGAGTCGGGCGCCGTCATGTACATCAACAAGCCCTTCACCGCCAACAAGCTGCTCACGATCGTGAACGCCATGCTCGAGCAGGCCGCCGCGGGGAACCACTAGCCGTTCCGGCCCGCGACGCGAGGAGGTGGCCCCCCGTCTTCAGTGCCGGGTGGTCTTGGCCATGCGCACGACGGAGCCTCCGTTGCGCGGGAAGAGGAACGACACCTTGTCGGTGAAGCGGCGCATGAAGAAGATGCCGCGGCCGCCGCCGCGGTCCAGGTTCTCGGCCGCGCAGGGATCCGGCACGCCGCGAGGGTCGAAGCCCGGCCCCCGATCCCGCACCGTGATCACGATGCTGTCGGGCGTGAGGTGCAGGCCGATCCGTGCCGGCGTGCCGTCGGGGCCACGACCGTGACGCAGTGCGTTGACCACCGCCTCGCGCAGCGCCACGCCCACGAACTGCGCCTGCTCGCCATCCAGACCTCCGGCCACCCCCATGCACACCGCCAGGTCCTCGATGCGGTCGAGCGCGGCCTCGCCGTCGGGGCCAGGCTCGAGCACGAAGCGGGCCGACCAGGTTCCGCTGCGCCGATGGCGGCGGAAGCGGCCCAGCCGAAGCGCCTCGGCTCCGAGCTCGGAGAGGGAGGCCATGACCGTATGGACGAGTGCGGGCGGGCGGGAGGTTCCGCAAAAGGCGGTGAGGGGATATAGTCCCGCCTGGTCTTCGGGGTGGGCATGAACGGGTACAAGATTCGGCTAACTGACGGCAGCGAGATCGGTCCGATGGATCTCGCGGCCCTGAGAACCTGGATCGCACAGGGCGCCGTCGACGGGACTAGCCTGGTCATGCAGCCGGGCACGCGCCGGTGGGTGCCGCTCGGGTCACTCAAGGAGTTCCAGAATCTGGTAGGCCCGCCCCGGCGGACGACGAAGCGCTCTTCGTCCAGGGGCGCCGCGAGCGACGAGGCCGACCCGGGGTTCGAGGGGAACCCGGGGTGGCGGGACCGCTGGCGGCACCTGGCCGTCGCCTTCCTGCTGCTCGCCGCGGCGGGTGCCTTCGGCTGGCTGGCCTACCGGCCCGAGGACGCGGTGACGGTCTACGACGACGCCCCCTGGCTGCAGATGGCGCTCGGTGCCTTGGCGCTCGGGCTCGCACTGCTGCCGCGCTGGGATCTCGCCCGACGGGGCGTGCGCGCTCTCCTCCTCCTCGTCTCCTTCGCTCCCTTCCCACTGCTGGGGGTGCTGCTGGCACAGGGACAGCGTGGCTCGGCGCTGCTAGCGCTCGCCTCGCTCTGGGCCTTCGCGCTCGGACTCTGGGCGCTGCTCGCGCCTCTGGCGCGGCTGGCCAACATTGCGCTCGCGCTCCTGCTGGTGGCGGTCGGTGGCGTGGGGGCGGTCCGCTTCGGCTACGCGCCGGAGAATGCCGCGGCCCAGGGTGTGCGCGGGTGGACGACGCCGGCCCGCAGCTTCACCGACGAGGCGGCGGGCCTCAGCCTCAATCTGCCGCCGGGCTGGGTCGTGCTACGCCAGGGCAACCCGCTCGTCGCCGCACCGGAGAGCGCGCGCGTCACGCTCGCGGATCCTCGGCAGAAAGGCTTCGCCTGGCTGCTGACCGAACCGGCACCCCCGGGGGTCGCGACGGCGGACGCCTACCTCGAGCGCGTGGTCGCGCAGCGGCGGGAGGGCCGGTCGGGCTACGAGACCTCTCCCGCGGTGAGCGGGACGGCCGGAACGCTGGCGGTGCGGCGGGTGACGGCATCCTGGCGCCAGGGCGATATCCGCCAGCGCGAGCTGGTGGAGGCGGGGCTCGACGGCTGGATGGGGTTCGCGCTCGTCGCCTGGATGCCCGAAGCCGCCGCCAACCGTTCGGAGGCGCTCGAAGCGCTGGCCGACGCCCTGGTCGCTCGTGGGGTCCTAGAGTCGCGGCTTCGGCAGTCGGTGGCGGCGGCCCTGACCGCGGTCCCGCACCTCACCCGCCCGGCAGTAGAGCAGCTGATGGCGCGGAGCGAAGCGCGGGTGCTGGAGCCCGAGCAGGCCTTCCGTCGCTCCCTCGCCACGCTCGCCAAAGGCCTGCCGACCCTGTCCAAGAGCGAGTCGGCCGAGCTCGCCTCTCTCACGGCGGCTGTCTACGCTGGCGTTCCTTGGGCCCAGAGGAAGCAGCTCGCCGTCTACATCGAGCGACTGCGGCGTGACGAGGTGACGTCGGTCCAGGAGGATCAGGCGATGGCGCGCCTTTTCAAGGCCGCCGAGGAGCGGCTCTCGCCGGCCCGCCTCGCCCGCCTGCGGGCGTACTACGATCAGGCCATCCTCGAAAATTGACTTTTTAGTACTGATTGCCTATTCTGCCGTTGGGGCGCGTCAAAGGGTCTTTGTCCCCACGGTGAATCAGCTCATGCTCGAGATCAGGAACCTTCACGCCGGGGTCGGCGGCACCGAGATCCTGCGCGGCCTCAACCTCGCCATCCGCACCGGAGAGGTACACGCCATCATGGGGCCGAACGGCTCCGGCAAGAGCACACTGGCCAACGTGCTGGCCGGACGACCCGGCTACCAGGTCACCCGGGGCGAGGTTCTCTACCGGGGACGCGATCTGCTCGCTCTGTCCCCGGAAGAGCGCGCTCGCGAGGGCGTCTTCCTCGCGTTCCAGTATCCGGTCGAGATCCCGGGCGTCAGCAACGTCTACTTCCTGAAGGCCGCCCTCAACGCGATCCGCAAGCACCGCGGCGAGACGGAGCTGGACGCCGTCGAGTTCCTGTCGCTGGTCAAGGAGCGGGCGCGGATCGTCGAGATGGACGCCGAGCTGGTCAAGCGGGCCGTCAACGAAGGATTCTCCGGCGGCGAGAAGAAGCGCAACGAGATCTTCCAGATGGCGGTGCTCGAGCCGTCGCTCGCGATCCTCGACGAGACCGACTCTGGCCTCGACATCGACGCCCTGCGGATCGTGGCCGGGGGGGTCAACCGGCTGCGCAGCCCCGAACGCGCCATGGTCGTGGTGACCCACTACCAGAGGCTGCTCAACTACGTCGTCCCGGACGTGGTGCACGTCCTGGTCGACGGACGCATCGTCCGCTCGGGCGGCAAGGAGATGGCGATCGAGCTCGAGGACAAGGGCTACGCGTGGCTCGAGAGGGAACCGTCCGCTCCCTCGGACGCCGGGTTGGCGGGCGCCCCGGCGCGGAGCTGAGCGGGTGGGTGCCGTCATGGACGTGCGGGACGAGCTGCGCTCGGGCTTCGAACGCTTCACGGCGGCTCACGCCGCCAGCGACCCCGCCTGGTTGCGGGACCGCCGTGCCGCCGCCTTCGCGCGCTACGTCGAGAAAGGCCCACCCACTCCGCGGGACGAGGCGTGGCGCCACACGCCGACGGCCGCCCTCGTCCGTACCCGCTTCGAGCCGGCCGACCCGTCCCGACGCCCCGCCCCGGAGGCTCTGGCGCGGCTGCCCGGCGACGGCAAGGACGGCGTCTCACTCGTCTTCGTGAACGGGCGCTTCGCGCCGGAGCTGTCACGGACCGGCTCGCCCGGCGGGCGAGTCGAGGTCTCGAGCCTGCGCGAGCTGCTCCGCCGCGAGCCCGCGCGCAGCGAGGCCTGGTTCGGTCGCGTGCTGGGCGAGCGGGGGGGTGTCTACTGCGAGCTCAACACTGCTTTCGCGGACGACGGTGCCGTGGTACGCATCGCGCCCGGCGCCGTAGTGGAGCAGCCGATCCATGTCGCGCACGTGGCCGCGCCGGACGGCACGCCGAGCCTCGCCTACCTGCGCACGACCGTCCTCGCCGGGCGCGGCAGCGAGGCGCGCTTGGTCGAGAGCTTCGCGGGGCCTGACGGCCGAGGCTACCTGGTCAACTCGGTCACCGAGATCCTGGCGGAAGAGGGAGCCCGGGTCGATCGCTACAAGCTGCAGCGCGAGGGGGACTCGGGGTTCCACGTCGCGACGCTCGCGGCGAGCCTGGGGCGCGACGCCCGGTTCCTGGACCACGCCCTCGCCCTCGGCGGCGGCTTCTCGCGCAGCGACATCGACGTCCGCTTCGGCGGTGAAGGCGGCGAGTGCAGGCTCGACGGGCTCTTCGTGGTGGACGGCCAGTGCGTCGCGGACACGCACTCGCGGATCGAACACGCGGTGCCGCACTGCACGAGCCGGCAGCTCTACAAGGGGATCCTGGACGGGCAGGCGCGCGGGGTCTTCAACGGCCTGGTGGTGGTGCGGCCGGGTGCGCAGAAGACGGACGCCGTCCAGACGAACAAGAACCTGCTCCTCTCGCGCGAGGCCCTCGTCCACTCGACACCCCAGCTCGAGATCCTCGCCGACGACGTGAAGTGCAAGCACGGTTCCACGACCGGGCAGCTCGACGCCGGCTCGCTCTTCTACTTGCGCTCGCGTGGGATCGGCGAGGCGGCGGCGCGCAGCCTGCTGACCTGGGCCTTCGCGGGCGACGTCCTGGCCGGAATCCAGGTCGCGGTCGTGCGGCAGGCGGCGGAGAGCCGTCTGGCCGCGCAGCTGCCGGACCTCGCCGGCCTCGCGGAGGCGGGCTCATGAGCGCCCGCCCGCTCGCCGCCCGGGCTGCCGGCTGGGACGTCGCGGCCGTCCGGCGGGAGTTCCCCATCCTGCGCGAGACCGTCCACGGCAAGCCGCTCGTCTACCTCGACTCCGCGGCGAGCGCCCAGAAGCCGCAGTTTGTGATCGACGCCGAGCGCGAGGTCTACGAGCATCGCTACGCGAACATCCACCGGGGCGTCCACCGGCTCTCGGTGCTCGCGACCGACGCCTACGAGCAGGCCCGCGAGACCGTTCGGCGCTTCCTGAACGCCGCCGAGACGCGGGAGATCGTCCTGCTCCGGGGGACGACCGAAGCCGTCAACCTGGTCGCACAGAGCTACGGCCGCAGGCAGGTCGGCGCCGGCGACGAGATCCTGATCACGGGCCTCGAGCACCACTCGAACATAGTGCCCTGGCAGCTGCTCTGCGAGGAGAAGGGGGCGCGGCTCCGGGTCGCACCCATCGACGACGCGGGAGAGGTGGACCTGGCGGCCTTCGAGCGGCTGCTCACGTCTCGAACGCGCATCGTCTCGGTCGCCCACGTCTCGAACGCGCTCGGCACCGTCAACCCCGTGCGGCGCATGACCGAGCTGGCGCAGGCTGCCGGCGCCGTCGTGCTGGTGGACGGCGCCCAGGCCGCGCCTCACCTCGCCCTCGACGTACGGGCGCTCGGCTGCGACTTCTACGCCTTCTCGGGCCACAAGGTCTACGGCCCTTCGGGCGTCGGCGCTCTCTACGGGCGCCGGGCGCTGCTCGAGGCGATGCCGCCCTGGCAGGGTGGCGGCGACATGATCTCGTCCGTCAGCTTCGAGCGGTCGACCTGGAACGAGCTGCCCTACAAGTTCGAGGCCGGCACCCCCAATATCGCCGGCGGCATCGCGCTGGGCGCGGCGCTCGACTGGGTCGCCGGTCACGATTTGACGGCGATCGCCGCGCACGAGCAGGACTTGCTCGCCCACGGCACGCGGCTTCTCTCCGCCATCCCGGGGCTGCGCCTGATCGGGACGGCGGCCGAGAAGGCGGGGGTTCTCTCCTTCGTGCTGGAGGGCGTCCACCCTCACGACGTCGGCACGGTCCTCGACTACGAGGGGATCGCCGTGCGCACCGGGCACCACTGCGCGCAGCCGGTGATGGACCGCTTCGGGATCCCCGCTACCACCCGCGCCTCCCTCGCCTGCTTCAACACGCGCGAGGACCTCGAGGCGCTCGCGCGCGGGGTCGTCAAGGTCCAGGGGATGTTCGCGTGACTCCGTTCGAAGACCTGCGTGAGCTGTACCAGGAGGTGATCCTGGACCACAGCCGGCGCCCGCGGAACAAGGGCGCCCTGGCGGAGCCCAGCCACCGCGCCGAAGGGCACAACCCGCTCTGCGGCGACAGGACCACGATCTTCCTGCGGGTCGAGGGCGACGTGGTGCGGGAGGTGCGCTTCGACGGCGCAGGCTGCTCGATCTCCACCGCCTCCGCCTCGATGATGACCGACGCCCTCGCCGGCAAGACGCTCGCCGAGGTGCGGGCGCTCTTCGAGCGCTTCCACGAGCTGGTGACCGCCGATCCCGGCCGAGCCGCCCAGGTCGCCCCGGAGCTCGGCAAGCTGGCGGTCTTCGCGGGCGTCCACGAGTTCCCGATGCGGGTCAAGTGCGCCTCGCTCCCCTGGCACACCCTGATGGCGGCGCTCGAGGGCGGAGCAAAGGCCACGACGGAGTAGGCCATGGTGACGCGTGAGGCCCGCAGCCTTTCCCGCGACGTCGAGGTGGCGGCGATCCCGTACGGGGACCGGATCACGCTCACGGCGGGGACGGTCGTTTTCGTCACGCAGGCGCTCGGCGGCTCCTACACGGCCATGACCGACCACGGCTACCTGGTACGGATCGAGGGCACGGACGCCGACGCGATCGGCGAAGAGCCGACGGCCCCGCTCAGCGCGGCCGCCGCCTCCGGCAGGAGCACGGAGGAGCTGGCCTGGGACCAGCTCAAGACTTGCTACGATCCCGAGATCCCGGTCAACATCGTCGACCTGGGCCTCGTCTACCGGTGCGAGGTCGATCCGCAGGACAAAGGCGCGCGCGTGCGCGTGGCCCTGACCCTCACCGCGCCCGGCTGCGGGATGGGCGACTTCCTGCGCATGGACGTGCAGCAGAAGCTGCTCGCGATCCCCGGGGTCACGGAGGCCGAGGTCGAGCTGGTCCTCGATCCCCCCTGGGACCAGAGCATGATGTCGGACGCGGCGCGCCTGCAGCTGGGGCTGATGTAGTCATGAAGCTGAGCTCGATGGAGGAATACGGCCTGCGCTGCCTGCTGCAGCTGGCGCGCGCGGGCACGAGCCTGACCATCGGCGAGCTGGGTGGGCGTGAGGGGATCTCGGTGCCGAACGTCGCCAAGATCATGCGCATCCTGCGCCGCGGCGGGCTGGTCCGCAGCACCCGCGGCAAGGCGGGCGGCTACAGCCTGACCCGGCCTCCCGGCGAGGTGCGCGCCCTCGACGTGCTGGCCGCGCTCGGTGGGCGGCTCTTCGACCCGGGCTTCTGCGACCGTCATGCCGGGGTCTCGCGCCACTGCCTGAACACGCGTGACTGCTCGATCCGGCCGGTCCTGCGCGGCCTCCAGCAGGCCGTCGACCAGGTGCTCGGGGAGCTGACCCTCGCCAGCCTGCTCCAGACCGAGGGCGAGGTGACCGTCACGCTCCGCCCGCGCGCCGTGAAGCTGCCGGTCCTGCCGCGGCTCTAACCGCTCCGTCTCCGATAGAATCGCTAGTCTCATGGCTCGAAACCTCAGGATCGCCCTGGTCGGGTTCGGGCGCGTCGGCCGGCGCTTCGCGGAGCGGCTGAGCGGGCCGTACGCCCGAGTGCTCCGCGAGCGTGGGCTGCGCGTGCGGGTGACCGGGATCGCGACCGCCCGTCACGGGATGGCGGTCGACGCAAGGGGGATCACTCTCCCGCGCGCGCTGCGGCTCGTGGCGAGGGACCACTCGCTCGATCGTCTGCACCGGGGCCGTCCGCTGGCGGACGTGGCGGCCTTCATCGCCCGGGTCCCCGCGGACGTGTTGATCGAGCTGACGCCGCTCGACCCCAGGAGCGGGCGCCCGGCGAGCGACCACGTCCGGCAGGCGTTGGGCCTCGGCCTCCACGTGATCACCGCCAACAAGGGCCCGGTCGCCTTCGCGCTCGCCCCGCTCCGCCGCCTCGCCGAGCGCAAGAGGCGCCGGTTCCTCTGGGAAGGCGCCGTGATGGACGGGGCGCCGGTATTCAACCTGGTCGAGGAGTGCCTGTGCGGTGCGCGGGTCCTCTCCTTCCGGGGCACCCTCAACAGCACCAGCAATCTCGTGCTGTCGCGGATGGAAGAGGGACTCACCGCCAGCGCCGCGCTGCGGCAGGCGCAGCGGCTCGGCATCGCCGAGGCGGACCCGCGGCACGACCTCGAGGGCTGGGACGCGGCCGTCAAGGGGTGTGCGCTCGCCAACGCTCTCATGGGTGCGTCCGTGCGCCCGAAGCAGGTGCGCCGCACCGGGCTCGGCCGCCTGACCCCGCTCGAGGCGCGCCGGGCGCTGCGTGCCGGCACGCGTCTGCGCCTGGTGGTGAGGGGCGAGCGCCGAGGCCGGCAGGTGCGGGTACGAGTCGCGCCCGAGAGGGTGCCCCTGGGCGACCCGCTGGCGGGTACCGGGCCTGACGCCGCCCTCGTGCTCGGGACCGACCTCGTGGGCGAGATCGGCGTCTTCGAGCGCGGGGCGAGCCTGGACCAGACGGCGTACGCTCTCCTCGCGGACCTCCTGCGCATCGCCCGGGATCGCTGAGCATGGACCGGCGGGCGTTCGCGCTGGCGCTGCCGGCCCTGCTCGGTCTCACCGCGCGGGCGAGAGGCGGCGAGGCCGTGGTCGTCTTCGCCGCGGCCAGCCTCACCGACGCTCTCGGCGAGATCGGCGCCGACTTCGAGCGGAGCACCGGCGATCGCGTCGTCTTCAGCTTCGGCGCGTCGAGCGCGCTCGCACGGCAGATCCGTGCCGGTGCGCCGGCGGAACTCTTCCTGTCAGCGGACACCCGCTGGATGGACGAGCTTCAGGCGGCCGGGCTGGTTCGGGCCCGGGACCGGATCTCCCTGCTGTCGAATCGACTCGCGGTGATCGTGCCCGCGCGCTCGACGCTCGTGATCGACCGGCCAGCCGATCTCAGGGCGGCTCGCCGGATCGCCCTCGCCGACCCGGACGCGGTCCCGGCGGGCGTCTACGCGCGCGAGTGGCTCCTTGGCCTCGGTCTCTGGGCCGCCCTGCGCGAGCGGGTGGTGCCGACCCTCGACGTGCGCGCCGCGCTCGCGGCCGTGGCCTCGGAGGCCGTCGATGCGGGCGTCGTCTACCGCACCGACGCCGCGATCTCGCCGCGCGTGCGGACGGCCCTCGAGGTCGCGGAGGGCGAGGGGCCACGCATCGTGTACCCGGCGGCGCTGCTCGCCGGCAGAGGAGGGCCGCCTGCCCGCGCCTTCCTGGCCGCGCTGCGCGGTCCGCGCGCGCGGGCGACCTTCACCCGGTTCGGCTTCATCGTCCTGCCGGAGCGCTGAAACGATGAACCCGGCCGGCCTCGGCATCGTCGCCTTCACGCTCCAGATGGCGACCGCCACGACCGCGCTGCTGCTGGTTCCCGGCGTCGCCGCCGCCTATCTGCTGGCCCGCTACCGGGGACCCGGCCGCAGCGCCCTGGAGACGCTGCTCTCGCTGCCGCTCGTCCTGCCTCCCACGGCGGTCGGCCTCGTCCTGCTCGACCTGCTCGGACGCCAGCGCGCGGTCGGCTCCTGGCTGGCGCAGCACGGAATCGAGGTCGTCTTCACCTGGAAAGCGGTCGTGCTGGCGAGCGGCGTCATGTCCTTCCCGCTGCTGGTGCGCTCGGCTCGTACCGCTTTCGAAGAGGTCGACCCTCGCCTGGTCGGCCTGGCGCGGACGCTCGGCTGCGGTCCCTTCGCCGCCTTCTTCCGGGTGTCGCTGCCGCTCGCCTGGCGGGGCGTCCTGGCGGGGGCCGTGCTTGCGTTTTCGCGCGCGCTCGGCGAGTTCGGCGCCACCATCATGATCGCGGGCAACATCCCGGGGCGGACGCAGACGCTGGCGCTCGCGATCTTCCAGCAGGTGCAGACCGGACACGACGAGCGGGCCTTCGCTCTCGCGGGCTGGACCGTGGTGCTCGCCTTCGCGGCGCTGTGGACGGCCGACTGGATCGCCCGCCGACGGACCCCGGAGCCGCGATGAGCGCGCCGGGGATCGAGCTGGAGCTCGAGCTGCCACTGGCCCGCTTCGTGCTGAACGTGCGGACGGTCCTGGCGGGCGGGCTGACGGCGGTGATGGGACCTTCGGGGGCGGGCAAGACATCGCTGCTGGAGACGATCGCCGGCCTTCGCCGGGAGGCCCGCGGCAGGATCGTTCTCGAAGGAACCGTGGTGCTCGACACGGCCGCCGGGGTGACGCTGCCCCCCGAGCGGCGCCGGGTCGGCTACGTGCCGCAGGACGGGGCCCTCTTCCCGCACCTGAGCGTGATCGACAACGTCCGCTTCGGGGCCCACGCGGACGCGGCGGCGGTGGAGGCGGCCCTCGACACGCTGGAGCTTGGCCCGCTGCTGCGACGCCGGCCCCGCACCCTGTCCGGCGGCGAGAGGCAACGCGTCGCGCTCGCCCGCGCCCTGGCGTCTCGTCCGCGCCTGCTGCTGCTCGACGAGCCGCTCGCGTCGCTGGACCCCGGCCTGCGCGAGCGTGTGCTGCCCTGGCTCCTACGCGTGCGCGAGGCCTGGTCGCTCCCCTGCCTCTATGTCACCCACAGTGCCGGCGAGGCGCTCGCGGCCGCCTCCCACCTGCTCCTGCTTCGGAGCGGACGCGTGGAGGCGGAGGGCGACCCGAGAGAGCTGCTCCACTCGCCGGCCTTCGTGGCCGAAGCGGTCTCGGGCCTCGAAAACCTCCTGCCCGGGCGCGTCGTGGCGCACGACCTGGTCGGGGGCGTCTCGCGCGTGCGCACGGACGGCGGGCTCGACGTGGCCGTGACCCTGGCGCCGGGGCAGCCGGTCGGCTCCCGCCTGACGGTCGCCTTTCGCGCCGAGGACGTGCTGGTGGCCTCCGCCCCGGTCGCCCATCTGTCGGCGCGCAACGCCTACCAGGCGCGGGTCCTGTCGGTCGTGCGGACCGGCGTCGACGTGACGCTGCGCTGCCAGCTCGGTGTCAATGCCGAAGTGCTGGCGAGGATCACGCCGGCCGCCGTCCAGGCCCTCGGGATCAGCGAGGGCCAGCAGGTCTGGCTGGCGGTCAAGAGCCACAGCGTCACCCTGCTGGGAGACCCTGGGGCGGCGCCGCACCGGGCCTGAGGCGGGAGACGGGGACGAGCCCGCCCGCAAAGGTCCGGCATCCGCCGCGACGGCTCAGCAGCAGCGGTTCGGCTGGCGGTAGCGACGTCGCAGGGAATCCAGGTAGAAGGCCTTCGCGCTGAGATGCGGGCCCTGCCGGGCGCGCGCGAGGTAGGTCTCGTAGGCGGCGTCACCGCTCCAGGAACGGAGCGAACGCCAGAGCGTCGCCAGGATCCGGCGCAGGCGTCGCGCGGGCCGACGGTCTCGCGTGCTCACGGCCCGGCCTCCGTCGCCGAGGGCTCTCCGGCGTCGCCCCAGCGGGTGCGGACGTACGGGGCCTCGTGCACGACCGCCGGCGCCCGGCCGCTCAGAAGGCGGAACCACTCGTAGCCCGCCTCGGCGATCAGAAGCACGATCAGCCCCGCGAAGAGCAGCGTCACCCCGGCGTCCAGGCGGTTGTTGAAAGCGACCCGGCGCGTCTCGGCCACCCTGGCCGGCGGCACGACGCCCGACTCGATCTTCTGCTCGAGCTTCTGCGCCTGGGCGAGGAAGCCGATCCGCGGGTCGGGGTGGAAGGCCTTCTGCCAGCTGGCGGTGAGGGTGACGGCCACCAGCCACACGGTCGGTATCAGCGTCACCCACAGATAGCGGCGCCGCCCCATCCTGATCACGATCGTCGAGGCGACGACGAGCGCCACGGAGGCCAGGATCTGATTGGAGATGCCGAAGAGGGGCCAGAGGGTGTTGATGCCCCCGAGCGGGTCGAGGACGCCGCGGTGGAGGAAGTAGCCCCAGGCCGCCACGATCGTCCCGCTGGTGAGGAGCGTCACCGGCCAGGACCCCTGTCGTCCGAGCGGCCTCCACACGTGGCCCAGGATCTCCTGGACCATGAAGCGGCCCACCCGCGTGCCCGCGTCGAGCACGGTCAGGATGAAGAGCGCCTCGAACATGATCGCGAAGTGGTACCAGATCCCGAGCAGGCGCGGGCCGCCGATGGTGCCGCTGAAGATGTGCGCCATGCCGAGGGCGAGAGAAGGGGCGCCGCCGGTCCGGTTCCAGAGGGTCTCCTCGCCGACGCTCCTGGCGAGCGCGGCCATGGAGCCCGCGTCGACGGGGAAGCCCCAGCCCGAGATCGTCGCCGCCGCCTGCGCGGCCTCGCCGACGATGCCGGCCGGCGCGTTCACCGCGAAGTACACGCCCGGGGCGAGCGCGCAGGCCGCCACCATCGCCATGACGCCGACGAAGGACTCCATCAGCATGGAGCCGTAGCCGACCAGGCGGGCGTCGGTCTCGCGCATCAGCAGCCGGGGCGTCGTACCCGAGGCGATCAGCGCGTGGAAGCCGGAGACCGCCCCGCAGGCGATGGTGATGAAGCAGAAGGGGAAGATGGTGCCGGCGAAGACCGGCCCGCTGCCGTCCACGAAACGCGTGAGAGCCGGCATCTGGATGGTGGGCCGCACCAGCAGGATCCCCGCTGCCAGCGCCAGCACGACGCTCACCTTGATGAAGGCCGAGAGGTAGTCGCGAGGCGCGAGCAGCAGCCAGACCGGCAGGGCCGAGGCGGCGAAGCCGTAGACGATCACGGCGATCGCGAGCGCCGGTCCACTGAGGGTGAAGAGGGGCGCCCACTCGGGCGACTGCGCGACCCACTGGCCACCGACGAGCGCCGCCACCACGAGCGCGATGCCGATCAGGGACGCCTCCAGCACGCGGCCGGGCCGCCAGAAGCGCAGATAGAGGCCCATCAGCATCGCGATCGGGATGGTGGCGGCCAGGGTGAAGGCCCCCCAGGGCGACTGCTTGAGCGCGTTGACCACGACCAGCGCCACGGCCGCGAGCAGGATCACCATGATCGCCAGCACCGAGGCCATGGCGATCATGCCCCCGCGCGGGCTCACCTCCTCGCGCGCCATCTGGCCGAGCGACTTGCCGTCGCGGCGCAGCGAGAAGAGCAGGATCACGAAGTCCTGTACGCAGCCGCCCAGCACGGCACCCACCACCAGCCAGAGGGTGCCCGGCAGGTAGCCGAACTGCGCCGCAAGGGTGGGGCCGACCAGCGGCCCCGGTCCCGCGATCGCCGCGAAGTGGTGGCCGAGCACGATCCAGCGGTTGGTGGGGACGAAGTCGCGCCCGTCGTCGAGGCGCTCCGCCGGGGTCGCGCGCGTGGCGTCGAGCGCGAGCACCTTGGCGGCGATGAAGGCCGAGTAGAAGCGATAGGCGACCAGGTAGGTCCCTCCCGCCGCCAGGACGAAGAAGACCCCGTTGACCGGCTCGCCGCGCGAGAGGGCGATGGCGGCGAGCCCGCCGGCACCCAGCAGCGCGACGGCCGTCCAGACGAGATACGACGCGAGCCTCTGCATCGAGCGCAGCCTCCCGGGCGGTGGGCCCGAGTATACCGGCTGCCGCTCCCAAACGAAGGGCCCGCGCCCTCGCGGGAGCGGGCCCTTCGGGACGACCGGCGTATCGTCAGAGACGCACGAGCTTCGCGTACACGACGCCGTCCGACCTCTTCCATCCCTCCACGTAGACCTTGTTGCCGACCCTCAGTATCGCGGCGTCGTAGGTCGAGCCGTCGCCCCGGACGAACGACGTGCCCTCGCCGGTCACCACCTTCTGCCCGCTCACGACGAGCGTCGGGTAGACGCAGCTCTGACGGACCGCGGTTCCCGAGATGGCTTCGATGACGCCGGTGAAGGCGGCCCATGAGGTCCCGTCTTCGCCGGGCTTGCCCGCCATGAGGGCGATCTCGTCGGCGATCACGACGCCGTCCGAGCGGAGGGTGCCCCAGACCTTGATCTTCTCGCCCACCTGCAGGTCGTCGAGCGACATGCGCTGGGGGCCGCGCCAGACCTTCTTCACCTGGCTGACGTCGACCGTGCGGCCGGCCACGACGAACGTCTTGCCCTGGATCGACTCGATCGCGCCCGTGAAGAAGGTTTCGGCCGTCGGGGTGCAGGTGGGGGCCGTGGGCAGCCGCGCCGACGATCCCTGGACCTCGACCTTGATCGTGGTGACCTTGTTGTCCTGGACACCCGGGACCGCCAGCTGGGCGTTCACCCCGGAGCCCTGGAAGTGCAGCGTGACCGTCCCCGCCGGCAGACCGTTCAGGGCGAATTGCCCCTCGTCATCGGTCCGCGTCGTGAACGACGTGCCGAGGACGTCGACGCGCAGGCCCGCCCGCCCGTCGACGAGGCTGCCCTGCAGCGTGGCGTTGCCCGAGGCAGGCAGCGCGGCCACCGGCCCGGGATCGGCTCCGCTACCGGTGACGTCGGCCGACCCTCCGCAGCCCGCGGTTAGGAGCGCCAGGCAAAGCCCGGCGAGAGAAAGACTCGCGAATCTCGTGCGACACATGGAACTGGCCTCCTTCCAGAGGGCCGCACGGTCCTGAGAGCCGCCGGCCCATATCTCTCTGGGCTCCTGGCGGCTCGGCTGGCCCTCGAGGGGAAGGGCCCCGTGGCTCTGCGTCCCCGGGTCGCCCCGGGTTTGCTCTGAGCAGGAGGTCGTCCCGGGCGTGCTCACCCGGTTGGAGGGAGTGTGGGGGCAGACGAGGGCGGATGCAGTGAGGCCCCTCACGCGTGTGATCGCCGCGCACCCTCGATGCTGCGTGCGCGCTAAATGACTATGTTCTAACGATTTTCAGCGCTCTGCCTGCCGTGGCCGCGATCCCCGGCATCCAACTGGGCCGGGTACTCACCGCGAGTGGCGAGGGAGGCGAGCAGGGCCGCGAGGCGGGGACGGTCGCCCGGGTAGGTGAGGCCGCCCCAGGGACCGCCGCCCGCGAGCACCCGCACGCGGGCCGACCCGGACGCGATCAGATCCTGGACGGCCGAGGGCAGGAAGTACTCGGCCGTCGTGCTCGTCCCGTTCCTCTCCAGGAAGCGCGCGAAGCCGGCCTCGAGCGCGGGCGCGAACGCCGGCGTGAAGCCCCAGAAGTTGAGCGAGACCGGCGTCTTTCCCGGCAGCTTCCGCCAGCTGCCGGCCTCGTCGAGCCAGCGGGCATCCTCGCCCAGCCGCTCGATTCCGAGGACCTCGCGGATCTCAAGCAGGTGCGAGGTCGCGTCCACGCTGCAGACGCCGCGGCTGACCGGCCCGTCCGGGCTGAGCGTCACCGCCAGGGGGAAGCCGACCAGGGCGAACTCGAGCGTCGGGCCCGTCGGGGCCGTTCGCAGGAACTCGGCGAGCAGGCGGTAGGAACCGGAGCCGTAGAAATCGTCCGCGTTGACGACGGCGAAGGGAGCGTCGACGACACGGGCTGCGGCGAGCGTCGCGTGTCCCGTGCCCCAGGGCTTCGAGCGTCCGGGAGGAGCGAGGAATCCCGAAGGGAGCGCCTGGTCCTGCGCCACATAGGAGACGGGCATCCGCCGCGCGATCCGATCGCCCACCGCCTCGCGGACCTCGTCCTCCATTCCCTCGCGCACCACCAGCACGACCCGGTCGAAGCCGGCGCGGCTCGCGTCGTACGCGGCATAGTCGAGGAGCGTCTCGCCGCGCGGACCGACCCGGTCGATCTGCTTCGGCCCGCCGTATCGGCTGCCGATGCCTGCCGCCAGCACCACGAGCGTGAGCGCCATGGGAGGCGGCATGTTAGCACCCGACCCGCGGCTCCCGGGGCCGCGCGCGTCAGGCCGCGAGATCGTGCGCCCGGCCGCCGCCGAGCGGCACCACGAAGGCGGCTTCGTCCTCGTGCAGGGCGCTGGTGGCGATCATGAGCGAGTGCTGCGTCCCGCAGTGCGGGCAGGCCAAGGCCAGCCAGATGGGCGACGCGGTCGAGGAATGCGAGTAGACCACCGCGAAAGCGCGCCCGCAGCGGGGGTCCATGCAACGGTGCCGGTCCAGCGTCGGGTGGTCCATGCCCTGATGGACAGCAAAGTCCGTACCGGAAGACACCGGAAAGGGGGAAGCGCCCGCCCGGCGGCACCTGCGCTTCGCCAAGTCATCCCTGGAGTCTCGCAAACAATGTCTTTAGAGTCACTTACCCAAGCAGCCTCGGTGGTCGACGGGACGCGAGGTGACCCCGACCCGCTCCACCTTGGCCGCGCCGCCCGCCTGAACGGCGTCCCGCCCTGTCTCCATTTCGGCCGAGCTTGTCAGGGCCTCGCCGGGAAGGCCAGAATCTCCTCCTGGAGGCCTCGCATGAACAGGCGTGACTTTGTCACGGGCGCGGCGGGCGTCGCGGCGCTCTCGGCGTTCCCTTCCGGGCTGGCAGGAGTCGAGCGGGAGAAGCGGCCGGGTGTCCTCGAGCGGCGCGCGCTCGGCAGGACGGGCGAGAAGCTGTCGATCGTGGGTCTCGGTGGCGTCGTGGTGATGAACGCCACCAGCGAGCAGGCGACCGCGAGCGTGCGCGCGGCGATCGACGCCGGGGTGAACTACTTCGACGTGGCCCCGAGCTACGGCAACGCCGAGGACGTGCTCGGACCCGTGCTCGAGCCGTACCGCGAGGGCGTCTTCCTCGCGTGCAAGACCCAGGGGCGCACCCGCGAGGCGGCCACCAAGGAGCTCGAGAGCTCGCTCGCCAAGCTGCGCACCGACCACTTCGACCTCTACCAGCACCACGCCGTCACCAAGAAGGCCGACGTCGAGACGATCCTCGGGCCCGGCGGGGCGATGGAGGCCTTCGAGGCCGCCAAGAAGGCCGGGAAGGTCCGCTTCCTCGGCTTCTCGGCGCACTCGGTCGAGGCGGCCCTGGCGCTCATGGACGGCTATGCGTTCGACACCATCCTGTTCCCGGTCAACTACGGGACCTGGAACGCGGGCCACTTCGGCCCGCAGGTGCTCGCCAAGGCGCACGAGAAGGGGATGGGCATCCTGTGCCTGAAGTCGGTCTGCAAGCAGCCGTGGCCGGAAGGAGCAGAGAAGCGCTACGCCAAGTGCTGGTACGAGCCCTTCGACACGCCCGAGGAGGTGAGCGCTGCGCTGCGCTTCACGCTCTCGCATCCGGTCACGGCGGCGGTCCCGCCCGGCGACGACGGGATCTTCCGCATGACCCTCGCGGCGGCCCAGAGGTTCGAGCCCCTCTCCCCGGCCGAGGCCGAGGCGATGAAGGTGAAGGGCCTTCAGGCGAACCCGCTCTTCCGCTACCCGAGCCCGGAGGCGTAGGACCGCGATCCTGCCGAAGGACTAGCCGCCCTGGACGCGCCGCTGCCACAGCTCGGCCAGCTCCACCAGGACGTCCAGCACCCGATCCGCCTCCGCCACCGTCCGGCTCCCCATCCCGCAAGAGGGTGTGAGCAGGCACTGGCGCACGAGGCGCTCGCGGCTCAGGCCCTTGCGCATTAGCTCGGCCAGATGCGCGTCCAGCTCGGCGAGGAGCGCCGCGGCCCCGAGCTCGGCGGCCTCCGCCGAAGCTGGCACGATGCCCCAGCTGAGGATCCCGCCGCGTTCGAGGAAGGCGGCCAGCTCAGCGGGGTAGAGGGAGAGCCCCTGGAAGTACTCGTGAGCGTCGAAACTCACGACGTCGACGCCGGTCCCGAGCACCAGCGACCAGTCGGTGTTGCCGCAGCAGTGCAGGCCGCACAGGGCCCCCTCCGCGTGGACCGCCTCCGCCGCGCCATCCAGGGCGGCCACCACCTCCTCGCGCGACACGTTGACGAAAGCGGAGCCGAAGGAGCAGAGGTAGGGTTCGTCCAGCACGACCAGAGCCCCGGCCGCGGCGCCGCGCAGGGTGCGGGCCATCCAGCGTGCCTTCATGGTCATGCCCTGTACCGCGACCTCGTACAGCTCGGGGGTGTAGGCGAGGGAGCGCTTGCCCTCGTCGGTCACGGTCATGGCGAAACTGAAGGGGCCTGTGACCTGTCCCTTGATCCAGGCCGGCCGGGCAGGGAGCGAACGGATGGCGTCCAGGAAGACGTGCAGCCCGTTTGCGTTGTCGCGGCCGATCGCGAAGCGCTCCAGGTCCAGCTCCACCACGGCCTGGTAGAAGCCCTCGAGCGCCTCGGCGAAGGCCTCGTCCGCGTGGAAGAAGATCCGCTCCTTGTCGCGGTCGATCACCGCCCCGGGTAGGCCCTCCGCGTACTGGACGTACATGCTCTCGCGGAAGTCGCGCGCCGGCAGCTGCGGCCAGGCAGGCAGCGTCCCCAACCGGCGCAGGATGGTCGCGACCAGCGCCTCGGCGTCCCGGTGCGGGAAGCTCCCGACCAGGGTGGGTATGCCGTGGAAGGCAGGAATCGTCATTTCTGCTCCGTGGGTGGGCCGCCCCCGGGGGCGGGCCGCCCGATAGACGGCCGGGCAGTCTGCCACGCCCAGGCGGGTGTTCTCAAGGCCACGTCTGACAGGCCGGGTTGGACCCGGAGGGGCCGCTGGCCGGGCCCGGGCGCGAGTGTATGCTGGACGGCGGTCGCGCTCGGGTCTCGGGCGCGCGCGGGGAGGCGAGCGCGTGCAGATCGAGGGGCCGGTCGTGGTCAGCCGCAAGGGCGAGGCGCGCATCGCCGCCGGCCACCCGTGGGTCTTCCGCTCCGACGTGCGGGAGGACGGAGGGGCGAGCCCCGGCGCGATCGTGCGGGTGGCGAGCACCCGCGGCGCCCCACTCGGCTTCGCCTTCTGGTCGTCGCGTTCGGAGATCCGGCTGCGGATGATCGAGCGCGGCGAAGCACTGCGCGAGGACTTCTGGCGCGCGCGGATCGAGCGGGCGCTCGCCTGGAGGGCGACGGTGGCGGAGGGGGCCACGGCCTATCGCATCGTACACGGCGAGGGAGACGGGCTGCCGTCACTGGTGGTCGACCGCTACGGCGATTACCTCGCAATCCAGACCCTTTCGCAGGCCACCGAGCGCGCGAAGCCGGAGATCGTGGTGGCCCTCGTCGAACTGCTCGCGCCGCGGGGCGTCGTCGAGCGGAACGACCCGCGGGTGCGGAAGCTCGAGGGCCTCGAGCCGGTCGTCTCGGTCCTGCACGGCGAGGTGCCCGAGACGGTCGAGGTGAGCGAGGGCGGTGTTCGTCTCGGGGTCGACCTGCTGCGGGGGCAGAAGACGGGGCTCTTCCTGGACCAGCGCGAGAACCATCTCGCCGCGCGGCGGTACGCGCGCGGCCGAGGGCTCGACTGCTTCAGCTACGACGGGGGCTTCGCCCTGCAGATCGCCGGAGTCTGCGAGGAGGTGACGGCCGTCGACCTCTCGGCCGACGCGCTCGCGCGCGTCGCCGCCAACGCGGCGCGGAACGGTCTCGCCAACCTGCGCACCCGCGACGCCAACGTGTTCGACCTCCTGCGCGCGCTCGACGACGCCGGCGAGCGCTTCGAGACCGTGATCCTCGATCCCCCGGCCTTCGCCAAGAGCCGCGACGCGGTCGAGAAAGCCGTGCGCGGCTACAAGGAGATCAACCTGAGGGCGCTCAGGCTGCTCCGCGAGGGCGGGTGTCTGGTGACCTGCTCCTGCTCCTACCACGTTCACGAGGACGACTTCGAGGCGATCCTGGCCGCGGCCGCGGTCGACGCGGGGGCTACGGTGACGGTGGTCGAGAAGCGCCGTCAGGCTCGCGACCACCCGATCGTGCTCGGGGTGCCCGAGACCGCGTACCTCAAGTGCTTCGTGCTGCGCCGGCTCGCCTGAGCGCAAGGCGGGGCCCGGATCTATTCACGCCGGGCGTTCTCGGCGAGGGCCACGAGCGCCGCGTGGCGGTACATGTCCGAGAGGGTCGGGTAGTTGTAGAGCAGCTCGGCGATGTCGTTGGCGGTGGCAGCGTGGTGCAGGAAGGCCTCGGCGACGTGGATGATCTCGCTCGCCGCGCCGCCCACGATGTGTGCGCCCACCAGCCTCAGCGAGGGGCGCTCGAAGAGGAGCTTCATGATCCCGCCGGTGTCGCCGGTGATCTGGCCGCGCGGGTTCTTGTCGTATTCGGCGCGCCCTACCACGTAGTCCGCCCGCCGATCGCGCAGCGACTCTTCCGTCGCGCCGACGTAGGCCAGCTCCGGGATGGCGTAGACCGCGAAGGGCAGCACCTCGGTGCGGCCCTTCGGACCCGGGATGGCGAAGGCGTGGCGGATCGCCTGCCGGCCCTGCTCCATCGAGGTGCTGGCGAGCGCCGGAAAGCCGATCACGTCCCCGACCGCGTAGATGTGGGGATGCCTGGTCTGGTAGTGCTCGTTGACCTCGAGGAGACCGTAGCGCCCGGGCGTGACGCCGAGCGTCTCGAGGCCGATCTCGTTGGTGTTGCCGTCGCGGCCCACGCAGTAGAGCAGCACGTCCGACTCGAGACGGCGCCCGCTCTGCGTCTCGCAGCACACCCGCGGTGGCGCGCCGTCGACGCGGGCGATTCTCGCGTGACGCTCGCCGTGGAGCGGTGTCACGCCCAGGAGCCGGAGCTGCGCCTCCAGGACGCTCACCAGCTCGCGGTCGAGGTAGGGCAGCAGGCGCTCGCGAGTGTCGAGGAGCGTCACGGCGATCCCGAGCGCCGCGAAGATGCTCGCGTACTCGATGCCGACGACGCCGGCGCCGAGCACGGTCATGCTGCGCGGCATCCGCGGCAGCTGCAGGATCGTCTCGCTGTCGAAGACCGTCTCGCCGTCGAACGGCACGTCCTGGGGCCGGTTCGGGCGCGAGCCGGTGGCGATCACGAAGACGTCGGCCGTCAGGCTGAGCCCCGGCCCTTCTCCCGGCGGGGTCACCGAGACGGCGTTCGGCCCGGTGAAACGCGCGTGGCCGGTCACGATCTCGACCGCGTAGCGGCCCAGGGACCGGTTGATCAGCTCCAGCTCGCGCTCGACCACCACGCGCTCGCGCTGCATGAAGTCGGCAACCGTCACCTCGGGCGAGACCTGGTATCGGATACCGTGCAGGCGCAGCGTCTGCAAGGCCCTGAAGAAGACGGCGCTCTCGCGCAGCGTCTTCGACGGGATCGTGCCCCAGAGCACGCGGTTGCCGCCCACCACCTTGGCCCTCTCGACGACCGCCACCTTGCGGTGGGCACGCGCTGCCTGGATGGAGGCGCGCTCGCCGGCGGGGCCGCAGCCGAGGACGACGACGTCGTAGTGTGCCATCCGCCTCCCCGTGGGTGGCCTGGCCCGCGCCACCTGCCCAGTCCCCGCGTTGCTGAAGGGCCATTCTAGCTCGCGCCTCGCGAAGAGCCCGGCCGTCGACCTGCCGGGAGGCGACCTGCTTGGCGGTCTTGGCACGACGGGCGAAGGGCTGGAGCTCCAGCACGCTTCCCGGCGACGGGCGGGAACTGCCGGAGGGGCAGCGTGATGCTAGACTCGCGCCTCTGTGCATCACGAAGCCTTCGTCCCCTCGCTGGCCTGGGCGCTGCCCTTCGCCGCGATGCTGCTCGCGATCGCGGTGCTGCCCCTTCTCGCGCCGCACTTCTGGGAGTCGAACCTGCGGAAGCTCGTCGTGGCCCTCGCTGCTCGGCTGCCCGGTCCTGGTCCTGTACCTGCGCGTCCACCCCGAGGCGCTGCTCGAGGTGGCGGCCGACTACGTCTCGTTCATCGTGTTGCTGGCGGGCCTGTTCGTGATCTCGGGGGGCATCCTGCTGGAGGGGGACCTCGAGGCGACCCCCCGCACGAACGCTCTCTTCCTCGGGACAGGAGCGCTGCTCGCCTCCTTCATCGGTACGACCGGCGCCTCGATGCTGCTGATCCGGCCGCTCCTGCAGACCAACAGCGAGCGCAAGCACGTCGTGCACACGGTCGTCTTCTTCATCTTCCTGGTCGCGAACGTGGGCGGCTGCCTCACCCCGCTCGGGGATCCCCCGCTCTTCCTCGGCTACCTGCAGGGCGTCCCCTTCCTGTGGACGCTGCGGCTCTTCGTGCCCTGGCTCTTCACGGTGGCCCTGCTGCTCGCGATCTACGTGGTCTGGGACCGCCGCGCCCACGCCCGCGAGGCGAAGCGGGACCTGCGACGCGACTTCTACGAGGTGCGACCGCTGCGTCTGGCGGGGAAGGAGAACCTGGCGCTGCTGGGCGGCGTGCTGATCGCCGTGGCGCTGCTCGACGCCCCCTGGCGCGAGATCGCGATCCTCCTGCTCGCGTTCGTCGCCTACCGGCGGACCGACCCCGCTCTGCGCAAGGCCAACCACTTCACGTTCCACCCGATCCTCGAGGTGGCGGCGCTCTTCGTCGGGATCTTCCTGACCATGGTGCCCGCGCTCGACCTGTTGCGGGCGCGTGGGGCGGAGCTGGGCGTGCGCGCCCCGTGGCACTTCTTCTGGGCGACCGGGACGCTGTCGTCCTTCCTCGACAACGCCCCAACCTACCTTACCTTCCTGGCGCTCGGGCAAGGCCTCGGCCTCAAGGGCGACGTCGTGGGCGTGCCGCAGCCGATCCTGGTGGCGATCAGCCTGGGGGCAGTCTTCATGGGGGCGAACACCTACATCGGGAACGGGCCCAACTTCATGGTCCGCTCGATCGCCGTCGCGCGGGGCGTTCGGATGCCGAGCTTCGGCGGCTACATGCTCTACAGCGCGGCGGTCCTGCTGCCAGTGTTCCTGCTGGTGACCCTCGTCTTCTTTCGCTGATCCCTGCCGCCGAGTGGCGTCCGGCTGCGGAAGAGCAGCCCATCCCATCGCACGCTTCCGTCGGAAGTGACTGTGTCGCCGAGTATTCGCCGGTTACTCTTAGTCTTTCACACTCATATCACTTGACACGGCACCGCTAATACACTAGATTGGCTGGACGGAGGAGACATGCGACTCGACCAGTTCACGGTGAAGGCCCAGGAGGCCATCCTGGCCGCCCAGACCGATGCCGAGAAGGGCGACCGGCCGGAGGTGACGACCGAGCACCTGCTCAAGGCCCTTCTGGGGCAGGAGGGCGGGGTCGTGCCCTCGGCGCTCGGGAAGCTGGGCGCGAACGCCGGGGCCGTCCAGGCCGAGGTCGACCGTGAGCTGAGCGCACTGCCGCAGGCGCGCGGCGCGGCCACCGGCATCTCCCCCAAGCTCGACGGCGTGCTCAAGCAGGCGATGCGCGAGGCCGAGGCCCTCAAGGACCAGTACGTGTCGACCGAGCACCTGCTGCTCGCCCTCGTCGACTCGAAGACGCCCTCGGCCGAGGCGCTGCGCCGCGCGGGGGTGAGCCGTGACGCGCTGCTGCGCGTGCTCAAGGACATCCGCGGCAACCAGACCGTCGACGACCGCAACGCCGAGGACCGCTACCAGGCCCTGGAGCGCTACGGGCGCGACCTCACCGAAGCCGCCCGCAAGGGCAAGCTCGATCCCGTGATCGGCCGCGACGACGAGGTGCGCCGCGTGATCCAGGTGCTGTCGCGCCGCACCAAGAACAACCCGGTGCTGATCGGTGAGCCGGGCGTCGGCAAGACCGCGATCGTCGAGGGGCTGGCTCAGCGCATCGTCAAGGGCGACGTGCCCGAATCGCTCAAGAACAAGCGCGTGATCGCGCTCGACCTCGGGGCGCTCATCGCCGGGGCCAAGTACCGCGGCGAGTTCGAGGACCGCCTGAAGGCCGTGCTCAAGGAGGTCACCGAGGCGCAGGGTGAGGTGGTTCTCTTCATCGACGAGCTGCACACGGTCGTGGGCGCCGGTGCCGCCGAGGGCTCGATGGACGCCTCCAACATGCTGAAGCCCATGCTCGCGCGCGGCGAGCTGCGCTGCGTGGGTGCGACCACGCTCAACGAGTACCAGAAGCACATCGAGAAGGACGCCGCCCTGGCGCGGCGCTTCCAGCCGGTCTACGTGGACGAGCCGAGCGTCGAGGAGACGATCGGGATCCTGCGCGGGCTGAAGGAGCGCTACGAGGTGCACCACGGCGTGCGCATCCAGGACTCGGCGCTGGTCGCCGCGGCGACGCTCTCGCACCGCTACATCGCCGACCGCTTCCTGCCCGACAAGGCGATCGACCTCGTCGACGAGGCCGCCTCGCGCCTGCGCATCGAGATCGACTCGCTGCCGATCGAGATCGACACGGTCGAGCGGCGGATCGTCCAGCTCGAGATCGAGAGGGAGGCGCTCAAGAAGGAGAAGGACAAGCCCTCCAAGGAGCGGCTGGCCAAGGTGGAGAAGGAGATCGCCGACCTGCGCGAGCAGTCCTCCGGGATGAAGGCCCACTGGCAGCGCGAGAAGGCGGCGATCGGCCAGATCCGCGCTAGCAAGGAGCAGATCGAGCAGGCGCGTTTCCAGATCGACGAGGCGACCCGCAAGGGCGACCTGGGCCAGGCGGCCGAGCTGCGCTACGGCACCCTGCCCGGCCTCGAGAAGCAGCTCCAGGCCGAGAACGACGCGCTCAACCAGCTCCAGTCGACGCGGCGCATGCTCAAGGAGGAGGTCGACGCCGAGGACGTGGCCGAGGTGGTGGCGAAGTGGACCGGCATCCCGGTCTCGCGCCTGCTCGAGGGCGAGATGCAGAAGCTGCTGCACGTCGAGGACCGGCTGCGCGAGCGTGTCGTCGGCCAGGACGAGGCGCTGCTGCTGGTTGCCAACGCCGTGCGCCGCTCGCGGGCCGGCCTCGGCGACCCGCGCCGGCCGATCGGCTCCTTCCTGTTCATGGGGCCGACCGGCGTCGGCAAGACCGAGCTGGCGCGGGCGCTCGCCGAGTTCCTGTTCGACGACGAGCGAGCGATGGTCCGGCTGGACATGTCCGAGTACATGGAGAAGCACACCGTGGCGCGCCTGATCGGCGCGCCTCCGGGCTACGTCGGCTACGACGAGGGCGGGCAGCTCACCGAGGCCGTCCGCCGCCGGCCCTACGCGGTCGTGCTGTTCGACGAGATCGAGAAGGCACACCCGGACGTCTTCAACGCCCTGCTGCAGGTCCTCGACGACGGGCGGCTCACCGACGGCAAGGGCCGCACGGTCGACTTCCGCAACACGGTCGTGATCATGACCAGCAACGTCGGCTCCGATCTCATCCAGGAGTCGTCACTCCGCGGTGACGACGACGAGCGGCTCAAGACGAAGCTCCTGGATCTGCTCCGCCGGACCTTCCGGCCCGAGTTCCTGAACCGGGTCGACGAGACGGTGGTCTTCAAGTCGCTGGGCAAGGACGAGCTCGTCCAGATCGTCGAGATCCAGCTCGCCGACCTGCGCCGCCGCCTGGCCGAGCGGAAGCTCCAGCTCGAGGTGACACCCGAGGCCAAGGCCATCCTGGCCGAGCGCGGTTACGATCCTGCCTTCGGCGCACGACCTCTCAAGCGCACCATCCAGCGCATGATCGAGAACCCGCTGGCGGTCGAGGTGCTGGCGGGCCGCTTCGGCGAGGGCGACACGGTCGTGGTCGAGCCGGGCGACGGCGAGACGCTGCGCTTCCGGAAGGAGAAGCCGGCCGCGGCCGCGAGCTGAGATCCCCCGCCGAAGCGATCGTCGTGGCGCTACTGCACGGGTCCCTTCGGCCGTCGCAGCCCGCGCACCTTGCCGCCCACGAGCTGTCCGGCGAAGAAGGCGCCCACCAGGACGGGGAAGGTCGCCAAGTGAAACCCCAGCCCGGAAGCCCAGCGAAGGAGGACCACCAGCGGGACCGGCGCGTGGACGGCGAGAAACCAAGGCGGCGAGAGCTTCCGCACGCCCGCCCGCCAGAACCCGAACGGGACGTTCAGCGCGAATACCCCCGCCGCGACCGCGAGCGTCCGCTCCACCACGTCTCTGAGGATATCCGGTTGCTGAACGAGCGTGGAGGGGTCGATGGCATCTTCGACGCCGTCGCAGAGCGCGATGGTATCTTGGGTCGACCGAGAGCCGGAGACCTGGGAGAGGCGTCTCGAGGAGCTCGACCCGCGCCTGGAGGTGGTGAACTTCGGGGTGCCCGGCCATGCGCCCGACCAGGCGCTACTGGGCTACCAGCAGCAGGGCGTCCGCCTCCACCTGCAGGTCGTGCTCGCAGGTGTCATGCTGGAGAACGGAACGGCTCCTACACACGGAGTCGGTGGCCTTCCCGCTCCTGACCCACCTGCTCGCGCGGTTCCTCCACGACTGGCTCCAAGAGCGGGGCCTGCTGGATCGCGAGGGCGTGGGCCGGGCGTCTGCGGGCGCCGGCCGCCGGCGACGACCCTCAGTCGCCGCCGGCCGGTCCGGAGCGCCGGCGCCCGGCGAGCGCGCAGAGCCGGCGCCAGGCGAGCACAGAGACGAAGAGAGCGAGGTAGAGAGGCCGGCGAAGGCGCGCCAGGCGGGACGGGAGCGCTCGAGCCGTGCGCGTTCCCAGAGAGAGGGAGAGCGCCGCGCGCTCGGGATCGGTCGACAGCGCGCGGACCCGTGATCCGCGCCGGCGCGCGGTGACGACGCCACCCACCTCCTCGGCACGGAAGGGAATGTCCATCTCCACCATGGCGTCGCCCTTCGTCGCCAGGAGACCGTCGGCGCGCTCCGCGACGAGCCGGTGCACCACCCAGACGCCGCCGCGCCGCAGGGCCACCACGTCGCCTACCCTCAGCGGGCGCGTGACCGGCTCCAGCCGGAGCAGGTCACGAGGGCGGAACGCAGGAAGCATGCTCCAGCCGGTGCCCGCCATCCAGACGACGCGAGAGGCTTCGCTCATGGCTCCCGTGGCAGCTCCTGCTCGAGGCCGCCCAGCAGGCGCCGTGCCTCGAGCGAGAGGTCCAGAAGCTGCGATCGCGTCTCCAGCGCCTGGACCTTCAGCTCCACGATCCTCCGGTTCAGGCGCACGAAATCCTTGATCGACTCGAGCCGCCCCGGCTCGCCCGCACCCTGCGCGGCCAGCACGACCTCGAGTCGCTCCACCCACTGATCGAGACGCGCCCGCCGCTTCCGGAGCAGAGCGGCCCGCTCCCCGAGCTCCTGCCAGCGGCCCTCGAGGGACGCCCGCAGCTCGCTCGCGCGGCGCTCGGCGATGTCACGGCGGTCGACCGCCGCCTGCGCCTCGCGGCCGACCCGCCCCCAGTCGAGGAAGCTCCAGCGAAGGCCCGCGGCCACCTGCCAGCGCGAGCGGGACTCGACCGAGGGCTGGAACCAGTAGCGCAGGACGTCCTTTCCCAAGGAGAAGTCGAGGTCCAGCTCCGGCTGCGGCCACTTGCGCAGGGCCGCCGCCGTGACCTGCTGCCCGGCGAGCCGCGCCGACTCCAAGGCGAGCGCCAGGTCCGGGTTATCCGAGAAGGCGACGGCCCCTTCGGGCAGATCGGACAGGCGCTCCACGAGCGCCGCCAGGTCGCCGGCGGGCCGCAGCGCCCGGCCGGCCGGCGCGCCGATCGCCTCCCGCAGCCCGCGCAGCTCCTTCTGCAGCTCCGCTCCGACTCCTCGTGGGCCGCCTCGATGTGCTCGAGGTCCTCGACCAGGTCCCCGAGCAAGCGCGCTCTAGCTTGCTTTCGGATTGTCTTGGGGCAGAGGGGCGCGACGCTGGCCCACGAGCAGCACGGCGCAGGCGCAGAGCAGGGTGGCGCCCGCGAAGGACCGGCCGGAGACCTGGTAGCCGCCGCCCCGCGCCCGCTCGAAAGCGGCGCGCAGCCTGTCCGCGTCGACACGACCGATCAGGCGCTCGCGCCCCACGTAGGTCGTGGGCACGACCGGGAAGCGTGTCGAGCGCAGCAGCGCCTCGTGCTCCTTCAAGGTGGTCTCGACGGCGTCGCCGCCCACGCACTCGTCGAAACGGGTCCGGTCGACCCCGAGCGCGAGCGCCGCCGTGCGACACGCGACGGCGCTCAGGTCGGTGGCCTCGAAGAGGACAGCCGCAAGGGCCTCGCCGTGACCCTGCTGCTCCGCGCACAGGACCGCGCGCGCGGCCCCCCGGGCGAACGGGTGCGCCGGGATCGGGAAGTGGAGGCGCACGAGACGCGCCTGCTCACCCTGCTCCTTCAGCACGCCGGCGAGGATCGGCTGCAGCGCCCGGCAGGCGGGGCACTCGAAGTCCGTGAACTCGATCACGGTCAGCTGGTGGGGGTCCTGGAGCTGCTGCAGGCCGGGGGGCAGGGGATCCGGCGGACGCACCGCGGGCCAGACGAGAGGCCCGGCGATCCCGAGCGCCGCCAGGCTCACCCACGCCCAGCGACGCAGCGGGTCCGGCTCCTGGGTCCCGGCCTCGCGCGCGAGGCCGGGCGCGACCCAGACCAGCAGCGCGAGGGCGACGCCGCACAGGTCCACGAGCGTGCAGAACCCGCAGAACGTCCGCAGCACGAAAGCCTGGAGGGCCAGGAACGCGAGGCCCGCGAGGCCGGCCAGGAGCGCGCCCCCGCGCAGCAGCAGCAGCTTGGGACGAGAACGGGGAAGCAGCCCGACGCCCAGCAGCCCGCCGAACCCCAGGAGGCCGAGGAGCGGCAGCGGCAAGCTCCTCCCGAGGGGAAAGCCGTAGAAGCTGCGGCTCAGCCGGAAGCAGCCGGAGCCGATCTCGCAGTAGACCGGCAGCGCGTGGGTGAAGTCCACCAGCAGCGCCGCGCAGCCCGCCAGGGCGACGAACAGTGCAGCCCGGAAGAGAACCAGCCGCCGCGGGGTCACGTGGAATGGTATCCCGTGGAGGACGCCACTTCTACGAGCGGCGGCACCTCTCCAGAGCGCGGCCGCGTCGGCGCGCCGTCGCCTCATCCGAGAACACTTGCCCTGAATCATCTTGACTGGCCCCCACCTGGCGCGGTATACAGTCGCCCGTACACCAGGATGCCCATATAGCGCCCTGATGCGACCCCGGCGAACCCGCCATCTCAATACGCTAGGAGCCTCGTCATGCATAGGACGAATACGTTACTTGTGATCCTACTGACCCTGGCGTTTTCGGCCGCATCGCAGCTCGCGACCGCCCAGTCCTGCCCAGCAGGCGCTCGCCCGTACAGCCTCTGCGACACTGCCAATCCGGTCGGCCAAGGGATCGACAGTACCTGCGTCGGAGGCATCTACTGTTCGTTCGCATTCTGGGTCGCCTACCGGTGCGACAACTACGACTGTTTCGGCAACTATGTAAACAACTCATGTCCCCAGAAGGTCTACAGGGACCGCGGATCGTGTGTCTTTTGTAGCGTTAGCAGCATCTGCCAGTCGTACGGCGGATGCCACGGTCCCTCCTGCTAGCCGCGAGAGCCACTGGTCTATGTCACGGTTCCCGCTCATCCTTTGTATCGTCGCCCTCCCTTCGGCCGCTCTCGTTTTTGCGGGAGAGCCGGACAGCGTTTCACCACTCGTTGCCGACGGCAGCGTCCAGGTCACGCAGGCGGAGCTCGACGCCCTCGTCGGCAACAAGCTGTTACGTGTGCGTACCGAGGAGTACCTATTGAAGCGAGGCATCCTCGAAGATCACCTGGCCAGCCTTCTGCTCGAACGCGAGGCCGCGGCGCGCAATGTGACTGTCGACGATCTCATCAAGACGGAGATCGACATGAAGACCGTGCCCGTCGCGGAGCAAGAAGCCCGAGCCGTGTACGAGAACTCGAAGGATGCGTTTGTCGGCGAGACCGAAGAGCAAGCGGTCAAGCAGATCGCCGACGGCATGCGCGCACGCAGAATCGCTCAGCGACGGGCCGAATACGTGAAGGCATTGCGAACGAAGGCGCACGTCAGGATTGGCCTCGAGCCGCCTCGAATCGACGTGACCGCGGGCGACGGCGTTGCCAAGGGATCGGGCGGTGCGCCGGTGACCATCGTCGAGTACAGCGATTTCCAGTGCCCCTACTGCGCGCAGATGGCCTCGACGCTGAGGCGGATCTCCGCGAGGTACGGGGATCAGGTGAGGTTCGTGTACCGGGACTATCCCCTGCCGTCCCACAAAGACGCCCCGAAAGCTGCCGAAGCCGCGAGCTGCGCACGCGAGCATGACAAGTTCTGGGAGATGCACGACGCCCTCTTCGCCAACCAGAACGCGCTCGCGGTAGCGGACCTCAAGCGCTACGCCGCACAGCTCGGACTCGACACCGCCGCCTTTGCAGAGTGCCTGGATTCGGGGCGGCAGGAGCAGTCTTGGCGGGAGAGCAAGGAGCTGGCCGACGAGTACGGCGTCAGTTCCACCCCGACGCTGTTCGTGAATGGGCGCGTTGTCAACGGAGCCTACCCGTTCGAGTTCTTCGACCAGGTCATCGAGGAGGAACTACTGCGCGCCGGTGGCGGAAAGGAGCGAACCGCAAGCGACGTGAAGTAGCCAGATCCGGGAATGTGCCGATTTGGATGTCGACCGCCTGATGATCACGAGTCATGCACGCGTAGCGTCGTTTAGCAGCCTTTGCCGTGTCGTGGCGAACCAATCCAGCTCAATTGACAGAAAGAGGTGTGAAGTGTCCAAGACGCCCTTGTTGCTTGCAGTGGCCCTCGCTCTGGCAGCGTTGGCGGGCGCACGGCCGGCGATCGCCCAGTCGTGCCCACCGGGGGCCAGACCCTACATCCTGTATGACGAGATCGGTAGGTCGGTGCATAAGTTCCAGTGCGCGGTAGATGGGGACCACATAGAACACTGCACCCTGGTCTACTACATCAGGACACTCCGACGAAGAGCGTACGACTGTTTTGGCAACCTCCTCAGCGACACCTGCACTACCCAACCTGCCCAGGGTAGTTGTGGTTATGCGGGTTCCCCGGACTGCAGCGGCGTGTGCAGCTATTGGGGCTGCTGGGGTGCGGCCTCGTGCAGGTAGGCTAGAGGGCCTTGGCCGCTGCACGTCGAGAAATAGCCCGTGACCGTCACAGACGGGTCACATACGACCTGTCTGTGGCGGAACAACTGGGTGGTGGCCACGAACCCGCGAGCACTTGACAGGCCAAGGGGATTGCGTCTGGCTGGGCCGGATCGGCTTGGGCCCTTACTCCGCCGCGGCCGACGGCGATCACCGCCCATTCCAAAGATCGCAGTCTCTGCCCGTGGTTGACTGCCGTCTGCCTCCGACTGGCTGCGCGAGCGCGATCCGCGGCGGCATCTACTGGCGGGGCACCTTCTACGGGAACGAGGCGCTGGCAACCGGCGCGCGCCTGGGGGCGCTCCCGTAGCGCGCGGGACGGGATCGGCGCGGCCGGGGCCCTATACGCCCAGGCTGACGCCGATCAACCGACCGACGCCGTAGGTCACGGCCGCGGCGGCGAGGCCGATGGCCGTCTGGCGCAGGCCCGAGGCGAGCACCGACCGGCCGGTGAAAAGCGTGATGGCCGCACCGAGACCGAAGAGGCCGAGCGTGCCGAGGCCGATGCTGAGCGCCGTGGCGGCGGCGCCCGACAGGAAGGTGAAGGGCAGGACCGGGAGGAGCGCCCCCGCGGCGAAGAGCAGGAACGAGGTCAGGGCGGCCTCCATGGGCGAGCCGCCGAGCTCCTCGGGGTCGATCGAAAGCTCCTCGCGGGTGAGCGTGCCGAGCGCCGTGTCCTTGTCGGCCATCAGGCGGTGGGCGACGTTCCTGGCCTCCTCCGGCGACATCCCCTTCGCCTCGTAGATGAGGGCGAGCTCCTCCTCCTCTTCCTCGGGTGCCGTCTCCAGTTCCTCGCGCTCGATCGCGATCTGCCGCTCGTACATCTCGCGCGAGCTCTGGACCGAGATCCACTCGCCGAGCGCCATCGAGAAGGCCCCCGCCAGCAGACCCGCGACGCCCGTGATCAGGACACTCTGGCTCGACAGCGAGGCGCCGGCGACGCCCATCACCAGGCTGAAGTTCGACAGCAGCCCGTCGCTCGCCCCCAGCACGGCCGCGCGCAGCGCGTTGCCGCTCCGGGCGCGGTGGCGCCCCTCGATCTGCGCGAGCATCGGTCCCTGCACCCCGTGGCCCTTGTCGCCGGCGATCGCCTGGAGCAGCCGCGCGTGCGAGCGCTCCTCGGACGGCAGCGCCTCGGCCGTCGCCTCGGGCTGGCCGTCGTAGCTGCGGCTGTCGCGCTGCTCGTTGGCGTTGACCGTCGGCAGCACGAGCTGCGGGCCGAAGCGGCGCGCCAGCCAGCCGAGCGTGCGCGTCCTCCAGCCCGGCCGCCCGCTCGGTAGCGCCGCCCCGGCCGCCCGCAGCCTCTCCTCCCAGACGCGCGAGTGGCGCTTCTCCGCCTCGGCGAGGCGCCGATAGACGTCGGCGATCTGCGGGTGAGATTCTGCCTCGGCCAGCACGCGATAGAGGGCCGCGCCGTCGATCTCCCCCTGCCAGTTCGCGCGGTAGCGCCGGACGTCGTCGCGGCTGGGGGAAGTCGGATCATTCCGGCCGGGCGGGCCCTGCTGGACGCGTTGGATCCTTCCGGATCGAGGGCATGGTCTAGCGTACCCGAGAAGGGAGGTCCGCGGCGCGGCCACCCTCGCGCGCCTTCGGCCCTCTCGGGCGGCCCTGGTATACTCACCCCTTCACGCGCGTCACGCGTGCCCCCAAGAGGTCTCGCGTCCTCAAAAAAGGTCCTATGCCCGAGAAGATCATCATCGGTTCCGACCATGCCGGCTTCACTCTCAAAGAGAAGGTGAAGACCCGACTCTGCGGAGAAGGGCCTCGAGGTCGAGGACCTCGGCACCCGAGTCGTCCGAGCACTTCGTCGACTATCCGAGGATCGCCCACCAGCTGGCCGAGGCCGTGGCGGGCGGCCGCTTCGCCCGCGGGGTCGTCATCTGCGGCACCGGCCTCGGGGTCTCCATGGCCGCCAACCGCCACGCGGGCGTGCGCGCGGCGGTCGCCTACGACCTCGAGACGGCGCGCCTCTCTCGCGCCCACAACGACGCGAACGTGCTGGCGCTGGGCGGGCGCAGCCTGGACCACGAGCTGGCGCTCGGCATCCTCGGGGTCTGGCTCGAAACCGGCTTCGACGGTGGCCGCCACGCGCGCCGCGTGGCCCTGATCGAGATCGACGCCGACCCCGCCGCCCGGAACGAGGTGAAGTGAGCATGGAGCACCTGGCCCGCGTCGATCCCGAGGTCGCCGAGGCGGTCCGCAACGAGACCGCCCGTCAGGGCCGCCAGCTCGAGATGATCGCCTCCGAGAACTTCGTCTCCGAGGCGGTGCTCGAGGCGGTGGGTTCCGTGCTCACCAACAAGTATGCCGAGGGCTATCCGGGCCGGCGCTACTATGGCGGCTGCGAGTTCGTGGACGTGGCCGAGAGCCTGGCGATCGCGCGCGCCAAGGAGATCTTCGGCGCCGAGCACGCGAACGTGCAGCCCCACTCGGGCGCCCAGGCCAATACCTCCGTCTACATGGCCGTGTGCAAACCGGGCGACACGATCCTGGGCATGAACCTCTCGCACGGCGGCCACCTGACCCACGGCCACCCGCTCAACTTCTCCGGCAAGTACTTCGAGGTCGCCGCCTACGGCGTCCGCAAGGAGGACGAGCGGATCGACTACGCGGAGATCGAGCGGCTGGCCAAGGAGAAGGAGCCGCGGGTGATCGTGGTGGGCGCCTCCGCGTATCCGCGCACGATCGACTTCGAGGCGGTGCGCCGCGCGGCCGATCTCTGCGGCGCCGTGGTGATGGCCGACATCGCGCACATCGCCGGTCTGGTCGCCACGGGCCTGCATCCGAGCCCGGTGCCGCACTGCGAGTTCGTCACCACCACCACCCACAAGACGCTGCGCGGCCCGCGGGGCGGGATGATCCTCTGCAAGGAAGCCTGGGCCAAGGACCTCGACAAGGCCGTCTTCCCGGGTGTGCAGGGCGGCCCGCTGATGCACGTGATCGCCGGCAAGGCCGTCGCTCTGAAGGAGGCGCAGTCGGCCGAGTTCAAGAGCTACCAGAAGCAGATCCTGGCGAACGCCGCCGCGCTCGCCACGGCGCTCGCGGGCGAGGGCTGGCGGCTGGTGAGCGGCGGCACCGACAACCACCTGGTCCTGGTCGACGTCTTCGCCAAGGGCATCACCGGCAAGGTGGCCGAGAAGACGCTCGACAAGGCCGGGATCACGGTCAACAAGAACACCATCCCCTTCGACACCAACTCGCCCATGGTCGCTTCCGGGATCAGGATCGGGACGCCCGCCCTCACCACGCGCGGGATGAAGGAAGCGGAGATGCGGCAGATCGCGAGCCTCATCTCCCGTGCCCTGCGCGCGGTCGACAACGAGACCGAGCTCGCCGAGGTCAAGCGCGAGGTGGGCAAGCTCTGCGATCGCTTCCCGCTCTACGCGCAGCGGCTCGCGCGCTACGAGCAGGTGCTGGCGAAGGCCTGAGCCGCCCTTCGCCGGCCCGTCGACCGCCCAGCGGCGGCCGACAGGAGCGCTCCAGGGATCCGAAAGCCGAGCGGCGGCTTGCGGTCGCCGTGCCTTTCTGCTCTGCTAGGAATCAGTAGCACTCCACCCATCCCGCGCAAGGTACCGTTCTTGGTGCACGACTCCCGCGTGCGACCCGGTCAATCCGATCGGCAGGTCCGTCGATGAGCGACGTGGTGATCACGGGCGCGGCGCGAACGGCCGTCGGCAGCTTCCTGGGCGCGCTCGCCGAGCTCCCGGCGCCGCGGCTCGGGGCCGTCGCCGTGGCCGAGGCCGTGGCGCGCGGCGGCATCGACAAGAGCGACGTCGACCAGGTGATCCTCGGCAACGTCCTCACCGCCGGGATCGGGCAAGCGCCCGCGCGTCAGGCGGGTCTCTTCGCCGGGCTGCCTGCCTCGGCCGGGGCGCTCACCGTGAACAAGATGTGCGGTTCCGGCCTCAAGGCCGTAATGCTCGCCGCGCAGTCGGTGGCGACCGGCGAGTTCGAGATCGTGGTCGCGGGGGGCATGGAGTCGATGAGCCAGGCGCCCTATCTGCTCCGCAAGGGGCGGACCGGATACCGCCTGGGCCACGACACCGTCTTCGACCACGTCCTCCTGGACGGCCTCGTCGATCCCTACTCGAACCTCCACATGGGGAGATGTGCCGAGATCCTGAACCGCGAGCACCGGATCAGCCGGGAGGACCAGGACACCTACGCGGTGGCCTCCTACACGCGCGCTCTCGCCGCCATCCGCGAGGGCCGGTTCTCGCGCGAGGTGACACCGGTCCCGGTCCCACAGAAGAAGGGGTCGCCGGTCCCCTTCGAAGTGGACGAGGAGCCCGCGCGCGGGAAGATCGAGAGGCTGCCCTCGCTCGGTCCGGTGTTCGAGGAAGGCGGCTCAGTCACCGCGGGCAACGCGTCGAAGATCAACGACGGCGCCGCCGCCGTGGTCGTGATGTCGGCCGAGACGGCCAAGCACCGGGGCGTCCGGCCGCTCGCGCGGATCGTGGGCTACGCGACCGCTTCCGTGGAGCCCGTCTGGTTCACCGTCGCCCCGGCGGAGGCGATCCGCCGCCTGCTGGCCCGGACCGGCGTGGCGCAGGGGGAGGTGGGGCTCTTCGAGGTCAACGAGGCCTTCGCCAGCGTGGCGATCGAGGCCATCCGCAGCCTCGACCTGGATCCCGAGCGTGTGAACGTCAACGGCGGCGCCGTCGCCCTGGGCCATCCGATCGGCGCCTCGGGCGCGCGCATCCTGACGACGCTCCTCTATGCCCTGCAGGAGAGGAAGCAGCGCTACGGGATCGCATCGCTCTGCATCGGCGGCGGCGAGGCCGTGGCCGTCCTGGTCGAGAGGGTCTCGTAGACGCCCGGGGAGGCCTGATGAGCATCGAGACGGTCGGCGTCGTCGGCGCGGGCCAGATGGGGACGGGGATCGCCCAGGTCTGCCTGGGCGCCGAGCTGAGGGTGATCCTGAACGACGTCTCCGACGCCCTCCTCGCGCGAGCCAGGGCCGGGATCGAGAAGGGCCTCGGCATCTTGGTCCGCAAGGAGAAGCTCTCGGCCGAACGGAGAGACCGGGCGCTGGCTGCGCTCACGCTCACGACGCGCGTCCGCGACCTCGCCGCCGCCGACTTCGCGATCGAAGCGGCCACCGAGGCGGCGGAGGTGAAGCTCGAGATCTTCCGCGCCCTCGACTCCGTCGTCCCGCCGCAGCGGATCCTGGCCTCCAACACCTCGTCCCTCTCCATCACCCGGATCGCGGCCGCCAGCTCCCGGCCCGAACACGTGATCGGGATGCACTTCATGAACCCGCCGCCCCTCATGGAGCTGATCGAGGTGGTACGGGGCCTGCAGACATCCGAGGCGACGCTCGAGGCGACGCTCGCCCTGGCCCGGCGCCTGGGGAAGAAGCCCGTCGTGGTCCACGACTCGCCCGGCTTCGTCTCCAACCGGGTCCTGATGCCGATGATCAACGAGGCCGCCTACGCGCTCATGGAAGGCGTCGCCCGGGCCGAGGACATCGACGCGATCATGACCATGGGGGCGAACCACCCGATGGGCCCCCTGGCCCTCGCGGACCTGATCGGGCTCGACACCTGCCTCGCGATCCTCGAGGTCCTGCACCGGGACCTCGGCGATCCCAAGTACCGTCCCTGCCCCCTCCTCCGCAAGCAGGTGGAGGCGGGCTACCTGGGCAGGAAGTCGGGCCGGGGCTTCCATTCCTACCGGCAGGCGTGAAGACATGACACTCGAGCTGACCGACGAGCAGCAGCTGATGCAGGAGACCGTGCGGAGCTTCGCGCGGAACGAGGTCCTGCCCAAGGCGAGGGATCTCGACGAGACCGGACGTTTCCCCGCGGAGCTGGTCGCGAAGATGGCGGAGCTGGGACTGATGGGCGTCGCGGTCCCGGAGGAGCTCGGCGGCGCGGGCATGGACCAGGTCTGCTACGCGGTCGCGGTGGAGGAGATCGCGCGGGCCTGTGCGTCGACGGCGGTCATCATGTCGGCCCACAACTCTCTCGCCTGCGATCCCATCCTGCGCTTCGGCAGCGAGGAGCAGAAGCGGAAGTACCTGGTGCCGCTCGCGTCAGGGAAGGCGCTCGGCTGCCTGGCCCTGACCGAGCCCGAGGCGGGCTCCGACGCCTCGGCCCTGCAGACCAGGGCCGTCCGCGACGGCGACAGCTACCTCGTGAGCGGCGCCAAGAGCTTCGTCACCAACGGCCCGGAAGCGGACTTCTGCGTCCTCTTCGCCGCCACCGACCCGGAGCAGAAGCACCGGGGCATCACGGCCTTCGTGCTCGAGATGGACGCCGCGGGGCTGACGGTGGGCCCGCCCGAGAAGAAGCTCGGCATCACGGCCTCGCCGACGTCCGCGCTCGCGCTCGAGGAGGTGCGCATCCCCGCGGCGAACCGGCTGGGCGTCGAGGGCGAGGGCTTCAAGATCGCGATGCACACCTTCGACGGTGGCCGCATCGGCATCGCGGCCCAGGCGATCGGCATCGCGCGCGCCGCGCTCGAGGAGTCGGTCGAGTACGCCAAGGTGCGGAAGGCGTTCGGCAAGAGCATCGCCGAGTTCCAGGCCATCCAGTGGATGCTCGCGGACATGGCGACCGAGATCGACGCCGCGCGGCTGCTGGCCCGACGCGCCGCCCTCATGAAGGACGAGGGGCGCCGGCATTCCCGCGAGTCGGCGATGGCGAAGCTGTTCGCCTCGGAGACGGCGATGCGCTCGGCGGTGAAGGCGGTCCAGATCCACGGCGGCTATGGGTACATCAAGGACTACCCGGCCGAGCGGCACTTCCGGGACGCGAAGATCACGGAGATCTACGAGGGCACATCCGAGATCCAGCGGCTGGTGATCGCCTCGGCGCTTCTCAAGGGCTGATCCGTGGCGCGGAACGGGGACGCGCGGACGCTCGAGGACAAGGTGGCGGCCTTCGCACGGGAGCACTTGGCGCCCAGGGCGGCCCAGGTCGACGAGCAGTGCCTCTTTCCCGAGGAGGGCCTGGTCGGCCTGGCCGAGCTCGGTCTGCTGGGCATGCTCTTCCCCCGCGAGTTCGGAGGATCGGAAGCCACCACCGTCTCCTACGCGGCGGCAGTCCGCGAGGTCGCCTACGGCTGCGCCTCGACCAGCGTCTCCATGCTGGTCACGAACATGATCGGCGGCGCCATCTACCGCCACGGCAGCGATGCGCAGCGGCGGCGCTATCTGCCGAACCTCGCCGCCGGCCGAGGGGCGGGTGCCCTCGGGCTCAGCGAGCCCTCGGTCGGCTCCGACGCGGCGGCGCTCCGTACGAGGGCGGTGCGCGACGGCAGCGACTACGTGCTCGACGGGGAGAAGACCTTCATCACCAACGGCGCGCACGCGGGGGTCGTGCTGGTGATGGCCGCGACCGGGACCCGGCCCGCGACCGGGATCCGCGCCGAGAACGGGAGCGCATCGACCGGCGCGCCCGCCCAGGAGATCAGCGCCTTCCTCCTGGAGCCGGACACGCCGGGCTTCCGCGTGGGCCGATCCGAACGCAAGATGGGCCTGCGCGGATCGGACACGGTCTCGCTCGCCTTCGACGGCTGCCGAGTGCCGGTGCGGAACATGCTGGGCGGGCCGGGCGAGGGCTTCCACGTCGCCATGGCCGCGCTCGACGGCGGAAGGATCGGCGTCGCCTCGCAGGCCATCGGCATCGGCCGGGCCGCCCTCGACGCGGCCCTCATGCTACCTGCGCGCTCGGGCGACGTCCGGCCGGGACCCGCTGGAGACCGTCCAGTGCCTGCTAGCCGACTCCGCCACCCGGCTGGACGCCGCTCAGCTCCTGATCGACAGGGCCGCCCGTCTCCGCGATCAGGGACGGCCATTCAAGCCCGAGGCCTCGATGGCGAAGCTCTTCGCCTCGGAGGCCGCGAACGAGACGTGCCTGCGGGCGGTCCAGGCCCTCGGCGAAGACGGCTGCCGCCCCGAGCTCGCCGTCGAGCGACACCTCCGGGACGTGAAGGTGACCACGATCTACGAGGGGACCTCCGAGGTCCAGAGATTGGTGATCGCACGCTCCCTGCTGCGCGCGTGAGAGACCGACGCGACGCCCCCCACCCGGGTGATGACTATAATCAGGAAGCCAGCACTCGATACGAGGATCCCTCATGCCCGGCGTCCCGAGTCCCGGCGCCCGCTTCCGGAGCGCGATCGGCGTGGAGCAGCCCCTGCAGGTGGTGGGCGCGACGAACGCCCTCCATGCCAGGCTGGCCGAGCGCGCCGGCTATCGCGCGCTCTATCTCTCCGGTGGCGGCGTGGCCGCCGCTTCCCTGGGTGTCCCCGACCTCGGCATCACGACGCTCGACGACGTGCTCGTCGACGCGCGGCGGATCACCGAAGCGACCGAGCTGCCGCTGCTGGTCGACGCGGATACCGGCTTCGGCGGGGCGCTCGGCATCGCCCGGACGGTGCGCGCGCTGATCAAGGCCGGCGCGGCCGCGATGCACATCGAGGACCAGGTGGTCGAGAAGCGCTGTGGCCACCTGCCCGGCAAGCAGGTCGTCTCGAGCGGGGAGATGGTCGACCGCATCAAGGCGGCCGTCGACGCCCGCGGCGACCCGGGCTTCGCGATCATGGCCCGGACCGACGCCTTCGCCGTCGAGGGGATGGAAGCGACCATCGACAGGGCGAGCGCCTACGTGGCGGCCGGGGCCGACATGGTGTTCCCGGAGGCCCTCGGCGATCTCGAGCAGTACCGCCGCTTCGTCTCCGCCGTCCGCGTGCCCGTGCTCGCCAACCTGACCGAGTTCGGCAAGACGCCCTTCTTCACGCTCGAGGAACTGCGCTCGGCGGGCGTCGCCCTGGCTCTCTATCCGCTGTCCGCCTTTCGTGCCGGGAACAAGGCCGCCCTCCGTGTGTACGAGACGATCCGCCGGGAGGGCACCCAGCGCTCCGTCGTCGACACCATGCAGACCAGGGCCGAGCTCTACGAGGCGCTCGCCTACGACAGCTACCAGGAGCGTCTCGGAACGAGCGTCGAGGCCCAAGGGAGGAAACCGTGAGCGAAGAGAGCCCGGCTCCCGTCGCAGCCAAGCCCAAGAAGTCCGTCGCGCTCTCCGGGGTGGCCGCCGGCAACACGGCGCTCTGCTCGGTGAGCCGGACCGGCAACGACCTCCACTACCGCGGCTACGACATCACGGAGTTCGCGGAGGAGGCCCAGTTCGAGGAGGTGGCCCACCTTCTCGTCCACGAGACGCTGCCGACGCGGGCGGAGCTCGCCGCCTACAAGAAGAAGCTCCAGGCCCTGCGCGGCATCCCGAGCGCCGTGCGCGAGGTCCTCGAGCGCATCCCCGCCGCCGCTCACCCGATGGACGTCCTGCGCACCGGCTGTTCGATCTTGGGCTCGGTCCTCCCGGAGGCGGAGGACAGGAGCCCCGCGGGTGCCCGGGACGTCGCGGACCGCCTGCTGGCCTCCTTCGGCTCGATCCTCCTCTACTGGTACCACTTCAGCCACTCGGGCCGCCGCATCGAGACCGAGACCGACGACGAGTCGATCGGCGCCCACTTCCTGCGGCTCCTGCACGGTACGCCCCCCTCGCCGGCCTGGGTCCGCGCCATGCACACCTCGCTCGTCCTCTACGCCGAGCACGAGTTCAACGCGTCGACCTTCGCGGCGCGCGTCGTGGCCGGGACCGGCTCCGACCTCTACTCCTCGATCACGGCCGCCATCGGCGCCCTGCGCGGGCCCAAGCACGGCGGCGCCAACGAGGTCGCGCTCGCCATCCAGCAGCGCTACCTCTCCTCCGACGAGGCGGAGGCGGACATCCGCCGCCGCATCGCCGGGAAGGAGATCGTGATCGGCTTCGGGCACCCCGTGTACACGACGAGCGACCCGCGCAATGCCGTCATCAAGGCCGTGGCGCGCCGACTCGCCGAGGGAGCGGGCGACCTTCGGCTCTTCGAGGTGGCGGCGCGGATCGAGGCCGTGATGTGGAGCGAGAAGAAGATGTTCCCCAACCTGGACTGGTTCTCGGCCGTCGCCTATCACCTGATGGGCGTGCCGACCCCGCTCTTCACCCCTCTCTTCGCCCTCTCGCGCACCTCGGGGTGGTCGGCGCACGTCATCGAGCAACGGCAGGACGGGAGGATCATCCGGCCCAGCGCCAACTACGTCGGACCCGAGAACCGCAAGTGGGTGCCGCTCTCGGCACGCGGCTGACCGAACCACACCGGGAGCGACACGCCCTCATGCCGGAGACCGTCTCCAACCTCCGTCCGCCCGCCGACCCACTGCTGGTGGAGATCGCCGACTACGTCTGCGAGTCGCACGACGGCCCGGCAGCCGACGGCCCGAGCGCCCTGAGCGTAGAGGCGTACGCCACCGCCCGGCTCTGCCTCCTGGACAGCCTCGCCTGCGCCTTCGAGGCCCTCGCCTTCCCGGCCTGCACGCGTCTGCTGGGGCCCGTCGTCCCCGGGACCTCCGTGCCGTCCGGGGCCCGCGTCCCCGGCACGAGCTTCGAGCTCGATCCGGTGCAGGCGGCCTTCGACCTCGGCGCGCTGGTCCGCTGGCTCGACTTCAACGACACCTGGCTGGCGGCGGAGTGGGGGCACCCCTCCGACAACCTCGCCGCCATCCTGGCCGTGGCGGACTGGCGGTCGCGCACGGCGCCCGCCGAGGGCCGCGCCCCGTTCCGGATACGTGACGTGCTCACCGCGATGATCCAGGCCCACGAGATCCAGGGCGTGCTCGCCCTCGAGAACGCCTTCAACCGTGCCGGCCTCGACCACGTGCTCCTGGTCAAGGTGGCGAGCACGGCGCTGGCGACGCGGCTCCTGGGCGGCAGCAGGGAGCAGGTGGTCGACGCCCTTTCGCAGGCGTGGGTCGACGGCGGCGTCCTGCGCACCTACCGTCACGCGCCCAACACCGGGTCGCGCAAGTCCTGGGCGGCTGGCGACGCCGCCAGCCGCGGCGTGCGCCTGGCACTGCTCACGCTTCGGGGCGAGCAGGGCTACCCGTCGGCCCTCACCGCCCCGACCTGGGGCTTCCAGGACGCCCTCTTTCGCGGCAGGCCCGTGACGCTCGGCCGTCCCCTGGGCAGCTACGTGATGGAGAACGTCCTCTTCAAGATCTCGTTCCCGGCCGAGTTCCACGCACAGACCGCCGTCGAAGCCGCGCTCCAACTCCGCCCCAGCGTCGTCGATCGCCTGGACCAGATCCGGAGCGTCGAGATCACGACCCACGAGTCGGCCCTCCGTATCATCGACAAGCGGGGGCCCCTCCGAAACCCGGCCGACCGGGACCATTGTCTCCAGTACATGGTCGCGGTGGCGCTCCTCAAGGGGAGCCTCACCGCCGCCGACTACGAGGACGCTGCCGCAGCGGACCCGCGCATCGACGCGCTCCGGGAGAAGATGGCGTGCGTCGAGGATCCGCGCTACTCGCGGGACTACCTCGACCCCGAGAAGCGCTCCATCGCCAATGCGCTGCGGGTCGTCTTCGAGGACGGGAGCGCGACCGAGCGCGTCGAGGTGGAGTACCCGCTCGGCCACCGGCGGAGGCGCGGCGAGGGGCTGCCGCTCCTGCAGGCGAAGTTCGAGGCCAGCCTGCGCCGCTTCCCTCCGGAGCAGGCCGCGGCCCTGCTGGCGGCGGTCGCCGACCCGGAAAAGCTCGGCGCCATGCCGGTCCCCGACTTCGTCGACCTCACGGTCGTCCCGCCCGCTGGGCGCTGACCGGGGCGATCCTGTCGAGGCTTCTCGTCCTGCTTCAGCTTCGCGCTGCTATTGCAGCTTCGTGATCGCACGGGCGCACTCGGTGCGCAGCCGGTCGCAGGCGATCTCCTGCTCGATCTCGTCGCCCTTCGCGATGACGTGGACCTCGCAGGGCGGCAGGAACTGCTTCAGGTAGGGGATGGCCGGCCGGGCGGCGGGTCCCATCTCGCCGAGCGCCTTGGCGGCGGCCTGCTTCACCGTGAAGCTGGGATCGTTGACCAGCACCCACTGCAGCACGCCGAAGACGCCGGAGCAGCCCGAGACGCGCAGCTCCCGCAGAGCCGGAGCGCGCTCGCCCGCGTCCTTGCTGTGGATGCGCGCGTCGATAGACTCGCAGCGGGCGGCCTGCGCGAGCTCGTCCTTGAGTTTGTCGTCGACCGCCTTGGCGTCGCGTGTCTGCCGCTCGAAGCTCTGGATGTACTGGACGAGACGGGCGTCGTCGCGCCCGGCGGTCTTGGCCCTTGCCCCGAACTCCCTCGCCTTCCCCATGTCGCCCTTGAAGTAGTGGTCCCAGGCGATGCCGTCGTAGGCCTCGGCCGCCAGCGCGGGATCGAGGGCGACGGCCTGCGTGTAAGACGCGATCGACTCCTGGTAGCGCGAGGCGTTGAAGAAGGCCCAGCCCAGGCCGAGCGCGGCCTGTGCCTGCTTGGGATCGATCAGGAGGGCCCGCTGGTAGGCGCGGATCGATGCGTCGACCTTCGGGGGTTTGCTGTTGCGGTAGACCCAGCCCAGGTTGACCCAGCCCGCGGCTTCCTTGTAGCCGGGGCTCGAGACCACCTTCTGGAGCTCGGCCGCCGCCGTCTCGTAATCGCCGCTGCGGCCGAGGAAGAGACCGTAGTCGGCCCTCCACGCGCGCTCGTCTGGCCGGAGCGCGAGCGCCTTGGCGTACTCGGCGACGGCCTGGTCCGCGTCCCCGGAGAAGAAGGCAGCCGTCGCCAGGAGCGCGTGCGCCTCGGCATTCTTCGGCAGCAGCCCCGCCGCCTTCTCGAGCGCCGCCTGCGCCTGGCTCACCTTCCGCTGGCGCAGCAGCTCGCGTCCCAGCAGGAGCTGCGCCTCTCCGCTCCAGGGCGCCTCGGCCACGATCGCCTGTGCGAGCGAGAAGACGGTCGCGACGTCGGCCTGCGCCAGACGCAGCTCGGCGAGCGCGAGGCGTGCGGGCAGCAGCTGCGGGTCGATGGCGACGGCCTTCTCGTAGTGGGTCGCCGCGCGGTCGGGGAAGGGTCGGGCCGCGAAGACCCGGCCGAGCAGGTACTGCACGACGGCGCTGTGCGGGTTCCGGAACCGACCCTCCTGAGCCCGCTCGGCCGCACGGGTCCATGAAGCGGCATCGCCCACGTGGCCGGTGAGCATGAGCAGGCCCTCGAGCGCCGCGGCCTCGCCCGAGGTCGGGTCCTCTCTCGCGGCGCGCTGCGCCTCTGCCAGCGCTTCCTCCGCCTGACCGCTGGTGCCGAGCGCCGCGGCGAGGTCGACGCGCGCCTCGACCAGCTTCGGATCCCGTTCGATCGCGCCGCGGAACGCGGCCACGGCCTCGCCTGCTCTTCCCTCGGCGAGATGCACTTCGCCCTGGGCGAGTCGCGCCGTCGCGGAGTCAGGCTGGGCCGCGAACGCCTTCCCGACCGCCTCCTTCGCCCCGGCCAGGTCGTTCAAGCGGACCCGCACTCGCGCGAGCGTCCCGAAGGCCTCGGCGGAGGTTGAGAGGGCGACCGCCCTCTGGGCGGGACCGAGCGCGTCCTTGGCCGATCCGGTCGAGAGCGTGACGCGTGCGATCGCGATCAGCACCCCCGGGTCGCTCTTCTCGAGCTCTCGCGCCCGTGCGAAAGACACGACCGCGTCGTCGATGTGCAGGGCTCGCTGCTGCATGTGGCCGAGCGCCAGGTAGGCCTCACCGGACTCGAGCTGGGCGGCGGCCTTCTGCAGGACGGCCACGGCCTTCTCAGGCTGGCCCTTCTGCATCTGCTCGTCGGCCTTCGCCGCCGCCTTCTGCAGGATCGCATCGCGATAGGCGAGTGCGGGGTCCGCGAGTCCGAGTCCGGCGATCACGGCCATGACTACCAGGAGGCGTTTCATCGGCGCTCCTTTCGAAGCAGGGACGGCTCGCCCGCGCATGATAGCCGCTCTCGCGACCGTGACGCCTGGTGGGCGTCCGCCGGCCGGCATCCTCCCCGTCCGCATCGACGTCCCCCGCACGGGCACGGCGCTGCGGACTCGCTCTCGAGGCGTCGTCCCGGGCTTCAGGCCACGGCTTCGGCGGCCTGCGTCGTCTCGGCCGTCTGGACGACCGGCTCGACCCAGCGGCAGGCCGAAGCGCTGCGCGAGGCGAGCTCGGGGCGCGCCGCGGCCTGGGGGTTGACCTCGTAGAAGGTCTGCGGCTCGTAGGTCGTGCCCTTTCGGAGCCGCCGGTCCTCGCGCCAGAGAGCGGCGTAGACGAACGGCCCGACCAGGCGGGAGCCGATCCGCGCCTTCCAGCCGAAGGCCCGCTCGATCCCCCGGCGAGTCGCACGCAGCCGCGCCACCAGGGCGGGCTTGTCGGCGAACCAGCGCTCCGCGGCCCAGAGGGCGCCGCTGTACTGCGTCCAGAGGTCCTTGGTCTCGAAGCGGATGCGGTCGCGCACGCACGGGTCGGGGTGGTGGCGCAGCTTCAGCCAGCCGCGCAGGAGCGTGCGGGCGATGCGCGCCACGCTCGGACCGTTGACGTCGAAGTCGCGCTGGAAGGCGCGCAGCAGGTACCGCTCCTCGTCGCCGTTCTTGATCCGTGGGTGCCGGAAGTTGAAGCGGAGCTGGCCGTGGGCGTCGGCCTCCTCCATCTGCTCCGTGGGGAGGAGCGTGCCCTGCGCCTGGTGCTGGGCGTAGAGCGGCGTTCCCGGGACCGGCGTATAGAGCATGAACTGGTGGAACTCGGTGTCGTAGGCGACCGCGTAGTCGATCGCCTGCTCGATGTTGTCGGGCCCGTGCTCGAGGAGGCCGATGATGCTCGAGCCGAGGACGCGGATCCCGAGCGACTGGAGGCGCATCACCAGGGCGCGCGCGTCCTGGCCATTGAGCTTCTTGTACTCGCTGTCCTCGCCCTCGAGCCCCAGCCAGACCCAGGAGATCCCGAGCCGCACCAGCTGCTCGTCCGTGTAGAGCCGCAGAGCGTTCGCGGAGCTGAAGACGTAGAGGGCCCAGGCCTTGTCGTGCTCCTTCATCAGCTCGAGCAGCCGCAGCGCTCGCTTCCTGTGGAGCAGGAAGTTCTCGTCCATCACGAAGAACGAGCGCACCTCGAGCTTCTCCTCGATCCCGCGCATCACCTCGAAGAGCGAGTCTCCGTCCTCGTAGAAGTTCACGAAGCGGCCCTTGCCCCCGAACATCGCCGAGGTCGAGCAGAAGTTGCAGCCGAGCGGGCAGCCGACCGAGGGGATGAGCGTCGCTGCCGTCTCGCCCTTGCCTTTGCCGAAGCGGACGCCCATGGTCCGGCTCTCGAAGGCGGACAGGATCAGCGGGTGGCGCACCGGCGTGTCCACCGGCTCGCCCAGGAAGGCGCGGAACCAGCGCACGCCCTCGCCCTTCACGATGTGGTCGGCGTCGACGATCTCCGCGAGCCCCGGCCGGTTGGCGAGGTGCCCGCCCACCACGATCGTGGCCTGGGGCTGATGGCGGCGGATCATCTCGCACATCAGCTTGACCTTCTTGAGGTTCGGGATGATCGAGCTGATCCCGACCACGTCGTACGGGACCGTCTTGATCTCCTCCTCGAAGCGCTCGAGGCTGGGGAAGTCGAGGAGGGTCGCGGGTGCCTCGATGTTCGCCTGGATCATCATCAGGCCCCAGGAGCGATGGAACATGCGCAGCGAGAACGGCCCCTGCACCCGCGTCACCTGGTTGTGGTAGAGCTCCATCGGGTTGATGGCGCGGCTGCCGAACTCGTCGTCACGCGCGTAGGGTCCGAAGACGCCGGTGAGCAGCACGCGCGCGCGCGAGCCGAGCGGATGTCGGGGGAAGTTCGCGAGGTCCATACCTCGCTTGTAGCACTTGGACCGCAGGGCCTTCCGTCAGAGTTGTGTCACAGCTGGGGAGGCGGACCGATCCGTAGATCGTTCGCACTAGGTCCAGGCCGGAGCCGCCGCCTCGCGTCCGCGCTTCACAGCTAGAATGCCGCTCGTCCAGGAGGGGGCGATGGTGACAGGGGGGCGACGCTCGCGGACACGCGGACTCTGGTCGGCGGTGCTCGCCGTCACCTCAGCTGTCGCCCTCGCGTCCTGCACGCGCTCGACGGGGCGTCCGGTCGCCTACCAGGATGCGGTCCTGTTCAGGATCAAGGCCGCCCAGGACGTCGGCGTCCGCCGCGGGTGGATCGCGACCTACGATCAGGGCGGCCGGGTCGCCCGCTTCCGGATCGAGCTCGAGTTGAAGGATCTTCAAGGCAGCGTTCCCATCGCGTTCACGTCCGGGGCGCTGTCGCGAGAGCCGGACTCCGACGGCTCCGCCTTGATGAGTGACCTCGCCCGGGCGCTCGGGGTGCCTCGGGTGCCGACGGCAGCCGGCGGCGCCGAGAAGCTCGAGTTCGCGGCGGTGATCCTGGGGCGGGATCTCAGCCGCGGCACCGGCAGCGACCGGATCGCGGGCGCCTACACGTCGAAGCCCAAGGGCACGTGGATCTCTACCAAGCTGTTCCTGGGTGACGGGGAGGCCGAGGTCTTCCTGAATCTCGATCCGATAGGCGGGTGGGGCGAGATCGCGGCGAAGGATCCCGTGTACGCACGTGACGCGCTGCGCGAGCTGGGTCGCGTGCTCCAGGGCGAGGTGGCGTCGGCCGCGAACCGGGAGCCGGAAGCACCCGACCGCGAGGGCGACGCCGGCGGTGGCATGGATGCTCCGCCGACGAACCCGATTCTGCGTGACAGCCTGAAGATCTTCCGGGATCCGGGCGCGACCGACACGCAGAGGATGTATGCGATCAACCGGCTGGCGCGTCTGAAGACCGAGGGGCGCCCGGCGCTGCCGGAGGTGATCGCGCAGCTGGAGGATCCCAGTTGGCTCGTGCGCGCCGCCGCCCTCGCCGCCTTGCCCGTGTTGGGGGGTGATCCAGCCGAGCTGCGCGAGGCCGTCGCGCCGTCTCTCCGGCACGAGCACGGTCCGACCCGGGTGGCGGCGGCCCGGGCACTCTGGAAGCTCGGAGAGTCGGAGGCCGCCGTGACGTATCTGACGGGCTTTCTGTCGGAAGCCGATAGCCGGGCCGAGGCGGCGTCCGTGCTGGGCGAGATCGGATCCGATGCTCGAGACGCCGTCCCGCGCCTCGTCGAGGTGCTCGAGAGTCGGCGCGATGCCGACGAGGGGTACCGGGTGGCCCGCGCCCTCGGCGACATCGGACCTGACGCTGCTGCGGCCCTGCCGGCGCTGCGGGCCGCGACCGAGGACCCGAACGGCCACGTTAGTGCGGCTGCCCGCTACGCGCTCGACAGGATCGAGCGTCGCTGAGAGGGCGACGTCTCGCGGACCGACGAGCGCGCCGTCGCCCACACCGGACCCGGCGCGCCCGCTGCCGCACGTTAAGATGGCCGGGTGTCGACCCTGCCGTCTTCATTCTTCTCGAGGAAGGGCCCGCTCGCCCGCGTGCTCGAGGGCTACGAAGAGCGGCCCGCGCAGAGGAAGCTCTCCGAGGCGGTGGCAGACGTGCTCGACCAGGGCGGCCTGCTGCTGGCCGAGGCCGGCACCGGTACCGGCAAGACGCTCGCCTACCTGCTGCCGGCGGTCGATCTCGGGCGGCGGGTGGTCGTCTCGACGGGGACCAAGAACCTCCAGGAGCAGCTCGTCGACAAGGACATCCCGCTGCTCGCCCGGGCGCTCGGCCGCGACCTGAGCGTGGCGGTGATGAAGGGCCGCGCGAACTACCTCTGTCTGCTGCGCTTCGCCTCTTTCGGCAAGTCGGGCACCTTCAAGCGTACGGACGAGATCCCGTCCTTCCGCGCCGTCGAGGCGTGGGCGCCCAATACCGAGACCGGCGATCGTGCCGAGGTCGTCGACCTGCCCGACTCGATCGAGTTCTGGCGCGAAGTCTCGGCTGCCAGCGAGAACTGCATCGGCCAGTCCTGCTCGCTCTTCGATGCCTGCTTCGTGACGCGGATGCGCCAGCGCGCGCTCGAGGCCGACCTCGTGGTCGTGAACCACCACCTGCTCTGCGCCGACCTGGCGGTGAAGGACGGCAGCTACGGCCAGGTGATCCCGCCTTATGACACGCTGATCCTCGACGAGGCGCACCTGATCGAGGACGTCGCCACGCAGTACTTCGGCGTCCAGGTCTCTTCCCACCGGATCGAGGACCTGTGCCGCGACGTCGAGCGTGAGCTGAAGGCCGCACAGGTCGACGGCCGCGAGGTGCGGGCCGAGGTGGAGGGCGTGCGGCTGCGCGCCGACCGGCTCTTCGGGCAGCTGTCGCGCCTGCGCGCGGGCCGGCTCGCCCCCGGCTGGATGACCGACAGGATCGCCGAGGAGTCGCTCGGCCTCCTGCAGCGGCTGGACGGCCTGCGGACCGCCCTCCTGGCCGTGCCCGACCGACCCGAGCCCGTCGCCGCGCTGGCGGGGCGCACCCTCGCGCTCACCGGCGAGCTCGCCTTCCTCATGCGCGCCGAGACCGACGACCACGTCTACTACGTCGAGACCCGCGGCCGCGCGGTCTACCTCCGCGCGATGCCGATCGACGTCTCCGGGCGACTCAAGGAGCTGCTCTTCGACAACGTGCGCGCGGCGGTCCTCACCTCGGCGACGCTCGCCGTCGACGGGGGCTTCAGCTACATGAAGGACCGGCTCGGCATCGAGCCCAGCCAGGAGCTGCTGCTCGCCTCACCCTTCCACTACCAGGAGCAGGCGGTTCTCTACGTGCCCGGGCACATGCCCGAGCCGATGGACCCATCCTTCGTCGCCCGCGCGGCCGAAGAGATCGCGGGCCTGCTGGAGCTGTCGCGCGGCCGCGCCTTCGTGCTCTTCACCTCCTACGCGAACATGAACGCCGTCGCCGAGCGGATCGCCGGGCGCGTCGACTTCCCCCTGCTGATCCAGGGCGAGGCGCCCAAGGCGCAGCTGCTCGATCAGTTCCGCGCGACGCCCCACGCCGTGCTGCTCGCGACCGCCTCCTTCTGGCAGGGCATCGACGTCGCCGGCGAGCAGCTCTCCTGTGTGATCGTCGACAAGCTGCCCTTCGCCTCGCCCGGCGACCCCGTGGTGGCGGCGCGCATCGAGCGGCTGCGGAACCGTGGCGCCAACGCCTTCGGCGAGTACCAGGTGCCGGTGGCCGTCCTGACCCTGAAGCAGGGGCTCGGCCGTCTCATCCGGAGCACGGCCGACCGCGGCATCCTCGCCGTCCTCGACAGCCGCCTCCTGCGCAAGGGCTACGGCCGCCGCTTCCTGGAGAGCCTGCCTCCCGCGCGGCTCGTGCACGACCTCGGGGAGGTCCGGCGCTTCATGGAGGAGGGCTGAGGAGCGGAGGCTCGTCTTGCCGCGCCGTTGCCGGGGGACGGAGCGCCTCGCCGGCCCGGCCGGTTGCGGTCGTCTTTTGACGATCCACCACATCCAGTAGGTTGCTATACTCAGGGAGCCCCGGGCAGCTCCCAACGGACGCTCTCCGTCTGGCCAGTGGGTCGGTCGTCCGGGAAGCCATGGTCGTCCCAGCAGCAGCCGTGCGAGTCCGACACCGTCGCCACGCGGCGGCTTTTGCGAAGGAGAAAGACGCGATGACCCTGGTCCATCGAGGCCGCGTACTGCGGGCGCTGCTGGCGCTGCCGCTGCTGAGCCTTCCCGTCTCCGTGCGCGCGTCGGGCTTCGCCCTGGAGACGCAGGGTGCTCGGGCCATGGGTTTCGCCGACGCCTTCGTCGCCCAGAAGGACGACGCCTCGGTGCTCGCCTACAACGCGGCCGCGATCGCCTTTCTCAGGGACAAGAAGCTCACGATCGGCGGGCAGTTCGCCACCGCCTCGACGGACGTCACCGGCCTCGGCGACTATCCGCCCGTCGGCCGCCTCGAGAAGTCGGCCCAGGGCCTGGGGGCATTGCCGGCCGTTTATTACGCGCAGCCCCTCGGCGAGTCCTTCGCGTTCGGGCTCGGCGTCGACGAGCCGTTCGGCTGGAAGGACTCCTGGGAGCAGGCGGGCACCTCCACGGTCCGCTTCATCTGCATGGAGTGCGAGTTCCGCGCCTGGCACGTCGCTCCCACCGTGGCGTTCCGCCTCGCCGACCGGCTCGCGGTCGGGGGCGGCGCCGACGTGCTCATCTCGAAGTTCCGGCTCATCCGCCGGATGGTCGCCAACCCCAATCCGTTTCCCGAGCTGACCGACGTCGCGCAGACGACGATCGAGACCGACAACACCGTGGCGGTGGGGTGGAACCTGGGTGTACTGGCGAGCCCCTCGGAGAGGCTGACGGTCGGGCTCTCGTACCACAACAAGGTGAACGTCACGCACAGCGGTCAGGCCAGCTTCGACCAGATCCTGACCGACAATGCCGACGTCGACGCCGCGGTCGCCGAGGGCCTGCCCGCCGCGCAGGTCGCCGAGGTCGCCTTCACCTACCCGGGCAAGGTCGTGGGTGGCGTCGCCTGGCACGGTGACCGTGTCACCGTCGAGGGCGACCTCACCTACACGCTGTGGTCGAGCTTCGACCGCGTGCTCCTCACCTACCGCGACACCTCGCTCGACTCCTTCCTGCCCGCCGACTTCTCGAACACCTGGAAGGCGGCGGTCGGTGTCGAGTACCTGCTGGGCGAGGAGTGGGCCGTCCGTGGCGGCTATAGCTTCGAGACCAGCCCCCAGCCCGACTCGAGCCTGTCGCCCTTCTACAATGACTCGCGCCGGCAGTCCCTCTCGCTCGGCGGGATCCGCGATCCGCGAGAAGCTCCGCCTCGATGCCGCGATCCGCCTCATCCTGCGCAGCAGCCGCCAGACCGACGGCGCCAACGGCTACGGGTACGAGGCCATCTACGACCCGGCGGCGTCCTTCGCGGCGGGATTGTCGATCGGCTATCGGTTCTGAGACGAGGACGCAGCACTCGCGAGGATCCTCCCGCCCGCAATTTCGTATCCCGATCTCAGACAGTCCGCTCCTAGGCGCCGCGAAAGGTACCGTTTTCGCGTATACCTGGGATACGTCGATGGAACGGCCGAATCAGGATCCGTGGTCCATCAGGCTCTTGGCCTGAGGCTTCAGCCCGCATAGGCTCCGTCCTTTACATCTTTTGATGTTCGCCTGGGTGGTCGGACCGCTCGTGGCGCACAGGGGGGACGGGGATTGAGGCGCATCGGAAACAGTCCAGCCTATTCTCAGCGCCGCCGACGTAACACCGGTGTACGCTCCCGCTCTCCCAGGCGAGGCGCGGGCGCCGCCTTCCCGCGGTCCCCGTCGCCCAACTCGCCCCCCTCTCCCCCGCAATCCGGTTCGCAGACCACGGAGGTAGTGTCGTGAGCCGAAGCCGAAGCATGCTCGGGATCCGGGCGGCCGCCGCCGTCGCCGTGCTCGTGTCGTGCGGCGCGTCGCTCCAGGCAGAGACCCCGCATCGCAAGCTCGCCCAGTTCCGAGTCTCGATCAGCGGGCTCAACGCGACGATCGATCCCGCGGCGCCGGTCGTGCCCAAGGGCATCGCCTCGGGGCTCGACGTGATCGTGCGCGCGGGCGAGCAACCCCTGAGCGCGGCCCAGGCCATGGCCCTCCTGGGCGCGGGATTCGAGGTGAACGCGGAGCTCTCCGGACCGGGGCTCAACCAGGTGATCACGCTGCCCGTGAAGGGCCCGGACGGGACGCGACAGCCAACCCGTTGTTGCTGCCCCTGCCCCCGCTTCCGATCGCGGGGAACTACTCGCTCAAGAACCTGCGCATCGTGTCCGGTGGACGCACGGTGCTTGAGCTGGAGCCGCGCGAGGTGACCCTGCGCGTCATCGACCAGGTCCTGGTGACCTCGGTGAAGACGCGCCCCCTCACCCTCGACGAGATACGGGAGAAAGGCATCGTGCTCGACTCCGACGACTACCTGGGCTTCGAGTTCAGCCTCGCCCTGAAGCTCGATTCCGACGTCGTCAAGTTCACCTTCCCGGCGGTCTTCGACCGCAACGGCGTCGAGTTGCCGCAGACCCAGTACCCGGAGACGACCAAGGTCGCGCGCACGGGCGTGCAGGTGCCCGGCCAGGCCAGCATACCGGTCACCTGGGTGCCCATGCTGCTACGGCGGACGACAGCAACGCCGCCGCCAACAAGGAGGACTTGACCCTGCCAGGCGGCGGGGGCCCCATCCGTATCCCGAGCGTCCTCGTGATCCCGGGCAACGTCGGCTACCTGAAGCAGTTCTTCTCGGCGCAGCTCTACGTGGCGAACGGGGCGCCGACCGGTTCGGGGCTCACGGTCCGCGACGTGACGGGGACGATCCACATGCCGGCCGCGGACGACCCGGAACCGCGGACGACTCCCCTCGCCCTGCCGGAGCTCCTGCGCGACGGCAACGTCATCGAGCAGCCGACCACCATGCCGGTCCTGGGGCTCGGACCGGACGGGGCCGCCGGCACGGCCGACGACCCGACAACCTTCGCGCCGGGCGAGCAGGGCCAGGCCGAGTTCCTGCTGCGGGGCGAGAAGGAGGGCTACCACACGCTCGACTTCGATATCGCGGCGATGCTCGATGGGCTCCCGGTGGGGCCGGTCCGGGTCACCGGGAAGGCGAGCGGCGGCGTCCTGGTCCGAAACGCGCGCTTCGACATGGCGTTCACCGTACCGACGGTCGTCCGCCAGAACGAACGCTTCAAGATCTACACGACCATCAGCAACATCGGTGAGGGCAACGCGAACAGGTGACCGTCCAGCTCGACAGCCTGCGGATCTCGAACCTGAAGCTGATCGGCGTCCGATTCGGCCCACTTTGAGACGATCGGGGCCGGCCAGGCCGAGACGCTGTCCTTCGAGTTCGAGGCCCTGCGCACCGGTGCCGTGACGGCCGCCTACCTGCGCTTCGATACGCCTGAGGGCGAGGATACGGACGCCTCCGGGACGCTCAACTTCACCGTGGGCCTGAGCGAGCAGGGTGTCGCGCTTTCACCTGACACCCTGACCCTGCCCGCCACCGTGAGCGAGCTGCCGCAGTCGCTCGTCGACGCCGCGATGCACGTGCTGGGCCTGGCCTGGAGCAACGCCAACGCGCGCTCCCTGCCTGAGGGGATCGTGCGCATCGAGCGCCAGAAGGTCGTCGAGAAGGCCCTCGCCCTGGCGGAAGTCGGCCTGCGCCACCGTCTCGGGGAGAGCCTCGCGGACGGGCTGCGGGACCTGGCGCTCGACTTCTACGGCGGTAACCCGATCGACCCAGGCTTCGACCAGCTCCTGCGCACCTCTCGCGCCGGCCACGACTTCGCAGCCGCGCTCGGGGCGGAGCTCGCCACGCCGGCCCTCGAGGCCGGCTTCGTCCCGTACGAGGACACCCTGGCCAGCCTCGCCGCCTCGGGTCCGGACTTCGTCTCCCTGATGGTGCACGGCGCGGACGAGGTGACGATCGTCGACGACGCGGAGCGGATGCTTGACCACGGCCGCTCCCGCGCCGACCGCACCCCCGGGCACAGTGCCCACCGCCCAGATCACGGGAGGCGTGCTGCTGCCGGTCGGTGCCGAGGGCGATCCTGCCTTCCTGGGCCTGATCACGGCGCCGCGGTCGACGACGTATCGCGTGTTTCTCTCCGCGGGCGCCGAGTGGTCCTTCACCCTGCCGCGGGGGGACGGCACCTTTGCCCGCGCCCAGGGCGTCACCAGCGGGCCGGCCGTTCTCACGCTCGACCTCACCCGGCCGGATGCACCCTCGGTGACCGAGGAGGGCAGCGGCGAGCCGGTGCCCCTCTCGGTCGAGGTGATCCATTCCGAGGGGCCGAACCTCCTCTCGGCGAGCGTCATCGGCCCGGAGACCCTGCCTGCCGCGAGTCCGCTGGGCGCTCTCGGCCGCCTTCCTGTTCGACCGGATCGTGGACCCGGCGACCTGCGGCCTCGCCCGCGAGCTACCAGATCGACGGCAACGGTGTCGCCTGGGCGAAGCGCCAGCTGAGCGGCGCGGATCGTGCTCGCGACGCTCGCCGCGCCGGAGGGGCCGTACGTCCCGGTGCTGGTGAGTGCGGGCGGGATCGCGGATAGCACGGGGAGCGGTCGGTCCCGGCGTCACCGTACCGCTCCAGTCGCTGCTCCAGGACATCGGCGCGGTGGTCAGCGGCCGTGTCATCCAGGGCGACGGCACGCCCCTCCGCCAGGGAACCGTCTATTATTACAACGCCGCACCCAACCCGGCTGCCGCGCCTACCCGCTCTCGACGCTCTACTCCGCCGCGCGCATCGACAGCGAGGGCTGGTACCAGGTGCACTACGTGCGCCAGCAGGAGTGCGGCCTGCCCTTCACGATGAAGACGCAGGACCCCACGACCAGCTCACTGCGTGCGGTGCAGGGCTACGTGCGAGCCCCGGGGAGCGCATCCAGCTGGACCTCGCCCTCATCGGCCAGGGCGCGGTCGGTGGCACCGTGACCGATCTCGCGGGCAACCCCGTCGCCGGGGCGTCGGTGCTGGCCAGCAGCCTCGTGGACGCGGGCCTCGGCGGTAACGCGGTCACGGACGCGAATGGCCAGTACCTGATCCAGGGCCTCACGGTGGGTGGCGTCTCCGTGCGCGTCGCGAAGGGGATTGCGCTCGGTCGCAACAGCGGCGTCATCCAGCGCGCCGGCACCACCGCGACCGTGAACGTCGTGCTCGACGCGGGGACGGTCAGCGTGTCGGGGCGGGTGCAGCAGGTCGCGGACGGGCAGGCGGCGCCGCTTCCGGGCGTCGTGGTGGTCTACTCGATCGACAACGTCGCCACGGGCTACGCCTGGACGCAGGCCGACGGCAGCTACCAGATCGACGGGATGCCGGCCGGCTCCTTCCGAGTGAGCGTTCAGGGACACGCCGCCAGCCGCACCGGCTACGCCTTCGCCGGCGACGCGATCACCGGGTTCGACCTCGTCGAGGAGATCCTGACCTCGGACGAGACCGAGACGGTGCTGGGGGACGTCGCAGGCATCGTCGTGTTGCCCGACGGTGACGCGGGCGCCGAACGTCGTCGTGGCGCGCGACATCACCGACCTGGGCAGCGTCGGCGGAATCCGCAACTACACCTACTCGAGCATCAACGGGACCTTCGCGCTCAGCGGTCTCCCCACCGGCCAGTCAGTCAAGATCGGCGCGGTCACGCGCGACAAGACGCGCCTGGGCTACGTCTCCGTCCTCATTCCGCCCCAGAGCCCCTCACCTGGAGAACGTCGTCATCACGCTCTCGGGGCTCGGGACGGCGGTCTTCAAGGTGCTGGGCCCGAACGGCGAAGCCCTGGCGAACCAGGAGGTCCGGATCATCCAGGACGTCGTGAGCTACGGTTCCTGCAAGGACCCGTGCGGCTGTACCTCGCTCACCACGAACGCCTCCGGCCTCGTGACCCTCTCTGACCGGCCGATGGGCAGCGTGTCGGTGAAGGCCCTGCGGTACTTCAACGGCGTGAGGGACGTCGCGAACGGCTCCGTCTCAGCTGACGGCCGATGGACAGATCGCCTACGGCGAGCTGCGCTTCCGGGGCGTCGGCACCGTGACGGGCACGATCGTGCCACCGGGAAACGTTGGCGCCATCGCCGGCGGCGAGCTGACGCTCTCCTCGCGGCGCTTCGTCAACGACGGTCTGTTCACCTGCGACCTGGTCGAGAGCGACTGGTACCACGGCACGATCCCGGGCGACAACGTCTACACGCTGAACGGCATCAACGTGGGCACCGTCTCCGTCTCCGCCACGAATCCGTTCGGCGGGCGAGCCTCCGCGAACGGCACGCTCGCGAAACACGCCGACACGCTCACCCTGCCGCCCCTCAGATGGCAGGACACCATAGGCGGTGAGCTGAGCGGGCACATCCTGCTTCCCGACGGCGTCACCCTCGCGGGCGCGGGCGTCGAGGTTCGCGCCGACGGCCCCGTGCAGGACGTCACGGTGCGAACCGACGCCGAAGGCAAGTACGGCTTCGCCCCGATCCTGCCGGCGGGCCTCTACACGCTGACCGTCAGCGACTCGGTGACCGGCGGCCGGGCCCGCGAACGCTTCTACCTGCACGTCGGCCCGCCGGTGACGCGCGACATCCGTCTCAAGGGTCGCGGCAGCGTGAAGGTCGACGTGGTCGACGACACGCTCGGTGAAGCCCTTCCCGTCGAGAACGCGGTCGTCAAGCTCCAGGAGGTCGACTACCCCAACCGCAGCTTCGAAGCGGTCCTGCGCCCCGGCAGCCAGGGGACGACCACGTTCGAGGGGATCTACGAAGGCCGGGTCGGGATCACGGTCCGGGACGCCTACGGTCGTGGCGGTACGGCCTCCGGCCAGATCACGGCCCCCGGCGAGGCGATCACGATCAAGGTCGAGGTGACGGACACCGGCACCGTGAAGGGCCGCTTCTTCATGCCGGACGCGGACCGGACGCCGATCCCCTTCGCCAGCGTAACCCTTCGCCGCAACGGGCAGGTCGTGTCGCAGCAGACGACGACCTCGACCGACCCCGTCGGCAGTTTCCAGTTCGACTACGTGCCGACCGGCCACGTCCAAGTCGAGCTCGAGGATCCGCTCACCCGTCGCACCGGCACCGCGGAGGGTGAGCTATCCGACGGCCAGGAGCTCTACCTCGACGTGACCGCTCTCGGACTGGGCGAGGTGCGGGGCCAGGTCGTCCAGAGCCGGGCGGGGAAGGAGCCGCAGCCGGTTCCCCTGGCCGAGGTGCAGATTGCCTCCGGCGCCTTCTCGGCAACCACCTACTCGGACGGCCAGGGGTTCTACTCGATGGACGGCGTCCCGGAAGGGACCGTCACGGTCGAAGCCTTCGTGCGCTCGGGGCGGGCCAAGTTCTTCCCGGGCTCGACCGGCGGCCTGCTCGAAGGCGAGGACGGCCAGCTCGCGCTCGACGTCCGCCTGCAGGACACGGGCATCGTGACCGGCCAGGTGCGCGGACGAGACGGACAGGGCCTCGAGGGCGTCGCCCAGGTCACGCTGACCATCAGCGGATCGCCGACCAGTGGCTGGAAGCAGACGGTCCCGACCTCCGACGACGACGAGACGTCGGGCAAGGCCCGCTTCCGGTTCGAGGACGTGCCCACCGGCAACGGCTCGTTGAGCGCCGATGTCGTGGGCAGCGCGGACGGAGGCAAGGCAGGACCCTTCACTGTGCCTTCCGGCACGGTCGACGTGCCGATCGACCTCCAAGGCCTCGGCACACTGCGCGTCCTCGCGCTCGATGCGGACGGAAAGCCGACCAGCGGCTCGATCGACGTCGAGATCGGCAGCGGGACGTTCAGAAATCACTACTCGCAGCCCATCACCGGCGAGGCCTCCTTCACGAACGTGTTCGCCGGCATGGCCACTGTCAACTTGAAGACGCACCCGGGCGACTTCGACCTCTACGGTGCGGACAGCAAGGAGATCGTCCCGGGGACGACGCTCACGACGCCCACGGACATCATGGTCACGGCCCAGCCCGGCGGCACTGTGTCCGGCACGGTCGTGGTGGGTGATGCCCCGGTCGGTGGGGCGGAAGTGTCCTTGCTTCCACTGTCGGACACGGGCCAGCAGAGCACGTGGCCGGTCGTGAAGCACTGGACGCCGAGCCCGAGCACGGGCGAGAGCACCGGCGCCTTCGAGTTCAAGGGGGTTCCGTACGGCAGCTTCCGCGTCAGCGTCTATGAGCCCGTCAGCAAGAGCAGCTCCGTGCCGGTCGTTGCCACGCTCGCGGGTCCGAGTTTGTCGCTCGGTGCCCTGCAGCTCGACGGCGCGCCGCCGCAGATCGCTTTCCTGGAGCCGCAGGGCGGCAGCTCGCGCCGCGCGCTCGGCGGTCCCATTCTCCTGAGCCTGAGCGACGAGGGGAGCGGCATCGACCCGACCAGCCTGCGCGTCAGCTACCCGAACGGTTACGTCCAGAAGCTGACTCCCGCCGATGGCACGGCTTCCGGCCAGCTGGCCACCAGCGCACTCGTGATCGGCAGCAACCACCTGCGCGCGCGCGTCGCCGACCTCGTCGGTCAAGCCGCCGAGACCGCAATCGACTTCACGATCCTGGGCGCCCGGCTCTCCGGCGTGGTCAAGCGCGGCGACGATCCCGTGCAGGCGACCGTCAAGATCGGCTCGCTCTACACGTCGCAGACGGACGCGCAGGGGGGTTTCGAAAGGGACGGCCTCAAGCCGGGGACGTACTCGGTGAGCGCGATCGACCCCGTCTCGGCCCTCACCAAGGTCGTCTCCGTCACGCTCGCCGACGGCGAGGAGCGCGAGGACCTCGAGATCGTGCTCCCGACCTTCCGTCCGATCGCCGGGCACGTCCACGCGCATGGCCAGCCGGACGTCCCGGTCGGTGGGGTCACCGTGAAGTGCGTGACCTCCAATTGCTCGGGCCGCTCTGCAGTCACGTCCGCCGACGGCAGTTTCGACCTCGGGGCCTTCACCGCGGGCACCTACACCCTGGAGGCCACGGCGCCCGACACCGACCGCGGCCGCGCATCGTTCACGGTGAACACCGACGACCCGACGCCGCCTTCGCCCGTCATCGAGCTGAACGGCGTGGGCTCCGTGACGGTCACCGTGCTCAAGGGCGAGGTGCCGGCCCAGGGCGCGAGCGTCTCGTTCACGTCGGATGCCCCGTTCGTGCCCAACCAGTACAGCGGCAAGACCGGCGCAGACGGCACCGTCAGCTTCGACCGCGTCCTCATGGGCAGCTTCAAGGTGCACGCCACGCGCGACGACCTCGTCGGCGACAGCGACACCGTGACCCTCGCGACGGCCGACGTGCCGCTGCCGGTGACGGTCGCACTCCAGGACGTCACGCCGCCGAAGGTGGTCGCGGTCGCTCCGCCGAACCAGGCGATCCAGGTGCCGACGGACACGACCATCCGGACGACCTTCGACGAGCCCCTCTCCGTGCCGCCGACCTTCACGCTGAAGGCGGCCTCGGCGACCGTCTCGGGGACCACGGAGCTGGAAACGCCCACGGTGGCCGTCTTCCGGCCTTCCTCCGTCTTGGTGGCGAACCAGTCCTACTCGGTCGCCGTCTCAGCCGCCAGGGACCTGTCCGGCATTGCGCAGACGGCCACGTGGTACTCCGGCTTCAAGACCACGGACAGTACCCCGCCGGTCGTGCAGCGGGTAGCCCCCGACCTCGTGAACGGCACGCCGGGGCTCGTCGACGGCTGGACCGCGAGCGCGACGCCGCGCATCCGCGTCTACATCAACGACGGCGCGAACGGCAGTGGCCTTGACCTCGCCTCGGCCACGATGACGCTCGACGGGACGCCCGTTCCAGCCGTGGCGTCGAACGAGCTCACCTACACCCCACCAACACCGCTCGCGGACGGCGTCCACGTGATGGTCGCCACGATCAAAGACCGTGCGGGCAACCTGGGCAGCCTCACCTCGTCGTTCGGCGTCGACACGGCTGCACCGGCCGCGGCCCAGATCACCAGCCCCGCGGGGAGCCAGGTCGTCAAGACGCCGCTCAGCGTCACCGCCACGGCCGCCGACGCGACCGCGGGGATCCACACCATCAAGATCTTCGTGGATGGCAGCAGCACGGCCTCCGCGACGCTGTCCGCGCCCGACTTCAGTGGGACGGTCAGCGGGATGGCCGACGGTCCGCACACCCTGACGGCTCGCGCCACCGACCGGGCGAACAACCAGGGGCCGGTCGGTACCGGGGTGACGGTGCTGGTCGACAACAACCCGCTCACGGTCCAGTTCAACTCGCCCGCGAACGGCACCGCCGTCCACGGGACCTTGCACCTCAAGGCGACCACGAGCGAGCCCGTCACCAGCGTGACCTTCGGCATCCCGTACCAATCCTCCACGGTGACGCCCGCGCAGCCGAACCAGCTGGTGTTCGAGACCGACTTCGCGCTGACTGCCGCCGATGCCTCACCGGCGATGCCGATCCGCGTCGACGCCCTGGGTCTCCAGAGCGAGGCCGCCTCGGCCAGCCGCACGGTCGTCGTCGACTGGACGCCACCGGCGGCGCCAGACACCAGCAAGATCACGGCCGAGGTCTCGGACGGCGGCGTGGCGGTCGTGAATGGCGACCGCGGCTCCGTCGAAGGCTACGCCACGGTCGAGATGACGAATATCAGTCGCGATCCGCAGGTCACCTCGACGACGAAGGCGGCTGGCGACGGCCTTTTCCGTGGGACGGTCCCAGGCGCTCTCGACGACGTCCTGTCGCTCCGGGCCGTCGACAGCGTTGGCAACGCGAGCGACGCCGTCACGGTCACGGTCGAGCACCGGACGACGAAGCAGGGGATCCCCCTGACCGGCATGCTGCTCTGGCTCGACGCTGCCGAGGGTGTGGAGATCAACCCGGACGCGCAGCCCGGAGAGCCCTACTTCCGATGGAAGGACCAGACGGAGCGCACGGATCCGAGTGAGAGCAACGACGCCTACCAGACCGACGCAGGCGCCGTGCCGACGCTGTCCCCGAGTGCGGCAAACGGGCTACCCGGGCTCTCGTTCGACGGCGGGGACGCCGTCCTCTTTACGTCACCGCTTGCGCACGTGCGCACGGTCTTCTGGGTGCTGCGCTCGGCGGAGACGACGGCGACGCCTTCAGGCTACCGCTCGATGTTGGGGGACGACAGCTGGACCGGCTGGCGTGGAGGCTACGGACATCCGGGCGCGATGTTCGGAAGCTCGAGCGCCACGATCAAGTCTGGGCAGCTGTGGGTGAATGGCGAACCAGTGCAGGCGGACACTACCGCTGAGGCCGACGACGCTGTCCGTCGTCTCGCTCGTGACGACTGCGAACGTGCCGGCCGATCGCTTCGGTGCGGACTACTACGGCGACCACTGGCTGGGTGACCTTGCCGAGCTGATCATCTACGATCGCGAGCTTTCCGTCACAGATCGGAAGGCGGTCGAGGACTACCTGCTCGTCAAGTACCGCACGCAGGGTGGCACGAGCGTGCCGGTCCCCACAATCACTCCAGACGGCGGGGTCTTCATGGACGCCGTTGGCGTGACCCTCTCTACGCCGACTCCGGAAGCGATCATCCGCTATACCTTGGACGGCAGCGAGCCAAACGGAACGGCACCGGCATACCTCGAACCGATCTCAATCACGAAGACCACGACACTCAAAGCCAAGTCCTATCGTGTCGGATACGATCCGAGCCCCACGGTCGACCGCAACGTTCCTCAACAGCGCCGAGACGACACCCGGGCCTTCACAGGACTGGACCTGTGGTGGCGGGCCGACGCCGGGGTGCCGACGGGATTCGGGGATTTCTGGGAAGACCAGTCGGGCCAGATGAACCACGGCACGCAGCTTGACGGCACCGCCGTCGCACACCTGGTCTCTGGAGTAGCGAACGGGCTTCCGGCCATGCAGTTCGATGGGGGTGACGCGATGATGTTCAGAGCGCCGCTTGCGCGCGTGGCACGGTCTTCTGGGTGCTGCGCGGCGGAGCGACGGCGCCGTCGGGGCTACCGCTCGATGTTGGGGGACAGCGGAGGGACCGTGCTGGTCTGGGGGCTAGCGGCACATCCGGGCGCGATGTTCGGAAAGCTCAGAGCGTACCACGTGAGTCCGAAAGGGCAAGGCCAGAGTGTGGGTGGACGGCGTAGCCGGTCAGTGGGACCGCCGCCAAGCGTGCGACTCGCGACGCTGTCGGTGGTGTCGCTGATTGACGACGGACGACCGTGACGGCCGATCGCTTCGGTACGGACTACTACGGCGACCACGTGGCTGGGTGACCTCGCTGAGCTGATCATCTACAACCGACCTCTGTCATTGGCTGAACGTCAGGCGGTCGAGGACTACCTGCTGGTGAAGTATCGGATCGAGGTGACGCCCGGCGAGCCGCCGCCGGTGGCGGCGCCGCAGATCAGCCCGAACGGGAGCGTGTTCGACAGCAGCGTCGAGGTAACGCTCAGTACGACGACGCCGCACGCAGAGATCTACTACACGAAGGACGACAGCGTTGTGACGACGGACTCGATTCCCTACGAAGGGCCGGTCACGCTGACCGAGACGACGAGGGTGAGGGCCCGGGCCTTCCGCGAGGGCTACAGCCCGAGCGAGGAGAGGCAGGCGACCTTCCTGGCCGCGCGCGAGGCGGCGCCGCTCGCAGTGACGAAGCTGCCCGACGATACGATCGACCACAGCCTGCGGCTATGGTGGCGCGCTGGCGCGGGTGTCCCCAACAGCTATGGGGAGCAGTGGCTCGACCAGTCGGGCAACGGCAACGACGGCAACCAATCCGTGGGGCTGAGTCAGCCGCGCTTGGTGCTGGATGCGGCGAACGGACTGCCCGCGATGCGGTTTGACGGAAGCGACGACGCCATCTCGTTCACTTCGGAGATTGGAAACGTGCGGACAGTCTTCTGGGTGCTGCGCTCGGCGGAGACGGAGTCGACGTCTTCAGGCTACCGCTCGATGTTGGGGGACGACAGCTGGACCGGCTGGCGTGGAGGCTACGGACATCCGGGCGCGATGTTCGGAAGCTCAGAGCGCCACGATAAAGGGCGGCCGAGTGTGGGTAAACGGCGTACCGGTTGACCCCGCGACGGTGTTGCGACCGACGTCCCTGTCGGTGGTGTCGTTGATTGCGACGGACGACCGTGCCGGCCGATCGCTTCGGTACGGACTACTACGGCGACCACTGGCTGGGTGACCTCGCTGAGCTGATCATCTACAACCGACCTCTGTCATTGGCTGAACGTCAGACGGTCGAGGACTACCTGCTGGTGAAGTATCGGATCGAGGTGACGCCCGGCGAGCCGCCGCCGGTGGCGGCGCCGCAGATCAGCCCGAACGGGAGCGTGTTCGACAGCAGCGTCGAGGTGACGCTGACGACGACGACACCGCACGCGGACATCTACTACACGCTAGGCGGTGGCGAGGCGAGCGACGAGTTACCGGAATCTCTACGAGGGGCCACTTACGCTGACCGGGACGACGACGATCAGGGCGCGTGCGTTCCGTGAGGGCTTGGCACCGAGTGAAGAGCGTCAGGCGACGTACGTCAAGTCGAGCGAGGCGGCGCCGCTGAGAGTGGCAACGCTCCCGGACGGGTTGCCGGACGAGA
>CAVTBK010000001.1:650000-887215 GCA_963732935.1 uncultured Acidobacteriota bacterium | reverse complement strand
CTCGACGCGGCACGCCAAACGTTCAGGAGGATCCGTGACAACGGCCGCGCTTCGAGCGGCCGGACTCTTCGTCGCTGGCGGCCTCTTCGCGGGCGCCGGCGCCTGCTGGTGCCTACAAGACCGTCGTTGTCCCCGTGATGCTGCCGTCAGGCCGGTTGATTCACGCAGAGCTGCCCGCACAGCTGCCGAGCGCGCCCGGCCTGATGTTCCGGCGCTCGATGCCACCCGATGACGGAATGTTGATCGTCTTTCCCGATTCCGGTCGGCACGGCGCATGGATGAAGAACTGCCGGTTCCCGCTGAATCGTCTGGTTGGACAGGAAGCTCCGGGTGGTGGATGTTGTAGAGATTGCTCCGCTTGCAGCGCTGGAGACTGTCCCATCTACCCGGCCGTGCAACGGCTACCTACGTTCTCGAGCTCAGCGCTCAACCCGGTCGCCGCAGGACTTTGATCGGAGAGCGGCTCCAGCTTCCGCACCAGTATGCGCTTGCCCTCCCGGCAGACCCGCAACCAGCCGAAGAGGCGCCCCCCGATCTGGCGCGCCTAACCTTCCGGCATGCGTGCCTGGCATTCGAGGGCCAGGCCAGCTCATTTCTCGCGGCCTGCCAAGGCTACGAATTGCAGGACGTGGACGCCAGCGTGCGCGCTCCCGAGATTCGACCCCGAGCTTCGAAATCAGCGCTTCAGCCTTTCACCGATCCAGCCTTTGCGGTGGTTGCGCCCAGGTAGGCGTTGTTCCCGCGGTCGACACTCCCGCGGTGATGGTGGTGGATGGACGGTGGTGGATGGTTGACGGCACCAGCGGTGCGGCGTAGTGTGTCGGCTAAAGTTGAGCGTCGAACCAGAGTGCCCAGGCCACGATGGCTCCGAGAGGCATGCTGCAGTGGGGTTTCGCGCGATGACCGAGCGATTCGTAGCTGCTTTGCCCTCGCTGACGCGATCGCCGAGGCTCGCCGCTTCGGCGCCGGTCTGACGATGGCCTCGGGTGAGGCTCAGCAAGGCGAGACTGCGAGACTGGCTGGGGTTGCTCGGCCGAAGCGACGCAGGCGAGCTCAAGCTGATCAACGCCTTCCTCTCTCTTCAGCAAAAGCTCGTGAGTGAAGCTCGTTTGCGTTCCTTCCTGGCCGACTGCCTATCGCTCGGTGCCAAGACCGCCGACGAGGCGCTGGAGCATTTCGAGGCGGTGCTGCGGTGGCGCCAGGTATTGCGCAATGGCCCGTGTGCGTCCAGGGTCGGGCACGAGCCGATCTACATTGACAACCACGATTCGCGCAGAGACATTCCACCAGCACATTCTGGGACGGCCGACAACGCGCGTGAAGATGTTCTGCTGCAACCAGCACCCAAACCGCATACTCCGTCCGCCAGGGTGAGCTACCGAGCGGCCCTGACGGCGGCCACCTCGAAGAAGGGCTGGTACAACGGCACTGGTTCCCTCGGCATTCCGCTTCCGGACCCCCGTCACGTCTGGTTCACCGACCTTGAACGCCTCACGCAGGCCGTCCGCAGCGACTCTCGCCCAGCCTCGGATGCAACCAAGGCGCGCGACGCGTTGGGCCTCATCGAGACGGCACACGACGCGTACCTCCTCTCCCTTCGCTTTCCCGCTCCGACGCTCCACGCAATTCCGAACTTGCGTATCGCCCGACCGGGCTTCTCCGACAAGGGCAACAGGAGATTCGCGGCATACCTCAATAGGCGCGCGGAGCGTGTGTATCGCCAGGCGTGGGGCGTGACCGTGCATCTCGGCAAGCTGCGCGCGAAATCGCGGAAGGCGATCAACGGTGTCCCGGAGAGGATCTGCCTCGCGATACCACTACCACAGATCGGTGACGACCCAGCCGCTGTGGGTTCGGGCCTGTTTTGTTGGCATCGTGTGCATGTGAACTGGCTGGTCGACGACGACGTGGCCTTGTCCTGGCCACTGGCGAGGCCGCCGGCCTTTGCTCGCGATGAGGAACAGACTCTTGCTGCTGGCTAACACTCCGTGAGCACCGGCATCTGGCCGAATCCGCTGGGCCAGTTCGAACGCCAGGAATACGCGGACTGGCTGTGGCGAGGTCTGCGCTCCTTCTACGCCCTGCCCGCCCGGGATAGAGTACATGCCTTCGATTATGTTGGCACGTTGGTATTGCAGCACGAGTCATTGTGCGAAGGGCTGGCGCACGTCTACGAGAGACTCGTCCCGACCCCCACAAACTCTGGTTTCGCCAAGCTATCGGAGATGCGCTACGGGACGACTCGGACTGCCCGGACGCTCCAAGTGCCGCCTTTCAGGACCTCATCTATCTCCTAGTCCGAACTCGGGCGACCGAACCTCAGCGCGTCGCTTCCCGCAGTCAACGGCACCGCCCGGTAGACACCGACCCAGCCTGCTGTTTGATGCGGTTGCAGCGCTGCGATCCGCTGGCGCCCTCGGCCTACGCGTACCAAACCGCGCGCGAAGTCGTCTCCGCAGCGAACTTCGATGATGGTTATCTCTTCGAGGCGATCAAGGTGCTTGTGGAATGCGAACCCTCGCAGGTCGCCGTTGTTGTGCGCGAGCTAGAGCCAAGACTGAGCGATCTCTGGCGGCAGGCCGACGGTCTTCGCGCCGACAACGAGGACGAGTGGAAGGCGTTTTCGGAGGCTGCAAATGCGTGGGCACGGCATCTCTTTGCAGTCGGACCACGATCGTGGCTGGAGGAGCTGTGTAGCGAGGTGCCGCGCATGGAGGAGCCCGGCTGGCTGCTCGAGGGCTTGCTTCAGAACGTTCCGTCCAGGCATGGGCGCAGGATGCGGATGCCGTGTGGACGCTACGATCGGCGCAGGACCGGGTGGCGCAGGATGCCGGCCGGGCACTGGCCCACGTGCCCGGCATGGAAGCGCTTGGGAAGCGAATCAGCCCGCTGTTGAGGCGTCCCTATCGCCAGCGCAGATCACCGGTCTCGTATGACCATGCGTCGGCCGGCGGTCCCGAGGCTGCGCGGTCGATCATCTCGAGTTCCGCTGCCTTGCTCTTGAAGTGCGCGGGCTACCTCGAGGACCGCGATCACGCTGCTCGAGATGACGCACGTCACAGGGACACCTACTTCGCTGTCGACGCTGACGGATCACGCTTTACCTGGAGCCGGATCGCATGGTCCGATACGCGGATGTGTTTGGCCGCGCGGCCGACGCGACCACGAACACAGCGCTGGCGTTTCTGCTGGCGATTTCCTCTTCACGTCGAAAGAGCCGTTGGTGGCGAATCAGCGGCAGGCGTGTCGGTTCCTCTTGGTTCCGCCGCACGACGAGGAACTGCTGAATATCCTTGCAGCCATTCACCGGGACCTCGTGCGTGTTTCTGGTAGCGTCGATGAGGAGCGCTTCAGCGCGCTCTCGGATGCATTCGAACGCTTCCAGCGAGACAGCGACGACGGGGCGTTGCTTGCAGGATTGGCTGGGCTCGTGCCGGAGTTGGCGGACCTGTACAACCCATACATCGGGCCGAAAGCGTCACTGGGCAGATTTTGCGTCCTTGCCCGAGGACGCCTGGCAGCGCCTAGATTCCTATACCGAGGCCAATTTTGCCTTCCCGTTGCTGGATCCGATAAACAGCAGGGAGGCGCGCCGAGCCGCGGAACCCGCTATCGGAAAGTGGGAGAGACGGGCTAGAAAACACCGCCGTGAGGAGCAGCCGATGGAGGCTCTAAGGCGTGATGCGGAAGTGCTGGCCGCCATAGAGTTTGCGAACGGTCATTTGAGGCGTGAGGCGAAGAAGCTTGTCCTTGTGACGGGGTCCAGTTATCTGTTCGCTGCGGCGAGACGTACCCGCCCGGCCGCAAGAGAAGCGGAGCTTCGCGGAGTTGTATCTCCGCCATCCGCAATGCTTTCTGGCGCACCCGCGCTTCTTCTCGGGGACGGGCCAAGCGCGTCCGGACTTCGCCGTGGTCGAGTGGCCAACCTGTTCTTCCTGACCGGGCCGATTCCGGCCATGACCCGGCAGGGGATCGTGGACCGCCGTGTAGTGCGTGACATCGCGGACGGCCGGAATGGCAGCGCGGACAGGCCTGGCGCCATGCCGGGGTGGGGGTAGAGAGCGCGCAAGCGATGATTGTCGACTGGGATACGCAGGTGCAGGCGGTCGCGAAGGAGCGATACGCCGGCGGACTCGAGAGCGCCGCTAAGCGAGGAGTCGAGAGGCTTGCCGACAAGCTTGCAGAACTCCGAAGCGAGAACCGTTGGTCCATCGAGGATCTGCGGAACCTGGTCTCGACGGAAATCCTGCAATCGATCAGTGAGTTGTACGCGAAGACCGTGTGGGTGGTCTCTGGAGCAAGGCGGCGCGCAAAGAATCGAGGAGCGTATCGGCCCTTCGCTTTGACGATACATATCGCGTGATTGAGCCGTACCTTGAGAAGGTCATAAGCCTGCAACTGAAGAGCGTGGTTCGCACGAGGACCTCGCAGCGTTGCGGTTGCTGAACAAGCACTTGGAGAGCGCGGACGGGACTCTGTATCACGCGCACGTGATCCACGCGCTAGCGTTCGCGGTGAAAGGCCACAACAACGCAACGCGAACGTTGGCGCGTACCGCCATGGCAATATGCGACAACCTGCCCGAGGCGACGCGGGGCTACCTGCGGGGTCGGGAAGCTGCGTATCTGGCATGTATCGCCGCACGACGGTCGGCGAAGGGTCGCCGAGATCTAGCGACAGCCGAAGAGTATCTGGCGCAGGCCGTCGCGCGCGAGAACCCGGGGACGGAGACGGTGGACGTGCGGTTCAAGTCCGAGCGGCTCGCGATAGCGACGAGACGCGTGCATTTCGACTATTCCTGCGACGGGCGTACCGACGACTCTGGGATTCGAGAAATTGTGCGCGGCTTGACCGCCGTGGTTGTCGAGGCTGGCGACGAGGGCAGCGCGCGGGTGCGGCATTGGGTGCTGAGACAGGCCCTTACGAACTACTTCACGCTCGTCTTGATCCTGAAACACGTGGCAGGCGGCGCGGAGTTGCCCCTGACAATGAGCGGCTAGCCAACCTGCAGAAGTTCGCCACGGTTCTCGGCGACAGCGAATACGGGCGCAAGCCGGAGGACGATCCTTACGCTCATTTGGTCTGCGACATCTCCCGCGCCAGTTGGGATCCTAGTAGAGGCGCCAGGGAGCGAGCCAAGAGATCTGCCCGTGAGACGTGCGCCTTGCTGCGGGAGGGTAGAGGGGAGGAGTCACCGTATCAAGGCGCACGGATTGCGTTCCTCGAGGCGTCGATTCCAGGTGACGCGACGGCCGAGTAAGCGGTGCGATTTCGACACGGCTCGTGTGGTTGTGGCTGCCCCTGAAGCCGGCCGGTCCGGCACGCAACCGGCATTCGCTATGCCCCGACCAGTCCAAGGTCGTGGTTGGCACCGCGACCGGCCCGCCCCTGTGAGGCGACATCGGCGCGCTCGGCGGGACTGGTTGAGTCAGGCCGCTGCTACTCGGCGTCGAGATCCCGGGCGAGTGCCTCAAGCCGTTTGATGTCTGCCCGTATCATCTCGCGGGCGCAGGCGCCACAAAAGTGCTCGTTCGTGCGATCCGCCGAGACCTTCAGCCGTCGGTCTCCTTGCGCCAGCCGATGACGTCGATCGTGCTGGCAGTCGTGGGCGCGCCGCGCCCGGTCAACGGTGGCCCTCGCCAGCAACGACTTGAACCTACTCACCAAAGACCTCCCTGATCGCCTGGGCGACGAGGCCCCGGAAGTCAGCACGGATCTGGTCGAGCTGTTGGCGGGTGAAATCGGCCCGTTCGCCTTCGCGCATCCCAACGGCGCTGTTAACCAGGCGGTCCACTGCGGCCTTCAGCACGACGAAGTTGGTGCGGTTGCGTCGCTGGCGGTCGAGGTCACGTCCCTGCGGGTTGAGCTGACGTGCGGCGAGAGTCCGGCCGACCTCGTTGCGAACGTCCGCGTCGAGCGCGGCGCGGCGCGCCTGCCGTTCCAGGACGCGGGTAGTAGGCACCGGACGCAGTTCTTCCATGCGCCGGAAGTCGTCTGCTGTGAACCCTCGATCCCTGAGGAGATCGAACGCACGCCGTGCGTCTTCGTCCGTCGCCAGGAGCGGCGGAAGCTCCTGCACGAGGACACCCGTTTGCTGGCGGATGTCGATCCCGTCCCCTCCGCGGACTGGGGGTGCTACAGCGAGCTCTTCGGCTGCACTGAAGTCGAGCCCCTCGATGGGCAGGAGCTGCTGGAAGTACTCTCGATCGGCAGCGCTAAACTCCCGGAAGTCCTCCCAGCGCCCGGCGATGTTGCCCCCGGCGTGGAACATCGACCGTCCCCTGGTTCTGGATGCTCGTTGGGTCATCGGGAACGATCGCGCGCATGATCCGGCCGACAAACTGCACGAACGGAGACAGCTCGCGGAAGATGCTGAACACGGCCGCGACGGAAAGGTAGGGGTGGTCGAAGCCCTCACCGAGTTTGCGGACCTGGACGATCACGTCCAGCTCGTGGTTCTTCAGTTGATCGTAGGCCCGCTCGTTGGCGGCGGAGTCCTCTCGACTGTGGACGTAGCTGGCCCTCCTGCCGCGTGATCGGCAGGCCTCCACGATCTGGACGCAGTGGGCGTAGTTCAGGGCCGATGCGATGATCTTGTGCCTCTCGTCCCCCGTGGCAGCACGGATTCTGCCCAGTTCACGGATCGAGGCGTCCACGATCGTGTTGAGCGTCTCGGTGGAGCTGACGATGCTACGGCGGAAGTCAGCATCTTCCTCGCCAAGGCGGATGACCTCGTCGAGACCGACCTCAACTTCCTGGTCGTCCTGCCGACGAACGTAGCGGAGTGTCCGCGGGTTCAGGACGAGGGCGCGGAGTGTCTTGACGTAGCCCTGTCGGATCGCCTCCAGAACCGGATACGAGTAGACGATCCGGCCGGCCATGAGCTGTCCGTCAGCTCGAACGGGAGTGGCGCTGAAGTTCACGATGCGGGCGTTTGGAAAGGCCTCCCGCAGCAGGCCCCAGCTCGCCGCCACGTTGTGGTGGGCCTCGTCGAACAGGATCAGGTCGAAGAACTCCGGCGGCAGTGACCGGAGCCATCTGTTCTCCTCGCCCGCCAGTTGCTGGATGTTGGTGACCACGATCTCCGCCTCTTCCAGGTCACCGCGGTTGGTCGTTCTTCCCCGGATTGCCGCCGGCTCCGGGAAGGGGCCGCCGTCGAGCACCCCACGGCGACTGTAGAACAGCGCGTCCCGGGTCGGGTCCACGTCGTCGAGCAGTTGTTGGGCGATCTTCACGTTCGGAGCAACCACGAGCGCGCGGCGTGCGCGGAACGCGAAGGGTGTGATCGTGATAAGGCCCGACTTCCCGCAGCCGACGGGCAGCACGACCCCCAGTTCGCGGTCAGCCTCCGCGGCAGCCAGAGCGGCAAATGCCTCCCGCTGAGGCACGCGAAGCCGCTCGTTCCCAAGCACGTTTGGCTGGCGGTCTTGGAAGGTGGACACCTCACCTCCGATGACGGGCCCTAATTCTCACGGCAGAGTCGCGACTGGTCAACGCGGCGCTGAGCCACCGCGGTCCGCCCAACGCTCGAACTCTGTCGGCATGAACCCGTCGTCCGCCCAGAAGAGACAGTTGCGCGGTCTAGCTGCAGGCGCGCTTCGCTGTGGGCGGCGCACCGACGGACTAGCGGGCCACCAGCGGGTCACGAGGCTAAGGACTCAGTCAGGATAGCTCTAGGGCGGCCCTAGAAGCGGGTTTCGGCCGCCTTCATAAGCTGCTGACCTTCAGCAGCTTGGCGGAGAGGGGGGGATTCGAACCCCCGGTAGAGGTTTACCCCCTACAACAGATTAGCAATCTGCCCTGTTCAGCCACTCCAGCACCTCTCCGCGATGCCGGCTGCGTCCGTCCGCGAGGGGCGGCCGGACCCGGGAATGGCAAGGGCGAGGATACCACGCACGCACGGCCTGGGCGGGCATGGGCACCAGGCTGGCGAGTCGGCCTCACCCGCGCCGGCACCGCGGAGGCTCGCCGGCGGCGGAAGGTGTGGCGGAGGGCGGGGGACTCGAACCCCCAAGGGCCGTGAGGCCCGGGAGCTTTCAAGGCTCCTGCCTTACCAGTTAGGACTAGCCCTCCGCCCCCGATTATGGGCCGGATGGGGCCGGGCGTGGCGCGCCGAGGTGAGGTTTCAGCCGGCGGAGCAGGAGGGCCACCAGCTCGGGGTCGCCGCGGTTCCAGAGGTCGCGGATGTCCAGGTCGACGATGGGCCGGTCGACGTCGGGGAAGCGGATGCGGATCAAGGTCCGGTGCTGGTCCTCGCGCTCGTTCATCACGAAGACGCGGTCCGCCCAGAGCAGCATGTCGCGGGTGAGCGGGACCCGCGCGAAGGGCGCGACGCCCGCCGAGCGCACCGCGAACCGCGCGTCGCCTTCGTAAAGCTCCTCCGCGGTCGGACTGCGGTCGATGTTGGCCGTGCAGATGAAGAGGATGCGCTCGCGGTGGTTCGTGTCGGCGTTCACCAGAAGCGGCATTCTAAACGACCCGGGAGGTATACTCCACCCTCGAACCCTCATGCTTCGTTCCTCGGGATGCTCGCGACTCCGCGCATGAACTCCTCCACCCAGGTCGTGGTCGGTCTTCTCCGTCGCGTGGCACCGCTGCTGGAAGCCGGCGCGGTGCTCCTCCTGGCCCGCGTCCCGGCCGCGCGCGAGGCGCTGCCCGTGCTGGGTGTCTTCACGGGACCGCTCGGTTTCGTCCTCCTGGCCCTCGCCCTGCTGCTGGTCCTGGCCCGCGTGCTGCCTCGCGGGCTGCGTCTGCCGGTCCCCGCGCCCTGGCTGCTCTTCGTGCTCTCGGCGGCGATCACGGCGACGGTGGGCCTCCGCTACACGCACGCGGTCGGGCCCTCGGGAGACGAGATCGACTACCTGCTGATGGCGCAGAGCGTGTGGCGCGAGGGAGACATCGACCTGCGCGACAACTTCGCGCGCGGCGACTACCGGGAGTTCGTGAGCGGGCTCGCCAAGATGCCGGGTGGCGTGCGGGACGCGAAGGGTCGCCATCACCCGACCCACAGCGGCGGCTACGCCGTGGTGCTGGCGCCCGCTTTCGCGCTGGCCGGCCGCTCCGGCTGCGTCGTGCTGATGGCGCTCCTCGCCGCGGCGCTGGGCCTCGCGGTACGCGACCTGGTGCTGCGGGTGACCGGCGACGCCGGGGCGGGGCGCCTCGCGTTCGTGGCCACCGTCGGTCCCCCCGTCTTCTTCTTCACCGCGTTCCTCTACACCGAGGTGGTGGTCGCCCTGTGCCTCGCGATCGCCCTCCGCCAGATCCTCTATTCGCGCGGGGTGATCGGCGCCGTGCTCGGAGCCCTGGCGCTCTCGGCCCTCCCCTGGCTGCACGTGCGGATGACCTTGGCCGCGGTCGCCCTCGGCATCTTCGCCCTCGTCCACCTGAAGGGCCGTGCGCGCTGGACCTTCGCCGCGACCGCCACCGCCATGGCGGTCGTCTACGGCCTCCACCAGCTCTGGGCCTTCGGCTCGCTGTCGCCGCTCGCGCGCTACGGTGGCGGAAGGCCGCCGGGGATGTCGAACCCGCGGCCGGTGCGGGCGCTCTTCGGCATCTTCGTGGACGGGGCCTACGGGCTGCTGCCCTACGCCCCGGTCTTCCTGCTCGCCCTGGCGGGGATCGCCCTGCTCGTCCGCAGGCGGCCCGTCGCGAGAACGGGTTCGGACCTGCCCGCCCCGCGTCCCGTAGCCTCGGCCGTACGCTGGGCGCTGCTGGCCGGGACGCTCGGCGTCCTGCTTCCGGTGCTGGCCTGGCGCAGCTGGTGCTCGGGCTTCTCGCCTCCGGCCCGTTTCGTGATCCCCTTCGTGCCCTTCTTCGGGATCGCGCTCGCGGTGCGGCTCGCCGCCTTTCCGGGCCGCGGGCTCGCGCGGTGGCGGTGGGTGCTCGCGGCGGCCGGCTGCGGCTTCAGCCTCTTCCTCTTCGCCAACCCGCAGCCGATGCTGATGGTGAACGGCCGCAGCGGCACCTGCCGCGGCCTCGACGCGCTCGCCGGCACCGTCTCGCTCTCGCGCTTCCTGCCCTTCGTCAGCTCGCGGGCGGGCTCGACCTCGCCGCCCTGGGAGCCGCCGGCCAGCGAGGCGCGGGTGGCGGCGCGTGTGGGTGGCGGCCGTCCTCCTGCTGCTCGCGCTCGACGCCCTGGCCTGGAAGCGCGACCGCGTCGATCGCTGGTTCGGCGGGTTGCTGCTGCCGCTCGCCCTGCTGCTCGCGATCTCGGTCGCCGTCGACTCCTGGGCGCGGCCCCTGCCGGCTCAGACGAGCGGCGCCTCCCGGGATTCCTCCGCGACCAGCACGCGTCTCAGGTACTTGCCGACCATCGACTTGGGCAGCTCGCTCCGGATCTCGACCTTGCGCGGCACCTTGAAGGCGGCCAGGTGCAGTCGGCAGAACTCGATCACCTCCTGCTCGCTCGCCTGCTCGCCCGGCCGCAGCACCAGGTACGCCTTGACCGTCTCCCCGCGGTACGCGTCCGGCACGCCCGCCACCACCGCCTCGCGCACCTTCGGGTGCATCAGCAGGACCTCCTCGACCTCGCGCGGGAGCACCTTGAACCCGGAGGCGTCGATCATGTCCTTGCGGCGGTCGATCACGTAGAAGAAGCCGTCGCCGTCCACGCGGGCCACGTCGCCGGTGCGGAGCCAGCCGTCGTGGAGCGCCTCCGCCGTCTCCTCCGGCCGCCCCCAGTACCCGGCCATCACCTGCGGCCCGCGCACCTCCAGCTCGCCTTCTTCCCCCGGCCCGACCGGCTCGCCGCTCGCGAGGTCGACGATGCGGGCCTCGGTGTCGGGGAAGGGCACGCCGATGCTGCCCGGCCGGCGTTCGCCGAAGAGGGGCGTGCAGTGGGTGAGCGGCGACGCCTCGCTGAGGCCGTAGCCCTCCACCAGGCGTCCGCCGGTGAGGGCCTCGAAGCGCTCGAAGACCTCGCGCGCGAGCGGCGCCGCGCCGCTCACGCAGAGGGCACCGCTGCGCAGGTCGAACTCCCCCACCCGGGGATGGTCGTTGAGCGCCGCGTAGAGGGTCGGCACTCCAGGGAAGAGGGTGACGCGGAAGCGCTGGATCGCCTCCAGGACGATGTCGACGGGGCGGGGACGCGGGATCACCACGATCTCGGCCCCGACCGCGATCCCGAACAGGAGCACCGAGGTGAGCCCGTAGACGTGGAAGAAGGGGATCGCGCCCAGGAAGACCTCCCGCCCGTCCTGCGCCCGCGGGAACCAGGCGCGGGCCTGCAGGCTGTTCGCGACCAGGTTGCGGTGCGTGAGCATCGCGGCCTTGGGCGATCCGGTCGTCCCGCCCGTGTACTGGAGGAGCGCGAGGTCGTCCGGCCGGAGGTCGGCGCCCGGTGGCGTCGGGTGGTGGGCGCGGAGCAGGCGCCGGAAGAGCAGGATTCCCCGCTCGCCCCGGAGCGACGCGCGCTCGCCCTTGCGCGCCTGCGCGAAGCGGGCCAGGGTGCGCGCGGGCCAGGGGAGTGTCTCCGTCACGTCGACCACGATCGTGTGTCGGACCCGGGTCGCGGCCTGGATCGTGCGCAGGCGCGGCAGCAGCTGGTCGAGCAGCACCAGCGTCTCGCAGCCGCTGTCCTCGAGCAGCTCGAGCAGCTCGCGGGCCACGTACATCGGGTTCACGTTCACCGGGACGGCACCGATCCGGAGCGCCCCGTACATCGCGATCACGAGCTGCGGGCAGTTGGGGAGCATGAGCCCCACCCGGTCGCCCTTGCGAACGCCCTGCTGGAAAAGGGCGCTCGCGAAACGCCGCGTCTCGCTCGCGCAGGCGCCGGTAGCTGAGGGACGCGACCGGCAGTCGCGGATCCAGGTAGAAGCGCAGCGCCAGGCGCTCCGGGTGGCGCTCGGCCGTGGCGTCGAGGACCTGGGGCAGGGTGAGATCGGGGTAGTCGATCGAGCGCGGAACGCCCTTCTCGTAGAAGCGAAGCCAGGGTGCCTCGTCCATGGTGTCCTTTCCGCCGTCTGGTCATGCTACGTCCGCTCCGCCCGCCTGTCATGTGTGTGACAATCGCAGAGCAAGATCATCCCAGCGACAGGACCAGGGTGGATGGCACGCCGGATCGCGGAGCTTCGCCGGGCTCCTCGACGCGGCGGGGCTCGGGAGGGACGAGTGGCGACACACTACGACTACCTGCTGATCGGGGGCGGCATGGCCGCGGCCGCGGCCGCCCGTGGCATCAGGGAGACCGCCGGCTCGGGCTCGGTCGCTCTCCTCTCCAGGGAGAACGACCGCCCCTACAACCGGCCGCCGCTCTCGAAGGCCCTGTGGCGGGGGGAGCCGGTAGCGAGCATCTGGCGGGACGCGGACCTCGCCGGTGTCGGGCTGCTGAGCGGGCGCGACGCCGTGTGGCTCGATCCGGCAGGCCACCGGGTCCGGGACGATCGGGGCGACGAGTACGGCTACGGCAAGCTCCTGCTCGCGACGGGCGGGACGCCTCGGAAACCCCCCTTCGCGTCCGAGCGCCTGATCGCCTTCAGGACCTTCGCCGACTACGAGCGCCTGCGCGCGCTGGCGCCGTCCGGCGCTCGCGCGGTGGTGGTCGGCGGCGGCTTCATCGGCTCCGAGATCGCGGCCGCGCTCGCCTCGAACGGGGTCTCGGTGACGCTCGTGTTCCCCGAGGACGGGGTCTGCGCGCGCGCCCTGCCCAAGGAGCTCTCGGCGCACGTGACCGAGCGCTACCGGGCGCAGGGCGTCCGCGTGCTGGCGGGCAACATGGTGACGGGCCTCCAGGACGCCGGCTCGAAGTGCACGGTCCGGACGCGCGGGGGCGAGGTGGTGGACGCCGAGGCGGTGGTGGTCGGGATCGGCATCGAGCCCGAGACCGCGCTCGCGCAGAAGGCGGGCCTGCTGGTCGCCGACGGCATCCTGGTGGACGCGACCCTGCGCACGAGCCACGCCGACATCTACGCGGCGGGCGACGTGGCGAGCTTCCCGGACCCGGTGCTCGGCCGGCAGCGCCGGGTCGAGCACGAGGACAACGCCAACGCCATGGGCCTGCTGGCGGGACAGGCGATGGCCGGCCAGCCGGCGCCCTACGACCACCAGCCGTTCTTCTACTCGGACCTCTTCGACATGGGCTACGAGGCGGTCGGCGACGTCGACACCCGCCTCGAGACCGTGATCGACTGGCAGCAGCCTTTCGCCGAAGGGGTCGTGTACTTCCTGCGGGAGGCGCGGGTGCGCGGGGTCCTGCTCTGGAACCGGTTCGGCCACGTCGACGCCGCCCGGGAGCTGATCGCCGAGCCCGGTCCCGTCGAGCCGGCCGGACTCCGAGGGCGCATCTAGGCCTCACGGGCGGCCCACCCGCGACCGGGTCTCGCGGGTAGAATCGCGCGCGTGACGCGCGCATCGGGCGTCGGCGCTTCCCTTCCTTGGCGGCGCTCGCTCCGGCGGCCGCTGCTGGCGGGCGCCGCCCTCTGTCTCTCGCTGGTCAGCCTCGCCTACTTCGCGCTCTGGCTCTACTACTCGGGCGCACAGGCCGACGTGCACAGCGTGCGGCTGGGTCTGGGCGAGCACGCGCTCAGCTCCCGGCGCGTGGAACTGGGCTTCGACGTCTACTTCTCGCCGAGCCTGCACGCCGTTCAGGTCGGGGAGGTGCGGCCGGGCAGCCCGGCGGAGCGCGCCGGCATCCGCCGCGGCGACCTGATCGCCGCGGTCGACGGACGGCCGCTCGCCGACTCCGCCGCGCCGCTCGGCGAGATCTATCTCCGCGGGAGGCCCGGGGACGCCGTGCGGCTGACCGTGGTGCGCCCGAACGGCGAGCCGCCACTCTTCGTGACGACCGCCGTCTTCCGCGCCCGGCCGGAAGAGGCGGCGCCGCTGGCTCGGGCGACCCGCGTCGCCAACGAGGTGGGAAGGCTCTTCCCGCTCGCCCTGATCGTGGTCGCCCTGCCGGTACTCTTCCTGCGTCTCGACGATCGCAACGCGTGGCTGCTGGCGGCCCTCTTCGTGAGCGCGACCGCGGTGCCCGACCTGGCGATCCCGCTCGCGCGGCTCGGCGCGCGGGGCGTCTTCGCCGCGGTCTACCAGGCGCTGTGCCGTCCGGCTCTCCCCTTCCTCTTCTACGCGTTCTTCGCCGTCTTCCCCGTCCGTTCGCCGCTCGATCGGCGGCTCCCGTGGCTGAGGTGGCTGCTCGGCGCGGGCGCGCTCGCCTTCGCCTTCCAGGGCCTGGCGCACCTGCCCCAGGACGGGCCCGACTCGGCGGGCGCGGTCCCGGGACGGATGGCCACCGCGGCCCTCGCGTATCGCTACTTCGGCATCGGGCTCGGGCTGCTGGCCGTCACCTCGAGCGTCCTGGGAACGACCGACAGGGAGGTACGGCGCAAGTCGCGCGTCCTCTTCTGGGGCACGGTCCTCGGCATCACGCCCACGACGGTCCTCGGGGCCCTCCAGGACTTCGACTACTGGCACGTGCCCGTCGGGCTCAACAGCCTGGCGGCGCTCGCCGTGTTCCTCTTCCCGCTCTCCTTCGCCTACGCGGTCGTCAAGCACCGGGTGCTCGAGCTGCCGGTGCTGCTCCGGCGCAGCGCTCGCTACCTGCTGGTACGGCGTGGCTTCGTCGTGGTGCTGGTCCTGCTGGGGGCCTCGGCGAGCCTTCTGTTCGCCCTCACCTTCACGCGGCTCTTCCGCGTCGAGACGGGTTTCGCCACCTCCATCGGCGTCGGTTTCGGGATCGCGCTCGCCTCGGTCGCGGCGCCGGGCGTGCGCGGCGTGACGGAGCTGATCGATCGCTCCTTCTTCCGCGGCTCGTACGACGTGCGGGTCGTCCTGCAGGAGCTCGCCGAGCGGCTTCCCGCAGTGGCGAGCCGCGAGGAGCTGGCCGTCCTGCTCGCGCCGCAGCTCCGCAAGGCCCTGCAGCCGTCGTTCGTCGCGCTCTACGTCGAGGCCGAGGAAGGCACCCTGCGCCGCGAGAGCGGGGGCCTCGCCCTGGCGCCCCCCGCGCTGGCGGCGGCCTCGCCGGGACTCGTTCTCCTCGCCCGCGGGGGTCGGCCGCGCGAGTTCGTGTCGAACGCGGACGAGCCCCTCGTTCCGGAGCTCGCCTCGCTGGGTCCCGAATGCCTGGTGCCGGTGCTGGCCCGGGACCGCCGCCTCGTGGCCCTGGTCGTTCTCGGACCGCGGCTCTCGGACGAGCCCTACTCGGGAGAGGACACGCGCCTGCTCGCCTCGGTGGCCGCGCAGGCGGGGGTCGCCCTCGACAACCTCTCCCTGGCTCGTCGCGTCGCGGAGCGCCTGGAGGCAGAACGGCGCGTCGCCCACGAGATCGAGCTGGCGCGGCAGGTCCAGAGCCAGCTCCTCCCCCGCCGCGGGCCTCGTCTCGCGACGCTCCAGTACGCGGCCCGCTGCGTTCAGGCTCGCGTCGTCGGGGGCGACTACTACGACTTCCTCGACATGGGCCCGGGACGGGTCGGGCTCGCGCTCGGGGACGTCTCCGGCAAGGGCTTCGCCGCGGCGCTCCTGATGGCCGGGCTCCAGGCGAGCCTGCGCAGCCTGGCGGCGCAGGGCGGGCCGCTCGCGCGCCGGCTCGAGGCGGCCAACCGCCTGCTCTTCGAGCTGACCGAGGCGAATCGGTTCGCGACGCTGTTCGTGGGCGAGTACGACGACGCGAGCGCACGGCTGCGCTACGTGAACTGCGGTCACAACCCGCCGCTGCTGGTTCGAGGCGACGGGCGGATCGAGCGCCTGTCCCCTACCGCCATGGTCGTGGGCCTGGTCGAGGAGTGGGCGTGTGAAGAGGCCGAGGTGGCGCTCGGCGAGAATGACCTGCTGGTCGTGTACAGCGACGGCATCACGGAGGCCGTCGACCGCAAGGAGCAGGAGTTCGGCGACGACCGGCTGATCGCGGCCGTTCGCGCGGGCGCCGCTCTCGGCCCGGAGCCGCTGCTGGACGCGGTCTTCGCCGAGGTGGCCCGCTTCAGCGACGGCGAGCAGGCCGACGACCAGACGATCCTGGTCGCACGGGTCATCTGAGGGTCCTGGCGAGGCCCGTCGCGAGGTACTGTAGCGGGACGCCGGCCTGACCCGGCGTCGAGGCGAGAAACGACGTCCAGCGGCGATAGGTGGTTGAGATGAAGAGAGTGGCGATCGTCCTCCTGGGACTCCTGCCGTTTGCCGCGACGGCCGTCCGCGCGGCGGAAGCGCCCGTCTTCTCGGGCTGGCCCGACGGGGCCTCTCCCACGGCCGTGGGACGACGCGTCGCCGAGCTGTTCGTGGCCTCACCGCACGTCCTCTGGAACGAGTACGGGACGATCCAGTACTCGGAGGTGTGCGCGTGGTACGGGGCGCTTCGTTACGCGCACCTGGCAAAGGACAAGGCCCTCACCGAGCGTCTGGTCGACCGTTTCCAGCCCTTCTTCGGCGTCGAGGCGAAGCTCGTCCCGCCGATCAACCACGTCGACAACTCCGTCTTCGGGGCGCTCCCCCTGGAGCTCTACCGGGAGACGAGCCGTGCCCCGTACCGCGTCCTGGGGCTCGCCTTCGCCGACGGCCAGTGGGACGACCCGGACGCCGCCGGCCTGACGCGGCAGACCCGGTTCTGGATCGACGACATGTACATGATCACGCTCCTGCAGGTGCAGGCCTTCCGGGCGACCGGGGAGGTCCGCTACCTCGACCGTGCCGCCACCGAGATGGCCGCCTACCTCGACCGCCTGCAGCAGCCGAACGGCCTCTTCTTCCACGCGCTCGACACGCCCTTCCACTGGGGGCGGGGCAACGGGTGGGTGGCGGCCGGCATGACGGAGCTGCTGAGCGTGCTGCCGGAGTCCCATCCCAGGTACGCGCGGATCCTCGACGGCTACAAGAAGATGATGGCCGCGCTCCTGGCGTACCAGTCGGACGAAGGGATGTGGCGCCAGTTGGTGGACCGGCCGGAGACCTGGCCCGAGTCGTCCTGCACCGGGATGTTCACCTACGCCTTCGTCACCGGCGTGAGGCGCGGCTGGCTCGACGCCGCGAGCTACGGCCCGGCCGCCCGCAAGGCCTGGCTGGCCCTGGTCGGCCGCATCGACCCGAACGGCGCCGTGCGGGACGTCTGCGTCGGCACGGGGGCCGGGGGCGATCTCCAGTACTACCTCGACCGCCCGCGCGTCACCGGCGACCTGCACGGGCAGGCCCCGATCCTGTGGAGCGCGGCGGCCCTGCTGGCGGACGAGTGAGGAGCGCGGCGGCCTTGCTCGAGGAGTGAGGAGTCCCTGGCGACCGGCTAGCGCTAGCGCAGGTCTGCGGCCGCTACCGCATCCATGTCGCCGAAGTCGAGGTTCTCGCCCGCCATCCCCCAGATGAAGGTGTAGCTGCCGGTGCCGGCGGCGGAGTGGATCGACCAGCTCGGCGAGAGGACCGCCTCCTCGTTGCCGAGCCAGAGGTGGCGCGTCTCTTCCGGCTCGCCCATGAAGTGGCAGACCCGCTGGCCCTCGGGGACCTCGAAGTAGAAGTAGGCCTCCATGCGCCGATCGTGGACGTGCGGCGGCATCGTGTTCCAGACGCTGCCGGTCCGAAGCTCGGTCATGCCCATCTGCAGCTGGCAGGTCGGCAGGACCTCGTTCACCAGGAGCCGGTAGATGCGCCTCTCGTTCGACGACTCCGCCGAGCCCAGGTCCACGACGACGGCGTCGTCTCGAGTGACCTTCCGAGTCGGATGGGCGGCGTGCGCCGGCGCCGAGTTCAGGTAGAAGCGGGCGCCCCGGGACGGGTCCTGGCTCCTGAAGACGACCGCCTCCACACCTCGGCCCACGTAGAGGGCCTCCTTGCAGCCGATCTCGAAGTCCCGTCCCCCGGCCGACACGATCCCAGGCCCGCCGACGTTGATGATCCCGAGCTCCCGCCGCTCGAGGAAGAAGCGGGCGCGGAGGGGGTCGATCGGCGCGAGCGCCAGCGGTTCCGTCCCCGGGCAGACACCGCCGACGACGAGCCTGTCGTAGTGGGAGTAGACGAGGCGCACCTCGTCGGCTTTCATGATGTCGCCCACCACGAAGTGGCGGCGGAGCCTCTGGGTGTCGAAGTGCTTCACGTCCTCGGGATGGGCGGCGTGGCGGACCTCGAAGTGCGTCTTCATCGCGTCTCCCTCGACCTCGGAAATCCCTGCGCGCTCACTCGACGTCCACGGCGACTCGGACCGGCGAGCGGAGGCGCTTCGCGAAGGCGCCCAGGTACGCCTCCCAGTCGCCGACGCCGCGGAAGTCTCCGCTCTTCGTCCAGCCGAAGCCGGCATAGTACGAAGCCGGCTGACCGGCGGGCACCCGGCTCACGACGAGATGGTTGCCGTCGGCCTCGACCACGTCGACCAGGCGTGCCGGGTCGAAGACGACGCCGCATCCCAGGTCGCCGTCGTCGGTGCCCAGCGACTCCCAGGTGCGCAGCCACCCGGCGTCCTTGTCGAAGGCCATCGTCGACCCGGAGGCCTTCTTGATCCCGGCGGCGAACTGGATCTCGCGGTCGCCAACCAGCAGGTACTCGCTCTGGTAGTGACTGAGGTTCTGCCCCGCGTCCAGGGTCACCCGCTTCACCTCGGCCACCGGCACGGCCTTCCACCCGCCAGGGCTCGTAGGTCAGCTCGAAGACGACGCGGATCGGGCCGCTCGCGATCACCCGGGACGCGACGAAGTTGCGTGACAGGTGGAGACGCCCGCCGGCCCAGATCCCGCTCCCGCCGCAGCCGCGGCTGGTCCCGGCCGAGTAGAGGTCGGCTCCCTCGCCGTGGTCCCGGTGGTAGTCGTCCGTCAGGTACCAGTCGTTGACGACCAGGCGGCGGGTTCGCTTGCACCAGACGTCGACCGCGCTGCTGGTGAGCGGCTCCAGGACCCAGCTCTCGAGCGCCTTGCCGTACATCCGGTGGGCGATCCGGTCGTTCTCCCAGGCGAAGTCGTCGAAGCGCTCGCGCACGAAGCGGCCATAGGCCTTGAACTCGGCGGCCGCAGGGATCCGCGGCTCGCCCACCGTCAGGACGACCCGGCGGGTCTCCTTGGCGTCGAGGTCGACCTGGAACAGGAACTGGTCCATGACCCCGTCCTGGTCGAGGTCGACTGCCTGCGTCAGCAGCTCCGCGCCCGTCCGTCCGTCGGTGGCGTGGATCCTGTGCGTGTCGTCGGTGCCGACCGCTCTCGCCGTGGCCCTGGCGTCGAGGACGATCGTCTCGTGAGGACGTGGCACGGCGAGATCGTTGGTGATGGTGACGTTCAGTGTCGCCGCCGACGCGGACGCCGCGACCAGCAGCGGCCCGCAGACGGCCAGCAACGAGCCTGCACGTGGGTTACGCATCATCGGTCCTCCTGCCTGCAGAGCCGGAACGACGGCCATCAGCGGCCGAAGAGGTAGGTGATCCCGCCGTTGACGACCGCGCGCTCGCGCTGTGCACCGTTCAGGTCGCGCACGATCGGGACCTGGACCGCCACGCGGAGCACGACTCCCCGCCCCACGTTCAGCAGGAGGTGCGGCGTCAGGTAGAGAAGCGAGCCCCCCGTGTTCGGGAGGAGGCCTTCGCCGTCGTCGGCCTGGTCCTGCGCGGCGTGGCGGTAGTTCAGCCCCAGCACGGCGTCCAGGCGGCCGCCCAGCTTGTGCTCGTAGGCGACGTTGGCGAGGACGCTCGCGCCGTAGCGATAGCCGAACGCGTTGCGCCCCGTGTGCCGGTACCCGCCGGAAGCGAAGATCGCCGAGTCCCGGGTCACCAGGTACAGGAGCGCCAGGTTCCCGAAGACGTCGGTGGCGCCCGTCCCCGGCTGGGCGTGCTCGTCGAGGCGCTCGCCGTCGCGGCTGAGGTCGTTCTGGCCCCAGGGCGGCTTGACGCCCGCGACCAGCGAGAGGGTCGTCCGCCGGCCGACCGCGGTGCCGAAACGCGAGGACCAGAGCCGGACCTGGGCGTAGATCTCCGGGTCGGAGAGGCCGGTCGTGCGCTCGGGGCCGAGCGGCGTGCCCGCCGCCGTCGTCTCCAGCCGGCGCGCGCTCAGGGGGATCCGCGCGAGCAGGCTCAGGCGGTCGTTGAAGCCATACGAGGTGAGCAGGGTCCAGCGATTCTCGACCTGGCTCTCGAGATCTCCCGCCTCGCCCTCCGTCTTGTCGAAGCGCTCCCAGTCCATCGCGAAGCGGAAGCCCTGGACGGTGAGCCCGTCCTTGCCCAGCGCGTTGAAGGTCGGATCCCCGCAGCGGCAGATCGAGCAGGGTTCGGCGAGGGCGGGGGCCAGCAAGAGCGCGCAGAAGGCGGCGACGCGGATTCCTTTCGCTTTGGGCATATTCGGATGGGGTGAGCGGCGGCCCGTGCGATCCTACCACTGCCGGCCGGGGCTCCGCCCGGGCGGGCATCCCGCTCGCGGGCTGGTCCGCCCACCAGGCCTTCGTCCACTCGGACTACCAGCTCCGCCCGAACCTGGCGTTCCACACGCCTCATGTCACCTTCACGCCCGCCGTGTCGCTTCTGACCGGCAGGGGGAGCCCCACGCGACGGCAGGGCTCCACGCACTTCCACGACACCTTCGCGGCGGTGTCGATCGGGGTGACGTTCCACCGGGCGGCCGAGTGACGATCCGCCCGATTTCGGGCATGAGTTGTCGTTCTAGGTCATGAGCAGTCGTTTCTGGATCATGAGCTGTCGTTCTATGTCATGAGCGGCCAAGGTGGCCATGGTCCGTCGCACACGATCGGTCGGGCCGATCCTGATCTACGTCGAGAAGCCGGCGGAGTCCGGTTCACCACTCCGGGTCGCGAAGGTCCGTGAGGCTGTGGTCGCGAGTGCGAGCGCGCTGGCGGTGTTCGCCGGCACTCCCGAGGGGATCGACCCGATGCTGGAGAGGAGCACCGTGGACGACAATCGTCCGGCGGCATCTCTAAGTGATGCTCAACCGGAACGAATGGAATCTGTCGAGGGTAGCCCGCGTCCTCGGCGTCAACCGGGTGACGGTCTACAAGCGGATGCGGCGGTATGGCATCGCGCGCGAGCGCCCCCCAACTCGCTCGCGCTCACTCCCGCGAGGTCGGCCAGCATCCGGAGAAGCGGGTGGACATGCCGCGGCGATACCACGCCCGACGGGAGCAGCCGTGAACGCATCCACGGCTCGGGCCGAGTTGCGCGGGCGGATATGCGCGAAGCTGCCGTTGGGCGCCATCGACGCCGCCTGCGGCCGGTACCTCGAGAATCCCAACGAGTTCGTCGCTCGGCTGCTTGGGCGTGCGGCCGACATCGGGTCGTTCAACGCGCCGTCGCTCGCCGAAACGCTCGAGGAGCCGATCGGCTACGCGATCCGCCTATCGGAGGAGCGCTGGACCTGTTGAGGCGTCTGGCGTAGGCCGCATCCGGCTCGGTGTCGAACTGATATGGAGCGACCCTGTGTCAAGCCCGAAGAACGGGGCGTTGCCGTCTCCTTCAGAGTGGTCCGTTAGGACGGGCTCCCCTGGAAGCCGGAGGCGACGGACGGGACGGGGCGCTTCGACGACGAGTCAATCTGATATTCGCGGGTTGCGCGTGGGCACAGAGCCGCGTGACCGTACTCCGTCGAGAGGGGACGCTGTCTAGCAGCGCGAGTCGCAGAGGCGGGGCCTCCGCGTCGCATAGTTCGAGCGCGCATCCTCGGGATCGTGCCCGTCTTCGTCCGTCGGCTTCGACCTCCAGTTCTCATGGGTACTCGAATCTTTCGTCCGCTCGGAATCTAGGCGGCGGCAGGCTGAAGGGCAGCCCAGACGAAGCCGACGAGTTCTCTGGCCACCGCGACCACCACCTTGTTCGAGGGAATCCCCTTGGCACTCATCCGCTCGAAGCGGCGGTGCAGGCGATGCATGGCCTTGTCGGCGATCCTCACCGCCCGTTGGGGCTGCCCCTCGCGGCGCTTCCGGAGCGAGGTGGTGCTGGGCCGATGTCGATAGTGCCAGGCCGCTTCGACAAAGACCCTTCGGACGTGGCCGTTTCCGGCCTTCGTGATGCTGCCCCGCCGGCGGCTGTCGGAAGAGGAGTGCTCGCTCGGCACGAGGCCCAAGAAAGCCATGAGCCCCCGTGGCGAGGTGAAGCGGCCGAAGTCGTACAGCTCGGTCACGATGATGGTCGCGGTGATCGTGTCGATCCCCCGGAAGCAGCGCAGTGCCCCGACGGGCTCACGGTACGCGGGATCGTGGCTGAGCGCCTCGATGCGCTCGTCGAGGCCGCACAGGCGCAGCTCCAGCTGATCGATGGCCATGAGGTAGTCGTCGAACACCGCCTGGTCGAGGGCTCCTCGAACCGCATCCTGCGCAGCCAGGCACGGTGCTCCCGTACCCCACGCTTTCTTGCCGGCGTCGTAAGTGATGGCCCGACGCAGCAGGAGCTTGCTGAGCCGGTGGCGGCACCGCAGCAGGTCCTGTCGCACATCGTCGCGTGCCCGACACAGATCCCGGGCGGCCTCGTGATCCTCGTTCGGCGGGTGAACCTCGGTCAGCAGCCCCGCTCGCAGCAGCTTCCCGAGCTTGCGTGCATCGCGCTTGTCCGTCTTGATCCGCTCACCGGGCTTGCGGGGAATCAACGCAGGAGCGACCACCATGCAGCTGACGTCTTTGCCCGCATCCGTGATCTGCCGCTGCAGGCTGTAGCCGCAGGGACCGGCCTCGTAGCAGAAGCGAACCTCGCCGCGCGCCTCTCGTTCGACCCTCCTCACCATCCGTCGCACGGCCGCTCGCCTCGTTGACGATCTGCCACTCCACCGCTGCGTCCGAACCCGGCGAGTACATCGCGACATTGATCGCCGACTTGTGCGCGTCTAAGCCAACCCAGGTGATACTCTTTTTCACGACCGGCTCCTTTCGTATGCGGCTCTGGCGCCGCAAGGTGCTAACCCGCGATCGTACGATCGCGAGCCGGTCGCTCCATAGGGTCTAGAATGCGCCGGGGAGGGAACCATGCGGACTATCGCGTTGGTTGTCGCATCGTTGACGCTCGCTTCCACCGCCCACGCCAGAGGAAAGGAGACCGTCTTCGACGCACCCAAGAACAGGGTGTTCGCGGCAGCGCTCGAAGTCGTGGCGACGGAATTCCGCCTGGAGAACGCCGACAAGGAGACCGGCCTGATCGCATTTCGGTCGGGAATGTCGATGAGCACCTGGAAGGGACAGGACCTTTCGCTGCTCGTGATCGAGGTGGACGCTGAGCACTCGAAGGTAATCGTCAACAGCAAGCAGCGCGGACAGCAGGGCTTCGATTGGGAGAGGGTGGGAACCTGCACAAGAAGGTGCTCCGGCTGATCGGCAAGAATCTGGCGAGGCCGTGCCGCCGCCCGCTCCTGAGGCGCCGAAGGCAACTCCGCAGGCCACGCCGCCCCCGCCCCCGGCGGAGCCACCACGCCGGCCGCGGGCGAGGACGCCCCGGCGGCTCCTCGAGGAGACTCCCGAATCGCCAGCAGCGAGTGCGCCAGCGACGACTAGTCCGGAGGCACCGCCAGCCGACCCTGAGCCGGCGAAATAGCCTGCGGGAGGTGGCCGGTGCGCCAGGGCCATCGCTCCCGCTGGCCAACCCAGGCGCGTGCAGCAGAGGCGCACCGTGGCCGTCGTCCGGCAGCTCGCGGGCGAGGACCTGGACACCCCGGCCGGGTCAGCGCCGGCGGCCGCCACCAGGAGCGGGAAGGGCCCATTCGCCCGCCAGGAAGGCCCGGGCCGTTACCCCGGGCCAGCTGCTGCGAGGACCGTGTCGTCGTGACGCCCCTGTCAAGTACAACTTGCGGCATGTACGTCTGCCGTAGGTCGCTACGTGGGTTGACTTTGCAGCTGCAAAGGCGACGTACGCAAGTTCGCGTATTGGCCACACGCCTATAATGCATGCGTACGTACGGTCGCCTGCGGTCGGAAACGGCCGCACCCGCGCAGGCGGCTCAAGTCGACCGACGTACCGACGCCCCCAGGTCTCGGCCTGGGGGTTACGTCTTTCTAGAGGTTGTTGACCCACGCCAACGTATCGTCGCACGAGGGGTAGACCTTCAGCCCGTAGGACGAAAGGGGGGCTGGCGGCCGGCGATAGAGTCGCGGAGCGATCAACTCCAGATAGCGTCGTTCGGTCCTTCCGAATCGGTCGGGTTCGAAGGCCTTGGCCGTTGCGGAGACAGCCAAGTCCGCCAGTTGCAGCAGTTCGACGCGCGCAGGCTGCTCAAGTCGGCCGCCGTGCGGATCCAGATGCGGCCAGTCGATTTGAGTCACCGGACGCTGCCGCAGTTGACCCTCCAAGGCTCGCAGGTGTGCGAGCGGGTACCTCACGATGTGAGCGAGCGTGTAGCTCATCAGACCCCGCTGCCACTGACGCCTCGGCGCAAGACCGCCAGCGTCCTGCTCGATCGCACCGGCCGCACTTTTCGCGGGAGTACCAAGACAGCCGCTCGAGCAGCAGTTCCACGGTCTTCGCGTACGTCTCCTCATCGCTCGTCCAGCCGTGCCGGCTGAAGTCGAAGCGTCGCTTGCAGATGATGACGCTCGAAGAGCGTTAGGAAGTCGGCGCGCCCGATTCGCTCGGCAGCATGGACTCGTTCCTCGTGCGAACCCAGCCTCTTGAAGTGGAGCGGGTCGCCGGGTCGGCGTCGCAGCTCCGAGCGCAACTGCGCCAGGAAGGCTGCGGCCGCAGGCACCGATTCGTCCTTAATGATCGCGGCGGACAGGAGGAAGTACTTGCTGGACGATGCGGTGAAAGCCCGCTGCCCTGATTCGTCGATGAAGGCGTGAGCGGTCGGCGTCCCGAGCGCGGCGACACGGTCCTCGTACTCTACCGCGAACCAAGGACGAAGGAACGCTGTCGGTCGCCCCTGCGAGATCGCCAGCCTGCCAACTCGAAGCGCTGGCCGCGGGCGTCGGGGACGTGGTCTGCGAGGGGCGAGCCGGCGCGCCTCGCAGCGCGCCAGCGTGCCCCGGGCCCGTCCGAGTGTCGATCGAGGCCGGCCCAGCCCCTCCGAATCCACGCACCGCGGAGCTGTGCAGCGGTTAGGAGTGTTCCGCCTACCCGGGCGACCTTGCGAGATGCTCCCCGGTCGGCTATCTCTCGCACATGAGCACACGCAAGCGGCCCACGCGCGAGGAGCTTGAGGGCCTCACCCGCGAGGTTGAGGGGAACGTGACCAGCTCGCGCAGCGGCTGGTTGTCAGCCGCTCGACCTGCTACACCTGGGTCTACCAACACGGCCTGGAGGGTGTGGTCGGCGTCCAGGCTCGCCACACCGCGGCTCAGCCGCCCGCGCCCGGCGATCGGCTCGTGAGCGTCACGATCCGCCTGCCCGTTGGGCTGTGGAAGCGTGTGCGGACGCGGGCCATCGAGCAGGATCGCACGGCCTCTGCCCTCGTCGCCGAGGCCCTCCGCGGCTAGCTCGGCTGACGCAACCCTGTGCAGACGCCTGCATCCCCTGCGGGTCTCCCCCTCCGGCGCCGCGGCGGTGCGCCGCAAAGCTCGAGACCCCGCGCGGCGTACGCGCCCCCGTGCATGGCGCCTTGCCGCCTCAGAAGATACGCGGTGCCACCACCGCGACGGATCCGGAACGTTGACCGCCAGTTCGTCGCGGGCCTGGCGCGCGATCGTATTGCGCGCAGCTCTGAGGGCGAGAGGAAGCCTTTCCCAGTGCTGCTGCCTGTCGTCGGGAGCTTGGCTACCGTCAGCGTCGGAAGATGGGCTCACGAGCGCGGCGTCCGTGATGGCTTTGAGGGTGTCGTCTAGCACGCGCAGCGACGCCTCGCTATGCCAGAGGTTGGCGATCGTCCGGTGGAGGCTGAGGTCATCAGTCAGTCTTTCGATCTTGCCCAGCGCTTCCATAGCGCGGCGCCCCACCTCGCTCTTCACGCGCTCGTCCGAAGCGTCTCGCGAGGCGGTGGAGTAGGAGAGAGCGCTGATGTGCAATGCAGCAGACTCTCGAGGAGTGTAAGGAGCTTGACGTAGGTGTCGCGACGCAGCTCCCATTTGGCCTGAGCCAGTCCGTAGATTGCAGCGGTTCTCGCTCGGAAACGCTCAAGGGCCATTGATCCGAGGAGAGCAACGGCGCCGCCGACGACAGCCGAGCCGAACGAGGTCCAGTCCATGCGCTCCCCGTTAGTAGAGCCTGCGCCGGTCCTCGATTCGCCGAAGCGGTGGGGCGGGCTTGTCCCATTCCGGTTCCTGGAGGTAGGCGTGGACTTTGTGCTCCTCCAAGAACGACACCGGCACCCGAGCGCGTTCGTTGATGCCTTGATCGAAGAACACGAAGCAATCGTTTGGCTCTCTGTGCTTGAGACGACTGAACCGGCGCATGCGCGCCCGTTTACCCTCTCGGTCCCAGGTGCTGACGAGAAAGGGACCGTCCAGAGAGCCGTCGGGCAAGGGCAACCACTAGGCGTCGTGATGGAACTCGAGAGCTTCGTAGCCGCGCACCTTCTCTTCGAGTTGTTCGGCCCGCGCCTGGAGCTCGAGGTTCGTCCGGGCGAGCGCCGCAGCACCTTCTTCTACGGCTTGTGAGGCCTTCTGACGACGGCGCGTGTCGACAATCCCGGCTGCAAACGTGAGAGCGAGGACAGAGAGCGCCGAGAGGATCACCCAATACATCGGAACGGGGACCTGAAGCGGCACCGCCGAGCGCGCCCAGGAGACTACGGCGCAGGCCACCAGGGCGGTTGTGAGGAGACCGGCGAGTGTGCGCCTGGCAATGTCGGACCAGAATCCGCCAGCACTTGGCGCCATCGCCCCCCTGGAAGACGCCGGCGAGGCACACCGGCCGGGCCGGCGTTGCATCCCGCCGCTCACGGGACGCTCACGCTCGGCTCCGCGATCCCCGTAAGTTGGTGCGCCCTGCACGATTCGAACGTGCGACCTACAGATTCGTAGTCTGTCGCTCTATCCATCTGAGCTAAGGGCGCCCGGTGGAGACAGAGAATATAGCCCGGCCCGGGCGCACGGGCAAGCGTCGGCACGCGACTCAGAAGAGCGCGGCCAGGCCCGACTTGATGGCAACCAGGAGCGCCCAGGGCAGCGCGACGCCCCAGATGGCGGAGCTGAGGCTCTTGCGCACGGCGGCCGCGTAGCCGATCGCCAGCAGGAGCACGGTCCAGATCGAGAAGAGGTCGATGCTCGAGAGCAGGGCCCAGAGGGGCTTGGCCGCCGTCGAGCGGTCGAGGAGGAGCGTCAGGTTCGCCTGCAGGACGTCCTGCGGGTTGAGGTTCCAGTCGCCCTTGAGGCCGAAGACGGTCAGCAGCAGTGGCGTCGTCACGAGACCGACCGCGAAGAAGGCCCAGGACGAGACCGCGAGCGACTGGACGAACCTCAACTCGCCCCCGTAGAAGAAGCGGTAGACGAAGAAGAAGAAGGCCGCGGCCAGGACGAGCATCAAGGGGGGAGACGACGGCGGCGACCCAGCCGAAGATCGGCATGAGCCGCGCCTGCTGCTCCACCGCCTGCTCGCGCTGCTCGGCGGTGAGCTTCGCTGCCTGGCTCGACTGCTCGATCTGCGCCTTCGCGAACTCACGAGGGTCCACCTTGTTCAACCAGACCGCGGTGAAGCCGATGGTGAGAACGAGATAGCCGATCGCGGGCAGGACCCAGGCCGGGCGCCGCGCGATCCGGGCGAAGGCCTCGCCCGGCGAGAAGTACACGTCGACCAGGTTCTGGAAGAAGCCGGCGGGCGCCTCACCCGCCTGCGGCTGGCCCGGCTCGATCGGTGTCGGCGTCGGTGTCGGCGTCGGCGTCGGCGTCGGCGTGGGCGTCTCGCTCATGTGACCTCCGATTGGTGCGGAATCCTGACTCCACCAGGGCCCGAACGCAAGCCCGTGGCATGAGCCCGAGGGGTGACGTCGGCTCTCGGCCCGCGGCTACTCGTAGCGCAGGGCGTCGATCGGGTTGAGGCTCGCTGCCTTCCAGGCGGGCCAGAGGCCGAAGGTAAGCCCCACCACCATCGAGGTGACGAAGGCGATCGTGACCCAGGTCGGCTGGATCACCGCAGGGAAGGGCGAGAAGGTGTTGATGAGCAGCGCCGCCACCGCGCCGATCAGGATGCCCACGATGCCGCCCGTGCCGGTGAGCGTCATGGCCTCGGTCAGGAACTGCCAGAGGATGTCGCGTCGCGTCGCGCCCAGGGCCTTCCTGACCCCGATCTCGCGCGTCCTCTCGGTCACCGAGACCAGCATGATGTTCATGACGCCGACCCCGCCCACCAGGAGGCCGATCGACGAGATGGCGATCATCACCATGTAGATGCCGCCCGTGATCTTCTGATAGAGGTCGGTGAGCGTGTCCTGATTGAAGATCGCGAAGTTGTCCTTCTGCATGTACTTGAGCTTGCGGTAGCGGCGCATGGCCTCGCGCGTCTCGTCGACCGCCGTCTCCATCTGCGCGGCCGAGACCGGCTTCAAATCGGCCATCATGAAGTTGAAGCGCCGGTCCTGTTTCTGGATCGAGTTGACGGGCACCAGCACGAGGTTGTCCATGCTCTGGAACAGGAACTTGCCCTTGCGCTGCAGCACGCCGATCACCCGGAAACGCCGGCCGTCGAGGCTCACCTCCTTGCCGATCGGGTCGACGAAGGGAAAGAGGGCGTCCTCGATGTCCGCCCCGATCACGACCACCGGGGCCGAACGGTCGACGTCCAGCTTCGAGATGAAGCGGCCTTTCTCGACGTAGCTGTCGTGGACTTCCTCGTAGGCGGGCGTCGTGCCGAGCACCTGCGCCTCGCGCGCCTGCTCGGGGCCGTACTTCACGTTCTCGACCGGGATGAACTGGAGCGGCGCGATCGCCTGGACGGCCGGCTTGGCGGCGATCGCGGCCACCTCGTCCATGGTCAGGCCCTTGCGCCGCCGCCACTCGTCGTCGTCCACGTGCTCGCCGGGTCCGTGAGGCCGGATGAAGATGGTCGAGGAGCCGAGCGTCGCGAGCTGGCGCGCCATCGAGGAGTTGAGCCCCGCCACGATCGAGCTCATGCCAGTGACGGTCATGATCCCCATCACCACACCCAGGATGGTGAGGAAGGCGCGCATCTTGTAGGCGCGGATACCGGCGAGGCCCATGCCGATCGCCTCGCCCACCGCCAGCAGCAGCGGGTGGCGCTCCATGAAGCGGCTCAGCAGGCGCAGCATCACTCGTTCCTCAGGGCCTCGACCGGGTCGAGCGCGGCGGCGCGGCTCGCCGGGTAGATGCCCGCTACCAGCCCCACCGCGGACGAGACCCCGAGCGCCAGGGCCACCGCCCAGGGCCGCACCGGTGCCGTGAAGTGCACGGACATGATGTTGCCGAGCACGGTCGCGAGCAGGAAGGAGACCGCCGCCGCGCCCAGTACCCCCAGGAAGCCCCCGAAGCCCGACAACACCACCGACTCGACCAGGAACTGGCGCAGGATGTCGCCGCGCCGGGCGCCCATCGCCTTGCGCACGCCGATCTCCCGGATCCGCTCGGTCACCGAGACCAGCATGATGTTCATCACCACGATCCCGCCCACCAGCAGGCTGATGGCGGTCACCACCAGGGTCACGAAGTAGATCCCGCGCGTCATGGTCTGCCAGAGCTCCATGACGCTCTCGCCGGTCTCGATGTTGAAGTCGTCGGGCTTGTTGTAGGTCAGGTGGCGCCGGTTGCGCATGGCCACGCGCACCTGGTCCTGGGCCCTCTCGAAGTCGGCCATGTCGCGGGCCTCGGCCTGGATGTTGAGCGAGCGGCGGGTGCCGTAGAACTTCTGGAAGGTGCTGATCGGCATCCAGAGGAAGTTGTCCTGGCTCTGGCCGAAGATGGCGCCCTTCTTCTCGGCGACCCCCACCACCCGCAGCAGGTGGCCGTCGACGTCGATCTCCTTGCCGATGGGCTCCATGTTCCCGAAGAACGCGTCCACCAGGTCGGTGCCGATGACCGCGACCTGGGAGGCCTGCAGCACGTCCTGCTCGACGATGTGGCGTCCCGGCCGCCAGCTCGCGGATGGTTCCGATCCGCGAGATGTTCTCGGTCACGCCCCCGATGCTGACGTTCTTCTGGATGATCCGGCCGCGCTTCACGTTGCTGCCGGTCCAGACCTCGCCGCCCACCTCGGAGCAGAGCGGTGCAGGCCTTGCTGACCGCCTCCAGGTCGTCGAGGCTCGAGGCGCTTCCTCTTCATCATCTCCATCCATTGCTCGTGGCTGGTGATGATGTCGGGCATGCGCTGCAGGCGGAAGGCCTTGGTTCCCAGCTCGAGCACCTTCTCGGACATGTAGCGGTCGAGGCCTTCGGTGATCGCCACGATCGCGATCACCGAGGAGACGCCGATCAGGATGCCCAGGACGGTGAGCAGCGAGCGGAGCTTGTTGGCCCGCAGCGACGCTAGCGCGATCCTCACGGCCTCGGTGAACAGCACGCGAACCTCCCGCCTTCCTAGCCCCGGGCCTCGTCGCTCTCGATCTTCCCGTCCCGGATGTGGATGGTGCGCTTGGCGTGGTCGGCGATGTCGCGCTCGTGGGTGACCAGGATGATCGTGTGGCCCTCTCCATGCAGCCGTCCGAACAGGCGCATGATCTCCTCGCCGGTCGCGGTGTCGAGGTTGCCGGTCGGCTCGTCCGCCAGCAGGATGGCGGGGTTCATGACCAGGGCGCGGGCGACCGCCACCCGCTGGCGCTGGCCGCCCGAGAGCTCGTTCGGCTTGTGCCCCATGCGGTCCGCCAGGTCCACCATCGCGAGCGCGTGCTTGGCCTGCTCGATCCGCTTGTCCTTCGGGATGCCGGCGTAGACGAGCGGCAGCTCGACGTTGTGGAGGGCGGTGGCGCGCGGCAGCAGGTTGAAGGTCTGGAAGACGAAGCCGATCTCGCGGTTACGAACCGCCGCCAGCTCGTCGTCGTTCATCTCGGAGACGATCTTGCCGCGCAGCACGTAGCGGCCGCGGCTGGGCGTGTCGAGGCATCCGATCAGGTTCATGAGCGTGGACTTGCCCGAGCCCGACGGGCCCATCACCGCGACGTACTCGCCCTTCCTGATCGTGAAGCTGACCCCCCGCAGCGCGTGGATCTCCTCGGCGCCCATCTGGTAGGTGCGCCAGAGGTCCTCGGCGTGGATCACCGCTCCGTCGAACGGCTGCTGAGGCGTCGTGCTCATGACTTCTTCCCGTTCTGCTCGGTGCGGATCCGGGCCTCGTCCTTCAGGGTCCTGAGGGTACGGTAGGAGCCGGTGACGATCGACTGCCCGGCGGAGAGCCCGTCGACGATCTCGATGTCGGTCTCACCCATGATGCCGGTCTTGACCGGCCTGAAGACCGCCTTGTCGCCGGCGACGACGAAGACGCCGTCTTTCTCCACCCCCTTCTCGCGAGCACCCTGTGCGACCGTGTTGCCTTCGCGCTCGGTCCCTCCGCCCGCGCCCGAGTTGGGATCGACCACCTTGCCCTGCTTGTTCACCTCGCGCACCACGACGGCCTGGACCGGCACCGCCAGCACCTGGGTGCGGCGGGCCGTCGTGATGTCGGCGGTGGCGTTGAGGCCGGGCCGGAGGATGGGAGGGGGATCCTTTATGGTGATCGTGACCTTGAAGTCCTTCGGCTGGTTCCCGGTGTTGGCGCCGAGCACCGCCTGCGTGCTGGCCTGGCTGCCGCTTCCCCGCACCAGCGCGGAGGCGCCGATCTCGGTCACCTGGCCCTTCATCTGGAGGCCCTCGAGCGCGTCGACCTTGATCTTCGCCTCCTGGCCGATCTTGAGGTTGCGGAAGTCGGTCTCGTCGACCATCACCTCGCATTCCATCACCGAGAGGTCGGCGACGGTCATGATCACGGTGGGGCTGAAGCTCATGGCGCCGATCACCATCTCGCCCGGCTCCTTGGGCAGGTTTGTGACGACGCCGTCCATGGGCGAGATCACGGTCGTCTTCGTGAGGTCGTCACGGGTGCTGTCGAGGGCGGCCTGCAGCTGGGCGATGCGGCGCCGCGCGGACTCGACGTTCGCCGTCTTCATCTTGAACTCGGCCTCGGCCTGGTCGAAGGCCTGCGCCGAGACGAGCTTGTCGTCCCGCATCTGCCGGGTGCGCTCGAAGCCGAGCCGCGAGGCCACGAGGTCCGCCTGCGCGCTCTGGAGCTCGGCTCGCGCCGCGGCGACGCCCGCCTCGGACTGGCGCAGACCCGCCTCGTAGCGCTCCGCTTCGACCCGGGCCAGGATCTGGCCCTTCTTGACGCGGTCGCCCTCCACCACGTTGATCGCGACGAGCCGGCCCGAGACGTTCGCGCCGACGTTGACGTAGCGACGCGGCCGGACCTCGCCGGAGGCGGTCACCACCTGGACGAGGTCCCGCTTCTCGACCTTGCCGGTCTGGACCGTGACGCGCATCCGGGCGTCCCGGGCCACGTTGAAGCCGACGATGCTGCCGATGACGACGACCGCCGCCACGCCGCCGAGGATCCGCTTGGTCTTCCTGGTCATGAAGCCTCCGAGATGCTCCAAATACTGAAGTACGAATGTACCGACCGTTAGGTTCAGACCTGGATTCGATCTTACAAGTTTCCGGCGGAGAATGAGTTGGCGCCGGGCCAGGGGAGGGGCGGCGGTACGGGGCGGGGGAAGCGTCGGCCGCCTCGGCCGGCGCCTGCTGCTACGATGGTCCTCGATGGCCCATGATGATCGCTCGCGAACCCCCTCCGAGGTCTCGCCCGGGGAGATGGAGCGGCTGGTAGCGCTGGCGCTCGAGCGCGGCGGGACCTTCGCCGATCTCTACTTCGAGCACGAGACGACCTCGTCCCTCCTGCTCGAGGAGGGGATCATCCGGACCGCCTCGGCGGGGGTGAGCTGCGGCCTGGGGGTGCGGGTCGTCTCGGGGGAGCGCACGGGCTACGCCTACACGGACGACCTGTCCTGGTCGGCCATGGCGCGGGCCGCGGCCACCGCCGCCCAGATCGCCGAGGGCGGCAAGACGCTCCCGCCCGAGGCCGTCTCGCCGGCGCCGATCGCGCGACGCTACGGTGAGACGAGCGTCGGCGTCCTCGCGCTGGGCGAGCGGATCGCGCTCGTGGAGCGCGCCGACCGCGCGGCGCGCGCCTACGATCCCCGCGTCGAGAGGGTGATCGTGAGCCTCGCCGAGCAGACACGCCGCCTGCGGATCGCGAACTCGGCGGGTGTCCTGGTGGAGGACGTGCAGCCGCTCTTCTCGATCCGGGTGAACGTGATCGCGAGCGAGAAGGGCGTGCGGCGCGAGGGTGCCTCCGGGGGCGGCGGGCGGATCGGGCCCGAGTTCTTCGAGACGAAGCCTCCCGAGCACTTCGCCCGCGAGGCCGCCGGGCGGGCGGTGACGCTGCTCGCGGCGGTCGAGGCCCCGGCAGGCACGATGCCGGTGGTGCTGGGCCCCGGCTGGCCCGGCATCCTGCTGCACGAGGCGATCGGCCACGGGCTGGAAGGCGACTTCAACCGCAAGGGCCTCTCGGCCTTCTCCGGCCGGATCGGCCAGCGCGTGGCGGCGCCGGGCGTCACGGTCGTCGACGACGGCACGATCGCGGACCGCCGCGGCAGCCTCAACGTGGACGACGAGGGGAACCGCCCCGGACGCACGGTGCTGATCGAAGACGGCATCCTGCGCGGCTACCTGCAGGACCGCCTCAACAGCGGGCTCATGGGCATGCCCGCGACCGGCAACGGCCGGCGAGAGAGCTACGCTTCCTTCCCGCTGCCGCGGATGACGAACACCTTCATGCTGGCGGGGCAGGACGATCCCGAGGAGATCATCCGCTCCGTGCCGCGGGGGCTCTACGCCAAGAACTTCGGAGGCGGGCAGGTGGACATCACCAGCGGCAAGTTCGTCTTCTCCGCGACCGAGGCCTACCTGATCGAGGACGGACGCCTGGGCCCGCCGGTCTTCGGGGCCACCCTGATCGGCAACGGGCCCGACATCCTCACCAAGGTGACCCGGATCGGCCACGACCTCGCCCTCGACGAAGGCGTCGGCACCTGCCAGAAGGCGGGCCAGAGCGTGCCGGTCGGCGTCGGCCTGCCCACGGTGCTCGTCTCCGAGATCACGGTCGGCGGCACCCGGGCCTGAGTCAGGAGCGGTCATGCCCTACTTCGTGACGATCCTGGCGTACCTCGCCCTGCTCCTCGGCATCGGGATCTGGAAGAGCCGCGGCACCAAGACGCAGGACGACTTCATGGTGGCCGGGCGGTCGGTCTCGACCTGGTTCCTGGTCGGCACCCTCGTCTGCACCTGGATCGGCTCGGGGAGCCTCTTCGGCGGCGCGGGCCTCGCCTTCCGGGAGGGGCTGGGCGACCTCTGGATGAGCGCCGGCGCCTGGGTCGGGATCGGGATCGTGTACTTCCTGGCGCACCGCGTCCGTCGCATCGCCCAGTACACGGTCGCTGACCTGCTGGAGAAGCGCTACACGCCCCTCGCGCGTCTGCTCGGGACGCTGACCGTGATCGTCGCGTACATGGCGATCGCCGGCTACCAGTTCCGCGGCGCGGGGCGGCTGCTGAACCTCGTCACGGCGGGCCTGCCCGGGGTCCCGGAGATCAGTGTCGAGCAGGGCCGGCTGCTGGCGAGCGTGCTGGTGATCGTCTTCACCCTGCTGGCCGGGATGTTGTCGATCGTGGCGGTCGACGTCTTCAACGGCAGCCTGATGATCTTCGCCCTGCTGTGCGGCCTGCCCCTCGCCCTGGCCGCGGTGGGAGGCTGGGGCCAGGTGACGGCGACCGTGCCGGCGACGCACTTCACCTTCTTCGGCCGGCACGGTCCGGCCTGGGCGTTCGGCGTCTTCTTCCCGACCTTCTTCCTGCTGCTCGGCGAGAGCAGCATGTACCAGAAGTTCTTCGCGGCCCGCGACGAGCGGGCCGCGCGCCGGGCGGTGCTCGGCATGATCGTGGGCGTGGTGGCGATCGAGACCTGCCTCGCCCTCCTCGCCATCGTCGGCGCCGGCAAGTACTGGAACCTGGCGCCGTTCCGGGGCGCGGACGGCCGGCTCGACGTGGCCGCGACCGAGACGATCATCCTCTACCTCGCGCGCTACGACCTTCCGGTCTGGGCCGGCTGCCTGCTGCTGGGCGCCGGGATGGCGATCATCTTCTCGACCGCGAACACCTTCCTGATGATCGTGTCCACGAACCTGACCCGCGACATCTACCAGCGCTTCCTGCATCCGAAGGCGAGCGAGCGGCAGATCGTCTTCTTCCAGCGCGTGATGATCGTCGTGGTGGGGCTGAGCGCCTACCTGCTGGCGACGCGCTTCACCTCGATCCTGGCGATGGCGTTCACTGCCTACACGATGGTGGGGGCCGGCCTCACGCCCGCGTTGCTGGCGGCCTTCCTCTGGAAACGGGTGACCGCCGCCGGCGGCACGGCCTCGATCGCGGCGGGAATGCTGGTCACGGTCCTGATCACGGTCTTCGCCGCGCCTCTCGGCGGCTGGCTCCATGGGACCGTGGGTTGGAGCGGGGACGTGACCGAGTACATGATCTACCCGGCCGTGATCGCGTCGCTCGCCTGCCTGGTGGGGGTGAGCCTGCTGACGCGGCCGTCAGGCGAGGAGAAGTGGCGTCCGTTCAAGCCGTGAAGCCCGAGGCCCGATCCCGCACATGGACCATCACGATCTCGCTCAAACCCTGCTGAAGCACGCCCGCGTGGCTGGGGCGGACGCGGCCGACGTGCTGGTGGCCTCGGGAGAGGAGTTCTCGGTGACCGTGCGCCGGGGGACGGTGGAGGCCCTCACGGAGGCGGGGAGCAAGGCGCTCGGGATCCGCGTCTTCGTCGGCAAGCGCACGGCCTCCTCGCACACGTCCGACTTCTCCTGGCCGACTCTGCAGCGCCTGGTCGAGGAGACGGTCGCGATGGCGCGGGCGACCGGCGAGGACCCCGCGGCGGGGCTGCCGGACGAGATGGTCCCGCCCCAGACGGTCGCGATCGGCCTCTACGACCCGACGCCCGCCGCGCTACCAACCGCCGCGCGCATCGAGCGCGCTCGCCGTGCCGAGGCGGTGGCACTCGAGACCCCTGGCATCGTGAACTCCCAGGGCGCCACTTGGAGCTCGGGCGAGGGCGACCTGGTGCTGGCCAACAGCATGGGCTTTCTGGGCGGCTACCGGAGCTCCTCCGTCTCCCTCTCCGTCGTACCGCAGGCCGAGCGGGAAGGCCAGATGGAGCGGGACTACTGGTACACGGCCGGCCGGGGGTTGCGCGACCTGGATTCCCCGGAGGAGGTCGGCAGCACCGCGGCCGCCCGCACGCTGCGCCGCCTGGGGGCGTGCCAGGTGCCGACCGCGGAGGTGCCGGTGGTGTTCGACCCGGAGACCGCGGCGGAGCTGCTGGGCTCGGTCTTCTCAGCGCTGTCGGGTTACGCCGTCTTCCGCAAGGCAACCTTCCTCGAGGGGCGGCTCGGCGAGCAGGTGGCCTCGCCTCTCTTGACCGTCGTCGACGACGGCCGCCGCCTGCGCGGCCTCGGCTCGCGACCCTTCGACGGCGAGGGCCTGCCGACCCGCCGGAGCCTGCCGATCGAGGGCGGGGTCCTGCGCCACTGGCTGTGCGACTCCTACTCGGCCCGCAAGATCGGCGCGCGCCCGACCGGCTCGGCGCGCCGCGGCATCGCGGGCGGACCCTCGGTCGGGGCGGGCAACCTCTCCTTCGAGCCGGGCGCGAGCAGCCCCGAGGACATCCTGGCCGGCGTCGAGCGCGGGCTCATGGTCACGGACCTGATCGGCTTCGGGGTGAACGTCGTGACCGGCGACTACTCGCAGGGGGCCGTCGGTCACTGGATCGAGAAGGGTCGGCTGGTTCACCCCGTGCACGAGGTGACGATCGCCGGGAACCTGAGGCAGATGCTGCTCGACGTGGACGCGGTCGGCGATGATCTCGTCTTCCGCGGCAGCTCGGCCTCCCCGACCATCCGCATCCGCAAGATGATGGTGAGCGGCAGCTGATCAGCTGCTGCCCCTGGTGACCGCGAACCCCGCTCGGGTCGGCTCGACCAGCGTGTAGTGGAAGTGGCCGGAGAGCCGGGTCCGGGCCCCGGGAGGCAGCTTCCCGGGGCCCGCGACCTCGCACAGGACGAAGGTGCGCGAGCCGAGACGCACGAACTGCTGGCCGGCCCGTGGAGGAACCGCGACACCGACCAGGACGTGGGTCGGCGTCTCCACGAAGAGGACCGGGGTGCCGAGCTGTCGCCACAGGGCGCAGAAGACGGCCGACTTCGAGTCGCAATCGCCGTGGTCGCCCACCAGCACCTCGCTGGGCACCCAGAATCCCCCCGTGCGCCGGCCGTCGATCCGCTCCGGCGGGAGCTGGTAGGGGATCTCCTGCAGGAAGGCCACGAACAGGCCGAGGTACTGGCCGAGGTCGTAGCCGCTGCCCGCTTGCGCGAGGGCAGAGTAGCAGTCCCGCAGCAACGGAGAGGAGCGCTCGGCGACGCCCGCGTAGTCGATGCGAACGATGCGGTGGGCATCGAACAGGAATCCCCTCTCGGCGTAGATCTCGGTCCGGAGACGAAGCTCGTTGCTCGCCCAGACCTCGTCGACCAGGGACTTGATGGCGGCCATGGTCTCCGCCATGTCCGGCAGCGGCTCGACGCGCCAGCGGAGCGTGGCCCCGTCCGCGTGCATCGAGACGGCCGCACCGTACCCCCGGGCCTCCAGGGCGGCCTGGGCCAGGGGAAGCATGCGGCGCGTGAGCTCCGCCCGCACCTCCTCGTCGACGTAGCCGAACTGCCGGAGCTCCTCCAGGTGGCCGGCGCGATCGATCCGACAGGTGACGTGTTGGATCCGGCGCTCGTAGTCGACGAAGCCCCAGGTGAGCTCCTCGTCGTCCGCCCGGGAATCCCGGTGGAACTGGTTGAGGGACCGTGGCACCCGGCTTCGGCGCGCACGGGGCCGAAGGGTCGTGGGAGGAGGAGGAGGAGAGGGAGGCACCGGCGAGACGGAAACCAGCTGGTGGCGCAGGCGAGAGAGAGAAGGGAGGAGCGCCAGGCTCCCCCCGACCAGGAGGCAGACGAGGAAGAAGCAGCCCGAGCAGCCCAGCCCGCCCCGGCCCGTCCCGCTCATGGGATCTGGATCACGCCCGATTCGGGATAGGGGATGATCGAGCGCGAGAGGTCGACGAGCCCCTCGTTCACGACCAGGGTCACCGCGATGACGATGAAGGCGAAGAGAATCCCCACGGCCAGGTTGTCCTTCAGGATCTGCTCCCGCTCCGGCAGGGAGCGGGTCATCTTCGTGAAGAGCCAGGCGGCCACGACCACGGAGATGAAAGAGAGCCCGCCCACGATGACGAAGAAGAGGCCCGCCTGGGCGAGGGCCCAGGCGAGGGCCCTCGGCGTGACGGGACCGACCAGGGCGTTTCGCAGGACCGCCATGGTCGGGAAGACGGCGTGCCGGACCAGGATCGCCTGGCTCAGCACCACCGCCCCGAGGGCCACGGCGACGGCACGATTGCCCTGGAGCAGGAGGCGCTCCTCGTCGATGCGGCTCGTGATCACGGTATTGAGGCGGTACAGCCCGAAGACGAGGAGCACGCTGGCGAGGAGCGCAACGGCATAGGCCGTGACCCCCGTGGCGACGTCGATCCAGTGCATGAACCCTCCGCGGGCCGGCGGGCTCTCGCCGGCGCGAGCCCTTCGCCCGCGCGAGTGTGTGCACCGCGCCGCCGGCTGGTCAAGCTCCGGGGGCCAGACGGCGGAGCTGGCGCCGCGGTGTCTACTTCGCCGGCGTCGCGCGTCCACTATGGGAGGCGGGTGGACTTGGCGCGGGGCACGAGCGCCTGGTAGGGCCCGAGTTGGGCGAGCAGTCGGTAGCGGCCCTCGAGACACTCGCCGAAGCCCGGGATCTGCCACATCCGGTGCTCGGCGATCACGAGCGGGAAGCGCCCGGCTTCGCAGTCGCGGGTCAGCCGGTCGGTAGGGAGCAGCCCCTGGCGGGCGAGCAGCAGAACGCCGAAGGGCTCGACCAGGACCCGCCGGCCGTTCACGACCAGCAGGCTCAGGTTCTCCGAGAGCACGTCGCCCTGGGTCTCGCGCACGAGCCGCGTCGCCTCCAGGAACTCCTCCGCGTTCGCGGGACGCCGCAGGGCCTGCGGGAGCCGGTGCAGCGACGGGAAGGCCAGGCTGGCGACGGTCCCCGCGGCCAGCAGGAACGCCAGCCGCGCCTCCGCGGCTTTCGGCCAGCGCTCGACGAGCCGGCTCCAGGCGAACCCGGCCAGCAGCAGCGTCGCGGCCCAGGGTTCGAGGAAGTAGTTCTGCGCCGCCCCCGCCTTCGCGATCGTCGCGAGCGCCAGCAGGTTGAGCACGAAGTAGGCGAGCAGGATCCGGCCGGTGCCGGAGGCAAACGCCCGCGGGACCAGCGCCAGCGCGGCGACGATCAGGACCAGCAGCGGAGCGGCGACGAGGGCGAACTGCAGGTAGCTCGCTCCCATCCGTCCCGGCTCGTACCCGGCGGCGGCCGTGTAGGGCACCAGGTGCCGATAGGCCTGCCCGCGCGTCGCGGCGACCAGGAGGCCGAAGAGGGCGAGGAGCGGGAGGGCGTAGGCGAGCAGCGCCCTGCCGAGGCGACGGTCGCGCGCCGTCAGCAGCGCGAGCCCTACGGCCGCCGGCGCCAGGAGCGCGTTCTGCTTGGTGAAGAAGGCGAGCCAGAAGCAGACGAGCGCGGGCCAGGCATGCGCTCCGACGCCGCGGCGGAGCACGATCGCGAGGCCGGCCAGCGAGAAGAGGATGGCGAGCGTGTCGACCCGGGCGAGGCCGGCCCAGGTGATGACGAACCAGGGCAGGGCGAAGAGGCTCGCGAGGAGGGCGGCGCTGGTGCGGTCTCTCGAGAAGGCACGCAGGCCCGCGTAGAGCGCGAGGATCACACCGAGGGTCGCCAGCAGCCCGAGCGCGCGCGGAAAGGCGAGCGACGGGCCGAGGAGCCTCTGGCCGAGGGCGACCAGGCCGATGAAGACGGGCGGGTAGTTGGCGATCAGGTAGGGATAGTCGGTGAGGTCCGGGAAGTAGTTGCCCCGCGTGGCGAGCAGCTGCGCCATCCCGAGCACGCAGCCCTCGCCGTAGTCGCGGCTCCACGGCGAGCGGACGGTCAGCAGCGCGTCGCGCCCGAAGGTCCACAGCCCGTGGCCGAGGACCGCCGCCAGCAGGATCGCGGCGAGGCGGCGCAGCGGGGACCTACTTCTTCGCGCCGAGCTTGCGGATGTAGGCGACCAGACCTTTCGTCTCCTCGGCGGAAAGCTGCTCCTCGAAGGAGGCCATCATGGTGCCCTTCCTGCCCTGCCGGATCGTCTTCGCGATCTCGGCGTCGCTCGTGGCCTTCTGCCAGGCCGACCCGGTGAAGTCCCGGACGCCCTGGCGCGCGAAGATGGCGCTCGGCTTGCCCTCCTTGCCGTGGCAGGGGGCGCAGCGCGTGGAGAAGATCTTGGCCGGCTCTTCCGCCCTGAGCGGAGCGGCCAGGGCGAGCCCGACGACGATGAGGCCGATCGGGACGACGCGGCACCTGGGCATGGCAGCCTCCTCCAGAAGAGCGTCCATTCTACCCGGGTGTCGGTCGGGGCCTATACTGCGGCCGTGTTGACGAGCTCTCTTGCTCTCCTCCTGGCCGCGCTCGCGCCTTCCTCCCGGCCCGCGCCACCTGTGTTCCCGACCCCCGAGTGCCGCCTGGTCCCCGGCTGGAGCCAGCGCGACGAGGCGCGCCGCTACGACGCCCTGAACCTCTTCGAGTACAAGGACGGCTCGGCCGAGGCCTACTTCGCCTATGGGTTCGAGCGGATGGAAGGCGTCACCTGCGTCGATGCCTCGGGCGTCGAGCTGGTGATCGACGTCTCCGAGCTGGGCGATCCCGACCGCGCCTGGGGATTCTTCGTGGCCAACCAGGACGTCGACTCGCCGGTCGAGCCGGCCGGCTCGGGACGCCAGGTGCTGCCGACGAGCGCGTCTCTCGCAAAGGGCCGCTACTACGTCGAGATGACGGCGCTCCCCGACGGGGACCGGCGTGCGGCCCTGCGCGCGTTCCTCGAGGCCCTGCTGCCGCGTATCCCGGGCGAGGCGCACCAGCCCGAGGCTGCCGCCTATTTCCCGACCGAGGGCCTCGAACCGCGCTCGCTGCGCCTCGTGCCCGAGAGCGTCCTCGGGCTGCGCGTGCTGAGGACGGGCTTCCTGGCCCAGTACTCGGTGGGCCGCGCCTTCATCGTCACGGAGATAACCCCGGAGGTGGCGAGCGAGACGTTCGGCCGCCTGCGGGCCCGGTTCGCGGAGACGAGGGCCGTGAGCGGACTCGGTCTGGAGGCCTTCGCGGCGCGGGACCCCTACCTCGACGGTCTGCTCGTGTTCCGGAAGGGAAGCCTCGTGGCGGGGGTCGCGAACGTCGCGGCGGACCGAGACGCTTTGCCGCTCGCCCGGGCGCTGGCCAACCGGCTGCCCGACTGAGCCCGTCTCAGGCGAACATCTCCTGCGCGAGAGAGAGACGCTGCGTCACCGCCACGCCCTGCGGGCAGCGCACGGCGCAGCTCGCGCAGTCTCCACAACGGACGTCGCGCGCGGCCGCCGGCAGTGCGGCGAAGTGCTCACGGCCGAGCGCGAACTGGCCGTAGCCCTCGGCGTAGGTCAGGAACCGCAGCAGGTCGGCGACCGGCAGGCCCTTCGGACAGGCCCCCTCGCACTGCCCGCACATCGAGCAGTAGTCGCGCCGGATCCGCTCGAAGCGCACCGCCAGGCGCGCCTCGTCGGCCGGCGTCCAGGGCTCGGCCATCGCGCGCAGGTTCTCGTCGAGCTGCGCCATGTCCGTCATGCTGGGGATCGTGCTGTGGACGTGCGGGCTGCGCAGCACCCACTTGAGCGCGGGGAGCAGCCCCCCCGAGGCCGCCAGCTTCTCGCGCTTCGCCCGCGTCTCCGGGTCGCGTCCGCCCGCCATCACCTTCATCGCCACGACGCCGACCCCGGCCGCGTCGAGGTCGCTCAGCAGCGGATCCAGACGGTCGCCCATCGCGAAGTTGTGGGTGAGCAGCAGCACGTCGAGTTGCTTCGCAATCGCCGCCGGCACGACCTCGGCGTGGCCCGAGTGCAGGCTGACGCCCGCGAAGCGGACCTTGCCCTGCTGCTTGGCGCGGGCCTGGGCCTCCAGCAGGTCGTCCGTGAGGTCCGAGGCGCTGCGCTTGCCGTGCAGGTACCAGATGTCCACGTAATCGGTGCCGAGCTGCTTCAGGCTCTCCTCGAGCTGTCCGAGCGCCTCCGTCCCGGTCCCCGCACCGGTCTTAGTCGAGATCACCACCTGCTGGCGGCGTCCCTTGAGCGCGGTGCCGACCAGACGCTCGTTGTTGCCGTGCTGGTAGCCCCGCGCCGTGTCGAAGAGGTTCACCCCCAGGTCCGCTGCACGCTCGATGACGCTCGCGTCGGAGGTGATCATGCAGCCGAAGCCGACCTCGGAGACCTCGAGGCCCGTCTTGCCGAGCCGGCGCTTGCGGATGAGGGGCGCCCTCTCGAGCTCCGGGCCCGGACCGGCTGGTTTCTCCCCGCGCGGGGGCAGCGGAGCGATGTCGGCTGCCGCCTCCCCGGCGACGGGCAACGCGAGACCGGCGATGATGAACTCCCGGCGCGACGTGCTCATGGCGTCCCTCCCCTCGTCGTGGGTGGCCGACGATCGAGGCCGGCGCCCCAGCAGGGGCACCGGCCTCGCGATTGGGATCAGCCTTCGCCGGTGAGGCGAAAGGCTACTTCTTGACCTTCTTGGCGTGGACCTCGGTCAGCATCTCGTCTTTGAACTCGGCGGGCTTGTGGCACTTCGCCGTGCAGGTGGCCTTGGTCGGCTTCGCGATGAGACCGGCGGCCTTGGCTGCGGCAGGGTCCTTCATGACCGACATCTTCCAGTAGTCGCCGCCGTTGCCATGGCAGGTCTCGCACTCGACGGCCGGCTTGGCCGCCGCGTGCTTGGTCTTCGACCAGGAGTCGAACTCGACCTTGTGGCACATCTTGCACTTGCTCACGCCGACGGCGGCGTGCTCGGCCGCCGAGGCGAATAGGGCGGGAGCCACGACGGCCACGGCCGCGACGACCAGGATGGCGAGGGACTTCTTCATCGGAGGGTGCTCCTTTTCTTGACGACCCGCGAGCGGGCTGCGGGCGCGGCGCCGACTCGCCGCCGCACAAGGGCGGCGCTGCCTCGTCCGGCTCGATCTTCTCATCGAGTGTCGAGAATCCCGGCACAGGGGTCAATGAGCCATTCGGACGGTGTTGAGTAAATCCACGGCGGGCGTCTCGCCCGCGTTTCCGTCTATCGCGATCGCGCCGGACGATTCCCCCACGTGCAGCGCTCGTGCCAGGCAGGGCGGCGCTTCCTGGGAGCCGGATGGCTGATCTTCCCCCTGGTCGTCGGGGCGCTCCCGGCCGGCACGGGATCGCCGCTAGAATCGAGTCATCGAGGAGAATTTCCCGTGGCCGAGACCCCGTCAACCATGCTCCCCCTCGGCACGCAGGCGCCCGAGTTTCGCCTGCCCGACACCGAGGGGCAGAGCGTCTCGCTCGCCGACTGCGCCGGCGAGCGGGCGCTCGTCGTCATGTTCCTGTGCAACCACTGCCCGTTCGTGAAGCACGTGCAGAGAGAGCTCGTCCGCGTCGCGAGCGACTATGCCGGGCGCGGCGTCGGTTTCGTCGCGATCAGCAGCAACGACGTGGCCGCCTACCCGGAAGACGGGCCAGCGGCGATGAAGGCGGAGCGGGAGCGGGTCGGTTATCCCTTCCCCTACCTCTACGACGAGTCGCAGGAGGTGGCGAAGGCCTACCGCGCGGCCTGCACGCCGGACGTCTTCCTGTTCGACGCGCAACGCCGGCTCGTCTATCGCGGGCAGCTCGACGACAGCCGCCCCGGCAAGGACGTGCCCGTAACCGGCAAGGATCTGCGCGCGGCTCTCGACGCGGTCCTGGCGGGCACCGCGGTCGACGCCCACCAGAAGCCGAGCATCGGCTGCAACATCAAGTGGAAGCCGGGCAACGAGCCGAGCTACTTCGGCGCCTGAATACGACGGACGGCCGGCGCGGGAGACCCGTCGAGGAGGGAGGAGGAATGCCGAGGAACGGCCAGTGGCGGCTCGCCGCGCGCCCGGAGGGGCTCTTCAAGCCGTCCGACTTCAGCTGGACGGAGGAGGAGACGCCGCCGCTCGCCGAGGGCCAGGCCCTCGTGCGCAACGTCTACCTCTCGCTCGATCCCACGAACCGCGGCTGGGCCGCCGGCGACACCTACCTGCCCGCGGTGGCGATCGGGGAGGTGATGCGCGGCTACGCGCTCGGCCGTGTGGTCGAGTCACGGGCACCGGGGCTCGTACCCGGTGACGCGGTCCAGGGGCTGCTCGGCTGGCAGAGCTACGCCGTGCTGCCGGCCGCGTCGCTCGCGAAGCTGCCGCAGGTGGCGCTTCCGCTGGGCGCGCACCTGGGCCTGCTCGGCCATATCGGCCTCACGGCCTGGGTGGGACTCCTCGAGATCGGTCGGCCGAAGGCCGGCGAGACGCTCGTCGTGTCGGCGGCCGCCGGTGCCGTCGGATCGCTGGTCGGACAGATCGGCAAGATCAAGGGCCTGCGCGTGGTCGGCGTCGCCGGCAGCCAGGAAAAGTGCCGCTGGTTGACCGAGGAGCTGGGCCTCGACGCGGCCGTCAACTACAAGAAGACGATCGTGCGGGCGGGCCTGCGGCGCGCCTGCCCCGAGGGCATCGACCTCTACTTCGACAACGTGGGCGGGCCGACGCTCGAGGCCGCCCTCGCCTTGCTGAACCGCAACGGTCGGATCGTTCTGTGCGGGATGATCTCTCAGTACACCCAGGCCGGCTCGCCTCCCGGCCCCAACCTGGGCCGGCTGATCGTGCAGCGCGGGCGCATCGAGGGCTTCCTCGCCAGCGACCACGCCGGGGAGGCCGAGCGTGCCTACGGCGAGCTGGTGGCCTGGCATCAGGCCGGCCGGCTGAAGTACCGCCTCGACGTCGTCCGGGGGCTCGAGCAGGCGCCGGCCGCGGTCAACAGGCTCTTCGAGGGGACCAACATCGGCAAGCTGGCGGTCCAGGTCTCGGACGAGGTGTGACGAGGCGGCGCCTGCCGTAGGAATACGCCCGACGGTGGAGTAGGCTACGCTCGTAGCGCCATCGCACGGGAGGTCACATGCCACGCATCCTGTCCGTCCTCGGTCGACATCTGTCTCGCGCTCTCCCGAGCCTCGTCCTCGGGGCCGTGGCCGTTCTCCCGGCGGCGGCCCAGACGCCGGGACAGGGGCAGACCGCCGCCGCCGCGCCGCGCTACCTCGACACCCGTCTGCCTGTCGAACAGCGTGTCGACGACCTCGTCTCGCGGATGACGCTGGAGGAGAGGGTCGCCCAGATGCGTGACCACGCCCCCGCGATCCCGCGGCTGGGCGTGCCGAAGTACGACTGGTGGAACGAGGGCCTGCACGGCGTCGCCTTCGCCGGCTACGCGACCAACTTCCCCCAGGTGATCGGCATGGCCGCGACCTGGGACACGGATCTCGTCCACCGGATGGCCGAGACCATCTCGACCGAGGCGCGCGCCAAGTACGACCAGGCGATGCGAGAGGACCACCACGAGATGTTCTTCGGGCTCACCTTCTGGGCCCCGAACGTCAACATCTTCCGCGATCCCCGCTGGGGACGCGGCCAGGAGACCTACGGCGAGGACCCGTTCCTCACCGGCCGCATGGCGGTGGCCTTCGTCAGCGGCATGCAGGGCGACGACCCGCGGCACTTCCGGGTCGATCTCCACGCCCAAGCACTTCGCCGTCCACAGCGGCCCGGAGCCGCTGCGCCACGGCTTCGACGTCGACGTCTCGCCGCGCGATCTCGAAGACACCTACCTGCCCGCCTTCCGCGCCGCGGTCAGCCAGGCCCACGCCCAGTCGGTCATGTGCGCCTACAACGCGGTGGACGGCGTGCCGGCCTGTGCCAGCTCCATGCTGCTCCGGACCACCTGCGCGACGACTGGGATTTCGACGGCTACGTCGTCTCCGACTGCGCCGCCGTCGCCGACATCGCGACCGGCCACAAGTTCGCGCCGGACTTCGCCCACGCCTCGGCCGCGGCTGTGAAGGCGGGCACCGATCTCGAGTGCAGCTACGGCGAGGGGAAGGCGTTCGCCGCGCTCGCGGAGGCCGCCCGACAAGAACCTGCTCGCCGAGGCCGATCTCGACCGGGCGGTCAAGCGGCTGTTCACGCGCCCGCTTCCGCCTGGGCATGTTCGATCCGCCGGACTCGCTACGCCTACGGCCGCATCCCGTTCACCGAGCGTCAACTCGCCCGCGCACCGGAAGCTGGCTCTCCAGGCCGCGCGCGAAGCGATGGTGCTGCTGAAGAACGATCACGACGTCCTTCCGACTCGCCGGCAACCATCCGGACATCGCCGTCGTCGGACCCACCGCAGAGCTGGTGCAGTCGCTCCAGGGCAACTACAACGGCCCGCCGCCGGATCCCGTTTTCCCGATCGCCGGCATCGAGCGCCGCTTCCAGGACGCGGCCCAGGTCCTCTACGCGCAGGGCTCGACCCTCGCCGAGGGATTCGCGGTTCCCATCGCCCACACGGCGCTCCGCACGGCCGGCGGCCAGGAGGGCCTCACCGGCGAGTACTTCGCCACTCCCGACCTCACCGGCAAGCCGGTCCTGGTCCGCACCGACCGCACCGTCAACTTCAACTGGGACAAGGTCGTCCCCGTGGCCGGGTCTCCAGCGCAACAACTACTCCGTGCGCTGGACCGGCACCCTCACGCCTCCCGCGTCCGGGCGACTACAAGCTCGGCGCCCGGGTCAACGTCCTGCTACGCCTGCGAGAGCCACGAGCAGTTCCGGCTCTACGTCGACGGCAAGCTGCTCGTGGCAGAGCGGCCAGCGACCAGCGAAAGCGCGGAGGCGGTCTCTCCACTTCGACGACACACAGGCCGCACGCCCTTCGCCTCGAGTACGTCCACCGCACGGCCGCGCGGGCATCGACCTCACCTGGCAGCCGCCCGCGTCGCGGCCGCTCCGAGCCGAGGCCGTCGCGGCGGCGAAGCAGTCCGACGTGGTCATCGCGTTCGTCGGCCTCTCGCCGCAGCTCGAAGGCGAGGAGATGCCCGTCGAGCTGGAGGGATTCATGGGCGGCGACCGCACCGACATCACGCCTGCCCAGGGTCCAGCGGGAGCTTCTCCAGGCGCTCTATGCCACCGGCATGCCTCTGGTCGTCGTGCTCACGAACGGCAGCGCTCTGGCGGTCGGCGAACTCCGAGCAGCACGCTGCGAGCGCGATCCTCGAGGCGTGGTACCCGGGCGAGGAAGGCGGCACCGCCATCGCCGAGACGCTCGCGGGCGACAACAACCCGGCCGGGCGGCTGCCGCTCACCTTCTACGCGTCGCTCGACCAGCTGCCGCCTTCGAGGAGTACTCGATGGCCGGCCGCACCTACCGCTACTTCGACGGCAAGCCGCTCTACGGCTTCGGGTACGGACTCAGCTACTCCCGGTTCAGCTACTGCAATCTCGCGCTGCCGGCCCAGCCGGTCCCGGCGGGAGAGCCGGTCGGGTCGAGGTCGACGTGAAGAACCTCGGGCCCCGGCCGGGCGACGAGGTGGTCGAGCTCTATCTCATCCAGCCGAAGTCGGCGCTCACGCCGCTAAAGACGCTGGGGGCGTTCAAGCGCATCCACCTGGCGCCGGACGAGACCGCGCACGTGGAGCTGGAGCTGACGCCGCGCACGCTGGGGCAGGTCGACGAGAAGGGCGAGCGGGTGATCGTGCCCGGAACCTACCGCGTGGCCATCGGAGGCGCGCAACCGGGAGAAGGGTCCGCCGGTGTCGCCGGCACCTTCGAGGTGAGCGGCTCGCTGGAACTGCCGCGCTGATCCCGTTCGGGCCGAGGTCAATCCCGTCCTGGCTCACGCCCGTCTCGTTCCGGCCGGCTAGGTCCTCTCGAACACCGTCGCCACACCCTGGCCGAAGCCGATGCACATGGTGGCGACGCCGACCGTCTTGTTGCGGGCCTTCATCGCCTGGAGCAGCGTCGCGGTGATGCGCGCCCCGGAGCAGCCGAGCGGATGGCCGAGGGCGATGGCACCGCCGTTGAGGTTCACCTTCTCGTCGAGCGTCTCCAGGAGCCCGAGGTCCTTCAGCACCGGCAGCGACTGCGCCGCGAAGGCCTCGTTGAGCTCGACGATCTCCACGTCCGAGATCTGCATCTTGGCGCGGGCCAGGGCCTTGCGCACGGCGGGGACCGGGCCGTAGCCCATGATCGAGGGGTCGACGCCGACCGCGGACATGGAGCGGATGCGCGCGAGCGGCTGCTTGCCGAGGGCCTTCGCCTTGCGGGCGGACATCACGAGCAGCCCGGCCGCCCCGTCCGAGATGGCCGAGGCGTTGCCGGCCGTGATGGTGCCGTGCTGCGGATCGAAGGCGGGCTTGAGCGCCGCCAGGGCCTCGAGCGTCGTATCGGGACGGATCGCTTCGTCGGTGTCGAAGCGGCGCAGCGCGCCCATCTGGTCGTGGCCCGAGACGGGGATGATCTCCTCCCGGAAGGCGCCGGTGGTCGTCGCCTGGTGGGCGCGCCGCTGGGAGCGGAGCGCGAACTCGTCCTGCTGCCGCCTCGAGATCCCGTGCAGGCGCGCGAGGTACTCGGCGGTGAGGCCCATGGCTCCGGCCGCCTTCGCGTTGCGCCTGGTCGCGAGCGGGTTGGGGTCGAGGCCGTAGGTCATCGGCACGTGGCCCATGTGCTCGACCCCGCCCACCAGGAACAGCTCGCCGTAGCCCGCCATCACCGCCATGGCCGCGGTGTGCAAGGCCGTCATCGAAGAGCCGGTTCACGGTCTGGGCGCTCACCTCCTTGGGAATCGGGGTGAGCAGCTGTGCGAACCGGGCGATGTTGTAGGCCTGCTCGCGGGCCTGCTGCACGCAGCCCCAGACGATGTCGTCGATCCGGGCCGGGTCCAGCTCGGGATTGCGGCGGAGCAGCGCCAGCATCACCTCGGCGGAGAGCGTGTCGGCCCGGACGTTGCGGAAGATGCCGCCCTTGGAGCGCCCCATCGGGGTGCGTACGGCGTCGACGACCACCACCTCCCTCATGCCTCGCTCCCGTGGAAGCCCTGGCCGGAGGCGGCGAGGGCGGAAAGCTGCGCGGTGGGCGCGTAGAGGGCGCCCAACGAGCGATACCTCTCGGCGGTCCGCAGCAATGCCGCCGCCCCGACCGAGTCGGCCCAGCGGAGGACGCCGCCGCGGAAGGGAGGGAAGCCCAGGCCGCCGACCAGAGCCGAGTCCAGCTCGACGGGAGTCGCGACGATCCTTTCCTCGAGACAGCGGGAGGCCTCGATCAGCATGGGCAGCATCGCGCGCTCGACGATCTCCTGGTCGGAGGGCTCGGGCGTCGTCCCGCCGGAGCCGGGGCGTGGGAGGACGATCTCCCGCGCGGCAGGGTCGCTCTGCCGGCTGGGCGGTCCCTTCTTCTCGGGCTTCCAGAGGTAGAAACCCTTGCCGCTCTTCTGCCCCAGGCGGCCCGCCCCGAGCAGCGTCTCGATCGCGGTCTTTCCCTGGGGAGCCATGCGGTCCGGGAAGGCCTCGGCCATCACCCGCGCGGCGTGAGAGGCGGTGTCGATCCCGATCACGTCCAACAGCACGGCCGGCCCCATGGGCCAGCCCCACGCCTCCATCACCCGGTCGATCCGCTCGTAGTCGACGCCGTCCTGGACCAGGCGCAGGAAGCCGGCGAAGTACGGGAAGAGGACGCGGTTCACCAGGAAGCCCGGGCAGTCCGCCACCACGATCGGCGTCTTGCCGATCGCCTGGGCGTAGGCGACGGCGGTGGCGATCGTCTCCTCGGAGGTGCGCTCGCCGCGGATGACCTCGACGAGCGGCATGCGGGGAACCGGGTTGAAGAAGTGCATGCCGCAGAACCGCTCGGGCCGGGTGAGCGCGGAGGCGAGCCGGGAGATCGAGATGGTCGAGGTATTCGAGGCGAGGACGGCGCCCGGCCGGATCGCCTGCTCGACCTCGGCCAGGACCCGCTTCTTGACCGCCTCGTCCTCGACCACGGCTTCGACTGCGAAGTCCACCGTGGCGAAATCGCCGTAGGAGAGGGTCGGAGTGATGGCCGCGAGGGTTCCCGCGAGCTGTGCCGTGGTGAGCCGCCCGCGGTCGACCTGCTTCTCGAGCAGCCTCGCGGCCTCGGCCTGCCCGGCCGCGAGCGCGGCCGGCGCGACGTCCTTCATCAGCACGGGAACGCCGCGCGAGGCGGACTGATACGAGATGCCTCCACCCATGATCCCGGCGCCCAGGACCGCGGCGCGCTTCACGGGCTGCGCGGCCTTCGCGTGGCCCTTGGCCAGGCGCTTGACCGCCATCTCCCCCAGGAAGACCCCGAGCAAGGAGCGTGCGGCCTCCGTCTTCGCGAGCTTCGCGCAGGCGGCGGCCTCGAGCGCCAGGGCCCGGTCGCGCCCCTGCCCGGCACCCTGCTCGATCGCGGCGACAGCAGCGAGGGGCGCCGGGTAGTGGCGGCCTGCCTTGCCGGCCACGACCGACTTCGCGACCGTGAAGACCATCCCCGCCTCGATCGGATCGAGCGGGAGGGGTGCCTTCTTCTCCTCGCGCCGCGCCCGCCAGTCGAGCCGCCCGGAGGCAGCCTCCTGCAGCGTCCGCAGCGCGCCGGAGCGGAGATCGCCGGCGGCAACCACCGCGTCGACGGCGCCGGCCTTCAGCGCGTCGGCTGCCCCCTGCTGCTCGCCGCTCGCGATCCACTCGATGGCCGTGTCCGCGCCGCACAACCGCGACAGGCGCACCGTGCCGCCCCAGCCGGGGAAGATGCCGAGCCGCGTCTCCGGCAGGCCGACCTTCGCCTCGGACGACATCACCCGGTAGCTGGCCGCCAGGCACAGCTCGAAGCCCCCCCCGAGCGCGACCCCGTTGATCGCGGCGACCGAAGGGGCGTCGAGGTCCTCGAGCGCCGAGAGGACGGCGTGCATCTCGAGCAGCGCGCGGGCGATCGTCTCCTCGCTCTCCCCGAAGAGCGGCAGGAACTCCTTCACGTCCGCCCCGGCGGCGAAGACCTCCTTGCCGCTGGTGATCAGGACGCCCCGCAGGCCCGGCTCCTTCGCCAGGCTGGCGACTGCCTGCGCCAGCTCCTGGCGCGTCGTCCTGTCGAGGGTGTTGACCGGGTCGCCGGGCTTGTCGAGCTGCAGCTCGACGAGGCCGTCGTCCAGGCGACGGAGTTGGACCGCGGGACCCTTGTCGCTCATGCTCGGTCCTCCAGGTGGCGTGTGGGTGGCTACTCTATTCATTGTAGCCACGATCACTCCGCCCCGCGTCCTCACGAGGAAGCGGCCCGGCGAAAGGGCCGCACACCTGGACGCGACCGCCTAGCCTAGGCGAGGGCCGGCGTGCCGAAAGGCAGGAGGCTAGAGAACAGGCGCCTGAGCAGGAGATAGGTGGGAGGACGCGAGGATGATCACGGCGGCGCCAGCGACCGACGTCGATCTCGGCGATTTCGTCGTGCCGCGGCTCGCAGGGAACGACGCGGCCCGCTAGAAGTCGTACCCGACCCAGAAGCTGAAGTCCCAGCCCTTGCTGGTCGCGGCGAAGTCCGTGAACTTGGTCCAGTCGAAGTGCAGCGGATAGCCGAGGAAGAACACCTGCAGCCCGAAGCCCCACGAGGCGCGACCGTCCAGGAGCCTCCAGCCGGTGACCGGCTCGCCGAAGATGGGGTCGTTCACGTAGGAGTAGCCCGGGTCCCTGGTCGAGAAGCGGTAGTCCTGGCCCTTGAACTTGGCTCCGGCGATGCCGAAATAGACGGTGCCGCGCACGGGGCCGATGACTCCTATCGGAGTCGCCGCCAGATGGATGAGCGGAAGTCTGAGCTCCGCGTTGCCGAAGAAGCCCTCGTTGCCCGAGAAGGCGGCGTACGGGTAGCCGCGCATCTCCATGTTCCCGCCGAAGTAGAAGTAGTCCGGGTTCTCCCCGCTCGAGTAGAAGCCCCGGCCCCGCAGGGCGAGGACGGCGCTGGTCGGCCCGATTCGGAAGTACTTGCGGGCGTCCACGTCGACGGTCTGCCGCTGGAGGAAGCTCCCGATCTTCGGAGCGTAGGTGAAGCCCAGGCTGAAGGTGCTGCCCGCGAGCGGGCCGAACTCGGCGAAGCGTGTGGTCTCCTGGACCAGCCGCAGCGAGATGGGCAGCTGCCAGCCGTTGTTGAAGAAGCAGGGCAGGCCGAGCGACGCGTACTGCGAGCAGACCGCGTCCTGGGCGGAGGGGTCCGTGTATTGCTCCTTCACCTTGATGAGGCCGGTCCCGAACTCGATCCGGCGGAAGATGTCGAGCGGGTACTGCGCGAAGAGCTGCCCGCCGGTCAAGCGCTGGGTCGCCACCGCCAGGTCCCGCACGTTGTAGCCGTAGTACCCGGAGTAGGTGCTGGAGTAGGGGTAGAAGAAGTAGGTCTGGTCGAAGACGTTCACCCCGTACTGCAGCCGGCTCGCGAGATTGGCGTACTGACCCTGGTAGATGCGGTAGGAGGCCACCGAGAGGACGGTGAAGGAGAAGGCCTGGTCGCCGAGCGTGTCGGTGAGGGCGAGCGAGCTGCCGCCGAAGAAGTCACCGCTCGAGGTGACACCGACGTTGATCGGCGGCCGACCCTCGAGGTAGAGGCCCTCGAACAGCTTCTTGCGCCGCTTGTTCTCCGGGACCACCTCGTGGGTGACGTCAGGCTCGAAGTCCACGATGCCCAGCGAGGCGGCGCGCACGTCCTGGGAGACCTCCTTCATGGGCTCGGCGGTGTCCTTCTCGTGCAGCTTGAGCTGGCCCTTGTGGTACGTGATGAAGGCGAGCCGGTCGGGCCCCTTCGGGGACCTGAGCGGCGCGGGAGCGAGCGTACCGCCGAACACGTCCGAGTACTGCGCGATGGCGCCGGTCTGGAGGTCGAGGCTGCGCAGGTTCGGGATGTCGTCGTCCTCCAGGGAGGAGTAGAAGACCTTGTTGCCGTCGCTCGAGAAGGAAGGGGCCTGGTCGTCGAAGGCGCCGAAGGTGAGCTGGACCTTGCGCGAGGGATCGGCGAGCGGGAAGGCGTAGAGCTTCCAGTGCCCGCTGATCCGCCGCTCGTAGACGACCAGCTTGCCGTCCGGCGAGATCGCGGGGTCGTTGTCCGCGTACGGGTCGCTGGTCAGGTTCACGACCGCGCCCGTCCGCATGTCGAGCTTCCAGATGTCCGAGACGCCTTCCTTGAGGGCCGCGAACAGCAGGTTGCGGCCGTCGGGAAGCAGGCAGGGTGCCTGCAGCTCGTCGAGCTTGACCTTGATCTTCTTCTTCACCGACCCGTCGAGCGCCGAGATCAGGAAGAAGCTGCGCCCCTTCCCGGTGCGTGCGAAGAAGCCGATGTAGTCGCCGGTCGGATCGAAGGCGAGGTTGCGCCCCGACACGAACTCGCTGTTGATGGTCAGGTTCTCCCAGGCGGTATCGAAGCCCCCGGTCAGGTCCTTGACGACGGTGCCGTCCTTGGTCGACACCAGCACGATGTCGACCTCGCCCTCGGCGCGGTTGGCGGTCATCACCGCCGCGATCTCGCCCGAGGGGCTGGGAGCGAAGGCGAAGGCCTGGGTGAAACGCGTCTTGTCCGGGTCGGGCGAGATGTCGCGCCCGAAGTCGTCCGGGCTCTGGCGGTCGCGGAACGGCTTGAAGCGCTCCTTCATCCACTTCTCGAAGGCGGCGTCGAACTCCTGCGGCGTCGTGCGGAAGGCCTGCTTGTAGAGCTCGTCGGTGCCGCTGCCCAGGATCCCCTTGCGCAGCGTGTAGAGGAACTGGCGGATGCCTTCCTTGCCGTAGCGCGCCTCGATGAACTCGAAGGCGGCGTGACCCATGTTGTAGACGAGGCGTCCCGAGAAGGCCTCGAACTCGGCCTTCGACAGCTTCGGCACGCTGTCGGAGAGGGCGGCGTCCCGGATCATCATCAGGTCGAGCGGATCCCAGGTCTGCCGGAAGTAGTCGGCCAGCCCCTCGTCCACCCAGAGCGGGATCGGACGCTGCTGGATGCCGTAGCCGATCCCTCGCGGGATCAGGTCGAAGGCGAAGGCGTGGGTCATCTCGTGCGTGATCAGCCCCTGGAGCTGGTCGGGCGGCTCGTCGATCGGGATCACCATCCGGTTCTTGACCGGCTCGGTGAAGGCCAGGACCCCCTCCGGGACGAAGGCGGGAAAGAGGTTCGTCTCCTCGAACTCCGAGTGGGTCTTGTAGAAGATGACCGGGATGGGCTTGGGCATCTCGTGCTTGAGGCCGGTCGAGATCTTCAGGTAGCTGCTCTCGAGGTACGAGACCAGCCGTTCCAGGTGCTGCTCGAACTGGGGGTAGTAGTAGACCTCGAAGTGCGGGCTCTTGTAGACGCGCCAGGAGAAATTGTCGTACTTGACCTTGTTCTTGCCGTAGTAGGGGATGAACTGGGCGGCCGTCTCGCGCGGTGCGACCAGCAGCAGCGTGAGGGCGGCGAAGAGGAGTGCGGGAGACCTACGCATGGGTTCCTTCTCTCGCGGACACGTCGCGCTCAGCGCAGGAGCACGCGCGTCCCGTGGATCTTCTGGGGCGTGATGACGCCCAGAAAGTTCGGCAGGAGCCGGTCCATCAGCTCGAAGTACGCCGACAACGGCGAGACGTGCTGCTCCACGGAGTAGAGCACCTCTTCGGTGAAGCGCTCCTTGTGGAGCAGCTCGCCGGTCTTCGTGTCGATGAAGTAGAAGTCCGCGTTGAGGGTGAAGCCCTTCCGCTCGGCATAGCGGTTGCCCTGGATGAGCGTCGGCCGCCCGTCGGATGGGCTCCGGACGACACGCTGCTCGGGCTGGAAGCCGGAACGCTCCTGGACCTCGAAGGCCAGCTTGCCGGTCACCACCAGCGGCCGCTGGTATTCCTCGCCGAGCTTGCGCCAGTACTCGGGATCCTGGAGCACCTTGTCGGCCTCGAGCCGGAACTGCTCCTTCTCCTCCCTGCTGAGGCGTCCTTGCGCTCCGAGCTTGACCAGGACCCCGTCGAGGGCCACCTGCAGGGGAGCGCGGTCCGGCTCCAGCACCTGGAGCTTCGTGTTCGAGCGCAGCTGGTTCTGGAGCAGGCGCGAGGTCTCGGCCGAGAGATCGAGGTCCGACGGCTCGATGTCGGTGACGAATCCGGCGATCAGGATCCGCCGGAAGCTCGAGACGTCGATCTTGCTCTGGAGCGGCGTCTCGACCGGCACCTCGACGATGCCCCCGCAGCCGGAGGCGACCAGCGCCGACAGCGTCACGATCGCACCCAGGCCGCGCATGGTCACTGGGTCCCCGAGGGCCGGGCCGATGCTGCCGAGGGCCCCCTGTTCTTGCGGCCCTTGCGGTTCCTCTTGTCGTCGGCCTCGCGGAACAGATCGTAGTTCTGCTGGATGTAGGCGTCGCCGGGCTTGAGCTCGAGGGCCTTCTCGTAGCACTCGCGGGCCTTGGCGAACTCGCCCATCTGCTCGAGCGCGACGGCGAGGTCGTTGAGCGCCGCTGTGCTCTTGGGATCGAGGCTGAGCGCCCGCTCGAAACGGAAGCGGGCCTCCTGCCACAGCCCCTTCTGCGCCACCATGAGCCCGAAGGAGACCTCGCGCGACGAGGCATCCCCCGCCAGGGCGAACGGCCCGGACACGAGCAGGACGAGGAGCAGCAGCGCCCGCATCACGTGGAGCCTCCTCTCCGAAGGGGGAGTCGCGTTCGATGGTATCCGTGCGTCCGGGCGCAACGCAAGGCGGCCGGATGCCGGGACGAGCGTGACGAGGCGCGAAACCGCGCCACCCCCCGCTCCGGACCCCGACCGCCCCCGGGGGAACCTAGAATTGGGACCTCTCCCGGAAACAGGATCCCCCATGGATTCTCATGGCCTCGAGCACGCCTCCGGGATACGGGCGGTCGACCGGAGCGAAGCCGACTACCCGGAGTGGCTCGGCCGCATCCACGACCCGCCGCCCGTGCTCTGGACGCTGGGCCGGCTGCTCCCCGAGGAGGGAGAAAGGAGCGTCGCTATCGTCGGGGCGCGCGCGGCGACCCGCCTGGGACTCGCCTTCGCCCGCATGCTGGCGGCCGATCTGGCCGCCGCCGGTCTCACGGTCGTCTCGGGCCTCGCGCGCGGTATCGACACGGCCGCCCACCAGGGAGCGCTCGACGCCCGGGGTCGGACGGTAGCGGTGCTCGGCTCGGGGCTCGACCGGATCTACCCCGCGGAGAACGCGGGCCTGGCACGGGCGATCGCGAACCGGGGCGCCGTGGTGAGCGAGTTCCCGCCCGGCACGGAGCCCTGGAAGGGGAACTTCCCGCGCCGCAACCGCACGATCGCCGGCTGGGGGCGCGCCGTGGTGGTGGTCGAGGCGGGCGAGAGAAGCGGCGCGCTGATCACCGCCCGCTCGGCGCTCGACGAGGGCCGGGACGTGATGGCCGTCCCCGCTCATCCGACGTTCCCCTCCGCGGCGGGGACCAACGGCCTGCTGCGCGACGGCGCGGCCCTGGTGCGGGACGCGGGGGACGTGCTCTCCGAGCTGGGTCTCGAAGGGCGCGCGCGGCCCGGCTCCGCCTCCGACGATCCCCTGCTGGCGGCTCTGCGCCGCGGGGTTCCCACGAGCGTCGACGAGCTCGCGGCCTCGTGGCGCGGACCGCTGCCCGAGCTGCTGGCGCGGCTCTCCGAGCTCGAGCTGGCGGGCCGGCTGCGGCGGCTGCCGGGCGCCCTGTTCGTGAGAAGCTAGCGCCCCCGTGGCACGCCACCTGGTGATCGTCGAGTCGCCGGCCAAGGCGAAGACGCTCGGCCGCCTGCTGGGGCGCGAGTACCTGGTCCGGGCGTCGCTCGGGCACGTGCGCGACCTGCCCAAGGATCGCCTGGCGGTCGACACGGAGCGCGGGTTCACGGTCGAGTACCAGGTGCTCGCGTCCCGCCGCGGCCTGCTCGCCGAGCTGCGCCAGGCGGCGCGCGACGCCGAGAGCGTTTACCTGGCGGCCGACCCCGACCGGGAGGGGGAGGCGATCTGCTGGCATCTCGCCGAGGAGCTGCGTCCCGCCGTGCCGCGGGCACGCTTCCAGCGCGTCGCCTTCCACGAGCTGACCGAGCGCGCGGTCCGGGCGGCCTTCCAGGCCCCGCGCGAGGTGGACGCGAGGAAGGTCGCGGCGCAGCAGGCCCGGCGCGTGCTGGACCGGCTGGTCGGCTACGGCCTGAGCCCGCTCCTGTGGCAGAAGCTGCGGCCCGGCCTCTCGGCCGGGCGCGTGCAGTCGGTCGCGCTCAAGCTCGTCTGCGAGCGCGAGCGCGAGCGGACGGCGTTCCTGCCCCGCGAGCGCTGGCCGATCCGCGCGCGCCTGGACGCCGGCGCGCCGCCCGTCTTCGCGGCGACGCTCGTCTCGGCGCACGGCAGGGACGTCGAGGCGAGGACGGCGGGCGAGGCGGAGGCGCTGCGCCGCGAGCTGGAGGCCGCCGAATACCGGGTGGGCAGCCTGCTCCGCCGCCAGCGCCGGCGGCTCCCCCCGGCGCCCTTCGTCACCGCGACGCTGCAGCAGGAGGCCTTCCGCCGGCTCCGCTTCGGGGTGAAGAAGACCATGCGGATCGCGCAGCGCCTCTACGAGGGCATCGAGCTCGGCGGGGAGGGCGGCTTCGGCCTGGTGACCTACATGCGGACCGATTCGACCCACCTGGCGCCGGAGGCGGTCGCGGCGGCGCGCGAGCAGGTGGCCCGCCGCTTCGGACCGGCCTACCTGCCCGAGACCGCCAACGCCTTCGCCTCCCCAAGAGGCGCCCAGGAGGCGCACGAGGCGATCCGGCCGACCGACCTCGCCCGCACGCCGGACGCGCTCGCGGCCTTCCTCTCGAAGGACGAGCTGGCCCTCTATCGGCTGATCTACGATCGCCTGCTCGCCTCGCAGATGGCGGCCGCGGTCTACGACGAGACCCTGGCCGAGGTCGAGGCCCGCGCTGCCAGCGAGGCCCGCGCTGCCAGCGAGGCCGGCGCGGCCCCCGGGGCCGGCGCGCCGGCGACCCACGTCCTGCGCGCCAAGGGCTCGGCGCTCAGCTTTCCGGGCTTCCTCGCCGCCTATCAGGAACCGACCGAAGAGCCGACCGGCGCTGGCGACGCCGAGCCCGAGGCGGGGACCCTGCCGCCGCTCGAGACCGGCCGGCCGCTCGCGCTGGTCGCGGTCGAGACGGAGCAGCGCTTCACGGAGCCTCCCCCGCGCTTCACCGAGGCGAGCCTGGTGAAGGAGCTGGAGCGCTCCGGAATCGGTCGCCCTTCCACCTACGCCGCCATCCTGGCCACCCTCGGCGCCCGCGACTACGTGACGACGCAGAAGGGAAGGCTGGTCCCGACCGAGCTCGGGTTCGAGGTCGTCGATCTGCTGCTCCGTGGGTTCCCGGACCTCATGAGCACGCGGTACACCGCAGGCATGGAGGACGAGCTCGACGCGATCGCGGAAGGCCGCGAGACGCTGCTGGGGACGCTCGGCCGTTTCTGGCGTCCGTTCAAGGCCGCGCTCGCCGCGGCACGGTCGGCGCCGCGGCGGGCGACCCCTCCCCTCGCGAGAAAGCCGGTGACGGGCATCACCTGCCCGCTCTGCCACGAGGGTGTCGCGGTCGAGCGCGAGGCGCAGGGCCGGGTCTTCTACGGCTGCAGCCGCTTTCCGGCCTGCCGCTTCACCTCCTCCCACCGGCTGGTCGAGGAGAGCTGCCCCGAGTGCGGACGCGCCTACCTGTTCGAGAAGGAGACGAAGCGCGACGGACGCGTCGTCTTCTGCGGCAACGAGAGCTGCCACTTCCACCGCACGGCCTGAGCAAGGCGGGGCCGCCGAGGGAGCGAGCGCTATACTCGAAGCATGAGCCCCCGCGCGGTCGTGGTCGGCGCCGGTCTGGCCGGCTGCGAGGCCACCTGGCAGCTCGCGCGCCGCGGGATCGCCGTCGATCTCTTCGAGATGCGGCCCGGGCGAAAGACGCCGGTCCACCGGACCGGCGAGCTCGCCGAGCTCGTCTGCTCGAACAGCCTGCGCGGCGACGCGCTCGACCAGGCCGCCGGGCTCCTGAAAGAAGAGATGCGCCGGATGGGGTCGCTCGTCCTCCGGGTGGCGGACTCCGTGCGCGTCCCCGCCGGCAGCGCCCTCGCCGTCGATCGCGGTCTCTTCGCGCGGCGCATGACCGAGGCGATCGAGTCGCTGCCGCAGGTGAAGCTCCACCGCAGCGAGGTCGCGCGCATCCCGGACGATCCGGTCGCCATCCTGGCCACGGGACCGCTCACCGCCGACGCCCTGGCGCAGGAGATGGCGGCCTTCGTGGGACGGGAGCACCTGCACTTCTTCGACGCAGTGAGCCCGGTCGTCGAGGCCGACTCGATCGACCTCGCCACGGTCTTCCGCGCCTCGCGCTACGGCAAGGGCGGCGACGACTACCTGAACTGCCCGCTCGACGAGCGGCAGTACTCGGTCTTCCTGGAAGCGCTGACCGGGGCCGAGTGCGCGAGCCTGCACGACTTCGAGAAGGAGCTGTTCTTCGAGGGTTGCCTGCCGATCGAGGTGATCGCAGCGCGCGGCCGCGACACGCTGCGTTTCGGCCCGATGAGGCCGGTGGGTCTCGTCGACCCGAGGACCGGCCGGCGGCCGTACGCGGTCGTGCAGCTGCGCCAGGACGACCTCGCCGCCAGCCACTGGTCGCTGGTCGGCTTCCAGACCCAGCTCAAGTGGAGTGAGCAGAAGCGCGTCCTGCGGCTGGTGCCCGGTCTGGAGCGGGCCGAGTTCGTACGCTTCGGCCTGGTCCACCGGAACACCTTCGTGAACGCGCCTCTCTTTCTCGAGCCCAGCTTCGAGACCAGGAGCCGGAGCGGCCTCTTCTTCGCCGGTCAGATGTCCGGGGTCGAGGGCTACGTGGAGTCGGCGGCCTCCGGTCTCGTGGCGGGCCTGGGCGCGGCGTTTCGGGCCTGGGGCGAGACGCCGCCGGCCTTCCCCGAGGACACCGCGATGGGCGCCTTGGGCCGGTACGTGGCCCGCGGCGACCCACGGCACTTCCAGCCCACGAACATCGCCTTCGGACTCCTTCCCGAGCTGCCCCACAGGATCCGGGACAAGGCGCAGAAACGCCTCACCCAGGCGCAGCGGGCGCTGGCGAGCCTCGACCGCTTCCGTGACGGGCTCGGCGGCGACGCGGCGGCCGCGGCCGGGGAGTAGCCGGGGATGCGCGAGGCGGTGGCCGCGTTCCTGCGTCACCTCGAGGACGAGAGGAACGCCTCCCCTCACACCTTGCGCGCCTATGCCGAGGACCTCGCCCAGCTCACGGAGTACCTGGGCCGTGAGCTGGGGCGGGAGCCGCATCCGCAGGACGTCGATCACCTGCTGATCCGCGGGTTCCTGGCGGAGCTGCACCGCCGCGGGCTCAAGAAGACCTCTTCGGCGCGACGGCTGGCGGCGGTGCGCAGCCTCTTCCGCCATCTCTGCCGCGAGGGTCGGCTGGCGGCCAGCCCCGCCCGGTTGCTGCTCACCCCGCGGCGAGAGAAGCGCATCCCCTCGGTTCTCGACGAGCGGGAGGCGCAGTTGATCGTCGAGATGCCCGGCACGGGCTTCGAGGCCGCGCGCGGGCGGGCGATCCTCGAGCTGCTCTACGCCACCGGGATGCGCTGCGCGGAGCTGGTGGCTCTGGACCAGGACGCGATCGACCTCGACGGACGGCTCGTGCGCGTGCTCGGCAAGGGACGCAAGGAGCGCGTGGTGCTGTTCGGCGCGCGGGCGCGGCAGGCGATCGAGGAGTGGCTGGCGCTGCGGGCCTCGGCTCGACCGAAGGGGGACGCCCTCTTCCTGAACGCCCGGGGCGGGCGCCTGAGCGACCGCAGCGTGCGGGCGCTGGTCAGCCGCCGCGTGCGGCAGACGGCGCTCGCGCGCCGTTGCAGTCCTCACACGCTGCGCCACAGCTTCGCCACCCATCTGCTCACCCGGGGTGCGGACCTGCGCGCGATCCAGGAGCTGCTCGGGCACGCGAGCCTTTCGACCACCCAGCGCTACACCCACGTCGACACCCGCCACCTGCTCGAGGTCTACCGCAAGGCCCACCCGCGGGCATGAGGCCTTTTCCTCCGGTGTCCCGTCTAAAGCCATGACACGCAGCATGGGGCGCAGCGACGAGGAGCTGATCGAAGCATGCCGAGCCGGGGAGTCGTCTGCCTTCGAGGTGCTGGTCGCCCGCTGGGAGGACAAGATCCGGGGAGCGGCCTGGAGGGTGCTCGGATCGGAGGAGGAGGCCCGAGAGGTCGCGCACGAGGCCTTCGTGAAGGCCTACCGGGCGCTCGCCGGCTTCAAGAGCGAGGCGCGCTTCTCCTCGTGGCTCTACCAGATTGCGCTCAACCTGTGCCGCGACCGGCTGCGCCGCCGCAAGACCCGGGCGACGGTCAGCCTGGAGGCGCTGGAGGAGAAGGGTCCCGTCCTGGTGGAGAAGGGTCCCGGGGCCCAGGAGCAGCTGATCCGGGACGACCTGGCGAGCGCGGTGCGGCGGGCGATCGAGCTCCTGCCGGCCGAGCAGCGTGAGGTGGTGATCCTGAAGGAGTATCAGGGCCTGACGTTCCTCGAGATCGCGCAGGCGCTCGCCTTGCCGGTCTCGACGGTGAAGACACGGCTCTACCGCGGCCTGGGTCAGCTCCGGCTGCGCCTCGAGAGCGAGGGGATCAGGGGGCTCGCGCCGGTGCCGGCGCCGGCACCCTGAGTCCTTGCGGGAGACGGACGCGATGGTTTGCGAGAGGTTCACGGACGAGCGGCTTCAGGCCGACAAGATGGACGCGCTCTACGGCGAGGCGGACGCCGAGGTGCGCGAGAGGCTGGAGGCGCACCTGGCAGGCTGCCAGGACTGCCGCGAAGAACGGGCGGCCCTCCTGCGCCTGCGCAAGGACCTGCAGGCGTGGCGGCTGCCGGGGCGCAGCCCGGCCGTGGTCGCCAGGGGCATCGTCGTGCCACGCTGGCTGGCTGCGGCGGCGGCGCTCCTGATCGGCGTCGGGCTGGGGCTGTCGGTCTCCGGCTACTTCTCACTGCGTCACGCCCTGGCGGAGCAGTCGGCACGGGCCCTGGCGCTGGAGGAACGCCAGCGACAGACGGCGGAGGCCCTGGCGGCGGCGCTCGCCGGCACCTCCCAGCCGCGGCTCGAGGACGCCGCCCTCATGAGACGCCTCGACGCGCGTCTCGACGAGAAGCTCCGGGAGAGCGAGGGTCGTCAGGCACGACAGCTCGCGCTGCGGCTCGACGACTTCGGCGCGCGCAGCGAAACCCAGCGCCGCGTCGACCTCGCGCGGGTGGCGGAGGGACTCAGCTACCTCGATCGGCAGCACGGCCAGCAGCTCGAGCGCACGAACGAGCTGATGAGCTACGTCCTCGACCGGACCGCCGGGAAGAGGTAGCCGATGCGGCGCGCGCTGGTGCTGCTCTTGGGCCTGCTCGTGGGCGGTTCGCTGGCGTCCGCGGGCGCCGAGGGCCGATCCGAGCGCTCGGCCGCGCGGGCGCCGACGAGCCGCCACTCGCCCGTCGTCGAACGCGAGGCCCTCGAAACGCTCGAGGCTCAGCTCGATCGCACGGTCGATCGCGTGAGCCTGCCCCGGATCGCGGGCCTGCTCGCTCGCAACGCGGCCCGGGGCTACCGCCTCCCCGGCTACGGCGTCGTCTTCGTCCTGACCCCCCGGGCCCTGCCGGGCGGCGGCCGCGACCGGCTCCTCCGCCTCGCGCCCCCTCGCCACCGCACGGGGGCAGGTGGCCACGAGGCGGACGGGCCCGACCAGATCCCGCCGGAGGTCGAGACGCTCGAGCGCCACGTCGCGATCCTGCAGAACGAAACCGAGCAGGCGCGCCGGGTCGCCGAGCAGGACATGGCGCGGATCGTCCACGACATGCGCCTGCGTCTCGCGGCGGTGGCGACCCCGGCAGCCCCCACCGCTCACGCGGCCGATGCGCCGCCGGCGAGCGCCGAACCGCTGCCTGGTCCGCCACCGCCCTGGAAGTACTGGTTCCAGAGCGGCGGAACCCGGGACGCACGAACGCAGGAAACGGTCGTCGCCGAGGTGAAGCAGGCCCTGGTCGGCGCCCTGGGCAGCCGGTGGGCACGGGTGCCGGGGCTGCGACCCGAGGAGTACGTCACGGTCGCCGTCGACTTCGAGGAGCCGGATCCCTTCGCGGCGAGGGCGCGCCCGGCGCGCACCCTCGTGGTGCGCGCTCGCGCGCGCGACATCGAGGCGCGGGCGAAGCGAGCGATCGACCGCGAGGAGTTCCGCCGCCGTCTCGAGGTGATCGAGTACTAGCGCGGGCTCGAGGCGCCGAGGGTGCAGCGGCGGGGGCGCTATACTAGCTGGTCGGCCCATCCAGGGCGGCACCAAGACATGCCCGACGCGACCACGCTCCACGGGACCACGATCCTCGCCGTCCGCCACCAGGGGCAGGTCGCCCTGGCGGGGGACGGCCAGGTGACGCACGGGCAGACCGTCGTCAAGCACCAGGCGAAGAAGATCCAGCGGCTGCACAACGGACAGGTGCTGGCGGGCTTCGCCGGCTCGACCGCCGACGCCCTCGCGCTCATCCACCGCTTCGAGGCGCGGCTCGAGGAGTTTCGTGGCAACCTGCAGCGGGCGGCCGTCGAGCTGGCGAAGGAGTGGCGAACCGACCGTGCGTTGCGCCGGCTGGAGGCCTTTCTGCTGGTCGCCGACCGTGAGGAGACCTTCCTGCTCTCGGGCGCGGGCGACGTGATCTCCCCCGACGACGGGATCATCGCGGTGGGCAGCGGGGGTCCGATGGCGCTCGCTGCCGCGCGCGCCCTGGTGCGCCACGCGAGCGGCCTCGACGCCCCTTCGATCGCCCGCGAGGCCCTGCTGATCGCGGGCGAGATCTGCATCTACACGAACGCCCGGATCGAGGTGGAGACGCTCCCGGGATGAGCGTGCCGAACGCCCCGGAGCGCCGGGAGGTGGCGAGCCTCTCGCCCCGCGAGATCGTGGCGGAGCTCGACCGCTGGGTGGTCGGCCAGACGGCCGCCAAGCGCGCGGTCGCGATCGCGCTGCGAAGCCGGATCCGGCGCCGTCGGCTCCCGCCCGAGGTGGCGGCCGACATCACCCCCAAGAACATCCTGATGATCGGGCCCACCGGTGTCGGCAAGACCGAGATCGCGCGCCGGCTCGCGCAACTCGCGGGCAGCCCCTTCATCAAGGTGGAGGCGAGCAAGTTCACCGAGGTGGGTTACGTGGGGCGCGACGTCGACTCGATCGTGCGCGACCTGGTGGCGGCGGCGATCGACCAGGTGCGCCGGGAGAAGCAGGCCGCGGTCCGCGACAAGGCCGAGGCCCGGGTCGAGGAACGGCTGCTCGACCTCCTGCTTCCGCCGCCGCGGCCGGTGGTGGCGGGCGAGACGGCCGAGCCCGCCCCGCCGGAGTCCTTCCACTCGACCCGGGAGAGGCTGCGCGCCCAGCTGCGGGCCGGGCAGCTCGAGGCACGGGCGGTCGAGGTCGAGGTGCCCGAGCGCACCCTGCCGACCTTCCAGATCCTGGGCAACCAGGGCGCGGAGGAGATGGACGTCGCGATCCGCGACATGCTGCCGGGCCTCTTCGGCAACCGCAGCAAGCGGCGCAGCCTGCCGCTCTCGGAGGCGCGGGAGGTGCTGCGCCAGGAGGAGGAGACGCGGCTGGTCGACCAGGACCAGGTGGCGCGCGAGGCGGTGGAGCGAGCCGAGGCGACCGGCATCGTGTTCCTCGACGAGATCGACAAGGTCGCGGGACGCGAGGGCGGCCATGGCCCGGACGTCTCGCGCGAGGGGGTCCAGCGCGACCTGCTGCCGATCGTCGAGGGCACCACCGTCTCGACCAAGTACGGCCCGGTGCGCACCGATCACATCCTGTTCGTCGCCGCGGGCGCCTTCCACGTCAGCAAACCGACCGACCTCATCCCGGAGCTGCAGGGCCGCTTCCCGATCCGGGTCGAGCTTCAGCCGCTCGAGGAGCAGGACCTGCTGCGGATCCTGACCGAGCCCAGGAACGCCTTGGTCAGCCAGTACCGGGCCCTGCTGGGGACGGAGGGGGTCGAGCTCGCGTTCAGCGAGGACGCGATCGCGGAGATGGCGCGCTTCGCCGCGCGCGTCAACGACACGACCGAGAACATCGGCGCCCGGCGGTTGGCGACCATCCTCGAGACCGTGCTCGACGAGGTCTCCTTCGAGGCCGGCGGGGACACGAGCTTCTCGGTGACCGTCGATGCCGCGTACGTGCGGCGCCGCCTCGAGCCGCTGGTCAAGGACCAGGACCTGTCGCGCTTCATCCTTTGAGGAGACGATGCGGCTGCCTCCCATGACGCGCCCCTCTCCCGTCCTGTTGGTCGCCCTGTTGACCCTGTGGTCCGGGTGCGGGCACAAGGGCGACCCGCGCCCTCCGCTGCGGCGAACGCCACCGATGCCGGTCGGCTTCCGACTCGCCCAGCGCGGCGAGGCGATCGAGCTCTCTGCGCGCGCGCCGGCGGCCTCGGTCGACGGTGTACCCTACCGGGCGCTCAAGCTCGAGTTCCTCTATGGCGCGGGGGAGATCGATCTCGAGAAGGCGGGCACGCACCTGCTCGTGGATTGCGCCGCCGGGAGCCCGGTCGTGACGACCGTGGCGCTGCCCGCGCCCGAGACGCTCCTGCGCGCGACGGTCCGGGCCCTCGCCGCCGGAGAGAGGAGCGCACGAGCGCTCACCAAGGCGCTGGTCGTGCAGGCCCCGCTCGAGGCGCCGCGTGAGCTGACCGCAGCCGTCGTGGAAGGCGGCGTCAACCTTGCCTGGAAGGGTCCACGGCCCCGGGAGGTACCGCCGCCGCCGGTACCGACTCGACCCGGACTCCCGAGGCTCCCCGCGACGACCCCGGCACCGGGAGCCCCGGCAGCGGTGCCGGCAGCGGGCAAAGGGGCGCCGAGCGCCGTGTCCGGCCCGGCGGCAGGCGCAACTCCGGCCCCGGCGAGCGCTCCGGCCCCGGCGAGCGCCGCCACGAATGCGCCAGGCGCGGCTGCCGTACCGGCGCACCCCGGCACCACCGCAGAAGCGGAGCCTGCGGAGACTCCCGCAACCCGGAGAAACGGCTTCTTCGTCTACCGGCGCGTCGCCGGGGCGGCCTTCGCGGGTCCGATCGAGGCGCAACCCCTCGATCGGCGACGTCTGGTGGACACGACCACGCCGATCGGCAGCCGGGCTTGTTACGTGGTGCGCGCCGTCGGCTCGACGGACCCGCTCATCGAGAGCGACCCGTCGAACGAGGCCTGCGTCGTGATGCGGGACATCGCGCCCCCGGCCGCACCCACCGGCGTCGCGGTGCTCCCGCGTGCGGGCGGCCTCGAGATCGTCTGGAGCCCGTCGAACGAGACGGACCTCGCCGGCTATCGCGTTTTCCGCGCCGCCGGCGACGAGACGAAGAAGCTCGTCGAGCTCGCGGCGACCAGGACCTCGTACCTCGACGAGACCGCGCAGAAGGACGCCCGCTACCGCTACACGGTGGTCGCTTTCGACGCCGCCGGCAACCAGAGCGCCCCGAGCGAGGCGGTCGAGGCGAGCCTGCCGTGACGGGCGACGAGCGACCGGGGGGCACGCCGTTTCCACATGGCGTGATCGCGGCCAGCGCCAGCGATATCATCCTGACTGGCATTCGGTACGGGTTCGCGGGCTAGGCGCATCCAAGTCGCCGGCGCGGCCCCGGGGGACCGGAGCCTCGAGAGGTGAGGAGCTCATGAAGATCTTTCTCGACACCGCCAGCCTGAAGGAGATCCGCGAGGCGGCGGCGCTCGGCGTCGTCGACGGCATCACCACCAACCCGAGCCTGCTGGCCCGGGAGAGCGGTGATCCAGAGCAGATCCTGCTCGAGATCTGCAAGACGGTCGACGGTCCGATCTCGGGCGAGGTGGTCGCGACGGACGCGGAGGGCATGGTGCGGGAGGGCCGGCATCTCGCCTCGCTGCACAAGAACATCGTGGTGAAGGTCCCCTGTATCGCCGAGGGGCTCAAGGCGACCAAGGTGCTGGCGGGCGAGGGCAAGCGCGTCAACATGACGCTCATCTTCAGCCCCAGCCAGGCGCTGCTGGCCGCCAAGGCGGGGGCACGCTACGTCTCGCCCTTCGTCGGCCGACTCGACGACATCTCGACCGAGGGGATGGGGCTGGTGGCCGACATCATCCAGATCTTCGACCACTACGACTTCGACTGCGAGGTGCTGGCCGCGAGCCTCCGCCATCCGATGCACGTGATCGAGGCGGCGAAGATGGGCGCCGACATCGCGACCATGCCGACCAGCGTCTTCAACGGTCTGCTGAAGCATCCCCTCACCGAGAGCGGCCTCAAGCGCTTCCTGGAGGACTGGGAGAGGGTGAAGGCGCAGATGCCGGCCAAGGCCGCGCGCTAAAGGGGCAGGATGCCGCTCTACGAGTACGTCTGCCGTTCCTGTACGGTCAGTTTCGAGAAGCTGGTCCGGCGATTCGGCGAGGAGGTCGCCTGCCCGTCCTGCGCGAGCCTCCGCGTCGAGAAGCAGCTCTCCGTGTTCGCCGTGGCGAGCTCGCCTGCGGCTTCGGCCTTCGCCGGCTGTGGTGCGGGTCCCTGCGGGGAGGGCGGCTGCGACGGCGGGGCCTGTGACGGCGGGGCGTGTCGCTATCCGAGCTGATGGGCCGAGCTGCCGGGCGGCGCGCGCGGGCCGAGGGCGTGCCGCGCGCGGGGTCGCGAGGTCGTGGGGAAGCGCTCGTCCTACCGATCACGTAGAGTAGTGATCGCGTAAGGAGGCCCGCCCCTTGTCGCGCCGCCGCAAGCTGCTCGTGATCGCGATCCTCGCCGCCGCTACGGTTTCCTATGCCACGTGGCGGGCCATGGACTGGGGCGCGCGCCTCGTCGAGCAGGTGCTGGGAGCCTATTTCCACCGCCCCGTGCAGGTGGCGGCCCTCCGTCTGGACGTGGGCCGGGCCGAGCTCGTGATCCAGGGCCTGCGCATCGGCGGGATCACACCCGAGGCGGAGCCGTTCATCGAGGCGCCGTCCGTGCGGATACGCCCGAATCCCGCTCCCTTCCGCGGCAATCGGATCGTGCTCTCGCGAGTGCGGATCGAAGGCTTGCGGCTGCGCATCAACGCGTTTCCGGACCCACCGGCCGGGAGGGGCGGCGACGACATCCCGAAGGTCGGCGGCCCCGGCCGGGCCGGAATCCAGATCGGGATCGAGCGCCTGGTCCTGGTGGGTGGCGAGTTCATCCTCGAGCATGCGCGGGTGCCCCTCGAGCTGGACCTGCCCGACTTCCGCGGCCGCATGACGAACCGCCGGGAGGGCGGCCTCGCCGGGCACTTCTCCTTCCGTCCCGGCTGGCTCCGGATCGGCGACGCGCCCGCGGTGCCGGTCGGCACCGAGATCGACGCCATCTTCCACCGGGGCGTGCTCACGGTCGCCGGGGCGCGGCTCCGCGCCGAGAACACGAACGTCACCTACCACGGACAGTTGCGCTTCTCGGGCCGTCCGCAGGGCCAGTTCCAGCTGGAGGGCGGGATCGACCTGGCGGTGCTGGAGCGACACGTGTTCGGCTCCGGCCTGGGCTTCGCGGGAAGGGCCCACTGGGACGGCCTGCTCTCGGTCGACGGCTCGCACCTCCGCATCGAAGGCCGGATGAACGGGACGGACGGTCGTTTCATGGGCGTCGCGGTTCCGCGTTTCGCCGGCGCCCTCGCCTACGACGGCTCGAACGGCGTCGTGATCCGCAACCTCGACGTCTCCACCCTCGAGGGATCGGGACAGCTCGCGATCGACGTCCCGCCCTCGTCGAGCGGCCGCCCGGTGCGGATCGCGGGCTCCATGAAGGACGCGGACGGCGAGGGTCTGCTGCGCATGATCTTCGGCTGGGGCGAGCTGCGGCTGGGCTGCGCTGCGACCGGGGCCTTCGACGTGACCTGGCCACACGGCAAGCCGCGTGCGATCAGCGGGCGCATCGGCGTCGATCTCGCGCCCCGCGCCGACGGACGCCTGGCGCTGGCGGGCCGCCTCGACTGGACCGCGCTCGCGGGGTTGCAGAGATACGAGCGGCTGGATCTCCAGGGAGAAGCCATGCGGGGCCGGGTCACGGGGGAGGTCGACGCCTCCGAGAACGCCCGGCTGGCGGTCGAGGGGCAGACGAGCGACCTGGCCGCGACCGACGCGGTCCTCGTGCAGGTGCGGCGTGCCCTCGGCAACCCCGAAGCGCAGCCGATCGGCTTCTCGGGCGCCGGGTCCTTCCGCGGGTACTGGCGAGGCACGCTCAGCTGGCCGGCGTTCGAGGGCCGCTTCAGCGGCACGCGGGTCGGGTATCTCGGCATCGATTGGGGACGCGCCGAGTGGTCGGGCAGCTTCGACACGGCGGCGGAGCGGGTCCGCTCGCACTCTCTGGTGCTGCGCAAGGACGGCGGCGAAATCTGGTGGGACGGGGACAACGAGATCGGCTGGCTCGGCCAGCGGGACGCCATGGCCGGACGGCTGCGCCTGGGCTCCTGGCCGGTCGCCGACATCGTCCGTTTCATGGAATGGCGCATCGTCGCGACCGGGCGCGCCAGCGGCGAGGCGACCGTCGGGGGGCGGCGCAGCGCGCCCGAGGGCGAAGCACGAATCACCGCCCGGGACGGAACCTACTTCTCGGTGCCCTACCAGTCCGCGCGCATCGAGTCGCGCTGGGACCCACGGGTCGCCGAGGTCACCTCTGGCGAGGTCCAGTTGGGCGGCGGCCACGCGGGCTTTCGGGGGACGCTGGACAACGAGGGCGTCTACGACGGCTCCGGCGAGATGGAGAACGTCGACTTGGGCGCTCTCGTCCCCGCCTCTGCGCCCGGGGTCGGCTACAGCGGCCGCCTGACGGGACGGGTGCTGATGCAGGGCACGCTCACCCGTCCGCGCCTGCGCGCCTCCCTGCGCTCGCCGCGGCTCTTCGTGGGCGACGAGGGAATCGGCAGCCTCGAGCTGGAGCTGGTGGGCACGGGGCAAGGTCGCGTGAGGGTCGACGGGCGCTGCCGCTCCGCACGAGTGGACCTGACGCTCGCGGGCACGGTCGGCACGCTGGCCCCGTACCTCGCGGCGCTCACGCTCTCGGCGCGCTCGACCAGCCTCGACCCCTTCCTGCGCGTCGCGCAGCCGGTCCTGCCGGCGACGCTCACCGTGATCGCCTCGGGCGAGGCGCAGATCGCGGGTCCGCTGGCGACTCCCGAGTCGGTGAGCGCCCAGGTGAGACTCGACCAACTGGCGCTGCGGCTGCCGGAGTTCGCCGTGCAGGCGAGCGAGCCGGTGCGCGTCGGCTACTCGGACGGGCGGCTCGACCTCGAGCGCTTCCACCTCGCCGGCGAGGGCACCGACCTGGAGCTCGCGGGTGACGCCACGCTCGTGGGCGACGGCCCGCTCGCCCTCAGCGCGCGCGGCCGGGCGGACCTCCGGGCCCTCTCGGCGCTGACACACCGCCTCCGGGGAGAGGGGTCAGCGCGCCTGAGCGCGGACCTGACCGGCACCAGGAAGACACCGCACCTCCAGGGAACCCTCGAGCTCGATGGCGCCGGGCTGCGCGTGCGCGGCTTCCCGCACGGAATCGAGGGCCTGCAGGGGCGCGTGCGCTTCACGGAGAGCGCGGCCGAGCTCGAGGACGTGAGCGGCACCCTCGCGGGCGGCGAGCTGCAAGTGGAGGGTCAGGCCGCCTATGCGCGGGGGCGACTCGCCTCGTACGACATCCGTCCGGTCGGGCGGGGCCTCTCGCTGCGCTACCCGGAGGGCATGCGCAGCCTGCTGGACGCGCGGCTGCGTCTCTTCGGCGACGCCGAGCGGCAGTGGATCACGGGCACGGTCGACGTGCGGCAGGCGCTCTACACCCGGCGCTACGACGTCGCCTCCGAGCTGCTCGGGGTCGGGCGCGCAGCGTCCCCGCGCGAGGCGGCCTCGCTCGAGCCGGGCGCGCAGCTGGACCTGCGGGTGAGGGCCCCGGGGACCCTGCGCGTCGACAACAACCTCGCGACCCTGACGGCACGGGCCGAGCTGCGGGTTCAGGGCACCTCGCGTGCGCCGATCGTCACGGGCCGGGCCGAGATCGAGCGCGGGCGGCTCTATTTCCAGGGGCGCACCTACGTCGTCCAGCGTGGCACCATCGACTTCGTCAACCCGCGGAGGCTCGATCCGCTCTTCGACATCGAAGCGGAGACGCGCATCCACGCCTACCGTGTCACCCTGCGCGTCAGCGGGACTCTGGAGCGGGTGACACCCACGCTCAGCTCCGACCCGCCCCTCAGCTCACTGCAGATCCTGGCCCTGCTCGCGGGTCAGGACGAGAGCGAGGTCGTGAACCTCACCCAGGCGGAGGCACGCGAGCGGCAGGGAGGGCTCGCCGCGACGGGTGCCGCGACCCTCGCGGCGGGACGTCTGTCGGAGTCAGTGGGCCTCGAGCGAGAGGCCGAACGTCTCTTCGGACTGAACCGCTTCTCGATCGACCCGACCCTCCTCCGCGGGGCGGGTACCACCCCCACCGCGCGGGTCACGGTCGGCAAGCGCATCGGCTCCGACCTCAACGTCCTCTACTCCCAGGACCTGCGCGGGATCGAGGAGCGGATCCTGGCCCTCGAGTACACGCTCAGTGACCGCTTCTCCCTGCTCTTGACCCGCACCGACCCCGGCTCCGCGAAGACGGGCGTCGAGCGCGGCTGGGCCTTCGACGTGCGGCTGAGGCAGTCCTACTGATGGCCGCGACCGCGCTGCTCGTCCTCGCCGTCGCCGCGTCCCTCGGCGAGCTGAAGGCCCCCGAGGTCGGCGGCGAGCGGGTGCGGGCGGTGGAGATCGAGGCCGACCAGGCCGAGAGGCTCCGCTCCTTCGTGGCCCTCACCCCGGGCCAGCCCCTGGACCGCGAGGCGGTGCGCCGCGCCGTGCAGCTGATGTTCGCGACCGGGCGCTTCGAAGACGTCCCGGTCGAGCTGGTGCGTGAGCCGGGGCAACCGGGGGTGACGGTCGTATTTCGGCCGATGCCGGCGCCGCTCCTGGTGCAGGTCCGCGTCGAAGGCGACCGCGTCCTCTCGTCGAGCGCCCTCGCCCGGATCGCGCGCCTGCGTCGCGGGGAGCCGCTCTGGTCGGCACGCCTGGAGCGGGCTGCCCGTGACGTCGCGCTCGCCCTGGCGCGCCGGGGGATGCCCGAGGCGCTGGTCGAGCCACGAGCGGTGCGCGTGTCGAAGGGCGCCGACGCCGTCTTCCGAATCCACGCGGGCCCACGCGTGCGTGTGGGCCGAGTGTCGATCGAGGCCCGGGCGCCCGTCGAGCTGAGCGCGCTCAAGGCGCTCGTGCGCCCGCGCGCGGGGGCGATCTACCGCAAGGAGCGGGCCGACGACGCCAGCGAGGCGATGCGGCGGCGGTTGGTACGGTCAGGGTACTGGCGCGCCTCCGTCGAGCTGCATCCGACCTACGACCCTGGGCGCGCCATCATGGATCTGGCGTTCCAGGTCGAGCCCGGACCGCGGATGAAGTTGGAGGTCCGGGGCGCGAGCGTGCCGCGCGAGCTGGTCGCGCGGGCGCGCGACCAGCTCAGGGACACCGGTGCCAGCGCGGATGCGCTCGAGGCCACCCGCGAGCTGGTCGAGACTCACCTGCGCGAGCAGGGATACCGCGAGGCAGTGGTCCACCTGGTGAGCGAGCAGCGCGCCCCCGGCGAGGTGCTGGTTTGCGAGGTGCGCCCCGGCCCTCGCGCCGTCGCCGCCTCGGTCGAGCTGCAGGGCGCAGAGGCGACGCTCCTCGACGGGCTGCGCACGCGAGCGGGCCGGCCGATCCTGGACGCAGCGCTCGACGAAGACACGCGAACCCTGGTCGCTCGGCTGGAGGAGCGAGGGCACTTCGAGGCCCGGGTCGAGACGGAGGTGCCCGACGGCGGCGGCGAGCTGCCGGTCGTGTTCGTGGCTCGGCCGGGTCCGCGCGCGATCGTGCGGTCGGTGCAGGTCGATGGTCCGCCGCTGCCGGCCTCCCGTGACGACAGGGTCCCAGCCCCGCTGGCCGTGCGGCCGGGACAGCCGTATCGAATCGCGGACCTGGCCAGCAGCCGCGACACGCTCGTTTCGTCCTGGCGGCGGTCCGGCTACCTGGACGTGAACGTGCGCCCGGAGGTCGAAAGCTCCGAGGCGCGCGACCAGATGCGGATCCGTTTCGTGGTCGAGCCCGGCGTGCGGAGCATCGTCGACCACGTCGTCCTGGCGGGGCTTCGCAACACCCGGCCGGCGGTCGTGGAGCGCGAGATGGTGCTGCGTCGCGGAGAGCCATTCTCGTTCGAGCGGGTCCTGGAGAGCCAGCGCCGGCTCTCCGGGCTCGGCATATTCGAGCGCGTCTCGATCGCGGACCTGGAACCTGGACGCGAGCGGCGAGCAGTCGTGGTGAACCTGCAGGAGGCGCCCCGCACGACGGTGTCCTGGGGGCTCGGCTACTCGGAGCAGGACCTGCTGCGGGGCAGCGTCGAGCTGACCCGGCGCAACATCGGAGGCCTGGGTCGTTCGGCGTCGCTCTTCGCGCGCGGCAGCTTCCGGGGCAGCCGGTTGCTCGCCAACTTCCGGGAGCCCTGGCTGTTCGGCAAGCGGCTCGACTCGTTCGTGTCCGTCTTCTGGGAAGAGGAGAACCGCAGCAGCTTCGACTTCAACCGCAAGGGCGGCACGCTCCAGGTGGGCCGCACCATCGACCCCCGCACCAGCCTGATCCTGCGCTACCTGCTGCAGGACACGCTGGTCTACCGGCAGCGGGTTCCCATCGACGAGATCGACCGGCAGTACCGCACCTACTCGGTCTCGGGCCCTTCGGCCTCCATCGTGTTCGACTCCCGCGACGACCCGCTCGAGCCCAAGCGGGGACTCTTCCTGGGCGCCGACGCTCAGCTCTCGCTGGCGGTGCTGGGCGGAGAGAGCTTCCTGCGCGGCTACTTCCAGGCCACCAGCGTGCACCGTCTCAGCACGGACCTGGTGCTCGTCGTCTCGGGCCGCCTGGGCCTCGCCGACAGCCTCGACCAGACGGCGCCGCTTCTGCCGCTGCCCGAGCGGTTCTTCGCCGGGGGCGACTTCGGCCCGCGCGGCTTCGCGGTCGACGCTGTCGGCCCCCAGTTGCCCGGATCGAACGGAGGGCTCTACCCGACTGGCGGCAACGCGCTCGTGCTCGGAGGCACGGAGCTGCGCTACAACCTCACCCGCGCCTTCCAGGTGGCGAGCTTCCTCGACGTCGGCAACGTCTACTCCGAAGTGGGCCGGATCGCGCTCGCCGACCTGCGCCGCAGCGTCGGGCTCGGCGTTCGCTATCGCACCCCGATTGGACCGGTACGTCTGGACTGGGGCTTCGTGCTCGACCACCGGTCCGGCGAGCCGCGCTCCCACCTCCATTTCACGATCGGCCATGCGTTCTGATCCGGCGCAGGACCGCCCGCGGACTTCCCGGATGGCCCGGGTCGCCCTGGGGCTCGTGTTCCTCCTGCCGGGGGGCCGGCTCGGCGCCCAGCAAGCCGCGCCCGAGGTGGTGCTGATCGAGCGCATCGTGGCCGTGGTCGACGAGCGCCCGCTGCTCCTCTCCGACGTGCGAGCCCTCGCTCTGGTTCGCGGGCTCAAACCCGACCAGGCCCTGCAGGCGGCGATCGACGAGCGGCTCATGTATACCGAGGCCGCCCAGGTCACGCAGTCGGAGGTCACGCCGGAACAGGAGAAGGCCGCGCTCGCGGCGCTGCTCGAGAAGAAGCCCGACCTCGAGACGAGCGTCCCCGCGCCGGACCTCCGGCGGTTGCTGCACCGGCAGCTCGCGATCCTGCAGTACGTGGAGTTCCGATTCCGGCCCCAGATCCACGTCAGCGACGAGGAGGTGCGCAAGGCCTGGGAGCGCGAGCCGGCCGGGCCGGCCCTGGAGGACGCCTTCGACGCCATCCGCAGCCGGCGCGAGCGCCAGATGCTCGACGAGAGGATCGAGGCCTGGATTCACGAGCTCCGCGGCCGCAGCGACGTTCGCCTGACCGGAGCGCCCCTCCCCCGCTCGTTCTGAGCCCTTCCCGGAGCGAAGGAGCGTCGGGCCGGTGGAAAGACGGAGGCGACGCTCGCGCGCAGGCCCGGGACCTCCTCGAGACCCAGCTCGCGCGCGAAGGGGTGGAGCTCGGCCAGCGCGCGGCCGTACGCCGTCGTCTCCTGAGCGTGGCTCGCGGCCAGCGCGCGGCGCGCCTCGGGCAGCCCGGGCGCGAGCTGACGGGCAAAGGCGACCAGCGCCTTCGCCTGCTCGCGCGGATCGCCCTGGCCCAGGGGAAGCTGGACGACCGGGCGCTCGGGCCGGCTGCGGCGCGCCCGCCGCGCTACCTCCTCGGCGGTCGCGACGACGCCGAGACTCGCCTCCAGCACGCGCGCGTTGAGCGGCAGGAGGTCGGTGAGCGCGCCACCCAGGCCCCGCAGCACCTGCTCCGCGATGAAGGAGCCGCTCGGCCCGCGCTCGCGGCGCGCCTCGCGGCGGTAGGCCGTGCTGTCGCCGCGCCCCGCCGTCTCGGCGTACACGAGCTCGTGAAGGTTCCAGTCCTCGAGCACGACCAGGCCGGGGTCGCGCAGGAGTGCCCGGTAGACGAACCCGCAGCTCGCGCTCGCGGTCACGTGGTACGCGTGGAGGTCGGCGCGGACCGAGACGGCCTGCCCCACCAGCACAACCTCGGCCGCGGGAATGGCTTGGGCGGCGAGCGCCGCCGGCCAGCCGGAAGGCTGCGCCGTCCAGAGGGCTATCCTCACGCGATCCCCTCGGTGAGCCGGTCCAGGACCGTGTCCCAGTTGATGCCGGCGACGCGTTCGTGGCCCGCTTCGCCCATCTCGCGGAGACGCGTCTCGGGAGCCGAGAAGAGCGTGTCGATGGCCTCGGCCAGCGCCTCCGGCTCCGGGGGCCGGACCATGCCCTCGACGCCGTCGTCCACGAACTCGAGCGGGCCGCCGGCGTCGCTCGCGGTGATGACGGGCTTGCGCGAGAGCAGGCTCTCGACGGTCACGTAGCCGTAGTCCTCGTCCTGGGGCAGGTAGAGGCTCGCGCGGCAGCCCGCGTAGAGCGCCAGCAGATCCTGGTCGGGGACGAATCCCAGGAAATCGACCCGATCCCCGACGCCCGCTTCGCGCGCCAGGCGTCGCAGGTCGCCCTCGAGCGGTCCCTTCCCGGCCAGTCTGAGCCGGGCGTCGCCGCGGCTGGCCGCCAGGGCACGGATCGCGAGCTCGGGCCGCTTCGCCTTCTCCAGTCGGCCCGCGAAGAGCAGGTAGTCCCCGTAGCCGGTCGTCGCGTAGCGGCCGAGGTGCGGCGGCGGCGGGTAGAGCGGCGTCGCCGGCAGGGCGTTCCAGCGCGCGAGCCGCGCGGCAACGTTCCTGGAGATGGCGAAGATGCGCCGGCACTCACCCAGCCCGACCGCGTCCATGCTGCGGACCGCTTCGCGCAGCTCGCGGTCCTCGGCCGAGTCGCCGAGCGAGGACAGGGGCGTGCCGAAGAGATCGTAGGCTTCCCGATACTGGTGGGTGAGCCACGCCACCTTGCACGGGTGGCGCACCAGGTAGCTCGGGAACTTGGTCGGGACCACGAGCTCCGGCAGCCGTCCGTCGGTGGCCCGCAGCTCCAGCAGACGCCAGGCGAGCGCCTGCCGGACGACCTCCGAGGGAGGGTAGGCGTGGAACGGAACGCTCACCACGTCCGTCGCGAAACCGCGGTCGCTGAGCTTCGCGGCCAGGTCGCGGACCAGGATCTCGGCGCCGCCGGTCACGAACGGCGCCTGGACGGCGCAGACCAGGGCGCGTTTCATCCCTCGCGCCGCAGGGTCTGCTCGAGCCGAGCCAGCCGCGCGCGCGTCTCCTCGAGGGCGAAGGCCAGCGCCAGTTTCTCCCGGTTGGCCTCCGTGAGCACGAGGTCGATGCGCGCCGCCAGGTCGTGGACGTGCCGGACCAGCTCCTGCTCGAGCTGCCGGTGACGCTCGTCGACGTCGTCGAGCCGACGCCCCTGCTCGCCGAGCAGGCGGTCGTAGTGGCGGTGTGTCGCGGCGAGGCGAGCCTCCAGGTACGCGAGCAGGTCGTTGTCGAGGCGGACCTGCTCGGCGTTGAAGCGGCGCTGCGCCGCGAGCCGCGGGGCGAGCAGCCGCTCGACCAGGCCGGCCAGCATCCGGCGCAGGCCGTGACGGGCAGGCGGCTCCGCAGGCCATGCCGCGTTCACCGGCGCGGCGTCGGGCGCCACCGGCGCTGGGCTCGTCTCGGCCGTCCGCTGCTCCTGGCTCACCTCGGATCCTTCGGGACGCCGCATTCTAACCGGCCGCCGCGAAGGCGCGCGCGCCCCGGGTCAGGACCCCGAAGTACAATCGTCCGTGCCCGACCCGCAAGCCCATCCTGCGCTCGCTCCCCTGCGGCGGCGGCTCGAAGAGGAGGAAGCCGCCTACGCGGCCGCCCTCGCCGAGTTGGACCGCCTGGCCGGGTTTACGCTGCCGGAAGAAGAGGGCCCCGAGCTGCTCGCGGCCCTGGCCGAGGCGAATGCCGTCCCTCCTGCGCGGCCACCTTCGGGCGGGGGCCTCTCGGCCCTGCTCGCCCACCGGGCGTTCGAGGCCTTGCGCCCGGTCTTCGAGCGCCAGGCGCGGATCGACGACGGTCTGCTGCGGCTGCTGAACGCCCAGCTGATCAGGCAGGCCCGCCTGAACGCGGCGCTTCGTGAGCTGGCCGCGGCTATCGTCCGCTACGCCCAGCGCGTCGACCCGGTGATGGACGCCCGCGACCAGCTGCGCGTCGCCGAGGCCCCGAGCGAGGCCCACGTCGTGCTGGCTGCCTTCGAGCGCAGGATCGTGGCCGCTGAGACCCGGGGCGAGGCCCTGCTCGCTCTACGCGACCGGGTGGAGCTCGTCTCGGAGGAGCTGCGCTCCCTCCGGGTCGGGCTCGCCGACGCGGAGGCGACCCCCGAGGCGACTCGGGCCACCCGGCAGGTGGCCACCGACTCCGTCTACACCGCCTTCGAGAACCGCTTCCGCGGTCCGCGCGACCTGGTCCGGTCCCGGCAAGCTGACTACGTGCCGCTCTTCCGCGACCGGGCCCCGGTGCTCGACCTCGGATGCGGCCGGGGCGAGTTCCTGGACCTCCTCCGGGCCGAGGGGATCGCCGCGCGAGGGGTCGACGGCAACGCCAACGCCGTGCGCGAATGCCGCGAGCGAGGGCTCGAGGTGTCCCTGGGCGATCTCGTCGAGGCGTTGCGCGCGGAGCCCAAGGCGTCGCTCGGCGGCGTCTTCGCGGCGCAGGTGGTCGAGCACCTCGCCCCCGCCACGCTCACGGCTCTCCTGGCGGCGGCCCACGCGGCCCTGCGTCCCGGCGGGCGGCTCGTCCTCGAGACCGTCAACGGCGCCTCGGCGATCGCCTTCCTGGACGTCTTCATCCGCGACCTGACCCACGAACGCCCTCTGCACCCCGAGACGCTCCGCTTCCTGGCGGCGGCGGCCGGCTTCGGCGAGGCCCGCATCGAGATGCGCTCGCCGGTCGCCGAGGAGGTGCGCCTCGCGCTGCTGCCGAGCGGCGCCCTCCCGCCCCCCGCCACCAAGGTGCTGAACGAGAACCTCGAGCGCCTGAACACCCTGCTCTTCGCGCCCGTCGACTTCGCGTTGATCGCGACGCGCTAGCTTAGCCGGGCGGCCGGGCTCGCCGGCTTGCGCGCCAGGGCCACCACACTCGCGCCGATCGGGAAAGAGACGCCCCGACCCAGGAGCGCCGCCTCCAGCAAGAGCACCGTGCGGAAGGCCCACTCGAGCGGCGCCGGCAGGAAGCCGACGTCCGAGCCCTCGCGCGCGAGCAGCCGGTCCAGGCTGCGGCGGACGAGCAGCAGCGGGAAAAGGAGGGCGTTGCAGTAGCTCGCGCACCGCAGCTCGAGCCCGCAGCCTGCGAGGAGCGCCACCAGCTCCGCGCGCGTGTAGCGGTGGCGCGACTGCACCTCGACGTCGTGAGCGCCCCAGAGCGCGCGCAGGGCCGGCACCCGCACCAGCAGGAGCCCGCCCGGCGCCAGGACGCGCGCCAGCTCGGCGACGGCGAGGCGGTCGTCGCTCACCCAGGCGTGGTAGAGGACGTCCAGGGAGGCCACCAGCTCGCAGCTGCCGCTCCGCACCGGGAGGGCGAGCACGCTCCCGCGCACCGCCCGGAGCCCGCGCTCCCGGCAGAACGCGATCGCCTCCGGCGCCAAATCGACGCCTACCGTACGTGCGAGCGGCGCGAGCGCCACCAGGTTGCCCCCGGTCCCGCAGCCCGCGTCGAGCAGACGCGGCCGGGCGGCGTTCTGGCTCCGGGTCGGATCGCGAAGCTCGCGCCGGAGGAGCGCCCTGACGATCGCGCGCTGACCGACGTACCACCACTGCGACTCTTCCGCCAGGTACATCCGGCGGTACTCGGCCGGCTTCACAGACGCGTCGCGTCCTGGGTGAAGTAGGCGATCACGCGGTCCAGGATCCCGTCGAGCGGCACTTGGGGCACGTAGCCAGTGAGGGCGCGCAGCTTCGAGAGGTCCGGTACCCGGCGCTGCATGTCCTCGAAGCCTTCCTCGTAGGCCCGGTCGTAGGGGACCAGCACGATCTCGCTGCGGGTGCCGGTGCGCGTCTTGACGCGCTGGGCCAGCTCTTGGATCGTCACCTCCTCCCGGTCGTTGCCGATGTTCCAGACCTCGCCGACCGCACGCTCGTCCTCGGCGAGCGCGATCAGCTGGCCCACGATGTCGGTCACGTAGCTGAAGCAGCGCCGCTGGGTGCCGTCACCGTAGACGGTGATCGGGTGGCCGAGCAGCGCCTGCTTGACGAAGTTGGGGATCACCATCCCATAGCGACCGGTCTGGCGCGGCCCGACCGTGTTGAAGAGGCGCGCCACCACCACCGGCAGCCGCTTCTCCTTGTGATAGGCGAGGGCCAGGAACTCGTCGATCGCCTTGCTGCAGGCGTAGCTCCAGCGGCCTTTCGAGGTGGGCCCGAGCACCAGGTCGCCGTCCTCGCGGAAGGGCGTCGAGATGGCCTTGCCGTAAACCTCCGAGGTCGAGGTGATCAGCACCTTCTTGCGCTTCTTGTTGGCGTGCTTGAGGACGCGCTCGGTGCCGTGGACGTTCGTCTCGATCGTGTTGACGGGGCTCTCCACGATCAGCCGGACGCCGACCGCGGCGGCCAGGTGGAAGACGACGTCCACCCGGTCCACCAGCTCCGCCAGCACGGGCTCGTTCAGGACGGAGTCGATGGTGTAGTGGAAGCGCGGCTGGGGCTTCAGATGCTCGATGTTCTCGATCGAGCCGGTGGAAAGGTTGTCGATGACGTGGACCTCGTCGCCGCGCGCGAGCAGCGCCTCGGCGAGGTGGCTGCCGACGAATCCCGCACCACCCGTGATCAGCGCCTTCATTCCAGCATGTCCTCCCTGATCAGCTCGTCGGCCTCGATCGGCCGCGCCGCCCGGCGGCCGATCACGCGATGGGCCTGGCTCGGGCGCAAGCCGCGCCCGAGCGGGTCCTCGGCGCGCTTGAAGCGCAGGCGGTCGGCGCTCAGCACCTCCCCCCGCGCGATCAGGCCCGCCGCCACGATCGAGCGACCACGGGCGGGCGGCGCCGCCTCCCGGGGCGCGGCGCCCTCGCCGCGGGCACGCTCCGACTGTCGCAGAAGCTCTACCGTCCGGTAGAACTCCTCCGGGCTGAGCGCTGCGGCTCCCTCGCGGCCCTTGCGGCTGCGGTCGAGCACCAGGCGCTTTTCGACGAAGGCCGCGCCCTCGGCGGCGGCTAGGGCGGGAACCAGGAGGGCGAAGGCCGAGCCCCCGTCGGTCGGGTCCAGCAGCCCGACGCTCACGCGCAGCCGCTCGCGTACGGCCGCGATCTCGGAGAGGCGCAGCTCCTCGACCGGGGCCGGCGCGGTCGCCGGTCCGAGCAGGATCGCGGCGCTTCCGGAAGCCGCTTCGAGCGCCTCGCGCAACTGGGGCTCGCCCGCGTCCCCCGCCGCCAGCAGCAGCGGCCGCCCCGCGCCGGCGAGCGCGCGCAGCAGCTGGGGGTGGTCGGCGTCGCTCGGATGGCTCTGCAGAGCGTCCACCCCGGCCGCGAGGGCGAGGTCGCGCGACGGCAGGTCGCGCGCCTCCACGATCACCGCCAGGCCGGAGGCCCGAGCCGCCTCGAGCACCCGGCGCCAGTCCCGCTCGGACAGCTCGATCTGTTCGAGCTCGCGTCTTTCCGGGTGCCGCCGGACCACGAGCTCCTCGGCGCGGAACACGTCGAAGGCGACCGCGTCCGCGCCCGCCTGGAAGGCGGCCTCGATCAGCTCCTGCGCGCGCGCCACGGAGCCCTCGTGCGCGTGGCCCACGTGCGCGACCACCAGGCAGGGCTGACCTTCGCCGAGCAGTCGTCCGGCGAGGGAAAGCGAGCCGTGGTTCATGGCGGACTCACCCTATCATGGGCGGCCTCGCGCAATCGCGGCAGGACGGCCCCCAGGTCCTCGCCGGGGAGGGGTGCGATCACCGCCAGGGGATGGGGACCGGCGTCTGCCCGCTCGGGCTCGTCCTCCGGATCCGCCCCCACGCGCAGGGTGGCCCACGGGGCCCCGGCCGCGGCCGCCGCCAGGCCGAGGGTCCGCCGTTCGTCCCGATCCGTGATCGCCACCACGACGAGCGCGGGGCGCGCGGAGGCCAGGACCTCGACGGCGCGTTCGAGCGTCCGCAGGACGACCGGCAGGCGGCCCAGCAGCACGGCAGCCAAGTCCGAGGCCGCGAGGTCGGCGAAGCCGATCCCCCGGTGCGCATAGGAGGCGGCGAGGGCGGGGGTGCCGCGCAGGGTCGCGAGCCGCTCGCGCAACCGCCGCTCCCCCTCCGCGACGGCGCGGCGCGACCGACGGGTCTCGAATTGGTCCAGGGTGTCGACGGCGAGGATCGCGGTCCGGTTGGAGCCGTCCTGGCGCGCGCTCTCGGCGAGCGGCGCCAGGGTCGCGCGATCCTCCTCCCGAGCGACCACGAAGACGAGCAGGGGGGCCTCCTGCGGCCCCGGAGCGGGGTCGAGTTGCGCGGAGCGGCGCGGCAGGAAGCCGCGGAACACGCGTCGGAGCGCGCCCTGCGCCGGGGGCGGCTCGACGGTCGCGAGCGGCTTCGCCGAGCCCGGGTCGCCATGGAAGAGAACGCCGCTCGCGGTCGCCGCGCGCGAGAGGAGGACCTGGTCCGGGATCGCCAGGCCCCATGCGTCGAGCTCGGACGGCTGCAGCGTCTCGAGCAGGCGCAGGCACAGCTCGGCCGTCCGGGCGCAGCGCGGCCCGGCGGTGGCGGTCCGCAGGAAGCCTTCCGCCGTCCAAAGCAGCGACTCGCCCCGCCACTCGACCAGGTCCCTGAAACTCCGCCCCTCCACGAGCGGCAGGCGGGCCCAGACCCGCGCCCAGGCGCGCCCGGCCGCCTCAGTGGCGGCCAGACCGTCGGGACCGAGCACGTCCTCGAGCGTGCGGAAGGGCACGCCGGCCGCGGCGAGGCTTTGCGGCTCCGCCCCGGGCCAGGCCACGACCTCGGCCCCCTCGCGCTGTCGAGCGCGCAGGGCCCGTAGGCTGCCCCCGCCCCAGACCGCGAGACTCGGGCGGCCCATGCTCATTCCTCCGCGAACGCGTGCAGGGTCTCGAGATAGTGCCCGGGCAGCCCGATGTCGAAGCGACGCCCCTCGACGACCAGCCCGAGGAAGCCGTCCTCCTGGCGCAGCCGGTCCAGCGCCGAGGTGAGCTGGAACTCCCCTCGCTCGCGGACGTTGTTGCGGATGTGCTCTTCCAGGAAGGCGAACAGACGCGGCTTGATCACGTACTGACCGAACACGGTGAGATAGTCGCCCTCCTTGAAGCCGGGTACCCGCAGGTTGTTGCGCGCGTAGTCGACGGTGGGCTTCTCGGCAAACTCGCTCACGTTCATGAGGCGGTCGGCTTCCATCCAGACCCCGGTCGCCGCCCCGAAGGCCGCGATCTCCTCCTCGCGCGTCGTTCGCAGGCCCACGACGCTCGTCCCCGAGCGCTGGTAGGCGGCGACCAGCTGGCGCGCGCAGGAGGCCTCGACGTTGGAGCGGTAGAGGTGGTCGCCCAGCATCAACAGGAACGGCTCCTCGCCGAGCGCCTCGCGCGCGCAGTAGACCGCGTGGCCGAAGCCCTCCTGGGCCGGCTGCGTGACGAAGCGGACCCGCCTCCCGATCTCGAGGATGCGCCGCGCGTACTCCTGCGACTGGGCCGGGAGCTTGTTGAAGTTCTCGATCGAGATCGGGGCGGAGAAGAAGGAGCGGAACTCGTCGAGGTCGGCCTCCTGGACGACGATTACCACCTCTTCCATCCCCGCCTCGAGCGCCTCCTCGACGATCAGCAGGATGGCGGGCTTGGCGATCCCGTCCCGGTCCACGACCGGGAAGAGCTCCTTCTTGGTGGCCTTGCTCGCCGGGAAGAGCCGGGTGCCGAAGCCGGCGGCCGGGACCAGGGCGCGCCGCACCGCGGGACCGGTGCCGAGGGTGAGGGCGAGGCAGGAGAGCCCGAGGTCGCGCTCGAGGATCTCGGCGGCGGCCCTCTGGTCGGCGGCGCTCCTGGCCACGATCTGCGCCGAGCCGTCGCCCTGAGAGCCGACGCCCTTGCCGCCGAAGACGTGTCGCTGCAGCGGGGGATGCGCGAGCACCCGGTGCAAGACCGGCGCGGCGAGCTCCTCGGGACAGGCGGGCGCGGCGTGCCGGTCGAAGAGGGCCTGGGCCTCGTTCATGAGAGCGCCCAGCCGCTCCGCGGACCCCACCCGGAGGGCCTCGACGGCCTCGTGCACGATCCTGCGGTTGGTCGCCCCGAACAAGCGCTGGACGCCGCGCTCGACCTCGCCCTCGGCGAAGGGGTAGGAGCGGTTCAGGCGCTTCAGGATCTCGACCGTGTCCTTCCGCGCCCTGAGGTCGACCACTACGAAGTGGAGTGCCTGCGCGGGTCGGACCTCGGTGGTGTCGATGCGGTCGCCGTCGAACTCCATCAGCACCGCGCGCTCGCCGAAGGCGCAGCCCTGGTCCATGCGTCCGCAGCGCGAGGGTGTCGTGATCTCACCCTGGTAGGCGAGCTCCATCTCGCCGCGCACGGTGAGCCGCAGATCGTAGACGCGGTTGAAGGCGCGCGCGGTCAGGACGCTGATGGCGGCGCTCGAGGAGAGCCCCTTCTTGATGGGCAGGTCGGTGCGGTCGTTGCGGATCACCAGGCCCCGCACGCGGTAGTGCGTGAGTACCTGGTAAGCGACGCCCGCGGCGTAACTCCAGAAGCCTCCTCCCTGCGCCTCCTCGAGCAGCGCCTTCGGCTCGAAGGGGATCTCGCGCGGGCCGAGCCTCTCGCCGTCGGGCGTCGTCGAGCTCAGCACGAGGGCGGTCGGGTGCGACTCGACCTCCGCGTGGATGCCCTGGTTGGTCCCGCAGATGAGGGTGTAGCCCTTCTCGATCTCGGCGTTGATGCGACGGTACCCGCCCGCCCAGTCCGAGTGCTCGCCGAAGAGGCAGATGCGTCCGGGGACGAAGATGCGCATGGACGCCCTCCTAGCTAGGCGCGCACGATCTCCGGCCCGGCGGCGCCGAGCCCGAGCGGCGCGAGCAAGTTGCGGGTGTCGATCACGAGCCGGACCGAGCGGAACAGCTCCGGGTCGCGGAAGTCGGAGTGCGCCGTCGCGACTACGATCGCGTCGTAGCGCGCGAACTCCTCGGCGCTGCAGGGTACCGAGGCGAGGCCGATGTCGTGAGCGCGCCCCGGGCGGGCGACCGGGATGTAGGGATCGCAGTAGGCGACCGCGGCACCCTGTTCGCGCAGCAGCTCCACGATCTCGAAGCTGGGCGACTCGCGATCGTCGTCGATGTCCGCTTTGTAGCTCAGGCCCAGGACCAGCACCCGGGAGCCCTTGACGCTCTTGCCGTGCTGGTTGAGGGCGCGCGCCGCGCGATCCACGACGTAGCGGGGCATGGCCGTGTTGACCTCGCCCGCCAGCTCGATGAAGCGCGCCCAGATCCCGTGCTCGGCCGCCTTCCAGGCGAGGTAGAAGGGATCGAGCGGGATGCAGTGACCGCCCAGGCCCGGGCCCGGGTAGAACGGCATGAAGCCGAAGGGCTTGGTCTTGGCTGCCTCGATCACCTCCCAGACGTCGATACCCATGCGCTCCAGCACCAGCTTCATCTCGTTGGCGAGCGCGATGTTGACCGAGCGGAAGATGTTCTCCAGCAGCTTCGCGGCCTCGGCGACCTCCGGGCTCGAGACCGGCACCACGCTCGCGACCGCCGTCGCGTAGAGCGCCACCGCGACCTCCTGCGAGGGGGGGTCGAGGCCACCCACGACCTTGGGGATGTCCCGGGTCTGGAAGCTCCGGTTGCCGGGATCCTCGCGCTCGGGCGAGAAGGCCAGGAAGAAGTCGCGACCGGCCGTAAGACCCACCGCGGTGAAGCGCGGCAGCAGCTCCTCGCGGGTGGTGCCGGGGTAGGTGGTGGACTCGAGCACCACCAGCTGGCCGGCCCGCAGGGAGTCGGCGATCTGATCGGCCGTCGCGCGGATGTAGGAGAGGTCGGGCTCGCGGTGGAGGCCGAGCGGGGTGGGCACGCAGACGATGACGGCGTCGCACTGGCCGAGCTGCGCGAAGTCGGTGGTGGCCCGCATCCGGCCGCGCGCGAACGCGGACGCGACGCGGTCGCCGCCGATGTGACGGATGTACGACTCGCCGCGCGCGAGCGCCTCGGGCTTGGCCGGGTCGACGTCGAAGCCCGTCACCTGGAAGCCCGCCTGCTCGAAGAGAAGCGCCAACGGCAGGCCGACGTAGCCCAGGCCGATGACGCCGACACGGGCCGAACGGTCGGCGATCCGCAGCAGCAGCTCGGCGCGATGGTCACTCATACGAGGCGGGATCCTAGCACCGGACGCGGTCGACCGCCTCGCGCACCGCCTTCGCGACCTCCTCGGCCTGCGCCTCCGTCAGCTCGGGGTAGAGAGGCAGCGACAGGATCTCGGCGCAGGCCCGCTCGGCAACCGGCAGCCGGGGCGGGGGCGTGGGACCGGTGAAGGCCGGCAGCAGGTGGAGGGGCGTCGGATAGTGGACGAGGGTCCCCACCCCCCGTTCGGCCAGGGCCGCGGCGAAGGCGTCGCGGCGGGGATGCCGCACCACGAACAGGTGGTAGACGGCCCGAGCGTAGTCCTGCTCCCGCGGCAGACCGAGTCCGGTCTCGGCGAGCTCGCGCAGATAGAAGGCGGCGAGCTCACGCCGGCGCTCCGTCCAGGCGGGCAGGTGCCGGAGCCCGACCCGCAGGATCGCGGCCTGCAGCTCGTCCAGGCGGCTGTTGACCCCGAAGCTCTCGTGCCGATAGCGGCTGGTCTGCCCGCCGTTCCTGAGCTGACGCAGGCGCGACGCCAGGTCGGGGTCGTTCGCGAGCACCGCCCCGCCGTCACCGAGCCCCCCCAGGTTCTTGGTCGGATAGAAGGAGAGCGCGCCGAGAGAGAGCGCGCCGGCGAGGGTTCCCACCGGACGCCCCCGATAGAGCGCCCCGTGGGCCTGGCAGGCGTCCTCGAGGACCGCGATCGCGTGGGCGCGGCCAAGCTCGACGAGCGGTTCCATCTCGGCGGGATGGCCGTAGAGGTGGACCGGCAGGATCGCCTTCGTGCGCGGCGTCAGGGCGGGCGCGACCAGAGCCGGGTCCAGGTTGAGGGTCTCCGCGTCGACGTCGACGAATACCGGCCGGGCCCCGACCTGCTGGATCGCGAGCGCCGTGAAGGCGGCCGAGACCGCGGTCGTGACCACCTCGTCGCCCGGGCCGACACCGAGCGCACGCAAGGAGAGGGCGAGGGCGTCGGTCCCGTTCCCGACCGCGACCGCATGGCGGGCGCCGAGCGCCGCGGCCAGCTCGGCCTCGAAGGCTTCGACCTCGGGGCCCAGCACGAACCAGCCCGAGTCGAGCACGCGCGCTACCGCGGCGTCGAGCTCCCCGCGCAGGCCGCGCACGTGCGCCGCGAGGTCCAGGAAGGGGACCTTCACAGGTAGTGCTCGCGGTGGCGGCGGTAGTAGGCGATCGTGGTGGCGAGCCCGTCCCGCAGCGGCGTTCGAGGCGACCAGCCCAGCTGGTCGCGGACCTTGGTGATGTCGGCGTAGAAGTCGCCGATGTCGATCTTCTTGCGCTCGGGGGGGAAGGGGACGCAACGATAGCGCCCGCCGCCGGCGACGTCGAGCAGCAGCTCGACCAGCTCGAGCAGGGACACTGGGCTCGGCGCGCCCAGGTTGAAGACCTGGCCGTCGGCGGCGTCCCTGGCGCCGGCGCGCAGGAAGGCGTCCACCACGTCGTCGACGTGATTGAAGTCGCGCTTCTGGTGTCCGTCGCCGAAGATCTGGATCTCCTCACCCAGGGCCGCCTGGCGGACGAACCAGCCGATGAAGCCCTGGCGGTTGTGGCGGATCAGCTGGCGCGGGCCATAGGTGTTGGTGAGTCGGAGCGAGGAGGCCCGGATGCCGTACACCTGGTGGTAGACGAGGTGGTAGAACTCGCCGGAGATCTTGTTGATCCCGTTGACGTCGACCGGCTGGAGCAGGTGGCGCTCGTCGACCGGGAGGTAGAGGGGCCGGCCGTAGACCTGGCGGGTGCCCGCGTAGACGACCTTCAGCTCGGGGTTCCCCTTGCGCACGGCCTCCAGCAGCTTCAGCTGGCTGGTGCCGTTGATCTCGAGGTCCGTGACCGGGTCGCTCATCGAGTCGATGTGGCTCACCTGTCCCGCCAGGTTGAAGAGCACCTCCTGGTCCTTCACCAGGTACTGCATGCCGTGGCCGCGCACGTCGGCGATGTTGATGCGGACCTTGTCCTCGTAGCCGGCCAGGTTGAAGAGGTTCCCCCCGTAGTCCGGGAGCAGGCTGTCGACCGCGGTCACCTGCGCGCCCAGATCCGCCAGCGCCCGGCTCAGGTTCGAGCCGATGAAGCCGAGGCCTCCGGTGACGAGCACCCGCCTTCCCCGGTAGAAGTCGCGGGGATCGCCGCTCACTGGTTCGCCTCCTCCTCCCGGTCTCGGCCCGGACTGTGGTGGGTGCCGGCACGCCGGTGCTCCTGCCGCACCACCAGCTCGATCCAGAGTCGGGCCAGGTCGAAGAGGGTCCGCACCACGCGCCGGAAGTTGAAGAACTGGCTCTTGCCGTAGCTGCGGTGGAAGTGGTGTACGGGGACCTGGGCGATCCGGAAGCCGTTGTCCTGCACCTTCTTCATCAGCTCGACACAGATGACCCCGGAGCTGCGGGTCAGGGTCAGCTCGGAGAAGATGCTCCGGCGCATCAGGCGGAAGTCGCAGTCCACGTCCCGCAGCCGAAGGCCGAAGGCGAGCTTCACGAACCAGTGGTAGACCCGCCCGATCACGATCCGGTGCAGCGGGTCGTTGCGCGAGATCTTGTAGCCGTTGACGAAGTCGACCTGGTCCGAGAAGGCCTGGTAGAGCGTCCGCATCTCGCGCGGGTCGTACTGCGCGTCGCCGTCGGTGTAGAAGACGAGCTCCTTCGAGGCCGCCGCGAAGCCACTGCGCAGAGCGCCCCCGTAACCGCGGTTCTCGGGGTGGTGGACCACCTTGAGCCAGGGATATGCCTTCGTCATCTCGTCGAGCAGCTCGCCGGTGTGGTCGGGGCTGCCGTCCTCGACCACGATCACCTCGTAGTCGTCGACCAGCTCGCGCGCGGTCATGTGCGCCACGATCGCCAGGCTGGCGATGGTGCCCGCGTCGTTGTAGGCCGGAAAGAAGATGCTGAGACCGTGCGTCTTTGCGGGCATACCTTGGCTCTGCTGAAACGAGCGAAGCTAGCACGTGCGATCGAGCAGGGTCAAACCCCGCGCCGCGCGTGGCGCCGCTCGCGCAGCAGTGCGGCGCCGAGGGCCGCCAGCGCCAGGAAGGCGAGCGCGACGCCGCTCGCCAGTCCCCGAGCGTGATGACGCAGGACGACGCGGTGGTGACCCTCCCCGAGCGCCACCGCCATCCGGTCCAGGTTGACGCGCAGGACCCGGACCGGGCGGGAGTCGACGGTGGCGGTCCAGCCGGGGTCGTATCCTTCGGAGAGGACGAGCAGGCCGGGGCCCCGCGCTCGCACCACGATCCGGGCGCCACCCGAACGGACGACCTCGGCCTGGGAGGAGCGGCTGTTCGCCGGAAGGGCCAGCGAGGCCGCCTCGGTTCGGGTCGCGATCGCCTCGGCACGCGCGTCGACGCCGAGCCGGGTCGGGGAGCGGAGCAGGTCGAGCACCCGCGACTCGTCGTTCACGAGCCGCAGCCGCGCGACCACCCAGGCCGGGCCGATGCCGCGCCGCACCTCGAAGAGGCTCACCAGGGGAGTGTTCAGAACCGGGGCCAGACGCACCTCGTCGCTCGCATAGGCCGAGGCCAGGCCGACGCCGACCGAGCGGCCGGTCGCGCCGTCGCGCAGCCCCGCCCGCAGCAGCCAGAGCGGGGGCGCCCCCGGCAGGGCGCGAAAACGCAAGGCCGAGACGAAGAAGCGCCCGGGCAGGCGCAGGACGCTCGAGTACTGGTGTCCGAGGAAGCCGCCGCGCACGGGGAAGCTGGCGAAGACCCGCGCCCGGCGATGTCTCACGCGGGGGCGCACGTCGGGCCGGTCCCAGGCCCACTCCGCCGTGTCGATGCCGGCCCGGATCGGCAGGGAGATCTCGCGGCCGGTGGCGAGACGCACGGCGCATTCAGCGACGACCCGGCCCTGCTCGACGTCGGTCGCGCCGGCCAGGAAGGTCACGATACGCAGCTCGGTCGCGCGGATGATGGGCAGGGCGAAGAGGTGAGGGCGCGGGCTTTCGAGGACCACGTCGAGCTGGTCGCCGAGGGCTTCGCTGCCGCCTTCGGTCACCAGGGCTTCGGTCGGCACCTCCAGCCAGCGAATCCCGAGCAGCTCCAGCCGGCCCGGGTCCGTCTCCAGCAGGCGGCGCGGCAGGGTCCCGTCGCTGCGCATGCCGTCGAAGGCCCGGCGCCGCGACTCGGGGACGAGCGGGTCGTCGCCGTTGGCGCTGCGCCGACCCGCGAGGCCCGCGTAACCTCCCCAACCGAGGTCGGCCGCCGCGCCCGCGCCGGGGCGGGACTCGGCGAGCACCAGAGACCGCTCGGAGCGACGCGACCCCATGGCGCGGTCGAGCGCCGCGCGCGTGGGACTCGCCTCCGAGAGGGAGCGCACGCTCGGCGCGCCCAGCCAGCTCTCGCGCCCCCATGGTTGCATCAGGAAGGAGGCGAGCAGCGGGAGCAGGAAGACCTGCGAGAGGACGCGCGAGGGCGACTTCGCCAGCGAGAAATAGAGGATGAGCCCCAGGGCGAGCAGCCCCACCGGCGCCGCCAGGCGGTGGCTCAGGGGACCGGTGACGGTGGTGGCGATCGAGAGGGCGGCCGCGCTCGCGAGCGCGACGACGACGGCCAGCAGCCGCAGGCGCCGACCGCGGCGTTCGAGGCGGAGGCGCCACTGGGTCGAGAACGACAGCCCGGCGATCACGCTGGCGGCGAGATCGACCGCGAGCGGCAGGGCTCCCGGACCGTCGAGCCCCCCGCGGGCGGCGAGCGCGAGCAGAGAGATCCCGACCAGCGCGACGGCCGCGCGCAGGCCCGGCAGGGCGGGGACCAGGGGCACGGCCGCCAAGACAAAGATCGGCGCCGGAGTGTGCGACACGGTTCGCACGACCAGGCCCGCCATCCCCGCGAGCGGGGTGGTGAGAGCGGTGCCGGCCGTGGCCCAGCCCGGTCCCGCTTCGCGGATCGCCACGAGGGTCGGGAGGATCTGGGGCGCCGCGAGGAGAAGCCCGGCGAGGACACCGGCGAACACCTTCGCCACGTGCTCCCTGGCGAACGAGGCTCCGGGCCGCGCGCGCAGCGGCGCGAGCAGCGGCGACAGGAGAAGGCGTGCCGCGAGCAGAACGGATGCCGCGCCTACGGCCTCCGGAGATCCGGCAAGCACGAGCAGGGCAATGGCCCCGGCCAGGGCGGCGATCCAGACGGCTCGGCCTCGGGCGAGGAGCTCCTCCGCGGTGAGCAGCACGAGGACGAGCGCCGGCGCGGCCACCAGCGTCGGCGTGGCGCCGAGCCGGGCGACCAGATACGGACCGAGCACGAAGCCCAGCGCGGCCAGGAGGGCGCCCCGGCTCTCTGCCCCGAGCCGGCGCACGTAGAGAAAGGCGAGGGGGCCGATCGCCCCGAGCGAGAGGAGCACCAGGGCCTGGAAGGCGACCAGCGGCGGCACGGGCACGAGGGCGAGCATCAGCGGGTGCAGCGCTCCGGGCCGGTAGGAGGCGAGCAGCGGTGTCCCGGAGAAAACGGTGGGGTTCCAGGTCGGTAGCTCATGGTGCGCGTAGGCGTGCCACACCTCGAGCCGGAGCGGCAGGTGCAGGGCGACGCCCTCGCGCGGCGCCAGGATTCGGCCGGCCCGGAGCGCGGGCGAGTAGGCGACGGTGGGGGCCGCCGCTAGCAGCAGCAGCAGGAGAGACTCGCGCCGGCCGATCCCCATGCGACAGCGAAGCTAGCACGGCCGGCGAGCCGGCCCCTAATCGTGCCCCGGGGAAGGCTCGAGGAGGCCTCCCCGCGACCGCCTTCGCTCGGCGGCACCGCGCCAGCCGGAGTAGAAGCGAAACTGCTCCAGGTTGTCGAGCAGCAGCCTCTCCTCACCGTCGCGTTCGGCAGGACCCACGCCGCCAACGGAGGCGCGCGGACGTCCGCGCGAGGATTCCAGGGCCGTGAGCGGACCGAGGGCGGGCGCCGCCGTCGGCGCGAGGGCGGGGGTCAGCTGGCGGAAGCCGTCGTCTCGCGGCACGTGGGCGGCGAGCGCGTCGAGCCAGACCTGGAGCTCGAGCCGGGTCGAGCCCGCGGGAGCGAAGCCCGGCTCGAAGCCGCCTGCGTCGATCTCGATCGGGCGTGGGTCGCCGAGGCGATGCAGGTGGATGCAGAAGCCCTCTTCGAGCGTGGCCGTCGCGACCTTGGGGCGCTTGGCCGAAGCCTGGCGCTGGCGTGCGATCGGTCCGCTCACGATCATCAGCAGGGCCTCGCCCGGGACCACCACGCTCCCCTCCTCGGTTCGGAGCACGAGCCCCGCCGGGCTCAGCTCGCCGGCCAGCGCGCGGAGGGGACGCACGCGGGCCTCCGACTCGGGTATCAGCAGGCTGGGAACGCCGGCCGCGGCGAGACGGTCTGCTTCGGCTCGGGCCGGTTCGGGGGCGAGCACGCGGAGCAGCAGCAGACCGCGACGGCGGGCGAGCAGGATGGCTTCGTACGACGATCGATCGGCGGCGCGAGCGAGCGTCTCGGCGGCGACGACATCGAGGTCGATCACGATCAAGAGGCGCTCCGGGGCGGCAGGCGCGACACCCGGCGCCGGTGCCGGTTCCGTCGTCGCCACCCGGGCGGCTCGGCGAGCCTCGTCGGCGAGCGCGGGAGGCAGCTCGGCTCCGCAGTAGATGCAGCTCGAGCGCGCGACGGCGACCGCGCGCTGGCAGGACGGACAGGCCGGCATGGCGTTCAGACGTTGAACTTGAACTCGATCACGTCGCCGTCCTGCACGATGTACTCGCGCCCCTCCAGGCGCAGGGTGCCCTTCTCGCGGCAGGCAGCGAGGGAGCCGGCGGCGATCAGTTCCTCGAAGGCGACGACCTGGGCGCGGATGAAGCCGCGCTCGATGTCGGAGTGGATGGCGCCCGCGGCCAGGGGAGCCTTCGTCCCGTGGGGGATCGTCCAGGCGCGGCACTCGTCCTCGCCCGCGGTGAGGAACGAGACGAGACCGAGCAGCTCGTAGGTGGAGCGAATCACCCGGTCGAGCCCCGGCTCCGTGAGACCCAGGTCCTCACGGAAGACGCGCGCGTCGTCTGGGGGCAACTGGGTCAGCTCTGCCTCGATCGGCGCGGAAACGGCGACCACACCGACTCGCGGGCGGGCGGCGAGCGCGCTGAGGCCCGAGCTGGCCAGGAAGGCGCCCGCATCGCGGATCGCCTGCTCGCCCAGGTTCGCGACCAGGAGCATCGGCTTCTCGCTCAAGAGGCCGTAGCCTCGCAGGCGCTTGCGCTCCTCGGGCGGCAGCTCGAGCTCGCGGAGCGGCCGCTCGGCTTCGAGGGCGCCCTTGAGGCGCAGGAAGAGCTCGCGTTCGGTGACGTCCTCCGCCTTCTTCGCCTTCTTGATGTTGGCTTCCAGCCGCTCCAACCGCCGCTCGACCGTGCCAAGGTCGGCCAGGATCAGCTCGAGCTCCAGGACCGCCGCGTCGCGCCGCGGGTCGTTGGTGCCCTCGGGGTGGGGGACCGTGTCCGAGTCGAAGGCCCGCAGGACCTGGACGAACGCGTCGACCCCGCGCAGCGCCGGGAGGTCCACGAGGGCCGAACCCTCGCCCTTGGCGACGCCGGGCACGTCGACGTACTCGACGGTCGCCAAGGTCGTCTTTTTCGGGTGGAAGAGGGCCGCCAGCGCGGCGACGCGGGGGTCGGGGACGCGGGCGATCGCGAGACGGGCCTCCGGACGGCTGCCGGGAGGAGGCGCCTCGGAACCGGTGAGGAGCTGGAAGAGGGTGCTCTTGCCGACCAGGGAGAGCCCGAGAATACCCGCCTTCATGAGAGGAGCATTATAGGCGCGGCGGGTCGCGAAGCTCGCCGGTGTAGAATCCGGATTCGGCAATGCTGCCCGCCTTGCTCGCCTTCGCTCTCCTCAGCGGACCTCCGCGGCCGGTCGACGCGAGTCCGTCTCCTCCGGCCGGCGGGTCGGTGATCCTGTTCCTGATCGACAACTCCGCGTCGCTGCCCCCGCTCGACCCCGCCGAGCAGCGGGTGGCGGCGCTCGAGAAGATGTTCACCTTCCTGCAGGGTCAGCGCTACCGCCTGATCCTGTTCGGGGGCCGCAAGGAGATCGCGGTCGACGACGTCTCCCGCTATCGAAACAACGGCCAGTGGACCGATTTCTACTTCGCCTTCGAGAAGGCGAAGGAGCTCGCGGCCGGCTACCCGAAGGGGACGGATCTCCGGATGGTGCTGCTGACCGACGCCATCGCCGACCCCGATCCCGCGGATTGGAGGGACCTCCCGCCAGGAGTCGACGCCCGCACTGAGTCGATCCGCCGGACCGTGGCCCTGCTCGGCGAGATGCAGATCCCGCTCTACGTGGTGCTGGTCGGCCAGCTGCCCGGGCGGGAGAGCATGCGCAACCCCGAGCAGTCGCCCGGCTTCGTGCTCGACATGGTGCGCGCCGCGAACGGCTCCGCGGCCACACCGCTCGCGCAGTCGCTCGCGTCGTTCTTCAAGGACGACGGTCTGCTGCTCAAGAAGTTCGTCTACCGCGTGGCACCCAACGAGGGGCTTCGCAAGATCGAGCCGGTGGTGAGACGCATCGCCGCGCCGCCGCGGGCGGGGACGGAGCTGCGTATCCTCAGCTACATCGTGTTGCCCCTGTGCGTGGTCCTCTTCCTGCTGCTGGGGCTCCTGGTGCGCTCCTTCCCCGGCCCGGGGGATCTCGAGATCCTGGAGCTCGGCCGCAATCAGCCGGTTCACGTGGTCGTGGACCGGCTCCGCCGCGGCGGCGACGGCTCCTGGGCGGCGCAGGGGCTGAGCCTGGTCGCGGACGCACGCGGGGCGGCCGCCACCTTCACGCTGCTCGCGTCTTCCGTGGACCTGACCGGCCAGGGCACCGACAAGTCCGGGATCGACCCGCGCGACGCGGCGCTCCTGCCGCTGGGACTCGACGAGCTGCGGCGCGTGCTCGAGGCCGCCACCGACTCGGGATCGCGGGACGAGAAGATCCACGCCCTCAACCTCGACTACGCCGCACGGAGCCTGCAGCCGCAGGAGGCGGAGCGTCTGCTCACGCGTCCCTCGTCCGAGCGATCGCGGGTGGCGGCCATCGACTTCGTCCGTGCCAAGGCCCACCTGGCCTTCAACGACGAGCTGCGCCGCAAGCTGCTGGAGCAGAAGGTTCAGATGCTGAGCTACGGCAAGGACGCCGCGCGTCGCGAGCTGGCGGTCGGGGACACGCTTCGCGTCGGCCGCTACCGCTTCCTGGTCAAGGATCTGGGGCGCGGCGGACGCAAGGACCTGCGTCTCGTCCTCTACTATGACCGGGTCCCCTCGCTCTTCGGGCTCAAGACCGTGCTGCCCGACTTCTTCCAGCGCCTGTTCCGCTTTCGTCGCAGCAGCCAGCGCATCGTGAGCTAGACGATGGCCGGCACCATCCTCGCCGCCGGCGTCGATGGGCGCGAGCTCCGGCTCGAGGTGCGCTTCCTGGAACGGCAGCCCGAGCTGCTGCGCGAGGCGGGCTCGCCCGAGGGGGTGGTCGCTGCCGTCGAGTGCGAGCCGCCCGGCCTCGTGGTCCTGGGGGGCCGGCTGGCGACGGCGGCGATGGTGCGCGCGATCCGCGCGAAGGAGACCGGCCGCCAGATCTCGCTGCTTGCGGTCGTGCCCGCCGAAGAGCCTCCCGGCAGCGAGGGGCTGCTGCTCGAGGCGGGGGCGAATGCCGCGCTGCGGCGGCCGCTCGACCGTTTCGTGCTCGAGAGCTGGATCGGCAAGCTGCTGGAGGTACCGCGCCGGGTGCTGCGCCGCATCCCCGTGCACGTGCAGGTCGTGGGCAGCCGGCGTCCGGCGAGCGGCGAGCACTTCTACGCCCTCACCAGGAACCTGAGCGTGCACGGCATGCTGCTCGCCAGCCCGGTACCGATCGACGCCGAGGACCTGGACCTGGAGCTGGATCTGCCCGAGCCGGAAGGGCGCGTGCGCGTGCTGGGGCGCATCGTCCGCGACGCGCCCGAGGTCGGCTGGCCCTACATCGGTTACGGGATCGAGTTCCTGTTCCTGCCGGACGCGGCACGCCGGGCGGTCGACGGTATGGTGGCGAGGGACGCGGTCCAGGACTCGACGCGCCGCCTCTGGAACCCGGGCGCGATTCATTCGACGCTGCGGCGCGACGACTGGATCTACGAGATCTCGGAGCCGGCGCGCACGGAGAGCGGCTTCCTGGTGGAGATCCGGCGGGGCACCCGTCGGGACTGGCGGCCCGGGCGCGGGGCTCCCTTCCACCTGGTCCAGGCGGAGGAGGCGGGCGAGGCGATCGCGGTCGCCTGCGCCTTCGTGCGACGCCACGGGTGAGGACGTGCCGCCGCGGGTTTCCGTGCTGCTCCCGGTGCGCGACGCCCTCCCGTGGCTCGGGGAGTGCCTCGACTCGCTGGCGGGACAGACGCTCAAGGCCCACGAGGTGGTCGCGGTCGACGACGGCTCTTCGGACGGCAGCGGCGAGCAGCTCCTGGCACGGGCGCGGCGCGATGCGCGGGTGCGCGTGCTGCGCACGCCGCCGCGCGGGTTGAGCGCCGCACTCCGCCTGGCCCTGGCGGAGGCGCGGGCGGCGGTGGTCGCCCGCATGGACGCCGACGACGTCGCGCGCCCCGACCGGCTGGCGCGCCAGCTCGAGCGGCTGGAGCACGACGCGGCGGTCGACGTGCTGGGCTGCCGGGTCGAGGCGATCGCGGGCCCGGGGCAGACGCCGGGCGCGGGCATGCGTGGTTACGTCGAGTGGACGAACGGCGTCCTCGACCACGAGGCCTTCGCTCGCGAGCGCTTCGTCGAGTCCCCGCTCGTGCACCCCTCGATGGCGATGCGCGCCACCGACCTGCGCCGGGTGGGAGGGTGGCGCGACGGTGAGGGGCCGGAGGACTACGAGCTGTGGCTGCGGGCATTCGACGCTGGGCTGCGCTTCGCGAAGCTCGACGAGGTGCTGCTCTCGTGGCGGGACTGGCCGGGCCGGCTGACCCGCAGCGACCCCCGTTATGCGCCCGAGCGTTTCCTGGCCACGAAGCTCGACGCCCTCCTCCGGGGACCGCTGGCGGGCCGGGGAGCGGTGGTCTGGGGGGCGGGACCGATCGGCAAGAGCTGGGGACGGGCCCTGCGGGCTCGAGGTGTCCCGCTGCGGGCGTTCGTCGAGGTGAATCCACGCAAGCTCGGCGGCCGGCTCTACGAGGTCCCGGTGGTGGGAGTCGGCGAGGCGGGCTCCTTCGCCGGTGCGCTGCATCTCGCGGCCGTCGGACAGCCCGGCGCGCGCGCGCGGATACGCGAGGAGGCGGCGCGGCGCGGTCTCCGGGACGGCCGGGACCTGATCGCGGTCGCGTAGGACATAATCTCGGGATGCGCTGGCCGGCCTGGGTCATGTGTCTGCTGGTGGCGGGCGCCTGCCTGGCGCCGGTCGCCTCGACCTTCGCCGCCCGCGCGCGCGTCGCGCCACGGCCGCCACGGATCGAGAGGCTGGCCCGGATCCTCGAGCTGGAGGACTCGCGCGGGCTCGGGTCGGGAGAGCTGGAGCGTCTCCTGCACGACCCCGATCCCGGCGTGCGTCGGCGGGCGGCGCTCGCCGCCGGCCGGATCGGTGATCCATCGCTGCTGCCCGGTCTCGTCGAGCTGATGAACGACGCCGATCCGCAGCTGCGTCGGATGGCCGCCTTCGCGCTCGGGCCTCCTGGGAGATCGGGCCGCCGTCGACCGGCTGCGGCTCGCCCTGCGGCTCGACCCGGACGCGGCCGTGCGCGGACGCGCCGCGGAGGCACTGGGACTGATCGGCGACGCACGCGTGGCACCGGAGATCGCGCAGGTGGTCGTCGCCTCGCTGCCCAAGACGATCACCCGCATGACGGTGCGCGGCGACGATCCGGGCGACCCCTTCGACACCTGGGCCGAGCAGCGTTTCGAGCTCGTCGCCCTCGGCAGGCTCGGCGACGCCGCCGCGGCCCAGCAGGTGCTGCTCGACGGCGGGCGGCCGCGCTTCGACTGGTGGGCGGCCAGCTGGCTCGCGATGCGGCTGGCCAGCCCGCGCCTCGAGCCCGCGCTGCTGGCGGCCGCGTCTTCGGAGGATCCCCGCTCGCGGGCGCTCGGCGCGCGTGGCCTCGCGAAGCTCAAGGACGCCACGACCGTGGCCCTGCTCGCCTCGCTCTCGCGCGATCGGAGCGAGCTGGTGGCGGCGGAGGCGCTGCGTGCCCTGGCGGCGATCGGCGACCCCCGGGGCACTACCGCGGCGGCAGCGCTGCTGGGCGCCAGAAGCGACGTCGTGCGGCGCGAGGCCCTCCAGGCCCTCGCCGTGCTGCCGGCCGATCCCGCGCTGCGGGTCCCCATCGTGTCGCTGGTCGCCGACCGAGAGCCCTGGATCCGCTCCGCCGCCGTAGCCGCCCTCGCCCACACCAGCCCTCAGGACTTCACCCTCGTGCTCTCGGGCATGGACGTCGACCCTTCGGCCGAGGTGCGGGTGGCGGTCGCGGAAGCGCTCGGAACGATCGGTGACCCGACCAGCGTCAGCGTCCTCCACGCGATGCTCAAGGACCCCGAGCCGCGGGTGGTGGAGGCGGTGCTGTCCGCACTGCGTCGGGCGCGCGGGGTGGACGCTCGCGACACCCTGTTGCGCCATCTCGAGAATCCTGACCTCGGCGTGCGGGTGGCAGCGGAGGAGGGGCTGGCCGCGCTCGGCACCAGGGGCCTCGCGGGGCCGCTCGTCGCCGCATGGCGGCGCGGTCTCCAGGACGGCGCGGGCCAGATCGAGGCGCGCCTGGCCGTCGTGTCCGCGCTGGCGGCGACGGGCGACGGCGAAGGCCGCGCGGCCGTCGAGCAGATCGCGCGCGAGGACCCGTCGCGTGCCGTCCGCGAGCGGGCGGTGCGCTCGCTCGATCCGGCCGCCACCGCGGCCGGGATCCGCCCGGAGGACGTCGAGCGGCCCGCGCTCGACTGGCGCGCGGCGATGGCGCCCTACGCTCCTCGCAGCGGATACAGCCTCTACACGCCGCGGGTCTTCCTCCACACGCGAAAAGGGCGGATCGAGATCCGCCTCGATGTCGTGGAAGCACCGCTGGCGGCGGCCTCGTTCGTGGCGCTCGCTCGGCGTGGCTTCTACGACGGGCTCACCTTTCATCGCGTCGAGCCAGGCTTCGTCGTACAGGGGGGCTGTCCCCGCGGCGACGGCAACGGTGGACCCGGCTATACCCTGCGTGACGAGCTGGGCGACCGTTCGTTCGTGCGCGGAGCGGTGGGCATGGCCCTCTCCGGCAGGGACACCGGCGGGAGCCAGTTCTTCGTGACGCTCGATGCCTGCTCCGCACCTCGACGGGGCCTACACCCTGCTGGGCTGGGTTGCGACGGGGATGGACGTCGTCGACCGGATCCGGCCTGGCGACGTCATCGAGCGGGTCGAGGTCTGGTCCGGGGAGTGAGGAGCCTTCGTGATCCGGCTTCTGGCGCTCGACATCGACGGCACGCTACTCCGTAGCGACAAGACCATCTCGCCGCGCACGCTCGAGGCGACCCGGCGCGCCCGCGCGCTCGGTGTTCGGCTGGTGCTGGTCACCGGCCGCCGCTATCCCTCCGCCCGGCGGGTGGCGGAAGAGCTCGGCGGCAGCGTGCCACTGGTGCTGCACAACGGAGCGTTGGTGGTGGAGGAGGGGATCGTGCTGCGCTCGCGGCCGCTCGCGCGGGAGGCGGCCCGCTCCGCGATCGCGGTCGGACGCGCGATGGGCGTCGAGCCGGTCCTGCACTGCGGGGTGAACGGCGAGGGCCACCTGATCGTCGACGCAGAGGCCCGCCGCACGGGCCTCGTCGGCTACTACCTCGCGCGCGCGGACGGCGAGGTGCGGACGCTGCAGCCCCCTCGAGGGCATCCTCGAGACCGAGCAGCCGATCCAAGTGATGTACGGGGGCACGCGGGCCGAGATGGACGCGCTGATCGAACCGTTGCGACGGGAGTTGGGCGAGCGGGCGCGTATCGAGCGCACCGTCTACCCTGCGACCGACCTGGTTCTCCTGGACGTCATCGATCCCGGGGTCGGCAAGGCCGAGGCGGTGGGCTTCCTGCAGTCGCGTTGGGGGATCTCCGCCGAGGAAACGCTGGCGATCGGCGACAACTGGAACGACCGGGAGATGGTGGCGCGAGCGGGAGTCGGCTTCGTGATGGCCAACGCGGATCCGGAGCTGCTCGCCCTCGGCATGCCGGTGCTGCCCTCGAACGACGAGGACGGTGTGGCGCTCGCGGTCGAGGAGCACGTGCTCAAGCCACTCGCCTGCTGAGAAGACAAAAAAATGGGGGGCGAGATCGCTCTCGACCCCCCCAACTGCCCCGGGGCTCTTACTTCTTCTTCTTCGCGGCCTTCTTCTTGGCAGCCTTCTTCTTCGCGGGCATCGAGGTAATCCCCCCTTTCAGTCCAGATCTGGACGAGCGGAGCCCGCTTTCAACCTATCGGGTCTCAAGGGGCTTCGCATACTAGACGTAGCGTAGGGACCCCTCTGAACCTTGTCAAGGTTTTTTTGCCCTCGTTCCTCCCCATTCCGTTCGGGTGGAGCACGTTAGGCTGTGCACGTTGGTGTGGAAATCGACGGAAGTGGCTCCCAGAGCCTGTTTGCGGATGTCGTAGACCAGAAGGTACTGGTGTCTCGCGGGTTCTGGGTGGGGCGACGAAAATGTGGGAGATCGCGTGGGGTGCGATTCTTTATATGGTAGTTGGAATATCAGTGCTCGTAGGGCGGGGGCTCGCGGATGACCTCCGGCGCGAGCTCGCCCAGGGCCTCGGCTGCCTGCGACCGCAGCAGCGGACGCCCGTAGGGCTGCTCCCACACCAAGCGGTACTGTCCGATGGCTTCCGCGCGCTCTCCCGAGACGAGAAGCGCCTCCGCTAACACGAGCCGCGCCTTCGGCCGCAGCCACGCTGCGCCCGAGTCGGCCACGCGCCGCGCGAGGTCCCGTGCTTCGTCCGGGTCCCGTTCGCGCAGGCGAACGCGCGCGGCGCACAGGCCGGCTTCGTCGTCCTCGGGCGCGAGACGGAAGGCCTCGAGGCAGGAGCGCTCCGCCTCGACCGGCGCACCCGCCTCGGCGGCACGCCGGGCCTGCGCGAGCAGCGGCGTCGCCGCGACCAGGGCCGGACTCGCCGGGGCGCGCAGGGCGTCGAGCGCGCGGCGGCGAGAGGCCGGGTCGGCTCCGGAAGCCACGCGCTGGTAGCGCGCTCGCGCCGCCGCTCGCTCACCCTGCAGCTCCAGGCTGCGGGCCACCACGAGCTGCGCTCGAGCCGGGACCCAGGCCGGCACGCCCGGGCAGTCGAGGGCGCGCAGGGCCTGGGTGCGCGCCTCCTCCAGCCGGAGGTCCAGGAGCAGCGCCTCGGCGAGCTCGACGCGGGCCATGGCCGCGACGACCGGCTGGTAGTTGGCGTGTCGGTGGTGCTCGGCCGTCTCCAGGATCTCGCGGCTGACCGCCTCGCTCTCGCGGAAGAGGCCGAGCGGCTCGCGCAGCAGGTCGGCGAGCTTCATTCTCCAGATCGGCCAGCCCGGGTACCGGCGCGCCATCTCGCGGATCCAGTAGAGGGCGCGATCGGGCCGCTGCTCGAAGTAGGTGTGGATCTCGTACATCTGGACGCGCGCCTCGGCGTCGTGGAAGAGGCTGCCGCCCTGGGCGACACGCGCGATCGCGGCGCGCCCCCGCTCACGGTCGCCGGAGGGAATCCCCAGCACGAAGGCGACCAGCTTGAAGAAGCGGGGCAGGGTATCGGCGTAGTAGTCGTAGAGGCCGAGGCCGAAGTCGAGATCGAGCGCCGTGACGCCGGCCTGCCGCGCCGCGAGGAGCGCTTCGCGCATCCGCACCGCTTCGCGCGAGGCGGGGCGGCGGTCCCAACGGAAGAGGTGGAGCCGGCTCTTGACTCCGTGGGCGGCGCCACGCGCCAGCAGGGCGCGACCGTCATGCTCGTCCTGGGCGAGGCGCGCATCGGCGAGCGCGAGGGCGCGGTCGGCGAAACCGAGCACGGCCGCGTCGTGCTCGGGGCTCTGCGGCGCCTGCTCCAGCCGCCACTCGAGGGCGAGCGCCTGGAGATACGGGGCGACCGGGTCCTGCGGGTGCCCGCGCGCGAGCGCCGCGAGTTGGGCCTCGGCCGCGCCGAAGGAGCCGTCGTAGACGAGATCGAGCGCCGCTCGGTACTCGGGATCGGCCGGCGACTCCACGGCCACCGCCGCTCTCGCAGACACGGACGCAAAGAACAACAAAGAGACTAGCAACACGCGGAACGGCAACAAGGGGGGTCCTAGGGGGGACTTCGTCCCCCCTAGGCCAAAGCAGCAGGTGCCAGCCCTGCTCCTCGGCTGCCTGATAGCGAGGGCGTTCCTCTTCATGCGCGTCGTGCTCCTCGCGGGGCCAAGCGGTGCCGGGTCCGGGCGAGCACGTCCCTAGCCCGCGTAGTCGGTCACGAGCGCGGCACGCTCGCGCTGCCGGGCGAGGGCGAGATCGACGATGCGGGCCAGCAGGTCCGGGTAGGGAAGGCCGCTCGCCTCCCACAGCTTCGAGTACATGCTGATCGTGGTGAAGCCCGGGATGGTGTTGACCTCGTTGACGAGCAGCTGCCCGGTCGGCCGCTCGAGAAAGAGGTCGACGCGGGCATAGCCGCCGGCGCCCAGGCTGCTGTAGGCGGCGAGGGCGAGGCGGCGGGCCCCCTCGCTGGTGGCCGCGTCGAGAGGGGCCGGGATCAGCAGCTTCGTGCGGCTGTCGGCCGCGTACTTCGAGTCGTAGTCGTAGAACTCTCGGTCCGGTACCACCTCGCCGGGCGAGGAGGCCTCGGGCGCGTCGTTGCCCAGCACGGAGACCTCGATCTCGCGCGCGTCGAGACCCGCCTCGACCACCAGCTTTCGGTCGTAGCGGAAGGCCTCCGCCAGCGCCGGGGCCAGCGCGGCGGGCGTCTTGACCTTGCTGATGCCGACGCTCGAGCCCAGGTTGGCCGGCTTCACGAAGAGGGGCAGCCCCAGCTCGGCCAGCAGCTGTCGCTCGGGATCGACGTCCCGTCGCTCGACGACGCGATAGGCCGGCTGCGGGAACCCGGCGCGCGCGAAGAGGGCCCTGCTGATCGCCTTATCCATCGCGACGGCCGAGCCGGCGACGCCGGAGCCCGCGTAGGGCACGCCCGCCAGCTCGAGCAGCCCTTGCACCGTCCCATCCTCGCCGTAGGTGCCGTGCAGCACCGGGAAGAAGACCTCGGCGCGCGCCAGCTCCCGCCCGTCGGCGAGTCTGCGCAGGCGCCCGGCCTCCTCCGGTACCGGCGCCAGGAACACGGGCTCGCCGCCCGAGGCCCTCGGCTCGGCACCGTCCTGAAGGAGCCAGCGCCCCCTCTTGTCGATCAGCACTGGCAGCACGTCGTGACGGGCGGCGAGACCCTTCGCCACCGAGGCGGCGGAGCGCAGGCTGACCTCGTGCTCGCCGGAACGGCCTCCGAAGAGCAGTGCCACCTTGAGCCGGGCTGTCATGAGCAAGAGTCTATACTCGTCGCTCCATGGCGGGTTTCTCCTTCGTGGTCGAGGCACGGGACGGCCGGGCGCGGGCCGGCGTGCTGGAGACCCCGCACGGCACGGTGGAGACCCCGGTCTTCATGCCGGTCGGCACGGCGGGCGCCGTGAAGGCGGTCTCGCACCGCGAGCTGCGCGAGCTGGGCGCCTCGATCCTGCTCGCCAACACCTACCACCTGATGCTGCGCCCGGGTGACGAGCTGGTCGCGCGGCTGGGTGGGCTGCACGGCTTCACCGGCTGGCGGGGACCTTTCCTCACCGACAGCGGCGGCTATCAGGTCTTCTCGCTCGCGGCCCTGCGCCAGCTGGACGAGGAGGGGGTGCGCTTCCGGAGCCACATCGACGGCACCGCGTACCTGCTGAGCCCGGAACGCTCGCTCGAGATCCAGCAGCGACTGGGGGCCGACATCGTGATGGCGTTCGACGAGTGCCCCCCGGGCGACGCCCCGCGTGAGGTGGTGGCGGAGGCGACCGCGCGCACGACGCGCTGGGCGGCGCGCAGCCGCCAGGCGCAGCGGCGCGACGATCAGTGGCTGTTCGGGATCGTGCAGGGGGGCGCCCACCTCGAGCTGCGGGAGACGAGCGCCCGCGACCTGCTCGAGCTCGACTTCCCCGGCTACGCGATCGGTGGGCTCTCCGTGGGCGAGCCCAAGCCGGCCCGCGAGCGCGTGCTCGAGCGCCTCGATCCGATCCTGCCCGAGGAACGGCCGCGCTACCTGATGGGGGTCGGGACGCCCGAGGACCTGATCGAGGCGGTCGCGCGCGGGGTCGACATGTTCGACTGCGTGCTGCCGACCCGCAACGCACGCAATGGCCAGCTCTTCACCCGGCGCGGGCGGCTCTCGATCCGCAACGCCCGCTTCCGCGAGGACCCCTCACCTCCCGACCCCGAGTGCCGCTGCCCCACCTGCCGGAGCGTGAGCCGAGCCTATCTGCGCCATTTGCACCTGTCGAACGAGATGAACGCCGCGACACTCGCGAGCGTCCATAACCTCTCCTTCTACGTTGACATGATGCAGGCGATGCGGCAGAGTATCCGTTTGTTCCGCTTCCAGGAATGGCGGAGGGAGACCCTGCGCCGCCTGGCGGAAGAGCCACACGGGTCGTAACGTCGAGGTCCATCGCGGGCCCCGGACGCGGCCCCAAGAAACCGAGAGAACCACACCATGGCCGATCCCCGGATGCTGATCGCCCTCGCTGGCCCCGCCCGCACGGGTGAAGGGAACCCCTACTCGAGCCTCATCATGATGGGGCTCATCTTCGCGATCTTCTACTTCATCCTGATCCTGCCCATGCGGAGGAAGCAGAAGAAGCTGGAGGACCTCGTCAAGGGCCTCCAGAGCGGTGACCGCGTCGTGCTCAACTCCGGCATCTTCGGCACCATCGTCGGGGTCGAGGACGACGCGTTCCTGCTGCGGATCGACGACAAGACCCGGATCAAGGTCCTGAGGAGCGCCGTCGCCGGACGGCAGTCCGGGACCGAGAAGGCGGAGAAGTGATGCCTCCCGCACTGCAGAACCCGATCACCCTTTGGCTCCTGCTCACCGCCGCCCTGGCCGGGCTCGTGTACGCCTTCATGCGTCCCGAGCTGCGCTGGAGGGCGATCGTCTACGGCGGCATCCTGCTGGCGTGCGGGGTGGCGATCTGGCCGCCCTACGACATGAACGGCCAGCCGGGCAAGATCCACCTGGGCCTGGACCTGCGAGGCGGCATCCACCTCGTGCTGCAGGTCGTGGTCGACGACGCGCTCAAGGCGACTGTCGACGACGGGGTCGCCACCACCCGCGACCAGGCGGCCCGCCGGGGGATCCAGGTGGGCTCGGTCGAGCGCGTCTCGCCCGTCTCTTTCTCCGTGGACGGCGTCGAGCCGGCGCGGGTGAAGGACATGCGGGACCTGCTGCGCGACTTCTTCCGCAACGACTGGGAGGTCCGGGACGTGGGCGACGGGAAGCTCCTGGTCCAGATGACCGAGCCCTACCAGAGCCAGCTCAAGCAGCAGACCGTGCAGGAGGCGATCCGGACCATCGAGCGCCGGGTCAACGCCGAGGGGACCCGGGAGCCCGTGATCGCGGCGACCGGCAGCCGCGGCGACCAGATCCTGGTCCAGCTGCCGGGAGAGCAGGACATCGAGCGCGCCAAGCGGATGATCTCCACGGTCGGACAGCTCACGCTGAAGCTGGTCGAGACCTCGGCGGCCAGCGAGGAAACACTGCTGCAGGGGGTCAACGGCAAGGTGCCGGACAACATGGAGCTCGCCTCGGGGCCCAGCGACACGCCCGGCCAGCCGACCTACTACCTGCTGCGCAAGGAGGCGCTCATCACCGGTCGCGACCTCAAGAGCGCGCGGGTCGGGGTAGACGAGTCGAACCGTCCCCAGATCAACTTCTCGCTGAAGGCGAACGCCACCGACAAGTTCTCCCGCGAGACCCAGCGCAACATCGGCCGCCAGCTGGCGATCGTGCTCGACGGCACGGTCTACTCGGCACCCACCATCCAGAGCAAGCTAGGGGCCGACAACCGCATCACCGGCCGCTTCTCGACCCAGGAGGCGGACGAGCTCGCCAAGATCCTGAAGGCGGGCGCCCTGCCGGCGTCGCTGCACTACCTGCAGCAGCTCACGGTCGGGGCCTCGCTCGGCCGCGACTCGATCCGCGACGGTGTCATGGCCTCGGCCGCGGGCATGGCCTTCATAGTGGTCTTCATGCTCGTCTACTACCGCCTGGCCGGCCTGAACGCGGTGGTGGCGCTGACCGCCAACCTGCTGATCCTGATGGCCGCCCTCGCCTACTTCCACGCCACCCTCACCCTGCCCGGTATCGCCGGGGTCATCCTCACCATGGGCGTGGGCGTCGACACCAACGTGCTGGTGTTCGAGCGGATCCGCGAGGAGCTGCGCAACGGCAAGACGGTGCGGGTGGCGGTGCAGAACGGCTTCGAGAGGGTCTGGATCACCATCCTCGACACGCACGCGACGGCTCTCATCGCGGCGGCCTTCCTGTTCCAGTTTGGCACCGGCCCGATCAAGGGCTTCGCAGTCACGCTCGTGATCGGTCTAATCGCCAACGTGTTCGCCTCGTTCTTCATGAGCAAGTTCCTCTTCGAGTGGGTGCTCGGCAGGCGCCACGTCGAGAGCCTGAGCATCTAGGGGGGATCGCCATGGAGATCATCAAGAACCCGAATTTCGACTTCCTCGGAAAGGCGAAGTACTTCGTCGCCCTGAGCGCCTTCTTCATCGTGACCGGGATCGCCCTCATGGCGACCCACGGGATCCGCTACGGCGTCGAGTTCTCCGGCGGCACGCAGCTCGTGCTGCGCTTCCAGAACCCGCCCGAGGTGGAGAAGATCCGCTCCGCGGTCGACAAGCTGGGCCCCGGCGCCGTGATCCAGACCTACGGCGACGCCAAGCAGCACAAGGTGCTGGTGCGGGTCGCCCAGGAGGCGCCCGAGACCGACCTCGACGCGCCCGCCCGCGGCATCCGCCAGGCGCTCGCGCGCTCCTACGGCCAGAACCCCGTGCTGGAGTCGTCCTCCGAGATCGTCGGCCCCACCGTCGGCGCTGAGCTGCGCAGGAAGGCCGTCTATCTGACCGTGCTGGGGCTGCTCTTCCAGCTCATCTACATCGCCGCGCGCTTCAAGGGCGGCGCCTGGGGCGTCGCCGCCGCCATCGCGGGCCTGCACGACATCCTGATCTCGCTCGGCTTCCTGACCCTGGCCCACTACGAGATCACCCTCAACGTGATCGCGGCGCTGCTGACTCTGGTCGGCTACAGCGTCAACGACACGGTCGTGGTGTTCGACCGCGTCCGCGAGAACCTCGCGCTGCGGCGCAAGGAAGCCCTGCCCAAGATCCTCAACCTGTCGATGAACCAGACCCTCACCCGCACCCTGATCTCGAACGGCACGACGCTGCTGGCCGTCCTGGGGCTGTACCTCTTCGGCGGCGAGGTGCTGCGCGGCTTCAGCTTCACGATGGTGATCGGGGTCCTGGTCGGCACCTACTCGACGGTGTTCATCGCGGTCCCCTTCGCGAACTGGTGGTACGGACGCCGTGGCGGGATGACCGTCCCGGTGGTGGCGAGCAGCCCGGCGAAGGGTGCGAAGAGCCGGGCGACCGCGTAGGCCCGACGGAGCCTGTCGCGCGAGGTACGTGACGGTCACACGGCTGACCGTCACGTACTTTCACCTTCCACGGCAACACGCGACGGGCGCGCCCCGTATGCTCTGCCAGAGTGAGCCAGGGGCACGGTAAGCCCGCCACGCCCGTATCCGATGGCGGGAGCGGTGGAAGAAAAGACGGGAGCAGCTCCCAGGGCTGGACCTCGCCGCGAGGCTGCGCCGGGAGGCCGAGTGCTAAGATGTCGATCATGACGGGCGTCGGCAGCGAAGCCCTCCACGAGCAACAGGTGGTCCGCGAGCGGCAGGCGGTCCCGGACCCCAGGGACGAGCTCTTCGCCACCGCGCTCGTCACCTCCGCGCCGCGGGTGCGGACGCGCTGGCAACGGGTGGGGTTGCGCGTCTCCCTCCTGGGGCACTTCCTGGTGCTCGCGCTGGTCGTGCTGGTCCCGATCTTCCTACCGGGCGAGCTGCCGGCCCAGAAGGACTACATCCGGGCCCTGCTCTTCGACCCGCCTCCCCCGCCGCCTCCGCCCCCGCTGCGGGGCAGCGCGCTGCGGCCGGAGCCGGCGAAGCGCGAGCCGCCCAAGCCGGTGGTCGAGGAGCCGCCCAAGCAGGAGTTCACGGCTCCCATCGAGACGCCGCAGCCGAAGGAGGCCCGCCTCGAGCCGGAGCCCGGCGTCCGCATCGAGGACCAGGCGGGATCCGAGACCGGCAGTGACCTCGGCGACATCCTGGGGATGGAGGGGGGAGTCCTGGGCGGCCAGGTGGGTGGGGTGCCCGGAGGGGTCCTGGGCGGCACCCTGGGCGGCACCGGCACGGGGCCGGTGATGGACTATGACTCGCCCCCGCGGCCCATCAAGCAGACGCGGCCCCAATACCCGCAGGAGGCGTTCATCAAGAAGATCGAGGGCACGGTCGTGGTCGAGATCCTGATCGACTCCTCCGGCCGTGTCGTCCGGGCCCGGGTGATCCAGTCGGTGCCGCTCCTGGACGCGGCGGCTCTCCAGACGGTGTACCAATGGGTCTTCCAGCCCGCCGTCAAGCAGGGCCGTCCCGTGCCGACCATCGCCCACGTGCCGGTCGGGTTCCACATCTACTGAAGCCCCGCCGCCACGGTCCGCCCACCCCACAATCCCCAGCCGGGACGCCCCCCGGTGGAACGCTTCGAGGGCAGCTGGTGTCCAAGTCGCGTGTGGTTTCCCGGGGAGGGTGCATTCCCCGGAAAGGGTTGAAGGGTAACGGACTTGACACTCCGAGAGGGGCGACTGTAAGATCGCCCTTCCGACCATCTCCGGTGAGGCCCCTGGGGGTGGCGTGAGGGACGGGGATGGGCAGAAGTCACGACTCGAGCGAGGCGATCGCGGTAGTCCTTTGGGCTCAGGCTCGGGTCGGGGTTGTCGCGGTCCGACGCTCAGGATCTCAGCTCGAGGTCAAGCCAGGCGCGGCGAGGGTCCCCGCTGGACGCGGTGATGCAAGGGGTCTATACGCCGGCACTATTGAACGGCGTTCCCGTTCCCGTCATCATGGTGGGTACGGTCAACTTCAAGCTCTCGTAGCCTAAGGGCCGGAGCGCGCAATAAGAGTCCAGGAGGACGCGAAATGCAGTTCGATTTGAGGACCATGGCCGAGCACATGGGTGGCGTGGCATGGGGTGTCGTCATCCTGCTGTTCGGCATGTCCATGTATTCCATCGCCGTCTTCATCGAGCGGTTCTGGACGTTCCGCCAGGCCACCCTGCAGTCCCGCAAGTACGCACCCGAGGTGGCCCGCTTCCTGAAGCAGGGGAAGATCAAGGAAGCGATCGATGTCTCCGACGGCAAGCAGTACAAGCTGTCCCACCTGGCCAAGGTGCTCAAGCCGGGCCTCCAGGAGTGGCAATATCAGGTCGAGACGGGCGAAGCGGACCGCGATCGTGACGGCGCCGTCGAAGCCGCCAAGCGGGCGATCCAGCGCGCCACGGCCGTGAACCTGGCCGACCTCAAGCGCGGGCTCTCCGGCCTCGCCACGATCGGCGCCACCGCCCCCTTCGTCGGCCTCTTCGGCACCACCTTCGGGATCATCAATGCGTTCTCCGGCATGGCGCTCACCGGCTCGGGCGGCATCGCGGCCATCTCGGCCGGTATCGCCGAGGCACTGATCACGACCGCCTTCGGTCTGTTCGTGGCCGTCCCCGCGGTCTGGTTCTTCAACTACTTCAACGGCAAGGTCGAAGGCTTCAACGTAGAGATGGACAACTCCAGCTCCGAGCTGCTCGACTACTTCATCAAGAAGGGCGCCTAGTCGCGCCGAGTGCGGTGCGCCGGGGCCCGCAGAAGACGCGATCGGGGTCCCTGGCCCGTCGGACGAAGGAGTAAGAGCCCATGTCAATGGAAGTCGGCGGCAAAAAGGGCGGGCCGATGGCGAACATCAACGTCACGCCCATGGCCGACATCATGATCGTGCTGCTGATCATCTTCATGGTCATCACGCCGATGCTGCAGAAGGGTGTCGACGTGAAGCTGCCTCAGGCGGCGCACACCAAGGATCGCAAGGACGACCCGAAGACGATCGTGGTGGCCATCAAGAAGAACAGCGACACCTTCCTGCAGTTCGGCAACAACCCGACCCAGAAGCTGGACCGCCAGGAGGACCTGCTCCCCCAGATCAAGGAACAGCTCCAGGACCGGCCCGAAGGCTCGCGGATGATCTACCTGAAGGCCGACGAGGGGCTGCCCTACTCCGAGGTGATGAAGGTGATGGATCTGTGCCGCGAGGCCGGGGTCGAAGAAGTCGCGCTCATCTCCGAGCGCAAGGTGCAGGGGTAGGGCGATGGCGCACTCCAAGGACGTACAGGTCGAACACCACAAGGAGATGGAGCGCAAGCGCCGCCTGGCCGGGCACGAGGACGCTCACGCCTCCTCGGGTGCGATGGCCGACATCAACATCACGCCCCTCATCGACGTGATGCTGGTGCTGCTGATCATCTTCATGGTCGTCACGCCGCTCGCGCAGAAGGGGCTCGACATCTCTCTGCCGCAGCCGCCCCCGCCCAACCAGCCCCAGACGGAGAAGCAGTCGAACCAGGTCGTGCTGGACCTCGAGGACGGGGTCATCACGCTCAACCGCAACCCCGTCACCATGGAGGATCTGGACTCGAAGCTGCGGGACATCTATCAGGCCCGGTCCGACAAGACGATCTTCGTCAAGGCCCGGCCGGAGGTGCTCTACGGCCGCGTCGTCCAGGCGATGGACATCGCCAGGGGCGCCGGCGTCGAGCGGATCGGGATCATCTCCGACAAGATGATCGAGGAGGCGGGAGGCGTCGTCGGCGGCCAGCCGTAGACCTGGACCCACGGCCGGTCGTCTTCCCGGAAGGGGCCCCGCGCGGGGCCCCTTCTCTTTTTTCTAGCCCCTGAAGGGATCCTCGAGGGGCATCAGTAGCCAGAGCACCAGGTAGACGATCGTCCCGGGAAAGGCCGCGGAGCAGATCGACACCGCGACATAGACGACCCGCACCAGGGTCGGGTCCCAGCCGAGCCACTCGGCGAGGCCGCCACAGACCCCGCCGAGGAGCCGATGCCTGCGCGAGCGGTGCAGCGGTCGATTTGCCATGCTCGTTCCCGGTACCCTCACTGGAAGAAGACGTTCCCGGCGCCCGCTGGGATCCGTTCTTTCGTCAGGGTGCTCGGCCTAGACCCGCTCGCCGGAGGTCCGGGGGGACCCCTGGAAACAGAAAGGGCGCCCCGCAGGGGCGCCCTTCCGGTCCGAGGACCAGCCCAGGATGCTACTTCTCGGACGGCGCGGCAGCGGCCTCGGGGGGAACGCCCGCGCCGCTGGCACCCGCCTGCTGCTCCTTGCGCAGGTCCATCGCCTGCTTCTGGAGCAGCTGCGCCTCGTCGAGATATTTCTTCCGCTCGGCGGGCGGGGCCACCTTGGCCTTCTCGCGGTAGAGGAGCCCCTTGTAGATGATCGCCTCCCAGTAGTCCGGCTTGAGCTGGAGGGCTTTGTCCACGGCCTCGATGCCCTTGTCCGCGTAGGTGCTCTTCTGCTCGTCCGAGAGGTTCGGATCCCGGTAGGCCTTGTCCCAGTAGTAGGTCGCCACCTTCTGGTAGCCGCTCGGGTCCGAGGGCGCCAGCTGCGCACAGTGCTCGAGCGTCGAGATGGCGAGGTCGAAACGGGAGTGCGGCGATCCCTGGCTCGTCCCCTCGACGAAGACGTTGCCCTGTTCGTCCCAGTTGGTCTTGTTGTAGAAGCCCGCGAGCCAGCCACAGGCCTTCACGTCGTTCGGGTTCAGCTCGGTGATCTTCTTGTAGGTTGCCTCGGCCTCGTCGATTCGGTTGAACTTCTCGTAGAGGCCGGCCATCGCCTGCAGGTTCTTGGTGTCGTTCGGGTCGTCCTTGACGATCTGCTCCGCGTAGCCCAGCGCCTTCTCGTAGTTCTGCAGGGGCGGCTCGGAATAGATAGTGGTCAGGGCCCCGAGCGTGTTGAGCCGCAGCTGCTTGAGCGCGGGCGTATCGGCCTTGTTGACCTCGAGCGACTTCTCATAGTGCTCGATCGCGGTGTCGAGGTGCTCACGGTTCTCCTCGCCCTCCTTGCCGGGCCGGTAGAGGTTCTGGTGGGAGCTGGCGAGGTAGAACTGCGCCTCGGCGAAGTTGGGCTTGAGCTTGACCGCCCGATCGTAGTCCTCGATCGCCTTGCGGTAGTTCTCTTCCTTGTAGCGGGCGTTGCCGTCCTTGAACGCCGCCTTCGCCTTGACGAGGTTGCATCCCACGCCGGCGAGGACGAGCGGCAGCAGGGCGGCGAGCAGGGGCGCGCGATATCGGGTTCTCATGGCCGTCTCCGGGGGAAAGTCATTGATTTCAAAAGGGCTTCCGCGACAGGGGATTATAGACGGGCGCGGAAAGGCGAGTCAAGGAAGCGGAGACCGATCCTCACGTATCTGGGACCCCGCCAGACCCCTCCCGGTTCCACCCGGGCGTGCTCCGCGGCGCCGGCCGGGTGGCCTGCTAGACTCGTCCCGAGAGATGCAGATCCGCATCGAGGACATCCAGGAGACGGTCCAGCGGCACCACCCGGATGCCGACCCGGAGATCCTGCGCAAGGCGTACATCTTTTCAGCCGTCGAGCACAAAGGGCAGCTCCGCGCCTCGGGTGAGCCTTACCTCGTCCACCCGCTGGGGGTCGCCGCGATCCTGGCGGAGATGCGGATGGACCCGATCTGCGTCGCCGTGGGACTGCTGCACGACGTGCTCGAGGATACCCTGACCACTCCGGAGCGGGTTCAGGAGTACTTCGGCGGGGACGTCCTCCACATCGTCGAGGGTGTCACCAAGATCTCGCAGATCCCCTACGCGACCTCCGAGGAGCGGCAGGCCGAGACCTACCGCAAGATGCTGCTGGCGATGGTCGACGACATCCGGGTGATCCTGGTGAAGCTCGCCGACCGCCTCCACAACATGCGCACCCTCGAGTACCTGCCCGAAGAGCGGCGCCAGCGCATCTCGCGCGAGACGCTGGACATCTACGCCCCGATCGCGGGCCGGCTCGGCATGTCGAAGGTCAAGAACGAGCTCGAGGATCTCTCCTTCCAGCACCTCGATCCGGCGGGCTACAAGGAGCTGGCGGCTCGGGTCGAGGAGCGGCGCCGGGCCTCGAGCGAGTTCATCGAGCAGATCCAGGCCACGGTGGCCGAGAAGCTGCGCTCGGCCGGGATCGAGGCGCAGGTCGAGGGTCGCATCAAGCGCCTGCACTCGATCGCCCAGAAGCTCAAGCGCCAGCGGATCGAGCTCGAGCAGGTCTACGACTTCGTGGCCCTCCGGGTCCTGGTGCGCTCGGTCCCGGACTGCTACGCGGCGCTCGGGGTGCTCCACAACACCTGGCGTCCGGTCCCTGGGCGCATCAAGGACTTCATCGCCATGCCGCGCCCGAACGGCTACCAGTCACTGCACACCTCGGTGATCGGCGAAGAGGGACACCCCTTCGAGGTGCAGATCCGGACCCACGAGATGCACAGGATCGCCGAGGAAGGCATCGCGGCCCACTGGAAGTACAAGGAGGGACGCACCGGCGTCGACAAGGACGACCACGCCTTCTCCTGGCTCAGACAGCTCCTGGAGTGGCAGCAGGAGGTCAAGGACCCCCACGAGTTCCTGGCCTCGCTCAAGCTCGACCTCTACCCCGAGGAGGTCTACTGCTTCACCCCCAAGGGCGAGGTGAAGATGCTGCCGCGGGGCGCCTCACCGATCGATTTCGCCTACGCGATCCACACCGAGGTGGGTCACCAGTGCGTGGGGGCGCGCGTCAACGGCAAGATGGTGCCGCTCCGCTACAAGCTCAAGAACGGCGACATCCTGGAGATCCTCACCTCGGCCGGACACAAGCCGAGCCGCGACTGGCTGTCCTTCACGGTGACCAACCGCGCCAAGGCCAAGATCCGGCACTACCTGAACATCGCCGAGAAGCAGCAGGCGCTCGAGATCGGGAGAAAGCAGCTGGAGCGCGAGCTGCGGCGCTACGACCTATCCCTGAAGAAGCTCGCCCAGGCCCCGGCCCCGCTGGAGGCGCTCGCGCAGGAGCTGGGCGTCGGCCCGCGCCTCGACGACCTCGTGGTCGGCATCGGCTACGGGAAGGTCTCCCCACGCCAGGTGCTGGCACGCCTGCTGCCGGCGGAGAAGCTCCAGCAGAAGCCGCCGGAGAAGCCACGGCCGGTCGTGGACGCGGTCAAGCGCTTCCTGCGCAGGAGCGACGAGCGGATCACGGTGCGGGGCACCGACGACCTGCTGGTGTACCGGGCCAAGTGCTGCAACCCGATCATGGGCGAGCCGATCGTCGGCTACATCACGCGCGGCAAGGGCGTCTCCGTCCACTCCGTCAACTGCCCCAACGTCACCAACCTCGTGTACGACCCGGAGCGTCGCATCGCGGTCGAGTGGCAGGCGGGCGCCGAGGGCGGCTACGAGGTGCACCTTTCGGTCGAGATCGAGGACCGCCCCGGGGCGCTCGCCGCCGTGACCGCCGCGCTCGCCGCCATGAACACGGACGTGCGCGACGCCCAGGTGCGCACCTTCGACGACAAGACCGCCTCGATCGAGATCACGGTCAGGATCAACGACCTGAAGCACCTCGACAAGGTGCTCAAGTCCGTGCGTGGGGTCTCGGGTGTCATCGACGTCTCGCGCCACGCGGTGGCGCGCTGAGCGGGGCGCCCGCGTTGCGGGAGAGCTGCCCCGCGGACTAGGCTTCGAAGGTCCATTCCACCAGGAGGCCTGAACCCTTGCCGATCAAGTACGTGTCGACGCCGCACGCGCCCCGGCCGATCGGGCCCTACTCCCAGGGCGTCCTCTCGGGCGGGTTCCTCTTCTGCTCGGGCCAGATCGCGATCGACCCGGCGACGGACGCGCTGGTCGAGGGTGACGTCGCCGCCCAGACCGAGCGGGTGCTGCAGAACCTCCTGGCGGTCCTGCGCGAGGCGAAGATGGGCCCCGAGAACGTCGTCAAGACGACGGTCTACCTCGCGGACATGGCCGACTTCCCGCGGATGAACGAGGTGTACGAGCGCCACCTGGGGAAGAAGCCGCCCGCGCGGACGACCCTTCAGGCGGCCGCCCTCCCCCGCGGCGTGCGGGTCGAGATCGACGTGATCGCGGCGTACTGACACGAGGTCGAAATCGCTCGTCCTGCGCGATTTCGACCTGGCCGCCGGTCCGTTCGTTTCTTCCCGGGAAGGCAACATCACTGAGGCGCAGCCCACCCTGGTCTCAGCCCTTCCTCTTTCCGCTCTTCGGGACCCCTTGGGGGCGGTCGCACAGGCTTGCCCCCGGCGGCCGGATGCGGCCGCCGCCGTTGGCCTGCCTAGGCCGTCGCCGCCGCCTTCGCCTTGGAGGCCTTGACCGGCTTCGTCACCTTCCCCGACCGGAGGCAGCGGGTGCAGACGCGGACGCGCTGGCGCGTGCCCTTGCCGTCAATGGCCCGGATGCTCTGGAGGTTCGGGTTGAAGCGGCGATGGGTGACGTTGTGGGCGTGGCTGACCCGATTCCCGAACTGCGGGCCCTTTCCGCAGATCTCGCACCGCTGAGCCATGACGAACGCTTCCTCCCTCGGGCCCGCCTCTCGGGCCGAAACGCAAGAGGCAAGTTTACGGGCCAGGGGTCCCCCCGTCAAGGGCGGGGATTCGCGCCGGAGGGGGGAAGCGATGGTATAGTCGCGAGCCGATCATGGTCCAGTTCAACTTCGGCGAACGGACCATCAAGGCCAAGATCGTCTACTACGGCCCGCCCCAGTCGGGCAAGACGACCAACCTCGAGCAGATCCACCGGATCACCGACCCCGAGGGTGCCAACCGGCTGATCTCCCTCAACACCGCCCAGGATCGGACGCTCTTCTTCGACCTCCTCCCCTTCAGCCTGGGAAGCGTGTCGGGCTACGACTTCAAGGTCCAGCTCTACACCGTCCCGGGCCAGGTCCAGTACAACGCCACCCGACGGGTCGTGCTCGCGGGGGCGGACGGGGTCGTGTTCGTCGCCGACAGCCAGAAGGCGATGGCGCGGGAGAACCTGACGGCCTTCGAGAACATGAAGGTCAACCTGCTCGCGAACCGGCTGGTGCCCGAGAAGGTGCCACTCGTCCTCCAGTACAACAAGCAGGACCTCGATGGGCTGGTGCCGCACGCCGAGTTGGACCGCACCCTCAACTTCTGGGGTCGTAAGGCCTTCCCGGCGGTCGCGGCGCGGGGCGACGGCGTCATGGCGACCTTCGTCGCGATCGTGCAGGACATGCTGGCGGCGATCGCCGTCAAGTACAACCTGAAGGACAAGGGGCTCGATCCTGATTCGGTCCCGCAGATCGTCGCGCAGGCCTTCGACGAGCTGCTCCAGAAGAGGCCCGCGTCCTCCGCGACGGAGGCCTCGGCCCCGCCCGAGGCGCCGGCTCGGGTGGTCATCTCCCAGCCGGAGGGCGCAGAGGCCGCGAGCGCCGGGGGGCCCGAGGCGAACCCCGTCTCGGAGGAGCTCCTCCACCGTGCCATCCGGTCGAACGTCAGCCTGGCCGAGACGCTCAGCCAGCTCGTGCGCGACGTCGGCCTCGGCCTCACGGAGATCCAGCGCCAGGCGGAGGCCCTTGGTTCGACCGATCCGGGTGCCCTCGCCACCGCGGGCGCCATCCGCCGCGAGGCCTTCCGCTTGCGCCAGCTGCTGCGGGACCTGGGGCGGCCCGCCGCGCCGCCGCCCGCCACGACAGCGCCGCCGGCCGTGGCCTCCCGCCGCGCCGGCCCTCCGCCTGCGCTCCCTCGGGCCGCCCCACCGCCGCACCCTCCCGATCGGCATGCCGCACCGCCGCCTCTGCCTTCGGCGTCACCCCCGTTCCCTGTGTCCCCGGCCGTCGGCGCGGGTCCCGCGGGCACGCTCGACGCCCTCCTCGCCAGCGTCGTGACCATCCTGCGGGTGCCGCTCGGTACTCGGGGGGTCACCGTGCAGAGCCGGCTGGCCCCAGGAACGCCGCTCCCGCGCTGCTCCCCGGCCGCGCTGCGTCGGGCACTCGCCTCCTTCGTCGAGGGCCTGAGCGCCGTCGTGGCCCCGTCCTCGATTTTGTCCGCCCGCGCGGAGCGCAAGCCTGTCCTCCTGCGCGGCCGGGACGGTGCCGAGCTGAAGCGGGACTTCCTGATGCTGTCGCTCACCCACGCTGGCGGCGTCAGCGAGGCCGACCAGCAGCGCATCCTCAAGGGCGGCGACGCGGGGCCCCTCGGCGAGGGCCACCGGCTGCTCCGTGAGATGGGCGGCTTCCTCCGCTTCGCCCCCCTGCCCGGCGGGGCGCTCGAGACGCGCCTCTTTCTACCGCTCTGAGGCGACTCGGGCGAGCAGCTCGCGCAGCTCGAAGGCATCCTTCACGATGTGGTCGGGCCGGTAGGCGACCCGCTCGAGGTCGGCCTCGCGGCTCACGCCGGTCAGCACCAGGATCGTCGCCATCCCCGACTGGACACCGGCGATGATGTCCGTCTCCAGGTTGTCGCCGACGATGCACGCCTCGGCCGAGTGCACGCCCAGCTGTCGCAGCCCGGCGCGCATCATGAAGGGGCTCGGCTTGCCGACGTAGAAGGGACTCCTGCCCGTCATGCGCTCGATCGGGGCGGCCAAGGCACCGCAGCTCGGGCGTCCGGCCGGCCCTGACACGTCCGGGTTCGTCGCCACGAAGCGCGCGCCCCGCCGGATCAGGGCGGCCGCGCGCTGGATCATCTCGAAGTTGTAGTTGCGCGTCTCGCCCAGCACCACGAAGTCGGCGTCGGTCTCCGAGATGGTGAAGCCGATCTGGTAGAGCTCGTGAACCAGAGCGCCCTCGCCCACCACGAAAGCCTTCCGCTGCGACCCCGCCTGCTTGTCGAGAAACTCCGCCGTCGCCATGGCCGCCGTGAAGAAGTGGCGGACCGGGATCTCGATCCCACTGCCGGCCAGGCGTCCCGCCAGGTCCGCCGGCGTCTGCGAGGGGTAGTTGGTCAGGAACAGGAAGCGGGTCCCGCTCCCGAGCAGCCAGCTGACCAGCTCCTGGGCGCCGGGCAGCGCCGCGTCGTCGCGGAGGAGGACGCCATCGATGTCGATCAGCAGGCCCTCGACCATCAGCGTCCGCCGGCCGGCTCGAGCTCCACCGTTTCGCCCATCCCCGGCACGTGGGTCCGGAAGCCCCGCTCGCGCCCGATCCGCGCGGCGAGCGCCTGAGCGGCGTCCTCCTCACCGTGCGTGACGAACACCCTGCGCGGCGCGCGACCGACCGCCGACAGCCAGCGCAGCATCTCCGCCGCGTCCGCGTGCCCCGAGAGGCCCTTGAGGGCCCGGACCTCGGCCAGCACCGGCACCTCCCCTTTGTGGATGCGGACGACGTGCGCCCCGTCCAGCAGCGCCCGCCCGAGTGTCCCGACCGCCTGGTAGCCGGTGATCAGGAGGGTATTCTCCGGATGCGGCAGCCGCACCCGGCAGTGGTGCAGGATCCGCCCGCCGCTCAGCATCCCGCTCGAGGAGATGATGACGCCCGGGCCCTTCATCGAGTTGAGCGCCTCCGACTCGGCGCGGGTCCGGTGGAGCTGGACCCACTTGCCGTGCAGCAGGCTGCGGCCGCCGATGTTGTTGAGGCTCGCCTTGCTCGCTTCCGGGTGCGCCGCGTAGATGCGCGTCGCGTCGATCGCCATCGGGCTGTCGACGTGGATCGGGAAGGCGCGCAGGCGGCCTTCGGTGACCAGCTCGTCCATCAGCCAGATCATCTGCTGCGCCCGGCCCACGGCGAAGGCGGGGATCAGCAGCACGCCGCCGCGGGCGAAGGTGCGCTTGAGGACGCCTTCCAGCTGGTCCTTCACCGAGATCGGAGCGTGGGCGCGGTTGCCGTAGGTGCTCTCGACCACGAAGTAGTCGGCCTCCGGCGCCAGGGCCGGGTCGCGCGTCAAGACCGTGTCGAAGCGACCCACGTCGCCGCTGAAGAGGACGGTCGTCTCGTGTCCGTCTTCCGCCAGGCGCAGCTCGACCGACGCCGCTCCCAGCAGGTGGCCAGCCTCGCGGTAGCGGAAGGCGAGGCCCGGCCCGATCTCCTCCAGCTTGCCGAGCGCCACGGGACGCAGCAGCTCGAGCGTCTCGTGCACGTCCGCCTCTTCGAAGAGCGGCAGCGCGGGCTTGTGCTTGGTCAGTCCCTTGCGGTTGAGGTAGGCCGCGTCTTCCTGCTGGAGGTGCGCGGCGTCGAGCAGAATGATCTCGGCCAGCTCGCGGGTCGGCTCGGTGCAGAAGATCGTCCCGCCGAAGCCCTGCTTCACGAGACGCGGCAGGCGGCCGATGTGGTCGAGGTGCGTGTGCGTCACCACGACGGTTTCGAGGCTCGCTGGATCGAAAGGGGGCTCCGCCCAGTTGAGCAGGCGCAGCGCCTTCTCACCCTGGAACATCCCCGAGTCGACCGCCAGCCGCCCGCCCGCGGCCTCGACCAGGTACTGCGATCCCGTCACCGTCTTCGCCGCGCCGAGGAAGCTGATCTTGGCCATCGGCCCGCAAGGATATCAGCCGGGCGGGCGCGGGTCTCAGCCCTTCAGCATCTTGCGCAGCACGGCCTGCAGGATCCCGCCGTTGGCGTAGTAGCCGACCTCGACCGGCGTGTCGAGGCGTGCCGTCACCGCGAAGCCGTCCTTGCCGCCGTCGGAGCCGACCCGCTCGACCCGCAGCTCCTGCCGGGGGGAGAGCCCGCCCGCGATCCCGCGGATCGTCAGCGTCTCCTGTCCGGTCAGTCCGAGTGTCTCGACGCTGTCTCCGGGTTGGAACTGGAGAGGCAGGACGCCCATGCCCACGAGGTTCGAGCGGTGGATGCGCTCGTAGCTCTCGGCCAGGACCGCGCGCACGCCGAGCAGCAGCGTCCCCTTGGCCGCCCAGTCCCGCGAGGAGCCGCTGCCGTACTCCTTGCCCGCCAGCACCACGAGCGGCGTGCCCTCGGCCCGGTAGCGCTCCGCCGCGTCGTAGACGTCCATGCGCTCGCCCGAGGGGACGTGCACGGTCACCCCGCCCTCGACCCCCGGCACCATCGCGTTCTTGAGACGGATGTTGGCGAAGGTGCCCCGCACCATCACGCGGTCGTTCCCGCGCCGGGAGCCGTACGAGTTGAAGTCCTTCTTCTGGACGCCCCGCGCCTCGAGGTAGCGGCCGGCCGGGCTTCTGAGCGCAATGTCGCCCGCGGGCGAGATATGGTCGGTGGTCACCGAGTCGCCGAGCACCGCCAGCACTCGGGCGCCGACGACGTCGCCAGGCGGCACGGGCTCGAGGGTCAGGTCCTGGAAGAAGGGCGGCTCCTGGATGTAGGTCGAGTCGGCGCGGAAGCGGAAGAGGTCCCCTTCCGGCACTGCGATCGCGTTCCAGGTCGGGTTGCCGTCGAAGACGTTGCCGTACGAGGCGCGGAACATCTCCGCCCCGATCTTCGCCTCGAGCTCCGCGAGCTCAGCGCGGGTCGGCCAGATCTCGGCGAGGCGCACGGGACGGCCGTCCTTGCCGGTCCCGATCGGCTCGCTGCCGAGGTCGATCGCGGTCGTGCCGGCGAGGGCGTAGGCGACGACGAGGGGGGGCGAGGCGAGGTAGTTCGCGCGCACGTCCGGGTTCACGCGGCCTTCGAAGTTGCGGTTGCCCGACAGCACCGCAGCCGCGACGAGCGCGCCGTCGGCAATCGCCTTCGAGACCGGCGGCGGCAGGGGCCCGGAGTTGCCGATGCAGGTCGTGCAGCCGTAGCCGACGAGGTAGAAGCCGAGCGTCTCGAGATCGCCCATCAGCCCGGTCGCCCGCAGGTACTCGGTGACGACCTTCGAGCCCGGCGCCAGGCTGGTCTTGACGAAGGGCGGGACGCGGAGCCCTCGGCGCACGGCGTTGCGCGCGAGGAGCCCAGCCGCGAGCATCACGGAGGGGTTCGAGGTGTTGGTGCAGCTCGTGATGGCGGCGATCACGACCGAGCCGTGGGCGAGCGTCGCCTCGCGGCCGCCCAGCGCGAGCTTCACCTTCGTCCCGAGCTCCTGCTCGCCGAGAGCGAATCCCCGCTCCTTCACCGGCGCCCTGAGCGCCTGCGCGAAGGCCGACTTCATCTGCGAGAGCGGGATGCGGTCCTGCGGCCGCTTGGGACCGGCCAGGCTCGGCTCGACCGTGGCCAGGTCCAGCTCCAGAGAGTCCGAGAAGACCGGCTCGGGCGAGGCAGCGGTCCGGAAGAGCCCCTGCTCCTTGCAGTAGCGCTCGACCAGGTCGACCTCCTCGGGACTGCGCCCGGTCCGGCGCAGGTAGGCGAGCGTCTCGTCGTCGATCGGGAAGAAGCCGCAGGTGGCGCCGTACTCGGGCGCCATGTTGGCGACGGTGGCGCGGTCGGCCAGACTCATCTCCGACAGGCCGGGGCCGTAGAACTCGACGAACTTCTCGACCACCCCCTTCTTGCGCAGCAGCTCGGTGACCCGCAGCACGAGGTCGGTCGCGGTCGCACCCTCGGGCAGCTTGCCGAGCAGGCCGAAGCCCACGACCCGGGGCGTGACCAGGTAGATCGGCTGGCCGAGCATGGCCGCCTCGGCCTCGATCCCGCCGACCCCCCAGCCGAGGACGCCGAGCCCGTTGATCATGGTGGTGTGCGAGTCGGTGCCCACGAGCGTGTCGGGCAGGGCCAGCGTCCGGCCGTCCTCGGTCCGCCGCAGGACGCCTTTCGCCAGGTACTCGAGGTTCACCTGGTGCACGATCCCGGTCGAGGGCGGCACCACCCGGAAGTTGCGGAAGGCCTTCTGGCCCCAGCGCAGGAACTCGTAGCGCTCGCCGTTTCGCTCGAACTCGATCGCGGCGTTGCGGGCGAGCGCCTCGCGCGTGCCGAACACGTCCACCTGCACCGAGTGGTCGACCACGAGGTCTACCGGCACGAGCGGGTTGACCCGGGTCGGGTCGTGCCCGAGCCGCTTCACGGCCGCCCGCATCGAGGCGAGGTCCACGACCGCCGGGACACCGGTAAAGTCCTGGAGGATCACGCGGGCGGGCAGGAAGGGCAGCTCGACCTGGGCCGGAGCGGCGGCCTGCCAGGCGGCCAGGCGCCGCACGTCCTCGGCCGTCACCAGCTCGCCGTCGAGGTTTCGTAGCACCGACTCGAGCAGGACCCTGATCGAAAAGGGAAGCCGCGGGAGGTCGGGCGCGATACCGGCTTTGGCGAGCGTGTCGAGTCGGAAGAACTCGACCGCACCGGAGGCGGTGGCGAGCTCGGAGCGGGCTCCAAAGGGATCGGTCTTCATCGACTTCGCCTCCAGGAAGCACGAGCAATCACGGGGCCGTCCCGTCGGGAGGATGCGGGACGGAGGGACGGAGGGGGCCGCCACACCGACACGGCGGCGCTGGCGGCGTCGTAGAAGCGGAGCGGACGCTCGGCGGCGCGACGGATCCCCACCCTTGGTGAGACCCCGATCCGCGGCGGCGGGACCCCTGCCCGCAAGGTGAGCGGGGCATCGGCTTCGAACAGGCGACGTCCGGACAGGCGGCGGTCGATCTCGAGGGCACGGCACAACCGGCCGGGCCCACGGCACTCGAGATCGCCGAGGCCGCTGCCGGGCAAGGGCTCCGCGGCGCGGACCAGCACGCAGCCCGGGAATCCGGGACGGTCCACGGCCAGGTTCAGGCAGTGGTGCATCCCGTAGATCCGATAGACGTAGATCGTCCCGGGCTCAGCCCAGAGGGGCGCGTTGCGCGGCGTCCGCCCCGAGAAGGCGTGCGCGGCCGGATCCTCCGGACCGAGGTAGGCCTCGGTTTCGACGATGCGGACGGCCTGCGCGCCGCCTCGGCGGTGGCGCAAGAGGATGCAGCCCAGCAGCGCGCGGGCCGCCTCGACGGTCGGCCTCCCGAGCAGGCGGACGAGCCGCGCCTGCTCGAGAGGACCCGGGCCCTCGCGAGATGCGACTAGCACACGGGACAGTATAGTGTCGGCGCGTTCCGGTTCGTCTCAGGCTGGCTCGTCGTCGAGCGTACGGACGGCCGTGTCGCGCCAGACGATGCGCACCGAGACGGCCCGCACCACGAACCAAGCGAGCGCCAGCACGGCCGCCGTGGGCAGCAGGTACAGCGCCATGTAGACGAGGATCATCCGCGAGCGTCTCCTTCCCTTCCCCCAAACCGGCCTCGCCGGTCTCGTGTGCACGGTCGCCCCACACGCCACGGCTCGACGCACACGCGATGCGCGGTCACCGGGGAGGAGCGCGTCGGCACGCCCCTGCCCGAGCCAGGCTTCTGGTGCAGATCTCAGGGTGTGTAGTTCGAAGCTACCACGGCTGCGGCGAGGCGAACAACTCGCCACCGCTCCGCGCGGCCGGACAGCCGGCCGTCCCCGCCACCAGACGATCCTTCAAACGTTTGGCTGGGAGGCAGGGATTCGAACCCCGATTCCATGGTCCAGAGCCATGTGTCCTGCCGTTGGACGACCTCCCAACGCGGGGAAGAGACATCCTAGCAAACGCCCGAGCGAATGCAAAAACCCCGAGCGAAGGCAGAGACGCCGAGGCGGCCCTCAGCGTTCGGCGGCCGTCTCGCGCTTGGCCGCCAGATCCTCGTAGCTCGTGCTCCCGACCTGGCGAGAGACCTCACGCCCCTGGTTGAGGAAGATGAAGGTGGGCACGCGGCCCACCCCCCAGGCGCCCGCCAGCGCCGATTCGGCCGACACGTCGACGGTCCCGACCAGGGCGCGTCCGGCGAAGTCCCTCGCCAGTCGCTCGACGATCGGCACCATGGCCTGGCAGTAGGGACAGGTCGGCCGGGCACGTCCTCTATGATGGGCGGATGACGTCGCGCGGGCCGTTCGCACCGGCGGTCGCCGAGTGGTTCGCCGAGACTTTCGAGGCGCCCACGAAGGCGCAGCGTCTGGGCTGGGCGGCCATCGCGCGCGGCGAACACGTCCTCGTCTTCGCCCCCACCGGCTCGGGCAAGACGCTGGCGGCGTTCCTGGCCGCGATCGATCGCGTCATGTTCTCGCCCCCGCCGGCCAGGACCGAGCGCTGCCGGGTCCTCTACGTCTCGCCCCTGAAGGCGCTCGCGGTCGACGTCGAACGCAACCTGCGGGCGCCGCTCGGCGGGATCGCGCGGGTGGCGGGCCGGCGCGGCGAGCAGGTGCACCTGCCCGAGGTGGCGGTACGCAGCGGGGACACGCCACAGCGAGAGCGGCAGGCGATGCTGCGGCGGCCGCCGGACATCCTGATCACGACGCCCGAGTCCCTCTTCCTGCTGCTGACCTCTCGCGCGCGCGCCCTCCTCGCCTCCGTGGAGACGGTGATCGTGGACGAGATCCATGCCGTGGTCGGCACCAAGCGCGGCGCCCACCTCGCTCTCTCGCTCGAGCGGCTGGCGGAGGTCGCGCGACGGCCGCCGCAGCGGATCGGGCTCTCGGCGACCCAGCGCCCGCTCGAGGAGGTGGCGCGCTTCCTGGGCGGAGGCGAGGGGCTCCGCAGCTGGAAGCCGCGGCCGGTCACGATCGTCGACGCCGGGGCGAAGAAGGCCTTCGACCTGAAGGTCGAGGTGCCGGTCGAGGACATGGCGCGCCTGGGAGAGCCGCTGGCGCCGGGCGATGGCGTGGCCGAGATCCCGATCGAGCCTTTCGCGCGCCGTTCGATCTGGCCGGCCATCCACCCCCGCCTGCTCGAGCTCGTGCGCGCCCACCGCTCGACGATCGTCTTCGTCAACAGCCGGCGCCTGGCCGAGCGGCTGGCGGCCGCGCTCAACGAGCTGGCCGGCGAGACGCTCGCGCGCGCTCACCACGGCTCGATCGCCCGCGAGCAGCGGCTGGAGATCGAGGACGCGCTCAAGACCGGACGGCTGCCGGCGCTGGTCGCCACCTCCTCGCTCGAGCTGGGGATCGACATGGGGGCCGTCGACCTCGTGGTCCAGATCGAGACCCCGACCTCGGTCGCGAGCGGGATGCAGCGGATCGGCCGAGCCAGCCACCAGGTGGAGGCGGTCTCGCGCGGGATCATCTTCCCGAAGTACCGGGGCGACCTCCTGGCGAGCGCCGCCATCACCAGGGCGATGAAAGAGGGTGCGGTCGAGGAGACGCGCGTGACGCGCAACCCCCTCGACGTGCTGGCGCAGCAGCTGGTGGCGATGGTGGTCGCCGGCGAGCGGCGGGTGGACGATCTCTACGCCACCGTGCGGCGGGCGGCCCCCTTCGCCTCGCTGGGACGGGCCCAGTTCGAGGGCGTGCTCGACATGCTGGCCGGGCGCTACCCCTCCGACGAGTTCGCCGAGCTTCGGCCCCGTCTCGTCTGGGACCGCCTCCGCGGCACGCTGCGCGCGCGCGAAGGTGCCCAGAGGCTGGTGGTGGCGAACGCGGGGACGATCCCTGACCGCGGGCTCTACGGCGTGTTCCTCGCCGACGGTGAGGGCTCGGGCCGCCGCGTCGGCGAGCTGGACGAGGAGATGGTCTTCGAGAGCCGGGCGGGCGAGGTCTTCGTGCTGGGTGCCTCGAGCTGGCGCATCACGGAGATCACGCGCGACCGAGTGCTCGTGCTGCCGGCGCCCGGCGAGCCCGGCAAGATGCCGTTCTGGAAGGCCGATCGCGGCGCTCGACCCGTCGAGCTCGGCCGGCGGATCGGGCGTCTGACGCGGGAGCTGATGGCCTCGCCGCGCGGGGAAGCGGGCGGGCGTCTCGAGCGCGAGCACGACCTCGACGCCCGCGCGGCCGCGAACCTCCTCGCCTACCTCGAGGAGCAGCGCGAGGCGACCGGCGCGCTGCCGGACGACCGCACGCTCGTGCTCGAGCGGACGCGCGACGAGATGGGGGACTGGCGGCTGTGCCTGCTCTCCCCGTGGGGCGGCCGGGTCCATGCCCCCTGGACGATGGCGCTCGAGGCGAAGCTGCGCCAGGCCGGCGAGGAGGAAGTCGAGACCGTCTGGAGCGACGACGGCATCGTGGTGCGACTCCCCGAGCGGGAGCGCCCGCCCACCGCGGGGGAGCTCCTGCCCGAGCCGGAGGAGATCGAGGACCTGGTGGTGGGCGAGCTGGGAGGTACCAGCCTCTTCGCCGCCCGCTTCCGGGAGGCGGCTGCGCGCGCGCTGCTGCTGCCCCGCCGCCGGCCCGGCCAGCGGACTCCGCTCTGGATGCAGAGGAAACGCGCCCACGACCTCCTGCATGTCGCCTCGCGCCATGCCTCGTTCCCGATCGTGCTGGAGGCCTTCCGCGAGTGCCTCCAGGACGTGTTCGATCTTCCCGGCCTGGTCGCCCTGGCGCGGCGCGTGCGCCAGCGTGAGATCCGGCTGGTGACGGTCGACACGCGGGCCCCCTCGCCTTTCTCGGCGTCGCTCCTCTTCGGCTACGTCGCCAACTACCTCTACGACGGCGACGCGCCGCTCGCCGAACGGCGGGCCCAGGCCCTGGCCGTCGACCCCTCACAGCTCGCCGAGCTGCTGGGAGCCTCGGAGCTGCGGGAGCTCCTGGATCCGGCGCTGCTCGCGGAGCTGGAGCTGCAGTTGCAGGCACTCGTCGGCCCGCAGCGGGCCACGAGCGCCGACCGGCTGCACGACCTGCTGCTGCGGCTCGGGGATCTCTCTCCGCAGGAGATCGCCTCCCGAACCGACCCGGCGGACGGGTCGCCCGAAGAGGCATCCGAGGTGTGGCTCGACGTCCTGCTGCGCGAGCGGCGGGCGATTCCCGTCGTGATCGCGGGCGAGCGGCGCTACGCGGCCGCGGAGGATGCCGGGAAGCTGCGGGACGCACTCGGGGCGGGGCCTCCTCCCGGCTTGCCGGCAGCCTTCCTCGAGCCGGCGCCCAACGCCCTGCGCGACGTCGTGCACCGCTACGCGCGGACGCACGGCCCGTTCACGGCGGCCGAGACGGCCCGGCGCTTCGGCATGGGTGAAGCGGCCGTCCAGGAGGTCCTCGCGGGTTTGGCGCGGGAAGGCCGCGTCCTCGAGGGTGCGTTCCGGCCGGGCGGGACGGGACGCGAATGGTGCGCGCCGGAGGTGCTGGCGACGCTGCGGCGCCGTTCCTTCGCCGCCCTCCGCAAGCAGGTCGAGCCGGCGGAGCCCGCGGCGCTCGCGCGGCTGCTGCTGGACTGGCAGGGCGTCGCCCTCGCGGGCGAGGCGGCCCCGGCGCTGGTGCGCCGGGGCCCCGACGCGCTGCTCGACGTCGTCGAGCAGCTTCAAGGGGCGGTCTTCCCCGCCTCCATCCTCGAGCGTGACGTGCTGCCGGCGCGGATCCCTGGCTACCGCCCCCAGGACCTCGACACGCTGTGCGCGGCCGGCGAGGTGGTCTGGGTCGGCATGGGACCGCTGGGCGAGCGCGACGGCCGTGTCGCCCTCTTCCTCACCGACGACCTGCCGCTGCTGCTCCCGGCACGCACCACCGCGCCGGAGGGTGGCCTCCACGATCGGATCCGCGACCATCTCGCCCGTCGCGGCGCCTCCTTCTTCGGCGAGCTGCTCGACGCCGCCGACGGCGGTCTCGCGCAACCGGTGGTGGACGCCCTCTGGGACCTCGTCTGGGCCGGCGAGCTGACCAGCGACACGCCCGCGGCCCTGCGTGCCTTCGTCGACGCCCACGCCACGCGGCGCGAGCGGCGCCGGCGCGCGGGACCGTTCCGCTCGCGACGGCAGGTGCCGCCCTCCGTGATCGGACGATGGAGCCGGGTGCCGGCCTCCCCCGGCGGGGCGAGCCCGACCGAGCGCGCCAAGGCGCTCGCGGAGCAGCTGCTGGCCCGCCACGGCGTCCTCACCCGCAACGCGGTCGTGTTCGAGGGCGTCGGGGGCGGCTTCTCCGCCGTCTACCCGATCCTCAAGGCGCTCGAGGAGGCGGGCCGCGTGCGCCGCGGCTACTTCGTCGCCGGCCTCGGCGGCCTGCAGTTCGCCCTGCCGGGGGCCCTCGAACGGCTGCGCGACCGGCGGGGCGGCGAACGAGGCGAGGCCGTCGTGCTCGCGGCGTCGGACCCCGGCAATCCCTACGGCGCCGCGCTCCCCTGGCCGGAGGTCCCCGGCGCTCGGCCGCAGCGTGCGGCAGGCGCCCACGTGGTCCTCGTCGGCGGGGCCCTCGCCGCGATCATCGCCGGCGGGGGGCGCGAGGTCGCCCCGGTGCTGCCCCCGGAGGAACCCGAGCGCTCGCGGGTGGCAGCCGCGGCGGCGCGCGCCCTCGGCGCCTGGTGCGAGCGAACGGCGCGGGCGGCGATCGGCTGGGCCGGCGAGGCCGTGCTCGCGCGCGGACCTCTGGCTCCCTTCCTGATCGAGGCCGGCTTCGTGCGCTCGGGTCCCGGCTTCCGCCTTGCGCAAGCGGCGCCCCGGCGGGAGGAAGACGACGACGGTGCCGAGGGCGGAGCTTAGAGGCGCGACCGCATGCCCGAGGGCGATACCATCTGGCGCGCCGCGAGGGCGCTCGAGGCCGCGCTCGCGGGCGGGGTGGTCCGGTCGTTCCGCTCTTTCCTGCCCCCGGTGGCCGCCGCCGCCCTGCGGCTTGGCATTGTCGGCGGCACGCTCGAGCGCGTGGAGGCACACGGCAAGCATCTGCTCTTCTTCTTCACCGCGGGTCCCGTGCTGCACACGCACCTGGGGATGCACGGCCGCTGGCGCATCGAGGGCTCCGGGACGAGAGAGGAGCCGCGGCCGGCGCAGGTCGCGATCGAGGTCGGTGAGCGGGTCGCCTTCTGCCGTCGGGCAGCGGTCGTCGAGCTGCTCGACGCGCGCGCGGCGCGACGCCACCCGGCGCTCCTCCGGCTCGGGCCCGACCTGCTCGACGGAGGCTTCGACGCGGCACGGGCACAGGCGCGGCTACGAGCCCGGGGCGAGCTCGAGATCGCCGTGGCGCTGCTCGACCAGACGGCGCTCGCCGGGATCGGCAACGTCTACAAGTCCGAGGTGCTGTTCCTGTGCGGCGTGCCGCCACGGGCGCGGGTGAGCAGCCTGGACGACGCGACCCTCGAACGCCTGATCACGACCGCCCGCCGCCTCATGCGGGCCAACCTCGCGGCGGGGCCGCGCCGCACTACCGCCCCCGGCTCCGCGGAGCGGCTCTTCGTCTACCGCCGAGCCGGCCGACCTTGCCGCCGCTGCGGTACGCTCGTGCGACGCCTCGTCCAGGGCGAGCAGGCGCGCTCGACCTACTTCTGCCCGCGCTGCCAGCGGACGCTCCCGATCGCCGAAGCGCGCTGATCCCACCCGTGGCTCGAGCGAAAGGCCGTGCCGCGGGGCGGCAGGGCCGGCGCGGCCTCAGGCGCGCACGAGGCTCGCCCCCCAGGTCATCCCGGCGCCGAAGGCCACCAGCAACACGAGGTCGCCCGGCTCGAGCCGGCCGTCGCGCCGGCACTCGTCCCACAGCAGAGGGATGGTCGCGGCCGTCGTGTTGCCGTACTTGTGGATGTTGTAGGGAACCTTGTGGTCCGGGATCCCGAGCGCCTTGGCGCAGTACTCGTTGATCCGCTTGTTCGCCTGGTGCATCAGCACCAGCTTCAGCTCGTCGACGGCGACGCCGTTTCTCTCGAGCACCGAGCGGGCGACCTCGACCATGTGGGTGGTGGCCATCTTGAAGACGTAGCGCCCGTCCATCACCGGGATGTGGTCGCCCCGGCGCAGCTGCTCGGGATCGACGTAGGGGCGGTGCTTGAAACCGGCGCCTGGGACGTAGAGCCGCTGGTAGTCGGCGCCCGCGCCGTGCAGCTCGTGGTCGACGACGCCGCGCACGCCGTCCTCGACGGCGCGCAGCACGACCGCCGCACCCGCGTCGCCGAAGAGAACGACCAGGTGGCGAAAGCGCGAGTTCCAGGCCAGCTCCTCGGGGGTGGGCGCCACCTCCGACTCTCCGATGGCATAGGCGTAGTTCTCCTTCGTCCAGGGCATGAAGCCGATGTGAACCTCGGCCCCCACCAGCAGGACAGTCTCCGCCATGCCGGCGCGGATCTGCGCGTCGGCGAGCTGCAGGCCGTAGAGGAACCCGGTGCACTGCTGGCGGATGTCGAAGCAGGGCACGGTCCTGAGGCCGAGCTTGGTCTGCAGGAGCGTGCCGCAGCCGGGGAAGTAGTGGTCGGGGGTCATGGTGGCGAAGATGACCATGTCGACCTCGTCGGTGGCGACACCAGCGGCGGCGAGCGCCTTGCGGGCCGCCGCGACACCGAGATCGGAGGTGGCGACGTCGGGCGTCGCGAACTGCCGCGCCTCGACGCCGCTGCGCTCGCGGATCCACTCGTCGCTCGTCTCCACGATCCGCGCCATCTGCTCGTTGCTGACGCGGGTGGCGCCGATCTCACTACCACTACCGAGGATGAGGGCGCGGTTCATGAAGGGGGGACCTCCTGCCCCGACGCCGTCACTCGGCGCCGGGCTCGCGCTAGGATACCCTCGCCGGACCCGGACGCGGGGTGGTCCCGAGAGTCGCGGTCCATAGCGAGGGGGGCTGCACCCCCGACAGCCGGAGACGGCCCCGCGCAGCGGTACTCGCCGCCGCGCGCGGCCGCCTGCCAGAGACGAAGGACGGTCCATGCTCACCGACATGGCCTCGAGCCCGATCGCCGAGACGATCCGAAGGCTTTCCGCCGAGCGTCGCAGCGGCGACCTTCAGGTCCGTGCCGGGCGCGTCGTCAAGATCCTGTTCCTCGACCACGGTCGGGCGGTCTTCGCCGCCAGCAACCTGCGACGCGACCGCCTGGGCGAGGCCCTGGTGCTGGACGGCCGGATCACCCAGGAGGAGTTCGACCGCGTCTCCTCGCTGATGCGGGCGGACAGGACGCGCCGCTTCGGTGACGCCCTCGTGCAGGCGGGGGTGATCGATCGCCCCGACGTCGGGACCGCCGTGGCGCGGCAGGTGCGGCGGGTCGTGCTCTCCCTCTTCGACATGGCCGACGGCGCGGCGGTCTTCGAGGAACGCGCCTGCACCATCCCGCTCGAGTACATGGTGAGCCTCTCCATCCACCGCCTGCTCTACGACGGCATCCGGCAGATGAAGAACCAGGAGCTGGTGCTGAAGGGGCTCGGCCATCTCGACCGAGCCGTGGTGCTGGCAGAGGTGCCACCCTTCCCGTACGAGCCCAAAGGTCGCGCGAACGAGGAGCTCGAGATCCTGGACCTGGCGCAGCGCCGGGTCACGGTGCGCCGCCTGGCCTGGACGCAAGGGGGTCTCACCTTCCCACGGCTGCGCGCCACCTACGCCCTGCTGGCGGCGGGGATCCTGCGCGACGCGGACACGGCGCCGGCGCAGCCGGTGGCACAGACGGAGACCGGCATGTTCCTGCTGTCGGCCCTCCAGAGCCGCCCGGATCCGTCGCTGCGCGAGGCGATCCGGCGGGAGGTGGAGGCGGAGCTCGAGTACTCGACCCGCCTCGACCGCGACGCCTGGCTGAAGCTCGCCCGCGCAGCCCCGCGCAGCGAGCTGGTGCGCGCGCTCGAGGAGAAGATGGAGCGCTACCACGCGCTGCTCGAAGGTGTCCGGGAGGACGATCCCCTGCGCACCGAGATCGAGGTGATCCTGGGCCGGGCCTCGGCGGCGCTGCGGCTCGCCCGCCAGGCGCCGGCGACCGCCGACGCCGACGCGGTCCTCGCGCGTCACGCGCAGGAGGCAGAGGAGGCGCTGCGGACCGGCGCGCCACCGAGCACCGGGTTCGCGCTCGCCCCCGATGCCGCCGCGGCACCGACCCGGCTCACGGCACCGCCCTCCCGAAGCATGCCCGGGGCGAGTGGCAAGAGGCGCCGCGAGGTGCAGACGCTCGCCCCGGTCGCCCCGCGCCCCGAGGATTCGATACCCGCCGCCCCGCCGGGCTCCACGGCCTTCGAGGGCCGGGCGCAGATCGAGCACCTCCTGATGGAAGCCGAGGTGCGGATGAACGTGGCCGACTACGCCAACGCCGTGAAGGTCTACGAGAAGCTGGTGCAGGTGGCCCCGCAGGTAGCGCAGTTCCACCTGCGGCTCGCGGTGGCGATGGCCTGCTATCCGCGCACCGCCAAGGCCGCCGAGCGCGAGTACTACGAGGCGGCGCGTCTCGAACCCGACAACGCCGACGTCCACTACCAGTGGGGCCTCTACTACAAGGTGATGAAGGTGCGCAGCCGCGCGGTCGCCGAGATGCGCACGGCGGTGCGGCTGAACCCGCGTCACAAGGGGGCGCGGTCCGAGCTCGAGGCCCTCTCGCCCAAGGACTCGGCGCTCAGCTCGCTCAAGAAGCTCTTCCGCTGAGCCCCCCGGGCTACCAGGGCCGGGCGAAGAACTCGTAGAGGAAGGCGAGCGAGACGAAGACGAGCGCGAGCTGTGCTTCCCTGGGGGCCCGCTGCTTGGCGGCGCGCCAGAGCCATGCCGCGCCCAGCAGCGGCGGCATCATGCCGGCGACGATCGCCAGAGCGCTCAGCGGGCCGAGCCGGCCCATCGAGGCGGTGAACGGGGAGCTGCCCAGGAGGCCGCCGAAGAGGAAGTAGAGATGGAGCACGTAGACGAGCAGGGTCTCGTGGCCGAAGAGCGCGAGCGCCTGTGTGCCCGGGAGCCGCGCGTTCGCCGCCAGCTCGACGAGCCGGACCAGGAGCAGCAGCGCTCCCAGGCGCACCACCGCGTAGGCAGGTGAGGCGGCCCACCAATAGTCGACCTTCGAGCCGAGCGCCCAGGCGAGCAGAACGCCCAGCGCCAGCAGGGCGGCGCCGGCGACCAGCACGCGCCGGTGGCGCCGCGAGGGCTCCGCGCGGCCGAGCGTCGCCCCGGCCAGGGTCCCGGCCAGCACGAAGGCCGAGAAGGGGAAGATCGGAAAGCGCGACCCGGTCCGGCCGTCGAGATAGGGCTGCAGCAGCTCGGGCAGGCTGGTGCCGAGCCCGGCGGACCACACGAACGGCGAGGCGACGATCACGACCACGGCGAGTGCCGCGGCAACCCGCGTCCAGTGCCGGCCGGCCAGCCACTGCAGCACCAGCACGAACAGCTGCGTCACGGCGATCACCTGGAGCGCGTCGCAGCCGAGCAGGGCGGCCCGCTCGGCCGGCGTCGCGCCGTCCACCGTCTTCCAGAACGACGTGTAGGGAAGGTGCAGGAAGTAGCCGACGCCTAGCACGAAGAGGAGCCGGCGCGCGCGGCGGACGCTCGCCCGCAGCGACAGCGGCGCCCGCGGCAGGCCCGCCACGAAACCGGAGGCGAACAGGAACCCCGGTGCCGTCGAGCCGTGGAACATCAGCTGGAAGACGTACCAGGGCTGGGACCGCGCGACCGGCGTGAGAAGCGCGTCCATCACGTGGCCCTGCACCATGGCGAGCGCCATCAGACCGCGGAAGACGTCGATGTAGAGCTCGCGGTTGGAGTGCGGCTTCGTCGTTCCGGCGGGCGTCGCCACCGCCGTCGCGTCCGGGGTCGGGGCGGCCGCCATCCTCAGATCCAGCTCGGGAACCAGGTCCAGATCCCGCCCCCGCCCGGGAAGCGGAACCCCCAGAGCCGGGCGGCGACGGGCAGGCCGGTGAGGAAGGGCAGGAAGAGGAAGAAGAGGCCGATCGCGATCGCGAGGTAGAGGCGGGCGAGCCGGCGCCGTCGCCCGTCCCAGGCCCGGTCGAGCACCAGCCCGAGCGCGAGGCAGGCGTAGGGGATGGCCTCGAAAAGGTAGTGGCTGAAGTTGAGCGTGCGCGGCGAGAGGCCCCAGGGCAGGTAGAGGAGGAAGAACCCGGAGCCGGCGAAGACGCGGCGCGCGTCGCGGCGAAGGAGACCGCTCACGAAGGCCCAGCCGGCCACCGGCAGCGAGGCCCACCAGATGGCCGGGTTCCCGAGCGCGACGATCCCCCGCACGACTCCCGGCCCCGACCACCAGAAGTACCAGGTCGGCCGGTACAGGAAGGGCCAGGTCCACCAGGGGCTGAAGTAGGTGTGGGTCGCCCGCAGGTGGGCGTGATAGTCCCAGATCGCGCGCTGCAGGCGGACCACGTCCATGACCCGCTGCCCCCAGTCGCTGGCGGATGCGGGGTGCGCCTGCATCATCCAGGGCAGGTAGCTCAGCAGGTAGACGGCCGCCGGCGCCACGGCGAACGCGAGCAGCGCCAGCGCGGCCTCCCGCCAGAGGGGGCCCCGGCTCGCGGCGGAAGGCTCGGGTGGCTGGCGACGCCGCCACAGGCGCAGCGCCAGGAAGACGAGGCCGAGGAAGCCGGCGGCAAAGAGGCTCGTCCAGCGCGTCGAGAGGGCCAGCCCGAGCGCCAGTCCCGCGACGGTCATGGCGCCCAAGCCGAGACGTCGCGCGGAGGCCGCGCGCAGGACGAGGAGCGCCGCCAGCAGCTGAAACAGCACCGCGAAGACGTTGGTCATCGCGATGCGGCTCTGGACCAGGAAGACCCCGTCCGAGAGCAGCAGCGTCGTCGCCAGCACGGCGGCGCGTTCGCTCGGCAAGACGCGGCGAGCGAGCAGCAGGAAGACCCCGGCCAAGGCGATCCCGGCAAGCGCGGGCGCGAGCCGCCAGGCCCACGGGTGGTAGCCGAAGAAGTGGATGCCGACCGCGATCAGCAGCTTCGCCGTGGGCGGGTGCACCCACTCGGTGGGCGGCTCGCCGTTCAGGAACTGCAGCGCGGTCTTGGCGTGATAGACCTCGTCGAAGTACTCCTCCCCCGGATAGCCGAGCCCGGGCAGACGGAAGACGGCCGCCACCAGCAGGACCAGGAGCAGGGTACGGTTCGCGGCTGAGAGCCGGATCGCGCGGCCGCCGGAAGCCGACATCAGGGTCAAGGCCCGTCGAGCTTCAAGGTCTCGTGGGCACCGATCCGCCGCTCGACCTTGCCGACCGCCAGGCGCGCCCAGTTGGACGCGCCGATCCGCACGTACACCTCGACCCCCGGGTCGACGAACCCGGGCGAGCGCAGGAGATCCTCCGGCGCCGCGGCCGCGTGGTAGCGACCCACCGAGCGCACCGTCACCACCCTCTCCTCACCGGGCGCGAGCGGCTTCGTCCAGGTGCTCACCGGCACCTGGATCGAGCCCCAGCTCTCCTTCTGGCCAGGCACGGGAAAGCGGGCGCGAGCGTCGATCGAGCCCAGCGACCGGGGAGAGACGTTCTTGAGGTGGAAGCGGACGGCCGGAGCGATGTAGTTCTGCCCCCCCTCCGGCGAGTCGACGATCCAGTAGCTCTCCATCCCGCTGAGCGCGAGCTCGCGCGCGGGGTCGTGCGAGCGGCATCCCGCCAGCGACGCCGCCGCGATTACCAGCCCGACAGAGGTCGAGAAACGCATGGAGCAATGATAGGCGACCGGCGCGTCCGTTGGCGCGAAAGGTCCGGTCCTCAGGGCGAGGCCGGGGACGCGGCGACCTCCTCGGGCGCCACGATCGGCAGCGCCAGCCGGAAGCGCGCGCCGTGGCCGGGAGGCTCCCGGGCCGGCAGGAGCTCGAGCGTCCCGCCGTGATCCTCGACGAAGCGGCGGGCGACCGCGAGCCCGAGGCCCGTGCCGCGCTTCTTGCCGACGCTCACGAAGGGCTCGAACACCCGGTCGCGGATCTCCGCCGGAACCCCAGGCCCCTCGTCGGCCAGCTCGAGCACCAGGTGGTCGGACGCGGTGGCCAGGCCCTCGAGAGGAAGGACACGGGCCGAGAAGGCGAGCTTCCCGTGTCCGCCCATGGCGTCACGCGCGTTCGAGGCGATGTTCATGACGGCCCGGCGCAGCTTGTCGACGTCGACCATCAGCGGTCGCGCGTTCGGCACCTCGAAATCCCGGACCGCGCTGAGGCCGGGCAGCTCCTGCTCGATGCTCGCCACCAGCTCCGCCAGCAGCAGGCCGAGCCCGATCGGGCGCGCCACGAGCTTGGCGGCGCCGCGCGTGAAGTCGAGCGTCTCCTCCGTCATCCGCTCGAGCCGGTCGGCCGCGTCGACGATCAGCCGGGCCCGCTCCGCCACCTCCGTCTCCGGCAGTCCGGTTTCGAGCAGCGTCTCCGCGTAGCCGCGGATGACCGTGATGGGTCCGCGGAAGTCGTGGGCCAGCATGCCAGCCACGGTGCCGAGCGCCGCGAGCCGCTCGGAGACGATCACCTCCTTCTGGTAGGCGTGGTTCTCGAGGGCGAGGGCCGCGCGGGAGGCGACCAGGGAGACGAGGGGAGCCTCCGGGTCGGTGATCGGACGTTTTCGTCCCGGAAAGGTCCCGAGCAGCAGGGTCCCGGCGAGACCGCTACGGGCGAGCAGCGGCACCAGGACGCCGGTCTCGGCGTCCTCCGAGGTCTCGATCAGATGCCCGTCGGAGAGCAGCCAGCGCGGCCGGGGCGTGGTGCGGGCGCTCACCTGCGGGTCGAAGGTCCGCAGCCGTCCGCTCTTGCTGAGCGCGAGGCCGTGGAAGCTCTCGAGCCGCCGGTCCCAGAGGAGCAGCGTCGCGTCGCGGGCGCCGAGCGCGCGCGGCAGCTCCTCGGTCAGGCAGCGGATCAGGGCGGGCAGCTCGGGCAGCTCGAGCACGCGGTCGCACAGGCGATGCAGCAGGGCGCGCCGGCTCGGGTGCGGAGAGGAGGCCTTCATCGCGCTCTCGTTGACAGCTCAAAAACCCGGTCGCTATGATACTGGTCTCGAGCGAGAAGCCGAAGGGTCGTGGTCGCGGCTTCTCGCGGAGCTCCCAGAAGAGGGGAACCGGGCTTGCGGGACGAGGTCGTCCCGGGCGCGGAAGCGCGGCCCCGGGGCCGCTCGGGAGCGCCGCGAGGACGAGGGCCGGAAAACGCCGCGAGCGGTTGCGACCGCGGGGCGGTCTTCCGCGTCCAAGAGAAAGAAACCAGGGAAAGGCGAGCTGATGATCGAGGTCGAGAGCCTCACGAAGAGGTACGGCCGGGCCACCGCCGTCGACGGTGTCTCGTTCCGCGTCGAGAAGGGCGAGGTGCTCGGGTTCCTGGGGCCGAACGGGGCCGGCAAGACGACCACCATGCGCATCCTCACCTGCTACCTGCCCCCGACCGAGGGCGCGGCCCGAGTGGCGGGCTTCGACGTCTTCGCCCAGCCGATCGAGGTGAAGCGGCGCGTCGGCTACCTGCCCGAGACCCCGCCCCTCTACCCGGACATGGAGGTCCGCAGCTACCTCGACTTCTGCGCGCGGATCAAGGGCGTCCCCGCCAAACAACGCCGGACGCGCGTCCTGGAGGCGATCGAGAAGTGCCGCGTCGGTGACGTCCAGGGCACCTTGATCGGCAAGCTCTCGAAGGGCTACCGGCAACGGGTCGGGCTCGCGCAGGCGATCCTGCACAACCCCGAGGTGCTGATCCTCGACGAGCCCACGGCGGGGCTCGATCCCAAGCAGATCATCGAGACTCGCGAGCTGATCCGCGGTCTCGCCGGCACCCACACGGTGGTGCTCTCGACCCACATCCTGCCCGAGGTCTCCATGACCTGCGGCCGGGTCCTGATCATCAACAAGGGCCGGGTGGTTGCCGAAGACACGCCGCAGAACCTGACCCGGCGCCTGCGGGGCGCCGGCACGCTGCGGGTCGAGGCCCAGGGCGAGGAGGAAGGTGTCCTGGCTACGGCCAAGGCCGTGCCCGGTGTCCTGAGCGTGCAGCGCCAGGGACTCCACGACGGGGTGCTGACGCTCGACGTCGAGTCGGAGTCGGGCAAGGACGTGCGGGCAGAGCTGGCGCGGGCCCTGGTCGGCAAGGGCTACGGTCTGCTCGGCCTGCAACAGCTGGGGATGAGCCTCGAGGAGATCTTCCTCCAGCTCACGACCACCGACACCGCGGAAGCGGCGTAAGCGAAGGAGGCAAGCACAACGTGACCGCGCTCAGGAACGTCGCCGCGATCGTCGGCAAGGAGTGGCGCCATTACTTCGGGAGCCCGATCGCCTGGGTGGCTCTCTTCGTGTGGACGCTGCTGTTCGGCATCTTCTTCTACTTCGCCTTCAGCTTCTTCCTGGAGCAGTCGATGCGGGTCGCCCAGCAGGGGATGGAGATGGGCGGGGGCGGCATCAAGCTCTCGATCAACGAGTACCTGGTGCGCCCGATCTTCCACAACATGGCGGTGGTCGCCCTCTTCATGGCGCCCATGCTCACCATGCGCCTCTTCGCGGAGGAGAGGCGCCAGGGCACGATCGAGCTGCTCGCCACCTCGCCCATCACCGACCTCCAGGTCGTGATCGGCAAGTTCCTGGCCGCCGCCGGCCTCTACCTGCTGATGATCCTGGCGGGGCTCGTCAACGTGGCCCTGCTCTGGACCTACACCACCAGCCATCCCGAGTGGAAGCCGATCGTCACCGGCGCCGGTGGGCTCTTCCTGCTCGGCTGCTGCTTCCTGGCCATGGGCACCTTCGTCTCCACCCTGACCCGCAACCAGATCGTGGCCGGCATCCTCGCCTTCTGCCTCTTCCTCGGGATGTGGACGCTCGGCTGGGCGGACGACCCGATGGGCGGTCCGGTGGCGAAGGTGGTCGGCTATCTGGGGGTCACCAACCACCTCGAGGACCTGATCAAGGGGGTGGTCGATCTCAAGGACCTCGTCTTCTACCTGAGCGTGATCGCCTTCGGCATCTTCCTCGCCCAGCAGTCGGTCGAGAGCCAGCGCTGGAGGGCGTGAGGCCATGAACATCCTGAAGAGAGTCGTCGACTTCCTCGCCCCGGTCGGCTTCGCCCTCGCCGTGGGCGCGCTCGCCTGGGTGCGCCTGGGCCACACCCTTCCCGGGGGTCTGCGTCCCTACCTGGCCGTCGCCCTCGCCCTGGTGCTGCTGCACCTGGTGCTGCGCTGGGACGTGGTCGCGCGCGGCCTGGGACGGCGGCAGCTCAAGTACGGCACCAACACGCTCGTGCTCACGATCGTCGTGCTCGCCATCCTGGGCCTGGTCAACTACCTGGTCGTGCGCCACGACCAGCGCTTCGACCTCACCAAGGACCAGCGTTACAGCCTCTCCGACCAGACGCGCAAGGTCCTGGCCGGTCTCAAGGACGAGGTCAAGCTCACCTACTTCCAGCGCCAGCGTGACATGGCGCGCGGCGAGGACCGGCTCAAGGAGTACGAAGCCCTCTCCCCGAAGCTGAAGGTGGACTTCGTGGACCCGGTGCGGAGCCCGGCCAAGGCGCAGGCTTACGACGTGCGTGCCCCCTGGCCGGTGCTGGTGGTCGAGCAGGGTGACAAGCGCGAGCGGATCACGAACGACAGCGAGCAGGACCTGACCAACGCCCTCATCAAGGTGACCCGCAAGGGCAAGAAGACGATCTGCATGCTCGAGGGCGAGGGCGAGCGCTCGGGCGGCGACTCGAGCGAGCGCGGCTTCTCGGGCGCCAAGTCCGCGCTCAGCAAGGGCCTCTACGACGTCAAGGACGTGTTCCTGCTGCGGGAGAAGAAGGTGCCCGCGGAGTGCACTGCGCTCGTGGTGGCCGGGCCGGAGAAGGACCTGCTGCCCGAGACGACGGCGGCCATCCGCGACTACGTGAAGGCGGGCGGCAAGGCGCTGATCATGATCGAGCCCGAGCTGAAGGAGCATTTCCCGAACCTGGTGGCGCTGCTCAAGGGCTGGGACGTCGACGCCGGCAACGACGTAGTGGTCGACGTCTCGGGCATGGGGCAGCTGTTCGGCTTCTCGGAGCTGGCGCCGCTCGCCATGCAGTACCCCTGGCACCCGATCACGAAGGACTTCCGCCTGCCGACCCTCTTCGGAGGGGCGCGCAGCGTCCAGGCGGGCAAGGAGTCCGTGCCCGGCGTCACCGCGCAGGACCTGGTCGAGACCTCGCCCCAGTCCTGGGCCGAGACCGACCTGACCTTGAAAGGCAAGATCCAGTTCGATGCGGGCAAGGACCGCAAGGGCCCCGTCTCGCTCGCGGCCGTCGCGACCGTGCGCGGGACCGAGCCCACGCCGAGCCCGTCGCCCTCGCCCGCCGCCGCCGAGAGCACGCCGCCCAAGACCCCCGAGGGCCGCGTGGTGGCGATCGGGGACGTCGACTTCGCCTCCAACCAGCTGCTCGGCTTCCAAGGCAACCAGGACTTCTTCCTGAACACGATCGCCTGGCTGGCGGAGGACGCGGATCTCATCTCGATCCGTCCCAAGGAGCCGGAGAACCAGGCGCTCTTCCTGAGCCGCCAGACCCAGCAGAACGTGGCCTGGCTCGCGCTCGTGCTCCTGCCGGGGCTGTTCGTGATCGCCGGCATCGTCACCTGGTGGAGGAGGCGTTAGGCCGTGAAGCTCCCCGAGTTCTGGAAGACCGGCGTCGCCGTCCTGGTGCTGGCGGGTCTCGCCTCCTTCTACTGGTTCGTCGATCGCAAGCACGAGCCCAAGCCGGAAGGCGAGCGCGACAAGGTGACGGTGCTCAGCCTCGACAAGGCCAAGGCGAAGCAGGTGAAGATCGCCTCCAGCGCCGGCGACACGATCGACGTCGTCAAGCAGGGGGATGGCTGGAAGCTGGTCGCTCCCTTCTCGGCGCCCGCCGACAGCTCCGCGGTCGACTCGATCCTCACCAGCCTCGAGAAGCTGCAGGCGGACGAGGTGGTCACCGAGAAGACGAACGACCTCGCCCAGTACGGATTGGCACACCCGAGCCGGACCGTATCGGCACGGGTCGAGGGCGGGAAGGCGCCGCTGGTCGTCGAGTTCGGCAGCAAGGCCCCTGACGGCTCGAGCGTCTACGCCAAGACACCGGGCGCGCCGAAGGTCTACCTGGTCGCGTCGTGGATCGAGGGTTCCTTCGACAAGAAGCCCTTCGACCTGCGCGACCGAGACCTGCTCCACGTGAAGCGTGAGGACGTGCGGCAGCTCGAAGTCGGCGGCCCCGAGGGGGACTACACCCTCGCCCGCACGGACGCCGGGGAGTGGGTCTTCACGAAGCCCCTCGCGACACGGGCCGGGCGCTGGTCGGTGGACGGGCTGCTCGGCACCATCGAAGGCCTGCGCATGGACTCGATCGCGGCCGAGAGCGCGGAGCCGAAGCAGCTCGCGCGCTTCGGTCTCGAGAGGCCGGTGCGCACGGTCCGGCTGGTGCTGAAGGACGGTGCCACGCGCACGCTCGAGATCGGGGCGGGCATCGTCGAGCCGTCGACGGCACCCTCGCCGTCTCCCTCCCCGGGAGCCAAGGGCGAGAAGCCGAAGGCGACGAAGTACTACGTGCGACCGGACGACGGCGGGTTGGTCGCGGTGGTGCCCGCGACCCTCGCCGACGACCTCGCCAAGGGCATGAGCGGGCTGCGCGCCAAGCGGCTGCTCGAGGTCGCGACCTACGAGGTCGAGGGCCTGGAGGTCGTCTCGGACGGGGTCAAGAAGACCTATGCGAAGACGACCGCCAAGGACAAGGACGGCTTGGAGAAGACGCAGTGGCGGCGCACCGCGCCGCAACCCAAGGACGTCGACACGGCCAAGGTCGAGGACGCCCTCTTCAAGACCGGCGTCGACGTGGCCGGGTTCGTCGACCAGCCACAGCCCCCCGCCGCGTACGGACTCGACACGCCCCTGCTGAAGGTCACCGTGAAGGCGAAAGGCGAGTCCTGGATCGCCGTCGGCAGGAAGGGCGGGTCCTACTTCGCCCGCCGCGACCACGACTCCGCGGTTCTCGAGCTCGATCCGGCCAAGGCCGAGGAGCTGCTGAAGGCCTTCCGCGAGCTGTAGCGCTACGGGGCGACTGGCTTGGGCGTCACCGGCTTGGGCGCCGGCGGGGCCGTCTTGGGAGCCGTCTTCAGCTCGCGAGCCCGCGCGATGACGACGGAGACCTCCGGCACGTTCTGGTACATCCCGCGCATCGTGGTCGGCGTGGCCGCGATCTGGTCGACCACGTCCATGCCGTCGACCACCTGTCCGAAGACCGCATAGCCGGCCCCGGAGATCCCATAGTCGAGCCGGTGGTTGTCCTTCAGGTTGATGAAGAACTGGTCGGTGGCGCTGTCGGGATCGGGCAGGCGCGCCATCGCGACGGTTCCGCGGGAGTTGCGCAGCCCGTTCTTCGCCTCGTTCGGGATCGCCGGCCGCGTGGGACGCTCCTCCATCTCCGGCGTCATGTTGCCGCCCTGGATCATGAAGCTCGGAATCACGCGGTGGAAGATGGTCCCGTTGTAGTGCCCGGCGTTGACGTAGCCGAGGAAGTTCTCGACCGTGGTTGGCGCCTTCTCCCGATCGAGAGCGATCGTGATGGTACCGAGGGGCTTCGCCCCCTGCACGACGTCGAGCGCGACGAACGGCCCCCGGGGGGCCGCGGCGGGCTGGTCGGGGCGTGCCGCCGGCGCGGCGGCCTGGGCGAGCAAGAGAGCGAGAAGTGCGGTCAGCATGGGCGGCCCTCCTGGGGGTCTCGAGTCCCCGCGCTGCGGAGGCTCGGCCTCAATTCTAGCAGCGCCCGCGGGGCGGAAGATTGCCTCGCCGCTCGCCCGGGCCGTAGAATCCGCTCAGGGATGGTCCTCTTCAACTACTCGACCAAGGAGCTGACCGCCAAGGTCGTCTACTACGGCCCTGCTCTCTGCGGGAAGACCTCGAACCTGCAGTGGATCCACGAGAAGGTGCCCATCAAGAACAAGGGCAAGATGCTCTCGCTCGCGACCGAGACCGATCGCACACTCTTCTTCGACTTCCTTCCGATCGAGATCGGCTCCATCCGCGGGATGAGGACCCGCATCCAGCTCTACACCGTGCCGGGGCAGGTCTTCTACAACGCCACCCGGCGCATGGTGCTGAAGGGCGCCGACGCGGTCGTCTTCGTCTGCGATTCCCAGGAGCCGATGCTGGAGGCGAACCTCGAGAGCCTCGAGAACATGCGGCAGAACCTTGAGGCGAACGAGATCAGCTCGGACGAGATCCCGATCGTCTTCCAGTTCAACAAGCGCGATCTGCCGAACGCGCTGCCGATCGAGATCCTGAACGAGCGCCTCAACCCGCGCGAGTTCCCCTTCCAGGAGGCCGTGGCACCCAAGGGCGTGGGCGTCGAGGACACGCTCAAGGCGGTCACCAAGCTCGTCTTCCGCTCGCTGTCCACTCGCTACGGCGACGCCGTCGGGGCCTCCTCTCCGGGCCGCTCGTCGGGCGCGGCGGGCTCGCTGCCGGGGGCCACGCCCTCCCGTCCGCCGCTTCCGGCGCTGGGCGGCGACATGCTGGGTGAGCTGTCCTTCACGCCGCAGCCACGGGCCGCCGCGCCGGCGGCCGCTCTCGCCTCGCGGCCCCCCACGCCGAACGCGGCCGTGTCGGCGGCTCCCAAGGCCGCTCCCGCCCGCCCCGTGACCCCCCCCAGCCTTTCGGGCGCGTTCGCCCCCGCGCCCGAGGACTTGACCCTCCCCTCCCCGTCGCTGCACTCGGAGCCGGTGTCGCCCCCGAAGCCGGCGCGCGGCGGGCCTTCGCCGCAGCAAACCCTCGTCAGCACAGCGAGCGAGGCCGACGAGCTGCGTCGGCGGATCACAGCGCCAGGAGTCCACCAGGAGGAGGATCTGGAGCTCGAGGAAATCGACCTGGAGGACTCGCTACCGATGTCACAGTCGCTGCCCCCCGACCCCGAGCCGAGCGAGACGATCGCGCCGACGGGCCCACGAGCGTTCACGCCGCCGCCGCCGCGGCCCAACGAGATCGAGGTGCCGATCGAGGTGCAGGTGCCGCCCGGGGCGACGCGGGTTCAGATCAAGCTTCGCCTGGTCCTGAACCTCAAACGCTAGGCGCGCTCACTCGCCGGCGGGGGCCGAGAAGACGGCGGCGCGGCGGACCTCCTCGGAGCGCACTTTCGAGAGGTCGAAGGCCTCGATCGCACCGATCAGCCGGCTGAAGGTCTGCGCGAAGGAGGGCAGGGTCTTGCGCGCGCGAGTGAGAGGACTGGTGCGCGCGAGCAGGTAGTTCTTGAGGTAGGGATGGTCGATCCCCCGCTTCTTGAGCGCTGCCAGCGCCTTCCCGAGCGCCTCGTCCGCGGCCTTGACCTGCGCCGCCCGCTCCCCTCGCTCCTCGAAGGTCGCCGGCAGCCGGCCCTTCAGGAAGCCATCGACGCGCTTGAGGATCGGCGCGAAGGCGCCCCCGGCGAAGCGCGCGTTGCCCTCGTAGACGAGCCCCAGCGTCGCGAAGTGCGCCGACTCCAGCTGGAACGCCCAGTCCTCCTCGCTGCTGCGCGGCGAGCTCTGGGCGAGCGCCCGGTACATGCGAACGACCTCGAGCGACTTCTCCTTGAGGTTGTGGGCCTTCTCGGTGTTGAGGGCGAGGATCTGGTAGGCGACCTCGGCCTCCGGCACCAGGATCGCCGGCACCAGCGGCGCCTTGAGCTTCTCGAGCGCGGTCCGGCGGTGGTGGCCGTTCGGCGTCCAGTAGACGCCGGGCTGCGGCGAGACGACCACGATCGGGTCCACGAAGCGGTCGAGCTTGCGGACCACCTCGGTGAGGCGCTTGGCGTGCGCGGGCGAGAGGTCGCGCTGATAGGGCGTCGGGGCGACCGAACGCACCGGCAGCAGGCAGAAGAGCTGCCAGTGGCCCCCGACCGGCTCGCGGTAGGCCGCGAGCGTGCGGCCCCCGTCCTGCTCGACCCGCTCGGCCAACGCCAGGACCGAGGCGGGCGGCTGCGTCTCGTGCGGGTGGACTCCCATGGACCTCATTAACCGATTATGACGTGGTCGGGACCGGTCATGAGCTGGGCTCGGCGGGCCTAGAATCGGGTATGCGTAAGCTGCTGGGACGGTTGGCGCTCGTCGTCTCGCTCGCCGGGCTGCTCGCGGCGAGCGCACCCCCGTGGACGCCGATCCGGCCGCTCGCGATCGACCGCGGCGCGAACGGTCTCGGGCTCGCGCTGCGGCGCGTTGGCGTGAGCGGGCGGGTGCTCTACGTGACCGCGCATCCCGACGACGAGAACAACGGGGTGCTGGTCCGCCTCTCGCGCGGTTTGGGGGAGCGCACGGCGCTGCTCACCGTGACGCGCGGCGAGGGAGGGCAGAACGCGATCGGGCCCGAGCTGGGCGAGGCGCTCGGGGTCCTGCGCACCGCCGAGCTGTTGGCGATGCACCGCTACGACGGGGTCGAGCAGTACTTCGGCGGTGCCTACGAGTTCGGCTACTCCTTCAGCGTCGAGGAGACCTTCCGCAAGTGGGGCCGCGAGCAGACGCTCGGCGACGTCGTCCGCGCGATCCGCGGCTTCCGGCCGGACGTGATCCTGACCTTGCCGCTCGACGCGGGCGGCGGCCGTCACCATCGGGCCGTCGCCCGGCTCACGGCGGAGGCCTTCCGCGTCGCCGCCGACCCCACGCGCTTCCCGGAGCAGGGTCTCCGACCCTGGCAGGCCCGCAAGATCTACACGGGCGGGGTGGGCGGATACCCGGAAGCCCTGCCGCCACCGCTCGTCCACGTCCCGACCGGCGTCGCCGATCCCCTGCTCGGGATGAGCTGGCAGCAGCTCGGCAGCCGCGCACGGGCGATGCACCGCTGTCAGGGTGCCGAGCAGGTCGCGGCTGATCCCGGTCCAGCCGAAGGCGTGTACTCGCTGCTGGACGCCGAGCCCGCGGTGGGCGACGTGGAGACGGACATCCTCGACGGCATCGACACCTCGCTCGCCGGCCTGGCACGCTTCGCGCCGGCCGCGGGGCCGCTGCTCGCGGCCCTCCAGTCGCAGGCCGGGGCCGCGCGAGAGGCGTTCGATCCGGGTGCGACCGAAAAGGCGGTGGCCCCCCTCCTGGCGATGCTGCGCGGGGTGCGAACGGCGCGCGGCGAGCTGGCGAGCCTGGTGCCCGACCGCGAGGCGCGATTCGAGCTCGACGAACGCCTGGCGGAGGAGGAGGCCGACGTGGTGGCGGCGCTCGTCAAGGCGCAGCCGCTCGAGGTCGAAGTCCTCGCGGACGACGGCCTGGTGACGCCCGGCGAGACCTTCGGGGTCACCGTGTCGGCCTGGAACGAGGGCCGCTCGAACGTCGTGCTCGAGGACGCCCAGCTCGAGCTGCCGGCGGATTGGCGTGTCGCGTCGCGCGAGGGTCAGGCGGGCGAGATCGGCCCGGCAGGTGAGCGGGCGCTGCGTTTCGCCGTCTCCGTCCCCGGGACCGCTCGCGTCTCGCAGCCCTACTGGAGGCGCCTGCCGGACCGCGATCGCCTCGAGTTGCTGGTGCCCGCCGACGTTTCTCTGCCCTGGAGCCCGCCGGACGTCGTGGCGCGCCTCGTGTGCCGGATCGGCGGCGTCGAGCTGACGCTCAGGAGGCCGGCGGTCTATCGGTACCCGGGTCCCATCGCCGGTGGCGAGAAGCGGCACGTGGTGACGGTGGTGCCCGAGCTGGCCGTGCGCCTCGCCCCCGAGACGGTGCCCGTGCCGACGCGCGGGGGGCGGCGGCCGATCACGCTGCGGGCCGTGGTACGCAACGAGCGGCAGCAAGGCGGCGCGGCGACCCTGCGGATCGAAACCCCGAGCGGCTGGGCGGTGCGACCGGCGGGCGTGCCCCTCCTCTTCACCCACGCGGGAGAGGAGCTGGCCGCCCGCTTCCAGCTGGTTCCCCCCTCCGCGGTCGCCGCGGGTGTCTCCGCCGTCCGCGCGGTGGCCGTGCGGGAAGGCCGCGAGTACCGCGACACCGTGCAGGTCGTGGAATACCCGCACGTCGAGCGCCACCAGCTGGTGCGACCGGCCGAGACCCGGCTCGTCGCCTGTGACGTGCGGACCGCTCCCGGGATCGCGGTCGGCTACGTGATTGGCTCCGGCGACGCCGTCGCCGACGCGATCGCGGGCCTGGGTGTGCCGATGACGCTGCTCTCCGCCGACGATCTCGCCTTCGGCGACCTCGGCCGCTTCACGACGATCGTGACGGGCATCCGTGCCTACGAGACGCGTCCCGACCTCCGCTCCTATCAGTCACGGCTCCTGCGCTGGGTCGAGGCGGGCGGCCACCTGGTGGTCCAGTACAACCGCGCCGGTTTCAACCGTGCGGACCCCACGGCTCCTTTGTCCCCCGCGGCCACGAACGGCCACGAGATGGCGAGCCCGTTCGCCCCCTACGCCGCCGCCGTCACCTCGGCCCGGATCAGCGACGAGACGACGCCGGTGCGGATGCTGGCGCCGGACCACGTGCTGCTCCGCCGGCCCAATCGGATCGGCCCGGCCGACTGGGACGGCTGGGTGCAGGAGCGTGCCATCCAGCTCCTGGCGACGCGTGACCCTCGCTACCAGGACCTGCTGGCCGCGAGCGACCCCTTCCCCGACAACGCCGGCGAGAAGCGGGGCCTGCTGGTGGACGCGAAGGTCGGCGCGGGGAGCTGGACCTACGTCGGCCTCGTGCTCTTCCGCGAGGTAGGGGCGGAGGTGCCCGGCGCCTGGCGCTTGCTCGCGAACCTGGTCAGCCGGCCGCGCCCGGTGCCGTCGGCCTCCTCCCGTTGACACCCGTGCCCGAGACGCTCCTCGAGGTGTTCGAGACGACAGCGCGCGAGCACGCGGCTCGCCCGGCGCTCGCCTTCCGGCGGGACGGCCGCTGGCAGACGCTCAGCTGGGCGACCTTCGCCGAGGAGGTCGAGCAGGCGGCCCGCGGTCTGGTCGCGCTCGGTCTCGCGCCGGGCCGGGGCGTCGTGATCCTGTCGGCGAACCGGCCCGAGTGGTTCGTCGCCGATCTCGCGGCGATGGCGGTCGGGGCCCTGCCGACCGGCATCTACACCAACACGACCCCCGAGCAGTGCCGCTTCATCTGCGAGCATGCCGACGCCGAGGTCGCGATCGTCGAGAACCGAGCCGCGCTCGAACGGCTCACGACCGGCGGGCGGCCTCCCGGGCTGCGCCGCATCGTTCTCCTCGACGGAGCGGTCGGGGCGGCAGCCACGAGGGACGAGGGGGAGATGAGCTGGGCCGACCTGCTGGCGCGGGGCTCGGCATCCGCCGCAGCCGAGGTCGGGCGGAGGCGCTCCTCCCTGGGTCGTGAGGACGTCTGCACCCTCATCTACACCTCCGGGACGACGGGCCTCCCCAAGGGCGTCATGCTGACGCACGCCAACGTCGTCTTCATCGCCCGGCGGGCGCAGGAGATCCTGCCCGTGGGCCCGAGCGATCGGCTGATCAGCTACCTGCCGCTCTCGCACATCGCCGAGCAGGTGGCCTCGCTCCTGCTCTCGCTCTCGACCGGGGCCTGCGTCTACTTCGCCGAGAGCCTGGAGCGGATGCCCGAGAACCTGCGCGAGGTCCGGCCCCAGCTGTTCCTGGGCGTGCCACGCGTGTGGGAGAAGATCCAGGCCGCCGTCCAGGCCGCGGGGGCCTCGGCGAGCCCGCTCCGCCGGCGCGTGGTCGCCTGGGCGCGACGGGTGGGACGCGCGAGCGGCGAGGCCGACGAGCAGGGACGGCGCCGGCCCTGGACGTACGCGATCGCCAACCGGCTGGTCTTCGCGAAGGTAAAGGCGCGGCTCGGGCTCGACCAGGCCCGCATGCTCGTCGTCTCCGCTGCCCCGATCGCGAAGGAAACCCTCGACTTCTTCGGCAGCCTGGGCCTCCCGATCATGGAGTTCTTCGGGATGAGCGAGTGCACGGGGCCCACCACGATGTCGCTGCCCACCCGGTACCGCCTCGGTCGCGCCGGCTACGCGATCCCCGGAACGGAGCTCGCCATCTCGGAGGACGGAGAGATCCTGGTCCGTGGCCCGCACGTCTTCCGCGGCTACCGGGGGGACGAGGCCGCCACCCAGGAGGCCCTCGACGCCCAGGGCTTCCTCCACACCGGCGACGTCGGCGAGATCGACGAGCAGGGCTTCCTGCGCGTGACCGACCGGCGCAAGGAGCTGCTGATCACCGCGGGCGGGAAGAACATCGCGCCGCAGTATCTCGAAGGCCGGCTGAAGCAGATCCCGGCCGTCTCGCAGGCGGTCGCGATCGGGGACCGGCGGCCGTACCTGGTGGCTCTCCTGACGCTCGACCCGGCGCGCGTCGCGGCCGAAGCGGCGAAGGCGGGAAGCCCCGCGCGGAGCCCCGATGAGGCGGCGGCCTGCCCGCTCTTCAAGGCCCACGTGCTCCGCCAGGTCGAGGCGATCAACGCCTCGCTGGCCCGCTTCGAGACGATCAAGCGCATCGCGCTCCTGCCCCGCGAGCTGTCGGTCGAGAAGACAGAGCTGACTCCGACGCTGAAGCTGAAACGTCGCGTGATCCTGGAACGGCACGCCGAGCTGATCGAGTCGCTCTACAGCGAGACGCCGCCGGGCGGAGGGAAGACCGCTTGAGGCGCGCGGACCGGCCGTGACGGCGCGGTGCGGTCTCCCGGCAATCGTCTCCCGGGAATTTGACCGTCGGCCGTGGACCATCGTAGTCTGACTCGCCGCCCCTGGTCGGGCGGGTTCCTCGAAGACCCTGCGAGCGGTCATGCCCCCTTCTGCCGGCATGCGTTTCGGCCGCTACGAGCTGCTCTCCCGGCTGGGCGCCGGCGGGATGGGAGAGGTCTGGTGCGCGCTCGATCACGACCTCCAGCGCGAGGTCGCGATCAAGCTCCTGCCCGAGCGCTTCTCCTCGGACCCCCAACGATTGAGCCGCTTCGCGCAGGAGGCGCGGGCCGCCTCCTCGCTCAACCACCCGAGCATCGTCACCATCCACGAGATCGGCGAAGCCTCGGGGTTGCCCTACATCGTGATGGAGCGGGTCGTGGGCGAGACGCTCCACGAGCTTCTGCGCGACGGCCAGCCGCTGCCGGCTCGCCGCATCCTCGAGATCGGGGCGCAGGTCGCCGAGGGGCTCGCCAAGGCCCACGCGGCGGGAATCGTGCATCGCGACCTCAAGCCCGACAACGTGATGGTGACCGCGGACGGCTACGCCAAGATCCTCGACTTCGGCCTCGCCAAGCTGCTCGGCACCGGCGAGAAGGAGCTGTGGTTCGACTCGCGCGCGCCGACCTGGAGGGAGTCCCCGGTCCCGGAGACGGAGAGCGGGGTCGTGCTCGGAACCGTCGGCTACATGTCGCCGGAGCAGGCGCAGGGCCGGCCGGTCGACTACCGATCGGACCAGTTCACACTGGGCTCGATCCTCTACGAGCTCGCCACCGCGCGGCCGGCCTTCCGGCGCGAGTCCGCGGCCCAGACCCTGGCCGCGATCATCGAGGACCCACCGGAGCCGATCTTCGTCCGCAACCCGGCGATTCCCGCCCAGGTGCGGTGGCTGATCGAGAGTCGCTTGCTGGCGAAGGACCCGGCCGAGCGCTACGCGTCCACCGTCGACCTGGCTCGCGAGCTCCGGGACCTGCGCGAGCGGCTCTCCGGGACCTCCGAGACGGCGTCCGTCCTGGCCCCGGCGCCGACCCGGAAGACGGCCGCTCGGCCGGCGCCGTTCTGGCGACGTCCCTTGGCCGCCGCGGCGGCTGCGGTCGTCCTGGTCTCGGCGGGCGCCACCTGGTGGTTGCTCGCACGGGCCGCGAGCCCGGCGCCGAGCCGGCCGCCGGTCGTGGCCGTGCTTCCGCTCACGAACCTGACCGGGCAGGCCGGGGACGACGCGGCCGCGGCGGGGATCGCCGAGATGGTGGTCGTCTCGCTCACCCGGCTGCCCGCCGTGCAGGTCCTCTCGCGGCTCTCGACCGCCCGCTATGCGGGTCGCAAGGGCGATCTGGCTGCGGTCGCGCGCGAGCTGGACGCCAACTATCTCCTCGACGGCACCCTGCAGCGGTCGCAGGACCAGGTGCGGGTGAGCCTCAGCCTGGTGAAAGCGCCCTCGAACGTGGTCGCCTGGAGCGGCACCTTCGACGGGGCCTTTCCGCGGCTCTTCGACCTGCAGTCCCGCGTCGCCGAGGGCGTCGCTCAGGCGCTGCGTGTCAGCCTTCCCTCGGCAGCCCGTGAACGGATCGAGGTACGCCCGACCTCGAGCGCTGCCGCCTGGGCGTCGTACACGGACGCCCTCACGCTGCTCGAGCGGTACGATCGTCCGGGCAACGTCGAACGGGCCATATCGCTGCTCGAGACCGCGGTCACCGCGGACCCGCGGTTCGCGCTGGCGCACGCCTGGCTGGCGCGGGCGTCGTGGGTTCGCTACCAGGCGACCAAGGACGCGTCCTGGGCGGATCGCGCCCGGGAGGCGTCGCAGCGGGCCCTGCGTCTGGATCCCGACGACGCGAGCGTCCGAATCGGGCTGGCCCGCATCTACTCGATGCAGGGGAACACGGCCGAAGCGCTGGCCGAGGCGCAGCGTGCGGCCGCGCTCCGTCCCGCCTCCGACGAGGCCGCCCGTGTGCTGGCGACGATCCTGGTGGACGCGGGCGAGCCCGAGGTCGCGCTAGCCGAGGCCCAGCGTGCGGTCGATCTCCGGCCCACCGAGGCCGAGAACCACACGGTCCTTGCGTGGGTGCACTACCGGGCCGGGCGGTTCCGTTCGGCCGCCGACCAGTACCGACGCGTGAGCGAGCTGCAGCCCGACAATGCCTACGCCCTGCACATGCGCGGCACCGCTCTCAATGCCGCGGGCGACCTGGAAGGGGCGATGGCGGCGTATCGAAGGGCGCTCGAGCTGTCCCCGCAGGCGCCCACCTGGGCGAACCTGGGTGGCATCCAATACGCTCGCGGGGACCTGGCCGGGGCCCTGCGCTCCTTCCAGGAGGCCGCGCGGCTCGAGCCCACCTCGCCGACCATCCGCATGAGCCTGGGCGACACGCGCCGCAAGACCGGCGACCTGCCCGGCGCGCGGCACGACTGGACGGCGGCGGCGGCGCTCAGCCGCCGCGCGCTCCAGGTCAATCCCCGAGACCCGTTCCAGCTCCAGAACCTCGCCGTCTGCCTGGCCAAGCTCGGAAAGGCCCGGGAGGCGAGGGGCGCCGTGCGGGAAGCCGTCGCTGCCGGACCCGCGGATGCGGACGCTCACTACGGAGCGGCGGTCGTCTTCTCCCTGACCGGAGACGCCAGGCAGGCGCTGAGCTTCCTCGAGAGCGCTCTGGCGCTGGGGTTCAGCGCCACGGTCGCTGCTCAGGACGACGACCTGTCGGCGATCCGGAAGACGGAAGAGTTCAAGGCGTTGCTCAAGCGATCGGGGACGACGAAGGAAAGGGGGCTGCCGTGACTCGAAGCTGTCTCGGGTGCGTCGTCGGGCTGGGCCTGGTTGCGGTGTCGGCGTGCCGCCCGGAGGCCCGAACCGTGCCGTGTCCGCCCTGCCCTTCCGTGCCGCGGGCGGCCGCGGTCTGCAAGGACTTCCTGGCCAAGGCGACGATCACCCTGCAGAGGGAGAAGGACGAGTGCCACGCGACCGTCGCGCCCGCGACCGTCCGCGTGCAGCGTGGCGGTGCCGTGCGCTGGTTCGTCGACAACCGGTGCGGGGTCCTGGAAGGTTCCGCGGAACGCCCGGCCCTGGCGGTGGTGCGAATGACGCCGAAGGAGAGGGGCCGGTCCGGCTGGTTCGAGAAGGCGTGCTCCGCGTCGCTGCCTCGGGTCGAGGAGGGCTTCCCGCTCGGGAAGGCGACGGAGCGCCGGCCGCCCCAGAGGACCAACCTGATCGTCTGCAGCATCCCGGATGACGAGGCGCTCGAGGGTTCGTACGAGTACAGCCTGGAAGGGAGGATCGTGACGCTCGATCCGCGGCTGGAGGTGATCCCTCCCGGTCCGTGATCAGGAGGCGCCGCCGCTCTTCGAACCTGGGTGGGCCGAGCGATCAGCGGGGCGGCCGATCCGAGGCGTTGCGTCTTTCGCGACGTCCGAGGAGACTCGCCCGCGTGATCGACTCGTCCCCGAAGCGGCGGGCCACTTCGTCCACCAGACGGTCGAGGGGCGCCGGCTCGGCGGCCGAGGCGAACAGATCGAGCTGCTCCCGGGCCGCGCCGAAGTGGGAGGCGTAGATCCCGAGCAGGCGCACCTTCTTGCCACGGTGCACCTCGCCGAAGAGGGCCCAGGCGACCTCGAAGAGGCGCGTCCCCGAGTCGGTCGGCTCGTGCAGCGTCCGCGCGTGGGTGGTGGTCTGGAAGGTCTGGTCGCGGTACTTGAGCGTGATGGTTCGCCCGCGCAGCCCATGGGCTCGCAGGCGGGCGGCGACGGCGTCGGCGAGCGAGAGGAGGGTCGCCCGCAGCCTCCCGGGATCCGAGCAGTCCTGGTCGTAGGTGTGCTCCTGGCCGAGGCTCTTCGCCTCCGCCGCGGTGGCGACGACCTCGCGCTCGTCCTCGCCACGGGCCAGGCGCTGGAGGTCCTGGCCGTGCGTGCCCAGGCGGCGTTCGAGCCGCGCCGGGTCGAGTGTCGCCAGGTCGCCGATCGTCACGATCCCGAGCCGGGCCAGCTGCTCCTCGAGCTTGGGCCCCACTCCCCAGAGCCGCCGGATCGGCAATGGCGCCAGAAAGGACGCCTCGCTGCCAGGGCCGACGACCACGAGGCCGTCGGGCTTCCGCATGTCGGAGGCGATCTTCGCGACCAGCTTGGAGCCAGCCACCCCGACCGAAGCGGTCAGCCGGCGCTCGCGACGGATCTCCTCCTTCAGCCGGCGCGCGATCGCCTCGCCGTCGCCGAAGGCGCGTGCGCTGGCCGTCACGTCGAGGAAGGCCTCGTCGATCGAGACGGGCTCGACCAGGTCGCTGACGCGACCGAGCAGCTCCATGATCTGCTCGGACTCGCGCGCGTACTTCTCCATGTCGGGGGCGAGGTAGACCCCCTGCGGGCAGCGGCGGTAGGCCTGGGAGATCGGCATCGCGCTGCCGACGCCGAAGCGGCGGGCCTCGTAGGAGGCGGTCGAGACGACACCGCGGCCCCGACCACCCTTCGGGTCGGCCCCGATGATCACCGGCTGGCCGCGCAGCTGCGGCCGGTCGCGTTGCTCGACGGCCGCGAAGAAGGCGTCCATGTCCAGGTGCAGGATGGTGCGCACGCTCGGGCCCATGGGCCGCTCTTGTCCCTCAGGAGGCGCGCGCGACGGCGGCGATCGCCTTGTCCCGGCAGGTCGCGGAGCAGAAGTACTCTTCGCGACCGGCCAGGCGCGCCGAGACCGCCCGCGAGCGCGGAACGTAGGTATGGCAGACCGGATCCTGGACCAGGTCCTCGATCGCACGCGGGGGCCGGGGGCGCGCGGGACGGGGCCGGGATCCCGACCCCGCGAAGGCGCCCGCGAAGAGGCGCAGCACCAGGCGCACGACCAGAAGCCAGAACAGCAGCTCCACGATGAAGACGAGCGCGCGCATCAGCGCGCCTTCGCCGTGCTGGCCGCGGTCGCGCGGATCTCCTGGATGCGCTCGCGCAGGCGCTGCAGCTGCGAATCGCCGGGGAAGCGACGGAGCAGCTCCTCCCAGGCGTCCGCCGCCTCGAGCGGGCGGCCCAGCTCGAGCAGCGCCACGCCACGGTTGAAGCGGGCGTTGCGATGGTCGGGGTCCTTCGCCAGGACCCGGTCGAACTCCTCGAGTCCCTCCGCCGGACGGCCGGAATGGACGTAGCAGGCCCCCATGTCGGTGGCGACGTCCGGCTGGTCCGGCGCGACCGCCAGCGCCTCGCGGTACCAGCGGATCGCCTCGTCCCAGCGCTGGTGGTCCATGTAGAGGTTCCCCAGCTCGACCCGGACGGCGGCGTCCTGCGGCTGGCGCGCGGCCAGCGACTCCATGGCCCGCACCTCGTCCGGATCGAGCGGCGACGGTTGGCTCGCGGGCTGGGCCGTGGGGGCGCTCGACCCGGCGGCGGTCGACCCGGCGGCGGCGGGGTTCCCCGCCACGAGCGCCGGGCGCGGCATCGGGTCCCAGCTCGCCGCCATGTAGCCGAGCACGAAGCCGAAAACGACGCCGGCCAGGGTGAAGACGAGTGTCTCGCGTCTCATGCTCTCAAGCCGGGCCTTTCAGGGAAGCTCCCAGGGAAAGCATACTAGAATCCGGCAGGCGGCGACGGGCTCTCCGGAGGTGCGACGTGATCAAGCTGAAGAAGGTGCTGGTCCCCACCGACTTCTCCGACAGCGCGCGCCAGGCCCTCAGGTACGGCCTGTCGTTCGCCAAGGAGTACGGGGCCGAGCTGGTCCTGCTGCACGTGGTCGAGAACCTCACCGTCGGCTACGCGAGCGACCTGTTCCCGGTGCCCATGGCCGAGGTGTTCCAGGAGATCTCGGGCTACGCGAAGACGGAGCTCGCCAAGCTCGGGGAGGAGGCCCGCGGACACGGGATCTCGGTGCGGGAGGAGGTCCGGCAGGGCAAGCCCTCCGCGGAGATCATCCGTCTCGCGACCGAGAACGAGATCGACGTGATCGTCCTGGGCACGCACGGCAAAGGGATGCTCGATCAGGCCCTGTTCGGCTCGACCACGGAAAGGGTCGTGCGACGGGCGCCGTGTCCCGTCCTCAGCGTGCGCATGCCCGAGCACGAGTTCGTCGAAGGCGACATCTAGGCTCGGGAACGTCCCGCCGGCCCGGTCGGGAGCTGCCGGGCTTCAGTCCCAGGCGACACCCGACCAGCGCATCAAGACGGCGCCGACCGTGAAGCCGGCCCCGACGGCGGCGAGCAGCACGCTGTCGCCCGCGGCCAGGCGCTTTTCGTCGAGCGCCGTGGCGAAGGCGAGCGGGATGGTGGCGGCCGTCGTGTTCCCGTACTCGTGGATGTTCTTGACGACCTTCCCCTCGGGCAGTCCCAGCCGGTGCTGGGCCGCCTCGATGATCCGGATGTTGGCCTGGTGCGCCACGAAGAGGTCGAGGTCCTGGCCGCCCATGCCGTTGCGGGCGAGCAGCTTTTCGCTGACGTCCGTGAACTTGCGGACCGCGTACTTGAAGACGTGCGCGCCCTGCTGCTTGATCGTGTGCAGCTTCGCCTCGACCGTGTCGTGGCTGGCCGGGTGCAGGCTCCCGCCTCCCGGCATGTTCAGGTAGCAGGCCCCCGAGCCGTCCATCTCGTGCAGGAAGTCCACGATCCCGGTGCCGTCCTCGCGCGGCTCGAGCAGCACCGCTCCGGCGCCGTCGCCGAAGAGGACGCAGGTGGTGCGATCCGTGAAATCGAGGATCGCGCTCATCACGTCGGCGCCGATCACCATCACCTTGCGGTGGGTGCCGCTCGCCACGAACTGGGCGCCCACGGTGAGGGCGTAGACGAAGCCCGAGCAGGCCGCCGAGACGTCGAAGCCCCAGGCGTTCCTGGCGCCGATCCGGTCCTGGACGAAGGCGGCGGTGGCCGGGAAGGGCATGTCGGGCGTTACCGTCGCGACGATCACGAGGTCGAGCTCCTCGGCGCCGATGCCGCGGCGACGCAGGGCCTGCTCGGCCGCCCGGGCGGCGATGACGCTGGTCGGGGTCCCGGGCTCGACGATGTGCCGGGTGCGGATGCCGGTCCGGGTGCGGATCCACTCGTCCGAGGTGTCGACCATCTTCTCGAGGTCGGCGTTGGTCAGAAGCCGCTCGGGGACGTAGGTCCCGAGCGCCGTGATCGCGGCCCGTCGCTGCTTCATCAGCTCTCCAATGTTCCCTGGCCCGGCCGCGCACCGGACGCGAGGGCGGCCGGGCAGGCCCCTGGCTTGCGCCCCGAGCGCACGAGCGGCCCCGATGCCGCCCACGGCTTGTCTCTTCTGGGAGACGGGGGATCCGAGTATTAGAGCCAGTGGAGGCGAGCGGGTCAAGTGCCCGGGTCATCCGGGCCGCGCTCACGCTACCATTCACCTGGGGAGCGGGTGGCCGGCGCGCGGAACGCAGCCAGCGCGGGTCAGAGACAGACCCCGTGTCCGAAGGAGCGCGAGGTGAGCCGGATCAACCTGCCCGTCCTGGGCCAAGAGCGGGCCGTCGAGTGCACCGAGTGCGGCAAGTGCTGCACCTACGTCGGGGTGGGCATCAACGCGCCCACCCGCCCGCGCTACGCGAGCGACGTGCTCTGGTACCTCTACCACGAAGGCGTCTACGTCTACGTGGACGGCGAGGGCGAGTGGTCGGTGCACTTCGAGGCCCGCTGCCGCAATCTGGGCGAGGACCTGCTCTGCCGGATCTACGCCGATCGCCCACACATCTGCCGCGGCTTCGACAGCCGCACCTGCGAGGTGAACGACAGCGCGCAGCGCACGCTGACCTTCCGCCACCCGTCGGAGTTCCTGGCCTGGCTGCGGGAGAAGCGCCCGCGGCTCCACGCGCGGCTCGAGCAGGGCTTCGTGCCCAGGGAGCTGCGATCGGCCGGGACCGGTGGCCGGGCAGCGGGCGGACGCACGGCAAAGTCGCCGCCGAGGCGACGGGCGGGCAAGGCGAGGAGCGAGCCATGAGCGACGAGCAGCCCCTGGTGGGCGTGCTGCTGGGCAGCAAGTCCGACTGGGAGACGATGAAGGCGGCGAGTGAGACCCTGGCGCGGTTCGGTGTCGCGCACGAGTGCCGTGTGCTCTCCGCCCACCGGACGCCCGCGGAGACCGCGGCCTACGTCGAGGCGGCCGAGGGCCGGGGGATCGAGGTCCTGATCGCAGGGGCCGGCATGGCGGCCCATCTGGCGGGCGCCGTGGCGGCCCACAGCGTCCTGCCGGTGCTGGGCGTGCCGATGGAGGGCGGCGCCCTCAAGGGCCTCGACGCTCTCCTCGCGACCGTGCAGATGCCCGGCGGCATCCCGGTCGGGACGCTCGCGATCGGCAAGGCCGGCGCCACCAACGCGGCCCTGCTCGCCGTCGCGATCCTCGCCAACCAGCGGCCCGAGCTGCGCCAGAAGCTGCGCGCGTTCCGCGCCGAGCAGGCCGCCAAGGTGCTGGCGGAGCGACTCCCCTAGCCTATGAAGGTCCTGCTCATCGGCGGCACCCGCTTCGTGGGCCACGAGCTCGCGTGGCGGCTGCTCGCCGGCGGACACGAGGTCACCCTGCTCAACCGCGGGCGGAGCGCCGATGCCTTCGGCGCCCGGGTGAGGCGGCTCCGAGGCGACCGCACGCGCGACCTCGCGGCGCTCGTGGCAGGGCGGGAGTTCGACGCCGCCGTCGACTTCGCCGCCTACTCCGGAAGCGATGGGCGACAGGCCGCGGAGATCCTCGCGGGCAAGGTCGCCCACTACGTCGTGATCAGCTCAGGACAGGTCTACCTGGTGCGGCAGGACTGCCCGACGCCGGCGCGGGAGAGCGACTACGAAGGAAGGCTCCTGCCCGAGCCGAAGGAGCGACCGGACAAGGCCGAGTGGGACTACGGGATGGGAAAGCGGGCGCTCGAGGACGAGCTGGTCGCCGCCTGGGCGGACTCGCGCTTTCCTGCGACCCGCCTGCGGATCCCGATGGTGAACGGGCCGCGCGACCATTTCCGTCGCATCGAGCGCTACCTCTGGCGGATGGTCGACGGGCGCCCGATCCTGCTGCCGGGCGGCGGCGAGCGCCCCCTGCGGCACGTGTATTCGGGCTCGGTGGTGAGCGCGATCGTGGCCATCCTCGGCCGCGAGGAGACCTTCGGCCAGGCCTACAACCTCGCCCAGGAAGAGACCCCGACCCTGCGGGAGCTGCTGCTCCTCCTGGCGGAGCGCCTGGGCGCCAAGCCCCGTTTGTGTGAGGTCGCCTGGGCGGACGTCGTCTCCGCGGGCCTCGATCCTCTGGCCCTGTCGCCGTTCAGCGGTCGCTGGATGTCGTTCCTGGACCCGGGGCGGGCGCGCGCCGAGCTGGGTTTCCGCCACCGACCGCTCGGTTCCTATCTGGACGAGATCGTGGCGGCCTTCCTCGCCCACCCGCCGGCCGAGCCTCCTCCCGGCTACGGCCCGCCGGAGGCGGAGCGTCCGTTGCTGGAAGGGCGTCCCTCGGCGCGGGACCAGCGAGGCGGCTAACGTCCGCTCGGGGCGGTTGACGCTGGCGCCGGCGCAAGCGCACCATCTCCCCGCTATGCGCCGCGTCAAACGCCTCTTCGCCGTCGCTCTCGGCCTCACTGGCCTCGGCCTCTCCGTCACTCTGGCCTGGCCCTCCCGGGCCGATACGGACGCCCCGCGCGCCACCACCGTCTACGTCGGCACCTACACGGATGCCGGCAGCCGCGGCATCTACCGGTTCACGCTCGACCCCGGGACGGGCGCCGTCACCGCGCCGGTGCTCGCGGGCGAGAGCGAGAACCCCTCCTTCCTCGCCCTGCATCCGAGCGGGCGCTTCCTCTATGCGGTCAACGAGCTGGACCGCTTCCAGGGCCAGAAGACGGGTGCCGTCAGCGCCTTCGCGATCGACGCGCGGACGGGGGATCTCACCCTGCTCGACCAGCGTCCCTCGGGGGGCGATGCCCCCTGCCACCTGTGCCTGGACCGCACGGGCCGCAACCTGCTGGTCGCGAACTACGGGGCGGGCACCGTCGCCGTGCTGCCGGTCGGGAAGGACGGACGGCTCGCGGCCGCGTCCTGCCTCCGCGTGCACGAGGGCTCGGGACCCAACGCCGAGCGCCAGAAGACCCCTCACGCCCACGGCATCTACCTCGACCCCGACCAGCGCTTCGCCCTCTCCCCCGACCTCGGCGCCGACCGGGTCTTCGTCGATCGTTTCGACGCGGCCAAGGGACAGCTCGAGCCGCACGGCACGGCGGCGCTCGCGCCGGGCTCGGGTCCCAGACACCTCGCCTTCGACCCCTCGGCACGCCATGTCTACGTGATCTCCGAGATGCTCTCGACCGTGACCGCGTTCGCCTACGACGCCACGGCGGGCACTCTGCGGCGGTTCCAGACCGTGTCGACCTTGCCGAGCGGATACCAGGGAGCGCGCGAGGCGGCCGAGGTCGCCGTCTCGGCGGACGGGCGGTTCGTCTACGGCTCGAACCGGGGCTCGGGGGATGGCCACGACAGCCTGGCCGTCTTCCGGGTCGGAACGGACGGCCGGCTCGCGGCGGTCGGCCACCTGGACGTCGGTGGGCGGGCGCCCCGCCATTTCGCGATCGACCCCTCCGGCCGCTGGCTGCTGGTCGCCCTTCAGGACTCGGACTCGATCGTGGTGTTTCGCCTCGACCCGGCGACCGGCCTGCCGAAGGCGACCGGCGCCCGCCTCCAGCTGTCGCGACCCGTCTGTCTCCTCTTCGCCGCGCGCTGAGGCGGTATGCCCCCCACGCTCGACCCCGCGCTCGTCACCAACCTGACCGCCGCGCTCATCGTCGGGGCGCTGGTCGGCGCCGAGCGCGAGCGCAGCAAGGCGCTCGCCGGCAACGTGGGCATCGGCGGCGTCCGCACCTTCATCCTGTTCGCCCTGGTGGGGGCGGTCGCGAGCTGGCTGGCTCAGGCGCTGGGCAGCGCCTGGCTCTTCGTGGCCGCGGTGGTCGCGGTCGGCGCCCTGACCGTGGCCGGCTACGTGGCCCAGTCCCGGGTCAAGCCGAACGCGATCGGGCTCACCACCGAGGCGGCGGCGATCGGCGTCTGCCTGCTGGGCGGGGCCTGCACGGCCGGCTACCCTCAGGTCGCGCTGGCGCTCGCGATCGCCGTCTCGGCGGTGCTCGCCTACAAGGAGCCGATGCACGGGCTGGTGGCGAGGCTGGGGCCCGAGGACGTGTCAGCCGGCGTCAAGCTCCTGGCGGCGACCTTCATCGTCCTGCCCCTGCTGCCGAGGCGGGCGATCGACCCCTGGGGCGCCATCCACCCGCAGTCTCTCTGGCTCCTGGTCATCCTGATCGCCTCGCTCTCGCTGATCGGCTACGTCGCCACCCGCGCCCTGGGAACGGAGCGCGGCACGGCGCTCACGGGCCTCACCGGCGGCCTGGTCTCCTCGACCGCCATCACGCTCGCCTTCGCCCGGCGCAGCCGCGACGAGGATGGAAGCACCGACGACGCGCTCGGCGCGGGGCTGCTGATCGCCTGGACCGTCATGAACGCGCGAGTCGTGTTCCTGGCGGGCTTCGTCCACGCGCCGCTGGTGGCTCCCCTGCTCTTGCCGTTCGGGGCCATGAGCGCCGTGAGCCTCGCCGGGGTGGCGATCCTGCTCCGGCGCACCCGCCACCGCCCGCCCACTCCCGCCGGACCGATCGCTCTCAAGAACCCCTTCAGCCTCACCTCGGCCGTGAAGTTCGCCCTGCTCTTCGCCGTCGTGCTGCTGGTGGTGGCCCTGGCGCGCCGCTACTTCCCGGGTCACGGCTACTTCCTTGTGGCGGCACTGGCCGGCCTCACCGACGTGGATGCGATCACGCTCTCGATGGCGACGCTGGCGCGGGATGCCGGGGCGAGCGCGACAATCGCCGCCGGCGCGATCGTGGTCGCCGCGCTCGCCAACACGCTCACCAAGTGCGCGATGATCGTGGCGCTCGCGAGCGCACGGCTGAAGCGGCTGGTCCTGGTCGTGGCCGGGGGGATCGTGGCGGCCGGCGTGTTGGCGCTGCTCGCCGGCTGAGACCCGGCGGCGGTCAGATGTGGCGCAGGCCGTCGTCGCCGCCGCGGTCCCGCGGGCGCAGCAGGCCGGCGAGCGCCTCGCGCGCGATCTCGCGCCCGGCGAGCCCGAAGGCGAGGGCGAGGGCGAAGACGACGCCGCCGAACAGGATCGCAAAGGCGACCACCACCACCCGAATGCCGAGCCCGATCTGCTCGAGCGCGATCGCCCCGAACAGGACCAGGATCGCGGCATAGGAGCCCGCTCCGGCGAGCCGGGCCGAGCCGATTCCCGCGTTCACCGCCGCGATCAGCACGCTGCGCCGGACGAAGCCCGCGACCAGGCCGCCGGCGATCAAGACCAGGATCGCGACCAGCAGGTGCGGCAGCCAGGCGAAGGCGCGGCTCACGAAATCCATCGCCACCCGCACGTCCAGCGCCGCCACCGCGAGCAGCACGAAGACAGTCATGACCAGCCAGGCGAGCGCCAGCGCCAGGACGCCCGAGATCGGGCGCCCGCCGCCGCCGCGGCTCGTGAACATGCGCAGGCCGCTCCGCTCGGCGAGGCGGTCGATGCCGAGCCGCGGCAGCAGGAAGCCGAGGACGATCCGCGTCGCGCCGGCGACGGCCGCGCCGATCGCCAGCAGCAGGAGCGCGGCCAGCAGGTTGGGAGCGAGAGCCTGGAGCCGCGACCCGAGCTCCGCGAAGGTCGTCCGCATCACCTCAGTCAGCATGGCAGGAACCTTCCTTCCTCCAGCGCCTAGAGCCAGCGCTCGCGCAGCCACGGTTTCTGGCGGACGAACTCGTCCGCCAAGCCGCGGATGGCCGCCTCGACCTCCTCCGCCCCGCTTTCCGCGTTCTCCAGAACGAACGAGGCGGTGCGCCCCAGATAGAGGGGCACGAGAGAGCGCAGCAGCTGGTCGCGGTGCAGGGCGCGGCGGTGCCAGGCGAGGGCGAAGCCGTAGACGACCCCGACCCAGAGCGGATCGGGGAAGCGGAAGCGCGCGTCCGGGGCGGCGGCCAGCGTCGCCAGGGCCTCGCGGGTGTTCGTCTCGAGCACCAGCTCCCAGATCTCGCTCAGGTCCCGGACGCCCTGACGAAAGATGCCGAGCATGCGCGACACGTTCACCGCCACCGGCTCGAGACCCACACCGTGCGGGAAGCCGAAGAGCGGCACCGTCTGGGCGCCCGCGACCTTCACCCAGCGATCGTGATACCGCTCCATCAGGTCGAAGACGGACGAGACCACCTGGACCAGCATGCTGGTGAGGTCGGCTCCCGGGTCCTTGGGATCGTGGATCTTCGCTCCCAGGAACGATTGACAGACCCGGAAGCCGTCGGCGAGCGCCGTCGTGGTCATCCAAATGTCGATCCCGAACCGCGCGACGTCCGTGTCCCAGACCGGCTGGGCCAGGTAGTGCGCGGCGAGACGCCCCGAGAAGCCGAACTCCCCGCCGATCGGCTGTCGCACCTCGCGGCCGTAGAGGGCCCGGGTGAGCGGGTACACGATCGAGTTCGTGATGGTGCCGTCGTACTTGTGGCGGAGGTACAGGGGGGCCACGTAGTCGAAGTCCTGGGCGACGATCGGCGCCAGCAGGAGCTCGATCCACTCGGGCGTGATGCTGCGCAGGTCCGAGTCGACCACCGCGCAGGCGCGCGCCTGCAGTCGATCCGCGATCGCGAAGATGGTCCTGAGCGCGCTGCCCTTGCCGGGCACCCCCAGGTAGGGGGTGACGATCCGGTGCCGCGGCTCGACCGGGTGGGAGACCAGGATCGCCGCCGGTGAACCGGCGTCGGCGGTCGCCACGATCTCGCGGGTCGCGTCCTTCGAGCCCCCGTCCGAGTTGACGAGCACGGCGCGGCGGGTCGGAAAGTACTTGGCGAGCCCGGCGAGGACGGCGCGCACGACGTGTCCGATGGTCGCCGCGTTGTCGTAGCTCGGTATGCCGACCACGAGCTCGGCGGGCCCGATCTCCTCGATGCGCGCGAGGGTCGCCGCCTCGAGCAGCGATTCTCTCATGCCGCCACCCGCGGCAGGGTGCCGCCCGAGAGCACCGTCAGCACGGCCCGGCTCCAGCCGGAGGGCCCCGGCAGGGGGGCCCGCTCCGCCTTCGGCAGCGCCGCCGACAAGGCGGGATCGATGCCCGCGGGACCCGGCATCACGATGGCACGCTCGACCGCCCGCAACATGGGCAGGTCGTTGGCCGCGTCGCCGAGCGCGACGCTGGCCGCCTGCCGGTAGGGTGGCAGGCGCAGCACGGCACGGACCGCGGCGCCCTTGTCGCTGGGGCCGGTCAGGTGGTACAGCCGGCCACCGTGCACGACGCGGAGCCCGAGGTCGCGCGCGGCCCTCTCGAGGCGGGCGTCGAGAGCCGGATCCCGTGGACTCGGCGGATCGCCGGCGTCCCGCCGCGAGCCTCCCCCCACGCCCAGGACCAGGAACGGCTCGTCGAACTCGCGCTCCTGCGCCCGCCTCGCGTCCTCGAGCGCGAGGCCGGTGAGGCTCGCCACCTCGGCGGCACTCATGGCCGAGAAGGGCCGCAGCTCGAGGCCGGTCGAACGCGCGAGCTCGGGCAGCGCCGCCACCAGGTGGGAGCGGGGCGAGCCCAGGGTCAGGACGCGCTTCTCGCCGCCGCCCGGGTCGAGCGAGGGAGCCGGAAGGACGATTGCGCCCCCGTTCTCGACCACTAGCGGATGCTCGAGCCCGAGCTGCGCCGCGAGCGGCTCCATCTCGGACCGGGTTTTGCTGCTGCACAGGACGAGCGCGAGGCCGCTCCCCCGCAGCGCCTCGAGCGCGGGCCGCGCCGGTTCGTACGAGTAGGTCTCGGCGTCGAGCAGGGTGCCGTCGAGATCCGTGAAGACGACGAGCGGCATCAACAACCGGTCGCGGGCGGCGCCTCCCGCCCTCTCGCGACCGCCTCGAGCAGCCGTGTGCCGGCGTCCGGCAACCCCGCCCAGATGCGAGCCCAGTTCGGCACCAGCGGCGGGCCGAGCGGATCGTCGAGGAACTCCTCGATCGCCGAGCGTACCGCCTCGATGAAGACCTGGACGTTGCGCTCCTCGGCGTGGCGGTCGAACTGCAAGCCGTTCACGGTCGCCACCGCGTGGCTGTCGGAGACGGCATCCTCGGCCTCTCGCTGGAAGGCCGCCTGCAGGCTCAGCAGGAGGCCGGGCGAGAGGTTGGTCCCGGCGGCGGCGAGCGTGCGCAGCAGGTGCTTCACCACGTCCCGCGCCATGCGATTCAGGCCTTTCTGCGGGTCGTCTGGCGAGAGGTCCTGGTGTTTGTGGTCGTAGCGATCGGCGATCTCGACCTGCCCGACGCTCACCGGGGCGCGGTGCCGCAGCGCCTCGAAGAGCGTCACGATCTCGAGCCCCCAGTCGCAGGGCAGCCGCATCCGCTCGGCGAGGTCCGCCTTCATCACGAACTCCCCGGAGAGCGCGTAGCGGAAGGACGACAGGTAGCGGATGTAGGGATCCTGGCCGATGAGACGCGTGAAGGCGGCGAGCAGAGGCGTCAGCAGCAACCGCGTGACGCGGCCGTGCAGACGATCCGAGACCCGGGCGTAGTACGCCTTCACGAAGTCGTAGTCGATGCTGGGCTCGAGCGCGGGCAGCACGAGGTAGGAGAGCATCGAGCGCGAGAAGTTGCAGACGTCGGCGTCCTGGAAGGCGATGTAGGCAGCGCGCTCCTCCGCGAGCACGTGTCCGATGGCGAGCCAGCAGGCGCGGCCCTTGCCCGGATAGCCGGTGTAGAGTCCGGCGGCGGCCATCTCCGCGACCACCGCCTCGACCGCTGGAGATTCGTTCCAGAGCAGCACCTTGCGGCCGTGATAGGGCTCGAAGAAGGCGAGCGCCCGATCGTAGTCCTCCGCCGAGGCGTGGTTGAGCGAGACGACCAGGCAGTCCAGGTAGCTCACCTGTCGCAGCTCCTCGACGATCCCGGCCAGCGCCGGGCGGTCCATCTCGCTCGGGATCATCGGCAGGACGAGCGCGATCGGCGTGCGCCGCACGAGCCGCTCCAGCCGGCGCTCCATGACGGCGGTGTCGCGCGCCAGCAGCCGCGGGATCGCGGTCACCGGTCCCTGCTGGTGGAAGTCGCTCAACGGTCACCTCCAAGACGGCTGCGCGGAACGGTTCGGTCGCGTTCGCCCCTCATCATACCCGCCCCGCCTCCGGGGGCGCCGCGTTTTCGGGCCGTGAGGACTCGCGGCTTCGACGCAGGACTGGCCGCTTCGACGCCGAAGCGAGGCGATCCGCGGTAAGCTGGCGCGGGCCGGCGAAGGCCGGCCGGGACCCCCATGGAAGACTCGCCCACGCGTCGCCGCCGCTTCTTCTCTCCCCGGCTCCGAGCGGGGGGCTCGGCCGCGTGATCGGTCCTCTTCGCGACGAAGCCCGGCTCGCCCTGCTCGCGGCGACCCGGCGCCTCCTGGGAGCCCTCGAACGCCGGCTCGAGGAGCTGGGCGCCGAGGCGGCGCTCGCACGGGCGCTCGCCGACTCGGCGGCGCAGCTCGACGAGGGCTTCCTGCTGGTGGTGGTCGGCGAGTTCAACGCGGGCAAGAGCGTCTTCATCAACGCGCTCCTGGGACGAACCCTGCTCGAGGAGGGCGTGACCCCCACGACCTCGCGGATCGCGCGCCTCCGTCACGGGGAGCTGGAGACGCGACAGCTCTCCGGCGAGGGCGTCGAGACGATCGCGGCACCGGTCGAGATCCTGCGCACGATCACGATCGTCGACACCCCCGGCACCAACGCCGTGCTCCGCGAGCACGAGGCGCTGACACGCGAGTTCGTGCCCCGCGCCGACCTGGTGGTGTTCGTCAGCTCGGCCGACCGACCCTTCAGCGAGACGGAACGCTCGTTCCTGGCGTCGCTCAGTGAGTGGGGCAAGAAGCTGGTGCTGGTCGTCAACAAGGCGGATCTGCTCGAGGGCCCGGGGGACGTCGAGCGCGTGCTCGCCTTCGTCCGCGCGCAGGCCCAGCAGGGCCTGGGCCAGCTTCCGGACGTGTTCGCCCTTTCGGCGCGCCGGGCGCTGCGGGCGCGCCAGGAGCACGACGAAGCAGGCGTGGCGGCCTCCGGTCTCGCCGCCTTCGAGGCGCGGGTGACGGCGCGTCTCGACGAGCAGGAGCGCTTCCGCCTCAAGCTGCTGAACCCGGTCGGGCTCGCGCAGAACGTCCTCGGCCAGCTCGAGAGGCTGGTGGCCGGGCGTCTCGCGCTGCTCGACGAGGACGTTCGGACGCTCGCGACCATCGAGCGGCTGCTGGCCGAGCAATCGGAAAGGCTGGCGCGCGATTTCGCCCTGCGGGTTAGCGACGTCGAGAGGGTGTTGCTCGATTTCGAGAAGCGCGGAAACCTCTTCTTCGACCAGCGTCTGCGCTTGGTGCGGCTGCGGGGGCTCTTCGACCGCGAGGGGCTGCGCCGGGATTTCGAGCTCTCGGTCGTCGCCGATCTGCCCCGGGACGTGGAGCGGCGCGTATCGGCCCTGGTCGACTGGCTGGTGGGCGAGGATCTGGCGCTCTGGCAGGAGGTGATGCGTCTCCTGCGCGCGCGAGAGCAGGCGCATGTCGCCCGCCGGTTCGACGCGGTCGACGACCGTTTCCGCTACGACCGCGACGAGCGGCTGCTGGCCGTCGGGCGCGAGGCCCAGCGAACGGTGGAGGGGTTCGACGGCGCCGCCGAGGGCCGCCGCCTCGCCACCAGCGTACGCGAGGCTCTCGCCGGCGCGGCGCTGCTCGAGGTGTCGGGGCTCGGGCTGGGGGCTGCCGTCGCCGCGCTCGCCAGCACGACCGTGATGGACGTGAGCGGGCTCCTCGCCGCAGGAAGCCTGGTCGTGCTGGGCCTGCTCGTGCTGCCGGCGCGACGGCGCCGCGTGCGTCGCGAGCTGGCGCGGAAGGCGGCCGGGCTGCGCGAGACCTTGAGCGCGGCGCTCGCCGCGAGCTTCGCGAGCGAGCGGGAGCGCGGGACGGCACGCGTGCGCGCCGCGGTCGAGCCGTACGCCCGCTTCGTGAGCGACGAGCGGCGGCGGCTCGCGGAGTCGCAGCAGGGGCTCGCGAAGCTGCGCCGGGATGCCGAGGGGCTCAGGGAGCGGATCGAGTCGTTCGGGCGCTGAGGCCCACTCCATCGCTCACGCCCGTGGCGGAGACGGAGGCAGCGGCCTCGGGGCGGAGTGATGCCGAGGCCCCCAACCAGAGGTCGCGCCGTGTGATCGCGAGCTGGTCGATGTGGATCGCCAAGGTGAGCGGACGGCCGGCCAGGTCGAGGGTCGGCTCGATCCCGATCGGGAGGCTGAGGGCTGGGACCTTCTCCGTAGGCAGGTGCACGGTGATGCCTCTGCGCAAGGTGCCCCGGAGCAGCGCGGGGACGTCCAGCGCGTCGAGGACGAAGCCGCAGGCGCCCTTCTTGCGCGCGAGAATGCGGGTGACCGCCCGCCACGACTCGGGCGAGGGCTCGATCGGGAGCTTCAGCGCCGTGGGCGGAAAGCGCGGTGTCGCGACGATGCGGTCCGAGGTCGCCCGCAGGAGGAGGGCACCGCGCAGCAGGTGCTGCTGGGGAGGCACGCGTCCGGCCACCACCTGGCGGACGTCCAGGTCGCCACACAGGGCGCCCGAGACGTTCTTTCCCTTCCAGACGAAGTGAAGCGTGGCCCGGCCTGCCCCCGACTCGATCGTCACCGGCAGGGCGACCGCTACCTCGTCTTCCCCGAAACGCAGCGCGGGTTTCCCCGCGCGAAGCCTCGCCACCAGGCTGTCGATCGTGACGTCGAGATCATAGCTGCCCACGCTGACCAGCTTGCGGACCTCCCCCCGCTGTCGAATGTGAAGGTCGGCGAGCTCGAGCCGCACCTGGTCGAGGACGCCGCTCGCGGTCCGCTCGAGGACCTCGCGCAGCAGCGAGGTCGGGACGCCGACCCTCAGCGGAGAGTCGGGCATCCCTCGCAGCCGCGGGTCCGCCTCCATGCGCGTGTCGACCCGGCGGCGCAGCTCGTCGCGTTCCGCCTCGAGCGCGTGAATGTCGGCGCGCAGGGCCCTCGCGCGCCAGGCCCCGAGCCCCCGGGTGGCAGGTACCGCAGCGACGGCGGCGAACGCGAGGCCCGCCAGGAGGCGGCGGGTGCTCACCGGTCCGCTGCCTTGGCTTCCGGCGACCCGCCAGTCGAGGCGCGGTCGGGAGCGGGGGACGCCTCGACTCGGACGACCTCTCCGGGCTCGACGCGTACGCCGATCCAGAGGGTTCCCCGGCCGGCCACCACGCGCGATACGGCGGCCCGCAGGGGCAGCGTGCCTCCGTGGATCCGGAGCGGTCCCGTCGCGAGCGCCGGGAGGACGATCCTCTGGCGAACTGTAACGGGGATCTCGAGCGGAGGCAGCAGCGTCGCGAGCTGGGAACGGATCGCGAGCGCGAGCTGGTCGAGAGCGCTCGCGTTCAGCAGGGTCTCGAGGCCGGAGGCCTCCTCGATCGTGACCTCGTCGACCGCCAGGCGGGCACGGAGCAGGCCGTTGCGGGCGTCGATCGCGACCTGCTCGAGGGCACACCGTGCGCTGAGGGTCGCCGCGAGCGCCGGCTGATCCCGCAGGTGCAGCTCTCCGTGCAGCTGGAAGACGGCGGCTCCGTGGAAGCGGACCTCCGCCGCGGTGAGACGCACGTCGTAGCCCTCGACCGCCAGCTCGAGAGGCAGCTGGGCCGAGAGCAAGGAGCGCACCAGCGCTTCGTCTACGGCCACGACCACCTGCCCGTGGGCCACGATCGGCTCGCCACGGGCCAGCCTCCCGGCGAGCTGGCGCAGGCCGCTCGTCTCACGGGCGAGGGTCGTCCGGCGCTGCTCGAGCTCGCGGAGGCTCGGGTCGCATCCCAGGGCCGTGATGAGAACGGCCGGCACCAGCCGGGCGAGGCGACGCGCTTGGATCACGCGGGCGGGGCGGCGAGGAAGCGCGCGAGGGCGTCGTTCACGGCCTCGGGGTTCTCCAGGTTGGCGAGGTGGCCGGCTTGGGGAATGGTCTCGAGCCGCGCCTCGGGGATCGCGGAGGCGATCAGCTCCGCCTCGGCCGGGGGTGTCAGGCGGTCTTCCTCGCCGACCAGGACCAGCGTCGGTACCTGGATCGCCGGGAGGAGCCCACGCGAATCGTCGCGCGCGGCCAGCCCATGGAGCGCGGCCGCCAGTGCCTGCCGGGGCGCGGCAAGTATGCGCTCGCGCACCAGCTCGACGAGCGCGGGTCGCGAGCGCTGCGAGGTCGCGCCGAGCAGGCCCGGCAGGAGCGCCTGGACCGCGGCCTCCGCGCCTTCTGCCAGGACGCGGGCGGCGAGCGTCGCCCGGGTGGCCTTGGCCTCCTCGCTGTCGGCCCCGGCGCGGGTGTCCTGCAGCACCAGCCCGTTGAGGCGCCTCGGATGACGGCGCGCGAAGGCGAGGGCCGCATAGCCTCCCATCGAGCAGCCGACGACGACCGCTTTGTCGGCGGCGAGCGCGTCGAGGACTCCCGCCGCGTCGTCCGCGATCCTCGCCATGCTGAAGGGCTCGCTGCCGAGAGCGCTGCCCCCGAAGCCGCGTGCGTCGAAACGCGCGACGCGATGGCTGGCGGAAAGGGCCTCGACCTGCGGGTCCCACATGGACAGGCCCAGCGGAAAGGCGTGGAGCAGCAGCAGGACCGGTCCGGAGCCACGGACGTCGTACTTGATCTCCGTTCCGTCGACCCTCGTCTTCATCCTCGCACCTCCGACGCCCCGGCGCCTGACGCGGAGCGGGCGGCGACTCAGGCGACCGGGCGGCTCATGACGGCGGCTGTCGCCGGGCAGCCGCTGCGGAATTCCCATGACTCGCGGATCGCGCTCGGGGCCTGCTCGCGCTGGCGCACGGTGAAGCCGTGGCGGGCGAAGTAGTCGCGGGCGGTGGTAGTGAGGAGGTAGACCTCGTGCAGCTCGAGAAGCCGCGCGCGTTCGAGCGCCGCCGTCACCAGCAGTGCGGCCAGACCCTGGCCTCGGTAGTCGGGATCCACCGCGACGCTTCGCAGCAGGCCGTGCTCGCCGTGGACCTCCAGACCGGCGACAGCGACCACCCGCCCGTCGTCTTCTCGAACGACGAAGTAGTGGCCCCACCGCTCGGCGACGTCGTGCTGCGCCAGCTCCGACCGCCGCAGGAGATCGAGGGCGGCCGAAAGGTCGCGCGGGCGAGCGGGTTCGGCGTGCAAGACCATGTGCTCCGGATTCTACCGCCAGCGGCCGTCGTCGCCGAGGATCTCGCAGGGCCGGAAGGCCTTCTTGTAGGACATCGGGCCGCAGCCGGCGACGTAGTATCCGAGATAGAGCCAGCGGGCGCCGAGGCGCCGGCACTCCTCGAGCAGCCAGAGCACGTTCAGGACCCCGGGCGAGTACCTGCCGAGCTCGGGATCGAAGTAGAAGTAGACGGCCGAGAGAGCGAGCGGGGTGACGTCGAAGATCCCGGCCCCCAGCAGGCGTCCCTCGACGCGGAAGGCCACCTCCCGCGTGAAGGGCGAGCCGGCGTTGACGAACTCGACGAACTCCTGCCAGGAGCCGCTCATCTGGCCGTCGTGCCGCTCTTCGAGGTAGCGTCGGTACACCTCGTGCTTCTCGGGTGTCGCTTCGGGTATCCCGGTCTCGATGCTGACGTCCGCGTTCCGCCGAGCGCACCGCTTCTGCGCACGGTCGGGGCGGAAGTCGCGCACGCGGACCCGCAGCTGGCGGCATTCGCGGCAGCTGGCGCAGGCCGGGCGGTAGACGACATCTCCCAGACGGCGGAAGTTGAGGTCCATGAACGCGTGGTAGAGCGGAGCCGGAAGCCGCTGCGGCCGCACGGCCACGAGCCGCGACTCGAGACCCGGCAGGTACGGACAGGGCGCCGCTGGCGAGGGCTCGAGCGCCAGCCGATCGAGCACAGCCGCCAAACCGGCGACTGGCGGCTCTGCGCCGGGTCGTCCGGGGGGGCCGTCCGCGCTCACCTGCGCCGCAGGAGGAGGGCGAGGAAGAATCCAGCTCCCAGGGTGAGGATGATGGTCGCGCCGGTCGCCACGTTCAGATGATAGGAGGCGAAGAGGCCGAACGCCGTGCCCCCGACCCCGATCAGGACCGCGAGCAGGGTGATTCCGGCCGGCGAGCGACCGAGCAGGTTGGCGGTCGCGGCGGGGACCACGACGAAGGCCGAGACCAGCACGACACCGACTGTCTTGACGCCCACCACCACTACCACGGCCGTCAGCGCGAGCAGGACGTACTCGAGCGCCGCCACGGGTACCCCCGACAGGCTCGCCAGCTCGGGGTCGAAGGTCGCGTAAGCGAGGCGCGGGCCGAGCCAGGCGAGCGCGACGAAGACGACCAGGGTCAGCGCCGTGATCCCGGCGAGCGCCTCGGGGGAGACGGCGAGCAGGCTCCCGAAGAGCAGCGCCTCGACGTTGACCGGCGCGGCCTGCGTCGAGCGCAGACCCAGGAAGAGGATGCCGGCCGCGAAGGACACCGCGAAGAAGACCCCGGTGGCAACCTCGCCGCCGAGACGGGTGTGGCGCCTCACGTACTGGATCCCGAGGGCGATCGCGACGGTGAACGGCAGGGCCACCGCCGTCGCCCCGTCCGCGGTCGTGCCCAACAGCAAGCCGAGGGCGAGGCCGCCGAAGGTCGCGTGCGCGAGGCCGTCCGAGAGCAAGCCCAGCCCACGCTGCACGATGAAGACGCCGAGAAGGGCCCCCGCGACCGAGAGCGCGACGCCGGCGGCGAGCGCCCGGCGCACGAACCCCTGGCTGAGCGGCGAGAGGAGGGCGTCGAGCAGCTCGCTCATCACTCCTCCTCGCAGAGGAGCCCGGTCGGGGCGTCGTGGTCGCGGCCGGTGAAGGCCCCGCGCTGCCAGTCGTGCTCGAGCACCTCCTCCGGTGTGCCCCAGGCACGGACGCTGCGGTCCACGTAGACGATGCGGTCGGCCAGACGCCGGGCGGTGGCGGGGCTGTGGGTGACCAGCACCACGGCGATGTCTTCTCGGGCGGCGAGCTGGTCGAGCAGATCGAGGAACTCGCCGCGCCCGCGGGCGTCAACGCCGGCCGTCGGCTCGTCGAGCAGGAGGAGCGGCGGCTCGTTCACGATGGCGCGGGCCAGGAAGACACGCTGCAGCTCGCCTCCCGAGAGCGCCCGCAAGGGCGCCTCGATCAGGTGCTCGCCACCGACGCGCGCCAGGGCGTCACGCGCCAGGGCGCGTTCCCCTGCCGAGACCCGCAGCGGCCATGAGCCCCTGTGGTTGGCCACGATCATCTCGAGCGGGCGAGACGGGAAGCCCGGGTTGAAGGCCTTCGCTTGTGGCAGATAGCCGACCGAGGCTCGTGCCTTGCGGGGTGTCTCGCCCAGGACGGCGATCGACCCGGCGGCAAGCGGGACGAGGCCCAGGATCGCCTTGAGCAGGGTCGTCTTGCCGCCACCATTGGGACCGCACAGACAGCAGAACTCACCGCGGGCGACCTCGAAGCCGACCTGGTCGAGGACGCTGCGGCCGTCCAGGACGACCGCGACCCGCTCGAGCTGCAGCGCCGCGCTCACCGGAGCGCCTGGTCCATCGCGTGCGCGATCGCGCGCAGCAGCTCCTCGTAGCTGGCGGCGCGCGGCGCGCCGCCCATGGGGTCGACTTCGTATACGGCCGCGCCCGTCTCGCGGGCGATCGCGCGCGCGAGCTGGGCGTCGAGCTGCGGCTCGACGAAGAGCGCCGGCGGGTCGGGACCGCGGAAGAGCTCCGCGAGAGCCGTCACGTGCTGCGGCGGCGGCTCCGTGCCGGGAAGGGGCTGGACGACGCCCACGACCTGGAGGCCGTAGCGGGCGGCGAAGTAGAAGAGCGAGCCGTGGAAGGTGACGATCTTGTGCCGGCGCCAGGTCGCCGCGTCACGGCTGATCTCGCGGTGGACCGCCTCGATCGAGCGCCGGAGGCCCTCGCCTCGCTCCCGGTAGAACGGGCCTCCGCCCGGGTCGAGACCGGAGAGCGCTTCGACCGTGACGTCCACGGCGCGCAGCGCGCGCACGGGATCGGTCCAGAAGTGGGCGTCGACCAGGGGCTCGGCACGGACGATCCCGCTCGGCGCCAGGATGGGATCCATGAGCGGGCCGATCTCGAACACGCGGGCCTCGCCGGCGCCCGCCGCGCGGGCCAGGCGGTGGGCCCAGGGGTCGAGGCCCAGCCCCACGGCGAAGATCAGGGCGGCGTCGGAAAGGCCGGCGACGTCGCGCGGTCGCGGCTCGTAGTCGTGCGGATCGAGTCCGGGCGGGAGGATGAGCTGCACTGCCAGTCGGTCGCCCGCGACGCGCTGCGCGATGTCGAAGAGCGGAAAGACGGTCGCCGCGACCTGGCGCTGCGGATGCGGCGAGCGCTGGCATCCAGCGCCGAGCGCGAGCGGGAGCAGGAGGACAGCGGCGCCACGACGACGGAGCGGTTGCGGCCATGCGCACACGTCGGAAGTCCTCCCCCCCCCCGAAGGCGCGAATGATAGCACTCGCGCTCCGGTCAGCGAAGGCGGTGGGATCGCTCCGTCTGTGATTCGCCTGCTTGACAGGTTGAAAGAGCGCGTGCCACGGTCGTTCTGGCACCCCTCTTTCGGGGCGTGCCTTGCGGGGGACACGGAGGGACCGCGGATGCGCCAGACGCTGCTGATCGTGGGCATGGGCTGGCTCGGCGTCGCGCTCGCGGTCGGGTGCGACTCGCGCTCGCCGGCCCCGAGCACGCCGGTGACGCCGGGCACCCCGACGCCCGAACCGACTCCCCTGCCGAGCGCCACGCCGACGCCCGACCCGGACGTACCTCCCTCCGGTAGCGGGTGCGGGCGGCCCTATCCGCCACGGATCTCACGCCTGAACGTGAAGGCGCACTTCAAGCAGCGCGATTTCTGGAATCTCGACTCGACGCCGCTCGTCGGTCCGGACGTCGTCTACTGCCGGAAGATCGGCTTCACGGACGGGCGCTCGTGGTGCCCGGTGCGTCCTGAGGGCGCTCCGGACCGTGTGGCGTGCGAGAACTGGCGTGTGGGTCTCGCGAAAGACACAGGGAAACCCGGTCCGACCTGGGTGCGTCTGGACGACAAAGGTGGGGGCGAGAGGTACTGCGGCGGCAGCCTGATCGCGCCGCCCTGCTGCCAGCACCACCCGGAAAACCCCTACCAGGTGCTCGCGATCGAGCACGGGACCTATCGGGCCTGCACCGAGAGCGCCGTCTGCGGCTCCGTGTACGTCGATCGATAGCTCTCGAGCGCGGCCAGGGCGGCGCGGCGGGCTGTGAGGGACGACCCTCCTGATTGACGCCAGCGTGAAAAGCCGTATAGTATGGGGGTTTCGTGGACTAGTGGCCGAAGGAGACTGAGGGTGTACGCGATCATCAGGTCGGGCGGCAAGCAATACCGGGTGAACCCGGGCGAGGTCGTACACGTCGAGCGGCTCCCGGGTGAGGTCGGCGCGTCGATCGTGCTCGACGACGTGCTTCTCGTCGCCGGTGAGGGCGAGGCGCGCGTAGGCAGTCCTCTGATCGCCGGGGCGTCGGTCGTCGGGACCGTCGTCGCCCAGGGCCGGGACGGCAAGATTCGCGTCTTCAAGTACAAGAAACGTAAACACTTCCGGCGGACGCGCGGGCACCGCCAGTCTTTCACCGCCGTCCGGATCGACGCGGTCCGGGCCTGAGCAGGAGTCGAGCGACATGGCGCACAAGAAAGGCCAGGGTTCGAGCCGCAACGGACGCGACAGCAACTCCCAGCGGCTCGGCGTCAAGGCCTTCGGCGGTCAGTCGGTGCGTGGCGGCGCGATCATCCTTCGCCAGCACGGGACGCACTTCAAGCCCGGCAGGAACGTGGGCCTGGCGAGGGATCACTCCCTCTACGCCCTGGTCGACGGCCTCGTCCGTTTCGAGGACCACGGCTCCAGGGGCCGGCTGGTGAGCGTGGTGCCCGCGGCGAGCTAGCGCCGCGCGGCACACGCCTGGTGGGCCCTGCGCCCATGTTCGTCGACCAGGTCAAGATCTTCGTGAAGGGCGGCGACGGCGGGAATGGGTGCGTCAGCTTCCGGCGCGAGGCGCACGTGCCGCGCGGCGGTCCCGACGGGGGCGTCGGGGGGCATGGCGGTGACGTCGTCTTGCGGGCGGTGAGCCATCAGAACACCCTCCTCCCGTTGCGCTTCCACACCGAGTTCCGCGCCGGGCGCGGCCGCCACGGCGGTCCGGGCAACCGGACCGGGGCCGAGGGCGAGAGCCTGGTCGTGAGCGTGCCGCCCGGCACGTCGGCGAAGGACGATCTGACCGGCGAGGCCGTGGGGGAGTTGCTGCGCGACGGCGACCGGCTGCTGGTGGCGCGGGGGGGGCGCGGGGGGCGCGGCAACCGCTCCTTCCTGTCGAACCGCAATCGGGCGCCGCGCGAGGCCGAGCCGGGACAGAAGGGCGAAGAGCGCTGGCTGCGCCTCGATCTGCGTCTCATCGCCGACGTCGGCCTGCTGGGCCTGCCGAATGCCGGGAAGTCGACGCTGCTCTCGCGCATCTCGGAGGCGCGGCCGCGGGTCGCAGACTACCCGTTCACGACCCTCACGCCGGTGCTGGGTGTGGTCGAGCAGGACGGGCGGACGTTCGTGGCCGCCGACATCCCGGGCATCATCGAGGGCGCCCACGCGGGGGCGGGTCTGGGCCTGCGCTTCCTGCGGCACGTCGAGCGGACGCGCGCGCTGCTCCACGTCGTGGACGCCTCGGGCAGCAGTGGGCGTGATCCGGTGCTGGATCTGCGGCTGGTCCTGGAGGAGGTGCGCCGCTTCGCTCCGGCGCTGCTCGAGCTGCCGCAGCTGGTCGCCGCCTCGAAACGCGACGCGCTCGGGCCGCAGGACCCGCTGCCGGCGCTCGAGGCGGAGGCGCGACGCGAGGGGCTGGAGCTGGTCCCCATCTCCGCGGTGACGGGTGAGGGGCTGACGGCGCTCAAGCGGAGGCTGCTCGCGATCGTGGCCCACGCCCTTGGCGAGCTGCCGCAGGAGGACCCGGCATGAGGATCGGGCTGTTCGGCGGTACATTCGATCCCGTGCACCTCGGCCACTTGCGCGCCGCGGAGAGCGCCCGTGAAGCGCTCGCGCTCGACCAGGTGGCCTTCCTGCCCTGCGCCGTGCCGCCGCATCGGTCGAGCGCCTCCGCCGCCGAGCATCGACTGGCGATGACGCGGCTCGCGACCGGGTCGAACGCGGCGTTCGCGGCCTGGGACACGGAGCTGCGTCGTGAGGGACCGAGCTACACGGTCGACACCGTCGCGGCGCTGCTGCGCGAGCGTCCGGACGACTCCTTCGTGCTCCTGGTGGGCGCCGACACCTGGCCGGAGATGCGGGCCTGGCGCGAGCCCGAACGCCTGTTCTCCCTGATCGAGGTCGCGGTGGCGGAGCGACCGGGCGAGCGCGCCGCCGAGCTCAGGACTCCTTTCCCGCGCGCGCGGGGCGTCCTGCGCGTGGCCGGACCCGCTCTCCAGGTCTCGGCGACGGCGGTGCGCGAGCGGGTGCGCCGCGGCCTGAGCGTGCGCTACCTGGTCCCCGATGCGGTCGCCGAGTACATCGGGGCGCGGGGGCTCTACCGTTGAAGCTCCCGGCCGACGTGGAGCTCGCGGTACAGGCGGCGCTCGCCAAGAAGGCCGAGGACGCGGTGGCTCTGGATCTGCGGCCGGTGACCGATTTCACCGACTTCTTCGTGCTGCTGTCGGGCGGCAACCAGCGCCAGCTGGTCGCGATCGCGGATGCCGTGCTCGAGGCGCTCCGTGCCCAGGGCGCGCGCCCCGCGCACGTCGAAGGCTACCCGCGGGGCGAGTGGATCCTGCTCGACTACGTGAGCTTCGTGGTGCACGTCTTCACTGCGCGCACGCGGGACTTCTACGATCTCGAGCGCCTCTGGGGGGGCGCGGCGCGCATGGAGATCTCCGGGTGAGCGCCGGCCTGGCGAGCCTCGGCGGGGTCGTGGCCGAGTCGGCCGCCATGCGCGAGCTGCTGGTCCTGGTGACGCGCCTCGCCGATGCCCGCAGCCCGGTGCTGCTCGAGGGCGAGAGCGGGACCGGAAAGGACCTGGTCGCCTACTGGCTCCACTACGGCGGCAACCGCCGCGAGCAGCCGTTCCTGAAGGTCCACTGCCCGTCGATCCCGGCCGAGCTGCTCGAGTCGGAGCTGTTCGGTCACGAGCGCGGAGCCTTCACCGACGCGCGCGAGGCCAAACTCGGCAAGATCGAGATGGCCGCCGGCGGCACTCTCTACTTCGACCAGATCCAGGACCTCACCGTGGCCCTGCAGGGCAAGCTGCTGCGGGTTCTGGACGAGCGGAGCTTCGAGCGGCTCGGAGGCACGCGCGCCATCGAGGTTGACGTGCGCTACCTGGCCTCGTCGAACGTCGACCTGGCCTTGGCGGTGCGAGAGGGGCGTTTCCGTGAGGACCTGTTCCATCGGCTGAACGTGGTTCCGCTCAGGCTCACGCCCCTTCGCGAGCGACGGGAGGACATACTGCCGCTTGCACTCGCGTTCCTGGGACGTGAGCGAGAGGCGGGCGTGACGCGGGCCCGCGGGTTCGCGGGCGAGGCAACCGAGTTGCTGCGAGGCTATTCCTGGCCCGGCAACGTGCGCGAGCTGCGCGCCGTGGTCGAGCGGGCGGCCTTGCTGACAGCCGAGGGGCTGGTTCCGCCGGCGGCGCTGCCACCGCAGCTGCTCGAGCAGCCCTCGACGCTCTGGGTCGGCCGCGAACGTCGGCCGACGCTCGCGGACGTGGAGCTCGCCTATATCCGCTACGTGCTCGATTCCGTCGGCGGCAGTCAGACGCGCGCGGCGGCGGTGCTGGGGATCTCGCGCAAGGCGCTTTGGGAGAAGAGGCGCCGGTTCGGCGTGGCTTAGGGCGCCCCTGGGGAAGGACGCACTCGATATGGATCAGAGGAAGCTGAAGGCGTTCCGGGAACGTTTGCTGCAGAAGAAGCAGGAGATCCTGGCCGCCTACAACAAGAACAAGAGCTATGGCATGGAGGCGGACGGCGAGGCGACTCAGGACATCGCGGACAAAGCCGCCAACTCCTACACGAAGGAGTTCCTCTTCAGCCTCTCGAACACCGAGCGCGTGCTGTTGCAGATGCTCGACGAGGCGCTCGCCCGAGTCGAGGGACGCCGCTTCGGGGTTTGCGTCTCGTGCGAGGAGGAGATGAACCTGAAGCGCCTGGAGGCTGTGCCTTGGGCGCGGCTGTGCCTCTCCTGCCAGCAGAAGCAGGAGTCGGGTCAGCTCTAGCGACCGGGGGGAGGGAGGCCATGCCCTGCGGGCGAGCGCAGAAGTGCCAGCGGGTGGATCGCGGGTGGCGCGTGTGCTGAGCTGGACGCGCGCCGCTGAAGCCGCGCGGGGTCTCGTCGGTCCCGTGCTGGCCGTGGTCTTCCCCTCCAGTTGCCCCTCCTGCGGGCGGCTGCTGGCGCGCGCCGCGGGCGGTCCGGTCTGCGAGGGTTGCTGGAGCGCGATCACGCGCTGGCGCACGGTCAGCTGCCGCTGCGGTCTGCCGCTGCTGCCGGAGCAGTCCGCCTGCGCCGGTTGCTCGGGCGAAACGGTGCCGTTCGCCGCGGGAGCGAGCCTGGGCCCGTACCAGGGTGTGCTGCGGCTCGTCCTGCAGGAGCTCAAGTACTCCGGGCGGCGGGGCGCGGCGGGACGCCTGGCGGCGCTGCTGCTCGAGGACGACTCCGTGCGGCGTCTGCTCGAGACGAGCGACGTTCTCGTCCCGGTGCCTCTCCACCCGCGACGGCTGCGGCAGCGGGGCTTCAATCAGTCCGCGCTGGTCGCCGCGGCGCTCGGCCGTGCCCTGACCCGGCCGGTCTGTGCGGACGCGCTGGTGAGGCGCCGTGAGACGGCGCCCCAGGCGGGCTTGACCGCGGTCGAGAGACGGAGGAACGTGAGCGGGGCCTTTGGGGTCCGGCGCCGGGCGCGGGTCGCGGGACGGCTCGTGACCCTGGTCGACGACGTGACGACGACGGGCGCCACCGTGCTCGCTTGCCGGGAGGCACTGACGAGCGGGGCGGCGCGGGAGGTCCGGCTGCTGACCGTGGCGCGGGCCTGAGCGGGGCACAAGAAGAAGGAGCGAGACAAGATGCCGGGACGCAGCGCCTTTCGCTGGATCACGTGCGTTGCGCCGCTGCTGGTGGTGGCGGCGGTGCAGGCACAGGACGTCCCCTCGGCGAGCGGGCCCGCCTCGCAGGCGGCTTCTCCGGAGACGCGGCCGCGGGTCTTCGACCCCGCCTATGCCAAGACGGTCGAGGCAGCGATCGGCACGCTGCCGGGTCCTCTCAAGTCCTTCTACAAGGCGCACCGCGCGGAGATGCCGGCGCTCGGACCCGAGCCGGGGTTCCCGGCACGGAGCCCCGAGCGGCGCTTCCAGGCGGACCGGCTGGAGCCGTTCCCGTTCCGCGAGATGCCCCATCGCGAGGCCGCCTTCACGGCGAAGTACGGCGAGCAGGCGAAGGGCGTCGGGCGTCTGCCCTGGCTCGTGCAGGAGTCCTACCGCCGCTTGCTCGACGCCATGAAGGCGAAGGACAAGCAGCGGATCCTCGGCGAGTCCGATCTGATCGCCGGGCTGATGGTGGATGTGCGCACCCCGGTCAACCTGAGCCAGGACTTCGACGGGCAGAAGGCGGGCCAGGGAGGCCTCTACGTGCGGATCACGGACAAGCTGCCGCAGGCCCTGGGAGGCAAGCTGAAGCTGTCTCCGGATGCCGCGCGCTACCTGGACGAGCCCGACGACTACGTCTTCTCGGCCATCGAGGCGAGCTACATCTGGCTCGACAACGAGCTCTATCTGGACGCGCTCGCCGAGCGCGGCAAGGCCGGCTACGGGGACATCTACTTCGAGGACCTGGCGCACCGGCTCGGTCCGATCGTGCGCGAGGAGCTGTCCCGCGCGGCGGAGGACGCGGGCAGCTACTGGTACACGGCCTGGACCGACGCGGGTCGGCCGATCCTGAAGTGAGCGCTGCGCGGCCTCGCGTTGACCCACGCGCCGCCGAGCACCTATGATCGGGTCTCTTGACGGCGGCCTCGACTCGGGGTCGCGGGAAGCGAGCATTTGGACGACGGGACGCCCTCCCTTTCCGACGCGGAGCTCATCGAGCGATGCCTGCGGAAGGACAATGCGGCGTGGGAGCTGGCGGTCGTACGCTTCCGGCGGAAGGTGTTCCATATCGCCTACAAGTTCACCGGCAAGCACGACCAGGCGGAGGATCTCACCCAGGAGATCTTTCTCAAGGTGTTCCGCAGCCTGGACAAGTTCAACCGTGACGCGGACTTCGGAACCTGGCTCTCCAGCGTCGCGCGCAACTACTGCATCGATCACTACCGGGCGAGCAAGCGCGAGAAGGAGGTCCTGGTCGAGGACGCGCTCGCCTACGACCTGGCCCCGGCGGCCTTCGGGAATCCTTATCGGGCGCTCGAAGACCAGGATCGCCGGAGCCTCGTGCGCCGGGGGCTCGAGCTGCTTCCGGCCAAGCTGCGGGAGGCGGTGATCCTGCGCGACTTGCAGGGGCTGAGCTACCAGGAGATGGCGGTGCGCCTGGCCCTGCCCGAGGGCACCGTTAAGAGCCGGATCAATCGCGGCCGGGAAGAGCTCGCTCGTTTGCTGCTGCGTGCGCAGCAGCCGTCTCGGCGGGCGGCGCTGGTGCGCACGCGTAGGCGGGAGGTGGGGTGATGCAGCTCGCGTTCGACGAACGGGGCGACGTGACGATCGTGCGCGTGAAGGAGGCGAAGCTGACCTATCCGGTGCTCTCGTCCTTCTTCTCCGAGGTGCGCCAGCGGATCGAGGCCGGCGCCCGCAAGGTCGTGATCGACCTGGCCGGAGTGAGCTACCTCGACAGCGCGTCGATCGGCTGTCTGATGGACGTGCACCGCCTGCTGCAGGAACGGGGCGGAGCGCTACGGCTGGCAGGGCTGCAGCCGCGGGTCGAGACCATGATCTCGATGACCGGCGTCCACAAGATCGTACCGCTCCACCGCGAGGAGGAGGACGCGCTCGCCGGTTTCGGGGTGCGGCAGGACGAGCGATGAACCGGCTGCGCCTTTCGACCGGTCACGAGGTGCCTCTCGACGGCGACCTGCTCGCGATCCTGGAGGCTCTTTATCACGAGCTGGCGCTCAAGCGGCAGTTCAAGGGCTCCTTCGAGGACATGATGCGCGAGATCGACGCCCTGGTGGCGCAGATGGGCGAGGAGGACCGGAAACGCTATCTGGTCGAGAGCCTGTTCCTGAACTACAACACGTACGAGAACGAGATGCTCGACGCCTACGCTCGCCGGCTGACCGCCAAGAAGAAGGGCCGCGGCCGCTCGGCCGGGAGCGCGCGATGAGGCGCCTGCTGGGCGCACTGGCAGCGGCCCTGCTGCTCTGCGGCGCGGTGGCCGCCGACTCCGGCGAGGGGCCCCGGATCCGCGTGGAGCCCGCCAGCTTCGACTTCGGGCATGCGCTGCCGCAGCAGCGCCTGCGCAAGGAGTTCCGCCTCCGCAACGTCGGGGATCAGGATCTCGTGATCGGGAAGGTCCGGACCAGCTGCGGCTGCACGGCCGCCGAGCTCCAGACGACGCGGCTGCCGCCGGGCGCCTCGACGGCCCTCAAGGTGCAGCTCTACACCCCTGGACGCCCGGGCCGGGTCGAGAAGCTGGTGCTCGTCAATTCGAACGATCCCCGGACGCCGTTGCTCGAGATCAAGGTCCAGGCGACCGTGGACGAGCCGCCGGCGCGGTAGCGTCGGTCAGGCCCGGACCGGTTGGAGAGTCGAGGCGGCGACGGGAGCCGCCTCGGCCGGGGCGAGCTCGCCGGGCACGAGCGCCCAAGCCGTGGGTGTCGCGAGCAGCTTGCGGGCGACGGCCGCGTGCAGCGCGTGGCCGGCCTTGACGGCTTCCACGCGGCCCAGCAGCGGCCGGCCCAGCAGGGCGAGGTCCCCGACCGCGTCCAGGATCTTGTGCCGGACGAACTCGTCCTCGAAGCGCAGCTTGTTGTTGAGGACGCCCGTCTCGCCGATCACGACCGCGTTCTCGAGGCTGCCGCCGAGGGCCAGGCCGCTCTTGCGCAGCAGCTCCACCTCGCGGAGGAAGCCGAAGGTCCGCGCCGGAGCGATCGTCTCGGTGAAGCTGCGGGCGGTGATGCGCGTCGCGCAGGCCTGATGCCGGAGCAGCGGATGGTCGAAGCCGATCGTGTAGCGGACCTCGAAGCGACCTGCCGGCGAGAGCCGGACGCTCTTCGAGCCGTGGACGACCTCCACCGGCTCCAGCACCTTCAGATGGAGGCGCGGCACGGCGAGCGGGCGCAGGCCGGCCTCGTGCAGGAGAATGACGAACGGGGCGGCGCTGCCGTCGAGGATCGGAACCTCGGGACCATCGACCTCGACCAGGACGTCGTCGACACCCAGGGCGAGCAAGGCCGCCAGCAGGTGCTCGACCGTCCCCACCGAGACGCCGTCGCTGAAGAGCGTCGTCGCGTGGTCCTGGGCGCCGATGTGCGCGAGGTTGGCCGGGATCGTGACCCCGCAATCGGCTCGGACGAAGCGGATGCCGCTGCCGGCCGGGGCGGGTCGAGACGCAGCCGAACGGGCCGACCCGAATGGAGGCCTATGCCGGTACAGCCAACTGCTCGCTTCGCAGTGTTCGTCGGTATCCCATGATGCTCGGACTCGCAACGGATGAGAACCCTGTGGGATCTTATGCAAGCATGGTGCCAGGGGGGCGGCTTACAGTCGTCCTTTATTGACAACAAGTTGCGAGGCCGAACGGTCAGCGGTGTGCCTGCGGAGCCACGTGTACCGTCCGTGAGTCGTGGTGTGCACGACACAGCGGGGGCGTCTGGTCCCGCGCAGCTCATTCCAGCCGCGAGCGCCCGCAGGATGGGACGCAGGTACCGCGCGGTGTGGCTGCGGCGCGAGCGGGCCACGTGCTCCGGCGTGCCGGCCGCCACGACGCGTCCCCCGCGTTCGCCGGCTTCCGGGCCGAGGTCGATCACCCAGTCCGCGCTCTTGATGACGTCCAGGTTGTGCTCGATCACGACCACGGTGTTGCCGGCGTCGACGAGCCGTCCGAGGACCTCGAGCAGCCGGCGCACGTCGTCGAAGTGGAGGCCCGTCGTCGGCTCGTCGAGCATGTACAGCGTGCGGCCGGTCTCGCGCCGGCCGAGCTCGCGGGCGAGGCTTGCACCCGCTGCGCCTCACCCCCCGAGAGGGTCGTGGCGCTCTGGCCCAGCCGGAGATATCCGAGGCCCGACCTCCGCGAGCGTTCCGAGGATCCGCTTGAGCCGAGGGTGGCCGCGAGGACGCTCCGTGCGCCGCGTCCACGCACATCTCGAGCACGTCGGCGACGACTCGTCCCTTGTAGAGGACCTCCAGCGTCTCGCGGTTGTAGCGTCGGCCCTGGCACGCCTCGCACCGCACGTAGGACGTCGGGCAGGAAGTGCATCGCCACCCGGCGCACGCCGTCGCCCTGGCACGCCTCGCACCGGCCGCCCTTGACGTTGAAGGAGAAGCGCCCGGGCGTGTAAGCCGCGGGCGCGAGCCTCGGGTACCAGGCTGAACAGCTCGCGGACGAACGCGAAGGCGCCGGTGTACGTGGCCGGATTGCTAGCGTGGCGTGCGGCCGATCGGGCTCTGGTCGATCGCGATCACCTTGTCGATCGCCTTCGGCCCCCTCGATCGCGCGGTGGCGGCCCGGCTCCGGGGTGGCGCGGTAGAGCCTGCGGGCGAGCGCCCGGTGGAGCACGTCCTCGACCAGGGTCGACTTGCCCGACCCGGACACGCCCGTGACGGCGGTCAGGCATCCCGAGCGGGATCGCGACGTCCACGTCGTGCAGGTTGTGGGCGCGGGCGCCGCGCACGTGCAGCCAGCCTTTGGCCGGGCGGCGGCTTTCGGGCAGCGGCACGCGCATCTCGCCTCTCAGGTAGCGCCCGGTGAGGCTGCCATCGATGGCGGCCGGCGGTCCCTGCGTACATCAGCCGGCCCCCGGCGGCACCGGCGCCCTCGCCCAGGTCGATCACCCAGTCCGCGGCGCGGATCGTCTCGTCGTCGTGCTCGACGACCACGACCGTGTTGCCCGCGTCGCGGATGCTTTGCAGGGTGTCGATCAGACGCGCGTTGTCGCGTTGGTGCAGGCCGACCGAGGGCTCGTCGAGCACGTAGAGCAGACCCTGCATGCGCGCACCGATCTGGGTGGCGAGCCGCAGCCGATGAGCCTCGCCCCCGGACAGGGTCGTGGTCGCCCGATCGAGGGTCAGGTAGCCCAGGCCCAGCGCCAGCAGGACGTCGAGCCGCGAGAGGATCTCGCTGATCACGCGCTCGCCCACCCGACGCTCGCGCTCGCCGAATTCGAGACCGGCGAGGGCGTCGCGGGCCCCCGCGAGCGGCAGCCGCACGATATCCGCGACCGAGAGGCCGCCCAGCCGCACCGCCAGGCTCTCGGGGCGTAGCCGCGTTCCGCGACAGGCGCGGCAGGCCTCCTCGCTCAGATAGGGCCGCAGGTCGTCGAAGGCCTCGCCCCCATCGGCCGACTCCTCGTCGTCCGGAGAAGGATCCAGGCGGAGCAGGGTCTCGACGCGGCCCCGCAGGTAGGGCACGACGCCCAGGAAGCCGGCGTCGTCTCCGTAGAGCAGGACCTCGCGCGCCTCGGGGCTGAGCTGAGCGACCGGCTGCTCGAGGGAGAATCCGTGCCGTTCGGCCACCTCGACGAGCGCCTCGCGCAGGAGGCGCGGACCGTGGCGGTGCCAGGGCCGGATCGCGCCCTCGAGGATGCTCTTCGAACCGTCCGGGATCACCCGATCGGCGTCGACGACCCAGCGTTGGCCGAGACCGTCGCAGCTCGGGCAGGCGCCCTGCGCGCTGTTGAAGGAGAAGGCCCTCGGGCTCAGCTCGGGCACCGACACGTCACAGCGGGCGCAGGCGAGGTCGCGGCTGAGCAGCCGCTCGCCCCGGCCCTCGACCGAGACGAGCACGATGCCGGCCGCCAGCTCGAGGGCCTTGTCGAGGCTCGCTCGCAGGCGCTCCTCGGCGCCGCGCCGGAGGGCGAGCCGGTCGACCAGCACGTCGATGCGGTGACCTCGGTGGGCGTCGAGCCGCACGGGCTCGGCCAGGTTCGCGGCCCGCCCGTCGATCCGCGCGCGCTGCAGGCCGAGCGCCCGCGCCGCCGCGAGCTCCTTGCGGTAGCCGCCCTTCCTGCCGCGGGCGACGGGGGCGGCGACGACCGCGACCGCCCCCTCCGCCTGCCCGATCAGGCTCTGGGCCATCTCCTCGGCGGTCTGGGCCGCGATCGCCTCGCCGCAGCGGGGGCAGTGGGGCCGGCCGAGGGTCGCGAAGAGGATCCGCAGGTGGTCGTAGACTTCCGAGACGGTTCCGACCGTCGAGCGCGGGTGGGCGATGGTCGTCCGTTGCTCGATCGCGATCGCGGGGCTGAGCCCGGTCACCGACTCGACCTCTGGCCGCTCCATCTGCTCGAGGAACTGACGCGCCCACGGGCTCAAGCTCTCGACGTAGCGCCTCTGGCCCTCGGCGTAGAGGGTGTCGAAGGCAAGGCTGCTCTTCCCGGACCCGGAGGGCCCCGTGATCACCACCAGGCGGTTGCGAGGGATGTCACAGTCCAGGCCCTTGAGATTGTGTACGCGGGCCCCGCGGATCGAGATCGGGTCGTCCAAGTCTTCCGTCTTGGCCTCCGGACCAAACACCCATTTTAGCCCCAAGGGCTTCCATTGCTGCGATTCAGCCCACATGCTATGGTGCGATGCTCGGAACAGGCATGAAGAAGCCGTCCAGGAAACCGACGCGGGCGTCGGTCCCGGTGCGGGACCGGCGGTACCAGCACGCCCTCGACCTCTTCACCCGGGGAGTCAAGGCGTTGGGGCGTAAGGACTTCGACCGCGCGCGCGAGCTTTTCGACGCTCTGCTTGCCGACCACTCCGACCAGAAGGAGCTGCTCGAGCGGGCGCGAGCCTATCGGGCGATGTGCAACCGGACGCGGCGGCCCAGCCGTCCCAAGACGTTCGAGGAGCTCCTGAACTACGGCGTCATTTTGCACAATCGGGGCGAATTCGCCGAGGCCGTCAAGTTCCTTCGTCACGCGCTCGAGATGCAGCCTCGCAACGAAAGCGCTCTCTACTGCCTGGCAGCCGCCCAGGCGCGTGCCGGTGACCCGGACGCCGCGTTGCGGGCGCTTCGCTCGGCGATCAGCGCCAACCCGGCCACCCGCGCCCAGGCGCGCAAGGACGACGACTTCGAGCTGCTGCGGGGGGCGTCGGAGTTCCGCAGTCTCGTCTCGCCCACGGTGTCTTGAGCCCTCGGTGAGCGACGATCTCGAGGCCGAGGGGCGCCGGCGAGTGGACCGGGTGCGATCACTCGTGGCCGCGGGCGTCGTGGTGGACGATCCCGCCTCGACACACGTGGGGCCCGAGGTGGTCGTGGAGCCCGGGGCGCGGCTGCGCGCCTTCACGATCCTGGAGGGGCGGTCCATCGTGCGGGCCCGCGCCTCGGTCGGTCCCTTCGTGAGGCTCGTCGACACCCGCGTGGAGGAAGACGCGTCGGTCCTCGACCACTGCCTGCTGCGCGAGAGCGTCGTCGGCAAAGGCGCGAGCGTCGGGCCCTTCTCCCACCTTCGGCCGGGCAGCCGGGTCGGCACCCAGGCGCGCGTCGGCAACTTCGTCGAGCTCAAGAAGACGGAGCTCGGCGAGGGGGCCAAGGCCTCGCACCTGAGCTATCTCGGCGACGCCACCATCGGGGCGGGCGTGAACATCGGCGCCGGGACCATCACCTGCAACTTCGACGGCGAACGGAAGAGCCCGACCAGGATCGAGGCGAACGCCTTCGTGGGCAGCGACGCGGTCCTGGTCGCTCCGGTGACCATCGGCGAGGGCGCCTACGTCGCCGCCGGCAGCACCATAACCGAGGACGTGCCGAAGGACGCGCTCGCGCTCGGACGCGCCCGGCAGGTGACCAAGCCGGGCTGGGCCGAGAAGCGGCGCGCCCGCCGAGCCGCGCGGAAAGACGGCGCCTAGCCCGAGGGTGGGCGAAGTCGGCGGCGGCGCGCCTCGCGTGGTAGCGTCTTCCCGGAGGGAGAAGAGCGGATGTGCGGCATCGTGGGCTACGTCGGCGGCAGGGACGCGGTTCCCGTGGTCCTCGAGGGACTGCGCAGGCTCGAGTACCGCGGCTACGACTCGGCCGGGATCGCCGTCGTCCGGGACGGGGAGATGGTGCGCCGCCGCGCGCCCGGGAAGCTCGCGAATCTGGCCGCCAGCCTGGAGCGCGAGCCGCTTTCGGGCGAGTGGGGCCTCGGCCACACCCGCTGGGCGACCCATGGTCGGCCGACGGAGGAGAACGCGCACCCCCACCAGGACTGTACCGGCCAGATCGTGGTGGTCCACAACGGGATCATCGAGAACTACCTCCCGCTCAAGACGCGTCTTGCCGCCGAGGGCCACCGGTTCCTGACGCAGACCGACACGGAGGTCGTCGCTCACCTGGTCGAATCCCGCTACACGGGATCGCTGGAGGCGGCCCTACGCGCGGCGCTGGCCGAGGTCGAGGGCGTCTACGCGCTCGTCCTCATGCATCGCGACGAGCCCCGCTGCCTGGTGGCGGCCCGGATGGGGCCGCCTCTCGTCCTCGGCCTGGGGAAGGGTGAGCACTTCGTGGCCTCCGACCTGCCGGCCCTCCTTCCCTACACGCACGACTTCGTCTTCCTGGAGGACGGAGACCTCGCCACGATCCGTCCCGAGGGAGTGCGCATCACGAGCCTGGCCGGGGCCGAGGTGTCGCGGCCGGTCCAGCACGTCGCCTGGGATCCGGTTCAGGCCGAGAAGGGCGGCTACCGCCACTTCATGCTGAAGGAGATCCACGAGCAGCCGGAAGCCGTGCGCGACACGCTGCTCGGGCGCATCGGCCTCGAGGACGGCAGCGTGAACCTCGAGGAGCTGGGTGCTGTCGCTGAGCGGCTCGGCGAGGCGCGTCGCGCCGTGCTGCTCGCCTGCGGCACGAGCTGGCACGCCGCGCTGGTCGGCAAGTTCCTGATCGAGCAGCTGGCCCGGCTGCCGGTGGAGGTGGACTACGGGAGCGAGTTCCGCTACCGGACTCCGCTCGTGGGTCCCGACACGGTGGCGGTCGCCATCAGTCAGAGCGGCGAGACGGCAGACACGTTGGCGGCCTTTCGGGAGGCGAAGGCTCGGGGCGCGATCGCGATCGGGATCTGCAACGTCCAGGGCTCGATGCTCACGCGCGAGGCGGCCGGGTCGCTCCTGACCCACGCGGGTCCCGAGATCGGGGTCGCCTCGACCAAGGCCTTCACCGCCCAGCTGGCCGCACTCGCGCTGCTGGCGCTGCACCTGGGTCGCCTCCGGGGCGTGCTCTCGGCGCCGGAGTGCCGGGAGCTGCTGGGCGCGCTCGCTCGCGTCCCGCACCTGATGGAGCAGGCTCTCGCCGACGCGTCGCGAATCGAGGTTCTGGCGCGCTCGCTCTCTCGCGCGCGGGACTTCCTCTTCCTCGGGCGTGGCCTCAACTACCCGATCGCGCTCGAGGGCGCGCTCAAGCTGAAGGAGATCTCGTACCTGCACGCGGAGGGCTACCCCGCCGGCGAGATGAAGCACGGCCCGATCGCGCTCGTCGACGAGGACCTGCCGGTCGTGGCCTTGTGCCCGAGCGGTCGCGTGCACGACAAAATGCTCTCGAACCTCCAGGAGGCGAAGGCGCGAGGCGGGCGTCTGATCGCCGTCGCGACCGGCCCCGACGCGGCGTTGCGGGCGATTACGGACGGGCCGGGCGACTGCCTGATCGAGCTGCCTGCGGTGGCGGAGCTGTGGTCGCCCTTCCTGACCGTCCTGCCCCTGCAGCTGCTCGCCTACTATGTGGCGGTGCGGGCCGGCCGGGACGTGGACCAGCCGCGCAACCTCGCCAAGTCGGTGACGGTCGAGTGACGGCGGAAAGCTCGGGTACCCTCGGCTCCGGCTCCCCGGTGCTGGCCGGGCTCAACGGTAGCCAGCGTGACGCGGTCGAGGCCGTCACCGGGCCGGTCTTGATCCTGGCCGGAGCCGGCAGCGGCAAGACACGGGTCATCACCCACCGCATCGCTCACCTCGTGCTCGAGCGGGGGATCCCGCCCGAGCAGATCCTGGCCGTGACCTTCACGAACAAGGCGGCCGAGGAGATGAAGGCGCGGGCGGCACGACTGCTGGGCGAGCGTCCCATGCGGGCCTGGATCTCGACCTTCCACAGCCTCTGCGTGCGGCTGCTGCGGCGCGAGGCCCGGGCCGCCGGGCTGCCGCCCACGTTTCTCATCTACGACGAGGACGACCAGCTCGCCGCGGTGCGCGAGGCGATGCGCGCGCTCGACGTCTCGGAGAAGCTCCACCCGCCCCGGCGGCTGCTTTCGCGGATCTCTGCCCGCAAGAACGCGGGACGCACCCGAGGCGAAGACGACTTCGGCCTCGGGCCGACCGAACGGGTGATGGAGCGCTACGCGGCGATCCTGCAGGCGGCGGGCGCGCTGGATTTCGACGACCTCCTGCTCCGAGCCCGTGCGCTGCTGGATCGCGACCCGGAGGTACGCGGCGCCTGGCAGAGGCGCTTCCCGTTCGTGCTGGTCGACGAGTACCAGGACACGAACCGCGCCCAGTACGAGCTGGTGAGGCTCCTCTCGGGTCCCGACGGCAACTTGACCGTGGTCGGCGACGAGGACCAGTCCATCTACTCCTGGCGCGGCGCCGACATCCAGAACATCCTCGACTTCGAGCGCGACTTCCCGGGGGCGCGTGTCTTCCGCCTGGAGGAGAACTACCGCTCGCGCCAGAACGTGCTGGACGTCGCGGCGGCCCTGGTCGCGCGCAACGTGCGCCGCAAGGGCAAGACCCTGCGCGCGGTGCGGGGGGCCGGCGAGGCGGTCCGCCTCCACGAGGCCTTCGACGAGTTCGGCGAGGCTTCCTGGGTGGTGGAGAGGACGGCGAGCCTGCGGGCCCGGGGCCGGGTCGCGGTCCTGATGCGCATGAACGCGCAGAGCCGGCTCTTCGAAGAGGCGCTGCTCCGGGCGCGCATCCCCTACCAGGTGCTGGGCGGGGTCGGTTTCTACGAGCGGCGGGAGGTGAAGGACCTCCTCGCCTACCTGCGCCTCGTCCTCAACCCACGAGACTCCGTGGCGCTGCACAGGATCGTGAACGTCCCGCCGCGCGGGATCGGGTCAAAGACGGTCGAGGAGATCGATCGCACGGCTGGCGAGCACGGCGAAGGCCCCTGGGACGCCCTGGTGCGGCTGACCGACGAGGCAGCGCTCCCGGGCCGCGCGCTCGTGCCCTTGCGCCAGTTCCGGGAGGCGATCGAGCAGCTACGAACGGAGGTCTCTTCCCTCGGCGTCAAGCGGCTTCTCGAGCGGACCCTCGAGATGAGCGGCTACGCGGCGGCCCTGGCGCGTGACGACTCGCAGGAGAGCCAGGCCCGGCTCGAGAACCTCGCCGAGCTGCTGGGTGCCGCGGCAGACTACGAGTCGCGGGAGGAGGGGGCGAGCCTGACGGGCTTCCTCGACCGCGCCGCGCTCGTCTCCGAGACCGATCGGCTGAGTGACAGCGTGCCGGTGCTGCTGATGACGCTTCATGCCGCCAAAGGGCTCGAGTTCGAGTCGGTGTTCCTGGTCGGGCTGGAGGAGGGGCTGCTGCCACACTCGCGCAGCCTCGCGGACGAGGAGGGGCTCGAGGAAGAGCGGCGGCTCTGCTACGTGGGCATGACGCGGGCCATGGATCGGCTGCACCTGTCCTGGGCCCGCAGCCGGCAGGTCTTCGGCCAGCGGCGGGTCAGCCAACCGAGCCGTTTCCTGGACGAGATCCCGCTCGAGGCCCTGGAAAGAAGCGGCGGCAGCCCGCTGGCGGCGCCCCGGCGGCTGACCGACCGGGCGGGGCGGCGATGGGTGGACACCGGAGCGGACTGGGCCCCGCCGCGCGCGGCTGGCGAGGCAACCCCGGCGTCGGGTGGCGAGTTGCGGCCGGGCGTCCGAGTGCGCCACCCGCTCTTCGGGGTCGGGACCGTTCTCCGCTGCGAGGGCGACGGCGAAGAGCTCAAGGTCACGGTGTCCTTCCCGGCCGTGGGCGCCAAGAAACTGGTGGCCCGTTTCGCCGGCCTCGAGCTCGTCTGATCCGTCCAGGCGCGATTCCGCCCCCGACGAAAAACGCGCACGCTCCGCTTGCGGAACGTGCGCGCCGAGCTGCCGGCCGGAGGCCCTAGCCCTTCGGCGTCAGGCTCTGGACCACCCAGCGGGAGATCATGGCAGGGTTGCTGCCGCCCGTGAGCTTGTACTTCCTGAGCGTCATCAGGTACGGCTTCTGCTGACCCCCGACCGTGAGCAGCAGGTCGATGTCCTCGGTGACGACCTCGCCGGTCATGTCCTCCAGACCCTCGATCTGCCCGACCGACAGGGTGGCGTTGCGCTTCTCCCGCTCCACGTCGGCCTTGGCGGCGCCGAGCTTCTTCTTGATCTCGCGGTCAGTCGCCTGGTAGCCGGCCCATTTCTCCTGGATCGGCTGGAGGGAGGCCGGAACCTTGCCGCCCTTCTGCTCGATGGAGCGCACTTCTTCGAGCCGCGGGTAGATCTTGAGGTCGTTGGCCCAGGCCCGTGCCTCGCGCTGGTTCTTGGCGAGCTCGGTCTCCAACTCCTTCTGCTTCTTCACCAGCTCGGGCAGTGGCGCGGGCAACCGCGTCGCGGGTCCCACCGAAACGACCTTCCAGTCCTCGACCGGCTGGTCGAACTGCACCATGGCGAAGCTGGTGAGCGTGTTCGTGTCCTTCGCGCGCAGAGCGGTGAAGTACTGGTTGACGACGTTCTTTTCCGCGCCACCGCTGCACGCCGCCCCCGCCAAGGCCATGCCCAGGGCCACCGCAAGTGCTGTTGCTCGATCCCTCATGAGTCCTCCTAGGACGGTCCAGGGCCCCCGCTCGCGGGCGGGGGGCCCGTCAGGCTGTCGTCATCGTCGCGTTCCGCCAGGCGGGCGACCGAGACGAGATGGTCTCCCTCTTCGACCTGAATGAGTCGGACGCCTTGCGTGTTCCTTCCGATCGTGGAGATGTCCGCCGTGTTGAGTCGGATGATCATACCCTTTTCGGTAATCAGCATCACCTGCTCTTCGCCGCGCAGGAAGTTGACGCCCACCACGGGCCCGTTCCTCTCGGTCGTCTTGATGTTGATGAGGCCCTTGCCCCCGCGGGATTGCCGGCGGTACTCCTCGATGGGCGTCCGCTTGCCGTAGCCGTTGCCGGTCACGGTGAGGACGGTGCCGCCCGTTCGGACCACCCGCAGGCCCACGACCGCATCGCCCTGGGCCAGCTCTATCCCCTTGACCCCGTGGGCGGTACGGCCCATGGGCCGGGCATCCTGCTCCGAGAAGTGGATGGCCATCCCGCTGCCGGTGCCGATCAGCAGCTCGTCCTCGCCCGAGGTGAGCACGGCGTCGATCAAATGGTCGCCGTCCTCGACCGAGAGCGCGATGATCCCGGAGGGGCGCGGGTTCGAGAAGGCGCCGAGCTCGGTCTTCTTGATGATGCCCTGCCGGGTGGCGAGCAGCACGAAGCCTCCCTGAGCGAAGTCGCGCACGGCGCAGGTGGCCGCGATCTTCTCGCTGGGCTGCATCTGCACCAGGTTCACGATCGCCTTGCCCTTGCCCTGCGGCCCGACGTCGGGAATCTCGTGCACCTTCAGCCAGTAGACGCGGCCCCGGTTGGTGAAGATCAGGATGTAGGAGTGGGTCGAGGCGATGAAGAGGTCGGAGACGAAGTCCTCGTCACGCGTCTTCATGCCAACCCGGCCGCGCCCCCCGCGCTTCTGCGCCCGGTAGCTCGAGAGGTGGGTGCGCTTGACGTAGCCCGTGTGGGTGATCGAGATGGCGACGTCCTCGTCGGCGATCAGGTCCTCGACCGCGATCTCGTCGGCGGCCGCCACGATCTCGGTCCGGCGTGGGTCACCGTGGGCGGCCTGGATCTTGCGAAGCTCCTCGCCGATGATCAGGTCGATCCGCGTCGCGGAGGCCAGGATGTCCTTGAGGTCGGCGATGCGCACGCGCAGCGCGGCGAGCTCGTCCAGAACCTTCTGCCGCTCGAGGCCGGTCAGCCGCTGCAGCTGCAGCTCGAGGATTGCGTCGGCCTGGATATCGGAGAGCGCGAAGCGCGCGACGAGGCCGCGGTGCGCGGCCTCGGGGCTCTCCGAGGCCCGGATCAGCTTGATCACCTCGTCCAGGTGGTCGAGGGCGATCACGTAGCCTTCCAGGATGTGGGCGCGCGCTTCTGCCTTCCTGAGCTCGAAGGCGGTGCGCCGGCGCACCACGTCGCGCCGGAAGTCGACGAAGAGCTCGCAGGCCTGGAGCAGGTTCAAGACCCGCGGCCGCTGCTCGACGATCGCCAGGAAGATGACGCCGAAGGTGTCCTGGAGCGGCGTGTGCTTGTACAGGTTGTTGAGGACGACCTGCGCCGGCTCGCCCTTCTTGACGTCGACGACGACGCGCATCCCCTGCCGGTCGCTCTCGTCGCGCACGTCCTGGATCCCGCGGATCTTCTCGTCGCGCGCCAGCTCGGCGATCTTCTCGATCAGCCGCGCCTTGTTGACCTGGTAGGGGATCTCGCTGATGACGATCGACTCGCGCTCGCCCTTCCGGATCTCGATCTCCGAGCGCGCGCGCATCACGATCGAGCCGCGGCCCGTCCGGTACGCCGATTCGATGCCCGCCCGGCCCATGATGAAACCCGCGGTCGGGAAGTCCGGGCCGTGGATGCGCGCGATCAGGCCTTCGAGCCGCTCGTCGGGCGTCAGGTCCTGGTTCTCGAGCAGGAACGTGATGCCGTCCACGACCTCGCCCAGGTTGTGGGGCGGGATGTTCGTCGCCATGCCGACCGCGATCCCCGCCGCCCCGTTGACGAGCAGGTTCGGCAGCACCGTCGGCAGCACCGTCGGCTCGACGGAGCTGTCGTCGTAGGTCGGCTGGAAGTCGACCGTCTCCTTCTCGATGTCCTCCATCATCGAGGCCCCGGGCCGCGTCAGCCGCGCCTCGGTGTAGCGCTGGGCGGCCGCCGGATCGCCATCGATCGAGCCGAAGTTGCCCTGCCCGTCGACGAGAGGGGCCCGCATGTTGAAGGGCTGCGCCATGCGCACGAGGGTGTCGTAGATGGCCTGGTCGCCGTGCGGGTGATAGTTCCCCATCACCTCGCCGACGATCTTGGCGCACTTCCTGTAGGGCTTGCCCGGCTGCAGCCCCATCTGCTGCATGCCGTAGAGCACACGCCGGTTGGCGGGCTTGAGACCGTCGCGCACGTCCGGCAGCGCGCGGCCGATGATGACGGACATCGCGTAGTCCATGTAGGACTGACGCATCTCGTCCGCGATGTTGGTGGGGGTCCGGTTCTGGCCGATGCCTTCCTGGTCGCTCGCCATGGCTCTCAGATGTCCAGGTTGCGCACGTTGAGGGCGTTGTCTTCGATGAACTGGCGGCGGGGCTCGACCGCGTCGCCCATCAGGGTGGTGAAGATGTTCTCGGCCACCTCGTCGTCCTCGAGCCTCACCTGCAGCAGGGATCGGGTGGCCGGGTCCATGGTGGTCTCCCAGAGCTCGTCGGCGTTCATCTCCCCCAGGCCCTTGTAACGCGAGATGGCGAGACCCCGCTTCCCCTCCGCCAGCACATGAGCGACCAGGGCCTCACGGGTGTCGAGGCGGGTCTCCCCGCCGTCGACGATCACGATCGGCGGCTTGTCGACCTCACGGATCTCCTCGTAGGCGGAGTAGAGCGCCCGGTACTCGGCCGAGGCCACGAAGTCGTCGCCCACCACGACCTCGCGGGTGTGACCGTTAGCGGCCAGGCGCAGGCGGAGGTCGTAGTTGCCGTGCTCCTCGTCCTGCTCGAGATAGGCGTCGCTGCCGGCCTCGCGCAGGGGACGGATCAGCTCCAGCAGGCGCTCCTTGTCGGTGAAGACTTCCCCGTCCTTGACCCGGCCCCGCAGCAGGAGCTCCGCGAGTTGGCGCGGCACGCCGCGCCGCTCGATCCTCTCGAGCAGCTTCGACACGGTCACCATCTTTCCCACCAGGTGCGCGAGCTTCGGCCCCTCCACCTCCTGGCCCGAGGCCAGGCGCAGCCGGCGGTTCGCGGCGGCGCGCGCCAGCACGAAGGCGTCCAGGGCATGCTCGTCCTTGAGGTAGGTCTGGGTCTTGCCGTGTTTCACCTTGTAGAGGGGCGGCTGGGCGATGTGCAGGTGCCCCCGCTCGATCAGCTCCTTCATCTGCCGGTAGAAGAACGTGAGCAGCAGGGTGCGGATGTGGCTGCCGTCCACGTCGGCGTCGCACATGATGATGATCCGGTGATAGCGGAGCTTGCCCGCGTCGAAGTCGTCCTTGCCGACGCCCGTGCCGAGCGCGGCGATCATGTTACGGATCTCCTCCGAGGAGAGCGTCTTGTCGAGACGAGCCTTCTCGACGTTCAGGATCTTCCCGCGTAGCGGCAGGACCGCCTGGAAGGCCCGGTCGCGGCCCTGCTTGGCCGAGCCACCGGCGGAGTCGCCCTCCACCAGGAACAGCTCGCACTTCTCCGGGTTGCGCTCCTGGCACTCGGCGAGCTTCCCCGGCAGCCCGGCCCCGTCCAGGGCGCCCTTGCGCCGGGTGAGATCGCGGGCCTTGCGGGCGGCCTCACGGGCTCGCGCGGCGTCCAGGATCTTGCCCACGATGCGCTTGGCGTCCGCCGGGTGCTCTTCGAGGTAGGCGGAGAGCCGTTCGTTGGTCTGGCTCTCGACGATCCCCTTCACCTCGGAGTTGCCGAGCTTGCCCTTGGTCTGCCCTTCGAACTGCGGGTTCGGGACCTTGACGCTGACGACGGCGGTCAGACCCTCGCGGGTGTCCTCACCGTCGACGCTGCTGCCCTCCTTGAGCAGCCCCGCCGAGGCCGCATAGCCGTTGAGGCTGCGGGTGAGCGCCGCTCGGAAGCCGGCCAGGTGGGTGCCGCCGTCGTGGGTGTTGATGTTGTTGGCGTAGCAGTGGATGCTCTCCGCGTAGCCGTCGTTCCACTGGAGCGCGATCTCGACCACGACCCCGTCACGCTCGCCCGTGACGTCGATCGGCTTCTGGGGCAGCGTTTCCTTGTTGCGGTTCAGGTGCTCGACGAACGAGACGATCCCGCCCTCGTACTGGAAGCGGTGCTTCTTGCCGTCGCGCTCGTCGTTGAGGGTGATCAGGATGCCGCGGTTCAGGAAGCTGAGCTCGCGCAAGCGCTGCGAGAGGGTGTCGAAGCTGAAGGTCGTGGTCTCGAAGATCTGCGTGTCCGGCTTGAAGGTGACCCGGGTGCCGCGCTTGTCGGTGACGCCGGTCTGCTCGAGCGGGGTCTGGGCCACGCCGCGCGCGTAGGACTGGCGATAGACCTTGCGGTCGCGGCGGATCTCGACCTCCAGCTGCTCGGAGAGCGCGTTCACGACCGAGACCCCGACGCCGTGGAGGCCCCCGGAGACCTTGTAGGCGCCCTTGTCGAACTTGCCGCCCGCGTGGAGCTTGGTGAGGACGACCTCGGCCGCGTCGAGCTCGGGCATCGCGGGGTGTGGTCCGACGGGGATACCGCGCCCGTCGTCCACGACCGTCACCGAGTTGTCGATGTGGATGGTGACGGCGACCTCGCTGCAGAAGCCCGCCAGGGCCTCGTCGACCGAGTTGTCCACGACCTCGTAGACCAGGTGGTGCAGGCCGGTCTCGCCGGTCGAGCCGATGTACATGGCCGGCCGCACGCGCACGGCCTCGAGGCCCTCGAGGATGCGGATCGAGTCCGCTCCATACTCCGTCCCGTTGCCGTTTCCGTCGTGGGTCTCGTTCATTTCCTCTGTTCGATTCGCTGTGGTTGCCCCTACGCGCAACGCACGCGCCCCTCCGCCACGTGATAGATGCTGCCGAGCGGCCGCAGGCTCTCGGCCCAACCGGGATGGGCGCTCGTCACCAGCGCCTGGCCGCGACGCGCCACCTCCTGGCACAGCTCCCCCGCGCGCTGCTCGTCGAGCTCCGAGTCGAGGTCGTCGAGCAGCGCCACGGCGGCGTGCCCGGTTTCCTCCCGGTGCACCCGAAGTGCCGCCAGGGTGAGCGCCAGCAGGAGGCTGCGCGCCTGGCCGGAGGAGGCGCTCGAGGAGGCGTCGCGGCCGTCGATCAGCATGCCGATCGGGTCGCGCTGGGGGCCGGCGAGGGTGCGGCCGGCAGCCCGCTCGCGCGAGGCGAGCTGCTCCAGCTCGCGCAGCAGCTCGCGAGCGGAGTCCTCATCCCGCTCGGGCGGCTCGAAAGCCGTCACCTGATAGTGCTCGCCCGCCGGGCGGAAGCCCTCGGCGAGGACGCCGGTCAGGCGCCGCGCGTAGTGCGCACGCCGGCGGCGCAGCCGCACGGCGCTGTCGACGAAGCGCTCCGTCCAGACGTCCGCTCCTCGCTGGCCGGAGGCGAGGGCGGCGTTGCGCTGCGCGAGCAGCCTCTCGAAGACCCGCAGCTCCGCCTGATAGGAGGGCCAGAGGCTCGCAGCCTGACGGTCCAGGTACTGGCGCCGCTCGCGCATGCTGCCGTGAACGATCCGCAGCCGGTCGGTCGAGTAGACGACCACCTCGAGTCTGCCGCGGTACTCCCGCGGCGTCACCTCGCGGCCGTCCAGGCGATAGACGCGCTGATTCGGGCGCAGCTCGACCTCGAGCTGCTCGGAGCGCTCGCGGCTGTCGCCGCGCGCCTGCGCGACCAGAGCCTCCGTGCCGCTGCGGATCATGCTGGTGGCCTGCTCGGTGCGGAACGAGCGGCCGCGTGCGATCAGACCCACCGCCTCCAGCAAGGAGGTCTTACCCTGGGCGTTCTTGCCGTGGAAGACGTTGACGGCTGGATGCAGCTCGAGCGTCGCTTCGTGGATGTTGCGAAGATCGCGGATCGTGAGACGCTCCACCCAGGCCAACGCCACGGTGCTCAGAATCGCATGGGCATCACGACGTAGCGGTAGTCGTCGTCGCCCGCCGGCCGAAATAGTCCCTGGCTCTCCGCGTCCTTCAGCTCGACGCGCACCTGCTCGGTTCCCACCACCTGCAGGAACTCCACTAGGTACTGGGCGTTGAAGCCGATCTCGGTGCCCTCGCCGCTGTAGTCGACGCTCAAGCCCTCGCGCGCCTCGCCGAGCTCCGGGGAGGAGGCGCTCACCTCCAGCTTCCCGGGCTCCAGGGCGAAGCGCACCGCGCGGCCTCGCTCGGAGGAGAGGAGGCTCACCCGGCGCACCGCGCTCAGCAGCTCCTCCCTGCCCAGGAGCAGCTTCTTGTCGCCGCTCACCGCGACCACCTTCTCGAAGGCCGGAAACTGCGCCTCCACCTTCTTCGACACGAGGGTGCGGCCACCCACGCTGAAGATGAGATGCGACTCGCCGCTCTGGAAGCCGACGATCTCGTCGGGGCCGACCTCGTCCATGAGCTTGGCGAGCTCGCTGATCGCCTTGCGGGGCACCAGTGCCCGGAGGGTCTCCCCGACCGCCGCCTCGGTCTTCCTCTGCGTCCAGGCCAGGCGGTGGCCATCGGTCGCGACCATCGCCACCGAGTCCTTGTCCAGGAGCAGAAGCGCCCCCGCCAGGTAGTAACGCGCGTCCTCGGCCGTGATCGCGAAGGCGGTCCTCTGGATGAGCGTCTTCAACACCGCCACCGGGATCTTGTTGGTACGCCCGCCGCGACCGTCGGGCAGGGTCGGGAAGTCCTCGCTCGGAAGCCCGGCCACGCGGAACTCGGAGCGCTCGCAGCGGATCTTGGTCCAGGCGTCCTTCTCCAGCTTCAGGCTCACGTCGCTGTCGGGCAACGAGCGCACGATCTCGTAGAGCTTCTTCGCCGAGAGGGTGACCGCGCCCTCCTCGACGACCTGCGCGGCACACCCGCACAACAGGGAAACGTCGAGGTCCGTCGCCGAGATGCGCAGCTCTCCGGAGCGGGCCTCGGCGAGCACGTTCGAGAGGATCGGGATCGAGTTCTTCCTCTCGACGATGCCCTGGACGAGCTGGAGCTCCTTCGCGAGGTCGCTGCGGCGGATGGAGATTTCCATGATCCTTTCCTCTACTTGTTATTTCCTTGAGAGAAACAACTCAAGAAGGAAGAAGTAGCGAGCATAAATCTGTGGGGAAACGGGGAAGTGGCTCCAATAGGAGAGCTTGGGACGTGGATGGAAATGTGGACGGCTCTCTCGCGACCCAGCCGGGCTGTGGAGAAGTGAACCTGCGGCAGGAGGCGCGGGGCGAAACGGCGCTCTGACTGTGGAAAAGAGGGGAAGCTCATCGGAATGACTGCACGAAGCTGTGGATCAGCCTGTCGAAATCGGGGTCCTTGCGCATCTCCTCGATCTTGCGGATCGAATGGATGACGGTCGAGTGATGCTTGCCGCCGAACTCCTTGCCGATCTCGGGCAGGGAGGCGGCGGTCAGGTTCTTGCTCAGGTACATGGCGATCTGGCGAGGCGTCGCGACCGACTTCGAGTTGTTCTTGGCCTTGAGCTCGCTGATCTTGAGGCTGTAGTGGTCCGCCACGAACTTCTGGATCATCTCGATCGTGACGGGCTTGTCTTCGGTGTGGAGCAGGTCTCGGAGGGTCTCCTGGGCGAGCGCTAGGTCGATGTCGCGGCCGGTGAGGCTCGCATAGGCGATCAGACGGATCAGGCTTCCCTCGAGCTCCCGGATGTTCGTGCGGACCTTGCTGGCGATGAAGAGGGCGACGTTCTCGGGCACCTCGACCCGCTCGGCCTCGGCCTTCTTGCGCAGGATGGCGACCTTGGTCTCGATGTCGGGAGGCTGGATGTCGGCGATCAGGCCCCACTCGAAGCGGCTGTGCAGACGTTCCTCGATGGTCGGGATCTGGCGCGGAGGACAGTCGGAGCTCACCACGATCTGCCTCTGGGAGTCGTGCAGCGCGTTGAAGATGTGGAAGAACTCCTCCTGGGTGCGGTCCTTGCCGGCGATGAACTGGATGTCGTCGACCAGCAGAACGTCGATCGCCCGGTACTTCTGCCGGAAGGCCGGGAGCCTGTCGAAGCGGATGGCGTTGATCATCTCGTTGATGAAGCGATCGGTCGAGATGTAGAGGACGTTGAGGCGCCGCTCCCTGGCCAGGATGTAGTGGCCGATCGCGTGCATCAGGTGGGTCTTGCCGAGCCCCACCCCTCCGTAGATGAAGAGCGGGTTGTAGGACTTCGAGGGGATCTCGGCGACCGCCCGCGCGGCGGCGTGAGCGAACTGGTTCGAGGAGCCGACCACGAAGCTCTCGAACGTGTACTTGGGATTGAGATGGGAGGAGTCACGCTCGGCGGGAGCGGCTGCCGGCGAGCTGGCGGCCGCGGGTTCCTCGGCCCGCTCCTCGAAGACGACCCTGGCTTCGGCGCGATCCACCTCCGCGAGGGCCTCCTGGAGCACTCCCAGGTAGTTCTTGCTCAGCCATTCCCGGAACTGCGCGTTCGGCACGCCGATGCGCAGCGTGCGTCCGTCATAGGAGAGGAAGCTCGTGGGGCGGAACCAGGTGGCGAAGCTGTGTCGGTTGACCTTGGCCTCGACGCGCGCCAGAACGACATCCCAGAGGTTTTCGGACATCGGGCCTTTGTCGCGCCACGCCCCGCAGACGGAGCTAGCGAGCGAAACCTTTCCGCATCAAGTGGCTACGAACAGGACGTTGCGGCGTTTCGGAGGCCCCGAGAGCGTATCCTTTTCAACAGAGTTTTCAACAGCTGTGGAAAAGAGAGCATGGAGGGCATCCGAGGACCGCTCTAATCGGGTGTCCGTAACCGATAGAAGTTACCACAGGCAAGCGAACCCGTACAAGGCGGGCCAAGGCACTCCGAGGAGCGCTGTTTGACAGTATCCTTCCCGACCCATTAAGCTTTGGAGTTTGTCCCAAGGACGTGGGGGCCGAGCCGGCCTTCGCCTGACGAGAGGTCCAGCATGAAGAGGACGTTTCAGCCCAACAATCGCCATCGCAAGCGCACGCACGGCTTCCTGGTCCGGATGCGGACGAAGGGAGGCCAGCTCACGCTCAAGCGCCGTCGCCAGAAGGGTCGCAAGCGCCTCGCGGCCTGAGAGAGGCCCCGACGAGCCGTGGCCGATGCCGCGTTTCCGACCTCGCCAACGCCTGCGCACGGCGGCGGAGTTCGACCGGGTGTTCCGGCGCGGCATGCGCTTGGACGGCGCCCTCTTCCTCCTGGTGGCGGCGTCGAACGAGGGCGAGTGCGACCGGCTCGGACTCGCCGTCAGCCGCCGGGTCGGCGGGGCCGTCGAGCGCAACCGGGTCCGGCGACTGCTGCGCGAGAGCTTCCGGCGGCTCGAGCCCGGCGCGCGTGGGGGAGCCGACCTCGTGATCGTCGGCAAGCCGGGGCTCGCCCGCTCCTGCCTGGAGGAGATCCATCGTGAGCTCGTCGCACGCGTCGGGCGCTGGGAGGAGCGGCGTCGTCGCACGGGCCCTGCTGCTCCTCGTTGACGCCTACCGGGTCGCTCTCGCCCCCCTCCTGGGCGGTCACTGTCGGTTCTGGCCGAGCTGCAGCGTCTACGCGCAGCAGGCCATCGCCACGCACGGCGCGGCTCACGGAACGCGCCTCGCCGCTCGCCGTCTGCTCAAGTGCCATCCGTTTCATCACGGGGGCTATGACCCCGTTCCTGCGCCCGCTGCGTCCCCCGCGGAGTCGCCTCGCTCGGCGCTCCAGGGCTCGGATGGAGCGTGATCCCGTTCTGAGGTCGTGATGGAAGAACGCCGTCTGCTGATCGCCGTCGCCCTCTCGCTGCTGGTCGTGATCACCTATACCTGGATGTTCGCTCCAGCGACACCACAACCTATTGTACATCCAGCAGCTCCATCGGCGTCAGCTGCGGTGCCCGGGACGTCACCATCGCCGGTGACGGCTCCACGGCCTGCGGCCACACTGCCGTCGGCCCGGCCCGCGGCCCAGCGTTCGGCCGAGGCGGCATCGCCCGTGGCCCCCGTGGCCGACGAGCTCGAGCGACGCGTGGAGGTGACGGCCCCCGACTACACGGTGGCCTTCACCAACCGGGGCGCGCGGCTCATCTCCTGGAAGCTCAAGCGCTATCGCGACGCGCATGGCCGCCCGGAGCAGATGGTTCCGGCACAGAGCGTCGTGCTCCGACCGCTCGACGTCGCGACCGGAGACGCCACGATCGACGAGCGGCTGCGGGACGCGCTCTACGAGCCTTCCTCGGCGAGCCTCGCCGTGACGGGCGGTCAGCCGCAGACCCTGCGCTTCCGCTTCGCCGAGGGCGGGATCGAGGCCGAGAAGACGATCGTCTTCCGTGCGGAGGGGCTCGCGACCGTCCAGGTCTCCGTCAAGCGTGACGGCCAGGCGCTCCCGTGCCGTCTGCTCTGGGGTCCGGGCGTCGGCATCGCGACCCCCGAGGAGCGCGATGTCCGGGGTTACACCGAGCCCACGGGTGTCGCCCTGGAGGCGGGCAAGGTGGAGCAGTTCACGGCCACCAAGCTGCCGCCGGAAGGGCGTCACCTCGAGTCGGTGCGCTGGGCCGGAGTCGAGAGCCTCTACTTCGCCGCGCTCTTCGTGGCGCCCGAGGGAGGCGCCGCGGCGGAGATCCGTAGCTTCACTCTTCCGGCCCAGGGTGAGGCGAAGCCGGTCGTCGCGGCAGTGGCGGCGATCGACCTCGGGACGAAGGGGGGTCCGGTCGAGCTCTTCGTCGGGGCCAAGGAGCACTCCGAGCTCGCGAAGCTGGGTCATGGCCTCGAGCGCGTGGTGCACGTGGGGGACTGGATCGGTCCGATCGTGCTCGCCTTGATGGGGGCCCTGCGTTGGGTGCAGTCGCACGTCGGGAACTGGGGCTGGTCGATCGTGCTGCTGACGATCCTGATCAACCTGGTCATGGCGCCCTTCCGCCACTACAGCATCGTGAACGGGCTCAAGATGGCGAAGATCTCCCCGGAGATGAAGGTGATCCAGGAGCGTTACCGCAAGGTGCCGCTCATGGATCCGAGGCGCCAGCAGATGCAGGAGGAGATCGGCGCCCTCTACGGACGCCACGGCATGAGCATGAGCTCGCAGATGACGGTCGGCTGCCTGCCGCTCCTGCTCACGATGCCGTTCCTGTGGGCGTTCTACCGGCTGCTGACCGTGCTCGTGGACCTGCGGGGCGCCCCGTTCCTGTGGATCCCCGACCTCGCCCAGAAGGACCCGCTCTTCATCACCCCCGTGCTGATGGGTGTCTCGATGTTCGTGATGCAGCGCATGACCCCGAGCGCCATGGATCCCACACAGCAGCGGGTGATGATGCTGATGCCGGTCATGTTCGCCGGCATGTTCCTTTGGGCGCCGGCGGGCCTCAACCTCTACTGGTTCACCTCGAACCTGTGGTCGCTCTTCCAGCAGTGGCTCGAGATGACCTACCTGCGGCCGGCCGACGCCAAGGACAAGGGCAAGGTCGCGCGGTCGAGGAAGTCACGGTGAAGGACCTGATGTTCAGTGGCACGGACGTCGAGGAGGCCCTGGCCTCCGCGGCGGCCTCGCTCGGCCTGCCGATCGCCGGGCTGCGCTATGTCGTACTCGACGCCGGCACGGCCGGCGGACGCGGGCTCAAGCCCACGCCGGCACGGATCGCGGTCATGATCCAGGAACCGGGCGTGGGCCGGAGTGGATCCGAGAGAGATCCCAGGGAGCGCTCGACCGAGCCACGCCGACGGGCGAGCGAGCGGGACGTCCAAGGCGAGTCGGAGGGTGCGGGTGACCCGCGAGCAAACCTGCCCGAGCTCGTGCGCGCAGTCGCCGCCGCCGGCGGTCTCGAGATCGACGGGGTCGTCGAGGACACCGAAGAGGCGCTCGTCCTGCAGCTGCGGGGACGGGACACGGACTTCTTCCTCGGCGAGGACGGCCGGGGGGAGCTGCTGCTCGCCTTCGAGCACGTCCTGCAGCGCATCCACGGGGCCGCCCTGTATCCGCAGCCGCTGCGCGTGCGCTGCGAGGGTTTTCGCGAGCGGCGCGACCAGGCCCTCGCTGAGGAAGCGCGGCGTCTGGCTGCCGAGGTTCGCGCCGACGGAGAGCCGCGCACGATGGAGCCGCTCAACGCGTACGAGCGGCGGATCGTGCACCTGGCCCTCCAGGAGGACCCGGAGGTCACGACGTTCAGCGTCGGTGAAGGCCGGGCCCGGCGCGTGAGAGTCGCCCGGAAGGGCGCGGAGCCCTCCGAGCCGGACTCCGAGCCGGGCACGTCCGGTGGAGAAAGCAGCTCCCTCTAGCCCGCACCGTCCTGCCCTCGCGGCCCTCGGCCTCGCCGAGCCGCAAGTCGCCCGGCTGGCCGCCTATCTGGACACGCTGGCGGTCTGGAGCGTGCGCGTGAACCTGACAGGGGCCCGGTCGCCGGAGGAACGGGTGCGGCTCCTGGTGGGAGACGTCTTGCCGGCGCTCCCACTGGTCCGGCCCGGCCGCCTCATCGACGTAGGCTCCGGCAACGGCTCGCCCGGGCTCGTTCTGGCGGTGCTGCGCGAGGACGTCCAGGCGACGTTGCTCGAACCCCGCCAGAAGCGCTGGGCGTTCCTGCGCGAGGCGGCGCGGGTGAGTGGCCTCCGCTCGGCGGAGATCCTCCGGGCCCGCCACGACGCCTACCACGGTCCCGCCGCTGCCACCGTCACCGTCCGCGCGCTCGCCCTTCCGCTCGACGCCCTTGCCCCCGTCGTCGAGCCGGGCGGCCGGCTGATCCTCTTCGGTGTGAGCCCCATCGGATCGCCCTCGTTCGTGGAGGAGGCGGGCGGGCCTGTCAGCCCCCACGTCTTCCGCCGCACGACCGATGTTTCACGGGAAACTTGACGGTGAAACAGCACCCAGGGGAGAATCAGGCGGTGGGTGACGAGCGCCTGGCAGCCTCCCTCGGCCGCTCCGAGTTCGAAGCGGGACTCCTCTTCGGGCTCCTGGTGGGCGAGGGTCACTTCGGCGGCGACGGCCGACAGGCCCAGATCACCCTCCGGATGCACGTCCGTCACGAGAAGCTCTTCCGCTGGTTGACCGAGAGCTTTCCGGAGGGGAAGCTTTATGGTCCCTACCACCACGGAGGCCGCGAGTACTTCCAGTGGATGGCGCGCGGGCGCTTCCTGCGGGAAGCCCTCGTCCCCTTCCTGGTGGGACGCCGCGAGTGGATGGACGCGCACGTGGCGGCGCGCTTCGACCGAATGTGCGAGCGCTACGCGCTGCGGACGGAGTCGGCTTGAAGACACGTGCTATCCTCCCGCTCCTGCGAGCGAGCGGCGGGGGAAGGGGCGAGCGGCGGGTCCTCGAGCCGCGACGAGCGGTGGCCGGCCGTTCGAGCCGGCCACCGGCCGCCGCCGGCCGCGGCGGGGTCGTGCGGGGCTGAACGGAAAGAGGGGCCGTGGGACGCATCATCGCGATCGCCAACCAGAAGGGCGGAGTGGGCAAGACCACGACCGCCGTCAACCTCGCCGCAAGCCTGGCGGCCGCGGAGCGGCGCGTGCTGGCGGTGGACGCCGACCCCCAGGGCAACCTCACCTCGGGCCTCGGACGCAAGACGCGTGAGAGCCGTCCGAGCCTCTACGAGGCCCTGATCGAGCAAAGGCCCGTCGAAGAGCTCGTGATCGCCACCGAGCTCGAGCACCTGCAGCTGGTCCCCTCCGACCGCAACCTCACGGGGGCGGAGGTCGAGCTCGTGAGCGTGATCGCCCGCGAGTATCGGCTGAAGGAGGCGCTGGCGCCGATCGCCGGGCGCTACGACTACGTGATCGTCGACTGTCCGCCCAGCCTCGGCCTTCTCACCCTGAATGCCCTGACGGCGGCGCAGACGGTGCTGATCCCGCTGCAATGCGAGTACTTCGCCCTCGAGGGCATCTCCGAGCTGACGGCGACCCTCGCGCGCGTGAAACGGGCGCTCAACCCCGAGCTCGAGGTCGAGGGTGTCGTGCTCACCATGGTCGACGAGCGGACCAACCTCACCCAGCAGGTGATCAGCGAGGTGCGTTCCCACTTCAAGGACAAGGTGTTCACGACCCAGGTGCCCCGCAGCATCCGGCTCGCCGAGGCCCCGAGCTTCGGCCAGCCGGTCATCCTCTACGACATCCGCTCGAAGGGAGCGGAGGCTTACCTCCAGCTCGCCCGCGAGCTCATGAACCACGGGCAGCTCGCCCTGTTCACGCCATGAGCGCTCCCGCCAAACGACGGGCCCTGGGGCGGGGCCTCGCGGCCCTCATCCCCGAGCCAGAGCCGCAACCCGCGGCCGCGCCGGCCGAAGGGGCGCCGGCCGAGGTGGCGGTCGACCTCCTCGAGCCCAACCCTTTCCAGCCCCGGTCGCTCATGGACCCGGCCCGCCTCGCCGAGCTGACGGCGTCGGTCCGCGAGAGCGGGATCGTGCAACCGATCCTGGTGCGCCGCCGGGGCGAGCGCTACCAGATCATTGCCGGCGAGCGCCGCTGGCGCGCGGCCCAGGCCGCCGGGCTCGCCAGCGTGCCGGTGACGCTGCGCGAAGTCCCCGACTCCCAGCTCCTCGAGCTCGCTCTGGTCGAGAACGTCCAGCGCCAGGAGCTGACGGCGCTCGAAGAGGCGCAGGCGTTCCAGCGCCTGCAGGACGAGTTCCACCTCACCCAGGAGGAGATCGCGCGGCGGGTAGGACGCGAGCGCTCGACGATCGCCAATACCCTCCGCCTGCTGCGGCTGCCGCGCGAGCTGCGGGATCTGGTCGCGCAGGGCCGCCTCGACGCGGGTCACGCGCGCGCCCTGCTGGCGCTCGAGCGCGGCGAGGAACAGCTCGAGCTGGGTCGGGAGGCGGCGCGCAAGGGGTTCTCCGTGCGCGAGGTGGAGCGGCGGGTGGCGCTCCTGCGCAGCCCCCGCCCCGCGAGCGCCGCGGCCCGCAAGGACGCCAACACCCGTGCGGCCGAGGAGCGCCTGCGGGGTGCGCTCGGCAGCCGGGTCGAGATCACGCGGCGCAAGAAGGGCGCGGGCGAGATCCGGGTCGCCTTCGCGAGCGAGGCGGAGCTCAACCGCCTCTTCGAGCTGCTGCTCCGGAGCGGGCGGGGCCGGTAGCACCCATGCTAGTCTTCGCGGCATGCTGAAGATCAAAGGCCTGTCGGCCGAGGACCTGAACGGCTTTCTCGACGAGGGGACCGAGTTCTCGGGCGAGCTGCGCTTCCGCGACACGGTTCGGATCGACGGCCGCGCCAAGGGTCGCATCGTCTCGGATAACACCCTGATCGTCGGCGAGACGGGCCAGGTGGACGCCGAGATCGACTGCGGGGTGGTGTCGATCCGGGGGCGTGTCAGCGGGACGGTGCGCGGGCGGCAGAGGATCGAGCTGCTGGCGGGTTGCCGGGTCGAGGCGACGCTCGTCGCCCCGAAGCTGCTCGTGGAGGACGGCGCCTTCTACCAGGGGGACTGCCGGATGGGCGAGCCGCCCGAAGGCGTCGCGCCCGCTGACACGCGCAAGGACTAGGCCCGGGGCGCGAGCGGGGGAGACAGAGGGTGAGCGACGAACGCGAGCGGATCCGCCGGTTGACCGAGCGCGTCTCCTGCGCGGGTTGAGCGGGCAAGCTCGGACCTTCCGAGCTCGCCCAGGTCCTGGGCGCCCTGCCGGCCTCGAGCGATCCGCGCGTCCTCGTCGACCACACGACGGGCGACGACGCCGGTGTCTTCCGCCTCGACGAGACGACCGCCCTCGTGCAGACGGTCGACTTCTTCTCGCCGATCGTCGACGATCCCCGCGCCTTCGGCGAGATCGCCGCGGCCAACGCCCTCTCGGACGTGTACGCGATGGGCGGCCGCCCGATCACCGCGCTCGCGATCGCGGGTTTCCCCGAGCTCGACTTTCCGGCGGAATGGGGGGCCGAGATCGTCGCGGGCGGCGCCTCTGTCCTCGCCGCGGCGGGCTGCGCCCTGCTGGGCGGGCACTCGGTTCGGGACCGGGAGATCAAGTTCGGCTACGCCGTCACCGGTCTCGTCGATCCCCGCCGCATGCTCACGAACGCGGGCGGCCAGCCGGGGCAGGTGCTGGTCCTGACGAAGCCGCTCGGCACGGGCATCATCGCCACGGCGCTCAAGGCGGGGGTGGCGCCGGCCGAATCGCTCGCGGCCTCCACGGCCTCCATGCGCGCGCTCAATCGCGCGGCGGCCGAGGCGGCCCTACGGCACGGGGTGGGCGGGGCGACCGACGTCACCGGCTTCGGCCTGGTGGGCCACGCGGCTGCGATCGCCCGCGAGAGTCGCCTGACGCTCGAGATCCGGAGCGCCGCACTGCCGCTGCTGCCCGGGGTCCTGGACCTGGCCGAGCGTCACCAGGCCGGTGGGCTGGCGGCGAACCGCATCGCCTTCGAGCCCCAGCTCGCATACGAGGGCGCGCTCGACGAGAGGCAGCGGGCCCTCCTCTTCGACCCGCAGACCTCGGGAGGGTTGCTGCTCCTGGTTCCCGAGCCGTCGGTGGCCGCCCTGCTCGCGGAGCTACCCGGCGCGCGAGCGATCGGCCGCTCGAGCGAGCGCGGAGGCTCGGCTCTGGTCGTGCGCGCCGGCTGAAGCGCGAGCACGAGCGCTTTTGACCCTCGTCTCGGGCGCGTGATATCCTCCGACGCTTTGGTAGGTCTGCCCCGGGGTCCTCGGGGGCGCGCGAGATCCGCATCATGGACGCAAGCACACATCGGGAGACCGGCAAGGCGTGCGCTCGTAGAGCGGGGGCGGTCGCTCGGTGAGGGGAGCCCCCGGCGTCCTCGCCCGACGGTATGCGCGAGCCCTCTATGAGGTGGCCGCCGCCGAGGGTGACGCGGTCGCGCAACGGATGAAGGGCGAGCTGGTCGCGCTCGACGCCTTGCTCGCGGGCCATCCCCAGCTGGCCGAGGCCCTGGCGAGCCCCGCGTTCCCGGCGGAGGCTCGCGAGCGCGTGCTGCGCGCCGTCGTCGAGCGCGCCGGAGGATCAGCTCTGCTGGTCCGGCTGGTCGCCCTGCTCGCCAGCCGGGAGCGGGTCGCGCTCCTGGGCGCGATCGGCGAGGCCTACGCCGAGAGGTTGAACGACGCCATGGGAGTCCTCAGCGCGAGAGCCGTCTCGGCGGTGCCGCTGGGACCGTCGCAGCGCGACGGTCTCGCGAGCGCGCTCGGGAGCACGCTCGGCAAGCGGATCGAGCTCACGAACCAGGTCGATCCTGCCGTGCTGGGAGGCGTCCTGGTGCGGGTCGCTGGCCGCAGCTACGACGGCACCGTCCGTACGCGCCTGGGTGCGCTGCGGCGTCGGCTCGGCGCGGGGAGATAGCGAAGACAGGAAGGGACGCCGCATGGAGATTCGCGCCGAAGAGATCACACGGATCCTCCGGGAGCAGCTGGGGGGGTTCACCGCCACGATCGACGTGGCCGAGGTGGGCAGCGTGCTCAGCGTCGGGGATGGCATCGCGCGCATCCACGGCCTCGAGCGCTGCATGGCGGGGGAGCTGCTCGAGCTGCCGCACGGTGTCATGGGCCTGACGCTGAATCTCGAGGAGGACTCGGTCGGCGCGGTGTTGCTCGGCCGGTACAACGAGATTCGCGAAGGGGACGAGGTCCGCCGCACCAAGAGAATCATGTCCGTGCCGGTGGGCGAGGCCCTGATCGGGCGCGTCGTCAACCCGCTCGGGCAGCCGATCGACGGCAAAGGCCCGATCGCGACCACCGGCTTCAACCCGATCGAGACGATTGCCCCCGGGGTCGTGGCGCGCCAGCCGGTCCGCGAGCCCCTGCAGACGGGTCTCAAGGCGGTCGACGCCATGGTGCCGATCGGGCGCGGCCAGCGCGAGCTGATCATCGGCGACCGCCAGACCGGCAAGACGGCGCTGGCCGTCGACACCATCATCAATCAGAAAGGCACCGGCGTCGTCTGCATCTACGTGGCGATCGGCCAGAAGCAATCGACCGTCGCGCAGGTGGTCCACACCCTCGAGGAGTCCGGGGCGATGGACTACACGATCGTGGTGGCGGCGACCGCCTCCGACCCCGCGCCCTTCCTCTACATCGCCCCCTACTCGGGCTGTGCCATGGGCGAGTACTTCCGGGACCGGAAGAAGCACGCGGTCTGCGTCTACGACGACCTCAGCAAGCACGCCGCAGCCTACCGCGAGATCTCGCTGCTGCTGCGCCGGCCCCCCGGGCGCGAGGCCTACCCCGGCGACGTCTTCTACCTGCACAGCCGCCTGCTGGAGCGGGCGGCCAAGCTGAACGACGCCAACGGCGGCGGCTCGCTGACCGCGCTGCCGATCATCGAGACCCAGGCCGGGGACCTCTCGGCCTACATCCCGACCAACGTCATCTCGATCACGGACGGCCAGATCTTCCTGGAGGCCGATCTCTTTCACGCCGGAATCCGTCCCGCGATCAACGTCGGGAACTCCGTCTCGCGCGTCGGGGGCAACGCCCAGGTGAAGGCGATGCGGGCAGTCGCCGGCCGGCTGCGCCTCGACCTCGCGCAGTACCGCGAGATGTCGGCCTTCGCCATGTTCGCCTCCGACCTCGACAAGTCGACCCAAGCCCTGCTCGCGCGCGGCCAGCGCACGACCGAGATCCTGAAGCAGGACCAGTACCGGCCGCTGCCGGTCGAGAAGCAGGTGGTGATCATCTTTGCGGCCACCAACGGCTTCCTGGACGCGCTCCCGGTCGCCGACTGCCGACGCTACGAGACGGAGCTCCTCACCTGGCTCGAGCACAGCCGAAGTGAGCTGCTGCGGGCGGTCGCGGAAAAGAAGGACATCAAAGGCGAGCTGACGGAGAAGCTCAAGGCCGCGCTGGGCGAGTTCGCCCCGCTCTTCGAGCCGAGCACGAAGGTCTAACAGGCTATCGCGTCACCATGCCCGCTCTCATCGACATCCGGCGCCGGATCCGAAGCGTCAGAAGCACGCAACAGATCACCAAGGCCATGAAGATGGTCTCGGCGGCCAAGCTGCGCCGGGCCCAGGAGGCCATCTTCGCGGCTCGGCCGTACGCGCGCAAGATGATGGAGGTGCTGAACTCGCTCGCCTCGCGCGCCGAGAGCGACGCCCATCCCCTGCTCGAGCAGCGTGGTCACGACAAGACGCTGCTGGTCGTGGTCACCGCCGACAAGGGTCTGTGCGGGGCCTTCAACGCCAACATCATCCGGAGCGCCAGCCACTTCCTGGCCGAGCGCGATCGGGACGCGGTCGAGCTCAGCCTGGTGGGGCGCAAGGCCCGCGACTTCTTCCGCCGCCGCGCGGTCGCCATCCGCAGCGAGCGGGTCGGGGTGTTCTCGGCGCTGCGCTACGCGACCGCCCGCACGCTGGCCGCTGAGCTGATCGAGGCCTTCACTCGACGCGAGGTGGACGAGGTATTCCTCGTCTACAACGAGTTCAAGAGCGTCATTCAACAAGGCCTGGTGGTGAGCCGCCTGCTGCCGATCGAACGGCATGCGCTCCGCCCGCAGGAGCCGGGGCTCGACTACCTCTACGAGCCCTCGCCCCGGGCGATCTTCAAGGATCTGCTGCCGCAACACGTCGAGGTGCAGGTTTGGCGGGCGCTGCTCGAGTCGGCGGCCGCAGAGCACGGCGCGCGCATGACGGCGATGGACTCGGCCACCAACAACGCGACGGAGATGATCGACCGGCTGACGCTCTACATGAACAAGGTGCGCCAGGCCGCGATCACCAAGGAGATCATCGAGGTCGTCTCGGGCGCCGGAGCGTCCGGGTAGGAGAGCAGGAAGAAGACATGACGCAAGCGAACGTCGGCCGCGTCGTCCAGGTCATCGGTCCGGTGGTGGACGTGGAGTTCGAGGGCCGCGTGCCTCCCATCTACCAGGCGCTGCGCATCCAGGACGACGGTAGCGGCGGGGGCGTGCCGATCGACGTGATCGCCGAGGTCCAGCAACACCTCGGCGACAACCGGGTGCGCTGCGTCAGCATGCAGCCGACCGACGGCATGGTGAGGGGCACCCAGGCGATCGACACCGGCGAGCAGATCACGGTGCCCGTCGGGGCGGCGACGCTCGGCCGGGTGCTGAACGTCGTCGGCGAGCCTGTCGACGAGCTCGGCCCGGTTGCCACGGAGAAGCGCCTCCCGATCCATCGACCGGCCCCGAAGCTCGTCGAGCAATCGACCACCCTCGAGATGTTCGAGACCGGCATCAAGGTGATCGATCTCCTGGAGCCCTACCTGCGCGGCGGCAAGATCGGCCTCTTCGGTGGCGCTGGCGTGGGCAAGACGGTCATCATCCAGGAGCTGATCTTCAATCTCGCCAAGAAGCATGGTGGCGTCTCGGTGTTCGCCGGCGTCGGCGAGCGAACACGCGAAGGCAACGACCTCTGGCTGGAGTTCCAGGAGTCCGAGGTCATCAACCTGAAGGATTTCTCGAAGAGCAAGGCGGCGCTCATCTACGGTCAGATGACCGAGCCGCCCGGGGCCCGCGCGCGGGTGGCGCTCACCGGACTCACGGTGGCCGAGTACTTCCGCGACGAAGAGGGCAAGGACGTGCTCCTCTTCATCGACAACATCTTCCGCTTCACACAGGCCGGCTCGGAGGTCTCCGCGCTGCTCGGGCGCATGCCCTCCGCCGTCGGCTACCAGCCCACCCTGCAGACCGAGATGGGCGAGCTGCAGGAGCGCATCACCTCGACCCAGAAGGGATCGATCACCTCGGTGCAGGCGATCTACGTCCCCGCCGACGACTACACCGACCCCGCGCCCGCCACCACCTTCGCCCACCTCGACGCCACCACCAACCTGTCGCGACAGATCGTCGAGCTGGGGATCTACCCCGCGGTCGACCCGCTCGCCTCCTCCTCCCGCATCCTCGACCCGCGCGTGATCGGCGACGAGCACTACCAGGTGGCCCGTTCCGTGAAGCAGGTCCTGCAGCGCTACAAGGACCTGCAGGACATCATCGCCATCCTGGGCATCGACGAGCTCAGCGAGGAGGACAAGCTGACGGTCTCGCGGGCACGGAAGATCCAGAAGTTCCTCTCCCAGCCCTTCCACGTAGCCGAGCAGTTCACCGGCATTCCCGGCAAGTACGTGCCGCTCAAGGAGACGGTGCGCAGCTTCAAGATGATCGTCGACGGCGAGCTCGACGAGCTTCCCGAGCAGGCCTTCTACATGGCCGGCCCCATCGAGGACGTGCTCGAGCAGGCCAAGAAGCTGCAGGACTAGAGACCCCGGATGGCGCTGCCGACCAGAATCGCTCTCGAGATCGTCACGCCCGAGGGTCTCCTGCTGCGGGAAGAGGTGGACGAGCTGGTGGCGCCCGGCGCCGCCGGCTACTTCGGCGTGCGGCCCGGACACACGCCGCTGATGGCCGCTCTCGGCCTGGGCGAGCTGTCCTACCGTCAGCAGCAGAGCTGGCGGCGGCTCACCTGCTTCTCGGGCTGGTGCGAGGTGCTGCCGGAGAGCGTCAACATCCTGGCCGACATCGGCGAGCGCGCCGAGGACATCGATGTCGAGCGCGCCGAGCAGGCGCTCCGGCGCGCCGAGGAGCGGATGCGGAGGATCCGGGACGAGGAAGGCTATGAGGACGCTCACCTCCACTACATGCGCGCGGTGACCCGACTGGCGGTCGCCGGCCGCCAGCGCGGGCGTTAGCCTCGCCATGCTGGCGGAGCTCCGAACCCTGGTCCGCTACCGAGCGCTCATCCAGAGCCTGGTGTCGCGCGAGCTGAAGGCGCGCTATCGCGGCAGCGTGCTCGGCTTCCTGTGGAGCTTCGCCAACCCGCTGCTGCTGCTCCTGACCTATACCCTCGTGTTCACGGTCGTGCTGCCGAACCGCGACCGCTCGATCCAGCCCTACTGGCTCTTCCTCTTCTGTGGCATCCTGCCCTGGACCTGGTTCCAGGCCTCGCTCGCCGAGTCCTCGGGTGTGATCATCACCAGCGGAAACCTGATCAAGAAGGTGCTCTTCCCCGCCGAGGTGCTGCCCACCGTCAGTGTCCTGACCAACCTCGTCCACTTCCTGCTGGGCCTTCCCATCCTGCTCCTGGTCCTCGCCTTCGAGCACCGGCTCGGCTGGATGGCGCTCGCGCTGCCGCTGCCGATGATCGTGCAGCTCGTCCTCTCGCTCGGACTGGCGCTCTTTCTCTCGGCGCTCACGGTGCACTTCCGGGACATCCTCAACATCCTGACCCACGTGCTGCACCTGTGGTTCTTCGCGACGCCCATCATCTATTCCTATGCGGCGCTCGACGAAAGCTCACCCCTCAGGAAGGTGCTCCGGCTCAACCCGATGACCCACGTCGTGGTCACCTACCAGCAGATGCTGTTCGGTGGCCGGGTCGACCACTGGCGGGGCCTGGGTCTCGCGCTGCTGGTAGGCCTGGTTGCCTTCGCGCTCGGCGCCTTCCTGTTCGACCGGCTGCGCGACACCCTGCCGGAGGAAGTGTGAGCGCGCCCCCGCAGGGCGCGGCGATCTCCGCCGTCGAGATCTCCAAGCTCTACCGGCGCCACGCGCAGCGCAACCAGTTCAAGACCCTCAAGAGCGCGCTGCTCACGGGCAGCGTGCTCTCCGACCTGTCGCCCGCCGAGACCTTCACGGCGCTCGAGGACGTCTCCTTCGAGGTGCCGCGCGGCTCGACCTTCGGGGTGATCGGCGAGAACGGCTCGGGCAAGAGCACGCTGCTCAAGCTGGTGGCCGGGATCACCAAGCCGACGCGCGGCAGCCTGGTGGTGGACGGCCGGGTCTCGGCCCTGATCGAGCTGGGAGCCGGCTTCCACCCGGAGATCTCGGGTCGCGAGAACGTCGCCATCAACGGCGTGATGCTCGGCCTCACCCGCAAGGAGGTCGACCGGCGCTTCGACGAGATCGTGGAGTTCGCCGAGCTCAGCGCCTTCATCGACGCGCCGGTCAAGACGTATTCCTCCGGCATGTACATGCGGCTCGGTTTCGCGGTGGCGATCCACGTCGATCCGGACGTCCTGCTGATCGACGAGGTGCTCGCGGTCGGCGACGAGGCCTTCACGCGCAAGTGCCTGGACAAGCTGGCGGAGCTGCACCGGCGCGGCAAGACGATCCTGTTCGTCACCCACACGCTCAGCCTGGTCGAGAAGATGTGCGACGAGGCGCTCTGGCTGCGCCACGGTCAGGCCGCGGACCGAGGCGATCCCAAGCGGGTGGTGGGCGCCTATCTCAGCTACGTCGCTGACGGCGAGGAGCGGACGCTCGCGGCCGGAGAGCGACGCGCGGTGGCGGCCTCGGCCGCCGCCGCGCGCGAGCACCGGCGCGTGGACCCGGCGCAACGCGGCGGGTCGGCCGATCGCTGGGGCAGCCACGAGGTGGAGATCCGCTCGCTGCGCCTGCTCGACGCGAGCGGGCGCGAGCGACACGTGTTCGTGCCCGGCGAGAACGTGACTCTCGCCCTCTCCGTCCACGCCTCCGACCTGGTCGAGGACTTCGCCTTCGGGGTCGGCCTCTTCTCGGCGGAAGGGGCGAACGTCTACGGGACCAACACCGACATCGAGCGCTTCGAGCCCTTGCGTCTCGAGGGCGACGCCGAGGTGCGGCTGACCCTGGAAGCGCTGAGCCTGGTCGAGGGTACCTACCTCGTGGACGTCGCCGTGCATCGCAAGGACGGGACACCCTACGACTATCACCGCGGGCTGCACTCCTTCCGCGTCAAGAGCCGCACCAAGGACGTGGGTGTCTACCGCCCGCGGCACCGCTGGTCCTTCTCCGGCGGGGTCACGCTCGAGGCGCCGGAGGCGCGCCCCGAGCTGGACGTGGGCGACGAGCCCGTCTGAGCGCGGTCGCGCGCGCTATCCTGTGAGCGTGGGCGACCCGGGCAGGAGAGAGCCGACGAGCCTCGAGCGCCTGACGCGCGAGCGCGCCGCCTGGCGCGCCGAGCGGCGCAGGGTCGTGCTCACGAACGGCTGCTTCGACCTGCTGCACTCCGGGCACCTGGCGCTGCTCGAGGCGGCCCGCCGGGAGGGCGACCTGCTGGTGGTGGCCCTCAACTCCGACGCCTCGGTCCGCGGTCTCAAGGGCGAGGGCCGGCCGGTGGTACCGGCCGAGGAGCGCGCCGAGCTCCTGCTCGCGCTCGAGCCCGTCGACCGCGTCGTCGTCTACGAGGAGCCGACGCCGCTCGCGGTCGTCGCGGCGCTCCTCCCCGACGTGCTGGTCAAGGGTGCCGACTGGGCGCCCGACGCGATCGTGGGCCGTGCGCAGGTCGAGGCGGCCGGCGGCCGCGTGGCGCGGGTCGAGATCCTGCCCGGGCGCTCGAGCTCCTCGCTGGTCGCGCGGATCCGCCGCCGGTGAACGAGCGCGGCGCCGCGCTCGGCGGTCTCGCGGATCTGCCCCTGCTCGCCCAGGCGCGCGCGCGCCTCGCCGCGTCCGGATCGGCGCGGCTCTCCGGCCTGGCCGGGCCGGCCCGTGTGCTGCTGCCGCTGCTGCTCGCCGAGGCGCCGGTGCTGGTCGTCGTCCCTCGCGAGCGTGACGTGGAGGAAGCGGCCCAGGACCTGCGTACGCTCGCCGCGCAGGCGGAGATCCCCGGCTCCATCCTGGCGCTGCCGGCCCCGGGACCCTCTCCTTTCCGAGGCTTGCCCCGGCACGCCGACGCTTCGGCGCGCCGTGCCGCGGCGCTGCTGCACGCGCGGGGCGGCGCGAACGGGGGCGAGGCGCTGCGTGCGCTGGTGGCGTCGCCGGTCGGGCTGCTGCGCCCGAGCCTCGCCCCGCACCTGCTCGAGACCCGCGTGGTCGCCTTGCGCCCGGGCGACGAGATGACGCCCGAGATCCTGCTCGAGGCCCTCGACGAGGGGGGCTACGCACGTGAGGACCCGGTGACCGCGCCCGGTCAGATGGCGCGGCGCGGCGGCATCCTCGACGTGTTCCCCTCGGACGCGGAAGACCCGGTACGCATCGAGTTCTTCGGGGACACGGTCGAGAGCCTGCGTCACTTCGACCCGGACAGCCAGCGCGCCACGGGTCCCCTCGACTGTCTCGTCACCCTGCCGCTCTCCGACGTCTTCGCGACCCGCTCCGTGCTGGCGGCGCTCGCCCCGATTCTCGAGGAGCGCTTCTCCGACCGGCGAGAGCTCGCGCCCCTGCTCGCCTCGCTCGAGCGGGGGTTGCAGCCCGAGCTCCTGGCCGACCTGGTGCCGCTCGTACCCGGCGCCACCCAGCCCCCGTGGGACCACTTGCCCCCCGGGCCGGTCGTGATCGTCGAGCCGGAGCTGGTGCGTCAGGAGACCGAGAGCTTCTGGGCCCGGGCCTGCGAAGACCAGGCGCGCCACGCCGAGGGGCTCACCGCGGCACCCGAGGAGCTGCTGATCGCCCCGGCCGCCCTCCAGGAACGTCTCGCACGCGCGCCCTCGATCGAGGTCCGCGAGGTCGCGAGCGAGGACGGCTCGTTCCACATCTCCTGCCGCCCGGCGCCGCTCTATGCGGGCGACCTCGTCCGCCTTGCCGACGACCTCAGGCGCGCGAGCGGCACGACGGTCGTCTTCCTGGGCAACCCCGGCCGCGCGGATCGCCTCGGCGACCTGCTGCGGGAGGACGGCATCGCCGTCGGCGAGGGGCTGGCGGTTCGGACCCGGGTCGGCTCGCTCTCCCGCGGTTTCGAGCTGCCGGAGGCCCGCCTCAGCGTGCTGGCCGACGGCGACGTCTTTCCGGAGGAGGTGCACCTGCACGCCCGGGGTCGGCGGCGCGGGGGGCTCCGCAGCTTCCTCTCCGACTTCCGGGACCTGAAGATCGGCGACCTGGTCGTGCACGAGGAGCACGGCATCGGCCGCTTCCTGGGCCTGGAGACCCTCGAGGTCGCCGGGTCGACCCGGGAGTTCATGGTCCTCGGCTACAAGGGCGGCGACAAGCTCAAGGTTCCGGTCGAAGCTTTTGACCGCATCCAGAAGTACGCGAGCGCGGAAGGCGCGCGGCCGGCGATCGACCGGCTGGGCAGCGGCGCCTGGGAGAAGACGAAGAGCCGGGTCAAGAAGGCGATGCGAGACATGGCGCAGGAGCTGCTGCGCCTCTACGCGGAACGCAAGGCCCGGCCCGGTCACGCCTTCACGGGCGAAAGCCCGTGGCAGCGCGAGTTCGAGGAGGCCTTCGAGTACGAGGAGACCGGGGACCAGGAGCAGGCGATCCGTGACGTCGCCGCCGACATGGCCGCCCCCGCGCCCATGGACCGCCTGATCTGCGGGGACGTCGGCTACGGCAAGACCGAGGTGGCCATGCGCGCGGCCATGCGCTGCGTGCTCGACGGCAAGCAGGTCGCGGTGCTCGCGCCCACGACCATCCTCGCCTTCCAGCACTGGAAGACCTTCCGCAAACGCTTCGCGCCCTTCCCGGTCACGATCGACATGATCTCGCGCTTCCGCTCGGCCAAGGAGACGAAGGCCGTGCTGGCGCGCGCCGCGGGCGGCGCCCTCGACGTCCTGATCGGCACCCACCGCCTGCTCTCGAAGGACGTCGCCTTCCGCGACCTGGGGCTGCTGATCGTCGACGAGGAGCAGCGCTTCGGGGTCGCGGCCAAGGAGAGGCTCAAGCGGCTCAAGACGAACGTCGACTGCCTCACGCTCTCGGCGACGCCCATCCCGCGCACCCTGCAGATGGGACTCAGCGGGATCCGCGACATGTCGGTGATCGAGACGCCGCCGCGGGACCGCCTGGCGATCCAGACCGCGATCGTGAAGTTCTCGACCGAGGTGATCGCGGCGGCGATCCGCCAGGAGCTGGCGCGCGACGGGCAGGTCTTCTTCGTCCACAACCGAGTCGAGTCCATCTACTCGCTGGCGAGCCTCGTGCAGCGGCTGGTCTCCGAGGCCCGAGTCGGGGTCGCCCACGGCCAGATGCCCGAGGCGGAGCTGGAGCGCGTGATGCTCGCCTTCGTGGAGGGCCGTCTCGACGTCCTGGTCGCCACCACGATCGTCGAGAACGGGCTCGACATCCCGCGCGCCAACACGCTCCTGGTCAATCGCGCCGATCGCTACGGCCTCGCCCAGCTCTATCAGCTGCGCGGGCGGGTCGGCCGCTCGGACCGGCGCGCCTACGCGCACCTGCTGGTACCGCCCGACACCGTCCTCTCCGAGATCGCCCGCAAGCGCCTGGCGGCGATCCGCGAGTTCTCCGACCTCGGTGCCGGCTTCCGCATCGCCGCGCTGGACCTGGAGCTGCGCGGCGCGGGCAACCTGCTGGGCGGCCAGCAGAGCGGCCACCTCCAGGCGGTCGGGCTCGACCTCTACGTGAAGCTGCTGGAGCAGGCGATCGGCGAGCTGCGCGGCGAGGCGGCCCCGGAGGCCTCCCGTGCGATCCTCAACCTGCGGCTCGAGATGCGGGTGCCGCCGGAGTACGTGCCCGAGACCTACCAGCGGCTCTCCATCTACAAGCGGGTCAGCCAGACCCGGGACGCGAGCGAGGTCGAGGCGCTGCGGGCGGAGCTGCGCGACCGCTACGGCCCGCCTCCGGTCGAGGTCGAGGGGCTCCTGCGCTACGCGGAACTGCGCGCTCGGGCGGAGGTGCTGGGCGTGACCGAGGCGTCCCTCGTCTCCGGCACCCTGGTCGTGCGCCTCGATCCTCGGACCACGGTGACACCCGAGCGGCTCGTCGAGCTCGCCAGCGGGCGGCGCGGAGGGGCGCTCCTCCCCGACGGTCTGCGCTGGCCGCTCGCCCCGGCGGAGACGCCGCTGGGCGGACTCGGCACTTTGCTCGACGCGCTGCGCGGGGGCCTATAATCCGAGGCCCGAAGGCCATGCACCGCCCGCTCGCCCCCCTCGTGGTCGCCTTGACGCTCGCCGCCGCCGGCTGCGCGGAGAAGGATCCCGTGATCCTGAAGCTGGATGGACAGCTGGTGCGGCGGAGCGACTTCGACCGCCACCTGGCCGGGCTCGCGGTCCACGGCTTCGGGCCGCTCGCGCCCGAGGCGCGCCGCGGCGTCCTGGAGAGCTTCCTCGAGCAGCGAGCGCTCGTGATCGAGGCGCGTCGCCGGGGCCTGATCGGGAAGGACGCTCCCGCCGACCAGGAAGCGGCCGCGGTCGCGCGCCTGCTGACCTCGGCTGTCGCCTCGGTGCAGGTGTCCACGGCGGAGATAGCGGCCTGGTACGCCGAACACCATGCGGAGCTCGCGACCCCCGAACGCGTCACCCTGCGCCAGATACTGGTGGGCTCGCTCAACGAGGCCCGAGACGTGAAGAGGCGGCTCGCCCGCGACCCGCGCAGCTTCGACAGCCTGGCCCGCGCGCTTTCCAAGGGCCCCGAGGCGGAGCTGGGAGGGTACATGGGCTCCTTCGAGCGCGGCCAGCTGCCGGCGGAGCTCGAGGCGGCGGCCTTCACGCTCGCCGAGGGCGCCACCAGCGACCCGGTGGCCTCACCGCTCGGGTATCATGTGCTCAGGGTCGAGTCCCGCCAGGCGGCCCGCGAGATCCCCCTCGAGGAGGCATCCGAGAGGATCCGCGACCGCCTCGCGCGTGCGAAGCGCGAGGCGGTCGAGCGGGTTTTCCTGGCGCAGGTGATGGCTCGGGCCAAGGTGAACTATGAGGCCGCTCTCGCTCCCATTCCTTCTTCCTAGCATCCTCCTGGTCGCGCCGCTCGCGCGCGGCGAGATCGTGGAGCGCGTCGTGGCCAAGGTCAACGGCCAGATCATCACGCTCAGCGAGTTCCAGGCCCGACAGCTCGAGGCCGCCCAGGCAGCGCACGTCGACGCGGCCGGCGTCGGCGCGTTCCTCCGTCAGCACAACGCCAGGATCCTGCAGGACGCGATCGACGAGGTCCTGATCCTCCAGAAGGCCGAGGACGCGGATCTGAAGCCGCCCCCGCAATACATCGAAGAGGTGCTGGCACAAGTCCGCAAGGAGCACAACCTTTCCTCGCAGCAGGAGCTGGAGGCGGCCCTGGCGCGCGAGGGGCTCACCTTCGGCGAGCTGCGGCGCAACATCGAGAGCCGGATCCAGCGCGAGATGATCATCCGCCGCGACATCGAGCCGAAGCTCGCGATCAGCGACGCGGACCTGCGCGCGGAATACGACAGCCTGAGCGCGAGCGAATACACGACGCCCGCCAAGGTCACCCTGCAGGAGATCGTGGTCACCGACGAGGCGGGTGGCGAGGCGCTGGCGCGCCAGATCGTGGCCAAGGCGCGCGCCGGCGAGGACTTCCAGGCGCTCGCCCGGGCGCACTCCTCGGCCCCGTCCCGTGCTCAAGGCGGCGACGTGGGCGTGATCTCCGAGAACGACATGGCACCGGCCCTGCGCAAGGTGGCCGCCGCCCTGTCGGTCGGCGGCGTCTCGGACCCCGTGCGCATCGAGGGTGGCTACCGGATCATCAGGGTCGCCGCCAGGACACCGTCGGTCACGACGCCTTTCGCGCAGGTACGCGAGAAGATCCGCGACCGGCTGATGACGAGCCGCTTCGAGAAGGAGTACGACGCGTACATCCAGGACCTGCGCAAGAACGCCCAGATCGAGCTGCGCGTGCGGGAGGTGCCGCTCCAGCTCACCGGTCCCATACAGGACAGCAGCCTGCTCGAGGGCATCGAGGGTGACGTCCCCGGCTCGCCGGCTGCCGCCGCGCCGGCGGCCTCGGCGCCCGTGGGTCTCGGCGAGGACGAGGTCACGATGACGCCCCAGGCCGCCCCCGAGCGCGTCGTGCCGCCCACCGCCGCTCAGCCCGCGCCACCCTCCCCGACCCCCGCGCCGGCAGGGCCCACACCAGCGAACGGCGAAGAGCCGCCCGAGGGCCCGCCGGTTCCGTGAGCGCCGCGGCGCCGGGCTTCTTCGCCCGGGTCTATGACCTGGTGCGTGAGATCCCGCGGGGCCGGGTCGCGAGCTACGGCCAGGTCGCCGCGCTGGTCGGCGTGAGCCGCGGGGCCCGCGCCGTCGGCTGGGCGCTGCGGGCCCTGCACGGCAGGACGGCAGCGGGCGTGCCCTGGCACCGCGTGCTCGGTGCGCAAGGGAGGATATCGCTTCCCGATGCCATGGGAGGCCGCGAGCAGCGCCGGCGCCTGCGCGCCGAAGGCGTGCGCTTCACGAAGGATCGGGTCGACCTCGGTCGCTACGGCCTCTGCGGGGGCGGTCCGGCGCGGCCCCGTCGGCGGCGGGCGGCGCGCTAATCGAGGCTGACCCGCGGCAGGCGCAGCTTCTCACGCGCACGCTGCCGCACCAGACGCTCCAGTGCCTCCTCGAGCGAGCGGTCGTCGACCCGGCCGCGGTGCCGGTGGGCCGAACGCTCGGCCTCGGCGCGGATGGCGTCGTCGTCGTTCGCCGAGAGGGCCTCGACTGCGGCCTGCGCCACCAGCTCGTCGATCCGGTGCAGGTGCCGTCGCAGATAATCCCAGTTGGGGCGGGACGCGACCGCGACCAGGTCCGCGACCTCCGCCACCTCCGCGAGGGGCTGTGCGGCGACGCGGCCCGGCAGCTCCAGCAGCCGCTCGCGCAGGACGGCCAGGCGCTCGGCGAGCTCGGGCAGGCTCAGGTGCTCGGTCTCGCGGCTCGGCCCCTCCGGCCGCGGTCCGAGCGCGGCCAGCTCCTCCACCCGTCGGCGCAGGACGGCGAGGCTGGTCGTGCGGGGATCGGTCTCGGCAGCGAGATCGATCGCCACCAGCACGGTGGCGAGGGGCACGCCGGCCTCGTACCAGCCGCGGGCGAGCGAGAAGTCCCGCGGCGAGAGGGCCTGGTCGGTGCCCCGTCGGGCGCGCAGCGCCGACTCGATCGCCTCCACGAAGGCGACCAGGGCCTCGTCCCGGGGCGGTCCTGACGCGCTCACACCGCCACCACGTCGAACTGCTCCTGGTGGAGGAGCGGATCGGTCTGGAGAGAGACCTCGCCACCGACCAGGGCGGCGAGCGCTCTCACCACCGACGCCTCCTCGCCCGCGAGCGCGCGCGCCACCTCCGGGTTGACGCGCAGCAGGAGCCGCTGGCCGCTCATGTCGGCGGCCAGCTTGCGGACCTCGTCGTAGATCTCGGAACAGACCGTGCCGACGCTCTTCACCTGGCCGCTCCCTGAGCAGTAGGGACACGGTTGCATGAGCAGGCGCTCCAGGGACTGCTTCACCCGCTTGCGCGTCAGGACCACGAGCCCGAACTCGTTCACGGAGAGCATCTTGGTGGGTGATCGGTCGCTGCGCAGCTCCTGCTCGAGCGCCCGCATCACGTCGCGGCGGCTCTTGCGCTCCTCCATGTCGATGAAGTCGACGACGATGATGCCGCCCAGGTCGCGCAGGCGGATCTGGCGCACGATCTCGCGCACCGCGTCGAGGTTCGCCTTGAGCAGGGTTTCCTCCAGGTGGTTCTTGCCGACGAACCTCCCGGTGTTCACGTCGATCGCCACCAGCGCCTCGGTCTGGTTGATGACGATGTAGCCCCCGCTCGGCAGCCAGACCTTGGAGCGGAGCGCGCGCTCCAGCTCGGCGCTGACGCCGTGCTCCTCCATGATCCCGGCCGGTCCCTGGTGGAGCCGCACCCGCGGCGCCAGGGATGGCTCGAGCGCCCGCACCAGCTCGAGCGTCCTCTGGAACTCACGCTCGTTGTCGAGGCGGATCGAGGAGATCTCCTCCGAGAGCAGGTCGCGCAGCAGCCGCTCGACCAGAGAAGGCTCGCGGTAGAGCAGCACCGGCGCCCGCTGGCGCGAGGCGAGGGCCCGCACCTCGTCCCAGGTGCGCGAGAGATAGCGTCCGTCGCGGAAGAAGGCCTCAGCGTCGCGGCCGAGGCCCGCGGTCCGCGCGATGAGACCCCCGCCGCCGCGCTCCTGCCGGAACTCCTTGAGGATCGCCTTCAGCCGTCGGCGCTCCTCCTCGTCGGTGATCTTGCGCGAGACGCCCACGTGCTCGACGGTCGGCATCAGCACCAGGTAGCGACCGGGCAGCGAGACGTGGGACGTGATGCGAGCCCCCTTCGTCCCCATCGGCTCCTTCAGGACCTGCACCACCAGCTCCTGCCCCTCGTGCAGCCGGTCCTCGATCGGGGCCTCCCGGGCGCTGGCGAGCTCCTCGGAGGTCAGCAGGTTCTCGGGCAGCTCCTCGAACACGTCGGCGGCATGCAGGAAGGCGTCGCGCTCGAGGCCGATCTCGACGAAAGCGGACTGCATCCCGGGCAGGACGCGGGTGACGCGGCCCTTGTAGATGCTGCCGACGATCCCCCGCTGCGTTTCGCGTTCGATGAACAGCTCCGCGATCACCCCTTCTTCCAGGAGCGCGACCCGCGTCTCGCGGGGGCTGGAGCTGACGATCAGGTCTCTGCTCATTGACGAACCGGGGCCGACTTGGAGTCCGAGGAGGCGCCGACCGCGAGCGACGTCAGTTCGCGAAACGCCGCATCCGCACACTGAGGACGAGGCCGACGCCCATGAGCGAGGAGAGGATGGACGAGCCTCCGTAGCTCATGAGGGGCAACGGGAGGCCCTTGACGGGCACGAGCCCCGCGACCATGGCGACATTGTACACGACCTGAAATCCGAAGCTCCCTGCCAGCGCGGCGACCAGGAAGGCACCCAGCCGGTCCCGCGCCAGTCGGGCCACCTCGAGCATCCGCCAGAGCACCAGCAGGTAGAGCGAGAGGACGACGAAGACGCCGATGAACCCTGTCTCCTCGGCCAGCACCGAGAAGACGAAATCCGTGTGGCGGGCGGGCAGGTAACCGAGCTGGGCCTGGCTCCCCTTCGTGAAGCCCTTGCCGACCAGACCGCCGGAGCCGACCGCGATCTGGGATTGGATCTTCTGATAGCCGGCCCCGCGCGGGTCGAGCGAGGGATCCAGGAAGGTGTAGATGCGCGTCTTCTGGTAGTCGTGCAGGAAGGGCCAGGTGAGCGACGCCGCCACGACCAGAGCCAGCGCGAGCGCGGCCACCGCCCGGAGCCGCAGGCCGGCGAGGAACGCGACCGTGAAGAGGAGCGGCAGCAGACACACCGCCGTGCCCAGGTCCGGCTGGCGGGCGATCAGCAGCGCGAGCAGGCCCACGGCGGCGCCCGGCACCGCGAGGTCGACCAGGCCCAACGTCTCCTGGCGGTACTCGGAGAAGATCTTGGCCACGAAGACGGCGGCCGCCAGCTTGACGAACTCCGAGGGCTGCAGCTGGAAGCCCGCGAGCACGATCCAGCGCTGGGTCCCGGCGCGCACCGGGGCGAACTGAAGCACGTAGAGCAGCGCCAGCACGGAGGCGCCGTAGAGCAGCATCGCGCGGTCGGCGACCCGTCGATAGTCGGCGAGCGCGGTCACGGCGAGCCCCACCAGCCCGAGCGCGATGAAGAGGAGCTGCTTCAGATAGTGATCCGCCAGCCGGCCCGAGTGAGTGGCGGAGTAGATCATGGCGACCCCGACCAGCGCCAACGCCAGGCTGGCGCCGAGCAGCACCCAGTCGACGTTGTACAGGAGCCGCCGGTCGAGCCCGGGCACGTCTCACTCCTCCGCCGCCCGGGCGACCATGGCCGTCGGTCTCGCGGGGGCCTTGTCGAGGCCGAACCACTCGGCCAGGATCTGACGAGCGACCGGCGCCGCCGACTCCCCTCCGCTGCGGCCATGCTCGACCAGCACCGCCATGGCGATGGTCGGGTGGTCGGCCGGCGCGAAACACACGAACCAGCCGTGGGGGAGGATATCGGTCTGGTTGGGCGACTGCTGGAGGCGGGCCCGCGTCACCACCTGGGCCGAGCCGGTCTTGCCCGCGACGGCGACCATCGGCAGGCGCGCCCGCCAGCCGGTGCCGCCCGCCACCACCCCGACCATGCCCGCTTTCACCGCCTCGATCGTGGCCGGCCGGATGCCGAGAGGAACGGGCTCCATCCCCGGGGCGCCCTTGACCAGGTGGGGCCGCACCAGCTTGCCGCCGTTCGCGATCACCGCCACCACCCGGGCCATCTGCAGGGGCGTTGCGCTCACCTGCCCCTGGCCGATCGCGACCGACACGGTCTCGCCGGCGTACCAGGGCAGGTGGAAGAGGCGCTGCTTCCACTCCGGGCTGGGCATGATGCCGGACAGCTCGTGCGGCAGGTCGACCCCGGTCGGCGTGCCGAGGCCCATGCGGGTCGCCCACTTGGCGAGCCGCTCGATCTCGAGGCGAATGCCGACCTGGTAGAAATAGACGTTGCAGGACTGCGCAATCGCCTGGCGCAGGTTGACCGTACCGTGCCCGCTCGCCCGAGCGCAGTGGAAGACCGTTCCGTAGACCGCGAGCTGCCCCGGGCAGTAGAAGGTCGTCTCGGGCGTGATGACGCCCTCCTCGAGCGCGGCGACCGCCGCGATGATCTTGAAGGTACTGCCCGGCGAGTAGGTGCCCTGGATCACCCGGTTGATGAGGGGGGTCCGCGGGTCCGTCGCCAACTGCGCCCACAGGGCCGGATCGATCCCGGTCGTGAACTCGTTGGGGTCGTAACCGGGCGTCGAGGTCATCGCCAGGATCTCGCCGTTCCTGGGATCGAGCGCCACGGCCGAACCCGCGCGGCCGGCGAAGGCCCGCTCCATCGCCGCCTGCAGCCGCGCGTCGATGGTCAAGGTCAGGGTCGGGCCGTCCTCGGGCGCCTGGCGGTCGGCCTCGGCCACCTCGAGCCCGCGGCTGTTGACGATCACCCGCCGGAAGCCGTCCTTGCCCATCAGCTGGTTGTTGTAGCGGGCCTCGACGCCCGCCTGCCCGACCAGGGAACCGGGAGCGAGCGCCTTGAACTCGGGCTGATCCAACTGTCGTTCCGTGATCTCACCCACCCGCCCGAGCGCGTGAGCGGCGGCCGAGGCGAGAGGGTACGAGCGCAGCGGCACCACCTCGACGCTCACCTCCGGCAGCTCCAGGCGGTGCGCCTCGAGCGCCGCCACGTCGGCCAGGCTGGCGTCGCTCTTCACGACCAGCGGGCGATAGGGCTGGCGGCGCGCGAGCCGCTCGCGCAGCACGGCCTCGCCCACGCCGAGCGTCTGCGCCAGCCGCGAGACCACCCGGTCCAGGTTGTCGGCGTGCTCCGCTGTGAGCACCACGTTGAAGGAGGGGCGGTTGCCGACCAGCAGCCGCCCGCTGCGGTCCAGCAGCGCCCCTCGCGGCGCCGCCAGGGTGACCACGCGCGACCGGTTGCTCTCCGCGAGCTGCCGGAAGTGCCGCGCCCGCACCACCTGCAGGTTCCAGAACTGGACCACCAGCACCACCACCAACCCGACCACCAGGGCCTGGAGCAGCGCCAGACGCGACTGCACGAGACGCAGATCCTCGTAGATCCTCACGCCCGCGCCCTCTCGACCCGCGCCTCGACGAAGGCGAGCAGCACCGCGCCGGCCAGGGCGTGGATCGTGGCCCGGAGCAGCAGGGTCAGCATCCCGAGCGAACCCAGCTCGAGCGAGAAGATGGAGGCCAGCCAGGGGACGATCAGCCCGTCGGCGAGCGTCGCAATGAACAGGGTGAGCGCGCGGGCGGCGGTGGTGGAGATCAGGAAGCGCCGGCCCGCCAGGCCGACGCAGAAGCCGACGATCAGCTTCGAGAGCGCCGACAGCCCCAGCACCCGCCCGCCGAACAGGATGTCCTGCACCCAGCCGGCGGCGACACCCGCGAGCATTCCGTGCGTCTCGCCGCCGATGAGCGCGCAGAAGACGACCACGAGCAGGAACGGATCGAAGAGGCGTCCCGGCGTCGCCACCAGATAGCCGAGTCCCGTCTCCAGGAGGACCGCCGCGAAGACGGCAATACCCGTCCAGAAGAATGGCTTCATTGCACCGAGCGCGGCGTCTCGAGCGACGCATGGGCACGCCTCACCACGAGCACCTCCTCGAGGCGGTCGAAGCGCGCCGAAGGCTCGACGCGGATGTCACGGAACAGCCCCGACCCTTTCCCGACCGAACGGACGCGGCCGACCACGAGCCCCTTGGGATAGATGCGGTCCGTGCCGGAGGTCAGCACCAGGTCGCCGACCACGACGTCGGCCCGGTCGGGCACGTACTTCAGCAGCAGGTCGCCCTCGCCGCTGCCGGGTCCGGCGACCTGGCCGGCGACCACACCCTGGACGCGGCTCCTCTCGAGCAGGACCCCGGCCCCGCTGTCGTGATCGAGCAGCACCTGCACGCGCGCCGCGTGGGGTCCGACCGCGAACACCCGTCCCACCACCCCGGTCGCGCTAAGGATCGGGGCGTCGAGAGAGACGCCGTCCGCCTCGCCACGATCGATGGTGAGCGAGCGGAACCAGGGCACGCCCTCCCGGGCCACCACCTGCGCCGGGAGCGTGTCGAGCGGTAGCACCCGGCGCAGATCCAGCAGCTCGCGCAAGCGCCGGGTCTCCTCGGCGCGATGCGACTGGGCCTCCAGCTGCACCTCGAGCTCACGCACGCGCTCGACCAGCCGGCGGTTCTGCCGGTAGGTCTCGCGATGGAAGCCGTAGCCGCGCCAGACCTCGGCGACCCCGCCCACCACCGCCTCGAAGCCGTCCTGGAAGGGCGTCAGCACCGTGAGCACGAGGCGCTGCAGGAGCGAGACGCCCCCGCCACCGTCGACCTGGTGGCTGATCGCCGCCAGGTGCAGGAGGACCAGCCCGAGCAGGATCAGGCGGCCCCGGCCCGCGGAAACGACCATTGACATCGCAGTCTCTCGCGTCTATTCCAGGCTGATCTTGCGCAGCAGATCGAAATCCGAGCAGCATCTTCCCTGTCCCCAGCACCACCGAGCACAGCGGATCCTCGGCCACCGGCCACGGGCAAGCCCGTCTCCTCGCGCAGCAGCCGTCCAGGTTCTTGAGCAGGCTCCCCCGCCGGTCAGGACGATGCCGCGGTCGACGATGTCGGCCGACAGCTCGGGCGGCGTCCGCTCGAGGGCCACCCGCACCGCGTTGACGATGATGGCGACCGGCTCCTGGAGCGCCTCGCGGATCTCGGCGTCGGTGACGGTGAGCGTCTTGGGAATGCCCTCGATCAGGTCCCGCCCCTTGAGCTCCATCGTCATCGCCTCGTCGAGAGGAAAGGCGCTGCCGATCTCGAGCTTGATCTGCTCCGCCGTGCGCTCGCCGATCAGGAGGTTGTACTTCTTCTTGATGTATTGGATCAGGCCTCGTCCATCTCGTTGCCGGCCACCCGCACCGACTTCGAGTAGACGATCCCCGCCAGCGAGATCACGGCGATGTCGGTGGTCCCGCCGCCGATGTCGACCACCATGTTCCCGGAGGGCTCGGTGATCGGCAGCCCCGCGCCGATGGCCGCCGCCATCGCCTGATCCACCAGGTAGACCTCCGACGCCTTGGCCTTGAGCGCCGAGTCCTTCACCGCGCGCTTCTCCACCTGGGTCACCTCGGAAGGGATCCCGATCATGATCCGCGGTCGCACGAGAGTAGTCGGTTGTGGGCGCGGTGGATGAAGTAGGACAGCATCTTCTCGGTGATCTCGAAGTCGGCGATGACGCCGTCCTTCATCGGCCGTATCGCGACGATGTTGCCGGGAGTGCGACCCAGCATCTCCTTGGCGTCGCTGCCCACGGCCTCGACCTTGCCCGGTCATGGGTTCACGGCCACGATCGACGGCTCCGAGACCGACGATCCCCTTGCCCCGCGCGTAGACGAGGGTGTTTGCCGTGCCGAGGTCGATCGCCAGATCGCTCGAGAGGAAGCTCAGGTTGACGAAGGAACGAAGGTTCAAGGCTTTGTCTTCTCCTGACCGAAAGGCGGCGGCTAGCTCGCCACCTCGATGCCGTTCTTCTCCCGCTCCTTCACCCGGTACATGGCCTGGTCGGCCTTCTGGATGAGCCCCTCGGGTGAGAGCGCGTGATCGGGGTAGGTGGCGATCCCGAACGAGGCCGAGATGCGCGCCGAGATGCCTTGCGCCTCCAGGAAGCGGTGTTCCTCGACCGCGCGCCGGAGGCGCTCCGCGATCACCAGCGCCCCGGAGGCCGGCGTTTCGGGGAGCACCACCACGAACTCGTCGCCGCCGTAGCGGGCGATGATGTCGGACTCGCGCACGCCCAGGGCCAGGATCCCGCCCACCTCGGTGAGGGTTCCCGAGCCGGCCAGATGGCCGAACTGGTCGTTGATGTTCTTGAACCCGTCCAGGTCCAGGAAGATCACCGAGAGCGGGATGCCGTGACGCTTGCAGCGCTTGATCTCGCGACCGAGATAGAGGTTCAGGTAGCGCGAGTTGAAGAGACGCGTCAGGTCGTCGGTGATGGTGAGCTGCTCGGTGCGCTGGAACAGGATCGCGTTCTCGATCGCGATCGCGCACGGCTCGACCAGGGTCAGCACCAGGCCGAGGTCGGCGCGGGTGAAGCGTCCCCCCAGCTTGTTGAGGATCTCCAGGACGCCGATGGTCCGGCCCCGGGAGACGAGGGGCGCGCACAGGATGGAACGGGTCTCGAACTGGGTGCGGGCGTCGACGCGGCTCGTGAAGCGCGGGTCGCGCGCGACGTCGTTCACGATCGCGGGCTTGCCCGACTGCGCCACCCAGCCCGCGACACCCTCGCCGATCTTGAGCCGGAAGGAAGACACGTCGCGCCCCCGAGCCCCGAGCGCGGCCTCGAACACCAGCTCCTTCTTGTCCTCGTCGACCATCAGCAGCGACCAGGCCTCGGAGGGGATCAGGTGGCGGATCTTCTCCATCACCAGCTCGATCACCTTGCGCGGCTCCAGGATCGAGTTGGCGGTCTTCACGACGTCGGTGAGGATGGCCAGGCGCTTGGCCGAGGTCTGCAGCATCGGCCCGCGCGGGCGGCTCCGGCGCCGGCAGCTCGCGAGATGCGCGAGCACGGCGGCGGCGGGCGGGTCCGACGCGTGCCAGGCCTCCAGCACGAAGTCGAGCTCGAGCGCCGCGAGCCGGCGCAGCGCCGGGGCGTCCGGGGAGAGCAGCAGCCCGCCGACCGGCCGCCCCGGCAGCGCCCGGCGCACGGCCCTCACCAGGCGGGCGGGCGTCTCGTTCGTGACCTCGACCAGAGCCCCCTGGAACCGCGCGGGGTCGAGCGGACGGGCGCCGTTGGCGCCGGGCGCGGCGAGGAACTCGTAGGCGAGCGTCCCGCCAGAAACCTCGCGCAGGCGCCGCCTCAGTGGCGACCCTCCGAACACGGCCACGCGCGTCACTCTGGGCGACCTCAGTCCACGACCGTCACGCGGCGCCGGAGCTCGGCGACGCCGCCCTGCGGACCGGTCGAGCGCAGGAGAGCGTTCGAGCCGGAAGAGATGTCGAAGGTCAGGAACTCGTTGAAGCTGCCGTCAGGTTGGACCTCGAGCGGCTCGCCGTTGAGGACCAGGCTGGCGCCCGGCTCGGTGCGCCCGCGCACGTGGAGCACGTTGCCCTTCAGCTCGAGCGCGTCGAGGCTGAGCGGCGGCGGAGCGGTGCCGGGGGGCGCCTTGCTGAGGGTGAAGCGCCACACGTCCGAGAAGCCGCCCTCCACCCCTTTCGCGTCGACCGCCGCGACCTTCCAATAGTAGCTACCCGCGTCGAGGCCGCGCAGCTCCATCTGCGTGCCGTGCTGGCCCTGGCGGTCGTAGAGCGGGCGCGCGAAGCTCGCGCTGTAGTCGACCATCACGCGGTAGCTGTTCGCCCCGGGGACCGTGTTCCAGAGCAGCAGCGTCACGCCCCGCGCCAGGTCCGGGAAGGTGGTCTCGGCCTGGTTCGGGGGCGCGGTGAGCTGGGGGACGACCGGCAGGGCCGTCTTGGGCCCGGCCGCGCCGGCGGCGTCGATGCGCAGGCCCTCGTTCGTGCCCAGGGCGATCCTCTGGCCGCGTTTGGTCTCCGCCTCGCCGACGCCGCGGAAGATGCGCAGGCCGGTCTCGCCGCTCTCGGCCACCTGCATGTTGCCCGCGGTCTCACGCTGCACCGTGGTGCGAACGGTCGGCGTCGAAATGGTGGTGCTGTTGCCCGCCCCACGCCCGGTCGTGAAGTTCGCCTCCCCGGACTGGATCGTGAGCGCGACCCGCTTCTGCAGCGAGACCGGGTTCTGGGAGCTCTCCTCGATCGTAATCAAGCTGTCGGGCCGCACGTTGAAGACCGTCCCGTCCGCGAAGCGGATCTCCGCCGTGCCCCCTGAGCGCGTGCGGACGAGATCGTTCTGCCGCAGGACCATGGCGCGCGCGGCCGGCAGCCACTCGAGCGTGCTCGCTCGCTTCACCTCGACGCTGCCGTCCAGGGAGACGAAGCGGGCCCCGGTCTCGACCAGCGAAGGCGGCGGTGGCGGTGGCGGCGGTCGCCGTCCGAGCAGTAGCCAGGCAAACGCCACCAACAGGACGACAAAGGCGGCGATCGCGAGTGAGCGGTAGCGTACGGTGAACCACTCCAGCCGATCGTCGGAGCTTCGGGGGCGCTGCGTGTCGTTCCCTGCCATCGAGGCCAAAATCCCCTGAGCCCGCGTCACTTAGACGGACCCGGCAGTATAGATCAAGTCCCGCCGCGTCCGAAAGCGGCGCCCGCGGGCGCTTGCGGGCCCCAAGGCGGGGGCATAGAATCGCCACTTTGCGAAGGTTGCTCTTCCGTCCCGAGGAAGGCGCCGCGCAGCGAACGGAGACACCATGGCTCTCGCACTGATGCGCCGGCACCGCCGCTGGCTCTACGTCTTCCTCTGGCTCGTCATCGCCGCTTTCATCATCCTCTACATCCCGGCCTTCCAGAAGCAGGACAGCGGAACGCCCGGCGAGACGGTCGTGACCGTCGGCAAGGAGGCGATCTCGGTCGGCGAGTTCCAGCGCGACTACTACCGGCTGCGCCAGCGGTACGACCGGCTCTATCAGGGACGGCTCGAGGAGCCCATGCTGCGCCAGATCCAGCAGATGACCCTCGAGTCCCTGGTGAGCGACCGGCTGGTCGAGCAGGAGGCGAAGCGTCTCGGCGTCACCGTCTCCGACGCCGCGATCGCCCAGGCGATCGTGAACTCGCCGGACTTCCAGGACGATGGGCGCTACATCGGCAGCGCGGAGGTCCGCCGGCGGCTGGATCTGCAGGGCATCACGGAGGAGCAGCTGGCCGAGACGGAACGCCGGCAGCTGCTGCGCCAGCGCCTGCAGGACCTGGTCGGATCGGTGGCCGAGCCGAGTCCCGCCGAGGTCGACCGCGAGCTCGCGCGCCGGACCCAGCAGGTCAAGCTCGCCTACGTTCAGGCCGACGCGGCGCGCTTTCGTGCCGGCGTCCAGCCGACCGAAGAGCAGATCCAGGCCCGCTTCGAGGCCCGCAAGGACTCGTACCGGGTCCCCGAGAAGCGGGTCGTCTCCTACGTACTCCTGGACCGCGACGCGCTGCGGCCCCTGGTCGCCGTCACGCCCCGCGACATCGAGAGCTACTACCAGGACCACCGCGAGGACTTCCGCCAGGAGGAGGAGGCATGCGCCCGGCACATCCTGGTGAAGGTGAAGCAGGACGACAAGGGGGAAGGTCACTCCGACGCCGAGGCGCGACAGATCGCGCAGCGGCTGCTCGACGAGGTGAACGCCGGCGGCGACTTCGCGGCGATCGCCCGCAAGTCCTCCGAGGACCCGGGCTCCGCGCAGAACGGGGGCGACCTGGGCTGCTTCCCGCCGGGCCGGATGGTGCGGGAGTTCGACGACGCGGTCTTCGGCCTGCAGCCGGGCGAGACCTCGGGGCTCGTGAAGACGTCCTTCGGCTATCACATCATCCGCCTCGAGTCGTACAAGCCCTCGTCCGTCCTCCCGCTCGCGCAGGTGAAGGAGCGCATCCGCCAGAGCGTCCTGGAGCGCAAGATGGGCGAGCTCGGCGACCAGAAGGCGCAGGGGATCAGCGACGCGCTCCGCCACGACAAGTCCCTGGCCGAGGCCGCCCAGGCCCAGGGGCTGAGCGTCAAGAAGAGCGCGCCGTTCGCCCGCTCCGAGACCCCCCCGGCGCTCTCCTCGCCCCTGATCGTCGCGCGCGCTTTCGCGCTCAAGCCGGGGGAGGCCGAGAAGGAAGCCTATCCGCTGCCGCAGGGCGCGGCGTTTTTCTCCCTCGACCAGGTCCTGCCCGCACACCTGCCGACACTCGCGGAGGTGCACGACAAGGTCCGTGACGACATCGTCGAGGAGACGGCCTTCGCCGAGGCCCGCGCGCTGGTCGCGACCGTCAGGACCAAGGCCGAGAGAGCCGGCCTCGAGAAGGCCGCCGCCGCGGCGGGCCTCCTGCGCAAGGAGACGCCGCAGCTGACCGGCCGGGGCCAGCCGCTCGGGGAGCTGGGCAGCGGCCTCGAGCTGGACCAGGTCGCCTTCTCGCTCCCGGAGCAGGCGCTCAGCGAGCCGGTGCGGACCTCCTCGGGCTGGGCCGTGCTGCAGGTGCTCGAGCGCAAGGTCGCCGACGCGGCCGAGCTCGCCCGCGAGCGACCTCAGGTCGCCGCCACGCTTCGCGAGCAGATGCGCCAGGAGCTCTTCCGGGCCTTTCTGAACGACGCGCGCGATCGCTATCAGATCACGCGCAATCCGAAGGCGTACCAGCGCGCCATCGGAGAGCAGTAACAGCCGGAGGGAGGAGCCGGAGGCACCATGCACGTCGAAGTCCGTCAGATCCAGGACGTCATGATCCTCGACCTCAGAGGCCGCCTCACGGCAGGTCTGGGCGACCAGATCCTGCGCGATGCGATCGACGAGCTGCTGGCCGAGAATCGCAAGAAGATCCTGCTCAACCTCTCGGAGGTCGCCTTCGTCGACTCGGCCGGCATCGGTGAGCTGGTAGCGGGGCTCAAGACCGCGCGCCGCTTCGGCGCCGAGCTCAAGCTCCTGAACCTGGGCGAACGCGTCTACAGCACCCTCGACATGGCGCGCCTGCTGCCCACCTTCGAGACCTACGACGAGGAGGCCGACGCCGTTCGCTCCTTCGCGGGATCCTGAGCCCGCTCCGGCTAACCTTCGTCCTCCTCCGCCAGCGTCACCCCGACCGGGTCGAGCGCCGTCACCTTGAGCTCGATCGAGCACTCGGGGCAGTGGACCGTCTCGCCGATGTCGACGTCGTAGCCGTCGAGCTCGAGGTCCGAATCGCACTCCGGACAGCGACTCATGATCACCTCCCCTTGCGCATCTTAACCTCGCCGGCGACGGTTCATTCGGCTCGTGCCGGCCGGGGGTCGACGTCGCGGCCGGCCTGCTGGCGAGGCCCGGTTTCGCGATAGACTCCCCCTTCCCATGGACTACCGTCAGGCCGGAGTCGACATCCCCGCCGCCGAGGCGGCCAAGGGCCGGATCAAGGCGCTGGCGCGGGCGACCTTCAACCCCTCGGTGCTCACGGAGATCGGCTCGTTCGGGGGGATGTTCCGCCCGGACCTGGAGAGGTACCGCGAGCCGGTGCTGGTCGCCTCGACGGACGGAGTCGGGACCAAGATCAAGGTCGCCATCGCGGCCGGCGTACACGACACAGTGGGCTACGACCTCGTCGCCCACTGCGTCGACGACATCCTGGTCCAGGGCGCCCTGCCTCTCTTCTTTCTCGACTACGTCGCGCTCGGCCGGATGGACCCAGCCAAGGTCGAGCAGATCGTGTCCGGCTTCTCGCGCGCCTGCCGCGAGCTCGGCTGTCCGCTGATCGGGGGCGAGACGGCCGAGATGCCGGGCACCTACGCCGAGGACGACTACGATCTGGCGGGCTTCATCGTCGGGATACTGGAGAAGGAGAAGGCGCTGCCGCGCGGCGTCGCGGAGGGCGACCTGCTGCTGGGGCTGCCCTCCGAGGGCCTCCACACGAACGGCTATTCCCTCGCTCGCAAGGTGCTCTTCGAGACCCTCGGGCACGGCGTCGAGACCGCGATCGACGAGCTGGGCACCACGGTCGGCCGGGCCCTGCTCGCCCCCCACCGCTGCTACCTCGCGGCCCTCGAGCCGCTGCTCGAGCGCGACAAGATCCGCGCTCTCGTGCACGTCACCGGCGGAGGCTTCCCCGGCAACATCCCACGCGTGCTGCCGAAGGGGCTCGGCGCCCGGGTGCGGCGCAGCGCCTGGAACGTGCCGCCCCTCTTCCGCCTGATCCAGAAGGGCGGCGAGGTTCCCGATGAGGAGATGTACCGCACCTTCAACATGGGGATCGGCATGATCCTGGTCGTCGCCCCCGGCGACCTGCACGAGGTCGAGCACTCCCTCGAGCGGCGGGGCGAGACGAGCTACGTGATCGGGTCGGTGGCGGCCGGCTCGGGCGTCCTCTACGAGGACTGAGCGGCCTGCCATGGCGACCCAGAAGCTCGCCGTGCTCGTGAGCGGCCGCGGATCGAACCTGCAGGCCCTGATCGACGCCCAGCAACGGGGCGAGCTGGGCGGCGAGATCGCGCTCGTGGTGTCGAACGTCGCGACCGCCCCTGCCCTCGAGCGGGCGAGCGCGGCCGGCATCCCGACCGTCTTCCGCGACCACCGGGGCAAGAAGCGCGAGGAGTTCGACGCGGAGATCGTCGGGATCCTGCGGGGTGCCGACGTCTCGCTCGTGTGCCTGGCCGGCTACATGCGTCTGCTTTCGCCGCTCTTCGTGCAGGCGTTCCCGGGGCGGGTCCTGAACATCCACCCCGCCCTGCTGCCGGCCTTCCCGGGCCTGGACGCCCAGAAGCAGGCGCTCGACTACGGCGCGAAAGTCAGCGGCGCCACCGTGCACCTCGTCGACGAGGGGCTCGACTCGGGCCCGATCCTGCTCCAGGAGGCCGTGCCCGTGTTGGCGACCGACAGCGCGGAGAGCCTCTCGGCGCGCATCCTGAAAACCGAGCATCGCCTCTACCCGCGGGCGGTGCGACTCATGCTCGAGGGCCGCTGTCGGATCGAGGGCCGCCGTGTGATCGTGGAGGGAGAGTGAACCCGCAGGACGCCTTCGCCTATCTCACCAAGGGTGCGGTCGACGTCGTGACCGCGGACGCGCTCAAGGCGAAGCTCGCGCTCGGCCGCCCCTTGACCGTCAAGGTCGGCTTCGACCCCACCGCCCCCGACATCCACCTCGGCCACACGGTCCTGATGCGCAAGATGCGGCACTTCCAGGACCTGGGGCACAGGGTGGTCTTCGTGATCGGGGACTTCACGGGCATGATCGGCGACCCGACCGGGAAGTCGAAGACCCGGCCCCCGCTCACGCGCGAGGAGATCGAGCGGAACGCGGAGACCTACAAGACACAGGCCTTCAAGGTCCTCCATCCGGAGAAGACGGAGATCCGCTTCAACAGCGAGTGGCTGGGCGCCCTGGGCTCGGAGGGCTTCGTGCGGCTGGCCGCGACCTACAACGTCGCGCGCATGCTCGAGCGGCGCGACTTCCGCCAGCGCTTCGAAGCGGGGCAGTCGATCGGCGTCCACGAGTTCATGTACCCGCTCGCCCAGGCCTACGACTCGGTCGCCCTGAAAGCGGACGTCGAGCTCGGGGGAACGGACCAGCTCTTCAACCTCAACGTCGGCCGGGACATCATGCCCGCCTACGCCCTGCCGCCGCAGGTCGTGCTGACGACGCCGCTCTTGGAGGGGACGGACGGCGTCGAGAAGATGTCGAAGAGCCTGGGCAACTACATCGGCGTGACCGAGGCCCCCGAGACGACGTACGCCAAGCTGATGAGCATCTCGGACGAGCTGATGTGGCGCTACTACACCCTGCTCACGGACCTCGCGCCCGACGAGATAACGGCCGAGCGGGCCGCGGCGCGCCCCATGGCCTCCAAGATGGCGCTCGGCCGTCGCATCGTCGCCGACTTCCACGGCGCGGAGGCGGCCGCCCGGGCGGAAGAGGAGTGGCGACGCGTGCACCAGCAGCACCAGGCGCCGAGCGAGCTGCGCGCGCTGCGCGTCGCGCCTGGCGCGCATAAGCCGCACGCGCTGCTGGTGGCGGCCGGGCTCGCCAAGTCGAACGGCGAGGCGGTGCGCCTGCTGCGGCAGCGCGCTGCGCGTCGCGACGGCGAGGTGCTCGCCGCGGGCGCCGAGCTCGTGTTGGCCGCGGGCGAGTCCTTCGTGCTCTCCGTGGGTCCGGCCCGCCACGTCCGGATCGACGCCGGGGAACCGGGCTAGGGGACGTTTCACGCCCCGCCGCTTGACAGGACGACTCGAGGTACGTAGTATCTCCGTTTGCCGGGGGCGTCACGCCGGGTGCCGCAAGAGGGGACGTCGGGTCGCACCGGACGCACCTCTCGAGCCCAGTTCGAACCTCCTCAGC
>CAVTBK010000001.1:0-645000 GCA_963732935.1 uncultured Acidobacteriota bacterium | reverse complement strand
AGACAGTTCGGTCCCTATCTGTTGTGGGCGCAGGAGACTTGAGAGGGTCTGTCCTTAGTACGAGAGGACCGGGATGGACGAACCTCTAGTGCACCAGTTGTCTCGCCAGAGGCACAGCTGGGTAGCTAAGTTCGGTTGGGATAAACGCTGAAAGCATCTAAGCGTGAAGCCCGCCTCGAGATGATGTCTCCCGCAGGATAACCTGCCTAAAGACCCCTGGAAGACCACCAGGTTGATAGGCCCGATGTGCAAGAGCAGTGATGCTTTCAGCTTACGGGTACTAATCGGTCGTGAGGCTTGACCATAGTGTTTACACTGCCCGAAACCGTAGACGGGTACGACTCACCCTTCGCAGGGATTCTTCGTTGTCGATGGCTTGATAAGTTCATCCCGGTGACCTTGGCGGAGGGGCCACACCCGTTCCCATTCCGAACACGGCCGTTAAGCCCTCCAGCGCCGATGGTACTGCCAGGGCAACTTGGTGGGAGAGTAGGACGTTGCCGGGACTTTTCATCATCTTCGATCGTGAAGCCCCGGTCCTCAGGGACCGGGGCTTTTTTGTTTGCCTCCGCCGTCCTTTCCCCCGGTGGTAGACTTCTTCCCCGACCCACCGCTGCAGGAGAAGCGCGATGTCCGGACACTCCAAATGGCACACCATCAAGCACAAGAAGGGGGCGCTCGACGCCAAGCGCGGCAAGGTCTTCACCAAGCTGATCCGTGAGATGACGATCGCGGCGCGGCTGGGTGGCGGCGACCCGGACAGCAACCCGCGCCTGCGCACCGTGTACGACAAGGCCAAGGCCGCGAACATGCCGGCCGACAACATCAACCGGGCCATCAAGAAGGGCACGGGCGAGCTCGAGGGGACGACCTACGAGGACCTGGTGCTCGAGGGCTACGGCCCCGGCGGCGTCGCGATCCTGGTCGAGGGCACCACCGACAACCGCAACCGCTCGGTCTCCGAGATCCGCCACCTCTTCACGAAGCACGGCGGCAACCTGGGCGGGGCCGGCTCGGTCGCGTACCTCTTCAAGCCCAAGGGCGTCATCGCGATCGCGTCGGAGAAGACGAGCGAAGACACGCTGATGGAGATCGCCCTCGAGGCGGGCGCCGACGACATCGTGACCGAGGCCCAGGGCTTCACGGTCTACACGACGCCCCACGGCTTCGAGCCGGTGCGCACGGCCATCCAGAAGGCCGGGATCGAGCCCGACGAGGCCGAGGTGAAGAAGATCGCCGACACCACCGTGGCGCTCGAGGGAACCAAGGCCCAGCAGCTCCTGAAGCTGCTGGAGGCGCTCGACGACAACGAGGACGTCTCGACCGTGTGGGACAACTCCGACATCTCCGAGGCGGAGATGGAGGCGGCGGCCGCGAGTTAGGGCTGCGGTGATCGTCCTCGGCGTGGATCCCGGATCGCTGCGCACCGGCTACGGGGTCGTCGAGAGCGACGGGCGGCGGCACCGCCTGATCGAGAGAGGCATCCTGGCACCCGGCTCGCGGCTGTCCCTGCCCGAGAAGCTGCGGCACATCCACGAGGGCGTCGCGCAGCTGATCGCCCGTCTCGTCCCCGACGCCCTCGCGGTCGAGGACGTCTTCCACGCCGCCAATACCCGGACGGCCCTCGTCCTCGGCCACGTGCGTGGTGTCGTCCTGCTGGCCGGCGCCCAGGCGGGCCTGCCCGTCCACGAGTATCCGCCCGCGACGGTCAAGCAGCAGGTCACCGGCTTCGGGCGCGCCGAAAAGACCCAGGTCGCCTTCATGGTGACGCGCCTGCTCGAGCTCGCGACCCCCTCCGAGGCCGGCGACGCTACCGACGCGCTCGCCGTGGCGCTGTGCTTCGCCTGCCGCCAGACCGGCCTGGCCCTGCCGGCGCGCGCCGCCGCCGTCCCCCGTCCCCCGCTAACCTCTCGGAGGCAACCCGGTGATCGCTGAGCTGCGCGGCCGTCTCCTTCGCAAGCAGCCCCAGGAGCTGGTCGTCGACGTCGCCGGCGTGGGCTACCGTCTCACCATCCCACTCAGCACGTTCTATCGAGTCGGCGACCCGGGCAGCGAGGTGACCCTCCTCACCCACACCCACGTGCGCGAGGACGTGCTCGCCCTCTTCGGCTTCCTGACCCAGGTGGAGCAAGACCTCTTCGAGAGGCTGATCGCGGTCTCGGGCGTCGGGCCCAAGCTCGCCGTGGCCATCCTCTCCGGCATCGAGGCCCCGGATCTCGTCGCCGCCCTCACCGGCAGCGACGTCGCCCGCCTCACCCGCATCCCGGGCGTCGGAAAGAAGACGGCCGAGCGCCTGGTGCTGGAGCTCAAGGACAAGGTCAAGGGCCTGGGAGCCGCGGGAGAGCCCGCGGCCGCCGCGCCCACCAGCGCCCAGGAGGACCTCGTCTCCGCCCTCGTCCATCTCGGCTACTCGCGCCCGGAGGCGGAGCGAGGCGTGGCCCGCGCCCTCGCCCAAGGCGACGGACGCTTCGAGGACCTGCTCCGTCGCTCTTTGCGGGTGCTGTCGGGCCGCTGATCGGCACGAGCCGACGAAGGGCGGCGTCTGGGGCGGTGTTAAGCTATCGACTCAATGAACGATCGCCTGATCACAGGCCGCCCGATCGACGACGATCTGGGCTTCGAGGTCTCGCTGCGACCTCGGCGCCTCGAGGAGTACGTGGGCCAGCCGCAGGTCGTGGCCAACCTGCGGGTCGCGATCGAGGCGGCGCGCGCGCGCGGCGAGGCCCTCGATCACGTGCTTCTCTTCGGGCCGCCCGGTGTCGGCAAGACGAGCCTCGCGCACGTGATCGCGGCCGAGCTCGCGGCCCCGATCAAGGCCACGGCCGGGCCCGTGATCGAACGCGCGGGGGACCTGGCCGCGCTGCTGACGGCGCTCGAGGAGCGCGAGATCCTGTTCGTCGACGAGATCCATCGTCTGGACGCCAAGGTCGAGGAGATCCTCTACCCGGCCCTCGAGGACTACAGCCTCGACCTCATGGTCGGCACGGGTCCGGGCGCGCGCTCGATGAAGATCCCGCTCAAGCCCTTCACCCTGGTGGCGGCGACCACCCGCGCGGGGCTGCTGACGGCGCCCCTGCGCGGGCGCTTCGGCATCGTCCACCGTCTCGACTTCTACACTGAGGGTGATCTGGAGCGCATCGTCGTCCGCTCGGCGCGCATTCTGGGCGTCCCGATCGACGCCGATGGATCGAGCGAGATCGCGCGCCGCAGCCGCGGGACCCCCCGGGTCGCCAACCGCCTCCTGCGCCGGGTGCGCGATTTCGCGCAAGTCCGCGCCGACGGCGCGATCACCCGGCAGGTCGCCCGCGACGCTCTCGCGCTCCTCGAGGTGGACGCGCACGGTTTCGACGACGTCGATCGGCGGCTGCTGCTCACCATCATCGAGAAGTTCGGCGGCGGGCCGGTGGGACTCAACGCCCTGGCCGCGGCGATCAGCGAGGAGCCGGAGGCGATCGAGGACATCTACGAACCCTACCTGCTCCAGCACGGCTTCCTCGACCGCACGCCCCGCGGCCGTACCGCCACCTCGCGCGCCTACGCGCACCTCGGCATCCCGCCGCCGCCCGCCACGGCGGGACCGCAGAAGAAGCTCTTCTGAGGACCTGAGGCGGGAACGGGCGACCTCTTGAACCCCGCCGAGCATGCGATCGCTCGCTACGACTTCGAGCTTCCGCCGGAGCTGATCGCCCAGGAGCCGCCCGCCGCGCGGGACGCCTCTCGGCTGCTCCTCCTGGAGCGCGGGAGCGGCCGCCTCGCGCACCATCGCTTCACCGACCTGCCCCAGCTGCTCCGTCCCGGCGACCTCCTGGTCCTGAATCGGAGCCGCGTCTTTCCCGCGCGCCTCCTGGGGACGCGACCCGGCGGCGGCAGGGCGGAGCTGCTGCTGGTGCGGCAGAAGGGCCCGGACCTGTGGGAGGCCCTCCTCCGACCGGGGCGGCGGCTGCGGCCCGGCACGCTCGTCGACCTCGCACCCGGCTTCCGCGCCCGGGTGGAGACAGACGCGATCGCACCTGGGGCCGAAGGATCCGCCAGCGGGGACAGCGCCACCCGGCTCGTGCGCCTCCTCGCGAGCGCCGGCGAGCCGAGCGCCCTCATCGAGCGGTACGGTCACGTTCCCCTGCCCCCCTACATTCGCCGACCCGACAGGCCCGAGGACCGTGACCGCTACCAGACCGTCTTCGCCCACGAAGCGGGCAGCGTCGCGGCTCCCACGGCGGGTCTGCACTTCACCCAATCCCTGCTCGACGACCTCGCGGCGCGCGGGATCCGGACGGCGAGCGTCATCCTCCACGTCGGGCCCGGCACCTTTCGGCCCGTGGAAGTCGAGGACGTGCGGGCGCACCGCGTCCAGCCCGAGCGCTTCACGCTCCCCGAGGAGACCGCCGCGGCCGTCGCCCAGGCACGTCACGAGGGCCGCCGGGTCGTCGCGGTGGGCACGACCACGACCCGCACCCTCGAAGCCCGCGCCACGGCGGGCGGCGGGGTCGCGGCGGGAGTGGGCGAGACCGATCTCGTGATCGTGCCCGGCTTCCGCTTCCAGGTGGTCGACGCCCTGCTCACGAACTTCCACCTGCCCCGCTCCTCGCTGCTGCTGCTGGTGAGCGCCTTCGCCGGGAGGGAGCGGGTGCTCGCGGCCTACCGGACGGCGGTGGCGGAGCGCTACCGCTTCTACTCGTACGGCGACGCGATGCTCCTCAGCTGAGGCCGAACCTCCTCGGCTGAGGCCGATGCTCCTCACCCGAGGCGAGCTTCACTCTTCCGCCGCTTTTCCAGTTGCGTTGACAGCAACCACGGCCAGCGGCTACTGTTCGCACCCGTCATGCCCCTTCCTCTGAAGCCTGCGGGGAGTTGCCGCTTCGACGCCGTGAGCCTGGGCGAGGTCATGCTCCGCCTCGACCCGGGAGACCTGCGCATCCACACGGCGCGCAGCTTCCGGGTCTGGGAGGGCGGCGGCGAGTACAACGTCGCGCGTGGCCTGGCGCGCTGCTTCGGGCAGCGGACCGCGATCGTGACCGCCCTCGTCGACAACCCGGTCGGGCAGCTGGTCCGCGACCTGATCCGCCAGGGCGGCGTCGACCAGTCGTTCCTGCGATCCGTACCGGACGACGGGGTGGGCCGTACCGCGAGGAACGGGCTCAACTTCACCGAGCGCGGCTTCGGCCTGCGGGCCGCCCTCGGCTGCTCGGACCGGGGCCACACCGCCGCCAGCCAGATGAAGCCGGGCGACGTCGACTGGGACGATCTCTTCGGCAGGCAGGGAGTCCGCTGGTTCCACACCGGGGGGATCTTCGCCGCCCTGTCTGCGACCACACCACTCGTCGCCAAGGAAGCGATGGCCGCGGCCCGCAAGCAGGGAACCATCGTCTCCTACGACCTCAACTACCGGGCCTCGCTTTGGAAGTCGATCGGCGGCCAGGCCCGCGCGCGGGAGGTCAATCGCGAGCTCGCCTCCCAGGTCGACGTCATGCTCGGAAACGAGGAGGACTTCACCGCGGCGCTCGGATTCGAGGTCGAGGGTCTCGACGAGAACCTCTCGGCGCTCGATCCCGCCAACTTCCGGAAGATGATCGAGCGCGCGACCAGGGCATTCCCGAACTTCAGGGCCGTCGCCACGACCCTGCGCAACGCCAGGACCGCCTCTTTCAACGAGTGGGCTGCCGTCCTCTACCTGGACGGGGCCCTCTTCAGCTCGCGCTCGTACCACGACCTCGAGATCTGGGACCGGGTCGGCGGCGGAGACTCCTTCGCGTCCGGCCTCGCCTACGGGCTCCTCGCGGACAGGGGACCACAGTGGGCGGTGGAATGCGGAGCGGCCCATGGTGCGCTCGCCATGACGACGCCCGGCGACACCACCATGGCCTCGCTGGCCGAGGTCGAGCGCGTCATGAAAGGCGGCACGGCCCGCGTGCAGCGGTAGCGCCGGACACGACCGGACCAGACCGGGCAGATGAAACCGGGCCAGACAGGAGCCAGGATGGACAAGCAGCAGGCACTCGCCCGAATCACCAAGACGAAGCTCATCCCCGTGATCCGGGCGCGCTCGGCGGCCGAGGCCTTGGCCGCCGTCGCCGCGCTGCGGGAGGGCGGCCTTTCCGTCCTCGAGATCACCATGACCGTTCCGGACGCACTCTCGCTGATCGCCGAAGTCGTTCGTTCGGCCCCGGACGCCCTGGTCGGGGCGGGTACCGTGCTCGACGCCCCCACGGCACGCGCCTGCATCGCGGCGGGGGCCCGTTTCATCGTGAGCCCGGGCACCGACGCCGACACGATCCAGGCCTGCCGCGAGGCGGACGTGGCCGTGCTGCCGGGGGCGCTGACGCCGACCGAGGTCGTGAACGCCTGGAGGCAGGGGGCGGACCTCGTCAAGGTGTTCCCGGCCAACGCGGTCGGGGGGGCCGGCTACATCAAGTCGCTGAAGGCGCCCCTGCCGCAGATCGGCCTGGTGCCGACGGGCGGCGTCAACTTGCAGACGGCGAAGGACTACCTCCGCGCAGGCGCGGCGGCGCTGGGCGTCGGCGCCGACCTCGTCGACCTCCAGGCGATCCGGCGCGGCGAGGCCACCGTCGTCACCGAGCGCACCCGGCAGTTCCTGGCCCTCGTCGAGGAATCGGACCGGGGCGCCTGAGGCGGCGGGTGTCCTTGACAGGGTTCGGACCCGGACGGCACAATCGCTTCGATCGCGCCGCCGATGGACCAGACGCTCGTCCTCAACGCCACCTACGAACCCTTGCGGGTCGTGCCGTGGCAGAAAGCGATCACCCTCCTCTTCCAGGGCAAGGTCGAGGTCATCGCCGTCTACGACCGGGAGATCCGGGGCGTCACGGTTCGGGTGAAGCTCCCTTCGGTGCTCCGCCTGCTCCGCCACGTCCGTATGAAACGCGGCTTCGCCGCGGTGCCGTTCTCCCGTGCGAACGTCTACGCCCGCGACGAGCACCGCTGCCAGTACTGCGGGCAACGCTTCCCACCCTCGCAGCTCACCTTCGACCACGTGATCCCGGTCGCCCACGGCGGCCGGAAGGAATGGGACAACATCGTCACCTGCTGCATCCCGTGCAACAGGAAGAAGGGGGACCTGCTCCCGGAGCAGGCGGGTCTGCGCCTCGTGCGTCGCCCGCGGCGGCCACCCTCACTGCCGCATCTCACCATCACCCTCGGCATCCACCGCACGCCCGACAGTTGGCGCGACTATCTCTTCTGGGATGTCTCCTGGGACGCCCGCTGAGTCGTCCACCCGGCGCCTGAGCCATGAGCCTCAAGGGCGATCTGCGGACGATGCCGCTGCCCGACGTCCTGCAGTGGGCCGCCGCCGGGCGGAAGACCGGCACGCTCCACGTGACCCGCCGCTCGCTCAAGAAGCGGATCGTCCTGCGCGAGGGCCACGTCTATTCATCCTGGTCGAACGACCCCCGTGAGTCGCTCGGCCAGTTCCTGGTCCGGCTCCGGCTCGCGACCGAGGAGCAGCTCTTCCGGGCCCTCCTGGCACAGGAAGAGAAGGGCAGGCCGCTCGGCTCGATCCTGGTGGCCGACGGCGTCCTCACCGAGCGGGACCTCAAGCGCGCACTGCGGGTCAAGGCCGAGGAGACGATCTACGATCTCTTCCTCTGGCCCGCCGGGGACTTCGAGTTCCGCGAGGGCGAGTTCCCCGCCGACATCCCGATCACGATCGAGAACCCGGTGACGCCGATGATCCTCGAGGGTATTCGCCGCGTCGACGAGTGGCGCCGCATCCGCACCGTCTTCCCGAGCAGCGAGACGACCTTCGCGCGAACCGACCAGCCGGCCCCGCCCAGCGCCGACCCGACCGAGCAGGAGACCCTCGACCTGGCAGCGGCGGGCAGGACCCTCGCGGAGATCGGCCTGGAGCTGCGGCGCTCGGACTTCGAGACGGCGGTGCTCCTCCACGACCTCTACGTTCGCGGCCTGCTCGAGGTCGCCGGGGCGGCACCCGAGGCCCAGGCTACCGACCCGGTCGGTGCCACCCAGGAGCTGCTGACGCTCGCCTATCGGAGGCTGAAGGAGCGCCGGTACGACAGCGCGATCCAGGCCTACGAGGACGTCCTCGCCCTCGACCGGCTGAACCAGCACGCCAAGAAGGGCCTGCTGGCCGCCCAGGAGGCACGCGCCCGCGAGTGCGTGTCACGGACGATCCCTCGCGACCGTGTCCCCCGGCTGGCCGTCGACCTCGCCACGCTGACCCGCGAGAACCTGGACCCCCGCGAGGGCTTCGTTCTCTCCCGCGTGAACGGAGAGTGGGACGTGCAGTCGATCCTGCGCCTGTGCCCGATGGGCGAGGAGGAGACGCTTCTCATCTTCGCCCGGCTCCTGGATCGGAAGCTGATCGAGCTTCCTTGAGCAGGGGGGTGCTGCGCCGCACCCGCACCCCCCTACATGGTTCGGCCGACCACGGGCGCGATCTGGCGCAGCTGCTCCACGAGCTCGGCGAACATCCCGGGGGTGAGCGACTGCGGGCCGTCCGAGAGGGCGGCGTCGGGATCGTGGTGCACCTCCACGATCAGGCCGTCGGCGCCCACCGCGGCGGCGCCGAGCGAGAGAGGCGCCACCTTGTCACGCCGCCCGGTGCCGTGGGAGGGGTCAACGAAGATCGGCAAGTGGGTCCGCTCCTTCACCGCCGGCACCACCGCCAGGTCCAGGGTGTTGCGCGAGAAGTCGGAGAAGGTCCGCACCCCGCGCTCGCAAAGGATGACGTCGTAGTTGCCCTCGGCCAGCACGTACTCGGCCGACATCAGGAACTCCTCGAGCGTTGCCGCGATCCCGCGCTTGAGGAGCACCGGCTTCCGGGCCTTTCCGCAGCGACGCAGGAGCGAGAAGTTCTGCATGTTGCGGGCGCCGACCTGGATCGCGTCCGCGTAGCGCTCGACCAGGTCCACCCCCTCGATGTCGAGCGCCTCGGTGACGATCGGCAGTCCCGTCTCCTCGCGAGCCGCGGCCAGGATGCGCAGGCCCTCCTCACCCAGGCCCTGGAAGGAATAGGGGCTGGTGCGCGGCTTGAAAGCGCCGCCGCGCAGGATCCGGGCCCCGGCCTTCTTCACCTGGCGGGCGACCGTGAGGGTCTGCTCCAGCGACTCGACCGCGCAGGGGCCGGCGGCCACTACCAGCTCGCGTCCGCCCACCGGCACCTCGCCGACCCGGACGATCGTGTCGTCCGGCTTCACCTCGCGCGAGACGAGCTTGTAGGCGTGGGTCACCGGGATCACCTCGAGCACCCCGGGCAGGCTCTCGAAGACCGGCCGGTCCACCGCCCCCCGGTTGCCCGTGATCCCGATCGCCGTGCGCTGGGCCCCGGGGATGGCGTGCGCCTTGAACCCACGGGCCTCGACGGCCCGCACCACGCCCCGGATCTGGTCCGGGCTCGCATCTTGACGCATCACCACCAGCATGGCCGGCACCCCTTCGAAACGGGAAAGTGCGCATCCTAGCACGACGGCCTTCGGCGCGGCCGCGAAGGCCGCGCGATGGCCTCTCCCCGCCGGCGCGAAAACCGCTGGCGGCTCTAGGGAAGCGCCTCGCGCAGCAGCCGCCGCACCCGATCCTGCTCCGGGGCATGGGCGCGGGCGAGATACTCGGCCACGTCGTGCTTGAGGACCCGCGCGTCCTCCTCGTCTCCGCCCGCACGACAGGCCTGCGCCGCGGCCTCGATCTCGCGGAGACGCGCCTCGTCGGCCCCGGGCCCCTCCGGGTCCGCGCGGACCCGCTCGCGCCAGGCGTCGCGCAGCCGCCTCCACTCCTCGAGCGTCCGGGGCGCCTCCTCGAGCCGTGCGGCCGAGGTCGCCTCGTTCTCGAGCGCATCACGCGTCGTGGTCTTCGCGCGCCGCTCGAGGGCGCGCGGGGCCGAGCTCTTCGCGTAGCCCCCCTGTAGCGTCGGGGCTTCGCCCGACGGTTGTCCCCGCTGAGGGGCCACGGCGAATCCGGTCGGCCCCTGGAGCTCCACGGGGCTCGGCGCAGCCTCGCCCGAGGCCGGAGGCGGCGCCTTCGCCTCCGCCTTCTGGTCCGCCCCGGCAAGACCTGGGGCGGCGGCTGGCGCGGCTGGAGCCGGAGCGCGCGGCGCCGGCGCGGTGGCGGCCTCGCGCGGCGGCGGCGCTCGGCGCGCCGGCCTGGTCGCTGCCGTGAGCTGCTCGGGGACGGGCGCTCCCTCCTCCCTCTGCCGTTCGCGGTCGGCACGGGCCTGCTTCGCCGCCGCCATGGCCCCCGCGCCCTTCTCGACCGAAGGCGCCCGGACCTCGTGCAGCGTCAGAGGAGCGACGACGGCCAGCAGAAGGGCCGCGGCCGCCGCCCAGGTCCAGGCCGGCAGAACCCGCGGAGACCACGGCCGGCGCGCGGCGCCCCTGGGCCGGGCCTCCTTCTCGATCCGCGCGCGCACACGGGCGGCGAATCCCTCGTCGTCCTCGGTCTCGGGAAGGGGCAGCCTCGCCAGCTCCTGATCGACGCCGGCCAGCCCCTCCAGGAAGGCCGAGCACTCCCGGCAGGAGGCGAGGTGCGCCACCACCGCGCCGCGCTCCGCCGCGCCCAGCTCGCCGTCGAGGAGGGCGGAGAGCTGCTCGCGCACGTGCCCGCTCATGTGACGCCCCCCTTCCGACGCAGCGCCGCAGGGCCCAAGTAGGACGCGAGGGCCTGCGAGAGACGCTCGCGGGCCCGGAAGAGCCGGCTCATCACCGTGCCGGGGCTCAGCCCGAGCGCCGCGGCGATCTCGTCGTAGGACAGCTCCTCGAAGACGCGCAGCACCAGCACGGCCCGCTGCTCGGCCGGCAGCGTGCCGAGTGCCGCGTCGAGCACCCGCCCGGCCTCGGCGTCGAGGACCGAAGCGAGCGGGTCGGGGTTTCGCGCCGGGGGGAGGGCGCCCTCTTCGGGCAGCGGCTGCTCGCGCGATCGCGGGGAGCGCAGCTGGTTCAGGGCCAGATTCGCCGCGATCCGGCACACCCAGGGCGCGAAGGGACGCTCCAGCTCGAAGCGGTCGAGCGTGCGCCAAGCCCGCACGAAGGCCTCCTGGGCCACGTCCTCCGCCGTCTCATGGCAACGCACGATGCGCAGGGCCACGCCGTAGACGCGCCGCCGGTTCCGCGTCACCACCTCCTCGAAGGCGGAGAGGTCTCCGCGCCGCGCCCGGGCCAGGAGAACGGCCTCGTCGGCGTCGGCCGCGGCGCCCGGCACGCGCAAAGGATCGGCGAGGGCCATCACCTCCGGAGATGATACGGCCGAGACGGCACCGGAATTCCGGCCTGGGACGCGAAAGCGCCCCGCGAGCCCGGATTCCACCCGGGGGAGCGGCGGAAGCCGGGGGGAAGACGGCACGGCCCCGGAGCCCGCCCGGGCCCCGGGGCCGCTGCACACGCGTGAGGACGCGCGAGCCCTACTCGAGGACGCGGATCACCACGCGGCGGTTCTGGGCCCTGTTCTCGCGGGTCTTGTTGTCCACCACGGGCTGCTCCTCGCCGTAGGAGATCACGTTCAGCCGGTTGAGCGCGACGCCGAACTTCTTGGCGATGTAGTCGCGCACGGCCATGGCGCGCTCCTCGCCCAGCTTCAGGTTGTAGCCGGCGTCACCGGTCGAGTCCGTGTGGCCCTGGATCTCGAAGTAGACGCCAGCGTTCGCCTGGACGAGAGGCGCGATGGCCTCATCGATCATCGCCTTGGCCTCGTCGCTGACCTCCGCCTTGTTCAGCGGGAAGTGCACCTTGTCGTCCGAGAGCGTGACCGTGTAGATGAGCTTGCCCTTGGCGGCCTTCTCGGCCTCGGCGGCCTTGCTCATCGCGGCCTGGGCGGAGCTCTTCGCCTCGCCGATGCCGGACTGGGCGGACTTGTCGACCGCGTCGATCCGCACCTCGTTCTGCTGGACGCGCTGCTGCGTCTTCTCGACCTCGGCGGACACGGCGTCCACCTTCTTGTTGACCTCGCTGACCTCACGTTGGACGTACGACTTCTTGGCGCATCCCGTGGCGACCAGGGCGACCCCGGCCACCAGAAGCGGCGCGATCATCTTTCTCACTACCGACCTCCTGTCGAAGCGGCCGGCCCCCAGCTGACGGCCCGGCCATTGCTGCTGAGACGACTATTGCCAGTGCGGCGATTAGGTGCGACTCACGACGGCGGGACGTATCCGCTGCGGGTCCGGATCGTCACCCCCTTTCGGGTGGTGACGACGGCCACCCGCCGGAACCGGCCGGGCCCCGCGGGTGGGGCCCAGCCGAGACGGTATTGGTGCTTCAGCTCGGAAGCGATCTTGTTTGCTGCCAGGACCAGTCCCTGGGGGTCGCTGACACGGAAGGCAGCACCCCCGGAGAGCGCGGCGTAACGGGCGAGTGTCTCGGTCGCCAGGGCCGAGATGCGCCGGCCCTTGTCGCCCACGAACGCCTTCGCGGCGGGGTCGTCCAGCGGCGAGACCACCGAGACCGCGTAGATCGGAACGTCGAGCGCCCGCGAGCGCGCGATCACCTCGTCCGGCGTGGCGACGCTCGCCGTGTCGACGCCGTCCGTCACCACCACCACCGCCCGCCGGCCCTCGCCATGGCTCGCGATGTCGTGCGCCGCCTTGTCGAGCGCGTCGTGCAGCGCCGTCGAGCCGAAGGGCGTCACCGCGGCGAGGCCGCGGCGCACCACCTCTTTGTCCCGGGTGAAGGCGACGACGCCCCAGTAGCGGCTGTCGAAGCCCGCCAGGGCCACCTGGTCCTCGGGGCCCAGCGCGTCGAGGACCTGGCCTGCCGCCCGGCGCGCGCTCGCCACCTTGAATTCCTGGCCCATGCTCCCGCTGGCGTCGACCAGTAGCAGGACTCGGGCGGGGAGCCCGAGGCCCTCGTGGAAGTGGACGATCCTCTGGAGTCGCCCGTCCTCGTACACGCGGAACTCCTCGGGCCGCAAGTCCGTGACGGGCCGGCCCTTGCCGTCGACGGCCGTGGCCGAGAACACGACGAGATCGCTCCGCGCCGAGAAGGTGGGAACCTGCCCGGCCGCGGAGGTCGCAACGCAAACCAACGCGAGAGCACACATGGTCCGTGTCACAGCAAGACCCCGATTCTACTTGAGAGCGCAAGAATAGTTCGCCGGCACCCCCTTGCCAGTGATCGCTGTCACGTCCCACCAGGGCAACTCCTTGAGCGAGAGAGCGTTAGGATCAGCGCCCCCCCGTTTCACCGCCGCCAGCCCGGGCCGCCGCGCGGAGGCAACGCGCTCGCTCCGACTGCGGGGCCGGCAAGAACGCGCCGCTCGAGCAGCCGGGGCCGGCCAGAACCCGGCGGGCGTCCCGGGCCGCGCCGGTGTAGACTCGTATCTCCATGAGCACAGGCGTCTTGAAGCTCCCGCTCGAGATCCAGGACATCAAGGAGATCCTGCCCCACCGCTATCCCTTCCTGCTCGTCGATCGGATCCTGGAGCTCGAGGAGGATCGCCGCGTCGTGGCGGTCAAGAACGTCACCTCGAACGAGCGCTACTTCATCGCGGGCCCGGGCGGGCTGCCGACCCTCCCCGCCACCATCCTCACCGAGGCCATGGCCCAGGCGGGCGCCGTCCTCATCCTCTCCAAGCCGGAGAACCGGTCCCGCGTCGTCTACTTCATGGGCATCGAGCGCGTGCGCTACCGCAGGCCGGTCGTCGCGGGCGACCAGCTGATCGTGCGGGCCGAGGTGCTGCGGCTCCGCAGCAAGATGGGCAGCTTCAAGGGCGAGGCGCTCGTCGACGGGAAGGTCGTGTGCGAAGGCCAGATGACGTTCGCGCTGGGCGAGCGGCCTCCGGTCTGAGACCGCCGGGTGCCGTCTCGCTCGCCCGCGCCCTCTCCAAGTACGGGGTCTGCTCCCGCCGCGAGGCCGAGCGCTGGATCGCCGACGGCCGCGTCGCGGTGAACGGACGCCTGGAGCGCACGCCCGGTCAGTGGATCGACCCCCGCCAGGACCGCCTGAGCGTCGACGGCCGCGCGGTCGGCGAAGACGCCGCACGCGTCGTGATCGCCTTGCACAAGCCGGAAGGCCTGGTCACGACCCGGGTCGATCCGGGCGGTCGTGCGACCGTCTACGACGCCCTCCGGGACCTCGACCGGTGGGTGTTCCCGGTGGGCCGCCTCGACCGCGACACCTCGGGTCTCCTCATCCTCACGAGCGACCACCGCCTGGGCGAGCGGCTCACCTCGCCCGACCACCAGGTCCCGAAGACGTACCACGCGCGCGTCGCCGGCCTTCCCGAGGCCGGGACGCTCGCCGCCCTGCGCGAGGGGGTGCCGCTCGACGGCGTTCTCACCCGACCCGCCCAGGTGCGCCTGCTGGGCAGCCTGCGCGGATCGAGCTGGCTCGAGATCGTCCTGCGCGAGGGCCGCAACCGCCAGGTCCGGCGCATGTGCGCCCTGCTGGGCCACGAGGTGCTCCAGCTGGTGCGGGTCGCCATCGGGGCCTTCCCCTTGGGTGAGCTGGCCCCTGGCGCCTGGCGCGAGCTCAGGCCGGACGAGGTGAGGCTCCTGGAAGCCGGCAGCCTTCCGCGCGTCCGCTGATCCACCCCGCGCGCCCTGCCCCAGCCTTCAGCGACGGGACTCACGCCTCGGCCGACGAGCCCCGCAGCTCCTGCTCCTGGTACTGGAGCTGGTAGAGGCGCCAGTACATCCCACGCCGGGCGAGCAGCTCCTGGTGCGTCCCGCGCTCGCGGATGCGCCCCTTGCCCAGGACCAGGATCTCGTCCACGTGCTGCACGGTCGAGAGCCGGTGGGCGATCACGATCGAGGTGCGTCCCGCCAGCAGCACCTGGAGCGCCTCCTGGATCAGCTGCTCGGTCTCGGTGTCCACGGAGGAGGTGGCCTCGTCCAGGATCAGCACCCGGGGGTCGTGCGCCAGCGCACGCGCGAAGGAGAGCAGCTGCCTCTGCCCGACCGAGAGGCTCGCCCCGCGCTCGAAGACCGGCGTCTCGTACCCCTCCGGCAGGGCCTCGATGAAGCGGTGCGCGTTCACGGCCTCGGCCGCCGCGCGGACCCGCTCGATCGGGATCTCGGAGCCCAGGCGGATGTTCGAGGCGATCGTCCCGCTGAAGAGGTGCACGTCCTGCAGCACGAGCGCCGTGGCGGAGCGCAGCGCCCGCAGGTCCCACTCCCGCACGTCGATCCCGTCCAGGCTCACGTTGCCGCGCTGCACGTCGTAGAAGCGCGCCAGCAGGCTGATGATCGAGGTCTTGCCGGCGCCGGTCGCCCCCACCAGGGCGACGCTGCGTCCCGGCTCGACCGCGAAGTCGATCTCCCGCAGGACCCAGTCCTGCTCGTTCCCGGCATAGGAGAACCAGACGTTCTCGAAGCGCACCCGCCCTTCCACCCGCGCCGTGCGCCGCGGCGCCGCCGGGCTCGCGACCCGCACCGGGGTGTCGAGGAGACCGAAGATCCGCTCCGAGGCGGCCATCGCCGCCTGCAGGACGTTGAACTTCTCGGAGAGGTCCGAGATCGGCCGCCAGAAGCGCTCCGAGTACTGGATGAACGCCACCAGCACGCCGATGGTCAGGCCGCTGGTGAGCACGAGGCCGCCGCCCCGGACCAGGATGAGAGCGGTGGCGAGAGCCGCCAGCAGCTCGATCGCGGGATAGAAGACGGCGTAGTAGAAGATCGCCCGCAGGTTCGCGTCCGCGTGGGCGCGGTTGATCACCGCGAAGTCCTCGCGGCTTCGCTGCTCGCGGCGGAACAGCTGGACGACCGCCATCCCGGAGAGGTTCTCCTGCAGGAAGGCGTTGATGCGCGCCACCCAGCGCCGGGTGTCCCGGAAGGAGGACCGCGCCCCGCGCCGGAACCAGTTGGTCAGCACGAAGAAAAGCGGGATCACGGCGAAGGTCACGAGCGCCAGCCGGAAGCTGAGGCTCAGCATCACGATCATGATCCCGACCAGAGCGAACAGGTCCCCGAATACGGTCACCACACCCGAGGTGAAGAGGTCGTTCACCGCGTCGACGTCGTTCGTGACGCGGGTCATCATGCGCCCGACCGGGTTGCGGTCGAAGTAGCCGACCTCCAGCCGCTGCAGGTGGGCGTAGATCTGCCGCCGCATGTCCTGCATGATCCGCTGCCCGGTCATCTGCATGACCTGGTTCTGGAGATACCGCACCAGCCAGGCCGTCGCCAGCACCAGCAGGTAGAGGACCGCCACCCGGCTGAGCCCGGCCGCGTCGCCCTTGCTGATGTAGCGGTCGATCGCCACCTTGGTGAGATAGGGCGGGGCGAGGTCCAGGCCCGACATCGCCACGATCAGCGCGAGCGCCGCCGCGACCCTCGCGCCGTGCGGACGCAGGTAGCCGAGCAGCCGCCGGAAGAGCGTCCAGTCGTAGCTCTTCGGCGCGGCGGGGTCCTCCTCGGGCACCGCGCTCACGCCGCGTCCTCGCCGGTCGCCATCTCCTCTTCCAGCAGCTGGCGGCGGTGGAGATCCGCGTAGAAGCCGCCGCGGGCGAGCAGCTCCTCGTGGCTGCCGCTCTCGGCGATGCGCCCGTCGCGGAGGGCCACGATCAGGTCGGCGTCCTTGACGGTCGAGACCCGGTGCGAGACCAGCACGATCGTGCGCGAGCCATGCAGCGCGCGTACGCCGCGCAGGATCTGCTCCTCGGTCTCGGTGTCGACCGCCGAGAGCGCGTCGTCGAGCACCAGCACGCGCGGGTCGATCGCCAGCGCGCGCGCCAGGGCCGTGCGCTGCTTCTGGCCGCCCGAGAGGGTAATCCCGCGCTCGCCGACCGCCGTCTCGAAGCCGTGCGGGAAGGAGCCCAGGTCCTTCGCCAGCTGGGCGAGCTCGGCCGCCCGGCCCGCGCGGTCCGCGTCCTCATCCGGCAGGCCCAGGGCGACGTTCTCGCGGACGGTGGCGGAGAAGAGGAAGCTCTCCTGGGGCACGAAGCCGACCGCGCCCCGAAGCACGGAGAGCGGGATCCGCCGCACGTCGACGCCGTCCAGGAAGAGGGTCCCGGGCGGCGGATCGAAGAGGCGCGGCAGCAGCGACACGAGAGTGCTCTTGCCCGAGCCGGTCGGGCCCACGATCGCGAGCGTCGAACCGGCGGGTACCTCGAGCCGGAGATCGTCGAGCACGCGCGGGCCGCCGTCGTAGGCGAAGGACAACCCGCGCAGCTCCAGCCCGCCGCGGATCGCGCCGAGCGGGACGGCGTCGGGTGCGTCGGTGATCTCGACCGGCGCGTCCAGGATCGCGTCGATCCGCCCCATCGAGGCCTCCCCACGCTCGAAGATGTTCACCACCCAGCCGAGGGCGATGGTCGGCCACTGCAGCATGGCCAGGTAGGCGCCGAAGGCCACGAAGGACCCGAGCGAGATGGTCCCGGCCACGACCATGCGGCCGCCCAGCCAGATGACGATCAGGCTGCCCAGGCCCATCAGGAACTGGATGCCGGGGTGCACGATCCCGGTCGTCCGGATCAGACGGCGGTTGCGCCGCACGTACTCCTCGTTCGCGGTCTCGAAGCGCTCCTCCTGGTGAGCCTCCTGCGCGTAGGCGCGCACGACCCGCGCGCCGGCCAGGCTCTCCTGGGCGAGCGAGCTCAGCTCGGCGAGCTGGGCCTGCACCTCCTCGAAGCGGTCGTGGATCTGCCGACCGAAGTGACGCACCAGGAACGCCACCAGCGCCAGGGGCACCAGGGCCAGCCCGGTGAGCGAGGGGCTGATCGTGAGCATCAGCGTCGCGGCGCCGGCGAAGCTGGCGACCGTGTTGGCCGTGTACATGATCCCGGGACCCAGCACCGACCGCACCGCCGCCATGTCGTTGGAGGCGCGGCTCAGCAGCTCGCCCACCCGGTGGCGCTGGTAGTAGCCGGGCGAGAGGAGGGTCAGGTGCTCCATCACGCGGTTGCGCAGCTGGTACTCGATCTCGCGGCTCACCCCGATCAGCACCATCCGCATGAAGTAGCGGAACACCCCCTCGATCGCCGAGAGGCCCAGCACCATCCCGGCGTAGATCCAGAGCTTCTGGTGCGTCACCGCGACGGTGAGATCGTCGATGGCGAGGCGCAGCACCCAGGGGCTCGCGACCGAGAAGCCGGTGGTCGCGACCAGGCAGAGCAGCCCGAAGGCGATCCTCTTTCGCTGGCGGCGCAGCTCCGGGAGCAGCCGGAGAAGGTGCGGCAGCGGCATCCCGCCTAACGCGAGGAGGCCCGCGCGGCCACCGCCCGAGCGGCCCGTCGCTCGCGGTCGAGCGCGTGGCTGGCGCGCAGCAGCTCCGGCAAGTTCTGCTTCTCCCAGGCGAGGGCGTCCCGGTGGTGCGGGAAGCGCGCCTCCGCCTCGCGGAAAGCGCGCGTATGGTAGACCGTGCGCCCGGCGCGGTCGGGGACACCGCCCATGAAGTGGTGCAGCATCTCGTGGTGCACGACGCTCTCCAGGAAGAAGCGCGGCACCCAGGGACGATCCAGCACCGGATGGATGCGGATCAGCTTCAGCACCGGATCGTAGCTGCCGAAGGTGAGGCCGCCGCGGCGGGCGCGTCCGACGCCCCGGCCCCAGGTGATCGGCACCCGCAGCCGGCCGGCGAAGTGGCGCGTGTTGATGCTCGAGTAGATCGCCGCGAGATCGAAGGTGCGTCCGCGCGTCGAGAGCGGAGGCAGCTCGCGCCGCGTGCGCCGTACCCGGAACAGGTTCGCGTTCATGAAGCGGCGCACCTCGCCGTCGGCCCCGCGTCCGCGCCGGCGGATGCTGCGCGCGAGCGACCCCACCACACGCTCCGGCGCGTACAGGAACATCCGGTGGAGGCGAAGCAGCAGCGGCGTCTGGCGTTTCACCGAGAGCAGCACCGAGCGGTTCTCCGTGAGCACGAGGCGCACCGGGCGTCCGGCCAGGCGCTCGAGCGCCGCTTCGAGCCCCGCCGGCTCCCAGCGGGGAGCGTCGTCGAAGGCGAGCTCGAGCTGACGTGCGAGGCCCATGGGCTTTTCGATCGCGTTGAGCATCGCGCAGCGCACGCCCTTCGTCAAGCGAGCGGGACCGCCCTCGAGTCGCGCCGGACCGCTCTAACGCGAGCGCTCGCTCAGCGCGCGCGCGGCACGTAGTACTGCGTGCCCTTGCCCATGGCGTGGATCTGCTTCAGCAGATCGTCGAGGTCCTCGGGATTCTTGACGAAGTCGACGTCGGAGGTGTTGACGACCAGCAGAGGCGTCGCCGAGTAGTGGAAGAAGTAGTGGTTGTAGGCGCGGTTGACCTCGGCCACGTACTCCTCCGACAGGGTGCGCTCCTCGGGACGCCCGCGCAGGGCGAGCCGCGCCAGCAGCACCTCGCTCGGCGCCTGCAGGTAGACCACGAGATCCGGATGCGGCAGGCTCTCGGCGAGCAGCGCGTAGAGCTTGTCGAAGATCAGCAGCTCGCTGTCGTCGAGGTTGAGGTAGGCGAAGAGGCGGCTCTTCTCGAACATGTAGTCGGTCAGGGTCGCCTGTGCGAAGAGCTGCCGCTGCTGCAGCTCCTGGAGCTGGCGGTGCCGGGAGAGCAGGAAGAACAGCTCCGCCTGGAAGGCCGCTCCCGCCTTGCCGTCGTAGAAGCCGCCCAGGAAGGGGTTGCTGGACCAGTCCTCCAGCACCGTGTCCGCCTCGAGCCGCTCCGCCAGACGCTCCACCACGGTCGTCTTGCCGACGCCGATCGGGCCCTCGACCGCGACGTGGTGGAACTTCATCTCGGCTCCGGTGACGCCGTCGCGCGGCGCTCGACCAAAGAGGGATCGGGACACCGTGCGAGCAGGGTCGCCACCGTCTCGCCGAACACCGGGTGCACGAGCCCCGGGGCGATCTCGGCGAGCGGCGCCAGCACGAAGCGGCGCTCGTGGAGGCGCGGGTGCGGGATCACGAGTCCCGGCAGATCGACCCGCTGCGCGCCGTGGAGCAGGATGTCGACGTCGATCGTGCGCGGTCCGTTGCGCAGCGCGCGCACGCGGCCCAGCTCGCGCTCGACCCCGAGGCACGCCGCCAGCAGCGGCTCCGGCGCGAGCGCCGTCTCGCCTCCCACCACCAGGTTGAGGAACCAGCCCTGGGGCGGCCCGCCCACCGGCTCGGTCAGCCAGTCGGAGCTGCGCAGCCGCGTCTCGAATCCACGCTCGCCCAGGCGCCGCAGCGCCTCCGCGACGGTCGCCTCGCGATCGCCCAGGTTCGAGCCCAGCCCGAGGAAGACCGGCGGATACATGGTCGCCCCCATTATCCACGGGCGAACCTCCGGGAGCGACGGGGGTATCATCGAGCCAGCCGGCTCACCCGAAAGGAGGCCGCGCCCGTCCACGCCCAGAAGCGTGGGCGCTCCGGCGCGGGAGGTCAGAATGGCCATCGAGACCATTTGTGACGTGTTCTATCGGTCGCTCGCCTTCGCGAAGCCCGAGCACCTCAAGTTCAAGAGGGACGGCGCCTGGCATGCCGTCAGCTCCGGCCAGCTCCGAGAGGCCGTCGAGGAGACCGCGGCCGGGCTCCGCGCGCTCGGCATCGAGAAGGGCGACCATGTCGCGATCCTCTCCGAGAACCGTCCGGAGTGGGCGTTCGCGGACCTCGCCTCGCTCTGCGCGGGCGCCGTGGACGTTCCCATCTACCCGACCCTCTCCTCCGGCCAGGTGCACTACATCCTCGCCGACTCCGAGGCCAAGCTCGTCTTCGTCTCGAACGGCGCCCAGGGCGCCAAGGTGGCCGAGGTGCGCGAGAAGCTGCCGCGTCTCGTCCAGGTGATCAGCTTCGACGGCCCAGCCTCTCCGGGGGGCCTCACCCTCGACGAGCTCCGTGCGCGCGGTCGTGCCGCGCTCGCGCAGGACCGGGACCTCGTGCGCCGGCGCGCGGGCGAGGTCCGGCCGGACGACCTGGCGACGCTCATCTACACCTCCGGGACGACCGGCGACCCCAAGGGCGTCATGCTCACCCACGCCAACCTCGTCCACAACGTGATCGAGGCGCACCACGCCTTCCCGATGGTCGACGAGAAGTGGACGGCGCTCAGCTTCCTGCCGCTCTGTCACTCCTTCGAGCGCACCGCCGGCCACAACTTCATGCTCTTCGCGGGCGTCACCATCGCCTATGCCGAGAGCATCGAGAAGGTGCCCGAGAACATGCTCGAGGTGCGCCCCTGGATCATGACCTCGGTGCCGCGGCTCTACGAGAAGATGTACGCCCGCGTCAACGAGAAGGTGGCGGCCGACCCGCCGCTGCGGCAGCGGATCTTCCGCTGGGCGATCGGCGTCGGCCGGAAGATGTTCGCCCGGGTGGTGGCGAACCAGCCGCCGGGACGGCTGCTCGCCGCCGAGTTCGCGCTGGCCGACCGGCTGGTCTTCTCGAAGATCAAGGCCCGCACGGGCGGCCAGCTGCGGCTCTTCATCTCGGGCGGGGCCCCCCTCGCCCGCGAGATCGCGGAGTTCTTCGGCGCGGCCGGCATGCTGATCTGCGAGGGCTACGGCCTCACCGAGACGAGCCCCGTCATCAGCGCCAACCGTCCGGGCCGCGTCAAGCCGGGCACGGTCGGGCCGCCGCTCGGCCGCGTCGAGCTCGAAGATCGCGGAGGACGGCGAGATCCTGACCCGCGGCCCGCACGTGATGAAGGGCTACTACAAGATGCCGGAGGCGACCGCCGAGACGATCGAGCCCGACGGCTGGCTCCACACGGGCGACGTGGGCTTCCTCGATCCCGACGGCTTCCTGGTGATCACCGACCGCAAGAAGGACATCATCGTCACCTCCGGGGGCAAGAACATCGCGCCCCAGCCGATCGAGAACCGGATCAAGACCAGCAGGTTCGTGGCCGAGGCGGTGATGATCGGCAACCGGCGCAAGTTCGCCGCGGCGCTGATCGTGCCCGACTTCGAGGCGCTCTCCCGTTGGGCGCAGCAGCGCGGCCTGCCGACGGACGACCGCGAGGCCCTGGTCCTGCGGCCCGAGGTCGTCGCCCACTACGAGAAGCTGGTGGAGGAGATGACGCCCGAGCTGGCGCAGTTCGAGAGGATCAAGAAGATCGCTCTCCTGACCCGGGAGTTCACGCTGGAGGCGGGCGAGATCACGCCGACCCTGAAGGTGAAGCGGCGGGTCGTCGAGGAACGCTACCGCTCGACGATCGACGCCCTCTACGCCGGCGACTGACGAGGCCTGCGCCGGTTCCGGGGTATGCTGGGCCCCCGTGTGGCGTCTCACGGAAGGGCTCTTCCTGGCGACCCTGGCACTCCTGCCCTGGGGAGGGCTCCTGCGCCTGCCGGCGCTCCACCCCAACGCGCAGTGGGGCGATCTCCTCTGCGCGGCCGCGGTGGCGGCCTGGCTGGCGACTCTGGTCGCCGAGCGCCGGATGCCGCGGCTGCGCCTGGTGCACGCGGGGCTCGCGCTCTACCTCGGCTGGTCGGCCCTGTCGCTCCTGGTCGCCTCGCCGCGTCCGGCGAACGGTGCCGCCAAGCTGCTCGGGACGGGGATGCTGCTCGGGCTCTTCGTGCTGACCTCGGAGCTCCTGCCGCGCAAGGGGATGGCAGCCGCGGTCGGCCGGACGATCGCTGCCACCTCCCTTCTGACGGCCCTCGCCGCGGTCGCCGGCGTCCTCCTCTGGCTGCGCGGCGTGCCGACGCCGCTCGTGGGCGGCTGCGGCGACCTGCTGCCGTCGTTCATCCCGCGGGCCGAGGCCGGCTTCTCCCATCCCAACCTGCTGGCGAGCTTCTGCATCTTCGGCTCCGCCCTTGCCGCGCGCCCGGACGCCGGGCTCCCGCGCTTCCTGCGCCGCGCCGTCCAGGCCGCGCTCGCCCTCACGGTCGTGCTCACCACCTCGCGGGCCGTGCTGGGCTTCCTGCTCGCGGCGGCGATCCGTCACGCCAGGACGCCCGCCCGCCGCCGCCTGGTCGCGGCCCTCGCCGCCGTCTTCGTGCTGGCGATGGCCGCCCTGTCCGTCTACAACGTCGTGCTCGACCCTTTCCGGCCCTGGCAGGCGCGCCTGTCGCCCGCGCCCTCCGCGCGGGCCCTCGCCGCGAGCAGCTCCTTCGCGACGCTCGAGCGGCATCCCTTCTTCGGCACGGGCCCGGGCAGCTCGCCCGGCTTCCGCCGCTTCGAGCCCTTCGACGCGCACCTGACCCCGCTGAACGTCGCCGCGACGCTCGGCCTGCCGGCGCTCGCCGGTCTCACGCTGGCGCTCGTGGCGCTCTGGCGGGGACGGCAGCGGCCGACCGACGCCGTAACCTGGGGGATGCTGGCGGGATTGGGCCTTGACGGGCTGGGCCAGGACGTCGAGGATTTCCGACACGTGTGGGTGGCGCTCGGCCTGGCCGACGCGGGAAGGCGGGAGACGCGATGATCCGGATGCGCACGGCGGGCGCGGCGATACTGATCCTCTTCGCGACGGCCTGCTCCGACCGGGCCTGCGGCGGCACCGGCGGCGGGCCGCCCGAGCGCCTGCCGCTCGTCAAGCGCGGCGACGGGCGGACCTACCACTTCCTCGACAAGGGGGCCTGGAAGGGCTACTACGACGAGGCCGGCCGGCTCGCGATCGCGGAGTACGACAGCGTCGGCCGCGGTCGCGCCGACACGATCGCCCACTACGACGAGCAGCACCGGATCCGCCTGATCGAGGTGGACGAGGACCTCGACGGCTGGGTGGACCGCTTCGAGTACTACGACGCCGAGGGTCGTCTCGAGAAGATCGGCCGCTGCCGCAAGCAGCCGGGACGCCCGGACGAGTGGGTCTATCGCGGGCCGGACGGCCTGGCGGCGCGCATCGAGTACGACGACGACGGCGACGGCAAGCCGGACCGCGCGGAGGTGATCGCGGGCGGCGTCGTGGCGCGGACCGAGACCGACTCCGACCACGACGGCCGGATGGACCGCTGGCAGCACTGGTCCGCCGGCCGGCTCACCAGCGAGGAGGTCGACAGCGACGGCGACGGCAAGCCCGACCGCCGGCTCGTCTTCGGTCGTGACGGGAAGCTCCAGCGGATGGAACGGCTGCCGCGATGAGCCGACACCACCCCGCGACCGCGGGTGGCTACGTCCTCCGCAGCTCGATCCTGCTCCTGCTGGCCGCCGGCCCGTTCCTGGCGGGCGCCGTCCACGAGCGGGTCTTCGTCCCCCTCCTCGTCGGCTGTGCGCTGGCCGGCGGTGCCGCCTGGCTGCGCGCGCGGCAAGCGGAGCGCCAGGGCCGGGCCGTGCCGAGGCTGCCCGGCCGCCGCTGGCTGCTCGCCCTCCACGGGCTCGTGCTCCTGCAGCTCCTGCCGCTGCCGCTCCCGCTGCTGCGCTTCGTGTCCCCCGGCTCCCACGCCCACTGGACGCACGTGCTGCTCGACCCGGCCGGGGCCTGGCGCCCGATCAGCGTGAGCCCTCCCGACACGCTGCGCGGCCTCGCCTTCCTCGCCGCCTTCTCGCTCCTCTTCTTCGCCGTCTTCCACGAGCTGGGCGAGCGGCCCTGGCGGCGGCGGCTGATGATCATGGTCGTCGTGGTGGGCATCGCGATCACGGCGGCCGCCCTGGTGCAGGCCGTCTCGTCCCAGCCGCACGAGATCTACGGCCTCTGGCGGCCGCGCTTCGACTGGGCCGTGTTCGGCCCCTACGTCAACGGCAGCCACTTCGCGAACTACCTGCTGATGCCGCTGGGCCTCGCCATCGGCCTCGGCACCGAGAGCCTCTCGCGGCTGCGGGCCGTGTGGCGCCGCCGCCGCCTGGGCTTCCTGGCGCTCGGCGACCGCGAGGGCAACCTCACCATCCGCTACGGCGCGGCCGTGGTCGTGCTCGCCGCGGGCCTGGTCGCGGCGGGCTCACGTGGCGCGATCGGGGCCTGCCTCGCGACGCTGCTGCTGCTCCCGCTCGCGGCGGGACGCCGCCGTCGCGCGGCAGTCGCGGTCGTCGCCCTGGCCGCGCTCGGCGTCGCCTGGGTCGGGCTGGGCGGCTTCCTGGCGGCGCTCGAGCGCCGCGGGATCCAGCACAGCCGGATCGACCTCTGGACCGACATGCTGCCTCTCTTTCCGCGCTTTCCGCTCTTCGGCGCCGGCCTCGACGCCTTTTCGATCGCCTACCTCCCCTACCAGACGATCGCGAAGGTCGGCCCCGACTGGATCGGCGAGGCGCACGACGAGTACCTTCAGGTCCTCTTCGACCTGGGCCTCGCCGGCGTCGTCCTGATCGGCGCGCTGCTGGCGATCGTCTTCCGCCGTGCGCTGCGGCGGGCGGCGGAGAGCCCCGCCGAGCTGGGGCTGCTCGGGGCGCTGGCCGCGGTCGCCGTGCACAACCTGGTCGATTTCGGCTGGCAGATCCCGGCGAACGCGGCCACCTGGGTGGCCCTGGCTGCCCTGGCCTGCCGCGAGCCGCGCCAGGGCGAGGGATCCCGGATCGCGCTTGAAGCGGGAAGGGCCAGTCCATAGAATGACCTCGATCTCTCGGAGGCGCCCGGTCTCGGTCGAGACGGGGCGGCGGGGCTCACGATGACCGAGGCGAAGAAGTCGCTACTGACGGTCCTGGGCGGCCCGCTGGCGGGCGCCCGCTGCACGCTGCCCGATGCCGGCGTCGTGACGATCGGCTCGGCGGACGGCTCCGGGCTGCACCTGGCGCTCCCGAGCGTCGGGCCGCTGCACGCGCGCGTCGTCGTCGGCGCCGGCACGGTCACCGTCTACGAGGAGGCCGGTGCCGTCTTCGTCAACGACAGCCCGGTGGGGCCGGAGGGGACGCTGCTGCGCAACGGCGACGTCGTCTGGCTCGGGTCGCCGGGCGACGACGACGCCGTCATGCTGCAGTGCCTGCTGCCACGCCGCCCCGTGGAGCCGCCCGTGGCCCCCTCTCCCGAGGTGACCCTGGCCGCGATCCCGCTTCCGGCCGAGACGTTCGGCGCCGCGCCGGCGCCGCCCGAGCCGGAGGATGCGGCGCCGACACAGCCGGCGTCCGGCGGCTTCGCTCTCCTCCCGGAGGAGGAACAGGGCGAGACCGTCGTCGTGGAGGGCGACAGCGGCGACGGCGACGAGCTCGTCTTCGCCGACGCGGGGGTGCCGGCCGAGGGGATGCCGGCCGAGGGCGCGCCGCCCGAGAGCGCCGAGACGGTCTACGCGGAGGCGATCGTCGAGCCGGAGGCGTTCGTCACCGACGACTCGTCCGCGTCCTCCCCGCACGTGGTCCTCCCGGACTTCGACAGCGGCGTCTCCGCCGAGCCCGACACCGTCGTCATGGAAGCCCCGGGGGACGAAGTCGCGGTCGAGTACACGCCGGTCGAGTACGCGGCCGTCGACGAAGCCGTCGAGGAGGCGGCCGTGATCGCGCCCGCGGAACCGCCGGCACCAGCAGCGCCGCCGCAGCCGCGTCCGCCGGCGCGCGTCTCCCCGGATTCCACGCACGCGCCGGCGGGGCAGCTGCCCAACGCGACGCGTCCGCCGCACGCGACGCACCCGCCACACGGACACCCGCCCCACGCGACCCTGCCCACCGGCAGGCGCGGCGCCGCCCGCAAGCGCCGCTCGAGCAGCGGCCCGCTGATCGCGGGGATCGCGGTCGTCGTGGTGGTGGTGGCCGCGGGCTACGCCGGCTGGCGATTCGTCTGGCCGCGTCTCGCCGCCTCGGCGGGTCAGACGCCGCCGGTGGCGGTCGCGGAGCCGACGCCCGCGGCGCCGCCCGCGACGATGCCGCCCGCGACGCTCGCGCCCCCGACGACACTCGCCGCGCTCGAGCCGACGCCTCCGCCCCCGACGACGCCCGCCCCGGCCGCCACGCCGACCCCGCGCGCGACACCCACACCGACTCCGCGGTCGACGGCCACGCCCACGCCGCGAGCGACGCCTACCCCCGCGTCCGCGCGCCCGACGCCTCCGCCCCCGACGACGCCCGCCGGGCCCTCACCCGCCGCGCAGGCGCAGCCGCTCGTGGAACGGGCCCAAGCCGCGCTCGCCGCGCGGCAGTACGAGGGCGCCATCGGCCAGGCCGACGCGGCGCTGAAGCTGGATCCCGGCAACACGCGCGCGACCGCCGTCCGCGCCGACGCGGTGAAGCGTCGCGACCTCGCCCGGCGCCGCTTCGTGTCCGGCCAGACCGTGGTCCAGACCGAGAAGGCGTCGAACGCCGACTTCTCGGGCTTCGACACGGGCGGCGCCGACCTCCGCAAGGCCCCCGACTTCCAGGGCCGGATCGAGTTCGAGATGTCGCCGGCCACGGGCCTCGACACGGGCACCGCCTGGCGTCTCCGGATCTACGTCGTCAACGACGGGAAGAAGTCGATCCGGGTGCGGGGGCTGACGGCCACGACCACGGTGAACGGTGCCGCCTCGGGGGCGACGCTGCCGCCGCTCGCTCGCGAGATCGCGCCCCAGCAGCGCGCTCTGGTCGGCGAGACGAGCGGGAGCTGGTCGGAGGGCACGACCTCCTGGAAGAGCGACGCCGTCATCACCGCCAACAAGGGCGACAGCCTCCGCGCCACCCTCAACTGGCGATAGGGTCGAACCCGATAGGGTCGCTCCCTACCGGAAGGTCGTGATCGGCGTCGGCGTCGGTTGCGGGACCGCCTCCGGCGTCGGGATGGGCGTCGGGTTCTCGATCGGGGACGGCGGCGTCGGACCCGTTCCCGGGTTCACGACCACCCCACCCACGATGCCGGCGGCCGCGGCGCTGCCCGCGATGGCCGTGATGACGCCGACCAGGATGCCGGACGCGGCGGCGGCCGCGAAGCCGGTCGGCGAGCCGATGGCGCCGGTCGAGGCGGAGAACACCGTCACCGGTCCCGGCGGCCCGAAGGCGGCCATCTCGCGGTCGCCGCACTCTTCCTTGTTCTTCACCACCGCGGCCTCGATCTCGCGGGTCTGGCTCTCCTCGAACTCCGTGGTCGTCGACTCGATGTAGTAGGTGATCGGGCTCGCTTCCACGAAGGGCCGCGGCAGCTTCCCGAAGTAGCGGCCGCCGTCCTGCGTCATCTCGATGTAGTAGAAGAAGTCGCCCTGGCGTGCCCTGAAGTAGACGCGGGCGCGCGCCACCGACGCGACCGGCTCGATGGCGGCGTCGAGCAGGGGGAACTCCCCGGCCACGAAGCAGGTGACGGGCTTGAACTGGATCTGGGCGCCTTCTCCGGTCGTCTCCGCGAACATCGGAGGCGCCGCGGCCGAGGGCTCGCCGGCCGGCGGAGTCGCGGCCGCCGGCTCGGTCGCGGGTGGCGTCGTGGCCGCCGCCGCGCCGGGCGGCGCCGCCGGCTGCGGGAAGTTGTCCATCACCGCCGAGGGCACCGCCGCCAGCTCCAGGTCCGCGCTCGCCACCTTGCCCTCGACGACCGCCACGCGCACGGGCGCCTGCTTCACGGTGAGCCCGGCCATGCTCTCGGTCGTGACGGTGTACTCGCCGGCCGGGGCCACGGTCTCGAAGGTGCCGTCCGCGCGCGAGGTCGCCCGCACCACGGCCCCCGTCTGCAGCTCGATGAAGGCGACCGTCACGCCGGACTTGGGCTGGCCGGCCAGGCGGACGACGCCCGAGATCTTCCCGTCCCCCGCGGCGGCGCCCCAGCCGCCGACGGGCAGGGCCAGGAGCGTCGCGAGACAGACGGACGTGACTCTGCGCATCGTGGTCGACCGCCCGGAGGATAGCACGCTCATTCCCTGCCGCCTTTCACGTGCGTCGCGGGCCCGGGCGGCGGACCGGTCTTCGCTCCGGCGCCGCCACGGCACGCGACCTCGAGTCCTTCTCCGCATAGTAGCTGCGGTAGTACTCGCCGTAGTGCTGGCTGTAGTAGTAGGAGTTCCGCTCCAGGTTGACCTTGTTCAGGACGACGCCGATTATCTTCCCGCCGACGCCGTGCACCTGGTCGAGCGCCCGCGCCACCGCGGGCTTCGTCGCCGTCTCCGCCGCCAGCACGAGCACGACGCCCTCGACGACGGCGGCCAGGACCGCCGTGTCGGCCATGGCCAGGATCGGCGGGGTGTCGATCAGCACCCAGTCGTAGTGCGAGCGGAGCGCCTCGAGCACCTGGCGCATCATGGGCGAGCCCAGCAGCTCCGCCGGGTTCGGCGGCTGGTAGCCGCAGGGCAGGAGCTGGAGCCCCTCGATCCGCGTCTCCTGGATGGCCTGCGAGGCCGTCGACTTGCCCACGATCAGGTCGGTGAGCCCCGGGGTCTTCTGGACGCCGAAGTGCTGGTAGAGCGTGGGACGCCGCAGGTCGGCGTCGATCGCGAGCACCCTCGCCCCGTTGTGGGCGAGGGCCGCGGCCAGGTTCGCCACCGTGGTCGTCTTGCCTTCGCCCGGGTTGGCGCTGGTCACGACGGCGGCGCGGCCGGTCGTCTGCGCCGAGGTGAAGATGAGGTTCGTGCGCAGCACGCGGTAGGCGTCGGCCACCGCCGAGTTCGGGTTCTTGATCACCTGCGGCGGCGTCTGCGGCCGCAGGCCGGCCGAGGCCCCCTTCACGTCCACCTCGGGCACCATGCCCAGGAACGGCACGCCCAGGTGCTCCTTGATGTCGTCCGGCGTCTTCAGGGTGTTGTCGAGGAACTCGAAGCCGAGCGCCAGCCCCACGCCCACCAGGAGCCCGAGGAAGACGGCCATCTGGTAGGCCCGGCGGCGGTTCGGGCTGATGGGCCCTCGCGGCACCTCGGCCTTCTCCATCACCCGGATGTTCGTCGTCTTCAGCTCCGTCTCGAGGCCGGTCTGTTTCGTCTTGGTCAGCAGCTCCTCGTAGACCTGGCGGTTGCTCTCCACCTCGCGCTTGAGGACGCCGTACTCGATCGCCTTGCGACTGGTGCCTTGGGCCTCCTGCTTCACCGACTCCAGGTTGGCGGCGAGACGGGCTTCCTTGGCGAGGGCGGTGCGGTACTCACTCTCGGCGGCGCGGGTGACGTTGCGGATCTCGGCGCGGATCTTCCCTTGGGTGGCGCGGATCTGCGCGCGCAGGCTCACCATGTCGGGGTGCCGGTCGCCGAGCGTCTCCGAGAGCTTGGCCTCCTGCTTCTGCAGGCCCACGAGCTCCACCTTCAGGGCCTGGACGGGCCCGTTCGCCAGCACCAGCGGGAAGCTCTCGACCTGGTCCGGCCCGAGCCCGGCGAGCTGGTTGTAGAGGGTCTCCTTGGTGATGCGCTCGGTGCGTGCCTCCAGCACCGCGCCGTTCAGCGTCTCGAGCTTCTGGTTCACCAGCTCCCCGCGCCCGTCCTGGTTCACGAGACCCTCGCGCTCGCGATAGGCCTGGAGCGCCTTCTCGGCCGTCTCGACGCGCGCCTGCTGCTCCTTCAGACGATCCGAGAGCCAGCCCGTGGCCTCGCTCGAGGTCGTGAAGCGCAGCTCGAGCGACTGCTCGATGTAGAGCTGGGCGAGGGCGTTCACGGCCCTCGCGGCGACGGAGGGATCGTAGGCGTTGAAGCGCAGGTTCACGAGACGCGAGCCGGGGACGGGCGCGATCTGCACGCGCGAGCGGAAGGCGGCCACGGCGGGCGAGAGCGGGATGCCGTTCGTGTCGATCGTGGAGCGCGGCACGCGCCCGAACAACCGCTGCACGCGCTCCCAGGGGCTCATCATCGGGCCCGTCGCCAGCTCCGGGCTCTTCTGGAGACCCAGACGCTCGACCGCCTTCTCGGCGAGGGTGCGCCCGCCCAGGAGCTGATACTGGGTCTGGTAGTAGTCGGCGCCCCCCTGGACGAGGTCGACCAGCTCCTTGTTCGGGAGCACGTTGGGGGTCTCGCGGTCGATCAGGATCTGCGTGGTGGCCTGGTAGACGGGCCGCGTCGTGTAGTTGTAGACGACCGCGATCAGCAGGCTCACGCCGAAGCAGGTGACGACGATCCCGCGACGCTTGTGCAGCATCGCGAGATAGCGGCGCGCGTCCTGCAGGACAGCCTGGTCGCTCAAGCGGACACACCCCTCCCGGGTTCGCGCCAGTGTACCGAAAAAGGCAGTCCAATCAAAGGGTTATGTCATGCCTGGTGAGGAGGATCCCGAAGTCGCTACCCTACACGATGTAGTGGTGCATCTCTGCGTCCTGCACAGCTTGTAGAGAGCCGCGCCCTCAGAAGAATCGCTCGGGCACGAAGAGCGTGTCCTCCGGCTCCACCAGCTCCGTGGCCTTCACCTTCCGCTCGACCTTCTTCCCGTTCACGATGCGAATCACCTTCGTGCGACCCGCCGACCCGCGGTCCGTCGCGCCGCCCGCAATCGTCAGTGCCTGGAGGACGGTCATCCCTTCCCGGAACCGGTAGGGCCCCGGCCGGGCCACACTCCCCATCACGTAGACGTTCGCCGCCGGGGGAAAATAGACCGTGTCGCGGGCCTGGAGGGGCAGGTTCTTCTCGGGGTTGCCCGACTGCAGCTCGAGCAGGCGCACGTGGAAGACCTCGGACCCCGGCGCCACGAACGGCAGCCCCGGGATGCTCGGAGGCGTCGGCGAGGGCTCGGGCGTCTCGGGCTCCTTCGCAGGCTCCTCGCCTTCCTTCCCGGGCGCCGATGCCTCGGGGCCCCCCTCCTGCTGCTCGGCAGGGAACTCCGGCCCGAGCGACGGCTCCGGAGGAGGAGGAGGAGGGGTCGGCACCGGCGGCCGGATCACGATCACCTCGTGGCCGGCGTTCGGCCCCAGCGGGCCGATGTCGGTCAGGAGCGTGAGGAGGGTCCGATCGGCCTTCAGCGCGTACTGCCCGGGCCGCTGCACCTCGCCCATCACGAAGACCTTCTGGCTGCCGAAGTCGGCGACGGTCACGGAAACCTGCGGGCGCTTCAGGTAGCCGTTCTCGAGCAGCAGCACCAGCTTGTGCTCGAACTCGGCTGTCGTCAGCTCCGAGGCCTTGAGCTTGCCGAGGATCGGATAGCCGAGCATCCCCTCGTCGTCGACCGTGAAGCTGCCGCTCATCTCCGTCTGGCCCAGCACGACGATCTTCAGCACGTCGCCCGGTCCGATCTCGTACGTGTCGGCGGCACGGGCCGCCGCGAACGGGATCAAGCAGAGGAGGAACGCGACAGCCAGGTATCGCAGGCTCGAAATCCCAGCGCGCACCCGGACATTTTTCGTCCTTGCGCCGGCCACGTCAATCCAGGCGACGCGGCCTCTCCCCGGTGGGCGGAGCTAGCGAAAGGTCGGCTGCGGCGGGTTGTACTGGATCGTCAGGCCCGCGAGCAGGCCGCGCACGCCGAACGTGGTGAAGGGCGAGGCGCGCTTCTGGTACGAGGCCCGTGCCCCGATCCGGAGGCGCACGTGAAACTGCCAACCCAGCTCGCCGCCGGCCTCGCGGACGTCGTCGTCGCGCACCGCCGAGACGGGCGCGCCTTCCTCCGCGATCGTCACCTCACCGTCGGAGGTGAGCCAGCGCCCCCGGGCGAACAGGCGCAGGTAGAGGCCGCCGACCAGGACCTTGTCGAGGAACACCTCGGCCGACTGGACCCGGTTCGTCGGGGTCGCGCCCGAGGTGTCGAAGGTCGAGTAGTCGATGTCGCGGCCGTAGAGCCCGCCGATCTTCGTCTTGGGGGAGATGTTCCAGGTCGCGTCGACGCTCGCGTACAGCCCCTGCCGCCGCCCCCCGGAATCGAGCGCGAACCAGCGCATGCCCGCGAGCGCCTGCCCACTGATGAGCGCGGTCTCGTCCGTGCGGAACCCCCCGTAGCCGAGGGTCGAGTGGCCGTCCCGCCGGCTCGCCAGCGGGTACCGGTAGAAGTCCTCCTCGCCTCCCGCCACGAGCTGCGTCTTCACGGAGAGGGCCATCCGCAGCTCGCCCCCGGCGCGATAGGTGTCCCGCGTCAGCGCGGCGCCGAGGTCCGTGCCGAGGTAGTCCGTCGAATCCACCCGGGTCCGCAACGCGTCCCCAGTGAGCGTCAACGCGAAGCGCTCCGACAGGATCCGTCTCAGAAACGCGCGCGCGCGCAGCGTCTCCTGCTGCACCCGCTCGTTCACCTCGAAGTTCGGCCTCGAATAGCTCCGCGCCCACGCTCCTTCGAACGTCAGGTCGGTCTTGACGCCCCGGATGTCGAGGAGTCCCGACCCATACCCGTTCAGCCGGCGCTGGGACTTCGTGCGCAGGAAATAGACGTAGTCCAGGCCCCCGTCCAGACGGAATCGGCTCCGCCTCCCGAGCGGCTGCACCACCTCCAGCCCCGGCCCTCCGTTAGCGGTGAAGTCCGCCTGGCGATCGGTCGGCGTGTAGAAGACGTTCGTGTCGACCCCGAGGGTGCCGATCCGAAGGTAGGGGGTGAGGTAGAAGGTAGCCACACGGATTAGGCCGGGACGTTCGCGGGCCGGGCTACCCGTGCCTGTCCGACCGCTCTGCGAAGTCTGGGTCCCCGCGTCGGAGGCGCCGGCCGGAACGCTAGCCAGCATGCTGGCAGTGAGCGTCCCTATCGTCCAACCGAACACAAGCCGGCCGAGCGCCCGGCACATGCAGAAGTGGAGAGGGCGCCGCACGGCCCCATATGCTATACCTCCGCGGAGATCTGCTCACAGAAAAGCCTGCACCCCCTCCCGAGCGTGGTTCCAGGACCGAGGTGACCCCTGGTGGGTTGCCGAACCGTGCCCTGAGGGGAGGGCGCCTCATGTGGGCCGCTGCCCCGCGCATCGTCAAGAAACGGGACGGCCGGCGCGCAACTCGACCTTGTCCGGCGCGCACAGATCGGACGAAGTCTCAGGTTGGGAAGACCCGATCCGACACGCCCGGGTGGCTAGCTCGCCCAAGCGCCGCGGGACGGCCCTCGAGGCAGGCTAGACCAGCCGCGGGTGCCGCCAGCGTCATCCCGTAGCGGACTTGCCTTCCAAGGCATGACGGACAGCACGGAGGAAGGCTTGGCGGACGCAGTATTCCAGGGTCCGATGATTGCGGAAGTCGAACGGGCGTTTCCCGACTGCGACCAAAGCCCTTCGAATGGCCCAGCCGGCGAATCCAGCCCAGAGGAAACGGGAGGCGAACACGCGATCGATGAGCGCCGGGTCGTCCCGATAGGGGCGGCTGATGGTTTCGACGAGAGCGGCGAAGCCCAAGGTGTCACCTGCCGCGATCACGTCACTGCCGGAGGTCCGCCGCTGTTCGGCAAGGGCGCGGACCAGCTCATCCCCTATGGCGCGGCCAACGTTCACCTGTTTCGAATTCGACCTGCGGTGCTGGCGATAGGAGTACAAGGGGTCGGGGAGATTGCGAGCCGGATACGCTTCCACGAGCCGGCAGGCCCAGTCGTAGTCCTGGTGAGAGAAGCCCTCGAACGCCTCGCGATAGCCTCCAATCTCATCAAGTGCGGTGCGCCTTACCACGATGGTCGCGCCGCAGAACGGATTCCTCGTGTACATGGCGGCCCGAATCTCCTCCGGCTCGGTTGGCCGCTCGTCGACGCGCAGCACGCGACCCGCGGAATCGATTAGCTTCGCGCAAGTCCCGCACAAACCGAGGCGTGGGTCGGCTCCTAGCGCCCGGACCTGCCGGTCAAGCCTTGTCGCATCGGAAAGATCGTCGGCATCCTGAAACGCCACGAACTCACCGCGCGCCACCGCGAAGAGGCGATTGGCGGTCCTGAGATAACCGAGCCGTCGATCGTTGTGAAACCTGCGTACCCGGCCGCCGGCGGCCGCATCCAGGATCCTACGGGTGCCGTCGGTCGATGCGTCGTCCGCGACCAGAAGTTCGGTCGGCTGATATGTCTGGGCGAAGACACACTCGAGGGCCGCACCGAGGTACGGTTCCGCGTTGAACGCCGGCATAAGCACGGAAACGAGGCCGGGTGTGATCGCGGCTCTGGATTGGGCCATGCAAGCATCCTCATCCCGGCCGGGGCTCGGCGTGGTCGACGCAGACGGAGTACTCGGGAAGCACCGGGGCGCGAACACCGGGAAGCACCTCGAGCAGGCCAAAGTAACTCCGCGCCCCGACGACACACGCGTCGACGTGCTCGATCCAGAGCACCACTCGTTCGCCGCCTAGATAGGCGTAGACATCGAGGTAGTAGCGGCCGGGGACGAGCTTCGGAGAGCTGATCCGATAGCGTACGTCCACGTGGCAGTGGGCAGCTAGCGAAAGGCCCCTGACCACGAAAGGCGACCGGGTGTGCACCACGGTCTCGTTCCGCTCGTTCTTGATAGCGAGGTCGATGTGAAGGCCGTCGAGGTCCGCCGCTCCCACAATGAAACCCAGGAGAAAGTCGAGGTCGTCGTCGACGCGAAGATCATCGAGTTCCCCTCGGTTCACGACGCCCCGCCACGATAGCTCTGGCCGAGACACGCGGGGAATCGAAGGCGCCGCCGCCATGGTCGCCTCGTAGTGACGCACGACCTCCGAAACCGGCCCCTCTCGCACCACCCTGCCGTCCTGCAGCATCAGCGCCCGCGTGCAGGCAGCTTCTATGAGCCGCATCTGGTGGCTCACGAAGATGAGCGTCCGGCCCTCACGCCGGGAGAGCTCGTCCATACGTCCTATGCATTGTCTCTGGAACTCCGCGTCACCCACCGCGAGGACCTCGTCGATGAGCAGGATCTCGGTTCGCAGGTGCGCGGCAACGGCGAACCCCAGACGCACCCGCATGCCACTGCTGAAGCGCTTGACGGGGGTCTCGAGGAAGGGGCCAACGCCAGAGAAGGCGACGATCTCGTCCAACCGTGCGGCTATTTCGTACCGTCGCATGCCCAGGATGGCACCCTTCAAGAAGATGTTCTCCCGACCTGTCAGCTCGGGGTGGAATCCGGTCTCCACCTCGAGCAGGCTGCCGACGCGTCCGAAGAGACGCACCTGACCGGCGGAGGGAGGCGTTACACGGCTCATGACCTTGAGGAGGGTGCTCTTGCCCGCACCATTCCGGCCCACGATGCCCAGCGCCTCGCCCCGTCCGAGCTCGAAGGACACGTCCGCAAGCGCGCGAAACCACCGCCTCCGGGTCCGAAAGGGCTGACGAAGGCGGTGTACCAACGCCTCGCCCAGCGTCGTCGGACGATCTGCCGCGGAGACGAGGCGATAGTCCTTGCATAGGCCGTCTACAGCTAGCATGGGCGTTTCAGATGACGTCGGCAAAGTACCTCTCCAGCGCCCGAAACGTAAGCACGCCGACCACGAAGATGCCAGCGGCGGCGGCGGCACCGTAGGCGACTGACGCCCACGACGCGGGCTCCATCCCGAGCATGGCCCAGCGGAACCCTTCGACCAGCCCGACCAAGGGGTTCAGCAGATAAAGCGGCCGGTAGCGCTCCGGCACGGCCGACGCGCAGTACGCGACAGGGCTCAGGAACAGAGTCAGCTGCACGATCAACGGAAGCACGTGCTGAACATCCCGGAACGACACCATCAGCCCCGCTGCCGCAAGGCCGACGCCGACGCCAAGCAGAGCGGCGGCGAGTAGAAAGACGGGTGCAGCCAAGAGCCTGGGCCCGAAGGAGCTTGCCGAAAGGGAAACGCAGAGCACCAGCGCCAATCCCACCAGAGTGTCGACGAGAACTGCACACGCGGCGGCGAGAGGGAGCAGAGCGCGCGGAAAGTACACCCTCGAGACCAGCGTTGCGTTCTGCAGCAGAGTGGGTGCGCTCCGGCTCAAGGTGGTAGCGAACGACGACCAGGCCAGCACTCCGCAGAAAGCGACGGCGAACATCGGGACACCGTTCGTGGAGACGCCCGCGACGCGGCCAAAGACGAAAGCCAGCACCATGGCGGCGAGAAGTGGTTGCAGGACGACCCAGAGGACGCCGAGGATCGTTTGTCGGTAGCGTACCTTCACGTCCCGAACGGCAAGAGAGAGAAGGAGGTCTCGGTGTGACCAGATTTCCGCCAAGTCCAGCCGTGGCCAGCGGGACGGTGCTCTTATGACCAGCACGGCGGAAGGAGCGTATCGGTGGGACACCGGCGTGTCAAGAGCCAGGACACGGTCACCGCAGCGAACAGCTCGAGTGCTTTCCCCACGCTCGGCCGAGCAGCATCCAGAGGAACCAAAGGAACTCCACGAGAAGCAGCCGCGCGACTCGTCGCACACCGAGAGGCGGCTCTTCTGCTCCACGAGGTTCAGTGTCGGAGCGGCGAACGTAGCAGGCGATCGGAACGTGAACTCGCCCCGCAGCCGAACCGGGGTCGTTGCCACGCCGGCGGACGATGATCTCCGGGCCCAGTGCTGCCTGCGTTGTGGCCCCGTTCTCGGCAACGACGTCAGTTGTTACGGTAGTCGCCCCGGGAGTAGCCCTGAGCGCGCGCACGGACACCTCAAGTAGGCTGGTGAGGGGTACGCACGCACCGGGTACCCATGCTAACACCTCCGCGAGGCCCGCACCTCCGAGAGCGGGCACCTCGTGTGGCCTTCCCACCTGCGGACCTACGGCCCGAACGAGCCGGACTCGGCCAGAGTCCTCTTGACGCAGGCACGCCTTGAGGGCGAGGCGGTAATCCGCCCGGGAACCGAGGTCGACGACGACGATTTCCTGCGGATCAATAGACTGGTTCCGCAGAGCCCGCAGACAATTGCACAACCAGTCTAGCCGCAGGTTCCTAACCGGGACTGCAACCGCGACGCTCGGACAGGATGGTTCGGGGGAAGCCAGGCCACGATCATTGATCCCGATTTCGTGCGGCAGGAAGCCCGCCGCCCGTGCTCCCCGCAGGGAATCCTCGATCCGCGATCCCACGGGAGCGTCGATTTGCTTTAGAGAGGGGACAAGAAACACGGCCTGCTGCACGCGCTCCAATTCCTCAGGGACATCCAGCACGCGGAGCGATCCCTCCCGCGACGCGTCGCCCAGGAGATCCAGACCCGCCAGGTAGTCGTGATGGCTGGCGCTGGACGCCCGGCATTCGACGAACGCGGTCATGCGCCGGTCGTCCTCTAGGTGGCTGCGGGTGTAAGCGAGGCGGGTGGGGATCAGCCCCGCGGAGATGAGGGCTCGGCCGAGCTCGGGGAGCAGCCACTCACGGATGTGGCAGGGGTTTAGCGGCGGCCCATCGCGTCCTGGGCCACGCGTCCGGTGCCGGTCCGGCGTGGAGATCACCGCACGTGAGCGCGCATTGCGCAGAAGCATGTTGCGGATCGTTCCGACCAGCGGTCGCGGGTCCGAGAGATGCTCGATGACGTCCGCTGCGATCAGAAGCTGGGGGTCGCCTGTCGCGAGGACTCCCTCGACCCCGCGCAGATCAGACCAGAGCGCCAGGTTGCATTCCCGCCAGACCGCTGCGCTTGAGCGATTCCGAGCCAGCCGCAGCGAGCCCCTGAAGTCGACGCCAAACAACTGCCGGCGCCGGCCCTCAAAGAAGTGCAGCAGCTTCTCACCAGAGCCGCAACCGAAGTCGACCACCTGGACCGCTCCGACGCTCTCCGCGAGCTCCGCCGCCTGTGCGTAGACATCGGGCTGCCAGACGGTCGTCGTCGCCAAATCCTCGTACACGAGATTCCAGAGCCGCGCCCGCCCGCCTGATCCGAAGTTGTTCCGAGGCGAGAACAACCAAGGGCTGGGCTCGTGATGGGAGCCCTCACCGTCGACGACGTCGAGCGCATGGCGTCTGAAGTACTTCAGGCGGGAAACGGTCGTCATCCTAGGCAGCTTTCCGGCGCGACGCACTCGCATTCGACCTCATCGCGCCACCGGGATGCTCCTCCGCGTATCATAGTGCCGATCTTGGGCGACGGGCCGACCCATGGTCGGCCGGGAGTAGTCCTCACATGTGCGGAATCGCGGGCGGTGTGTCGTTCCGAGGTGATTTCTTTCCGCCCGAGGACCGGATGCAGCCCTTCTCCGATCCCCTAAGGCATAGGGGCCCGGATGCGAAAGGCCAGCTGGCGAAGCGCCTCGGCGACGACGTAGCCCTCATCCTAGCCCATCGGCGCCTTAGCATCATCGATCTCTCAGAGGCCGCGAATCAGCCGATGTGGAGCGCCACCCACCGTAGCGTCATCGTCTACAACGGAGAAATCTACAACTTCCAGGAACTCCGAGCTGAGCTCGAGCACGACGGGATCGCGTTCAGAAACCGCTCCGATACCGAAGTCCTCTTGGCGGGTTACGAACGCTGGGGTGCGCACGAACTCCTGAGGCGTCTGGACGGGATGTACGCCTTCGCTCTTTTCGACTGCGCGGAGCGAGCCCTGTATCTCGCCCGGGACCCCTTCGGCAAGAAACCCTGCTACTACTGGCACGACCCGGCCGGGCACCGGCTCGCGTTCAGCTCCGACGCGCGCTCCTTCTTGGCGCTTCGAGAGCGACCCAACCTCGACGCCTTCTCCCTCGGCTACTTTCTGGCCGAGCTCAGCACCCCGGAGCAGCGATCCATCTGGCGCGAGGTGTCCAAACTGCCCGGGGGGCACGCGCTCCGTTTCAGTTTGCAGGGTCTCGACCGCTTTCGATTCTGGCGCCTCCGCTTCGCCGGGCGAAACCACATGGCACAGGGGGAGATCGTCGAGGAGGCGGGGCGGCTGTTGGACGACGCGGTCCGAAAAAGGCTGGTCGGCGATGTGCGCTGCGCCGCCCTCTTGAGCGGCGGCCTCGACTCGTCACTCGTTGTGGCTTCCATGGCTCGCCAGAGTCGCGGACGTGTGCCGACCTATACTGTGGGCTTTGATGCCGTCGGCTTCGATGAGCGCCCCTTCGCCCGTCAGGTGGCCGAGCGATGGGATACCGATCACCACGAAGTGGTCGTGGACGCCCACAGCGTTTCCGCCCTCCGGAGCCTCGTGCCCGAGTTCGGCGAGCCGTTCGCGGATTGCTCTGCCCTCCCCACGTATCTGGTGGCAGCAGCGGTCGCCGCGAACGAGAAGGTGGTCCTGACCGGCGACGGCGGAGACGAGCTCTTCGCCGGCTATTTCGTGTACTACTTCGCTAATCGTCTCCACGCGGTCAAGGAACTCGGCCTTGCCCTGCCGTTGGTCCGTGCCTTTGAGGGGACTCTGCGCTCGAGGCGCTGGCGGTTTCTGCGCGAGCTCCTCGAGGCCGCTCGGCTCCCTCCGCAGGCGCTTCTCGACCGGCACTACGGGTTCTCAGCCGACCAGATTCTGGGCCTCGCAGCGAACGACGATCGACTTCCCGAGCTCGCGAGCGCTATGGCTGTGGAGCACGAGCGCGTCTGGCGAGAGGAGACAGACCCGGGCGAGCACCGCCTCCTCGCACTGCTCACCAGCTCCCTTCACACCCGCTTGGCCAACGACTATCTGGTCAAGGTTGACCGCGCCACTATGTTCGCTTCACTCGAAGCGAGGTCACCCCTGCTGGATGTCGACCTCGCACGGTTCGCGGGAAGCCTCAGCCCGCGGCAGCTGTACGCAGATCGCAGGCCGAAGGCCATCCTCCGCGCGCTGGCACTTCGCGACCTGCCGGCGGCGGTGGCGCGGGGCGAGAAGCGGGGCTTTGCCGTCCCGGTCGCAAACTGGCTCCGGAACGGGCTTCGGCGTGAGTTCGAGGAAACGGTGCTCGGGGGAAAACAGAATCTCGTGCGCTTCGATTACGGCTGGATTCACCGGCTCCAACAGGAGCACCTTTCGGGCTTCGATCACACGCACCGGCTCTGGGCGCTCTACACCTTCCATCTGTGGGCGCAGGGCCTGGGTGCCCAGCCCGTCCGGCTTCAGTCGCCAGGGACCTACTCCGCTCACGCGTGACGCGCCGGGGGCTCCGGTCTCCGCGGACGACGCGGGAAACCGGGAAGCAGGTGGCGGCGGTCGACCGACGACCAGGACGCCGGCAGCCGCAGCAGCTGCCCCATCATGCGGCGCATGCCGTCGCACTGCCCCCAACTTGGATTAAGGTGTCTAGGTGCCATGGCCGACGCGTGGGAATGCAGGCAGGTTGTGCAGCCGATGGTTTCTCTCTCGCCCGAGGCGTTGGAGGCCGGACAGCGGGTCCTGCCGCTGGCGCCCTTCCCGTTGCGGACCTTGAGTGGCGCAATACTCGCCTTGTCGCAGCCCGGCACACCGAGGCGAGGATCGGCGATGGACGAGACGCCCGGCCTCCTGACGGCTCAGGTCCATCCAGGTCGCGGCGCGACGACAAGATGAGCATTCCCCCCGGGGGACATCAGATGCAACTCATACGAGGGACGGTGCGGCGTCTACAGGGACGCCTCAGACGGCGTACAGCCTCCCGAGCTGTCGAACGGCTAAGACGTGACCCCGACGCTACAGTACGAGCCCTGGCCGAAGGTCTTGGCGACGTTCTAGGACATCGATCAACAGAGGATGAGCGCCGCTGGTTTTCGAAGATCGAGTCACTTCGCAGCGACCTCCTCTCGTCCAGGACAGAAATCAATATTCACGACTATGGTGCGCGGTCCCCCCGCACCAACCTCGGTGCCAGTGCCATGGCGCAAGGCGTCGTCAGCAGGCGCTCTATCGGCGAGGTCTGCCGCACCGCCAGCAAATCCGACGAGTGGTGCCGTCTCTTGTTCCGGCTCCTTCGGCACCTACGACCCTCGGCATGCCTCGAGCTCGGAACATGCCTTGGCATCTCGGCCGCGTACCAATGCGCTGCACTCCACCTCAATGGCTTCGGATCGCTGACAACCTTGGAGGGATCTCCAGCACTGGCCGACCTGGCCAGACGGAACCTTCGAGCACTGGACCTCAACGTGGAGGTCATCGAGGGGCGCTTCATGGACACCCTCGCTCCGGCTCTCGGGCGGCACGCGCCGATCGGCTTCGCGTTTCTCGACGGCCACCACGACGAGGAGGCCACGATCGAGTACTTCCAACGGATCAAGGAGGCCCTCGATCAGGACGCCGTAGTCGTTCTAGACGACGTCGCTTGGTCGGCGGGGATGAAGAGGGCGTGGGCCCGCATTCGCTGCGATCCGGCCGTCCGCGTGGCGATCGATCTTGGCCCGCTGGCGCTCTGCGTTGTCAACTCGCCAGCCGAGAAGAGGCCGCTACTCACCCTCGTCGTCGTTTGAGGCCGCCCGAGCCGAGGCGGGCGGCGAGTCCTCCTCACCTCTTCTCGGGCGTGGCTCCACGGGCGCGCCGCGTGAACGGTGGGCATTCGTAGAGAGCCTGGCGTTCCGCCTCGCCAAAGGAACGGACGCGTGCACAATGCACGCGTACCTTCGCCAGGACCGTGTCGACTGCCGAGGTCGTTGCGTCAGCGAAAGAAGCGTACACGCTCGACTCGGCGGGTAGGTCGTCAGCGCTTGATACGACCCGAAGGTGAGGCGCGTAGAAGCGAGCGGGTTCGCCGGCGAATCCAGAAGTCCAGATGGGCCGTCCGGCCGCTATCAGCCGTCCGGCATCCATCGTCTGGCGCACGTAGGCTACCGCCTCGCGAGCCCCGATTTGGCACGAGCCTTCGAATGCGAGGAGTACGGGGACTGGCCAAAGGATGACTGGCCCACGGCGACCCAGTAGACGCCACGACACGGCGTCGGCCATTGCGAAGGCGAGTCCTAGAGTCGCAACATGCACATAGGCGGTCATCCGCTCGTGGACCTGCCGCGTCAAAGCAGGCATCACGACCCCAATAGCCACCGCGAGCACCAGCAACCGCACACCGCTTCTCTCTGCAGGCCCTCGACCCCACAAAGCGCCCACCACGATCAGCAGCAGGACGAGCAAGCCGAGGGCTGCGCCCCCTTGCATCCAGAGCGCCGCGCCCGCGACGTCGAGAATCCTCGGCAGCGTTGGACGAGATGGGGACGCGAACACAACGGAGTCGTGGATCAGCCAGGGCAAAGCGCCCGCGTGCAGAGCGACGCCGCAGACACCCGCACCGACTAGGGCCGACAAGTGAGCGTTGAAGCTTCGCGCACCTCTGCGTTGAAGGGCCGAACCCGGGACAGTAGCCTCCCACGCGAGGTGGACAACCTGCGCGAACAGAAGAGGCAACGTAAAGACGTTCGCGAGAATGAGAAATGTATTGCCGACAGCGAGAGACAAGAGCCGTCCGGGTGAGGGGCCGCGCCTGAGCAGCCGCATGTGGATGGATAGAACGAGCGTGGCAAGTAGCATTGCGAAGACATAGCCACGCATCTGTGCGCCGTAGAGATCCAGGACGGGCGACGCGGCCGTAGACAACAGGAGGCCGGCGGCGACCGCGGGTCGGAGACCGAGTTCCGCCGCCAGGAAGGCAGTCACCGGGACCACAGCCACGGAGGCTGCGATGCTCCAGGCTCTCAGGGTGCTCTCTGATGTCGCTCCGAGCTGGACCGACAGCTTCAAGAGCAGGGAGTTAAGGATGTGGTCGTTGGCGACGTAGCGATGGCCAAGTGCGAAGATCGCCGATACGGACGACCGGGCGAAGTTCTGGAGTGTGTACAGCTCGTCGTAAGAAAGGCTGTCGTGCCAATGGAAAGACGCAAGTGCAACTCGCGCACTGCAGAGCGCCAAGAGCAGGAGAAGAGTGCGCTTCGTCGACCGAGGATGAAAGGGCAGAGGGGCGTCGATCCGGCTCGAGGAACCCAGGCCTTGGAGGTGCCTCCTGGCTGTTTGGAGGGAGATGCCAAGGGCGACCGCGAGGGAGGCAAAGGCCGTCAGGCCCAAACGAGTGTTGCGCCAGCTCTCGATCAGGATTTGTCGACCCTGCGGCGACACGTGCCCGTCCGGGCTGAAAGAACGCTCCAAGGTAGGCAAGAGCCATTCAACAGGGAGGCTCCAGAGAAACGCGGTCGCAAGAAAGACAACGAGCAGCGTCAGAAGGCGAGCGTGCGACGACCGCCTCCGAAATTCGGGCGAGAGAGTCAACAGGCAGTCCTGGGATTCGTCGCAAAGGGCGGCTGGTCCCCAGAGGTCACGACGTGCGCCCCGCTCGGCCTCGCCACGGAGGCGGGCCACGACGTGCAACGCGGGAGGGAGCCGGGCTGCTTCGCGCGCCGAGGCGCATGGCGCGATCGCTCGGCCGTCCGTCTTCCCGAGAGCCCCGCGAGCGGGACGCAGGACGGTGGCTCGCGTTAGTCAAGCCTTGCGTCGCGCTGCGAGGGCCATGCGACGTTCTCCCTTCGCACAAGGCCTTCGCCATTCAGGTGATCCCCGGAGGACCCTTGAGGCTCTCGCCGTCGTGCAACCGAACCCGCATGAGGTTTGGAGGGGTCGTCATCGGCCTCGCGACACGTATAGCACATCCGGCAGCACGGCGCGGCGGGCAGGCGACAGGTGGCCGGCGAGAGCAGTGGCCTCGGGGCAGAGGTGCCGCCCGACTCTCCCTTGGGAAGACCGCCAGTTTCGGCGGAGGTGTCGGCGGAGTCGGTCCCGCCAAGACCGGCCACCGCGGGGCTGGCAACCGGGACCGGTGGCCCAGAACTCGCCGCCGCTCCCGCGCCCGCCCGGCCGGAGCCAGCGCTGCGACCACGCCGTTGCACACGCGCTAGAATCGTGGCGTCATGCCGACGGGTTCAGCATCCGCCGTCTCACGCCGCGGGACCGGAAGGGAGAGAGTTCCGCCGCCTCGGGCTGTCAGCCGACTCGCAAGGGTCGCTCGGAGAATCCCATAGCGATGGGCGCGAGGATTGTGGAGATCTTGTTGGTCGCGGGTGCCCGCCCCAACTTCATGAAGGTCGCCCCGTTGATGCGAGCCCTGGTTGCATACCGGGGGCGCGTCGAAGCCCAGCTCGTGCACACAGGTCAGCACTATGACGAGTCCATGTCCCAGGTGTTTCTGGACGAGCTGGGGATCCCCCCCCCGGCGGTGCACCTCGGGGCCACCCCGGGGACACACGGCGAGCAGACCGCCTTCATTCTAGCCGCCTTCGAGCGCACGCTGCTGGTGCGCTCCGCGCCGCCGGCGGGCGTCGTAGTGGTCGGAGATGTGAACTCCACCCTAGCGTGCACGCTCGCCGCAGTGAAGGTCGGCGTGCCGGTTGCGCACGTCGAAGCCGGGCTGCGTTCCCGAGACCGCAGTATGCCCGAGGAGATCAACCGCATCCTCACGGATGCGGTGGCCGACCTGCTCTTCGTCTCCGAACCAGACGGCGAGACGAATCTGCGCGCCGAAGGTATTGACGCAGACCGCATTCATTATGTGGGTAATGTCATGATCGACAGCCTCGTGGCGCACCTTCCAGCCGCGCGCGAGCAGGCACACAAATGGGCTTCGCCGCGCGGTCCGCACGTCCTCGTGACGCTCCACCGACCGGCGAATGTGGATGATCCTCAGCGTCTCGCCGACCTGGTCGACCTTCTCATCGACATGAGCGGCAAGGTCGACGTGGTGTTCCCAGCTCACCCGAGAACGCGCCGTAGGCTCGAAGAGTCCGGCTGTCTGGCTCGGCTTGAGGCAGCGGCCGGCATCCGGCTCCTCAATCCGGTCGGGTATCGAACGCTCTTGGGTCTCCTGGTGACATCCGCCGCGGTGTTGACCGACTCCGGCGGCCTGCAGGAGGAGTCGACGTTCTTGGGCGTGCCCTGTTTGACGCTGCGGCGCAGCACCGAGCGCCCAGCGACGGTAAGACTCGGGACCAACACGGTGGTCGATGGACCCCTGATGATGGTTCCCAAGCTCCTGGAGGACATTCGTCTCGGACGATACAAGAGAGGTGCCATGATCCGTGGTTGGGACGGGCACGCGGCGGAGCGGATTGCTGCCATCCTAGTGGGGGCATGGGCGTGATGGGGCTTGGCCGGGTTCGAGTTCCCGGGATCGCGGCGACCTGCGGCACCGCCTGAGAAGCGATGTGCGAGTCCTGATCGCTTCCTGGGCGTGGCCGCCAATCGGTCGAATCGGTGCCCTGCGGGCGATGGGCTTCGCGAGGGAATGGACGAGGCTTGGCCATCAGGTGCACGTGGTGACCGGCCCCGGGGACCGGGGAGGTGAGCCGGCGCCAGAGCTGGCGGCGCTGATCCAGGGTCCGTCTGTGACGATGCACCGCGCTGCCGCGCCAGGCATCCCTGTTCGCAGGCCGTGTGGCCGCCCCGGCCCCACCCTGCGCATCAGTCGTTTCCGGCAAATCCTGGGCCAGTGGAGAGGCTTTCCTGACCTACAGAGGAGTTGGATCGGGCCAGCAACCCAGGAAGCACTCCGCGCGCACGCCTCTCATCCCTTCGATGTAGTCTGGAGCACCTCCCCCCCAGAATCCGTGCATTTCGTCGGCAACCGTCTCGCCGAGGCGGGCATCCCGTGGGTGGCCGACTTCAGGGATCAGTGGTCGGACTATCTGCTAGCGCGTTGGGACCCCCTGAGCCGCCTCCTGATCGACCACATCAGCAGGGTCGTCCTGCGTCGTGCGACACTTCTCATGGCCAACGCGGACGGCGTTGCCGCATCGATAGAGCGTGCGACGCGAAGAGGGGTGAAGTGCGTGCGCAATGGGTTCGATCCCCAGCCTCCGGCAGACGGGCCTCCAAGATCGCGCGTGCTGGGCTACTTTGGGCGCATCGATCCTCTGGCGCAGCACCCCGAGCGCCTCTGGGAACCCCTGCGGCGTTGCCGTGCCGAGGGCCGAGCATGGCAAGTCGAGTTCTTCCTTACGGCGGGCGGAAGCGGAGGCGGCATCGTCCGTCCGCCAGATGACCTTGCAGACCTCGTCGCCGTGGGGCCTGCGCTGCTGCATGATCAGGCGCTGAGCGCGATGCAGCGTATGACGGCCCTCCTCGTCCTCGGATGGCAAGTCCGCGCCGGCGAGGCGACCGTTGCGGGAAAGCTATACGAGTACGTGGGTGCCGGCCGCCCTGTTCTCGTCTGTGCCCCAGCTCACTACGAGGCTCGCAAGCTGATCGAGGAGCGACACCTCGGTGTCGGCGCCTGGACGCCGGACGAGCTCGTGGGAGCGTTGGCCGTCCTCGAGAGGCACGTGCCAGCCGCCGACGAGCGCGCTCGTCTCGCCCGGGCGATGACCGCGCGGGAGGCGCTGTCGCTTCTGGAAGAGGCAGTCGCTCGGAGCACCGCAGCGACCCGAGGACTTCACGCGCGATGACTGGCACGCTAGGGTCGCACGGCTCCAGACGCGATCCGCGACAACACGATAGGTCCGTCCGGGTGAACCAGGGCCAAGCCGACCGGGGGCGGCGCCACACGCGGGATCAAGGTGATGATCAATCGAAACAGTCCTCCTCGACCCGACGACAGGCGGCGCCCGTGACCGTCGTCATTCCCGCCAGGGACGAGGCCTCTACGATCGGGCCTCTGCTCGATTCGCTGCTCGCGCAGACGCGTCCGCCGGAGGAGATCTTGGTGGTGGACGCTGGCTCCACAGATTCCACCGCGGAAACGGTGCGCCGATACGCTCGTAGAGGCGTTAGCCTGCTCGAGATCGGTCCCGCCTTCCCAGGAAGAGCCCGCAACCGCGGCATCGCCCAAGCGCGCCACGACTGGATCGCGCTCATCGACGCGGGATGCGTGGCGCACCCTCAATGGCTCGCGGCATTGGACGCGGGTCGCTCGGCTCTACCTTCCCGAATGGGTGTCGTTTGGGGCTGCTACGAGCCGTTGGTGGAGACGGCCTGGGATGAGGCGCAGGCTCTCGTTATTGGACCCATCCGTCGCCGTCTCCACGGGCAAACGGCTCCGTTCGTTGCCTCTTCGCTGATCCACCGAGACATGTGGCGGCGAGTCGGGGGATTCCGTGAGGACCTTCGCGCCGCCGAGGACCTCATCTTCTTTGACGCCCTACGCGACATGCTGACGGCGGAGAAGTTCGCGCCCACGGCTACGGTCTCCTGGGAGCTGGGGCAGTCGGTCGGGGCCTTCTTCCGACGTCTTCGCGTCTATTCCCGTCACCACGCAAGAGCTCGTCTCTGGCGCACTTGGCACGCACGCGTCGGCTTGATGGATGCGGCGGGGGTCGTCCTGGGCGCGATCGCGCTACGCTGGCCGTCGGCGTGGCTGGTACTTGGCCTGGCTGTAAGTCTGCGGCTCGGCCGGACGATCGGGCAGCGACGTGGCAACATAACCAGAAGCCCCTGGCGCGTCGGTTGCCTCGTACGCGTCGGAGTCCTCGTCGCTCTGGCCGACCTGGCGATGTGGATGGGCGTGGTTGACCTTGTGTATCGATGGATCGCGAGAGAAGATGCGGGGGCCGCGTAGAGTCTGTGGCGAGCCATGAGGAATCTCCCCGGCCCGCGCACCGTCGGCCGCGCGATGTAGCGTGGCTGTGCGGCGCGGCTCCGGCCTTCGATGAAGCGGTCTGCGCCTGGCTGACAGCGCAGGACGTTGAAGTACATTGCCTTGAGCCGCTGCCAAGACCCAGACACCGCTTGCCGGCGCTGACAAGGCTCCTGCGGGTCCGTGCATATCTCCGGAGGGCGATGGCCGCGACCGACCTCGTCCTTCCCTACTTGGCCGGCGACAGCCTTCTGCTGGCCGGGGCCCGGACACAACGGACGCTCGGGGCGGCCCTCGGATCCGATGTCCTACGGCGTCCGGAAGGGAGACGACAGGAGCTCCTCTTGAGGAGGGCGCTCCTTCGCGTCGAGGGCCTGTGGGCCGTGTCGCCAGCACTATCCCGTGAGCTGGAATCACTCGGGCGCGCCCCCAATTGGAGCGCTCCGGTCGGCGTCGACCTGAAGAGGCTGCCTCCCATCGGCACCGGGCAGCGCGAACGGGGACGCGTCTTCAGTGCCCGCCGTGAGGCTCCGGACTACAGGCGATCGTGGATCCGGACCGCCGCGTCCTTTCCGTCGCCGAACGTAGTGGAGGCAGATGCCTGGCCGCTCGAGCGCATGCTCGAGGAGTACCAGCGGGCGGAGATCGTGGTGTCCCTCCCGAGCACGGACGGCGCGCCGGCGACACTAATGGAGGCGCTGAGCTGCGGCGCGCACGTTGTGGCTTCCGGAGGCCCAACCGTGAGGTCCTGGATCGAGAAGTTCGGCGGAACGTACGGTGAACCCAGGACTCCGGAAAACGCCCGCGAGCTCATAGAGCTGGGCATGCGTCGGGCGCAGGCTGAGAGCCTGGTTGAGCAGCGTGAGCGTGCGACACGCGCCCGGCGAACGTTTGATCGGGATGTGACTCTCCGGCCACTACTCGCCTGGCTCCAGGCCGGGGAACGAGAAGAATGACGGGTCTGGTGAGGTACGGAACATGAAGGTTCTCGTTACGGGTGGCGCCGGATTCATCGGCTCCCACGTCGTCGATCTGCTCGTCGCCCGCGGAGACCGGGTGACCGTGGTTGACAACTTGGACCCGCAAGTGCACGGCGCCGGGGCCACCGAACCCCGGCACCTGCTCGCGCACCTGCAAGAGAAGGCGATCCACTTCGTGCGGGGTGACGTCACGGACGCCTCGTGCGTGCAAGCGACGCTAGAAGATGTGGAAGGGGTCGTTCACCTCGCCGCCGCGGTCGGCGTCGGCCAGTCCATGTACCAACCGCACTACTACACGCACACGAACGGCTGTGGCACGGGCGTCCTGCTCGAGTGTCTCGTCCCGCGCCGCGTCCAGGTCCGCAAGTTGGTCGTGGCCTCATCGATGAGCCTCTATGGGGAAGGCGCCTACCAGTGCCCGGGATGCGGTGGGGCAGAGCCGGCCGGAAGGACGGAAGAGCAACTCAAGTCCGGGCGTTGGGAGGCCCTGTGCGCCAAGTGCGGTGGCGACCTTGCGCCGCTTCCGACTCCGGAGACGAAGCCCCCGGTGATCGCATCGGTCTACGCGGCTACTAAGCGGCACCAAGAGGACCTCGCTGTCTCGTTTGGGCGCGCCTATCAGATCCCGACCTTCGCGCTCCGGTTCTTCAACGTCTTCGGGCCCCGTCAGAGCCTGTCGAATCCATACACCGGCGTCGTGGCGATCTTCCTTTCACGCCTGCTGAACGGACACCCGCCGCTCCTGTTCGAGGATGGCCGGCAGAGTCGTGACTTCGTCGACGTGCGCGATGTCGCGACTGCGATCGTGCTCGCCCTGGACTCCGAGCGGTCGGGGGCCCACGTGCTGAACGTCGGCACGGGCCGCCGGCTGCCGATCTCCGACGTGGCCGAGCTGCTGGCGAGACACCTCCATCTCCCGCTTCACCCCCACCTGCTGCGGCAGTTCCGTGCCGGCGACATCCGCCACTGCTATGCAGATCCCGCCCGGGCGAAAGCGATTCTGGGGTTCGAGGCGCGCCACTCGCTGGAGGCGGGGCTGCCCAGCCTCATCGAGTGGTGTCGGGGCGAACGCCCGCCCGACGAAGTGGAACGAAGCCACGACGAGCTTCGCAAGCAGGGTCTCGTGCAATGAGACCCATGACGCAGGGGCGGAGGACAGACCCTAACCGTCAGGTTACGGGCGATTGAAGCGCGGGTCGTAAGCGGGCCTGTTCCGCCGTTGGCCGAGCAGCCGTTCATACAGATCGACGTACCTGGGAATCGCCACCTGCGCGAGACCCAGCTCCGCGACCGCGGTGGCGCGGCAACGCTCCGCGAGCGACGGATCCCCAAGGAGCGATTTCAGCTCGGACGCAGTGCGCACGTACGCCTCCCGATCCCGAGCGTCCACCGCGACGCCCACCCGCCGCTCAGGAATCAGGGCGCTGTAGTCCCCGATGCCCGTCGTCGTCACGACCGGCAGGCCGCACGCCAGGTACTCGCCGTTCTTCACAGGAGAGCTCGTCGTCTTGGACGGAGCGGACAGCACGAACGAGAGGCCGACATCGGCCGTCGAGAGGAGCGCAGGCATCTCGGCCCGGCTCGCGGAGCGGGTGATACAACGGATCCCGCGGGCAATTGCCGGCCTGGTGAACGCCCCGGGGCTCTCGTTGGTCAAGACGAGGAGGCTCACCTCGCCGAAGACCTGTCGCGCCGCAGCCACGTAGTCGAGCATGGAGGTGGTGTCGTACCACCCACCGGCCTTGCCGGCGTAGACGAAGACGGTGCCCGTCAGGCCCAGCTCGCCGCGCAGCCGTGTCCCGGCGTGGGCGTCACGTTGGAACAGCTCTACGTCAACGGCGCAGGGGATCACAACGGGAGGCGCTTTGGTCAGCCCTTCGACCTGGCCCCGGCGAACCTCCGTGAGGACGGCAACCGCATCGGCACTCCGTAGCGCCCAGTGTTCCACGGAGCGAGTCACCCGGTATAAGGCGCCACCACGGGGCCAGATGCCCACGTCGGCGTATTCCTCGGAGATCGGGCTGTCGGCGTCGTTGAAGAACCCTGCGCCGGCGAGGCGGGAGGCGACGCAAGCCATCGCGGCTGGGACAGTGCCGCGCGAGTGGATAAGTCGCACGCCCCGTTTCCGCACGACGCGCAGGCTGGTCGACACGCCTGCCAGAATGTCCCAGGCGCTCGAGAGGACGCGAGGACGTGAGTGGTAGCGCAACGATACCCACGCGATGCCCTCGGCGAGGAGCTCGCGCCGCCGGCGTTCCCTTTCGGGCTGTTCCATCGCCCAGCGCGCCGGCTCGAAGGTGACGAGACCGAGGGAGAAGCCGCGTTCCGCCAGCGCCCGCAAGATCGGCAGGGACTGGCTTTCGCAGAGCGGGTCGCGCACGCTCCAGTACGTGATGTAGAGAGAATCGAGTGTTGCGGGGCGTCGATCGCTCATCCTGGCCACGGGTTGGGCCCAGCATAGCAGCTCGTCGTTGGCCGGCAGCGCCGCCAACAGGCTGCGGCGCGCCCTGCTACACCGAGGGCGGCCGGTCGTCGTGGACGCGGGGGCGCGGCTGGGGTAGAAAGACGAGCGCAAGGGGGTCGGGACGACGATGCTACGAACACTGGAGAGCCGAAACGGCCAAACAACGGCCTTCGTGCCGAGGGAACCCGGTAAGGAACCCGGCGTCTCCGTCGAGTCGCCGCCGCCGGTTCTGGAGAAGGCTCCGTGGTAAAGGGATGCCTGCCCGTTGAACCCGGGCGCACCGGTGTCGTGCGATGAAGGTCTTGTCCTGGGTGCCGGCACCTGTCGACACCTCGCCGGGGCAACGGTTCCGCATCGAGGAGTGGTATCCGTACCTGCGGGACGAGGGTATCGACATCGAGTTTGTCCCGTTTGCAGACGAGCAGCTGTCGGCCCTGCTGAAACGACCCGGACATACATTCCGTAAGGCGGCCGGCGTCTCGAACGCCCTGGTCCGCCGTCTACGTCATGCCACCAGCGTCCGAGCCGACCTCGTCCACATATTCCGCGAGGACGCGCTGCTGGGCCCCGCTCTGCCAATGCGGATCCTCACAGCTCGCGGTATCCCGTTCGTCTACGATTTCGATGACGCCGTATGGCTGGACTACCGGAGCCCAACCAACCCGCTCTTCTCCCACCTACGGTGCTCACGCAAGACCGCCGTCTACTGCCGTCTGGCCCGGCAGGTTCTGGCCGGTAACGATACCCTGCGCGCCTACGCTGAGGCCGCCGGCGGTACCGTGAGCATCGTCCCCACGACGATCGAGACGCGCACGTATGTCGTCCCGACGCGCGTTTCTGCCAACACGGTGCCTGTGATCGGCTGGACTGGCAGCCACAGCACCGAGCCGTATCTCGAGCAGCTTCGACCTGTGTTCGAGCAGCTGGGCCGCACCCATGCCTTCCGCTTGGTTGTCATCGGCGGCGCTCGTTTCCAGCTCTCAGGCGTGCAAGTCGAGCACAGGACGTGGTGTTCGGCCACGGAGGTCGCTGACCTCTCCGACATCGACGTCGGCGTCATGCCCCTCCCCGACGCTGACTGGGAGCGCGGCAAGTGCGGCTTGAAGGCCCTCCAGTACATGGCGTTGGCGATAGCGCCGATCGTGAGCCCCGTAGGCGTGAACAGCAGCATCGTGGAACACGGGGTCACCGGCTTGGTTGCCAGATCGCCGGAAGACTGGCGGCATGCACTCGAGCGGCTCATGACCGACGCCGACCTGCGGCATCGCCTCGGCCGCGCGGCCCGGCAGCGCGTCGAAAGGGAGTACTCCGCGACGGTTCACGGCCCGAGGGTCGCACGCCTGCTGCGCGAGGCGGCGCGAGGGCCGGCGCCGCGTGCTAGACTGCGCTCGCTGAAACCGTGACAAGACCGCGAGACGCCCGCCTGTGACAGGACCGTTCGACGCCGTCATCGCCTTCGCCGTCGCCGGGCTCCTGAATCTCTTCATCGCCGCCCGTGTCCACTCGAGCTTCGCCAGCGTGGAGGGTCGCTTCCTCCGCCGCACCTACCTCCAAACCCTGGCGTTGCGGTGTGCCGGGGCTGTCGCGCTGAACGTGCTGGCCAACAACGCGCAGTTCGCCGCCTACTTCTGGGGAGACTCGGGCACCTACGATCTGGGCGGCTACCATCTGGCGTTGCGTTGGAGCGGGGACATCATCGCCAGTCCATACAAGGTGTCAGCCGTATCGGGCTACGGCTTCATCGAGTTCGTTGGCCTTCTCTACTACGTCTTCGGCCGAAACCAGCTCCTGGTGCAGTTCGTCAACGCCACGATCGGGTCGCTGGCGGTTGTTGTGATCTACGCGATCGCCCGACGGCTGTTCGACGAGAAGGTCGCCCGCTGGGCAGCCCTGTTCATGGCGTTCTTCCCGCAGATGATCTTCTGGTCGTGCGCCATGTACAAGGATCCGGCCATCCAGCTGTGCATCGCCACCTCCATCTACGCGGTCCTCACCCTGCGCGAACGGCTGACCGCAAGACACCTGCTCCTCTTCGTCGGTGCCACGCTGGCACTCATGACGCTGCGCTTCTACGTCTTCTACATGGTGGTGTTCGCCACGCTGGGGACGTTCCTCTTCTCACAGCGTCGCGGCCTCTTCTCGGGCCTGCTCGCGCAGGTCCTGTTGGGCGGAGTTTTCGCAACAGCCATTGTGTTTGGCGTGCGTCAGGAGACGATCCAGCAGCAGACCGCGTACTTCGACCTCGACCGCATCCAGAACGCTCGGCTGGGACAGACGATGCTCGGTCAGTCCGACTTCGGGTCGGATTTCGACGTGTCGACGCCCGGAGGGCGCCCTCGCAGCCGTACCGGTTGGCCTCGCCTATCTGCTGTTCGCTCCGTTCCCGTGGGCGATTACCGGGGATCCGGCAGCTCCTCACGCTCCCGGAGATGCTTGTCTGGTATGCACTCATGCCGGCGCTCTGGCGTGGCCTGCGACACGCTTTACGCCACAGCTTCCGTGCCGTCTTGCCTATCGTCACCTTCGCGGCCATCCTCACCACCGCTTACGCTGTCTTCCAGAGCAACGTGGGCACGGCGTATCGCCAGCGCACCCAGATCACGATGTTCTTCTTCATCTTCATGGGGCTGGGCATCGAGCTGAAACGGCGCAGGCGGGAGACGGCGCGGGCCGCGGCCACAGCCCGCCAGCCGTGGCAGCCGATGAGCTGGCGTCGCCGCGCCCGCCTGGCCATGTTGGCCTTCATCGGCATTCTCCCGGGGCTGCTGAAACGCCCAGCCTATCGGCTGTTCTTCGGCTACCGGATCCACCCGGCGTTCCGGATCGGCCTTATGCTCCTCGAGGCGCAGGAGGTGGATCTCGCCGAGGGTGTCGAGATCGGCCACCTGAATCTGATCCTCCGAGTCGGCCGATTCGAGATGGGCCAGCACGCGCGCATTGGTGTGCTCAACGTCATCCGTGGGGGTGAGCGTGTGTCCCTGGGCGCCTACTCAACGGTCATGCGGTTCAACGTGCTGAATGCCATACCGGACCACGATTGCACGACGGCACCCGTCTCCGTCCTCGGGCTCGGAGACGGGGCCATCATCGTCTCCGGCCATCGCGTCGACTTCACCGACCGCGTCACTATCGGGCGGAACGTCATCGTCGGAGGGCGCAACTCGTCGCTCTGGACCCACAATCGCCAGCAAACGGCGCCGATCGTCATCGGCGATTTCTGCTACCTGGGATCCGAGGTGCGCCTCGCGCCTGGCGCACGGCTGGCCGAGGAGTCGATCCTGGCGCTGGGTGCCGTGCTGAGCGGACAGGTCGGCGAGCCCCGCTCGCTCGTGGCCGGCGTCCCTGCGCGCGTCGTGCGTGCGCTCAACGACCACGACCTCGAGCGCATCCGCCGGAAGACGCGCCGGGACATCCCTGACGGGTTCTACGACTAGGCGCTGAAAGGCGGCCGGCGGGGCACGCGCCGTCGCTGCTATGCTTGCCCCGTGTGCGGGATCTGCGGGTACCTGGGCCGAGCGGAGCCCGCCTCCGAGCAGGTCGTCGCGAAGATGGCGGCCCGCCTTGCTCACCGCGGCCCGGACGCCGAAGGCCAGCACGTCGAGGGGCCGATCGCGCTCGGTCACCGCCGGCTGTCGATCATCGACCTGAGCGAGGCGGCGGACGAGCCGATGACCAACGAGGACGGCTCGCTCTGGCTCGTGTTCAACGGTGAGATCTACAACTTCCGGGAGCTGCGGAAAGACCTCGAAGCCCGCCACCGCTTCCGGAGCCTCGGCGACGCGGAGACCATCCTGCATCTCTACGAAGAGCGGGGCGACCAGGCGATCGCGGCGCTCGACGGAATGTTCGCGCTGGCGCTCTGGGACGCGCGGCAGAAGCGTCTGCTGTTGGCCCGCGATCGGACCGGCAAGAAGCCGCTCTTCTACTTCGACGATGCGCGCCTCTTCGCGTTCGCCTCCGAGGTGAAGGCGCTGCTCGCCCATCCTGGCGTCGCGCACGAGCGCGACGAGACGGCGATCCCCCTCTACCTCACCTACGGATACGTCCCGACGCCGGGGACGTTCTACCGGGGCATTCGGTCGCTGCCGCCGGGCCATACGTTGGTCGTGTCGGAACGGCAGACCGAGGCGCCGAAACCCTACTGGGCCGTCCGATTCCGGGATGGAGTCGTCGCGGACGAGCACGAAGCCGAGGAGCGTTTCCGGACCCTGCTGCGGCAGTGCCGTCTCCCGCCGCCTGGTCGCGGACGTGCCGCTCGGCGCCTTCCTGTCGGGCGGGCTCGATTCCTCGGCGGTAGTGGCCTTCATGGCGCAGGAGGCGGCCGGCCGCGTCAAGACCTTCACGATCGGTTTCGCCGGGGGGAAGGAGTACGACGAACGCGAGCCCACGCGCGCGTCGTGGCCGAGCGCTTCGCGACCGACCACACCGAGTTCGTGGTCGAGCCGAAGGCGCTCGACCTCGTGGACCGGCTGGTCTGGCACCACGATGGCCCCTTCGGCGACTCCTCGGCGATCCCGACCTATCTCCTCTCGGAGCTGACGCGTTCGCGCGTCACCGTCGCGCTGAATGGCGACGGCGGCGACGAGGTCTTCGCCGGATACCTGAGGCTCTACGGTGGCGCGCTGTCGGAGCGCCTTCCGCGCTGGCTCTTCCGGTCGGCCGGCGCCGCCCTCGCCCGGCTGCCCGAACCCAGGGACCGGAAGCACCCGCTGCGCTTCGCCAAGCGCTTCGCCGAGGCGGGGGCACTGCCGCTCGCCGAGCGCTATCTCCGCTGGAACGGCTACTTCACGAGCGGTCTGCTCGAGCTGCTTCGCCCGGAGCTCCATTCGATGGCCACGCCGGAAAGGATCCTCGCCAGCTATCGAGCCCTGCTCGACAGCCCGTCTCCCGCCGCTCCCGGCGAAGGACGCGTGACGACGCTGGCACGGCTGCTCCAGCTCAATTTCGAGACTTACCTCCTGGACGACCTGCACGTGAAGATGGACCGCATGTCGATGGCGCACGCTCTCGAGACGCGCTCGCCCTTCCTCGACACCGCGGTCGTCGAGTTCGGCGCCTCGCTGCCGGACCGTCTCCGCATGCGCCTGGGCAAGGGCAAGATCCTGCTGCGGCGGGCGATGAAGGGCCTCCTGCCGGAGTCGATCCTCGCCCGCGGCAAGATGGGGTTCGGCGCGCCGCTCGGCGCCTGGTTCCGCGGAGAGCTGGACGGGCTCGTGCGAGAGCGGTTGCTCGACACGGCGAGCCCGATCTACGAGTACCTCAGGCCGGAGCCGGTCGAGCGTCTCCTGGCCAGGCACCGCAACGCGGCGGCCGACCTCAGTCCGCAGATCTGGGCACTCCTCACCCTCGAGAGCTGGCTCCGGCAGGAACGCGGATGGGGAGGTGGAGATATGCCACATCACCCGTACGTGGGCAGCGACCCGGCCATCGGTCCAGGATGATGCCGGTCCGTTGGGTCCCGGATCTGCGGCCGTGTCCGGTCTGCGGTGGCACACAGTACCGCCTTCTAGGATCACGTGGCGGAGCCGCTCACCACTCCGGCTCCGGGATCAGGACGGCCGTTGTACGCTGCCGCGCCTGCCACGCGGTCTACCCGCGTCCCTTCCTCCTTCCGACGGAGAACCCCTATGAGCAGCACTTAAAGGAGGAGTACTTCCATGCTCATGAGCCGCCTCGGAAGGAGGCGGCCGGGGGAAGCCCTGGGGACACGCGCCCGCGAGCTGCTCGGACACGGCGGAAGGCTGCTCGAGATCGGCTGCGGTAGGGGCGAGATCCTCGCCGGGGCCGCCCGCGTGGGTTGGACGGCAAGAGGCGTCGAGATGACAGGATCCTACTCTGAGTCCGCGCGTTCGATCGGGTTCGAGATCGAAACATCGCCAGTTGAGACCTGTCGTAGCCTCGGCGAGAAGTGGCATGTAGTCCTCCTTGCGGCAGTGCTGGAGCACCTCTACGAGCCCAGACAGTGCCTTGCAAGAATCTACAGCTCACTGTTTGAAGGTGGACTGGTCTTCATCGACGTCCCGAACGAGTGCAGCCTCTGGACGCGTTGCGCCAACGCATACATGCGCGTGCGAGGCCGCGCGTGGGCAGTGAACCTGTCGCCCACATTTCCGCCGTACCACGTGGTTGGGTTCTGTCCCAGGTCGCTTCACTGGCTGGCGACCGACCTCGGTTATGAGGTGCTGGAGATCAAGACGCACCGCTGGCGGAATGAGCTGCCGCCTCGCGCCTCCGTTCTTGGCAGAATCGAGCGCCTTGGAACGGACGCAGCACTTAGCCTTGGTGCGTGGATAGGCTCTGGCGCGGGTATGACGGCGTGGATCCGAAAGCCCAAAGCGCTCTAGACAGCGCCGCGTCCGACAGGGACTGGACTCGGCACCCACGGTGCGATGCATGCCGGACGGCTACACGCGGGAGAGGAGCCGTCATCGCCGTTGTCATCGCCGCTCTCCTGGCCGTCTTCGCGGACGCGCCGGCCGAGTGGCTCGTCGTCGTCGATCTGCCGTCGCACGCCGACGCGGCGCTCGTGCTGGCGGGCGACCCGGACTACGAGCGCACGCAGACGGCTGCGCGTCTGCTGCTGAGCGGGCAGGTGGGGCTGCTGCTGTTGACGGGGGGAGAGCCCGGGCCGGGAGACAGCGCCGAGAGCCTGCGGCAGGTGGCGCTGGCGATGGGGGTGCCGGCCGACCGGATCCGGATGGAGCAGGTGTCGCACAGCACCCACGAGGCGATGCTGGCGGTGCGCCCCATCCTCGAACGGGACGGCATCCGCTCGATCGTGGTCGTGACGTCACCCTTCCACGAGCGACGGTCGTGTTGGCGGCACGCCGGACGCTCCGCGGCGTGCGGGTCTGGGCCGCCCGGCCGATTCCTCGAGCTGGCGGCCCCGGGGCTGGTGGCGGACGAGGCGCAGCCGGCGCATCGTTCTGAGCGAGTACGCGAAGCTCGCCTACTACGGCCTGCGCGGCTGGATCTGAGCGGCGGGCGCGGCGGTGATGCGATCCGCCGAGCGGCGCAGGGCCGTGTACTGCGGGTCGAGGCTCATGCCCCAGGCGGCGAGCGCGTTCGCCTCCGGCTGGGAGCGGGGCTGACGCAACCAGGCGAGGGCGACCCAGGCCGTGGCGTCGGCGGGTCGCCTCTCGAGCTGGGCGAGCGTGTCGCGTTCGAGGGTCTGCCAGCGCAGGCTGCTCGCGCTGTCGTTCGCCCCCCGCTCGAACCGGCCACGGTCGAGGCGGCGCCCCGTCCACGGCGTCGCGAGGGCGAGCGCGAGCGAGATCGCCAGCACCGCGCCCGAGAGGAGCCGCACGCGGGCGGGGATCCCGCGCGTCTCCGGCTCCTCGCCGTTCAGGGCCCCGTTCGGGGCGAGCGCGAAGGCGGCGAGCAGGACGAAGAGGAGCGCGTTCGACGGGATGCGGAGGTTGAAGTCGAAGAGGCTGTGGACGAGGAGCGCCACGACGCCTGCGAGCGCCCCGGCGCGCAGGCCCCGGCTGAGGCGATGGGGCTCGTGGCGGAGGCGCCGGAGCATGGCCCCGATCGCGCCGAACGCCAGCAGGCCGGCCAACGCGACGCCCACGGCGCCGCTGTCGGCCAGCAGCTCGAGGAGGTCGTTCTCCGCATGCTCGATGCGCAGATTCCCCGCATCCGACTTGAAGCGGGGGATCGCGTCCTCGTAGGCACCCAGGCCGGAGCCGAAGAAGGGGTTCGCCGACGCGAGCCGCAGCGAGTCACGCCAGAGGCCGATGCGGTAGCCGCCGGAGAGGTCCGTGCTCACGCCGGTGAGCGTGCGGACGCGGGCGGTGGCCTCGGAGGGCAGCACGAGGGCCGCGCCTGCTGCGGCGACGGCCAGCGCCGAGAAGGCGAAGGCCAGCTTCCAGAGCCGCATCCGCTGCGAACCGCGCGCGCGGATGCGCAGCCAGGCGAATGCCGCCAGTCCCGCAGCGAGGCTCACGACCCCACCGCGCGAGAGGGAGACGGGGACCGCGAGCACGAGCGCCGCCGCGGCACCCCAGGCGAAGACGGCGCGGCACGCTCGCCTGCCCTCGAGCCAGCTGAGCGGCTCGGGTCCGCGCCGCGCCTCGTCGGCAAGGCCCACCGCGAGACCGACCGCGAGGCAGGCCGCGATCTCGACGTAGCCGGCGAAGTGGTTCTTGCTGACGAAGGGCCCGAAAGGCGCCACGGTGGGGACCGCCAGCGTGCCGAAGAGCTTGTTGCCGAACAGGAGCCGGGCGGCGATCCCGTAGACGGCCACCACGACGGCCCCCGCCACCGTCGCAAAAGCCGCGCCGAGCGCGACGCGGCGCCGGCGCAGAGCAGGTGCGGCCAGGAGAGCGAGCGCGACGAGCCCCGCGGCGAAGGCGAGCGCGCGCGCCGTCGCTTCCGGATCGAGCGAGAGGGGACGTGCTCCTTCGCCGAGCACCCTGGCGGCAACAGGATCGGCCGGGTACCACACCGCCGTGGAGCCCGGAGCGACCAGACGGTGGACGACCCGCGGTAGCGGGACCAACTGCCCCGCGCCCAGAAGCCAGATTGCGAGGAGAGGAGCGACGACGCGCCCCGGCAGCCAGGAGCGCGGGGTCCGGAAGGCGAGCAGCAGCAGCGCCGCGACCAGCGTCACGACCGCAATCGCCTGAGTCACAAGCGGATGCACGCTGCCGAACGGCCACGGCGAGGCGACCGCGAGCAGGACCAGGAGCACGAGACCTGCGAACGCCGGCCGGCTCGAGGACTCTGCCATGGTCGTTGAGCCTACGCTTTTCGACTCCCTCCTGCCAGGACTCGCTTCGCCTCCCCCGGGAAACCGTCCGGAAGGGTGGAGAAACGCGCCAGCGGGCACCCTGAACCCGCTGATTTTGAGCCGCTTAGGTTTGACGCTCCATCGTGAGGATGCTACCCTCCGCGGGACCAGTCGCCGCGTGGCCGAGGAACGAATGAATCACGCACCAGGCGGCGGAGGGGATGCGGGGTCCGTACGTGTGCTGCGCATCTTCTCGCGCCTGAACATTGGGGGCCCCTCCCTCCACGTGATTCTTCTCAGCTCGGGTCTCCGGCCGCTCGGGTACGAGACACGGCTGGTCGTGGGGAGGGAGTCGCCGCGCGAGGGCAACATGCTCGCGCTGGCCGCCAGCAAGAACGTGCTCTGCGAACGGATGGCGGGCCTCGGCCGTGAGATCGTGCCCCTGCAGGACCTTCGTGCGCTCGTCGGGCTCACGCGCCTGATGCGACGCTGGCGCCCGGAGGTCGTCCACACGCACACGGCCAAGGCGGGGCTGTTGGGCCGGCTCGCCGCGCGCGCGGCGGGGGTGCCGACCATCGTCCACACGTATCACGGCCACGTCCTGCGCGGCTACTTCTCGCCGGCGAAGACGGCCCTCTTCCGCTGGCTGGAGACGCGCCTGGCCGGAGCGGCGCACGCGCTCGTGGCGGTCTCCGAGTCGGTGAAACAGGACCTGGTGGCTCTCGGCATCGCACCCTCCGAGAAGATCCGCGTGATCCCGCTCGGCCTGGAGCTCGACCGCCTGTGCGGGACGCTGCCGCGGGGAGTCCTGCGCCGCGAAGCAGGGATCGCCGAGGAGGCGCCCCTCGTCGGCATGGTCGGCCGGTTGGTCCCGATCAAGGACGTGCCGACCTTCCTGCGCGCGGCGTGTCTCGTTCGTGCCGAACGGCCCGAGACACGCTTCGCCCTGGTCGGCGACGGGGAGGAGCGCCCGGCGCTCGAGCGTCTCGCCGGCGAGCTGGGGCTGGACGGCGCGGTCGTCTTCCTCGGCTGGCGCCACGACCTGGCACCGGTCTACGGCGACCTCGACCTGGTGGTGAACGCGTCGCGCAACGAGGGCACGCCGGTGGCTCTCATCGAGGCTCTCGCCGCGTCGCGGCCGGTGGTGGCGACCCGCGTCGGAGGCACCCCGGACCTCCTGGGCGAGGACGAACGGGGCCGGCTCGTCCCTGCCGGCGATCCCGAGGCGCTCGCCCGCGCCATCGTGGAGACCCTCACGCAAGCCGAGGCCGCGCGCCGCCGCGCGCAGGCCGGTCGGGATCACGTGCTCGCGCGCCACTCGTCGCAGCGCCTCGTTCGCGACGTGGACGCGCTCTACCGCGAGCTGCGCGCGCGGAAGGCGGCCTGATCGCACCCGTGTCCACAGCCCTGGTCCCGATCCTCGTCCTGGTCGCCGCCTTCGTGATCGCCACGACCCTCGTGCCGGTGGCTGGGGCCCTCGCGCGCCACTACGGCGTTCTCGACACGCCGGGGCCTCGCAAGGTCCACGAGCAAGCCACCCCGCGGATCGGCGGGATCGCCGTCTTCCTCGCTTTCACGCTGATCGTTCTGGCCGGCTACTGGCTCGCGCCTCACCTGGGAAGGATGCCCTTCGTCGCGACCTACCTCGGCGCGCCGTTCGCCCTCCTCGGCGAGGCGTACCGGGTCGAAGGGAAGCTGCTGGCCCTGATCCTGGGCGCCGCGGTCGCCTTCAGCGTCGGCCTCCTGGACGACGTGTTCGGCGAGCGCTTCGGCCCGGGCTGGAAGCTGGCCGGGCAGACCCTGGCGGCGCTCGTGCTCGTCTCCGGCGGGATCCGCACCGAGTTCCTGCACAACCCCGCCGCCAACGTCGCCTTCACGGTCCTGTGGGTGGTAGGTCTCACCAACGCCTTCAACCTGCTCGACAACATGGACGGGCTGAGCGCGGGCGTCGCTTTCGTCGCCTCCTTCGTGCTGCTGCTCAACGCCTGGCTGCTGGGCGAGTTCTTCATCGCGCTCATCCTGGTCGCCTTCATGGGGAGCCTGCTCGGCTTCCTCGTCTTCAACTGGTACCCGGCCTCGATCTTCCTGGGCGACTGCGGCAGCCACTTCATCGGCTTCACGATCGCGTCGCTCACCCTGCTCGAGCGCTACGTCTCCCACGCCTCCAGCACCTACTTCCCGGTGCTGATGCCGCTCCTGGTGCTGGCCCTGCCGATCATCGACACCACGACGGTGGTCGTGATCCGCCTGCGCGAGCACCGGCCCATCTACGTGGGAGACAACCGGCACCTCTCGCATCGGCTCGTCGACCTCGGCATGAGCCGGCCGCTCGCCGTCGCCACCATCTACCTGATGACCTTCGCGATCGGCCTGGGGGCGGTGGGCCTCGCGCACGCCACCTTCGTGCACGCCCTGGTGATCCTGGTCCAGGCCCTCGCCGTCGTCGCCGTGGTCCTGATCCTGCTCTTCCTCGAGCGCCCGGCGACGCGCGAGGAGGGGCGGTGACGCTGGCCGTGGCCCTGCTCGCCACCCTGATCGGCTCCGCTCCCGAGCTCCGGGCGGTGCGGATCACGAACCTGGACTCCCGCGTCGCGATCCGCGTGCTCGTCTCGGACGACCTGCCGGTGCCGTCGGTGGAGCGCTCCGGCCGGGTGACCGTGGTTCGCCTGGCGGCACGGACGCCCGCCGGGCTGGTGCTGCCGCCCGTCGTGAAACCGATCGAGGCGCTGCGCCTGGAGCGGGAAGGGGACCTGAGCCTCCTGACGATCGAGGTGGCGCCAGAGGTGCCGATCGAGTCGCAGTACGAGCCCGGGCTGGTGACGCTCCTCTTCGGCGAGCGGGCGGCGCCCGAGCTGGGAGGACCCCTGACGCCCGAGATGTACAAGCACCTCTTCCCGACCGGCGCCGGGGGAGAGACGCCCTCGGCCGAACAACCCTCGCCGAGCGCCGCCGCCCAGGGCGAGGGCTTGGCGCTCGGCCGGCTCCTCCTCAAGCCGTACCTCAACGTGAGCTGGGTCGACGCGGACATCCTCGCCTTCGACAACCCTGAGCCGGCCCGGGCGCACTACCTCCAGGTCGGGCCCGGCGTCACCGCCTCGGCCCCCGTCCTGACGGGGACGCTGGCGGCGGAGTACGAGCCGCGCCTGCGCTTCTTCTCGAACGTGCCCGAGGTGAGCGGCCCTTCGCACCTCGCCGGGCTCCGGCTCGAGCTGCCCCTCGGCGGTAGCGGGCTGATCCGCCTCGGCGACCGCTTCACCCGGGCGACCCTCGAGACGGGGATCGTCGATCCGGGTCACGAGTACTTCTACGACCTCGGACGCTACACCTTCAATGACGCCTCGCTCGCGCTGCGCATCGAGCTCGGGCCGCGCCTCTCGCTCGAGGGGGAAGGGGCCTGGCGCACCGTGCGCTACGACCAGCCCAAGCAGAACGCCACCGGCGGGCTCTTCGACTACGATTCGCGCGCAGCCCGGGCCGGCATCGGCTACGATCTGGGAGGCGATGCGAGATTCGTCGTGAGCTATGTGTTCGAGACCGTGCCGCCGTCCCCGGACCGGGCGATCGTCGAGACGACCGCCCACTCGGTGCGGGGCGCCCTGAACGGGCAGATCGGCCCGCTCATGACGGGGAGCCTCTCGGCCGGCTACCGCATGCAGACGAGCCCCCTCGCGGCCGGCCCGAGCCGCTCCTATCGGGGTCTCGTCCTCGCGGCCGCGCTCCGCCGCGAGCTGGGCCGATCGACGACCCTCGCCCTGCAGCTCAACCGCTCGGCGCAGTTGTCGGCCTTCGAGCAGAACGCCTACTACGTGGACAACCTGGTCGGCCTCGACCTCAGCTTCCCGCTACCCTTCGAGGTCTCCGGCCGCGCCTCGGCGACCTTGTTCCGCAACGACTACCCGAACGACGTGACCGAGCTGGGCAGCCCGCGACGGGACCAGGCCTTCGGCTGGACGGCGGGACTCGGCCGCCGGCTCGGCCGCCGGGCCTTCCTGCGCGCCGACTACCGGCGCGAGAAGCGCACCTCCAACGTGCCCGGGCTCGACGTGACCACCAGCGGCTTCGTGGTCCAGCTCGGCCTCGGCCTCACGGGAGGCGGGAAGTGATCGGGGCGCTGCTGCTGGCCGCGGCCCTCCAGGCGCCCGCGCCGGCACCCTCGCCCGAGTCCCCGTCCGCCACCGCCTACCAGGTCGGGCCGGGCGACGTCCTGGAGGTCACCGTCTACGACAACCCGGACCTGTCGCGGATCCCGACCGTGCAGACGAACGGGGCGATCACCTACCCCTTGTTGGGCGAGGTTCAGGTCGCCGGGCTCACCGTGGCGGAGGTCCGGCAGGAGATCACGAAGCGCCTCGCCAAGGACTATCTCGTCAACCCGCAGGTCGAGGTGAAGGTCCGCGACTACCAGAGCCAGTTCGTGTCGGTGGTGGGCGAGGTGAACGCGCCCGGCCGCAAGGCGCTGCGCGGCCGCACCCGTCTCATCGACGTGCTGACCGAGGCGGGGGGCTTCACGCAACGCGCCTCGGGCGAGGTGCTGATCACCCGCACCGTGGGCACCTTCCCGAACGGCGAGCGGACCCTCAGCGTGCGGCTCTCGGCCTCCGCGTCGCCCACGCCCCAGGACGCCGTCAACCTCGAGCTGCCGATGCGCAACGGCGACATCATCGCGGCCTCCCCCAAGTACTTCGTGACGGTGGACGGCGAGGTGAACAAGCCCGGCCGCTACGCGGTCGAGTCGGACCTCACCGTGACCGGCGCCATCTCGCTCGCCGGGGGCCTGACGCGCTTCGGCAGCAACACGGTCAAGGTGCGGCGCATGGACGCCGAGACGGGCAAGGCGAGCCTCATCAAGGTGGACATCGGGGACGTGCGCAACGGCAAGCGCCCCGACCTGCCGCTCCAGCCGAACGACGTCGTCTCCGTCTCGAGGCGCCTCTTCTGATGAGGACCGGATCATGACGACGGCGCTCCCGCCCCTGCCCGGGGCCCAAGGCAGCGGCGAGCACGAGATCGACCTCCGCTACTACGCCGGGCTCGTCTGGCGGCAACGGCCGCTGCTCGCGGCCTGCGGTCTGGTCGGCCTCCTGCTCGGCCTCGTGATCGCGCTCGCGCAAACCCCCGAGTACCGGGCCGCGGTCCTGCTCCAGATCGAGCCGCCGGTGCCCACCTTCATGAGCGTCTCGGAGGCCCTGCTGGCCGGCTCGGGCGGCTACTGGCAGAACACCGACTTCTACAACACCCAGTTCCGCGTCCTGCGCTCGAAGGGGCTCGGGGAGAAGGTGCTGGCCCGGCTCAAGCTGACCGACCGCGAGCCCTTCAAGTCGAGCCCGGATCCCGCGCCGATCTTCATGGCGCACGTCGGGGTCGACCCCGTGCCCGAGAGCCGGCTCGTCTACGTGACGGTGACGCACCGCAATCCGCAGGAGGCGGCCCGCTGGGTGAACACCCTCGCCGACGTCTACATCGACCAGACCCTGGCGATGCGGGTCGACTCGGCGCGCAAGGCCTACGACTGGCTCCAGGAACGGCTGTCCGCGACCCAGCAGGGGATGCGCGAGGCCCAGGAGAAGCTGTTCGAGAGCTACCGCAGCCAGGACCTCTTCGTGCCCGAGGGCAGCGTCTCGGCGGTCTCCACCTCGATCGCCAAGCTCAACGACGACTTCGTCCAGGCGCAGGCGCGCCGGATCACGATCGAGGCCGCGCTCAAGCAGGCGGCGGAGATGCGCGCGCGGGGCGAGGACCTCTCGGCCCTGCCGCAGGTCGCCGTCGACTCGGTGGTGATGGCGTTCAACACGCAGCTCTCGGGGCTGGCGGTCGATCTCGGGCGCCTGGCCGAGAAGTACAAGGAAGGCCACCCCGAGGTCCAGAGGGTGAAGGCGCAGATCGAGCAGCTGCAGAAGGCCCGCCAGGCGCGCTCGCTCCAGATCCTCGCCGGGCTGGACGCCGAGTACGCGCAGCTCAAGAAGCGCGAGACGGAGCTGCGCGGGGCGATCGACGACCAGAAGACGCAGGCCGCCAACCAGAGCCGCAAGGCGACCGAGCTGGAGGCGCTCAAGAAGGAGGCCGACTCGGCGAAGAGCCTGTACGAGGTGCTGCTGCAGAAGCTCAACGAGACCGACATCGCCTCCTCGATCCGCAGCAACAACGTCAGCATCGTCGACCGCGCCAGCCCGCCCCAGACGCCGATCCGGCCCGACCGCAAGCGCATCGCGCTCTTCGGGCTGATGCTGGGGCTGGCGGGCGGCCTCGGCCTCGTGCTCGCGCGCGACTACTTCGCCAACACGGTCCGCGATCCCGAGGAGATCGAGCGCTATCTGCACCTGGATCTGCTCGCCGCGGTGCCGCGCTACGACGAGGCGAGCTTCGGCCTCGCCACCGAGGCCTACCAGAACCTGCGCACGTCCCTCCTCTTCGCCCGGCGCGACGACACGGGCGAGGTCATCCTGGTCACCGGCACCGCGCCCCAGGAGGGGAAGACGACCACGATCGTGAACCTGGCCCGGCTGATGGCCGCCTCGGGCGAGAAGACGATCGTGGTCGACGGCGACCTGCGCCGGGCGCAGCTCCACCAGCGCCTGGGTGTCGCGCGAGAGCCGGGCATCACCGACCTCTTCCTGCGCAAGGAGCCGCTCAGCTCGCTGGTCAAGCCGACCGCGACGGCGAACCTCTTCGTGCTGACCGCGGGGACGCTCCCCCCGAACCCGCCAGCGCTGCTCGCGCGCAAGCAGCTGGGAGACGTCTTCGCCGAGCTGCGCCGCAGCTTCGACTGGGTGCTGATCGACTCGCCCCCGATCGCCTCGGTGACGGACGCGCTGCTGCTGGCGCGCCACGCCGACCACACGATCCTGGTCGTGCAGCACAACAAGGTCGACAAGCGGCTGGTGAAACGGAGCATCCAGGCGCTGCGCCGGGTGACGCCGACGCTCCTGGGCGCGATACTGAACTCGGTCGACGTGCGTTCGCGCAGCTACCAGTACTACTACTACCCGCAGCGTGACCGCTCGCCGCAGGCGGCGTCGCCGCCCTCCCCGGACGGCAGGGCGGCGCCGCGGGGCCTCTAGCGGGCATGAGGCGCCTCACCACGCTCGCCCTGGCGCTCGGGCTCGGCGCCTTCGCCGCGGCGACGGCACGCGGGGCGGCGCCCGCCTCCAAGTCCGGCATCGCGATCGGCGACCTCGTCTGGGTCGAAGGCGAGGTCACGCGGGCGGAGCCGCCCGAGAAGACGACCTGGCGCAAGGTCGCGGCCGGCGACCACCTGCGCACCGGCGACACGCTGCGGACGGGCGAGGACGGGCTGGTCCGGATCGAGTTCCCCTGGATGAAGCTCACGCTCGCCCCTTCCAGCATGCTCACGATCCCGGCCAGCGCCGTGCTGTCGACCGTGCTCGACCAGGGGCGGGCCGAGTTCTGGGGGCCGGGGCGCGACATCGTCAAGATCCAGGTGGGCAGCGGCGAGGTGCGTGGCGGCGGGCGTCTGGTGGTGCGGCGCTCGGCCGGCCGGACCAGCGTGACGGTCCTGGAGGGGGCCTTCAAGGTGCGCGCCTCCGGCCGCACGACCCAGGTGGAGAAGGACGAGGGCACGCTGGTCATGGACGGACGTGCGCCGGAGCCACCGCGGGGGCTGCCGCGGCCTCCGAAGGGTCTGACGCCCGGGACCGACGTCGGCTACGTCCGCTCCGGCCAGCCCGCCGAGCTGCGTTGGCAGGACGGCGGGGCCTCGCACGTCGAGCTGCTGGCGCTCGAGGGCGAAGACAGCGTCCTGCTCGCGCGGGACGTGGCCGGCTCCCCTCTGCGCCTCGTCATCCCCTGGCTCGGTACCTACCGCTGGCGCGTCTCCGCGCGCGACGCGCGCGGGGTGGAGAGCCCGCACTCCACGGCGGGGGTCGTCTGCTCGGTGGAGCGCTAGCTCAGTCTCCGCCGTAGGCGAACGGCAGGGTCGGGCTCGGCGGCGGAGGGGGCGGAGGAATCGGTCCTCCGCCGCCGCCACCACCCCCGTTGCCGCCGCCCCCGCCCCCGGTACCCCCGCCACCGGTACCGCCTCCCGCCGTGCCGCCGCCCCCCGCGCCGCCACCACCCGTGGGACCGGCGGCTGCCAGCTCGGCGACCAGCGTCCCGGGGCGCAGGATGTCGCCGCACAGCTCGATGCTCAGCTGCTCGCGGCGGCGCGTCAGGAAGCGGCGGGCTTCGTCCGCCTTCCCGCGCGTCACCGGTCCGTCGGGGCCGAGCGGCAGGCCCAGGCGGGCGACGGTCGCGACGTAGTCGGCGGGTGAGTCCTGCTTCGGCTCGAGTCGCAGGCGCTCGACCACCGTGTTGGGCCCCAGCGTCGCGTCGAAGACGTGCCGTCCCTTCTGGAGGCGCGCGGCCAGGATCAAGTGCCAGCGCGGCGTCGGGTCAGGTGAGGGGCAGACGATGCTCGTCCGGCAGCCGTCCGTGACCCAGCGCTGACCCCCAGCCCGGACCCCGAAGAAGGAGAGCGTATAGAGGCCCGCCTCGGGGATGTCGGCCAGGAGCAGAACGCGCGCACCGCGCGGGCCTCCCCGGAAGTCGCCGGCGCTGGTGGCCGGCGCCTCTTCGCCCTCCTCGAGCCGCAGGTCGCTCCCCCGGTACTGGATCGGGGTGTCGCTCGGCGGCAGCTCGGACTCGAGGTCGAGCGCCTGGAGCACGGTCGTCGCCACGTCCGCCGTGGTCGCGACCGCCTCGGCCTTCCAGCCGCCCGGGGGCTCGATCGGGTGCACGCAGGGTGGCGCGAGCTCGATGTACTCGAGGCTGTCGCCCTGGGGCAGGAGCACGGTGGCGTCGTAGGCTCCCTGGTCGAGGTGCACGACACCCGCGTCGACCCAGGAGATGACGGGTTTCGCCGTCAGGGTGAAGCGCCGGAAGACCGAGTCCTCGCCGGCCCGCGAGAACTCCGTCTCGGCGGCCGCGGCCCCCGCGGCCGAAAGCCGCAGGCGCAGCCGGTAGTCGCCCGACCGCGCGACGCCCATGGCGTAGACGGCCTCCCCGATCCCGCCCTCCGCCCGGAGCAGGGGTGTCGCACCCGCGCGGACCAGCTTCACCTGCTTCGCGTTGACGAAGTCCGCGGCGGCGAAGGCCCGGCTGTCGCGGCCCGACAGGGTGGCGAAGACCTGGGCGGCCGTGTCGTTGACACCCGGCGCGTCGCTCAGCAGGCCGAGGCCGCGTAGCAGCTCCCGTGCCCACTCGGGTTGAGAGACGACGTCGCTCGGTTGGGGATCGCCGTAGAGAGGCAGGAGCGCCGCCGCGGCGACGACTGCGAGCAGGGTCAGGATCCTCAGTCTTCGCACGCGACCCTCCCCGCGCGGGGCCCCGGGCCGTGGCGCGTGGCGTGGCCCGCGTTGACACCCCGCAAAGCCAACCCTACGCTCGGCCGATGGCCGAGTCAAAGGCGGCGCGGCTGCTCCAAACGCTCGTCGCCGGGGGGTCGCCGCCGGCGCCCGAGCCGCCCCTCCAGGAGGTTTTCGAGGAGGCGTGCCGGCAGGGTGTCGCGAGCCGCCTGCTGGGCGCCCTGGACGGGGGCGAAGCCGCCTGGGCGGCGCCCCTGCGCGAAGCGCTCGTGGCCGAGCGCCGGCGCACCCTGGCCCGGACCCTGGCCCAATGCGAGCTCGGGTCGCGCACGGCAGCGCTCCTGGGCGGGCACGGCCTGCGTGCCCTGCCGCTCAAGGGAGTCGTGGTCGCCGAGACCCTCTGTGACGTCGAGTCGGACCGGCCCATGGCCGACACGGACTTTCTGATGCTCGACCGCTGGACGGACGCCGTCGGGGCGCTCACCGCGGCCGGTTTCCAGCCACTCGAGCGTGCGGACCACGCCTGGGCCTTCCGCGATCCGCTCTCGACCCTCGTCCTCGAGCTCCATCGGGGCCTCACCTCGGCGCCAGGGCTCTTCCCCTTCGACCGCGAGGGCCTCTGGTCGCGCCGCCGCCCGGGACGCCGCCAGCAGCCGTTCGTGCCGTCCGCGGAGGACCTGCTGCTGCAGCTCGCCCTGCACGCTTCCTTTCAGCACGGCTTCGTGCTCTCCCTCGTGCAGTGGCTCGACTTCCGCCGCCTGCTCGAGCGCGAGACGGTCGACTTCGAGCGCCTGGTCCGGTTGGCGGCCCAGGCGAGAGCGGAGGAGCCCCTGGTCGCCGCGCTGCTCGCGGCCGGCTCGGTCGTCGGCCTGCCTTTCCCGGAAGCCCTCCGCCCTCTGCGCGACCGCCTGCCGCGGGGGCTCGGCGCCTGGCTCGAGCCACGGCTCGCGTCCCCGCTCGGCTTCCTGGCGCCTCGCGAGCCCGTCCTCGCCCGCGTGCGCTGGCTCCTGCTCGCCGGCCGCCGGGCCGAGCTCCTCTGGCGCACGCTCGTCCTCCCCGAGACGCCGGACGGCGACGCGCGGGCCCCGGCGCGCCTCGCCTTCGCCGTGCGTCGCGCGCTTCGGCTCTCGTTCGCCCGGGGGCCGTCCGGGGGCGCGAGCCGTCGTTGACAGCCCTTCGCCGCCCGTTCTAGGCTCGTTGGCGAATGTCCAGCGTCCCACACCGCGAGGAGCGTGCCGCGCTCGCCGCCCACCTCGCCGCCCATCGTCTCAAGCGCAGCGGTCCCCGCGAGGCGATCCTCGAGGCCTTCCTGAAGGCCGGACACCACGTCTCGGTCGAGGAGCTGCTGCGCATCGTGCACCGCCGCCATCCCGAGGTCGGTCGGACCACGATCTATAGGACGCTGCGCCTCTTCACCGAGGCGGGCCTGGCGAGCGAGCTGATGCTGGGTGGCGAAGCGCGCTTCGAGCCGATCTGGAAGCGCGAGCACCACGATCACTTCGTCTGCCGGACCTGCGGGGGGATCTTCGAGTTCGTGAGCCCGGAGATCGAGCGGCTTCAGGAGCAGATCGCCGCCGAGATCGGCTTCAGCGTCGAGGGCCACCGCCACGTGGTCTTCGGCCTGTGCGGCAAGTGCGCCTCGCGCACGCCGGCGCGGGCGAGGGGGGAATCGCGGGTGAAGGCGGGATGAGGCAGGCCCTCGGCACCGTCGCGATAGTGGCGGTCGTTCTGGCCCTGGCCTTCGGCTATCTCCAGCTCGCCGGGCACAAGGGCTACGCGCTCGAGAAGGGGACTCCGGCTCCCGACTTCCGCCTGCCGTCGCTCGACGGCCGCGAGACCGAGCTCGCCTCGCTGCGGGGCAAGGTGGTGCTGCTCAACTTCTGGGCGACCTGGTGCCCGCCCTGCGTCGAGGAGATGCCGTCGCTCGAGCGGCTGCACCGCAAGCTCGGCCCGGAAGGGCTGGTCGTGCTGGCGGTGTCGACCGACGAGGACCGGGCGGACCTCGAGAGCTTCGTGACCCGCAACGCGCTCACGCTGCCGGTGCTGCGGGACCCGGGCGGTGTCGTGGCGGCCGACAGCTACCGCACGACGGGCTATCCCGAGACCTTCGTGATCGACCGCTCCGGGGTGCTGCTCCAGCACACGGTGGGACCCGCCGAGTGGGACACGCCCGAGGCGCTCGCCTATTTCCGGGGCCTGCTGGGCACGGCCCCGGCGGCGCCGGCCTCCTCCACGGTGCGCTAGGCGGGCGCGCGGCGTCGCGGGCGCCTTCGCTCGCGTGCGAGGATTGCCGTGACCTCGCCCACCAGGTACAGGCTGCCGGCCACGACCACGCGGGCCCCCGGCCGCGCTCGCGCCAGGCGCCGGGCCCGGGCGAGCGCCCGGAAGACGCTGGGCTCGCGCATCGCCCCCCGCGCGAGCGCGCCGCAGCGGCGCGCCAGCTCCGCCGGGGTCGCCGCTCGCGAGACCCGGGGTCGCGTCAGGAAGACCGCCGTCGCGAGCGGGAAGAGCGCGCGGGCGAGGCCGGCGACGTCCTTGTCGGACATCGCCGCGAAGACGAGCACGAACGGCGGCCCGCCGCGCAGGGAGGCGGCGAGCGCCCGAGCGCCCGCGGGGTTGTGGGCGCCGTCCAGGACGAGGGGTGGGTCCCCCGGGACGAGCTCGAGCCGTCCGGGCCAGCGGGTGCGCGCGACCGCCTTCGGGCACGACGCGTCGGCGTCGACCGGCAGCCCGGCGCGGCGCGCGACCTCCAGCAGGCGGATCGCGACCAGCAGGTTCGTTCGCTGGTGGGCGCCCGGTAGCGGCTGCAGGTCTCGATAGACCCGCTCCGGCGTGCGCAGCTCGACGCCGCTCTCGGTCTCGCGCACTCGTGTGCGCTTCGCGGCCTCGACCAGTCGGGCGCCCGTCTCTCTCGCCCGATGCACGATCGTCCGCCGCGCCGCGCCCGGGACCGGGCCCACCACGGTCGCGCGCGCGCGCCGCATCACCCCGGCCTTCTCGGACGCGATCGCGGCGAGCGTCCGGCCCAGGTAGACCTCGTGATCGAAGTCGACGCTCACGAGCGCGGAGACCAGCGGATCGACGACGTTGGTCGCGTCGAGGCGTCCGCCCAGCCCCACCTCGAGCACGGCCACGTCGACCCGCTGCGCCCGGAAGTGCTGGAGCGCGGCCGCCGTCAGCACCTCGAAGAAGGTCGGGTGCGCGGCGAGCTCGCCGCGAGCCACGAGACGGGCGGCGGCGTCGCGCACCGCCCGCACGGCCCGCGCGAAGGCGTCGTCGCCGATCTCCCGGCCGTCGACCGTGATCCGCTCGTTGACGCGGACCAGGTGGGGCGAGGTGTAGCGGCCGGTGCGCAGGCCCGAGGCGCGCAGCACGGAGTCGCAGTAGGCCGCGACCGAGCCCTTCCCGTTCGTGCCCGAGATCAGGAGCGAGGGGAAGGCGCGCTCGGGATGGCCCATCTCCGCGACCAGGGCGCGCATGGTCTCGAGCCCGAGCTTCATCCCGAAGCGCGTCCGCTGCGCGAGATAGAGGCCGGCCATGCGGTGCGCGGGAAGACGGACCATGCGCCGGGGATGTTAGCAGCGGGCCAGCGCGAGGCGACGGGGTCGCCAGCGGCCTCGTGGGCCTCTCGCGAGACATCAGCGCGCGCCTGTGCCCGTCCTCACCCGGCGGCCCGCGAGGTGTGGAAAAGTGGAAGAAAGTGTGGAATACTCCTAGCCCGCTGTGTTCAAAGGCACTTATCAGCACCGGATCGACGCGAAGGGGCGCCTCCCCATCCCGGCCGTCTTCCGCCGCATCCTCGGCGAGGAACGCCGCGTCGTGGTGACGCAGCTCGACCAGTGCCTGGCCGTCTACGCGGAGGTGGAGTGGGCGCGGCTCGAGGCGCAGCTCGCGGCGCTGCCCGCCTTCAGCAAGCAGGTGAAGGCGCTGACGCGCCTGCTGGTGAGCCGCGCCGCGGACTGCGAGCTGGACGTGCAGGGACGCATCCTGCTCCCACCCACCCTGCGCGAGGCGGCGGGGCTCGGCCGGGACGCGGTCGTGGTCGGGGTGCTCAACCGGTTCGAGGTGTGGGCGCCCGAGTCCTGGGACGGTTTTGTCAAGGAATCGGAAAGGTTGCTGGACGACGTCTCGCTCGAGGTCCAGTGGCCGCCCGCCCCCACGCGTCCGCCTGATGGCCCCGGTGCCCTCCCGTCACCCCCTGTCGGTGGCGTCCATCCACAGCCGAAACCCAATAGCTAGTTCAGTTTTCGCCTTGACACCCTGACTTCAGGCGCTCTAGACTGACCGTGGAAATTTGTGGAGTGGAGTGGTCTACCCACTGAGCCAAGTGGTCCAGTGGGGACTCCATTTCGCTCGAAACGAGTGTCGGCATGCTGCGGGGCAACCATCCGGCGCGCATCGATGACAAGGGACGGCTCAAGGTCCCGAACGGTTTCCGCTCCACGATCGAGTCGCAGTGGGGGCAGGAGCTGTTCGTCACCAGCGTGACGGGCGAGTACGTGCGGCTCTATCCGATGGCGGTGTGGGTCGAGATCGAGCGTCGCCTCGCGGAGGTGCCGTCGACGCACCCCTCGAAGCTGCGCTTCCTCGACCGCGTCAACTTCTTCGGCCAGGTCGCGACGCTCGACAGGCAGGGACGCATCGTGATCCCGCAGCTGCTGCGAGAGAACGCGGCGATGGCGGGCGAGGTGAGCGTTCTGGGTCTGCAGAACCACCTCGCGGTCTGGAACCTGAAGCGGCTGCAGGAGCGGCTGTTCAAGAAGGAGCCGTTCACGGACGAGGACGGGAGGCTCCTCGCGGGGTATGGGATCTGATGCGGGCCACACGAGCGTCCTCCTCGCCGAGACGCTGGAGCTGCTCGCGGTGAGGCCGGGCGGGCTGTGGGTCGACGGCACGGTCGGCCTGGGCGGCCACGCGGCGGCCATCCTGCGCGCGAGCGCCCCGGGCGGACGCCTGCTGGGCCTGGACCGGGACGGCGAGACGCTCGCCCGAGCCCGCGCTACGCTGGAGGTGTTCGCCGCCCGCGCGCGCCTGGAGCAGGCGGACTATCGCGAGATCCCCGAGACGCTCGCCGGGGAGAAGCCCGACGGGATCCTGCTGGACCTCGGCATCTCGTCCGTGCAGCTCGACGATCCCGACCGCGGCTTCAGCTTCCAGGCCGAGGGTCCTCTCGACATGAGGATGGACCGCTCGGGGGGCGAGACGGCCGCGGCGATCGTGAACCGGATGCGGGAGAAGGAGCTCGCCGACCTCATCTACCGGTACGGCGAGGAGCCCGCCTCGCGCCGGATCGCCCGCGCGATCGTGCGCGAGCGCGAGCGGGAGCCGATCCGCACCACGACCCGTCTGGCCGAGATCGTGCGCGGGGCGGCGGGGCGCGCCCGCCGGCCCGGGCTGCACCCGGCGACGCGCACCTTCCAGGCGCTCCGGATCCGTGTGAACCGCGAGCTGGAGGGGCTGGGCGAAGCGCTCGAACGGGCGGCTCTCTGCCTCGTCCCCGGCGGACGCATGGCCGTGATCGCCTTTCACTCGCTCGAGGACCGGACCGTGAAGCAGTGCTTCCGGGCGCTGGCCCTGCGCGGCTTCCGCATCCTCACCAGGAAGCCGCTCCGTCCGGACTCGCTGGAGACCCGCGCCAACCCCCGCGCGCGCAGCGCGCGCCTGCGCGGGCTGGCACGCGAGGAGGGCGCGTGAGGCACGAGAGCGTCATCCTGCTCGGCCGGCCGATCGACAACTCGCGCGTGGTGCGCCAGGTCGACCCGCGCTCGCGCAGCGAGCTGTGGCTCCTGATCCTGCTGGTGGTGGTGCTGGCGGGCGGGCTCTTCCTCTATGCCTGGCCCGCGATCGAGATCCGCCGCACCCGCCAGGAGAGCGTCGAGCTGTACCGCCAGAAGGAGAGTCTGCTCGAGCAGAAGCGGAAGCTGCAGCTCGAGCGGGCCTCGCTCGAGAACCTGAGCCGGATCGAGACCATCGCCTCTCGGGACCTCGGCCTCGCGCCGCCCCGGCCCGCGCAGTCGGTGGTGGTCGAGGTGCCGAGGCCCGCGCCCGGCGACAGCACGGTGGCGCGCGAGAACGCCCCGGCGCGCGAGGCGCGCGCGGGCGGCCCGCGGGAGGCCCGCCCCTGAACCCCGAGCGCCCGGCCTTCGTGCCCGCCGGCTTCGGCGCGGCGACCTCGCCGCGGGAGCAGCAGACGCGCCTGCGCCTGATGCTGCTCGCGCTCACGATCTCGATGTGGGCGATCGTGATCGGGATCCGTCTGGTGCAGCTGCAGGTGCTGGGCCGCGACTTCTTCGAGCAGCAGAGCACGCGCCAGAGCGAGCGCACGGTCAACCTGGACCCGCGCCGCGGGCCGATCCTGGACCGCGAGGGCCGGCCGCTCGCGGTCTCGGTGGACGCCGAGAGCCTCTACGCGGTGCCGCAGGACGTGGCGGACGCCCCCGCGACCGCGGCCGCGCTCGCCCGCGCGCTCGGTCTCGACGCGGCCGGCCGGCGCGAGGTCCTGGCGCAGCTTTCGAAGAGCCGTGCCTTCGTCTGGATCCGGCGCAAGCTCGACCCCGCCACGGTCCAGCGCATCCGCGCCCTGCAGCTGGACGGGATCGGCTTCGTCTCCGAGCACCGGCGCTACTACCCGCAGCGTGAGCTGGCCGCGCACGTGCTCGGCTACGTCGGCCTCGACAACGCGGGGATGAGCGGCGTCGAGTACGCGTTCGAGAAGCAGATCCGCGGCCGCGCCGCCAAGATCGTCGTCCACACGGACGCGCGGCGCCGCCCGGTGGCCCAGACCGAACGGCCCTCGACCGAGGGCGCCACCGTCGTGCTGGCGCTCGACGAGGCGGTCCAGCACATCGCCGAGCGGGAGCTCGACAGCTCGATGGCCGAGACCCAGGCGGCCGCCGGGATGGTGATCGTGGTCGAGCCGTTCTCGGGCGAGGTGCTGGCGATGGCGGGGCGCCCGACCTTCAACCCGAACCGCTACTCCGCCTACCCCAGCTCGCGCTGGCGCAACCGCGCCGTCTCGGACGTCTTCGAGCCCGGCAGCATCTTCAAGATCGTGACCGCGGCCGCGGCGATCCAGGAGAAGGTGGTCGGGGTCGACGAGACGCTCGACTGCGGGCACGGCCGCATCGAGATCGGCTCGACCGTGATCAACGACCACGCGATCTTCGACCTGCTGACCTTCCGGCAGGCGGTCCAGAAGTCGAGCGACGTCGGGATGATCCGTGTCGCGCAGCGGCTCGGCCGCGCCAACTTCGCGCGCTACGTCCACGCCTTCGGTTTCGGGGCGCCGACCGGCGTCGACCTGCCCGGCGAGTCGGCGGGTCTGCTGCGCCCGATCGAGAGGTGGAGCGCCCTGTCGCTGCCCTCGATGTCCTTCGGCCAGGAGATCGGGGTGACGGGCCTGCAGATCACGATGGCGGCGGCCGCGGTCGCCAACGGCGGCTACCTGATGAGGCCGATCCTGGTGCGGCGGGTCGAGGATGCCCAGGGCCACGTGCTGCACGAGACGAAACCCCTCGTGGTGCGGCGCGTGCTCGAGCCCGAGACGGTCGACACGCTCACCGAGATCCTGCGCGGCGTCGTCACCGCCGGCACCGGCCGCCGTGCCGCCATCCCCGGCTACGTGGTGGCGGGCAAGACCGGCACCGCGCAGAAGATCGACGCCACCGGCCGCTATTCCATGGAGGACCACGTCGCCTCCTTCGTGGGCTTCACGCCGGCCTCGCGTCCGGCGATCGTGGTGCTCGCCTCGCTCGACACCCCGCGCGGGGTCGCCAATCAGGGCGGCGACGTCGCGGCGCCCCTCTTCGCGCGGGTCGCCGAGGGCGCCCTGCGCGTGCTGGCCGTGCCGCCGGACGACGCCACCCGGGTCCTGCGGGCCGTGGTCGCGAGGCCGGAGAACCTGGTGCCGGCGGCGTACCGCCCGCAGGCGGCGCCGCAGCCGGTCCCGCAGGAGGAGGCGGGCGAGCCCTGGATGATGCCGGACCTGCGCGGGCGCTCGGCCCGCGAAGCGGCCATCACGGCCGCCCGCCGGGGACTGGTGGTCGAGCTTTCGGGCTCGGGCCGCGTGATCGCCCAGAGCCCGCAGCCGGGCGCCGAGATCGAACCGGGCAACACCTGCCTGCTCAAGCTCGGGAGGGGACCCTCGTGAGGCTCTCCGAGCTCGTCGAACGCCTGCCGGAGGGGCAGCTCGCCGGCGACCCCGCCCTCGAGATCGCGGAGGTCAGCCACGACTCGCGCCGCCTCGGGCCCGGCGCCCTCTTCGTGGCCATCCACGGCCTCGCCACCGACGGCAACCGCTTCGTCGACGCGGCCCGCAAGAAGGGCGCGGTCGCCGTCTGCTCCGAGCAGCCGCCGCGTGGCGAGGGGGCCTGGCTGCAGGTGCCCGACGCGCGCGAGGCGCTGGCTCTCCTCTCGGCCGCGGCGCTCGGCGACCCGGGCCGCTCGCTCGAGCTGGTCGGCATCACGGGGACGAACGGCAAGACCACGACCGCCTACCTGGTCGACGCGGCCGTCCGCGCCGCGGGCGAGAAGTGCGGCATGGTCGGCACGGTCGAGTACCGCGTGGGCGACCGGGTGGCCGAGGCCTCGCGCACGACGCCCGAGTCCTCGGACCTCCAGGAGCTCTTCCGCGAGATGGTCGACGCCGGCTGCCGGCGCGCCGTGCTCGAGGTCTCCTCGCACTCCCTGGCGCTCAAGCGGGTCCACGGCCTCCAGTTCCAGGTCGCCGTCTTCACCAACCTCACCCGCGACCACCTGGACTTCCACGGCGACGTCGACTCCTACTTCCTCGCCAAGCGGATCCTGTTCGACTCGCTGCTGAAGAAGGACGGGCGCGCGATCGTGAACCTCGACGACGACCGCGCCGCGCAGGTGGTGAAGGCGAGCCGCGCCCCGGTCTGGACCTACTCGCTCGAGAAACCGGGCGCCGACCTCTTCGCCGAGGACGTGCGCCTCTCGCTCGAAGGCGCGCGCTTCCGGGCCCGGACCCCGCTCGGCCCGATCGAGATCGAGACGCCTCTGGTCGGCCGCTTCAACGTCAAGAATACGCTCGCGGCGCTCGGGACTGCCCTGGCGCTCGGTCTGCCGCCCGAGACGGCGCGCCGCGGGATCAGCTCGCTCGCCGGCGTTCCCGGACGCGCCGAGCGGGTCCAGGCCGGGCAGGCCTTCACGGTGCTGGTCGACTACGCGCACACCGACGACGGGCTCAAGAACCTGCTCGAGACCGTGCGCGACCTGCAGCCGACGCGCCTGATCACGGTCTTCGGCTGCGGCGGCGACCGCGACCGCAGCAAGCGTCCGCTCATGGGAGCGGTGGCCTCGCGCCTCTCGGACGTGGTGGTGCTCACCTCGGACAACCCGCGCAGCGAGCCGCCCGAGGCGATCCTGGACGAGATCCGGCGCGGCATCCCCGCGAGCCGCGCGGGCGACACGCTGGTCGTCCCGGACCGGCGCGAGGCGATCGCGCGCGCCCTGGGGATGGGTGCCCCCGGCGTCGTGGTGGTGATCGCGGGCAAGGGACACGAGGCCGTCCAGGTGCTGCGCGACCGCAGCGTGCCCTTCGACGACCGTCAGGTCGTGCGCGAGATCCTGACCCGGGTGGTCTCCGGCAAGGGACGGGGAACCCGTGGCTGAGACACCCTTCACCCTGGCTCAGCTGCTCGCGGCCACGGGCGGCGTCCTCGCCTCGCCCGCCCCGGCGCTCGCCTTCGCCGGGGTCTCGATCGACTCGCGCACGCTCGCGCCCGGCGCGCTCTTCTTCGCGATCCAGGGCCGGCACCGCGACGGGCACGACTTCCTCGCCCAGGCAGCGGAGCGGGGAGCGCGGGCGGCGGTCGTCGCGCGCGAAGCGGAGGCGCCCGCCGGCCTTCCCCTCATCCGCGTGGCCGACACGACCCGGGCGCTGACGGAGCTGGCCGCCGACGTGCGCCGGAAGGCGACGCTCCCGGTGGTGGCGGTCACGGGCTCGGTCGGCAAGACGACCACCAAGGAGATGACGGCGGCGCTGCTCGCCACCCGCGGGCCGGTGCTGAAGACCGAGGGCAACCTCAACAACCAGTACGGTCTGCCCCTGACGCTCCTACGGCTCGTCCCCGAGCACACCGCGGCCGTCCTCGAGCTGGGCATGTCGGCCGCCGGGGAGATCCGCGCGCTCGCGTCGCTGGCGCGACCCGACGTCGCGGTCATCACCCGCATCGCCCCGGTCCACCTCGAGTTCTTCCCCTCCCTCGACGCGATCGCCAACGCCAAGGCCGAGATCCTGGAGGGACTCGCCCTGCGCGGCACCGCCGTCCTGAACGGCGACGACCTCCGCCTGCGCCGGATCGGCGAGCGCTTCTCGCGCCGTGTCGTCTGGTTCGGCCGGAGCGAGGGCTGCCTGGTCTCGGCCGCCGACGAGCACCAGAACGGCTCCGGGATGGCGCTCACCCTGCATCTGGGCGGCGAGACGGCGGAGGTCCGGCTTCCCCTGGCGGGCGCCCACTTCGTGGAGGACTTCCTGGCGGCGGCGGCCGTCGCGCACGTGCTCGGGATCCCGGCGGCGGCGGTGGCCGAGGCGGCCCGCGCGCTCGGCCCGGCCCGCCACCGCGGCGAGCTGCTGCCGCTGGGCGAGGACGTCCTGGTACTCGACGACTGCTACAACTCCTCGCCGGCGGCGCTCGAGGCGGCGATCCTGACCCTCGGCTCGCTGCCGGGCCGGCGGCGCGTGGCGGTGCTCGGCGACATGCTCGAGCTGGGACCGACTGGAAAGGCGCTGCACCGCGAGCGCGGGAGGGCCCTGGGCGGTCGCGTCGACGTCGTCGTCTGCGTGGGGCCGCTGGCGCAGGAGATCCTCGCCGGCGCGCGTGAGGCGGGCGTCCCGCTGGCGGCGCTCCACCAGTTCTCGGACGCGCGCGAGGCCGCCTCCGAGGTGCCCGCCCTGGTGCGCCCCGGCGACACGCTGCTCGTGAAGGCCTCCCGCGGTGTCGCGCTCGAGGCCGTCGTCGACGCGCTGGCGGAGCGCTTCCGGAGAAAGGAGGGCTGAGCCATGCTCTACTACCTCCTCTACTCCCTGCGCGGCGAGCTGTCGGCCCTCAACGTCACCCGCTACATCACCTTCCGCACCGCCGTCGCCAGCCTGACCGCCCTCTTCCTGGTGCTCGCGCTCGGTCCCTGGATGATCGAACGTCTGCGGCGCCTGCAGGTCGGGCAGCACATCCGCGACGAGGGTCCCCAGACCCACAAGGCGAAGGCCGGCACGCCCACCATGGGCGGGGTGCTGATCCTGGTCGGGATCCTGGTGCCGACCCTGCTCTGGGCGGACCTCACCAACCTCAACATCTGGATCGTCAGCCTCTCGACGCTCGCCTTCGGCGCGATCGGCTTCGCGGACGACTACATCAAGGTGGTGAAGAAGCGCAGCCTGGGCCTCACCGCCCGCGTCAAGCTCCTCGCCCAGTTCGTGGTGGGCCTCGCCGTCGGCACCACCGTCTACCTGCTCGCCCACCGGGTCGATCCCCGCGAGTACTCGACGCGCCTCGTCTTCCCGTTCTTCAAGCAGATCGTGCCCGACCTGGGCCTGCTCTACATCGTCTTCGCGGTGCTGCTGCTGGCGCTGGCGAGCAACGCCGTCAACCTGACCGACGGCCTCGACGGCCTCGCGATCGGAGCCACCCTGATCGCGGCGGCGGCCTTCACCGTGCTCGCCTACGTCTCGGGACACGCGCGCTTCTCGACCTACCTCGACCTGCTCTACCGGCCGCACGCGGGCGAGCTGACCGTCTTCTGCGGGGCGATGGTCGGGGCCTCGATGGGCTTCCTGTGGTGGAACTGCTACCCGGCCCAGGTCTTCATGGGAGACGTGGGAAGCCTGGCACTCGGGGGCGCGCTCGGCACGGTCGCCATCCTGATCAAGCAGGAGCTGGCCCTGTTCTTCGTGGGGGGGCTGTTCATGGTGGAAGCCTTCTCCGTGATGATCCAGGTCGCTTCCTTCCGTCTGACCGGCCGGCGCGTCTTCCGCATGTCGCCCTTGCACCACCACTTCGAGCTGGTGGGCTGGAAGGAGCCGCAGATCATCATCCGCTTCTGGATCGTCGGCTTCATCTTCGCCCTCTTCACCCTCATGACCCTGAAGCTCCGATGAGCAGCCACCCGGATCGTCCCGTCGTCGTGATCGGCCTGGCGCGCTCCGGCGTCGCCGCGGCGGAGTTCCTGGTGCGCCAGGGCGCTCCCGTGGTCGCGGCGGACCGCAAGACGGAAGCGGAGCTGTCGCCGGAGGCGCTCGCCCTCTCCCAGCTGGGCGTCCGGCTGGAGCTGGGACCGCACCGCGACGAGACCTTCACCGGCGCTTCACTGGTGGTCGTCTCGCCGGGCGTGCCCTGGGAGCTGCCCGAGCTCGAGGCCGCGCGGCAGGCGGGGGTCCCGGTGATCGCGGAGATCGAGCTCGCCTACCGGCACCTGCAGGGCCGGGTGGCCGCGGTCACGGGGACCAAAGGCAAGACCACCACGACCAGCGCGCTCGGGGCGATGCTCACCGAGGCGGGCATCGACACCCGCGTCGGCGGCAACATCGGCACCCCGCTGGTGGGTCTCGTGGAGGGATCGACGGCCGACACCGTCTTCGCGGTCGAGGTCTCCAGCTTCCAGCTGGAAGGCATCGTGCGTTTCCATCCGCAGCTCGCCGTCTGGCTGAACCTCTCGCCCGACCACCTCGACCGCCACCCCTCGCTCGACGCTTACGTGGCGGCCAAGGCGCGCGTCTTCGAGAACCAGACGGCCGAGGACTGGGCGGTGGTCAACGCCGACGACGCGATCGTGTTGCAGGCCGCGCGCCGCGCCGCCTCGCGCAAGCTCCTGGTGCGCACGACCGGGGAGCCGCTCGGCACCGGCGACGGGGCCTGCTTCGCGGCGGGGATCGCGCGCCTGCGGCTCGCCGGTCGCGAGGAGGTGCTCTTCCACCGGGACGAGGTGGTGCTGCCCGGCGCCCACCTGGCCGGCGACCTCCTGGTCGCGGCGGTGGCCGCGCGCCTGCTGGGCGCCCCGGGCGAGGCGATCGCCAGCGCCGTGCGCGGCTTCCGCGGGGTCGAGCACGTGCTCGAGCAGGTGATGACCCTCGACGGCGTCACCTACTACAACGACTCCAAGGCCACCAACGTGGCCGCGGCGCGCCGCAGCATCGACGCCTTCGTCGGTCCGGTGCTGGTGATCATGGGCGGGCGCTACAAGGGCGGGGACTTCGCCGATCTGGCGCCGGCCCTGGGCAAGCACGGCCGCCGCGTGCTCGCGATCGGCGCGGCGCAGGAACGGATCGCCGCCGCGCTGGCGCCGGTCGTCGAGGTCGAGCGCTGCGACTCGCTGGCCGTGGCCGTCGAGCGGGCGCACGCGCAGGCCCGGCCGGGCGACGTGGTGCTGCTGGCGCCGGCCTGCTCCTCCTTCGACATGTTCACCGACTACGCCGACCGCGGGCGGGCCTTCAAGGCGGAGCTGCGACGCCTGCGGGAGCGGGTCGAGGCCTCGGGCGCGCCGCCGGGAGGGACCCGTGGCTAGGCGCCTCAGCCCGGACTACACGCTGCTCGCGGCCACCATCGCTCTCATGGGCTTCGGGATGGTGATGGTCTGGAGCGCCTCCTCGGTCCTCGCGCAGGACCGTCACGGCAGCCCCTACTACTTCCTGGTCAAGCAGGCGCTCTGGGGCATCATCGGCATCGGCGGCCTGGTGGTGGCGCTGCGGCTCGACTACCGCCTGCTCCGCCGCCCGGGCGTCGTCTACGGCCTGCTCGGCTTCTCGACGCTCCTCCTGATCGTGGTGCTCTTCCTGCGACCCGTGAACGAGACCCATCGCTGGATCCGCCTGGGGGCGCTCTCCTTCCAGCCCGCCGAGCTCGCCAAGCTCTCGATCATCATCTTCCTCGCGTACCACATCGAGCGGCGCCTCGAGCGCGTGAACGACTTCGCGCTCCTCTTCCCGGCCCTGCTGCTGCTCGGCTGGCTCGGCTTCCTGGTCCTGATCCAGCCCGATCTCGGGACCGCCTTCTGCCTGGTCCTGACCGGCGCCGTGATGCTCTTCGTGGCGGGCGTGCGCCTGCGCTACTTCCTGGCGCTCGGGATCCCGTGCCTCACCGTCCTCTACGCCGCGATCGCGTCGACCCCCTGGCGCAGCCGTCGGCTCACCACCTTCTTCGATCCCTGGTCCGACCCCCAGGGTGCGGGCTATCAGGTGATCCAGAGCCTGATCGCGGTCGGCACGGGCGGGGTGAGCGGCGTCGGCATCGGCGAGGGCCGGCAGAAACTCTTCTTCCTGCCCTATCCCTACAGCGACTTCATCTTCGCCGTGATCGGCGAGGAGGCGGGGATGATCGGCGCGCTCGCGATCGTGCTCGCCTTCGTCGTGATCCTGTGGCGCGGGCTGCACGCGGCCTGGGCGGCACCCGACGTGCTCGGGCGCTTCGTCGCCACCGGCGTCACCCTCTCGATCGTGTTCCAGGCGCTCATCAACATCTCCGTCACTCTGGGCCTGCTTCCCACCAAGGGGATCCCGCTGCCCTTCATCAGCGCGGGCGGCTCTTCGCTCGTCTTCGCCCTGGTCGGCATCGGCCTGGTGGCGAACATCTCGCAGCACGGGGACTAGGAAGCGATGGCAGCCACCATCCTGATCGCGGCCGGCGGCACGGGAGGGCACCTCTTCCCGGGCATCGCCGTCGCCGACGAGCTCGTCCGGCGCGACCCCGCGACCCGGGTCGTCTTCGCCGGGACCAGGAAGGGCCTGGAGACGCGCCTGGTGCCGAAGGCCGGCTACGCCCTGGAGCTGCTGCCGATCCTGCCGCTCAACGCCGTCGGCGTCGCGAGGCTGCTGCTCGGGCTCGCCGCTCTGCCCTGGGGGCTGCTGCGCTCGGCCCTGCTCGTCCTGCGGCTGCGCCCCCGGGCGGTGCTCGGGATCGGCGGCTACGCCGGCGGGCCGGTGGTGCTGATGGCGGCTCTGCTCGGAGTGCGCACGGTCGTCCTGGAGCCGAACGCGAAGCCCGGCTTCACCAACAACGTGCTGCGCCCGTTCGTGCGCGCCGCGGCCTGCGCCTACGACGAGGCGCGCGTCCGCTTCGGCGCCAAGGGCGTCCTCACCGGAAACCCGGTCCGGGGCGGCTTCGCCACCCTCGCTCCGAAGACCCACGCGCGCCCGCTCAGCCTGCTCGCCTTCGGCGGCAGCCAGGGCTCGCGGGTCCTCAACCGGGCGCTGCTCGCGGCGCTGCCGCTGCTGCCTCCACCGGCCGAGCTGCGCATCGTGCACCAGACGGGCCCGGCGATGCGGGACGAGGTCGCGAGCGCCTATCAGGCGGCGGGGCGCGAAGGGGAGGTGGTCGCCTTCCTCGACGACATGGAGCGCCGCTTCGCCGAGGCGGACCTGGTCCTGGCCAGGAGCGGCGCCACCACCTGCGCCGAGCTGACCGCCGCCGGCAAGGCCGCGATCCTGGTGCCCTTCGCCCGCTCCGCCGACGACCACCAGAGGACCAACGCGCGCGCCCTGGCCGCCGCCGGCGCGGCGCGCATGCTGGAGGAGCCGGGCCTCGACGGCAGCTCGCTGGCGCAGGCCCTGCGAGCGCTCGTCGATCACCCGGCGGAGCTCACCGAGATGGAAGGGGCGGCGCGGCGCCTGGGTCGCCCCGACGCGGCGGCTCGCGTCGCGGACCTCCTGCTGGGGACGGAGGGGACACGTGTTTAGGAAGTACCAGCACGTGCACTTCGTCGGGATCGGCGGCTCCGGCATGAGCGGGATCGCCGAGGTGCTGCTGAACCTCGGCTACCGGGTGAGCGGCTCGGACCTCCGGCGCTCGCCGCTCACCGAGCGGCTGGTCGCGCGCGGCGCCCGCGTCGCCGAGGGTCACGCGGCCGAGAACGTCGCCGAGGCGCACGTGGTGGTCACCTCGACCGCGGTGCGCCGCGACAACCCCGAAGTGGTCGAGGCCCGCCGCCGCGGGATCCCGGTCATCCCGCGGGCCGAGATGCTCGCCGAGCTGATGCGCCTCAAGTACGGGGTCGCGATCGCCGGCAGCCATGGCAAGACCACGACCACCTCGATGGTGGCCCTGGTGCTCGACCGCGGCGGGCTCGACCCGACCGTGGTCGTGGGCGGGCGGCTGGGCGTGCTGGGATCGGGGGCGCGGCTCGGCAAGGGCGACTTCATGGTCGCCGAGGCGGACGAGTCGGACCGCTCCTTCCTGAAGCTCACGCCCACGATCGCGGTCGTCACCAACATCGACCGCGAGCACCTCGACACCTATCGCGACCTCGCCGACGTCCAGGACGCCTTCACCGGCTTCCTGAACAAGGTCCCCTTCTACGGCGCCTGCGTCCTCTGCCTCGACGACCCGCCGGTACAGGACGTGCTGCCGCGCATCGAGCGACGGGTGATCAGCTACGGCCTGAGCCCGCAGGCGCGTGTCTCCGCGCGAGACGTCGCGCTCGGGCCCAAGGGCTCGAGCTTCGCGGTGGCGGTCGAGGACCGCTCGCTCGGCCCGATCACCCTCGCCGTGCCCGGCGCGCACAACGTGGCGAACGCGCTCGCCGCGGTCGCGGTTGGGCTCGACCTCGAGATCGAGTTCTCCGCGATCCGCGCCGCCCTGGAGTCGTTCACGGGCGTCGACCGGCGCTTCCAGGTGCGGGGCGAGGCGGGCGGGATCCTGGTGATCGACGACTACGGCCACCATCCCACCGAGATCCGCGCCACCCTCGACACCCTGCGGCGCCGGGCGGGGTCGCGCCGCACGGTGGTGCTCTTCCAGCCGCACCGCTACACGCGCACGCAGGCCCTCTGGGACGAGTTCTGCCGGGCGTTCCTCCAGTCGGACGTCCTGCTCCTGACCGACATCTACCCGGCCTCCGAGGAGCCGATCCCCGGCGTCACCGCCGAGGCGCTCGCCCAGGCGATCGGGGAGCGCGGCCACCGGCAGGTGGCGTGGGTGGGGGACCTCAAGGCGGCCGCCGAGAGGCTGGCCGAGGAGACGCGCGAGGGCGACGTCGTGCTGACGCTCGGCGCCGGCAGCGTCTGGACCGCCGGCGAGGAGCTGCTGCGGAGGCGGGGTGCCTGACATGGACCCGCGAATGGCGGCGGCACTCGACGAAGCGGCGATCCCGTACCGCCGCGAAGAGCCCCTCTCGCGCCACACCACCATGGGCGTCGGCGGACCGGCCGCGGTGATGGCCTTCCCGCGCAGCAGCGAGGAGCTGCGCCGGACCCTGCGCCTGCGCGCCGAGCTCGAGGTGCCGCACCGCGTGCTCGGCGGGGGCTCGAACCTGGTGGTCGTCGACGAGGGCCTCGACGAGCTGGTCGTGAACACGGAGCGGCTGCGTTCGATCGCCATCGGCGAGGACGGGCACACCCGCGCCGAGGCCGGAGCGAACCTGATCCGCACCGCGGTCGCCTGCTGCCGGGCAGGCTGGCGCGGGCTGGAGAGCGCGGTCGGCATCCCGGGCTCGCTGGGCGGGGCGGCCGTGATGAACGCCGGGGCCTACGGCTTCTCGATCAGCGACGTCATGCGCGAGGTCGTCGTCTTCGACGGCGGAGGCGAGCCGATGAGCCCGCCCGAGGGCTGGCGCTTCCACTACCGCGGCTCGTCGATCCCCGAGGGCGCGGCGGTCGCCGAGATCGGCTTCGAGCTGCGAGCCGACGACCCGGAGCTGCTGGGCGAGGAGACCCGGGAGCTGGCGAGCCAGCGCGCCCTCAGCCAGCCCGGCGGCCGCAACGCCGGCTGCGTCTTCAAGAACCCGGAACAGAAGTCGGCGGGCCGGCTGATCGACGATCTGGGGCTCAAGGGGACCCGCCGTGGCGCGGCCGTCGTGAGCCCGAAGCACGCCAACTTCGTGGTGAACGAGGGGGGCGCCAAGGCGGAGGACGTCCTGGGGCTGCTCGAGCTCGTGCACGAGCGTGTGCTCGCCGAGACGGGCCTCGACCTCCAGCTGGAGGTGAAGGTGTGGAGGCCGCGGCCATGACCCGCAGGGGACTGCCGGTCGGCCCGCCGCCCGAGGACCTGGCGAACGTCCTCTTGGACACGGGGCTCGAGGAGTCTCCGTTCCTGCGCCGCCGCGCCCGAAGCCGGCCCCGCCCGCGCCGGCGAGGGCTGACCGCGCGCCTCCTGTTCGCCCTCCAGGCGGCCGCGATCGGGCTGGTCGCCCTCATCTCCGTCTGGCTGGGCTGGCAGCGCGTCTTCGCGAGCGAGCGCCTGCGCGTCGCCCAGGTCGAGGTGCACGGCAACCACTTCCTCTCCGAGGGCGAGGTGCGGGAGCTGACCGGGCCCGCGCTCGGCGAGAACCTGCTCACCCTCGACATCGCGGCCCTCACCGAACGCCTGCGCGCCTCGCCCTGGGTCGCCGAGGCGATCGTCACCCGACGGCTTCCGGACACGCTGTGCATCGAGATCCACGAGCGCGTGCCGCTGGCGCTCGCGGAGCTCGACCGCCTCTACCTGATGGACGCGGACGGCGGGTTGATCGAGATCTACGGGCCGCGCACGGGCAGCTTCGACCTGCCGATCGTGCGCGGGCTGCTGGGGGTGGAGGAGGAATCCCGCCGCGAGCGCGCGCGGCGGGCCGCGCAGCTGCTCGCGGACCTGGCGGAGCTGGGGAGCGAGGTCTCGGAGGTCTTCGTCCAGCCCTCCGGCGACCTGCGGGTGGTGCTGCGGGGGGCCGGAGAGACGCTCCTCTTCGGCGATCCCCCCTACCGCCAGCGCCTGCTCACCTTCCTGAGCCTGCGCGGGGAGCTCGCCGAGCGCGTGCCGGACGCGCAGCTGTTCGACCTGCGCTATCGCGGGCGCATCTACGCGAGGCGCCCGGCCCCGACCGCGGAGGGGGCCCACGGGGACGCCGACGCGGCGCAGGCCGCGATCTCCCCGCCCGGCGCCCAGGTGCCGAGACCGGCGCCGGTCCGGGGCGGCCACGCACGTCCGGCGAGCGTCGAGGCGGGCGCGCCGCTCTTGGGTACCAGCGACCGGGTCGCGTTCGTCGTGCCCGCGCCGCGGCAGAGACAGTAGGAGGCGCATCTGGCTAAGAAGAAGGAACGCTACATCGTCGGCCTGGACGTCGGGACCCACAAGATCTGCGCGATCGTCGCCGAGATCACCGACGAGGGTCGCCTGGACGTGATCGGCATCGGCCAGACCGAGTCCCGAGGCCTCCGCAAGGGCGTCGTCATCAACCTGGAGGCCACCGTCGACGCGATCAAGCGCGTGATCGAGGAGGCCGAGCTGATGGCCGGGGTCGAGATCGGCTCGGCCTACGTCGGCGTCGCCGGCACCCACATCAAGGGCTTCAACTCGCGCGGCGTGATCGCCGTCTCCAGCAAGAACCGGGTGATCGAGAAGGAGGACGTGCGCCGGGTGATCGACGCCGCCAAGGCCGTCTCGATCCCGCTCGACCGCGAGATCCTGCACGTGCTCCCGCAGGAGTTCGTGGTCGACGACCAGGACGGGATCGGGGACCCGACCGGGATGACCGGGACCCGCCTGGAGGTGAACGTCCACGTCATCACCTGCTCGACCACCGCCACCCAGAACACCGTCACCTGCGTCAACCGGGCCGGGCTCGAGGTGGCCGACACCGTGCTCACCCAGATCGCCGCCGCCGAGACCTGCCTGACCCCGGACGAGAAGGAGCTGGGCGTCGCGATCGTGGACGTGGGCGGCGGCACCACCGACCTCGCCATCTTCGAGAAGGGCGCCCTCTGGCACACGGCGGTCCTGCAGGTCGGCGGCGAGCACTTCACCAACGACGTGGCGGTCGCCCTGCGGACGCCCGTCAACGAGGCCGAGAAGATCAAGAAGAAGAACGGCTGCGCGCTCACCTCGATGATCCCCGAGGAGGACTCGATCGAGGTCCCGAGCGTGGGCGGCCGCAAGCCCCGGATCATGGCCCGCCAGGTCCTCGGCGACGTGCTGCAGGCGCGCGCCGAGGAGGTCTGCCAGCTGGTGCTGACCGAGATCCGGCGCGCCGGCTTCGAGAGGAGCCTGAACTCGGGCGTCGTGCTGACCGGCGGAGGCGCGATCCTGGAGGGCCTCCCCGAGATCGCGGAACAGATCTTCGACATGCCGGTGCGGCGCGGGACCCCGGCCGGGATCGGCGGGCTCGTGGACGTGGTGGCGAGCCCCGTCTACTCGACGGCGGTGGGTCTCGTGCAGTCCGGCTACCGCAACCGCGTGGGACGCGGCATCGGCGCCACGCGGCAGGCGGCGACGGGGACCTTCGGTCGGGTCACCGGGCGCTTGATTGGCTGGTTGAGCGACTTTTTCTAGGAGGAGGGGAGATGGACAAGAAGGTCGAGGGCGTCGCGCTCCCGCCGTTGCCCGTCGCCGACCCGCGTGTCACCCGCGCCCGTCGCGGGCCCTTTCTCGTCCGCAGCGCCGGCGAGCTGCCCTGCCTCATCTGCGGCTCGACCGTCGTCGAGTACGACTCCAAGCGCATCTGCCTCCACTGCGGTTTCATGGCGGGTAGTTCCCAGGGGATTGAGCGAGCATGACCAAAGAGATCGACCGTCCAGGCCGAATCCAGTTCGCCGACGAGGAGGTCCGCGGCGCCCGCATCAAGGTGGTGGGCGTGGGTGGGGGCGGGGGAAACGCGATCAGCCGCATGATCGCCTCGGGACTGCAGGGGATCGAGTTCATCGCCGTCAACACCGACCTGCAGGCGCTGCGCGCCAACCGGGCGCCGGTCAAGATCCAGATCGGCGCCAAGCTCACCAAGGGCCTGGGCGCGGGCGCCAACCCCGACGTCGGCCGCCAGGCCGCCGTCGAGGACACCGAGAAGATCTGCGACGCCCTCGAGGGCTCCGACATGGTCTTCATCACGGCGGGCCTCGGGGGTGGCACCGGCACCGGTGCCGCACCGGTGGTCGCCTCGATCGCCAGCCAGCTGGGAGGCGAGAGCGGCAACGTGCTGAGCGTCGCCGTCGTGACGCTGCCCTTCTCGCTCGAGGGCAAGCGACGGATGGCGCAGGCCCACGACGGGCTCGCATCGCTGCGCGACTGCGTCGACTCCGTGATCGCGATCCCGAACGACCGGCTGCTCGACTCCGTGGCGCGCAACACGCCGGTCACCGAGGCCTTCCGGGTGGCCGACGACGTCCTGCGCCAGGCCGTGCAGGGCATCTCCGACATCATCACCGTGCCCGGCCAGATCAACCTCGACTTCGCCGACGTGCGGGCGGTGATGCGCGGCATGGGCCAGGCGGTGATGGGCACCGGGATCGGCCAGGGCGAGAACCGGGCTGCCGAGGCCGCCCAGCGCGCGATCTCGAATCCTCTGCTCGAAGACTCCTCGATCGAGGGCGCCAAGGGCGTCATCGTCAACATCACCGGCGGCCCCGACCTGTCCCTGATCGAGGCCTCCGAGGCGACGGCTCTCATCACCAAGGTGGCCGATCCCGACGCCAACGTCATCTACGGCATCGTCACCGACGAGCAGATGGGCAACGCCGTGAAGGTGACCGTGATCGCGACCGGCTTCAAGAAGGCCACCGCGACGCCCGTCGACTTCAGCAACTACCAGTCGACGCCCCAGGCGAAGGCCGCCGCGGCGGGCGGCGACTTCTACCGCAAGACGCCGAACCCGAAGGCCGCCAGCGGCGGGGCCCGCTTCGACCTCGACGTCCCCGCCTTCCTGCGTCGCAAGGGCGGCGACCTCAAGGGCGACCTGGGGGGCGAGTAGCGTGGCCTCGTTCACACGCGAAGCGAGTTGCCCGAGCTGCGGGCGGGAGTACCTGATCTCGGGCGCTTCGGCGAACCCGGGCGCGGAGACCGAGGCGCCGAGACGCTTCCGCTGCATGTGCGGCGGCTGGCTGGAAGCCTTCATCCCGGGCAGCGTCAACCTGGAACGCCTGAAGGTCGCGGCCAAACCAGGAGGGGCCGGCAACTCGGCCGCGTGACACTAGGTCGAAATCGCTCGTCGGGCGCGGTCGCTCGCGCCGGCGGCGCCGTCCCCCAGTACCCCTGGGTGGCCGTGAGCGTACGCTGCCACTGCTATAGTGGCGGTAGTTGTCCCTCAAGCTGCAGGAACGTCACGAACGGCTGCGCCGGGACGAGGTGTGGCTGGAAGAGGTGCCGCGGCGCGGCTCTTTCCGGGTGGCGCTCGTCTGGCCGAACCTCTACTACGTCGGGATGTCGAACCTCGGCTTCCAGGCGGTCTATCGGCTGCTGAACGCGACCCCCGACGTCGTCTGCGAACGCGCCTTCCTGCCCGACGACGAGGACGCGGCCGAGCTGCTGCGGACCGGCCGGCCGCTGCCGAGCTTCGAGACCGGGACGCCGCTTCGGGACTTCGACGCGATCGCCTTCTCGGTCTCCTTCGAGAACGACTACCTGCACGTGCTGCGCGTGCTGCGGCTGGCGGGGATCCCGTTGCGGGCCCGCGACCGCGGCCCGCGCGACCCGCTCGTGATCCTGGGCGGGGCCGCCACTTTCCTGAACCCCGAGCCGCTCGCGCCTTTCGCGGACCTGGTGGCGGTGGGCGAGGCCGAGGCGCTGGTGCCCCGCCTGATGGACGCCCTGATGGGCGCGAGCGATCCGCGTCGGGGGATGCTCGAGCTCAAGCCGCGGGACGGCTTCTATCTCCCCTCCCAGTACCACGTGCACTACCACGGCGACGGGACGGTGGCCCGCTACGACGGGCCCGGGAGAATCCGCCGCCAGCGCGGCTGGCCGGGGGCCATGGGCTTCCCGCAGTCGATCGTGCTCACCCCCCACACCGAGATGTCGATGAAGTACCTGGTCGAGATCTCGCGCGGCTGCCCCTGCATGTGCCGCTTCTGCTGGGCCGGGTACAACTATCTCCCGGTACGCGGCTTCTCGCGGGCGGAGCTGGTCGCCCGCGCGCGCGAGGTGCGGCGGGCGACGGGCAAGATCGGCCTCGTCTCGACGGCGGTCTGCGACCACCCGGAGATCGAGGGCATCGTCGACGACCTGGCGGGGATGGGCTACCAGGTCTCGGTCGCCTCGCTGCGGCTCGACGACCTGACGCCGGAGTTCGTCTTCAAGCTGGTCGACACGGGCGTCGAGGGCCTGACCCTGGCACCGGAGTGCGGCTCCGATCGCATGCGCCGCGTGCTGAACAAGCAGTTCACCAATGCCGAGATCCTCGACCGCGCCAGCTGGATCTTCGAGAAGGGCATCCAGAACCTCAAGCTCTACTACATGGTCGGGCTCCCCTACGAAGAGCACGCCGACGTCGAGGCGATCGTGGAGCTGACCAGCGCCATCCGCGAGCGGATGCTCGCCGTCGCCCGCGGCCGCGGCCGGGTCGGGCGCATCCACCCCTCGGTGAACCCCTTCGTGCCGAAGCCGGGCACGCCCTTCCAGTGGCTGCCGATGGAGGACCCGAAGCAGACGGACCACAAGCTTCAGTACCTGCGCAAGGCCTTCGCCCGCATGCCCAACGTGGAGGCGATCTGCAAGAGCGCGCGCACCGGCGCGGCCCAGTCGGTGCTGGCGCTCGGCGACCGGCGCGTCGCCGACGCGCTGGAGCTGGCCGTCCTCGAGGAGCTGCCCCTCAAGCGTGCGCTCCGCGAGAAGGGTCTCGATCCCGCCTTCTACCTCTTCCGGCAGCGTGCCTTCGCCGAGACGCTGCCCTGGGACCTGGTCGACAACGGGGTGGAGAAGGCCTACTTCTGGAAGGAGCTGGAGAGGAGCCGCCAGGGGCGCCTCTCCCCGCACTGCCCGGAGCTGCAAGGCTGCATCCGCTGCGGCGTTTGCGCGGAGCAGCCCAACCCGGCCTACGCCCTGCCCGAGAAGTGGCGGGGGCTGAGACAGCTGCCCTTCTACGAGAGGATGGCCGGGCGGGGCGGGGCGGGGGCCTAGCGCAGAGCCGCCGACGCGCCCTGCGCGCCGGCGGCCCTCCGCTCGCCTTGGCTACGGCACGCGCACGAGCTGGTCGGCCAGGCTCACGCCGTTGCCGCTCTCGCACGAGATCACGTACTCGACGGGGCGGCTCCGTGTCGCGCCGGGGGCCCAGGACACCTCCAGGCCCCACAGGCCCGCCTGGCCCCGGTTCGTCTGGCTGCGCGGGCCGGTATCCAACCAGCCCGTCGACGCGGTCTGCCCCCCGAAGAACACATGGTCGGGGGAGACCATCGTGAGGACCAGCTCGCCACCGCCGCTCGCCGACGCCACGGCGCATCGGAAGCGGTCCGGGTGCTGCACGAAGAGCCCGTGCGAAACCTTGCTCAGGGAGGGATCGAGCCGGAAGCTCCGGCCCCCTAGCACCTCGGGAGTCGAAACGACCTTGATGATGCGCCGCCGCGTTCCCTGTTCGGGCTCGTCCACCCGCGCGAGCGCGTAGGCCCGTGTCTCCCCCTGGGGAGTCGGCGCCGTCGTCAGGCAATAGCCCACCACCGCGTCGCCGCCGCCTCCCGGCGCGAACACGGCGCGGACGTCGTCGTAGGCAGCGGGAGGGGCGCCGACCAGCTTGAAGACGTCGGAGAAGCGCGTCAGCGAGAACGGTTTCGCGGCGGCGAGGACGTCCTTGCCCAGCGGCCGCCCGTCCGAGTCACGGAGCCCGAAGCGCACCACCGCGCCACCCACACCGCTCCCGTCGAAGAAGGTGCCGAACAGGCAGTCCGTGGTGGACGGCGGGAACAGGCTCCCCGAGGGATCGGACGCCAGACCGCCCACCACGTGGACGACGTCGGTGGACTCGAGGTCCGCGAGGGGCAGGCCGTCGACCATCACCTTTCCGCCGCCCTTGACCGCGATGTTCCCGCGGGCCGACAGTCGCGCCAGACCCGAGGGTTTGGTAGCGAGGATCACCAGCATCCCGAATTCGTTGGTGTGGGAGAGCGAGCAGGAGTTGACGGGCCGGAGCCCGGTGAGGTGGCGGGCGAGGAGAATCTCGTTGCGGCAGATGCGGAGTCCGGGCGTGCTGCTGGCCGGCTCGCCCACCCAGCGCAGCTGGACCTCGACGTCGTGCTGCTCGTGGTTCTCGACGTACACGTCGCTGTCCGCCGCTCCGTCGTACTGGACGAGAGGGATGACCAGGGAGGGACCCGCGTCCCCGGCGCTCGCGGCGCGGGACGGGGGAGCGGCGGCGGTCGCGAGGCCGGCGACGAGCGCTGCCGTGACGATTCGTGCGTGTGACATGGCGGTCTCCATTCCTCCTGCGCGGGTCTCAGAAATCGTCGGTCGCCGTCGGATCGTCGACCGTGAGCAGCGACGACATGCCGGCGGCGCTCTCGCAGACGACCGCCCAGATTCCCTTCGGCTGGCTGCCCGGCCAGGGGCCTGCCGCCTCGTCGAAGGAAACGTCCAGGTGCCAGCGTTCGTCCCGGTAGCGTCCGCGATGACCCGTCGAGAAGACGCCGGTATCCTTGGCGCCGCTGCCCCCGGCCACGACGGTCCCGTCGGGAGCCCTCATCTGCAGCTCGAGCCACGGGCTGGGATCGAAGCTGCCCGGGTAGGGTGGCACTCTCAGAGTGCAGTACACCCGGTCGTCCGGGCGCAGGTAGGTGGTGAGCGTGACCTTCCGGCTGGCCGGATCTCCGACCAGCCTGTGGGTCCAGAGGTCACCGACCCTGTAGGGACCCATCTGGACGCCGGCGTCTGCCAGCACGACGTGGAGGCGCGAATCGTCGAGAGGGTCCGGGGTCCGGGCCGGCAGGTAGGCGACGGTGCCGTCGAGCGGACTCTCCTCGGCGCAGCTCGCGACGACCAGGGAGGGTGCGGACAAAGGCTCCACGACGAGGCGGGCGTCCAGCACCGGCCCGAACGCGGTGAAGGGAAGCACGCGCTTCATGCGTTCCGCGCCCAGCTTGAGCTTGAAGCCGGAGACCATCACCTGACCGGTGGTGTCGAGCAGCGACAGCTCCACCTCCGTGGGCTCGTCGAGCGACCCGAAGTAGCAGGCCACGTGGTGCATGTCCTCGAACCCCATCACCCGCAGGGTCGACGGCGCGCCCGGAATCGAGAGGGGTCGCCTCCCCGGGTCGAAGGCACCTATGGGCTGCCCCGGAATGACGGAGACCGTTCCTTTCGCGGTCCTGATCGAGCTGGTGGCGGAGAAGCTGATGCGGCCGTCGCCATCCGACGTCAGCTTCAGGTAGCCGAAGTTCTCCACGTCCACCGGGGCCAGCGGCGGACACCAGTCCGCGAGCGGGAAGCTGCGACTCTGCCCGCCGTCGAGCCTCTGGCTCCCGCAGGAGATCGGCCCGACCACCGCCGCATCCTTCGGCGTGCCCTCCGCCCCGACATAGTCCGCGGTGACGTCGATCGGGCCGCCCCCGGCGTTGGTCACGGTGACGCTCGAGGAGCGCTCGAACCCCGAAAACACCAGCGGCACGATCACCACGTTGCCGGCCCCGTCGACGTCGACTGCCGCGGCCGTCCGTCCGCTCAGCAGCCCGGCGGCGAATCCGGCGCAGGCCAGGATGCCTGCCGTCCTGCTACGAACCCACTCCATGCCTTCCCCCTTCCGCGTCGAGCGGTCTTTAGGCCGCCCCCTACCTAGAGACGCGAAAAAGGAGTCGCGGACGGCTCAAGGGGGAGCGCCGGAAGGCTCAGCCGGAGTTCCGGTGCCTAGCGCCCGTGGTTGCGCCAGAGCCGCTCGTAGACGGCCCAGTCGGCATCGTCGGTCGTCCAGTCGGCGTAGATCGCGACCCCCTCGAAGGTGCCACCCGCGCCCAGGCCCCGCAGGCCCGCCACGATACCGAGGAGCGCGTTCTCCGGGGTCTCGACACCGGCCCGGTGCATGAAGCCGAAGTTGTCGTAGGTCGGGACACCCATCAGCACGCGCGCCTCGGATCCGGAGGCGGAGAGCGCGCCCGCCACGGAGGAGGCCGACCACTCGACGTAGCGCCGATAGAGGGCCGGCGTCGGCAGCGCCGTGTCGTACGCCATGATCGCGAGCTGGTCGACCAGGTGCGCGACGCGCGCGTAGTACTCGGGGCTCCACGCGAAATTGGGCGCGGGCGGCAGGCCGAGCGGGGCGGGGCGGGTGGCGGCGACCGAGAGGAGACGCCCCTCGCCCAGCGCCGGGCGCAGAGCGCGGAGCATCGCCAGGAACTCCACGTTGCCGTCGTTCACCGGTTCCACGTCGAGGTGGATCCCGTCGAACCCCTCGTCCATCAGGCCACGCACCTCGGCGACGATGCGTTGCCGCTGGTTGAGGTCGCTCAGCTCCAGGACACCCACCCGCTGCCGCCTGTAGCCGGCGCGCAGGCCCCCGACCCAGGGCAGCAGCCGCAGCTCGGGGGCGACCCGGCGGGCCACGGTCAGGAAGGCCCGCATCTCGTCGCGGTCGTGGGGCGGCAGGTTGCCCTCCCGGTCGAAGGGGATCAGGTGCGGATAGAGGTAGATGACGCCACGCCGCCGCAGGCGCAGGAAGAGCGCCTCCATCTGCGCCTCGCTGTGCGGGCGCTCGAGCCAGCGGTGCTCGAGCCAGACGGCGTTGCGATCGTGGTTGAACGGATGCGGCCTGGCGTCGCCCGCCGGCGCGTAGGCGAGGTAGAGGAGGCCGCCGGCGGCCGCGATCGCGACCACCGCCACGGACCGGGCGAGAAGCGCGACCCGGGTCAGGCGTCCTCCAGGAGCAGCACCAGAGCCGCCGCGTGGCGTCGCTCATGAGTCAGGCTCACCAGCACGCGCGCCGCGCCCAGCACCACCAGACGCTCCCGCGCCCGCGCCGAGAGTCGGAGCGACGGGGGGCCGTCCTCGCGCGCGACCTCGAAGTCCGACGGGACCAGTCCTGCCCCGAGCAGGCGGATCGCCGCCCGCTTGGCCGCCAGCCGGGCTGCCAGGCGGCGGGCCGGGTCGGATCGGGCGCGGGCGAAGTCCAGCTCGGAGGCGCTGAAGGCGGCGGTGTCTCCAGAGGCGAGCAGGCGCTCGACCTCGTCGACCTCGACCAGCTCCAGCGCGCTCGCTCGCACGCCGTCGCCGTGCGGGGGACCGGTGGACATCCTGCCGAACAGTCTACCGTGTCTCACGGGCGCGCTTGCTACCATGCGAGGGTGCCGCCCGGATTCGCGACCCTGCCCGCCTTCACCGCCGTCCCGGGGCTCGTCCACGGCTTCGGGGAACGCGCCCCGACGGCCGCGCCGGAAGGCCGCCAGGAGACTCGCGCGCGCGCCGCCCTCGCGCTGGCCCCGACGGGCCGCCTGCTGCTGCTGAAGCAGGTCCACGGGGCGCGCGTGGTGACGGCGCCCTGGGAGGGGACGCCCGAGGCAGACGCCTCGCTCGCCGCAGCCCCCGGGCTGCTCCTGGGGATCGAGACCGCCGACTGCCTGCCCATCCTCGTCGTCGATCCCCGCCGGCGGGCGGTCGCCGCCGCGCACGCGGGCTGGCGCGGGACGGCCGCCGGAGTCGCCCTGCGTACGATCGAGGCACTGGTGGCGGGCGGTTCGCTCGCGGGAGAGCTTCTGGCCGCGCTCGGGCCGGCGATCGGGCCCTGTTGCTACGAGGTGGGCGAGGAGCTGCGGGCGGCCTTCGGCTCCGAAGCGGAGCACGTCTTCCGTCCGGGCCCGAGGGGCCGGCCCCACCTCGACCTGCGCCTCGCCAACACGCGGCAGCTGCTGGCGGCGGGGCTCGCCGCTCACCACCTGTCCCAGGTCGACGCCTGCACCTTCTGCCAACGCGACCGCTACCACTCGTTCCGCCGCGAGGGTCGGGGCGCGGGAAGGATGATCAGCTTCGTGGGGTTCGCGGCGGATTGAGGCCGGGGCTGCAGCCGCGCTCGTCCACGGCCCGGTTGGCCAGCGCGTCCGCCTCGCGATTGCGTTCGCGGGGCACGTGCGCGACCCGCGAGCGGGCGAAGCGCGCCAGCAGGCCGTTCGCCTCGCGGAAGAGCGGCTGCAGGCCGGGGTTCTTGACGCGGTAGCGGCCCCCGAGCTGGCGGACCAGCAGCTCCGAGTCCGAGAAGACCTCGACCTCCCGCGCGCCGCGGTCGAGCGCGAAGCGCAGCGCGTGGAGCAGGGCCTGGTACTCGGCGACGTTGTTGGTGGCGTGTCCCAGGTAGCCGTAGAGGGCCGCGACCGGCTGCCCGTCGACGGTCGTCACCTGGATCCCGAAGCCCGCCTCGCCCGGGTTGCCCCGGCTGGCGCCGTCCACGTGGAGGCGCAGCGCGGCCGCGTCGCTCACGGCTCGGCGACGACCGTGGGCGCGGGCGTCTCGTAGAAGAGCACGCGGTTGCACGACTCGCACTGATAGAGGGTGTCGTTCTTCCGGACCTCCACCCAGACCTGCGGGCGCAGCTTCACGTGGCAGGTCTGGCAGACGCCGTCGCGCGCCTCCGCGACGGCCGTGTGCCGGCGCTTGGCGACCCGCTCGTAGAGGGCGAGCGCCTCCTCCGGCACCGAGGCAGCGACCTGCTGGCGCTCCTGGCGCAGAACCGCGACTCGTTCCGAGAGCTGCTTCTCCCTCGCGGAGAGCCCGGCCGCCTCGCTCTTCCCCGTCTGCTCGACCAGCTTGTAGGCCGCCTCCTCGCGCTTCACGTCCTGGGCCATCGCCTCGGCCTTCTCCATCTCCTCGAGCACCTGGTCCTCGCGGGCGCGGATCTCCCGCTCGACGCCCTCGATCTCGTGGAGCATCGCCGTGTATTCCTTGTTGGTCTTGACCTCCATCAGCTGGCCTTTGTACTTCGAGCGCTTGCCCTCGAGGTCCTGCACGGACGACTCGTGCTGTTTGCGGGCCTTGATCGAGGTGTCGAGCGCCGCCTTCGCGTCGTCGAGCCGCGAGCGGTCGCGCGCGATGCGGGCCTCGAGCTCCTGGCGCTGGACGGGGATCTGGCCGAGCTCGCTCTCGAAGTGGTTGAGCTCGCTCTCGACACGGTGGAGGCGGACGAGCTTCTCGAGGTCGGCGTTCATGCGGACGGCACTGCCGAAGGTCTCATCGACCCGCATTCTAGCACCCGCCGCCCCGGCCGCCCGGAGGCGGGCGCCGGCGGCGTTCCACGCGGCCGTGGCTCGGGCCTCGAACCTGCTGCCGGCCTCCCGTCTCGGGGAGCCAGGCGAGGCGAGCGAAGGCATTGACGTTCGTGCCCCTCGGCGGTAGTGTCCGTGTTCGGCACACCGCGGACGATGTCAACGAGGGATCCGTAGGAGGTTGGCATTGTCCCAGCGCTACCAACTGCATCTCGGCGACGGCACGATCCTTCTCGTGGACCACGACAGCCTGAGCACCTGGCTCGTGGACCGCAAGGCGATGGTGCAGCCCGAGGGCTCGAGGCTCCGGGTTCCGCTGAGGGAGTTCCTGGCGGCGGAGCAGGTGGCGGAGCGGGCGGCGGAGCGGCGCGCGACGCCTCGGCGGACGGCGAGAACACGCGCGGAGCTTCCGCTCATCCCGCCGCCGCCCAAGGGAGAGCCGGTGCGCGAGCGCGACGAAGCGCCAACGCCAACCCCGCCGCCACCGACACCGCCACCCGTGACACCCAGCGCGCGCCCTCCGATGGCCGAGCCTCCGACGCCACCGCCCCCGACGCCGCCAGAGCCACGGCCAGAGCCACCGCCACCCGTGCGCACGCCACTCGCGAGCCCGCCGCACTGGACGCCGCCACCGCCGACGCCGCCACCGCCGACGCCGCCACCGCCGCCCCCACCGCCTTCGAGCCCGCCGTGGACGCCGTCGCCACCAACACCGCCGCCTTCTGCCCCGGCGCCATCCACAGTCTCCACAGGCGTCGAGCCCCCGGCCCCCGTCGAGCCCCCGGCCGTGGCTCCACCCTCCGTCATCGTCGAGCGCCGCGTGATCGCGCAGGTGGAGGTGCTGGCCGCCGAACCCGCCGCCGAGCGTCCGCCCAAGCCCGCGCCACGTCGCAAACGCGAGGCACGCACGCCCGAGCCAACGGCGCCCGCATGGAAGCCCGTTCCGCGTCCCACGACGCGACCGGATGACAGCGCACCGCCGATCCCGCTGGTGCCCCTCGAGGAGGAGCCGCTCACGAAGGTCGTCCCCCTCGCGAAGGACCCGGCCTCCGCGCAGACACCGAACCTCGTGGTCGCCGCCGATCCCCTTGCCTCCCCTGATCGAGCACCGACGGAGGCCTACGAAGAGGATTTCCCGGTCATCCCGCTGAAGCCCCTCGAGGCGGACGCGCAACGGGACCGTGAGACGGTCTGGCAGGGTGGCGCGCTCTCGACCCCGCGCGCCCCGGAAGACGCGGACTATCCGGACGGCGCGGAGGAGCTCTCGACCCTCAGGGACCCCGCGGACGTCGCCTTCTTCCAGGCCCTCGCGACCTTCGGGGGCTTCCTGAGCCGCCTCCTGAATGCGCTGGTCCGCTTCGAACGGCAGCAACGGCTGCGGCGTGCCGCCCTTCGGCGCGAGGCAGCGAAGCGGCGAGAGGAAGCGCAGCGCATCGCGGCCGCGGCGGCGAGCGAGGGGCCTCCGCCCGTCGACGAACCCCGCTCGCTCGGTGAGCTGCTGGCCAGCATCGCTCCGGCTCCGCGCAAGCCGGCCCGAGTGCCCGAAGCAAAGCCGCTCCTTCCCGTGACGCCCGCCGTCGAGCCGCGCCCGCCCGCCCCGCAGCCCCGTCCGCTCCTGCCGCTCCTGCCGGCGCCCCCGGCCCTGAAGCCGCCGCCCGCCCTCGGCGAGCTGCCCACGCTCCGTCTGGCCGAGGTCCCTGAGCCGGAGACGTGGGGCGAGGTCTACGACGGCGACGACGGCGAGGCGGGGCCAGGGTTCCGGGCGTTCGTCTCCGTGGCCTGGCTCTGGACGAAGCGCGTCGTCCTGCTTGCGCTCCTCGTGGGCGGCGGCGCTCTCGCCGCCATGACCTGGCGCAGCTGGTTCCCGAAAGCGGGCGAAGTCGGGCAGGCGGCCCTCACTCGCATCGACCGGCAGGTGCGCTCGGAGCGGATCGGCCAGGCGCGACAGCGGTTGCTGGAGGAAGGCGCCGAGCAGCTGCCGCAGCTCTCGTCCGCGACGATCCAGCTCGTCCTCTCGCGCAGCTCCGACGAGACCCCCGACCTGATCCACGTCTTCCAGGCGGCGGGAGACGCCGCCGACCGCGGCCGGAGGGCGCTCACTCGCGAAGAGGCTCTCGAGCTGGATGCGCTGCGGGAGGAGCTCGTCCGGGGGCTCAACCCGATCGAGCGCGACGACGTCCGCGGCTACGAGCGCGCGCGCACGAGCGGCGCCGTCTTCGCCGCCGACGAGCGCGCCGTCGTGGATCTCCTCGCTCGCGGCGCCCGGGCCCTGCCCCCGCAGCGGCTCGAGCGCCTCCGGGCTCTCCTCGGCAAGGCGATCGCCGCGGGTCTTCCGAGCGGGGAGAGCGCCTCCCCGCCACCCGCCGGGCGCTGAGCGCCGGCCCGGGCGCCCGGGCGCTGATGCCGGCCGCTCTCGGGTACCGGGCGCGTGGAATGGGCCTGGAAGGACTCGAACCTTCGACTAGCCGGTTATGAGCCGGCCGTTCTAACCATCTGAACTACAGGCCCGCCGGGAAGCGTAGCAGAACCGCGGCGGTCCTTGGCGGAGCCGTGACGCAGAGGATGTCGCCGCCCGTGCCGCCAGCGCGGGCCGACGCGATCTCGGGCCGATGTCAGATCCGGCTGCCCTCCAGGAACGCCTTCAGCTTGCGGCTGCGGCTGGGGTGGCGGAGCTTGCGCAGGGCCTTCGCCTCGATCTGCCGGATGCGCTCGCGCGTCACCTGGAAGCTCTGGCCGACCTCCTCGAGCGTGTGCTCCGATCCGTCGCCGATCCCGAAACGCATCTTGATCACGCGCTCCTCGCGCGGAGTGAGCGTCTTCAGGAGGGCGTCGGTCTGCTCCTTGAGGTTGAGGTTGATCACGTTCTCGGCGGGCGAGACCGCGGAACGGTCCTCGATGAAGTCCCCGAGATGCGAGTCTTCCTCCTCCCCGATCGGGGTCTCGAGCGAGATCGGCTCCTGCGCGATCTTCAGCACCTTGCGCACCTTGGAGACCGGGATGTCCATCCGCTTCGCGATCTCCTCCGAGCTCGGCTCCCGGCCCAGCTCCTGCACGAGCGCGCGCGAGGTGCGGATCAGCTTGTTGATGGTCTCGATCATGTGCACGGGGATGCGGATGGTGCGGGCCTGGTCGGCGATCGCGCGGGTGATCGCCTGGCGGATCCACCAGGTGGCGTAGGTCGAGAACTTGTAGCCACGCTTGTACTCGAACTTGTCGACCGCCTTCATCAGGCCGATGTTGCCTTCCTGGATCAGGTCCAGGAACTGCAGCCCGCGGTTCGTGTACTTCTTCGCGATCGAGACCACCAGGCGCAGGTTCGCCTCGACCAGCTCCTTCTTCGCCTGCTCGGCCTGCGCCTCGCCGGTGACCACGGTGGCGAGCGTCCGGTAGATCTCCTCGGTGCGGGCGTCGAACTCCTCCGAGATCTGCTCGAGCACCGCGCGCTGGTCGCGGACCATCTGCCGGACCTGACGCTTGTACTCGTCCGAGACGTCCCGCCGGAGTTTCTGTTCGAGCCGCGCGACCCGGTCCTCGGCGTCGCGGATCCGATCGACGGCCTCGCGGATCCGCTCGACCAGCCGGCGCTTGAAGGCCTCGGAGAACTCGATCCGGCGGATCGCCAGCGACATCTTGATCCGCATCCGGCCCAGCCGCCACTTGCCCCTGACGTAGGCGCGCGACTTCCGCTCGAGCTTCGTGAAGTGCTTGCGGTAGGCGAGGTAGTCCTGGTGGGCCTGGCTCGCCTTGCCGATCAGCTTGAGGGTTTCCTTGATCTTGGCCTCGAGCTTCTCCTCGGTGACCTCCTCCTCGTTGAAGATGACCGCGTCGCGCACCCCGATCTCGCGGGCTCCCAACCGCTCGCCCAGCCGGGCCACCTCCTGGGCGGCCATGTTGGTGCGGGAGATCGCGCGCAGCATGGCGTTCTTGCCGCGCTCGATCCGCTTGGCGATCTCCACCTCGCCCTCGCGGGTGAGCAGCGGCACCGTGCCCATCTCGCGCAGGTACATGCGGACCGGGTCGTTCGTCTTGTCGAGGGCCCCCGGCGTGAGATCCAGCTCGACGCCTTCTTCCTCGGCCTTCTCGCGGAACTTCTGCTCCGAGTCGACGACCTCGATGCCCATCGAGCCGAACATCGAGAAGATGTCGTCCAGCTCGTCCGACGAGCTGATCTCCGACGGCAGCAGGTCGTTCACCTCGTCGTAGAGGAGATAGCCCTTCTCCTTGCCCATCGTGATGAGCTGCCGGACCTCGTCGTACTTTTCCTCGATCGAAAGCGCCATTGCCGTTCCGCCTGCCCCTTGCTTCCTGCCCGATGCCTTGCCTTAGAGCTCCGCCATTCGCTTCTTGAGCGAGCCCTTTTCGACGAGGAGCGCATCCAGCGCCTCCCCGCTCGCCATACCGATCCGCCTCTGCACTTCTTCCATGCGCGCCGCGATCGGGCGCGTGCGCAGCTCGCGCACGCAGTCCTGGGGGGTGAGACCCTCGCTGGGCGCCCCCGCGACGGCGATCTCCGAGAGCAGCCGCCGTTCGGACTCGTCCTCGAGCTCGTCCTCGAGCGTCGCCAGCGTCAGGCGCTGCTCGCGGCGGGCGACCGTCTGCGCCGCCCGCAGGAGCCCGCCTCCGCGCAGCCCGGCGAGGTCCGTTTCCTCGAGCGTGTCGAGGGCGGCTTCGATCCCGGCCGCGCCCTGGGTCACGAGCGCGAGCAGCAGCCTCTCCGCGGGCAGGAGGGCCGAAGCCCGCGGAGAGGCCGCCCGCGCCTGGCGGGCCGCCGCCTCGGCGACGGGCGAGTCCGTCCTCGCGCGCCCGCTGAGCGCGCGCCGCAGCTCTTCGCGGGCGGCGCCCGGATCGAGGGCGCCCCGCTCCACGACCCGCGCGAGCCAGGCCGAGCGCTCGACCGCGTTGCCCGTGCGCACGAGCGCCGGCAGGACCTCCGCGAAGAACCCGGCCTTTCCCGAGGGCGAGCCGAGGTCGTGGGTCTCCGCGGCCCGGCGCATCAGCCACTCGGCGGCCTCGGGGGCCTCCTCGAGCCGCTCGCGGTAGCGGTCCGCCCCCTCGGCCTTGAGATACGTGTCGGGGTCGTGCCCCTCGGGAAGCTCCACGATGCGGACCCGCAGGCCTTCCTCGAGCAGGATCTCCAGGCTCTTGCGCGCCGCCTTCTGGCCGGCGGCGTCCTGGTCGAAGTTGAGCACCACCGTCTCGGCGAAGCGGCGCAGGAGCCGCGCGTGCTGGCTGGTGAGCGCGGTGCCACAGGTGGCGACGGCGCCGGTGAGACCGTGCTCGATCGTGCGCGCGACGTCGAGGTAGCCTTCCATCAGCACCGCCCGCTTCTCCTGCACGATCGTCTCGCGCGCCCAGGAGAGCCCGTAGAGGACGCGGCTCTTCGAGTAGACGGGCGTCTCGGGCGAGTTCAGGTACTTGGGCTCGCTGCCGTCGAGCGAGCGAGCGCCGAAGGCCACCACCTGTCCGGACTCGTTGAGGATCGGGAACACCGCGCGGCTGCGGAAGCGGTCGTAGTGACCCTCCTTCCCCTGCCGCTCGACCACCAGCCCGGCCTTGGCGAGCAGAGGCGGCGGGAACTTCGCGCGCAGCGCGCCCAGCAGATCGTCCCAGGCGTCACGCGCCGCGCCGGCTCGGATCCGCTCCAGGGTCGTCTTCTGGAAGCCCCGCCCCAGCAGGTACTCGCGCGCCTTCGTCCCCGGGGCGGCCCAGAAGCTCCGGGTGAAGTGCTGCGCCGCCGCCTCCATGAGCGCGAGCATCGCGTCGCGCTCCTTGCGGTCGGGGCCCACCTCGAAGCGCCCTTCGGGCACGGGCACGCCGTAGCGTCGGGCGAGCATCTCGACCGCCTCCGGGAAGCTCACCCGCTCGCGCAGCATCACGAACTTGAAGACGTCGCCGCCCTCTCCGCAGCCGAAGCAGTGGAAGACCGGAGGCTCCGGCCGGACGTTGAAGGAAGGGGTCTTCTCCTGGTGGAACGGACACAACCCCTTCCAGGAGGTCCCGAGCCGCTTGAGCGCGACCTGCTCGGAGATCACCCGCACGATGTCCGCCGTGCGGCGCACCTCCTCGACGAAGCTCTCCGGGAAGGCCATCGCCTATTCCTTCAGCTCCACGATGGTCGCCCCGCCCCCGCCCTCGCTCGGCGCGCCCATCCGCCACGACGCGACCAGAGGGTGCCCCCCGAGCATCTGGGCGACCGCCTTGCGGAGCTTCCCGGCGCCGAAGCCATGGATGACCCGGATCTCGCGGCGGTCGGAGAGCGCGGCGTCGTCCAGCAGCTTGTCGACCCGCTCGCGCGCCTCGTCGACCGTGAGGCCGATCAGGTTGACCTCGGCGGGAACGACCTTGGCAGGACGGCTCACACCGCCGGTCGGGCTCGCGGAAGGAGCGGCTGCCCGGGTCGGACCGCGTCCGCGGGCCGCGTCGGAAGAGAAACCGCCGACCAGCTCCTCCCGGGGCACGCGCAGACGTTTGCCGGCGACGGCGACCTCGGCGACCTCGCCCTTGAGCGCCAGCAGCTCGCCCGTGACGCCCATGGCCGTGACGCGCACGCGGCCCCCCACCACCAGCGGGGCCGTCGGCTCCGCCCGCTCCTCCGGGATCGCGAGCTCGGGATCGCGCAGTAGCTCGTCACGAGCCGCCCGGATCGTCCGCAGCGCCTCGGTGCGCGCCCGCGGTGCCAGGGCCGCCGCCTTCTGGGCGGCCTCGACCTTCGCGACGGCCTCGCCGATCAGCTCGGCCGCCCTGCGCTCCGCCTCCTCGACGCGGCGCCTGAGGTCGCGGGCGAACACCTCGATCTCCTTGCGCTTGCGCGCCTGAATCTCGCGTTCCACGACCAGCGCCCGCGCCCGCGCGCATTCGGCCTCGTTCTTGATCGTGTCGACCAGCTGCCGCTCGCGCTCGATCTCGGCCTTCTCCCGCTCCAGCCGCTCGAGCAGCGCCTCGGCCTGCCGCTCCTTGTCGTCCCGACGCGCCCGCGCGTCGGTAACGATCGAGGCCGGCAACCCGAGACGCTCCGCCATCTCGAGGGCGAGGCTGCGGCCCGGGGCGCCGAGCGTCAGCCGGAAGGTCGGCTCGTAGCTCTCGGGCCGGTAGCCGAAAGACGCGCAGGCGACACCCGGCGTCGAGAGGGCGTAGGCCTTCATGAGGCCGTGGTGAGTGGTCGCGATCACCATCGCGCCCTGGGCGCGGAAGTGCTCGACGATCGCGACGCCGAGCGCACCGCCCTCGGTCGGGTCGGTCCCGGCGCCGACCTCGTCGAGCAGCACCAGGGTGGGCCTGGTCAGGTCCCGCGTCATCTCCACGACCGTGCCGAGGTGCGAGGAGAAGGTCGAGAGGTTCTCCGCGATCGACTGCTCGTCGCCGATGTCGGCGTAGACGCGCCGGAACACCGGCAGCCGGCTGCCGGGGGCGGCGGGGACGTGGAGCCCGCACTGCGCCATGAGGGCGAACAGACCCACCGTCTTGAGGGCGACCGTCTTGCCGCCGGTGTTCGGGCCGCTGATCACCAGCACGGGTGTCTCGCCGCCCACGCGCAGGCTGACGGGCACCGGCTCCTTGGCGCGGTGGATGCCGAGTCGCTCCGCGACCTTCGGCATCAGCAGCGGATGGCGCGAGTCGAGCAGCTCGATCCCGTCGCGCTCGGCGACGATCTCGGGGGGATGGGCGTCCATCTCGACCGCGAGCAGCGCCATCGCCTGCGCCGCGTCCAACTCGCCCATCACCGAGGAGAGATGCGCGACGTCGTCGGCGCGCTCGCCAACCCGCGAGGTCAGCGCCTCGAGGATGCGTCGCACCTCGGCGCGCTCCTCGTCCTGGAGCGACACGATGTCGTTGTTGAGCTCGACGGCCGGCAGCGGCTCGAGGAAGAAGCTGGCGCCCGAGCCGGAGCTGCCGTGGACGATCCCCGGGAGCTGGCCCTTCTGCTCGGCCTTCAGCAGCAGCACGTAGCGGTCGTTGCGGGTGGTGATGATCCGGTCCTGCAGAAGCCGCTCGGCGTCGCGGCTGCGCAGGTAGCCTTCCATGACGCTCGTGAGCTGGGCCTTGAGGCGGAGGAGCGTCCGGCGCAGATCTCCGAGGCGCGGCGACGCGTCGTCGGCGACCTCGCCCGAGGGCAGGAGCGCGCGACGGACGGCCGCCGCCACCTCGCTCGTGTCCCGCACCTCGGAGGCGAGCCGGGAGAGCCCCGGCGCGCCCTCCACCTGCGCGACGCGCCGCGCGACCTCCGTGCCGCCCTCGATGAACGAGGCGACGTCGGCGAGCGCCCGCGGCTCGAGGTGCGCTCCCCTCATGCCCGCCACGAGCAGGGCCTCCGCGGGATCGGGCAGGTCATGGTACGGCTGCCGGCCGAGGGCTCGGAGGAGGGCGACCGCCTCCGTGGTCCGCGCCAGGGCGGCACGCACGGCGGGCGCCTCCACCAGGGGGTGCAGGGCGGTCAGGCGGGCAGCACCCTCCGCAGACCCGGCGTGCTGCAGCAGCAGCGCCCGGATCCTATCGAACTCCAATGCACTGAAAGAGTTAGCGTTCACACACCAAGCCCCGGCCACCTTTTCTGCTTCTCCCGCCGGCTCCGATCTGCCCCTTCAGGGGTCTTCTCCGCGCACAGCCGAGGCCCTTCCGCGCGTTGCTTGGGTGGGACACGGCGGGACAGTCCCTTAAAAGATCAGAAGAATCAACCCTTTTGTCAAGGCAGATGTGCTTCCGGCCCGCCCGGCCGGGGGCTGTGGTCTCGATCAGTCCTTGAGGGTCGGACGTCCGCCAGCGCCCGATCGCCCCCTGAGGATCAGGCAGGCGAGGTGGGCGGCGCCGAACCCGTTGTCGATATTGACGACACCCACGCCGGAGGCGCACGAGCTCAGCATCGCGAGCAGGGCGGCAAGTCCATGGAAAGAAGCCCCGTAGCCGACACTGGTCGGGACCGCGACGACCGGTGCGTCGACCAGGCCGGCGACGACGGAGGGCAGCGCGCCCTCCATTCCGGCCACCACGATCACCACGTCAGCGCGCCGGATCGAATCGGTCCGGTCCAACAGCCGGTGGAGGCCCGCGACGCCCACGTCGTAGATGCGCTCGATTCGCGCGCCGTGGAACTCCGCGACGACGGCCGCCTCCTCGGCGACCGGCAGATCGGAGGTCCCCGCCGCGACGATGGCGATCGAGCCGGGGAGCTCGGGCCTTTGCCCCGCATCGACGGTCAGGCAACGGGCCGCCTCGTGGAAGCGGACGTCTGGACGCGACGCGGCAAGACGCTGCGCGATCTCGGCGGTCGTCCGTGTGACGAGGGCGCGCTGGCCCCGTGCCGCGATCCGCCCGACGATCGCTTCGATCTGTTCGGCCGTCTTGCCCTCGCCGTACACCGTCTCGGGAAAGCCGCGGCGGAGGGCCCGATGGTGGTCGACCTTGGCGAACCCCAAGTCCTCGTAGGGCAGGGTCGCCAGCCGCTCGACTGCCTGCTCCGGCGAGACGCGGCCGGCCTTGACGGCTTCGAGCAGCTCCTTGAGGCTCACGGGGTCCATTGAATCCAGCCGATTGGTTGAGTAGACTCTCCGGAGTGCCGGGAGGCATGAGCGCCTCGATCGTCTGAGACGGGACGCAACTCCGAACTCGGCATCATCCACCGGTGATTCGGACGTTGTCAAGGGAGACGGGCTCGTGTCTCCCCGCGGGTGACGTTACGAGCGGACGGGGGCGACGGCGGTCATGAGCGCGTTCGAGTTCGGCGTCCTGGGACTCTACTTCCTCACCCTGGTGATCCTCGCGATCATGGGGGCACACCGCTACCTGATGGTGTGGCTCTACTTCAAGCACAAGGACCGCAAGCCGCGCCCGGCGCCGCTGCCCGAACGCCTGCCCCGTGTCACGATCCAGCTGCCGATCTTCAACGAGCTGTACGTGATCGAGCGCCTGCTCGACTCGGTCGCCGCCATCCGCTATCCGAAGCCGCTGCTCGAGATCCAGGTCCTCGACGACTCGACCGACGAGACGACCGTCATCACCCGCCGCGTCGTCGAGCGCTTCCGCGCGCAGGGCTTCGACATTCACTACCTGCACCGCGACGACCGGACCGGCTACAAGGCGGGCGCCCTCGACGCTGGGCTGAGGCAGGCGACCGGCGAGTTCGTCCTGATCTTCGACGCCGACTTCGTCGCCCCGCCCGACATCCTCGAGAAGACGCTCGGCCACTTCGAAGACCCGCAGGTCGGCATGGTCCAGGCCCGCTGGGGCCACATCAACCGCTCCTACTCGCTGCTGACCGAGGTGCAGTCGATCATGCTCGACGGGCACTTCGTCATGGAGCACGGGGCGCGCAGCCGGGGCGGCCGCTTCTTCAACTTCAACGGCACGGCCGGCATCTGGCGGCGCGAGGTGATCGGGGACGCGGGCGGCTGGCAGCACGACACGCTCACCGAGGACCTCGACCTCAGCTACCGGGCGCAGCTGAGGGGCTGGCGCTTCGTCTACCTGCCCGACCTGGTGGCGCCCGCCGAGCTGCCGGTCGAGATGAACGCCTTCAAGACGCAGCAGCAGCGCTGGGCCAAGGGCTCGGTGCAGGTCTGCAAGAAGCTGCTGCCGCGCATCCTCGCCTCGGAGCTGCCCTGGCGGGAGAAGGTCGAGGCGACCTTCCATCTCACCGCGAACCTCGCCTTCCCGCTGATGCTCCTGCTCTCGGCGCTCGTGTTCCCCGCCATGGTGCTGCGCTACAGCATGGGCTGGGCCGAGATGTTCGTGGTCGACCTGCCGATCTTCCTGGCCGCGACCGCGTCGGTCTGCGCCTTCTACGCGATCTCGCAGCGGGAGCAGTTCCCCGACACCTGGAAGTCGAAGCTCAAGTACATCCCGGCCGTGCTCGCGATCGGGATCGGGATCAGCATCAACAACGCGATCGCGGTCCTGGAAGGCCTCTTCGGCAAGGCCTCCGAGTTCACCCGCACCCCCAAGTACCGGATCGAGGGCGCGGGCGACGACTGGAAGACGAAGATCTACAAGGGCAAGTCGAGCTGGGTTCCCTACGCCGAGCTCGCGCTCGCCTGCTACTTCACCTTCGTCAATCTCTACGCGCTCACCTACGGCCTCGTGGGCACGCTTCCCTTCATCGCGCTGTTCCAGTGGGGCTTCCTCTACACCTCCGGGATGTCCCTGGCCCAGAGCCTCGACTGGCTGGTGCCGCGCCAGCAGGAAGCCTGACCCCGCGCCGCTGAAGCGAGGGTCCGCCCAGGGGAGCGCTCGAGCGATTCGCTGATGGCGAGCATCGACACCGGCGTCCAGAGTCGCGGCGTCCGCCGGGTGCTCTGGATCACGCTCGGCCTCAACCTGGCCGTGAGCGCCGGCAAGGTCGTCGTCGGCCATCTTTCGGGCAGCCTGGCGATGGTCGCCGACGGCTATCACAGCCTGGTCGACGGCTCGAACAACGTGATCGGCCTGATCGTCGCCGCCTTCGCCTTCGCCCCGCCTGATCGTGCGCACCCGTACGGCCACCGCAAGTTCGAGACCGCCGCCACCAGTCTGATCGGGATCGCTCTGCTCGCGCTCGCCTGGGAGGTCGTCACCGGGGCGCTCGGGCGCGGGGACGAGCCGGCCTTGCCCACGATCGGGTTCCTCAACTGGGCGGTGATGGCCGCCACCATCGCGGTCAACGTGCTGGTGAGCTGGTACGAGGCGCGCCAGGGCCGCCGCCTGAAGAGCGCCTTCCTGGCGGCCGACGCCACCCACACCCGAGCGGACCTCTACGTCTCGCTGGGAGTCGTGTCGTCGTTCGTGGCCGCGAAGCTCGGCCTCGTCTGGGCCGACCCGGTGGTGGCGGTCGCGATCGGCGGGATCATCGCCTGGCAGGCCTCACGCATCCTGCTCGCCGCTTTCAACGTGCTCACCGACCGGGCGGCGATCGCGGCCGAGCCGCTCGAGCGGCTGGCAGCGGCGGTACCCGGCGTCCTGAAGGTGCACGACGTACGCACCCGCGGCCGCGGCGACGCCGTCTACGTCGACCTCACCGTTCACCTCGACCCGAAGCTCTCGCTGGCGACCGCGCACGGGATCGCCGACCGGATCGAGGCCGCCCTGGTCACCACCCATCCGGCGATCGTGGACGTGGTCGTTCACCTCGAGCCGGAAGGGCACGAGGCGGTGGCGCCGCCCCTGCCGGTCTCGGACCAGGGTCGCTAGCCCTTCGGTCCGTCGCAGACCGGGCAGGGGCAGAGCGCCCGCAGCAGCCGATAGGGGTAGATGCCGGTGTTGTGGCCGTCCTGCCAGGTGAACGAAACCGCGTAGTTGCCGACGGCCTCCAGGTGGACGAGCTCCTGGTCGTGGAGGTCCAGGTAGCGCGACTCGGCGGAGTGCCCCTGGCACAGGGCGCACGGGCACCAGCTGCGCAGGTAGTCGAGCGGGAAGACGGACTCGTGTCCGTCGCTCCAGGTCACCAGAACACGCCGGTCGGCGCGCTTGTGACGGATCTCGGTCGGCTCGGCTGCGGGATCGCTCACCCGGACACCGACGCTCTCACTCGGGCCCGAGAGCGACAGAGTCGACCTTCCAGACGCCGTCCTCCTTGACGAGGTGGACGGTGAGCGGCTGGGTCGAGCCGCCCCCGGTCAGCACTCCACGCAGGACCGCCCGATCGTTCTCGATCGAGCGCTGCAGGAAAGTGGCGTCGGTCGACTGCTGGATCGCCGCGATGATCGCGGCGTTCGTTTCCTGCGAGACCTGGCTCGAGTAGCCGCTGCTGAGGTACGGCGCCCCGGCCGAGCCTCCTCCCTGCCGCACCTCGGCGATCCAGGCATGGGCGGCGTCCGCCGCCCCCTTGGAGGCGACGTAGGCGCCGCCGCCGATCACCGCGATCAGGGCGGCGACCAGCAGCAGGCAGCCGCAGCAGCCGACCGCCACCCACACGATCGGCGAGCGGCCTTTCTTGGCCGCTGCGGCGCCGGCCGGCATCTGCGGCACCGGCGCGCTCGGCCTGCGCGAGGTGGGGCGCGGCGGCATGGGCGGCGCGGCTGCGCGCGGGCTGACGGGGGCCGCCGGAGGTCGGGGGGCGGGCGGGGGCGCCGCAGCACGCGGCGGAGCGGGCGATGGCGGAGCCGGCACCGCGGGCACCCTCGCGGCCGGGGGCGGGGCGGCCGGCGGAGCCGCGGCCGGCGGGGGAGTGACAGGCGGCGGCGGCGCCGCCGAGAGGACGGTCACCTCGGCGTTCTCGTCGAGGACGGGCGTCGCCACGGTCGCTTCCGGGTCCTCGGCGATGTCCACCTGGAAGGCGAGCGCGCCGAAGCGCAGCTCCTGACCGCTCTTGAGCGCCTGCTCCGCGACCCGGACGCTGTTGAGGTAGGTGCCGTTCGCGCTGCCCTGGTCGATCACCCACCACTCGGAGCCGCGCAGCTCCAGACGCGCATGGCGGCGCGACACCGAGCCGTCGGTCACGACGATGTCGCAACCCGGATCCCGCCCGACCACGTTCTGCTCCTTCGCGACCTCGATCGGGGGACCGGAGACGGGCACGAGCCGCAGGCTGGGCATGGGGTGCTCTCCTCGCACTTCGCGCGTGCAGGCGGAAGTCTCGGCGATTCTAGAGATGCTCGGCCGGGCACGTCAATGCTGAGCTCGTTGACACCCTCGCGAGCACCCCCCTAGAATGGTTCGAACAGCCCTAGAGAGATGCAGCACAAAAGTGTCGCAGGCCAAGCCCTGGCCTTTCTGTCCTCGCTCCGCCTCGCGGTCGTGACGATGGTGACGCTCGGCTCGGTCTGCGCCTTCGCCACCTTCTACGAGGCACGCAACGGCACGCCCGCCGTCCAGCGGAACATCTACCACACGCCCTGGTTCACCTTCCTGCTGGCGCTGCTGGGGACGAACGTGGTCGCGGTGATGGTGAGCCGCTACCCCTGGACCAAGCACCACATCGGCTTCCTGACAGCCCACGTGGGGATCCTCACCATCCTGCTCGGATCGGTGCTCTCGCTCTTCGGTGGGCTCGACTCCAACATGCCCCTCTACGAAGGCGAGACCTCCAACCGCGTGATGCTGCTGGAGAAGGCCCTCCAGGTGACGGCGCCGAACGGAGCGCGCGGCAGCTTTCCGGTCGTATTCGAGCAGCACGCCCCGCGTCCCGGGCACGAGCAGCGCTACCGGGTCCCCGGCTCCGACCTGGTTCTGGTGGCCGACGCCTACCAGCCGCACGTCTCGGTGCGGGAGAGCTACCGACCGGCCCCGGTTGGCTCGCCGGCCCTGCATCTCCTGGTGCAGGCGCCCATGGCGACCCAGGACTCCTGGCTGGTTCCCGACGACCCGCAGCGGAGCCGCCTCGACCTCGGCATGGTCGCGTTCGACTTCCGCTCCGCGGCCGACGAGGACGGGGCGCGCCGGCTGCTCGAGCGCGGCGAGGGGCCCAATCATCTCTCGCTGGTGATCGGCCCCGGGGACGAGATCCGCTTCGCCGCCGCCGACGGCCGGGGTGTCCTGCGTACCGGGGTCGTCGAGGCGGGGCAGCCGATCCCCACGGGCTGGCCGGGCTTGGGGGTGACCGTCGACCACCTGATCCCGTCGGCCGCGCTCGTCCGCACGGTCGCGCCCGAGACCCCGCCGGCCAAGGAGGAGCAGCGACGGCCCGCCGTGCGCGTCCATCTCGAGAGCGGTGCCGCGCGCAGCGACCCCGAGTGGGTGCTCTGGGGCGAGCGGCGCGGGGTGCGCCTCGGCTCGCGGTACGTCATGGTCGGCTACCAGGCACCCCTGCGGGCGCTGCCCTTCCGAGTGACGCTCCTCCACTTCAACGACGAGCCGTACCCCGGCTCGCAGATGGCGGCGACCTACGAGAGCACGGTACGCATCGAGGACCCCGAGCGGGGCAGCTTCGAGACCCTGATCTCGATGAACCACCCGCTCCACTACCGCGGGTACATCTTCTTCCAGTCCTCCTTCGTCGAGGGAAGCCCGATGATGTCGATCTTCTCGGTCGCTCGCGCGCCGGGTCTCCCGCTCGTCTACCTGGGCGTCTTTCTGGTCGCCGCGGGTGTGGTGTGGATGTTCTACGTCAAGCCGTACCTGGCGCGGCGCCAGGCGGCCCAGGCCCTGGCGGCCCGCCGGGCGCGGGAGAGCGTGTATGAAGCGAACCCTTCTGATCTGTCTGCTGGCCGGCACGGCGAGCCCGCTCCTGGCGGGGCCTGAGATCGGGCCCTTCAAGGCCCTCGCCATCCAGGACGGCGGGCGCACCAAGCCGCTCGACACCTTCGCGCGGGACCTGGTGAAGCGCGTGCAGGGCGCGCGGCCCTTCGGCCTCGAGCGCGTGGACGGCCTGGAGCCGGCGGAGTGGCTGCTCGCGGTGCTGTCGCGTCCGGACGAGTGGCGGGACCGCCCCATCATCAAGGTGACGCACGCCGATCTGCGCCGAGCGATCGGGCTGCCGTCGGGTCGGGACCGCTTCAGCCTCAACGAGCTGCTGGCCAGTCCGGGCCTCGACAAGGCCCTCGCCGCGGCGCGGGCGAAGAGCCAGAAAGACCAGCCGCTGGGTCCGGTGGACCGCGAGGTGGCGAACCTTTACGACACGCTTCGGACCGTGAGCGGGGTCATCTCGGGCTCGGCCCTCCACCTCGTGCCGACGCCCGGTGATCCCAGGGGGACCTGGTCCTCGCTCGCCGACCTCAGCTCCGGCAGGGTGCCCCAGGCGCAGCGGCTGGAGATGCTGGTCGCGGCGCTGGTGACGGCCTATCGCGAGGGCGACCGTGCGGGCGTCCAGGCGGCCGGCGCCGCCTTGGGCCGGCGCCTGGCGGAGTCCGCGCCCGGCGTCTACCCGAGCCAGCGGCAGCTCGCTCTCGAGCTGCACTACAACTCGCTCCAGCCGTACCGGATCGCCTGGATCCTCTACCTCGCCGGCCTGCTCCTGCTCCTCTCCAGCTTCCCGCTCGCCTCGCGCGCCGTCACGGCGGCGGGCTTCGTCGCGATCGTGTCGGGGTTCGCCCTCGTCTCGTACGGGATGCTGCTGCGCATCCTGATCGCCGGGCGGCCGCCGGTGACCAACATGTACGAGACGATCGTCTTCGTCTCCTGGGGCGGCATGCTCTTCGCCCTGATCTTCGAGGCGATCTACCGGGCCCGCTTCTTCGCCGTCTGTGCCTCTGCGGTCGCGACCATCGCGCTCCTGATCGCGGACAGCGTGCCGATCTTCGACGGCTCGATCTCGCCGCTGGTCCCGGTGCTGCGTGACAACATGTGGCTCACCATCCACGTCCTCACCATCATGCTCGGCTACGCCGCCTTCACCCTGGCGATGGCCCTGGGCCACCTCAACCTCGGCCTCTACTTCTTCGCCCCGCGCAGAGCGGGGCTGCTCAAGTCGCTCTCGCTCTTCCTGTACCGCGCGCTCCAGCTGGGAACGCTCTTCCTGGCGGTCGGCACCATGCTGGGTGGCGTGTGGGCCTCGTACTCGTGGGGACGCTTCTGGGGCTGGGACCCCAAGGAGACCTGGGCCCTGATCGCGACCCTCGGCTATCTCGCGGTCCTGCACGCGCGCTTCGTGGGCTGGATCAAGGACTTCGGCATGGCGGTCGGCTCGCTGCTCGGCTATCTGCTCGTGCTGATGGCCTGGTACGGCGTCAACTTCGTGCTCGGCACCGGGCTCCACTCCTACGGCTTCGGATCGGGCGGCTACTGGTACGTGGGAGGCTTCGTCGCCTTCGAGGTGCTCGTGATCGCCGCGGCCCTGCTGCGGCGCCGCCTCGAGCTCGAGAAGCATGCGCTGCCTCGGTCGGCCCTGCCGGAGCCGGTTCGCTAGCGGGCAGGTCTGCTCGGGGACAGGCGATCGCAAAGACGGCAATCCGTGAAGGGGGCGTGATGACAACGCTCGCGGGGAGCGGCTCTCTCGTCGCTTCCCGCCGACAGAGGTGAGTGAATGAGGAAGGTGTTGACGTTGGCGCTGGCCGTGTGGGCGACGGCGTCGCTCGCGGCCGCCGCCGAGCAGACGGTGACCTTCAAGAGCGGTGACGACACGGCGTCCGGCTTCCTGGTGACGCCGGATGGGACGGGGCCCTTTCCCGGCCTGGTGGTGATCCAGGAGTGGTGGGGGCTCGACGACTGGATCAAGGACCAGGCTCGGGCGCTCGCCCAGGAGGGCTACGTCGCGCTCGCCCCCGACCTCTATCACGGCAAGGTGACCGCGAAGCAGGAGGAGGCGCACCAGTTCATGATGGGCATGCCGGAGGACCGCGCCCTGCGCGACCTGCACGGCGCTTTCGCGACCCTCGAGGCCCGCGCGGACGTGAAGAAGGACCGGATCGGCGTGATCGGCTGGTGCATGGGGGGCGGCTACGCGCTCCGTTTCGCGACCAAAGAGCCGGCGCTCCGGGCGGTGGTCGCCTACTACGGCACTCCTCCCACGGACCCGGCCGCGGTCGCCGCGATCAAGGCACCCGTCCTCGGCAACTACGGCGCCGACGACAAGGGCGTGGGCCCGGACCTGGTGCGGGCCTTCGAGGCGGCCATGAAGAAGGACGGCAAGACGATCGACGTCAAGATCTACCCAGGCGCCGGCCATGCCTTCGCCAACGCCCACAACCCTTGGGGCGGCTATCGCCCCGAGGCGGCGAAGGACGCCTGGGCGCGGACGACGGCCTTCCTGGCCCGGTACCTGAAGGAGTAGCCCGGCCGCCCGAAGGATTCGGTCCGGCCGGTGCCGGCGCTCAGCGGGAGGGCGTCGGCGCCGCGCCGGAGAGCCGGGTCTCCTCGGCGCGCGGGAAGCAGAGCCGCCGGAAGTTGCAGCGACGGCAGACCTGAGGCCGGTCGATCATCGGGAAGTCCTCGATCCGGCCGAGGTTCGCGATCGGATCGACGAGCAGGGCCTTCATGTCGCGGGCGCTGCGCTCTATGAAACGCCGGGCGGCCTCGATCTTCTGCGGGGTCACGGAGCGACGCACGCTCTTGGGCAGGGCCAGGTAGTCGAGCTGGGTCGTGATCTGCTCGGGATCGTCGACCCAGCCCTTCTCGACAGCGCAGAGCGCATAGCCGGCGATCTGCACCTCGTTGAAGCGGCCCTCGCCCCGGCCCGTCTTCCAGTCCACGATCACCACCCGGCCGTCTGGCTCGCGGTAGGCGAGGTCCATGCGGACCAGCACCTCCGTGTCGCCGACCGGGAAGGAAGCGAGGTCCTCGAGCGCGAGCCGGCTCCCGCGGCCGAGCTCCATCGCGTGCGCGAGCGTCTCTCCCCGGAAGAAGCTGCGCAGCGAGCGCATCACCACGTTCACCGCGATCCGCTTGTCCTCCTGCTCGACCGGCACCTGGTACTCGTGCTCGAAGAGGCGAAAGCGCCCGCCGGCCTCGCTCTCGCGCCAGTCGGACACCATCGTGCCGTGGACCACCTGGCGGACGAGCGCCTCCTGCGCCTCGGGATCGGGAACGGCGTCGTTCTCGCGCAGGAAGCGCTCGATCGCGTCGTGGACGACGCTGCCGGCCCAGAGGGGCAGCGCCGACAGCTTCTTGAGACGCCGTACCTCCTCGTCCTCGAAGGAGGCGTAGTACGAGTAGAAGTAGCGCCGGCGGCAGGTCGCGAAGGTGTCGTGGCGCGAGGCCGACCACGAGAAGGCCGGGCGATCCGGAGCGGGGAGGGGAGACGCCATCTGCAGAGCGACTCTAGCACGCGCGCGGAGCGCCCCAGGACCGCTACACCGGCACGCTGCGGCCGTTCGTGGTGAAGACGACCAGGCGCTCGCGCACCGGTCGTGCCAGGGCCTGCGCCAGGCCCCGGCCGTAGAGCTGGAGCTGCGGCGCGTGGTGCGCGGCCTGCGCCAGCGCCTGCTCCTCGCTGATCGCGTCGGTCTTGTAGTCGACGACCACCAGCTGCCCGTCTTCCTCGAACACGAGATCGACGACGCCCTCGACCAGACGCCCGCCGTCCGGGAACCACAGAGGCAGCTCGCGCCAGACGCGAGAGGCCCGCCGCGCGCGCTCGAGCAGGGACGAGCGCAGGATCTGCTCCACCTGGACGGCCGCGCGCTCGGCCGCCGCCGCGTCGAGACCGAACCAGGGGGCGAGCGCTTCAGCCATCGCCCGGGCGCGCGGCTCCGCGACGTCGAAGGGAAGCAACTCCAGCAGCCGGTGCACGAGGCTGCCGAAGTCTCGCCCGCCTTTCACCCCCTCGGCGACGACCGGGGGAGGCGCAGTGCGTGCCGCCAGCCGGGTCGCGGAAATCGGCAGCAGGCGCTCGCCGGCCCGCTCGAGCAGGAGGCGCCTTTCCTCGTGCCAGCGGGCGGCGACGGCGTCGCCACCTTCGGCCGAAGCGAGCGCCCACAGCTCGCGCCCGCGGCCGGCCGGCTCGGGGGTCGCCACGGTCTCGGCGTCGACGACGCGCACCTCGGCGTCGCTCTTCGCCGGGAGCCGCTCCACGAGCTCCTTCCAGAAGTCGCCCAGGGCCGCGTCCGCGGGCGGGCGGGGGATCACGAGGAGGTCGCGGGCGCGGGTGCAGGCCACGTAGAGCAGGCGCCGCGACTCGGCGCGCGCCTTCTTCTCCTCCTGGCGCACGAGCGCGTCCCAGCCCGGAGGCTGGCAGCCGCCCCGGAAGCCCACCGCGATGCGCCCCTCGTCCCAGAGCGCCACGGTGTCGACCGCGCTGCGGCCGCTGTCGGCGGTGTCGTAGAGGGCCACGACCGGGGCCTCGAGCCCCTTGGCCCTGTGAATCGAGAGGATCCGCAGGGTGTCGGGGTCTCCCGGCCGCGTCGAGGGCAGGTCCGGCTCCTCGCGCGCGTTCGCGATCCGGTCCTCGAGCAGACGCGTGAAGCCGCGCAGGGTCAGGGCGCCGAGCGCCGAGGCCTCCCGCGCGAGCGCCGCGACCTTCTCCAGGTTCGCGATCTGCGCCTCGCCGCGCCGCGACCCGGTGAGCGCGGCCAGCACGCGCGTCTGCTCGTAGAGCCGCTCGAGCAGGAAGGGGACGCTCGCGTGCCGGCGCAGCCGGTGCAGCTCCCCGAGCAGGGCGAAGGCAGGGGCGAGCGCCTCGGCGCCGGGCCGATCCTCGTCGATCGGGCCCCAAAGACGCGGCCCGGCGAGCGCATAGGCCACGACGTCGCGGTCGCTCACGCCGAAGAAGGACGAACGAAGCGCCGCGACGAGCGCGATGCGGTCGAAAGGATCGTCGATCGCCCGCAGCACCGCGAGCGCCTCGTGGACCTCCTGCCGGTCGAAGAACGACTTCCCGCCCTCGACGCTGAAGCGCAGCCCCGCCGCCTCGAGCGCCTCCTCGAGCGCGGCCACCTGCGTCAGCCGGCGGGCGAGCACCAGCACGTCGCCGGCCCGGCTCGGGCGCACCGTGCCCGAGACGGGATCGCGGACCGGCTCGCGCCCGCGGCCGATGTCGGCCAGAAAGGCCGCGAGGGCCCCAGCCTCGGCCTTGAGCAGGTCCTCCCCGCTCGCGTTGGGCGGGGCCGGGAAACGAAGGGCCACGACCGCCGGCTCGTCGGGGAGCCCCGGCGGCGGCGCGATCGCCTCGTAGCCCGGCTGATCCGCCTCCTCCGAGGACTGGATGAGCTCGGCGAAGACGCGGTTGACGAAGCGCAGGATGGCCGGCCGCGAGCGGAAGTTCTGCACCAGGTGCAGGATGGCCGGCCCCGCCGAGGCCGGCTCCGCGGCCCGGGCCAGCTCGCGGAAGAGCCGCACCTCCGCGCGCCGGAAGCGATAGATCGACTGCTTGGCGTCGCCGACCACCACCAGCCCCCCGGGGCGGCCCCGGGTGAGGAGCCGCGCGATCTCGACCTGCAGCGGGTCGGTGTCCTGGAACTCGTCGATCACCAGGTGCAGGAAACGCCGCGCGAACCAGGCGCGGACGCCCGCGCGATCGCGGAGGGCGTCCCTCGCCCGCAGCAGCAGGTCGAGGAAGTCGAGGACGCCTCGCTCGGCCTTGCGCCGCTCGTAAAGAGCCGCCACCCCGCCGAGCGCGCGGACCAGGCGGCCGTGCAGGTCCGACCCGACCGCCGCCGTCCAGCGGGCGCGGGCCTCCTTCGACCAGCCCGCGATCGCCCGGCCCTCCGCCAGCGCCTCCGGCGACGGCCAGTGAGGCTTGAAGCCGAAGTTGGCTGGAATCGGCTCGAGGGCCAGCAGCCGCCGCTCGAGGTCCTTCCCGGAAAGGCCGCGCGACTCCTCGGCGAGCTCCGCGAGACGGAGAAGGCGACCGGCCAGGCTGTCGCCCTCGCTCACCGAGGCGACCAGCTCTCGGGTCCGCGCGGCCCGCGCCAGCAGCTCCTCACGCGCGGCCTCGGGCACGAAGGCGCCGTCGGCGGCCAGCGGCTGGAGGTCGCGCTGCTCGAGGAGCGTGCGGGCGAGGCCGCGCAGCGAGCCCCGCTCGCCCCAGGGGCCCTCGCCCTCGAGCGGGATGCCACGGTCGAGGGCATCCAGCAGGACCTCGTCGCCCCCGGCCAGGTGCTCGCCCAGCCACTCTTCCCAGGCCGCCGTGAACAGGCGGTCCGCCTCCGTCTCGTCGGCCACGCGAAAGCCCGGCAGGACGCCGCACTCGAGCGGGCGCTCCTGCAGGATCTGGGCGCACAGGGCGTGGATGGTCGAGATGCTGGCCCGCTCGAGGACCTCGAGCGCGGCGGCCACACGCTCCCGCTCGCTCGCGGGCAGGCGTTCGTCCGCCCGCGCCCGCTCCAGGCGCTCGCGCAGGCGGAGCTTCATGGTGGTGGCCGCGTTCTCGGTGAAGGTGACGGCCGCGATCTCCTCCAGGCGGGCCGCGCCCGCGCGCAGCATCGCCTCGATCCGGTCCACCAGCAGGGTCGTCTTGCCGGTTCCGGCGCCGGCCTCGAGCACGAGGCTGGACGCGTGGTCGCCGCGCGTGCGGGCGCGCGCCTCCTCGTCGACGGGGCGAAAGCCGCTCATCCCACGTCCCGCAGGCGCAGGTATTCCTGCAACACGGCGTCCCCCACCTTCATCCCCTGACGTCGCGCGAGAAGCGCCTTGGGCCCGCAGACCGAGGTGAAGTCGCACCAGTCGCAGGCGGTCGGCTCCTGGACGAACGCGCCCCGCGCGATCAGCGAGACCAGGCTCCGCAGCAGACCGCGGAACGACTCGCTCGACACGAGATCGGGACGAAAAGCGACCTGGCGGCCCCCGTCGACGTAGTCGAGGAAGGCGTCGACCACCGGCTCGCCCGGCAGCAGCCGGCCTGCCGCCAGCACGTAGAAGGGGATCTGGAGCTGCCGCCCGCCGCGGAAGATCCCGCCGTCGTCGCGCGGGGCCCGCCCTGTCTTGTAGTCACGCAGCACGAGGCCGCCCTCCGCGCGGCGGTCGATGCGGTCGATCCGCCCGCAGACGCGCAGCGTACGGCCGTCGCCCAGATCGATCTCGAGCGGGTCGGGGTCGTGCGGCTCCTCCGGGCCCGGCCGCAGGCCGAGGCCGAAGCTGAGCTCGAAGTGGACGGGCGTCGAGCGGCCGCGAGCGGCCGCCTCCCGGCCCAGCCAGTCCTGCATGGTCTCGTGGAAGCGCCGCTTCTCGCGCTGCCAGAGGAGGGTGAAGCGCGGCGGGCTCGACGCGACCAGCCCCTCGAGCGCCTCCTCGGCCAGCACGCGCAGGCGCGCGCGGACCGGCTCGCCGTCGACGAGCGGCAGCTCGCCCCGGTCGCGGCACTCCCGCAGGAAGCGCTCCGCCACGCGGTGGAAGAGGTCGCCCCGCTCGAGCGGCTCGATCCGCCTGCGTTCCTCCGGCTCGGGCGAGAGCTCGAGGTGCATCACGTGCGCGAGCAGGTACTGGAAGCCGCAGCGGGCGTAGGTCGCGAGCCGGCTGGCGGAGGCGGGGTGCGGGGCCGCCAGGGGATCGAAGCGCTCGGCCAACGTCCCGTCGGCGTCGCCCACCATCCCGTCGTAGCGGGTGAGCCGGCCCGACCAGCGGGCCTGGCTGGCGAGGCGCGAGTGGCGGAAGCACGCCGAGCCCGCCGCAATCGCCGTGGCCGCGGACGGGTCGCGCAGCAGGCGGAGGCGGTCCCGCTCGCCCGCGTCGAGCGCGTCCTCGAGCGCCAGCGCCGCGGGGTCATCCTCGCTCACGAGCCCCGCGAGCTCGGGTCCCGCGAGCGGCCGCCCGGCCAGGGTCGCGGCTGCGGCGGCGAAGAAGAGCGACGGCAAACGCTCGCGCCCGCTGCGTCCGTCCGCGCGCGGATAGGAGAGGACGAGACGCTCGCCCGCCTGCGAGACCGCCCGATGAAAGAGCCGCCTGGCTTCCTGGAGACGATCCTGGCTGGTGGGAAGCGGCGTCGCGATCGGCGTCGAGGCCTGAGGCATCCTCTCTCTCGCCGCCGCCTCCGGCGCCGGCCCGCTTGCGTCCGGCGTGGCCCCTCCGAACAGCTCGAGCTGCGCGCCTCCGGCCTGGTCGCGTCCTCGCGCGTGGCGCCCTCGCGCCGGTCGCGGGACGCGTTGCGCGCGGGGCCCGCCCGTCTCCGCCGCCCGCCCTCCGCCGCTCGGCGGCATCGCGGCGAGGGCGATCCGCTCCGCATCGAGCAGGAACGGGTCCTGGCGGAACACGCCCGGGTAGCCGCCCTCGACCAGACCGGGGATCGCGAGCACGCGGAAGCTGAGGCCGGCCATCGCGTCGAGGGCCCCGACGTGCACGGCACCGCTCGCCGGGGGATCGGCGGGCAGGCGCTCCCATTCGAGGCGCGCCTCGAGGACCTGCTCGACCTCCCCCCAGGCCGCGCGCGAAGACACGGAGCCGAGCGCGCCCAGGTCCGCGATCAGCTCGAGCAGCGCGTCGCGGTCGCGCTCGGCCCCGATCCACTGGTCGCACACCGTGCGCAGGCGCTCCACCCACTCGGGCCAGGACGCCTCCCCGGCGAGCGACTCGAGCGTCGCCCCGAGGATCTCGACCACGTGCAGCAGCGCCTCGGCGTCGGCCGCCTGGCGCAGCCGATGGCTCCGCCGCTCGCCCTCAGGCTCGCCCGCGGCGGCCTCGCGCTCGGCCTCGGCCGCGGCCCGCAGCCCGACGATCCAGCGGCTCAATCCGGAGACGATGCCGACCTCCCGGCTGAGCGCGTCCCAGCGGGAAGGCCACGCCTCGACCTCGGTGCCGAGCAGCGCCTCGAAGGGGACCGGCGCGAAGGTCAGGAGCTCCATGACCGCGGGTCGCTCGAGGCCGCGGCAGCGGAAGAGCAGGAGGAGCGAGCGCGCCGCGCGCCCGAAGCGCAGGGGCAAGGAGGGGTGGAGCCGATGCGGGATGCCGAGCCGCGTCAGCAGGTCCGTGAAGAGCGGCGCATAGGCCTCGGGCCGCGGCAGCACGACGCCCATCTCCTCGAAGGGCACGCCGGCGGCCGCCGCACGCAGGAGGCGCCGGACCACCGCGCGGGCCTCGCCTGCCTCGCCGGCGGCCGTCACCAGCTCGACCGCGCCGTCCTCCAGGGCCTCGCCGCTCGGGGGCTCGAAGAGCCGCTCGCGCAGCCGGAGGAGCGACGCGGGCGGCTCGGCAGGCGCCACCGGGGCGAGCGGGGTCAGTGACCAGTCCACCTCCGCCACCCCGTGCGCGGCGAGGGCTGCGCGGAGCGAGCCGGGACGCAGTGAGGGCGGCAGCGGCCGGCGGACGACACGCAGGGATCCACGCTCGGCGAGCGCGGTTACGAGCGCGAGCTCCCCCGGCTCGAGCTCGAGGTCGTCGACCAGCAGGATCTCGGCGTCGGCCAGGAGGGGCGCCCGCGCGAGCTCGGCGCGCGCGGCGTCCAGGATCGTGACCGGATCGGCCGTCCTGCCCTCGAGGGCTTCCTCGAAGCGGCGCTGGAGACGGGCGAGCGCGCGGAGGCGCCGGACGTCCTCGACGTCGTCCGCCCGCTCGGCGAGCGCGGCCACGGCCTCGGGCGCGACCCGGCTGCGGCGCAGGGCCGCGAGGGTACGAGCCAGCGCCGCCGCCACCGGCGCCCGCGGCGCGCCCTGGGGAAGGACGAGGCCCCGCTCGCCGTCCTCACCCAGCAGCCGGGTGGCGAGGAGCGCATCGTGTCCGCCGGTCCAGGGTTGGAGCCCGCGCCCGAGCAGCACCGGCTCGGCGACCTCGCGGGCCAGGTCGAGCGGTTTCCACGCGTACAGGTCCGCCAGGGCCGCCCCGGTCGAGGCGAGCCGCCGCGGCAGCTCGAGCGCCGCTGCCAGGGAAGGGACGAGCAGGACCAGAGGACGCGAGGTCACGGGGCGAGGAGCGATTCTAGCATCGGCGCCGGGGCCGACCCGGAAGGCAGTGGGAGATAATCGCGCCATGGACCCGATCACCAAGGTCGAGGACTACCTGCGGTGGCTGGTGAGCCGGCCCGTCGCCGAGCTCAACCGCGCGCAGCGAGGCCTCCGCTATACGGTCGATCTCGTGCGCCACTGCAGCGGCGAGCTGCGTTCGGACGATGCCGGGGAGATGGCCGCCGCCCTCACCTACCGGACCATCTTCGGCCTGGTGCCCCTGCTGATGGTCTCGATGCTGGCGTTCCGGCTCTTCGGCGACATGGACGCCGCCGCGCGCCAGCTGCAGCGGGCGACCTACGGCTTCTTCAACTACCAGGTGGACGCGGCCCGGCCGGAGGCGGCCGCGTTCAAGGCCATGCTCGACGAGCGCATCCTCCAGGTCGTGCGCAGCGTCAGCGGGCTGAGCTTCGAGACGATCGGCGCGCTCGGGGCCCTGCTCCTGATCTGGGCCGCGCTCAGCCTGCTGGTCTCCTTCGAGAACGCCGCGAACCGCATCTACCGCGCGCCCCGCGGCCGCGGCTGGCTGACGCGGATCGGGGTCTATTGGTCGGTGCTGACGCTCGGGCCCCTGCTGCTGCTGAGCGTCCTCTACGCCGCCGAGTTCTGGCTGGGGCGGGCCGAGGCACTACCGGTGGTCGGGCCCCTCTCCGCGCTCCTGGGCGAGTTCGGCTCGCTCGGCGGCAGCTTCCTGGCGCTGGCGCTGCTCTACAAGCTCCTGCCCAACACCCTCGTGCGCTGGCGGCCGGCGCTGTCCGGCGCGATCATCGCCGCGGCCCTCTGGGACGCCTCGAAGTGGGGGTTCGGCCTCTACGTCAGCCGCGCCCTGCCCTACCTCAAGCTCTACGGGGCGATCGGCCTCATCCCGCTCTTCCTGTTCTGGCTCTACCTCAACTGGCTGATCGTGCTCTTCGGGCTCGAGGTCGCCTTCACGCTTCAGGCGATGCGGGGCCGGCTGTTCGAGACACCCGACACCCGAGGGGCCTTCGCGGCCAGCGACCCGCAGTGGCTGCTGCCGGTCCTGGCGGCGATCGCGCGCGCTTCGCGCGAGGGCCGGCCCGCCAGCCGGCAGGCCCTCGCCGAGGAGCTGACGCTCCGGCTCGAGGCGGTCGCCGAGTTGGTCCGTTGCCTCGAGGACGAGGGCCTGGTGGTGGAGGTGACGCATCCCCGCTCCGAGGACGTCGGCCTCATGCTCGCGCTGCCGGCAGAAAGGGTGCCCCTGGCACGCGTGGTGGCGCTCGCCTCCCGTCACACGCTCGGCGAGCCGGCCCGAGAGGGGCCGGCCTGGGCCGTGGTGGCGGCGCTGCACGGCAAGGCGCGGGAAGCCGCGGGCGCGCGGACCGTCGCCGACCTGCTCTAGAGAGAGGCCGCGCCTCAGACGCCGCCGTGCTGGCTCAGGCGCACGGTCTGGCCGAGCGACACGGCCAGCACCAGGTAGGCCCAGAACGAGGCCGGGAAGATCCCCACGCAGCAGAGCAGCAGGCCGAACTGCGCGGCGAAGCTCGCTACCAGGAGGGCGACCAGCGAGAGCAGGTAGTTGCCGAGGTTGGCGCGGATGAAGGCGACGTTCGCGCGCCAGTCGAAGCCGTCCGCGATCGTCCCTCGCAGCGCCGCCCGGGCGAGCGCCGCGGGCAGATAGACGAGGATCGCGACCGAGAGGAGCATGGTGAGGCCGTAGAAAGCCAGCATGCCGAGGCCGACCAGGGCCGTCTCGGCCGACCCGGTCGCTTCGGCGTGGCGCATGCCGCTCGCCAGCATGGCGGGCGCCATCAGCAGGCAGCCGGGCGCCGCGGCGACGATCATTCCGCCGATCACGTAGACGAGGTAGACGACGGCGAGGCGCAGCCCCTCGCCGAAGAGGCCGCCGAGATCGTCCCACTCCGGCAACGGGCGAGCCGCGCCGTCGACCACGTTGCGCAGCGTGCGCGCGAAGTAGCCGAGCACGAACGGGACGCCGACCAGCAGCGCCGAGGCGAGCGTGAAGGCCCCTCCGATCAGGACCTTCTTGATCCAGTCCGGGTCCTCCGTGACGAACGTGAACGAGCGACCGAAGTCGATGGTCCCGCCCGGCGCCGGCGTCGCAGTCGCCATCAGCTCTCCTCCCGAGGTTACCTAGGTTAGCTCAAGGTCGCGCGGGGGCGCGAGCGGCGCCGGGCTCGGGGACGAGCGCCAGGAGCCCGACCGCGGCGAGCGCGGCCAGGCCGGCGCCGATCGCGAGCGCGGCCGGCCCCCCGAGCCGTTGCCAGACGACGCCGGTCAGGATGCTCGCGGGGAGGAGTGCGGCGCCCGTCACCGCGTGGTAGAGGCCGAAGGCGCGCCCGCGCGTGCGGTCCGCCGAGAGATCGGCCACCAGCGCCCGCTCCGGTCCCTCGCTGAGCGCGTGGAAGAGGCCATAGAAAGCGAAGAGGGCGACCACGGCCGACGCCGAGCGGGCGAGGGCGAAGCCGGAGTAGGCGAGCGCGTAGACGCCCCAGCCCAGCACGATCGTCCGCCGCCGGCCGATCCGATCCGACAGGATCCCCCCGGAGGTGCTCGCCGTCGCCTTCACCAGGTTGTGGAGCGACCAGACGAGAGGCACGAACGCCAGCGCGACCCCGGCCTGCTGCGCGCGCAGGAGCAGGAAGGCGTCGGAGGAGTTGCCGAGCGTGAAGAGGGACAGCACGAGGAGATAGCGTGAGAACCCGCTCGTCTTCCGCCCTCCCTCGTCCGGCGCGTTCCCCCCGAGCGGCGGGGCCGGACTCAGCGGCTCCGCGCTGGCGCGCGCCCCGGAGGGATCCGTCGGCAGCGGGCGCTGGTCCTCGTGCACGCGGAAGGCGACAGTCGCGACGGCGACCGCCGCGGGCAGGGCCGCGAGGGCGAAGACGAGGCGCAGATCGTCCGTGAAGACGAGCACGGCCGAGGCGAGCAGCGGACCGAGCGTCGCGCCCGCGTGGTCCATGGCGCGGTGGAAGCCGTAGGCCCGTCCTCGCTCCGCGGCCGGCGTGACCTGGGCGACCAGCGCGTCCCGCGGCGCGCCCCGCACGCCCTTGCCGACCCGGTCGGCGAGCCGGATCGCGAGGACGTGCCAGGGAGCGCTCGCCAGTGCCACCAGCGGCCGCACGAGCGAGGACAGCGAGTACCCCGCGACGACCAGCGGCTTGCGCCTCCGGCTGCGGTCCGAAGCCCGGCCCGACACGATCTTGAGGACGGCGGCGGCGGTCTCGGCCGCGCCCTCGACGATGCCCAGGAATGCGGGCCCCGCGCGCAGCACCCCGGTCAGGAAGGCGGGTAGCAGCGGGAAGATCATCTCGCTGCTCACGTCCGTGAACAGGCTGACCAGCCCGAGGCTGCGGACGGTCGGGTGCAGTCGCGACGCCATGGCGGCCTCCGCTCCTATCCGGCGGGACACACCATTCTACCGACGCGGCCGGGCCGGCCGGGCGAAACGACGAGCGCTACCCTCGTCCGGCGGCCACCACCTGGACCGGCGTCACTGCCGCCCGGTCCTGCTCGCCGGTGCGGATCCTGTACACCTTCTCGACCGGCAGCACGAAGATCTTCCCGTCGCCGACGTCGCCCGTGCGGGCCGCGCCCAGGACCGCCTCCACGGTGGGCGTGACGAAGTGGTCCGACACGCCGATCTCGAAGCGCACCTTCTCCTGCAGCTCCACCTTCACGGTCGTGCCCCGGTAGGTCTCGACCCTCTCGGTCTCCCCGCCGTGGCCCTGAACCCGGCTGATCGTCAGCCCCTGGACGTCGCTCCGGAACAAGGCCTCGAGGACGTCGTTCGCCTTCTCCGGCCGAACCACCGCCACCACCATCTTCATGAGCGGCCTCCGTCCACCGCCGGGGCGGCGAGCGCCGGTAGCGGCGCGGCTGTATCCGTCTCAGTCCTCTCCAGCACCAGGATCGCGCCCTCGTGGTCGGCGTAGGCCTCCTCCCCGTGCTGGCTCACGTCGAGCCCCATGCCCTCCTCGCGCTTCTCCACCTTCAGGCTGGTCACGAGAGCCAAGCCCTTCAGCAGCACGTAGGTCATGACGCCGCTGTAGGCGATCGCGGCCAGGACCGCGAGCGCCTGGATGCCGAGCTGCGCGGGGTTGCCGTGCAGGAGCCCGTCCGCGGTGCCGTTCCAGGCCTTCGAGGCGAAGACGCCGGTCAAGAGAGCGCCGACCGTCCCGCCGAGGCCGTGCGCCGCCACCACGTCGAGCGAGTCGTCGAGCCGGGTTCGCGCCCGATAGAGCAGGGCGAAGTAGCTCGGGAAGGTGGCCAGGATCCCGATAGCCAGCGCGGCCATCGGACCCACGAAACCGGCGGCGGGCGTGATCGCGACCAGGCCGACCACGATCGCGGTCGCGGCGCCGACCGCGGTCGCCTTGCCCGTGCGCAGCAGATCGAGCAGCGTCCACGCGCACAGCGTGCCGGCGGGGGCGAGCATGGTGTTGGCGAAGGCGAGCGCCGCGATGCCGTTGGCGGCGAGAGCGCTGCCGGCGTTGAAGCCGAACCAGCCGAACCACAGCAGCCCCGCCCCGAGCAGGGTGAAGGGGACGTTGTGCGGCAGGATCGCCTGGCGCGCGTAGTCCTTGCGCTTGCCGATCACCACCGCTGCCACCAGCGCGGCGACGGCCGCGTTCACGTGCACGACGGTCCCCCCGGCGAAGTCGAGCGCGCCCAGCTGCGCGAGGAAGCCCCCGCCCCATACCCAGTGGGCGACGGGCGCGTAGACGACCAGGCTCCAGAGGGTGATGAAGGCGAGGTAGCTGCCGAAGCGCATGCGCTCGACGATCGCGCCCGAGACGAGCGCGGCCGTGATGATGGCGAAGGTGCCCTGGTAGCACATGAAGAGCAGGTGCGGGATGGTGCCGTGCGGCTCGAGTCCGACGCCGCTCAGGAAGGCGTTCCCGAGCCCCCCGACGAACGCGTTTCCGTCGGCGAAGGCGAGCGTGTAGCCGAGCACGGCCCAGCTCACGCCGACGAAGCCGAGCGCGGCCACGCTCATCATCATCGTGTTGAGCGCGTTCTTCGAGCGGACGAGGCCGCCGTAGAAGAACGCGAGCGCCGGCGTCATCAGCAGCACCAGCGCCGTCGCGATCAGCATCCAGGCCACGTCGGGCGCGACGAGAGTTGGAGTCGGCTCCATGGGTCCACACACCTCCCTTGCATCGGTGAAGAGATGCAAAGGCCGTGCGCGGGCGCCTTCCTGGGCGTGTACCTTTCAAGTCACACGCTCCGAACGCGTTGCCGCCCTGGCGCCGCGGCCGTGCGCCCACGCGCGATCCGACAGGATTGGCGCGTGCACTCCCAGGGGCAACAAGAGTGTCACTCCGGGCCTATCAACGCCGGAGCCGGTCCCAGCCGGCACCGCACCGACCGAGGCCGCGCCTAGCGGAAGCGGGCCGGATCGATCCGGTGCTTCTTCACCGCGTAGCCCACGATTCGCTCCGTCGTGTGGAGCAGCCGCGCCGCCTTGGCGCGGTTGCCCCGCGCGCTCTTGAGCGCGTCGAGCACGAGGTCCTTCTCGTACGCGGAGAGCGCCTCCTCGAGCGACTGGCGGGTGAGCGTCCCCGAGACCTCCGCGGTCTGCAGGGTGGGGGGCAGATGGTGCGCGTGGATGGCCCCCCCGTCGCAGACGACCACGGCGCGCTCGATGCAGTTCTCGAGCTCGCGCACGTTGCCCGGCCAGTGGTAGCTCATCAGCATGTCGATCGCCGAGGTGGCGATCCGGCGCACGTCCTTGCCGTGGGCGGTGGCGTGCTTCTCGATGAAGTGGTCGGCGAGCAGAGGGATGTCGGTCTTGCGCTCGCGCAGCGGCGGCATGTAGATGGCGTAGACGTTCAGCCGGTAGAAGAGGTCCTCGCGGAACTCGCCCGACTTGACCGCCTGCTCGAGGTCCTTGTTGGTCGCGGCCACCACCCGTACGTTCACCTTGATCGGCTGCACCCCGCCCAGCCTCTCGATCTCGCGCTCCTGCAGCACGCGCAGCAGCTTCACCTGGGTCGAGGGCGTCAGCTCGCCGATCTCGTCGAGGAAGATGGTGCCGCCGTGGGCGAGCTCGAAGCGGCCCTTCTTCTGCGCGCGCGCGTCGGTGAAGGCGCCCGGCTCGTAGCCGAACAGCTCCGACTCGATCAGGGTCTCCGGCAGCGCCGCGCAGCTCACCTTGACGAAAGGCTTCTTCGCCCGCGGCGAGGAGTAGTGGATGGCGTGGGCGACCAGCTCTTTGCCGGTCCCCGACTCGCCGCGCACCAGCACGGTGGTGGTGGTGGGCGCGACCTGGGCCACCTGCTCGTAGACCGACTGCATGGCACGGCTGCTTCCCACGATGTTGCGGATGTCGTAGCGCTCGGTCAGCTCGCGGCGCAGCTTCGTGTTCTCGTCGACCAGCCGCTTCTTCTCCGCCTCGACCAGCTGGTGCACGCGCACCGCCTGGCCGATCATCGAGCCGACCACCCCGAAGAACTTCCCCTCCTGGTCGTAGCCGCGGTCCTTCTGGAACGGCAGCGCGGCGCCCAGCGCGCCGACGGTGCGGTGCTCGACCCGGATCGGCACGCAGAGGTAGGACATCTCGGCGCGGCCGGAGCGGCGAAAGACCCCGGAGCGGTCCAGGAAGAGCGGCTCCTGGCTCACCTGCGGGACCACGATCGGGCGGCCGCTCTGCACCACCCGTCCCACGATGCCTTCGCCGACCCGGTAGCGGGTCTTCTGCCCGGTGGCGCCGCCCCCGCTCGCGGCCTCGACGCGCAGGTCGTTCCCCTCGCCGTCGCGCAGGACGATGTGCCCCGCGAGCGTGCCGTGGCTCTCCTCGAGCATGGCCAGGACCCGCTGCAACGCCGAGCGCAGGTTGAGCGTCGCGCCCAGGGTCTGGCTGACCTCGAGCAGGTCCGAGAGCTGGCGGGGGTCACTCCGGGGTGGCATCGCGCCGAGTATGACAGAAATGTCGCCCCTTGCAGCAGGGCAGACAAACCTGTCGAGGGCGGGATGCGGCGCGTGCCCGCCTCGATTTTCGCCCCGGCCTGCGGCTCGATTAACCTTCAAGGCGATGGCAGCGGAGCGTCAGTCCCTGGCCGTGAACCTCGGCCTCTCCCTGGCCGTGAGCGTGAGCCTGCTCGGCGGCGGGGAGCTCATAGCGCGCGCGATCGAGCACCGCATGAGCGACCCCTTCGGCGAGAAGCTCGCGCTCTGGGAGAAAGTCTGGGCAGGGGACTTCTACCTGATGCACTCGACGAGCGCCGGCTGGCCCCCCTCCCAGCCGATCAACCCCGAGGGGCTCCAGGACCGCACGCACGCGACCGAGAAGCCGGAGGGCGTCTGGCGGGTGGTGATCCTGGGCGACAGCGTGACCGCGGGGACGCCCTTCAAGCCGGCCGAGAGCTTCCCGGCCATGCTGCAGGCGCAGCTCGAGCAGCAGGGTCCCTGGGTCGAGGTCCTGAACGTCGCGCTCTGGGGCTGGAGCACGCGCCAGGAGCGCACCGCGTTCGAGCGCATCGCCCGGCGCTACCACCCGGACCAGGTGATCGTGGGCCTGTGCCTGAACGACGTCGAGGAGCTGCAGAACAACCTGGAGCGGCCGCCGCTGCTCCTCTCCGAGCTGCATCGCCACTCGGCGCTGGTGCGCCGCCTCGTGCACGCGGAGACGCGCCAGATCCACAGCATCGAGGAGCTCTTCACGGACACGCCGCGCGTGCGGCGCGGCTACGAGCGGCTGTTCTCGGAGCTGCGGGCGCTGCGGGCCGAGGTCCAGGCGCAGGGGGCGACCCTCTCGATCCTGGTCTTCCCGGTCCAGTTCCAGCTCGGCGAGGCGCCACCGCCCCCGCTCGCCCAGCGGCGTCTGGCGGCCTTCTGCGCGAGCGAGGGCATCCGCTGCGTCGACCTGCTGCCGGCCCTCGCGCCGCTCGGCCAGGAGGCCTTCCTGGACCTGCTGCACTTCCGCCTGCCGGGGCGGCGCGTGGTGGCCGAGCGGATCCTCGCGGAGCGTCTGATCCCGGACCGGGTCGTCGCCGCGCACGCGCTGGCGTTGGCGCTGGGCGACGCGACCGGACCCTCCGGGGCCCCGGCGCTCGGCCCCGGGCAACTCCCCGGGATCGAGCGGGCCCTCGTCTCCCGCCGCGAACGCCTGCGCGCCGAGGCGGCCTGGGCCCTCGGCCGTCTGGGGCCGGCGGCGGCCTCGGCGATCCCCAGTCTTCTGCGCGCCCTGCACGACGATCACGAGTGCGTGCGTGCGGACGCCGCTTCCGCCCTGGGCGAGACGGGGCAGGCCGGGCGGGTCGCCCTGCCGGATCTCCTCGCCAAGACGGCCGACCCGCGCGCGAGCGTCCGCTGGCATGCGATCGACGCCGCCTGGAAGCTGGGCGGGCACACGGCCGCCTTGCTCCCGGCGCTCGCCACGGCGCTGGCCAGCCCCGACGCCTACGTCCGCGCGGGTGCCATCTGGATCCTACGCGACCTGGGACCCGAGGCCCGTCCGGCGCTGTCCGCCCTGACGGCGGCCGCCCGTGATCCGGAGCCCGGGGTGCGCGCGGTGGCGGTGCAGGCCCTGGCGCGGATCGGTCAAGGCGACCCGACCAGCATCGCCGCCCTCGCCAGCGCGCTGCGCGGGAAGGGCGACGCCGACTACCGCTGGAAGGCGGCGCGCGCCCTCGGCCACCTCGGTCCGCTAGCCCAGGACGCCGTGCCGACCCTGCTCGCCGAGGCGTCCGACGAGAACGGCCACGTGCGCCAGGAGTCGATCATCGCGGTCGGTCGCATCGGCGGGCCCGCCGCTGTGGCCGGCGTGCCGGTGCTGGTGCGGGCGCTCGAGGATCGCGACCCGGACGTCCGCCGGGCTGCCGCGACGGCGCTCGGGCGCCTGCAGGCCAGGGAGGCCCTTCCGGCCCTCCGCCGGCACCTCACCGACCCGGACGAGAACGTCCGAGGTGCCGCCCAGCGCGCGCTCGCCAGGCTTCGTGCCGACGCCCCTTGAGGGTCGATCAGCGGCCGGACGAGAAGCCGAAGCGCCAGCCGCGGGAAGACGTGGTCGTGGCGCGTGCCCCCACGATGCCCTTCATCCAGCCCCGCGCCATCACCTCGTAGCCGGCGTCGTTCGGGTGCACGTCGTCGTCGAACAGGGAGGAAAGGCTACCCTCCGCCTTGAACTCGGCGTTGAGGTCCGCGACCGCCACGCCCTCCTGGCGTGCCATGGTCTTGATCAGCGCGTTCATGGTGTCGTTCCACTCGTTGCGCGAGACGGGAGCCAGGGCGGGGTTCACGGGGGGGAGGGTGCCGATCACGGGCAGGCTGTGCCAGTCCTTGACCGTCTCGACGATCGTGCGCAGCCACTCGATGGTGAAGCACTGCGAAGGCGGCATGCTCTTGCACTGGTGCCAGTCGTTGGTGCCGAGCAGGATGAGGGTATAGGCCGGGTCGAACCAGCCGAGCGTCTTCCGGACCACGGCGACTTCCCCCGATTCCTCGCTGGTGTCGCCCTCGCGGCCCCAGGCCCGGACCTGGGCGCGCCCCAGCTGGCCCACCAGCAGCGTCTGCAGCTTGAGCACGTAGCCCTGGCCGTCGCTCGAGCCGTCGCCGTGGGTGATGCTGTCGCCGTAGCCGAGGTAGACGTTCGCGTTGTTGTCGCCGATCGACAGCGTGACCGGGATCCGCACCTCCGCCGTCCCGGGGACCTGGATGGACGCCACCGGATGGAGCTGGAAATAGGCGGGCAGCGTGTCGGAGCGCACGCCGACCGAGGCCTGCCCGGCCGTGATCCCCGAGACCACGGCCTCACCCGTTCGCGGAGCGGTCGTGGCCGAGGCCGATCCGATCACCACCTCGACCCCCGGCACTCGGACGTGCTCCTGGGCGCCGAGCTGTCCGTTGCCGTCCTCGTCGTAGAAGACGGTCGCGGTGACGGAGTAGGTGGGCGGGGCAGGCGTGGTGGGAGTCGTGGGTGACGTGCTGCCGCCACCGCAGGAGCCGAGCAACAGGGCCGTCGAGGCGAAGCAGAGCCGGGAAAGGTAACGCTGCATTTCGTACCAGAGACTAGCACAGCCGGATGACGCGGCGGTCGAACGCTGGCATGATCGCTGGAAGCCCATGCTGAGCGCGACTCTCCTCGCCGCCCTTCTCGCCGGCGCACCCGCCGCACCCCCGGCTTCGGGGCTCTACTTCGAGCAGACGACCCGGGTCTTGCGCCCGGACGGCGTCGCGACGCCGGGCGTGCGCTCGCGCGTCTGGTGCGCGGGACCGAGGATGCGTCTCGAGTCAGCGGACGTGCCGGGCGGGCCCGCCCTGGTTCTGCGCCTCGACGAGGGCCGCGTCCTGCGCCTGGACCCGGAAGCGCGCCTCGCCACGGAGCTCGACGCGGCGCGCCTGCGGGCTCGCTCGAACGCCGACGCCGCGGTCGCGGCCGGTCTCATGAGCGGGCCGGACGAGGAGAGGCTGCGTCGGACCCCGCTCGCGCGGCGTCGGACGATCGCGGGCCACCTGTGCCGCGGGTTCCGGCTCTCCGGCGCCACGGTGACGGTGGAGGCATGGGTCGCGGAGGACCTGGCCCTGCGCGCCGGGCAGTTCGCGGACTTCATCGAGTGGTCGGGCGCCGGTCAGGCCCTTCCCGCGCTGGTGAGGGCGATCCGCGGCCTGCCGGGCTTCCCGCTGGAGACCCGCGTGCGGGTGGACGTGCTCGGGGAGCCGCAGGAGACCGTTTCCACGATCACGACGATCCGCGAGCTGCAGGTCGCGCCGGAGCGATTCCTGGTCCCGCGCGGCTTCCGCGTCGTGAAGGAGGCCCCGCCCGCCAGCGAGGCCCCGCCCGCCAGCGAGCCCCGCCGCCCCCCCGCGAAGGAGCCGCGATGAAGATCCTGCTGACGGTCGCCGGCAACGCTGTCGCCCTCTACGCGACCACGCGGCTCGTGCCCGGCATCACCTGGAGCGGCAGCCTGGTCGGGCTGCTGCTGGCGGGCGCCATCTTCGGCGTCCTGAACCTCGTGGTGCGGCCGCTCGTGCTGCTCCTGGCCCTGCCGTTCATCGTGCTCACGCTCGGGCTCTTCTACTTCGTCGTGAACGGGCTGCTGCTGGTGGTCTTCTCTTGGTTCATGCCCAGCTACCACGTGGGTGGTCTGTGGGCCGGGATCCTGGGCAGCCTCGTGATCATGCTCGTGAACTGGCTGATCTGGGCCGTGCTGGGCCCGAAGCCGCCGAGGCCCTAGCGGGCTTCAGGCCGCGAGGCGGGACCAAGGAGCCGGATCACCTCTTCGGTCGTGAGCGCGCGGCTCAGGAGCGACAGGTCCTCGGCCGCGATCTTGCCGCAGCGCAGGAGCGAGGAGCCGAGCCAGTCGAGCAGGCCGTCCCAGAAGCCGTGATCGCCCGCCAGGATCACCGGAAAGGCCGGGATCTTGCGGGTCTGCACCAGGGTGAGCGCCTCGAAGAGCTCGTCGAGCGTCCCGAAGCCGCCCGGCAGGATCACGACCGCCTTCGAGTACTTGAGGAACATGACCTTGCGCACGAAGAAGTAGCGGAAGGAGACCTGGGAGGTCAGGTAGCCGTTCGGTTTCTCTTCGTGCGGCAGGTCGATGCAGACCCCGATCGTCTGGCCGCCCGCCTCGAAGGCGCCTTTGCTGACCGCCTCCATGTCACCGGGGCCGCCGCCGGTGATGACCGTGTGGCCGGCCAGCGCCAGCGCGCGGCCGAGCTCCTCGGCCCGGACGTAGTCCGGGTCGCCGGGCCGCGAGCGGGACGAGCCGAAGACGGTGACCGCCTTCGGAATCCGGGAGAGCATCTCGAAGCCCTCGACGAACTCCGCCATGATGCGGAAGATCCGCCAGGTGTCGTCCGAGGTGAAGTCAGCGTCACGGCGGGTGTCGTTCAAGCCAGAACTCCTTCGCACCGTATGGATTATGGCAGGCGCCGCCGCAGGCGCAATTCGACCCCTCTGCAGAGGAACCTCCGCGGGCGCCCGTGCGTTAGCCAGATCGGAGGGAAAGGCATGAGGCGCGGCGGGCGCCCCGCCTCGTGGTCCCATGTCACGATGTCGCCGTTCGGAGGGGGCTTCTAGCGGATGGAGGCGGTGCGGGAGGATGCCGATGACCGGGCGTTCATGGCCCGTCTGGCGGCGGGAGACCGAGAGGCGCTCGCTCCCCTCATGGGGATCCACTACCGCCGCCTCTATCGGATCGCCCTCGCCTACCTGCGTCAGAGGGAGGATGCCCTCGACGTCGTGCAGGAGGCCTTCGTGAGGGCCTTCCAGGCGGCGCCCCGCTGGGACGGGGCGGCGGTCGGGCCCTGGTTGTCCCGGATCACGGTCAACCTCGCGATCGACCGCTGGCGGCGCAACCGGCGCCGGGCCCAGACCTTCTCGCCGCTCGGCGAGGGCGATCATGCCCCTTCGCTCGCCGCCACGGGCCCGGAGCCCGACCGACGGCTGCACGCACGCGAGGTGGGAGAGCGGGTGCGCGCGGCGCTCGCCCGGCTGCCGGAGCGTCAGCGGGCCGTGGTCGTGCTCCGGCACTATCAGGAGCTGAGCCTCGACGAGATCGCCGCCGCGCTCGACATGAGCCTTGGGACCGTCAAGAGCAGCCTGCACAGGGCGCTCCAGCGTCTGCGGGGGAGCTTCGCGGGGGAGGCAAGGCCATGAGATCGCCCCTCGAGTGGCTGGCCGGCGTGCGGGAGCACGGGCGCGCCCGCGCCCGCCTGGCGCTGCTCGCCTCCGGCGCCCTCGAGGACCCCGCGCGCGGGGAGACCCTCGATCACCTCGACCGCTGCCGCGGCTGCCGAGAGGAACACGAAGAGCTGCGCGTGGTCGTCACGGCGATCGAGCAGGATCCGGTGCGCGCCGAGGAGCCCGAGCTGCCCCTCGACGTGCTGGTCGCGCGCGTCGAGCAAGCCCTCGAACGCGCGGTCCGGCCGCGGCCGTTGCGCCGCCGTGCCTGGCTGGTCGCCCTGCCCGCTGCCGCCGCGGCCCTGGCCCTCGCGCTCGCCGTGCCGAAGCTCGTGGAGCGCTCCCGCTCCGGTGCGCCGGTGGCCCGTGCCGAGATCCCCCCCTCCGAGGCGACGCCGCTCGTCAGCGAGGACGCGCTCCGGCGTATCGAGCGGAACCTGGCCCGCGAGCAGGCCGTCCGCTACCTGAGCCAGGCGGGCGACGTCCTGGTGGCGGTGGCGGCCACCGGCAGCGACTGCGACCACGGGGAAGGCCGGCTGGACGTCGGCGCCGCGCCGGAGCGCAGCCGCGAGCTGCTCGAGAAGAGGCGGCTGGTGGTGGGCGCGGGCAGCGAGGCGGTGGCGAGCGCGCGCGGGGTGCTGGACGACGTCGAGATGGCGCTCCGCGACGTGGCCGACCTTCCCGCCTGCGTCAAGCGCCGCGACGTCGAGCGCGTGCGCCGCGACGTCGAGCGACGGCAGCTGCTGATGCGGATCCGCCTGATGACACGGGAGCTGGAAGGATGAAAGCAGTTCTGTCGCTCGTGCTCTTGGCGCTGCTGGCGCCCGTCACCCTCCTGGCGCAGTCGCAGGACGAGACGCTCCGCAACGCCAAGGCGCTCTTCCTGGACCGCCAGTACGCCCAGGCCCGGACTCTGTTCCACTCGGTACGCGCCTCCGGCGGCGGCGACGCCCAGCAGGCCCTCTACTGGATCGCCCGGTGCAGCGAGAGCCTGGGCGAGCGCCAGCGCGCCCTCGCCGAGTACGGGGAGTTCCTGGCCAGCCGGCCGGCCGACCGTACCCTCGCCGAGGAGGCACGGACGAGCCGCGTCGCGCTCGCCGTACGGCTGGCGAAGAGCGCCAGGCCGGCCCGGGACCGCGAGCGCTACCTCGACCTCGCGCGCGAGGCCCTCGCGGACCCCAGCCGGACCGTCCGATACTTCGCGGCCCTGCAGCTCGCCTCGCTGGGAAAGGAGCAGGGCCGGGCCGCGGTGCCGGTGCTGAAGGAGATCCTGCACAAGGAGCAGGACCCGGACCTGGTCGACCGCGCGAAGCTCTACCTGGTGCGGCTCGACCCCGAGGCGCTCGGCGTCGCGCCGGAGATCGCCGGCAGTGGCAGGGCGACCATGAGCTGGATCCGCGTGCGGATCTACGAGAAGGGCGCCAGCAAGCCGCAGCTGGCGATCAATCTCCCCGTCGCGCTCGCCGAGATGGTGTTCGAGGGGCTGCCCGCGGACACGCGGCGCGAGCTGCGCCACGAGGGATACGACGCGGCGAGCTTCTGGCGGCGACTGAAGAAGACGGGCCCCACCGACATCCTCACCATCGAGGGTGACGAGGGGGAGCGGATCCAGGTCTGGATCGAGTAGGAGGGGTCATGAGGAAGGCGTTCCTGACGGCCGTGGTTCTGGGCGCGCTCGCGTCGCCGCTGGCGGCCGACCGCATCGACGACGACCTCGCCGCGGTCAAGAAGGCGGTGGGCACGACGGTGACGGCGGAGGCGCGTCCGGCGGCGGACGAAGCCGCGCCCCGGCCGGCGGAGAAGGCGGCCCCCGAGCGGCGCGCGGAGAAGGCCTCGCCCGAGCGGGCCTCGCGGGACCGGGTCCGCGCGCGCAAGAACGAGCCGCGCTGGTTCCGCGTGCGCATCGCCGAGAAGGGGGAGAAGCACGGGCGGGTCTCGGTGAACCTGCCGCTCGACATCGTGCGTGCCCTTGGCGAGGACCTGAAGATCGAGGACTGCCACGACGGGCACCATCCCGGCGGACGCACGCTGGGCGACGTCCTGCGGGCGCTGGACTCCGGCGAGAGCCTCGTCGACATCGACGACGACGACGCCACCGTCCACGTCTGGGTGGAGTAGCGGGTCCGTCGCCGCGCCCCCGCGGGCCGGCGCTGCGCCGCCCGGGGAGCCGGCGTCCGGGACCGCCTTGACCGACGGCCCTTCGGCACGACATCCTCGGAGCATCATGCTCCGCCGGCCGCGCTTGCCGCTCCTGGTCCTGGCCCCCGTGCTCGTGCTCGGGTCCGGCTGCCGCGCGCGTGGCCCGGCCGTGAAGCCCCCGATCGTCCTGATCTCGATCGACACCCTGCGTGCCGACCACCTGCCCGCCTACGGCTACACGAAGGTCGCGACGCCGCACATCGACGCCCTGGTCAAGGACGGCATCCTCTTCGAGAACGCCTACTCGCACGCGCCGCTCACGCTCCCGTCGCACGTCTCGCTGATGACGGGACTCCTGCCCCCCGAGCACGGCGTCCGCGACAACCTCGGCTATCACCTGGACTCGGCCAGGCACCCGACCCTCGCCATGCGGCTCCACGAGGCCGGCTACGCGACCGGCGGGGCCGTCTCGGCCTGGGTGCTGCGCGGGGCGACGGGGATGCGCGCGGGCTTCGACTTCTACGAGGACTCGCTGGTCGCCCCGGCCGGAGTCGACGTGGCCGGGGCCGTGCAGCGCCCGGGTGACGAGACGCTCGACCTCCTGCTGCCCTGGCTCGCCAAGGCGGCGGGTCACCCCTTCTTCCTCTTCTTCCACATCTACGAGCCCCATGCGCCCTGGGAGCCGAAGGAGCCGTTCAAGAGCCGCTACGCCAATCCCTACGACGGCGAGATCGCCAGCGCCGACGCGATCGTGGGCCGGCTCCTCGACGAGCTGCGCCGCCTTGGGCTCTACCGGCAGTCGCTCGTCATGCTCCTGTCGGATCACGGCGAGGGGCTCCGCGACCACGGCGAGGAGTACCACGGCATTCTCCTCTATAGGGAAGTGCTGCACGTGCCGCTGGTGGTGAAGCTGCCGGGTGGCACGCGCGCGGGAGAGCGCGTCGCGGCGTCCGTCCCGCTCGACGACGTGACCCCGACCCTGCTCGAGGCCGCTTCCCTCCCGCTGCCGAAAGGCTGGCAGGGCCGCTCGCTGCTCGGCCGGCGCCAGGCCGAGACGGTCTACTCCGAGACCTACTACCCCCGCGTTCACCTTGGCTGGAGCGAGCTCACCTCGGTGATCGACGCCCGCCACCAGTTCATCGAGTCGCCGCGGGCCGAGCTCTACGACATCGTGGCCGACCCGCACGAGACCCGTGACCTGGCGAGCGCGCGGCCGGAGCTGACGCGCGAGATGCGCTCGGCGCTCGCGCGGTTCCCGGCCGGCTTCTCCGGCCCGGAGGCGGTGAGCTCCGAGGAGATGGCGCGCCTGGCCGCGCTCGGCTATCTGGGCGGGGCGGCGGAGACGAAAGGGCCGCTGCCGAACCCGCGCGACCACATCCAGGTCCTCGACGAGGTCCACGCCGCCTTCCGCCTGAGCGCGACCGGGCACGACGAGGAGTCGGTGGTCCTGCTGCGCCGCGTCCTGAAGAGCGAGCCGCAGTTCTTCGACGTGCTCTTTCAGTTGGGTCGGGTGTTGCATCGCCTGGGCCACGTCAAGCAGGCCTACGACGCCTACCGGCAGGCCATGACCGCCTCGCCGGTGATGGCGCCGGCGCTCGGGGTGCCGCTCGCCCGGGTCTGCCTCGACCTCGGGGAGGTGGACGAGGCCGAGAGGAACGCCGAGATCGGCATGAGCACGAACCCCGGCGCCGCCCACGAGATCCTGGGCCGGGTGGCGCTCGCCCGCGGCGACCTGGCCGGGGCGGAGGCGCACCTCCTGAAGGTCACCGGCGACTCGGTGGCCGAGACGAACGCGCTGCTGCTCCGGGCGGAGATCGCGATCCGCCGCGGGCAGCCCGCCGGCGCCCTCGAGCAGCTCGACGCCGCAGAGCGCCTGATCGCGAAGCGCGGGCTGGGCCGCCCGCGCGACCTCTCCTTCCTGAGGGGAGATGCGCTCGCCCGCCTCGACCGCCCCGCCCAGGCGGCGACGGCGTTCGAGCGGGAGATCGCCGACCACCCGCGCAACCGCCAGGCCTATGCCCGTCTGGCGATCGTCTACGGGATGCTGCACCGCACCTACGGCGACGTCGACCGGTTGCTCGGCAGGATGTTCGACGCCGACCGCTCGGCGGCGAGCGCCACCTTGGCCGCCGAGACCCTCGAGACGCTGGGCGACCGGACGGGCGCCCGGAAGTGGCGGACCCGAGCGGGCCGCCTGGCGGCCGGCAGCTGATCCAGCCGGCCGAATATTCCCCTCGCTTGGATTGAATCCGGCAGGTAAACTCAGATGTCACAAAGCGTGAATGGCCATCGCGGTTCCAGGCGCGATCCGGTGGCCCGTATTGGCCCCAAGAGAGACAAAACCAGCGCACATGCAACTCCTTGAAGCTCAACAAATTGGAGACCTGGCTTCCGCGCGGGGCGGAGCCGTCTCCCGGTTCGTTTGTTGCAGACAACCAACTTAGTTACCCGTTGGGAGTGTGCCTACCAGGCCACAATCCAACAGCTCTGGATCGTCTGAAACGATCGAAAGGAGTTTTCCGGATGAAGCGTTACATCCTATTGACCGCACTCTTCGTCCTGGCGGCCTTCGGGTCCGCCCAGGCGCAAGGGGTGCTCACCGGGTCGATCTCCGGCACCGTCCAGTCGCCTGACGGTCTGGTCTTCCCCGGTGTCAGCGTCTCGGTCAAGAGCCCCGCCCTGCAGGGCGTGCGCACTGTCACGTCGGACGGGAACGGCAACTACATCTTCCGGGCGTTGCCCCCCGGCGACTACGTCGTGTCCTTCCAGGTGAAGGGCATGCAGACGCTCGAGAAGGCGGCCCGGGTCGAGCTGGGCCGTGCCATGACCGTCGACGCGACCCTCACGGTCGGCGGTGTCACCGAGGCGATCACCGTCACCGAGACGCTGCCCAGCATCGTCGAGACCGCGAGCGGCGGCGCGAACTACCAGGCCAACGAGATCGACACCCTCGCGACCGGACGCACGGTCGCCGCGATCGCCGCGCTCGCGCCGGGCCTCACCACCAACACGCCCAACGCCGGCCAGGTGACGATCGGCGGCGGCTTCTCCTACGACAACGTGTTCCTGGTCGACGGCGTCGACGTGAACGACAACCTCTTCGGGACCGCGAACAACCTGTTCATCGAGGACGCGATCGAGGAGCAGCAGGTCATCACGTCCGGCATCTCGGCGGAGTACGGCCGCTTCGGCGGCGGCATCATCAACACGATCACCAAGCGCGGCGGCAACAAGTTCGAGGGCAGCTTCCGCGCCAACCTCACGAACCCCACCTGGCAGACCGAGACGCCGTACGAGAAGTCGAACGACATCACCCACGACTCGACCCTCAACAAGGTCTTCGAGGCGACGCTGGGCGGGCCGATCCTGAAGGACCAGCTCTGGTTCTTCGTGGCGGGCCGGTCCGAGAAGAGCGACACGGCCGGCAGCTATCCCGACCTCGGCCAGGCGGTCACGTCGAAGCTGGACAACAAGCGTCTGATCGCCAAGCTGACCGGCACGATCGCCAAGAACCACACGATCACCGGCACCTACACTTACAACGCGACCGACCAGAGCCAGCCCACCTTCAGCATCACGGCCAGCTCGGGCCTGCGCAGCATCGATCCCCGGACCTACTACAGCCGCTCGCTGCCCAACAGCCTGCTCGGGATCAACTACAGCGGCGTCCTCACCTCGAACCTCTTCCTGGAGGCCCAGTTCTCCCGGAAGAAGTTCCAGTTCAAGAACGCCGGCGGGACCGACACGAACATCATGAACGGCTCGCCCTTCTTCACGGAGGGGATCTACAACGGGATCGGCGGCGCGGGGCACTACAACGCCCCTTACTTTGATGCGACCGACCCCGAGGACCGGGACAACCGGCAGATCTCGGTGGCCCTCTCCTACTTCCTGTCCACCGGCAAGCTGGGACGGCACGACATCAAGCTGGGCTACGAGAACTACAGGAGCAAGCGCACCGGCGGCAACTCCCAGAGCCCGACCGACTTCGTCTTCTACGCCGACTACGTGACCGACGCCAACGGCAAGCCTCTGCTCGACAACGGCCGCTTCCAGCCGATCTGGGTGAGCGGCGAGAACGTGCGCATCGACTGGGTAGCCAGCCGCGGCGCCGAGCTCGACATCACGACCCAGTCGCTCTACATCAACGACTCCTGGCAGATCATGAACCGGCTCTCGGCGAACCTCGGGGCCCGGATGGAGATCGTCCGGAGCAAGGCGACGGGCGGCATCAACGCGATCGACACCACTACGATCGTGCCGCGCCTGGCGGCCTCCTACGATCTGCTCGGCAACGAGAAGATCCGCCTGGACGCCTCCTATGCGCGCTACGCCGGCAAGTACAGCGAAGCGCAGATCGGGAACAACACCTCCGTCGGCAACCCGAGCTACCTCTACCAGTACTACACGGGTCCGGATGGGGTGGGCGCGAGCTTCGCGCCGGCGTTCGATCCCAACAACTGGGTGACCTTCGGCGGAGTCCTGCCGACCGTCAACGTCAAGTTCGACTCGAAGCTCCACTCGCCGACGACGGACGAGTTCGCCTTCGGGGCGTCCTACGCGCTGCCCAGGAACGGCTACCTGAAGGTCCTCTACACGAACCGCAAGATCAGCAACTTCATCGAGAACTTCACCGACACGACGACCGGCAGCTCGACCGGGACCCTGCAGGGGCTCGAGGTGGGACCCTTCGACAACGTCGTCTACCGGAACTCGAACCTGCCGACGCGCAAGTACCAGGCGATCACCTTCCAGACCAACCTGCGGCCCTACAGCCGCTGGAACATCAACGCGAACTACACCGTGCAGCTCAAGAACTACGGCGACTTCGAGGGTGAGGCGCGCAACCAGCCCGGCATCGCCTCGGCCTGGGGCGACTACCCCGAGATCTACGTCGAGTCCCGGAACTTCCCGCTCGGGCGCCTCTCGGGCTTCCAGCGGCACAAGGTCCGCGCCTGGACGACCTACGATCTCGACCTGGGCCGGGCCGGCGTCTTCACGCCCTCGCTCCTGTACAGCTACGACTCGGCCCTGACCGGCAGCCTGACGGCGTCCAGTGTGCCGCTCTCGTCGATCCAGAAGGCGCGCATCCCGGCCGTCTACACCTCGCCGCCGACCAAGCAGACGCTCTACTTCGGCGAGCGCGGCTCGGTCAACTTCGCCGGGGCGCACATCTTCGACCTGGGCCTCAATTACAGCGTGCCGGTCTGGAAGACGCTCCGGCCCTGGGTCAAGCTCGAGCTGCGCAACGCCTTCAACAACGACACGCTGACCTCGTGGAACATCGCGGTGACGCCGGACAACAACGGGCCGAAGGACGCGAACGGCCTGCCCACGAACTACATCAAGGGCAAGAATTTCGGGAACGGCACGGCGAACTCGAACTACCCGCTGGCCCGCGAGTTCCGTTTCGCGGTCGGCTTCCGCTTCTAGCCACGATCGCGCGGCCCGTCGCTCGGGTCGCCTGATCTGATCGAGGGGTGGCGGGCTTCGGCCCGTCACCCCTTTTTCGTAGCCGCGGCTGGTCCGGTCCCGCCCGGACGCGGCTCCCTCCCTGGCCTACCGTCCGCCCCCGTCGCCCGCCAGCGGGCCCCTGCTACGAGGCCGGTGCGTAGTAGCCGATCTTGTGGCGGACGCTCATCCCCTCGCGGCCGGGCACCCGGACCACGATCCGGCGCCACTTGCCGTCGCGGCGCGGGTTCGAGGAGACGTAGCCGATGCTGTAGAGCGTGCGCAGCTCCTCGGCGATCCGGTCGTAGACGCTGTCCAGCTCGGAGAGGGAGTTCGGGAAGTAGGCCCGGCCGCCGGTGTCACGGGCGAGGGAGGTGAGCAGATACTCGGCTGGGCTGAACTCCTGACCCTCGCGGTCGCTGCGCGGGTTGCTGCGCAGGCCGACCGCGTAGATGTTGATCTCGCTCTTGCGCGCCAGCTCCAGCACCTGGTCGTCGCTCACCAGCGAGGCGGTGTCCTCGCCGTCCGAGAGCAGCACGATCGCGCGCCGGCGCAGCTCGGCTGCCTTCTTGTCCCGCATCAGGTCCTGGAGGGCGATGTAGAGGGCGTTGTGGAGCGCGGTCGGGCCGGAAGCCTCGGTCCTGCGGATGGCCGCGTCGAGCGCGCCCTGGTCGCTCGTGAAGGGCTGCAGGATCGTGGAGCGGTCGTTGAACTGCACGACCTCCGCGACGTCCTGCGGGCGCAGGGTCTTCACGAAGCGCGCCGCCGCCGCCTGGGCGGTGGGGAGCTTCTCCTCCATGGACGCCGAGCAGTCGATCATCAGCACCATCGAGATGGGCAGGTTCTCGTGCGTGAAGAGGCTCAGATCCTGGCGGATGCCGTCCTCGTAGACCGCGAAGTCCTTCTGGGTGAGGTCGGTCACGAAGTTGTTCTGCGCGTCGGTGACGGAGAGGCTCAGGTTGATGATCTCGATGCCGGTGCCGAAGGTGGGAGGCTGGCGCGCCTGCGCCCAGCCGGCGGGGACGGCCGCGCCCGCGACCGCCAGACCGAGAGTCGTCAGGAGAAGCTTCCTTGCCATCATCTTGATGATTCCGCCGCCGGGGCTCCGGGGTTACGGCTTCTGCGCGACCGCGGCCGGCACCAGGACCCTGGTTCCGGGCCGCGCCACGCTGATCTTGAGGCTGCGCTTCTCGAGGTCCGGCACGGTCGCATAGGCGAGCCGGTAGCTGCCACGGATGACGGCCGAGACCTTGCGGAGCGCGCTGTCGGCCGCCATCGAGGAAAGCACCACCTCGTAGCGCCCACCGGTCGCCTTGGCGAGCCGGTCGAAGACGTAGCTCAGCCGGGCGCGGGCATCGAAGTCGCCTTCCGGGTCGTCGACCTCCACCGCGAGCACGCAGGCGCGGCTGCGCAGCGTCTCCTCCAGGGCGCGGAAGCGGTCGCGGCTGCTCAGCTCGGGGCCGGTCTCCGTGATCGCGATGACGGCCGTGCGGTCGCCCTCGCGCGCGGTCTTGGCGAGGTCGGCCGAGGCCTCCGCGAGCGCGTCGAGCATGGTGTTGCCGCCCTGGGGGGCGACCCGGCGCAGGGCACCGCCGGCCGCGCCCTTGTCGCCGGTCAAGGCGACGATCTTGGTGGGACGGTCCCCGGTCGTCCAGATCGCGTAGCGGCTTCCCTCCGGCAGGCGCGCGACCAGACCCAGCACCGCGTCCAACAGGTTGAGCCGGAAGCTGGTCGCGACCATCGCGCTCGAGTCGACCAGGATCGCCACGTCGAGCGGGCGGGTGTCCGGCTTGAAGGAGGTGATGTCGCGGGTGACGCCGTTCTCGAGCAGGGCCACGTCCTTGACCCCCAGGTCGCGCACCTCCGCGCCCTTCTCGTCCACGAAGCTCACCGTGACCGCGCGGATCTCGGTGCCGGGCGCGACACTGGTCGCCTGCGTCAGGAGAAGCGCCGCCAGCGTCGCTGCGATCATCCGGTTCCCTCCGTGCTCCCTTCGGCGCTCGCCGCCCCCGGGACGACCGTCTTCCCCATGGCCGCCCGAGCCGACCGTCTTGCCCACGATAGTACGCTCCGGCCGGTTCCGCCAACGGCGGCGCCCAGCCGCCTTGACGGCTCCGGGGGCCGCCCATATGATGGCCGACCGACAACTGCTGGGGTGACATGCGCCCGTCCCTGTTCCTGATTCCTCTCCTCCCGCTGCTCGGCTTCCTCTTCAACATCACGATCGGCGTCCGCGTCCTGACGCGCCGGGCGAGCGACGGGGCGCACGACGGGCCCGGCCACCAGGCGCCCTCGCTCCTGGTGGGTCTGGTCGCCTGCGGTGCGGTCTTCCTCTCCCTCCTGGTCGCCGCCTGGGCGGTCGTGGCGGCGCACGGCGCGCCCGAAGGCACGATCGTGGAGACGCTCTGGACCTGGCTGCCCGGCGGTGCCGCCGAGACGAGCGTCCACGGCCTGGCCGGCACGACCGCCCTCGGCGTCGACTGGAGCTACCTCCTCGACCCGCTCTCCTCGGTGATGGTCCTGGTCGTCACCGTCGTCGGCTTCCTGATCCACGTCTACTCGATCGGGTACATGGCGCACGACGGCGGCTACGCCCGGTACATGGCGTACCTGAACCTCTTCATGTTCGCCATGCTCACCCTGGTGCTGGGGGCCAACTACCTGGTCCTCTTCGTGGGCTGGGAAGGCGTCGGGCTCTGCTCGTACCTGCTGATCGGCTTCTGGTTCCACAAGCAGAGCGCCTCGGACGCCGGCAAGAAGGCCTTCATCGTCAACCGTATCGGGGACGCCGGCTTCCTGCTCGGGATGTTCCTCGTCTTCACGACCTTCGGCACCCTGGACTTCCGCCGGGTGATGGCCGCCGCCGCCGGGATGCCGGTCGAGCTGGCCTGGGGCGGCACGCTCACCCTGATCGCGCTCTTCCTCTTCGTGGGCGCGACGCGGGAAGAGCGCCCAGCTCCCGCTCTACGTCTGGCTGCCTGACGCCATGGAGGGCCCGACGCCCGTCTCGGCCCTCATCCACGCGGCCACCATGGTGACCGCGGGCGTCTACATGGTCGCGCGCTCGGCGCCCCTCTACTCGCACGCGCCCCACGCGATGATGGTGGTCGGCATCGTGGGCGCGGCGACCGCTCTCTTCGCGGCCTCGATCGGGCTCGTGCAGAACGACATCAAGCGCGTGCTCGCCTACTCCACGGTGAGCCAGCTTGGCTACATGTTCCTGGCCTGCGGCGTCGGCGCCTTCGGGGCCGGGATCTTCCACCTCGGGACCCACGCCTTCTTCAAAGCGCTTCTCTTCCTCTGCTCCGGCTCGGTGATCCACGCCATGTCGGGCGAGCAGGACATGCGCCAGATGGGCGGGCTCAGGAAGAAGCTGCCCTGGACCCACGCCACCATGCTGGTCGGCTGCATCGCGATCGCCGGCATCCCGCCGCTCGCCGGCTTCTTCTCGAAGGACGAGATCCTCTGGTCGGCCTTCAAGGTGGGAGGCTACGGTCGCTGGCTGTGGGCGGCGGGCGCCCTCGCGGCGCTGCTCACGGCCTTCTACATGTTCCGCCTCTACTGGATGACCTTCGGCGGGAGCTTCCGGGGCACCGACGAGCAGGCCCACCATCTCCACGAGTCGCCGCGCACCATGGTCGTGCCGCTCCAGGTCCTGGCGCTCGGCTCGATCCTGGTCGGCTTCCTGGGCGTGCCGGCGCTCCTCGGCCAGCTTTTCGGTGAACGCTTCCGCGTCCCGAACCTGATCGAACGCTGGCTCGAGCCCGCCCTCGAGCACGCGAAGGACGCGCTCGGCGAGGTCTTCGCGGCCCCCACGCCGGGTCACGGCGTCGAGTGGGGCCTGATGGGGCTGAGCGTCGCGATCGCCGCGGCCGGCATCGCGATCGCCTGGCGCTTCTACCGGGGGAGCTTCGAGATCCCGAACCGCCTCGCCTCCGCCTTCCCCCGCCTCTACCGCCTGTTGCTCGAGAAGTACCGCGTGGACGAGCTCTACGGGGCCGTCTTCGTGCGCGGCCTCGTCCTGGGCGGGGGCCGGGCGCTCCATGCCAACGATCGCTACGTGATCGACGGTGGCGACGGGGAGGTCCGCGCGGGCCTGGGCGTGAACGGCATCGCCTGGGCTGTGCGCGACGTGGTCGCGCGCGCCTCGGACTTCTGGGACCGCTGGGTGGTGGACGGGGCCGTGAACCTCACCGCCTTCGTCCTCGACAACACGAGCTACGCCTTCCGGGCCGTGCAGAACGGCCTCGTCCAGCACTACGCGCTCAGCATGCTGATCGGCGTCTTCCTGCTGATCGCGGCCGGCCGCGTGCTCGGACTCTACTGAGGGGCTTCGTCCGATGGACTTTCTCTTCCGCGATCATCTGCTCTCGGTCATCACCTACACGCCGCTCGTGGGCGCGCTCCTGCTCCTGCTCCCCGTCTTCCGGGGCAAGGAGAAGGAGAACGCCGTGCGCTGGGTGGCGAACGGCTTCGGTCTCCTCGGCTTCCTGGTCAGCCTGCCCCTCTGGTTCTCCTTCGACCGCGCGGCAGAGGGCTTCCAGTTCAAGGAGAAGGCCGACTGGATCCCCTCGATCGGCGTCCAGTACTTCTTCGGCGTCGACGGCATCAGCGCGCTGCTGATCCTGCTCACGACGCTGCTGGGCGCGATCGCCATCCTCTCCTCCTGGACGGCCGTCACCGACCGCGTGCGCCCCTACTACGTCTTCCTGCTGCTGCTGCAGACGGGGATGATCGGGACCTTCTGCTCGCTCGACATGTTCCTCTTCTACGTCTTCTGGGAGGTGATGCTGGTCCCGATGTACTTCCTGATCGGGATCTGGGGCGGCGCCCGGCGGCTCTACGCGGCGATCAAGTTCTTCCTTTACACCCTGGCCGGCTCGGTGGTGATGCTGCTCGGCATCCTGGCCGTCTACTTCCAGACGCGGAAGCTGCCGGGTCTCGAGGCGACCGGGAGCTTCGACTTCGAACGCTGGCTGCAGATCCCCGGCGGGATTCCGGCGGATCTGCAGTTCTGGTGCTTCCTCGCCTTCTTCCTGGGCTTCGCGATCAAGGTGCCGATGTTCCCGTTCCACACCTGGCTGCCCGACGCGCACGTCGAGGCGCCCACCGCGGGCTCGGTGATCCTGGCCGGCGTCCTGCTGAAGATGGGGACGTACGGCTTCATCCGCTTCTCGCTGCCGCTCTTCCCGAAGGCGACGCTCGAGGCGGTGCCCTGGGTGGTCACTCTCGCCATCATCGGCATCGTCTACGCGGCCCTGGTGACGCTGGTGCAGAAGGACATGAAGAAGCTGATCGCCTACTCCTCGGTCAGCCACCTGGGCTTCGTCATGCTTGGCATGTTCGCGCTCAACCCGCTCGGTCTCGAGGGCAGCGTCCTGCAGATGGTCAACCACGGCCTCTCGACCGGGGGGCTCTTCCTGATCGTGGGCCTCATCTACGAGCGCCGGCACACCAAGGAGATCGCGCAGTTCGGGGGCCTCGCTCACGTGATGCCGCTCTACGCCACCTTCACCCTGATCATCTTCCTGGCCTCGATGGGCCTGCCGCTCCTGAACGGGTTCATCGGTGAGTTCATGATCCTGCAGGCCGCCTTCGCGGCGAACCACGTCTGGGCGTACTGGGCCGTCTCCGGCGTCGTGCTGGGCGCGGCGTACCTCCTCTGGCTCTACCAGCGGGTCTTCTGGGGCAAGATCACCCACGAGGAGAACGAGAAGCTCCACGACCTGAACGCGCGCGAGCTGGCGACGCTCGTCCCGCTGGTCGTCCTCTGCTTCTGGATCGGGATCTACCCCAAGCCCTTCCTCGACTTCCTGCACGCCCCGGTGGCGCGGGTGGCGGCCCTGGTCCAGCCCGAGAAGTTCGCCGAGACGCAGACCGTCCACGCCTCGACGGGGCAGCCCGCCCCGCTCGCGGAACCGACGCCGGACGCCGGCGGCCCGCAGCAGTAGCGGCGCGCGGCGACGATCGGGAAGACGCACGGCGACGATCGCGAAGAACGGAGCCGGGTCCCTTTGCGTCCCGCGGGGCGATCCGGTAGCGTAGTCCCTGCCGTCCTCGTGTCGCCCCAATAGTCCCAGGAGGATCTCCCATGATGAAGTGGCTGGGTTGCCTCGGCGCGCTGGTCCTGGTCGGGCTGATCGTCGGGGGGGTCGTCCTCGGCGCGTACAACAACCTCGTCGGCCTGAGCCAGGCCGTCGATGCCCAATGGGCACAAGTCGAGAACCAGTACCAGCGTCGCGCCGACCTGATCCCGAACCTGGTCGCGACGGTGAAGGGCGCGGCGGACTTCGAGAAGTCGACGCTCGAGGCGGTCGTCCAGGCGCGGGCTAGCGTGGGTTCGATCGACCCATCGAAGCTGCCCGACAACCCGCAGGGCATGGCCAAGTTCCAGCAGGCCCAGGACGCGCTCTCGGGGGCCCTCTCGCGCCTGCTGGTCGTGGTCGAGCGCTATCCCGAGCTGAAGGCCAACCAGAACTTCCGCGACCTCCAGGTGCAGCTCGAAGGCACCGAGAACCGCGTCTCGGTCGAGCGCATGCGCTACAACGAGCGGGCCCAGGAGTACAACACCGCCCGTCTGCGCTTCCCGACCGTCCTCTTCGCGAACCTGCTGGGGATGCACGACAAGGCCTACTTCAAGGCGCAGGCCGGCTCGGAGAAGGCGCCCTCGGTCAACTTCAACTTCGGCTCACCGGCGCCGGCCGAGCAGCGCTAGGGCGCCGTCGTGCCTCGCAGCGTCCGCGCGATCCTCGCCGCCGCCCTCCTGATCGGGGCCGGGGGCGCCGTCCGCGCGGCCGAGCCCCCGCTGCCGCCGCCCCCCAAGGCCCACTTCAACGACTACGCCGGCGTCGTGTCGCCGGCGGAGGCGCAGCGCCTGGACGCCAAGCTCGCCGCCTTCGAGAAGCAGACCTCCACCCAGATCGTGGTGGCGGTCTTCGAGAAGCTGCCGTCGCCGTCGCTCGAAGACTTCACCGTGCGCACCGCGGAGTCCTGGCGGATCGGCCAGAAGAGCCTCGACAACGGCGCGATCCTGTTCGTCTTCGTCCAGGACCACGAGATGCGGATCGAGACCGGCTACGGCCTCGAGGGCGCGCTGCCGGATGCGCGCGCCGCCCGCATCCTGGACAACGAGGTCGCCCCCCTGCTGCGCAAGGGGGACTGGGCCGGGGGGCTCGAGGCCGGCATCGACGCCATCATGGCGGCGACCCGCGGCGAGTACACGGCGACGGCGACACCGCGCCGACGCGGGTCGATCCTTCCCTCGCTGATCGTCATCGTCCTGGTCCTGCTCTTCCTGGGGCTCGCCTCGCTCGGCGGCTTCGGGGGGCCGACGGGACGCACCTACGGAAGCCCGGGCTTGCGCAGGGGCGGCTGGGGCAGCGGTGGGTTCTTCGGCGGCGGGGGCGGCTGGGGCGGTGGCGGCGGGTTCGGCGGCGGCGGCTTCTCCGGGGGCGGTGGCGGTTTCGGCGGCGGCGGCGCATCGAGCGGTTGGTGAGGAGCGCGGGATGAAGGCAAAGGAGTTCGTCGACGCGCTCGACGACGAGCGCATCGTGGCCGCGATCCGCGAGGCGGAGGCCCGCACCCGCGCCGAGATCCGCGTCCACGTCACCCACAAGCGCGTCCTGGACCCGAAGCGGGCCGGGGCGCTCGCCTTCGGGAAGCTCGGGATGACGGCCACCGCCGAGCGCAACGGGGTCCTGATCTTCCTGGCGCCGGCCAGCCGCAGCTTCGCCGTGCTCGGCGACTCCGGGATCCACGAACGCTGCGGCGACGAGTTCTGGTCGACGGTGGCGGGGGCGATGAGTGGGGAGTTCCGGGAGGGCCGCTTCAGCGACGGTCTCGTGGCCGGCATCGCCGCGGTCGGCGAGGAGCTGGCTCGTCACTTCCCGCGCAGCGAGGGCGACGGCGACCGCAACGAGCTGCCCGACACGGTCAGCCGCGACGACTGAGATGAGCGCGCGCCCTCGCGACTCCATCGCGCTGCTGGCTGCGCTCGTCCTGGTGCTGGCTCTCGCCTTCTGGGTGTTCCGGCCGTTCCTGCTCGACATCGCGGTCGCCGCCTGCATCGCGCTGCTGCTGGCCCCGCTCCAGAAGAGGCTGGCCGGCGCCTTCGGCGGCCGCTCCGGCCTGTCGGCGGCGCTCCTGGTCCTGGTGACGGGCCTGCTCATCCTGCTGCCGGTGCTGAGCTCGCTGCTGATCCTGGTGCAGCAGGCCTCCGTCTTCCTCGACTGGCTGCGCACCGCATCCCTCACGACGCCCGACGCCGTCCACCGCTTCTGGCAGGACCTCCCGCAGCGCTACCCGGGCATGACACCCTGGCTGGTCTGGGTGCAGGACCAGGTTCCGCCCGCGGTCGAGGGCTGGTTCACCCAGCTGGCGGCGGGCGTGCGCGCGATCCTGCAGGAGATCCTGGGCCGCGTCACCCACGTGGTGCTCGACCTCGGCCTCTTCCTGCTGCTCCTCTACTTCCTGCTGCGCGACGGACCGCGCCTCCGCGACGAGCTGCGCCCGATCTCGCCCTTCTCCCTGGAGCAGGAACGGCACATCTTCGACCACCTCGAGCGCACGGTGAAGGGGGCGTTGCAGGCGCTGATCGTGGTGCCGGTCATCCAGGGAATCCTGGCCGGCATCGGCTTCATGATCTTCGGGGTTCCGTCCCCGTTCGTCTGGGGCACGGGCGTCATCCTCGCCGCGACGGTGCCGATCCTGGGCTCGCCGCTCGGCTGGGTGCCGGCCTGCGTTTACCTCCTGGTGCGCGGCTCGACCGGGGCGGCGCTCGGGCTCTTCGCCTTCTGCTTCATCGTGGTGAGCGGGAGCGACAACGTCGTGAAGCCGCTGCTCCTGCGCGGAAGCGCCCGCATCCACCCGCTGCTGGGCTTCCTCTCGATCCTGGGCGGCCTGATCGCCTTCGGGGTGTTCGGCTTCCTGATCGGCCCGGTCGTCCTGTCGCTCGTGATCTCGGCGATCCGCATCTACCGGATCGAGCTTCGAGGCGAGCCGGCCTCCGACTCCGAGCCGACCGCCGATCCGACCGCCGACTCGCGCCCGGGCGCCTGACCGACGGGCGATTCTTGCCGCCCGTCGGGGCGTGTGCTACCTTTCCCCCCCGTTGCCGTCCCGATCGACCCCGCCTGAAGAGTCCCACTCCGACGGCGGAGACGTGCGGGACTGGGGACGCGCCCTCCGTGAGGCGGCGCCACTCCTGGGGCTCGGGACGACCCTCGCGGTCACCGTGCTGGCGGGGCTCGGCGCGGGCTACTGGCTGGACGAGAGGTTCAGCACCCGACCGGTCCTCCTGATCCTGGGTGGCGTCCTCGGCGTCGGAGCGGCGATGTACAACTTCTTCAAGTCGGTGGCTGGGCTGACCAGGACCAAGAGAGACCGAAAGCAGTGAGCCTCGTCCGGTACGCGATCGTGAGCCTCGGGGTCGTCGCCGTGACGCTCGGCCTGTCCTGGCCGCTCCTGCTGCGTCCGCTGGACCCGGGCGCCCGCCGGGCCGTGGCGCTCGGCACCGGGACCGCCCTCCTCAACACCGTGGCCGCGCATGCTTTCCTGCGCTGGTCGGACGGGCGCTCGACGAGCGCCTTCCTGCGCGCCCTGCTCGGCGGCATGATCGTGCGGATGGCGTTCATGCTGGCGGCCGTGCTGGTCGGCTTCCTGCTGCTCGACCTGCCCCGGGTACCGCTCGCCGTCTCGCTTCTCTCCTACTTCGTCCTCTTCCTCGCCATGGAGCTCGGGGTCGTCCACCAGCGAAGCGGCGCGCTCGCCGGGGCGACTCGATGAACGTCCTCCTGCTCGCCCTGCTGCTGCAGGCCGCTCCGGCCCTGCCGGCTGCCGCTGCCGTCCCCGCTGACGGCGCTGCCGCTGCTGCCCCAGCGCCGGCGATGGCTCCCGCGCCCGCGGCGGCCAGCCCCGCGCCCGCGGCCAGCCACACGCCCGCCGAGGGGGCCGAGGCGCGCGGCAGCGCCGAACCCGCCGGCGGCGAGGACCACGACCCCGCCGTGCTCATCGCGCACCATGTCCTGGACCACCCCGTCTTCGGCTTCCCCTCCCGGCACCTCCTCTACTTCGTCCTGGCCGCCGCGCTCGTGATCCTGATGACGCGCGCGGCGATCCGCAGCTACCGGGGCGGGAGGGTCCCGCGCGGTCTGGGCGCCCTGGTCGAGATCGTGGTGCTGTTCGTGCGCGACGAGATCGCCGAGCCCAGCATCGGCCACGGGGAGGGGCGCAAGTACACGCCACTCCTGTGCAGCTTCTTCTTCTTCATCCTGACCGCGGCGCTGCTGGGCCTGATCCCGCTGCCCGGCTACGACGCCGGCAAGTGGTCGCTGGTGGGGACGACCTCCACCGGCAACATCGCCGTCACCATGGCGCTCGCGCTCGTCTCCTTCGCGGCCCAGCAGTTCGCGGGCATCGCCAAGTACGGCGTGGTGGGTCATTTCCGCAACCTGATCCCGCCCGGCATGCCGCTCGCCCTCGTCCCGATCATGATCCCGGTCGAGATCCTCAGCATGTTCACGAAGCCCTTCGCCCTCATGATCCGGCTCTTCGCCAACATGCTGGCGGGTCACATGGTGATTACCACCCTGATCCTGCTGATCGCCCTGATGGGTCAGACGTACTGGCTGGGGGGGCTGGCGATGGCGCCCGTGTCGATCGGGCTCGCCCTCTTCATCATGCTGCTCGAGATCCTGGTCGCCATCATCCAGGCCTACATCTTCACCTTGCTCTCCGCCATCTTCATCGGCATGTACGCGCATCCGGCGCACTGACAGGACCGTCCGTCATGCCCCTTTCCGTCTCGGTCGACCGAAGCGCCCCACGGCAGACGCCCGGCGCACGCGCATCTCAGGAGGAATCATAGACATGACTGCCAACGCTCTCGCCTACCTCTCCGCGGGCCTCGGCGCGGGACTCACCATCGTGGGCGCCGGTGTGGGGATCGGCCGTCTGGCCGCCTCCGCGATGGAGGGGATCGCCCGCCAGCCCAACGCCGCCGGCGACATCCGGCTGGCCATGGTGATCGCCGCCGGCCTGATCGAAGGAGTCACCTTCTTCGCGCTGGTGGTCACGATCGTGCTCGCCTTCAAGTCCTAGCCTCGCCATGCTGAGCTCGAGCGCGGTCCTCTGGCTGCCGGCCGCGGCGGCGGCCCAGGGCGGCGGCCTGCAGGATCTGCTGAAGCCGGACGTGACGCTGCTCTGGGCGACCCTGGTCGTCTTCAGCCTGTTCGCGCTGGTCCTGGCCAAGTACGCCTGGGGGCCGCTGCTGACCATCGTCGACGAGCGGGAGAAGTCCATTCGCGAGCAGGTAGACTCGGCAGAGCGAGCCGCGGCCGAAGGGCGCGACCTGCTCGCCAGGCACCAGGAGCTGCTGCGCAAGGCCGGGCGCGACCGGGAGGAGTTGCTGGCGCGCACCGCGAAGGAGGCGGAGGCGCTGCACTCGGATCTGCTCGGCAAGGCGAGCGCGGAGGCCGAGGCCCTGATCGCCCGTGCCCGCGAGCAGATGCAGAGGGAGAAGGACCAGGCACTGGCGCAGCTGCGCGTCCAGGTGGCCGACCTCGCCGTCGAGGCCGCATCCCGGATCGTGCGCGCGTCGCTCACCGACGAGGCCCAGCGGCGACTGGTGGACGAGTACATCAGCTCCTTGCCGCGGGCGGGCGGATCCGCCTAAGGCGCTCCCTTGTTGACGTCCTCTCGCGCGCGCCTATACGCTTCTTCGCGAGCGTGACCATCGCAACCCTCGTCCTCCTGTTCGGGGCCCTCGCCGGGGGAGCGTCGACCGGCGGGCCACCGCCGCAGGAAGTCGCGCTGGCGTCCGCCGTCGCGGCCGAACCACCCGGCAGCGCGGTCGCGGCCGAGCCACCGCAGGCGTCGCCGGACGCGCTCGCGCACGGGACGGAAGGCCCTCCTCCCGGCACGCCGACGATCTCGCTGGACGCCGCCGTCCGGCTCGCGCTGGAGCGGAACTTCGCTCTGCTCGATTCCGACGACGTTCTGGCGGGCGCGCTCTGGGCCGAGCGGACCGCGCGGAGCCGCTTCCTGCCGAGCCTGACGCCGCTCTACCAGCGGGCGGAGGAGCGTTCCCTCTACGAGCTGGACCTGGCGCAGCAGCTGCCCTTCACGGGCGGCCGTCTCGGCGCCAGCGGCCGATACCAGACCGACCCCGGCCGGGACGCTCCCTATCCGCGGACCACGGACCTCCGGCTGCAGCTCACCCAGCCGCTGCTGCGCGGATTCGGCCCGAACGCGTCCCTGTTCGAGCTGCGCAACGCCCGGCGCCTGCGCGTCGGCCAGGAGCGCGCCGTCGCCCTCGCGCGCCAGAGGGTGGTGATCGACGTCTCGCGCTCCTTCTACGACGTGATCGCCTACCGCCAGCTCCTGGACGTGGCCCGGCAGAGCCTCTCGCGCACGGAGGCGCTGCTCCGCTCCTCGAGCGCACGGCTGGAGGCGGGCATGGCGAGCAAGCTCGACGTGTTCCGGGCTCAGCTGCAGGCCGCGCAGGGCCGCGACGCCCTGGTGCGCTCCGAGTCCTCGCTGGCTTCGGCCCTCGAGCGCTTCCGGGCGGTCCTGGCCCTGGCGCCGGGCGACCCCCTGGAGCCGGCCGCCGCCGCGCTGCCGCCGCTCGACGCCTCCGGGACGGAGCCCGTCGAGCAACTCGTGCAGGTGGCGCTCGACCGCCGTCTCGAGCTGCGCGAGGCACGCGAGCAGGTGGACGACGCGCGTCGTGCCGCATCCCTCGCACGCCAGAACCTGCTGCCGCAGCTCGACCTCGATCTCTCCTTCACCCAGAGCGGGGTGGGCGGCTCCTTCGGGGACGCCTGGACGGCCGGAGACCGGCGCCTCAGCGTCGCGCTGAGCGCGTCCTATCCCCTGCAGCAGAGCGCCGCGCGGGCGGACCGCGCCCTCGCCCAGATCCAGCTCGGGGGCCGCGAGCGCCTGGTCCGCCAGCGGGAGATCGAAGTGGAGCAGGAGGTCCGCCAGGCCAGGCGCGACCTGGTACAGATCCGCAAGAGCCTCGAGCTGCAGCAGCAGGCCGTTGCGGTCGCGGGACAGCAGCGCCGGCTGGCGGTGCTGCGCTACGAACGGGGGCTGGGCAGCAACTTCGACGTGGTCGATGCCGAGACCAGCCTGGTGGCGGCGCGCAGCGCTCTCGTGCAGCTCACCGCGAGCTGGGTCGTCGCCCGTCTGGAGTTGCAGCGCGCGACCGGAACCCTCGAGGTCCCCGCGGAGCCCGCGCCATGAGCCAGGCCCTGCCCGGCCTGGCGGGCCGCGTGCGCGAGGGACTCGACCGAGCCCGGGCGGAGGCCGGATCGCTGTGGCAGGCGGCCGCCCCCTGGCTGCGGCCGCGGCGAGGCCTCGCGCTCCTCCTGGGGTGCCTGCTGCTCGGAGCGATTCTCGTCGCTTCTTTCGGCTCGCGGGACGAGTCCGCCTCGGTCGCCGTGCGGGAGGGGCCCTTCCGGGTCTCGATCGTGGAAGCGGGCACCCTCCAAGCCCTCCGCTCGGTGAGCTACGCGTCGCGCATCCAGAGCAACCAGGCCAAGATCGTGGCGCTCGCCCCCGAAGGCAAGCTGGTACAGAAGGGAGACCTGCTGGTCCTCTTCGACGTGGCGCCCTTCGAGGAGGAGATCCGTCGCAGCCAGGCGCAGCTCGCCCAGGCCCAGGCCGAGCTGCTGAAGGCGCGCGAGGACCTGAAGCTCCAGGCCCTGCAGAACCGGGAAGAGCTGCTGGCGGCGCGGCTGCGGGTCCAGAAGAGCGAGCTGGAGCTGAAGGACGTCCAGCAGGGGAAGGGCCGGGTGGCGCAGGAGGAGGCCGCGCAGGCCGTGGCCAACGCCGAGCGGGAGGTCGTCAAGGCCCGCTCGCAGCTCGAGGATCGCAAGCCGCTGCTGGCCGAGGGCTTCATAACCCGGCTCGAGCTCGAGCAGGCGGAGCAGCAGCTCGCGCGCGCGCAGGAGGACCTCGACCTCGCCAGGCGCCGCCGCGCCGCGCTCGAGGAGTTCGGCCGGCCGCTCGCCCTCAGCCAGGCCCGCTCCGATGCGCAGACCTCCCTCGAGACGCTGCGCCAGCTCGAGACCGCGTCTCCCTCCCGCTCCTCCCAGAAGCGGGCCGAGATCGCGGCGGCGGAGAGCCGCGTCCTCGAGGCCTCCGCCAAGCTCGAGCTGGCCAAGCAGCAACTGGCGCGGTGCGAGGTCCGCGCCGAGGGCGCGGGCATCGTGGTCTACCGCAACGTCTTCTTCGGCTCCGAGCAGAGGAAGCCCCAGGTGGGCGACCAGGTTTGGGCCAACCAGCCCCTCCTCATCCTGCCCGACATCTCGCGCATGGTGGTGGAGACGAAGGTGCGCGAGACCGACCTCCACAAGCTCGCGCGCGACCAGAAGGTCGCCGTCCGGGTCGAGGCCTACCCCGAGTTGCGTCTCAGCGGGACGGTCTCCCAGATCGGCACCCTCGCCCAGGAGGAGCTCGACCGCCGCGGCACGAAGTTCTTCTCGGTCACCGTGCAGGTCAACGAGTCGGAGCCGCGCCTGCGCCCGGGAATGAGCGCTCGGGTCGAGATCGAGGTGGAGAGAAGGCAAGACGCTCTCTACCTGCCGCTCGACGCCGTCTTCGAGCGCGAGGGGCGCACGCTCGTCTTCCTGCCGGGCCGCCACCCCCGTACGCGCGAGGTGGTGCCGGGACCGTCGAACGCCGATTTCGTGGTGATCGAGCGAGGTCTCACCCGGGGCGAGCGGGTCCTGCTGCGCGACCCCGAGGCTCCGGCCCCGGAGGGGAGCGGTGCCGGATCCTGAGGCCGGCGCGCCCCCGCTGGTGGAGCTGCGCGAGGTGGCGCGGGTCTATCCACGGGGCGCCTCGGAGGTGGCCGCACTGGCGGGCGTCAGCCTCACCGTCCGGGCCGGAGAGAAGCTGGCGGTGATGGGGCCCTCCGGATCGGGAAAGACGACCCTGCTCTCGATCCTGGGGCTTCTGGACCGGCCCACCCGTGGCCGCCACCTCTTCGCGGGCCGCGCGGTCGACGGCCTCTCGGACGACGAGCTGTCGCGCCTGCGCGGCCGCGAGATCGGCTTCGTCTTCCAGGCCTTCCACCTGATCCCGCAGCTGAGCGTGGCCGAGAACGTCGCGACACCGCTGCAGTACGGTGGTGTTCCCGAGCAGGAGTGGCTTCCACGGGCGCTCGCCGCCCTCGCGCGGGTGGGGCTCGCCGCCCGCGCGGACCACCGGCCGGGCGAGCTCTCGGGGGGCGAGGCCCAGCGCGCCGCGATCGCGCGCGCTCTGGTGACGCGGCCCCGGCTGCTGCTCGCCGACGAGCCGACCGGGAACCTGGACTCGGCGACGGGCGAGGAGATCGCGGACCTCCTCGACGAGCTGCACGCGGAAGGCGGCACCGTCGTGCTGGTCACTCACAACGAGGCACTGGCCCGCCGTGCGCGGCGGGTCGTGCGCCTGCGCGACGGCCGGATCGAGGCGGAGGAGCCCCGATGAAACTGCGCCTGCTGCTGAGGCTCGGCGTGCGCAGCCTCACGCTCCACCGCCTGCGCTCGGGGCTGTCGATCCTGGGCGTCGTCTTCGGCGTGGGCGCGGTGGTGGCGATGTCGTCGGTCGGGGAGGGGGCGCGCCGGGAGACGCTCGCGCAGATCGAGGCGCTCGGGATCGACACGGTGACCGTGCGGCCCCGTCCCGCGGCTTCGGGCGAGCCCCCGGCGCCGGCGCTGCCCGGTCGGGCCGCGGCCTCTCTGCGGGCGGTGGTACCGGGAGTGATCGCCGTTGCGCCGCTGCGAGTCGCCGAGCTGGCCGCCGAAGCGGACGGCCGCTCGGCGGCGGCCACCGCGCTCGGAACCACACCCGCCTACCGCGAGGCGGTCCGGCTCCCGCTCGCCGCGGGCCGCTTCCTGAGCGACCTCGACGTCCTGGACAGGAAGCGGGTCGTGGTGCTTGGCGCCTCCCTGGCGCGGTCGCTCTTCCCGATGGGCGAGCCACTCGGCAGGAGCGTGCGACTGGGCGGCGACTTCTTCCAGGTCGTGGGGGTCGTCGAGAGCCGGGCGGCGCCGCGCGCCCGCACCGGCGCGATCCTTCCCCGCGACCTCAACCGCTGCGTGCTGGTGCCGCTGCCCGCCTTGGACCGAGGCCGCGAGGGAAGCGCCGAGGGCGTCGACGAGATCGTCTTCAGGGTCGGCTCGCCCGCTGCCGTGGTGCCAGCGGCCGTGGTCGCGCAGGAGGTGATGGGCCGCCTCACGGCCGGACAACCGCTCGAGCTCCTGGTGCCGCGGGAGATCCTCCGCCAGCGCCGGCGCAGCCAGCGCGTCTTCGACGTGGTCACGGGGGCGGTGGCCGGGATCAGCCTGCTGGTGGGCGGGATCGGGATCATGAACATCATGCTGGCGAGCGTCGCGGAACGGACCCGCGAGGTCGGAATCCGCCGCGCGCTCGGGGCCCGCCGGCGCGACGTCGCCGCCCAGTTCCTGGTCGAGAGCGGCCTGCTGAGCGCGGCGGGAGGCGTCGTCGGCGGCGCGCTCGGCCTGGTGGGGGCGTTCCTGATCCAGCACCTCGCCGGATGGCCGACCGCCGTGCACCCGCTGATGCTCCTTGCGGCGTCTGGCTCTCGCCTTGCTGGTCGGGATCGGCTTCGGTCTCTACCCGGCCTGGCACGCGGCCGGGCTCGAACCGATGGAGGCGCTGCGGAGGGAATGAGCTCAGCGCGGAAAGCCGCGGGCGCCCTCGAGTGGCCGGAAGCCGACGTCCAGTGCCTCCAGGCGGGCGAGGTGGCTCGCCCTGAGGAGCCGCTCGGCCAGGGCGGACGTGTCGCGCCTCTACAGCGCCCGCAGGGTCGTCGCCACGTTGGCACGTGCCGCGCGGATGGCCGGCGGCAGGCCGCCCAAGGCGCCCATCAGCAGCGCGAAGACCATCCCTGCCCCGAGCAGACCGGGCGTGATGCGGAACGCGAAGGCGAGATGGGAGAAGGTCTGCCAGTTGATGGTGCCGGTGGTGATGCCGTTCACCGGCAGCACCGCGAGGCAGCCCACCAGCCCGCCGACGAAGGCGATGATGAGGGCCTCCAGGAAGAACGACAGCACGATCGCGCCGCCGCCGAAGCCGATCGCGCGCAGCACGGCGATCTCGCGCGAGCGCTCGGACACGGCCGAGTACATGGTGTTGAGCGCGCCGAAGACGGCCCCCAGCGCCATCACGATCGCCACCAGCGAGCCCAGCACGGTGATCAGGGTGGTGACGACGCGCGACTGCTTCTCGTAGTACTCGGGCTCGCGCAGCACCTGCACGCGCAGGCGCGGATCGTTCTCCAGGAGCGACTTGAAGGCGGGGAAGTCGGCGGGCGAGCGGAGCCGCGCGGTCACCGACTGGAAGACGTTGCTGGGGCGCTGATAGAAGCCGTCCAGCACGTTGGCGTCGGCCCAGACCTCGGAATCGAAGGCGGTGCCCTTGGCGTCGAAGACCCCGACGATCTTCCAGGTGCCGGCCCCGATCCGCACCGTCGATCCGAGCTCGAGCCCGAGGTAGGCCTTCTGGGCCCCGCGGCCCACCACCGCCTCCGCCAGCCCCGGCGTCAGGAAGCGGCCCTCGACCATCTTCACCTGCCGCCGGACCTCGAGCGCGCGGGGCAGCACTCCCCGGATCTGCACGTTCGCGTCGGCGCCGCCGGCGCCCCGGAGCGGAAGGGCGCAGATCACCACCACCTCCGGGCTCACCAGCGCCTGACCGCCGCCGTTGCGGGCGATCTGGGGCGCGTCCTCGACGGCATGCACGTCGTCCTGGGTCATGATGCTGGTCATCTCCGAGTCCGACCCGCCCCGCTGCACGATCGCGTTCTCGGGCAGGCCCGTGGAGGCGATGGTCGCGTGGAAGCCGCGGGCGAGGGCGAGCATCGCCACGAACACGGCGACCGTGCCGGCGATACCGACTACGGCCACCAGGGAGGAGCTCCAGCGCTCGCGGGCGCTCAGCAGGTTGTAGCTGACGGGAATGGCCATCTTCAGACCCTCCGCAGCGCGTCCACGACGCTCAGGCGCATCGCGGTGAATGCGGGCAGCAGCCCCGCCAGGAGACCCGTCGCCAGCGCCACCGCCAAGCCGACCCCGAGCGCGCTCGGCGAGAGGTACATGGGCAGGAGCCCGCCGGTGATGTCCCGGGCAGTCATGCCGCGGGCGAGCCAGAGTCCGATCGCGCCGCCGACGACCGCGATCAGCAGCGACTCGGCGAGCACGAAGCCGAGCACGAAGCGGTCCGAGTAGCCGACCGCCTTCAGGACCGCCAGCTCGCCGGTGCGCTCGCGGACCGCGATCGCCATCGTGTTGCCGGTGACCAGCAGCAGGGTGAAGAAGACGACCGAGCCGATGGCCAGGATCAGGAACTCGATGTTGCCCATCTGCTTCATGAATGAAGAGGCGAAGGCGGACTCGGTCTGGGTGCGGGTCTCGGAGGCGGAGTTCGCGAACTCGGCGTCGATCGCGCGCGCGACGCCCAGCGCCTGGTCCGGGTTGGTCACCCGGACCACGTACCAGCCGACGATGCCCTGCCAGTAGCGCGGCGCCTTTTCGTAGAAGTACTTGTGCTGCAGCCAGAGCTGGCCCTCGTCGTCCTGGGGTCTCGTGCCCTTGTAGATCGCCCGCAGGTTGAAGTCCCAGGCGTCGCCTCCCAGGTAGCCCGGCGCCTTGAGCGGGATGCGGTCGCCGATCTTCCAGCCGAAGCGCTGGGCGAGCTTGGTCCCCGCCACGACGCCCTGCCGATCGGCCAGGAAGTCCCGCCACTGGGCGTCGGGGATCGCGTACTCGGGGTACATCGCGCGCCAGGCCTCGGGATCGATCACGAACTGGGAGAAGAAGTTCTTCGGATCCTGGTAGACCCCGCCGAACCAGGTCGCGTTGGTCACGTCCTTGACGCCCGGAAGGCGACGGATTCGCTCCTGGTAGGGGAGCGGGAGCGGCTGGATGACGCCAGTGCGCCCGATCACGACCAGGCGGTCGGCGCCCGCCACGTCGACGCCCTGGCGGAAGCCGGCCCGGATGGACGCGAGCACGCCGAAGAGGAAGAGCGCGACCACGAACGATCCGATCGTGAGCAGGGTGCGGATCTTCTTCCGCCGGAGGTTCGCGAAGAGCAGAGGCAGGTACCTCATGCGTGCGCCTCCTGGGCCTGCTCGCGCTTCTTGAGCTCCGACTCGACCAGGACGCCCTTGTCCAGGTGGAGGAGCGCGCTCGCGCGCTCGGCCGCCCGCGGGTCGTGGGTCACCATCAGGATGGTGGTCTTGCGCTCGCTCACCAGGAGCCCGAGCAGGTCCAGGATCTCGTCGGCGCTCTTGCGGTCGAGGTCGCCGGTGGGCTCGTCGCAGAGGAGAAAGGTCGGGTCGGCCACGATCGCCCGGGCGATGGCGACCCGCTGCTCCTGCCCGCCCGAGAGCTGGCGCGGGAAATGGTGCATGCGGTCCTGGAGCCCCACGATCCGCAGCGCCGACTCGACGTGCGCGCGCCGGTCACGGCGCGAGAGCGGGGTCAGCAGCAGCGGCAGCTCGACATTGCGGTACGCCGAGAGCACCGGGATCAGGTTGTAGGCCTGGAACACGAAGCCGACGTGGCGCGCCCGCCAGGCGGTGAGCTTCCGGCGCGACATCGCGGTGATCTCGTCGCCGGCGACGGTGACGGTGCCGTCCGTCGGTACGTCGAGGCCCCCGAGCAGGTTCAAGAGTGTCGTCTTCCCCGATCCGCTCGGCCCCATGAAGGCGATGAACTCGCCCGCGTCGACGTCGAGGTTGAGGCCCTGGAGCACGTGGATCTCCTCGCCGCCCCGGCGATAGCTCTTGTCGAGCCCGCGCACGTGGATGAGAGCCTGACCGTTGCCGTTGCCGTCCACTCTGACCATGCTGCCTCTCTCCCATCGCGGCCCCCTGGCCTCTCGGCGGGCCGCTCCTCAACGAACCGGTACGGCGGCGACGCCCGGTCGTTCCCGCTGGATCGGCGAGCCGACGGTGTGGACCGGCGGACGGGGGGCCCGCTAAACCCATCCTACGGCGAGGGATGGCTCTCGCGGACGTTCAGGGGACGGGGTCGCGGAAGCGCTCGCAGAGGTCGACGAGGGTCTTCACCCCGAAGCCGATCGCCCCCGCCTCGAAGTACTTCCAGTCCTTGTCGCGGAACATCGGGCCGGCGATGTCGAGGTGCGCCCAGGCGGCACCCGAGGGTACGAACTCCCGCAGGAAGAGGCCGGCCGTGATCGCCCCGGCCAGGCCGCCCGCCGCGATGTTGTTGATGTCCGCGAACGGGGTCTTGAGCGAGTCCCGGTACTCCTCCACGAGAGGCAGCTCCCAGAACGCCTCGCCCTGGTTCTCGCCCGAGCGCACGATGCGTCGGACCAGCTCGGGATCGGTCCCCATCACCCCGGCGACACTCGGACCCAGCGCGCGCACGACGGCGCCGGTGAGGGTGGCGATGTCCACCAGGTGGGTCGCGCCCTCCTCGCCCGCGCGGGCGAAGCCGTCGATCAGCACCAGGCGACCCTCGGCGTCGGTGTTGTCGACCATGACCGACTTGCCGTTCTTGGTCGTGATGATGTCTCCTGGGCGCTGGGCGTTGGCGTCGGGCATGTTCTCGGCGCAGCAGAGGATGCCGAGCACCTTCACGTCGGGACGGAGCTTCCCCAGGGCGCGCATCGCGCAGAGCACCGCCGCCGCGCCGGCCATGTCGCCCTTCATCTCCCACATCTTGTCGCCCGGCTTGAGGCTGATCCCGCCCGAGTCGAAGGTGATCCCCTTGCCCACGAGCGCGAGGGTCTCCGGCGAGGGCCGGGCGGGCACGTGGCGGAGCACGACCATGCGCCCGGCGTGCGCGGCCCCCGCGCCCACGTGCAGGATGCCCTGGTAGCCGCGCTGGCGGAGCGCCGCCGCGTCCAGCACCTCGATCTCGAGGTCCAGCTCGCGAGCCAGCTCGCCCGCCTCGGCCGCGAGCGCCTCCGGCGTCACCACGTTGCCGGGCTCGTTGATCAGGTCTCGGGCCCGGTTGACGTTCTCGGCGACCCAGGCGTAGCGCGCCTTGCGCGCCTCGGCGTCGGCCTGGTGGTCGGGGTGCGCAATGATCGTGAGCGAGGCCTCCTTGGCGAAGAACTCGTCCCGCTCCTGCCGATAGCGGTCGAAGGCATACGTGCCGAGCACCGCCCCCTCCACCGCCTTGCCCACGAAGGCGGCCGCCTGTTCGGTGTTGAGCACGAGGCCCACCCTCGGCAGGTTGTAGTCGCGCGCCAGGCGCAGCGCGCGCGCCGCGAAGGTCTTCACGTTCTCCCACAGGTTCCAGCCCTTGAGCTGGCCGCTCCAGTAGACGACCAGCGCCCGCGCCCCGGCACCCTCGGGCAGGGTGACGAAGTACTCGCGCTTGAGCTTCTTGTCGCGGAAGGCCTGCGCGGCGGAACGCACATGGGCGGCGAGGGCCGCGTCGCCGGGATCGGCGAGGGTCGTCTCGTCGTCGAGGACCACGGCCAGGAGATCGAGGGAGTCGACGGGAGCGAAGGCCAGCTTGATGTTCATGGAACCTCGACAGGGGAGGCCGGGCGGCCCCGGCGAGGGATTATACGACGGGCGGCGGCGTGGCCGCGCCCTCGGGTCCGCCGGAGCCGATCGAGGGAGCTACGCCGACTGCGCGAGGTCGCGCCGGCCGCGGCGGACGAGGGCCCACAAGGCGAAGGTCAGCAGCAGCACCGCGACCACCACCGCCCCGGCGAACAGCAGCACGGTCGAGAACAGGATGCTCCTCTCGTCCATCACGGCCCCGAACTCGAGCCGGCCGCCGTCGAGGGCGGCCGCCGTCTCCTGCCGCCAGGAGAGGATGTTGCCGCGCTCGAGCCCCTCGGCCGCGTTGCGGTGCGAGTAGACCTTGCTCGGCAGGTGGAAGCGCACGGCTATCAGCCCATCGCGTGGCGCCTGGTCGACCGGCGCGGCGTCGAGGGGGCGCTGCCAGCTCCCGTCCAGCTCGAGCCGGCCCGCCTCGTGGCGGAGGCCGACCCGCAGGTCCGGGAACGCGGGCGTGTAGGAGATGCGGTTCACGTCCGCGAAGTCCGCCGAGACGTAGAGGTAGCGATGACCGCGCCGGCGGACCACGGTCACCTTGCGGACCTCCAGCCCCGACCGCTCGAAGAGCTCGCGCGCCGCCTTCTTCATGGCCGCGGGGTCCCGCTCGTCCAGCGGCAGCCCCTTGAAGGCCGTCCACAGCCCCAGGCGCCCGGTGACGCTGATGGAGCCCGAGCCGTCCACCCGCAGCCAGATCTCGTGCTCGTACTCGTAGTGGATGCAGCCCCGGAAGCTTGCCGCCAGGAGGAGCGCGACGGCCAGCCGGGGAATCATGGCCGAGGGATTCTATAAGATTCGATCATGCCCCGCCCCCGGACCGTCCACCTCGTCGATGGCAGCGGCCAGTTCCACCGCGCCTTCCACGCCATCCGCGGCCTCAGCACGAGTCGCGGTCTGCCCACCAACGCGACCTACGGCTTCACCACCATGCTGCGCAAGCTCCTCCAGGACGAGCAGCCCCGGTATCTCGCGGTCCTCTTCGATCCCCCCGGCCGGACCTTCCGCCACGAGCAGTACCCGGAGTACAAGGCCAACCGCCCCCGGATGGACGACGACCTCGCCGTGCAGCTGCCCTACATCCGGCGGGTCTGCGAGGCCTTCCGCCTGCCTGTCTTCGAGCTGGCCGGCTTCGAGGCGGACGACGTGATCGCGACCTTCACGGATCAGGCGGTCGCGCAAGGGTGCGAGGTGGTGATCGTCACGGCCGACAAGGACATGCTCCAGCTGGTCGGCGAGCAGGTGAAAGTGCTCAACCCCGGCCGCGAGGGGAGCGGGACGACGATCCTCGACCAGCAGGCGGTCGCGGAGAAGTGGGGCGTGCCACCCGAGCGCATCGTCGACGTGCTGGCGCTGGTCGGCGACGCCGTCGACAACGTGCCCGGGGTTCCGGGGATCGGCGAGAAGGGCGCGCGGGACCTGGTGCGTGAGTTCGGGGCCGTCGAGGCCGTGATCGCGAACGCGGACAAGGTGAAGCGCGCGGCCTACCGAGCGGGGCTCAAAGGTCACGCGGAGGAAGCGCTCCTCTCGAAGCAGCTCGTGACCCTGCGCCGCGACGCGCCGGTCGTCCTCGACCTCGAGGCGATCGCCTCCCGCCCGCCGGACCTTGCGGCCTGCCACGCCCTCTTCAAGGAGCTCGAGTTCCAGGGCCTGGCGCGCGAGTACGCGCCCGAGGTCGCACCCGCGGCCGCGGACCACTCGCTCCTGCTCGAGCGTTCCGCGCTGGAGCGGGCCGTCGCCGAGGCTCGCGCGTCGGGCCGCGTCGCCCTCGGCCTGACCGTGACCAGCACTCAGGCGATGCGTGCGCGGTGCCTCGGACTCGCCCTCGCCTGGGCCGAGGGGCGCTCGGTGTACGTCCCGCTCGCGCACACGGACCTCGGCGTCCAGGGCGCGCCGCCAGCCGCGGAGGCGCTGTCGCTGCTGCGCCCGCTGTTCGAGGACCCTTCGGTCCGCAAGCTCTCGGCCCGGTCCAAGCGCGACCGGGTCGTGCTGGGCCGGCTGGGCGTGCGGCTGGAAGGCCGCGTCTTCGATGCGCTGCTCGCGGCCTATCTGATCGATCCCGGACGCCGCGGCTATCCGATCGAGGACCTGGCCTTCGAGCACCTGGGCGAGCGTCGCGGCACGGGGACGGACGGTGTCGTGGCGCCCGACGCGGCCGCGGTCGCGACGGCGGTCGCCGCCGGCTCCGAGACGGAGCTGCTGCTTCGGCTCGAGGGGCCGATGTCCGCGCGCCTCGACTCGGAAGGGCTGCGGCCGATCTACGACGAGCTGGAGCTGCCGCTCGCGCCGGTGCTCGCCGGCATGGAGCGAGCGGGCGTGAAGGTGGACGTGGACCTGCTCGCCGCCATGAGCGCCGAGATGGAGCAGCAGCTCGAGAGGTTGACGCGCGAGATCCACGCCCTGGCCAAGGGCGAGTTCAACATCAACTCGCCGATCCAGCTGCGGGAGGTGCTCTTCGACCGGCTGGGCCTCAAGAGCGCCAGGAAGACCGCCAAGACGCGCGCGGCCTCGACCGCCGAGGACGTGCTCGAGGAGCTGGCGCTCGTGCACGAGCTGCCCCGACTCATCCTCGAGTACCGATCGGTCCAGAAGCTGAAGTCGACCTACGTCGACGCGTTGCCGGAGCTGGTCCTCGAGGAGACGGGCCGGATCCACGCCACCTTCAACCAGACGGTCGCCGCCACCGGACGCCTGTCCGCCACCGACCCCAACCTGCAGAACATCCCCATCCGAACCCGGGAGGGCCGGCGCATCCGCGAGGCCTTCGTGGCCGCGCCGGGGCACCTGCTCCTCTCGGCCGACTACAGCCAGATCGAGCTGCGCGTGCTCGCCCACCTCTCGGGCGACGTGACGCTGATAGACACCTTCCGCCGGGGCGAGGACGTGCACGACCGTACCGCTCGTGAGATCTTCGGCGCGCTCTCTGCGGTGCCGCCCGACGAGCAGCGGCGGGTCTCGAAGATGGTCAACTACGCCCTCCTCTACGGGAAGAGCGCCTTCACCCTGGCCAAGGACCTCGGCATCGACAGGAAGCAGGCGGAACGCTTCATCGAGGCCTACTTCTCCCGCTACCCCGGCGTGCGCCGGTTCATCGACGACACGGTTACGAAGGCGCGCGAGACGGGCAGGGTGCGGACCCTGGTCGGCCGGCTGCGGCGCCTGCCCGACCTGCGCGCGAAGAGCTTTCCGGTCCGCATGGAGGCGGAGCGCCAGGCCGTCAACACGCCGGTCCAGGGCTCGGCGGCCGACCTGATCAAACGAGCGATGGTCGACCTGGCACACGAGCTGGACCGTCGGCAGCTGGGCACGCGGTTGATCCTGCAGATCCACGACGAGCTGCTGCTGGAGGTGCCGGAGGCCGAGGCCGAGGAGGCCCGCGACCTGGTCAAGCGCGTGATGGAGACCGCCCTCGAGCTCGTGGTCCCGCTGGTCGCCGAGGCGCGGCTGGGCCGCAACTGGGCCGAGGTGCACTGAGGGCGCGTCCCGTCTTCGGGATCAGGGCCTGGGAGTGGTACCCTGGCGCCGCTGCCGAAGGCCGGTCGTCGGCCGCGCCCGGCGCCGACGACCACGTGCTGGCTCGTGTCGTGAGATCTCCCGGCCAGGGGCCGGGAACGGGGGACCGCGATGGCTGCCGAGACGGGAGAGGCCTTCGTCTTCCGGGGCTGCACCGAGATCCGGGAGAGCCTGTGCGTTCGCGTCGACAGCGAACGCCAGTTGCTCGACCGCCTCGAGACCGTTCCGGGCGAGTCGATCTACCACCACACGGTGCGATCCCTGCTGCGCCGCCAGGTGCTGCCCACGCCCTACCCGGACGACTTCGCGAGCTGGGTGGCGACCGAGGTCGGCGACGCGGCGCTCGCCGAGAAGCTGGCCCTGCCCTCACCCTTCGACTTCCCGGACGTCGAGGCCTTCCGACAGAATCTGCTCGAGATCCTCGACGACCACCTGGCCGAGCTGCGCTTCGATCCCCGGGTGATCCTGGGGAGCCCCTTCTTCTTCCAGCGCGGACATCTGGCCGCGGTCCCGCTCGAGGTCTCGGTCACGGACCTGGCGGGCTTTCGCACCGCCCTGGCCGAGGTGAGCGAGTCCGCCGTCTACTACCACGTGGTCGAGGCCATCGGCCGGCTGGGGAACCCGAGAGGCGACTTCGCGGCCTGGCTCGAGGACGTGCTGGGGCTGGGGGGGCTGGCCGCCCGGGTGCGACAGGTGGACCCCTTCGTGCTCAGCCTGGACCGGGTGCGCCGCCAGCTCCTCGAGCTGGTCGATCAGGAACTGGCCCGGCAGGAGGCACGATGAGCCCCACGAGCGCAGGGTTGTCCGAGTACGAGGGGATCGCTCCGCGCGGGACCCTGCGTCTCGTCCGACAGCTGGCCTTGGAGCTCGAGGGCCGGAGCTTCCTGCACGTCAACTCGACGCGGGCCGGCGGCGGCGTCGCCGAGATCCTGCACCGCCTGCTGCCGCTGCTCGAGGAGCTCGGCATCCGCCCCCGCTGGGAGGTGATCGGCGGTCCGCCCGAGTTCTACCAGGCGACCAAGAGGATCCACAACACGCTCCAGGGCGCCGACCAGCCTTTCACCCCCTCGATGCGGGAGAGCTACCTGGAGGCGTCGCGGCAGGCGTCGCGCACGCTCGACCTCGGCGCGGACCTGGTGATGATCCACGACCCCCAGCCCGCGCCGCTCATCGAGGCGCGGCAGCCGGGAGGCCGCTGGCTGTGGCGCTGCCACATCGACCTCTCGACCCCGCAACGCTCCACCTGGTCCTTCCTCGAGCCTCTCGTGCGCCGCTACGACGGTGCCGTCTTCCACCTGCCGGCCTTCGCCCGGCGGCTGCCGATCCCCTGCTACCTGATCCACCCGAGCATCGACCCGCTGGCGGACAAGAACCGCGATCTCGCGGAGGACGAAATCGAGCGCCGGGTGGCGGCGCTCGGCGTGCCCCTCGACCGGCCGATCCTGCTCCAGGTGTCGCGCTTCGACCCCTTCAAGGATCCGCTGGGTGTCATCCGCGCGTTCCGGCTGGTGCGTCGCTCCTTCGACTGCGTCCTGGTGCTGGCCGGAGGCGGCGCCAGCGACGATCCCGAGGGTGCCGACGTCCTGGCGCAGGTCAGGGAAGAGGCCGCGGACGACCCCGACATCCACATCCTGCTCCTGCCCAACGACGCCCACCTCGACATCAACGCGCTGCAGCGCGCGGCGAGCGTCGTGATCCAGAAGTCGACCCGCGAAGGGTTCGGCTTGACCGTGGCCGAGGCGATGTGGAAGGGCAAGCCCGTGATCGGCGGCGCGGTGGGAGGCATCGCCCACCAGCTCCAGGACGGCGTCACCGGCTTCCTGGTGCACTCGGTCGACGGCTGTGCCTACGCGCTGCGGCGCCTGCTCAACGACCCGGAGATGCGCCAGCAGATGGGGGACCTCGCCCGCGAGCACGCGCGCCGCGCGCTGCTGATCACGCGGCACCTGGCCGACTATCTGCAGATGCTCAGGCTGAGCGTCGCCTGAGGGGCAGGTCGGATAGAATCGCGGGAGCGCCTCCATCGTTTCCCCCGTGGCCGGTCGAGGCGCCAGCCGTGCCCGGGGGTGGGGGCGCGGCCACGGAGGGTGTTGGTGATGGCTCGGCGATGGCTCCCCGCCTGAGGGCGCGTCCCATCAAGGCGAATCCCCGGAAGGCCCTCGCCTACTCGGCCCTGGGGGCGCTCGCCTGCGGCCTCCTGGACTTCGCCTCCGGACCGACCGTCCAGTTCCCCATCACCTACGTCGTGCCGGTGCTGATCGTCGCCTGGTACGGCTTCCCGCGGACGGGCCTGGTCCTGGCGGCCGGCCTGGCCATCACGCGCGCCGTCTTCGAGCTGTCGATCTGGGGGAGCGCTCGCTCGGGCCTCTCGGTGCTCGAGAATGCGCTCATCCGCGTCACGCTACTCGCCACGGTGGCCGGGCTCGCCTACCTGGCGGGGCGCTCGGTGCGCCGGGTTGCCATGCTCGAGGGGATCCTGCCGATCTGCAGCCACTGCAAGAGGATTCGCGACCAGGACGAGCAGTGGTACCCCGTCGAGAGCTACGTCACCGATCACTCGAACGCGGTCTTCAGCCATGGGATCTGCCCGGAGTGCATGAACCGGCACTACGGAGAGCTCGAGCGCTGAGGCGAGCTCGTCGCGGCTCCCCGCTTTGACCGCGGACACCACGGGTGCTAGAAAGAAGTGTTGGAGGTGGTCGCGACCTTGCCGCTCTACGAGTACGAATGCCCGGAGCACGGGACCTTCGAGAGGATGCAGAAATTCTCCGATCCACCGCTCACCGCCTGCCCGACCTGCGGCGCGCCGGTCGAGAAGCTGCCCTCGGCGCCCGCTATCCAGTTCAAGGGCACCGGCTGGTACATCACCGACTACGCCCGCAAGTCGGGTGGCGGCGACTCCGGCAGGGACAAGGGTGACTCCGGCGGGGACAAGAAGGAGAAGGGAGCGGCCAAGGAGTCGAAGGACTCTCCGGCCGCCGCGACCCCGTCGACGAGCACCGAGACGAAGAAGACGAGCACCGAGACGAAGAAGTAGCTAGAGATCGAGCGACTTCAGGTACTCGCGGAAGGGCCCGCCCAGGTCCTCGCGCTTCAGGGCGAACTCGACGGTCGCCTTCAGGAAGCCCAGCTTGTTGCCGGCGTCGTGGCGCACGCCCTCGAAGTGGTAGCCGTAGAGGGGACGACGCCGGCCGAGCTGGCGCAGGCCGTCCGTGAGCTGGATCTCGCCGCCCGCGCCGCGCGGGGTCCTCTCCAGCTCCTCGAAGATGTCCGGGGTCAGGATGTAGCGGCCGATGATCGCGAGGTCGCTGGGAGCCTCGGCCGCCGCGGGCTTCTCGACCAGGTCGCGGATGCGCCAGACGCGGCCGCTGTCTCCCTCGGGTGTCGCGTCGATGACACCGTAGGCGGAGATCTCGCTCTTGGGCACCTTCTGCACCGCGATCACGGGGCCGCCGTACTCCTCGAAGACCCCGATCATCTGCTTCATGCACGGCACCGGGCTGTCGATGATGTCGTCCCCGAGCATCACCGCGAAGGGCTCGTCGTTGACGAGATCGCGTGCCATCGAGACGGCGTGGCCGAGTCCCATCTGCTCGCCCTGGCGGACGTAGGAGATGTTGATCATGCTCGAGATCGCCTGGACCTGCGCGAGCAGATCGTCCTGGTGACGGGCGGCGAGATGGCGTTCGAGGTCGTGGGCCACGTCGAAATGGTCCTCGATCGCGTTCTTGCCCCGGCCGGTGACGATGATGATCGAGCTGATGCCGGAGGCGACGGCCTCCTCGATCACGTACTGGATGATCGGCTTGTCGACGAGGGGCAGCATCTCTTTCGGCTGGGCCTTGGTCGCGGGCAGGAACCGCGTGCCGAGGCCGGCGGCCGGGAACACCGCCTTGCGGATCTTCTTTGGGGCGGTCATGCGCGCATGCTAGCACGCGAGCCGCGCGCGGGGAGCCGGGGAAGGAGCGTGCTATCCTCGCGGCACACCATGCTGGACCTGCGCTACGTCGTCGAGAACCGCGAGGCCGTGCTGGCGATGCTCGCGAGCCGCGGTCAATCCCTGGAGCAGCTGCAGGGCCTGCCCGGCCTGGCCGGGACCGACCCCTGGGCCCTCGACACCGAGCGTCGCGCCCTGATCCAGGAGGTGGAGCAGCTGCGCCACCGCCAGCGCGGCGCCGGTGAGGAGATCGCCCGGCGCGGCAAGGCGAAAGAGGACGCCTCGGCGCTCAAGGCCGAGATGAAGGGCGTCGCCGAGCGGATCAAGAAGGGTGAGGCGCGGCTGGAGGAGGTGAAGGACTCGATCGAGCGCTTCCTGCTGGTGGTGCCGAACCTCCCGGATCCGGGCGTGCCGGTAGGACGTGACGAGGCCGCGAACCTCGAGCTGCGCCGGGTCGGCGATCCGCGCACCTTCGACTTCCCGGTCAAGGCCCACTGGGACCTGGGGCCCGAGCTCGGGATCCTCGACTTCGAACGCGCGGCGAACCTCTCCGGGGCGCGCTTCGTCGTGTACTGGGACGCCGGCGCACGGCTGGAGCGGGCGCTCATCCAGTTCATGCTCGACCTCCATGGTTCCCGTGGCTATCGCGAGGTGATCCCACCCTACCTGGTCACGGCCGAGACGCTCACGGGCACCGGGCAGCTGCCCAAGTTCGAGAGCGACCTCTTCAAGACGGCGGCCGGCGAGCGTGCCCTCTACCTGATCCCGACCGCCGAGGTGCCGCTCACGAACCTCCACCGCGGCGAGATCCTAGAGGCGGCGGAGCTGCCGAAGCGCTACGTCGCCATGACGCCGTGCTTCCGCTCCGAGGCGGGCTCCTACGGCAAGGACGTGCGCGGTCTCATCCGCCAGCACCAGTTCCACAAGGTGGAGCTGGTCAAGCTCACGACGCCCGAGACCTCGATGGACGAGCTCGAGCGGATGGTCGACGACGCGGAGGAGGTCTTGAGGCGCCTCGGCCTGCCGTATCGGGTGATGGTGCTCTCGACCGGCGACATGGGCTTCGCGGCCGCCAAGACCTACGACCTCGAGGTCTGGCTCCCCGGCCAGCAGGCCTACCGGGAGATCTCCTCCTGCTCCAACTGCACGGACTTCCAGGCGCGCCGGGCGAGCCTGCGCTACCGGCCCGAGGCCGGGGCCAAGCCGCGCTTCCTGCACACGCTGAACGGCAGCGGTCTCGCGGTGGGCCGGACCCTGATCGCCGTGCTCGAGAACTACCAGCAGGCGGACGGCTCGGTGCTGGTGCCCGAGGCGCTGCGCCCGTACCTGGGCGGCCTGGAGCGGATCACCAGGCGGGCCTGAGCGTCCCCAGGCGTGAAAAGACGTGGCTTCCGATACCCCGCCTTGCGGCCAGGCAAATCCTGAATGAGAGTTTCAATATCGGAGGGTGTCATGAAGCTGCGCATGCTGGTGTTCACGGCCGGGATGGCCGTGCCCGTCGTCTGGCTGCTCGCCGGGTCGGGCCGGGTGCTCCGTTCCGCGACGACGTCGGCGCCCGCCGAGCAGAAGCAGCCGCCGCCCGCCCAGCTCGCCCACGCGACCTTCGCGGGAGGCTGCTTCTGGTGCATGGAGAGCCCCTTCGACGCCGTCCCCGGCGTCTACTCGACCACGGTCGGCTACGCGGGGGGCACCGTGAAGGACCCGAGCTACGAGCAGGTGTCGACGGGGACCACCGGCCACGCCGAGTCGATGCAGGTCGCCTACGACCCTGCCCAGGTGAGCTACCTGAAGCTCCTGGACGTCTTCTGGCACAACATCGATCCGACGGACGCGGGCGGGCAGTTCTGCGACCGCGGCAGCCAGTACCGGACCGTCATCTTCTACGCGGACGAGCAGCAGCATCAGGCGGCGCTCGCCTCGAAGCGAGCGCTGGCGGCCTCGGGCGTGCTGAAGAAGCCGATCGTGACCGAGATCGTCCCGCTGACGGCCTTCTATCGGGCCGAGGACTACCACCAGAACTTCTGCCGGCGGAACCCGGTCCGCTACCAGGCCTACCGGCTCGGCTGCGGGCGCGACCGGCGTCTGGTCGAGCTGTGGGGTGCCTCGGCCGGCACCACCGCCCACGCGGCACGCCCGGCGCCGACGAAAGGATGGAATGAGGTGAAGGAAGAGACCTGGACGAAGCCCAGTCCCACCGAGCTGAAGCAGGAGCTGACCCCGCTCCAGTACCGAGTCACCCAGGAGGAAGGAACGGAGCCTGCCTTCCACAACGCCTACTGGGACAACCACGAGCCCGGCATCTACGTGGACGTCGTCTCGGGGGAGCCGCTCTTCTCCTCGCTCGACAAATTCGACTCCGGCACCGGCTGGCCGAGCTTCACGAAGCCGCTGGACCCTGGGAACATCGCCTCGCGCACGGACCATAAGCTGCTGGTCGGGCGCACCGAGGTCCGCTCCAAGCACGGCGACTCGCACCTGGGGCACGTCTTCGACGACGGCCCCGCGCCGACCGGGCTGCGCTATTGCTTGAACTCCGCCGCCCTGCGCTTCGTGCCGCTCGCCAAGCTCGACCAGGAGGGCTACGGGCAGTACAAGGCCCTGTTCGAGAAGGCGGACGCGAGGAAGTAGGTCGGATGCCGCGGCCGGGCGTTGCGCCCGGCCGCTTTCAGCGAGGCGTGGGCCCCTCGCCGGGGAGCTGGCAGTCGGGCTCGCGCACCTGGTTGAGGTAGAGGAGCTTGGCTCCCATCCGCTCGACCGTGAAGACGCGCTTGCCGGGCTCGCGCAGGTGGTCCTGGAAGCGCGTGGTGGCCATCACGAAGTCGCCCTGGTCGGCTGGCACCGAGACGAAGAGGCGCCGTCCCTCCTCCGTCTGCCGGAAGTAGTAGTCCGTCTGCTGCCGGATGGAGTAGCTGCCGACCTTGATCGGCTGGCGGCAGCGGGCGCCGGCGAAGCGCTTCATCAGCCAGTCGCAGCCCTCCTTGTAGGAGAGGCACCAGTAGTCGCCCTCGTAGTGGTCGACGCCGGCCTTCTCGCCCCCGGCCACGAGGCGGTTGAAGTACACGGACTCGTAGGGGTGCAGGCGGACCATGTCGGCGAGCGTGAGGCCGCAGGCGAGGGCGAAGGCGGCGACGCCCGCGATCGTCACGACCCGCGGAGCGGGCGCGCGCAGGAAGGCGGCGACCGAGACCCCTGCCAGAACGGCCAGCACCGGGACCAGGAACAGGAAGTGCCGCAGCCCGTCGTAGAGGGGCACGTGCCTGACCACGACCCCCGACACGATCGCCAGCGGGATGCTGGCGAGCCAGGCCGCCTGGAGGAGCGGCAGGTACGCGCTCGCGCCGAGCCGCCGAGCGCGCCAGAGGAGCGCGAGTCCCAGAGCGCCGAGGACGCCGGCCACGAGGTAGAGCTCCGGCATGGTCAAGGCGAACCAGTTGGGCAGGTAGAAGCGGGAGACCTCGCGCGCGGGCAGGAGGCGTCCGTCGTAGAAGATGAGCATCTGGGCCCAGAAGTCCGAGAAGCGCGCCGCGGCCCGGAACGGGTTGCGCAGGGGATCCAGCATCGCCCAGGGCCAGAAGGCGACCATTACGGTCCAGCCGGCGGCGACCGCACCGAGCCAGCGGGCCATGAGCCGAACGAGATCGCGCCACGCGGGCCAGCCCGGGCGTCCCAAGGGACCGCTCCTCAGGACGAGCGTCGCGAGCCACAGACAAAGCGCCCAAGCGAAGAGCACGAGCCCGCTCACCCGCAGGTTGCTCGCCAGGCCGATCAGGACGCCGGTGCCCAGAGCGCGCTTCCAGCTCGTCCGCGGCCAGTCGTCACAGGCCAGGATCGCGGCGAGCGCGAGCGCGTGTAGGGCGGCGTAGGGGATGTCCTTCGAGTTGTAGAAGCTGTGACCGTAGAAGACGGGCGTCAGGGCCAGCACGAGCAGGGCCAGGAAGCCGCCCCGCGGGCCCCCGAGCCGCTTTCCCATGCGCAGTACCGCGTAGAAGGCGAGCAGGGCGACGCCGAGCGTCGCCAGGTGGCGGCTCTTGAAGGGCTCCAGCGGGGAGACGGCCGCCACCAGCTCGGCGGCCATCTCGAAGAGACCGCCGTACTTCGTGATGTCGAGGTTGTCGGTGACCCGGGGCTCGTGGCCGAGGGTCGCGTACCAGCGGAGCAGCCGCCGGCCCATCCGGTGCTGCACGCCGGCGTCCCCCGAGATGCCGTAGTCGCCGAAGGTCGCCAGCATGACCAGGGCGAGCCCGAGCAGCAGCGCTCGGGACGCCCAGGTCCAGGAGTCGCGCGGCGAGTGCGCTGCGGCCCTCAGACAGCCTCCCGTCGCGCGACCGCGGTTGCGGCGAGCCGCCCGGAGAAGGGAAAGGCCGCACCACCCATGACCGATGATTCTCACACGGCGCGCCTGCCGCGGGAAGACGCGGCCGAGGCGACGGAGGGCTGCCGTCCGTACTACTCTCGTTTGCGGAGGTCGAGCATGGGCATCCTCACCCACGACGTGTACTTCACCCTGAAGGACGCCTCGCCCGAGGCGCGGGAGCGGCTGGTCGCGGCCTGCCGGGAACACCTCTCCGGGCACGAGGGCGCCGTCTTCTTCGCGGCGGGCGTGCGCGCGTCGGAGCTCGTGCGCGAGGTCAACGACCGCGGCTTCGACGTCGTCCTCCACGTACACTTCGAGAGCCGGGCGGCCCACGACGCCTACCAGGAGCACCCGCGGCACAAGCGCTTCATCCAGGAGATGAGCGCCAACTGGCAGGCGGTCCGGGTCTTCGATTCCTGGGTCGAGGGCTGAAGCGCCGCCGCCTCAGACGAAGTAGAAGGTCACCGCCAGCACCGCGTAGATCGCAAGCAGCTGCAGGCCCTCGAACCAGTTGGTGCGGCCGTCGCTCGCCAGGTGCGCGACCGCCATCACCGAGAGCATCACGCCGGCCACCTCGAGCAGGGTGAACTCGAGCCCCATCGGCCGCCCGATCGCGTGGCCCGTGATCACCAGCACCGGGGCCACGAAGAGAGCGATCTGCATCGAGGAGCCCATCGCGATGCCGAAGGCGAGGTCCATCTTGCCGCGCGCGGCCATCATGACCGCGGTCGAGTGCTCGGCGGCGTTGCCGATCACGGCGATCACCACGACACCCATGAAGACCTTGCCCAGGCCGAGCGCCTCGCCGGCCGCGTCGACGGCACCCACCAGCAGCTCGCTCACGACCCCGACCAGCACCGCGGCCACCAGCAGCACCAGCACGCTGCGTCCGACCGGCCAGGTGCCCTCCGGCACGGAGGCGTGCGCCTCGCCCCGCGCGGGCTCGAAGAGACGCACGTGGGTCTTCAGCTGGAAGACGAGGCTCGCCACGTAGGTCAGCACCAGCACCACGGAGATGTCGAGGCTGATCGACTCGAGGTGCCCGGGCTCGCGGTGCCCGGTGACGCTCGCGTAGATCGCCGGGATCACCAGGGCGACCGTGGCGAGCACCATCATGCCGCTGCCCATCTCGGCCGCCATCCGGTTGAAGACGAGCTCCTTGTGCCGCCAGCCGCCGACCAGCATCGCCAGGCCGAGCACCATCAGCATGTTGCCGAGGATGGAGCCGGTCAGCGAGGCCTTGACGATCTCCGTCTCCCCGGCCCGCAGCGCCATCACGCCGATGATCAGCTCGGCCGCGTTGCCGAAGGTCGCGTTCAGCAGCCCGCCGATGCCCGGGCCCGAGCGGTTCGCCAGATGCTCGGTCGCCTCGCCCATGAGACCCGCCAGGGGCAGGATCGCCAGGCAGGAGGCCAGGAAAACGAGCGTCGGCGAGGCGTGCCTCAGTCCCAGGCCCAGGCTCACCGGCACCAGCAGGAGGAGCGAGTAGAAGAGCGTCTTGCCAACGAGCCGCCGGCCCCGCGCGTGTCTCATGGCCTCATCTTCCCAGGAATCGCCACACCAATTCACACGCCGGGAGATGCCTGCGCTCGCTTCCGCGGCCTTGCCCCGATTGTCCCCTTGCCGGGGGCGCCGCCCTTGGGACTATAGTCGAGCGTTCTGGGAGGAGCCGGGGGTGGAGAGTCACGTGGGTCGAAGATCCGGAGTCGCGGTCTCGTTCCTGCTCGCCTCCGTCCTGCCACTCACGAGCTGCGGCGCGAGGGGGCGCGAACGAGACGGCCTGCGTGCCGCCCGCAAGCCAGTGGAGGACGTCTTCCTGCTCACGGGCGAGCTGAGCGGCGTGCGTTTCGAGTCGATTGCCGCGCCCCGGGGCGAGGGAAGGCTGCAGATCCGCTGGCTGGCGGAGGACGGCGCCGAAGTGAAGGCGGGAGAAAGGGCGGTGGAGCTGGATCCCACCCGGACCCTGCAGACGATCGAGGAGAAGCGGCTGCGCCTGCGCCAGGCCGAGATCGAGGTGGAGAGCCGCGAGCGAGAGGCGAGCGCCGAGACGGAGAGGAAGCGGGTCGCCCTGGAGAAGGCCCAGCTGGAGGCGGAGAAGGCGCGCCTCGACGAGGCGATCCCGATCGAGTACTACGAGCCCAAGGACCGGCCGCACCTTCAGGCGCAATGGCAGCAGACGAAGGCCGCCCTCCGCAAGGCACGCCTCGAGCAGGAGGCCTACGCCGTCTCCTCGCGCGCCGACGTGGCCGCGGCGCGGGCCAACCTGGAGAAGGCCCGGCGTGAGGTCGCGGCCGGCGAGCTCGCCCTGGGCGGAATGTCTCTCACCGCCCCGGGGACCGGCGCCTTCCTGGTCGCCAACTACTGGCGGTGGGGTCCCGAAGGACCCCGCAAGCTCCAGCCGGGAGACACAGTGTGGCCCGGCTACACGATCGCCACCATCCCCGACCCGAAGGAGATGGAAGTCCTGGCGACACTCGCCGAGACCGACTACGGCCGGATCGAGGTCGGCATGAAAGCGCGCTGCGTTCTCGACACCTACCCCGACCGCAGCTTCGAGGGGCGCGTGACCGAGATCGGATCGGTCGCGGCCCAGGCCGGCCGGAGCTGGATCTCCACCGTTCGACCGGGCTTCCCGGTGCGGGTCGCGCTGGGGCGGAGTGACCCTTTGATGCGTCCCGGACTTTCGGTGCGCGTCGAGGTGGTCCGGCGAGCCTGGCAGGAAGCGCTCACCGTGCCGCGCGGCGCCGTGCGGTTCGAAGACGGCGGGCCGCTCGTCCGGCGTCCCGGCGGCGGGACCAGCTCGGTCCGCCTGGCGGCCTGCACGCCCGTCGAATGCGTCGTCGAGTCGGGTCTTCGGGAGGGGGATCGTGTCAGCCTCTTCTAGCCTTCGCTCGGCCCTCCGCCGCGTCCCCCGCCGGCTTCGGGGCGGTCTGGTCGTCGCGGCGGCGGCTCTCGGGCTGCTCGCGGCCTGGCCGTCGCGTCCCGACCTGGGCACACCGGTCGTGGCGGCGCGGGGCGACCTGGTCCTGAGCGTCGAGGTCGAGGGCGAGCTGGCCGCCGTCCACTCGACCAAGATCGGCGTGCCGGCCGTCAGCGAGACCGAGTTCCGGATCGCCTTCCTCGCCCCCGAGGGCGCCGCCGTGCACCAGGGGGACAGCATCCTGCGTTTCGACACCGAGGCGCTCGAGCGCCAGCTCGCCCAGAAGCGCGCCGAGCTCCAGGAGGCCGCCAAGAAGGTCGAGCAGAAGCGCCTCGAGCTGGGGATGAAGCGGCTCGATCTCGAGCAGCGGACGGCGCAGGCGCAGGCGGACCTCGCCAAGGCCCGCCTGAAGGCGGAGCTGCTGGAGTCGCTCGAGTCCCTGGTCACGCGTCTCGAGCGCGAGAAGGCGAGGATCGACCGGAGCGGGCGGGAGCGTGAGATCGAGAACCTCGAGGCCGAAGGGAGGCTCGGCGAGGCGACCGGGGGCGCCGAGCTTCGCTCGCTCGTCCAGCAGCGGGATCGGGCCCAGGGCCGCGTCCGGGCGCTCGAGGAGGCGATCGAGAAGATGAACGTGCGGGCCCCGCAGGACGGCATCCTGGTGTACGCCACCGACTGGAACGAGGAGAAGAAGAAGGTGGGCGACTCGGCATGGTTCGGGGAGAAGCTCCTGGAGCTGCCCGACCTCGCCGCGATGCGGGGCGACGGTTTCGTCGACGAGGCCGACGCGGGGCCGGTGGCGCCCGGCCAGCCGGTCACCATCCGCCTGGAAGCGCGGCCCGACCAGGACCTCCACGGCAAGGTGGCGCGCATCGCGCACGCGGTGAAGCGCCGCTCCTGGCGGACGCCGCTCAAGGGCTTCCAGGTGGAGATCGCTCTCGCCAGAACGGATCCCCTCCTGATGCGGCCGGCCATGCGCTTCCGAGGCGAGATCGAGACGGGACGCCTGCGCGACGTCCTGCTCCTGCCGCGCACCTCCGTCTTCCTGCGCCCAGGCGGTCCGGTGGCCTGGGTCGAGGGGAGGCTCGGCTGGCGCGAGCGGCCCCTCACCCTCGGTCGCAGCAACCGCACGCAGGTCGAGGTGCTCTCGGGGCTCCGCGCCGGCGAAAGCGTGAGTGCCCGGGATCTGGCATTGGGCACGGGGGGTGCGACGTCGTCGGGGGGGCCGTCGTGACCCGGGTGGCGGGGCTCGGCTCGTTGGGAGCGCTGGGGACGATCTGCGCCCTGGCGCTGGGCGGTGCCGGCTGCGTCCGCTCGCTCGAGCCGGAGCGCGTGGCCACGATCGAGGTGCGGCCGGGTCCCTTCCTGCGCGAGGTGGAGGCACGCGGTGTCCTGAAGGCTGTCAAGGCGACGCCGATCCTGGTGCCGCCCGAGGTGGACCGCGTCCAGACAATCGCGTGGATCGCGAAGGACGGCGCCCCGCTCTCGGCGGGCCAGGTGATCGTCCGGTTCGACCCCTACGACGCGCGGAGGGAAGCGGCGGACGGACAGGCCGACCTGGCGGCGGCGCGGGCGCGCCTCGGCAAGGCCGCGGCCGAGGGTGCCAAGAACGAGCGCGACCTGGAGATCGACCGGGAGCTGGCGGAGGGCGACCTCACCCGCGCCGAGCGGTTCCACCTCACGGACGAGACCGTCTACTCGCGCCGGGACATCATCGAGTCGCGCCTCGACCGCGAGCTTTCGGCGGTCAAGGTGAAGCTCGCCGACGAACGGCTCGCCGAGAGCGGACGGCTGTCCGCGGCCGCCCTCTCTCTCGGCGGGATCGACGCGGACAAGGCGCGCCTGCGGATCACCATCGCCGACAAGGGACTGCGCGCGCTCTCGATCGAAGCGCCCCACGACGGCCTGCTGGTGCTGGAGCGGAGCTGGCGCGGCGAGACGACCTTCGTCGGCGACACGGTGTGGCCCGGCCAGAAGCTCGCCGAGCTGCCCGACCTCTCGGAGCTCGAGGCCCGGGTGCTCGTGCTGGAGGCCGACGGTGCCGGCCTCAAGCCCGGCCTTCGGCTCGGCTCTCGATCGAGGGCCGGTCCAAGGACCTGCACGAGGCGACCGTCAGCAAGGTCGAACCGCTCGCCAAGCCGAGCGAGTGGGGATCGCCGGTCAAGTACTTCGAGGCGACCCTGTCCCTTCGCGAGACCGACCCCGCGATCATGAAGCCCGGCCAGCACGTGCGGGCCGTGATCCGGCTCGAGCAGGCGAAGGGTGTCCTCGGCGATCCCGCGGGCGGCGGTCTTCGACCGGGAGGGCCGCCGCGTCGTCTACCGGCGGCAAGGGGGTCGCTTCGTGCCCGTCGAGGTGGAGATCGGCCGGCAGAGCATCGCCCGGGTCGTGGTGGTCAAGGGCCTGACGTCCGGCGACGTCGTGGCGCTCCGTGACCCCACCAGCAGTCGTGCCAGCGAGCCGGGCGCGCCCCCGCGACGGAAGGGGCGCGGCGTTGAACCTCCACGAGGCGTTCGGCTCCGGGCTCGAGAGCCTGCGTCACCACGCCCTGCGTTCCTTCCTCGCCATGCTCGGCATCATCTTCGGCGTGGGCGCCGTGATCGCCATGCTCTCGATCGGCGCCGGGGCCGAGCGCCAGGCCCTGGAGATCATCGACGCGATGGGCCTGCGCAACGTCGTGGTGAAGGACAAGCGCTTCGACCGCGAGAACGAGCTGCAGGAGATCCGGCGCAAGAGCGCCGGCCTCTCGAGCCGCGATGCACAGGCCATCCGCGACGCCGTGCCCGGTGTCGTGCGGGTGGTGCAGAAGATCGAGGTCGAAACCTGGAAGGTCCTCTCGCCGGGCGGTCGGGCCACGCCGCGCGTGCTCGGGGTGTCCTTCGACTATCCCGAGCTGGTCAAGGTGAGCCTGCGGGAAGGTCGCTTCTTCGACCGCCGTGACCAGGAGAGCTACGCCGCCGTGTGTGTGATCGGCGACGAGGTCCGGCGGGACCTCTACGGTTTCGGTCCGGCGCTAGGCCGGCCGCTCAAGGTCAACGACCAGTGGCTGACCGTGGTGGGCGTGCTCGCGCCCGGGGCGGGCAAGCGCGAGGTGCAGGGCGTGACCCTCGAAGGCACGGCGAGCGACGTCTACCTTCCGGTCACCACCGCCGAGCGCCGATTCACCCGCCCGCCGCTCAAGAGCCCGCTCGACGAGCTGGTGGTGAGCGTCGCCGAGGGCAATGCCGTTCAGGAATCGGCCGCGGTCGTCGCCGCCATGCTGGACCGCCTGCACGGAGGTGCCGCCGACTACTCGATCACCGTCCCCGAGGCCCTGCTCGAGCAGAGCCGGCGCACGCAGCGCCTCTTCGACGTCGTGATGGGCGCGATCGCCGGGATCTCGCTGCTGGTGGGCGGGATCGGGATCATGAACATCATGCTCGCCACCGTCCTCGAGCGCACGCGTGAGATCGGGGTCCGCCGCGCCGTCGGGGCCCGCCAGGTCGACATCCGCAACCAGTTCGTGATGGAGGCCTTCGCCGTCACCGTCACCGGGGGCCTGCTCGGGATCGCGATGGGGCTCGCCATCGCCAAGGGCGTCGCCTACTACGCCGGCTGGAAGACGATCGTCACCGTCTCCTCGATCGTCCTCTCCGTGGGGGTCTCCGCCGGCGTCGGGCTCGTCTTCGGCATCTACCCGGCCCTGCGCGCCGCGCGGCTCGATCCCGTCGAGGCCCTGCACTACGAATAGAGTTGCGATCCGGGCGCAAGGCGGCGATCCGGATCGTGCCGGTATCCTCGACGGGCCGCCGCGGCAACAACCGGCGACAGGCCCCACGAGGGCCTCGCCGCTAAAAAAGTGCGATCCTGAAACGAGATGCGACCCGCTTTCGACAAGACGCGCCTGCCGACACCCGAGCAGGCCCTGCCCGGCCGCAGCCAGCCCATGCGGGTTCCGAAGGCGCACTTCGTCAGCGGCACCCCGCTGGCGCCGCCTTTCCCCGAGGGGCTCCAGCTCGCCCTCTTCGGGATGGGCTGCTTCTGGGGCGCCGAGCGCAAGTTCTGGCAGACGCCGGGCGTCTTCTCGACCAGCGTCGGCTACGCGGGCGGCCACACGCGAAACCCGACCTACGAGGAGGTCTGCACAGGCCGGACCGGCCATGCCGAGGTGGTGCGGGTCGTCTTCGACCCCGCTCGGACGAGCTACCAGGACCTGCTGCGCCTCTTCTGGGAAGGCCACGACCCGACCCAGGGGATGCGCCAGGGCAACGATCGCGGGACGCAGTACCGTTCCGCCGTGTACGTGTACGGAGAAGAGCAGCGGCGAGCCGCCGAGGCCTCCCGCGAGGCGTATCAGGCGGCCCTCACCGCGGCGGGGCACGCCACCATCACCACCGAGATCCTCCCGGCGCCGGAGTTCTACTACGCCGAGGACTACCATCAGCAGTACCTGGCGAAGAACCCCGCCGGCTACTGCGGACTGGGCGGGACCGGCGTCGCCTGCCCCGTCGGAGTGAAGACGATTTCTCCTTGAAGAGCAGCCGCACTTCACGCTACCTTGTGCGCGCGCCGCGCGGGCTACGTTGGAGGAGGGGCATTTGCGGGTGCTCGTCGTCGACGTCGGCGGGAACAACGTGAAGCTGCTGGCGAGCGGTGCGACGACACCGCGCAAGGTGCCCTCGGGACCGGGCCTCACCCCGCACCGCATGGTCGCGGAGGTGAAGGCCGCGGTCGCCGAGTGGAGCTACGACGCCGTGACCATCGGCGTCCCCTGCCCGGTGAAGCGCGGCCGGGTGTCGGAGGAGCCGAAGAACCTCGGCCGGGGCTGGACACGCTTCGACTACGGCCGCGCCTTCCGCCGGCCGGTCCGGATCCTGAACGACGCGGTGATGCAGGCGATCGGCAGCTACCGCGGCGGGCGCATGTTGTTTCTGGGCCTCGGCACCGGTCTGGGCGCGGCGCTGGTGCTGGAAGGGGTCGCGCAGCCCCTCGAGATCGCGCACCTGCCGTATCGGGAGGACAGGACCTACGAGGACTTCCTCGGCAAGCGCAGCCTCGATCGCGTGGGCAAGAGGCGCTGGCGCGAGCTGGTCGCCGAGATCGTGCCGAAGTTGCGTCACGCGTTCCAGGTGGACGAGGTCGTCCTGGGCGGCGGGAACGTCAAGCACTTGAAGGAGCTTCCCCCGGAGGTCCGGCTGGGAAGCAACGCGCACGCCTTCCGGGGCGGATTCCGGGTCTGGGGCGCCACGAACCGGCACGACGCGCGTCGCGCCCGGTCGCTGGTGGCCGTGGAATCCCGTCGCCAGCCGGCCTGAGCCGGCCAATCGCCCCGATCTCAGTCCCCCGTCGCCGCACCCGCCTCTGCGTCGCGGCGGCCGGACAGGCGCCGCCCCAGCCTCGCCCAGAGCGGGCTGTGCGCCCAGTCGTCGAAGATGCTGTAGGCGACCGGCGTGCCCACGAGGGTCAGCAGCAGCGCGAGCGTCTGGCCGCCGATGATCACGGTGCCGATCGCGCGATTGGTCCCCGAGCCGGTGCCGCTCGATACCACCAGGGGAAGCATCCCGGCCACGAAGGCGAGCGTCGTCATCAGGATCGGCCGCAGCCGATCGCGGTTGGCCAGGCGGACCGCCTCGGCGCGCGGCATGCCCGTCGCGCGGAGGCCGTTCATGTGGTCGATCTGCAGGATGCCGTTCTTCTTGACGATCCCGAACAGCACCAGGATGCCGAGCGAGGAGTAGATGTTGATCGACTGGTCGAGGAGGACGATCGAGAGCAGCGCGAAGGGCACCGTGAGCGGCAGCGCCAGCAGGATCGTCACGGGATGGATCCAGCTCTCGAACTGCGCGGCCAGGATCAGGTACATGAAGATGACCGAGGCCAGGAATGCGATCAGGAAGTTGCGCGCCGCCTTGCCCTGCTCGCGCGAGCGGCCGGTGAAGCCGTACGAGTACTGGGCCGGCATCTTCAGCTCCCGGGCCGCGGCGGTCAGGCCGTCCATGACCGTCTGGGCCGAGGAGCCGGGGAGCGTGTTCGCGTAGAGCAGGACCTGGCGTTGGCGACCGAGGCGGTTGACCAGCGATGGGCCGGTGCCACGCTCGAAGCGGACGACGTCCTGCAGCGGGACCGGGCCCCTCGGCGACGGCACCGTGGCCTGGGCGATGCCGGCGGGGTCGCGCCGGTAGTCGGCCTCGGAGCGCAGGTGGACCTCGTACTGCTCGCCGCCTTCGTAGTAGTCGGTCACCTTGAGCCCGCCCACCAGCAGATTGAGCGTCGCCGCCACGTCCTGCACCCGCACGCCCAGGTCGCCGGCCTTGGCGCGGTCGATGTGCACGCCCAGCTCCGGCTTGCCGACCACGAAGTTCGTGTCCGCGTCGACCGCCCCGGGCATCCGGCGGAGCTTGGCGAGCAGGGTGGCCGAGTACCTGGCGAGCTGGTCGAGGTCGGGCCCGCCGATCCAGAACTGGATCTCCGCGTTGTTGCCGGCGCCGAAGGCGGCCACCGGCTGGACCTGTGCCCGCAGCGCCAGCCGCTGGTACTGGGGCAGGATCCGGCGCCGGATCTCGTCCATCACCGCGAACTGGTCGCGCTTGCGCTCCTTGACCCGCGACAGCTTCACGTAGATCGAGCCCAGGTTCAGGGTGTTCTGAGGATCGGCGCCGATCGTGACCAGCGTGTAGCGGACCTCCGGCAAATCGTGGATCTTGCGGGCGATCGATTCCAGGATGGTGTCGGTCGACGCGAGGCTCGCGCCTTCAGGTGCCCGCACCACGACCTCGAACTGCGACTCGTCGTCACGCGGGAGGAAGTTCTTGTTCGCGATCATCCCCAGCGGCAGGGTGGCCACGAACACGGCCAGCATGCCGAGCACCACGATCCAGCGGTGGAGCATGGCCCAGTCGAGGAGGGCGAGGTAGCGCCGCTCGATCCAGGCATAGGCCCCGTGCTCGCGCGAGCTCTTCTCGCCTTCGATCTCCTTGGGTCGCAGCCAGCGGGACGAGAGCATGGGCGTGAGGCTGAAGGCGACCAGCAAGGAGACGCCGATCGCGAACGCCATGGTGACGCCGAAGGAGTTCATGAAGCGGCCCACGATCCCGCCCATGAGAGCGACCGGGAGGAAGACGGCCACCAGCGAGAGCGAGGTCGCCAGCACGGCGAGGCCGATCTCCCGCGTGCCCTCGACCGCCGCCTGCATCGGTGAGAGCTGCTTCTCCTCCATGAAGCGGAAGATGTTCTCGAGCACGATCACCGCGTCGTCGATCACGATCCCGACCACCAGGGTCAGGGCGAGCAGGGTGATCACGTTGAGCGTGAAGCCGGCCGCCTGCATGGCGGCGAAGGTCGCGATCAGCGAGCTCGGGATCGCGATCGCCGCGATCAGGGTCGGCCGGATCCGGCGCAGGAAGAACCAGACCACCGCCGCCGCGAACAGGGCGCCCAGGGCGAGGTGCTCCTTGACGGCGTCGACCGCGGCGATCACGTACTCGGACTGGTCGCGCACGACGTCCACCCGGTAGCCCTTGGGGAGCTGGGGCGCGAGCCGCGCGAGCCGTTCCTTGAGACGATCGACCACCTCGATCGTGTTGGTGCCGGACTGCTTGCGGATCTGGAGCACCACCGCCGGCTCGCCGTTGACGCTCGCCTGGGTGGTCGCCTCGGCGCTGCCGTCCTCGACCCGCGCCACGTCGGAGATGCGCACCGGCACGCCCTTGCGGTTCGTGATCACGACCTCGCCGAAGCCCGAGGGCGTCGTGACCCGGCCGTAGGTGCGGAGGGTCAGGTCGCGCAGCCCCTGCTCGACGCGCCCGCCGGGGAGCTGCACGTTCTGGCTCGCCAGCGCCTGGGAGACCTCGGCCGCGGTCAGGTCGAGCGCCGCCAGCCGCGCCGGGTCGGCGATCACGTTGATCTGGCGGAGGCGTCCGCCGATCACCTGGATCTGCCCCACGCCCAGCACGGACTCGAGCTGGCGGCGCAGGACCTTGTCGGAGAACTCGGTGACGTCCCGGATCGGGGCCTCGGCCGAGACGGCGAGCGAGAGCACGGGCGCCGCGTCGGGGTCGATCTTCTCGATCACGGGCGGCTCGACGTCGCGCGGGAGCTGGCGCAGCACGCTGTTGACGCGGTCGCGCACCTCCTGGGCCGCCACGTCCGGGTCCTTCTCGAGCTCGAAGGAGATCACCACCTGCGAGACGCCCTCGGCCGAGATCGAGATCAGCTGGTCGATGCCGCTGATGGTGTTGACGGCCTCCTCGATCTTGTCCGTGACCTCGGTCTCGATCTCCTCGGGCGCCGCCCCCACCAGCACGGTGCTCACGGTGACGAAGGGCAGGTCGATCTTGGGGAAACGATCGACGCCGAGCTTGTCGTAGGCGAAGAGCCCCACCACCACCAGCGAGAGGATCAGCACCCAGGTGAAGACCGGGCGCCGGACGCAGATCTCAGCGAGCCTCTGCACGGTCCGCCTCCCGGCTCAGATCGAGCTCGACGCGGGCGAAGAGCCCGGGACGCAGGCGCCCATCTCGATTGGGGAACTGCGCCTGCACTAGGAAGGTGCGGGTCTGGGTGTCGAGCGACCCGCCGACCAGGCTCACCCGGCCGAGGAAGGTCTTTCCCGGGTAGGCCTCGATCGTCGCCCTCACGGGCAGTCCCCGCGCGACGGAGCCCAGGTAGCGCTCGGGCACGCGCAGGCGCAGGTCGAGGGGCGCGGTCTGCTCGACCACGAAGGCGACCGTACCCTCGGCGAGCCGCTCGCCGACGTCGGTGCGCTTCTCGGCCACGACCCCGTCGACCGGCGAGCGGAGCAGAGCGTCCGCGAGATGCTGGCGGGCGAGATCGAGCGAGGCGGCGGCCGCCTGGCGCGCCGCCTCGGCCTGCGCGGCGCCGGACTGCGAGTGGTCGAAGGTCGCCTGCGAGACCGAGCCCTTCTGGACCAGGCCGCGCTTGCGCTCGAGATCGCTGGCCGCGTCCTGCGCCGCGGCCTCGGCGCGGCGCAGATCCGCCTCCGCGCGGGCGAGGTCGATCTTCAGGTACTCCGTCTCGAGCTGGAGCAGGGGCTGGCCCTTGCGCACGGCCTCGCCCTCGTCCACGAACACTCGGGCAACCCGCCCCGCCGTGCGCGGTACCAGGTCCGAGTGCACGAGCGCCACGAACTCGCCGGTGAGCGCGAGTCGGCCGGCACCCGGGTCAGCGGAAGCGTCGGCGTCCTGCGGAACGACGACGGCCGCGACCTTCTGGACGTCGGCCGGCAGGGGGGGCGGAGTCGCTTTCGACTCCGGCGCCGGGGCGCTCTTCGAGCAGGCGAGCGGCGAGCAGGCGATGGCCGCGGCGAGCGCGGTCTTGAAGAGGAGCTTCACGGCTCAGCCTCCTTGATTACGGCGGACTTGAGGTCGCCGGCCGCGAACTCGACCGCCAGCTGGGCGACGAGCCTTCCGATCCGGCTCACGACGAAGTTTCGGCGGGCGTCGGCAAGGCTCGCCGCCGAGGACTGGATGTCGAGCGAGGTGGCCTCCTGGTTGCGGTAGAGGTCGGCGACCTGCTCGTACTCGGCCTCCGTGGCCTGGAGCTGATCCTGCGACAGGGCGAGCGTCGTCGCCGCGGTGCCGAGGTCGAGCAGCGCCCGGCGGACGTCCTCCTGGGCCGTGCGCACCGTCTCCGCGAGCGCCAGGCGCGCCTGGCGCTCGCGTGCGCTCGCGGTGGCGATGCGCGCGCCGACCTCCCCCGACTGCCAGATCGGCACGCTGAAGCGCAGGGCGGCGTAGCCGTAGTGGTCGGTGGGGAAGGCGGTCTTCTGCCAGACGTAGCCGGCGTCGGCCGTGACCGTGGGCAGATAGGCGCCCTTCTGCTTCGAGACCTCGAGCTCGGCGATCCGGAGGGCGCTCCGGGCCTGGGCGACGTCGCCCCGAGTCTCCTCGGCCCGCTGCAGCAGGAGCGCCTCGTCGCTCGGAACCGACAGCACCTGCTCGGGCTCGCTCACCTCGAAGTCGCCGTCCAGGTCCAGGTCGATGCGCAGCTGGCCGGCCGCCGCCTCGCGGTCGCGCTCAGCCAGCGCCAGCTGCCGCTCGGCCGCTTTCACGGCCGACTCCGCGCGCAGGACGTCGACGCGGGTCGATTCACCGGCGGTGAAGAAGTCGCGGGCCTGCCTCAGCCTGTCCTGCGCCAGGGCCAGGGTCTCCCGCGCGACCTTCACCAGGGCGTCGTTGCCCACGACGCCGAGATAGTCCTGGGCCGTCCGTAGCAGCACGCGATCCTCGGTGATCCGAAGGCCCTGCTCGGCCGCGCGCACGCCCTGCTTGGCCTGCTGGTAGGCGCGCTGCTCGCGCAAACCCGCGAAGATCGGCTGGCTGAGCGTGAGGCGCAGGTTCCAGTCGTTGCGGGGGAGGATCACGCGCGAGAAGCCCTCGCCGCCGAAGGAGACCTCCTGGTCGTTGCGGATCAGGCCGCCGGTCGCGCCGAGCCGGGGCAGAACCGCCGAGAGCGCCGTCCGCCGGCCGGCGTCCGCCGCCGCGACGTCGGCCCGGGCGCGTCCGAGTCCGAGATTGGCGGCGAGAGCCCGGCGCAGGGCCTGCTGGAAGCCGAGCGCGACGCGGGAACCGCGGGCCGCGGGAGCCGGCGAGGTAACGGGTGCGGGTGTCTCCGCGGGCTTCGGCGAGGCGATCGCAGCGGGCGGTGCGGCTCCCCGCGCGAGGAGAGCGGCGCCCAGAACCAACCCGGCCGTCAGCCCTGCGCCCCGAAGGCCTCTCAAGAGCCGCTCCGTGCGGCGATGCCGTCCAAGAACAGGTCCACGATCCACTCGACTTCCTCCGTCGTCTTCTGATCCCGGGACGTCAGGCGTTGCTCGAGGACCGCGTTGGTCCCTTCCACCAGGAAGAGGGCCGCCCGCGCCGGGTCGAAGGGCTTCGCCTCACCGCGTCGAACGGCCTCCTCCAGCCACTCGCTCAGCAGCTTGAGGTAGCGCGCGTGTCGCGCGTCGCGCCGCCGGCGCGGGCACGCCCCGGCATCACCCGCCCGTAGCTCCGCGTAGACGCGGAGGAAGTCGCGGTGCTCGTCGAAGAGGGCGAGCTTCGTGAGGAGCAGCGCTCGCAGTGTCTCGCGCAACGGCCGCCGGGCGGCGAGCACCGCCTCGAGCCGCGCCACGAGCTCGTCGAAGATGCCGACCACGGCCTGCTCCAGCAGGTCGCCCCGGTCGCGGAAGTAGAGGTAGAGGGTGCCCTTGGCGACGCCCGCCTCGTGAGCGATCGCCTCCATGGAGGCCGCCGAGAGGCCCCGGCGCGCGATCACGTGGCGGGCCCCGGCGAGGATCTCCCCGCGACGGTACTCCTCGAGCAGCGAGTGCTTGTTCGCCATCCTGGTCATTCGGCCTGAAAACCCAAGGGTCAGTTGAGTGACCCTCGGGTCAGATTAGCATGGCAGCCTCGCGGCGCGGGAGCAAGGCTGCGTGCTACGCTTGTGCGCCGAGATCCCATGTTCCTGCCCATCGGTGACGCTCCGAACCCGAAAGGCACCCCCTTCGTCACCTACGGGCTGATCGCCGCCAACGTGGCGGTGTTCCTGCTCTTCAACCTGCCGCTGGGCGCGAAGCGGGCCGACCTCCACGACCCGGCCTTCCGCGAGTACGTGCAGGTGATCTCACAGGAGGTCGGCGACCGGGCGGATCTGCGACAGCTGGTGGCGAACACCAGCGCTTTCGATCTCTTCACCTTCGAGCACGGCTACCGGCCGGCCTCGCCGCAGCTCTCGGCGTTGCTCACCTGCATGTTCCTGCACGGCAGCTTCATGCACCTGTTCGGGAACATGCTCTTCCTGTGGATCTACGGGGACAACGTGGAGCAGCGCTTCGGAGGGATCCTCTACCTGTTCGCGTACCTGGCGACCGGCGTCGTCGCGACCCTCGCGCACGCGCTCGCCTTCGCGAGCTCCGAGATGCCCCTGGTGGGCGCCTCAGGTGCCATCTCCGGCATCCTGGGCTTCTACTTCGTGCTCTTCCCGCGCAACAGCGTGCGCCTCTTGGTCTTCCTGCCGCCGTTCCTGCTGCAGGTCTTCGTGGTGCCCGCGCGCTGGGTGCTGGGGGCCTTCGTGGTGATCGACAACCTGCTGCCTTTCCTGTTCGCCGGCGAGGGCGGGGTGGCGCACGGCGCGCACCTGGGAGGCTTCCTGGCCGGGGCCGTGGCCGCCTGGGTGGTCGAGCACCGCGCCGCCGCGAGGAGACCCGCGCGGCTCGCGGTCGAGGGGCCGCCCGAGGCCGAACAGCCTGTGCATGCGGCCCTCGCGGCGGGGCGCTTCGGCGAGGCGGCGCGCGGCTACTTCGCACTGCCGGCGGCCGAGGCCCGCCGGGCACTCTCGCCGCGCGAGGCCGTGACACTCGCAGGCTGGCTGCGGGCAAACGGCCATTCGGACGCCGCCCTCGCCCTGCTGCGCCGCGTCACGCGCGACTTCCCGTCGGGCGAGGGCCTGGCCGAGGCGCATGCCCTCGCGGGCGAGATCCTGCTCGAGGACATGCGGGCCCCGACCAGCGCCTACCAGTACCTGCTGACGGCGCTCGAGCTCGGGCCCGCTCCCGAGACGCGCGCCGCCGTGCGCAGGCAGCTGGCCGCGATCGAGTCGCTCCAGAAGCGGCGGATCGGGCGCCTGCGCTCGCCGACGGACAGCTGGTAGCCGGCCGCACTCAGCCACGGGACGGCGCCAACGCCTTCGCCAGGAAGGCGAGCGCCTGCGCCTGGATCCCCGGGTGCTGGCTCTCGCGCGGGCGGTGTATGCTCCGGCCGAGCGAGAAGCATGTCCCACGAAGACTTCATGCGCCGGGCGCTCGACGAGGCCCGGCGGGGACGCGACGCGGGTGAGGTACCCGTGGGTGCGGTCGTGGTGGCGGACGGGACCGTCATCGGCGCCGGGTTCAACCAGCCGATCGGCTCGCTGGATCCGACTGCGCACGCGGAGATCGTGGCCCTCCGTGCGGCCGCTCGATCGCTCGGGAACTATCGGCTGGCCGGCACGCTCCTCTACGTGACGGTCGAGCCCTGCCTGATGTGCGTCGGCGCGGCCGTTCACGCGAGGGTCGCCTCGGTCGTCTACGGCGCACCCGATGCCAAGGGTGGCGCCCTGCGCTCGCTCCTCGACCCCGCCAGGCTCCCGCTCAACCATCGCTTCGAGGTGGTGGAGGGCGTGTTGCGGGAGGAGTGCCGCGAGCTCGTCCAGGAGTTCTTCCGCTCCCGGCGGGGGTAGCCGCCCGCCTGGCGCCCGGGCGAACGGCGCGCGGAGGGCCTGGGTTATGATTGGGGGCCGCTGCGGAGAGGTGCGAGAGCGGTTGAATCGGGCGGTCTCGAAAACCGTTGTACCCAAAAGGTACCGTGGGTTCGAATCCCACCCTCTCCGCCAGATCCAAGCCTCGGAGAGATGCGAGAGTGGTTGAATCGGCGTGACTGGAAATCACGTGTAGGCGTAACCCGTCTACCGAGGGTTCGAATCCCTCTCTCTCCGCCAGCGCAGTAGGCCACGACCGGAGCGTCACAAGCCGCCCCGCCCAGCAGAGACACAAATGCCCGAGGTCGATTCGACCCCGGGCACTCGGACGGAACGGTGATTCTTAGAGCGCGACGACGTTCGCTGCGCGCGGCCCCTTGGGGCTGTCGACGATGTCGAACTGCACCTTCTGGCCTTCGGTCAGCGACTTGAAGCCTTCAGCGCGGATCTCCGAGTGATGGACGAAGACGTCCGGACCACCCTCGTGCGACAGAAAGCCGAAACCCTTGGAATCGTTGAACCACTTGACGGTACCTTCGGTCATTACTTTTGGGGCCTCCTGGGGCCCACGCCTAGCCCACCGCGCCGATCACGCGTCCAGGATTCGAAGGCTGCCAACCATTGGACAACCCGCTCCGAAGCGCCGAGCAACGGCAACTATGCGTCACTAGTGTAGCAGGTATCGCGTCCGCCCGCACGGGCAAGCAAGCGGGCTGGCGCCGGCGGCCCCAGCCCGCCGCGGGAGCCGGCCCGGGAGGGGCTGTTCGGCACGCGTTGCGGGGAGCCGGCGGGAGGCTCCATACTCGGCGGATGAAGACCATCATGATCGCCGCCGTTCTGCTCCTGCCCGCCCTCGCGGTCGCCGAGATCCACGAGAACGGCGGCAAACCCGACGCGCTGCCGTCGGAGAAGTACGTCCACGTGGTGAGCGAGGCCGACTCCCCAGTCCAGCAGATCTACATCAAGGCCAAGGATGGTGTCTACGTCGCCGCCGCCATCCGAAAGCCGAAGGGCGAGGGACCATTCCCGGCCATCATCATGTTCCACGGCGCTCCGGGAGGCCGTGGGATGGAGCAGCTCGTGGGCTGGTCCCGCGGCGATACCGGCGGCCCCGTCTGGGAACGCTTCCTGCAGGAGGGCTTCGTGGTCGCCGTGGCCGACTACCGCGGGGGCAACTGGGACCTCATGAACACGCCCTCCACGAACGGGCTGGTGACCGCCATCGACGACGGCCTGTCCGTGATCGCCGCGCTCAAGGCGCTGCCCTACGTGGACGGGTCCCGGGTCAGCCTCTACGGCGTGAGCCTGGGAGGCAACCTCGTGCTCTTCCTCGCCTCCAAAGACCCCACGATTCACGCTGCAGTGCTGGGCGCGCCCGCTCCGATCTGGTTTCTCGGGGTCCACCCACCGGTCCGAGACGGGCACCCCGACCTCGCGCAGGCCCAGCCGGACGCCGCGGTCGCCGCCGCCAACATCGCGCCCATCCGGACGCCGATCCTGATCTTCGCGGGAACCGAGGACGGCCTGCTGCCCCTCGACCGGACCCTTCACGACCAGCTGGCCCAGGCGGGCAAGTCGGTGCGGATGGAGGTCTACGCGCACGGCTATCACGACTTCGTGCTGGGGCCCCAGGGACAGAAGCGACCCGACCTCCCACACGGCGAGATCCTGATGGAGGGCGCTCTCGACGCGCTGGAGAAAGCGGTGGCTTTCGTGAAGGCGGCACGACCCGCAGCGCCCTAAGCCATGTCACCGCTCGCCGCCGCCGCGGAGCTCCGGTGCGACGCGTTCTCCGCGTGGACCAAGTGGGCCACCTTGAACGACACGGTATGCCGTGCGGTCGACCGGCAGGGGCGGACGTTCGCGTACGCCCGCTTCGTCGATCGCCTCTTCTGGACCTCGACGCCGGTGCTCGCGGGCGAGGGCGGGCGCGAGCTCCTGCGCATCCTGCGGCCGCCCGAGAACATGCGCCTCGCACGCATCCATGAGAGCGTGCCGCCGACCGATGCGGTCTATCTGGTTACCGACGCCGTCTCCGGCGATCGGGTGGGCGTCGTGCAGAAGCCATGGCTCAAGGGAGCTCTGCGAGAGCGCTGGGTGCTGCGCGACGCCGACTGGAACGAGAGGGCGCGTCTCGAGCAGACCTCGGCTCTCTGGCCGCTGGTGCGGACGTTCGCGACGTCGCTCCCCAGCCGATTCGCCTTCTCCCGGGAGGGCCGCCGCCTGGGGACGGTGCGCGGCAACTGGTACCTGGCCCGGCGGAAGTATCGCGTCGACGTTCGCGACGACACGGCGAGGGAGCTCGCCCGCGCCTCGTCATGGCCCTGGTAATCGTGCTCCTCGCCCAGTGACGGCCGCTCCCGTCGCCAGGTCGATCCCGCTGACCTCGACCGCCCCGGTCAGCCGGCGTCGTCGTTGATCACCACGGGCCGGGGCTGGGGTGGCCGCGCTGCCTCGCCGTCCCGGCTGTCGCTCCGGCGCTGGCCCGGCTACTGCGCCGCTTCGTCCGGAGCGCGGCCCGCCGGCGGGAAGAAGACCACGACCTCCTCGTCCTTCCCCCCGGCGTCGGATCGACCGAAGTCCTCCGCGGGCGCGGCGAGTGCGGCGGACCCGTCGCCGGCCACGAAACCGGCGTCCTGCAGTTGCCGCTGCGTCGTGCCCGCGGTCAACCCGGCCGCGTACAGCATGTCGAGTAGCTTCACGGTCGCCGGGTCGAGCACGTCGAGCTGGCCGACCGCGTAGAGGGTGTTGTCCATGGTGAAGATCGGGTGGATTCCCTCGGGCCCGTCGATGTAGTCCAGGCCGAGCACGAGGCCGATCTCGCGCGCGGGCTCCGCGTCGAAGGGGCGCTCGGGCAGCACGATGCGACCGTGCCGGACGAAGGAGCCTTGGATTCCCGCCCAAGCGCAGCTGGAGTGGGACTCGCCGCAGGTGGCAGCCATGTCCTTCCAGCTCACCATCTCGACCGTCACCTGTCCGTCGCCGGCCTCGGGCAGCGGCGGGGAGGCCAGGCGCACGCGCGCGTGCAGCCGATGGTGAGTGGCGGGCTCGATTTGCGCCACCGTTCGCTCGATGCTGGAGATGGTCGTCGGCGCCAGGGAGTCGTCGACCACGAACTCGATCGACGAGCCCGGCTCCCAGCCCAGGACGCGATAGCGGAGGGCCCCTGGCCAGGCATACCGGCCCGAGCCGAGCAGCAGCGCCTCGGCCATGTCCCGCGGGTCGATCGAGGCGACCACGGTCAGCTCCGACGGTGTCCCGCCGCTACCTCCCTCGGGACGCTGTGGGCGCACACGGATGTAGTACTTGCCGATCGGAGCCGAGCGCCATGTGTACGACGTCTCGTCCACCTCGATCACCGCGACGTCCGGCGACGCCTGCGTCTTGCCGACCTCGATCCTGTAGCTGCTGGCCCCGTGTCCGGTCCAGCGGAGCTGGATGTGCGTGCCCTCGCCGATCGTTGGCAGAACCGTGACCTCGAAATCCGTGATGCTGAACAGTGCCGGCGGCTCGCCAGCGCAGCCGCACTGTATCCCCAGCCCGAACGCGAGCGGCAACCAGGCGAGACGCCTCAGGTCCATGGCTCAGCGAGGCTTCGCCGGGGGCACGCTGATGATCCACTTCCCGATGGCGGTGCTGTAGCGGTAGTCGAAGCGCTTCTGGAAGGTGTCGCTCACGATGGAGCCGTCGACGTCCCGGCTGTCGCTGCGGATGCGGAAGCGGATGGCGCCGGTCCAGGGGAAGTCCTTGTCGTCGGGGTGCGGCGTCAGGTCGATGCCCTCGACCGTCCAGGTCGCCTTGACCCGCAAGGAGGGCGGCAGGTCCTCGCCGCCTTTCTTGAGGTAAGCCGCCTCCTCCTGCAGCAGGGGCAGGACGACCTCGCGGCTCGGGCCGCTCGCCTTGTGGCGGCCGCAGGCCGAAAGCGGCAGCATCAGGCAGGCCATGCCGCACGCGAGAAGGATTCTCCTCATCGGCTATCTCCCATCGGCCTCGTCGGCGAGGAGACCTCGCCAGCGGCCGCTTTCCCCGCCCACCGGGCGGCCAGCTCGCGATAGAAGCGCTGCAGCACGAAGAAGGCCTTCTTCTTCTCCCCGCGCTCGGAGATGAGACCCTTGCGGTTGAAGAAGTCCTGGATCTTCGGCAGCTGGCGGCGGGGCGAGCGGAAGTCCATCAGGATCCAGGGTGTGGCTCCCCGCAGGAAGGGGATGCGGGCGAGCATCGCCACCTGGTGCTGGTAGAGCGACTCCTGGTACTCCTCGCTCCAGCGGGTGAGGGCGTCGCCATGGAGCCCGAACCGGGCGCCCCCCCGAGCTCGCTCATGACCAGCGGCTTGTCGTAGACGCTCTTCCACTGCACCCGGTCGCACTTCTCCGGCAGCCCGTCGTACCAGCCGATGTACTCGTTGCAGCCGAGCACGTCCAGCTTCTCGCCCAGCGGGTCGTCGATCATCATGGTGGCGGCGTCCAGGTGGTGGATCTCGAGCGCCGCCGTGACCAGGCGCGTCGGGTCCAGCTCGCGCGCACGCTCGATGAGGCGGGTCAGGAAGCTCGTGCGCGCCTCGCCGATCGGCGTCTCGTTGCCGACCGACCACAGGATGACCGAGGCGCGGTTGTGGTCGCGCGTGACGTTCTCGCTCAGCTGGCGCCGGGCGTTCTCGAAGGTGGCCGGGTTGTCCCAGAGGATCGTCCAGTAGACCGGCACCTCCGACCAGACCAGGACGCCCATCCGGTCCGCCTCCCGCGTCATGTGCTCGTTGTGCGGGTAGTGCGCGAGACGCACGAAGTTGCCGCCCAGCTCCTTCACCCAGCCGAGCAGGATGCGCGCCTCCTCGGCCGAGTAGGCGCGCCCGGTGCGAAACGGCGCCTCCTCGTGGGCGCTGACGCCGCGCAGGAAGATGGGCCGCCCGTTCAGCAGGATCTCGGAGCCCTTCGCCTCGATCGAGCGGAAGCCGATCGGCTCGCTCACCCGGTCGGTCTCGGCGGAGACGACCACCTCGTAGAGCTTGGGGTTCTCGGGCGACCAGAGCTGGAGCCCCGCGGGGAAGCGGAGCTCCGCGAAGCCCTGCGCGTCGGTCCGGACGCTGGTGCGGAGCTTCGCCTCCGGGATCTCGACCGTGACCTGCTGCTGGCGCCGGCTGCCGTCCAGCCGGACCCAGCCCGCGATCTCGTCGGTCGAGCCCTTGCGCAGCTGCACGAAGTAGTCGGCGACGAAGGTCTCGGGCACCTCCACCAGCTCGACCGAGCGCGTGATGCCCCCGTAGTTCCACCAGTCGGTGTTCACGGTCGGCACCGCGTCGCGGTGCCGGGTGTCGTCGACCTTCACCACCAGGAAGTTCCCCTTCGGCCGCACCGTGTCGGTGATCTCGAAGCAGAACGGGGTGAAGCCGCCCTCGTGCTCCCCGAGCTTGACGCCGTTGAGGTAGACGATCGCCTGGTAGTTGACCGCACCGAAGTAGACGAAGAGGCGCGCCCCGGCCGGCAGCGCGTAGTCGAAGGACTTCTCGTACCAGATCGTGCCCTCGTAGAGGAAGAGCTCCGGGCGCTGGGTGTTCCAGTCGCCGGGCACGCTCAGCGCATCGGAGGTGTCGAAGTCGTACTCGACGCGATCGCTCGGGTTCTCGGGCTTCTGGTTCCGGAAGAAGCCGTTCGCCATCGGCTCACGCCGGTAGTCGTAGTAGCCGTTCTGGTAGGGGTCGATGATCGTCTGCCAGCGGCCGTCGAGACTCGTGGTCTTGCGGCCCTCGACGTTCGCGATCACGGGATCGGCGGTGACGGACCGCACGCCGACCACGGCCCCCAGGACCGCCAGCATGGCCAGGTACCTCATTCTTCGCCTCCAGACGCGCCACCCTGGCGGCGCGCCGTTCGCCGTCCCGGCCAGACTCAGCGCGGGTTGCCGGCGAGATGGGCCTGATAGGCGCGCCAGCCCGGACACCAGGTCGTGTGCCAGCGCCACAGCCGGGCGATCCAGGACCCGGGACGCGCCTCGGCCCGGCGCCGCAGCCGGCAATTCTCGCAAGGGTAGGTCTTCTCTTCCATGGCGACTGCGATTCTGATACGGGACGACAGCCTGAGTCCACAGGAACGGCGAACTGCGGGCGGCCGCCGTCCGAAATGGGGTAACCTAGCGTCGCGGGCCGGCCGCACGTGGGTCCCGGCCCTGCGCAACGTGAGTCGCCGAACCCCGCCAGGCCCGGAAGGGAGCAACGGTTAGGCGAGCCTCCCGTGTGCCGCAGGTCCACCGGGGCTCACGTGAGGCCGGCCCTCACGACCTCGCTGATCCCGTGAGCTACACCGTCCTCGCCCTCAAGCACCGCCCGACCTCCTTCGACGAGGTCGTCGGGCAGACGACCGTCACCCGCACCTTGCGCAACGCGCTCGAGCGGGGCACGATCGGCCACGCCTTCCTGCTCTCCGGCGCCCGCGGTGTCGGCAAGACGACCACCGCGCGCATCCTGGCCAAGGCCCTCAACTGCGCGAAGACGGACGGGCCCACCGCGAGCCCGTGCCCGACGCGCACCGACGCGGAGCGCGCCGAGGCCTGCAGCTCCTGCCGCGAGATCGCGGACGGCAAGAGTCTCGACGTGCAGGAGATCGACGGCGCCTCCAACAACTCGGTCGACCAGGTGCGCGAGCTGCGCGAGAGCGCCCGCTACAACCCCGCGCGGGACCGCTACAAGATCTGGATCATCGACGAGGTCCACATGCTCTCGATCGCGGCCTTCAACGCGCTCTTGAAGACGCTCGAAGAGCCGCCGCCGCGGGTCAAGTTCGTCTTCGCCACGACCGAGTACCACAAGATCCCCGAGACCATCCTCTCGCGCTGCCAGCAGTACGACTTCCGGATGGTGCCGGCCCGCGAGCTGGCGCTGCACCTGCGCCGGATCGCGGACGCCGAGCAGATCCGCATCTCGGACGCCGCGCTCGCGCTCATCGCCCGGGCCGCCGAAGGCAGCGTCCGCGACGCCCTCTCGCTCTTCGACCAGGTGCTCGCCTTCACCGGCGAGCAGGTGGACGACGGCGAGGTGGCGGGGCTGCTCGGGCTCGTGGACCGGGAGCTGCTGCAGCGCGCCTCCCAGGCGATCGTCGATGGCGACAGCCGGGGGATGCTCGAGCTGGTCGAGAGCCTCGCCGATTACGGGGCCGACTACCGCAACTTCGCTCGGGAGCTGCTACTGCACCTGCGCGAGGTCCTGGTGGTCAAGCTCGCCCCGGAGGGCAGCGCGCTCCTCGCCTCGGTCCTGCCGGAGGAGCTGGAGCGGCTGCGCGCGGTGGCCCAGGCGCTCTCGGAGGAGGACCTGCTGCGCGCCCTCGACCTGCTGACGCGCGCCGAGGCCGAGCTGCGGAGCGCCAGCGATCCCCGCGTCGTCCTCGATCTCGCACTCCTGAAGCTCGTGCAGATGCGCCGGCTGATACCGTTCGCCGAGCTGGTCGCCCGTGTCGAGCGCCTGGCTTCCGGGGCGCCGCTCTCCGACCAGCCGGCCCCGCCCGCCGCGAGCGTCCGCCCCAGGGCCTCGGGTCCGCGGAGCGACCGCCCGACTGTCGAGCGTCCCGTCGCGCGGCCGGGACCCGCGACCCTCGTGGCCGCACCCCCGCCCGCCGCGGAGCGGGCGGCAGCGACGCCGGCGCCCAGCCCGGAAGCGACGCCCCCCGCGGACCCCGAGCCCACCGCCGCGAACGCCGCCGCCTCCATCGTGGAAGGGATGCTCGGCTTGTGCCCCTCGCGGCCGTCGCTGGCGGCGCCGCTGCGCGCGGCGACGGCCCGCGTCGAGGGCCAAACGCTCGTCCTCGCGGTCCCCCCGGACTTCGTGACCTTCGCCCGGCTGCACTCGGACGAGTACCGCGACCTCGCCCGCAAGGCTGCTGGCCGGCCCCTTGCGATCACGGTCGAGGTGGGCACCCCGCCCGGCCCTGCCGAGGAGACTGCGGAGTCGGGCGAGGACGTTCGCCGCCAACGACTGCGCGAAGAGGCCGAGAGCGAGCCGGCGGTCCAGGAGGCGCTCGATCTGTTCGAGGGCCGTGTCGTCGACGTTCGGGAGGCCAAGCCTTCCAGGGAGGACTCGTGAACCCTTTCGGTGACCCGCGCAAACTGATGAAGCAGCTCCAGCAGGCGCAGGAGCGCATGCAGACCGAGATCGCCGCCATCCTGGTCGAGGCCTCCGCCGGCGGAGGCGTCGTCAAGGTGGAGATGGACGGGCAGAAGCAGCTGCGTAGCCTGAAGATCGACCCCGAGGTCGTGAACAAGGACGAGCTGGACATGCTCCAGGACCTGGTCCTGGCCGCGGTCAACGAGGCCGGGCGCAAGGTCGACGACATGGTCAAGGAGAAGGTGGGCGGTCTCGCCGGCGGGATGAACATCCCCGGGCTCTAGGCGAGCGTGGACTATCCGGCCCCGGTCGCCAGGCTGATCGACGAGCTGCGCAAGCTCCCCGGGATCGGGCCCAAGTCGGCGCAGCGGATCGCGTTCCACCTGGTGCGTGGCTCGCGCGAGGACGCGAGCCTCCTCTCCCAGGCGATCGGCACGCTGCTCGACGGCATCCGCACCTGCACCCTGTGCCACGCCATCACCGACCAGGAGGTCTGCGCGACCTGCACCGACCCGCAGCGCAGCGACAAGACCATCTGTGTGGTCGAGGAGCCGCACGACGTCGTGGCGGTCGAGAAGACCCGCGAGTTCCGCGGTCGCTATCACGTCCTGCACGGGGCGCTCTCGCCGCTGGCGGGCGTGGGACCTGACGAGCTGCGGATCCAGGGGCTCGTCGAACGGGTGCGGCCGGGCGGCGTCGAGGAGGTGATCCTCGCCACCAGCCCGACCGTCGAGGGCGAGGCCACGGCGGTCTACCTCTCCCGGCTGCTCAAGCCCCTCGGCGTGCGCGTCACCCGCATCGCCATGGGTGTCCCGGTGGGCAGCGATCTCGAGTGGGCGGACGAGGTCACGATGTCGAAGGCCCTGGAGGGGCGCCGGGAGTACTAGAGCCGTCGCCGTCCTGCGGCCGACCCGGGCCGTCGGCGCCGAGGCGGCCCGCCCCCCTGCCGGACACGGCCCAGGGCCCCGGGGACTTTGCTTTCGCTGGGTCCGCGGGTTAACGTATCCCGGTTTCTCGTGGGGCAGTCTGCCCCGAACAAGGGGCGGTTTCCGCCCGGAGCCCCCGCGAGAGGAGGGATCGCGACATGGCGGCGCCCGACATCGTGATGTACGAGGAGGAGTTCAACCAGATCAAGCAGATCATATCGAAGCTCCGAATCGACGCCAACGCCAAGGTCGTCTTCCTGGTCGACAAGAACGGTCAGCAGATCGCCGCTCAGGGGGAGATCGAGAACCTCGACACGACCTCGCTCGCCTCGCTCACCGCGGGCAACGTCGCGGCCACGGACGGCCTCGCCCGTCTGATCGGCGAGAAGGAGTTCTCGATCCTCTTCCACGAGGGCGAGCGCGACAACATCCACATCTCGATCGTGGCCCAGCGGGTGATCCTGGTCGTCATCTTCGACGAGCGCAGCTCGCTCGGGCTGGTCCGCCTGCGCGTGAAGAAGGCGTCGACCGAGCTCAACGACGTCTTCGTCAGGATCATGGCGAAGGTCGAGAGGGAACGTCAGGCGGCCGGAGCGGCCTTCGAGAGCCCGTTCGCCGAGATCACGGACGACGACATCGACAGCTTGTTCAGCGAGTAACGCGGGGCAGCAGCGATGACGTTCATCAACTACGCCTCGCGCGAGATCAACTGCAAGATCGTCTACTACGGGCCCGGTCTCTGTGGCAAGACGACCAACCTGCAGTGGATCTACGACAAGACGAACCCGAACGCGAAAGGCAAGCTGATCTCGCTCGCGACCGAGACCGACCGCACCCTCTTCTTCGACTTCCTGCCGCTCGAGCTCGGCACGGTCCGTGGCTTCAAGACCCGCTTCCACCTCTACACCGTGCCGGGCCAGGTCTTCTACGACGCCAGCCGGAAGCTGATCCTGAAGGGCGTCGACGGCGTCATCTTCGTGGCCGACAGCCAGCGCGAGCGCATGGACGCCAACGTCGAGGCGATCGAGAACCTGCATGTCAACCTGAAGGCGCAGGGCTACGACCTGATGACCATCCCTTACGTGCTGCAGCTCAACAAGCGCGACCTGCCGAGCGTGGCGGGGGTCGAGGAGATGGTGCGGCTGCTGCGCAAGAAGTCGGAGCCCGTCTTCGAGGCGGTCGCCTCGAAGGGCACGGGGGTCTTCGAGACCCTCAAGGGCGTCGCGAAGCTCGTGCTGCAGGAGCTGACCAAGACCGGCTGAGCCCGGCGCCGGTCCGGCCGCGCGCGGCGGTCCCGGACCCCTGGCTCAGGCGCCTCCCGAGGCCGGCGGCTCGCTCGCGCCGCCCATCGCCTGCAGGGCCAGGTAGCTCGGGCCGAAGCGGTGGATGTTGTCCATCTGCTTCTCGTACTGGTCCTGGTGGCGCTCCTCGTCGGCGATCAGCGACTCGAACAGCTGCTTCGACTGGGCGTCCTGGGCGTCGGCGCAGGCCTTGGCGGCCGCGTTGTAGTCGCGCACGCTGCCGTTCTCCATGTCGACGGCCTTGGCCAGGATCTTCTCCGGGTCCACGATCTTCTCGACCGGGCCACTCGCCTCCACCTCCACCTCGCCCTTCAGGAAGAGGATCCGCTCGGCCAGCCGCTCGATGTGCAGCATCTCCTCGATGGCGGTGCGCTTGAAGAGGAGCGCGAGCGGGCCGAAGCCCTGGTCGTCGAGGTGGAAGTGGAAGTACATGTACTGGTGCACGGCCGCCAGCTCGTCCGCGACCGCCGTGTTCAGCAGCTCGACGCTCTTCTTTCGGTCCATGTGGCCTCCCTGGCAGCTCGAGACTCGATACTAGCCGAGCGCCACCGCGAATGTCTCCGGGTCCCAGCCGACCAACCCGACCAGCCGACCGGGGCCGATCGCGCCGATCGCGCTATCTTCGAAGGTGGGACGACCGCGTCGGTCGGCGAGGGAGTGAGGTGCAGCCATGCCCTGGCTCGTGAAGACGGAACCCGAGGAGTACAGCTTCGACGACCTCTCGAGGGACGGACGCACCGTGTGGGACGGCGTCGCCAACCCGCAGGCGCTCAAGAACCTCCGCGCGATGACGGCCGGTGAGCGCGTCTTCGTCTACCACACCGGGGGCGAGCGGCGCGTGGTCGGCCGCGCGGAGGTCTCCCGGCCGGCTGGGCCGGGCGCGGGCCGCGCGGCCCTGCCCGAGCTCGAAGCTGCCGGCCGTCTGGAGACGCCCGTCACCCTCTCGGAGCTCAGAGCCGACCCTGCCTTCGCCGACAGCCCGCTCCTGCGCCAGGGGCGCCTGTCGGTCGTGCCTCTGACCGACGCCCAGGCGCGGGCCATCGAGAGACGAGGCGCCGGAGCCCCGTCCGGCGCCGCGCAGCCCGCGCGTTGACACCCCGCGCCGACACCCCTAGAATCCGAGTTTGCGTTCGTTGACGGCCCGGTCCTCAGTAGCTCAGCGGTAGAGCATCCGGCTGTTAACCGGAGGGTCGTAGGTTCGAATCCTACCTGAGGAGCCATCCCGGGCCCGAGCGGCCAACGATTTCCCGCCGCCGCTCTCCCCGAAACTGTGCGGTCAGCTTGGGAAGAGGTTGGCTTCGAAGAGGCCGGCGCAGAACGCCGTCAGTAGCAACAACTGGCGATCACGGTCTCCCGGCGGCATCTGGGTAACGAGGCGCAGGGCACCGTCGGCGTCGATCTCAGGCCTCAGGATCGCGTCCAGGCTCTCGAGCGATCCGCGTGGGCCAGGACCGTGGGCCAGGACTTGGCGGGCGTCCTTGCCAAGCAGCCAGGCACCCGCCTGCTCGAGGTCGAAAGCGTGTGCCGCGAGCGCCTCACCCTCCTCGTCGTAGAGCCGATCCTGGTTGCCGGCGTCGGCGTAGTGCCGCAGCAACGCCCAGATGTCGGAAGCGTCCTTGCCGGGCGCAACGTATCGTCTGTCCTTCCAAGCCCAGATCTTCAGAAGGGTCAGGGCCGGCAGAGAGGCGACATCGATCGACACGCCGCCAGGCAACGTCACGGCCACGGCCGTCGCCAGCGCCTCAGCAAGGCCCGCGGCGTTCATGACCTCTCCGCCCTCCGTTGGCCATTCGATGCTCCGGTCCGGTCGCTCCACGCCGCCAAATGGAACGATGTCCAGGCGCTGACCTCCACGCCAAAGGCGATGCGGTGGACCGTCAGCGGTGAACTCACCCGACCTGAGGAGAGCCTCCCGCAGCCGTTGAAAGTCGCTCCAGCTACCAACAGCCAACGCCACGTCGGTATCCTCGGTGGCCCGCACGGCATGGATGCCGTGCGCATGGACGAGGAGGAGGTCGCGCGCGGCGGCGCCGATCAACAGGAGCGGGGTGTCGCCGGCTGCAGCGCGCACCGCTGCGAGCAACTCGGCCAACGGCCGAAGGACGGCGCGATCAGACAAGTCGAGCGATGAGCGGGCCACGGAGAAGTTGAGCGGTCTCGAGGCATCGGGCGTCCCCGATCGCCAGGAGATCGGCATACACCAGCAGGTTGGGCGTGAGCGGCGTCTCTTCGGCAGGGAAGTTCCAGAAGCGACGCCTGAACTCGACGTTGCCGTCGGTTTCGGCCTTGAGGACGAGCTTCAGCAGCACCTTCGGATCCACGGCTTGCGCGTAGAAGGTGGCTGTCCCGGGGCGCAGATGGCGGGTGAGGCGCGCGGCGGCCACCTCGCCGCCGATCAGCACGCCACTCGGCCACGGCGTGGCTCTCTGCAGCGCATTCAGGTCGCCCTGGTATCGACCGAGGAGCAGCTTGGGGCGAAGGGTGCGCGCATAGGCTTCGGTCCAGCGGTCGAGCAGGCGCTCGCCATCGACGAGGCGGCGTCGGCCGCCGACGTTTGCGACGTAGCCGAGGCGGGGAAGCTCGGGCATGACCCAACCCACCGTGCCGTGTGCCACTCCAGCGGCGGTCGCGATCTCGCGGTAGGGTCGAACCACAAGCTCGGGCCGGGCGAGCAGGGCGAAAAGGACCTGGAGTCCGGTCGCCTGAAAGGCACGGCCACGTTCGAGAGCTGGTGGCGCCTCGACACGTTGCTGGCCGTTGACGAACACCAAGAGAGGGGGTTGATTCAGGAACGCGTTGCCCGCCGCGTCGAGGAATTCGATTCCCTGAAGACGCAAGGCGTCAGCCAGGGGCGGCGTCACGTGGTCGGTCACGAGAAGCGGATTGCCGCCGTGGGCTCGCAGTTGATGGACGACCGCCCCAAGCGTTGCTGGCCGCAGCCCTCGCTTGACCTCGACGCGGTACCGAAGTTCGCGCCCGCCGAAGCGCAGGCCAAGAATGGCGTCCGGCCTGTGGTCGCGGCCTCCCTGCTGGTTGAGCACCTTGAAGCGCAGGCCGAGCGGCTCCATCGCCTTGACGGCGGCGGCCAACACGTGTGCCTCGGGTTCCGGGCCTCTGTCCATCTTCGAGGATTGTCCACGCCGCGTGGACAGATGTCAATCGTGGACAGATCCCTGAGGAGCCAACCCGCCCTTCTTTGCCGCGCACCCTGGCCAGGAGCATCTCAGCGCGCGTCCGTGTCGGGCTCGGGGGGATCGGGGTTCCCCCGCGCTCTGGCCGGCCGCCTCCGGCACGCTGATCTACTCGACGAATGCGAGCTCCGTCCGGACGGAGTTCCACCCCCTTCGCACGGCTCGGGCATGCGGCGAGGCCTGCGATTTCCGAACCGGGGCGCCACCCCTGACGTTGTCCCGTTCGAACAGGAGGCCATTGCCATGGAATTCGCACCGCGGTTGCGTGTCGCTGCATTCGTGCTCGCCTGCGCCGCGCCCGCCGCCGCCTTCGCGGAGGAAGCGCCTCTCGCACGGACGATCCCGCTCGCCGAGCGTGCCTACCGGGCGAGCCGCGTCTACGCGACCGTGCTCACGTACTTCGCCCACTGGGCGGACGCCCCCGACACGAAAGCGGTCGAGTCCGCCTACCGCACCTACCTCGAGACCGCGCTCGCGAGCGACGATCGGGCCGCGTTCAGCCGCGCGAGCATGCGCTTCCTGGCCACGCTCCACAACGGGCACACGATCTTCATCGACTTCGGCCTGGCGAAGCAGGGCGGTTCGATGCCGCTCGCCGTGACGTTCGTCGACGGGCGCTGGGTGGTGACGGACAGCACCGCGCCCGAGCTGCGGGCGGGCGACGTGATCGAGACGATCGACGGAAGGTCGTTCGACGAGTTCTTCGGCGAGCTGCGGCCGCTCCTTTCGGCCTCCAAAGATGCCTGGGCGCGACGGCTGCTCTTCATGCAGGTGCCGGGAGTGGCGCCCTTCGCCCATCTCCTGCCCGAGCGGTTCGTCCTCGGTCTCGCCGGCGGCAGGCGAGCCACGGTCGACCGCCGCTCGATGCCGAGCGTGGAGCTGGGCGCAACGCAGGGCCGTTGGCTCGAGCCGGGCAAGGTCGCCTACATCCGCCTGCCATCCTTCTTCTACGAATCCGGCAACGAGAAGCGCGCGGTCGAGCTCGTCCGCGAGTACAAGGACGCCGCGGCCCTGATCGTCGACGTCCGCGGGAACGGCGGCGGGGCGACACCGGAGGCCCTCTACAAGGTGCTCATGAACCGGCCGCACCGCTGGTGGACGGAGTCGACCCCGGCCAGCCTTCCGTTCTTCCGGGTGCGTGCCGCGAAAGGCTCGTGGGAGTACGACCTCTTCAACCGCTCCGAGCTGCTGTGGCGCAACCCGGTCACGCCGCCGGCGGCGGACGCCTACCAGGGCCGCGTCGCGATCCTCGCCGACGGGGGCTGCTTCTCCGCCTGCGAGGACTTCGTGATGCCGTTCAAGGACAACGGTCGCGCGCTCATCGTCGGAGAGACGACAGGCGGGAGCACAGGCCAGCCCTTCGTCGTCGATCTGGGCGACGGCATGCAGGCGATCGTCGGCTCGAAGCACGAGATGTTCCCGGACGGCTCGCCGTTCGAAGGGGTCGGCATCCGGCCCGACGTCGAGCTCGCCCCGAGCGTCGACGACATCCGAGCCGGCCGCGACGTCGTCCTGGAAGCGGCGAAGCGGCGGCTGCTCGCCGCGGAGAGGCGCTGATCGCTCGCTCCGACGAGCGGCGTCTCACGGGCGCGTCCGCGAGCGCCCGCCGCTCCCTCTGCGAGTCCGGTCCTTTCTACTCCTACCTGAGGAGCCAACCCGGCCGAGAGCGCTCCACGACCGGCATCTCACGGAAAGGTGCCCGGTCCCTGCTCTGGCGCCAGCGGCGCGAGGACGAACCGCAGGCCCCTGGTATACGACTCGAGCTGCATGCCGGCGTGCCGTTCCCCGTCGATGATGCGGAACTGATAGGCGAGGTGCGGGTACCGTCGGGAGGCGATTCGCGAGTTGTAGCGGAGGATGGCCGAAAGGTAGGCGGGATTCTCGTTCTCGCCCATGGAGGCGAACAGGCGGCCCTTGAGCTCGCCGCCGGACTTCGGCGAACTTCTGCTCGTATCCCAGGAGCCAGCCGTCGTTCACCGCCACCGCCGGCGTCACCGCCACCCACGCCGAGAAGAGATCGGGCCTGGAGTACATGGCGTAGAGCGTGAACAATCCGCCCAGCGACGCCCCGCCGAGGACGCGATGCGCCGGGTCCGCGCGGTACTCGCGCTCGACGAAGGGGATGATCTGGGTCTCGATCGTCGCCAGAAAATCCGCCGCGTGTCCCGTGCCTGCGCGTTCACGGAACGGAACCGGCGAGAGCTCCCACCCCCGCAGTCTGCCGTAGTCGAGGTTCTCGCCCGCGTAGCCGATTCCCACGATGATGAACTCGGGCACCACCTTGTCGAAGACGAGCGCGCCGCGGATGGCATCGAGCTTCTCGAAATCCCAGTAGCCGTCCGTCACGTAGACCACCGGGTACCTCCGACCGGTCTCCTTCGCATAGCTGGCCGGCAGACCGACCGACAGTTGATAGTGACGGCCGGCGCCGTTGGTCGGCAGCACGCGCAGCTCGGAGCCGGGAATCGTGTGCGGTGGATACGACGGCTCCCTCTCCGACGCCAGGGCAAGGCCGCCCGACAAGGCGACGGGGAAGAAGAGGAGCAGAAACAGAAGTGATCGCTTCATGGAATCTGGAGTCTAGCGCGTCTCTGTCCCCAACCCGATTGGTGGAGCGACGCTGCCGGGGAGCTCAAGCCCAACCCGATCGAGAGGTGGCAGAACGAATGCGGTACGATCTGGCGCTGCCGCGCCTGATCGCGGAAGGAAACGGCTCTAGCCAAGGGAGACACCGTGTCTGATTCAGGGCCTCGGGATCGCAGCACTCTCCATCGTCGCGACGTCCTGCTTCTCTCCGCCTCGGCAGGCGTGGGAGTCGCTCTGGCGGGAACCGCTCACGGTGCTGGCCGCACCCATGCCGCAGCGCACCGGAACCGAGCAGTCGGGAGCTGCTTCACCCCGAGGTCGGCAGTCGCCAAGACGCAGTACGGGAAGGTGCGCGGTTATGTCGACGACGGCGTCTTGACGTTCAAAGGCGTCCCGTATGGCGCGAACACAGGGGGCGAGAATCGGTGGCTTCCGGCCAAACCGCCCGTACCCTGGGACGGCGAGTACCCCGCCCTGACGTACGGGCCGAACTGTCCGCAGCGCCTGCACGACTGGTCTAGCGAGCAGACGTTCCTCCAGCAGTGGACCGACGGCTGGCAGAGCGAGGACATGCTGAAGCTCAACATCTGGACGTCCAGCCTGAGCGGCAAGCGTCCGGTGATGGTCTACCTGCATGGCGGCGGCTACTTCTTCGGCTCGGCCTACGAGCTCGCCTCTCAGGACGGGGCGCAGATGGCCCGACATCACGACGTCGTGTCGGTGACAGTCAATCACCGCCTCAATATCCTCGGGTTCTTCGACGTGTCCTCGATCGGAGGGTCGGCGTACGCCGATTCGATGAACGTCGGCATGACCGACCTGGTGGCGGCGCTGCGCTGGGTTCGGGACAACATCGCGAGCTTCGGCGGCGATCCGAGCTGCGTAATGATCTACGGTCAGTCGGGCGGCGGCTCCAAGGTGACCACGCTGCTCGGGATGCCTTCGGCGGAGGGTCTGATCCATCGAGCGTCCGCGCAGTCGGGCGGTGGCGGCAACCTCCCCACCAGCGAGCAGTCCAGCGAGTTCGGCAAGCGGGTGATCGCCGAGCTCGGGGTCACGGACATCGCTGCGCTCCGGAAGATGGAGTGGGCCAGGCTGAACGAGGTGGGCATGGCCGTCGCGGCCAAGATGAATCCACCTCGGGGGCCGGGCGGACCTTTCGCGGCTCGGCGCGTGGGCTCGGGGCCGAGCGTCGACGGGCGCGTCATCACCATGCGGTCCTTCTTCGACGGCGCTCCCGAGATCTCGAAAGACGTGCCGATTCTGGTGGGCTCGGTGAGCGAAGAGGGGAACTCGATGCGTTCCCGTCCGACCGAGGCGGACTGGCTGGCCACCCTCACGAAGAGCTACGGCGAAGCCAAGGCGCAGGCCCTGGCCGCGGCGCTCAGGAAGGCACACCCGGAGAAGAGCATCCGCACGCTCTCCTACATGTGCGGCGCGAGCGGGTTGAACAGCCTCAGCATGCGCAACAACGTCACACGCATGGCCACGATGAAGCACGACCAGAAGGCCGCGCCGGTCTTCGCGTGGTACTTCACCTGGCAGTCGCCGATGCTCGAAGACGCGGGCGCATGGCATACGGCGGAGCTGGCTTTCTGCTTCGACAACACCGCGCGCTGCGCGCAGGGCACCGGCAACGGGCCGCAGGCGCAGGCACTGGCTAAGACGATGGCCACCGCTTGGGCCAACTTCGGCCGCACGGGCAACCCCAGCCAACCCGGCCTGCCTTGGGCGCCGTTCGATCCCGTCCGGTGCCCGACGATGATCTTCGACGACGTCTGCCGCATGGTCGAGGATCCCGAAGCCGAGGCACGCAGGATCCTGTTGAGCTAGCGCGGTGAACGCGCCTGCGGGCGCCATGGTCCTAGACGTACGTCGGAGCACGGTCGTGTGGACCTCGAGGTCGACCCGTATCAGAATCTCGATCTCGTGAGCGTGAAGAAGACAGGGAGGACTTCATGAAGATGCGATTCGCACTCTTCGCCGCTGCGGCGGCGTGCCTGGCGCCGCTGGCGTCCGAAGCGCAGCAGGCGGTCTCCACGCCGCCGGACCGGCTCGTGGCCGACATCGACGCACGCCAGACGGCCACGCCGATCTCGCCGGACGTCTTCGGCATGTTCATCGAACACATCGGCAGGACGATGTACAGCAGCTTGTGGGCAGAGATGCTCGACGATCGCAAGTTCTACTTCCCCGTCCTGGCCAAGGACCCCGAACCCACGGGGCCCGAGCATCCGATGGCCCGCATGATGCGCCTGCGCAAATGGCGGCCCGTCGGCGGGGACGACGTGGTGACGATGGACAGGGAGACGCCGTTCGTCGGCGAGCAGAGCCCGCGCATCGCGCTCGACGCAAAGACGGCGCACGGGCTCCGCCAGGCCGGCCTGGCCCTGGTGAAAGGTAGGACCTACTCGGGCCGCATTGTCGTCAAGGGCGCGCCCGGCACGACGCTCACGGTGGCGTTGGTCTGGGGTGGCGGTGCGAGCGATCGACAGGTCGTTCCCATCACCGGTCTGACCGCCGCCTATCGGACCGTTCCGCTCCGCTTCGTCTCCGGCGCGGACACGACCGACGCGGCGCTCGAGGTCGTCGGCACCGGGTCCGGATCGTTCCACGTTGGCGCCGTGTCCCTCATGCCGGCCGACAACGTGGAAGGCTATCGGGCCGACACCATCGCTCTCATCAAGCAGATCAAGTCGGGCATCTGGCGTTTCGGCGGCAACTACATCTCGAACTACAACTGGTACGACGCCATCGGCAACCGGGATCGGCGTCCACCGAGCTGGGACTTCGCCTGGAACGCCATGCAGACGAACGATCTCGGCATGGACGAGTTCGCGACGCTGTGCCGGCTGATTGGCGTCGAGCCCTACATCAGCGTCAACGCCGGTTTCGGCGACGCGCGCTCAGCCGCCGATCAGGTCGAGTACATGAACGGCGCGGCCATGACCACTCGCATGGGTGCCTTGCGCGCCAAGAACGGCCATCCTGCTCCCTACGGCGTCAGGTTCTGGAACATCGGCAACGAGCCCTGGGGCTCGTGGCAGCTCGGCCGCACGGATACGAAGTACTTCGTGCTCAAGCACAACGACTTCGCCAAGGCCATGCGCAGAGTGGACCCGAAGATCGTGCTGATCGCCTCTGGCCGGATGCTCGAGGACGGCAGCGTCCCCGGCGAGCTGCGCGCCAAGTACATCGGCAACCTCGGGCCCCTGTACGGCACCGACGCTGACTGGACCGGCAGCTTTCTGAAACGCTGCTGGGGGAATTTCGACGGCATCGCGGAGCACTGGTACGCCTCGCCCGGCACGCACTTCGATCTCGAAAAGGCGAGGAGCCTGCCGGCGGATCAGTCCTCCGACCACGCCAACGTGAAGGTCGAGCAGACTCTACTCGAGTACGCGCGCTATCCCGCCAACATCGTGCGCACGAAGGCCGAGGGCTGGCAGGGCTATCAGCAGAGATTCCCCGCCATTCTGGACAAGAAGATCTTTCTGTCCGTCGATGAGTACGCCTTCTTCGGCGGCACCTTTGGCCGGAGCCCGACGCTCAAGCAGGCCCTCGCCTACGGCATGATCTTCAACGAGATGCTCCGCTACAGCGACTTTCTCACCATGGCCGCGCACACCATGGGCACCTCGACCCTGGACATCGGCCCGACGGCCTCCGTCCTCAACACGCTCGGTTTGACCTTCAAACTCTACGGCGATCACTTCGTCGGTTCGATCCCGGTCGCTGTCTCGGGCAACTCGCCGCAGCCAGCGCCGAAGTACCCGATCGGGGGCGATCAGCCGAAGGTGAACTCCGGCAGCCCCACCTATCCCCTCGACGTCATTGCCGCGCTGAGCCCTGATGGCAGGTACCTGACGGTTGCTGTCGTGAACGCTACCGAGACGGCACAGTCGCTCGAGCTGGATCTCTCCGGCAAGACGCTCGCCGGACCAGCGACGCTCTGGCAGATCACAGCCGCGAGCCTGGACGCTGCCAACCGCGTGGGCCAGCCGGCCCAGGTGGAGCTGAAGGAGAGCCACGTCGGCGCAGGTGTCTCTCTCGCCGTGGCCCCGATCAGCATCAACGTCTATCGCTTCCCCGTGACGGACTAGCCCTGTCGCGCGACCACGACCGCAGCGTCTGCGGCCGAACCCGCTGATGCGGCCGTGGTCGCAGCGTCCGCACGCGATCAGGCCTTGGGCTTGAGCATTCCGTGCATCGTGAGCCAGCTCACGAAGGCGTTGAACCAGCCGGTGCTGGTCGTTTCCTTGGGGTACATGCCGAAGCCGTGACCACCCTGTTCATACAGGTGGAACTCGACCGCCTTCTTGGCCGCACGCCAGCTGTCGATCAGCCCGAAACCGCCATTGCCGAAAAGGGGATCGTCGGCGGCGAGCGCCACGAACAGCGGCGGAGCGTCGGCCGGAACGGTCACCGGGGCCAGCGGACCGTAGATGTCGCCGATGAACGCCGGCTTGGCGTCCTGCCCGACCAGCGCGGTCGCCATGGTCAGCATTGCGCCGGCGGAGAAACCGACCATGCCGATGCGGTCCGGATCGATCTTCCACTCGGCGGCGCGGCGCCGGATCAGGGCGAAGGCGGCACGCGAGTCTGCGATCTGCGGCGCGAGGTTCGTCATCATCTGCTGCGGATCGGGGCGCGGAGGCCGGTGCCCGGTGTTCGAGAACATCTCCTTCATCGAACGTTCGAATCCGGCCATGTCCGCCGGGGTCTGGTTCAGACGGTACTTGAGGACGAATGCCGCAACGCCCCGCTCGGCGAGCGCGCGGGCAACATTCCAGCCTTCGTTCTCCATCGACAGGGTCCGGAAACCGCCACCGGGAGCAACGACGACGGCGGCGCCGCTGGCCTTGGCGGGGTCGGGCAGGAACGGCGTGATCGTCGCCACCGTGACGTTGCGAGCGAACTGGCTGCCATATTGGGAGTGCCACGATTCCTGCACCGTCGCGCCGGGGAGCGGGCCGGTGCCGATCTCGATCGCATTCGGCTGATCGGGAACGGCGATCGGCGTCATCTTGTCGTTTGCCTGGCCAAAGACCGGCATCGCGAAGGCACAGGCCACCGCCAGAACGGCCGCCCGGGCCGCTGCCCGCCGTGCCGAGACGAGTGTTGAACGCATCACCATAGCTGCTTGACTCCTCTCCTGAGGTCTCACCGGTTTGCACCGGAAACCCGTGAATTGTCACACGACGACTTCCCGCCGCCGCTCTCCCGAATGTCCCTCGATTCTCCCACGGGGCGGCGATCCTGAATGCAGACACGCCTGACGGCCGCACCCGCGCCCGGGACGGCGAGGCTTCCGTCGTCCCGAGGAGGGCGGCCTTCGCGCCTGCCCTGGACTGGCGCTACTCTCTGCTGCCGAGGCAGCGCGCCGGGCGAGGAGGTCTCTTGGGAAAACGACGACAGAAAGACAGGCGCAAAAAGCGCACGTCGAGCGCGGACCTCCGCTTCACCTTCGTGCTCCTCCTCGTGGTCGTCATGATCCTCGTCCTCGGTAGCGCGCTCGTGAGCCAGCTCCGCGAAGCGGAGTGGACGAGCGCAATGATCTCCGGAACGATCATCCTCGCCCTGGTCGCCGCCTCTCTCTACAGCGCGATCCAGAGGCGTCGCAGGTGAGACGGGTCTTCGGGCAGGCCTGAGCGGTCGAGCCAGGCCGCCCACGTGCGCGGCACCGCGATCCCGGACTCACGGTCGGCGGCGCAGGCCTGCCGTCCGGTCAGAGGAGATGAAGTCCGACGAGAGCGGCCAACGGTGGCCGCGTGCGCGAGCCTGCTGCGCCAGGGGCGAGCGGCACCCCTCAGCCCCGGTCAGGGCGAGGCGATTCGATCCCGAGCAACTGCAGAAGGGCGTCGCGGTTCTTCAAGTTCCCGAGGATGCGGCACGTGGGGGACGGGGAGACCTTCAGGAGCGTCGGGGTGACCATGATCCGGTCGCGAGCGGCCCGGGCGGGCTCACGTTGAACGTCCACGATCTCGATCTCGACATGGGGGCTCTCGCTCCTCGGAAAGAGAGCATCGAGATTGGCGAGGGCGATGGCGGAGTCGGGCGAATCACCGGCCACGAAGAGCCGGAGGGATAGCCCGCGCTGAGGGGTGCCCACCTATTTGCTCCTCCGACGTGTGGGTCTGACCGAGGGCCGTCTCGTCCTCTTCGGGGCCAGGTCGGCGCCTCGCATCGTCCGAAGCACCGCAAGATTGGCGGCACCCCTGGCCGCCCCGGCCTTGGACCTCTCCTTCAGGAGTCGCCACTCGGCCTTCTTGCTCTCCACATCGGCGCGCAGGCCCGCGATCCGGGTCTGGGCCTCGGCGATGGCGGAGGCGATCTCGTCGTGCCGGGCCTGTTCGGCGCGCGCCACGCGCGTTTGCTCGGCGCGCTCCTGCTCCTCCTTCTGCCGTCGCAGCGTGCCCAGCAGCACGGCGCCGCCGGCCGTGTAGACATCGACGAGGGTCAGGCCGTGGCTGCTCAAGACCAACTCCCGCACCTGGTTCGAGTGCCCGGTCCCGCGGGACTTGATGATGGTCAGGGCGCGATTGCGCTCCCCGGCGGCCGCCACGTAGGACACGTGCATCCAGGTGTCGGCGACCGTCGAGATGGCGGTGACGGTACCCTCTGCGGTCGGATCGGAGCCGTCCAGCGGAGAGGTCAGCAGCACCGTCACGCCCCGACTCTTCGCCGTGTCGAGGAGGCCGAGTATCGCGTCGTAGGCGAACTCGCGACCGCCCGTGTGAATGAGAGCGGAGACGGCGTCGACGACCAGGCAACGTGCGTCACATTTGTCGAGCAGCGTGCCGATCCGAAACCCGTGCGTCGCCGGCGTGCTGCCGCCCGCGGGTACCGAGGAGATTCGGAGCAGTCCGGAACGCACGAAACGCCCGAGCCGGATGTTCACCGAGGCGAGGTTGCGCGCGATCGCTTCGCCGGCCTCGTCGAAGCTCACGAAGAGCGTGCGTTCTCCCCGGCTGCAGGCCGCTTCGGCGAAGGCCCCCGCCAGGGAGGTCTTGGCCGTGCCAGGGGCGCCGGAGATGAGCGTGCAGGTGCCCCGCAAGTAGCCACCGTCGAGCATCGTGTCCAGCCGCGCGACGCCGGTCGAGACCCTCTCCAAGAGGACCCGGTGCTTCATTTCTGTCGTCCGCGGTGCAATGACCTCCAGGCCCGCCGAGGAGAGGAGCATCGGCATCTCGTTCGAGGAATGGGCCGCCCCGCGGCACTTGACGATCCGAAGGCCGCGCATCGCCGTTCGGTCGACGATTCGCTGTTCCAGGACGATCACGCAATCCGTCATGAAGGGAAGGAAGGCGTACCGGGACGGCAACGCCTCCTCGTCCGGCTGCCTCTTGGCCGTGATGATCGCGGTCAGGGCATGCTCCGAAAGCCAATCGGAGAGCCGGTACACCTCCCGTCTCATCACGCCCGGATCGTCGATCAGGTCGAGCAGCAGGTCGAGACCGTCGAGCGCGATCCGCCGAGCCTTGATGCGCCGGCAGCGATGCTCCAGCGCGGCCAGCAGCCCGACCAGGTCGAAGCTGCCGCTGCGGAACGCGGTGCGCACTTCCCGGCCGTCCATGATCGACAGCCGCGCCTTTGCACGTCTGGAAGGCGCCCAGCTGAAGGCCGCGATGTTGGCGAGGATGTCCTTCGGGCTCTCCTCGAAGGTCAGCAGAATCCCGGCCTCTCCGAGCCGAACACCCTGCGCAAGTGCCTGGGCGGCGAAGATGGTCTTGCCGGCTCCCGTGCTTCCGACAACCAGCGTCGTACGTCCGCGCGGAAGACCCCCGCGGAGCGCCTCGTCCAACCCGGCAATGCCGGTCCGCATCCTCTCGATTACCGGTTGTCCGCTCATGCGTTCTCTCCCGTGCCTCGTTCCCCGAGGGCCGCGCGCACGCGCCCGAGAAGCGCGAGCGTCGTGAAGGGCTTTTCGAGCAGGAGGGTGCCCGACTCCAGGACCCCGCTATGCGCGAGGACGTCGTCCGTGTAGCCCGACATGTAGAGCACCCTGAGCTCGGGGCGTGCGGCCACCAGGGATTCGGCCAGCGCCCGACCGTTCATCCCCGGCATCACGACGTCGGTGACGAGCAAGTGGATCGGCTCAGGATGGCGGTGGACGATCTCGATGGCTTCGTTGGGACAGGTCGCTTCGATGACCCGATAGCCGTGTTCCTCGAGAATCTCGCGAGCGATGACCCTCAGGGGAGCTTCGTCCTCGACCAAAAGGATCGTCTCCCACCCTCTCGCGAGCACAGGCGTTTCCCGAACTTCCGGCTCCACGGCCGCTTCGTCGATACGCGGCAGGTAGACCTTGACCGAGGTGCCTCGCCCCACTTCGCTGTACGCCCAGACATGGCCACCGGCCTGCTTCACGATGCCGTACACCATCGCCAGGCCCAGGCCGGTACCCTTCCCCTCCTTCTTGGTCGTGAAGAAAGGCTCGAAGATCTTGGACAGGATCTCCTTCTCGATCCCGCAGCCGGCGTCGCTGACGGCCAGCATCACGTATCGGCCCGGCGCAGAGGGCTCGGGGGCGGGGTGGCCCGCGTCCAGCTGGGCGTTGGCGGTCTCGATGCGCAGCATTCCCCCGTCGGGCATGGCGTCCCTGGCGTTCACGCACAGGTTCATCACCACCTGCTCCAACTGCCCCGGGTCGGCCTTCACCCGGCCGAGGTCCGCGCCGGGAACGATCGCGAGGTCGATGTCTTCACCGATCAGCCGTCCCAGCATCTTCTCCAGATTCGACAAGAGGGCGTTGATGTCCAGCACCTTCGGGTCCACGACGTGCTTCCGGCTGAACGCCAGGAGCTGGCGGGTGAGACCGGAGGCACGTTGCGTGGCCTTCAGGATCTGCTCGAGCTTGCCCCGTTGCGCCTCGCCCGCGTGGCGCATCAGGACCTCGGTGTGCCCCAGGATGACGCCCAGCGCGTTGTTGAAGTCGTGAGCGACCCCGCCCGCGAGCCGACCGACCGCTTCCATCTTCTGCGCCTGGCGCAGCTGTTGCTCCAGCCCGTTGACGGCCGTCATGTCGCGGAAGACACCCATGAGGCAGCGCCGGCCGGCGAGCAGGATGGGAACCGAGCTGATGTCGGCGATGAACGTGCTGCCATCCTTCCGCTGGACCACGACACCCGGCGCAAGGACCTGGTCGCCCTCGACCTGTCGGCTGAAGACCTCTGACAATGCGGCCACGTGCTCCGCCGGATGGACGTCCTTCAAGCCGAGCCCCAGGAGCTCCTGCTCGCTGTAGCCGAGCATCTCGCAGATGGCCGGGTTCGCCATCACGAACGCGCCGCTCTCGATCTCCGCGAGCAAAATGCCGTCCGTGACGCCCTGGAACACGCCGCGGAACCGCTCCTCGCCGTCGCGCAGCGCCTCCAAGGCCTCCAGGTTCCTGCGCTCGATCTGCCGGCGCTCCGTGATGTCCTCGACCATCCGGATCCGGTAGAGGAAGCTGCCGTCGGGCGCCCGGATCGCGGCGCTCGTGGTGCTGACCCACTGGATGCCGCCGTCCTTCTTCAGGCACCGTCTTTCGACGCGATAGCCCGGGGTGCCACCCTGCGCCACCGCTTCGGACATCGCGAGGAGCTGCTCTCGGTCCTCGGGGTGGGTGAGCTCAGCCAGCGACAGGCCGAGCAGCTCGTCCCTCCCGTAGCCGAGCATCCGACAGAACGCTTCGTTGACGTCGATGAAGCGGGTCTCGGCATCCTCCAGGACGACACCGATGGGAGCCTTCAGAAAGAAGGTGCGGAAGCGGTCCTCGCTCTCGCGCAGCGCCTGCTCCGCGGCTCTGCGCTCCCGCCTGCCTTGCGCCTCGCCCAGCTCGCGCTCGACGGCAGGCGCCAGGCGAGTCAGTCGGTCCTTCATCACGTAGTCGTGTGCGCCGCCTTTCATCATCGCCACGGCGGCATCCTCGCCGATCATGCCCGACACCACGATGAACGGGAGGTCCTGTCCGATCTCCTGCAGCACGGCGAGGGCATCTGGAGCGTTGAACTGCGGGAGCTGGCAGTCGGCCAGGATGAGGTGGAAGCTCTCCCTCGCGAGAGCCGCCCGCATCTCGGCCGCCGTCTCGACGCGCTCGGCCACCACGTCGTAGCCCGCCGTGCGCAAGACGCGCACCACGAGCGCCGCATCGATCTCCGAGTCCTCGACCTGGAGGACCCGCAGAGGCTGGCTCACTTCGGCCTCGCCGGGGGCGGCGGCTCTTTCAGGACCAGCCAGCAGAGGCCTACGTGCTGGATGGCGGGAGCGAACTGGCTGAAATCCACCGGCTTGCGCAGGTAGCTGTTGACACCGAGGTCGTAGCTGGCGGGCGCCACCACACCCCCTTCCTCCGAGCGCACTCATTCTGCGCCCTGGCAAGGAAGGGCGGCAAGGGGGAGGGACCAGCCTCCGTCGACCGCAGCAAGAAGGGCCGCGTGGGCGAGGTGCCGCGCTGGCGCCGCCACGCGCGACCCTCATCTCCCGGAGCAGCGGAGGTGACGAGCGGCTTTCGCAGGCGCGAGAACCAGGAGAGGATGGTCTGTCGTCCTGTTTCCGGGGGGCAGTGTCAGGAGAACACCAGGATGCGAAAGGCATGGCTCGCGGCGGCGCTGGCCTTCGCCGTCTGTGCCGTCGGCGCAGCGGCGGAGACCCTCCCGGAGGGTGAGTCCGCTTCCGGCCCGCAGCTGGCGGCCCGCCCGCTGCCGGACGGCAACGAGCTGGTCCGCTCGATGGTCGAACGCCAGCGGTCGTTCGAGGAGGCGATCGACGAGTACACCTACGACGTGGTCACGACCGAGGTGAAGCTCGACAAGAAGGATCGCGTGAAGGAGAGCCGTGTCAGGCGCTATCAGATCTTCTTCGTGAAGGGCCAGCCGGTCCGCAGGCTCGTCGAGGAGGACGGCCGGCCTCTCTCCGCCAAGAAGGCAGAGAAGGAGCAGAAGCGCGTGCTGAAGGAGGCCGAGAAGGCGCGCGGCAGGAGCTCCTCCGAGAAGCGAAAGGACGAGATCCGCCTCTCCGACGTCCTCGACCGCTTCGACTTCAGCGCGGTCGCGCGCGAGGCGGTCGGCGGCCGGGATACCGTGCTGGTGACCTTCCGGGCACTGCCCGGCAAGCGGGACGTCGAGCACGACAACGTTCTGCGTGCCCTGCAAGGACGGCTCTGGATCGACGAGAAGGAGCGGGCGATCGTCCGGGCCGAGCTCTCCAACGCCCGGAAGATCAAGATCGGTGGCGGCCTCCTGGCCTCCGTATCGAGCTTCGGCCTCAAGGTCGACTTCATTCCCGTGGACGCGATCTGGCTGCCGCGGCGCTCCGAGGCCTTCGCGTCGGGGCGTGTGCTGCTGGTCAAGGGATTCCGCCAGCGGACGACGCAGGAGTTCTCGGACTACCGCCGCTTCGTGGTCTCGACCGAGGAGACCGTGGTCGGACCGCGGGAGTGACGTGGTTGCTCGCCCGCCGAGCAAACCCGCGGAGTTCAAGGTTCGGGGGGAACGATGGCGTCGACCGCGCTCGAAAAGACCGGGGAACGAGACGGTCGCGACGTGCCTAGCGTCGGTGGAAAGGACCACGCGCAACAGGGCGTGCGCGCCCGGTACCTCGAGGAGCTCGCGCTCGGCCCCGTCGAGCCCGAGAGAGCGCAGCCGGCCCTCGAGGCCCGGGCCTCTCGGGTCCGGCCGCCCTGCCGCTCCGCCTCCTGCTCGGCTGCTCAGGCCTCGCGCTTCAGCACGACGATGGTGGCGTCGTCTTCCCAGGGGCGGCCGCTGCCCCAGCGCGCAGAGTCGTCGAAGAGGCGGTCCAGGATGGCCTGCGCCGACTGAGTCTGCGTCTCGCGAACGGCCGCCCGCAGGCGGTCGACGCCGAAGAACTCGCCGGTCGTGTCGCGTCTCTCCAGGATGCCGTCGGTGCAGAGCACCAATACCTCGCCCGGACGCACGCGGGCGAAGCCGCGGCGGAAACGCACCTCCGGCAGGGGCCCTACCACGGTGCCGCCCACGGTCAGCTCGAGCTCGCACGGCTCTCCCGGCCGCAGGTCCTTGAAGAAGAGGATGGGCGGCTGGTGCCCGGCATTGACGTAAACGAAGTTGCCGTCGGCCTCCAGCTCCCCGTAGAAGACGCTCACGAAGCGGCTGGAGAGCCGGGAGCGGTGGATCACCTGGTTGAGCTTGGTGAAGACGTGGGCGACCTTCAGCTCCTTCTCGATCCCCATGCGCAGCCCGGTGACCACGTCGCGCACGAGCAGCGCCGCGGGCAATCCGTGCCCGCTGGCGTCGCCGATCGCGAGCCCGAGGACGCCCTCGCCCAGGTCGTGGAAGTCGTAGAAGTCGCCGCCCACCTCCTCGGCCGCGACCGAACGGCAGGCCAGCTGGTAGCCGGGGAAGGCCGGCGGTTCCTCGAGCAGGCTCTGCTGGATCTCGGCGGCCTCGCGGAAGGAGCCCCGTACCCGCACGTCGACCAGCCGCGCGCCCAGGGCCGCCCGGATCGTGTTGAGGGCGAAGTCCAGCTCGTCCATCTGCCAGCCGTCGTTCAGCAGGAAGAAGAGCGCGTAGCGCACCGGCCGGTGGCCGACGATCAGACCGGCCACGGCCGCACGCGGGAAGACGCCCAACCGGTACGGGCTGCCGTCCAGGTCGGGGTTCCGATAGACGTAGACGCGGTGGTGAACGAGATCGGCAAGGGGGGGGCGTTCGGGGTCGAGCGTCTCGGACGGCGACGCGCCGGGCACGTCACCGACGGCTTTCACCAGGACGAACCCGTCACGCCGCTCGGCGTAGAGGAGCCCCGCGCGCAGGCGCAGGTCGTCACGCAGCGTCGCGAAGCAGTCCTCGAGAAAGGCTTCGACGAGCTTGGGCTGGGCGCGTCGCGTCTTGAGCGAGTCGAATAGGGCGTCCAGCCGGCGATAGAGGAGCTTGGCGGTTGCCATGAGCGCCCGTAATCTTAGCACTCCGACCGAGTTAGGTCGGTGATGCTGAGTAGCCCCTTGCGGCCGGTGTCGGTCGGGCGAGCCCGCTCTCCCGGCCGATGATCTCCAGGACCTCGTACACCGCCTGGTTGGCCGGAAGCACCGCGATCCGCGCGCCGATCGCGCGGCGCTCGCCCGGGTCGGCGCGGAGCCGGGCGACGGCGCTCGGGATCTCGGCCCAGCCGTGCACGACCAGGCCGAGGCCGTGGCGCTCCACGTAGTCGGTGTTGAACCTCTCCTGCGGGATCGTGTTGCGGTCGCGTGTCACGACCACCGGGACGCCCGCCTGGAAGGCCTCGGCGAGCGAGCCCGGTCCGGGCTTCGTCACCAGAAGATCGCTCGCCGCCAGCAGCTCCGCGATGCGATCGCTGAAGCCGAGTGCCGTGAGCCGGCCGCCCGACCCAGCCTCGATCGCCTTCATGCGCGCCAGCAGACGGGGGTTGTCCCCGCACACCGCGATCACCCTCGAGCTCGCGTCGCTCGCGAGCAGCGCGGCGGCGAGCGGGGGCATCTCGGGGGATCCCTTTCCCCCGAACAGCAGCATCACCGCGAAGTCGCGCTCGCTCAGCCCCAGCTCGGAGCGCATGCGCTGGCGCGCCTCCGGGCCGCTCGAGCGGTAGAAGGCCGGACGCAGGATCATCCCGGACACCCGACTCACCCGGTCGGGCGCGATCCCGATCGCGAGGGCCTGCTCGCGCGCCTCGTCGCTGCCCACGACGACGCGGTCGATCCCCGGCTCGATCCAGAAGCGCGGCGGGAAGTCGGCGAAGTCGGTCAGCACCACCACCAGGGGCACGCCCGGGTGGACCTGGGCCAGGGCCGCGGCCATGATCCCGTTGAAGTTCGGCATCACGGAGACGACCGCGGCGGGCCGCGGCCGCTCGGAAAGCCAGTGGCTCAGCACCCGCAAGATGGCCCCCCGGCGCAGGCGGATGACGCCGTGCATGAGACGCAGCAGTGGCACCATGGCGACGTTCCAGCGCCGGCGCAAAATGAGGTTGTAGGCATCCTCGATCGAGACCCCGGTCAACCTCTGCAGAGGGTCGAGCTGCAGCAGGACGTGCTGGAAGTTCTCGACCCGCAGTGAGAAGGGCGCGCCGCTCTCCTCGGCCGCGGCGAGAAGGGCGCGTGCTGCCGCGCGGTGGCCTCCGCCCGCGTCGATCATGAAGAGCAGGACTTCCGGCTCGCCGCTCATGCCCCCCGAGACCTCCAGCTGCATGCTAACCCGCCCGCATCTCGAGGTGATGACGTCTGCGTGACGCCGCTGGGACCACGAACCCGCGCTCGATCTAGCGCGGGACGATGCGGAACGGGCGGACGGCGGCGCCTCTGGGGAGGCCACCCTCGGCGACGACGACGCGGGCGAGGTAGGGGCCGGGAGGGAGGCCCTGGAGGGGTACCAGGGCCTGGACGACGCGGCGGCCCGGGACGCCCGCGGGGGCGAGCCGCGCGGGAGCCGTGCGTACGGAGGCGCCCGTCTCGCCGGAGACGAGCTCGAAGGAGGCGGAAGCCGCGGCCAGTGCCTCCTCGGTACCGGTCAGCTCGCCGTGGACGAGCAACGCGCCACCGGCGAGGTCCGGCACGACCGCGGGACGGAAGCTCGCACCGGGCTCGGGCCGCGGGCCGAGCAGCAGATCACTGAGTGCGAGCCCCCCCACGCGGAGGAGCCCGGCCTCGAGGTGATGGTCGACGCTGCCGAGTCGGCCCCGTCCGTCCCTCACAGCGAGGCGCAGGGTGTACGGGCCCGGGGCGACCGACGCCGAAGCGGCATAAGGAACGGGCCCTGAGGTCTGTGCCAGTGCGCGCATCTCCTGGCTCGCGCTCGCGGCCACCTTTCCCTGCGCGTCGAGGAGGACGTAGCCGACGCCGAGACCCGTCGTTTCGGCGCTGCGGTCGATCTCGGCGCCGATCAGCAGCTTCAGCTTCCCGGGCTCGCTTCCGGGAAGCGACCAGGTGGTGACCCGGAGGGGCAGGCCGGTCGCGAGTGTGGGGGAGCGGAGGGCCGCAACCAGGTCGTCCTTGGCGGCCTTCGGGCTCTCGGGAAGGGCGAAGACGGCGGTAGGCCGCGCGCGCACCAGGAGGCCCTTGCGGGTGACGGAGACCTTGATCTTGCGGGTCTTGCCGTCGCGGTCGTTCCCCTCGGGCTCGAAGCCGAGCCGGTAGTAGCCCGAGGTCTCGCGCAGCACCCGCTCGAGCGCCGGCTCCGTCCTCCCCCGCAGGTAGGCGCCGCCAGTCTCCACGGCCAGCGACTCGAGCCCCCAGCTGTGAAGATTCCGGTCCTCAGCGGTCGCCTGCATCGAGATGTCGCTGTCCATCGCGGAACCGGCTCCGGCGTCAGCGGGGACGGCGTAGAGGGCGACCCGCGCGGCGGAGGCCTGCGACGCGAGCTTCCGCAGGTCGGTGCCTTGGGTCTCCGGCGTGAAGCCCAGCCCCGAGGAGACCACGATGACGACCTTTCGGGCCTCGATCTTCCGCAGTCCGTCGAAGGCCGAGCCCAGGACCGCGATCGTGTCCGAGGAAGCTCGCAGGTACTCGTTGGCGATCTGCCATGCCTCGGTCTCCAGCTCGATCCCGCAGGCGAAGCGATCGTCTGCGGTGCGTTCGTCACTGCATTCTCGGTCGATCGCGGCCTCGCAGATCTGCTTGCGGAGGTCCGCCGCCAAAGCGCTGGAGCACGAGAGGGCCTCGGCCAGGGACAGGCGACGGTGGGTCATCCGGGTCTGCCCCACGAGCTTGCCGAGCGCGGACCGGATCCTCTCGTGGTCGGTCGTGAACTCCTCGCGCGGGCCCGAGGTCGGGATCGTGAGGAGTCCCACGCGATCCGCCGGCCCCAGGAGGTCCAGCACGTGCCCGGCGGCTTCCATGGCCAGGCGGCCCTTGCCGAGCGCGATGTTGCCCGTGTCGACCACCAGCAGCACCAGCCGGCCGGGGCGCACCGTCTGGTTGGTGCTGAAGCCCGGGTCGGCCGCCGGTGCGGGTTCCTCCGGCGCTTGGCCGACCTCGAGGAAGTCGGCGGTCACCACACGCCGCGGCCGTCCAGCGACCTCCACCCGGAACTCCTCCGGCCGCAGGTCGGTCACGGGCCTCCCGTCGGAGTCGACCACGATCAGCTCCACCGAGACGAGCTCGACCTGGGCGGGGAAGACCCGAGGCGCCTCCTGCCGTGGCCAGGCGATCGCCGCGGAGGCGAGGACGATCGGCAGCAGGACGAGTCTCATGGATCCTCCCGGACCGCGAACGCGTCAGCCCGATCTTAGCCCCCGCCCGCCCGGCAACGTCGCCGTTCCTTCGGCGCGCGACCCGCGGGAGCTCACCGCCCGATGCGGACTGCCGGTGCGTCCAACAGCGGGACGATCGCGAACGACGCCTGGTCGGACACGCTCGTGCCCCCCTGGGTCGCCACCAGCACCAGTTGCCAGAGCCCCAGCGGCAGCGCCCGTGTGCCCATGTTCGCCGCCCAGCGGATCTCGCCGTTCGGCTCCGGCTTCGGGAGCACGGTCGGCAGGTCGGCGACCTTCCGGCCATCGAGGCGCAGCTCGGCGCGGACGCTCACGGGGTCGGCCAGCCGCGGGTCGGGATAGAGGGTGGCGAAGAGGCCCAGCCGGGCGTCGGCGCCCTGCTCGTAGGTCGGATCGAGCTTCGGCATCAGCGAGACGCCCTCGTAGACGAGCGCGTCGTCGGGGTCCCCGTCGCTCTCGTAGAAAGGGCCCCTGCCCTGAAGAGCCGTGACGCTGCTCATCTGGATCCCGTCGCGCGCGGCCGCCACCTCGAGCGGGAACGACCGCGCCAGGTGACGGCCAGCGTTCGGATCGTTCACCAGCATGTCGACCACGTAGCTCCCCGGAGTGAGCGTGACGCTGCTCGTCCACACCATGCGCTCGAGAGCGATGTCCGGCTCCGAGCGCACCTCCAGCGCACGGTCGAGCGTCGCGTAGCGTGGCGGTCCGTCGGGGCCCTTGATGCGAGCCAGGACCTGAAGCCGGCCGCTCAGCCCCTGGAACGCGAGGTGCGCCAGCGGGACCTCGGCCGTGAGGATGTGCTTCCGCCCGCCGGCTCCCCAGCCGAACCGGAGAACCGCGACGGAACAACCGAGGTCGCCGTCCGTCGTCCGCTCGTCGAGAATGCGGACGAGGGAAGCCTCGAGCCCGGACAGACCCCGCACGACACGCGGCTCGAGCTGGTCGCCCTTCGGACCGCGTACCTTCGTTCCCTTGCGTTGCACCCAGACGGCCACCCTTGCCGGCCGGTTCGAATCCGGAAGGTAGCGGATCGCATAGTGACCGGCCTCACCGGTCGCCGTGAAGCTCTCGAGGAGCTGATGCCTCGCCTCCTGGACGACGTCGACCTCGTCGGGCCTCAGGTCCACGACCGGCTCGCCTCTCGCGTCCAAGACGACGATCTCCAGCTCGATCGTGACTGCGCCGGCGTGGGGAACCGCGGCCGCTGCGTTCTCGCTCGCACTCGCGCTCACCCCAAACCAGATCGAGACCAGCAGAAGCAGACACAGCCGCGGCGCCACGAGCATCCTCCCCTGGCCCGGCCAAGGCCGAGCCAGTTCCGGGGGCAAGCCTACCCCACGACACCCGCGGACGGAGCGGCGTGACTGCCGCGGGGCGACCCGGGCCGGGAGCACTGGACGTACACTTCAGTCGTGCCGATCGAGGCCCCCCCCGGCCTGCATCCGAGGCTGCGCTTCCTCGACGACCGCCTCGTCGACCGCATCCTCGACGAGGCGCGGGGCCTGCTCGCCCGCCTGGGCGTCGAGGTGCACAACGAGGAGGCCTCGCGTCTGCTCGAGGAAGGAGGGGCACGCCGCGACCCGGCGACGAAGCGTCTCACCCTGCCCGAGACCGTGGTCGAGACGGCCCTGCGCACGGCGCCGCGCTCTGTTCGTCTCTTCGACGTGCTCGGACGCCAGACGCACGAGCTGGGCGGCGACGCCGTCTACTTCACCCCGGGCTCGGCCGCGATCCGCGTCCTGGACGAGACGACGGGCCTCATCCGCTCCCCTTCGACCACGGACTACGTGCGCCACGCGAAGCTCGTCTCGCGCCTGCCGCACCTGGCGGCGCAGTCGACCGCCCTCATCCCGAACGACGTGCCGGATCCGGTCGCCGACAGCTGGCGGCTGTTCCTGAGCCTGCTGCTGTGCGAGAAGCCGGTCGTCACCGGCGCCTTCAGCGCGGCCGCCTTCGCCGTGATGCGCGACCTCCAGCTGGCGGTGCGCGGCACCGCTGAGGATCTGAGGCGCGCCCCCCTGTGCGTCTTCTCCTGCTGCCCGACGGCCCCGCTCAAGTGGAGCTACGAGACCAGCCAGAACGTGATCGACTGCGCGCGAGCCGGCGTGCCGGTCGAGTTCGTCTCGATGCCGCTGACCGGCTTCGTCGCTCCGGTGACGCTCGTGGGCAGCGTCGTCCAGCACGCGGCCGAGACGCTGTCGGGCGTCGTCCTCTCGCAGCTCGCCCTTCCGGGCGCGCCGGTCGTCTGGGGAGGCTCGCCGGCCGTCTTCGACGTCCGCAACGAGACGACACCCATGGGCGCCGTCGAGACGATGATGCTCAACTGCGCCGACAGCGAGGTGGGCAGGCATCTGGGGCTGCCGACCCAGGGCTACATCGCCCTCTCGGACGCCAAGCGCCTCGACGCGCAGGCCGGGCTCGAGACCGGGATGGGCGCGCTGCTCGCGGGCCTCTCCGGCATCAACAGCGTCTCGGGTCCGGGGATGCTGGCCTTCGAGAGCTGCCAGAGCCTCGAGAAGCTGGTCGTCGACGACGAGATCTGCGCGATGGTCGCGCGCCTGCGCCGAGGCGTCGAGCCGCACCAGGAGCCGCCGCTCCTGCCTCTGTTCGAGGAGCTTCTGCGCGAAGGACAGCTGCTGATCGCGAGCCACACCCGCCGGCACCGGGCGAGCGAGATCCACGTCCCATCGCCCGTGGTCGACCGTTCCTCGCTCGCGCGCTGGCAGGAAGAAGGAGGCCCGACCCTGGCCGCGCGGGCCGCAGGCGAGGTCGAGCGGCTGATCGCCGCCTGGACGCCCTCGCGGCTGAGCGAGGACGCGAAGCGTGCCCTCCGGGAGAGAATGAACGACGCGTTGGCGCGGGCCGGGATGCCTTCGCCGCCGGAGATCGCCGCATGAGGGTCCTCGTCCACTTCCCGATCCCGGAGATCGAGCCCGCCCTGAGCGACGTGCTCGAGGCCCAGGACGTGCCCGCCGAGCGAGCCGCCGCCCCGCGCCTGCGACGGCTGGTCGAGGAGGCCTTCGCGACCTACGCCGCGCTCGCGGAGCCGCGGGCCGTCTACCAGGAGACGAACGCCGCCGGGCTGGCGGGAATCCTGGCGCCGCTCGGCCTGCCTGACGACGCGCTCGTGATCGGGCGCCTCGCCCCGCGCGCGCACGCCCGCGCCCTCTACGTCGCGACCCTCGGCCCGGCGCTCGAGGAGCGCATCGCGCGCCTCTTCGCGGAGACCGCCCTCGCCGAGGCCTCGATGCTCGACGCGGTGGCCTCGGCCGCCGCCGACCGGCTCTCCGAACGGCTGGCCGCGCGCTTCGCCGACGCGCTCGCCGCGGGCGGAGGGCCGGCTCGGGACCGCACCCTCGCCTACAGCCCCGGCTACTGCGGCTGGCCGACCAGCGGCCAGCGGGCGCTCTTCGCTTCCCTCGCGCCGGCCGAGATCGGCGTCACCCTCAACGACTCGTGCCTGATGAGGCCGATCAAGTCGGTCTCGGGTGTCCTGCTGTCCGCTCCGCCGGAGGCGCACCGCTTCCGGCCCGACTTTCCCTTCTGCGCACGCTGTGTGCGGCGCGAGTGCGGGCGCCGCATGGCGTCGGTGCTCGGCGCGACCCCGAAGGCCGAAGAGGGCCTTACCTCACCTGGAACCAGATAAGGAGACGCATGGAGATCCTGGACGAGATCGCGGCGGCCCTGCAGGCGGGCGACGACGCCCGCGTGTCGGCCCTCACTGCCACGGCGCTCGAGGCGAGGCTCTCCGCCGAAGACGTGCTCCAACGCGGCCTGCTCTCGGGCATGAACGTCGTGGGCGAGCAGTTCCGCGCCCGCGAGATCTTCCTTCCCGACGTGCTGATGGCGGCGCGCGCGATGCACGCCGGGCTGGCGTTGCTCAAGCCTCTGCTCGAGAGCCAGGGGGTCGAGCCGCGCGGCAAGGTGGTGATCGGCACCGTCAAGGGCGACCTGCACGACATCGGCAAGAACCTGGTCGCGATCATGCTCCGCGGCGCCGGCTACGAGGTGATCGACCTCGGCCACGACGTCGCGCCCGAGGCCTTCGTGGACGCGGCGGTTCGCGAGCGGGCGCCGCTGATCGGCCTCTCGGCCCTGCTCACGACCACCATGCCGCGCATGCGCGAGGTGATCGACGTCGTGCGGCAGCGCGAACTCACCGGCAAGGTGCGCACGATCGTCGGCGGTGCGCCGCTCAACGCCGACTTCGCGCGGGAGATCGGAGCCGACGGCTACGCTTGCGACGCGGCTCAGGCGGTGGACCGCGTGACCGCGCTGCTCGGGGCGGCCTGAGGTGGCTGCCGCACCGACGGCGGCGGAGCCTAGGGCCGGCCTGGTCGCGCGGCTCGGGCGCGGCACACGCCTGGTCGGGGACGGGGCCTGGGGCACCCAGCTCATGCAGCGGGGCCTGCCCGCCGGCCAACCCCCGGAGTGGTTCGCGCTCGAGAAGCCGGAGGTCCTCGAAGAGGTGGCCCGGCTCTACCTCGAGGCCGGGGCCGACCTCGTCACCACCGACACCTTCGGCGGCAACGCGCTCCGCCTCGCGCTCCACGGGCTGGGCGACCGGCTCGAGCGCGTCAACCGTCAGGCGGTCGAGGCGGTGCGGCGAGCCGTGGCCGGTCGCGCCCTGGTGTCGGCGTCGGTCGGACCGACAGGTCGTCTGCTGGAGCCGCTCGGCGATCTCGCGCCGCCGGCGGCCGAGGCGGCCTTCGCCGAGCAGGTGGCGGTACTGGCCGGGGCCGGCGCCGACCTCGTGTGCATCGAGACGATGAGCGACCTCGCGGAGGCGACCTGCGCGGTGCGAGCGGCCAAGCGCGCGGCGCCCGGGCTGCCGGTGATGGCGACCATGACCTTCGAGCGCACGCCCCGCGGCTTCTTCACGGTGATGGGCACGAGCGTCGAGGCCGCCGCCGCGGGTCTCGCCGCCGCCGGGGCGGACGTGGTCGGCTCGAACTGCGGCGCCGGGATCGAGGACATGGTGGAGATCGCTCGCGCGATGGCGCGGGTCGCGACCGTGCCCCTCGCCTTCCAGCCGAACGCGGGACTGCCGGACACGCGCGCGGGCGCCCTCGTCTACCACGAGTCGCCCGAGCAGATGGCGACGCGGGTTCCGGACCTGCTGGCGCTCGGCGTCGCGATCGTGGGTGGCTGCTGCGGGACGACGCCGGAGCACACCCGGGCCCTGCGCCGAGCGGTAGACGAGTGGACCGCGGCACGAGAGGGGGGAGGGCGATGAGGCGACTGGCGTTCCTGCTCGCTCTGGGCGCGCTGGCGTCCACGCCGGTCGCCGCGGCGTCCCGCCTCGATGCCGGCAGCGGGAGGGATATCCGTCCGCTCCCGTTCATCTCCGACGACTACCCGCGCGCCCTGGCCGAGGCCCGTGCCCGCGACCTGCCGCTCTTCGTGGAGGCCTGGGCCCCCTGGTGACACACCTGCCGCTCGATGAGGGCCTTCGTCTTCACGGACCCGGCCCTCGCGAGCGAGGCCGGACGGTTCGTCTGGCTCGAGCTGAACACGGACCTCTCGCGGAACGAGCCGGTGCTCCGCAAGCACGAGGCCGACGCGCTGCCCACCTTCCTCGTCATCGCGCCGAAGGACGAGCAGGTCCTGCTGCGTTGGGTCGGAAGCTTCACCCTGCCGCAGGCGGAGGCGTTCCTGGCGGAGGCCTACCAGCGCATGCGGGGAAGCGAGCCCCCGGGCTCGCCCGCCGAGGCCGCGCTCGCCCGTGCTGACCGTCTCTACGGCAGGCGTGAGTACGCCGGTGCGGCGGTGGCGTATCGCGAGGCGCTGGCCGCGGCGGGGAGTGGCTGGGCGCGGGAAGCCCGCGCCGTCGAGGCGCTCGCCTACTCCCTCCAGTCGCTCGAGTCCTGGCCGGAGGTGGTGGCGCTCGCGCGCGAGCGATGGCGCGATCTCGCCGGCACTCCCTCGGCGCTCGTCGTCGCGGTAGCCGGGCTCGACAGCGCCCTCGAGCTGCCCGAGGCCGATCCCGGCCGGAAGGAGGCGATCCGAGCGCTCGAGGCCGAGGTTCGCGCGTCACTGGCGGATCCGGCCGTCGAGGTGGCCGCGGACGACCGCTCGAGTGCCTATGGCTCCCTGCTGACGGCGCGCGAGAACGGCGGTGATCCGGCCGGGGGGCGCCGGATCGCGGCCGAGTGGGCGGCTTTCCTCGAGGCGGAGGCCACCCGGGCCAAGGGGCCCGAGCAGCGGGCCGTCTTCGACTCGCATCGCTTGAGCGCGTATCTCGCCCTCGGTCAGCCGCGCAAGGCGGTAGCCATGCTGCGTGCCTCGGAGCGGGCGCTGCCGCGCGACTACAATCCGCCGAACCGCCTGGCCCGAGCCTACGCGGCGCTCGGGCAGTGGAAGCAGGCCCTGGCCTCCTCGGCGCGGGCCGAGGCGCTCTCCTCCGGGCGCGCCAGGCTGCGTGTCCTCGCGACGCGCGCGGAGCTGCTCCAGCAGAAGGGCGACCGGACGGCGGCACGCCGCTGCTACGACGAAGCGATCGCCTTCGGTGTGTCTCTGCCCGAAGCCGAGCGGCCCACGAAGCAGCTCGAGCGCCTCGCAAAGCAGCGCGCGACGCTCGGGCAGTAGCGCTCGGCGGGCACGCCGAGGGGCCCGCTCGCGGTCGGCGTCACGGCCATCCGCAGTCGGCTATCATCCGCTTGGGCCGGTCCTGGCCAGGGCCGGCGCCCCTTCCGAGAAGGAGACCGAATCCATGTCCCGGTTGACCGTCCTCATCCTGCTCGTCCTGCTGACGCCGTGCTCCGCCTACGCCTACCTCGATCCGGGCACCGGCAGCATCCTCGTCCAGGCCCTGCTCGCGGGGCTCGCCGTCGCCTCGGCGGCCGTCGCGGCGTCCTGGACGCGGATCCGCCGACTCTTCCACCGCGGCGCGCGCCCGGACGGCGCTCAGCTGGAGCCGCGGCAGGGCACCGACGAGCAGGACCGACCGTCCTCCTAGCTCGCGGCGATGACGACGGAGCGGGTCGGAGGGTCCTATCGCGATCGGAAAGGCTACGTCTTCGTCTCGGGCGAGCGGATCCTGCGCAGCGTCTCGCCCGAGGCCGCCGACCTCCAGCGCCAGTTCCTGGGCTCCCCGCTCGGCGCGCGGCTGATCGCCGAGCGTCGCCTGATCGGCACCCGGATCGCGCCGGACGACCCCTCGGCGCTCGGGATCCCGGACGCGGCGCTGTTGCTCGAACACGAGCGCATCCCCTTCGTGTCCTACCCCTACGAGTGGCCGTTCGGCGCCCTTCGCGCGGCGGCGCTTCTGCAGCTGGACCTGCACCAGGAGCTGCTGAGCCACGGCTACACCCTGAGCGACGCCTCCGCCTACAACGTCCAGTTCCGGGGCCCTGAGCCGGTCTTCATCGACGTGCTGTCGGTCGAGCGCTACCAGGAGGGCTCCTACTGGAACGGTCACCGTCAGTTCTGCGACCAGTTCCTGAGCCCGCTCCTGCTCTCGGCGAAGCTGGGCGTCCCATTCAATGCAGCCTACCGGGGCGCGCTCGAGGGCGTCTCCTCGGTCGAGCTGGCCGCGCTGCTGCGCCTCCGTCACAAGCTGTCGCTGCGGATGCTCCTGAACGTGGTGCTGCCGGCCCGTTTCGAGGCGGCGGCGCGACGGGGGCGGGTCGACGCCGCCAAGGCCCGCTCCCGCCGCGGCCTGCCCAAGGCGGCCCTGCTCGGGATGCTGGCAGGGCTGCGGCGCTGGGTCGCGAGCCTGCGCCCGCGCTCCCGTCTGACCGACTGGACCAGCTACGCCGCCCGGAACACGTATCGCGACGACGAGCGCACGGCCAAGCAGACCTTCGTCGCGGAGGCGGTGGGGAAGGCGAGGCCGGCCGCCGTGCTCGACCTGGGCTGCAACACGGGCGACTACGCGAAGGTCGCCCTGGCGGCGGGCGCGGGCGCCGTCGTCGGCGCCGAGGCCGACCCGGACACGGCCGAGCTCGCCTTCCAGCGCGCGAGCGGGGAGCGGCTTGCCTTCCTGCCCTTAGTGCAGGACGCCGTCAACCCGAGCCCCGGCCAGGGCTGGCTGGAGGCGGAGCGGACCTCGTTCGCCGCGCGCGCGCGCTTCGACTTCCTGATCGCGCTCGCGGTCGAGCACCACCTGGCGATCGGCCGCAACCTGCCGCTCGACCAGATGCTGCGCTGGCTGGTAGGCCAGGCTCCGCAGGGCGTGATCGAGTTCGTCCAGAAGAGCGATCCGACCGTTCGCCGGATGCTCGCCTTGCGTGAGGACATATTCCCCGACTACACGGAAGACAACTTCCGGAACCTGCTGGCGGCGAACGCGCGCATCGTCGAAGAGCGCCGGGTGTCGGAGGCGGGCCGGGTGATCTTCCTCTACGAGCGGGAGCGGTGACTCTAGGCGCGAGAGCGATCACCGCTCGCTCTCGTCACCGTCGTGGTGCCGGCCAGGCTCCGGAGCAGTGCCGACGCCGCGTTGGTCGGGGCGGCGGGCTACGCCTGGGTCCGGGCCGGCTTCTTTCCCGGCCCGCCCGTGAGCCTCGACGGCCGGCGCATCACGGCCGATCTTTCCACCGGCCTCCTCGGGCTGCTCGTGCCTCTCGGCGTGGCCGTGCTGCTCGCCTGGCTGGCGATGCGGCGGCGGCGAATCGCGACCGTCCTGCTGGCCGTCCTGCTCGGCGGAGGCCTCCTGCTCGCGGGCGCCGATGCCCTTACCGCCTGGCGCTCCACGCCTGACACCACCGCGTCGGCCGTCGCGTCCGTCCTCGAGTGGTCGCGGAAGGGCAACGTCGTCGTGCTCATCCTGGACACGCTGCAGTCGGACATCTTCCAGGACGCGATCACGGCCCGGCCAGAGCTGCGGCAGCAGCTCGACGGCTTCCGCTACTATCGGCACGCCTCGAGCACCGCTCCGACGACCTATCTGAGCCTGCCGACGATCCTCAGCGGAGAGATCTACGATCCCCAGGAGTCGGCGCTCGAGTTCTTCAACCACGCGAGCGAGCGCTCTGTGCTCGGCCGTCTGAGCGCCGTCGGCTACCAGGCGAGCTACGCGTCCGCTCTCGGAGGCTGCCCGGCGGGAACGAGCTGCACCAGCATGAGCGCATTGTCCCGTTCCGAGCGGCAGCTGGCCGTGCAGGAAGCCTCCCAGATCCTCGACCTCGGTCTCTACCGCGTCCTGCCCGACGGGCTCCGCTGGCGCATCCTCCTGCGCGGCCGCGGTCCGTTCGGGTCGGCGCTCGGGCAGGATCCAAACGCCGCGAGAGCCGTGATCGCATCCGCGGCGCTCGAGCGCCTGGCCACCGCGTCCTTCGTGACCGACTCGCGTCCCACGGCGAAGATCATCCACTCGGTCCTCACTCACCCTCCGACCGTGCTGCATGCGGACTGCTCCCTGGGTCCCCGCAGGCAGGATCGCGAAGGCGCCGTGGAGCAGACGGAATGCGCCTTCCGGCAGGTCGTGGCGCTCATCGAGCGCCTGCGGGCCGAGGGGGCCTACGACGCCTCGGACCTCGTCGTCATCGGCGACCATGGCTACGGCTTCCAGAGCCCCTTCGTTCGCGGGACCCAGGACCGGAAGCTTCGGAGGATCGTCGGGGCCCTGAACCCGGTCGTGCTGGTCAAGCCGGCCGGCGCGCACGGTCCGCTCACGATCTCGGAAGCGCCCGTCAGCCTGGCCGACATCCCCAGGGCCCTCTGTGGGCCTGCCGGCTGCGCGCCCGACCAGGGACTGCGCGCGCTGGACGCCGTCGACGAGCATCGGGAGCGCGTGGCGTTCTGGTACTCGTGGAGGAACGACTACTGGCGGCGCGCCCGGATCCCGGGCCTGGTTCGGTACCGGATCCTCGGCGATCTGCGCGACCCGAAGAGCTGGTGGCACGAGGCCGCGCCCTACACGCCCGGAACCACGATCGACTTCCGCAGGGGCGAGAACGCAGCCAGGTACGTTGGCCTGGGCTGGGGCCGCCGGTAGTACACTCACACTTGGGTCGTCGACCCCTACGCGAGACTGCGTCTGCGTGCGCGCTTCGAGCCGGGCCGCAACTACGAGCTGACCGTCGTCGCGCCGCTGCTCGAGGTCGCCTCCGAAAGGTCGCGGCGGACGGTTCTCGAGGTGAACGGCGCCGCGCTCGCCACGCTGCCCTGCGCCCACCTGGACCGGCCGTTCACGACCCTGCGCGTCCGGATCCCGGCGCAGGTGCTGGCGCGCGCGCCACAGACGACGATCACCTTCCGATCGATGGATCCGGCCAAGGGCGCCTTCGATCCATGCCTCGCGATCCAGACCCTCGAGCTGGATCCTGCCTCCTGAGCGAGGCCCCCTTCGTCTATCGTTGGTGAAGAGAGGCGCGGGCGTGGAACCGAGCGGCGGCGAGCTGGTCGCGGAGGTGCTGGTCCGGCAGGGCGTGCGCTTCCTGTTCACGCTCTGCGGCGGGCACGTCTCGCCGATCCTGGTCGCGGCCAAGGCGCGCGGGCTGCGGGTCGTCGACACGCGACACGAGGCGACGGCGGTCTTCGCCGCCGACGCCACCGCACGGCTCACGGGCCGCCCCGGCGTGGCCGTGGTCACGGCCGGGCCCGGTGTCACCAACACGATCACCGCGCTCAAGAACGCGCAGCTGGCCCATTCCCCACTGGTCCTCATCGGCGGCGCCACGGCGACGCTCCTGCGCGGGCGCGGGGCGCTCCAGGACATCGACCAGCTGGCGCTCGTGCGCCCGCACGTGAAGGGAGCGCGACGGGTATCGCGGCGGCGCGACCTCGTCCCGGCGCTCCTGCAGGCGTTCCGCCTTGCCGCCTTTGGGGTGCCCGGACCGGTGTTCCTCGAATGCCCGGTGGACCTGCTGTACCCGGAGGCACTCGTGCGGGGATGGTACGGGGCGAAGGGGACACGAGCGCCGGGCGGACTCGGGGCGCGGGTCGAGCGCTGGTACCTAAAGAGGCACCTGCAGCGGATCTTCGGTGGCCCGCGCGAGACCGCCGAGCGCGAGATCTCTCCCGTCACGCCAGAGGAACCGAGCGAGTCCCGGGTCGGCCACGCCGCACGACTCCTGCGGCGATCCGAGCGCCCGGTGCTCCTGGTCGGCAGCCAGGCGCTGCTCGATCCCGCCGGTGCCGCGGACCTCGCCGCGGCGGTGCGGGCGCTCGGCCTTCCCGTCTATCTCACGGGCATGGCGCGTGGTCTGCTCGGCGTCGCCGATGCTCTCCAGCTGCGACATCGGCGCCGGGAGGCGCTGCGCGAGGCGGACCTCGTGATCCTGGCGGGCGTCCCGTGCGACTTCCGTCTCGACTACGGGCGACAGATCGGGCGGCGCGCGGTCGTCGTCTCCGCGGGCCGGAGAGGCGAGGAGCTGGCGCTGAACCGCAAACCCACCCTGGCCGTGCCGGGCGCACCCGACCGCTTCCTGCGCCGGCTCGCGCCCCTCGTCGCTCCCCGCGCCGAGTGGCGCGCCTGGCGCGACGCGCTGCGGGCTCGCGAGGCGGCTCGCGAGGCCGAGATCGAGGCCCAGGCGGGAGCTGCTGTCGCGGGCGGGCTCAATCCGATCGCCGTGTGCCGCGCGGTCGAGCGAGCGCTCGGCCCCGACGCGATCGTGGTCGCCGACGGAGGCGACTTCGTGGCCACCGCCTCCTACGTGCTGCGTCCCCGCGGACCGCTCGGCTGGCTGGACCCTGGTCCCTTCGGCACCCTGGGTGTCGGCGCCGGCTTCGCGCTCGGAGCGAAGCTCGCACGGCCCACGGCCGAGGTCTTCCTGCTCTACGGCGACGGCGCCTGCGGCATGAGCCTCGCCGAGGCGGACACGTTCGTGCGCCACGGGATCGGCCTCGTGGCCGTGATCGGCAACGACGGCGGCTGGACGCAGATCGCGCGCGAGCAGGTCGAGCAGCTGGGGGACCCGGTGGCGACGGTGCTGGCCCACAGCGACTACGAGCGCGCCGCGGAGGGCCTCGGCGCGCGGGGCCTGCGTGTCGAGGTGCCGGAGGACCTCGACCGCGTGCTCGGCGAGGCCCGCCGGCTCGCCCGGGCGGGGAGTCCCGTCTACGTCAACGCGCGGATCGGGCGCAGCGGCTTTCGCCGGGGCTCGATCTCCATCTGATCGCTCGGCCGTCGCTCGAGCCTCGGGCGCCCGGCGAGCGTCGGGCGAGCGCCGGTCCGCTTGACGGCCCCCCGCTTCCGGCACTAACGTCCGGCGCCGCTTCATTCTCTCGGAAGGACTCCCGCAACCATGAGCCTCTATCTCGGCATCTTCCTGGTGAGCCTCTCGGGCCTGATGTTCGAGATCGGCCTCACCCGCATCTTCTCGGCGACGATCTGGTACCACTTCGCCTTCGTGGCGATCTCGGTGGCGCTCCTGGGGTGGGGGCTGGGCGGCTTCGTGCTCCACCTGGTTCGGCACCGGGTCGCCTTCACTCGCGAGCGCGCGGCGATGCTCGCCTTTCTCTATGGCCTCTCGATCCCGCTGGCGCTGTGGCTGATCGTGCGCGTGCCCTTCCACCCCGACCGGCTGTCCTTCTACTTCGGGGTCTCCCTGCTGCCCTTCCTGCTGGCCGGCATGGTGCTTTCGATGTTGTTCGCGATCGAGCGCCAGAACGCGGGGCGGCTCTATTTCGCGGACCTGCTGGGGGCCTCGCTCGGGGCCCTCGCGGTCACCTTCCTGCTCGGCTGGCTGGGTGGCGAGAACGCCATCCTGCTGGTGGCGGTCGCGCCGCTCGTCGCGGCGGGCGCCCTGGCGCGCCGCCTCCGCGTCCTCTCCGCGCTCGCCGTGTTGCTGGTGTTCGCCGCCCTCGGGGTCAACCTCCGGACCGGGTTCTTGAACATCCACAGCGCGCCGACCAAGGGGCTCTATCGGCACATGGCGGCCGCGCCCGGATCGCGGATCGCTCTCACGGGCTGGAACGCCTACTCGCGGATCGACGCGGTCACTGGGCTCGATCCGGGGCTGGTCGCCCGGCTCTACATCGACTCCGACGCGTGGACGAACGTGCTTCCCTGGGACGGACGCCTGGAGAGCCTCGGCGAGCTGCGCCAGTGGTATCGAGCGATCCCGTTCGAGATGGCGCCGCGGCCGGCCCGCGCCCTGATCATCGGCCCGGGCGGCGGATCGGACGTGCTGGTGGCGCTGGCCGAGGGGTCGGAGAAGGTGACCGCGGTCGAGATGAACCCGCTGATGCTGCGCTTCGCGCGGCACTTCGGCGACCGCGCCGGCCACCTCTACGACCAGCCGCGGGTGGAGACGATCCTCTCCGAGGGCCGCACCTTCATCCGGCGCAGCAACCGCCGCTTCGACGTGATCCTGCTGGGCTTCGTCGACTCCTGGGCGGCGGTGGCCTCCGGAGGCCTGTCGCTCTCCGAGAACCACCTCTACACGGTCGAGGCCTTCCAGGCCTACTACGATCACCTCACCCCCGGCGGCCAGATCGCGATCCTGCGCTGGGACGCCGACATCCCGCGGCTGGTCTCGAACGCGATCGCGATGCTGGGTGTGCGCGAGGCGAGCCGTCGGCTGGCGGTGCTGCTGGAGTCGCGCGTCGGAGATCGCGAGGATCCCCCGCAGATGATCTTCATGCTCAAGAAGACGCCTTTCACGAGTGAGGAGAGCGCGCGGCTCGCCTCGTTCTCGGGCGTCTCCCCCGTGATCGTGCCGGGGGGCCACGTCGCGGAGCCCTATGCCTCCCTCCTCGCCGGCAGGATGAGCTTCGCCCAGTACGCCGAGCAGGCGGACTCGAGGGTCGATCCCGTCTTCGACGATCGCCCCTTCTTCTTCGCCCGGATGAAGCCGTGGGGACTGCCGCCCTCGATGCAGCGCGGTTTCCGGCAGATCCTCATCCCGATTCTGGCGCTCTGCGTCCTGCTCCTGTGGGGCGGCAAGCCCAAGCGCGAGCCGATCGCGCCCTACTCGGCCTCGATCCTCTACTTCGCGAGCCTCGGGATCGGCTTCATCGCCGTCGAGCTGGCGCTGCTGCAGCACCTGACGCTGCTGCTCGGCCATCCGATCTTCACGCTCTCGATCCTGCTCTTCACACTGCTCGCCTCGGGAGGATGCGGCAGCGCGCTCGGCCGCATGCGCTCGCTGCGGAGCGTCTGTCTCGCGATCGCCGGCCTGGCCGGCCTCTATGCCCTGGTCCTGCCGCGGGTCATCCCCCCGCTGCTCCGGCTGCCGCTGGGCGCCCGGATCGCGCTCGCGCTCGCCCTGGTGGCGCCCCTCGGCTTCCTGATGGGCATGCCCTTCCCGCGGGCACTGCAACGCACCGGCCGGGGATCGTTCCCGGCTCCGCCTTTCTACTGGGGCCTGAACGGGATCTTCTCGGTGGTGGGCTCGATGGCGACCATGGGTGCCGCGGTCGTCTTCGGCTTCACCTGGGCCATGCTCGGAGGCGCGGCCTTCTATCTGGCCGCGGCCTTCGCGTCACGCACCTTCGCCGGTCCGGGAGACCTGGAAGGCGCCTAGGCGCGCTCCCCGACGCGCCGGAGGACCCTCGGGGGCAGGAAGGCGAGCAGCGTCCCTCCCGCGGCCAGCCGGCCCGGGACGTCGAGGAGAGCGGCCCCGCCCTTCTTGAAGGCGAGCCGTTCCTCGTCGCGGCAGCCGAGTATCCGGGCGACGAGCGCCGAGAGGTGGGGTTCGTGCCCCACCAGGGCGAGAATCGCGTCCTTGGGATAGCGATCGAGTACGGCCGCCTGGGCTTCGAAGGACCCGCCGGCCAGGGCCTCGCAGTCGACCGGCTCGGAGCGTCCCCAGGCCGCGGCGGCGATCTCGGCCGTCTGCCGGGCCCGCAGCCAGGGGCTGGTCAGCAGGGCCTCGGGCCGGCTCACCAGCCTTGCCAGACCCCGCGCGCCGGCGCGGAAGCGCTCCTCGCCTTCGGGGGTCAGAGGTCGTCGTTCATCGGGGATCCCCGGCGTCCCGCGTGGCACCGCGATCGCGTGGCGGATGATCACGAGCTGCATCGATCCTCCCTTCCCCGTTCCATCCCGAAGCGCTTCCGGCGTCCGGCGCCACCGCCCCCAGGCGCCCCCGCCTCCGGGCGCTCGCCTCGAGGGCGCGCAACGCCAGGTCGGCCGGCCGCGTCTCGAGGAACGCCGCGTGGAGCTTGCGGGCCTCACCGATCACGAATCGTCGCTCGCGCCGGGCCGCCCGGGCGAGCGGCGCCCGCCCCCGTGTCTCGGCGCTCCGTGCCTGCTCGTCGAGCCAGTGCGCCAGCACCTGCCGGTCGTGGATGGCGCCGATGGCCTCCTGGAGCCGCTTCCAAAGCGCGGGTGCGCGGCAGCCCTCTCCGCGCACGACGTCCTCGACCTCCGCCGCGTAGCGGAGCCTTCTCACCCTTCGTCGCAGCGCGTGCAGCGCGTCCGGCAGGAAGCGGTCGCCGACCTGGCTGAACCCGCGCAGCAGCGCCGCCGCCTGGGCCTCGCGGTAGGTGAGGGCGCGGGCGAGCGCGGTGCCCGGGTCGGCCGGTCCCGGCCGCAGCAGCCGGCGCAGGCCCCGGCGCAGGCCGTCGATGTCGAGGTCGAGCAGGGCTTCCGCGAGCTGCCTCCGGGTGCGCGAGCGGTCGGCGCGCAGCCGGCCAAGCAGGGTCCTCTGCTCCGGAGCCGTCGCGCCGAGCGCGGCCAGGTGGTCTTCCAGCAGGCCGGCCAGGACGTCGAGGTCCCGGGCGGGGGCGACGGCGCGGGTGAGCTGGCGCAGCACGCGGAGGACCCGCCGCAGCCGCCGCCCGTCCCCCTCCCGCGCCAGCAGGGGCAGCGCCACGCGCAGGCGCCGGGTGGTGACCCGGAGCTGGTGGACGGGCTCTTCGCCGCCGGCCAGGGCGCCCGGCAGCTCCTGGAAGACGCGCCGGACGCGCTCCTGCAGCAGCGCCGCGGAACGCTTCTCGGGAGGCAGGTCGCTGGTCACGGCAATGTCACCGCAATCCCTTAACCTAGCACGCCTGCTCCGGCGGGCTAGAATGGAGGCCCGGATCCCGAGAGCCGCACCCTTGACCCAGCCACCCGCCAACCCGTCTCTTCCGCTCGCCGGCGAGCGCGAGCTGCTCCCGGCGCGTCCGGTCGCCATCCTGGACATGGGGGCGAGCGCCGTCCGGCTGCTGATCGCCGAGATCGCCCCCGGGCGGCCTCCCACGATCCTGGAGGAGGCCTCCCGGGCCGTGCTCTTGGGCAAGGACGCCTTCACGGGCGGGCGCCTGGGCGCGGGGACGATCGAGGCCACGCTCCGCGCCCTGGACGGATTCCGCCGGATCATGGACTCCTACGGCGTCGTGCGCTACCGCGCGGTGGCGACCAGCGCCGTGCGCGAGGCGATCAACCGCGACACCTTCCTCGACCGCGTGCGCCTGCGCACCGGGATCAACGTCGAGGTCATCGACGGCTCCGAGGAGAACCGTCTCACCTACACGGCGGTCCGGGAGGCGCTCCGGGACCACGAGGCGCTCGCCTCCGGCGAGGCGCTGCTGGTGGAGGTGGGCGGGGGCAGCGCGGACCTGTCCTTTCTCCGTCGGGGAGAGCCCATCTACTCGGGCACCTACGCGCTCGGTGCCGTGCGCATGCGGCAGAGCCTGGCCGCCTGGCACGGCAGCCACGAGCAGCGGGTGCGGCTCTTCCGCCGGACGGTCCAGAACGTCGTGCTCGACATCCGCCGTGAGATCCCGATGCGCGAGGCCCGCTCCTTCCTCGCCCTGGGAGGCGACGCCCGCTTCGCCGCCGACCAGCTGCTCGGCGATGCTGCCGACGCTCCCGCGCGCCTGCTCTCACGCGAGCGCTTCCTCTCCTTCTGCGAGGAGGTGGTGGCGCAGGACGACGAGCAGCTGGTCGAGCGCTACCGCCTGCCGCTCACCGAGATCGAGACCCTGGTGCCGGCCCTGCTCGTGTACCGCGAGCTGCTGCTCGAGACCCAGGCCGAGAGCGTCCTGGTGCCGGATGCGACCCTGCGCGCGGGGTTGTTGCTCGACATGGTCCGGGAGGAGCAGGGCCAGGGGATCGAGGACTTCTCCCGCCAGGTCCTGGCCTCGGCGGTGGCGCTCGGGGAGAAGTACCAGTACGACGCCCCGCACGCGCGCCACGTGGCGGGCCTGGCCGTGCGGATCTTCGACGACCTGCGCAGCGAGCACGGCCTGGGCGTGCGCGACCGCTTGCTGCTGGAGGTGGCCGCGCTCCTGCACGACGTCGGGATCTTCGTCAGCCTGAGAGGGCACCACAAGCATGCCCAGTACATCCTCTCGGTCTCGGAGATCTTCGGCCTGAGCCGGGACGACATGGCGATCATCTCGAACGTCGCCCGCTACCACCGCCGCGCCACCCCCAACAAGTCGCACCTGCCCTTCATGGCGCTGGACTCGGAAGCGCGCGTGCGCGTCAACAAGCTGGCGGCGATCCTGCGTCTCGCCAACGCCCTCGACGCCGACCACCTGCAGAAGGTGCGCGAGGTGCGCGTGCTGAGCGAACAGGACGAGTGGGTGCTGGAGGTGGACGGCGGAGGCGACCTCACCCTGGAGCGCCTGGCGGCGGTCGCCCGGACCGACATGCTGCTCGAGGTCTTCGGCCGCAAGCTGGCCTTCCGCGAGTCGGCCGGAAGGGCCTCGTGAAGCCGCGGCGCCGGGAGCCGGAGCTCTTCCTCAACCGCGAGCTGAGCTGGCTCGAGTTCGACGGCCGGGTGCTGGAGGAGGCGCGCGACGCCACGAACCCGCTGCTGGAGCGGCTCAAGTTCGCCTGCATCGCGGCCAGCAACCTGGACGAGTTCTTCATGGTGCGGGTCGCCGCGCTCAAGAACGCGGTCGAGGAGGGAGACGCGACCCCCGACCCGGCCGGGCTCGCGCCGGCACAGCAGCTCGCGCGCATCTCCGAGGCCGCCCATGGCCTGGTCGAGCAGCTCTACGCGGTGCTTGGGGGGCAGATCCTGCCCGGCCTCGCCGAGCGCGGCCTGCGGCTGCTGCGCCCCGAAGAGCTGGAACCGGCGTCCCGTGCGTCGCTCGCCCGCTACTTCCGCGACGAGGTCCTGCCGGGGCTGACGCCGCTCGCGATCGACGCCTCGCGCCCCTTCCCGATGCTGGCGAGCCTGAGCCTGAACCTCGCCGTGCTGCTGGCGCCGGTGGGCGAGGAGGGCGAGCGTCGGCTGGCCGTGGTCCAGGTGCCGGCGCGCCTCTCGCGTCTCGTGCGCCCGCCGGGAGTGGAAGGCCTCGCCCATCTCCTGCTCGAGGAGGTGATCCGCGCCGAGCTGGGCGCCCTCTTCCCGGGCCAGACGGTCGTCGACACGGCGAGCTTCCGGGTCGCTCGCGACGCCGAGCTGGACTTCGACGACGAGGGAGGGATCGACCTGCTGAGCGTGATCGAGGAGGAGCTCAAGACAAGGCGCCGCAGCCGGGTGGTGCGCCTGGAGGTCGAAGGCGGCGTGGGCGAGCCCCTGCTGGAGCTCCTCGTCTCGCGTCTCGGGGTTGGGCCCGAAGACGTCTACCGCGTCCGCGGCCCGCTCGACCTGCGGCCGCTGCACTCGCTGGTGGATCTGCCGGCCTTCGAGGACCTGCGCGAGCCGCCCTTGAAGCCGCAGCCGGCCTTCGACGTCAAGGGGCCGCAGCTCTTCGCCCTGCTCGACGAGCGCGACCTCGTCCTGCACCATCCCTACGAGTCCTTCGATCCGGTGGTGGCCCTGATGAGCTGGGCGGCGGAGGACCCCGACGTGATCGCCATCAAGCAGACCCTCTATCGCACCGGCGGCGACTCTGCGATCGTGCGCGCGCTCGAGCGCGCCGCCGAGAACGGCAAGCAGGTGACGGTGCTGGTCGAGCTGCTGGCGCGCTTCGACGAGCAGTCCAACATCCGCTGGGCGCGGCGGCTGGAGGAGGCGGGCTGCCACGTGATCTACGGCATCCGGGGCTACAAGACCCACGCCAAGATCGCCCTCGTGGTTCGGCGCGGCAGCCGCGGCATCCGGCGCTACGTCCACCTCGGCACCGGCAACTACAACGAGCGCACCGCGCGCCTCTACACCGACATCGGCCTGGTTACCTCCGACCGGGAGATCGGGGAGGACGCCTCGGCCTTCTTCAACGCGCTCACCGGCTACTCCGACCCGCCGCGCATGAAGAAGCTGGTAATGGCGCCGACCCAGCTGCGGGAGCGGGTGCTGCGGCTGATCCGCCGCGAGCGCGAGCGGGCCGAGGCGGGCCTCGCCGCCCAGATCCGCGCCAAGATGAACTCGCTGGTCGACGAGGACATCATCCGTGCCCTTTACGAGGCGGCGCGCGCGGGCGTCAGGATCCAGCTGGCGGTGCGGGGGATCTGCTGCCTGCGCCCGGGGCTCAAGGGCACCAGCGACGGGATCGAGGTGGTCTCGATCGTGGACCGCTTCCTGGAACACTCGCGCATCTTCCACTTCAGCAACGGAGGCGACGAGGAGGTGTACCTCTCGAGCGCCGACTGGATGCCGAGGAACCTCGACCGCCGGATCGAGCTGCTGTTCCCGGTGCTCTCGGCCGAGGGTCGTCAGAAGGCCCTGGCCGCGCTCGACGCCGCCTTCGCGGACAACGTGAAGGCCCGCCGCCTGCAGCCCGACGGCTCCTACAAGCGCCGCCGCCCCGGCCGCGGCGAGGAGCCGCTGCGCTCCCAGATCGAGCTGTTCCGCGAGACGAAACGCGCGCTCGAGCGGGCGCGCGCCGGCGTCGCGGTCGCTTTCGAGCCGGTGCGGACGCCCGGCGAGTAGGACACCCTAGAAAGCGACGACCAGGAGCAGATACGTCACGGCCGAGATCGCGGCGGCCAACGGGATGGTGAGGACCCAGGCCCAGACGATGCGGCCCGCGACGCCCCACTTCACCGCCGAGAGCCGCTTGGTCGCGCCGACCCCGACGATCGCGCCCGTGATGGTGTGGGTGGTGGAGACCGGGATCCCGAAGAGCGTCGCACCCACGAGCGTGATCGCCCCCGAGGTTTCCGCGCAGAAGCCGCCGAAGGGCTGAAGCTTCGTGATCTTGGTGCCCATCGTCTTCACGATTCTCCATCCGCCGAACATCGTGCCCAGGGCGATCGCGGCATGGCTGATCAGAATGACCCAGATCGGGACGTGGAAGCTCGAAAGGTGCCCGGTGGCGACCAGGGTACCGGTGATGATGCCCATCGTCTTCTGGGCGTCGTTGCCGCCGTGGCCCAGGCTGTAAAGACCCGCCGAGACGAGCTGCAGCTTCCGGAAGAGCTTGTCGAGGTGGAAGGGGCTCCAGCGCCGGAACAGCCAGGTCACCGAGATCATGAGGATGAGAGCGAGCACCATCCCCAGCAGCGGAGCGAGCACGATGAAAGCGAGCATCTTCGTCCAGCCGGAGGCGATGATCGCGCCCCAGCCCGCCTTGGCGATGGCGGCACCCGCGTAGCCGCCCATGAGCGCGTGCGAGGACGAGACCGGGATGCCGTGGTACCAGGTGATCAGGTTCCACAGGATCGCGCCCAGGAGACCCGCGATCACGACCTCCTTCGTCACGACCGAGAGGTCGATCATGCCCTCGCCCAGCGTCTTGGCAACGTGGGTGCCGAGGACGAACGCCGCCACGAAGTTGAAGAACGCCGCCCACACGACCGCCTTCTGCGGGGAGAGGACACGCGTCGAGACGACGGTCGCGATCGAGTTCGCCGCGTCGTGGAAGCCGTTCAGGAAGTCGAACGTCAGCGCGATCAGGATGATCAGGACCAGGACCCAGCTCTCGGTCGGCATCGATGGCGCTCAGGCGTTCTTGATCATCACGTTACCGACCACGTGGGTGAAGTCCTTGCAGCGGTCGCAGGCCTCCTCGAGCCCCTCGTAGACCTCCTTCCACTTCAGGATCTCGATCCCGTCGGTGCGGCCCTTGCGGTAGAGGTCGGCGATCACCGCGAAGTAGAGTGAGTCGCCCTGGTTCTCGAGCTCGGAAACCTGGACCATCGCCTTCTGGATCCTGGGCATGTTGCCCATGTCCCAGATCAGCGTCCGGATCGTGTCGATCTCGACCGCCATCGCGTGCAGGATCTCGGCGAAACGGCGCAGCGGCTCGGGCGCGTCGGCAAGCTCGAAGAGCACGAGATACTTCGCAACGCTCTCCAGGTGGTCGAGGATGTCGTCGAGGTCGCTGGCCAGCGAGCGGATGTCCTCGCGGTCGAAGGGCGTGATGAAGGTGGTGTTGAGCGCCTCGAAGATCTGGCGGGTGATGTCGTCACCCGCGCGCTCGAGGGCCTTGAGCTGGACCCCCTTGACGCGCCGGTCCTCGAGGGTCGTGGCACGGGCGATCTCCAGGAAGACCTGGGCCGAGAGCAACAGGTTCTGGGTGCCCTTCTCGAGGAGGGCGTGGAAGCGCTCCTCCTTCGGCATGAACCACTTGATGATCTTGTCGATGTTCATGGCGGATCCTCGGAGACGGCGTCGCGGAGCGGACGCCGACAGGCCTGCGTCGGGCGATGGGCGACCGCCTGGGGCGACTCGAGCCGCGCCATGCTAGCCGAGGGCGGCAGGGCTGTCCACCTGGCCGCCTCCGCGCGCGCTTCCGCGCGGGTGCCGCCGCTCAGCGTGTCTGGGGCGCCTCCGCGGGTCTCGCCGGCAACAGCACCGTGAAACGCGAGCCGCGCCCCGGCGCGCTCTCCACGGACACGGAGGCGGCCATGCCCTCGGCCAGGTGCTTGACGATCGAGAGACCGAGACCGGTGCCGCCCAGCTCGCGGCTGCGCGCCTTGTCGACCCGGTAGAAGCGCTCGAAGATTCGGCCAACGTGCTCCGGAGCGATTCCCGGGCCGTCATCCGCCACCTCGACGCCCGCACCGCCGTCCGGAGACGCCCGCACCGAGAGCGTGACGTGCCCGCCCTCGCGCGTGTACTTGACGGCGTTGTCGACCAGGTTCTCCAGAATGCGGCGCAGCCGTTCGGGGTCGCTGGTCACAGGAGGAGCGCCGCAGTCCTCGAGACGCACAGAGACGCGCTTGCGCGCCGCCAGCTCCTCGAAGGACGCGACCACCTCCCGTGCCACCTCCTGGAGCCGCGTGTCCACCCACTGGGGAGCGCGGTCGCCCTGCTCCAGCCGGCTCAACTCCAGGAGGTCGTCGACGAGCGCCGTCATCCGGTCGGCGTGGGTCCGGACCTTGGCCAGGAAGCGGCGGGCCGTGGCGGGATCCTCCAGGGCCCCGTCCTCGAGCGCCTCCACGAAGCCCCGGATCGAGGTGAGGGGCGTGCGCAGCTCGTGGGAGGCGTTCGCCACGAAGTCGCGTCGGATCCGCTCCACCCGGTGTCTTTCGGTCGCATCGTTGAAGGTCAGCACGGCCCCGTGCGGCGCACCCTGGGCGTCCGGGAAGGGCGCTCCCGTGATCGAGTAGACGCGTCCCAGCCGCAGCAGCTCCACGTCGGCCTGAGAGCGCTCCCCGGTCCGCAGCACCTCCTCGATCAACGACTCGACCTCGCGCTGACGCACCGCCTCCAGGTAGTGGCGCCCGATCGGCCCGTTCAGATCCAAGGCCTCGGCCAGCCGGGAGTTGGCGAGCACGACGATGCCGCGGTGGTCGACCGCGAGGACGCCGTCGTCGAGCGCGGTCAGGATCGCGTCGGTGCGGGCGCGGTCGCGCGCCAGCTCCCCCAACCGCTGCTGCTGTTCGTCCGCCGCGTGGTTGATGATGCGTGCCAGCTCGCCGATCTCGTCCGAGCGCCGGACCGGGATGCGCGCCGAGAGGTCGCCGTGCGCGAACTTGCGGGCCGTGTCCATGATCTGGGTGAGCGCGCGTCCGAGCGAGGCGGAAAGCAGCAACGAGAGGAACCCTGTGGCGAGCAGGGCCAGGCCCAGGGCCAGGGCGGCCCACCACCAGAGCCGCCGTCCCTCGGCCTGGATCGCCCCAATCCCCCGCGAGAGCCGCGCCACCCCGACGATACGGCCCTGGTGGTGGACGGGCACGGCCGCGTAGAGCAGCTCGCTGTCGACCGTGGCGCTGTGCCGTTCGATGCTGGCCGGATGGTCAGCCAGGGCGGCTTTCACCTCGGGCCGGCCCGCGTGGTTCTCGAGGGCGAGCAGCGCGGCGCCGGACAGGGCCGAGTCGGCGAGCACCCGCCCGTCCGGCGCGATCACCGTGACCCGGGCGTTGACCTCGCGGGCGGCCTCGTCGACCACGGGATCGAGCGCTTCCGGGCGCGTTCCCCGCGCCAGCGAGTCCTCGACCACCCGGGCCATCAGGCGGGCTTCGGCGACCAGGGTCGCCTCCGCGTCGGCTCGCGCCCGCCGCTCCAGCCGGGGCGAGGCCAGCGCCAGCAGCACGGCGAGCGCGATGCCGGCCGCGACTACCGCAGTCATCACCATCCGTCCCCGCAGGGAAAGGTTCATGGGGCATCCTTCAGCGAACGACCGGACGAGGCGACTCGGATGGGAGCCGGCGCACAGGGTACGTCCCACCGGCGGACGCGACAAGCAGCCCGAGGCCTTCGGCCACCCGTCCGACCGGCTTCACTTGATGAAGCGGTAGCCGAGCCCGACCAGGGTCTCGACGTGGCGTCGGGCCGGGCCCAGCTTCTGGCGCAGGCGGCGGATGTGGGCGTCGATGCTGCGCTCGTCGACCTCCGACTCCCAGCCCCAGACCCGCTCCATCAGCCGCTCGCGGGTGAGGACGCGCCCCGGGCGCTCGACCAGATAGCGGAACAGCTCGAACTCCTTGTGCGTGAGGCGGATCTCCTCGCCGCGGTAGCGCACGACGTAGGCGTCGAACTCGATCTCCCAGTTGTCGTCGCGGTAGCCGAGCGGCGCCTCGCCGCTCGCTGCCCGCCGCAGGGCCACCTTGGCGCGGGCTGCCAGCTCCTTCAGGCTGAACGGCTTGACCACGTAGTCGTCGGCCCCCATCTCGAGACCGAGCACGCGGTCCACCTCGTCGGCACGCGCCGAGACGATGATGATCGGCAGGTGCGCGGTCGATTCCTGGCGGCGAATCATCCGGCAAACCTCGAGCCCGTCCATGCCCGGCAGGTTCAGGTCCAGCAGGACGAGATCCGCGCCCCGCTGGACCGCGGCCAGCCCCTCCTCGCCGGTGCGCGCGAGGCGTACCTGGAGTCCCGCCTTCTCGAGCTGATACGAGATCGCTTCGGCGATGTCGACCTCATCCTCGATCACCACGACCCGCCGGCGCGAGTCGGCGACGGCCACCGGCATGCCGGCCTCGTGCGGCCGGTGCGACTCCGCGGCCCTCATCGCTTCTGCGCCTCCGGGTCGAGTGCGTGGTGCCTCACGTCCCTGGCCTCCGCGATGAAGATGACGTCCTCCGCGATGTTGGTCGCGTGGTCGGCGATCCGCTCCAGGTTGCGGCTGACCAGGATCAGGGCCAGCGCCCGCTGGATGGTGCCCGGGTCGGCCATCATGTAGGTGAGCAGTTCGCGGAAGACCTGGTCCTTGAGGTCGTCCACCTCGTCGTCACGGCCCAGCACGTCGCGCGCGAGCACGGCGTCCCTCTTGACGAAGGCGTCGAGCGCGTCGCGGATCATCTTCTCCGTCACCTCGGCCATGCGCGGGATGTCGATCAGGGGTTTGAGCGGGGGCTGCGGGATCAGGTTGAGGGCGTTCTCCGCCACGTTCACCGCCTGGTCGCCCATCCGCTCGAGGTCGGCGTTGATCTTCATGGTCGAGGTGATCAGCCGCAGGTCCCCCGCCAGCGGGGCCTGGGTCGCCAGCAGCCGCAGACAGCGATCGTCGATGTCCATCTGCAGCTGGTTCACCTCGGCGTCCGTCGCGATCACGCGCCGGGCGTCCTCCTCGCGCCGCGCCACCAGCGAGTGCACGGCGAGGTGCACGCGCTCCTCGACCAGCCCTCCCATCCGGAGCAGCTGGTTGCGGAGCGCCCCGAGCTCGGCTTCGAAATGCTGCCGTTCCATGACCTCTCTCGACCTCTCGCGCCGCCCGGCAACTCGGCCCGGCGGCCTCTCACTCCCGTTTCGCGGCCGCCGGATGCGCACGGCCGCCCCTCTTGCCCGACGCTATCCGAACCGCCCCGTGATGTAGTCCTCGGTCAACTTGTCCTTGGGTGCCGTGAAGACCTCCGCGGTGTCGCCGAACTCGACCAGACGTCCCAGCCAGAAGAAGGCGGTGCGGTCCGAGACCCGCGCCGCCTGCTGCAGGTTGTGGGTCACGATCACGATCGTGTAGTCCTTCTTCAGCTCGTAGATGAGATCCTCGATCTTGAGGGTCGCGATCGGGTCGAGCGCGGAGCAGGGCTCGTCCATCAGGACGATCTCCGGCTCCACCGCGATCGCGCGGGCGATGCACAGCCGCTGCTGTTGCCCGCCGGACAGCGAGAGGCCACTCTCGTGCAGGCGGTCCTTCACCTCGTCCCACAGGGCCGCGGCCCGCAGGCTCCGCTCGCAGGCGGCGTCGAGCACGGCCCGGTCGTTGATGCCGGCGATGCGCAGCCCGTAGACGACGTTCTCGTACACCGACTTCGGGAAGGGGTTGGACTTCTGGAAGACCATCCCGACCTGGCGCCGCATGCTGATCACGTCCGTGCCCGGGGCGTTGACGTCGACGCCCTTGACGCTGACCTCGCCCCAGATCCGCACGCCGTCGATCAGGTCGTTCATCCGGTTGATGCAGCGGAGCAGGGTCGACTTGCCGCAGCCGGACGGGCCGATCAGGGCGGTCACCCGGCGCCGCTCCATCTCCATGGTGATGTCGTGGAGCACGTGGTTGTCGCCGTAAGCGAGGTTCACCCCGCGGCAGACGATGTCGGGGGGGCCGGCGGCGGCCGTCGGCTGCTGCCGCACCGGCAGCTCCGTCCGGATCCGCGGCCCCGCCGCGTGCGTCCTCGTCTCGATCTCTCGCTCGGCCATCGGCATCTCTCGACCCTTCAGAAAGTGGAGGTCCGGTACCTCTCCCGGAGTCGGTTCCTGACCACGATCGCGGCCAGGTTCATCACCACCACGATCGCGAGCAGCAGGAGTGTCGTCATGTAGACCATCGGTTTGGCGGCCTCGACGTTCGGGCTCTGGAAGCCCACGTCGTAGATGTGGAAGCCCAGGTGCATGAACTTGCGGTCCAGGTGGAAGAAGGGAAAGAAGCCGTCGAGCGGCAGCTCGGGGGCGAGCTTGACCACCCCGGTCAGCATGAGCGGCGCCACCTCGCCCGCGGCCCGGGCCATGGCCAGGATCAGGCCGGTCAGGATGCCCGGGGCGGCGGCCGGCAGCACGACCCGCAGGATCGTCTGGAGCTTGGTGGCGCCCATCGCCAGAGAGGCCTCGCGCACCGAGCGCGGCACCGAGGCGAGAGCCTCCTCGGCGGCGACGATCACGACCGGAACCGTCAGCAGCGCCAGCGTCAGGGACGCCCATAGGATCCCGCCGGTGCCGTAGGTGGGGGTGGGCAGCGTCTCCGGGAAGAAGAGCCGGTCGATGTTCCCGCCGACGAAGTAGACGAAGAAGCCCAGCCCGAAGACGCCGAACACGATCGAGGGCACTCCGGCCAGGTTGTTGACCGCGATGCGCACGGTCCGTACGAGCGCGCCCTGCCGCGCGTACTCGCGCAGATAGAGGGCCGCCAGCACGCCCAGCGGCACCACCGCCAGGCTCATCAGGAACACCATCATCACGGTCCCGAAGATGGCGGGGAAGACGCCGCCCTCCGTGTTCGCCTCGCGGGGGTCGCCGGTCAGGAAGCCGAGCAGGCGGCCCGCGTAGACGCGTGCCCGGCCGAGGGCGCTCAGCCGGTTGGCCGGATAGACGCGGTAGAGGTCGAGGGCGCGCAGCTCCTTCTCCTGCCCGTCCACGGTGCGGAAGGTGACGAGGGCGTCCGCCGCCGCCGCCGTTGCCTCGGCGAGGCGTTGCTCGAGGCCCGCATACCGCTCCTGCAAGGCCGCCTCGCGCTGCCGGAGCCGGGTCCGCTCGGCGGTGAGCACGCGCGAGGGGTCCCGTTTCTCGCGATAATCCAGCTTGCGGTTCTCGAGGCGGATCCGTTCGATCCCGTAGTTGACCGCGCCGATCTCTCCCTTCTCGAGGCGCTCGAGCCGAGCCCGGTCGCGCGCCGCCTTCGCCAGCAGCTGCGGCAGCCGCGCCTCGACGGCAGCCGGGCCGCTCGCCGTCTCCTTGCCGGCCTCGAGCAGACGGACCGGGACGCCGATCAGGGGCCCGTACTCGCTCCGCTCCACGAAGCAGAGATCGCCGGGGGTCTCACGCTTCGCGATCTCGCTCTCGTCGACCCAGCGGAAGTCGAAGCCGTAGAGATCACGGTTGCCGACCTTGAAGCGCAGCCGGTACCGTTTCGCCCGCCCGGCGTGGTCCGGGTCCGGGATCGCCTGCCGCTGCACCAGCTCGCCCGCCACCAGCGTGCCGTCCCGCAGCGTGAGCTGCTCGAGCCGCTCGGGCCAGAAGGCCCCGAGCCCGTTCGCGAGGATCACGACCAGCAGGCCCACCACCATCAACAGGCAGATCCCGAGCGCGCTGCCCGTGAACCAGACGAGAGCCTCGCCCCGGGAGCCCATCAGATGGCCCGGTACTTCTCGCGCAGCCGCTGCCGGACCAGCTCCGCCGCGGTGTTCACGAAGAAGGTCATCACGAAGAGCACGCAGGCCGAGAGGAAGAGCACCCGGTAGAGGGTCGCTCCATGAGGGGCCTCGGGCACCTCGACCGCGATGTTGGCGGAGAGCGTTCTCATCCCGTTGAAGGGCGACCAGTCGATGAGAGGCGTGTTCCCGGTCGCCATCAGCACGATCATGGTCTCGCCCACCGCGCGGCCGAAGCCCACCATCACGGCCGAGAAGATCCCGGGGCTCGCCGTGGGCAGCACGACCCGGGTCGCCGTCTGCCAACGGCTCGCGCCCAGGGCGAGCGAGGCGGCGGTCAGGTGCTGGGGCACGCTCGAGAAGGCGTCCTCGGAGATCGTGAAGATGATCGGGATCACCGCGAAACCCATGGCGATGCCGACCACGATGCTGTTGCGCTGGTCGTAGACGCAAGCCCAGCGTCTCCGACAGCCAGTGCCGTGCGTCGCCGGCGAAGAAGGTCCCCTCGACCCAGGGTCCGGCCCAGAGCGCCGCCCAGCCCCCCAGCAGGAGCAGCGGGAGGATCACGAGGATCTCGGTCCCGGGCCTGAGCCGGCGTCGGAGCCCTCGCGGCAGCCGGCCCCAGACGAGCACGCCGGCCGTGCCGAAGAGAGGCAGAAACGCCGTCATCAGCAGGACCGGCACCAGCGCCGCCTCGACCCGCGCCGCCAGCCACAGCCCCGCGATGAAGCCGATCACGACGCTCGGCAGCGCGGCCATGATCTCGACCGTGGGCTTGACCCGCGCCTTGACCCTCGGGTGCATGAACTGCGAGGTGTACAGCGCCGCCATCACGGCCAGCGGGACCGCGAACACGAGCGCGTAGAAGGTCGCCTTGATCGTGCCGAAAACGAGTGGCACCAGGCTCAGCTTCGGCTCGAAGTCGTCGGTCGCGCCCGTCGACTGCCAGACGTAGGACGGCCCCGGGTAGCCCTCGTACCAGACCCGGCCGAACATCGCTCGCCACGAGAACTCCGGATGTGGGTCGCGGACCGAGTAGCGGTCGAGCGTCCCGTCCGCACGCCAGGCCAGGATCCCGTCGGCCCGCGGCGTGAGGAGCGCGCTCGCCGCGGCGTTGCCGGTGGCGGGGAAGCGCAGCAGGGTCCGCTCCGAGGTGAGGTGGCGCAGCACGAGCGAGCCGTCCGCGGCGCCGGTCACGAAGCTGCGCTCGCGCGTCGAGGGACCGATCGAGCGGATGGCGCTCCCCTGCGACTCGAACTCGTGCGCCTTCACGAGCGTCAGCCCGGCCTCGGCGCTCGGCCTGGCGCGGAACCAGGCGGAGACCCGGCCCTCCGTGTCTCCGACGATCACAGTGCTGCCGCCGAGGCTCCAGGCGAGCGCGCTGAGCGGTGCGGGGCCGACCTCGACGAGGTCGGTGAGCCGCGTCGCGTCGCCGCTCCCGACCTCCCAGTGGTAGAGCTTCCCGTTCCGGGTCCCCGCCACCACGGTGTTCGAGCGGCCGGCGCAAACGTGGGTGATGGCGTCCCCCGCGTGCGTGCGCAGCGTCTCGAGCGAGGCTGTGGGCGGGTTGGAATCCTCGCCCGGCGTCAGGTGGGCGACCGCGAGCTCCTCGTCTCCCACGACCGCCACCACGAGCGTCTCGCCGTCCGCCTCCTGAAGGCTCAGCTCGCGGATCGGTCGCCGCTTCGCGTCCAGCTCGACGACGCCCGCGTCGGCCAGCCCGAGGTCCAGGTCGCGGAGCGTCTGCTCCTGGAACACGGGCCGGAAGCGGACCCGCAGAAGGCCCAGCCGCCCGTCGCTCGTTCCCACCGCCAGTTGGTTGCCCAGCAGGCTCCGCGCCGCGGCGGTCAGGGTCGCGCCCGCGAGCGAGGGAATCGGAAGCTCCTGCTGCAGGCCACCCCCGGGGAGCCGATAGAAGACGAGCTTCGGGTCGGAGCTGACCGTGTAGAGGTACATCTGGTGCTCGTCGACGCCGAAGGCGAGCGGGAGGGTTGCGGGACCCGCCGGGGCGCCAACGCCGCCGGCCGGCACGGTCGGGGCTGCGGTCAGACGCAGAGTAGAGAGCCTCTGCCCACCTGCGGGTCGGAAGAGGGGGAAGGCCTCGGCGAAGATGAAGACGAAGATGAAGAGGACGTTCAGGATGATGAAGACGCCCCCGAGCGTGATGACGCCGGTCGCCCCGCGGTCGAGCAGCTTGACGCGGGCGATGCGCCGTGACGCTGCCGCCATCCGCTCGCGGATGCCGATCGTCGCAGTGGCCATTTCGGACCAGCCCCCAGGTGAGGCGAAAGAGCCCGGGACGGGTGCGGACGTCCGGCCCGGGCTCGGCAGCGCTAGTCGAGCTTCTTCAGTTCCTCGGCGACGAGCGCGGCGGAGAGCGGGAGGTAGCCGTCCTTCACGACCACCTGCTGGCCCTCCCTGCTCAGGACCAGCTTCAGGAACTCCCTGACCAGCGGGTCGAGCGCCTTGCCCGGCGCCTTGTTGACGTAGATGTAGAGGAAGCGCGCGAGCGGGTACTTGCCACTCGTCACGTTGGCGTAGCTTCCGTCGTAGAACTGCGTCGTGTCGGCGAGTTGCAGTACCTTGACGCCCGAGGTCCGGTAGCCGACGCCCGAGTAGCCGATGCCGAAGCGGTCCTCGGTGACTCCCTGGACGACGGAGGCCGAGCCGGGCTGTTCCTTGACGGTGTCCCGGTAGTCGCCGTTCTTCAGCACGTGCTCCTTGAAGAAGCCATAGGTGCCGGAGGCGGAGTTGCGGCCGTAGATGGAGAGCGGCCGGGAGGCCCAGTCGCCGCCCAGCCCGAGGTCACCCCACTTCGCCACCGACTTGCCCCCGCGGCGCCGCGTCTTCGAGAAGATGGCGTCGGCCTGGGCGAGGGTGAGCTTGACGAGCGGGTTGTCCTTGTTCACGTAGACCGCCAGCGCGTCGTAGGAGGTGCGGACCTGGGTCGGCTTGTAGCCGTACTTGGCCTCGAACTGGTCGATCTCGGTCGAGCGCATCGCGCGCGACATGGGACCGAACTGCGAGGTCCCGGCGATCAGGGCGGGCGGGGCCGTCGAGCTGCCCTTGCCCTCGATCTGGATCTTGACGTTCGGGTACTGCCTGCGGAACGTCTCGGCCCACAGCGCCATCATGTTGTTCATGGTGTCGGAGCCGACGCTCGTGATGTTGCCGGAGACTCCGGCGGCCTTCGCGTAGGACGCGATCGAGGGATCGACCTTGACCGCCTGGGCCTGGGAGCCGGCCGCTCCAATCACCAGGACGGCGAGGGTGAGCAGCAAACGCTTCATGTAATCAATCCTCCCCGTGGGCGCCTTCACCCGGACGAGCATGGCCCGGCCAGGTAAAGGCGTCGTTTCCAGTGGGTTAAATCCGTGTAAACAGACGGATCGGGCGGCCTGCCACGTCGAGCGGGCGGCCTACCACGTCCAGTAGAACGTGAGGCGCGGAACCACGTCCTTCTTGACGTCGGAGTTGTCGTAGCTGACCAGCTCGAGGTTCGGGCTCAAGCGCACCGACGAGTTCAGGTACCACTCGAAACCGAAGATGAAGATCTTGAACGGGGAGTCCTTGCTGAGGACGAGGTAGTCGATCCCGTCGGCGCCCGGCAGGCCCACGTCCTCGCCGTCCAGCTTGGCCTTGACCCTGTCGAAGCGGGCGAAGACGTCCGCCTTCTTGGGGGCGATGTCGTAGACGGCGAAGGCCGACAGGATCTGGATGGTGGTGTCGGGCGTGTCGTCCTTGCCCGACTTGCGCTTCTGCCACAGGAACTCGCCGGCCGCGCGGAAGTTGCTGTTCTTGTAGCCAACCAAGCCCTTGGCCGTCAGCCGGTCCTGCTTCTCCGCCCGGCCCTCGAAGTTGAAGGCGCCCTCGAGCCGCAGCCCGATCTTGGGCTGGAACAGTCCCAGGAAGCGGACCACCTTGTACTTGTCCTGCTCCGAGCCGTTCCCGGAGTCGTTGCCGAACTGGGCGGCGTAGCTCAGACCCTGCTCGCCCAGCGGGCCGCTGAGCGTGAGGCCGAAGTCGCGGGAGGAGTCGATCTTGTAGAGATCGGCCGGTGTCTTCTCGATGTGCCGCAGGCCCCAGAATCCCTCCTCGGAATCGAAGCTGAGGGAGGGCTGGATGCCGAGCCGGGCCTGCTGCTTGCCGGAGTACTTCCAGGTCAGGTACGCGTCCTTGACGTAGGGAGTGAGGTTGCCGCCGGCGAACTTGCCGTTGCTGTTCATCTCCAGGCGCAAGCGGGCCGACAGGCTCGCGCTGAAGCTCTGGTCCCATCCCAGGTAGGCGCGGCGCAGCCAGAAGCCCTGCTGGTGCGCGTCCTTGATCGCGGCGTCGTGGTGATCGGCGAAGTAGTAGAAGTCGCCGAAAGCGAGGCCGATGATCTTGCCCGGACGGGTACGGCGACTTCGGCTGCTCCTTGGGTTGCGGGAAGCTCTCGCCGGGCAGGTCGTGCTTGAAGTTGTAGAGGTTGATCGCGTTCTCGTCTTCGAAGACGAGCGTCTCCCCGTTCGGTCCGGCCCCCGGTCGCGTGATGGACTTCCCCATCTCGCCGCTCTTCTCGAAGAGGTCCGCCTTTTCGCCACTGCTGAACACGTAGATTCGGCCGTCCTTCTGGATCTCGCGGTAGTACATGCCTTGAGCGAAGGCGCTGGCCGTCAGGCAGAGGCCAATCGTCAGCGCGGCCGCGGCCACCAGGCTGCGGTGCAGTGCCCTGAGACTCATCAAAGATCCTCCTTTGTGCTGCTGCCACCGTGGCGCGGGAACCTGCCCGGCGCCCCTCTCGATGCACGGCTCGTTGTCATGAGCACACGTTAGGAGGAACCCGTGACACGGGCATGACGCCGCTGTTAACGGTCCGTTAACACGCCGAACGGCCCCGGACGGGCACACCGGGCGCGACGCCTAGCGGACGAAGACGAGGAAGGCGCAGGAACCGATGGCCGCTCCGGCCACCGCACCGGCGACGACGTCGCTCAGCCAGTGCAGACCCAGCACGACTCGGGAGGCGGCGATGCTGGCTGCCAGCGCGAGCACGGGCAACGCGGCCGAAGGGTAGGCGAGGCCGACCACGGAACCCACGGCGAAGGCGTTGAGGGCGTGGCCCGAGGGGAAGGAGAAGCGATCCGCGGCGAACCACTGAAGCGGGTCGACCGCAAAGGCGAGCGGCCGCGCCTGCGCACACGGCCGGGCGCGTCGGAAGCGGCTCTTGACGGGCAGCAGGACCGCGTTCGCGACCAACGCCGCCACCGCTCCCGTCACCAGCACGTGCAGGCCGCGACTGCCATCCGCAGCGAGCAGCAGCGCCACCGTCGGCCAGAGCCATCCGTCGGCGAGCCGAGACGCCGTCCGCATCCAGACCCGCACCCACCTGGGGGGGTGCCATTCGAGCACACGTCCCCAGAGCCGGTCGTCCGAGCTGCGGACCAAAGCGAGGACGCTCACGCCGCCCGCTCCAGACGAAGGGGGTCGGTGTCCGGTGCGAGCCGAGACTGGGGGCGCGCGGCGAGGGCCCGAGCGAACGCCCGTGCCTGGACCGCTGCGAAGGAGATCTCGTGGGCGTAGATGCCGAGGGTGACGAGCGGCAGCAGCGGTAGCAGCGGCAGCAGCGAGGCGAGCGCCGCGATCCGGCCCGGCGCCGCCTGCCCTCGCGCCAGCTCGGAGGCGGCGTCGGCGTAGCCGGCCGAAAAGACGCGGGCCACCTCGCTGGTGAGACGGGCGTAGCTGCCCGAGCGACCCGCGGGGATCGTCAGTCCGCGGCGAAGCCCGTCGACGTACTCCACCTTGGTCCGCGCCCCTGGCACGATCGTGAAGGCTCGGGCCACGTGGGCGAGGGAGTGGGAGTCGCTGCCCCCGACCGGGGCCATCCCGGCCTCGCGGCCGGCTCGGCGGGCGGCCCGGTTGTGGCGCCAGGGCATCGCGCCGTTCAGGGTCTCGATCAAGGGCAGGCGGCCGAGCGGCAGCTCGAGGTCGTCCGGGGTCCGCTCCCCGGTTAGAGCGGCGAAGAGGTGGTTGACCGAGGCGGGGATGCGGCTCTCGGCGATCCACGCGAAGAAGGCCTCCGGGTCGCTGCGCCGCCGCTGGGCCTCGAGGTGCTGCTCCTCCGTGATGTCGAAGAGGTTGACGTGGAGCTGGCGTCCCGCCGACAGGAGCAGGGTCACCTCCTCGCTCACGAACGTGTTGGGAAGCGTACGCAGACGGAGCGCCCCCTCGATCGTGTCGTGATCGGAGAGCGTTACCAGGTCCATCCCGCGCGCACGCGCCCTCTCGTAGACGGCCAGCGGGTCCGAGTAGCATTCCTTGCCGACGTGACGCAGGACCGGCAGGTCGGCGGGTCCCGAGTGGGAAGAGTGCACGTGCAGGTCGCAGCGCATCAGTCCCGGCTGCTCCCGTCCATCACCACCTCCTCTGGCGGCCCGCACCGGGTGCCGCCGGCTCCATTGCAGCGCCGAGCTGCGACAACCGGGTGATCGGACGCGGAACCTCCGACGACATCGGGATGACGGCGCCTTCACGGAAACGCCGTGCCGCGCCTTGGGATCGTCACGCTGCCGTCGCGCGCGGCCCGCCTCCCCGGGAGGCCCGCGCCTGCGGTATCCTGATGATTCGGGACCCCGACAACAGATGAGCGGTGCTGAGCAGACGTATTTCCAGAAGGGCTTCAACCTCAAGGCGGCCGTGCGCCCGCAGCTCGCGGCGAGCTACCACTCGCCGGTCGTCGAGCGGCTGAAGGAGCTCGGCTACCTGGCCCGGGCCGGCGAGATCCGGATCAAGCTCGCGCGCGAGTTCGGCTTCTGCTACGGCGTCGACCGCGCGGTCGAGTACGCCTACGAGGCGCGAGAGCGGTTCCCCGAGCGAAGGATCTTCCTCTCCGGAGAGATCATCCACAACCCCGAGGTGAACGGGCGGCTGGCTGCCCTCGGGATCCGGATCCTGCCCGACGGCCGGAGCCCCGAGCTGCGCTACGGCGAGGTGGAAGCGAGCGACGTCGTGATCCTGCCCGGCCTTCGGTGTGCCGGTCGCGGAGCTCGCCTACCTGCGCGCCAAGGGCTGCGTGCTGGTGGACACGACCTGCGGCAGCGTGCTGAACGTCTGGAAGAACGTGCACCGCTACGCGCGCGAAGGCTTCACGGCGCTCATCCACGGCAAGCACTTCCACGAGGAGACGAAGGCGACCGCCTCGCAGGCGCTCACCCACCCCGGGGGCCGCTACCTGTGCGTGAAGGACCGGGCGGAGGCCCAGCTCGTCTGCGACTTCGTGTGCGGGCGTCTTGCAGCGGAGGCGCTCCAGGAACGCTTCCGTCGGGCCGCGAGCCCCGGCTTCGAGCCCGAGCGCGACCTCCAGAAGATCGGCCTCGCCAACCAGACCACCATGCTGATGACGGAGAGCCTGGAGATCCAGGGGATGCTGCAGGCGGCGATGCGCGAGCGCTGGGGCGAGGCCGCCGCCGCCGAGCGCTTCCGTGCCTTCGACACGATCTGCTCGGCCACCCAGGACCGCCAGGACGCCGTGCTGCGCATGCTGGAGGAGGGGGGGCTCGACCTGATGGTCGTGATCGGTGGCTACAACAGCAGCAACACCCAGGCGCTGGCGCGGATCTGCGCGCAGCGGCTGCCGACCTTCCACATCAGCGGAGCCGACCGGATCCAGCCGACGGTGCTCCATCACCGCCCGGTGGGTGCCTCCGGGGAGACGGCGAGCGAGGCCTGGCTGCCGCCGGGCCCTTTGACGATCGGCGTGACCGCTGGGGCCTCGACCCCCAACAACGTCGTGGGCGAGACGATCGAGCGCATCCTGGCGCTCCGCGGTCTGACGGCCGACGCGCTCGTCGCAGCCTGAGCGGCTGCGCGAAGAGCGCCCCGGAGGCGCTCCGACCGGGCGCGGTCGCGATGGTATAGTGCCTCGGAACCGGAACGGAGTCTCTGCATGCTGCTCGAGGGAAAGCACGGGCTCGTGCTGGGCGTCGCCAACAAGCGGTCGATCGCCTGGGGCATCGCGCAGGCGGTCGCGCGCGAGGGCGCCCGGCTGGCGCTCACCTACCAGGGTGAGCGGCTGGAGGAAAACGTCCGGGAGCTGGCGGCCCAGCTCCGCGACCCGCTCGTCCTGCCCTGCGACGTGACGAAGGACGAGGACCTCGCGGCGCTTGCCGACTCCGTCCGCCGCGAGTTCGGCTCGCTCGACTTCGTGGTGCACGCGGTCGCCTTCGCCCTGCGCCAGGAGCTGGACGGCGAGTTCCTGAACACCTCGCGCGAGGGCTACCGCGTCGCCAACGACGTGTCCTCCTACTCGCTCACGGCGCTGGCCCGGGTCACGGCCCCGCTGATGGAGGGCCGTGGCGGCAGCATCGTCACCCTCAGCTACCTCGGCGGCGAGCGTGTCGTCCCGCACTACAACGTGATGGGTGTCGCCAAGGCGGCGCTCGAAATGTCGGTGCGCTACCTGGCGGCCGACCTGGGGCCGAAGGGGATCCGCGTCAACGCGATCTCCGCGGGGCCGATCAAGACGATCGCCGCCTCGGGCGTCCACGGGCTGTCGAAGATGCTCGACTACCACCGCAGCCAGGCCCCGCTGCGCAGGGCGACGGACCAGGAGGAGCTGGGCGACACGGCCGTCTTCCTGGTCTCCCGCCTCTCGCGTGGCGTCACCGGCGAGGTGATCCACGTCGACGGCGGCTTCCACGTGATGGGCATGGCCGCCCTCTAGAGGGCCACCCCGGTGCCGCCGGCCTTCAAAGGACGCTCGCCGCTCACGCTCGCTATCGCGGCGTCGCTCTTCGCCGTGCCGGCCGCGCGGGCGGGGAAGGAGACCCCGACCTCCGCCCGGCACAGCGCGACCGCCCCGAAAGCCCCCGATAGGGAGTCAGGCGAGGAACCCTTGGCGGCGGGCGAGATCAAGGTGCGGGCGGAGTCCTACGAGCAGACCGCCAAGGGCCACGTGGAAGCCCGCGGCCTGGTCGACCTTCGGGTGGCGGACGTCCGCGTCCAGGCCGACCAGGCGGACGTGTTCGAGGAGCCGCAGCCCGGCGGCGGCACGCGCCGGCGCATCGTCGCGCAGGGCAACGTCGTCTTCATCCGCGGCCAGGAGCGCCTCTCGGGCGATCGCCTGGAGATGGACGACACGGGCAAGGGGGTGCTCGACAACGCCGTCGGTTACCTCGTGTCTGGCGTCTTCGTGGAGGCGCGCAGGATCGAGCGCCTCGACGCCGACCGCTACCGCGTGGAGGGCGGGACCTTCACCTCCTGCTCCCAGCCGAACCCGCGCTGGGAGTTCACCGCCTCGCGGGCGAGCGTCCACGTCGACGACAAGATCACCGGCACCAACGCCCTCTTCAAGGTGAAGAGCGTGCCCGTCTTCTACACGCCCTACATCTACTACCCGATCAGCAAGTCCCACCGTTCGACCGGCTTCCTGCTGCCGAGCCTGGGATACACCGAGGCGCGCGGCTTCAACCTGACCACGGGCTTCTTCTGGGCCATGGGTCGCAGCGCCGACCAGACCCTGACCCTCGACTACTACTCGAAGAGCGGGTACGGGCTGGGCCACGAGTTTCGCTGGGTGGGCAGCGGCAGCTCGCGCTGGACGTTGCACAGCGTGGCCTACGATCTCAAGAACTCGAGCAAGTACGACTACTCCATCGACTGGCACGTGCTGCAGCAGCTGCCGGGCAAGCTGCGCCTGTCCGCCTACGTGAACAGGTCCAGCAACCTGTTCTTCCTGCAGCAGTACACGACGGACTTTGCCCGCATGTCCTCGCGTACCCAGAACTGGTCGGCCTCGATCGAGCGAAGCGTCGGCATCGGCGTCCTGAGCGCCTCGGGCCAGCTGACCGACGTCGACTTCGGGACCGGCTCGGGGCTGGTCAACGAGCGCGCGCCGTCCCTGACCCTGCGCGGCGTGCCGCGCCAGCTGCCCGGGGGGGTGGTCTTCGCGGTTTCGGGCTCCGCCGACAGGATCCGCTACGGGACGCGGCCAGTCGTGAACACCTGGACCCGCTACGACATCGGACCGTCGCTGTCACGACCGCTGCACGTCAGCTTCCTCGACTTCAACCCGTCGCTCAGCTACCGCTACACGCGCTACGGTGAGCGCACGGTGCTCGACGAGGAGGGGAACCCGACCCTGGACGAGAACGGCGACGTCGTGAAGAACCCGGCGATCGAGCGTTCCTTCTGGGAGGCCTCTCTGAGCATGACCGGGCCGACCTTCGCGCGCGTCTTCGACACGCCCGGCTTCGGCTACTCCCCCCGCTTCAAGCACACGATCGGCCCCGAGGTCACCTGGACCTACCGAACGGCAGTGAAGCCCGAGGATTACGAGGCGATCCCGAAGATGGACGGCCAGGACTGGGCCGCGGGCACCAACCAGATCAACTACGCCCTCGTGCAGCGCTTCTACGCCAAGCGCCGCAGCGCGAGCGGCAAGACGGTGCCGTACCAGTTCTTCTCCTGGCGGCTGGGCCAGGGCTACTACGTGCAGATCAACCAGGGCCAGAGTAACTTCGACCCGAACTACTCCTCCTCCTTCTACGGGCCCCAATACCGGCCCGAGCACCTGGGCCCGCTCCAGTCGCGCATGACCCTTCGGCCGACGCCGGAGTACTCCGTCGACTACCAGCTCGAGTACGACGTCAACTTCCGCCAGACACGGCGAATGAGCGTGTCCGCGAACGCGATGCGGCCGGGCTTCGGGCTGCAGGCGACCTGGTCGCGGTCGCTGCTGGTCTCGGACGACCCCTCCAAGCGTGGGATCGGCGGTGACTCCCTGCGCGCCGGCAGCTCGTTCGATCTGTTCCAGAGCCGGCTCCACCTGGAGGGCTCCGCCGAGTACGATCTCCTGAAGAAGACGCTCTGGCAGATGCGGGCCTCGCTGCACTACTCCGTCCAGTGCTGCGGCTTCACGGTCGAGCACGTCCGGTACAACTGGTCGGGCCAGGCCGACAAGCAGTGGCGGTTCGCGATCGAGCTCGCCAACGTCGGCTCGCTCGGCACCTCGACCGGAGCCGACCTGACCGGCGGCCGCTTCGGCATGGGTGGGTTCTAGTGAGGCTGCTGGTGACGGGGGCGGGCGGCTTCGTGGGCGGCCACCTGGTCGCCTACCTGTGCCGCGAGCGGCCCGACGTGGAGATCCACGGGGTGGTGCTGCCGCAGGGCGGGATCACCTGGGGCACCGGGGCCGGCATGTCCGCGATCGAGGCCGACCTCAACGACCCGGCCGCCGCGGCCGCGGTGGTGGCGGCCGTCCTGCCCGAGCGCATCGTGCACCTGGCCGGCCAGTCGAGCCCGCACCTGTCCTGGCTCGACCCCGGCGGCACCCTGCGCACGAACGTGCTCGGCATCGTGCACGTGCTGGACGCCGCCCGCGCCCGCGGCCTGCGTCCCGACGTGCTGGTGGTCGGTAGCGCCGAAGAGTACGGGCCGGCGGGCCCCGAGGAGCTGCCCCTGCGGGAGACGAACCCGCTCCGCCCCGCGTCTCCCTACGCGGTCAGCAAGGTGGCGCAGTCCGCTCTCGCCGTGCTCTACGGTCCGGCCGGGGGCATGCGTGTCGTCACGACGCGCACGTTCCATCACACGGGCCCGGGCAGGGGCGAGGCCTTCGCGGAGAGCTCCTTCGCGCGCCAGATCGCGGAGATCGAGGCCGGTCGGCGCACCCCCGTGATCCGGGTCGGCAACCTCGATGCCGTGCGCGACTTCGCCGACGTGCGCGACGTGGTGCGCGCGTACTGGCTGCTGCTGGAGCGGGGCGAGGCGGGTGGCGTCTACAACGTGTGCACCGGCGTGGGGCGCAGCATCCGCGAGCTGCTCGAGATCCTGCTGGCGGCGTCCAGCGCGCGGGTCGCGGTCGAGGTCGATCCGGAGCGTCTGCGTCCCTCGGACACGCCCGTGCAGGTGGGCGACCCTTCGCGCCTCCAGGCCGCGACCGGCTGGCGGCCGCAGCTGCCGATCGAGCGGACCCTCGGAGACCTGCTCGACGACTGGCGCCGGCGCGTCGCCGCCCCGAGCTCCGTCGTCCGATGAGGCCCCGCTAGCCGGCGCGACCGATGGGCCTCAGCCGCGGCGAGCTCCTGCGGCGCCTTCTGCACCTCGGCTCACCCGTCAGCCCGAGGCCTGCTCATGAGTGATGCATCCTCTCCAGGCGGCGCGTGGCGAGGCGCGCCAGGACGGAGAGGGCGAGGACCAGCAGCACCAGGACGGCCGCGGCGGCCCACGCCTGGCGGTGCCAGTCGTCGTAGGGGGAGATCGCGTAGGTGTAGATCTGCACGGTGAGGGCGGCCATGGGCCGCAAGGGGTCGAGCGACCAGAAGCGGTTGCCGAAGGAGGTGAACAGGAGCGGGGCCGTCTCGCCGGCGATGCGGGCGAGCGCGACCAGCACCCCCGTCAGCACTCCCGGAAGGGCCGCGGGCAGGATCACGCTGAACACCGCCCGCCGGCGGGTGGCGCCGAGCGCCATCGCCCCCTCGCGGAGGGAAGGAGGCACGAGACGCAGGACCTCCTCGGAGGTGCGGGCCACGATCGGGACCATCATCACCGCCAGGGCGACCGAGCCCGCGACCGCCGAGAAACGCCGGAAGGGCAGCACCGCGACGCCGTAGGCGAAGATGCCCACGGCGATCGAGGGGACGCCGGTGAGCACGTCGGCCGCGAAGCGGCTGGCCGAGCCCAGGCGTGAACGCGGGTACTCGGAGAGGAAGACGGCCGCCAGGACGCCGACGGGAACGGCCAGGGCGCCGCCCATGCCGACGATGATCAAGGTCCCCACGATCGCGTTGGCCATCCCGCCGCCCGGCTCCCCGACCGGCTTCGGCATGTGCGTGAAGAAGGCGAGACTCAGCGAGGACACTCCACGGCCCAGGATGAAGGCCAGGATCGCGGCTACCGGAACGAGGGCGAGGACCACGGAAAGGCCGCAGAAGAGGACGACCAGCTTGCTGGTGAGCCGCCGGCGCAGCGAGACGCGGCCGCCGATCATGCGGCACTCGCGTGTGCCGCGGCGCTCACGCGCTCCGCGGCGCTCGGCCGCGCCCGTCGCCAGGCCCGCAGCGGACCGCCCGCCTCGACGCTCCAGATCAGGAGGCGCGAGAGCGCGTTGATGAGCACCGTGATCACGAAGAGAGCGAAGCCGATCTCCACCAGCGCGTTGAGGTAGAGGTCGCCCGCCGCCTCCGTGAACTCGTTGGCGATCACGGCCGCCATCGTGTGCTGGGGCGCGAAGAGCGAGAGCGCGACTTGCGGGCTGTTGCCGATCACCATGGTCACGGCCATGGTCTCGCCGAGCGCCCGGCCCAGCCCGAGCATCACGGCTCCGATGATCCCGGTGCGTCCCCAGCCCAGGGCCAGCCGGATGGCCTCCCAGCGGGTCGCGCCCAGCGCGTAGGCGGCCTCGCGCTGCGAGGTGGGGACGGCCTTCAGCACCTCGCGGGCCACCGAGGCCGTGAAGGGGACGATCATCACAGCCAGGATCAGGCCCGCCGCCGCCATGCTCACCCCGACCGGCGGCCCGGAGAAGAGGCGCCAGGAGCGCAGCCAGTGAGGCAGCAGGAGCTGGACCTGCCGCACCAGGGGCACGATCGCGGTGAGCCCCCACAGGCCGTACACGATCGAGGGGATCGCGGCCAGCAGCTCCGTGAGGTGCGCGAGCGGCCCGCGCAACCAGCGCGGGCTGAGCTCGGCCAGGAAGATCGCGATCCCCAGGGCGACCGGGGTCCCGATCAGGAGGGCGAGGAACGAGGAGTAGAGCGTCCCCCAGATGAAGGGCAAGGCCCCGAACTGCCCGGAGACGGGGTCCCACTCACGCCCGATCCAGAAACCGAGGCCGAACTTCTCCTGCGCCAGCCGCGAGTCGAGAAAGAGCGTCACGCCGATCGCGCTCACCAGCAGTACGATCACGAGCGCGCACGCACCCGTCCCGACGAACAGGACGAGGTCGTCGGGACGTCGGGACGGGCGCCGCACGCTGTCCGCCTGGCGCCGCCTAGAGCTTGATCTTCTCGAGGGCGGCCTGCTCTCTCTGGACGACGGCCGCCGGCAGCGGCGCGTAGCCGAGGCCGGCGCAGTCCTTCTGCCCCTCGGTGAGGGCCCACTTCACGAAGTTGACGAGCGTCCGTGCCCGGACGGCGTCCTTGGGGTGCTCGTAGAGCAGCAGCCAGGTGAAGGAGGAGATCGGGTAGGCGCCCTTGCCCGGCGCGTTCGTGATCGACACCCGGAAGTCGGCGGGCATCGCCGCCGCCGCTCCGGCCGCGGCCTCGGTCACCGACTCGAGCGAGGCCCGCACCCAGGCGCCGGCCGGGTTGCGGACGTAACCGTAGGCGATCTGGTTCTGGAGCGCGTAGATCAGCTCCACGTAGCCCACGGAACCCGGCGTCTGCTTGACGAGCCCGGCGACGCCCGGGTTGCCCTTGCCGCCGACCCCGACCGGCCACTGCACGGAGGTCGCGACGCCGACCTTCTGCCGGAACTCGGGCGAGACCTTCGACAGGAAATCGACCCAGATGTAGGTCGTCCCCGAGCCGTCAGCCCGGTGGACGACCGTGATGTCCATGGCGGGGAGCGCCACGCCGGGGTTCTCCTTCACCAGGGCCGGATCGTTCCACTTGGTGATCTTCCCGAGGTAGATGTCGGCGAGCGTCTCGCCGGTGAACCGGAGCTCGGCGGTGATGCCCGGGATGTTGTAGACGGGGACGACGCCCCCCAGCACCGTCGGCAGGTGCAGCACCGCATCCGGCGCCGCCTCGAGCTGCTCGTCCGTCATGGGCCCGTCGGAGGCGCCAAAGAAGACGGTCTGGTTCGTGAGCTGCCGGATCCCGCCCCCCGAGCCGATCGCCTGATAGTTGATCTCGACGCTCGGGTGGAGCTTGTTGTACTCCGAGAACCACTTCGAGTAGATCGGGTAGGGGAAGGTCGCCCCGGCCCCGTCGATCGCGATCGTCTGGGCCTGTGCAGAGGCGGCGAACAAGACAACGACGGCGGCAGCGAGAGCACTCTTCATGGACTGGCCTCCCATCCTCCGGTGTCACGTGCCCGGAGCGAGCCTGGCGTTCACTACAGATGGTGGGCGGAGCCTGTGACGCCCCGATGACGAAGATGTCAAGTTCCGTGAACAGCAACGCCGTCGAGGTGGCGCGAGCAAGCGGCGCGTGTCGGGAACGCCAGCGGGCTCAGTCGATCTCGGGGTCTTCGTGCCCGCCGAAGATCTCGCGCAGCGTCTTGTCGTCGAGCCGGATCGTCTGCGCGGCCGGATCGAGGTCCTCGGTCCCGGCCGCCGCCTCGGGCGAGGGCTCGGGCGAGGGCTCGGGCGAGGGCTCGGGCGCCGCCTCGGGCGAGGGCTCGGGCGGCTCGCTGTAGACGCCTATCAGCACCCGGGAGGCTCGGGCCAGGCGGCCGTGCAGCCGGTACCCGCGCAGCAGCTCCTTCACCACGACGTGCTCGTGGTCGGGATCCGTGACGGCCTGGATCCCGACCGCCTCGGCGAACGCGGGATCGAAGGGCAGGCCGAGCGCGGGGATCCGTTCGAGCCCTTCCTTCTGCAGGATCTGCAGGAGCTGCGTGCGGACCAGGATCAGGCCCTCGACCAGGGGATTGCCGGCGTAGCTCTGCTCGGCCGCCTCGAGGGCACGGTCGAGGTTGTCGAGAACCTCGATGAAGCGCAGCAGCAGCTTCTGGTTGTGGCGCTCCCAGTGACGCTGCACGTCGCGCGTGACGCGGTCGCGGAAACCCTCGTTGTCGACCTTGGACTGGCGAAACGCCGCCAGCACCTCGCCCAGGCGATCCTCGGCGAGCCGGGCGCGCTGCTTGAGCTGTGTCGCCGAGGGTTCCTCACCCGCCGCCTCCGCGACCGCCGCTTCCGTAACGGCGGCAGCCTGGGCGGGCTCAGGGGCGTCGCCTGCGGCTGGGGCGTCTGCGGTCTTGCTGACCGCGGCCTCGGTCGGGCGCTCGAGCTCGTCGCCGGGATCCTGGCTCAAGACACTCCTCTCCCCGACCCAACCGCGTGATTATAGGCGCCTGCTCCGAGAGGGGCCAGCGAGCAATGTGACGACGTCCATCACGTTCGTGCCGGTGGGCCCCGTGACGATCAGGTCGCCGAGCGGTCCCAGGAAGGCGTGGCTGTCGTTCGCCTCCAGAAAAGTCGACGGGGGGGCGAGACCGAGCGCGGCGGCCCGCCGCGTGGTGCGATCGTCCACGATCCCACCAGCCGCGCCACTCACGCCGTCGACACCGTCGGTCGCGAGCGCCGCGACCGCCGCCGGCGTGGGAAAGGCCGCGAGCGCGTCGGCCGCGGCGACCGCCAGCTCCTGGTTGCGGCCCCCCCGGCCGTCGCCGCGGACCGTGACCGTCGTCTCGCCTCCGGCCAGCAGGCAGACCGGCGGGCGGGCGGGTTGCCCCGTCTCGACGCACTCGCGCAGCAGCGCGACCAGCACGCGCGCGGCCTCACGGGCCTCGCCCTCCAGCCGCGAGGTCAGCAGGAGCGTGCGGAATCCCGAGCGGCGGGCCTGCCGTGCCGCGGCCTCCAGGCTCAGACGGTTGCCACCGACGATCCGCAACAGGTCGCGGCGGAACGCGCGCGCGCCCGGCTTGGGCGTCTCGGCCGCGGCGCCACGCGCCCCCCTCTCCAGCCGCGCGCGGACCGCCGCCGGGACCTCCCGGAGGGCCTGGTGCCGGCGCAGGACCGCGAGCGCGTCGGCGAAGGTCGTGGCGTCGGGCACCGTGGGCCCCGAGGCGATCGTGGAGAGATCGTCGCCCACGACGTCCGAGAGCACCAGGGTCACCAGTCGCGCGGGTCGCGCGGCCTGCGCGAGCCCGCCGCCCTTCAGGCGCGAGAGGTGCTTGCGCACCGTGTTCAGCTCGCGGATGGTGGCGCCCCGCCGCAGCAGGAGACCGGTCGTCGTCGCCTTGTCCACGAGCGTGATCCCGTCGACAGGTGCCGGCAGCAGAGCCGACGCGCCGCCCGAGAGCAGCACGATAAGGAGATCGTCGCGACCGAGGCCGCGCGCGAGCGCCTCGACCTCGTCGGCGGCCGCGAGGCCGCGAGCGTCGGGCACGGGGTGGCTGGCGCTGCGGAAGCGGACGCGGGTGAGCGAGGCCGTCTCGGCCGTGGAGACCGCGAGCCCGTCGCTGAGCCGATCCGCGAGCACGTCCTCGACGGCCCGCGCCATCGGGACGGCCGCCTTGCCGGCCGCGACCAGGACCACACGTCCCCGCGCCAGGCGACGCTCGAGACCGGCCAGGCGAAGCTCGCCGCCGCGGAGCGCGAGCTGGCGTTTCACCATGCGGTAGGGATCGGCCGCTTCGAGGGCCGCTTCGAGGATCGCGCTCGCGGCCGCGCGCAGCTGCGCGCGCTCGCCGCGTGCGGTCAATGCCGCTGCCGCGGGTCGAGAGAGCTGAGACCGCTCAGCGTGTCGAAGCTCTGGAGGAGCGACTCGGCGACCGCCGAGAAGCCCTGCACGCCGCAGAGACGGTCGAGGCTCGTAAACGCCTGACGCGCCCTGTCGGCGACCTCCTGGTTCTCCTCGTCGAGGATCCCGGCCGCCTGCAGGTGCTCGATGTGCCGGAGGAACTCCTCGCGGTAGAACCTCGAGATCGCCAGTCGTTTGTGCACGTCCACCTCGAGTCCCCCGAGTCAGGCCCGTTTACGAATTTTCACGTTAGCCCCCTGCCGTGCGGGTGTCAAGGGCGTTCGTGGGGAGCCCCTCGTGGGAGCGGGCCGCGATCCGGCGAGTCCTGAATCCCGCTCAGCCGAGACGCAGGTGCGGATCGGCGTTCGTGGCGAGGTCGCCGCGCACGCCCTTCCGGTAGGCGACGAAGCCGGCCGCGGCGATCATGGCGGCGTTGTCGGTCGTGAGGTCGAGCGGGGGGATGAAGACCGGCAGGCCCAGCTCCCGCGCGGCGTGCTCGGTCTCGCTGCGAAGCAGCGAGTTGGCGGCGACGCCGCCCGAGAGGATCAGGCTGCGCGGCCGATCCGCCTTCGCCATTCGCACCAGGCCGCGTACGAGCGCTGCGACCACGGCGGCCTGGAAGGAGGCCAGGAGGTCGCGGACCTCCCGCGGCACCTCGCTCGTGGCCGGCACCGCCTGGATGCCCTGACGCCGGACGTGCAGCAGGACGGCCGTCTTGATGCCACTGAAGGAGAAGTCGGCGCTGCCGTCCTTGATGCGCGCGATCTTGAACTCGACGGCGCGCGGGTCCGCCCCCTGCGCGAGCCGGTCGATCACCGGACCTCCCGGGATAGCCGAGACCCAGAAGCTTCGCCACCTTGTCGAACGCCTCGCCCGCGGCGTCGTCGCGGCGTGCGGCCGAGCAGGCGGTAGGCACCCGGCTCGGGGACCCGGTAGAGACTCGTGTGGCCCGCCGGAGACGACGAGCGCCAGCGCGGGCAGCGGGATCTCGCCGTGCGCGAGCATCGCCGCCTGCACGTGGCCGGCCATGTGGTGCACCGGCACCAGAGGCTTCTCGTGCACGAGGCGATCGCCTTGGCCGCCTGGAGCCCCACCAGCAGCGAGCCGACGAGCCCCGGCCCCTGTGTGACCGCGACCGCGTCCAGCTCGCCGAAGCTCGATGCCCGCCTCGCCGATCGCGGCCTCGAGCACGGGCACGATCGCCTCGACGTGGTGGCGCGAGGCCAGCTCCGGGACGACACCACCGTAGGGCGAGTGGATCGCGGCCTGGCTGGCCACGACGTTCGAGAGGATGCGCCTTCCGTCGTCGACGACGGCCGCGGCCGTCTCGTCGCAGGAGGTCTCGATGCCGAGGACGAGGGCCACCGGCTATCCGCGGGGCGAGCCGGCGGGCGCCGCCGCCAGGGCGCGCAGGCTCTCGCCGAAGGGCGGCCGCGCGACACCGCGCTCGCAGACGATCGCCGTTACCAGGCGCGCGGGCGTGACGTCGAAGGCCGGGTTGCGCACCGCGACCTCCCGGGGCGCCACCCGGCGGCCCGCGAAAGAGGTCACTTCCTCCGCCGCGCGCTCCTCGATCGGGATCGCGGCGCCGTCCGGCGTGGCGAGGTCGAAGGTCGACACCGGCGCGGCGACGTAGAAGGGGATGCCGTGCTCGTGAGCCAGCACGGCCACCGTGTAGGTCCCGATCTTGTTCGCCACGTCCCCGTTCGCCGCGATCCGGTCAGCCCCCACCACCACCGCGTTGATCTCGCCGCGAGCCATCAGGTGTCCGGCCATGCTGTCCGTGATGAGCGTGGGCGGGATGCCGTCCCGCATCAGCTCCCAGGCGGTGAGGCGCGCGCCCTGCAGGAAGGGCCGCGTCTCGTCCGCGTAGACCGCCCGCAGCTTGCCCAGCCGGGCCGCCGAGCGGAGGACGCCGAGCGCCGTCCCGTAGCCCGCCGTCGCCAGGGCGCCTGCGTTGCAGTGCGTGAGCACCCGGGCCTCGGCCGGGAGCAGCTCCGCGCCGAGATCGCCCATCGTCCGGCAGGAGGCGAGATCCTCGGCCTCGATCGCACGCGCTTCGTCGAGGAGCGACTCGCGGAGCCGTTCGCCGCCCTCCGCGGCGAGGGCGTCGAAGCGCACGCGCATCCTGGCGATCGCCCAGAAGAGGTTGACGGCCGTGGGGCGCGTGGCCGCGAGCCCGCGGCAAATCTCGTCCCACTCGCCGCGCAGGGCGTCGCCCTCGGAGCCCGTCCGCCGGACCCCCAGCGCCAGGCCGAAGGCGGCCGCCACCCCGATCGCCGGGGCCCCGCGGATCACCATGTCGCGGATGGCCGCGGCGACCTCCGTGTAGGTGCGGCAGCGCACGAACACTTCTTCGTTCGGCAGCCGGCGCTGGTCGATCATCACGACCGTGCCGTCCTCCCACGCGACCGTCGGCAACAAGGCAGCACCTCCCAGGCGATCATCCTAGCGCATCGCGCGGTCCGGCTTTCGCCGCCCTCCCGGCCCATGGGCAGCCCGCCTCCGCTGCTATCGCGTCGCGCGCCTTCTGGGCCCGCGTCCCGCTGGGACCGTCACTCCGCCCGCCGTGACGTCTCGAGCCGGCGGACGCCTTCGAGCAGGAGCTGCTCGGTCGGCGCGAGCGGCGTCGCCGGCCCCGGATCGCCCGGAGCGAAGCGGAACTCCCCCCGCGGCCAGGTGAGGAAGACGTAGACCGCCTCGGTGCGGGTCGTGTCTCCGACCCGGGCCGACACGATCTCGCCGTCGCGGAAGCCCAGCACCGCGCCGCCCGCCTCGCCCTCCGGCGCTCTCACGCTCAAGACCCCGGTCAAGCGTCCCTGATGGCAGATCTGGACGAGCGCCGCGGCGCCGAAGACTTCCAGCTGGCCCTCGAGCGCGCCCAGGGTCGGGACCGTGCTGTCCTCCTCAGGCCGGCCCGAGGTGCCGAGATCCGAGTAGCGGGTCATGAGCAGCTGTATGCGGATCAGCAGCTCGCGGATCGGCGTCGCCTTCGAGAGGAAGTCGTCGGCGCCGATCTGCAGGGCACGATGGCGCTCGCGGTACCTGTCCGACTCCGAGATGAAGAGCAGGGGCGTGCGCGCGAGCAGCGAGTGGCTGCGCACGCGCCGGCAGAACTCGAAGCCGTCCAGCTCCGGCATGCTGAGGTCGGCGAGGATGATCCAGGGGCGGCGCTCGACGGCCGTCTGCCAGGCAGCCGCGCCGTCCGCCGCTTCGTAGACCGTGAACCCCTGGGCCGCTAGCGGCATCGCGAGGTGCCTGCGGAAGCTCGCGTCCTCGTCGGCGATCAGTGCCGCCCGGAACAGGCGGGGGATGCGGTCGAACATCGGCATGTCGTCGTCGTCGGGCGAGCGCAGGGCCGTCACCGGGATCGGGATCTCCGGTGGGATCTCGGCCGCGATCACCCCGACCCGGTTGGCGTTCACCCAGCCCGCCAGGCCGGGCCGCCACACCTTGGCGTCCTCGGGGATCCCGCTCAGCACCAGGTCCACGAGCGTCTCGAACCCCACCGGCCCGTGCTGGCGGCCCTCGTGCAGGTAGAGCCACTCGTCCGGACTCAGTCCCGCACCCTCGGGCGGAGGCTCCGCTTCCCGTGGCGTCGCCTGCGGGACGGCGAGCCGTGGCGCCTCGCCGAGCGGGACGATGCTGGTCGGTCGTGCGCTCCGAGGATCCGCCGCCGTCAAGGTCGAGCGGGGACCGGCGGTCGGCGAGCGGGTCGCTCGAGCCGCTCGAAGGCGAGGCTCAGCGCTCCGGCGAGGGTCTCCTGGATCCCCACCCCCTCGGCGGCGACCGCCTCGTAGTGCGGGAGGCCCTGGGGGTTCAGCCGGGCCTCGAGCAAGGCCAGGGGCAGCGCCGTCGCCAGGTCGCGCTTGTTGTACTGGATGACCTGCGCCGGGTCCAGATCGTTCGCCAGCAGGCTCTGCCGGAGGCTCGCGAGACCGGCCAGGTCGGCCTCGAGCATCGACGCCTGGGAGTCCGCGACGAAGACGACGGCATCGCACCCCTCGAGGACCAGGCGCCGGCTGGCTTCCGACGAGACCCGCCCGGGGACCGTGTAGACCTGGACGCGCGGTCGCATCCCGGCCACGAGCTCGGGTGCGAGCGGCACGAAGTCGAAGAACAGAGTCGTGTCCGCCCGGGCCAGCGACACCAGCCTGCCCTTCGTGCGCAGGGGCGCCTGCCCGTGGATCCAGCGCAGGTTCGTGGTCTTGCCGGCGAAGCTGGGCCCATCGTAGACGAGCTTCAGCGTCACCTCGTTCGTCGCGCGGTTGAAGAGCGGCATGGCGCGCTAGGAGCCGACGGGCTCGGTGGGCGTCGCCGGCGACTGTGGGGGAAGCAGAGGCGGCGGGCCGATCGGCGGCTCCACCGGCTCGGGCGGTCTGGCCGGGGAGGGCGGTGGCTTCGAGGCGCCCTCCTCAGCGGCCCTCTCCGCGACGCGCGCCGCCGAGACCGGCGGGGCTTCTTCGACCACCACAGGGTCGCCGCAGGTCGCGACGAGCAGGGCGCGACGTCGCTCGCGCACGAAAGAGGCGGCGTCGAGCGCCCGCGCTCGCGTGACCGGCCCCGGCGTCCCCGGCGCGAAACCGAGACGCGCGAGGGTCGCCACGTAGTCCTCCGGCGCGCTCTGCTTGCTCTCGATCCGCACGTGCTGGAGCGCCGCCCCGGCTCCGAGAGTCAGGGCCAGCACGTGCCGCCCCGGGGCGAGGGGCTGGCTCAGGATCGCTCGCCAGCGCGCACCCTCGCCGGCGCAGACGATGGCCTTTCGGCATCCGTCCAGGAGCCAGCGCTGGCCCGCGCCGGGCGTGCCGAAGGCGGAGATGCTGTAGAGCCCGGCCTCCCGGACCTGGAACGAGGCCACGGCGCGCAGGCCACTCGTGCCGGCGGTGAGCGTCGTTCGGGCCAGATCGCCCGCCTCTTCCACTCGCCGCTCGAGGGCCTCGCGGGGCGCCTCGATCAGGAAGTCCGCGCCGGTGATGTCGATCGGGCTCGCCGCCGGCGGCAGCTCGTGCTCGACGCCGAGCGCCTTGACGGCCGTCACCGCCAGGTCCTCCTCCGTGGTGACGCCCTTCGCCCGCCATCCCCCCGGCGGCTCGATCGGGTTGAGACAGGGAGGAGCGATCTCGATGCGGGCGAGCGAACAGTCCGGAGGCAGCAGGAAGCGGGCCTCGTAGGTGCCGGGGTCGAGGTGGGTCGCCCCGCCGAACACCCACGCCGTCTTCGAAGGCGGGGCGAAGGTGACGACGGACGCCCTGCCGGCCCCGGAGACGGGCGCGATCTCGGCGGTCACCGGCAGAGCGGAGGTCCCGGCGAGGCGCGCCCGCAGAAGGTAGTCCCCCGCCTGCACGACCGCGAGCGGGTAGGTCACCTCGGCCGGCACGGCTCCGGCGCTGACGACCGCGTGATCCGCCCGCGGGCCAGGGGCGAGGCCGTCCGCGCGGAGATAGCCGTCCGCCGGCAGCGAGAGGCTGTCCCGCCAGGCGAGGATCGCGAACACCTGCGAGGCCTGCCGGCTGTTCCGGACGGCCGCGTTCATGTCGAGGGCGCGCAGCAGCAGCCGAGCCCAGAGCGGATGGGTGACGGGTGCCGCACGGGGATCGCCGAACAGCGGTACGAGCGCGGCCGCCACGACCACGATGGCGGCGACCAGCGTCCTCGGCCTGCGTCCCATGACTCGCTCCCGTCCGCATCCCCAGAGGGGCGTCTCGTCCGGGATTGTAGTCCAGCGTCACTGCCGCGGGCGGCCGGGTTTCGCTATAGTGACGCGGGGTGCCCTTGGAATCCTCCCCGGCCTCGTTCGTCGCGTTCCTGCTCGGCCTCGCCGTGACGGCGGGTCTGACCCTGCCGGCTCTAGTGCGTCTGCGCGCCCGGGTGAAGCAGGCGGTCGCCGAGCGTGCCCGGGCTCGAGAAACGGTCGTCTCTCTCGAGCGCGCCCACGCGCAGCTCGAGGAGGACCTGGGCTTCCTCACCCACTTCCTGAAGGACTACCCGCGGCTCGCCCGCGAGCTGTACAGCGGTCTCAGCGAGCGGCAGATCCCGGGCGTGCTGCTGAGCATCGTCCAGCGCAGCCTCGATCCCCAACAGGTCGTGGTGCTGGTTCGGCGCGCGGAGCCCCTGGCAGACAGAGGCGGCGGCCGGCTGGTGGTGGTGGCGGCCTACCCGCCGGGCGGCGCGACACGGGTCGGGACCGAGGTGCCGCTCGAGACCGGAGAGGTCGGCTTCGCGGCCGACGCGCAGGTCGTGGTCAGCCGCCAGGAGCTCGAGGCCGGGGCCACTGCCGGCCGGATCCGACCCGGTCCGGCGCTCGAGGGCATGCCGCAGCCGGACATCATCGCCCCGCTCGTCTTCGACCGGGAAACGCTCGGCGTGATCCTGGTGAAGAAGGCGCGCAAGGCGGGCGATCCGAAGGCCGCCCTGCGGCTCGTCGCGCAGACGGGCGGACAGGTGCTCCACACCGCGGCGACCGTGCGCCGAATGAAGACGACCGCCGAGCTCGACGGGCTCACCCGAATCTTCAACAAGAAGCACCTGGAGCAACAGCTCTCGGACCTCATCTACCAGGCGGCCTGTGCAGCCTACGACCGCCGGGGCGCCGACCCCCAGCCGGCACCGGGGATCTCGGTCTTCCTGTTCGACATCGACCACTTCAAGAACTACAACGACACCAACGGGCATCTGGCCGGCGACCGGCTGTTGCAGGAGCTTGCGCGCCTCGTGAACGAGAGCGTGCGCAAGGGCGACATGTTTGGACGCTTCGGAGGCGAGGAGTTCCTCTTGATCCAGCCCGACACCGACGCCCCCGCGGCCCTCACCGTGGCCGAGAAGCTGCGCACCCTGGTCGCGAGCCACGCGTTTGCGTTCGCCGAGAAGCAGCCGCTCGGCTGCCTCAGCATCAGCGGGGGCGTCGCGGAGTACCCGCGACACGGAGTCGACGCGGCGGGCATCCTGCTCGCCGCCGACGAGGCGCTCTACCGGGCCAAGCGCAGCGGCCGCAACCGCGTCCTGCTGGCTGGCGCGCCGGAGCAGCGGCCGGAGCCGCCGACACCGGGAGGCTCGGGCGAGCCGGGGCAACGCTCGTGAGCGCCGCCGAGGCGAGTGGCCCGCCGCTCCTGCCGTACCGCGAGCACGTGGAGGCGCTCAGCGGGATCCTGTCGCGGCAGGGCAGCCTCGGGCTGCTGCTGATCGACACCTCTTCGCTGGCCCAGATCGAGCACCAGTACGGCACCTCGGCCTTCGAGAACGTGATGCAGACGGCCCGCGAGCTGGTGCTCGGGCTGAAGGGCCAGGTGGTGCGACAGGAGGACATCGTCTGCGCCAGCGGCCACGGCGGGGATGCCTTCTTCGTCTTCTTCACCCCCGGCCGCGACCAGGGCGGGCCCAGGATCGCGGCGCTCAAGCGTGCCGCCGAGGAGGTGGAGGCCCACCTCAACCGCAAGCTGGTCCGGCTCGCCTCGCCCTACCTGGGCACCCTGCGCCGCCTGGGCGTGGGCTTTGCGCTCGCGTTCTTCAACCCGCTGGTGATGCCGGAGCGGGCCGTCGCGCGCCTGGTCGAGGAGGGGTGGTCGTGCGTCCACGTGCTGCGCGCGCAGCGCAAGCTGCAGAACCGCTGCGACCTGCAGGAGGTCCTGCTCGCGGACCAGCTCTCCACCGTGTTCCAGCCCATCCTCGGCCTGCGCGAACGCCAGGTGCTCGGATACGAGGCTCTCGCGCGCGGCCCCGGTGGCAGCCTCTACCACATGCCGGCAAGGCTCTTCGAGCTCGCCGCCGAGGCCGATCTCGTCTTCGAGCTCGATCGCAAGTGCCGTCGCCAGGCGTTCGCGAGCTGCCGCGCGCTGCCGGCCGGCGCCAAGATGTTCCTGAACGTGCTCCCCTCGGCCCTCTACGATCCGGAGTTCCAGGGCGACGCGCTGCTGCGCGGCGTCGAGGCGCAGGGCCTGCGACCCGGGCGGGTGGTGCTCGAGATCACCGAGAAGTCGGCGATCGAGAACTACGACCTCTTCGCCGCGGCGATCCGGGACCTCACGGCGCTCGGCTTCTCCTTCGCCGTCGACGACGTCGGCGCCGGCTACTCGGGTCTCGAGAAGATCGCCCGGCTCGAGCCCCGCTACCTGAAGTTCGATCGCGAGCTCGTACGCAGCATCGACTCGAGCTACATCCGGCGCGAGATGACGCGCGCGCTCAAGGCCTTCGCCGACCGGATCGGCTCGACCATCATCGCCGAGGGCATCGAGAACGACGCCGAGCTCGCGACCCTGCTCGAGCTCGGCGTCGAGTACGGGCAGGGGTTCCTGCTGGGGCGTCCCGCGGCCGGTTTCGAGGCGAGCGACGCCGGCGGCGCCCGAGGGGAGCCGCGCTGAGGGCCGCCGGCGAGGCGCGAGCGCCGTCGCCCGGCGTCACGGGTGCGCGTCTCGCCGGGGTGGTGCTGGTCGGCCTCGCGGTCGCGACACCCTGGGCCTTCGGCGCGGTCGGGACGCGCCCGCTCCGATTCGTGATCGTCACCGGACTGCTGGCGGCCGCCGGGGCGCTCGTGCTCGCCGCGCTCGGCGGTGGGGAGGGACCTGGGTTCCCCGCCGTCGCCTCCCGGCCGATGGCCGTGTTCCTGGCGGTCGTGGCCGCCCAGCTCCTGCCGCTACCCGCGGCCGCCCAGCGCGTTCTCGCTCCCGGCGCCTGGGCCGTTTGGCGGCCGGCCGAGACGGCGGCCGACGTCGTGCTGGGCGCCGGCCCCCGCCCGCTCTCGATCGATCCCGAGACGACGCTCAGCGGCCTGGCGCTGCTCGCCGGGCTGACGCTGCTCACGCTGCTCGCCGCGCCGGCCCTCACCGAGCGGCGCTTTCTGCTGGGCGCGCTCGGGATCACGGCCCTCGCCGGCTCCGTCCTCTCGATCTACGCGATCCTCGCGCGTGATCGCTTCGGGCCTCTGCTCTATGGCAGGCTCGCGGTGCCCACCGTCCGCCCCTTCGGGCCCTTCGTCAACGAGAACCATTTTGCCGGCTGGACCGCGATGGCGGCGCTGCTTGCGGCGGGGCTCGCGACCGGGATCGCCGAAGATGCGCGGCGGCACGGCCGCGATTGGACCACCGGCCGGCGCGCGGCACTCGTCGCCGCCGCGATGGTGGCGAGCCTGGTGATGGCCCTCGCCGTGCTCGCCTCACTCTCACGGGGTGGGTCGCTCGCGCTGGTCGTGGGTGCCGCGTGCCTGCTCGCGCTCGTACTGGGGCGCCGGCACCGGCGGGCCCAGCCCCTGGCGGTCGCGTCCGCGATCGCGCTCGTCCTCCTGCTCGGGCTGCTGGTCGTGACGCTGGCGCCGGGCTCGGCGCGGGCACGGCTCGGCAGCACGAGCGGCGCCTCCTTCCGGCTCGACACCTGGCGCGACGCATTGCGTCTCGCCGCGTCGAGCCCGCTGATCGGGTGCGGGCTCGGGGCGTTCCACGACGCCTACCCTCGCTTCAAGCGCGACCACGCTTCCGTGCGCGTCGAGCATGCCGAGAACGACTACCTCGAGACCCTCGCCGAGACGGGTCTCGCGGGGCTCCTGCCGGCACTGGCCGGCCTGATCCTGCTGTTCCGGTCCGCCGTGGCGGGTGTGGGCGGCGGGCAGGACGCGATCGCGCGGGGGGCGCACCGCGGCGCCCTCGCGGCGCTGGCGGCGCTCGCCGTGCACAGCGCCTTCGATTTCGACCTGCGCATCCCGTCGAATGCGGTCCTTGCCGGGCTCGCTCTGAGCACCGCCCTCGCCGGGACCCGCACGCATCGGGTCGGGCGGGTGGCGGCCGCAGCGCTCGCCCTGGCGGCCGTGCTGCTCGCAGTCGGCGTCCTCATGCAGACCGAGAGGCCCTGGCTGCGGACCCGCGAGGAGGTGCGCCGCGCGTTCGCCGCCCCCGCGGGGCCGGCACGTGAGCTGCGCCTCGCTCGCGCCGACGCGGCTCTCGTGGCTCTCCTCCGGGAGCGCCCGGCCCACGCCGAGTCCTGGCTGGCGCTGGCGGCCGTTCGCCGGGCCGAGGGCGATCTTGGGCCGGTGGCCGCTCTGGCGCGGCGGGCGGTCTGGCTGGATCCCGAGCGGCCCGGGCTCGCCGAGCGCGCGCGGCAGCTGGGCGGGGGTCCGCCGGGCACCCCGTGAAGGCGCGGCTGCGGGACGCGGCTTGACCCCACCCACGCGCTCAGCTAGTTTCAGCCCGCCCGGGTCCGGCCGCTCGCAGAAGGCAGGGGGCGTGGTCCACGCATGGCCGAATGGAAGAAGCGCTGGCGCTCGTTCGCGGGTCTCTTCACGCGCGACGCTGCCGCTCACGACGACTCCGTGGGCGCCGCGGCGGGGGTCCCTGTTCTCGAGGTCCCGACCGTCGCCGAAGACGCCACTGCGGCGGCTGATCCGCCGGCAGCGCCGCCGGTCGCGGCTGCGCCCGCCCTCGAGCAGGGGACGGGGGAGGGTCCCGGTCCGCGCACGCGTGAGCTGCGGCTGGAGGAGGAGGTTCGCTCGTTGCGGGACGAGGGGCGCCGGCTGGAAGCGGCGCTCGTCCAGGAGCGCGTCCTGCGCGAGCGGCTCGAGCGTGAGATCAGCGAGCTCGCCGAGTACGATCCGCTCACGGGTCTCGCGCGCGGCCGCCGCTTCAACGACCGGGTCTCGGTCGCGATCGCCCACGCCCAGCGCAGCAAGCAGAAGGTTGCGGTCGCCCAGCTCGGGATCGACGACCTGGCGGGCGTCACACGGGCCTTCGGTGCGAGCCATCGCGACGATCTGCTGCGCAGCGTCGCGCTGGCCCTGGAGGGCACGCTGCGCCAGGCCGACACCCTGGCGCGGCTGGGGCAGGACGGGGTCTTCTCGCTGCTTCTGTCAGGGATCAGGCGGGACGCCGACGTGACCGTGGTCGCCGAGAAGCTGCTGCTCGCCTCGCACGGGCCGTTCGGAATCGGAGGCCAGGACCTGCAGGTGACGGCGAGCCTCGGGATCGCCCTCTTTCCCGAGGACGGACCCGACGCCGAGACGCTGCTGCAGAGCGCGAGTGCGGCGATGCTGCGCGCGCGGGCGCGTGGGGGGGACGCCTGGGACGTGCACGCGCCCGCCTCGCGGGCGGCGGCCAGCCGCCGGCAGGCACGCGAGAGGGCCCTGCGCGGGGCGCTCGCCCGCGAGGAGCTGGAGCTTCTCTGGCAGCCCGTCGTCGAGTGCGAGACGGGCACGATCGTCGGCATGCACACCGCGCTCACGCTCGCCGACCGGCGGCTGGCCGGGGCGCTCACCCCGATCGAGCTCCCGGAGGAGGGGGTGCTCGCGGTACCCCTCGGCCAGTGGGCGCTGCGCGCCGCCTGCCGACAGGGGAGTCGTTGGCTGGCCGCGGGCCATCGCGGGCTCGTCTTCTCGGTCGACGTCACGCTCAGGCAGCTCGCGCACGCGGCCTTCGTGAAGCTGGTGCGGGGCGTGCTCGCCGAGAGCCGGCTGCCGCCCGAAGCGCTCGAGTTGGAGCTGGCGGAGGCCGAGCTCGCGCGCAACCCGGAGCTGGCGCTCGAGCGCCTGGCGGAGCTGCGACGTCTGGGCCTTCGTATCGCGCTCGACCACTTTGGCACGGGCGAGAGCCGACTGGCCCACGCCTACGGCTACCCTCTCGACACCCTGAAGATCGACGCCTCGGTCGTGAAGGGTGCGGTCGGCAGCCGCCAGCTGGAGGCCGTGATCGACGCCACCGTCGGGCTCGCTCGCTCGCGGCGTCTGCGCTCGGCCGCCGAAGGCGTCGACGAGGAGGCGCAGCGCGTGCTGCTGGTCCGCTGCCAGTGCGAGCGCATGCACGGCCGTCTGGCCGGGTCTCCCGGAAGCGCCGCCGAAGCGGAGCGGCTGCTCTCCCGCCAGCGGCGCCCGGTCCCGGCGGGCGCATACTCTCGGTGATGAGGGACGAGGTGCTCGACCCGGCGGCCGGCTGGTTTCTCGAGAGCGTCGCCGACGGTGGACAGCTGCGGCGGATTGCGATCGGCAGGCTGCCGTTCCGGATCGGGCGCCGGCAGGGCCTGGAGCTGGTGCTTCCCGCCGACTCGGTCTCGAAGACCCACGCCGAGGTCTACTGGTATGGCTCCGGCCTGCGCTTGCGGGACCTGGGGAGCAAGAACGGGACCTTCCTGAACCGCGAGTCCGTCTCGGACGCGCCGCTGGCGGAAGGCGACATCCTCCACTTCGCCGACTTCGAGTTCCGGATCGGTCGATCCGCCCCGGGCGCGGCCGCCGAGGAGGTCGGCGGAAGGGACAGCACCGCTCCGATCAGGCGCCGCGAGCTGCCCCACGGCTTCGCAGAGGGCACGCGGGAGCTGCGTGAGCTGCTGCGCGACCGGCTGGTGACCGCAGTCTACCAGCCGATCGTCCTGGTCCCGCAGGGGTCGGTCGCCGCCTACGAGGCCCTCGGCCGGGGGCAGCATCCGCAGCTGCCCCAGGGCCCGGCCGAGCTGCTGCGCATCGCCGAGACGATCGGCGCGGAGGCGGAGCTGAGCCGCCTGTTCCGGAGCCGAGCCGTCGAGCTGGTCAAGGACCGCGGGCTGCCCACCATCTTCCTCAACACGCATCCGAGCGAGTTGGCACGGCCGGGTCTCCTGGAGTCGCTCGAGGACCTGCGCCGGACGGCGCCGCAGGTCTCCCTCGCGCTCGAGATCCACGAGAGCGTCCTGACCCGCCCCGCCGTGATCAAGGAGCTGCGCGCGATGCTGCTGGCGCGCGAGATCGCGCTCGCCTACGACGACTTCGGCGCCGGCCAGGCGCGGTTGCTGGAGCTGGCCGAGGCACCGCCGCACTTCCTCAAGTTCGACCGTCGCTTCGTGTCCGGCCTCGACCAGGCCTCGCTGCCGAAGCGCCGGCTGCTCGAGGCCCTGCTGCGCCTGGCGCGCGAGCTGAGCGTGGCGACAGTGGCCGAGGGCATCGAGACCGCCGCCGAGTCCAGGGCCTGTGCCGAGATCGGGTTCACGCACGCGCAGGGCTTCGCGATCGGCCGGCCGCGGGCGGTCGACCGGATCTAGCGCGGCACCAGGCGCGTTCGCACGATCAGGTCCGCCAGCCCGCGGTCGGGACTGCCGCTCGCTGGCGTTGAGGAGCCTCAGTCGGCGAACAGGCGCAGACAGCGGACCAGCGTCGCCTTCAGGTCTCGCCGGTCCACCACCATGTCGAGCATCCCGTGCTCGAGCAGGAACTCCGAGCGCTGGAAGCCGGCGGGCAGCTTCTGGCGGATGGTCTGCTCGATCACGCGCGGACCGGCGAAGCCGATGAGGGCCCCCGGCTCGGCGATGTTGAGGTCGCCGAGCATCGCGTAGGAGGCGGTGACGCCGCCGGTGGTGGGGTCGGTGAGCACGCTCAGGAACGGCAGCCGTGCCTCGTGCAGCCGGGCCAGCGCCGCCGAGATCTTGGCCATCTGCATGAGCGAGAGGGTCCCCTCCATCATGCGTGCGCCGCCCGAGCAGGAGACGACCACCAGCGGCAGGCGCTCCTCGAGACAGCGCTCGATCGCCCGCGTCACCTTCTCGCCCACCACGACACCCATCGAGCCGGCGATGAAGCCGTACTCCATCGCGCAGATCACGGTCCGGCGCGCGCCCAGCGCCCCGATCGCGGAGACGACGGCGTCGTAGGAGTCGGTCTTCGCCTTCCCGTCGCGCGAGCCGTCCCAGGTACGGTTTGCTGTCGCGGAAACCGAGCGGGTCAGCGCTCACCAGGCCGCGATCGAACTCCTGCCAGGCGCCGTCGAAGAGCATGTCGAGCCGCTCGCGTGCGGCGATCCGGAAGTGGAACGCGCACTTGGAACAGACCGAGAGGTTCTTGAGCACGTCCTTGCGGTACAGGATCTCCTTGCAGTTGCCGCACTTGACCCAGAGGCCTTCGGGGACACGGCTCTCGGCCGGACGCGGGGCGAGCGGGGCGGGCACCCGGCGGAACCAGGCCATCCGCTAGCCTCTCGGCTCGGCGCAACGCCCGAGATCGCCCAGGATCTCGTGCGCGCGCGCGTCGATGCGCCGGGCCGCCTCGTCCCGTGAGCGCAGATCGGCGATCCGATCGCGCACGCCGGCGAGCTCGTGATCGATGTCGGCGCGGAGTCGGGCCAAGGCCTCGCGCGCTGCCGCCAGGGTCTGGGGTGCGTTTGTCTCGTCGCCGTGCGTCATCCCTCGCCTCTCCTCACGCATCGTGGCCGTGGCGTCCGCCGGCCGGGTCTGACGATACCGCATCCGGCGCCGCTTCGGGTGGGTGGGAGGGGTTGGATCCGCCCCCGGCCGGCAGATCGCCCTCGCGTTCCGTGCGATCGAACAGCAGCTCCAGGAAGCGCGCCAGATCGCGAGCCGTCACCGGCGGGCGCTCGCGCAGGAAACGTTCGAGCCCCCGCTGCATCTGTCCCGCGTCCTGGTAGCGCTCGTCGGGCTCCCGGGCGAGGGCCTTCATGATCACCCGGTCGAGCGCCTCCGGAACCCGGTGGTTGACCTCACGCGGCCGCGTGATCTGGCAGCGACGGACCAGCTCCAGGATGGTGAGCTCGGTGCCGCTGCAGACGAAGGGCTTGGTCTCGGTCACGAGCTCGTAGAGCACGATGCCCAGCGAAAAGATGTCGCTGCGGCGGTCGATCGGCTGTCCCCAGGCCTGCTCGGGGCTCATGTAGAGGAGCTTGCCCCGCAGCGCCCCGCGCTCGGTGGTCGCGGCCTTGGTGGCGGCCTTGGCGATGCCGAAGTCGACGAGCTTCACGTCGCCCTCGAAGGAGATCAGGATGTTCTGCGGACTGACGTCGCGGTGCACGATCTCCATCGCCCGTCCCCGGTCGTCCCTCTTGCGGTGAGCGTACTCGAGCGCGGCGCACAGCTGGCTGACCACGTAGAGCCCGAGGTCGAGCGGCATGCGCAGATCCTTCTCCCGCTCCCGCTTCTCGATCGAGCGCAGGTCACGGCCGTGCACGTACTCCATCGCGATGTAGTAGCTGTGGCTGATCCTGCCCAGGTCGTAGATCTGGACGATGTTCGGGTGACTGAGGCCTGCCACCACCTTGGCCTCGTCCACGAACATGTCGATGAACTCCTTGTTGTCGGAGAGGTGGGGCAGGATCCGCTTCAGCGCCACCACCTTCTCGAAGCCCTCGACGCCGCTGCGCTTGGCCTTGAAGACCTCGGCCATGCCGCCGAAGGCCACCCGCTCGACCAGCCGATACGGTCCGAAGTCGACCTCGGCCGACGCGGTCTGGGGCGGCGGAGGTGGAGTGACGGTCGGCTGGAAGCTGGCGCGCTCGCTGGTCAGATCGACGTCCGTGTTCGGCGGAAGGAAGGCGTCCATCACCAGGTGAGGGTCCGTCCTCTGCCCGGCGCCCTCGCTCTCGACCTCCGCGGGTGGGGTTCCGCCCGTCGCCTCGTCCAGCCGCGCGAGCACATCCTCGATCTCGGCGACGGTCTCCGGGGGCGGCTCCCGGCTGACCGGTTGCCCCGGCGAGGTGTCGCTCAGCTGGATCCGGATCGGGTCCCGCCGGGGCGGGGCCGGCGCCCGCGACGGCGGGAGCGGCTCGTCGACGAGGTCGCCGAAGAGATCGTCCGAGGTCAGCAGAGGCTCTTCGGCCGGCTCACGCGCCTGCTTCGGGTGCGACGACTTTCCCCGTCCAGAGCTCAACCCGCATCCCCTTGCCCGGAGCCTCGCTTCGCCCGCCCGCGCCCTCGGGATCGCCGTCGCGTCGGCCTTCCGAAGCATATGTCGCGCAGCGGGCCCCCGGCAATGCGGTCCGGGCGAGCGCAGGTGCCGCCGCGAGGCGCCTTCTGGGGGGTCCCTGGTCCCTCGGGCGGGCGGCCTTCGGGGGTGTGAGAGGTACGGCGCGGAGGACGGCCCGACCCGGTACTGTATAATCGCTGCGCCCCGCGCCGGACGGACGACGCGAGTGGGCGGAGCCGGATGGGATTCCTCTACGGCCTTCTCGACAACCCGCTCGTTCCCTGGGTCGTCGGTCTCGTGGCACTGCTCTTCCTGTACCGCTACCTGGCGTCGCGCGTGCGCATCCGAGTGCCGGGGGTGGGGCTCACCTCGGACGACGTCCTGGCGCGACTGCTCGGCCCGCGCTGGGCGACACGCAAGCTCGAGCTGCAGGTGGCCCGGCTGAAGAAGCAGCAGAACTTCCTGGCGGCCGGCAAGGCGCTCGAGGACGCGGGGAGGCTCAACGAGGCCGCCGAGGCCTACGTCGAGGGGCAGGAGTTCTGGGCGGCCGCCGCGACGATCGAGAAGCTGGGCCGAGCCGAGCGAGCCGCCGAGCTCTACTTGCAGGCGGGAGACTACAAGAAGGGGGCGGCGCTGTTCGAGTCGTGCAGCAAACCGGCGCGAGCCGCGCAGCTCTTCCTCGAGAAGGGCAACAAGCTAGAGGCGGCTCGTCTGTTCGCCCAGGCCGGTCAATGGGCGACGGCGGCCGATCTCTACGAGAAGGGTGGCTTCCCACTGCGCGCGGCCGAGGCCTGGGCCAAGGACAACAAACCCTTGAAGGCGGCCGAGGCCTACGAGAAGCACTTCATGGAGAACGTGTCGTACGCGACCACCTACGCGGCGACCGCGGCCCCCTCGGCCGACCAGAGAAGCGCCCTGCTCGCCGGCCAGTTCTACGAAAAGGCGGGCCAGCTCGAGCGGGCCGTCACGGCCTACGAGAAGGGCGGCTACCACAAGCAGGCCGCCGAGACACTGCTGCGCCTGCGCCAGCCGGCCCGGGCCGCGGAGCTTTTCCTGCGTTCGGAGGACAACGTCCGGGCGGCGGCCGCCTTCGAGCAGGCGGGGGATCCGGTCCGCGCCGCGATGCTGCGCGGCGAGGCGGCTTTCATGGCCGACCAGCACGCGGAGGCGGCCGCCTGGTTCGTGAAGGGGCACGACTTCCTGCGCGCGGCGGAGCTCTTCGAGTCCGTCGGCATGAGCGCCGAGGCGGCGCGGGCCTTCGAGCTGGGCGAGAGCTGGTCGGCCGCCGGCAGCGTATTCCTGCGTGCCGGGCTCAAGCAGCAGGCGGCCGCCGCCTACGAGAAGGCGGGCGAGCTCGAGACCGCGGCCTCCATCTACGAACAGCTCGGCGACGGTCGCCATGCGGGCGAGCTGTACGGGCGGGCGGGCTTCGCCTTCAAGAGCGGCGAGACCGCGGCGGCGGCCGGGGACAGCGAGCAGGCGATCGCCCTCCTGCAGCGCGTCCACCAGGGCGAGGAACACTACCGCGCGGCGACCGAGCTGCTCGCGCGCCTCTTCATCGAGACCGGGCGGCCCGCCGTCGCCGAGGAACGGCTGCGCAAGACGATCGCGGGCCAGCCAGTGTCGGCGGAGAACCTCGCCCTCTACTATTGGCTCGCTGTCGCCCACGAGGCATCCGGCGCGCGGCCGGAGGCGCTCGCCCTCTACAAGCAGATCCAGGCCGAGGACCTGCAGTTCCGGGACGTGGTAGAGCGCGTGGAACGCCTCGTGACCGGACGTCCGGCCAGCCAGCCGGTGCCGGCCGCTGGCCGCGTGCCGGCCGCCCCCCGGCTGCGGCCGCCGGGGCGTCGCCGGCGCCCGGGCGCGAAGACCGGCGCGCGCCGCGCTTCGTGCCGAAGGAGGAGATCGGGCGCGGACCGCTCGGAGTCGTCCATCGGGGCGAGGACGCGACGGACGGGCGCAGCGTCGCGATGCGCCTCATCCCACGCTCGCTCCTGTCCGCGCCGGGACTGCTGCCGGCGCTGGCCGCCGACCTCAGGGCGTCCGCGCAGCTCTCCCATCCCAACATCGCGAAGGTGATCGCGTTCATGGTCTGGCAGGGCGAGCGCTGCGTCGTCTGCGAGCGCGTGCCCGGCCGCAACTTCGCGGAGGCGATCGCCAGCGGGCGCCGGCTGGGTTTCCAGCAGGTGCACACGCTCGGCCGCATCGCGGCCCAGGTGCTGGTGCTCCTGCACGAGAAGGGCCTCGTGCACGGTTCGCTCCAGCCCTCGAACGTCATGGTCGCCAACGGAGTGATCAAGATCGTCGACCTGGGTCTCGGCCGCCTGGCCCAGGCGCAGCCGCCGACGGCCGCCTCGTACCACGCACCGGAGGGCGGGCTCACGCCGGCGGACGACGTCTACTCGCTCGCGGGCGTCGTGTACCACCTCCTGACCGGCACCCACCCGCGCTCGCAGGCGCAGGGGGTCGGGTTGCCTCTGCCCTCGCAGCTCGCGCCCGGCGTGCCCGAGGCGATGGACAAGCTGCTGCTGCGCACGCTGCACCCCCGACCGGAGCTGCGGACCCCGAGCGCGGCCGTCTTCCTGGAAGAGCTCCGCCAGATGGTCCACATCGGATGAGCCTGGCCGGCGAGCTGCACACGATCGACATCTTCGACCTGCTGGCGTGGCTGCAGGGTCGCCGCAAGGGCGGGCTGATGACGCTCTCCCGCCGCTCGACCCGCAAGACGCTGGCCTTCCGTGACGGTGCCCTGCAGTGGTCGAGCTCGAACGACCCCCGCGAGACGATCGGCCAGGCGCTCGTGCGCGACGCGCTCATCACCGAGGAGGGGCTCTTCCGGGCCCTGCTCAAGCAGGAGGGCGAGCGCCGCCGGCTCGGCGAGATCCTGATCGCGGACGGCCTGCTGAGCGAGCCGCAGCTGATGGGCGCTCTGCGCGCCAACGCGGAGGCGCACCTCTACGATCTCTTCCTGTGGCCGGAGGGCCGCTTCGAGCTCGACGACGGGAAGATCCCGCCGGCTCAGCCTTCGGATCTCGCGATCGACCTCAGGCCGCTTCTCGAGGAGGGAAGGCGCCGTCGTGAGGCCTGGCGTCGCCTGCGGGATCGCTTCCCCTCGAGTGACGTCACCTTCCAGGTGAAGGTCGATCCGGACTCGATCCCGGACCCGCTGCTGCACGATATCGTGGACCTCGCCGTCGGAGGCCGCTCGCTCGCCGCCATCAGCCTGGAGACCCGTCGCTCCGAGTTCGACGTGGCGCAGCTCGCCTCGCACTTGTGCGACGCGGGAGCGCTCCTGCCGATAGCGGTTGCCGGCTCCCCGAGCGGGATGCCGTCGCCCGAGTCGGATCCGGTCGGCACCATTGCGGCGCTGCTGGCCCTCGCCGAAGCCGCTCTCGGGGACGGCCGCTTCGACGAGGCTCTCGAGAGCTACGAGAAGGTGCTGGGCATCGATCGCGTCAACCAGGAGGCCAAGAAAGGCCTGCTGGCGGTCGCGGAGGCGCGGCAACGGGCCAAGGACGCGAGCCGGGTCCCGCTCGACAAGGTGCCGATGATCCGGATCCCGGGCGTTGCGCTGGCTCAGCAGCGCTTCTCGCCCGAGGAGGGCTTCCTCCTCTCGCGCATCAACGGCGAGTGGGACGTCCGCTCGATCCTCAAGCTGTGTCCGATGACGGAGGACGTCGCTCGGGCGATCCTGGCGCGGTTGCTCGAGCGGAAGGTCATCGAGCTGCGCTAGCTCGCCTCCCTGCCGTGGCTTCCCGAGGCGGCACGCTCGCCCCTCGCCCGCCGGCGCGCTCGGATCGCCGATCCGCACGCGCCCTCTCCCAGCCCGGCGCCGGTAGACCGATTGCGCAGGTGGTGGGGGACCTGTCACCATGCAGGCGCCTTGGGCGGGCAGCCGCGGGCGGAGGCAGCGGCTCCGCCAGCAACAGGGCGCGCGGGGTGCGCTGTGGTGCAAGCGGCGACCATGACGTCGGTCCTGCTCCTGTTGAGTGCTCACGCTGGTGCAGCGGGCCGAGCGCAAGAAGCCGGGCCCGCAGCTCCGCCCTTCTCCGTCACCATTCGGGTCGACGCCGACCGGAGCCAGGGCAAGCTGCGTCCGATCTGGCGCTTCTTCGGCGCCGACGAGCCCAACTACGCGTACATGAAGGATGGGCGGGCGCTGCTCGCGGAGCTCGGAGCGCTCCGGCCGGGAGAGGTCTTCTTCCGGACCCACAATCTCCTGACCACGGGCGACGGCACGCCAGCGCTGAAGTGGGGCAGCAGCAACGTCTATGCCGAGGACGCCCAGGGGCGGCCCGTCTACGACTGGACCGTCGTGGACCGGATCTTCGACACCTACCGCGCGCGGGGCGTTCGCCCGTACGTCGAGATCGGTTTCATGCCGGAGGCCCTCTCCGTCCATCCGCAGCCGTACCAGCACGACTGGCGTCCCGGCTCGGGCGAGCTGTTCACGGGATGGGCCTACCCCCCGAAGGACTATGGGAAGTGGGCCGAGCTGGTGACGCGGTGGGTCGCGCACTGCGTCGAACGCTACGGGCGGCCCGAGGTGGAACGCTGGTACTGGGAGACCTGGAACGAGGCCAACATCGGCTACTGGCAGGGCACCCGGGACGAGTTCTTCCGCCTCCATGACGTCACCGTCCAAGCCGTGCGTCGGGCGCTTCCCACGGCGCGGGTCGGCGGCCCGGACATGGCAGGCTCCGACCGCGGCTATCTCTCGGCCTTCATCGAGCACTGCCGGCACGAGGAGACGCCTCTCGATTTCGTGGCCTTTCACGCCAAGGGCTCGCCGACCGTGGTCGAGGATCACGTCCAGATGGGGATAGCGGCCCAGTTGCAGACGATCGCGAACGGTTTCGAAACGATCGTCGCGTCCCCCGAGACCCGGCGACTGCCGGTCGTCATCGGGGAATCCGACCCCGAGGGATGCGCGGCCTGTCGGGGGCCGCAGTTCGCCTACCGCAACGGGACCATGTACTCGAGCTACACGGCTGCGGCGTTCGCGCGCATCCACGACCTGGCGGCCCGCTACGGCGTGAACCTGGAGGGCGCCCTCACCTGGGCGTTCGAGTTCGAGGACCAGCCCTACTTCCCGGGCTTTCGTGCCCTAGCGACGAACGGCGTCGCGCTGCCGGTGCTGAACGTCTTCCGGATGTTCTCTCGGATGCCCGGAGAGCGGGTCGCCGTCACGAGCTCGGCGGCAGTGCCGCTGGACACGATCGTGTCGGACGGCGTTCGCGGCGCGCCGGACGTCTCGGCGCTGGCGAGTCGCGACGCGCGCCACCTGGCGATCCTGGTCTGGCACTACCACGACGACGACCTGGCAGGCCCCCCGGCCGATGTCCACCTCCAATGCTCGGGCCTGCCGGCCGACGTGGGCACGGCCGAGCTCACGCACTACCGCGTCGACGAGACCCACGGCAACGCCTACGCCGCCTGGCTGAGGATGGGCGGACCGGTGGCGCCCGACTCGCAGCAGTATGCGCAACTGAAGGCTGCGGGGGCGCTGGCGGTCGTCGAGGAGCCGAAGACGGTTCGCGTCTCCGCCGGCGCTGCCTGGCTGGACTTCACCCTGCCGCGCCAAGCCGTCTCGCTGGTCGTCCTCGACTGGGCCGGTCCGGAAGACGCCGCGCGGACGAGATGAGCGGGAGGGCGCAGGCCGGCCCCGGGCTCGATCCCGACGCGGTGACGCCATGTCGAGGGGGCGACGCCAGTCAGGCACCCGGTAACGCCCGGGGATCGGTCAGCTGCCCTTCACCATCACGAGGTAGAGCCTCTTCCCGAACGCGCTGCCGTCCTGAAGCAGGCAGTTGTCCGTGCGGAGCGCAATTCCGTGCCGGACCCGCAACGTCACCGCGGCGTGCACGAAGGGCTCCGAGGGCCACTCCGGCACGTCGTGCCGGAACAGCCGCATGCCGGCCCGGCTCAGGAAATCGGGATGCAGGGCCTGGATGATCTGCCTCATCAACCGATCGTCGCCGCCACCCTCGATGAACACGTGCGTCTCCCGGATCATCAGAGCCTCCACCTTCGTAGTCTCGCGCCGACGAACGGTCCCAGCCGTCTCGCCGGCGCATGTCTCGGACGGAAGCGCGTCCCCTGGCTACTTGAGATAGAAGCTCACGCCCACGGCGACTGCGACGTTGTGCCGGGTCTCGTCATCGACCCGCGCCAGCAGGTAGCCAACCTCCGCGCCGACGCCCGCGCCCCGTGTCCTGCTGCCGAGCAGGTAGATGAAACCCGCCCCGCCGCCGACCGACACCGGGTTGTCGTCGCGTCCGAAGCCCAGTCCCACCCGGGCGCCAAGGTAGGGTCGCAGCCGGCCGTGCCCGAAAAAGAGGATCGGATTCGCCTCCAGCTCACCCCAGGTCGTGGTGTCGGTGTAGTCCTCCCACTCCGTGTGGGTGCTGATGCCCGCCGACAGGCCGAGGTTGTCGGTCACGAGATAGGTGTAGCCGAGCGTCCAGTTCATCTGGGCGGACTGGCCGTATTCCCTGTGCTCGTAGCTGAAGCTGCCGCCCAGCGTCACGATGCTCGTGCCGGAAGAGAGGGCAGGCCCCTCGTCTTCGGCGCGCGGGTTGTCCGCGGATTGCGCCGAGACGGTTCCCGACGCGAAGGCGCAGGCCAGAGCCGCGCTCAGTACCGCTGCTCGCCGCAGCCACGTCGTTGTCGCCAGCATCGCTGATCTCCACCGCTTCATCGGCCGGCGCTCGCGGACGCCGCCGGCGGCGGGCTCTTGCGCAGCAGGGAGGCGATCGCGATCGCGGTCTTGTTGATCGCGTCATCGGTCCCGCCCGATAAGCCCGAGCCTCCGGACTCGCCGGTCACGGTGTAGAGGCCCAGCTGCTGTCCGTCCGCGCTGCGGGTGATCCGGACGTCGGCAGTGAGTGACGCCCGGCCCGCCAGCGCCCCGCCCCAGAACCGGCCGGCCGAGCTCACCCGGCGCAGCTTGGTGACCGTGACGCTCACCAACAGGGCGTCGGCCGGCGGCGTCTGCGCGGTCTCGGCGAGCGCGACGGTCCGGTATTGCGCGGCCAGCGTGAGCTGGCTCAGCAGCGCTCCCCGCAGCTTGATGATCTCCTGCTCGATGTCCTCGTCGGCGACCGCCGAGCCGACCTCGACAAGCACCGCCGTGTGCGGCGTGAGATCCATCGGCGCCTGCTGGTGGGCCAGCAACGTGCTGCGAGCCGCGCAGCCGAAGCCGATCGACATTGCCGAGAACAGCACCGCGGCCTGGGTCAGTCCGATAGTCGGGCGCATCCGCTCCCTCCTGGTCCATTGCCGGCCCACGCGGTGGGCCCTTCTCCTCCGCACCGCGGTCCGACGACGCAGCCGGTCACAGCAGGAGACGTGCCAGGGCTTCCGAGCCCTGTCGGCATGCGCCGACATCGGCTTCCGGCGGCGCGGCGGCCTCGGCGATACCGCCGGAGGTGCCGTGCTACCTCGGCGGGTATCGGCCCGGCCGGAACTTGAGAAAGCGTGCCGGGTGGGCTAGAAGGTTTCCGGCACGCGAGGTCCAGGTGAGAAAAGCGGGAATGCTCGGCGGTCTGCTGGCGGTGGTCCTGACGTTCGTGGCGATCTCGGCCGTCGCAACAGCTCCCCCTCGCGAGCGAGAGGCCGAGCTGGAGAGCCGGCTGGCCACGGCCAGCGAGGCCGAGCGGGTCGGCATCCTCAACCAGCTGGCGGCGCTGGCCCGGCATCGGGACGGACGGCGGGCGGAGACGTTCGCGACGCAGGCGCTCGCGCAGGCCGAGCGCAACGGCGACCAGCCCGGCCAGGCCCTGGCGCACAAGAACCTGGCCCTCGCCCTGGCGGCCCAGGAGAGGAGCGTCGAAGGTATCCCGCACATAGAGCGCGCCCACCAGCTGTTCGTCGAGCTGGGCGACCGCAAGAGCCAGGCGAACGCTCTCGGCTACTGGGGCATGCTGCTGTCCGACGTGGGCAAGCTCTGGCAGGCGCACGAGCTGACCCGCCGCGCCCTCGCCCTCTACACGGAGCTGGGCGACTCCAAGGGAATGGCGGCAGCCACGAACAACCTGGGGGTTCAGGCGGCCCAGCTCGGAGAGTACGAGGAGGCCTTGCGCTACTGCCTGCAGTCGCTCGGCATCGAGGAAACGCTCGGCCGCAAGATCGGCATCGCGAACAACCTCAACTCGATCGGCAACATCTACAGCGAGCTGAACGATCACCTGAAGGCCCGCGAGTACTATCAGCGGGCGCTGCCGCTGTTCCAGCAGCTGGGTGAGACGCCCAGCCTGGCCAAGGTCATCAACAACATCGGCAATACCTACGAGAAGCTCGATCAAGACGATCAGGCCCTGGGCCGCTTCCGGCGGGCCCTCGACCTGGCCGTCAAGGTTGGCTCGAAGTCGATCGAAGCGGACGCCCGCAACAACATGGGCATCGTCTACAAGAAGCGCGGGCGCTACCACGACGCGTTGCGAGAGTACCGGGAGGTGCTGCGTTTGAAGCAGGAGATCGGCGAGACTACCGAGCTCGCCGGCACGCTGCACAACCTGGCCGAGGTCCACCTGCTCCAGGGCCGGCATCGGCAAGCGCTCGACGACCTTCGCAAGGCGCGCGCCATCGGGCAGGAGGCGAAGTCCAACGAGATCCTGGACGGCGTTCACCGGCTGGCAGCGCGGGTCTACGAGGCGATGGGCGACTGGAAGCACGCCTATCAGAGCGAGGTGCGCTACAGCGAAGTCCGCGCGGCGATGCTCGACGAGCAGAGGAACAAGAAGCTGGCCGAGCTCCAGGAGAGGTACGACGCACAGGCGCGACAGCGACGGATCGAGCTGCTCGAGAAGAACGACCAGATCCGCCGCCTGGCGCTGACGCGCACGCGGCTGCTGGCCGGCCTGCTGGTGGCGGTGACCGGCCTGGTGCTGGGGCTGACCCTGGTCCTGTTCCGCCGCTACCTCTACCTGCTGGCGTTCTGGAAGAAGCGCAGCTTCGTGGGAGGCTATCGGATCGAGCGCGAGATCACGAGCGGCGGCATGGGCATCGTGTACCGCGCCACCAGCGTGACCCAGCCCGGCCGCGTCGTCGCGCTCAAGGTGATCCGGGACGAGCTCTCGGGAGACCAGACCCAGCGGCAGCGCTTCATCAACGAGGGCCGGATCATCGACGCGCTCGACCACCCCGGCATCGTCAAGGTCCTGGACCGCGGTGAGCACGCCGGGCGCCTGTACATCGTCATGGAATATCTGGACGGCCAGACTTTGGCCGCGATGATCGCCGAGGCGGCCGCCGCCGGCCAGGTCCTGCCCGTGCACCGCTGCCTCGAGCTGCTGCGTCGGCTGTTCGACGCAGCAGCCGTGATCCACGCGCATGGCGTGATCCACCGCGACATCACGCCAGCCAACGTGATCGTGGTCGGCTCGGGCGACGACCAGCGCCCCAAGCTGCTCGACTTCGGCCTTGCCAAGGCCGACACCATGACCACCCTGACCCAGAAAGGTGAGATCCTCGGCACGCTCAGCTACCTGGCTCCCGAGCGCCTCCAGCTCGGCGAGCCGAGGCCGGCGAGCGACGTCTTCTCGTTGGGCGCCGTGGCCTACGAGCTGCTGACGCTGCAGCGGCCGTTTCGGGCCGAGGAGCCGGCCGAGCTGCTGCGGCTGGTGCTCAACGAGCCGGCGCTGCCGCCGGTTCGCCTGCGGCCGGAGCTGGGCGCCGGGCTCTCCTGCTTGATCGAGGCCATGCTCAGCAAGGATCCGAGTGCTCGTCCCAGCGACGAGGAGCTGCGACATCGGATCACACGGGCGGTTTTGGAGGCTGCGTGATCGAAGCATTCAAGGCCCGGCTGGCCGAGAAGATCAGGCAGAAGGAGATCGGCCTGGTGATGCTGGTCGAGCGGGGCGGTCGCATCCGCTGGCATGCCGGCCGCGGGATCGAGGGGCGCACCGTCGCCTCCGGCCACGGTTTCTCCAGGACCCACCTCCAGCAGGTACTGGCCAGTGGCGAGGGGCAGTCGTGTTCGGACGTGGTGATCAGCTCGAGCGAGCTGGGCTTTCCGCGCTCGGCGCGCTTCCTGTGCGCGCGCAGCCTTTACGTGCATCCGGTCGACGACGACCTGGTGCTGTACGTCGACAGCGGCAACGACCGCTTCGAGCCAGCCGACCTGGCGTTCTACAGGGAGAGCAGCGAGGCCCTGCGCGCCCTGCTCGCCGAGCTGCGCGGTATGGAGGAGGGCGCCGGCGGAATCACCGGCCCGAGCCTCGAAGCCGAGCGGATCCGGCGCCTCGCCCTCGCGTACGCAGTCGAGGACGACCCGGTGCTGGTGCTGGGCGAGACCGGTGTCGGCAAGAGCCATATCGCCCAGCTGATCCACCGTTTCTCGGGCCGCGGGGGCGAGCTGATCGTGGTCGACACGCCGGCGATCCCCGAGGGTTTGTTCGAGAGCGAGCTGTTCGGCCACCTGCGCGGCGCCTTCACCAACGCCGATCGCGACAAGAAGGGACTGGTGGACGCCGCGTTCGCCGGCACCCTGTTCCTGGACGAGGTGGCGGAGGTGCCGTTGGCGGTCCAATCGAAGCTGCTGCGTTTCCTCGACACCAAGCGCTACCGGAGGGTCGGAGACACCCTGGAGCGCACCGCCGACGTGCGCTTGGTCGCCGCCACGAACAGGGTGCTGACCGAGGAGGTCGCCCGCCAGCGCTTCCGCGAGGACCTCTACTACCGTCTCAACGTGCTGACCATCCGGATCCCGCCGTTGCGCGAACGACGCGAGGATCTGCGCGCGCTGGTGCTCGAGCACGAGCGCTTCCTGCGCGGCAAGACGCCCGATCCCGGCTTCTGGGAGGTCGTGATGGCGCACGACTGGCCCGGTAACGTGCGCGAGCTGATCAACGTTCTGAAGCGCGTCGGCGTCCAGCCCGGCGGCGAGCGGGTTGGCCGTGAGGTCGCCCAGCTGCTGACGCGTTGCGCTGAGCCCGAAGGCCCGGGCGCCTCGCCGGCCCTGACCCGCGTGGGCGCCGCCCTCGACGCCGGGACCTCCTTCTGGACCAGCGCCTGGCAGGCGTTCCTGGAGCGCGACCTCAACCGGTGCGAGCTGCGGGAGCTGCTGCGCGAGCGGTTCGGGGCCTGCGGCAACAACCTCGCGGAGCTGGCCCGCCGACTGAACCTCCCGGACCGCGACTACAAGCGCTTCGTGGCTGCGCTGCACAAGTACCGCGTCCACCCTGGCCGCGATCTCCAGTAGCGGCATGGGCCGCGACCGCCCGACGCCGCCCGGGCGGCCGCCAGGATCGGCAGCCACGAAGCCGGGACGAGACACAGGAGACGATGCGCGTGCATCAGGCCTCCAGTCGGATCGAGGGCCGCGCGGCTGCGGTCTCGGCCGCAGGGATGATAGCGGATCCAGTACGGTGTCTGAGGCTCTACAGCTCCCAGTCGGGCCGGTACTGCGGCCGCGCCATCAGGCTGTCGGCCTCGGGTGCGTCCGGGAAACGTCCGCTCGCGGTGTCCCAGCGCAGCTTCTTCGGGACGCGCAGGGCGATCGTCCCGATCAGGATCGTCTCGCTGATCGCGGAGACGTTCGGGAAGCTCGCATCCGATGGAGCGACGCCGCGGCATGCGCGCACCCACTGCTCGAGCTCGTCGACCGGTCGCGGCAACGTCTTCGCCGGCGGCTGGAAGCTCTCCATGCGGTGCCGCGGGATCAGTCGGGGCTCCTCGCCCTGGAAGCCGGCCAGGATCTTGCCGCGCTCGCCCACGAACAGCAGGCCCTCCTCGGGCATCGCCTCGCCGTCCGCCTCGAGCTCCGCCGGCTTGGGAGGCCGCAGGCCGCCGTCGTACCAGTGAAGCGAGACCGGAGGCATGGCCTCGCGCTCGGGGAACTCCCAACGAGTCAGCGAAGCCCGCGGGTAGGCGATGTCAGTGGGCTGCCGCCTCCAGAGCAGGTCGTCCTCGATCCTCCAGTACTGGCTCCGGCTCGCCTCGACCGCGAGCGGTGCGCCGAGCTTCAGGATCTTGAAGATCTGGTAGAAGCTGTAGTGCCCCATGTCCCCGAGGGCGCCGGTGCCGAAGTCGTACCAGCCGCGGAAGACGGCGTTGCGGTAGGCGGGGTGGTAGGGGCGGTGCGGAACCGGCCCCAGCCAGAGGTCCCAGTCGAGGCCCTCGGGCACCGGGGGCGTCTCGAGCGGCAGGTGGGTCATGCCCTGGGGCCAGAAGGGCCGCGTCGACCAGTTGTGCACCTCCCGCACGGGCCCGATGGCGCCGGCCCAGATCCACTCGCAGAGATCCGCCGTCGACTGCTGAGAAGCGGCGCAGAACATCTGGGTCGCGAGGCCGCTCTCTCGCGCCTTCGCCACCACCAGCCGCATCTCGTGCAGCACGTTGCCGAGCGGCTTGTGGGTGATCACGTGCTTGCCCGCCTTCATCGCCGCCAGCGCCACGGTGGCGTGCAGGTGATCGGGGGTCATGATGTAGACGGCGTCGAGGCCGCGCTCCTTGGCGAGCATCTCCCGGAAGTCGCTGTAGGCGTGGCAGCCTCCACCGGGGCTCGCGCCGTAGTGGCGGTCGACCAGCTCCCGGCCGACCTCACGCCCGCAAGGGCAGGAGCTGACGCCTTCGGCCCAGCTGGGATCGCTCAGGAAGGCGCGCACCTTGTCCTTGAGCTCGTTCTTGAACCACTCGACGTAGTCGTTGCCTCGGGTGTTGGGGTCGCAGACGGCCGCGATCCGGAGGTCCTTTCGCTCCAGGGCGGGCATCAGCTGGCGCAGGCCCTGGGTGCCGAGGCCGACGTAGCCCACGTTGATGCGTTCGCTGGGCGGGACCGACCTGGGCGCCCCCAGCGCGTGACGCGAGACGACCGCGGCGGCCGCCGTGGTCGCGCTCGTCTCCAGGAACGAGCGGCGGCTCAACGGATCGGACATGTTCGCCTCCACGGCTGTGGATCCCGGCAGACGAGCACCCGCCCCCCGTCCAGGTAGCGCCCGAAGGCCTCCGCGAAACGCACCACCAGCCCCGGCGTGAGCGTCTGGCCGACGACACCGCGCACGCCACTGACGCCGATCTTGAGGGGCTCCATCTCGCGCGGCATCATCGCGCCCGCCGCGACGGGGAGTCAAGGCGGCGCCGCTTCACGCGGCGAGCGCCCGGCGCGCCCGGCGGCGGTGCCGCAGGTACTCGACCAGGGCCGGCATCACCGAGATCAGGATGATCACCAGGATCACCACGCTGAAGTTCTTGCGCACGAAGGGCAGGTTGCCGAAGAAGTAGCCGGAGAAGAGGCAGATCGCCACCCAGGCGAGGCCCCCCACGACGTTGTAGGCGAGGAAGCGCAGGTAGCTCATGGCGCCGATGCCCGCCACGAAGGGCGCGAAGGTGCGGACGATCGGCACGAAGCGGGCGATGATGATCGTCTTGCCCCCGTACCTCTCGTAGAAGGCGTGCGTCCGCCGCAGGTGCTCCGGGTTGAAGAAGCGCGACCTCGGGTAGTGGAAGACCTTCGGGCCCAGGTAGTGCCCGATCGCGTAGTTGGCCGTGTCGCCGAGGATCGCGGCGACGCTCAGCAGAGCGAAGAGCCAGCCGATGTCGAGCACCCGCGCGCCGCCCGCGGCCTCGATCGCGGCGAAGCTGCCGGCCGCGAAGAGGAGCGAGTCGCCGGGCAGGAAGGGGGTCACGACCAGACCCGTCTCCAGGAACACGGTCAGGAACAGCAGGGCGTAGGTCCAGACGCCGTAGCTCCGGATCACCTCGGCCAGATGCCGGTCGAGGTGCAGGAAGAAGTCGACGAACCAGCGGATCAGCTCCATGTGCTCCCCATTTGCGCGAGACGGAAAGCCGATCCTATCAGCTGGGAGAGAGGGGCGGGAGGTGGCGCGGCCCCGCCCGCGGGGGGAGCATTCCGAATGCCGGTGCCGGGCGGCGGCGAATGGAGGCATACTCCCGGCGATCCGGCCCCTGATCCCGGCCCGAGCCGACCTACGAGACACCAGGAGGAAGCCATGAGGGCGTCGAAGCCGTTTGTCGCGTTCGCCGCGGGGCTCGGGGTCGTCGGTCTGCTGGTCTTCGCGTTCGCGGTCGGGCTCGCCCTGCCCAGGCTCACGGCCTGGGCGGCGCGGCGGACGACGCACGGCCCGGCGGTGACGCCCGAACGTCTGCAGGCGGAGCTTTCCGCGGGTCTCCGCCTCGCCGGCAGCGCGACGCCGGAGTCGCACACCGAGTACTTCGGCCTGTCCTATTCCACCTACCAGCGCTGGCAGCTCGACGTCGTGCTCGCGAACGCGACACGCTACCCGCTCGTGCTGGGCGACGATCTCTTCCTGATCGAATCGAACGCGGACGGCTCGGGCACCGAGGGCGTCGGCTACTTCCGAGGGCAGAATGCCGGACGCCCCCTATCCTTCGGCGACGGCTCCTTCGACGCGCTCGGCGAGTGGACCTTCGAGTACCCTTTCTCGAACTACGTCCGGATCTTCACGGACGGCAGTCGCTTCTGCCGGCAGGGAGGTCGCGTCACCCTGTCGATCACGCAGCGGGCGACGGGGGCGCAGGGGAGGGCGGGCGAGCCCCGGGACTTCGGACGTCTCCCGGCGGGCGGCCGGACGCCCGTCCGCCTCACCCTCGACGAGGGCAGCTGGCTCAAGCCCGAGAGCCTGGCGAGCGTCCGCGTCGTCCTGCCGGAGATCGCGGTGGCGACCGCGAACGGCAAGGAACGCTTCCGCCTGACAGCGTGGTTCACGCGGCCGTCCGGCAGCGAGCGCTCCTTTCACGTCGCCCGGACCGAGCTCGTCCGGATCGAGCCTCTGGGCCTCGCACGAACCCTCGAGTCGGCGGACACGAACCTGGTGACGCGCGTCTTCGCCGCTCACTGGCTGGCTGCCCGGGAGGGCGTCGCGGCAGGGCCTGCCCTGGCGCGCGCCTGCGGGTCCCTACGACAGGGAGAGCTGCTCGCCACCGGACTCGCGCTGCTCACGGACACCCGCAGCAGCGAGCTGGCGGGGCACGCTCTCGAGCTGCTGGCCGACGGGGGCGTGCCGAACGGCATCCGGCACCGCGCCGCCGTCTACCTGGGAGCGATCGGCCACCGGCCGGCGCTGCCGGCGCTGCTGCGGGCCGCCAAAGACAAGGACGACGCGGTGGCGCGGGGGGCGATCGAGGGGCTGGGGGGTTTCACCGACGGCGAGGCGGTGGACGCGCTCCTGCTGGTCCTGCGCGGGCGGGACGGTGAGAGGCGGGCGCTGGCGGCTCGCGCCCTCGCCCGCACGGGCGACCCCGGAGCGCTCGCCGCTCTCCACGAGCTGGCGGGGAAGGGCCAGCAGGCCGCTTTCGACGCCCTGGTGCGGGCCGCCCGTTCCGAGAGCTTCGAGGTGTTCGTCGCCCTGCTGCGGGGTCGCACGAAGCCGGAGTGGCGCCCCCGGCTGTTCCGCGCGCTCGGTCGCGCCGGCGGCGCGCGCGCCGTGCCGGTGCTGGTCGAGTTCCTCGCCACCGATCCCGCCCCGGCCGTGGAGCAGGCCGTCGCCACCGACAGCCTCGTGGACGCGATCCTCGAGACGGGCGCCACTCCGGCGCGGGACGGGCTCGTGCGGCTCGCGCGCAGCGGCAACCTGCGCGCCCTTCAAGTGCTCGCCGGCTGGCCGGACGCTGCCGCGCGCGACGTGCTGCTCGAGCGCGCGACCAGCGCCGTCCGCGCCGAACGGCTGATCGCGCTCGACGGGCTGGCGCGGCACTGGCCGAAGCAGGGACGGCCGGTCCTGCGCGCCGCCGTCACGTCCTCCGACCTCGAGACGGTGGAGGCCGCGATCGCCGCCCTGGGCGCGACCGACGATGCGCGCGAGGTGGGCGTCCTGCTGGAGCCGCTGCGGCGGGCGGAGCCGCGCGTCCGGCGTGCGGCCGCCTCCGCCATCGAGAAGCTGGGTCCGGGCCCGTACGCGGCGGAAGTCCTGGCGGTGCTCCTCGAGACGAGCGACCGTGCCTGCGCGGCGAGCCTGGTCGACGGCCTGGTCACGCACGGGTGGCGTGATGCCTCCACGACGCGGCGGATCGCCGAGCGGCTGGCCGCGGGGAAGGGTGACGAGCGCTTCGAGCTCGTCCGGCTGCTGCGTCATCTCTCCCGGGACGCGATGGGTCCCGCGGACTTCGCGGCCTGGAAGAAGGAGCCCGAGCGCTGGACCGAGCGCTGGCGCGAGTGGGCCGCGAGGAGTTGAGGAGGTCGCCATGAACTACCCGGTCTGGGCGCTCGCCGCCCCCGGCCTGCTGATCGCGGCGGTCGGGATCGTGCACGTGTTCGTGTCCCATTTCGCGGTCGGCGGCGGGCTCTTCCTGGTGCTGGCGGAGCGCAAGGCCCGCGCCGGGAGCGACCAGGCCCTGCTCGGCTTCGTTCGCGCGCTCAGCCGCGGGTTCGTGCTGGTGACGCTCGTGCTCGGCGCCCTCACCGGCGTCGGCATCTGGTTCACGATCGGCCTGGTCCAGCCGCAGGCGACCAGCGCGCTCGTCACGACCTTCGTCTGGGCCTGGGCGATCGAGTGGGCCCTCTTCGCGCTCGAGGTGGCGGCGGCGATCGTCTACTACCACGGTTGGGACCGCCTCGACGCGAAGAGGCACCTCGCGGTCGGCTGGATCTACTTCGCCGCGGCGCTCGCGAGCCTCATCGTGATCACGGGGATCCTCTCCTTCATGCTGACCTCCGGCCGCTGGCCGGTCAGCCGGCAGTTCGCGGACGGCTTCTTCAACCCGACCTTCGCACCGATGGTGGTCCTCCGCGCGGCGGGTGCCGCCGGGCTCACCGGCCTCTACGTGCTCTTCGCCGCCGCGTTCCTGCGGGATAGCGCGCTCAAGGCCCGGGTCGCCCGCTGGACGGCCACGCGCTGGATCGCGCCGGCGGCGCTGGTCGTGCCGCTCGCCCTCCTGTGGTTCCTGAGCGCGGCGGAGCGGGCAGGCGTCGCCGTGGCGGAGACGCTCGGGGCTCGGAGCGGCTCGCCGCTCGCCCTCGTCCAGGCGCTGCTGGTCGCGACGAGCGCCGGACAACCGATCGTCCGCGGCGCGGCGAGGACGACACTCGCCGCGACCGCAGCCCTGGTCGTGGCCTCGCTGCTGCTCGCGGCGCTGCGCCCACGGCGGTACGGAAGGCTCGAGGCCTCGGCCCTGCTGGCGCTCGGTCTCGTCTCGATCGGCGGCAGCGAATGGATTCGCGAGGGGCTGCGCAAGCCCTGGGTGATCGATCGCTACATGTTCGTGAACGGCGTGCGCGTGCCCGCGGCACCCGGCGCGCCCGCACCCGCCCCGGACCCGTTCGCTCTCGACGCGCTGGACCGCCGTGGTCTCGTGGCGAGTTCCCCCTGGCTCGCCTTGCCCGCGGCGTACCGACCCGGCGACCCGACCTTCGAGCGGCTCCCGGCGGAGCAGAAGCTGGCCCTGGAGGCCGAGGTCGGCCGCACCCTTTTCACCGCCGAGTGCACCGCCTGCCATACCGAGGCCGGACACCTTGGGATCCGCGGTCTCGTCCAAGGCAGAACGGTGGCGGCGATCACCGCCGTCCTCGACGGCGCCGCGCGCCCGCTGGGGGCGGACGGGCGGCCGACGTCCTGGGCCGACCCGGAGTTGCGGGTCGCCGGCTGGCTGGGCCGGCGCATGCCGCCCTTCGCGGGCAGCGCGGCGGAGAAGCACGCGCTCGCGCTCTACCTGGCCCGGCTGGGAGGCGATGCGCATGCCGGACTCGAGGCGCCCGTCTCGCCGTCGGCCGGGATCGCGGTCTTCGAGGAGCACTGCGCGGCCTGCCATGGGCCGGAGGCTCCCTGGCCGATCGGCCCTCGTCTGCGGGGCCGCTCGGCAGGGGAGCTCTACGACGTGATCGGTCGCCTGCCCCAGCTGCGCGAGGAGATGCCGCCCTTCTCGGGCAGCGACGGCGAGCGCCGGGCCCTGGCGGCCTACCTGGCGGACCTCGCCGCCTCGGGCTCGCCCACGGATGCGGAGGTGACTCGATGACCCCGGTCGTGCCGCTCCTGGACCCGCTCGCGCAACCGGCGCCCCCCGGCCTGGTCGCGGCCCTGCTGCAGGTCACCTTCTTCCTCCACGTGCTCGCCATGAACCTCGTCCTGGGCGGCTCGGTCCTGGCCCTGCACTGGGGCTTCTCGCGCCGCGCCACGGACGCGCCGGAGCGTGCCCAGGCGCTGCGCTTCCTGGCCCAGGCGCTGCCGGTGGCGATCGCCGCCACCGTCACCCTCGGCGTCGCGCCCCTCCTGTTCGTGCAGCTCCTCTACGGGCGCGTCTTCTTCACGGCCTCGATCCTGATGGCCTGGTTCTGGCTGGCGGTGGTCCTGCTCGTGATCCTGGCCTACTCCGCCGCCTACCTGCTCGCGTTCCGCTCCGAGCAGCTGGGCCGCGCGGGTCGCTGGGTCGCGTCGGCGGTGGCGCTCCTCTTCGCCGCGGTCGCCTTCCTGCAGGTCACGAACGCGACCCGCAGCCTGCGGCCCGAGACGTTCCTGGGCGCCTACCGCGCGGATCCGCGGGGCCTCACCCTGAACCTCGGCGACCCGAGCTTCTGGCCGCGCTACCTGCACGTGCTCCTCGGCGCGGTCGCCGTCGCCGGGCTCGCGGTCGCGCTGCTGGGCGTTCTGCGCCGCGGCCGGGATCCCGTCTTCGCTGCCTGGGCGATGTGCCGGGGTATCACCCTGTTCGGGCTCGCGAGTGCCGTCAACGTGTTCGTGGGGATGCTGTTCCTGATCTCGCTGCCCCGGGAGACCCTGGTGCGCCTGGCGGGTGCCGATCGGCACGCGATGGGGCTCCTGGTCGTGGCGATCCTGCTCGGCGTCGCCGTCGCGGGCGCGGCGCTGCTCGCCCTCGGGGCCCGCGACCGGTCCCGGGCCACGGGCACGCTCGGCGTCCTGCTGCTGGTGACCCTCGCCGCGATGCTGCTGCTGCGTGACGAGGTCCGGAGGATCGCGCTCCGCGGCGCCGGTATCGAGCCTCCCTCCTGGGTCGTCGCCCAATGGGGACCCTTCGGGGTGTTCCTGGCCTGCCTCGCCCTGGCCGTGGTGGTGACGGTCTGGATGGTGCGGGCCCTCGCCCACGGTCGCGGGGGTGTCGCGTGAAGGGCCCGTGCCGGCTCGGCCCGTTCCTGCTCCTGGTAGCGCTCGCGCCCGCCTGCACGCGCCCGGCGCCACCGGCCGGCGACTCGCGCTACGCCCTGTCGGGGACGGTGGTCGCGGTCGACCGTGACCAGCGGACCGTGACCATCGCCCACCACGACATCCCCGGCTTCATGCCCGCCATGACCATGCCCTTCGTCGTACCCGAGAAGGACGCGGCTCGGCTCGAGGTGGTGGGCGCAGGGGACGAGGTGAAGGCGAACCTCGTCTCGCGCGACTCGCGCTACTGGCTGGAGGACCTGGAGGTGGTGCGCAAGGGAGCTCCGCCTCCGGCCGCTGCGTCCCGGCCCCGGCCGCGTCCCGCGCAGCCAGGCGAGGTGCTTCCCTCCGTCAGGCTCGTCGATCAGGACGGCCGCGCGTTCCGACTCTCTTCCCTGCAGGGGAAGGCCTACGCCGTCACCTTCCTCTACACGCGCTGCCCGCTGCCGGACTACTGCCCGCTCCTGATGCGTAACTTCCAGCGGGCTCAGTCGCTGCTGCTCGCCGAGCCCGCGCTCTTCCGAAGGACGCGTCTCCTCAGCGTCAGCTTCGATCCCGGGCACGACACGCCGGAGCGGTTGCGGCGTTACGGCGCCCCGTTCCAGCGGGCCCGCCCGCCCTTCGCGCACTGGATGCTCGCGACCGGCGAGCCGGCCGCGATCGAAGACCTGGGCGGGGCGCTCGAGCTCGAGTATTCCGAGCAGAGCCGGTCCTTCGTCCACAACCTGCGCACGGCCGTGGTGGGCCCCGACGGGAAGCTGAGGCGACTCTTCCGCGGCAACGCCTGGAGACCCGAGGAACTGGTGGCCGAGCTCAGGAAGGCCCTCTCCTGAGCCGTCGCCCGGCCGCGCCGCGGTTCGGCCGGCCTCGGTAGGCCGGGTCTCAGTCGGCGAGCGCCTCGCGGGTGAGGTTGCGCGGGCCCGTCGCGGTCACGAGCAGGTTGTCCTCGACCCGCACTCCGCCGAGTGGCGTCAGGGCGTCGACCAGCGTCCAGTCGACGGCGCCCGCGAGCGGCCCTGCGCGCAGGGGAGCGAGCAGCATGGGGATGAAGTAGATGCCCGGCTCGATCGTGAACACCTGTCCCGGCTCGATCCGCCGCGTGTTGCGCAGATAGGGGTGCTCCGGCGGGGGTGGAGCCGGGCTGCCCGTCTCGTCCGCCTGCTGCCCGGCCACGTCGTGCACCTGGAGGCCGAGATGGTGTCCGACGCCGTGGGGGAAGAAGGCGCGCGTCAGGCCCTTGTCGTAAGCCTCCTCGGCGCTCACGCGCAGGATGCCGGTCTCCGCGAGCACGCGCGCGACACCCCGGTGCGCCTCGAGGTGCACCTCCAGGTAGGGGCGACCGGGCGTCGCCGCCAGCGCCAGCTCGCGCTCGAGGGCGTCGACCAGCCAGACGATTCCGACGAAGTGGGGATCGCAGCCGGGGGCAGGTGTCGTGCGGGTGATGTCGCAGGCGTAGCCGCGGCTCGCGACCCCGGCATCGAGCAGGAGCACGCGCCCGCCGCGCGCTCGCCGCTTCGTCTCGTAGTGCAGGGTCGCGGCCTTCTCGTCGAGCGCCACGATCGTGGGATAGGGAAGCGCCGCCTCGGTCGTCTCGCCACCCACCAGGAAGGCCTGGTGGATGCCGAGCTCGGACTCGCCCGCGGCGAAGGCCTCGCGGGCGGCGCGGTGCGCGCGGGCCCCTCGCCGGGTCGCCTCCTCGATGCAGGCGACCTCGTAGTCGTCCTTGTAGCTGCGCACCCAGTCGAGCCGGGCGACCAGCGAGGCGGGGTTCGGCGCCAGCCCCGCTGCCACCGCGCGCTCGACCTCGTTGCCGACGTAGGCGGCGCGTGGCGCGGGCCCCAGCGCCTTCCAGGCGGCGTCGACGCTCGCCACCTCCTCGAGCTCGAAGCCGGGGAGCCAGAAGGGGTCCGTCACGCCGCCCTGCTCGTACCAGTAGTCCGGGGGCGCGTGGCGCAGGAGCCGCGGCCGGCGCCCGGGCGCGACCCGCAGGAGGTGATGCGGACCGCCGAGCGGACACCAGTGCGCGAAGTGCGGCACGGGGCGAAAGGGCGCGTCCTGGTCGTCGGCGAAGTAGCCGAGCGCGGCGCCGCTCGACACGACCAGCTCGTCGTGGCCCGTCGCGGCGAGCGTCCTCTCGGTCGCGGCCTGCAGCCGCTCCAGGTGGCGGGCAAAGAGCGTCGCGAGGTCCACGGGATCGACCTTTCAGGGAGACGGCCCCCTCTTGCGAGCCGGGACCATGATACCGGCAGCGCGGGCCGCCGGCGCAAGAGCGCGGCTGACTTGACTCCGGCCGCCGGCTGACGGATTCCTTGAGAGCCGGAGACGCAACCGGCGACCGGCCGTCGCGAACGGAGGCGAGACATGAAGGTGCTCTTCGTAGGTGGCAGCGGCAACATCAGCACCGCTTGCGTCCATTCGTGCCTGGAGCGGGGGATGGAGGTTTTCGTCCTCAACCGCGGCCGGCGTGCGGCGGTGACACCGGGAGCGCGGACCCTGGTCGCGGACCTCACCCGGACCGGGGAGGCGGAGGCGGCCCTTGCCGGTCTGCGCTTCGATGCCGTCGCGGACTTCATCGCCTTCACCCCCGAGGACGTCGAGCGCGCCTTCGCGCTCTTCTCCGGGCGCACGCGGCAGTACCTCTTCGTCAGCTCGGCCTCCGCCTATCGCAAGCCGATGCAGCACAAGGCGACGGAGTCGGCCCCGCTCAAGAACCCGGTCTGGGCGTACTCGCAGAGCAAGATCGCCTGCGAGGAGCGGCTCACGGCCCTCTGGCGCGGGCGGGACTTCCCGATGGTGATCGTGCGGCCCTCGCTCACCTACGCGAGCGTGTGGCCGATCGCGATCGGCGGCTGGGACGACCTCACCCTGGTGACGCGCATGCGGCGCGGCGGCGAGGTCATCGTCCACGGCGACGGCAGCTCGCTCTGGACCGTCACCCACGCCCGGGACTTCGCGAAGGGCTTCTGCGGCCTGCTCGGGAACGAGGCGACGCTCGGCCACGCTTTCCACATCACCTCCGACGAGGTCCTGACCTGGGACGAGATCTACACGACCATCGCCCACGCCGCCGGCGTCGAGCCGCGCCTCGTCCACATCCCGTCCGAGTTCCTGGCCGATTTCGACGAGCGCTGGCGAGGCACCTTGCTGGGGGACAAGTCCTGGAGCGCGGTCTTCGACAACGCCAAGATCAAGCGCTTCGTGCCAGGTTACGCTGCGACCATCCCCTTCCACCAGGGCGCCCGCATGACCCTCGACTGGTTCGAGGCGGATCCGGCGCGATGCCGGGTGGTGGAGGAGATCGATCAGCGCATGGACGCGGCGATCGCTGCCTGGCGCCGGGCGAGCGGCGCGCGCTGAGGTGTCCACGATGTTCCAGCCGTAGTCCTCCCGCTGGCGCGGGGCGCCTCGGCAACGCCGACGCTACAATGCGAGGCCATGGCCTCGTGGCGGATCCTTCCGGCCTCGGTCTGCCTGCTGTTACTGGCCGCCTGCGCCGCGCGGGCCCCGCGCCTGGCGCCTTCCCTCCCTCCCCGCGAGCTGCCGCGGATCGACTTCACGGTCCAGGTGGGGGCGTTCTCGGAGGCCGACCACGCGCTGCGTCTGGTCGAGTCGCTCAGGCGCCACGGTCTCGAGGCCTTCTACTTCGTGGCGGAGGACGGGCTCAATCGGGTCCGTTTCGGGAGCTTCGCGTCCCGGGAGAAGGCGCTCGCGCGCGCCCAGGCGCTCGCCGCCGATCACGTGATCGACGACTACTACGTCGTGGCCCCGGAGCCCCGCTTCGCTCGCGGCGAGCGTCAGCTCCGCGCCGACGTCGCGCGTTCGGCCATGAGCTTCCTCGGGCGGCCCTACCGCTGGGGAGGCACCTCGCCCGAGACCGGGCTCGACTGCAGCGGTCTCACCGTGGCCGCTTATCGGCTGAACGGCCTCGATCTGCCACGCGCGGCGAGGGAGCAGTTCGCGGCCGGCGAGCCCGTTTCCCCGCGGGCGCTCCAGCAGGCGGACCTCGTCTTCTTCGCCACCGAGAGCCGGAGGAAGCCCACGCACGTGGGCCTCTACCTGGGCGAGGGGCGCTTCATCCACTCCCCCAGCAGCGGCGAGGTGGTGCGCATCGACGCCCTCGCGGATGGGTACTACCAGCGCCACTACCTGGGCGCCCGCTCGTATCTGGAACGCCCCTAGCGGCTCGCCGCCCGGGCTACTTACCGCCCGGGTCCTTCCCGGCCTGGTCGGGCCGGAAGGCCGGCACTGCACCTTGCAGGTAGCTCGGCAGCTCGGCGGGCGAGAACTGCAGACCCACGTAGAACGGACCGAACTCCGCGTACCAGGCGCTCGCCTCGTCGAAGCGCATCTCGTAGATGAGCTTCTTGAAGACGACCGGGTCGTCGGCGAAGAGGTCGACCCCCCACTCCCAGTCGTCGAAGCCGATCGAGCCCGAGATCACCTGGGTGACCTGGCCGGCATAGTGCCGTCCGATCTTGCCGTGCTCGAGCATCATGCGCGCGCGGTCCTCGACCGGCTCCGCGTACCAGTTCTTCCGCTCGCCGCGACGCTTGTTCATGGGGTAGAAGCAGACGTGCCGGCGCCGCGGCACCTCGAGGAAGAGGCGCCGGGCGACGCGCCGGCGCTGCTCGTCCAGCTCGGCGTCGAAAGCACGCTCGAACTCGTCGGAGCCCGGCTCGAGGCTGCGGTCGGCGAGACGCTTGTGGATCTGCGCGGTCATCTCGTACATGCCCAGCTCGACGATCGACACGAAAGAGCTCGTCGGCTCGAGGAAGGGCGCCAGGTCCAGGCGCGCCAAAGCCAGCTCGGCCGCCTGCAGCTCCTCGAAGCCGCGCCGGAAGTGCACCAGCATCAGGTCGCCCTTGTGGCCGAGCAGCGCCACCGGAACGCTCGTCCCCTCCTCCGTCCTCTGCATGCCGGCGAGCGTCGCGGCCGCCCGCGCGGCGCGCGCGCTGCGGTCCTGCGCGGGCAGCGCCTGCCACTCCGGCCAGCGGAGGCGGAACATCTGGTGCAGGACGCTCCAGCCCTCGAGCGTCTCCGGGACCCTCGGATCGTGCATGCCCCAATCTACACCGGGTGGCGCGGGGTCCCCTTGCCGCGCGAGCCAACCTTCGAGGGCCGGGACCGGTCTGACTCGGGAACGGCGCGGCCTGGCCGGACTGGCTTTTGCACCCCTTTGGGCCAAGAATGAGGGCCCGGTTTCGCCGCCAGAGACCGCGTCCGGGCTGCTCACGGACGGCAGCAACGAGGAATCGCGTGAAGACACCCCAGCTCGCTCTCTGTGTCGGGCTCCTGACCACCCTCTCCACGGCCTGCGGGTCGGGCAGCGGCGCCGCCGCGGCCAAGCCCGTTCGCCCCGCTCTCGCCGTGCGCACGACCCCGGTCGCCGTCGAGGACCTGGACTACCAGATCAAGTCGCTCGGCACCCTGGAGCCGCAAGACCTCGTCCAGGTCACCGCTCAGGTCGAAGGCGCCGTCGCCGAGGTGCGCTTCCACGAAGGCGACCAGGTGACGCCCCGAACGGTCCTGCTGCGGATCGACCCCGAGCGCTACCGGCTGGAAGCCGAGCGCGCCGAAGCCGCGTACCGACAGGCCTCGGCCGAGGCCCAGCGGGCCCAGGCCGACCTCCAACGCCGGCTCGAGCTCGCCAGTAGCCAGCTAGTCGCCGCGGAAGACCTGGCGCGGGCCAAACAGGACACGGCGGGCCTGAAGGCCGCGACCGAGGCCCAGAAGGCCGCCGCCGCCATAGCCCGCCAGAACCAGGCCCGTTCCGAGGTGCGCGCCCCGATCGCCGGCGTCATCGACACGCGCACCGTCGACACGGGCCAGTTCGTCAAGACCGGCGTCGTGCTGGCGACCCTCGTCGACACCAGCCGCCTGCGCCTGCGCTTCAAGGTCTCGGAGGGCGAGTCCCTCTACGCCAAGGTGGGCGGCATGCCCCGCTTCCGGGTCGCCGCGCTCGGCACCCGCGAGTTCACGGCCCGCATCTACCACGTGGGGCAGGTCGCCGATCCCACCACGCGGCAGGTGGAGGTGCTGGCCTGGGTACAGAACCCGGGAGTGCTGAAGCCCGGCTTCTTCGCCGAGGTGATTCTCACCGGCGAGTCGAGGAAGGCGGCGACCGTCGTCCCCGAGAGCGCCGTGCTGGCGAGCGAGCAGGGCTTCGTCAGCTACGTGGTGAAGGACGGCAAGGCCTCGATGCGGCCGGTCCGGATCGGCCTGCGCACCGGGACCGGCCGGGTCGAGATCCAGAGCGGCCTCAAACCCGGCGAGGTCGTGGTCTCCGAGGGGTCCGATCGCCTGGCGGACGGCGTGCCGGTGCGGGAGGTCTCCTCGGCCCCGGCGTCTGCCGCCGCAGCACAGTGAGACGGCCATGAGCGACGAAACGCGCCGTCCAGCGCCGGAAGAGCCGCGGGAGGACCCGAGGACGATCGCCACGGGGATGACCCTCGCGGACATCTCGATCCGCAACCACGTCTTCGCCTGGGTGCTGATGTTCGCCCTGATCGGCTTCGGCATCCTCTGCTACACGGGCGCGGACCCCGTCTTCAAGGGCCTCGGCATCAGCCAGAACCCCGACGTCGACTTCCCGGTGGTCAACATCTCGGTCAGCTACGAAGGCGCCTCGCCGGAGGTCATGGAAACGGACGTCGTCGACTACGTCGAGGACGCGGTCACCAGCGTCGAGGGCGTCAAGGAGATCTCCTCCACCTCGCGCCAGGGCGCGGCCAACATCACCGTCGAGTTCGAGCTGAGCCGTGACATCGACGTGGCGCTGCAGGAGGTCCAGACCAAGGTGGCCCAGGCCGCCCGTCGCCTGCCGCGCGAGATCGACCCGCCCATCATCAGCAAGTCGAACCCCGAGGACTACCCGATCATGTGGTTGTCGATCTCGGGGGACCGTCCGCCCACGGAGCTGGCCGACTTCGTGCGCAACGTGGTCCGGCCGCAGTTCCAGACCATCCCGGGTGTCGGCGAGGTCTTCCTGGGCGGCTACCGCGAGCGCACCATCCGCGTCTGGTACGACGCCGCGCGCCTGGAGGCCCAGGGCCTGACCGTGCTCGACGTCAAGTCCGCGATCGCCCGCGAGCACCTGGAGATGCCGGCGGGACGGATCGAGTCCGCGGCACGCGAGATGAACGTGCGCGCCGAGGGCGAGGCGATCGACATCGAGCAGTTCCGCAACCTCGTGGTCACCTACCAGAATGGCTCGCCGGTGCGGCTCCGGAACGTGTCGGTGGTCGAGGACGGGCTCGAGGACCGCCGCCGCCTGGCGCGGGCCATGGGCGAGACCGCGATCGGCTTCGGGGTGCGGAAGCTGCGCGGCGCCAACGCCGTCCAGGTCGGCCGGGACGTCAAGGCCAAGATCGCGGAGCTGCGGCCGCAACTGCCCGAAGGTATCTCGATGGACGTCAACTTCGACTCGACGCGGTTCATCGAGGACGCCATCCACGAGATCCTGCTCACCCTGATGCTGGCGGCGCTGCTGACCGGGCTCGTGTGCTGGCTGTTCCTGGGTTCCTGGTCCTCGACCCTGAACGTGCTGCTGGCGATCCCGACCTCGATCCTGGGCACCTTCATCGTCATCTACATATTCGGCTTCACCCTCAACACCTTCACCGTGCTCGGCCTCACCCTCACGGTCGGGATCGTGGTCGACGACGCGATCATGGTGCTGGAGAACATCTACCGCCACCGCGAGCAGGGCGAGGGCAAGGTGACGGCCGCCTCGCTGGGCGCGCGCGAGATCACCTTCGCGGCCGCCGCGGCCACGCTCGCGATCGTGGCGATCTTCCTGCCGGTCGCCTTCATGAAGGGCATCGTGGGGAGGTTCTTCTTCCAGTTCGGGGTCACCATCTCGGTGGCGGTGCTGATCTCGCTCCTGGAGGCGCTCACCCTCGCCCCCATGCGGCTCTCGCGGATGCTCGAGGTGGGAGCCCGTACCGGACGCCTCGAGCGCGTGATGAGTGGCGCCTTCACCCGGCTGGCCGCGACCTACCACCGGCTGCTGGTGCCCGCGCTCCACCATCGCGGCCGGGTGGTGGCGATCGCGGCGGCCCTCTTCCTGCTCTCGCTCGGGATCGTGCGGCTGCTGCCGCGGCAGTTCGTGCCGGAGCAGGACATGAGCTCCCTCAGCCTGCGCTTCTACACGCCGGTCGGCTCCAGCATGGATGCGACCGAGAAGGTCTTCCGCCAGATCGAGGCCTACCTGAGCCAGCGCGGCGAGGTGGAGCGCTACTTCGGCTTCGTGGGCGGCTTCGGCGGCAGCGAGGTCAACAACGGCGTCGCCTTCGTCAGCCTGAAGCCGCCCCGGGAGCGCCCGATCGACCCCCGGCGCGGCCACCGGCTGAGCCAGCAGGAGTTCATGGCCGTGGCCCGGCAGGACCTCAACTCCATCCCGGGCGCCCGGGTCGCCCTCCAGGACCCCTCGCAGCGGGGCTTCAGCGCCAGCCGGGGCGGAGGCTACCCGATCGAGATCGGGATCCACGGGCCGGACTGGGATACGCTCGCTCGCGCCTCGCGGGAGATCATGGACGCGATGCGCGCTTCCGGCGACGTGGTGGACGTCGACAGCGACTACCAGGTCGGCATGCCCGAGGTGCAGGTGATCCCCGACCGCAACAAGTGCGCCGATCTCGGGATCTCGATGGCGACCCTCGGCGACACCATCAACTCCGCGATCGGCGGCGAGAGGGTGGGCAAGTTCAAAGACCAGGGCCGCCGCTTCGACATCCGCGTGCGCCTGCTGGCGCCCCAGCGCGAGCGGCCGCAGGACATCGGCCGGCTGCTGGTCCGCACCGGCGGCGGCGCGCTGGTGCGGGTCGGCGACGTGGTGCGGATCGAGCAGCGGCCGACCCTGCAGACCATCACCCGCAAGAACCGCGAGCGCGCGATCACCATCTTCGCGAACGTGGCCCCGGGGGTCTCGCAGTCCGACGCGATCGCTCGTTCGATGGCACTCGCGCGGCAGCGGCTCCCGGACGGCTACCGCGCCATCCCCTCCGGCTCGAGCCAGGCCTTCGCGGAGTCGTTCCTCTCGCTGGCCTTCGCCTTCGCGCTCGGCATCCTGGTCGCCTACATGGTGCTCGCCACCCAGTTCAACGCCTTCAGCCACCCGCTGACCGTGCTCCTGGCGTTGCCCTTCAGCGTCAGCGGGGCCCTCATCATGCTGTGGCTGGCCGGACAGAGCCTGAACGTGTACAGCCTGCTCGGCATCATCCTGCTGATGGGGATCGCCAAGAAGAACTCGATCCTGCTGGTGGACTTCACGAACCAGATCCGCGCCGAGGGCGTCGAGCGGCACGAGGCGGTGCTGCGCGCCTGCCCGATCCGGCTGCGGCCGATCCTGATGACCTCGACCGCGACCATCGCGGGCGCGCTGCCCCCGGCCCTGGCGATCGGCCCCGGGGCCGAGTTGCAGCGGCCGATGGCGCTCGCGATCGTGGGCGGGATGGCGGTCTCGACCTTCATGACCCTCTTCGTGGTGCCCGCCGCCTACAGCCTGCTCGACGATGCGATGGTCTGGAACGCCGAGCGCCGCAGGCAGGGCCTCGGGGTGGTGGCAGCGCTGCGCGGCGTCCGGGCTCCTTGAGGCTGTCATGAACGTCTCGCGCACGCGCGACGTGTTCGGGCTCGCCTCCTTCGTCGTCCTCTCGTTCGGCGCCGCTGCGCTGGGCGGGATCGCGGCCGCCCGCTCCGTCCCCGGCTGGTACACCGCCCTCGAAAAGCCGTCCTGGACGCCGCCCGTCTTCGTGTTCGGCCCGGTCTGGACGCTGCTCTACGCCCTGATGGCCGGCGCCGGCTGGTTGGTCTGGCGCCGCGGCCGCTCCCGCGCCGCTCCGCTGCTGTTCCTGCTGCAGCTCGCGCTGAACGCGGCCTGGCCCTGGTTCTTCTTCGCCTCCCGCCGGCTGGCCCTGGCGCTGGTGGTGGCGACGCTCCTCTGGCTGGCGGTCGCCGCGCTGATGCGGGTGTCCTGGCGCGTGAACCGGCTCGCCGTAGTCCTGCTCGCGCCCTATCTCGCCTGGCTGACCCTCGCCTGGGCCCTCAACCTCGCGGTCTGGCGGCTCAACCCCCGCTGAGGCCGGCTCAGGCGGGGGCGCCGCGAGCACCGCCACGCGGACCTCCTCGAACGGCGTGCCGGAGGCCGAGCCAGGCCCCGAGCAGCCCGCCCTTTTTCGGCGAGCCGCGTCCCATGGAGGCGGCACCGGCGCCGTGTTGGCATAAGATCAGGGGCTGGATGAAGACCGCCCCGAACGGCTTCCTTCGCGTCGCCGCCGCCTGCCCGCCGGTGCGTGTCGCCGATCCGGAGCACAACGCCGAGGTGACGCTCCAGGTCGCGGCCGAGGCCGCGGACCGTGGTGCGCAGGTTCTGCTCCTGCCCGAGCTGGGACTCACCGGCTACACCTGCGGTGACCTCTTCTTCAGCCTGGAGACGCTCGTGGCCGGGGCCGAGCGAGCCCTCGAGCGGGTGCTGCGGGGAACCGCCGGGCGAGCCATGGTCGTGGTGGTCGGCCTGCCGGTCGTCCAGAGCGGACGGCTCTTCAACGCAGCCGCCGTGCTGCAGGCGGGCCAGCTGCTCGGCGTCGTGCCCAAGACCTTCCTTCCCGGCTACGACGAGTACTACGAAGAGCGCTGGTTCTCCTCGGCCCGCGATTTGCTGACCGACCACGTCTCCCTTTGCGGCCGCGCCGTGCCGATCGGGACGGACCTCCTGTTCCGGCTGCCCGAGGAGCCCGGGGTGACGCTCGCCGTCGAGATCTGCGAGGACCTGTGGGCCCCGGTCCCTCCCAGCTCCCACCACGCGGTCGCCGGCGCCACCGTGATCCTGAACCCCTCGGCCTCGACCGACACGGTCGCCAAGGCCACCTATCGCCGCGAGCTGGTCTGCCAACAGTCCGGCCGAACGCGCACCGCCTACGTCTACGCAAACGCCGGCGTCCACGAGTCGACCACCGACCTCGTGTTCGGCGGTCATCTGCTGATCGCCGAGAACGGCGTCCTGCTGGCCGAGGGCGAGCGTTTCCGCCGCGACGGCGAGATGATCGCGCTGGAGGTCGACACCGAGCGGCTGCGGGTCGAGCGCGTCCGGCAGACCTCCTTCGCCGACGCCGTCAGCGCGGCGCCGGACCGCTATCGGGTCGTGCCGCTCGCCCCGATCCCGGCGGCGTCGGACCGTCCGCTGCTGCGGGCGGTCGACCCGCACCCGTTCGTGCCGGTGACGCCGGCGACTCTCGACGAGCGCTGCGGCGAGGTCTTCTCCATCCAGACCGCCGGGCTCGCGCGCCGGGTGGAGCACACGCAGGTGAAGCGCCTGGTGCTCGGCGTCTCGGGCGGGCTCGACTCGACCCTCGCGCTCCTCGTCTGCGCTCGCACGCTGGACCTGCTGGGGCGGCCGCGGGAGGACCTGCTCGCCATCACCATGCCCGGCTTCGGGACCAGCACCCTGACCCTCGAGAGCGCCCGTCGCCTGGCCCGCGCCTGGGGTGCCGCGCCCCGCGAGATCGACATCAAGCCCGCCTGCGAGCAGCACATCCGGGACATCGGCCTCGACCCGCGCGATCGCGCGAGCGTCACCTACCAGAACCTGCAGGCGCGCGAGCGAACGCAGGTGCTGATGGACCTGGCCAACAAGGAGGGCGGGCTGGTGGTCGGCACCGGCGACCTGTCGGAGCTGGCGCTCGGCTTCGCCACCTTCGCCGGCGACCAGATCGCCATGTACAACGTGAACTCGAGCGTGCCCAAGACGCTGGTGCGTCGGCTGGTCGCCTGGGTGGCGGAACACCAGGCGAGCGCGGCCGAGCGGGAGATGCTGGAGGCCGTGCTGGCGACGCCTGTCTCGCCGGAGCTCGTGCCGCCCGACCACGACGGGGCGATCGCGCAGCGGACCGAGGAGCTGATCGGCCCCTACGAGCTACACGACTTCTTTCTCTACAACCTGGTGAGGCTCGGCGCCGGCCCGCGCAAGATCCTCTACCTGGCCCGCCATGCCTTCGCCGGGCGCTACCAGGAAGCGGTGCTCCGCCGCTGGCTGCGCGTCTTCCTGGAGCGCTTCTTCTCCCAGCAGTTCAAGCGCTCGGCGATGCCCGACGGGCCCAAGGTCGGCTCGGTCAGCCTCTCGCCGCGCGGCGATTGGCGGATGCCGAGCGACGCGACACCGGCGGCCTGGCTGCGGGAGCTCGACGAGCCGGAGCGTCCGTGATCCGGGCGGTCCTGATCTCCGCGATCGATCTCTCCCGCGAGCTGCACGCGACGGCGCTCTTCCGCGGCAACGTCGAGCGCCTGAACGCGAGCGGCGCGAGCGACGTCAAGCGCCACGCTCAGCAGGGCCGGCTGGACGTGATCGTGATCGACTCGGCGATCTCGGGCGCCTCGGGGCTGGTGGCCGCCTTGCGTCAGGACCCGCTCACCCGGCCCACCGCGATCGTCGCGCTCGGTCGCTCGGAGTTCGGCCTGGGACAGCTCGATCTCCTGCAGGCGGGCGCCAACGCCATCCTGCCCCTGCCCCCGGGTGCGGACTGGGACGACCGGCTGATGCGCCTGGTGCACGTGCCGATCCGGAAGGAGACGCGTCTGCCGGCCGACCTGACGATCGAGGGCGGGCTGCGCGGCGGGCTGCGCTTCGAGGGCCGGGTGCTGAACCTGAGCGTGCACGGGCTGCTGGTCGAGTGCACGAACGAGGTCCGGATCGGCGACGACCTGCGGCTGCAGTTCGAGCTGCCCGGCGGCCACGGGCGCGTCTGCGGCACCGGGACGGTCGTGCGTCAGGCGCACGACGAGCGCTTCGGTGTCGAGCTGACGCACATCGAGGGCGACGGCCGGGTCCGCATCAAGCGTTTCGTCGAGTCGTCGGTAGACTGAACGGGTCAGGTTATAATCCCGCCCAAGCTGAACCCCGCCGCCGACCCCAACCGCCCAAGGAGAGACCCGAGGACATGAACGTCCGCACCCTTCACGTGGCTGACATCGAGCTGCCGCCCACCCTCGAACGGCTGCGGGATCTCGCCTACGACTACTGGTGGTGCTGGTCGTCCCGAGCCAGCCGCCTGTTCTCGCGCATCGATCCGGAGCCCTGGCGGCGCTACCACAACCCGGTCCAGCTGCTGATCAACGTGGAGCCCCAGCAGTGGATGCGACTGCTCTCCGACCCGGAGTTCGTGAGGCTGTACCAGGCGGTGGTCGAGTCTCTCGACGCCTATCGGGGCCGAGCGCGCTGGTTCGAGCAGTACGCGGCGGAGTTCCCGGGGCCGGTCGCCTACTTCTCGATGGAGTTCGGCATCCACGAGTCGCTGGGCATGTACTCGGGGGGCCTGGGCGTCCTGGCCGGCGACCACTGCAAGGCGGCGAGCGACCTCGGGGTACCCTTGGTGGGGGTGGGGCTCCTCTACCGCTCGGGCTACTTCCGCCAGACCCTCGATCCCGACGGCTTCCAGCAGCACATCTATCCCGACTACGACTTCGCGCGGCTGCCGGTGCTGCCCGCGCAGGCGCCCGCCGGCGGGATGCTCACGGTCCCGATCGAGCTGCCCGGGCGAGTCGTGCACGCGGCGGTCTGGAAGGTGCAGGTGGGACTCGTGCCGGTGCTCATGCTCGACACCGACATCCCGCTCAACGACCCGGCCGACCGGCCCATCACCGGGGTGCTCTACGTGCGCGGGCGCGAGATGCGCCTGTGCCAGGAGATCGTGCTCGGGATCGGCGGCGTGCGCGCGCTGCGTGCGCTCGGCATCCACCCGGCGGTCTGGCACATGAACGAGGGCCACGTGGCCTTCCTGGCGCTCGAGCGGGCGCGGGAGCGGGTACGGCTCGGGGACAGCCTGGCGGAAGCGCTGGCGGCGGTCAAGAAGACGACCGTCTTCACGACCCACACGCCGGTGCCGGCGGGCAACGAGACCTTCGACCGGACCCTGGTGCGCAAGTGCCTGGAGCCGTGGATCCGCGAGGTGGGCTGCGAGCCCGAGGAGGCGCTCGCGCTCGGCAAGGACAACGGCAACTTCAACATGACCGCCTGTGCCATTCGCGTCTCCTCGACCACCAACGGCGTCAGCCGGCTTCACGGCCAGGTCTCCTCGGCGATGTGGCGGCATCTGTTTCCCGACGGCTCGGAGGAGCCGGTCGGCTCGGTCACCAACGGCGTCCACACCGCGAGCTGGGTGGGCCCGGAGATGCGCAACTTCTACACCCATCACGTGGATCCGGAGTGGGAGCATCGGCTGCTGGAGCCGGAGGTCTGGAAGAAGGTCCAGGAGGCGCCCGACGAGGCGCTCTGGTCGGCCCACCGATCGCAGAAGGAGCGGCTGATCCGCTTCGTGCGCGAGCGGGTGCGGCTGCAGGCGGCGCGTCACGGGTTGAGCCCGGACGAGCTGCGGCAGGTGGAAGGCCTGCTCGACCCGCACGCGCTCACCATCGGCTTCGCTCGCCGCTTCGCGACCTACAAGCGCGCCTTCCTGATCATGTCCGACCTCGACCGCCTGCGCGCGATCGTCTCGGACCCCGCGCGTCCGGTGCAGCTCGTCTTCGCCGGGAAGGCCCACCCGGCCGACCGCGAGGGGCAGGAGGTGGTGCGGCGGCTGTTCTCGCTGACCCACGGCGAGTTCCGGGGGAAGCTCGTCTTCGTGGAGGACTACGACATCGAGGTCGGCCGCGCGCTCGTGCAGGGCTGCGACGTCTGGCTCAACACGCCGCGTCGCCCGCAGGAGGCGAGCGGGACCTCCGGCCAGAAGGTACCCGTCAACGGCGGGGTCAACCTGAGCATCCTGGACGGCTGGTGGGCCGAGGGCTATCGCGGCGACAACGGCTGGGAGATCGGCGACGGAAGGCTCGACCCCGACACCTCGGCCCAGGATCGCGGGGACGCCGATTCGCTCTACCGCGCTCTCACCGACGAGGTGATCCCGCGCTTCTTCGACCGCGACCCGGCCGGGCTTCCCCGGCAGTGGATCCACACCATGAAGTGCTCGATCGAGGCGGTGGTGGCGCCCTTCAGTGCCCACCGCATGGTGCGTGACTACGTGGTGGGCCGCTACCTGCCGGCCGTGCGAGCGAGCAAGGAGTGAGCCGCCCGCGGGCGCGGGGCCTGGCCGTCCGCGGGACCTAGTCGCCCTCGATCTTCTTGCGCGCCTCCACGAAGGGCTGGTAGAGCCGACGGCGCTCGACCATCAGGGCGCGGAACAGGTTCTCGCAGCGCGGCGCCTCGGCGGGGTTGAGCACGAGGTCGGCCTGGGCCGCCCAGGCCTGGGTGCCGTCGCCGGTTCGGAACTCTTCGCCCACCAGCACCACGAACACCCCGCGGCGCGTCTCCGACGGCATGCGCAGGATGCGCTGGGCGAGGGTCTCGGTCTTCCCGGCCGGGGCCGCCGAACGAGAGGTGACCGCGACGTCGTAGACGCCCTGCTCGAGCAGGCGCCCCCCCTCCTCGATCTTGTCGACCGCGTCGACGTTGAAGCCGAGCCGCGCGAGCGCCTGCTGGACCGGTGCCGCGGCGGGTCCCTCGAGCACGACCAGGGCGTCCTTGTGACTCTCTCCCAGACGCTCCTGCCGCTCGAGCATCTCGGTCGAGGGGATCTCGATCGCCGGCTCCGGGGCCGGCTCCGGCTGTGCCGCCGGCTCCGTAGGCACGGGCGCGGGGCTCGCCGAGGCGCCTCGCCCGGGCAGGCCCAGCAGCGTCTGGCACTTGGGGCAACGGATCTTGAACGGCCGATCAGGGACCTTCCCGTCGTCGACCAGGATGCGCGTCGCGCACTGAGGGCAGTGGACCTGCACGTCTACCTCTCGATGAGATCGTCGAAATCCGTCTCGCCGGCCGTCTCGCTGCGCGGCTTCGCGGGCTGGGTTGGCGCGCCGGGCGCGGGCGTCTGGAAGGACCCCGTGCGCCGCAGGGGATCCTTGAGCGGGATCGACTCCGAGCTGGCCGCCGTTTCGCCGGAGGCATCGAGCTTGAGCTGGAGGTTGGTGCGGTTGGTCGCGTAGGAGAGGCCAGTCTCCCGGTCTATGACGCCCTCGCCGATCAACCGCTCGATCTCCTGGTCGAAGGTCTGCATGCCGTCGAGGCCGCCGGCCTCCATCGCGTCCTGCAGGCTCTTGCCCTCGCGCTCGCCCTCGTGCACGTACTCGCGCGTGCGCGAGTTCGCGCGCAGGATCTCGCAGATCGCGACCCGGCCGCCTCCGATCTTGGGCACCAGGCGCTGGCTCACGATCCACTTGAAGGACTGCGCGAAGCGGGTGCGGACCTGGCGCTCCTCGTTCTTCGGGAAGACGCCCACGATCCGGTCGATCGTCTTCGAGGCGTCGATCGTGTGCAGGGTCGAGAGCACGAGGTGCCCGGTCTCCGAGGCCTCGAGCGCGATCGAGATCGTCTCCACGTCGCGCATCTCACCGACCAGGATCACCTTGGGCGCCTGGCGCAAGGCGGCGCGCAACGCGAGCGCGAAGGTCTGGGTGTCAGCGCCCACCTCGCGCTGGTTGATGGTGGCCTTGAGGTGCGGATGCAGGTACTCGATCGGATCCTCGATGGTGATGACGTGGATCGCCTGCTCCTCGTTGATCTTCTTGATCACGGCCGCGAGAGTCGTCGACTTGCCCGAGCCGGTGGGGCCGGTCAGCAGCACGATGCCGTTGCGCTCGCTCGCGATCTGGTTGAGCTGGGCCGGCAGGCCCAGGTCCGCCACGGTCGGGATCTTGTTTGGGATCACGCGCAGCACGACGGAGTAGCTGCCGCGCTGGGAGAAGACGTTCACCCGGAAACGGGTGCGCTTGGCGAGGCTGTAGGAGAGGTCGACGGACCCGGTGCGGAGCAGCTTCTCCGCGAGGTCGCGCTTCCCCTGCAGCAGGCGCAGGGCCACGATCTCGGTGTGGTACGGCATCAGCCGGCTCAGGCCTGCGTAGGGCACCGGGTGGAGAGCGCCGTCGATCTCGACCTGCGGAGGACGCCCCACCGAGAGGTTCAAGTCGGATATCTCCGGGGCCGTGTCCAGCATCGCGTTGAGCAGCGGGTCGAGGTCGAAGAACGCCATCGTTCGCCTCCGGAGCGCGGATGATAGCACCGCAGGGCCGGTCCGTTCGGAGGCGGGGATCACCTGCGGGCCAGGCCCAGCGCCACGCGCGGTCCTGGGCCCGGCGTATCATGGGCGCTCGCGGGTACGCGCCGCGCACGACAGTGACCGATCAGAATCCCTCCCGTCGCCGGTCGTGGCGGATGCTCGCGGCTTCCGCGCTGCCTGCCATGGTCGCGGTCTGGGCGCTCTGGAGCCACCTCTACCAGCTCGAGGCCCAGGGGCTGCGCCGCCTCGGGGGAGACGCGGCGCTCACCGAGTGGGGGCTGCTCTCGGGTGCCACGGTGCTCGTGGTGGGGCTCCTTTGGGCCCCGGTTCGCTCGCTGCGCGTCGTGGCCTGCACCTTCCACGCCCTCCTGGTGTCGATTGCCTGCGGGGCGGTCGCGGTCCTCGGTGTCATGCACGCCTTCGGGGGGCCGAGGGGCGATCTCTCGGCACCCACCTGGGGCCTCGTGGCGCTGGGACTGGCGGAGGCCTGGGGCGTCGTGTCACTACTCGCCACGGGGGCCCTGGTTGTAGAGGAAGTACGGCGCGGAGACGCCGAGGAGGAGCGCCAGTACGGGGATCCCGGCCGCCAATGAGGCGTGCCCCTTTTCTCCTCGGAATGACGATCGGGGTGGCGGCGATCCTGGTCGGCTGGTGGGGGCGGCCCCATCGGCCCGTCGGCTCCGGAGTCGGGCCAGCGGAAGCGTCGCCGTCGCCGGCCCCGCCCGCAGCCGCCGGCGGGGACCTGGCACTGCTGCGCTCCCGCGGCCTCGTCCTGCCGGTCGCGGGCTTCGCGCTCGGGAAGCTGCGCGACAGCTTCAGCGAGCCCCGCCGTGGGCACGTTCACCAGGCGATCGACCTGCCGGCCCGTCGCGGCACGCGCGTCCTGGCGGTCGACGACGGCACGATCGTCAAGCTGTCGCGGAGCTCGCTGGGCGGTCTCACCATCTACCAGTTCGACCCCAGCGCGACCTTCTGCTACTCCTACGCGCACCTGGCCGGCTATGCGCCCGGGCTGCGCGAGGGTCGGGCCGTCCGCAAGGGGGACACGATCGGCTTCGTCGGCAGCACCGGCAACGCCTCGCGCCACGCCCCCCACCTGCACTTCGCCGTCTCCCGCCTCGGTCCCGAGAAGGGCTGGGGAGCGGGGAATCCGATCGATCCCTACCCGATCTGGGCCCGGGGGAAGTGAGCGGCGGCGCGGCGCACGAGGCGCCGCGGCGGCTTGCCCAGCGCGCAGTCCCTGGTCGGGTGCGCAGCCGCCTTTCGTGTAGACTCGCGCCAGGAGGCCGCGGGTGGTGCTCGCCTCGGGCTGCGTCGCCTGTCAGAAGGGCGTTCCCAAGAGGGGCCGCCGGCAGTGCCCTTTCTGCGATCGCATCTTCCGGGCGGGCTGGGACGGCATCGACGCCCACTGGCGGGCGCGCCACCAGGCGGTCATGCCCTACGAGCAGTTCTGGTGGTCGCTCTGCCGTGCCCATCGGGCGAAGGGTGGCCCCCGCTGTCCCTCCTGCCGCAAGGGCATCCCCAAGAGCCGCCGGTGGCCGCGCCAGTGTCCGGAATGCGCGCAGGTCTTCCAGGGCCGCGGCTGGGCGGGCATCGAGTCTCACTGGCGCAGCCAGCACGGCGACGTGATGCGCTACGAGGACTTCTTCGCCTCCCTCTGTCCCGCCCACCGCGGCTCCGGCGACCGCGGCAGCGACTACCTGCCGCTCGGCTGAACGTCCACGCGCGAAGCGTCGTCCGGCTGGATGCAGCCGAGCCATCTAGCCGCTGTCCTTCATTGGCCCCGAGAAGTACCGACGCCGGAGGCGACGGCCACTGCGGTCCTGCTCGTCGAAATACGGGGCGCTCCAGCTGTCGTCCTCGATCAGGTATTGGGGCCGCCACTCCTCGGCGGGACGCCTCTCGGCCGTGTGGCGCGCCACCGCCTCCCGGAACGCGTAGTGCGTGTAGAGGCGCTGGAACTCGCCGAAGTAGATGTCGGCGATCCGCTTGTCCCCGCGGATCACGAGGGCGTTCTCGTCGTTCGTCTTGCTGCTCGCCTCGCTGAAGTTGGCGCTGCCGGTGACGACGATGGGCTCCTCGCCCAGCGGGTCGACCAGCATGTACTTGGTGTGGATCCAGTAGACGTGCACGCTGCCGCCGATCGTCGATCTCTCCTCGAGCCAGCGGTCGAAGGCGTTGGTGACGATCCGGTTGCCGATGGCGATCACGACGTTGGGCCGCGAACGGATCTTCTGGATCGCCTTCCGGTCGGCCGCGGGATCGTGGGTGTTCGACGTCACCCTCTCCATGAGCGCCATCCGCAGCACGTCGTCGTCCCTGCCGTAGACCTCGCGGAACCTCTCCTGCATGCCGAAGGCGAAGGTCATGAAGAGGCCTTGCTGCGCGCCGCCCGCGAGGTCCGCGTACCAGTCCAGCGAGTCCAGGCTCGTCCCTCGCGGTGAGAAGACGCTGGTCGTGGGCGCCGTCCAGGGCACGGGGGGAATGGTCGTGGCCCGGATGTTCGCGTCGCGATACTCGGCCGCCACCGGCGGATCCTCGGCCAGGCGGTCCCAGTAGTCCCGGTACGACTGGGCGACGGCCGCGTCCCGGACCACGTGGCCCACGTTCGAGTGGCCGAAGATGCCGTTCTCGGTGAGGTTCGTGGAGCCGGTCCACACCGCCGTCGGCCTTCCGTCCTCGCCGCTCAGCACGAAGAATTTGTTGTGCATCAGCTTCCCGTGCTTGCGGCCCTCGCAAAGGGCCGTGATCTTCTGGGCGCGGATGGCGGCGCGGTTCTTGACGCCCGGCGTGCTCTTGCCCGGGATGTCGTCGAAGAGGACGCGGACCTTCACGTCGCGCTTGGCCGCGTCCCTGAGCGCCTGGAGCACGGCCGGCCACTGGAACTCGTAGATGGCGCCGTGGATCTGTCCGCCAGGCGGGGCGGAGCCGATGAACGCCAGCAGGGCTTCCAGGAGCCCCCGCGACAGCCACTCGTAAGCCCCGGGGCCCGCCTCGTCGGGAGGCTTGTTCTCGAATCGACGCGCGTACTCTTGGCTCGCGATGGAGCCCCGGTTGAAGAAGGCCGAGTGCACCGCACCGGACTCAACCTCCGTCGTGAGGGCGATCTCGGCCGTCGCGCGGGGGACGAGGTCGTCCGCTGTGCCGTAGAGCGCCAGCACCTTGTACGTGTACGATTGTCCTGGCTTGGCGCTGTAGTCGGCCCACTGGAACGACTGCACCGGGTGCCTCCGGGTGGGGAAGGTCTCGCCTTTCGCCGGATGGGGCTCCGTCGACTCGAAGGTCTTCATGCCGCGCAGCCAGGTCGTCTCCTCCGCGGTCGGATCAGTGCGCCGGAAGGCGAAGCCGAGAAGGTCCTTTCGCGCCGCACTCGTGACGTCCAGGCCGAAGAAGACGACGTGGCTCCCGGCCACGGCGTTGACAGTGAGACCCTCGACTTCCACTCGTCTCCGCACGGTCAGCCTCCTGGGGAATTCACCAAGCTAGGCGGTAGAGGAAGAGCGGCTACCTATTTCTTCGATCGCTTCTGGCGCGACCGACACTCGCCGGAAGGGCAGAAGATCGCAGCGCTGGAGACAGGCACATCGTATCAAATCGACACAGTATTCGTGGCCAAGATACGGCAGTGAAAGTCGAGAAAAAACCGCGGCGAAGGCCCAAAACGGGTGTAGGATCCTTTTGGCGATCGCGGGACGTGTCTCCGGCCACGGGGTGGCCAGCCGCGAGGCGCTGTGAAGGGAGATGCCGTATGGGCGTCATGAGCGGCCGTGCATTGGCCGTCGTGCTCTTCGCCGTCGGGGGCGCAAACCTCCCGAGCGAGTTGTTTGCCTGCGGGCATGAGCGCGACTGTCGCTCCAATCCTGATCCGATCGAAGTCGCGAGCGTCCCTGGCTATCAGCAAAGCCGGGTGAGGCAGATCAACAACCGCGGCGACATCGTGGGGCAGGCTGTCAGGGCCTCAGAAGAGCCCACGCAACAAGCGGTGCTCTGGCACAAGATGCGTGGGACCCGCTACGAGAGCGAAGTGCTCCCTCCGCTCGAGGGCCTCGTGCGCGGCGAAGCACGCGGGTTCGCCACGCCTTCGATTCCCGTGGGGACGTCGTACATCCTAGGCGGCGTTTCACGCGCGGTTGCCTGGAGGATGGACTGGGCGATCGGTGAGCGGGTCGCAGTCGACCTCGAGCCGCCGTCGGGGTTCACGGACGCGCAGCCCTTCGCCGGAAACGAGATGGGGCTGATTGCCGGAGACGCCTCGAACCCGAAGGAGCTGGTGGACGGTCTCCCCGTCCGGCATGCGGTGCTCTGGCGCCTCACGGGCGGCGGCGCCGATGTCTGTGATCTCGGCGTCCCGGACGGTTTCCTGACCAGCTCGGCCAACGACGTGAACACCGGCGGCCTCGTCGTCGGGACAGCTCTGGGCCGAACTGCCACGGGCAGCGTAGTCAGCGCTGCGTTCGTCTGGCGCCCGCTCGGCTGGCACCACGGCTGTCGGTTCGAAGCGATCCCGCTGCCGTCGGATCCCGCCGCTCCGACCGTCCTCACGCCCTCCATCAACGCGCGGGGGGACGTCGTGGCGCGCGCCGACGGCGGCGTGCCGGCCGTCAGCCGCGCCTTGCTCTGGCAGAATCGCGGGCGCGGCTACGCGGACCCCGAGGTGTTGCCTCTGCCGGAGGGCTTCGACAGCGCCTTCGCTCGAGCCATCAACGCCCGCGGTGACATCGTCGGCACGGCACAGAAGCGGAACGCCAAGGGGGCCATCAGCGAGACCCATGTCGTTCTTTGGAGCAAGGCGCGCCGTGGCTGGGCTTCGAGGGTGCTGGAGAGCCCCGTCGACACGACGAGCATCAACTCCGAGCACCTGAACGACAGGGGAGACGTCATCGCGGACACGACGCTCGCAGCGCCTGGGTCGTCCGGAGCCTACCTCTGGGTGAACGCGACACGGCCTCAAGCTTGCGGGGGACACCGGCTGCGCTAGCCGTCCGCGTCTGCACGACTGCGCCCGGGACCGATGGCGTCCGTGACATCGATCCCGGGCGCCGTTGCTCCATAGCTCAGTTGCCGGCTCCCTGAGATCGAGACGGGAAGGCCACCCGCTCTCGGCGTAGCAGCCCGACCTGAGTCACAGGCAAGGCGGCTCACAGAGCCCGGTCGATTGGCAGCAGCTCGAAGGGAACCCGGTGGTACAGTCGCCGTCGTCCAGTGGCGCGCACTGTTCTCCCGGGTGCATGAACGTGCCGCATACGGAGCCGTTGATGCACGCGCTCGCCGCCTGAGCCGGAGTGGGTGCGACGATCGAGGCGATCACGGGGAGGGCGAGCGCTCCCAGGCGCAGCAGCTCGCGACGCGAACTTCCGCCAGGATCGCTTTCGGCCGAAGGAATGCGGCGCTCCTGACCGGCGACGGGCTCCTCGTGGTCGACGAGCAGTCTCGCCGAGGACAGCTGCTCGAGCGCGAGGCTGACGAGGGCCTCACGGGCCGGCGGATCGGCGTCGCCCCCCAGCAGGGTCGCGATCTCCTCGACCGTGCGGGTCCCGTCGCAGTAGCGGAAGACGGAGCCCGCGGTCCGGTCCAGGCAGTGGGCCAGGTGGCGCTCGACGTCGTAGACGATCGTCTCGTCACCGATCTCCCGGACCACGAGCCGGTCGCGCCGCGCCGTCGGCCTCATGCGGCCCCTCCCTCGCATTCAGCTCGCTCGTCGAGGGCCCGCAGCAGACGACGTGCCGTCTCGTCCGCTTCGCCGCGCGGCCCATCGAGGAGGAGCGCGCGCGCGACGACGCGCCCGAGCACGTCGAGCGAGGCCTCGGGCCGCAGCCGGGCGGGCACGGTGTGCGCGAGGATCCGGAGCAGGGCGTGGCCCGGTGTCACGACGGCGGGCGCCCAGGCGCCGTCCGAGTGGTACTCGCTGAAGGCGACGAGGCCGACGGGCAGGGGGCCATCCGCGCGGCGGCCGCCCAGCTCCTCGACCGGCCGGCGTCGGGCGTGGAGGTCGCAACCGCCGCTGCCCCGGATCGTGAGCGGCTTAGCGAAAGGATGGACGAGGCCCTGCTCGTCGAGGGGAGCGAACTCGTCCGAGAGGTAGGACGCACCCCCTCGGACCAGCGCGGCGACGAGCGTCGTCTTGCCGCTCCGGCTGGAGCCGGGGAGAAGGATGGCTCGTCCTCGCCAGCCGACGACACCCGCGTGCACGAAGACGCGGTCCCGCACGGAGACGGCGAGGAACTGCCGCATCTCCGACTCCAGGGCCGCCAGGGCGCGGGCCGGGTCGCTCGCGCGAGCCACCCGTCCGGCGTCCGCGTACACGCGGCAGCGGTGACCTCCCCTGCCCACCCAGACCGAGTAGACGCGGTCCACTTCCGGCGAGCGGAGCGCTTGTGACTCCGGTGGCAAGGCCGGCGGGAGCCTTCCGAGGAGCTGGGGGTCGTTCGAGCGCACGCCGAGGCGGAGCCCTTGAGCCTCGAAGCACGTCCCGCAGCGCCAGCCGAGGCGGTCGAGACGCCGCATCTCGGACCTGCCCGCGGGCCGGGGCATGAGCATGGGCAGAGTGCCCATCGGGTCCCTTCCCCCCTCGCGGCGCAGTCTAGCAGAGAGTGGGCCCGCTACGCCCGATCCGTCCCCGCTCCCGGCTCGGCGAACCGCCAGAGCCGCTCGTTGCCGTCGGCGACCGGCACGCCGCGGATGAGGACGCCGAAGGCGCGGGCGGCAGGATCGCCTTCCAGAACCGTCGCGGGCGGGCCGTCGGCGGCGATGATGCCGTCGTGGAGGAGGGCCATGCGGGGGGCGGCGGAGGCGCGCTGGAGGTCGTGGATGACGGCGAGGACGGAGACGCCGCGCTGGCGCACTTCGTCGAGGATGCGGAAGAGGTGGAGCTGGTGGCGGACGTCGAGGTGAGCGGCGGGCTCGTCGAGCAGCAGAACCGAAGGCTCCTGGGCGAGGCCACGGGCGACGGCGGCGAGCTGGCGCTCGCCGGCGGAGAGGGTGCCGAGGGCACGATGGGCGAGGTGCTCGATCTGGGTGAGGCGCAGCGCCCGGGCGACGGCGACCTCGTCCTCCGTGGTGAAGCGGGCGATCGGTCCGCGGTGCGGGTAACGGCCCAGGGCCACCCGGTCGGCGACGGCGAGACGCTCGGGGGCCTCGTCCTCCGCGGCCACGAGGGCGATGCGGCGAGCGATGGCGGCGCGGCGCCAGGCGACGAGCGGGCGTCCCTCGAGCAGGACCTCGCCGGCGGCCGCGGGAAGGAGGCCCGCCAGCGCACGCAGCAGCGTGCTCTTGCCGACCGCGTTGGGGCCGATCAGGGAGACCCCTTCTCCGGGCCGCAAGGCCAGGTCGAGCCCGCGGAGGACGTCGCGCCCCCCGCGCTCGACGCGCAGGCCCCGCGCTTCCAGGACGGGGGTCGTCTGCACGATCGGCGTCATCCCCGACCCTCCTGGCCGCGGAGCGCCAGCAGGAAGTAGGGAGCGCCCACGATCGCGGTCACGGCGCCGAGGGGCAGCTCCATGTTGCGGCCCAGGGTGCGCGCCGCGAGATCGGCGATGACCACGAGCACCGCCCCGGCCAGGAAGGAGGCGGGCACCAGGCGGCGGCCCAGCGGGCCCACCACGGTGCGCAGCGCATGGGGGGCGACGAGGCCCACGAAGGGCACCGAGCCGGCCACCGCGGTCACGGGACCCGCGATGAGGGCGCAGAGGCCGAAGAGGATGAGACGGGTCGTGTGCACCGGCAGGCTCAAGGCGGCGGCTTCCTCCTCGCCGAGCGAGAGGACGTCGAGCGTGCGCGAGAGGAGGAAGAGGCCCACCGCGCCGGGCAGCACGAAGGCGGAGGCGAGGATGGCGTGCTCGAAGCCGCGCCCTTCCAGGCCGCCCGCCAGCCAGAAGAGGACCGTGCGGACCCGGAACTCCTCGATCGCGACCAGCAGGATCGAGGTGCCGGCGGTGGCGACGGCACTCACCGCGAGCCCGGTCAGGAGCAGGCCCGAGAGGGTCGGGCGGCCTCCGACGTGGGCGAGGGCGTAGGTGGCGAGGAGGGCGAGGGCCGCGCCCACGCAGGCGGAGAGAGGCAGGGCCATGAAGCGCTCGTGGGCCCAGCCGAGTTGCACTGCGAGGACTGCCCCGACCGCGGCGCCGGGTCCCACCCCCAAGAGCCCCGCGTCGGCGAGCGGGTTGCGGAAGAGGGCCTGAAGAGACGCTCCCACGACCGCGAGGCCGCCTCCCACGAGCGCCGCGATCAGGACGCGCGGCAGGCGCACTGACCAGAGGATCAGCTCGCTCGCTTCGTCGAGGTGGGGAGCGCCGGGCACGCCGAGGTGGGCGCAGGCGGAGCCGATCACGTCCCAGGGGGGAATGATCACGCTCCCCACGCTGAGGGCCGCGAGCAGGGAGACGGGGAGCGCGAGAGCCAGCACCCCGAACGCGAGCCCCGCGCGTGGCCGCCCGCTCATCGGGCCGCGGGCTCCTGATAGGTCTCGGGCACCCGCTCGCGGGTGCAGCCGCGCCGCCAGCCACCAGCAAGCGTCGGCCGCATGGTCCGAGAGCGTCACCAGCAGGCGGTTGGGCATCTCGATGATCCGGCCCGTGCGCGCGGCGCGCGTGGCGGCGAGCAGCGGGTGGCGCAGGAGCGCCCGCTTCGCGCCGGAGCCGCGCGTCACCAGCCACACGTCGGGATCCGCCGTGAAGGCCTGCTCGCCCGAGATCGGGATGACGCCCCGGAGCCCCAGGCTACGGGCGAGGTTCTCGCCGCCGGCCGCCTCGATCAGCGTGCCGAAGGAGGTCCCCGCCCCGGCCGTGTAAGGATCGGCCCAGTAGAGGACGCGCGGCCGCTTCGCACCCTCGAGGCGGCGCTGCAGATCGCCGAGCACGCGATCCATGCGGGCCACCAGCTTCCGCGCCTCGGCCTCGGTCCCGACTGCTCTTCCCAGGTCGAGGATCGCGGCCCGGATGCCGGAGAGCGAGGACAGGCCGACCAGCCGGTGGCTGCGGAGGCCGGAGCGGGTGAGCAGGTGCAGGAAATCGGCGTCGGTGTACTCGGAGACGACAACGAGGTCGGGCCGCAGGGCGATCAGTCGCTCGAGATCGGTGCGCGGCATCCGCTCGGCCGAGTCCGGCACCCGGCCCGCCACGTTCGACATCTCCGGGTCGTCCGCCCAGCGTGTCACCGCCACGAGCCGCCCGGGCGGCAGCATCTCCACCAGCAGCTCGTCGGCGGTGAGGTTCAAGGAGGCGATCCTCTGGGGCGGCGCGGCCGCCGCCCCGGAGGTCGCAGGGAAGAGAAGGGCCGAGAAGGCGACGGCCAGAATGGCCCGGCGCCCCACGGCCGTCGGCCTTCTCGCGCGTATCCTCGTCATCCCTTCGTGTTCCGCCCCCCGATGCCCAGGCGCAGGCCGGCGCGCAGCGCGCGCCCGAGCGCCGGGTAGCCGAGCACCTCCTGATAGTGCGCGTCCAGGAGGTTCTCGCCGACAAGGAAGGCCTCGAGCGGGCCGACGACGCGCACCCGCGCCCGGGCGTCGACGCGCGTGTAGGGGCCGTTGCGGGTCAGGCCCAGGCCCACGAAGTCGCTGTCGGCGCGCGCACCGACGTGGACGACGGTCGCGCCCAGGCTCAGGCGGCCGAGGGTGACGCCGCCCGAGAGTGAGCCCTGGTGCTTCGGCCGGCGCAGCAGCGGCTGGCCGACGGCGTAGACGGGATCGAAGTCGCTCGGGCTCTCCAGGATCTCGCCGTCCTGGTAGGTGTACTGGCCGGCGAACCAGAGGGCCGGGAGCGGGTGCGCCTCCAGGACCACCTCGATCCCCCGCGAGCGCGTCCGGGCGAGGTTGAGGTAGCTGCCCTCGTAGGTCGTGTAGTCGAGCACGGTGTAGGCGATCTGGTCGCGATAGAGATGGTGGAATGCCGTCACGCTCGCGCGCAGGCGCGAGTCGAAGAGGCGCTGCTCGATCCCGAGGTCGAAGGTGGTGCTGCGCTCCGGGGAGAGGTCCGGGTTGCCGCGGGCGTAGAGCGACTCGCCGTAGGACTCCAGGAAGCTCGGCTCCTTGATGCCCATCCCCGCGCTCGCCCGCAGGGTCGTCGCGTCCTCGCCGCCGCGCAGGCGCACGGCCAGCGAGGCGCGCGGCACCGCGCGCGTCCCGTAGCTGCCGTTGCGCTCGACCCGCGCACCGGCGGTCAGGTAGGCACGGCTGCCGAGCAGCACGCGGTCCTGCAGGTACAGGCCGAAGCTCGTCCGCTCCGGCCGGAGGAGCGGCTGGGAGCGGTCGCCGATGGCGCCCGTCTCGCGCTCCGCCTCGACGCCGGCGGTCAGGAGCTGCCGCGCATCGAGCGGCAGCTCCACCTGGTAGGAGGCCTCGGCGCGCCGGCTGCGGCTCTGGTAACCGGCGGGCTGGACGAAGTCGGAGAGGGGGTAGCTGGCGGCCTGTCCCTGCCACTCCGGCGTCCAGGCGCCGGAGTCCAGGGGATCGAGCGAGACCTGCCGGCTCTCGGCGAACGAGAGGCGCAGCTCCTGGCGGAGGCGGACGCCGGCGCGGCGCAGCGTGGCCGAAGCGAGGACGTCGCGCCTCTCGAAGGCCGCGTCCTGGTCCGGCCGGCCGAAGGCGGTCGGCCCGGGCGCGCCAGTGCGCCCGTCGTCGAAGCGCACGACCGCGCGCGCGTCGGTGTCGGCGGAGATCCGGACCCCGGTCGCGAGCGCGAGGGAGGTGTCACGGAAGGCGCTGTTCGGCTCGGCGTTGTCGGTCGTCAGGCGCTGCGTGCCGAGGTTCCAGTCGAAGGCCCCCCTCCGTCCCATCGTGGTGGCGGCCAGCCGCCGCCAGTCGAAGCTCCCGCCGTCGGCCTCCACGCGCAGGGAAGGTCCCCCGTCCCCGGCCCGCCGGGTGGTCAGGCTCACCACGCCCGCGAGGGCGTCCGAGCCGTAGAGGCTGCTGGCGGCGCCGCGCATCAGCTCGACGCGTTCCACCTCGAAGGGCAGGGCGGTGCCGAAGTCGAATGCCCCGCCGGGCTGGTTGACGGCGACGCCGTCGACCAGCACCCGCGCGAAGCGCGACTCGCCGCCCCGGATGAAGACCGAGCCCTGGAGCCCCGTGCCGCCGGCGCGCGCGCTGGCGACACCCGGCAGCTCCTGGACCAGCTCGAGCAGGGAGGACGCGGCGCGCTCCTCGATCCGCTCGTGGTCGAGCACCTCGACCGCCGCGCCCACGGTCGATAGGGTCGCCTCGCTGCGGGTCGCGCTCACCACGACGTGCTCACGCACCGGGGCCGGTTTCAGCACGAGGTCGAGCTCGGCGGGGGCGGCGCCGGCGCCGGCGCCGACCGACGCCTGGGCCGAGCCCACGAGCAGCAGCCCGGGTGCGTCGACCGTGGCGGCGTACTCACCCGCGGCGAGGTGGTCGACCCGGAAGCGGCCGTCCGGTCCCGTTGCCAGGCGGGTCGAGCCGGCCGGTCCGCGCAGCAGTACCGCCACGTGCGGCAGCGCGACGACCGTCGCTGGTGCGCACACTGCCCGAGAGCGATCCGGCCGGAGGCGAAGGCTCGGAGTGGGAGACGACGGGGACGCAGGAGAGAACGAGAGCGGCGAAGGACAGCGAAAGGGGAGAGCGCATGAAACCGGAGCTCCTTCTCGCGAGAAGCCTCTTGTCAAGGCCGATCAGGGCAGGTTTCCTGGCTCCCGGGTCATCGCCTCGTCCCCGACCTTCCCCGTGTACCCCGAGCGGGGTTCCGAGTGGCGGCGCCCTTCGAGCGCCTGAGGAGACGGGCTCGCCGGCTACAGTGGCGGGACCGCGCAGGCCTTCAACCTGCTTCCCTATTACCCTCCCGAAGCGGGAGGCACCCTGACGTTTCGACCGGAGTCTGGCAGCAGCGGCGGCGGCGTGTCAATTCGCGCCGCCGTGCGACGCGCGCCGTGCGACGCGCGCCGCGCGACCGCCGCACGACCGCCGTGCGACTGCCCTGCCGCCGCGCGACTGTCGCCGCGCGACTCGCGAAGGCGGCCGATCGACCGTATCATGGGATTTCGTGACGAACGCCAGGATCGCGATCATCGGGGGCGGCATCACCGGGCTCTCCGCCGCCTTCACCCTCCAGAAGCTCGGCGTGCCTTTCCGCTTGATCGAGGCCGAGCGTTTCCTCGGGGGAGTGATCCGTACCGAGACGCGCGACGGATTCCTGATCGAGGGCGGGCCGGACTCGATGCTCGCGCAGAAGCCCGAGGGTCTGGCGCTCGCGCGCGAGCTGGGGCTCGGCGATCGCCTGCTGCCGACCAACCGCGAGCAGCGGGCCGTCTACGTGCTCCACCGCGGCCGGCTGCATCCGCTCCCCGACGGGATGGCGCTCGCGGTGCCAACCAAGGTCGGCCCGTTCCTGCGCAGCGGGCTCTTCTCCTGGCCCGGCAAGCTGCGGATGGGCTTGGACCTCGTGATCCCGCCCCGCGGCGGCGACGGCGACGAGTCGATCGCCCGTTTCCTGCGCCGACGCTTCGGACAGCAGGCCGTCGATCGCCTCGGCGAGCCGCTGCTCGCCGGGATCCACTCCGGTGACCCGGAGCGGCTCTCGCTGCTCGCCACCTTCCCCCGCTTCCGGGCGATGGAGCGCGAGCACGGCAGTCTGGTGCGCGCGATGTGGAAGAGGCCGCACCCGCAGCCCCCGCAGGGCGAGGCGCCCGCAAGCGCCTTCTACTCCCTGCGCTGCGGCCTGCGAGAGATGCTCGATGCGCTCGTCCTCCGCCTTCCGCCCGAGACGCTCTGGACGCGGCTCACGGTCCGCCGCCTGACACGCGAGAACGGGAGCTACCTGCTCTCCCTCGACCGTGGCGAGCAGCTGCAGGCCGAACGCGTGATCGTGGCGGCGCCGGGACCGCGCATCGCACCGGCGCTCGAGCCGGTGGCGCCGGAGGCGGCGCGGGTGCTGGCGGCCATCCCCTTCGCCTCGACCGCCACGGTGGCCCTGGGCTACAGGCGCGAGGACGTCGCGCATCCGCTGAACGGCTACGGCCTCGTGGTCGCGGCCCGGGAACGGAAGCGCACGACCGCCCTGAGCTTCGTGTCCACGAAGTTTCCGCACCGGGCGCCGGCCGGGCACGTGCTCCTGCGCGCCTTCCTCGGCGGCGCTCGCGACGGCGACGTGCTCGCGTTGAGCGACGCGGAGATGGTGGCGACCGTGGAGAGAGAGATGGCGCCGGCGCTGGGCCTGCGCGGAGCGCCCGTGATGACGCGGGTCTTCCGCTGGCCCGGGGGGACCCCCCAGCTCGAGGTCGGGCACCTGGAGCGGATGGCCGCCGCCGAGGGCGCGCTGCCGCCGGGGCTCTTCCTGAGCGGCGCGGGTATCAGGAGCACCGGGATCCCCGACTCGGTCGCGGACGGGACCCAGGCGGCGCTCGCCGCCGCCGAGGGACTGTCGTGAGGTCGCGACTCGTCGTCCTGGTCGCGGCCGGCGCCCTGATGCTGGCCGAGGCGGGCCCGGTCGCAGCGCGCACCACCCGGCCGCGCCACGCGAGCGACGGCAACGGCGTCGCCCGCTCGGTCGTCCACATCCTGGTCTACCGCTCGCCCGCGGACTGGTCGCTCCCCTGGCGGCAGGAGCCGGTGAGCGCCGTCTCCGGCAGCGGGTTCTTCATCGAGGGCGGGCGCATCCTCACCAACGCCCACGTCATCGCCGACGCGCGGCAGATCCTGGTGCGGCGACCCGACCAGGCCAACCCCTACGTGGCGACGGTCGAGACGGCCGGCGACGACTGCGACCTCGCCGTGCTGCGGGTGGCCGATCCCGCCTTCGCCGTAGGCCTCCGGCCGATCCCGCTCGGCCCCTTGCCCGCCACCGGCTCGCGCGTCCTCACCTACGGCTTCCCGCTCGGGGGCCAGGACGTCTCGTCGACGGCCGGCATCGTCTCGCGCATCGAGTCGCGTCCCTACGTGCACTCGGGGGCCGACTCGCACCTGGTCGTGCAGACCGACGCCGCCATCAACCCTGGCAACAGCGGCGGCCCCGTGGTCCAGGACGGCAGGGTGGTGGGGGTGGCCTTCCAGGGCTACCCCGGCGCCGACAACATGGGCTTCTTCATCCCGATCCCGGTCGTGCGTCACTTCCTCCGGAACCTCGAGGACGGGCACTACGACGGCTTCCCGGACTCCGGGCTCGACACGATGCCCCTCCTGTCGCCCGCGCTCCGCCGCGAGCGCGGCCTGCCCGCCGATCGGGACGGTGTCCTGGTCGATCAGGTGGCGCCCGACGGTACCTTCGACGGCGTCCTGCGCGCGGGGGACGTGCTCCTCTCCGTCCAGCGGCACAAGATCGCGGACGACGGCACGATCGCGCTCGGCGAGGCGCGGGTCACTTTCGAGCACCTGATCGACATGCTGCAGGTGGGCGAGCCGGCGCAGGTCCGGGTCTGGCGCGACGGCGCGGAACAGGAACTCAGCGCGACCGCGCGACGCATCGCCCGCTACGATCGGCAGCGCAACCGCTACGGCGTCGCGCCCCGCTACTTCGTCTACGCGGGCCTCGTCTTCATGGACCTGGACATCGAGCTACTGAAGACCCTGGGCCGCAACTGGCCGCAGACGGCGAACCGCGACCTGGTCTGGGACCAGGTTTTCCGCGAGGCCGAGCGGCCCGACCTGGCCGACCGCAACGTGATCGTGCTGACCCGCGTGATGCGCCACGCGGTCAACTCCCAGATGGCGATCAACGCCCCGCTGGGCGTCGTGAGCATCAACGGGCGCGAGATCCGCTCGCTCTCCGACGTCCAGGAGGCCTTCGCGTCGAACCATGGCCGCTTCCACCTGATCCGCTTCGAGGGCGAGGCGGGCGTCGAGGCGCTCGACCGCGCCGCGGCGGACGCGGCCAATGCCGAGATCCTGAGGCAGTATGCGATCCCGAGCGATCACAGGTTCTAGGACCGCCCGCGCCGCCGCCGCGCTGGCCCTGCCGGCGGCGCTCGTGATGGCCTCCTGCGCCGGAACCACCCGGCGCCCGCTGGCCGTCGTGCCGGTCGCCCCGGTCGTGATCACGAACGCAGCGGCGCTGCGCGCCGGGATCGTGAGCGTGCGCGTCACCGGCCAGGACTGGAATTGGCGCGCGCCCTGGGAGAAGCAACCGCCCTGGACCCGCACGGTGACGGGGCTGGTCGTGCCGGGCCGACGCATCCTGGTCGCCTCGACCGCCTTCGGCAACCACCTCCTGGTGGAGGCGCAGAAGCTCGGCAGCGAGGAGCGGGCCGTCGCTCGCGTCACCCTCCTCGACCAGGAAGGGCCGCTCGCCCTAATCACGGTGGACGATCCGGGGTTCTGGCAGGGGCTCTCGCCGCTGCCGCTCGTGAAGCAGGTGCCGATGGAAGGCGCCGTCACGATCCACCGCTGGCAGCCGGGGCTGCTCGACGCCTACCCGGGAAGCGTGCGGCAGGTGCGGGCCGGGCGGCACGGCCTCTCGCAGACCACCCTGCTGACGCTCGACGTCACCTGCGGGACCGACGGTCTCGGCGAGTCCGAGGTCGTGATCGCCGACGGACAGGTGGCGGGCCTCCTCACCGGTCGCTCCGGCGACACCTACACCGCCATCGCGGCCCCGGTGCTGGCGCAGTTCCTGGAAGGGGCGGACCGGAACGACTGGCGGGGGTTCGCGCGTGCCGGGCTCGCCTGGCAGGACCTCACCAACCCGGCGCTGCGGGCCGCACTCGGCCTCGAGCCGGGCGAAGCCGGCGTCCGCCTGACCCACGTGGTGCCGAACGGGAGCGCGGCGGGAGTCCTGAAGCCCGGCGACGTGCTGCTGGAGCTGGGTGGGTTCAAGCTGGACCCGACCGGACGATACCAGCATCCCGTCTACGGCCCCATGCTCTTCGCCCTGCTCTTCAGCGAGGGGAGGCAGCCCGGCGACACCCTGACGGCCAAGGTGCTGCGGGACGGGAAGCGGCTCGAGCTGACGCTTCCCCTGCGCCGCATGCTGGTCGAGGACGACGTGGTGCCGCCGTACATCTACGGCCGCGGACCCGACTATGTGATCGCGGGTGGGCTGGTCTTCCAGGAGCTCACGCGCCCTTATCTCAGCGTTTGGGGCGACTGGACGCGCCGGGCGCCCCCGCGCCTGTTGATCGCGGTCGACCGCGACGCGCTGGCACCCGACGCCCCGCACCGCTTCGTCCTGCTTTCGACCGTGCTGCCGGACACGGCGAACCTCGGCTACCAGGACCTGCACGACGTGATCGTCCGAAAGGTCAACGGGCGCGCGATCGGCTCACTCGACGACCTGCGCCAGGCGCTCGCCCACCCGACCGGTCCCTACCAGGTGGTCGAGCTGCTGCCAGGCCAGGGCGCGCGCTGGATCGTGATCGACGCGGAAGAGGCGAAGGCGGCGGTGGCGCGGCTGCAACAGGCCTACGGCGTCCAGTACATGGACTCGGCCGGGCAGCACTAGCCGAGCCGCGCGAGCCGGGCAGCCGCGCGAGCCGGGAGCGAGCGGACCCCTCCTGGAACCCGGCGGCGGTAGAAGAGACCTCGTGCCGCACACCCTGGCCGCCTCGCTCCGCCTTCTCTCCGACGTCGAGCTCGTCGCCCGTCTCCAGGACCTGGCCTCGCGCGAGCGGGAGTCGACCGCGGAGCTGGTGGCGCACCTCGCCGAGCTCGAGACGCGCGGGATCCATCTGCGGGAGGGCTACGGATCTCTCTTCGTCTACTGCCGCGACGCGCTCCGGCTCTCGGAGCACGAGTGCTACAACCGGATCGAGGTGGCACGCGCCGCGCGACGGTTTCCGCTCGTGCTCGAGCGGCTCCGCTCGGGCGAGGTCAACCTGGCGACCGCTCGTCTCCTGGCGCCGTACCTGACCGCCGAGAATCACCTGCGCGTGCTCGACGAGGCGCGCGGGAAGCGGAAGTCGGCCGTCGAGGAGCTGGTGGCGCGACTGGCGCCCTGGCCCGACCAGCCTCCGCTCGTCCGCAAGCTGCCGGCGCCGAGGACGACATCCGTGACCGTGCCCGCCACGCCGCCCGCGCTGGCGGGCACGCCGGGGCCCACGAACGCCGTCGTGTCGTCATCGCCGGCCGGTCCCCAGCAACCGCCGCCGCCAGGCGCCCGGGTGTTCGTCACCGCCAGTCCTCAAGCCCGACCCACCGTGACGCCCCTCTCCCCGGACCGCTACCGGCTGCAGGTCACGATCGGTCGCGAGACCCTGGAGAAGCTCCGTCTCGCCAAGGACCTGCTGCGTCACGCGATCCCCACCGGCGACGAGGCGGCGCTGCTGGATCGGGCTCTCACCTGTCTCCTCGCGGACCTCGCGCGGAAGAAGTTCGCCGCGACCGGCCGGCCACGGTCGGACTCGACCTCGGCGCCCGGCTCGCGCCACATCCCGGCCGAGGTCCGCCGCACCGTCTGGCTGCGCGACCTGGGCCGCTGCGCATTCGTGGCCAAGGACGGCCGCCGCTGCGCCGAGCGGGCGTTCCTCGAGTTCCACCACCTGCGACCGTACGCCGTCGGAGGAGAAGCTACCGTCGACAACATCCAGCTCCGTTGCCGGCGCCACAACGCGTACGAGGCGAGGACCTACTTCGAGCGCGGGGAGCCGGGTGGATGAGCAGCGCGTAGGCCGCGCCCTGGCGGCCTTGCGGCCGATCGCGCCGGCGCGTCGCATCGACGACGAGCAGTCGGGCTCCCACACGCACACCCCCGGGAAGCTCCCGGTGGCCGTCCATCGCCTCGATCCTGCCGTAACGCTCCTCGTCGACGAGTTCCTGGAGTGATTTCCAGTCGCGCAGGTACCGCTCCACCGCCCCGGCCCCTACTCGGTGAGCGTCTGCAGGCCCAGCGGGCCGGTGTCGTCCTCGTACGCCCGGTCAACCGTCTTCCCGGCCGACACGCCAGCAAACCGGGTCGCGTGCACTCACGCGCTCGAAACAGATACGATGACGCCGACCACGCGACCGCCGGCGGGTACCCGGCACGCAGGAGCCCGGCGCGCAGCAGGAAGAGAGGAGCCGTCCCATGAAGACACGACTCGCATGCCTGGCCGCACCGGTGCTGTGGCTGGCGCCGCTGGCGTCCGTGGCGCAGCAGACGACGCCCACGCCACCCGAGCGGCTGGTGGCCGACATCGACGCACGCCAGACGGCCGCACCGGTCTCACGGCACGTCTTCGGCATGTTCATCGAGCACATCGGCAGCACGATGTACCGCAGCCTGTGGGCGGAGATGCTCGACGACCGCAAGTTCTACTTCCCGATCGTCGAGAAGGACCCCGAATCCAAGGAGCCGGAGAGCCCGATGCGGCGCCTGATGCGGCTGCGGAAGTGGCGCCCGGTCGGCGGGAACGACGTGGTGACGATGGACAAGGAGAGCCCGTTCGTCGGCGATCAGAGCCCGCGCATCGCGCTCGACGCCTCGGCGCCCCACGGAATCCGCCAGGCAGGCCTGGCCCTGGTCAAGGGCAGGGAGTACACGGGGCGCATCGTCGTCAAGGGCACGCCGGGCGCCAAGGTCGAGGTCGCGCTGGTCTGGGGCAGCGGCGGAAGCGAGCGACAGGTCGAGCAGCTGCCTGCGGTAGCGGCCGACTACGAGACCATCCCGCTCAGCTTCGTCTCCCAGGCCGACGCGAGCGACGCGGCGCTCCTGATCACCGGCACCGGCTCCGGCAGCTTCTACGTGGGCGCCGTCTCCCTCATGCCGGCCGACAACGTCGAGGGCTTCCGGGCCGACACCACCGCGCTCATCAAGCAGATCAACTCCGGCTTCTGGCGCTTCGGCGGCAACTACATCTCCGGCTACGACTGGTACGGCGCCATCGGCGACCGCGACCAGCGTCCGCCGACCTGGGACTTCGCCTGGAACGCCATGCAGACGAACGACCTGGGCATGGACGAGTTCGCCACGCTTCTGCCGCCTGATCGGCGTCGAGCCCTACATCAGCGTCAACGCCGGCTTCGGCGACGCGCACTCGGCCGCCGAGCAGGTCGAGTACATGAACGGCGCGGCCACGACACCCATGGGCGCACTGCGCGCCGAGAACGGCCACCCCGAGCCCTATCACGTCAAGTTCTGGAACATCGGCAACGAGCCCTGGGGCTCCTGGCAGCTCGGCCGCACGGACCTGAAGTACTTCGTGCTGAAGCACAACGAGTTCGCCAAAGCGATGCGCAAGGTGGATCCAGAGATCGTCCTCGTCGCCTCCGGCGAGATGCTCGAGGACGGCAACGTCCCCAACCAGCAGCGCGCCCAGTACGTGGGCAACCTCGGGCCCCTGTACGGTGGCGACGCGGACTGGACCGGCGGTTTCCTCGAGCACTGCTGGGGCAACTTCGACGGCATCGCCGAGCACTGGTACGCCCGGCCCGGCGTCCATTTCGACCTTGAGAAAGCCAGGAGCCTGCCGGTGGACGAGCCCTCCAACAAGGCGGACGTGCCGGTCGAGCAGACGCTGCTCGAGTACGCGCGCTATCCCGCCAACATCGTGCGCGTCAAGGCCGAGGAGTGGCAGGGCTACCAGCAGCGATTCCCGGCCATGCTGGACGAGAGCACCTTCATGTCCATCGACGAGTATGCCTACTTCGGCGGCGGCTTCGGCCGGAGCATGACGCTCAAGCAGGCCCTTCCCTACGGCATGATCTTCAACGAGATGCTCCGGCACAGCGACTTCATGACCATGGCAGCGCACACCATGGGCACCTCGACGCTGGACATCACCCCGACGACCTCGGCCCTGAACCCGCTCGGACTGGCCTTCGAGGTATACAGCCATCGGTTCGCTGGTTCGATTCCGGTCGCCCTCTCGGGCAACTCCCCGCAGCCGGCGCCGAAGTACCCGGTCGGCGGCGATCAGCCAAGGTCAACTCCGGCAGCCCCACCTATCCGCTCGACGTCTTCGCCGCCTTGACCGCCGACCGCAAGTTCCTGGCGGTCGCCGTCGTCAACGCCACCGAGAAGGCGCAGCCGCTCGACCTGAACCTGTCCGGCATGAAGCTGCTCGGACCGGCGGCCCTGTGGCGGATCACGGCCGCCAGCCTGGACGCCGTCAACCGCGCGGGCCAGCCGCCCCAGGTGGAGCTGAAGAAGAGCCAGCTCGACGGCGCCTCAGGCTCCCTCATGGTCGCTCCCATCAGCATCAGCGTCTACCGCTTCCCGGTGACGGAATAGCCGCGCCGGACCCGCTGCCCACCGAACGGCATGAAGGGCATGCCCTCGTGGTGCGGAACGGTAAGGCCCACGCACGGAAGCTGACGCTGGGTGCGGGGACGATAGAGATCCAGGCGCCGGTGACTTCCGGCCGGCGCTGCAGGGGGCCGCCATGAAGAAAGGGCGCTTGGAGCATCTGACCACGGTCTGGCGGGGGAGGCGGGCGTGATCTCCTGGCTGCGGCTGCCGTTCTGGGTCGGCTGGGTGCCGGTGCTGCTCGACGCCGCGCTCGGCGCCCTGCTGTGCGGGCTCGCCGCCTGGCTCGCGATCGGGCTCGCGGCCTGGCCCTGGCGCCGGCTCCCGGGAAGGCTCCTGGCAGGAGCAGGCGCGCCGCGCGTACCCGATCCGTGTCGCCTGTTGGGTCGCCCTGCTGCTGCCGTTCGCCTGCGCCGCGCTCGCCTTCGTGGACGCCGGCACGTTGGGGCCGGCCTCGCGCGCTTCCGCCGGCCTCACCGCCGCGGCGACGGCCGTGGCGGGTCTCGCCGCCGTCGTCCCGCAGAGGCTCCGTGCCGAGCGGCGGATCCTGGGCGCGACCCTCCCCACGCCCGGCTGGTGGCGGCTCTCCCCTCGGCCGGTGGCTGGTGATCCGTCCCTTCTGGCTGGTCACGCTGGTGGTGGCGTCCCTGATGCCGGCGCGCTTCGGTCCTGCCGCCTTCGCGTTGCTGGCGCTGACGGCCTTCCTCCTCTACCGCTCGACCAAGGGGGACGGCGTGCGACTGGCCTGCCGCCTGGGGCTCGCACGGCCGGCCTCGCCGCGCCTCCTTTCGATCGTGGGGCGCGCCGCCGAGCGCATGGAACGCCCCCCGGTGCCCGCCTTCGAGTGGCCGGCGCTGCACGCTCTCGCCTTTGCCTTCCCGTCGATGCCCAGCCTGGTGGTGAGCGACCCCGCGCTCGCGGCCTTGAGCGACGAGGAGCTGGAGGCGGTGGCGGGCCACGAGCTCGGACACCTCTCCGAGCCTCGTCGCGTCCTGGCGGAGCGCTCCGCGTCCGTCGCCTGGCTCCTGCCGTTGGCGGCGCTGCGGCCGCTGGTCGGCTTCCTGGACTGGGGGCCGTACCTCGTCTTCTTGATCCTGCTCGTCGCGTACGGCCGCCTTGCCGTTCGACGTTTCCGCGCCTGGAGCAACGAGCCACGACGTGGCCCGGAGCCACGAGCCGGCGCCGGGGAGCTACGCCCGCGCCCTCGCCCGTCTCTACGAGATCAACCGGATCCCCGCGGTCCTACCGGGACGGCCGCGCAGCCATCCCCATCTGCACGACCGCCTGGTTGCCGCGGGCGCGGTGCCCGCCGAGCCCCGGCCGCAGCCTCCGTCGCGCGCCCGGGGATTCGCCACCCTGCTCGTGGCGCCCTGCCTGCTCGTGGGCTGGGTGATCCCGCCGGGGCTGCGCGCGGCCGTGCGCTACCCGCCGCCCGCCACCGAGCCGCGGCTGCTCCTCTCGATCGCCCTCACCGGCGGCGACGCCGAGCAGTTCACGGCCCTCGCCCAGGCGCGTCTCGAGGCCGCCGCCCGTTCGCTTGGCTTCAGCCGAGCCGCTTGAGCAGCACCTTGGAGCGCCGGCCGCTCGCGTCGTAGCGGGCCCGGCGCGCGGGGGGCAGGTCGACCGGCGTGCCCTCGCTGAAGCCGGCCTTCGACTGGAAGTAGTTGAAGGCCTGGGTCGAGAGCGCGAGCAGGGTCTCGACCCCCAGCTCGCGCGCCTTGGTCTCGACGAACTGGGTCATCTTGCGACCGATCCCGAGGTTTTCGTGGGAAGAGCGCACGTAGAGGCAGGCGAGCTCGCCCTTCTTCTGCTCGGGGTAGAGGTGAAGGGCGACGCAGGCGATCGGGTTCTTGTCGACCTCGAAGATGTAGTAATCGGCCAGCTCGCGCTCGATCATCGCCCGGGAGCGGGGAGCCAGCTCTTCGCTCTCGACCGAGGAGCGGATCAGCTGCTCGATGGCGCGCACGTCGCCGCGCCGGGCCCGGCGGATCTGCTGGTACTCGTTCGCGTAGACGAGAGTGCCGATGCCCTCGTTCGAGAAGACCTCGGAGAGCAGGCCGTCGTCGACGCTGCCGCTGATCACGTGCACGCGCGGCACGCCCGCGTGGCAGGCGGCGACGGCGTGGCGGGCCTTCGAGGCATGCTCCGGTGGGACCTCTCCCCGCTGCAGCGCGGCGTCCAGCTCGCCGACCGCGATCTGTCGCGCGACCGAACCGTTCACCAGGAGCCCTTCGCTGGTGGTCATGTAGACGAGCTTCACCGCCGAGAGGGTCTTCGCCACCTCCAGCGCGACCGCGTCGGAGTTCACCCGGAAGGTGCGGCCCTCGCCGTCCATGCCCAGGGGCGGGACCACCGGGACGATGCCGTTCCCGAGCAGGGTCTGCAGCAGCTCGATGTCGACGCGCTCGACGCGCCCGGTGAACAGGTGGTCGACCCCTTTCAGGATCCCCAGCGGATGGGCGATCACGGCGTTGGTGACGGCCGCGCGGAGGTCGGCCGCGTTCAGCCCCTCCAGGATCTCGTGGGAGACGCGATTCGCGGCCGTGAGCGCAAGATCGAGCGTCGCTTCGTCGGTGACGCCCGAGCCTTCCAGGTCGGACGGCACGACGCCCCCCTCACGGCCGAGGGCGGCGATCTGCGCCGAGGCGCCGTGGACGAGGATGGTACGGATGCGCAGGGACCAGAGCACCGCCGCGTCCATCAGGATGTTGCCGAAGTTCTCGTCCGCGACCGTGGCGCCGTCGACGGCGATCACGAAGGTTCGATCCCGGAACTGCGGGACGTACTGGAGGATGCCCCGGAGGTCGGTCGGTCTCACGACTAGCGACCTTAGCACGGCTGGGGCCGCTCCCATGCGATGCTGGAGCGCCGGGCGGGCCTGGGCCCCGAGGATCCCGGCGGGTCCGGGAGGGAGGTGCCCTTGGGCGGGAAGCGGCGGGTGTTCGTGACCTGCGACATCGGTGCGCTGGCCCTCGAGAGACTGCGCGAGAAGGGTTACGAAGTCGAGGTCTACCAGGGGGCCGAGGCCCCGCCCAAGCGGCTCGTGGTCGAGAAGGTCCGGTCCGGGTTGGCCGCCCTGATCACGACGCTGCGCGACACGGTCGACGAGGAGGTCTTCGCCGCCGGCGCCGCGTCAGGGCTGGCAGTCGTTGCCCAGCTGGCGGTCGGCTTCGACAACATCGATCGCGCGGCCGCGAACCGGCATCGGATCCCGTTCACCCACACGCCCGACGTGCTGACTGACGCGACCGCCGAGTTCGCCTTCTTCCTGATGGGTGCCGTGGCGCGCAAGCTCCATCCGGGCGAGGAGCGCGTCCGCCGGGGCGAATGGACGGGCTGGCACCCCTATCTGCCCTGGCTGGGAGACGAGGTGAGCGGACGCACGCTCGCGATCGTCGGCCTGGGCCGGATCGGCAGGAGCATGGTGAAGAAGGCGGTCGGCTTCGACATGGACGTGCTCTGCCACGAACCGGGGCCCACCCCCCACGCCTTCCTGGAGAGCGTGCGCCGGGTGCTCGAGGTGCGCCACCAGGAAGGGCTCTGCCCGCGGCTGCAGACGATCGAGGCGGTGTCGCTCGAGGAGGCCCTGCGCCGCGCGGACTTCGTGTCGCTGCACGTGCCGCTCACGCTCCCCGGCGCCGGCCCCACGCCCACCTATCACCTGATCGACGAGGCGCGTCTCCGGCTGATGAAGCCGAGCGCCTACCTCGTGAACACCTCGCGGGGACCGGTGGTCGACGAGTCTGCGCTCGCGCGGGCGCTCGGCGAGGGCTGGATCGCCGGCGCGGCGCTCGACGTCTTCGAGACGGAACCCCTGCCCGGTGCGAGCCCGCTCCGCGACGAGGCGCTCTCCCTCAAGCTGCGGCTCTTCCCGCACCAGGCCTCCGCCGCGCGTGCGACGCGCCAGCCGCGTCCTGGGCGCGAGGCCGGCGATGCGACAAACGGCCCGATCCGGAGCTAGACTCGACATCCCGGGTCGCAAGGGTCCCCGATGCCCAAGGAGCTGCCGTCCAGAGCGAAGTTGCATGCCACGCTCGGGCGGGGACTGGATTGGGTCTGGCCGATGGGGGCGGCCTGGGCATACGGCGACGCGCTCCGCGGCGCGCCGGGTTCGGCCGAGCTGCACTTCCTGCGCGGGCGGGCCCTGGTGCGCGCGCAGCGCTGGCACGATGCGGCCGGCGCCTTCGAGCGCGCGACCGCCATCGAGCCGACCAGCGTCGAGTACCAGGGTGCGCTCGTCATCGCGCTGCATCACGCGCAGCGCGGGGCGGCGCTCCTGGAGGCGCTCCGCCGGCTCGCTCAGCTGCGCCCCGGCCAGGGTGAGATCCACCTGCTGATCGGCGCGCTCCTTCGCCGCTCGGGCTGCCACGCCGAGGCGCTCCGTGCCTTCCGGCTCGGCGTGAAGCTCGCCCCCGGGCCCGCCGCCCGCCGGTTCATGCTCGGGGAGATCCTGCTCGGACGCGAGGCGTGGGAGGAGACCGTGGACGCGTGGCAGGAGGCCCGGCGGCTCGAGTCGGATCTCGCGCCTGCCGTGCTGCCGGGACAGAGCGCGCTCAACGCCCATCCGGGTCGCTTCGACGAGCCGCGGCCACGGCGGCGTTCCGAGGGCCGGCTACGAGCCCTGCTGGCGCGGACGGCCCGCCGCTGGTCGGCGCTGCGCGGCTCCTGTCGCCGGATCGTCGAGCGCGGCGCCCGCCTGGTCACCCTCGAGCAGCGCGTGCGCGCGCTCCGCCGCGCGTGGCGACAGACCCGTCCCCGCCAGACGCGACGCGGGGTGCGCGGAGACACCGCATGAGCGCACGGCTGCCTTTGTGCCTGCTGGTCGCCGGTATCGCGGGATCCGCCCTCGCCACCGCTGGCGAGCGGACGCCGCGGGAGGCCGCGCCGCCGCACGAAACCGCGGCGGCCCGTGAGCAGGCGCGCCAGTGCGAGCGGCTGAACCTCGAGGAAGGAGCGGCGGCCTGCCGTGCCGCGCTCGCCCTCGGCATCGGCGCTGCCCGTCGCCCCGCGGTGCGGCTGATGCTGGCTCGAGACCTGGTCGCGCTCGAGGCGTGGGACGAGCTGGCCGAGCTCTACCGCGAAGAAGTGCGCCTGGCGCCCGGCAGCGCGAGCGCCTGGGAGAAGCTCGGCCGGACCCTCTTCTTCGCCTTGGACCGCCGCCCGGAAGCGCTCGCGGCGCTCCGGGAGGCGGTGCGCCTGGCGCCCGCGGATGCGGCGCCCCGTGTGACGCTCGGCCTGGCGCTGGCGGCGGACGGCAGCTACGGCGAGGCCGTTGCCTCGCTACGCGAAGCGCTCCGTCTCGATCCGGACGCGCTCGCGGGCCGTCCCGCGGCGCGGGCCGTGCTGGAAGCGGCCGAGCGCGGCCAGCCCTGGCCCTGATTTCCCGGAGAGGAGGCGTTAGATGGCGAGACCCGGTCCTGCGGTCGCGGCCCTCGTCGCGTTGCTCGACGAGGCCTTCGAGCGTCGATCCTGGCACGGGCCGAACCTGCGCGGGGCGCTGCGCGGGCTCCACGCGGCGCAGGCCGCGTGGCGGCCGTCGGCCGGGCGTCACTGCGCCTGGGAGATTGCCGTTCACGCGGCCTACTGGAAGTACGCGGCCTGGCGGCGGTTGACCGGGGAGAAGCGGGGCTCGTTCGCCCGTGCGGGGTCGAACTGGTTCACCTCCACCGCGCCGGCGAGCGAGGCGCGCTGGAAGCGGGACCAGGCGCTGCTCGCCACCTGCCACGAACGCCTGCGCGAGGTGGTCGTGGGACTCTCGGACGAGGACCTGTCGCGCCGATCGCCGGGCGGACGCGAGACCATCGGCCGGCTGGTGCGGGGCGTTGCGGCGCACGACCTCTATCACGCGGGCCAGATCCAGCTGCTCAAGCGGCTGATGAAGTAGCCGCCTCCGGCAGGTCCAGCTCCACCACCACCGGCGCGTGGTCGGAAGGCTGCTTGCCCTTGCGCTCGTCGCGCGCGATCGCCGCCGAGCGGCAACGCTCGGCCAGCGGCCGGCTGAGCAGCACGTGGTCGATGCGCAGCCCCTGGTTCTTCGGAAAGGCGAGCATCCGGTAGTCCCACCACGAGTAGAGGCCCGCCTCCTGGTGGTGGAGGCGGAAGCCGTCCACGAGACCCCAGGCGCGGACCTCGTCGAACGCCGCGCGCGCCTCGGGGTGGCAGAGGACGCTCGGCTCCCAGGCCGCCGGGTCGCACACGTCCCGCGGCTCGGGCGCCACGTTGAAGTCGCCGCAGACGGCGAGCAGGTCGTCCGGCGAGCAGTGACGATCGAGCCAGGCGCGCAGCCGCCTCAGCCAGTCGAGCTTGTAGCTCCACTTGTCGGAGCCCACGACGGCCCCGTTCGGGACGTAGACGCTCGCGATCCGCAGCGACCCGAGCCGCGCGGCGACCAGCCTCGCTGCCTCCTCTCCACCGTCCCCGAAGCCGCGGACCACGTCGCGCGGCTCGTCGCGCGAGAGGATGGCGACGCCGTTGTAGGTCTTCTGGCCGTGGACGGCGCTCCGGTAGCCGGCCTCGCGAAGCCGCTCGGCCGGGAAGCCCTCCTCCGTGACCTTCAGCTCCTGCAGGCAGACGACGTCCGGCTGCGCGGCCGCGAGCCAGCGCAGCAGCCTCTCCTCGCGGGCACGGATCGAGTTCAGGTTCCAGGTCGCGAGCTTCATGGCGGGAGGCCTTTCCACCGCACTGTAATACGGGAGTCGTCTGGAGCGAGAATAGACGTAGAAGAAGAGGAGCCTCCCATGTCGATGCCCTTCGAGCTCGTCCTCGGTGTCGCCGCCCTCGTCGGCCTCGGAGCCCTCCTTCTGTTCGGCCGGAGGCTGGTCAAGGCCTGGCTCAGGTACCGGGGCACGCGGGTCGTCGTCTGCCCGGAGGACCGACAGATGGTCGCGGTCGAGATCGACGCCCGCGCCGCGGCGCTCGGCGCGTCCCAGGGTCAACCGCGGCTGCGGCTGGAGTCGTGCACGCGCTGGCCGGAGCGCCAGGCCTGCGGCCAGGAGTGCCTGGGCCAGATCGAGTCCGCGCCCGACGCGTGCCTGCTCCGGAACATCCTCGGCGACTGGTACCGGGGCAGGAAGTGCGCCTTCTGCGGGCGCGTGTTCGGGGACTTGCACTGGCATGAGCACAGACCGTCGCTCCTGTCGCCCGATGGAGCGCTCGTCGACTGGACCAGCGTTCCGCCGGAGCAGATCCCCGATCTGCTGGCGAGCCACCGCCCGGTCTGCTGGGACTGCCGCGTCGCCGAGGGCTTCCGTCGCGAGCATCCCGAGCTGGTGACCGACCGTTCCTCTTCGCCGACCTCCAAGGCGTAGCGGCCGCCGCCGGCGCGTGAGGCCGTCGCTATCGCACCAGCTTGTTGAGCGGGTACTCGACGATCCCCTCGGCGCCCGCGAACTTCAGCTGCGGGATGATGTCGCGCACCACCCGCTCGTCGATGATCGTCTCGAGCGCCACCCACTCCGGGTCGGAGAGCGGGCTGACGGTCGGCCGGCGGAGCGCCGTCAGCACGCCCAGCACGACCTCCACCTTGCCGCGCGGTACGTTCATCTTGAGGCCGACCTTGTCCTCCGCGGCGAGGGCGCCGTCCAGCAGCAGGGCGAGGCTCTCCAGCTTGCGGCGCTTCCAGGGATCGTCCCAGGCGGCGTGGTTGGCGAGCAGCAGGTTCTCGACCTCCATCACCGTGTCGATGACCCGCAGGCGGTTCGCGCGCAGCGAGCTGCCGGTCTCGGTGATCTCGACGATGGCGTCCGCCAGCTCCGGCGGCTTCACCTCGGTCGCGCCCCAGGAGAACTCGATCGTCACCGGGACGCCCAGGCGCTCGAAGTAGCGCCGCGTCACGTTCACGAGCTCGGTCGCGATCCGCTTGCCGGCGAGGTCCTCGGGTTTCTGGAAGGGCGAGTCCTTTGGCACCGCCAGCACCCAGCGGCAGGGCGCGATGCTCTGCTTGGAGTAGACGAGCTTGGTGACGGTCAGAAGGTCGGCGCCGCTGTCCCCGTGCCAGTCGCTGCCCGTGATCCCGGCGTCGAGCACTTCGTGCTCGACGTAACGCGAGACCTCCTGCGCGCGGATCAGCATCGCGCTGATCTCGGGATCGTCCACCGCCGGGTAGTACGAGCGCTCCGAGACCGTCACGTTGTATCCCGCGCGCTGGAAGAGCCGGACGGTGGACGCCTGCAGACTGCCCTTGGGCAGCGCCAGCTTCAGCAGCATGTTCGTCTCCACACTCAGGAAGGGCCGCCCACGATAGCCTCGCGCTCGCGCGGCCGTCAAGGCGCGGCCGGGTGCCGGCGGGACGCCTGCCGGGCGCCGATCGGCTAGGCGCGCTCGCGGCCTCGTGGAGGCACGGGCGGCGACAGCGTGGGCGCATCCGCGTCGCGCTGGCAGGCAGCGGCACTCCGCTCGGCCGTGGCGCCCTGCTCGGCCGCAGGCGCTTCCCCGGCGAGAGGCTCCTCCGGCGTCTCGGTGAGGGTGAGAGCGCCTGTCTCCTGGCCGGCGAGCGAGAGCGCACCCGCTTCGTGGCCGGCGAGCGAGAGCTGCCCGGGCCCGGCGCCCGCCAGGCGGGACTGGATCTCGGCCACGGCCTGCCGGGCCACCGCGCGCAACTCCCGTGTCCCTCGCTCGGAGACGGCGCGCAGGTCGCGGACGGCGGCGACTGTCCCGGCCCGGCCGAGCGCGCGGGCGGCCGCGAGGTGCACGCTGTCGTCCGGGCTTCGCAGCGCCGCCAGCATCCCTTGCTCGGAAGCCGCCGATCCACGCTCGCCCACGGCCTCGAGGCACGCGACCGCGGTCCGGCCGCGCCCCGAGTCGAGGGCGCGGCGCAGAAGGGCGGCGGCTTCCTTGCCCGCGAGCTGCTCGCCGAGTGCGGCCACCGCCCGCGCTGCGCAGGCGTCGTCCACGGTCTCGCTCGACGCGAGATCGCGGAGCGTCTGTCGGCCTTCTTCGCCGAGTGCCATCGCGGCCCGCAGGCGCACCTCGTTGCTCTCGTCGCTCCGCGCCGCCAGCAGCGCCTCGCGCCTGGCGGGGTGGCCGGGGAACTCGCGGGCCAGAGTGAGCAGGGCGTTCAACCGCACGCCTGGCTCCGGCTCGCGTCGCAGGTTCTCCGCGATGCGCGGGGGGATGTCCTCCGGCGCCACCAGACGGCGGGCGAGGGCGAGCCCGCCGCGAAGGAGCTCGCTCACGTTCTGGCTCGCGAGCAGGCTGTCACGGCACTCCAACCGCAGTACGCCGTCGACCAGCGAAGCCCGCACGCCGACCGAGCGCCACTTGTCGACGGGCAGGTGTCCCCGTAGTACCCGGACCAGGTCGTGCCGCGTTTCGGGTTCGAGAAGTGCGAAGGCCAACGGAGACGACGACTGCAGAAAGCAACGCGCGTCGAATTCGGGGGAGCCCAGCTCGACCTCGGTCTCGCCGAAGAGGTTCTTCTCTATCGCCGTCCGGACCCCTTCGCTCCGCGCCGACAGATCGGCGAGCCCGCGAATGGTCAGGCGGGTGCCGCGCTCGTACTTTCCGCGCCGATAGCCCTCGAGCCGGACGCGCAGGCCGTTCTGACGCCCCTCCAGAGAGCCGCCGAACAGCTCGTCCACCACACGGACCTCGCTGAGCCCTGCATCGGCCGCCGCCTCGCGCCAGGCGCGCATCCGCGTCCGCCGGCGGCGCAGACCGACGACCGCTGCGACCGTCAAGCCGACGACGCCGAACAGGATCGGGAGCAGGGCTTCCACGGTCAGCGTCCACCCTTTCGGACGCCTGCAGGCCGCGGTGCCTCGCCGCCCGGCGCGGGAATCCCGGCGCTGCCGTTCGCGAAGGAGAGCCTTCCCGGAGCGTCGTCGGCGAACGACAGCGCGCCGGCCCCGCCGTCGGCGAGCGAGAGCTGCCCCGGCCCCGCGCCCGCGAGGCGCGCCTGGATCTGGGCGACGGCCTGGCGTGCGGTGGCACGGACCGCCCGGTCGTGCTCTTCCAACTCGCGCAGAGGCGCCACCGCGGCGGCGGTCCCCGCCCGGCCGAGCGCGCGAGCGGCTGCGACCCGCAGACCGTCGTCCGGGCTGCCGAGGGCCTCGAGCAGGGGCTGCTCCGCGGCGGGGTCGCCGGTGAGCGCGAGGGCGTGCGCCGCGGCCTCTGCCAGCGGGCCTCTCTCGACACCCAGGACCCTCGCCAGCATCCGGATCGCCTCCGGGCCGCCCCGGAACCCGAGCAGGCGCAGGCAGGCCTGGGCGGTCGCCTCCCGCCGGGTGCGCAGAGCGTTCCGCAGGATCGTCGCCGCCTGCTCGGTCGACAGGCTGTCCCCGAGGACGGCGACCGCCCTCTCGGTCGTGGCGTCCTCGGCGCCCTCGCCGAGGGCGAGGCTCAGCAGGATGGGGTGGCCGTCCGCTCCCGACGCGGCGCCGGCGCGCAAGCGCACCTCGGCGTCCGGGTCGGCTCGCGACGCGAGGACCGCCTGCCGTGCGGCCGGGTGATCGGGCTGCTCGCGCACGAGGGCCGTCAGGCACTGATAGCGGACGCTCGCCAGCGGCTCGTTCTTCAGGTTCTCGGCGACCCGCTTCGCGGGGTCCGCCGGGGCGACCAGCCGACTGGCCAGTGCCAGGGCTGCTCGCAGGGCGTCACGGAAGTGCGCCCCTCCCGTTCCGGCCAGACCGGCCACCTCCACAGCGGCTGAACCCTGAGGGTAGCCGGCGATGAGACCCTCCTCGCGGGGAAGGGCGCGGGACGGGAGGGAAGGGCTGTCCAGAGCATCGATCGTCAGCACGCCTCCTTCGACGTGGCCCGTGGCGGCGAAGGCGTCGAGCCGGGGCCGCTCCAGTCGGCCCTGAAAGAGCGCGCGCAGCGCGAGACGCGTCGGCGGATCGAGGATGGCCCGGACCACCAGCGGCGGGCCCTCCACCCAGACTTCCCGATCGAAGTCCGGATCGCCCACCTCGATCTCCCGCGCGCCACGCAGACGCCGCCACGAGGTATCGGCGCCTTCCGGCCGCAGCGTGAGGCTCCCCGGGAAGCCCGAGAACCGAATGCGGGTGCCCCGCTCGCTCTCGAGCGGCGCGAGGCCGACGTGCAGGGATCCGCTCCACCCACAGAGGCCATCCGCCCGCTCCTCGATCCGGGTCAGCTTCACGTCCCGCGCGGCGTCGCGCCAGAAGGCCGCCCGTGCTGCGGAGACGGAGCGCCAGCCCAGCACCCGTCGGGCCAGGGAGAGGACCCGGATGGGTCTTCGCAGTAGCCAGACGGGCCACGGTGTCATCGCTCCCCTCAGATCAGCCGGACCACCGGCTCCTGGTGCAGCAGCTCCTTGTGGGTAAGGAGGTCACGCACGGTCGCGATCAGCCACCGCTCTGCGTTGACGCCGAAGGCGATCTGGAGCCGGGGGCGTCGATCCTTGGGATCGTGGGGGGGATCCAGGTAGCCCAGGGTCGGGCTTCCCGCGTTCAACGGAACGACGACCTCCCCCTCACCGGCGGCACCGCCGACCTTGTGAAGGTCGCCGGCGGCGTCGAAGACGAACCGCCGCTTCGAGCCGTCCGCGCGCGCCACCTCGCAGATCAGCAGCCGGAAGATGGACTCGGGCTCCCCGAGCGAGCAAGTGGGCACCAGCTGGCGCTTCCAGAGGTCGGGCGCCGTGGGGAAGCGCGTCCCCCGTGGCACCACGACCGTGTGCTGCTCCTGGCCCGTCTTGGGGTCGTGGGTGACGAACGCGTAGTCGTGGACGATGAAGTCGAGGGCGCCGATGCGGTCGGCGGCGAAGCAGGCGCCGCCGTAGGCGACCGCCTCGAAGGGCTGCCAGGCCCGCATCCGCCGCCGCTCGAAGCGCTGCTCGAGCCGCGCGAAGACCCCCGGCAGCAGGGTCGAGCCACCCACCAGCAGCACGTCGTCGACGTCCTCCACCCGCGCCTTCCCGTCCTCGAACATCGCCGCCAGCGAGGCCTCCAGCCCTCGGTAGAAGTCGTTCCTGGTCAGAAGCTCCTCGAGCTGCGTTCGGGTGAAGGTCGGGAGCGAAAAGCCCTTCCGCCCGCGCGAGGCGGCCTCGCAGAAGCCGGGAGGCGTGATCCGGAAGACGGCGGTCTCGTCGAAGTGCACGGCCTCCTTGACCCGGCAGGCCTCCGCGAGCATCAGACGACGCCAGTAGCGGGAGGTCTCGTCGCCGTCCGTCTCCGGCAGCGGGTAGCCGGCCTGCCGGCAGGCCTCCTCCAGCACCCAGCCGTCGACCGCGTTGCCGCCTAGAGGCCGCCCCTGCTTGGCGAGGACGCGCGCCTCGCCGCCCAGGGCACCGCGCGGCGAAAGCGCCACCAGGACCACGTGCATGGTGCCCCCGCCGATGTCCACCACCAGCGCGGTCCGCTCGTGCGAGAGGCTGAGCCCGTAACCCAGCGCCGCGGCCACGGGCTCGTCGAGGAAGCGGACACGCCGGATGCCGAGGCCCCGCAGCAGCTGCTGGAGCTCGGCCCGGTAGGTTTCGAAGGCCGAGACCGGCGAGGTGACGACGAGGTCGCGGATGCGCTCGCCGGTGGCACGCTTCACCGAGACCAGCAGCTCGCGCAGGTAGGCGCGCGCCAGCTCGCGCGCCCCCGCGGTGCGGCGGCCCACCCGCACCAGCGGCCGGGTCGGCTCGCTGGCGAGGGCGGCCTTGAAGGTGGGACAGAAGCCCGCGTGCGCCGTGTCGCGATTGCGCTCGAGCGCCGGGCGGCCGATCAGAGCCCGCCGGCCCAGGAACATCCGCCGCGCCACCGGGGGCCAGCTGCCGATCCGGTCGACCAGGCGGGGATGGGCGAGCAGGTGAACGGCCGAGGGCACCATGCGCGGCGCCTCGAGCGGGTCGTCGCGCTCGGGGCTGCGGCAGACGTCGGGCAGCTCGACGAGCTGCGGCTTTTCACTCGCCTCGTCCCAGCGGGCGATGCCGGAGTTTGTCGTGCCGAGATCGAGGGCCCAGGCGCTCATCGAAGGCCCCACTCTAGGGAGCCGCCGCCTCCGGCGCAAGGGGCGGGGCCTTCGTGGCCTGGCCCCTCGCCGCTCTCTTCGCTACCATGGACGCTCCAAGGAGCCACAATGGCCTTCACAGTCCTGCCCGCGCTCGCCCTGGCCGTCTCGGCTGCCGCCCCGCCCCCGGCCACGCACCCGTTCTCCGTCCACGACATGGTGGCCATGCAAAGGATCTCCGATCCGCGCGTGTCGCCGGACGGCTCGCGGGTCGTCTTCACGGTCCGGGACACGGACCTGGCCGCCAACCGGGGCCGGACCGACGTGTGGTTGGCGGCGGTCGACGGCTCCGAGGTGCGGCGGCTCACCCGCGACGAGGCCAACGACTCCCAGGCCCGCTGGTCGCGGGACGGGAAGAGCCTCTTCTTCCTGAGCGCGCGCACCGGCTCGCAGCAGGTCTTCCGCCTGCCGCTCGAGGTGGGCGAGGCCCAGCAGGTGACGCGCCTGCCGCTCGACGTCGACGCGCTCGAGGTCTCGCCCGACGGGAAGACGCTCCTCTTCGCGCTGCGGGTCTTTCCGGGCGCGACGCCCGAGGAGACGGCGAAGCGTCTCGCGGCCCGCAAGGCCGAGAAGGCGAGCGGCATCCTCTACGAAGGGCTCTTCGTGCGGCACTGGGACGAGTGGGAGGACGGCACTCGCAACCACCTCTTCGCCTACCACCTCGAGGACCGGGGACTGGTCGACCTCATGAAGGCGATGGTCGCCGACTGTCCCTCGCGGCCCTTCGGGGGAAGCGAGGAGTTCGCGGCGAGCCCCGACGGCGCGCAGGTCGTCTTCTCCACCAAGGACGTGGGGCGCGAAGAGGCGTGGTCGACGGACTTCGACCTCTTCCAGGTGCCGATCGACGGCTCCCAGGCTCCGCGCCGGATCACCAGCAACCCCGCCTGGGACACCCAGCCCCGCTTCTCGCCCGACGGCAGGACGCTCGCCTATCTCGCGATGTCGCGCCCGGGCTACGAGTCCGACCGCCTCGACGTCGTCCTGCGTGACCTCGCGACGGGCGCGGAGCGGAAGCTGACCCTCCGGGCGGGAAGCGGGCCGCGCGACGACCGCTCGCCGGCCGATCTCGCGTTCTCGCCCGACGGCAAGACCCTCTTCGCCACCGCCGACGACCTCGGCGAGCATCGGCTCTTCGCGCTCGACCTGGCGACGGGCGAGAGCCGGCGTCTGGCGGGCGGGGGCACGGTCGTGAGCCCTCAGCTGGCGGGGGGCCGCCTCCTCTTCGCGCGTCACTCGCTGCTCGGTCCCGCCGAGATCTACACGGTCGCGCCGGACGGCTCGGACGAGCGCCGGGTCACGCACTTGAACGACGAGCGGGTGGCGGCGATCCGCTTCGGTGCTCCGGAGCAGTTCACGTTCGCGGGCGCGGGGGGCGACACGGTGTACGCCTGGATGGTGAAGCCGGTCGACTTCGACCCGGCCCGGCGGTACCCGGTGGCCTTCCTGATCCACGGAGGGCCGCAGGGCTCCTTCCTGAACGACTTCCACTACCGATGGAACCCGCAGGCGTACGCCGGAGCCGGCTACGCGGCGATCATGGTCGACTTCCACGGCTCGACCGGCTACGGCCAGGCCTTCACCGACGCGATCCGCAACGACTGGGGCGGCAAACCGTACCGGGACCTGATGAAGGGCCTCGACGCCGCGCTGGCGCGCTACCCCTTCCTGGACGGCGGGCGGGCCTGCGCGCTGGGGGCGTCCTACGGCGGCTACATGATCAACTGGATCGCCGGCCAGACCAGCCGCTTCCGCTGTCTGGTCGTCCACGACGGCAACCTCGACGAGCGGGCCGCCTACTTCGCGACCGAGGAGCTTTGGTTCCCGGAGTGGGACCACGCGGGTACTCCCTGGGCGGCACCCGCGGACTACACCAAGCACAACCCCGTCGAGTACCTGAAGAACTGGGAGAAGTACCGGACGCCGATGCTGGTCGTCCACGGAGGCAGGGACTTCCGGGTCGTCGCCACCGAGGGGCTCTCCACCTTCACGGCCCTCCAGCGGCTGGGCATCCCGTCGAAGCTGCTCTACTTCCCCGACGAGAACCACTGGGTGCTCAAGCCGCAGAACTCGATCCAGTGGCACGACACCGTGATCGGCTGGCTCGACGAGTGGCTGAAGGGAAAGGGGAACTAGCGCCGCTCGCGATCGTCCCCCAGCACCTCGGCGACCTTCGCCAGCAGCTCGTCGGGTGAGACCGGCTTCGGCAGCAAGGCGTCGCCGACCCGCCACGCGCCCCGCGCCGTGATCGCTTCCGGGGCGTGGCCCGAGGTGAAGAGGACGGCGAGCGCGGGGTTCCGCGCCTTGAGCTCGACCGCCAGATCGGGTCCGCTCCGCCGGGGCAGCACGACGTCGGTCAGGAGGAGGTCGATCCCGCTGTCGGCCGCGGCGAGCCGCGCGGCCTCCTCGGCGGTCGAGGCCTCGACGACCCGGAAGCCGGCCCCTTCCAGGACCTCTCTCGTGAGCGACCGCAGGGGCTCGTTGTCCTCGACCAGGAGCACGCGGCGCCCCGCGCCGCGGATCGGAGCGCCGACGCGGCCGGTGTCAGCCCGCCGTTCCACCGGCGGGGGCGTGATCCGCGGCAGCAGCACCTCGGCGCGCGTTCCGCCGCCGGGGGCGTTGTCCATCCGGACGTGGCCCCCGCTCTGCGTCACGATCCCGTAGACGGAGGAGAGCCCGAGCCCGGTGCCCTTGCCGGGTTCCTTGGTGGTGAAGAAGGGCTCGAAGAGGTGCGCCCGGGCGTCCTCGCTCAGCCCCGCCCCGGTGTCCGTGATGGTGAGCCGGACGTAAGGCCCCGGCGGCGAGTCCTCGGGGCGCCGCGGGTCGTCGGGGCCCAGGTCCAGGTTGGCGGTGGTGATCGTCAGACGGCCGCCTTCGGGCATCGCGTCGCGCGCGTTGACCGCCAGGTTCATGACCACCTGCTCGAGCTGGCTGGGGTCGGCCAGGACGCTCCCCAGATCCGGAGCGGTCGAGACCGAAAGCTCGACGTCCTCGCCGATCAGCGGTTCCAGCATGGCCGACTGCCGCGCGACCAGCGCGTTCAGGTCGACGACCACGGACTGCAGCACCTGTCGCCGGCTGTAGGCGAGGAGCTGCCGGGTCAGGCCTGCCGCGCGATCGGCCGCCTGGACGATCTGCTCGACCTTGGCGCGCCCGGGCTCCGAGGCGGGGAGCTGCCGCAGCAGGATGTCCCCGTAGCCGAGGATGACGCCCATCAGGTTGTTGAAGTCGTGGGCGATGCCCCCGGCCAGCCGGCCCACCGCCTCGCTCTTCTGCGCCTGGATCAGCTGGGCCTGGGACTGCCGGAGCGCTTCCTCCTGGCGTCGCAGCTCGGTCACGTCCTGGCCGAGCGAGATGTAGTGGGTGATCGTGCCCGCGTCGTCCGTGACCGGAGCGATCACGGCGCGAGTCCAGTAGAGCGCGCCGTCCTTCCTCCGGTTCTGCAGCTCCCCGCTCCACTCCTGACCGGAGCTGATCGTCCGCCAGAGGTCCTGATAGAAACCGCCCGACTGCAACCCGGATTTCAGCAGGCGGGGGTTGCCGCCCAGCACCTCCTCCTTCGCGTAGCCGCTGACGTTCGTGAAGCAGGCGTTCACGTACTCGATGACGCCGTCCCGGTCGGTGACCACGACGCTCACCGGGCTCTGCTCGACCGCCCGGCTCAGCTTCCTGAGCTGTTCCTCGGCCCGCCGCCGCTCGGTCACGTCCTCGCCGATGCTCATGGTACCCGCCAGATCGCCGGTCTCCCCGAACAGCATCGTGTTGTTCCAGGCGACCAGCCGTTGCTCGCCGGCGCGGGTCAGGATGGCATTCTCGTGCTGGGCCGGCAGCGTGGCGGTGCGGAGGCCGTCGCGGAAGAGGTCCGCCACCTGCGCCCGGGTCTCGCTCGGGAGGAAGCGCTCGAACCAGCTGATGCCCAGCACCTCGTCGGCCGCGTAGCCGGTCAGCTCCAGCAGATACGGGTTCGCGTAGGCGATCCGACCCTCTCGGTCGAGCCCGACCGCGATCAGCTTCACGTTGTCGAGCAGAGCCCGCAGACGGCGCTCCGACTCCTGGAGCCGCAGCTCCGCTCGCCAGCGCTCCGTCGTGTCGGTGACGATGCCGAGCACGGCCCGCTCGCCTTCGTACTCGATCAGCTTGGTCGCGTGGATGGCGCGCAGGGTCCGCCCGTCGCGGGTGACCAGCTGGTACTCATAGGCCGGCACCTCCTCGCCCCGCCGGTGCCGGCGCAGGTTCTCCTCGACCAGCGGGCGCGAGACGGGTGCGATCAGGCGCCGGAAGTCGAAGTCGGGCGCGCACAGCTCCTCCCGCGAATAGCCGGTGATCTCGGCGCACTTGCGGTTCGCGTAGGCGATCCGCGTCGCGGTCCAGATGAAGACCATGTTGGGCGAGTCGTCGGTGATGCCGCGGAAGGTGGCCTCGGAGGCCTCCGGCTTCCGCCCCCGGCGATGCGTCTGCGGGCGACCGCGCGGAGCCACCGTGGCGCGGTGTCCCGCGGAGGTCGACCTCTTCGCGCGAGCTGGGGCTCTCTTACTGGCCATCGACGGGGATCGTGAGAGGTTTCGCAGCACTATCCACTCGCCGCACGGGTCCGTCAAGCGGGGGCGCGCCGGGCCGATAGTCCCGCCCGTGCGCCGCCTCGCGGGCACGGGGCGACGCTTTGCCCGCGCGCCCACTCTCGAGCGCGAGCGCGTCTGCCGCCGGGTCAATCCGGGTCATGGAGGTGCGCGAAGCTCGTCTCTGCGACGGTCGCCGCGGGTTATCATGACATTCTCGTGGAGCAGCCGAAGGACGACGCACCGGCCTTGCTGGTCGAGAGATTGCCAGGACCGCTCGGTGAGCTGCTGCCGCTCGGGCGGGAAGCGGCGCTGGCGAGTGGGGACGCGCTCTGGAGCGAGGGCGGCGCCGGCGAAGAGATCGCGGTGCTGCTCGAGGGCCGGCTCGAGGTCGTATGCGAGGACGGCGACGCGGTGGTCGTGCTCCGGCACGTCTTCCCGGGCGCGGTCGTGGCGGAAGCGCTCGAGGGGCAGCCCCGTTTCACGACCTTGCGCGCGCTCGCCGAGTCGCGCGTGCTGCTCCTTCCGAAGGCCCGCTTCCGGGAGTTCCTGAGGCGGCAGCCCGAGCTGCTCGAGCAGCTGTTCTGGCTGCAGGTGCGTCGCACCAGGAGCCTGCCCTGGCGGTCGCGCCGGCCACACGCCCTGCTGGATCCCCGCACCGGGCTCTACGACCAGGCCTATTTCTGCGAGCGGCTGGTGACCGAGCTGGAGCGCGCCCAGCTCACTGGGGACACGGTCGTCGTCGTCCACTTCGAGATCGACGACCTGTCGTCCTACACCGCGGCGCGCGGGGACGCGGCGGGCGAGTTGGTGATCCGGAAGGTCGCCGAGATCCTGCGCCAGACGGGTCGACGCGGCGATCTCTCGGCGCAGTGCGCCGACAAGGAGTACGTGACGCTTCTGTACGCGGCCTCCGCCTCCGACGGCTGGCGCTTCGCGGAGGCGTTTCGCGGTGCGGTGATGGCGACCGGCTTCCCGAGTGAGCCCGGCTGCCCGCCGCACCGGATCACGGTGAGCGCCGGGGTCGCCGTCTTTCCCCAGGACGCGCAGGACGAGCTCAGGCTGCTCGATGCCGCCCGCACGCGGAGAGAGGCCGCCCGGTGCGCGGGGGGCAACTGCACGGTCGGGGCCGGCGCGAGGGCGAGGTGAGCGGGCAGCGGGCGAGCCTGGCGCTCGCGATCCTGCTGGTCGCGACCGCTGCCACGGGCGGCATCGAGCGGGCACTGGTGGTCGTGGAGGCGGCTCCGGGCACGCCTGGCAGCGTCGACTGGGGCGCACCGCCCCGTTTCGTGCTCATGGACGACGGCCAGGTCTTCGTCGGCGGCACCTGGCGCGTCGAGACGGCGCAGCTCGACAAAGAGGAGCTGCGGGCGCTGCGCAAGCGGATCGAGGAGGCTCGCAAGCTCGTGGAGAAGGGCGGCGGGCCGCCGGAGCCGGCTGCGGCCGGCGCGATCCGGGTGCGCTTCCCTGGGGACGAACCGAGAGAGTTCGTGCTCGACCCCTCCGCGGCGCAAGGCGCTCCCCAGGCCCTGGTGGCCCTGGTGACGGAACTCGTTCGTTACGACCACCCGGCCCTGGTTCCCTTCTCACCCTCGAGCTATGCGCTCACGGCGCGATCGCGCACCCTGATCGGCGGTTGCCGTCCGTGGACCCTCTCCTTCCCGATCGAGCGGGCCCTCGCCGCCCCCGTGACGGTCCCCGCCGCTGAGGTCTTTGGCTGGCCGACCGGGGCGCTGCCCGCCTCGGTGTGCGTGGGCGAGCGGCGCTACGCCGTCACGCTGCGACCGCTGCTGCCGGGCGAGCAGCCGTAGCGGCTCAGCCACTTGACATCGGGGAGCACTGCCCGCATAGTCGGAGGCTGGAGGAGACGATGAAGAAGTCGCGGGGAGTGGCCCTGCCGTGAGGCACGGGCCGCGGCACTCGCGGCGCCATCGTCACCATCGACACAGCGGGCCCGGAGGACCTCAACAACAAGGTCAGAAGGGTCCGCGGGATCCCCGTCAGGCCCCGATTCCGACCGAGGGTCCGGCCGCGCCGGTTGTCGGCGTGGTCGAGTTGACCGAGGGCGCAGGGGGATACGTCAGGCAGGTCGCACAGAACTACCTTCCGCAGCGCGAAGACGTCGTGGTCCCGTACGTGATCGCCCGGGACTTCGGACTGCGCGACGGAACGGAGATCGAAGGTCTTGCCCGCGATGGTGGTAACGGTCGCCGCGTACTCGTTGAAGTCCAGAAGGCGGGAGGGATGGAGCCCGAGAAGTACCGGGCGCTCCCGCACTTCCAGGATCTGATCTCGATCAACCCGGACCAGGCCTTCGAGCTTTCCGGTGAGGGCTCGGAGCTCAGCCTCCGGGTCATCGACATCATCGCGCCCGTGGGCAAGGGCCAGCGTGGCCTGATCGTCTCGCCGCCCAAGGCGGGCAAGACGACGCTACTCGAGCACCTGGGCAAGGCGGTGGTGGCGCGGCACCCGGAGGTGCACCTGATCCTGCTGCTGGTGGACGAGCGGCCGGAGGAGGTGACGCACTTCCGCCGGGTCGTGCCTGCGGAGGTGCTGGCCTCGACCTCCGACTCGACCTCCGACTCGCACATCCGGCTCGCGCGGCTCGCGATCGAGCGCTCCAAGCGCCTGGTCGAGGCGGGCCGCGACGTCGTGATCCTGCTCGACTCGCTCACCCGGCTCGGGCGCGCCTCCAACCGCGAGATGGGACCGGGCGGCCGCACCATGTCTGGCGGCGTCGACAACCGCGCGCTCCAGTTCCCCCGTCAGTTCTTCGGCGCGGCGCGCAATTGCGAGGGCTCCGGCAGCCTCACCATCCTCGCCACCGCCCTCATCGACACGGGCTCGCGCATGGACGAGGTGATCTTCCAGGAGTTCAAGGGCACCGGGAACATGGAGCTGATCCTGGATCGGGCGATCGCGGACCGCCGGATCTTCCCGGCCGTCGACGTGCTCAAGTCGGGCACCCGGCGCGAGGAGCTGCTGGTGCCGCCCGAGGAGCTGCAGAAGCGCCACCTACTGCGTCGCGCGCTGGCCGACCTCTCCGCCGTCGAGGCGGCGCAGTTCCTGATCGAGAAGCTGCAGAAGACCCCGTCGAACGCGGTCTTCCTCGGCAACCTGGTGGCGCCGTCCTCGATGGCCTCACCCGTCCGCCGCTTCCGCTAGGCGCCGCCCCGGCGCCGTCGCGGGCGGGGACCATTCGCCGGCTGTGGCCGGGCGCTCGCCGAGTTTTCGTGCGGGACAAGTCCCGGAGGCCGTAGAACCCACTGGACTGACGCAGGATCCGAGGAGAGCTATCGTGACGGACCTCAAAGGGGAGCTGGCCTCCCTCAAGATCGACCGCACCCGGTCGCATTCGAACCCGTGGCGCTGGCCGCTGCTGCTCCTGGTGCCGGTCGTGGTGGTGCTGCTCGGCCTCTACGCCTGGCGGGCGCAGCGCGCCTTCACGGCGCCCGAGGTGACCACCACGACCGCGACGCTGACCCGTGACGTGCAGCCGAGCGCGGGAACGCCCGTGCTCACCGCGTCCGGCTACGTGGTCGCGCGCCGGAAGGCGGTGGTGTCGGCCAAGATCCAGGGACGGCTCTCCGAGCTGCGGGTCGAGGAGGGCAGCGTCGTCCGTGCCGGCGAGGTGCTGGCCCGGCTCGAGTCGAACGACTACGAGGCCGCGGTGGAGCGCTCGCGGGCCGCGGTGCAGCGGGCCGAAGCGGACCTGGCCGAGAGCCAGCGCCAGCTGCGGGTCGCCGAGAAGCTGACCCGGGAGAAGGTGCTGGACACGGACTCGCGCGACGCCGCCGCGAGCCGCGTACGCGTCTCCGAGGCGGCGCTCGCCCAGGCCAAGGCCGACCTCGACTTCAGCAAGGCGCAGCTCCAGAACACCGTGATCCGGGCCCCCTTCGCCGGCACCGTGGTGAAGAAGATGGCCGAGGTGGGCGAGAGCGTCGCCCCCATCCCTCCGGGAGTGAACATCTCGACCTCCTCGGGCGCGATCGTGGCACTCGCCGACCTCGCGACCCTCGAGGTGGAGGCCGACGTGGCCGAGGCGAACGTCGCCAAGGTATCGAGCGGCCAGCCCGCCGAGGTGACGGTCGAGGCGATCCCCGACCGGCGCTACAAGGCCGTGCTGCGGCAGGTGATCCCGACCGCCGACCGGACCAAGGCCACCGTCACGGTGAAGGTCACCATCCTGGACAAGGACAAGGACCTCAAGCCCGAGATGAGCGCGAAGGTCACCTTCCTCGAGCCGGAGCGCAAGCAGCAGCAGGCGGCGGCGGCCGCCGGCCCCCGTCGTGCTCGGTGCCCCGCGAGGCGGTGACGAGCCGCGGGGGACAGCAGGTCGTCTTCCTGGTGCGCGACGGCAGGGCCGTCGCGCGGCAGGTCGTGCTCGGCACGGAGCGGCAAGGGCAGGTGATCGTCAGGGACGGCCTCTCGGGCGGTGAGACCCTCGTCGCCGAGCCGCCCGACGAGCTCAAGGACGGCGAGCAGGTACGCGTCAAGTAGCGCTGCAGCGCGAGGGGTTAGAGATGGCGATGGTCGACGTTCGCAACGTCACGAAGGTGTACCGGCGGGACGCTGAGGAGCTGGTGGTCCTGAACGGGCTCAACCTGCAGATCGAGGAGGGCGACTTCGCCGCGCTCATGGGTCCCTCGGGCTCGGGCAAGTCGACGTTGCTGAACCTGATCGCGGGGATCGACCGGCCGACCTCGGGCGAGGTGCTGGTGGCCGGCACCAACGTCGGGACCTTGAGCGAGACCGAGCTCGCCAGTTTCCGCAGCCACAGCATCGGCTTCATCTTCCAGCTCTACAACCTGATCCCGGTGCTGAACGCGACCGAGAACGTGGAGCTGCCGCTCCTGCTCACGCGCCTCTCGAAGGTGGAGCGGCGCGAGCGGGCGCTGACCGCCCTCAAGGTGGTCGGCCTCTCCGACCGGGCGAGCCACTATCCGCGTCAGCTCTCGGGCGGCCAGGAGCAGCGGGTGGCGATCGCACGCGCGATCATCACCGACCCCAAGGTGCTGGTGGCCGACGAGCCCACCGGCGACCTGGACGCGAAGAGCGCGGCCGAGGTGCTGGAGCTGATGGAGACCCTGCACCGGGAGTTCAAGAAGACGATCGTGATGGTGACGCACGACCCGCGCGCCGCCGAGAAGGCGCGCACCCAGCATCACCTCGACAAGGGCGTCCTGCGGGACTAGGGCCATGCGATTCCTGCCCTACCTCCTCAAGCACCTGCGCCGGAAGTGGTTCCGCACCGGGCTCACGGTGGTGGCGATGGCCCTGTGCATCTTCCTCTTCTGCACGCTCCAGTCGGTGCTGGGCGAGATCAACACGCTGCTGGCTGGCACCAGCGCCAAGCGCCTGGTCACCCGCCATGCCGTCAGCATCGTCTTCAACATGCCGCTCTCCTACGGCGCCCGCATTCAGTCGGTGCCGGGCGTCGAGCGGGTCGCCACCGTCGCCTGGTTCGGCGGCTCGCTGCCGGCCAAGAAGGAGGAGAAGTCGACTGCCAAGGAGGAGTCGACTACCGCCTTCAGCAACTTCTTCCCGAACCTGGCGGTCGAGCCCGAGCCGTTCCTGGCCATGTACCCCGAGTACCAGCTGCCCAAGGACCAGTACCAGGCCTTCCTGCAGGACCTGCGCGGCTGCGTGATCGGGAGGAAGCTGGCCGACCGCTTCGGCTGGAAGATCGGCGACACCTTCTACCTGGAGAGCTTCATCCCGCCCTATCGCAAGCGCGACGGCCCCTTCGAGTTCGTGGTGCGGGGGATCTTCGACACGGACCCCGTCAGGTACCCGGGTACCGAGACCAACCTGATGCTCTTCAACTACAAGTACCTCTACGAGGCGACCGGCCGGCGCCTGGGCGCGGGGATGTACTACAGCGAGATCAAGGATCCAGACCAGGCAGGCAAGGTCAGCCGCGCGATCGACGCCCTCTTCGAGAACTCGGACGCGCAGACCCGCACCGAGACGGAAAAGGCCTTCGCCGCCAGCTTCATCGCCATGGCCGGGAACCTCGCCCTGCTCCTGAACGGGATCGGCATCGCGGTGACCTTCACGATCCTGCTGGTGGTCGCGAACACGATGTCGATCGCGGTGCGCGAGCGGCGCACGGAGATCGCGGTCTTGAAGACGCTCGGCTTCACCAGCCGGCAGGTGATGGGCCTGATCGTTGCCGAGTCGCTGCTGATCGGCATCCTGGGGGGTGCCCTCGGCGTCGGCAGCAGCCAGGGCCTGATGTTGATGCTCACCCATACGCCCGGGATCAAGGAGGCGCTGGGCGGCCTGGGCCTCTCCGAGCTGACGCTCCGGCCCCTGGTGGCGGCGCTCGGCTTCGCGGTGGCCCTCTTCCTGGGCCTCGCCGCCGGCTTCGTGCCGGCCATGAACGCCTACCGTGCCCGGATCACCGACATGCTGAGGACGGCATAGCCATGGCCCTCCCGATCTCCTACAACCTGCGCAACGTGCGGGTCCGCTGGCAGGTGACGCTCCTCGCCGTGGGCGGTGTCGCCCTGGTGGTGGCGGTGTTCGCGGTCCTCATGTCGATGTCGGAGGGCTTCGCGCAGGCGCTTCGCTCGACCGGCCGCGCCGACAACGCCATCATCGTGCAGCGCGGCTCCACCTCCGAGCTGACCTCGGCCGTACCCATGGCCGACCGCAACCTGATCCTGGTGAACGACCGGATCGCCCGCGACGCGGCCGGCAAGCCGATCGCCTCCTGGGACTGGGTGGTGCTGATCGGGCAGCCGCGCGCCACGGACGGCAGCCCCACCAACGTCACCCTGCGGGCGGTCACGCCCAGCGCCTTCGAGGTGCGTGGCGGGATCCGGATGGTCGAGGGCCGCCGCTTCACGCCGGGACTCGACGAGGTGATCGTGGGCCGGAAGCTCCAAGGACGCATCCGCGGCCTGGAACTGGGCCAGGACGTGAAGTACGAGCACAAGCGCTTCCGGATCGTGGGTGTGTTCGAGTCGACCGGCGGCGCCTTCGAGAGCGAGATCTGGGGCGACTACGACACCCTGGGCGCGGTCTTCCGGCGGGGGCCGGGCAGCGACTCGCTGGTGGTGCGGATGAAGGACCCGGCCGCCATCCCGGAGCTGGACCGCTGGATCCGCGCCCAGCCGCAGATGCAGCTGCAGGCACTCTCCGAGAAGCAGTACTACCAGGAGCAGGCGGGCCCCCTGGCGCGGACGCTCTCGGGCCTCGCGACCTTCGTCGCCGTGATCATGGGCATCGGCGCCGTCTTCGGCGCCATCAACACGATGTACGCGATCGTCGCCGCCCGCACGCGCGAGATCGGGACCCTGCGCGCGCTCGGCTTCTCGCGCCGGGCGATCCTCACTTCCTTCCTGATCGAGTCCGTGATCCTGGCGGCGACCGGCGGCGCGATCGGCTGCCTGCTCGCCTTCCCCATGAACGGCTTCTCGACCGGCACCGGCCAGACCCAGAGCTTCAGCGAGATCGCCTTCGCCTTCCGGATCACGCCCGAGATCGTGCTCACCGGGATGGTCTTCGCGGTCCTGATGGGCGTCCTGGGCGGGCTCCTCCCCGCGCTGCGGGCGGCACGGTTGCCGATCACAGCGGCGCTGCGGGAGGCATAACCGGCGTCGACGCGACGCCCCCCCGATCCCGTAGACGTCGCTGGTCGTTTCGGTCGCCCTGAAACAGGAAAACCCTGGGTCCGTGCCCCGGGAAAAACCGTTGTCGTGGAGCGGATGGCCACGGTACCGTCCTCGCTCGTGGTCGGCGCCTGCCGGCCCGCCGGAACCCACCAGTGATGCTCGCGGGGAGGCACAAGTGACGCTCGCAAGAACAGTCCGGAGTGGCGCGGCAATGCTGGCCGTCGCCGTGTTGGTCGCTTGCGGCGGAAGCGGGGGAGACGCGGACGGACCTACCCCGCTGCCCGAGACCGGCGCCATCGCGATCGACAACGTCGCCGAGGGCGAGACCATCAGCTACCCGCTGCTGATCGTCACGGGCACGACCACGGGCGACCCGAGCGGCGTGGAGGTGAGCGTGAACGGGGGCAACGCGCGCGAGTGGCGCGTCTTCGCGCGGCACTTCAAGGCTGTCGTGCCGCTCACCCTGGGTCCCAACCGCATCCAGGTGCACGCGCCGGGGCACGTCGCGAGCGCGGTCTCGGTGACCCACCAGCCCCGCAACGAGGAGACGCACCGGGTGCGGCTCGTCTACCTGCTGGCGAGCGACGGCGACGGGACTTTTCAGGACCCCGTCCCGGGCGACCCGAACGACATGGCGGCCGCCGTCCGCCGCCTGCGCTTCAACGGACGGCTGCTCCAGGCAAGCTACGCCGAGATGCTCCGTCGGGCCGGTCGCGGCCGCAAGACCTCCGAGTACATGACGCACGGCGACGGCGACATCGTCTTCGCGCAGCGATTCCAGCTCTCGGAGGCGGACATCGATCAGGTGCAGCTGGTCTGCGAGTCCGGAGACTGCCAGGACGGCCCTCCGCCGTACCGGTCGACCTACTACCTGTGGGGAGAGGTGGCCAGCGCGATGGAGGGCGCCACTGACGTCCGGATCACGAAGAACCTGGTCTACATGTCCTTCACGCGCTTCACCAAGGACGAGGCCGCCGGCCGCTCGGTGCTCCGTGGTGGCGGCACCCTCGGTGGCGAGTTCGCGGCCACCGTCCACGGCAACGCGCTCGCGGTCTTCCCGGAGAACCTGGACGAGATGCAGGAGCGTCTGTTCGATCGGCGGCGGGAGAGCGACTACGGCATGAACGACATCGGATGGCCGGGCGTCGAGTTCTGGCAGTCCTGGGCCGGCTCGGTGGGCGGGGCCGCCCACGAGATCGGCCACTCCTTCGGGCTTGGGCACGCGAGCAACAGCCGTGCCCTCATGTCGAGAGGCTTCGAGGTGTTCAACCGTCTCTTCTCCGCCGGCGACGGCGACGGGGGCGTGTACCCCGAGAACGACCTGCCCTTCTTTCCGCTCTACGACGAGGAAGGCAAGCCGCACCTGGACGTCTTGGACCAGAGCGACTGGCTGAACTGAACCTCGCGCGCCGCCTGACGGGCTCCGGTGCTGCGGGTTACCGGGAGGAGGAACTCTCCGGGCGCCCGCAGTCGCGGCAGGCCGCCTCCAGCCGGTGCAGCAGCAGCGCCCGTCGCTCGGTGCTCAGCATCGTGGCTCCCGCGGCGCGGGAGAGCAGGATCGTGCACTCCGTGCTGTCCAGCACGACGTGACAGTCATGGCAGCTCGCGAGGTGCTCCTCGAGGCCGGCGCGCGTCGTGGCGTCGAGGGTCCCGTCGATGTAGTCCGACAGGCGCGCGACCAGCTCCTGGCAGTTCACGAAGCCACCCCTGCGCCCGTGCCGCGCGCGGCCACGAACTCCGAGAGTCGTTCGCGCAGCAGCAGGCGCGCGCGGTGCAGGCGCACCTTCAAGTTGACCGCGGTCAGATCCAGGGCCTCGGCGGCCTCGGCCGTGCTCAGCCCCTCGACGTCCCGCAACAGGAACGCCGCCCGGAGCGAGGTGGGCAGTGCCGCGATCGCCGCCTCGAGGGCGTCGCGCAGCTCGGTATCGCGCAGCATCGCCTCCGGCGAGAGCCGCATGTCGACCAGCAACGACGGCATCGGCGGTGAGGTGTCGTCCCCCTCCTCTACCACCGGCAGCTCGCGCTTCTGCACGCGCAGGCGGTCGATGGCCGCGTTGTAGGCGACCCGGTAGAGCCAGGTCGACAGGCGTGCGCGGCCCTCGATGCGACCCGCGCCGGCCATCAGCTTGAGGAAGGCCTCCTGGACCACGTCTTCCGCCGCGGCCGGGTCGCCGAGCAGACGCAGCGCGAGGCCATAGAGCCGGTCGCCCAGGCGTCGAAGAAGGTGCCCACGCAGGCGGGATCGCCCCGCTTCATGGCCTCGAGGCAGGTCCGCTCGCTGGTCGCCGTCGTCGTCGCGTCGCCCACGAGTCGATTACAGCACGCGCCGGAGGGCGCCGCCAGTGCTCGGCCTCGCGTTCCCGGGCGGCTTGCGCCGCCCTTCGTCCCCGAGCGGAGGGGGACCGGGGTGCAGTCGCCGGCTGCTCAGTGGGCCGAGAGGGCCCGAGCCAGGAAGGTCAGGCTGGCCTCGATCCGCGAACGCACGAAGGCGTAGCCGTGGTCGCCGGGCGGCAGCGCGAAGGTGTGCGGGACATGGCGCGCCTCGAGGATGCGGTCGAGCGCGCCGTGCCCGGCGGCGAGGCCATAGCGGTCGTCGTCGCCGCAGTCGAAGAAGAGGGCGGGCGCCCGCTCTGGATCGACCTTGCGGGCCCAGGCGAGCGGGTCGTTCACCGACCAGAGCCGGGGATCGATCGGATCCCCGAAGACCGCATGGAAGGCGGCCATCTGCCAGCGGCCGGCTCCCTGCTCGGCCGTGGGCGCGCTCTCGAGCAGCATCGCGCTGTGTGTCGCGACCGCCGAGAAGAGCTCGGGCCGCTCGAAGGCGACCCGCAGCGCCGCGTAGCCGCCCATCGAGACGCCGAGCAGGGCGCGCCCTGCGCGCCCGGGCAGCACTCGGTAGCGCGTCTCCACGTGCGTGATCAGATCACGCGTCAGCATCTCCTGATAGCGGCCTTCCTTGCCGTCGACGAAGAACGAGTTCCCGCCGTCGACCGCCACGACCAGTAGCTCCGGCAGGGCGCCGCTGTCGCGGAGTCGCGCCGCGATCGCCGCGAGCCCCCGCTGCTCCCAGAACCCCGGCCCTTCGAAAAGGCCGTGCAGGGCGTACACGACCGGATAGCGGCGCGCCGTCGAGGTGCGGTAGGACGGGGGCAAGTCGACGACATAAGTGACGTCGCGCCCGAGCGCCTCCGAGCGGAAGGACGTGCTCACGATCTCCGCCCGGGTCGCGGAGGCCGTGCCGGCGAGCAGGAACGCGAGCACGAGCGCGAGGAGACCCCGACGGATCATGCCGTCGGCCGCCTTCCGCGTGTCCCTTCCAGGTGCTCCCGCACCCGCCGCAGCACGGCGTCGAAGCTCGCCGCGGTCAGGCGGCCGGTGAAGGTGTTCTGCTGCGAGACGTGGTACGAGCAGAAGAGGCGCACCCCGCCGTCGAGCGGGTGCTCCTTGCCGTGGCCGAACTCGACCCGGCTCGGCACCGGGCGACCGCCCGCCCGGAGCATGGCGAGGAAGCCCTCGAGGGCCACCCGGCCGAGGACGAGGACGCAGGACGGCTCCCCCAACAGCGCCCACTCGCGCGCGAGGTACTCGCGGCAGCGCGCGATCTCGGCCGGCTGCGGCCGGTTCGCGGGGGGGGCGCAGCGGGCGACCGCGGTCACGTAGCAATCGTCGAGCGCGAGGCCGTCCTGGCGGGAGAGGGACTCCGGCTGGTTGGCGAAGCCCGCGCGGTGAAGAGCGGCGAAGAGGAAATCGCCCGAGCGGTCGCCCGTGAAGACGCGTCCGGTGCGGTTGCCGCCGTGGGCGGCCGGAGCCAGGCCCACGATCAGGAGCCGCGCGCGGGGGTCGCCGAAGCCGGGGACGGGCCGGCCCCAGTACGATTCGTCCCGGAACCGGCGGACCCTGACACGCGCGACCTTCTGGCACCAGCGTCGCAAGCGCGGGCAGCGCTCGCAGCCCGTGACGTCCTGGCGCACCCGATCGAGGCTGTCACGCATCGAGAGGAGGGGGTGGCCTCAGCCTTCCGTGCCCGTGGCCGCGCCCTTGGCGGTCTCGGTGCCGGCCTTCTCGCTGGCGGCCTTCTTCGCGGCGAGGCTCGCCTTCAGCGCCTCCATCAGGTCCACGATCTGCGCGCGCGGGCTCTCGGGGGCGCTCGTGACCTCGCGACCCTCGATCTTGGCCTGGATCGCCGCGCGGTAGCGCTTGCGCACCTCGTCCTCGTAGCTCTCGGGATGGAACTCGTCGCGCGCGATCTGTCCCACGATCTGGACGGCGAGGGCCAGCTCGGCCTCACGCAGCTCGGCGTCCTCGATCGGAACCTCGTCGATCGTCCTCACCTCGTCGGCGTAGAGGAGCTGTTGCATCACCAGCCCCTTCCCGGCCGGCCGGATCAGCATCAGGTACTGCTTGCCGCGCGCCGACCAGCGGGCGAGCGCGGCGCGCCCGGTCTGCTGCATCGCCTCCTTGAGCAGCCGATACGCCTTGGCGCCACCCTGGTCGGGACCGAGGTAGTAGGCGCGATCGAAGTAGACGGGATCGACGCTCGCGGCGGGCACGAACTCGGTGATCTCGATCGCCTTCTGGTTCTCCTCCGCCATCGCCTTCAACTCGTCCTCGCCGAAGACGACGTACTGCTCCTTGGCGAACTCGTAGCCCTTCACCATCTGGTCTCGCGGCACGATCTCGCCGTCCTTCGGGCACACGTACTGCTGTTTGAGGCGGCTCTGGCACTTGGCGTGGAGCAGGTTGAAGGAGACGGCGGCGGACGACTCGCCGGCCGAGTAGAGCCGGACCGGGATCGAGACCATGCCGAAGGCGAGGGTCCCCGTGGCAATCGAGCGGGCGGGCATGTCTCGATTCTAGCCTCCTCCCGTGCGGCCCGCGTGCGGGGAGGGCAGGTCGCGCCCGCGTGGCTGACGGCCTACCATCGTCTCAGAATGGCCGACCCCGCCGACCCCCGCCTGAAGCGATACCGCTCGAAGCGCTCCGCGAGCCGCACCCCCGAGCCCTTCGGCGGAGGGGAGCCGCCGGCCCCGGGCGCGCCGGACTGGGCGCGGCCACGCCTCTACTGCGTCCAGAAGCACGCGGCGCGACGGCTGCACTACGACCTCCGGCTGGAGCTGGGCGGCGTGCTGCGGTCCTGGGCGGTGCCGAAAGGGCCCAGCCTCGATCCTGGCGAGAAGCGCCTCGCCGTCGAGGTCGAGGACCATCCCGTCGAGTACGCGGAGTTCGAGGGTGTCATTCCCGCGGGCAACTACGGCGCGGGCGAGGCGATCGTCTGGGACCGCGGCGTCTGGGTACCGCTCGAAGACCCGGAGCAGACGCTTCCCAACGGCAAGCTGACCTTCGAGCTGCGTGGCTACAAGCTGCGGGGGGCCTGGCACCTCTTCCGGACCAAGGGCAAGGGGAAGAAAGCGTCGAAGGACTGGATGCTGGCGAAGCGCGCCGACGCCTGGGCGAGCACGACCGCCGTGCTGCCGGAGACGAGCGTCGACTCGGGCCTGACCGTCGAAGAGCTGCGGAGCGGGAGCACCCGGGCGGCGGAGATCGCCGCCGAGCTGGCACGGATGGGAGCGCCGCGCGCCGAGGTCCGGGCCTCTTCTCTGAAGCCGATGCTCGCGCAGCCTGCCGAGCGGGCCTTCGACGATCCGGACTGGGTCTTCGAGCTGAAACTCGACGGCTTCCGTGTGCTTGGCGCTCGCGAGGAGGGCGAGCCGCGGTTGCGCTACCGTCGCGGTGCCGATGCCACGGCGAGCTATCCGGAGGTGGCCCGGGCCCTGCGCCTGCTGCCGTTCGGCGACCTGGTGTTCGACGGCGAGATCGTCGTGCTCGACGAGAGCGGACGCCCGAGCTTCCAGCGCCTCCAGCAGCGCGCCCAGCAGCGCCGGCGGCTCGACATCGAGCGCGCGGCCCTCGAGCATCCGGTCAGCTTCTGGGTCTTCGACCTGCTCGCCTTCGAAGGCTACGACCTGCGGCCGCTGCCTCTCGTCGAGCGCAAGCGCCTGCTGCAACTCCTGCTGCCGCGGGCCGGCCCGCTACGCTTCGTCGAGCACGTCGCGGCCGAGGGCGAGGCGTTCTTCCAGGAGGCGGCGCGTCTCGGGCTCGAGGGGGCGATGGCGAAGCGCGCCGACTCGCCCTACCTTCCCGGGCGCTCGGACCACTGGCGGAAGCTGCGGCGACTGCGCTCCGACGACTTCGTGATCGTGGGCCTGAGCGAGCCGCGGCCCGGGCGCTCGGGGTTCGGAGCTTTGCACCTGGCTGCGCGCGAGGGCGAGTCCCTCGTCTACTGCGGGCGCGTGGGCAGCGGTTTCGACGAGCCCCTGCTGCTCGAGCTGGCCGCCCGGCTCGAGTCCGAGCGGCGGCCGACGCCCGCATGCACCGGGCCGGTGCCGAACGAAGGGGGCCAGGTGTGGGTCGAGCCGCGGCAGGTCGTCGAGGTCCGCTACCACAGCTGGACGGCCGAAGGCCTGCTGCGGCAGCCGGTCTTCCTCCGGCTGCGCGACGACAAGTCCCCCCAGGACTGCCCGATGCCGGAGCGGCCCGAGGCTGCGCTTGTGCATCAGCAGGAGCCCGACTCCCAGGCGGGTGCCGGGGCGCCGGCCGCGGAGGAGGGCGCCGAGCGGAAGGTCCCCTTCAGCAACCTGGCCAAGGTGTTCTGGCCCGAGGAGGGCTACACGAAGGGCGACCTGATCGAGTACTACCGCCGGATCTCACCGTGGCTCCTTCCCTACCTGAAGGACCGCCTGCTGGTCCTGACCCGCTACCCGGACGGAATCCGGGGCAAGAGCTTCTTCCAGAAGGACGCCCCCGGCTTCGCGCCGGGCTGGGTGCGGACCGAACGGGTCTGGAGCGAGGACGGCGGTCGCGAGATCGACCACTTCGTGGCGGACGACCTGGAGACGCTCCTCTATGTGATCAACCTGGGCACCATCCCCCTGCACGTGTGGGCGAGCCGGACCAGCGACCTCGCCCATCCCGACTGGTGCATTCTCGATCTCGACCCCAAGGGGGCGCCCTTCGCGCACGTCGTCGAGGTGGCGCGGGCGATCCACGAGCTGACCCGGGAGATCGCCCTGCCCGCCTACGTCAAGACCTCGGGATCGAGCGGCCTGCACGTGCTGGTACCGCTCGGACGTCTGCTCACCTTCGCCCAGTGCCGCCAGCTCGGCGAGCTGCTGGCGCGTGTCGTCTGCACGCGGCTGCCGGAGATCGCGACCGTGGTGCGCGCCCCGCGCGACCGCGGCGGGCGTGTCTACCTCGACTTCCTGCAGAATGGGCACGGGAAGCTCCTGGCGGCACCCTTCAGCGCCCGGCCAGTGCCAGGGGCGCTCGCCTCGGCCCCGCTCGGCTGGGACGAGGTCGACGCGTCGCTCGATCCCGCCGCCTTCACGATCGCGACGTTGCCGGAGCGGATGTCGGTCGCGCACGACCCCCTGGCGCCCGTGCTCCGCGAGAGCATCGACCTCGAGCGGACACTGGGGCGACTGGCGGCCCGGCTCGAGTGATCGGCCCCCCCCGGCCCTTGACCCTGCGCGTCGGAGGGCTCTACTGTCCGTGGTACTGGCTGCGGAGAGACAGGCAATCATGGAGATGACCGGGGCCGAGACGCGACTCCTTTACTACATCCTCGGTGTCTTCCTGGCCGCCTTGGTCGGAGGCAGCCTGCCGCTCATGCGGGCCTGGCGCGCCGCGCACCTCCACGTGTTCGTGGCTTTCGGCGCCGGGGTCTTCCTCGGTGCCTTCTTCCTCCATCTTCTACCCGACGTGATGCGGTCCGGCTCGCCAGTGCTCGCGAGCGGCCTGATGCTGGCGGGCTTCCTCGCGGTACTCGTCCCCGAGCGGGTGCTCCTGCATCACCACGCCGTCTCCTGCCCGGACGGCTGTCCGCATCGCCACGCGATCGTCGGCATCTCGAGTTTCGCGGGGCTCTCGATCCACAGCTTGACCGCCGGGCTCGCGCTCGGCGTGACCGCGATCGCGCCCAGCCTCGGGACGGTGATCTTCGTCGCCATCATCGCCCACAAGGCGACGGCCGCGTTCTCGCTCGTCACCATCTTCCGCCTGGGCGAGCTTCGCCCGCGCACCGCGTTCCTGTTGCTCGGCAGCTTCGCCCTCATGACGCCCCTGGGGGCCCTCATCGCGGTGCCGCTCTACGAGCAGCTGAGCGGGGCGAACCTGCTCGTTCCGACGACCCTCGCCGCGGGTACCTTCCTCTACGTCGCGACGATGGACCTCCTGCCGGAGGCGTTTCACGAGGGCGAGCAGCGCCTGGCACCCTTCGTCGGTGTGGTGCTCGGCATCGCCGTGATGTTCTTCGTCGCCAGGGCGGGAGCGTAGGGGCGCAGCATGTGGGCGCACACCCTCTACGCGACGCCAACCGGCGGCTTCGGCCGGCAGGACGAGGTCGAGCAGGGCCTCGCCCACCTGTTCGTGGTGGGCGCGCAGGAGATCCTGGCGCGCTTCAGGCCATGAGCTACGTCGGCGGTGACACCGTCCTCGCATTCTTGAAGGAGAAGGGCGCCGCGGAAGACCACGACGCCCTGAAGCACGTCGCCCTGAGCCGGATCGCGCCCTGAGAAGGGCCATGCCTCAGCTGAAGCCGAAGAGCGTAATCTCGACGGTGCGCGCGCTCTGCTCGGCGCTTTGCCACTGCACCAGGATCGGACTCTGGTAGTTGCCGCGCACCAGGCAGGGCCGGCCGGTCTCGGGATCGGAGCTGGCCAGGAAGGTGACCCTGCGCGAGCGCAGCAGCCGCCGCGCCGGGAGCGCCATCACCTTGGCCACCGCCCGCTCGAGCACCGATCGTTCCCAGTGGAGGGCGTCGAGCAGGGAGTTGAGCAGGCGGGGCAGGTCGTACTTCGCGTAGTTGATGGTCTTGCTCGGGATCGCGAACGGGTCGTCGATCATGTGACGGCCCCGCTGCACGGCGAAGCTGAGCGGGTCCTTCAGCACCTCGACCAGGTCATGCCGCATCAGCATCGTCTCGTACTCGTTCACGGTGAGCCCGACGTTGCGCTCGCTCGCGCCGAGCGCGATGTCGACGCGGCCCTTCTCGAGTCCGCTCGCCGCCAGCAGCTCGTTGACCCGCGCGACCAGGCCCAGCTTCTCCTCGGCGAGGTTGACCGAGTCGATCGGGTGGCGCGAGAGCGGTACCCGGAAGGACTCGCGGGTCACCACGCGCTCCCGGTCGTAGGCCACGATCGTGGTCCGGCGCTCGCGCCGCGCCTCGCCGTTGGTCCCGTCGAGGTCGATGAAGAAGACGGGCGCCGGCGGCTGGTTGCGATAGGTCACGCAGTTGCGCATTCCAGAGCCGATGAAGGTGAGGTGGGAGTCCGCGTTGTGCGGCTCGATCTCCTTCTGCGCGTCGCTCAGCTCGCTGCGCAGGTCCATCTGGTCGTGGTGGTAGGAGGCGTCCGGAGGGAAGACGGCGTGCCAGGCGTCGAAGAACTGGGCGAGCCGCCCGTGGTGGTGGTGCATCCGGCCGGCCAGGCTCTGGTCGAGGTAGCCGGCGGTCGTGTGCAGCGAGCAATAGAGGGTGCGCCGGAACTGCCGGAGCAGGTCCCCGCACTCAGCCGTCAGCTTCTGGTTGACGTCGATCGCCTCGAAGCGGCGGGTCGGGCGCAGGGTGAGACGGATCTCGGTCGCGGAGGAGGCCACCAGGACCCTTTCTACCACCGAGCCCGGTTCGACACCAAGCGACGGCCGGTACCGAGGTCCGAAAGCCGTCAGCGCCGAAACGCCCGACCGCCCGGCCCTCCCGCCGATACCGGTCGCCTTCCCGCCGGGTATCTCGTACCATCGAAGGCAGGGCGGACGTCGTCTTCCGACTCGTTCCGCCCGCCAGGAGCCAGCGCATGATCCAGAGAATCCTGCTCGGAGCCGCCGCGACGGCGGCCCTCGCCGTTCCCGTCTCGGCCCAGAGTGTCGACGGGCTGATCGCCAAGTACCTCGAGGCGCGTGGCGGGGCGGCCAAGCTGGCCGCGATCCAGAGCCTGCGCATGACCGGAGAGCTCGAGATGGGCGACTCCGACGGCTCGCTGGTGATCGAGATCAAGCGTCCGGCGAAGGTGCGCTCGGAGCTGACCCTGGACGGGGTCGTGGCGGTCCAGGCCTGCGATGGCAAGAGCGCCTGGGGCATCCCTCCGGGCGGCACCCCGCAGCGCCTGCCCGAGGCGATGGCGGAGGATGTGGCGACGCGGGCGGACATCGAGGGACCGCTCGTCGACTACGCGGCGAAGGGCTACCAGGTGGAGCTGGCCGGCGAACGCGAGCTCGACGACGGCAAAGCCTACGACCTCAAGCTGAGCCGGAAGAACGGTGACGTCGACGACTACTTCCTCGACGCGAAGTCGTTCCTGCTGGTGCGGAGCGAGTCGCGGCGCAAGGTCCAGGGCCGGGAGCTGGTGGCGGAGACGACCCTCGACGACTACGAGAAGGTCGGTGGCGTGCTCTTTCCGCACACGATCGAGAGCGGCATCGTGGGCCAGGACGAGCGCCAGACGCTGACCATCGACAAGATCGAGATCGATCCGCCGCTCGACGACGCGCGCTTCCAGATGCCCGCGGCGTCCGCGCCCGCGCCCCCGCCCGCCGAGCGCGACTGAAGCCTCGCTCTCGCGAGACGGCGCCTTGGGCGGGGAGACCGCCGGCGGCCTTGACTCGCCGCGCGCGCGCGCGGCACCATCCTCCGCTGTGACCGGTCCGCCAGGCGAGACGGCCCCGAAGCGCGAGCGTCCGACGATCGGCGTGATCGCAGGCTGGCAGTTCTACGAGCGGACGACCCCGAACTGGTTCCTGGAGCCGCTTTTCCTGGGGATCGGTTCTTCCGCCCGGGCGCTCGGCTGCGACGTGCTGCTCGCGTGCGGGGTCGGCTCGCCGGTCGACGACCCGGCCTCCGCCCACCCCGCCTGGCCGTTCGCGTCGGCGGACACGGACTTCGTTCCGGTCGGGCCCTGGAACACAGACGGGCTCCTCTTCATCTCGCCGCTCCGCAGCGAGCTGCGCCGCGCGTACGCGCGGCAGCTGCAGGCCGACGGGTTCCCGGTGGTCTTCGTGGGGACCGGCGACGGCACGCCCACCGTCGTGGCCGACAACGAGATGGGCTTTCGGCACGCGCTCGCGCACCTCGCCGGCCATGGGCACCGTCGCGTCGCCTACATCGCCGGCGACCCGCTCGATCCCGGCGACAGCGCCGCGCGCCTCACTGCCTTCCGCCGCCTGCGGGAAGGCCTCGGATTCGACGCCGACGAGGACCTGGTCGAGCCGGGCCGGCACAACCGGCCGGGCGGCTACCGGGCGATGCAGGCGATCCTGGCCCGAGGCGTCCCCTTCACGTCGGTACTCGCGAGCAATGACGGCTCGGCGATCGGAGCGATGCTCGCGCTCTCCGAGGCCGGCCTGCGGGTCCCCGAGGACGTGGCTGTGGTCGGCTTCGACGATACACCCGAGGCGGCGGCCAGCATCCCGCCGCTCGCGACCGTTCGGTATCCCTTGTTCGAGACCGGCAAGAGGGCGCTGGAGCGGCTGGTGGACGTGATGCTGGGGACGCCGGGGTTGCCGGACACGACCTTGATCCCCACCAGCTACGTGGGCCGTCGTTCCTGCGGCTGCCTGCCGCATGCGACCGAGTCGCCCGAGCCGCTCGCCCCGGTTGGGCTCGAGAAAGAGGATCGCGTCCACGCTACGGCGCGGGCGATGGCGGCCGAGGCCGCGCGGGCGGGGTCCAAGATCGTCGCAGAGGCCGCCTTCGGCCTCTCCCGCCGGGTCGTCCAGGGGCTGGTGGCGAGCCTGGGCGAGGAGAGGCACGAGCCCTTCGAGCGGAGCCTGATGGAGCTGCTTCAGAAGATCGAGACCGAAGGCGACCAGGCTCACGACTGGCAGGCGGCGCTCACGCGGCTGCGCGGCGAGCTGCCCGAGCTGCTCGGGGAGGTGGGGCTGCCGTCGCGTCTGGCGGACGCGGAGGACCTCCTTCACCTGGGCCGGCTGGCGCTCAGCGAGTGCGCCGAGCGGGAGGGGGAACGCCAGCGGTTGCGGGACGCCCGCCAGGCCGACCGCGTCAGTGCGCTCACGGTGCCGCTCCAGTCGGCTCGCGACGAGGAGGAGATCCTCGGTCTGCTCGCCGAGCACGCCCCGGGCCTGGGCGTGCATCCAGTGTGCGTCGCTCTTTACGAGCCCGAGGGAACGAGCCCGACCGCCCGATCGCGCGTGCGTTCCATGGCGCCGGACTCCCGGCAGTGGTCGGACCCGGTGCTGGTCGAGACGCGCCGAGCGCTCGACCAGCGCCTCCCGAAAGCCGACGGCTCGCGCACGCTCGCCGTGCTCCCGCTCGTGCGTCAGGGCCGCCCGCTCGGCTTTCTCGTCTTCGAGGCGGAGACCTTCGCGCCCTGCGCGACGGTGGCTCGCCAGCTGGCGGTGGCGCTCGAGAGCGTGCGCCTGCAGGCCGAGGTCCAGTCGCTCACGGTCACCGACGAGCTGACCGGCCTCCACAACCGCCGCTTCTTCGAGCGCGAGCTACGGCGTGAGATCGACCGCAGCCGGCGTTTCCAGCGCCAGGTCGCCCTGGTGATGATCGACGTCGACAACTTCAAGGGCTACAACGACACCTTCGGCCATCGTGCCGGCGACGAGGCCCTGCGCCGCGTGGCGGTCCTGCTGGTCGGGGCCACGCATCGGCGGCTCGACGCGGTGAGTCGCTACGGCGGCGAGGAGTTCGCGGCGCTGCTCGCGGAGACCGACCTCGAGGGCGCCCTCTGCGTCGCCGAACGGATGCGTGCCGCGATCTCGGCCAGCCGGGACTTCGAGCGGACGATCACGATCAGCGCCGGCGTCGCCGGGTTCTGCGGCGAGGAGCTGGACGGCGACCAGCTGGTGCAGCGCGCCGACCGGGCGCTCTACCAGGCGAAGGAAGAGGGCCGCAACCGCGTGTGCGCCGCGCGTTGAGGGGCACGGGCGCGCAAACGCTCGTGGTCGCGGTATGCTCTCAGTCAGCCGCGAGCGCTTCGAAGGAGGTCTCCTTTGCTTCCCAGTCTCGAGAAGTCCGAAGTCTGGTTCGTTGCCGGTAGCCAGCACTTGTACGGCCCGCAGACACTGCGCCAGGTCGAGGAGAACGCGCGCCGGGTCGCCCAGGCGCTCGACGGCTCGCCCGGGGTCCCGTGCCGGGTCGTGGCCAAGCCGGTGGTCACGACACCGGACGAGATCGAGAAGCTGCTGGGCGAGGCCGGCGCCGCGCGGGACTGCGTCGGCCTCGTCCTCTGGATGCACACCTTCTCTCCGGCCAAGATGTGGATCGCCGGGCTGACCTCGCTTCGCAAGCCCTTCCTGCACCTGCACACGCAGTTCAACCGCGAGCTGCCTTGGGGCGCCATCGACATGGACTTCATGAACTTGAACCAGGCCGCCCACGGCGACCGCGAGTTCGGGTTCCTCTGCACGCGCCTGCGCCTTCGCCGCAAGGTGGTGGTCGGCCACTGGCAGGACCCCGACGTCCACGAGCGCGTCGCGGCCTGGGCCCGCGCGGCCTGCGGCTGGGCCGAGACGCGGCGGCTCAAGGTCGCGCGCTTCGGCGACAACATGCGCGAGGTGGCGGTGACCGAGGGCGACAAGGTGGCGGCCCAGCGCCAGTTCGGCTACTCGGTGAACGGATACGGGGTCGGCGACCTGGTCGCGGCGGTCGCGAAGGTCGAGGACGCCGAGACGGACGCGCTCCTGAAGGAGTATCGGGACAGCTATGAGCTCGCGGTCGCGGAGTCGCAGCAGGCGGGCCTGCGCGAGCAGGCGCGGATCGAGGCGGGCCTGCGAGGCTTTCTGCGCGAAGGGGGCTTCTCCGCGTTCACCACGACCTTCGAGGACCTGCACGGCCTGGGGCAGCTGCCCGGCCTCGCTGTCCAGCGGCTGATGGCCGAAGGCTACGGGTTCGGCGCCGAGGGGGACTGGAAGACGGCGGCCCTCCTGCGCGCGGTGAAGGTGATGGGGGCGGGCCTGCCGGGCGGCAGCTCGTTCATGGAGGACTACACCTACCACCTGGCCGGGGAGCGGCCGCGGGTCCTGGGGGCGCACATGCTCGAGGTCTGCGCCTCGATCGCCGCGGATCGCCCCCGGCTGGAGGTGCACCCGCTCGGCATCGGAGGCAAGGCGGACCCCGCCCGGCTCGTCTTCGACGTCGCGCCTGGGCCGGCGCTCAACGCCTCGCTCGTCGACCTGGGCCACCGCTTCCGCCTGATCGTGAACGCCGTCGACGTGGTGCCGCCCGACGCGCCCCTGCCGAAGCTGCCCACGGCGCGCGCGGTCTGGGTGCCGCGCCCGAGCTTGAAGGTCGCCGCCGCAGCCTGGATCCACGCGGGAGGCGCGCACCACACGGCGTTTGCGCGGGCGCTCACGACGGAGCACCTGGGCGACTACGCGGAGATGGCCGGCATCGAGTGCCTGCTCATCGACCGGGACACCAGCCTCCGGGACTTCCGCAACGAGCTGCGCTGGAACGAGGCGGCCTACGGGACGGGCAGCGGCGCCTGAGGCGAGCGGGGGCGAGATGAGCCAGAGCGACGCGCGGAGGCTCCGCGCCGAGCGACCGATCCGCCTCTTCATCACCGGTGGGACCTTCGACAAGGCCTACGACGAGATCGCAGGGCGGCTCGCCTTCCAGGACACGCACATCCACGAGATGCTGCGGCTCGGTCGCTGCCGGCTGGAGCTGGCCGTCCGCACGCTGATGATGATCGACAGCCTCGACATGAGCGAGGCGGACCGGCGGCTGATCCTGGAGAGCTGCCGGGCGGCGGCCGAGGCGCGGATCGTGATCACTCACGGCACCGACACCCTGCCCGAGACGGCGCGGGTCCTGGGAGCGGCGGCGCTCCCGAAGACGATCGTGCTCACCGGCGCCATGGTGCCCTACGCCTTCGGCAGCTCGGACGGCCTCTTCAACCTGGGCAGCGCCCTCTCCTTCGTCCAGGCGCTGCCGCACGGGGTCTACATCGCGATGAACGGCCGCTGCTTCGAGTGGGACGACGTCGCCAAGAACCGCGAGCTGGGCGTCTTCGAGACCCTTCGCTGAGCGGGTCGGGTGGCCGGGCAGCTCAGGCGCGCTAGCCGAGCGATATCGGCTGTGGCTGAACGTCCCAGACGTGCTCGCAGTACTCGCGGATCGCCCGATCGGAGGAGAAGCGGCCCATGCGCGCGACGGAAAGGATCGACCGGCGCGTCCAGACGTCCTGATCGAGCCAGACTCGGCCCGCCTCCTCCTGCGCGTCGAGGTAGGAGCGGAAGTCGGCGAGCAGCAGGAACGGGTCGTGCTCCAGCAGCGTGTCCACGAGCGGCCGGAAGAGAGAGGCGTCGCCCTTCGAATAGAACCCGGAGCCGATCCGGTCCAGCACCAGACGCAGCTCGGGGTCGCTCTCGTAGTAGCGGCGCGGGCGGTGGCCCTCGCGCCAGAGGCCCTCGACCTCGTCGACGCTCAGCCCGAACAGGAAGAAGTTCTCGGCACCCACGTCCTCGCGGATCTCGACGTTGGCGCCGTCGAGCGTCCCGATGGTGAGGGCGCCGTTCAGCGCGAACTTCATGTTGCCGGTGCCCGAGGCCTCCTTGCCCGCAGTCGAGATCTGCTCCGACAGCTCGGCCCCCGGGAAGACGTGCTGGCAGTTGGTGACGTTGAAGTCAGGCAGGAAGGCGACGCGCAGGCGGCCCGCGACCGCCGGGTCCGCGTTCACCACCTCGGCGACGGAGTGGACGAGCTTGATGACGAGCTTCGCCGTCCGGTAGCCGGGGGCGGCCTTGCCTCCGAAGAGCACCGTCCGGGGCGGCGCCGGGTGCCGTGGGTCGCGGCGCAGCCGCTCGTGGAGGGCGGCCACGTGGAGGACGTTCAGGTGCTGGCGCTTGTACTCGTGGATCCGCTTCATCTGGACGTCGAAGAGCGAGTCGGGCTCGACCGCGACGCCGGTCCGGGCGCGGACCACCTCGGCGAGGGCGGCCTTGTTGGCCCGCTTGATGGCGCGCCAATCGGCTCGGAAGGCGGCGTCCTCGGCGAGCGGCGCGAGCCGTGAGAGCTGGCCGAGGTCGGCCACCCAGCCGGTTCCGATCGCGCGGGTGACGAGCGCGGCGAGCCCGGGGTTGATGAGCGCGACGAAACGTCGCGGCGTGACCCCGTTGGTGACGTTCGTGAACTTCTCCGGCCAGATCTCCGAGAAGTCGCGCAGCAGGTCCCGCTTCAGCAGCTGCGAATGGAGCCGGGCGACGCCGTTCACGGTGTGACTGCCGACGCAGGCGAGGTGGGCCATCCGGACGTAGCGCGGCCCGCTCTCGTCGATCAGCGAGACGCGGGCGACCCGGTCCGGCTCGCCCGGGAAGCGCACCCGCACCTCGTCCAGGAAGCGCTGGTTGATCTCGTAGAGGATCTCGAGGTGGCGCGGCAGGACGGCCGCGAAGAGCGGCACCGGCCATCGCTCCAGCGCCTCGGGCAGCAGGGTGTGGTTCGTGTAGGCGAAAGTCCGGGTCGTGGTCTCCCAGGCCCGTTCCCAGGGCCAGCCGTGCACGTCCACCAGCAGCCGCATCAGCTCGGTGATCCCGACCGCCGGGTGCGTGTCGTTGAGCTGCACGGCGTACTTGCGCTCGAATCCCCCGACGTCCTTGGCGCTCTGGAGGTGGATCCGCATCATGTCCTGGAGCGCGCAGCAGACGAAGAAGTACTGCTGCTCGAGCCGGAGCTGCTTGCCCGCCAGGGCGTCGTCCCTCGGGTAGAGGACCTTCGTGATGTTCTCGGAGAAGACCTTCTGCTCGACGGCACCCTCGTAGTCGCCCTCTTCGAAGGCCGCCAGGTCGAAGGACTCGGCGGCCTGCGCGCTCCACAGGCGCAGCATGTTCGCCGTGTTCACCCGGTAGCCCAGGATCGGCGTGTCGTAGGCGACGCCCTTGACGACCCGCTCCGGTATCCAGCGCACGCGGTAGCGTCCCTGGGCATCGCGTCCCGCCTCGGTCTTTCCGCCCAGGCCGACCTCGAACGCGATCTCCGGCCGCGGGATCTCCCAGGGGTTTCCGAGCCGCAGCCACTTGTCGGTGGTCTCGACCTGCCAGCCGTCGCGGATCACCTGGTCGAAGATCCCGAACTCGTAGCGGATCCCGTAACCGATCGCCGGGATCTCGAGGGTCGCCAGCGAGTCGAGGTAGCAGGCCGCCAGACGGCCCAGGCCGCCGTTGCCGAGCCCCGGCTCCTCCTCCTGCGCGGCGATCGCGTCGAGGTCGAGGCCCAGCTCCGCGACCGCCCGCCGGACCTCCTTCTCGACTCCGAGGTTCAGCAGGTTGTTCAGGAGGTGGGGTCCGAGCAGGAACTCGGCGGAGAGGTAGCAGACCGTGCGGCTGCGCTCCCGGGCGTAGGTCGAGGCGGTGGCGAGCCAGCGCTCGAGCAGGCGATCCCGCACCGCCAGCGCCACCGCCAGGTAGTGGTCGTTCGGCGTCGCCACGGCCGGGAAGCGCGCGAGCGTGAAGTAGAGCTTCTCGGTGATCGAGCGCTTGAACTCCTCGACCGTCAGCCCGGCAGGTTCGAGGGACGGGAAGCGTCCTGTCTCCATTTGGCGACCTCAGCTCGGCTGGTGGACCCGCACCTGCTCCGGCGAGCGCAATCAGTAGGACAAGCCGAGGGCGCCGTCAAGGGGCAGCGGCGCCGTCTGCAGAGGCACCGTCCGTCGAGCGGGCGAAGCGCTCGATCGCGGGCCAGCCGAGCGGGCTCCCTTCCTCGTGCTTGAAGAAGACATAGGCCCGCCGCCAGGGTTGGGCGGAGATGCGCTCCCGCCACGCCACGAGCGCAGCGTCGTCGTAGTCGCTGCGGCGCAGGCGCAGGTAGCCCCAGTCGGCGGTGGCGACGAGCGCGGCACCCGGTGCGGGGGCGCCGTCCATCTCGGCCGCGACCAGCGCGGCGTTGCGGGAGCGCAGGGCCGCGTGGACCTCCTCGTCGAACCAGCTTTCGTGCCGGAACTCGAAGGCGACCGGACGCTCGGGGGGCAGGGCTGCCAGGAACGCCTTCAGCCGGCCCAGGTCCTTCTGCAGGAAAGGCGGCGTCTGGAAGAGCACGGGTCCCAGGCGATCGCCCAGGGCGGCCGCCGTCTCGAACAGGTAGGCCACCGTCTCCGCCGAGGCGGGGGCGAGCCGCTGGCGGTGGGTGATCCGCTGCGAGGCCTTGAGCGCGAAGGTGAAGCCGTCGGGCACCTGCTCGGCCCAGCGCAGCAGCGTCTCGCGCGCGGGCAGCCGGTAGAAGGTGTTGTTGATCTCGACAGCCTTCAGGCGCTCCGCGTAGTAGCGGAGCATGTCCTTCTCCCGGATCTTCTCGGGGTAGAAGGATCCGCGCCACTCCTTGTAGGCGTAGCCACTGGTTCCGACCACGATCTGCATCGGGGCCTCCGCCCCCAAGGATACAGGGCCGCGCGGATGGTACAACCAGGCATGGAAAGCGTTCCCGCGAAAGGTCTTTCGCTGTGGTTGATGCCGGATGGCGAGGCGCGGGAGCGCCTCGCCGTCTGGATCTGCCAGCTGGCGGCCCGCCTGGGGACCGCTCCCTTTTCGCCCCACCTGACGCTGGCCTCCGCGGTGGATGTCGATGAGCCACAGGCGCTTGCGGGATCCGCTCGGGCGGCGGCCGCGCTGGTGCCCTTCACGGTCGCGCTGGCGGATGTCGAAGGCCGCGACGAGCACTTCCGTTGCTTGTTCGTGCGGGCGCGTGACGAGAGCACCCTCCGGACCGCGCACGCGACCGCGGCGCGGATCCTCGGCCGGGAGCCCGACCCGGACTTCCTGCCCCACGTGAGCCTCGTCTACGGAGCCCTCACGCCGGCCGAGAAGGGAGCGATCGCCAGGGAGGTCGGGGGCGACCTGGGCGTCCTGTTCGAGGTCCGACGGCTGCACCTGTGGCGGACGGAAGGCCCCGTCTCCTGGTGGCGGGAGCTCGGGGTATTCGAGCTCGGAGGGCCGTCCGGTCAGGCGGTGCGGGCGCGGAAGCGGCGCGCGACGCGCCGCTCGTAGACGACACCCAGCAGCCAGCCGAAGCCGGTCGTCAGCACCGTGGCGCCGCCGTGCCAGACGAGGACGTGCGCGAGGTCCGAGCGGGGGCAGATGAGGTGCCAGACGGCGTCGGCGACCAGGGCCGCGCCCATGCCGGCGAGGGCCCCGGCCCAGCGCGGGCGGACCGGCAGCGCCCGCAGGACCAGCCAGAATCCGAGCGCGAGGCCCGAGAGGCCCAGCAGGCCTTCGACCGAGAAGCAGGCGGGTCCGCTGTGCCGAGCGCTCGCGGCTGCCGAGAGCCCCGGGCTCATCGTCCAGGTGAGGAGACCCACCGCCAACTGGGTCGAGGCGCCCAGGCCCAGCGCCAGGCCGACGCGCGCGCGTGACACGCCGCTCCCCGGGACCGCCTCGCGCAGGGCGAGGCCCGCCAGCAGGATGCCGGCCAGGGTCTCCGCGGTCGTCGCACCTCCCAGGAGGCCCCATCCCAGGACGGGGGCGTCCGAACGCAGAGGCCAGAGAGCCGGCAGCAGCACGAAGAGAGCGGCCGCCCAGACCGCGACTTCGAGCGCCCGCAGCGCCGGGCGGGGAAGGGGACGCACCGGCCGCAGATCAGCCCACACCAGCTGCCGCAGCCGCTCGGGGAGGGGAGGGATGCTCATCGTCCGGGCCTTCCCAGGATCTCGCGCAGCGTCTGGACTCCCCGATGCGCCCGGAGCTTGGCCGCCGCCTCGCTGACGCGCAGCACCGCGCCGACCTCTCGGAAGGAGAGTCCCCAGACGTGGTGCAGCAGGAGCGCCTCACGCCGGTCCTCCGGCACCCGTGCGAGTGCGCGGTGCACCGCGTCGCGATCCGCCAGGCTCTCGACCTCGGGTGGCACTGCCACGTCGGGAAAGGTTTCGCCGACCGTCGACTCGTAGCGGCCGCGCCGCCCGCCGGCGCGACGGCTCATCAGGAAGACGTTGCGGGCGATCGCGTAGACCCAGGGTCGCACCGGCCGGGGAGGCAGGTAGGTGTGGCGCGAGCGGTGCACTTGTAGAAACGCCTCCTGAAGCAGGTCCTCCGCCCGTGTCGCGTCGCGGCAGAGCGCGCGCAGGTAGCCGCCGATCTGGGGCGCCAAGCGGCCATAGAGGGCCTCGAACGCGGTTCCGTCGCCGCCCTGATAGGCCATCATGAGCTCGCAGAGCATCCCCTCGCCCGTCGCCGCCACGGGCGTCCCTGTCTCCTTCTTTGCGCCGGGCTCCACCAACGTTTCTCCCTCGCCGATCCCGCTTCCGAGCCGCAGAGGCGATGCTAACCCGGTTACCCTGAGGTCCTCCGCGGCAAAACAGGGAACGAACCCGAGCCGACAGAATCAGGGGACTGCAGGCGCGCCCGCGCCGAGGGGGGCTCGGCATCCCGTGGGCCGCCGCCAACGCCCACTCCTCCTCTGGCTCGTGTTCCTGGGGCCGGGAGCGCTGAGCCTGGACCGCCTGCTCGGCGGGGTGCTGCGCCGCCTCCGAGGCGAGCCTTCGCCGGAGCGGGCCTGATACCAGCCGACGCGCCGGGGCAAAGAAGCCGGAAAGCACCGGACGTCAGTCGAGGAGAGGCGGCCAGCAGCGGGGGGGCTCTGCCCGAATCCTGCCGGCGAGCCGCAGACCGTGCCCACGAGAGGGGGCGAGGCTCCAGCCTCGAGCCTCGGAAACGTGAAGCCGGCCTCAGAGCCGGAGAACAGGGGATACCAGGGTGAATCGCAAGGTGAAGTTGGTGCTGGTGAACACGGCCATGGCCGGCATGATCGCGGGCGTCGGCGGCCTGGCCCCAAGCCGGGTCGCGGCCGAGCCGGCCGGATCGGCGCAGAACGGCTGTAGCGGCAAGAACGGGTGCGGCTCGTCCAAGACCAAGACCATGGACGAGGCCAAGAACGTCGACCGTCACGTCTGCAAAGGGATGAACGCCTGCAAGGGCAAGGGAAACTGCAAGAGCGGCGACAACGCCTGTGCCGGCAAGAACTCGTGCAAGGGCAAGGGCGGCTGCGCCTCCGCAGTCGCGCGGCACTCCTGCAAGGGTCAGAACGCCTGCAAGGGGCTGGGCGGGTGCAAGACGGGTGACAACGGCTGTGCCGCGAAGAACTCGTGCAAGGGCAAGGGTGGCTGCCAGGTGCCGCTCAAGCCGGCGGCCTAGCAGCAGAGACAGGGTCGTGGCCGGAGGGGTCCGGGGCGTGCCCCGACCCCTCTGGACGCGATCCGGAGGGAACATGGCACTCAATTGCTGGAACTATCCCGACCTCGGCCTCGGCGTTGGCCTGCGCACGACCCACTTCGCCCACATCCTGTCCGAGCGCCCGCAGATCGGCTTCTTCGAGGTGCTCACCGAGAACTTCCTCGACACCGGCGGCCGCCCGCTCTTCATCCTCGACCAGATCGCCGAGCGCTATCCAATCGTGATGCATGGCGTCTCGCTCTCGATCGGCTCCACCGACCCGCTCGACTTCGATTACCTGCGCAAGGTCAAGGACCTGGCGCGGCGCACGAAGGCGGTTTGGATCTCCGACCACGTCTGCTGGACGGGGGTCCTCGGCCGCAACACCCACGACCTGCTTCCGCTCCCGTACACGGAGGCGTCGCTGCGCCACACGGCCGCGCGCGTGCGCGCCGTGCAGGACTTCATGGAGCGGCCGCTCGTGCTCGAGAACCCCTCGACCTACCTCGAGTTCACGCCCAACGCGATGACCGAGTGGGAGTTCATCGCACGGTTGGCCGAGCAGGGCGACTGCGGGCTGCTCTTCGACGTCAACAACGTGTACGTCTCGGCCTTCAACCATGGCTACGACCCGCTCGCCTACATCGACGCCATCCCCGCCGAGCGCGTCTGCCAGTACCACCTGGCCGGCCACACCCACAAGGGCACCCACATCCTCGACACCCATTCCGACCACGTCGTCGACCCGGTCTGGGAGCTGTTCGGTCACACCATCCGCCAGGTGGGCCTGCGGGCCACCCTCCTCGAATGGGACGCGTCCATTCCGCCGTTCGAGGTGGTCCACGCCGAGGTCCGCAAGGCCCGCGCCTGGCGCGAGGGGGAGGTGAGCCGTGCGGCCTGAAGCACACGTCATGGGCGTCGCGCCCGGCCTCGATCGTGTCCAGCGCTGGCTGCAGACCGTGATCGTCCATCCCGGCTCCGTCGAGGAGGCCCTGGCAGCGCCGGAGGCGGCAGCCGAGGTCGCCCCGGAGAGCCTCGAGGCCGTGATCCGTCCTTCCTGGTCGTTGAGCGCCGCCGAGCGCGTCGACGTCTACCACGGCATGTACCTCCTGCGCATGGTGGAGGCGCTGGAGAGCGACTACCCGGCGACCCGGCACTTCCTGGGCGAGGACGCGTTCGCGGACCTCGTCCGCGACTACGTCCAGCGCTACCCTTCGCGGAGCTACACCCTGAACCGCCTCGGCGACCATCTGCCGCGGTTCTTGCTGGACGAGCCGTCGCGGTCGAACGCCGCCTTCCTCCACGATCTCGCCCGCGCCGAGCTGGCCGTGACGGAGGCCTTCGACGAAGAGGAATCCGAGACCCTCGACGCGGAGGGGTTGCGGGCCGTGCCGCAGGAGGCCTGGGCCGACGCACGCCTCCGGCCGATCAAGGCCCTGCGCCTGCTCGCTCTCCACCATCCGGTGGTCGGCCACCTCGACGCCGCCAAGCACGACCGTCCGGCGCCGCGCCCGCGCCGCCGCACCAGCCACCTCGCCGTCTACCGCCGCGACTATTCCGTACGGCGACAGGAGCTGAGCGGCGACGAGCACGCCCTGCTCTCGGCGCTCGTCTCCGGCGCGCCGCTTGGCGAGGCGATCGGCGCCGCGGCGCTCGGAGTGCGGGCCTCCCGCCGCGAAGAGACGGTCTTCCGCTGGTTCCGGGGCTGGATCGCCGAGGGCCTCTTCAGCGCCATCGAGGTCGGCTAGGCTACAGAACCAGGGTGATGACCCCGTGGGCCGGGCTCGTGACCTTGAGCGTCCGGCCCGCGACCCAGAGCTGGAAGATCTCAGGGTGGTCCGTCAGGTTGGTCAGCACGACCGCGATCTTCCCGTCCGGGTTCAGGAACGCCGTGGCCACGAAGTCGTCGCTGGTCGAGGTGCAGGCGATGCGGCGGGCGCCGGGTTTGATGAAGCGCGAGAAATGGCCGAAGACGTAGTGGGGCGGGTTGAAGGTGAGCTCCCCGGTCGCGAGGTCGGCGTTGACGATCGTGCTCCCCATGAGCCCGCCCGCGTGTCGCGGGCCGCCCTCGGAGTCCAGCAGCAGGTTCCACACGGTCCAGCCCACGGTCCAGTCGTTGAGGTCCAGGATCACGTTCCTGGCCAGGCGGAAGGCGGCCTCCCAGCTGCCCCGCACCGAACCCTCGGTGAAGAGGAGCGCCTTGTCCGGGTAGGCGTCGTGCAACAGGCGGACGTTGTCGTGGTGGTCGCCCACGTACCAGTGGAACGCGGTGCCCCAGACGTAGCGTGACGCCGCCGGGTCCTCGTAGGTCGGCTCCGCGCGCTGGTAGATGAGGCCGCGGTTGTGGTCCCAGATCATGAGCTTGACGTCGCCGAGCCCGGCCGCGTGAAGGGTGGGACCCAGGAAGTCGCGCACGAAGTCGCGCTCCTCCCCGGCGGTGTAGATGCACGATTCCCAAACCTGGGTCGCCAGGGCCTCGTTCTGGACGGTCAGGCCCCAGATTGGCACGCCTTCCGCAGCGTAGGCCTCGACGTACTTCACGAAGTAGTCGGCCCAGGTCTGGCGGTACTCGGGCTTGAGCTTGCCGCCGTGCTTCATCTCCCCGTTCGTCTTCATCCAGCCGGGCGGGCTCCAAGGCGAGGCATAAAGGCGGAGCTTCCCCTGAGCTGTCGCCATGGCGCGCTTGATGAAAGGCAGGCGGTTCTTGCGATCGTGCTCGATCGAGAAGTGCTCGAGGCCGCGGTCGCCCGCCACGTCGTCGTACGTGTACATCGCAGCCGCATAGTCGCAGCTGTGAATGGTCGTGCGACACAGCGCGTAGCCGTTGCCTTCCACCGGGTCGAAGCAGGCCTCGAGGAACTGCTCCTGGGCGGCGGCGGGAAGCTGCGCGAAGATGTCCGCAGCGGCGTCCGTGAAGGCGCCACCGAAGCCTTCGATCTTCTGGAAGGTCCGATCGGGGTCGATAATGATGGTGGGGTAGTTCTCGTCGGGCTGCTCGAGCGGCTCGAATGCGGAGAAGCCGCGATCGGCCAGCAGCTGTGACGGCGACGGGGCCGTCACGTAGACGTGGGCCTCCAGGTACTCCCGCTGCTCGCCGACGACGGGAGCGGCGACCAGGCCCAGCAGCGCGAGAGCCGAGGCGGCGCGAGCATGCCGAGCGGCGAACGACTTCGGGGGCTTCATGATGGCCGACATGTTAGTCCCAGACGGCGAGTGGCAGAAGGCCTTGCTCGCGGCGAGTGCAGGTCCGGACGCCCTCGGTCCCGAGGCGTATCCTCATGGTCATGACTCAGCCTCGCGCGGTGACGATCTTCGGCAAGGACACCTGACCTTTCACGACCGAGGCCCGGGAGGCCTACGCGGCGAAGGGTTTCGCCGTCGACTACCGGAACGTGAGACAGTCGGCGGAAGACCTGGCGGCGATGCTCGCCCAGAGCGGAGGCCGGCGCGACGTGCCTGTGATCGTCGAGGGCGGGCGCGTCACGATCGGCTACGGCGGCAGCTGAGGGGCCTAGAGCGGAGGCCGGTCGGTCTCCACGATCGGGCGCTTCAGCAGAGCTGCGGTAGCTACCATCGCACGCCCCAACAATTAGAGCTACCGAGGGGCGCGCAGGCGCCGCCTGTACTAGACTCGGCCTCGCGTCGGGTGTTCCACTCCGGAGGTGTCATGGCGGCCAGGGTGGTCTTGGGTCTGCTGACGGACAAGCAGGACTTCCAGCTTCTGGAGGCCGCGGCCGCGCGCGAGGCGGCAAACCGCGTGGGCCTCGCGATCGAGGTCGTGTTCGCGGACAACAACGCCGTCGTCCAGATCCAGCAGCTGTTCCGGTCGATCCACGCGCCCGAGAGCGAGCGCCCGGTCGCGATCGTCGTCAAGACGGTCACCGGCGAGGGGCTGGAGCGCGTCGCCCGCAACGCCGTCCAGGCGGGCATCGGCTGGATGCTGCTGGGCCGGAAGGTCCCCTACATCGAGGCTCTCAGGCGCCAGCGACCCGACCTGCCGATCGGGACCGTCTCGGTCGACCACGAGGAAATTGGCCGCATTCAGGGCCGCCAGCTCCGGAAGGTCGTGCCCCAGGGCAGGTCGGTGCTCTATGTCCAGGGGCCTTCCGACACGTCCGCGGCACGGCTGCGGCTGGACGCCGTCCACGAGGCGGCGCAACAGGGGGGCTTCGAGCTCCGGCTGCTCGAGGGAGACTGGACCGAGGTGAGCGCCGAGAAGGTGGTCTCGGCCTGGCTGCGACTGAGCACGTCAGAAAGCCTCAACCCCGCGGCCATAGCCGCACAGAACGATGCGATGGCCCTCGGTGCCCGGAAAGCCCTCCTGCAGAGCCGCCCGCAGTGGGCACGTCTTCCCCTCTTCGGCTGCGACGGGCTGCCTGGCGGCGGCCAGGCGCTGGTCGCGCGAGGCGAGCTCGCCGGAACGATCATCGCGCCGGCAACGGCCGGCGTGGCCGTCACGCTCGTGGCACGAATGCGAGCGGGTGAACGGCCGGCTCTGGACCAGACGCTGACGCCGCGCGCTCATCCGAGCGAGACGGGGTAGGCACCCCGGGCGGAATGCTCGCCCGGCCGGGCGTGTATTCTCATCGTCACGACGTGCCGCGCGGGGGGCCCTCGGTCGCTCCGAGGCCGCCTGCCGCGCCGCGAGAACGTGTGGAGGCCTGAGATGCCCGCACCGTCGCGCCGTTCGCCCGCCTTGCTGGTCCTGGTCCCCGCCGTGGCCCTCGCCCTCGCCGCGGTGGCGGCCCCGCCGGGCCGACGCCCGCCCGCGCGCCCAACAGTCGTCGAGACCGCCCCGGCCTGGAGCGCCATCGACCGGCTCGTGGACGAGCAGAAGCTCGAGGAGGCCTCGCGCGCGGTCGCCATCCGGCTGGCGGCGGCCCGTGCGGCCGGCGACGAGGAGGAGTGGGCCCGTGCCCTGGTGAGGGCGGTCCAGCTCCGTAGCGCCCTGCATGGCTACGAGACCTCGGTCCGGTTCCTCAAGGAAGAGGCCTGGCCGAAGGGAACGTTGCCGCGCACCGTGCTGCAGCTCTTCTACGCTCGTTCTCTCGTGGACTACGCGCACGCGTACTCCTGGGAGATCCGGCAGCGCGAGCGCGTCGAGTCGGGGACGACCGTGGATCTCAAGTCCTGGACGCTCGACCAGATCGCCGGGGAGGCGTTACGCGCGTACCAGGAGGTCTGGCAGCGGCGGGAGGCGCTGGGCGCGTTGCCGCTGGGCCGGCTGTCGCCGTACCTGCAGGCGGGCAACTATCCCGAGAGCGTGCGCGGGACGCTGCGCGACGCGGTCAGCCACCTGCTGGTGGAGCTCCTGGCCGACAGCTCGCTCTGGCCTCCCCAGCAGGCGAACCAGGTCTTCCGGCTCGATCTCTCCTCGCTGCTCGCGGGCGATGTCGAGCCGCCCCGCCTGGACGACGCCGGCCAGCACCCGCTGGTGAAGATCGCCGGTGTCCTCGGCGATCTCGAGCGATGGCACGCGGCCGCGGACCGGCGCGAGGCGCAGCTCGAGGCGCGGCTCGAGCGTGTCCGCCGCCTGCGTGCCTCGTTTCGTGAGCCCGAAGACCGAAGCCGCATCCGCGCGTACCTCGAACAGGGCTTGCCGGCGTTCCGCAACGTGGCGTGGTGGGCGGTCGGCATGGCGGACCTGGCGGACCTCGTGCGCGGCGACGACGCAGCGGGCGCGCTCGTCGAGGCCCGGCGGATCGCGCAAGAGGGTCGGCGGGGCTACCCGGACTCGATCGGCGGGCGGCAGTGCCGCTCGATCGTCGAGTCGATCGAGGCTCCGGACTTCCAGCTGTGCTCGATGATCCTCGACGCCGCGCGCAAGCGGTCGGTCCAGGTGACGCACCGCAACCTCGAGGCGCTGCACTTCCGCGCCTGGCGCAGGGACCTCCTCCGCACGATCGAGTCGGCTCGTGACTACGAGCTCCTGGGCAGCTATCGGGACGTCGAGCAGCTCGTCTCCCGCCCGCCGGACGCGGAATGGAGCGTGGCGCTCCCGGCCACGCCGGACCTGCGCTCCCACGTCACCTACGTGACGCCGCCTCTCGACCGGGCGGGGCTCTACACGATCGCGGCCTCGGCGCGGCGGGACTTCGGCAAGGACGGCAATCGCATCCTCGCGACGCGGCTCGTGGTCTCGGACCTGGTCCTGGTCACCCGGCAGCTTCCGAGCCGGGTCGAGGTGAGTGTCCTCCACGGCGCGGCGGGCGTCCCGGCACCGGGGGCCGAGGTGGCGCTCTACCGGCTCGACTGGGGCAGGGGGCACGAGCGCCTCGCTCGCCAGCCGGCCGGCCCGGACGGCACGGTGGAGTTCGAGGTCCCGAAGCAGACCGGCGGCTACCTCGTCGTCGCGCGGCTGGGCGATGAGGTTGCTGTCGACTCCAATCCCCTCTGGCTCGCGCGTTCGTCCCCGGCCGGTGAGCGGACCGTGAGTCTCCTGTACACCGACCGCAGCGTCTACCGGCCGCTCCAGACGATTCAATGGAAGGTCGTCGCGTACCAGGGCGGCGGGTCGGAGGGTCGCTTCCACACCCTGCCCGGGACGAGCGTCACCGTCTCGCTGGTCGACCCCAACAACCAGACGGTGGAGTCGCGCGCGGCCACCACCAACGGCTACGGTTCCGCCTCGGGCAGCTTCGCGATCCCGGCCGGCCGGGTGCTCGGGCAGTGGTTCGTGAGGGCCGCGCCGGCGGGGCAGGCCACCGTCCGGGTCGAGGAGTACAAGCGGCCCACCTTCGAGGTGAGCCTCGAGGATCCCGAACAGGCGTTGCGCCTCAACCGCCCGGCGCAGCTCCTGGGCCGGGCGCGCTACTACTTCGGGCTTCCGGTCACGGCCGGCAGCGTGCGCTGGCGCGTCGTGCGGGAGCCGGTCTGGCCCTCCTGGTGGGGCCGTTGGTTCTGGGAGGGATTCGGCCCCGCCGCCAGCCGGAGCGAGACGGTGGCGGGCGGCGATGCGACGCTCGACGAGGAAGGGCGCTTCCGACTCGCGTTCACGCCCGGGGCGGACGAGCGCAAGCCGAGGGAGGTGAGCTACCGCTACACGGTCACGGCCGACGTCACCGACGACGGCGGCGAGACGCGCTCCGCCACCCGCTCGTACCGGCTGGGCTTCGTCTCCGTCGAGGCGACGGTGGAGACGGAAACGGCGTTCCTGAAGGAAGACGAGCCGAGCGAGATGGTCATTCGGCGCACGGACCTCGACGGCGCGCCGCGGGCGGGCCAGGGGAGCTGGCGGCTTCTGGCCCTCGAGCCTCCGCAGAAGACGCTCGCTCCGGCGGACCAGCCGCTCTCGGGGCCGACAGCGAAGGACTACCTGACCCCGGGCGACCGCATGCGACCGCGCTGGGCGCCCGGCTACACGACCGAGGCCGCGCTCGCGAGCTGGCGTGAGGGCGGTCTACAGCAGGAGGGTCCGCTCGAGCACGCGGCGAACGGCGAGGCGCGGATACGTCTGCCGGGCCTCACCCCGGGCGCCTATCGACTGCACTACCAGACCAAAGACGACTTCGGCGCCACCTTCTCGCTCGCGAAGGACCTGGTGGTGGCGGGTCGCGCCACGACCCGACTCCAGCTGCCCGCGCTGCTCCTCGCCGAGCGCTCTTCCGTACCGGTGGGGGAGACGGCACGGCTGCTCGCCCTCTCGGGCTTCGCGGGAGCGCGACTCGTCCTCGACATCGAGAAGGGCGGGCGGCGCGTGGCGCGTCACGTCCTCACAGCGAAGGGCGATCGCGCGCTCTTCGAGATCCCGATCACCGAGGCGGACCGTGGCGGCTTCGGCGTCACGCTCACGGCGGTCCTGGATCACCAGCTCGTCTCGCTCACTCAGCAGGTCTTCGTGCCCTGGGACGACCGGGAGCTGAAGCTCTCGTTCGCGACCTTCCGCGACCGGCTACGCCCGGGCGCGAAGGAGACCTGGCGCGTGAACGTTCGCTCGGCGGCCGGCCGGCAGCTCGAGGCCGGGGCGGCCGAGCTGCTCGCCTACATGTACGACCGCAGCCTCGACGTCTTCGCGCCGCACACGCCGCCGAGCATCCTTTCGCTCTACCCGAATCGCACCGGCAGCTCGTGGGTGCGGGCGAGCCTGGGAATGAGCCGCGCCTTTCATCTCCTGGAACGGGGCTTCGCCCCGGTGACGCCCGCCCCTTCGCTCGAAGGCACGCGCCTCAGGCGCGACGAGCGGTACGGGATCGGGGGGATGGGCGTGAGGCACAAAGGTTTCCCGATGCCGGCAGCAGCTCCCATGCGGCTCATGCAGGACGCGGAGATGAAGGGAGCTCGCGAGGAGGTCTCCTCGTTCGCGTTCAACGGTGCGTCCGGCGGTCTCGCCAGCCGCGTCGCCGCCGTCGACAAGCAGGAGGCCGAAGCGGCGCCGGGGCCTCCACAACCACCCGTCGAGCTGCGCACCGAGTTCCAGGAGACTGCCTTCTGGCAGCCGCACCTGCTGACCGACGCCGATGGCTCGGCCTCGATCGAGTTCACGGTGCCCGACTCGGTGACCTCCTGGAACGTGTGGGTGCACGCCCTCACCCGCGACCTGCGCGGCGGCTCGCTCCGGAAGGAGACGCGCAGCGTCAAGGAGCTGATGGTCCGGCCGTACCTGCCGCGCTTCCTGCGCGAGGGCGACCGCGCGCTGATCAAGGTCGTGGTCAATAGCGCCGGCGACAAGCCCCTCTCGGGCACGCTCGCCTTCGATGTCCTGGACCCGGCCACGGAGGCGAGCCTGCTCGGCGAGTTCGGCCTGGCCGGCGACGCCAGCCGGACGTTCACCGTGAAGCCCGGCGGCAGCGCCGACCTCGTCTTCCCGATCGTGGTCCCGGCGCGTGTGGGACCGGTCGCCTTCAAGGCGACCGCCCGTGCGGGAGACCTGAGCGACGGGGAGCTGCGGCCGCTGCCGATCCTGCCCGGCCGCATGCATCTCGTCGAGTCGCGGTTCGTGACCCTGAGGCCCGGAAGACCCCGGGCCATGAGTTTCCCCGACCTCGTCAAGGGCGGCGACCCGACCCGCGTCAACGAGCAGATGGTCGTCACCGTGGACGCCCAGCTCTTCTACGGGGTGCTCGAGGCCCTGCCCTACCTCGTCGACTATCCCTACGAGTGCACGGAGCAGACGCTCAACCGGTTCCTCTCGACGGCGATCCTCGGCAGCATGTTTCAGCAGCACCCGGCGCTCGCCAGGATGGCCGCCGAGCTGGCGAAGCGTGAGACGCGCCTCGAAACCTGGGCCGAGACGGACCCCAACCGCAACATGAGCCTCGAGGAGACACCCTGGCTCCAGGAGGCGCGAGGCGGTGCCGAGCCGGGTGCGCCGCTCCTGAAGGTTCTCGACCCGAGGATCGCCAAGGCGCAGCGCGAGGCCTCGCTCGCCAGGCTCCGCAAGGCGCAGACCTCGCTCGGCGCCTTCCCCTGGTGGCCGGGCGGGCCGCCCTCACCCTACATGACGCTCTACATCGTCTCCGGCTTCGCGAAGGGGCTCGAGTTCGGGGTCGAGGCGCCCAAGGACACCGTGCAGAAGGCCTGGGCCTACCTGCACCGACACTACCTGGACGAGGTCGTGCGCGACATGCGCCGGGACGACTGCTGCTGGGAGCTCGTCACCTTCGTCAACTACGTCCTCTCCAGCTACCCCGACAGCTCCTGGACGGGCGGTGTCTTCACCGATGCCGAGCGCAAGGAGATGCTCGACTTCTCCTTCCGGCACTGGAAGCAGCACGCGCCCTACCTCAAGGGCCAGCTGGCCTTGACCCTGGCTCGCGCGGGAAGGACGGCGGACGCGCGACTCGTCTTCGCGAGCGTCATGGACTCGGCGAAGAGCGACCCGGACCTCGGCACCTACTGGGCGCCCGAAGACCGCGCCTGGCTCTGGTACAACGACACGATCGAGAGCCACGCCTTCGCCCTGCGCGTCCTCTCGGAGCTTTTCCCCGACGACCCGCGCCGCCAGGGCCTCGTGCAGTGGCTCTTCCTGAACAAGAAGCTCAACCACTGGAAGTCGACGCGCGCCACGGCCGAGGTCGTCTACTCGCTCGCCCGCTACCTGAAGCGGGAGGGGGCGCTCGCCGCGCGGGAGGAGGTGCGCGTCTCGGCTGGGCCGCGCCAGGCACGCTTCGTCTTCGAGCCCGACCGCTACACCGGCAAGAACAACCAGCTGGTCATCCCGGGCGAGGAGGTGAGCGCGGCCAGCGCGACGGTGACCGCGGAGAAGGAGGGACCGGGCCTCGCCTTCGCGTCGGCGACCTGGCACTTCTCCACCGAGCAGCTGCCCGCGGAGGATCGGGGTGACTTGCTCTCGGTCTCACGGCGCTTCTTCCGCCGCGAGCACCGCGGCGCCGAATGGGTCCTCTCACCCCTCGCCGAGGGCGCGACCCTCGCCCCCGGAGACGAGGTCGAGGTGCAGCTGAGCATCCGCGCCCGGCACGCGGCCGAGTACGTGCATCTGCGCGATCCCCGCGCGGCCGGCCTCGAGCCGGGCGTCGCCGTCTCGGGCTTCAAGTGGGACCTCGGCATCGGCTGGTACCAGGAAGTGCGCGACAGCGGCACGAACTTCTTCTTCGAGCAGCTCCCGGCGGGCGAGTACACGCTCAAGTACCGGCTGCGAGCGAATCTAGCGGGCACCTTCAAGGTCGCTCCGGCAACCCTGCAATCGATGTACGCGCCCGAGTTCACGGCCTATTCGGCGGGCACGGTGATCGAGGTCGGAGCCGGACAGTAGGGGGACGTCACCCGAGCTGGCTGGATCAGCTCGGCGGCGCGGATCGCGCCAATGGGGGAGCATGTGCGCCGGGTCATTGACCTACTCGAGACCAGGCGCGTACTCTCCACGTTGAGTCGATGGCTGAGAGGGAAGAAATGAACAAGCGCGCACTTGCTTCGGGCCTGTTCCTGCTCCTGGGCTGCCTGGCGATTCCCGCCACGTCGCGGGCGGCCTTGCCGCCCATCCCCCTGCCTCCGCCCCTCCTCCTTCCCGTTCCGCCGCCGGTCGTGATCCTTCCCGACACCGACGTCTACGTCGCCGCGGACCTGGCCGACGACCTCTTCTTCTCGGCTGGCTGGTGGTGGCGGCCCTGGCACGGCCGCTGGTACCGCTCCCGCAGCTACGACCGGGGCTGGGTCCACTATCGGGGGACGCCGCACTTCTACCGGACCGTTCCCCGGGACTGGCGCGACGACTACCGGGCCCGGCGCTGGGGCGGCGGTGCCTGGGACTACCAGCTCATCCCGCAGGCGCGGCTCAAGCGGAACTGGAGCCACTGGCAGTCGAGCGGATACTGGCGGAGCCCGGAGCATCGGCAGCACCACTACCATCACGACGGAAGGCCGATCGAGGCGCATCGGCGCCGCGACGTGCGTGAGCGCCGGGTCGAGAAGCGGGACCACCGGGTCGAGAAGAAGGAACGGAACGCGGAGCGGAAGGAGCGTCGCGCCGAGAAGAAAGAGCGCCGCGCGGAGAAGAAGGAACGGCAGCACGACAGTCGGGCCCGCCGTCGCGACCGGTAGCTCTCTCAGTCTTCGGACTTGCCAGGCTTGCGCGGGTCGATCACGACGCTCTCGGGGTGCTTGATCGCGTCGGCCTTGCACGGCTTCATGTCGAGTTTCTCGAACTCGGCGGCGCCCTCGTCCCGGGACCGCTGTTCGAGCTTGCCGTGGCCCTTCCACATCCCGGCCTTCAGGTTGACGGCGAAATAGTAGTCCTGGCCAGGCGCCACCGTGACGTCGAACGCGTCCTTCTCCTCGTCGGAGTGGAGGGAGTGCTTCCCGGGTGCGAGTGGCACCTTGATGTACGTGCCAGGGTCCAGCTCGGCGATCTCGACGCCGTCCACGTAGATGGACGTATTGAGCGCCCGTCCGCCGAAGCGCTTCTTGCGGTAGAAGATGCCGAATGCCGGGGCGGGCTCCGCCGCAGCGGCCACTTCGGACGAGGTTGCGGGCTCGGCGGGCGCTTCCTCGGCGGCCGGAGGCGTGGGGGCGTCGGGGACGGGGGCGACGTCGGCTGCCGGTGCGCTCTCCCCTCCGGCCGGAGGGACGGGGTCGACCTGAGCCCGTAGCGCTCGAGCAGACAGCAGGGGCAGACAGCCAGCGGTCAGGAGTATCGAAAGCGTCCTACGGAGCAGCACGTGGGTCTCCTCTCGGAAAAGGGAGAGCGTCTCGTCAGTGAAGGGCCCCGGAATTGGGCGAAAGCGTGCCACATCACTCGCCACTTGTCGATCGACCCGAAGAAGAGCTAGGACACTGCTCTCTCGAGACGGCGCAGGAGTCCGTCGGGCTCGGCCACTCCCTGGCGGGCGATCGCGTCGGCCCTTTCCTGGGAGTCCGCGACTGCGTAGATCCGCAGCTCGTCCGCGTTCCCCGACGGGCGCACGTGGGCGACCTCACCGCTCGCAAAGCCGATCCGCACGCCGTCGATCCAGTTGAGGCGCTGGATGGGCCCCGCCCGCAGTTCCCGGAAGGCCTCCTCGAGCCCATGACGGATGGACCCAACCTCGCGTGAGAGGTCCGCGGCGAGTGTCACTTCCTGTCCGCCGACGTCGACACCCCGAACATGGTCGTCGTCGAACTCCACCTCGACCAGCGAAGGATCAGTGGCCGAGTAACGCTCGAGGATCTTCTCGCTCACGGCGCGTGGGACGCGCTTCAGGAGCGCGGCCTTGCTGAAGCGTGGAGGCAGGGCGGCGAAGAGGCTCGTCACCGGGCGGTCCCTCTCCGCCGCCATCGCCAGGACCGACAGGATCGGCAGGAACGCATCCCGCGTCGGCAGCGCGCTCAGCCTTCGACCCCCGCGCTCGACGTCCGAGCCGGTGAGGAACCCGCCGTTGGCCTCCCAGCCGACGACGCGCTTCCGCCCCTTCCGGCACGCCTGCTGCATGCCGGCGACCACGTGAGGCGAGCCGATGCGCGTCCTCGGCTCCAGCCGCGCCCGCAGAACGCCCCGGTCGATGCCGTCGTTGCAGGAGATCGGCACCACGACGGCGTCCGCTTCCAGGTACTCGGCCACCAGCATCCCGACCAGGTCTCCCCCGAAGAAGCGGACGCGCTGCTCGCCGCCCGCCGCCGGCTCCAGGCCCAGGATCAGCGGGCGGTCGCTGTCGCCGTCGGTCGACACTACCGCGTCGAATCCACCGTGCTCACGAGCGGCCTCGTCGACCAGCCCCTGGATCGTGGCGAGCACGTCCCGATCGACGTTCTCCGTGTCGATCGGGACGAAGGTGTCGCTGCGACCGGCCGCGTGCACCCGGGCGCCGAGCCCCTCCAGCACCTCGACCAGCAGGTCGCGCCCCACCGCAGAGTGCTGGTAGACGAGGACCTTCCGCCCGGCCAGCCTGCCCCCGGAGAAGAAGTCCGTCCAGCGCTCCAGGTAGCCACGTCGCGCCAGGTCGCTCTCGGGGGGCAGCGGACGCGTTCCACCCTTCAGCATGCCGCGCTCGTCGAAGGCAGACTCCGCGTACGGCTGGCCGTAGAGTCGGGCGCGTACCCGCAGCACCTGCCGCGCGATGGGTTCCTCGTGGTGCTTGAGCAGCTCGCCCACCGCGGTATTGGTCTTGTAGCCGTTGCGCTCGAAGGGAATGTGGCTGCCCGTTACCATGATGCTGCCCTTGCCCTGCGCCGTCGCGTAGTGCATGAGGGCCGGGGTCGGGATTCCGCCCAGGTTGACGGGCACGAGGTCGGCGTCACGGATCGCCCGTTCGACGGCCTGCGCGATCTCGCCCCGTCCGCCCTGCTCGGCTACCAGCCGGGACGAGCTGGGCCGCAGGTCGTAGGCGAAGTAGAAGGGATCGCCGGCCATGACGCCTCCCTCCTCGCGCGGCAGCGTCCGCAGGAACTCGAGCTCGGCCAGGGCGTTGAGGTAGACCTCGAGCTGGGTCAGGTCGACCACGTCGCCCCGGCGGCCGCTGGTGCCAAAGCGCAGCTCGCGTGGCTCGTAGCCGAGCCGCTCCCGCAGGCTGCCGGCGGGTGCCTGCCGAGCGGCGGCTCCCGCCGTCTCTTCCTGCTCGTTCAAGCTGTGCTCCTCCTCCGTTTGCGGGTTTCGAGCGGATCGGCTCGCGGCTCAGTGGGCGTTCGGCCCGCTCAGCCAGGGGACCTGCGGCGACCGGTAGAAGCGGATGCCCTGGTCTGTCATCCGGGGGCCGTGGCAGCGGAGGCGATCGCGGAAGTCCAGCCAAGTCCGCCCCGCCCGCGGCGACCAGGCGATCTCGGCCAGGGCCTGAAGGCGCGGGAAGGTCATGTAGTCGACGTCCTGCAGCGTCCGCAGCGTCTCCGACCAGAGAGCCGCCTCGACGCCCGCGATCGCGCCCTCGCCGACACCGTCGACGAAGGTGGCGGGGTCCCAGTCGTAGGCGTCCTTCACCTCGACCAGCCCCGCCCAGTCCTGGCCCAGGGGCGTCGAGGCCGTGTACTTCAGGTCCAGGTAGACCCGGGACGCCGGCGACATGATGATCTTCGCGCCCTGCGCTACGGCCTTTCGGGCGAGCTCGGGCTTGGAGGGGATCCAGTGCTGGACGAGCGCGTCTCCGAGCGGCTCCACCTCGGCGATCTCGCCCCAGCCGATCGGCTGCTTGCCGCCGGAGCGCACGCTGGCGAGCGTGCGCTGCACGAAGCTCGCGTACTCCGAGGGCTTGGTCGGCGAGGCCTCGTCGCAGCCGACGTGGATCCAGGGACCCGGCGTGAGGGCGGCCAGCTCGCGCACCACGTCGTCCACGAAGCGGTAGGTGAGGTCCGGTCCGATGCAGAGAGAGCTGAAGCCCACCTCCCTTCCCGTGTAGGGCGGGCGCGCCTGACCGTCGCAGTTGAGCTGGGCGTAGGCGGCGAGCGCGGCGTTGGTGTGGCCGGGCATGTCGATCTCGGGGACCACGACCAGGTAGCGGCTCCGCGCGTAGGCCACGATCTCCGCGTAGTCGGCCTGGCTGTAGTAGCCTGCCCGTCCACCGGCGATGGCGGTCTCTCCGCTCACTTGGGTGAGCCGAGGCCAGGAGCGGATCTCGATCCGCCAGCCCTGGTCGTCGCTCAGGTGCAGGTGGAGGCGGTTGAGCTTGTAGTAGGCCAGCTGGTCGATGTAGGCCTTCACCGTCTCGACCGGGAAGAAGTTTCGCGCCACGTCCAGCATGGCTCCCCGCCAGGCGAACCGCGGCAGGTCCTGGATCGTGCCCGTCTCCAGCTCCCAGGGCCCCTCCTGCTTCGTCGCCGCCTCGATCCGGGAGGGCAGCATCTGGCGGATGGTCTGGACGCCGTGGAAGAGGCCCGCGGGTCGATGGGCCAGGAGGCTCGCGCCGTTCTGGTCGATGGTGAGGGCGTACCCCTCCTCGCCGAGCGAGGCCTGCTCGGCCCGGATCGCGAGGCGGATGTTCCCGGGCCCTTGGGCCGTGGGCAGGTCCACCACCGGCAGGGGGAAGCCGGTCGCCGGTCGCAGGTGCTCGGCCAGGTACTCGGCGATGGTCTCGAGCTCCGCGTCGCCGCGCGGGACGCCGATCAGGGCCGCTTCGGTCAGGGTGAACTTGTCGTGGCTGGGCGACGCGGAGGCGAGCTTGGGGATGACGGCCTCCATGGCGGTCTTGGGGAGGGGAAGCGGCGCCCGCGCGGCGCAGGCGGACAGGGCGAGGGCAAAGGCGATCGGTACGGCGCGGCTCCAGCGGTCTCGGGTGCGGCTGCTCAAGGCACACCTCTCGTTTCGCAGACCAGCGCCGCCCACCGTACCGCCTGGGCCGAGGCGGGGTCAAACGCGTCTGGAGCGTCGTCGCCTGCCCGTCCTCTCGCCCGCCGAGGCGTGTCCGACGCGCCGACCGTGCGCGCTTGACGGGCGCAGCAGGAGGCCGTAGCGTTTGCGGCACGTCGAATCCCAAGGAGGGAAAGATGCGCCTGATCCCCGTCGCGTGCCTGCCGTTGCTGCTGGTCACGGCCGGTTGTCTCCAGGGCGAGCGCCTGATCAAGGTGAATGCGGACGGGACCGGAACCATCGTCGACACGATCACGCTCGGCGAGCAGGCGCGCGGGATGATCGACGCGCTCTCGGGGATGGATCAGTCGACCCCTGCCCAGAGGAAAGCCAAGACCGAGGCGAAGCTGGCGGCCCGGGCGGCGGCGATGGGCCCCGGCGTGAAGCTCGTCTCCTACCACTCCGTCAAGGACGGCCCCGAGAAGACCGTGTATGCCTTCAACGACATCCGGAAGCTCAAGATCGACGCGAAACCGGACCCGGCCGACAACGACTCGAAGTCCGAGTCCAAGGAAGCGCTGAGCTTCCGCCTGGAGAAGAAGGGCGGCAACTCGGTGCTCACGATCGTGGGAGCCGGGCCCAAGCCGGGCGCGAAGCCGGAGGCAAAGGAACAGTCCAAGGAGGCCGCGGAGGCCGCCGCCAAGATGCAGGCCGGCGCCATGGCGATGATGAAGACGATGCTCAAGGGTCTCAGAATGACGACCCTGGTCGAGGTCGGCGGCCGGCTGGTGTCGACCAGCAGCCCCTGGGTCCAGGGCTCCACCGTGACGCTGATGGACATCGACTTCGACGCTCTCGTGGCCGACGAGGCGTCCATGAAGAAGCTCAACGCGTTGGGCGACCCGCAAACGCTCGATCCCTCGGAGCTCAAGGGCCTCAAGGGCATCAAGGTGCAGACGACGCCCGAGACCACGATCGAGTTCAACTAGCGGAAGGTGTCGTCGCCGGCGTCGCCGCCCGCCGTCTGATATGGTGGGCCAGACTCTCGTGACTCGCGTCCGCCGTCGTACGAAGATCCTGGTGGCAGCGGCCGTCGGCACCCCGACGCTCCTCGGCCTGGCTGTCGTCGCGCTCCTGGCGAGGCACGCCGCGCCGTGGCGCGCTTCCGGCGAGGCGGCGTCCCTGGCGGGCTCGCGGAGCTGCCGTGGATGTCACGCGGCCTTCTACGAGAAGTGGGCCGGCTCGTTTCACGGCCGGGCCATGCAGCCCTACACTCCCGAATTCGCCCGTGCCCATCTGACACGGCAGAAGATGCCCATCACGATCGCGGGGCGACGCTATCGCGCCGTCGTTGGGGTCGGACGCGATCACGTCGTCGAGACGGGACCCGAGGGCACGAAGATCTACCCGTTCGTGCAGGTGCTGGGTGGCAAGAACGTCTGCTACTTCCTGACGCCGCTCGAGCGGGGGCGCCTGCAGGTGCTGCCCCTCGCCTACGACGTGAGACGCCGGGCGTGGTTCTCGACGGCGGGCAGCGCCGTGCGTCCCTTCGCGGACGTGACCGACCGTGAGCTCGACTGGAGGGACCGGGCGTACACGTTCAACACTTCCTGCTTCCGCTGTCACGTCAGCCAGGTCGTCACCAACTACGACCCGGCGAGCGACTCCTACCACACGATCTGGACCGAGCCGGGCGTCTCCTGCGAGACCTGCCACGGGCCGGCCAGCGCGCACGTGCAGGTCTTCTCGAGTCTCCGCCCGGGCGAGCGCCCCAGCGACCGGAAGATCGTCTCGGTGAAGTCGCTCGGCCGGGAGCGCCGGAACGACCTCTGCGCATCCTGCCACGCCAAGGCGAGCGCGATCGAGACGCCGTTCCGTCCCGGCGACCGCTTCTTCGACCACTTCGATCTCGCGACGCTGGAGAGCCCCGACTACTATCCCGACGGTCGCGATCTCGGCGAGAACTACACCTTCACCTCCTGGCGGATGAGCCCCTGTGCGCGGTCGGGACAGCTCGACTGCGTCCACTGCCACACCTCGAGCGGCCGCTACCGCTTCCAGGGCCGGCCCAACGACGCCTGCCTGCCCTGCCACGCGGACCGCGTCGCGAACGCCGCCCGCCACTCGCATCACCCCGGGACGGGCCCGGGTACCCGCTGCACGGACTGCCACATGCCGGTGACCGAGTTCGCGCGCATGCGCCGGAGCGACCACTCGATGCGTCCGCCCGCTCCGGCGGCGACCCGCGAGCTGGGCTCGCCGAACGCCTGCAACCTCTGCCATTCGGACCACGACGCCGCCTGGGCGGAGCGGACGGTCCGGGCTTGGGGCGGCGGCCGGTGGTCGGAGCGGATCCTGCGCGAGGGGCGGCTGGTCGCGGCCGCGCGCCGCGGCGACTGGTCACGACTCGCCGAGATGCTTCGGTACCTGGGAGAGCCGGGACGCGACGAGATCGTTACCGCCTCGCTGGCGCGGCTCCTGGCCGGCTGCGACGACCGGGCGAAGCTGCCGGTGCTCCGCGCGCTGGCCACGGACGCTTCCCCTCTGGTACGCGCGGCGGCCGTCACCGGCCTCGAGGGCGTGCCCGAGGCGCGCGAGGCGCTGCTGGCGGCGACGCGCGACCGCAGCCGGCTCGTCCGGGTGCGGGCCGCAGCGGCGCTCGGAGGGAAGAGTCCGGAGACGCTGAGGGAGTCGGCTCGCGCCCAGGTGCGGGCCGCACGCGAAGAGCTCGAGCAGTCGTTTCTGGCCCGTCCCGACGATTTCGCGTCCCAGTACGCGCTCGGCAACCTCCGGCTCGAGCAGGGGGATCCGCAGGCGGCGGCCGAGCGTTATCGCAAGGCCTTGACGCTCCGTCCCGACCACGTGCCGAGCCTGGTCAACCTCTCGCTGGCGGAGGCTCGCCTTGGCCGGCTGGACCAGGCCGAGACGGCGCTTCGCACCGCGCTCCGCGTCGAGCCGAGCCAGGGTGCGGCCTACTTCAATCTGGGCCTGCTGCTCGCCGAGAAGGGCCGAGCCTCCGAGGCACGAGACGCCCTCCAGAGTGCCCTCGCTCTCGATCCGCGGAACGCGGGCGCTGCCTACAACCTGGCGCTCCTCACGGCTGACTCCGACCCGCGACAGGCCGCGACCCTGGCCGGGCGCGCCGCGGCGCTCGCGCCCGAAGACCCGCGCTACGCGCTCACCGAGGCCCTCTTCCTGGAGAGGGCCGGCGAGCGGGAGCGGGCCGAGCGCACGCTCCGGGCCCTGGTGGCGCGCCACCCGGGCTCCCGCGACGGCTGGGCTCTGCTCGGCACCCTGCTGGAGAAGCGCGGTCGCAAGGCCGAGGCCGCCGAGGTCTATCGACGCGCCGCCGCCGCCGCGTCTCTCCCGGCAGACGACCGCGCGGCTTTCGCGGCCCGGCTTGCTCCCTGAGGCCCCGGGGCGGGAGGACGACAGGCGCTCAGCGCTCCCTTCCGGAGAGGATCGCCTCGAGCCGCGTGCGGCGTTTGGCCTTCTCCAGGTTGAACGATTCCGCCAGCTCGACGACCTTGTCCTCCGACAGGCCCTCGAAGGCCTTCCCGTACTCGCTCAGCAAGGCTTCCGCGATCAGGATGTGACGGACGAGCAGGCGAGCCTCCCGCTTCGCGCCGTTCGGGTAGGGATCGTAGTTCGGGAACTCCCGGGCCAGCATCGCGTCGATCGGTTCCATCACCTCGTGGATGCCGGTTTCCACGCCGCCCCAGGCATCGGCGCCCAGCCGCTGTTTCTTCTCCAGCATCGGCTTGATCAGCCGCATCCAGGCCGTGGTCTCGGGCTGATACACGAGCGCCTGCAATCCGAGGTCCCGGTAGAGCCAGATGCACCAGCTCGCGCCGCGCTTGTCGTAGACGGCGAGCTGGTCCTTCAACAACTGATACCGCATCTCGTCTTTCTGCGCCTCGCCCGTGTAGACGGGGCCGAACTCGCCGACCCAGATCGGTAGGCCGTTGTCGATCATGAACCGGCTCTTCTTCAGGAAATCCGCCTCGACCGCCTTGCTGTCGTAGTACTGGCCGCCGGTCTCTCCGGGATAGGGACCGCCCGTGATGAAACCCGGTGCCGCGTAGTCATGGTTGGTGTAGACGACGTTCTTCCAGGTGGGGTCGAACCCGTCGAACTCGCGCGCGTAGGTGTTGCCTTCGATGAAGAGGATATGGACGGGATCCACATTCCTGACCGCGTCCATGAGCCGGTGGAAGAACGGCACGACCCTCTCCCCCGTGGGGTCTGCCGGCTCGTTGATCAGGTCGTAGCCCGCGACCCAGGGCTCGTCTCGATAGTGGCGCGCGAGCGCCTCCCAGAGCACGACGGTCCTGTCCTGAAAGTCCCTGTGCTTCCACAGCAGTGCCTTGTGGGTCGGATTGTCGCTATGCCAATGCTGGTTCTGGTAGCCGGGCAGAGCATGCAGATCGATGATGGTGTAGATCCGCTGCTCGGCACAGAGCCTGATGACGCGGTCGAGGTGCCTGAACCCATCCTGCTTGATCACGCGCGGATTCATGTCGTCCTCGAACAGGCGGTAGTTGATCGGGATCCTGACCAGATTGAGTCCGAGAGAGGAGATGTAGCGGGCGTCCTCTTCCGTGAAGTAGCTCTTGTAGAAAGTGTCGAAGAACAGGTCGTACTTCTTCCTGCCCATGGCCTTCAGCAGGACCTCCCGGAAAGCTTCCTCGTTGCCGGGATAGCCGTCGATGAAGTTCTCCATGTGCAGCATGCCGCCGAGGCCGAACCCGCGCAGGCGGACCACCTCGCCTTTGCCGTTGACCAGCTGGTTTCCTTTCACGACGAGCAGTGGCTCGGACGAGGCCGAAGTGTCATGTGCCGTCGCGGCTTGGCAGGACATGACAAGCGCGAACGCGCTCGCGAATACCGTAAAGATCAGGCGCGGAGTTTCCATGGCGAATCGATGCCTCCAAACAAGCTCAGGTCCGCACAATGAGACGAGACTACACAATTGCGAGCGTCTTGGGAACCGTCGCAGGCGCGGACCCGTACGCCCTCGGCTCCCGCCACGGGACCTCCGCCGGAACCTTCGTGTTAGGCTGAGCCGCCCGCCCCGCCTCACCCCCGAGCCGGCGGGGTTCTGTCGAGAGGGGTTTCGCGATGGCCGATCCGGCGACCCATGCTGACAGCCTCGAGCGCCTGGCCCGCCTGGCCGACGAGTTCACCACCCCGCTGGTCGGCCACCTGGGCCGCTTCGCGCGCTTCGGCGACGGCTTCTACTCCTACCAGGTCGTCACCCGAGCGGTGCAGCGCCTGCGTCTCGACCTCCTCAAGGGCGCCGTCCTGACCCCGGTCGGGTCGCGCTTCGTCGCCGGCGCCGCCGCCTTCCTGGCCACGCTCGCCGCGCGCTCCTGGCGGCGCCGCGGCCTCGCCGTCGAGGCCCTGGTCACCTACGGGACAGCGGACGCCGAGCAGCGCATCTCCGTCGGTGCCTTTCGCCGTCGCGACGGGGCCGACGAGCACTACATCCACGACGTGCTCGCCGACCTGCAAGGGTACCTGCTGCGACCGCCGCAGATGTTGCCGACGCTGCACGGCCGCGTCTACGTCCTCACCTCGCTCAGCCTGCCCGAGCCCGAGTACCTCTACCTCTACGGGCTCTTCCTTCTGCACTCCGCGATGGCGGCGGGCAACTGGCCAATGGGCGAGCGGGTGGGCGGCCTGGAGGAGGACTTCGCCGCCTCGCGCAAGATCCTGGTCGACGACCTGCACGATGACGTCGGCCTCCCCCTCGACGACGAAAAGCTCCGGGCGTTGTCGTGGTGGGTGGTCTTTCCCCCTTACGGCTGGGACATGAACGACGGCCAGGAGTACAACCTGATGACCCTGGTCGACCAGATCCTCTTCAAGCGACTGCTGCCCCTGGCCAGCGCCGAGGCCTATCTGCGCGCGCTGCTCGACTCGCAGGCCACACACCTGCGCAATCTAGCGGCCCGCTCTCTCCTGGTGCTCGGCAAGGGACCCGCGACCCCCGCCGAGACCTCGCACTACTGGGCGGCACTCAAGGCCTCCGACCTGCCGCTGGCGATCCCGGGAATGGCGCGCTTCGCCTGGCATGCGGAGGGGCGGGCGCGCGACACGGCGCCGCCCGCGGACTGGATCGAACGGCGTCGTCAAGCCTGGCAGCGTATGGTGGAAGGCGGCCCCACCGAGCCGTGGCGGCGAAGTCCCCTGCTACGCGACCGCGAGTACCTCGCCGCCGCCCAACCGGGCCTCGCTCCCGAGGAGCAACGGGCCCGCCTCGAACGGCTGCTCGCCGCCCACCCCGGAGACTGGTTCCTCGAGACGGCCCTGGGCGCGCTGCTCATGAGCCAGCGGGAGGGTAGCGACGCGCAACGTGGCGAGGAGATCCTGAGGAGGTGTGTCACGACCACCCCCGACTGTCCCACCGCCCACCTTTCCCTCGGCACTCACCTCAAGCACCAGGGCCGTCGCGAGGACGCGATGGCGGTGTTCGAGGACGCCGTCCGCCGCTGGCCGTGGCACAGCCAGGCCGTGGACAGCTGCCTGTGGATGATCACCGACGGCATGACCACGCCGCCGCCGGGCGCGTGATGGCGAAGCGCCGCCTCCCCGCCTTCGGCGATTCCGCCGGCACCGCGGCGGCCCGCGTGGGCCGAGACTATCCGCAGTTCCTCCCGGCGATCCTCGTCACCTGGCTCCTGGTCGAGGTCGTGGCCGAGGCCTCCGGACGGCCGATGGTGGTGGTGGCCCCGAGCCTCTTCTGCCTGGGCCTGGTGGGCTACGCGGCGGCGGCGGCCAAGGCCGCGGGCCGCTCCGAGGAGAACGTGGTCCGGCTCACGGTGACTCGGGCGAGCGCCTGCCTCTCCTACCTGGGCATCCTGCTGATCGTCGGCCTGGTGTCGATCGTCGTTCTCGTCATTGCCGCGGCATTCGGGGCCGGACACGACCCCCGCGTTCAGAAGCTCGGCCTGGGCGCGTGGGCAGCGCTGATGCTCCTCGTCTGCAGCCGGCTTTGGCCCGGGCTGGTGGTGCCGTTTCTCTACGGGGGACGGGTCCGCTACTCGGGATCCACCAGGAGCATGCTCTGGGTGGGACCGGGGCTGCCGACGGCATGGAAGATGACGGGAGCGCCGGGGGTCCTCGCTCGCATCTCAGCCCCCTTCCTTCTGGTTACCGCGCTGACGGCGGGCCTCTGGGGCTGCGCGCGCGGCCTGCTCACGCTCGCGGCGCCCGTCCGGTTCGTGCTCGACGCCGTCTTCTACGCGGCGATCGTGCCGTTCCTGATGACCCTGGCGGACGTCCTAGGAGACGGGTTGCGAGTGCCCACCGTGTGGGACGCCACGCCCCCGCGCTGAGCGCGGGCCTCAGCGACCCGCTTTGACGCGGGCAAGGGCCGCGTCGAGCGAGGCGCGCACGGCGTCGGGGGCGGTGCCGCCGGTGAGGGACTTCGTCTTGACCGCCTCGAGCGGATCGAAGAGGGTGTCCAGGCGCAGGGCGACGGCGGGTGCGACCGAGGGCAGCCGCTGGGCGGCCGTCTCCTTGAGGGAGCGGCCCGTCTTCTGCGCCTCCGCGACCAGCGAGCCGACCAGGTGGTGGGCCTTGCGGAAGGGCATCCCCTCGCGCGCCAGCGCGACGGCGAGGTTGGCGGCGATCATCTCCTCGCGCCCGGCCGCCGCCCGCATCGCCTCGCGCTGGGGCAGGAGCCCGGCGACGACACCGCTCATCACGACCACGGACCCCGTCACCGTGTCAGCGGCGTCGAAGACCGCTTCCTTGTCCTCCTGCAGGTCCTTCTGGTAACCCGCCGGCAGGCCCTTCAGGAGCGCGAGCAACCTCAGGAGATCGCCGTCGACCCTGGCCGCCTTGCCACGAACGAGCTCGAGCGCGTCGGGGTTCTTCTTCTGTGGCATCAGGCTCGATCCCGTGGTGAAGGCCTCGGGCAGACGTACGAAGCCGTACTCGGGGCCAGCGAAGTGGATGAGGTCCTCGGCGAGCCGGGCGAGGTGCGTCTGCAGCTGCGCGCAGCAGGAGACGAACTCGACTGCGAAGTCCCGGTCCATCACGGCGTCGAGCGCGGCGGGGGAGACGGCCGCGAAGCCGAGGTCGCGCGCCATGGCTTCCCGATCGAGCGGCAGGGCGACTCCGGCCAGGGCGCCCGAGCCGAGCGGCAGCACATCGGCGCGGGCCCGCGCGTCGCGGAGCCGCTCGTGGTCGCGGACGAGGCCCCAGGCATGGGCCGCCGCCCAGTGGCCGAAGGTGATCGGCTCGGCCGCCCGCGTGTGCGTGTAGCCTGGCATCACGGCGTCCGCGCCACCCCGGCCCTGGTCGACCAGCGCCTGGACGAGGTCCCCCAGGGCCTCGCGCAGCCGGTCGATGGCTCCGCGCACGAAGAGGCGGAGCGCCGTCACCGTCTGCTCGTTGCGGCTGCGCCCGAGGTGCGCCTGGCCCGCGAGCTCGCCGACGATCTCGCCCAGCCGCTGCTCGACGAAGCTATGGACGTCCTCGACGTCCAGGTCCAGGTAGCGTGCGTCCCGCTGGGCCTTCGCCAGCAGCTCCTCGAGGCCGCGGTCGAGCGTCTCCGTCGCCTGCGCGGAGATCGCCCCGCAGCGTCCGAGCGCGTTCACCCACGCCCGCGACGCCGCCACCTCCTCGACGATCAACCGCTTGTCGAAGGGAAACGAGCGGTTGAACTCCCAGAAGGCAGCGTCCGGCGACGACTCGTAGTTCCCGCCCCAAAGCTTCATCGACCGCTCCCGAGCCAGAGCCCCACCCTCGCTCCCTAGCTCCGGTAGTGCGCGTTGATGTCGACGTAGTCGCGGGAGAGATCCGAGGTCCACATCCAGGAGGAGGCGTCGCCCTCGCCGAGGCGGATCCGGAGGCGCACCGGGTCCTCGTGCATGGCCGCCGCCGCCGTCTTCTCCTCGTACTCCCGTGCGGCGCCGCCTTCGGCCACCTGCACGTCTCCGATCCAGATCGAGACTCGGCTCGCGTCGAAGGCGACTCCGGCGCGTCCGGCCGCCGCCAGCAGCCGCCCCCAGTTCGGGTCGCCGCCGTGGAGAGCCGTCTTCACGAGTGGTGACTCCGCGACGGTGCGGACGACGCGATCGGCGTCGCTCGCCGAACGCGCCCCCTCGACCACCACCCGGGCGATCTTGGTCGCTCCCTCGCCGTCGCGCACCAGCATCTCCGCGAGCCGCCGCGCCGCCTCGGTGAGGGCAGCGTCGAAGGCCTGGTAGGCCTCGCCCGGACCCGTGATGGGCGGCGCGCCTGCGGCCCCGCTCGCCAGTACCACCGCACAGTCGTTGGTCGAGGTGTCGCCGTCGACTGTGATGCGGTTGAGGCTCTCGCCGACGGCGGCGAGGAGCGCCTGGCGCAGCTGCGGCGCCGCGACCGCCGCGTCGGTCGTGAAGAAGGCGAGCATGGTGGCGAGGTTCGGGGCGATCATGCCGGCCCCCTTCGCCATCGCTCCGATGCGGCAGCGTGTCCCTCCGACGCGGAAGTCGATCACGACCTCCTTGGGCATGGTGTCGGTGGTGAGGATGGCGCGCGCGGCGTCGGCGCCGCCTTCTCGCGACACGCGCTTCGCCGCCTCGGCCAGGCCGGCGCGCAGCCTCGGCATGGGCAGACGCGTGCCGATGACGCCGGTCGACGCCACCACGACCTCCTCGGGGCTGCAGCCGAGCGCCTCCGCCACGAGCCCGGCCGTCGCGCGAGCGTCGGCGAGGCCCGGCTCGCCGGTGCCGGCGTTGGCACAGCCGGCGTTGGCCACGATCGCGCGTGCCCGGCCGGCGGCGAGGTGCTGGCGCGACAGCACGACCGGCGCCGCCTGGGCCCGGTTCGAGGTGAAGACTCCGGCCGCCGTGCAGGACGCCTCCGCGACCACGAGCGCGAGGTCGGGGCCCGCCGGTTTGATCCCGGACGCGGCGGAGGCCGCGCGAAAGCCGAGGGGTGCGGTCACCCCGCTGGGCATGACGGGCGCGCTCACTTCTTGCCGGCCGGCTGGCGCGTCAGCGCCCGGACCCGCTCGGGTAGCCCGAAGAGGCGGATGAAGCCCTCGGCGTCCTTGTGGTCGTAGGCCATGCCCTGCGCCGAAGGTCGCCAGGTCCTGCCGATAGAGGCTGCGCGGCGAGCGGCGGCCGACCGCCTCGGCCGTGCCCTTGTAGAGCCGCAGCCGCACCTCGCCCGTCACCTCCTTCTCGGTCTCGTCCACGAAGGCGGCGAGCGCCTGGCGCAGGGTCGAGAACCAGAGGCCGTCGTAGATGAGCTGCGCGTAGCGGATGGAGACGGACTGCTTGAAGTGCATGCGTGTCGCGGTCGAGCACCAGGCGCTCCAGCTCGCGGTGGGCGATGTGCAGTACGGTCCCCGCGGGGGTCTCGTACACGCCGCGCGATTTGATCCCGACCAGCCGGTTCTCGACCAGGTCGAGGCGGCCCACCCCGTGGGCGCCGGCCACGCGGTTGAGCGTCTCCACCATCTCGACCGGCGGGAGGCGCTTGCCGTCGAGCGAGACGGGCACGCCACCCTCGAAGGCGAGGGTGATGAGCTGCGGCTGGCTCGGCGCGTCCAGAGGGTCGACCGTGGTCTTGAACATCTCCTTCTGCGGCGCGTCCCACACGTCCTCGAGGTTGCCGCCCTCGTGCGAGAGGTGCCAGAGGTTGCCGTCGCGGCTGAAGAGGTCCTTCTTGGTCTGCTCGACCGGCACGCCGTGCTTGGCCGCGTACTCGAGGGCGTCCTCGCGCGAGCGGATCGTCCACTCCCGCCAGGGGGCGATCACCTTCAGGTGCGGGGCGAAGGCGCCGTAGGTGACCTCGAAGCGCACCTGGTCGTTCCCTTTGCCGGTGGCCCCGTGCGAGAGGGCGTCGGCCCCCTCCTCGAGCGCGACCTGGACCTGGTGGTAGGCGAGCAGGGGCCTCGCGAGCGCCGTGCCGAGGAGGTAGCGGTCCTCGTAGACGGCTCCCGCGGCGAGGGCCTGGTAGCAGTAGTCGCGCACGAACTCCTCGCGCAGGTCGCGCACGACGCACTTGCTGGCGCCCGTCCGGAGCGCCTTGGCGCTCACCGCCTCGAAGTCGTCGCCCTGCCCGACGTCGCCACAGAAGGCGACCACCTCGGCACCGCCGTAGTTCTCCTTGAGCCAGGGGATGATGATCGAGGTATCGAGTCCACCCGAGTAGGCCAGCACCACTTTCTTGACGCTGCTCATGGCCGTCCGCTCTCCTTCGTGAAGCCGAATCGTACTGCGAATCGCCGACCGTGCCCGAAGCGCCGGCCGCTGCCGCTCACTGAACCTTCTCGACCGCACCCGCGCCGGTCGCCAGCACCTCCTCGAGCTTCTGCAGCACCTGCCGGATCTCCGAGCGCTTCACCACCAGCGGCGGCAGCAACCGCACCACCCGGTCGCCGGCCTTGACGGCCAGGACGCCGCGCTCCTTGAGGCCCGCCATCACCGGCGCCGCAGGGCCCTTGGTTTCGATGCCGATCATCAGCCCGAGCCCGCGGATCTCGGCGATCTGGCCCTTGTGCTTGCGGGCGAGCTTCTCGAGCGCGCGCTTGAGGTAGAGGCCCTTGGCGGCGATCTCGTCGAGAAAGCCGGGAGCCTCGAGGTGATCGAGCACCGCCAGCGCGGCCGCCGCGCACACGGCATTGCCGCCGAAGGTGCTGCCGTGGTCGCCCGGCTTGAGGAAGTGCGTCAGCTCGTCCTTGAGCAGGATCGCGCCCATCGGCAGCCCCCCCGCGAGGGGCTTGGCGAGCGTGAGGACGTCGGGCACCACGCCCGAGTGCTGGTAGGCGAACATCTTCCCGGTCCGGCCCAGCCCGCATTGCACCTCGTCGAACACGAGAAGCGCGCCCTTCTCGCGACAGAGAGCGGCCAATCCGCGCAGGAACTCGGGCGAGGCCGGATGGATCCCTCCCTCACCCTGCACCGGCTCGGCGAAGACGGCCGCCGTCTTCTCGTTGACCGCGCTCGCCAGAGCGCCGAGATCGCCCCGCGGAACGAAACGGACGCCCGGGATCAGGGGCTCGAAGGGTGCCCGGTACTTCTCGGTCCAGGTCAGGGACAGCGCCCCCATCGAGCGGCCATGGAAGCCCTGCTCGAAAGCCACGAACTCGGTGCGACCCTGTTCGTTGCCGATGCGGCGGGCGAACTTCATGGCGCCCTCGAGCGCCTCGGTCCCGGAGTTGGTGAAGAAGACCTTGGAGGGGAAGGCGGCCGCCACCAGGCGCTCGGCCAGGCGCGCGCCCGGCTGTGTGTGGAACAGGTTGCTGACGTGGATGAGCGTCTCGGCCTGCTTCTTGATTGCGGCGACGATCTTCTTGTCGCCGTAGCCGAAGCCGTTGACGGCGATCCCGGCGGCGAAGTCGAGCCACTCGCGGCCGCTCTCGTCCCAGAGACGGGCCCCCTTGCCCTTCACCAGAACGAGGTCGCGGTCGTAAACGGGCAGCAGGGCTGTCGTCATCTCTTCTCCTCTTCGGCCCGGGACGCTGGGCCCTTGTTCACGGGTGATGGGGCGGGGGCCAGGATGCGCGTGCCGGGGAAGCGGCCCTCCAGCCGGGCGCGGCCGGCGATCACGACCTCGGGGATGCCCGCGGCGGAGGCGGCGAGCGCCACCCGCACCTTGAGCGCCATGCCGCCGGCGATGGTGCCGTCGTCGATGCGGTCGCGGGCCTCGTCGGGCGAGAGCGTCTCGGCCGTCCGCTCGCCGAGCCGGACGCCGTCGACGTCGGAGAGGTAGACGAGCGTCGTCGCCCCCACGCCACGCGCGACCGCGAGCGCCGCCTCGTCGGCGTTCACGTTCACGGCCTCACCCTCCGGGCCGGCGGCCACCGGCGAGACGACGGGCAGGAAGCCGCCCTTCCAGAGCGCCTCGATCGGCGTCACGTCGACGCGGTCGGGGAGGCCCACGCGACCGAGGCTCGGCTCGAGCCGTGCCCGCACGAGAAAGGCGTCGCGGCCCGAGATGCCGATCGCCGGGACGCCCGCCGCCGTGAGACCCGCCGCCAGCGTCTTGTTCGCCAGGCCCGAGAGGACCATCTCGACGACGTCCATGGCCTCGGGCGAGGTGACGCGCCGTCCCTCCACGAAACGGGACTCGATGGCGAGGGCCTTCAGCATCCGCTCGATCGCGCGGCCCCCGCCGTGTACGAGCGCCGCCGGGCCGTCGCCGCTCTTTAGCTCCGCCGCCAGCGGCGGGACGAGCGCCGGGTCCTCGAGCGCGGGCCCGCCGACCTTGTAGACCCTCACGCTCACGACGCCTTCCGGCCGCCGCCGAACGCCGAGACCAGGCCGTCGGTCTCCTCCCAGCCCATGGCGAGGTTCAGGTTCTGGACCGCCTGCCCCGCGGCGCCCTTCACCAGGTTGTCGATCGCCGAGAAGACGACCGCCCGTCCGGAGGCGGCCGCGTGCACCGAGATCCGGCAGTCGTTCGTCAGCACGATCTCCGAGAGCTTCGGCGGTGCGTCGTCGACCACGTGGACGAAGGCGGTCCCGTCGTAGAACGCGTGGAGCGCGCGGCGCAGATCGTCGGGGCTCTTCTTTGTCTTCACGTAGAGCGCCGTCAGGATGCCGCGCTTCACCGGTAGCAGGTGAGGGCAGAAGGTGAGCTCCACGCTGCGGCCGGTCGTCTCGGCCAGGATCGCCTCGATCTCGCCGACGTGGGCGTGCACGCGGCCGGGCTTGTAGGCGGAGAAGTCGTCGCTGAGCTCGCAGAAGAGCAGGCCCTCGCGAGGGCTGCGACCGGCCCCGGTCGCGCCGCTCTTGGCGTCCGCGACGATATCCGTCTCGTCGATCAGCCCCTCGCGCAGCAGGGGAACCAGAGGCAGCAGCACCGAGGTCGCGTAGCAGCCCGGGTTCGAGACGAGGCGCGCCCCCCGGATCCGCTCCCGGAAGACCTCCGCCAGGCCGAAGACGGCCTGGCCCAGGAGCTGTTTCGCCTTGTGTTCCTGACCGTACCACCGCTGGTACAGCTCGGGAGTCGGCAGGCGCAGATCCCCGGAGAGGTCGACCACGACCGCGGCGGGCCACTTCTCCCGCAGGCGCGCGGCGTAGCTCGCGGCGATCCCGTGCGGCAGCGCCAGCAGATAGGCCTCGGCCGCCTGCTCGAGACCGGCCTCGGGCGCGAGGTGGCCGGCGGTGATGTCGGCCGTGAAGGCGACCTGGGCTCGGGGATGACGCCCGAGCAGCCGGATCGCCTCACGCCCGGCGTAGCCGTTGGCACCGAAGACGCCGACTCGCGCGCTCATTTGCTCTCCCTCTCTCAGAGAAAAAAAGAAAACCCGCCGGAGCCCCGGCGGGTTCTTCACGGATCGTCTCGGCTGGAGCCGTGTGGCCCTATGCCGAACGACGTGCCCGCCGGGCGGACGGGGCTCGCCTCACGCGGGCCGGTCGCACGGCGGATCCCTTCAACATGACAGAGAAGAATGATAGAGCCAACGTTCCCGCTGTCAAGTCGCGCGCGTCTCCCCGTCTCCCCGGTGGCGGGGGCGACGGACGCGCTCAGAGGAGCGGCTGGTCGGCGGTGTAGGAGAAGTTGAAGGTCTTCTTCCAGCCCGGCAGGATCTCGACCTCCCGCTGGTAGTGAAGCTTGATGCGGCGTCCGCTCTCGACGGTGCTGATCTCGAAGCTGTCCGGACCGATCCACTGATCGAGCCGTCGGCTCGCGACCTCGTCGGTGAGGACCTTGAGCAGGTCCTCGTCGGTTCCCTTGTAGCGGGGTGTCCGGCAGACCTCCTCGACCTTGTCCGTGAAGCTGTAGTGCGCGACGTAGACGGGTATCACGTGCCAGGCGGCGACCCCGGCGGCCACGATCAGGACCAGGAAGATGAGCGTGCTCAGCCGTCCCTGTCCCCTCTCGTTCTTGCGACTCATATCTCCTCCAGGCCGTCCGCGGGCGGCCTCCTCAGCGGATCACGTGGAAGAAGCGCTTCCAGCGCGTCCGCCCGAACGCGGAAAGAGTGTCTCTCAGCCAATCGACGAGGCCCGTCCTCCGGTACTCGTCTCCGGAGGCCTCGTAGGACCAATAGACGAGCAGCGCGCGCCCCTTCACCTGGTCTCGGGGCAGGAAGCCCCAGAAGCGGCTGTCCCGACTGTTGTCGCGGTTGTCGCCCAGGACGAGCAGCTTTCCGGGAGGTACGACCTGGGGTCCCCAGTTGTCCCGGATCGGCTCGCCGCGCAGGCCGTACTCGGGATCGTCGGGCCGGAGAGGCTGATCGATGAAGTGCGCGTACGGCTCGGCGATCGGCTTGCCGTCGATGAAGACGGTCTTGTCGCGGATCTCGACCGTCTCCCCGGGGAGGCCGATCACCCGCTTGATGAAGTCGCGGGTCGGCTCGTCGGGGTACTTGAAGACGATCACGTCGCGCCTCGCGATCGGCTTCTTGGCCAGAAGCTTGTCCTCGAGCGGACCGAAGGACGGCGAGTAGACCACCTTGTTGACGAGCAAGTGGTCCCCTATCAGCAAGTTCGGGATCATCGATCCCGTCGGGATCTTGAAGGCCTGGACCACGAAGGTGCGGATGAACAGGGCCAGGATCACCGCCACCACGATCGACTCGAGATACTCGCGGGCGACCGCCTTCCTGAACTTGCCGGCCGGGGCCGCCTGGTCCTTCATGACGGTCATTTTAGCCGATCTGCCCGATGCGCGCCGCCCACCTACTCGTCGACCCGCAGGACCGCCAGGAAGGCCTCCTGCGGGATGTCGACGGTGCCGACCCGCTTCATCCGCTTCTTGCCTTCCTTCTGCCTCTCGAGGAGCTTCCTCTTGCGGGTGATGTCGCCGCCGTAGCACTTGGCGAGCACGTTCTTGCGCAGCGGTTTCACGGTCTCGCGGGCGATCACCCGCGAGCCGATCGCGGCCTGGATGGCGACCTCGAACATCTGGCGCGGGATCATCTTGCGCATCTTCTCGACCAGCGACTTGCCGCGCGTGAAGGCCAGGTCCCGGTGGACGATCAGGCTGAGCGCGTCGACCGGATCGCCGTTGACGAGCACGTCGAGCTTGACCAGAGGTGAGGCCCGGTAACCGCTCCACTCGTAGTCGAGCGAGGCGTAGCCGCGCGAGACGGACTTCAGCCGGTCGTAGAAGTCGAGCAGGATCTCGGCGAGCGGCAGCTGGTACTGGATCATGACCCGGGTGGGCGTGAGGTAGTGCAGGCCCTTCTGGACGCCGCGCTTGTCCTGGCAGAGCTTGAGGATCGGGCCCACGAACTCGTCGCCGGTCAGGATGGTGGCCGTGATCACCGGCTCCTCGATCGCCTCGATCTGGCCGGGGTCGGGCAGGCGCGCCGGGGAGTCGACCTCGACCAGCTCGCCGTCGGCGCGCAGCACCCGATAGCGCACCGAGGGTGCCGTCACCAGCAGCTCGAGATCGAACTCGCGCTCCAGGCGCTCTTCCACGATCTCCATGTGCAGCAGGCCCAGGAAGCCGCAGCGGAAGCCGAAGCCGAGGGCCGCCGAGGTCTCGGGCTCGTAGAAGAAGGAGGAGTCGTTGAGCCGCAGCTTCTCCAACGCCTCGCGCAGCTCCGCGTACTGGTCGGCGTCCACCGGGTAGAGCCCGGCGAAGACCATCGGCTTCGGTCTCCTTGAAGCCGGGGAGCGGCTCGCGCGGCGGGCCGGCGTTCCTCGGTGAGCGTGTCGCCGATCGCCACGTCCGGACATCTTCTTGATCCCGGCCATCACGAAGCCCACCTCGCCCGCGTCGAGGCGCGTCGACCGGCACCGGCTTGGGCGTGAAGACGCCGAGCTGCTCCACCTGGTAGGTCCCGCCCGTGGCCATCGAGCCGGACCTTCATGCCCGGCTCGAGCCTCCCGTCCACCACGTGGACGAGCACGACGACACCACGGTACTGGTCGAACCACGAGTCGAAGACCAGCCCGCGCAGAGGTCCCGTCGCGTCGCCCCCGGGCGGCGGGAACGTGTGACGATCGCCTCCAGGATCAGCTCGACGCCGGTGCCCAGCTTGGCGGAGGCCGGGATGGCAGAGGAGGCGTCGATCCCGATCACGTGCTCGATCTGCTCCTTGACGCGCTCCGGGCTCCGCCCCGGGCAGGTCGATCTTGTTCAGCACCGGCATGATCTCGAGGCCGGCGTCGGAGGCGAGGTGCGCGTTGGCAAGCGTCTGGGCCTCGACCCCCTGGCTCGCGTCGACGACCAGCAGCGCCCCCTGGCAGGCCGCGAGCGAGCGCGAGACCTCGTACGAGAAGTCGACGTGCCCGGGCGTGTCGATCAGGTTCAACACGTACTCCTGCCCGTCCTTCGCCCTGTATTGCAGGCGCACCGAGTGCTGCTTGATCGTGATGCCGCGCTCCCGCTCGAGGTCCATCGAGTCCAGGAACTGCTCGGTCATCTCGCGCTCGGTGAGCGCCCCGGTCCGTCTCGAGCAGCCGATCGGAGAGGGTGGTCTTGCCGTGGTCGATGTGGGCGATGATCGAGAAGTTGCGGATCAGCTGCTGCATGCCAATCCGCTATTCTAGGCCGTCACTCCTCCGCGCTGCCGATCGCGACCGTATCGAGGCGCGGTCGCCCGGCCAGGAAGCCCCGCCCCCGCTGGTCGAGCCGCCAGGTTGGGTTCCAGCGCAGCAGGCGGTCCACCAGGGCCTTCAGGAGCGGACCGGACTCCTGCTCGACCTGCTTCGCCTCCGCGCAGACGGCCAGGACCCCCACCTTTCCGTTCACGAACGCGAGGAAGAACTGCTCGCGCGCCCAGTCGGCGAAATGGTCCTGCATCTCGGCGTCCCCGTGGAGGGCCGCCGGGATCTGGAGCAGGTCCCGGGCGTGGGCCTCGATGAAGCGACGCAGCACCCGGTCGCCCGTCGTCGGGCTCTCGAGGACGATGCCCTTGGCCTCGAAGATGGCGGCGTAGCGTCCGCCGGCGAGCGTGCGCAAGGCGGCCAGGAGCCCGAGCACGTCCTCACGGATCTTGTCGGTCGACTCGAACACGATCCCAAGAGGCTAGCGGGAAGTGGCGGTCGCCGCCAGCACCCGGCTCAGGGACCGCCGGTCCGTGGCTCCGATCCGGGCGGCTCCGGGGCGGGTCGCCGGCCCTTATTGCTTGAATACAAGTAGCTTCGGTGGTAGAAACCTACCACCGCCTCCGGCGGTGGCGATTTTTCGGGAGGCTCGTTCCCGCCGCTGCCAGAAGGCCGGCGCGAGCGACGCGGGAGAGAGGAATGCTGAGGAAGATCCTCGCCGTCGATGACTCGGCGCTCATCCACCAGATGTACAAGCTCTTCCTCTCCCGCTACAAGAACTGCAAGCTCGTCAGCGCCATGAACGGCCTCGAGGCGCTCGACAAGCTGGCCCAGGAGGAGGCGATCGACCTCATCCTGCTCGACATCAACATGCCGGTCATGAACGGTCTCGAGTTCCTTCAGCGTGTCCAGAAGGAGGCTGCCTACAAGGAGATCCCGATCATCATCATCTCCACGGAGGGCAAGGAGGAGGACACGATCCGTGGGCTGAAGATGGGGGCCCGCGGCTACGTGAAGAAACCCTTCCAGGCGTCGGAGCTCCACAGCTTGATCGAGAAGATCACCGGCCCGTGAGCCCGGGCGCCGCACGGGGCGTTTCGTGATGGACTTCGAGGTCTCCGCCGAGCTCATCGGGATCTATCTCGAGGATGCCCGCGAGCACCTCGCCGCTCTCGACTCCGTTCTGCTGCGTCTGGAGCGCGAGGGTTCGAGCCCGGAGCTGGCCGCTTCCCTGCTGGGCCCGCTTCACACCCTCAAGGGCAACAGCGGGATGATCGGCTTCGTTGCGATCAAGGACTACGTCCACCGGCTCGAGGAGGTGTTCGCCCAGACCCGCGACGGTCTCTTCGTGCTGGAGGAGGCCCCGCTGGACCTCCTCTTCGAAGGAGCGGCCGCGCTGCGCGCGGCGATCGAGGCGGCCTGCGTGGCGGGACACGAGGAGCACCCATTGGACGTCGACCGGGCGGTGCTCGTGGACCTGCTCGAGACGAAGCCCGCAGCCGCGCCGTCGGCGCCGGCCGGCGAGCCCACCGCGCCGGAGAAGACGCCGGCTCCCACCGATGTCCCGGGCCCGCTGTCCGGGATGGCGGTCGCCGGGGGGCCCGCGGGCGACGGCAGCCGGGTCGAGGCCGCCAAGCCCGACATCACTGCCGCCGCCCGAACCCGCTCCAGCATGGTCCGGGTCGACTTCGCCAAGCTCGACCAGCTGCTGAACCTGGTCGGCGAGCTGATCGTCCACCGCACCAAGCTCATGGAGATCGGCCGTCGCCTCGCGCCGCTGATGCCGGAGACGGGGCCGGAGCTGCTCGAGGCCGTGCACGAGGTGGCGGGGGTCTCGGCGCAGCTGCAGGAGACGATCATGGACGTCCGGATGCTGCCGATCCGGAACGTCTTCGAGCGCTTCCCGCGTCTCGTGCGCGATCTCGCCCGGCGCCAGGGCAAGCAGATCGAGCTCGTGCTGCAGGGCGAGGACACGCGCGTCGACAAGGCGGTGATCGACGAGATCGGGGAGCCGCTGGTGCACCTGATCCGAAACGCCGTCGACCATGGCATCGAGCCTCCGGACCTGCGCGTCGCCCGCGGCAAGTCGGCGACCGGAACCATCCTGCTCTCCGCGGCCCAGGAGTCGAATCAGGTGGTGATCACGCTGATCGACGACGGCGGTGGGATCGACGCGAACGGCGTGCGCAGGAAGGCGCTCGAGTGCGGTCTGGTGCGTTCCGACGAGGTGCTGACGGACCGTGATGCGATCCAGCTCATCTTCACGGAGGGCTTCTCGACCGCCCGCTCGGTGACCGACGTCTCGGGGCGCGGCGTGGGGCTCGACGTGGTGGTCCGGAGCATGGAGCGGCTGAACGGCCTGATCGAGGCCGAGACCGTGTTCGGGGCGGGGACGAAGTTCACCCTGCAGCTGCCGCTGACGCTGGCGATCATCACCGTCCTGATGGTGGACGTGGGCGGCGCCGTCTACGCCCTGCCTTCGGGCGCCGTCGTGGAAGGGCTTCGCTTCAAGCGGAGCGAGACCGTGCGCATGCACGGCCGGGAGACCTTGCGGGTGCGCGACCGGATCGTGCCCATGCTCGAGCTCGCCGCCCTCTTCGGCGCCACCCCGGCCCCGCCCCGCGAGGACGGCGAGGCCTACGCGGTGATCATCGGGCGAGGCGAGAAGCGGCTGGCGCTGACGGTGGATCGCTTGCGCGGGCAGCAGGACGTGGTGATCAAGGCCCTGGATCAGGTCGTCAGCGATGCGGGCGTCGGCGTTGCGGGCGCCACCATCCTCGGCGACGGGCGCGTGGTCCTGATCCTGGACGTCGCCTCGCTGTTCGAAGGCCGCCGCTCGCGCGCGGGCCGTGCCCTGCGCGAGGCGGGAGTCTGAGCCATGTACGAAGGGTACTGGGGACTGCGCGAGAAGCCGTTCCGCAAGACGCCGGACCCGCGCTACCTCTACCTGAACGAGACCTACGAGGAAGCGCTGGAACGCCTGCAGTTCGCGGTCGACGAGATGGACCTGGCGCTGCTCACCGGGGAGGTCGGCTCGGGCAAGACGCTGCTCACCCGGGCGCTGGTGGACCGGGTGGGCGAGAGGTTCGAGGTCGGGATGATCCTGAATCCCCGTCTGTCGCCGCGCCAGTTCCTGCGCGCGACGGCGACCGAGCTGGGCGTCGCCGAGCCGCGCTTCCACACCACGGATCTGCTCGAGCAGATCCACGACCGTCTGCTGGCGCTCGACGACGAAGGCCGGGCGGCGCTTCTGATCGTCGACGAGGCGCACCTGATCCCGGGCAAGCCGACCTTCGAGGAGATCCGGCTGCTCACGAACTTCCAGCTCGACGACCGCAACCTGGTGGCGATCGTGCTCGTGGGCCAGCCGGAGCTGCGTGAGCGGTTCCGCCACCGCGCCTACCGCGCGCTCACGCAGCGCATCGGGGCGGCGTTCCACCTGGTGCCGCTCGGTGCCGAGGAGACGGCCCGGTACGTGAGGCACCGGCTGGCGGTGGCGGGGGCGGTACGGGACGTCTTCACCGCTGAGGCACTGGTCCGGCTGCACGAGGGTTCGGGCGGCATCCCGCGCGTCGTCAACCATCTCGCGACGCAGGCGTTGCTCGAGGGGATGGCGCGCGGCGCGAGCGTCGTGGACGGGGCAATCGTCGCAGCGGTGGCGGCCGAGCGGGATTTCGAGGGGGCCTCGATCGAGGCGAGAGGGTAGCAGCATGGGTCGAATGGCGGATGCGCGGAAGAGGGCCAAGCGAGGCGCGAACGCCTCCAACCCGGAACCCCGGCCGGTCGAGGCCCAGCCCTCGACCGAGCCCGAGGCCCCGGCCCGGACGGACGCCGCCGAACCGGAGCCGGCGGCGTCCACCGAGGCGGAGCCGGCCCCGGCCCCGACGGCCGACTTCGTGTTTCCGTCCGAGTCCCCCGGCGAGCCGGCGGCAAGGGCACAGCTGACGCTGCCGTCCTCCGGTCTGGCCGAAGAGGTTCTCTCGCGCGTGCACGTCGAGATCTCGAGTCCGCCCCGCCCCGCCGCCGAGCCGGCGCGGATCGAGCTGCCGGCCTCGGGTCTGGCCGAGGAGATCCTGGCGCGCCACGAGGCCGCGGCCGTGCCGGCCTCGGTCGCGCAAGTCGAATCCCAGCCGGCGCCGATCGAGCCCGCGCCGGCACCCGAGCCCGCCGGGGCGCACTCCCTCTCCTTCTTCGCCGCTCCCGCCCAGGAGCAGCGCGCCGCGGTCGAGGCGACCGAGCACCTCGCCACCTTCTATCTCGACCGGGAGGAGTACGGGGTCGACGTGAAGCAGGTCCAGGAGATCCGGCGCGTCACCGAGATCACGGCCGTGCCGCGCGCGCCGGAGTTCATGCGGGGCGTCATCAATCTGCGCGGCCGGATCCTGCCGGTCATGGACCTGCGCTGCAAGCTCGGGCTGGGTGAGGTGGGCGCGACGCCGAACACGAGGATCATCGTCGTACGCCTCCGGGAGCGCCTGCTCGGGCTGCTGGTGGACGGCGCCTCGCAGGTGCTGAAGGTGCCCGTCTCGCGGATCGAGCCACCGCCCGAAGAGATCGTCGAGCGTGGAGGGGACTACATCCGCGGGGTCGCCAAGCTCGACGACCGCCTGATCATTCTGATGGACGTCGAACGCCTGCTTGCCCACGAGCTGCGGGCAGCCACCGCGCCGCAGGCTGGCGAGCGGGCCGCGGCCGGGTCCGACGCATAAAGGAGCCAAGATGGCCTTCTTCTTCGCGAAGTCGATCCGAACCAAGCTGCTCGCGCTACTCGCCTTGATCGCGCTCGCCGTGGCCACGAGCTCGGTCCTGTACGACCTCCGCTCGGGGGAGAAGGTGCTCGCGGAGCAGATCGCGAAACGCGGCCGCTACGTGGCGAGCAACCTCGCCTACAGCACCGAGTACGGGGTGCTGACCGAGGACAGGGCGCTCTTGCTCAAGTCGCTCGAGGGCGTCACCTCCTCGGGCGGCGCGCAGGCGGGCTCGGACGTCGTCAGCGCCGTGATCCGGGACGCGCGCGGGGCGACGCTCGCCGAGACCGGCAAGCCTCTCCGCGACCTGCCCGAGACGCTTCCGGACCAGCCCGAGGAAAGGACCGCCTTCACGAGCGACGGCGCGCAGGTGATGCTGTTCCGGGCCCCCATCCGGAGTGGGGCCGGGGCGGCGCTCAAGGGCGGCGTCGAGGTCGCGATCGATCGCTCCGGGCTGGCGGCGCTGCGGGGCTGGCGACTCGTGCAGGCGATGCTGGTCGGCCTGGCCCTGGTCGTGCTCGGCTCGGCCGTGGGCTGGGTGCTGGCGGGACGGTGGCTGCGACCGCTGCAGGAGATGGCGCGGGTCTCGGAGTCGGTGGCCAAGGGCGACCTCGTGGCCAACATCGAGGCCGAGAGCGAGGACGAGATCGGGACGCTCGGGCGCAGCTTGAATGAGATGACCGGGAACCTCCGCAAGGTGGTCGACAACATCCAGGATGCCTCGGTCCAGGTTGCCTCCTCGGCCGGCCAGATCTCCGCCAACGCGCGGCTGATCATGCAGGGGGCGCAGGGCCAGGCCCAGGCGGCGGAGGAGACCTCGACCTCGATGGAGGAGATGGCCGCCTCGATCCAGACCGTGGCCGGGAGCGCCCAGGGGCTCGCGAGCTACGTCGAGGAGACCTCGAGCTCGATCACCGAGATGGGCGCCTCGATCGAGGAGGTGGCCCGCTCGGGCGGGACCCTGGCCCAGACCGTCACCGAGGCCTCGGCCACCATCGAGCAAATGACCGTCTCGATCGACCAGATGGCGCGCGACCTGGAGAGCCTGGCCGGCACCGTCAACGAGACCACCTCCACGGTCGAGGAGATGGCTTCCTTCATCGCCTCCGTCGCCGAGAACGCCGAGTCGCTCGGCGAGGCGGCCGGGCGCACCAGCTCCACCGTCTCCGACATGGCGGGTGCCGTGCACGACGTGGCCAAGATCGCCGCCGAGGCCGACACCATAAGCGCCCGGGCTTCCGAGGACGCCAAGAGCGGCGACGAGGCGGTGTCGCGCACCGTCGACGGGATGAAGGCGATCTCCGAGAACATGGAGAACACCGCCCGCGTCATCACCGGGCTGGGCAAGCGCTCGCAGGAGATCGGGAAGATCCTGGAGGTGATCGAGGAGATCGCCGACCAGACCAACCTGCTGGCCCTCAACGCCGCGATCGAGGCCGCGCGGGCCGGCGAGGCCGGCCGCGGCTTCGCGGTCGTGGCGGACGAGGTGCGCAAGCTGGCCGAGCGCTCGGTCGACGCGACCAAGGAGATCGGCGAGGTGGTGCGGCAGGTCCAGCAGGAGACGACCGACGCGGTCGAGGTGGCCCGCGCCGGCGCCGAAGAGGCGAAGCAGGGCATAGCGCTCGCCGACCGGGCGGGGGCGGCCCTGCGCAACATCATCGAGAGCGTCTCGCGCTCGAGCACGCTGATGGGCAACATCGCGGAGGCGACCTCGAAGCAGTCGAAGGCCTCGAGCGAGGTGCTCGACACGGTCGCGCGCATGAACGCGGCGACCTCGCAGGTGACCCAGGCGGTGCGCGAGCAGGCCGAGGGCAGCAAGCAGATCCGCACCGCCATGGAGAACATCAAGAAGGTCATGTCGCAGGCGGCCTACTCGACGCGTGAGCAGGCGGCGGGTGGACGCCAGGTACGCCTGGCGGTCGAGAACATCAACAAGATCGCCTCCCAGGTGGGGCTGGCGACGCGCGAGCAGGCCGAGGGCAGCCGCCAGATCATCAACGCCGTCGAGCGCATGAACGACATGACCCAGCAGGTCTCGCACGCGACCTCGGAGCAGAAGAAGGGCGGGGAGCTGGTGGTGAAGGCGATGGAGAACATCTCGGATATCGCCCGGGACAACCTGGCGACGGTCCAGGAGATGACCAAGGCGACCACCAACCTCGCCCAGCAGGCGGAGAACCTGGCCCGGCTCGTTTCCGTCTTCAAGGTGCAGTGAGCGCCGAGCTGCAGGCCGCCCTGGCCGCGCTGCGGGAGGGCGAGGAGCCCGCCCGCCGGCAGGCGGTCGAGGAGCTGCGCGCCTCGGGCCGCCCCGAGGCGATCCCGGCCCTGCTCGGGGCCGTCTCCGACGACAGCTGGGGCGTCCGCCAATCCGCGATCGAGGCCTTGGCCGGCCTCTCCGGCGAGTCGCTGCTGCCGCAGCTGGAGGTGGCGCTGCGCGACGGCGCCGACGCGGGTCTCCGCAACGCGGCGATGGAGATCTACGTGCGGCTGGGCGCCGCGGCCGGGCCGCCGCTGCTCGCCCTTCTCTCCGACTCCGACGAGGAGGTGCGTCTCTTCGCGGCGGTGATGCTGGGATCGATCAAGGAGCACTCCGCGGTGCCCGCGCTGATCGAGGCCCTGGCCGACCGCGACCTGAACGTCCGGCATGCGGCGGCGGAGAGCCTCGGGCAGATCGGCTCGCCGCGGGCCGTGCCCCGCCTGATCGAGGCGTTGCGTGAGGGCCCGTGGCTCCAGTACCCGGCCATCCACGCCCTGGGCGAGATCGGCGATCCGCGTGCGGCCAACGCCCTGCTGGGGCTCCTCGAGGACGAGATGCTGCGTGCCCCGGCGATCGAGGCGATCGGCCACGTCGCCGGCCGAGAGGCCTACCCACCCATCCTGCTCCACCTGCACGATCCCGATCCGGCCCTGCGCAACGCCGTGATCCAGGCGGTGGTGGAGATCGAGCAGCGGGTGACGACCTCCGGCGAGAGCCTGGACCCGCAGGTGCAGGCGGTGCTGCGGCGGGAGGAGCTGGTCGAGCACCTGATCGGCATGCTGGCAGACGAGGAGCCGCGCAACCGACGCACCGCGGCGGTGACGCTCGGCTGGCTGCGCGAGGGCCGGGCCAGCTGGCCCCTGCTCGAGCGCATGGGCGACCCGGCCCTGCGCGACTTCGCCTCGCACGCCCTCGTCTCGATCGGCTACCGTGACCCCGAGGCCTGGCGGCGCGGCCTCGCGCACCCGGACGACGCGGTCCGGATCGGCGCCGTGCGCTGCCTGGCCTGGATCGCCCCAGTGAACGGAACCGAGCTGGTGGCGCCCCTCATCCACGACCCCGCGGTCGAGGTGAGGGCGGAGGCGGCGGCCGCGATCGGCCAGCTCGGCGACGAGGACGCGCCGATGCTCCTCTTCGAGCTGCTCGGGGACGAGAGCGAGCTGATCCAGGAGAGCGCCATGGAGGCCCTCTCGCGGATGCCACCCGAGGGCGTGCGGCCGCTGCTGGTGCAGGCGCTTGGGGGGGACGACCCGGCGGCCCAGGTGCGTGCGGCCCAGACCCTGGGCCTGATGCGCGATGCCGGCGCCTCCGCCGCGCTGGTGTCGGCCGCCCGCTCGGGCCGCGAGGCGCTGCGAGCCGCGGCGCTCCAGGCGCTCGGCGAGCTGACGGGAACCTTCGTGCTCGAGGAGCTGCGCGCCGGGCTCGCCGACGCGAGCTCGGTCGTGCGCCAGCAGGCCGTGCTCGCGCTCGGCCGGCTGCGCGAGCCGGAGGCGGCACCCCTCCTCCTGCCACTGCTCGACGAGGAGGACCCGCGGCTGCGCTTTGCCGCCGTTCGGGCGCTCGGCCAGATCCGAAATGCCTCGGCGGTGCCTCGGTTGCTGACCCTGTTGGGTGACCCTCGCAAGGAGCTGCGCTTCGCGGCGATCGAGGCGCTCGGTCAGATCCGTGCGCCCGCGGCCGTTCTCCCGCTGGTCGAGGCCCTCCGCGACGGGGACCGCAACCTCCGGCGCGCGGCCGCCGAAGGGCTCGGTGAGATCGGCGATCCGCAGGCCGTGCCTCCGCTGCTGCTGGCGCTCGAGGACGAGCACTGGAGCGTCCGCTGCGCCGCGGCGGCGGCCCTGGGCCGGCTGGGCAGCCCCAAGACGATCGGTGCCCTCTCGCTGCGGGTCGAGGATCCGGACCCCACCGTCTGCCGGGCCGCCCTCAGCGCGCTCGGCGAGATCGGCGACCCGCGAGCCGCCGGGCGGCTGGTACGCGCCCTCTCGGAAGCGGGCCTGCAGCCCGTGGCGCTCGAGGCGCTCCGCCGCCTGGGGCCGCCCGCTCTGCCGGAGATCGAGCGGGTGTTCGCCTCGGGTACGCTGGGGCCGGAGGTGCGGCGTCTGCTGGTCGACCTCGCGGGACGACTGGAAGACGTCGCCACCCGGCGCCTGCTGCTGGCTGGCCTCGACGACCCGAGTCCCTCGGTGCGCCAGGACGCCGCCATCGCGCTCGGGGAGGGAGGCTTTCGCGAGGCCTTGCGGCCGCTCCTCGACCTCAAGTCGAACGACCCGTCTCCGGAGGTAAGGCAGGCCGCCGCGAGCGCGCTCAGGAAGCTGCAGCCCCGGTGAGGTTCCCCTCCGTCGATCACGACGCCGAGCTCAGCGAGGAGGAGTTTCGCCTGCTGCGCGACTTCATCCACGAGCAGTTCGGCCTGTTCTTCGACGAATCGCACCGGGTGAGCCTGCGGAGCCGGCTGACGCCCCGGCTCGCCCTGCTCGGCCTCGCTTCCTTCGAGGACTACTACCACTACCTGCGCTTCGCGCCCGAGCGGGCCGAGGAGCAGCAGCGCATGGTGAGCCACCTCACCAACAACGAGACCTACTTCTTCCGCGAGCAGGCTCAGCTCAACGTGTTCGCGACCCATGTGCTCAAGGAGATCAAGGAGCGCAAGTCGCGCGCCGGCGCCCGCCGCCTGAATCTCCTCTCGGTCGGTTGTTCGACCGGCGAGGAACCGCTCACTCTCGCCATGATCCTCTTCGACAGCGGGCAGTTCTTCTGGGGCTGGGATCTGCAGGTGACAGGCCTCGACGTGGATGGACCCGCGCTCGAGAAGGCGCGCCGCGGGCTCTACCATCAGAACTCGCTGCGGGCGGTCACGCCGCCCCAGCTCGAGCGCCACTTCACGCGCGAAGAAGACGGCGTGCGCGTGCGCGATCCGATCCGGCGCGCGGTCGCTTTCCGCTCCGGCAACCTGCTGGAGGCGTCGAGCTACCAAGGGCTTCCTCCTCTCGACGCACTCTTCTGCCGCAACGTGCTCATCTACTTCTCGGACGCCTCGGTGCAGCGCGCGGTGGGTCTCTTCTACGGCCTGCTCGCGCCGGGCGGCTATCTCTTCCTGGGCCACGCGGAGTCGCTCGCCCGGGTGACGAGCAGCTTCGTGCCTATCCGCTTTCAGGGCACGATCGTGTATCAAAGACCGCTGGAGGCACCGCGATGAGGTCCCGCACCAAGATCCGTGTGCTGGTGATCGACGACTCGGCCTTCGTGCGCCGGGCAGTGCAGCGGATGCTGGCGACGAGCAGTGACATCGAGGTGGTGGGCACCGCCGCCGACGGCGAGGAGGGCCTGCGCAAGGCCGCCGAGCTGAAGCCGGACGTGGTGACACTCGACATCAAGATGCCGCGGCTGGGAGGGCTCGAGACGCTCGAGCGGCTGATGGTCTCACAACCGCTGCCCGTGCTGCTCATGTCGACGCTCACCCAGGAGGGAGCCGAGGTCACCCTGCGCGGGCTCGAGCTCGGCGCGATGGACTTCGTCGACAAGTCCTCGGTGCAGCCGATGAGCATGCTCTCGCTCGCGGACGAGCTGATCGCCAAGATCCGGGCCCTGGGCGGCGCGCACCTGCGCGTCCGGCACCATCCCCCCCGCCCCAGCCGGTGGTGCCGGGGGCCGCCCGGGCCGAGCTGGTGGTGATCGCGGCGTCGACCGGGGGGCCGACCGCGCTCCAGGAAGTGATCTCCGGGCTGCCGGCGGGCTTCCCGGCGGCGGTGCTGGTCGTGCAGCACATCCCGCGCGGGTTCACCAAGTCGCTCTCCGACCGCCTCGACGCGCGGAGCGCGATCCCGGTGCGGGAGGCCCGCGACGGCGAGGCCGTCGTACCTGGCGTCGTGCTGATCGCCCCCGCCGGGATCCACGCCCGGGTCAACCGGCGCGCCGCGGCGGTGGTGGTGGCCCTGGACGAGGAGCCGCGGGACACGCTCCATCGCCCCTCCGCCGACGTCACCATGGCCTCGGTGGCCAAGGTCTTCGGCTCCCGCTCGGTCGGTGTCGTCCTGACCGGCATGGGCTCGGACGGGACCGAGGGCCTGCGCGCGATCCACGTCGCCGGCGGGGTCACCATGGCCGAGAGCGAGGAGACCGCCGTGATCTACGGGATGCCCAAGGCGGCCGTCGAGGCCGGGGTCGTCGACCGGAGCGTGCCGCTCGACCGGATGGCCGGGGAGATCCTCTCGGCAGTGTAGAATCCCCGCGGAGCCTCCCTTGTTACAGGGCAATCTCGAGGACCTTCCCCTCCTCGACATCATTCAGATCGTTTCGTTCAGCAAGAAGACCGGCTACCTGTCCATCCACATGGAGGGTGGCGACGGGGCGATCGTGTTCCACGAGGGGCTGCTCGTCTCCGCCTTCACCGCCAACTCGCCCCCGCCCGACCCGCGCCTCGCCGAGCTGCCGCGCTCCGCCCGTGACAACGTCGTGCGCAGCCGGATCACGTTCGCGATGGAGCAGCTGGCGCGCCTGCACGAGGGTGCCTTCGGCTTCGAGCTGACCGAGGCGGTCCCGAAGAAGGTGGGCACCCGCGACATCACCCTCGAGCTGCTGGCGATCGGCATCAACCCCCAGGAGATGCTGCTCGAGCTGGCCCAGGGCATCGACGAGGACCGCGCGCATTCGACGGCGGCCGTCGAGGCCTCGTTCGCAGCGCCCGACGAGGGTGTCGTCCAGGATGCGCCCATGGCCGCGGTGGTGGCGCTCGATGCCCCCACGGCCGAGGCGCCCGGCGAAGCCGGCGCGCCCGTCGCGGTCGCGGCACCGGCCGCCCCCACCGGGAAACCCGTGCAGGCGGGCAGCGACACTCTGCCCCCGGGCGAGCGTCCGCCGGTCGCGGCGCCGACGCGGCAACCGCAGGCGCCGCAGGAGAAGGTGCCCGAAGCACGTGTCATCCTGCTGGTCGACGACGAGGCCGACGTGCGGGAGATGATCGGGCGTTCCTTCGCCGGCTCGGGCTACAGGATCGAGGAAGCGGGCGACCCGGAGGAGGCCGCCAAGGCCGCGGCCCGCCTGCGTGACGGCGACCTCCCGTTCGTGCTGGTGACCGACCTCGGCATGCCCGCGACAGGCGGGGCCTCGTTCCACGGGGGTTTCGAGGTCGTGAAGCGGCTCTGGAAGATGAACCTGCGCCCTCCGGTTCTGATGATGACGGAGAGCCTCAACCAGTCGCTGCGCCTGCGCGCCAAGCAGATGGGGGTGCAGGCCTTCGTCTTCAAGCCCACCCTCAGCAAGCTGAACGCACGTCAGTTCGAGGCCGACCTGACGGCCTTCGCCGCCAAGCTGGCGAGCGACGTGCTACCGCGCCTGTGCGAGATCGCGGTGCTGCGCGGTCCGGTGAGCGAGAGGCGCCTCTCGGCCGCGGCGGCCCCGCGCGCGCCCGCGCGCGAGCCGGCGCAGGCCGACGTCACTCGGCCCTTCGAGTTCCTGCGCCGTCGGCTCCTGGAGCTGCGCCAGGGCGGCGACGCGAACGAGATCGCGACGCTGGTCATGAAGGTGGCACGCGAGTACTTCGAGCGGGCGATGCTGTTCCTGGTCAAGAACGACGAGGTGCGCGGGCTGGGAGGCTTCGGCCTGGCGCCGCGCGAGGAGAGCCTGAACCTGATCGCCCGCCAGATCACGATCCCCCTCAACGAGCCGTCCGTCTTCCGGGAGGTGGTCGACGCCCGGAAGCCCTTCGCCGGGCCCCTGCCGCAGGACCGCTGGGCGGGGCACGTGATGGGCCGGATCGGCCGTTTCCAGTCGCGGGGGGCGGCTCTGCTCCCGCTGGTGGCGCATCGGGAGACCATCGCCCTCCTGTTCGGCGACAACCCGGAGAGCGGGCGCGAGGCGGAGCGGCTGGCCGCCCTCGAGGTCTTCGTGGAAGAGGCCGGGATCGCGCTCGAGAACGTCTTCCTGCAGCGCAAGCTCCAGTCCATGGGGGGGAAGGACCGGGCGGGTCTGGGGTAGAATCCCGGGCACGAGGGTCAAGGCATGTCGCAGGACGAGCTGAGCCGCAAAGGGCAGGACATCCTCCAGATCGTCTCCAAGGCGAAGGAGTTCACCGAGGAGCTGATGAAGGAGAACGAGCGACTCCGCTTCAAGATCGCGGCGCTCGAGGCCGCGGGCGGCGCCCAGGCGACGGACGAGCGCCTGCGCACGATGCAGCGGCGCGTGCTCGAGCTGGAGGAGAAGCTCGCCGAGATCGAGACGCGCTATCGCAAGGTCGAGGAGGAGAACAAGGAGTTCGCCGATCGCTACATCGAGATCGAGGAGCAGAACAACAACCTGGCGAACCTCTACGTCGCCTCCTACCAGCTGCACTCGACCCTCGACTTCAAGGAAGTGATCCGCATCGTCCAGGAGATCGTGATCAACCTGATCGGCGCGGAGGCCTTCCACGTCCTGATCATGAGCGAGAAGACGGGCGTCCTCGAGGTCGAGGCCTCGGAGGGGCAGGCGCCCGTGCGGCCGGCGGTGGCCCTCGGCCAGGGCATCATCGGCAAGGCCGCGCTGAGCGGCGAGAACTACTTCGCCGAGACGGTCTCCCGGGCCGAGCCGGCCCCCTTCGACGAGCCGATCGCGGCGATTCCGCTCAAGATCAAGGACTCGACGATCGGTGTCATCGCGATCAACAAGCTGCTCGTGCAGAAGACGCAGTTCACGACCATGGACTACGAGCTGTTCACGCTGCTCGCCGGCCACGCCGCGACGGCCATCTTCTCCGCCAAGCTCTACTCGACCTCGGCCAGGAAGCTCACGACCCTGCAGGGCTTCCTGGACATGCTGAAGCAGAAGTAGGCGGTACCGCCGAGCGGCCCCGCTCGCGGGCCCCGGACCCCGGTGGCGAAGACGCCAGCGCGAAGCCGGGGCGGGCCGTCAAACCGTGTGACGCGATACCAGCGGGCGTGACGACGGAGCGCGGCCTATAATCGAAGCAGGAGGCCCCCCGCAATGTCCCGTGCCCGTACCTTCGGCGAGCTGCAGTCCGCCCGGCGCCGCGAGCGCGTCTCCGTGAAGGAGGAGATGCGGCGGAACCTGCTGCGCAAGCTCGAGGCCCGCGAGACCCTCTTCCCGGGCATCCTGGGCTACGAGGACTCGGTGATCCCCCAGGTCACGAACGCCGTGCTCTCGAAGCACAACATGATCCTGCTCGGTCTGCGCGGGCAGGCCAAGAGCCGCCTGCTGCGGGCGCTCACCAGCCTCCTCGACCCGGAGCTGCCCGTGGTGGCGGGCTGCGAGATCAACGACGACCCCTTCCAGCCCCTGTGCCGGCGCTGCCGCGACCTGCTGCAGGAGCGGGGGAGCGAGACGCCGATCTGCTGGCTGGCGCCGAGCCAGCGTTACGTGGAGAAGCTCGCGACCCCCGACGTCACCATCGCCGACATCATCGGCGACGTCGATCCGATCCGGGCCGCCCGCGGAGGCTTCGACCTGGCGAGCGAGCTGACCATGCACTACGGTCTCTTGCCCCGCGCGCACCGCGGGATCTTCGCGCTCAACGAGCTGCCCGACCTGGCGGGCCGCATCCAGGTCGGCCTGTTCAACATCCTCCAGGAGGGCGACGTCCAGATCAAGGGCTATCCGGTGCGCCTGCCGATCGACGCCTGCATGGTGTTCACCGCCAACCCCGAGGACTATACCGCCCGCGGCAAGATCATCACGCCGCTCAAGGACCGGATCGGCAGCGAGATCCGGACCCACTACCCGACCAGCCTCGCGCACGGTGTTGCGATCACCGAGCAGGAGGCCTGGACCGAGCGCTCCGCCGACCTGGTGGTGCCGCGCTGGGTGCGCGAGGTGGTCGAGGGCGTCGCCTTCGCAGCCCGCAGAGACAAGAAGATCGACCGGCGCAGCGGGGTCTCCCAGCGCCTGCCCATCAGCGCCCTCGAGAACGCGGTCAGCAACGCGGAGAGGCGCGCGCTCGTCTCGGGCGAGTCGCCCACGGTGCCGCGCATCTCGGACGTCTATGCCTCGCTGCCGTCGCTGACGGGCAAGTTCGAGCTCGAGTACGAAGGCGAGCTGCTGGGAGCCGAGAACGTGGCGCGGGAGCTGATCCGGGAGGCGGTGGGAGAGGTCTTCTCGAGCTACCTCGGGCAGACGAGCTTCCGCGAGGCGGTCCGCTTCTTCGAGGAGGGCGGCTCGCTGCGCATCCGCGAGGGCTCGCCGTCGGAGGACGTGCTGGCGCAGCTCGCTCGTGTCCCCGAGGTGCTCGAGCAGCTCGGGCCGCTCGGCATCCAGCCCAGGGACCCGGCACCGCTCCTGGCGGCGGCCGGCGAGTTCGTCCTGGAGGGGCTCTGGGCGCAGAAGAAGATCGGTCGCAGCGACGATCGCGGCTTCGTGGCACCCGAGCGTCACCCGGATCTCGAGATGGACCTCGAGCGGCTGCGCAAGCTCAAGAAGCAGGTCAACTGAGGGCGCGTCTGGAAATGGCCTTCGTCCGCTATCACCGCTACCAGGGCGAGCTCTGGGACGACCTCGACCTCGAGCAGCTGGTCGACGAGCTGTCCGACTTCTTCCTCGAGAGCGGGTTCGCGGAGGCGGCCGGGGAGTGGGACGAGGACGAGCTCCAGGCGCTCCACGACGCGATTCTCGAGGCGCTCGCCCGCCGGGGGCTGCTCTCCAACGAGGAGCTCGGGAGGCTCCTCTCGGACCGGGACGCGCTCGAGCGCTTCCTGCAGAAGACGGTCGAGCGCCTGATGCGCGAAGGGTACCTGCGTGCGAGCGAGGGGCGCCCCTTCCAGGATCCCACCGGCGGCGGCGAGCAGGCCCCCCCGGCCCGCCGGTCCGTTTCGAGCTGACCGAGAAGACGGTCGACTTTCTCGGCTACCGGGCGCTGCGCGACCTGCTGGGCGCGGTGGGCAAGGCCTCCTTCGGACGGCACGACACGCGCGACCTCGCCACCGGCGTCGAGGCCTCAGGACCCTCCAAGCAGTGGCAGTTCGGCGACACCATGAACCTGGACGTGCTCGGGGACGCTCCTGAACGCGGTCGCGCGCGAGGGGCTCCGGGTACCGCTCGACGTCGACTACCAGGACCTGCTGGTCCACCAGGCCGAGTACCAGTCCTCGTGCGCCACGGTGGTGATGCTCGACTGCTCGCACAGCATGATTCTCTACGGCGAGGACCGCTTCACGCCGGCCAAGAAGGTGGCGCTCGCCCTTTCCCACCTGCTGCGCACCCAGTACCCGGGCGACTCGCTGCGGCTCGTGCTCTTCCACGACTCGGCCGAGGAGGTGCCGCTCTCGCAGCTCGCCCGGGTGCGGGTGGGGCCGCACTACACGAACACGCGCGAGGGCCTGCGTCTCGCGCAGCGCGTCCTCTCGCGCGAGCGCAAGGACATGAAGCAGATCGTGATGATCACGGACGGCAAGCCCTCGGCGGTGACGGAGCCCGACGGGCGCATCTACCGCAACCCCTTCGGCCTCGACCCCCGCGTGGTCGCGCTCACGCTCAAGGAGGTCGCCAACTGTCGCCGCCAGGGGATCCTGGTCAACACCTTCATGCTGGCCCGCGACGGCGACCTGGTGGCCTTCGTGAAGAAGGTCACCGAGATCTGCCGCGGCAAGGCCTACTTCACTACCCCCTACAGCCTGGGTCAATATGTGCTCATGGACTTTCTGGCCAAGAAGGTCCGGAAGGTGCACTGAGGGATGAGATGACCAAGGTCGACTGGCGCTACAACCGTCCTGGTTGAGTGACCTGCGGGAGAACGCAGGAGTTTCTTGCGAAGAGACGGGTCGAGACCGAAGAGCTGGTCGACGCGCGGAAGCTGAAGCTGAAGCTGAAGGATGCCTACGCGCTGCTCGAGGGCATGGACGAGCTGGTAGCGGCCAAGGGCAAGAAGGTCGAGCGCGTGGACCTGCGCGCGGGCCGGCCGGAGCGGGCGACGATCGAGCGGCTGATGCTGGGACCGACCGGGAACCTGCGTGCGCCCACGCTCAAGGTGGGCCGCCGGCTGCTGATCGGCTTCGACGAGGCGATCTACCGGGCGATCTTCCGCTAGCGCGCGTCCGCCGCCGTCGGGGAGCGTGGCGGCCCTGGGCTCAGGGCGCGAAGCGCAGGCGCCCGAAGCAGTGCGGCAGGTGGAAGTTGAGGGCGTCGACCGCCGACCACGCGCCCCAGTGCGGGTGTGAGGCGCGGTCGGCGCACTTGTAGAGGTTGGCGCGCCACTCCTGACCGGCCAGCGCCCCGAGCGGCCCGACGTAGGCCTCCAGGAGCGAAGACGGGACGAAGAACGAGAGCTCCCAGTCGAGCGCAGTCGTGATCTCCGGAACCACGACCGGCGGCAGGGTCGTGCGGATCGCCACCTGACGGCCCTGCTCGGCGGTGAGGGGGGAGGCCGCACCGAGCGCGCCGCCCTCGCGCCGGTGGTCGGTGACATGCGTTGCGTGGAGGGTACCGCCGCAGTTCATCTCGAAGTTGAAGTAGCCGTCGTTCGGCTTGGGCTGCAGGAAGATCTCGACGCAGCTGTCCTCGCAGACCTGCTCCTGGAAGCCGGTGTGGCGGCAGACGACGTACCGGTCCTCGACGCGGAAGATGCCGTGGAGGCCCTGCTCCGCGTGGAGCAGACGTGCCCGCGTGCGGGGCCGGTGGTCGCCGCCCTCGGGACGGAACTCCGAGATCTCGAGGGGGGGCGCGCAGGACCAGGCGGGATCGTCCCAGGCGGACGAGAGCGGGATCGGGGCCCGCGCCCGCCGGACCAGGTGCTCCTTCACGGGAGGTGCACGGCGTCGAGCGGGGGCTCGACCTCGGTCGCCTGGTCCATGACCGCGTGCAGGACCTTCTCGGCCGCCAGCTCGCCGTCGACCTGGAGGTTGGCCCCGCCCCCGCGCGCCTCGGCCAACACGCGCTCCTCGCCGTCTGCCGGGCAGCAGACGGTCCTGGTTCCGCCGGCATCGATCCCGAGGACGTGCATGGCTCCTTCCGAGCGCCACATCTTACGCGGCTGCGGGACGGCCAGCCACGGCCGCGCGTCGAGCGGCGAGAGAAGGCCCGCCCCCGGAAGCGGGGGCGGGCTCTCCTGAGCGCGCGCCTCTCAGGCGCGCCCCGCCGTCACTTCACGTTGCCGTCGCTGTCGATGGCGCGGATCTCGCCCATCCCCAGCTCGCGCAGGCCGGGCTCGATCTTGGCGCGGTCGCCGGCGATCACCCAGACCAGCCGGTCGGGCTGGATGCCCTTGGCCGCGGCCGCCACGTCGGCGAGCGTCGTGGCGCGCACCTTGGCCGCGTAGCCGTCGAAGTAGTGATCGTTGAAACCGAACTGCACGATGTCGTCGATCGAGTCCGCCACCGCCCGGGCCGTCTCCCAGCGACCGGGCAGGGTCAGCACCAGGGCGTTCTGGGCCGCCTTCAGCTCGTCCGCCGTGACCGGCTCGTCGCCCCGGATGCCGCGCAGCTCCTTCAGCAGCTCCTGGATCGACTCCTTGGTCTTGTCGGTCTGCACCGGCCCGTAGACGATGAACGGCCGCGGACCGCGCGCGTCGAAGAAGGCGGTGCCGGCGCCGTAGGACCAGTGCTTGTCCTCGCGCAGGTTCATGTTGACCCGCGAGATGAACTGGCCGCCCAGCACCATGTTCATCACCTGCTGCGCGATCTCCTGCGGGTTGGCCCGCGGCGACGCCGCCTCACCGGCGAAGATGGTCGACTGCTCGGCGCCGGGGCGGTCCATCACGTAGATCGCCTGCGGCGCATGGGGCGCGACCGGGGCGACGTTCTTGTGCGGGACGCTGCCCGGCTTCCAGGCCGCGAACAGCCTCTCGAGCTCGGGTTGGATGGTCGCGAGCGTCGTGTCGCCGACCACCACCAGCGTGGCGTTGCCCGGCTTGAACCAGGTGGAGTGCCAGCGCGCCACCTCGTCCCGGGTGATGCTTTCGACCGAGGCCTTGGTGCCCGACCCGGTGAGCGGGTTGGCGTAGGCGTGGCCGGCCCCGTAGATGAGCTTGGGCAGCACCCGCAGCGCCATGGCGAAGGGCCGGACGCCCTCCTGGTCGATGGCGGCGAGGGTCTGCTGCTTGAGCCGTCCGAGCTCTGTCTCCGGGAAGGAGGGATGCAGCACCACGTCCGCGAAGAGGTCCAGCGAGGGATCCAGGTTGGAGCGGAGCGCGGAGAGGACGACGAAGCTCAGGTCGAGGTTGGAGCCTGTCGTGAGCTGCGCCCCCAGCTGTTGCAGCTGATCGCTGATCTCGATCGAGGAGCGGCTGGTCGTGCCCTCGTCGAGCATGTTGCCGGCGAGCCGCGCCAGGCCAGGCACGCCGAGCGAGTCGGAGGCGTAGCCCGCGTCGACCAGCAGCTCGAAGCGGACGAGGGGCACGTCGTGGCGCTCGGCCACGATCAAAGAGAGGCCGTTCGCGAGCTTGGCGCGATGCAGCTCCGGCAGGTGACCGGCCGGTGGCGTGCCCGGCTCGGGGCGCGTCTTGCGGTCCGCCCCGGTTGCGCTCGGCGCCAGCGTCGGGAAGGGATGGACCTCGAGCACGTAGACGCCGTCCGAGAGCCAGCGCTTCGCGGCATCCCAGACCTCGGCCGGGGTGGCCGCCTGCAGCCGCTCCAGGCGGACGCGATAGAAGCCCGGATCGCCCTTCCACACCTGGCCCTGCGCGAGCACGTCCGACTTGCCGCCGAAGCCGCCGATCCTCTCGACGCCGCGCACGAAGCCGGCCAGGTACCCGGTCTTGGCCCGCTCGACCTCCTCGGCCGTCGGGCCTGCCGCGAGCAGCCGCTCCCGCTCTTCGTTCAGGGCCTTCTCGACCTTGGCGAGCGGGACTCCCGGCCGCGCGGTCGCCTGCACGATGAAGGTGCTGCCGATCTCGGAGGATCCCTGCCAGGCCGCCACGTCGGTCGCGATCTGGTCGTCGTAGACGAGCCGTTTGTAGAGCCGCGAGCTCTTGCCTGAGGTCAGCACGGAGGAAACCAGGTCGAGCATCCCGTCCTCGGGGGTCCCCCACGGGGGCGTGTTCCAGACCTGGTAGATGCGGGCCTGAGGCACGCGGTCCTGCAGGACTTGGCGCTGGGTGCCGGCGCGCTTGGCGACCCAAGCCTCGTACTTGGCGATCGGCGGGCCCGGCGGGATGTCGCCGAAGTACTTCTCCACCTTCGCCTTCACCTGCTCGGGCGTCACGTCGCCCGCCACCACCAGGACGGCGTTCTGCGGGCCGTAGTAGGTCTTGAACCACTCCCGCACGTCGTCGAGCGAGGCGGCGTTGAGGTCCTCCATGGAGCCGATCACCGTCCACGAGTAGGGATGGCCCTTCGGGTAGACGGAGGTCTGGATCAGCTCCCAGACCTTGCCGTAGGGCTCGTTCTCGCCCTGCCGCTTCTCGTTCTGCACGACGCCCCGTTGCTCGTCGAGCTTGGCCTGGTCGATGGCGCCCAGCAGGTGTCCCATGCGGTCCGACTCCATCCAGAGCGCCGTGTCGAGCGCCGTCACCGGCACGTTCTGGAAGTAGTTGGTGCGGTCCTCGTTGGTGGTGCCGTTCATGTCGGTCGCGCCGATCTTCTCCAGCACCTTGAAGTAGTCGTCGTTGAAGTTCTCGCTGCCGTTGAACATCAGGTGCTCGAACAGGTGGGCGAAGCCGGTCTTGCCGGGTTTCTCGTTCTTGGAGCCGACGTGGTACCAGACGTTGACGGCCACGATGGGCGCCTTGTGGTCCTCGTGGACGATCAGGGTGAGCCCGTTGCCGAGCACGTATCTCTGGTAGGCGATCTCCGGAATCGGGATCTCGCCGGCACGCGCGGCGGCGGGGACGAACGCCACCGCGAGCACCGCGGCGAGCGCGATGGCGAGGATGCGACGCATGGAAGCCTCCCTGGCGAAGACGATTCGCTCGGTGAAAGTGACTGCGGTTCCGTGGGTGGGGATCAACCGTTTGAACCCGGTGAAACGACCCGTATCGTCAGTCTCCGTAGCGGGCGCGCGAGTGTCAAGGAGCCGGTGCACGGGGCTGGCCACGGCTAGAATCGGACATGCCCCCGCAGACGAGGACGGCCCGACGTCCAGACCCCGCCTTCGATCGCGGACTCGTGGTGCTCACGCTCGTCGCGTTCGCGGTGCGGGCGGCGGCGCTGCTGCTCGAGCCACACTGTCCGCCGACCGGCGATGAGCCCACCTGGCTGGCTCTCGGCCTGCGCGAACTGGGGCGCCCGAATCGTGGGCTCTCGCCACTGCGGAGCCGCCTCATCTTCTACCCGCCGCTCTATCCGTACTTCATCGCGATCGTCCACCGCGTGTTCGGCACGCTCACCGGCATCCTCTGGGTGCAGGCCGCGCTCGGGGCGCTCCTCGCGCCGGCGGTCGGCCGCGCCGGCCGGATCGCGTTCGGAGCGAAGGTCGGCCTGGTGGCCGCCGCGTTCGTGGCGGTCTATCCGGACTTCGTCTGGTTCGCGGTGCATTTCTGGTCGGAGACGCTCTTCGTGGTTCTGCTGTGGTGGGCGCTCGAGGAGGTGCTGCGGGCTGACGACCGCGGCAGGCGGACCGCGGCGGCCGCCGCGGGGGTCCTGTTCGGGCTCTCGACCCTCACCCGCGAGCTGGCCCTCTACCTGGCGCCGCTCGCGGCACTCTGGCTTCTGCGTGATCGCCTGCCCGGCGTTCGGTCGGCGTTGCGTCCGGGCGCCGTCGGACGTGCGGTCGTCTTCGTGGCGTGCCTCATCGCCACGCTCGCGCCCTGGACGATCCGCAACGTGATCGTGTTCCATGCCTTCATACCCGTCTCGACGATGGGTGGGTCGAACCTCTGGCAGGGCAACGTGCCGATTACACACCTCGAGGTCCACGCGCGGCTCGGCCGCGTGAGCGACCCCGTGCAGCGCGACCGGCTCGCCCGCAGGCTCGCGTGGGAGGCGATCCGCGCTCGACAGCCGTTCTGGATCATCGAGAAGCTCCGGGGGCAGATGCCGGAGTTCTGGAAAGCGGACAGCGAAATCCTCGATCACTACGTGGGCCGACGCGCGTGCGGCCCGGTCACGCCCTCGGCCGCGCTCGCGCTGGAGGCGCTCGTCGTCTCCCCGTACCTCGTCCTGCTCGGGCTGTCCCTGGTCGGCCTGGCCCGCCTGCGTCTCGTCGCTGGCGCCGTGCTGCTGCTCATGATGCTCGCCGCCTACAACCTCGCGCACGTCATCGCTTTGGCGACGACGCGCTACCGCTTGCCGATCCTGCCCGTCGTCTTCCTGCTCGCAGCGCTCGCGCTGGTGGCGCCGCGCGAGGGCGTTCGCGCGCCGCTGCGGGGCTGGCGTATCGTCGGACTCGTGGGTCTTGCGCTGCTGGCCGCCCTCGTCGTCCTGGCCGATTTCGACGAGACGGTGATCTGGTCGGTGCTCGCCGGGCGCCCCTGAGCGTCGGCGGGTGGGCAGGTGATCTCGATCGCTCCCTTCCGCGCCGGAAGGTCCGGGTCGAGGCGGAGCCAGCGCGTCTCGAGGGGCTGGAACAGAAGGGCCCCCCGCGCGTGCCGCGGGTCGCGGTAGAGCGAGAGCGTCGCGTCGGCGAGGCTCGCCTGAGCCTCGAGCTCCCGCCAGCTGACCCCGTCCGACGACGCCTGGACGCGCGGGCGGGACGTCCACTCGCGGTCGTCCAGCTCGAAGACGACGCCGCCCAGGCGCCGGACCCGGCCGAGGTCGATCGTCGCCTGCGTCCCCGACCAGAGCGTGGCCACCGGCTCGCCGGGGCGAACGACCTGCGCGGCCGGACCGTCCGTGACCTCGAAGATGTGTTCCTCGCCGAAGGCGGCGCGTTCCGGCAGCGGAAGCGCGTGGCGGGCCACGACCTGCCGTACCTGGACCGCGCGCAGAAAGCGCAGGGCCTCGGCGTCCAAGGACGCGCCTCCCAGCATCTCGAGCGCTCGGTCGAAGGGCCGGGGCAGGAAGGCGCCGTTGCCGTTCACCAGCGGCCGCAGATGCGCGAGACCGTCCAGCATCGCGCGGGTGCTGTCGTTGCCCACGGGCAGGTAGGCGACGGCGCCCTCGCGGCCCGCCAGCCAGCGCGCGGCCGGCGAGGGCCCCGGGTACCGCTCGAGCCGGATCGGGAAGCTGGCGGCCTCCGCCATCATCGCCAGGAGCGCCGCCAGGCAGACGAGCCGGCGCCGCCCGGAGAGCGCGAGACCGGCGAGCACGGAGAGGGCGAGCGCCGGGACCACCGAGAAGCGCGAGAGCACGCGGACGACCCGCACGGCGACCACGTGCTCGTAGAGCCAGCGATAGACGGCGGTCTCGGGTCCGAGCGAGAGGAAGACGGCCACCCCCGTCGCCGCCAGGGCGACGGCCCGGTAGCGCCGCGGAGCGGCGGCGAGCCCGGCGACGCCCAGGAGCAGGACGGCGACGCCCGGGAAGAGGGCGTCCTTGAGCGGCTCCAGGCCGAGCTGTCTCTGGCTGAGCGGCCCCCAGAGCCCCGTGCCCGCGGCGGCGTAGGAAATCAGGTTGGTGGCGGCGGAGGAGACGTCCGCCATCGTGAATTCCTGGCCGAGCAACGCGCGCGTGCGGAAGTAGGGTGCGGCGGCGGGCGCCAACACCAGGCCGGCGAGCACGAAGGCGGCTGCCAGGCGCAGGAGATCCCGCGCGCGCAGGCCCCCCAGGAGGGCGACCGCGATCGCGACCGAGAGCACGGTCGCGGTGATCACGCCCAGATAGACCGAGCAGAGGCCCTGGAGGGCGAGCAGCAGACCCACGAGCAGCGCGCGTCGCAGCGTGCGCCTCTCCCAGAAGCGGTCGAGGGCCAGGAGAGCGAGCGGCAGGAAGACCGTGAGCTGGGCCTGGAGGTGCGTAAGACGCATCCAACGATGGGGGCCCGCAGCGAAATAGGCGCCTCCCACGAAGGCGGCCAGCTTCTCGCCGCCCGCCCTGCGCACGAGCAGGTAGGCCGCCAGCCCCGAGAAGACCATGCTCGCGAGCAGCACCAGGTCGTAGCCGAGCACCGGTCCTCCGAAGCTGGCTAGAGGTGCCGCGAGGACCCCCGGCAGGATCATGTTCTCGGAAAAGGCGAGCGTGTCCGGCAGGGGGTGGAAGCTGGGCGCCTGGAAGAGCCGCCAGGGCTCGTGCCAGAAGGCGTGGCCGGTCCAGGCCAGGATCCACGCGTTCAGCCGGCCGTCGGGTCGGTAGAGCGGTCCCCACTGCAGAGGGTCTCGGACGAGCGGCCAGCTCATCACGGCGACGAGCCCGAGGTAGCCGAGGCTGGCCAGCACCAACTCGTGGGGCGTCGTCCCGGGCGCCGCCCGCGGGCCGCGGGGGGCATCCCACGGGGCGAAGAGAGCGAGCAGCCCCACGCCGAGGGCCACCGCCAAGGCGAGCAGGTCGGTCACCCGCCACCACCAGGCGGATGCGGCGGGTCCCAGCTGACGCGGCGGCACGACCTCCCGTCTCCCATCCGGTCGCGTCCAGCCGAAGCGCACGCGGGACCGGGGCCGCGCTGCTCGAAGTGAAGCTCGAGCGTCGTGGGACCCCGGCCCAGGACGATCGCCGTCTCGGCGTGGAACGGGCTTCCGGAGGCGGAGAGCAGCGGCCGGCCGGCGACGATGGCGTCCGCCGCCCCGACCCCTTCGATCCAGAGCAGGAAGCGCCCCGACGCGGGCACGCGGAGCGAGCCGCGCCACTCGACGGTCGCCCGGCGCGGCGCCCAACTTCGCAGGTCGCGTCCGATCAGGTCGATCGGGCCGGGTGCGGTCCGGCCGAGGAGGACGCCCCGCTCCGACACGACGGCGGCGATTCCGGTCGCTCCGCGCAAGACGACGACGAGGGCGAGCAGGGCCGCTGCCGCGGTCAGAGGCGCCGCGATCCTGCGCCAGGGAACGGAAGCCCGCTGGCTTCCGGTGAGCGCCGCCACGATCCCGCAGGCGAGCGCCGCCACCGCCGCGGGCAGGGCCCCCACCCCGAGCGGCGCCGCGGCGAAGACGGGTCGCAGCCGTGCGAGCGCGAGCACGATGAGCGCCAGCGAAACCGCGAGCCCCGAGCGAGCCCCGAGCGAGATCAGGCGACGCAAGGATCGGATTCTACCCCCGCCGCTCGTGCTACCCTCTCGCCGCGTGTCGACACCCGTCATCGACGAACGCCGGGGAGGCGGAGCACGGCCGGATGCCGCCGGCGTGGCGGCAGGCGCCGGCGCGGCGGTCCTGTGGATCGCCCTCTGCGTGCGCTGGTTCGACGCTGGCGCTCGCTTTCGCCCCGCCTTCCTCTCGGTAGTGCCGCCCGCGTTGCTCGCCGTGGCGGGGATAGCCCTTCTTGGCGTCTGGCTCCGCGCCCGCTGGCCGGCGCTGCGCGGCGACCCGCTCGACCGCCCGGCGCGATTGAGTCTGCTGCTGGTCGTGCTGCTGGCCGTCTTCGCCCGGCTCCCGATTGCGCTCGGCGGAGCGGCGGCTACCATCACGCCCGACGGCACGGTCTACGGCATCGTCACGCTGCGCATCCTGGAAGGCGCCGAGCACCTCGTCTTCCTGCCGAACCAGCCCTATGGGGGCACACTCACCGCGCACCTGGCCGCCCCGCTCGCGGCGATCGGCGATCTGCCGCGTGCGTTCACCCTGGTATCGCTCGCCTTCTATGCCCTCTTCGTGGCCGGCCTGCACCGCCTGGCCTTCTGGCTGTTCGGCGCGCGGGTGGCTCTCCTGGCCGGGCTCTACGCCGCCTTCGCCCCGGTCGTGGTGACGCGTTACAGCCTCAACAACGACGGCACCTACGTGGAGCTGCTCGCGCTCGGGACCTGGGCGCTCTGGCTCCTGGCGCGCTGGACTCAGGAGCCGCGCCGGGGGCCGCTGCTCGCGCTCGCGATCGGGGTGCTGCTCGGCCTCGGCTTCTGGTATCACATCTTCGCGATCGTGCACATCGCCGCGGCGACGCTCGCCATGGTCCTCTTCGGCCTGCGGCGCGCGGCGCGCTCGCTGGTCCTTCTCACGGCGGGCCTCGTGCTGGGCGCCGCCCCGGCTCTGCTTTGGAACGCCGCCCACGACTGGCAGTCCTTCGAGTACTTCGTGCCGGGCCTGGCCCAGGGGAGTGAGCCAGGTGCAGCGCGGCTGGTCGCCGGCCTCGGCTCGCGGCTGCTGGGCATGGTGAGCGAGAACGCTCCCGTGCTGATGGGCTACGACATCGGCTACGGCCGAGGACTCGACCGCGCGCTGCTGGTGCTCGGCTGGCTCGGCGTCGCCGTCGCCCTCGTCTCGTTCGTGATGGTGGCGCGCCTGGCGCTCCGGGGCCGCTCGAAGCCGCTCGGTGTCGTGCTCCTGTTCGTGCTGGTGAACGTCGCGGTCGTGGCCGCCGCCGCCCGGCACGTGCCCGGCAATCCCCGCTACCTGCTCACGGTGATGTCGGTGTTGCCGGCGCTGATGGCCTACGGCTTCGGGACGGGGAAGCGCAGGGTGTTGCTCTTCGTGCTGATCGCCGGCTCGGCGCTCGCCTCGGCCGCTCAGGTGCCGCCCACGCTCCGTTCGGATTTCCGCTGGCGCGCCTTCGTGGCGCGGCTGGAGGCGGAGGGCGTGCGCTACTGCTACACGGACTTCCATCTCGCCACCCGCATCAACTTCATCTCGCGCGAGCGCGTGCTCTGCTCGTCGAAGCTCGGCCCCACCACGACCGAGTACTTCTTCGACGCCAGGCGGCGGGTCGAGGTCGCGCCCGAGGCGGCCTTCGTGGCCGTCAACCGCACCGCGGCGGGACGGCTGTCGAGGCGGCTCGACGAGCTGGGCGTGCGTCACCAGCGGCTCGATCTGATGAAGCCCGTCCTGCTGCGGCTCGGCCGCAAGGTCGACCCCCAGGAGCTGTTCCCCTGGCGGGAGTTCCCTCTGCGCTAGCGGGAGCCGCGTCGCGTCTGCGTCGGTATCGGTGAGGGGGAATCCATGAAGGTCGCGATCATCGGCGCCGGCAACGTCGGGGCGACGCTCGCCTACACGCTCCTGCTCCACGACACGGCGAGCCGGATCGCTCTCATCGACGTCAACCGCGACAAGGCGGAGGGCGAGGCGCTGGACCTCGCCCACGGCGCCTCCTACCTCGACAACGTAGAGATCCGCGCCGAGGGCTACGAGGGCGTCGCCGACGCCGACGTCATCGCCATCACCGCCGGGCGCGCGCGCCGGCCGGGGGAGTCGCGCCTCGACCTGGCGCGGGGCAACGCGGCCATCATGGAGGAGGTCCTGGCCGGCATCGCGCCCCACTACCGGGGCGCGGTCGTGATCGTGGTCTCGAACCCCATGGACGTGCTCACCTACGTGGCGGTGAAGCGCCTCGCCGCGCCGCCCACCCGGATCATCGGCTCCGGCACCTCCCTCGACTCCTCGCGTATGCGCTACCTGCTCGGACAGGAGTTCGGGATCGACCCGCGCAACATCCACGCCTACGTGATCGGCGAGCACGGAGACTCCTCGGTGCCGGTGTGGAGCATGGCGAGCCTCGCCCAGATCCCGCTCACCCGCTACGCGCCGCCCGGGCGCGCGCCCCTGGACGAGGCCGGCCGGGCGCGCATCCACCAGGCCGTGGTAGCGGCCGGCAAGGAGGTCATCCGGCGCAAGGGGGCGACCTTCTACGCCGTCGCGCTGTCGGTGGCGCGCATCGTCGAGGCGATCCTGGACGACGAGAAGAGCGTCCTCACCGTCTCGAGCTACATCGAAGGCTTCCTGGGCGTGAGCGACGTGTGCCTGAGCCTGCCCGCCGTAGTGGGACGCGAGGGGATTCGCGAACTGCTCCCCGTCTCGCTCGACGAAACCGAGCGGGCGCGGCTCGCCGCCTCCGCAGCCGCCCTCAAGGACATCATCGGCCAGCTCGGCTACTGAGCGGTTCGGTCCGTCCCCGCGGGGAGCGAGGCCCCCTGGGCCGCACGGCTTGGGCGGGCATCGGCGCCCTGTGCATCGCCGGCCTGCTCGGCGCCGTGCCGGCGCTGCCCGCGGAGGGATCCGAGGAGCCGGCCGTCTTCCCCAGCCAAGTCGAGCTGGTGACGGTCGACGCCGTGGTCGTCGATGCCGACGGCCGGCTGCGGCAGCTGATCGCGCTCCCGGTCGGCGGGCCGGCGGACGGGGAGTACGAGACCACGCTCGTGGTCGGTGACCGCGTCGCCGGGGCCAAGGACGAGTGGAAGGAGAGCTTCGAGGTGGCGACGATGCCCGCGCGCGTCGACGGGAGCGGTCGCGCCACCCCGGTCGACGCGCGAGCGGCCGCGGCCGAGACGACCGTGGGTCGCTGAACCGAGCCTCGAGGCCTTCGCCCTGGTGCCCCGCTCGACACCCGCTACCGCGGGGCGCCGGGCGGGGCCGCCGGGGCGGTGGGAGCGTCGGAGACGAACCGCTCGGTGTCGCCTGCCCGCCGCGAGACGGCACGGGCGAGGGTCGGGTAGAGGCAGCGGGCCTTGGCCGGCCGGCTCTCCTGGGGCATGCCGAGGCGCCCCCCCGCGCCCGTCAGCTGGCAGTGCTGGTCCTGCCTCTGCCAGGCCGTGTAGAAGACCCGGACCTCAGACGGCTCCGTCACCACGGTCGGAGCCATCAGGCCCCAGTCGTCGAACCCGGGCTCCGGCCCACGCCAGAGGATCGTGGTCGGCGCCGTGAAGTGGATCCCGTCGCCCGAGGAGCTGTAGGTGACGAAGTCGTTCTCGTGGTCGTCCAGCTCGGTCGTGGTCGCGAACAGGTGATAGCGGCCGTCGAAGTAGCGCACCTCCGTGATGTTCGCCGAGGAGCCGGTCAGCAGCGGCGCGCTCGGGGGCTCGACCTCGGCCCAGGTCGGATCGAAGACCGCACGGCGCAGAGCGACCGAGACCTCCTGCCCTGGCGCGGTGACGTCCTGGTCCGGCTTGGCCAGGCCCAGGCTCACGAAGAACAGCTCGAACCGCTCGTCCCTCACCACCACGCTGGGCTCCTGCGCGTTATTGATGCCGTAGGGGACCGTCCGATCCTCGGCCACCAGCGGTTCCCTCCGGTGCTCGAGGGCGAGGTCGGTGTCCAGCAGGGCCTCGCGGATCGACCGGCCGCCCAGGTCGAGCGTCGCTACGCCGAGCTGATAGCGATACCGGAGGCTGCCGCCCCCGGCCGAGCCCAGGGCGCAATAGACGACCGAGAGACGGTCTCCCTCGCGGAAGGCGAACGGGGTCTCGATGTCGCCGTCGTTCCAGGCCTCCTCTCCGCTCGTGACCACCGGCGTCGGGCGGAAGCGCCAGCTCAGGCCGCCGTCGCTCGAGAAGGCGTAGGCCGTCGCCCCGCGCGCCCCTGTCAGGCCGCAGTCCTGCGGGTGCTCCGGGTCGTAGGAGAAGAAGAGGCTCCCGTCCGTCCGGCGGCAGAAGAGGGCCGTGTAGAAGAGGTGGTACCCCTCCGTGTCGGCGATGATCGAAGGGTCGGCGATGAAGCTCGGCCAGCCGGCCGTGCCCGACTCCAGCACCGGCCGGTCGCTCGGGTCCTTGACGAACGACGGGAAGCCGCCGAGCCGCGTGTTCTCCTGCCGGGCGCAGCCCGCCGCCAGCAACAAGACCGCGGCCAGGGCCGCTCTCGTAGGGTGCCGATGCATGACCACCTCGCCTCCTTTCACCAACCTTCGCTCAGCAGGATCCGCGCGGAGGGGAAGGCCCCTCGCGCCGGACCGTTCGCCTGCCAGGCCACGCTGAGATTGAGATCGCGCCAGAGGAATGCGCGCACGCCCACGCTGGCCAGAAGGCCGCTCCAGCCCGCCGGCTCGCGCACGCCGCCCATGTCCACGAACGCCGCGGCATGACCGCGCCGGTACTCGGCGACGCCCAACAGCGAAAAGCTCCCGCGGTGACCCTTGAAGGGGAACCCGCGCAGCGCGCTCCAGCCGCCGAGCGCCTCCTGTTTCTGAGCTGGGGCGTCCCAGGAGCCCGCCAGCCGCAGGCGCAGCTTCAACCCGCGCAGCAGGCCGCGGTTGGCGATCAGCACTTGATCACTCACCAGCCGCGTGAAGGAGAGCGCCCGTTCCCCTCCCAGCTCGGGCCTTGCGACCTCCAGGCTGCTCGCGGTACGGAAGCTGAAGCGGCCTGCGCGCGGCTGATCCGCCAGGAGCGGGACTTCGGGGTGGCGCCAGAGGTCCCCGATCCGCTCGCGGGCGATCGGCGCCGAGGTCCATTCCACGCGCAGCACGACGGATCCCATGCGACCGGGTTCGATAGCGGGGTTCCGAAACGCGACCTCCTCGTCGCCGGGCAGCGTCCCGACCTCGTCGAGCGTCGCGAGGGATCCGTACTCGTCGAGGTGGTACTCGGCGCCCAGCAGCAGCCGCTCGGCGGGCAGTGCCGTGGCGAAGGCGACGAGCCCCGTGCGCCGGTAGAGCTCGTCGTCGGGACGATTCTGGAGGGCGAACGAGAGCGACGACTGCAGCCGCCCTGTCCGCCACGCGTCGCTGGTGTCCGTGAGCGCGTGGCCCTGGATCCCCAGCTCGGCAAGCCGGCCGGAGGGGAAGCGCAGGCGCGGCCCCAGCAGCCACTCGCCAGTCGAGCCGGTGCCCGCGCTCACGCCGCCGTCCAGCCGCCACTCGCCGCGTCCCTCTCCCCGCGCACGCCGCAGGGTGCAGAAGAGACCCGGCTGCCAGGCGCCGACAGGCGTGTAGCGCAATGCCTCGCGAAGATCGCAGCGGGCGGAGATCTCACGCGTGAGACCCACCTCGAGGAAGTACGCCTGGCGGCGGAAACGGCTCTGGCCTGCCTTCTTCTCGCCAGCCGGTGCCGGAGGGGCCCCCTCCTCGTCGACGGCCGGTGCCGGAGGGGCCGCCTCGCAACGCAGGGACGCCGGCAGCATCAGCACGCCGCAGAGCGCGAGATGTGGCGCCGCAAGTGAACGGCGGGGATGACGTGAACCCAAGGAAGGCACCTCCTGATCGGCGTCACCCGGCCAGGTTGCATCCCGCGTGCCGTCAGGCGAGCAGGCGGGAGACGACAGGATGAGGTTCGCCCGACGGGACTTGCAGCGGGCCTGGCGAGGCAACGGGGTGGCGAGGTGATGTGCGCGGGACACTGTCGATGTGCCGGCCACAACACGCGACGGGCGGCTCATCGAGGACCCGGCCGGGAGAACCCGGCCAAATTGACGACCCCGCAAGCCGGGCCTAGCCTAGTCGGTCATGCCCGACACGGACGGCCACCGCTCGCTGCTGCACGACGTCCTGACCAGTCGCGTCTACGACGTCGCCCGCGAGACACCCCTCGAGGACGCCCCACGCCTCTCCCGCCGCTTGGGGGCGGCCGTCCTGCTCAAGCGCGAGGACCTGCAACCCGTCTTCAGCTTCAAGCTGCGCGGTGCCTACAACAAGATCGCCCAGCTCACGGACGAGGAGCGCCGCCGCGGGGTCGTCACCGCGAGCGCCGGCAACCACGCGCAGGGCGTCGCCTACTCGGCGCGGCACCTCGGCCTGCGGGCGCTCATCGTGATGCCGAGGACGACCCCGGAGATCAAGGTCGAGGCGGTCGAGGCGATGGGTGCCGAGGTGGTGCTGGCCGGCGACAGCTACTCGGACGCCCAGGAGCACTGCGATCGCCTGGCGCGGGAGCAGGGACTCACCTTCGTGCATCCCTTCGACGACCCGCTGGTGATCGCCGGCCAGGGCACCGTGGGCGAGGAGATCGTCCGGCAGTCGCACGGGCGGCTCGACGCCGTCTTCGTCCCGGTCGGCGGCGGCGGGCTGCTCGCCGGGGTAGGCGGCTACCTGAAGGCGCTCCTGCCCGAGGTCGCGGTGGTCGGCGTCGAGCCCTTCGAGGCGGACGCCATGCACCGCTCGCTCGCGGTCGGCTCGCGCGTGCGCCTCGAGCACGTCGGGATCTTCGCCGACGGGGTCGCGGTGCGCCAGGTCGGAGAGCTCACCTTCCGCTGGGCCCAGCGCGTCGCCGACGAGGTCGTCCGCGTGACGAACGACGAGATCTGCGCCGCGATCAAGGACGTGTTCGACGAGACCCGCAGCGTCACCGAACCGGCCGGAGCGCTCGCCGTGGCCGGCCTCAAGGCCTGGACGGCGCAGCGGGGAGGCTCCGGCAAGCGTCTGGCGGCGATCCTCTCCGGGGCCAACATGAACTTCGACCGGCTGCGCTTCGTCTCCGAGCGCGCCGAGCTGGGCGAGGCGCGCGAGGCGCTGCTGGGGGTCACCATCCCGGAGCGCCCCGGGGCCTTCCGCGAGTTCTGCGGCGCGATCGGCCCGCGCGTCGTGACCGAGTTCAACTACCGGTTGGCGGGTCGCAGCGAGGCGCACATCTTCGTCGGCCTCAAGACCGCCTCGCGCGGCGACGCCGCCGGGATCGCGGAGAAGCTCCGCCGCCGCGGCTACCCGACGGTCGACCTGAGCGACGACGAGATGGCCAAGCTGCACGTGCGCCACATGGTCGGCGGGCGCGCCTCCGGCGCCCGGAACGAGCGGCTCTTCCGCTTCGAGTTCCCGGAGCGGCCGGGGGCGCTCCTGCAGTTCCTGGACACGCTCGGAGGCCGCTTCAACATCAGCCTCTTCCACTACCGCAACCACGGCGCCGACTTCGGCCGGGTGCTGTGCGCCTTCGAGGTGCCCGAGGCCGACCTGCCGGAGCTGCGCGGCTTCCTCGACCGGCTCGGCTACGAGAGCGTCGCCGAACAGGACAACGAGGCCTACCGCCTGTTCCTGTCGGGGGTGTGAGAGGCCCGGCGGGCCGCCCCAAGTCGTTTCGTTCGAGTGCGAAGCGGGGCTCCGCCTCGCCGATAGAATGCCTACTGGCGAAGCACTCCCTGGTGCTGTCCCCCGGCCGCAAGTGCACAGCAAGGATACGAAATCAGTCTACCGACCTTGACAGGTGAACCGTTACCCGAATATCCTCCCGAGCGCTCACGGAGGTCGCGCCATTGCGGCGCGCCCTTAGCGTGGTGGACGGAGGTGAACCGATGCGCTCGGCGTTCGCCCTCCCAGCGTTCAGCCTGGCCTTGCTGTCGGTAGTCGCCGTCGCGCTCGGGGACACTCGCGGCTATACCGTAGTTGCGAACGAATCCAACCCCGTGTCGTCGATCGCGACCGCCGACCTCGCCAGGATCTTCATGAAGACCGTGAAGCGCTGGGACAACGGAACCCCGGTCGAGCCGATCGACCAATCGTTCGAAGCCCCGGTCCGCGCGCAGTTCTCTCGTGCCGTGCTCGGCAAGTCCTCCGGGCAGGTGCAGGAGTACTGGCTGCGCGAGACCTACTCGGGTCGGGAGATACCCCCACCGGTGCGCGGCTCCGACGCCGCGGTGCTCGAATTCGTGCGAGCGAATCCGGGAGCCATCGGATACGTCTCCGCATCCACGAGCCTGCCCTCCGGGGTCAAGGCCCTGACGGTCACGGGAGGAGCCCAATGACACTCCGCGTTCCGCAGGCGTGCCTCCTCGCCGTCCTTCTCCTCTCGCCGACGATCGCCCGCGCCCAGATCTCTGACATGTTCCGCTTGAACGGCTACACCGCATTCGAGTTCGAGAACCGCTTTGGCGACAAGGGCAAGGGTGACCCGAACGCCTCCTTCGACGCGGACGAGCTCGACCTCGTCTTCAACTTCACGCCCTCCGAGCGCCTGCGCGTTTCCACCGACCTCTCGTGGGAGCACGGTCCGGCGACCGAGGACGGGCGTGGCAATGTCGCGATGGAATACGCGTTTGCCGAGGTGACCGCCAAGGACTGGCTCAAGGTGCGGGGCGGCAAGATGCTCACGGCCTTCGGCATCTACAACGAGATCCACGCCGCCAAGCCGGCCTTCCTCTCGGTCAAGGAGCCTTTCGCCACGAACAAGAACGACTCGTTCGGCAGCGCCATCCGCTTCTATCCGCGCTGGCAGGCGGGACTCGCGGTGCTGGGCAACGCTCACTTCTCGTCGGTGAACCTCGACTACGTCGTCCAGCTGAGCAACGGTGAGCAGAGCGCCACCAACCCCTTCGAGGAAGACAACAACAAGTCCAAGGCCGTCACGGCTCGCGTCAGGGTTCACCCCACGCAGAAGATCACGGTCGGTGCCTCGCTCTACACCGACAAGCTCACCGAATACGACGACAACGGCGAGGACACTGGCGGACGCACGCGTCTCCTGAGCTACGGCGCCCAGCTCCAGTGGGTGCCCTTCGACCTCGGCTTCGAGTTCGAGTACGTCCGCGGGAGCATCGATCCCTCGCAGGCGGCGAAGCAGAACCGGAGCGCGCTGAGCGCCATGGCCTACTACACCTTCCGCGAGCGCTTCACGCCCTACTTCCGCTACGAGTGGCTCGATCCCGATGCCAGCGTCACGGGCGACAACGCCCAGTACTTCATCTACGGGGTCAACGTGCGGATCCTGAAGGCCCTGTTCCTGAGAGCAGACCTGGACACGGTGAAGGCAGGTGCGAACAACACGCGGTTCAAGGGTCAGGGCTTCACGGAGCTGAAGGCCCTTGCCAGCGTCGGCTTCTGAGGCTTCTCGAAGCACGTGACCCGGTACCACCGGGTCACGTGCTCCTCTCGCGGTTGCGCCGGGAGCTGTCCGAGATGAAGGACTGTGGACTTCTGGTCCGCCGATCTCACCGAGCGCAACAATGTGCGCCAACCGTCCGACCGGCGGTATGATGTGTCCTGTGACACATTTCGTCCGCTCGCCGCCTGCGATGATCCGTTTCCCCACTGAGGTTGCGTGGGGTTCGGCGACGGATTGCGACGACAGAGAAATGATGGACATGCCGAGCCGCGCCGAGCGCAATCCCGGGTTGGGGATCGGAGTCTGTCGGGAAGAGGCTCCCTTCCCTTGTTGGGGCGTCCACGACGGACGGCCCCGTGCCAAGAGAGGGCTCAGTTGCGGAGCCATTGAGCCGAACAGAGAGGGGGATCGATCGTGAGAATCCGAATCCTAGGCGTCGCCTTCCTGGTGCTGCTCCTTGGGTCCGTCGAGCGCCCGAGCACCGTCCAGGCCTGTGACAAGTCCGACCAGGACCAGTACGTCCTGGCTCCGGGTTTCGTCGTCCGGGACTACTGCGTAGTGTCCCTCCGCCACAGGCACCTCAACTTCTTCCTCGACTACAAGGCGCAGAACGCCGACGGAACCGTCAACACCGTCATCGAGATCCCTGCGGGCACGAACGACAAGTTCGAGGTCAACGAGGAAACCGGCAAGATGTGCTGGGAGTTCAAGAACGGTGTGCCCAGGGTTATCAAGTACCTCGGCTACCCCGTGAATTACGGGAACATACCGCGCACGATGGGCGGCGACGGCGACTCGCTGGACATGCTGACCCTCGGCAAATTCGAGCGGCGGGGCCTCGTCCTGCCGGTCAAGCTGATCGGCGTCATGCACATGATCGACGACGGCGAGGTCGACGACAAGCTGATCGGGGTCGTGCAGGGCAGCGACTTCTCCGCCTACAACGACTTCAGCGCGCTCGCGGCCGACTTCCCCGGGATCGAGAACATCCTGCAGACCTGGTTCGAGAAGTACAAGGGCCCGAGTGGGAATATCCAGATCACGGGCTTCGGTGACGCCGCCGACGCGCAGGGCGTGCTCGACGACGGCAAGGCCGCTTTCCAGTAGATCTCGTTCGAGCACTCCGCGGTTTCGTGGCCGGGCCTTCGGCGCTGCCGGAGGCCCGGCGTTTGCTTCTCGCGGGCGGGTGCCGGCTCGCGTATCCTCTGCCCATGCAGCGACTCCAACGGCAGATGGCGTTCCTGCTCGAGCTGGACAAGTTGAAGTCGGTCTTTCGCCGCAACCACCTAGCCGACGGCTCGCGGCGCGAGAACGACGCCGAGCACTCGTGGTCCTTCGCGGTGGCGGCGCTCCTGCTCGCGGAGCACGCGGCCGCGCCGGTGGACGTGGCGCGAGTGGTTCGGATGGCGCTCGTCCACGACGTCGTGGAGATCGACGCGGGCGACACCTTCATCTACGACGAGGCGGCCAAGCGGGATCAGGCCGAGCGGGAGGAGCGTGCCGCCGAGCGCCTCTTCGGGCTGCTCCCGGAGGACCAGGCTCGTGAGCTGCTCGCGCTCTGGCACGAGTTCGAGGCGTGCGCGACTCCCGAGGCGCGCTACGCGCGGGCGATCGACCGTCTGGTGGCGGTGATCCTGAACCACGCCGCCGGGGGCAAGGCCTGGCAGGAGCACGGGATCCGCAAGCAGCAGATCCTCGCCATCAACGAGCGGATCGCCTCCGGCTCGCCCGCGCTCTGGGAACACGTGCACGAGCTGATCGAGGACGCCGCGCGGCGGGGATTCATCCCCGGCTGACGCGAAGGCGCCGCCTGCCCTGGCGAGCGCAGACGGCGCCTTCGGTCCTCGGGTCTCCCCGCCGCCGCTACCGGGCCGGCGCCGCGGTCTCGAGCTCCTCGTGCCCGGATCCGCGGCCGTTGCGGGGGCCGGAGGAGTTGAAGGCGCTCAGGATGTCGACTCCCGTCGCGTTCTCGATCTGCTCCGAGAGCGAGATGACGGCGGCCGGGAACTGCGTCACGAAGCGGCCGAGCCCGGACCCGCTGCCGTTGCCCCCGGAGTCGATGACGCTCACCCGGTCGACCGTGACCTTGTCGACGGTCTGCGCCAGCTCCCGGATGATCTCGGGCAGCATGTTGAGCATGAAGACCTTCTCGCCCTCGCCGGCCGCGCCCTGGTAGGTCTCGATCATCTCCTTCAGCACCCGCACCTTCGCCTGTCCGTCCTCGACGATCGAGGCCGCCGCGCCCTTCGCCTCGAGCTCCATGGCCTCGCGCTTTGCGCGCGCCGGCTCGATCACCTCGGCCATCAGCCGCTTCTGTTGCAGGACGATCCGCTCCTGCTCGGTCTCCTGTTCGAACCTGGCCCTCGCCTTCTCGCCCGCCACGAGCGCCTCCTGCTCCTTCACGACGGCCGTCTTCTCGAGCTCGGCCTTCTTCACGCGCAGGTTGGTCGCCTCGATCTCGATCGCCTGGGCTGCCTTCGCCCGGGCGACGTCGCCGCGGCGCTTTGACTCGGCCTCCGCCTCCTCGGCCTCGGCCTGGCGCTCGGCCTCGGCCCGGCGGGCCGCCGAGAGCACCTCGGCCGTCTTCTTGCGCCCGATCGAGTCGAGGTAGCCGACGTCGTCCGAGACGTTCTGGATCTTGAGCGTGTCGAGCTTCAGCCCCAGCTGACCGAGGTCCTGGTCGGCCTCCTCGATCAGGCTCTGCGCGAACTTCAGCCGGTCCTCGTTGACCTCCTCGGGCGTGAGTGTCGCCAGCACGCCCCGCAGGTTGCCCTCCAGGGTCTCCTTGGCGATCTGGTGCACCTCGCTCATCCCCTTGTCGAGAAAGCGCTCGACGGCGTTGCCCAGCAGGGGCTCGGCCGAGGCGACCTTCACGTTCGCCACGGCGTCGACCCGCAGCGGGATGCCGCCGAGGGAGTAGGCGTTCTGCACCGTCAGGTTGAGCGGGATCGTCTCCAGGCTCAGCCGCGCGGCACGCTCCATCACCGGGATGCGTAGCGCCCGGCCGCCCCGGATGATCCGGTAGCCGACCTCGGTCCCGTCCGCGAGCCGGCGCCTCCGGCCCGAGAGCACGATCACCTCGTTGGGCTGGCAGATCAGCAGGAACCGGCTCACGAAGCTGACGAGCGTGAACACCAGCACGAAGGCGACACCGGCCAGCACGATCACGATGTTCATCACGACCCTCCTTCCCTTCCTGCCTCAGGCCAGGAACGTGGGCTCGGCCACCAGGGCCACCCCGTCCTGGAACCGGACGATCACGACCGTGTCGCCCGCCGCGAAGCGATCGACCGCCGCCTTCTGGTGCCTTCGGGCGACGATCTGCTGCGTCTGCTCCTGCGTCAGGACGACGACCTTCCCGGCGTGCGTCGCGTCGATGCCGACCAGCACTCGCGCTCGCGCCCCCCCGAGCGCGCTCAGGCTGGGGAGGGCGCCCGACTCGCTGCGCCGGAGGTAGGCCATGGTGCGGTCGATGGCGAGCCCCGCCGCGCCGCCGAAGCCGAGCGCCGCGACCAGCGTCGGCAGGCGGGCGGCCTCGAAGAGCGTCAGCAGCGTGCCGGTCAGCCCGAAGAAGGCGGTGAAGAAGATCAGGTTACGGAGACTCAGGTAGCGCACCGCCGCCAGCAGGCCCTCCCCCTGGCTCGAGCCGTCGCCCTCGCCGCCGCTCGCGTGGCCGACGTCCGGGTCTCCAGGCGCGTCCAGGTGGCCGGACAGGTCGGCGTGGGTTGCCGCCAGACCCATGTCTCCGGACACGTCGACGTCGGTCGAGAGATCGACCTCGCCGGGGGCGTCCGCGTGGCCGTCTGCGCCGCCGAACAGCGACAACCCCAGGAAGACGCCTCCGAAGACGAGACACACCAGGTAGAGCGTCAGCATCCGCGGCCTCCCTTCTCGACCTCCTGCTTCCGGCGCCAGAGGAGGCGGGCGTGGTCCTCCGTGCGCACCACGCGGTCCAACAGCTGGCTCACCCAGCGGTCCGCGTCGGCCAGCTCCTGCTCGAGCGCCTCGTGGGACTTGAGGGTGCACATCTCCCGGGCGAGGATCTGCCGCGCCAGGATCGAGTCGCCCCTCTCGAGCGCGCGCGTCGCCCGGCGCTCCACCGCCTCGGCGAGCGCCCGGGCGGCGAGCGTCTGCTCCCGGATCCGTTGCTGGCGCGCCACCGCGGTCGCGGTCTCTCGCCTCAGCTGAAACGCGGCCTTCTCCATCTCGAGCGCCAGCGTCCCGAGCCCCTCGTCGGACGAATCCTTCCCGGCGAGCAAGTGGTTGAGGTCCGCGCGGTGCGATCCGCCGACCTGATCGGCCAGTCCCATCTCTTCCTCCGTCGTTGCCCTCTTTGGTGAAGGGGGGAGGCTGGGTAGCTCCCCTGCCTCCGCGGGCGTGAGACTGCATGTGCGGTGCCAGCCGTAAATCGTTGAAAAGTCGTGCGAAGTGGCGCCGGAGTTGGCGCCGGAGGCCGGTCCCTTGGCGTGGGACGCCAAGTCGGGCGCCGGCCGACCCGGGTTCCCCGCGGGAAGAGCCCTAGCGGATCAGCTCGCCGAGGTCGTACTTGCGATAGTAGTGGCGGAACTGGTCGTAGCTCATCCCGAGCTGTCGGGCCGCCTCCCGCTGGTTGCCCTTCGCGTCCTTGAGCGCCGTCAGCAGCAACGTCTTCTCGAAGGCGCGCACCCGCTGCGAGAAGCTCCCCCGGATCGGCTCCGTGGTCGTGACCTCGAGCGGCAGCTCCGAGGCCTGGATGGTACGGTCGCGGTCGCACACGTAGAGCCGCTCGATGACGTTCTTGAGCTCGCGGATGTTGCCGGGCCAGTCGTAGGTCGTCAGCTCCTCGATCGCCGCATCCGTGAACCTGGCCGCGCCCAGGTCGGGCAGCTCGTCCTGGAGCCTTGCCACGAAGTGCTCGATCAGGAGGGGCACGTCCTCCCGCCGCTCGCGCAGGGGCGGAAGGAAGATCTCGGCGAAGCGCAGGCGGTCGTAGAGGTCGGGCATGAACTCGCCTCGCTCGATCAGGGCGCCGAGGTCGGCATTGGTCGCGGCGATCAGCCGCACGTCGACCTTGATCGGTGTGGCACCTCCCACCCGCTGGAAGGTCTGGTACTCGACCACCCGGTGCAGGCGTGCCTGGGCCTGACGGCTCAGGTTGGCGATCTCGTCGAGGAAGAGCGTGCCGTGGTCCGCCCGCTCGAAGACGCCCACCCGTTGCTCGGTCGCGCCGGTGAAGGCGCCTCTCTCGTGTCCGAAGAGGTGGGAGACCAGAAGCTCGTCCTGGAAAGCGCCGCAGTTCACGATCAGGTACGGCTCGTCACGCCGCGGGCTCGCCGTGTGGATGAAGCGGGCGAGCAGCTCCTTGCCGGTGCCCCGCTCGCCTCGGATCAGGATCGGCCGCGGGATCCGCGAGAGGTCGCGCGCCTGCTCGACGACCTCGAGGAAGGCGGGAGCTCGCCCGACCCCGACGACCGAGGCCGGGTCGTCACGCTCTGTCTCGCCGCTCATCGGGGCATACCTATCACGAAACCCGGCACCTGCCGGAGACGGCCGCCTGGCAGCGGGGCTCGAGCGCTCTCGCCACAGCCGGTCAGGGATCGCGAGTCGATCAGTCGCCGGGAGTCGGGGCCGCCGCCGGGCGCATCAGCCGGAGGCCCAGCAGCAGGCACCCGAGCGCCAGCACCAGGATGCCGGCGATCGCGACCAGCGCCGAGAGGAGGGGCCCCAGCGCGTAGACGAGGGCCCCCACGAAGACGAGCACCCCCCCCGCTCGCGGGAATGCCTTCGAGCGCACGAGCGTGAGGCAGAAGAGGACGATGCCCACGAAGATGGTGGCGCTGGCGCCGAAGCGGAACGCCAGCACGAGGGGATGGTGGCGCAGGACCCCGTCCCGCAGCAGCGCCACCGCGGAGGGATCCCGGGCCAGGATCGGATAGAGGAACAGCTCCCAGGTCACCTTGCAGGCCTGGAGGAGGTACGCGAGCTCGATCGTGACGAAGCCCAGGAGGCCGACTACGCCGGCGCTCTCGAATAGCCGCGAATAGACCGCGGCGAAACCGAACATCATCAGGACGACACCCGCGAAGGCGATCGCGGCGAGTCCGCCCCAGGCCGGGGCGAGGACCAGACGCGAGAAGTCGTGTGCGATCTGGTCGACCGGCAGCAGCGCCGGCCAGAGCGCGGCATAGGCGGCGAAGAGAACCGAGCCGACGATGAGAGCGAGACCGCCCAGCTTCTGGAGTCGTGTCAGTGTCATGGAAGCTCCTCGAGAAACGTCTGCACTCCGGGCCTTCGCGTCCGACCGCCTCACCGGCCCGGCGGTTCGGCAGGCCTCCTGAGAACCTCGAGGCTCCGCCAGCCGAGGGCGAGGGAGGTCGCGAGGGCGGCCGTCAGGACGGCGATGCTCACCGGGACCCGGAACTCCGGCCGGCCGAGGACGAAGAACCAGGTGTGGATGGCGAAGGCACCCACGCCCACGGCGGCGAGGACGAGAGCGAAACGGGCGCCCACCCGCGGCGTCTTCACCAGCCGGACGAGACCGTACAGGAACGGCAGGATCAGGGCCACGTTGATCAGCACGAACGGCTGGATGCCGCCGGGCATGCCGAACAGGTTCCACTCCTGCCAGTACGCCGAGTCGATCTGGTGGGCGACCAGGAGGGTGGCGGTCCAGACGTAGAGCCCCTCGAGGATCGTCTGCTCTCGCTTCGTCATGCCGTCCGCGCCTCCCTCAGTACCCGTCTCCGGGCCCCGGCCGCCCATCGTACCGCGCGCGCCCTTCGCCGACGCTGCCATCAGAACCTCAGCGGCGCACGCGCAGTAGTCGCGATCGGCTTGCCACCGCGCAGCGCCGGCTTGAATCGCCAGGTCCTGACGCAGTCGAGGGCCGCCCCGTCCAGCTCCGGAATGGACTGCACCACCCGCGCCCTCGACACGCGGCCGGACGCGTCGATGAGGAACTCCACCACGACCGTACCGTGAAGCCCGCGCCGGCGCGCCTCTTCCGGGTACTCCGGCTCCGTGATGTGAGCCGGAATCGGGGCGAGGTCGTATCTCTGCCCGGGCTCCGTCGGCGTCACGCTCCCGGCCGATGGCTTCGCCGGCGGCATCCTGTCGGACGTCGTCCCGGCCGGGATCGGCTCGGCCGGCGCAGGCCCGGGCGCGCGTGGCTCGCCCGGGGACGGAGCCGACTCGACCCTTCGCGCCTGGACGCGTGGCGCCAGGGTCTCCTTGCCCCGACCGGCGCAGCCCAAGAGCAGTCCGGTTCCGATCACGGCAAGAATGCCTCGCCTGCTCACCCGCGTCCCACCTCGGGCCGCGCGCCGCCAGCCTCGCGCGAGCCCGGCGCGATGATAGCGGAACCCTCGTGCCGGCTGCCACGTCTAGTAGACGCCCGGAAACAGCCGCTTGGTTCGCGCACAGTAGGCGAGGTACGGGGCGCCGAGGCCCTCACGCAGTGCCGCCTCCTCCCGCCGGATGCGCCCCAGGAAGGCCGCGGTGATCGGCACCGTCAGCGCGCCCACCGCGATCCAGGTGCCGAAGAACACCCCCAGGCCTGCGAAGGCCAGGAGCAGGCCCGCATAAGAAGGATGCCGGACATACCGGTAGGGGCCGTTGCTGACGAGCACGTGCTCCTGATGGATGGCCACGTCGACGGTGAAGAACCGTCCCAGGGTGGCAATCGCGAACCAGCGCACTGCCAGTCCCGTCGCCAGCAACGCGATCGCAACCCCGCCCTGAACCCGACGTGGACCGGGAAGCGCGATACCCGGAATCCACAGGCTGCCGACCGCCGCCGCCACGCTGCACAGGATGACGAGCCAGAGGAGGCGCGTCGATCCCTCGTCGGCGTGGCGCGCGATTCCTGTCCGCGCCCGCCGGAGCATCGCGAGGCTGAGCTCGCCCAACGGGAACAGGAGAACGAGACCGAGCAGGACGACGCCGGCCTTCACGGCTCGTCTCCGCTCGAGCCGCGTCTCTTCGCGCCGACGCTCCCGGCAGCCTGTCTTCCGCTCACAGAACGAGACCCTCGCTCCTCGCCCGGTCGAGGAAACGCTCGAGCCCCGAACGCGAGGGCAGGATGGCGATCAGGAGCGCGACCCCGATGGCTGCCGCCGCCAGGGCGACCTCGCTGCCGGTCAGCACGTACACCAGGACCGCGAAGAACGCCGGCCCCTCGATCAGGGCGGATCGGAGGATCGACAGCTGTCGGTACGCGGTGAGGGCGACCTCTGCGGGGTCCCCCGCCTGCTGCTCACTCGCGATGCCCGAAGCTGCGGTCCTGAGAGCCACCCTGGAGATCCGTGGGTAGGCGGCGGCGCAGCCGGCGGCTACGAGCGCGAGCGCGGCGTGCAGGACGGTCGCCAGCTCCCCTCGAGTCTCGATCGCGAGTGCGTCCTTGGTGAACAGGGCGACTCCCATGAACACCAGGACGCCGGCCGCCATGCTGCCCGTCACCAGTCGGAGTACCCGGATGGCGCCGTCCACGCTCTCGTCCATCGATTCCCCCCGTTTCGCGACCCACGAGTCTCAGATCCAGCGGCACCCGGGCGCGGTAGCCCTGGCAAGACCGGCTCATCGCCCAGTCCTCCTTCCCACCAGCCGGCCGGGGCGATGCGCGCCATCCTGGAGCAGCATGCCCGCGGCAGCTTCCATCGGACAGTCTAGACGACGCGCCGGCTCGCGGTGTCGGGCAGGCGTGGCGCCGGCCTGCGCGGCGACGGACGTGGCGCGCGAGGCAGTACCATAACGACTTTGCGCCGCGCGCACGGAGGGGATCGCCAATGCTCTACAGGCCCTATGGAAAGACCGGCAAGAACTGCTCCATCCTCGGGTTCGGTGGCATGCGCTTCCGGAACATCGCGGACCGGGACGCCTGCGTGGCGACCATGGTCGAGGCCGCCCGGGGCGGGGTCAACTTCTTCGACACGGCGCCCGCCTACTTCGGGATCAAAGGGGAAGAGGTGCTGGGCGAGGGCCTGCGCGAGCTGCGCCGGCTGAGGCTTCCCTACTACTCGTCCACCAAGACGACGCAGTCGACCGAGGCGGGCATCCGCAAGGAGATCGAGGCCCAGCTGCGACGGCTCGACGTCGAGACGATCGACTTCTACCACGTCTGGTGCATCCTGACGCCCGAGGGCTGGCAGGCGCGCAAGCGCGACGGCGTCCTCGACAGCTTCCGCCGGCTGCGCGAGGAGGGGCTCATCCGGCACGTGGTGGTGTCCTCCCACCTGATCGGCGACGAGATCGAGGAACTGCTCGAGGAGGAGGGGTTCGAGGGCGTTCTCTTCGGCTACTCGGCCTACAACGCGGCGGCCCGCGAAAAGGCGTTCCAGGCCATTCGGAGGCGCGGTCTGGGCTGTGTGGTGATGAACCCGCTGGGCGGGGGATTGATCCCGCAGAACCCGGGGCTGTTCGAGTTCGTGAAGAGGCGGCCCGAGCAAGGTGTCGTCGAGGCTGCGCTCCACTTCCTGTGGTCGCACCCCGACATCACCACCACCCTGGTCGGGTTCGCGGACGTGAGCGAGGTCCGGGAGGCCCTGGCCGCGGTCGCGGCCTTCGAAGGCGTCGATGAGGCGCACGTTGCGCGCGTGCGCGCCGCGGTCGACGGCGCCTTCCACGAGCTGTGCACGAGCTGCCAGTACTGCGACGACTGCCCCGAGGGCGTGCCGGTCCCGCAGCTGATGGACGCCTTCAACCACCTGAAGCTGTACGGGAGCGAACGGCCGGCCCTGGAGCGGCTCAAGTGGCACTGGTCACTGTCTCCCGCCCTCGCCTCGCGCTGCAACGAGTGCGGCCAGTGCGAGCAGGCCTGCACTCGGCACCTGCCGATCATCGAGCGGCTGAAGGCGATCGCGGCTCTCGCCTGACCGGCGTCCTCAGCCCTTCCGGAACGCCATCACCCGCTCCGCGCCGAGGATGGAGTGGGAGGCCTCGAGCCGGGCGCCCCTACCTGCCAGCGCCGCCACCAGCTCGCCGCTCGTGTAGCGCGCGCAGTGGGGGGTGGTCCAGGCGTCGGGCACCAGGCGCGAGTAGAGGCGGCTCAGCATCACCCACAGCCAGCGGCCGTAGTCCGAGGTCGCGACGACCAGCCGCCCGCCCGGAGCGAGGACGCGCAGCAGCTCCTCGAGGAGGCCCGCGTCGCGGGGCAGCAGCTCGACGAGCTGCGAGGCCACGACGCAGGCGAAGGTCCCCTCCGCGAAGGGCAACGACAGGGCCGACGCCCGCGCCAGCGGCCGCTCGAGGCGCCGCGCGCGGCGAAGCTTCTCGGCCAGGATGTCGACACCCACGCTGCCGGGGGGCAGGGCGGCCAGGATCCGGCTCGAGCCGCAGCCGACGTCCAGCGCCCGGCCGGTGTCGCCGACGAGAGCGGTGACCAGCCGCCGCCTTCGCCTCTGCCAGTAGCGCTGCAGGGGGATCCAGCTGTCGAACGCGCGGTCCTCGTAGTCGGCGGCGACGACCGAGTTCCTGAGCGCGAAGAGCCGGCGGAAGGTGGCGAGGTAGGCGAAGCCGAAGGGGATGATCCGCGCGTTCGAGGAGCCGTGGACGCGCGGCTGGTAGCGGAACGGCACCTCTGCGACACGCCATCCCTTCTTGTAGGCGCGGATCACGATCTCCGGCAGCACGTCGAAGTCCCTGGCCGCCACCGCCTCGGCTCCGATGGCTCCGGCCCGATAGAGCCGGAACCCGCTCGAGAGGTCGCGCAGAGGCACGGCGAGGCCGAGCGCGAAGAAGAGGTTGAGGACGCGGCTGAGCGCCGCGCGGGCGAGGGGCATCTCGGCAGCTCCGCCCGGCACGTAGCGGGAGGCGATCAGGACCTCGGCCCGGTCGCGCTCGCGCCAGAGGTCCGTCACGAAGGTGGGAGGATGGGAGAGGTCGGCGTCCATCGTCAGCACGTGGCGGCCGCGAGCGAGCGAGAAGCCCGTCCGCAGCGCGCCGCCGTAACCGGGCTCCGTTTGGCACACCACGGTCGCCGCCCCTGCGGCCGCCCGCTCCGTCTCCGGGTCCGCCTCGCGCACGACGACCAGCACCTCGCTGCGCAAGACGAGGTCATCCAGGACCTGCCGGAGCTGCGGCAGCAGGAGGGCGAGGTTCGGACCCTCCTGGTGGGCGGGGATGACGACGCTCAGGTCCAGGTCGCTCGGCACCGGGGAAGCCTATATCATCCGCCGGTGAGCGACCGCTTCCGGGATGCGCGGCTCGGGGCGCTGGTGGCGTTGCTGGTGCTGGCCGTGAACGTGCTCCACGTCTCCGCGAACCTCGGCTTCCTGCACAAGGCGAAGCAGGTGAAGGAGACGGACCAGTGGCGCTACATCCAGATGTCCCGCGACCCGGAGCGCCGGAGCCCCCTCGCGCGCGAGGGTACCTACGCCTGGCGCGTCTTCGTGCCGACGATCGTGCGTGGGCTCGAGCGCTGCGGCCTCACCGAGAACCTCTCCTTCTGGCTGGTCACGAACGTCTTCCTGTTCGGCTTCCTGCTCACGACCTGGATCTACCTCAGGGACATCGGCTTCGAGCGTCCGCCGCGCCTGGCCGGGCTCGCCCTGCTCGGCCTCACTCAGGGGGCCGTGCGCTGGTACGAGTACCAGTACTGGATGACCGACGCGCCCTGCCTCTTCCTGATCGCGCTCGCCCTGCTGCTGATCCGCCGCGAGCGCCGCCTGCTGCTCCATCCCGTGAGCATCCTGGCGGCCTTCGTGCGCGAGAGCTACGTGGTCGTCTACCCCTATCTCTTCCTGCGCCTCCTGCGGCGGGGCGCGGGTCTCTGGGCGGCCCTCCGTGCCACCGCCTCGGTCGCGGTCCTCCCGACCCTGGTGCTGGTAGGGTTGCGGATGGGGATCATCCCGGACCGGCCGGACAGCCTGATTGCCGACATCCGGGACAACCTGGCGCTGCGCCTGCGCTACGGGAGCGAGCAGCCGTACCTGCTCACGATCGGGTCGTTGGGCGTCTTCTTCCCTCTCGTGCTGCTCTTCCCGCGCTGGCTGCTGGGGCTGGCCCGCCGCCACCCGGAGGCGCTCTTCTTCGTCGTCTTCTTCTACGGCCTCCTCCTGCCGGCCAACAACACCGAGCGCGAGCTCGCCTACACGCTACCGGTGGTGCTGCCCGCGGCGCTCCTGTCGCTGCGCCGCTTCGCGGAGAAGACCCTTCTCCCGCCCCCGGCCGTGCTGCTCGTGGCCGTGGCGCTGCAGGCCCTCTTCTTCTCGCAGCAGCGCTACCTGCCGATGGGCTCCAGCATGCACCAGCCGCCGAACCCGGCGGTGATCGCCGCCATGGTCGGGGCCTGGATGCTCGCCCAGTGGCTGCTCCTTCGCGCTCGCCGTCGCGAGGCCGCCGCCGTTCCCGAGCGCGGCTCGGTGAGCCCGACAGACTAGCGGGACTCGGCCTCCCGGCGCTTGCCGGTCTCCTTGTCGAAGACCGCGTTGCGCAGGAAGGCCTCGGTCGACCAGGGCGGTGGTGCGCCCCCAAGGTACTTCGCGAACCACTCCAGGTGCGCCGTGTAGTAGAGGGCCATCTCGTACCAGCTCGGCCAGTGCCCCGCCTCCGAGTAGACGATCAGGCGCGACGGCACCCCCATCTTCTGGAGTGCCGTGAAGAGCTGCAGCGACTGGGTGTAGGGCACCCGGAAGTCGCGCTCGCCGGTGATCACGAGCGTCGGCGTGTGGAAGGCCGGCACGTGGCCGGAGGGCGACCACTTCTCGTAGAGAGGAGAGGTCCACGGCTCGCCGCGCAGGTCCCACTCCGGGAACCAGAGCTCCTCGGTCGCGCCGTAGAACGAGCGCAGGTCGTAGACCCCCATCATGGAGGCGATCGCCTTGAAGCGTGTGGTGTGGCCGAGGAACCAGTCCATCATGTAGCCGCCGTAGGACCAGCCCATCGCCCCCATCCGGTCCGCGTCGACGTAGGGGAGCTTCGCCAGGGCGTCGGTCACCTTCATCAGGTCCTGGAAGACGGCACCGCCCCAGTCCCCGGAGATCTCGGCGGTGAAAGCCTGCCCGTATCCCGTCGAGCCATGCGGGTTGGCGAAGGCGACCAGGTAGCCGGCGCCCGGATACACCTGCCAGTCTCCCCTGAAGGCATCGGTCCACTGGTACTGGGGCCCACCGTGGGCGTTCAGGATGAGCGGGTACTTGCGGGAGGGGTCGAAGCCGTGCGGCTTGACCAGGAAGACGTCGATGGTCGCCCCTCGCGCGCCCGCGACCTGGAGACGCTCGGCCGGCCGCAGGTCGACCGCGTCCGACAGGGCGTCGTTGTGGTGGGTAAGGGCCACGGGTGCCGCCGAGTCCCCGAGGGAGGCCAGGTACAGTTCGGGAGGCCGGTCGACCGCACGGGAGACGACGACCGCTCGTCGATCGCCCACGAGCTCGAAGTCGTCGATCTGCGCGTCAGTCAGCAGGCGGGTGATCCTCCCGCTGGCGAGGTCGACGCGAAAGAGAGGCGTGTCGCCGGCGACGTCCGCCCGGAACACGAGCGACCGCGAGTCCTTCGCCCAGCGGAAGTCCTCGACCCAGTCAGGGAACGACTCCGTGACGATCCGGGAGACGCCCGTGCCGCGATCGTAGACCGCCAGCCGGAAGCGGTCGGACTCGTAGCCGGGCTGCTTCTGGCTGCGGTAGGCGAGGAGGCGACCGTCGGGCGAGTAGCGCGGGTTGCCGTCGAAAGCCGGGTTGGCGGCCGTGACGTTCCGGGGCTGGGCATCAGGCTCGTCCAGGGCCAGCAGGAAGAGGTCGTCGTTGGTCGAGGAGGCAGGGTCCAAGACCCGCTTGGAGCCGAAGGCCAGTTCCTTGGCGTCGGGGGAGAAGGCGTACTGCAGGGGTCCGCCGCCCAGCTGGAAGGGCGGTGAGTCCTGGTCGCCGGGCGTCAGGTCGTGCAACTCGCCGTCCGGGACGCTCACCAGCAAGACGTGTGTCCGAGTGCCGTCCTTCCAGGACGTCCAATGCCGGTAGAGCAGGGCGTCGGCCAGGTGGGCCTTGAGCGGGCCGTCGTGCCAGCGCTCGCGGATCTTCTTGTTGCAGGCGTCGTCGGCGCCGCACTCGGGATACACGTCCGTCGAGAAGGCGATCCACTTCCCGTCCGGCGACCAGACCGGATCGGACACCGCGGAGGAGAGCTTGGTGAGCGCGCGCGCCTCGCCTCCGCGGCTCGCCATCAGGTAGAGGTTCGCCTCCCCGGTCCGCGTGCTGAGGAAGGCGATCCACTTGCCGTCGGGAGAGAAACGAGGTGCGCTCTCGCTCTTCTCGCTGAAGGTGATCTGTCTCTGGTCGGAGCCGTCGATCGCCGCCGACCAGACGTGGGTCTCCTTCTTGGCCCGAGGCAGGTCGGTGGTCGCGAGGGAGTAGAGAACCTCCCGGCCGTCGGGGGAGACCGAAAGCTGAGACGGGACCTGGACGCGGTAGAGGTCCTCGATGCCGAAGGCACGCTTGCCGGCGAAGGTGGGTGCGCCGGCGAGAAGCGCGACCAGGGAGAGCGCGAGCGGCAGCCGTCGGTTCATGTTCACCTCTCTCCTACCAGCCCGCCGCCTCGCGGATCACCGGCGCGAGGTCGCGGGCCATGGCCGCGTGCTGCTCGCGGGTGGGGTGGGCGTTCTCGGCGTCGCCCGGATAGTGGCGGGAGAAGGCGAGGTGCAGGCGCGGGTCGCCGAGGCGGCGCGCCAGCAGCATCCCGTAGGAGAGGTAGCCGTTCGAGGACGCGAAGGGCTCGGTCTCGCCCGGCTGGCGGTCGATCCGCTCGCCGCAGGTCACGGAGTCCCCGACGAAGAGCATGCGCCGGCGCGGGAAGGGGTCGGCAGGGAGCAGGCTGCCGCCCTTGCCCAGCACGAAGCCTCGCACGCCTATGACCCCCATCCAGGTCTCGGTGCGGTGCACGACCTCGACGGTGTGGGGGGCGTCGCCCGCGCCGTCCGCCAGCGGGATCTCGCTCGTGCCCTTCGCCAGGTGGACGACCCGGGGCTCACCGCCGTCGACGAAGACGTCCAGGGAACTGTTGCCGGTGTCGCTGCTGGCGCGCATCGCGAGCGAGCCGCCCTGGAAACGCAGGCGCCAGGTGACACTCGGGTATCCCATCCGCACGCGTGCGGGATCCTCCCGGTCGACGCGGCCCATGACGCCGATGCGCGGGTCCGAAGGTGGAACGACCGCGTTCTCCATGGAACTCCCGGAGGCGCCACCGCCGAGGAGGGCGCCGAGGACGAGCTGGGCGATGATCATGACGGAAGGCTACTCCAGGAGCGCCCCTAGTCGGGCCGGCTCGCGCTCCCGGGCGTCTGGGCCGCTGCGGGCGCCGCGCGCAGCAGGTCCTCGAGGTCGTCGACGTGCTCGGCGAGAGAGTTGAGCTTGCGGGCGAGGCCCTGCACGTCGGCAGCGGCCCGGCGGTTCACCTCGTAGTCGAGCTCGCCCCGCAGGCGATCCTTCGTGTCCTGGCGGTTCTGGCTCATCATGATGACCGGCGCCTGGATGGCGGCCAGCATCGACAGGAACAGGTTGAGCAGGATGAAGGGGTAGGGGTCCCACGCCTCCCCGCGCAGGCGCACGTTGACCAGCGTGTAGACGCTCAGCACGACGCCGAACAGGATGATGAAGGACCAGGAGCCCCCGAAGCGGGCGACGTGATCCGCGACCCGCTCCCCGAAGGTCGCCTGGGTCTCGATCACGTCGTTCGGGTGGCGGCTGGCGCGCATCCGGATCAGCTGCTGGGTGTTGTGGAACTGCCGGCCCAGCACCGTCAGCATGTCCATCCCTGCGAGCGGCTTGCGTTGGAGCAGGGTGGCGATGTCGTTGCGGTCCACCTCCAGGCAGGTGGTCTCCTCGACGGCGATCGCCTCCGTCTGGTGCGGCGTCTGCTCGAGCATCGACGCGAAGCCGAAGAACTCGCCGTGCCCCGGCTCGTCGACTACGACCTCCTGGGCGTCTTCGTCCGTCGTCGAGACGCGAACCCGGCCGGCGATCACGACATAGGCGCGCATGCCGGGGTCGCCCGTCTTGTAGATGCGTTGGCGGGGAGCGAACCGTCTGAGCTCGACCTGGCCGGCCAGGACGGCGGTCTCCTCCTCGTCGAGGAGCGCGAACAGGGGGACGTGCTTCAGCTCCAGGGGATCGCAGGCCATTGGGGCACCTCGGAAATCAAAGATGACTCGGGCAGGATCCCACGAGACCCGGAGCGGCGACAACCCTGAGGCCGACGCCGTCGCGCCGCCGGCGCGGCCGTAACCCCGGCCGCTCGGGAGGGAACAACAGCCCGGGGTGCCTTGCACCCGGGATCACGCGACGCCCGGCCGGGGAGGGGCGCCGCACCTGAGGAGGTCTCTCGTGCGCCGAACGCTCCGTCTCATCTCGCTCGCCCTGCTCCTGCCCGCAGCCGCCTCCGCACAGCAGATGTTCCGCGGCGATCCCGCCCACACGGGCGTCTACCAGGGCCAGGGCCCGCGCCAGCTCAAAGGTGTCAAGTGGACCTTCCGGACCGGTGCCGCCGTCGTCTCGTCGCCAGCCCTCGCGGACGGCGTCCTGTACGTGGGCAGCGACGACACGAACCTCTATGCGATCGACGCCGCGAACGGGGAGAAGAAGTGGGCGTTCGCCACCGGGGGCCTGGTGCGCTCCTCTCCGGCGGTGGCGGAGGGCACGGTCTTCTTCGAAAGCTACGACGGGGTCTTCTACGCCCTCGATGCGGCCAGCGGGACCCTGCGCTGGAAGCTCGACCTTCCCGGCGAGCGGAAGTTCGAGGCCAAGGGCCTGCACGGCGGCAGGCCGCGCGCCCAGACGATCCCGGACTTCTGGGACTTCTTCCTCTCCTCGCCCACGGTGGTGGGCCGCTACGTCTACTTCGGAAGCGGCGATGGGAACGTCTATGCGGTCGACGCCCAGACGGGCCAGGTCCGCTGGAAGTTCGCGACCGGGAACGTCGTGCACTCCTCGCCCGCGGTCGTCGACGGCACGGTCTTCGTCGGGAGCTGGGACACCTTCCTCTACGCGATCGACGCGGCCAGCGGGCGCGAGAAGTGGCGCTTCAAGACGGGCGAGGACGAGGTGAACTTCAACCAGGTCGGCATCCAGTCATCGCCTGCGGTCGTGGACGGGGTCGTCTACTTCGGCTGCCGCGACGGCCACCTCTACGCCCTCGACGCCGCGAGCGGGCAGGAGAAATGGCGGTTCCGGACCAAGCCCTCCTGGATCAACACCTCGCCCGCGATTGAGGGGGGCCTCGCCTACGTCGGCAATCCCATCCCGGGCATCTTCCGGGCAGTGGACCTCGCCACGGGTCAGGAGCGCTTCCACTTCGACGCGAAGTTCCTGATCTTCTCCTCGCCGGCGCTCACCGTCGACGGCATGGCCTACTTTGGTGCGCTCAACGGGAAGCTCTACGCCCTCGACGCCCGGACCGGAGCGCCCGCCTGGGAGTTCCAGACCGAGGCCGGCCGCGAGAACGCCCTCGGCATGATCGGGCCCGACGGGCGGCTGAGCCCGACCGCCTTCGGCAGCTCAGGCTTCTTCGAGGAGAGCTACTGCGCCGGGGAGCGGCTCTTCCGCCTAGGCGCCATCCTCTCCTCGCCGAGCGTCGCGAACGGTGTCGTGTACTTCGGGAGCACGGACGGCAACGTCTACGCCCTCGAGTAGCCACCCAGACGAGCTGCAGCACCATCATCGCCGCGCAGAAGGCGAAGGCGTGGCCGCCCGAGGCCTGGGCGATCACGGGGAAGGTCCAGGAGATGATCGCCGCCACCAGTGGGTGAAGCTGCCGAGGGCCTGCCCGCGCTGGCTGATGGCGCGCGCGCGCGGCGCGGAGGCGCGGGCGGTGCTGGAGCCGATTGTAGGGCGGGTCGGAAGGACCCGGAATCCGTGCCCGCTTGACGGGCCTCGTCCGGCACCGTAGCTTGTAGGCGGATTGAGACTGTTGTCCGCCACGATGCGTCTGACGCTCCCATCATCGACGCGAACGCCCCTCATCGAATCTCGTCTGTTGCATTCCCTCGGGCGCCGTCTTCAGCTGCACCTTTGGAAGGAGTGGACCGCCATGCGACGTGCCGACTACGCTCTTCTCGCCTTCGCCGCGACCTCCCTTTGCCTCGCCGCCCTGGCTGGCCCCACCCCGGCGGCCGCGTCGAGCCGGGACGCCGAGGGCAGCGTCACCATCAAGGTCCCGAGGCACGACTCGGCGCACGTCGGCCTGCAGTGCGGAAAGGTCGAGCTCCGCTCGGTCAAGGTCGAGGGGGCGCCCTCCGAGCACGAGGTTCACAAGGCCCGCCACCACAAGCACGAGACCTCCAAGCTGCGCTGGATCTTCAAGCTCGGCAACGAGGGCAAGCACACGCGCAAGGTGACGATCAAGGTGAAGGTCTACTCGAAGGACAAGGAGCTGCTGGCGAAAGACAGCCGGACCGACACCGTCAGCGGAGACGTGGAGAAGGACCAGATCAGCGTCTGGACCGAGATCGTGACCCGCGACTACCCGAAGGCCGACTTCGCGCACATCTCCGCGGAGTGCGAGCGCGAGGACTGAGCGCCGTCGCCGACTGCTGTCGCTCGCCGACCGCGGGCGCTCGCCCGCGGTCGGCTTGGACCCCACCGCCCGCGATGCTACCCTGCGGCCCGCGGCGCCCGACGGGGCCGTGCGGGCTCGGAGAGGTGCCGTGGGCAAGGCGAGTGACGGATCCCTGAGCCGGACCCTGGGCGTGCGGGACGCGCTCGCCCACGCGCTCCGCTACTGGCGTCCCCACAGGAAGCGGGGCCTGGTACTGCTCGCGGCGCTGGCCCTGCCCCAGGCCTACAAGGCCTTCTTCGCGTACAGCCAGCGCCTGATCGTCGACCGTGGCCTGCTCGGGCACGACTGGTCGGTGCTCGTGAACGTGCTCGCGCTGCTGGCGGGTGGCTTCCTGCTCTCGGCGGCCGCGGTGCTGCTGGCCGACTATCTCGGCGCCTCGATCGCGGCCGCGATCCTCAACGGAATCCGGCTGCGCATGTTCGAGCACCTGCAGAAGCTCTCGATCGGCTACTACGCCCAGGTTCGCAGCGGTGACGTGGTGGCCCGCTTCACCTCCGACCTCACGGACATCCAGAAGAGCCTCACCACGCGCATCGTCGACGCCGTGATCGCGATGCTCGGCCTCCTGATCAACCTCCCGGTCGCCTTCGCGATCGACTGGCGGCTGGCGCTGGTGATGTTCTTCGGCATGCCGGTGGCGGGGCTAGGCACGCGCGTCTTCGGAAGGGGCGCGGCGGGCGCCCGCTACGCCCTCAAGCGGCAGGAGGCGAGCCTCGCCAGCCTGGTGCAGGAATCGGTGCGCGCGCAGCCGGTGGTCAAGGTCTTCGGCCTGGTGGGCTGGCTCCGGGACCGCTTCCAGGCGCAGCTCGAGGAGGTGCGGCGGCGCTTCGTGCGCGCCGAGTTCACCGCGGAGCTGGTGGGCAGCGCCTCCAGCCAGGGTGTCCTGGTGGTGCAGGTGGTCGTGCTCGGGGTCGGGGCCTACCTGGCCATGAGCGGGAAGCTCTCGACGGGATCCCTGGTCGCCTTCATCAGCCTGCACGCTGTGGTGAGCAAGGACGCCTACGACCTCACCAAGAAGGTGGTGCCCAGCCTGATCGCCTCGACCGGAGGGCTCCAGCGCATCGGCGAGCTGCTGGACGAGCCGGTGAGCGTCGCCGACCGACCCCAGGCCGCCACCCTCGGCCGGGTGAGCGGGCCGATCGTCTTCGACGACGTGAGCTTCGCGTACGGAGACGGGCGTCCGGCGCTCGACCACGTGAGCTTCGAGATCGGCCCCGGCCAGCGCGTCGCCTTCGTCGGCCGCAGCGGCTCGGGCAAGAGCACGGTGCTCCAGCTGCTGCTGCGCTTCTACGACCCGCAGGCCGGGCGCGTCTCGGCGGACGGCCGGGACCTGCGCGAGGTGCGCCTGGACTCCTGGCACGCGCAGGTGGCGGCGGTCTTCCAGGAGAGCTTCCTGTTCGCCGGCACGATCCGCGAGAACATCGCGCTCGGTCGCCTCGACGCGCGCCCCGACGAGATCGAGGCAGCGGCCCGCGCCGCCGAGATCCACGACGCGATCCTGGCCCTGCCCGAGGGCTACGACACGCAGGTGGGCGAGGTGGGCGGGCGTCTGTCCGGCGGGCAGCGCCAGCGCATCGCGATCGCTCGGGCGGTGCTGCGGGATCCGGCCGTGATCGTGCTCGACGAGGCTACCTCGGCGCTCGACCCCGCCACCGAGTCCGCGATCAACGCGACGCTCGACCGGCTGGCGGCGGGGCGCATGGTCGTCCTGGTCACGCACCGGCTGGCCTCGGCGCGGAGCGCCGACCGGATCGTCGTGCTCGAGGCCGGCCGGGTCGTGGAGCAGGGCCGCCACGAGGAGCTGCTCGCCCGCCAGGGGCTTTACGCGGAGCTGCTGGAGAAGCAGAGCGGGATCGAGGTGAGCGAGGACGGACGCCAGGCGCGGCTCGATCCGGCGCGGCTCGCCGCGGTGCCCATCTTCGCGGAGCTTCCGGCTGCCGCGCGCGAGATGGTGGCGAGCCGGCTGGCGGTCGAGCTCTACGACGCCGGGCAGACCGTCTTCTACGAGGGCGACCCGGGCGACCGTTTCTTCGTGATCGCGCGCGGCAAGGTGGAGGTGGTGAGCGGGAGCGGTCCGAGCGAGCGTTCCCTCGCCGTGCTGGCGGATGGGGATTTCTTCGGGGAGCTGGCCCTGCTTCCCGGCGCACCCCGTGCCGCGACCACGCGGACCCTGCAGCCGACGGTGCTCCTGGCCCTGCCCAAGCGCGACTTCGAGCGGCTACTCGACGAGCATCCCGAGGTGAGAGCGGCCGTGGAGCGCGCGGTGGCGCACCGCTCACGGCCGCTGGTCGAGTCGATCCCGGTCTGACGCCGCGCCTGCTACTGCGGGCGCTTCATCTCGTCGTAGACCCAGCCGACGTCCTGCGCCTTGGTCAGCATGTTGGGGATGTCCTTGACCTGCGGGAACTCGTCGAGCTTCACAGAGGCGACCGCCTGTTCGCGCGTCTGACCCGCGGCGATCGCCGCGGCGACCTTCTCGCGGAGCGCCGTCAGGTAGGCGGCGAAGCGCAGCCAGGCCTTCATGTTGGTGACCGGGCCGTGCCCGGGGATCACCTTGAAGTCGGGATAGCGCCGGGCCAGCGTGTCGATCGTCTTCACCCAGTTGGCGGTGTCGGAGCCGTCCTTGACGTCGATGTAGGGTGGCATGCCGTTGAAGAAGAGGTCGCCGGCCGCGATCACCTTCTCGCCCTCGAAGACGACGACCGTGTCGCCCGCAGTGTGCCCGGGTCCGAACTGCAGCAGCTTGACCATCCGCTCGCCCACGCGCAGCCCCCGGCCCGTGCCGAAGGTCTCCTGCGGCACGCCCACGTCCTCGGGCTTCTGGTCCGGCTTCAGGCTCGCGAGCATCGAGCGCTGGCAGGTGGCCGAGGCGACGATGGTTCCGCCGCGCGCGACGGCCAGGTTGCCGCCCGTGTGGTCGAAGTGATAGTGCGTGTTGACCAGATAGACGACCGGCTTCGGGCTGAGAGACGCGATCTTGGCCGCGACCGCCGCCCCGTCCTCGGGCTGGCCCGAGTCGACGACCAGGAGACCGTCCTCGCCGATGAACAAGACGACGTTGGCGAGCGGGGTCTGCAGCCACCGGATCCGCGAGCTGACCTTCTCCGCCTTGATCTTCGCGGGCGCCTCGGCGGCCCAGGCGGGAACGGACACCGCGGCCATCGCCGCGATCAGGCACAGCCGCATCACGGTCTTGAAGCTCACTGGATCATCCTCCTCTGGTCGAATCGAAACGCCCCCAGGCGGGGGGCGGCGCGAGGGGGCCTCCGGCGAGGCTCTGCCCGCTGGTTGTTGCCGAAGGCCGCCGCGAGGATACGTGCGCGCATCTCCGGAGCTATCGGTTGACGTGCACGACCTTCGCCGGCGGGAAGCCGTTGAACCAGGTCGCCGACGCGTTGCTGTAGGCGCCGATGTTCTCGGAATAGACGAGGTCGCCGACCTCCAGCGCCGGCAGCCGCTCCGACTGGGAGATGGTGTCGAGCCCGTCGCAGGTCTGTCCGAAGACCGCGGAGATCTCGGTCCTGCCGGCCTTGAACGCCTTCAGGTGGTACGCGCAGTGGTCGAAGATGATGCCCGAGAAGGTGTGGTAGACGCTGTCGTCGACGTAGTAGCAGACCTTCCCGTCGCGCACCGCCTTGCCGATGACACTCGCCACCGAGGTGGCAGCGGTCGCGACCAGGTAGCGGCCCGGCTCGGCCAGGATCTGGATGTCCTTCGGGAACAGCCGCTTGATCTCGGCGTTGATGGTGCGGGCGAGCTCGCTGAAGGGCCTGACGTGCCGGTCGTAGGGCACCGGGAACCCGCCCCCGATGTCGAGGATCTCGAGGTCGTGTCCGCGGCTCCTGGCCTCGCCGCGGACGGCCGCTGCCATGTTGATCGCCTGGACGAAGTTCTCGAAGTTCGTGCACTGGCTGCCGACGTGGAAGCTCAGCCCTTCGACCACCAGGCCGATCCGGAAGGCCTCCTCGACCAGGTCCACGGCCTCGCCGGGGTCGCAGCCGAACTTGGAGGACAGCTCCACCATCGAGCCCGTGTTCGGCACGCGCAGGCGGAGCATCAGCCCGGCGCTGGGGGCGTGCTTCCTGATCTTCAGCAGCTCGGCGCGATTGTCGTAGGTGACGAGCGGGCGATAGCGGTCGAGGTCCTCCAGCGTCTCCCAGGGCTTGACCGGGTTTGCGTAGATGATCTTGTCCCAGATGAAGTCCTGCCGCTCCCGCGCCGCCAGGCCCCGGATCCGGTCGTGGACCAGCAGGAACTCCGGCATCGAGGCGACGTCGAAGCTGCCGCCGGCGTCGTAGAGGGTCTGCACGATCTCGGGTGCGGGGTTGGCCTTGACCGCGTAGTAGGCCTGCACCTTGGGCAGGTGGCGCTTGAAGCTCGCGTAGTTGCGTCGGATCACGTCGTGGTCGATCACGACCACGGGCGTGCCGTGCTGCCGCGCGATCCGTGCCAGCTCGCTTCTCTTCACGCTGGCGCCCACTCAGAGCTTCGGGGTGGAGCCGTCGAGCATCTTCACCTTGTTGTACTTGAAGTACTCCTTGGTGAGCGCCTTCAGCAGCGGCCCGCGCTTGTCGTACAGGCGGCGGAGCCGGCGCGGCTTGTGACGGGCCAGGGCGTAGTGCGTGAGGATCGGCAGGGCGATCGTCGTGTCGGTGTAGCAGACGACTGCGTCGGGCAGGCGGTTGGGGTCGACCTTGCCCCAGCTCACGGCCTCGTTCGGCGTCGCGCCGGAAAGGCCGCCCGTGTCGGGACGCGCGTCGGTCACCTGGAGGAAGTAGTCCTGGCCGACCTCCTTGATCCGGAGCACTTCCTGGATCTGCGGCTCGGTCTGGAGCATGAAGTTCTTCGGGCTGCCGCCGCCCCAGAGCACGACCGCGCTCCGGCCGCCGGCCCGCTTGGCGGCCAGCACGAAGCTGGTCGTCTCGTTGACGTCGATCGAGGGGTTGATGCGCAGCTTGTTGCCCCGCAGCTCCACGCCGGCCACGTTCATGCCGATCGTCGAGTCGCCCGGCGAGGAGGTGTAGCAGGGCACGCCGGCGCGGTAGGCGGCGGCCAGCACGGAGACGTCCTTCAGCCCCGCCTTCCGCTCCCACTCGGCGGCGTAGCGGCCGAGCAGGTAGTGCAGCTCGGCCGTGCCCATCTCCTTCTGGAACTCGGGCTGGACGAGGATGTCGCGGAGGATCTCGTCGGTGGCCATCAGGCAGTCGGAGTAGCCCAGCAGGACGTCGTAGATGCGCACGATGTCGTTGTTCCGAAGCTCGGTGTCGTCCAACAGATGGCTGCCGGCGTGCACCGGGAAGTTGAAGGCGAAGTGCAGGTCGTGGTAGAGGTTCGCGCCGGTGGCCACGATCCAGTCGACGAAGCCGGCCTTGATCAGCGGCACGATCGCAGGAGCAGCCCAGGCCCGCGGGCGTCAGGGCGCCCGGCAGGCTCATGCCGACGGTCACGTCGGGCTCGAGCATCTTCTCGGCGAACAGCTCGCAGCCCTCGCGCAGCCGGGCGGCGTTGTAGGCCAGGAAGGCGTTGTCCATCAGGTCGGCCGCGCTTCTCCTTGCCGCGTGATGCCCTTGGGCAGGATCCGCTGGCCGGAGAGGTACTTCGCACGGTGGGGCAGCCTCTTCTTCTTGAGCCACTCCGGGACCTCCGAAAGGTCCTGGCGGTAGCGGCGGTGGGTCTTGGCCTTGGCCATGGTGCTCCTCTCCACTTCTGGTCCGGCGGGCAGCGCGCGATTCCTGATCCGAGAGACGGCACAAGCGGCGAATCTCGATTCTAGCGGTGAGCGGACCGCACCCCAAACCGGGCGGTGTTGCGGTGAGCCGGCGGCGATGGCTAGGATGGCGTGCCCATGAAGCGAGCGCGAACCCTCGAACCGACGCCGGCCCAGCTAGGCTTCTCGATGCCCGCCGAGTGGGAGCCCCACGCGGCGACCTGGCTGGGCTGGCCGCACCACCCGACCGACTGGCCCGGCAAGCTCGACGCCATCCGCTGGGTCTACGGCGAGATCGTGCGCAAGATCGCTCCCGGCGAGGAGGTGCGGCTGCTGGTCGACTCGGGGAGGGACGCAGCCCTGGCGCGGCGCTACCTCTCCCGCGCCGGTGCTCCGCTCGCGCGCGTCCGCTTCGTCGTCCATCCGACGAACCGCGGCTGGACCCGTGACAGCGGCCCCGTCTTCGTCCGAGGCGGAGGCGGCGAGACCGCCATCGTGCACCTGCACTTCAACGCCTGGGCACGCTACCGCGACTGGCAGCACGACCGGCGCGTGCCCGAGACGGCGGCGCGTGTCCTTGGCAAGCGGCTCTTCGACGCGCGGGTCGGGCGCCGGCCGTTCGTTCTGGAGGGCGGCGGGATCGACGTCAACGGCCGGGGCACCCTTCTCACCACGGAAGAGTGCTACCTCTCGCGGACCCGGCAGGTCAGAAATCCCGGCCTCGGCCGCGCGGGCTTCGAGGCCGCGCTGCGGAGCTGGCTCGGGATCCGGAACGTGCTCTGGCTCGGCCACGGCATCTCGGGCGACGACACCCACGGCCACGTCGACGACATCTGCCGCTTCGTGGGTCCCCGGACGCTCGTCCTGGTGCGGGAGACGAGCGCGCGCGACCGCAACTACCGCCCGCTCGCGGAGAACTGGGAGCGGGTGCGGGACCTGCGGCTCGAGGACGGCTCCCGGCCCGAGGTGGTCGCCCTGCCCATGCCCGAGCCGCTCTTCCACCGGGGGCTGCGCCTGCCCGCGAGCTACGCCAACTTCTACGTCGCGAACGCCGCGGTGCTGGTGCCGACCTTCAACGACCCGATGGACCGGATCGCCCTCGGCATCCTGGCCGAGCTGTTCTCCGACCGGTCGGTGGTCGGGATCCACGCGGTCGACCTCGTGCTGGGCTTCGGGACCCTCCACTGCCTGACCCAGCAGCAGCCGGCCGGAAGCGGGCGGTCGACTCACGCACGATGAGCCCGGCCGAGAAGCTCGGCAGGGCGGGGAGTACAAGGGGGTCTTCCCCGAAACCGCTCTCGGTCCGGCGCAAGTATCCCAGCTCAAACGGGCACCCCGACGACTCTCGGCTCGGCGGTCGGGGCTCCCTCGAGAGTGGCGAAGCCGAGGCCAAGCAGAGCGCCCAGAGCACCGCACGCGTACCAGACGCTGTCGCCCCCGGCCCCCTGGTAGAGGCTCGTCGCCAGTACCGGGCCGGCCGTCGAGGCGGCGGCGAAGGCGAGGCTGGTCAAGCCCTGGTACTCGCCGAGCGCCGCGGGGTCCGAGCGCAGGGTGACGAGCGACAGCAGCATCGGCAGCGTGAGGATCTCGCCGAAGGTCCAGACGACCACGGTGAAGGCGGCGTAGCCGGCGCTGGAACCGAACGGCATCAGGGCGAAGCCCAGGCCGAGCAGGACCGTGCCCACCGCCACGACCCGCTCGGGTCGGATCCGCCGCAACGCGTGCATCAGCAGCATCTCGACCGTCACGATCAGGGCCGTGTTGACCGCCAGCAGCCGTCCCACACCGCTCTCCGGCAGGCTGTACGCCGCGCGCAGGTAGATCGGGAAGGTCGTGAAGATCTGCGCGAACACGAGCCCGATGCCGAACACGAGCGGCAGCACCTTGAGGAACGCGGCGTTGCGCCAGGCCGCACGCGCGCCGCGCGCGGCAGAAAGGTCGGGCGCGCCGTGCGGACCGGCGTGCGGCAACAGGACGAGCGCGAGGGCGGCGGCGGCCAGGCTGGTCAGCCCGTCGACCCAGAAGAGCGCCCGATAGTCCCACAACGCCAGGTAGCCGCCGACCACCGGTCCCAAGCCGATGCCGAGGTTGGCGGCGAGCCGGTGCAGGGCGAATCCCTTCGCCCGCAGCTCGGGCGCGCAGATCTGCGCCGTGGCCGCGGCGTTGGCCGGATGGAGAGCGTCCTGCACGGCGGCGAGCGCCAGCACCAGCGCGGCGAGCAGCCAGGGGTTGCGCGGCAGCTGCAGGCTCACCAACAGCACCGCCGAGCAGGCCAAACTCAGCTTCTGCACGTGGTAGGCGCCCAGGCGGTCGCACAGGCGGCCGCCGAAGTAGGTGCCCAGCATCGAGCCGACGCCGTAGGCGCTCATCACGTAGCCCGCCTCGACGAGCGAGAAGCCCAGGCGGCGGGTCATGTAGAGGGTCAGGAAGAAGAGGACCATCATCCCGCTGCGATTGACGAGCTCCAGCAGCGCCAGCAGCCACGCGGCGCGGGGAAGACCCCCGTACGCCTCGCAGTAGGTGCGCACGACGGCGCCCGGCCAGGCGTGGGTCCAGCGCCTGGCCCTCCCTCGGGCCCGACTCGACTCAGGTTCTTCCATTGCTGCTCCGCCTCTTCTCCAGAAACGAAAACCCCCGAGGCCGGCTGGCTCTCGGGGGCTCGTGCGCGTGTCGCTTGGCTGGAAAGCCTAGGTCACGCCACCCCCGGGTCCCGGAATGACCACGAACGCGTCCGCCACGGGAGCGGACACGAAGCCCCGCAGGGAGGTCGTCGGTCGCTGGAGGTTCCTGCACATCATGACCTCCACACGGTACCCGGAGAGCGCCGTTCCAGTCAATGGTCCGGAAGGACCACGACGGCCCGAGCCGTCGTAGAATCGGCCCCGCTCCACTTCGATCACATCACGGTCGAGGATGGCCTCGCCTTCAACTGGGTGCGTCGACTGGGAGTACCCGGCGATCCCGGGCCCGTCCAGCGTCTTTCGGCCCGAGGACACGCGCGACTTCACCCTGCTGCTGTCGGAGCTGCGCGAAGCGCTCGACGAGCAGAGCCGTCGCGACGGTCGCACCGGCGGCCAGTGCTACCAGCTCTCGATCGCCGGGAAGCTACGACGATCCCGAGTCGCACCGGTGCAAGGTGGACTACGTCAGGCGGAAGGGCCTCGGCGGCGTGATGTACTGGGAGCACTTCCACGACCCCGGCGGGACGCTGCTGCGCGGGATCAGCGAAGCGCCGGCAGCTCGCTGACGACGCCGCCCGCCGGCGCCTAGCGGCCGGCGGGCGGGATCACGACGTCCCTCGGCCTCGGCCGACTGCTCTCAGCCGACCGTCACCTCGTCCGCGATCTGGCCGGTGGCCCCGGCGGGATGGTAGCGGACGACTACGTGGGTGCCACGCCGGAGCTTGTCGATTTTGACTCCGGGACCGAGCATGAACGGGATTCGGTGGTGGCCGTCGTCTATTCGCAAGACCAACTTGGTGGCGCTGGTGGAGATGATGCGACCGGGCGCGGTGATGCTGCGAGCGGTCACCGTGGTGACGAATGGATTGCTCGGACCCGGCTCGGCCGCTCGCGCCAGCTCTGCAGTCAAGGCGACGGTCGCGATCAGAGCGGCTCCTGCTAGCAGGGCGGTCCAACGGAGCTTCATCGCTGCTCCTCCTTCGCGGCGGCGTGCCGGCGGGCGGCCTGGTTCGTGGCCGCCCCGGCTCGTCGCGATGTCGACCCCCAAGAACGCCGACGGCGCTCGCCCGTGGCGAGCGTCACGGCCCGTAGCGCCGGTCTCGCTTCACCCGCGCGCATCGGATCCCATGCGGCTGACGGGGTCCCCTTATGAAGCTAGCTCGGCCCGTCGGCCCCGCCGTGATCTGGCTCACACGACACATTGGTTGACGAAGGCAGCTCCGGCCGATTGTGCCCTGTCCGTTGATTGACGTGCGGCGGAGTCCGGGAGTAGCGTGGTCGAAACGCCGTCTGCAGACAAGGAAGGTTCTCGAATGGCGAAGAAGGGGATACGTGTGGGCGTTCGCCGGGCGAGCGTCAAGGGGCGGAGCAAGACGACCGTCAGCCGCCGGAAGGCTGCGCGATCGGTCGGGCATGGGAAGAAGGCCGGGGCCGCGAGAACGAGGCGCACGGCCGCCGGGGCTGCGAGGACGAAGCGCGTGAGGGCGGTACCCGACGGTTACCACACCATCACGCCGCACATCGTCCTCGACGACTGCGCCGGCGCGATCTCCTTCTACGGCCGCGCGCTGGGGGCCAAGGAGCGCGGCCGGATGCCGGGCCCGGGCGGGACGATCGCCCATGCGGAGATCCGCATCGGCGACTCGATCGTGATGATGTCCGACGAGATGCCGCCGATGGCGGGGCAGCCGGGGCTCTACAAGGCGCCCCGCACGACCGGTGTCGCGACCGGGGCGCTCTTCCTCTACGTGAAAGACGTCGATGCGGCCTTCGAGCGGGCGGTGGAAGCCGGCTGTCTCGTACGGCAGCAGCCCAGTGACATGTTCTGGGGCGACCGCTACAGCCAGGTGATCGACCCGTTCGGCCACACCTGGGCCTTCGCCACGCGCCGCGAGAACCTCACGCCCAGGCAGATGGAAGAGAAGCGGCGACAGCAGGAGGGCTGAGCGCCGCCCCGTCGCGAGGCGCTAAGGGCGCCGCCTCGAGAGCGGGATGCGGAGACGCTGTCCGATGCGGAGACGATTGACCGAGCGCAGGCCGTTGTAGGCCTGGATGGCCCGGATCGTGGTGCCGTAGTGCCGGGCGATCGCACCCAGGGTCTGGCCGCGCCGCACGCGATGGACGACGAACGCCGGGCGCGGCGGCTTCCATTCCTTGAGCTGCGCGATCTGGGCCGAGGCGCGCTCGACGTGCTCGACGGGGACGCGCAGGTCGTATTCCCTCGCCGGTGTCGCCGCGAAGCGCAGCTCCGGGTTGAGATCCTTGAGCGTGTCCTTCTCGATCCCCAGCGCCTGCTCGAGGTCGGAAAGCGCGATCGGCTTCGCGGTCTTGATGGTGGCCACGTGGTCGGCCGGGGGGTGGAGCTCCGGCAGGTTCATCCCGTACTCCGCCGGGTGCTGGATGATCAGCAGTGCCGCGATGAAGCGGGGGACGTAGCGGCGCGTCTCGAGCGGGAGCTGCTCGTAGAGATCCCAGAAGTCGAGGTACTGGTCCTTGGAGCGCGCCTGCAGACGGAGCACGCGCGCCTCGCCGCAGTTGTAGGCGGCCAGCGCCTTGGGCCAGTCCCCGAAGGAGCCGTGCAACGCCGCCAGATACGCGATCGCCGCATCGGTCGACTTCTCGGGGTCCATGCGCTCGTCGATCCAGCCGTCGCGCGTCATCCCGTAGCGCAGGCCGGTCGAGGCGATGAATTGCCACAGGCCCATGGCGCCGGCGCGCGAGAAGGCCCGTACCTTAAACCAGCTCTCGACCAGCGGCAGCCAGGAGAGCTGGCTGGGCAGGTTCGCGGCCTGCAGCTTGGCCAGGATCATCGGGCGGTACCGGCCCGAACGTCGATACGCCTCGAGGAAGAGGTCGCGCTCCACGGTGGTGAAGCTCTTGATCTCGCGGCGCACGTGCTCGTTGTCGACGATCGGCACGCCCAGGTCCCAGGACGGCGACGGCGGCGCCAGCTGCTTCTGGTAGGCCTCGCGCAGCAGCTTGGCGATCAGCTGGCGGATGTCGTCCCGGGCCTGGAGGAAGGTGTCGTCGCCGTTGTCCGGCAGGGACAGCAGGCGCTCGTAGGCCTGGTCGATCGACTGGATGGCCCGCTCCCGGTCGCCCTTGCCGAGCAGCTCGGACGCCGACTGGCACAGGTCGAGGGCCTCTTTCTGTGCCTGTTCCGGGCCCGTGGCCTCCGGTTCCTCCTCCGCCGGCTCCGAGCCCGCGTCCAGCCTCTCGTCTGCGGCGCCGGCGTCGAGCAGCGCCGCTGGCGGCGGGCCCGCGGGAGCCTCCGATGGCGGCACGATGGACGTGGGCGCCGGCGCGGGATCCCCGGCCGGCGCGGGCTCCACCCGCGCCACCGGGACGGCAGGCGCGGTGGCGGGTGCCGCGCTGCGACAGCCGGCCGTGCTCCAGGCGGCCAGCGCGAGGACCAGGACTGGGATCGACAGGCGACGGCGGATGAGATCACGGAAGACGATGCTCACGATACGAAACCCTCCTGCCCGTTCAGGACACCAGTCGTCGAGCTTCCCCGACCGGCCGGCCCGAGTCAAGGCGCTTGTCGAACCGCGGCGCGGCGCGGCGCTTGCGGTGCTCCGCGTGCGCGGCCATCATGACCCCGACGGGCGCCCGTTCCGCGCAGGGCGAGAAGGGGGTCGTGGTGAAGAAGATCATCCTGGTCGGCGGTGCCGTGCTGGTAGTCCTGGTGCTGGCTCTCGCCGGCTTCGCGGCGTACCTCCTGCACTCGATCAACACGCCGCAGTTCAAGCAGACGCTTCTGCAGCACGCCCGCGCCACGGTGGGGGCCGACGTGAAGGTGGAGAAGATGGACGTCTCCATCTTCTCCGGGGTCACGCTCTCCGGTGTCGTGATCGCCAATCCCCGGCCCTTCCCGGGCAGCTTCCTGACCGCCGATTCCTTCGTCCTGCGCTACCGGCTGCTGCCGCTCCTCTCCGGCCGCCTCGAGGTACAGCGGCTCGCGCTCGAGAAGCCCCGGGTCGACCTCGTAATGGACGCGAAGGGCAACTTCAACTACGAGAAGCTCGGCCCCACGCAGGCCTCGCCGGGGAGAGGCGCGTCGCCCGCGGCGCCGGCCGGCGGCCCGACGGGGGGCGGTGCCGCGTTGGCTTCGCCGATCGAGCTGCAGTTGAAGCAGCTCGCCGTTCACGACGCGAGCATCGTGATGAAGGACCAGACGCCGGTGCCGCTGATGAAGGTGGAGAACGCCGACCTCGACTCCTCGCTCGAGCTGACGGCCGGGGGGTTGCACGGCTCGGGCCGGGCCTCGATCGGCACCCTGGACCTGGCGGACGTGATGTTCGTTCGCGGGATCTCCTCCCCGATCGAGATCTCGAAGCAGACGCTGGTGCTCTCGCCGATCCGGGGCAAGCTGGCCGGCGGTGAGCTGACGGGCGACGTCAACGTGAACCTCGCCGGGGGGTTCCGCTTCACGGCCGAGCTGGAGCTGAAGGGGGCATCGGTCGACACCCTGCTCCAGGAGGCGCACTCCGCCCGCGCCGTGACGGGGAGTCTCACCGCCCGCGCGTCCTTCGAGGGCGCGGGCGGCCTGCCGACCATGAAGGGCAAGGGCCACGCGGAGATCGCCGACTGCAAGCTGTCGAACGTCAAGGTGCTGGCGCTGCTGGCGGCGGTGCTGCGGGTGCCGGAGCTCGCGAACCCGGACTTCGACCAGTGCCGGGTCGAGTTCAAGATGACGGGCAGCCGGGTGCAGACGCCGGTCGTGAGCCTAGAGGGCAAGCAGATTCAGCTCGCCGGCGCCGGGACCTACAACCTCGACAGCTCGGCCATCAACTACAACCTGACGCTCGCCCTGGCGCAGCCCCTCTTCGCGAAGGTCACCGCACGCGAGCTGCGCGCCGCGTTCAAGGAGCGCGGCGACGGTTTCTGGACCGTGGACTTCGCGGTGACCGGCACCAGCACGGCACCGCGGACGGACCTCGCCACCCGGGTAGGGAAGGCCGTGGTCGGCCAGGCGGCCAAGAAGGAGCTGGGCCGCCTGTTCGGCAGGAGGTGAGCTAGAGGACCGCGGCGTCGGCCGAGGGTCCGTAGATGGAGGGCACCGGCACGTCGTTGAGACGCAGGTAGACGCTCAGCTGGCCGCGGTGGTGGGCGAGGTGGGTGAAGGTGTCGGCGAGCACCACGTGCCGCGGGTCCTCCGACACGACGCGTCCGCCGGCCAGCAGCCGCCACGGCTTCGAGAGATGCTCGTCGCTGGCGGCACGCAGGGCCTCACGACCGTCGGCGACGCTCTTCTCGTGGATCTCGAGCAGCTCGGCGTTCTTCGACCAGGTGGGCGGCCGGAAGCTCGATCCGCCGGGCGGGTTGATGTCCAGCTCCTCCTGTCTGATCGTGAAGACGGCCCAGGAGGGCATCGTCGCCACCAGAGTTGCCAGCCGTCCGAGCGCCATCAACTTCTCGTGCGGCTTCCAGTCCTGCCGTCCCTCGGGCACACGGGCGAGCGCCCGCCTCGAGACCGCCGCCTCTCGCTCCAGCTGCGCCAGGTAGATATCCGCGAGCCTCATTCGCACCCCCTCCGGGTACGCCGGCGCGACACGGTATCGATGCGGCCGCGCTCGCGCCCCAGCATCGGACTCACGCGCGTGCGTCGCGCCTGACCCTCATCTGTTCAGACTGGACTGAATGAACCATCGTGCCTGCATTCGAGGCCCGCATCAAGCAAGCATGTTCAACCTCGTGGACCGCCACTGCAAGCCGGAGGAAGCGGTCAAGTTCCACGACCTCCTGCAGCCGGCGATCAAGGTCGTCCTCCCGGCGCCGCCGCGGGGCTGATCAGGCCGTCCTCACGTCGTGACGCCAGGGAGGAGGCATCATGATCTCAGCGCCGCCGCCGAGGCGTACCTGTGCTCGCTCGGCGCGTCGAAGGAGCCGATGCCTCCGGGACGGCCGGACCCGGTAGCCAGTCGTGCGCCCAGGCGGTGATGGCGCGCACGACCTCGCCCAACGCGCGGCCCTTCGCCGTGAGCGCGTACTCGACGCGGATGGGCGTCGCCGGGAGCACCGTTCTCTCGACCAGGCCCTCGTGCCCCAGCTCACGCAGGCGCTCGCAGAGCATCCGGTCGGTGATCCCCGGGACGGCGCCGCGCAGCTCCGCGAAGCGGCGTCGGCCCGCCATCAGCACGAACAGGATGGCTCCCGTCCAGCGGCGGCCGACCAGCTCACTCGCCTTGTGAAACCGCTCGCAGAGGATCGGCTTCCCGGGATCGGGCACGACCGCATGATAGAGCACATCCTTGACAGAAGTTACTACCAAAAGTATAGTTGATGAGGGATCAAGTCAGAGTAGAGCGACGGGCAGCATTCGATGCCGTCCGCGAAGGAGGCAACCGTGGTCAGCATGGAAGTCTTGTTCTGGTTGGCGCGTGTCGCCGTCGGTCTTGCCATGGCCGCGCACGGCGCGCAGAAGCTGTTCGGCTGGTTCGGCGGCCACGGGATCGCAGGCACGGGCGGCTACCTGGAGGGGCTCGGCTTCCGACCCGGGCGTCTGTTCGCCCTCGGCCTGGGGTCGGCCGAGTTCACCAGCGGGCTCCTCACGGCCCTCGGGCTGCTCGGGCCGGTGGGGCCCGCTCTGATGATCGCCGTCATGACCGCCGCCGCCCTCGTCGCCCACCGCGGGAAGGGGTTCTTCGCCATGACGAACGGGCCCGAGGTCCCCTTCCTCTACAGCGCGGTCGCGCTCGTCGTCCTGTCGATCGGACCGAGCGCGGTGTCGCTGGACGAGCTCCTGCACCTGCGGGGGCTCTGGGCGCCCGAGGTCGTCTGGATGGCGCTGGTGGCGGGCGTCATTGGTGGCCTGGCCGGCGCGGGCCTCCGCCGCCCCGGGGAGCCGCGATCGAAGCGGGCTGCGGCCGCCTGTTCCCGCCCGCCGCGGCCCCGGGGCGGTATCATGCGCCCCGTGAAGACGAGGTCCGGATCGGAAGGAATCAGGGAGTCCTCCCTGCGGCTCGTGGAACGGTTGCCTGGGCCGAGGGGCGGGCAGCGGAAGCAGCGCCACCTGCGTCTTCTGTGCGCGCGTTTCGACGACGGCTGGTGCTGGTCGCCCGAGTCGGCGAGTCCACGGGCCTGGCAAGGTCCGTTCCCGACCCTTGGCGCCGCGGAGGAGGCCGCGCGGGTCGCCGACGGCCGTGTCGCCGGCGGGAGGTCGGCCCGAAGGCAGCAGCCCGGCAGGGCGCGCCGCCACGCGTGGCGCGAGGCCACCGGTCTCGAGGACCTGGCGGCGGCGACCAGCCGGCGCTGCTCGGTCTGTCACCTGGCACAGACCCGCACCAGCCCGCTCGTGCTCTGGCCCAGCTCGGGATTCTGTCCGGGGCCTGCGCGGCTCGTGACGCCGAAGCGTTAGCCGGGCAACCTGCGCATCACGAAGGAGTCGTCGAGCGCCGGGTCGCCTCGCCCATCCGCTCCCGCCCCGTTTCGATCGCCACGTAGAGAACCGGGATGAAGACCAGGTTCAGCAGGGTCGCGGCGATCATCCCGCCGAAGACGGTCGTGCCGACCGAGTGACGGCCGGCGCTGCCAGCCCCGGTTGCGAGCACCAGTGGGACGACGCCCAGGATGAAGGCGAAGGAGGTCATCAGGATCGGTCGCAGCCGGATGCGTGCTGCCTCGACCGCCGCCTCGGCGATCGAGAGCCCGCGCTCTCGGAGCTGTTCCGCGAACTCGACGATCAGGATCGCGTTCTTGGAGGCCAGCCCGACCAGCATCACCAGGCCGATCTGGCAGTAGACGTCGTTCTGGAGCCCTCGCAGCCACTGTGCGACGAGGGCCCCCAGCATGGCCATGGGGACGGCCAGCAGCACCGTGAACGGCAGCACGAAGCTCTCGTACTGCGCCGCCAGGGTGAGGTAGATGACCAGGGTTCCCAGGCCGAAGAGGATGGCCGCCGTGCCCGCCGACTGAAGCTCCTCGAGCGAGAGCCCCGTCCACTCGTAGCCGAAGCCTGCCGGCAGGACGCGCCGGCCGAGGTCCTCCATCGCCGCCATCGCATCGCCCGAGCTCCGGCCGCGAGCCGGCGAGCCGTCGATCTCGGCAGAGCGGAAGAGGTTGTAGTGGTTGATGACGCCGGCGGTGGCCGTCTCGCTGACCTTCACCAGGTTGTCGAGCGGGATCATGCGGCCGCTGTCGGAGCGCACGTAGAACTCCTTGAGATCGCGTGGTCGCGAGCGGAAGCGCGGCTCCGCCTGCACGTACACGCGGTACGAGCGGCTGCCGAAGTCGAAATCGTTGATGTAGGCCGAGCCCATGTAGACCGAGAGGGCGTCGGTGATCTGCGAGAGGGGAACCGAGAGCGACTTGGCCTTCTCGCGGTCGATCGTGACCACCAGCTGCGGATCGGAGGCGGTGAAGCTCGTGAAGAGCCCGGTCAGGTCCGGCGACGCGTTGCCCTGGGCAGCCATCCGCTGGGTGACCTCCGCGAGCTCGGCGAGGCTGTGCTGCTCCCGGTCCTGCACCACGTACTGGAAGCCGCCGAAGGCGCCGATCCCCTGGACCGAGGGCGGCAGGATCGGCAGCACCATCGCGTCGGTGATGCGGCCCAGCTCGCCGCGCAGCCGGGCGATCACCGCCTGGGCCGAGTGCTCGTGTCCGTGGCGCTCGGCGAACGGTTTCAAGCTCACGAACATGATCCCGCGGTTGGGCGCGGCGCCCGAGAAGCTGAACCCGGTGATCGCGAAGACGGTCGCAACCTCGGCCTGACGCCGGACGATCTGCTGGACCCGCTCGCCGACCTTCTTGGTGTAGTCGAGGGAGGCCCCGCTCGGAGCCTGGGTCGCGACGATGATGTATCCCTGGTCCTCGTCGGGGACGAAGGCGCGCGGCACGAAACGGAAGACGACCCAGGTGAGGCCCAGGCCGGCCAGGAAGAGCGCGATCATGAGCGCCGGCCGCCGCAGCGCCCGCCCCAGCGTCTGCTGGTAGCGCTCGGTGCCCCGGTTCACGACCCGGTCGACGCGGCTGAAGAACCACCCCTTGCTACCCTGCTCGCGGCCGAGCAGCAGCGCCGAGAGCGCCGGGGTGAGGGTGAGCGCGGTGAAGGCCGAGATCGAGATCGAGAAGGCGATCGTGAGCGCGAACTGGCGGAACAGGATCCCGGTCGTGCCGGGGAAGAAGGCGACCGGGACGAAGACGGCCACCAGCACGAGCGAGGTCGCGATCACGGCGCCCGTCACCTCGCCCATCGCCTCGGAGGCGGCCAGCCGGGCGTTCCTCTGCCCGAGCGCGATGTGGCGCTCGATGTTCTCGATCACGACGATCGCGTCGTCGACCACGAGGCCGGTCGCGAGGGTTATCCCGAAGAGGGTCAGCGTGTTGATCGAAAAGCCGAGCAGGTGCACGAAGGCGAAGGTGCCGATCAGGGAGACCGGGATGGTGACGGCCGGGATCAGTGTCGAGCGCCAGTCCTCGAGGAAGATGAAGATGACCAGGATCACGAGCACGATCGCCTCGGCCAGGGTCACCAGCACGTCCCGGATCGACTCGCCCACCACGTCCGGTGGTGTCGAAGGCGAGGCGGTAGACCATGCCCGGCGGGAAGCTCCTGGAGAGCCTATTCAGCTCCTTGAGAGCGGCGCGGTCCACCTCGAGGGCGTTGGCGTTCGACAGCTGCGCGAGGCCGATCCCGACCGCGTCGCTGCCCGTCGAACTGGAGCGCCGAGCCGTAGCTCTCGGCCCCCAGCTCGACGCGCCCGACGTCCCTCATGCGCACCAGGGTCCCGTCGCTCGCCGTCTTCACGATGAGGTTCTCGAACTGGGCGGGCTCGCTGAGACGACCGACCGCCCGCACGCTGATCTGGTAGCTCTGCCCGGCCGGGGCCGGCGGCTGCCCGATCTGCCCGGCGGCCACCTGCACGTTCTGCTCGCGGAGAGCGCTCACCACGTCCGAGGCGGTCAGCCCGCGGGCCGCCACCCGCACCGGGTCGAGCCAGAGCCGCATCGCGTAGCGCCGCTCGCCGAAGATGAACACGTCCGCGACCCCGGGCACCCGGCGGAGAGCATCGCGCACGTTGAGGTCCAGGTAGTTGCTCATGAAGAGGGCACTGTAGCGGTTGTCGGGCGAGTAGACGGCGGCGCCGAAGACGAAGTTGCGCGAGCTCTTGGTGACGATCACGCCGGTCTGCTTCACCTCGTTCGGCAGCCGCCCGAGCGCGATGCTGACCCGGTTCTGCACGTCGACCGCGGCCAGGTCCGGATCGCGCGAGACGTCGAAGACGACGTTGATCGCGCTGCTGCCGTCGTTGCCGCTGGTGGAGCTCATGTACTTCATGCCTTCGACGCCGTTCACCTGCTGCTCGAGCGGCGTCGTCACCGCGGTCTCGACGGCCTGTGCGCTCGCCCCGATGTAGAAGCTCTGGACCGACACCTGCGGCGGCGCGAGCCGGGGGAATTGCGAGACCGGCAGGGTAGGGATGGAGACCGCTCCCGCCAGGATGATCAGAAGCGCGCAGACGGTCGCGAAGACGGGTCGCCGGATGAAGAACTGGACCACCGCGCTAGCCCTGAGGGACGACCGGAGTCCCGTCGCGCAGGAACTGGGTCCCGGAGACGATCACCGGCTCGCCGGCTCGAACGCCCGACAGGACCAGATAGTTGTTGCCGACGATCTCGCCGAGCCGGACCAGCTTCTGTCGCGCGACGGTCATCCCGTCCTTCTTCTCTGCCAGGAAGACGAACGCCTCGCTGCCGACGCGATCGACCGCCAGCACCGGCACCAGCGTGCCCTGCCGCGTGGCCCAGACGACCCGCACCCGCACGAACTGCGCCGGACGCAGGCTCCCCTTGGCGTTCTCGATCGGCGCCTTGACCAGAACCGTCTGGGTCTCGTCGCTCACCTGCGGGGAGATGAAAGCGATCCGGCTCTCGGCCAGTACCTTCCCGGCGTCGTCCACGATCCGCACCGGCATCCCGATCCGGAGCTCCCCTGCGCGCTCGACCGGGACCGAGACGTAGACCTCGAGCGCCCCGGGCGTGTCCACGGTGGTGAGCTCGGTCGAGGCCGTGACCCGATCGCCCACCCGCACCGGGATGTCGCCGACGACGCCCGCGCGAGGGGCCGTCACCTTGTAGTACTGCAGCTCGACCGTCTGCTCGCGCACCTGCGCCTCGGTCGAGCGCAGGTCGGCCCGCGCCGCATCGAGCGCCGTCCGGGCCTGGTCGAGGTCCTGTCCGCTGACCACCCCTTGCCTGCTGAGGTCGCTCACGCGCTGGAACTGCTGCCGCGCGTATTCGAGCGCGGCGCGCTTGGCCGCCACCATGTCCGTGACGCTCCGCACCGTCGCCTGCTGCTTCTCGGGATCGATCTGCATGAGCGGCGTGCCGAGGCGGACGCGGTCCCCGGAGTGCACGAAGATGCGCGTCACCTGTCCGTCCACCTGGGGCATCACGGCGGTCGACCGACGTGACCGCAGCGTCGCCACGTACTCCGAGGTCTCGTCGACGCTCTGCTGGTGCGCCGCCTCGACCTTGACCGGCACGCCCCGTGGCCCCTGCGCGGCGGCGCCCTTGCCGCCGCTGCAGGCGGAGGCCGCGAGGCCGCCCAGCACCGCCATCCCGATGGCGGGCACGATGCGACCGAGCTTCGGCTGCGAAGGCATCAGCTCCCCGTTTCTGTGTCGATCTTGATCGGTGGGCCCTGGCGATCCCCGTGCGTTCGCGCTGGCGGCCGCCGCTTCCGGCGCCAAGGCTCCTTCTATTGAGCAACTTTCGGCGCAGATGTGCAAGCGGCGCCGCGCGCCGCGGAGCCACGGGGGGTGGCGGCGTCGATCGGCCGTGGGCGTCGATCAGACGCGGGCGTGGAGCGCGAGCAAGAGCCAGCCGAGCATCATGGTGACGCCGCCCAACGGCGTCACCGCGCCCAGCCAGCGTGGCGCGCCGAGCGCCATCGCGTAGAGGGTCGTGCTGAAGAGGGCACTCCCGACCAGCAGGCACCAGCCGGCGAGGTCGCCGCCGGGACGGTGCTGCTGGAGCAGCCCTACCGCCAGCAGCGCCAGGGCGTGGAAGAGGTGGTATCGGGCGGCCGTCTCCCACCAGGCGAGGCCCTGCGCGCCTGCCACGGACTTGAGGCCGTGCGCGCCGAAGGCCCCCAGGCCCACACCCAGGCAGCCCCAAAGCGCCCCTGTCATCAGCCAGTTCATGGTCCCTCCCGAGGTCGGCCTCCATTTTGCGCCAGGGCCTCGGCCGACGGGGTCGCGGGGGCTCGAGAGCCCGATCGCGCGAAGCGCCACCCGTCGCGCCCGCTTCTGCCCGACAATACGGGGGCGGAAGAGGCGGCCGACGGCCGCGGAGGGACAGGCGAATCATGAGACTCACGGGAACGGCGATCCTTGCGGTGGTCGTGGCCGTCGCGACGGCAGGCGGCGAGGCCGCCGCCGAGCAGGTGCTTGCGCCGAAGGTCGAGCGGGTCGCCCTCTTCAAGAACGGCCTCGGGTACTTCTCGTCGAGCCTCGTTCTGCCCGAGAAGGCGACCAGCGTCGTGCTCGGTCAGCTGCCGATCCCGTCTCTCGGCGCCTTCTGGGTCGGCTACGGGCCGAAGGTCGGGCTCCACGGCATCTACGCGAGCCTGGACGAGGCTGTGGAGCGCGTGCCCGCCTCGGACTTCGCGCGTCTCCTGCAGGCGAACGTCGGGCGCAAGGTCTCGATCCGGTCGGGTACCGAGGTCATCGAAGGCGTGGTCTTCTCGGCCGGCCCGCCGGACCGAGCGGAGGAGCCGGCGAGCCCGTACCTGATGGGCTCGAATCGAGCGGAGCGAGGGGCTTCTCCAGCCGCGCTGGTAGTGGTGAAGACGGAACGCGGGCTGGTCGCGCTGGGCGCCGGGACGATCAGCCACGTGGACTTCGAAGGAGGAGGGGCGCTCACCACGGTATCGCACGTGGTCAGACGTCCTGCGCTGCGCCTCGAGCTGGACAGGCCCGCACCCGGCGAGAAGCTGAGTATCAGCTACCTCGCCCGCGGCATCAGCTGGTCGCCCAGCTATCTGATCGACCTTTCCGATCCCAAGACCGCGCAGCTGACGGCCGCCGCGGTCGTCGTGAACGAGGTCGCCGACCTCGAGGACGTCAGGCTCGACCTCGTCACCGGCTTCCCGAACGTGGTCTTCGCCGACGTGGCGAGCCCCATCGCCATGAGCCAGACCCTCGCCCAGTTCCTCGACTCGGTCCGGCAGGGGGGAGACCGGCGCGGCGGTCGGCAGGGCATCGTGACACAGCAGGCGATCCTCTCGAACGCGATCTCGTTCCAGGGACAGACGCAGGGTCTCTCCTCGCTGGCCGCCTCGGCCGGCGAGACGGCGGAGGACCTCTTCCTCTACCCGATCGAGCGGCTCAGCCTCAGGCGCGGCGAGACGGTCCAGCTGCCGCTATTCACCGCCGAGGCTCCCTACCAGCACCTCTACACCTGGGAGATCGCGGATCTCCTCGACGCCCAGGGACGCTACCCGCGCGACGGGGGGCAACGTGAGGAGGCCGAGGAGGTCTGGCACTCGTGCCGCCTCACGAATCCTCTCAGGATGCCCCTCACCACGGCCCCGGCCCAGTTCGTGAACGAGGGCCGCTTCGCGGGCCAGGACGTCCTGCACTACACCGCCCCCGGCGCTGAGACCACGATTCGCATCAACCGCGCCATGAACGTGATCGCCGAGCAGGCGGAGGTCGAGGTCGACCGCAAGCGCGACGCCGTGCGCTTCCACGGCTCCTCCTACGACCTCGTGAAGATCCAGGGCCGGCTCCGGATCCGCAACCGCATGGAGACGAAGGCGCGCCTGGAGGTGACCAAGCACCTCTCCGGCGACGTGGGCGAGACCCTGCCCGCCGCGAAGGACACCCAGACAGCAACAGGCCTGCGCCAGGTGAACACGCACCACACCCTCACCTGGACGTTGGACGTCCTGCCCGCCGAGGAGAAGACGCTCAGCTACGCCTACGACGTCTACGTCAACGACTGAGCCCGGGGGCGCGGGGCTATTCGATCCGCACCTGGTCGATCAGGAGCTCGAACGGCCCCGCCTCCTGGGCGCGCAGGATGCTCACGCCGGTCAGATCGTGGCCGTCCGTCCCGAACTCGGAGAACGGGAAGACGTGCTTCTCCCACTCCGGGCCCGCGACGAGGCTCTTCATGGGAGGCATGCCGCCCTCGCGGCCTTCGGTCGTGATCGCGACCGAGTAGCCCTTGCCGTCTCCCTTGGCCCAGAAGGAGATCTCCTTCTTGCCCGAGAGGTTGGCGGCCTCGGTGGCCGCGCCGGCCGGCGCGAAGAGGACGCCCGCCCAGGCGAACTGACCTTTCGAGACCACGTCCCCGCGCACGCGGAGCGCGCCCTTGGTGCCTTCCGCACCGCCCGCGACGGTCTCCATCGAGACGGTCGAGCTACCGCCCATCACCGCGTCGGTGGTCGCGATCCACTTCCCGTAGCTGGCGGAGACCGCGGCGTCGTCGAAGGCGCTGACCAGAGCCGCCTCCGAACCGGGAGGCGGCGGCGGCAGGGGCGGCAGTCCGGTCTCGCCGTTGGGGCCGGTGACGGCCAGCGGGACCGTGGTCGTCTGCGCCGAGCTGGCTCCGACCATGATGTCGAAGATGCCCGGTTCCACGACCCGCTGCATCTCCTGATTGACGAGAGCCAGCGACTCGGGCGTGATGAGGAGCTTCACGGTCTTCGTCTCCCCCGGCCGCAGCGTGACGCGCTCGAAGGCCCGGAGCTGCATGACCGGTCGGGTGACGGAGGCGACCCGCTGATGGACGTAGAGCTGAACGACCTCGTCGCCCGCCCGCGAGCCCGTGTTGGTGACCTCGACGCTGGCGGTGGCGGTTCCGCCGATCCCGATGCTCGCCGGCTCCACGCGGAGCTTGTCGAAACGGAAGCTCGTGTAGGAAAGACCGAAGCCGAAGGGGAAGAGAGGCTGGCGCGTGCTGAAGGCGTAGGTCCGGTTGGCGGACGGCTTGTGGTCGTAGTAATCGGGCAGGGCGCCCACCGTGTGGGGGAAGGTGATGGGCAGCTTGCCGCCCGGGTTCACGTCGCCGAACAGCACCTGGGCCGCCGCGATGCCGCCTTCCTCCCCGAGGTAGAAGCCCTCCAGGATCGCGGGCACGTGCTCGGCGATGTAGTTGACCGACAGCGGCCGGCCGTTGATCAGGAAGACGACCGTCGGCGTCCCGGTCTCGACCACGGCCCGGACCAGATCCTTCTGGGCTCCCAGGAGGTCGAGCGAGTCGCGATCGCCCAGGTGGTTCTCCGACCAGGCCTCGCGGTTCGTGCTCTCGTTCTCTCCCACCACCACGATGGCCACGTTCGCCTGCCGGGCGAGGTCCGCGGCCTCCTTGACGCTGTCCTGCTGCGTGGCGGGAGGGACGAGCTTCACGTCGTTGTCGAGCCAGCCAAGCCAACCGGGTCGCGCGTTCGTGATCTTGCAGCCTTCCGCGTAGAGCACCTTGGCCTTCGATCCCACCCGGTCCCGGATGCCCTGCAGGATGCTGACGCCGTGCGCCGGCTCGCGGCTGTAGCCTCCCAGGTGCACGTCGGCCGCGTTGGGCCCGATCACCGCCACGCTCTGGATCTTGTCGAGGTCGAGCGGGAGCAGGCCCTTCTCGTTCTTGAGCAGGACGATCGCCTCCTGCGCCGCCTTCACCGCCAGCTCCCGGTGCGCGGGCCCGCCCATGACGCGGGCGGCATAGTCCGGGTCGACATAGGGATCGTCGAAGAGCCCCAGGCGGAACTTGGCCGCCAGCACGCGCCCCACCGTCCGGTCCAGGGCGCTCTCCGCCACGATGCCCTGCCGCACCTGGCGGACCAGGGTGCGGTAGACGGATCCGTCGGAGAGGTCGTAGTCGACGCCGGCTGCAATGCCCAGGCGCGCGGCCTGGGCCTTGTCGGCGGCGACGCCGTGCGTGTTGACGAGCATCTGCAGCCCGTTCGCGTCCCCCGTGACGTAGCCCCGGAATCCCCACTCCTGCCGCAGCACCTTGTCGAGCAGCCAGCGGTTCGCGTGAGAGGGGACGCCGTCGATCTCGTTGTAGGAAGCCATCACGCTGCCCACCCCGGCCTCGCGAACCGCAGCCTCGAAGGGGAAGAAGAAGTCCTCGCGCAGGACGCGCTCGGAGAAGTTGCCGGGCGCCGTGTTGGTGCCGCCCTCCGGCTCGCTGTGCGCCGCGAAGTGCTTGGCCGTCGCCAGGACGTGGTGGCGGTCGATCAGGAAGGAGTTCCCCTGCAGCCCGCGGATCGCCGCCACTCCCATGCGCGAGACCAGGTAGGGATCCTCGCCGTAGGTCTCCTCGGTGCGGCCCCAGCGCGGGTCGCGGGCGATGCCGAGGACGGGGGCGAAGACCTGCCCGGTTCCCGAGGAGGCCGCCTCGTCGCCGGCCGCCGCGAAGACCTGCTCGATCAGGGCCGGGTCCCAGGTGCTGGCCAGGGCCAGCGCCTGCGGGAAGCTGGTGCTGCCGTTCTCCATGAAGCCGTGCAGCGCCTCGCCGAAGACGAGCGCGGGGATCCCCAGACGCGTCTTCTCGCGCAGGTAGCGCTGGACGCCGTTCCTGAGGATGGCCAGCTTGCGCGGCGGCAACTGGAACTCAGGATTGCGGAGGCTGCGCAGGGCCGCGCGCCCCTCCTCCTCCGTGAAGGTCCCGGTGGGGTCGATGATGGAGATGTCCTGGGCCCAGCCTCCGGCGATCTGGCCGACCTTCTCCTCGATGGTCATGCGCGGCAGCAGGTCGGCCACGCGCTCGTCGACGGTGAGCTTCGGGTCGCGGTACCTCGGAACCGCTTCGTCCCGGGCCTTCGCGGCCCGGCCGCCGGTGGCCCCCACGCAGAGCAGGACAGCGGGCAGCAGGAAACCGAGTCGGGCCGTCCTCTTCTCTATCCGCATCGCATTCTCCCGTTCTTCCCCCGTTTCCGGCGCACTGGGTAGAAAGTGACACGAGGCCCGGGGTACCGTCAACGCGGCTGGAAACGCGGAACCGGAAATCCGGAGCTGTCTCCAGCCGCGGCTCTGGAGTAGCCTCCTTTCCGGCGCCGGCCCGCTCCGACCGGCGCGTTCCAGGAGGCGTTCCGATGGCGCGACGCGGTCTCTCGCGGCGGGAACTGGTGGGAGCGGGCGCCCTGGCCACCGCGGGATGGCTGGGGATGCCGGCAAAGGTGGCGGCGCAAGCGCGGGGCGAGGGACTGGCGGCGCCGGTCGACGCGCGGCGCGGAGGCCTCACGGTGACGGCCTCCGACTTCCACGACAGCGGATCGCTCCAGCTTCGGCTGAGTCCGGAGCTCGCGGCCGCCCTAGCTAGTCGTCGCCAACCGCTTCCGAGGCGCGGAGCGCATCGACAATCAGGCGGTCCCCCGTGCCCAGCTCGGTCTCAACCTCGCCGGGGCGCCGACCGTCGCCGCCGGCCGCCACAGCCTGCTGGACTTCGAACGGCTCCCTCGCTGGCGGACCTGATGGAACGGGCCCCGGGAGCGGCGTCTACTGCCAGTCGTCGGTGCGGAAGGGCGACGCGGGCAGGCCGGCTCCGTTGTAGAGGTTGACGGCCGGGTTGTCGGCCCAGCCATAGCGGACCGCGACGGGGGCGGCGACCTGAGGGCTGGAGACGATCACGCGATCGCCCTCGATGCGGGCGTCGGCCCAGACGAACTTACGGTCGGCCCCGGCGATTGCGAAGCCGACGAGCGGGCCGCCGCGAGCGGTGAGGCCTTCGGCATGGTCGAAGCGGACCGTCACCTCGCCGCCCTCGATCTCGTTCGTCCGGTAGAGCGGTCCCGAGGGGACGAGCGGGCGATGGTAGGTCTTCGCCAGCGCCCACTGTGCCAGCCGTGAGCCCACGTCCTGCTTGTCCTTCGGGTGGATGTCGTCGGCTTCGCCGATGTCGATGGTGACCGCCATGCCGGTGTTGGGCTCGCGGAGGGTCAGTAGCTGGGCCTCCCGCAGAGCGGCCCAGTCGCTCGGACCCGGCTCGGCAGCGCGGGCCATGTAGTTGGCCAGCTGCACGAAATCGAAGGGGAAGTCGCCCAGTCCGAAGCGGGCCCGCCAGTCCCGGATCAGGACCGGGAACAGCGTCCGGTACTGGGCCGCGCGATCGGCGTTCGACTCGCCCTGGTACCAGATGACGCCGCGGATGCTCATCGGGGTGAGCGGGGCGACCATCGCGTTGAAGAGGACGGTGGGAGCCATCTCGGAGTCCGGGAGCCGCGGCTGCGAGCCCCAGTCGGGGTTCATGGGGCCCAAGGCCAGCTCGACCTGGAGCCGCCAAGAGCCCGCGAGCTTCACCGGAGCGGCGCCGCCGTCGCTGCGCTCCAGGCGCATCTGGTCCGCGGGGCCCATGAAGCCGCCGTCACCTCCGCGGTCGAAGACACGCACCGCGACGACGTTCCGTCCCGCTTTCACGAGCGCGCCCGGGATCCGGTAGGCGCGCAGCTGGGTCCAGGAGCTGGGGACCTCGCTCCCGGTCGCTCCCACCTTCTCCCCGTCGAAGTAGGTGGTGTCGACGTCGTCGATGGCGCCGAGGCGCAGCGTGAGGTCGTGGCCAGCCCAATCGGCCGGCACCGCCACCTCGCGGCGGAACCAGAACGCCCCGTCGACGTCGTGACCAAGGCGCTCCACGGGCGTAGGCAGTTCGACCTTCTGCCATGCCGCGTCGTCAAAGCCGGCTCGGGCGAATCCCTCGCCCTCGCCGGCGTTGCCCGGATCTTTCGCCAGGTTCTTGCGCTCCCAGGCCTCGCGCTCACGCGCGTACTTCTCCGCAGCGGTGGGATCGGTCCGGAGCCGGTCCATCTCCTCCACCATCGGCCGCAGGCTCGGTTCGGCTATCAGGGCCTCCCGGCTGGTCCAGGCCTCGGCGGGCGTTCCGCCCCAGGAGCTGTGGACGAGGCCCACCGGCACGTGCAGCTCCTCCGCCAGCCGGCGGCCGAAGAAGTAGGCCACCGCGGAGAAGTCCGAGACCGTGCCGGGACGGCACTCCACCCAGCTTCCGGCGACATCGTCCTTGGGTGTCGTGGAGGTGGCCTTGGCGACGGTGAAGAGGCGCACGAGCGGGAAATCGGCGTTCGCGATCTCCTGTTCGGCGTTGCGGGCCCGGGACAGAGGGAACTCCATGTTCGACTGGCCCGAGGCGATCCACACCTCGCCGACCAGGACGTTCTCGAACCGGAGCACGTTCTTGCCCGCGATCTCGAGGGTGTAAGGGCCGCCCGCGGGGAGCGGGCCCAAGGCGAGACGGAAGGTGCCGTCGGCGGATGCGACCGTCTCCGCGTGGAAGCCGGCCAGGGAGGCTCGCACCGCCTCGCCGGGATCGGCCCATCCCCACAGGCGTGCGGGCCCTCCCTGTTGCAGCACCATGTTGTCGCCGATCAGCGCAGGCACCCGCACCTCGGCGCTCGCGAAAGGCCCGGCCAACGCCACCACGGCGACGCCGAAGGCGACTGCCCACCTGCCGATCCGCATGCTCTTCTCCTTGCGCGAGACGCGCTCGCAGCTCGAGCATAGGCCCGGCGTCGGTGCCGCCGCAAACCGCGGCGTACCCTGGGGCGCCTGGCCGGGAAGTGCAGGAGTGACTCGCCCGCCAAGTCGACGCTGGGGCCAGGCACGACGTGCCGTGCATGCGGCTCTTTGACTGCCCGAGGCTCAAGCAGGCGTGCGGCCGACGACGAGGCCGACCGCGACGAGCGACGTCCCCAACAGTTGCGTCGCCGAGAGGTGGCCGGTGCCGAGCGCGGCCGCGCCCAGCGCCGAGACGACAGGAAGGAGGGCCACGAAGAGACCCGCCCGCGCCGTACCGAGCTGCAGGACGCAGGTGTACCAGGCGAGGAAGGCGAAGGCCGTCACGAACAGCGCGAGGTAGGCGAGGGCCGCGGTCTCGGTGAGGCTCGGCAGCGGGAAGGGCCGCATCGGCTGCGCCAGGACGGCGGCGACGGCGAGCACGATCGACGCGAGGCCGGTGACGTAGGCCGACAGGACGAGCGGTCCCAGCCGGGGCAGGAGGGGCACCGCGATCAGCGAGAAAGCACTCTCGCAGGCGAGGGCGAGGACGGCCCAGGCCAGGCCGGGCGAGCTGGCAGGCCGCGCGCCGTAGGTGAGGGCGGAACCGAGGACGACCACAACCGCCGCGACCAGGAGCCCCCGCGAGAAGCGCCGGCGCTCCAGGAGCGGCCCCAGTACGGCGAGGACGAGGGGCGAGGCGCCGACCACGGCGCCCATCGTCGCGGGATCGAGGGAGCGCAGGCCCTCGACGAGGGCGACATTGAAGCCGGCGGTACCCGTGAGCGCCAGCGCGATGAGGGCGCCCAGCTCGCGCCGCGTGACGGCAAACCGAGCCCGCCCGCACCGCTGGGCGAGCAGCGTGAGGATGGCGGCGGCAGTCGCGTAGCGAAGAGCCTGTCCAGCGTAGACGGGATAGTCGAGCAGGAGCGGGGTCACGGCGAACGCGCCGCCCAGCGTCAGCACGGCGGCCGTCGCCCAGAGCGGGCCGAGGCGGCGGGTGCTTGGCGTCATGCGGCCAGTGTGCCAGGCGGACTGGTACAATCTCCAGGTCCATCTTCTCTTAGGAATCGAAGACCACTTGAGCCGCGAGATGCTGGTGGTGCTGGACCGCAAGAGCCGGGTGCCCCTGCGCCTGCAGCTCGAAACGGCATTGCGGGCTGCGGTTCGGTCCGGCCGCCTCCGCTCCGGCGAGGGCCTGCCCTCGTCGCGCATGCTGGCGGCGGACCTTCGGATTTCGCGCGGCCTGGTGGTGGAGGCTTACGAGCAGCTCGCGGCCGAGGGTTACGTCCACGCGGCACAGGGCTCCGGGACCGTGGTCTCACCGGTGGCGCGAACGCTGGAAAAGGAGAGCGCCCTGCCGAGCGCGGGGCGGGCCTGCGAGATCGACTTCGCTCCGGGCATCCCCGACACGACGTTGCTCGGGCGCAGCCGCTTGCTGCACCACCTGCGCGCGGCGTTCGCCGCGCTCTCCGGCGACGGGATGCGATATGGCGATCCCGCCGGCTTCCTGCCGCTGCGGCGCGCGCTCGCCGCGTATCTCGCGCGGGTGCGCGGCGTGCAGGCGAGCGCCGAGAGGATCGTGATCTGCTCGGGTTTCGCGGGCGCCCTCACGCTGCTCGGGCGGCTGTTCCGCGAGCGCGGGTTGCGGTCGATGGTCGTGGAGAACCCGGGCAGTTTCGAGGTGCTCCCGATCGTCCGGGGCGCGGGTCTGTTGCCGGTCCCGGTACGCGTGGACGCCGACGGGATCGACGTTTCCGCCGTGGCGCGCAGCGGCGCGCGCGTCGCGCTCGTGACGCCGGCCCACCAGTTCCCGACCGGTGTGGTGCTCTCCGCCGAGCGCCGGGCGGCCCTCACGGCCTGGGTGCGCGAGTGCGACGGGTTCCTGATCGAAGACGACTACGACGCCGAGTACCGCTACGACCGCCTGCCGGTCGGCGCCACCCAGGGACTGACGCCCGATCACGTCGTCTATACGGGAACGCTCTCGAAGACTCTCGCTCCGGCTCTGCGACTGGGATGGCTGGTGCTGCCGCGCGCTCTGGTGAGCGAGGCGGCGCGGCTGCGCAAGGAGATGGACCTCGGCAATCCGACGCTCATACAGGCGGCTTTTGCGTTGATGCTCGAGTCGGGCGACTACGACCGGCACCTGAGGCGGGCGCGTCTCGAGTACCGGAGGCGGCGGGACCTTCTGCTCCGGACCCTCGCCGGCTCCCGTCTGGCGCCGCCCGTGAGCGGAGCGGCCGCGGGCCTTCACCTCGTGGCCTCGCTGCCGGAGCCGATCACCGAGGCCGAGGCGGTAGCTGCCGGTGCCAGAGAGGGAGTGGGACTGTACGGGCTTTCGCGCTATCGGGTCGGCAGGGGCGGGCGCACGCCGCAGGCGCTCGTCCTCGGCTACGGTGGTTTCGCAGAGCGGCGGTTCGTTGCCGCGCTCGGGCGGCTTCGGAAGGCCCTCGACTCGATCGTGGCATAGAGGATCCTGGCCCGTCCGATCGGCGAGAGAAGGGAGTGGCACAATCGAGAGAGGGGCGACGCGCTGATCGTCGCCGGGTCGGGCCCAGAAGCGGGACCCGGGGCGAAGCGGGGGCGGAACAGGAATGAGCGATGTCGGAGCCGGTGAAGTGGACGGTTGCGATTCTGGCCGCCGCAGCTTTGGTGGCGTGCGGAGGTGGCGGAGCGAAGGGTGCGGCCCAATCCGGCTCGGCCGAACAGTCGAACCACTCCTCGGAGAAGCTGTACGCCATTGCCGACCAGTGCGGGGGCCTGACCGACGGCGAAGCGGGGGTGCTGCTCGGCATCCCTGCGAGTGACGTGCAGAAGAAGGTGCTCGGGGAGGCGATGGACGACGCGTGCAGCATCACCTCGTCGGCGCACCCTTTGGACAAGCGCCTCAGCTTTGCGCTCGATCGAGAGGACTCGGTGGCTGCTGCGGAGGGCGCCTTCGAGCGGCGCAAGGGGGATTTCGCGATCTCGGTGACCGCGGAGCCGGTCGCCGACCTGGGTGATGCGGCCGTGTGGTTCGGGCGCAAGGACCCGGTGATCCTGAATCGGCTGCTGGTGCGCAAGGGAAACGTCGTGCTCGACGTGATCGCCACCCCGAACCACCTCGAAGGGGCCAAGGCGGTCGCGCAGGCCGTTCTGGGCAAGCTGAAGTAGGCGCCGGGAAGCGCTGCTCCGCGCCGAGCCCGATCCGGAACGGCGACGCGGGCGACGTCACCTGCGACCACTCTCACCTCTACCAGACCGACGTGGCGCTCATGGGCCAGCTCAACCTGGGCAGCTACCGCTTCTCGATCTCGTGGCCGCGCGTGCGGCCCGACGGCGCGGGGGCGTGGAACCAGCCCGGGATCGACTTCTACGACCGCTTGACCGACGCGCTGGCCTGACCGTCTCCTAGCCCGCCCGCTCTGGACGGGCCGGTGCCGAGCCTGCTTGGCTCTTCAGGGCCCGCAGGCAGGCCGCGAGGCCGCTGCCGGGGGCAGAGACGAGGAAACCCGTCTGCAGGAGGCCGTGCGCCAGCTCGTAGCGGAGTGGCCGGCCGTCGAGGCCGACCACGTCGCAACCGGCCTCGACCGCGACCGCGGCCCCGGCCGCCGTGTCCCAAAGGTGCGTGGGCCCGAGGCGCGGGTAGAGGTCGGCTGCCCCCTCGGCGACCGCGCACATCTTGAGTGAGCTGCCGCGCGAGACGGTCTCGGTGATCCCGAGCGCCTCCAGGAGCGCAGTCGTCTCCGGGGTCAGGTGCGAGCGCGACACCACGGCGCGCCGAGGCGAGTCGACGGTGGCTGCACGGAGGGGCACCTCGCCCCGGGCATCGATCCGGCGCGTTCCCAGGCCCCGCGCGGCGAGGTAGAGGGCGTTCGCGGGGGGCACGAAGACGGCGCCCAGGACGGGCACGCCGTCCTCTATCAGGGCCACGTTCACGGTGAACTCCGGCAGGCCCTTGACGAACTGTTTGGTCCCGTCGAGGGGATCCACCAGCCAGTAGGTGGATCCCGCGGCGGCGACGGCCGCCTCCACGTCACCTTCCTCGGAGACGATCGCGACTCCGCTCAGCAGGTCGCGGAGCCCGGCGACCAGGATCGCCTCCGCCGCACGGTCGGCGCGGGTGACCGGCGAGCCGTCCGCCTTCGTCTCCGTGTCGAGCGGCCCGCCCCGTATGGCCTCGATGGCTTCGCCCGCCCGGCGGACGAGTCGCGCCACCTCTTCGAGCAGCGGGCCGAGCCGGGCGGGGTCCATCACGCTTCCATCCCGCGCGCGCTCGCCGTCCCGATGTAGCCCTCTTTCTCCAGGTGAAGGAGGACCGCCTGCACGCACTCCTCGGGGCTGCGCTCCGAGGTGTCGATCGCGAGACCCGCGTCCTGCGGCTCCTCGTAGGGGTCCGAGACGCCCGTGAACTCCTTGACGATGCCTGCCCGGGCCTTGGCGTAGAGGCCCTTGCGATCGCGCTGCTCGCAGACCGCGATCGGCGTGGCGACGTGCACCAGCAGGAAGCCGCCGTGGGGCTCGATCATCGCACGCACCTGCTTGCGGACCGCGTCGTAGGGGGCGATCGGGGCGCAGAGGGCGATGCCGCCGTTCTTCGTGATCTCAGAGGCCACGAAGCCGATCCGCGCGATGTTGAGGTTGCGGTGCTCGCGCGAGAAGCCCAGCTCCGAGGAGAGGTGCTTCCTGACGATGTCACCGTCCAGGATCGTCACCGGACGCCCGCCGATCTCCAGCAGCTTCACCATCAGCACGTTCGCGAGGGTCGACTTGCCGGAGCTCGGAAGGCCGCTGAAGAAGACGGTGAAGCCGCGCCGCGCGCGGGGCGGCTCGGAGCGGCGCAGCTCCTGCACGACCTCCGGAAAGGAGAACCACGAGGGGATCTCACGTCCCCAGGCCAGCCGCTCGACCAGCTCGGCCGGGGACACGGTCTTGGCCGCCCCCGCTTTCGGGACCGCGTCCTCGGCCACGAAGGCTCCTCGGTCGGGGTCGTAGACCCTCTCCGGAACGCGCACAAGCTTGACCTGGAGACGGCCCGCGGCCTGCGCGATCGTCTCGTCTGCAGCCGGGATCGCCTTGCCCCGAACCAGGAAGTGGCTGCATCCGTAGTTCTGCGCGACGACCGCGTTCAGGAGCACATCGCGCGGTCCCGCGTCGCGCGGCGCGAGCGGCAGCAGGTTGAGGTGCGCCGTGCCCTGCGGATAGGCCTTCATCGCGGCCTCGAGGCAGCGGATGCGCGCGTAGTGTCCGGCGTCCCACCAGGAGCCGGTGGCGACGCCGAGCTGGACGAGCAGGCTCGCCTCCAGCTCGCGGGCCGCGGCGAGGGTCATCTCGTGCTCTGCCCGATGCATCACCTCGCCGGTGTGGAAGGCCAGCACCTTGCGCCAGCCCCAGCGCGCGAGCTGCTCGCGGAGCTCGGCCGGCGTCGCGCGTCGCTCGACGAAGTCGTAGTGGCGCGGGGCCTCGACGCCCTCGAGGGCTCCGCCCACGCAGACCAGCCCTTCCCCGGTCGCGGCCGCCCTCCACAGCTCTTCGACCTGGAGCACGGCGAGCAGGACGCCTTCGCCGTCACGGAGCGCCAGCGGGCGCCCCGGCGCGAGCGTCTTCGCCAGCTCCTCCTTGATCTCGAGCGTGACCGGCGCCGGCCAGAAGCTGCCGTCGACGAGCCGCAGGCCGGAGCGAACGCCCTCGGCATCAGCCTTTCCCATGAAGCCCCGGAGAGGGGAGAAGCCTCCCGAGAGGAGCAGCTCCAGGTCGGCGAGCTGCCGCGGCAGGAGCGACCAGGAGGCCATCTCCTTCGCGCCCGCGGAAAGCTCCGCGACGCGCGCCTTGGACGCCATCAAGTCGACCAGACGGCCGCCGTGCGGCGGTACCAGGTGGGAGGTCATGGGTTGTTCTCCGAGTCCGAGACCGGACCTTGAATCAGATCGTCACCTTGAAGAGGCCCCGAAGCGCGAATGCGAACACGATCGAGAGGGCGAAGAACGGGATCATCCAGTTCATCCCATGGCCCAGCACCGACACCTCGCGCTCCGGGTAGGAGAGGTGGATGGCCCGCACGGGACTGGACGAGGGCAGCGGCGGCTCGGCGGGGTAGAGGAGCTGGGAGAGAAACCCCGAATCCACACGCTCGGGCGAGAGCCGCACCGTCCGCGGGGTGACCCGCACCGTCTTGGTGATCCGGGGCGCGCCGTCGATCTCGAGGCCCACCTGGTAGTCGCCGTCCCGCTCAGCCACCAGGCGCCACAGGAGCTGCGACTCGGCCTTGATCCAGACGGCACCCGTCTCGGCCCGCAGGCCCGCAGGGAGATCGAGCTCGGCCAGCGGTCGTGCGCCGCCTGCCGCCTGCGGCGCGAGATCGACCTCGAGTAGCGCCCGCTGGCCGGGCCGGAGCCCCTGGTACCCGTAGTGGAACTGGAGCTGGGCGATCACCAGCACGAGCGGCGGCAGCAGGAAGAGCATGGGCCAGAGACTGAGGCGCAGATAGGTCAAGTTGTGGCGCAGGATCTCGTTCTGGGCCCGCAGGATCGCCCGCAGGTCGTCGTTGAAGAGGCGGATCTCGAAGATCCCGGCGTGGATCTTCCGCTTGACGGCCGCGAGCGCCGGCTGGTTCGAGGTCCTCTTGAAGACGACCAGCATCAGGACGGAGACGAGCAGCGACACCAGGACCAGCGAGACGATCGGCGGCCAGCCGGCGAAGGGCGCCAGCAGGTGATCGAAGACCGGCCGCAGGGCGGCGTTGACCGCAGACATGGTAGCGATCGCCCTCGCTAGGAGATGTAGCCGAGCCCGCGGAGGCGCTTCTTGATCTCCTCCTCGGAGGTCGCGCCCTCGAGCTTGGCCAGCTCCTTCTCGAGCGCGTGGGTGATGAACTCCTCGACCGACGAGTAACCGGCGATCTCGGAGTAGCGCTTCACCCGCGCCACCAGGTCCTTGTCCAGCTTCACGGACTTGCTGTCGAACATCTCCTGCTCCTTCGCGCCCCGATCAGCGGCCGGGGGCCGTCGCCTTGGGGACCTCGATCCCGTACTCCGCCAGCACCGACGCGTTCAGCTCGCGCAGGTTGTGGGCCGGACGCTCGAGCGGCCGGCTGGTCGCCAGAATGCCGGGAACGTCCGGCGGGTCCATCTCGTGGTCCCCGCTCCAGGGCTTGTCGTTGTCGGTCAGGACCACCCGCTCCACCTCGCCCAGGGCGGAGGCGTCCGCCCCTCGCGTGCCCTTGGCGTAGCCGATCACCGCGTCGGGGCCGATCGCCCGCTGGCCTCCGTCGGTGTACGTCTCGTCCCGCAGGTACACGTGGCCGATCGCGGGCTTCTTCGTCCAGGGGTCGATCGTGGTCTCCAGCCCCTGCTTGAGCTCCGCCAGGAGACGGTCGCGTTCGGCGGGAGGCACGATCCCCCACTTCTCGCGCCCCTGGAGGTTCACGTACAGACCGTTCAGTCCGAACCCGTAGGCGCGTGTGCGCGTCCAGTCCACGTTCGTGAGCAGCTCCCTGCCCGGGGGCAGGCTCTCGTCCTTCACCGCCAGGTAGCCGTGCTGGTAGAGCCACGCGTTCAGGTGGAAGGTGCGCCGCCAGCTGGTGAAGCCGTGGTCCGACATGGCGATGAGCAGCGTGTCCTTGCTCATGTGATCGAGGGCGTAGCTGACCAGGCTGTCGGCGCGCACGTAGGCGGAGGGGACGGCGTCGGCGAAAGGAGGGTCCTTGACCGGGTCGTAGGCCGGATGGCCGGGATCCATGGGTCGCCACATCATGTGGCTGATGAGGTCGGTGTTCCCTTCGTAGTAGAAGAGGAGACCCTTGTCGAACCGCTGCAGTGCGTAGGGGAACTGGTCCAGGACCTCCTGGCCCGCGATCTCCGCCTGGACCAGGAACTCCGCGGGCGTGAAGACCCCCGCCGAGAGCGCCCCGGTGTTCTCGGGCATCCCCTGCGTGTAGTAGCGGCCCGTGGCGCGCGCCAGCTCGGCGGCGAAGCTCGAAGGCGTCGAGATCGGCAGGGCCGGGGCCATGGGGTCGAAGTTGAGGGGGCTGACGTAGAGGCAGAGCTGTGGCCGGACCCGCTTCAGGTAGAAGCGGACCTCGACCGGCAGGTGCTGGGTGGGGATGAGGTCGAAGGAGATCGGCACCCAGTCGCTCCACTCGCCTTCTTGCAGCAGACGCACCTCGTCGCCGACCACGAGCTTCGCCGCGGGCCGCTCGGGGTCCAGGTAGAGCGTGAAGTCGGTCGTCAGCTTCTCGGGCGTGACCTTGAGCGGATGATCGGGCCCGACGATCTTCGCGTGGACGACGCCGTCCGTCTCCTCCACCCGGTAGACGTTGCCGCCCGAGATCTGCTTGCCGAGAAAGGCCAGACGATCCGTCGTGTAGTAGGAGAAGGTGCCGTAGCCGCCCAGGATGTCCGGCGTCCCCATCCCCGACAGCTCGTGGCCGGCCGTGCCCGAGGGCGGGAAGTTCGCGGGGATGCGGATGACGGCCGTCGGCACGCCGTGCTGCCCGAGGATCTCCCAGAAGGCCCGGCCCCGGCGGAGCAGCTCCACCTTTCCCCCCGAAAGGGGGAACTGCCAGTCGCCCAGCTTGAGGACGTGCTTGGGCGGATCGGTGCGGCTGGTCGAGAGGTACGGCTCCATGGTCGCGGGGTCGCGGTGGATGAAGTCGAAGATCCCGTGGACCCCGGCATCGTGACCGGTGGTGAAGTCCGACCAGGCGACCGGGCTCTGGGCGGGGATCGAGGTGCCGAGCGGAGCGAACCCGCCCATCTTCGCCAGGCGCGAGAGGCCCGGCAGGCGGCCCTCCTTCATCAGGCGGGTGGTGAGGTCGTAGTCCATCCCGTCCAGACCGAGAATGATCACCCGCGGGACGTCGTGCGCTGGACGACGGCAGGCCGCGGTCGGCAGCGCGCCGAAGACGAGGGCGGCCGCCGCGAGACCCAGCGCGGCCTTCGCGACGGGGAAGCGACCGGGCGCTCTCATGGCCGTCACGCCGCCGCCGAGGCCGGCGCCTCGGGCGCCGGTCGCGCCTCGCCCGGACGGGCGGCGAACAGCGGCCGTCCGTCCATGTGCGGCGGCGGCTCGAGGCCGAAGAGCCGCAACACGGTCGGGGCGATGTCGACGATCCCCGGATCCTGGCTGTCGATCTTCTCGCTGCAGAAGAAGACGCCGGGCACCAGGCGTGGGTCGACGATGTGGTCCCCGCTCCAGGCCTTGACGTTGTCCTCGAACACGGGCCCCGAGGCCATCCCGGTGGCGCAGTCCCACGAGGTGCGGTAGCCCTCGTTGAAGCCGATCAGGAAGTCGGGGGCCTCGCGCAGGTAGGGGCCGTGGTAGAGCTTGGCGGTGTCGAAGACCTCCCGGATCCCGACGTACGAGCGCTCCTCGTCCCGCAGGCCCGAGAGCCGGCCGATCAGCTCGTCCTTGAGGCGCTGCGCCTCCTCCCCCGGGGCCACGATTCCCTCGGCCTCACGTCCCTTGACGTTGAGGTAGAAGCCGGCGAGGCCCAGCGAGTAGGCGCGCGTCTTCGACCAGTCCACGTCGCGCAGCCACTCTGCCCTCCCGTCCGTCCCCGGCTTCAGCGTCAGGTAGCCGTTGGCGAGGAACCAGGCGTTCAGGTTGACGCCGCGGCGGAAGGAGGTGAAGCCGTGGTCGGACAGGACCATCAGCATGTCGCCCTTCCGCAGCTTCGCCACGACCTTGCCGACCAGCTCGTCGTTGTGGAGGTAGAGCTTCTCGATCGCGTCCTTGTGCGGGCTCGCCGTCGTGTCCCCGCGCGGCCGGGTGGCCCTCCTCGATGTAGCGCCAGAACATGTGCTGGATGCGGTCGGTGGCGTCGAAGACGCAGGTGACGGTGCCGCCTCTGCTGCCGCTCGAGCGTCGCGAAGAACATCTCCTGGCGCTCGCGGTCGATGTCGTAGGCGAGCTGGAGGAAGGTGCCGTCGTCGATCACCCCTTCGTTGAGGGCCCAGGTGTCCTCGGCCAGCCCCAGCGTCGCGAAAGGCCCGATCCTCTTCGCGAGGTAGGTCGCGTAGTAGGAGGGATGGGAGATCGGCATGGCCGGGTTCTCGGGGTCGAAGTTGAGTGGCGTCAGGTAGAGCGAGAGGTGCTCGCCCATCTCGGTGAGCATCGTCCGGCAGATGGCCTTCACCTTGATCCCGGGCGCCGCGCGGAAGGAGATCGTGATCCAGTCGCTCAGCCGTCCAGGCTCGAGCGCGACCTCGACGTCCCGGATCCTGAGCCGCGCCCGCTTCCCGTCCGGGTCAGGCCGGATCTCGAGGGGCAGGGTCATCGGCGGGTTGCCGGCCAGGAATGTGTTTTCCGGCCCCTCGATACGGCCCACGTATCGGCCGTCCTTCTTCTCGAGGGGGAAGCGGAGCCCGCCCTCCTTGAAGCGCTCCCCGGCCTCGCGCGTGGTGAAGAGGAGGAAGGTCCCCTGGGTGCCGAGCAGGTCCGGCGCGCACATGGCGGAAAGCTCCGCGCCGTAGAACTTCTCGGGCGGGAAGGTGATCGGCACGCGCAGCACGGTGCTCCAGGTGTGGTGCTCCCCGAGCGTGCTCCAGAAGGCCTTCGAGCCGCGGGTCAGCCTGATCTCCGGCTTCTGGAGCGGGATCCGCCAGCGCCCGAGCTTCAGGAACCGCGTAACCTGGCCGATCCGGGTCGAGCCGAGCAGGGGCAGGTACGTGCGCGGGTCGCGGTCGAGGAAGTCGAAGATGCGGTGCTTGGCGGGATGGACGCCGGTGCCGAACGAGGACCAGGCCGCGGGGGAGAGCGAGGGGTACACCGTGCGCAGGCGGTGGTAGCAGCCCCGCTCCGCCAGCGCCTTCAGGTTCGGCATCTTTCCCGCCGCCATCAGACGGTCCGTCAGGACCGGGTCCTGACCGTCGAAACCCACGATCACCAGCCGCTTGATCCAGGGTCGGGACCGCGGCCGGCGGCGAATGAGGCGCCAGAGGGCGCGGAAGGGCCAGGTCAGGACCGAGACGACGGCCAGGACGATCGTCACGAAGACGACCAGGAAGGACGAAAGGAGGGCGAAGCCGGCGCCGGGACCGATGTAGGCGTGGGCGGGAGCCGCCGTCGCCACGAGCCCCGCCGCCAGCGCCAGCAGGAACGCGGTGCGTTGGACCTTCGTCACGGAGAGTTTCCCCTTCTCGTCGGGCGGCCCCGAGGCCGGGGGACCCGGGACTGGAGGGCGTCGACCGTACGAGCCGACTACTCTATCCTATGTGGGCTGTTTCGACCCAGCCGGCCCGCGACACCCGGTTCGTGCTTCTCGGAGATACAGGATGCCCTCGTCGATCCGCCGCTTCTACCGCCACCTCCGCTTCGGCCAGCCGATCGTGGTCGTCTCGGGCCTGCCGCGCTCGGGTACGTCCATGGTCATGAAGATGCTCGAGGCTGGGGGCCTGCCCATCCTCACCGACGGCTTGCGCACGGCCGACGAGGACAACCCCAAGGGCTACTACGAGGTCGAGCGGGTCAAGGGCCTCGCCGACGAGAGAGACAAGGGTTGGCTGGCCGAGGCCCGCGGCAAGGGGATCAAGGTCATCTCCTTTCTCCTCAAGTCGCTCCCCCCGCGCTTCAACTACCGTGTCGTGTTCATCGGCCGCGAGATGGAAGAGGTCCTGGCCTCGCAACGGAAGATGCTCGCCCGGCGGGGCGAGGCCGAGGAGACGGCGCCCGAGCGGATGCGAGCCCTCTTCGAGGACGACCTCTGGCGCGCCCGCTATCAGCTCGGGCACCGCCCGGAGTTCGAGACCCTCGAGCTGCACTACTCGAAGGTCCTCGCGCAGCCGCGAGAAGAAGCGCGCCGCCTCGCCGCCTTCCTCGGAGGGGAGCTGGACGTCGAGGCCATGGCCGCGGCCGTCGACCCGCAGCTCTACCGCAACCGCGCGGGAGCGAAGGCCGCGGCGGCGAGCTCGACGGGCTAGGCCGGTACCTGGGAGATCGCGAGCCTCAGCTACGGACGCCGCGACCGCCCGCGGCGTCCCGCAGCCGACGAATCGCGCGCCCAGGGGAGAGAATCGAGCCGGGCGTCTCGCCCGCCGGAATCAGCTCCAGTCGGGTGAGGCCCGCCGGCAGCTCCAAGGGCACGCGCCAGCGCAGCGCCGGGCCCGCCGTGATCCTGCCAGAATGCCCGTCTCGCCCCACACCGACACCTCGGGCCACGGCCGCGCTCTTCGGGGGAGGTCGATCACGAGATCGCCTTCCGTCGGCGCGGCGAGAAGAGAACGACCCGGAGAGGACGGGCGCCGCTCCCTGCCGCGGCCGGGCGTGTCCAGCTCGACGACCGAGGGCCTTTGCAGGGAGGGCGGACCGCAACCCCAGCCCAGGTCCGGCACAGGGTCCGCCGGCGTCGTTCGCGATCGGCATAGCAGCAGGACCGGCCCGGTGTGGAGCCGGCAGCGACGGCGCCCGGTGGCCTCCGGGAGCCCGGCGTCCCCTTCCCTCAGGATCGGCCGCGGGTAGGCCAGAAGTGCGAGGTACTGCCGGAGCCACGGGCGGCGGCCCGGTCTCGCGGCCGAGGAGCACGACCCTGCCCGGCGGAAGCCCCCGCAGCCCTCGTCGAAGCGCGGTCACCTGGTCGAGGGGACGGCGGGTCCTCATGATCGGGCCAGGCTCGTCGCGCGGCCCGGACGGAGCCAGACCCGAGCTCCGGGGCGAGGGCCACCGCGAGCAGGAGCGCCAGCGCCGCCGACGGCCTCCGCCATCGCGCCGGCAGGGAAGCATGCCGGCGCACTGCAGCAGGAAGACGAGCGGGTACGACCACTGGACGAGTTTGAAGGCGCTCCAAGTATGGCCGGTCCGTCCGGTCCAAGGGTCCGTCACGAAGAGCGCGTAGTAGCCGAGGGCCCCAGCCAGCGCCAGAAAGACGACCGGCCAGACGCGCGTCCGCGCGGTCCGACCCAGATGGATGGTGCCCAGCAGGAGGAGGCAGAGCCACTGCCGCGGCCAGCGACGACAGAACGCGCCACGGGCCTCTGGCGGACCCGCCCCCGGGAGAGACGCCGGTCGCGAAGGCGAGCCAGTCGATCGCAGACTGCGCGATGTGTCCCCCCACGCGCATCGACGCCAGGGTGGCGAGCCTGCCCGGCAGCGCGCGCAGGTCGGGCTACGCCAGGACCAGGAACGCGGCCGTCGTGCCCGCGACGAGCAGGGCCAGGCTTCCGCCGCGACGCCGAATGACGACCTCCCTTCCACCACGCCTGTGCGACCTGCCAGCGCCGCAGCGATCGCGAGCGGCGGCGCGAGCGGCGGATAGACGGAGAGGAGGAACGCCGCCACCAGCGCCAGCAAAACGGCGTCCGCCACCCTGCCACGAGCACGGCCGTTCACACGGGCAAGAGGGCGATGCCGGCCAGGAGCGCTGCGATCCCGAAAGGCTGGGCGAAGAAACCATCGTGATGGGCGAAGTAGGCGGGGTGGGGAAGCACCGCGAAGGCAAGGAGCGCCGCGGCCATCGCGAGCGCGGGCAGGCGCAGCACCCAGCGCAGGCAGGCCGCGACGGCGCCCATCTGGAGCAGGAACCCCCAGGTGGCGACGGCGGGGTAGACGAGAAGCGAGCTCCGCCCGCCGCAGCGGCCTGCACGATCGCCAGCAGGTAGGCTGAGGTCAGGCGCAGGCCCGTCTCCTGGTAGTAGCGGAGGATCCCCGTCACGTACGTCTCGAGCCCCGCCCGCGGCGCGTTGAAGCCGTGGTTCTGCAGCCACTCGCTGATCGCGCAATAGATGAAGGTGTCGTTTCCCCCGTTCCAGTCTCCGCGAAGCCAGGGAGGAGACCGAGCGTGGTCGCCAGCGCGAACGGTCCCAGCAGCAGCGCCCAGCTCGAGACGCTGGCGCGCGGGCGCAGCGTGCCCAGCCGCCCCCGTAGCGCCGTCACCGTCAGCAGCAGGACGAACAGGGCCAAGAGCACGGGAAGGATCTGGGGCGCCGGGAGTCCGTGCTCGGTCAGCCAGCCGAAGACGAGCAGCGGGATCGCCGTACCGACGAGGGCGGAGGCGACCGCGTTGAGGGGCGTGAAGCGGTGCAGCACGCCCCCTCCCAGCGCGCCCGCCAGCGCACGGCCGAGCAGGAGCGAGCCGGCAGCGATTCCGGCGAGCAGGGCGAGCGAGGAGAGGAAGAGCATACGGGACAGGCTCGCCGGCAGCCAACGACCCCACCGACGGCCCTGGCGGGCGATGATAAGGTTGCCCTCGCGGCGCGGTCAAACCTGTTCTGGTGGGGCGCGGCGCGACGACCAGAGCGGTCGAGACATGGACATCTCCATCGTCACCTCTCTTTACGGGACGGCCGAGTACCTCGCCGAGCTCCACCGGCGCCTCACCTGCGAGGTGAGCCGCCTCAGCTCCGGCTACGAGATCATCCTCGTCAACGACGGCTCGCCCGACGAGTCTCTGGTGGGGGCCCTGGCGTTGCACCGCCATGATCCACACGTCAGGGTGATCGATCTTTCCCGGAACTTCGGCCATCACAAGGCGCTGATGACGGGGCTCGCCCACGCTCGCGGCCGTCTGGTGTTCCTGATCGATTCTGACCTCGAGGAGCCGCCGGAGCTGCTCGGCGAGTTCCACCGCCGGCTGGAGGAGAGCGGGGCCGACGTCGTCTTCGGGGTGCAGGCCTCCCGCAAGGGGAGGCTCTTCGAGCGGCTGAGCGGCAGGATCTTCTTCGCCCTCTTCAACCTGCTCTCGGACACGCCCCTGCCCAGGAATCTCAGCACGGTTCGACTGATGAGCCGCCGCTACGTCGACGCCCTGCTCGCCCACCGGGAGCGGGAGATGGCCATCGGCGGGCTCTGGGTGATCACCGGTTTCGAGCAGGTCGCGGTACCGTTCGAGAAGGGCTCTCGAACCTCGACGGGCTACAGCCTGACGCGCAAGGTGGCCCAGGCGGTGGACGCCGTCACCTCCTTCAGTGACCGCCCGCTCATCCTCATCTTCTACCTGGCCGCGGGCATTCTGTTGGTCTCGGGCCTGGCCGGCGGACACATCGTCATCCGGCACCTCTTCTTCGGGGAGCTGCTGGCGGGCTGGCCGTCGCTGATCGTCTCCGTCTGGCTGCTCGGCGGCCTCACCCTGTTCGCCATCGGAATCCTGGGCATCTATCTCTCGAAGGTGTTCGTCGAGGTCAAGCAGCGGCCCTACACGATCGTGCGCGCGATCCACGATCGGACCGGCGAGATTGCCCCGCCCCAGTAATGCCTCCCGGCCCCGGCAGGGAGGTCGGGACCCGCGGCTGGCGCTGCGGCCGTTGCGCTCTATACTCTCGGGCCATGCTGGTCGACGCGCACGTCCACCTGCGGGAGGACGCGGCTCCGGGTCGCGCGCGTGTCGGCGCCGAGGATCTACTCCGCGAAATGGACGCGTGCGGCGTGGACGCGGCGGTCGTGCTGCCCTGTCCGGGCCTCGCTTCGAACGAGGACGTCCAGCGCGAGTGCGGCGCCCACCGCGATCGCCTGCCGACCCTGTATCTCCCCGACTTCTCGCGTCCAGGCGAGACGCTCCCCGCCATGGAGCGCTTCTTCGAAGCGCACGCGCCGCGGGGACTCAAGATCCACCCGCGCTTCCAGGGGGTGCGACCGAGCGACACGGTCGTGCAGGAAGCCGTCGCCTGGGCCGAGGCGCGCGGGCTGCCCGTGCTCTTCGACCTCTTCCTGCATGGCCCCTCGCTGGCCGACCCCGGCCTGCATCCCGCCGCCTACGACGCGCTGGCGCGCCGCCAGCCCGGCTGCACGATCGTCCTCGCCCACTGCGGCGGCTGTCGGGCCATCGACGCCTTCATGGTCGCGAAAGCCAACCCCAACGTCCTTCTCGACAGCTCTCTCTCCCTCACCTACTTCGCCGGGGCGTCGGTGGCTCAGGATGTCGTCTTCGCGATCAAGCATCTGTGGCCGCGGCGAACCCTCTACGGCTCCGACTTCCCGGAGGTGGGCCTGGGAGCCTATCTCCGCCATGCGCGGGAGGCCCTGGCCGGGATATCGGAGGACCGCAGCCGGGCCTTCTACGGGGAGACCGCGGCCGCCGTCTACAAGATCCAGGCCTGACATGGAAGCCCGAGACCGGACGGACACGGTGGCGCGGTACCGCGAGCGGCTGGCTCGCCATGGCTTCGGGCCGCAGGCGCTGGGCTGGGACAAGGGCAACCAGGGCGTCCGCTTCGCCGCCGTCCTGCGCGGGCTGGGAAGCGCCTTCGAGAGCCTTCTCGACGTGGGCTGCGGCCTGGGCGACCTCCTCGGCCAGCTGCGTGGCATCGGCTGGAAGGGCCGCTACCTCGGTCTCGACGTCGTCCCCGAGTTCCTGGAGGAAGCCCGCCGCCGGTTCGCGTCCGAGGGAGCGGAATTCCGTCCTCTGGAGCTTGGTAGCGAGGGGCTGGGCGAGGCCTTCGACGTCGCCGTCGCCATCGGGATCTTCAACCACCGCACGCACCAAGATCCCTGGCGGCATCTCGAGGGAACGCTCGGCGCGATGTGGGAGCATACCCGCAAAGCGGTGGTCGTCGACTTCCTGAGCGCCACGGCCGAGGAGCGGAAGCCCGACCTGTGCTACTGGGAGGCGGGCGAGGTGCTGCGCCTGGGCCTGCGCCTCTCCAAGCGCGCCTCGCTCGAGCACGACTACATGCCCTTCGAGTTCCTGCTCCGGTTGTGGCACGACGATTCTTTCTCGCGCCATCGCCCCGTCTTCTCTCAGTCCCCGGCCCGCTGAGGAATGGCCCCCCGCGAGCTCGTGCACGTGCTCGGCGGCGGGCCCTTCCAGCTCCCCACCATCCAGGCCGCCAGGGCGCTCGGCTGTCGGGTCCTGGTAACGGACATGTACCGGGAGCGGCCCGGCTACGCGGTGGCCGACCTCCACGAGAGGATCGATGTCACGGACCAGGAAGGGACCCTGGCAGCCGCCCGGCGTCATCGGGTGGACGCGATCGTCTGCGACTCCATCGACGTGGGTGTCCCGACCGCCGCCTTCGTGGCGGACCGCCTGGGTCTGCCCGGCGTGGGCTACCAGACGGCCCTGCGCTTCACGCGGAAGCACCTGATGCGGCGGGCGCTGGCTCGGGCGGGGCTCCAGGCGACGCGCTTTCGGGTCGCGACGAGAGAGCAGGAGGCGGCACGGGCCGCTCGGGAGATCGGCTATCCGGTCGTCCTCAAGCCCACGGACAACCAGGGCAGCCGTGGTGTCTTTCGAGTCCGCGACGAGGGAAGCCTGCTTCGCGCGTTCCCGGAGGCCCTCGCGAAGAGCCGGCAAGGGATGGTCCTGGTGGAAGAGCTGTTCCCGGGCACGGAAGTCATCGTGGACAGCCTGACGGTCGGAGGCGAGACGCTCGTTCTGGGGCTCGCGGACAAGGACCACTTCCCGCAGCACCCGACAGCGAGGCGTATCACCTATCCGGCGACCATGACCCCGACCGTGCAACAGCGTCTGACCCGGCTGCACGCGGACATCGTGCGTGCCCTCGGTCTGCGGGACGGATTCGCGCACGGCGAGTACATGGTCGACGGCGAGACGGCGCGCCTCGTGGAAGTGGGTGCGCGCGGCGGGGGATCGGGCATCTTCACTCACGTGATCCCCCACCTGACCGGCATCGACACGGCCCGCATCTGCGTCGAGCTCGCCCGAGGCCGCGCCCGCCGCCCCGAGCTTCATGGCAACGGCCGGGCGGCGAACCTGCACTTCTTCACCCTGCCCAGCGGCCGTGTGCAGGCCATCGAGGGTCTGCCGGAGGCCCGCGCCGTCCCCGGCGTGCTGCAGATCGTGCTGACGCTGGGACCCGGGGATCTGGTCGCTCCCCCGCGCGACGACTCCGAACGACCCGGACCGGCGATCGTCGTGGGTGCGTCCCGCGACGAAGTCCTCGCCGCCTCGCGTCGCCTGGACGAGCTCCTTCGCGTGTCGGTGTGCCCGGCCGACGCCTTCCCGGCGTGCCGTCCGTCCGGCTACTGCACGTAGCCGAGCGAGCGGAGCTGCTCGAGCTGCGCGTCGTCGGGCTTGCTGCCGGCCTTGCCGGCGTCCTGGGTCAGCCGCTTCAGCTGCTCCCGCAGGGAGGCGACCACCTCCGGGTGCGTCGCCGCCAGGTCCTTCTCCTGCCGGGGGTCGGCCTTGAGGTCGTAGAGATGCGCCTCGTCCCCGTCGGTGAGCAGCGTGACCCAGTCGGAGTAGAGCGCGAACTGCGGTTCGGTCGCGGCCTCACGCCGCCCGGAGGGCAGAACGTGGAAGGTCGCTTCCTCGGCGAGCGCTGGCCGCGAGGGCAGCGTCGCCAGCTGGAAGCGGGGGCCGCGCAAGCGCGACAGGAACGAGGCTTCCGCCAGCACCAGCGGACGCCCGGCGAAGCCCGGCTCCGCCGCGACGCCGGCCAGTCGCAGGAGCGTTGGGGCCACGTCGAGGGTCGAGACGAGCGCGCTCGAGGCGCCCGGGAGCAGGTGCCCGGGCCAACGCAGGAAAAGAGGCACGTGAAGGACGTCGTCCTGGAGGCGACCTCCGTGGTGTACCCGCTTGAGATCGGGCCGGAAGCCCTCGCCGTTCGTCGAGGTCAGGGCGAGGACGGTCCGCCCGTCGAGCCCGGCGCCGGAGAGCCCGTCCGCGAAGCGGCCGACCTCCGCGTCCAGCCCCGCGACCGCGCCCCGATAGAGCGCACGCAAGTAGGCGACGTCGTCCGGGTTGGCACCCAGTAACGCGTCGATCACCTGCGGTCCGGCGGGCTTGCTGAGGTCGTGGATCCCCCAGTCGCGGAAGGGGCCGGCGTACTCCGGCAGCTCCCGGCGCGCGAAGGCGTGGTGTTCGGGCTTGCCCAGGAAGTAGCTTTGGACCTCGTAGGTGTGGACCAGGACGAAGAAAGGCCGAGGATCGTCCTTGCGAACCCAGTCGAGAGCGGCCCTGAGTGTCTTTGCCGTGCTGTTCGCCTTCGGATCGCCGAACACGTCCTTGCCCGCCGTGTTCTCGAAGACGTCGAATCCCCGCTCGAGCAGCGGCCAGCTGGCCTCGGTGAAGGCGGCGGTCCTGTAGCCGGCCTTCGAGAACCCCTCGGCGATCGTGCGGAGGTCGGCCTCGCCCCCCGCTCCCTGCCCGTTTCTCCAAGGGTAGGTCGAGGTGACGAGCGACGACAGCGAGGGCAGGTTCCAGGAGGCGGGGGCGATCGTGCGCTCGAAGCGGAGCCCCTCCGCCGCCAGCTGGTCGATGCGCGGCGACGCGCTCGGCAGGCTCCCCTGAGGGCCGAGGGCGTCGGCGCCGAGGCTGTCGACGACGATCAGGACGACGTTGGGGGGCTTGCCGCCGCGGCAGGCGAGGAGTGGTAGAGCCAGCGCGGAGAGGGCCAGGAGGAGAAAGGCGAACGAGCGTCTCATACCCCGCAACGCTAGCACGCCCGGCGCGTCGCATGTGAACCGGGCCGGGGCGCCGCCCCACGCACCGACGCGCGCCAGCCGCTCTCCGGACGCGCGGATCCCCGAAGGGCTCGGGGGTGATAGGCTCACTTTTCGGTCCGCGGAGAGCGCTCGGCGGCTCTAGCGGCGCGCGATCATCCAAGGAGGATCCCTTGTCCCAGCTCGTTCCCGCCCATGGGGGCGGCGCCCTGAAACCGCTCCTGCTCGAGGGGGAAGCCCGCGCGGAGGAGATCAAGAAGGCCGCCCGCCTCAAGCGCGTGCCCATGACCTCCCGAGAGACCTCCGACCTCATCATGCTCGGGATCGGCGCCTTCACTCCGCTCGCCGGCTTCATGGGCCGGGACGACTGGAAGGGCTGTTGTGACGAGTACCGCCTCCCCTCGCAGGGAGGCCTCTTCTGGCCCATCCCGATCACGCTGTCCGCGGAGGCCTTGCTCGCCGAGTCGATCGCGAAGGGCGAGGAGGTAGCCCTCTGGGACACGGAGACCGACGCGCTCATGGGCACCATGAAGGTCCAGGAGAAGTACGGGATCGACAAGGACCACGAGTGCCAACAGGTCTTCCGGACCAAGGACCCGAAGCACCCGGGCGTCGAGAAGGTCATGGCCCAGGGCGCCGTCAACCTGGCCGGGCCGGTGAGGGTCGTCTCCGAGTCGTACTACCCGGAGATGTTCGCCTCCATCTACCAGCGCCCGGACCAGGCGCGCCGCATCTTCGAAGAGCGCGGCTGGAGCACCGTCGCCGCCCTGCAGCTCCGCAACCCCATGCACAACTCGCACGCCTATCTCGCCTGGGTGGCGATCGAGGTCTGCGACGGCGTCTATGTCCACCAGCTGGTGGGCAAGCTGAAGCCCGGCGACATCCCGGCCGAGGTGCGGGTGCGGGCGATCGACGCCCTGGTGAGCAAGTACTTCCGCAAGGAGCGGGTGGTCCAGGGCGGCTACCCGATGGAGATGCGCTACGCGGGGCCGCGCGAGGCCCTGCTGCACGCTGTCTTCCGTCAGAACTACGGCTGCTCGCACCTGATCGTGGGCCGCGACCACGCGGGAGTCGGCAACTACTATGGGCCCTTCGACGCCCAGCGGATCTTCGCCGAGGTGCCCCGCGGGGCGCTCGCGTTGCAGCCGCTCGCCATGGACTGGACCTTCTACTGCTACGAGTGCGGCTCCATGGCCTCGATGAAGACCTGCCCGCACGAGACGCAGGCGAAGATCGACGAGGAAGGGCGCTACCAGGGCGGTGCGCGCCTGCTCCTCTCGGGGACGCTCCTGCGCAAGCTGATGAGCGAGGGCAAGCCCGTGCCGCCCGAGTTCAGCAGGCCCGAGGTGATCAAGGTCCTCAAGGACTATTACGACGGCCTCGAGACCCGGCCGACGGTCGAGCTGCACGGGGCCGCCACCGGCGAGGCCCTCAAGGCCGGGAAGGCGAAGCCGGAGTCGAAGTAGAAGCCGACTCGACGTCGAAGACGGGCGACCGGAGAGCGGGAGGACCGCGATGGGCAGGCTGATCGACCGGGCGGCCGGCCGGATGGCCGCTCTCGTCTTGTTGCTCATGGGAGTGCTCGCGGGGGGAGCGGCTCTGCGCGAGTCGATGACCGTGGACGAGCCCACCCACCTGGGGGCGGGCGTCAGCTATCTCCAGCAGCTCGACATGCGCATGAACGTCGAGCACCCTCCGCTCGCCAAGGTGCTGGCAGGCCTGCCGCTCGTGCTGCGTGGGGTTCGCGCCGACTACGAGAGCTTCTCCTGGACCTTCGCCGAGACCCCCTTCTCCGCCTATCTCGCCCAGTGGCCCTTCGGGCACTGGATGGTGACGCGCTGGAACGACCCGGCCACGACCCTCGCCTGGGCGCGCCTGCCCATGCTGCTGCTGACGCTGGGCCTGGGGGCGCTCCTCTATTGGTACGGCTCGCGCCTGGGCGGCCCCGCGGGCGGACTGCTCGCCGTCGGCCTGTACGCGAGCCTGCCGGTGTTCCTGGCCTTCGGGCCGCTCGTGCTCACGGACGTCCCGGTCACCTTCTTCTCTCTCCTGGCGATGGGAACGTTCGCCACGATGTGGCGAACGGGAGGCGCGGGCAAGACGATCCCCGGCTTCGGCCTCGCGCTGGCCGGCGCCCTGCTCTCGAAGTTCTCGGCCGGGATCCTGCTCTTCGCCTTCGTGGCCTTCCAGCTGAGCCTGCGCTGGCGGCCCCCGGCCGTCGCCCCGACTGGCAAGGACGAAGCCCGGTCGTGGCGCCGACGCGGCTGGCGCAACACACTGAAGGGCGTCCTCTGGGCCGCGCTCGTCGTCTACGCCGTCTACTTCCTCTTGACGCTTCGCCAGCCCACCACCACGCTCGCGTTCCTGGGCGAGGGCCCCGCCTCGCTCGTCCTGCGACGGCTGCTGATGCCGGCCTGGACGTACCTTCTGGGTCTCCTGTTCTTCGGGATGATGTCGGTGCGACCCACGTTCGTCCTGGGGCACGCCTACTCCCACGGCGTGCCCTTCTATTTCCCGGTAGCGTTCCTGCTGAAGACGCCACTGGCGGCGCTGGGCCTGTGGCTGCTCGCCGTCCCCGTCGCGCTCCTGGCGAGGCGACGCCGGCGTCCCGGGCCGGGGATCCTCCTCCCCGGCAGAGAGCTCGACTGGCGAGCCGTCTGGGTCTTCCTGCTGGTGTTCGGTAGCTTCTGTCTGCTGAGCCAGATGGACATCAGCATCCGGCACTTCATGACCCCTGTCGTCCTGATGATCCTGCTGCTGGCCCCGCTGCCGCGCGCCCTCGCGAGCCTCGCCGCGGGCGGCTGGCGGCCGGCCCGTGCGCTCGCCTGGCTGTCGGCGGCGCTCGTGGTCGTCTCCCTGGCGACGGCGGTGCGCGCGTATCCCTTCTACATCCCCTTCTTCAACTCCTTGAGCATGGGCCGTGAGGGCTTCACGCTCCTCAACGACTCGAACCTGGACTGGTGCCAGAGCTTCCCGGAGGTCCGGCGCTTCGCCGAAGAGCGGAGGATCGAGCACGTGCTGCTCGACGAGTATGGGTTCGCGGAGCCGACCGTCGAGGTCCCGCAGGCGCGGCTCTGGAGCTGCCAGCAGCCGGCGCCGGCCGATGCCGGCGCCTGGGCCGTGGTGTCGGCCGGGATGATCCTGGACGGACACAACTGCGGTTGGTTGCTGCGCTACCCGCACGTCCCGCTGGCGGGCGGCAGCATGTACGCGTTCCGGCTGCCCGAGCCGATTCCCGCCGCCGGCTCCCCGGAAGGACCGCCCCCCCACGAGCAGTTCCGGTATTGGGGCGGCATGCCCATGGACTTCCGGACGATTCTCTACAAGAGCGTGAAAGATCCGCGGGAGATGAAGCCTCTCATGAAGCAGTTGCAGCGCGAGTTCGAGGCGCAGCGAAGGAAGTAGCGCCCCCGGGGGACTATCAGGACACAGGAGGGCGGCCATGCGTTGGCAACTCGGGTGGACGTGCCTGGGTTTGAGCGTGGCGTTGGCGGGTTGCGGTAGCGACACCCCGGAGACCCAGGAAGAGCCGGAGGTCGAGTCGTCGGCGCCCATCGAGGTGCCGCTCGGCGTCGCCACCGAGAAAGAGGATTTCGGGAGCATGGGGCAGGCGGTCGCCGCGCTCGCAAGCGGTGACATCGCCACCACCTGGCAGCGGGGCGTCCTGCTTTCGACCGCCGTTCTCGTTCAGCTTCTCGACCCCCGGGGCGTCCCGCTTCTGGGAGCGGAAGGCCTGACGCTCGAGAGCGGGGAACTGGCCGAGCCGGGCATCGTCGCGCGCGCCGGCGAGGGTTTCTTCGTCGGCTACACGCGACACGGCGGGCCCAGCTACGAGGTCGTCGTCCACCGCCTCGACGGGAACGGCTCCTCGCTCTGGCCCGGCGGGGTGGTGGCCGCGCTCTCCGCGACCTCCGCCGAGGCGCAGAGCGAGCCCTTCCTGACCGCGGACCCCTGGGGCGGCGTCTACGTCTGCTTCGCGGTCACCGACTGGAGTGGGCTCGACCCGCCCTACGACCTCCGCTGCCAGCACCTGGGCGAGGACGGACGCCGCCTGTGGGGGGCGACCGGCCGCGCGGTCGCGCCGCGCCGCGGCTGGCGGGTGCTGCCTCGGGCCGTGCTCGACCGCTCGGGAGGATTGCTCGTCTTCTGGGGCGACTACGGGAACATCAACGACGCCGAGGACGTTCCGATCCGCATCGAGGGGCAGCACTTCTCGCCGGAGGGTACCGTCCTTTGGGCACCCGGGGGGCTGCGCGTCCGCGCGACGAACCTCTCCGAGACGAACGGGCACAGCTACGGTTTCTACGGCGTCGTGCCCGACGCAGCCGGAGGGGCGATCCTCGCGTTCAACGACTGGACGCAGACGGCCGACGCCGCGTTGGACGTGATGGCACAGCGCGTGAGCGAGGACGGACGACTGCTCTGGGGCAGCGGGGTGATCGTCGCGGCCAACGCCGGGCAGGAACAACACGACGCCACCATCGCCACCTGTCCGGGCTGCGCGGCGATCGCCGTGTGGCAACCCGGCAGTCGCCTCGTGCTCTACATGCTGGGGCCGGACGGCGGACACCTGTGGCCCTCGAGCGGGGTCGAGCTCGGCTCGGGGACTGGCGAGGTCTACGGCGCGACGGGCGACTTCAGCAACGGCGTCCTGCGGGTCGCCTGGACGCGACAGCTGGAGTACGCGAGCGGCGAGTTCGACGTGCGCCGCGCCCGCTTCGGCCTCGACGGCACGCGCCTCCCGGGGAGCGAGGAGTTCTCGAACGCCCCGGGCGCCCAGGTCACCAAGGGCTCCGTGTTCCAGAGGGCGACCTCCTCGTTCGTCGTGGCCTGGTCAGACACCAGGGCCAGCGGCTCGCTAGCTCTCACGGACACCTACCTCGGGATCCAGGTCGACCGGACGAGCCTCAGCGGGCCCTCGCCCGATGCCAGGCTGGCCTCCTCAGAGCCGAGGCACGTCGTTTCCGCTCACGGCGACAGGAGGTTGGCCGGGCTCGGGCGCGCCAACCCCGGCGGACACCTCGTGCAGGCGGCACTGCCGGGCCTGCCGGACCGGTGATAGGGCCCGCCGGCGGACGGGCCGGTGCGCGCGCCCGCCGTGCGATACTCCGGCCCCATGCCAAGGCGACTCGATCGGCTCCTGGTGAACCGCAACGTCGCGCTCCTCTTCGGAGGGCAGGTCGTCTCGCAGGCGGGAGACAGCATCTACCAGATCGGCCTGCTCTGGTTCTGCTACCTGCTGACCGGCTCGCGGACGCTGACGGGGCTCATGGCGAGCGCGGCCTACCTGCCGTACCTGCTGCTCGCGCTGCCGGGCGGGGTCCTCGCCGACCGCCTGCCACGCCGCTCCATCATGATCGCGGCCGACCTTGGCCGCCTGCTGCTGGTCGCGGTCCTGCCGCTCCTCCACTCGCTCGGTGCCCTCACGATCCTGGCCCTGGGACTCGTCACGGTGGGCGTCGAGTCCTGTGCGGCCCTCTTCTACCCCGCGCGCGATGCGCTCCTGCCGGCCCTCACTCCGAGGTCGAGCCTCGCCCACGCCAACGCGCTCCTCCAGACTTCCTGGCAGCTCGCCTTCCTGGTCGGGCCCGCGATCGCCGCTCTCCTCCTGCCCCACACCGGCCTCGTCCACCTCTTCTCGATCGACGCGCTCACCTTCCTGGTCTCGCTGGCGGCCATCGCGGCGATCGCGGTGCCACGCACTCCGGTGGCTCGCGTGCGGGAAGCGACCCCCTGGCACGACGTCCGGGAAGGCGCCCGCTTCGCATGGAGCGATCGACGCATGCGCACCATCCTGCTGGTCACGGCTGCCGACAACCTCTTCCTGATGGGGCCGGCCATCGTGGGGATGGTGCTCTTCGTGCGAGACGTCCTGCACCTCGGTCCGGACCAGGGGGCCTGGATCAGCGCCTGCTACGCGGGTGGGGCGATTCTGGGCGCTCCGCTGATGGCGCGGTTCGCGCACCGCGCGCCCCTCGGCAAGCTGTTGCTGGCCGGGATCGTTCTCGACGGCCTCACCTTCCTGCCCTTCTTCTGGGTGCGGTCCTTCGCCGGCGCCGCAGTCACGATCGCCTTCCACTCGCTCTTCATCCCGATGATCACGGTCTCCCGCACGACCCTCATCCAGCGCTCCGTACCGGAGCGGCTGCAGGGGCGCATGTTCGCCTTGGTGCAGATGGCCGTCATCGGCATGACGGCCATCTCCACCTTCGCGACCGGCCTCGTCGGCGAGTGGATCCCGGTGCCCTCCGTCTTCCTTGCCGCGGCGTTCCTCGCCGCCGCCACGGCGCTTCCGGGCTTCGCCTCGGGAGCTCTGAGCGAAGAGGCGCCCGCCGAGAGCCGCCTCGATCCGGTCTGCTGACGTTCTCAGCCGATCGGGATGCGCTCCTTGTTCGCGGCCAACCAGCCCTGGAAGGTCTGGAGCTGCGGGTTCAGCGTCCGCGCGAAGCCCGGGTCGCGCCTGGCGCAGAAGGCACCCTCGAACTCGGCGTTGAACTGGAACATGTTGCCGAGGTCGTCCGCGCCCGGGAAGCCGAAGCCCCGATAGACCTCGGGCGGCACCGCGTCGTGAACCACCTCGCGCCCGAGCGCCTGGGTCAGGGCCGCGGCCATCTGCGTGCCCGTCAGGTGTCCACCGGCGATGCCGACGCTCTTGCCGACCAGATCCGGTCGCTGGAAGACGCCGTACGCGCAGCGACCGATGTCCTCGGCGGCGATGCTGGGCAGCTTCTTGTCGCCCGTCGGGAGCACGAAGTGCAGCTTGCCGTCAGGCCCGGCCTTGGGGGCCATCCCGGCGGAGAGCAGGTTGTCCCAGTAGAAGGAGGTGTAGAGGAAGGTGGTCGGCACCCCGAGGTCCAGGAAGGCCTGGTTGGCCTCCTCCTTGGCGTCGAAGTGCGGCACTTTGTACTTGCCCATGAGCGTGGGCATGCGTGGGTCGGTGAGCGGCACGAAGCGACGGCTGTCCTCGAGGGTCGACCAGACCACGTGCCGGAGCCCGGCGTCCTTCGCCGCCCGCGCCATGTTCCGCGCCTGGGCCAGCTCCTTCTCCGGCTGGAAGTGCTCCCAGAACGAGGTCACGCAGTAGGCACCATAGGCGCCCGCGAACGCCTTGCGCAGGCTCTCGACGTCGTCCATGTCCGCGCGCACCAGCTCCACGCCGCCCGCCGCGAGCGCCTGCGCCTTCTCGCTCGCCGGATTGCGTGTCAGGGCCCGAGGCGCGAACTCGCTCTTCGCGTCGGCGAGGATCGCCCGCACCAGGCCTCCCCCCTGCGCGCCCGTCGACCCCACGACAGCGATCGTCTTCCTGGCCACAGTCGACCTCCTCTCGCGCCCGCGCGCAGCCGTCTGACGCGGGCGAGAACGGTTCCGGCAGGTTTTCGGCTGAAGCTTCATCGTAGCCTTGAACCTGGGGGCAGGGGAAATCCGCCTCGTCTTCGCTGTCCCGCTTGGGATACGCTCTCGGGCCGAGAGGTGAGCCCATGCTGGAGCTTCCCGAGGTACTGACCTTGTCGAGGCAGCTCGACCGGGAGCTCCGGGGCAGGACGATCGCCTCTGCACGACGCGGCAACAGCCCGCACAAGTTCGCCTTCTTCAAGCCGTCCGAAGAGGAGCTGGCGAGTGTCCTGGCCCGGAAGAAGGTGGCCGCAGTCAGGGGCGATGGCAAGTGCATCCTCTTCGAGCTCACGCCCCGGGCCCTCTTCTGCATCGCCGAGATGGACGGCCGGATCCTCTTCCACGGCAAGGGCGCTGCGCTGCCGGCCAGATACCAGCTGCTGGTCTCGTTCGGCGACGGGACCACGCTCACGGCGACGGTCGGTCTCTGGGGTTTCTTCGGCGCCGGAGACGGGATCCCGCCGGGACTCCTCGACCAGACGAAGACGATCGACCCGCTCGGGGCCGAGTTCACCCTGGCCCGCCTGAACCGGCTCTTCGCCGAGTATCCGAAGCCGAACCATCCCATCAAGGCGTTCCTCATCAATCGCCCGCGCCTGCGCGGGTTCGGCAACGGCTACATGCAGGAGATGCTGTTCCGCGCCGGCATCCTCCCCACCCGGAAGGTCGCCTCCATCGACCGCGAGGAGAGGAAGCGCCTGCATCGCGCCATCCGGTCGGTGCTGGCGCAGGCGACCCGGCAGGGCGGCAGCGCCGACTGCAGCGACATCCATGGGAAGCCGGGGGGCTATCGGAAGGCTCTGGGGGCCAAGGTGAAGTCCTGCACCGTCTGCGGAACGCCGATCGCGAAGCGCTCGTTCCTGGGCGGCGCGACCTACTACTGCCCGCGCTGCCAGAGCTAGTCGCCGAACAGCGTCAGCCGTCCGTCCGCGCCGTGCGTGCCCGCAGCTGGCCCCGGGTCGCCGCCGCGAGGAGGGGACGGGTGAGCCCCGGAACCCAGCGATAGAGCAGATGCAGGGCGTGCAGGATCCTGCTGCCGTAGACCAGGAAGCGGCGGCTCCCGATCGTCCGGTGAACCAGGCGCGCGATGTGCTCCGGCGTGTGGAACAGCCAGTCCGGCTGGCGGGTGACGTCTCTCTGTCCCGCCTCGCCCATCCGGGTACGGACGAGCAGGGGGCAGACGCAGGAGACCCGGACACCGAGCGGCCCGAGCTCCGCGCGCAGGTACTCCGAGAGCCACAGCACCCCGACCTTGATGGGCCCATAGGCCGGATAGCCGGGAAAGGGGAGGAGGGAGGCGCCGGAGCCCAGGTTCACCACGTGGCCGCGCGAGGCGGTGAGCAGCGGGAGAAGAGCGCGCGTCACGAGCGTGACGCCGAGCAGGTTGACCTCGAAGGTCCGACGCCAGTCGGTCTCGCTCAGGTCCTGCCAGGCGCCGAGGCGGAGGATCCCGGCGTTGTTGACCAGGACGTCGATGCGGCCGAACTGCTTCCGGCAGGCCGCGGCGAGTTCCGCGACCTGCGCCGCCTGGCTCACGTCGACGGCACGGCTGAGCTCGGCTCCAGCGGCGGCCGCCGTGAGCTCGAGCCCGGCGGCGTCGAGGTCGCACACCGCGAGCGCGTAGCCGGCGCGGCCCAGCTCGAGCGCCGTCGCCCTGCCGATCCCGCTCGCCGCCCCCGTGATCACGGCCACGCGTCTGTCGTCCATTCCTCGCCCCTCCGGTTCGGGCATGCTAGCGCAGTGCGGCCGGGCCGGCCCTCGAGAGGGCCGGCCCGGCGTGTCGTGGTTGCGGCGAGCCTTGTCTACTGGACGGCGAAGACGAGGTCGTCGTGGTCGTCGTACGAGCCCGTCGTGCAGGAGGATGCCGAGCCGTTGTAGCGGAAGTTGGCCCGCACCGCCTGCAGCGTCCCGCTCGGCAGGGTGTAGCTCGCGCTGAGCGTTCGCGAGCCGCTGCCCGACGGCGTCAGCGTGGTGAGGAAGGTCCAGCTGGGGCTGTTGGCATTGGCGGCGTAGTAGAGGTCGAGGTGGTCCGCGGTGTACGAGCGGTACGCCCAGACCGTCGCGGTGACTGTCACCGTCTTGCCCGCGGCGAGAGCGCCGCCGTCGTTGGTCGCCACCTTCAGCCGATCGTTGGACTCGTCCGAGTGGAAGGTGCCCGAGGTCCCGTCGCTGCAGCTGTTGTTGATGGTGTTCGGGTAGTTGGGCTCGGGGCCTTTCGTGGCTCGGCCCAGCAGCAGTGAAGTCCCGGAGTCGCAGGAGATCCCGACCGTGGCGCACTTGGGCGCCCGCAGCACGGAGTCGTAGACGGCCGTCTGGGCGGCCAGCGCGTTGTTGACCGTCACGTTGACGGTCGAGCTGGTGCCCACGTTGCCCGCGGCGTCGTAGGCCTTGGAGTAGATCGAGTGGCCTCCGTCGGAGGAACCGGTGGTATCCCACGAGAAGCTGTAGGGCGAGCTCGTGTCCGTGCTCCTGAGCGCGCCGTCCAGATAGAACTCGACCCGGACGACGCCGACGTTGTCGCTGGCCGAGGCGGCGACCGTGGTGCTGCCGCCGACCGTGGCGCCGTTGGCGGGTGCGGTGATCGCGGTGGTCGGCGCCGTCGTGTCCGGGGTGCTGGTCACCGTGAAGACCAGGTCGTCGCGATCGTCGTAGGCGCCGGTGCTGCACGGCGACGCGCTCCCGTTGTAGCGGAAGTTGGCCCGCACGGCCTGGAGGCTGCCGCCGCTGGGCAGCGTGTAGGTCGCGCTGATGTCCCGGGCGCCGGCGCCGGGGGGCGTCGAGCTGCCGATCAGCGTCCAGACGGGCGCGCTCGCGTCGGCGGCGTAGTAGAGGTCGAGGTGGTCGGCGGTGTACGAGCTGTAGGCCCAGACGGTGGCGGTCACCCGCACCGTCTTGCCGGGAGCGAGGTCGCTGCCGTCGAGCGTCTCGACCTTCAGCCGGTCGTTCGACTCGTCGGAGTGGAAGGTACCCGAGGTTCCGTCGCTGCAGCTGTTGTTGATCGTGTTGGGGTAGTTGGGCTCGGGGCCCTTGGTGGCCCGGCCAAGCAGAAGTGAAGCCCCGGAGTCGCAGGAGCTGCCCACGACGCTGCACTTGGGGGTCCGCAGCACGGAGTCGTAGACGGCGGTGCTGCCGCTCTGGACGCTCACCACCACGGAATCGGTGCTACTGCCGCAGCTGGTGGTGGCCGTGAGCGTGTAGGTCGTGGTGCTGGCGGGCGAGACCGTGATCTGGGCCGTCGTCTGGCCGCCCGGCGACCAGCTATAGGTGGTGTCGGCCTGGGCCGGGGTGCCGATCGTGACCGAGCCTCCCGGCGCGATCGCCTGATCGGGTCCGGCGTTGGCGACGGCCTGCGGCGAGCAGCCGCCGGAGCAGGCCGGCCGGGTGCCGCAGGCGATGCCGTGCGCGTTGAAGGCGTCCCAGATGTGGCAGCCGTTGGGAGTGCCGTTGCTGAGGTCGCCGTCGTCATCGTCCACGGCGAGGTAGACGGTGTACCAGTTGGTCGCCCCGCAGCCGTTGACGGTGGCGTTTGGGTTGCACGTGCCTCCCGAGACCACCTGGTACGCGCTCTTGCTGGCGGTGAGGCTGCCGTACCAGAGCGCGTCCATGGCGGCCCATCCCTCCTCCTCGCCATAGGTCGCGACGAGCGACTGGGCGAGGTCCCAGTTCGCGGTGCTGGCGATGTAGCTCTCGCAGTGCCCCTCGTAGCCCATCGGCCCGTAGTAGGGATAGCCCTGGTAGTAGTAGGGGCACGACCACTGGTCGCAGTTGATACCGGCGTTGTTGGCGACCGTGCTGGGCTTGGCGATGGTCGCCGCCCCCCCGAGCGCGAAGTCCGCCATGTCGCGGACGCCGGTGCAGGTGGTGCAGTTGTCGCACTTCACCCCGGGCTGGAAGTTCGGCCCGATGCAGGCGTCCTTGGTCTCGAGGAAGGCGAAGGTGTCGCCCACCGCCTCGCCCGACCCGTACTCGCTGGCGGCGCCGCCGGTGTTGTCGTCCAGCCCGTGGCCCCACTCGTGGAGGAAGACCGCCGCGATCTCGCCCGTGTTCGAGCAGCCGCTGCCGGAGCGGAAGAAGTTGAGCGTGCTGCCGTCCCAGTAGGCGTTGCAGACGTCGTTGACGTTCATGTTGGCGGTGACGGTGCTGTTCAGCCAGGAGTTGCCGGGCAGGAACCCGGCGGCCTTGCGGTTGATGTTGGTCAGGTGGAAGAAGCCCGTGCGCGAGGCATGGGTGTTTCCCGCCCCGCCGAAGCCCGGGGTCGTGCAGTCGGTGCCTCCGCTGGTCCCGAAGTCCAGGTTCCCGGTCGTGCTGTTCGAGAGCGAGATCGAGCCGCACTTGTCGCTCATCCGGAAGTACCTGCCGTTCAAGGTGGAGGTCGCGGTGCCTCCGCTGTAGGTGTAGTTCCCGTCGGCGTCGGTGACCTTGCTGGTGCCGTTGGTCACGTTCGCGAACGGGAAGGGCACCACCACCTCGGTGTCGGTGTTGGTGGTGGGGTAGATGCCGCCCTGCACCTCCGAGTAACGGTTCAGGTCCAGCACCTGGATGAGCTTCCCGGTATGGGCGTCCACCACGGCCTTGTAGGTGGTGATGTCGCCCTGGCGCCGGAACACGAACTCCCAGGCCAGCCGGTACGCGTAGCCGGTGCCGGGTGTGCCCCGGAACGCCTCTTTGGGCTTCTCGCCGGTGGTGAGAGTGGGATAGATCTTGAGCGTTCCCGCGTCCAGGACCTCCGAGACGTCGGTGCTCGCGATCCCGAGCTCCGCCAGCATCCCCGCGAAGCGAGGGGCGCGATCCGAGCGCGGCACCATCTTCACCTGAACGTCCCCGATCTTGTTGGCGCCGAACTGGACGATGTTGCCGTTGTTGATGCGGAAGTAGACGTCTGCGCCCTCGACCGGGACCCCCTGGTAGAACTGCTGCAGCTCGATCAACCAGACGCGGCCGTTGCCGATCGACGCGCTTCGGGTCGGGTTGAGGCGCAGCGAGGCCGGATCGACGCGGAGCACTTCCGGGTAGCGGCTCATGAAGCCGCGCACCAGGTCGTCGACGTCGGCCATCCGGAGCTTGCGGCCCGGCGCCGGACGGTTGGTCCCCAGCTTCAGGTCGGAGCGGGTCAGGCGGTTGCCCGCGCCTGGCAGCAGCGGGTAGCCGGCTCCCTGGATCAGGTGCGGGCGGTCACCCCGGGCGTCCCAGCGGACCTCCCAGTCCGGCGAGGTGTCGGTGAAGAAGCCCTGGAGGGCGGTGAGGTGGCGATTGCCCGCAGCCGCGGTGAGGCCGAAGACGTCCGCGGAGCGGCGGGTGGTGAGGGACGGGTGGACGTCGAGGTCGACCTGGGAGAAGCCCTGCCGGAGCGGGAGCGGCTTCCGCTTCTTGAGGGGTTCATAGGCGTGGAGAGGAGTCACGAAGTACGTGGCGGTGGCAAGCGCCGCCGCGAGCAGGAGCGTTCGGCGCAGACCACGGAGGGAGCACGGAGCCATCGATCCTCCTTGTGCAGGTTTTCGAATCGATCCGCCGGCAGGGAGGATCCCCGGCCCGACGAGCCGATTCGGCCGTTTCAGCTGGTGCGATCCCGGGCTTCTATCACGGCCGAGCCTCGACCCTCAACAACAATCTTCGGAATAGAGGTGGCGCCCGGCCGGTAGAGAGAGGAAGAGCGGCTCGAAAGACCAATCGCCCGCGGGAACCTTTCCAGGGGCGCGGGGGTCCAAGAGCCGAGTGCCGAGCGGGATCAACTCGCCCGGGGGAGGTCTCATGGGTCCCTTGCGCCTCGAATCCCTTCGCCGGATCGGCGGCATTCTGGTCCTTCTCCTTTCGTTCGGCGGTGCGCGGGCTCACGGCGACGGCCTGATCGTGGTCGAGGAGCCCGGCCTGGTGCCACCCGGGCACCCCGCCTTCGCGCCCCTCGAGGTGAAGTACCACCACGTCGCCGTCCGCATCGACGGCCAGATGGCGACCACCGAGGTCGACCAGGTCTTCGTGAACCCGACCGACCGGCGCCTCGAGGGGACCTACCTCTTCCCGATCCCGAAGAACGCCCAGATCGACAAGCTGGCGATGGACGTGAACGGGAAGATGACCGAGGCGGAGCTCCTCGACGCCGTGCGGGCGCGCTCGATCTACCAGGACATCGTCCGGCGGATGCGCGATCCGGCGCTCCTTGAATACGCCGGGCAGGGCCTCTTCCGGCTCCGGGTCTTCCCGATCGAGCCCCATTCGGAGAAGCGCATCAAGCTCAGCTACTCGCAGGTCCTGCGCTCCGAGGGCGGCCTCGTCGAGTACCTCTATCCCCTCGACACCGAACGCTTCTCCTCGCGGCCGATCGAGGCTGTCTCCGTTTCGGTGACGCTCGAGACGAAGGATCCGCTCCAGGCCCTCTATTCGCCCTCGCACCAGGTCGAGATCCAGCGCCACGGCGCCACGCGCGCGCTGGTCGCCTGGGAGGCCGAAGGCGTTACGCCCGACACCGACTTCCAGCTCTTCTTCGCGACCGCACCCGGCTCGGAGATCGGCCTCAGCCTGCTCAGCTACCGCGAAGACGGGGCCGACGGCTACTTCCTGCTCCTGGCCTCCCCGCCGGCGAGTACGTCCCGCGTGATCCCGAAGGACGTCGTGTTCGTGCTCGACACTTCCGGGTCGATGGCACAGGGCGGCAAGCTCGAGCAGGCCAAGCGCGCGCTCCGCCTCTGCCTCGCCAACCTGAACCCCGACGACCGCTTCGAGCTGGTGCGCTTCTCGACGGAGCCAGAGCCCCTCTTCGAGCGTCTGGTTGCCGCCACGGAGGCGAACCGCAAGCGCGCCCTCGAGTTCGTGACGGCGCTCAAGCCGATTGGGGGAACGGCGATCGACGAGGCGCTCGCCGCCGCCATGCGACCGGCCGAGGCCCAGGCGCAGAGCGAGCGACCGTACCTGATCGTGCTCCTCACGGACGGGCGGCCCACGATCGGCGCCACGGACGAGAACGAGATCCTCGCCAAGGTCGCACGGTACCGGGAAGGGCGGACGCTGCGGGTCTTCTCCTTCGGGATCGGGACCGACGTGAACACCCACCTCCTCGACGGTCTGGCGGAGGCGACCCGGGCGGCCAGCCAGTACGTGCTGCCCCAGGAGGACATCGAGGTCAAGGTCTCGAGCTTCTTCGCGAAGATCAGCCATCCGGTGCTCGCCAATCCCGACGCTGAGGCTGGCCGGCAGCGCCGTGCGGTTGACGAGGATCTATCCCCAGCCGCTTCCGGACCTCTTCCGGGGCGAGCAGCTCGTCGTCTGCGGCCGTTACATGGGCGAGGGAGAGGCGAAGGTCACGATCACCGGCACGGTGGCGGGAGCCGTGCGCACGTTCAGCGAGACGACATCCTTCCCGGCCAGGGCCGAGGATTCGGCCTTCATTCCGCGGCTCTGGGCCACCCGCCGGGTGGGATTCCTGCTCGACGAGCTCCGCCTGCACGGCGAGAACCCGGAGCTGCGCGACGAGGTGGTCGACCTCGCGCGCAGCTACGGCATCGTGACACCGTACACCGCCTACCTGATCGTCGAGGACGAGGCGCGGCGGGGCGTGCCAGCCGCGATGCGTTCGCTCCCCTCGGTCGAGGGCGAGCGCGCGGTGGCGGAGGAAGCGCGCCGCGAGTACGAGGCCGTGGCGGGGGGCATTCCGGGTGGCGTGGTGGGCGGCGTGGCAGGTGGGCTGAGCGCCCCTGTCGCCGTCCCGAGCAAGGTAGGCGAGGACGCCGTGGCCGGCGCCCTCGCCTACGACCGGCTCAAGCGAGCCGAGACGCCGTCAGCCCCGCGCGCGGCCAGCCTCGCGGCGCAACGGGCGCTCACCGGCAAGGCCGCCGACAAGGGCGCGCGCCTCCAGCAGGCGCTCGACGCTCAAGGGCAGCGTTTCGTCGGCGGACGGACCTTCTATCGCAACGGCGCCCGTTGGGTCGACTCCCAGGTGGGGCGAAACAAGACCGCCCGCCGCGTGGCGGTGAGGTTCGGCTCTGCCGAGTACTTCGATCTCCTGCGACGTCATCCGGCGGCGGCGCACTGGTTGTCGCTCGGCCGGAACGTGACGTTCGCGGTCGGCGACCTCGTCTACGAGGTGACCGAGTAGGCGGCTCAGGCGAACGGGGGCTTGGACGGACGAGCGTCCGATACCGGAAAGGACCGGCCATGAAGAAGAAGAAGATGATGACCCTCGCCGCGGCGGTGACGCTCGGCTCCGGCGGATTAGCGGTCGGGTCGGAGGTGCCCGCCCGCGCGCAAGCGCCGGCCCCTCGGATCGAGGTGGTGTTCGTGCTGGACACGACCGGCTCCATGAGCGGCCTGATCGAGGGCGCGAAGCTCAAGATCTGGTCGATCGCCAACCAGATGGTCGCCGCCCGGCCGCGACCCCATCTGCGGATCGGCCTGCTGGGCTACCGCGACCGAGGGGACCAGTACGTCACCAGGTTCTTCGACCTCTCCGAGGACATCGACGCCGTCTACGCCGACCTTTCCAGCTTCCGGGCGGACGGAGGAGGCGACGGGCCGGAATCCGTCAATCAGGCCCTCCACGAGGCGGTCACGCGTCCGAGCTGGAGCGCGAGCCACGACGTGCTCAAGGTCGTCTTCCTGGTCGGCGACTTCCCGCCGCACATGGACTACGCCGACGACGTCAAGTACCCGCTGTCGTGCCGGAAGGCCGCGCGCCGCGACATCATCATCAACACGATCCAGTGTGGTGGCAACGGAGAGACGGCGCGCGTGTGGCAGGACGTCGCGCGTCTCGCCGAGGGAGCCTATATGGCCATCGGGCAGACCGGCGGCATGACCGTCGTCGCGACGCCCATGGACGCCGAGCTGGCGGAGCTGAACCGCGCCCTGGGCCGCACGATCGTCGCCTACGGGAGCACGGCGGCCAAGGAGGAGGCCATGGCCCGCCAGGCCCGCTCCGAGGCGGCGCCGCCGCCGGCCGCCGCGGCCCGTCTCGCCTACAAGGCGGCCGCTGCCTCGGCGGATGCTGCTGCGGGTGTCCCGGCGGGCGTGGTCGGCGGAGTGGTGGGTGGTGTCGCCGGTGGCGGCGACCTCGTGGACGACGAGGCGAGCGGCCGGGTCAAGCTCGCTTCGCTCGCGGAAGGGGAGCTTCCCGCGGAGATGCAGGGACTCACCGCCGGACGGCGGCGCGCCTACCTGGCGAAGAAGCGGACCGAACGCGAAGCCCTGCGCGCGCGGATCGCCGACCTCGTGAAGAAGCGCCGGGACTACCTCCAGGCCGAAGAGAAGAAGGCCGCCGGCCACGAGGACTCCTTCGACGCCAAGGTGGCCGAGACGATCCGGGCCCAGGCCGCCCGCAAGGGTCTTCGCTAGCCGAGGGCGACGGTCGCGGCGCTCCACTCCTGCTGCTGCTGGTCCGAGCGGAAGAGCCGATTCAGGTCCACGACGAGGCCCGCGGGCGAGAGACGAACGGCGAAGCGGTCCATGTTGCGGGTCGCCCGGCCCGAGATGAAGGTGCCGTCGGGGCGGTACTGCGAGTGGTGGCGGGGGCACTGGAAGTGGCCGAGAGCCTGCTTCCAGCGCAGGGCCGTGTTCTCGTGGGGGCAGGCCAGGTTGAAGGCATAGGCGTGCTGCTGGAAGCGCACGATGATGACCTGGGTGTCGTGATCGATGGTGACGCCGTCGCTCGCCGGCAAAGGGTAGGTGCGCTCGTCCGGCGCGGTCTGCGTGCCGGTTGCCTCGCTCACCGGCACGCACTCGGCCGTCTCGGCGAGGAGCGGCACCCCGACCATCGCGGCGACCACCGCCGCCGACATCCGTCCGACGGCTCGGCGTCGCGACAGCGCCCGGTCACAGGCGCCCGGGCAGGCGGCGGGACCCGGCTTCAAGCCGCCACCGTGAGCCACAGACCCAGGTAGAGGGTGAGCAGCCACAGGACGAGGCTCGCTCCCGAGGTCAGATAGAGCCAGCCCCAACCCTTGGCGACCCCCTTCCTCTGCGCCGCGGACTCCGCCGCCAAGAGGCCCACCCCGTTCGCCACCAGCAACCCCACGAAGCCCATCTTGATCCAGTAGAGGCGAGAGGCCAGGAAGGTGGTGGTGTCGGCGGCCGTCAGCAGGAGACCGCTCAGCACCACCACGGCGAGGGACGGGATCACGATCCGATGCAGGAAGCTCATCCGGGTGAGGGTGGCCTCGCGCTCGGCGGGCGCCGAGCGGGTGGCTCGCAGGATGCGCCAGTCGGCCGTGAGCGCCGTGCCCCCGCCCACCACCAGGGCGCCCAGGTGCAGGAAGCGCACGGTGACGGACACCACGGGATGGGTGTCGTAGAAGATGGCCCAGGACTTGACGAGGGAGGTGACGAGCAACGGTAGAGTCATGGCCTCAGTGACCCAGGAGCATGATGAGGTAGCTCACGGTCGCCACCCCCATGGCACTCAGGGCGATGGTTCGGTGGGTGGACCGGCTGACCCCTCCAGGCTCGACGCCGCCCCCTTCCTCGTGCTCGGGGGCGAGGACTCCGGTAGCGACGAAGCCGGCGTCTGCGACCAGCATCAGGATGCCGTGGAGCGTCCGCCGGGTCTTCCGGTTGGGGTCCTTGCGGGCGTCGTAGAGGTTCCAGGCGCCGGTGATGGTGTTGACTCCGAAGAGGACGCCGGTGCCCGCGGCGAGCGCCGTGTGCGCGGAGCGGGTGGAGTCCGAGCCGTTGCCGCCGTAGAGCTTCTGGCCGACGGCGAACTGGGCGACGAACAGAGGCAGGGTCGCGAAGCTCGCGTACTTGTGAATCTTCGCCCGCAGCAGGTAGGCGTCGCTGTACTCGAAGGCCCGCGGTCGGGGCGTGAGCGGGGCCTGACCGATCGCCAGCGCCGCATCCCGCCGGAGCGAGCTCCGGATGGGCGCCGGATCCGCACTGAGCGCGACCCGGAAGATCTCCGGGAGCGGGAGCTCGGAGCCGTCTGCGGCCTGCAGGCAGGCTCGCTCGAGGTCACCACCGTCGACCACGAAACCCACGGCAGGCGCGAGAGGGGGCACCGAAGGGTCCGCGGCGCCTGCGGCGCCAGGCACGGCACCAACCAGGAGCAGGAACGGGATGGCAGAGACTCGGCTCGACACGGAACCCGATTATCCTACACTCGCGACCGGCCGGGCGCCTTAGGTCGATGGTCTGGCGGGCAGCGTGGTTGCTGCTACGCGGCGTAGAACTGGTAACCGTTCCGCCCCGCGGCCTTGGCGCGCAGCATCGCCGAGTCCGCGTGCTTCAGCAGCGCGTCGGCTTCCTGGCTGTCCGTCGGGAAGACACCGATGCCGATGCTCGCGGAGACGACCACATCGTTGCCGTCCAGCTGGAAGGGTTGCGCCAGCGCATCGATGATCTTCTGCGCCACGCGCCCGGCGTCCTGCGCGGAATTCAGCTCGCAGAGGACGACCGCGAACTCGTCGCCGCCCAGTCGCCCGGTGGTGTCCTCGAGGCGGATCCCCCCCTTGATGCGCTGGGCGACCTGCGCCAACAGCTCGTCGCCTGCCTCGTGGCCGAGGGTGTCGTTCACGTGCTTGAAGCGATCGAGGTCGATGAACAGAACGCTGGCGATCCGGCCCTTCCGGCGCGCCAGGCTCACGGCTTGCCGCAGCCGATCGTAGAACAGCATCCGGTTGGGCAGCCGCGTCAGGCCGTCGTAGTTCGCCTGATACACCAGGCGTTCCTGCAGCTCCTTGCGGCTCGTGATGTCCTGCACGACGCCCACGAAGTAGTCGGGCTCGCCCGCGCCGTCGCGCGCGAGCGTCAGGGCCGTCGCCACCCAGCGGAGCGAGCCGTCCTTTCGCAGCAGGCGCGTCTCGGTGTCGGGGAGAGAGGTCTCGTCCGATCCGGCGCCCAGAGTCCTCTTGAAGTGGCGCTCGACCGTCGGCCGATCCTCGGCATGCGTGACCTCGCCGACCGCCCGTGCCAGCAGCTCCTGCTCCGAGTAGTCCAGCATCCGGCACAGGGCCGGGTTCACCTGGACGAAGCGTCCCTCGAGCGTGATCCGCGCGATGCCGACGGCCGCCTGGTTGTAGGTGGCGCGGAACTGGGTTTCGGTGCGGGACAGCGAGTCCATGGCGACCCGCTGGCGTGACAGAGCGCCCATCCAGGCCATGGCGAAGAAGGCGACCAGCACGGTGACCAACGCGAAGGTCAGAAAGTAGTAGTCGCGCTCGTACTTGTAGAACGACGCCAGGGCCTCGTCCTGCGAGGTGCCGACCACCACCAGCAGCGGATACTCCTGCAGCGTGCGGTAGCTGAGATAGCGGACGACGCCGTCGACGGCTCCGTTGCCGACGAAGCTCCCGACGGGGCGCCGCGCCTGCTCCTGCAGCAACACCGTCTTGCGCAGATCGTCACCGAACGTGCCCTGCCCGGCCGCGTAGCGTGCGCGGGCGATGCCGTCCAGGCCGGCGAGAACGACGAGGCCCTGGCGGCCCAGATCGGCCTGCTGGTAGAAGCGGATGAAGTACGACGGATCCAGGGAGATGATCGCGATGCCGCCGAAGGAGCCGTCCGGTCTGTCGATGCGGCGGGTGACGTGGATCGCCCACTTCCCCGTTACGCGGCCCAGCTGCGGCTTGCTGATGTAGAGGGCGTCCTCGGCGTGCCGGCGATGGAACCGGAAGTAGTCGCGGTCCCTGACGGCCGTGGGGCCGGCCTCGACCTGGCCGATGATCCGATAGCCGTGTTCGTCGATGATGCTGACGTCGGTGAAGCTGCTGTCGTCGATCTCGCCGTTCGCGATCAGCTCGCGGATGTCGAGTGCGCTGCCCTTCTCCCGGTACTGATGGCGGATGAACTGCAGCACCTGGTCGACCGCCTTGAAGGTCCCGATCGTCTGCTCCTCGATCGCGATCGCCAGGTTCGAGTTCTTCTTCATCTCGTTGGCGACGGCGGCACGCCGCTCGAAATCGATGCGGCGCACGGTCATCGAGCCGGCGAAGGCGATCAGGGCGAGGCAGGAGAGCGCGATGACGACGTTCGTGGTGGGGTACTTGCGCCAGTCGCGTTCAGACATTCGTCTGAGGGCCGCCTCGAGGCCGCGGCACCAACCTGCGGGCAGGGTACTCCGCTCCTGCGGGCCGATCAAGGATTCGGCGCCGCCCGGACTGACGAGCACTGACGAGCTGACTGGCGAGACTGACGAGCCCCGCGCTTCGGGGGCCAGGGTCGATCGGTTAGGATCACCCTCGAACCATGGCGACCACACGCGAGCACGTTCTCCCCGTCCGGGTCTACCTCGAGGACACGGACGCTCAAGGCCTCGTCTACCACGCGAACTACCTCCGCTTCTTCGAGCGCGCGCGCTCCGAGATCCTGGACGCGGTCGGCTATCCCATGTACGACATCGCCGGCGGGAGCCACCGGTTTGTCGTCTACGAGATGAAGATCCGGTACCGACAGCCGGCCCGGCTCGGCGACCGTTTGGAGATCAGGACGCAGGTGCGGCGCTCTTCGGGGTACCGCGTCACCTTCCGGCAGGAGGCGAGGAAGGCGGGGGAGTCCGCGGCGTTGGTGACGGCCGACGTCGAGGTCGTGTCCCTCGACCAGGTCGGCAAGCTCCTGGAGCTTCCTGCCGCCCTGTCGCCCTTGTTCGAGCCCGACCCTCACGCGTGAGTTGACGACCCGCGCGAGCTTCGAGCACGGTGATCCGTGCAATCCCGCTTGTCAACGGCGGGATCGGCGACTAGCATCCGCCGGAGGGGTAAATCGAGGGAGACGTTCCTCATGGTGAAGAGGGTCGCTGAGGCGCTGCTCCTGATCGTGACCTTCGCGACGGCAATCGCGACCATCGCCAAGGCAGGCGAGATCCGGGGCCGGACGCTCCTGGACGGCAAGCCGGCCGCCGGAGTCAGCGTGTCCGTGCTTCCCTTCGAGGACGCCTTCGCCGCCGCCAGGCGAGAGGCCCGCCACGAGGAGCTGCCGAAGCCGCTCGCCGCGGGAACGAGCCGTCGCGACGGGACGTTCGCAGTCGCGCTCGCGGCCGCGCCGGGCGCCGCCGTGCGCCTCGCGTTCGCTGGCGCCGGCTCCGCACCGTGGACGCTCGATGCCTTGGTCGAGGGTGACGGGGACGACGTGGGGGACGTGCGCCTGCCAAAGGCGACGTGGCTGGCGGGGCGCGTGGTCGACGGTCGCGGCGGCCCCGTCGTGGGCGCGACGATCACCGTCTGGCCCGGAGGCGGGCGACGACAGGACGTCTCGCTTGGCGCGGGCCTGCCACAGGTGACGAGCGCGAAGGCGGACGGAAGCTTCCGCCTGGAGGCGGCGGGCGTGGAGAACAATGCCCTGCGCATCGAATCCGCCGGCTTCGCGACGCTCGGGCGGCGGGCCGTGCGCGGGGGCACGATCGCACGCCCGCTGACGCTGGCGATCCGGCGCGTCCTGCGCGGCACGATCCTGCGCGCCGACCGGCGCACGCCGGCCGCGGGCACCGTCGTCCGCTTCGAGGGGCGCACGCAGACGACCCGCTGGGTCGAGGCGCAAGACGACGGGTCGTTCCTCCTGGAGAGCGCGGCGCGAGAGGCTGGAGCGCTGGTCGCGGACGGCGCCGACCAGGGAAAGGCCCGGACGGCGGTGGCTCCGGGCGTGGCCGAGCCGGTCACGATCATCCTCGTCCCGACGGCCTCCCTGACCGGGCGCGTGGTCGATGCCGCCACCGGCTCAGCCCTCGTCGGCATCCGCGTCGTGACGCGCGCGGAAGGCGGCGAGACGATCCTCGCCCGCTCCGGCCGCGACGGGCGCTACACGATCCGTGGCCTCACGGCGCAGACGGTCCAGCTCTCCGTGCAGGACGATCGTTTCGTGGCCTGGGAGCGCCCGCTGACTCTGGCGGCCGGACAGAGGAAGGCGTGCGACATCCCTCTCGTCCGCGGCGCGACGCTCGCGGGAAGGGTCGTGAGCGAGGAGGGCGCTCCGGTCGAAGGTGCCCTGGTTCAGATCGTGCGCGGGGACGAGGATCCCTTCCATGCGTTCGTGCATCGGTTGGAGGGCGCGGGCGTCGCGCGCACCGGCGCCGACGGCGCCTTCCGCGCCACGCGCGTCGCACCCGGCGAGAACCAGCGGCTCGAGGTGCGCCACGACGAGTTCGCGGAGCGCGCGGTCGGCGGGATCTCCCTCTCGCCGGGCGAGACGCGTTCGGGTGTCACCGTGGTGCTGAGACGTGGGCGCGCGCTGCGCGGCATCGTCAAGGACGAGGACGGGAAGCCGATCGCCGGCGTCCGGATCGAGCTGTCGGCCTCGCGCACCTTGCGCGCGGGCCGGGGCCGGAGCTCGATGGTCCTGTTCGCGGGCCGTCGCGAGCGCCAGCGCGAGACCGGGGCGGACGGACGATTCGAGTTTCGCGGCCTGGAGGCCGGCGACTATGCCCTCACCGCCCGCTGCAGCGGGTACTCGCGGGCCGTCGTCGACCCCGTCAGCATCGCGGAAGGGCGGGCCGCCGGGCCGCTCGAGCTGACGCTCAAGTCGGGTGCGACGATCAGCGGCGTGCTGCGGGACGAGAGCGGCGCGGGGGCCTCGGGCTGGCGCGTCGCGGCCAAGGCCGCGGGAGAGGGGGGTGGCCCCTTCGGCAGCTTCCCGAGCGAGGAGCCGACGGGACCCGACGGCGTCTTCGTTCTCGACGGGTTGACCGCGGGCGAGAGCTACGACCTGCAGGTGATGGGACCGGGTGGCCTCGGGCCGCGGCGGACGGGCGTCGTGGCCCCCGCCGATGGCCTGGAGCTGGTGGTCACCGGCGCGGGACAGGTGGAAGGACGTGTCGTCGACGGCGAGAGTGGTCGAGCGATCTCGGACTTCGAAGTGCGGTTCGAGCTCGACGCGCAGCGCGGCATGAGCTTCCGGATCTACGGGCAGGGGGGCGGACCCGGAACCTGGCAGTCGTTTCACGCCGAGGACGGCTCCTTCGTGCTCCCGGACGTGCCGGCCGGTCGTTGGAGGATCGAGGCCAAGGCGCCGGGGTACCAGCTCGGCACCGTCTCGGGCGTCGCGGTCGGCGAGGGCGAGCTCGTGAGCAGCGTCGAGGTGCGCCTGTCGCGGGGCGGTGTCATCTCCGGCCAGGTGCTCGAAGCGCGGGGTGGGCGACCCATCCTCGACGCCCGCGTGCGCGCGGAGCTTTCCGGCGCCGGGCCGCGCCGGCCGGGCCTTTGGATCGACGGCCAGGAGGAGAACGAGACGTCGACCGACTCCTCTGGGCGCTACCAGCTCAGCGGCCTCGCGCCAGGCACGTGGACGGTGACGGCCTCGCACCCTGACTGGAGCGACGCCACGACCAGCGTCGAGCTGAAGGACGCCCCCGTCACGGCGGACATACGACTAGGCAGGGGCGGCTCGGTGGTCGGCGTCGTGCTCGCCGGCGGGCGCCCGGTCCCGGGCGCCGTGGTCTCCCTCTCGCCCGCGGGCGGGGTCGGCTTCGGGACCTTCATGGGGGACGGGCAGACGGCCATCAGCGACGACGGCGGGCGCTTCCGGTTCGATCGGCTGACGCCGGGCCGCCTCACGCTCGCCGCCTCGCTGCGGGACCAGTCGAGCCCGCCCGTCGAGGCGGTCGTGAGCGGAGACGACGTTCGGGAGGTCCAGCTCGTGCTCGCCGGGGGCGCGCTCCTGCACGGGACCGTCAGCGGCCTGCCGGACGCGCAGCTCGCCGGCGTCAACGTCAGCGCGAGCGGCGCGGAGGAATACTTCGGCTCCACGCGCACGGCCGCGGCCGGTTCCTTCGAGCTCGCCGGAGTCCCCGAGGGCGCCCTCACGCTGCGGGCGTACGTCGGCGACTTCATGACCGGCTCCCGCTCCGCGTCTACCACCATCACGATCGGCCCGGGCCAGACCGAGGCCGCCGTCGAGATCGTCTTCGATACGGGACTCCGGGTGGACGGGCGCGTGACGCGCGGCGACCGGCCGGTCCCGGACGCGACGGTGATGGCGACCAGCGAAGGCGGCGGGGGGAGGACCGCGAGCGCTCGTACGAGCGAGAGCGGCGAGTACGCGCTGGAAGGGCTCCAGGCGGGCCACTACTCGATCGTGGCCCTCGTCCAGGGGGGAGGGCTGATCCGCCGCACCGTGGAGGTCTCGGGCGACATGACCGTGGACCTCGAGGCCCCTCCCGCGCGCCTCGCGGGCACGGTGGTCGAGGCGGAGTCGGGCCGACCGCTGGGGGATGTCGAGGTCCGCGTGGAGGAGGACGGCCCCGGCGTGCGCTTCGGGAGCGCGGCGACGTCGGACAGCACGGGCCGCTTCGCCGTCGAGGACCTCGAGCCGAAGACGTACCGGGTGACGTTCCAGAAGCCCGCTTACCAGGTGGAGACCCGCGAGCTCGCCGCCACCGAGGACGGGGAGCTGCGGGTCGAGATGCGCCGCGGCGACGGCATAGCTCTCCTGGCCCGCGACGGGATCCTGGCGACGCCCCTGCGCGGCCTCCTGCTGCGCGTCGTCGACGCCGCGGGCGGCACCGCCTTCAGCGGCAGCGTCTCCCTCGACAGCGAGGGACGGGGGGAGGTGCCGTCGCTCAAGCCGGGCGTCTACGAGCTGCGAGCCGTGTCCTCGGGCTACGCGACGGTCAGCCTTCCCGGCGTCGCTGTCCCCTCGCAGAACCTCACCCTCCTGCTGACGCCGGGTGGCTCGCTCGAGATCCAGACGGGACCGCAGACGCTCGCCCTGCCGGAGGCGAGCGGCCGGCTGGTGGGCGCCGACGGTCGCGTCCTGATGTGGAACCCCTTCACGGACGATGGGAAGATCCGCCTCAGCGCACCCGTGCGCGTCCTCGACAACCTGGCCCCCGGCCGCTACTCGTTCGAGGTCCTGGGTGGCGTGCGCCGCGAGGTGACCGTGAGCGAAGGCGGCCGGACGGTGGTGACGCTGCCCTGAGGCGCTATTCGATCACCACCTGGAAGTCCGCGTTCTCCCAGCTGCGTGCCTCGGGCCAGAAGAAGGTGAAGAGGACGCTGTCGCCGCGCCGGAGCGGCTCGGTCGGCAGGTCGGCCAGGTAGAGCCCCAGCTCCGAGTCGGCGAGATCGGTGTCGTGGGCCGTGCGCCAGCCGTCCGTGCTCCAGTGGAGGACGGCCGGGGCCAGCGCCGTGACGCGCAGCGCCTGCCCGGCCGGCAGCGAGCGCACCTTCTGCTGGAAGCTCCAGATCACCCTCGGGGTGCCGATCTTGCGGACCAGGTAGCGCTCGACCGGCTGCGGCGGCGTGTCGAACACGCGTCCGTCGCGCAGCGAGCGACGCAGCTTGATGTACTCGGCGTGGGCCCAGGCCAGAGGCATCGCCGATCCGGAAGGCCGGCCGAAGAAGAGCTCGCGATCGGGAAGGTCCGGCGCGTCCCAGATCTGCTCGGGGAGCATGCCACCCTCGTTGGCGAAGGCCTCGAGCGTGTGCAGGAGACCCCGCGCGGCCTCGGGGCGTCCTGCCGCCAGCTCGTAGTGGGCGCGTTCGCCGGTGAGCAGCGGCCAAGCGCGTCCCACGCCAGTGCCGTCGAAGGGCGAACCGTCCGCGTGCTCCCCGTAGCCGTCGTCGTTGTAGCGGTGCCAGGCCGGGCCGTTGGGTGTGTCGACCTTGAGCAGGGCGTCGATGACCTTGATCGTGTCGACGATGCGCGGGTCGTGTGGAGAGCGCAGGCCGAGGCGCACCAGGGCGAGCGCGTCGGGACTCACGATCTGGGCGGCCGGCTCCTGGCTCTCCGCGGGCGGGCGGTTCTTGATCGGCACGAAGCCTAGGGCCGGCGAGGACGCGTCCGACTTCTCGGGCGGGGCGATGCGCACGTAGTAGCCCTCGACGCCGACGCGTCGCGCCAGCTCGGTGCCGGTCACGTACGTCCACCGCTCGACGCACTCGTTCCACGCGTCAGCCGTGTCCCGCAGGACCGAGGCGGCGAGGCCGTGCCCCTGGGAGTCGGCCAGGTCGGCCGCGGCGAGCAAGGCGGCCACCTCGACCGCCAGCGTGAAGGGCGAGTAGCCGGGATCCTCTTCCCAGCGGTCCTGAGGGGTGACCGGCCCGTTGCACACCAGGAAGCGTGCGGCCCGCCGCACCATCGGCCACAGACGACGGACCTCGTCGTCGCTGAGCGCGCCCTCCCGACGCGCCAGATCGACCAGCAGGATCGGGAAGGCCGTTTCGTCCATCTGGACGCCGTGCCAGTAGGGTGTCCCGTCCAGCCACATGTTCTGCGACCAGTGGCCGTCCGCCTCCTGGGTCGTGGCCAGGTAGTCGACGGCGCGCCTGGCGTCCGTCAGGGCGCCCGCCGCCAGCAGCGCTCCCGCCGACTCCACCATGTCGCGCGGCCAGACCAGGTGATAACCGCCCAGGTCGTCGTCGCCCTTGCTCGCGCCCCAGGGCACGGACAGGCTGGCGATCGTCGCGCCCGGGAAGTTGGGCGCCTCGTGCGTGCGCAGGACGCAGGCGCTGACGCGGAAGAGGTCGCGTCCCGCGGGATCCCCGGTCGGTTCCTCCAGGCCGCCCTGCCACTCCTGCCACTCGCGCAGGTAGGCGTCTCGTGTGTCCTCGAAGATCTCTCGCAGGCTGGCCAGGGCCCTCTGGCCGGCCTCGGCGGCGTTGCCGCCGAAGGCCAGGGCGAGCACGAAGTCGCCTCCCGAGGCCGCGAGGTCCACCTCGCCGGTCAGCGCGACGTTTCCGTTCTCGGCCCGTTCGAAGTCCCACTCCATCCGTCCGTGCCGCCTGAGGTCCTGCCAGCCGTCAGAAAAGCCCGCGAAGCCGACGGACATCCGGAGCCAGGGCTGCGAGCAGGCGAGGGCGAGCGCGTTCCCGTCGCGCTCGGCGAAGAGCATGGGCGTGCCCTTGTAGTCGCCGGCCCAGGCGGTGTTGCCGCTCCCGTAGTTCGCCAGGTGCGACGCCAGGAGCGCGTAGACGTGATAGTCGGCCAGCGCGCCCTCGAGAGGAGTGAAGCGCGTCCGCTGCAGCACTACGTCGCGCAGGGGATCGGTGACGATCTCCTTCTCGAGCCGGTAGCGTCCCTGCTGGCAGTGGCTGACGATCCGGTAGGCGGGGACGCCGTCGGCCAGGCAGCTCACCTCGTGACTGGCGCTGCGCTTTTCCTCGGAGAGGAAGCCGGCGCCGTCGGTGACGATCAGGCCCAGGTCGCGCGTGCAGGCCCGGTCCACCCTCGGGTAGTACACCTCGTTCAGGATGCCGTGGCTGATCGTGAACCAGACGCGGCTGAGCGGGCTCAACGCCGTGCCCACGCCGGACTTGGCGCTCGAGGTCCAGCGCGCGGGGATGCCGGGCCAGCCCGGCGCGAAACGCGTTACTCCCTGGTCCATTCGACAACCGCCTTGATCTCGCCCGCGGGGTGCTCACCCAGGGCCGCGGCGTGCTCTTCGACCCGATGCCTGTGCGTGATCAGCTGCTCGACGTGGCCGGGGAAGCGGAGATGCGCCTGGCCCAGGTCGTCGACGGCCATCTGGTAGTGGTCGCGCGCGGCGTTGACGCTTCCCACCATGGCCTGGTTGCCGAGCACCAGGCGCCGGACCAGCTCCGCGCCCGGGACCTCGATCGGCCGATTCCCTCCCGGGATGCCGGTCAGCACATAGGCACCGTTCGGGGCCAGCGCGTCCAGGAGCTCGAACGCCAGCCCCGCGATCCCGGTCGCCTCCAGGACGAGGTCCATCAAGCCGAGCGCCTTCTCCATCCGCTCCGGCTGCACCTGTCGTCCATCCACGTAGCGTCCGCCGATCGCCGTCAGCCACTGCGGCCGGGGGCTTCCCGCGTCGACGATGTCGAGCCCGAATACGTCGGCACCCCGCAGGCGCAGCGCGAGTGCCGCCAGGAGCCCGATCGGGCCCAGGCCGGCGACGAGGCAGGGCCGGCCGAACAGCCAGTCGGGGGTGGCGGGCGCGTCCGGGAGGCGCGCCGCCTGCAGCCGCACGGTCTCGTCGATCGCCTTCTCCGCCACCGAGAGCGGCTCGATCAGCACGCCGACGGCGGCCAGCTCGGCAGGCACGTGGACCGCGTACTGCTCGCGGTCGACCACGTACTCTGTCTGATAGCCGTCCAGGCCCCAGATCCCGCGCTCGCGGTAGCGGCCGGTGCGGCACATGTCGGGCCGGTTCATCGCGCAGGCGACGCAGGTGCCGCAGCCCCGGCGCACGGTCATGACCGCGAGGTCACCTACCCGCACGCGAGTGACGGCCGAACCGACCTCGGTCACCCGCCCGAGCATCTCATGGCCGATGACGAGGTCACGCTGGCCGTCCGGCAGCAGGGCGCGTCCGCCCGCCTCCTCTTCGCGGTCGGTGCCGCAGATGCCCACGCGCAGCACCTGGAGCCTGATCTCCTCCGGCGCGCGGACGCTCGGCAGCGGGCGATCCACCAGCCGCGTTCCCTTGGTACCGGGTACGATCGCAATCGCTCTCATCGTGCTCCTGTCTCGGGTGGAGTCCGCAGCCCCGAAGTGAGGGTGAGAACCAGGCCCAGAGCGACACCTGCCGCGGACAGCGTCGCCAGCGCGCTCAGGCCCCACGCTCCCGCGACCAGCCCGCCGACGGCGGCGCCGGCGACCCCGGCCACGGCCGTCGAGCTGTTGAAGAGACCCAGCCCTGCACCCTCTCCGACCGGCGAGAGACGCGCCGCCATTGCCGTCCCGACGACACTGAGAGGCGACCAGGCCAGGACGACCACCGCGAAGGCCACGAGCGCGGCGACGCTGCCGCCGACGCCTGGACCCGGGAGGAGCCCCAGGCCGACCAGGACCAGGAAAGCGAGCAGGCGCGCACCCAGCGCCGCGCGCATCACGCGCGCCGCGCCGAACCGTTCGGACCAGACGCCGGCCGGCGAGTAGAGGGCCAGGCCCAGGCCGGCCGCCACGGCGAAGGCGAGCGAGGAGATCGCCGGGGAGACGCCGAACGACTGTCGCATCCAGACCGGATAGAGGGCGAAGCAGGCCGCCGCGCCGCCGAACGACAGGAACCACAGCGTCAGGAACACACCGAAGGGCGAGGCGAGGGCGGTCCGGGCGTGGCGCAGGCTCTCGAGGTTCGCGTGATGGAAGAGCCGCTGGGGAGCGGCGGGCGCCCACTCACCGTGGCGCACCGGGTGGAGCAAGGCCGGCTTGGGCTCGGCCGGGGCGGCCGGCGTGCGCGTGGCGAACCAGCCCGGCAGCGCGCCCGCGACCGCGAGCGCGCCTGTCACCGCGAGCGCGACGCGCATGTCCATCCCGCTCAGGACCCCGGCGAGCAGCAGGCCGGCCACCTGGCCGCCGCCGTAGAAGGTCTGGAGCCAGCCGATCCGCTCGTCCCACTCCGCCCGGGGGTGCGCCTCCACCACGAAGAGGTTCGCGACGGTGGCGGCGGCGGCGACGCCGACGCTCGCCGCGAGAGCGAGCCCCGTCCACCCGTACGCGTCGTGCGCGAACGGAAACGCCGCGAGACTCAGGCCCGCCACCAGCAGGCCGCCGGCGAGCAGGAGGCGATGGAGACGCAGGCGGTCGGCCAGGTTGCCCCAGAGGGGCGCGCTGAGGCCGCCCAGGCTGAAGGCGGCCATCACGAAGCCGACGTTCGCCGCTCCGCCGCGCCGCTCGGTGGCGATGGGCAGCAGGATGGGGACCAGCCCGGCGACCGACGCGCCGAGCAGCGCGTAGGCCAGGTACCAGGTCTCCACCCAGCTTCGCCAGCTCATCGCGTCAGACGACGTGCCAGGGGCACGAGGGGCCTCCGATCACACGCCCGGTGGCCCGAGCCCCGCGCGGCCCTCCTCCGGACGCTTGGATGTGCGGATGAATCATCGTAGGGCGGACTTCGGCGTGGGTCAACGCGTGCGCCCGCCGCCCCCGTCTCACTGGTCCCAGCGTGCCAGCTGCTGCTGGAGCAGCTCCGCGTAGTGGTTCGGCAGGAGCATCTCGGCCTGCGTCCGTTCCACGTAGCGAGCCTCGGCGCTTCTCGCGGCGAGCAGACAGAGCCCGGCTGCCATCGTGACCCCGAGCGCGCCCCATGCCGGCCGTGCCGGTTGGATGCGGCGAGCAATGAGCCACACTCCGGCCAGGACGAGGAGGCCGGCCGTGGCCAGGAAGACGCGGAGGCCGAGCAGCATGCGTGTCGAGAAGTAGCGGACGTCCACGACGTGGCGGCCCGGCGGCACCCGCATCCCGAGAAACGCCCCATCCACCAGGACCAACGGGGCCGGGTTCCCGTCGAGGGAGCCCGACCAGTAGGGGGTCTGGTCTGGAAAGGGCGTGACGAGCACCGCCGCTTCTGATGAGTCGACCGCCAGTCGCACGCGGTTTGGCTGCAGGACCAGCAGGCGGTTCGCGGCGTTCGCTCGAGCCTGGTCACGCGGCGGCGCCCGTCGGGGCGGGGCCGCCGGTCCACCCGTGGTGACGAGGGTCGCAATGCCCTTGGTATGGCGGCAGCCCCCTTCCGCACGAAGGCGGGCCAGGGCCTCTTCGGCGCTCGCCGTCTCGATGATGCTCGTCGAGAGATAGAACGGGAGGAGCACCCCCCGCGACGCGCGCCGGTCGACGTCGACCGGCAGATAGCAGTCCGCTTGAAACAGCGCCGCCTTCCTGAATCGCGTGTAGGCGCGGGTGGCACTGCCTTCCTGCTGCTCGCGCACTGCGTTCGTCACGTAGAACGGAGCCTCACCGTAGAGAGGCAGCTGGTCGGCCGCCGCGAAAGCCTCTCGCCCCGGCGAGGGGACCCGCGCCTCCAGCCAGGTGCCGTGCGCCATGACGAGACCGGTCTGGACCACGGTCGCCGCGGCGAGAACGGGCCACCATCGCCGTCCGCCGCGTGCCGCAGCGGCGGCGGCCGTCACGCCCAAGAGCAGCCAGGTGACCTGCCAGGCTTTGGACCAGAAGTCCGTCAATCGGATGGGGGACAGCACCGGGGCGACTGCGTCGAGTCGCGACGTAGTCAGGACGAGCACCAGGAGCGCCACCCCAACCGTCGCGACGAACCATGCGGCACGGCGGGTCGCGCGGAGGAGGTCGTCCCACGGCCGCTCCGGCCTCCGGCGCGCCGCCCAACCGAGGAGGCAGAGGACGATGAGCGGAAGGACCGAGAGGATCCGCCCGGGAACGCGCAGCGAAGAGAACCCTGGAACGTAGCTGAAGAAGATCCGGAACACCGGCGTGCTGGCGCCAAGGGCGTAGGTGAACGGAAACGCGAGCAGGAGAAACGCCGGCAGGCGTCGACGCAGATCGGCCACCGTCCACACGACGCACGCGCCGAGGACGACCGCCATCAAGGTCGAGCCCCCGAACGCCGAATGAACCTCGGCCGACCAGGGGGCGAAGAGGCTCAGGAACAGGTTCTGGGGCCGCATCGACAGATCCGACGCCCAGTCGAGAGTCGGGCTGGCGACTCGCGCCTGGTTCACGGAGAGGAAATCCCACACGGCGGCGACGGTGGGGGCGGCCAGGAGCGTGCCCAGGAGCCCGGCCACCGCCACCGCGCCCGCGCGTTGCGCCATCGCCCGCAGCGGCAAGCGCACGGAGGGGGCCAAGAGGAGTGCGCCCATGATCCCCGCCAGTGCGAAGAAAGGTATGAGGACCGGATACCCGCAGGTGAGCAGGAGTTGCGTCGCGGCAGCGACGAGGACGAGCTGCCGCATGTTGGGCCACAGCAGATGGGCGATGGCCGAGAACACGACCAGGTGCCCCCAGACGGTCGCATCCAACCCTGTTCCGTATCGGAAGGCGTCCAGCGTCCGCGCGTTGTACACGAAGACGAGCGAAAGCAGGTAGCTCGCTCCGCGCGGGAGTCCGACGAGACGCCGGCAGGCCCAGTAGTAGGCGGCGTGGAGCAGTGCCAGAAGGACGAGATGCCGCACGGTCATCGAGAGCAGGGCGCCCCCGTGCCAGTACGACGGCAGGAGGCTCTGGATCCACGCGGGCAGGTGGAAGTACTGGGCCAGGATCAGGCCGCCCACGGGAATGCCGCCACTCAGATGCGGATACCAGTGAGGTTCGATCCCGATGGAATCGAAGTACCGGACGCTCTGAGCCGACCGGAGCTGCATGTCGCCGTAGTCGTTGCCGAGCGTGCGGGTCCCCCACAGCATCCACCCGAAGAAGGCCGGCGGGAGGAGGATGATCCCCCACAGCACGGGCTGAGCCACGAGATGCGTGAGACGGCGACCCGACACGACGCCATGATATCTGACACCTCGCCGCGTCCCGGAGGAGCCACTGCAGGTCGTCGGCTGCGCCAGGCGCCGTTTCGTTCGGCCCAACCTCGTTCTCTGGGCGAACACCAGCGGGTTCTGGGGGGCGAAGGAACTTCGAGGCGACCCCGTGCATCACAGGTGGCAAGGACTGTAGGCTTGTAATGGAGTGTTCCCGCGCATGGATGTCGCATTCCCGGCCTACCTCGTACTGATCGTCCTGGGCCTCTTGAACTGCCTGGCCGGCTACAGGTTGTTCCGTGCGCTCCTCGGCCTATGGGGCTTTCTCGGCGGGGCGGCGCTCACCCTCACCTTTCTGCAGGGCACGCAGTTCGGTCCGCTGGTGCAGGGTGCGGCCGCCGTGATCGCTGGCATCGCCGGAGCTGTTCTGGTGACCGCGCTGTACTGGGTTGGCGTGTTCCTGTTCGGCGTCGGGTTTGGCCTCATCGTGGCGTCAGCGCTCGAGGCGCAGCTTCACGTGGGTTCGGGCCGCTTACTGGAGCTCGTCCTGGCCGTTGTCGGCGGTATCGCGGCCCTGGCACTCCAGAGAGGCGCGATCACGCTCTTCACGGCCATCGGGGGTGCCTGGGTGGCTGTGACGTGCGTCGCGTCGCTCGTCGCGCGGTGCCCGCTCGAGACGTTTCCCGCGCGCTGCCCACGTGCGGTGCCTTGGGCGCCGGTGATCCTGGGGGCCTGCGTCTGCCTCAGTCTGGTCGGAGTCGTCGCTCAGTCGCGCCAGTCCCAGGGTCGACGGCAAAGACCCTAGAAATGACTCGCGGCTGCCAGAGAAGGGGTGGTCACGAGCGTGACCACCCCTTCGAGGTTTCTCCGAAGGTGCCCTAGTGTCCCGGCGGGGGATAGGGCGGCGAGAGAGGTGGCGGCGCCGGCAGGGCTTCCGGCTTCTTCCGCAGCTGGCCCAGCAGGTACTTGACGCCAGCCTCCAGCTGCACGTCGTGCCCGACCGCCCAGTCCGCTGGTGAGTCGTCCACCACCACGTCCGGCTCGACGCCGTGGTTCTCCATCACCCACTGCGAGTCGAGCCCGTAGAGGCTGTCCTCAGGGATCGTGATGTAGCCGCCGTCGAGCAGTCCCCAGTAGCCGCGGATGCCGCGCACGCCGCCCCAGGTGCGGGTGCCGAGCAGCGGTCCCAGACCGTACTTGCGGAAGTAGAAGGGGAACAGGTCGCCGTCGGAGGCGGAGTAGTGGTTGATCAGGCAGACCTTGGGCCCGCGGATCAGCTGCCCGGGCACCGTGAACGGCGTCCGGGTGCGGTTCGTGCCCATCCCCACCAGGATCCGCCGCAGTCTCTCCAGCACGATCTGATCGATGAAGCCGCCGCCATTCCAGCGGTCGTCGACGATCAGCGCCTGCTTGTCGAGCTGCGGATAGAACTGGCGGATGAACTGCTCCATCCCCAAGGCTTCCATGTCGGAGAGGTAGATGTAGCCGATGTGGCCGCCCGAAGCGGCATCGACGACCTGGCGGTTGTGGTCGATCCAGGCCTGCTCCCGCAGCGACACCTCGGTCTTCACCGGCTCGACCACCACGTCGCGCCGGGTGCCCTTGGGGCTGTCGGCGAGGGTGAGCCGGATGGTCTGCTCCTGCTTGCCGACCAGGAGGCTGAAGGGATCGGTCGGGGCCTCGAGCTCCTTTCCGTCGATGGCGAGCAGGTAGTCGCCGGGCCGCACGTCCAGGCCCGGCGCCGTGAGCGGGGACCGGTAGCCCTTCCGGGTGTTGTCTCCGGGATAGATGGTGGCGAGGCGGTAGCGGCCGGAGGCCGCATCGAGGGCGAGCTCCGCCCCCAGGAACGCGGTGCCCACCTTCTGCTCGCCGGGTGGCACGTCACCTCCGCCGACGTAGGTGTGGGAGTTGCTGAGCTCGCCCAGCATCTCGCCGATCAGGTAGTTGAGGTCGCCGCGCGAGCCGGCGAGGGGCAGGAGCTTGGCATACGAGGCGCGAACGGTGGGCCAGTCGACGTCGTTCATCTTCCTGTTGAAGAAGAAGTCCCGCTCGAGCCGCCAGGCGGAGCCGAACATCTCGGCCCACTCCTCGGTCGGCTGCACCAGCACGCGCATGTGCGAGAGGTCGAGCGTCTTGGGGCCCTGGTCGCCCTTGCCGTCGCCGCCCTGCGCCTTCGCGTCGGCGATCAGGTAGCTCTTCTCGAGCTTGTAGAGCACCTTCTTGCCATCGGCGGAGACGACGAAACCGCCCAGGCCCTCGACCACGACCGCGTCCTTCCTCTCCTTCATGTCGTAGACGTGGAGAGAGGGCTTCTCGCCCGGGAGCGGCCCGTCGATCGTCTGGCTGGGGGCGGTGCCGTAGAAGACCTTGTCGTCGCGCGCCTGAAGGCCGGAGATGTCGGCGGGCGGGATGGGCAGCGGCACGGCGCGCGCCATCAGCCCGTCGAGATCGATCTTGATCGGCTCGGACGCGCCCGGCTTCCACGCCTCCGGCTCCTTCTTCTCGCCCTTCTCCTGGCCGCCCTTCTCTTTCCCGCCCAACTTCGCCTGGGCGCTCGCCTTCGGGCCGCTTCCGGCGCTCGCTTCGGAGCCGGTGTCCGGCTTTTCGCTGGTGAAGACGCCCTCGTCCGAGCGCGGCGCAAAGGGCGAGGGCGTGTCCTTGGCCAGGGTCGCCGCGTAGATCCCGGTCATCTTGAGGGTTGCGATGTTGAACTCCGACTCGCTGAAGGTCGGGTTCTCGTGACGGGTGGAGACGAAGTAGAGGTAGCGGCCCTTCGGGTCGAAGACGGGGTCGAAGTCGTTCGCGAGGGGCTCGCTGACGCGGGTCGCCTTCTTGGTCTCGACGCCGTAGAGCCAGATGCCCCGCTGTTGATTCGGGCCGGTCAGGCTGTACGCGAGCCAGCGCCCGTCCGGCGACCAGGAGTAGTCGTGGATCTCCGTGTACGGGTCCTGCGCCACCTGCACCGGCTCGCCGCCCGCGACCGCCGCCAGCCACAGCCGGTGCTCGTTGTCCGAGAAGGCCAGCCGGTCGCCTCCAGGGGCCCACACGGGTGAGTAGAGGTACCCCTGCTCGAAACGGGTCAGGAGCTTCTCCTCGCCGCCCTCGGCGGAGCGTACCGCCAGCTGCTGCTCGCCGGAGGCGTCCGTCGTGTAGGCCACCGTCTTGCCGTCGGGCGACCAGGCCGGGTGGTCCTCGTCCGCGTTCGAGGTCCCGGTCAGGTTGCGGGTGTTGCCGTGCTCGGCCGGCAGGGTGAAGAGGTCACCGCGGGCGGAGAAGACCGCACGCTTGCCGTTCGGCGCCAGGTCGAAGTCGGTCTGCCCGGCCATGTCGTCGTCGCGAATGGACTCACTCGCGTCCACCCAGCGCGCTCCGGTCCGCGTGCCGTCGTCGGGCACGCCGACGTCAACCTGGTGGAGCTGCTCTCCGGGCAGGTCGAGGACGTAGAGGTGGCCGCCCTGCTGGAACACGATCCCCGCTTCGCCTTCACCCCCGGCCCCGAGGCTCGGAAAGTCGACGTCGTAGTCCGTGAAGCGGGTGACCTCCCGGAACTGCCGGCTCTCCGTCTCGTAGGCCCAGATGTTGGCCCGGCGCCTGGCGTCGTGGTCGGAGAGGAAGTAGATGGTCTTCCCGTACCACATCGGGAACGTCTCGGTGCCCGGCCAGTCGGTCACGTGCTCCAGCTGCTTCGTGGCGAAGTCGTAGACGTCGATGTTCTGCGCGAGGCCGCCGTCGTAGCGCTTCCAGGTGCGGAAGTTCCGGAAGATCCGGTTGTAGGCGACCTTCTGCCCGTCGGGGCCGTAGCTCAGGAAGCCGCCGCGGTCGAGCGGCAGCGCCACCGGCAGCCCGCCCCCGACCGGCACCGTGAACAGCTTCCCGAACCAGGAGTTCCACGCCTCCCGCCGAGAGAGGAACACGACCTCCTTCGAGTCGGGCGTCCAGGTGACCACCATGTTGTTCGGTCCCCAGCGCAGCGGCGCCTCGGGGACCACGTCGGAGGTGAAGGTCAGGCGCTCCGCCACCCCGCCGCCGGCCGGGATCACGTAGACGTCTCGGTTGCCCTGGTACTCGCCGGTGAAGGCGATCCACTTCCCGTCCGGCGAGAAGCGCGGCATCACGTCACGTCCCGCGTCCGAGGTCAGCCGCGCGGCGGTTCCTCCAGTACGGGGTACCGCCCACAGATCGTCGTGGGCCACGAACACCACCGTGTTCCCGTGCAACGTCGGGTAGCGCATCAATGCGTGACTCGCGGCGTCGACCCGGCTTGCCGCGAAGATGCCCGCAAGGAGCAGGAAGAGCACAAGACGTCCCGGCAGGGACGACGGCATCTGGGCTTTCATGGTATTTCCCACGATAACGCCAAACCGGCTTCGGACGGGAGTGTGGCGAGGGCGGGCAGGGCAGCTGGAGGGGTCGCTGCCGTCAGGCCACGCGGATCTCGCGACCGCGCCAGACGCGATAGGCGGCCTCGATGCCGAGAGCCAGCGCCAGCAGAACGATCAGCGCCCACAGCTTCGCAGGGTCGTGGGTGGCCGTGCGCCAGAGCAGCGCCGCCAGCGCCAACAGGCAGCCGAGCAGCGCCAGTCCGGAGATCCACCACGCACCGCGGGTCTCGTGACGGAGCTTGACGTTGGCGAGGTTGACGGCCGCGAAGATGATCAGGAATCCGGCGCTGCCGACGGTCGAGATGCTCGAAAGATCCAGGCTGTTGGCGAGCACGAGCGTGGCGGCCGCGGTGATCATCAATCCCTCGATGGGCCTGCGCCAGACCTTCTCTTCCAGGAACTCCGGCAGCTCGCCGTCCTTGGCGATGATGAAGCTCAAGCGCGCTGCACCGTACAGCGTGGCGTTGATCGCCGACGCCGTCGACAGGAGCGCGGCAATCGTGATCAGCGTGAACCCCCGGCTTCCCAGGAACGGCTGCGCGGCTGCAGCGAGCGCGTAGTCCCGCGCGGCCACGATCTTGTCCACCGGCAGGTTGCCCACGGCGACGATCGTCACGAGCAGGTACAAGGCGATGACCCCTCCCACGGACAGGTAGTACGCGCGGGGCAGGGTTCGTGCGGGCGAACGGACGTCCTCGCTCGCGTTTGCGATCAGCTCGAAGCCTTCGTACGCGAGAAAGACGATCATCCCGCCCGCCACGACGTCGACCGGCGAGGCCCAGGACGACACCGCCATGCGTGACGGGTCGACCCCGAACAAGCCGACGCCTACGAAGGTCAGCAGGATCAGGAGCTTGAGAGCCACGATCCAGGCCTCCGCGCGGCCGATCAGCTTGGCGCTCAGCGTGTTGAGCGCGGCGACGACAATGACGACCAGCGAGATCAGCGCGTGCTTGGCGGCTCCCTGCCAGTCGTCGGGAAGAAGGGCGGCGCCGTAGCTCCCGAAGGCATAGGCGTACAAAGACAGCATCACGATGTAGCTCAGCCAGAGCAGGACGTTGAGCGAGCCGGTCAGCACGCCTCTCCCGTAGGCGTGATTCACGAAGGCGACCGTGCCGCCCTGACTGGGCAACACCACCGACAGACGAGCGTACGAGTAGGCGGTCAGCAGGGCGACCATGCCGGCGATCGCGAAGGCAATGACGGTGGCACCGGCCGCCATGGCGACCGCCAGTCCCAACACCGCGAAGATGCCCCCGCCGACCATGCCGCCGACTCCGATGGAGGTCGCCTCGAGGAGTCCGATTCCCTTCGTGCTCATGACTGCCGGATCACTTCGCCCCGGCGAGCGGCCGCCAGTGCCGCCCGTCCTGGCGCGGCAGCGCGTCGGCCTCACGGGGGCCGGCGCTGCCCCGTTCGTAGAAGGCCGGCTCGGCCGAAGAAGCGTCCCAGCTCTCGAGGAGCGGGGCGAGGAGCGACCACGCCTGCTCGTCTCCGTCGCGCCGCGCGAAGAGGGTCGCGTCGCCCCGGATCGCGTCGAGGAGCAGCTTCTCGTAGGCGTCCCCTGGCGAGCGGTGGAAGGCGCCGGCGTACGAGAAGTCCATGTGCACGGTGCCCACGGTAAGGTCGTCGCCGGGGACCTTGGTGGCCACCGAGAGCGCGATCCCCTCGTCCGGCTGGATGCGCAGGGCCAGCACGTTCGGCTCGATGAGCTGGCAGACGTCTTGGCGCCCGAAGAGGCAGAACGGGATCTGCTGGAAGTGGATCGAGACCTCGGTCGTCCGCCTCGCGAGGCCCTTTCCTGCCCGAACGTAGAAGGGCACGCCCTGCCAGCGCCAGTTGTCCACGTAGAACCGGATCGCCGCGTAGGTCGGGGTGCGCGAGCCCTTCGCGATGCCCTCCTCCTCGCGGTAGCCGGCGTACTGCCCGTAGACCGCGTCCGACGGCGACGGAAAGCGGACCGAGCGCAACAGCTTCAGCTTCTCGTCGCGGACGTCGTCGGCCCCGAAGGTGGCGGGCAGCTCCATCGCCACCAGGGAGAGGACCTGCAGGAGGTGGTTCTGGACGACGTCGCGCACGACGCCCGTCGCATCGTAGAATCTCCCTCGGCGCTCGACCCCGATCTCCTCCGCCGCCGTGATCTGGACCTGGTCGATGTACTTGCGGTTCCAGAGAGGCTCGAAGATCGAGTTGCCGAAGCGAAAGACCAGGATGTTCTGGACGGTCTCCTTGCCCAGGTAGTGGTCGATGCGGAAGGTCTGTCGCTCGTCGAGGGCCCCGGCCACCAGCCGATTCAGCTCGCGAGCGGAGGCGAGGTCGCGTCCGAAGGGTTTCTCGATGACGACCCGCGACCAGGGAGCGCCGTGGGCCGCGTGGAGCAGACCCGTATCACGCAGGCCCGCGAGGATCGGCGCAAAGGACGCGGGTGGTAGGGCCAGGTAGAAGAGTCTGTTCCCCCCCGTAGCGCGCCGCCGTTCGGCCGCCGCGATCGCCTCGCGGAGGGCCGCCCAGGCCTCCGGCTTCGCATAGTCGCCTGCGATCGTTTCGATGCCCGACGCGAACGACCCCCAGGCCGTCTCGTCGAGAGGCTCACCCGCGAAGCGCGCGACCGATTGCCGCAGCTGCGCGCGGTAGGTCTCGGCCGGTCCCACCGACCTGCTGGTCGCCACGACGGCGAAGGGCGAGGGCAGCTCGCCGCCGCGCGCCAGCCGGTAGAGGGCGGGGACGACCTTGCGGTGGGCCAGGTCGCCGGTCGCGCCGAAGAGGACGAGGGTGCAGGGGTCGGGAGGCCGCGCGGGCAGAGCGGCCGGGGAGCTCGACGCCTCGACGCGCAGGTGGTTCATCTCCCGAGTGTACGGCCATCGAGGATGCCGACTCGGATGGGCGGCCGACCTCGAGCGCTACTGAGCCCCGCTTTCGTGGCGCGCCGCCTGGTACCCCGAGGCGAAGGCCGCCCCGAGTTCGCGGCGCCAGGCTTCCTCCCGCAGCCGGGAGTGTCGCGGGAGCAGCGCTGCCAGGACCAGCCGCCAGCGGGCGGCGGCGGAAGTGCGCCAGGTGGGCTGGCGCGCCCAGGCCTGCCAGGCGTGTGGCCCGGGGGCCAGGCTCTCCAGAATCGCCGCCGACGCACCTGCCCGCCGCATGGTCTGACGTCGCTCGGCAAGCGTCACCGGGTGCTCGTGCCACGCCACGGCCTCCGGGACCAGGACCGACTGCATCCCGGCTCTCGCCAGCCGGGCACCGAGCTCGGCGTCGTCCCAGCAGTCGAAGGGAAAGCGTGCGTCGAAGAGCCCGCCCTCGAGCAGGAATCGGCGTTTGGCTGAGACGTTGGCGCAATAGAAGAAGTGGGAGGACAAAGGCGCCCGGGGCACGGTGAAGCTCGTCCCGAAGGCCTCCCCACTGTCCTCTAGCCACCGTCGGAAGCGGCTCTCGCGCAGGGCCGGAGGAAAGAGCCCGGGCCCGACCCCCACCACCTTGCGGTTCGGGTCCCGCCGGTGCAGCGCCAGGTGGGCAGAGACGAAGCGCTCCGACGACGGCGCGAAGTCGTGGGCGAGGAGAAGCACGAGATCGCTGGCCGCCAATCGGATGCCGAGGTTGTTGGAGGCCGCGCGCGAGGCCCCCGCCAAGGGGACGATCCGAGCGTCGAACCGGGTCGCGGCGGCCGTGGCCAGGATGTCGTGGTTCCGGGCACTTTCCGGGCGGGCGTCCACTATAATCAACCCGAAATGCCGCTCTTCCTGGCGGCCGAGGCCGGTGAGGATCGAGCCGAGGCAGTCCCCTCCCGGGATGAGAGCGACCACCACCGTGATGTCGTGTCTGCGAGTCATGGGCCTGCCGCGGCGAATCGGGGCTCGCGCTGGATTCTAGCAGGGTGACTCTACCGTCCGATGACTGACAAGTCCCCCCGGGTCAGCCTCGTCGTTCCCCTCTACAACGCGAGCGTCTACACGCGCGTGTTCCTCCTCGCTCTGCGCGAGGTCCTGCCCGGCGATGGGGACGTCGAGGTCGTGCTCGTGGACAACGGCTCAACCGACGATACGCCATCCGTCCTCGCCGAACTGGCCTCCAGGCATCGGGTCGTCTCACTCGACCGCAATCACCACTACGCGGGCGGCTGCAACCGCGGGGCAGCGGCCAGCCACGGCGAGCTGCTCTTCTTCCTCAACAACGACATGGTGCCGACGCCCGGGTTCGTCTCGGCAGCGGTCGAGGCCATCGACTGCGATCCGCGAGTCGCTGTGGTCGGATGCCGCCTTCTCTTCCCGAGTGGGACGGGGGCCGCCCTCCTCGTGCGCCGCGCCGAGTTCGAGTCGCTGGGAGGATTCGACGAGACCTACCGCAACGCCTTCGAGGACCTCGATCTCTGCCTCCGCCTGCGCGAGCGGGGTCGGCGGATCCTCTATTGTCCGCGAAGCGTGCTCTATCACTTCACGTCGTCGTCGTACGGCCGTCACGACTGGGACGAGGAGAACTTCAAGCGGCTGCACGCTCGCTGGCACGACCGGGTCGAGGCGGACGTCGAGCGGTTGCGCCTCGACCTGGACCCGGGCGAAGCCCCGTCGCCGCCAGCGCCGAGCATGACCCCCGAGGTGCGGCAGCTCCTGGCCGACTCGCGCCGCGACGCCCTGGCGTGGCGCACGCAGCTGCGAGCCCTCGAGACGCAGCTCGAGGAGATGCTGGCCGGGGCGGCCTCGGGCCCCGAGCGGCGGGTGCTCTGGCTCGATTGCCCCGACACGGTGGCCGAACGGAGTGGCCACACGGCGCGCGTCCTGGTTGCGACCGGTGAGCGCAGCCACGCGCGCGTCGTGCTCGGTTGGCGGTGGTTGGGTGAGGGCGTCCTGCCGCCGCCCCGGACACTCGAGCTAGACCCGGTCGGACCAGTGGTGGAGGTACTGATCCCCGTCGAGGCGCCGGACTCGACGGGGGACTACGAGCTGATCCTCGGCCTCGACGGCCACGAGCCCGCCGGCCCCCCCGCCTGGAGGAAGACGATCAGGGTGCGCTCTCTGTACGGCGCCAGCTATCGCGCCGAAGTGCCGCGGCGCCTTGCCGCCGGCGAAGCGGCCGTAATGACCGTCAACGTCGGCAACGAGGGCATCGTCCCCTGGGAGGGTGGTGACTTCCGCCTCTCCTACCACTGGCGCAGCCTCGATGCCGCAAACCCGGGAATCCGTGACGGATGGAGGATCTACCTCCACCAGGCCGTCCACCCGGGAGAGTCGACGTGGCTGCGCGCCCGCGTCCTCGCCCCCTCGCTTCCTGGGCGATACGCGCTCGAATGGGACGTCGTCCACGAGGGCGTCGCGTGGTTCTCCGATCTCGGGGTCCCCGTTTCGTCCCACCTCGTGGACGTGCACGCCCCGTAGGACCGCGGTCGTCGACCCCGGGACCGGGATCTCAGGCGCGCAGCTTTCCGAGGTTGACCCTGGCCTGCGGAGCGTGGCCCAGGAAGCCCTGCAGCTCGGGGCAGCTCCCAAACTCGTCGCACGAGGCGCAGGTGGCGTGTCCTTTCTGCGCGGCGCACGCCCGGATCTTGCACTGCGCACAGTGGATGATCTTGGGCTCGCCCGGCACGCGGCAGCCGGAGCAGTTGACCATGGCGGGCTTGCAGTCGAAGCCATAGGCCTGCGACCACTCGCGTGCCGTCTCTTCGCGCAGGGCCTGGTCGTCGCTCTTCCAGGCGACGTGGGCGGGGCAAGCGGAGCAGTCGAGCCCGCAGAAGGCGATCATGTCGTTCAACATCCCCTGTCTCCTCCGTGATGGTAGCCCCCTCCGGCTCCGGGGAGGGCGACCAAGGGGACACCCGCCAGCGAGAGGGCGTCCATGTCGCGATAGATCGTGCGCTCGGAGGTTCCGAAGCGCCGGGCCAGCTCGGCGGCGCTGGCCTGGCCCGCGTCGAGCAGATGGAGGAGGATGCCGAGCAGCCGATCGAGGCGCACCGCGGCGATCATATCGCCGGAGAACCGGCCCGGGACCGGTCGGGATTCCGGCGCACGCCGGTGATTCGTCGCCTAGCAGCCGGCCGGGCGCGCGAGGCCCCGAAAGCCGAGCGGGCGGCGCCTGCAAAAGCCTGCAACGACCCTTGACGGCGGAGACCCGTCGGACGACATTAGTTGCAGAAGCAACCAATGCAACAGCAACGATCCCTCGGGTTCCTGATCGCCCTGGCCCACCGCCGGATCAGGCTGGCGGTGGGCGCGAGGGTGAGCGAGCTGCACCTCTCGCCGCAGCAGTTCTGGATGCTCGTCCGCATCGGGGAGCACGAGGGCGAGTCGCTCAAGGAGCTCGCCCGGCAGGCCCGGATGGACGAGCCGACGGCGTCCCGCGTCGTCTTCGCCCTGGCCCGCCGGGGTCTCGTCCGGAGCGGAGTCGACCCGGGGGATCGCCGCCGTTCGCGTCTCACCATGACGCCGGAAGGACGGAGGCTGGGCGAGCGGTTGCTGCCGGTCTCGGAGGAGATCCGAGGCGCCGTCGAAGGCGCCCTGGCTTCTGCCGAGCGCGAGGCCGTTGCGTCCGGGTTGCGGAAGGTGATCGCCCGGCTCGAGCGGATGGAGTCGGAACCCCGACCGAGCGCTCGCGTCTCGCCGGGACCGGTCGAGGAAGGGAGAGACGGGTCATGAAGCCGAAGACGAGAAGCGTCTGGATCGCAGCCGGCCTGGTAGCGGTCGGGGTGCTGACGGTCGGCTATCGCTACCGGGAGGCGGGCGCCAAGAACGACCTGCACTTCGAGACCGCCAAGGTGGACCGCGGCCGCATCACCTCCAAGGTGACCGCGTCGGGCTCCCTCTCGGCACTCGTCACCGTGCAGGTCGGCAGCCAGGTGTCGGGCCGGCTGCAGCACATCTACGTGGACTACAACTCACCCGTCAAGAAGGGCCAGCTGATCGCCAGGCTCGATCCGGAGCTGTTCCAGGCCGCCTACCAGCAGGCCAGGGCGAACGAGGTCGCGGCGACGGGCAACCTGGCGAAGGCCGAGGCGCAGGCGGCGGACTCCGAGCGCCAGTACCAGCGCGCGAAGGAGCTGGCCGCCCAGAAGCTGGTGGACCAGGCCGATCTCGACACCGCCATGTCCACCGCGGACGCCGCCCGCGCGCAGGTGCAGGCGTCGCGGGGTTCGCTGGCGCAGGCGGAGGCGGCCCTCCACCAGGCCCGGATCAACCTCGCCTACGCGAGCATCTACTCGCCCACGTCCGGGGTGGTGATCTCGCGCAACGTCGACGTCGGCCAGACGGTCGCCGCCTCGCTCCAGGCGCCGACGCTGTTCGTGATCGCGGGTGATCTCCGGAAGATGCAGGTGGACACTTCGGTGGCCGAGGCCGACATCGGCCGGCTTCGCACCGGGATGCCCGCCACCTTCACGGTCGACGCCTACCCGACGGAGACGTTCCAGGGCCGGGTCCGGCAGATCCGAAATGACCCCCAGACGGTCCAGAACGTCGTGACCTACGACGCGGTGATCGACATCGGCAACCCGGACCTGAAGCTCAAGCCCGGGATGACGGCGAACGTGACCTTCGTGGTCGCCGAACGCAACGCCGTGCTGCGGGTGCCGAACGCCGCCCTGCGCTTCCGTCCCGGCAGCGACGTGCTGGCGGCGGCGGGGCTCTCGGGCAAGGGGAGGCACGGGGGCTCAGCGGTCGTGGACGCGGCAGAGCGCGACGACTTGAGCTGGTCGCGGGACGAGGCCACGAGCCGGCGCAGGGTCTGGGTGCTGGAGCAGGGCAAGCCGCGGCCGGTGAGCATCGAGATCGGCATCTCGGACGGCACGCTCACCGAGGTCGCCGGCGGTCGACTGGCCGACGGAGCCTCGGTGATCCTCGACGCCTACGGTGGCAAGGGCGCGGCCGGGACGAGGACGGCCGGCATGGGCCACAGGCTCTTCTGAGGATCGCCATGCGCCAGCCACTCGTCTCGCTTCAGGACGTGACGAAGGTCTACCAGACGGGCGACGTCGAGGTGCACGCGCTGCGCGGGATCTCGCTGGAGGTCGCGCAGGGCGAGTTCGTGGCCGTGATGGGCGCTTCGGGCTCGGGAAAGTCGACGCTGATGCACATCGTCGGGTGCCTCGACCATCCGACCAGCGGACGCTATCTGCTCGCCGGTGAGCCGGTCTCGAACCTCGACCGCGCCGCTCTCGCGGAGAGACGCAACGCCACCCTGGGCTTCGTCTTCCAGAACTTCAACCTGCTCTCGCGGACGAGCGCCCTCGAGAACGTCGAGCTGCCGCTGCTCTACGCCGGCGTCCCGACGCGCGAGCGTCACCTCCGTGCCCAGGAGGCGCTCGCACGAGTGGGGCTCGCCGAGCGGGCCGGCCACCATCCCAACCAGATGTCCGGCGGCCAGCAGCAGCGGGTGGCGATCGCCCGTGCCCTGGTCAACCGCCCCAAGCTGATCCTGGCCGACGAGCCGACCGGCAACCTCGACTCGGCGACCAGCAACGACGTGATGGTCCTCTTCCAGGATCTGCGCGACACCGGGATCACCGTGGTCCTGGTGACGCACGAGCCGGACATCGCGAGCTACGCCTCGCGGGTCCTGCTGATGAAGGACGGGCTGCTCGTCTCCGACCGGCAGCAGGAACGGCGGGTGGCCGTCCCAGGTGGCGTCGCCCTGGGAGGTGCCGCATGAACCCGCTCCAGACGCTGCGTGTGGCCACCCGCGCGCTGCTGCGCAACAAGATGCGCTCCTTCCTCACCATGCTCGGGATCATCATCGGCGTCTCGGCGGTGATCGCGATGGTGGCGATCGGGGAGGGAGCCAAGGCCCGGGTCGAGCAGTCGTTCGCCTCGATGGGCTCGAACCTCCTCATCATCCTCCCCGGGTCGACCACGGCCGGAGGCGCGCACGGCGGGTTCGGCAGCATGCCCACGCTCACCTGGGACGATCTGCACGCGATCCGCACCGAGGTCCCCACCGTCAAGTACGCGGCCGCCCAGCTCCGGACCAGCGCCCAGGTGATGTTCGAAGACCAGAACTGGACGACCGTCGTCTACGGGACCAGCCCGGACTACTTCGCGATCCGCGACTGGCCCGTCGCGCAGGGTGTGGCGATGACGGAGTCGGACGCCGAGAACGACGCCAAGGTCGTCTTCCTGGGCCAGACGGTCGTCGACAAGCTCTTCGGCCCGAACGCCAACCCGGTCGGCCAGCTGGTGCGCATCAAGAACATCCCCTTCCAGGTGAACGGCGTCCTGAAGCAGAAGGGGCAGTCGCCGATGGGACAGGACTACGACGACGCCGTCTTCATCCCGCTCAAGACCTTCCAGACCAAGATCCAGGGTGGCCTGAACAACTTCATCTCGGGCGTCGTCTTCGTGGGTGCCACGGCGCCCGAGGCGACCGGGCGGGCGGAAGCCGAGATCGAGGCGCTGCTCCGCGACCGCCACCACATCCAGCCCGGGGCGAGCGACGACTTCTCGATCCGCAACCTGACCGAGCTGGCCGGCGCCATGGAGGAGGGCACGCGCACGCTCACCACGCTGCTCGCGAGCATCGCCGCCGTGTCGCTGCTGGTGGGCGGCATCGGGATCATGAACATCATGCTGGTGTCGGTCACCGAGCGCACGCGGGAGATCGGCGTGCGCATGGCCGTGGGCGGCAAGCCGCAGGCGATCCTGGCCCAGTTCCTGGTCGAGGCCCTGACGCTGTCGGTCGCGGGCGGGGTGATCGGCCTCCTGCTCGGCGCCGGCGCGGCGCAGCGGCTCGCCAGCCAGTTCGGCTGGCCCATGCAGTTCAGTCCGGGGATCGCCGCGATCGCGGTAGGCTTCTCGGCCGCGGTGGGCGTCGTGTTCGGCCTCTATCCGGCACGCAAGGCGTCGCTCCTGGACCCGATCGAGGCGCTTCGGTACGAGTGAGAAGGGGCTACTGGAGCTCAACCACTCCTTCACCTCCCGCTGCGTAACTCTCCGCATGGCCGCTCCGTGACCGGATGCATACCGCTTTCGTCGTATTGACCCGCTCGGAGCGTCACTTGTAGCCTCGGTCCATTCACTCGTCGAAGCGAGAGGCTGCAGCGACAGGGGACCGTCGGTGCGCGCCGGTTGGACTTCCTCGGACCGACGCCGTCCGGGTTTTCTCGATGGGAGGCCTGAATCGTGAGCGCAAAGTCGACGACTCGACGACCGCTGGTCGTCGCCCTGATGACAATCGCCGTTGCCGGGTGCCTCGGCGGCGCGCTGTCCGCCGGGGGAGGCGGACGCGCACCGGATTACGTCTGGCGGAACGTCGCGATCGTGGGTGGGGGCTACGTGCCGGGGATCATCTTCAACGACAGTGAACCCGGCCTCGTCTATGCCCGTACCGACATAGGCGGCGCGTATCGCTGGAGCAACCACGAGCGGCGCTGGATCCCGCTCCTGGACTGGGTCGGATGGGACGACTGGGGTCTGGCCGGCGTCGACAGTCTGGCGACCGATCCCGTCGATCCGGACCGCGTCTACGTCCTGGCCGGCACCTACACGAACGACTGGGATCCGGGGAACGGAGCCGTCCTGCGTTCCAGGGACCGAGGACGCACCTGGCGTCGCACGGCTCTGCCTTTCAAGTCGGGGGGCAACATGCCCGGGCGCAACATGGGCGAGCGCTTGGCCGTCGATCCCAACGACCACGCCATCCTCTATCTGGGTGCGAGGAGCGGCAACGGGCTGTGGAAGAGCGCCGATTTCGGCAAGAGCTGGAACCCGGTGACCGGCTTCCCGGCGGGCGTCGGCAGCTACTCCCAGGACCCGGGCGACCCGAGCGGCTACGGGAGCGATCCTCTGGGGGTCGTGTGGGTCGTCTTCGATCCGCGAACGCGTGGCGCCGACGGCTCCACGCAGACGATCTACGTCGGGGTCGCGGACCTCGGCTTGAGCATCTACTGCACGACCGACGGCGGTGCGACCTGGGCGGCCCTTCCGGGACAGCCGACCACCCCTGCCTTCATGCCCCATCACGCCGTGCTGGCGTCGACCGGGATCCTGTACGTCACCTACAACAACAAGGGCGGGCCGTACGACGGCGACATGGGCGACGTCTGGAAGTACGACACCGCCACGGGCGTCTGGACGAAGATCAGCCCCGACCCATCCTCCGGCACCAACTCGTGGTTCGGCTACGGCGGCCTGGCCGTCGATGCGCAGCACCCCGACACCCTCGTCGTGGCAGAGCTGAATCGCTGGTGGCCCGACGTGAACATCTGGCGCAGCACCGACGCAGGTGCCACCTGGCACTCGATCTGGGAGTGGGGCCCGTGGCCCGACCGGGTCTTCCACTATGTGCAGGACATCTCCGGGGCGCCCTGGCTGGACTGGGCGGCCCATCCCTCGCTGCCCGAAGTCACGCCCAAGCTCGGCTGGATGGTCGGCGACATCGAGATCGATCCGTTCGACTCCGACCGGATGCTCTACGGCACCGGCGCCACCATCTACGGAACCGAGGACCTGACGGCGTGGGACTCGGGTGGCCCGATCACGATCAGCGTCCAGGCGCGGGGGCTCGAAGAGACCTCCGTCCAGGACCTGATCAGCCCGCCCGAGGGAGCACCGCTTCTGAGCGCCCTCGGCGACATCGGGGGCTTCCGCCACGACGATCTCTCGGTGCCTCCCGCGGCGATGCCGACCAACCCGCTGCTGGGAGGCGGCACCAGCCTGGACTATGCGGAGCTCGTCCCGGCCGTCATCTACCGGGCGGGCAACGGCAGCCCGCGCAACGCCGGCTACTCGCTCGACGGGGGCGAAACCTGGTCCCCGGTCACCTCTGAGCCGCCAGGGGACGGTGGCGGCAGAATCGCGGTCTCGGCCGACGGCGGCGCGGTCGTCTGGAGCAAGGGCGGAGCCGTCTACCATTCTCTCGACAACGGCACCACCTGGGCGCCCTCGAGCGGCATGCCGGGCGCCGGGCCTGTCGCTTCGGATCGGGTCGCCCCCGGGAAGTTCTACGGCTTCTCCGGCGGTACCTTCTACATGAGCGTCGACTCCGGCGCCACCTTCAGCGCGACGTCGGCCGTGGGACTGCCCAGCTCGGGTTCCGTCCAGTTGAAGGCGGTGCCGGGGCACGAGGGACACGTGTGGCTCGCAGGCGGCAGCGCTGAGAGCGCCTACGGGCTGTGGGTCTCCGAGGACTCTGGCGCCAGCTTCCGGCGGCGGAACGATGTGGAGGAGGCCGACACGATCGGCTTCGGCAAGGCGGCGCCCGGACACCGCTACCCCGCGATCTACACCAGCGCCAAGGTCCACGGGATCCGAGGCATCTTCCGCTCGGACGACGCCGGCAGACACTGGGAGCGGGTCAACGACGACCGGCACCAGTACGGCTGGACCGGTGCGGCCATCACGGGAGACCCGCGCGTGTACGGGCGCGTGTACGTCGCCACCAACGGCCGCGGGATCGTCTATGGGGAGCCGGAGCACCGCCGGACACACCACCGACACCGCTAGTCCCGCCGGCGCCGCAGGGGCCGGGCGTCCAGCCCGGCCCCTGCGGCGTCACACGCACCACCAGCGTCGGGCTCGACCTCGGCGCACCGACGGAAGGTTCTCCCGCAAGGCGCTCACTGGCAGGCAGTTTGGTTTCCAGTGCTTGGTCCACCTCTCCTCCGATCGTCCGCACTTACCTGGCAGTTCTCGTCGATCTTCAACGGCTTCTGGATCGTCGGGACTGACGACGGACGCCTCGCGTCGGGAATCGAGACTCAACGAACGAGCCTCGACGACGGTATCCAGAGTGACGTGCCGCCGCCACCGGCCAAGAGCGTCGAGCTGACCGGGTACGTCCTGGAGAGCCTTGCCCAACCGGACGAATCGGCCCCCTTGCCTTCCGAGCTCGAGAGCGTGGTGGCCCAGCTGAAGCGCGCCTTCCGCTACCCGGCGTATCGCCTGCTCGACACGCTGATCGCGAGGGGCGTCGATGGAGCCAGGCTCGAAGCAACCGCCCTGGCCAGCACCGCCGAGGACTCTCCCCTGGCCATGCGGACCAGGTACAGCCTGAGCGCCGGGCGCGTCCACGTCCTGACCGGGGCAGAGGGCCCGACGGTCAGACTCCAGTACCTGGCCTTCAACTGCCAGATTCCCGTTCCCGTCGGACCCGCCGCGGCGTCCTCTGTCTCGGTCACGAGCGTCGGCATCAACTCCGACATCCTGATCCGGGCAGGCCAGCGCGTCGTGGTCGGTAAGTCAGGGTCTCCGGAGCAGCCCGCCAACGCGATCTTCCTCGTCCTGAGCGCGAAGGTGAGCGACTGACGACGCCGGGCGCGCCCTCGCTCCGCACGCCGAGCGGCCCACCTCTCAGCGCAGCATGATGAAGCTCGCGCTCCAGACGAACGGGTCGTCAGGCTCGCGCCGGTCGCTGCGATCCTGGTGGTCCTGGAACCAGGCCTCGTAGGTCGAAGGCGTGCGCTCGAGGCCGAGGTCCTCGAGGAAGTGGCCGCCGTTGCTGAAGGAGAAGGAGAACCCGGCGAGCACCGTGTCGCCTGGGGGCACCGCGTCGCTGAGGTCGGGGTGCGGCCGAGTCCCGCGGATCACCGCCTCGCCGAAGCCGGGCTCGTACCGGCGATAGGACTTGCCCACCACCGCCGGATCGAGAAGACGCGCCGCGAAGCCCGGCGGGGCCACCCCGGTCACCTGGAAGACCTGCACGTAGCTGTACTGCAGCGTAACCCTGTACTCGAAGTCGTCGTCCCGGAAGTTGACCCGGACGAACTCCTGGGTGGGTGTCGTCAGCGGGCTGGGGCCGATCGATAGGGCGCGTAGGTGGCCGTCGTTGCTGGAGCGGAGGAACTCGAAGCCGACCAGGACGAAGATCTCGTCGGACGCCTTTCGCTCCAGCGCCAGGTCGCAGGGGCCTCTGCAGGTGCGCGTTGCGGTGCGCTGGACGGCGCCAGCGGGCAGGGGCACCAGCCACGCGAAACCGTCGGCGAAGTCGTGGGCGTCGTGGTCGAAGAAGGCGAAGTCGATGTTGGTGCCGTCTTGGAGCAGGCGGATGCCCTTGACCTTGTGGCCGCCCCGCATGTTGAACCGCCACCCCTGGAGGCCATAGACGTGGCCCGGCTGGTAACAGCCAATGGGCAGCTCGACGCCCGCCGCAGCGCCCCGGTCGAGCGCCGCGCGGTCCACCCGCTGGATCCCGATGGGTGCGGAGACGTAGACCCGGCAGGCGTTGCCGGCCGGGAGGGCGGCCTGGCACGCCGGGTCGGCGCAAGGCTGCGCCGCCGCGGGAAAGGCGGCGAGAAGGGACACGGTCAGGCCGAAAGCGGCCGGCGCGGCCCGACGAAGGAGCAACGGGAACTCGACCATGCAGCGACCCCCCTGTGAAATAGGAGTTGCGCCCGCTCGGCGGCGCGGGTGCACCCGGGCTTGGCTATCGGGAACGGCCTACCTTACACCAATGCCGGCCCGGTCGGGTCCCGTCAGATGTCCTCAGCCCGCGGCAGACCCACACCGGAAGGTGCTGCTCGAACGACCGCGCGCAGGGGTCCGTCATCACCAGACGGCCCTCAGCCTCAGGGCGGAGGCATAGCGCTCGACGGCGACCCTGGTGGCGTATCTGTCGGCCTTCCCCGCGGCGCCCTTCCTCTCGAAGTGGGCCGACACGACACCTACTGTCCCCTGCTTGCGAGCGGCCTTGAGGTCGACCCGAGCGACGAGACGCTCGCCGGCCAGCACTGGCAGGCAGTAGTATCCGTAGACGCGTCGCGTCGCGGGCTTGAAGGCCTCGAGCAGCGCATCGAAGCCGAAGAGCCGCGCCACCCGCCCGCGGTCCCAGAGCAAGGGGTCGAACGGCGAGAGCAGCACGCTGCGCTCGTCGCGCGGCCGCGCGGACTCGAGCCGCGCCGCCAGCTCGCGGTCGGCCGGTCGGATCCAGCCCATGGTGCGCGAGCGATCGGTGGTCTGGAGCGCGGCGGGGAGTATGGCGCCCTTCTCCTGCAGGCGACGCAAGGCCGCCGCCAGCTCAGCCTTGCGATTCCTGAGCCGCCAGGTCGCGGCGAGCGTCCCCGTCGTCGCCCAGCCGTGACCGTCGAGCGCCCTGAGCAGCAGCGTATCGAGTCCGTCCGCGGTCGAGAGTGGCCGCCGGCGCAGCTCGTCGGGGATCACCCGTTCCGCGAGGTCGTACGTGCGCAGGAAGCCGCGGCGCTCGCGAATGGCCAGCTCTCCGCTCGACCACAGGGCGGAGGCGACGCGCTTCACGACGCCCAGGTCCCACCAGCCCTTGCTGCTCCGCGCCTCGAGGTCCGCGGACCGCAACGGTCCCTCCTCCCGAATCCGCCGGCGCAGCTCGCTCGCCAGCTTCGGATGCTCGCCGACCACGTCGCCCCACCAGGGATGGCTGCGGAACTCGCGCCGGCGGAACTCGAACGCGGGGTAGAGCGACAGCGGGATCCAGCTCGCCTCGTGGCCCCAGTACTCGAAGAGCGGCGCCCCGGGCCGGAGCAGCTCCTCACCGACCGCCGCGTCCAGGCCTTCGAGACGCGACAGCAGCACGATCGAGTGGCTGCGGGCGCCGGCCACGGAGACGGTGTCGATCTGGAGGTAGCCGAACCGGCGGATGACCGCCTGGGCCGCCGCGAACGCCGATGGCCCTCGACCCCGCGCGCGTCGGGGTAGGCCGGTCCGCTCCGGGGTCAGCAGCCCCGCCTTGGCCAAGGCCAGCCGGCGGACCGCCGGCGTGCTCAGCGTGTCCAACTGCGCACCCCCCCAGGGCGCTAGAGTAGCCCACGATCGAGGCGTGCCCTCCAAGGCACGCCTGTCGGGTGTCGGGGAGAGAAGAAGGGGAAGAAAGACGACCGCCAGGCATCGCATCCGCCACGGCGCCCGGGGCTACAATGCCTTGGGTCGTTTCCCGGTTACCCGGAGGCCAGAGGGTTGATCGCCGGCCTGAATCGGATGTTCGAGCACGAAGGGCGGCAGTACCACATCCAGGTCGAAGACCTGGGTGAAGAGCCGGCCTGCTTCGAGGTCCGCGTTCACTCCGGCGGGGCCGTCGTCTGGCAGAAGAAGATGGGCTACGCTGAGACGCTCGCGAAGGGTCTCCCCAAGACCGAGCTGGACGACGAGATCCGGACGGCGATGGAGAAGGCGCTCCACACCGTCGAGGCCGCGATCGCCCGCGGCAAGCTGCCCGGGCTCGGGTAGACGGGGGCTGTCGGGGAATGGCCGCCCGCTGCAGTGGGCGGAACCCTGATCCTCACGCTGCCGGCAAACCTGGCCGGCCCGCCGGCCGCGCCTATGCAACCGCAGGCAGATCGGTGCGTAGCGGCAGGAACTCCGGGCCCGCGAACGGTCGGAAACCCTCGGGCCAGGGTGCATCGAAAGACGTGAGCACGCGGAACTGCAAGGGCGCCGGCGGAGGATTCACTCGCGTGACGGCGACCATCGTATCGTCGGCGCCAGCCAGCCTGAGGCTGTGCAGATCGCGCAGCAGGTATCGCGGGACGAAGCCGACGTGTTCGCCGCGCCCGATGACCTTCAGAGCCTCTTGATCCTCAGGGTTCCCCGGATCAGGCTGCAGATGGAGCCGTTCTCCGGGTTCCAGCTCCAGCGCGACGGCCAGTGCCTTTTCAGTACGATGGCGGAGGCCGTGCACGAAGAACGTCATCCGGTAGCGCGCGTCGGGCGTTCGCTCGGGCGCGGAGAACACCTCGAACATGTCCGTCTCGCGCTGCCCTTCACTGCGAGCAAGAAGCAGAAGAGGATCCGTCTCCCCAGGCGGCAGGTCGAGCCACCGGACGAACCCGTCGTACTCCGGCCGGGCGCGCGCCATGACCCGGTTCGCAAACAGCGGGAACAGCTCTGGGGACCGATACACCGCGTCCCGATCTGGGAAGGTTAGGAGCGGGCGGAAGCCCGCCGACTCGGCCTCGACCGCACCGCGCACATACGCAAACTCATATTCAGACCCTCGTCGGAGTAGGCGGCCGATTGGCCACCACCTGGCCCCAGGCTGCCTCCATGCAAGATAGAGCACGGTCATTCGCCTCTCAGGATACGCTCTCGATTCGCCTTCAGCATAGCCGCAGCGAATGCCCCCGCAGGTCCAAGCGCGACAGGTCCAGGCATTCGGTTCACCATTGCGTCGATCGCGTCAGCCCCGACATCCCGCAGCCGCTCGGCCCACACTGGAGCCGGAACCCTCTGCATCCACATGGCATACGCCTCGAGCATCGTCAGGGGCCGAGGCCCCTGTTCGTCTCGGAAGAGCGCCGAACGGGCGGCCCGGCGTCTCACGTACGCTGCGATCGAGAACCTGGGGTCAGGTGTCGACAACCTCCTCGAGCGGACGTCATCCGACTCATGCGAGCCAAGGGAGGCGGCATGGTCGAACGTGGGCGCCAGGTGGATCGTGCGATCGGCCCGGTTGAGCAGCACCGCCCAGTTCTCATGGTGCCGATCGGTGTTGCCGATCCATGCGTCGAGCAGGAGGTAGCCCGCGAACACCTCTGCAGCCCGTCCGACTCCAGGCGGTGGCACCCATCCAGTCGGCAGCCCGGCGTCGACGGAGTCCAGCGCGGCCTCAACCGCGGCGACCGTGTGCTGCGGAGTCCTGACGTAGCGCATTCCCTCCTGCGGGTAGCTTGGGTCGACGCGTTGCAGGAGTTCATTCCCATGCACAAGGTCGAAGCCAGCCGGCTGGAACGAGGGAGTGACGACGCCACGTTGCCCACGGAAGACGGCAAGCTGGTAGTCAGCATGAGGCAGGCTCAGCACCTCCGCCGCATCAGCGGCCAGGACCTCGGCCCAGTCCTCGCCATGCTCGGGTCGCGTCGCCTTGAAGAGCCAGCGGCCCCCGGCCCGCGCGAACCAGAATTTCGGTCGCGACCCCATTGGCTCGCTTCGCTCCGACGCATCGCCGGGAACCTCGAAGACATCGTACGGGTCAGGCAGCACGGCCGAATCCTGAGCCCTGCCTACCGTGGCGTCAACGCGCGATACCATAGGCCCGCCGTGACCACGCACGCGACGGGCGGCACCGAGTCCGAGTGGCAGACGCGCAAGAAGCGGATCGACCCCCTGCTCGACGCTGCCGGCTGGCCATTGCGGAAAGCCAGCAGCCGCGGCACCTTCCGGACCGAGGAAGAGGAGACTGCCAACGGCCCGGCTGACTACGCGCTCTGGTTGGACGGCCGGATCGTCGGCATCGTCGAGGCCAAGAAGCTGACCATCGGCCCGCAGAACGTCCTGACGCAGGCCGAGCGCTACGCGAGAGGGCTCGTGAAGCCGCAAGGAGGAGAGCCTTCGACTTCGACGGCCTCCGCTGCCCGTTCCTGTACTCCACGAACGGCGAGGTCATCTGGTTCCACGATGTGCGCCACGAGCTGAACCGCTCTCGCCAGGTGAGGGCCTTCCATACGGCCAAGGCACTCAGAGAGCTGCTGGAGCGCGACCTCGACGGCGCCCTTGGCCGGCTGAAGCACCTGCCCAACGATCACCCACGGCTCCGTCCCTACCAGATCGAAGCCAACGCGGCTGATCGAGAAGGCCATCGCCGAGCGCAAGCGCAACTGCTCGTGGCGATGGCCACCGGCACCGGCAAGACCTTCACGATGGTCAACCAGATCTACCGGCTGATGAAGGCGGGCGTCGCCCGGCGCGTCCTGTTCCTCGTGGACCGCCGGGCGCTCGCGGCCCAGGCGGTCCGCGCCTTCGCTGCCTTCGAGCCCGAGCCGGGCCTCAAGTTCACGAAGATCTACGAGGTCTACTGCCAGCGATTCCAGAAGGAGGACTTCGGCGACGAGGAGCGCGTTCGATCCCAAGGTCCTGCCGCAGCGCTATCTGACCGATCCCGCAGCCCGGCCACGCCTTCGTCTACGTCTGCACGATCCAGCGGATGGCCATCAACCTGTTCGGCCGCAGGCGATCTTCGGCGGTCGCGAGCGACGAGGGCGATCGAGGACGACGCCGAGCAAGCTCGACATCCCGATCCACGCCTTCGACCTCATCATCGCCGACGAGTGCCATCGCGGCTACACGTCGCCAGGAGCTCTCCGTCTGGCGCGACGACGCTCGACCACTTCGACGCGATCAAGATCGGGCTCACCGCGACGCCCGGCCGCGCACACCACAGCCTACTTCAAGGACAAGTCGTCTACCGCTACGAGTACGAGCGGGCCGTGCGCGACGGGCTACCTCGTCGACTACGACGCGGTGAACGTTCGACTCCGACGTGCGGATGAACGGCGTGTTCCTGAAGGAGGGCGAGCAGGTCGAGCCGGTCGACCCGGAGAGCGGCCAGCCGACAGCTCGACATGCTCGAAGACGAGCGGGCATTCGACACGACCGAGGTCGAGCGCCGAGATCACGGCGCCCGACTCGAACCGCAAGATCGTCGAGGAGGTCAAGAAGTACGCCGTCGAGCACGAGCAGCGCTACGGCCGCTTCCCCAAGACGCTCATCTTCGCCGCCAACGACCTGCCGCACACGTCCCACGCCGACCAGCTGGTCGACACTGCGCGAGACGTTTTCGGCCGCGGCGACGCGTTCGTCCAGAAGATCACCGGCACGCGTCGACCGCCCGCTCCAGCGCATCCGCGAGTTCCGCAACCGGCCCCAGCCCGCGATCGTCGTCACGGTCGATCTGCTGTCCACCGGCGTCGACATCCCCGACCTGGAGTTCATCGTGCTTCCTGCGGCCGGTGAAGTCCCGCATCCTGTTCGAGCAGATGCTCGGCCGCGGTACGCGCAAGGGCGAGAAGCTACCCCGACAAGTCGCACTTCACGGTGTTCGACTGCTTCGACGGCACGCTGCTGGAGTACTTCCGCAAGGCGTCGGCGTTCACGGCGGACCTGCCGACCGGGCCGTCCCGCACGATCCAGGAGATCATCGACGACATCTGGCAGAACCGCGACCGCGACTACAACGTCCGTGCCTCGTCAAGCGCCTCCAGCGGATCGACAAGGAGATGTCGGGCGAGGCCCGCGAGCATCTTCGCGGCCTTCATGCCGGACGGCGACCTCGGCAGGTTCGCCAGGACCTGCCGCAGCGCTGCGCGAGAACTTCACCGACACGATGAAGCTGCTGCGCGATCCCGAGTTCCAGAGACCTGCTCGTCAACTACCTCGCCCGGACCGCACGTTCCTCGTCGGCCAACGAGGACCGAGGACAGCGTGTCGTTCGATCTGGCTCATTCGCGACGGCGACGGCAAAGTACAAGCCCGAGACTATCTGGCCGCTTCGCCCGTTCGTGGCCGAGAACGCGGACCACATCGACGCCATCCGCATCCTGCTCGACCGGCCGCGCGACTGGAGCACCGACGCCCTCGCCGAACTGCGGCAGAAGCTGGCCGCGGCGCGCCAGCATTCACCGATGAGAACCTCCAGAAGGCCCACGAGCTTCGCTACAAGAAGGCGCTCGTCGACATCATCTCGATGGTCAAGCACGCGGCCCGCGAGGAAGCGCCGCTGCTGACCGCGGCCGAGCGTGTCGAGCCGGCCTTCGACAGATCACCGCCGGGCAAGACCTTCACGGCCGAGCAACAGGCCTGGCTGGGGCGGATCGCGCACCTGATCGGCCAACCTGTCGATCGACCAGAGGACTTCGAGTACCAGACGCCCTGTGTACGGTACGGCGGCTGGGGCGCCGCGCGAACAACGCCTTCGGTGGGATCACCTCGCGGAGCTTATCCAGGGACTCAACGAGGCCCTCGCAGCATGAGCGACGTTGTCCAGAAACTCTGGGGCTTCTGCCATACGCTCCGCCACGACGGCATCGACTACGGCGACTACATCGAGCAGATCACCTATCTGCTGTTCCTGAAGATGGCGGACGAGCGGGGCATCGAGCTGCCCGAAGGGCTGCGACTGGCCCGACGCTCCGCGACCAGAGCGGCACCGAGCTGATCGACCACTACATCGACGCTGCTCCGCACGCTCGGGCAAGACGCCGGGCATCCTGGGCGACATCTACGCCGGGGCCCAGTCGCGCTTCAACAACCCGGTCAACCTCAAGCAGCTCGTCGGCCTGATCGACGAGACCGAATGGACCACGCCTCGGCGTCGACGTGAAGGCCGACGCCTACGAGGGCCTGCTCGAAAAGGCCGCCAGCGAAGGCAAGAAGGGCGCCGGGCAGTACTTCACGCCGCGCGTGCTCATCCAGTCCATCGTCCGCTGCATGAAGCCCGACCCGCGCGCCGCACAAGGACTTCACCATCTGCGACCCGGCCTGCGGCACGGGCGGCTTCCTGGTCGCGGCCTACGAATGGCTGCATGGACGCAGACCAAGGGCGGCGCCATCGACCGGCGACGCTCGCCAAGCGCGTCAAGCCAGAAGACCTACTTCGGCCAGGATCTCGTCGCCCGGCCCCGCCGGCTGGCCCTGATGAACCTCTACCTGCACGGCCTCGAGCCGCAGATCATGCTCGGCGACACGATCTACGAGGCCCCGTCGGCCGACCGCTTCGACGTGATCCTCACCAACCCGCCCTTCGGCACCAAGGGGGCCAACCAGGCCCCCGACCGCGACGACTTCACCATCGCCACCAGCAACAAGCAGCTCAACTTCGTCCAGCACGTCCTGACGCATCCTCAAGCCCGGCGGCCGGGCCGCCGTCGTCCTGCCCGACAACTGCCTGTTCGCCGACCAGGCCGGCGAGGTCTTCAAGATCCTCGCCGAAGACTGCGACCTGCACACCGTCCTGCGCCTGCCCCGCGGCACGTTCACCCCGTACAGCCAGGGCATCAAGGCCAACGTCGTCTTCTTCACCAAGGGCTACCCCACCGAGACCGTCTGGATCTACGACGCCCGCACCAACGTCCCCGGCATCACCAAGAAGGACCGCCCGCTCACGCGCCGAGCACTTCGCCGAGTTCGAGAAGTGCTACGGCGCCGACCCCAACGGCCGGGCCAAGCGCAAGGCCGACTGCCGACCCGCAAGGCACGGACCGCTGGCGCAGCTTCCGCATCGCCGAAGTCAAGGACCGCGACTTCAAGCTCGACAGCTTCAAGTGGCTCAAGGACGAAGCGCTCGACAGACGCCGACGACCTGCCCGAGCCGGAAGAACTGGCCACCGACGCCATCAGCGAGTTGGAAGACGCCGTCGAGGAGCTGAACGAGGTGCTGCGGTTGCTGGAGAACGGCAACGGCAACGGGAAGAAGACGAGGAAGCGGTGACACCGGAAGACCTGCCCGAGGGGTGGCGTTGCGCTCCGCTTGGGACGCTGGTGATGCACACTCTCGGCGGGGACTGGGGCAAGGCTGCCGGAGAGTCCCGCGAGCACACCGTCGAGGTTGCGGTCGTGCGAGGGACAGAGTTCCGTACTTGGGATGCCGCGCGAGCCCAGACCGCGGCAACGCGGTTCCTGAAGCCCAAGAGCGCTGAACGCCGCCGCTTGGCCTCCGGTGATCTTGTGGTCGAAGTGTCTGGTGGCGGGCCGAACCAGCCCGTCGGGCGCGTATTGCGCGTCGATGGAAGGGCGCTGCACTCCGCGGCAGCCCCTCTTGTGTGCTCCAATTTCTGCCGACAAGTCCGCCTTGCGCCTGGCGTTGACCCCGCGTTCGTCGAACACCAACTCCGATGGGCGCGCCTGCGCGGCGACCTCGACGCGATCCAGACTCAGACAACGAACCTCCGCAACCTCGACTTCGGACGCTTCTTGGAGTTGCCGATGTCATTTCCCTCTATGGCCGGCCAGAGGCGCATTGTCGAGAAGATCGAGGCCCTGCTCGCCCAGGTGAACACCGCCCGCGAGCGCCTGACTCGCGTTCGAGAGATCCTGAAGCGCTTCCGCCAGTCCGTCCTCGCCGCAGCGTGCTCGGGGAGGTTGACGGAGGATTGGAGAGACGCACACCCAGAACAGTCAGGGCGTGCTCTGCTGGCGGTGCTGCTCACAGACCGCGCGAAGCGCCTGGCCGAGGACCAGTGCGAACGGACTAGCGGCCGCAGCAACAAGTACCGACCTCCCGAAGAGCCATTCGAGGGGGATAGCCTTCCAGACGTGCCCGACGGCTGGGTCTGGACCAGCTTGGATGCCCTGACGTTCAAGATCGTCGACGGCGTTCACAAAACGCCGCGTTACGTCGAGGCTGGAGTCCCGTTCGTCACCGTGCGGAACCTGACTGCCGGCCCCGGCATCGACCTGGCGCACCTCAACCACGTCACCCGGAAGGACCACCTGCAGTTCGTCGATCGTGCGAATCCCGTGCGGGGTGATCTGCTGATATCCAAAGACGGCACTCTAGGGGTCGTCCGCGCTATCCGAACCGACGATGAGTTCAGTATCTTCGTCTCGGTCGCGCTCGCGAAACCCGTGACCACGGATCTCACGGACTTCCTAGAACTCGTCCTGACGGCACCGCAGATCCAGCAACGAATGGTCCCGACAGGCTCCGGGCTCCAGCATCTTCACCTCAGAGACCTCAAGACCGTGCCCGTCCCCCTGCCGCCACTGGCAGAACAGCGCGAGATCGTCCGCCGTGTCGAGGCGCTCTTTGCCGTGGCCTACGCGATCGAAAACCGGCTGGTCCCGGCCATGGCTCGCTGTGAGAGGCTCCCGCAGGCCGTCCTCGCCAAGGCGTTCCGCGGCGAACTCGTTGCGAGCGAGGTTGGGGTGGCGCATGCCGCTGGGTAGCGCACGCTCGCGAGCCGTTGCGGGTGCGTGCTATTACTGAAGCCAGTATCGGCAGCAGGCTCTTCGGCGCAAGGCGATCGATCGCGAGGTACCGCGCCAGGGCGACGCACCTATCCCTCGGTTTTTCGATCCGCTGCTCTCGCTGTCTGGAGCCATCGTTCATGCGATTCCTCAACCGCGAGCACCCGAGAGCGCACGCTGTCGAGCCTCCGAAGTAGCACAACGCATTCGGGAGCGGCGGAAAGATGGCGCTCGGCGAACGCGGCCAGCGCGTCGATGACGAATACGGCAACAGACCCGAAACCACGGGCATCCGCGGGCGTGTGGTCGAATCTAGGGGAGAAGCCACCACGCAGGTCCCGCAGATGGTGATGCAGCAAATCCAGCCACGTGCCGTGGACGGCTGCCGATGGCATCTTCTGGAGGAGGAGGTAGTCGTCCTCTCGGCCAATCGCTCTCATCTTGCTGCGAAGGTCGAGGGAGCGGCCGTTCGGCTCGACGTGGAGCACGTCCAGCCCGGACAGGCGGAAGGCGCGTTGGGCGCCCCTCAGCAGCCGTGTCTCGATTGGGAGTTCGGTGCCGCGCCTGGCGATGTTCTCGTTGACGCGATCGTAAAGGGCCCGCTCAGCGATCAGGCCGTCCTTCACGAATCTATCGAATCGTCCAGGGTCGTCTGTGTGGCACAGGTACATCAGATCGACCGCGCTCTCGAGGATGCAGCGGTTCAACGCGAGGGTGACCTCGCCAAAACTGCGCTCCTGCGCAAGGTGGAGGACCGCTGCCATGAACTTCGTCATCCTCAGCAATAGAGCGGCCACGATCGCGCGGTCCCGGCCGAGTACGATCGTGTCGGGTGTGGTGGCGACAAACGCTCCCGAGCAGAGGCCCGCGATCGAGGCGGTCTCCTTGAATAGGTCGAAGGCCAATCCGAAGTGGCCGGCGGTCTTCCTGGCTTCGACCAAAATGTCATCGTCGATGGCGACTGGGCTGGGGAGTTCCTTCTCGATTGCCTCAGTGCGCTCTTTCCAGTCAGGCGGAGTCGAAGATTCCAGCTGCATGCTCCGCACAGCATTCGCCAATGCCCACACAGGAGGAGTCACCGTCTCCATGACAGGCTCACCCGCCTCGTTGAACTCGACCTCCGCGAGCGCCTCGCGAGTGTGGGGGACGGCTTGGGCGAGCACGACTCGACTTTCACGTATCCAGTCGAAGAGCTGCCTTATCGTCGCAACGTCGTCGTCGTGGGTCCCCACGATGGCCTCCTCCTCGACACCCACCGAAGGCGTTGGCCAGATGCTAACGCGGCTTGGTCCGGGCGTCTCCTTGCCGTCCCGCTGCGGTCCACGCTCCTGCCGCCGATGTGCCGTGGAAGGAACGCGGCACCCTGCGCGATCCGCTCGATCCGCGCTGGTGACCGTCACTTCAGAAGGAGGCTTCTGTCGCAGCCGGCGAACCGCGAGCCAACGGTCCTGGGTTGCCCGGCTGCCGGACTATCCTGTTGCCCGCGTGCACACGTCGGCTCCCCACGGAGGCAAATGATCGCCCCACTGAAGTTCGACGAGATCGGCTACTGGTCGGAGGTGAAGCTCGACATCATCGGCAGCTACGCCGCGGCCTACTCGCGAATCCTGTCGACCCAACCCGGCCTGTACCACGTGTACGTAGACGGATTCGCTGGTCCGGGTGAGCACGTTCGAAAGGGAACGCGTGAGCCTGTCCCTGGAAGTCCACTAAGGGCGCTGGACGTTGATCCTCCGTTTCGCGAGTACTTCTTCGTGGACTTGGACGGCGACAGGTCGGAGCATCTGCGACGGCTCGTCGGCGGCCGAAACGATGCACATGTCCTCCAGGGAGACTGCAACGTCGTTCTGCTCGAGACTGTGTTCCCAAAGCTCCAGTGGAAGAACTACCGGCGTGCCCTCTGCCTCCTCGACCCCTACGGGCTGCACCTCGACTGGAAGGTGCTGGAAACCGCGGGCCGGATGAAGACCATCGACCTCTTTCTGAACTTCCCAATCATGGATGCAAACCGGAACGCCCTCTGGCGTGAGCCCGACCGGGTTTCACCGCAGCAGGCTGGGCCGATGACGCGCTACTGGGGCGACGAGTCCTGGCGGGACGTGGCGTATCGGCCGAGCCCGCAGCGTGGGCTGTTCGGAGATGAGCTGGAGAAGGTCGGGAACCAGGAGATCGCGGATGCCTTCGCCGACCGTCTGCGTCATATCGCAGGTTTCGCGAACGTCCTCGACCCACTGCCTATGCGGAACTCGCACGGGGCGGTAGTCTACTATCTATACTTCGCGAGCCAGAAGGACGTCGCCAACAAGATCGTGAAGCAGATCTTCCGGAAGCACGCGTCGCGGAAGGGGTGAGATGGGGCGATCGGCGATCGAGTGGACCGAGTCGACGTGGAACCCGGTGACCGGCTGCGACGAAGATCAGCCCCGGCTGCAAGCACTGCTACGCGGAGAGGATGGCTCGGCGGCTGCAGGCGATGGGGCAGGCGAACTACCGACACGGCTTCCAGATCACGCTCCAGCCCGCGATGTTGGAGAGGCCGCTCGGGTGGCGGAAGCCGCAGATGGTGTTCGTCAACTCCATGTAGCGACCTCTTCCACGAGGATGTCCCGCTGGACTTCGTCGGGCGGGTGTTCGCCGTGATGGCCGAGGCGAGCTGGCACACGTTCCAGGTGCTGACCAAGCGGGCTGAGCGGCTGGAGGCTGTCGCTGGCGGGCTGCCCTGGCCGCCCAACGTGTGGATGGGCGTGAGCGTGGAGCAGGAGGACTACGCCTTCCGGATCGATCACCTGCGGCGGACACCGGCGGCGGTCAAGTTCCTGTCGCTCGAGCCGCTGCTGGGGCCGCTCCGTGGACTCGACCTGCGCGGCATCGACTGGGTCATCGTCGGCGGGGAATCCGGCCCTCGGCGCGCGGCCGATGGACGCAGGTTGGGCCGCTGGACATCAGGGATCAGTGTCGACGGGCCGGGGTGCCGTTCTTCTTCAAGCAGTGGGGCGGACGCAACAAGAAAGCGGCGGGGCGGCTGCTCGCCGGGCGGACGTGGGACGAGCTTCCGACCCGCATCGGACACTCCCGTCAATCGTCTGTCGCTGGAGTCTGAACGCTTGCAGCGCGTCGAGGACGGGGTTGAGCGCAGCCGTTCCGCCCCCGGCCGCGCTGCTTGCGTCGTCTACTCCGTCGTCACCTCGTCCAGCCGCTCGCCGTCCGGTCCAAGAAGCGTCAACTGCAGCGGGACCATGCCCATGGCGTGGGTGGAGCAGCTGAGGCAGGGGTCGTAGGCGCGGACGAGAGCCGACACGCGGTTCAGGGCGCCTTCCTGGAGCTTCTTGCCGCTGACGAACTTCTTCGCCACCTGCTCGATGCCCTTGCCGATGGCGAGGTTGTTGTGGCCGGTGGCGACGATCAGGTTGGCCCAGGTCATGGCGCCGTTGTCGTCCACCTTGTAGTGGTGGATGAGGGTGCCGCGGGGGGCCTCGATCATGCCGACGCCCTCGAGGCTGTTCACCCCGGCGTGGGCGCGCACCTTCGTGGACAGGATGGTCGGGTCGTCGAGGAGCTGCTGCATGCGCTCGAGGGCGTAGGTGACCTCGATCAGCCGTGCGTAGTGGAAGTGGAAGCCGCTCTGGACGATGCGGCCGAAGCGGCTGCGGTACTCCTCCAGCTCCTTGTCGGCCTCGGGCGTGCCGCAACGGTCGGCGGCGTTCAAGCGCGCGAGGGGGCCGACGCGATAGATGCCCTCGGGGTACCCGACCGGTTTGTAGTAGGGGGCCTTCAGGTACGAGTCCGAGAGGGACGCCTCGCCGATGTGGCTGGCGTAGTCCCCGGGCTGCACCTGGTCGGCGACGACGCGGCCCTCGGGGCCGACGAAGCGCAACAGACCGTCGTAGAGGCGCAGGGCCCCGTCCGGAGCGACGAGACCCGCGTACATGGTGGGGAAGTTGGAGAAGCTCTCGATCTCGTTCGGGAAGCTGTCGACGGTCTTCTTCCAGAGGGCGAGGGTGCGCTTGATGATGGCGACGGCCGCGGGCAGCTCGGCGAGGGTCTTCTCCCGTGCGTGGGGGTCGAGGGGGGCGTTGACGCCGCCCGGGACCGTCCAGGAGGGATGCACGCGCTCCTTGGCCAGGCGCTCGATGACCTGCTGGCCGAACTTGCGGAGCGCGATCCCGTCGCGCAGCGCATCGGGGTGCTCTTCGAGGAGGCCGGCGACGTTCCTCTTGGCGGGGTCCGAGTCCATGCCCAGCAGCAGGTCCGGGGCCGACAGGTGGAAGAAGGAGAGCGCGTGCGACTGCACGAACTGCCCGCAGTGGAGCAGCTCGCGCAGCTTGGCGGCGGCCTCGGGGATGCGGACGGCCATGATGGCGTCGCAGGCCTTGACCGAGGCGAGCAGATGGCTGACCGGGCAGATCCCGCAGATGCGGGCGGTGATCGAGGGCATCTCGTAGTAAGGCCGGCCTTCGACGAACTTCTCGAAGCCGCGGACCTGGGTGACGTGGAACTGGGTGCCCTGGACCTCGCCCGCATCGTCGAGCTGGATCGTGATCCTGGCGTGGCCCTCGATCCGCGTGACGTGGTGGATCGTGATCTTCTTCATCGCTTTGCTCCCGACCTCCGTCGGCTGCTCGGCCGTGACTCCGCCGTCTTTCTCCGATGCTCGCTTGCGCGCGGTGCGCTTCGCCTCTGCCTTGGCCACTTGCGTCCCTCTATCCGAAGCGGAGCTTCGAGCCGAGGTCGGGCATGCGGCCCTCGAGCAGCTCGCTGAGCACGAAGAGGATGGCATTGGGCTTGGGCGGGCAGCCCGGGACGTGGAGGTCGACCTTGATCACGTCGTGGAGCGGCACCGCCTGCTTCTGGAGCGCGGGGACGCCGTCCGTGGGCACCCCCGGTGTGGCCGTGGCGCCCTCGACATAGATGCGCTCGAGGAGCTTCCGGGTGGGGATTCCGTTGCGCATGGAGGGGACGTTGCTGGTGACGGCGCAGTCGCCGAGCGCCACCACGACCTTGCTGCGGGCGCGGACGGTCTGAGCGAGCTTGAGGTCGTCCTGGCTGCTGACGGCGCCCTCGACGATGGCGACATCCGTCCCTTCCGGGAACTCCTGGGTGTCGACCAGGGGGCCGAAGACGATGTCGGCCTTCTTCAGCAAGGCGACGATACCCTCGTCGACGTCGAGCACCGACATGTGGCAGCCGGAGCAGCCGTCCAGCCAGCAGGTGCCGATCTTCACCTTCTCCATCAGCGGCCTCCCCGCATGGTGGTGAGACGGCTCACGGCCGATTTCTTCTTGGTCATCTCCTCGACGCCCCAGCCCTTCTCGGCCATGGCGCCGGTCGGGCAGGCCTGGACGCACTTGCCGCAGCTCGTGCAGGTGCTGGCCTCGCCCCAGGGCCGGGCGAGCTCGCTCACCAGGCGCGATTGGATGCCGCGGCCGGCCAGGTCCCAGACGTGCGCGCCCTCGATCTCGGCGCAGGCCCGCACGCAACGCGAGCAGAGCACGCAGCGGTTGTGGTCGAGCACGTAGCGCGGGTGGGTGGTGTCGACCCCGAGCCTCGGGTAGTTGTAGTTGTAGCGGACGTAGGTGACGCCGTGGTCCTGGGCGAGCGTCTGCAGCTCGCAGTGGCCGGAGGAGACGCAGACCGCGCACACGTGGTTCCGCTCGGAGAGCAGCAGCTCGAGCGCGATCTTGCGATAGGACTGGAGCTTCGGCGAGTCGGTCGTGACCGCGAGGCCCTCCTGCACGGGCGTCGTACAGGCGGGGACCAGGCGCGCGATGCCCTGCACCTCGACCATGCAGAGGCGGCAGGCGCCGACCGCGCTCAGGCCTTCCATGTAGCAAAGGGCCGGGATGTACTTGTTGTTGGCCCGGGCGACCTCGAGCAGCGTCTGTCCCTGTGTGGCGGTGATGTGCTCGCCGTCGATGCGGACCTTCACCTTGTTGGTCAAGGTCTTCCTCCCTATCTCTCTGCGCTGCGGAGGTCGCAGCGCAGGCACCGGCCCGTCTCTTCGAGCGCGGCGACCGGGGTGAGGCCGAGCGAGACCTCCCGGCTGTCCTTGACGCGCTCCGCGCCGTCGACCTCGCCCGGCACGTGACGCGCGCTCTCGCTCGTCTTCTCCGGGGGCTGCTGCGAGTACTCGAACTCGGGCCAGATGGAGCTGAAGCGCTTCACCCCCATCAGCCGCTTGTCGATGTTGCGCGCGGCTTTCTTGCCGAAGCCCATCGCGTTCGACACGTTGGAGGCGCCGGTGACGAGGTCGCCGCCCGCGTAGAAGCGCTCGCGGCTGGTCTCGAGCGAGTAGCGCTCGATCTCGATGGTGCCCGCCTCCTTGAGCGTCAGGCCGGAGGCCTTGGCGAAGTCGGGGTCGACCTTCTCGCCGACCGCCAGGATCACCGTGTCGCACTCGATGCGGATCACCTCGTCGGTCGGGACCGGCCGGCGGCGGCCGGAGGTGTCGAACTCGCCGAGCGTCGTCTTGACGGCCTCGAGGGCCTTCACCTGGCCGTCCTTGTCGCCGACGATCCGGTGCGGCGCCGCCAGGTAGACGATGCTCGCGCCCTCGTGCTCGGCCGCCTCGATCTCCTCGGGGATGGCGGGCATGTCCTTGCGCTCGCGGCGGTAGACGATCGTGACGTCGGCGCCCAGGCGGCGGGCCGAGCGGGCCGAGTCGATCGCCGCGTTGCCGCCGCCGATCACCACCACCTTCTTGCCGACAGGCATCGTCTGGTCGCGCGCGACGCCTTCCAGGAAGGGCAGCGCGGGCAGGACGCCGGTCAGCTCGGTGCCGGGGAGATAGACCCAGGCCTCCTTCCAGGTGCCGATCGCCAGGAAGACGGCGTCGTACTGATGGCCGAGGTCGTTCAGGCTCATCCCCTCGCCCACGTTGACGTTGAACTGGAACCTGACGCCCAGCCGCTCGATCAGCTCGATCTCCTTGTCCAGCACCTTCTTGGGCAGGCGGTACTCCGGCAGCGCGTAGCGCAGCATGCCGCCGGCCGCTGGGCGCGAGTCGTAGACCGTCACCGAGTGGCCGAGGAGAGCCAGGTAGTAGGCGCAGGCGAGACCGGTCGGGCCCGCGCCCACGACCGCGATCTCGCGCCCGGTCGGCTCCATCTTGCGCGCGACCACCCTCTCGACCATGGCGTCGAACTTGTCGGAGAGCAGGACCGAGTCGGCGATCAGCCGGTGGACGTCGCGCATGTTGACCGGCTCGTCGACGCCCGCGCGCCGGCAGCGGTCGTCGCAGGGGTGCTGGCAGACGCGGCCGGTGGAGGCCGGGAGCGGGTTGTCGAGGATCACCGAGAGAAAGGCGTCCTCGATCCGCCCCTCCTGGTAGAGCTGCAGGAAGCGCGGGATGTTCATGTGCAGCGGGCAGGAGTTCTCGCAGGGGCTGAGCGCCAGGTCCTCGCAGACGCCGGCCCGGCAGCGCTTGGCCCGGATGTGGTCCTCGAACTCGTGGCGGAAGTGCCGGAGCGAGGTCAGCACCGGGTTGGGCGCGCTCTGGCCCAGGCCGCAGAGCGAGGTGTCGCGCACCATGCGGCACAGCTCGTCGAGCGAGTCGATGTCCTCGAGGGTGGCGGTGCCGACCGTGAAGCGGTTCAGCATCCGGAGCGCCTTGTCGAGGCCCACCCGGCAGGGGACGCACTTGCCGCAGCTCTCCGAGTGGGTGAACTCGATGAAGTAGCGGGCGACGTCCACCATGCAGTTGTCTTCGTCCATCACCACCATGCCGCCCGAGCCCATGATCGAGCCGAGCTGGGCGAGGGTCTCGTAGTCGACCGGGGTGTCGAACATGTCGGCCGGGATGCTGCCGCCCGAGGGGCCGCCTGTCTGCACGGCCTTGATGTCGCGGCCGTTGGTGCCGCCCTCGCCGATGTCGTAGATGAACTTCGCGATCGGCGTGCCGAGCGGCATCTCGACGAGACCCGTGCTCTTCACCTTGCCGACCAGCGAGAAGACCTTGGTGCCCGCGCTCTTGGCGCTGCCCGTCTCGGTGAACCAGGCCGGGCCCTTGGAGACGATCGGGGCCACGTTGTACCAGGTCTCGACGTTGTTGATGTTGGTGGGCTTGCCCCAGAGGCCCTTCTGGGCCGGGAAGGGCGGCCGCGGCCGCGGCCGGCCCGACTGTCCCTCGAGCGACGCGATCAGGGCCGTCTCCTCGCCGCACACGAAGGCGCCGGCGCCCTCGACCATCTCGATGTCGAAGTTGAAGCCGCGGCCGAGCACGTTGTCGCCGATCATGCCGTAGGCCCGGGCCTGGTCGATCGCGCGCTCGAGCCGCAGCACGGCGAGCGGGTACTCGGCACGCACGTAGATGATCCCCTTGCTGGCGCCGGTGACGTAGCCCCCGATCAGCATCCCCTCGAGGAGGGCGTGGGGGTCCGACTCGATCTCGTTGCGGTTCATGTAGGCGCCGGGGTCGCCCTCGTCGGCGTTGCAGATGATGTACTTCTCGCCCGCGGTCGCCGCGCGCAGGAACTCCCACTTGTTGCCGGTCAGGTAGCCGGCGCCGCCCCGGCCGCGCAGCTTCGCCGCCTTCATCTGCTCGATGACGGCGGTGGGGTTGCTGTCGATCAGGACCTTGTAGAGCGCCTGGTAGCCGCCGACCGCGATGTACTCCTCGATGTCGTCGGGATTGATCAGCCCGCAGTTGCGCAGCACGATCTTGACCTGGCCCTTGAAGAAGGGGACCTCGTGCCAGTGCGGCAGCTCCGGATAGCCGTAGCCGTACTTGACGTGGCCGGTGAGGTGGTCCCACTCCTCGATCTTGCAGAGCACGATCTCGGGCGGAGGCAGCTTCCCGTGGCTGAGACCGTTCGAGGATCGCGTCCACGTGGTTCGGCTGCACGCGGTGCAGGATCAGCATGGGTCGGCCCGGCACCCACACGTTCACCAGCGGCTCCTCGGCGCAGAAGCCGAAGCAGCCGACCGGGGCGAGCTGGACCGCGAGCCCGCGCGCGTCGATCTCGGAGGCGAAGGCGTGGAAGACGGCCTCGGCGCCGTTGCCCGAGCCACAGGTCCCCATGCCCACGCCGATGCGCGGCTTGCTGGGCAGGAGCTTGGCGAGGCCCGCCTCGCGCACTTCGCTGAAGGCGGCGATGTCCTGGATCTTCATCGCCCGCTCTCCTTGCGCAGCTTCTCCACCTCGCGCATCAGCACCTGCTCCTTGACGTGGCCGCGGATCGCGTGGTTCACCTCTACGACCGGCGCGAGGGCGCATTGGCCGAAGCAGGCCACGGTGCGGATCGTGAACTTGCGGTCGGGGGTGGTGAGTGTGAGCTTGTCGGCGCCACCCCCTCCTCCGGCTCGGCCAGGCTGAGCTGCAGCTTGATCCGCTCGAGGAGAGCCCGCGAGCCGCGGGTGTGGCAGGCGGTGCCGCGGCAGATGCTCACCGTGTTCGCGCCCTGGGGCTCCAGGTTGAAGAGCGCGTAGAAGGTGGCAACGCCGTAGACCTGCGCCTGGGGGATGCCCGTGCGCGCGGCGATGTACTCGAGCGTCTCCATGGGGAGGTACTTGCTGCGGTGCTGCTCCTGCACTCGCTCGAGGATGCTGAGGAGCGCGCCGGGCCGGCCGCCCTGCTCGGCGATGATGCGATCGATGAGGTCCTGGTTCTCCACGTGCGGCGGCGCTGTCACCAGGCTGGTGGTCATCGAACCCTCCAAGGGGGCCACGCTGCGGGCGCGTCGATTGTCAGGGCCCGCACCACGCGTGGCGATGTCGCGTTCATCCTACGCCGAGCGGCCTGTGCGGCGGCAGGGCCGTTTGTAGGAGATGATTCAGGATCAGACAGCTCACTATTGCGACTAATGACTCATCTGCGCCGCCCGCATGCCGGACGTCCGCCGGCCCGCCGCTCCTCGGCGGGGCGGGACTCGTTCCGCCAGCCCGCCGGCCCGGATCGGGCATGGTATAGTCGAGTTGAGAGCCGCGCGGGCCATCCCGGTCCTCCACGCTCCTACGGAGGTCGCCGAGCTGGCATTCCCACCCTCCCCAACCGATCCGGGCGAAGTCGTCCGTCCGCCGAGCGCCCACGCTGCTCCGCGGCCGGCCTCCGTCCGCTACCTGGGGTTCCGCTGCACGACCGAGGGACGGGAGTACACGCTGCGCGTGGACGGCGAGGGCGAGCCGCGCTTGTTCGTCTTGGTGATCCCGCACTCGGCCTTCACCCAGAAGCTGGCGCGCTTCCAGGACGCCCCGGACGTCTGTTTCGCCATGCTGCAGCGCGCGCTCGCGGCCGACGCGACGCTCACGCCGGGAGCGCCTCAGGTGCTGACGCCTGCGGACCTCGCCGAGTACCGCGAGCTGCAGGCGCGCCGCACGCCCGAGCGCAAGCGGCGCCGTACGCCGAACGTGGGGCAGTGACCCCCACATCGCCGGGGACGGGAATGTCCCCGGCCTGACAGGAAGTGAGGAGAGAGAAGTGAGCAAGGTCTTCGTCGGCAACATGAGCTTCGACACGACACGTGAGGAGCTGGAAGGTCTGTTCGCGCCGATGGGCGAGATCACCGAGATCGTGGTGCCCACCGACCGCGACAGCGGCCGGCCGCGAGGCTTTGCCTTCGTGACCTACGCGAGCGCCGAGAGCGCCAGCCAGGCCATCGAGAAGCTGAACGGCGCCGAGCTGGGCGGCCGGAACCTGCGCGTGAACGAGGCGATGGAGCGCACGGAGCGGCCGATGGGCGGGGGTGGCTACGGCGGCCGTCCCTCCGGGTTCGGGGGGGAGGCCGTCCCGCGGCGCCCTCGCGTCCCAAGGGCAGCCGCCGGAACGTCCGGGCGCGCAAGCGCAGCATCTGGTAGGTCCGCCGGCAGGCGGGGCCGCGTGCCCACCCGGTAACGCGCGCCCACCCGGCAACAGGAGGCGTCGGAACCGCGCTTTGGGGGTACCCTGACGGGGACCGGAGCGGGCGGGCGCCCCGCCGCCCGGAGTCCTGGTGAGGAGGAAGCTCCCCATGCCCCGCGATCGCCGAGACTCTCTGCAGCAGCCATCCCGGGCGTGAAGCCCAAGGTCCTGATCGTCGAGGACGAGCGCGCGGTCGCCGACGCGATCGCCTACGCCCTCGCGACCGACGGCTGTGAGCCGCTGCGGGCCGAGACCGGCGATGAGGCTCGCCGGGCGCTGCGGGCCGAGCAAGTGGCGCTCGTGGTCCTCGACGTGGGGCTGCCCGACGTGAACGGGCTCGACCTGTGCCGTGAGCTGCGCCTCGAGCACGAGGTCCCGGTCATCTTCCTGACCGCCCGTGCCCAGGAGATCGACCGAGTCGCCGGCCTGGAGATCGGTGCCGACGACTACGTGACCAAGCCCTTCAGCCCGCGCGAGCTCTCGGCTCGGGTGCGAGCGGTGCTGCGGCGGGTCCGTCCCCGCGAGGCGGCCGGGCCGGACGCGCTCCCCTTCGAGATCGACGAGCGGCGCCGAGTGATCCGGTACTGTGGCCGGCCGCTCCGCCTCACCGCGACCGAGCACCGGCTGCTCGAGCTGCTGGTGCGCCACCCGGGGCGCGTCTACTCGCGTGAGGAGCTCCTCGAGCGGCTCTGGGACGATCCCGGCGCCACCACCGACCGCAGCGTCGACAGCCACGTGAAGGCGCTGCGCGCGAAGCTGCGCGCGGTGCGGGCCGACCTGGAGGCGATCGAGACCCGGCGCGGCGAGGGCTACGCGCTGCGGGAGAGCTGGTGAGCCTGCAGTTCCGGACCTTCCTCGCGTTCGTCGCCCTGGCGGCCGCCTTCGTGCTCGCCCTCACCGCCTCGACCCTGCACGACATCCGCCCGCAGCCGCTGCAGGCGACCGAGGACACCCTGGTCGAGACCGCGAACCTGCTGGCGGCGTTCCTGGAGCGCGAGGTGGGCGAGCGGGGCCTGGCGCCCGCCGAGTTCCGCGACTCGGTGCACGCGGCGCTCGGCCGCGAGCTCCGCGCCCGGATCTACCAGCACACCAAGCAGGCGATGACGCTGCGCGTCTATGTCACCGACGCGCGCGGCGTCGTCGTCTACGACTCGGCCGGTGTCGCGGAGGGTCAGGACTTCTCGCGCTGGCTGGACGTCGCGCGCACCCTGCGCGGGGAGTACGGCGCTCGCGCCAGCCGCTCGGATCCGGGTGACCCGCTCTCCTCCGTCCACTACGTGGCGGCGCCGGTGCGAGCGGAGGGAAGGCTGATCGGCGTCGTCTCGGTCGGCAAGCCCGTCGCCAGCATCAAGGCCTTCATCCAGCGCACGGAGCGCCGGGTCACCAGCGCCGCCGCCGGCGCGGTGCTGGCCGCGGCCCTGGTCAGCCTGGCGCTCGCCGCCTGGATCACGGTGCCGCTGCGCCGCCTGGAGCGCTACGCCTCCGAGGTCGCGGCGGGCCGCCGTCCGCCGTTGCCGAAGCTGCCGTCGCCCGAGCTTCTGGCCCTGGGCCGGGCCCTCGAGGAGATGCGCGATGCGCTCGAGGGCAAGCGTTACGTCGAAGGCTACGTGCGCAGCCTGACCCACGAGATCAAGGCGCCGCTCTCGGCGATCCGGGCCTCGGCGGAGTTGCTGGGGGAGGAGATGCCGCTCGAGGACCGGCGGCGCTTCCTCGCCAACCTCCGGAGCGAGGCCGAGCGGCTGCGGCGGCTGGTCGACCGCATGCTCGAGCTCGCGGCACTCGAGGCGCGCAAGAGGCTGGAGCGGACGGAGTCGCTGGACCTGGCGGCGCTGCTCGAGGACGTGAGGCGGAGCGCGGAGCCTCTCGTCCGCCGGAAGGATCTGGTGCTCGCGGTCGCGGTCGCGCCCGTCCCTCTTGCGAGCGGCGACGGCCTGCTCCTGCGCCAGGCCCTCTCCAACCTGGTCCTGAACGCGATCCAGGCGACGCCGCCTCGGGGGACGGTGCGAGTCGAGGTGGCGCTGGACGGGGATGCGGTGCGTTTCCTGGTCGTCGACTCCGGGCCAGGTGTGCCCGACTATGCGCTGCCCCGCGTCTTCGAGCGCTTCTACTCGGTCCCGGTCGGGCCCGGCGCAACGCCCGGCACCGGCCTGGGACTGCCTTTCGTGCGCGAGGTGGCGCTTCTTCACGGGGGAGAGGCCTCGCTCGAGAACCTCCCGGGCGGCGGGGTCCGGGCCGAGATGCGGATCAGCGTCAGCTCGTGACAGCCCGGGCGGACCTCCGTGAGATCATGCCGCGAAATACCTGCGTTTCTCCCCGAAGGGAGGTCGTCATGAAGGTTCTCGTGGCGGACAAGTTCCCGGCGCAGGGACTCGAAGAGCTTCGCCGCGCCGGATGCGAGGTCGTCCACGACCCCGACTGCGCCGGGCCTGCGCTCACCGAGGCCGTCGTTCGCACGGGTGCCGAGGTCCTGATCGTGCGTTCGACCGAGGTGAAGGCCGAGACCCTCTCGGCGGGCCGACTGGGCCTGGTGGTGCGGGCCGGGGCCGGCTACAACACGATCGACACCAAGATGGCCTCCGAGCTCGGGATCTACGTCTCGAACTGCCCGGGCAAGAACTCGATCGCGGTCGCCGAGCTGACCATGGGGCTGATCCTGGCCCTGGACCGCCAGATCCCGGACGCGGTCGCCGACCTGCGGTCCGGCGTCTGGAACAAGAGCAAGTACGGCAAGGCCCGCGGCCTCTACGGGCGGAGGCTCGCGATCCTCGGCATGGGGAGCATCGGGCGCGAGGTGGCCCGTCGCGCGCAGGCGTTCGGTCTTCAGGTGCAGGCGTGGAGCCGTTCGCTCGGTGCCGAGGCGGCTGCGGAGCTGGGCGTCGGCTTCTGCGCGACACCCGTCGCAGCCGTGACCGGGGCCGACGTCGTCTCGATCCACCTGGCCCTGAAGCCGGAGACGCGCGGGCTGGTGGGCCCGGCGATCCTCGACGCGCTCGAGCCGGGCGCCTGCCTCGTCAACACGGCCCGTGCCGAGATCGTCGACGAGGCGGCGCTCCTCGCCGCCATGAGGGCCAAGGGGATCCGCGCCGCCGTTGACGTGTTCGCCGGTGAGCCGGCGCAGGGCAGCGGACGGGTCGAGAGCGCGCTCTTCAAGGAGCCCGGCCTCATCGGCACGCACCACATCGGCGCGTCGACGGAGCAGGCGCAGGACGCGATCGCGCGGGAGGCGGTCCGGATCGTGACCGAGTACCAGGCGACCGGCCGGGTGCCGAACTGCGTGAACATCGCGGCCCGCACCCCGGCCACTCACCTGCTCGTGGTGCGACACCGCGACCGGGTCGGAGTCCTGGCCCACGTCTTCGCGCGTCTCAAGGACGCCGGCATCAACGTGCAGGAGACCGACAACACCGTCTTCGACGGGGCCAAGGCGGCCGCCGCGCACATCCAGGTGGACCAGGCCCCCGAGCCCGCACTGCTCGAGGAGATCCGCAGGGGGTCGGAGGACATCCTCGAGCTGACGGTGAAGGCGATCTAGCGTAGTTGGATACCCCCCGGCTTCGCCGGGAGGCCGGAACAGTTTGACAGTTCCCGGAGTATCCAATGCACTCCCTGCCGTGAGCCCGCCCAAGGCATCACGACAGGGAGTACCCATGGACGACTACGACAACCTATGCCACAGCGTGTGGGACTGCAAGTACCACGTGGTGTTCATCCCGAAGTGCCGCCCGAACGAATCCACCCGCTCTCCACGCGATCTCCATCACTCCTCCACGCCCGGCTGGCAGGCTGGTCGGCGAGAACGGAGGAAGAGATGACACCTGCCCGCCTGGCCGCCATCGGACTCGTCTACTGCTGCTCGGCCATCGCCTGGTTCGTGCTCGGGGGCACGATCGTGGGCCGGACCGGGGAGTCGGACGCGCATCTGGCGCAGGAGGTGGAGCAGCTCTGGGGCGGCCACCACGACCAGATTGCACCCGGTGCCCGGATCGAGCGGCCGCGGATCGTGATCGAGGACGTGAAAGACGCCAAGGGCCTCAAGATCGGCGAGATCAAGAAGACGGTCGTCGACGCCGTGCCGGTACCCCTCGACTCGAGCCGGGTCGCCGTCTCGCTGGCGCTCGACCAGAGGCGCAAGGGTCTGCTCTGGTACGCGACCTACGCGGTCGACTTCCGGGCCAGCTACAAGATCCACAACCCGGACCCGGAGGCCCGGCGGGCGATCGTCCAGCTCTCGTTCCCCTCGAGCCAGGGCCTCTACGACGGCTTCGTCTTCAGCGTGAACGGCCGGCCCGCCGGTCCGGTGAGCGACCTCACGCAGGGGGTGCGCGCGGAGACGACGCTCGAGCCGGGAGAGGACGCGCTCGTCCAGGTGGCCTACCGCTCGCGCGGGCTCGGCGACTGGGACTACTCCTTCGTACCCAAGGGCGTCGCCCAGGTGAACGACTTCACCCTCACCCTCGACACCGACTTCAAGGACGTCGACTTCCCGGCCGGCACCATCTCGCCGACGCACAAGGAACCGACCGCCTCCGGCTGGCGCCTCCGCTGGCGCTTCGACAGCCTGGCCGCGGGCCAGAAGATCGGCGTCCTGGCCCCCAACCGGCTGAACCCGGGCCCGCTCGCCTCGCGCATCACCTTCTTCGCGCCGGTGGGGCTGCTCTTCTTCCTGACCGTGATGGTGATCGTGGGCGTCATCGAGCGGAGAAGCCTCCACCCGATGAACTACTTCTTCCTGGCGGCCGCCTTCTTCGCCTTCCATCTGCTGCTCGCCTACCTGGTCGACCACGTCGACATCCACGTCGCCTTCGTAATCGCCGCCACGGTCAGCATCCTGCTGGTGGTGAGCTACCTCCGGATCGTGGCCGGCATGCGGACGGCGCTTCTCCAGGCCGGGTCGGCCCAGCTGGTCTTCCTGGTGCTCTTCTCGTACGCCTTCTTCTTCGAGGGCTACACGGGGCTCGCGGTCACGATCGGAGCCGTGCTCACCCTCTTCGTGCTGATGCAGGCGACGGCCCGCCTGGACTGGGCCGACGTGTTGGCCCGGCGCGAGGGGCCGCCCGCCGCGAGGTGAGGGCCCCGAGCCGCGGAGCACGCAACTCCCGGGCGTGGTAGGCTTCGATCAAACCCTCCGAATGCCTGGAACGTGGGCGCGCGGGAGCGGTCGCTCCGCTCCCGCGGGCGGTGTGCCTGCGGTCGCGGCGACCTCTACCCGGAGGGGCGAGGTGGCAGATGTCCCAACCAGCGTGGCTCGAGAAGCTGTTCAAGACCATCGACGCGAAGGACCCCGAGCGGTTCGCGGAGTACCTGACCGACGACGCGATCTTCCGCTTCGGCAACGGCGAGCCGGCCCGCGGAAAGACCGCGGTGCGCGAGGCCGTGGCCGGCTTCTTCAAGAGCGTCAAGGCCCTCCGGCACACGGTACGCGAGTCGTGGACGCAACCGGACGCGGTCGTCATGCACGGCGAGGTGACCTACACGCGGCACGACGGGAGCGAGCTGCGGGTGCCGTTCGCGAACGTCTTCAAGCTCGACGGGAAGCTGGTGCGCGAGTACCTGGTGTTCGCCGACGTCTCGCAGCTGTGGTCCTGACGCCGCCTTTCCCGGGGCCGAAGCGCGCGACGTGCCGAGCCAGGGCGGGCGGGGTCGTGCGACCCGCTCCTCGACACGCCGCTATTCGAGACTGACCAGGTAGTCCGCGATGGCCCGCAGGTCGCTCTCCGGCAGATGGGCGAGGTTCGCCCGGATCGCTCCCATCCCGCCGCCCGAGAGCTTGTCGTAGCCGTAGGCCTCACCGAACCGGAGCGCCAGCGCGAGGTCGGCGGCGTCGCGGTAGCGTCCGCGCTCCACCAGCCCCCGCAGGCTCGGGACCCGCCCTTCGCCGCTCGGATGAGGCCCGCCGGCGAGCGCGCGCGCCTGGTCCGGGACGAAGAGCAGGTTGCGGGGCGTGTGGCACTCACCGCAGTGCCCGGGGCCCTGGACGAGATACGCGCCGCGCGTCGCCGGCCGTCCGAGCGGCTGGCTGCCGAGGGCCAGACGCTTCCAGAGACCGATCGCCCGCCGCCCGAAGCGGAGCAGTGGCACGCTCGGCGGGCGATGCGGTGCGCGGACGGCGGGAAGGCTGGCCAGGTACGCCCGCAGGTCGAGCACGTCCTCGACGCGCATGAAGCGGAAAGAACCGTAGGGAAAGGCCGGCAGGTACTGCGACCCGTTGGGGGCAACCCCCCGGGTCACCGCGTTCACGAAGTCGGCGGCGCTCCAGCGACCGATCCCCGTCTCGGCGTCGGGTGTGAGGTTGCCGGGATAGAAGGTCCCGATGGGCGTCGCGAAGGGCCTGTCACCCGTGGGCAGCTTGCGGTCGCGGCCGGAGCGCGGGTCCGGCGCGTGGCAGGCGAGGCAGCTCGCCGCGTAGAAGATGGTGCGTCCATTGAGGACGTCGGGCTGATGCGGTGGCAGCTCGCCCGGAACCATGATGCGAGGCGCGCTCGCCACCCATAGAAACCCGAGTGTCCCCGCCAGCGACAGGCCGGCCGCCGCGAGACCCCAGCGCAGTCGGCGGCGCTCTTCGAGCGCGGGCGCGCTCACCGGGCGCACTCCTCTACATGTCCGGCATTCGGTACTTCTCGTGGCAGGCCTGGCAACGCTGGCCGAGAGCGCCCAGCGCCGGGCGGAGCGCGTCTTCCCGCTCGACCGCCCGCAACTCGCTGGCGGCGGTCTGAGCGTCCTTCATGGCCTCGTCGAAGCCCTCCCGATCCGTCCAGACCTCGGGCAGGGCGTGGGTGTCGCCCGTGTCGCTGCCGGGCGGGAAGAGGCCCGAGGCTTCGCGCAGCCGGTCCGCGACGATGGTCGCCTGGGCACGCACGGCCGTGGCTTCGAAGGGGTGTTCTCCCTTCGCCATCGCCGCGAGCGTCTTGACGGCATCGTTGATCTGCTCCATGGCCCGGTGGCGGGCCTTGCCGGGATCGCTCTCGGCAGGTGCGACGGCCGAGGCGAGCAGGCCGACCAGGACGACGGCGGCTGCGGGGGCGAGGACGGAGAGAGTCGATCGTCGCACCAGGTTTCCTCCTTGCGGATGAGCGCGCCTACCTGTGCTCGCGCGGCGGCGCGCCGGATGTCTGATTCTAGCCAAGACTCGGGCGCGGAGCTGCGCTTGACGGGCCCGACGGGGCCGGCTAGTTTGAGGGGGTGGCGACGGCTTCGCCGTCCTCCTGGGAGGTGTACGTGAGGAGCGTGAGCGGACGTTGGAGCGGCGTGGCCGCACGAATCGTCGTGGCCCTGGGCATGACGCTTGCTTTCGTCGCCTGCGGAGACGACGGCACCAGCACGACACCCAGCACGACGCCCACCACCACGACCACGACCACCACGACGCTTCCGGCCGCGACCATCCTGATCCAGGGCAGGGACCAGCTGATCCAGAAGCGGCAGCTGTTCATCCGGGACGTCGACGTCCCCAAGGAAGGCCGCATCGACATCACCGTTGCGTACACGTACGACGACAGCCAGATCCTCTTCTGGCTGACCGATCGCAAGTGCAGTCGGCAGATGTTCGACAACGACGCCTGCAACTACCTCACGAAGTCCCTCAGCGGTCCCAACCCGCGCACCGCTACGGCGTCCCCGGTCGAGCCCGGGACCTACACCTTCTTCGTGTCGAACGATGGCCCGCACGACGAGCAGGTGACGTACCGCCTCGAGCTCACCCCGTAGCCTCGACGCTGCGGAGGGCACCCGACTCGAACCAGTGGCCGATCACGGCCCAGGCCTGGTACGCGTCGACGAGGGCCGTCCGCTCGCAGTCCTCCATGGTCGATCCGGTCGAGACCGTGTGCCAGAGCATCTCGGCCAGGCGTGGGTCGGTCTGGTCCGGCGCCTCGCCAGGAGCGTCGCCTCTCGGGACCAGGACGGCGTCCGCGGCGATCAGGGTCTCGAGCCGTCGCAGCTCGTCGTAGCGCCGGAGTCCCTCCAGCAGCAGCGGGGTGAGCTCGCTCGCCTGCTGACGGCCGGCCAGCTCCGGTCGCGCGCCCGCCGGCTCCGACACGAAGCTGAAGCGCCCCGGGAAGGGGCGCTCCAGGAGCTGGTAGAAGGCGTCATGGCCGACCAGCTCTCCCATGCTCGCGTCGCGCAGGAGGCCGTCCTCGAGCGTGAGGTGCGCAACGGCCCGACCCTCGGTGTCGATCAGGGTGAGGGTGCCGGTCCGGCGCAGGTCGCCCAGGCTCTGGACGAGGCCCGGCAGGCCGAAGACGTCCAGGTCGCCGGTGAGGGTCCCACGCGGCGCGACCGCTCCCCCGACCGAGGCCCCGAGCTCACGGAGCACCGAGCGCGCCTCGCGCCCGACCTCGGCCTCGGCGCAGCGCATGCTCAGGATCTCGAAGAAGGCGCGCGCCTCGGGTGAGCGCGTGCCCGCCAGCGCGCGCACGAAGTAGTGCAGCCTCTGCAGCAGGTCCTTGCCGGCGCCGTGGGTGTCGTCGGGCAGCAGGGCGAAGGCCCCCGCGCTGACGGCCGCGTTCAACGCGGGCGCCGTCGCGAGGTCCTGGCGCCCGAGCTCCGCGAGCCGGCCCAGGGTCGGGCCGAGCCGCGGGTCGTTCTTGAGCCCGTGCCTGGCGACGATCTGCCAGGCGGGCGTGTGCGGGCAGGCGGCGAGCGTCGCGGCGACCGTGTCGAGGGCCGAGCGCCAGTGGGCCTGGTCGCGCGGGCTCCCGTCCCCGGCGGCCAACGCCCCCTCCAGCGAGTCGACGAAGAGCGCGAGCGCCTGGTCGGCCACCCGGTGGCGCATCGCCGTCAGGTAATCGGCGATCTCCTTCACCAGGAAGAGCGGGCTGTCGGGGACCAGGAAGCGGATCACGCGCGCGATCTCGTGCTCCGGCTCCCAGGTCGTGTTGACCGAGCGCGGGATCGTGCGCAGCAGGCGCACCAGGTTGCGGAACACGTAGTACTCGTGCATCTCCGCCGGTGTGCGCACCAGGCGGTCGAAGGCGGCGCGCCGTCCCTCGTCTCCGTGGGCCTCCATCAGGGAGAGGAGCAGGTGGCGCCTGTCACGGCCCGCCTCGCGGGCCAGCTCGTCGAGCAGCGTCTCCGGATCGAATGCCCGGAAGAAGCGCAGCAGCACGCGGGGAAGGCCTTGTCGGTCCTTGCCGGCCAGGAGCTCCCGGAGCCTCTCCCGGTCCAGGGACAGGTGGCCCTTGGCGCGCAGCGGCTCGACGGTCTCGGCGGAGACCTCCCGGCGCTCGATCATCCGCAGGGCGAGGTCGATCATGCGCACCGACCGCCCGAGCGCGCCGGCGTTGAACTGCTCGATGGCGCTCTCCACCATCTCCCGGAACCGCCGCGCCGCCTCCCGCTCGTCCTCGGTCAGGGTGATCATCCGACGCATCGCGGCGAGCGGGCGGTCGGCCTCCTCGCTGTCCGGGAGACCGGAGCTCCACCAGCCCGGCAGCTTCTCGCCCAGCAGCCGGAACATGTCGTAGGTGTGCGTGACCAAGCCCGCGTTGCGGAGCTCGTCGATCTGCGCCTGCATCTCGGCGGGCGAGGATGCGCCCAGCGAGGCGGAGGCGAAGGCCTCCGCCGCCAGCGCTTCGCGCCGTTCGGGAGTGGCCGAGGGGGCGATCCGCGCCAGCGCGTCGAGCACGAGGTTGAGCCGGCGCAGGAGCGCGGCCGGCAGGGCGAGGGCGCCTCCCAGGTGCAGCCGCCCTCCGGGCTTCGCTGCCGCGGGCGGGCTGGGCCCGGGCGCTGCGGGCGGCGGTGGCGCCTCACCGGCGCCGCTGCGCTCGCCGGCCGGCCGGTGGATGCGCTCGACCTGGTCGACGGACTCGGTGCGCGACTCGCTCAGCCGGGCGATCTCGGCGGCGAGGGCAGCCCTCTCGGCCTCGGGTGCCAGCTGCAGGACCGCGGCCTGGAGGCGCTCGAAGAATGGATCGAAGAGGGAGGGCGGCATCAGGCGGAACTCGCCGACGATCTGCACCTTCCGGAGGGCGTGGAAGAGATAGTCGGCCAGCGGGAGGGCCGAGGCCGTACGCTGGGCGCCGGCCCAGGAGTGAACCTGGCGCGCGACGCGCTCTACCGGCGCGCGGGCCAGCACCATCATCGCCTCCGAGACCATGAGAGGTGCCAGCCGGTCCGACAGATACTGGTCGAGCTCGCCGAGCGCCTCGGCTACGACCGGGTCCGGGATCGCGGGCGGGTTCATGGGCTGGTTCGGATCCGCCGAGAGTCTACACGCGCCAGGCCCGCGGGCGGAGCGGCTTTGACTCGCCTCCCGGGATGGCCTAAAAAGGAGGTGAGTCCACTGCCTGGACCCGCTCGGACGGGCCGGGACGGAGGTGTTCGATGCGCCGCAGCCTTTTCAAGTCCAAGATCCACCGTGCGACCGTGACCGACGCCGACCTCGCTTACGAGGGGTCGGTGACGGTCGACGCCGCCCTCCTCCGGGCGGCCGACATCCTTCCCTACGAGCGGGTGCACATCTGGGACGTGACGAACGGCAGCCGGCTCGAGACCTACGCGCTCGAGGGCGAAACGGGCTCGGGCGTCATCTGCGTCAACGGGGCGGCGGCGCACCACGTCCGGCCTGGCGACGTCGTGATCATCGCGACCTTCGCCGAGCCCGAGAACGAGGCGGAGGCGCGGGCCTGGCGGCCCACCGTGGTCCGGGTCGACGCGGCGAACCGGCCGCTGCCGGGGAGCCGGGCGGAGAGGCCCGGGCCCTCACGGCTCACCGCCTGATCCGCGCCGCTGCCGCCAGCCGGACCGCCCATCCCACGAAGCGCCCGAGTGCGCTAGGAGCCGACGATCACGTCCCACAGGCGCACGCGCGCGCCCGTGTCGATGGCCGCGAGCGACGCGACCAGGGTCTCGAGCGCCGCGAGGTGCGCGGCGTCGAGCGTCTCGAAGTCGTCCAGGTGCAGTCCGAAGGCGGTCCAGGCCGCGGTCCGCTCGGGGCGTCGCGCCGCGCCGCCGGAGCTGCGACGCGCCCCGTGCAGCAGGACGCGCATCGCCACGCCCAGCGTCAGCAGCCCGAGCCGGAAGCGCTCACCCCCGCCGACCAGGAACGGGTACAGGAGACGCGCCGTGCGAGCGACCGTTCGCACGGCCTGGACCCGCAGGCGGACCGGCGAGAGCGGTGCCGAGGGTTGGACCGCGAGCAGCATCCGGGAGTAGACGCGCATGGCGGCCAGCCGCGTCTTGCGGTCCGCCCCCGCCTCCTCGAGCACCGACAGGGCGACCTCGAGCACCGAGGCGGCTTCGCGCGGCCGCCGTTCCCTCTCCTCCAGGGCCGTCTCGTAGGCATGACGCGCCAGGCTCACGTCGACCTCCATGCGGTCGCGCAGGGTCGTGATGGCCTGTTTGCCGGACGGGCTCAGCACGAAGCGCCAGCGCGCCACGGTCAGGGCCCGGTCGTACCGGCCGAGACAGTAGCAGAGCGCACCGCAGCCGACCGCGGACAGGAGCAGGGCCAGCATCAGACCGCCTCTCTCTCCAGGGCACCGCCCTCGCCCCCCAGCTCGGCGACGACCCGAGCGCGCGCGGAGCCGCCGCCCGCGCCCTCCGGTGTCTTCCGCCAGGCGGCTCGCGCCCAGAAGGCGACCAGCGCCAGATAGGCGAGCGAGGCGACGACTCCTGCGTCTGGATTGAGCCGCCAACCGTGACGGCGCAGCAGATCCACGAAGATCAGGAACACGAGCAGGTAGGGAGCGAAACCGAGCATGATGGTCCGCGCCCAGGCCGAGACGGGAACCTGGTACCAGACCACGATCAGGGCAACCCCGGCCAGCAGCCAGATCGCCGCCGTGACGACGCTCGGCTGCCATTCCCAGATGGTCCGGTACGACGAGCGCGGCGTGAGGGCCGCCAGCGCGAAGGCGCTGCCGCCCAGGAGGGCCAGCACCATCAGGCGCGCGGCCCGCCACGTGCCCGGAAATGCCCGCACGGCGCGATAGAGCAGCTCGAGGGCGATGGCCAGCTTGAGCAGGTCGTAGGTCGCCTGCTTGTATATCCAGAACGAGGGCGTCAGGAAGCGAGCCGGCCACAGCGAGACGAGGGTGTTGCCGGTCAGGGTGGCGATCACGTAGGCGGTGAAGGACCAGCACTCCCGCCAACGCCCCCGCCGGAGCATCCCGACCAGCAACACGACGAGCGCCACCTTCACCGCGTGGGCGACGGCGAGCTCGAGGACGCTCATCCCAGTGCCGGCAGCTTCTTGTACAGCTTCGGGACACGCCTGCGCTCGATCCCGAAGCTGTTGAGACGCATGTAGACCGTTCGTCGCGTCACGCCCAGCAGGCGGGCGACCTGGGCGATGTTCCAGTCATGGCGCTCGAGCAGGATGAGCAGCTGAAGCCGTGCCTCCTGGGCGGGGCCCACATCGGCCGGCTGGCGCAGGGTCTGCGTATCGTCCGAGGCCCGCACGGCCTGCGCGATCGCGGTTCCGAAGACGCGCGTGTCGGGCGCCGAGGCCTCCTCGGGCTGCGCCAGATAAATGGCCGCGACCATCTCGCTTCCGTGCATGGCGGGCAGCAGGGCAAAGCCGGGCTCCACGACGGAACGGCCCGCGGCCAGGGCCTGTCCGTGGTCCGCCCAGCGCACGGGTAGCTCGGCGAGCCCGGCCAGGCTCAAGCCGGCGCTCAGCCAGACCTCCGCCTGCCGTTCGCGGGGTCGCAGGATCGCACCCCCACGGGCACGGTGGATCTGGACGAGGCGTCCCAGGATCCGGTCGGCCGAGCGCCGGGGATCGTCCGCAACCAGCACGGCGAGCATCGAATCCAAAGTGTTCACGAAGTGGAGTGTAACCCAGCCTAGGAGCCGAAAGACCTGGGAATCATGGGCTCCAGGCCAAAAACATGTAGACAGGCGATATACACTTGCTATACATTCTGGTCAAAATTGGTTGACTGCCGGCGACGCACCCGGGAGGAGGGACCATGCGTTGGATCTGGAGCGGCGTGCTGTTGATCGGGATGCTGCTGATCCTGTGGGGCGTCTTCGAGACGAGTCAGGGCATGGCGCCCGACCCGACCCGGTACTACGGCGAGGACGGCACGCCGCTGCCGCCGCCCGATCCGCCGAAGCCGCCGTCCCGGACCTAGCCGCGGCCGTCCGACGAACACCGAGGCGGCGCGTGCGTCGAACCTGCAAGGGACGTACGCGCGGGCCGGTTCCTCCAATGGACAGATTGCCCACGATTCTCGTCACGGGCGTCGTCCCGCGCCTGGACCGGCTGCGCGAGCTGGGGAGGGTGAAGCGCGCGGGCTGGACGGCGGTGGCGCGGGAGTCCGCGGGTCCCGGCGTCGCGCTCACCATCCTGGGCAGCGCGCCCGCGAACGTGGATACGCGCGCGGTGATGGCGGAACTGCGGCGAGAGACCTCGAAGGCCGCGGTTCCCCTCCTCCACCTGGCGGAGCACGGGTCGACATGTGAGGGCTGCCGTGCCGACGTGTGCCTGCCGGCGGTGACACGTCCCGAGACCCTGGTCGGCATCACGCGCACGCTGCTCACGCTCGGACGGAAGCCTCCGCCGGCGTCGCGGGTTCGAGCGACGGATCCGGCGCAGGCGTCACCGCCTGCCCAGGAGGCGTCCTCCTCGTTGGGGAAGGGAGTCCAGGCCGCGGCCGTGCTCGAGCGAGCTACGCACCGCGGCGCGTCCGGGCTGCTGTTGGGACTCCTCGAAGCGGTCCCGGGGATCGTCTTCCTGTACGACCGTGAGGAGCGGCGATTCACGTACCTGAGTCCGGCGGTCGAGGACGTCCTCGGCTACGGGCCCGCCGAGCTGATGGCGATGAGCCCGGCGGCGCCCTTGAGCCTGGTCCAGCCGGAGGACCAGGCACGCCTCGCCGCCGGTGTCGCCGCCGTCGTGAACGGTACGGCGTTCGAGACGGAGCTGCGGGCGCGGGCGCGGGACGGCGCCTGGCACACGCTTCGGTCCCGGGCGGTCGCGCTCGGCCCGGGCGATGAGCGAGCGGGGCCGCTCCTCGGCGTCGCCACGGACGTCACGGCCGAGCGCGAGAGCCGCCGCATGCTGGAGCATGCGCAGCGCCTGGAGGCGTTCGGGCACATGGCCGGGGGCATCGCGCACGATTTCAACAACCTGCTGGGCGTCATCACCGGACACAGCCAGCTCGCCCAGAGGCTGCTCCCGCGCGAGCACCCGGCGAGCAGCGGAATCGATCAGGTGATCAAGGCCTCCGAGCGTGCTGCGGCGCTGGCGCAGCAGCTGCTCTCGCTCAGCCGCGGCCAGAGCCGCGGGCCGCAGTCCCTCGACCTCAACGTGCTGGTGAGCGGCGTCGCGGCGATGCTGCAGCGGGTCATCGCCGAGGACGTCGAGTTCGACGTCCGGCAGGGCGCGGCACTGGGACCGGTGAAGGCCGACGCGGGCGAGATCGAGCAGGTGCTGCTCAACCTGGCGTTGAACGCCCGTGATGCGATGCCACTCGGCGGGCGGCTCAGGATCGAGACGCGCAACGCGGAGATCGGCGAGGAGGAGGCGGCCCTGGTCGGGCTCCGGACCGGCCGCTACGTGGTCCTGACGGTCGCGGACACCGGGAGCGGCATGGACGCGGAGACCCGCGCCCGCATCTTCGAGCCCTTCTTCACGACCAAGGCCGAGGGGCGAGGATCGGGACTCGGCCTTGCCACCGTGCACGGCATCGTCGAGCGCTGCTTTGGCGCCATCCGCGTCGAGAGCACGCCCGGGGCGGGGACGAGCTTCCACGTCTATCTGCCCCGGGAGGACTTGGCCGCTCGGCCGGTCGGCCCGGTCCCGCCGACGCGAGGAACGCTGGGCGGCGGCGAGACGATCCTGCTGGTCGAGGACGCGGATCCGGTGCGCGACGTCACCCGCGACCTGCTCGAGGGGCTGGGCTACACGGTGCTCGCCGCAGCTCACGGGGCGCAGGCGCTCGCCTTGGCCAGGGCCTACCCGGGCCCCATCCACCTGCTGCTCACCGACGTCGTGATGCCGCACCTGGGTGGGGACACGCTGGCGGCGCAGGTGGCGGTCCTGCGCCCGCAGATCCGGGTCCTGTACATGTCCGGCTACGCGGGTGACGCGCTGCCGCCGGACGCGGTCCTGCTCCAGAAGCCCTTCACCCGCGACCGTCTGGCCCGGGCGATCCGGGACACGATAGACCGGTCTTGATCAGGCGGAGCCCGCGTGATTGACACAGGGACGCCCGACCGTCCTGTCCTCCCCCGATAGCGAGATCAGGTCGCAATAGCGCGCCAGGATCGCAGGAGCACGAAGTGACGCGCTTCCTGGTCACCCTCGTGCGAGAGCCGGAGGGGGAGGCGGCCAGCCCAAAAATCTGAGGAATCGTGCTGATAGGCCTTGACGGACCTCAGACACAAGGTTAGCTTTCGCAAGGTTATTGCTATCCGGCGCGGTCGAACTGGCCCTTGGCCCCCGGCCGTCCGCAGAGGCGACGACACCCACGAGAGTAGACGTCCTCGCTGCAGCCAAACAGGAGCGTATGGTCTGTACGTCCTCCGAGACGGGACCGCACCGTGAGCTCGCGGCGAGCGACGGGCCCAGGTCCAGCCCTCTGAGCCACCCCTCGCCCGGCCTGGCCGCGAAGCTCCAGGCGATCGCACGTCCCGCCCGCGCGCTCACGGCCCTCGCCTCCGAGGCGGAGCTGACGCGCCTCGTCGTCCACTCCGTCCGCGAGCTGACCGGGGGCTACTCGGCGAGCCTCTTCCTGACCCAGGACGGCGGCCTCACCTTCATCGCCGGGAGCGGCGAGTTCGAGGGAGGGCTGCCGATCGGACGCCGGCTGCAGCTGGGTCAGGGGATCACGGGCACGGCCGCCCGCCGCGGCGAGTCGATCGCGGTTGCGGACACCCGGAACGACCCGCTCTACGTGGCCGAGCCCAGCTTGCCGCGTACGCGGGCGGAGCTGGCCGTGCCCGTGAAGCACCGGGGCCAGGTGCTCGGCGTGATCGACATCCAGCACGCGGAGCCGCACGCCTTCGACCCGGCTGACGTCGAGGCCCTGGAGACGCTGGCCGGCCAGCTCGCGGTTGCGATCGAGAACGCGCGCCTCTACGACCTGCAGCTCGCCCTCTACGGCATCTCGGACGCGGCCCAGAGCGCCGGCAGCCCCGAGGAGCTGTGTGCGGCGATCCACACCATCATCACGCGGTTGATGGACGCGCCCAATCTCTCGATCGCGATCGGCGAAGGAGACGAGATCCGCTTCCCCTATGCCAAGGGTGAGTTGGACGTACCGCCTCCCTGCCGCCCGCGTCGCCGCGGGCTCACCGAGTACGTGATGCGCACGGGCACCGCGCAGCTCGTCTCCGAAGAGAGGCTGCGGGAGCTGGTGGCGGCGGGCGAGGTGGCAGCCCGGCCTCGCCAGCTCAGCGCCTGGCTGGGCGTGCCGCTCTCGACCGGCGGCGAACCCTTCGGCGTGCTCGCGGTCCAGACGCCCCGCGAGGGGGGGCAGTACGGCGAGCGTGAGCGGGAGATCCTCACCTTCGTCTCGCACGAGGTGGCCCTCGCCATCGATCGCAAACGCGCGGAGGCCGAGCGCGCGCGCATCCGCGGACAGCTGCAGGGGATCATCGATGCCATGCCCTCGGCGGTGGTGGGCGTCGACGCGGCCGGAGCCGTGACGCACTGGAACGTCCAGGCCGAGCAGATGAGCGGGACCCCCGCGGCCAGCGCCCTCGGCCGGCCCCTGGTCGCTCTCATGCCCTGGCTCGAGCCGCAGCTCGAGAGCGTGCGGGAGGCGCTCAGCCGTGGCGAGGTCCGCAAGGAGCGTCTGGTGCAACCGGGCGCCTCGCGCTACCTGGAGCTGGTCGTCTATCCCCTCTCGCCCGAACACGCGGGCGGCGCTGTCGTCCGGATCGACGACGTGACCGAGCGCGTCCGGATGGACCGCATGATCTCGCAGACCGAGAAGATGATGGCGGTGGGCGGGATCGCGGCCGGCGTGGCACACGAGATCAACAACCCCCTGGGCGGGATCCTGCACGGGGCGCAGAACGTGCTGCGGCGGCTCTCGCCCGAGCTGCCGCGCAACCAGGAGCTGGCCACCGAGTGCGGCACCGATCTCGCCGCGGTGCGCGCCTACGCGGAGCGCCGGCAGATCATCGAGATGCTGGAGGGGATCCGCGCGGCGGGCCGGCGCGCCTCCGGCATCGTGTCGGACATGCTGCGTTTCGCGAGGCCCGGCCAGCTCCAGAGCGCCCCGGCGGACCTGGCCGAGCTCAGCGAGCGCATGATCGCGCTCGCCTCGACGGACTTCGACCTCAAGAAGCGCTACGACTTCCGCCGTCTCGAGATCCTGCGCGACTACGCGCCGGACCTTCCCCCCGTCCCCTGCCTGGCGACCGACGTGGAGCTGGTGATCCTGAACCTGATCAAGAACGCGGCCCAGGCGCTGCACGGACGGCCGCCGGCGGCGCCCTGGATCCGCGTGACGACCCGGCTCGAGCCGCCCTGGGCCGTGCTGGAGGTGGCCGACAACGGGCCCGGCATGGACGAGGCCACGCGCCAGTGCGTGTTCGAGCCCTTCTTCAGCACCAAGGGCACGAGCGGCGGCACCGGGCTCGGTCTCTCGGTCTCCCGCTTCATCGTGGTCGACCTTCACGGCGGGGAGATGAGCGTCGCCTCCTCGCTCGGCGCGGGAGCACGCTTCAGCGTGCGGTTGCCGCTGGCGGGCCGGAGCGCGGAGGCTCGCGCGAGGAAGGGGCAGGCATGAGCGGGTCGATGGGCCGCGTGCTGGTGGTGGACGACGACGAGGCCGTGCGCAGCTGCATCGAGGCCTTCCTGGCCGACGAGGGCTTCTCCGTCGAGAGCGCGGTGAGCGGGGAGCAGGCGCTCGCCCGCCTGGCCCCGGGAAGCATCGACGTGGCCGTCGTCGACGTCCGCCTGCCCGGAATGAACGGCGACGAGCTGATCCGACGTGCCCACCGGCGCGATCCGGCCCTGCGCTTCGTCGTCTACACGGGCTCCCCCGAGTACGTACCGCCCCCGTCGCTGGCCGCGGCCGGGCTCCTGCCCGAGCACGTCCTCCACAAGCCTCTCTTCGACATGCGGGTCCTGGCGCGGACGATCGACGCGCTGGTCGCCTGGCGCGAGCGCGAGCCGTGGTGAGCAGCGGGGAGCCCGGCGGCCCGCCCGCCAGGCTCCTGGTGGTGGACGACGACGCGTCCTGCCTGGAGAGCGTCTCCGCCTACCTCGAGGACAGCGGCTTCGAGGTCACCCGGGCCCGGGACGGGCGGGAGGGCCTGGCGGAGATCGAGGGCAGCGGTCCCGACCTGGTGCTGCTGGACCTGCAGATGCCCGGGTTGCACGGCCTGGACGTGCTGGCCTCGGTGCGCGAGCGCTGGCCGGCCATGCCCGTGATCGTCTTCTCCGGGTCCGCCTCGGTAGCGGACGTGGTGCGTGCGCTGCGCCTGGGCGCTTCGGACTACCTGATCAAGCCGGTGATCGACCTCGAGATCCTGGAGCACGCCGTGCGCATCGCGCTCGAGCGCGTCCGCCTGCTCCGCGAGCGCGACGAGTACCAGCAGCGGCTGGAGGGCGAGATCCAGGTGCGCACGCGCGAGCTGCGCGAAGAGCTGGCGCAGCGGCTGGCCGCCGAGAGGCAGCTGCGTGAGAGCTTCGACCGGCTCGAGCGCGTCCTGGACGAGACGGTCGAGACGCTCGCCGCCGTGGTCGAGACCAAGGACCCGCACACGAGCGGCCACCAGCGGCGGGTGGTTCGGCTCGCCGCGGCGATCGCCGCCGAGCTGGGGCTGTCGGCCCACCGCATCCGGGGCCTGCGTGTCGCGGGCTTGCTCCACGACATCGGCAAGATATACGTGCCGGCGGAGATCCTCTCCCGCCCGGGCCAGCTGCGCCAGAGCGAGATCGACCTCCTGCACAGCCACCCCTCGATCGGCTACGAGCTGCTGAAGGGGATCCCGTTCGAGTGGCCGGTCGCGGACATCGTGCTCCAGCACCACGAGAGGATGGACGGCTCGGGCTACCCCTCGCGCCTGCAGCGCGACCAGATCATGCAGGAGGCCCGCATCCTGGCGGTGGCGGACGTGGTCGAAGCCCTCTCCAGCCACCGCCCGTACCGGCCGGCGCTGGGGCTGGACCGGGCGCTCGCCGAGATCGCCTCCGCGCGGGGGGTCCTCTACGACCCGCCCGTCGTCGACGCCTGCATGCGGCTCTTCCGGGAGAAAGGCTTCTCCTTCCGTACCGCGGAAGGGCGGCCGAGCTAGCCTCCTCTCCCGAGCCGCCGGGCACTTCCCGAGGCGCCCCGGCGCGATTGCCAGCGGAGGTTGCAGTCGGCCGTGCGAAGGCCGAACATTCGGGGGGCCGGGAACGCCGTGCGCCGGGCGCGTCCCTGGAGAGAGCGATGACTCGCAGACTCGGCACGCTGACCTTGGCCGCGTTCCTGGGCGCGGGGACGCAGTCCCTTCAGGCGCAGGACCTCGTCTTCGACCACCTGGGCGTCGAGGACGGCCGCAGCAGCCCGCAGGAGATCGAGGCTCTGGTGGCCAAGTCCGCGCCGCACGCCTCGCAGATCTCGCTCGCCTCGCGTGAGCAGGCGGAGGCGACGCACACGGTTTCCCAGTCTATGCAGTCCATCGCGAGCGTCACCACCCAGTCCGCGGCCGGGGCCCGCGAGACCTCCCGCGCGGTCGAGCACCTGGTGACCCTCTCCGACGAGCTGACCCGGGCGATCGCCCGCTTCCGGGTCGTGGCCGGAGGCTGAGTTCACCCATGCCGACGGTCGTCCAGAAGTACGGTGGCAGCTCGGTCGCCGACGTCGGCAGGATCCGGCGGGTGGCCGAGAAGGTGGCGGCCACCAAGGCGTCCGGCAAGGACGTGGTGGTGGTCGTCTCGGCGATGGGAGACACGACCGACGAGCTGCTCGCCCTGGCGCGAGAGGTCTCGGAGAGCCCGGCCCGGCGCGAGCTGGACATGCTGCTCTCGACCGGCGAGCGCACCTCGATGGCGCTTCTGTCAATGGCCCTCAACGCGCGCGGCGTCCCGGCCGTGAGCTTCACGGGCTCGCAGTCGGGGATCGTGACCAACGACGCCCACGCCAGCGCGCGGATCGTGGAGGTGCGGCCGTTCCGGGTGCAGGACGAGCTGGCCCGCGGCAAGGTCGTGATCGTGGCCGGCTACCAGGGCGTCTCCTACAAGAAGGAGGTCACGACGCTCGGCCGCGGCGGCTCGGACACGACTGCCGTCGCCTTGGCGGCGGCGCTCGGGGCGGACTGTGAGATCTACAGCGACGTCGAGGGAGTCTACACGGCCGACCCCCGCGTCGTGTCCGATGCGCGCCGGCTGGCGGAGCTGTCCTACGAGGAGATGCAGGAGCTGGCCGAGTCGGGCGCCAAGGTCCTGAACGCCCACGCGGTCGAGTTCGCCAAGGAGAGCGGGATCGCGATCTACGCGCGCGCGACTCGAGGGGGAAGAGAGACGGTCGTGCGGAGGTTCCCGCCTCGGATGCCCGGCCGCGTGGTCGGGGTGACGAGCGAGTCGGGGCTCGTGATCGTGACCACCGCCACCGGCAGGGAGGGCCCGACGGGGCTGCTCGACCTGCTCGCCTGGCTCGACGAGCGCGAGGTCGGGGGCAAGCAGCTGCTCTTCCAGGAGTGGCCTGCGCTGGGCGGCGCCGGATCGCTGGTGCTCTCGCTCGAGAACCTGCACGGCTTCCCGGTGCTGCGTCGCGAGCTCGCGGCGTGCTTCCAGGACCGGGTCCGGCTGCGCGAGGGGGTGGGAGCCGTCTCCGCGATCGGCGCCGGCATCAACGCGAGCTTCGCCAACCTGCGCCGGGCCTGCGCGATCGTCGTCGGCCTGGGCGCCGCGATCCTCGGCGTCTCGACCTCCGGCTTCCGGATCAGCCTGCTGCTCGAGAGGGCCATTCTCCCCGAAGCCGTCCGGGCGCTGCACCGCGAGCTGGTGACGGAAGGCGAGCCGGTCGACGACGGGCGGAGCGAAGGCTAGGGCCTGCCGCTACCAGCTCGCGTGCACGAGCGGGCGGATCTTCTCGTCGTAGAGCGAGCGCACGGCCTGCATGGTCTCGGGCGCCAGCGTGGGCAGATCGGCGGCGGCCGCGTTGTCCTGGGCCTGGCGCGGCGTCTTCGCGCCGGGGATCGCGCAGGTCACCGCGTCGAACATGAGGATCCAGCGCAGCGCGAGCTCAGCGAGCGACGCCCCGGGCGGGACCAGAGGACGCAGGCGCTCGACCGCCTCGAGCCCGACCTGGTACGGCACGCCCGAGAAGGTCTCGCCCTTGTCGAAGGCCTCCCCGTTGCGGTTGAAGCTCCGGTGATCGTCCGGCGCGAAGGTCGACTGCGCCGTCAGCTTGCCCGTGAGGAGACCGCTGGCGAGAGGGACCCGTGCCAGAACGCCGACCTGCCGGGCCTGCGCCGCCGGGAAGAAATCCTCGGCCGGCCTGAGGCGCAGCATGTTGAAGATGACCTGCACGGTCTGCACGTTCGGGTGGCGGATCCCGCGCAGCGCCTCGTCCACGGTCTCGACGCTGATCCCGTAGTAGCGAATCTTCCCCGCCGTGACCAGCTCGTCGAGGAGCCCGAACACCTCCGGCAGGTCGTACACCTTCGGATGCGGGCAGTGCAGCTGCAGCAGGTCCACCGCTTCCATCCCCAGGTTGCGGAGGCTGCGCTCGACCCACGCGCTCAGGTTCTCGCGGCTGTAGCCCTCGGGCGTCTGCACCGGCAGCCGCCGGCCCGCCTTGGTGGCGACGTGGATCGTCTCGCCGGGGCGCTCCCTCCTGAGCTGCGCGACCAGACGTTCGCTGCGCCCGTCCCCGTAGACGTCGGCGGTGTCGATGAAGTTCACCCCGGCGTCGATCGCCGCGTGCAGGGCGCGCATCGACTCCGCGTCGTCGACGGGGCCCCAGGTCCCACCGATCCCCCAGGCGCCGAAGCTGATCGCGGAAACCGTCATGTCCGTCCGGCCGAGGCGGCGGTACTGCATCTGGCCCTCCCGTGGAGCCTGGATTCTAGCGGCGAAGGAGAGGCACCGCCAGCCGCGGCCGAGCGCGGCGGGAGGGGGAAGGCCGGAAGGTCCGGGCAGATCAGGGAATCGTGAAGGCCACGTGGCGCAGCTTCTCGCGGAGGGAGGCCGGCAGCGCGGCGACCCGCGCGCTCGAAATGCCGCTCCCGTACTGCAATGGCAGCGCCGTGCGCAGCTGTGCCAGGGCCGCGCCCGCCTCGGGCGACTCCGCGACGGCAAACCTGGGCTTGGCCGCGGAGGTCCCGATGAGCAGGTAGTCGTTGAGCATGGCCGCCCAGTGGCTGGCCACGCGTTCCGGGGACACCTCCGCTCCGCTCGGCAGAGCGAGCGCCTTCGCGTAACCCTCAGCGTCCTCCGAGGTGACCTGGGAGAGCAGATCGGGCGAGCCCACCAGGGCCAGGCCCACCACGGGGCTGGTCCGAGCCTCGAAGACGATGTCCTGCCCGAGCAGCGCCCGATCCACGGCGTCGTTCAGCAGCGCCGAAAGATGCAGGGCTCGGGTCGCCACGGCCCTGAAGGCGTCCTTGGAGGAGAGCAGCAACACGGGGGCGATCTCGGTGCCGATAGTCGCCTGTGCCCCGGCCGCGCCCACCGCCGCAGCGACGAAGCGCAACACCCACCTGCCCTCGACGCGCAGGATGGGGTATGAGACGAGCTCGGAAGTGCGACCCAGGGCGCGGACGGCGAGCGGCACCCGGAACTCGGGCAGCGAGCGGAGCAGGGGTGGTACCACGACCGCCAACTCCCTACTGCTCGCAGCGACGACCAGGGCCGGCACGCCGTCGAAGGTCACGGCGTTCGACTGCAGATCGTCCGCGAAGCCCGCACCGCGGATCCGAACCAGCTCACCGGCGGTGCCCTGCGGCGGATCGACCGAGAGGACGAGAGGCAAGCGCCCGAACACGAGCGGGAGCGGCGAGGTCTTCCGGGCGGCCAGGGCCGCCACCACCTTCATGGAGCTGCCGGGTTGGCGCGTCAGGGACGGAACGACGAAGCGCAACGAGCCCGGTTCCACCGCGCTCACCTTCGCGGCCATTCCGTCTACGGTGACGGCGATCTCCGCGGAGAAGCCCTCCCCGCTGAGCGTGATCTCGTCCCCTGGCAAGCCGCCGGGTGGGGTGAGGCCCGAAGCCCGCAGCGGCGTGAGCACGACGAAGTCGAACGGGGCCGACCGCCCTCGCCGGTTCTCGATCCGGACGGGGGTACGCCCCGCCGGAGCCGCGGGCACGCGGACCCGCAGCGCGCCGGCGTCCAGGGATTCCCCTGCCGCCCGGAGCTCTCCGAACCAGACGAGGTTCCGGGACGGATCATGGTCGAATCGCGTGCCTGTTATGGTGACCATCCCACCGGGCTCCAGCTGGGGAGGTTGGATCGAGGCGATCCGCGGCGCCGTAAAGAAGAGGCGCTTCGCGCCCCAGGCTCCCAGTCCGAGCACGACCAGCGCGCTCGCAGCGAGGACCACGATTCGCAAGTCCGGGAGCGCCAACCGCCGGGGCGACACGCGTCCACGGCGCGGCCCGATCCGTCCGGTCGCCCTGCTGGGCGAGGGGCGAGCCGCGTACGAGGCGGACAGCGGGGCCTCCGGAGCGGACGCGGCAGGCGGGGTCATGGGCGGCAAAGGAGGGGGCTCGGGGACGCTGCCGGCGGGCACCCTCAGGAGCACCCGGGGAGCGTCGCTCTTCGTCTCCGGAGCAGTGAACTCGATCACGTCACCGTCCAGGAGAGCCGCGGTCTCGACTGGCACGCCGTTCAGCCAGGTGCCCTTGCGGCTCCCGTTGTCGACCATGGACAGGCCCGTCTCGTCCCACCGGACCTTCACGTGGGCGAGCTCGATGTCCGGATGGTCGAGTCGCAGGTTGGCGAGACGGCCGGCCCCGACGATCACGGTAAGGCCTTCCGTGATCTTCAACTCGTAGCCGTCCATGGGGCCGCCCCGAACGACGAGTGACGGCCCTTCGACGCGCGCGTCTGCCATGAGACCCTCCTACCGCGCCGGATCGCGCCCGTGTGATTATAGCGATGGCCCGCGCGCCGGAAGTCACCCGGCGCCAGCAACAGGCCGTGTGGGCGTGTGCGACGCTTGACCTCCCGTGCGCCCCCGGACAGGGTGTGCGCTTCCGGGGGCGCCGCCCGAGGATGCGCCCCGTCCCGGAGGCGCCAGGAGATGCTGCAGGTGGCGCTGACCGAGAGCTCCGTGGGGACGGCCTTCGCGCTGCTCGAGCAGCACGACAAGGCCCTCCTCCTCCACCAGCGTGCGCTCGCGGGCATGCGCAAGGCGGGCGATCCGATGAGCGTGGCCGTCGTGCCGAACGACATCGGGATCGCCATACGGAGCGGAAGCGTTTCCCGCAGGCGCTGTCCGCCTTTCGAGAGGCCCTCGCCGGCCGGTCCTGGACCTCGGCGAGAGCCTGGGCGAGCAGCCCCCCGAGCGCCCCGAACACCGGCGCGTGAGCGCGTCGATCATGGATGCGCGAGGGACCTAGTCCCTGGCGCGGGCCCCGTCAACCCGCCACGGCGGCCACATCGGCAAGCGCCTGGCGCGGCTGCCCTTCGCCACGAAGGTACTCGGTTGCGGCGAGGGCGGCGATCGTGCCGTCAGCGACGGCGGTCGTGATCTGACGGTAGCGCTTGAGGCGTGAATCACCTGCCGCGAACACGCCGGCCAGGTTGGTCCTCATCTCCTCGTCGGTCAGGATCTCCCCACGGTCGTTGAGCGCGACCTGGCCGCGGAGCATGGCCGTGTTGGGCACGTAACCGATGAAGACGAACGCGCCAGACGCGGGGATCTCGGTGACCTGGCCGGTTCGTTTGTGCGACACGATGACCTTCTCGAGGGTCTCGCCGCCCACGAAATCGCGGACGTCCTGCTCCATCAGGAACCGGAGCTTGGGGTTCCTGCGGGCCTCTTCTACCGCGAAGGGGTGGGCCTGGAAGTGGTCAAACTCGTGCACGACCGTGACCGAGGCGGCGTGCTTCGCCAAGGCGACCGACTCCTCGATGGCGGAGTTGCCACCGCCGATGGCGACGACGTGCTTGCCCGTGAAGAAGTCGCCGTCACACGTCGCGCAGTAGGAGATCCCTCGACCCTTGAACACCTCCTCCGACGGCAGCCCGAGCCTGCGCGGCACGCCGCCGGTGGCGATAACGACCGCCGGCGCCGTGAAGACGCCCTCGTCCTCAACCTCGACGACCTTCTCGCGGGCCGAGAGGTCGATGCGGCCGACCTCCACGTTGGCGAGCAACTCGCAGCCGAACTGCCTCGCCTGTGCCTTCATGGTCATGGCGATGTCGCGCCCCGATGCCGTGAGCACGCCGGGGTAGTTGGCCACGGCGTACGTCATGATCATCTGGCCGCCGAGCGAGCCGCTGTCGACGATCAGGGTCCTGACGCGAGCGCGGCCGAGGTAGATGCCCGCGGTCAAGCCGGCGGGCCCCCCGCCGAGAACGATCGCCTCGTAGTGTCGTGCCATGGCTCCTCGTTTCTGCCGCGCTCGCAGCCGTCATGCGGTTGCGGCGCCGGCCGAATCCGCGGACGCGAACTCGCGGTCGAGGATCTCGGTGACCTGCTTGCGGTTCTGGATGCTGCTCGTTGCCGCCACAACCTTGCCGTTGCGGAAGTAGACCGTGAAGGGCAGGCCGTTGAACCCGCGCGCTTCGGGCAATCCTCTGATCAGGTGACCGGAGGGACCGTCGAACTCGAGGTCACGGAACGCGACATGGGGATACTTGGGCTCGAGTTTCTCCATCACGTCGTAGACGGGGATGCACATCGGCCCCATCCGGCCACAGCAGATCATCACGTTCTCGCTCTCGGACAGGGTCTCGTGGAAGTCGGCGTCGGAGAGGACGTGCTTCAGATTCGTGCTCAACATGGGGACCTCGGGCAAGTGGTTGGCGTCATGCCGTTCATCCCGTAGGAGCCAATCGGGGCCAAGAGGGTTCAGCGGTCCGCCAGGCCGGCACGCGAGCTGCGCAGGGCGGAACCGTGGGGCTCAGTCACTCCCGCATGGAGGACACCGCTCAGTACTCGGCCGGCAGCTGCTCGAGCTCGGCGAGCGTGTAGACCGGGCCGTCCTTGCAGACGTAGCTCTTGCCGGTGTTGCAGCGGCCGCACTTGCCCAGGCCACACTTCATCCGGTTCTCGAGCGTCGTGTAGACGTCGCCCTTGGCGAAGCCAAGCTTGGCCAGGACCGGCAGGGTGAGCTTGATCATGATCGGCGGGCCGCACACGACGGCGACCGAGTTCGCGCTCGGGGGGGCGAGCCGCTCGAGCGCGGTCGGCACGAAGCCCACCTTGCCCCGCCATGAGGGCGTCTCGCCGCCGGGGTCGACCGTGGTCACCAGTTGCAGGTCCGGGCGCAGCTCCCACTCGGCCAGCTCGCGCTTGTAGACGAGGTCGGCCACCGAGCGCGCCCCGTAGACGACGGTGATCTCACCGAACCGGTCGCGGAGGTCCAGGCAGTTCCAGATGACGCTGCGCAGCGGCGGCAGCGCGATGCCGCCGGCCACGAAGAGGAGGTTCCTGCCCTTCCAGCGCTCGATCGGGAAGGCGTTGCCGTACGGACCGCGGAAGCCGATCAGGTCGCCCACTTCCCTGTCGGCGAGCGCCGAGGTGACGCGTCCCACTTCACGGAAGGTGCACTCGATGGAGCCCTTCCGCGTCGGGGAGGAAGCGATGCAGAAGGTGCTCTCGCCCTCGCCGAAGGTGCCGTAGAGGCCGAACTGGCCGGTGCGGAAGGAGAAGGCCTCGCCCTCGGCCGGGTCGACGAACTCCAGGCGGAAGGTACGGATGAGAGGGGCCTCCTCGGTGACAGCGGCGATCCGCATCAGATAGGGCCGATAGATGTTGGCCGCTCGTGTCATCCTCGCCGACGCCGCCTTTGTCACGGGTGTCGCTTGCGCCATCAGGAGATCCTCACCACCTCGGCCAGGTGCTCCTTGAGGTTCATGTCGACGGGGCAGGCCCGCGTGCACTTGCCGCAGCCGACGCAGCCGAGCATGCCGAGCCGTTCGGGGTAGTAGGAGAACTTGTGGTAGACGCGCTGGCGCCAGCGCTGGCTCTGGCGCTGGCGCGGGTTGTGGCCCGAGGCGTGAAGCGTGAAGAGCCGCAGCCCGCAGCTGTCCCAGCAGCGCAGGCGGCGGCCGGCGTCGCTCGCCGGCTCGCCGTCCGGCCCGATCGCCACCCGCTCGTCCTGGATGTCGAAGCAGGCGCAGGTTGGACACACGAAGGCGCAGGCGCCGCAGCCGAGGCAGCGCAGGCTCTGCTCCTCCCAGAGGGGCGAGTCGAAGCTCTTGGCGAGCGCGACGCCCAGGGCGACGCCGTCGAAGGCCTTCTCGAGCGAGGCGGGTTTCGCGAGCGCAGCGTCCTCGGGGAGAGCCGAGGGCCGCTCGGGAAGGAGCGCGAAGAGTGCCTCGCCCTTCTCCGTCAGCACGTCGGCACCGTAGCCGCCCGACTCGAGGGGATGGAGGAGCAGGTCGCTGCCTCGTGGGTCCTCCGGACCCGAGCCGAGCGCGGTGCAGAAGCAGCCGTCGTCGGCCGCCGTACAGGTGACCGCGACCACCGTCAGCTTCGCCATCCGGGCGTTGAACAGCTGGTCCCGGTAGTCCCAGTTGAAGAGGGCGTCGAGCGCGGCGAAGGCGCGGGCCTCGCAGGGGCGGATGCCGAGGACGACCGTCTGCTGGGGGACCGGCTCGGGATCCTCGAGCGTGACGTCCTTGCCGCTCGTCCGGTAGCCGAGGATGCGCTCGACCTTAGGGAACACGACCCCCTTGGCCGACGTCACGGTCTGGAGGTAGCTCGGCGCGATCTCGCCCGGGGTGCGCACGGGGCCCAGCTCGACCCTCTCGCCCACCTGCCGCGGCGCGAGGACGCGGCGCCCGCTCGTCTCGAGCGCGGAGAAGAGCGCCTCCAGTGTCGCCGGCGTGAAGTGGTAGCGCGCGCTCATGGCTCCTACCGGATGAAGGTCTCCTTGTCGTCGGGCCGGAAGCTGGAGAGCGCGTAGCCCTCCGTGCCGAACTGCCGGCGTACCGACTGCTCCGCCGCCGTCGCGAGCAAGTGCACCGGAACGCCCACCGGGCAGGCCCTGAAGCAGGCCGCGCACTGGACGCAGCGGCCGGCGAGGTGCATCGCGCGCACCAGGTGGTACTCGAGGTTGCCGAGGGCGTGGCTCGCCACGGGCACCCACTGCGGGCGGTTGCAGTCCATCGTGCAGCGCTCGCAGTAGCACATCGGACAGGCGGCGCGGCAGGCATAGCACTTGAGGCAGCGGGAAAGCTCTCCTGCCCAGTAAGCCTGGCGCTCGGCGAGCGGCAGCGCGGCCAGACGCGCGAGCTCGCGCTCGGTCGCCGGGTAGAGGGCGTCGGGCAGCGCCGCCGCATGCTCCCGCATCGCCGCGAGCGACGGCAGCTCGCGCCAGGAGCCCTCGGCGAGAGCCAGAACCAGCACCTCCCCGTCCTGGAGCTGCTTCTCGTCGGCGAGACGGAGGATGCTGCGCAGCACCGCCGGCCGGGCCACCACCGCGGCCCGGCCCATCCGGCGGACCTCCGGCCGCACCAGGTAGGTCGCGAGGTTCTGCCAGCAGCCGTCGTCGTGGACGAGCCTCTCGGCGTCGGCCGCGCTGCGCGCGAAGAGCGGCCGCCTGCGTTCGGCGGTGCCGCCGGCGTGTCCGATCACGACGGCGACCGTGCCCGCGTCGAGCAGCTGCCGCGCTTTGGCTTTCAGCTCCTGCATGGCCCCACCGTCATTCGATGCCCTGGTGCGCGAGCTCGTGGTGCTCGAGGTGCGGCCCCAGCAAGCGCACCTCCTCGGTGACCTGGTCGACGAGCTCGGCCCACTTGGCCCCCTCGGCCGCCGAGACCCAGGCGAAGACGATCCGGCGCACGTCGATGCCCGCGAAGTCGAGGAGGTCGCGGAACACCATGAAGCGGCGCCGCGCGTGATAGTTGCCGGAGGTGTAGTGGCAGTCGTTCGGGTGGCAGCCCGAGACGATGACGCCGTCGGCGCCGCTCGCGAGCGCCGTCATCACCAGCATGAAGTCGATGCGACCGGTGCAGGGCAGCCGCACGACGCGCACGTTCGGCGCGTACCGGATGCGGCTGGTGCCGGTGAGGTCCGCTCCGGCGTACGTGCACCAGTTGCAGACGAAGGCGGTGATGCGAGGCTCGAAGGCGCTCATGCCCAGACCCCCATCACCTCCGCGAACACCTGCTCGTTGCTGTAGCCCTGGAGGTCGATCGCCTTGGTGCGGCAGGTGGCGACGCAGGTGCCGCAGCCCTGGCAGAGGCCAGGGTTCACCCGCGCCACCGTCTTCACGAGCTCGCCGCTGCGGCTCCTGATCTCCTCGGTCTCGATCGCCTGGTAGGCGCAGGCCGACTGGCACAGGAAGCAGCCGACGCAGTGTGAGAAGACAGGAGGCGGCTGGCGGTCCACGACCGCCACCACCGGCTCGCGCGTGAGCTCGGGTCGCGAGAAGAGCCCGCACACCTTGGCCGCGGCGCCGCTCGCCTGGGCTACGGACTCGGGGATGTCGCGCGGGGCCTGGCAGGCGCCGGCGAGGTAGATGCCGCCGGTGTTCGTCTCGACCGGGCGCAGCTTCGGGTGGGCCTCGGCGAAGAAGCGGTAGGGGTCGTAGGAGACGTGGAGCTTCTGCGCCAGCTCCTCCGCCCCGTCCCGCGCCTGGACGGCGGTCGCCAGGACCACCAGGTCGGCACGGATCTCGACCGGCTCGCCGCCGAGCAGCGTGTCGGCCCCCTTCACCACCAGCTGGCCGCCCTCCTCGTAGAGCCGGGAGACGCGCCCGCGCAGGTACTTGACCCCGTCCTCCTCGATCGCCCGCCGCACGAACTCGTCGTAGCTCTTGCCGGCGGCGCGGATGTCCATGTAGAAGACGTAGGCCTTGCCGCCGGGCACCTTGTGCCGGTAGAGCATCGCGTGCTTGGCCGTGTACATGCAGCAGACCTTCGAGCAGTAGGGAACCCCCTTCTGCCGGTCGCGGCTGCCCGCGCAGGCGATGAAGACGACGGTCTCGGGGACCTTGCCGTCGGAGGGCCGCTTGATCGCGCCGCCGGTCGGGCCCGAGGCCGAGGCCAGCCGCTCGAACTGGAGCCCATCGAGGACGTCAGGGTGGCGACCGTATCCGTACTCCGGGAAGGCCGTGGTCGGCATGACATCGAAGCCGGTCGCGAGCACCACGGCGCCCACGTCGTGGCTGACCAGCTCGTCCTGCTGGTCGAAGCGGATGGCGTCCTGCGTGCAGTACTTCTGGCAGGCCTTGCACTTGCCGGTCTTGTAGTAGGTGCAGTTCGCGACGTCGATCACGGGCTTGTTGGGCACCGCCTGCGGGAAGGGCACGTAGATCGCCCGCCGCATCGAGAGCCCTTCGTTGAACTCGTCGGGGATCTTTCGGACCGGGCACTTCTGCTGGCAGACGCCGCAGCCGTTGCACGCCTTCTCGTCGATCTTCCTGGCCTTCCTGCGGATGGTGGCCTTGAAGTTGCCGATGAAGCCTTCGAGCTTCTCCAGCTCCGAGTAGGTGTAGAGCGTGATCCTCGGGTGGCGGGCCACCTCGACCATGCGCGGGGTCAGGATGCACTGCGAGCAGTCGAGGGTGGGGAAGGTCTCCGACAGCTGGCTCATGTGCCCGCCGATCGAGGGGCTCTTCTCGACCAGCACCACCTCGTGGCCGGCATCGGCGATGTCGAGCGCGGCCTGGATCCCGGCGATCCCCCCGCCCAGCACCAGCGCCCGTCGGGTCACGGGCACCTGGATCGGCGTGAGCGGCCGGTCGCGCTTCACCTTCTCGACCTGGATCCGCACGAGCGCGATCGCCTTCTCGGTCGTGCTCTCGGCCTTCACGTGCACCCACGAGCAGTGCTCGCGAAGGTTGGCCATCTCGCACTGGTAGGGGTTCAGGCCCGCCTGCTCCGCTGCCCGCCGGAAGGTCGGCTCGTGCATCCGCGGTGAGCAGGCCGCCACCACGACGCGGTCGAGGCGTTTCTCGCGCACGGCCTCCTGGAGCAGGTTCTGCCCTGGGTCCGAGCACATGTACTTGTAGTCGACCGCGTGCGCGACGCCGGGGAGCCGGGCCGCCGCCTCCGCCACCCGCGCGCAGTCGACCGTCCCGGCGATGTTCTCTCCGCAGTGGCAGACGAAGACGCCCACGCGTGCCATGCCCGTCCCTCAGGAGGCCGCTGCCGGCATGGCGAGCCGCACCGGCACGAAGTGGCGGCGGAGCCCGAGCGCGTCCGCACCCAGGCCGAGCGCCATCCCGATCACCTGCGTGATGAAGAGGACGGGGAGCCGGTGCGCCACGCCGAGCGCCCGGTTGATGGCCGCCCGCCGCAGGTCCAGGTTCGAGTGGCACATGGGGCAGGCGACCACGATCGCCTCGGCCTGGCGCGCGGCGGCGTCGGCCACGATGCGTCCGCCGAGCGTCGCGACCAGCGGGGTATCGGGCATCGAGAGCCCGGCGCCACAGCACTCGGTCTTGAAGCTCCAGCCGATCGTGCGTCCGCCGACCGCCGTGACCAGCGCGTCCATGGCGGTGGGGTCCTCGGGTCGGTCGAAGCCGACGACCCGTGGCGGGCGGACGAGCAGGCAGCCGTAGTAGCAGGCCACCGAGTGCGCGAAGGGGGCCTTGAGTCTCGGGGCGATCCGGTCCTTCACGCGGTCGAGCCATTCGAGCACGTTCAGGATGCGGGGGGTCCTCTCGAGGGGCGCCTCGATCACATCCTCGACCCGGCGGCGCCGCGCCGGGTCGGCCGCGAGCTCGTGGCGCGCGCCGCAGAGCCGGTTGTAGCAGGCCGCGCAGGGGGCGAGGACCTCCTCCATCCCCGAGGCGGCGGCCTGGGCGAGCACCCGAGCGGGGAGAGCGACGGCGAGCAGGGGACTCGTGGCGTGGGCCGAGCTGGCGCCGCAACAGTTCCAGTCCGGGACCGGCACGAGCTCGACCTCGAGCGCCCGAGCCACGGCGCTCACGGACTCGCCGAAATCCCGCGAGGAGCCGAGCAGCGAGCAGCCGGGGTAGTACCCGATCTTCATCGGCTCGCCTCTTGCGCCCGTACCCGCTCGAAGATGCGGGCGACGGGCGCGCTGTCGCGCAGGCCGTGGGGTCGCAGGCCCACCTTGCCCTTCAGGTACATGGAGGGTGCCAGCGGCAGGTCCTGCAAGAGGCGGCCGGTGCGCAGCTTGTACTCGGCGATCATGCCCAGCTCGAAGAGGCGCCCCCATCTCTCGATCGAGTGGAGGAAGGCGTCGCGGAAGGCGATCAGGGCTTTCGCGTCGCGATGGGCGATCCGACGCCTCGCGGCCTCACCCCGCAGGAAGTCCATCGCGCGCGGAAGGTCGACCTCTTGCGGGCAGCGCGTGAGGCAGGTCTCGCAGCCCACGCACAGCCACGGCGTGCGGGAGCGCAGGATCGGCTCCTCGTGCTGCGGCAGCTCGAGCTGGAGCATGCGCAGGATCCGCGAGGGAGTCGGGTTCATCTCGCTCGCGAGCGGACAGCCCGCGCTGCACTTGCCGCACTGGTAGCAGTCGGTGGCACGGACGCCGGCCTCACGCTCGAGCTTGTCGGCGAGCGATCGGGCCGACTCCTTCGTCTGCGTTACGGCCATCGGCACCTCCCCGAAGCGTGTGCGTGTCTCGACGGGTGTCGGGACGAACCGATGAGAGGCCCACTGCAGGTTTCGGGCCCGCAGGAGTCACGACGGGGCCCGCGCCCCGCCGCTGGCGTCGGTCGCGAGGGCGAGCTGGGCCGGCCGCGCGCTGGGATCGCGCTCGAGGCGCTCGCGGTCCGCAGCCCGTAGGTCGCTCATGCGCAACGCGCTACGAGCTGAAGCCTCCGCGATGCCGGGGGACATTGCCCGACTCGGCGCGTGTCGCGCGATGAGGGCCTTCAGGCAGTTCGTTGGGATCGTGGCCCGCGTGCGTCGACACGGTGGCGCGCCCTGTCGAAGGATCCCTGGCGAGCCTCAGCTCGCAGCTCCTGCGTGCCGGCCGAAAACGTTACGGCGGCGTGAGCCCGCGGCGCAGCGTCTCGGCGAGCTGTTCGACCGTGTACGGCTTGCTGATCGCCGCCACGAAACCGAAGGCCGGCGGGTCGGTGAGGGCCCGGTCGTCCGAGTAGCCGCTCGACGCGAAGGCGCGGATCGCGGGATCGACCTCCCGCAGCTCCGCCAGCGCCTCGAGGCCGCCCGGGCCGCCGCTGACCGTGAGATCGAGGATCACGGCGTCGAAGCGCCTGCCGCTCGCGAGCGCCGCGCGGTAGAGCGCCACGGTCGAAGGGCAGTCGGCGACGCACTCGACCGCGTACCCGAGCACGTCCAGCATCGCCGCCGCGACCCCTCTCACGTCCGGGTCGTCGTCCATCAGCAGGATCCTGGTCTTGCGCGTGTCGACCGTCGTTTCGCACGGAGGCGTCCGACTCGGGTCCAGGGTCGTCACGGCCCCTCCTGGTGGGAGATTGTCTCCCTTCCCGAGGGCCGAGATCAAAGCGCAATGCGCCATCCGCAACCCGTCGTCGTCGGCGTCAGAGGCCGGGGGCAGCTACCGTCGTGGCGGAGCGGCGGGCAGCAGATCGTCGAGGGCCGAGACGATCACGTTCGCCGCGATCCGGTGGGCGATCTCGTTCGGGTGCTCGTCGTTCGCCCCGTCGACGACCAGGAGATCCCAGCGCAGGCCGCGATAGAAAGGCAGCAGGTCGAGGACCCGTGCGCCCGCGGCGGCCGCCGCACGGTCGACGGCGTCGTGCACGCCCGTGAAAGGATAGTCGTCACCCAGCGGGTTCCCGAACAGCGGGAACACGACGACAAGGAACGGAACGTGATGCTCGCGGCAGAGCCGTCCCATCTCGTCGAGCGCGCGGCGCCCGGCGATCCACCCGGAGTAGTCGTCGCGGTACTGCGAGCGATAGTTGGCGATCCGCCGTTCGGCCTCGATGGTGGCCCGCAGGCGCCCGCTCACGACCCGGTAGAGGGCGGAGCGCTCGAGTGCCGGCGGCTGGCGTCGGCGCGCGCGCTCCGCGCGCAGCTCCTGCCAGTCGCGCGCCCGCCGGAGCTCGGCCGCGCTCTCGTCCTCGCTGTCGTTCAGGCAGTAGGCGAGCAGCACGAGGTCCGGGTCGTAGGTGAACCCCTGCTCGGCGAGCTGCGCCGCCTGCTCGACCGTGTTCATCCCGGGCCGGGCCAGGCTGACCACCTCCCAAGGCTCGTGGCGGTGCCTGGGTAACATGCGCTCGAGCCGCTGGGGGAAGGCGTCCTCGAACTCGACTCCGGCCCCCCAGGCGAAGGAGTCGCCCAGAACCACGATGCGCCGGGTCCCGGCCGGCTTGGCGAGCGAGCGCTCCAGGTCGCGGTAGCCCCGCGAGTTGGTCGGCCCGCCCCAGCGCCGGCGGGTGTTGACGGGGGCATAGCCGGAGGGCGCCCCCGGGTCGGGCAGGATCAGGCGAGCGGCGCCCTCCGCGGCGAGCAGCCCGCACACGATGCCGAACACGAGGAGCGCGAGGATTCCGGCGCGGCGTGCCATTGACGCCATTCTAGCGGTCGGCCGCTCCGGGCGCCCGTCCGCCGGACGGGGCCGTCCGCCATCGATGCTAGACTCCGCCCGAGAGTGAGGAAGAGCCCCGAGCGAGTCCCCCAGGCCGCTCCCTCGCCCGACGTCGGCGCGGTCCCCGCGACGGCTCTGTCGAAGGCGGTCGAGCGTCGGGTCGGCGCACTGGCGGCGGTCCTGGTCGGGCTCGCGGTGTTGGCCGTCTACTCGGAGGCGATCCTCACCTCGCGCGTCTTCTACGAGCGCGACATCCACGGCTATTGGTATCCGTACCGCGCGGTCGTCGAGCAGGCGATCGCCGCTCGCTCGCTGCCTCTCTGGAACCCCTATGTCGGCTTCGGCGCGCCGCTGCTCTCGGACCCGAACTTCCAGCTCGCCTATCCGCCGACCTGGCTGGCGCTCCTGCTGCCCGCGGCGCTCCACTTCAAGGTCTTCACCATCGGTCATACGCTCCTGGCGGCGGCCGGGGCCTGGGCGCTCGCGCGTCGCTTGGGGCTGGGACCAGCGGCGGCCGCCGTCGCCGGCACCGGCTACGCCCTGTCGGGGCCGTTCCTCTCCTCGATCAGCCTGCTCCATCACCCGCTCGGGGCGGCCTGGATTCCCTGGGTGGTCTGGGCGCTCGAGGGGTTGCTGCGCCGGCCCGGTTCGCGCTCGGCGCTCATCCTCGGGTTCGCCGCCGCCGCTCAGGTCCTGACCGGATCCGGGGAGATGTGCCTCGCGTCGGCGTTGATCGGAGGTCCGCTCGCCGCCTGGCGGCTGCTGCGTCCAGGGCCGGGCGGCCGCGCGAAGGTGTCGATCCTCGCGCGATTCACGGCCCTCGCAGCGCTCCTGGCAGCGGCGTTGAGCGCCGTGCAGTGGCTCCCCGCGGCTGAGGCGATCGACCGGAGCGGACGCGCCCGGATGGACCTGCACACGTCCAGCTACTGGTCCCTGCATCCGGCGTCGCTCGCCGACCTCGCCGTGCCGCGGCTGGTCTCGGACCTGCCGCTCTCGGAGGCCTCACGGGCGAGCGTCTTCGAAGGCCGTGGTCCCTTGCTCGTCTGCATCTACCTCGGCGCCGTCCCCTTGGCCCTCGGTCTCCTGGCGCTGGCGCTCCGTGGTGCGTCGGCCGCCGCCGGCGGCCCCGCCTTGGGGGCGCTGGCGCTCGTCCTGCTCAGCCTGGGCCGCCACACTCCGCTCTACGGGTGGTTCTTCGCACTGCCCGGCTTCCACCTCCTGCGCTACCCGCAGAAGCTGCTGATCCCGGCGGCGTTCTGCGTCGCTTTCCTGGCGGCTCTGGGGATGGAGGCGTGGAGGCGTCCCTGGGCGCCGGTCGAGAGGCGCCGGGCGCGTCGCGCCGCTCTCGTCCTCGTCACGGGCGCTCTTGCGCTGGTTGCGCTCGCGGCGTGGCTCATGAGCGACCCGAGCTGGCTGGCGGCGCGCCTCGCCACATCCGGCCCCGAGCTGGGCGCGACGTTCCCGGGGATGTCGCGGAAGCTGCTGCGCACGGCGCTCCTGCTCGGGGTGGTGGCTCTGCTCGCAGAACGCCGGGCGCAGAGCGAGCGGGGAGGCCGAGTCGGGCTGCTCGTGCTTCTCCTGCTGGCGGTAGGCGACGCCGTGCTGGTCGGGCGTGGGATCAACCCCCTCGCGCCCGCCGCGCTGCTCGCGCACCGTCCCGCGGTGGTGGGGCTGGTCGACCGAGCCGAGCGCCTCTACGCGACGAGCGAGCCGGGTTGCGGGACGGCGGGTCGGGGGCCCGCCGGCTGGAAGCGGGCCTGGATCTCGGCCCTCGGGATCCAGGACACCCTCAGGCCCCCGACCGGTGCGCGCTGGGGTCTATTCGGGAGCTACGACGGCGAGTTCACGGGCCTTGGGTCCGTCTACTCCGGCCTGCTGAACTGGGAGGTCCGCAGCCGCTGGGGCGGGCCGGACGCGCTGCGCCTGCTGCGTCTCGGGAACGTGGGCGAGGTGCTCGACGTGGGCAGGACGGTCCCGCCCGGCCTCGTCAGGGTCGGCACGCTCGCTTCCCCCTTCGTCTGCCCGCTGCTCGTCCTGCGGGTACCGGACCCGGTCGCTCGCGCCTACGTCGTGCACGCCGAGCGATCGGCGGCCGGGCCAGGCTCGACGCTCGAGGCGCTGCTCGCCCGCGACTTCGAGCCGGCCCGGGACGTCGTCCTGGACGCCGCGACGACCGGGTCCGTCGGCAACCCGCCCTACGCTGGCGACGAGGTGGCGATCGTCGGCAGGACGCTCAGCACTCTCAGGTTGCGGGCCCGCCTGTCCTCGCCCGGCACGCTGGTCGTGGTGGAGGCCTACGACCCCAACTGGCGTGCGACCGTGGACGGCCGACGGGTGCCGGTCCTGCGCGGCAACGGCCTGTTCCGGGCCGTGCGCCTGCCGGCGGGCAGTCACGAGGTCCGTTTCGCCTACCGGCCCTGGTCGGCGACCCTGGGAGCGCTCCTCAGCGCCTGCGGGCTGCTCGCGGCGCTCGCGCTCGCCTGGGGCTCGCGCTCGACGCGGCGCCCGGCCCGAAGCGCCGAGCGCTGAGGGCAGGGCTCAGGCGAGCGCGTTCGCGACCAGGTCGCCGACCTCGGTCGTCGAGTAGCCCATGCGGCCCGCCGCCATGCTCTTGAGCTTGGTGCCGGTCACGAGCTTGACGGCGTTCTCGACCGAGCGGGCGGCCTTCTCCTCGCCCAGGTGCTCGAGCAGCATCGAGCCGGCGCAGATGGCGGCGAGCGGGTTGATGACGTTCTGGCCCGTGTACTTCGGGGCCGAGCCGCCGATCGGCTCGAACATGCTCACGCCCTTCGGGTTGATGTTGCCGCCCGCCGCGAGCCCCATCCCGCCCTGCGTCATCGCGCCCAGGTCCGTGATGATGTCGCCGAAGATGTTGCCGGTGACGAGGACGTCGAACCACTCCGGGCTCTTCACCATCCACATGCAGCACGCGTCGACGTGGTAGTAGTCCCGAGCGACATCCGGGTAGTCGCGCTGGCCGATCTCGTGGAAGGCGCGCTCCCACAAGTCGTAGACGTAGGTGAGCACGTTCGTCTTGCCGACCAGAGCGAGGGTGTTCTTGTCGCCGACCCCCCGCGCCTTCTTGCCGTACTTGCGGGCGTAGTCGAAGGCCCAGCGCAGGCAGCGCTCCACCTGGGAGCGGGTGTAACACATGATCTGGGTGGCCACTTCGTCCGAGGTGCCCTTCATCGCGATCCCGCCCATGCCGGTGTAGATGTCGCCGCTGTTCTCGCGTACGACCGCGTAGTCGATCTCCTTGGGTCCCTTGTCCCTGATCGGCGTCTCGACGCCTGGGTAGAGACGGATGGGCCGGAGGTTGATGTACTGGTCTAGCTCGAAACGGACCCGCAGCAGGATCCCCTTCTCGAGGATGCCGGGCTTGACGTCGGGATGGCCGATCGCGCCGAGCAGGATCGCCTGCTGGGTGCGGAGCTCGGCGAGGACGCTGTCGGGGAGGACCTCGCCGGTCCGCTTGTAGCGCTCGCCGCCGATGTCGTAGGCCGTGCGCTCGAGCTTGAAGCTGAACTTGCGGGCCGCCGCGTCCAGGACCTTCTCCGCCTCGGCGACCACTTCGGGGCCGGTGCCGTCTCCCGGGATGACGCCGACGCGATAGGTGTTCATGAGGTCTCCTCCCTGGCAGGGAGCGCCAGTCTCGACCAGGAGGCGAATTAAGTCCAGTGAATGTTTCTTGCGTATCGGGTGAGCAAGCCTTAATCATGGCTGCCGCCGCCGACGGCCTCCGGGCTGCCGGCCCTTAGGTGCTACCATCCGCTCGCCCATGCAGAAACCGGAACCGACGCAGACCAATCAGACGCGGCGCTTCACCGACTCGCTCGAGAAGTACTCGACCGTGATCGGACCGGGGATCTCGATCCGCGGGGAGCTGACCGGGAGCGATCCCGTGGACGTCGCGGGCACGCTGGAAGGGGACTCGCGGGTGGAGGCGCCGTACCGCGTCCGCGAGGGGGGGCGGGTCACCGGCCGGATCGAAGCGACCAGCCTGGTCGTGGGCGGGGAGGTCTCGGGCCCAGAGCTCGTGGCCGACAAGATCGAGATCGGTTCAGGGGCCCGCGTCCGGGCGAGCCTCAACGCGCAGGTGGTGGCGATCGCCGAAGGCGCTCTCTTCGACGGAGGCGTTCACATGCGGGGCGCAGAGCCCGCCGGTCCGATCACCTTCAAGGAGCAGCGCAAGCCTCGCGCGCCGGACGACTCCCCGCAGGGCTGAGCGCGGCAGGGTCGGGACGCTTCGAGACCCCGCGCCGGACCGGCTCAGAAGCCCGCGTCGTGGCAGCGGTCCGTCACGACGAAGGAGGTGTAGTCACCGCCGCTCGCCGGGTTCTGGATGACGTCGGCCTCCTCGTGGAGGATGTTGCCCTTCTCGGGGCTCTTCACCTTGAGGATGTCGCCCTGCACGTAGGCGCAGAAGCCCTTTCCGCGGACCTTGGCCTCGAGCGCCGCGATGTAGCCCTTCACGTTGAGGATCCGCCACGCCGCGGGCCGCAGCGCGCCGGGCTCGGTCTGGCCCTGTCCGGGCAGGAAGTCCGTCTTGTCGACGAGGTTGGGATTCTCGTCCAAGACCTCCATGAGAGCGTCGAAGGCGGCCTGTCCGAACTCGCCGGCGCTGCCCTTGATCGAGAAGCAGTAGGTCGAGCGGCTGCCCGGCAGGGTGCAGCTCGTGTCTCCGACCTTCGAGTACTGCGGGCGCACCTTCGGCACCGGCTCGCCCCACCCCGCCGACCACACGTTTGACCGGCCGTTCGCGCTGCGGACGCCACCGTCTCCAGCGATGACGTCGTACTGCTCGACGACGCAGCCGTCGGCGGAGCGCGTGTAGATCTCGTCCCCGATCACGTTGCCGTAGTCCCAGGCCCCGCAGACGTCCTTGGCGGTCAGTCGGTCGATCACGATCGAGCGGAAGAGATCGATGTCGTAGAGGCGGTCCGGCTGGTTCGCGTACATCACGCCCGGCGTCGCCATCGCGGCGTTCAGCGCGGGCTGCAGGAACTGCGCGAGCTCCTGCCTCTTCCCGGGACGCGACGCGCAGTCGACCGTGGGCTTCTTGAGCTGGCAGGGCGCCGGCTGGGTGGCCACCGGCGTGGGCGTGGGCGTCGGCGTCGGAGTCGGCGTGGGGGTGACGACCGGATTGGGATTCGTGGCGCTCGACCCGCCGCAGGACGCCAGGGTGAAGGACGCGAGCGTGAAGGATGCGAGGATGACGACGCTCGACAGGAACGACGCGATGACGACGGTTGCCTTGGGACGCAAGACTTCTCGGCCTCCTTGCCAGAGTTACGGCGCCTCCCGCAAGGGCGGCGACTCCTCTATCGTAACCCGATTGCCCGTGACGGCGCCGGGACCGTGCCCGGCCTCAGCTTCTCCCCGCCAGAGCCTCCTGCAGACAGCGGCGGACCCGCGCGATCTCACGGGCGATCTCGTCGGCGCCCCGGAGGACGCGGCCGTGGCCCGGCACCACGACGCCAGGCGACAGGGCGGCGATGCGGTCGAGGGCGACCAGCCAGCGCCGCCACTCCGGGGGTCCCCCGGACTCGAGGTTCGGCCGGTAGTCGCTGACGACCGAGTCGCCCGCATAGGCGACGCCGTCGGCCGCCACCCACACCACCAGGTTCGCCGGGGTGTGGCCCGGCGCGAGCAGGATCTCGGCCTCGAGCCCACCCAGGTCGATCGCGCACCTCGCTGCGCGACGTCCACGTTGGGATCGGCGATCCGCGTCCCCAGGAAAGGGATCTCCCCCTCGCTCCGCCGGGCCGGGTCGCTGACGCTGGCGGCGTATTGCGCGACGTCCGCGGCCAGCTCGGCGGAGGTGCGCCGGATCGAAGGGTGGCCCCACACGTCGATCCCGCGCGACCGCAGCACGTCGTTGCCGGCGACGTGGTCGAGATGGCGCTCGGTGTTGACGGCGAGGATCGCGTTCTCCGGCCGGGCCGCCTGCGCGTAGCCGAGGATCGTCTCGGCGGCCTGCGCGGTCGGGCCGGTGTCGACGATCAGGGTCCGCCGCTCCCCGCAGACGAAGCCGGCGTTGACGGACCAGGGCGGGACGTAGGCGAAGCCCGCCAGCGCGTGACAGTGTCGGCTGAGGCGCACGGAAGGCTAGTAGAGCGCAGTCGCGTCCGGGAGTCGAGGACGGACTGATCGCCCGTGGCAGAGGAGACGGAGCGCGTCCATCCGGTGCCTCGGCCCCGGTTCGATTCCGCCCGCGAAGCGCGCCACGACTGCCCACTTGGCGACCGGCTCGGGACTGACGAGCGACGCCCGGACTTGGGGCAATGCGGTCTGCTCCCCCAAGGGTGTACGCCCGGGGATTAGCAAAGATAAAGGATCTTATCTTCCCTAAGATCGGGGAGCCTCCCGGGGCGCCGCACCTGGGGCCGAGGGGGGCGAAACGACCATCCGGACGCCTCGCGGGATCCGCTGCTCGAGGGGTGGACCGGCCAGGGAGGGCGCTAGGGCGAGAATCGGGCCTGGACTGAAGGGCAAGGCGCAAGGTCCTCGGTGGACGCCGCACGGCGGATCCTGGACGCCCAGGTGGGCGGCTGGGAGCGGGGAGCCGGCTGAGCCCCTGCAGGAGGGTTCCGGGGTGGGGAGGCGCGCTCACGGTCGTGCCGGGCGGAGGCCACGAGGTCGGTGCCGGCCTCCGAAACGCCGTGGCGCTGCCGGCGACGATCGCCGCGGCGGGGGAGCGGGCCTCGCGGCGGTTTCTGGAGTTCTTCACGGCGGAGATCCGGAACGCCCGAAGACGCGGCGGGCCTACGGCTTCGCCGTCGCGCGCTTCCTCGCCTGGTGCGAGGACCACGCCCTGCCGCTGGACAGGATCGAGCCCGTCGTTGTCGCCGCCTACGTCGAGGAGCTGATGCGCGACCTGGCGGCGCCCTCGGTGAAGCAGCACCTGGCGGCGATCCGGAGACTCTTCGACTACCTGGTCACGGGCGGCGTCCTTCCGCATAACCCGGCGGCGTCCGTCCGCGGGCCGAAGCACGTGGTGAAGGTGGGAAGACGCCGGTGCTCACGGAGGAGGAGGCGCGGGCGCTCTTCGAGTCGATCGACGGCGGGGGAGTGGTGGGCCTCCGGGACCGCGCCCTCCTGGCCGTGATGACCTACTCCTTCGCGCGTGTGGGGGCGGTCGTGCGGATGGAGGTCCGGGACTACTACACCCAGGGCCGGAGGAGCTGGTTTCGGCTGCACGAGAAGGGAGGGAAGTACCACCAGGTGCCGGTCCACCACCGTGCGGCCGAGTACCTGGACGCCTACCTCGAGGCGGCCGGAATCCGGGACGAGCCGAAGACGCCGCTCTTCCGGGCGACGGTCGCCCGGACGGGGCGGATCACCGAGCGGCCGCTCCGCGAGGCGGCGGCGCTCCGGATCGTGAAGCGCCGGGCCGCGGCCGCGGGGCTGCCGAGCGAGATCTGCTGCCACAGCTTCCGCGCCACCGGGATCACGTCCTTCCTCCTGAACGGCGGCGAGCTCGCCAAGGCCCAGCGCATCGCCAACCACGAGTCGCCCCGCACGACCGAGCTCTACAACCGAACCAATGATGAGGTGACTCTCGACGAGATCGAGAGGATCCGGATCTGAGGCGGCTGAGGCTCAAGCGCGTCCTGTCGGGTGCCCCGCGTTCTTGAGCGCCCGCTGAAGGGCAGTCAGGAGCCGCATGGCGTTGCGAGGAGACCGGAGGAGGTGAGCGGTCTCGAGGAGACCGACGAGCTCGGCGTCGGCAATCAACGCCACGCGTTCTCGCGACCGCCGGCGGATGTAGACGACGTCGCGATCCTCAAGCACGTGGTCGAGGAGCCGAGCGAGGTTCTGGCGGGCTTCGGTGTAGGAGACCTCCACGCGCGAAATCTACAGGAACGGATGGATCGCCGTCACCATGCTCGCCGGGTAATGCTTCTTCTCGAAAGTAAAATGAAGGGGATGCCGGAGGACGCCGAAAACGGACGCCAGGAAGGGGCTCTCTTGCCCTCGGCAGCCGTGCCCGTGAGCGAGCGCCTCATGGCCCTCGTCCTCGACGGGGTGACGAGCCCCGAATCCCGAAGGGCGTACGAGCGGGGCCTGCGGGAGTTTCTGTCCTGGCTCCCGCCGCGTCCCTTCACGAGGGCGTCCGTCCAGGAGTACCGGGCCCATCTCGAGGCGTCCGGCCGCGCCCCCTCCACCATCAACCTCCGCCTGGCGCCGATCCGGAAGCTCGCCCTCGAGGCCTCCGACAACGGCCTTCTCGACCCGGCGCGAGCCGTCGCGATCGCGCGCGTCAAGGGCGTCCGCCGCCACGGCGTCCGCCTCGGGAACTGGGTGGGAGCGGAGGAGGCGGGGCGGCTCCTCGCGAGCCCCTACACCGGGAGCCTCCGGGGAAAGCGCGACCACGCGATCCTGGGGTCCGAGCCCCGAAGGTGCGGGGATTTACTGTAGCGATGTCGTGTCGGTGGTGGGTTCGGTGTGTTTGGGCATGGGGCACGCTCTTCGATGGCGTTTCCTTGGCTGTTGTCCATCTGTTCACGGCACCCGGCAGCCCAACAGACCTCCGCGGATGCGATCGCGCCCAGAGCCGGAACCGCCAAGCGCAGCCAAGAACGACAAACCGTCCAGTCCGCTCCGCCGCCTGGGCCGGAACGCCGGCCTTGGAGTAAATTTCCGCTCGCTCGGGGCTCGGACCCCGAGGAGTACTGACGGCGCGGCCAGGCCGACGTGGGCCTGGTCGTGCCGTGTCGTTCATCGTCGTGCGCCGCCCTGTGGTGGGCGGCTCGTGCTCGCGGGCTGAGGCGTGACGTGTGACGCTGGGCGCTCGCAGCGAGTGCCGTCCGGGTGCTTGTGCACGACGGCGTGGCCTAGGTTGCGTTGCTCCGCCGTGACGCTCGTCGCCGGCGCGCCGCAGGTGGGGCACGGCAGCTGTCCCGGCCAGGCGGCCGCGGCTTCGTCCTCGGCCTGCTGCAGGAGGCCGCTCAGGTAGGTGGCGGCCTGGTGGAGGCGTCGCTTCGCGTAGGTGACCCGTCGGGTCTGGCCTTGGAGGAGCGCGCTTCTCGTCTTGCGGTCCGCGAGCAGCTCCTTGACCCAGCGCACGAGCGTCGCTCGGTCGGCGCCCTCGATCCGGCTTCTCCGCCTGGTCGTCGAACAGCACGAGGCGAAGATACGGCGAAACGGCCTCCGGGCGCTACTGGCGCGTCCTGGGCTCGCTCGCTGTCTCTGTTGGGCTCCTGTCTTCCTGGGCCTACGCGCGCCCCCGCTCCGTCGCGAGGGGGGCGCTCCCGCCTCCCGGTGAGAGGAGCCACATGCACGACGAGCTCGACTACGAAGACCGTGACGCATTCGCCGATCCCGGTGGCCGTTCGGCGCTTCGTGCCGCGTCTCCGCGGAACCCGCGGAACCGGGACTGTCCGACCTGCGGCGCCAAGAACGTCCTGACACCGCGCGACGTCGCGCTGGGCTACCAGTGCAACCGCTGCGCGGACCTCGAGGAGGGAGCCTTGGCCTCGGCTTGATTTGTCGTGCCAAAAGTGGTCATCGGCACCATCAGAAACAGTGTGGCGGGGCGACCTTACCGTCCCCTGAGCCGGGCTGACGACGCCGGTTCCTCGCCAAACCCTGTCATCTTGGATCACCGGAGATGACCAGGGAGGGGGGCATGAAATGGGTCGTCAAGGTCGTGGCCGACGGATACGGGGGAGAGAATCACGAAGAGACCATCGCCACCATCGAGCGTGGTTGCGACCTGAAGCTCGACGAGCTTGGCCTCACCCTCCAGGAAGGGAAGGAGGTCCTTGCATCCCTTCAGCGTCTGGTCGTGACCACTCAGGTCGAGCAGGGCGCCGAGGTGCCCCGATGCGACCGCTGCGAGCGCAGGCTCCGGACCGGGGGATACTATCGAGCTTCCTTCCGCTCGGCGTTCGGGAACGTCCCTCTTCGCGTGCGCAGGCTTGTTGTCTGCCCCTGTCTCCACTCGGCCAGGAGAACCTTCTCGCAGCTCAGCAACCGCCTCGGCCATAGCCTCGTCGCTCCGGAATGGCTCTACCTCGAGGCCAAGTGCGCGAGTCTCCTTCCCTTCGAGAAGGTCGCCAACCTCTTGGGCGAGATCCTTCCCGTCGAAGATGGACGGAACGCCGAAACCGTGCGCAACCGCCTTGGACGTGTCGGCCAGCGCCTCCACGAGGAGAAGATCCAGAGCGAGCTCGCACGGCCCGGGTCTGGAGACCCCGAGGGCGGGTCCCGAGGGGCTGAGCGTCCTGAGAGCCAGTCGGAAGATCAGACGGTCGTTGGGCTTGACGGCTGCTACGTTCGGAACCGACATCCCGATCCGGAGCGCCTCTTCGAGGTCATCGCCGGTGTAAGCATCCGGTCGACCCATCAGTGTGAGAGGCGCGGCGAGCGAGACGCTCGAGGGGAGGGCGGCTACTGGGCCAAGGTGGCGCCGGGGGCGGGCCAGTTCCCCGGGAGGAGTTCGTCGATACGGCTCTGGGGCCAGCCGCCGGCGAGCTTCGCCAGCACTTCGGTGAGATAGGCGAGCGGCTCCACGCCGCGAAGGCCACAGGTCCGAGTCACGCTGTAGAGCACCGCCGCGCGGCGGGCGGCCTCGTGCGAGCCCGCGAAGAGGTAGTTCTTCCGACCGAGCGCGATCGCGCGCAGTTGCTGTTCGGTGAGGTTGTTGTCGGGGCTCAGCTGTCCGTCGTAGAGGAAGCGGGTCAGCGCCTGCCACTGGTTCAGCATGTAGGCGGTGGCTTTGGCCAGCTCACTGCTCGGGGGCTCGGTCGCGTGCGTCGTGAGCGCCCAGCGCTTGAGCTTCTCGAAGACGGGCAGGCTGCGCGCCTGACGCAGCGCCGCCCGCTCGGGCGGCGTGCAGTCCTTGAGGTCCGCAAGGTACTCGAATCGGTAGATTCGTCTGATCAGTCTGATTGGATAGGCCACCCGGCAGTCCGTATCCTGGAGCGCCACGAGCTTGCGCCGCGCGTGCGCGAGACAGCCGACCTCGAGCGCATTCGCCACCTGCCCGTTGTAGAGACGGTCGAAGACGCTGGCGCCATCGGCCTGGATCGGTCCGGCCCGCCCGGCGAGAAACTCCCAGGGACCGCTCGCACCTTCGCCGGTTTCGGCGTAGCGGAAGACGACATCATGCTCGTCGCCGAGGTACGCCCAGATGGTGCCCCGCTGGATGTTCGCCGGAGTTCGCGGGTCGAGCACCTTGAGGCCGGTTGCATCCGTGCGAATGACATGCGCGCTGAGCACCCGCTCCTCGAGCCGCTTGACCAGCGGGGCGAGCAGATCGGCCACACCCCCGGTCCAATCCGACAGCGTGGAGACCGGGATGCTCGCTCCCGTACGCGCGTAGCTCTCGTGCAGGCGGTGCAGGGGCGTGTGGTCGACGTACTTGCTCACCACCACGTGCGCCAGGACCGAAGCGTCCGCGATGCTGCGCTCTAGGATTCTCTGCGGCCCCGGCGCGGTCACGACTCCCTCGCGGCAGTTCGGGCAGGCGTACTTGGCCAGCCGGTACTCGTGGTGCACGAAGTGCCCCGGGACGTACTCGATCCTGCGAGCGGTGTCCTGACCGATCTCCTTCTGCGGCCCGCCACACTCAGGGCAGCGACGCTCGGCCTCACTCAGCTCGACCTTGTGCACCTGGCGCTCGGCGCCGGGCAGGCTCAGCCGGCTCTTGCGTTGCTTGCTTGCGATCTCCTTGACCGCTTCCTTGCGGGCGTCCTCCGCCGCCTGGATCTCCTCGTTCACTTCGGCGTCGTCACGGTCCTCGGCTGTGGCATCCACCGCGGCCGCCGTGTCGCCCTGCCGCCGCAGCTCCTCGAAGAGGAGCGCCAGCTGAGCCGCGTTCACCCGCTCCGAGCGCTGCCCCAGCCGCTCCCGGCGCAGCTTCGCCACCAGGAGCTCGAGCTCACGGCTCTTCTGCAGCACCGCGTCCATCGCCGAGAGCACCAGTTCGAAGGCCTCGTCGACCTTGTCCTCGCGTAGCAGTGCCGTGGCCGCCGCACGCACCTGTTCGAGAGGGGAAACGGCGCCCGCCGCAGGCGTCTGCCCGGCGGCAGGCGGGAGCGCCACTACCGACGCGTCCTCATCGTCCGGCTCGCTGTGGCGCCCTCGCTCTGCAGCATGTCGATACCAAGTTCGGCAGCAGAGCCGCTTCTGTCAAGGCTTGTCTCACTGTCGCGCGCACAATGATGTCACATTCGAAGTTCCATCGTCGCCGCAGCCTGCCGGACGCCTGTAGCGCATGCGCCGACGCGCGCCGCGCAGGTCCAGACCCTCGAGCATCAGCCCCAGTTCACCGGCATCGAGCTCCACGTGCCGACTCCCTGCCACCGGCTCTGTCGGCAGCGCGAACGTGCCACGCTCGAGCCGCTTGTACACGAGCACGTAGCCCGTGCGGTCCCAGACCAGCAGCTTGATCCTGTTCTTCCGCCGGTTGAGGAAGACGAAGACGTGGCCGCTCAGCGGGTCCGCGCCGATCAGCCCCCGCGTCGCCGCGGCCAGGCCGTCGAAGCCGCGCCGCAGATCGACCGCCTCGGCGGCGACGTAGATCCGCACCGAGGCCGGCAGCGTCAGCACCGACTGCGCTCGTCCAGGATGCGAAGCACGCGTTCGAGGTCCTCTCCTGCAAAGCCCGCCGGGACTCTCACCCGCAGCCCGTCGAGCAGCACGACCTCGATCACGCTCGCCTCGTGGCTATTCGCGGGCCCAACCAGCTCCACCGGGTGGAAGCGCAGCTTCAGCGGCGCAGTTCCTGCGCCCCCACGCCCTCCTCGCCGGTCGGCTTGCTTCCTGAGCCGGTTCGCCCACCGCGCCAAGCGCGCGGCCTTGAGGCCCCGTGCCGCCGCGAACCGCGACAGGGTTTGCCCACTTCGCTCCCACGCCCGCACCACCTGCCGTGCGTCACCTTCGCGCCAGTAGCCCTTGCCGGCCGCCGCCGCCAGATCCTTCGCCTTCTGCGCCGCTGCCATCGCTGCACCCTCCCGTCCCTCTTCTCGGGCGGGTCCAGCGTGCCCTATACAACTGCCACGGCGCGGCCTGGGCAGACCGGACGCTTACTCCCGGTCGCGTTCAAGGTCCGACCGGCAAGACGAGGTGTCTTGCCTGGGTGCGGGATCCCCGGACTCATGCCCACGACGTGCGCCAGGCCGTCGTTGGCGTCGGGGGCCATCCCTCGTCGCTGACGATTCTGACGGACGGGGATGCGAGCCTGCGTCGGATGGTGGGCGGTGTCGCCCCCGGCCCGATGAAGCACGTCCTTGACTGGTTTCACATAGGGATGAAGTTCCAGGTTCTGATCCAGACAGCGAGGGGGCTTCCGCTGAGGCTCGGCTCGACGCGGGACTTGATCCTGACGTCCATCAAGAGCGCGAAGTGGCACCTTTGGCACGGCCATCAGAGCCGGGCCCTCGAGCTGCTGGATCTTGTCCACCGCTTGACCTTCAGGACGTTCGTCATGAAGGCGGATCCGCCGCTGGACAAGACGGTGCGCAAGCGCACCGCTGACCTGCTCGCGTGGCTCGGGAGCAACGCGGACTCGCTCCCGTGCTACCGACGTCGGCGTCAGCTCGGGCTGCCGATTGCGACCAGCCCGGTCGAGTCTGCCGTCAACCAGGTGGTGAGTCGCAGGATGGTGAAGAAGCTGCAGATGAGATGGACCAAGCGTGGCGCCCAGCGGCTTCTCGACGTTCGGACGGAGGTGCTCAACGGCACCCTCGAGGATGCGTTCCGCCGGTGGTACCCGCGCTTTCGAGCGGCGGCGTAGGCCACCACACTCTTCTTGATGCTCACGGCACTTTTGGCACGAAGAACAAGGGGAGGCCGCGTCGGGCTCGACCCCGCCTACGTCAACTACCTCGCGGCCAAGATCAAGCCGCTCGTCGCCGAGAAGAAGGCGGCCCTGCGCTCCACCGCCGACCATACGTCAGGTTTCCGCGTTTCCTGACCGCCGCTAACACCCCGGGGCACGTGCTCGGATGACGTGGGCTCCCAGCGTCACCGAGGACGCTGAGTGTCAGGTCCGAGGCCTTTCGGAGTTGGGGTGTCGTCGTGTTGGCGCCAAGGATCCGCGTTTAGTCTGGAATGTGCGGACTCAGCTTGCCCCTGGCGAATTGGCGACCGTCCGCCATGAACATCGCCATCTGCATTGCCGAGTCGTCCGGCTCGTCGAGCCGAAGCAACGTGCCCGGTGCGCAGAGATTAGGCCGCCCAATCGTTGGTACGTCTCCGGATGGTGCGCCGAAGAGAAGACCTACCTGACCACTTCCCAGACCTGAGACTGTCAGGGGCATCGTGCAGGCTTCAGTGGCTGTCGAAAAGGTTACGGTTCCGACGCGCAGTCCCTTCTGGATCTTCGGGTGATCGTCGAAGAAGACGCGCATGCTGATTTGGCGAAACTGAGCCTGCCAGATGCCCCCCAACCACGAGTCTCCCAGCGCAAGCGTGCGCAGAACTACGTCGAGAGTCGCGATCCCTTCCGGGGTCGGTGTGGAGAATACGTAGCAGAGACCTCTCGCTGCGAGGGCGTAGCTGTGCGCCGGCCGCCCCTTCTCCCGCAGGGTCACGCCCGGGTCGGTGGTCAAGAGACGGCCAGTCAGGTTTGAGCGGCACTCGGCTTGGTCCTCTTGGCACGCGTCAATTCGGTCACCACTCGGCAATTGAAGTCGTGTGCATCTGCCTTCGCCACTATCGGTGCTGCCTCTCGGAAGTTGAACCGAGAAGGCTCCGCCATCGTACGTGGACCACGTGGGCGTCGGACGCAGTACGGTACGCACGGAGGTCCGGGGCGCAGCCCTCGTCGTCGGGAGGTCAGGTGCCGACGCCCGTGAGGCAACGCCGGCCTTGCCTGCGGGGGCCGGCAACGGCGTCCGCGCCCCGCCGTCGGATGTGTGCGCCGTCGCCCGAGGCCTAGTGAGGCCGACTTCTGAGGCGACGGCGCCGGTGCGGTCTAGGAGCTGGAGTGTCTGAAGGCTGACGTACAGGACCCGGCTCTGGAAAGGACCAACTCGTCCTGTCGATTCGAGGTAGCCGAAGGCCTTGACCACCAGAGAACCGCGGTGGTCTGCAACTTGGCGCGCGAGGCCCTCGTCGGTCACGGGCCAGGTCGCAAAGTCGCTCTGGTTGGTGACCTGAAGCTGACAGCACTGAGCGACGTAGGGCGCCACACGCTTGATAGGAAACGCCTTGCGAGCGAAATCGTATGTGCCGAGCTGGCCGGGCGAGGTAGCGATCCAGCTGACGTAGCGCGTCCGATGCGCGTTGGCGATGGCGGTGTCATACCGGGGCTTCAACTTCTCAAGGAGCGCATGGCGGTCGAACTCGTTCGTGCCCAAGCGGAGGTACTCCGGCGAGTAGGTCTTCGCAAGCCAGTCGTAGTCCGGGGGGGTGCCAGAGTAGGCTGTGAACAAGATGGCGGCGCTGAAGTCGGGGCGCATCGCCCCCAGCGCTGTGACGCCGCCAATGTCGATGTACTGGTCCGCGGACACGACCCGACGCGCCGGGGGTGCCGAGCCATTCTCGCTTCTCGGCGTACGGCTGCAGGAGAGTGCGCCCGCCAGGAATAGAAGACCGGCGAGAGTGCGTGAAGCTCTGTTTAGCATCATGTTCCTTCTCCTCCGATGACTGCTATCCGGCACGGCGCGGGGGGTCCAGGGCGGGTGGGGCCGCGCTAGGGCACGGCCTCGACGGTGCCGAAGGGGACGGCCGGAAGACAAGACCGAACCCGACGCCACGTGAGGATCAGACCGGGCAAAAGGCCATGTCGCCGCACCGCTTCGATCGAGTACTGAGAACATGTGGGCCTGTAGCGGCAGCGGATGCGGTTGGCGAGCAAGGGGCTGGCCCAGGCGTGGTAGAGCGTGACGACGCGAACGTAGAGACGGCCGGTCAGCTGTTCGGCCGGCGGCCGGTAGCTCTCGACGAAAGGCGCGATCGCGAGGAGTGTATAGAGAGCGAGCCAAGCGTGTGGCTGTTTCAGGCGTTGCCGCAATGCGGACATCGTGCGCTCGCTTGAAGGCGTTTGTTCTGGCAGTGCTGACACTGAAGCAGGTTTCCCTGCGGGCGGGCGAAGATGTAGATCAGCAGGCCGACAACACTCGTGAACATGACCAGGATCATCCAGAGCACAGCGCTGTCCATACCCCGCGCCTTGGCGTCTCGCGCTACCCACACGAGGAGGGCGATGTTGAGGACGGCGATAGCGATAGGGATGCCGATGAGAAGGACCATGCCGACGCCACCCACGGCTCCACAGGAACCACACGCCGCACAGCTTTGGGCGTCACTCGGCCCCGTTCGCTGTGCCCAGGCGTGGGCGCTTACGGCGAGGGCTAGTGGCGCGACGATCATGGGGGTGGTACGGCGCATGCGGGAACCTCCTTGTGGGGCGGTGAGCGTGTCGACGCCCAAGGTGGACGTTGGTGGCGCGATGGCGCCGACGTAGGTGCCGGGACTGGCCGACCTGGCAGCATGTCGCGAACCGGTGACTGTATATGTCCGAAGCTGACGGCGAGTCAAGGGGAACGGCGGTTGGCGGGAGAGAGCCGGCGGAGAAGTGTCGCGCGCCTGCCGTGGCGGGGGCCACGTCTCAGCCCTTGGGAACACCATGATGGCGCTGGGCATGTGGCTATCTTCCCGGGGTCGGCGGCCTAGCGGACGGTAAACGTCACACGCGCAGTTGAGAGGCTGCTGGCGTTGTCGGTAGCCCACAGATCATAGTCTCCGGGAGGAAACCCAGTCGTATTGATCGTGTGGATGAAAGCGCCGTCGGGAGCAGTCGGTATTTGGAGGTCGCCATGGCCTGTTAGGTGCGACGTCACGCCATAGCTGCCGGTGAAGCCCCGGCCGGAGTAGTGGAACAGCGTGCCTGCGGGGCCCGCCAACGGGCTTACGGCCACCTCGGCGAAGAGTGTCAGCGTGACTCGGTTGGAGACTGGGCCGGATCCATTTTGGATCTCGATTGTGTAGGTTCCAGGAGATGCGCCAGCCAGCCTCTGTACGTAAGGACCTGCGTCGATGTGCGACCTGTCACGTCGCCATGTCCGATGAGTGTGCCGTTCGGTTTGTACACGTTGTCGTGGGCGCCACCGTCGAAGCCTCTCCCCGTGACGGTCAACAGGAAGGCACTACCAACGACGGATGAGGGCGACACGTAGTTGAGGTGCAGATCGGGCGGGGGTGTGGGGGTGGG